>NZ_CP150243.1:5385000-6091960 GCF_037975315.1 Paenibacillus sp. FSL P2-0322 | reverse complement strand
AGACGTCACTCCTTTTAAATCCTGACATTTTACCGAATTAAGCTGCAGAGAGCTGCTCTCGGCGCTTCGGCAAAACGCCTAAATCCCAAAAATGTTGTTGAAGGCCATAAAAAGACATACCGCCGCCTAAATCATGCGGCAGTGTGGTGAGAGAACGCAGCACAAAATGACCCTGAAAAATAGCTAATGGAAATTCCGCTGCTGATCAGCAGAAGAAAGGCGATATTTCTCAGGAGGGAATGTGCGGCACGATCCGTTCTCTTGATCCCGCAGGCCAAAACGGGACTGCAATATGTCGAAATCAAATGAAAAATGTAGAATATATCCCCAGAATCCCGAATCCGCACAAAAATAAAAAGATGGATAAATTGAACTTGTTCACAACTTTATCCACAGGGTGTTGATAATATGGAGGGTAAAACAACATATTCACATTCAAAAGTAATATCATCATAGCAAAAGAAGCCTTGTATTTCAATGACTGGTGGTTATTTATCCACAAATTCAATCTGTTGTGTACAATTTTTATTCACAACACAAGATATTGTTTATAATTTGTTCAGTTTTCGACAATAACTCTTTTTTACTCTAAAATGTTATGCACAGGTTATGACCATTTAAATCACAATTCAGTTCTTTTTGTGGATCTGTGTATAACAGCCGTTGCCTTTTGGTCACAGAGGCTTATTTTTCTGTTGAAAATTTCCGGTAACGTTTCCGACATTATTTTTGAACGAACCTGATAACGTCGATCTGAAAATAGGATGGATTCAAGTTACAGAATGAATAAATGTAAAAAAACGTTTTTGGAGGAGCGAAAACTACAAATAGAATGCTGATGATGGAGAGAGAGGTGAAAGAAGTTTTATGAAGTAAGGGGATAAAAGAGTGAAGTGAGTGAGCGGGAGGAAGGGGAGGAGGCTTCCTGAATGCGAAAAAGAGGGAGAGGATTCACAAGTACATTGACTTTGGCCGCTATTTGTGGTTAAATGTACAAAGGTGTTTTTTGTGGAGATTGCTACGTTAGGTATATTCCATATAAAACGTATTCCTTGTAAGGAGGTGCAGCACAATGAGACCGACTTTCAGACCGAATGTCAGCAAACGTAAAAAAGTTCACGGCTTCCGTAAAAGAATGAGCACGAAGAATGGCCGTAAAGTTTTGGCAGCTCGTCGCCAAAAAGGTAGAAAAGTATTGAGTGCGTAATGCGTGCATAAAGACCACTACGGTGGTCTTTTTTTTCATAATTGAGGTATTCAGGGATCGGATTCCTTCTTTTATTGTTGTAAAAAATGTAGTGAAAGAAGAGGGAGAAGTCCAGCATCCTGTCCTATATTAGATGAAGCTTTTGAAAACGGATATAAAATAAGCGAGATTACCATGTTGGAATGTTGTCCATACTTCTTACTATATAAAAGGTAAAGGTTAGCTTACCGACATGTGTAAAAGAGATGAGCAAGGAGAAGCGCCGTGCAAAAAAAATTGCGTCTACGAAACCGGGCGGACTTTGGGCGCGTATACCGCCATGGCAAATCTTTTGCCAACCATCAGTTTGTGGTGTACTGGTTCCGCCGCAGAGAGGTAGAGCAGTTCCGCGTCGGAATTTCGGCCAGCAAGAAGATCGGCAACGCAGTAGTTCGCAACCGGATGCGCAGAATCGTTAAGGAAATTGTGCGCCATCATGAGCATGAATTGGTGGAGCAGATTGACCTGATTTTTATCGTTCGTAAGGGTGCGGTTACAATGTCGTATCAAGAGCTGGAGAAAAGCGTGCTGCACGTTCTACGCAAAGCCTCGCTGCTCAAGTCTTCACGCCGATAGTCAGTATCTTTGTCCTACAGGATATGGTATGATTTACGTTGGAATGGATTGGTTAAGAAAGGGGTTATGAAGTGTCGCGTTTGAAGACTCAACGAGGAAAATGGTTCCTCCTGATTGCCTTATTGGCACTTGTTGCTGTGCTGTCCGGATGTGCTCAGACGGCCCACAATTCTTACACGACGGCAGACTTGGCCAATGGATCGTTTTGGCAAAGATATGTCGTTTACTGGTTTTCGTATGCGTTAGATACATTTGCCCAATGGTTCTCTGGAGAGTATGGCCTGGCCGTACTGATTCTGGTGATTATCGTGCGAACCATTATTTTGCCGCTTACACTCAAGCAAGTACGTAGTTCCAAAGCTATGCAGGCCATTCAGCCGCAATTAAAAGAAATTCAAGCGAAGTACAAGGATACGCCTGAAAAAGTCCAGCAAGAGACGATGAAGTTGTTCCAGGAAAATAAGGTCAACCCGATGGCTGGCTGTCTTCCTTTGGTAGTACAGATGCCAATTTTCATCGCGCTTTATAATGCCATTTATTATAACTCGGCATTGCGGGATCATGACTTCTTGTGGCTCCAGTTAGGTAAACCGGATCACTTGTTTATCCTGCCGATTTTGGCAGCGATTACGACTTTTGTCCAAACCTGGATGATGATGAAAATGAATCCGACGCCGCAGCAGGGACCAATGCAATTTTTGCTGTACGTCTATCCGGTGCTGATTCTGTTCATGTCGTACAACTTCCCATCCGCTTTGCCGTTGTACTGGTTCTACAGTAATATTTACACGATCATTCAAAACTATTTCCTTTATCGGAATAAGGATAAAGAAGCAGCACTGGCGAATGTGAAAACAGCCAGTCTCGCGAAAACAGGTTCCTCCAATAGTAAGAAAAAAAGTGGCAAAAACACGAAGGGGGCTAAAAAGTCGAGATGACCAAAGTCGTGACATCAGGAAAAACCGTTGAAGATGCTGTAAGACAAGGACTCTCCCAGCTGGGAGTAAGCCGTGAACGGGTAACCGTAAGCGTGTTGGAACAGCCGTCAAAAGGATTCCTGGGGTGGCTCGGGGTCAAGAAGGCGAAGGTGGAGCTTACGCTGCTCTCTGAGCCGTCTCCTGAAACCACACACGCGGCTGAACCTCATGTATCGGCTCAAGCACCTTCTAGCGTGGGACAGGCTTTATCAGAAGAAACTGGGCCTGTTGCACAGGAAGCACAGATGAACATGGGAGCACCTTCGGGACATATAGATCCTTATGAAGAGGCGGTGCGTTTCATCCGTGAAACAGCAGCAGGAATGGGATTGGACGTTAAAGTTGATGTCCGCCACCGCAAGGATGAAAGTACACTGGATATCTCCGGTCCGTCGCTCGGTATGTTGATCGGCCGCAGAGGACAGACATTGGATGCATTACAGTACCTGACGAATATCGTTGCCAACCGTCATTCTGACAAATTCATCCGAATTGTGCTGGATGCCGAGCAATTTCGTGCACGTCGGCAAAAAACGCTGGAGGATTTGGCAGATCGGTTGGCGAACCAGGCTATTCGTTATGGCAAGGAAGTGGTACTGGAGCCAATGCCGTCACAGGAGCGGAAGCTGATTCACGCCAAGCTCCAACAGCATGCGCTGGTTAGAACATACAGCAAGGGGGACGAGCCCAATCGGCGCGTCGTCATTGCTAAAAAATAATCCGACGCAATGGCTCTCTGCAAGATGCAGAAGCCATTGCTTTTTTTCTTATATTTCTCGCTGAAACGGCTGCCGTCCTTGATGAAGGACGGCAATGTCGTTTCTACTTGATAGGAGGTAGAAACTTTATGCTGAGCGATACTATAGCTGCCATTGCAACGGCTGTCGGCGAGGGCGGCATTGCGGTTGTACGGATCAGCGGTCCAGAAGCGGTCACGGAAGTGGAGGCTTTGTTCCGTAGTAAAACGCCTCTAAGCAAGGCTCCAACTCACACGGTACATTATGGACATATAATAGATCCTCAAAGCCAGGAAAAGGTGGAGGAAGTTTTAGTTACAGTGATGCGGGCTCCACGCTCTTTTACGACAGAAGATGTCGTAGAAATCAGCACTCATGGCGGGGTCGTAGCCGTCAAACGGGTGATGGATTTACTATTGCTGCAAAATATACGTCTGGCTGAGCCAGGTGAATTTACGAAACGTGCTTTTTTGAATGGTCGTATTGACCTGAGTCAGGCGGAGGGTGTCATTGACTTGATTCGCTCCAAATCAGATAAAGCTTTTTCGGTGGCTTTGAAGCAGGTGGATGGACAACTGTCCCAGAATATTCGTCGCTTGCGTCATGTTTTGGTGGAGACACTTGCTCATATTGAAGTGAACATTGATTATCCTGAGCATGATGTTGAATCTTTTACATCTGACTTAATCAAGGATAAAAGCAGTCAGGTCATGACGGAAATTGATCGGCTGTTGCATACGGCGGAGCAGGGAAAGATTTTACGTGAAGGGCTGACCACAGCGATTGTTGGAAGACCAAATGTGGGAAAATCATCACTGCTGAACACATTGGCTCAGGGCGAGCGGGCAATTGTGACCGATATTCCGGGTACAACCCGTGACGTTATTGAGGAATATGTGACGATTAATAGTATTCCGCTCAAGCTGCTGGATACAGCCGGGATTCGTGAAACGATGGACGTAGTGGAACGGATCGGAGTAGAACGTTCGAGAACGGCGGTTAGTGAAGCGGATCTGCTGCTCATCGTCATTAACGCCAACGAACCACTGCATGAGGATGAAATGGCATTAATGGAACAAATCCGCGGTAGACAAGCGATTGTCATTATGAATAAAATGGACTTACCGGCCCAAGTAGACCGGGATTTGTTGCTGCGTTATGTTCCCGAAGAGCTTATCGTACCGATGTCTGTGAAGGAAAATGAGGGAGCGGACCGACTGGAGCAGGCTATATCGAATTTATTCTTTAGCGGCAAGCTGGAATCAGCGGATATGACATATGTCAGCAACGTACGGCATATTGCTTTGTTGAAGAAGGCGCGGCAATCGCTGGTAGATGCCTATGAAGCCGCTGATCAATTTGTTCCGATCGACATGATCCAGATTGATGTAAGGCTGGCATGGGAGCATTTGGGTGAGATTGTAGGCGATACTGCGCATGATGCGCTAATAGATCAAATATTTTCACAATTTTGTCTGGGCAAATAGAACTTTCAAGCATGGCTGATATAAGCCTACTATCGTTATATATACAAGAGCATATTCGGCGTGAAGACCGGAATGTATAAGGAGGTAAGAAAGGTATGGGTTACCAAGGAGGCGACTATGACGTAATTGTCGTAGGCGCGGGCCATGCGGGCGTAGAATCAGCCTTGGCAGCAGCACGGATGGGCTGTCGCACGTTGATGATCACAATTAACCTGGATATGGTCGCTTTCATGCCCTGCAACCCGTCTATTGGCGGTCCTGCAAAAGGGCATGTGGTGCGAGAAATTGATGCACTGGGCGGCGAAATGGGTCGGAATATCGATAAGACGTTTATCCAAATGAGAATGTTGAATACTGGTAAAGGTCCCGCGGTTCATGCATTGCGTGCACAAGCAGACAAGTTCTCTTATCAGCATACGATGAAGGAAACGATGGAAAAGGAACCGAATCTGACCTTACGCCAAGGTATGGTTGAAGAGCTGATTATGGAAGACGGTCATTGCGTAGGTGTAATTACGAAGACGGGCACAGATTATCGAAGTAAAGCAGTTGTCCTGACCACAGGCACTTATCTGCGCGGAAAAATCATTATGGGCGAGCTGATGTATGAGAGTGGTCCGAACAATCAACAGCCTTCGTTGAGATTGTCTGAGCATTTGAGAGAGCTGGGTTTTGATCTGGTTCGATTTAAGACAGGAACGCCGCCACGTGTGCATAAGGACACGATTGATTTTAGCAAAACGGAAATACAACCGGGTGATGATCAACCGAAGTTCTTTTCCTATGAAACGAAGTCTTCAGATAATGAACAGCTTCCTTGCTGGCTGACATATACTTCAATAGAAACGCATCAGATTATTAATGATAATTTGCACCGTGCACCCATGTTCTCTGGTCTGATTGAAGGAACGGGACCACGTTATTGCCCATCTATTGAAGATAAGGTGGTACGTTTCAGTGATAAGCCTAAGCACCAAATCTTTTTGGAGCCTGAAGGTAAAAACACATCTGAATACTATGTTCAGGGCTTGTCCACCAGCTTGCCAGAGGATGTGCAATTAGCTGTGCTGCGTTCGATTCCGGGGATGGAAAAGGTAGAGATGATGCGCAATGGCTATGCTATCGAATATGATGCAATGGTACCTACGCAGTTATGGCCTACTTTGGAAACGAAGAAAGTCCCAGGCTTGTTCACAGCAGGTCAGATTAACGGTACTTCCGGTTACGAAGAAGCTGCAGGTCAAGGGATTATGGCAGGGATTAACGCAGCTCGCAAGGTGCAGGGCAAAGAGCCTGTCGTATTGGACCGTTCGCAAGGCTACATTGGGGTTCTGATCGACGATCTCGTGACGAAGGGTACGAATGAGCCTTATCGCTTGCTGACGTCGCGTGCAGAATACCGTCTGTTGTTGCGTCATGATAACGCCGACCTGCGATTGACTCCGATCGGGCATGATATTGGCCTAATTACGGATGAACGATACGAGCGCTTTTTGGATAAAAAGCAAAAGGTAGAGCAAGAGATTGAACGTTTACGCTTGGCGAAGGTTCGTCCGGTTGATATAAATGAGATGCTGGAGCAAGGCGGATCTGCACCAATACAGGATGGCAGTAATTTGTTAACGGTGCTGCGTCGACCAGAGATCAGTTATGCGCAAGTAGCACAAATCTCACCTTCACCTTTAGCTCTAACTGAGGAAGAACAGGAGCAGGTGGAAATCCAAATTAAGTATGCGGGCTACATTGAAAAGCAATTGATGCATGTTGAGCGTCTGCAAAAGATGGAGAAGAAGAAGCTCCCAGAGGATATTGTATACAGTGAAGTTCAAGGACTGGCCATTGAAGCCAAGCAGAAACTTGAAAAGATCCGTCCGATGTCGATTGGCCAAGCATCCCGTATTTCGGGTGTAACTCCTGCGGATATTTCCATTTTGCTGGTTTATCTGGAGCATTATAACCGCGTAACGGCAGCAAGGGGATCATAATGGACGCGATACAACAGCAATTTAAGCAGCGGCTGGCAGAGCATAGTATTGTGATTAATGACAGTCAGTTAGAGCAGTTTGAAACATATTACCGTGTGCTGGTTGAGTGGAATGAAAAAATGAACCTGACGGGTATTACTGAGCGTGATGCAGTGTACACCAAGCATTTTTATGATTCTCTTTCCCTGGCCTTTTATGTACCGTTAAAAGATGTGGAAAGCCTAGCTGATATTGGATCAGGTGCAGGTTTTCCGGGCATTCCTTTGAAAATATGCTTTCCGCAGATTCAGTTGACTATTGTAGACTCGCTGAACAAACGTATACAATTCTTGGCACATGTGGTAGAACAGTTGGGTCTGGAAAATGTTGAACTGATTCATAGCAGGGCAGAGGAATTGGGGCGTAAACCAGGATACCGCGATAGTTATGATCTAGTGACAGCCAGAGCTGTTGCTCGTCTCGCAGTATTGAATGAATTTTGTTTGCCGTTTGTCCGTGAAGGAGGACACTTTGCCGCGATGAAGGGCAGTGATCCTACAGAGGAAATCAAGGAAGCTTCCTACAGCTTGAAAGAGCTAAAGGGAAAAATCAAACATGTTCAGGCCTTCCAGCTACCTGTTGAAGATGCAGCTAGACATATGATTATTATTGAAAAAAGAGCGGCGACACCACGAAAATATCCACGTAAGCCGGGTACTCCTTTGAAGACGCCGTTAGTGTAAATGTTTGAAAGAAAGTGAATGTTTCACGTGAAACATTCACTTTTTTTATGGCTGATAGACTCTTTACATAAAAGACTCTTTGCTAACATACGTTCTTGTTTACATTTGGGGAGGAGGATGGCTGATAGTTATCAAAGAGGATGCATAATTTATTCTCTTATCCTTCCGAAAAGCTGGTAGAGACGATAGGATTATGGCTGGAAAAGTGATAGAATAGAGATAATCGTTTTAATGTAAGTTGACTGCTCCTGTACCCATGAATTCAGATATACATATAGGGGAGTGGGACAACAAATGTCAGGGGAGTACGTGGAGTGTACCCGCTTACGGCGCTGTTTCATATAAAAGGGTCTACGATCCGCGTAAGGAACTGTTTTTCACGAAGCGCTGTTAGTATGGTGCTATTATGAAATTAGGTGGTATTATACGGAATGAAAGAACAATTTTCCAAGCTATTTGGTTTGACGGAGCGATCTACTGGGGACGAAATAAAACAAATTCCAGTTCGGGATATTGTCAGCAGTCCTTATCAGCCCCGTACCATATTTGACGACGAGAAGATTGATGAGCTATGCCAGACCATTAAGACGCATGGTGTAATTCAACCGATTGTCGTTCGTTTCCGTAATGGACAATATGAGATTATAGCAGGGGAACGTCGTTGGAGAGCTGTCACCAAGCTGGGTATGGAAACTATTCCAGCCATTGTTCGTGAGTTTAATGATTCACAAGCTGCATCCATCGCGTTGATTGAGAATCTTCAACGGGAAGGGTTAACTGCGATTGAAGAGGCTGTAGCTTACCAAAAGCTGATTGATCTACATCAGCTCACCCAGGAAAGCCTCGCTCAACGACTTGGTAAAAGCCAATCCACTATTGCTAACAAGATACGGCTGCTTCATCTGCCGGAGAGAGTGAAAGAGGCTCTAATGGAACGGAAGGTGTCCGAGCGTCATGCTCGTGCATTATTGTCATTAGAGACCGAAGAACTACAGTACAAGGTTTTAGATGAAGTCATTGCCAAAGAACTCAATGTGAAGCAGACAGAGGCACGAGTTGCCTTTTATAAACAAGTATCCACCAATAAGAAATCGAAGCGGATTTCCTTTACCAAGGATGTCCGGCTTGCGCTGAATACGATACGTCAATCCATTGATATGGTGTCTGGCTCAGGCTTGGATATCAAAACCAAGGAATCTGATCATGAGGATCACTATGAGATTGTCATTCAAATTCCCAAACGTAAGTAAGGGATGAAGCGTACAGGCGGCAGCAATTGCCGCTTTTTCTGTCTAACGCCGAATAAAACCGCAGCATACTCAATTCTATTCTGAAATTGCCGTTATCCGTAAGTTAAGGACTAAGTAACGTCTCCATAGAGCATTTTGCAATCATGGAGTGTAGCAGGATTCCGATTAAATTATGAGGTGAATGAAGTGTCAAAAATAATAGCCGTAGCCAATCAAAAGGGCGGAGTAGGCAAAACAACTACTTCCGTTAATTTGGGCGCCGGACTTGCTTCCCTCGGCAAAAGGGTATTGCTCGTGGATATCGACCCGCAAGGTAATACAACCAGCGGTGTGGGTATCAATAAGGCGGATGTGGCAAATTGCATTTATGATGTACTCATTAACGAGGTTGATCCTAGCGAAGCTATTGTCAGTACACAGGTTGAAGGATTAGATATTATTCCGGCAACCATTCAGTTAGCTGGCGCGGAAATTGAACTGGTACCGACCATTTCTCGTGAATTGAGATTAAAAAGATCGCTTCAACTCGTTAAGCATAATTATGATTATATATTAATTGATTGCCCGCCATCGCTGGGTATTTTGACGCTCAATTCATTGACGGCTTCCGATTCAGTCATTATTCCAATCCAGTGTGAATATTACGCATTGGAAGGATTAAGTCAATTGTTGAATACCGTGCGATTAGTGCAAAAACATCTGAACACCTCATTGCAAATTGAAGGTGTGCTGTTAACCATGTTTGATGCTCGCACGAACTTGGGTATTCAGGTGATTGAAGAAGTGAAAAAGTATTTTCAAAGCAAGGTTTATCAGACGATTATTCCACGCAATGTGAGACTCAGCGAAGCACCATCACATGGCCAGTCCATTATTACGTATGATCCCCGTTCCCGTGGGGCAGAGGTATATATTGAGTTGGCAAAGGAAGTGGTATCTTATGAGTAAACGGTTGGGAAAAGGACTTGATGCACTCATTCCCTCCCTTACAGTCAATGAAGAGGATAAGGTTGTTGACATTCCGCTCAGCCAGTTGCGTGCGAATCCGTACCAGCCTCGAAAAACGTTTGATGAAGAGTCCATTAAGGAATTAGCCGAATCCATTCGTCAGCACGGTGTTATCCAACCTATTATTGCACGTAGTGTATTGCGAGGATATGAAATCATAGCCGGGGAAAGACGTTTTCGGGCTTCTCAATTTTGTGGGAATCCGACTATACCTGTAGTTGTTCGCAATTTTACGGATCAGCAGGTGATGGAGATTGCCCTGATTGAGAATTTACAGCGTGAGAATTTGAATGCAATGGAAGTGGCAGTAGCTTATCAGGGATTAATGGATCAGTTTTCTTTAACTCAGGAAGAGTTGTCCATGAAAGTGGGAAAATCACGTTCTCATATTGCCAATTTCCTTCGCTTGCTCGCATTGCCTGAAGAAGTTAAAGATCATGTTTCACGTGGAACATTGTCTATGGGACATGCTAGAGCTATTGTTGGGCTCAAAGATCCAGACATGGTGAAACAGTTAGCACAGCAATGTATTGAACAGCAGTGGAGTGTTCGCGAACTGGAGGAAGCTGTACAGCAGTTGGATCATAAGCCTGGTGAGGCGAAAGCCAAAACAAAGGTACGAAAAAAGGACCCCTATATTGACCATATGGAAGAGTCCCTGCGTGAACGCTTTAAAACAACTGTAAAGATCAAGCACAATAAGGATAAAGGCAAAATTGAATTGAATTATTACAGCCAGCAAGATTTGGAAAGATTACTGGAGCTATTACAGTAGTTTGTTGAAATATGGACATGTCTCCTTGAGCAAAATGGAAAGTGAGATATGTCTTTGCTTTGTCTGGAATTGCAGGAATTAGAATGGTTTTGATGGATAAACTAATAGCCTTGTGTTATTTGTTTCGCTGTTCTCAAACGTATAAAATATAAGTATGCAGTAACATGATTTTTGAGGTAGAGGAGTAGAAGCAAGCATATGGCTGAATTGAATGGACTAATCATGGAACAGCTTGCCGGAATCGTTGCAGGGATCGTGCTTATTTTGCTCATCCTGTTGATTGTTATTATCGTGCAGGGTGCAAAGCTGAAGAAGATGCGGCGAAAGTATGAAACCATGATGGCAGGCAGCGGTGTCGAGAATTTGGAAACGCTGCTGATTGATTTGAAGGTACAGATGGATACGATTGAGGATGAGCAGGAAACCCATCGTGCAAGTATGAAATCATTACGTAGTAAACTGGCTGGCTTGAAGGGACATATAGGTATCAAACGCTATAATGCCTTTGGTGAGAGAGGAAGCGATTTAAGCTTTTCCCTGGCTATTGTAGACGACAATCAGGATGGTATGGTATTAACCGGCATTTATAACCGAGATGGCTCATATGTGTATGCCAAGCCTCTAGAAGCGGGACAATCCACCTATTCCTTATCACCTGAAGAAAAAGAAGCCGTTACTCTTGCGCAGCAAGCAGGACAGAACGGTAATGCCACTCCTTAATCGCGGAGTATAGGCTGCCAGCAATGATATCTGATAATTTCATTACCAAATTTAGTCTCGTATTTTGCAGCACGAAGTATTCCATGAAGCCGCCGACGTTAACGATACCAGTTAAATGGATATCGCCGACCGGCGGTAATTCTTTATTTACACCTGCTCCAGGCTTGAGAGGACCATCTGAAACCTGAATGCATCCAACGCTGGAGGTTTGTCCAAGACATGCATCTATACCAATGATATAAGGCTGTTCATATCGGGCTTGTATGCCATTCAGCGTCGTTTGCAGGTTCATAGCATGTACAGGCTCCTCTAATGTACCGTATAGGTTAAACAGAGGGCTTTTGTAGCGTGATAAATGCGTACCTACGAGCGGACCCAGGCAATCTCCAGTAGAACGGTCGGTGCCGATGCAAATAATGACGATATTTTGCAGACTCGGCGCCTGATGCAGATGGAACAGCAGACGATGGATGATGGCTGATTGGATCCCGGGGTCTGTGTGTGATATTTTTAAGCTTAGGGGTTCTTGCTCCGGAATGAAGTCAGATGGATGAGTCATGGAATCTTCCTTTCGCTCTGTAATGGAGTGTGAAGGTTGCGCTCGCTGTACCTTGGAGAATAACAATTAGCCTGCGGGTAACATTTATTCTCAAGATAGTAGCTAGTATATGGATAAACTTGTGCTTTTATACTCGAAGGAAGTAGATTATTCATAGCCATATGTTTGAAGTCAGTAGATAAGCTTATATAGTAGGAAATAGAATTCGGGAAGCAGGAAGAGTAGTTCCCTTTTTTAAGGAGGAGTACAGGATGACCTTTATGCATTGGCTGGAGGGCGATTCAGGCACAGAAGAGGTAGTGAAGGGTGCTATCCACTTGAAGGATATCGTATGGAAATTCATTACAGATGGTGAGATGTGGTCGACCTTTTTGTTTGTGATTTTGAAAATTGCAATTATTTTCATTATTACACGTATCTTTATTCGAGTTATTAATAAAATTATAGATAAGTCAATGCAACAAAAGGGAGATAACGGCAGATTCCGATTGAATACAAGGCGGTTAACGACCGTTGGGGAATTGCTAAAAAATGTAACCAATATTGTATTCAATTTCATCTTGATTATGCTGGTGCTTTCTCAAATGGGCATTAATCTTGGTCCTCTGATTGCTGGAGCTGGAGTGCTTGGATTGGCCGTTGGTTTTGGGGCACAGAGCCTGGTTAAGGATGTAATTACTGGATTCTTCATTATTTTTGAAGATCAATTTGCCGTAGGAGACGTCATTCAGACAGGTACTTTCAAGGGTACGGTGGAAATGATCGGGCTGCGCACAACCAGACTGGTGAGCTGGAAAGGTGAGGTTTACATTTTACCGAACGGCTCAATTACAACGGTAACAAACTTCTCCATGTCCAACGCGTTGGCGGTAGTGGATGTGCCAATGAAGGCCGAGCGTAGTCTGGAGGAAGCAGTTGGTTTGGTAAAACAGGCAATCCAAGGCATTGAAGAGTCCAATGTACAGATACTTAATATACCAGATGTGTTAGGGGTTCAGTCCATGACTACCTCAGAGTATATTGTGCGTGTTGTGGCAGAATGTATGCCAAATACAGGGGCCGTGGTAGAGCGTGATATTCAGAATAACATCAAGAAGGCCCTAGAGGATGAGGAACATCGTCAGGCCGCCTTGGAGACGGCGATAACCCTAGAAAAAAAAGATGAGCAAGGAATAAAAGGGGGAGAGAAGGGTGGAGCGTAAGTCATTTGAACTAGGGGACATTGTACAGATGAAGAAGCCTCATCCGTGTGGAACGAATGAAATGGAAATTATCCGCATGGGGATGGATATTCGAATCAAATGTGTCGGTTGCCAGCATAGTGTGCTGATTCCGCGTGCCAAGTTCGAAAAGAATATGAAGAAAGTGCTGCGATCAAAGGCCAACGCCGACGATTAAAACACGGAAGCGAATTGAGCCAAGAAAGATGAATGGCGATGAACCAGAATCAGCTTGCGTCACAGTTGCAATGATGATATAATTATCCTTGCTGCGGAAAGGTACCCAAGAGGTCTAAGGGGGCTGACTCGAAATCAGTTAGGCGTCGCAAGGCGTGCGTGGGTTCGACTCCCACTCTTTCCGCCACTAACTTCATTTAATAAACCAATCTCTTACGTCTGTGACGTAGGAGATTTTTTGTTTATGGGAGATATTTTGAAGGTATATATGCGGCTAACGTGTCCACGAAGTAAAGAACTTAGAAGGGATTTATGCTTTTTGAAAGGTAAGAATCATATTATTAAAAAAAGTACGCGCTATCCCAAAGTGGATTAGCGCGTATTTTCTGTGCTTTGAGGGACGTACTGAATGATATCTTCAATACCAAATGTTTGTTCCAAGCCGTGGCTACGGGCGATTTCGTTTATCGCATTTAAGATATTAACCAAGGTTTCCAACTTAATGGTTTTTGTATCGCCACTTGCTAAATCAAGAATTGTAGCAGGTCTTGTTTTCGACTCCACCGCGATCTTGTTACGTGTAGCTCCAATCATTTCTAGTGTTTCACTCAATTTAAAATGAATTTGACTCACGTTAATGAGCCTCCTTAAGAAAATATTGTGGGTTACAAAATTACTAAATTAGTTATTTGTATTATATCCTACACTACCTATATCGTAAAACTTTTTTCGTATATCCTATCGATATACTACTCACCGAGTAGTACTATTTTTTATATTATATTACTAATAAAGTAGTACTTATTAAGTTTTATTGGTTTTAGGTTTACATACTTTTGCTCCATATTACTTGGAAAGAAGGATAACTTTATTTTCATTAGGAAAGGGGAAACGATGTATGAGTAAATCGTTGGCATTGGAGTGGGCTTCGATGGTATACGGGCCGTATGATTTGCCGCATATGTATGAGATATTCGAAGGGGTTCTATATAAAGGATGCTACTTCTTCTATCTGGACAATGGTGTGCTATGTCTGCGTCAGGTACGCAAGTTGGAGCAGCTGGCACACACACATTTGTTCATTGATGGTGACAGTGCAGGATTACAACTGGCAGATGGGATTCGGCGTGATTTGATGGAGGTAGTATCGGACATCATCAGAAACTGGAGAGACAAAAGCGGACTTACTTTCCTGTTCGATGAATTGCTGTGTCTGCGAGAAAGGGGAGACATACAGCTCGACCTTGTAAAAGACAAGGGTTAGTTTGTTCCTTCTGAGAGATATCGTTACAGCAAAAAATGCTCCTGACAGCAGAGAAACATTGCCGGTAGGAGCACTCTTTTGTTATAGCTGGTTAGGCGGGTAATGATAGCGTTTTGTTTTTTTTGAGCCAGAGATCATCAGAAGGATCGCTGCAATCAAATGGAGAGCCCAGCCTACAAAGGGTATCCAGGCCAGCAAAGAAGTGAGTACTCCCCATACAGAGCCGTAGATCGCCTCCTGATTGCGTAACGACAGGATAAGTGTTACTGCATGCAGGACAAGCATAAATCCCAGAGCCGAGTAGCCGGTCCCCATGACAATAGCTCCCCCCACAATCGGTACGGCAAGCACCAATTCGAATATACCTGATATCCACTTTAATATTCGAGAATAGCTCATCTTTAAACCTCCGTAGATAGTAGGTCTTTGTACTTGGATATATTCTAGCAGAAGGAGCTGAATTAATCTGCATTTTACCAGGATATGCAAAAAGTCCGATAATGCAACAAAGGAGGACCACAAAGGTCCTCCATCGTAGGCGATACATTTTTAACAGGATACGATCTGTCCAATCACATCATGAAACTCGGTGTACTGACCAGCAATACCAGTGTTGAAAAGACAGTGTCCTTTTACACAAACCTAACGCTTCTAATGCCCGGAATGGATCTCCTAACAGTTTGTCCGGCTACGTCGTCCAACGGAACCACACCTCTCTGTTGTACCGCCTAATCATAATATGGCCAGGATTCCGAGGAAATATACATTAGTGGACACGAGCTTTCGTTTTTTTCTTCCATTTGCGATTATGGTTGGCGGTTTTGGGAAAAGAATCGCCTCTTTCCAGCGTTACTTGCTGTGGGTTTTGGATTTCAGTATGGAAGCTCTTTTCTCCGACCTCCATGTATACGCCGTCGTTTGGGACCTTATCTCCTGGTTCGAACTCAGTCTTTTCACCCATACGGTGGTGCCTCCTTAGATAAATGAATTTGGACTGCAACGGTTATTGTGCGCTGTCTTGAACAGAAACATGCGAAACCGTGTATACAGATAGTGAGTGAATCAAATGATTTCCTTTATATATGCAAAATTTTTGATGTTCTATAAAATTGTATATAGCTAATGATATGCAGTGTTTTTAGCCGTTTTAGGCTTGTGTATTGAATTTGTAGGTTGCATTCAGTTGTTGGATTTGGTAAACTGTTTTAGTGCGAGCTTAGGCTCGTTCCTTGCTCTCAACTGAGATTGAGGGCCTTATGTCCATAAGGAGGTGTAAAGAATGCGCAAATATGAAGCGATGTATATTATTCGTCCTGACATTGAACAAGAAGCTGTTCAAGCGACAGTCGATAAATTCCAAGGTATCATCTCTAACGGCGGTGGCGAAATTACGAGTCACGATGTAACTAAACGCCGTCTTGCGTATGAGATCAAGAAATTCCGTGATGGTTCTTTCGTTCTGGTAAACTTCACAGCAGAACCTGCTGTTGTTACTGAGCTTGAGCGTATCATGAAAATTTCTGACGAAGTAATTCGTTATCTCATTACGAACGACGTAGCTTAATTATTGTACGTGATTATGTAATGAACAACGCTCAAAGGAGGGGATTGGATTGTTGAACCGTGTCATTCTGATCGGTCGTTTGACCAAAGATCCAGAGCTGCGCTATACACCGTCTGGTGTAGCAGTAACCCAGTTCACCCTGGCTGTAGACCGTCCGTTTACGAGTCAAGGCGGCGAACGGGAAGCGGATTTCTTGCCGATCGTAACCTGGCGTCAGCTTGCTGAAACATGCGCTAACTATCTTCGCAAAGGTCGTTTAACGGCTGTTGAAGGCCGTGTTCAGGTGCGTAATTATGAGAACAATGAAGGAAAACGTGTATACGTGACTGAAATTGTAGCTGATAATGTGCGTTTCTTGGAATCTAACCGCGATGGCGGTAACGGTGGCGGCAATAGCGGTGGAGCTGCGCGTGAGGAGTCTCCTTTCGGAGGCGGTAACAGCAATAGTGGACGCGGGAATAATAACTCGCGAAACAATCAGGATCCTTTTTCCGATGACGGAAAACCGATCGATATTTCGGATGATGATTTACCATTTTAATTGGGAAAGGACTGACAAAGAATGGGCTTCAGACAAAGAGAAGGCGGAGACGATAACAAAAGACCAGCTCGTCGTGGTGGTCGCAACAAACGTCGTAAAGTATGTTTCTTCACTGTGAACAAAATTACTCACATTGACTATAAAGATACAGACCTGCTTAAAAAATTCATTAGCGAACGTGGAAAAATTCTTCCTCGTCGTGTGACTGGAACAAGTGCGAAATATCAACGTATGTTGACAATCGCTGTTAAACGTTCCCGTCAAATCGCATTGCTTCCTTACACTACTGAATAGTAGTGGGTGGAAAAAAGAGACGTTCCCGATCCCGGGAGCGTCTTTTTTCGTGATTTTTTATATTGACAACAAGTGCCATCTATTGTAACTTACTAATAATACAATCCATGTTTACCCATAAACCATAGTATACCTTTTAATGGCTTGTGAAATTGCAAGCTCCCCAACTCGCCAGAGTAAACATTTCGGCCTTCTGAAATGTTATTTTATATTACATGAAATCCTGTTTTTTTGTCATTTTCCACAAGTAAAATTCATAAACTTTACATAAATAGATATTTTGCATTTTTATATTACATAAAAAAAGATATTGACGTGATATTATTTTACACTTAAGATAAACCTTAATAAAAATGTAATGGTTGTTAGCGCACGAAATTGACCAGAGGTCTAAAACACGTGTTTACGCTATTAAGACAGTAAGGAGGATGTGCAACTTCATTTTCAAACCTCAAGCTTTAATGAATCACCGCAGGAATGAGACAGGCTGTTAAATAAAGAACCGACTAAGGGGGATTAACAGGATGATGCAGACGAAGAAATGGGTTTCTTTGCTTATGATGCTTACGATCGTTGGTGTTCTGTTTGCAGGATGTAGCGGAGGTGCTAATGAGGCACAGCCACAGCAAGGCAATGCGGACAATAAAACAGAGGGAAATGAAGGAAGTGCACCTGTTACGGAGGGTGTTATTAAAGCGACTGATCTGACGCAAAATCCTCCGGGAGCCACTAATCGGAAAGATAACATTGTAGTAGGTATGACATCACCTAAAGGGGTATTTAACCCGCTATTCTGGCAAACGACTTACGATTTATATGTAGTCAGAACAGTATTTGATTCCTTCTTACAGGTGAAGGCGGATGGTACATATGAAAATAGTTTGGCTGACAAGGTTGATGTATCACCGGATGGTCTAAAATATACATTCCATCTGAAACCAGGCGTGAAGTATAGTGACGGTACCCCAGTAACAGTGAAGGATTATGCTTTTGTCCTCAAGGTACTGCATGATCCAAATTATGACGGAGAAACAGATGTATTATCTTTTAAGATTAAAGGCGGTAAAGAGTATCACGATGGCAAGGCGAATGATATCTCTGGTATCAAAGTCATTGATGATAACACAGTAGAGGTAACCGTTACAGAAGCAACAGCGTATACAAAGGATTTTCTGGGTGAGCAATACTTCATGCCAGAAGCTTATTATGGAAAAGGATTCAAAAAGGGTAACCTGGACAGCATCAAGGCACTTAATAACAAGCCAATCGGCTCTGGTCAGTATGTACTGAAGAGCTTCTCCCCGGGTCAACAAGTCGTATTTGATGCGAATCCAAACTACTTCAAAGGCGCACCAAAAGTGAAGTCAGTTATTTTCAAAACAACAACAGAAGAAACAAACCTGTCTATGCTGCAAACAGGTGAAACGGACATGGACAACATCACAGTTACTGAAGACAATGTAGAGGAATTAAAGGCGTTGGGCTTCTTGGACGTGAATATTATGCCGACAAACGGCTATGGATATATTGCGTTTAATCATAAGGAAAAGAAATTTAAGGACCCTAAAGTACGTCAGGCTCTAACGATTGGCTTAAACCGTAAGGAGATTGTGCAGGGCGTGTATGGTCCATATGCGAATGTTATTAACATTCCACAATCTACAGAATCTTGGTCTTATACGGATGAAGGTATCAACAAATATGAATTTGATACAGCTAAGGCGAAGGCTTTGCTGGATGAGGCAGGCTGGAAGGTTGGTGCTGACGGAATTCGCGAAAAGGACGGAGAAAAGCTGACCATTAACTTCTCTGCGACTGCTGATAATCCAGTAGTAGAGGCCTTGCTACCGATCATGTCCAATAACTATAAGGAGCTAGGCATCAAGCTGACTTCCGAAACTTTAGATTTTAACGCCATTATGGATAAAAAGGATACAGGCAAGTTTGATATGTTCTTCGCGGCTTGGGGCTTAACTCCAGACCCGGATACAACGACTTTTATTTCGAATGGTGCACAAAATGATATCGGCTATTCCAATAAGAAGGTCGATGAACTAACGCTTGCTGGTAAGCATGAGCTGGATCAAGAGAAACGCAAATTGATTTACAAACAGCTCTATCAAGAGCTGAATAAGGATCTACCAACTATTTTTATGTACCAACGCAGAGATATGTGGCCAGTTAATGGACGTGTATCTGGCTTGGAAATTACGCCATACAAAGATTTTGAGTTCACTCTGCATAACGCTCAGATCGCTCAATAAGGGTTGCCAAACGTATGCTCAGCTCTCACGAGCTGGGCATATCACTTTATTCGTCTGGAGGAATGAATATGAAGCAGTACATTATTCGAAGACTGCTGCAACTCATCCCCACACTTATTGGCATATCCATTATCGTATTTGCGATTTCAGCCATGGTGCCGGGTGATTATATTACAGCCAAGCAGAACCCGAATATGACGGCCGAAAAGGCGCAGCAGCTACGACATATCTACGGGCTGGATAAACCGGAATACCAACGCTATTTTATATGGGCCGGTAATATGTTAAAGGGGAATATGGGGGATTCATTACAGCATAAGCAGCCGGTAACGAAGGTCATTGGCAATTATGTATGGAACTCATTTATTATCGCTTTTTTTAGTCTTATTTTTAGCTGGCTGATTGCGGTTATTGCAGGAGTATTTTCAGCCAAGTTTCAATATTCGTTATTCGATAAGTTTGTCACATTATTCATTTTCTTATGTATGTCGCTGCCTTCATTTTTTATTGGTCTATTGGTCATCAAAATATTTGCCCTAGAGTGGGGGATTCTCCCGGTTGGGGGCATGACCACAGCAGGGATGGAGCCAGGCTCGTGGGCTTATATGGTGGATGTTCTCAAGCATATGTTCCTGCCGACACTCGTACTTACGATGCTGAGCACAGGAAGTCTGACCCGGTATTTCCGTACAGGCATGTTGGAGGTCATTCGTCAGGATTATATTCGTACCGCACGCGCCAAAGGCTTGAAGGAACGTACGGTTATTTTCAAGCACGCACTGCGCAATGCACTGATTCCAGCCATCACACTACTCGGCTTCGAGCTTCCGGCCTTATTTGGTGGGGCGATGATTCTGGAGAAAGTATTTGTGTGGCCGGGTGTGGGTCAGGTCTATCTGGAGTCGATTAGTATGCGGGATTATCCGTTTATGTTGGGCTTCACGATTTTCTTAGCGTTACTTACGCTTATCGGTAATTTGCTCTCTGATGTATTGTATGGCATGGCAGATCCAAGAATTCGCTTGAAGTAGGAGGGATACTATTGTCCGCAGAAACAGTCACGATTGAAACGAATCAAAAGGCGGCGATCCGTCCTGAAGCGTCTCCATGGAGAATCGCCGTTCGCCGTTTTAACCAAAACCGTCTGGCTTTGGCTGGTCTCGTTATATTAATTCTGATGGTTATCATTTGTAGTTTTGGACCGATGATTTCACCTTATCATTTAGATGATTACAAGCTAGCTGACAAAAATTTATCGCCTAATGCTAAGTACTGGCTTGGTACAGATAAGTTTGGTAGAGATATTTTGCTGCGTACAATGCTGGCCGGCCGTATTTCCTTGACGGTGGGACTGGTCGCCACGTTTATTTCGGTCATGATTGGAGCGACGTTGGGTGCGCTGGCAGGGTTTTATCGTAAAGGCGTGGATACGGTTATTATGCGGATTGCCGATATTTTCATGGCACTCCCTACATTACCGCTGCTTATTATTTTAGGTGCTGTTCTGTCGGATTTGAAGGTCGATCCGTCGAATCGCATTTATTTTCTGATGCTCATTATCGGGGTCTTGAGCTGGACTAGCTTGTCTCGTCTGGTCAGGGGGCAGATTCTTACGCTGCGTGAACAGGAGTTCATGCAGGCGACGGAAGCGCTAGGCTTGAGAGACCGTCGCAAAATATTCCGACATTTGCTGCCGAACACCATTCCTACCATTATTGTTACGGCTACGCTTGGAGTAGCGGGTGCGATTATTACAGAATCTGCGCTCAGTTACTTGGGAATCGGCGTTGTGCCGCCCACACCTTCGTGGGGGAATATGATATCGGCTGCAAATAACCTAATTGACTTCCGCAAACGGCCTTGGATATGGGTCCCACCGGGAATGTGTATTCTAATTACAGTTGTAGCGATTAACCTGATTGGCGACGGTTTGCGTGATGCGCTGGACCCTAAAATGAAGAAGTAGGAGACGAACGTTTATGGAAAATGCTTTGATTGAATTTCGTAACCTGAAAACCCACTTTCATACCTCTAACGGAACTGTCAAAGCGGTCAATGACGTCAGTTTTAAAATTCGTGAGGGTGAAACGCTCTGTGTGGTAGGAGAATCTGGTTGCGGTAAGAGTGTAACTGCGATGACGATGATGAGGTTGATTGATTCTCCCCACACCTCAGACGGACAAATCTGGTTTGAGGGCAAAGACCTCCTAAAACTCAATAAAGGTCAAATGCAGCAGATTCGCGGCAATGACATCTCGATCATTTTTCAGGAGCCGATGTCTTCTCTGAATCCCGTGCTTACGATTGGGGAACAGATCACGGAGCCATTGCTGATGCATACATTAATGAGTAAAAAAGAAGCACATGCTCGGGCAATTGAGCTGATTAATTTGGTGGGGATTTCACGTTCAGAGGAAATATTTCATTCCTATCCTCATGAATTGAGTGGCGGTATGCGCCAGCGGATCATGATTGCCATCGCATTAAGCTGTAATCCGAAGTTATTGATTGCGGATGAACCAACAACGGCACTGGATGTTACGATTCAGGCACAGATTCTGGATTTAATGCGGGATTTGAAGGATAAGCTTAAAACGTCCATTATGCTCATCACGCACGACTTGGGCGTCGTGGCAGAAATGGCTGATTATGTGGTTGTTATGTATGCTGGAAACGTCATTGAAGAGGCGCCTGTCATTGAGCTGTTTAAAAATCCGCGGCATCCATATACTCAAGGCTTATTAAAGGCGAAGCCCGTCATTAATCAGAAAATGGATCGACTCTATTCCATCCCAGGACAGGTTCCAAACCCAATTGAGTTGGGAGAAAATTGTCATTTCCATGATCGGTGCTCCCACTGTATGCAAATTTGCAAGGATCAGGTTCCTCCTTTGAATGAAAAGGAGAATGGTCATAAGGTTGCCTGCTGGCTATATGAGAAAGAAGGAGGGCAACGGATATGAGCGAGCCTTTGATTCAAGTGGAAGGGCTTAAAAAGTATTTCCCGATCACAGGCGGGATTTTTCAGCGTACTGTCGGACATGTGAAAGCAGTCGATGATGTATCCTTTAACATTCATAAGGGTGAATCCTTCGGTCTGGTAGGAGAATCGGGTTGTGGCAAAAGTACGATTGGACGCACGATTCTCAGATTGATGGATAAGACAGAGGGATCGGTACGATACAAAGGTGAAGACTTGCACGCGTTAAACAAAGAGCAGATTCGTGCGCTTCGTCCGAAGTTGCAAATCGTCTTTCAGGACCCTTTTAGCTCACTGAATCCGAGAATTAAGGTCGGTGAAGCCATTGGTGAGGCGTTGCTGGATCACGGGTTGATTGATCGTAGTGAGCTGCGGAAGAAGGTCAATGAAACGCTGAATATTTGTGGGCTATCCTCGTATCATTATGATCGGTATCCGCATGAGTTCTCTGGCGGCCAGCGTCAGCGGATCGGGATTGCAAGGGCTTTGATTTTGAATCCTGATTTTATTGTGGCTGATGAGCCGGTATCTGCTCTAGATGTGTCTATTCAGGCCCAGATCATTAACTTGTTAAGTGATTTGCAGCAGGAACGCCAATTGACCTATCTGTTCATCTCGCATGATCTAAGTGTAGTCGAGCATCTGTGTAGCCGGATTGGTGTGATGTATCTGGGTTCAATGGTAGAGCTTTCCTCCAAGGAGGAACTGTTCAGTAATCCGCTTCATCCGTACACAAAGGCGCTGCTATCGGCAGTACCGATTCCCGATCCCACGATCAAGAGACAACGGATTGTGTTGAAAGGAGACATCCCATCTCCGGCCAATCCGCCTTCAGGATGCAAGTTTCATACACGTTGTCCTATGGCAGAAGCACGTTGTAAAACAGAGATTCCGGTATACCGCGATGCGGGCGATCAGCATTTTGTAGCCTGTCACTTTGCCTAAAATATATAATTAGGAAGCAAAATATCCGTCATCCTGAAAGCAGAATTGACGGATATTTTGGCGTGGAATACAAAAGGTAAAAAAATTGTATCTTTTTTTCGAAAAATTGCAGACAAAATGGATTTTTCATCGTCTAATAAAGTATGGAGGTTATTACGATGATGAAAAAACATTGGTTACGTTGGGCTATTGTCGTCCCGGTACTTATTATATTGATTTTTATTACGCTTGGACCCCGCCTGTTGATCGGAAAGCCGAATGTGGATGCAGAGGCTGCGGTGCTGATGGACATGCATACTGGGGAATTACTGATGGATGTGAACGGCGATACGCCTATGCCTTCCGCAAATATGTCCAAGCTCATGACTGAGCTATTGGTGCTGGAGGATATTCGGGCCGGACGGTTAGGCTGGAATGATGAAGTGCGAATTAGCCGTTACGCGAGTACGGTGGGCGGTGTGAATTTGTCCCTCCGGTATGGTGAAAGGATGACCGTATCCGAATTGTTCCAGAGTATGGTTGTGTATTCAGCGAATGATGCCGCTGTCGCGTTAGCGGAGCGTTCAGCAGGGAATGAATCAGCTTTTGTGAAGCGTATGAATGGAAAAGCTGCCCAAATCGGGTTGTCATCCGATAGTCGCTTCAGCAATGCCTCTGGAGCAGGGCAGAGTGAATTGGGGCCGAATCACCCTGAGGATATTCGGGGAGAAACGAAAATGACAGCAAGCGACACGGCGAAGTTGGCCTCCTATTTGATTACGTCACACCCGGAGATTTTGAGAACGTCCAGCCGTACGCAGATGGAGTTGAAGGATAAAGGCATCTACATTAGTAATACGAACTGGATGCTGCCTTCCTTGGCTGGACCGTACTCTTACGCGGGAACGGACGGACTGAAAGCAGGATACACAAGCGATGCTGGATACTGCTTCACGGGTACAGCTGAGCAGCATGGAAGACGGCTAGTTGCTGTGGTGCTGGGTGCACCGAGCAAGGAGGAGCGTTTTGAGCAGACACGGAGGTTGTTCGATTATGGTTTTGCCCTGTCGACTTCTTTCCCGGTGCGACTGCAAAATTTGGTGAAACTGGCCCCGCATTAAGGGGGAAAATGATTTTGAAAGCTACATAGGATACGAATATAAACATGAATTGGGGCTTTGACCGTGAGGTCGAAGCCTTTTTTGGCATGAATTTGAGAAGCTGACCACGCCATGATACTTTTGACAACAGGGTAGCAGACCTTTTATGCTTTGAGGGGAAGTTTTCGCTTCATGTGGGACCAATTCGGTTTAATGAAGAGATGGGATTTGTGACGGAAAGAAGGAAGGTACCTGTTATGGAGAGAAGACATAAGAGAAGGACCAGTGGAAAGCCCAAAAAGAAAAAGAGGTTTACCGCTCTATATATTTCATGTATTGTTTTATTTTTGATTGCAGTGGGAGGCTACCTATTCCGCAAACAGCTGACACTGGTGGCTTTTGATTGGTTTGTATCACCGACGTTGGAGAGCAAGCTGGAGAAATCCTATCAGCCGCGACAATCCGGTGAACAGCAGCAGCAAGAGACAGTAGCTTACCGTAAGGAGCCCTTTTCGGTGCTGTTACTGGGTACAGATGAAAGGCCAAATGAAAAGGCGCGTGGTCGTTCGGATACGGTTATGTATGCAGTAGTACGGCCCGCAGAATCGCGTGTGCTTTTGATTTCCATTCCAAGGGATACGTACGTACAGATTGTCGGACATGATCCGAATCGCGATGGCGAGGATGATTTTGATAAGTTGGGGCATGCTTATGCGTTCGGAGGCGCAGATATGTCCATAGCTACAGTAGAGAAGTTGATGGAGCATAAGGCCGATTATTATGCTACGATTAATTTCCAGGGTATTCAGGAGGCGGTGAACGCAGTGGGTGGAGTTGTGCTTCCCATCGACAAGCCCATTGAGAATAAGAATCCGCTGCATATCAAGTTCCGTATTGAGGCGGGCAAGCCGCTTTATAATGGTGAGGAAGCCATGTATTATGTTAGATATCGGGAAGATAGCGACTTCAACCGTACAAAACGGCAGCAAATTTTCTTGAACGCTATGGCCGATAAGCTGCTGAATATCAACGGAATTACCAAAATCCCGGAGCTGCTCGATATTATGGGAGCCAATTTCAAAACCGATATGGAACCTACTTTTATTACTGGGCTTGGCAAGCAGGCTATTTCGCAGGGGAATCCACAAATTTCAAGTTTTACGATTACGGGGGAAGGGTTCAAGAAGAAGGGCCTGTATTATGACCGGGCTAATGAACAGGAACTTGAATATGCCAGACTTATGATTGCGAACTGGCTAGATTCCGATACAACCCCGCAGACGCTGAGGCTTCCCGACAAGCAGGACATTCAGTGAATAATCAATTGATTTATATTTGATTTTGAGGGGGATTCGTTTCTCATGAACATCGCTTTTTTCTTGCTTCCCAAACAGGAAGTTGCTTGTGTAACGGCGGATGCTACTTTACGGCAAACGTTGGAACGGATGGAATATCACCGTTTTACAGCGGTTCCTATTTTGGATAAAGAAGGTAGATATACAGGTACAGTTACAGAAGGTGATCTGTTGTGGCATATGAAAGAGTCCGAGGGGAAAATCACCTTTGAAAACGCTTCTAAGTTTATGCTTAAGGACGTTCCGTTGCGGGTTACGATGAAGCCCGTATCCATTGACGCGAACATGGAGGATTTAATTAATTTGGCGAAGGTACAGAATTTTGTGCCCGTCGTAGATGATATGGAACGGTTTATTGGCATTGTACGTCGCAGCCAGATTATTGAGTATTGTGAAAAATTTGTGTCCAGGGAATCGCTTAATACTTCAAGCTAAAATAAGCAGCAAAGCTGGTCCGAAAATAACGATTTACCTTATGGGGTAACAGTTATTTTCAGAATAGGATATGCTATAATGGAGAATAAAGCTTTTTCAGAGGGGTGTGACTCTTCATCATATGCCTAAAGAAATGGATGTAGTTAAACGAGCCAAGGTTATTGAATGGCTTAAAACAGAGGTGCTTGACCAAGTCTCCCGTCTGTTTAAGGCGATGTGGGAAGGCAGTACAGCCCGCATTGGTGATTGTTTGGCGAGTTTGGTGATGAGCAGTTATATTTTGGGGAGGCGCCTTGGAGTGTCTTACCGTGAATTGGATGATCTACTCATCGACAAGCTAAGAAAGCACAGAAAAGAAGGACACCAGCTGGAGGATTGGTATCAGGACATTTCCGCACTGGAAGAACATATGCGTAAGAGGTGAAAACGTTGAAATTCCGCTTGGCAACTGTAGCATGGAGCGTCATTTATTTGCTTCTGCTGCTGACTCTATTGACACCATTAAGAATCATTACCGTATTTTTGCTGATTGTGCCTGGCGCTGTATTGTTTTCATCGCTGCCTTTCAAAGGATTTCTGGTCCACGTCATACCGGTGCTGTTAATTATAGCGCTACTCGATGTGTATTCGCTGCTCCCTGCGATTTATTTTCTGATTCCTTCAATAATGATGGGACGGATTTATAAAAAGGGAGGACCTGCTTTTCAGGCGTTGATGACCGGAATGGGCATTATTTTAGCCGAGTTGTTGGTTGTTCTGTTTATCGCTACGTATTCTTTTGGGTTTGATCTTTCGCAGTACCTTCGTGATCAGGCCGCGATATCGGCAAGTATAGTACAGCAGGTTTTGAGTGCTAATCCGATGTTTTCGAACATGAATTGGACAGCGGAGGATACGCAGAAACTCGGTACAATGCTGATTGGAAAAATTCCGTATGTGCTGATCATGACCTCGTTCATATTGGCGGTGATTACGCATGCTTTGGCACGTCCGGCATTGAGCAGTCTCGATGTACCGGTACGCAAAATGAAGCCTGCTCGCGAGTGGAGGCTACCGCGCGCGCTGATCTGGTATTATCTGCTGGCAATTGTAATTGAATGGATAGCAGGGTCTTCCGATAGCAGCTGGATTCAAATGGTTTCCATTAGTATGCTACCGCTGATTCATGCATGTTTTATTATCCAGACGATTGGTTTTGTATACTTCTGGACGCATAGCCGTAAAATGAGCCCGGTGATTGCGTTGCTGCTGTCGCTCGTCGTTCTGGTGTTCCAGCCGCTCCGCATTATAGGTATTATTGATTTGGCCTTTCCGCTGCGTGAAGCTATTACAAGATCAAAGAAATAGGGTGAACAGTCATGCCTAAATTTCTACAAAAACGCTGGCACGGCTATCAGACGGTCTGGGCGTTTTTACTGCTGCTGGTGCTTGTCATATGTATTTCCATGTACAACTGGGAACTGGGTGTGATAGGACTGCTGCTGTCATTCTTGCTCGGCGGACTGATGCTGAAGACGGAATTGGATTTTCGTCGGGAACTGAATCAATATATCAGCGGTCTTTCCTTCCGGATCAAGCGGGTGGAAGGGGAAGCGATTAGTACATTGCCGTTCGGCATCATTTTATACAGTGAAAATCGAACGGTAGAATGGCACAATCGGTTTGCCGGGGAGATGTTCGAGGAGCAATCGCTGATTGGTGAGTCTCTTCAAGATTTGTTTCCTCAACTCGCAGGTGCTCTAAGCACCAAGAAGGAAACAAAGGAGCCTGCTCGTGAGCTGAAGGTGGAGCTACAGCATGATGAGCGTCATTATCAGTTTCTGATCGTGCCCGATGAGCGTCTGATATATTTGTATGAAGTAACGGAGTTGGCGGTGCTACGCAAGCAGTATGAAAACGAGCGGTTGGCGCTCGGTATCGTCATGCTCGATAATATGGACGAGGCTGCTCAGGGAATGGACGATCAGCAACGCACCGCGCTTATTGCAAAGGTGTCAAGCGAGATTACATCTTGGGCTAATCAGTACAATATTTATTTGCGTCGATTATCTTCTGAGCGTTATCTCATTATGCTAAATCATAAAGCGCTTCAGGAGCTGGAGCAAAGTCGATTCGTCATTCTGGATACCGTAAGGGAAATGACGGCGGATTTAAAAGTACCAATGACACTGAGTATTGGCTTGTCCTTCGGTGCAGAGAGCATCAAGGAGCTAGGCGAGCTGGCCCAATCCAGTCTAGATATGGCGCTTGGACGTGGGGGCGATCAGGCAGCAGTGAAGGCGGGACAGCGCCTGTCCTTTTATGGAGGCAAGTCCAATGCTGTCGAGAAGCGTACCAGGGTGCGTGCCCGAGTCATTGCACATGCGCTGCGTGACCTGATGCAGGAGAGCGACCGCGTCCTGATCATGGGACACAAAATACCGGACATGGATGCATTGGGAGCGGCCATCGGTGTGTGGAAGGCTGCAGCACTTTACAATGTAGAGGCACATATCGTACTGGATAAATCCAATCCGTCTATCGACCGAATGATGGAGCAGGTAAACAAGGATGAGAAGTTATCGCAAGCGCTCATGACGCCAGAGCAGTCGCTCCAGCTGATGACTGAGCACAGTCTGCTGGTCGTGGTGGACACGCATAAGGCCTCAATGACGATTGAGCCGCGTCTGGTGCAAACGGCCAGCCGGGTGGTGGTTGTCGACCATCATCGTCGGGGCGAGGAATTTATTAACGATTCGGTTCTGATCTACTTGGAGCCATATGCGTCATCGGCCTGTGAGCTGGTGACCGAGCTGCTGCAATATATCCATGAGAAGGTCCAACTGACACCGCTGGAGGCAACATCACTGCTGGCGGGGATTACGGTGGATACCAAGCATTTTTCCCTGCATACAGGCTCGCGTACATTCGAGGCAGCCGGCTTTTTACGGCGTAGTGGGGCAGATACAGTAATGATCCAGCGCATGTTAAAAGAGGACCTGGATGAATATATTGCTAAGGCGGAAATTATTAAGCATGCTAAAATGATATATGGGCATATCGCAATTGCGGTAACTGAGCCCGGACAGAAAATACCGCAGCTCCTGATTGCTCAGGTGGCGGATTCATTACTCAATATGACGGATGTACTGGCCTCCTTTGTGGTCAGTGAACGTCCTGACGGCCTGGTGGGGATCAGCGCCCGTTCACTCGGACGCATGAACGTACAGGTCGTCATGGAACGGCTAGGCGGCGGAGGACATCTGACGAATGCGGCGGTTCAGCTGGATTGCCCGCTGGAGGAAGCTAAGCGCAGAGTGGTCGACGTGCTGGCCGAAATTGATGGGGAAGAGGGGTTATTTGAATGAAAGTGATATTCATTAAAGATATGAAGGGCCAAGGCAAGAAGGGGCAAATTAAGGAAGTGTCGGACGGTTATGCAGCGAATTTCCTGTTGCCGCGTGGTGTTGCCCGTCCAGCGACAGAAGGAAATATGAAGACGCTGGAAAATCAGAATGCTGCTGAGGAAAAGCGCAAGCAAGAGGAAAAGGAAGAGGCTCAAGCGCTCGGCAAAAAGCTGGAAGAGACAACGATTCAGCTCAAGGCGAAGGCTGGTGAAGGTGGACGGCTGTTCGGCGCGATTACAAGCAAGCAAATCGCGGAGGCAGTAGCTAAAACTGGCATCAAGCTGGACAAACGCAAAATTGAGCTGGAAGAACCGATTCGTACGTTGGGCGTGACTCAAATGACCGTTAAGCTTCATCCTGAGGTCAAAGCTACGCTGAAAGTACAGGTGACTGAAGAATAATTATGGGCGGCGAATTTTTTGATCGGATTCCTCCGCAAAATCTGGAGGCTGAACAGGCGGTTATCGGGTCTATTTTGCTCCAGTCTGAAGCACTGATTACCGCAATGGAGCGGGTGCAGACCGAGGACTTTTATGATAAGGCTCATCAGATGATTTACGAAGCAATGATTGAGCTGGGTGAATCCGGACAGCCGATTGACTTGGTTACGCTGACCTCGAAAATTCAGGACAAGGGACAGCTAGAGGATATCGGCGGTGTCAGTTATCTGGCGAAGCTGGCTCACGGGGTGCCAACAGCGGCTAACGTGGATTACTATGCCCAGATCATTGAAGAAAAAGCGATGCTTCGTCGCTTGATTCGTGCAGCTACACAGATTGTGAGCGAAGGCTATAGCAGTGGCGAAGATGTCGCTGGTATGCTGAGCGATGCTGAGCGCAAGATTATGGAGATATCCAACGGGCGCTCAGGTAGTGGCTTTATTGCCATCCGCGATGTCGTGATGGAAGTGTTTGACCGCGTTGAATTGCTGCATCAGAACAAGGGCAATACGACCGGGATTCCGTCCGGGTTTGTTGATTTGGACAAGATGACGGCGGGTTTCCAGCGCAATGACTTGATCATTGTGGCCGCCCGTCCATCCGTAGGTAAAACAGCGTTCGCTCTGAATATTGCGCAAAACGTTGCAGTTCGGGCAAAAGAGACAGTAGCCATCTTCAGTCTGGAGATGTCGGCCGCTCAGCTCGTGCAGCGGATGATTTGCGCCGAGGCCAATCTGGACGCGAACGTCATGCGGACAGGTGAATTTAAAGGCGACGACGATTGGGCGAAGCTGACGATGGGCATTGCAGCCTTGTCAGAGGCGGAAATCTATATCGATGATACGCCCGGCATCACTGTGGCTGATATCCGTGCCAAGTGCCGCCGTCTCAAGACGGAAAAGGGACTTGGCATGATCGTAATCGACTACTTGCAGCTTATTCACGGACGAGGCAAAGCAGGCGAGAACCGGCAACAGGAGGTATCCGAAATTTCACGGACATTGAAGCAAATCGCCCGTGAGCTTGAAGTGCCTGTAATTGCCCTCTCCCAGCTGAGTCGGGGTGTGGAGCAGCGTCAAGACAAGCGGCCGATGATGAGTGACTTGCGGGAATCGGGTTCTATCGAGCAGGATGCTGATATCGTGGCGTTTCTGTACCGGGATGATTACTATAATCAGGAAACAGAAAAGAAGAATATTATTGAGATTATCATTGCCAAGCAGCGTAACGGCCCGGTCGGTACGGTAGAATTGGTCTTTCTCAAAAATTATAATAAATTCGCTAATTACGAGCGTGCCCATTCGGATGCGTTCGCCGGATAACATATTAGTATCATAAGAAAAGGCTCTTTCGACGCGGATTTCGCGATCTCGAAAGGGTCCTTTTTTATAGGGTTCACGTATTTTCATATAAGGAATGAAACTCTCAATTACGAACAATACTATTTTCATGTAATATAATGTTCGCTTTTTATTTGACTTTAAAAAATGGTGCTGTTACACTTATAGTGCTGCTTCAACGCAGTGGGGAGAACAATACGCCCGGGGCTTTCCGAACCTACGGAATGTCTGCGACGGACGTTTTTTCCTGCTGTCCGAGAACGCTCCATATCTGCTCGCTCAGGCGATTGAAGTCGGATATGCGTAGTGTGTCAGCTCAAAATCAGAGTGTCTGTGGGCACTCCACGGAGGAATGAAACATGTCAACTGTAGTCGTTGTGGGAACACAATGGGGAGACGAAGGCAAAGGTAAAATCACGGACTATCTGGCGGAAAGCGCTGAAGTGGTGGCCCGTTACCAAGGCGGAAACAATGCTGGTCATACGATTCTCATTGACGGTAAAAAGTACAAGCTGAGCCTGATTCCATCCGGCGTTTTTTATGAAGATAAAAAGTGTGTTATTGGCAACGGCATGGTAGTAAATCCAGCCGCTCTTATTGAAGAAATTACTTACATTCATGATAATGGCTTTTCCACAAAAAATCTGGTCATTAGTGACCGTGCACATGTGATTATGCCGTACCATATGACGCTGGATGTGCTGGAAGAAGACCGCAAAGGTCCTAACAAAATTGGTACTACCCGTAAAGGGATCGGCCCTGCTTATATGGATAAAGCTGCACGTAACGGTATTCGTATTGCTGATTTGCTGGATGCAGAGGAATTCGAAAAGAAGCTGCGCCACCAAACGAAAGAAAAAAATCAAGTGATTGAACAAGTATACGGCGGCGAGCCATTGGACGTAGAAGAAATACTGAAACAGTATCTGGAGTATGCTGAATTTATCCGTCCTTATGTAGGAGATACGTCTGTCGTGTTGAATGATGCGATTGACGCAAATCAAAAGGTACTGTTCGAGGGTGCGCAAGGCGTTATGCTCGATATCGACCAAGGTACGTATCCGTACGTTACGTCCTCCAACCCGTCGGCTGGCGGCGTATGTATTGGTTCCGGTGTAGGCCCGTCCAAGATTCAACAAGTCATCGGTGTGGCTAAATCGTACACCACTCGTGTAGGTGATGGACCCTTCCCAACTGAGCTGAACGATGAAGTCGGCGATTACATTCGTGAAACAGGTCATGAGTACGGTACGGTTACAGGTCGTGCTCGTCGTGTTGGCTGGTTTGACAGCGTTGTTGTGCGTCATGCCCGTCGTGTCAGTGGGTTAACGGGTCTTTCCCTGAACTCGCTGGATGTATTGACTGGCCTGAAAACAGTGAAAATTTGTACAGGTTACAAGTACCGCGGTGAGGTGATTACGCATTATCCGGCTAGCCTAAAAATGCTGGCGGAATGCGAAGCGGTATATGAAGAAATGCCAGGTTGGAGCGAAGACATCACTGGTGTGAAAACGCTGGAGGAACTGCCTGAGACTACACGCAATTACGTACAACGCGTGTCTGATCTGACAGGTATCCCAATTGCTATTTTCTCGGTTGGGCGTAATCGCGATCAAACAAATCAGGTGCTTCCGATTTATTTGTAGGACAAGAATGATATAGCTATTGATACACGTTCAAAGAGAGAGGCTGTTAGCAGCCTCTCTCTTTTTTTATTCTGTGAAGTGTTAAATGGTATCTTCCCCTTTACATAATCTTATCTTCCTTGTCGATTTGTGATAACAAACCCTCTCTATAATCCAAATAGAAAAGAGATTCGGACGTCTAGACGTCTTGAGAGGGATGAATTATGAACTGGTATCTTCGCTCACTCGGCACACGCAAAATTGTGGAATTCATCGTGCTTGTCATTTTCGTCATTTTTTTCCTAGGGCCTCTGACCAATCTTCTCCTTTTGGCGGTTTCGGGAAAATGGCAGTATCCTGCACCGCTCCCGCAGAGCTTGTCACTGGAATGGTGGAAGTTTGTACTTACCCAGGATGATGTACTCAGCTCGATTTCCCTATCCTTCCTGATTGCGATTACCGTTACGGTCTGCTCCATTATCGTATGTATTCCTGCTGCTTATGCCTTTGCACGAATTTCTTTCCCGCTCAGTAAGTGGTTTCTTTTCTCATTCCTGCTTACGCATGCTTTTCCGAAAATGGGTTTGTATGTGTCCATTGCCGTACTATTCTACCAATTCGGGTTGATGAACACCTTTGCAGGCATTGTGCTTATCCATATGGTAAACACGCTCATGTATATGACCTGGATTCCTTCCTCTGCCTTCCGCAGCGTACATCGTGCACAGGAGGAGTCAGCGCGGGATGCCGGAGCCGGACCATTTCGGGTGTTTTGGAAAATCACCTTTCCTATGGCGCTGCCCGGCATTGTGGTCGCCTCCATCTTTACCTTTCTTGCTTCACTAGATGAAGCACAGGGGACACTCCTTGTCGGAACACCGGACTATAAAACAATGCCAGTCATCATGTATTCCATCATTGCTGATTATCCGAGCACAACGGGCGCTGTTTTCTCTGTCATTCTTACCCTGCCAACGATCATTCTGCTATTGGCAGCCAAGCGTTTTGTAAGTGCGGATGTACTGGCAGGCGGATTTCAGGTGAAATAACGTAATTGGTCAAAAGAGGAGTTTGCAAAATCCTGAAAAAGGAGCCTAAGCTAATGCCCATTCAATTATCCATTCAAGAGTTAACTAAGCGCTTCAAGACAGGAGACGGAGTCAAAGGCATTTCACTTGACGTGATGAAGGGAGAGCTGGTGACACTGCTGGGACCTTCCGGCTGTGGTAAAACAACCGTGCTTCGCTCCATTGGCGGCTTTTTGGACCCGGACAGTGGCGACATTCAGATTCAGGGTAAAAGCGTACTCAAACTGCCGCCCGAAAAGCGTCCGACGGCTATGGTGTTCCAAAGTTATAATTTGTGGCCGCATATGACCGTGTATGACAACCTGGCTTTCGGGTTGAAGATTCGAAAGGTGAAGAAGACAGAAATTGACCGTCAGGTGAAGGAAGCGCTAGCGCTGGTTCGGCTAGAGAGCGCAGAGCGTAAAACGCCGGGACAGCTCTCGGGCGGTCAGCAGCAGCGGGTAGCACTCGCTCGGGCTTTGCTGCTAAAGCCTGATGTATTGCTGCTGGACGAGCCTTTTTCCGCGCTTGATGCCAAATTGCGCATGGAGATGAGAGAGGAGCTGCGCGATATCCAGACCCAGACAGGGATGACGATGGTGTTCGTCACCCATGATCAGGAGGAGGCGCTGTCTATTTCTGACCGAATCGTCGTTATGAATGCGGGCCGAATTGAGCAGCTCTCTTCACCGCAGGAGATTTATGACAAGCCACAGTCACTTTTTGTAGCGGGTTTTATTGGCCGTATTAATTTATTAAAGGGGGTGAGCACAGGTCGCAGTGTCTCTGTGAGCGGAATACCGTTTGCACAAGAGCATGAATACACAGGTGAATCCATGGTTGGTGTAAGACCAGAGGATATTGTTCTGACGACGGAAGAAAATGGTTCTCTAGCCGGAACGATCAGACAAGTGATGATTCTCGGGCATTATGCGGAAGTTTCGCTGGATAGCGGTACCCATCATCTGAAAATGTTTGTGCCGCGTGAACGAGCGGCCGAGCTGCGCAGTGGAGAGCACATCAGCTTCAGCTTCAGTAAAATTGTTACTTTTCCATCAGCACAGTGAAGATTCACGATCAACCTCTATATCGCATCAATGTCCATCACGAACGCATCATCTGGTGATGCTGCGAACTTGTGCAACTATCTAAAGGAGGCAACAACGTGTTTGGGAAAAAGAATATGGGTCTGGTTTTGGCAGGGGTACTTAGTTTATCGTTGTTGGCTGGCTGTGGAAACGGCGGTAATGCCGCCACGGCTACAGGGGAAGCCAAGTCTACAAAAGCGGGAGCGGCTACGGGAACGACGGAAATTTCCTTGTACACTGGAGGGTCCCTGAACGTCAAAGAGCTGTGGGAAACGTTAATCAAGGACTTTGAAGCTAAAAATGATCACGTTAAGGTCAAACTGGTGTATTTGCCAGCAGGGACCGGAGGCGCATCTACACTGGATCGTCTGATCGCAGCCAAGAAAAGCGGACAAACCGATACAGATATCGACCTGTACGAAGGCAGTCTGGATGACATCACCAAAGGGGTAGGCGAGAAACTGTGGGAAACGGTGGATGCTGCCAAGGTTCCAAATTTGAAGAATGTTGATGAAACGTATCTCAAGCAAGTCAACAATCAGGCCATTCCATACCGTGCCTCTTCGGTTGTCCTTGCCTATAACAGTGCAAAAGTAGCAACACCTCCGAAAACAGCCGACGAGCTGTACACGTGGATTCGTCAGCATCCGGGTAAGTTTGCCTATAATGATCCGTCCACTGGTGGGTCAGGCAGCTCGTTTGTGAACACGGTTATCTATAATTTCCTTCCACCAGAGGCGATGAACAGTGATGATCCGGCAAATATGAAGAAATGGGATCAAGGCTTCTCACTGCTCAAGGAACTGGGCCCTTCAATGTACCAAAAAGGAGTCTATCCTAAGAAGAACCAAGGCACGCTTGATATTTTAGCAAGTGGAGAGGTTGACATGGTTCCAGCCTGGTCTGATATGGCGCTCGAGCAACTGGCTAAAGGGCTGCTTCCAGACACGGTGAAGCTGACACAGATCGACCCTGCCTTTACAGGTGGACCCTCTTATCTGATGGTTCCTTCGCTTTCCTCCAAAAAAGAAGCAACTCAGGAATTCTTGAATTATATACTGACGCCCGAAGCGCAAACGGTGGTTATTAATAAAATGTACGGCTATCCGGGGATTAAGTGGAATCTGATGCCAACGGAGCTGCAAGAGAAATTTAACAGTGTATCTTCTGGATACCGCAGCTTTAACAGCGGAGAGCTTCAGCAGGAAATCTACAAACGCTGGCAAAGTGAAGTAGCGGGCGGTTGATCATGAGTTCATTGTCCAAAAGGGGGATGCTGGGGCTTGCCCTGGTCATCCCGTCTTTTCTCATTTTGCTGGTCGTCGTTATTATTCCGATTCTCTATGCCGTAAAGGAAAGCTTGATTGATCAATATGGAACGGGCTACGGTCTGGCCAACTATATTCGGCTGTTCACGGAACCTGCCATGCGTAGAAATATCATGTATACCATTAATGTCACGTTAGTCTCGACGGCCCTTACTCTGGTCATCAGCTATGCTTTGGCGGTTTATCTGAGATTCGGTAAAGGGGTTGTCGTGAAGTGGATAGGTCGGTTGTATTTTATTCCGATGTTTGTTCCCGGTGTAATTGCAACGTATGCGATCATTACTATGTATGGTAATCACGGTTGGGCTACACGTCTTTTGCTGCCGCTTGGCATTGAGACGATTCCGAGGATTATTTATGACTACAAAGGGCTGGTGCTGGCTAATTTGTGGTTCAACATTCCGTTCGCAACCATGCTGCTCAGCTCGGCACTTGCCAGCATTCCAAACGCTGTCGTCGAAAGTGCCAGAGATGCCGGAGCCAGCACGATGCAGCTGTTTGGGCGCTTTATTTTACCCCTTTCCTACAAAACGATGTGGGTTGCGGTGACCTTCATTTTCATGGGAATCATGGGAAGCTTTACGGCTCCCTTCCTGATCGGTGCCAACTCACCACAAGTGCTGGGTGTTGCGATGCAGCAGGTGTTTTCCAGCTATCAGGAGACGCATACGGCCAGCGCAATGGCAGTGTTTATGTTTCTACTGTGTTCTTTTATGGGCTACTTTTATATTCGGACAATGGTGAAGGATGCGGATGCCAGCTAGACCGCCGTTATACACTAAGGAGGTTACAGGGATGAACAGCCAAGCAGAGGTGCAAATTACCGGGTTTAGTGGGCGAGTGTGGGAAAAGGATCTGCTGGATTGCGGTTATCGGATTGCCTTACACAAGGCGGAGGTTGAGCTCAGTCCGGGAAACGGATTCCGGTTTACATTTTCCATGCCAGAAGACGGATACGCGGAGCTTGATCTGTTCGCCAGATCAGACAGTGACTGGGCTGCGACAGATCGAGAATCTGCCTTCGTACGTCTCTACCTGAATGAAGCCTATAATCAAGATGTCATTTTGTACTATGGTAGCAGTCAGGGAGTGTACACCCGTTTGTTGGGATATCTAAAAGAAGGCGATTATGAGGTCTATGCCGAATTCCGCGAACTGGAATCGGCTCCGCTTGTATCTCGAGCATGGATCGACGGGGTTGAACTGCGCTGCGTGGCTGATTCCTCTCCAAGATCGCTGATTTATCGCCATACCCCGCTTTTATATGGCCGTAATCTGTCACATCCTTATGAGAATCGCTTTACGGATACACCGCTTGTTTTGTTCTATTCCATAGAAGTGAACGAGGGGAAGACGGTCATCGAATACCAGATGATGTTCAGCCATGAAGATGAGGGAACGCCCGCGCCGCTGCTTATGAGCAAATGGGGAAGAACCACCGATATCGAATGGATGTACCGCGTAGAGCTAGATGCAGAGGACAATGTTCTGGAAGCTGTTTTCCAGGGGGCACATCATATTACGACTGCGTTTAATGGGAATTATGATCTGGGCGGGCATCCTGTTCTCCAATCCGCAACAACCAACGGAAACTTTAAGGATGACATTTCATCGGACTATCGTTTTATGCTGCCGCCTGCTTTCCATTGGAAACCAGAGGAAGAGCCGCGTGAGGCTGTCATGAGCCGTTTTCCTTTTGCCTATCAGGTCACTGGGTGGGAGATGGAACGTCAGCAGGAGCTGGAAATGCCATCACAAGCGTCTTCCATTACACTTGCACACCAGCGTAGCTATGTGTTTATACAGACTTCCAAACGCCCCTTGCGGGATTCAGGCAGAGAATCGGTTCCAGCGTCCAGACCTGGCTTCAATCGGCGTGAGGAGGATGCCTGTGTCGATGTCCAGCTTCGCCTTCACGGCTCGGAGCAGTGGTATTCATCGTGCCATTATGATCTGAGACTCGGGGAATTTAGAGCCGCTTATGAGGGGGCAGAGTCACATTTTTCTACCACGGTCAAGCTGTCTGGAGAAGCTGTGCTTGAGGATATAGCTGAAATCAGAGCCGTATTGCTGGAAGGCGGTGCGGACAGCATGGAAGTGGTCGGACTGTGTGCTTTTACGTTAAACGAAGATAATCTCCCGCAGTTTCCAGGTATTCGTACAGACCGGGTGATTGAGCTGACGCGGCTTCAACCCGTGGGTGTTTTGTGGGCGGCAGACAAAGACATGTCGGGTGATGAAGAACATACTGTGAATGATATGGTGAAACATGTTGTGGATGAACCGTCTAGCCAGGATGGGGAGTCATGAGCAGACTACTGTATGTGGAAGGAACGGTCGACAGAACCTGCACCCAGAGCCATATTACGTACTCTTTTCATATTCCACAGCCGACTGAAACGATCCGTATTCACTTCTCTTACACGCCCAAGTTATTGGAGGATCAAGAGCAAGCACGAGAAATCATTGAGGAAAGCATGAGCAAATACGGATACGAAGAGCCGGGGCATTCATCCGATCTATGGAAGAAGTATATACCGCTGCAAAATTTATTAACGCTGTCTGTCGATGATCCTCTCCGTCACCGCGGAAATGCGCACCGTCCCGAGATGCAGCAGGAGCATTGGCTCGGTTCGTCTGCGGCTTCCCCGGGATTCCTTGCAGGAGATCATCCGCCAGGCATGTGGCGGATTACGGTCAGTCTGCATGCCGTTGTGACCGAGACGCTTGCCTACCAAATTCATGTATTGGGGGAGGAAGCAGCATATGCTTAAATGGATTCCGGCTGAGCTTCACACCCATACGCTTCACAGCGACGGCAAGCAAACACTGGAGGAGCTGGCCCAAAGTGCAGCCAATCTCGGGCTTGAATGTATCGCTATGACGGATCACAACACGCAATCGGCACTTGCGGATCAGGAACGGGTTCAGCGGCAGTTCGGTCTCCCGATCATTTCAGGGATGGAGTGGACGACCTTTTACGGGCACATGCTGACGCTTGGGGTTGACCGCTTTATCGACTGGCGTGTGCTGGGACCAGATGACATCCATGAGGGGATTCGGCAGGTGCATGAGCAGGGAGGCATTGCAGGGATTGCCCATCCGTTCAGGATCGGAAGTCCGATCTGCACGGGGTGCTTTTGGGAATACACGATTCAGGATTGGCATGAGGTGGATTATATAGAGGTCTGGTCAACGCTTATGCCATCTATTAAGCGGGATAGCCAGCGGGCGTTTGCCATGTGGACCGATTTGTTGAATCAGGGGTATCGCATCACTGCGGTAAGCGGTCGGGACTGGCATGTATCTAAACCGGATGATGCGCTTCCGGCTGTTACGTATCTGGGGGTTCATGATGAAGCAGAAGAGCGAGAAGGCTTAGCAGGCCGGGCAGTTGAGGCGATTCGCCACGGTTCAGTGTCAGTTACAATGGGACCGTTACTGACGATGTGGGCACAGATTAAGGGCAAAGAAAATCGTTATCACATCGGCGAATGTATAGAGCTGACTGTAGAGGATTCACTATCGGTGACGGTTCAATTGGATGTGGAAGCAAGAGCATCCCATTATAACCTCAAGCCTCAGAATCTTCGTCTTCTGCTGACAAGTAGTCATGGAATATGTTCCGAGATCCAGATCCCTGCTCACACAGGAGAATATACGCTGTCATTGCAAGATCCGCTAGGAAAGGGCTGGATACGAGCGGAGCTTTACGGCTGCATGGAAGACTGCGTGATGATGATTGCTTTTACGAATCCGATTTATATGGCTTAACACAATAGAAAGGCTGGGCTTCGGACGGTGTCAACAAAACAAGAGAACATAAAGCAGCTTATAGAAGAATATATGAAGGTTAATCAAATGGGTCCGGGGGATCGGCTGCCGTCGGAAACTGCACTTTCCCAATCGTTTCGTGTCTCACGTACGACGCTACGGGGAGCTATCCGCCAACTGGAATCGGAAGGTAAGCTACTAGTAAAACACGGGAGTGGCACGTTTGCTACTTGTCCGCTGCCGAGTATTCCAAGCTCGCTGGACCGCCTGTACAGCATCGGGGACATGATTCGTTCGGCAGGGTTACGGGAAGACGAGCAGCTGGAATCCATTCAGAGAATTTCGGTTTGCCCTCCTGATATTGCCGAACAGATGAGATTTTCCGAAAATGAGCCCATGATTGCCCTAGAGCGTACACGAACTGCCAACGGAGAGGCTGTAGCCCACTCTATAAACTGGATGCCAGAGAAATTAGCCGGTCCCATTCTGGAAGGTGACTCTTTTTCAGGCTCGCTTTTTCAGAGTCTTGAGTTCAAGGCGGGGGTGCGAATCGTCGGAGCGTATTCCGAGCTTACCGTTCCCAACTATGACGACGCACATATGACACGTCTGCTGAAGGATCCGCAGGCTACGGTATTACTATTGAAGCAGCTTCACTATGATGAAATGAACAGGCAGGTGCTGTATTCTCTGGATTATGTCCGCAGTGACATTTTCCGTTTCTGGGTGCGTCGTACGCGCTGATTCAATCAGAATGTGGCATCTTCTATTGAATTGTGCTAGTTTTACATATTCCATGGGTTAAAAATCGTCATATCTCGTCAATACTGATCTATATGCACTTCATGATGATACACACATGGCAGGATGCGTATAAGGAGGTAACGGGATATGAGGTGGCTTGGGTGGCTGCTCAAAAAAGGAATGACGGTGGTGTTGGTTAGCGCACTAACGCTGGCAGTGACAGGTGTAGTCGTTAATGCTTATGTTCAATCGCTGCTACGGCAGTTTAACATTCAGCTTGATCATCAGCCCATATGGGGATTGGGTTGGCTAAAAGGCAGTGCGGGTACGGACCAAAGCACAAACACGGGGAAGAACAAGACGACGGGAAGTGGCTCGGGAAGTGTAACACCGCCTGATGATGCGTTGCCTGTCATGGGACAGGGCTTAGAAGAAAGCGGGAGTGAGGCTGGTGGCGTAGCCAATGGCAAGGTATCTCAGGAGGGGGCCACGTCGGCCGGAACATCAGGCAACGAGTCACGGAAGCAGGCAGAAGGTACAGCTACACCCGAAACGAGTATTGAAGGCCATGATTTAGTGATTACGCCCGACCATTTGACGGAGAAGAAGAACAACTTACCAGCGGCACAGAAGCAGGAAATTTTTGCGATTCTGATGAATAAGCTGCCGCCGGAGGAGATGCAGAAAATATCAGCTGCGATGGAAGGCGGTCTCACCGAGCAGGAGCTTCAGGATATTCAGCAGGTGCTTGCGAAGTATTTGACCAAAGAGGAATATAACAAGTTGATGGATTTGCTTAAATGAGTATTTTGCAAAATCTTGAATAATAAACGATGAATTCATGGGAAATGTTTATGCTCAAAATAGGACTATAGAATCCGCGCCATGCGCGGATTTTTTTGCGTGTCAGGAAGGAATTGGAGTGTAGTTGAATTCTTTGTAAAGGCTATGTTAAAGTAAACAGTGTTGTGAAAAGGTTAAATTTTTGAAACCTTTTACGCAACTATGCAATGGTAGATAGCGACTAATATCATAGATGCTTGTGAATACAGGCTAGATTCATAGTGTGAAAGACCAATAACGAACGCATTTATATAGAGATAAGATATGCTGAAAAGGAGAGAGTCATGAAGGTTTTGAGGGAGCAGGATTCACCAGACAGCAGGAATGCAGACTCAAACGTTGCAGACAAGCCTGCTGTGGAAGCGGGGAAAATAGCAAAGTGGTGGAGCGGTCGGAGAAAGTGGTTGAGCTGGACGGCAGGCGGTGTGGTGATTGCAGGCAGTCTTATTTTTGCGAGTAATCAGTATGTCGGGGCTAACACAGTTCCTTATTATAAAGTGTATGTAAAAGGCGTCGAGGTCGGGAATATCTTGAATGAGCAACAACTTAAACAGCTGTACGCAACGAAGAGCAAACAATATAAGGACAAGTATCCCGGCGTCGATATGGTGCTCAATACGAGCGCGGTAACGACAGGCATTGAGAAGGCATATAAAGCGGATATCGACAGCGCGGCCACGCTGAAGAAGCTGGACGGTATGCTGACAGCGTATGCCAAAGGGGTAGAAGTGAAGGTCAACGGTCAGACGGTTGGCATTGTAAAGGACAAAGCGACTGCACAAGCGGCTTTAAAACAAGTACAGAAGAAGTACACACCTGTGGGTGAGGGTACATCTACAGGCATCAAGGGGCTGGTTCGCAAAACATCCGTGGGCAGCAGCCATGCGAGTGCTAGTACTAAAACCCCTAAAGCATGGCTGGAGTCTGCCGGTATCCGTGAGAAAATCGCGTACGAGCCTGTGAAAGCAGACCCGAACAAGGTGCTGACGGAGGCTGAAGCAGTCAAAGTGTTGACTGAGGGGCGCGAGGCTCCTATCACGTATACAGTGCAAGAAGGCGATTCTTTGTCTTCGATTGCAACTAAATTTAATATGACCGCTTGGGAGATTAAGCAGAACAATCCCGGTTCGCGTGAGCTGTATTTGCAAATTGGGGACGAATTGAAGCTTACTGCTCCAAAGGTTCCGGTTACGGTCCGAACAGTAGAGAAGGTCGTCGAACAGATTGCCATCGAGCCTGAGGTTGAGATTCGCCAGAGCGATGAACTGAAGGCAGGAGTTACCAAAGTGGTCAGACCGGGACAAGCAGGTCTTAAAGAGATGGACTATCGTTTGACCAAGGAGAACGGCGAGGTCGTGCAAGAGGAATGGCTCGGTCAAAAGGTGCTGCAGCCGTCTGTTACTGAGGTGGTTCTTAGAGGGACGAAGGTCGTGGGAGAAGGCTCAGGACAGTTCGCTTGGCCGGTGTCCGGCGCATCGATGTCGAGTAGCTTTGGCGCACGTTGGGGACGTATGCATGAGGGTGTGGACTTGGTCGGTAGTGCTGACATTCACGCATCAGATGAAGGCGTGGTATCATTTGCAGGTCAGCAGAATGGATACGGCAATGTCATTATGATTGATCATGGCAACGGCTACCAAACCGTGTACGGGCATTTGAGCAGCATTGGCGTTCATGTAGGACAGGTGGTTCAGCAAGGCGAATCGATTGGGGTCATGGGGAACACAGGACGCTCAACCGGAACGCATCTGCATTTTGAAATTCGTAAAGATAATACGCCACGCAATCCAATGACGTATTTAAGATAGATTGGATGTTTATATCGAGAGTTACATGATTTATGAGAATCAAAGGGAAAGGCCATGTTTTTCTGCATGCTTAACATTAGGTGCAGGCATGGTTTTTTTCTGCTTAAAGAAAAGGGTCTAGAGAAGTAATGGAATGGCTCACGGGTATGATAGAATAGAATAAACATCTTATAGGTACTGACAAACGTAAGTTAATTATAAATTATGATCCGTGAAGAGAGGTGAACGCTATATGCAGGGAACGATTCTGGTAGTGGATGATGAACAGCCAATCGCTGATATTTTAAAATTTAATTTGGAAAAAGAGGGCTACCAGGTGATTTGCGCCTTCGATGGAATCAGCGCGGTGGATATCGCGGTCAAGCAGCAGCCAGACCTGATTCTGCTGGATCTGATGCTACCGGGCATGGATGGCATGGACGTATGCCGCGAGGTACGTGGGCATCAGCTCCAGACGCCGATTATTATGTTGACCGCCAAGGACGGCGAAATCGACAAAGTGCTGGGGCTGGAGCTGGGCGCGGACGATTATGTGACAAAACCGTTCAGCACACGGGAATTGCTGGCACGGGTGAAGGCACAGATGCGCAGACAGCAACGCGGCGGGGCAAGCGCTTCGGAAAGCCGACCGCAGGAGGATAAGCAGGGGCTGCGCGTGGGCGACCTCTTTTTTGATACGGATATGTATACAGCTTACAAAAACGGAACACCGCTTGACCTGACGCACCGTGAGTATGAGCTATTGCACTACATGGCGAAGAATGCCGGAAAAGTCATGACGCGGGAGCATTTACTCCAGGCGGTGTGGGGCTTCGAATACTACGGGGATGTGCGGACAGTGGATGTGACCATTCGGAGGTTGCGCGAGAAGATTGAGGAGAACCCGAGCAAGCCGGAGACCATCCTGACACGCCGTGGCCTTGGATATATCGTGAGCGGGGGCAAAGGTGGCCTGCGGGCATGAGATGGCTGTCTTTCTTTCGTACCATTCATGCAAAGCTGATTATTATCTATGTGCTGCTTATCTTGGTGGCTATGCAGCTGATTGGGGTCTACTTTGTCAGCTCGATGAAAAACTCTCTCACGAGTAATTTTACGCAGGATTTGCAAGCACGGGCGGAGATGCTGTCCGTGCTGGCGGAGCAGGATCTGAGTGGCAGTGACGGCAAAATGGAAGAAGACAGCGTGGAAAGCCTGCGTGCACGCGTGAATAATTTGTTTGATTTCAGCGGCGCGGAAATTCAGGTGCTGGATGCCAGCGGCAAAGTATTAATTACTTCTCAGGGTTCACACGCCGATTATGTCGGACGCAAAAATACGCAGACAGTGGTCAGCCGCGCACTCCAAGGTATCCGTGATAACGAGGAATACATGGTGGACGAGGATAATGTCCGCAAGAAGGTCGTCGCCAAGCCTGTTATCAGCCAAGGCAAGATTGTCGGCGCGGTGTACATCGCCGCTTCGATGACCGAGCTCTACGATACGATGAAACGCATTAACAATGTGTTTCTTTCAGGTATGCTCATTGCGCTCGCGTTGACGGCTGTGCTGGGCGTGGTATTGGCCCACACGATTACGCACCCGATTAAGGTGATGACACGTCATGCAACGGAGGTTGCCGAGGGCAAATTCGACCAGCAGATGCCTGTATTTGGTGATGACGAGATCGGCAGGCTCAGCGTGGCCTTTAACTATATGACAGGCCGTCTGCGTGAGGCGCTGTCCCAAAATGAAGAGGAGAAGGAGAAGCTCTCCTCCATCTTGACCAATATGAGCGACGGTGTGGTCGCTACTGATGACAATGGCCGGGTCATTCTAGTCAACCGTCGGGCCAGCGCCATGCTGGGCGTAAACGAGAACGAAATGACTGGAAGGCATATCGCGGTACTGCTGGGGATCGACCCGGAGGAAACCGAGGCCCTGTATAGCGGCTCTTCGGCCTCCACGCTCTTGCAGCTGGAGCCAGCCGGTCAGGATGAACCCATTGTTATCCGTGTGACATTCACGCCGATTCATCGGCGGGAATTTGGCATTACGGGAACGATTGCCGTACTCCAAGACGTGACGGAGCAGGAGGAGATGGAGACGACACGGCGGGAATTCGTAGCGAATGTATCACATGAGCTGCGCACTCCGTTGACGACCATCCGCAGCTATGCTGAGGCGCTGGATGACGGCGCGATGGCTGAACCGCAGCTCGCGGAGCGTTTCGTGGGCGTGATCCGCAACGAGACAGAGCGTATGATCCGGTTGGTTACGGATTTGCTGCATCTGTCACGGCTCGATTCCAATGAGGCACCTTTGCGGATGCAGCCTGCAGATGTGATGGAGATGCTGGACGAGGTCGCAGATCGGTTTTCTTTTCAAATGAAGCAAAAGCACATTCGCTCAGGGATGTTCGTAGAGCAGGGAATCGGTAAAGTCGTGATCGACCGGGACCAAATTGAGCAGGTGTTGGACAACCTGATGTCCAATGCGCTGAAATATACGCCAGATGGCGGGAGTATTCGGATTGAAGCTCGCCGCAATAGTGAGGGGATGCTATCCATTTCGGTACAGGACACCGGGATTGGTATTCCCAAAAAAGATCTGGACCGGATTTTTGAACGGTTTTATCGTGTAGACAAGGCGAGATCGCGCAATATGGGCGGCACGGGGTTGGGACTTTCGATTGCCCGGGAAATTGTAAAGGCGCATGGGGGCCAGATTTTTCTGGAGTCGGAATACGGTCAGGGAACCTGCACGACCTTTACGCTACCCATGTCGAGTGAAGGGAGGGAAGCACAGTGAAGGAACGTTTGAAGTCGTGGACGCTTATTTTGCTGGTTGCTTCCAGCCTGGTACAGACTTATTTTTTGATTTACCGCCTTCCGGGCAGTGATTCTGTACTCACTTCAGAGACGAACTATGTCAAAACCGAAAGCATGGGGCAGGAGAAAAAGATTGAGAACCTCGTGTTTCCTGATAAAATGCTCATTCACCAAGGTGAGAAGAAGCATACCGTTTTTTATCCGGGTGTTACTTTTTACGATTTAATTTATACACGGCTGGAAAGCCGAAGCTTTAACAACTTTCAACGTCGAAGTATTCAATCGGCAGACTGGGCGCAGATTCGCAGCGAAAATGAAGGCATCGAATTATCTTTTTCAGGCGGGGTCCCGGTTTCATTACTGGAGCGGGTCATGCGTCTGACGCCGGATTCGGTGTTTCAGGGAGAGACGATTAACCGCATCTGGATCTATATAGATGAAAAGAATGCCAAGCCGCACGCGCTCTTTTTCAGTGCCAGAGGCGATGTGGTGTATGAGGCGAACCAGTTCGATATGACGGTAGAGGACATCCGGCAGCATGTGAATTTCGGTAAAAATGCCCCGTTGTACGAGCTGGTGGATAATCAGTACTACATTCCCGTGAATGACCTGGAAACTACACAGCCTGTGGTGTATGCCGGGTTGTTTACGACGGAGCAAATGCAGCGGAATTTGTTTTTCGATCCGGGGATTACGCGCAATATTCAGGAAAAGGACGGCTCCCAAATTTATACGGACAGCAAGCGTAGTCTGCAAATCAAGCAGGAGCAACGATGGATGAGCTATACCGATCCCAGTGCGCCGGGGGCGGGTGGAAGCAGTCCGATTAGGGATGTGCTGGCCGCGGTTGATTTTGTGAATCAGCATGGTGGTTGGGATGCTTCGTATCAGCTGAAATTGAAGAGCAGTGATGAAAATCGTACAACTGTGATGTTTCAGCAGTATTATGGTGCTTATCCAGTGCTGGACACACCATCGTTCCGCTTTGGTACGATTTCGCTGCAAATCCAGCAGGAAACGGCTTCTGTCTATGAACGTTCGTTGCTGTATCTCAAGGGAGGAGAACAATCCTCAAAGAAGGTTATGCTGCCGGGCGGCGAGCCCTTGAAAAAGCAACTGGAGACTGTAGGCAAAGGGAAGACGATTAGAGAACTGACTCCTGTATATCAGCCGGAGCTGATTAATGATGGATTGAAGCTTTCTCCTGAGTGGCGCGTTACGCTCAGTGACGGTTCTGTTGCTGAGATTCATGCTGTTCCTGTAACGATAGCATCCAACGCAACACAAACGAAGCCAGACCGGGAGACAAAGAGGTGACAGGAAGGGGGAACGGGAATGGATTGGAGCCGCGCCAAAAACGTATTGATTTGTACATTTTTGCTGCTCAATGTGGTATTGGGTTACCAATTGTGGCATGATGCGCAGGAAACGGCAGGGCCGAATTTGGATTTTACTTCATTGGATGAAAATACGCAGCGTTTAATGGAAGAGAAAAGCATTCAGGTGCTGGCTCCGATTCCCGGTGATACCCCGCAGCTGCCTAAACTTTCTTACACATACGTTCATAGTGGAGAAAAGGATGATCGTGTGCAGCTGGTGAAGCCGGTGGACAGCAAACTGGTATTCACCCATGACGCGCTAGTTGAGGCATTGGAGCCACAAATCAAGGATATCGATAACTTTCAGTATGATCCGCTGGATGTTCAGGAGGAGTTGGCATCCGGACAAGCAGATGCTTTTGTGCTCCATCCGTTGGTTCAGGGCAAGTGGCCGCTATTTAATGTGAAGCTGGCTCTGTTTTACAGCAATCAGAAAATTACAGGGTATCGCAAAATTAAGGTCGATCTCCAGCCTTCGGATGAGGCAAAGAAAATGCTGCCTGCGTCCAAAGCACTGGCAAGGCTGATTGACGGTTATTTGCCGCGCGACTCGATTGTGAAGGATATCCGGCTCGGTTATTACGGACAGACCTTTAACTCCGATAGCCAGGTGGCTGCCCCCGTGTGGCGGTTTATGATGGACAACGGGAAAGGTGTGTACTATGTGCAGATGAACGGAGATGTCATTAGTCCAAAGACAGAACATACAGAAGGGTCTTGAACAGATATGGGGATTTCATTTACCGTGCTGTCGAGCGGTTCGACCGGCAACGCTACCGTTGTGCGGAACGAAGACACGACATTGCTCATCGACGCAGGTCTCAGCGCGAAGCGTATTGACGAATTGCTGAAAGAACGCGATCTGAGCGGAGAAGAGTTGGATGGTATTTTGGTCACGCATGAGCATTCCGATCATGTTAAAGGACTAGGCGCCATGGCGCGTAAATATAATTTACCTATATATGCTAACGAGAAGACATGGTTTGCCATCAGCAATGCTGTTGGGCAAATTGCAGACGATAACCGCAGAATATTGGAGACAGGCGCAACGCGGGAATTTGAGTCATTACGCGTGGAGTCTTTTGGCATATCCCATGATGCGGCTGAGCCTGTAGGATATAGCTTTTATGATGGGGCAGAGAAGCTCAGTGTAGCGACCGATCTTGGCTATGTCAGCGACAAAGTGAAACAGGCGATATCAGACGCGGATGTATTGGTGCTGGAGTCTAATCATGATGTGGAAATGCTGCGTATGGGTCGTTATCCGTGGAACATCAAGCGCCGTATTCTCAGTGATATCGGTCATTTATCCAATGAGATGGCGGGCGCGATTCTTAGCGAGCTATTGACAGGACGTACGAAGCGAACGTATTTGGCACATTTGAGCCGCGACCACAATATGATGGAACTTGCGAAGTTGACTGTACGTGGGGCGATGGAAGACCGCGGCTGTTTTTACAAGGACAGTGAATTTCGATTGTGCGATACGTACTATGATCGTCCTACACCTTGGGATAAGGTAAGTGAGTCATAAAGCTGTCCAGCTCGGCGGCTTTGCGTTCTACCTCTTCACGGGTCACTACGCCTTTGTCCACCAGTAGTTCAATCAATGTACTTAGCGCCAGTGTATTGCGGTAATGCTCGTCTTTCAAATCCGCAAGCTTGGCAGCCATGCGAACTTCATCCATAGCCGAACGATGTGAATTCATCATATATTCCTCCTGTAAAAATATTTTAGAAATGGCGTGCAATGAGCTTGGTTCTGCCTGTGGTTTTGTTGGGTGCTGTGATACAATAAAGCTAACAACGGAAAGCCTTCTGAAGGAAGGCTCTCATCGAAAGTATAGGCAGCTTTAAGCGGACGGGAACAGGCCAGAACGTCTCTATGAGACGATCATTTTGTAATAGAATAGAAGACTTGTTACTATTGTAGTCCATTGGTTTGGAAATCATTCCTCTTTTTTCCTCTATTCGGGGTCAGATTCGGCGTGTATGCTAATTTATGAGATTCGGTTGCTTAGGAAGGCACCATTTGTGGTGATTAATAAGTAGGCCGGAACGATTGGTTGCTGGATTCCGATGATAAGGGATATTCAATCCATTTGAGATGTTCAACGGAGCAGGTTCTCTGTAGCATAGGTTGGCGCAAGCCCGAATAGCCCTAATTTTTTAGTGAGTGTCGGTGCATGACAACGAAGGGGAGAGGATTAGCATGGGCTTGTTTGAGGACGATTTTTATTCAACAAAGGTATCCACACGTGCGGCTAAAAAAATGGCATTTAAGGCGCGCCGTGGAGGACGTGGACGTTGGCCACACAGGAAGCGTGGAGTAAGTCCGGTGCAAGCTGCTGTCATTAGCGGTGCAGTCAGTGCAGTGGTTGCTGTGCTTCTGTTCAGCTTTATTACAGGCCTGCCCTCCACTACGGCGGTAACCGGAGCCAGTCACTATCCCTTGCGGCAAGCAGCGGGTGATCCGTATGATCGGATTGTGCAGGCGGCAGCCAAGGTGCGCCCAGCCGTCGTCAGCATCGTGAATCTGAAAGAGGAAGATGGTAAAAGCACGGAACAATCCGCACTTGGATCGGGTGTCATTTTCCGAGTGAGTTCGGGCAAAGCCTTCATTATGACGAATAACCATGTGGTCGAAGGATCAGATGATCTGGATATTGTAACGGTAGACGGTGTCAGAAAAGAGGCAAAGCTGATCGGAAAGGATCGCATTAGTGATATCGCTGTACTCGCAGTTGACGATAAAGGCATTAGCACGGTAGCGGATATCGGCGACTCCAGTAAACTTCGTCTGGGTGAGACGGTCATTGCTATTGGCAATCCGCTTGGCCTGGGAGACACGCTTACCTCCGGTATTGTGAGTTATACGAATCGCATCATTCCGATTTCCATTAACCAGGATGGCGTATATGACTGGGAGCAGCATGTGATCCAGACCGATGCGGCGATTAATGAGGGAAACAGCGGCGGAGCGCTGGTCGATCTGGACGGACGTGTGATTGGCATCAATACGATGAAAATCGCTGATACTGGTGTTGAGGGACTTGGTTTCGCCATTCCCGCCAATGAGGTAATGAAGACGGTGAATGAACTGGTTGAGGACGGCAAGATCACCCGCCCTTATCTGGGGGTATACACGGTGGACCTAAACAATGAATATGCACCGCTGGATGAAACTCAGCGCAAGGAGCTCAAGCTGCCGGACAGCGTGAAAAATGGAGCAGTCGTTCTGGAGGCCCATGGTCCTGCCAAGGAGGGTGGCTTGAAGCTGAACGATGTCATTACAGCGTTTGATAGCGAACCGATTAACTCTACCCTTGATTTACGTCGCTACTTGTACGATAACAAGAAGATTGGCGATGAGCTGAAAGTTACTTTTTACCGGGCAGGCAAGGAAGAAACGGTGATGTTAAAATTAACAGATAAGCCGGAAGGCTAAGGTAACTTATAGGCTTAACTATAAAAAAAGGCGTTCACCGGCTCATTTCCGGGAACGCCTTTTTCGATCTTCTGCTGAGCCTTAGATTAGGATGTCGTTCCCGTTACACGGGTTCCGCTCTTGGTGATTTTGTATGTCACCACATCGCCGCTCCAAAAATGGAACTTCAGCGTGACTTCACCATCTTTTACACTATTAAAAAATTCAGGTAGCAGCTTGATGCCATTGGCATCATAGGCAGGGGCAAAAGTATTGCCAAACTCTTTATAAGGCGTCCAATCCTGTGGACCGGCATTGCCACCATTGGTATAAACGGCTTCCATCGTGGCAAGCTGGCTACCGCGGAAGTCCGTTGGAATGGTAAAGGTTTGTGTAGTCCCTTCGACAGCACTTAATTTTGGGGTATCATACACGACTACTTTGAAGTTCCAGTCTGCCCCCTTGTTAAACTTAGCGGTAATGACGGCATTCTCCCCATATTTACCGGAAGTGGTCAGGCTGGTGAGCAAGCTGGCTTTTAAGGTTAATGTATCTCCGCTCAGCGTATAGTCGGTGCCCTGTGTTAGTTGCTTACTGCCCACACTGAGTGTTTTCAGCTGATTGCCATTCAGGTTTAAGGTGACCTTGGTGTCCTGAGCAGAGGTGTCTTTCTTCAAGTGAATGAGATCACGGTCTGCATTGGAGGAACGACCTTTTAGACTGGCTTTAATAACATTAATGAGCTCAGGATCAGACCATTTGTACGTTGTGCGGTTAAAATGCTGGCCGTTATCCCAGAGTATGCCTGTTATTTTCTTCTCTTTCATGTAATAGGTTAAATACTCGAAGAATTTCAGCTTTTCGCCTTGTTCAATAACGCCTGTATTTTTATCGAAGCCGAGTAGACCGAATTCACCTACAATAACCGGAATACCTTTGACTACAAAGGTGTTATAGACGTTATCAAAGGTTTGGATGATATCGTTTTTAGTATCTTTATCAAAAGTAGTATGGCCCGCAATATTTACACTGAAAGGCCAATAACCATAATAGTGGACGGTGGCAATCAGATTGGGATCATTCAGCTTGGTTATCGTGTTATACAGCTCGTTGATTTTGGCCTGAGCAGGTGAAGTATCCAAGCCAGGCAGAACAAGGGGACGAGTGGCATTCTTACCGCCAGAGGCGCGGACAATTTTGTGGAAGGATACATTCAGTTCTTGGAGCATCTGATTCATTTTCGCTTCATCCGTAGTCCCTCCTTCGGAGAAACGGGGTTCGTTAATACTTTCGAACATCAGCTTGTTAGGTTGATCTTTAAAGCGCTGGGCAATTTGTGTCCATAATGCCTTATAGCGAGCCAGCACCTCATCATGTTTGGGCTCCATACTGCTTACCCACGTCCATGAATCATGATGGACATTGATCATGACGTACAGATTAGCATCCAGTGCCCAGCGAACAACCTCTTCCACACGGTTCATGTAGGCAGACTCAACGGTATAGTTTGGTGCTGCTCCAATGTGCTTATCCCAGGTGACCGGGATGCGTATGCTTTTGTACCCTTGGGCAGCAATTTGCTGGATCAACGCCTGGGTAATGCGCGGATTGCCCCAGGCTGTTTCATCCGCCCCCACAGCATCCAGAGAATTTCCTAAATTCCATCCAGGCTGCATGGCTTCCACATACGATTGCATGCTGCTCGCAGCCGCAGCTTGTGGTGCTTGTCCGTCAGATTCGGCAGCAGCGGCAACGGATGCGAACGTAGATAACAATAAGGTGATGGCAAGCGTCAACGACAGCAATGAAACGGGTCTTCGTTTTAACATAACAGGCCCCTTTACAAAGTTATTTTTGAAAGCGCTTTCCTATAAAACACTACCATACTATTTGAATATGGAATACCTGTATAATTCATGTAAAAATCATGTGTTAATTAGATATTTTAATTTTGTAAGCGTTATTATTGAAAAAATACAGAAATGAGTGTAGAATCTATGGCCCTACGTGGATTGTAGTATAGGATCGGATTTGTAAATACAAAAGAAAGAAGGAGATGAATATGAATAAGTGGGACACGGAAGAGGCCATTCGACGCTGGGATATGCATGCAGAAAACTTTACTGCCAAGTACACGGAGGAAGGAGATCGATCTCGCGAAGTACTGCTAAACCCGGCATTGCAAGCCTGTATGGGACCTCTCGGGGGCAAAAAAGTGCTGGATGCCGGCTGTGGCGAAGGCTATCTAAGCCGTAAAATGGCCAGGGCGGGTGCGTTGGTAGAGGCTGTCGATTACTCGACAGAGATGCTGAGGCTAGCCAAAGAGCGAACGCCGTCAGCATTGGGAATTACATATCACCACGGCAATCTGGAAAAGCTGGAGATGTTCGGGGACCAGAGCTTTGATCTGATCGTGTCCAATATGGTCATACAGGACTTGGCTCATTATGAGCAGGCGATTGCCGAAATGCAGCGATTATTAGTTCCAGGAGGCCGCTTTATTTTTTCTATTCTGCATCCGTGCTTCCAGACGCCACAGAGTGGTTGGGTGAAGGATGAGACAGGGAAAAAACTATATTGGAAAGTGGATCAATATTTCAACGAAGGCCCATTGGAGCAAGCGATCCCTTATGATCAGGAAGAAAAAATTTTGTACTTTCACCGTACGCTGAGCAGCTATGTACAGACCATTATTGAGGTGGGTTTGCTGTTGGAAGGGATGATCGAACCCAAGCCTTCTGCCGAAATGTTGGAAAAATATCCCCATTTTCACGAGGACCTGAATGTCAGTAATTTTCTTATTTTTACAACCAGACGCCTGGGGTAAAAAGCAAGCCCTTTCCTTTCCCCGTCAAGTGTGGTAGAACAAAAGTAGGCAGTTTTGACACACCTACAACAGGAAGAGCTTCAAACGGAAAGGGATGCAACTGGAATGTACGTGGTATGTAAAGAGCATGTGGAACTGGCAATTGATATGTTCGTCGATGAATACGAGGATGCACCGGATGTCGTCGATCTTAAGGAAACGAAATTTTCGGATTGGGACCCTCCAGTGAAGTGCAAGGAATGTGAGAAGAAAGCAGAGTTTTTGGTCGTCTAAAAAACAAGCACGGGCGTTTCGGGCAGAAACGTCCTTTTTGTATACCAGGATTTATTGCAAAAATACCCCATACATAGAGCTATATTTATTCCCACCACGTACTGAGACAGGAGTGAACGATGGATGGACCCTTTGCTGCATTCACTATTTCGTCCGCTTCAAGTCAATGGAAGTGATCTCTCCACGTATTATATCGAACAAAAGCCGTCTGCTGTGCTAAAAGCTTACGTGGCCTGTTATTGGGAGTCCGGTCCGGCTAATAGGGTGGTAGAAGAGAATCTAGCAGCTTCGTGCGAAGACACCGCTTTGTTAAGCTTGCCGCATGAAGAAACCATGGAGCGGGTATTACCTGACGGCTGTACGGATATTCTATTTGAATACGACCCGGTGAGTAAGCGTCAGGAACTCTCGTACTGTGGGACATTTACGCAACCGTTTGTGTCTGCCAGACAAGCAGGGTCCGAGACACGCATTTTTGCGGTGCGATTTTTTCCGGGCGGTGCGCATTATTTTCACGGGATGCCGACTCACTTGTTTACAGGCGGTAATTATCACTTGGAAGATCTCTGGCCCGAAAGCATCGCCGTCATAGGTGAGCGCATTATGGAAGCGCAGAATTTCAATGAACGGGTGCGCATAATGGATGAGTATCTTAACCAGCTTCTGCTGCGCCAACGCATGAACGATTGTGACCTGATGAAAAACTTGCTGCATCGCATCTTTGTGAGCGCTGGGAGTGTGGGGGTTAAGGAGCTTGCGGAGCGTGAGGCGATCAGTGAAAGACAGCTTAACCGCAAGTTTGGGCAATGGATCGGAATCAGCCCCAAAAAGTTCAGTGAGGTCGTCCGCTTCCAGAGCGTTCTACACAGTATTCAAAGCGGCGGGGATCTGGATTGGACGGAGTTGGCATTGAAGCATAGCTTTTTCGATCAAGCGCATCTAATCCGTGACTTTCGCAGGTTTTATGGAGATTCCCCACTTACTGCGGTTAAGGATTTACGGAAGTTGTCCGATTTTTACAATACACGCCCAGAGGCTTCGGCTATACTCAAAATATGAATAAGAATGGCAAAGGAGAGATGTGAATATGAGTGGAACGCTGCAAGTTCGCGATCATCTGCTGAATGAGCTAGAGACCGGAGTACGAACGGGGGAAGCCTTGATTCGTAAAATACGTCCAGAGGATTGGAGCTTTCGCCCACAGGGTAATTTCCGTTCGCTGCTGGAGTTAGTGCATCACTTTGTGCTTATTCCTGCTTCGGATCTTGCGATAATGCAGGAGAAGTCTGAGGGTGAAGTGGGAAGCATTGAAAACAGCCTGTCCGGGGTGGAAGATCCCGAGCGCTTGGCTGCGACTTTCAGGCAGAATTTTGAGGCTTATAAGGCTTATATTCTTTCGCTTAGCGAAGACGATTATCTGAACCGTTCGACGAAGGCCTTTTATATGGAGCACGGACATCTACAGGTTCAATGGCAGATTGAGACCGTAACCCATGTGTTCCATCACCGTTCGCAGATTTATAATTATCTGAAGCAACTGGGACATGAAGTGAGCTTTTTTATGTTGTATGCTTGAGTATTTTTATAAAAGGTTTGGAGGGCACCTGTGCGGTGCTCTTTTTTGGTTTTATTTATGGCTTTTATAGGGTGGCATGACTTACTTGAACGCCCGTGAAACTTCTTTACTAACCCGTCTGAGAATGCCGATTTGCTCCTCATTCAATCTGCTGGTCAACGCAACAAACTCATCTATCGCCTCTTGCCGAATAGTTTCGTCTTCAGTCATATGTTCTTTGGAAAACATTAATTCACTGATAGACACGTTTAAGGCAGTTAACACTTTCTCCAAGGTATCAATCGAAAAGTTTCTTTCGCCACGCTCTACCGATCCGATATATGCATCATCTAATCCTGAAAGTTCCGCAAGTTGTTGCTGTGTTAATCCCTTAGCCTTCCGAATCGTTCTAATTCTTTCTCCAACCGAATTCCGTAATTTTGTCATATTAGCCACCTCTCCTAAAGGTTAGGAGAGTATCGATGTAATTAGCAGAGACATAAAGGCGGTAAAATTTATTGAAAAAGCTGCGATTAAGTACTATAGTTAATTTATTGTACTACTTATTTGGAGTTTCACAAAGGAATATATTAAGAGCGAGTGCTTTTTATCCTAGTCATTTTAAAGGAGGAACCCTCTTTGCGAACTTCTATCCTGAAATCACTCAAACCGGACATCATTGTTGAAATGTTAGAGATGGCTGTGGCTTTTGAAAATTGGAAGAAGGTGCTGGAGACAGCAGATATTTTGTACCAATGTGTACAGCGTATCTATGAAGAACGGCAGTATCATAAAGCGATGAAATTATCCATCCCGCATGTCAATTTAGAACGTCCGTTGGTATATTATTTTGATGGTTCAGTCACCTGATGTGTGGAATGGCTCACCAGAACCAGGGTGCATATGAGCATGCAAGGGAGTGCATCTATAAGTATGCTGAGCTGGGGTGGATGGAGGATTTAGAGGAAGAAGACATTCAGGTTGTCGAGGAGTTCAGGTTTTTAGCCAAAACTAATTTATATGCAGTAGATATTTTGTCTGGAAATATAGAGCTGATCGAGGAATATGTAGCCTTTTTGCAGGATAATCTAGAGGAAATATTACCGGGGCTGAATACCATATTACAGACAGCGCTTATGTATCATTTGGATGTGACAGATATTTTACATACGTTTGCAGAGCAGATTGATGAATTTGAGAGTTATGAAGACGCAGAGAACATATCTTACTATTATAGCTACTGCTATCACTTGGCCTTGTACTATCGGAAGTGTAGTAGATTACAGGATGCAGTGGGACTTACTGTACGGGCGATGCAACTAGCCGATCAGTCGGGTAACGATCGTAATTTCAAGAAATGTACAGCATTGTTTGAATCATTACGGGAGTCAGCGACAGCGGAACAAATCAGAGAATATCGACAGATGCTAATGCAGAGTCTTGATGAATACGAAACGGATAGGCATTTCATTGTAGAGAGCGTAAATGAATAATCCGCTATAATCTGAACAGGGAATAGGCTCGTAGTGGAGAGGAAATAGATAGGTAAGAGGCGCATCAGGTGCTAAAATAACTATGTTAAAGGTATGTTTTTAAGTTAGGGATCGTAAATACGATTTTACATTATCATTCGACATAGATAGGGGTATGGAATTTGTTTATTCAGCTTATAGGTGTTGGCAAGTTAAAAGAGAAGTATTTGGTCATGGGCATTCAGGAATATGCTAAACGGCTAGGGCCATACATCAAGTTCCAAATGATCGAGGTAGCGGACGAAAAGGCTCCAGACACACTGAGCGAGGCGGAGGTTCGACAGGTCAAGGAGCGAGAGGGAGAGCGCATCCTTGCTCATGTGAAAAGCGAAGCACACATCATTGTACTCGCCATCGACGGCAAACTGTGGAGCTCGGAAGAACTCGCAGAGGAATTGGACAAGCTCGGCACTTACGGCACAAGCCATGTTGTCTTCGTCATTGGCGGCAGTCATGGTCTCTCTGACGAAGTCCTTCGTCGCGCCCAGCAGAAGCTGAGCTTCGGAAGAATGACCCTGCCTCACCAGCTGATGCGCTTGGTGCTGGTGGAACAGATTTATCGGGCGGTGAAGATTAATCGGGGGGAACCGTACCATAAGTGATGGCTAAATTTTTGGCTAAACTTATTAAATCTATAAGCCTCATTGGGTTGAGAATCTAATACAGTATACCATTTTTTAACCACTGACCCTTCTGCAATCCATGCAGAGGGTCCTTTGCTGTCAAAATGAAGTGAAGGATTAAGGGGCAGAGTACTTCGATTGTGATTTGAAAATTAAGCATTCCTTCCCTAGGGAGAATGGGATTTGGAAACGTAATCCCATGTGCGTGACTCTTGGTTTCTAACAATTTCACGATTTCGCCATAACTCTGCTGTATAGAAAGGTGTTTGACAAATGATGTCGAATATTATTTCATGTTACCTCAAGAAGGACTAGATGGGAGTGAGGCATAATGAGAGGTAAGAAGTTCATGATGACGATCAGGAACAAGGTAATTCTAACGATTGTCGTTACTGTAATCACCAGCCTTGTGATCGGAGGCGTTGGGATTTACAATCTGAAGCGGGTACAATCCTCGCTTGAGGAGAGCCTTAGTATTAGGGCGGAAGTCATTGATCTTATTCGTACAGCGGATATCGACCTATATCAGATGCTGTTGGCAGAACGATCGCTGTACAGTTATGAACCAGGGTCGGAACAATTTTCGAAACAACTGGAGGATTACGAAAAACAAAAGGAGTCAGCAAAGAAGAAACTTAATAAGTATAAGTCAATTGGAACAATTTTTGATAATGAGGAAAAGTTAATTCAAGACTACGAAGCAACGGTTGCAGCGTATGAATTGGTCTCCAAGAAAGTGATTGACGGATTATCGTCAAAGGATTCAACTGTCCGTGAAAGGGCGAATCTTCTTTCTTATCAGGAGGGCAGCGAAAAGTTTGACCAGATGGAAGACGCTTTGGATCACATAGGAGATCTGTACTACGATGATAATCAAATCATGTTGGACAGTACACAAAAACAATACAGCTTCCTGCGATTGATCAGTATCCTCTTAACATTAGCAGGCTTGATCGCTTCATCGTTGCTCGGTTATTTGATCATCCGATCCATAAATCATCCGATCCGTTATTTGCGCGGACGTGTCCGAGAGATTGCGGAGGGCAATTTGGCCGTTGATATACGTGCCTTCTCGCAGGATGAGCTTGGGGAATTAACCGCTGATTTTAATATAATGGTATCTCGTATGAAAGAACTCATTTCGACAGTAAGCCAATCGATTGGGCATATAAATACTTCCGTTCATGAACTTACCTTTATTGCGGAACAAACAACGGCAACAGGCGAGGAAATGACGTCAGGCATTAATGAAATTGCAGTTGGTGCTTCCGAGCAAGCGTCCTTGACAGAGGCAACGAGCCGTGAAACGATGGCGCTATCGGACACGATTGAAAAGGTAAATGTAAGGAACAAAAAAATGACCAGCTTGTCTTCGGAGGCGGAAATCGTCTTAAGAGGTGGCATGGATAAAGTAAAGAAATTACAGGATCACAATCTCCAAACGACAGAAGCAAATCAACTGGTCGTACAACATATTGAAGGCCTGGCAGAACAGATGCTTACGATTTCCACAATCGTACAAACGATTAATGAAGTATCGGAGCAAACGAAGCTCCTCGCATTAAATGCGAGCATAGAAGCGGCGCGTGCCGGCGATTCCGGAAAAGGATTTGCAGTCGTCGCTACAGAGATTCGCAAGCTGTCGACCATGACTTATGAATCAACAGAGAGAATTAACACAACTATTGCACGCCTCAAGGCAGAAGTTTCTCAAACGTTGCAGGTCATGAATCAGACAGAGGTGGTTATCTCCGAACAATCTCTTATTGTTCAGGAGTCGGGAACGGTATTTGAATCGATTATGGATATGCTAAAGGAAATCATCAGCTCGATTCAAGAGATGGATGGGGATATAGGGCAGATGAATGTTAGCAGGGAACAGGTCATCTCATCCATTATCAAGATATCCGATGTAGCTCGAGATGCAGCTTCTGCCACAGAAGAGATAAGTTCGGCTTCTAACGATCAGAGTCAAGCGTATTCCCATGTGCATAGTGCAGCTGAACAATTGAAACAATCAAGCCAACAAGTGAGCGAAATGATCAGCAGGTTTCGAATTGCACAAGAATAATTAGTGCTGAGAATAAGAAAAGGAGCTATCTGACTACGGATGGCTCCTTTTCTGCCCTCGTTGATGAAAAGCGTGCGTACCGTCTCACCTCTAGGTGGGGGTGGGTGGTGCACGTGATTACCAATGCTTTTATTCAGCTTTAGTTTTTTGTGCACGTACTGGTTTAAAAATAGACAGTAGGAAAATGACTAAACCTGCAATACCAATTCCTAAAATGGTATTGAATGACTGGCCAGTGTAAAAGCCACTACCGAAGTAGAAAATTTCACGTAAACCCTCAGAAGCAAAGCGAATCGGCACCCATGGACGAATGAAGTTTACGAAGAAACTTGGAAGCATTTCTTGGGGTGTCATTAGAACACCCATACCTAACATCATAACAACCATGAATAATGTAATGGCTGGTTTGCCAATCCATGCAGTAATAGCTGATACTAATAAGAAGAAACAGAATGCTGCAAACGATACAAAGAAAGCAACTAAGAAGTAGCTTGGCATGTTAATACCAGCCATCTGTGCAAGTGTTGCAACAGTAAAGCCTGAGAATAGGGCAATAATAAGACCGAATAAAACTTGACCACCTATTAGGCGTAATGTTTGTTTACGTGTTAACATTTCCTTTTTAAGAATGCTTGATGATGCTAGGAATACAATGAAACCACCGATTAATGCACCTACCCAAGCAGGTACGGCCATTAATGTTGGTGCACTACCATTTGCTGTAGCAGTAGTAATGGCATTGAATACTTTTTCTTCAGAAACAATTGGGTGTACAAGCACGGATGCTTGATTAGCATCGATTTGTTGATCGCCCATTTGTGCTACAAAGTTTGTTGAATATTGGTTGCTAATTTGCGTAATTAAACCATTTAAAGCAGTTTTCGCAAAGTTTGCACCTGTCATGTTAAAGCCTTGGTTAATATATACTTTTAAGGTTGCTGGTGTGTTGCTCGTCATGGCATTTTGTACGGCATCATTATAACCCTCAGGAATAACTAATGCTGCATAATACTCTTTATCAGCAAATAATTTTTCAATATCTGCTTCTTTTTCATTTGTAAAAGCTAACATCGGTTCTTCACCGGCAATACCTTTACTCATTTGTTCGATTGCTGCTTTTACAGCGTCAACGTGATCTCCCTCATCACTCGTAATAAGTGCAACTGGTAGATTTTTTACTTGTGGATCTCCTTGAGCAAATAAGTTCAACGAGAATAGCGCAATAATTAATATAACAGCGATGGGGGCAGCCCATGCTAATTTTTCTTTAAATAATCTCAATGGATTTCACCCTTTCTCAATTTTCAACATGTTGTTCAGTGGCATGCATTTATCTTATAATTTTCAAGAGTGTATAAGCAATGAACAAAACTGAACAGATCGTTGAATTTTAAAGCGGGGGTGATTTTGTTGTGAGCATTTATGCAGAGAAAAATCGAAAAACAAAACAGCTCATTCAAACGTCATTTATACAAATTTTAGAAAATAAGTCATTTGAATCGATTACGGTAGGGGACATTACGAAAACAGCACAAATTAATCGCGGCACATTTTATTTGCACTATAAAGATAAATTCGATTTGCTAGATCAAATAGAACAGCAGTTGTTTGAGGATTTAGGAAATCATATTGATGAATTGCAATCTCGCTATTCATCTACTCATACGTTTGAAAAAGGACAAGAGCAATTAGCTGCTACATTATTTAGCTCTATTAAAATGCATTCGCCAATATTAAAGATATTTTTAAGCGATCATGGCAGAACTGGTTTTCACCTTCGATTTAGAGATGCCTTTTCAGAAAAAGTGCGTTTTAATTTAGAGAAAAATGAAAGCTTCAATGCAAATTTAAAGGTGCCAATGGAATACTTTTTATCCTTTATTACGTCTGCTTTTTTAGGATTAATAGAGCAATGGGTTCAAAATGGTTTAGATAAAACCCCTCAAGAAATGACCGCATTATATATTGATATTATTTCCTTTATTCAAAAGAAATAACGAGGCGCGAAGACTCGGAAGTATTCATCTACAAATACTAAGGAGATGAAAACATGTTCTAGCACGGTGACTGTATCATAAGCAGGGCGAAACTTGAAATTGCGAATTTATCAGGATTATAAAAAGTGGCAGTCTTCGACTTTTTCGTTGGACTGCCGTCTTTCTTTTACATTACTAATGCAGATTAAAATGGTGTGGATTCGAAAGGGAAGTTTTTTCCTTTATCCTCTGTCTATGAAAAAAGATCCTCTCTCAAAACCAACTCCTACCCACTCTCCCGATTTGTATGCTTTAATAAAATGAGCAGTATTAACAAGAAGCGTTGAAAGTGGGATTCTATGAAGCGACTAACGATTGGCCTGTTCGCCCATGTGGACGCAGGTAAGACAACTTTTGCGGAACAGCTGCTGTACCATACGAACAGTATCCGGTCGCGGGGGCGGGTGGATCATCAGGATGCGTTTCTGGACAGCCACGACATCGAGCGGGCAAGGGGTATTACGGTGTTCGCAGATCAGGCGGTAATAGAATATAAAGGAGACAGCTATTATTTAATAGACACACCCGGACACGTCGATTTCTCCCCGGAGATGGAGCGGGCGATTCAGGTCATTGATTATGCCATCCTGATTGTAAGCGCAGTTGAAGGTGTCCAGGGTCATACGGAGACGGTCTGGCAGCTGCTGCGCAAGCATCGAATTCCGACGTTCTTCTTTATCAACAAGACGGATCGAATCGGTGCGGATGCAGGCAGAACCGAGGCGGATATCCGTCAGCAGTTGACGGGGGAAGTATGCTGCATTACACAGAGCTTGGCTGACGGCATAGTCGGTGAGCCGCTGCGGGAGGCCATGGCGGAGCGGGACGAAGCTTTGCTGGAAGCATTCCTGGAGGGGAGAGAGGATTCCGGCTTCTGGCTGGAGGCCTTGCAGAGGATGATAGCGGCGGGTCTCCTCTTCCCCTGTGCTTACGGCTCTGCGCTTCAGGATACAGGCGTCATTGAATTTCTGGATCAGCTGCATCTGCTGACGACAACCACTTATGACGAGAATGCTTCGTTCCAGGGGCGGGTTTATAAAATTCGGCACGATGCAGGCGGAGCGAGACTCACGTTCATTAAGGCGCTGGGTGGTCGGCTGAAGGTGAGGGAACAGCTTAGTTACGAGAGTGGCGGCGTTCAATATGACGAAAAAGTTACGCGGATCTTCTTGTTTAACGGCCTTAAATCGCAGCCGGTGGAACAAGTGGAAGCCGGCGATTTGTTTGCGGTTGCCGGCTTGTCCGCCGCCGAAGCTGGGCAAGGCCTTGGGTCGATATCAGACAAGTTAACTTACGATTCGGAGCCGACGTTACAGTCGAAGGTATTATTTGACAATTCAATACATGTACAGAAGGTGCTCGGTGCTTTTCGCACGCTGGAGGCGGAGGAACCGTCTCTAAACGTCGTTTGGGATGAGAAATTGCAGGAGATTTCTATCCGCGTCATGGGATTGATTCAGCTGGAAGTGTTGGAGCAGCTTGTTAGAGAACGGTTTAACTTTGCTATCTCTTTTGGACAACCGGAAATCTTGTATAAGGAAACGATTCAATCGGCTGTGAAAGGGTACGGCCACTTTGAACCGCTCAGGCATTATGCGGAAGTGCATTTGCTGATTGAACCGGGAGAAAGGGGCAACGGCATCATGTTCGATAGCAGATGTCATGCCGATGATCTGAATGTCAGCTATCAGAATCTGATTCGGAATCATCTCTATGAACGGGAGCATCACGGACTGCTGACCGGCATGCCGGTCACCGACGTGAACATTACGCTACTGAGGGGCCGCGCGCATAAAGAACATACCCATGGCGGCGATTTTCGTGAGGCTGCCTTTCGAGCACTACGGCAGGGTCTGGAGAAGGCGGACAACGTGCTGCTGGAGCCCTATTACGATTTCAAAATCAAGGTCGCTATCGATGAAATGGGCAGGGTACTGTCCGATATTCAGCGTGCTTCAGGTATTTTTAATCCGCCGCAGACAACCGGAACGCAAGCGGTGGTCACGGGCAGGGTGCCCGTGTCGACTTTCATGAACTACAGTGCCGAATTTGCATCCTTTACGCATGGACGAGGCAGTATCCGCTGCGTGTTCAGCGGCTACGACCGCTGCCATAATACGGAGCAGGTCATAGAACGGAGGGGCTACCGCAAAGGGGCGGACCCACTGTATACATCCTCCTCCATCTTTTGCGCCAAGGGGGCGGGTTACTCGGTGCCATGGGATGAGGCGGAAGCCAAGATGCACCTTGAATTAGAACCTTAATCGCCCATATTTCCAGTATTTAGGTGAAAAGTAGGTAAATTTAGGATGAACAATCTTTATAATGGAAATAAGATGTATATTTTATAGGACTAAGGGGCGAATGTCATGAAACCCACGCAAGGAATAGAGGCGCTGGCGGCAGAGATTGCCGATGTGGCTAGGACGTCCTTTCGTACTCTTTTTGAAAATGGTGAACGTTACTATTACTGCACGCTATTTACTACTGGAGAGGGACATGCGCCAAGCATCTCCGCCTGGTCATGGGAGGCCTTGGAGAGGGAAGCGGTCAGGCAAGGAGACGAAAGCGACACGCCGGGATCAACGATTGCGGAACTCATCAAATGGTCCTATGCCGATTCACCCTATTGTTGTTTCAGGGATGAAAACTTCGATGAGGTTAAACAATTGTTTATGGAGCGTCCTTCTATTGCGGAGCTTGAGGCTGACGAAAGGAATCGTGAGTTTGATTCGAGGCTGAAGGCAATGGAGCTGGCGATGCAAATGCTCGATGATGAAGGCGTGTTTGCCTTGAATCAACCGCGAGAGGCTGTATGTGTCCTTGTCGAGGTTATGCCGCCGGATGAGATCAATACGGAAATCGCCCTACGTTTGAATCGGGTGGAGTCTCCGGCTATGCAAGCATGGCTGGCAGAAGCGGCGGAGTAAGGGCATTCGCGTTTCTTGAGGGAGAGTTGTAAAATGCCTAATCATCAAGCGGTTTTTGGCGTGCGTATGTCCCATTCGCACAAGCACGCAGCCCGCCCCTGGCGTAAACTGAATTATAATCAGTGAGCGAGGTGAACTTCCATGGCACAATCGAAAGAGATGCGTGCACGGGCTAAGAAGTTTCAGGGCCGTCCGGTCTGTGTCACCCTGCACAGCGGAGAGACTTACGTCGGCTACATCACCGACGCTAATTATGGCGGGTTAGTACTTGCCAGCGCCGGAGTCCCCCCACGCGCTTCTTCCGGGAAGCAAGACTCCCGATCTCTCAAACGCAGAGCTGGTGCGCATGCCCCGGGCGTCCGTCTCGGCAACCGGAAAAGCGGCGCGCGTAAGCCGTCTGGCCGTTCGCGATCCCGCAAGCCGGACGCCAAGGTGTCGGCATTCCTGCCGATGATGGGCTCGCTGTTAGGCGGCCTTGGCGGCTCCACTGCAGGCGCAGGAGGGCTTGGTAGTATGCTCGGCGGCGGCCTGCGGCTGTTCGGCATGATCCAGAAATTTGTCCCGGTCGTGAAGATGGGCTACGGTATGATCAAATCCATTCGCCCGTTTCTCGGCGCCGTTAAAGGCTTGATGCCCCCGGCCAGTCCGGCCACGCCGGATAACGAATAATCGTGTCCCTGTGAACTTTAAGCCCCCATTGAGTGGTCAAAGGGGGCTAGCCCACACCATCACTTTCTAACAAGAATAAAAATGATCACGTTCTTTGTCATTAAATTTGCCAAGTTTCCGTATCCTAAAAAATTCGTGTTGGCCCCATATGGATTCCTTTCATATGCATTTTTTGTATGGTAATCTAAGGTGGTCCAGGGGACCTTAAGAGAAGCTACAATGAAAGATTAATTAAAGATACATATCATTTTAAAGAGGTACGACCCATAGAAAAAATAATAAAATTGCTGGATAAGCAAACAAAGGAAACCTGGCTATGGTCAACAGGAGGGTTCAAATATGTGGTTTGGGAAGAAAGAAACGCAACTAGATCGGATAAAAAACAAACTGAGTCAAGCCATGCGCAAAGACGCCGATTTCTCGGTGTTTGGAGCATCCTCACATCAATATAGGGTTAAAGAGAAGCTTACAGCAAAAGAGCTGGCGGACTGGCAAGCCCACAATCAGGTCACACTTCCTGAGCCTTACGCGCAATTTTTAACGAAAATCGGCAACGGTGGCGCTGGCCCCTACTATGGAATCTATTCAATTGAAAAGGCAGCTTCCTATACCGAGCGCCAGGCACTCCTTGCCAAATCCGTTCTGCATCCCGGGATGACGAAAGAGGAATGGAACCATCTGATTGAGCCCCTGACCAAGGATGAGGACATTCCCGATGAGGAATACGACGAAGCCTGTAATAAGGTGCTGGGCGGCATGTTGTGCATAGGCACCCAAGGCTGCGAATACGACATGTATCTTGTACTTGAAGGGAAATACAGGGGGAGAATTGTGTACACCTCCGATTTTCATCCCGATCATCCTTTTTTCTTTGTCTATGAAGACAGCTTTCTGGACTGGTACGAGCGCTGGCTGGATGAAATTATTCTGGATTATGATATCGGGTGGTTTGGTAGTCGAATGCCGGGTGATGAGAATGCGCTGATCCAGATTTATCAGAGCGCTCCAAACGAAGAAATCCAAGCCAAAGCGCTTGATGGAATGTTCAAGTTTAAGAAAGTCTCTCAGCCAACCCTTGCTTTTTTGAAAAATATTGCGGAGCAAAGCCCAAAAAATCGGACCACAGCCATTTGGCTCATCTGCAAAACTTCTTTTGACACGGGTAGGAAATATCTTCTGGAGCTGTTGCAATCGGATAAACATGAGGATTTTCTGCAAGCTTTACAGATTCTGCATGCTTCCAGTAAAACTGTGAATTTAACAGAGTTTATTCCAGTGATCTTGCAAAGGCTTGACAGGATTCACGACCCGGAAACGTTGCGTTATGCAGGGTATATCTTGGAGGATTACGGTGCGATTACTCTCCAGAACTTTGCGCCTTTCTTGTGTCACGCTGACCCGAAAATGCAAACCACTGCCATCTATGCCGCGCGCAGCTGCGAAAACAAGCAGGGAAGCTGGCAGATTATTGAACAGATGTTGATGGGGGGCGGCCCGCAGGTTCTGAATAACTTAATTTTATACTGGGGCATTATCCCACATGAGAAGTTGCTGCCTTACTATAAGGCGGTATGGCCGCAATATAAAAGCAATCCGAATTTCAGAGAAAAATTTATCGGTTGTTTGCGAGAACTGCATTTGCCAGATGATTATTTCGACAAAGACGAATCGTGAAGAAGGTGTACATGAACCACCCCAAGGTTGTCTCCTCCATTCATACAGAGGTTTTGTTTTCCATAAGCATGAATAAGAATGTGGACTAAATGCTAATGCTTGATAGAATATCATTCTATATTGTTGTATTCAGGATTTTATTAAGGCGGATTGGGGAGGTAATTATGGGAAATACGGATAAGTTTGAAATGATAGCGAATATATATGACACTTCGGAAAGAATTCAAATTGCAAAGGCATCATCTGATGCCATTCGTGAATATGTAGTTGACGCTAATAGTAAGAATGCTATTGATTTTGGGTGTGGAACGGGTCTTGTCGGAATGAACTTGTTAAACGATTTTAATTCTATGCTTTTTCTGGATACTTCACAAAACATGATTAATCAAATAAAACAAAAAATTACTGATCTTCATATTCATAATGCAGATACAATATGCTTTGATTTTGAAAAGGAAGGTCTATCGGATCTTCATGCTGACTATATTTTTATGGCTCAGGTTCTGCTCCATATTCATGATGTTGAATTCGTTTTATCCAGATTATTGGATGTTCTAAATGAAGGAGGACATTTACTAATTGTAGACTTTAATAAAAATGAAAAAGTAGTTTCAGATTTAGTTCATAACGGATTTAATCAAGAAGAGCTGGCTGACATTATGACTAAAATAGGGTATAGAGATATTCAATCCAAAACTTTTTATAATGGAAGTAAAATATTCATGGGACAAGATGCATCTATGTTTATTCTTGATTCTCGAAAATAAACTTTTAGGCAGAAATCAGCTCTCGTTATAGTCGGGATTCTAAAATACAACGAAATAAAAGGCCGCCCCTTATGAGACAGCCCCATGCTTCTTGTACAGTCCGAAATCGGATTTACGAGGAAGCCGAAAAAATGCTAAAACGCTACTGACATCCCGTTGTCAGTAGCGTTTTTGTATATTAGGAGCATGCGAATAGCGCAGTGTTTTGGAGATAGGGCGACCTTTCTCAAATCTTATCATAGAGGTGGAATTTATTTATGAGCAATATCAATTGGGAAGTGGATGCGGACCACAGCTCCGTTGAGTTTTCGGTAACGCATTTAATGATTAATAGAATCAAAGGAGTATTCGAGCATTTCCAAGCGAGCTTAAATTTTGACCCCAATGATTTAACAACCATGGGTATTCAAGCTTCCATAGACGCAAATAGTATCACAACTCGCCAATCGCAACGAGATGAACACCTGAAGAGCGACGACTTCCTTCATGCAGCCAAGTATCCAACCATTACGTTTCAAAGCACCAGCTGCGTCCTTGCTGGCGAAAGGCAATATGAGCTTACGGGCAATCTAACTTTGCATGGAGTAACAAAACCCATCACTTTTCATACCGTTTTTGAAGGACTAAATAAAGACCCTCGTGGCCGGGAACGTGTAGGATTTCATTCAACAGCCAGTATCGAACGCAATGAATTTGGCTTGACATTCAACTCGCATCTGGAAAAAGGCGGGATTGTTGTCGGGAATGAAGTGAGAATCGAACTTTATATCGAGGCAATTAAAATAGTAGATTAGCGGTCCTAAAGGCCATCCTTTTATCGGGATGGTCCTTATTCAAAAACTTGCCACTACAAGTAGATGCCTTGGCGGCCTCATGTTGAGCCTTCCAAGCTTCCATCCGATTGATCTGGCTTGTAGCATAGCTTGGGGGGGATAGTTTTATCAACCTGCGTTATCCGACAATACATGGCCATTCCTTCTTTGGTTAGATGAGGCAGTATAAGGCTCCATAGGATGGACAAGATGTTTTTTGGATTTGGAAGAAATTTTTGGAGAAGAATTATTTCCTGTGTACCATACATATTTATCGATAGTAAAGAAATAGACAAATCTTCATATTGCCCAGCATATAATTCTTCTTTCATAATTCCTTTATTAACAAACCCCTTAAATATGTTGGTAAAAAGCGTATAGAAATCATTAACAACCTTAATTTGCATTTTAGCTATCTCCGGATACAACTTAGGCAATTCTGTAAAACTGGAGAAATAAAAGAAATATTTTTTACGGAATGCATTAAGAATTAAAAACTGCTGATTCAGCCCTTCGATAGAAACCTCCGCTGAGAAATTTAAGTTTTGGTATTCTTCATACTGCATTGCCATAACACCAATCATAAGATCATGTTTTTTTTTGAAATAGTATGTCAAATTACCAGGACTTATATTTAACGCATCGGAAATATCCCTCAATGTTACATATGCATATCCTTTTTTATTAAATAATTCAATTGCAGTCTCAAGGATCTTATCCCTTAAATTAATATCCATTTCTATCTCCTTTAGAGCGTTTGTGCTATGCACTTGAAATCAAAAGCATTATATCATAAATTGTTCCTTCAAGCCGAAATAAGTAGCTTGATTAAGAATACGGAAGAATTCGAGAGATAATTTGCGAAAATCCTCAGCCAAGAGTGCCATTCCCAATAAAGACCAGAGTTGAGTTGCTGTATTTGCAGGAATATACTGATTTTAGTACACGTGTACTAAAACTTTTCTGAATAATTATTGAAGGGAGTGAACCCCTTGCAAGAAATCAGAAAGAGACCTAAAGTTCACAATGCGATTGAACAGGATACAGAAGCACGCTGCTTATTGATTGACTGGTTTGAAGAAAAACTATCAAATGGAGGCAAGCTATGAATCCATTACCTATCGACATTAACGAAAGAAGTAATCACTTTTATGAACTTACTTGGAAAGAAGTACAGATTCCTATGAGAGACGGGAATTATCTCGCCGCAAATCTTTATCAGCCTAATGTGGATGGGAGTTTTCCAGTAATCATGACGATGTGTCCTTATGGAAAGGATCTTCATTTCTCTCAATTTGCTCCTGCTAATCCAACAATCGCAATAGAATATACACACTCGCAGGATAAAGGGCCCTTAATTAGTTGGGAAACACCAAATCCTGAATTTTGGGTGCCGCAAGGCTATACTGTCTTGCGAGTAGATGAACGTGGTATCGGTAATTCTCCAGGAAAGCTGGATATATTATCAAATTCTTTGAAGAAGGATTATTATGATGCAATCGAATGGGCTGGAACGCAACCATGGAGCAATGGAAAGATAGGACTGCTGGGCATCTCCTATTTGGCTATGAGTCAATGGGCCGTGGCATCCGAACAACCTCCTCATTTAGCTTGTATCATACCTTGGGAAGGTACAGTAGATTATTATGCAGAATTCTGTTATCCGGGCGGAATCCAGGCGAACGGTTTTCTTTCATTCTGGTGGAAGAACGGAGTTTTGGCGCATCAATACAATCCCGATGGAAAATTCTCGGAAGAACAATTGCAAGCCAATCGCACTGATTTCCCGGAGATGGTAAAAAACAATCCATTACGTGATCAATCGTGGACGAATCGATTTTCTGATTTGAGTAAAGTAGAGGTGCCTTTATTATCCGCAAGCAACTGGTTTAGCGCCGGAATGCATACCCGTGGAAATTTTCTGGGTTTTCAGAATGCGGTATCAGAGCACAAGTGGCTTGAAGTACATATCGGGAGCCATGTTGGTGCATTTTACACCGCTCAGGGTCGGGAACTGCAGAAAAAATTTCTGGATTATTGGCTTAAAGGAATCGATACTGGCATAATGAGAGAACCGAAAGTGAAGCTTGCCATTCCTCGCGGAGGCAATAACTACACATGGCGCTACGAGAACGAGTATCCGCTTAAGCGCACCCAATGGACCCGCTTTTACCTTGATGCAAGCTCGAATTTGCTTTCGCAAGAGCCTCCGCAAGCCAAGGCCCAGCTTTGCTATGAAGGCGATAAGGAGTGCGAGTCAAAGCACTGGGCGAAGCCTTTTATGGTGAAAGAATTCTCGAGAGAGGAAAACAATTCAAAGCGTGTTCTGTTTGAAACCGATCCGTTTGATAACGAAACAGAAATTCTCGGGCCTATCAAACTCCGTTTGTGGGCATCGTCAACTACAGATGATATGGACATTTTCGTATCTTTGCGAAATATTGACTCACTAGGCAATGAGGTCGTTAACTCAGGAGCACTAACAGAGAAATTCCCAATTAGCCAGGGCTGGCTGCGCGCTTCCTTACGTAAAACTGATGATGAATTATCTACGGAGTATAAGCCTTATTACACCTTCGATGAGTTTCAAAAGCTGGTTCCAGGAGAAGTCTATTGCTTGGATATTGAGATATGGGATAGTGCAATTGTTGTAGCTAAAGGGAACCGATTGCTCCTGGAAATTGGAAGTCAGAATCAAAGTGGCTGCGCACTGCTGACTCAGACGGGGGATGACAGGGTATGGGATGCAGACATTACCCTATATACAGGGGATGAATTTGATTCTTATTTGTTGCTGCCGATTATACCCTAACTGAGTTCAAGTTGACATGCTTTCCAACGCCCATGTTCCCTCAGACAGAAGGAAGTTGGAGAGAATATTCCTTTGGATTGGTGACGATTTATGTGTACCAGTAAGTTGTGAGCGCCAGAACCGTAACATAAATAGCGGCAAGTTTTTTGGGGAATAATGAGATAAAAGGAGATGTGGAAATGTCCTATATCGTTGATTTTAATAATGTGTCTACGGTTGGTTTAGAGTCTTCACCTGTAGTAGAAGCGCTTGCTGGTTTGCGTGCTAATGAAGCCCGTTACTTTATGAACAAATACAAGCATGAATTTACGGTTGTGTCAGCTAGTGAAAGTCAGGAGACCCTTGATTATGTGAACCGAATTCTGAAAGAGCGTGATATTGAGTTTGCGGCCAAACCTTTAGAAACGTCACGTTTTCAAGTGGAAAATATTAAATTTGCTTATGTCTTTTATGAGGATGGTCTTGAGGTCAACGTTATGTATACGGTTGATGACCCTAAGAAGCGGGCCGTTGGTTTTAAGCTTTCTGAGGGGATGGAGGTACCAAAGGAGCTAGAAGGGAAGTTTAAGTTTGCTAGGCAGAAGTCAAAACTAGCTGGAACAATTCGGGGTTCGTTTTTTGTAATTAAAGGAGAATACTAAAGTAGGCAAAAGCGCAATTGGAGAAATCGGATGTAAATCAGCTTCCGATCTCTCCGTAACATGATTATGACTTGGATTAATTATCTTTGGAGTGTCGTTCACCCACTTGGTACTCATTCGCATGTTCAAACATATATTTCACTGTTACGGGATCTTGGCCCGTCAGCTTCTTAAAGTCGTCCGTAAATATATCCATTTTTCCTAAGCGAATAGCTTGTCCAAAGGTAACCATACCTTCAGAAGAGAAGGGGGCTTCGGAGTCCTCTGCAAATTTGCCATCCGTTGTTCTGGGAACACCCATGGCATCAAATATGGCGTAGTTTTCTTCATCCGTGATCTGCTTGTAGGTAATATGATGACCCGTTACTTTATTTCCAATCTCGATAAAGTCGGACATTGTTATTAATTCAGGACCATTTATATTTAATATCGCCTCATGATAATTGCTTGCTGCTAATGCATAAGCGACAGCTTTTGCACAATCTTTCCGTGAGATATAGGCCATCTTGCCGTCACCCTGGTTGTTTTTCAACACGCCGTCAGACTTCACATAGGTGAAGTAATTGGTAACCATAGCTTCCGCATATTGCGAATTACGCAGGAAAATATAATCTAACCCGACACTTTTGATATAATCTTCTGTATAGACATGGTCCAGTTTTTCAACACTTGGATTGGATTCATCCGCCGCGTTAACCAATGAAGTATAGATGATTTGTTTTACTCCAGCTTCTTTCGCCGCATCGACCACGTTTTTGTGCGCATTTTGGCGTTTTACCCCCACAAAAGGCATGGAGATTAAAGCAATTTTATCTGCATTAGCAAAGGCTTCTGCAAGGCCGTCTATTTTATTGAAATTGGTCACATGCGTTTCAATACCTTGTTCTGCATACCCTTGTAAAGATGCCGGATCATATGCACAAAAAATAATTTGGTCTTTTTCTACTAATTTCAATAAAAATTCAGCCGCTTGTCTGCCCAGATTGCCATCCACACCCGTTAATAATAACTTACCCATGTTTGTCGTCACTCCTTGCTGAAATGAACTATACTTATATATTATGTGAAAAAAATAACAAAGTATAATACAAAAAACTTATGGGCTATTGCTAAAACGAATTTTGTATTTGTTGCAGGAATGAGTATAATGCTGGATTAGAATTATTTTTCAAGTAGCCTATTTCGATTTTAAAAGTATGGTGTGAACCTTGTATGGGAATGAGTCGGACCTCTTCTTTCAGGTCAGCAAGATCATAGTTATCTGGGAAAAAGCCAATTAAATTCTCTGTGATGATATAAAACAGCTTTGTTTCGACATCGTCTGCGGTTCTAAGGATGTTGGGCTGGTAACCATCTTCCATGGCATGTTGAATCATTAAATAATAGGAGTCTCCAATAACCATTGGATTCAGCATGACAAGCGGATACTTATATAATTCTTCCTTTGAGATGGACTCAAAACTGAAGAGGGGATGTTGTTTACTTACGGCCGCGCAGTATCGTCCGCTATATAATGTATGGGTTAGGATTTCTTCTTTCCCTTTAAACTCTGAGTCAAAGGCAACGGCCACGTCATGTATTCCTTTTTGCAGATACTCAGCGATATCCTTTAGCAATACTTTATTTAATTCAAGTTTAATCTTTGGATGATTTTCTTTAAATGAAGGGATAAATTTTAATAAGCTTTGGATATCTGTGATTGTAGCATATTCGATACTCAATAGCTGGGTATTATATTTTTGAAAATTTTCCATGCTTGTTTTCATATGATTATATTGCTTCCAGAGCACGACGGCCTCTGCATAAAACAGCCATCCCGCTTTGGTGGGCTCAATCGGAATTTGTTTTCTATCAATTAACTGAATGTTGAACTCATTCTCAAGTGAGGCCATTTGTTGGCTAATCGTAGTTTGCGATACAAAATTCTTCTTTGCTGTTTCTGTGAAGTTTCTACATTCAACGAGATCTATAAAATATTTTATCCTTTTTAGATTCATGTTTACCTCCAATTGTATGAAATTTATTAAAACTTACGTTCCCGCCATAAATTCAAGCCAGCATACCCTAATGTTAATGGCAAACTGGCGGTTCATAATTTGGAGGTAATGTGAGCACCATCTACTTCAGTTTCTTCTTTACCGTCTCCCCTTCAATTAACACGGGCTGATAATAGGTGTGGTTGCGTAGATCCTTCTTTCCTTGCAGTTTCTTAATAACCCAATCGGCGGCATCACGTCCCATTTGTTCCTGTGGGTGTGTTAATGTCGTTAGCTTGATGTTTGCATTTTTGGAAATATAGGAATTATCTTGACCAATAATGGATATGTCTTCGGGAACAGATATCCCAAGTTGTCTGCATACATGTACAACTTCTAATCCTACCTCGTCGTTATAGCAGACAATTGCGGTTAACCCGTCTCTTTGTTCGGTAAGGAATTTTTTTAAGTTGGCGGACAGGTCCTGCTTCGTCTCTGTATAGAATGAGAGCACTTGCTCTGGGTGAAACCGTAATTTGGCTTCTCCAAGCGCTTTGATATAGCCCTTCATTCGATGCTTTCCTTGTAAATCATCCATTTTGGCAATGATACCAATGTGTGTGTGTCCGTTAGCAATCAATTCTTTTGTTGCCAGATAGCTGGATTGTACGTCATCGAGACAAAAGAAGGGAACTTCCAACTCTTCATAATAAGCATTAATCATGATGAACGGAACATCCTGCTCCTTGAACGTCAAATAGTAAGAGATATTGGGATTATATAGATTGCTCTTTGTAGGCTCAATGATCAAGCCATCCACACCAAAGGACAACATCATCTCCAAAGCTTTCTTTTCCTGTGCGACATCATTATTTGTACTAGCTAATAGCAATGAATAATTATCTTCATTCAATCTAGCTTCAATCCCGCGAATAATAGAAGGGAAGATGTAATCGGAAATATAGGTCGTGATGACTCCGATGGTTTTATTACTGGAATTCCCGCCGGTTTTTGATCGGAATTGGTTGCTGACATAGGTGCCCGATCCTTTTTCACTTCTTAAAAAGCCCTCGTTGGATAGTTCTAAAATTGCCTTTCGTACCGTCTGGCGACTAACTTTATACATATCCTGCAAGGCCGATTCTGTTGGAATTTGTTCTCCTACGCTGTATGCTCCTGATAGAATGTTGCTTTTTATATCCTCAAGGATGACCTGATACTTTGGTTTCACTTTATTCCTTCTTTCCTGGTTGTACTAATACCAATTTACCCACCCATAATATTTGTATGTACATATTTTAGCATAATTATGAACTTATTATAATCCATTGCCCAACATGCAGTAATACTAAAGGAAAAATAGAGAAACATTCAATTCGTAAGAATATTTGTAGGTATAACTATGTATTCGTGTTGACAAATGTACGAACAAAAAATATACTAAGGTTGTAAATTAAAGAAAGCGCCTTCTTTCAATTATTGCGATTATAACAGTTGTTCAGAGAGAGGAGTCACGTGAGCATGGATCAAGACATTAAACAAGCGATTACTAAGGGAGAAACCTCACTTGGTATCGAATTTGGATCCACACGTATCAAGGCAGTGCTGATTGATCATCATTTTGAAACAATCGCATCTGGAAGCTATGAGTGGGAAAATCTCTTGGTAGACGGATATTGGACGTACAACTTAGAGAGTATTATTACGGGTCTGCAAGAGGCTTATAGTGAAATGAAGCAAGAGGTTGAGCGAAAATATGGAATCACTCTTGGTACCGTTGGTTCTATAGGATTCTCTGCAATGATGCACGGATATATGGCTTTTGACAGCAAAGGTGAGTTGCTTGTTCCGTTCCGAACTTGGCGGAATGCGACAACCGGTGTTGCGGCAAAAGTGTTAACTGATAAATTCCAATTCAACATCCCTGAGCGATGGAGTATTGCTCACCTGTATCAAGCTATATTGAACGAAGAGCAACATGTCCCTCAGATTGATTTTATGACGACGTTAGCTGGATATATTCACTGGCTGCTGACTGGCAATAAGTCCATTGGCATCGGAGATGCTTCGGGTATCTTCCCAATTGATGAGACTACACATGATTATAACGAATCGATGGTTAAGCAGTTCGATGAACTCATTGCAGCCAAAGGTTACGATTGGAAGTTAGAAGGAATTCTCCCTAAAGTTTATATTTCAGGCGAGCAGGCAGGTGTACTAACCGCCGCGGGAGCCAAAATCTTAGATAAATCCGAAGATTTACAACCAGGTATTCCGCTTTGTCCTCCAGAAGGTGATGCGGGAACAGGGATGGTCGCTACGAATAGTGTGAGGAAACGGACTGGCAACGTCTCTGTGGGAACCTCGGTTTTTGCCATGCTTGTATTAGAGAAGGATCTTTCAGCGGTATATCCGGAAATTGATCTGGTGACTACACCGAATGGTAATCCGGTCGGAATGGTTCATGCCAACAACTGTTCAAGTGATCTCAATGCTTGGCTGGGATTGTTCCGTGAGTTCTATGAGGCAATGGGGCAAAAGGCCGATCCAAACCAATTATTCAGTGTGTTGCTGAACAAGGCTTTGGAAGCAGATCCAGATGGCGGCGGCTTACTTAGCTACGGATATTTGTCAGGAGAGAATATCACCGGAATAGAGAAAGGCCGGCCATTGTTTGTCCGCTCCCCTGAGAGCCGTTTCAATTTGCCCAATTTCATGCGGACTCATCTTTTCACTGCGTTTGCTGCTTTGAAAATCGGAATGGATATTTTGACAAAGAAAGAAAATGTCGCAATTGATAGCATACTGGCTCACGGTGGTTTATTTAAAACCCCTATCGTCGGACAAAAAATCGTTGCGGCTGCCATGAATGTCCCGGTATCAGTGATGTCAACAGCTGGAGAAGGCGGGGCGTGGGGTATTGCTATTCTGGCTTCTTACATGATGAACAAGGCTCAACAAGAAAGTCTGGAAGACTTCCTCGACCAAAAAGTATTTAGAGATGCTGAGGGGCAAGAAATTTCTCCTGACAGTTCCGACGTTAAGGGATTCGAAGCATTCATGGAACGCTATACACAAGGTCTAGCGATTGAACAGGCTGCTGTAGATAATCTAGTGGAAAACTGGAGGGATTGATGTGTTAGAGCAACTGAAAGAAGAAGTATATCAAGCCAATCTGGATTTGCCTAAACATGGACTCGTGAAATACACCTGGGGTAACGTAAGCGCTGTTGATCGTGAGAGCGGCTTATTCGTTATCAAACCTAGTGGTGTTAGTTATGACACGATGAAACCTAGCGATATGGTGGTTGTTGATTTTGATGGCAATGTTGTTGAAGGAGAAATGAGACCTTCATCAGATACACCGACTCACGCCGTACTTTATAAGCATTATGCAGAGATCGGCGGTATTGTACACACGCATTCGACTTGGGCAACGATTTGGGCTCAAGCAGGCCTGGATGTACCTGTAATGGGGACTACTCACGCAGACACCTTCTATGGTTCTGTTCCTTGTGCCCGTTTCTTGACACAAGAGGAGATTGATCGTGGTTACGAAGCGGAAACTGGCCGTGTCATCATCGAAACTTTTGAGCAGCGCGGGCTGGATATTTTAGCAGTGCCGGGTGTTCTGCTTAAGGGTCATGCTCCCTTCACTTGGGGGAAAGATGCAAAATCGGCAGTCATGAATAGCGTCGTGTTGGAAGAAGTTTCGAAAATGAATTTATTCGCACGAGAATTGAATCATTTTGCTGAAGAATTGCCGCAACGCATTCTAGATAAACACTATTTACGCAAACATGGGAAAGACGCGTACTACGGGCAAAAGTAATATAAACTAAAAAATTATGAAAAGAGGATGAATGATGTCAACAGTAGGTACAAAACAGTTCTGGTTTGTCGTAGGTTCACAACATCTGTATGGAGAAGAAGCATTAGCAGAAGTCAAAGCACACGCACAAGAAATGACCGATGCCTTAAATAAGAGTGGCGTTCTGCCTTATCCGCTTGTATTGCAGGATCTGGCGGTTAGTGCAGACAAAATTACTAGCCTTATGAAAGAAGTCAACTATCGCGACGAGGTTGCCGGTGTCATCACGTGGATGCATACCTTCTCACCTGCAAAAATGTGGATTCGTGGTACTAAATTGCTGCAAAAGCCGCTGCTTCATCTTGCTACACAGTTCAATGAAAGTATTCCTTGGGCTACGATTGACATGGACTTCATGAACCTCAATCAGGCAGCTCATGGTGACCGTGAATATGGATTCATCAATGCCCGTCTGAAGAAACAGAATAAAGTGGTCGTAGGGTACTGGGAACGTGCGGAAGTGCAGAAGCAAATCGCAGAGTGGATGGATGTAGCGGTTGCTTATAACGAAAGCTTCAATATCAAAGTTGCCCGCTTTGGCGACAACATGCGTAACGTTGGCGTTACGGAAGGCGATAAGGTCGAAGCTCAAATTCAATTTGGATGGACCGTTGACTACTTCGGAATTGGCGACCTTGTTCAGTACGTCAATGCTGTGAAAGAAGAAGAGATTGATGCTTTGTTTGCAGAATACTCCGAACTCTATGAATTTGATTATGGTACTTACAGCAAGGAAGCTTGGGAAGCCAGCGTAAGAGTGCAAGCAAGCTATGAAATTGCCCTTAAACGGTTCCTGGATAATGGTGGCTATACTGCCTTCACTACGAACTTCGAAGACCTCTATGGTATGAAACAGCTTCCTGGTCTTGCCGTTCAACGTTTGATGGCACAAGGATACGGCTTCGCCGGTGAAGGGGACTGGAAGACGGCAGCGCTCGATCGCCTGCTTAAAGTAATGAGCCATAACCAATCCACTGGCTTTATGGAAGACTACACCTATGAATTGGCGGCTGGTCAGGAATCGATCCTTCAATCCCATATGCTTGAAGTTGACCCAACGTTGGCAAGCAACAAGCCTAAAATCATCGTTTCACCGTTAGGTATCGGCGATCGTGAAGATCCAGCCCGTCTGGTGTTTGACGGCAAGGCAGGAGACGGTGTAGTTGTTTCCATGGCTGACTTTGGCACGCATTATAAACTGCTGATCAATGAGGTTACTGCATTTGAACCGACAGTTCCTGCTCCAAATCTTCCAGTGGCCCGTGTACTGTGGAACGTGAAGCCAAACTTCCAAGATGGGGTTAAAGCATGGATTGAGAACGGCGGTGGTCACCATACCGTGGTTTCCTTGAATCTAACCACAGACCAAATTGTTACTTATGCAAAACTGGTTAGCCTGGAATACGTGATTATTAAGTAACTAGAAGATAGCCATCTACTAAAAGCATTGGGTCAGTCCTCAGGACCCAGTGCTTTTTATTAGTTTTCTAAGAATGTATAGATATGGGAAGGTTCCTAAGCTATCTGGCGATATAACGGGATAATTGGTTTCTCCTTAAGGTAATCATTTAATTCATAAGGATGTGATACTATGTCCAATTTTGTTCTATTTGAAGCAACCGAATGTGCGTGAGACGATTGAGCGAGTTAAAACAATGAGATCTCAAGAATGGTTAGATTTCGCGATTTGGTACCATACGGATCAAGATTATGGAAAGAGGAAGGGTTTGCACGGGTACGAAGGATATATTCAGTTCCTTGAACATCGACGTGAGCTAGAATTGCAAATCATTGAGCAACTCCCTTTTCAATCATTTATTATGGATAACTCCGATTATGTTTGGGAGAATCAACAACAGACCGTTTTGAATATTATGATGAAGTATTTATAAACCGTGAAGCTCATTCCAGAAAACGTTAGTGCAATTAGAAAGGGCCTATCCCGTAAAGACATATTTTACCGAATTATTCATATACATGGACTGTTGATTCGATCATTGGAAATCTGTACTCTACATCATTTGCTTCTAAACGCTTTTTTGGTGTCTGTTATTACTGCTAGTAAGTGAAGCTCAAATAATACAGCGTGTTGAGATCAATTCTTATTATTTCTGCAAAGAAAATTCTCACTTTTTAGCAGAAATGATTTATAATTATCAGATAATAGACAATATAATTTTTAAAAGATTATATTTTAGTTATAATAGAGACAGAAAAGATATGTTCCTGAGTGGAGCCTTGCTTCTTGTATCATCTAAGCAGGAGGGCCTGCTCTTTTTTGCAAATATAAGAGATAAGGAAGGTTTTTATGAATAGCATTCAGAAAAAAACAGACATTATCTTAATTGGTGCCGGAGTCATGAGCGCGACTCTGGGATCATTGCTGAAAGAGTTAGCACCGGAGTGGGAAATTCAAGTGTTTGAGAAACTCGCAAACGCGGGAGAAGAAAGCTCTAACGAATGGAATAATGCAGGTACAGGCCATGCTGCACTGTGCGAACTGAACTATACATCCGAGAAAGCTGATGGATCTATAGATATTCGTAAAGCTGTAGACATTAATGAGCAGTTTCAGCTTTCAAGACAGTTTTGGTCTTTTCTTGTAAACAGCAATTTGATTCGTAATCCACAGGACTTTATCAAACCAATACCTCATATGAGTTTGGTAACAGGAGAGAAAAATGTATCTTTTTTGAAAAAAAGGTTTAAAGCGCTTTCAACTATTTCTCTGTTTCAAGGCATGGAATTTTCCGACGACCCTGAAAAGCTGAAGGAATGGATTCCGTTGATTATGGAAGGCCGTACATTGAATGAACCAATCGCGGCAACCAAAATCGACTCTGGAACAGATGTCAACTTTGGTGCTTTAACACGCATGTTGTTTGAGCATTTAAAAAGTAAAAACGTCGAGATCAATTACAAACATAGTGTTAAGGATATTAAACGTGCGAGCGACGGCTCGTGGAAAGTCAAAGTCCATAATCTGGACAACGGTAAAATCGAATACCATAATGCCAAATTTGTCTTTATCGGTGGTGGGGGTGGCAGTCTACCTTTGCTACAACGAACTGGTATTCCTGAGTCCAAATATATCGGGGGATTCCCGGTAAGTGGACTATTTATGGTATGTAACAATCCTAAGATTGTCGCCCAGCATCATGCAAAAGTATACGGTAAAGCTAAGGTTGGTGCTCCTCCCATGTCTGTTCCGCATCTGGATACAAGATACATCGGTAACCAAAAAGCACTGCTATTTGGGCCGTTTGCTGGCTTCTCACCGAAGTTCTTGAAAACGGGCTCAAATTTGGATTTGATCGGTTCTGTAAAACCCAATAATCTCATCACGATGTTGGCCGCAGGCGCAAAAGAGATGGCATTGACCAAATATCTGATCCAGCAAGTAATGTTATCGAATGAAAAGCGTCTGGAAGAATTACGCGAGTTTATTCCGAACGCCAAAATCGAGGACTGGGGGATTGTGGTAGCGGGTCAACGTGTGCAGGTGATCAAAGATACGGAGGGCGGTAAAGGAACACTTCAATTTGGTACGGAGGTGGTTAGTGCCGCTGATGGTTCGGTAGCTGCACTGCTCGGCGCTTCTCCGGGTGCTTCTACTGCTGTTCACGTTATGCTGGAAGTATTGGAAAAATGCTTCCCACAACATATGGAAGAGTGGGAACCAAAAATAAAAGAGATGATTCCTTCTTATGGGGTGTCACTAGCGGAAAACCCAGAGCTTTACCAAGAAATTTACGATTCCACAACGGAGGTGCTGGGACTGGGCGAAAAAGAACCGCTTCATCGTTAATTTTTGCATGGCTGGTAACTGGATCATCCCACTACTCTTTAATAAAATGTGCAGTAATCTTACGATATATTTTAAAGTTGAATAAATAACAACACCAAGCGGTGGGAAGGAATTCCCACCGCTAAAATGCTTGCTTAACAATACAAAATTTTGCAATCCTTCTGCATTTTCGGTGTCTGCTACAGTGATCACAGTAATTATGTAGACCGCTATAGGCTCTATTCAGTTCCAGTTGTCCAATAAACTGGTGCAGCGGATTGCTACCCCGGCTTGGTTAAAACGCAGATGGGCGGAGAAAAGACAGAGCTGTCGGTGGAGGATGTAGCGAAAATGGCGGTCCGACTGGCGACCCTGCCGGAGGATGGTCCAACGGGCAGATTCTATTACATGGATGATCAGCTTCCAGGGTAAAGCATTTATATTACATTTGTGCGGTTGGACGGATTACGATTTCGTTCACATCAATATCGGCCGGTTGTTCAATTGCGAATCCAATTGCGCGGGCTACCGCGTCCGGTGTCATGGCTAGTTTATCCCGGATGGCAGCGAGTTGATCTCTCAATGCGGGATTGGTCATACCCTCCGTGAAATTCGTCTGCACAATACCAGGCGAAATGATGGTCACGCGCAGCTTGTCACCAGCCTCCTGGCGCAACCCTTCTGAGATGGCGCGCACAGCGAACTTCGTACCGGAGTAGACCGACTGGTTCGGCACAGTCTTATGTCCTGCTACAGAAGCGATGTTCACGAAGTGTCCGGAACCCTGCTTATGAAAGATAGGCAACGCTGCGGCTATACCGTACAAAACGCCTTTAATGTTGACGTCAATCATGTCCTCCCAGTCCTCGACACACAGATCTTCGAGAGGGGAAATGGGCATAACGCCAGCGTTGCTGACGAGAACATCCAGCTTCCCGTACCGTTCGCAAGCCAAATTAACGAGGTTGCACAGATCCTCGCGCCGTCTCACGTCAGTGCGTGCATAAACAGCTTCGCCACCTCCATTTGAAATGCGTGTCGCCAGCGCTTCAAGGCGATCCGCTCCGCGCGCTCCAAGCACGACTTTTGCCCCACGCTCGGCAAGCAACAGTGCTGTTGCTTCTCCAATTCCGCTGCTTGCACCTGTAATCACGACGACTTTGTTCTCTATTCTTCCTTCCAAATGCATAGCCCAATCCCTCTTCCTCTAATCTATTTGCCTTAGGCCCTTTGTTGGCCTTGCAAGTAAATTTTAAGTAGAATTCGATTGAGACAGGTAGACCGATCAAGTCCAATTCTTGCCTAATCCTATTCGGCGTGCATATAATTAGCACATCAATATTAGCGTTCAACGGAAAGGACGGTGAAGCATGAATGATTTCGTCTCCTCCCCCCTCTGATATTTCTACGAATCTACAAGAACTGATTCATTTAATTCATCAACATGCGTCTTCGGATGGTACGTTTGTCTCGTCTGTGCCAGGACTTTATTTCAGACGTGCAAGCGATGTGTCGGAGCTAAATCATACGGTCCATATGCCCTCCCTGTACGTGGTTGCACAAGGCTCAAAGACAGCAATGCTGGCTGGAGAAAACTATGTGTACGATCCAACAACTTACATGGTCACATCAGTTCAGCTTCCCGTAACTGGTAAAATAACTCAGGCCTCGTCGGAGCTCCCTTATCTAAGTCTTCAATTATCCATTAGTCCAGACGTCATTTTGGATATTATCAAGAAGAGTCCTCCTCAATGTAACGTAAAGACTGGACGCGGCATACTGGTGAGCCAATTTGACCCTCTGCTGCTTGATGCGCTGCTTCGGCTTGTCAGACTTTCGGATACGCCTGCGGATATTCAGTTTCTTGCGCCGCTTATCACGCACGAGATCCTTTATCGTGTATTACAAGGTGAGCAGGGGGCTTTAATCAGGCAATTTGCCGTAGTTGGTAGCTATGCACATAGCATCTCCAAAGCGATCCATCTGATAACCCGCGATTACTCTAAGCCTCTTGTGATTGAAGAATTGGCGAAGGAAGTAAATATGAGCCCTTCTTCCTTACACAAGCATTTTAAAAAGGTAACGGCTATAAGTCCTCTGCAGTATCAGAAGGCCATTCGACTGCAGACTGCACGCCGCTTGCTGCTCTCGGAGGGAGTGGAGGCCGCCAATGCAGGCTTTCGCGTTGGCTATGAGAGCCCTTCGCAGTTCAGCCGGGAATATGGACGCATGTTTGGGCGTCCACCGATGAGTGATGTTAAACATTTGCGCAATTCCCTTAGTGTCTCAGTTGATTGAGAGATTCTTCGGGTGATCCGTGGAGGAGGCCCAGAGCAAGTTGTCTTTGGTCTGGTCAAAGAGGATATATCACACCAACGGAAGTTCGTCGAGCCGTTCGTAAATCAACAATCCTTTCTCTTTCGCCACCCTTACCATTTCATCGGCACCCTGAGAAGGTCCTCCAACTCGAAGCACGGCGTTACAGCAATCAAGCAGGCGAATGGAAGACGGATGAAAGATTCTGTTAAAAGTCTCGTCTCCTAAAGCAGTGGAACCAGCTGTCGCGATAAGGGGCAAAGCATACCACTCCCCCAGCACCGGCATATGACCAGCCTCGTAAACTTGAAGAGCAATTTCATTCATGTAGTTGACGTTCTTCTCAATTAATACATGATCATCATTCGTTCCAGATCGATACGGGCCTGCGATAAGGATATGAAGCGGTTTCGATTTCACTTTCAAGAGACCTTGGATCTGAGCGTATTGGAGCAGCATTATCGTCTTGGCGTCACGAATCTCACCGCTTTCGACCATGTTTAGCACTTGAGCAAACGGGAGTTCCATCACTTCAATGTTTTCCTGCTCCTCCTCAAGGCCACCACCGCCACCCGTTGTCATATCTTCACTATACTCGGCTACATAGAAGTGCAGGATTTCGGTAACGGAGCCCGGTGACATATAGGCCTCGCCAACTTTCTGCACACGGTCGATACGGTATCCCGTCTCCTCCTCCGTCTCCCGAAGAATACCTTCTTCCGGTGTTTCTTTATCGAGTAGTCCTGCACAGGTTTCGATAAGCATCCCAGTTTCATTGCCGTTCCGATAAGTAGGCATCCGGAACTGTCTGGTCAGTACAACGGTTTGTTTGTGCTGATTATAGAGCAGGATCGTTGCGCCGTTGCCGCGATCGTACACTTCACGGGATTGTGTCTCCCATTGTCCATTATTTTTTTCGAACTCGAATGTGACCTTATTTAAGATGTACCAGTTATCCGATAGAAGCTCCTCTTTTACAATCCGTACTCTTGGGTGATACTGTTGTGACTTCATCTCATTTCCTCCCTAGAAAGATTCCGTTCTCTTTAGTCATTTCGAGAGTTCCGTTCTGCTGCAGAAGCCGATTGACGTGGTCTCGAAACTTGTCAATAGCCGCTCCGACAAGTCGCTCTCTTGCGTTCATCGGAGTCGAGATTATATATTCGATCAGGGGTTCCGCTTCGTCGACCAACAAACAGTCCTCGTATCGAAGCAACCGAAGATCGGAAAAGCAAGAAGACAGCAAGTCCCCTCCGTTATCCAGGTGGAACCGTTTAATAGCATGATCCAACACATGAAGCTCAGGATCGAACGAAACCGCCAAATGTTCGACCTCTTGTAGGTGTTGAGTGCTCATTGTAGAGGTGCATACTATACCTCCTTGCTTTAAGATACGGTGCATCTCGCGGATTGCTCTAGGGATGTCCGGCACGTGGTACAGCATGTTGTTAGCGATAACCATATCGAATTGCTCTTCATGGAATGGGATCTGTTGCGCGTCAACAGATAAAAACTTAAACTGCGGATTGTTGCTTCCCAAGCGACAACGTGCTTCTTCCACCATCCCGCTTGACATATCGGTAAGCGTGATACGCCAGCTGCTTGGAATTCGTTCGGCGTTTCTTATCCAAAAGGTCCCGTCGCCGCAGCCCAACTCGAGAATGTGGGCTCCCGGTTGCACCTCCAGTTGTTCAAAGATCCAACGATGCCAGCCTTGGGGATTTGTACTGTACTTGTCGTAAAGATGTATCCGCGTTTGCAGGCGGTTCGCCGTCCGATATTGCTCCCCCCAATTTTGCTCACTCTGCACGGTTTGAATAACATCCGCCAAATGGTTCCAATCGGAGCCATAAGCCGACATTTCCATAGCATCTCGTATTGCATGTACTACGTGCTCTGTATGAGCAATTTTCTTTTGTAAAACATCGAGTTGTGCTTGCAACGAGTGTCTGATCTCTCCGTTGGATGGCGACTCTGCATCTAAAATGTCCATTATTGTTTGAAGCGATAACCCTAGATACTTCAACATCTGAATTCGCTGTAGTCTTTCCATATCTTTCATGTTGTACAGTCTTATGGATCCAGTGCGATGACCTCCTGGACTCAGAAGTCCAATTTGGTCGTAATATCGCAATGTCCTGACCGTTATCCCTGTACGTTTGGCAAGCTGTCCTGTCGTCAGATAGTTCTCTTTGTCCATCCATTGCTCACATCCAATTGATTGCTCTAGCATGTCGTTCTCAGTCAGTATAGCAAATGACGTAACGTCACCTTCAAGAAAAATTTATGCAATAAGAAACAAGAGAAAACCACCCTAGCAAAAGGTAACTTGGTAGTTAGTCACGAATATCATGTAATAAAAATTCATCAGCTCTTCATGGAGGCTACTATGAAAACTTTCATTTACATGGTGAGACATGGCGAATCACCGAAGACGGAAGGAAATGAAAGAACAAGAGGTTTGACTGATAAAGGCAAGTCAGATGCTTTTCAAATAACTGAATTATTGAGAGGAGAGGGGATCGAGGTTTTCGTTTCAAGTCCATATCAACGGGCAATCCTAACCATTCAAGAATTAGCTCAATGCTCAGGACAAGAAGTTTTAATATTCGAGGATCTTAAAGAAAGAATTTTTTCTAGTGAAGATAACCGAATCCCCGATGATGAATTATTCCCTTTGTTAGATAAGTCATTTTCTGATCCCAACTTTGCTTTAACGGGAGGAGAGTCTAATGCAGTTTGTCAGAACCGAAGTATAACAGTCTTAAAGGAATTGCTAAAAATCTACCGAGGACAGAAAGTCGCATTAGGCACTCATGGAGCTGTAATGACTTTAATGATGGAGTATTATGACAAGCAGTATGATTTGAATTTTTTACTACACACATCCAAACCAGACGTATACAGAATGGAATTCAATGATCAGGAATTAGTTGAGGTAAAAAGATTGTGGAACATGCCGTAATAGTTTGTGAGGAAAAGGTATAAGGACTATTCTTCAAAGAGAGACCACCCTTAAAAAAGGGATGGTCTCTCTTCAAAATTTTTCTTTTATAGCTATTGCGGTGAACCGTTAAGCAAATCTTCAGCTATTTTTACCAGGTCTTCTTTGCTCAGCGGGCTGTCCTGGTTATCAGATATGTTGTAGTGTAACCGTCTTTTTTCATCGAGCCATCCCAGTCGATTTTTTCCTACCTCCAAGGGCTTGCTTGTTTCGCTTGCTCTGATGTAATAGGCCTTGGTTCCTTTAATCATCAGTTCCTCAGCCGAATCCTGTTCATTTTGCATCACGGTCGTCTTTGTGACTTCGGGAGCGTATTTGGTGACGGCGATATTTACATAGTCATTTCCTCTCGCATACCGGGCGAGGGTGAAGTCTGACTTGTCCCAGCTCAGCTTTTGAATAAACAGATTTTCACCTTTCGGTGCAGCTTTAGCCTGTTGCGTCAGTTTATCCGTTAAAGCCCGATATTCCTCTTTGTTCATCATCCCAGGATATGCAGCGACTGGGTAGACGTATCCGAAATCAAACCGGTAGCCATTCGGCAGATGAGTGGGACTATGCAACAGCGGAGCTTCTGTCCGCTTGATTTCATCCTGCAGACTGCTGAAGCTAGAAAGTTCAGTCGGTTTGTAGGCAAACAGGACGGGATTAGACGAATTTTGTTGATTCATAGAATCGTCCTTAACGTAATAGGCGGCATACTCTCCAGGCTGTAGACGGTCTGTCACCTCTTCGTTCCACTGTGTGTAGGTGGTTGTATACGTTTTGGAAGCGTCCGTTTCGGCTGGTGTTTTGGCGGTATTTAATACGACATCGCCTTTACTGTTACGGAATTCCAGATATTGCGAAGCGGCGTATCCAGTCACAGAGGCGCTCAATACAAAAAGCAAGATCATGATAGGAGCGGTGATGCGCGGCTGAAGACGCATTTTTACAATGAGTCCCTTTTTGGATTTCGCCTTTTGGTAGACCTGTTCCATCACTTTATCAGAGACGTCAAAAGCTTGGATTTTTAGGACACTCTCTGGTTCTGTCAGCATGTCCATGTTTTTTAAGCCTCTGTCTTTTAGATCGGTGTATTTCAGGCCTTGTTCCTGAGTTCTGTCTTGTAATTCACGCATTTTGGGTCCTCCTCTATGGGCTCCATCATTTTTTTGAGCTTTGTTTTTGTTCTGCCGTATTTTTTCTTGATCGCTTCCTCGCTTTTGTTCATAATTTCCCCGATTTCTCCAAACGATTTTTCTTCAAAGATGCGCAGCACCAACAGGTTTCGCTCCTCTGCATTCAGTTGGTCCAATGCCCGGCTCAGCGGTTCACTGAAAAGCTGACGTTCCATAACCTGCGCAGCACTGTCTGAAGTCATGTTAGTTGAGGTGAACAGGGTCATTTTAAATTTGCGCTGTAATTTCTTCCTGCGAATCAGGTTCAGGCAGTGATGATAAGCCATTTTATACAGCCAGGAGGAGAAGCCCACTGTGGGCTTGTACATACTGATTTTCTCGAAAGCACTAACGAAAATATCCTGTACAGCCTCTTCTGCTTCCTGCTCACTGCCTAGTAGTCGCCAGCAGTACACAAAAATCTGACGCTGATACTCCTTTACAATGTAGGCGTAATCATGGATCTCGCCAGCTTGGACCCGTTTAATTCTATATTCGATTTCCTCATTCAAAGATTTAGGCACCCCCTCTGATTAAAAAGAAAACTATGTCTGTATAACAAATGAAGAGGACCGAAAGGGACACCTTTTCTAAAATTTTTTTAAGTAGTAATCAACTCTCTAAGAGAATACGATAAAGCAGAACAATTATCACCAACGTTGTTGATTTCATAGAGCTTGAATTTTTATTGTGGAAATAAATAGAATGATAAAATATACCTATCAAAAAAGTGGAAATAGATTGTAAAGAAAAAAGGAGATGGGAAATGGGGTTTTATGATAATAGAGAAAATGCTTTATTCCGCACTCTTCAAGAGCAAGTCATAACATTCAAACAATGGGGAGCTAGCATAGCTGAAAAACATGGAGAATGGGAAACGAATTATCTTTATTGGGATAAGCTTTATAATGCTGTTGAGGAAGTGTTAGAACATACTTCATTAGCTGAATGGCAGACAGAAGTTTATGAACTGATCTTATATACACTGGCAAGGGATAATGAAGTTGAGAATGTATTGCAGTTGTTAATTGTACAACCCAAAATATTTTTGTCTTTAGCCTACAGTGCAATTACATACTCTGATTACGAAGCCAGATGGCAAATAGCCTATGGATTAGGTGAAGTAAAAGGAATGAGGGATGAAGTAAATAGTCTTTTGTCTAAGCTCTCGAATGATGAGCACGAATATGTCAGAAGAAGGGCATTAATTGCATTGCAGAAAAAATGGAAAGATGAATTAAATGATCAAGAGATAAACTCGGCAATCCCGCCCGTATAGCTAACGATAACCATCGGCTATGCTGGGCGGGATTGCCTCACTCTCTTTTATGCAGCGTATCTTCTACTTATTCCCTTTGCGTACCTTTAACAGCTTACCCTTTACGGTCGTATTCTTCATAATCTCAAGCACCAGTGGACCTTTACCATTCAGAATCTCAACATCTGTCGCATAATCCAGAATCGTAATGATCCCGATATCATCTGCGGTGACTCCGTCAAGCTTAGCGATGGTCCCCACGAAGTCGACAGCTCTAAGTTTTTTCTTCTTACCGCCGTTAAAATTCAGCTTCATAATCTGTTGGTTTAGTTGCTCGCGCTTATCTTTTTTGAGTGCGGTTTTTACATGCAGTTTCTGCTCAAAATCTTCTCTACGGAGATCAACAGCCTCTTCTGAGGGGGCCTTTACCTGCGGAATCGCGAATCCAATATATGCTTCAATATCAGCTAATCTTCTGCCATCCTTAGGAGTGATGAGGGAAATGGCTTTCCCCGTTTTGCCAGCACGTCCCGTACGTCCTGTACGGTGAACATAGCTTTCCTTCTCAAGGGGAATATCGTAGTTAATGACATGGGTGATATTCGTGATATCAATCCCTCTGGCGGCAACATCTGTCGCAATCAAGTAACGGAATTGACCCCTTCTGAATGCATTCATTACCTCAAATCGCTCGTCTTGCTCCATGCCACCATGAATGCGATCACATGGATATTCGAGATCAGCCAATGCTCTGAATAATGTATCTACATTCTCCTGCGTACGACAGAAAATAATGCAGCTGTCAGGATTCTCAACAATGAGCAGATCTTGCAGTAGTGTCAGCTTGTCTGACTCCTTCACCTGAATAAGAGAGTGATCAATTGTGGCGGTCGTTATACCAGTTGCTTTAATCTCAATTCTAACAGGATCTTTCATATATTTACGTGACAGTGTGGCTACATCCTCAGGGAAGGTAGCGGAGAATAACATGGTAACCCGGTCACTAGGCAGCGCTTGAATAATCGACTGGACTTGCTCGATAAAGCCCATATTCAGCATCTCGTCAGCTTCATCAATCACGAGGTAGGCAATCCGATCTAACGATAGCGTGCCTCGTTCGATATGGTCCAGTACACGTCCTGGCGTACCTACAGCCACATGCGTTCTTTGTTTTAACTCAGCTTTTTGGATATGAAAAGGATGTTTTCCATAAAGGGGTGTTGCTTTTATCCGCTTAAAGCGTCCAATATTCGTGATGTCTTCGGTGACCTGTAACGCGAGTTCACGGGTTGGCGTCAGGATTAAAGCTTGGGGCTTATTCTCATTCCAATCTACTAGCTCACAAATTGGAATACCATATGCTGCTGTTTTGCCGCTACCTGTTTGCGATTTGGCGACAAGATCCTTCTTCTCAAGCGCAACAGGAATAACTTCCGTTTGAATCTCTGTTGGCGTCTCATAGCCCAAGCTATTGAGCGCTCTTACAATTTCTTCACTTAATGCGTAATCTGTAAAATGCTTCTGACTCATTTTCAACCTCTTCTGCGCTGTATTTGAATACCAATACATATATAATGTCATCGTGTATCGAACTTATACTCATCTAGTATACTCTATATCCAGGCTTACTCTAATACATATCCATGTTACTGTTTGTCTAATCGTATCCTTGGAGCGTTTAACGAAGGGCTCGTCCATTTTCTCGTGTATGGTATCTGATGTGTTGGTCGACTGAGCTATTTCGCAATTTAACGACCAACAAACTTTACCCCATATGGATCTACGTTGAACAATTTCATGGAGAATTACTTATCTTCAATTGTATCGGCATTTCCATATCCGCATGCGTGAAAACATGTGTTACGCATAAAGGGCACCAATTAGGTGCCCTTTGAACTGCCGTTAGCGCGGAAAACCGTATCAAAAGTATTGTTACGATGAAAAGTGAACCCAATCTCTCCCTTGGACAGCATCCATTTCTTTAAAGAAAATTTGAGCGCGTTTATTCTCAGTAGAAGTTATCCAGGTCATATGAGCATATCCATAATTTTGTGAGTACTTTTGACATTCTAAAAAAAGCTGTGATTCTACTTCTGTATCTCTAAATGGTTCCAATACAAATAGGTCGTTCATAACGGTGATTTTGTCTGCTTTCATCGTGCTAAAGGTAAAGAATAATGTAGCAAAGCCGATTAATTCTCCATTTTGTTCCGCCACAAATTGTATACCGTTTTGCTGCTCAAAAAGGGTTTGAATCAAATTATGAATTTTTTCGATAGGTGGCCTAGGGTTTTGATAAAAACCAACGATGTATTCATACATTAACTCGGTTAAATTGTTTAAATCATCAGGCTTAGCGTTTCTTATTAAAAATGACATTAGATGTACTCCCTTTTCATTAGTTTTGAATTAATATACATCGTAAAGTATATATATGCAAAATTAAGATCAGTGAAAGAATCTTTTGAACTCATGCAAATGCGAAGAAGTATGTAATATGAGCGCAACAAAGGCTGCCGAGGAAATGTATCCGGCAGTCTTTGTTGCGCTGAGGGACATGTGCATCGAGAATACACCCATTCGTTAAAATTGAATTTACTCCGAATTACTTAAGAAGTGTAAGTGTCACCTCTATCGTGTTATTAATAAATGATCGTTCTGGACGAGATTTTATCATTACGGTCAGTCCAATTAACGATACGACTAGCGCCTGTGATACAGCCTTCGCATTGAGCCCGATCTCAAGCTCACCTGATTGTATACCTCGTTCAATGGTTTCTTGAAATATAACCGATAGGTACATTTGATGTTCCCTTGTAAGAATTTCAAATTTCTCATCATGAGGTGCAAGTTCAACCATTGTATTGATGCAAAAGCATCCTTTTCTAGGGTTTTCTGTATATTCCTCATCTACCACACCTTCAAAAAAAGCTCGAAATGCTTCTTTTACAGATGGTTTGCTTTGAAGCTTGGCTCGGATCAGAGAAGCACGGGACATCATGTATTTGCGCAGCGCAGCTTCGAACAATTCTTTTTTGCCTCCAAAAGTGGAGTATATACTAGGTCGTTGAATTTCCATTCTGGAAGTTAAATCACTCAGCGAGGTAGCTTCATATCCCTTCTCCCAAAATATTTGCATTGCTGCATCTAATACTTTATCTTCGTCAAATTCGCGGATTCGTCCCATAATCAATACCTCTCATTGCTCGTAATTTTATTCTTAACTCAATAACTCTGATTATAATTGTCAGGGTTTTTTATTTGCGTACCAATTAGTATGTTATTATCTTATAATTAGCCCGTTATATTGTCAAATGCAGATTGGTTTATCGCACCAAGGAGATATCAGTATGAGGATAAAACAAAGTATTTTTACTATATTTATTGACAGTATTCTTTTTAATGAGTTATATTTACTGGGAAAAATATATTACCGATCGGTATGATATTTTATCGGTATTTGATTGTCATACAAAGAAAGCTATTAGAATAGGAGAGATGGACCATGGAGATAGGTATTACTTCGTTTGTAGAAACAAAGCCTGACGTTCAGACAGGTGAAGTGATAAGTCACGCACAGCGATTGCGCGAAGTTGTCGAGGAAATTATCCTTGCTGATCAAGTGGGACTTGATGTGTTTGGGGTAGGTGAGCATCATCGGAAGGATTATTCGGCATCTTCACCAGCAATTGTGCTGTCAGCGGCTGCAGCGCAGACGAAACGGATTCGGCTGACCAGTGCAGTCACAGTGCTTTCTTCAGCTGATCCCGTTCGCGTTTTTCAGGATTTTGCTACGCTGGATGGTATTTCGAATGGACGTGCGGAGATTATGGCGGGCCGAGGTTCCTTTATTGAATCTTTTCCACTGTTTGGCTATGACTTGGAAGACTATGATGAGCTGTTTGAACAACATTTGGAATTGCTCCTTAAAATACGGGAGTCCGAAAAAGTAACCTGGAAAGGCGGACATCGGCCAGCGATTAACAATTTGGGTGTGTATCCACGGCCGGTTCAGAATCCTTTACCGATATGGGTTGGCAGCGGGGGCAGGCAGGATTCTGCTATCCGTGCAGGTCTGTTAGGACTGCCCTTGATGTTGGCGATCATTGGTGGAAATCCGATGAATTTTGCACCGCTTGTACAGCTTTATAAGAAGGCAGCAGCGCACGCTGGTCATGACGAATCGCAGCTTAAGGTTGGATCGCACTCGATAGGATTTGTTGGAGAGAATAATGAACGAGCTGCAGATACATATTTCCCTTCTACGATGGCAGGTATGAATAGATTAGGCAGGGAGCGGGGCTGGGCGCATTATGATCGTTCTAGCTACGATGCCGCGCGCAGCTTTGAAGGTGCGCTGTATGTTGGCGATCCTGAGACTGTTGCCCAGAAGATCATTCACCTTCGCAAACATGTAGGTGTTACACGCTTTATGCTGTATGTTCCGTTAAGTACAATGCCGCATGCCGAGGTGATGAGAGCCATTGAACTGATGGGAACAGAGGTAGCACCCCGAGTTCGGAAGGAAATAGCCCAGTGGGAAGCGGAGACGGAAAAAAGATTATAAAAACCAAACATAGGAGTGATTCACATGGATTTTGAAAATCGTTTGTACCCAGAATTTAGGTCGGTAATTGCACAATTTCCTGGATTTCAATTGGAAGAAAATTTAGAACTGAGTAGAAGCTATTTGTCGAGTCCTCCCATTGAGCAGTCGAAGCACGTACACACGACAAGCCGGATGATTCCGAGCGTAGCAGGCGAGATATTAGTTAAAATCTACGAACCTGCCCAGCGAACTGACGTTAGGCTTCCGGCCATGCTGTGGATTCACGGGGGAGGCTATGTGATGGGGCATCCTGATATGGACGATGCTTTGTGCGAACGCTTCGTGCAGGCGGCCAAATGCGTCGTCGTATCGGTCGATTACCGACTTGCTCCCGAGCATCCCTACCCAGCTGCCATCGATGACTGTTATGCCGCTTTGACGTGGATGACCGATGAAGCTGAGCTGCTGGGCATCGACTTAGATCGAGTCGCAATTGCCGGAGCAAGTGGGGGCGGCGGTCTGACCGCAGCACTTGCTTTAATGGCCCGTGACAAAGGCGGGCCAGCCCTCATTTTCCAAATGCCGCTGTATCCGATGATCGATGACCGTAGTATTACGGCGTCAAGTCATGAGATTACGGCCGATAACGCACCATGGAACCGGAAGAACAACTTGGCGGCTTGGAACATGTACTTGGGGGATCGTACTGAAGACACCGAGGTGTCCCTATACGCTGTGCCGTCGAGAGCGGAATGCTTGGCTGGGCTACCGCCGACCTATACGTGCATTGGCCAGCTCGATCTGTTCCGAGATGAGACGATTGAATATGTGACACGCCTTGCCCAAGCTGGGGTAGACGTTGAATTCCATCTGTATCCCGGCACATTCCACAACTTTGAGGGGATGGTTCCGCAAGCAGAAGTAAGCCAACGTGCTAGCCAAAGTTATGTAGATGCAATTGCACGAGCCCTTAATTCTTAAACTATTAAATGGGCAGTCTCCAAAGTGATATGCTTCCAAAAAAGTAGACAGGTTAAATAATAAAACTTGCTACTGTAAGGGGAGCATATCACTTTTTGCAGTAATCTTTTTTGTCGTTTGATACGAGGCTAGATTTTAACCGAAACGATGTGTTAAAGGAGCATCAGGTGTTCAGTCGCCCCGCAATGATGTAAAGTTTTTCGGGTAAAATCTTTACTTTTACATGTAGCGGATAATAACCTTTCATTCTTATAATTGGAAATGTAAGCGATTTATTTAGAGGCGAGGATATTAAAAAACTATACGTATGAGGAGGAGATTGTATGTCGAAATTTAAAGTGGGCAAGTTGGTAAGCAGCTTGGCGTTGGCGGGTGTGTTGTTATCATCAGTTCTGATAAACCCGGCTAGTGCCAGTATGGCGAACGGTGGCAAATTCCTCGGGAATATCATTGCTGGAAGTGTCCCTGCAAGTTTCGGAACATACTGGAACCAGGTGACGCCAGAGAATTCGACCAAATGGGGGTCGGTTGAAGGCAGTCGTAACAACATGAACTGGTCGCAGGCGGATACCGCCTACAATTATGCCCGTAACAATGGCTTCCCGTTCAAGTTCCATACATTGGTATGGGGTGCTCAGGAGCCAGGTTGGATTAGCGGACTGTCGGCTGCTGATCAGAAGGCGGAAGTGACCCAGTGGATTAAAGCAGCAGGTCAACGCTATCCGAATGCGGAGTTTGTAGATGTGGTGAATGAGCCCCTGCATCAGAAGCCATCCTTCCGCAATGCCATAGGAGGTGACGGATCGACCGGATGGGATTGGGTCATATGGTCATTCCAACAGGCCAGACAAGCTTTCCCGAATGCCAAGCTGATGATTAATGAATATGGAATTATCAACGATCCCTCGTTAACCGACCAATATGTCAATATTATTAATCAGCTCAAGAGCAGAGGCCTGATTGACGGAATTGGTATTCAATGCCACCAGTTTAGCATGGACACTGTTTCAGTTAACACGATGAACACTGTACTGAACAAACTGGCGGCAACAGGATTGCCAATCTATGTGTCGGAACTGGATATAACTGGCGACGACAACACCCAGCTTGCCAGATACAAGGAGAAATTTCCGGTATTATGGAAGCATTCCGCGGTGAAGGGAGTTACGCTCTGGGGATACATTCAGGGGCAAACCTGGATATCGAATACACATCTGCTGAACTCGAACGGCACGGAACGCCCCGCGCTCCAATGGCTGAGACAATATGTGCAGAGTTAAACTATAGGTGGCACTTAAAACCCAACAGATGCGAAATTTTTCCAAATGTCTGGGCTGGGTAGATGTTTATTTGACGAAGTCTTGGCTGAAATGTTATACGCCCAAGGCTTCTTTTTATTTAGCTTAAACCTAACGTATCAAAACCTAATCCAACTCAATTAGGCTTACATACCCAATCCATAACTTTAACCCACTTGAAATAAAACCGTCTGGACGGTATAGTAAAGAGGGGTGATCAATATGAATACAACTAAAAAAACATTAAAAAGAGAATTAATTCTTAAAGCGGCCTCCATGATTGTGCACGAAGAAGGAGTAGAGAAGTTAACGTTAGAAGCGGTGGCTAAGAAAGCGGGAATAAGTAAAGGAGGATTGCTTTACCATTTTCCGAATAAGGATGAATTGGTTTTGGGAATGGTTGAGCAACTATCGACCAGCTTTGTCTCCGAATTTAATGAGAGAGCAGAAAACGATATGCATTCCAAAGGAAGATGGACTCGCGCTTATATGAATACATCATTTTCTGGCGATCGGAATGCAAGTGACCTGTATACCGCTCTTTCAGCAGCACAGTTTACGAACCCTCAAATGCTAAAGTTACTTCAGGACGAGTATGAGAATATCCAAAACAAAATTGAAAACGACGAATTGGATCCCGTTCGTTCCACGATAGTCCGATTAGCTATAGACGGCTTGTGGTTTGCCGAAATGTTTGGGCTTGCTCCTCCTAATGAGGAAATGAGGCAAAAAATGATGGAAGAATTGAAGACATATATAAAGGAGAATGAATAATGGCTTATCTTTTCTTGGCAATCTCTATTGTTGGTGAACTTATTGGAACTTCAATGCTTAAAGCTTCAGAAGGTTTTACCAGATTGTATCCGACTCTATTCACAATTGTTGCGTTTGTGATCTCTTTCTTCTTTATCTCTCTATCCCTTAAGACGCTTCCTTTAAATATGACTTATGCCATCTGGTCAGGTGTAGGGGCTGTTGCTACAACGCTTATTTCAGTATTGATTTGGAAAGAAAAAATCAATACAGGAAGTATCGCAGGTATTGCTTTAATTGTTATTGGCGTGGTGGTACTGAACCTATTTGGTGCAGGACATGGTGAGGCAAAAGCTACAACAGAAGCAACTAGTCCAATCGTTCAAAAATGAGATAAAGATTTTCGGACCGAGGATATAAACACGCTTGAAGGCATAAGGGCATTCGTCGAGAAAGTTCTTGTGCCGCACGGCGTGAGGGTATGAATTTTTAGTCATTTAAATTTTTTTGATTGAATTGCAGATATAATAAGTCTATAATGTCTATTGTAGGGTGTTTCATATTTACCACCATACGGAAGCAAGGTGTAGATATTAGTAGACTTTAAAATCTAATTAGTAGAAGGGAAGTCTAATTAATGACCCAGTCTTTATTTGATCCCGAAGTATGGAAGGCTGCTTGGATAAACGATCCGGAAGCTGGTGTAAATCGAATGCTTAGAGCGGGAACGGTACCGGCTCATTCGTTTGATGATATGGCAAGGGCAAGAAGCTTCCACAAGCAGGCATTTAATGAAGAGGGAATAAAAAGAACAGCCAGAATTATGGGATGGCTAAGGACACAGGGAGTTACCATTAAAGACTCCTCTATCCTAGATATTGGTGCTGCCTCGGGTGTCTTCAGTATTCCTTTTGCAGAGGAAGGGGCAAATGTTACTGCCGTTGAGCCTTCAGGACCGTTGACAGCCTTAATGGAAGAGAGTATTAAGCCATCGATAAAGGAAAACATTAAAATCGTACGGGAACAATTTGAGGAGTTATCTATTGAGACGAACGGATGGCAAAACAAATTTGATCTGGTGTTTGCATCCATGTGTCCAGCCATTTTCGGTTGGGAAATGGTAGAGAAGGCGCTCGCCTGTGCCAGCCAGTTTTGTTACATCAGTACGAGTGCTGGGCCTAAGGAGCATAGTCTGATTCAGGAATTGCGCCCTGTAGTCGGAATAAAAGAGGACCTAGTACAAACGTCAGATATGGCATATATCATCCAACTATTAAATATATATGGCTATTCTTTTCAAACCCTGATTACTCGTGAAACCCAAACGGTAATGATGTCGGTGGACGAGGCGGTAAAACATACATTAGGCTGGTTCTCATTCTTCGGGATGCCGACAGATGAACAGTCATTACAGAAGGCCGAAACTTATTTAAGAAGGACGTACGCAGGAAAGAGAATTCCTGTTCAGCAAGGAGGACGCTTTGGTAAAGTTCTGGTCCGTATAAAGAATCAGCACATGTATTAATCGTTTTGTCATGTAGCTTCTATTTATTCCCCTTGCCCTTCAGAATCTCAACGTCTGTTACATAATATAGACACAAGAGCATTGTGGGGAAAATGTATTCCAAAGGAGTGCCCTAATGAAGGGAAAAACCACTTCATTAGGGCACTGGAGATTTACTACCACTATCGATCACTGCCAGTTTGTGTGAAAGGACCCTGCTGCATCACTTCGTTCATAAGTATGGGCACCAAAATAATCCCTTTGTGCTTGCAAAAGGTTAGCATTCGAAATGCCTGTCCGGTAACTATCATAATAAGTAAGTGAAGCACTTAAACATGGAAACGAAGTGCCAGAATTAATACCCTCACAGACAATTTTTCGTAATCCTTTTTGATACTCTTTAACTTTTTCAGCAAAATACGGGGCGATTAATAGATTAGCCAAATTCGGCTGTTCTTGATATGTTTCGCTTATTACGTTTAAGAATTCAGCACGAATGATGCAACCACCACGGAAAATAAGGGCAATATCCTTTAAAGGTAAATTCCATCCGTAAAGTTCAGAAGTCATTTTATATTGTATAAATCCTTGCGCGTAGGCACAAATTTTACCCATATAAAAAGCTTGTCTAATGTACTCAATCCACAAATCTTTATTTAAACTTCGCTGATCAATCCCTGGTCCTGTTAGAATATTTTCTGCATAAACTCGTTCTTCTTTTAAAGAGGAGATGTAACGGGCAAACAATGACTCTGTAATAATGGATGATGGGATCCCATTGTCAATTGCTTGAATGCTTGTCCATTTACCAGTGCCCTTTTGCCCTGTTTTATCAAGAATCACATCGATTAGTGGTAAGCCTGTTACATCATCCTTTTTCCGTAAAATCTCTGCTGTGATTTGGATTAAATAACTTTTTAGCTCCCCTTGATTCCATATTTCAAAGATATCAGCAATTTCATTCACAGATAAACGTAACCTTTTTCTTAAAAATGTATAGGTTTCTGCGATTAATTGCATATCTGCATACTCGATTCCGTTATGTACCATTTTTACAAAGTGACCGGACCCTTTTGGACCCATATAAACACAGCAAGGGTCTGCGTCCACGTGGGCTGCTATTTTTGTTAGAATAGAAGCTGCCTTTTCATATACGTTTTTATCTCCACCAGGCATGATCGAAGGTCCATTTAAAGCCCCGACTTCGCCGCCGGAAATACCGATTCCTAAATAACCGATTCCTTTTGACTTCAATTCATCATATCTACGCTCCGTATCTTTGTAATGGGAGTTACCACCGTCCATAATCACATCGCCTGCTTCAAGGAAGGGTACTAATGTACCTATTACCGAATCGACCGGTTTGCCCGCTGTTACCATAAGGAAGATTTTCCTTGGAGTTTTTAAGGAGTAAACAAAATCTTGAATTTCGTAGTAAGGATGGATGGAGTGACCTTCACTTTTTTTAACAAGATCATCCGTTAAATCCCTCGTATAATTATAGACAGCGACTTGCTCACCCTTACCAGCCATGTTTAAAGCGATATTACGGCCCATTACCCCTAAACCAATGACACCAATTGTGTTGGACATTTTTTCTGCTCCTTTTATTTGAAATGAATAGGCCGTAGATCCTCACTTATAGGCTTAGAAGATTCTAAGAAAAATAAGTGGGGATCTACCGCCCGGGAATCATGATTTATACGAATAAACTTAGTACTAAAATAAATCCTAATCCAGCTACAGAAATGATGGTCTCAAGTAATGTCCATGTTGCAAATGTTTCTTTCATGCTTAAACCAAAATATTCTTTAAACATCCAGAAACCAGCATCGTTAACATGTGAAGCTATTAAACTACCCGCTCCCGTTGCAAGCACAACTAAAGCAAGATTAACGTCGGATTGTCCTAACATCGGAATAACTAAACCAGCGGTTGTTAAAGCTGCAACAGTTGCAGAACCTAAGGAAATACGTAATATTGCAGCGATGATCCAGGCAAGCAAGATGGGTGATAATGTAGTTCCATTGAATAATTCAGCTACATAGTCACCTACGCCGCCATTAATCAGTACTTGTTTGAAGGCTCCGCCACCCCCAATGATTAAGAGCATCATCCCAATATGAGTAATAGCAGTTGTACAAGATGCCATTACATTTTTAATTGGAATTTTCCTTGCTATTCCCATGGTGTAGACAGCTACCAGTAAGGAAATTAACATGGAAGTTGATGCATCACCAATAAAACGGATCGCTGCTAGTAAACTACTATCTTCAAAGCCCATTGTTTTTTGAAGCAAAGTAATAACCGTAGCAATAGACATTAAAATAACAGGAAGCATTGCAGTAAATACACTGATGCCAAATCCAGGAGTTTCCTCGGATTTAAATACTTTTTGTTCACCTAAAGAGGCAATATTACCCGTTTTCGTAAATGATGCAGGTACGAGTTTTTTGGCAAGCTTAGTAAATACAGGTCCAGCTAAAATAACAGTTGGAATGGCAATAATGAAACCGTAAAGTAAAACCTCACCAAGGTTCGCGCCATATTCACCAGCAATAACTGTTGGTCCTGGATGTGGAGGTAAGAAACCATGTGTTACGGATAAAGCTGCAACCATCGGAATCCCGAGATATAAAATAGAAACCTTTAATTCTTTTGAAATGGCAAATATGATTGGAATTAACAATACTAATCCTACTTCAAAAAATAACGCCACACCGATAATGAATGAAGCAGCTACGACTGCCCATTGGATATTTTTTTCACCAAATTTGTCTACGAGGGTCATGGCAATTCGTTGAGCACCACCAGAATCAGCGATCAACTTACCTAACATCGCTCCAAGTCCAAAGATTAACGCTAAGTGACCAAGGGTTCCGCCTAATCCGGCTTCGATGGTTTTGACAATTTCCTCTAATGGCATTCCAAGTGCTAAAGCGACGCCGAACGATACAATGATTAATGAAATAAAGGTGTTCAATTTGAAGCCCATGATTAAAACTAATAATGCTAAAATTCCAATCGCTACGATAACTAATGGCATTGTAATTACCCCCTGCTTTTTATCTTTTTAGTGTTTAATTAAGCTTCTTTGATAATTGGAAATCCGTGTATAATCATCTTCTAATACTCTGGATAGGTTAATGAAAATCGGCAGCAATTTCCTATATTCCTTGGTCGCTTCTTCTTTTGGTGTATGTTTGTTGGTACTGCCAACCATTTCAGAAACGACTTCAAAGGACTGGATTTGTCCGGTGGCATACAGGCCTAAAATACAAGCTCCTAGACAAGAACTTTCGTAGCTTTCTGGAACGACGACTTCAGATGCGAATATATCGGACATCATTTGCCGCCAAACAGCTGACCTTGCGAAGCCTCCAGTAGCTTGGATTCGGGTCACAGGACCGTCCATACATTCGGTTAATGCTAAAAATACGGTGTACAAATTGTAAATGACTCCTTCTAGGGCTGCGCGAATCATATGTTCTTTCTTATGTGACATCGTTAAACCGAAGAATGAGCCACGTACGTCTGGGTTCCATAATGGCGCACGTTCACCAGCCAGGTACGGATGGAATAACAATCCGTCAGATCCTGGTCTTACACGTTCAGCAATCTTGGTTAGTACATCATATGGATCAATTCCTAGCCTTTTCGCTGTTTCCACTTCTGATGAGGCAAGTTCGTCGCGGATCCAGCGAAGGACCATCCCGCCATTGTTCACCGGCCCCCCAATAACCCAGTGCTTTTCTGTTAAGGCATAACAAAATATTCTTCCCTTTTCGTCTGTTTGAGGCTTGTCTAAAATGGTTCGAATGGCACCGCTTGTCCCGATTGTGACGGCAACTTCGCCTTTTCGTATCGCATTTACACCTAGATTAGAAAGGACTCCATCGCTAGCTCCAATGACAAACGATGTTTGTGGATCGATCCCCATCTTTTTTGCTAAATCTGAATCACAGTTGGTAAATATTCTGGTTGTTGGCACGAGCTCAGATAATTGAGAAGGGGTTATACCAGCAATTTTTAATGCCTCTTCATCCCAATCTAATTTTTCTAGATTCATCATACCCATGGCAGAAGCTAGGGAATAATCCACTACATATTGATCAAAGAACTTTTTAAAAATATATTCTTTAATTCCGATATACTTTTTAACCTTGACAGCGGTTTCAGGAAGGTCATTCACAATCCAAGCTATTTTTGTTAATGGTGACATGGGGTGAATGGGTGTTCCTGTTCGTTTATAGACTTCATGGCCATTCAGCTCATCTTTTATTTTATGTGCCCACGCTTCACTGCGATTATCTGCCCATGTAATACAAGGCGTCAGTGGGCGGTCATTTTCATCCATCGCAATGACACTATGCATGGCACTGCTAAATGAAACAAACGATAGCTTTTTTTGTGAGTGATGTTTCATTATATTTGAAGTGGCTTGCAGAACAGCCTGAAAAATCTCTTCTGGGTTTTGTTCAGCTGTTGCTATATCCGGGGTATAAAGCGGGTATCCAATATTCTCTTGTTGGATGACTTCGCCTTTTTCGCTAAATAGAACGGCTTTCGTACTTGTGGTTCCGATATCTACACCTAACATATAGTTAGTCATTTTGTTGCACGACTCCTTTAGATAGCATTTGTTGTGACATCCATAGGTCTTCTACTTTACCTTGAACATCATCAAAGTTTTCATGTAAAGACTTGATCATGAGGTCTCTATCTTTTGCTTTGATTGCTTCAATATAAAGTTCGTGATTGTTTATAATCCGTGTAAAGTCTTCATACTTTTCTTTAAAACGCATACGCATCGACAAAAGAATGAGACTTTCCATAACAGGCTTTAAATTATTCCAGATCATCAGAATATGCGAATGATTGACTGCACGAATAATCGTTTCATGGAACAAGACATCTTGATATGAAAACTCATCAGCATCACTATATTTAACGGCGACTTTCATCATTTCGAGTATTTTACTAAGTTCCTTCGCCAAATCATTAGTATCCATCTTTACAAGACGCTCAAATACGAAGGATTCTATGAGCAGACGGACATCATAAATTTCTTCTATTTCTTTTTCTGATAGGCCAATAACAACGGCTCCCATTCTTTCTAATCGAATGATATTTTCGGATGCCAGTATTTTTAACGCTTCACGAATGGGTGAGCGACTTACAGTGAAATCAGCAGCTAGTTTATTTTCGGATAATATGGTACCGCTTTCAATCCCGCCAGAAATAATGCGCATTCTAAGCTCGGATGTTACGCGATCACCAGCAGAGGCTTTTAAAAGCCATTTGGAGGGATATAGGAATTCTGATTCGACCATCATTTCACCTTCTCAATTAATCAAGTATACTTGTATACAGGTATTATAATCTGAAATTTTAAATTTGCAAGCGTATACATTAAATTTGTTTTGTAACTCCTCGATACATAAAATGAAAATTGCATATTAAGACATAGATCCTGTTTGGATCTTCTCATATATAATGCTAGACTCAATACTGATTTCATCTATAGGTTCCAATTGAAGTTCGGATTTTTTGTTCAAATGCACAATCAATTTCGTCTGTTCTTCAATATTTTTAACGTGCGGCAATCGATATAATGAAAGCGTAATCAAAAATTACCCGGGGGGTTAGACAGATGGAAGGATTGACGATCAGTTGGATAGGAGCTCTGGCAGGGCTGGCTATTGCAATTATTCTGATATTAAGAAAGCTGAATCCGGTTTACGCTTTATTTTTGGGAGCTATTGTAGGCGCTTTATTGGGCGGAGCCAATTTGGAACAGACGATCAGCGTGTTAATAAGCGGTACGCAAAGTGTGATGGGGACGGTCATTCGTGTGCTTGCCGCAGGTGTATTGGCAGGTGTAATGATGGAATCCGGGGCAGCGGAGACGATTGCGCAGGCTATTGTAAAGAAGTTCGGCGGCAGTAAAGCGATACTCGCACTAGCCTTGGCGACGATGATTATTACGGCGGTAGGTGTATTTATTCCCGTTGCCGTGTTGATTGTGGCACCTATTGCATTGTCGGTCGGTAACAAAATGGGGATTTCCAAGCTGGCGCTCCTGTTGGCTTTGTCTGGAGGCGGAAAAGCGGGGAACATCATCTCTCCCAATCCTAATACGATTGCGGCGGCGCGCGGATTTAATCTGGATTTAAGCCACGTTATGTTGACGGGTGTGGTTCCTGCAATATGTGGTTTAATCATGACTGTTTTGGTGGCATCTATGTTGAAAACCAAAGGTGTGAAGGTGTCTGATCAGGATATCATGGACAGTGACGTCGATACATCGAAATATCCAGCGTTGGGACGGGCGATTGTAGCCCCGCTGGTAGCTGTTATTTTGCTGATGATTAACCCGATTGGTTCTATTTCCGGTATTGAAGTACTTTCGAATTTCAAGGTGGATGCGATGTACATTTTGCCGATTGCTGGGATTGTGGGTATGCTGGCCATGGGACAAGGGCGCAATATCTTGAAGTATTCGGCCTCCGGTTTAAATAAAATGACGGCGACTGTGCTGATTTTGATCGGTGCGGGCGGGATTGCGGGTCTGATCTCTGCCTCCAACTTGTCTGCTCAGGTGGTTGGCCTGATTGAAGCTTCAGGAGTTTCCGGTACATTTTTGGCACCGCTTGCAGGCATTCTGATGGCAGCTGCTACGGCGTCCACCTCGACGGGCGTTATTTTGGCGACAGGCTCGTTTGGGGAAGCCATTCTGAACATGGGAACGGCCCCGCTCGCTGCAGCTGTGATGGTGCATACAGGAGCTACAGTCATTGATTCCTTGCCGCAGGGCAACTATTTCCACGTCACGGCAGACAGCATGAAAATGAGCATTAAACAACGGATGGGCTTGATTCCTTACGAAGCTATTGTGGGTGGAACGATGGCAATTGTAGCGACAATCATGTATGGATTTTTACTTTAATATTCACGATGGGGTGAGAAGATGAGAGAGAAAACATTTGTGCTGGCACCAGATTCTTTTAAAGAAAGCATGACGGCTAAAGAAGTGTGTATCGCGATGGAGAAAGGACTGCGCAAGGTCTATCCGGCGGCGAATTATGTCCACGTACCGATGGCGGACGGCGGTGAAGGAACGGTGCAGTCACTGGTGGATGCGACAGGCGGACAGATTCGTTATATCGAGGTGACAGGACCGCTTGGAGAACCTGTAACTGCTGCATACGGCCTGCTGGGAGACGGCACCACAGCGGCAATCGAGATGGCATCCGCCAGTGGAATCCATTTGGTGAACAAGGATAACAAAAACCCGTTAAAGACAACAACCTACGGAACAGGGGAGTTAATCCGTGAATGTCTGAACCAGGGAATTCGAAAAATTATCATCGGCATTGGTGGAAGCGCGACGAATGATGGCGGTACAGGAATGGCGGAAGCGCTGGGCGCCAGATTTCTGGATACAAAAGGCAATACTCTTCCGCGCGGCGGCGGTAGTCTGGGCGAGCTGGCCAGTGTTGATATTTCATCACTGGATGACCGCTTGCAGCAGGTACAGTTAATTGTAGCCTGTGATGTGACAAATCCGCTGTGCGGAGAGCATGGGGCATCTCAAGTATTTGGGCCACAAAAAGGGGCAACTCCGGAAATGGTGCAGCAATTGGATGCCAATCTTGCTCATTACGCCGATGTGGTGAAGCAGCAGCTGGGCAAGGATGTGCGCGATCTCCCAGGCGCAGGCGCAGCAGGTGGATTGGGTGCGGGCTTATTAATTTTCACTCAGGCGGCGCTGCAAAAAGGCATTGAAATTGTGATTGAATACACCGGTTTAAAACAAAAGCTCGCCACTGCCGATATCGTTTTGACGGGGGAAGGCGGTATTGATTTTCAGACCAAATTCGGTAAAACTCCTTATGGAGTAGCCCAGGCGGCAAAACAGTCTGGTAAAAAGGTCATTGCGGTCGCAGGTTATATCGGGGAAGGGATCGACACGTTGTACAAGGAAGGAATAGATGCGGTGTTCGGCATCGTACCGGGAGCCTCGGAGCTCGGTAAGCTGCTGGCCGAAGGGCCGCAAAACGTAGAGCGTACGTGCGAGAATATCGCAAGAGTACTTCAATTGAGCGAGAAATGAACAGATGGAGAAGCGGGTTTTAAACATAAAACGGCATCATACAAATACGATATAATACGAGCGCTCGCCTGAGAAATTTGGGAGACGGCGAGCGAAAATATGGTGTTACTGGCGCATGGTCTGGCGTGATACAGCAGTTCATTGATACAGTGCCAATAAGCCGTGCGTAAGCTCAAAAAGCTGAAGGAGATTCCGGGGATCTTTACCGGTTAAGGTATGAATGCGCTTCAGGCGGTATTGCAGCGTATTTCGGTGAATATTTAATTCATCTGCGGTAAAGGAGACACTGCCGTTATGGTTAATAAAGCTTCGCAGCGTATCCAGCAAATCCACGGTATCTTCCAGCTTGCTAACCAGATAGATCGTATTCGTCAGGTTCGTTTGACTCAATTTGACCAGAAATTCGACTTCCGCAAAAGAAATTTTTTGCACAGGCGGGCGCAAAGCCAGTAAAACATTCATAGCTGACTTGGCCTGCATATAAACATCCGCAATGTTGATCTCTTGTCTGCTGACCGTAACCAGCACATCGGGATGGCTGCGCACAAGTGGCTCTAGCAGTTTGTCTGTCGGCTCCTGATTTTGTATTAGGATGAGATAGCAGTCTTCCTCCATACGAAAGGATGGATGCTGCATAAATATATTGGACAACTCGGCTAAATGAGCTGGATCAGTAGGCAGGTACTTTACATATACAGCCGAAGTTTTTAGAAGCAAATCAATGTGATATTGGGCTGCTTCTTTTTTTATTTTTTGCGTGTAGGCTCCCTGATGATTTAACAGCATTTCCAGCACAGATTTTTTGCGGTTGGCTTCGTGGGCCAGATGCTCCAAGGAGATCCGCTGTTCAATCAGGAGAGACACCGTAGTTTTAACAATATTGCAAAAAGGACGCACTTCATCGGGATTGCCTGAAATACCAATGACACCAACTAACTCATGATGAATGACAATCGGTTCATTGGTTCCCTTTTTCTCATAGTGGCCGTCCTGCCACACTTCAACCATTTTCCCAGTTTCGAGCGCCTGAACAGCTCCTTGGTGAATGGTTCCGATTCGTTCACTCTCGCCGCTGCCAATGATGATGCCTCGTTCATTCATAATATTGATATTGTATGGAATATCCTTCATCATTTTGTCTACGATGTCTTGGGCTTGTTTTTCGGAGAGCTGAAACAAAATCCGGATTCCTCCTTTATCTATAGTGATATAGCGTATTTTAATGTATCACCTTAATGAAAGGGTTTTCAATTTATTGTGCATCTGAACAATATGATAAGGCAGGTTGTCGAACATGTCAGTCAATTTTATCATAGGTGTGAAATTGCAGCGTATTATGATAATCCATTAGACGATGGTTATATATTCTAGTATTGAGTTGTAAACTACGGAGGGGAGTGTAGTTGTACCGAGAAAGTAGAATGTGACCCACAAAAAGGACATTTTGAAAAAAAGATGACCCTCCTGTGGGTCTTTTGTGTTTTAATCAGAATATTAGAAGAATACGATATGGGGATTTAATCAGAAAATCTTGTCTTGATATGCTGATGTACCTATTGATCGAAATTATTTTTATGAAATGGGACTTTAATATTTAAATGGGGGAATAAATGAGTATGTCTGAACAACATAGTATTAATATTCCAGCACATCATAATATATATACAGGTAAGTCTAATCGAGAACTACGAATTGACTTTTCTATCCCACAAAATGGAGTTAATGAAAACACAGGATTGATTATTTTCGTCCCTGGGTTCGGCGGTAATATTGATTCTAAAGTTTACATAAAAATGAGGGAACTATTTGCTGACAAATACAATATGGTAACGATTCAGTGTAATTATTTTGGTAGTTCATATATGCAATCATCAGCTAATCATTTCAAGTTTAAAGATCCTCAAATTTTACAAACTATTCTTACGGTAGATGAATTGGAGAGAATAAATAGAGACTCTTCTATTTTACTAAATATATTGTCTGAAAAAAACATCCTGATCCCTGTGATTGCTAATATAGATGAAAGTATAGAAGAGTTTAATGATATGAGTTATATGCAGGCAATAGATATTATCAGCGCTGTAGAGTCGGTTAAAATCATACTGAGTGGAAATGATTTAGTATTTAATTCTAATAGAATTATTGGATACGGACACTCACATGGAGCGTATCTATTACACTTAAGCAATAGGTTAGCACCTACTTTATTTTCATATTTAATAGATAACTCAGCCTGGATAGAACCGGTATATTTATCCAGCAGTAGATTTCTATATCAGAGTATAGGAAATTCAATGCTTGCATTTGAATTTGACTATTTTGCGAAGAAAATAGTGAAAAATAGGCAGGATTTAAACTTAGAGACATTGTATAAAGATTTTCTTGGAAATACACAGGTTTTATCTTTCCAAGGAGATGAGGATAATTTAGTTAACCATGTAGAAAAAAAACGTATTGTTGAGACTATCAATAACTCAGATTTTATACTTGTTAAAAAGGAAGATGTAGATCATATAAAATATAAATCGAATAGTCATGGTTTAGATGCAGATTTTTTAGAGCTTTTTTCCTATGCATTAGAATTAGAACGCCCAACAAAAGAAATTTTAAAAAAAGATTCAAAATATATAGTCGATTTTGAAAGTGTATCTATAGAAGTTGATTATACGCAGGGATTACCAATATTTAATTTTAATTTTAAGTAAAACGGTAACCTCATTCAGTACTTATCCCACCTGCTCAGTTCCCCATGTGATTTTTAAAGTTTAGTTTATATATCAGGTAACAAGTGTCAAAAACAGGGCTCTAAGGAGCACCTGCTTTTTGTGTCTTATCCTTTTTATTGCCAGCCACGCTGTCTAATGACGAACCTCGCGGAAGCTATAGGTAATGTCGTGCAGTTCTTTCTTTAAACGGCCGTCTTTAGACGCTGGTGCATATCCAAGCACTTGGTAGTACTTCTTTTCGGTCTCAATAATCGCTACATGGGTAACATATTTGTCCACATCTTTTTTACCTTTAATCACGAACTCAAGGGCAGGATATCCTTGAATGGTTGTGTTAGAGACAGGTCCTACACTGGACAGGTTCCACTCTTTGATTAAGTTATTTTCAGCTTTCTTACCATACTGTTGAAGAGTTATATTGCCCAATTGCTTTTTCGAGTGGGATAGTACCACAACGGACTTTTGGATGTACGGATTGAATATCGCAATCTCTGCTTTTCCTTCACGGTCCGGGTCTGTTGACCAGTCCAGCGGGGCCGTGATTTGAAATCGTCCATCTTTACTTACATAGCTTTGCTCTTTCTTGCTCACTGGAGCTTCAGGAGGTACGTAACTGTCTGCAAGTATAAAAATAGCATTTACAAACGAGGCTCCCAAGATCACCATTGCAGTAAAAAATATAAAGAGCGAACGTTTCATTGTCTTTTTGTTAATCGGCTCTAAATCCCGTACCTTTACAACATATGTACCTGCAGCTAAATCACCAATTCGTTGTCTTGATGCAGTTACTAACACACTGATACCAGCAGGTATCCCACCCATTAGCAACGGATTGGTGTCTATGAGTCTGAGCAGCGTACGAATGAGTGATTTAAGAAAACCAGGAGGCTTTCCTTCCCCGTTAACCACCTTAATACGAAAAACGAACTTACCCAGCGTATAGCCTGTGTAACCTTCCAAAAGCAAATAATAGCTGAAGAAAGCAATAAGCAGAATACAACGGGTTGCAATCGCTAAAGGCAAAAACCATCTGTCCGTTATTTGAATGACAGAAATAAAAAAACAAATATACCCGATTACAAAAAATATGCAATCAAAAACTGTTGCTCCCCACCGTCTAAACAGAGTAGAATTCCCGTATGTTTTTGATAACGCCGCCATCCTGTTTGGATCTACCCCATAATTTTGACCATGCTGAATGTACGTCTGTCTTGAAGTTTCCTGCGGATTGTGTGATATGTGCTGTTCGTCCAAAAAATACACCTCTTCTTAATAATTGAAAACACACTCCTTATATTAACGGTCATTTTACAATCCATGTTTAGGAAAACATTCTATAAACAAAGAAATTATTATAAATATCCCTTCCTCTCATTGAACCGCATTCAGGCGCTAGTAGAGCCAGAGAATGCACAATCCTTGCGGTTGCTTGAAAAAGCAGGCTTTCGGCAAGAAGGGCTCCTCTCCCAATATGAATTTACGTTAGGGAAATATGATGATCTTTACATGTGCGCATTGGTCAAATCAGAGTATATCAATCGTTCTCAGAAATGATAGATGTAGGTGAATCAAGCAGGGGGAGCATAGATAGGAAGAAGGTTGATCATTGTACAACATGATCGACCTTCAGCGGCATACCCATTTCATATTGCTCAATGGGGTCTTTCGAGAGACCTATTTTTTGGATAAAGCCTTCAAGAGAGTCATTGTCAGACAGACAGATGTACACCTTCTCAATCTTTTGGATCTCTGCTGCTCTATGAAGGAGGGCGCATCCTAATCCTTGGTTGCGATGCTTAGGATCGACCCAAAGAAAGTTGATTTTACCCTTAGCACTCATGCTCACCATGCCGAGGCACGTTTGATTTACTTCGTAGATGCCGAGAAAAGCTTCCTGTGTACTAGTGGCGTAATAAGGTGTGTCACTTTGCCAATGGATGTGGCAGTCGATAAGGGTCTTTCGAAAAGCTGCGATGTCATCAAATGTAACTTCCTTAAGAATATACGAAGATGAGAGGGCAGCGGGTGGGGTGGAGGGCAGAGTGCCGTTGTAGTATTTCAGCGTATAGCGTGGCTGATAGCCTTGCTTTTCATATAATTTGACGGCCCGATGATTATCCTTGATGACTTCGAGCCATAGCTGCTGGCAACCCGCGGAGATGGCTGTTTGTTTATGTAATTCCAGCAACTTGTTGCTAATCCCCTGACCACGGTAAGCCGGGGCGATGCATAGCGTGCCGCAACGCATGGTCTTGTACCCGTCGAACTGCCGGACACCGCCAAGAATTAAGCCGATCGGTTGATCCTCATCCATGGCAAGGAAAGAGTGATTCCGTGTATTACCCTCTGGACCAAAAAAACGTGCTGCGAAATCGTCCTGATCCGTGGTCAGACGAATGGAATAATCCGAGAACCCAAGCGAAAATGCTTGGAAAATGTGTTCCATACTGACGTCATTGCATCTCACATAGGTGATCACCGTTATTCCCCCTAGAAATTCATACTATATTTGGATTATAGGGAATTAAGGGAGCTCCATCAATCTCCCGCTGAAAATAAAAAAACCCCTTAAAAAAGGGGATTGGTGCTGGGTGTTGTAGGGTTGCAATTCGTGTCGCTAAGATCAGGATTGGTAGAGAGGTCACGATAATGGTTGAGCTTATATTCAATAATTTTTTGGGTTTCCATCAGTCTGGAAATTTCTTGTTGAATCTTCTGATTATGTTTCTCAAGTAAGGAGTGTCTGATCGGAATGGTGCTGTTGCCTTGCATCGAAAGTTCTCGATAATGCTTCATTTCCTCTATAGTCATTCCAGTAGCTTTTAATCGGGTTAAAAAGATAATCCCCAGAATCTGATCTCTACTGTAGAACCTGTGTCCGTTAGCCTTTCGTTCTGCATAAGGCAGCAAGCCAATTCGCTCATAATAGCGTATAGTATCTTCTGTTAAACCTGTTAGTTCTGCAGCTTGACTAATAGAGGTTATGGTCTCCGGAATTTCCTGCAAAGTATCCCACTCCTTAATTGTAACGATTACCAAGGCACTTCTCCATTCGAGTCGAAAAACCCTCCTGACGGCCCGTCATTATTTAAAGTGGCTAAACGAACAACGACAGCAGCAGCTTGTTGTACCGAACCCAGTCCTGTAAAGCCATTTAAGTCAGTGGCGGTAAAGCCAGGGTCAGCCGAATTAATTTTGAGAGGTGAGTCTTTGAATTCTTTGGCAAGGGTGACGGTGAACATATTAACCGCTGCCTTGCTGCTATTGTAGGCAAGCAAATTAAATTGTGCATGCTCATGCTCAGGATCGCCATTATAGGTTAACGAACCAAGGCCACTCGACAAGTTAACGATTCTACCACAAGGAGATTCTTGCAATAAAGGTAGCATGGCTTGCGTCACGGCGACCAAACCGAAAAAGTTCGTTTCATACGTTTCTCTTAAATCGTTCAAAGAGAACTGACTTGGAGGAGTGGCTCCTCCTAAAGATATGCCGGCATTGTTGATTAGTACATCAAGGGAACCGAATTCTTGTTTGATCTGTTGGACTGCGGAATCAATCGTACTTTGATTCGTCACGTCTAACAAAATCAATCGGGCTTCTACTCCCTCATTAGCCAACTTAGCCACCGCTTCCCGGCCGCTCTGCTCATTCCGTGAGCCAATCAGGATTGTAATACCCATCCCCCCCAATTGTCTGGCTGTTTCATACCCGATGCCTTTGTTGGCCCCAGTAATAAGAGCTGTTTTCCCAATAGTCATGAGCGATTCCTCTTTTCATTATTCTTGAATTTGGCGGCCACCATGCTTTAAATGTACTACTTGGAGTATACTTAAAGTCAACACAAAACCAGCAAAAATATAGCTCGAAATGCCCTGGACATTCTTTATTTTGGAAGATGGGAGAATGGAATGAATAAAAGGCAAATGGAAATTTTACGCATGTTGTTAACTGAACCGGACCGGTTGTGGTTAGCGCAGGATCTGGCGGATCTGACCGACTGCTCTGAAAAGACGATCCGCAACGATCTGAAAGTAATTGAAGATTATATCGTCAAGCATTCTGATGCCAATCTAGTGAGAAGGCCGGGACGCGGCATTTATCTGGAGATGGGTGAAGCGGATCAGAATGAATTGTTCCATCGACTGTATGCGGACGAGAGTACAGCCCAACATGAGTCGGATGAGGAAAGGGTGCTGCATCTCGCCTATCGGCTCTTGATGAATGCCAAGCCTGTGACCATCCAGGATCTAGCTTCACAGTATTATGTGAACAAGACGGTGATTCGTAGAGATATGGAGAAGATCGATGGCTGGCTGCACAGCTTTGATCTGGCCTTGATTACCAAGCAGCGCGTTGGATTGACCATTCAAGGCTCTGAGAAAAATAAGCGCATCGCTTTGGCGCGGATGAACCAGCTGATTGACAGTCCTGAGTTAACAGGACAGATGATGCGCAAACAGTTTGAATCGCACGAGATTACAACCATAAATCATGAATTAAAAGCATTTCAAAAACGCCATGAGCTCAGCTTTACTGACGAAGCTTTCGAAGCTCTAATGCTGCATATTCTCTTAATGGTCAAACGAACTAAGATGGGACAACCCATTTCGCTCTCCAAGCAGGACATTGCCTTTTTGCAGGAGAGACGCGAATTTACATGGGCTACGTCTTTTTTGCAGCAGTTGCAAAAGTTGTTTGCCGTGCCTTTTTCCAAGGAAGAGACGGCGTATTTAACTCTGCACCTGCTTAGTGGGAAGTTCCGTTACCAGCAGGAGGGAAGAACAGGAAAACAAGGTGAGCTGGCAGATAGTCACCCGCTTTTGCCTGAGTTGATTGAGCAGTTAGTTCGGCGGATGTCCGAGCTGAATATGATTGCCTTTTCCAAGGACAAGATGTTACTGAAAGGGTTGAATGTCCATTTATATACGACCCTGAACCGTCTTCAATATGGGTTGACCGTGTCCAATCCTATGCTGGCCGAGATCAAGAAGATGTACCCCTACATGTTCGACCGAGTTATTATTACACTGGAAGAGGTGGGGAAATGGATCCGGCTATCCTTCCCCGAGGAGGAAGCGGCGTATTTAACGCTGCATTTTCAGGCTTCTGTGGAGCGATTGCACCAGAAAGAGAGTCATCCCCAGAGAGCCATCATCGTGTGTCACATGGGCATCGGTATGTCCCAACTGCTACGCACCAAGGTGGAACGTAAATTTCCGGCTGTACATGTGGAGACAACCCTTTCCAAAGCAGAAGTCCAGGACTATCTGGCAGCCCAGGAGGTGGATCTCGTCATTACCACTGTAGATCTCCCAGAGATGAACATTCCGCACATTCTCGTCTCTCCCTTGCTGGATGTCAAGGACGAACGTCGACTGGAGCAAGTGATCCGACGACTGGATGAGCCGGAACATAGGGCAGCAGAAGAATCGGTATTTTTTAAATATACAACACCTTTTTTGGTCTTTCCCCAGCAGGAAGTGCAGCATCCGGAACAATTGATCTCCAAGCTGGCGCAAATACTGGAGGACAAAGGATATGTGGAGCCTGGTTATGTGGACAGCGTACTGGCGCGAGAAAAAATGTCGGCCACGACGATTGGGGGAGGCATAGCCATCCCGCATGGCGGTTCTGAGTGGATAAGGCAGTCCTCCATTGTAATCGCTACCTTGAAGCAGCCGCTTACCTGGGGAACCGAGAAAGTAGAGCTTGTGTTCTTGCTTGCGGTCAAACAGGATGGGCGGGAAGAAATGCGCCAGTTATTTAAGGAATTGTCCCTGATCAGTGAGCAGCCTGCTTTGGTTCATGCCTTATCTAAGGAGACCGATGCGATGAGATTATTAGGGAGAATGAAGGGATAAACTAAAAAAGCTGTGCTCTGGAACAGGACTTATAGATAAGTCCTGTTTTTTGCCGGTATAATTCCGTTTTTCCGAAAGTTCCGGTAAAAAGTTCGTCCGATAACAGCAAGATAGGCGTTTATACTATCAATGTAAGCGGAAACAACAGAGAGAAGGGGAATGACTATGAAGATATTGGCGATTACCTCATGTCCTAACGGAATTGCACATACGTATATGGCAGCTGAGAATCTGCAAAAGGCAGCAGCAAAGCTGGGCATTGAGATGAAGGTCGAGACACAAGGATCCATTGGAGTCGAAAATCAACTGACCGAGCAGGAGATCCGTGAGGCAGATGGCATTATTATTGCAGCGGATAAAACGGTAGTTAAAGACCGCTTCGTCGGCAAAAAACTGCTGGTCGTTGGCGTACAGGATGGCATTCGCCGTCCAGAAGAATTGATCCAGCGGGTGATGAAGGGTAATGTACCTGTGTACCAAGCAGAGTCACGTTCTGCCGAAGGTAGCTCACAGGAGAACAAACCGAAACAAAATCCCATCTACCGCCACTTGATGAACGGTGTATCCTATATGGTACCCTTCATCGTCATTGGGGGATTGCTCATTGCCATTGCGTTGACGATTGGCGGTGAGAAGACACCAGGCGGTCTGGTTATACCGGACGGTTCATTCTGGAAGACGGTTCAGGATATCGGCTCAGCTTCGTTTACCTTTATGATACCGATCCTTGCCGGATTTATCGCGATGAGTATTGCGGATAGACCGGGGCTTGCACCAGGTATGATTGGCGGATTCATTGCTGCGAACGGCAGCTTTTATGGAAGTGAAGCGGGGGCTGGATTTATCGGCGGGATTATCGCCGGTTTCCTGGCGGGTTATGTTGCACTTGGGATTCGGAAAATTAAAGTTGGCCGAGCATTACAGCCGATCATGCCTATTATAATTATCCCTGTATTGGCATCTTTAATTGTAGGATTAATCTTTGTCTTTGTAATCGGTGCTCCAGTCGCACAATTGTTTGAAGCTTTAACAGGTTGGCTTGCAGGTATGCAAGGTACAAGTTCAATTCTATTGGCATTGATTCTAGGTGCGATGATCTCCTTCGATATGGGTGGACCTGTGAACAAAGTCGCTTTCTTATTCGGTTCGGCTATGATCGGCGAAGGGAATTATGAAATTATGGGCCCGATCGCCGTTGCGATTTGTATCCCGCCAATTGGGATGGGACTTGCAGCGATGATCAACAAACGTAAATTTGCACCTGAAGAACGCGAGGCTGGGAAGGCAACATTCACGATGGGTTTGTTCGGTATTACCGAAGGTGCGATTCCATTCGCGGCGCAAGATCCACTGCGTGTTATTCCCAGTATCATGGTAGGGTCCATGGTCGGCTCTGTCATCGCCATGTTGGGAAATGTAGGTGATAAGGTAGCTCACGGTGGACCGATTGTAGCTGTACTTGGTGCAGTGGACCATGTGCTTATGTTCTTCATCGCCGTTATTGTCGGCGTAGCCGTATCGGTTGTCCTGGTAAGCTTGCTGAAAAAGGATATTGCAGCAACTGTAACTTCGGATGCTGCTGGGGAAGCGATGCCTGGACATTCCACCGCAGGGGCTGGACAATCTGCGATTACTACAAAGGCCGCTGCGGAGTCATCTGCATCAACAACTGTCACAAATAACGGGCCGGCCGTGTCTTCGCAAACCATTCACATTGAGAAACTGACGGATATTGTAACAATGGATCTGATTAATTTGGATCTGGAAGGAACGACACGAGATGCTGTGGTTGATGAAATGATCAGAGCACTTGAGAGAACTGGAGCCGTAAGCTCTGCCAGTGATTTCAAACAGGCGATATTAGCCAGAGAGGAAGAAGGCTCCACAGGCATTGGAATGAATATTGCCATTCCTCATGGCAAATCGGAAGCTGTCCTGAAACCAAGCGTGGTCTTCGGCATCAAGCAGGGCGGTGTTGACTGGAATAGTGCAGACGGAAGTGAAGCAAAACTGATCTTCATGATTGCCGTACCGCGCAACAGCAAGGAAAATGCGCATCTGAAAGTACTGCAGATGTTATCGCGTAAGCTGATGGATGATCATTTCAGAGAAGCGCTCCTGGCGGTTAAAACGAAGGAAGAAGCATATCAATTGCTGGATAAGGTGCATTAATTCCAAGCGATAAGAACTTGAATCAAAGAAAAGAGGCTCCCGAAGTTTTAGCCGGGAGTCTCTTTTCTTTGAAAAAGTCTTTGCGTGAATAAGCGGCGTTCACCGCGTGATATGAGCATGATGCCGAGAAACACAAAGCCTGCACCAGCTAGATGAGCAAATGAGAAGGAATCACGGAGGATGATATAGGACAGCAACAGTGTACTGACGGGAATACAACCCCGTGAGGATAGGCTGCCCTTTTCATAACAAGATATCGTGTTCCATGATCACTATTCATACGAGGTTTGAGCCATGTAATCGCTACATAAAGTCAAAAAAATAACGGATCACGTGAAAAAAGACGGGCGAGGTGTAGGTCAAGCTATCCACCCGACTTAAATAGCTTTTTTTCAAAGCATCGAACTTTTCATCATCGCCGATTAATAAATCCCGCTTCAGCACGGAAACCGTTAAGCTACCGAAGAAACCGCTCAAGCTGATCAGCATGCCGAAAATAATTCCAAATTTCAGGTCAAACGGCGTCAGATAGGGATAGATAAGATAGGAAGCCGCTATGGTTACGGGAAAAGCGAATGCAAAGCCTTCCCAAGTTATATTGGGATTGGATGTCGGGACGATTTTCCGCTTTCCGAAATAGAGTGATGCTAGATAGTGTACGACATCATTGAGCTGCGTCAGTACCACTAGAAAAAGTACAAGTTTTGCTCCGTATTGCGGCGTAGCAAACTGAAAATAGGCCAGATGACTCAACCCGAAAACCATCAGCATGAGCCCCCATTGGGTCGAACTGACACTGCGCAAAAAACCAACCGTTCCTTTGTTGATCAATCGCGGGAGCGGTAGCAGTAAGAATACATAGATAGGGATAAAGACAATAAACATTCCGTACCACCCGATATAAATCCAATAAAATTGTACGGGAATCGCTAAGTACGCCCATAGAAACAATCTGCGATCAGCTTTTCTGGATCTAATCATGGAAAAGTATTCTTTTAGCGCAAAAAAGGTGAGTGCCATCAAGGAAAGCAGTGAAACGATCGGATTGAAAAGAGTTGCCAAGCAAAAGATAAAGAACATACCCCACCATGTCTTGATGCGAAGCCCAATAGCTGCATAGTCTTTGTCTGGCTGTGTTTTGACTACCACTATATAAATCAGATGGATGACCAATAAGGCTGCGAAAATAAGGATTAACGTTAATAGCGAACTGTCCATTACCACTCACCAACTTATCGCGAAATAGGATTCCATTAAGGCTCCTATGTTATTATGAAGGAATAATTCAAACTTGATAAGGGGAAATTTCGTAAATGGTAGCAGATCAATCCGTCTTTATCTTGCTTACGAATACGGGAACGTTTCTTACGAGAGTCATTAAAAGCTATACGAGAGCGCCATACAATCACGCCTCCATTTCCTTCAACCGGGAACTTTCGGAGTTATACAGCTTCGGGAGAAAGACCCCTAATAACCCTCTGGATGGTGGTTTCGTGAAAGAGGATATTAAGACAGGTACATACAGCAGATTTCCGAATACAACATGTGTTATCTACGAGCTTCAAGTAACCGACCGTGAAGTTGAAAAAATGAAGCGAGTTTTACATGTATTTATCCGAAGTCGTCAAAAATATATGTATAACTTACTGGGTTTGATTGGTATTGCACTCAAAGAACCAGTCGAGTTCAGTAATTCTTATTTTTGTTCGCAATTCGTTGCGGAAATTTTACAGCGATCCGGCATAAAAATATGGAACAAGTTGCCCGCTCTTGTTACGCCAGACGATTTTCGTCAAAGTGATCGATTCCATTTGATCTACGAGGGGAAATTGAGCGAGTATGATCCTCAAGCTTGAGGATCAGCACCGCATTACTTAAACCTCTTCCGGCACAATTACCTCAATATGACGCGGTAAAATACCAAGCTCGATAGGCAAAGACGGCCCTTCCTCACCATCTACATTCGTACTGACCGGTTCTGCAGAGCTGACACTTACATGCTTTGCGGTAAAGTAAACGATATCACTATGATCCTTCAGGTTGCCTAAAAATAAGGATATGCTGGCCGTCACGGTGTTCAATATATTGAGGTTTTTGAAAATAAAGCAGTGAAGCAGACCATCGTCAACAGCCGCATCGGGCGCCAGTTTCTCGAATCCGCCAACTGAATTGGTCAAAGTAGCCAAAAAGAGTGGGGATTTTCCTTCCCAGATATTGTCATCGTAGCGGACGATAAGTGAGTGGGCAGGATGGCTGATAAGCTCTTTCATGCCTTCTTTGAAGTAGGCAAACGTGCCAAACATGGATTTATCGTCTGATGATACAGCTGATAGCGATTCAGCAAGCGAACCTGTGGCAACAACATTGGCAAACATTCGGCCGTTTAAGAGACCCATATCTACGTTTTTCACGCGGGTAGAAGTCAGTGTACGGATCGCCAGCTCGGGACTTAGCGGAATTTGCAAGGCACGGGCAAAATCATTGACTGTCCCCAGGGGAATGACACCCAGTCTTGGACGATGGTCTTGATCAATGAAACCGTTGATTGTTTCGTGAAGTGTGCCATCCCCGCCGATGGAAACGACTAGGTCACAAGCTTCCTCACACGCATTGACGCAAAAACGAGTGGCGTCCAGTTCCTTTGCCGTCTCTTTAACCGTAACAACGTATCCTTGATCACGTAGAATTTCTTCTACGCTTCTGACATGTTGGAGGGATTCCTCTTTGCCGGAAGAGGGATTTACAATAATCATAGCTTTCTTCATATACATGTTCCTTTCTATGGGGAAAGTCTGGGTTACCAACTCTTACCCGAAAAGCAGACCTTTAGACTCTAGATTAGACATGTGTTATATTTTTAGTTACTATATAAAAGTGAATACAATTTGAATGGAGGATTTCATATGAAAATTGCATTAACAGGAGCAACGGGGCAACTGGGTTCCATCGTGGTAGATACGTTGCTTACATCTGTCTCCGCAAACGATCTTATTGTTAGCGTAAGAAATCCAGAAAAAGCAGAGAACTTACGGTCTCGTGGTGTTGACGTTCGTCATGGCGATTTTGATAAACCGGAGACGCTGGATCAGGCGTTTGCTGGAGTAGATCGACTGCTGATTATATCCGCAGACGGGGATAATGATACTAGAATCCGTCAGCATAAAGCAGCTGTTGATGCTGCTGTACGTGCTGGAGTAGGCTTCATCGCCTATACTAGCGCTGCCAATGCAGCTGACAGCACTCTATTCCTTGCGCCCGTACATCGCATCACGGAGGAGTTCATTCGTGAGTCAGGCATTCCTTACTCCTTCCTGCGTAATAATTGGTATCTGGAGAATGAGTCAGGCACGATCCAATCCGTACTCGCGGGAGCTCCTTGGCTAACCTCGGCAGGGTCCGGTAAAGTAGGTTGGGCTACCCGCGCAGATTATGCGCAAGCAGCTGCAACCGTTTTGTCTGGCGAAGGGCATGAGAATACAATATATGAGCTCTCCGGTAAGCCGATTACCCAAGAAGAGTTTGCAGCGGTACTTGCTGAGGTTCTGGGCAAAGACGTACCTGTACAGCAGGTGGATGATGCTACGTATGCCGAGGTTATGCTTGGTGCGGGAGTCCCGGAAGGTGCCATCCCTATTGTGGTCGGTATTCAACAAGCGATTCGTGAAGGAGCCTTGGATGTCGTAAGCAACGATTTCGAGAAGCTGTTGAAACGCCCCCTTACACCGCTTAGTCAAGGAATTAGTGAACTGATCAAGCAAACCCAAGCATAATAAACGTGCCGTAAAAAAGGATGCTGCCTAGGAAGACAGCGTCCTTTTTAGTTACATGTTTACCTCTCGGCATTTTCAGTAGACAGAACGCTTACATATAAGGTACAACAATACTCAGATTAGTTTCATCAATGAGTGGAATCGTGACGGATTATCCAATATACTTGTAGGGAACTCCAAGGAAGACTTGGAGCAAGCTTGGTCTATCAAGGAAGCTTAGCATAGCAATAGAATTTGAAAATGAATGGAGTACATAATACCATGTCTAATTTACCAAATTGTCCTGAATGTAATTCAGAGTACACTTATGAGGATCGCAGTCTTTTCATTTGCCCGGAATGCGCTCATGAGTGGTCTGCCGAGTCAGAAGCAAGCAGTGAAGACGTAAAGGTTGTTAAAGATGCGAATGGTAACATCCTGCAGGATGGTGACTCTGTAACTGTCATTAAAGACCTTAAAGTGAAGGGAAGCTCATCCGTCTTGAAAATCGGCACCAAAGTAAAAAACATCCGTCTGGTGGATGGCGATCACGATATTGACTGCAAAATTGATGGTTTTGGAGCAATGAAGCTAAAATCGGAGTTTGTAAAAAAGAATTAAAATGTAAGAAAGGAGAAGCCGAGGGCTTCTCCTTTTTTATTTACAATGGTGCTAACCATACGGTTCCCGTTCCCCTGTACACATTTACCAGCCCTTCGCCGGAAGCAGCCGAGCCCATTTTGGTTTTCCCGGATTTTTCGACGGTGAACTGTAAGGTATTGGACCACATGAGGGCAAAGTTACCATCCACCTTCAGCACATCATTTTGCAATTCTATAACGACCGCTTCCTCAGAAGGGATTGGAGCTTGAAGTGCCAGAACTCCTTTTCCGCGGGCGCTTAAATTAAATAACCCTTCTCCACCCAGTGCAGCAGAGGAAAGATTACTACGTGCAACGACGGAAATGTCCAGCGTCGTGTCACAAGCCAAAAACAAGCCGTCTTCGATGGCAATATCATCATTGTCGACATCAATAAGCCAAATATATTGGTAAGTAGGCTCCAGCATAATCGTACCCGTGCCTCTATAGTGTGGTTTAATGGCACCTGTTCCCGTTACAGCACCGGACACCAAGTTTCGCATTAAGCCTCCAACGCCTTTTACACCAGTAGTCATTTCCATGCTACCCACAGTATATTGCATGGCTCCCGCCTTCATCATAATCTCACTATTGTTGATTTCGATCATGAGCTGTTTGCGGCGCATATTACTTTTGCTCATATAGTAATTGTCTTTCGCAGCCATAACCGAGGTAGAACTCAAATCTGTTATGTATTCTAGTACCGTAAATCCACCTAATTGGTCAGTCATGGCAACATTGCTGTTATCCTTTAAATTGTTAATGACAAAAGCCATAAATGTATGTGCCTCCTTGTTGTATTCATGTTGTGGGGATGGGAATCTTCTTTATTCCATAAAATATTCGACAAAGAGACTTCTTTTCCTGCGGCGAATCTGGACACTTCCCTTGGCTGGTTTTCAGACTCAAAAAAGGAGAGCTTGAAAAAGATGTGAAAAAGGTTCAATATAAAGATATCGGTTTTTAAAATGATTGGCTTCGAAAGCAGTCGTATGAGAATAGGGCATGAAAATAGGGGGTAGAACAAGTGGAGATAGGTATAAGCACGTTTGTAGAAACAACGCCGGATACCCAAACGGGTGAGGTTATCAGTCACGCACAACGTATACGTGAAGTGGTCGAGGAGATTGTGCTTGCAGATCAGGTAGGGCTGGATGTGTACGGCGTGGGGGAGCATCATCGTAAAGATTATGCGGCATCTGCTCCGGCTGTTATCCTCGCTGCTGCAGCAGCACAGACCCAACGAATTCGGTTAACCAGTGCAGTTACGGTGCTTTCATCGGATGATCCCGTACGTGTGTTTCAAGATTTTGCTACACTGGACGGTATTTCGAATGGACGAGCTGAGATTATGGCAGGCCGAGGTTCTTTTATCGAATCGTTTCCGTTATTTGGGTATGATTTGGATAACTACGATGAATTATTCGATGAAAAGCTGGAGCTGTTATTGAAAATCCGAGAATCCGAGAAAGTCACCTGGAAAGGCGGACATCGGCCGGCAATCAACAATTTGGGTGTGTATCCGCGTCCAGTTCAAAATCCTTTGCCCGTATGGATTGGGAGTGGGGGCAATCAGGAATCTGTGGTTCGTGCAGGCTTGCTCGGGTTGCCGCTGGTTCTGGCGATTATTGGGGGTAGTCCTGTACAGTTTGCCCCGTTGGTGGAACTGTATAAAAAAGCCGCTAGGCATGCCGGTCATGATGCATCGCTGCTTCCGGTTGCATCACACTCGCATGGTTTTATCGCAGAGACTACTGAGCTGGCAGCGGATAAGTTCTTCCCTTCCACTCAGCAGAGCATGAATGTGCTTGGGCGTGAACGTGGTTGGGGCCCTTACACTCGTTCCAGCTTCGATGCCGCACGCAGCTTTGAAGGAGCGTTGTATGTAGGCGATCCCGATACGGTTGCCAAGAAAATCATTCATCTGCGTAAACAGTTAGGCATTACACGTTTTCTGTTGCACGTACCCGTCGGTACGATGCCGCATGATGATGTCATGAGAGCTATTGAGCTATTGGGAACAGAGGTAGCACCACGGGTTCGTGAAGAGATATCTAAGTGGGAATCCGAGAGTAAATAAGCGGGTTACGTCATATAAATAAGAGTGAAAGGAGCAGACTATTAGCGATAAGGTCGGGCTCCTTATTTTCTTAGCATTTGGTGCAATATTCTGAACTTGATAAAGTGTAAAGACATTTAAAATGTTTTTGGAATGTAAATGAGTCAAACTAAAGAACTGTTTTTCTATAAATAAGTATAGCAGTAACATATCGTTTCATTAATTTCAACCATAAAAATACAAATATAGTGGAATCATCGTTAAACATCAAATATACTTATAAAAGGGTTCTGGAGGTCTTGAAAGTAAATAGAAGATTATATTTTTCTAGAATATAGTATTTATGAAGTATAAGAGGGCACCTTCGTTCTGGTTTAATTATGTTTTACTAATTAAAAGATGTATCACAACAGTATGCATGATTTATTACTGAAAAAAATTTTTTCTAGAAGGAGAAGTTATGAACTCACAAATTATAGATGCAATAAATAAAAATAAACTTATTTTATTTGTTGGAGCAGGTTTATCTGCACCATTAGGTTTTCCAAATTGGAATGGCCTGGTTACTAAAATATTAAACTCTCTTTCAGTGGATGATGATAAATACCAAATTCTAATCAAAGGATTGGAATCTGGTATGTTTGATACATTGGAGATTTTAGATAAAATTAAAGACAAAACGAAGGAAGTCTATGAAGTGTTAGATAGAGAAATTGATAAGCCTATCGGAGAACTAAATCTTGAATTACATAAAAAAATGGGGAAAATATCATCAAAGATTATTACAACAAATTATGACAAGATTATTGAGACAGCTACAAATTTTAAAAAAGTTGTTTTTGATAATACCTTTCACATATCTAATTTATTAGAGAAGGAAAACTTCTTGTTGAAACTCCATGGCTGTATAGAAAATCCCGGCAAGTGCATCTTATTTAGGGATGATTATGAAGAACTATATACAGATACTCCAGCAATTGAGAAATTAAAAAGTTTAATTTCTGAGCATACGATCCTTTTTATTGGTTTTAGTTTATCTGACGAATATGTAAGAAAACAGTTTGATTATATAAATAAAATTTATAATGGCTTTACCAGGAGGCATTTTTTTCTTACTACGGATGATTTGGCTGGAAAAGTAAATGATGTGGTGCCTATTAAATTAAATGATTGGGACGAACTCGATTCTTTTTTTGATAAATTAATAGAAATTAAGGATAACCAACAGCGAACAAGTTCTGTATTAGAACTAGTAAAAGAGGAGATAGAAACTACAACTAAAACAGAAACATCGATAGCAATCCTAATTAGTACCCCAATTGATAGAGAAATCCTTTATACATTTGAAGAGATTATAAAGAAATTTATTAAATACAAAGTTATAATCGATTGCTTTCACTTTTCAATTGATACACTTCGAAATTTAGACGGATATGATTATATTATTTTGTTTTCTCAGATTGTAAGAAATAAATTGGTGATTGAAGATAAATATTTAAAAAGTAAGCTTGTCACATTTCAAGAAATAGAAGAGAACTTAATTACTGATCATTTAAAAGGTGTTTTAATATTTATTGATAAAGAGTCTGCTTTAAATGTACATGACATTAAAATTCCGATACTTGTTAATTGGAGTGGAGATTTGAGCGGATTTATATTTAAATTTTTCCAAAAAAGAGCGTTTGAATTAATAGATAAATCATTGATTGTAAATAAGAAATACTTCTCGATAAATTCTTTTAACAAAGGAAATCCACAAATCTCAATGCCGAGTGATCGTTGCAAGGTAAAACTATCTGGTAGCATTGATAGTAAAAATCTAATTAATTTTGTAGGTAGAAAAACAGATTTAGAAGATATAATTAGAAAGTTAATTGATATAAATAACAAAATTTTAACAATTAAGGGTTCTGGTGGGATTGGAAAAACCGCTACTATAAAAAAAGTGGCAATTGACCTTTTTGAAAGAGGACATTATATTGACGGTATTTTTTTTATAGACTGTGAATTTATAAATAATTATCAGTCCTTTGAATACAAAATATCTCAGTGCTTTGAGATTGATAGCTCAATTAATCTTAAAGATCATATTTCACAGAATAACATAAGAATAGATGGATTAATAATTTTAGATAATTTTGAACCACTTTTGTACATTGAAGATATAGAAGCAATTAAGATTTTATTAACTTTTATTTGTGAGTATTCAGATGTGGTGATTACATCGAGAGAATGGATAGATTTGGAATTCGAAGAAAGACACGAACTCAGAGCTTTTACGAATGAGGAGGCGCTACAGCTATTTTACAAGTATCACAAATCAAGTATTAATAATGACGATATTAAAGTACTAAAAGAGGATATACTCGGAAAGCTATTAAACAACAATCCTTTAGCAATTAAAATTATCACTAAAGTTATCCCAAAGTCAAAAAACATGCAACTATTAAAAAATGAACTTGAGACCGACTTTTTTAGTATCACAGAGTCAGGATACGATGATATTTTTGATGATATGGCTGATGCAAACATAGAACGTTCAAAGTCACTTTATCAATCTATAGCATATTCTTACAAAAGGCTTTTACCAAATGAGAAACTTCTATTTGAGACATTGTCTTTGTTTCCTGATGGAATTCACATGAGTAATGTGAAAAAATTCTTTTCACAAGGGTATTACAAAAAAGATGCTAGAAGAATAACAGATAGGGAAATAAATGCTCTTGAGAACAAGTCATTAATTGAAATAAATAAAGGATTTATTAAACTACAATCAATAATTGGTAGGTTTGCTGAACATCAATTCCTTAAAAGAACAAGCGCTGAAAAGGTTGAATTTTATGAGAGGGCTTTTAATTTTATTAATTTCGTAGTGGATAAAATTTTTTCATTTTCAGACAATTCCCTTGGATCACGAGTTTTTGATCAGAACATTCAAAATTGTTCCAAATGTATTAGTTACCTTAACTTATATGATGGGGATGAATTAGAGAAGTTAGTGTTCATATTTAGAGTATTTTATTGGGCCAGACACATTAATCGAACTAACTACTTCGATATAAGAATTCCACAATTGAAAAGGTATTTTGAAAATATTGAAAAAGCAGATATTTTACTAGATTCTATATTAATAACCTCAAATTATTACGAAGGGGATTTTGAAGAAGCGTATATTCAGCTCCAAAAATTAATACCAATAGATAGCATGCACTTGTTAGACGCTAATGATCCAGTTCAATATTATATCTTGGTTAATGTGATTAATGTGTATAAATACAGAAACGTTCAAGAGATAAGGAAGCTTGTTATTAATAAGCAGAATGATTTCCACAATCATTTGTTTCTTAATGAGTTATTATTTCATACAGGTGAATATGAGAAATATTTAAAATTAAATAAACTAGGGAACGACTTGCCGTTCTTTACGTTTGAAGTTCAGTACAATACCAATTCATTAGATAAAGAGTTGTTAGATGAATATATTGAATCTTTGTATAAAAAGCAATATACAGAGCTGATGCAGACGAATTATATAAAAGCTAAGCAAGGCAGGATAGAAAAAAAGATAGTTAATAAATTAGTAGTAACTAACTCCTATACTTCAGGATTAAAGTTATTAATGCTTGCTTTTATCGAAGATGATACTGAGAAAGCACGAAATTATTATGAATCTGCAATAGATGATCTACAACCAATTAGATATTATTATACCGAAGCAGTCTATTATTATGCTAAATATTTGCTTGATCACAACCTTGATGGGGGAAATGAATGGATAGAGAAAGGGCTACTTCTAGCTCGTGAAAATTACTATAGAGTGCTAATTCATAAATTTGATTGTTTAATAACTGGTTCGAATGAACCTTACAAAGAATCGATATATGAAATTCCAAGCGATTTAACGCTTGATGGAATAATTGCTGAATATTACCCAAAAAACCAGAATATATGCAATTGAAAATGTATGTTAGCTGATGTTTTGTTTCTACAAATTTTATTCTCTATTCTTTGTCCGTTTTTTATGCGAGATGCGTTTCTGTAATTGAGGCTTTCCTTGTTTTAGTCTCTTAGGTGTTGCAGGAACTCTGCGCAAAATAGGTTTCTCTTGGGTTGCTTTGGAAGGCAATGTCATGCGGAGTGTGGATGATGCAGGTTTTCTTTGACTGCTGCTCGTTACAAAGTTGATGGTGTAGTCCAAGACGAACGGACTAACTGCGATTCTCCGCAGTCCCACGCTTCTACAAGTGGTACAGCCTGTATCCCAGCACCAATTGAAGGCATTTTCAGGAACTTGAGTGAAATATGAACCCCGCCATTCGCGTCCAAAATCATCTTCAGCGTAGTAAAAGAACGTATTACCTCCTGCGAAGCCGCTCCAAACCTGAATAGTCTGTCCGGGGTTAACACGGTACCAGCCTGCTTTAGAGTAGTTAACAGGAGTACAGCTGAAGTCCGGGTAGGCAAAGACTACAAAGATAGCTGCACTAGTACTGTTGCGAAAATTGAGACCCATTGTCGTCACTTCTTTCCTCATATAGTAATTTACAGTGTATCCTATGAGAATTTTGAAAGAAGGGAACGGACAGGAGTCTCTTAATCGCTGAAATTGAACCATTTGCTGATGTCTATTTTGTGATGTTCATGCATAGATCGCCATTCGTTTGATTCTGGTTGATAGGTATAATCTTTTTGCCAGGTCATGATGTTTTCCACGATTGCCCGTATGGAAGAGGCGATATAGGAGACTTCCTGATTCGTCATCATGGGATGGAGCGACAGACGCACCCAGCCCGGTTTTCGAGATAAGTCTCCCGCATGGATCAGGTCTGTCATTTGTTTAGATGTTTGCTGGTCGATGCCCAGCAAATAATGTCCGTAGGGGCCTGCACAAGAGCAGCCGCCCCGGACCTGAATGCCAAACCGATCATTCAATAGTTTCACAATCAGGTTATAGTGAATATGGCCGACAACGAAAGAAACGATTCCCATTCGTTCTTGGCTACTTCTTCCTAAAATGTGTAGGTCTGGTATGGTACTCAAGCTCTTTAGTAATAGAGATGTCAGTTCCTTTTTGCGCTCCAACAGGCGCTTCTGTCCCATTTGTTCCTTCAGCCGAATGCAGAGCGCCGTTCGAACGGCCTGTAGAAAGGCAGGCGTCCCTCCATCCTCACGGGCTTCAGTATTCTCTTTATACTCGTATCCACCCCAAGGATTGGTCCAGCTAACTGTGCCCCCTCCTGGCTGATCTGGAGCACAATTGAGGCACAGCCTCGAATCCATAATTAAAACGCCGCTTGTACCGGGACCCCCAAGAAATTTGTGGGGTGAAAATACAATCCCGTCCAGTTTCTCAAGGGGATCTGTGCGGTGCATGTTGATCTCGGTATAAGGTGCGCTTGCCGAAAAATCAACGAAACAAACGCCGCCATGTTCGTGCATTTTGCGGGCTAGCTGGTAAATCGGCACTTCGAACCCTGTAACATTGGAGCAGGCGGTAAAGGCGCCGATTTTGATAGGGCGATGCCGGAATTGAAGCAGCAGTCGTTCGAGATGAGTTGGATCGACCATCCCGCCAGGACCTGGAGGAAGACACACAACGTCTCCAATGGTTTCTGCCCAGGAAATATGATTGGAGTGGTGCTCCATGTGTGTAACGAAAATAACGGGACGTTCTTTTTCGGCGATGGGGTAGAGGGGCTTTAATTTTTCATGTATTTTCAATCCTAGCAGTCGCTGAAGCTTATTCACTGCACCTGTCATACCGGACCCGGCAAACAGGATGATATCATGTTCATTGGCATGAACGTGGCTTTTAATGATTTGTTTCGCTTCTTCATAGGCTTGGGTCATCAGAGTACCTGTCAAATTAGACTCCGTATGCGTGTTCGCCACAAAAGGGCCTAATTCATTAGCTATTTTCGACTCGATGGGTCCATACAGACGGCCGCTGGCTGCCCAATCCGCATAAATCAGCTTTTTTTGCCCATATGGAGATTCAAAGGTCTGGTGATATCCGATTGTACTTTCACGATACCTTTGGAAATAAGCCTCGTTAGAAGGCTGATACCTACAATTACTGCTTCCAATTCGAGCCATGAGCATACGGCGCCTCCCAAGTCGTTCTGTCTTCTTAGGGTACGTAGGTAGGCCCGAATAGGTTAAAAAAAATAGGCGAGTGTCATCATTTAGTCACAATAAAGGCCTCATCCAACAGCCGGATAAGGCGCAAGTTTATCTTATATAAACAACTGCATATCGGATTCGAGCGCATCTTTTAAATACGTTTTGGCCTCGATAATTTCCAGTTCAGGTATAAATTCTTCCGGTTTAAAGCCCATAATATCGACCGATAGCTTACAGGCATAAAATTTCACATTTTTCTTCCGTGCTCCTTTCAAGAAATGAATGAGCTTCGGGGCTTCGTTATCTTCGATCATTTCCGTCAGCATCAGCTTGCCAAGGCCGCTAAAATTCATTTTGGATAATGGCAACTCTTCGGGTCCTTTTGGAGTCATCCAGCCCATGATTTTTTCATAAATCGTCTTGTCCTCAAACGTCATCTTGTCAGGATCACGAACCAGAAATAGTCCCCAGAACGCAAAAAACATCGTCACATCCACGTCCAATTCCCGCGCTGTATTTGCCAGAATCAGTCCAGCCATTGCCTTATCATAATCGCCGCTGAACATAAGCAGATTCATCCTTTTATCCACAATTCCCGCCTCCATTACCAACAGATATATTCAGTATGGATTTGGGAATGAGAAGTATGCCCAGTTCACATATCGCTCACAATTTATGGAGTGGGTGTTGGTAAGAAAATTTTTAGCGTTGCTTTTCATGTGGAGATAAAGGGCCGGATGCTTTCTTTCAGTGAAGTGAGCGGACCACTGATCAACTGTTCCAAATCATCCGACGTGGAGCGCGTATCTATTTTGCCCAAAAACCCAAATATCCAATTTTTGATTTGGGGGTCTTGACGGAGGGAGACGGATCTGCCTGTAAGCTCGGTCAAAGCTGCTGTTAAATCTGAAAAGGTCCAGGGACTGGAGGAGACAAATTCATATTTCTTGTTCTTATGGCGGTCTGGATCGGATAGCACTGCTGCGATCCCTCTGGCAAGATCCCAACGCGTGACGGTGTTAAATTTCCACTCTCCAGGGTAAATATCGAGTGCGCCCTTCGCTATGGCGGCGTTCAGGTCGAGAGTTTTGACAAAATCGGTATATAATGCATTCCGTAGAAAAGTGTAAGGAATTCCGGTGGTGCAAATGGCGTGTTCTGTAGCCAAATGCAGATTGGAGAGGGGGATAGAGCTGGCTTCAGAAAAGGCAAAGCTGGTGTATAAAATGTGTTCTAATTTACATTTTTTAGCTACTTCTATGATATGAGTATGTTGACGAATACGAATCGTATCGTCGGGATGTGAACTTGAAATCAACAACAGTTGGGAAGCACCCGCGAATGCTTGCTCAAGCGAATCGGGTTGATCGTAGTCACCTAATCGTACTGTAATTCCCTGTGCCTCATAGTGTTTTCCGGTTTCAAGGTGGCGAACACAAGCGGTAATTTCATGAGGTGAGACTTTTTGAAGGAGCTGTTGTATGATTAGGCTCCCCAATTGACCATTGGCTCCAGTAATAACGATCGACATGGAATATCATCCTTTTTATACAAATGGGATTTTAGTTTAGGGCTTAACCAATTGAGTAGAAAAGCCGTTACGTCCTCTTTAATTTGTTGAGCAGGGAAAGGAGCTGCTTCAATTCCTGATCATTCAACACCTGCATTTTTTCCGCAATCCTCTGCCGGTTTTCGGGTAAATTACACAGCAGAAGGCTTTGCCCTTCGCTTGTTATAGAAATTACCGATTTTCTACCGTCCATGGGATGGCCTTCCCGGCGAATGAATCCTTCGTTTTCGAGCGGGGTGAGCAGCAGGCTAATATTTGATTTGGTGACACCGATCCTTTGGGCGAGCACAGATGGGAGAATTGTACCTCCTTCCTTCATGATTTCAACTAGAATTCGAATTCTGGCTCCATTGGTTCCCTTCGAATGCCAGTATTTTTCTGAGACATCAACTAATCCGGCTGTCGTTTCCACCAGTGAAAAGAAAACCAGAGAATGCAGCGGCAAATCAAGTACATAATCCTGTAGGTCTTTCAAACGATCACCACCATAAATGTAGTTAATGGCTTAACTAATATGAATTTACTAAAGTTCGGCAGTACTTGTCAAATTAATTTTTTCAGCGCTGATAGGAGGATTCCAAGGCCGTTACCGCTATGGTATCTGTTTGGCCCCACCGTTACCAATGTCATATCTACAAACCGCTCCTATTCTGTATAATCTCAAGGGAATTCAAGACATAAGCCTGAGATCGGGAGGATCATGAGAAAGTGAGTATAGACAACAAATATAAAGCACTTGAGCTGGAAAAGCCGGGCATCTACGAGCTGGAGGGACTGGAAGTCGGGGTCACCTCTAATTGCAACTTCAAGTGTGATTACTGCTGCGCGTATCAGCGGAACGATGGGCAATGCATTAGCAGCAAAGAGGTCATTGATATTATTGATGATATTCCAACGTTAAAACGTGTGCGACTGTCCGGGGGAGAAGTGACCTTGAAGTATGAGGATTGTCTGGACATTGTGGCTCACTGCTCAAGCAAGGGCATCGCTACGCAGCTCAATACCAATGCCAGCTTGCTCAGCCCTGAACGAATTGAGAAACTACGTGATGCAGGACTTTCCAACATTCATATCTCTTTCAACTTCACGGATGCCGATAAATATGCAACCTATTATCATGTTCATCCTCGCATGTATGAGAAAATCGTTCAAAATATCCGATTATGTACCGAAGCCAAGCTGGAAACGGTGCTGGAGACGTTGCTGTTTGCGGAGACGCAGAACAACATGCCAGCGATTAGCGAAAAGGTATATGAACTCGGTGTGCGCATCCATGAAATCCAAAACAGCATTGTGATGGATCATACGAACTGGAATGCTATTTCCACCAAGGAAGCGCTCGTCCGTTCCGTTCATGACCTGATTGCACATAAAAAAGATGATACTGTGTTGTATTTCACCTGTATGGACCGTTTTGCAGAAGCGCTGGGCTTCAAGGAACAGCCTGGTGTTTATTTTTCCAACTGTGTTGATGGTAAAAAACAGCTCCATCTTCACGGGAACGGGGACATCCTGATCTGTGAGCTATGCCATCCTGTGGTCATCGGCAATATTTATAATGGAACATCCCTAAAGGATATTTACAAAAATAAACCGAAGCAGCTTCAGGAGTTTCTCGACAAACTGCCTTGTCCCGCATATGATGCGCTTTTTCCTGTAGGAAGCAAGTAAATATGATTTGAGATTGTGAGGCTATAAGCATCTACCACCCTAACAGTTAGGGTGGTAGATATCCTTCATATAACTCCATGAGTCCTTTATCAATGATTTTAATGAAAGGGTTTACATGTTAAAATATAAAAATATGATCTTCTTATGAAAGAAGGAGTAGATATGAAATATAGAAATGTAGGCAACAGTGGTCTTAAAATTAGTGAAATCGGTCTGGGTAGCTGGTTAACGTACGGTACAGCTGCCGAGCAGGAAGCAGCTCATACCTGTATTGCCAAAGCCTTTGAACTCGGGATTAATTTCTTTGATACCGCGAACGCGTATAACCGGGGAGAAGGCGAGAAGGCTATGGGAGCTGCCTTGAAGCCTTATCGAAGAGAGAGCTATGTGTTATCTACCAAGGTGTACTTCCCTATGGATTCTGGTCCCAATGACAGGGGACTGTCACGCAAGCACATTATGGAGCAATGTGAAGCGAGTCTGAAGCGTCTTGGCACGGATTATATCGACATGTACTTCTGTCATCGTTATGATTCGGGTACTCCTTTGGAAGAGACGCTGCGAGCGCTCGATGACCTTCAGGCTCAGGGTAAGATTCTGTACGCTGCTGTCAGTGAATGGAGTGCTGCCCAGCTCACGGATGCCTATGGGATTGGAAAAAGGCTGAATTTGCGGCCACTGATTGCCAATCAGCCAATCTATAATATGTTCGAACGTTATATCGAACATGAGGTACTTCCCGTATCCGGGCAGGTAGGTATCGGCCAAATTGTATTTTCGCCTCTGGCCCAAGGTATCCTCACGGGTAAATACAAGCCTGGACAACCTTTACCGACGGGCAGCCGCGGGGCTGATGCCTCTGTCAATAATGTCATCAGCAGTTACATGAACGATACCGTTCTAAACTGTGTCCAGGAGCTGGATAAGCTGGCGAAGGATTTGGGTATTACCCTGTCACAGCTCGCGCTTGCCTGGATTCTGAGAGAACCGGGTATCAGCGCTGCACTCATTGGGGCCACTAAACCGGCACAAATCGAAGAAAATGTAAAAGCAGTCGAAGTGACGCTGCAACCGGAGACATGCGTGGAAATTGAGCGGATTCTCAAGCAGGCAGAAGGTTTTGAACCTTTGCGTTAAGCATTCTAGCCTCTGTAGAGGGGAACCATTAATAAAAAAGTCTCACTCTTCCTGTCCTTAACAGAGAAGAGCGAGACTTTTTAACTTGCTTCAAGCATGGCATAAATACCTGAAACCACACTAAATACAATCCCGCTTACTAAAACAAGGATTTGCTTCTTACTGAGATCCAGCGGATCAAAAAAGATAGGCAACAGCCATTTTAGGCTGATGACAGCCCATAAGCCCTCCAGTAGACCTAGCAGCAACACCTTTTGTCCCCAGTGAAACTTCATTTGTGGTGTTAGCGGACCTTCAAGAAACAGGTCACCTGAAGTATGGAGATTCCAAGAAACAATAACTACGAATATAAGGAGAGTTAATAGGGTTGACATAATATAGGTGATATCTTTTTTAGCCTTTTTCGTGAGTTTCGGCGATCTTTTAAACTCAGGCAAGCCAATCAGGAAAAAGACGATTCCTACGATAATAGCCACGCCTACAGAGGAACCGAGTATGATATTGGCTACGATGCCGATGCCATTGATGATTAATAATAAAATAAGCTCTCCCCCTTTGGGGTTACGATGATAGTTATTTTATTGTACACATAGGAACGAAAATGCTCAAATATTTGGAAAAGCCCCAGCGCTTTCGCCTGGGGCTTTTTTTTGCTTTTTGCCGATTACAATGCTGATTTAATGACCTTTTTATAATACAGGATGGATAGTATCCCGAAAATGGAATATAAGGCGGTGTACAGCACCATAACGATGATCATAGGCATCCAAATTTCAGTTCCAAACAAGAACCAGCCAGATTGAACGGCGAAATAGCTATGTGAAAGGCCAATTACTAGTGGAATGCCGAAGTTAAAGAGTTGTTTTATTTTAATGCCTCTAAGCAGGTCACTTTGAGTGAACCCTAACTTTCTTAACACGGTGTAATTGGCTTTTTCGTCTTCGCTCTCATCCATTTGCTTAAAATAAAGGATGCAGCCTGATGTAATGAGAAAGGTCAGTCCTAAAAAGCCAACTACAAACATGATCACTCCCATGTTCCGCTTCTGATTGCTGCTCATTTCAAGGCGTGATGTTTGTTGATCATTAAAATTCGCAGCTGTAAAGAGACGATCGGCTTCTTTGATCTGTTCTGTATTTATCATATCAATTCCAATATATAAGGATGACTTCTTTTGAATCTCAGGATTTGCATCTTTCTTTAGCCGCTCAAAGATACTTTCGTCTACAATGACAGTGGGTAATCCACCGGCTGTGAAATAGTAGGGAATCACGTACTCCTTTTTTAGACCCACATATTGTTGGTGTATGACTTCCTTATTTCCCTTCAAATCCAATGGACCTGAGTTTTTCAAGGACATGAATTTCTGTAACAAATCATTATAGCCTGTTAAAATCGTTTGGCCTGGAGATACATCCGTACCCTTCACAGATTGATCGCTTATGACAGGCAACGTCATGGAATTCGCACCGATATTTAATCCTTCCAGAGGAGTGTCCATAATTTGCGCTGTGTTCACGCTGACTTGGATAACTTCAATTTTCTTTTCTAGATACTTTATGTCATGCTCCTGAAGTAACGTTTTGAATTTCTCAGCATCCGGTACATTCGTCATTGCAAAATGGGAAGGCACATTGTCCTCAGCTGCTTGATCCGCAGAATAATAGGCGATATAGCTTAAGGAGAGTAAACCGATGGCAAGTGCCGATACCGTCGTAATAATGGTCAACAATAAAGCATTGGATTTCATGCGGAACATAATGGATGAGAGAGACAGCACCTCATTAATGTTCAAATAGCCGCCTTTACTTTTTCTGATGATATTGGAAATAAAGCGGATAGATCCTTTATAAAAAAGGAGTGTTCCGATGATGACAGTGCCCAAAATAAACACCATAGCCATAAATAACTCATTCATGGATGTAAAGTCTCCACCAAATAATTTGGAAGAAACATAGTATCCTAAAGCGATGAATGAAACTCCAATGATCCCGATGATCATCTCATAGATAGATATTTTTTTGATTTTCCCTTCGGTGGTTGAGGTTACTCTGAACAAAGACAAAATACTCTGTCTTTTGATAAAAGAATAATTCATGAGCATGATCAATAGATAGATGATACCAAAAACGATGAGTGTTTGAGTCAGTGCTTGGTTAGAGAAATATAAAGTGGCAATGGCTTCGACGCCCGTCGTCTTAAATAAAATCATGATCACTAATTTGGAAAAGGAAAATCCAACCCCAATTCCGATGAATAGTGAACTGAAGTATAGAATTAAGTTTTCAGCACTCAGGATGCGAAAAATTTTATTTTTAGTCATTCCGATCAATTGAAATAGGCCAATTTCTTTGCTGCGTCTTTTTATAAAGATATTATTAGCATACAAAAGGAAGATGCAGACAATGGCGACCAGTAAAACGGATGCTGCCCGTATGGAAGCTGCACCTTTAACAGAACCCTTCACTTCGTCCATGGAGGGATCGTATTGTAATGTGACGAAAGCGAAATAGAGCGCAACACTGAAAATGAGAGCAAAAACATAAAGGTAATAATTTTTCAGGTTTTTCTTCAAATTTTTTAGAATGAGCAGATTAATGTTCATATTGGACCCCGCCTAAGACCCCTTGGGTTTTCATGATATCCTGGAAAAAGCTTTGTCTTTCCTGCTCGCCTTTGTGAAGCTGCGTATACATTTGCCCATCTTTAATAAAAATGACCCGACTGCAATGGCTGGCTGCGACAGGATCATGCGTGACCATAATAATGGTGGCCTTGCGTTTTTGATTTAACTGGCCCAGCTTATTTAGTAAATCGGAAGCCGATTTGGAATCTAGCGCACCCGTAGGTTCATCGGCAAAAATAATACTGGGCTCATGAATAAACGCTCTGGCCGCAGATGTACGCTGCTTCTGTCCACCCGAAATTTCATTGGGGTATTTGTCCTTGAGCTCATAAATTCCCAGTTCTGTAGCTACTTCCTGAAATTTTTGGTTGGCTTCTTTTTTAGGGGTTTTGGTGATGGATAACGGTAAGAGGATGTTTTCCTTCACAGTTAGCGTATCCAGCAGATTATACTCTTGAAAAATAAAGCCTAAATGCTTTTTGCGAAATTCAGCCAGTTGCTTTTCTTTCATTTTCGTCATTTCGATATCATTGATTTTAATGGAACCTTGGCTCACTTTATCAATAGAGGAAAGAACATTCAGCAGTGTGGTTTTACCTGAGCCGGAGGCTCCCATAATACTGACAAATTCCCCTTCTTCAATGACGATATCTATTCCCTTCAAAACCTCCTGCATATTTAACTTATTACCGTAGCTTTTATGAATTTTATGGGCTTCTAAAATATTCACTTCGATGCACTCCTTATTGTTCTTGTAGCCTTATTATAAAAATAGAGCCGATGTTTTTCCTTTGATTGGGCGAACAATACATAAAAGCATGTGACATCTCTGTCACATGCTCACCATGCTCACAAAATCATTTCGTTTGGGAAAAATTAAAGTGAAGGTTGTACCCACATTCGGTTTGGAGTGCACATCTATATGTATGAGCAAGGACTGTGCTGCCTTTTTCGTTAAATATAACCCCATACCCGTTGAAGTGTGATCAGAATGTTGGGTTGTGGAGGTAAAACCTTTCTCGAAAATACGGGGTATATCCTTCGGATCAATACCGCGCCCAAAGTCTTGGACCTCAAGCTGTATTCGATCCCTTTGTACATAGCTATGAATGATAATATCACTGGCATCGCTATATTTGATGGCATTGGTTAAGAGCTGTCTGATGATAAAAGCCAGCCATTTGGCATCACTCAGCACTTCCATGTGCTCCAATTGGATGTCAAAACCGATCCCTTTTTGGATGCACCATGACTGTAATGCTTTGATTTCATTAAAAACCAGAGATTTTAAATTCACTTGCTCGACATACAGATCATTTTCAATAAAGGATATGCGTTTGTGATGGAGCTGCTGATCCAGCAGTAAGTGGATTCGTAGCCATTCATAGGTTAGCTGAGCTTTTAGGGGCTTATCGTCCAACCGCTCAATCATCAAATGCATGGTGGTCAAAGGTGTTTTTACCTCATGAATCCAGGATAATAATTCATCTTTTTCATGTTCAAGTGTCAATTGATTTTGCGAGATGATCTGTTGTAACCGTACGGTCTGGTCAGTGATTTTTTGTTCAATGATTTGCTCAAACGGACTCTCCGGTTCGCCTATACCCGTTAGTTCAAGAGGGCTCTCCCATTCTTCTAGTGTGGTATAGAATTTGGTTTCCTTGGGATAGCGAATGATTAAAAAAACCAAGAAAATCATCATAGATAAGAAGACGATATAAAGAATCGGCATTAACGGAATTGCTGCATCCACATAAGCAATGAACAGGATCAGGAATTGCTGACACACAAACAGTAGAATCCAGCTCCGCCTCTCTATAAGGTATTTTTTAATCATAGGCAGGTGCCTCTTCTGTAGCCATATAGCCTTGTCCGACTTTCGTTTCAATGAAACGGCCCAAATCCAGCTCGTCTAATTTTTTACGCAGGCGGTTCAAGTTGACGGTCAGGGTATTGTCGCTGACAAAACGTTCATCATCCCAGAGGCTTTTAATTAATTCCTCTCGTGCGACAATTTTATTTTTTTGTTCAATCAGCAGCTTCAAAATAAAAATCTCGTTCTTGGTTAATTCGATGGAGCCAGTCCCATTGGCTACTACGTTTTTTTCATAATCGACCGTCGCTCCACGCCATGTTTTCAGAGAGACAGGCTCTGTATTGTAATTATATACGCGGCGAAGTGTCGCCTGTAATTTTGCAATGAGTACATCAAAATGAAACGGTTTTTGGATAAAATCATCCGCGCCAAGCTGCATCGACATCACCATATCCGTAGGATGATCCCGTGATGATAAGAAAAGAATGGGCACGTTAGAGTGGGATCGAATCATTCGACACCAATGAAACCCATCAAATTTCGGCAATTGAATATCTATCACGACCAGGTCAGGCTTTATCGTTGTGAATTCCTGAATGACTTTATTAAAATCCTGGATGCCATACACATCATAGTTCCATTGAGTTAACCGATCCTTCATTTCATGGAACAAAGTTTCATCATCTTCAATTAGTAGGATTTTGAACAACGATTTCACCACTTTAACCTTTTTTTAGGATTTTGCAACTCCCCTTTTATAAAGTGTATAGCAAAAATTGTATATGTGCTACATGTGTGGATTCAACTTGATACTGCGATAATCTGCTGTTAATAGTTGAGGTTTATAGTGGGGTTTATATTGACTATCTCATATATGTTAAAGGATGGATGCAATGATGGGAATTCACACGTATTTTCGGTCGCTAAATGAGCTGGAAAGAATCATCCGTTGTCCGGGTAAGTTTAAATTCGAGGAACACAGCGTATCGGCACATTCTTGGAAAGTAGTACAATACGCTAAAACGCTGGCTGATATTGAAGAGAGAAATGGTGTCAGTATTGACTGGAAAAAGCTATACGAGATTACGAGCAGTCACGATTACGGGGAAATTTTTATTGGGGACATCAAAACGCCTGTTAAGCATTCCTCTAAGGAACTACGATTATTAATCCAGCAGGTCGAAGAAGGTATGATTGAGTATTTTATTGAAGAGAATATTCCCGAGGATTTTAAAGCTATTTTTCGCAAACAGTTACGTGAAGGCAAAGATAATTCAGTAGAAGGTTTGATCCTTGAAGTTGCTGACAAGATGGATCAGGTGTACGAAGCATTTGCCGAACTACAGCGGGGAAATACTGAAAAAGAATTTATAGTCATGTATCGTAATGCGCTTGTGAAAATCAAGAATATTCAGTTACACTGTGTTGATTATTTTTTGGAAAATATCCTGCCCGATATGGTCAAGGAAGAAACGCCTTCATCCATTGATATCAAAAAGATTACGGAAGAAGCCTTAGCTCTGTAAATGAATTTCCCTACCGTCCAGAAGCTACTGAAGCGCTTCTGTTCATACATAATCATAGTTTTATTTGTAATAAAGCAGCTCTAAATGAAAATAAAAAGCAATGAGGGCAGTTGATTGGACTGCCCTTATTGCTTTTTTGGGGTTGGAAAAAACGGAGGGCTAAGCGTATTCCTTAAACAATTTATTAAGGATAAGAATATTGGTTATTCCGAAAAAGGATTTGGGAAATTCGTTTTCGTGGCAGCATATTGTTCCTTGGTGCTACCGATTCCCAGTTCGCCGTTTTTGTTATATCCCCAGGACCAAACCGTCCCATCGGCTGTCAAAGCATGGGAGTGGGTTCCTGCTGCACTGAATGCTACTACATCGGTTAGTGGCGTGTTTGTGTCATCTACAACTTGGGATGGGACTTTAACAGAAAATACATCGGTCCCGTCACCTACCTGTCCCTCATTATTGGTTCCCCAGCCCCAAAGAGTTCCATCATTTTTAAGTGCAAAAGTTTGAGTTTTGCCTGCTTTCAGTCTACTTACATTGGAAACATTGATCAATACGGGTGATCTTCTAAAAGTAGAGGTTCCATCCCCAAGCTTTCCAGAAGTGTTACTCCCGGAAGCATATACTTCTCCGCTGTTCGTTAGTACATAAATGCGGTCAGCTCCGGCAGTAAAAGTTTTGATATCATCAATTCGATATTGAACAGGGGTAAGCTGGTTTTCTTTGTCATCCTGCCCCAGTGCGCCGTCATAACCACGTCCCCATACCCATAGCTGATTATTTTTGTCCAGGGCTGCGCCAAAACTGTCACCAGCATCAATGGATACAATATCTTCTAAACCTTGTACCTGAACAGGCTTAACGGAAAAGGCGGAAACTCCTTTTGTGCCAATCCCCAGCTGTCCAAAGTTGTTTTCTCCATAAGCCCACACTGTGCCGTCATTTTTGAGCGCAAGCGTAAATTGACCTCCTGCTCTCACTTCCTTAACATTATCAATATATTTGTTTTTAACAGGTACTCTTGCCGTGTCCCTCTTATTCCCTGTCCCTAGTTCGCCGTAACTTGCAAACCCCCAAGACCAGATGGTTCCGTCTTTTTTGAGCAAAGTTGAATGCAAATCACCAGCATCAATCATTGCGATGTCGGATACATCTGCTTGCATTGGGCTTGTTTTATTATTCCCTCCGCCAGCGCCTACGCCGAGCTTGCCATCACTGTTACTTCCCGTTGCATAAAATGAAGATCCATCTTCCATGGCCAGGAAAGCGTTAGTGGTCCCTGCCGAGAGCAAATGATCGTAATTTACAGTAGAATCAGCGCTTGCCGTAATAGAGCTTCCTACTAAAAGTGTTGATGCAGCGAGAGCTACCAAACTGAGTTTTTTTAACATATAATTGCACACCTTTCAAAATGTAATGGATAAATACAGACTAAAGCAACCAAATTGTTCCTGTCCGCGTCTTAATAGTGAACATATTCTATAAACCAGATTAGGGAGGATCACTTATGAAAAATAGAGTTTCTGCCCTTGTCCTTGTCTTGCTTGCGGCAGCATTACTGCCTGCATGTTCTACAACAGAATCGGCTACGCCGGTTAACGAATCTAATGGAGCGGTGGCTCAATCTATTTTTGACTTAGTCCGTCTGGAAAGCACAACGGTATACACAGGGCGTGCCAAAATCGAAAGTATTGAAAGAATTGAAAAAGAAGTAGAACAACCCTTAGCAGCCCCCACCATGGACTATTTGGTCCGATTTGAACAGCCTGTTCAATTTGCTAAAGAACTACCCCAAAGTGATGATCCAACGGAAAAACCTATCCAATCGGTCTATATATCTGTCCCAGATACACATATTTATAAGCAGATGGATGGTCAGCGGAGGCAATTAATCAATCCAGCAGAATTACAGGTAGGGCAACCGATTGAAGTTTCTTATGTGTATCCTGTAACACCTGTTTTCCTAGCATTGGAAATGGTCGTGCTGGATGAATTGTAGAGGAGGCCGGTAAGGCCTCCTTACTCCTATACAAGCACGTTATATCATAGGGCTTAGGTGATATTAATGAGTTTTACCATGTTGTAGATATAACGTGTTTGCTCATACTTAACCATAGTGCCTGCAGAGTTCTTAACTTGAATACCGGACGAGCCTCCACCATCAAGAAGAATGGCTTCAAAGCAATCCTGTTTAATAAAATAATTGCGAAGTTGTTTCAGTGTCGCATTTTCATGAACAACCAGGTAGACCTGCCAAACATTATTTACGACCTTGAAGCCCAGGCCAGTTCGCCCGGTGGAATCGGTGTATCGCAACGTTCCGTTCAAATCAAATTTTTCAATATCTTTTAAATCCTCAAGCCATGCTTCTTCCTCTTTCTTCAGCGACAGGCTACCGCCGCTAATAATAGACTTATACGTAATCGAAGTCCCCATTTGTTTTTTGAGATCCGTCACACTTGAAGCACGGGTAATCCCTATTTTCGTTTTGTTGCTCTCCGTGTATACAAATGCTGTACCACGGCTATTCCCTTTGGCATTCGCCTTAGTATCATGGGTATTATTAGGTGTGACCGCGATAGACAAACACTCGGTCGGCGCCTTTGTTGTGCTGATTGGGTTAAAGAAGCCCCCATTAATCCCGTAATCGGTTTGCTGTGTGATCCGGCTTCGAATATTTTTATTTTGAATATTCGAAGCTGGGGTGATGATAACATGGAAACCATCGGACGTTTTGGTGTAAGAGTAGTTTGCTGGCATGTTAAACCTCCAATTGGATTATTTTGAAACCGAACCTCGCGCGATAATTCGTTTCTCATATATATAGGAAATTTACAGCTGCCTCTTACAACCCGGAAATCAAATTTTTCTAAAAAATTTTGAAATAGCATATACAAGACAATGCTTGACTTCAAGTTAACTTTAAGTAGTAATATACGGGATGTGACGTGGTGATTAGGAAATGCGATGACTATTCTGATAATTTAGGAGTGATAAAAATTGAAAAAGAAACAACTGGGTAACAGCGACCTTCAAGTATCTGCACTGGGTCTGGGCTGCATGGGAATGTCCGAGTATTACGGTGAGTTGAATGATCAGGAGTCGATCAAAACGCTTCATCGTGCGCTGGAGCTAGGGATAAACTTCTGGGATACTGCCGATGTCTACGGTGTGGGGAAAAATGAAAAACTGATTAGCCAAGTCCTGCGGAGCCACCGTGACGAAGTCGTATTGGCCACTAAATTTTCCATTATGCGCGGGGAAGATGGCGCATTTATGGGTGTAAGTGGCCGTCCTGAATATGTAAAAGAGGCATGTGATCGCAGCCTGCAAAGACTGGGTGTAGATGTGATTGATTTGTATTACCAGCACCGTGTCGATCCGAATGTACCTATCGAGGAAACGATTGGCGCGATGAGTGACTTGGTTCAGGCGGGAAAAGTCCGCTATTTGGGGCTGTCCGAAGCTTCTCCTGGGCTCATTCGACGCGCTCACAAGGTACATCCGATTACAGCGCTGCAAACGGAATACTCCTTATGGAGCCGGGAAGCGGAAGATGAAGTTATACCGACGTGTAAGGAGTTGGGTATCGAATTTGTGGCCTACAGTCCACTTGGACGCGGATTTTTGAGCGGGCAAATTCAGAAGTTTGATGATTTTGCAGAAGATGATTTCCGTCGCTCGGTGCCACGTTTCCAACCTGAGAATTTCCAGAAAAATCTGGACCTCGTGCAGCATGTTAAGGACCTTGCTGCCCAAAAAGGGGTCAAACCTTCTCAACTGGCGTTGGCATGGCTGCTTGCGCAGGAGGGAATTGTACCGATTCCAGGAACCAAGCGGGTTACGTATTTAGAGGAAAATGCAGGAGCAGTTGATGTGGTTTTGTCCGCAGAAGAAATGGAGACTATTAACGCAATTATCCCCAAAGGAATGGCAGCAGGCCTTCGCTATCCGGCAGAGCGGATGCCGAATTGGCAAGCTGAATAATTAAGATAGCATATTAATCCCAAAACAAAAGCCGTCCTTTACGCGGATCGGCGCGAAAGGCGGCTTTGTGGGTTTACATATACAGTTAAGGACGTGGCTTGAAAATGCCGAAAGGACGTCCGACGGGCAGGAATGTACGGTCAAAATGAGCATTCAGAACGGCAGCTCCTGTACCGTACAGTGAGAGTAGACCAATGCCCATTTCAGCATAAGCGGCGATGGTATGGAATATCTCTGGTGCAACGCCGAATGCATCGAAGCTAAGACCGAGGAACAGAAAATCAATCAACACAAAAATAAAGAATAGAACCTTATGCGTCTCCATCGCTCCAATGGTCATAAAGAGCGTAAAGATGAGATAGCCCGCAAAGGCAAAGCCGAGCTGCTTGCCGTCTACAGCAGACGCCAGCTCAGGGCCGAATACGCCCATTTTAATCATCCAGCTACTAGCTACGGCTAACCAGAAGAAGGCGTAAGCACCAAATGCCGTCATGCCGAAGGTATTGTTATGTTTTGCATCCTGAATGGAGGCAAACAGCTGCGCAAAAGCACCGAGAAATATAGCCCAAGGGATGATGAAGCTTAAGCCTTCGGTGAGACCAAGCTTTTGGGATGAAGCCACAAGCGTTACGATAGCCAAGCCAAACAGGCCGATCGCACTCGGATCGGCCGTTATGATTTTTACGTTAGAATGAGATTCGTTTTGCATGAAAAAATAGAAGCCTCCAATAATGTTCAAGTACGCGTCAATCTGCCGATGCCAGAATCACACTGACATATTGTAACGGAAACCGACGTACTCGCATAGTAGGTAATTCATAAAATTTCTACCGATTGCGGTTGCCTGTATTGACGTTATTACGCCCGCCTTCAATACTGACTGATTTACCTCTAGTATCTGTGATGTTGTCCTTAATTTCATTGGAGTTGGAATCGGTGACCCGTATTCCTATATTGGAGAACCCGGAGTATGTGGTCATCTCGTTACCAATAACTTTGTTGTTGTTTGCGTCAGCAAGGCGAATGACTGCCTCTGGAGTAAGTGAGGAATTGGTTTGAATAAATTCGTTGTCGGTAAACGTATTGCCATCCGATTGGACCAAAAGACCTTGCAAGGATGCATTTTTTACAGTATTTCCGTATACATTGTTACCTGTTGCTCCAGTCAAGACAAAGATCCCGCGCGGGTAATTTTCAATCACATTATTGTTTACAGTATTGTTGGCGCCATTATTAGGGATGCGAATGCCTGCGTATCCATCAGATTGATGGGTCTTGTTAATAATTTGGTTCCCAGTTACTGTCGTGTAGGTTGCGCGTGATAAATTGATTCCACTGCCGCCGCCCGAATTGGTAATCTGGTTATTCGTAATTTTGACGTTGCGGAACTCGCCTGCCGGAAAGCTCTCGTGTCCAGTGGCAATAGCATGTCCATTATTTCGGTCAAAGCGGCTGTTGGTAATCTCTGAATCTCTCGTTCTGCGAAGAAGGGCTCCGATCGTTGTATCGCAAATCTCCACGTGATCCAGCGTGAAGTGAGAGACGGCCATTTCCATAATAATACCGCCTACCTGACTTTCGCCACGGGCTTCACGGTTGGCACGGTCTGCATCAATGGTGAGATTAGATAACTTCACGTCTAGTCGGTCAGAATTGTTTCGTAGAATCGGATCGCCAACGACGTATTGGCTTTTAGACCCTGTCTTTTTGAAAATCGTTTTTCCCATTCCGTCACCGTTCAGGCTAACCCCGGCATATAAACGAATAGATTCGTCAACCAAGTATGTTCCTTTTGGAAAATAGATGGTTCCCTCCATTCCTCGGTCGTAGAAATACTTTAATGCATTCTGAATTTCCTTTGACTGTGAGGAATTCGAGTTGGCTTTAACACCAACATCCTTGGCATTAATTACATTGTCCGCAGCTCGGGCTACATGAATGTCTCCTGTAGAATTTTGAATAACGAACGCAATAATGGCTACGAGTAAGAAGCTAAACCTGACCTTCCGATTAAAGATATTTGACATGATACATATTCCTCCTAACAAAATAGTTGAATTAATTACATAATTACCCTTTATATTTTCAGTAAAAATGGGTTTTATTTCAAGTGCAGTGTGTGACAGCCTATTTTCTGTGGTCCGAACCCCGAGTCTGTCCGAAAGGGTGTTTCCAAGGGGGGCGTATTTATAACAGCTGGGACATGCCTTTTTGTGACATAAATCTTGGTTTCTAGCAGAGGTAGCGGCCCACGCAGAAGGGGATCTGGATGCATATGCATACTGTATGCGCAAAAACCCAAAAAGATAAGAGGGATGACTAGTGCCTATTGGAAAAATGAAAAAGCATAAAGAAATGTTGCAACATCCCGTTTTGCGTTCGCATTTACCTGAAACCCACTGGTTTACGGATTCAAGGACCTCGCGGATGCTGAATACTTATTCATCGGTCTTCATAAAACCCAATCACGGGAGTGGTGGCAGCGGGATCATCCGGGTCAAGAGATTGAAAAAAGGATATGAGGTTCGTAGCGGTTCAAGTCGAAAGTTTGTTGGATCTCGTTTTGTCTTAAAAGCAATTAAGTCATACCGGAAATCCAGACATCGGTATTTGGTACAGAAAGGACTTCGGTTGGCTAAGTACCACGGGTCGATTTTTGACACCAGGATATATTTACAGAAGCCAAGGGGGAAATGGGTTATTTCCGGGGTGGCTGCCCGTGTCGCGGCACCTCATAAGTATGTTACCAATTATCTTAAAGGAGGGCATGCAGTATCCTTGCACCGAGTGCTATTCAGCCTTTTTAAGCACAACCGCGCGAAAGCAGATGCCTATTTTCGTAGAATCTCCAAACTATCCGTCATTATTGCCAAAAAGATCAATGAACGGCATCCGGTTCGCGAATTGGGGGTTGATATTGCCATAGATAAAAAAGGTCATATTTGGATTATCGAGGCCAATTCACACCCAGGACATATGCTATTTACTCAATTTCCCGATCCTACTATGATCAACACCATCATGAGAAACAAGAGTCTTATTCGAAAGTAGATTCCATGCACGTTATTTTTAGGGGAGAAGGAGAAAGTTTCAATGAAAAAAACAAAGCAACTTAGAGACTTGGTCAATTCACAAAAACCAGAGTTTATCATGGAGGCTCATAATGGTCTGTCAGCCAAAATTGTGGAGGAGGCAGGATTTAAAGGAATTTGGGCCAGCGGGTTATCCATCTCTGCAGCGATGGGAGTAAGGGACAACAATGAGGCCTCCTGGACGCAGGTTTTGGATGTTTTGGAATTCATGAGTGACGCTACCTCTATCCCGATTTTGTTGGACGGAGATACGGGGTACGGCAACTTCAACAATGCAAGGCGCTTGGTGAAGAAACTGGAGCAGCGCCATATTGCGGGGGTATGTATCGAAGATAAGCGGTTCCCCAAAACGAATTCTTTCATTAACGGTCAAGAGCAGACTTTGGCTGATATCGAAGAGTTTTCCGGGAAAATTAAAGCGATGAAAGATACGCAGACGGACACGGATTTTACGGTGGTGGCCAGAGTAGAGGCATTTATTACCGGGAGTGGGCTTAAAGTGGCGCTGCAGCGGGCGGAGGCATATCGAAAGGCAGGAGCCGATGCCGTATTTATACACAGCAAAAGATCGGATGCCGCAGAGATTGAAGCGTTCATGAAAGAATGGGCTGGAAGATTGCCAGTAGTGATCGTGCCTACCAAATACTATACGACTCCAACCATCAGGTTTCAGGAGATGGGGATTAGCCTTGTGATTTGGGCAAACCATAATTTGAGAGCATCCATTCAAGCCATGAAACAATTATCTGGCCGAATTTATCGGGATGAAAGCCTTGTTCATGTCGAAAAGGAAGTCGCAACCCTCGAAGAAGTATTCCGGCTTCAAGGGGTCGAAGAGCTGCAAGCTGCGGAAAAGAAATATCTTCCATCGTCAGAACCGGATTCGGGTGAGCGCGTATAATGGACACGAAATTGTTAGGAGAAGAGCTGAAAAAATTAGGATTTACCTTTTTCAGCGGTGTTCCATGCTCCTTCTTGAAAAGCTTGATCAATTATGCCATAAACGAATGCGATTATGTTGCAGCGGCTAACGAAGGGGATGCGGTCGCCATTGCATCCGGAGCTTATATAGGGGGGAAGAAATCGGTAGTCCTTATGCAAAATTCGGGGCTGACCAACGCTGTTTCGCCATTGACCTCCCTTACTTACCCTTTTCGTATTCCTCTGCTTGGATTTGTCAGTCTGCGCGGAGAACCGGGGATACCTGACGAGCCTCAGCATGAACTGATGGGCCAGATTACAACGCAAATGCTGGATTTGATGGATGTGGAATGGCAGTATCTCTCCAAGGATTTAGAGGAGGTAAAAAATCAATTGATCCAGGCTAATGAGCAAATTGCCCGGAATCGCCCGTTCTTTTTTGTCGTTAAAAAAGGCACGTTCGACAAAGAGCCATTGAAAAAACAGCAAACCTCCATCCATTTAAATCAGATCCGGCAGCATGGTCGTGCGAATCATCAAATGCCTACGCGCTATGATGCATTATGTGCGATTAACTCCATGAAAGACAGCCATACCGTCCAGCTCGCAACAACTGGTAAAACTGGGCGCGAACTATATGAAATTGAAGATGCAGATAACAACCTGTACATGGTAGGTTCTATGGGGTGCATCGGTTCTTTTGGACTGGGGTTAGCTCTGAGCCAACCAAGCAAAAATATTGTCGTGATTGACGGAGACGGATCTCTGCTGATGCGTATGGGGAGCCTGGCAACCAACGGGTACTACCATACGGCCAATATGATTCATATCATGCTAGATAATAATGCCCATGAATCAACAGGCGGGCAAAGTACGGTATCGCATAATATTGATTTTATAGATATTGCTGCTTCCTGTGGGTATACAAAGTCGATTCTTGTTCACAGTCTCGAGGAACTAAAAGTCTTTTTACAAGAATGGAAAATGAATAGAGAACTTACGTTTTTGTGTCTGAAAATATCCAAAGATTCTAAGGATCAGCTTGCTCGTCCGCATATGAAGCCTCACGAAGTAAAAGAACGTCTGCAGCGTTTTATTCATAACGATCCTTTGAAGGGCAAGGAAGTGGGCGGTTCATGAGTTCTGTCGTCAAGAAAAACATTTTGCTAACACCTGGGCCGGCAACGACTACAGAAAGTGTGAAATGTTCACAGGTGGTTCCGGATATTTGTCCTCGTGAAGCCGAGTTTGGCCAAATCATGGAGTACATTTCTACAGAACTGACCCGGTTGGTTGCTGACCCGGATGATTATGCGACCGTATTGTTTGGCGGATCAGGTACTGCAGCGGTGGAATCCATCATCAGTTCGGTCCCGAATCACGATGCAGTAATCATTGTCAGCAATGGGGCCTATGGAAAACGGATGTGCGAGATAGCGAAGGTTTATGGAGTGGATTATTTTGAGTTCAAAAGTTCTCCCGATGATGCTATTGATTTGGCCGAATTAGAAAGGTGTATCCAATCTTCCGAACGCACTGTCTCCCATCTGGCCGTCGTACATCATGAGACGACAACTGGCCTGCTTAACAAGGTGAAGGATATCGGAGAATTGTGCAAAAGCTATCAAATCGACATGATCGTGGATGCCATGAGCTCATTTGCGGCCGTTCCAATTCAATTGAAGGAAATGAACATTGCCTACCTGGCGGCAAGCTCCAACAAAAACTTACAGGGAATGGCCGGGGTTTCGTTTGTGATCGCCGAAAAAAGCAAATTGGAGAATTTGAAAGGCCAGAAACCAAGAAGCTATTATTTGAATTTGTATGCTCAATATAACTATTTTGTGGAACATGGGCAGATGCGGTTTACTCCCCCAGTCCAAACCTTATATGCGCTTAGACAAGCGATTGAGGAATTAAAGCAAGAAGGGGTGGATAAAAGGTACGAAAGGTACGCGACATCCTGGAAAACCTTAATTAACGGGTTAGCCCGGTTAGGCCTAACCTATATCATTCCCGAAGAGCATCATTCCAAGATCATTACTTCCATTCTTGAGCCTCATTGTGCAGGTTATGATTTTCAATCTATGCATGATTATTTTTATAGCAAAGGCATGATGATTTATCCCGGCAAGCTAGAGAAGCTAAATACGTTCCGGATTGCCAATATAGGTGATATTACGTATAAGGAAATGGAGTTATTTTTGGAATTGCTTGAAGGCTATCTCAGTAGCATAAAATGCGGATGAGAAAGGTGGAGTTCCCATGGCATCAGGAGCAAAAGATAAGTGGTACAAATATTTGTTATTGAGAAGGTATGCGTCTCTGAGGTCTTATGTCCCCGAGACGAGGCTCCTGGATAGGCATAATTTCTCGAAACTTCTCTCCAAGTACGTGCATGTTATTGTGAAACCGGTGTGGGGGAGTCGTGGACGGGGGATCTTCCAGGTCTCCTGGTTAGGAAACCATAAGTACATCGTACATTACGAGAATAAAAGAGTTTTAGTAAGGGGTAGAACCAATACGTATCATTATATTAGAAGAAAAATCGGGAACGCCAGTTATATGGTTCAACGCAGAATTACCCGTCCGACCATCAACAAACGCCCTTTTGATATGAGAGTCATCATTCAACGGAGAACCGGCTCACCTGTATGGGTAGTCACAGGGAAGGTTATCAAAGTTGCAGGCAAAGGTTATATTGTTTCCAACAATACACGGAGTAAGGGAACTTTACTCAGTTTTAAATCCGGCATAAAACAATCTTCTGTTCGGCACCTGTCTGCCAGTGCCCTAGAGTCCCATATTAATCGTGTTTCCATCCGTTCCGCGAAGAGATTAAGTAATTTTTTTCCGGGACATCGTATGTATGGACTGGACATTGGAATAGACCGGAAAGGACGTATCGGGATTATTGAGGCTAATCTTTATCCGGCAAGGTCCCATTTCCGTAAGTTGAAGGATAAAACGATGTATTACCGCATTACGGATTACAAAAATGGATAACATAAATGAAAAGGTGGCTCTGTATTCATCAGAGTCATCTTTTTCTCATACAGTTTCTAAGTCGGGAGTTTTAGTCATGGGACAAGGATTATTAAATGGTGTTACCACGGGATTTGTGATAATATTTACACCTATATAGAATGAGGAAGTGACATAGTGATTAATATAACAATTCCAACTCCGGATATCACAATTACCAAACAGGTTAACCCTGAGCTCAGCCATATTTACGGATTTACCGACTTTCACCTGATCCCTAGAGATAAGGCTGGTATCTTTATGTTCTACAACACACAGGAGGAATTGCTGTTCGTTGGTAAAGCAAGAAAGCTGAGACAAAGAATCAAAAAGCATTTTGAAGATACCGTATCGCCGATCAAGGACAAGCGGAACGAAGTAGCGATTATTGAGGTTTGTATTGTGGAAGATGCTGTAGAGCGAGAAATCTATGAAACCTACATCATCAATTCACAAAAGGCTAAATATAACGTCGAAAAAGTGTTTTTTAAATAATGAAGTAACTTCCGTATGAAAAAAAGAGCAATAAGTCGCAGTGACTGTACTGCCCTTATTGCTTTTTTGTATTTCTGCATTTTAGATCCTTCCAGAGAGGGGCCGTGGTATGAACAAAACAGATCGTTTGCTAGCGATCTTGCTAGAGTTGCAGCGTAAGGATATTTTACGAGCCGAGGATTTGGCAGCCATATTCGAAACGAGTGTGAGGACCATCTATCGGGATATTCAGGCTCTATGTGAATCGGGTGTACCGATTGTAGGAGCACCGGGCATTGGATATTCCTTGATGGAGGGGTACTTCCTGCCCCCCCTGAGCTTTACCGCAGAAGAGGCTGTGGCGTTGCTAATCGGAACGGATTTTGTCGAACAAAAATTTGATACAGATTACGGTATCAAGGCGCAAACCTCCCGCAGGAAGATTGAAGCCATATTACCGGAGAGCGTTCGCAGGGAAGTTTCCCGGGTGCGTACGACCATCAGATTGCTCGCGGTGGGTGAAGGGGCAAACCATAGCGAGAAAACCTGTTTGGAAACGCTGCGTCTCGCTGTATTGGAAAAACGGAAAGTACAGTTTGGCTACTCCAAAAGAATGCCAGAGGCTGACGGGAATCGTCAAAGTGTGCGCGTGGTCGCTCCTTATGGTCTTGTACTGCTCCGTGGTTCTTGGGTGTTAATTGGGCAATGCGAATTGCGGCAGCAGCTTCGCCATTTCCGTCTGTCGCGTATGGACAAGCTTATCGTGCTGGAGGACAGGTTTGAGTTGCCTGTCGATTTTCATTTGCAGGATTACAAGCAAACCGATGACCGTCATGTAACTGTTCGCATATTAGCACGTTCAGATATCGCAGATAAGGTGAAGGAAGCGAACAACTTTTATATGGAGGCCATAGAGGAGCGTGCAGATGGACTGCATGTACTCTTCCGCGTCAGACAGCCAGAGGAACTACTGCAATGGATACTTGGATGGGGCGCGGATATGGTTGTGCTGGAGCCTGAGTCGCTCAGGGAGCGGATACGTGTGGAAGTGGAAAAAATGTTGAAATGCTACTGACATAATGCTGTCAGTAGCATTTTTGTATAGTAAAGCTACTTTGATAGAGAGGGGCAATTATTAATATATGAATACAACTGAAACATTGCAGCGTTTCGAAGAAACGGCACAACACTATCTTCTTGAATTGGACAGCTTTAGCTTGGAGGAACTGCAATACACACCTCAGGAGGGTCAATGGTCGCTTGGACAAATGTATCTTCATTTGGTGAACTCTGCACTGTATATGCATCTTAAGAACATTGATCTTTGTCTACAGCCTAATGGGGAGACAGGAGTTAAAACGGAGGCAGGCACGGCCATTTTTAATCTGGGGAGCTTTCCGCCAATGCGTATCCAAGTTCCACCATCCCCGCAGTACACTCCCCAACAACCCACTAGCAAAGAAGAAATTGTGGAGGGATTAAACGTCGTGATCCGCAAGATGAGAGAGATTGAGCCGACCGTTGGGAAATCAACAACGCTGTTCACCGTCTCTCATCCCAGTTTTGGTGCGTTGAATGCTGGAGAGTGGTTTGAGCTCATTGAGATGCATTATCGTCATCATCTTTTGCAGAAGGAGCGCTTGAAGCACGCAATAGCCGATTAATCGTCTCCCGACGCAGCCCAATAAACTGGCCGATTTCCTCCTGCGTCAGCACGTCCGTTAACGTGGCGGGCGCGATGTAGGAGTGGAACCAGCGTTGGAGCTTCCGAAGCTTCTCGGCAGGTGACACCTCGGTGAGTTGGTCAATTCGTTGCTGCATCATGCGCAACTTGTCCTGTAGCTGCAAAGCGATAGCCCGACATTGAGCCGGATCTTGCTCCAGCGCCTGATACCATTCTTTTTGCGACAAAACCTCAACCTCAGAGGTTACTAACGCCACCGCTGTACCATAATAAGGATTGGGGCTGATCAGGGAGTGGTGCGGGATGATTTCATCGGGCACAATCACATTAACTAAAATTTGCGAGCCGTCTTCATGGACTCGGACAATTTTTAACAAGCCGCTCTTTAAGTGATATAAAGGGCCGGATTCTCCTTGTCGAAATAAGGTCTCGCCTTTGTTTAATATCATGAACGTAAACAGCCTCCATTCCATGTATTCCAGCTTTTAGATGAACCCGCCATTGACGCGGATCGTTTGCCCGGTAACCCACTGTGATTTGACGCTGACCAGAAACTCAATCACATCAGCGATATCTTCCGGTTCGCCGAGCCGCCCCATAGCATTCATTTTTTTCATGCCTTCGATTTGCTGCTCGGTTTTTCCTGCTTGGAAAAGCTCGGTGTTCACAGGACCGGGAGCCACAGCGTTGATCGTAATTTGCTTGCTTCCGAACTCCTTGGCGAGCTGACGGGTAAATTGCTCCACTGCACCCTTGGTACCTGCATATACGCTATAGGCCGGGAACATTTGTCCGATCACGGATGTAGACAGGTTCACGATTCTTCCGTAGTTCTCCATATATTTCATGGCTTGCTGACATGCAAAGAAAGTGCCCTTTACATTGAGTGCGAATTGTTTGTCAAAATCAGCTTCGGTCACCTCAGCCAGAGGTTGGGTGATCATCAGCCCAGCGTTGTTAACCAGAATATCCACTTTACCGAATTCAGCAATCGTATTTGTAAATAATGCTTCAATATCACTCATTTTGCCCAGATCAGCGTGAAGTGCAATGGCTTTGCCGCCTTTTTGAAGAATGCTCTTCACGACTTCTTGGGCTTTGTCCGGACTGCTGGCATAATTGATGACTACATTAGCGCCCAGATCAGCAAGTTGCTCGGCAATGGCACGTCCAATCCCTCTGGAGGACCCGGTGATAATTGCTGTTTTTCCGTCCAAATGCTTCATATGTGTTTTGTCCTTCTTTCCTTTATCTATTTTAAGTGATTCCTTTTTCTAAAAGCATCCACACATCCGAAAACTCCTGATTAATCACGGGACTCTTCCATTCGTAAGCATGAGCGGGATGATGAAAACGGGCTGTGGCATAGAAAAGGGTACGCGCCAGTTGGGCTGGCTGATCCGATGTGATGTCCCCGCGTGCAATGATATCAGCGAGCTGATCCACAATGTGGGCGATATGCAGGTCGATTAAATCAGCGGCTTGCTCGGTGACCCTCGTATACATCTCAAACATTTCCTCGTCGTCGCGGGCATAATACTGCTTAAGTTCGACTAAGGTCTGTATATATCGTTTTAAATGTGGCGTTCCCAGTATAGATGAATTCTGACAGACCTCCGTTAACGGGCCAATAATCTTTTCATTCAGCCATTTTTCGGTCACGCCTTCAAGAAGCTCGGCCTTACTTTTAAAGTGTCGGTAAATGGTGCCATGACTTACTCCCAGTACTTTGGCAACATCGGTCACGGAAGTTTTGGCTACACCAAAACGTCTAAGGGTGTCTTCTGTAGCGATAAGAATCTGTTCCTTGGTTAGCACATCTGAGGATTTTTCCATAGGGACACGGTCAAGTGCCGTGTGAGTCACCTCCTTGAAGTCAGGATAACACAAAGAGTATCAAATGACAAATATTCATTTTTGTCATTTGATACTATTTTTTTAAAGAATCCAAAGAAGTGAACGGAAAAATTACAATAGCGATTCGATGACAGGATCAATGGCACAGGGCTCGGTTGTTACTTCAAACCTTCCTTTTACATGGCCATCGCGATCGACCAAGAATTTAGAAAAGTTCCACTTGATACCGTCGCCAGCGTATATTTCTGGATACTTATCCCGCAGGAAATCCTCCATCCATTGACCGTCTTTGGTCTGGGTATCGAAGCCTTGAAACGGTGCCTGTTGGGTCAGATATTGAAATAAAGGATGAGGAGATAAGCCTCTTACATCCGTCTTCTCAAATAGCGGGAAGGTTACTCCATGGTTCATTTGACAGATTCCCTGAACCTCCGAATGGCTACCCGGCTCTTTTTCATTGAATTGGTTACAAGGAAACGCAAGGATTTCAAAACCTTGTTCCCTCCGTCTTTCGTAGAGCCTCTGCAGATCAGCGAATTGACTGGAGAAGCTACACTTGCTGGCTGTGTTTACAATGAGGAGAACCTTTCCTCTGTAGTCTGAGAATTCAATCGGTTTCCCGTTAATTGAGGTTGCCTGAAAATCATAAATAGACATATTAACGTTCCTCCTCACGTTATTTTTTAATACATCATATATCCAGAATTATTATTGGTCTAATATATTATTGGAATCAACTTTATAGGTATTTGCAATAACTTCGTCATGCAAAGAACACATTGTTCATTTCTCTCTTGAAATCAAAGAAGACTCGCCTTAAAGAAAGTAGGAGATTTGCCTCTTTCATAGCAAACTGTGGCATTCGCCGTTACCAAGATAGAATATAGTTGCATATTCATGTAATGTGTGCAAAAACCCAACAGAATCGAGGGATATTCGTGCCCATTGGAAAGATGATTCAATACAAGGAAATGCGACAACATCCCATTTTACGTTCTCACTTGCCCGAAACCCGCTGGATCAGTAATGCAAGGACTTTACGGATGCTGGATACCTATCGCACAGTCTTCATCAAGCCTAATTATGGGAGTGGAGGAACTGGCATCATACGTGCGAAAAAGCTGGGGAGGAAATATGAGATTCGTTGTGGCTCCAGTCGCAGAGTCGTTAGATCCCACGCCGTAAGAAGAGCAGTTAGAACCTATCGGAGACCTCATCGCCGTTATTTGGTACAGCAAGGACTTAAGTTAGCCAAGTACAAAGGTTCCATTTTTGATGCCAGAGTGTATATGCAGAAGCCGGAATCGGAATGGGTCATTTCAGGAATAACCGGCCGTGTCGCTGCACCTCGAAAAGTCGTTACCAACTATCGGAAGGGAGGACATGCGGCGCCGTTGTCCAAAGTGCTTTTAAGGGTCTTTAAAAATGACAGAACAAAAATGAAAGAGATTCTGGACCAGATCACTGAGCTTTCTAGAATCATTGCCGACACGATAGATACAAATCATCCGGTTCGCGAGCTGGGCATCGATCTTGCTATTGAAAAGAGCGGTCAAATCTGGATTATCGAGGCCAATCCGCATCCCGGACATATGTTGTTCAGGCAGCTCCCCAATCACAAGATGATTCGCAACATTTTGAGAAACAAACGTCGTATTCATCACTAGGATAAAGTTTGTGAAATCATTCATTGATAAGAAAAGAGGAGAACGCCCAAGCAAAGATGCGGGAGCGTTCTTCGTTTTTTTGTTAAATGACTGACGGATTTAAGACGAAGCTTTTATGTTAAAATGTGTCCGCCATCCACATGAAGGACTGTTCCGGTCACAAACTGATTTTGAATCAAATAAATTACACCTCGTGCAACATCCTCGGCAAGTCCAACTCGCTTCACAGGAAGCTTATGCGCGATCGTATCATAGAATTGATTGCGCGTATTTTCAGGCATTTTGCTGCGTGAAGGTGTATCAATAATGCCGGGTGAGACGACATTCACGCGGATGGGAGCAAGCTCTAACGCCAAGGTTTGACCAAGATTCGAAACCGCTGCATTCACAGCACCGAGCGCAGAGGAGCCAATCATCGGCTTGTATGCCACCACTCCTGAAAATAAGGTAATGGAACCCTCGGTTGAAAGTTGGGAAGCTCCGTATTTAGCTGCATAATACTGGCCCCAAAATTTGTTTTCGAATAGCTTGCGGGCTTGATCCGTCTCCAACTGAAGGAATGACCCACCTGAGGTTTCTGCCGCGCTAACGATAAGATGATCATAGGGGCCGACTTTTCCGAAGAAGGATTTTACCTGCTGCTCATCTGACGTGTCCAGCACATGTATTGCAGCACGAGGGCCCAGCATTTCTTTGGCCTTGTGCAATTTATCCTCCGAGCGGCTGGCGATTACCACTTCCGCTCCAAGCGAAATGACTTGCTTAGCTGTTTCTAAACCAATACCTGAGCTTCCACCAATAATGACAATCTTTTGGTTTTGCAAATGGATTCCCTCCTAGTGTTCCTCTGGATTTGTTAATCATGTAATACGGCTTGTAGATGTATATCAAGATCAGTAATAAATTTAGGTATATTTGGATTTTTAATAACATCGTAGCACGCAAAGCTTTTCAAAGGCTCCATGCCGAGAAATGTATGTGCAGAATGCAAATGCCTGAGTGCGGCTTCTAGACTAGCGCCATTAAAAAATTGATTTGGATCATTAAAAGCTTTTTCTGGAGCGTTCCAAGTCGTGGAGAACATATATTTCTTGTCGGTTAATAAACCTCCGCTACCATATTTATGAGCACCCGTGAAGAATACACCGTAAGCATAGACTTCATCCATATAAGTCTTTAATAATCCAGGAACGCTGAACCAATAGATAGGGGTTTGGTAAATGACTACATCCGCCCATAAAAATTTTTCTTGTTCTTCGCTGAGGGTATAGCCATTTTGAACAGACGTTGTTTTGATTTTGTTCTCTTCACTTAAGAGACGCACCATATTGTCCATCAATGTTCGGTTCAATTTCCCTTCAGACGAATCATATTTTTGATGACCGTTAATGATTAGTATATTTTTCATCTCTTCACCTCCTCGTATTAGAGAAAACATGACTTGCTACACCGATATTGTATATGTAGTAAGTTTATTTAGGGAAGTAGTGATATTTAATTCATATAGTTTCCTAAATGGAACTATTGTGATACCATTGGGTTTAACAGATATTTTTGGAGGAGTTCCTATGCACGCCCAAGAACCTATTGAATTGACCAAAGGAATACCAGGCAAGCCGTGTCCTATTGCCCAAACACTTGATTTGATCGGAACGAAATGGACTTTTTTAATCATTCGTGACCTTCTTATCGAAGGAACACTGAGATTCAGCCAACTTCAAAAATCCATGAAGGGGATTAGCCCCAAAACGCTTTCTCTACGCCTGAAGGAACTTGAAGATAACGGCCTGTTAGAAAGAAAGGTATATGCCGAGGTTCCCCCGCGTGTTGAATATTCGTTAACGGAAAAAGGAAAGCGACTGGAAGGTGTTTTTATTGAGCTGAAGAGATTTGGCTTAGATTTAAAAGCAGATCATTGAGGGACATGACGCAGTATTCCAAGGTATCGTTGAGATGAACGATGCCTATTTCTTATATACAAAAAAGAAGCGCTTACTATAAAGTTCACAGAAAGTTCACTTATGTGGAGGTTTTGACTATTTATATAATTACCAAGGTACACAGAAGGGATGATGGAATTGCCAACAACGAAGAAAGAAGATTTTTATTTTGGTTTAATGATGTGCTTGGGGATGGTCGTATTCATGACATTTTATAATCTATATACAAATGACTTGATTGGCACAATATCTCTAAAAGTAATGTTTCTGCAATTTATTTTATGTTTTATCATTGCTTTCGTATTGGAATTATTTATTGTCGGCCCACTAGCAAAGAAAATAGCCTTCTCATTACCATACGACAAATCTAAAAAGGTATTTGTGATTCTGTCCCTCTCATGCTGTATGGTCATTGGAATGGTTCTCTGTATGTCACTTTATGGATTGGGGACGGCTTACTTTTTTAATGGTCTTTCGGGAGAGTCATTATTTAAAAATTACTTGTCTTTAGTTTTTAAGAATTTTATTTTTGCTTTCCCTCTGCAGCTCTTAATTGTGGGGCCGCTTGTTCGGTACTTATTTGTTAAATTCGTGAAAGGTACACGAATTGCGGTATCTCTAAGCTAAAACGTAGTCAACGACGGTATACGATAGCTCAAAAGCCGCCTTCTGTCTGAGAAGGCGGCTTGTTTTTACGCAGAAATCCCAGTATTTTTACAGCGTTTGTCCGCTGTCCACCGTAATAGTCTGGCCTGTCATGGCTTCCTGTTCCAAAGCAGAGCAGATCATGCTAGCAATATCCTCGGGCGTGGAAATGTGCTGTAGGAGCAAATGAGGAAACAGTTGCTTCATTTGTTCTTCCCTGCCTGCCCACCATCTTGTCGCTACGGCTCCCGGCACGATGCAATTGACGCGAATATCCGGTGCCAGTGCTCGTGCTAAAGATTTGGTCAGCCCGTGGACGGCCGCTTTGGATACCGCATAGGGAAGCGAGGAACCTAGCCCTGTTTGCCCTGCTATACTTCCCAGATTGACGATAGCTCCTTGTTTACTACGCTTCATAAAAGGAGCTACGGCTCTGGCGCAGTAAAACATGCCTTTTACATTTACATCAAATAGATCATCCCATACCTCTTCCGTGGCTGCCTCCAGATCATCCATAGGAATGTGATGTGTAATGCTAGCGTTATTCACGAGTATATCAATCGTACCGAATTGATGGACAATCTGATCAACCATAGTTCGAACTTCCTGATCTCGGGAAACATCTGCCTGTAATGCGATAGCACGTCCGCCCTTTTCAAGGATCATACGTACAGTTTCCTCAGCATCGTTTTTAGAGCGGGAATAGTTTACGACTACCGTAGCTTTTCGATCTGCCAAGGCCATACATACGGCTCTCCCAATTCCTGTACCTCCACCTGTAACCAGTGCTACTTTTTGATGTAAATCCATATATATTCGCTCCTTCCCATCCAGTTCATTTTGCGTCTGAAAAATAATATGATCTGATATGTATCATTGTAGAAGATGTATTGTCTTCTGTATAATTGAATTAACTGAATTTACAATTCAATAAAATTGAATTAATTGTACATATAGGAGTTTGAGAATGGACATTAAAACACTCAAAACATTTCAAATGATTGTGAATTACGGGAGTTTTATTCGTGCAGCGGAAGAGTTGAATTATGCACAATCTACCGTGACGATGCAAATACAGAAGCTGGAGTCCGATATGGGAATTCAACTGATCGAACGGGGCAAGAAAATAAAGTTAACTGAAGCGGGCAGGATGTTTTACGAGCAAAGTCTACATATTGTAAAGGATATGGAGCAATTGCAGGAAAATATGGACAATCTGCAAAGAGGAACCGCAGGCGACCTTCGTATAGGAGTGACCGAACCGACTGCCAGTTACCGACTACCAGAAATTTTAAAACGATTCTTAACCCATTATCCGAACATTCGGGTTTCTGTTGAGTTTGGGAATACCCCTACTCTAAGCGAGCGTGTTCTCAAGGGGAATATTGATTTAGCGCTGTGCTCCGCACCGGATTTGGGCACAGAGCTATATTTTGAACCTTTATTTAGGGAGAGATTTGTAGTATTGATGCCTGAAAATCACCCGCTTGCGCAAAAAGAAAAGATTGGGCCGGAGGATTTACAGGGGCAGCGGTTGCTTATTACGTCGGCCACCTGTCCATATCGTCGCAAACTTGAAATGGTCATGAAGGAATATGGAATAACCATATTAAACACGATGGAAATTGGCAGCATGACGGCTCTGAAATTTTATGTGGAGAGCGATTTAGGTATTGCACTTGTGCCACAAATTCTGGTCAGTTCTGTCCCAGCAGGAACAGCGGTGAGGGAATTAAGCGGCAGCCTGATCGATATGACCTTCGGCCTTCTTTGCAAAGCAACAGACTATCCGCTAAAGCCGGCAGGTTCAAGCCTATACTCTGTGTTGAAGCAGGAGCTTGGGGAGTTGCCTGGGAGCATTAAGCTAGAGTAGCGAGTATGCAGGGAATTGTGTTTTCTGTCACCTTCTGATGTAAATACAGTACGGTATAAAACCGACTGCAATAGGCAGTCGGTTCGTTGTTTACTTTTTCTTAATCGGAATCCAAACTTCACTTCGGTAGTCTTCAGCATGTGAATCGCCCATAGTATACACTTCCAGTTCCGGGCCGCCTGAATGCTCATAATTACTGGCAGGGAACCATTCCTGAAAAATTCTTTGCCATACCTTTTGGATCGAGTGAGGCATAGGGCCGATGGATGTAAATACTGCCCAGGTTGAAGCCGGAATGGTTCTGGATTCCAGCCCATTCGCGGTCGCTACGTCTTCGCTGCCTTCTGCGGCAATCAGGTACGTGAATTTCTCTTCTCCATGTTTGAAATCCAAACAAATACCGAGGATGTCGTCGCCTGTTCCCAAGGCATGAATCTGATCCGATGTACCATCCGCATTCAGTTCATTCCAGAATTTTGGGATTTCTCGAAGATTATCGCCGTTCTTAGTGGTGACTTGAATGGACTTGCCAATGACCGTAAAGGCCGCCTTCTCTATAATTTTGTAATCCATTTCCTGATCTCCCTTCAACGATAGATGGAAGGTGATACGTGGAAAGGCTTTCAGGTTTACCCCAGGGCTTCTGGCCTCAGAGGGCGAAATACCGTGTACCCTTCGGAACGCTTTAGAAAAAGATTCGGGGGAATCATATCCGTATTTGAACGCTACATTCAGCACCTTGGCGGAAGAAAGACTCAATTCCTGAGCAGCCAAGGTCAATCGACGTTTGCGCACATATTCTGCAACCGTAACGCCGGTTAGCATATGAAACATACGCTGAAAATGGAAAGGAGACGAGTAAGCTGCCTTTGCAATTTCATCGATATCGAGTGGCTGCTGCATTCTCTCTTCCATCAGATCCAGTGCGTTCTTGATCCGAAGCAACCATTCCAACCGCATCACCTTCCTTAGTTGTAATCATATCATTAGGAGTATCTGTAATCCTGTCTTTGCGTGCTCTTGTTGAACAGGTTCTGTCGCCTAGTTTAATGTGGCTTGTACTTTGTTTCAAGATATAATTTCACGCTAAAATTTTGGAGAAACCATGTGCCTGCCCCCTTGTGTTCATAATTAAAATTTGGGACAATGGAAGAGGCGTTTAAATAGCGCAGATTACTTAAACATGCTATGATGCAATGATGGTTGAGACGAATGGTGCGTGCTTAGTTTCATATAGAGGAAGACGAATTTGAATGTTTTGAAAAGAGGATCGAACATGAAAAAAGAATCCATTTATGGATTAACGCTAGATCAATTGACAGCATGGCTCATCGAGCATGGACATAAGAAATCCCGGGCATTGCAGGTATGGGACGCATTGTACCGGAAGCGGGTTACTGATTTTGCAGCGATAGCAGAGGTTCATGAGGATTGTACTCGCCTGTTGGCCGAGCATTTTTCCATTGAAACACTTGAAGAACACGTGAAGCAACAGTCAGCAGACGGGACGGTCAAGTTCTTGTTCCGGCTTCAGGATGGTAATTTGATTGAGACAGTATTGATGCGGCATAAGTTTGGCTTATCTGTATGTGTGACTACGCAGGTAGGATGTAACATTGGGTGCAGCTTCTGTGCGAGCGGATTGTTGAAGAAGAGCCGTGACCTGTCCAGCGGTGAAATTGTAGAGCAAATTATGAAGGTCCAGCTGTATTTGGATCAGGAACGCCCGGGCGACCAGGTCAGTCATGTTGTTGTGATGGGAATTGGCGAACCGTTTGATAACTTCGTGAACCTGTCCGATTTCATTCGGGTCATTAAGGATCACAAAGGGCTAGCGATTGGGCCGCGGCATATTACCGTTTCCACAAGTGGACTGGCTGATAAAATCATTGAATTTGCAGATTCCGACCTGCATGTCAATCTGGCGATCTCCCTCCACGCTCCGAATAATGAGATTCGTACTCGCATTATGAAGATCAACCGGGCGATTCCGATTGAGAAACTTATGCAGGCGATTGATTATTATTTGGACAAAACAAATCGTCGGATTACGCTGGAGTACATCTTGCTGAAGGATGTTAATGACGGTAAGGAGCACGCGCTCGAACTGGCTGAGCTGGTGGGCCATCGCCGTAATCTGGCCAATGTAAACCTGATTCCGTACAATCCGGTGGATGAGCATAGCCAATACCAGCGGAGTGAGTCGGAGTCGATTACTGGCTTCTATGATGTTCTGAAAAAACAAGGCATTAGCTGTAGTGTTCGGCTGGAGCATGGAGTCGATATTGACGCAGCCTGCGGGCAGCTACGCAGCAAGCAAATCCGCAAGGATGCCAAGGGTAGCCGCAATGCGGAGCGCGAAGCCATTAGTTAAATACACAAGCGTACTCTCTAACAGGAGTACGCTTTTTTATATCACGAGCCGCAGGGCGAAACGTTACCCAAAAATGTGAAAATAGTCACGTAATAGTTGCTGCTTTTACGTTATAGTGAGTGGTTAGTGGAGGGGTTATATGGCTAACGTAATTTCGAATGTGGCGCTCGTTCCGGGCATTTATGTGATGAAAATAGAGGGAAAGTTTAAAGGGAACATGGGGCAGTTTTACATGCTGCGCAGCGGGACAGGTTACCCACTGCTGCCCAGACCCATCAGCATTTATGATATCGGGGAAGAGAGTATTTCCTTTTTGTACCGGGTTGTTGGAGAGGGGACAAATTTGTTTTCCCAATTACAGCCTGGTCAGGAGATTCATTTAGAAGGACCTTTCGGAAACGGTTTTCCGCAGGTAGAGGGTAGTTTGGCTTTGATCGGCGGTGGCATGGGTACAGCTCCGTTGCTGTTGGCTGCAAAGTATTACCCGCATGCGCACGTTTATTTGGGGTTTGCACAGCAAGCCTTCGGGGTTGAAGCGTTCGAAGCTGTGGCGGCATCTGTGCAGGTCAAGGTAGGGGGAAGCATCGTCGAACAGGTTGATCCGACGCTTTATGCAAATATGTTCTCCTGCGGGCCAACTCCGATGTTGCAAGCACTCGCCATGAAAACGGTGGATACGTCATCCCGTTTATATATTTCAACTGAAAGACACATGGCCTGTGGTATTGGCGCATGTTTGGGCTGTACGATGCGTACCCGTGGAGGCAATCGAAGGGTATGTAAAGAAGGGCCTGTATTCCCGGTGGAGGAGGTGGAGTTTGATGATCTCCATGGTGTGTAATATTGCGGGTGTACCATTCAAGAACCCGATCATCATGGCTTCCGGTACGTTTGGATTCGGACGTGAGTATGCGGAATTTTATTCTCCTGAATTATTGGGTGGTATCGTCGGCAAGGGACTGACCCTGCATCCGAAGGCTGGTAATACGGGATCACGAATACATGAGACAGCATCGGGCATGCTCAATAGTGTGGGGCTGGAGAATCCGGGTGTTGCCGCCTTTTTGAAGGATGAGCTGGATGACATGACACGCTGGAACACGGCTGTTATTGCCAACGTGGGCGGCTCCAATCTGGAGGAATACGTTCAGGCCGTAGCGATGATTACGGAAAACGCACAAAAGCGTCGCACGATGAACCGCAGAGGCGTTGATATGCTGGAATTGAACATTTCATGTCCCAATGTGAAGCAGGGTGGAATGCAATTTGGTATCCAGACGGAGGTAGCGCGGGAGGTTGTGCGTCAGGTGCGCAATGTGACGGCGCTTCCGTTGGTCGTCAAGCTGTCTCCAAACGCAGAGAACATCACACAGATGGCGGTTATGTGCGAGGAAGAAGGCGCAGACGGAGTTTCGCTGATCAATACATTTTCTGCAATGAAAATAGATATACGCCGGCGTCGCAGTGTCTTCGCCAACACGTATGCTGGTCTTTCCGGCCCGGCAATTAAACCGATTGCCTTGCGCATGGTTCACCAGGTGGCACAGGCGGTGTCGATTCCGGTGATCGGGATGGGCGGGATTAGCTCGGTGGAGGATATTATTGAATTCACCATGGCAGGGGCCGCTGCCATTCAGGTGGGAACGTACAATTTTGTTCATTTACATGCAGGGGCTGAGCTGGTACATGGCCTTGAACAATGGATGCAGCGGGAAAAGGTGCAGTCATTGGATGAGATACGGGGAATTTTGTGAATTTGGAACCTTTTTGCATACACTAATTCATATAGAACCGGCTTGTCTTTAAAAGACAAGTCGGTTTTATTTATTTTACTGAAATAGCCAAGCATCAACTAGTGGTTAATATCGCACTTGTTCAAGATGAACGAAATTTGATTTTCCAGCCGATGAATGGCTTCCTCGGACGCCTGGTCGTTTGCACCTTGTTCCTGAAGCGCAGCGAGTTCCTGCTTGAGCTGATGAAGGTCTTGTCCTGCATTAGCGCAGTTGTAATTGCTTTCGAGATTGTCAATCATCCGATATCCTCCATTTCATTAGGTATACGTCCTTATTATGGAGAATTGATCTTTCCTTATTCAGCATATCGTTTTATTTCAGATAAAGGATACGTTTGGTTGTCGGTGGAGCGCGCAGAGCTTGCAGAATAAGAAGGAAATTGTCAAACGATGTCGAATATCAAGGGAATATAGGGTCAGAGATAAGCTCTTCTTCCTAATGGGGAGCTTAACAAAGAAGCTAGGTGATGGGGTTGCAGTTAAAAAGTAAGTCGAAACCGAGACGACAATTCAAGGTTTCGCTACAATTCATGATTATTATTTTGGTTGTTTTAGTTATCATTATTTCTTTAATTATATCCGTGCTTCTCATTCGTAATTTCGTGATTAACAAGCATTTTGATAATACGAAGGAAAAACTTTCGGGTATTGCCAAGATGGTTGCTAGTGACAACGATGTTATTCGTAATGTTGAGCAGGGAGTTCCTGTGAAGCAGATCCAAGACTACTCGCTTGGAGTCATGCACAACGTTAATGTGGATTTCGTTGTCATTTTGAATCACGATTTAATTCGGCTATCTCATCCGGATGCAACGATGGTTGGCAAACCGTTCTCTGATTTGAATGATGCCAGAAGAGCACTATCCGGTCAGGGACATTTTTCTGAGAATATAGGTATTTTGGGCAAAGGTTACCGATATTTTACGCCGATATTTAATCAACAGCATGAGGTCATTGGCATTGTATGTGTAGGGCTGACCATGAGAACCCTAAATCATGATTTGATGCAGGCGCAGTATACCATTTTTGGGGGGCTGATGCTTGGGCTCTTTAGTGGAGTTCTGGGCGCGATCATTCTGGCTCAGAAAATCAAAACGATTTTATTTGGGCTTGAGCCGCAAGAGATAGCGACACGATTGCGCGAAAAAGAAATTATTGAAAATGAGGTCGCTGAAGGAATTATAGCCATTTCGGCTGACAAGAAAATTATGCTCATGAACAAAGAAGCTCAGTCCAAGTATCAACTGGCAAACCAAGAGATGAAAGCCCCGATTGGCGAGCAGCTAGATACCAACTTTTATAACGTGCTCTTCAAGAGAGTGTTTGATGATAAAAAGAAAATCAAGGATCGCTCATTTTATGTGAATGGTATAGAAGTCATTGCGACAGTAACCCCTATATATATTGAAAATGAGTTTTTTGGGGCAGTTGCAACGCTGCGCGACCAATCCGAGATGATCCATCTCAGCAACCAGTTAAGTGGTACAAAATATTATATTAACTCCCTTCGCGGACAGACCCATGAATTTATGAACAAAATGCACGTAATATCCGGCCTGATTGAAATGAGGAAATATGCGGAGGTCAGTCAATATATTCAGCAGCTAAATCACCGGTATCAAGATGAGGTAGGCTTTTTGACTGAGAGAATTAAAGTTCCGGCATTAGCAGGTTTTATTATGGGTAAAATCAACGAAGCACGCGAACAGAATATTTCGGTTCTTCTTGCAGAAAGCTCGGATGTCTCTAATGTGGAGATGCAGGATATCGTTCATGATGTCATACACATCCTGGGTAATTTTTTTGACAACGCCATAGATTCCATCTTACAAAAAAAAGAACCCGGCAAAATTGAGCTGAAATTGAATTATGAGTGTGAGGGAAATGTATTCATTTTGAAAGTGAAAGATAATGGTATGGGGATTGATTTTGAGATGCAAAAAAGGATATTCGAGCATGGCTTTTCAACCAAAGGAGAAGACAGAGGCTACGGCTTGAATCTGGTTAAAACCATGGTGGAAAATCATCAAGGAATCATTGAGCTTGATAGCCAACCGGGTCTCGGAACAAGTATATATGTAGAGTTGCCCTGTACATTGGAGGTGACAAATGAATGAAAGTTCTAATTGTTGAGGATGATCCGATGGTTGCTGAGCTCAATCAACAGTTTATCGAGCGCATGGACAATTTGGATGTTGTATGTAAGGCAGATACCGTCAAGAAAGCACAGGACTGCCTTCAAAAATGGTCACCGGATCTGGTATTACTGGACGTTTATTTACCTGGAAAAAGCGGATTAACTTTATTATCACATATGCAGGAGCATCAGTATCATGCTCCAGTTATTTTAATTACGGCTGCAAAAGATATTCAGACGGTGAAGGAAGCTGTTTTTTATGGTGTTGCAGACTATTTAATTAAGCCCTTTACATTCGAACGCTTTAGACTGGCTGTTGAGAAAATCCAGCGACTGGCCACGGTGATGGAGGAAGGGAACGGAATTAATCAAGCTGTTATTGACCATTATTTTAATAAAGAAGAGCATGCGGGTGTGGAAAAGAAAAAACCTGTTGAACATCCATCGCATAATCTACCGAAAAACCTATCTAAAAATTTGTCCAAACTGACCATGACCACGATACTGAAGAATATTCAAGAGCTGGACGGACCATTCTCGGTTGAAACGTTAGCCAGAGAAGTGGACTTGTCCCGTATCACGGTAAAAAAATATATTCAGTTCCTGGTGGACGATGGCTTTCTAGTTGAATCGATAGAATACCACAAGGTTGGCAGGCCGCTAATGCTCTATCAGTTGAATCCTGATATAAAAGAACCGCCATTTCCGATGTAATCTGGAAATAGCGGTTCTTTTTTGTTCAACAAGAGTACCGAGCTTCCTAATTATTTCATAGAGAGAACAGGAAGTGGGACTAGGTTATCCGAAGAATGAGTTGTAACGATATCATGGAAGTTGTCGTAGCTAGTTTCAATCATGTTGGATAACGCCGTAACGGTATTCGAGCCAGCATGAGGCGTTACCAAAACTCTTGGATACAGCTCCACAAGCTTCTGGATCGTTGGGTCCGGGAGCATTTGCCATGGTTCAAATGCTCTAAAGAATAATTCATCTTCTTTAGGGAAGACATCCGTAGCGAAGCCTTCCAGATGGTTACTGAGCAAAGCGTCCAAAATGGCTTGGTTATCTTGTAATTCTCCACGTGAGGTATTGATGAGAATAGATCCCTTTTTCATTTTTGCCAAAAAGCTGGCGTTAATCATTTTGTCGTTCTGTCCCGGCAGATAAGGAACGTGCACACTAACGACATCACTCTCTGCCAGTAATTCATCCAAGGTCGTGAATGGAATGACTTCCTTAGCTGCGTCCGATTGGTACACATCATAGCCGATAACAGAAGCACCTAATCCTTTAAATAATTTGGCTTCCGTCAGACCGATGCGGCCGACCCCAATAATCCCAACTTTACAATTGTGAATCTCTTTGCTGAATGTATGCTCGTCCACAATGAAATTTTTGAACGAGCTTTTGGTAGTCATATAAGCGGTGTGTCGGAACAGCATCATTGCTAAGGTTAAGGAGAGCTCGGCGATGGCATTCGGAGAGTAAGATGGCACGCGTGCCACCTTCATTCCGAATTCGCTGCAGGCATCCAAATCAATGTGGTTGATTCCAACTGTTCTGGTAAAAACATATCGAATGCCGTATTCATTGAATTTTGTGATATTTTCCCGATTGGCAGCACAGTTTCCTCTTAGCAAAACGGCATCGTGATGCTGTGCCAATTCTGCATTGCTAGTGGTTAACAACTCTTCTACCAGCGTTAGTTGGAAGTTATATTTATTGAGATCCTGGAAATAGGGTTTCTCATAAGAACGGACACCATAGCAAATGATTTTTAACATGTTGTTTTCCCCCTGATTTAGAAAATTCCAATTTTATCAATGACATTGAGCGTAATGATCCACACTGGAATCATGACGACAGAAGTGATAGTAGATAGAAGCGATGCATTAGAAGTTAATATGGCTTCCTTATCAAAACTGATGGCATAGGCTGCGGCTACGGTAGCTGTAGGAGTAGCCATCATGATGACAATAGTAGCTAAAGCGACAGAATCGACTGACAGAATATGGGATACAGTCAACAAAGCCAGCAAGACGATGTTAACAATAGGAACAAGCCAAACCTTAACTATGCTGTAATACCAAGAGGTCTTATCAGTAGCTGCCGACTTGAAGCTGATCTCCCCCAATGTCGAGCCAATCGATAACCAGGCTAATGGAGAAGCTAGTCCAGCTAGGTAGGTCATGGGCTTGAACAGCCAGACAGCGGTTTGATCAATTCTTAGAAAGGCGAACTGCTGAATGGCCCCATCCTCTGTAGCTACACTCATCTGTGGCAAATAACCTTGAAACAACCAAACAAACAAGCCTAGAAACGTGGCGATAACGATGGGATTCAAAAACATGGTTTTGAGATTTTTAAGCTCCATTTTCAAGCCGCTCATTTTGATATAGCCATAGGAGTATAAGAAAATGCGGTACCCTATGTTAAAAATGGAACTGTACATCACTCCGGTAGGACCGTAAATGGCTCCGACAATTGGAATTCCGAAAAAAGTAGTAGAACCGAAAATGGTTAACACCCGCAAAACATCCTGCTTATCCTTGTTGTAGCTCAGGAAGAACGGTTTAGAAATAAAGATGAGAATAATATAAATTAGAACTCCCCATATTAAAACATTCATGCCTTGTTTTAACATTGTAGGATTAATATCCTGCATGAAAGAATTAAAGGCTAGTGCTGGTAGAGCCACGGTTAGAACAACCTTGGATAACATCTTTCCTACTGCTGCGTTAAAAATCCCCTTCTTCCGGCAAAAGAAACCAAGAAGGATAATAAAAACGGTGGAAGCGATAGAACTGAGAATTTTGTTATCTGTTAAGGTCGCTGTAATCATTTCTAGTAAAGACATAGATAAAACCCTCTCTTGTACCTTTTTTCACATAAATGACGATGCAGAATGTGACGATGCAATTCCCTGATCTTTTGGCCAAAGTGTTGGTTTGCACTTTTATAGTAAAATGACTTTGTGAAAAAAAGAACAATATCTAATTAATTTAACTTATGAAACTAATTTAAAAAATTTATACGTTACATCAGATGGCAAATGAAACGAGAGGGGACGTCTTCACGGAATGATTATTTCTTGGCTTTGTGAGTGCTCATCAACTTCCGTGCTATAATGTAAATCATTAAACCCTACTTGATTAGTGGGTTAAATAGAAAAGACGAGCAGGAGGGGCCACATGAATCCGATACAACATATACTGGACGAATTTCAACTGATCGTGCTGGACGGCGCCATGGCGACTGAACTGGAGCGTCATGGACATGATCTGAACGATAGCTTATGGTCAGCTAAAATCCTCCATGAGCATCCGGAGTCGATCAAGCGTGTACATAGAGATTATTTTGAGGCTGGGGCAGACTGTGCGATTACTGCGAGCTATCAGGCTACCGTTGAAGGCTATGTTAAACGGGGCCTAAGCGAAAATGAGGCGCTGGAACTGATTCAATCATCGGTGCGGATTGCTGTGCAGGCACGCGATGAGTTTTGGGCTGACGTGACGGCTACTGCTAGTCAGCAACATCGTCCCAAGCCGCTAGTCGCGGCCTCTGTTGGCCCTTACGGGGCGTTTTTGGCAGATGGGTCAGAGTATCGCGGCGATTACAAGCTGAGCGAGGAACAGCTAGTGGAGTTCCACAGGCCGCGTATGAAAGCTCTGATTGAGGCGGGTGCAGATATTTTAGCTTGTGAAACGATACCCTGTCTGGTTGAAGCCAAGGCCATCGCCCGATTGCTGAAGGAATTCCCAGGCACGTATGCCTGGATCAGCTTTAGCGCAAAGGATGGGCAGCATATCAGCAATGGTGAGTCTGCCGCTGCATGTGCTGAGTGGCTGAATGGGCATGAGCAAGTGGCCGCTGTAGGAATCAATTGCACTTTGCCGAATTTCGTTCCATCGCTTATTCACGAAATACGCAGTCACACGGATAAGCCTGTGGTGGTATATCCCAATCTGGGGGAGGAATATGACCCGGTCAGCAAGACATGGCACGGCAGCACTTGTACAGAGACATTTGGACAAAGTGCCCGCCAATGGTATGAAGCGGGAGCTCGTCTGATTGGCGGCTGTTGCCGGACTCAGCCGCTGGATATTGAGGAAATAGCATCATGGACGAGAGATGTATAAACGAGGATAAGCGTAGCGTAGGGATAAAGGTTATCTATAAGAGGTAACTCGATGGCCCGAAAAAGAACAAGCAGGCTGAACCAAGTTGTGCTCCAGCAATGGAGCAGCTTGGTTCAGCCTGCTTTGTTAACTACCTGCGCCGATCCGGTCAGCTTTCTGCCAAACGTTCCAGCAGCGCGTCCCCATTGCGGCTCACCCGAATATGGGCAAAATGTGCGTTCTGTTCTACAGTACGTCCGGTTCCCTCAGGGATGAAATAATTCTCAATACCGTACAGAATACGAGAACCATACCATTGTCCATTTAGAACGACCTCATGACTGGTAAGTTTTTCACCATCTTGATATAGGCGATCCGCGACGTATACTCCTTGGCTATCTGGTGTGAGAACGACTTTGACTTTGCCTCGGCTCCATTCCTCCTCCTGAAGAGGGGTCTTGGAAGGCGGGGTAGATATGTCGTAATTCAGTGCCACATAATCGCCTTGCAGCAGGGAGCGCGGGTCTATAGGAGCCAGTTTGAGCTTAATGGAAGCCCCTGTGGCGAGCAGGGTTTCACTTCTCGCCGTCTGATAGCCGATGATCCCCAGCTGTAGCACGATGACAATAGCGATGAGTAACGGGCTTAAGCGCATGAAGCTAAAGCTGCGGTGGTCGGCATCAAATGCTGCTTTGCCGCTATGGGCCATTCGCCGATCCGCCCACCAGGTCAAGCCGAGTGCAATGACCCCCAGAAGCGCCAACGTAAAAGACTTATACAGTAGCGTCCACAATAAATCATAGTATTTGAAGCCGATAAAAATAAACCAGAATACAACGCTCATGAGGGTCTCCGATTTTTGTTTCAGACGGGCAAAGGCAAAGATCATCCCGGTAACGATAACAAAATAAAAAATGTTAATGAACATATAAGAGTGTGGAATGACATCCTCGAAAAACGTCGCCCAAAACAGGAACAACAAGCTGAAAAATAATGAGCTATTCCGCAGATGTTCTTTTAACTCCGTCTTGAATATAAAGTAACTTACCCCATATAACACGGCATTGACAATGAAAAGAGAGAAGATGATGAACTTATAGGTCCAGTTCCAACCATCCCACTCCTGATACTGCTGAAATAAAATGGTCGCCAGATTCAGGTTTACAAAGGTGTAGGCAAAAAACAACTGCCTTTTCCCCTTGGAGCGGAACCATCCAGCGATGGAAACGATCAGAAATAATACCGAAAGCAGCGACTGATCTGACCATAGAATGGCCGCCAAGCCTGTAATATAGCTGATGGTCAGCAGTGTATAACGTATTACCGAATCCAGCTTCGATTCCGGTATGACAATCATCAAAATCATAAGCAGCAACGACACAACCAACAGTACATATTCGGTGTGGTTTACATTCGTGCTAATCATAATCAATCCGATGAGAGATATACTACCGATCAGCACTCCAACCACTTTGATTACACGGGATACGGTTTTGCTGATCCATTCACTGCCATGTTCCTCGGGAACGGTCGTCTCAGTCTTTGATGTACTAATGTCCGTTATCCCTGCTTCCGGCGGTGTTTTTCCCAAACGATTCAAATAACGGAAAAACCACACGTTACCCGTCAGCAGCAGCGCCACAAAAATCAAACCAAACACAAAAAACAGAGATGAGGAGTACGCCTCTGCCAGCTCTATAAATTTAAAGACAGCAAACGCTGAGAGCGCCAATGCATTCAAGGTCAGTAGCGTTTTATTCAGTCGCACCTTGATAAATATATAAAATCCTAAAGCAATCACAGCGATATACGGTATATTCATGACCAGCCCATACCCATCAAATGCAAAAGAGTTGGTCATCGCTAACATGGCTATATGAAAAACAGTAAAGCTCATATATTGTAGTGGAGCAGAGCGTATACGATGAAGGAACGCCAATAGAAACAACACCAGATTGACCAGTGCGAACACTCCGGCAATCGACAATGATCGAAGTTCGCTATAAGGCACACTTTGCATCGTAGGGTAAAAATAAAGCCACAAACCAAGTTGAATCAGTACATAAGACAGCATATAAAAGGGATTGTAGCGAGTAATCCAGCTAAGTAGCAGAGCCGGCACCGACCAAATGAAAAACAATCCGTAGCTGTCCGCATGGGAATTGTAAATTTGACCGAGCAATGCCACGGAAACGCCAAAGGCTATACAGCCAGCCACCAAAAACATATTAGACAGAAAAGCTTGTTGGCCGGGAACAGCACGTATCCGTGCAAATACAAAAGACAAGCCATAGAACAGAACAATAAGAGCAGCAGCAAGTACAATCTTGGATGTCCGATCCAGTCCGCCCCAATTGGAGGCGAAAAAATAAATAATTGCGGCCAGTATCAGTGAGATGCCCAGCAGATAGCCCGTACGTATCGCATTGAATCGCAGCATGGATTTCACGTACCTTTCCTGTTGGTTTGAAGCCTATTATAGCGTTGAAAGGGTTCAGAACCAAGTGTAAGTTAGGATCAGGTCATAAAAAGAGAGCCACCGTATACGGCGGCTCTCTTTAACGTTACTGGATTCCGACTAAGCGTTGACGGTACGAATCTCTTGCCGGGACTGATGTCGGAAGCGATACTCACGCGGTGGAATCCCTGCCGTTTTCTTAAATGCCTTGGAAAAGGTGGACATATCGGTATAGCCGATGGACTGGGCTATGATCGACAAATTGTAAGTTGTCTGCTCCAGTAATCTTTTGGCTTCGTTAATCTTGAGGTTTTGCAAATACTTGGCGGGAGAGATGAGGAAGGTGGAATGGAACTTACGTGAAAAATGCGCACGATCCACACCTACATGCTCGGCAATTTGCTCAATCGTAACACGGTCACAATAATGCATTTCAATGTAATCTTTCCCCTGCTGGAGCCAATAATCAGAGCATACAAAGTTGCGCAGCACGTCAGATGTGTTGCGGGACAATTCCTCGAAGATCTGGTGCAGTGTAATCAAGCGGGCCAGATCGCTGCCTTGTCTGCTGTTGTCGTGTACGATGGAAAACAGGTTGGAGATAAGTCCGAGGATTTCCTCGCTCACTGCGTTAGCCATAAATGGCGTAGAGGGATTAATTCCGATCCGCTCCAGCAATGCGAGGGACTTGGGTCCCTCAAAGGCAATCCATACCTTTTGCAACGGGTGCTCCTGATCGGTGTAATATTCATGGGCAAGATGCGGAAAAAAACAGAATAAATCAGACTTTTGGACACGGTAATTCTGCTGCTTATAAATAAACTCAGCCTGACCTTCAAGTACAAAAATCAAATAAAAATAAGGAACAGCCTTGGGACCGACATGGCAGCTTGTTTTCGAAATATCCATACCCAGTCTGACTGGCCAAATGGCGCTGGATTTTTCCAGTTCGGTAGCTGTGAAATAATGGTCTTCCACGATGTCGAAGTGATCTTCATTTTTTGCTCTTTTCATAACTTGTCACCTCTCCTTTGGTGGAGATAAGGGAATTTTGATTTTATTGTATATAAAGGGAAGCGTAATTACAAGTTAATTCATTGGAATTAAGGGTTATATAATTAAAACTAGGTATGCCAAAGGCTCCATGGTCGATTTGAGACGAGCCATGGAGCCTTTTAAGTTGTGAGTTATGAGGTTGGCCTATGTTTATACGTTCAGTATTCCTTCTTTTGGAGTAACGTTAAAGGCTTTCGCCAGATCGGCCAATTCCTGATCCGTAATTCGTTGCTGAATATCATGGTGAGCAATGAGCATATAAATTTGCGCCGCTTTTTCAATCGTTTCAATCAGGCCAAACGCTTCATCAATGGAGCTGCCCGTTCCGAAAATGCCATGATGAGGCCATAATACAGCGTGATGATCCTTCATTTTTTTAGCCGTTTCGCGGCCGATTTCGCTGGAACCTGGTACCATCCAAGGGATTACACCAATACCGTCTGGAAAGACGACAATACATTCGGTACACATTTCCCACAGCGTTTTGGTGAATTGGTTTTCGTCCAGACTATGAATGAAGGTCATGGCAATAACATGGGTGGCATGATTATGAATCACAACACGATGGTTAGGATCGACCTTCAAGCGCTCAATGTGGCCCATAAAATGGGAAGGTAACTCACTGGTAGGCACTGCGCCATGTTTGAGGCCCCACAAGACTTCCAATTGCTCACCATCCTGGGAGACACGAAGGACTCCTAAGTTAGCTTCTGGATCTGCAATTACGTTTTTAAAATATTTTCCTGATCCGGTGACGATAAAATATTTACCAGCCAGTTCATTCACCGGGAAGGCAGGTTTGATCGTCCGAATGACCTGATGAATATCTATATATTTTGCAACCTCAGCTTCATCCAGAATATAGCTTACATTACCTCCATTGCGTTCATCCCAGCCGAATTTCCACATGTTTTGTGTAATTTCCGCCATCTCGCGAACAAATGGGATATCCAGTCCCGATTTGCGTTCTTTTTGATTCTCCAGCACAGTAGTCATGGATAATCTCTCCCTTTGTATGATATGAATATAAGCATTATCAGTGCAGTAGTTACCGTTTCAGCAGTACCTGTTGTTCATAGTTTTTTACTTCGGCCAGCCATTCCTCACGAACAGGAACGCCGTTTTGAGCGCAATAGTAATCCCATATGGCACCAAACGGATACGATTTAAACTCTTCGACCAGAGCAAGACGAGTGGTGAAATCCCGTTCCTCTTCCGCCTGCTTTAATGCTTCAATCGGTTCGAGCATAGCGCGAAGCAGCGCTTTGATCGTGTTGCGTGTTCCGATGACCCATGCTGCCACATGGTTGATACTGCCATCAAAGAAATCAAGACCGATATGGGTTCGGGAAAGCAATTCACCGCGAACCAGCTCACGGGCAATGTCCAGCAATTCGTCGTCCATCGTCACGACATGATCACTGTCCCAACGAACCGGTCTGCTGACATGGAGCAATAATTGATCGGTGAACATCAGCACAGAGGACAGTTTGTTCGAAATGACTTCGGTTGGATGGAAGTGACCAGCGTCGAGACAGATAGATTTACCGCGTGTCAGGGCGTAACCCATATAGAATTCATGTGAGCCCACGACATAGCTTTCTGAGCCGATGCCGAACAGCTTGCTTTCAACCGCATCGATGTTGTATTCCTCACTGATTTCCTCGCTGAAAATTTCGTCCAGCGCATCACGCAGACGTTCTCTTGGAGCCAACCGATCAACCGGAGTATCTTTATAGCCATCCGGCATCCAGTGGTTTGTGACACAGGGCTGACCGAGTTCTTTGCCAAAATGCTCTGCAATCCTGCGTGATTTTTTGCAGTGTGTGATCCAGAAATCGCGGATTTCCGAATCCTTGTGACTCAGTGTGAAGCCGTCTTCCGCTTTGGGATGGGAGAACAAAGTTGGATTAAAATCAAGCCCGAGCCCTTGCTGTTTGGCCCAGTCTACCCAGTTCTGAAAATGGCGTGGCTCCAGTTGATCCAGATCCACTTGTTCTGTGGTGTCCGCATAGATTGCGTGCAGATTGACCTTGTGTTTACCCGGAATAAGCGATAGAGCTTTTTCTAAATCCTGACGCAACTCATGCGGCGTGCCTGCTCTGCCCGGGTAGCTGCCCGTTACGGCAATCCCCCCGCTAAGCTGTTTGTCTTTGAACAGAAATCCCTGAACATCATCTCCCTGCCAGCAGTGCAGTGATATTTTGATTTGTGAAAGCTTCCGTAAAATGTCGTCAACTTGAATACCGTGGCGAGCGTACAGCTTTTTCGCTTCGTTATAACTGGCTTCAATAGCTTCGTTCATGGCGGCTTTACTCCTTTATTGAGATATCTGAATAGAGGATGTTGCTTGTATCTTGAGGTGCTCCCAGCGGTCCAGAAGTTCTTGCATGCTTTCCACCGATTGCGGCTCATATAGCCGAGTCGGAAAGGAGCGGGCGATGGTTCGGCCAGCAGCTTGGAGATCTTCAAGAGCACCAGAGCTGATTAATTGCACGACAATATTGCCGATGGCTGTAGATTCGGAAGGACCTGCCTGAACCTCAATTCCCAAAAGATCGGCTGTTAGCTGACATAGTAATTCGTTGTTAGCACCTCCGCCGACAATGTGCAATCTGGTAATCGTTTCGTCTGTTAAACGTTGCAGTTCGTGTAAGGCATCGCGGTAGCTTAAGGCCAGACTGTCAAAAATACAGCGGGCGAGTGAACCCGGCGTCCTGGGGATGGGCTGGCCTGTTTCTTCACAGAATCGCTGGATTTCAAGGGTCATACTATCCGGGTTTAAGAAGGATGACTGGTTACAGAGGACGAGACTGACAAACGGTGTCTCTGCTGAAGCCAGTTCGGCCAATTCAGCAAAGCTATGTGCGGAACCGCCCTCTCTCCTAACCTCCTGAATCATCCACAATCCCATAATATTTTTCAGAAAACGGTACGTACCGTAAGCACCCCACTCATTCGTGTAGTTCGCCTGCATGGCTGCCTTGGTATTCAAGGCTTTGGAACGTTCCATTCCCAGTAGTGACCACGTTCCGCTGCTAATATAGGCCCAAGATTCTTCCCGCTGTGACGGAACACCTGCAACAGCCGATGCAGTATCGTGAGTAGGCGCAAGAATGATCTGACAGTCCGGAAGATCGTATTTTTGAACAAGCTCCGGCAAAAGAGAACCCAGAACCCGTCCAGGCTCGGCAAGCTCTGAAAACTGATTGCGTCGCAGTTGGAGCAGGGACAGCAGGTCTTCATCAAACTCTCGTGTGTTCACGTTGAGAAGCTGCATCGTGGACGCATTCGTCATTTCATTGATCATGATGCCTGTCAGGCGATAGTACAGATAATCGGGGACCATCAATATTTTATCCGCCTGGGCAAGCTGTTCCCGATCATGGACAAACAGTTGATACAGGGTATTAAAGTTTAGTTCCTGAATGCCTGTTTTCTCATACACAGCCTCTCGACTGATGAGCTGGTGCAGCCTGTCGGGCGCATGGAGGGTACGTGCATCCCGGTAAGCGTATACCTCATGAATGCGGTTTCCTTTCTGATCAAGCAGCACGTAATCTACAGCCCATGTATCAATGCCGAGCGTACAGGAGTGAATCCCCGTCTGTTTAGCTTTTTGCAAGCCCTGAATAATCTCATTCAATAGTTCGTCGATATTCCAGTAATCGTGTCCGTTTTTTTCGGTAAAGGAGTTGTTGAAACGGTGAAGCTCTTGCAAGTGTAGCTGGTCACCTTGCAGAGTTGCACTTACGAGCCTTCCGCTTGAAGCTCCAATATCAACAGCAAGATAATTATTCATACCCAATCTCCTTGCATGGATAAAATACTGGCAGCCTGAAAGTCTGCCTTTTGCTTTCTTAACTAACTCCATACTACTTCCGTTTTTCTTTGTAGTCAACATAAACGGAAGTATAATTTGTGGTTTTATTTTTGTTTTCTAAAATTATAATTAAAATTAAATGTTGTTTTGCATGTATTTTTGTTTTTTATCTGTTTTCTACAATCAGGATTATGCAAAGTCCTTACAATATATATACCTTGAACAAAGGTCGGCTTGATTTACGATATTCCAATTGTGGAAGGTTCTCCAAATGCCGCTGTCTGTATGAAAAATAGTCTTGAAACCGCCCGCCAGAGGGTGTAGTATACAAGATATCAATTTCATATGACTCGTATAATATTGGGGATATGGCCCAGAAGTTTCTACCGGATGACCACTGTAATCGTCCGACTATGAGTGATAGCGCATCGGCTTTGGATGAATGCGGGCATTTATTTGTGCGCCAATCCGTCAGGGATTACAACCCCAAGGACAGGCTTCACTTGAGAAACAACTCAAGGGAGCCTGTCCTTTTTTTGGTTTTGGCAGGTTTTATACTATTTTAAAGTACAGAAGGAGCGATACTCGCATAATGAAAGCTTTGGAGGAACGTATTCGTCAAGAGGGACAAATTTTATCTGATACCGTACTAAAGGTAGATTCATTTTTGAATCATCAGGTAGATACAGCATTAGCATTGGAGATTGGTAAGGAGTTTGCACGCCTTTTCGGCAGTGCTCCGATCACCAAGGTGCTTACAATTGAAGCTAGTGGTATTCAATTTGCTATGGCTACTGCTATTGCCTTGGGGGTCCCTTTCATTTATGCGAAGAAAAAGAAAGCAATCACGCTGAATGAGCAGGTATACTTCGCAGAGGTTCATTCGTTCACTCGGCAGGAAACCTATCAGGTGAGTATTTCCCAAAAATATCTCCATGCCAGCGACCATGTGCTGATCGTAGATGATTTTTTGGCTACTGGCGCAGCATTGGTCGGACTTACGGATATTGTTAAGGAAGCAGGAGCGGAGCTGGCCGGGGTTGGCTGTGTGATTGAGAAGAGCTTCCAGGAAGGTCGTGGACTGTTGGAGCAAAGAGGCATTGCCGTACGTTCTCTTGCGCGTATCGCTTCCATGGCACCAGGCGAGGTTCATTTTATAGAGGAAGCTGGCGTGGTGATTCCTCCCGTTAAGGAGAATGTGGGATGTTAAGTAAACAAAAGTTATTCGCGCTGGGCTTCCAGCATGTCATGGCGATGTACGCTGGAGCAATTGCTGTACCTCTAATTGTAGGGGGAGCATTGCACCTGACGCCAGCCCAGATGGCTTATTTGGTGGCTGCCGATCTGTTCACTTGCGGGATTGCTACGTTATTACAGATTATGGGCACACGCTTTTTCGGTAGTAGACTGCCTGTCATTTTAGGCTGTACGTTTACGGCAGTAGGGCCTATCATCGCGATTGCTTCGACCTCAAATTTAGCGACAGCGTATGGTGCCATTATTTTGTCTGGTATATTCGTGGTGTTAGCAGCACCGTTGTATGGCAAGCTGCTACGCTTTTTCCCGACGGTGGTTACAGGTTCGGTCGTTACGATTATCGGTCTATCCCTTATTCCGGTGGCGATGAACAATGTAGCAGGGGGTCAGGGCAGTTCGGACTTTGGACAGCCACGTAATTTACTGTTGGCCTTAGTCACACTACTGGTTATTCTGCTTGTGAATCGGTTGGCAAAAGGCTTTTTGCGCTCGATTTCCGTGCTTATTGGTTTGTTCGCGGGCACAGTGGTTGCTTATGGAATGGGAATGGTGCATTTTGCTCCCGTGGCGGAGGCTTCATGGGTGAGTGTTGCACAGCCGTTTTATTTTGGTAAGCCAGAGTTTAGCATTATGGCAGTTTGTACGATGATTATCGTCAATATTGTCAGCATGGTCGAGTCAACGGGCGTTTATCTGGCAGTAGGCAAAGCGATTGATCAGAAGGTGGAGCAGAAGCAGATCGTCAATGGTCTGCGTTCCGAGGGACTTGCGATCATGCTTGGGGGTATTTTTAACGCGTTTCCTTATACAGCTTTCTCGCAAAATGTGGGTCTGATCTCACTCACACGCGTCAAATCGCGGAACGTTATTTTTGCTGCGGGCGGTATCATGGTTGTTCTCGGTTTGCTGCCTAAGCTGGCTGCTTTAACGACAGTGATTCCTAACGCTGTGCTGGGCGGGGCGATGATCGTCATGTTCGGCTCGGTCGCTGCATCAGGCATGTCTATTCTGTCAGAAGTGGATCTACGGAAAGAAAGCAATCTGCTGATCGCAGCATGCAGTATTGCCGTGGGTCTAGGCTCTGCCGTTCTGCCACAAATGTTCGACCAGCTGCCGAGCTTTGCCAAAATGCTGTTGCAAAATGGTATCGTTTCGGGTTCGATTACAGCGCTTGTCTTGAACATCGTTTTGACAAGAAAACAGGGCGAATCGGTCAAAAGCGTGACGGTTCAGGAGGTTCCACAGAAGGTTTGATGATTAGGGATAAATAAACCCTTGCCGTCTGGGGACATATAGATATTGACCCTGTCCGACTGTGCAGTGGCGCTAAAGTTAACTCTTAAGTTGATTTATTTACTAGAGGAATTTGCTAGAGTAGTGGGCGAGGCCGTGGTATAATTTACCTTATGGATTTTGAATAGTGGTGGATGTTTTCGGACCACGGTGCAGCTTCCCGAAAGGGGGTGAAGCCGATGGTCAACCTTGTGTCGTGCTACGATGTGTTGCGTTGGATGGTTACGTTACTAAGCCTGGTGTTTAGTATTCGTAAACTTTATCGCTGGCTACGTCGAAAATTTCGGAACAAGCGAAAACCCACCGCGTAATTAGGTTGGCCCCTAACGGTGGGTTTCGTTTGCATTAACATTTAGTTATGCAGCGCGCCGTGGTGGTGATCCACAGCCTTTCAAGTCCTAGAGTCTTTGCCGTTGGCGCGGCGAAGACTCTTTTTAGTATACGGACACGATGATTATCTCTATACCTAATTTTAGCACGTTCATTTCGTGCACGCAATGAATAGACATCACCTTCAATCTCGCTGTATCGTTCAAATTTAAAATATTGTGCAGCATTTATTGACAAGCCTGTGACAACAAAATAAGATCGTAATGGAAAGAAATAAAGGAAGAAAACAGGTGTGAGCCGGACGACTCTATGTACGGGGTTTTGTTGAGACCATGTGGATAGTTGTTGAGCGTGTTCACTTAAAAGGGAAGTTCGGTTGATTCCGACACGGGCCCGCCACTGTATACAGGCATCAGCAGGATACTGCTGGAGCTTTCAGAACAGCCACTGGAACTGTGAAGAACCGGGAAGGCCTGAAAGATGCGCCTGGAGTCAGGAGACCTGCCTGTTTTGACATCACTGTCAGACCCACGGGATGCTGGGGAGGTGGTTAGGCGTGCTGCATACGGAATGTCTGAAACCGATCTGATCCCTTCTATGTTTTTGGAGTTGGCTTCGAGGTGAGTTATGACATTTTATAATGAAAGCATTTCTGACTGCTGATCAAGTGGTCCGGAATGCTTTTTTCGCGTTTTGCGTTAGGTTTATATGATTTTACAAGATAGAGGGGGATTCATTGAATGATTAGCAATCGTAGCAGGCGTTCATGGTTGATATGTACAGGGGTGATGCTGTTGCTAGCAGTTATGGCTCTTTCGGGATGTGCCAGCAATAAGACGTCGGATAGCTCCGGCAAGGGTGAAAACGCGTCAGCACAACAAACAGCGACAGATAAAAAGCTGGTAATGGCGTATACATGGAAACCGTCAGGCGTTGACCCGCACGGAGATAATAGCTGGGATGTGATGCGATCCGGTGCAGGTGAGACACTGGTACGTTTGAATGAAAAGCTGGAGCCTGTGGCTTGGCTGGCAAAGGAGTGGAAGCAGGATAGTCCTACAGTTTGGACGTTCAGCTTGCAGGATAAAGTCACTTTTCATGATGGAAAGAGTATGGATGCAGCAGGTGTAAAAGCGTCTTTGCTGCGCTCTATCGAGAAAAGCCATCTGGCAAAGGATTTACTGAATGTGAAGTCCATTGATGTAAGCGGCCCGCTGGCCTTGAAAATCACGACAAACCAGCCGAACGCGGCGCTGGTGTCCAATCTAGCTGATCCATCGACGATTGTACTGGATGTGGCATCGATGAAAGATGAGCAGAGTTACCCAGCGATGACAGGCGCCTTTAAAATCAAAGCATTCAACAAGGACCAATCCTTGGTCGTAGAGCGTTATGACGGATATTGGGGCGAGAAGGCACGACTGGCTGAAGCGACGATGAAGTTCATTACGGATGGGAATTCGCGCCTGATGGCGCTGCAATCCGGCGAGGTGGACGTGGCGACGGATATTCCGGTTGATAACGCAGAGGTACTGAAAAAGAACGACAAGCTACAAGTGCTGTCGGCTCCCTCCTTACGCACCCATATGATCGTGTACAATATGGAATCGCCAGTATTCAAGGATGCGGCGAACCGTAAGGTGGTGGACAGCCTGATTCCACGCACATCGATTGTGAGCGCCGTCATGAGGGGCTTCGGTACGGAAGCAAGCAGTCCGTTCCCGAGCATTCTTCCCTTCGGTAAAGTTGAGCGTAAAGCGCTGAACGGAACGGCAGAGCAGCTGTTGACGAAGGATGGCTGGCAGAAAGACGCCCAAGGGACATGGACTAAGCAAGGCAAGCCGTTCGAGGTTACACTGCTGACTTTCCCTCAGCGTCCAGAGCTCTCCGTTATGGCTGAGGTCATCCAAAGCCAATTGCTGAAAGAGGGAATCCAAGTCAAGATTCGCAAGGTGGAAAATATCGACGAGGCGTTGACCAAAAACGATTGGGATTTTGCTATGTACAGCATGCTTACTGCTCATACAGGAGAGCCGCAATATTTTATGGACATGTTTTATTCTTCGAAAAGCGAAGCCAATGTAAGCCGGTATAGTTCCAAACCGCTAGAGAGTATTCTTAACAGCTTGAAGCTGGCGAAGGATACAGCGCAGCGTAATGCTGTGACACTACAAGCGCTGGATATCATCAATGCGGATTTGCCACAGTCGTTCATTGTGCATCCTGATAATGTGTTTGGTGTGAAAAAAGGGGTGGAGGGTTTTACACCCCATCCGATCGAGTATTACTACATTACAGCGCAATCTGATATTACGGAATAACGAGCTGCGTATCCTATGATTCGTTTTATACTGGAACGTGTGGCGCAGCTGCTCATCATTGTATTCGTTGTATCCACGCTGACTTTTGTACTGATGCGGCTCGCTCCTGGTGACCCTGCTACTATTTTGCTCACCGCGCATAATGTCCCTGCCTCTGAGGAGGCGTTGACGACGCTACGGCAGGAACTGGGCTTAAACGAGCCGCTTCATATTCAATATGTGAACTGGCTGCGAGATGTGTTCACGGGGCATTGGGGCACCTCGTATGTATCCAAGGAATCCGTGCTAGCCGAACTATGGAACAGACTGCCTGCTACTGTGGAGCTAGCTGCTGCGGGCTTTGCCGTCATGACGGTGCTTACGCTGGGGCTGGGACTGGCTGCCTCGCTAAAAATCAGCGGCCCACTGGATCGTCTGGGCAGGCTGTTTGCCCTGCTGGGATCGTCGATTCCCTCTTTTTGGCTTGGGTTTCTGTTGATCTATCTATTCTCCGTTCGCCTGGGCTGGCTCCCATCCATGGGAAGGGAGGACTGGACACATCTAGTGCTCCCAGCGCTGACTCTTGGTGCAGGTTTGGGAGCTGTACAAGCACGTGTACTGCGTGCTCAAATGCTGGAGCTGGGTGACCGGAATTTTGTGAAAGCAGCGAAGGCCCGAGGCTTTTCCCGTATGCATATCCTGTTTTTTGAGATATTTAAGCATGCGGTTCTGCCTATGATTACACTGCTAGGTACCAATCTATCATTTATGCTGGCAGGTAATGTCATCGTCGAGACCATTTTTTCATGGCCGGGGTTAGGTAAGTATTTTATAGATGCGATTACCCAGCGAGATTATCCGGTGATTCAGGGGTATGTTATTTTTGCCGTATTTTTAATTGTAGGTGTTCAGTGTTTGGTGGATTTGGTCCAGACGGCGATAGATCCGAGGCTACGTTTGCGTTAAGGGGGAAGCTGAAAATGAAAAAGATACGGCTTTCCTTTCAAGGGAGCTTGCTGGCAGGAGGCGTACTTTTTGGTCTGATCGTGCTGCTTGGGTTATTGGCTCCATGGGTCGCTCCTCATGATCCTCTTCAAGTGGATCTTTTGAACCGTCTGGCACCACCCAGTCGGAAATATCCTTTCGGTACGGATCATCTGGGTCGGGATGTGCTGTCACGGCTAATTTATGGGATACGGACGAGCGTGCTAATCGCATGTGCAATTACTGTAGCTACGCTGTGCTTTAGTCTGCCTATAGGGTTGCTCATTGGTTATGTGCGTGGACGTGTAGATCAGCTGATCATGCGGGGAATCGATGGCGTATTGGCTTTTCCTGATATTATTTTAACGGTGGCAATTGTGGGCATTTTGGGCCCGGGTTTTGTTAACATGACCCTTGCGATTATTGCGGTACGGTGGGCGGGCTATGTCCGGTATATCCGTAGTCTGGTTCAAAAAGCCTGTCAGGAGGACTACGTTCGGTATGCCCGTTTATCCGGCAATTCACACGTACGTATACTGAGACGTTATGTATTGCCACAAGCGTTGCCGCAGTTGTTGGTTTATGCGGTATGGGATATCGGACGCGTGGTGCTGATGATCGCTGGGCTGTCCTTTCTTGGACTGGGTGTACAGCCGCCCAAGCCAGAGTGGGGCGTGATGCTGCATGATGCAACCTCATATTTTCAGGTGGCTCCGCATGTCATGATTTTCCCAGGCTTGGCGATTATGCTATTCGTACTTGCCTGCCAGCTTTTGGGCGACCGCTTTTCGGAAAAGGGGGCGGCCAAATAGTGGAGGATCAAATAGCCCTTGGGGGCAAGGATACGATAGAACAAGTGGCAGGGCGAAAACCGTTGTTACACGTGGAACATTTGGAAATCTGCCGCACAGGCGTAGGAGCAAGCGGAAGTGGGGGCAAACCACTGCTGCGGGATGTGAGCTTTTCCATATATTCAGGGGAGATTGTGGCACTGACCGGACCGAGCGGATGCGGCAAGAGCCTGACCGCACACGCAATCGCAGGCATGCTGGAGTCAGGTATCGGTGTTACGCAAGGGCGTATCTACTATAACGGGGAAGACATTCTCCCGTTCCAGGAACGGCGCTGGCAAAGGCTGCGCCGAGAGGATATTGCCCTGCTCATTCAACAATCGCTGAGCGGGTTGAATCCGATCCGGACTGTCCGCGCCCAGCTGATGGATACGCTTAGACTGCACGGGCGGCGTCGGATGCCGCACGACCAGATGGAGCCGGGGCACGCTGGTGCTGCCCCATCCCACACTGCACCGCAGCAAGTCCACCCGCTGGGCGTGCTGCCACGGATGCGGCAGATGCTGATCCGTGCCATGGAGATAGCCAGAGGAGGCGCTACTCCAGTGCGGGAGGCCTATTTGCGCTCTCTGCTCCGCAAGGTTGGGTTTACAGATCCTGAGCATATTTTGTCGTCATATCCTTTTGAACTAAGCGGAGGCATGTGTCAAAGGGTGCTGCTGGCTGCAATGTTAAGCTCAGGTCCAAGCCTCTTTATTGCCGATGAGCCTACTACGGCGTTGGATGTTATCAACCGCGACAAGGTTTTGGCATTGCTGCAACAATTGAGAGAAGACTTTGATCTCACCATATTGTTGATTTCACATGATCGCCAGGGTATGAGCCGCATAGCAGATCGAGTGTTGGAGATGAGCCCGGAAGGAAGGATGCACCAGTGATGCTGGAATTGAAGAATGTGACCAAAGCATACCCTGTCCGCAAACGGAGAAAAGGCTGGTTCAGCACGCAAGATAGCGAGCGGGCCGTGAAGAAGGTGAGTCTGGAGTTACGACAGGGTGAATGTCTTGGACTGGTGGGGGAAAGTGGAAGTGGCAAAAGCACGCTGGCACAATGTATTCTAGGGCTGGAGTCGTTGACCTCAGGGGAGATTTGGCTGGATCATCAGCCTATACACTTCGAAAAGATGAAGGACGTTCAGCTGTACAAGCGAATCCAGTTGGTTGCACAGGATTCGTCCTCCTCATTGCATCCTCATATGACCATTCGAGATATTTTAATGGAGCCGATCCACAACTATTTTCCTGAGCGAAAAGCGCAGGCGCTGGATATTTGTCTGTCCCTATTGGAATCGGTAGGATTGGAGGCTGACAGTCTGGAAAAATACCCAGCACAGCTGAGTGGCGGGCAAAAACAGCGGGTATGTATTGCCCGAGCGTTGGCGGTGGAGCCGGATATTATCTTGTTCGATGAATCGATCGCCAATCTGGATACGACAACGCAGTCTTCTGTACTGGACATGCTCAAAAGAATGCAGATGGAACGTCAGTTGTCCTACCTATTCATCACTCACGATCTCCAATCTACTCGCCAGTTTTGTGATCGAGTTGCCGTCATGGTTCAGGGGGAGATCGTGGAAATCTTTAAGGAATGGGATGAAGACTTGTTACAGCATGAGTACACGCGTACTCTGTTTCAAGCGTTGGAGAATTAAGCCATAAATTTAATATTATACAAATTTAAAATAAATAAGAGGATTGCTTGTCGAATATTGTTGACAAAATAGAACGTGGTACCTATTCTAAATATGATTATGATAATCATTATCACATATATAGAAAAGGGGAAATACATTGATGTCCGTTCGACACCGCAAGACTGCCACCCTTATGTTGGTGGCGCTCCTCTTATTATCCGTTGTTTTGGGCTGCGCGAAGCAGGAGAACACCCCTGCATCCACCTCTACTGACGGAGCTGCCAATGAAAAGTCGATCACGCTATCGTGGCCGCGTGACATTGGTACGATGAATCCTCACGTATACAATCCTTCCCAACTTTTTGCACAATCCATGGTTTATGAGCCGTTAGTCAGCTACAAGCAAGGAGGCAAGCTGGAGCCTGCTTTGGCTGAATCCTGGACTATTTCCAAGGACGGCAAAATATATACGTTTAAGCTACGCAAAGGTGTGAAATTTTCGGATGGAACGCTATTTAATGCGGCCATTGTCAAAAAGAACTTTGACGCTATTATGAAAAATGAGAAGACGCACAGCTGGCTTGGTATAGTAGGCGTTCTCGACAAAACTGAAGCTGTAGATGACAGCACCTTCCGAATGACGCTCAAAGAGCCATACTACCCAGTGCTTCAGGATTTGTCTGTCGTTCGCCCGTTCCGTTTTCTGGGTGAAGCTGGGTTCCCGGATGATGGAGATACGTCCAAAGGAATCAAGAAACCTGTAGGTACAGGACCTTGGATGCTGGATGAATACAAGCAAGATGAATATGCAACCTTTAAGCGTAATCCGAACTATTGGGGTACTGCACCGCAGGTGGATAAAATTACGGTAAAAATCATTCCCGATGGCGAAACCCGTGTAATGGCCTTTGAAAAAGGCGACCTGGATCTGATTTATGGAGAGGGTGTCATTAGTCTGGATGCTTTCAAACAGCTTCGCGACACGAATCAGTATGTTACCACGCTGTCCGAGCCTGTAGGTACAAGAAGCCTGTTACTCAACTCATCCAATCCCAAGCTGGCAGACCTTCGGGTACGTCTGGCACTCCAGCATGGCTTTAACAAGCAGGCAATGGTGGAAGGTGTAACCTCGGGGCTGGAGGAAACAGCGGATACGGTTTTATCCAAAAACTATCCGTATACGAATGTAAACTTACAGCCTGTTGGCTATGATGTGGAAAAATCCAAATCGTTGCTGGATGAGGCTGGCTGGAAGCTGCCCGCAGGCGGTACAGTACGGGAAAAAGACGGACAACAGCTGGATTTTGAGTTGATTTTTGATAAGACTGATCCGATCCAAAAGGCGATGGCTGAAACCATTCAGGCTGAATGGGGAGAATTGGGTGTCAAAGTGAACCTGACCGGACTGGAGCTGACGGTTCAAATCAAGCGCCTTAGATCCAACCAGTTTGATCTGTACTTCTGGTACAACTATGGTGCACCTTATGATCCGCATTCCTTTATTAATGTCATTGCCAAGAAGAGCTTCGGAATTTCCGAGGTGCTGAGTGCCCTCCCGATGAAGAAAGACCTGGATCAGCAAGTACACGAAGCGCTCTCATCGACAGATGAAACCAAGCGTCAAGAGCTGTATGCTTCGATTCTGAAGACGCTTCAGGAGCAATCTGCCATTGTGCCTATTTCTTATATTAAGAAAACGGCAGTGTACCAGAAAAAGATTACAAACTTTGTATTCCCGGCTAATCGGGATGAAAATCCGTTTGAGGGAATTGAAATCGGAAAGTAGCTGAAGCCGATAGGTAACGGTAGTTTACAGGATAGGAGGACAACTCATGATCAGCTATATCGGGAAGCGAATGGTAGCGGTCATTCCTATTGTTCTCTTTGCCACCCTCGTTACCTTTGCACTGATTCATATTTCACCAGTTGATCCGGCCGAGGCCTATTTGACGGCTGCTCATATTTATCCTACTCCAGAGATTCTGGAGCAGAAAAGACATGAGTTCGGGCTGGATCAGCCTTTGCTGACGCAGTATATGCATACACTTCAAAGAATCAGTCAATTGGACTTTGGTACTTCGTATCTGACCAACAAGCCGGTGTGGGATGAGGTCAAGGTTCGGCTGCCCGCCACTTTTGAATTGGCTGTGAGCAGTATGGTGCTATCTATTGTGGTGAGTATTCCACTGGGCGTGCTGGCGGCGATGCGTAAAAATGGCTGGATCGACATGCTTAGTCGAGGAATTTCATATTTTGGCGCATCTATACCCCAGTTTTGGCTGGGATATTTGTTAATCTTCTTTTTCTCTGTCCGATTGGATTGGCTCCCTGTAGAGGGGCGAGGAACGTGGCAGCATCTGGTGTTGCCCACGGTGACCCTGTCGCTGGTTCTGATTGCTTTATATACGCGCCTGCTGCGTTCCAGTGTGTTGGAGCAGCTTCAGGAAACGTATGTGCAGTATGCCAGAACTAGAGGGATTCATGAGCGGGTGATCATGCTCAAGCATGTACTGAAAATTGCCATTGCTCCACTGATTACAAGTCTGGGTATGAATCTGGGCAAGCTTCTGACCGGAACAATTATTGTGGAGCAGGTGTTTTCATGGCCCGGGTTTGGCCGTTATTTTGTGGAAGCGATTTTTAACCGGGATATTCCCGTCATACAATGCTATGTGTTTTTGGCGGCATGCCTGTTCATCGTATGCAATTTGCTCGTTGATCTGGTGCATTTGTATATGGACCCCCGAATTTCATCGAAGGGACGAGCAGAGCAGTGATGATAAGGTTGCGTACAATGTTCAAAGGTCAAAAGGTAATCGTGGTCTGCTCTGTCGTACTGGCTGCTCTTTTTATCATTATGGCGCTAGCTCCTTGGCTGGCTCCCCATGATCCGGTTAAAGTCAATTTACTGCACAAGCTGGAGGGACCTTCGAAAGAATACTGGCTGGGGACCGATCATTTGGGTCGGTGCAATTTATCCCGGTTGCTGTATGGAGCGCGGATTTCCCTCGGCTTTGCGACATTAATTTTCCTGTCCTCGCTTAGCATCGGCGTTGTGGTCGGGTCGCTTGCAGGTTATGTAGGTGGCTGGGTCGATAGTGTGTTGATGCGGTTTTGCGAAGGTATTATGGCGTTTCCGAATTTGGTGCTTGTGCTGGGCATTGTCGGTATTTTTGGACCGGGCCTCATGCAGGTGCTGCTTGCCTTGATGATGGTGCAGTGGGTGTATTATGCCAGAATGTGCCGCAATATGGTCGTCAGTCTGAAAGAACGGAATTTTATAGCTGCTGCAAGGATTAGCGGGTCCTCCTCAGGGGCCATTATCCGGCGGCATATTATTCCGAATGTGCTGCGGCCGATTGTGGTCATTGGTACACTGGAAATGGGTTGGGCGATCATGGATATTTCCGCGTTGTCGTTCCTTGGTCTAGGCATTCAGCCGCCGACCCCCGAATGGGGAGCGATGATTCATGAGGGAACGGGATACATTCGCAGTCATCCGGAATTAATGATCTATCCGGGGGTTATGATTCTGGTGGTGGTGATGGCCTTCAATATATTGGGGGAGGCGCTGTCCGACCGATACGGAATTGCCAAACGTCAGTAAAACGGGAGTGAGTTACAACGATGGACGACAGGGAGAAGGTGCTGGAGGTCAGCGGCTTACAGGTGAAGCTCAAAACCGGTGCCGGGGCGGTATCTCTGCTGGAGCCAACTCATTTTGAGCTGAAAAAGGGACAGGTACTGGGTCTTGTCGGCGAGAGTGGAAGCGGCAAAACGGTAACCTGTAAAGCGTTGCTCCAACTGCTGGATCGCCAGACGATGGACGTGGAAGGTAGTGTCCGTCTGAACGGGCGTGAGCTGAACGGAATGGTGGCCGAGGAGATGCGCCGTATTCGGGGCAAGGAAATCGCGTTTATTATGCAAAATCCGATGAGCGCTTTTACGCCAGTGTATACGATCGGAGCTCAGTTTATGGAAACGGTCCGCACGCACACCGGATTAACCAAACGACAGGCCCATGAACTTGCCATAACGGCTCTGGAAAATATGAATCTGCCCGATCCGGCCAAGCTGATGAAGCGGTATTCGTTTCAGTTGAGCGGCGGGATGTTGCAACGGGTCATGATCGCCATTTCCATGTGCCTGCGGCCAGCAGTAGTTATTGCGGATGAACCAACGACGGCGCTCGATGTGGTCAATCAGCTACAGGTGCTAAGAGAGCTGGATCGCTTGCGTACGGAATACAATACGTCCATTTTGCTGATCTCGCATGATCTGGGCGTCATTTCCCAATTGGCGGATGAAGTGGCTGTCATGCAGCAGGGTCGTATTGTTGAGCAGGCTGAGGTCCATCAGTTATTCGATCACCCGCAGGATGAATATACGAAAATGCTGCTGCATGTCAGACCCAAGTTGTCCATTCGGGGCATAAATCAGGTAGGTGGTTAGTCGCCTGTTCGACGGTTACACTTTCAAAAGGGGAGCGAATGCGCATGCTACAAGTGAAGAAAGTAACTCATAGCTATGGAAGGCGCAAATGGCTGGGCCGCTCTGAACCACGTCCTCCTGTGTTGGCTAACGTTTCGCTTACTATAGAAAGTGGGTTTTGCCTAGGCTTACTTGGTACCAGCGGAGCCGGTAAAAGCACGCTGGGCAAGGTTATTCTGGGGCTGGAGAAGCCGCAGGAGGGTCAGGTGCTGTTCCAGGGACAGGACATTTATAATGCGAGCCCCCAAGTCCGCAGGGGACTGCGACGGGATATGCAGGTCGTATTTCAGGACTGCTACTCTGCTGTAAATCCCCGAATGACCGCCGGGCAGATTATTGGTGAGCCATTGGACAATTACGAACGGTTATCGGTGCAGGAACAAAAAAGAACGGTCGAAAGCCTGCTGGAACGGGTCGGCCTCAAGCCGGAAGATCGGATTAAATATCCGCATCAATTCAGCGGCGGACAATTACAGCGGATCAACATTGCACGGGCGATTGCGCTCAAACCAAAGCTGATCGTGCTGGATGAGTCCGTCAGCAGCCTCGATATGGTTCACCAGATGCATATTTTATCCCTGCTGGGAGAACTGAAATCTTCGTTTGGATTGTCATATCTGTTCATCACGCATGATATTCGGGCGGCATATGCCATCTGTGATGGCATTGCTGTGATGGAGCAGGGAAGATTGATTGAGCGCTGTGATGAGAAGGATCAGATTTTTGAATCTGCTCATCCGGCTGTACGACGGTTGATCTCGTCCATTTTGCCGGAACATCCAGCAGAGCGTTTTCCGCTTCATGGATAACAGTGGACCCGCAAGGGTCCTTTTTTTGTGCAACATATGGATAAATAATCGAAATGAAATTTACTTGTTGTATTATTTGAATAACCCGTTATAATATAAAATCATAGTAAATTACTTGGATATTAAAAAGGGGATGTCATATATGAAGAAATCTGCTTTGGTAGCAGCGATTGGCCTATCTCTTGTGTTATTAACGGGTGCCTTGAGTGGATGTTCCTCGAAGGATGCGGCATCGGGGGATAAGGTAATCTATGTCGGCACACAAAATGACTACCCTCCGTTTGCTTTTACGAATGAAAAAAACGAGCTGACCGGATACGATGTGGAAGTAGTCAAGGAGATCGACAAGAAGCTGGACGGCTACAAGTTTGAGTTTGTACCTTCTGGCTGGGACGGAATTTTCATGGCGCTGGAATCGAACAAGATTCAGGTCGTAGCAGATGAAATCGCCAAAAATCCTGAGCGCGAGCAAAAATATTTGTTCTCGGATGAATCCTACTTTCAAGCACAATCCGTCATTGTTGTGAAAAAAGGCAGAACGGATATACACTCTCTCAAGGATTTAGAAGGCAAGAAGGTAGCCGCATCAGTAGGCGACTCCTACACACAATTGCTGGAACAATATAATGCGAAGAATGGGAATAAAATTATTTTGAAATACAATGATACAGGCACTTCGTCCGATAACCTTCAAGACGTACAAAATGGCCGGGTGGACGCTTATGTGAATGATCCAGTCATGACGGCTGCTACGATCAAGAAGGAAGGTTTGCAGGTCGAAGCGATAGGTGATCCTGTGCAAACGGATGATATCAATCTGGTGTTCAAAAAGGATAAGCAGGGCGAAGAGCTGAAAGCTAAAATCGACCCGATTATTAAAGAGTTGAAAACGGACGGAACACTGAAAAAATTGTCTGAACAATGGACAGGTGGGGAATATATCCCGCAGTAACAACAATGTAAAGGGTAAAGTGAGGTTCCTATGGAAAAGCTGTTTGACCTTGATTATATGCTGAAAAGCCTTCCCCGGATCGTTGAGTATCTACCCGTTACGCTATGGATTGCATTTTTGTCCATGCTGCTGGGTACGATTATCGGGTTGGCAACGGCGTTAATTCGGATATACAAGGTGCCTGTCTTGGCGCAACTGTCTACGCTGTATGTCTCCTACATCCGGGGAACACCGCTCATTGTGCAGCTGTTTCTCGTATATTATGGAATACCCAAGTTTTTATATTATTTTCAGAGCGAATACGGTTTCTTACAGCAATTAAATATCTACGTGATTCCACCCGAGGTTTTCGCATTGTTGTCATTTTCACTAAATCTCGGGGGTTATCTGTCGGAGACGTTCCGGGCGGCGATTCATTCAGTCGACCGGGGACAATTTGAGGCAGCTAATTCCATCGGCATGAGCCAAACACAAATTATGCTCAAAATTGTATTGCCGCAGGCGTTGACGGTGGCTTTGCCCAATCTGGGAAACACGCTGATCAGTACGGTGAAGGATACGTCTTTTATTTTTATGATCGGTGTCGTCGATATGATGGGACAGGCTAAAATTATGGGCGCGCGGGCGTTGGCTTTTTTTGAGGTATATGTTGCGGTGTCCCTGATTTACTGGTTGGTGTGCATTATTATTGAGCGCGGGCTTGTCGTGCTGGAGAAGCGTATTCGAATTTACGAAAGAAGTGAGTAAGAGCATGATTCAGCTTCATCAAATTCATAAGCATTTTGGACAGCATCACGTGTTGAAGGGCATAGACCTGACGGTAGGCAAGGGAGAAGTCGTGGTGATCCTGGGCCCAAGCGGATCGGGGAAGTCCACGTTGCTGCGCAGCATTAATTTTTTGGAGCAGCCGACCAGCGGAGTCATTGAAATTGACGATGTAAAGGTCGATGCCGCTAAGGCGGGAAAAAAGGACATTCTCGGACTACGGATGGCAACGGCAATGGTATTTCAGCAATATCAGTTGTTTAAAAATTTGAATGCACTCCATAATGTGATGATTGGTCTGACCAGTGTGAAAAAGCTGGATCGTAAGCAGGCGAGGGAGATCAGTGAAGGCATTTTGGAAAAGGTCGGGTTAAAGGATCGTATGACCTATTATCCTGCCCAGCTTTCGGGTGGACAGCAGCAGCGAGTTGCGATTGCCCGTGCTTTGGCACTAAATCCGCAGGTGTTGTTGTTCGATGAACCGACATCCTCACTTGATCCTGAACTGGTGGATGAAGTGCTGTCCGTGATTCAAAAGGTGGCGAGTGAAGGCAATACGATGATTATTGTCACGCATGAGCTTGGTTTTGCGAGAGATGTAGCGGATCGGGTTGTGCTGATGGAGCATGGTGTGATCGTGGAGCAGGGACCCGTGGAGCAGTTTTTCACCAATCCGAAGGAAGAACGGACACGGCAGTTTCTGGGCAAAGCGTTGGTACAGAGAGCGCCACAGGAGCAGCCTGTATCCCCATAAAAAGTACGTGGATGGGTTATAGGTATGTACAACGCTGTAGACTTATTGCACTTATAGTAAAAAGCACGTTAGACAAGTCGCAGGAGGAAGGAAAGCCCGCGCTTGTTTGTCGTGCTTTTTTGGCGCCTCTTACCCCAAATTCTTTTCCATTGCAAAGTAGCTTATCACACTTATTCATGATAAATTCTAAGAACAATACAGTGAAGATGTAATCGGGAAGGAACATTGGCATATGAAAAAGGTTTTGTTCATTAATACCGGAGGGACCATTTCTTCCTCTTATCAGGAAAACGGCCTGACACCGACCCAATCGGCTGAAAATATTTTGGCGGAAATTCCGGAGCTGAAGGAGATTTGCGAGATTGATGCCCATAATCTGATGAGCATTGATAGCACAAATACACAACCAGAGGATTGGGCTTCCATCGCCCGGATGGTACATCGTTCGCTCGATCAGTACGACGGCATTGTCATTGCACACGGTACGGATACGATGGCTTATACGGCTTCAGCCTTGAGTTTCATGCTGGGAACCGTAGACAAACCCGTCGTTGTGACAGGTTCACAAGTTTCCATTTTGGCGGAGCACAGCGATTCCAAAAAAAATGTAATTGACTCATTCCTGACCGCATGTGGCGAGGTGGCTGGGGTTTTTGTCGTGTTTAACGGCAAAATTATCAATGGTAGCCGTAGCTCGAAAATCAGAACACGCAGCTATAACGCCTTTGAGAGTATTAACTATCCGTACATTGGCCTCGTGGAGAACGGTAAGGTGGTCTATACGGAGGGCGTATTTGCAAATCGCAGTACCGTTCGTCATCCATACAACGACGGGTATGCTTCCGAAGTATTTCTGCTCAGGCTGATTCCGGGTACGAATCCGGCGATTTTCGATGCCATTCAGGGCTTGGGCTATAAAGGTATCGTCATTGAGGGCTTTGGTATGGGTGGCGTCCCTTTTAAAGAAAGAAGCCTGATCAGTAAAATCGAGGAACTGATGAAGGACGGTATGAGTATTGTCGTGACTACTCAATGTCCTTATGAGGGCGGGGATTTGACGATTTACGAAGTGGGGCAAAAGGTACTGGAGAAGGGTGTTATTCCGGGGTATGACATGACAACGGAAGCGCTGGTGACGAAAATGATGTGGGCGTTGGGGCAGACGACCGATCCGGCCGGGGTAGCCAAGATTATGGCAACGAACTACGCGGACGAAGTTTCCCTGCCTGCGGATACAGCTTCCTTATAGGAAGCTGATTTCCGTAGATACCGGGTTAACGCTGGCCTTGCCCCAGTCTGCTTTTAATCTCAATAGCCACTTTCAGCGCTTGTACAGCCGATTCCAGTGGAATCAGGCTTTCCGAATGTCCACCAAAGCATTCAAGTGCATGATCCAAACTTTTTTCGTATGGATTGGCAGATTCGAGGTTGATTTTTTGCTGTCCTGATGCGGTATACTCATATAATGCGGTAGGTATAAGATCGTTTTCGTCGCTTTCATGAAATACCAGCTTGGCCTTTTCGAAATAAGCTTCATAGGCCACTGTGAAGGGGTAGCTTCCCGGCATATGGGATGAAGCGATGACTTCTGTGAATGTATCCCGATGCTGAAAGTAAGCACGAACCTGTGCTTGTTCAGGATGGGTAACTTCTGTACCCCAGACTGTACATGGGTCACAGGGGCCCAATAGCCAAGTCAATAAATCCAGTTCATGAATCATGAACTGAGTAGGGATGGAGCTTAGTCCAAGATCTCCCCACAGGGGAGGCGTTTCTCTTTTCAAAGATAAGGAAATGAGCTTTCCGTACTTCTGTTGGCGGTATGCCTCATACAGATAGGTATAGGCGGGATCAAACTTAATGAACTGGTTGACCAGAATCTTTTTGCCATATTGCTCCGCAGCTTGTTGCATAAGAAGAGCGTCTTCGAGATTAAAGCAAACGGGTGTTTCACAAAATACATGCTTACCGTGCTTTAGCGCATCCACAGCATATGACCTATGCAGGTGGGAGGGCAGGCATAGATCGACGATATCCACGTCTGGATCCAGCAGAATATCCTCTATATTTTGTGTGACTTCTACGTTTAGCTCCTCTTTCAGCTTTTGCAGCTTGGTTTCGTTCCTTCCAAATACCATGATTCTGTTTACCTTGGGATGGTTGTTTAACAATGAGGCATGATATGCGCCGAATCCCGTCCCCAATATTCCAATATTCATAATCCATTACACCCCTTTACTTCTATGATACACACCTATTGCTGCCAACAGGGTGTCAACAATCTTTGCATCATCTTTTCAATTCGGGTTAACCATCTATTGTGGAGGTATGATTGTGAGACTGCATCGTTTAATCGCGATTTTATTATGTATCGAATCTAGAGGGAGAATGAAGGCCAAGGAATTGGCGTTGGCACTGGAAACCTCTGTACGCTCCATTTACAGGGATATCGACCTCCTGGCTGAAGCCGGCGTTCCGATTGTTACCGCATCCGGCCCGAAGGGCGGAATTTATTTAATGGAGGGTTATACGGCGAACCTGAAACAGTTGAATGGCGGGGATGTCATTCAGTTGTATTTAACAGGGATGGGCATTTATACAGGCGGGCCCACCGAATCGGGTTTGAAGTTAAAGAATGCTCTGCTCAAACTGGAACAGACGATGCCAGACCCGTATCAGTCCGATATTAAGAAAGCCAAAGCACGGTTTTATTTTGATGATACGCCGTGGTGGACGGAACGTATAGCCATTCCTTGTCTTGAGGCCGTGAGAGCTGCAGTGTGGGGGTCCCATAAAATAACCATTCAATATGAGAAGGCTGACGGAATCTGTTCTTCCCGTCATGTGCATCCCTATGGACTTGTGGTGAAAAAAGGAGATTGGTATCTCATTGCCTTCTGTGAAGTTGGGCAGGAGATTCGGACCTTTAAATGTGAGCGAATCAAGGAGGTTCAGCCGTCTGCGGAAGTGTTTGAGGTTCCGGTCGATTTTTCGCTGGAACATCATTGGATGAGGCAAGAAACCGCGTTTAAGCAGCTTTGTACAGAGAAAGAATACTATCCCGTTCTGATCCGAACGAATAAGAAGCAAGCGGGAATTATAGCGAAAAGAATGGAAATCATCCAGTCTGTACAGGAAGGCAGTCATTTCATTCTAAAGGTCAACATGTATAGTTATGAAGCGGCTTGTCGCGATGCTATGGATTGGATCGGTAGGGTTGAAGTTTTGGAGCCTGCAGTACTCCGACAGTTTGTGAAGGAAGAAATTAACCGACTCCAGAGGATATATGGATAAATGATTAAAAAAACACCTGCCTAGGGCAGATGCTTTTGCTTGTTAAGTCCAGGCCCAGAGAAATCCGTCACGATCCCAGGCAATTCTACCACCATGAAGCTTGCGGAATGCTTTTTTGATTTCTTTTTCCAGAGATACATGACCATGCTCGCTTATAAACACATACTGCTCTCCATACTCAGAGCGTACATATGCAATTGCATCTTCTTGTTTCAGGGTGCCCACTTCACGGATCTGCGCGACCATCCATTGTGCAATCTCTTGTTCTGTTGTAGGGGTGTTGTCCATTTGTCGTATCCTTTCCTGCGTACCGATTGGGTGTAGCTGTTCGGCTCACCTCCCCGTAGTATACGGCAATTCGGAGAATTATTGAATTTTCTGATATAAATTTACTTGAGCGGTTGGCTAAGTGGGCTTTCTTTTGTATAATTAAGGGAATATTCACGGGAATTTTCTTTTTTTGTATTGTAATCATGCAAGTAATCCCTGGGGGTGCCTGATTTGAAGGAAACAACCACAATTCGCGCAGAGCTGGAGCAGTACATCAGACGAGAAGGAATTACGATTAGTAAGTTTGGGGAGAACACAGGTATTAATGCAGGAACGATCAGTGCCATTATTAACGGTAATCGTCCGATTGCGATGCTGCTGTTGGATCGGATTGGTGCAGGCATGGGGCTTGAAGAAGGGAGCCTCTATGAGTTATACATTGATGAATTTATACGGAATACGGCACCGAATTGGCGACGGGTTCGCCCCTTTTTGCATCGCTGTGCAGAGCTGAACAAACTGGATTGTATTAAGCAAGTCGTGGAGTTTATGATGGACTATCTCATATACGCCCCAGCTTTGTTTGAGACAGCAGAAGAATTATTCAGTGAAGGTAAGTTCGAGGCTGCGGCAATTATTTATAAAAATGTTTCGGAAAGTGAAAAGTACCAACATTCAGAGCGTCTGGCGCTCTGCCAATACCGTTTATTTACGATTGCCGTTGGCGATGACCAGGACGAAAACTTATGGGCAGCCACACATTTCGAAAGCTTTGTGGACCGACTGGGTGAAGCAGACCAACTGGATGCCTTAAGAGACTTGGCCAATACCTATGCCTCCTTGCGGCGTTGGGATAAAGTAGAATGGTTTGCTGAAAAAATGGCTCAAAAAGCCAAGGTACAATACGAGCAAAAATACGGAAATACCAGAAGATCGGAGCGTGGCAAGGAACCTAAGGGTCCTTTGTTTATGTATATTGTATACTCTTATGTGCTGCGCGCCGGGGTGTGGGATGAGCGCGGGGATTATCAGAAGGCGCTGGAATTTGTATCCCTATACTCTGATTTGAGCTGGGTGCAAGAGGATACGGAAGAAGCTCAGCGTTTGAAGGCCCTTTGTAGCAACTGGGCTGAGGCCAACGGGTATTTATATCAATTGATGTCCGGCAGCCTGGATGTGATTCCACAGTATGTAGATTATTTGGAAAAAAACGAAGGTGAAATTCTGGTGGGGCTACATAAAATTATGGTAGCGGCCAACCGTTATGATTTTAATGTAGATCATGTACTGCAGCGCTTTGAAAAACAAATTGAGGCATTTGCAGATCAGCATGTCAAGGTAGGGACCTATACGGAGCAAATGTCAGCAGATCTCTATGCACGATTTTTGGCAGAGATGGCTTGTTATGATCTCAACAAACATCGTTATTCCAAAGGTATGAAATTCCTGCTCGAGAGCCTTTCCTATTCCGTCGTGCTGAATGGTAATCCTGTCACAATCAAATGTGTAGGATTATTTGAAAAGTTTCGGCATACTGCCACTTCTGAGGACAAAGAGGAATATAAAAACTTACTTGGAGAGGTAGAGTACATCCATGATAAAAAAGATCGTTTTTTCTCTGCTCGCATTTAATGTTTTTGTCCTATTGAATTTTTCACCCGTTCCCCCCCCTATGGAAGATCCTAGCGACGTCCACAGTCATGGGCTGGGGGGATGGGCTTTTTCATCCCTTGATACATCTACCTGAAAAGGTCTAGATTGTCGTAACCCAAAAGGTATCCTCTTATGAAGAAGAGGATACCTTTTTTTGATGTGGAAGTGCATTTGAAGGAGCACTTTTGCCGTCAAGAGTGGGGAGTTGGAAGTTGAGCAGGCGGAAACCAGACATGACGCAGATCCACCCAGCCCTGACTGTTAAAAGATACACCGCGCACAGAAGGAAGATAGGCCGTCTGAACGGGCTTTTCATATAAAATATGCAGCTGGTGCTCATCCATGAGCCGAGTTTCGATATGTTCAAATTGCTGCGCCCTAACAGTATGATCGGCCTCCCGTGCAATTTCACGCAGCAGTCTTTCGATATCCACACGGCTATGAGGCTCCACATGCCCAGATACATTGAGATACAAGTCAAACAGGCGTAATTGCTCATCACGGTCACGAAAGAGAGAAAAGATGATTAAGTCTGACTCCATACGGATAGATGAGCTTTTGAATTCATTCATAGATGCGGCCACGATGTTACAGGTATACCCACAGGATTCGAGCTGAGCCGCAACCCGGTCTGCGTCCGCTTTATACTCGGGAATGGTAGCAATTTGTAGTGCCGCCAGTGGTTCATAAGAATCGTTAGATGAATCCACTGCTGGAGGAAGGGAGCGATGATCCAGACATGCTACAATGCGGGCACGTATTTCTGGGTTGCGCAACGGTCCATCCTTGTGTGTATTACATGTGATAAATTTGCGTACCGAAGCCGCCGAGTGAATCTGGCTCCATGCGGTATCCGTATCTCCCGCTGATACGGGATTATGGATAATGTGAAAAGAAGAAGCGGTATCTTCCGTATCCGACGATTCCAGCTTAGTCGCCCACGGGAGTTGGACAATTTCCACTCGGTCCAGATGAGCCCGGCCTTGAAAATAAGGTGCGAAAGCCTCCAGTGTACACAGGCTTTCGTTCATTTCCGTGACTTTGAATGCCCCTGTACCGATAGGGCGGATGCCAAAGGCGGCCTCACCCACCTGATTAAGCTCACGCGGCACAATCGCAGCCCGGCTGGTACACAGGAAGGATAGAAATAGCTCGTTCGGCTCTTTTAGTACGAAGCGTACCATCGTCGGGCTCAACGCCTGGACGTGCTGAATTTGCCGGACGATAAAATGATAAAGTCGCCTTCCCGGCGCCCGACTCAGTCGCTCAAAGGTATAGACGACGTCTTCAGCGGTCAGTATTTTTCCGTTATGAAACAGCACTTCTTTACGCAGGAAAAAGGTCCACTGTGTACGAGTGGCGTCCACCTCCCAAGCGTGCGCCAATCCCGGCAAAATCTCACCGCTTTCGTTCGCCCGGCGGGCCAGGCCATCAAAGACGTGGCTGGATACGAAGGACTCGGCGAGCCAGTTCAAGTACAACGGGTCCAGCGTATAGAGCTGCTGGCGAATAGGCAGACGCAGCGTGTCGATCTGCTGCTGATCACTGCGCACCTCCGCGTGATGCCCAAAATAATTTAGCAGCCAGCCTTGCAAATGCTCCTGCATGGTGGAGGAGCGTGAATGAACTCGGATCTCATCCAGCGCGCGTTTGATATCATGGCGGTCTATGGCTTGCATCATGGATTGCACAGCAATGTCTTCCGGCTGAATGAGGAAGCGCAGACTGGAGCGGCGACCTCTACCTCGGCGAGGAGTCCATTGTATCCAGTCGTGCTGCTCCATTTTCTGAATGATCATCAAGGCGTTGCGGTGAGTACAGTCAAAAATAGCCGCCAGCTCATCCAGCGTCGTCTCTATGGTATGGTTTTCGTCCTTGTCGTCAGCTGCGTGTGAGTGAAGCCGTAAAAATTGGGCATGGAGTTTCATTCAAGGTTGCTCCGTTTCCCCTATATTTGATTAAAAGCGTAGCCACTTTTATAAAATAGGAAATTTTGTTTGAATTAATTTCTCTTTATCTTCTTATTTTATCATCTACAATAAGGGTTATAAAGCATATTTGTGGAGGTATTTACCATGCATGACAAGATGAATGGAACGTCTTTGCCGAAAACGTCGTTTCTGTCCGCCTTTGCTGGCGCAATTGTGTTGGCGCTGGTTCATCAATATCTGTTTTACGGACATGGGCTGGGCGTGTCTATGCCAATTTTTGTTATTGTGTTTTACGCCTATATGTATGCCTTTAATCGAGATCGTTTCCAGTTAGGATCATGGATAGGGCGTTTACTGTTTGTGATCATTTTCATGCTGGCATTGACATATGCGCTGTTCAATAATCCGGTCCTATATGTGTTAAATGCGCTGGCGATATCTGCTCTGATTAGCGTACATATGGTGCTGCTGTTTGGGGAGAAAAGGCATGGCTGGTCGGAACCCGGTATTATTGGTCAGGCGTTAAGCCATTGGTTTTATCAAAACTTTCGTCATATCGTGACCCCGTTTCGGATGGTTAAGACAGTAGCCCTTCGGAATGTGAAGGATGAGCGTAAGCGTGTATTGGGCAAAGTGATAATCGGTTTGCTTATTGCCTTGCCGCTACTGTTCATCATCATATCTTTGCTGGCTTCGGCAGATGGGATGTTCGAAAAGCTGTTATCTGGTATACCCGATTGGATCGGCACCCTGTCCTTTGGGAGTGGCATGCTGCGGCTGATCTGGACCTGCTTTTTCACCTTCTGTTTCTTCTGCTACTTGTGGGGATTTGTACAGCCTGCTCCGCGTAATACGCAAAGAGAGACTCAATCATGGCACGGGTTAAATGAGCGCACGAATGGTCCAACCACCGAGTACGATGGTCATTCTTCAGTGATGATTGACCGACCAACGGTGCCTTACCACGAGCCGGTCGCGATCAAGTTTGATCCTGTAATTACCGCTACGGTGCTGATTGTCATGAATTTGGTGTATGTTGTGTTCGTTGTGTTGCAGTTCGGATATCTGTTTGGTGCATGGGAAGGTGCTCTGCCCGAAGGAACCTCGTATGCTGAATATGCGAGAAGAGGATTCGGGGAGCTGGTTATGGTAACAGGTATCAACTTTGTGCTGATGATCAGTGTATTGAAGTGGACTGAATTTGGCTCAGGTATAGTGCAAAAAATGAACAGCGGCCTGCTGTACATACTCGTGGGTTGTTCGGGTGTGATGCTGTACTCGGGATATACCCGGCTGGTTATGTACGAAGAAGCATACGGCTATACGTACACCCGCTATTTGGTACACGCGTTTATGATTTTTCTGGGCTTGCTACTGCTTATTGCAGCAGTGCGCATTCATTTCCGTCAACTGCCGTTGGCGAAATATTATATTGTACTCGCTCTGGTCGCCTATGTCGTCGTGAACTATGTGGGCATTGATATACGGATTGCTGAAAATAATCTCGAACGGTATCGTACGACATCGGTGATAGATAAGGAATATTTGAGTGAGCTATCGGCAGACGCGATTCCGCTGCTGATTGACTTTAGTCGTAAGGAACATGGATCACTAGATGAGTTTTTACAAGCCCGTTTGACGAGCATGACGAGAGAAGAATCGGCTTGGCCTGAATTCAATTGGGCAAAGTATCGAGCGCAACGGGAATTGCACGACTATATTTTGGAATGAGAGGTGTTTGGGAATGATCGGAACAGAAACGGTACAGGGTATGGTATTGGAGCTACAGGATGAAATGTCACAGTATCAGCATCAGTTTGGGGTAAGACGGAACCATTTTCTCGTGGAGGCTATGTCTTACGGAATGAGTGAGGAGGAAGCTCGGTCTTATGCTATCCAGAGTATCGGTCCGGTCGTTCCCGTCGCCTATATGCCTACGTTGGCCCCCGGCAAAACCCGACCGCTCAGTCCAATGTTGGCAGCGCGGTACCGATATGCGGGGGATTGGAAGGACATCGACGAGCATCTGCTCCTGCCAGATGAAGTGCTGCGGATCGCAGGTACAGAGCAGTTCCGCAGCTGGATCAGCGATATGCGGAATTACTGGGTGGAATCGGCTCCATACCGATTCGGGGATGATCGTCTTTCGCTGCTGTCGGTTGCGAGCGAGGAAGAGGGTCACTTTTCCATGCTCGTCTGGAAGGAGCCTGGTGAAGAGCCTGAAGTATGGACGTATGCTTTGCAGCATGAATACCGATTCAGTCATCTGCTCCATTGGTTCAAGTGGCTGAACGGGCGCAGTGAAGAATGAGAGGTACAGATGATGAAAAAGAATCGTAATTGGGTCGTGCTATTTATCGGCATCGCTCTGATGATGGGGGCAGCAGACTATTTAACACAAGCTAAGCCTACGACTCCTCCTGAGCTTATCGTTCCAACCGTAATCAGTGAGGAAAGCCTTCAGTTAAGTGATGATTAGGTTTTTTCTTCTGCCCGCTCGTATCGTTGGATATTCGGGAGGGAGTCTTGCTTATTAAGGCAAAAAGCATGAACGTACCCATGATTCTCCTTTAACGCGTAACTGTGCGCTTTGCTGGGAGGTTTTCCCCGGCAAGGCGCTTTATATTTTCTCCATGTTGAACACGGTCCTTTTTCCGGTTCTTGCCATGTCATGATAAATATTTCCTTATTTCAGGCATTTATGCCTATTTTTGAGCTACTGATATTTTTGAAATAAGGAGGTTGTTTCTTGGATCGCGTAGGAATGGTCAGAGACTTGGATAGCTTAGGTCGGATTGTCATCCCCGTGGATATAAGAAAGCGTCTTGGGATTGGCAAGCATACAGCCATGGAGTTTTGGATGACGGAGAGTGGTTTGATCATGCGACAATGCACGGGGAAAGTTTGTACCTTATGTGGCGAACTTCAACATCTTACATATTTTAAAAATGCTTGGATCTGTATCTCTTGTATGAATGAATTGAAAAATAAACGATAAAGCTGGCAATCGGATTATTTGGCATGTATGTTACAATAAAAGGGCGAGTGACCTACCACAAGTTTCTCGCCCGGTCGATTGCCTTCAAGCAATCGGCTTTTTTAATTTTGCATAGTATATCCGATTATATTGATTAATCAGTTCGTCCAAGACCATAGATTGACGGAGTACATAGATATGCTCTAGTCCATATTTCGCTTGCAAATCATAGAGCCGCTGTCGATTCTTCTCCAATCGTTGTTGCAAATTTTCCTCACTTCCCATCATATACATCCCTCCTTAGATGATACTTATTTTAGGATGTCATGTGTATTTATGGGAAAAGTGAAAGTGCATGAAGAATATCTATTCTAAAAATTAAAAAACCAGCTTTAGGAGCTGTAATACGATCTAATTGTACGGTTGCCCGTGACGATCCCGCTTACCATGCCTAGATTTATGTTGCTACCAGACCGAATGGGTAATGTTTAACCCAAGAGTTGAATATACGGGAGGTTTTATCCTATTTGATCATGGGAATATCTAGTTGGGACCGATGATTTGGGCTACCAATCCCATGAATCACTAAAGGAATATTCAGATTTTTTTGAATTAATATTTTTAAAGATTACTGATTATAACCCAAAGTACGAGTACTCTTTTAAACTCAAATTATTATAAAAAGCTTGTTGCATCAAGCTTGGATGGAACTACCTGGATACGTTCAGACGGATAATAGAGCATAAAAAAGGTATATAAACATGTCATAAATTTTGGGATTTTCATAGTTTTATAGTCAATGACATAAAGAGGTGTCATTGCTATAGTTTGGATATGGAGACGATTTAGTTCTCTCCTCTCACCTTAGAACTGCAACAATGAGTGTCTAATGAATAGAGGGACTCAAAGGGATGTGTGCAAACCTCATGCATCTTAATGGGAATACATCATAAAGGGAGGTGTTCATGTATGGAAAATTAGAGGTATGCGGCTAACTATAAACCTCAACATTTCAAGAAATATATAGTTCAAATTTAATCTATAAAATCATTTTGTGAAAAAAGTAGATTATATTAAAATTTAGGGAGGATATAGAATGAAGAAGGGGAATATTCACAAAGTTGCGACTAAAAAAATTGTTACAATTGCTGCACTTACTATTTTAGCATTACACAGTTCATTATTTTTTTCTTTGCAAGCATCTGCTGCTACCACATCCTTATTGTCGTGGGATTTAGTTGATTCTACTAAGCACCTAGAATGGGGAGGAAGTACAGCTTATCAAAATTCATTTAATGCAGGAGTGAATTCTTGGGAAAATTATAAGTTTGGTATTATTAGACCAGACTATGTATCAACTATTGAAGATGTTACATTATCCGATTATTACGAAGTCAGTACTACTGCCGGTGTAACTTCTTCAGCGGGTACATTGAAATTCAATGAATATCGAATGAACACCTATAGCTCTAATCAAAAACAAAATGTTGCTACTCATGAGCTTGGTCATGCTCTTGGATTGGGTCATAATACAAGTAGTGATGTAATGTATATGTATGTTACGTCTATAACAACGCTCAGCGCTAATGATAAAGCTTCATACGATCTTGCTTATAAAAAATACTAATTAAGGAGGTACAACCAATGATAATTAACATAAAGAAAAACTTTATTTTCTTGTCCCTTTTCGCAATAATTTCCATGCTGGCTTCCGGTTGCTCCAATAGTAATGCAGACAAGAATATAACGAAGGCTGGCGAGGTTCCGACCAGTTATTTACATGCTTCATTTGATATAAATGTAGATAACCCTAAAGAGGTTGTAGGTTTTGCAGATTATGTATTTGTAGGATTTGTAGAAGAAATGACTGGAACTGATTATAAATTTCCTGTAACGAAAGAAACGGAAGATGGACCAAAAGAATTGAAAAGTCCCTATACGAATTATTCCATTAAAGTGCTTGATAATATAAAAGGTAATCTAAAGAAAGATGTTTCCATTCCTCTTCAAAAGTCCGGGGGATTGAGTGAAGATAAGAGCACATATCTTTTATATGAAGATGACTTTCTCCCACAAAAAGGAAAGGCATACGTATTTACTGCTGCGACTCAGCCCGATGGTTCGTTGTTAGTATCAGGGCCAAATTCTAATATAGAAGTAAAAACAGATTTCTTTTCGAAAAACAGTATCCAGAAACTTAGTGAAGAGAGCATTGCTAATGAACTAACCAAAACAGATGAGTATAAAAAGTATCAGGATGCGTATAAAAACGAAATTGATAAAGATCGAAAAAGATTTACTTCCAAGTATGAAGCTTCTTAATACGAGCATCTTTCATAAATTTCCGCTGCAACCTCAATCGGATGAGGCCAAACTCTGAATACCAATTTCTGATATAGATTTTTGTAAAGCAGTCTAAACCTCAAATATAAGGGATTTAGACTGCTTTTAATCTAAAAGCATATCCCAGTGGTGAGGTACTCTGCTAGAGCTTATCAACTGGAAAAAGGACAAGATTGTGTTTCACAAAGGTAAGGAGGATTTACACGAAGTATTTGTCTTTAATCAAACGCTTAACATGGATGCTGATCTAGCTTCCGTAGATATTCCCGATAGGAAGCGTCCAAGGATTGAAAAGGACAGCTCAGTTTCTAGAAGCATTTCATTTGTTACCGTAAAAGATCCTCTTTAATATCATTAGTTGCCGGTAGAACGATAAAAACAAAAGATGAGCTTAAATGAAAAAGCAAAATGAATTATTTAGGGCGCCTTCATTAGAAGGCGTTTTATTTTTTGCTTGGCGACGAGCCGAAAAAACATTAATTGTTTAATGTGTTCTCTTACTTTGTAGGCTTACTAAAAGAAAAAGTCAGCTCTGAGAGCTGACTACAAGGTAAAATTGCTTCTATAGATATTATCAAACACTACCGTGTTGTTTCAGACGGCTTGTAAGAAGGCTCCTTTTCTTGATGCTGAATTGAATTGATAGATGTTGTCACTAAGAGAAAACTAAGCTCATCAATTAAAGTTTGGTAGGATGCTTGGAGAAACTTCTTTGCTAAATTGCTCAGAAAAATAACTTCAAAATGTACAATGGTTATGTCCCACCCCCATGTTGAGTGTTTGGTTTGTAAACACTCTCATGAAGAGGAGCCTGAAATGGAATGATCCCAAAGAACAAAAAGCTAGTTGCGATTAATAGTACAGCTAATTTTTTGATCAAATTCTTTCACACACCTCTCTAATAATGTTTTGGTATGCTGTTTCTGTGCCAATCGTTGCATGTTTTTTGAAACTCTCAAATAAACCTACGCATTTAATAATAAATGTCTTATTATTAAATGTAGCCGATTTTTCTAAAGTTATGATTAAGTAATGGAAACCATTTGTGAAATTACTATTCACTAAATAATACTTTGCCAGCTCATGCAAAAATAGAACAAGAAGATCAGAATTTTTTTGTGATATATATATGGTATCAGGTCGCTGCTGAAGGAATTCAGTGATTTCCAATTCGAAACGTTGAAGTATATCGTCCACATTAAAATAATATCGGTTGGCGGCCTCAACAATGTTGCACAAAGTGATAGGGAGTTCATCTTTGCTCGACTGGCTAAGCTTTAGGTAATCAGGAATTACAGTTGTATCCCCGGATAAGAGTTTATTAGTGTAAATGTTTGCTTGAGCCCACTTTCTAAACAATTGTATCCAATGTTGAGCTTCTTTATCGTTCTCCTTTACCCAACTTAAATCTGCGTAAGCGTAAGTATACTGTAGGGCTTGCTCATAGTCACCTTTTTCCTCACAAACGCACGCATGAAGCAAGCTTGAATAGGCCACGTAGTAAAATAGCGGTCTACTTGTTTTCTTTGGACTTCTCTTTTTCTTTCCCTCCTGATGGTAGACTAAATGATACTGAATTTTAGCTTTGTGTTCCAATTGATTCGTCCACTTATCCAACTTGCCCCAGCGCCGTGACGAAAGGTATGTATTGGCTAAATCCTTTATCGCGTCGAGCTGGTCAGCATCATCAAGGCGCTCAACGTAATCTTCAAATTGAATCGCAGCCTGATAGTTTATTTCCTGATCGTCTCCTTGCTTTGCCATAAAAATGCGGTACTGACAAAGGGCTAGTCGCTCGGAGTGCTGCTTTTTCTCACTAACGGCTACGCTCTCATAAAGAATGATGGACGCTGCAAACTTTCCTTGTTGGAAAAAGTCCTCAGCTATGATAAACAGAGCATCGGCGTATGCCAGCTTTTCCATGAGCAGGTTAACGACCTGCTCAATGCAGTCCAACATGTTCAATTCTGCACAATGATAGAAAAGGGGCCTGACTCTACGTATGTTAGGGGTTGTTGCACTCAAAAATTCCTCAATATAATTCTTGTAAAAATGTCCTTTGGGGTGACCCAACGTGGCTGTAATACGATCTAATTGTTGAACGGAAAGTGTACGGTTGCCTGTGACGATCCCGCTTACTGTACCCGGGTTTATACCTGCCACCAGACCGAATTGAGTAATGTTTAACTCATTCTGTTTCATGAAGTTTTCCAGTTCTGCGCGTATCGTGGTTGTAGGTTCCAAGTGTAACAACCCCTTTAACGTAACATTTTATGTATTCCGTTAGATAGCGATCTATAAGGATATTTATTGGGACAATCCGATGCTAAAATATAAATCCATTCTGGGAGATATTATACCATCTTATGGATGTATTATATATACTTTTCTACTAATTACTTTTTTGTGAATTAGGATTATTTCTTTGCATATTACGTTGTTAAAGTAAGCCGGAATTCACCCTAATAGTTGAGAGGGAATTGAGGCCAACATCAATGAATGTGGAGCCATTCAGATGTTCAAGCGACTCCGTCATTTCCTCTACAGCTTATATTCAGGGGGAATTTCAATGGCTAGAAATGCAAGTACTTACGCATCTGTAATTGACGGTTTTAAGGTAGAAACGAACAAAAAGTATTCGCCAGTAGGTGGAACGAAGTGTAATATTTTTGCACAAGATGTGATGTCTGCGATGTCGGCTTCCCTGCCAAGTGGCTTAGCCAATCAAATGGCTGATGCTTTACTGGGCGACAATGCGCCGGGATGGTACACTGTAACCTTTCAGGATGCTCAAAAAAGAGCAAATCTCGGGTATCCTACCATCGGAATCAAAAAAGCAGATGGGCATGGTCATGTGGTCGTTGTCAGACCGAAGGGTTCATCGATCACGATTTTGAAGGAGGTACAGGTTGCACAGGCGGGGACCAAAAATTATAACAGTAACACTATTAACTACTCGTGGGTGGCAGCAGATTTGCCTGGAGTGAAATTCTACACACACGACTAATTGGATTCGAGATATCGGCAATCTAATGACCCTGGAAGCAGATCCATTCGATCTGCCTCCAGGGTCGTTTTTTTATTTCGAAACAGAATGTTTAGATACAATGAACGCTTTGCCTGGCTTGATAAAAGCAACAGCATAGCCATTGGAGAAGGAGGAGGATTCCACTCTGTACTCAAGTTTAGTCAGCAGTTGTCCCTGACGATTGATGTAACCGAATTTGCCGTCTGAGACGGATGATTGTGTTTGTTTACCGACTAAAGCAAGGCCTTCTTTGAACGGAGTAGTAACATCATATTTTTGTTGATATTTAATGACTAGCGTTCCGTTTTTATCAATAAATCCGACTTCGTTTTTTGCATTTTTCACACTCGCCAAGCCTTCACTAAAATCCTGGGCATCCGTAAATTTAAAGGGAATCGCGACTTTTCCCAGTTTATTGATGAATCCCCATTTTCCCTTGGCATTTTGGACTGGAGCCAATCCTTCCGAGAAGTCTCCACCGGATTTATATTGAGGAGGAATGACTTCTTTCCCTGCTGTATTGATGTACCCGTATAGCCCTTTGCTATTCTGAACAATAGCCAAGCCATCCGAGAAACCACGACTGTATTTATATTTATAAGGAATCGCTAGTTGACCAGAGGCATTCACAAAACCGATCTTGCCGGTGTTAGGGGCGTAGGCGAGGGCCAGACCGTCTGTAAATACATATTCTGACTCCACATTTTCTTTAAAATGAGAAAGAATTTTTCCCGTTCGATCTATAATTGCATTTTCTTTGGTGTCTGCTATGGTTACCTTTGCTTTTCCTTCAGAAAAGAAATTGGCTTCGGTATATTGGCAAGGGATGACCAGTGCCCCTTTGGTGTTAATGTATCCATAGAGATTGGTTTTTGTATTTTTGACTACGGCTCGCTGCTCATGAAAATCACCAATGGGTTTAAGCTCGGCGGGAAGTGAGAAAGCTTTCTCTCCTTTGGTATTGTAATACACGAGGTTTCCAGCGGATGTTTCAGCGGCTAATAAGCCATCATGAAAAGCACCATCGCTCAGCGGGCGAGCAACGTTGTAATCCAGAGCAGTTTTAGAAACTTCAATGGTTGTTGTGCTGGATGCGGCCCAGCCTGTTCCAATAACAGAGAGGCTAGTAACCAGAATCAATGCAGCTAATCCTAACTTTTTTAACATGTATAAGCTCCTTTGTGAGTTGACTTTTTAACTTCAGGCTTCGAAAAATCTTACCCTCATACGTAAGGTCTTCCATAATATAGACGATAAAAATGTAGGAATGTTTCTTGATATTCTAAATTTTTCTAATTTTCAGCACATGAGAAAGCCCTGCTTCCAAGTATGACACTTGCTATTCTCATCTCTACTCATCTCTTCTCACCTCAGCTATTCTTTGGCTACGGAGGGGCTATCAAGTTACTCCGTAAGCTCATGTTAGCATTTTACAGAATCGAATAACATATCATTTGGCAGAACCTCTTATAGTGAAAATCGATTACTATTGAGAGATTAAAGATAAGAGATCACGTTCATTTTCAAGAAAAAAAGTGAAGAAACAGTGTCATTTTAAAAAAAGTCTATACATATAAATTAAATGTATAGACAAATCAAAAGACTGGATTTATAATTACGCTGTAAACGTTTTCTAGTACTTAACATCCAATCAGACCTTGAAGGGAAGGAACAATCATGAAGAAAATTTTGCTGGCGTGCAGCTCAGGTATGTCTACAAGTTTGCTGGTTACTAAGATGCAGGATTATGCTAAGTCCATTGGAGACGAGGCTGAAATTTGGGCAGTAGGTCAAGATCAGGCGGCAGAAGATATGGCTAAGGCTGACGCAGTATTGATTGGCCCGCAAATGAGTTTTCTTAAAGGACAGCTGGAAAAGGAAGCAGCCCAATATGGTATTCATGTAGAAGTGATTGACATGATGGCATACGGGATGGTTGACGGTAAGAAAGCCTATGAGCAAGCAGTGAAGCTGGTGGAACGCAAAAATGGATAAAGTCAATATAGCTGAACTGACGGAAGAGCAAATTAGTTTCCAACTTATTCTTCATAGTGGAAGCGCTCGCAGTAAAGTAATTCAGGCGCTGACCGAATATCGAAATGAGAATGTAGAAGGTGCGGACGAACTGCTCAAACAAGCCAAGCAGGATTTACGTGCTGCGCATGATATCCATTTTCAAATGGTTAAGAAGGAAGCGGGAGGTACCCAAACTCCTTTCTCGCTCCTTCTAATGCATGCCGAGGATCATCTGATGTCCACGGTTACCATGAAGGATCTGGTTCTAGAATTGCTGGAACTGTTCAAATCCAGAAATTTATAACGGAACATGTAAGTTTGAGAAATTTGGGACATGAAAAGCTTGCAACCCTATTGATGCAAGTCACTTCGCGGGGAGGAATAGGCTTTGTTTGAAAAATTAAGCCGGATACTGATACCTATTGCCGGTAAACTGAACAACAACCGCTATCTTACTGTACTGCGTGATGCATTTATGCTGTCATTTCCATTAACGGTTTTTGGCTCCATTATCGTCGTTATTATCAATCTGCCGTTTCTAAAAGGGTGGATGGGCGACGGCAATTATGCGACTTTTAGCAGTCTGCTGAACATTGCGCCTAATGCCACACTGAATATCATGACCTTATTTGTAATCGTCGGGATTGGGTATTACCTATCTCGAAGTTATAAGGTCGAGCCCATATTTGGCGGCATGATTGCGTTGGCTAGTTTCTTGATGCTCACCCCGTTTGTGCTGACACAAGAAAGCGGTGCCACGATTGCTGGTGTCATTCCGGTTGATCGGATTGGTGCCAAAGGCATGTTCCTTGGTATGATCGTCGCTTTTATTGCGGCAGAGATATACCGAAAGGTGACGCAACGAAATTTTGTCATTAAAATGCCTCCAGGCGTTCCGCCGGCAGTTGCCAAATCATTTGCCGCTTTGCTTCCGGCATGTATTACATTGGGCATATTTTTGATCATTAATGTTGTAGTTACACTGACCCTTCATAATAACCTGCATGATCTGATTTATCATGCTGTACAGGCACCTCTGGTGCATTTGGGCAGTGGCATTATACCTACATTGATTGCTATTTTCTTTGTTCAGCTTTTATGGTTCTTTGGGCTTCATGGTCAAATTATTATTAACTCGGTTATGGACCCAATCTGGAATACGCTGGCACTTGAAAACTATGAAGCGTACTCCAAAGGAGCAGAACTGCCGCATATCATCACCAAGCAGTTTGTGGATATTTACACCGTAGGTATCGGTGGTACAGGTATGACACTGGCTGTCGTGCTTTCGATTCTGATCTTCCTGAAGAGTAAGCAATTGAAGCAGGTCAGTAAGCTGGCCCTTGGACCGGGTCTGTTTAATGTCAACGAACCCGTCATATTCGGTCTGCCGATTGTGATGAATCCGCTTATTTTTGTTCCATGGGTTATTTCTCCAATGATCGTTACGCTGATTACTTACTTTGCCATGACCACCGGGATTGTGCCGCCGCCAAACGGAATACAGGTTCCTTGGACGATGCCGTTGTTCTTTAGTGGAATGATGGCTACGGGCTCCCTGATGGGTGGCGTGCTGCAGTTGTTTAATATGGCTGTCGTCTTTGTCATCTGGTTCCCGTTCCTGAAAATTATTGACCGGATGAACGTTCGTAAAGAGCAGGAAGAGGAGCTTAGCCAAGCAGCCATTGCTGGTAAGGATCAAACTGTTGGAATGTAATGTGGATAAGCTGCTAGATTAGCAGCTTATTCATTGCAAAAGAGAGAGGAGTAGAGCTGTGAATCATACCGAAATGAAAGATACAGAGCAGCAAACCATTCAATACCGTTTTCCATCCGACTTCTGGTGGGGCTCATCGGCTTCGGCTACCCAAACAGAAGGAACCGTGGAGGGAGACGGCAAAGGACCGAACATTTGGGATTATTGGTTTGAGCAGGAGCCGAACCGTTTTTATGACGGGGTTGGACCTGGCGAAACGTCCCGTTTCTATACCCGTTACAAAGAAGATATTGCACTCATGAAAGAGCTTGGTCACAACTCTTTCCGGTTCTCTATTTCCTGGTCGCGTCTGTTTCCGGCAGGGAAAGGTGCAATAAACCAGCAGGCGGTTCAATTCTATAATGCCGTCATTGAAGAGTTGCATCAGGCGGGTATTGAGCCGTTTGTGAATTTGTATCATTTTGATTTGCCGATGGCTTTACAGGAAAATGGAGGCTGGGTGAACCGGGAGACGGTCGAAGCTTACGTGGATTACGCTAACACTTGCTTTGAGCTATTCGGGGATCGTGTAGCCAAATGGTTTACACATAACGAGCCGATTGTCCCGGTGGAAGGCGGCTATCTATACGATTTCCACTATCCGAATGAAGTGGATTTCGGTAAAGCCGTACAGGTGGGATATCATACCCTGTTATCGAGCGCCAGTGCTATTAAGGCTTACAGAGAAGGCGGTTATAAGGGCAAAATCGGAATTATTTTGAACCTGACGCCAACTTATTCGCGTAGTCAGCATCCGGCAGACGTGCAGGCTGCTGAAATATGCGATGCGTTCTTTAACCGTTCCTTTTTAGACCCATCTGTGACGGGAGAATTCAATCCTTTGCTCGTGGAGCTGTTACGCCAAGAGGGATATGTACCAAGCATGGAAGACGGAGATCGGGAGATCATACGCCAGGGCACTGTGGACCTGCTGGGGATTAACTATTATCAGCCACGCAGAGTCAAGGCTCGCGAAAGTCTGCCAAACCCGGATGCGCCTTTTGTGCCGGAACGTTTCTTCGATTATTACGTCATGCCTGGTCGCAAGATGAATGAAATGCGGGGCTGGGAGATTTATGAGAAAGGCATTTACGACATTCTGACCAATGTCAGAGAAAATTATGGAAACATTGAATGCTTCATTTCGGAAAACGGAATGGGCGTTCAAGGTGAAGAAAAGTTCAGAGATGAACAGGGCATGATCCGCGATGACTATCGCATTGATTTTATCCGTGAGCATCTCAAATGGGTCCAACGAGCGATCTCAGAAGGCTCCAATGTGAAGGGCTATCACCTATGGACGTTTATGGACAATTGGTCCTGGACGAATGCTTATAAGAATCGCTATGGTTTTGTGTCTGTCGATCTTCAGGACGGTGGCAAGAGATCCGTTAAACAGAGTGGGCACTGGTTCAAACAGGTGATCGAGAATAACGGATTCTAAGGTGGTCCTCTGGACCGCCTTTTTTTCTTCATCATCGTCAAAGAACTGTGCTGTACGTCGCTGGTGAGAAAGTATAATGTTCGGTATACTTACTTATACCGTAATACCTTAACGTCCCGCCTGCAGAACAAAAAGAACCAGCGCTACCGATGTTTTGGTAAAATGCTGACATAAAACAATTTTTAGTACAGGTGGTAGACAGATGAACAAATACGAGCGGATTGCACAAGAGGTCAAAGAGCGGATTATGAATAAGACCTATAGCAGTGATGATCCTATTCCCGATGAGATCTCACTGGCAAAAGAGTTTCGTGTAAGTCGGATGACGATTAAGCGGGCATTGGACACATTGGTGATGGATGGGTTGCTGAATCGTAAAAGAGGACACGGAACCTTTATCGTCAAATCAGTTCACAATGGCCCTGTTAACGTTGTCGTAAATGAAATGCTGGGGTTAACCAACGTACTGCGCGGGAAAGAGATCAAAAATAAAATCGTCGCCTTTGACGTTCAATTTCCATCCGAAGAGGTAGCGACCCATCTATTTATTGATGCCAATTCTCCTGTATATCATGTGATCCGTCTGCGTGTCGTGGAGGGTGAGCCCTATGTTATCGAGCGCACATACATGCCCACGAAGCTGATCAGCGGTATTACAGAGGAGGTGCTGTACGGCTCGGTGTACAAACATATTAAGGAGGAGCTGGGACTTAATATTGTCGGTTCACACCGTACCATCCGGGCCTCCAAGTCAACGGAACTGGATCGTGAGCATTTGGACTGCGCAGCGGATGATCCAATCTTGGAAATTGAGCAGGTGGGTTATCTGGATACAGGTATACCATTTGAATACTCGTTCTCGCGGCATCGGTACGATAAATTTGTGTTTACCACAGTGAATCGAATGCGTTGATTAGTAAAAAAATAAGCATAAGGGTTCGAGCTACATATTCTCGAATCCTTGTGCTTTTTTGTGTTTACAATAAGTTTAAGGGAAAATGAGATGCTTTATTTTTTACAATAAGCAATAAAACTTTCTATCCATTGTATGGTTATAGTTTCGCGTAAAATAGCACCATCTAATACAAGATAATCGCCAAAATTATCACTATCAAGAGGAGGAATAGTTTCATAACGTTCTTTATTTTTGCGTAAATGTTCCAGCCTATCTTGATGTTGAAGCAGCTGATGTTCCAACAAATATAATCGGGTTGTTATATCCAGATGATTAGAAAAATACATTCTCAGCCTAAACACATCTTTGGGAGTGGGTTCAATAGGCTCTGCTTTTTTTAGCCATTGTAAAAAATCTTCTTTGCCATTCTCCGTAATCGAATACAATTTTTTTTCTAAAATTTCTCCGCTAATTTGGATCTCGTAGACGATAAGTCCCTCATTAAGCAGTTTTTTTAATTCTGGATAGATCTGACTATGCTTTGCAGTCCAAAATTCGCCTAAATCTTTACTGAATTCTTTACCTATATCATAACCAGTCATAGGTTCTTTATTTAACAAGCCCAGAATGGCATATTTTAAAGTTCTCATAAGGCACTCTTCCTAACATTTTCGTCGTTTATTGGTTAAGTATAACATATTTAGCGAGTCCACAATAAGATTGATATATTATTGAAAACATATTTAATAAAACATATAACTACATACATGTTCCTGTTGATATATTGCAAAGCACGTGTTAATATTATTTCGAAATATGTGAATGATTTCACAATACAACGACGAGGGAGAAGAAGATCTCAGTGGAACTTACAAAAAAGAGATGGATTATTCTGATTGCAAGCTGTTTTATTAATCTGTGTATTGGATCAATTTACGCGTGGAGTGTATTTTCTGCCCCAATGGCAGAATATTTGAGCAGCGTCACAGGACTTAGTTTAACACCGGGGAATTTGGCTATTGCATTTACGATTACAAATTCGGTAGGTCCTATCACGATGATTTCAGGTGGCTGGATTAATGATCGATTCGGGCCCAAGAAAGTGATCTTTGTAGGGGGCTTGCTATTTGGAGGCGGTATGATTTTATCAGGATTTGCAACATCTGTAGGTTACCTGGTATTGGCTTACGGTATCGTACTCGGCCTAGGAACGGGAATGGTTTACGGATGCACAATTAGCAACTCTATTAAGTTTTTCCCTGACAAAAGAGGATTAGTTGGCGGTATAACAACGGCTGCTTATGGAATAAGCTCAGTTATTATACCTCCTATTGCCAATAGTTTAATCAGTAGGTCTGGTGTGACATCAGCATTCATTATCATCGGTATAGCATTTCTTATTATTGTATGTGCTGCTTCTTTCTTCATTGAGAAATGTCCATCTGACTTTGTTCCTGCAGGATGGACACCCAAGACTGTAAATGTTGGCCGTTCTATTCAGAACGACAAAGACTGGAAAGGCATGCTCTCAAGCCCTCTGTTTTATATCATGATCTTGTTATTAATGTGTGGTGCTTTTGCCGGACTCATGTGTACATCACAAGCTTCTCCTATAGCTCAGAAAATGATTGGTATGTCTGCGGCAGCCGCTACGACAGTTGTTTCCGTATTGGCATTGTTTAACACGGGCGGACGAATCGTTGCAGGCTATATTTCGGACAAAATCGGTCGAATCAATACCCTGGCTTTTTCTTCTGTCTTTTCGGTCATAGGGCTCACATTGCTTTATTTTTCAGGCGAAGGTAGTGTGTTGACATTCTATATTGGTATTTCAGTTATTGGTTTATGTTTTGGTGCACTGATGGGGGTATTTCCTGGATTTACTGCCGATCAGTTTGGTGTGAGAAATAATAGTGTGAATTATGGAATTATGTTTATTGGATTTGCAACAGCAGGATACTTTGGCCCATCGATTATGAGTCATGTTTACAGCACAGACAGTAGCTATCAGAGAGCCTTTGTCATTGCGGCCGTACTTGGCATAACCGGACTTGTTCTAACATTTGTATATAAGTTCACTACCCGAAAAAATCAGAAGATGGCTGTGGATATGAATCAGAAAGCTATCAATTAACCCATAGCAATAAATACAGATAAGGAGCATGAGATCATGCAAAGAAAATATCCCAATCTATGTAAACCAATTACAATTGGAAATGTGACTTTCAGAAATAGAATGTTTGGCTCTCCTATGGGAGGTACAGATATTACAGCTGACTGCACTATTGGACCGAAATCTACAGCTTTTTATGAATTAAGAGCAAAAGGCGGTGCTGCGTCAGTTACGGTCAGCGAAGTCGTGGTTCATCCTGAGACGGAAGCTTCCCATATGTACCATCTGGATCTGGGGACAGTAGATTCTCTTGCTAGTTTTACCTATACTGCAGACGCTATTCGCCGTCACGGGGCAATTGCCAGTGTGGAATTGTCTCATTCTGGACAGTATGCAGGAACTTATCTGACTGACAAAAATAAGAAACAAGGACTTGCTCAGTGGGGACCCAGTCCAGGAGTACGTCCAGACGGCAGAGAAGTAAAGGAACTTACGCAAGAACTAATTGCTGACATTGTAGCAGCTTATGGTAGATGTGCTGGACTGGCCAAGAGAGCAGGTTACGAAATGATTATGGTTCATGGCGGACATGGATGGTTAATTAATCAGTTTTTTTCTCCTTATTTCAACCGCAGAACAGACAAGTATGGCGGATCTTTGGAAAACAGGGTGCGTTTTGCACAGGAGGTTCTTGACTGTGTTCGTAAAGCTGTGGGTTCTGGCTTCCCAATCGAGTTTAGAATGAGTGGCTCAGAGTTATTTGAAGGCGGCTATGGTCTGACAGAAGGTATAGAAATTGCTAAATTAATCGAATCAAGAGTCGACTTGCTTCATGTATCTGCAGGAACCTATCAGACAGGATTTGGTATCACACACCCTTCGATGTTCTTGCCTCATGGAAGTAATGTTTATCTTGCAGCAGAGATTAAGAAGCATGTAAGTGTTCCGGTTGCAACGGTCGGCGGATTAAATGACCCGGCACAAATGGAAGAAATCATTGCCAGCGGTCAGGCGGATGTTGTTGAAATGGCTCGCGCACTGCTTGCTGATCCAGAGCTTCCAAGAAAGGTGATGAGCAACCGCGACGAGGACATTATTAAATGTCTGAGATGCTTCACCTGTATGGCAGAACGTGCAGAAACATCCACAAGACGCTGTACAGTTAACCCATTAATTGGTCGTGAGATGGATGGAACAGAAATTTACCCTTCCCCTAATCCACGCAAGGTTTTAGTAGCCGGTGGAGGCCCAGGCGGGCTTTATGCAGCTCTTACTGCAGCCAAACGCGGACATAAAGTTATTCTATGTGAGAAGGCTGACGAGATAGGCGGTATTTTGAGGGGAGAGCAGGCGATTCCTTTTAAATATGAGATGTATGAATTAGGTGTTACTCTCGGAAAGCTGGCTAAAGACGCTGGCGTTGAGATCCGTTTGAATACACCTGTTACTAAAGAGTATGCAGAGAAAGAAAATGCTGATGCGTTAATTATCGCAGCTGGTTCCGCAGCAATTGTTCCTCCAATTCCTGGATTGAATGGTGATAACGTAGTCATTGTTAATAACTACTATCTGGAGAAGGATAGGGTCAGCGATAGCGTAGTCGTATTGGGAGGCGGTCTGGCAGGCTGTGAAGCAGCAATTCACCTTGCCCAGGAAGGTAAGACGGTTCATCTGGTAGAGATGAGAACGGAGCTGGCTCCGGATGCTAATATTAGACATCGTCCGATTATGCTAAAAGAAATCGAAAAGAATAACATTCAGGTTCATTTAGGATTTAAAGGGCTGAGTGTTACACAAGAAGGTGTTGCTTGCGCTGATCAAAATGGTGAAGAACATTTTGTTCCAGGTACTTCAGTCATTTGTGCGCTTGGACAACGTCCAAGAAGAAACGTAGTAGATGAGTTAATTGATTGTGCACCTTATGTTGCACAAATCGGAGATTGCGTTAAGGCATCTACTATCACGACTGCAATATATCAAGGATATCATGCAGCGCTTGATATCTGATTATCTGCGACTCACCATCATTGCCCGGCATGGGACACTTCAGGAGTCTAAGAGAGGTACTCGAACATAGCGGTTCAACACAAATTGCACAGCTCCTGCAAATGGGTACAACATTGCGCAAGAGCTGTGCGATATTTTTTTAAGGATTAAGGCAATATTCCAAGTGTGAAAGTTAATTGCCAAGCAATCTTACTTCATGCACCGTCGGGGTATACCAGTTGTTCGGATTATTGAATAGCACTGCATTTACAAGGTTGATTCGCACGTAGCGAGCTTGAAAATTGACTTTGTCACTGGTAAAACCATACGTGGTATTACCTGTGCGATCAATCGTGAAGTAGTTAGCTCCATCCGTGCTGTATTCAATTTTATATTTGTAATACGCTTCAGATCCTTTGTACATAAACCATGAAATATCCACTTCGCTGATGGTCTTGGTACTGCCTAAATCGACCTGCCACCAAGCGGGCCAGGATGCAGAGGCAGCCTTCCACGAGGTTTGGGCGTTGCCGTCGTTCGCTAGTGAAGCTGGAGAACCGGATGCGGCTGAGCTAGCAGTCGCTGTTTTGCCCTGTGTTTGATTCACAAGGGACGGCAGGATTACTGTGCCTGTCGCAGCATCCAGATCCCAGCTACTGTACCAGTTCAGGGTTGCTGTTTTGTTGGAGTCATTCAGAGTTAGTGGCAACCAGATGAATTTGTGGTCGCTCAGATTGAGCGGATTCCAGCGATCGCCCATATAGATGTAGCTGGTTCCTGCGCTACCTGTAATCGTGGCGATGGAATGGATTTGCGAGCCGTAAGCCGCCGGATCACCGAAGGGTGACAGAGCAGACCAGCTTCCAGTCATGGAACTGGCGGTTGCGTAAGCGCCCTGATTCGGATACCAGCCAGATGCCTGCGAGGTGAACAGATAGTAGGTATTGTTCTTTTTCACAACAGCAGGAGCTTCGCGATAGCCATTTTCAAAAATCCAGCCAACGAACGACTGCACGCCTGTATAATCGGCTGTCAGCTTGAAGATCGCCATCGTATCGTTGGCACCGCCATTTTTACGGGAAGCTGTAATAAGGTAGCCGCTACCGTCCGTATCCGTGAACACCGTCATATCACGAGACTCGTAATTCAGTGGGCGGAAGCTGCCTTGGTAGGCAAAATTTCCGTCGGGTGTATCGCTGGTAGCGACGGCTACACGACCTAGTGAGTAGTCCGTGCCATTTTCATAGTGCGCCCATAGTACATATTTTCCGGTGGTTTTGTTGTAGATAACTTTGGGACGCTCGATTTTGCTCGAATTCAGCTCAGGGGCGGAATCTTTGGTGAGAATACTGCTGCGGAAGGACCAATTTTTCAAATCGGTTGAGGTATATACGTTCACTTTTTCAAATTTCCAGTTTTCGGCGTGCTCGCCGTACCAATAATAAGTAGAACCTACTTTTAGAATATTACCGCTGTTCGCCTGAATCGGGTTACCTGCGGTGTCTTTCCAATCCGCTCCGTTCGTAATGGCTGTGCTTGCTGTTGCGCTCAGGGATAGTTCAGCATTGGCGACGTCCAAACCATTCAGCGCTTGGTTCACCTCGGTCCCGTAGGTTGCTTGCGTAACGCCTGTTGTATTGGCGTGTGCTGTATCGGGTTGAAGACCCGCACTGGCCACTGCGAATAGGATACAAATCCATGCGGCTAACCATTTGCTGCTGTTGATCCACTTCACGATATCATCTGCCTCCTTTAACACGGATAGGATGGGTCGGAATGGCTTGTCCGGCACCTCATTTTCGATTTTACCCTAATTGGAAGCGTTTACAAGTGGAATAAATTGAAGTCTTTAGCATGGTGAAACTGTTGTTACGAGAAAGGACAAATCTGATCACTGCATACAAAATAGGTATATAGATATTTGAAACTTTGGGGAAAGCTCGTCAGTTATGTGGGAAGCGTTTGTAATTGTGCGTTTTGTCATTGACACGTTCACATTATTTTAAATTTAAAGTGACTGGAATCACATAAACGGTTACTTTATGTGGGTATACTTGCTTTAAATTGAGGGTTACAAATGGGACATATATTGAAATACCCTTTGTTATCTTATTTTGGAGAGAAGAGGGATACAAAGATGCTAAGTGAGCAAACCATTGCAACGATCAAATCGACTGTACCTGTTTTGGAGGTACACGGAACTACAATCACCAAGCGTTTTTACCAGATGATGTTTGAGGCCCATCCCGAGCTTCTCAATATATTCAATCACGCGAATCAGAAGCAAGGACGTCAACAGGGAGCGCTGGCCAATGCTGTATACGCGGCTGCACAGCACATTGACCGTCTGGAGGAAATTCTTCCGGTGGTACGCCAGATTGCACATAAGCATCGCAGTTTGGGAATTAAACCCGAGCATTACCCTATCGTCGGAAAATATCTGCTCGCTGCGATCAAGGATGTACTGGGAGATGCGGCTACAGACGAGATCATTGCCGCATGGGCCGAGGCCTATGGTGTGATCGCTAATGTATTTATAGACGTGGAAGCTGAAATGTACAAGGAGGCTGGACAGCAGCAGGGAGGCTGGTCAGACTTTAAGAGCTTTGTTGTGCAGAAAAAGGTTAAAGAAAGCGACCAAATTACGTCCTTTTATCTGGTGCCGCAGGATGGACAGGTGTTGCCTGAATTCGAGCCCGGACAATATATCAGCTTAAAGATGGAAATCCCGGGAGAACATAATACCCACATTCGTCAATACAGTCTTTCGGATGCCCCGGGCCACTCCCACTACCGGATATCTGTAAAGCGAGAGGATGCTGTAGAGTCCCGTCCGGCAGGTAAAGTATCCGTGTATCTGCATGAGCAGGTGCAAGAGGGCGATGTGCTTCAGGTATCTGCACCGGCGGGTGATTTTACGCTGGATCGGGCAGATCGCAGACCTGTCGTGCTGATCAGTGGCGGGGTCGGGCTAACCCCGATGGTCAGTATGCTGGCTTCCTTGGTGAAATCTGCTCCGCATCGGCCTATCACCTTTGTCCACGCAGCAGTCAACGGGGATAACCATGCTCTGCGTAATGAGGTAGAAAAGCTGGTCGCCACACATGCACAGGCTGCAGTTCGCTGGTGTTACAGCAGACCAACGGAGCAGGATCGGCTGGCACAGGCTTTTCACAAGGAAGGCCGTTTGGATCTGGCCTGGTTACAATCCGTGATACCGGAACGTAACGCACAATATTACTTTTGCGGCCCTGAGGGATTCATGCAATCGGTATACGGCCTGTTGAAGGAGTGGAATATCCCTGCTTCGGATATCCACTATGAATTCTTTGGTCCTGCTAGCGCATGGGAAGCAGAAGCACAATGACACAATGAAACATCAAAAAAGACGAAGGATAGTTGTCCTTCGTCTTTTTTTGCGATGATTACAATGGGAAATCCTGCTCATTGGGTACTACTTTTCAAAGTGCGCTCCTGTTTTCATAACAAGGGAGTACGCAAAAATTCCATACCTTGCGGCATATATGGGCGTAAAGCCTCCGGAATACGGATCGAACCGTCCTCTTGCTGGTGATGCTCCAGCAACGGGATCAGAATCCGGGGCGAAGCGACCGCTGTGTTATTGAGCGTGTAACAATATTTCAGCTTGCCGTCCGCATTGCGGTACCGGATGTTGGAACGGCGCGCCTGGAAATCAAGCAGCTGGGACGACGAATGTGTCTCGCCGTAAGCCTGGCGGCTGGGCATCCATGTCTCAATGTCCACCTGCTTGTAGGTTTTTTGCGCCATGTCGCCTGTACAGACAGCCATCTTACGGTAGGGCAGCTCCAGCAGTTGAAGCAGGTCTTCCGCATTGCGCGTAATTTCCTGAAACATCTGTTCCGAAGCGTCCAGGCTGGCTTCGCAGATGACGACCTGCTCAACCTTGGCAAACTGGTGCACACGATACAGTCCGTGCACATCCCTTCCGGCCGAGCCAACCTCATTGCGGAAGCATACGGACACGGCTGCCAGCCGAATCGGGTCCGTAACATCCACGATCTCACCGCTGTAATACGAGACCAGAGGCACTTCCGAAGTGCCTACAAGCCACTGATCCTCACCTGTAATGCGGTACGTCTGATCCAGTCCGAGCGGGAAAAAACCAGTGCTGCGCATGGCCTCTGCACGTACCATCAGCGGAACATCCAGCAACTGGAATCCACGTTCAGTCAGCAGATCCACCGCAAGCTGCTGCACAGCCCGATGCAATGCAACCCCTGCTCCCGTCAAATAGTAGTTACGGGTACCGGCTGTTTTGACACCCCGAGGGACATCGATTAGCTTGTGAAGCTCACCGAGCGTCATATGATCCTTTGGTTCAAATCCGAAGTTCGGAACCGACCCGACCTGCTCCAGTTCTACATTATCCTCATCCGATCTCCCCCGTGGCGTATCTGGCGATACGATATTAGGCATCAGAAGCAAAAGCTGTTGAAACTGTTCCTCTACTTCCTGTTGCGGGGCTTCCAGAAGATCTAGTCGTCCGTTAATTTCTTTGACCTGCCGCTTTGCCGCTTCTGCCTGTTCACTCTGGCCGGCATGGATTAGCGCGCCAATATCCTGACTACATTGATTACGCTTCTGCCGAAGCTGTTCCACTTCCTGAAGTAGCTGTTTTCTCCGATCATCCAGGGTCAACAGCTCTGCGACCGATACCTGTATTCCTTTGCCGTCTGCTGCTGTCTGAACTTGTTCTTGATGCTCTCTGATCCATTTGATATCCAACATGACACCGCACTCCTTTTCGGATAAAAATACAAAAAGCGCCCTCATCCACATGGGACGAGGAGCGCTTTGGTCTCGCGGTGCCACCCAAATTGACCAGACAGCATGACAGATGTCATAACTCTCCAATCCACTTTGCTCCGCTGTAACGGGCGGGTCCGGTTTACTTAGGTACATATCGCCATATCCTACGCTAACGTATGGTCCTTGGCGTAAACGCCTCCGAGTTGGATGCTCTTCATAGGCATAATATCGTTTGCTTTTTTGTAAGTATACGGATTTTTGGCAGGGTAATCAAGGGCATGAGTCTGCACATTGAATTAATTCCTTTTTTCATCGTGATCTTTCCAATAAAAATAAATACACAGCGTAATTAAAATAAGTGGAAATAAGTAAAAGGCATCATTATAGCCTACAGAATGGCTGACTCTCAAATCGTATAAAAGCCAAAACATGGACATGCTTGCTATCAAAGCTATAGTGCCACTTATTGAATACATGTATATCTCCTTTCAATTTGGATTTCATGTTTGCGAAGGGGAAAGGTAGGCTTTATTTCATATGTATATCCATTCTACTTCATCTGCGAACATGAAACTGGAAGAATATATAAGTAAAAGCCCCAATTTAACGTCCAAAATGGGCTATAGTCTCTATAATGCCTTTTTAATTTCATGTAAAATGTAATGATTACCAAAATGGACAGCGATGGAGGAGAACATGGAGGATTTTAAAGATCGTTTACATACGATCCGCCAAGAACAGAACAAGCTGCTCAAGGAGTATCAAACATTAATCGCGGACTATGAAGCCTCAGATATCATTCTGGAGAATGAGGTTCTGCGAAAAAAGTTCGAGGATTATCAGGCTCGCTGCATTCACTTGGAAGAGCGAGTACGACATATTGAGCAGGAAAATGGAAAGCTGCGCACTGCGCTGACGGAGCAAATGCTGAGTGAAAAGGCGAATATGATCCGCATTTCGCGTGAAAAGCTGGAGACCTATTTTGCTTCCAGAACCGCAGAAGGGAAAAATCGGCTGACATCCTTTGAATATGGGGCTAAAAACCGGGTGGACCAGCTTATTCAGCAGACTACGCATGAGCTTAAAGAAGATCAGGACGAGATCGTCGCCAGATTACGACTGTTCTCAGAGGAGATTCGTGACCGGATCATGGAACAACGCGAGCGGTTTCAGGAGGCCGAGCGCCAATTGCTTCAGCAGACGGCAAGCGAGTTCCAGCAGTTCGGAGAAGAAGAGATCAGCGAGGAAACGATGCAGAAGCGCATGAAGCAAAATCAGTTTGAAATGAAGCTAGGCTTGAACTGGATCAACAAGCTGGGGATTTTGCTCATTATATTGGGTGTGGGAGCCGCTTTTAAATACTCATACTCGAACTGGTTTACAGGAAATATGAAGGGCGTGGCCTTCTTTCTGCTAGGAGCGTTGATGCTGGGCGGCGGGGAGTGGCTGTACCGTAAGCAGAAGCAGACCTTTGCGCTCGGTATTTTGGGCGGCGGTATTTCTGTGTTGTACGGATCGATTTTTTACAGCTACTTTTTGTTAGAAATCATAGGAATGTATACAGGCATAGGCTTATCCGTACTCGTTACGGTGACCGCTGTGCTCCTGTCATTAAGGTATGAATCCCGAACGATATGCTCTTTTGGTTTAGTAGGGGGATATCTCCCGCTCTTTTCCTATATGGCAGCGAACGGACTGGAAGGGAACGCCGTGTATATCGCCATGGGCTATTTGTTCCTGTTAAACTTGCTGATTCTGCTTGTATCCTTCCGCAAACGGTGGGTCGTCGTGCAATATATCAGCTTTTTACTTAATACGCCCTTGATGATTGTGCTGGCGTGGTTATCGGAAAGTGCCGTAGCGAGCATGCTGTATGCAGTCATTACATTTGCGATGTACCTCGGGATGACGCTGTGGGTGCCGTTCCGTTTAAAATCAAAACTGTCATGGCTGGATTTCTCCCTTTTGGCTCTGAATACAGTCGTGAGCTGTTCCGTTCTGTATTCTCTGTTCGGCGATGCAGGCCTGGATGATTATAAAGGCTTGCTGGCTCTCGTCTTTTGCTTGGTGTACGGGGGTCTGGGACAATGGGTCCGTCGATATATTCCAGAGGAGAAACAAACCAAAATATTATTTTATGCGACTTCGTTGACCTTTGCCATCCTTATGGTGCCGTTCCAGTTTGGAGTTAGATGGTTATCCATGGGCTGGTTGATCGAAGCGGTTCTTCTTACATTATATGGGCACCGTTACCGGTTGAAGGAATTGGAACGAGCTGGCTGGGGCATTTTATTACTGTGTCTGGGCGCATTCTTTTTCGTCGATTTCCCTATATATCTGTTGTCAGGATTTGAGACAGACTATTTTGGACTCAAATATACGCTCATTACACTGGGAATGTTGATCGTTACCATCTTCTATGCGATTCAATTTAGCCGTCCGAATGCTTTCAAAAACAATCGTTTGTACGAAATGCATATCATGCAAGGATTTAAATATGTAGCTTTGGTGAACGTGTATTTCTACCTTTTGTATGAAGCCGGGCATTGGTATAACATCGTCTTATCCGACGAGTTTGCTCATTACACCTTGTACAAAGTGTTGTTGTACACCTGCGTATCGCTGGTGTTGGCTTATTTCCTGCCTAAGGTGAGGTTGCTGTATGATCGGGTGATTAAATACTACAGCTTGGCGTTGTACGTCATAGGCTACGCGCTGGCACTGGTGATCACCGTAACGGTTCCAACCTTGCATGAAAATTATGCACAAAATACGGCTGCTGATTATGTGGCGTTAGTGGTACTCGCAGCCTTTAATGTGCTGGTATTCTTCAGCAGCAGGGATTTTCTGAACGCACTGATGACCCGACATTATAGAAGCAATGAGTTGTATCCGGTCATTATGGGTGTATATTTGCTGGGTATCATAACCGCCTTTCTCGGAGTTCAGTTCCGCCTGGGGGATGCTGGTCTTGTGTTCAGTCTGGTGTATTTGCTGCTGGCCATTTTGTATATTGTATACGGCTTCCTCAAGCGAGTGGTCTACATTCGCAGATTTGGATTGGGCTTGACCTTGCTGTCGACAGGTAAGCTGTTGTTGTATGATCTGCACCTGTTAACGACGGGGAGCACGATTGTAGCCTACTTCTCTTTTGGTGTTGTACTGTTGGCGATTTCGTATATTTATCAAAAAGTATCTAATCGCATGGGAGAGACCATAATAAAGAAGGATGTTGAAGAAAATATGTAGTTTTCTGTTGTATTTTGTAGATACGGAACATTATGAAAATAAATCCGGTAATAGTGAAAAATTATGCATGACCTTACATCCTACTTACGCTATAATGAGTAAAAATTATTTATGTGCGCATGCTCATGTTTATGCGTAAGTAGAGAGAATGAGGGGGATATAATGAATTTGAGCAAGGGGCAGAATAGCCTGTCTGATAAAAATGAACGCTTCTCGTCTGCTGGATTCATATTGGCGGCGATCGGGAGTGCGGCAGGACTAGGTAACATATGGAAATTTCCGTATATTACAGGACAATATGGCGGAGCTGCATTTTTCTTATTGTTTATTGTCTGCCTGTTGCTTGTTGGTTTGCCTGTACTTTTAGCAGAGCTTGCGCTTGGTCGTGCAGGTCGAGGAAGTGCTGCTTCTGCAATGGTAAAAGTAGGCGGTCACCCGATTTGGGGCAAGATGAGCATTATGTTTGTTATCGTGCCTTTTGTTATCTTATCGTTCTATGCCATTGTAGGAGGCTGGACACTGCATTATGCCGTAGAGGCATTTAGCGGAAATCTGTTTTCAAATAATGATTTTGCTGGACAGTTCGCTTCTTTTTCCTCCGGGTATGCGCCGTTGGTTTGGCTGTTAGTTGTTTTTGCATTTACAGCAGTCGTGGTTACTCTTGGGGTATCAAACGGGATTGAAAAGTTCAATAAAATTTTGATTCCTGCCAAGGTCATCCTGTTGCTCGTGTTGATGATTAACGCTCTTATGCTGCCAGGCTCTGGTGCGGGCGTATCCTTCTTTCTGAATCCCGACTTCTCTAAGCTAAGCATAGAGTCTGCATTGGTTGCTTTGGGACATGCCTTCTTCTCACTCTCACTGGGGATGGGAATTATGATCACGTACGGTGCGTACGTGGATCGCCGTCAATCGCTGGGTGGAGCCATGCTGGCAGTTGGTGGCGGAGATTTAATCTATGCGTTTATCGCAGGTATGATTATTTTCCCTACAACCTTCTCCTTCGGAATTAACCCAGCTCAAGGACCATCTCTGGTTTTCATTGCTTTACCGGCTGCTTTCTCGGCAATGCCTTTTGGTGCATTCTTCGGCGGTTTGTTCTTTGTACTGCTGGCGGTTGCTGCATTAGGTTCTATGGTATCCTTGCTGGAAGTTCCAGTAGCCTATGTCATGGAGCGTATGCGTTGGAGCCGGGTTCGCTCTGTTATCGTCGTATCGGTCCTGTGCTTGATGCTGGGCGTCCCTTCTGCATTGTCCATGGGCCTGGTGCCGGAATTAAAAGTGGGGGATAAATCATTCTTTGATTTCGTAGACTTCACCGCTTCCAACATCTTCTTACCGTTAGGCGGTTTGTTGATTGTTATATTCACAGGTTATTACTGGAAGACTGCGGCTGAGCATGCGAACATCAAACCCTTCTGGTTCAACGTGTGGTTATTCGGTCTCCGGTATGTTGCACCGATCCTGATGTTGTTGGTCTTCCTTCATACCTCAGGTATCATCAAATTTTAAGAGCATAGAATACTAATAAAAAGGCATTTTCTTCCTAAGGGAAGAGATGCCTTTTTTTGTATATCTATCAGTGGTTACCTAACTGTGGAAAGGAATGATATAATAAAAACATTGTCATTAATTTTAACTTCATTGAAATCATTACGATTATGAAGTTTTATATAATGAATGAAAAGGCTACAGGGCATCGCACAGACGATGTGCAGGAGAGGGAAAGGGCAGAAGAGCATTGAAACAGACAGGGAGCTTGAATTTGCAAGAAGGACGGCGGCTGAAATGAAGTCTAAACAATTGCCGTCACAACGTCGTTATATGCCAGGTTTGGATGGATTAAGAGCGCTGGCGGTCATCGCAGTCATTGTGTATCATCTGAATCCGGATTGGTTGCCGGGTGGTTTGTTGGGTGTAGGCGTGTTTTTTACTTTGTCGGGGTATCTGATTACAGATATTTTGGTGAGTCAGTGGGATACATATCATAGTTTTAAAATGAAAGATTTCTGGTTGCGTCGTGCCAGAAGGTTGCTGCCTGCCATGTTGACGGTTGTGGCTGTCATTGTCCTGTGCTCGTTGCTTTTCGATCCGTCGCGGCTAACGGCCTTGCGCGGAGATGTACCTGCCGCATTGGTGTATATGAGCAATTGGTGGTTTATCTTCCATCAGGTTTCGTATTTTGAAAGTTTCGGCCCACCTTCTCCGCTTGGGCATCTGTGGTCGCTGGCGGTGGAGGAGCAGTTTTATATCTTGTGGCCTTTACTACTGGCGCTTGGGCTAAAATTCATGCCCAAGCGTATTGTGCTCGCAGGCTGGGTGACTTGTCTGGCGTTAATATCTGCACTCCTGATGGCAGTGATTTACGTACCAGGAAGCGACCCGAGCCGGGTGTATTATGGCACGGATACGCGCGGATTTGCTCTGCTGATCGGTGCGGCGCTGGCCTTGGTATGGCCAAGCGGCAAACTGAAAGAGCAAGCTTCTCCTAAGGCGCGTATGCTTCTGGACAGCATCGGTGCAATAAGCTTGCTGCTGCTTTGTCACTGGGCGTGGGCCTCGAATGAATATGACCCATCTCTGTACCGGGGCGGCCTGCTGGGCATAGCTTTGGTCACTGCTATTGTGGTCGCAGCGTTGGCACATCCGGTAAGCCACCTTGGTCGTCTCCTTGGAATCAAGCCGCTACGCTGGATTGGAGCCCGTTCCTATGGACTGTATCTGTGGCATGTTCCGGTTATTACGCTAACGACGCCTCAAGTAGATACCGATGGCGTGCATGTGATGCGTATCATTTTACAATTGCTAGCTACCGTATTGCTGGCGTCTCTCTCATTTAAATATATCGAGGAGCCGATTCGCCGTGGAGGATTCCGCCACTGGATCACAGAAATCCGTTCAGCGGTTCGTAGACAGGCGCGGTGGAGATGGATGCCTACAATTACAGCGGCTGTGCTTTTTGCAGGTATTCTCGTGGGTACCGTCCACCTGTACGTGGCGTCTCCTGACGCAACGATTCAGGCGGCATCAAGTGATGAGAAGCCAGTCGCAAAGGCAAAAGCGATGCCGCCGCTTCACGGAACGGTATCCGTGGCTTCCAAGGAGCCCAAAGCCATCAAGCTGCAAGGGTCCGAGGGCAGCAAGGTGCAGATCCCAGTCCCGTCTCAAGCCCAGACGCCTAAAAACACGGCGGTCCAGGCTGGTACTACGGACGATGTTACGAAACCGTCGGAACCTTCGGACAAACCCAAAAAAGCTACGCCTATTACAGGTGATGGGTCGAGTGTGACCGCCATTGGAGACTCTGTCATGTTGGATGTACAGTCGTACATTCAGGATTCCTTCCCGGGAGCTGTTGTAGATGGACGGATCGGCCGTCAGATGGCGGAGGCGCCTGCCGTACTGGAGCAGCTAAGACAGAACGGACAGCTGGGTAAGACAGTTATTATTGAGCTGGGCACGAACGGCGCTTTCACCAAGGATCAGTTAGCGAATTTGCTGGCCAGTCTGAAGGATACGAAGCATATTATACTCGTGAATACCCGTGTGCCTCGGCCGTGGGAGAGTATTGTGAACAAGCATCTTGCCGAAGCAGCGTTGCAGGACCCGCGAATTACAATGATTGACTGGTATGCAGCTAGCTCTGGTAAAAATTCATATTTCGAGCATGACGGAGTACATTTAAAACCTAGTGGTGCTAAAGCTTATGCGTCCTTGTTGGCTCAGGCCTTAACGAAGCAATCGTAATAAACTGCAATGATACTCATAAATTATGCAAATGCAAGACAAGAAAGCCACCAGGAGTAGGTTGTCCTCTGGTTGAAGTGCATCCCTAAATTTTCATCGGCTAAACCTAAGGGTTTTTCCCATGGCCATTCTAAGGCGTGTACATCAACCCTGATCCGGTGGTTTTTCTTATTTTAGTGGGAGGTACATAAGCTAATGGAAAAGGGCTATTCACATAGTAGGACAAGAGAACACCGCTTGAAGAGGAACAGAAAAAGACTAATTTTACTTGCTATTATATTATTTGTGGCAGGCTGTATTACTTTCATTGCGATAAAGGTCTCAGATAACAAAACGCATGCGCCAACACAGGAGCTTGCTAAAAAAACAGATTCCGTATCCAAGGACTCATCAAAAGGTAAAGTAAATGGGGGAGCAAATGGTAAAGCAGTCTCTCCAAAAAGCGACCCCGAAGTAGAAGATGGTGCCTTTGTCGAAAAATATTTAAAACAGCAAATGCTAGGGCAGATGCCCGATGGAGCCGATGGTAAAAAAGTGGCCTACTTATCCTTTGATGATGGTCCATCCGTGACGGTAACACCTAAAATATTAGACATTCTGAAAAAACAGAAGGTCAAGGCAACCTTTTTTATCGTAGGAAAAGAAGCCGATGAAAATGAACATACCAGGAACATTATCAAAAGAATTGTTAAAGAAGGTCATGCGATAGGAAACCACACGTACTCTCATAATTATAAGTATTTATATCCTAACAAGCGGGTAAGCACGGACCATGTTATGCAGGATATTGAGAGGAACAATAAGGTGTTAAAAAGTATTCTGGGGCCAGAGTTCACCACAAGAATGATCCGGTTTCCGGGGGGCCACATGACATGGAATAGCAGAGATCCACAGGGGATGGCTGCTTTGGATAAAGTTTTACATCAAAAGGACTATCATCAGGTAGATTGGAATGTATTAACGAAGGATGCAGAGGGGAAATCCAAGAAGGCACCGGCACTAATCAACCAGTTTATAAGGTCAGTCAAAGGTCGTGAAAAAGCCATCATACTCATGCATGACACCTATGGTAAAGAAGAAACCGCAAAAGCGTTGCCGCAAATTATAGAATTCCTAAAGAAACAGGGATATGAGTTTAAGGTTATGAAGTAGGATATGTTTATATGTAAGAAAAGGACGGGGCTGATGGCCACCGTCCTTTTTGCAATTAAGGTTTATACTTCGCGTGTTTAGATGCGTTCTGCTTCACCCATCGCCTGAATGAAAGCCCCGATACCTTTGGGATCGTTGGTTATAATCGGCTCGCTGATATAGTAAGCGAAGGTGCCATCCCGACGATCTTTACCACCCAAACCGCTTACTTGCACCGTTTTGTTCAGATTCACGAGTCCTTCTTCAGTAATCGTGATAAATTCATCGATAATTCCCTTACGGATAATTTCTGCCTCTTGACGATATTGCTCTGGCAGATAGCCTTTGCGAACGCCCTTGGCAATAGCATAGAGAATCATGCAGGAAGCAGAGGCTTCCAGATAGTTGCCTTTCACATGGCCCAGGTTGAGCACTTGATAAAAGACTCCACTTTCTTTATCACGCACTTTCAGCAGGGCTTCCAGTGTTTCCGTCAGCATATCAATCAGGACGGGACGGTCTGCATGATCCTCTGGAATATAGTCCAGCACGTCAACGAGTGCCATAACGAACCAACCCATCGAGCGTCCCCAGAAATTTTTGGAGCAGCCTGTTTCCGGGTTGCACCAATGCTGCTCACCTTTCTCATCCCAGGCATGGTAGAGCAGGCCTGTTTTAGGATCACGTGTATGTTCATAGCAGAGCTTGAATTGCAGGGTCACATCGTCAAACTCTGACGGATCTCCGAATTCACGGATAAATTCAGCGTAGAACGGGGCACCCATGTACAAGCCGTCGAGCCAAATTTGATACGGATAAATTTGCTTATGCCAGAATGCGCCTTCGCTTGTGCGCGGGTGTTTTTCCAGCTGACTGCGTAATTGGTAGGCAGCCTTCTTATATCGTTCATCTCCTGTAGCACGATACAGAGAGAAGAGCAGTTTGCCGTTATTCACATGGTCAATATTGTACTCATCTACTTTATAGCGCTGAATAACGCCATTTTCGTCAACAAAATGATCCATATGTTTCTTTATATATTCCATATACTTGGGATCGCCTGTCAGTTCGCCAACCCATTCCAGACCTCTGTAAATGACGCCGTGGTCATATTCCCATTTTTCGTAAAATTCTGGACTCCGTTGTAGAACGGAATCGCTCATACGTACTGCCCAAGAATCTGTTTTTGTAGGACTGGTTGTTGGTTGTGATGTTGGATTTGCCATGATACAGTCACCTCTTTAGTAAATGTTTAATCTGTATTTGTTATTGTTATTACATAGACGGAGTGTGTGTTTTAGGGTCAACAGGTTTGTTCTTGAAGCCCACGTTATTGTTGCCCCAGCACCGATCGTAATGGAAACCTGTCAGTTCCTCGAATACCTTTCGTGCTTCCGGTTTGGCTGATTTCATGGAGCCACCGTTTTTGAGGCGGTCAATTTCGGCGATTAGCTTCTTGTGGCTGTCAATATCCAGCTTCATCACGACAGACGCAATCATACCGATGATCGCGAGAACGATGGTACCGACCACGAGTACATAAAAGATGGCGTGCTGAGCAGCGACTGGCTGACTATCAGCCCCGGATACAAAGCCAAAATGCTGTAATACCCAGCCAAGAATGAAGACGACAACGGCCCGCACCATTTTTCCGGCAAAAGTCATCATACCTGCATAAATACCTTCCCGGCGACGGCCGGTCAACGCTTCATCCACATCGGCAAGGAACGTGTATTGATTCCAAGGGATGTAGTAGACGCCCCCAGTACCAAGCCCCATGAACAGGGTGATGACATATAGCCATACCATCGTATTCGAGGCTCCCGTTATATAGAGCAGGCCATAACCAGCTACGCTAAAGCAAACGACAACGAGTGCGGCGATAAAAGGCATACGGAACCCTTTACGCACGCAGAATTGGATGAAGAAATAGGTAGAAATCAATTGAATGACAGAGTTAAAGCTGTTCAAATTGGATACCATCTCCGAGCTTTGGAACAAGGAGAAGACAATAAAGTACGTAAAAGCAGAAGTAAACAGCCACTCAGCTGAAAAGCCGCCCAGGTACATCCCGAGATGATGACGGAACGTCTTGACTCGGAAGGTAGAGGAAATGTCGACAAACAACTTTTTCATCGAATCTATAAAGGAAAGCGGAGCTTCACCTTCCAGTTCCTTTTGCAGTTCCTCACTTGGACGTTCCCAGGAGTTTTTGTATAAGAATGCCATCGCAATCAGCAGAATAGCTGCAAAAACGAGACCGGTATAAAAGAAAGGCAATGGAGAGTCTTTGCCATACTCGGCAATAAAGCGACCAGGGATAAAAGCGGCAGCGAAATTGGCAATTTTGCCAAACATGGCCTTCCATCCAGTCAATCTGGAGCGTGCGCCGAAGTCCCGGGTCATCTCCGACGCTAGTGCTTCATACGGCACCATGACAGAGGTATACACCAGTTCAAACAGCACATACGTACTCAGGTAATACCAGAAGCCCAACCCATCTACCCAAAGCATCGGATACACGAGCATCAGCGGGATACCCATCATGATGAAAAAGCGACGTCTGCCGAATTTACGGCCCAAGCGGGTCCGGTGAAAGTTATCGCTGATAAAGCCCATGACCGGATTGCTGATCGCATCTATGATGCTGGCAACAGAGAAAATGGCCGCGGCCTGAACGGGAGACAGTCCGCAAAAGGTTGTATAAAAGTACATTAACCACGCACCGCTAATAGCAAGTGCGCCACTTCCCAGCATGTTACCGCTTCCATAGGCGAGTGTATGTTTCAGTGTGATTCTTCGTTCCATGATCTGTTCACCTCATATTTTGTCTGGTTATGAGGACAATCACCGGTCGCTATATTATGCAGAATTGTCTAAGTTGGTAGATGGGCCAGGGCGTCCTGATTAGGCGGGGCTTTTAACGTGCCCCTATATTTTTTCCGCTCGGAGTACCCGAGCCGATCAGATCGCTTCCTTTGGCCAGCTTAAGGAAATCACCTAGCTGGATGGAACCGTCTGCACTTCGAGTGATAGAAGGCGTGAGACTAACAAAGTCGTCTGCACTGACTACCAGACCTTTGGCATTTGTCGATTTTTTGTTTTTCCACCAAACGCTAGAGTTGTCTTGATCTGTACCGCTTGTTTTGTCACTAGCGCTTCCCTCAAAGGAAAGATTGTTTATGAACACGTGATCACCCTTGTCAAAAGCAAAATTACTTTGTCCATTGTCCCACGAAGTATTATTGGTCAACGTAATGCTGCCGGGGTTGCTATTGTAGGTGAAGCCGTGTTTTTTGTTCTGGAAAGCAATGCTGTTTTTCACAATATGGTTGACTTTGATTTTGTCTCCACCCAGCTTAAATCCGTTGCCGTCGCTGTTCGCGGTAGACGTTCCATCTGAGGTCTGCCCGTTGTGGTGGGCCACACTGTTCAAAATGGTTACTTCGCCGATGGGACCCGTTTCGGTTTTGCTATACAAATCCCAGCCATCGTCTACGTTGTACGCAGCCAAGCAGTTATCAAACACATTGCCTGATCCTACAGTTAATTTAGCCGCGAAGCCATCGGCATCCTCACCATTATCGGGATCAGCGTTATCGTGAGAGTAAGAATTCAAAATCAAATTGTTCGAAGGCCACTCACTAGTGGAAGCGTTAGGCGAGTAACGTCCAAGCTGGAGTCCAGTATCCCGGTTGTGGTGGGTTTCCACGTTTTCGATTCGGTTATTGCTGCCGCCGATATAGATACCATTATCTCCGGCACCCTTTACTTCAAGGCCCTTTACTAGCCAAAAGTCTCCGTTAAGCTGAAGTCCACGATTGGCTGAACCAAAGGCTTGAGCAGAGAAATCAAGTACCGGCTTTTCACTACCGTAAGCGACCAACCCTTTGAGTGAGCCGTTATTGCCGCTGTTTTCACGCTGAATTGTAATCGTTGAGGAGTAAGTGTAGTTACCACCGCGCAGATAAATAGTTTTACCAGGAGCAATTTGTGTAAGTGCTGCTTCGAGCGTGGTAGGACTGGATATTGTACCCGGATTGGACACGTTACCATTTGGCGACACATACAAATCTCCTGCCGCTAACGTTGTGGAGACAGCTGTTGCGTCGGTTGTACTAACTGCCTCTTCTGTGAGTGCAGAAGAAGGGATGTCGTTGGATGACGTATCTGCGTAAGCGGTTCCAATAAGACAAGAAGAAGCGAAAACAAAAGAAACACCGAGCCTTAGAGCGTTAAATCCGTTTTTTGGACGATCATTTCGTTTAAACATGTAATTTCCTCCTTATTTGAGCTCATATTTTAAAAGAAGATAGCATCTATAAAAGTGACTCATGCTGTCTTTCCACTAAAAACAGGACACCTCCTGGGGGGACAGATTGATCTACCATTAGTCCAAAACGCTCTAAGAAGTATATGCACAGTGTAATATATGTTAACGTTTGCATCAACAGTTTTTTACTGTTTTTTTGATATTGTGAAAAAAAGTTCACACTTTTGTTTCAACTAAAAATGCAATTTTGCTAGACTGGGAAAATTTGATTATACTTAAACATTATACATATAATAGGAATGAAAACTGTGAGAAAGGGTGGGTTTAGTGCATGGAGAGTGGAAATCATTTGACGGATTCAACTGTCGAACAATTGCAGGAAAAGCAGCCACGAGTGAAAAATGAGATGATCGATTGGCTTAAGGCCATTATTGTAGCCATTGTGCTCGTGTTCATTATACGTTGGCTATTATTTGCGCCATTTATTGTTGAGGGAGCGTCCATGGAACCGAATTTCAAGACAGATGAACGAGTGGTCGTGAACAAGGTGATTTACGATTTTCGTGATCCTAAACCGAGTGAGGTTGTTGTATTCCATGTGAGAAAGGAACAAAAAGACTTTATTAAGCGTGTTATTGGAGTAGCTGGAGATACGATTCAGTATCAAGGAGATCATCTTTATGTGAACGGTAAGAAAGTAGAGGAGTCATACATTCAGGGAGCTATTCAGGATGCGCACGCCAAGGGAGAACTATATAACAATGTCGATTTTCCAAATGGAACCATAACCGATTCCAAGGTACCTGAGGGTTATATTTTTGTGATGGGCGACCACCGCAATAATAGTAGGGATAGTCGTGCTATTGGTTTTGTTTCTATTAAAGATATCGTTGGCCGTGCGGATGTGATTTTTTGGCCGGTGGATAGCTCGCAATGGGTTAAGCATAAATAATATAAGAGCGCCTAAGAGGGGGGGGATTCCTCACTTAAGGCGCTTTTATTTTATAACCTCATTATATTTTTTTCGTAAACGGGTCAGGCAGCTTGCGCCAATCCTGCTCCATTTCTTCAGGGGTCAGCAGTGTCTCATCCAGGGTGCGCTCGATTTCTTCCCGGTTCATATCGATACCAATAAATACGAGTTTGGTCACCCGGTCACCATACTTTTCGTCCCAGTCAGGTGTCTTTTCGAAATCTTCGCCAAGATAGTATTGGCGTTCTTCTTCAGTCAAGGCAGATACCCACAGTCCTGCGCGTGCGAATTGTTTGGAGCTACCCGCCTGACTGAATGTAAAAGCAGTGCGGTTCTGCGTGGCGAGCCACACCAATCCCTTGGAACGTACAACCTCAGCAGGCCATTGAGCCAGCCATTTCAACAAACGTTCAGGATGAAATGGGATTTTGCGCTTGTACACAAACGAAGCAATGCCATATTCTTCTGTCTCCGGTACGTGCTCTTCTTTGTTCATTTCCTGTATCCAGCCTGCCGCCTGACTAGCTGTTTCAAAATTGAAGCGATGCGTGTTCAAAATCTCTTTTGGGTCCACCTTACCGTACTCGGAACGGATGATTTTGGCGTTTGGTTGAATGCCGCGTAACGCTTTTTCCAGTCGTTCCAGCTCTTCTGGGGATACCAGATCGCATTTATTAATGATCAGCACATCACAAAATTCCACCTGTTCTATGAGCAGATCAACGATGCCGCGTGCATCCTCTTCTGCCACTTCCTGTCCGCGATCCCTGAGGGAGTCCCTAGAGTAGAAGTCTTTCCAAAATTCCGGTGCATTCACGACGGTGACCATAGTATCCAGTCGGGTCAGCTTGGTCAAATCAATTCCATTTTCCTCATCTACATAACTGAAGGTCTGTGCTACCGGAATGGGCTCACCTATACCCGTGGACTCGATAAGAATATAGTCAAACCTTTTGTCGAGTGCCAGTCGTTCTACCTCTTTTAATAAATCTTCCCGCAGGGTACAGCAGATGCAACCGTTGGACATTTCCACCAGCTTCTCATCCACACGAGATAATCCTCCACCGTCACGAACGAGATCAGCATCAATGTTTACCTCACTCATATCATTGACAATGACGGCTACCCGCAAGCCTTCCCGGTTATTCAGCACATGGTTCAGCAGTGTGGTTTTGCCGGAGCCGAGGTACCCGCTTAGTACCGTGACCGGTATTTTCTTTTCCAATTCCATAGCGTTTGCCAACGTAATCACTCTTCCCTTCGAAAGTATCATGAAATGTCGAATGTGCTGTAGTGGTATCATGCGAGATAGGAAAGCAGACGTGCTTTCTTTGTCTTTCTTTAATCGTAATAATTACGAATAGTAAAATTAGTAAATCATTATTAAGAGGAATTGTCAAGGAAGGTAAGGTCACCTGATAAGAACTGTATTAATTTTCAAATCGATAAATAATTAAAATTTTAGGTAATTTGTACGATAAAATAAGTATCCATGATGGAACAGATTCGGCTTAAGTTGTATAGAGTTGTGACGGCATGGCGTCAGATTAGAGAGGACGTATCCAATACATGCGGACAATAGGAATAGGCACAAAAATTAGTGGTATGGTGATCGGCATTTTGATAGTGTTGTCTGTCGTGATCGCTTATGTGGCTACTAGCCGAATGCAGGAGGGTATTGAGGCTTTTGCTACCGAAAAGGCTAAAAATGACTTGAATATGGCAACCCGCCTAGTGGACTACAAGTATAGCGGGGCATGGCAGATCAAGGACGGGCAATTATATAAGGGGAGCCAACGGATTAACAATAATGAGGAAATCGTCGATGAAATTGGCGAGGCAACAGGCGATACAGTGACTTTCTTTCAAGGGGAGCAACGGGTAGCGACGAATGTCATGCTGGAGGGCAAACGAGCTGTAGGCACGAAAGTATCGGAGAAGGTGGCTACCGTTGTCTTAAAGCAGGGTCAGCCCTATTATGGTCAAGCGGTAGTAGTTGGCAAAACGTATCAAGCTGCGTACACACCCATCCGCAGTGCGGACGGTGCTGTGATTGGCATTCTGTATGTAGGTGCATCGCAATCGATCATTGACGGGATCATTAGCGGGTTTATCCGCCAGTTTATGATTGTAATTGTAATTGCTATTGCGGTGTCGCTAGCCGTGATTCTCTGGTACATGAGCAGGGTAAACCGCAGGCTGGGCCGTGTAGGCCAAGCGCTCGCCAAGGCAGGTCAGGGAGATTTTACTTCTGTCCTGCTTGACCGGAGTGGAGATGAGCTTGGGCGGCTGAGTGTCAACTATAATGAAATGCGAGAAAATTTGAGCATTTTGATTTCCGAGGGCATGCATGCTTGTGGAGCGGTAGCCGATTCAACGGGGCGGCTTGCTGTCATTGCTGAAGCATCGACCAGGCAGGCCAATAGGATTGCAGACACCATACGGCAGGTTGCAGACGGAGCCGGAGCGCAGACCCGAAGCGTGTTGGAAAATCAGACGGCGATGGAAGAGATGGCTCAGGGCATTCAGAATGTCGCGGAAAATGCTTCTGAGATTGCGGAAGCTGCTATCTACTCCAAGCAGCAGGCGGAGGCAGGAGCGGAAACGGCGCGCCTCACGGTGGAACAGATGGGGGAGCTGCATTCGTCCATCCAGCATACGGAGGCTCTGATTCAAGCGCTTCACCGTCAATCAGGTGAAATTACCGGAATCATGCAGGTTATTCAGGAAATATCTGAACAGACGGGACTGCTGGCGCTGAATGCCTCTATTGAAGCTGCTCGCGCAGGTGAGCAGGGACGAGGATTCGAGGTTGTAGCATCCGAGGTGCGGAAGCTAGCAGATCAATCGGGAATAGCCTCCCGCCAAGTGGCGCAGCTTATCCAAAACATTGATGGAGATGTACAGCGCTCGGCAGAAGCGATTGGACATGTGGTAACGCATGTGGACAGCGGGCTGCGGATGATGAACGAGACACATGACAGCTTCGAACATATCGTAGAAAGAAGCACTCACATTGCGGAACGGATCGAAAGCATGGCAGCAACCGCAGAACAAATGTCAGCAGGTGTGCAGGAAGTTACCGCTTCTGCTACTGAAATTATTGTCATCGCCCGCAGGACGAGCGGCGGCTCACAGGAAGTATCGGTTGCAGCCTCTGACCAGATGGAAGAGATTAACCGTCTAAATACCTGCTCTGCTGACCTACAGCTTGCTATGGAAGAGATGCTGAAAGCGCTAGGCCAGTTTAAGGCTTAATGAATACTGTACAGAAGTCATGATGGATATCACGAAGACAAGAGGACTTGCGCGAACAACACGCAAGTCCTCTTTTTTGTATCTGGCTTCGAATACTTGACTCAGCCTTTGACGGCTCCGGCGACGACGCCTTTGACAATGTATTTTTGCAGAAAAATAAATACGATAATGGAAGGCAGCACAGCCATTACCATCGCGGTCATGGCATATTGCCAGTCTGACGTATACTGTCCAACGAAGGTGTAGGCGGCCAGCGTCAGCGTTTTGGTGCTGGGTGAGCCGTTGACCATGAGAAGCGGAAGCAGAAAATCGTTCCAAATCCACATCACGTCGATAATGACAATGGTGGCGGTGACTGATTTCAGCAAGGGGAAAATCACGGAAAAGAAAAGCCGGAAGCCCGAGGCTCCATCGATTTTGGCGCTTTCGTCAATCTCAGCCGGAATACCTTTCACGAAGCCGTGATAGATAAACACTGCCAGCGGTGCGCCGAAGCCCCAATACAGCAAGCCAAGTCCCCAAGTGCTGTCTGCCAGATTTAAGTCTTTCGCCAGTCGCAAGACAGTGAGCATGATGGACTGAAACGGGATCAGCATCGGCATAATGCACAGCATGTAAATCACGGAGCTCCATTTGCTTTTGGTTCTTGCCAGCTTGTAGGCCGCGATGGAAGATATCAGCACGATACCTGCCAGGCCGACGACGGTAATAATGGTGTTATTCAGAAATAAGCGTGGATAGTCAATGAATTTCCATACGTATACGTAGTTATCCAGCGAAAGCTGCTTGGGCAGCGCAATGACGTCGGTCATGACCTCAGCGAAGCTTTTGAACGAATTGTTAATGGCGAGAAACAGCGGGTACAAAAATAACAGTGATAATACAATCATGCCCGCTTCTAGCAAAATACGTCCCGTACGGCTGCGTTGCATCAGGCTTCAACCTCCCTGCGTTTGAAAATAGACAATTGAATAATCGTAATGATCAGGACTGCAACGAATAAAATCAATGCTTTGGCTGTTCCGTAGCCATACAGATTGTTCTGGAACGTGTCCCGGTAAATATCATACGCAATGCTGTATGTCGTACCTCCCGGTCCACCGCCGGTCAGAGATAAAATGACGTCAAACACTTTGATCGAGTTGGTCAGTGCCATGAAGACTGAGATCGTAATGGAAGGTGCGAGCATCGGTAGAATAATACTGAAAAATCTCCGAATCGGCCCCGCGCCATCAACAATGGCAGCTTCTTTTAGATCCTCTGGCACAGATTGTAAGCCTGCAATGTAAATGACCATGTAAAAGCCAATGGATTGCCAGATCGATACTGCCAAAATGGAAACAAACGCGAGCCCTTCCTCACCCAGCCAGCTCAGCTGGAAGATACCCCAGCCTGTACTGTGTCCCAGTGACTCAAAGCCTTGCATGAAGATGAATTTCCATATAAAGCCGACAATCACGAGACTGAGGATATACGGGATAAAGAAGGCCGCCCGCAGCCAAGCCGAGCTTTTCAGCTTCATATCGAGAACGAGCGCCAGCAAAATGGCCAGCACATTCACCAATACAATGTACAGGATGGCATACTTGACGGTAAACCAGGCTGCATGTGCAAAATTGGCGTCCCCAAGCAGGATTTGCTTGAAGTTATCCAAACCTACAAATTTCGGATGTTTGGATATGCCGTTCCACTTGGTCAGGGAATAGCGTATCGTCATCAAAAACGGAATATAAAATGCAATCGTAATGCACAAGATTACGGGCAGTGTGAATAAACCGAATTCCAGTTTACTACCCTTGTCGCCCCAGGTTCCCCTTTTTTTCAGCATAACGCACCTCTTTTTCTCAACATTTTCCGCTCTTTCGCTCCAAGCTGTTTAAGATATAATGAAAGTATAGGATAGCCCCTAGGGCCGGACCAATGGATTTAAGAAAACAGTTGAGGGTAAAAATGTGTACGCTTTCAAAAGGGGCGGTTATCATGATGTCAGAGCGCGTAGGAACGATTCTTCGCTCCATGTGGAGGAGGATCACGCAAAAATTAGTGAACAAACTCATTCTTCTTTTTACCTCGGTGATTATTCTGGTGGTGGGCTCACTTACAATTATTTCCTATCAGATGATTGAAAAGGAGTCGGTTAACCATAGCATCGCCAGCACGACCAATAATCTGCTGCTGGTCAATCAGAATTTGGAGGATTACTTGGAGGGAATGCAGCAGTTGGCTCTTCCACAGCTACGTTATAACGATATCATGAACGCGATTGCCAATGAGAACCGGGACTATGCTTCGCGAATGGTCATTGAAGATTACTTGCGCAGCATGTTTTATTCACGTAATGATCTGGAAGCGATCTATCTGTACGTGGCGGACCGACATCAATACTATGTGGTTACCAGGGAGACGTACAACATTACGGTGCGCAAAGGAATAAACACGGATATTCCCAAGCTTCCTTGGTATAAAGAGGCGATGGCTAGTACCACGAACGAATCATTTCAATCCTTTGTAGGGTCCCGTTCTGATATGGGCTATGTGGCGCCACAAGCCAGCTTTATGGCATACCATCGAGTGCTGAGGTCGATTGCATCCCGTCACCCGCAGGCGGTGCTGTCCTTTTATTACAATACGAGCGCCGTGGATGAAATCATGCAGAACATCCCACTGGGCAAAGGGGACCAATTGATGCTAATGAGCCCTAAAGGGGTTCCCTTTTATGTGAATAGCTTTCCGCTCTATGAGCGGATGCGTGATTCCGGAGTGTTGGCACAGATCGGCAAGGGAGGAAGCGGGCGAGTAACGTGGTCAGATAGCAGTGGCAATCAGGAGTATTTGGTCGTCTATGATGCTGGTGAAAAAGATGGGTGGCAGCTCATCAAGCCCATCCCATACCGCCAGATTTATGAAGCAGCTACGACAACACGGAATTGGAGCTATGCCATCGGGGCTTTATTTTTAGGTGTGTCTATTATATTAGTGACACTGACCTCGAACGCCATTACCCGACCTTTACATAAGCTGTCCACCCAGATGAAGCGGTTTAGCACCGGAGATTTTGGAGCAACAGCTCCTGTGAAGGGACATGACGAGATTGCATATTTGTCGCTGCATTTTAACGAAATGGTCCAAAGAACCGAAGAACTTATTAATGAGCGCTATCGCATGAAGCTGGTCGAAAAGAATGCCATACTCAAGGCGTTGGAGGCTGAAATTAATCCTCATTTTCTGTACAATGCCCTGCAAGCCATATCCACACAGGCATTAAAGCGGGAGATGTTCGACATGGCGGATATGGTGGATGCATTGGCCCAAACGTTGCGGTATTCCATCAACGGCAAGGATATCGTAGTTGCCCGCGAAGAGCTCAAGCACATTGAACGGTATATAGGTCTGCAAAAAGCAAGGTTCGGGGCGAGACTGCGGGTCGAAGTGGTATGGGAGGAAACGCTGATGGAGTTGCCGATCCCGAGATTATCTGTGCAGACGTTGGTGGAAAACGCTATCAAGCATGCGTTGGAAAAAGTATCAAGCGATATTCTGATCGTCATTTCAGCCGAATCGAGTTCTACAAATGCCACAATTGCAGTCAGGGACAACGGACCTGGAATTTCAGAGGACAAGCTGAGAATGGTGCTGGATTCATTCCATGAAAAATGGGAAGAACGGGAGAGCGAGCATATTGGTTTGAAAAATCTGAACACACGGCTGAAGCTTTTGTACGGAGATCAGGCAGGATTATTCATACTTACGGATGAAACGGGAACGGAAATGAGAATGCAAATTCCCCGGGGAGGAAGTAGTCATGTATAACGTATTGATTATTGACGATGAAGAGCCGTTGCGCGAAGCCATTCGTATTATCGGGGACTGGGACCGTCTGGGCATCGAACATATTTATGAGGCGACGAATGGAAGGTTGGGACTGGAGCTGTTGGGTCAGCACCATATAGATGTGGTGATGGTCGATATGAAAATGCCTGAGCTGAACGGTATCGAATTTCTTCGTGCGATCGAAAAGGCATATCCCCATCTGCTGACGATTGTCATTAGCGGCTACAACGACTTTGAATTTACACGGCAGGCGATTCAATCCCGGGTGGTGGACTATCTGCTCAAACCTATCAATCGTCAGGATCTGAACCAGGCACTGCGCAAAGCAGTGGACATTCTGGAAAGCCGAGAGCAAAGCAAAAACAAGTTCATTAGCCAGAACATTACGCTGAATATGTCACTGCCGAAGCTGAAAGAGAAGCTATATTTGTCCATTTTGGACGGTAGCTTTAAAAGGCAGGCCAATACGGCGTTGCTCCCATTGATCGGAGCGGATCAGAAGGGGAATCGCTTTGGGGTGATCGTGCTGCGGCTGCTGAACAGGGATGAGATTCGCAGGACGCGTTTTCATGGCGATGCCGATCTGATGGATTTTGCCGTGACCAATGTGTTAGCTCAGACGTCAGATGAACGGTTGAGTTGTTTTAGCTTCTCCCATCCGCGACGGGAGCGTGAGGTCGTTTCGATCTGTACCCTGGCCCCAGGACAAGAAGAACATATGGCCTTACTATTGGCACAAGTGACACAGAAGGCGGTGGCCAACCTGCATGGGCTGTTCAGCATGGTGGTAGCTGCCGGATTGGGTAAGCTCTGTACAGATGTATTGGAGCTAGCGTCTGCTTATATGGATGCCAAGACGCTTATCCACAGTACGGATGTGTTGAAGCTGGAAGGGGAGTCCATTCTTCATATAGTGCCACGGCAAATGGGAATGCTAGAGGAAATGTCATGGACAGAGCGACTGTTGTCGATCCAAAAGGATGCTCAGACAGGTCAAGCAAACCGGGCAAAGGTACTGCTGGGCGATCTGCTGAAACAATTGGCATCAGGCCCTATTTTCCGTTTACAGGATGCGGATCGAATGATGAAGGAGTTCCATTTTTTACTGAGAGAAGCTGCGATTGAGTTGGGTGCGTCTACGTCAGCGTTGAATCAAGATGGAGCTTTGGAAGAACCGGAGCAAGTGGGGGAAAGCGATTTGTCTGCTGATTTTACGAGTTTTGCCCATTATGGTCAGAGATTGAATCGAATGCTGGAGCTTTACATTGCTGGGGTCCAACATGCTCAAGCGGGGAACCAGCCCTTTGACATAACGGACATCAAAAGGCACATCGACCGTTATTATTTTGAGGATATCAAAATTTCGTTTTTTGCCGAAACCTATTTTTTGAGTCGGGAATACCTGATGAAGCTGTTCAAGCAGCAGTTTGGTTACGGTATTCACGAATATGTGCAGAAGGTTAGAATGGACAAGGCGAAGGAGCTGCTGGGTGATTCTAGCCTGAAAATACAGGAAATCTCGGATATGCTTGGCTACAAAGATAAAAATTATTTCAGTAAGGCTTTTCGTAATTATTATCAGGTGTCACCGTCTGAGTATCGCGTAAGCCTGCAATAAACCACTTTTTTACCCTTAACGCTTCACTAATCTGCCTTTTTAAATTGGAGTATATTTTTTAGAATGAGCGCATGGACGTTGATCACAAACAAATGGGGGAGTATCCATGTTAAAGAAGATGATGGCGTTATCCGGCAGTTTGCTTTTGACGGTCGGTTTGTTGAGCGGATGTGGAAGCAGCGGCGGCACGGATGCGTCGAAAGAAAGTGCTGGCGGCAAAGAAGATTTGAAAACGGTTACAATAAACATGTTCACAGCTTCACCAGAGTATACCGATGCTTTTAACGCGTATATCGAGGAGTATAAGAAGGTCAAACCTAACGTGAAGATCAATCTGGAGATCATGCAGGCAGACTACAACACGATTCTGAAGTCGAAAATAGCCTCAGGTAGTACACCGGATGTATTCCAAACGACGGCAGGAGGCGACATTGACACGTATGCGGATTATAGCGCTGATCTGACCAATGAACCGCTGGCAGCAGCCATGACGGATGCGGTTCGAGCGAATATGAGTTCCAGTGACGGCAAAGTACTGGGATTCCCGGTGAAGGGGAACCTGTTTACGCTGATTTACAATAAGGATTTGCTTACCAAGGCTGGGGTAACCTCCCCGCCAAAGACGATTGCAGAAATGCAGGATGCGGTCACCAAGCTAGAGGCGAAGGGCATTACTCCATTTGCCAACGCATATAAAGAGTGGTGGGTATGGAAGCATATCTTCCAACACTATGTAGATGCTGCTGCGCAGGATGCGGGCGTGGAACCGAAGCAACTCGTTAGCGATTTTATCGCAGGCAAAGCAAAAATCAAGGACTACCCAGTGCTGTACAACAACTTCTTTAACTTCATTGATTTGACGGTGAAACATGGCACAGATAAGCCGCTGGAACGGGACAGCAATGCGGAAGTAAGTGATTTTGCATCCGGAAAAGCTGCGTTTATGACGGGTAAAGGTGCGTGGGATGAGGAAGCAATCAAGAAAATTAATCCTGATCTTAAAATTGGCATCATGGGATATCCGGTGAGTGACAAAGCTGATCAATCGGTCATCATTACCGGTGCAGATCAGGCGCTGCGTATCAACAAGGATTCCGAAGTATCGAAGGAAACGATTGAATTTTTCAACTGGCTGTACACTTCGGAATACGGCAAGAACTGGTTCTCCCAGGTAGCGAAGGTGATTCCTCCAATTAAGGATGCACCGCTTCCTGATCTGGAAATGCCTAAGGAAATGGAAAGCATTTTGAAAACGTCGAAGTCCGGTGATCTGTCTGTTAACTACTCGCTGGATACGTTCCACCAAAAATTTGGCGAGCTGATGCAAGCATATATCAGCGGTAACATGAATAAGGATCAGGCGGTTGCAGAGATTGAGAAGGCATGGGTGCAATTAGGTTCAGCACAATAAGATTGGTTCCGCAGAGGCGTCCGTAAGGGCGTCTTTTTGTGTTATAGCTAGGAGGCCGAGAGTGCGTAGACAAAAAAATATTTAATAATATTTAAATATTTACTTGCAAAAAGTTATTGAGTTATGGATAATAGGTTGTGTGCAATATATCTACAACGTACGACATACATAATGACTGCAAGTTGCAAATGTGAGAGATCCCCCGTTGGAGGGAATCTCTTTATTCCGTTTGGACTTTGCCGATCATGTTTATAATAGACCGTGTAATTTGGAACGCATTTTCATTGATGTGGTAAAGGTAAAAAGGAGATGAACGTTTTGACGAATTCGTTGTTTACACCGTATACACTGAAAGATTTGGAATTAAAGAATCGTGTGGTGATGCCCCCGATGTGCCAATACTCGGTGACAGCCAAGGACGGGATTCCGAATGATTGGCATCATGTTCATTACCTGAGTCGGGCTATTGGAGGCACGGGCCTGATTATTATAGAAATGACAGACGTGGAACCAGATGGACGGATTACAGATTATGATCTGGGTCTTTGGTCAGACGAGCATGTCCCAGCTTATAAGAAGCTGGTTGATGGCATTCATGCGCACGGGTCCAAGGTAGGCATCCAGATTGCTCACGCGGGCCGTAAAGCTGAGGATGCAGCTGAGCCAGTTGCTCCTTCGGCCATTGCATACCCGGATGCGAATTATAAACAGCCACGCGCGCTTACGACGGAGGAAGTCCGTGGCATGGTGCAGAAATTTGCAGACGCTACCCGGCGTGCAGTTCAAGCGGGCGTGGATACGATTGAACTTCACGGGGCACATGGTTACTTGATTCACCAATTCCATTCGCCAGTTACGAACAAGCGAGATGACGTGTATGGTCAGGAGCTATCCCGTTTCGGTGTTGAAGTTATTCAGGCTGTACGCAAGCAAATGCCTGCGGGTATGCCGTTAATCTTACGCATCAGCGCAGTGGAATACGTAGATGGTGGGTACGATGTGGATCATGCCATTGAGCTGAGCCGTGCATATCAGGCTGCAGGCGTAGACGTGATCCATGTTAGCACGGGCGGGGAAGGACCTGCAGGCACCAGGAAGCCGGGCAACTATCCGGGCTATCAAGTGCCGTTCGCACGCCAAATCCGCGAGGCACTGAACATCCCGGTGATCGCTGTCGGCGCACTGGATGACCCAGCCTTGGCGCAGTCCGTTATCGGCAACGAGGATGCCGATCTGGTCGCTGTGGGACGCGGATTGCTGCGCGATCCATATTGGGCGATTCATGCAGCAGTGACGCTGCGCGGCGAGAAGCCTTCCATACCTGAACAATATCAACGTGGCTACTGAGGCCTAAGTAATCCCACGTTGTTTATATATAAACAAGGCACCTGCAACGAAGTGTACGCTTCGTCAGGTGCCTGTTTTGTTTTATGGACAGATGGTACAGTGTAAGCAATCTTACACGTAGTAGTGGTTATATTTTGTATATCATATAGAACGCTATTAGTAGCGTTGATCGGATTAATCGTTACGATTGTTATTGCGTTGAACCAAAACAAAAAGAAATAGACCGCCCTGGACAAGGGAAAACGGTCTATTTCTAATAGAGCTAGCCCTGTTCAGCCGACCGCTCTTCAAAGCGGCTGTTGCCAAGAGTAGGGATGTTACCAGCATCCTTGCTCTTTTTTAGTATATCCTTCTATCATTTATTTTAGCACAATTGAATAATCGATGTAACTCATTTGGTGAAAACTTTAACTTCCTTTGGAGCGAGGGTCACGGTGATCGAACCGTTGTTGATCTGAATGGAGTCGTTGCTTAATTGGTTGGTCAGGCGAGTGCCGTTGGACAGATTGTCGAAGTTGCCAATCGTGCGGGTTTGACTGCTCCAGGAGTTGTTGATAAGTACGATGGCCTCGTCTCCATTTTTAGAGCGCTGGAAGCTGTAAAAGGAGTCGTCTACCCACTTTTCCTTTTGGCTCCCGTTTTGCAGGGCAGGGTGGCTGTTGCGCACACGGTTCAGCTTAGCGATGTACTGATACAGATCATGATTGGCGTTAAACACAACGTTTTCCCGGTTGGCAGGATCATCTCCGCCACTAAAGCCTTGCTCGGTGCCTTGATAGATGATAGGAATCCCGCGTGAGGTCAAAGTAAAGCCCAAGGCGGCCTTGAGCTGAGGCCATTTGTCATAGTTAGCACCCGGCTTGCCAGAGGCGTCATTCAGGAAACGTTTTACATCATGATTGTCGATAAATACGCCGTTGGTCTGGGCATCGCGATAGTGACGATCATCTGAGTAGCGTTCCTTGATTTTCCTCATAGATTGATCGTGTCCAAACACATCCTTGATTGTATAATACATCGGAAAATCCAGTGCGGCATCGAGATACCGGGTGTAATCACCCACATAAGCAGGATCGCCACTGTAAATTTCACCGAGAGTGAAGGTATTGGCGGCCTGGTCAAAATCCTTCAAAAACCCTTTGGGTACATGCTTCACAGTGTCCACCCGCAGTCCGTCGACCCCCGACTCGTTCAGCAGCCATTTGATCCAGTTTTTGAGTTCATTCGCTGTATCTGGGTTGTCCTGATTCAGGTCGTCCAATCCGGCAACGTCACCGTTTTCGATTTTCCACTGATTGTTTGAGTTGTAGTCTGCTCCTGTGATGTCGCCATTGTGATGATACCAGTCCGCTTTGTCAAAAGGAGCCTTGGCGATGCCGTTCCCAGGTTGAAAATCGCCAGTGTGATTGGGAACTACGTCCAGCATCACAGCGATATTTTTGTCGTGTGCCTTACCAACCAGCTCTTTGAACTTGTCCATGGTACCAAGATGCCCGTCTACCGCATAAAAATCATACGTATGATAGCCGTGGTAAGCGTATTCGCTCTTTTGCATCGTTACCGGAGTAATCCAGATGGCGGTAAACCCCATATTTTTAATGTAGTCGAGTTGGTTAATAATCCCTTGAAAATCGCCACCATGCCACTTGCGCTGATCGTTGTTGTTGGAATTGAAGCCACCGTAATTATCGTTGGTTGGATCTCCGTTGCTAAATCGGTCTGTCATGATAAAATAAATGCTCTGTTTGCTCCAGTCTGTGTTGAGGGGAGTGGGCTTGGAGAGGGTACCTAGATCTATAGGAGTGAAGGCGCCCGAAGGCGCCCCCGTTTGAATAGTTACTTCAACTCCGTTAGGGTTGGGTAAGTACGTAGAAGTGCCTACGTTTAAGGATGCACCCGAAAGTTCCACTGTTTGGATAGGTCCTGCAACTTCGTTAAGGTTGGTTGTGTAGGTGGAAGTCCCTACGCTGAGGATGCTCCCCGAAGGTGCCCCCGTTCGGATAGTTCCTGCGGCTCCGTTAGAGCCGGGCGTGTAAGTAGAAGTTCCTGCGCTGAAAAGGTAGTTCTTCGTGTTATTGCTGTCCCAGCTGTTATTGCCGTCATTAAAAGCGGCTTCCAGTTGGGAGGCAGACCCGATATCGACGGTAATTTTAGCATAGCCGCTAATCTCGGCATCCTGCATTTTCACACCGGGTACGGCAGTCCAGTTTCCGCCAGCCGGGCGGTAGTGAATGTAAGGCGAGTTAAAGCCTTTTTTGTAGTATACCGTTACCTTGTTAGTTGTACCGCCGCCATCCCCGGGAACCGTGCCCGATGGAGCGCCTGATGTGATCGTTCCCGCATTGCCGCTGTTACCAGGCGTGTAAGTAGAAGTGCCCGTGCTGAAGGAGTAGTTTTTGGTGTTGTTGCTGTCCCAGTTGTTATTACCGTCATTAAAAGCAGCTTCCAATTGGGAGGCAGACCCGATATCGACGGTAATTTTGGCATAGCCGCTAATCTCGGCATCCTGCATTTTCACACCAGGCGCAGCAGTCCAGCTTCCGCCAGCCGGGCGGTAGTGAATGTAAGGCGAGTTGAAGCCTTTTTTGTAGTATATAGTTACTTTGTTGCCTGTACCGCCACCGTTATCGCCGGGCTTGGCCTTGTTTACAATATACTGTTTGAATCCACTCATCTCACCGGTTGGTGAGCCGTCGTTGTTGACGAGATTGTTGAGGCGTAAAAGTGTAAAGCCGTGATAACCGAACTTTGTGATTTTTTCTTCGATTTTTTGAAAGCCGCTACCGCCTGTTGGGAGTGCATTTTCACCATTTAGGCGAACACCCTTGGCATTAGCGATCGAGGAGACAGTATCTACTAATGTGGACGGCAAGGAATAATTCGGTGCTGTACCACTGTCGTTCATCTCCAGAGCAGTAAAGGTCAAATCCAGATCCGCATCTTTGAACTTCTCGATGAGACGGTTGTAATCATAATATCCACCTGCTTGCTCTGTGCTGTGAGGCATGGCAGGATTGTTCATCTGCCAGTGCAGACCGGAAATCTTGGCTCCGATACGGACACCGAACACGGAATCGAAGTTTTTGTGTGCAGCAGCTCCGATGACGCCCAGATGCTTCTCAAGCACGCTTTGGTACCACGACAGAAAATCCTTCCCATACGTGGAAGTATACCCGCCGTTCGTGTAAAATCCGTCCCCGTCGGTCGGTGGATTGATTTGGCCAAGGCTGCTCAGCTTGGTACCCCAGGCTGCATTAATCTTGTCCATTGATCCATACTTTTCATTCATGGCCGTGCGGAACGCATTTTTGGCTGTTTCAGTGTAGGCTTGGAATTTGCCCCGTGCAGGATAACTCCATCCCGCTGCCGGATAGTATGAAGGATATCGCAATTCTCCAGAGGGCCCACCGCTTAAATAAATTTTGGGAATGATGCTTTTGTAGCTAGCAAAGGTTTGAGCAAATGAGGCATACAGCTCGTCATATTGTTTACCAGTCCCGCTCCATAATGGAGAGAGGGCTTCGTTATTGGCAAAACCGCTTTCGTCCTTGAACTGCATTTCATCTGCACTGCCCTTGCTAGACAGCCAGCTTGGTAGCGGGATGTTGCAATCATCCCCCACATTTCCCCCACACTTATGCGTAGAGATAATAGGAACCCACTTCAATCCCACTTCTTTTACGGCATCTGCATAGGTCTTGTAGTAGCTCCAATCGAACTGGTTATCTCCTGCGCTCTCCACATGGCCCCACCAGACGTCGGTGGTAATAGCATACACACCGTTACTTTTCAGCGTTTGCAGTTGCTTTTTGAATGCACCCCAGTCACTGATTTTCGCCAGCGGCCCCATGACAGAAGCCTGAAAATCATCAGCAACCGCTGCGCTTGCCGTATTGGAGGGTGAGCCAATAAAGGCGGTCAGAGATAGCACAATGCTTAATAGCATCAGGCACCCTTTTTTCCATAGACTTCGATACAAGGTCAAACCGATCATCCTCCCCAAAGCATAGTCTAATTCGACAACATTTTGTAAACGTCTACAAAAATAGTATAAAGCAAGCGGTTGCATAAAAAGAAGAATTTATTGCACACTCAGGGTGGACAAATATGACATTTTACGTAAGCAACCGTGTGCTTAAAAGTTTCCAGACAAAAAAATAAGGCATAGGTCTGAGTAAGACGCATGCCTTTTAGTGATGTGCGAGCCAATGCCAGTATAGGAGAAAGTGAACCTAAGCGTATAAAAGCCTTGTTCCAGTCTGTATGAAAGTATTGCCGAGGCAGCTTGTTTAATAGTTGCTTACTTAATAAATAGGGCGATCCTTCTGGTCGGAAATGCCGCTTTTACGGTAGAAATACGTATTGATCCGATCCCGCCATTCTTTGGCATGCTCTGCCTGATGCTCCAGCCGCTCCAGCACCTGTTCATACATGGCAGCATTCAGTTGCCCTCGTAGACTAACCCATGTGTCTCGGAGATGGGCCGCACGTTCTGCACCTTCAAAATGGGTATCATAAATGTGCTGTATGACAGTTTGGCCGGAGTGGAGCAAGTGTGTATAAGGAACATGGTGAAAGAATAAGAGCAGCTCATCCGGGCAGGTGTCCGTAGATTCGTAGATATCAGTATTGGGAGAAAAATATTGTCCTGCATAGCCCGTTCCGGTTGCGGTCGTGCGATCTACCCCGATCCCCCTGCAATCAGCAAAATGGTAGGTGCCCCACATGGAATATTCGTACCCGTCTACATCCGGCCCATAGTGGTGATCGGGACTGACCATCCAGCCGACCCCGAGAGGGGCGGTGTAGGATTCGTAGACATTCCATGAATCGAGCAGCATCTGCTTAAGGGTAGAAATTAAATCTGTGCCGCCGTCGCTATTCCCTTGTCTGCCAAACGTCAGCCGAACCCACTCATCAGCGATTTCGTCTGCGGACAGATCCGGGTCCCATGCCAGCCGACCATAGCCATAAAGATTGGACTGGGCGAGCAAATGTCCGGTCCAATTGGTGTCTGCACCAATATTGGATACAGCGGCTACTCCATAGTTGGTATGCTTGGGAGAATGCAGAGCGCCACTCACGATACGCTTGATGGTGGAGCCTTTTCCTTGGGCGTATGTGTCAAAATCCAATACTTCCTTCCATTGGGGAACAAGGTAACATAGATGTTTCTGTTGCCCGGTGTACTCTTGCGCAATTTGAAACTCCAGCAGTATCTGAGTGGATTCCAGCGCACCGAACAGGGGGGAGACAGGCTCCCGCACCTGAAAATCCATGGGACCATTTTTGATCTGTAAAATGACATTTTCCCGAAACAGCCCATCCAGCGGTTTAAAATGGTCAAAGGCTGCGCGGGCCCGATCCGTCTTGCGATCGCGCCAGTCCTGCTTGCAGTTGTAGACAAAGCAGCGCCAAATCACACGTCCGCCATAGGGCTGCAATGCATCTGCAAGCATATTGGCTCCATCGGCGTGATGGCGCCCGTAGCTGAACGGTCCGGGCCGATTTTCGGAATCGGCCTTGACCACAAAACCACCCAGATCGGGAACGGCGGCGTAAACTTCCTGGGCTTTGGTCTGCCACCATTCAGCTACAGCTGGTTCCAAGGGATCGGCGGTGGTTAACCCACCGAGCTGAATAGGACTGGCATAGTTAATGCTCAAGTAGATCTGTATGCCATAGGCGCGAAATACCGCAGCTACTTTAGCCACATCCGGTAGGAATTTATCTGTAATCAGCTCGGTCTCTACCTGATGGACATTCACGTTGTTAATGGATAGTGCTTGAATGCCTACAGAAGCGAGTAGACGGGCATAGTCTCGCAGGCGCTCCATATTTGTAGTAAAGGCATTATTATCATAGAAAATAGAGCCACCCGCATACCCGCGTTCAATACTACCATCCATGTTATCCCAGTGATTGATCATGCGGATGGAATTAGCAGGGTTGGATAATTGGTCTAGAATGGGGACGTGCACTGATTCGGTGGTGGGCTTCAACTTCCCGTCTAGTCCTCCCTGCAGGTAGCGCAGCAGATGAAAGACTCCGTACAATACGCCTTTGGAGGTCTGCCCCGCGATTGTAACGTACTGTCCCTTGATATCATCGTTACCGTGCGAAGCTGAATATGCCGGATCTGGCATCTCTATCCCGCGAATTCGGTAGCCTTCTGCGCTCACTTCTGCCTGTTCTTTTGCGCTGAATCGTTCTGCGACCAAAGGATGCGCTGGGAACGTACCCAGCGCAATGAATGGCGCATTCACAGGAACGGCGCTGATCTTCGGCTGCTGTCCAAACATGGAGGTCAATCCGTGCTGAAGCTCACTCGCAGCCGATTCAAGCACTTCATCTGTCTCATGGACCACGATGACCCTGCACCAAGCGGGCAGCTTTTCTACCTTACTATTGCGGCGGTAATGCAGCCAAGCCGCATAGCCGCTCTCTTTTGGCATATCCATCAGCTTGGTCATATTGGAGCCTCCTTTTGGGCAGGTGAAGATGATCCTCAGACATGCTGTTCCTGATCCTGACTCATATGCTCAGGGAGAGTCAGACGGTTGCCGTTGCCTTCATACATCCACAAAATAGCGGTAACTCCGCGCGGATAATATTTACTGCCGTGAGCAATACCGGAGAGTATCTGATCGCTCCAGCACCAATAGGATTCTTCAGGGTGAAGGAGCCATGAGGCATGGGCAGCGTCTGCGGCCTGCCCAGCTTCTTCCCAAGGCAGCTCCAGCAACTCGCGGGCAATAAACTGTGACAGATAGATTTTGCTCAGCCAGGAGTTGTTACTGGTCGAGGACAGCTTCCAGCCTCCGTCTTCAAACAGACAAACTCCCGGTACTAGTACAGTTTCCAAATGACGCCGCAGTGCTTGGATATATCCACCGAACCGTCCATCAGGCTTAAGCGCAGCCTCACATCCTGTAAAATAAGGGAAGATCAGCCCCTCAATGGCAGGAATAATCTGCGAATCATTACCTTCCTTAATAACTGCAGGAATATAACCTTTGTCTGTCATATGTGCTGTGATCGCTGCTGCGCATTTGTCCGCCTGTAAGCCAGCCTCCTGTGAGAGGGAGTTAAGCCCTTTTGAGGCAAATATCTTTTCCAGTGCAACATATACTGCCCAGCATTTGCTGCCTAGATAAATGTTGTTGCGAGACTGACCCAGAGATACGTCCAGACTGTCGTAGGTCGTAATTTCCGCGCCTCCCCGGGTTCTAGAGCTGTCCAAGCCCATCAAGCCGTTTCGTTGTGCCGGGTCGGGGTGATCCCGCCGCAGCATGCTTTCGAAGCAGTCACACAAGACAGGCAGCATACGTGTCGTAAATGACTGATCCTGTGTCTGCTCGATATATACCGTGGCGCAGCAAAGCCAGTTCACCAGTTCCTCATGGCTCATGTAAGAGAAGCAGTCGTCAATCCCAGCCAGCTCATAACAGGAGTACCCCTGCCGGGAGAACACGTTTGCCACGCCCATATCATGCGTAAACGTGATACCACCGGTATAGGTATGTTCCTCTCCCGGAAAGCGTACCTCATCCCGATAGCTGTACCTTTGGACAAACCACTCCAGCTCGTTGCGTACCGTCCATGGATTTAAAATCAATTCATAGTAGAGCTGATCTGCCGTCAAATCGAGTGTATTCATCATCCGATACTCGCCTTCGTTCACAACCCAGATCGGTTCTCCATCCGCTTGGTGACTAAGCAGTTGGGTGCTGCCATAGTAGCTGTGGATCGCCTGAGCGAGCATAAATTCCTGGTCCGGGCTCAGGTCGGCCGACTCCATCCAGCGATTAGCCTGAACACAGGCTGCGGTCAGGTTTGAAAAATGCTTCAAAGCATAGCTTCCCACGTCTTCAATATCCTTGAACAGCTGGGTATAGTAATACGACGCTTCAATGCCTGTTGTCACAATGCCGCCGCGATAGAAGCATATGGCGAAGGAATATGTGCGCTTCTCACCTGCGGGAACGTCCATCAGAAGCGCACCCGTCGCGCCCAGGCCAAAGGATAAATTCTCGGCCATGGTCTCCCCAAGCAGCTTCTCCATTGCAAATCCGCTGGCAGGTACCGCTTCACTGCTGTTGGTCACAATGGCTGTGCTGCGTCCTTGGCCGATGCCTGTAAGTCTTTCTTCTAATTGGGTAGAATCAGTAGCGTCCCTGCGCGGATCTTCTCCTATAATGCGTATGCCGCTATACGGATCACTGCCCTGATATCCGAAAAAAGCTCTTCGCGCTGCAGTCCCCAGTGTGTTATCGACGGTTAGCTCGGCGAATACCGCCGGGACCAACGCTGCCCGCAGCTCATCCATACCCGCGGTTCCCGGCTCGGGCACTGGGCGAACAGGAGAGTACAGCCGGAACGTCAAATCGCCAGCCTGCCATGTATCCGTTCCTGCTTTTAGCTCACGGGTAATGTCTGAATCGGCAAAGGGCATAAGCTGCGGTTCCGTTCGTTTACCCTTTTTCTCCACGTCGTAGCGGGCACTTTCATCCTGTGTGGATGCAAAAAAGGGAAGCGCCTCGTATACTCCGCCATCTCTGGATTGCAGCCCGATATATACATTTTCATCGGCAGGCTTGCCCAGCTCCAAACCAAGTCCGCCGCGATTACCCTTAAACCCAAGTGTAAAGCTGGAAAAAGAACCGATAGGTGCATGCTGTGTGTTATAAAATATATTTTTCGACATATAATGAAACCCCTTTCATGATAAAGTTTAACTTTGAGTAACTTCACTTAGAGCCTAGCATGTCATGTGGTGGGGAACCATTGTCAAATCGCTCAACTATTTATCCAAATCGCGCTGAAAGCGATATACTGAGTATATCGATATAAGCCAGGAGGGAAAACATGTCGACACCACGTTTACCGAAGAGCCCCCATCATCCAGACCTTACAGTTGCCGGAGAGGAATTCTTTTTTCCCGATGTGCGAACCACAGTCAATTTGTTTGCTATTCATACACGAAGTGTCGGAAGAGAGTGGAGCTATCCGCTACACGAGCATCCTCAATATGAGATTAACATCGTGCTTGCGGGAGAACAGATCATGGTTGTAGATGGTCGCAGCTATACCCAGCGACAGGGTGATCTGGTGCTGCTGCGACCGGGGATTGTCCACTCCAGCCATAGTAACGGAGAGGGATTTACGTATTTTTGTATGCATTTCGACATTGATGATAAGCTGTTTCTCTCGCTCCTGAGTCGTCTGGAGCAGGTGCTGTTTCCAGCTGAAGGAACAGTGGCAGGGCAGATGGGACCAGCGCTGGGCAAGTTGCTCGATCTTTCAGCGCCGGAAGACATAGGAGTAGGTAGTGATTCGGTGGCAAAGCGAATGCGGATTCAATCTGCTGTGTTTGAACTGTTCGCAACGTTATGGGAGGCTGTATCCAGTGAAGCGGCCCATCTGCCGGGGCGTGGATATGTGCAGGCAGAGCTTGCCCATCAGATTGCCAGTCGTCTTCAGGGCAGAGTGAATCAGCCTTATGGACAGGCCGGCTCGGTGGAAAAGCAGGATGGGATCGAGGGGATTTCATCCGAGCTAGGTATTAGCGTGTCCCATTGTAATCGTGTATTCCGTAGCGTTTTCGGCGTATCTCCCCGTGTATATCTATCCGGGCTTGTGCTGCATGAGGCCAAGTTGCTGTTGGCTGATCCGCAATGGTCGGTGCAACAAATTGCCGATATGCTCGGCTATGGGGATATTGCGCATTTTAGCAGACAGTTCAAGCGCTGGTCGGGCCAATCGCCGACATCCTATCGCAAAAGCACGGTGCAGGAAAGCCTATTCGAATAAAAATAAGTATGTCTTTAAAATAGTTATGATATAATCCTTATAAAGGAGCTGAGAATAATATGAATTTACATAATCAACGTGTCGTCGTGATTGGCGGCAGTGCAGGTATAGGGCTGGCAACAGCCATAGAAGCAGCAAAGCAAGGGGCAAGCATTGTGATCGCTGGGCGTTCCGCAGAAAAACTGGAGCAGGCGAAGAAGGTCATCCCTGCCGAATCGGTGGAAACCTTCCAACTGAATAATCAGATAGAGGAAGAGGTTCAAGCGTTTTTTGAAAAAGTTGGAGCATTCGACCATCTGTTTACACCGGGTGCCAGCTACACGCGTGGTCCGATCACGATAGATACGGAAAAGGCAAAAACCCCGTTCGAAGGGAAATTCTGGCCGCAATATTTTGCTGCCAAGCATGCGGTACCGCATATCTCCAAGGACGGCTCGATCGTCCTCATGTCTGGGGCCTTCAGTCAACGACCGATGGGATTTGGTGCTACATATGGAGCGGCTAACGGCGCGATTGAAAGCTTGGGCAAGGCGTTGGCAGTAGAATTGGCCCCCGTACGGGTTAATGTCGTATCCCCCGGCACGATTTGGAGAGACGGCCCTGAGGGTGAGCAGCGGGCGCAGGCTTTTGAGGAATACAAGGAAGTAACCTTGCTCCGTCGAGTGGGGTATAATGAGGAAATCGCACATACTGTGTTGTATCTGATGACGAACAAGTTTACCACCGGAAGCGTGCTGTTCCCAGATGGCGGTTATACGCTGATCTAATTCGCAACGAAGTGCGTGTTTCATTCTGATCCAATCCGACAGGCAGGAATCAATTTTTAAACAAAAACCGGTTCAACACCATACAAAGTGTTGAACCGGTTTTTTATGATAACAGGTTTGCCTCTTGCAACTCTTTAGCTTTGCACATCTAACCCTTTATATTTTCGCAAAATACGTGGATAGATCACTTTAGACCCGATGCATACCATCGCCAGCATGGCGAACAGCAAACCGCTCCACAGCGTCCCATGGATCCCCGCTCTGGCAATAAACCACCCCCCTGCCAGTGAGCCCAGTGAGACCCCTAGGTTAATAAACGAGATATAAAGACTGTTGGCAAACGCGGGAGCTTCTTTGGCCTCATCAATCACCCAAATCTGGGCGACAATCAGTCCGCTGGTATGAACGGCCCCCCACACGATAATGATGAAGAGCGTAGGGATAAATGAAGAACTGATCCCGTACAACAGCAAATAGGTGCCCCCCAAGGCTACTGGATGAAAAAGAGCGGTGCGTACCTTATGCAAGCCCATGAGCTTGCCAGCCAACAGATTGCCGAGCATTCCGCCGATGCCGAAAATAATAAGCAGAAAACTGATAACATTGCTGCTCATCCCTGTATTTTGCCCCAAATATTCGGCAGAATAGCTATACACCGAGAACATGGCTGCAAAAATAAAAGTAGCCGCCCCGATATTGAGCCACAGCGATATTTTACGCAAAATGCCAAGCTGCTTCCGGTAGGAGAACATTTCGGCTTGTGGTGTATCCGGCAGCATAAATAGAATACCGATCCCCGCAATCCCATTCGCTACTGCAGTAAACCAGAAGGAGGCCTCGTATGAAAATTGATTGGCGATATAAGCCGTAATTGGAATACCGAGTACCATTCCCATGCTCGTGCCGAGGAAGGCTTTGGCGGAAGCTTGCGTTGCTTTTTCCGGGGGATACAACGCAGTGGCGGCGACAAAGGCAAGCGAGAAATACACCGGGTGAAACAGAGCCGGAATGATACGTAAAATGACTAGTAGATAAAAGTTGGATGTATAGGCTGACAGCAAGCTTGTTATGGCAAAAACAAACAACGACATTGTCATGATTCGCTTGCGGTTAAATCTGGACATCCATAGCACCATGAAGGGACCGAACAGCGCGATGATCAATGCAAATGAACTGACAAGAAACCCGGCCTGGGCTGCCGTAATATGAAAACGTTCAATGATGACTGGCAAAATGCCAACCACACCGAACTCGATCGTGTATACACCAAATAGGCCAAGCGCAATGAAAAGCAGGGGCTTACTATATTTCATTAGTTTCATTCCTTCTCCACTTCTTCCTGCTTTACGTCCTTGATTTTGCGTGCTAATATTTCATTAAATCATAAAATAATAAGGCGATATTCGGAATAATACATAATAATAATTGTGTTTTTGTAATATTACCTTGGACTTAAGGAGATGGATTTGATGGATCAAGTGGATCATAAAATTTTGTTGTGTCTACAAAACCAGGCGCGTATCTCCATGACCGAGCTGGGTAAGGAGGTTGGACTTTCCCAGCCTGCCGTAACGGAAAGAGTGCGGCGCATGGAGGATAAAGGTATTATCGCCGGGTATCGTGCCATAGTTTCACATGAGAAAGTTGGAAAGCCGATCATGGCTCACGTGCTCGTGCATACGAATCAATGCAATTCATTTGTTGAGTTTTGCCAATCTGCACCTGAAGTCATTGAATGCCATAGAATCAGCGGCGAGCAAAATTACTTACTGAAAGTCATGGTTGAGTCTATGCTCAAGCTGGAGCAGTTCGGGGATGAGTGTGGAAAGCACGGGCACTCTACCACGTTAATTGTCCTGTCCTCGCCTGTAGACCATAAACATGTAACCCCCACTTTATTAGACCCTATTTGAGCTACCGTAAATGGCTTGGCAAAGCTCAGTTGTAAACGGACCTGACATCCCTTCGAATGCTGTATTGGTAAAGGCGACCACACTGAGTCTTAGTGTGGGATCAACGAACCACGAATGGCCGTAAGCTCCTCCGAGTCGCCACGTTCCGGGTGATTCTGCTGTTCCACTTTCGTCGGGATTTTGGAGTACGGTGAATCCTAGTCCAAAGCCCCGGCCCGGCCAGCCTGCCAAGGGGAGGTTCCCGGTCTGGATGGTGCCCATTTCACGGACCCATTCCTCTGAAAGTAACGGATTGCCGCCGTTTCGCAGTGTTTCCAGCAGCCGCATGAAATCTTTTGCGCTGCCAATCATACCCGAGCCACCAGAGTGGAAAGCCGTGGGATCAAAGGCTCGTGCAGGCTGAAAACGAAGTCCTGCAGTGCCTTCAAAAACCTGCGCAACCTCAAGCTCGCGCATCCGCCGGGGTTCTGATATATCGTTGACATAAGGAGCCGCAAGCCGTCCAGCATCCGCGACCGCGAAACTGGTGTCGTGCATATCGAGAGGTTCTGTAACGAGCTTTTTAACAGCTGCATCAAGGGTTGTGCCACATACACGGCTAATGATAGCGCCGAGCACATCAGTAGCAATCGAATATCCCCACGCTTTACCCGGTGTATATAACAGAGGCACAGAAGCCAAACGTTGCAAGTTCTCTTCCAGCGTAAGATTTGAAAAATCCATGCCATCTGATACGCCTGCACGATGATAGGAACCGCCGCCTTCTTCCTCTAAAAAGCCATAGGTCAACCCGGCAGTATGTGTCAGCAATTGGCGTACTGTAATGGAGGGCTGCTCACCACTGATTAATCGGGGGCGAAAATCGGGCAACCAGCGTTCAATAGATTCATCGAGCTTAATCAATCCTTGGGCTGCCAAAACCAAAGCCGCAGTAGATACAATCGGTTTGGATACAGAAGAAAGCCGAAATAAAGCATCCTCATGCATAGGACGTTGTTCTTCTCGATCAGCCAGCCCCGCCGCTCGGACATACACGGGTGAACCATCCATATATATCATGACGACTGCGCCGACCAGGCGCTTCTCGGCAAGGGTTTGATCTATAACCGCATTTACACGTCCGTCCAGACCAGCTTGTATCGCAAAAACTCTATTATCCAAACTCATAAATATCTCATCCTCTCTATGATCCAGCGGTTATCGCTTGATGGAACTTAGTTTACAGGATGGGAAGGCGACATTACATAAGGTAACAAAGGTGTTCAGTGAGTATTAACGTTAAAATAAAATTATATTAAAAGAATGGCTTTGGATTTAAATGAATGGGGTTTTACAAAAAGTTATACTGCGTTTTACAGTGGCTTTTTAAGTTGAGATACGTTGAAAATAGGTGGTAAAATTTACAACAAAGGGGGTTTTATTTATTGAGGCTTGTATCGCGTAATAAGTTGGCTTGCTTGGTTGTCCTCGGAGGATTTTGACTGTAATTGCTACAGGTTTTGGAGGGGATAAGGAACCTTATAAGCTTCCTGATAAGCCCAAAGAGGCTGCTGTCTCGACATTTTCAGAATATATGAACGCTTCTATGAGTCGCGATTACGATAAGATGCTTTCACTGTCTGATGATTATCGCTTTAAAACAGAACAGGCACGGCTTAACTTTCTAAAAGCTCAGGGAACACCGATTGATTATCGTATCGTGTCTGTGGATGATTCTAACCCTTCCAAGATTGTTGTTTCGTCGATAACGAAGTATGAGGATATGGAGTTACCTTCCATTAAGCATGTTCTTGCTTTTGAGGAAGGAAAGTACAAGCTACAAATGAGAAATGTTGTGATCAATATGATTCCTTCATCTCCTGACAACAGAACGGTCGAGTACGAGCCTGAGAAGGTAGATAATATTTTGGAAGATAATTTCAAGTGATTTTAATTTTTCAATTTTCTAATCATACGGTCCAAAGCGTATCCAATGAGATACCAGAAAACTAGTGTAGTGAAGCAAACAATAGTTATGGGGATGTCTGCCTCTCGCACAAATCGAAATGATTCATACACCCAAACCAACGGGCTAATAATAGCTAATAGTATATTGTAGTCGTCGTACCCCGTAATATTTACAGTAATAACTAGACATGAGATTAGGACCAGCCAAAAACGAAAAGATTTCATTGCCTATACCTCCGCAAGTGTATTTGTTGTTATAGACGAATTAAAAAGCTGGAAGTAGCATTTATTCCAAATTTATTTATTAAAATGTATTAAAAAGAACGATATTTCGATCCTATTTACTTGTCACGATTTTTAGCCGTACGGTGTTCGTGTGGTTTTGAGTGACGCTGGATTCTTTCAGACTTTTCGATTTGTGATATACTCTCGATATATGAATTGTATGGGATGGTGATGACTGAATGAATCGTACACACGACCTAGGCAAGCTAATCAAACTAACTGGAGATAGAGCAAAACTGGACGCTAAAGCAAATGGCACATATATTGTCTACAAAACGCCGGATGGTCAATTTGTTAAAGAGTACAGTAATGGTCAAGTCGAACGAATTAAAGAACAGGATATTTTATCATGAGTGAGCCGTCAGCAGCTCAGATGGCGTGATTGTATTGGAATCAGATAGTGAAACGATAAAACACCATGTGGCGTTGTTACCGGATTGGGTTAAAATCATTGATAGTTACTTACAAAATAAAAATACTGATCAAGAATAAACCGACAACTGTATGATTCAGTGATCGGTTTATTCTATATTTACATCGTATTGTGTCCACAATGTCAATTCGATGTGTATTGCACCTCAAAATGGGACCCGTTAGTAATAGACTGTTATTATTTTTCAACAGACTTTAGCAAGACGATGAACAGCCTCCTGAATCGTAGCGGCTTCTTCGGATTCTTTTTCTCTACACTTTTTTCACTGGACGTAACACTGCGTAGCCGTATCCTTCTGGGAAATGCCGCTGATAATCCTGCTTCGTTTCCTCATCCCATTCATACCCCAGGCTGCTAGGGTCAAAGTTCCAAGCCTTCTCCTCCACCATTCTCATAACGTCTCCATTGTTTTTTAAATAATTAAAGGGCGGGTGAAAAAACACCAGGTAATCTGATTCGGGGATGTCCCGGCACTTCATTCCTGCGGGAATCTCTCCGGCATAGTCAGCGGCGACCGGTATTCCATAGAGATAGCCCTTCTGACCATCCTGATAGAACCAGCCCGCAGTTTGGCCCAATTGTTCGGGAAGCTTGAGATGAGACATGCTTTCCAATGTTCCGCAAATTTCATCACAATTGTGACCGTTTCTCCAGAAATCACCGTAGTTTCGTGAAGAAGTATCCCAAATTCCAATAAATTTGTGTGCTGGTATACGCTCGATTTTGACTTCAGCTTCTTGCAAATGATCCTTAACCATCTTATCCCGCTCCTTCAAATGGTAATGATAAGGAGAGAACACCTCAACGCGAATGGCCAACGGGATAGGTCGGGGCTCCTTCTGGTATACAGCCGGAGTTACCTCAAACGCTTTTACAAATGCCCGTGTAAAAGCCTCCTGTGAAGAAAACCCATACTTTACTGCAACATCGAGGATGCGGACATTGCTATCCCGGAGTTCCAGTGCAGCACGGCTAATCCGGCGCATCCACACATAATCCCTTAACGTCATTCCTGTAAGAGAATGAAACTGTTTTGTACAGTAGTAAGGGGAGTAGCCTAACTGATTGGACATTCTCAACAACGAAGGTGCTGAAGTAAGATTATTATCAATCCAATCGATCATGAGCTGGACCATTTCGTTCCATTCGTACACGAGGGTTCCCTCCTTTCGACTCCATCTTAACAGCCGGAATACAGGAATATTTGACTTGAGTTGCATGCACTCTTTTGTATTCATGAAGCTTTAGTCAAGGGCTATGTTAGTCCTTGTTGTCTTGTTCTATTTTACTCCTCTACATAACGGATATATGGGCGTTGAAGGTACCTTTGATCAGACACGAAATAATATGGTTTGCCTATAACCAGAGGAGGGATCACAGACTTTGAGGAAATATATAATTCTTTATATTCACCTCCGTTAGAAGCATCTCTCTGTATGACCAAGTAATCATCTGTAGTTTTAACTAATTTAGCGGTTTCTGCTGAGTGATGATCTGAATAATAATAAATCCAGCTGAAAATCAGTGAAAAAAATATAATTCTTAGAATAGTTGCAGCTGTTTTATTCTTTGTAATCAACATTCGCGCAAACCTCCTATAATCCATTCTTTCATTTTATGTATGATTGGTTAATTAACCTGTTTATGTATATTGTAAGGTGTATGATCGGTTGACGAAAGTAACTTTCACACAAAAAGCCTATCTGCCAAAACAACGGCAGATAGGCTTTTATAACATAAACGTCCACTATACTTCGTGTTTATACGCAGTCTGTGCCTCTACATTACAATTGCACCGACCACATATTCCCTATTATCAGTTATCCCTACGCTGACGTGCGCGGGCTTCGCCGCCTTTACGGCCAGCTTCTTCCCTGCTCATTTTCCCGTCGCTATCACTCTGGTCTGAATTGCCACGGGCTTCACCGCCCTTGCGTCCGATTTCTTGATAGAAGTCCTTGTCATGGTTTTTGGAAGTGGCTTCGCCACCTTTTTCGCCAATCTCCTGATAAAATTCTTTGTCGTGATTTTTAGCAGTAGCTTCTCCACCTAAACGTCCTGCTTCTTCGCGACTCAGTTTGCCATTTTGGTTGTTGTTAGCCATGTTCAATCACTCCTCATCGAATTTTAGTAAAGCGTGTTCGTGTATCTATTAACCTTCATGTCAGGAATTAAACATGTCTACTTTTTTATAGAAGCTGGTAAATAACTGGATATATCCGCCTCGATCAGCGTTCCCATGCTTCTGTGTTCAATTGTTGCTGGCGGGTAAATAATGCCGGATAAATGAACAAGCTGAGCAGCACGCTGGTCAAAATAGCAGAGGTCATGGTAGTAAATACGATTAGCAATTGCAAACGCACGGCGGCAATCGGATTGGCACCTGCGATGATTTGTCCGGTCATCATGCCGGGAAGCTGGACAAGCCCCAGCGTTTTTTGCCCCTCGATGGTTGGAATCATACTGGAACGTATGCAATCCTTGAGTATAGGGAAGATGGCTTGTCTAGGCGTGCCGCCTAGCGCCAGAATGAGCATGATTTCAGGCTTGCGCAGCAGAACTTCCGACTTGAGCCGGGACACCAGCAGGCTGGACAAAATCATGGAGCTGCCAATGATCATGCCGCTAATCGGAATCATATATCGGGCTGTCGCCGGAATAATATGCAGGCCAATCAGGAACGCCTGCGTAACGATTTCCACACACAGCAGCGTCAGGAATGACTTCCACATGAGACCGGGGATAAATCGTCCTTTGCGCGCAACATTTTGTGAGGCTACGGTAATCATGAGCAGAATGAATAATACGATAAATCCGTAGCTTTGCATCCCAAAAATTAAATGTAATACATATCCAATCGCCAGCAGTTGAATCGACGCTCTGATTGTGGCGATGATAATGTCTCGGTCCAGACCGAGTTTGAAGGATTTGGACATGACGATGGCGATAAATACAAAACCGAGAGAGAGAATCAAGGCAACAATCGTCATGCCCATTCTCCTGCTACAAACCTGCGGGTCTCACTATGCTGCGGAGCATTAAAAAACGTCTCCGTATCCGCTTGTTCTACTAGTCTTCCGTCGATCATCAGCCATGTCTCGTGGCCTACCCTGCGGGCTTGTTCCATATGATGCGTAATCCAGATCATCGTTGTTCCCTCTTCTTTGTTCATTTGCAGCAGCAGTTCCTCAACCTCTTTGACCGAGGCGGGGTCCAGTGCAGAAGTAATCTCATCCAGCAGTAAAATATCCGGGCGGTTCGCGAGCGTCCGCGCCAAGGCCAAGCGCTGTCTTTGTCCACCGGACAGTTCCTGCGCCTTTTGTTCCAACAGATCGTGGGTGAGTCCTACGCGTTCCAACAGGCCGGCAGGATCATCCAGCACTGTACCGTGCAGCCGTTCTACGGTTTGGAGATTGTACAGGACAGTTCCCTGAAGCATGGGGGCATCCTGAAAAACCAATGCTACTCTCCGTCTTAGTTCAGGGATCTCCCACTCCGATATCGGTTTGCCGAGGACACGGATGTCCCCTTCATCCGGTGTCATTAGGAGGTTGCACAGTGAAAGCAACGTGCTTTTACCAGACCCCGATGGACCGACCAACGTGGTGATTTTGCCGGGGGAAACTTTTGCCGTAATCCCGTTCAGAACAGCACGTTGCTGTCCAGACCCGGCGAAATATTTGATAATGTGATTGAATTCAATAGCTGGAAGTGGCTTGGATTCCATAGATATAGCTAGCTCCTTTGTAGGGGATCGAGAAAGGGATCAGGTCCGTTCTATGATCTTATTTTTTTATTATATCAGTAATGACTGCTATGCTCTTCTATAAAGGTTCAATGCAGGCCGGCTGTTGTAAACGGCATCTTCTTTGTATAAACTAACAGGATTAGTTAAAATAGAATCTGGATCAATTCTGTATAGGTATAAGGAACCGGATTACATAGAAATTCGATGAAAGGAGACAGGATGATGTCGCCTAGAAACGGAGTAAAGTTGCAAGATATCCTGCGGGCTGCCGAGGACATTGCCAATGAACAAGGGATGGGGGATGTCACGCTCACCACGCTGGCTCAAAAACTCCACATTCGCCCTCCGTCCTTGTATAACCACGTGAACGGATTGAACGGACTGCGCCAAGTACTGGCATTGCACAGCCTCGAACAGTTGGAGGAAGCTTTGATGAGCGCAGCGGTGGGTAGAGCGGGCGAAGATGCGCTGACCGCTATGGGGAAGGCGTATATGCGGTATGCTCGGGAGCGACCCGGTTTGTATGAAGCGATGCTGTATGCAACAGATCGAAATGATACCGAAATGAGGCAGGCTGCGGATCGCGTGGCCGAGCTGGTCATTACCGTCCTGTCCAGTGGTTATGGCTTCAAGGAAGAAGATTGCATTCATGCAGCGAGGGGATTCCGTAGTCTGCTTCATGGATTCGCCTCGCTTGAACAAAAGGGCGGCTTTGGTTTACCTGTGGAGGTGGACCGGAGTATTGAGGTGATGATGGCTACCTTTTTGGCAGGTCTGCGTGTGCGGCAAAAGCGAGATGTCGAGCTTACCAAAGAAGTCTGATTTCAACCTGATGCAGCTAACATGATTGCGTCGCAGACCCGAAGGGTAAAATACATCTGTATAATGTAGATGAGAGACTGCGAATACAGGAGGGGTATGAGTGAACGTACTGGTGATTGGTGCAAATGGAAAAGTAGGCAGACATCTTGTCCGTCTATTGGGGCAAAATGAATCGCATCGCGTAAAGGCGTTGATCCGAAATTCGGATCAGGCCGAAGCGCTTGAACGTTTGGGAGCAGAAACGGTGGTAGCTGACCTCGAAGGGACGGTTGGTGAAATTGCCGCAGCTATAAAAGGCAGCGATGCTGTCGTATTCACAGCAGGCTCCGGCGGGAAAACAGGAGCTGATAAAACGCTGCTTATCGACTTGGATGGAGCGGTCAAGGCGATGGAAGCCGCCGAACAAGCAGGTATCCAACGCTTCGTTATGGTCAGCGCCCTAAGTGCGGAGAATCGGGAGCAGTGGCCCGAATCCATTAAACCGTATTATGTGGCGAAGCATTACGCTGACCGCCTGTTGGAAGCGAGCAACCTAGACTACACGATTCTTCGTCCGGGTGGCCTGACGGATGATGTGGGCACCGGCAAAGTTGCTACCGGTGAGGAGCTCACCAGCCACACCATTTCCCGTGAAGATGTGGGGGCAGCGGTGGTAGCAGCGCTGGAGGAACAGCAGACGTATCATCGTGCAATTAATTTGGTGTCTGGCAGTACGCCTATTGCTGAGGCAATCCGGCTATAATTACGGATGAAGTTGTTGCACAGAGGACGCTTATAAATGACCATAAAGCGAGAAGACGGCCACAATGGTCATCTTCTCGCTTTATGGTCATCAGGAATTACTTCGTTTGATAAAGAGGAAATAGCCAAGAAGGCTTCGTTATTAATAACAGGAGGAAAAGGTTAATTCTTGTTGTGAGAGGCATCCCCGGGGGCAGAGTCCTGGGGATGCTTTTTGCTGTTTTCTCAGTATGATCGTCCCCGTAGCAGTTCCAGCTCCAACTCCAACTGAATAGGAGCAAAAATATTTGCTTAAAACTAATTATATTAGTCATAATACTAATATGATTAGTTTATAATTAAGACAAGGAGATGAGCTAAAATGCGTATTGTTCAGGTGCAGCATGTGTATCAATTGACGTTTATGCCCCGGCTGTTCCCGGTGAACTGTTATTTGGTGGAGGAGAAGGAGGGGCTCACCTTGGTAGATGCCGGATTGCCATACAGTACCCGTGGTATAGAGCAGGCTGCGGCGCGGATCGGGCAGCCGATTATTCGAATTGTACTTACCCATGCCCATGGGGATCATGTGGGTGCGTTGGATAAGCTCAAGGCAAGGTATCCTGACGCGCAAGTGTTCATTTCAAGGCGGGACGCACCGCTGCTACAGGGCGATGTATCGTTGGAGGCAGGAGAACCGGATACTCCTATTCGAGGCGATGTACCGAAGCATATCCTTACCCAGCCTGACGTTTTACTGGAGGATGGGGATCATGTAGGTTCGCTGTTGGCGATCAGCGCACCAGGACATACGCCGGGCTCGATGGCATTTTTGGATACTCGTACCCGTGCGTTGATTGCAGGCGACGCCTTCCAGACCCGAGGTGGTATAGCGGTATCGGGAAGGCTTAAGCCGCTGTTTCCTTTTCCGGCACTGGCTACCTGGAACAAGGGAATTTCGCTGAAAAGCGCCAAAAAGCTGCTGAGTTTCAATCCATCTTTATTAGCTGTCGGTCACGGTAACATGCTGAAGCATCCACAATCTCAGCTGGAAAGGGCGATTATGGAGCTGGAACGACAAACTTCAGTGTGATGATTCGGTATTCAGCCAACATTCAGCCAGAACTCACAAAGTCCTAAGCTAAGGCAGATACAATATGGGAAAATAGAAACAGAGAGAGGTGCATCGGATTTGAACGTTTGGAAAGCGAACGGTCTGAAATATATACTTCTATTTAGTCTCATATTGTGTGCTGTCGCTAGTGTCGTTTCGTTATGGAGTTATTCAGGTAGTTCTGCGTCCCAGTCTGCGGCTGTTAGACAGGGCCCATCCGGCGGGTTCGGAGGAGGAAGCGGACCTGGTGGAGGTATGGGAGGACCGGGGCAACCTACCAACTCCTCCACTGAGGGAACATCGACATCGGGTGACAAAGGTACAACAGCCGGGAATGATACGTCTTCGGGCGGCAGTGGTGTTGCCAGAGACGGACAGCACAGAGGCCCCGGTGGCATGTCTGGTAACGGATCTGGTATGGGCGGTCCTGGCGGTGGTATGGGTGGTGGACGAAGTGGGAACTCCTCATCTGCTTATGCTACTCCGCTGGCGATTTTCGCTGCTTTGTTCTTCGGTGCATTCGTGTTTATTGCGTACCGTTTTCGGGCTCGTGAATGGAAGCTCGGGGAACGTAATCGGGGACTGATGCTGTGGACAGTGCTGGGTGTGGGGTTCTTTTTAAGAATGGCGATCGCCCCATGGATCTCGGGTCATATGGATTTAATGCTATTCCGGAACTGGGCTACGACAGCAGCGGATAGCTTATCGGGCTTTTACACGAATGGATCAAGTGATTATCCGCCGTTCTATATTTATATTTTATATGTGATCGGTCAAATCGGCTCTACGGATGCTTTCAGTCCCTACATGTCCGTACTGCTGCGGCTTCCCAATATATTAGCCGATATCGTGACAGCGTACATGCTGTACCGGTTGGCAAGCAAACGGGTCGGCTATGGAATAAGCCTTGGATTGGCTATATTCTACGTGTTTAACCCAGCTGTATTTATCAATTCGACCTTCTGGGGGCAGGTGGATTCTTTCTTTACTATGCTGATTGTGGGCATGATTGTGCTGCTTGTGGAAAACCGGGTCGGCTGGTCAGCCGTATTGTTTACGGTAGCCGTATTGATGAAGCCGCAGGGAATTATTTATGGGCCTGTTTTGTTCTTTGAGCTGCTGAGACAACGTAAAATACAGCCTTGGCTGTTGTCCATTGGCGGTGCCGTTGTGACGACCATTCTGGTCATATTACCATTTTCGTGGGGGCAGGAGCCGTTATGGCTGCTTGACCTATACAAGGGAACGGTCGGCGAGTATCCGTATGCTTCGGTGAACGCATATAATTTCTTTGCACTGATCGGTGGCAATTATACGCAGGACACTACAACGTTGTTCCTGTTCAGTTACCATACATGGGGTATGATCTGCATTGTGCTGGTGACTCTGTTTACGTGGTGGATGTATATCCGTAGTCGCAAACCACAATTTGCAGCGGCAGCTGCACTGGTGCTCATTGCAGGTGTATTTACCTTCGCTTCCAGCATGCATGAACGGTACTTGTTCCCTGCGGCCGCGTTAGCTGTACTAGCGTATCTGTATTTGCGGGATCGCAGATTTTTGTGGCTTGCGGGTGGATTCAGTCTTACGATTTTCCTAAACACCTTCGATATTTTCTATAGCTCCAATTCTCGGGATCAATACGGTATTATTTTGTGTGTGACATCATTGTTCAATGTGTTGTTGTTTGGGTATTTGGTCAAAGTAGTGTGGGATTGCTCCAAATCGACCACGATTGAGACTGCTCCTTCCACAGACAGAGTTTCGCCAGAACTTCCTTCAGCGCGGCCTGCATGGGGAGCGTCTTCCCCAAGTGTGAACACAACAATTGATAGTTAGTGGAGTATAAAATACGGTGAAAAAACCGCCCTTTAACGAAATGGAAGTGGTTGATAGATCAACTGCAATCCATAAGTTAAAGAAGCGGTTTTTTGTTGTCCTCATGTTAGAGTAACATTGTATCTATGTGTCTCAATCCATATATTCGTTCAGTTTCTGTACATCGCAGATGGTAATCTCTCTTGTACCCTTGCTATGAATAATCCCCAGCTGTTCAAATTTTCCGAATTTGCGACTGATGGTTTCGCGGGTAACACCCACATAATTAGCCATTTCCTCGCGTGAAAGGGGGAGGTTTATTTTAATGTAGGAACCATCCGGCTTGCCGTATTTATGTCCAAGCTCAAGAATCATATAGGCGATGCGGATTTCCGGGTCTTTGGTAGCTAGGCTTTGAGCCAGGTTTTCGGTATGTGCCAAGCGTTTAGTAATGGTTTTGAGCAGCTTCAAAGAGATATCGGGGTTGTTGCGGATCAACTGCTCCATATCATCCTTGGTGAGCATACAAATATCAGTATCTTTTAAGGCATACGCACTAAAGTTACTCAGCTCATCGCTGTTAAAAATATTCAACTCGCCAAAAAAATCACCAGTTGTCAGAATGTGCAGAATTTGCTCCTTGCCCTGAGGCGTCATCTTCAGCAGCTTGACATGCCCGCTTTTAATAATGTACAGCGTATCGGAAGCCTGCTCCTCCACAATCAAGGCCTCGCCTTTCTGGTATTTTCGGTGTCGGATCATGGAGCTGACCTTACACAAATCTTCGCAGGACAAAGAGGAAAAGATAGGCACTTTGCGGGCACAGGGCTCCTTTTCGCACTGGCAGGGGCAGGACATCTCATTCACATTCATTCACTCCATTCATAAACCGGAAACTACAGGTTATAGCGCATGGTTGTTATTCTGTATCATCTATTGGGGCAAAATGACTTTGATCCTCACCACAGACTGGACAAACCCAGTCTTCTGGAAGATCCTCAAACGCTGTACCGGGCATAACGTCTTCATCGGGGTCACCGATAGCAGGATCATAAATGTATCCACAGGGCTGACATACATATTTTTTCATCTCTAGTTCTCCTTGTCATTCAAAATTTTTGTAAGCTCTGGTGCGTCCGGTTTGAGTCCCTGCATGATGGCTGTTTTGTATGGTAGTGAAGCAAGGGCATCTCCAAAGCCAATCACGCCGCAGATAGAGCCGTTTTGTATGAACATACGTGTATAAGAAGCTTGATTTTTAGTAATCAGGCTGGTGTCGCAGACTTGTTCATCTACTAGACCGATGGAAAAGAGAGGAGATTCATAGCAGTTCGAAAGGGTTACAGGGAGGGGACGCGGATAGCTGACGGATGCGCCCGCCATATTAGCGCCTGCTATTTTTCCCTGCTCCATTGCGCTTTCCCATAGCCCATCTACTCTACTCTGAAATTCGGCTGCATCACCTGCTGCATAGATATTGGCGGAGCTGGTCTCCATCTGCGCATTCACCAGAATGCCTTGTCCAATATCAAGGCCGATTTGGCGAGCAAGCTCCGTATTCGGTACAATTCCGATAGAGTACACGACATGCTCGCAGGGGATAACAGAGCCGTCCTGTAGTTCCACACCTTCTACGTGATCTGTGCCTTTAATACGTTTTACGCCTTGCCCAAGGAGTACTTGAGTACCCTGTTCGGTCATCCGATCGGTCAAAATAGCGGAGGCCTTTTCATCTAGCTGACGGGGGATAAGCCGATGCGAAGCTTCCAGTATGGTTACAGCATATCCTGCTTGCTGGAAGGACCAGGCGGTTTCCACGCCTTGAATACCGCCGCCGATGATACATATCCGGTCTCCCTGTCGCAATTCCCCTTTAAGGCGATCCGCATCTTGTCGAAAACGAATATTGTGAACGTTCCTTAGAGAAGCCCCATCCAGCACAAGCTTACGGTTGTGAGCTCCTGTACACAGCAGTAGCTTGTCATAAGCAACGGTTTGTCCATCTATTGTTTTGATAGTACAATCCTCTGGATGTATCTCGGTTATCTTGATGCCGGAATACACATGAATTCGTTGATTGGCAAACCATTTTTCCTTTTTGATCAGGATTTTGTCGCTGTGCAAATCAGTGAATAGTCCCTTGGAAAGTTTGACTCTGTTATACGGAAAGGATGCTTCCTCCCCGTAAATAGAAATTTCGGCCAGATCATCATGATCTCTAATCGCTTTTGCCGCGTTGACGGCGGCGACACTGCCTCCGATAATAACGTAATGTTGGTTACCCATTCAGTATCTCTCCTATTCGCTATACGCTACTGTGTTTTAAATAACACTAAGCAGTAGATCTGAGACAAATTCAGCGGCATTTTTAATTTTTTTCACTTTTTCAACTTCTGTAGGAGAGAAACGAATACGCACCGGGAATTCCACATGGGTCATACCCGTTGATTTGATTACATCTGAAGTGCTTTGGACCTTCATATTAGTACCATTCAAGTAATCCTGTACAACTTCAATGGCTTCCCCGCTCCAGCCGTAGGAACCAAAGGCAGCAGCCAGCTTGCCTTCCAGATTCATCTTTTGCATTTGTTGCAATAGGTCTTCCAATTTGCCTGTCATGTCGGCATATTTGGTAGAGCTACCGACGAAAACAGCATCTGCTGAGGCAATACTCTTCAATATTTCCGTTCCATCCGCTTTATCCACGTCCCATAGCTCCACCTTGATTTGGTTCTCCAAAAAGCAGTCTTTCAGGATGTTTGCCATTTTTTTAGTGTTATTTTTGAGGGTGGCATAGACAATCGCTACTTTTTTATCCTCCTTGGTTTCGGTACTCATAGAGGCGTACAAATCAATAAACTTGGCAATATCATGTCGGATCGCGAAGCCGTGGGAAGGTGCAATCATCTCAATTTCCAGATCGGCAACAGCTTCGATTAATGTGCGCACATATCTGCGATGTGGATGAATAATAGCCTGATAGTATCCGATAAAGTCCTCGGTGATATCAAAACCAGCCTCATCAGCAAATAGATGCTCTACAGCCACGTGTGTACTGAAAATATCGCAAGGGAACAAGATTTTATCTTCTATACAATACGTAATCATGGTTTCTTCTGTATGCAGATAAGGAGTTTCTTTGAATAGCAGCGTTTTGCCTCCAATGTCCAGTTGATCCCCATCCTTGATTACGAGGAAGTTGCGATGCTGAAGCTTGTACATTTGTTGAATTTCCGGAACGGCAATCTCAGTGCAGACAATCGTAGCGTTCGTTGCCTTGGAAGCAAGTGCCGCCAATCCGCCCGAGTGATCTGGTTCCGTGTGATTGACGATGATATATTGAATATCCAATGGATCGATCAATTCGGTTACAGCTTCGGCAAATTCTCTACCGAACGCCATATCTACGGTATCCACAATGGTTGGTTTTCCAGTTTTCAATAGATATGCATTATAGGTTGTACCCTTTGATAGTAGAAGACGATGAAAGGGAACCTCACGATTATCAATTTTTCCTACCCAATAAATATCCTTTGCCAGCTTGAATCCAGGCTTCATATGGAATAACCTCCTGCTTGTTTTGTTTATCTAACACAATTTGATTCTAGTTGGATGTGTCGATGAAAAAGATGATTGAAATCAAATTTTTAAATATTTTAAAAGTATTTTTACTTAAATTTAGTTTTGTGATTGCAATCACAAGGCGAGCGAAATAATCCAATACAATAAAGGTATTAATCCATCTTAAGCAAATTTAATTTCAAACAGGAGCGTGAACTAATATGAAAAAATCAAACCTCATTCAATTTCAGGAATATAAAGAAGCTGCGTTTACAAAACGAATTGTGCATAAGGAAGCCGACAATGTAATTTTTATTCTCAACTTTACTCCTAATGCCGAGCTACCAACACATAATCACCCAGGAGCGAATGTATATTTGCTTGTTCTTGAAGGCAGCGGGACTGTAACTGTGAACGGCGAAGCAACGGAAGTTGTCCAAGGGGATATCATTCATGTTACGGGAGATGAGCACTTTTCCTATCGTGGTGGTGCAGAGGTGAATTCCAGCCTGCATGTGGTGTTGACCCAAACGCCAAGTGAAAGCTATGCGCAAAACATATAAAAGAGGACACAGCAGCAACATGCTCATAAAAAAAAAAAGAAAATAGTTATTTTTTTCACTCGTATTGATAATGAATATCATTATCAAATTTTAAGAAGAGGTGTTAATAGCCAATGCAGACAGTAGATTACAAACAGGTGCCAGGGCACTGGATATTAGCAAGTCTCGGTAAGCGCGTGCTTAGGCCCGGAGGGTTAAAAACAACACGTTGGATGATAGAGGGACTTGACGTAACCGGGCAGGATGAGGTTATTGAGTTTGCCCCCGGATTGGGTATAACTGCCCAAATCACACTGCGGCTTAATCCCCGTCGTTATATTGCGATTGAACAGAATGAGAAGGCGGCTTCTATCGTAAAAACGTATGCAAGCGGAGCAAACCGGGAAGTTATTATTGCCGATGCTGAACAGGTTCCGTTGCCGGATGCCTCTGCGACGGTGGTATATGGGGAAGCCATGCTGACGATGCACACAAGAGCCAAGAAAGCGCAGATTATTTCGGAAGCCAGGCGGCTTTTGAAAACGGGCGGGAAGTATGCTATTCATGAGATGTGCCTTGCTTCTAACCATATTGAGCCTGCGCTCAGAAAACAAATTTACAAGGATTTGGCTACAGCCATGAGAGTTAATGCGACACCGTTGACGGTGTCAGAGTGGGAACAGCTGCTGAAAGAGGAAGGCTTTAAGGTCGTTAAAATCTATACGGTTCCCATGCACTTATTGCATCTGCCACGTATCATTCAGGACGAGGGCTGGTTGAGATTTGGAAAAATCGCCTTTAACCTTATGCGTAACCATGCTGCCCGGACAAGGGTTATGGGTATGCGCAAGCAGTTTGTAAAGTACGCCGACCATCTGCAAGCGGTCAGTATCATCGCTGAGCGATAGCCTGAATTCACGAATAAGAGAATAATAAAAGCTTTTTACGCAATAGCAAAAAAGGAGACGAACCCACATTCAGGGATTCGTCTCCTTTTTGTATATTTGCTGCTTTGGCTTGGCTGCTGGAGTGCACATGCTTTGCACCCCTCTATTCGTCATATAATAGGTGTAACGAAAATTTCCAATTTCTGATGTTTTACATTACCATATTGACTGAGATCATTGGAATAGTTAACTAAAATAATAAAATAGGCATACTTCAAAAGGAGGAAGCGTGTTATGAAGCTGCATCGAGCCATTGTGGTGGATGATGAAACCTTTACTCGCAAAGGGCTGCTTCAACTCATGGATTGGCAAGCCTGTGGTTTTGAAATCGTAGGAGAAGCTGATAACGGTGAGGATGCGCTGGAGCTAATCAGCCGTATTCACCCGGACCTGGTCATTACCGATATTCGTATGCCTGTGCTGGACGGATTAGAGCTGATCCGGTCTGTGCTCGAACAGAGTACAGAACATCCCGCGTTTATTATCTTAAGCGGTTATAGTGATTTTGCTTATGCGCAGCAGGCAATCCGCTATGGGGTTCATGATTTTATGCTTAAGCCGATTGATGAGGGTGACTTTTCGGCTACACTGCGCAAGCTGAGTGAAAGACTGCATCGTGAACAACAGAATGCACAACGATATCAGAATCACCATGCAGGTGGGCTGTTAGAGACTGTGATGATGAACCCAGTGGATGATGTAGTGGTGACACAGTGGGAGCAGCAGCTGCGGCTTGGGGAAGCCACGTATATGTACTATGTACTCGTCGAGCTGAATGACCAACATCCCTGGCGCTCCGGTGACGATGGTGTCATGCTATCACTTTTTCAGTTCAGGGAGCTTATAGAGCAAGCGCTTCATCGTTTAATGGATGGCAAGTACCCTCTCTATGTTCATGAGCATCGTAACCGGATTGGTCTTATCGTACCGGACTTCTTTTTGGGGTGTTTTGAAGGCAAGGTCGAAGTTTTTATGAAAGCGCTACAACGAGAGATAGAGGGGATGAAGACACTAAAAGGTCAGCTGGGAAGTCGGGTTTTCGTTTATGCAGGAAAGCCTGTGAATCGGTTGCAGGATATCCAGCAGTCCTACGCCTGTGCAAAGGAAGCAGTGCTCCATAAATACATTTATGACAATAGCGGTATTGTTGTATATCTACGGGAGGGAATGCCACCACTTCACTATAAGACCATCCCTCAGGACGTACTGGATCGCTTGACGGAACAAGTTGAGGAACTGCGGTTGGATGAGCTGCGTGTGGCCGTGGATTATTTATTTAGTAGTTTTCGGGAGGAGTGTTATGCACCTGAGGCTATGAAAATGAGTCTGCATCAATGCTTACTTAGTATCGTTCGGGTCATTCAAAACATGCAGGGAAATGAGCGCTCACTTCAGTCACTAGAACCGATGATGAACTGGCAGGACATGAACCTGTCCCTGGGTGAACTACAGCGATTGTTTACAGCTTTTGCAGAGGAAAGTGGAAGGTATATTGGGGTTCTGCGCAAGGATTGTCAGCAAGGAGGCATCCAGCACATCCGTGCTTACATTGAGCAGCATGCCGCCGAGAATATAAGCCTGAAAAGTATTGCGGCTCGCTTTTACATGAACCCGGTATACCTCGGTCAATTGTTCAGGAAAACGTATGGTGTGTACTTTAACGAATTTCTGCTGAAATTGCGTGTTCAGGAGGCGAAACGCTTGTTGCGGCAGACGGATCTGCGGATTTATGAAATTGCTGAGCGCGTGGGCTTCGGCAGTTCAGACTATTTTGTTACCCAGTTTGAAAAGATGGCGCACGCCACGCCTAGTGAATACCGCAATAGCCTGAGTATTGGCGACGAGCCAGAGAGGGCCGGCGAATGAAGATGCTGAGAACGACTCTTGATCATGTGCGATTGCGGGATAAAATGCTGCTGCTTTATTTTCTCTGTGTTTTCACGCCTGTAGTGCTGACCAATCTTATTTTTTACCATGTCACCTCGCAAAACGTGAAGGAACAGCGTATGCAGGATATTTCGCGCGCACTGGAACAGATTAAAATTGAATTTTACCGTGAATTTGAAGATGCGATGGAAATCTCGTCTATCTTTTATACTGATCATCAGCTCAATGAGGTATTGGAAGAAACATATCCCCACCCTGCTGACTATATCGCCGCTTATGACTCTTATTTACGTCATATCTTGAACAACACTTACAGTCCTGCATACCATTCCGTAGGTGGAATTACGATCTACACCAATAATTCAACGCTGCTGAATTCCGGGGGAATCAGCTTTATAGATGAGGGAGTCAGAAGTTTGCCCTGGTATACCAAAATCTCGCCTGGACGCCAGTCCAAGCCTATATTTGTACGTACCGATGACAGCACAGGTGAACAGATGTACCCTTTTAGCCTGATTCGGCGAATGAACTACTTTTATTCCCAAAATGGTCGTGAAAAAATACTGAAAATAGAACTGCGAATGTCGTCCATTCGGGAGATTTTCAATAACCTGAATTTGCAGGGAAGTCTCTTTCTGCTGAACGAACGAGGGGGAATCGAATATACAACGGACCCCAAAGTGGATATAAACCACAAACATGTAGCCTATAACACTCTCAAGCTGCCCGAGGACACGATGGAGTTCAAGACGAATTATGTGCTTACGAGCAATCTGAATGGCTGGAGCATTGTGGCTGCGGTATCGAGAGATGCAGTGCTGTATGAAATGCAGGAATCTCGCAATTTTGTGCTCTTGTTAACCTGTGTAAATATGCTGCTGCCTACATTAATCATTATTTGGATTACACGTTCGTTGAACGTGAGGATTCATCGTATTTTAAAGCACATGAAGAAGGTGAAAAACCAGCATTTTGAGCTGATTCGCGGTACAGAGTCGCGAGATGAAATCGGGCAATTAACAGGTGAGTTTAACCGAATGACGTTGAAAATAAAGCGACTGATTAACGATGTCTATATGGCCGATATTCAGCGAAAAAATCTGGAAATTCAGCGCAGACATGCCCAGTTGAATGCACTTCACAGCCAGATCAACCCGCATTTCCTGTTCAATGCGCTGGAGACGATTCGCATGCGGAGCTTGATGAAGCATGAGGATGAGACAGCGCGCATTATTCATAACATGGCACGGATTTTCCGCAATTCGCTGGTGTGGAACAAGGATCGGGTTACTTTGCGGGAGGAGCTGGAGCTAATCCGTTGTTTTCTGGAAATCCAGCAATATCGCTTTGGTGAGCGAATACAGTACGAAGTGCAAGCGCGCTCTGAGGACCTGGACAATCTGCTTCCCAAAATGGTCGCGCTGACACTGGTTGAAAATGCAAGCATCCACGGCATTGAGCCGCTAAAGCATGGGGGACGCATTGAGATACATTTTGAGCATGAGGAAGGACAACTGATTCTAACGGTTCGGGATGATGGGGTGGGCATGTCTGAGGAGCAGGTACAACGCTTATATGGTTACATGCAAAGGCAGGAAGAAATGGGTGAGCGTATAGGTCTACAAAATGTCATCTATCGTCTAAAACTTTACTACGGGAGCCGCTTTGAGCTTGCCATTCGCAGCGCACCCGGCGACGGTACGGAGATTCGAATTAGGATTCCTGCGGATCGGGAGTGAGGGTAGACAGCAACGCCTATTTTGCTTTGAAGGACCTTTACCTATAGTTTTCTAAGTAACACCTTTAGATTGACAGGTGAACGAAATGAACAGCATTTTATAAAATGAAAGTGCTTACAATTTAGGGAGTGCGGGATTTTCAGTGCTTGAGGTACGTGCGCACGATATTCACACACAATCGACAAAAGAGGACGAAAGGGGAGGGTCTGGCATGACAAGCAAAAGGTTCGGAATCATCACTCTGGTAATGGTTATGATGGCGTCTATGATCGCTGCTTGCTCAGGGAGCTCGGGCAAGGAGCCAGCGTCAGGAGATAGCAAGGAGAAGGTCACATTCACGTATTTTAATGCCACTGCGGGGAGGGACATTAATACCAAAGAAACGCGGATCGGCAAAATCCTGGAGGATCAGACGGGGGTAAACTGGAAGCTGGAGCATTTGGTGGGTGATTCCAATACGAAGATCGGTACATTTATTGCCAGTAACGATTACCCGGATGTGATAGTACCGGATGGCACGATCGATAAGCTGCTTGATGCCGGGGCTTTTATTCCCCTGAATGATTTGATCGACAAGTATGGACCGAATATTAAGCGTGTATATGGACCGTACTACAACTTGATGAAGGCAGAGGATGGGAACATTTACTTTCTGCCGCTCAGTGCGGTGGTAGGCGATTATTTACCTGCGCCTAACTTAGAGCAAGGAGCCTTTTGGGTGCAACGCAGGGTATTAAAAGAAGCGGGATATCCAAAAATCAAAACACTTGACGAGTATTTAGCCCTGATTCGTAACTATGCGAAAAAGCATGCAGATGAGGGATTGACTGGGTACCTGGCGTTAACCACGCAGGATAGGTTTTATGCTCTTACGAACGCACCGATGCATCTGGCAGGCTATCCGAATGATGGCGGCACGATTATTGATATGAAAACACACCGGGCCACGGATTATGGAGATATGGAAATCACAAAGCGGTATCTGAAAGAGCTAAATCAGCTCAATGTAGAAGGCCTATTTGATAAATCGTCCTTTGTGGACAATTACGATCAATATCTGGCGAAGCTGACTTCGGGTAAGGTGCTGGGCTTTTTCGACTACCGCTGGCAGGCGGGGCAGGCCCTGAATAATCTGCAGGAGGCTTCCAAGCAATCGGGCAATGATGATATGGAGTATATAGGGCTGCCTGTTGTATACGACCAGAATATAAAGGATCAGTACATTGATCCGTCGTCATTCGTTAATAACCGAGGCATAGGAATTACGGTCAGTGCCAAGGACCCGGTACGTATCATCAAATTTTTTGACAACCTGCTGACCGACGAAAACCAGGTGTTATCCAACTGGGGAATCAAGGGAGAAACCTATGATGTAGATAAAAAAGGACGCTTTTACCGGACTGAGGAGCAAATTAAGCAGACTGGTCAGGACGCGTTCCGCGAATCATTCGGGTTCAAATATTTTGAATACAGTTGGCCGCGATACGGTAGCGGTTCTACCCTGCCTGACGGCAACTCCGTTGGTGCCGGACGGCAGCCGGAGGTTGCGCGTATGTCCTACACCGAGGGAGATAAAAAGCTACTAAAAGTCTATGGTGTAGAGTCCTTCTCGCAAATGTTTTCCGCACCAGACGAGCGCCCATGGTATCCGGCCTGGAGTATCCCAATTGCTCAAGGTTCACCTGCGCAGCTCTTCCAGCAAAAGAAGGGGGACCTGCAGCGCAAATATTTCCCGCGTTTGGTGCTGTCTGCACCGGAGCAGTTTGATGCGATTTGGAGTGAATACACTACTGAATTTAACAAGCTGGATGTAAAGGCGTATGAGGAGCTGATCACGAAGGAGGTTGCCAAAAAAATCGAGAATCCCGGTAAAAAATAAAGGAGGAAGCAGCTATGGGCCACTCGTCACCACCAGCAGTCACGATCTCCCCGGATCAGTTGCCGCCCTCGCGGCGAACCGGCTTTAGGGGATTTATGCACAAGCTGAATCAGCAACGGGCACTGGTATGGATGTCCGTCCCTTTTTTAATCTGGCTGTTTATCTTCAAGTATTTGCCCATCTGGGGCTGGACAATTGCCTTTCAGGATTTTAAGCCTGCCCGCAAGTTGCTCGATCAGCAATGGGTCGGATTAAAACATTTCCATTTTCTATTTCAGGATGAACACTTTCTGCGGGTCATGCGCAATACGCTGGCGATGAGCTTTATTAATCTGGTGCTGGGCTTTGTCACCGCTATAACATTAGCGATTTTGCTGAATGAGCTTCGCCAGCTCGTATTTAAGCGGGTGGTACAGACGATCAGCTATCTACCGCATTTTATTTCGTGGGTGGTCGCGGCTAGTATCATCAGTACGGCGCTGTCTGCGGATGGCGGCATCATCAATGAGGTGCTGATGTGGCTGGGGTTGATTAAAGAGCCTATTCTGTGGCTGGGCGAGGGAAGCTATTTTTGGGGCATTCTCGGTGCATCGGAGGTATGGAAAAATGTCGGCTGGAACACCATCATTTATTTGGCCGCGATGACGATGATTGATCCCTCGCAGTATGAAGCGGCCGAGATGGATGGAGCAGGGCGTTTTCAGCGGATTTGGCATGTGACATTACCCGGATTGAAGCCTGTATTTATCATCCTGCTCATTATGAACATCGGCAATCTGCTGGAATCCGGCTTTGAGCCGCAATACTTACTGGGCAACGGCATGAACGTGGATTATTCGGAGAATCTGGATATTTTCGTACTGAAATATGGGATCCAGATGGGTAATTTCTCGCTTTCCATTGCTGCTGGGATGTTCAAAACGGTAGTCAGCTTCATCTTACTGTTTAGTGCCAATCATATTGCGAAGCGGTTAGGGGAGGAGAGATTGTTCTGAGAAAAGAGTGAGTTATGGTGGGGGGACGGCCGCTTCGCGTGCGGATTGTTCTTCCGATCGCTGTTATCCCCGTATTCCTTTTTATCATAAAACATTAGAGGTTGGAATCCGGGGCTAGCTTATGCTTACGATGCGAGCTTTCCTCTGGAAAGCTTTTAGCCGAACGCTCCGCTTCTTCAGAACAATTCCGCCCGCTCCGCTGTTGCCCGCCATAAAGTCACTTTTTTAAGAACTGAGGGTAGTGGCAAGAGGAGAGCTTAAGGAAGACGCGTGACTCGCGCTTCCTTGGGCGTCATGATAGCTGGCTCAGCTTCGCTATCGCCATTAGAGGCTGTTTTTTAGGACTGTGCTATTCGAAGGAGATAGCAGAGGGTGCGCGATCCAAATGCCTAAACTATTTTTTAGAAAGGAGCGGAAGTCATGGGCAAAGGGAAGGCCGTACACGGGCGATTTCGGGCCCCCTCGGATCGAATTTTTGATGCGTGCAATATCGTGTTTATGCTCTGTCTGATGGTGTTCACGCTGTATCCGTTTTTAAATACGCTGGCGGTTTCGTTGAATGAAGCGAATGATTCGATTCGGGGCGGGATCTATTTGTGGCCGCGTGAATTCACGTGGAGTAATTATGAATATGTGTTCAAGGAAGCGACGATTTTCCATGCTACGCTGATTTCTGTATTACGTACGGTTGCGGGTACGGTGACCTCTGTGTTTTGCTGCGCGATGGTGGCGTATACGATCAGCCGGCCGGAATATGTGCTGCGCAAATTTGTTTCGATTGCTTTTATTTTAACAATGTATTTTAGCGGTGGATTGATTCCGAACTTTCTTCTGATTCGTGAGCTTGGGATGCTGGGGACTTTCTGGGTGTATGTCGTGCCGGGATTGATCGGGGTGTTTAATGTGATTGTCATTCGCTCCTTTATTGAGGGATTGCCGGAAGGGATTTTAGAGTCGGCGCGTATTGACGGGGCTGGGGAGTTTGCCACTTTTATGCGCATCGTTTTGCCGCTGTGTGTTCCCGTACTGGCGACGGTGTCGCTGTTTACAGCGGTCGCGCAATGGAATTCCTGGTTCGATGTGTTTTTGTACAATTCGTCATATGAGCAATGGAGCACTCTTCAATATGAGCTGATGAAAATACTGCAAAATTCCAACACGTCTGTTAACACTCAGGACTATGCGAGCCAATTCGCTGGTTCGGAAAATCTGGCGAAGTCGGTCACGCCTACCTCGATTCGGGCCACGATGACGATTGTCGCTTCAGTGCCTATTATTTTAGTTTATCCTTTTTTGCAAAAATACTTTGTGAAGGGTATGACCTTGGGAGGTGTCAAAGGATAGTAACTGAAATCCAATGGTGCCCAATACGAATTCAAAAAATTTGAGTGCGGGAGGGATTGCTTTGCGGCCATGTTGGGTTAAGCCTTTTTGTCTGGTGCTGGCTGGAGCGCTGTTGTTATCGCCTGTTGGTTGGTGGGGAGCGTCTGTAGCGAAGGCAGCTACGTCTATAGAACATTCCCCGCCCGTTGCGGATACGGTGCTGTCAGCGGGTGATATCCATAAGACCATTGGAACGTATGGATTTGAGCAAGGAAACAGCGATGGCTGGAAGCCTCGGGGAACTTATACCCAAATTGCATCCGTCACGGAAGCAGCATATGGCGGCACGCACAGTCTGAAGGCAACCGCCCGCACAGCGGCTTGGAACGGGGCGGAGCTGGATGTGAAGTCGCTGTTGCAGCCGGATGTAGAGTATGAAATTAGTGGCTATGTGAAGCTAGATGGTCATTCTGCGGTTCCGAGCATGGTTAAACTTACAGTGGAGCAGCAGCCGACAGGTGGGACTACGACATGGAAGACGGTAGCGCAGACGGAGACGGCGGATACATCGTGGATCAAACTTCAGGGGAAATATACTTTTACCGGGGGGATGGATGCATTGAAGCTGTATGTGGAAAGCTCGAATCCCGCGCAGGCCTATTATGTGGATGAGGTAGAAATAACACAGGTATCGAAGACGCCAACGGAGCCAACCAATGGTATCGTATCCGGGTTTGAAGATGGTACGGCTCAAGGATGGGTGTCCCGTATGGGAGCCGAGACCGTGCAGGTTTCGAATGCCGATGCACGAACCGGCTCATACAGTCTGCTGACAACAGGCAGACAAAAGACATATGCCGGCCCCAAGCTGGATGTGACTGCTACGATGCAAAAGGGCAGCCGATATACGGTCAGTGCCTGGGTGAAGCTGGCGCCGGGTGAGCAGCCTGCCAAGGTGAGGCTCAGCATACAGCGTGATCACCAAGGGGATAGTGCGTATGAAACTGTTGTAGGCGACACGGCTACTACGACAGGGGGATGGATGCATTTGTCTGGTACGTATACGCTTGCGCATGATGCAGACACCGTTTCTATGTATTTGGAAACGGCAGAAGGAACGTCTTCCTTTTATATGGATGATTTCGAGCTGTCACTTGTACCGCCGCTGGCTATTGAAAAGGACATTCCTTCTTTGCATGGATTATATGGGGGACAGTTTAGCATTGGCACGGCGATTGAAGCTTTCCAGACCGAAGGGGCTTACGGAGAGTTGGTACAGAAGCATTTTAACAGCGTCGTTGCAGGGAATGCGATGAAGCCAATCTCCTTACAACCGTCCGAGGGACAGTTCCATTGGGAGGAAGCAGACCAAATTGTGCAATTTGCTAGACAGCATGGACTGGAAATTCGCTTCCATACTTTGGTGTGGCATAACCAAACTGGGGATTGGATGTTCAAGGATAAGAATGGACAGCCGATGACGCCGACTGCTGAGAATAAAAAGCTTTTGCTGGATCGGCTGGAGACGCATATTCGCGCTGTTGCAGCCCGATATAAAAATGTCATCACCGATTGGGATGTGGTGAATGAGGTCATTGATCCTGATCAGCCGGATGGCATGCGCCGCAGCAAGTGGTATCAGATTACTGGTACTGATTATATTGAAAAAGCATTCCGTGTCACGAGGGAAGCGGCGGGCCCGAACGCACGACTATTCATTAACGATTACAACACACATGAGCCGAAGAAACGGGATTTTCTGTACAATTTGGTACGTGATCTGCTCGCTAAAGGTGTACCGATTGACGGGGTAGGCCACCAATCGCATATCCGCCTGGAGTTTCCCGCTATTAGCGAGATTGAGCAGTCCATAGAAAAGTTTGCTTCGCTTGGTCTGGACAATCAGATTACCGAGCTGGATATGGGTCTTTATTCCAATGACACAGATCGCTATGAAACGATTCCAGAATCTATGCTGATCCGGCAGGCTCACCGCTATCGGGCGCTGTTCGATATGTTTTCAAGGCAGCAGAATCATATCAGCAATGTGACGATTTGGGGTACGGATGATGGAAATACGTGGCTCAGCACGTTTCCGATAGCCCGGCTGGATAAGCCGCTACTATTCGACGAACGGTTAAAGGCCAAATATGCCTATTGGGCACTTGCTGATTCGTCCAAAGTCCCGCCGTTGCCAGCGGGGAATAACCAATGAATAGTTTGAATGAAACAGAGGAATAGGCTGTTCAAAAGGAGAGCTGGAGCATGGCTACCTTACGCTATACGAATCCGGTTGTCCCCGGATTTTATCCTGATCCGAGTGTGATACGCGTCGGAGAAGATTATTACATGGCGGCAAGCTCGTTTGAATACATGCCGGGCTTGCCCATTTTTCATAGCCGAAACCTGACCGATTGGCGGCAGATCGGGCATGCGTTGAACCGGCGCAGTCAGATTGATTTGTCCACTCGGAAAAGCTCGGAGGGCATATATGCGCCCACACTGCGCTATCATCAAGGTGTTTTTTATCTGATTACGACAGATGTGATGGGGATAGGTAATTTTTATATCATATCTATGAACCCCGCTGGGCCTTGGTCAGACCCGATCTGTATTCCTTACGGGAATATAGATCCGTCTCTGCTATTGGATGACGATGGGAAAGTGTATGTGACCGTACAATCCGGGGCAGATGCCGAGTCGCATATTATCCAGTATGAGATTGATATCACTACAGGTCAGGCATTGACAGAGCCTATAGCGATTGCTCACGGGGATGGCGGCGTATGGACCGAAGGGCCGCATCTGTATCACATCGGCAGCCACTATTATTTGCTCTGCGCATGTGGCGGAACGGGGCGTGATCATCGAACACTCGTGTATCGTGCGGAGCGCCCTTACGGTCCGTTCGAGCGTATGACAGAGCCGATGCTCACGCATAACGCTCTCCCTGCACATCCGATTCAGAACACAGGTCATGCCGAATTGGTTGAGGACACTCGCGGGGACTGGTGGGCTTTTTTTCTCGGTGTCCGTCCGGTGGTGGACATCGAGCCTGTGGCTGACCGCTTGGAGGCTGTCGAGCCTCAGGCTGAGGTACCACCTTCGTATAGCGTGCTCGGACGCGAAACCTTTCTGGCCCCCGTCCGCTGGACAACGGACGGATGGCCTACGGCTGACAACAACGCAGGCACGGTGCAATTGCACATGTCTGTAGACCGTCAGCCATTCAGTCTGGCGGAGCAGGCTCGCCCGCCTGCTTCTGCGCCGCTCGCGCCTGCAAAGCGTCATAGCTGGCGCGATGACTTTGGTGGTCAGCGGCTGGACTTCCGTTGGGCTGCTCCGTGCAGGCTGTGTGAAGCCTGCATCAGCCTGGAAGCGCGCCCCGGATGGCTAACGCTCATCGGCAATCGCCACACGCTGCTGGACGAAGCGCCGAGCGTATTCCTCGGCACCCGGCTGCGGCATCATCAGATCGCCGTCCGTAGCCGGCTTTATTTTCAACCACAGCATGAGGGCGAGGAAGCCGGCCTTGCGGTACGACTTAATGAGCACGGTCACTTTACGCTGGGTATTCGTCGGGATGGAGAAGGCAACATGCTTACTGTAGTGGTCTCGGTCGCAGATCAGGGAAAACGAACCGAATGGGTCTCTGTACCGCTGGCGGCTCCTGATATACCAAGCGGTGAAGGTATGGAGCTTCGCATCCTATCCGATGCGTATCATTTCGCCTTATCTTATGCTGTGCGTTCAGGCAACTGGGTACCGCTCGCTACGGTTCCGGCTTTTGTAGTCTCATCTGAAAGCAATGGCGGTTTCACGGGAGCGCTGATTGGCATGTATGCTGTATCGACCGTCGCTGTAGATGAACCGGTATCTGTCGCCGCGACTCCCGCATACTTTCAATATTTCTCCTACGATGGCTTGGACTATATAAGCCTTATAAGCCAAACCTGAAGAATAAACGTCCAAACGGTGTAGATAGGAAAGTCGCCTTATACAAGCATAAAAGCAGGCTGTCCTTCACATGTGACATGTAAAGGACAGCCTGCTTTGTTATCGTAAAGGAATTACATTTTTATTCCAAATTGGCGTGTTGGCCAAACATAGATTTGGAGGTCAGCTTGCGCAGCTCCATCGTTCTGAGTACCAATGCGTCACCGTATAACAGCAGGGTTTGTTCAAACAATGAGCCCATAGGCTGAATCGTTTGGTAGTCCTTGTTGGACGGGTCCTTGGCCGCACCAGGCAGCTTGACGATGATATCGGCCAGTTTGCCAATGGTGGAACCCGGGGAAGTGGTTAGAAGCGCCAGAGAGGCCCCAAGTTTCTTTGCTTTTTCTGCCATGGAGGTCAGGCTTTTGGTTTCACCAGAGCCTGAACCAATAATGAGCAGGTCGCCCTCGCTCAAACCAGGAGTTACGGTTTCCCCGACTACGTAAGCTTGAACCCCCATATGCATCAGCCGCATCGCCAGCGAGCGAATCATGAACCCTGAGCGGCCCGCACCTGCCACGAATACCTTATTCGCAGCGGCGATGGAGTGGATCAGCTGCTCCGATTCTGTATCACTGATCAATTGTGGAACCAATTGCAGCTCCTTGAGTACCTCGGATAAATATTGAGAGGTTTCCATTGGGATTAACCTTGTTTGATGAGCTGTTGCATTTGGGAAGCTACAGCCTTTTTGTCGTCCTCGCCAGTGATACCACCGCCGACGATAACCAGATCCGGTTGAGCCTTCACGACCTCAGCCAAGGTGCTCAGTTTAATACCGCCAGCCACGGCAGTTTTGGAGTTTTTCACGACTTTTTTGACGGTTTGCAGTGCTTCGAACGGGCTCTGTCCTTCAGCTTGCAGATCGTAGCCTGTATGCACACAAATGTAGTCAACGCCCAGAGCGTCGATTTCTTTCGCACGTTGCTCCAGGTTTTTAACACCGATCATGTCCACCAGGATTTTTTTGCCGCCTTGTTTTTTCGCTTCTTCTACTGCACCTTTAATTGTCGCATCTTCAGCTACAGCCAAAATCGTAACGATATCTGCACCAGCCTCGGAAGCTTTTAGCACTTCATAGCCCCCTGCATCCATAACCTTCAGGTCAGCCAGCACTTTCAGATTCGGGAATGCTTCTTTCATTGCTTTTACTGCATGAAGTCCTTCATTGATGACAATCGGCGTACCGATTTCTACGATATCAATATACGACTCTACTTCTTTTACCAATGCAATACCTTGCGGGATATCTACTAAGTCTAAAGCCAATTGAAGTTCCATGTTATTAACTTCACTCCTTAAGTGAATTTATATTTTGATGAACAGGTACATGCTCTGTTGAGTATTACTCTATACTTTGGTTTCATGCACAGGTTTGATTGTAAGGCCCCGATATCCGATTGAAAAGTACGCACTAATTCGTAACGTAGTTACCCCGACGATACTATAGCATCATAAAAACCATTCATGAGAGAGCCTGCATTTTGTCTTCTTTAGCATTATTTCTATAAGGGGAGTCGATTATTCGTAACCAAGGATTTTGCAAAAATCCCATAAGCGACTTCCAATGAACAAGATATAGATCGAAATGGTTTAGTTCGTCTATATCTTGCACTTCGGAGCGACTGGAATCGAATTTTGCAAAATCCATAACCATACACAGCAATGTAAGGTTGCAAAAAAAGAAGGTAGCGATGATTAAATTGACTTCAAGTTAGGTTTTGACTATATTTGTAATATACTGGTATGCAAAAAATGGAGGCTAAGAGCATAACTACCCTGAAGAGTAGCCGCTGTGCTAAGGGGTAATCGCAATTTTCAGGATAGGGAGGCGGGTTTTAGTGGAAGAGGTCCTGAACCAAAGGGAAGCCATTTATTTGTTGTCGGACAGCCACGAACTCGATAAAGCTTGTGAGTTGTTTAGAATCAGCTACACACATAATGATTGGGATGAAGCGAACAAAGTAGCAGATTATCTGCATACGTTGGCTGAAAGCCTGTATCACACCCAACTGAGAAATGCTGCAGACGGCAAGTATGAGACATTGGACACCAAACACCCGCTAGTGTTTTATTATGCTTACAGTTATCTGGCGAAGTCTATTTACTATCAGAATATGGGAAAGTATGAGGAAGCCAGAAACTATATTATGAAGTATAGCGAAATGGGCTGGTTTATGGGGCTGGATCAGAGCGGTCACGAAGAAGTAGAGAGATTCCGTTTCCTCGCCAAGGCCAATTTATTTACGATTGAATTACTTTCGGGGAGAAGGGAACTTTTGCCTGAGTACGTTCAATTTCTTCACGACAATGAAGAGGAGCTACTTCCAGGATTGGTTGGTATTGCCGAAGCGGCTAACTTGAATAATTGGAATATAGACGACCTGCTGAACGATTTTGCTGATGATATTAAGATATTTGAAGGTTATGAAGATAGAGCAAACCGCGTATATTATTTAAAACTGGTCAACCAATTGGCCATTTACCATTTCAAGAAGAAGCAATACTCTGTTGCCTTAAATTATGTCCTTGATTCTCTGCAATTCTCTGCCAGTGTAGAAGCGGATGCCGATTTCAGGACATTGGTTGCTCTGTTTGAAACTTATCGAGATTTGGCAACACCATCACAGCAAGAGCAATACCAAACCATTTTATTAAGGGGGCTTCATAATGAAAAAGGCATTAATCTCGGTAACTATGGTCTTGGCGTTTCTTAGTATTGCTCTTCCGGTGGGAAATATTTTGGGAGGGTTAGACCCAGTGTTTCCTTCAAATCATGGTGTTTTTTCTTATACTGCTTGAGTTTCAGATTTAGACCATCAAGCCAGATAGGGCTTTTGTACATAAAGGGAGCACACTTTTACGCATTTTGCGATCAGTGTGCTCCCCTTTTTTATCCCAAGATTTATTTTATGGCATACGAAGTCAGGTCATTGGCCAGATGTTGCATCGTTTCACTCGCCTTTTGCATACGCTCCATCACTTCAGTGAAGGAGCCTACCAGAGTCGCCTGCTCCTGAGAAGAAGAAACAATTTGCTCAATTTCCTGCTCCATTTGACGAATGGAGTTTTGTACATCCTTAAGGGCTCCTTCAATATCGACCGTCGCCTTTTTGGATTCTACGGATAGCTTGCGCACCTCTTGAGCGACGATACCAAAGCCTGCTCCTGCTTCTCCTACACGTGCGGCTTCGATCGCTGCATTCAATCCAAGCAGGTTGGTCTGATCGGAAATTTCCTTGATGAACACAGCTACCTGATTGATTTTACCCGAGTTTTGTACGGCGATTTGAGTGTTTTTCAAAATCTGTTCACTGGTTGCCTGAAGCTCCTCGGAATGAGCCGCTACATGCTGTACCATATCAATGAGCTGCTCGGTGATGGAGCGATTCTCGGATACGATTTGATCCAGTTGATTTTTGTTAGTCAAATTATAAGAGGCCGCAAATGCTGCGATGACTTCACCTTTCTCGTCAAATACAGGGATACTGATCATATCAAGAGGAAACCCTAGAATTTCAGCAGGAATGTGGGTCAGGCTGGCCTCACGTCCATTTTTAAGCATGGCAAAATCTTTATAGTCCTCGAGCAGCTCCGAGCCTGTTTCAAAGCCGAGATCCATACCCTCCGATTGGGTATACATAAGGACATGAGTGCGGTCGAAGAGAGCAAGGGTCACTTTCTCACGCATAATCTGTTGTATGTAGGGAATGGCTGCAATTAATGCATCTATTGTATTCAAATAGATAACCTACCTTTCTTTACTAGATATATTTTTTATAGTCTCGTATATAGTTGTCGGTCTAAAGACGGATAAAAGTTATAAAGATATTGAAAATTTAAAGGGAAATGAAAGCTTCAGAAAAAAAGGCATACCGTTTCCATTACGGAACGATATGCCTTCTATTTAATCTTAACGTGTCAGTGCTGTGTATAGGTAGTTCACTTGCCGCGTTGCTCGAACAGTTGTGCGATTTCCACAATAACCTTGGTAGCAAGTACCATGTTGTCCACCGACACATATTCAAACTTACCGTGGTAGTTCTCCCCACCTGTAAAAATATTCGGTGTAGGCAGTCCCATGTAGGATAGCTGTGAACCGTCTGTACCGCCACGAATCGGCTTGATAATAGGTTCGATATTCAGCTTCGTCATTGCTTCATAAGCGACATCGACGATATGCTTGACTGGCTCTATTTTCTCTTTCATGTTGTAATACTGATCTCTCAGCTCCAGTGCAATACGGTTTTCTCCATATGCGGCCTGCAGCTCTTTGACTACATTTGTTAAATAAGCTTTCCGGTTTTCAAAGCTCTCGCGGTCAAAATCACGGATAATATAGTACAGTTTAGCTTGTTCTGCCGTACCTGTAGACTCCAAGAGATGATAGAAGCCATCATATCCGTCTGTATATTCCGGGGCTTCGTTTGCAGGTAACCGACTATGCAGCTCCATAGCGATTTTGGCAGCGTGGATCATTTTGTTTTTAGCCGTACCGGGATGCACATTCACACCGTGAATGGTAATATGGGCGGCTGCGGCGTTAAAGCTCTCATACTCCAGTTCTCCGAGCGGTCCGCCGTCTACCGTATAGGCATATTCAGCGCCAAAAGCGGCTACATCAAAGCGTTCCGGTCCTCTTCCAATCTCTTCGTCCGGTGTAAAAGCAACGCGAATTTTGCCATGTTGAATTTCTGGATGGTCAATCAGGTAGTGGATAGCTGTCATGATTTCTGCGATCCCGGCTTTGTTGTCTGCACCGAGCAGGGTGGTACCATCTGTTGTGATCAGGGTGTGGCCTTTATATTGAGTCAGTTCGGGAAACTCACGTGGAGAAAGAACCACACCAAGCGAAGCATTCAGCGTGATATCGCCCCCATCATAGTTTTCCGTCAATTGCGGCTTTACCCCTGCGCCAGTCAGCTCGGTAGCCGTATCGAGGTGAGCGAGAAAACCGATGACGGGAACCTCTTTATCCGTATTGGAAGGAAGGGTTGCCATCACATAACCATGATCATCAATGGTTACGTCTGTCATACCAATGGCTTTCAATTCGCCCACCAAAAGGTTGCCCAATGTGAGCTGTCCGGGTGTAGTGGGGCAAGTGTGGCTGCTTTCATCAGATTGGGTATCTACCTGAACATATGTAGTCAGGCGGTCAATCAGTTCCTGTTTCAAAGTGTGTATCCTCCTTGGTGTCATTTCTATTATGGTACGTATTTTATCATGATTAGGCTTATAATATGAAAAAAATGGTTGACCCTTTTCGGAATGACGGGTTGTGTTGCACAGGGGAGACGAGTAAGATAATAGTAAAATAAAAGTAAAAATAGAGTAAAACCATTAAAGGAGTCTGCAATGCCTACGTTAAAAGATATCGCCCAGGAGGCAGAGGTTTCGATATCCACGGTCTCCCGAGTGCTGAATTATGATGAAACACTGTCTGTTTCTGAGGAAACGCGGCGTAAAATTTTTGAGGTTGCCGAGCGCATGAAATATACGACGGTTAAACGTAAAAATGGCGGTATTGGTCGTCAGCCCCGCAAGAAGGCAGAGGGACCCATCCGGTTGGGCATGGTGCACTGGTTTAGCGCGTACGAGGAACTGGAAGACCCTTATTATCTGTCTATCCGGTTTGGCGTGGAAAAAGAGTGCCGCCAAAGCGGGGCGCAGCTGGAGCGTATTTTCAGAAGAGAGGACCTGACTGCGCTGAAGGCGTCATCCGAAGGGCTACATGGGCTGATCGTGCTGGGGCATTTTAGCAGCGAAGAGGTAGAACGTATGCTGGAACTGCCCATTCCTTGCGTCTTTCTGGATCATCCGGTAGAGCGAACAGGGGCAGACTATGTGGTCATTGACCTTGCTCACGCTGCGGCTGATGCACTGGATTATTTGATGGGCGCAGGCCATCGTCACATCGGATATGTAGGTATGGGCAAGGATGAGCAGTCCCATGATTCCGAACGAGTCGAGTTAGATGCCCGCTATGAGACGTTTTTGCGGTATCAGGAACAGCACAGGCTGTGCACGTCGGATGATATTCATGTGTGCGGCGGAACGGCGGCAGACGGCTTCCGTGCGATGGAAGCGGCTATTCTGGCAGGAACAGAAAGCCTGCCTACAGCCTTCTTTGTCGCGAGCGATTCGGTGGCTATTGGGGTGTTGAAGGCGCTGGAGCAGCATCACCTTGCGGTGCCGGAACGTATCTCAATTGTTGGCTTCAATGATATTCCGACAGCGGAATATTTGACCCCATCTCTGTCAACGGTCAAAACGCATACCGAACTGATGGGAGAGACGGGCGTTCAACTCTTGCTGCATACGGTACGCAACGGTGCAAACGAGGTGGGGCGCAAGGTCATCATTCCGACCGAGCTAATGATTCGCAACAGCAGTGCGCCGCTACATACCGATACCCAATAAAATCGACGTTATTGATTTGGACAGCCCCGGCTTACCGGGGTTGTTTTTTTGATATAAAAAGATACAAAAATGGATTGACAATTGCCTTGTAAATGCTTACATTGAACATATATTTATTTTACTAAGTTTTACTCGTTATTTTTACTCAAATATTTTACTATGGTATAAGAGTGAAAAATAAAAGGTTGAGGTGACTGCCCATGCGTACCATTTTGCCGTTGAATGACCAATGGTTTTATCTTCCTGAATATGTCGAGAGAGAAGTAAGCGCAGGCATTGATGCAAGTCGGTATGAGCCAATTCAGCTGCCGCACACCAATGTAGAGCTTCCGTATAATTATTTTGACGACAAGGCATTTCAGTTTATTTCTACGTATAAAAGAGAGTTGAACATTCCGGCAGATGCCAAAGGTAAGCGAGTGTATGTTGATTTTGAAGGAGTCATGACCTATGCCCAGGTATTTCTAAACGGGCTAAAAGCGGGGGAGCATAAAGGTGGATATACACCGTTCAGCGTTGAATTGACCGAACTTGCCGAATATGGCGGCCCCAATGTGCTCACGGTCATTGTCGATTCCACGGAACGGGACGACATCCCTCCCTTTGGGGCAGTCATTGACTATCTGACCTATGGCGGTATTTACCGCGAAGTACAGCTGCGAATAGTGGAGCCTGTACATCTCGGAACGGTATTCGTCCAAACACCGGAGCCGCTTGCGGCAAATAAGGCGGTGCGCGTGGTCGTGGAGCTGGAGGGCATCAGCGATCAGCAGGACGACTTGACGGTCGCGCTGCAATTGCTGGACGGAGCGAGCGTGAAGGCGGAGACCGGGCTGGAAGCGGTGACGGCGGCGGAAGTAACGCTGGAGCTGAAAGAGCTGGGCGGCCTGCAACTTTGGGATATAGATGATCCCAAGCTATATGAAGCGAAGCTGACGCTGCTACGAAGCGGAGAAGAGTTGGATCAGGTGACCGTGTGCTTTGGCTTCCGCGAGGCCGAATTTCAGCCGGACGGTTTTTACTTGAATGGGCGGAAGATCAAGCTGCTTGGCTTGAACCGTCACCAGTCCTATCCGTACGTTGGCTATGCTATGCCTAAAAGAGCGCAGCGTCGTGATGCAGATGTGCTCAAGGAGGAGCTGGGGCTGAATATGGTACGGACATCCCACTACCCTCAGTCCCGTCATTTTCTAGACCGTTGTGATGAGATCGGATTGCTCGTTTTCGAAGAGATTCCGGGTTGGCAGCACATTGGCGGTGAAGCGTGGAAGGAGCAGGCGGTGAGGGACGTAGAGGACATGATTATCCGTGATCGTAATCATCCCTCCATTGTAATCTGGGGGGTACGAATTAATGAGTCGCAGGATGACCATGATCTGTACACGCGTACCAATGAGCTAGCACGAAAGCTAGATCCGACCCGTGCTACGGGTGGTGTGCGTTATATTGTAGGCAGTGAGCTATTGGAAGATGTATATACGATAAATGATTTTGTTCATGATGGTGGGCACAAAAAATATTTGGCGAAGGAAATTCGCAATTTTGATACGTATGACGATACAGAAGGCGTAGATGGCGAAACGACAGGCTTGCGCCAGCCGTCTCTCGTTACAAAGCTGGATCATCCGGTCCCTTATCTGGTAACGGAATATAACGGGCATATGTACCCGACCAAGCGCTTTGACCAGGAGGAACGGGTAATGGAGCATGCACTGCGCCATACGCGGGTCCAAAATGCTTCCTATGCCGATGAGGGCATTGCCGGGGCGATTGGTTGGTGTGCTTTTGACTATAACACGCATGCTGATTTTGGTTCCGGTGATAAAATCTGCTACCACGGTGTCATGGATATGTTCCGCCTGCCTAAATTTGCAGCGAGTGTGTACCGGAGCCAGAAGAACGTCGAACAGGAAATCGTTATGGAGCCGGTCACTTACTGGTCGCGTGGTGAGCGGAATATTGGAGGCATCGTGCCGCTGGTCGTGTTCACCAATTGTGATGAGGTGGAGTTCATCTACGGTCATGAGCGCAAAGGTGTTTATCGTCCGAACCGAGAGAAGTACCCGGCGCTTCCTCATCCCCCTGTCGTGATCGACGAGCTGACAGGCCACTGGGGCATGAAGTGGGAAGACGCTGTATTCATTGGATACGTAGATGGGCAAGAAGTGACCCGCAAATACTATTCACGTAATCCGGTGCCGACAGAGCTGCGGGTAGCTGCAGATGATATGGTGCTGGAAGTTGGCGATTGGGACGTAACCCGAGTAGTAGTGGATGCGCTGGACGAATACGGCAACGTCTTGCCGTTCTATGCAGATCCAGTTTCGGTGGAGGTCGAAGGGGTGGGTGAATTGATCGGTCCTTCAAGCTTATCCCTAATTGGTGGACGCATTGCATTCTGGATTCGTACGAAGGGGGAGGCTGGACAAATTCGTGTGAAGGTTTCTGCGCCTTCCCGTTTCGGTCCGCAGGAATTGAGCATTCACGTGCAATAAGGGAGCAAAGGCAACATACAATCCTACTAGCCGCTTGTATACCGTTTGAGACTTCCATTATTTAAAAAAGGAGTTGTCCGCAGATTCTGAAAGGGATCTGAGAGGGCAACTCCTCTTTGGCATAGCTTAGGGTATGTTAATCTATGAGTCTTTTAAATTGTGTCTTATTACTGAGTCACTTAACGTTACGCTCATAGATTGGAAGCATAGAATACACTATCAAACGCAAGGGAGGTGAGTTTTATGGCGATCCTTTTACCTTCGCAAATCTACAATCTCGCTGCGGGTGTGGGTAAATCCTTTTTTGAAAATTTGAAAGGCGGTAATAATGCTACAATTACCGTGAATAACACGGGTGCCAATCCGGTGGATCTGGTTGTTACACGTGTCAATGCTCCCGTGATCACGTATGTTATCCCGGCAGCCAATAGTCTGACGTTAGAAGTGGCTTTGTTGCTGGTAGCTGCTCTCCAAGCTACTCCAGCTGGAGCTGTGACAGGCACCATCCAAATTGCTACGGCTGATTTTTAACCTGTAACGACCTGACCCTCTAACTCTAGCTTTGCCGTATGGCAAGGTTAGAGTTTTTTTTGTTTGAAATTTTCTGAAACTTTTTTCATATTGTGCCGATATATACATATAGCATAGCAAACAACAACATCGAAAAGGAGTACCCTGTATGAGCTTTAGCAATCCAGTTTTACGTGATGACATCTTTTTGCGCGAAGATGAAAGAGAAGCTAGTGAACAACGCATGACCATCGGAGGAACGGTGAACAAAACGTTGCTTCTGCTGGTTCTGCTCATCGTCTCTGGCAGCATTACCTGGTACATGACTTACGAGGGAACCGTAGAGGTGCTATCCTTGCTGACGGCAGGCTTTATTGGTATGGCAGGCGTAGCACTTGCGATATCCTTTTTTCCAAAAACCGCTCCGTTACTCTCTCCTGTATATGCGATTCTGAGTGGTTTTGCTTTGGGTGGCGTTTCAGCCTTTATGGAGTATGAGTACCCTGGAATTGTAGCCAATGCCATTTTGCTGACCGTGGGTATTTTGTTCTTAATGCTCTTTATGTACACACAGCGAATCATCAAGGTGACACGCGGCTTTATCTCATTCGTTGTCCTGTGTACGATGGCGATTTTTCTGGTGACGCTAGTTGATTTTATTTTGAACTTTTTCGGTATGAATGTTCCGTATATCCATGAAACGGGTTGGCTGGGTATTGGTATTAGTTTATTTATCGTGATCATTGCGGCTTTGAATCTGCTGGTTGATTTCAATTTTATTGAAGAGCAAGCAGATCAAGGTGCACCCAAATATATGGAATGGTATGGTGCTTTTGCATTGCTGGTGACTCTAGTATGGCTGTATGTACGGATTTTGGATCTGTTGGCCAAGTTCAGTAAGAGGGACTAAGTGCAGGGTGAGAAGAAAAGGATGGCTGAATGCCGTCCTTTTTTGTATTAAATAGACGGTTTAAAAATTGCATTTTACGTTAAATACATAGAAGTTGGGTAAAACATAAAGACAGACAGGAGAGGAGTGAGTGTATGTATCAAGTGGTGCTGGTTAGGCATGGAGAAAGCGTGTATAACCGACAAAACCTGTTTACGGGCTGGACGGACGTGGACCTGACTGAACAAGGGACTCATGAGGCCATTGAGGCGGGACGTATTCTCAAGGAGGCTGGATATACGTTTGATTTGGCATTTGCCTCTGTGCTAAAACGATCTATCCGCACGCTGTATCACATCTTGGATGAGCTGGATCATCTGTGGATACCTGTGCAGAAGTCATGGAAGCTGAATGAACGCCATTACGGTGCTCTTCAAGGGCTTAGCAAGCTGGATTCCGCCGTGCAATACGGCGAGGAGCAGGTTCATATCTGGCGGCGTAGCCTAACAGTGCGGCCACCCATGCTGGATGAGAAGGACGAGCGGAGTCCGCATCGGGAAGAGCGTTATCGCAATATTAAGCCAGAAGAGCTGCCGCTTGGGGAAAGTCTGGAGGACACAGTGCATCGGGTCGGTGAGTTTTGGAAGCAGCGGATTGTACCTTTGATTCTCAAAAAGGATCGAGTTATCATTTCTGCACATGGTAACACTTTGCGGGCCTTAATCAAGTATATGGAGAATCTGGACGAAACCGCATTGCTGGATTTGAATATTCCCACAGGCATTCCCCTGGTGTACGAGCTGGATGAGCATATAGATCCCATACGGCGCTTTTATCTCGGTGATCCGAGTCATGTAGAGGCTAAGAAGCAGGCTGTGGCCAACCAAAGCAAGGTAACGGAGTGACTTTCCATACACAAAGAGGACAGGGCGCTTCCTCGCATCCTGTCCTCTTTGTGTTGGGTATAGATTAAGCGTTCGCTTCTTCTTCTGTTTCCTGGCTGTCTTCCTCTGCGGGAAGTGCCCACACCGATACACTGCCGGCACGAACGGGAAATATGCCGTAGCCATCCTGCTCAATCTTTACGGTATGATCGTGACGCCCGGTCAAATCTATCCATTCTTCCGCTGCATGTTGTTTGCCTACGAACATGCGCTTTTCTCCGTCATTTGCGTTGGTGATCACCACAGCACATCCGGAGCCTTCCAGCTCAGGCACGCCTTGACGAACCCATCCAATCGTATGGGGATCATCGAAATAATCTTTTTGCTCACCATAAGCTTTATGGTATCGGGCATATAGAAGCGGGTCTAGCTCAGCCTGCTTGCCTTTGACGGGCGTTTGTCCCTGGATGCCGTAGTAATCGCCATAGAATACGCAGGGATAACCGTCCTTGCGCAGCAAGATAAGTGCATAGGCGCTGGGCTTGAACCAGTCCTCCACCCAGGATTCAAGCGCTTCATGCGGCTGGGAATCATGATTATCGACAAAAGTAACCGAGTTCAGGGGATGGGTATGAACAAGCGTATCCTCGAAAATGGTGCTTAAATCGAAATCCTTGCCACCCAAGGAAGCGCTATGTAGTTTGTAGTGGAGGGATACGTCAAATAGGTCGATTTTATAATCAATGGTATCCAGGAACTTTTGACACGATTCCAGATCCGGTTTCCAAAACTCGCCTACCATATAAAAATCCTGTCCGCGTTTTTTAATCATTTCTGTAGCAAACTCTCGTACAAATTCATGATTAATATGCTTGATTGCATCCAGACGGAATCCGTTGCATTGCAGAGTATCTACCAGCCATTTGCCCCAGCGGATCATCTCTTTGCGCACATCCTGATGATTATAATCAATATTGGCGAACATTAAATAATCATAATTGCCGAATTCATCATCTACATTTTCGCTCCAGCTTTTATTTTTACCTAAAATACGATAGATTCCTGTCCGGTCCTGGCTTGCATCGTAATCGGTTCCGTTAAAATGTTCAAAGTTCCATTGAAATGTGGAATACTGACCTTGACGGCCGGGGAACGTAAATTTAGTCCAGCCCTCGATATCAAAGGGCTCGGAAATGACCTCATTGCGGTTATCCGGATTGACCTCGACGACCTTGAACACTTCGGTTTCATCCGCGCCAGCCTTATGGTTCATAACCAGATCGACATAGACGGCCACACCGTGGCGAACGCAGGCGGCAACAGCCTCCAGCAGGTTTTCCCTGGTTCCGTATTTGGTGCGCACCGCACCTTTTTGGTCAAATTCGCCCAGATCATAAAGGTCATAGACGCCGTATCCCGTATCCTCGGGCGATTGGCCTTTGGTGACAGGTGGAATCCATATCGCGTCAATTCCTTTGGCCTTCAGTTCCGGCGCCAGGCGGGTAAGCTTCTTCCAGTGAGAACCGTCAGCTTCGACATTCCACTCGAAAAATTGCATCATCGTATGGTTCCTTTTCATGTGCGTCCCTCCTTCATATATAACAAGTTACCCACCAAGTGAGGGGGGCTAAACGTCAGACGGTCAATATGATGCTGAATGAAGAACAAGGATCGCTGTATAACGTATGCTAAATCATTAAAATTTGTTATACCTAAGTGTTCCCAACGACTCGGGTAGCTAGAAAAGGGAACGTGAAAACGGTAAAATGAATCTAACTTAACAATAGTTCGGGTTTTGGTGAAAACCGTAAAGCACGAGCAACAGAGGAAAGGAGGGGTGGACGTGACAGAACCGCAGCAGAACAAGGATGAAGCGAGCAAACCGCTGATTAAAAAATGTACGTATTGTCAGGAAATGAAACCTTTAACGGACTTTCAGCGCAGAACGGGTCGCCGGGCTGGTCCTTATTCACGGCGTGGTCCTTGCCGTTCCTGCCGAGGGTTGGCCCCGGCCCCGCAAGAACGTGCGGCTACGTCCGCTCCTTCCGGCGAGGAAACGAACCCCTCGGCTGCTCCCGTGACGCAGCATAGCCTTGAAGCAAATACGGCTGCGCACAGCCTGGAGGCGCCACTACCTATGGAGGCACAACGCCACCGCAGGAAGCTGGTCACGGATAAAGCGCGTGAGCGCCACCGGCAACGGGTTCGGCATCTGCTTAGCAGGCTGAAGCCTGCGGATACCCGGGCATTGCGGCTCAATCGCAATGGCATGATTCGGCTAAGAGGCAAAACCGACCAGGGGAGACGCTGGCATCAAGAGATTGAGCTTGATCTGGCCATGACCCTGGTCAGAGAGCGTATGGCGGTGATTGTTAATCCATACACCGTGCGCAGACTGTATAGCAACAAGGAATTTCGTCAATATGTGCTTAAGCGTGACCGCTATACTTGCTTTTTTTGCGGAGACTACGGTGACACGATTGATCATTTACTGCCTCGGGCAAAAGGGGGGCACACGACGCCGGTCAATTGTGTATGTGCTTGCAATGAATGCAATCAAGTTAAGGCTGCCCGCGATGTAGATGAGTTCATTGAATCTGGTGTGCCGCAGCCGTCTCCTGATGATTTCGAAGCACCTGATAATCCTGATACTTCTGAAGACACCCTACGTACGTAGGGCGATTCTTGGAGCGTAGGTCCCTTAGTACAGTTCTACTTCAAAGCCGGATTCCTTCCAGGCTGTTGTTCCGCCTTCGATAAAAGCTACATTGGTAAAGCCCATCTGCTGGAGTGTATAAGCTGCCAATGCAGCTTGTCCGCCTGCCCCACAAGTGGTGATAATCGGGCGGTTGCGGTCACGTAGATGTTCGTCACGCAAATCCTGTGGAACCTCCAAGTCAGCGCGGATGGGCAGCATGCCCAATGAAATATTGGCGCTTCCGCGAATCAGACCGCAAGCGCCTGCATCATGGGAGTCCTGTACATCGATAACGAATGTATCAGGATTTGCCTCCATTCGCTGACGTGCCTCCTGTGAATCAATGCCTTGAACGTGCTGTCTCGCCTCTTGAACCATATCTCCAAATGTTTTAGCCATCGTTTTAAACCTCCGTATGAATATATTTTGTGTTATTTTCATATTATCGAACTGAAACGTACGCTCTCTATTACCCTCCTCTAGCATAAAATGACCCTTTTTTTAAGGGAAACTTGGACAAAAATCGAGCTTATTCTAATTTTTATCTAAAATAACAATAAAAATTTTGCAGAAATTTGTGCAAATTTAAAATTTCTTCGACGATTGTGTTGTGAAAGGTGTAATATAGAGGTATAGGGTTCCGTTTCGGCCTGTTGTAGTCACGAAGGAGCGCTTCGTGGGATATTCCGCAGCAGTAACAACAGAATACCGTCTGAGCAATATACAATTGGCATCTGCGATAAATCAGTCTTGCCCTTTAGGGTATAGGCCGGTTTTAGCTGTGCTTCTTGCATGTTTAAGGGCGTGAATTCAATGCACGTTTTATTGCTAGAGTTTATGGATACAGGTTACGAGAAAGGAATGGACTTCTATTTTCACAGTAAAGGAGGACGTTCACGCATGTCTGAAAACCAACAAGAGGTGGCAGTAACACAAGAAGCTACCAAAGAGTCTCGGGATGTATTGGACCAATTGATGAAACCGGAGGTTCAGCAATCGCTGACCGTGCTGGTAGAAAATCTGCCCAAGTTGACTGAGATGGTTACTTTGATGACCGATGCTTATGATGTAGCTCGCAGTCTGGCGACTGACCCTGTCTTTATCGGAGATATGAAAAGCTCCATGGGAGAGTTTGTGAAGCCTGTTACAGATTCGGCTAAAGGATTGGCTTCTGCTGCAATTGAAGCAAATGACCGTGTACAAACTACGGACGGCAGTGTAGGTCTGTTTGGCCTGCTCAAAATGCTTAAAGATCCGAATGTACAAAAAACGCTGCGTTTCAGCCAGGCTTTCCTGGATATTCTGAATGAGCGCCAACGCGAAAGCAAATAATTACCTGATCAAGAACGGAGGATGGACATGTCGAAGCAAATTTTGATCTTGGGCGGCGGATACGGCGGATTGCTGGCCGCTCTTACAGCACGCCAGCATATGGACGCTAGCCAAGCAACCATTACAGTGGTTAACCGCTTTGCGTCGCACCAAATTATTACGGAACTGCACCGTTTGGCGGCAGGTACAATTGCTGAAAAAGCTGTTGCGCTTCCTTTGGAAAAACTGCTGCGTAACAAGGAAATTATCCTGAAAGTGGATACTGTTTCCGAAATCAAGCCTGACGATAAAAAAGTAACCTTGGCCAGTGGCGCTACGTTGAGCTATGACGCTCTCGTTATTTCCCTGGGCAGTGAAACGGCTTACTTCGGTATTCCAGGACTGCAAGAGCATAGCTTCACGCTGAAATCAGTGGCAGAAGCCAATCGCATTCGCGCACATGTGGAAGCTCGTCTGGATGCTTACAAGCAATCCGGTAACCAAGCGGACGCTACAATCGTTATCGGTGGTGGCGGTCTGACTGGCGTTGAGCTGGTGGGCGAATATGCTGACAAATTGCCTGCAATTTGTCGCGAAAAAGGTATTAACTACGAAGATATCAACTTGTATTGCGTAGAAGCTGGACCATCTATTTTGGCAGGCTTCCCTCAACCACTGGTTGATCGTGCAGTAACAAGCCTTGAAAAACGTGGCGTTCAAATCGTAGCGGGTGTTCCGATTACAGAAATGAAAGCTGACGAAGTTCTCTTGAAAGACGGACGTTCGATCAAAACGAACACACTGATCTGGACAGGCGGCGTACAAGGTAATGCACTGGTTGGCGCATCTGGTATCGAAGTAAACCGTGGTCGCGCAACTGTGAATGGTGCGCTGCAATCGACTTCTCACGAAGACATCTTCCTCGCTGGCGACAGTGCAGTGGTGTTCCCGAGTGAAGGCGAGCGTCCATACCCACCAACTGCACAGTTGGCTTGGCAAATGGGCGAATTAGTTGGTTACAACATCTTCGCTTATTTCAACGGAGCGAAAATGGAACGCTTTACACCAGTATTCTCCGGTACACTGGGCAGCTTGGGCAGAACAGACGCGATTGGTACTGTAGGCGCGAATGGCACCCAACTGAAAGGCGCTGTAGCCACTTTGATGAAGGAAGGCAGTAACATCCGTTACTTGTCCCACATCAAAGGACTTTTTGCATTGGCCTATTAATATTTCTTACATTTTATATGGTTCATTGGAAGAGAGCGCTATTCAGCGCTCTCTTTTTTGTAGCTTTTCTTTTCGACACTAGCGATACTCACGATTCATTAGTCTTAATTCACTTTCATCTTCGCTAACTCCGCCACCTGTGCAGGGGGGAGCGCACCTTCAAATATACTCAGCTCATCAATAGATCCTTTGAACGCAGGGTCCCACCAGTTGACACCTAAGCTGAATGATCCAGATTTAGAGGTAAAGACATCTGGAAATCCTGAGCCGGTAAATTGAATCTTTCCATTCACATACACGGCTAACATTCCACGATCTACAGTGAAGGCGAGATGTGTCCATTCATTTGTTTTGATCTTTAGGCCGGTACTGCCAGTATACCAAGATGAGCTGCCGGACCAGACCATTGTGTTATCCTTCTCAGGTCCTCTGGGCAAAAGGCTAATCCAGTGATTACTATCCATAGCTCCAAAGAAAGTTGGTGTATGCAGAGTCAATTCGCTTGGTTTTACCCACAGTGACACGGAATATGCTGAGCTGGATATGAGTCCTTCAGGCAGAGCAATGCCCGACTTTCCATCAAGGACTACAGCTTGGCCTCTTACGCCTTCAGCGTAGGACACACTTCCTCCCTGGCGATCGATTCGGTCACCGATAACTTCCCCATTAGCAAAAGCATCTTGCTGATCCTCCAGATTATTTTCAAACGTGTATGACGCAGTCAATGTTGCCTTCTCATAAGGGGATACCGTGATGTTAAAAATTTTGTCCCGACTACGTTCTCCCTTGGTAATGGTAGCTGTCAAAGTGGCAGATGCAGCCTTTTCTCCGATTCCTGGACGCTTGATTTCACCTGTATCCGTAATGACGCTTTGGTCTGAAGTTTTCCAGGTAATCCGGGATTGCCGACTGCCTTCCTTCGGAAGATTCAGGCTAGCCGTCACCCGACTTGTATCGCCAAGATCTAATTCACGATACACACTGTCCACTACTGTCGTATCGGTCATATCAGGGAGCTTACTGCCCCAAGCCATCTCACCTTTATTCGATAAAACTGTAAACGCCAGGATGTATTGATTCGTAACCTGATCCCATTGTCTTAAGAACACCCCATCCAATACAGCACCATCTAGTGTTAATTGGATATTCGAATCCCCCGACTTGCGCCATGTTCCTTGCACATCGCCTTCAATGGTATGATCTGCTTTAAGCTGAATGAATTGCGTATTCTTGATCGTAGCCGAAGAATCACTGCCATGATTAACATATTGATAATCGCCAATGAATTGTTTCTCATCTAGCTTTGTAAGCGTCTCGCCACCGTAACGATAAGGAGCTACGACGGGCCAGTCCTCCTGATTCATGAACATTTGGTGTACACGCAGCTCATGTGTCTCCCCCTGATGAGGGAATCGGGTATGAAAGACGACAAACATTTGTCCAGTAGCAGGATCGGTGTATACAGAATTGTGTCCAGGGGAAACATAGCCGTAGCCAGTGCCTGTACCGGGGTCACCTATTTTACTATCGAACAAGAAATTACCTATTAACTTGTTGCCATAAGTTATATTTTTGGTGTTTGCTGGAAAAACAGCATTCTGTCCTTTGGCATCTTTATAAGGTCCTGTCGGACTCTTGGAACGGAATAACCTCATGTTATACCCTCCGTCTGCTGCAAGGCCACCGTAGGTTACATACAAATAGTAATAACCCGTCTCCTGGTTGTATTCAATATACGGACCTTCCCCTGACTCACCGTATCCACCTGCGATCTTGGTGCCAAAATAACGATCAATGAGCCGACCGTCTTCTGTAGTTCCATCTTTACCTGGGTACATGGGTTTGCCAGTTGCTTTATCCAGCTCCAGTAAAAATATTCCCCCGGACCATGATCCATACGTCATCCACAAGCGACCGTTTGCATCGTAAAAAACGCTTGCATCGATTGCATTTGGGAACATCCGATTCGCATAAGAACCATCGGTATTAAACCATCCTGGTCTGGGCCCCTCAAGCTTGCCTTCCTTAATAAGTTGTTGAATCGGCGTATTTGTCCATTTTTTATCTACCTTGCTATCTTTATCGAAAGCAGTCTCCTTCGTAAAACCAGTGTGTATAATGGTATCCACATATTGATATGGACCCTCGATTTTGGGTGCAACTGCAATGCCGATCGCGGAACGAATGTAGGTGGAAGATGCACTATAATAAATCATATATGCCCCTTTTGTCCCATCCTCATTGACATAATGCTCATTCCAAAATACATCGGGCGCCCATACCGAGAATCCTCCCTTACTATCCGCATCATTCTCACCCGCCCAAGCGAAAGATCCGGCCAGATTCTTCGATAAATCCCCGTAAAGTGTGTTCCCAGGCGTGGTGTAACCGTTTGCAAAAGAAGTCCAGTTTGTAAGATCTTTTGACTTCGCCGCAGAGATATGTGACCCAAATACATAATAAGTGTCACCGTCTTTGACAATGGAAGGGTCATGAACCGATACATTAGAGAAGGTTGGCGCATCCTGCTTATTGTTCTGGTCTGGCACCGTTGCCGCCGCGTCTATTGCACCTAATGGTGCGCTTGCGATTGCTAATAATAATGTTAGTGTTATTGCAATACTTTTCCTGACTTTACGTTTAACAAAACTTCTCATCATACACATTTGCCCCTTTCTAAATTGGAATACAGAGATATATTCTGCTTTCATTGCTAAATACCTTTCTATTTATAAATATTATTAATGTATTTATGAATTATATGGCTATAAGGAAGGTTTTAGCATCCAACACCGAGATATACCTGTAAGGTGAATCCTCATTATTTTAGAGTGAGCCAACTGGATGGTATGGTCTTTATTTAGGTAAAAATTATAAATTATGGTTGACGTTATGTTTTTGTGAGGATAAGCTAGTTATGAAAAATAAGTCGTAAGAACTGTTACTTGAACAAATTTTTGTTTTAGCCTAAACGCTAACAAAGGAGAGCATTATGAAAATCAGACTGTTGGTCTGCCTTATGATTGTACTAAGTTTTGCTACTACAAACTCGAATTTGGCATCGGCTCAAGATCATACCCCCATACACTTGAAGGTCAATGATCATTACGTTTTATACACCTTCCCTGCATCCCCCTTTGTGGATAAGAAGGGAAGGCTGCTTATACCGCTCCAAGTGGCTGAGGATATACTGGGCGGTAAAGTAACTTATAATGCAGCGAACAAAACCGCTTCTGTTGATCTGTTAGACCGTAATGTAACGGCAACGATTGGATCACCCGATATATCGGTTAACGGCGAACCCATGACAATGGACACAGTCCCTATCATGCTAAGTAATGCAATGTTTTTACCGGTATCCATTTTGTTGAAAGATACAGATGCGAAGATGGAGTGGGATTCCAAGCGTGGCTTATTGAAGCTAAGGCATGATAGCTTTACGGAAAGTCCAGTTCTTATGAGGTTTAAGGGACAAGACTTGGCCCAAGTCATTGATGCGAATGCATTTGATCTTATTTCCTTTGACTGGGATCAAAGGCAAGGTGTATTGAATATTCATGCTACGTATAAGAGTGACTTATCGCCCGCCTTCAAGCAAATTGACTTTAATCCTATGATTGTTTATAGCAAAGGGACCTATAGTGTATATCCTTATTCTAAACCCAGTATGTTTTACAAAGTTAAAATAACCAGTCCTGGTAATTTGGTTTATACAATGAATATCGATACAACCAATGCGGATGAAGATTATATAAAATATATTACTTCTGTTGGCAGATTAATTAAGTAGTGGAATGTATGTTGCTTGTACATCATAAAAAAGCGACAAAGGCTTAAGGGCCTTTGTCGCTTTTTTTGAAAGATTAATCTTAGAAGGTAATAATTTGGCTGCTGTTTCCTTTATTGCGTACGTATCCCACGACTTTGGATACAGACTCTCTGTCTTTAAGATAATTAATAACGCCGTCTGTCAGGTTGTTTTTTTGATTGTTGGAAAGTTTATTCCAGTCATCCGAATTTACATAGACATCAACGGTGGCTTCACTGCTGTCACCTCTTACGGTGAAATCAAAGCCGACTCCGCTATAGGTGCCATATCTATCGGACAAATTACGTTGGATCGTACTTGTATCCAGAGAAGAGGCTAATTTCTTAATTGTCACATCACCTTTGCTGTTGGTTGTAAAGGTTGCTAATTTATCCCTATTACTGGAATTTTTCACTGTGCCTTCAATATCGGCATCTTTGTACTCTTTCAAAATATCATCCACGATGTCCTCCAGGTAGCTTTCCCTTCTGCTATCGGATAGATCATCCCATCTGGATTTTGTCATTTCAATGGTTACTGTAATATCGCTTTTGTTACCATCCAGCGTAATATCCGAGTTGGTGTTGTAGGAATCGCTGTAATCCTTGTTCAGTTGCTTTTGAAGATCTTTCAAGGTGCTAGAGCTGCTTTTGCTCGCGTCATCTTTTAGCGTCTGGTTGTCTTTTTGCAATTGAGCAATGGTAGCGTCCTTCGTCGTGTTCGCTGCTTTCGCTGTGTTGAGCTCTTGAGTCAGCGTCGTAATCTGGTTGTTCAACGCCGTAACTGTAGACTGATCAATCGGAACGCCGTTGTCGGCAATGACTACGCGTTTGTTTGTACCATCCCATGTTACCTTTTTATCCAAAGCTGTACCTGCCAGCTTCAGTGGGATATACGTTACGCCATCCAGCAGGAACGGTTCTGTTTTGGCATCATAAGGAACCTCGGTTCCGTTGTAGATGATTTTGATATTGTTATATACTGCTTGGATCGGCTTAGTCACTTGTGCGGCATATGTGGATTGGCTGAAAAGAGCCCCGGATATGGCCAAGGCGGATACGGCAGTGATGATGACAGGTTTTTTGATAGATTTCAGTGATTTCATTCGTTGGTCTACCCCTTTATTTAAGAATTATAGCCTGGTTCATAGACTAGAGTAACATTAATGCCTACAAAATCCAACAGGTTGGAGAGTCATTATGGGTTGTGCTTATATTGGTTAGACGCAACAGCAACCGTAAAAGTTGCCCTGTTTGCGCAAAAGTTTTTCCAAAAGTATCCGAACAACACAAAACAAGCCCGCTGCACAAGACAGCGAGACTTGTTGGTAAAACAGTGCGTCGAGGTTATCCATTCAGGATTATTTGCCGTCCTTCAGTTTGCCTGCTGTTTCCTGAAGATGGCCTTTGGCCTTATCCAGTTTACCTTCGGCTTGAAGGGACTTATTATTGGTAGCGTTCCCGATTTGGTCCTTGATTTCACCTTTGGCTTTGTTCACATTACCTTTGATTTTATCGCTAGTTCCGTTATCCTTCATGTTGGAGCCCTCCTTATGTGATCGAACTTTCATTCAGCATGCTGTAGTTAGTCATTACCCGAGCGAGGGTAATACGAAACCAGAGGCTGTATATCACAGACGGGGGTATAATGTTGGATACGGGTTAAATCAGAACGTGAAGTGGGGAGTGAGCGCATGCTCAAAATTTTATTGTTTATTCTTGTTATTCAAATTATTTACGTATCGGCGTATACACTGCGCATGATTCTGACGCTGAAAGGACAGAAGTACATTGCTGCGCTCATTAGCACCGTGGAAGTTACGGTCTATGTGTTGGGCTTGAATGTTGTGCTTAAGTACCTGGATCAAGTGGCAAGTCTTGCAGTATATGCCATTGGCTATGCATTGGGCATTCTTATTGGAGCATGGATTGAGGAAAAAATAGCGCTTGGTTATGTCACCGTTAAGGTGATCAGTAATGAGATCAATGGAGGAATTGCCAATGCGCTGCGGGACAAAGGATACGGTGTTACAGCCTGGCTGGGCAGTGGACGTGATGGAGAGCGCCTGGTGATGGAAATTTTGGCTAAACGTAAAAACCAGAATAAGCTGTATCAGTCCATTCTGGAGCTGGATCCTAAGGCTTTTGTCATTACGGTAGAGCCGAAGCAATTTCATGGCGGCTTCTGGACCAAGGCTATCCGTAAATAAACATTTTGGTAAATTGCGCATATTTTTTGGACGTTAGAGCATATTAATACCCGGACAGGTGGAAATTAACAGTAAGCCGACAGGGGATATTACCCTATAAAAACCGAGGGGGGATATAGATGTACAGACGCCAGGCCCCGGAAATCATTCCAGAGGAAAATACGGCTATTTGGTCGTGTACAAACGAGGGTTGCAACGGTTGGATGCGAACGGATTTCACCTTTTTAAACGAGCCAGCTTGTCCACTTTGCCAAGCCTCGATGGGGCAAGAAATGCGGATGCTGCCGATTCTCAATCGGGCGGGCAATTCCTTTGTCGCCCAGCGCTCCTAGTCCAGGATTTTGCAAAATCTACAATTGAATGTGAGTACGATGATCACACTGCAGAATTTATGAACGTCAAAAGCCGCTCCAGCGACATGCTGAGCGGCTTTTGGTTGTGGAAATTAGAGTAGGGGTGACCTGTCCCCAAGTAAGGTATGCATTGATCATGGTCTCTGGATGGGCTGCACGGAATCACGATATACAATATGTCCCTGCACCAGGACTCGACCAAAGCGGCTACCGGGATGGCTTATTTTTTTCATCATCGAATCAATCGCGGTACGTGCCATCTGCTCGATGTCTACTCCGACCGTGGTCAGTTGCGGAACAATAAGAGTGGCGTATACATCGTTGTCAAAGCCGACCACAGAGCAGTCTTCAGGTACGCGGTATCCCAGACCAATGAGCTTATGCACCAGATTGTGAGCGACCTGATCGCAGTTACATACAAAGGCAGTTGGTAGCGGCTGAGGAAGCTCCATTTCAACATAAGTACCTTCGTCGTCCCGGTCACTGAGCACCCACTCGTTACGGAGGGGCAACCTGTGCTCCAGCAAGGATTTATAGTAGCCGAGGAAACGATCCTGAATACTACTGGTGGAATAGATATTACCCACATATGCAATATCCCGGTGTCCCTGGGCGATCAAATAGTTGGTCAGCTCGTAGGCTCCGTAAAAATTATCCGTCACCACGGAGTCGATATCGGCATGCTCATCATAAAAATCGAGAAACATTTTGGGCAGGTCCATGGTTTGTACAAGCTCAATATATGGCTTGCTCACTTGGCCCAGGAGAATGAAGCCGTCCACCTTGCGGTCGTAATAGATACGTGGCAGATTAAGCTGTTCTTCGTCTTCGCGATGGAGGATGTGAAGGATGCCGTAGTAGCCGTATGGCTCCAGTGCCCGTGAAATTTGCTGGTAGATGTGCAGATAAAACGATTGGCCGGGGCCGGTAAAACGTTCAGGGATGACAACACCAATGTTATAGGTGAGGCCCTCCTTCATGGACTTGGCAACGGTATTGAAACGATAACCCATTTCTCCTGCGAGCGTCTTAATACGCTCTTTTAGCTCCTCGCTAACCCCATCCTTGTCATTGAGCGCCTTCGACACGGTCACGCTGCTTACTCCCAGCTTATCTGCAATATCCCGCATCGTTACGTTGCTCTTCATTCCTGTTCCGCCTTCCAATTTTAAAAAGATAAGCATTTTGCCTAATCCAGAGAATGGATGCAAAATGCTGGGGAATATATCAGTAGCTTAGCCGCCTGTAAAAATCCAAAAGACTTAGCAGGGTTGCTGTCCTGTAAAGATACAAAGACTGGCAGCATGGCTGCCCATAGAACAACTATTAGCCTGCGGGTAACAGTTGTTCTATGGATAGTATACATGGTTCCGCAAGCAGGATAAAGCCTGCGGCTTATGTCCGCTGGGAAGGACGGGAGTGTGCTTGCAATAGCGCTTCATTGTGATGAATTAGCTCACGACGAACAGCGGCGCTGCTGAGAGAGCGCAACGGGTCGGATGGTGTATTGAAGGTGTAGTCCTCCAGTCGAGCGATGGTGGTCGTCGCTACGTGGATACGGGTATCACTGGATGCGTAGTAAATAAAGACTTCATCTTGTTCGTTAACGACTGCCCCATTGCAAAAAATAACATTCGAAACGTCGCCCACGCGTTCCTCATCATAAGGAGCCAGAAAGTGCCCGCCGGGCTTGGCGATGACGCGCGTAGGGTCTTCCAGACTGGTGGCAAAGGTATACAGCACATACCGCAACCCAGCGGCCGTATTGCGTACCCCGTGAGCGATATGAATCCAGCCGCGACTGGTTTTGATCGGGGCAGGGCCCTGACCATTCTTGGCTTCGTACACCGTATGATAACAACGCTCATCAATGACGGTTTCGTGTTCAATCACGGGTTGTGTAATATCTTTGCACAGGCCGAAGGCGATGCCTCCGCCTGAACCGGTGGAAATAAACCCGTCCTGGGGACGAGTATAGAAGGCATATTGACCGTCCACAAATTCAGGGTGCAGGACAACGTTGCGCTGCTGTGGGGATTGGGTAGTGATGTTGGGAAGCCGGGTCCATGTACGAAGATCACGAGTACGGACCAGTCCGGCCTGAGCGACAGCACTGGAGGTATCGTGAGGTGGTGCGTCAGGGTCTTTTTTCTCTGAGCAATAAATACCGTAAATCCAGCCGTCCTCATGCTTCACCAGCCGCATATCGTACATATTTGTTTCTTCTGGGTCGATATCCTCCCATACTAGGGGGGCGTCAATGAATCGAAATTGATCAATGCCGTTATCGCTCTCTGCTAAAGCGAAAAATGATTTTCGATCCAGTCCCTCGGTACGCGAAACAAGAATGTATTTTCCTTCATGATAGATTGCCCCTGGATTCAATGCCGCATTTACACCCAGCCGCTCCATGAAAAAGGGATTAGTTTGCGCATCCAGATCAAACCGCCAGTGAAGTGGAACATGATGGCGTGTGAGCACTGGATAGAGGTAGCGTTCGTAGATACCATTATAAAAGGTAGCTTTAACCTCATTGGGGCGTGTAATCAGTTCCTCTTGCTGCAACCGCAGCTCATTGTATTTGCTATGGATCATTGGTTTTCCATCCTTTCTAGCATTTCTATGCAAAATCGGCTGTTGTGATAAGGGCACTTCCAGGGTCCTGCAATCTCTCTCGCATCAGGCTTACCATCCGCTTGAACTGACCAGAACCATTCGCCTCCGGGGCGCGGATCGATGATATATTGCCGGGTATAGGACCATAGATTTTTCACAATTCGCAAAAAACGTTCGTCTTTTGTACGTTGAAACGCATTGTAAAAACCAACCATCCCCTCGGCCTGTACCCACCAGATACGTGAGGTGTCTACTCGCTCTCCTTCCCGCTCATTGATGAGCGATCCGTCTGGCTGAACAGCGCGCTCTGCTACCGCATTGGCAATATCCATCACCATATCCACGTATTCTGACGGGTAATAACCCAGCACACTCATAGCGTCCTCAATCAACCAGCTGGCTTCGATGTCGTGACCATATGAGGTCAGGTCAAGCAGAGAGCGCCATTCACGGTCGAAGAATACCCCCAATCGTCGGGCAGAAGCATCGTAAACACGATGATATAAAATATCCAGTACGTTCGTCAGCGCATTTCGAACCTCTTCATTTGGCCAGACGCGCAGCAATTGGGTATACGCCTCCAAAACATGAATATGCGTATTCATGGTGATATGCGCGGTAACCCCATTTTCGCTGAGTAGCTCATTAGGCTGCGTGTTCCACAAGCGGTCATATTGTTCGCCGTATGCCTGTCGGGTGCGATCATATCCTTTTTGCTCCAGCAGATGGAACAGCTCCATAGCTAGTGGTAATGCATTCGGGTCGTCTGTGGCACGTGCATACTCTGCTATCGCATAGATCGCAAATGCCTGCGCGTATACATGCTTGCACGTGTCCACGGGTTGCCCGGTGTAGTCCACCATCCAGTACATTCCTCCATGTAATGGATCAAGCAGGTGATTCCGCAGGAATGTGAATGCATGTCGTGCGGCTTCTGCATAGGTATTTTCCCCTGTTACACGGGCAGCCGCCGAGAATGACCAGAGTAGCCGTGCAGTGGCAATCCCGCCTTTGTCGGCTTGGTTATGAGTGTGCAGATCCACGTCCACCTCGCCGTAAAACCCACCGTGTGTCTCATCCTTCAGTCCAAGCCAGAATGGGAGTATGTGCTCCTTCCATTCCTGTCTAATTTCGTCCAGTAATGTTTCCAAGAGACAAAGCCTCCTTCGGAAAATGAATTATTAGGTTATCGTTAACTTTACAGGATTATCATATCTAGCTGTTTGTAAACTGTCAACCATGCTAAATTGGTGTTTTTTTATAAGATGTGACCCATTCCACTTTACAAAAAGAATATTGCAATTGACATAGTAAGCGCTAACATAATAAAATGATTTTGTTACTTTAACGATAACCTTATTCGAAAACAACAGGAGGAGTCGTCTCATGAAGTTGTCCAAGGTTTTGATGTCATTACTATCCGTGGTTTTGTTAGCGGGGCTGTTTACTGGCTGTACCTCAAAGAAGGATGAGCCAGCTGCCAGCTCTGATCCGAAGGGTGTGGAAGGTGAAATTACGGTTATCACACAGCGGACTGATATTGTGGATACCGTATTTCAGGATTACGCCAAGGAATTTAACAAACTTTATCCGAACGTGAAGGTCAATTTTCAGGCATTGGCCGATTATGAGGGTCAAATTAAAATCCGTATGGGGACCAGGGATTATGGAGATGTTTTGCTGATTCCTGGCAGTATTCCAGTTGAAGAGCTGCCCAACTTTTTCGAGCCGCTGGGTACTTATGAGGAGATGAAAAACAAGTATACCGGCCTTGAAGAACGTACGGTGGATCATAACAGCTACGGTATTCCAATTGCGATGGTTTACTCTGGTGTGATTTATAACAAAAAGGTGTTCAAGGACGCAGGAATCACGCAGCTTCCCAAAACACCGGATCAATTCCTGACAGCGTTACAGCAGATTAAGGACAAAACCAAGGCAGTGCCGCTGTTTACGAACTATGCCTCTGGTTGGGCACTGACCCAGTGGGAGTCTAGTCTGGCAACATTGGCGGGTACGAAGGAATATGTGAATGTCACACAACCGAATACAGATGACAATTTCACGAAGGGCCAGCCCCACTATGAACTGTATAAGGTCCTGTACGATGCGGCTAAAAAAGGCCTGATTGAAAAAGATCCAACGACTACGGATTGGGAGACCTCCAAGGCGGATCTCGCTCAAGGCAAAATCGGTGCGATGGTACTTGGCTCTTGGGCGATTGACCAGATCAAAAGCACAGCTCCTAACAAGGAAGATATCGGTTTTATGCCTTTCCCGACGAATGCCTCGAAGGTACTTGTACCGCTAGCGGGTGATTTTAATCTCGGTATTAACGTAAACAGTGAAAATAAAGCGGCGGCCCGTGCTTGGGTGGACTGGTTTACCGAAAAGTCCAACTATGCTGTAGAGCAGGCAGGCAGTATTAGTCCGCTGAAGGGTGCCCCAATGCCTAGCATTTTGAAGCAATACGAAGATCAGGGAGTCGTTTTTGAAACGCTTACTCCGTCTCAAAAAGGACAGGAAGGAATTGTTGATAAAATAGATAAAATGGGCGAAATTGGTTTGTGGCAGCCTGATTTCAAGAAACGCATTATTGAGGCAGCGGTTGGTAACCGCCCGGAATCGTATGACGCCATTATGAAAGACCTGAACGATGCATGGGTGAAGGCGCGTGCTGAAGTGGCTGCAAAGGAAGCAAAATAGCCATCTGAACTGACGAAAAAAAGGATCGACGTAGCAGTCGATGGACGGATAGCCAGGAGGTGCAGCATGTTAAAATTTTCGAATCTCAGCTACTCCAAACAAAGATTGGCGATTATTGTTGCCTTTTCATTTATTCCGCTAGCGCTGCTGATCACTTTTGCGTACTTGCCGGTGATCAATATGTTTAAATACAGCTTTTCGGACTGGAACGGCTATAGTAAGCGTCTGGAATATGTGGGTTTTGAAAACTATATCAAAATCTTTACCGACCCCGAGTATTTCTCGGTGTTTAAGGTCAGTCTGTATTACTTTGTAGCCACGTTTGTACAGATGGGTCTGGCCCTTTATTTTGCAACCATTCTCAGCTTTCAGACCTGGTTTAAAAATTTCTTTAAAGGCGTTTTATTTTTTCCTTCCCTAATGAACGGGGTGGCCATTGGTTTTATTTTTCTTTTCTTTTTTAAGCCAGACGGCACGCTCGATACCCTGCTTCAGGCAGTGGGGCTGGGTTCGTATGTCAAGCTGTGGCTGGGCAACCCGGAGATTATCAATATTTCGCTGGCTGGCACGTCGATCTGGAGATACATGGGCTTTAACTTTATTGTGTTTCTCGGTGCGATTTCTTCCATATCCAGTGATTTGTATGAAGCAGCCGATATCGATGGAGCCAACCGCTGGCATCAGTTCCGCTCAATTATTTTGCCGAGCATCAAGCGGATTTTGCAGTTGAATCTCATCTTGGCAATTAGCGGTGCGGTCAGTGCATTCGATATTCCGTATATTATGACCGGTGGCTCCAACGGTAGCGAAACATTCGTCATTCAAACGCTTGATGTGGCATTCAAATACAGCAAGGTCGGTTTGGCCTCGGCGATGGCGGTTGTTCTGCTGCTGATCGTAATCGCTGTTACGTTGCTTCAACGGTTGCTAATTCGGGGAGAGGAGGACTAATCATGTATAAGCTGAAAATAATACTGGCTAGCAGCATCAAGTATGCGGCGCTACTACTAGGTGCGTTCATTGCACTGCTGCCGATTGTCGTCATTTTGTTTGCATCTTTGAAGACGAAGACTGAATATGCGGCAACCAGTCCTCTGACTCCCCCCGTGAACTGGCTGAATTGGGCTAACTATACCAAAGCCTTTATTAACGGAAATATGCTGACCGGATTTGTGAACACAGCTTTTATCCTGTTGATTTCGATCATCGGAGCCACGTTAACGGGTTCCATGATCGCGTATATTTTGAACCGTTTTAAATTTAAGGGCAAAAGTCTTATGCTCGGAGCGTTCCTGCTCGCGACCCTCATTCCGGGGGTAACGACACAGGTATCGACATTTCAAATTATCAACAAACTGGAGCTGTTTAACACGCCTTGGGCGGCGATCTTGCTGTATTTGGGAACGGATATTATTGCAGTGTATATTTTTCTGCAATTTCTGGATTCCATTGCGGTGGCGCTAGATGAATCAGCCATGCTGGATGGGGCCTCCTATCTGACGATCTACTGGCGCATTATCTTGCCCCTGCTGAAGCCTGCCATTGTGACGGTGATCATTATCAAAGGCGTTAATATTTACAACGACTTTTACACCCCGTTCCTGTATATGCCCAAAACAAGCCTTCAGGTTATATCGACGGCGCTGTTCAAGTTTAAAGGGCCATATGGCTCGCAATGGGAAGTTATTAGCGCGGGCATTATCATTGCCATTATTCCGACGCTGATTGCGTTTTTATCATTACAAAAATATATCTATAACGGATTCGCGCAGGGTTCAGTGAAATAGAATAACGGCGAAATAGAAAAATGATGAGATCAAGTATCTCGGTGAGAGGAGAATATACGTATGAGTAAATTGAATGTGGATTTGGATGTAGGTGACGTACGAATTTTGGGAGAAAGTCTGTCGAAAATGCCGTGGCAGGATAAGCCGGAAGGTAGCGAGGCTCCGGTGTGGAGGCATACTGAAAACCCAGTCATTGGACGCAATCCGGTGCCGGGTATTGCCCGTATTTTCAACAGTGCAGTAGCTCCGTATGAGGGACGGTTTGTAGGGGTATTCCGGGCTGAAACGATTAATGGACGTCCGCATTTGCATCTAGGCTGGAGTGACGACGGGTTGGCTTGGGACATTGAGACAGAACGTCTGCATTTGGTCGATGAGGAAGGAAGCGATTACCAGCCTAATTATGCTTACGATCCGCGTCTGGTCCGCGTGGAGGATACGTATTATATCATCTGGTGTACAGATTTTTACGGTGCAGCGTTGGGGATAGCACAAACAAAGGATTTTAAAAGCTTTGTACGATTGGAAAATCCGTTCCTGCCGTTTAATCGCAATGGTGTGCTGTTGCCCCGCAAGCTAAACGGAAACTTTATGTTGCTATCCCGTCCGAGCGACAGCGGACATACACCGTTTGGCGACATTTTTCTAAGTGAAAGTCCTGACTTGGTCTATTGGGGCAAGCACCGTCATGTCATGAGCAAGGGCGGACAGGGCTGGTGGCAATCGGTAAAGATTGGCGGCGGACCGGCCCCGATTGAGACGACCGAGGGTTGGCTGATGTTCTACCACGGGGTGACGGGCACGTGCAATGGGCTGGTATACAGTATGGGCGTAGCCGTTCTTGACCTGGATGATCCGTCTAAAGTTAAATATCGTTCCTCGAATTTCGTGCTGACCCCAGAGGAATGGTACGAAGAACGGGGCTTTGTGCCGAATGTGGTTTTCCCGTGTGCTACGCTACATGATGCGGACACTGGGCGGATTGCGATTTATTATGGAGCCGCTGACACGTATGTAGGTATCGCATACACGACAGTAACTGACATTATGAAGTATGTTATCGCAACGGATGAAGTGGTCGCAGACGACCGTGAGTCGGGCCGGATGTAGGAGGAACTTGAATGCCAGAGGATATGTCTTTACAGCAATTGCAGTCATATATGGGGAGTAACCCGAAGCCGCTGGACTTTGACGCATACTGGGAACGGGCATTACAGGAGCTGGAGCGGCAGCCGCTTGATTATACACTGGAGCCTGCTGATTTTGTCTCTCCCATGGTGGAGTGTTACCATCTATATTTTACTGGAGTGGGCGGAGCGAAGGTTCATGGGAAGCTGGCTCGTCCTAAGCACCTTACGGAACAAGGTCCAGCGTTGGCCATGTTTCATGGATATTCCTGCGACAGTGGTGACTGGTTCGACAAGGTGAGCTATGCGGCACACGGATTCACCGTGCTGGCTATGGATTGCCGGGGGCAAGGTGGGCTGTCCGAGGACAATTTGCAGGTTCAGGGAACGACGGTTCGCGGCCATATCATCCGGGGGATTGACGACCCGGACCCGGATCGGATGTATTACCGCAATGTATTTTTGGATACCGTGCAGACGGTACGCATTCTGATGTCTATGGAGCAGGTCGACCCTGAACGGATCGGCGCATTTGGCTGCTCCCAGGGAGGGGCCTTAACGGTTGCCTGCGCTGCATTGGAGCCACGTGTCCGTATGGCAGTTCCGGTATATCCATTTCTGTCGGACTATAAAAGAGCTTGGGCGCTGGATGCCACTACATCTGCATATGAAGAACTGGTTTATTATTTTCGTTGGTTTGATCCGAATCATATGCGCGAGGAGGAGCTCTTTCACCGACTAGGCTACATCGATATTCAACATTTGGCAGATCGTATTCGTGGTCGTGTGTTGTTTGTGACAGGGCTGTCGGACACCATCTGTCCACCCTCCACGCAGTTTGCGGTGTACAATAAAATCGTATCAGACAAGGAAATACTCCTGTATCACGAATACGGTCATGAGTATCTACCCTATCTGTCGGATCGTGCCATGAGCGAATTTTTGCGGCTGTAGGGGGTTGAACTTAGCCACAGGCTCCTTTATAGTAATAGCTATAACCTTCGTGAATGCGTAATAAATGAATGCCCCATTTGTATAACCTCAATAATATGGTTTGAGGGTCTCTACCAGGAACCGATAAATCCTGATTACAAAAAGTGTACGTCTTGTACATTTCTTGTGGTCAGGATTTTTTTGCGTAATACGAGGGAATTTACATGACAGCAAAGGAGCTAATGTAATGAACTTCAAAGTAGTTATTTTAACGATTGCGACCTTTACGGTGGGTTTGGTAGAGCTGATTATCGGTGGCGTGCTACCCCAAATTGCGCAGGATTTGAATGTCTCCGTAAGCACGGCAGGACAGCTTATCATGATCTATGCGCTCGTGTATGCTATTGCTGGGCCAACTTTGTTGGCGTTGACCGCCAAAATTGAACGAAAACGACTGTACCTGTGGTCGATGTTTATCTTTATTCTGGGAAGTCTGCTGGCCTTCTGGAGTCCGAATTATGCTGTCTTGTTTGTATCCCGTATCGTTACCGCTGCAAGCGGGTCGCTGATCGTGACATTGTCGTTGACCATTGCAGTCAAAGTGGTGTCCAAGGCTTATCAGGCCCGTGTCCTTGGTGTCATCTCCATGGGGGTTAGCTCCTCCATCGTTCTAGGTATTCCAGCCGGGGTGCTGATTGGAAATGCGTTTGGCTGGCGGGTGCTTTTCCTGATCATTGCCTTGTTGACGGTCGTTGCTATGATCGTTATCAACTTGTTTATGGAGCGGATTCCGACGGAACATGTTGTGCCTATGCGCGATCAGCTGAAATCCTTAAAAAATGTTAAAGTCATCAGTGCTCATCTGGTGACCACGCTGACACTGGCGGGCCATTACACGTTATATGCGTATTTCACTCCATTTTTAGAAAATATGATGGGCTTAAACGCTTCGTGGATTAGTGTGGCCTATTTTGTCTTTGGGCTGGCGGCAGTGAGCGGCGGATTTATTGGCGGCTCTTTGGCAGATCGGTTCGGCACAGCGAAAAGTATTCTAGTCGTCGTAGGCGTGTTTATCGCCGTGATGTTCTTGCTGCCATTCTCAATCCACTCGATTTATGTATTTGCGCCACTACTGATCATCTGGGGCATACTGAGTTGGGCCTTGTCGCCCCCGATGCAAAGTTATCTTATTGAAAATGCACCCGAATCGGGTAGTATTCAGCAAAGCTTTAATTTCTCCGCACTCCAGGTCGGGATCGCTCTCGGTTCTGCCCTGGGAGGAGTAGTGATTGAGAATAGTGAATCTGTTGCCACGAACGCTTGGGTGGGTGGGGCATTTGTGATTGTTGCTTTTGTCTGCGGCGTATTTTCGATTACCAGAGCGGGGACATCACAGGCTGTCAGAGGGCACCACTCTGTTTCATAATTCGCTGAACCATCGCCCTCTTTTATAATGCGAGCAAACATGTTATACTACACACAATTATGAAGAAGGAGGTGAGGTAGGTGAATCACGAGATGCTGAACAACCGTATTAGCCAGCTGCCGATTGCTATGGCTGGCATTGTTCATGCTTTTCCATACAACGGGAGAAGTCTGTCCAATTTTAATCATACGGTTGTAAACATCGCGAGAAGACGCCTACCTTAACTCGAACGGATTGCTGTATCTTCCGAAGAGTCGCGGGGTTGCTCCTGCGGCTCTTTTTGTGTTACCCAGGTAAGGGTCTTCCTAAATAAAGGAGAGCCTGAACATGTATATAGTAAACGGTCAACAATTGAAAAAATACCACGCTGCCAATCTGATTTTGGATGGTGCATCGTTTGATATCCATACAGGAGAAAAGGTGGGACTCATCGGCCGCAACGGAAGCGGTAAAACCACCCTATTACGCCTAATCGCACGTTTGTCCCGCCCGGATGAAGGGCAGCTCGTCATCGCCAAGGATACGAAAATCGGCTATTTACCGCAAATTCCGGCGGAGTTTGAGAGTTTTACTGTGTACGAAACGCTGGCTTACGCCTATCGTGAGCTGAAGGATTGCCGCAATCAGATGAGCACACTGGAACGGGAAATGTCAGATCCGGTTGTGGCAGCAGACGTAGGCCTTCTGGAGAAGCTGCTGCAATCGTATGCTGCCTTGCAGGAACGGTTTGAGCGCAACGGCGGCTATGAAATGGATGCAAATATTGATCAGGTAGCGGATGGTCTGCGTATTCCCAAAGGAATGTATACGCGCAGCTTCGGCTCGCTGTCAGGTGGAGAGAAAACAAAAATAGCGCTGGCATCACAGCTCATCGGGCGGCCGGATTTGTTGCTGCTGGATGAGCCGACCAACCATCTGGATTTGAAGGGGCTGGAATGGCTGGAGCAATTTTTGCAGGGCTACACAGGTGCGTGTGTGGTTGTATCTCATGATCGTTATTTTCTGGATCGGGTCGCCGTTAAAATGATTGAGCTTGAGGATGGCGAGGCGTTTACGTATTATACGAACTACAGCGGCTATGTTAAGGAAAAGGAAGAACGATTGCTACTGCAATTTGAAGATTATAAGGAACAGCAAAAGCGGATTAAAAAGATGAAAGAGGCCATTCGGCGTTTTGAAGAGTGGGGGCGCAATGGCGACAACGAAAAGTTTTTCAAAAAAGCAGCCTCCATTCGTAAGGCGTTGGAGCGTATGGAGCTGGTGAAGCGGCCTGTATTGGACCCGCAGGGGGCGGAATTTCACTTAAAGCTGGAGGATCGTTCCGGTCGCCGGGTGCTACAGTTTGAAGAAATCGTTAAAGCCTATGGAGAGCGTCAGATATTAAACGGGGCAACGGGCAGCTTGGAATTCGGTGAAAAGGTGGCCTTGCTGGGCGATAACGGTTCAGGCAAAACGACGCTGCTCAAGCTGCTGCTTGGTCAGGAAAGCGCGGATGCAGGCACAGTCCAGTGGGGTGCGCGCGTGGAGTATGGATATTTGGCGCAGCAAGAGAGAGAGCGGAATAGCCGAGCGACTGTGCTTGCTTACTTCAAGGAGGAAGCAGGGGTGGAAGAAGGCGAGGCGCGCGGGTTGCTAGCGAAGTATTTGTTTTACGGTGCCGATGTGTTTAAGCCCGTGAGCATGCTGTCCGGTGGCGAATGGTCCCGCTTGCGGCTGGCGTTGCTGGTCATGAAAAAGCCAAATTTGTTGGTGCTGGATGAGCCGACGAACCATCTGGACATTGACTCACGCGAGGCGCTGGAGGAAGCGTTAGACACCTACACGGGAACGGTACTGGCGATTTCACATGACCGCTATTTTGTGAATAAGCTGGCAGGACGCGTGTGGGAGCTGGAGGCTGGAAAGCTGACCTTTTATCTGGGCAGCTTTGATGAGTACCGAGCGAAGAAGCGGGAGCTGGAAAACGCCCGCTTGCTAAGTGAGGGGGATGCCGGGGTACGCTTGGCATCTGCAAGTAGAGTCGCATCCGATGGCGGCTCGGGCACGGCTGCGCATTCCAGTGCAGCGAGCAAGGGCCCAGAGACGGCTGCGCGTACGGGAGCGACCTCGGGAGCCGATAAGGGTCGTGCTCGCACCGAGTCGGCAGGTCGCTTGGGGGCCCCCGCTGCCGGGTCTGGGGCACGCGAAGCGAAGGCCGCGAAGCCATCACGCACGCCCGCTGCATCCAGCGAGCGGTTGGAGCGGGCCATCGCCGCCAAAGAAGCAGAATTGGCGGCGGCGGATGCCGAGCTGGAGCTGCTCGGCACAAGCGGCGACACGATCCACATGGCGGAGCTGTGGGACGCACGTGAGCGGCTGCAAGCCGAGCTGGATGCGTTGCTCGGCGAGTGGGTTGAGCTGGAGTAGGTGACAGGCTAGTAGTTACTGGATAGAAAACAGTTTATTTTATATAGAGGGTAGTCCTGAGGTAGAACGTTTACTGAAGGGCTACCTTTTTTGCAGTGAAAAGACAAAGATATCATCACAAAAATTAATGACCATTAATTAAGATAAATGGTATTGATATATTATTGTTATTATATTTTACATATAAAGAAAGTTGTTTGCATTTCGCAACATATGATACTTTTTAAATTGAATAAAATAATATGATTCATTGTTAAATGAAGTTTGTGTTATCCATCATGATCTTACATATCAAATGCACGCGTTGGAACTATGTTGTGATTTGTTATGGATGGAGGGAATAGTATGTCGGACTCCTTACTAGAGGTCAGTCAGGTAACGAAAAAAATGGGAAAAGGGCACTTGTTAGACCGTGTTTCTTTTAAACTTCAGAAAGGGAAGATATATGGATTCATCGGACCTAATGGAGCTGGTAAAACTACAATGATGCGAATCATGACCGGATTAATGCAGCCAACCAGCGGTTCTGTAAAGATAGCCTCATATGATGTACAGACGGATCGGGAAAAGGCGCTGTCCAAGGTGGGGGCTATTATTGAATCTCCGGTTTTTTTTGATTATATGACAGGCAGGCAGGTTTTGCGCAATTTGTCACGGTTACACTTTGAGATTGCGTCCTCAGATCGGGAGACACATATTGAAGAGTTGCTTACAAAGGTGAGGCTGGAAACACGGGGAGATGACAAGGTGAAAACCTATTCGCTGGGAATGAAGCAAAGGCTAGGTATTGCGCAGTCCATGCTGGGGACTCCTGAGCTTTTATTGCTGGATGAACCGTCCAATGGGCTGGATCCTATGGGAATGCAGGAGCTGAAAGATATTGTGCTTCAGCTACGTGATTCAGCGAATTATGCCTTTTTTATCTCCAGTCATTTGTTGGATGAACTGCAACAGATGTGTGATGAACTCGTTGTTATCAAAGAGGGCAGGCTAGTTTGGCAGGGACCTACTGATCAATTAGTAGAGGACGGCCAACGGCTAGAGGATGCTTTTATGGGATTGATGGGACTATGAAATCATTAATATACAGCGAGTTCGAGCGATTGTGGAGACGAAAGTGGTTCTGGCTCATGGTATTATGTATACCGATTCTAGCCTGTTCGACAGGAGTATATTTTTTGCGCACGATGAAGGTTCCTGTAGAGGTATTATCCTTAAACTTTGTCGTTACTGGTCTGCGTGAGAATTTGTTTTTAGTATGCAACATAGCTGTGGCTGCTTTAGCTGCTGCTGTATACACAGAGGAATTTCGAAGCGGGCAACTGCGTTTGTTATTTATGCGCCGATTTACCCGCGGACAGATTTTCTGGAGTAAGCTGCTGGTTTTAAATGTTACTATTTTGTTTCTTCTCATTGTATTTGCAGTATCCTCGCAGGTGATCGTTGAAGTATGGACTCTTTCCTATGATGTAAGTGATGCGGGGCTGTCCGGATCTCAAGGACTGCAGATGCTTAAATACTATGGTTGGGCGCTTGCCTCATTATTAGCAATAAGCTCTTTTTATTGTTTTATCGCTATGTATAGCAAAAGTGTGACGTATGCCATCGGTGTTTGTATGGTTTACAATCTGGGCTCTTTGTTGTTTGATTCATTGTATTTAAAATTGGTCTCTTTTGTTTCTCATATCCCATACCTATACAATGTGATCGCATTTATGGTTATTCCATATATGCAGCATACAGGATTAGATAGGTCCTTAATCGGGAATTCGTCTGTGGATAGGGCGATTATCACCGTGGTTAGTCTATATCTTATCTTTTTTACTTGGGGCGCATACCGCCGTTTTGTGACTGATGATTATCTGTATTAGGGGCATCCGTAGCCTGAACATCATAAAAGTAAAAGAAAGATCCAATTGACCGCTTGAGGGTCAGTTGGATCTTTTATCGTTTCTTTTCCATAAGGGACGGGTATTAATTGTCTAGTCCCGCATAGATTGACATAGGGGAAAAGGAGGTATGAGCATGTGGAGTTGGGTCAAAAAGCTGTCTACACTGGCGGCGATCCTTTTGTTGGCTGTTTTTGTAAGCGCATGCAACAAGGGCGATGCTTCGGGTAAGGTGAAAATTGAGTTTTTTCAAAACAAGCCGGAGGCCAAGGGTTCATTCGATAAGCTAATCTCTCAATTCAATCAGGAACATCCCAGTATTGAAGTGACACAGATCAACCCGCCAGAGGCAGAGACCGTGTTATTGACCCGGGTTGTCAAAAACGATGTACCTGACGTTGTGGGGCTTGGGGCCACAGATACCTACTCCATTTTGGCACAAAGCGGTATTTTTACGGATCTGGCGAATACAGAATTGCCACGTACGATTGACCCGATTTACCTCAAAATGCTTAAGGATGTGACCGGGGCCGATCCTGTGTATGGAATTCCTTATGCTGCGAATGCAAATGGTGTGATGTATAACAAAACGCTTTTTAAGGAAATGGGATTACAGGTGCCCAAAACGTGGGATGATCTGATTGCAACGGCGCAAAAGATCAAAGCTGCTGGGAAAATCCCGTTCTATTTTACATATAAAGATGATTGGCAAACGAACCTCCCCTTTAATGCGCTGGGCCCGAATCTGGTGGGCATTGATTTTTTCCTGCAACGGCGTGAAAATCAGGTCACCTTTCAGGACAAGTACCGCGAGGTTGCTGAAAAGCAGCTGGAGCTATTGAAATACGGGCATGGTGATAATTTTGGCAAAAACTATGCCGACGGTAATCGTGCCTTCGCTAACGGGCAGGGATTGATGTACATTCAGGGCTCGTGGGCCATATCTGAAATTCGCAAAGCCAACCCGAAAGTGGAGCTTGGTTTTTTCCCATTACCGACAGGGAATGACGAAAAGGCGGTCAAACTGGTGTCCGGTATAGATACGCTCTTGGCCGTATCGGAGAGCACTCCGCATAAAAAGGAAGCCGAGGAGTTCATTGCCTTCTTGTTGAAGCCGGAGAACAGCAAGCAATACATTACAGAGCAAACGCTGTTTTCGGCGGTGAAGGGAGTTACGCAGGATGATCCGAGTGTGGCGGAGCTGTTGCCTTATTTTAAATCGGGCCGCGTCATTGATTTTGCCGATCACTATATTCCCAAAGCGGTCCAATTGAATTCTATTGTGCAGGCCTTCCTGCAAAACAGAGACATCGACGCTTATCTGGCCAAGCTAGACAGTGAGTGGAATAAGGTAGCTAACCGCCGATAGGAGAGGAGGAGGAGACATGAATAAGCGACTAACGACTTTTTACTGGATGACGGTGCCGGCGGTGCTATTGTTTTTTGTATTTTTGACCTTGCCTGCCTTGCAGGGCTTTTATTATTCGCTCACGAACTGGAACGGCTTTGGTCATCAGTATCACTTTGTCGGGTTTAAGAACTATATTAATTTGTTTCAGGATGACAATATGGGGAACGCATACTGGTTTACTTTCAAATTTGCGATTGTGGTTACCATTGCGACTAATATCCTTAGTTTGCTGATTGCGCTAGGGCTGAATGCTAAAATACGGTTTCGTAACTTTTTCCGCGGTATTTATTTTCTGCCTAATATTTTGAGCGTGCTAATCGTGGGTTACATATTCAATTACTTGTTCTCGAACGTGTTTACGATTTGGGGGCAAAATTTAGGGATTACCTCATTGTCGACGAACATTTTGGGCAGCGAACAACTGGCTTGGGTGGGGGTTGTCATCGTAGCTGTATGGCAGGGGATTGCCTTTAATACGATTCTCTATCTGGCCGGGCTGCAAACCATTCCGACAAGTCTGTATGAGGCGTCCAATTTGGACGGTGCGGGTAAATGGCGCGAATTCTGGAGCATTACCTTTCCGTTAATTGCTCCATTTTTTACGATCAATATGGTATTGGCGATGAAAAATTCCCTGATGGTGTTCGATCAGATCGTGGCTTTGACGAATGGCGGGCCGGGACGGGCCACCCAGTCGATTTCCCACCTGATATACACCGGAGGCTTTAGAGGCGGAGAATTTGCTTATCAGTCGGCTAACTCTGTTATTTACTTTATTGTGATCGCGATCATTTCCATCTTACAGCTGCGATTCCTCCAGAGAAGGGAGATGGATAACTGATGAAAACAAGCAGACGTACCAACTGGCCTGTGCTGCTTCTGGTAGCGTTGGGGACAATATTTATTCTGTTTCCCCTCTATATGACGGTGACGATAGCCCTTAAAAATCCCGAGCAGATGGCGCATTCCGCCTTTGCCTTTCCGATCGAGCTGCATTGGGAAAATTTTAGTCGTGCAGTAGAAATGACCAACTTCTTCAGCGCTTTTCAGAACAGTGTGATGGTCACGACATCGACGGTCATATTGACTTTGCTAACCAATTCGATGGTCGCTTATGCGATTGCCCGTAATATGCAGCGACGCTTTTTTAAGGGATTATATTTTTACTTTGTGAGCGCCATGTTTATACCGTTCCCGATCATCATGCTGCCGATTGTAAAACTGGCCTCGGGCCTTCATATGACTAATCTGTTGGGTCTTATTATGCTGCATACGGTGTATGGTTTGGCGTTTAATGTCTTCGTGTATGTCGGTTATATTCGCTCCATTCCGGTGGCATTGGAAGAGGCAGCCACGGTAGATGGTGCGACGACATGGGGTACTTTTTGGCGCATTATATTCCCGCTGATGGCGCCGATTAGTGCTACGGTGGGAATTCTCACTTGTCTGTCCACATATAACGACTTCCTGCTGCCGCTCATTATTATCAGCGATGCAGAGCAGTATACACTGCCGCTCGTTCAGTATGTGTTCCAGGGGCAGTTCAATACCGACTTTAATCTGGCTTTTGCTTCGTACCTGATGGCCTTGCTGCCGATGATTATTGTCTATCTGATTGCACAAAAATGGATTATCAATGGCGTTACGCAAGGTTCTGTGAAGTAGGGCGGGAGTCAATCGTCTCAGGCAGACTGTGCCTTACTAGGAAAATAAAAAGGGGTTCCCTATACCACGGTTCACACAGGTATAGAGGACCCTCTTTTTATAACATTGCTATTTAGCTGCTTTGCTGTTGCTTGTCAGAGGCCGCAAGGGTATGGTTGTCTCTGCTTCTGGGTCGTCCGTTGTATAATAGAACATATAGATAGAAGCTTCCTTCCCTTTGAAGTTCTTGTAGACATCCACTGCCTTGTTATTGCCGTCTCCGGCGAAATTGGCTGTGATTGGCTTGCCGATAATCCGTTCTTTACCCAGGCCAATATGCGTCTGGTTGATCCCTCCAAAGTGAGCATCCTCGCTTTCGGTTTCTACGAATAAGTCCGATCCCTGTTTGTAGTAGGTCCACTTCACAGGATAGCCACCGATTTGCGTCGTTAGCGTCTGCTTTTGCTCAGAAATATCAGTTAAACGCTGTGGCGTTTTGTCATCCGAATGGGTCGTAACCTTGTATTTGCCTGTAAAAGTAACAGGAGTGTCCTTGGTAATCACAAGACTGGACGGTCGTTCAAAACGGATCGTGTTCAGATCGTGTTCCTGATCAGGTGAAGACCAACGACTACCCTCCAGCGTTGTGCCGTTCACAGAAAGAAAGTATTTTTGATAAGGTAACATGGCGAATTTTTTTTCGCTTCTGATCGTGACACGGATTTGTGTAGGTGTGACAATCATTTGTTCTAGCGTAAAATTCGGATTGCCGTTCTCCAATGGGGTGTTCAGCACGCTTTTAATCGTTCCGCTTTCCATTTTCTTCTTGCTTAGCTGCAGATCAAGGTTTATGGGTTCATTTATACTTTTCTCAGTTTGCGCATATTGCAGTTTGAAAGTAGTCTGTCCTTCCGGTATATCTGCTTTAGTAAAATACTGCTGGGCTGTGTATTCCCCATTCTCTCCGGGTGTACCAAAAGCTCCTCCAGGCTGAGGCCGCACAGGTTCTCCACCTTTGTAGGCAATGATTTGTGGATTGTCCCATTCCCTCGGCTTGGACGAATCGAAGGTAATTGCCGAGGACAGCATTAGCTTATCCTTCCCTTGTTCGAATACCTGTACCTTCAAATCTTGTAAGCCGTTACGATCCAGCTTGAACGTCTGCATCTGAGGCGATTTGATATCGAGTGGCAAATCCAGTTCCTGAACGCTGGTGAGCTCAATATGATCTACGGTCAGTCGCACGTTCTCTGTTTCTTGCTGCGGTGTCCAATCGCTTTCAAAGTAGCCGTTATAACGTTGGTTTTTCTCGTCCCATTGTTGAAAGCTATACTCGCCCGCACTGCTTTTCCCCGCAGCACTTTTAAGTGATACGCCTTTGACATTCCAAAACTCGTTGTCTGCGCGTTTTCCGACCTCCAAGCTGTACAGAATCACGGTCCGGTTCTCATCGACAATAGCGGTATGCAGCGTCAGCTTCACTCCGTCTCTGGTTACGGATTGCTCCAAGGGCTGTCCAAGGTCTTGATTTAGTGCCGTCTGAATGCCGCTTCTTCCGTGCAGCAGATCGCCCCAATTATAATGGATGGCGGCATAGACGGGAACGGCAACGAGAAGTGCACTCAGAGAGGCGGCGATAGCTATTTTGCGCCAATTTCTGTGTCGGTGCGGAGTGAATGAATCGGAAGTGTCGGTTAGCGTAGGGGCAGTATGCCCTGTCTGTTCCATCCGGTTCCACATCTCATCGAAGTCAGGATAGGCCATCTCCGAATCATCATTTAACTTGCGCTTCAATGCCTTTTCTACGTTGTTCATAGTTCTCTCCTTCCATCTCGGGAATTTGTACCCCTGCATCCCGCAGTATTTGCCCCAATAACTTTATTCCTTTGTGATTCCTCGATTTGACGGTTCCTAGCGGAATTTCCAGCAGTTTTGATATTTCCGCCAGCGTGAAATCATGCATATAGCGGAGTGTCAGCACAGCGCGGATTTTGGCTGGAAGACGATTCATATAAACGGCCCATTCCTCTGCCGATTCGCGTTCTTCCACCAGCCTGTCTACAGGCTTACCTTCCGCCCTGCTAAATAGATAGGGATTAGCCGATACCTTCAAATGCAGGCTTTTCTGGCGTTTAAGGAAATTCAGACAATGATTGACCGTAATTTTCATAATCCAGGCTTTTAGTTGTTCGATCTGTTCACGATTGCTGCGAAACAGGATGATAAACACTTCCTGTGTTAAATCCTCTGCATCCGATGCATTATGTACCATGTAGTAGCAGGTTCGGTATACATCTCGTTGATACAAATCAAACAACTCTCGATTACTCTCCAATGATGTGCTCTCCTTTCTCGTGCAGTTTATCTATATAACAACTGAGGTCCTCAAAAGGTTCATTTGGTTGCGAAAAGTAAATCCTCTGCTTCAAATGTACCATGATGTATCTATGTTGTTTGCTCATCTATGGATAAGGAAGTAGCAATAAACGAAAAGAAGCCTGTAAATCTCAAAAAATGCAGATTTACAGGCTTCTTACATTTTCCGAAGCTAGAGCTTACGGAATGAACATTCCTTCACGCGAAACCGCGTTAACGGATTAGCTTGCGGACCTACTCGCTTAGTCAACCAGTCGTACTAGCGTTCTTCCTTGCGAGCGGGCTGCAAGGATGTCTTCGAGCGCGCTTGGCAGGTCAGCCAATCCGACTTCGCGCTCAACGAGCTGCTCCAGCCGCTCCGGCTTCCATTCGCTGCCGAGCTGCTTCCAGATCGCTATGCGGGTGTCGTATGGGCAGAAGACAGAGTCTATGCCCAGCAGACTTACGCCCCGCAAAATAAACGGCAGCACCGTCGTAGGCAGCTTGGTGCCTGCCGTCAGGCCGCTCACGGCTACAGAGCCGTTGTAGGCGATTTGGCTGAGCAGCGAAGCGAGCGGCTTTCCGCCTACAGGATCAACAGCCGCTTGCCAAAGCTGCTTGCTCAGCGGGCGGATGCTCTCCGCACCGTCGTAGACCTCCTCGCGGGAAATGACCTCGGCTGCTCCGAGCGCCTTGAGGTAATCGTGAGCATCAGCCTTGCCACTGCTGGCTACGACATGATAGCCTCTCTTGTTCAGCAGGGCAATGGCTGCCCCGCCTACGCCGCCCGTCGCTCCGGTGACGAGTACCTTGCCCTGCTCCGGAGTAACGCCGTTTTGCTCCAGCCGATATAACGACAGGGCTGCGGTGAATCCAGCTGTCCCGAAAATCATCGCCTCTCTCGGCGTGAGTCCGTCTGGAAGTGGAACCACCCAGTCCGCAGGCACACGTGCATATTGGCTGAATCCCCCGAATTGAGACACACCCAGCCCGTATCCGGTAACGAGCACCGCTTGTCCTTCGCTAAAGCGGCTGTCCTCCGAAGAGACGACGGTCCCCGAGCAATCTATGCCTGGTACGAACGGATAGGCTTTGACAATATTGCCATCCTTGCGGGCAGCAAGCCCATCTTTATAATTGATGCTGGAATAAGCGACACGAATCAATACTTCTCCAGCAGGTAAACTGCTAGCTTCCAGAGAACGTACCTCTGCTTGAACTTCACCGTCCTGCGTCTGATCGACGACAAGAGCTTGAAATGATTGAGTCATCTGTAAAAGCCTCCTTTATTACCTTTTAACCCTATGAATGTCCTATATATTCCATCTTTAATTCACAAATTATGCTTAGGAAGCATACAACAATCTTCACAACCTGTCAGCGGCAATGCTCACAGGCTCGTATTCTATTATACTCTTTAGCTCATAATTACGTCGAAAAGACCAGATTCCTGGTATATTCTTTCAATATTCTGTTTCAATAAAGTTCGATAATCAATTATAAAGAGAGTGATAAATGAATTCTTACGCATTTTGCAAATCATTTTACGTAAACGGGATGTATTTTCAGAATGACTGTGCTAACATACCTTTTGATCGTTAAATAAATCTATGAAGAAAGGTGAATGAATGACAACCAGAGCACTAAAAAAAGGTTCGGTATTGTCCGAAGCTAAGGAACTGAATTTGTTCCGTTTAACATGGCCTATTTTCCTTGAATTGTTTCTGTTTATGCTAATGGGGAGCGTCGACACGTTCATGATCAGTTCTGTATCTGATAATGCAGTGTCGGGTGTGGGCGCGTCCAATCAAATTATTTCAATTGCCATCCTTGTACTGGAGGTTATCGGCAACGGCGCTGCTATCGTCGTAGCTCAATATATCGGTTCTAAGAAACTAGTCGAAGCGGCCCAGGTTACAGGTACGGCCATTACGTTGAATTTGATGGTAGGTCTTTTACTTAGCGTAATTTTTCTTGTATTTGGTACGCACATGTTGCAATGGCTGAATGTCCAGGGTGAGATTCTGGCTTACGCGGAGTCGTATATGAGCATCGTCGGGGGTGCCATTTTTCTTCAAGCATTGATTAATGCGCTGGCCGCGACCATTCGTACACATGGTTTTACCAAAGAAACGATGTATGTATCGGTTTTTATGAACGTGATCCACGTGGTCGGCAACTATGTTTTGATTTTTGGGCATTGGGGAATGCCTGCACTTGGAGTAGAGGGTGCTGCTATTTCTACAGTAGGTAGCCGCTTTATTTGTCTCTTGATCTTCTTCTGGCTGATGTACCGGGTCACTGAGGTTCGTGTCGAGTGGAAATATTACGTCCAACTGTCCAAAAAGTTCATCTCTAAAATATTGCGCATTGGTGTACCATCCGCGCTGGAGTCCATTATGTATCAGTCGTGTCAGCTCATCTTCACACTGTACGTGACTTATCTGGGCGCAGAAGCAATGGCGACACGTCAATATGCGAATAATATTTCAAGCTATATTTACTTGTTCAGTATGGCAGTCGGTATGGGTACGGCTATTGTGGTAGGAAGGCTCGTGGGAGCCAGACAGAAGGATACTGCCTATAAACGTGTACTGACCAGTGTGAAATGGGCGTTGCTCGTGACCGTGATTATTGATGCGGTGGTCATCTTTTTCCGTGTTCCCTTGCTTGGTTTGTTCACGGAAAATCCTGAAATTATTCGTTTGGGAGCACAGGTCATTTTACTTAGCATTCTGCTAGAAACTGGTCGGACAACGAATATCGTCATTATTAACTCGTTGCGTGCTGCTGGAGATGCGAAGTTCCCGGTCTTTATGGGCCTGATCTCCATGGTCTGCATGAGCTTGCCGCTTGGTTATCTGCTTGTGTTCAAGCTGGACATGGGGCTCGCCGGAGTGTGGCTGGCGATTGCTGCTGATGAATGGACTCGTGCTGTCATCATGTATGCCCGCTGGAAAAGCCGGTTATGGGAAAAACATGCGCTGGTCGAGCACGATACACCAGATCAGTCTGCAACGCCCGTTCCAGCACACTGATCCGAGCAGTATTTATGGTTACGTGGAGGCAGTTCAAGAGAACATCTTGAGCTGCCTCTTTTTGCTGCTGGAGAACCATACTTCTACACGGTGGCACGATAGGCAACTTTGAAGTTCGACTTATATCATAATGGCATTCATAAATAGAAGTATGGTAAATTTACTAAAAAAAAGATATACTTTTGTTGCACTAACGCAGTACATGAAAGACAAGGAGTGTACCGATGAAGAAGCCGACGATTGAAGATGTTGCCCAGAAGGCAGGAGTGTCTAAAAGCACTGTCTCGCAATTTCTGAACAAACGATATAAATATATGAGCGACCAGACCAGAGACCGGATTGCCGAGGTTATTCAAGAGCTGAACTATCAGCCTAACGGGCTGGCCCGCAGCTTGAAGCAAAACCGGACGTTTATGGTCGGGGTCATTGTAGCCAACATTGACTATACCCTTTCGATCCAGTCTATCCGTGCGATTGAGGAGGAATTGCAGCGTTTTGGCATTCAGGTGATCATTTGCAACGCCGATGAAAACCCGGACAAGGAGGGCCAATATATTGAGATGCTCAAGGCTCGGCAGGTGGACGGCCTGATCATCTTCCCGACAGGCAAGCATGCAGATATTTACAACCAGCTCATTCGTGAAAAGTATCCGTTAGTGTTTTTGGACCGTTTGGTAGACGGGGTGAATACGCGCAGCCTGCTGCTGGATAACGAAATGGCGATTAAGCTGGCGATTCAGGAACTTGTGGCTCACAAACATGAGCGAATTGCGCTGATTACTTTGCCCCTTGGCTTGAATCGGATTACTCCACGGGTGGAGCGGCTCAGCGGATACAAAAAGGCGCTGGAGGAGCATGGCTTGCCATTTCGAGAAGAGTATATGCGCAGTGTGCCGAGAGAAGAAATCCAGCAGACACTGAAGGAGTTGTTCCAGCTGCCAGAGCCGCCGACTGCGCTGTTGGCCGGGAATGATATTGTGCTAGCAGAAGCGCTGAAATATGTGAATGCCCGTCGTATACGCATTCCGGTGGAGTTGTCTATTATCGGGATTGACGATGCGGAGTTTGCCCATATTTACAATCCGCCGATTACGACTATTACACAACCGATTGCGGATATGGGGAAGCAAGCGGCAAAGACGCTGCTGTCCAGCATTGAGGAGGGCGGCGAATCGGTTCCGATTATCTACCGATTTGTACCGGATATTAATCGGGGAGAATCCGTCAAAACGCTGTAGACGAGCAATGTGTCATGTATTATAAAAATAGCCCGTATTCCTTTGTACGATCTGAGTATGCGTATGCTGCTCAGATCGTACAAACGCGAATACGGGCTATTGGAAGTTAAGGCTGACTTTGGATTCGGCCTTGTTGAGCTTGCGCTAATAGCGGTGAAGGCTATGCGGGGAATAAAACCGGATTAATTCGTGCTGGCGCTGAGCAAAAAGGATTCCAGCTCGGCTCGTGTCGGATAGCCGTCCATATCTCCAGCTGACATGACAGCCAGTGCGCCAAGGGCATTACCGCGTTTGACGGCCTCTGCCAGGGGCAAGCCCTCCAGTAGCGCGCTGATAACACCTGCGGCAAATCCGTCACCCGCGCCTACGGTATCAACAACATGCTCTACGCGGAAGCGTTTGACGTATCCCTCAGAATCTGCGGATTTGTAATATGCACCTTCGGTTCCCAACTTGATGATGACCAGCGAGGTACCTCGGTCAAGATAGAAGGAAGCGATATCCTCCGGTGAGGTGTAGCCTGTCAATATTTTACCTTCATGAATGCCGGGTAGAAGCCAGTCGCACCCCTCAGATGCTTCGTTAATCGCCTCCACCATCGTTTGCGTGTCAGGCCATAATTTGGGTCTGAGGTTCGGATCAAAGGATACGGTTTTGCCAGCCTTTTTCATAAATTGCCGCGCATGTCGTGCGAAATCACGGCACTCAGGGGAGAGGGCGACAGAAATACCTGTAAAATGCAGATGGCGAGCTCCGGAAAAGTAAGCCTCGTTAAAATCAGCGATGCTTAGTGTGGAGGCGGCGGAATGTTTGCGAAAGTATTCCACCTCTGGGTCCCCACTTGTAACTTTGGATTTAATCAGCATGCCGGTAGAGTGGTCTTTGGTAAACATGACGTTCTGGGTGTCGATCCCTTCTTGACGTAGCGCACTGGCAATGAACTTGCCGAACGCATCCTCGCCGAGTTTGGTCACGAGTCCCGCCCGTAGACCTAAACGCGCCAAACCGGCTGAAACATTCGTCTCTGCCCCGGCCAACGCTTTGGTGAATGAACGCACCTCATCCAGAGAGCCTGCTTCATTGGCATAAAACATGGCCATCGGTTCTCCGAAGGTAACAGCATCCAATGTTGCGGTCATTTGTATTCCTCCTTATGTTTAGTAAACTTAATCTGTAAGCGCATGCACCAACTGAATAAATTGAAATTATCACATAAATCGGTTTTTCACAATGATGAAGTTGATATATCTGTTAAAAACTTTTTGGGTAATATAGATAAAAAAATTCGATTCTGTTTATCAAAAGGTGAAAATCGTGTAAAACTTCGTGTGTATTAAGGGTTTTTCTAGGAATAGTGAAGTTTTGGGTTGACACCCTCTTAGATAATTATTACAATTCTAGCTAAGAAGTAGAGTTAGAAACCGCTTTTATAACAATTCCGTTGATAAAAAAGTTTATCTAAACAGGAGGAATGTTTTTATGGAAATGCGTTATTCAACTCATCCCGAACATGCCAAGCATTTTACGACTGAAGAGTTGCGTCAGCACTATCTGATCCAGGAACTGTTTGTACCTGAGGAGGTAAAGCTGGTCTATACGCATGAAGATCGTGTCATTATCGGGGGCATTTATCCCGTGAATAAATCTGTTGCACTGGAAGGTAGCGATCAAATCAAAGCGGAAACTTTCCTGGAGCGCCGCGAACTGGGCATTTTTAATGTCGGCGGCAGCGGTACGGTCAAGGTGGACGGTGAAACTTACGAGCTGGCCACAAAAGACTGTCTCTACGTAGGTAAAGGTGGCAAGGAGTTGATCTTTGAAAGCGATTCCAGTGAAAAGCCTGCGAAATTTTATATCGTTTCAGCTTTGGCTCATACCACGTATCCGACGACAAAGCAGTCTTTTGCCGATGTACCGTCTGAAAGTCTGGGTTCGCAGGAAACAGCCAACAACCGTACGTTGCGTCGCTTTATCCATGATGAAGGCATTCAAAGTTGCCAATTGGTTATGGGGATGACGACGTTGGAGAACGGCAGTGTGTGGAACTCCATGCCGACACATGTTCATGACCGTCGTATGGAAGTGTATTTCTACTTTGAACTGGATGAGAATGCGAGAATGTTCCACCTGATGGGTGAACCGAACGAAACGCGCCATCTGGTGATGAAGAATGATGAAGCCGTTATTTCTCCACCTTGGTCTATCCACTGCGGTGCGGCTACGGGCAGCTATACCTTCATTTGGGGCATGGCCGGTGAAAATAAAACATACAAAGACATGGATCAGGTTGCCATGAGCGAGTTGCGTTAATCCGATCAGTGTGTTGGAGCGTAGACCTGCAAGCGGCTGAGGGTACATGATCATCCCATTCGTGGAAAGGATCAGGAACATGACGAAAAAGAAAGTTTTGGAACATATCACTTCAGTAGGTGTCGTCGCAGTCATTCGGGGAAACACGGCGGAGGAAGCATATCTAATGTCTAAAGCCTGCATTGAAGGCGGCTTGGATAATATTGAGCTTACATTTACGACGCCGGATGCGGATCAGGTCATTCGAAGATTGAGAGACGAATTTAAAGATCGGGCAGTGATTGGTGCAGGAACGGTATTGGAGTCACTGACGGCGAGAATTGCTATTCTGGCCGGAGCAGAGTTTGTTGTGAGTCCTTCTTTTGAAGAAGAAACAGCGAAGCTATGCAATTTGTACGCGATTCCTTATATGCCCGGCTGTATGACGCTGAATGAGATTAAGGAAGCCATGAAATTGGGTAGCGATGTCGTGAAGTTGTTCCCAGGAAGTGCAATGGGAGCGGACTTTGTTAAGGCCGTCAGAGGTCCAATGCCTCATGTACAGATTATGCCAACCGGTGGCGTTGATCTGGACAATATGGAAACCTGGCTGCGTAATGGATGTGTAGCCGTGGGAATTGGGGGTAATTTGACGGCTCCAGCCAAGGAAGGTCGCTACGACTTGATCACAGAAAATGCAGCACGTTATGTAGCTAAATATAAGGAAGTACGCGCAGCGCTGTAGGCTTCAGGAAATATAGGTTTTTATACTAATTTGTGATGGAGGCGTAGACATGGGTCTGGACAATTTTTCATTGGATTTTTTCAGTCTAAAAGGTAAAACGGCGATTGTAACAGGAGGCAACAGTGGTTTGGGTCAAGGGTATTCCGTAGCTTTGGCCAAAGCGGGTGCAGACCTGTTCATTGTAGCTAACAATGATGATTATGAAGAAACAAGACGTCTGCTCGAACCTACAGGTGTGAAGGTTGTCTTTCATGAGGCGGATCTGACGCAAAAAGAATCCATTAAAAAAATTGTAGAAGAATGCGTCAATGAATTCGGTAAAATTGATATCCTTGTAAACAATGCAGGTACGATTCGTCGCGCCCCTCTGCTGGAGTATAAAGATGAGGATTGGGATGCTGTCATGGAGATCAACCTCAATGCCGTATATCATCTGAGCCAGGAAGTGGCAAAGGTAATGGTAGAGCAAAAAAGCGGGAAGATTATCAATGTCGCTTCTATGCTTGCTTTTCAGGGTGGCAAATTCGTTCCGCCGTATACAGCGAGCAAGCATGCGGTAGCTGGTTTGACCAAGGCATTTGCGAACGAGCTGGCGGTTCATAACGTTCAGATTAATGCGATTGCGCCGGGGTATATTGCTACGGCAAACACGGCTCCAATCCGTGCGGATGAAAGTCGCAATCAAGAAATCTTGTCGCGTATTCCTGCGGGTCGTTGGGGCGATCCGTCTGATTTGATGGGAGTTGTGGTTTTCCTCGCCAGTCAGGGTTCCGACTACATGAACGGTCATATCTTGGCGGTGGACGGCGGCTGGTTGGTACGTTAAGCAGCGCTGGTCGCATCGGAGTTTATGAACTGAAAGCTGCCTCCAAAGGAAACTATCCTTTCAGGCAGCTTTTATTTTTTCAATGAAGCTATATGGTGAACTTGAAGACTTGGGGCGCTGTATCGATCCGTCCTATGCATATGGCACGAATGCCTTTATAATTTAATGAGATAAAAATTGCTAGGCTCCAGCCGTACACTTGGTTGGAGCCTTTGAGCATAATACAGATGGATTGGAGAATGGAGAGATGAGTTCACAGCAACACCAACGAGCTTTGGTATACAAATCTTTGTGGCATGCCGGTCCTTGGGTGCTTGCCGTAGGGATCATTCTGGTAGGTGCCAATCTGCGCGCCTCGATTACCTCGGTAGGACCTCTTATCGGTTTGATTAAGGATTCTTTGCATATTTCGAATACACTGAGTGGCCTATTAACGACATTGCCGCTGCTGGCTTTTGCCCTGTTGTCGCCTTTTGTAGCCAAACTGTCGCGCCGCTTCGGGTCGTCTCTTATTATTTTTGCAGCCTTGCTGCTGTTGACCGCAGGTATTGTGGTGCGCTCAACGCTGGGGGTGACCGCATTATTTGTCGGGACCGCCATGCTGGGACTGGCTATTGCCGTGTGTAATGTGTTGCTGCCCAGTCTGATCAAAGAGGAGTTTCCTCGCAACAGCGGACTGATGACCGGCGTATACTCAGTATCCATGAATGTGGTCGCAGCAACCGCATCTGGCCTGAGTATACCGCTGGCTATAAATGGAGGTATGGGCTGGCGAGGTGCTTTGGGAATATGGGGGATTGTGGGTGTCGTAGGTATTTTACTCTGGGTGCCCCAGCTCCTTAAGGCACGCAAAACAGCCAATAAAGCGGCAGTGTCTGCCCGAACCGTGAATGTATATACATCGTCTTTGGCTTGGAAGGTGACGCTGTTTATGGGGCTGCAATCTGCTCTGTTCTATGTTCCTGCCGCCTGGTTTCCAGAAATGATGAGCGGACAGGGAATGGATTCAGAGACTGCGGGATGGATGCTGTCTGTGCTGCAGTTTTCGCAAATGCCATTTACCTTTATTGTGCCTATTTGGGCGGCACGGGTGAAGGATCAGCGGGTATTGGTTCTGATTATGGCTGCGCTGTATTTTATCGGTCTGGGTGGATTTCTGCTTGGAGCTACACAGTGGAGTGTGATTTGGGTCATTTGTATCGGTATAGCGGGTGGTTTTGCTTTCCCGTTAGTGATGATGTTCTTTAATTTGCGGACGCGGACACCGCAGCAGGCAGCAGAGCTGTCTGGTATGGCGCAATCCTTTGGTTATTTGCTAGCAGCGACCGGGCCGACACTGTTCGGTTATTTGCATGATGCGACACAAGGCTGGACAATTCCGCTGCTGCTGCTCTTGTGCCTGAGTGTTCTGCTTATGTTTATAGGGCTGGGTGCAGCCAAGAAACGATATGTCGGAGGCGAGGTGGATGATCAGACTGCAATTTGATGCAGACGGTTACAGTGTGATCTGTAGTGCAGGTCGTGTTATGTTGTTGGCTAAAGAGTTTGCGCTGTTGCGCTTTCTGTACGATAACCGGAATCAGGTGTTCACCCGGGAACAACTGCTGGATCGTGTGTGGCCGCTGGAGTATCCGGTGGAGCGTACGGTGGATGATCATATCTACAGATTGCGCAAAAAACTTAAATCATGGGATGTGCTCCGTATTCATACGGTCAGAGGGTATGGCTACAGCTTGACCTTGACTGACGTGCAGCCACAGAATCATCCGTCCTTGCACGATCAGGAGGTGCAGGACGCCGTACATGGACTATTCCGGAAATACCAGCTGTTGGGGCAGGGGAACTCCATCGTAGCGTTGGCTGCCCAGCAGGAGCAGATGGGTTTTGAATTGTCTGTCTTTTATCAAATGTATACCCGTTTTGTACAGGCGGATATGTCCTGGTTCTTGGAGCGGGAGGACTTTACACGCGCAGACCGACTGTATTGGATGCTGCTGCTATATATGTGCACAGCAGGGGTGACGGATGAGGGGCTTGCTCTATGTGAGTGTGCGCTTTCCAGCAGGCTGCTGTCCAGTGATCAGGAACGGGAATTACGCATTCTCAACATCCTGGAGGCTTATGTGGAAAATGGAAAACCTGAACGCGCACAGGAAGGTCTACCACTGACCTTGAGGGTCATGGAGCGGGATGATCTCGATAAATTTGTGATGCCTGTTGCACTGATGGAGATGTACATGCATCTGGCTTCCAATCATATGGAAAAGGCTGCGGAACTGTCTGATCGTCTGGAAGGCATGCTGTCGGAAGCTCCGTATTTGCGCGAACTGGGCCGTTATCGCATGATGCGCGGACTTATGCTTTTACGTACTGGAGATGTGGGCAACGCCGAGCGGCTCATGGATGAAGGGCTGGGCACCCTTGATATGGCTAAACAGGAATTGCTAAAAATCAAAGCGATCTGCCAAATCCGCAGTTTTTTGAAGCTTTGCGGCTCCTATCCCATGCTGGAAGAGAAATATGCGGCTCAATATGATCGGCTTGACCGGGATAACAGTTTAACACTGCATCGTCCAGCGCTAAGGCGCTGGTTGGAACAAACACTTTCTGTCGTCTGATGTTTTTAGCTGTCTGATTTTCCTCTGATATAGACCCGCTAGAATGTTCTTATTGCTAAAGAAGCTGAAAATGAGAGCAGGGTGAGTAGATAATGAAGGAAAAGAAAGAACTGCAATCCACGCCTAGCATTTGGCGCAATGGCCGTTTTCGGCGGATGTTTGCAGCGCACACGGCTGCTTCCTTTGGCGATTGGTTTGATGCTATCGCCATTCAGGTGCTTGTTGCCTATCGCTGGGAAGCCGACCCTATGATGATTGCACTGATTCCGGTAGTGATGGCCCTACCGGGTCTGCTGCTGGGTTCCATCGCGGGCACGTTAGCCGACCGGGTACACAAGGCCAGGCTGATGATCGTCTGCGATGCAGCTATTGCCTTATTGACGCTGGCCATCCTCGCCGTCCCGGGCCCGGCGTGGCTGCTGCCTTTGCTTGGTCTGCGCGCGGCGGCTGGCGTATTCCAAATGCCTTCACAGCAAGGCTTGACCCGCACGGTAGTCACCAGCGACGACCTATTTCGGGCAACCTCGCTGAATGGGTTGGTCAATCAGGCCTCCAAAGTGGCAGGGCCATTACTGGGCGCTATGACCTTGACTGTGTTGTCCCCCCAGGCATGCATTATTCTCAATGCATTGCTGCGTCTCTGTTCCGGCCTGCTGCTGTGGCCGCTGCGCGGAATCGGTCCGGCGCTGGTCAGCGCAGACCAACAAGCTGTTGCAGCCGAGAAGCAAGGAAAGTCGGCTGCGCATACAGCGCCTGAGGCTGATGAAGCTAAAATGCGGGAGGAGCATGTCCGCGCATCTCGTTTTTTCAACCAATGGCGTGAGGGCTGGGCGTTCTTATGGCGCAGTCGAATGCTTTTGCATACGCTCATATTCGGACTTTTCGGCTTAATCGCCATTCTCATGATCGACTACCAGTTCCCTACATTGCTGCGAGTGCTCGCTCCAGGTAATGAATCGCTGCTTGGCTGGCTGGTTTCAGCCATTGGGGCTGGCGCCGTCGGCTGCATGCTTGTGCTTAATCGCTTGAATCGCATAAGCGCAGGCTGGGGGCTCGGTGGTGGATATGTGCTGGTTGGCGGAGCTATTGCTGCTTTAGGCTGGGCGCAACCTGGAACTGGATTGCCTGTACTGCTTATGATCGGGGCTGTGCTGGGCGTGGGCAACGGCCTGTACATTATCACCCAGAACTATATATTACAAGCCAAAACCCCTGCTGATATGGTAGGACGCGTCTTTGGTATCCAAAGTACCGTGATTGGAGCAATCATGGTCGTTTCACCGCTTGCCGGAGGAGTATTGATCCGAATAGCAGGGGCGGGCACGGCTTTTGTCTGGATCGGAATGACTGTTGGAATCCTGGGTTTGACGGGACTGTTGCTTCAATCTGTAATTTGGCGCGAGTCCCTCGCCGATTCTAGCCTGACTACGGAGCAAAATGCAGACCTTGCGTAGTCGATCTTGCGCAATAATTTGCTTTGATTTTCGTCATTTATATTTTTAGCATGGGAGAGATCATGATGACTCAACAAACTTCATCCTCAGAGCCTGTGGCACGGTTACTTGAAGGATCACGGGTATACTTGCGTCCCGTTAACGTAGAGGACACCGAGCTATACTATAATACATTGTTCGATCAGGATGTGAGGCGGCTGACAGGCACACAACGCAGCTTTACCAAGGATCAAATTGCCCGTTATATTGAAGCTAAAGGACAGGAAGCCTCAAGCCTGCTTCTGTTGATTGCGCTTCGCGAAGATGATCGTGTCATTGGGGATATAGCCCTGCAGGATATGGACAGCTTGAACCGCAGCGCCAACATCCGTATTGCAATCAATGAGCAGGGAAATCAGGGGAAAGGCTACGGCACCGAAGCGCTTGTACTCATGCTGGGTTACGGATTTGGTATCTGTAATCTGCATCGGATTGAGCTGAATGTATTTGATTTTAATGAACGTGCCATTCGTTGCTATGAAAAAGTAGGCTTTCAGCGTGAAGGTGTACAACGGGATGCTTTATTCTACAATCATGAATACCATGATTCGATTCTGATGAGTATGCTGGACCACGAATACCGCGACCGCTATGTGAAAAAAGCAGAAAGTTAATTCAACACGTTTACACGGGTTTACAGAAGAGATATAATTAAAGGATAAAGTTGCTTGTTTGCGCAAGTATGACCGACAACATCAAATGAATATATGAATTACCGGAGGAGCCTGTCACCAAGGCTCCTTTATGTCTTTTTTAGGGGAACCTGTGCTGTATCTCGGGTTCCCCTTTTTATTTTGCGAGTTGTCCGTTAAGGTCAGACACATATTTTGCACGTTTGTTTAGCATTTTATGATTATTAGTTTTCTTCAATATCGTGAATTATGCGCAAATAAGTTCAAGGATTAAACCAAGGGAGGTTATCAGCCTATGCAATTTACATTGTATCTACTGCTGATTCTGTTGTTCACAAAAGTCGCGGGTCATTTGTCTGTCAAGCTCGCTCAACCAGCGGTGTTGGGAAAGCTAATCGCAGGAATTGTGCTGGGTCCAGCCGTATTAGGATGGGTTCAGAATGATTCGTTGATTCATAATATGTCTGAAATCGGCGTGCTGCTGCTGATGTTCATTGCTGGACTGGAGACGGATCTGGATCAACTTCGACGTAACTGGAAGCCTGCCGTAGCTGTGGCGGTTGGAGGTATTATTTTACCGCTAATTTGCGGTTTTGGTGTAGGGGAAGCCTTTGGATTCTCGGTGCATGAAGGCTGGTTTCTAGGAATTATTCTGAGTGCTACCTCTGTAAGCATTACGGTACAGGTACTCAAGGATATGAATAAGCTGAATACCCGGGAAGGCTCGACTATTCTGGGTGCGGCAGTGCTGGATGATGTGCTCGTCGTGGTGCTACTAGCGGTAGTAATGAGTATATTCGGTATGGGTGGAGAAACTTCGCTGGGGCTTCTTGTTGGCAAAAAGCTAGTTTTCTTCGTGGTAGCTATTCTGGGTGGCTGGTTCGTTGTTCCATGGATTATGAAAATACTTGCTCCACTCAAGGTGACTGAAGCAGTCATCACGACTGCGTTGATTATTTGCTTTGGGTTTGCGTATTTTGCGGATATGTTGGGGATGGCAGGTATTATCGGGGCTTTTGCGGCCGGGATTGCCATTGCACAAACCAGCTTTAAGCACGTCGTAGAAGAAAAGGTGGAGCCCATCGCTTATTCCATCTTTGTTCCTGTATTTTTTGTCAGCATCGGATTAAATGTTTCCTTTGAGGGAGTAGGGCAGCAGCTCGGATTTGTTGTTGTTTTGACACTGATTGCGCTGGTGACAAAGCTAATCGGGGGAGGTCTCGGGGCGCGGCTGACGGGCTTTGATAACCGTTCTGCCCTTGCGATCGGCTCCGGGATGATATCTCGCGGCGAGGTCGCACTTATTATTGCAGCTACCGGTCTACAGACGGGTCTGTTGGCACAGCAATATTTTACATCGGTGATCATTGCCATCATTCTGATGACCTTGGCTTCGCCTCCGATTCTCAAGCTGTGTTTTAGCGATAAGAGGGAGACTTCCGCTCACGATATAGAAAAGAAGGTCAGCACTGACAATTCATAACGAGAGTATCAACAGGTCATAACAAAAAGACCCTTCGGGTTCAGCTTCTCATAGCGTGCATGGAAAGTCTGATTTAGAGTAAAGCGGACTTTCCATGCAGCATGAGAAAATGGGCGAAGGGTCTCTTTTATGCTATAAACGCTGCAAGAATAGAAAAATTAAGACTCGGACACCACTGTGAAACGTTGGTTCAGATGTTGCGGTTTTTCGATTTCGTCCACTACGGCAACTGCATAATCTTCATAGCTGACATAGCTTGCACCTTTGGAATTAACCAACAGAGTGTCTTTTCCCACTTGGTAAGAGCCTGTACGTTTGCCCAGTGCAAATTCAGCGGAAGGACTAATGAAAGTCCAGTTCAGGTCGCGGGTACCACGCAGAATTTCCAGGTTTTTTCCTTGGTTATTTGCTGTAGGATATACGAAATCCGGGAAGCCAGGAGTATCTTTTACCAAAAGTGTTTGGGATTCGTCAGTGAACAAGCTGCCTGCACCACCTACGACAATTAGGCGAGTACCGGATACATTACGCAGGGCTTCAATCAGTACGTTACCTGCATCGACATGCAGATGCTCTTGTCCGAGTGGAGCGGCAAAAGCATTAACGACTACGTCAAAACCTTTCAGATCATCTGTTTTCAGATCAAAAACGTCTTTTTGTACTACAGTAGCACGGCTTTCCGTTACTTTAGCCAAGTCACGGACGATTGCGGTTACTTCATGTCCTCTGTCTAATGCTTCTTTTACGATATTACTTCCTGCTTTACCGGTTGCACCAATAACTGCAATTTTCATAATAGATAGCCTCCTATAAATATGATTTGGATGATTCATTAGTTTGATCGTAAGTGTACCTGGTACATTTACGAACTTTAACATGTAACTATTATAGTTACAATATAAAACAAAAGTCAAGCTCTTCTGTTGGGCAAACTAAAGTCCTCCGATTGGAAAGAGAGGAACTCGTTTAAATATATAAGGTGAAACTGAATGAGCAAACTTAAGCCATATTGGATATATGTAGAGCACAGATAAGAAAGGAAGAGTGAAACGATATGAGTAAAAAAGTACAGCTTGAACCCGCAGCGCAGAAATTTGCAGACGACAATGCCAAGCCTCCGTTTCTATATGATTTGGGTCCTGAAAAAGGACGTGAAACGGTCAATGAGGTTCAATCCGGTCCAGCAGACAAACCCGCCGCAGATGTAGAAGATCTGTCTATTCCAGGTGGGCCTGGCGGTGAGGTGAAGGTCAGAATTGTTCGTCCACAACAGGTGACAAGCGATCTCCCAGTCATTGTATATATTCACGGAGCAGGCTGGGTATTCGGTAATGCCCATACGCATGATCGTCTGATTCGTGAATTGGCAGTCGGCTCACAGGCAGCAGTTGTATTCCCGGAATACAGCTTGTCACCTGAAGCTAAATATCCGACGGCAATTGAGGAAATTTACGCGGTCGTTCAATGGGTGGCGCAGCATGGGCGCGAGCATGGATTGAAGCCCGATACGCTGACGATAGCCGGAGACAGTGTCGGCGGTAACATGACCGCGGCCGTAACGCTGCTGGCCAAAGAACGCAGTGGTCCTTCCATCCGGCAGCAGTTGTTATTTTATCCGGTGACGGACGCTTCCTTTGACACGGAATCATACCAGGAGTTCGCCACAGGATATTTCCTGAGCCGCGAAGGAATGCAATGGTTTTGGGATCAATATACGACGGATCCCAACGAACGAGCGCAGATCACGGCGTCCCCGTTACGTGCCACCACAGAACAGCTCAAAGGGCTACCGCGTGCGCTGGTCATTACAGGCGAGGCCGATGTGCTGCGCGATGAAGGTGAGGCCTATGCGAACAAGCTGCGTGAAGCAGGGGTAGATGTGACCGCTGCACGCTTTCAAGGCATCATCCACGACTTTGTGATGCTGAACCCATTGTCGGAAACAGCGGCCAAGCGCGGTGCGATCACGCTCGCTACCTCATGGCTGCGCCGAGGGTTTGAAGGCTAGATTAGCTTCAGGCTGAGAGGATAGCAGCGATCGTGCTGGGTAAAGGGGTACAGTTAAAGCATAACAGTAAGGGCAGAAATAAATCGGATCTGCATGAAGCCAAACACGCTTTACAGACGAGCGAAGGAATACGAAGCGAGTATGTAAGGAAGCGCCTCCCAGTTCATGGCTGGAGGTGCTTCTTTTGGTTCTGTATATATAATTCTAGTTGCGTTTACCATATAGTGGTTTTCTATTCTTGCCTAACTTCCCTAATTTTCCAGGTGATTTTATAAAGCTGAACTTCCCTAATTTAAAATTGGCCTTTCTTTTTTTCGCCACTAGAGTACGTCTTGACTTAGAGGCACCTTGGGTACTATCTACAAGGTTTAGTGTGTAGTTTTCGAAATTACCAACATTAATCTCATCGAACCCCACACTTCTACAGCCTTGACCTTGGCAACCTGCTATCCAGCATCTTGTGAAAGCCTCTCTAGGAACATCTGTGTAGAAACCACCACCCCACCAATTACCAAAACTGTCATGTCCATAGACATAAAAAAATTGGTTTGCTGCTGATCCAGCTACAAGAAGTGCGCGCCTACCGGGTTCTATACGGTACCACCCTCTCTTAGCATAGGTGATAGGACTACAACCAGAATCATAGTATCCAACAGCAACCGAAATAGGGTTAGGTGTACTGTTACGAACATAAAAACCCATTCTATTCACTCCATTCTTTGAAAGATTAATATTAATTTATGCGAGTTTTTCGAAAATGAAATAGACATATGGATGCTTAAAAAGCACAAAAAAGAAAGCAATATCTCAATGTTTTTGTGGTAGGGAAGTAAAAGAGGCGGGAGTAATCGAGCGCACAGTTGGGGATGATGGGGAGCTCCAACCACAATATCCCAGGAACCTGGCAGATGTGGCAGCCAATAGAGATGATCCATGGATGTTGTTTAGAAATAAAGGCACATATGGAGTATAAAGGGGTATTCTTTTGAAACCGCTTCACCTTCGTCGAACAGAGTGATAATATAAAATTTGAACGAGTTTGACCGACATTCAGCTTTAAGGGGGATATCCATGCCATTTCAGGGACAACGCATTTTACCTGCAGCTAAGCATATGAAGCAGCTGGAGGGTATTTTGGACAGCTCTTATGAGTATGCGGTTTTTCTGGATACGCATGTAGCGCAGCTGCGCAACCTGTACCAGATGGCTAGGAGTCGCAACAAGCAAATGCTTCTGCATGCCGACCTGGTGCAAGGCTTGAAGAATGACGAGTATGCGGCTGAATATTTATGTCAGGAAATTAAGCCGTTTGGGATTATTTCGACCCGATCCGGGGTGATTGCAACCGCTAAAAAGAAGGGGATTCTTGCTGTGCAGCGGGTGTTTCTGCTTGATACGATTGCGCTGGAAAAAAGCTACGCGCTGGTGGAAAAAACACGACCTGATTATATTGAGGTGCTGCCCGGTGTTGTTCCACCGATGATTAGGGAAGTCAGCGAACGCACGGGCATTCCTATTTTGGCGGGCGGACTTATTCGCACCCCAGAGGATGTGGAAGCGGCGTTGGCTGCGGGAGCTACAGCAGTTACGACCTCCAATAAACAACTGTTCGAGCATTATAAGCAATAGCTTTTATTTGAATCAAGTGGATACAATACATAAATATGCAAGGAGGCTGGGAAACGATGGAGCAATACATTCTTGCCTTGGATCAGGGCACAACCAGTTCGCGGGCCATCTTGTTTGATCGGCAGGGAAAAGTGGTATACAAGGCACAACGGGAGTTCCCACAGTATTTTCCCCAGCCGGGGTGGGTAGAGCAAAACGCAAATGAAATATGGAGCTCTATTTTGGCCGTCATCGCCTCCTGCCTGTCGGAATCAGGTGTGAAAGCCAGCCAAATTGCCGGGATTGGTATTACGAATCAACGGGAAACCGTAGTGGTGTGGGATAAACATACGGGTCTGCCTGTATATCATGCGCTGGTGTGGCAGTCACGGCAAACAACCGGAATCTGCGAGGAATTGAAAAGCCGTGGATTTGATCATATTTTTCATAGCAAAACGGGACTACTCATTGATCCCTACTTTTCTGGGACCAAGGTCAAATGGATACTCGACAACGTCGAAGGAGCACGAGCTCAAGCGGAGCGCGGGGATTTGCTGTTTGGTACGATTGATACCTGGCTAATCTGGAGATTGTCCGGTGGTAAAGCACATGTAACGGACTACTCCAATGCGGCCCGCACACTCATGTACAACATATATGAGCTAAAATGGGATGAGGAGCTGCTGGATATTCTCGGCGTTCCTGCGTCTATGCTACCAGAGGTGAAATCATCTTCTGAGATATATGCTCATACGGTGGATTATCACTTTTTTGGGCAGGAAATCCCTATTGCCGGAGCGGCGGGCGATCAGCAAGCAGCTCTGTTCGGTCAGGGATGCTTTGACAAGGGCATGATTAAAAATACATACGGTACGGGATGCTTTATGCTGATGAATACCGGAGATGAACCCTGTGACTCGGAACATGGACTGATTACGACCATTGCATGGGGGCTGAATGGTCAGGTAAAGTATGCGCTGGAGGGCAGCATTTTTGTAGCTGGGTCTGCTATTCAGTGGTTGCGTGATGGGCTGCGCATGTTCCGCGAGGCCAAAGATAGTGAAGCGTATGCGGCGCGTGTGACCTCGACGGAAGGGGTATATTTTGTCCCGGCCTTTGTAGGTCTAGGCAGCCCGTATTGGGACAGTGACGTGCGCGGCGCGACATTTGGTTTGACGCGGGGAACGACCAAGGAGCACTTTATACGAGCGGTACTGGAATCGCTGGCCTACCAGACTAAAGATGTCCTAACTGCCATGGCGAGCGATTCGGGTGTACCTGTGCGTTCATTGCGTGTAGATGGAGGCGCAGTGATGAACGAGTTCCTGATGCAGTTCCAGAGCGATATTCTCGATCTGCCTGTAGAACGACCTGCTGTGAACGAGACAACTGCACTCGGTGCGGCGTATTTAGCGGGACTGGCAGTCGGGTTTTGGAGCAGTCTGGATGAAGTCCGGGGATATGCGCAGAGTGATCATACCTTTACTCCGTCCATGAGTGAGGACATGCGGACTGAGCTTTATGGTGGCTGGAAAAAGGCAGTTCATGCCGCAATGGCGTTCAAGTAGAGACGGTTTTGCGATAGAAGGGAGCCATCTGGCAACAGGCAGATTTCCCTTTTCATAGCGTACCGTGTGTGCTACGATATAGATAAGTTAATACTCGTCAGGAGACTTGGAGAGACCATGAACCGCTCGGCATCCGCCGCAGCGATGTTCGTGGTCTTTTTTTGTACCTTATGATGATTCGGTTGGCAGATTGCATCGTGAATATATACAAAGCTGGAGGGATAAATGATGGGAGAACAGGGATTTGCTGCGCAGGAGAGAACCGCTGTTTTGGAACGTATGGGACATGAGCATTTTGATATTTTAATCATTGGCGGCGGCATTACAGGGGCGGGTATTGCGCTGGATGCGGCGGATCGTGGTTTGAAGACAGCATTGGTGGAGATGCAGGATTTCGCAGCGGGTACGTCCAGTCGCTCGACCAAGCTAGTGCATGGTGGTCTTCGTTATTTGAAGCAGTTTGAAGTTAAGATGGTAGCCGAGGTCGGGAAGGAGCGGGCAATCGTATTCGAAAATGGTCCACATGTGACCATACCCGAGCGTATGCTACTTCCTTTTCACAAGGGCGGCACGTTTAACGCATTCACCACCTCTGTCGGGCTGCTGGTATATGATTTCCTTGCTGGTGTTAAGCGTAGTGAGCGCCGCCGCATGCTGGACATCCAAGCTACACTAGAGCGCGAGCCTTTGCTGAAGCGTGATGGACTGAAGGGAAGCGGCAGCTATGTAGAGTACCGCACAGATGACGCTCGCCTGACGATTGAGGTCATGAAGGAAGCTGTTACACGAGGGGCGCTGGCGGTGAACTATGCCAAGGCTGACAAGCTGCTGTATGACGAAGGACGAATAAGCGGTGCAAGCGTAACGGACCGGGTAACGGGAAAACCATACGAAATTCGAGCTTCGCTGGTTATTAATGCAGCCGGACCATGGGTAGACACGTTACGGGAAATGGATCGCTCCAAAGAGGGCAAGGTGCTTCGCCTGACGAAAGGTATTCACCTGGTGTTCGATGCTGAGCGCTTTCCGCTCAAACAGGCAGTGTACTTCGATACACCGGATGGACGCATGGTATTTGCCATCCCACGTGATGGAAAAACCTATGCAGGTACGACCGACACGGTGTATGAGGGGGATACGGCGCATCCCCGGATGACCGCCGAAGATCGGGCCTATGTGCTTCAAGCGATCAACGGAATGTTTCCGGATGTAAAGCTGACTGTTACGGATGTAGAATCCAGTTGGGCAGGGGTACGGCCGCTCATTTATGAAGACGGTAAAAGCCCTTCGGAAATTTCACGCAAGGACGAAATTTGGGAATCCCGTTCAGGTCTGATCACGATTGCAGGCGGCAAGCTGACGGGCTACCGGAAAATGTCCGAACTCGTCGTGGATCGTGCGGTACAGGAGCTGGGGCGCTTGCATGGGCAGAGCTTCCGGGCATGCCGCACCAGACATATCCCGATTTCGGGTGGCAGCGTAGGAGGCTCAGCGGGCTGGGACGCGTACGTAGGTAAGCAAACCGCAGCAGGTGTTGCGCTCGGCCTGTCGCCGGATATAGCTAGAGCATGGGCTACCCGCTATGGCTCCAACACAGAGCGATTGTTTGCCATAGCGGCACAGAGCATGAAGGAGGCTACCGAGAAGGAAGCGGCGCTGCCTGTGGAAGTGCGTGCCCCGCTCCTGTATGCGATGGAACAGGAAATGACAGTGACACCGTCTGACTTTTTTATACGCCGAACTGGGGCTCTGTTCTTCCAGATTGACGAGGTGAAGCGCTGGAAACAGCCCGCCATTGCATTGATGTCCGAACATGCAGGCTGGAGCGCCGCGCAAGAACGACAATATACGGCTGAGCTGGATGCTTACCTGTATGAAGCTGTAACGCCTGTAGAGGTAGAGGTGAAACCCGGTGACGTTAAAGCTATTTGAGGCCGCGAGGGATATATATCCTTGAGCCATCCATTGCTTTGAGACATGGACTGAAAGCAAAGAAGCAGCGATTCTTCATAACAAGAGAATCGCTGCTTCTTTGTATACAGATGGCTTACAGCATCAAGTGGAACAGGAACGGGGCAGCCGCCAAGGTAAAGAGAGCGGCGAGCACCATCGAGATGCTGGATATCGTCCCCGTCAGCGAACTGAACTCGAATGCTTTGGAAGTGCCTGTACCATGAGCACCGGTACCGAGCAGCACCCCACGTGAGACTTCATTTTCGATACGGAACAGTTTTACAATCATCGGACCGATAATAAGACCGCTCAATCCGGTCAGAATAACGAATACAGCCGTGACCGTCGGATTGCCGCCAATCGTTTGCGATACATTCATCGCAATGGGCGTCGTAATGGAGCGAGGAATCAGGCTGCTCAGCAGCGAAGAATTCAGGTGCATCCACTTAGCAAGCGCCATGGAGGACAACACGGCTACAACAGACCCAGACAGCACGCTAAGCACGATTTGGGTCGCGTGTTTTTTTAACACAGGGAAATATCGGTACAAAGGGACAGCAAATGCAATCGTAGCTGGCTGTAGCAGCATGGACAGCAAGTGAGCGCCCGAATTATAAGAACGGTAGTTCACACCCGTCAGCGTCAAAATCAAAATGATAACAATAGGTGTAATGAGCAATGGAGACAAATACACCTTGGGTAGTGTGCGGTACATGCGTTTGGCCATCCAGTAAATAGCGAGTGTCAATACAATACATAGAAGACCGGTCATGATGATTTATGCTCCTTTCGTTTACCAAGCAGACTAGCGACCATACCTGTGCAGGCCATCACCAGAAAGGTGCCGAGCAACACGACCAGCATAATGCTCATACCATCGTGTTCCAGCATCGGCCAATAATTCATAACGCCGACAGCGGAGGGGATAAAGAATAATAGCAGCTCGGCCAGCAACCAATTTGCACCAACTTCAATCCAGCTTAGCCGGACCAAGCCGGTTTGCAGCAGAATAAAAAGGATCAGCATACCAATGATACTACCGGGTACAGGCAGGTGGAGCCAAGAGACTACCGCGTTCAGGATGAGCGAAAAGGCCATCAGGACGGCGATCTGGAGGACACCGCGTATGAAGCTTTTCATATATAATGGCTCCTATCTTTGAGATCGGTTATTTTCAAACTGTAATGAAATTTTACATCACAAGCTTTCATGAGTAAAATGCATATAAAGAATGTAATCTATTCCGTTTGTCTATGGGAGAAGGTGTAGCTTTGGATATCCGACATTTACAATACTTTTTGGAAGTCGCGCGGTTGCGTAGCTTTACAAAGGCAGCCCAGAGCATGTTTATTACCCAGCCGACGATCAGTAAGACGATTAAAAGTCTGGAAGATGAATTGGGGGTCGCTTTGTTCGACCGAATTGGCAAAAGAATCGAACTGACGGACGCGGGAAAGGTAATTGAGCTTCAAGCACAAGCGATTGTAAAGTCCTTTCAAAGCCTGTCCTCGGAGCTGAGTGATTTGATGAACCTGAAAAAGGGACATATCCGTATTGGCCTGCCCCCTATGGTCGGATCAAGCTTTTTTCCGCGTGTCATTGGAGAATTCCATAAGGCATATCCTGATGTGACCATTCAATTATTTGAGGACGGGGCGAAGAAAGTGGAACAGGACGTAGAAGCCGGGGCATTGGATATCGGGGTGATTGTGCTGCCTGCGGTTGGAGATATGTTTGAGACATTTCTGTTTGTGGAGGAAAAGCTGAATTTGCTCGTTCATCCTACGCATGCACTGGCAGAGTGCAAGGAGGTACCATTATCTGCGTTGGCGGAGGAGGCGTTTGTACTGTTCCGTGAGGATTTTACGCTGCATGACCGTATCATTGCGGAATGTGTTCGTGCTGGCTTTCAGCCGCGTGTAGTCTACGAAAGCTCACAATGGGATCTGATTAGCGAAATGGTTGCTGCAAACCTGGGAGTAGCACTGTTGCCGGAGGCTATATGCCGAGATCTGGATTCCGAGCGCTTGCGTGTTCTTCCATTGGTGGACCCCGTCATCCCTTGGCATTTGGGGATGATCTGGCGGAACGATCGTTATCTGTCCTTTGCCGCCAGAGAATGGATATCGTTCACACAACAATTGTTGCGGACGGAATATGGCGGAAAATAGTCAGTCAACAAGAAGGTGAGTACGATGCAGAGGTGCACCGAAGGAGGACGAATACTGCTTACATCATAAAAAAGCTGCCCTGAGGGGCAGCGATGTAGCTTGCTTCTATGAGTGTGTTTGGTTTATTGCACGCTTGGTGTGAAGGTACTTGTCCATAATACGGTCAAGTCTGGAGGATTTGTCCAATACACGTTCATCTTTTAATCCGTGTAAGTCAGCCATGCGATTCAGTTCACGGCGTTCTTTTTCCATGAGTTTTTCCAATTGTTCGAGGTTCACAAAGCCCACCCCCCATGTCGATTGTAAGGCATGTCTCCACTAGCGGCAGAAGTTTTTTTGATAACGATGTTATTTCCATTTTACCACTTTTTATTAACAATAATCCAGCTTTCCTGACATTTAGCGACTAATATTTATGGTTTTGCCAGTTTCACCTGATTGCGTCCTGAACGCTTAGCTTCATATAATGCCTCATCTGACTTTTCCAGTAAGTGCCTCGATGCAATGACAGGTGAACTGCCTGCTCCAATGGATACGGTTAGAGAGATCGAGGTTCCGTCATTCAAAAGAAAACGTTCATTTTCCACAGCTTTCCGAATCTTTTCGGCAAAGCTTGCTGCTTTCTGACTATCGCAATTTCCAATCAGAATGGCAAATTCCTCTCCGCCTTTACGGGAGGGGTACGCCCTCGTTGTAGATTCCCGGATTAACAGCATTCCTAATTGGCTTAAGACGGTATCTCCGTTCAAATGACCATACGTATCATTAATATTTTTAAAGTGGTCAATATCCAGCATCACGAGTCCAAAGGGCTGTTTTGTAGTCTTGGAAGTATGAAAGACCTCTTCAAATAGCGCATCGAAAGCACGCGGACTGTAGAGTCCGGTTAAATGATCCCGATTTGCAGCTTCTTCCAACAGATGAACAGCCCGTTCTGTTTTTTTGATATGGGACATCATAAAATAAGTGAACAGGCCGCCAAGTAACTTAACGGTTGTGATTATTATCATAGATTCATTATCAGGAGGATTAACCACATAGAAAGTAGATAACAGCGACACTATAGCAGCTCCAAGCACGGCCGACATCCACTTGCGGAGTGTTAGGCTTTTTTCTCGAATAAAGATAAGTGAAATGCCCAGTGTCATGAAGCAATTGACGGTAGCAGTCAGAGAAACATCTGTCCAACCACCTGTGATGTAAATACGGTACAGGCTTATGATCAAGGTAGTCAGCAGACCGGATACCGATCCTCCCATATAAACAGAAATGATAATCGCCAATTGGCGCAGATCGACCACAAAGTGCCCACGGATCCATAAACCGGTCATCATTAACAGAATGCCAAACAGACCCAGCATTAAACCGTTCATTACCCGATAAATGAATACATGTTTTTTTAGGTAACGCTCATATTTCCGGAAAAATAAATTTCCAAAGAATAAGAAGCTTGTTAATAACGCAAAATTGTTAATTAATTCTTTTAACATATCCCTATCCTTTATGCTGAAATGAGAGTTGTAGTATCGTGGGGAATAAAGCAAAAGGCCTCGTTTCTATATTTCGGTAAAAAGTAGGCATGAGTGAATACCAATCGACCACAAACGATTCTTATGTCCCTTACGTTTCGTTTATCTACGTGGTACAGTGAAAGGACTATGACCGGAACGGGTGATCGTATGAAGGAACCAATTCACATATCGGTGCGTCCTCTTGTGGAGTATGTGCATCGGAGCGGCAGCATTCATAGCGGCTTTCGCTCGAATAGCAGTATGCTCGAAGGAACTCGCGTGCATCAGGTTATCCAGAAAGGTTACAAGGAGCATGACCGCAAAGAGGTACATTTACGTACAGAAATTTCGTATAAGGACGAATTGTTTATCATTGAAGGTCGCTGTGACGGACTGATTGAGCTGGATGGCGTATGGACGGTTGATGAAATTAAATCGATCTCTTTGCCCCTCGAAGATATTCAGGGTGACGGTCAACCCGTACACTGGGCACAAGCATTTCTGTATGCCTATATGATTGCTCGTGAGGAACAACAGCATTCCATGCAGGTCCAGCTTACTTATGTACAGGCACACAGTGAAGACATTCGCCGATTTAGGCGCGAGCTATCCTTTGCTGAGCTAGAAGCTTTCGCACAAGAGATGATTGCTGGTTATGCACCGTATGCATTCCTGCTGAGAGCACATGCGGAAAAGCGGGATGCCAGCATTGCTATGTTGAACTTTCCCTTTGATACGTATCGTTCGGGTCAGCGAACTCTCGCGGGTTCGGTGTACAAGACGATTGCCGAAGGGGTTAACCTGTTTGCCAAAGCACCTACAGGTATTGGTAAAACGGTATCCACCTTGTTTCCTGCGATCAAGGCTATCGGTGAGGGCCAGGTTAGGCGAGTATATTATGTGACGGCTCGTACCACGACTCGGGCAGCAGCCGAAGAAGCTTACGCTAGAATGCAGGCCCAAGGGCTGCACATGCATGTGGTGACTTTGACTGCGAAGGATAAAATTTGCTTTAAGGATGAAAATGATTGTGATGCTGGATCATGCAGCATGTGCGAGGGCTATTACGACCGGATCAACGGTGCGGTATCCGATATTTTGGCGAATGAGACGTTAATGACCCGGGCGGTGATTGAGCATTATGCGCGCAAGCATAAGGTATGTCCCTTTGAATTTTCGCTGGATGTGGCGTATGCCTCGGATGGTATAATCAGTGATTATAATTATGTTTTCGATCCACGGATTTCTTTGAAAAGATTGCTGGAGGAGCACAAGCGAAAAGGTGTCGTACTGGTGGATGAGGCTCATAATCTGGTAGAACGCGGCCGGGACATGTTTTCGGCGGAAATTTTGAAATCTTCTTTTTTGGAACTGAAACGAGAATTTAAGTTGCTAAGCCCAGAGATTGCTGCGGCTGCGAGTGCAGTGAACGCACATATGATTACGCTGCGCAAGCAATATGCAGATACAGGAAAAGCAGTGGAGACAGTAGCACCGCAAGAGGTGCTGGAGCTGTTGGCGCCTTTTGTGGAAGCAGCTGAACGTGAACTGGTGACGGGGGGCAGTACAAGCCACGCAAGCGGTGAGGGTACGGCTTATGCATTGCTTCTAGATACGTATTTTACCGCTCAGAATATGCTGCGCATTGCTGCTTTATACGATGAACGATACGTTACTTATGTGGAAGCGGGGCGCAGTGAAGTGAGGGTCAAGCTGTTCTGCCTCGATCCTTCTCACTTGCTGGGACAAGCTATTAAGGGCTACCGCTCAGCCATTTATTTTTCCGCAACGTTGACACCGCTTGCTTATTACCGGGACATGCTCGGAGCAAACGAGGAAGATTATACGTTACAGGTTCCTTCCCCCTTCCATCAGGAGCAATGGGATGTACGTCTGCTGCCGCTCTCCATCCGTTATCGGGATCGTGAGCGTTCCAAAGGGGCGATTGCGGATATGCTGGCTGCATTGGTTGTGGAACGGAAAGGAAATATCCTTGTGTTTTTCCCGTCCTATCCATATCTGCGTGAGGTATATGAGGAGTTCATGCTTCGGGACGTGTCCGCAAATACGTTGGTACAAAGTCCGGGGATGACCGAACCAGAGCGGGATCGATTTCTAGAGGCTTTCCAGCCTGGGCAAGAGCACACCTTGCTTGGCTTTGCCGTACTGGGTGGTGTGTTTGCTGAAGGTGTCGATTTACCTGGGGATCGCTTAAATGGGGTAGTGGTTGTCGGCGTCGGCTTGCCGCAAATTGGAGCAGAGCGGGATGTGCTGCGGGATTATTTTTCCGAACAGGGACGGAATGGTTTCAACTATGCGTATGTATATCCAGGGATGAACAAGGTTCTTCAGGCAGGTGGCAGACTTATTCGCACAGAGCACGACGAAGGATTGTTGGTCCTGGTAGATGATCGTTTTGCCAAGGAACCGTATGCTTCTTTGCTGCCAGACGAATGGAAAAGCTACCGTCTGACGGAACAAGCGGGATTAAGGAAGGAATGGATAGACTATGAACTTTAATTTTCATAATGACTCCATACGCGGGGTGCTGCGTAGCTTTGGACATGAAGATGCCGAAGTGGATAATATAGAGACTTTTGTGACATTTGCGCGCTTGGCTAACGGTATTTTCAGAGAAATGGATACCGATTTTAGCAAGTTGGGGGCTTCTCAGGGCCGGATTATTGTTCTTAGCCTGTTGCATTGCCATTCGCCGCATCGCATGACACCATCAGAGTTGGCGGAAAAAGCTGATGTGACGCGTGGAACCATGACGGGGCTGATCGACGGATTAGAGCGAGATGGCATGATTGAACGTGTGGCTCATGAGAGTGACGGGCGGATGGTGACTGTCGGATTAAAGGAGGCAGGACGAGAGCTGTTAAGTAAGATAGTCCCTTATTATACGAAGTTGATTCGGTCGTGTATGTCTGAGTTTACGCCGCAGGATCATAAGATGATGAAGGGTTTACTGGGAAAAATGAAAGGCGGTTTTGAGCGGTCCTTGCCGAAATGCTGAGTTCCTAATATAAGGAATAAGGAATAGGAGAGAGAACATGTTCTTTTATACAGATGAGGTCTATGAAGCCCGTGATTTTGGATCAATGGATGCCAGAGAAGGCGAGTGGAGAAATTGCGAGTTTACCCGATGTCGCTTTCGGGGTGTGGAGATGAATGAGTCCCTCGTGGAAGGCTGTACTTTTGTGGACTGTGATTTTACCGGAGCCATTCTGAATGCATCTCACTACAAGGAGTCGGCTTTTACCAATTGTTTGTTCACCAGCGCCAATTTGTTTGTAGTCCGGTTTGATAACTGCAAGCTGGTAGGTTCAGATTTTGCGGGGGCGAATATGGATGGTATCACAATTACGGGCGGAGACTGGTCTTATACGAATTTGCGTCATGCAGATTTAAGAAAACAAGATTTGCGAAAAATACGATTCAAGGAAGCCGACTTATCCGAATGCAATTTGGAAAAAGCAGATTTGCGGGAGGCGGATCTTACCCGGGTAAGACTGCACAAAGCCCATCTTCAAGGAACAGACCTGCGCGGTGCGAAGATGGATGGCGTGAATTTTAAAGATCTGGACATCACCGGAGCCAAGTTGGATATCGAGCAGGCAGTAGCGGTGGCCCGCTCCTATGGAGCCAAGGTGGAAGGCTAAAAAGCACGGGATACAGGACCCGTCTCGATCTGCGGTACCCCGTGCGGGTGAAATGGATGGTTGACTCGAATGTGAAGAACTTAATCTTTAGGGGGTGCCGGCAGTAGTGGAATCGCTGCTCCCGGGTCCCGGTTTGGCAAATGATCAACTCCCACAGGCTCTAGCGGCTGCTGTGGAACCGTCCAGTTGCGCGCGATATCTGCCGCAGTTCGCTGCTCCAGCAAGCGCTTGGCCACTTCATAACATTGATCGACATGCCGATTACCAATGGTTCGCATAGCAGTAAAGCCAATTGCCGCGGCTAGCCCTTGCCCCAGAAGGGGGACAAACTTGCTAACCTGCTTGGTAGCGATCCGAATGCCCATTTTTTGCAAAATCTGCACGATAACTTCACGGGTGATGAGTCGCCCGATCAGCTTGCTGCCAATTGAGGTGATAAAACCATACACCATGGATTTTGTTTCTGCGTCCAGACCTTCCAGCTGCTTCTCAGATAATCCGAATTTTCCATTAATGGCTGGCAGTAACTGCATCAAAATGCCAACATCAGCAAGAACGTCAGCTCCTGGAACTGGAACCAATACCGCTCCCCCCGAAGCCGCAGCCCTTTTCGTCACCATGGATTTACATTCTTTACGGATCTGCTCCAACTCTTCTATTGTTCGGGCTGTCATATGCATCTCTCCTTCATACGCTTCCGATTAGGACCCACGATTCTACCCTGTTATTACACACATTTCTACCTTTCTTAAGCATGGAGTAAGCAAAAAATCGCTGATTCACGCACTATCCCACATTTACTCCTGTGAAGCGATCAGGCATAATGAAGGATGGTTGCCGTTAAGAACAAGCCTGTTTTACGGGGATAAAGGAAGGAAGAGACAGATGAGTCAGACAAACGTTTATTTTAATCATGATGGTGGAGTGGATGATCTAGTATCCCTTTTTATGCTGCTTCAGATGGAGCAGGTTCATTTGACCGGAGTATCGGTGATTCCAGCAGATGGTTACCTGGAGCCTGCGACGGATGCCAGTCGTAAAATTATTGATCGTTTTGGACAAAATAAAGGGCCTGTGGAAGTCGCAAAGTCTAATTCACGCGGTAAAAATCCGTTTCCTGCCGCTTGGCGTTTACATTCCTTCTATGTGGATGCATTACCCGTACTGAATGAATCAGGGCGTATGGAAGCACCGCTTTCATCCCTGCCAGCTCATCAGCATCTGATCGAAAAGGTACGCGGAGCTGAAGGTAAGACGCTGTTGCTATTCACTGGACCGCTAACCGATCTGGCGCGAGCGCTGGATGAAGCACCGGATATTGAAGCAAAGATTGAAAAGCTGGTATGGATGGGTGGCACCTTTGAAAAAGGGAATGTAGAAGAGCCGGAGCATGACGGCACAGCAGAGTGGAATGTGTTCTGGGACCCAGAAGCGGCATATCGGGTGTGGCAAAGCGGCATTACGATTGATCTGGTAGCGCTGGAAAGCACAAGCAAAGTGCCATTAACTCCAGCAGTACGCAATCGTTGGGCTGCGGAGCGCCGATATGAAGGCGTGGATTTCTTGGGCAATTGCTATGCAGGATGTCCTCCGCTTGTTTATAGCGAAACGAACTCAACCTATTACTTGTGGGATGTACTGACCACTGCATCCGTAGGACGCCCGGACATTGTCAAGAAAAAGACGGTGCATTGCAGCGTTATCGCAGAAGGACCAAGTCAGGGCAGAACGGTGGAACAGGCAGATGGACGTCCTGTGAACCTGGTATATGATACAGATCCAGAGGCCTTTTTTACGTATATGGCGGATTTGGCTAAGCTGGCTGCTCCCAAATGTTACTAAGTCTGGCTATGCACAAACGTGCGGCATAGGGTGATAATACTGCCTAGTGACATGTACCCATAACATAAAGCCCGTGACGTTATGCGTCACGGGCTTCTATTATAGGATATGCCATATCATCACAAGCTAATCTCTGTTTTAGGCAGACTCCTGGTATATTTTCAGGGTGAACTGGAGCGTTATCTCCGTCCCGCTACCAGGTTCACTGCTCCCTGTCATCTTACCGTTCATTCGTTTTAATAGATGTTTGGTAATCTGCCAACCCAAGCCTGGATTTCCATATGAGAGAGAGTACCCACGGTCATGTTCAAGCAACAAATTCAATTTATTCGGAGATATACCGATTCCGGAATCCTTCACCTTTAATTCCAGTTCAATCTCAGGTGCATCGGTCACGGATTGGGTGGTTGCAGATAAAGTGACAGCTCCTGTGCTTGTAAACTTCACTGCATTATCTACCAAATTAATCAGCATACGGCGAATTTTAGCTTCATCCCCGATAAAAATAGGCGAGCTGGTGAGATTCCAGTCGAGCTTCAACTCGAGATTCCGCTGCGCGGCTACCTCTGTATACAGGCTCAATACATTTTCCATCATCGTTCTCAGATCAAACGGATCTTCAAAATCATCAATCTGCCTGGATTCCATAGTGCTGTAATCCAAAATATTACTCAATAACGTCATGAGCGAGCGACTGCTCGACTCCATGATGCTCATATATTGCTGTTGTTCCTCTGTTAACTCCGTCGTCAGCATGAGATCGGTGGCTCCCCATATTTCGGTTAGCGAAAACCGAATTTTATTACTCAGGGAAGATATCAAATCCAGCTTGCTCATAGAAGAGATTTCAGCATCTATCTTGTCTTTCTCCAGTTCTACCACATAACCCAGAAACACAGCCATAGCCTGAAGGGCCTTCAGTTCGGATTCTGTCAAATGTACAGATGGAGCGTCCAAGATACAAATGGTTCCGTAAGCCTGACCATTTTTCATGCGAATAGGGATTCCTGTAAATGAGTGGTTTCCAATGGTTTTAGTCACATCTAAATCACATGTGTGCGGGTGAATAGTTGTTTCTGAAATCGTGAGGTGATCGGCAGGATGGTCCAACACCAGACTACAATAGCTAAGCTCAAAAGGGAGCACATCCCCTTCCTTAACGAGCACCTCTTCCCGGTTAAATGAATCTACAATCACATTCGTAATGCCGTCATTAGCGGCAATAAAAATGGTGTTTACATATAAAATACCACTTAGCACATCAATGACATGCGCGGTAGCCTCTTGAATACTATTATAAAAACCTGTAGGTGAAGTAATCATGTATCTCCAATCCTGATGCAAAGTGGTGGTTATCCAAAACTCTAGCAGTTTGTGTATCCCATTCCCGATCCTCTGAATGTGTTTTTGGAGCGTATCATTAATTATACATGATTATTTCATTATAAACCGATCTTTCTACTTCCATTTACCTATTCACTTGCGCAAACCTTCATTTCTTAGGTCTAATGCTAGCCTTTCTTGGAGAGTTTTTGTTTATATCATTACATATTCACGAAAAAATGTGATTATTTTCATTCTATTTTCATAAATTCATATGTAATCTCATGATATGAAAATTGTGTAATAAAATAGGAGGATAGGACCAGTAATATCATGTAAATATTCTATATAATAGGTTCAGAGGTGGAATTATGAATAGACTGGAAGCCCTAGAACACTTCCATAAGACCTATGCGGAAGATGTATTGAACCAGAAATTACATCAAGCAGCGTATTTGTATGAACAAAGAAAAGATGAGCTCATTTTTTCTTTTATTCAATCCTTTCAATCGATCTGTCTGCAAGCCCATTCCGGAGAAGTGGCCAAGACAAGGATCGGATACATTACTTATTCTATGAGGCGCACGTATCTGATGGATCGCAACTATAACTATGTCGTCGAAGCCTATGATAAAAATTGGTTCTTTGATCCTCAACCTTGTTATGGAATCTATGATGCAGGCTGGGTATTCCGCTTTTTAGCAGAAGTGGAGGATGAATTGAATCAGCTTCGAAAACCCTATATGAATAAGATTTTTCAGCCTGATGTCGAGCGATTTGTACTCCAGGCTACAGGGGAATTTCATCAATATATTCTGAAATTAGCGAAAGATGCTATTCAGCAAGCTGTACATTTACCTGAATTCAAGGCGTTGAAATGCGAGGACGATTTGGAAGTAAGAATAGGGGAGTATAAAGGAATCAGTGAGGTGGTGTATTCAACAGCTTATGGAGTACTACATGATTCAACAGGATAATCGTATTACGGAGTATATGTATCCAGTAGAGACGAATCGCAGGCAGTTATTGGAATGGGCAGAAAGCTCATCATGTACTGATGAAGAATCCATTTTACAATTTTATGTATCAGGTGATTCGGACTATATTGATTTTATAGAGCATCCGGTATCCATCGTTTCTGAACAACTAAAGGAAATATTTGATATATATCAGGCCGGATTAAGCTGGAAGTTGGTTGTTTTTGCCGATATGCAGCGAATGCAGCAAACAAGGTATTGGCTGGTAAATCCGCCTAGCCTGATGTGTTTATCACCATGTAGTGAATATCATAGGGACGGTACACTGAAGAAAATCATTCTAGATGAATATGCAGTGGAGAATCATAAAATATTCAGGGTTCAGGATGCCAATCATCATATCATTGTAGACCTCGATGTGGCTGAATGTATTTTGAAGTTCAATCTGGCAGGCTTGAAATTACAAAAGGTTGATACAGAGGGGCCAATTATACAAAGGAGAGTCCAAGAATGAGTGAGAGCTATGTAGTGGATGGGGCACAGATACATTGCAGCTATGGAAGTCATACGGGAAGATTTAGTGTTTCAGCTAACAGAGGGATTAGTATTGGCGACAAACTGCAAGGGAATATTCAGGATTTTCACCCGCAGACGCATATCCCTTCTTTCGGAATGTGCCGTAGTATGCATAATCCTACAGTTTCTTCTGCTAACAAAGGAAATTCCGGAAAAATCATTCCGCAGCCCTGCAAACCGAGCGTTTCTATGCCTTGGTTGAATGGAAAAAAGGATGTATACGTAGATCAATCTCCGGCTCTTATGAGCTGCTCCACGAACTTATGCATGTGGTGTGGAAAAATCTCGTTCACCACAGACGGGCAGGAATAGTTAACAGATTGTAGGATTTGCATCACATGAAAAGCAAACGGGGGGAGTAAGATGGGACTGGCAGGAACTGTGCTGACTTATGGAAATATTAGAGTGAATGCACCGTATGAAATTATCAGGCTGCTTGATTTTGAATTGACACAGAAGATAAATGAGCACGGCAAGGTGTACATCACTGCTCTCATACCGGATGAGGATCATGCGAAGTATGACGGTTTAGCGCATGATGAAGATGTGCTAGAGGTATATGAGACGGATAAAGAGCGAGGGACAGTTAGCATTTTTAAAGGAATTGTCACCAATATTAGAATTGCATTCAAAAATGGCGTATATCACATGTACATCGAGGCTGCCTCTTTTACATATCTGATGGATCAACAACGGAAAAACCGTTCGTTTCAAAACAGCAACTTGACGTATTATCAATTGTTCCGCGAACTTATAGATGCCTATCCACATGGGGATTTTATTGACCTGGCGGACAGCGATCAAAAGCTGGGCGGCTTTACTATTCAGTATGAGGAGAGTGATTGGGAGTTTCTAAAAAGAATGGCCTCTCATCTGCAAACTGGACTCATTGCCGAGATTACATCCGTATTTCCGAGATTATGGTTAGGTACCTCAAAAGAACAGGTGAAAGGTGAATTGCGTAGCATTAACTTTTCCCTCCAAAAAACAAAGTCAGGTCCCCAGTATACATATGCTGAAGTGGAGGATACGAAGCGTTTTGAACTTGGAGATGTCGTCATGTTTCAACGAAAGCATTGGGTTATTGATCAGATTCATGCAGAGATGAAGCAAGGTATTATGACATATGACTATGTTCTCGTTCCTGAAGAGGGTATTCCGAGGGAGGTCATACATAATCAGTTTATTAAAGGTACCTCTATTGAAGGGAAAGTTATTGATTTAAATAGTGAAAACGAATCCGTTAAACTTCACTTGTCCGTGGATTCTATGCAGTCCAAAGTTGAGGGTTGCTGGTTTTCATACCCCACCATGTATACGGGTGATGGGATCGGTTGGCATTGCATGCCTGAGTTGGGGGATCATGTCCATTTGTATTTTCCATCCAACAATGACAAGGAAGCTCGTGTAGTTCAATCTCTACGTAAGAGAGACTACAAAGGAGATGAAATCAGCCAGCCGTCAAGAAAGCTATTTCATACCAAAACTCAAAAAGTGGCGAGATTCGACGACAAAGAAGTGGCACTTTCCACCCAAAAAGAAAAGATACTTGTGCGCTTGAATCCAGCTTCCGGTATTCACGTGTATAGTCATCACGATCTTACCTTTCACGCCGATACAGACTTGGTGCTGCACGGCAAAAAGGTACAAATGACCGCTACTCGCGAAATATCTCTGACGTGCAAAAGCAGTTATATCCGAACTGATGGAACGCTTCATATCAAGGCTAGTAAGCTCATGAAAAATCAGGTACCTGATGCCGAACTGAAAGCCTATAAATCCCTGATTCAAGAATTGAAGGGAAAAGGGTATCCGCAATGGGTGCAGAATTTGCTGCTCCAATATAAAACGGACTACTACAAGGGCGTGGCAGCCGGGGACAAAAAGGGGGCCAAGGAAGCAGCAGCCAAGGCCAAACAATTGCGTCAGCAGGTGGCAGAAATAGATCGTATGCCTGCCTGGGCCAGAGCGCAAATGCACCAATACACGTCCCAGTGGTGGGAAGCGCACAGCGCAAACGACAAGGCCAGGCAAAAGCAGATGCATCTTCTCGCCAACCAACTGCGTGACAATGTGCTAATCAACGAGCTGATTCGTGGTCATTCAGCTAAATCCTATCTGGATGCGAATCGGCTGGAGGAGCTGTCCGGGCAATATTCAGATGCAGCCCATAAGCTGACCGTTGCTGATCAAAAGACTCTAGCCAAGGAAGCAGCTGCTCTGCGGAGTAAGTATGGCGTGAACAGCCAACTTGCCAGGGAGAATTTGAACAAGCTTGCCAAGAAGTATCCAGACAGCTTCTCGTACAAGCTTCCAGCTACAGGCGATTGGGATAAGGAGCTTAACGCCGCTTTGCATGACTTTGCGAAAAAATACGGTCTGGAGAATAAGGGCTATGGTCGTGATGTGCTCGCGGTGTACCTGCATCAAGTAGCCAATGGCATTCTTCCATGGCCCAAGGTTAGCAAGGCTGCAACGCCGACTGTTCCAACAACGACGACAACAACGAAAACGGAACCGGGCAAGACGCCGCCGACTACTCCTGAAAAGCAGCCGAAGGAGGAGCCAAAGCCATTAGATCCTAAGGATTATAAAGATGGATTGGTAGCGGTGAAAAAGATTGAAAGCTATATAAGTAGTAAGGGTATAAAAGGCACTCAGGCCCAAGCACTGTACAGAGTAAACGATTATACAAATAATAGTATCATTCAAAAGAAGCTGTCTGCCAATCGTAAGGCACCGCTTGTATTTTTCTTTGAAGGAGATGGTTCTTATAGTCACCAACAACCTTGTCATCCAGAAGGTCGCTATGGAGCAATGGCTATTGTGGTAATAGACGGCGAGATTAAGTACACAAGTAAAAACGCTAGTACGCTTCCTGATTATGAAAATGTAGATGCCACAGTAAATGAGGGGGTATATGAATTTGTAGGTGGATGGCACAAAATTAATAACATAAAAAAAAGATATCCAGCGTTACGTGTTAGAAATGGGGGAGTGGTGCCTTCAACGAAAGGTAAAAACAAGAAGCCTCATAATGCAACTGGTATCAACATTCACAAGTGTGTCGACGGAGTTCGGTTACCTAGTAAAAATTCAACTGGTTGTATTACGATCCATAAAGACGAGTTTACACGATTTCTTATCGTGCTAGGAGTGGTGAAAAAATCTTTGACGGAAAAACCCAATACGTCAATTCATGGGCTGGCCATAATTGATCGAAAAGACAGAGAGAAGTAGTAGAAGCAATGAAATGAATAGAAGTATGAGGAGGTAGAATTTTGGGTGAGAAAAACAACAATAATATGTTGTTTGGCGTTTTCAATTTTATATGGTTGTGTTCAACATAATGATAGTGCAGCACAGAGCGAATATAACAAAAGTAATACAGATCAGGTAGTAAAACCAATACAGAATAATAAACAAACAAATTGGATGTGGTTTCAAGGAGAAAAAGATAGTGAGTCTTTAGACTATTTGGCGAATATGGATGACTCCACAGGAAATACCTATATTGTTTTAGATGACATTGTAGATGAGTTATATGTAAACAATAAGGAGAGTTTTCCTAGAGGTGAGCTGGAAATACATCGAATCTCTGATGATGGCAAAGCCATAGTTTTATACAGAGAAACAAACTATTTGGATTATAGTACCTTCCTAATCTATGATTTATCCACGTCTAAGGAAATATATCAGTTCAATATACCAAATAGTTACTATGCTGTGGTATCCCCTGATTTAAGTAGATGTATTTATACAAAGAATGGGGACTTTTATCAATATAGTATTCGGGAACGACTTACTAAAAAGCTCAATGTTTTAAGCTATAAAGGCACAGATAATTCTGCTCTTTTTGATCACTTTTCTCCAGATAGCAAGAAGCTCTGTATACAGGATGGTTATAATAACTTAATCATTTTTGATCTACTGAATAATAAAGAAATTAAACGAATCAGCATGGGGCAAGAGAATATACAGGTTAAAGAATGGCTTAAGAACGACCGACTGGTCTATACCAACAGCAATACTAATCAGACATTTATGTTGGATTTAAAGAATGAGCAGAGGATGTTGTTGGCAAAGGCCTCGGAAGCTCCTGTTTTAACCTTGGATAGCCGCATGACCGCTTATTTGAACTCGTCGGGAGAAGTGGAACAACGCGATGTGCAAACAGGCGTGCGTATAAAATACTCTGATATCATGCATCGGATAGGATTTCCCACCGTTCCTACACAATGGATACAAACTACAACGGATTTGATGAAATATCGGAAAAGCATTCCGGCACAGAGAATTGTTGCTTCATCTACACTTCCAGATCAGGCGGGGAACTCCTATGCTGCCCGTAACATCATGGATGGAGATGCGAGCACAGCCTGGTGTGAAGGAGTTAAGGGGGACGGGATCGGGGAGTGGATCAAAATTGATTTTGGCACTATGCAAGAACTGAAGGGGTTTGAGCTTATTAATGGTTTAGCTAAGTCATCCAAAGCTTTCCAAGCAAATAATAGAGTTAAACGAATGAAACTGGAGTTTTCAAACGGGCAGACCATGATGATAGATAATGATTTTATAAGAAACCATTTTCTTGATAACCCCATTCATACCTCATTCGTGAAAATAACGATAGAGGCCGTAGAGCGAGGAAGCAAATATCACGATGCCTGCATGTCGGAGATACGATTCTTTTAGCATTCTTAACAAAGGAGAAGGCATATGAAGTGGAAAGAACCAGCGTTTGGTGCAACACCTATGTTGAAAGCTTTAACAACTGCTAATGCACATAGGAAAGCAAAGGTTTTGGACTTGGTAGCAGAAGGCTTTGTTGAGAGTGTAACGGAGAGGAGAGCTCATGCGTCTTATAAAAGCAACTGTCATTATTGTTTTTTTAATGTCGATATCTGCATGTAGAGCAAGCACAGGTGGGGACAATGTTATATCTTCGCAGTCTTCCGATATACCATCACGTAATGAAGTTAAGGCAGATCAGGATGATGTAAAGGCAACTCAAAAAAAAGCAAGTTGGCTTTTGAATGGTCAAGAAGGCGTAGAAGATCGAGTTCAATTCTTAACCAATTTAGATGATCCTACTGGAGAAGCTAATATTCGTATCGACGACCTAATTGACACCATGGAAACTAAGGAGGAACGTATAAAATATCGTGGCTCACAAGTATATGTCGGGAAAATAACAAGTGACGGTAGTCGTATGGCGATTATAAGAGATGTTTATGGGGAGCAATCAGAGGATCCACTCATTATTGAAGTGTATAATTTGGATGCGGGAGAAAAAGAACGAGAGTTTAAATTGCTGCCATCTGCTCAATATCCTGTAATCTCTTCCGATTTAAGTAAATATTTATATGTATTGAACGGGCATTTGTATTTATATGATGCAATAAGTAAGCGAACTACAGAAGTGAAGACTGAAAAAGGCAAAGCAGACGTTAGTAATATTTCCGATGGGCGGGGAGTGTTTTCACCAGATAACACCAAGTTTTATTTTGTAGATGATCAGACAGGAATCGTAATGCTTGATCTGTCTGGCAATAGTGATACAAAGCGCCTGTTTGTAGGAACTGATGTCTCGGGTATTATGCAATGGGGTCAGGGGAACCAACTTATTTTTACTACTTATAAAAAAGATGATTCTTTTATAACCGATATTTATTCATTAGATATACCCACTGGAAAAGTACAGTTTATAACTAAAAATGAAGGTGACTTTATTCTATCTCCAGATCAAAAAAAACTAGTATTGGCAGACGATGAGGTTGTAAAAATGTTCATGATCGATATAGCCAGTGGGAAAAAAGAAGATGTCTCGTCCATTGTAAACGGAGAAGGTACTTGGGTAGTACCAATACAGTGGATCAATACAAAAACCAAATATATGAAGTATAGCAATAAAGTCGAAGTGAAAAAAATTACGTCCTCTTCTACACTGCCTAATCAGGGGAATCGTTCTTTTAGTGTGAGCAATTTAACGGACGATAATAATTTAACCCCTTGGTGTGAAGGATCTAAGACAGGCGGAGTAGGAGAAACGGTAACTGTAGATTTGGGTTCAACTCAAGAGGTCAGAGGTATAGAGATGGTCGATGGCATTATGTGGGTTAACAATAAGTATTTAGACATGAATACAATCCAAAGAATGAAACTTGATTTCTCGGATGGACAATCATTAGTGCTTGAGAACAATGACACACGTTTCAAGTTCGATGAACCTATACGAACATCTTTCGTTAAGATTACCATCCTGGAAGTGAAAAAAGGCGTGGACTTCCCAAATACTTGTATAGGTGAGCTGAAGTTATTGTGATTAGTTATAGGAAACAAAAAAATTGCGGTGCTAATAATTAAAATTGTGTTATTAGTCATATTTTTTTTATTTTCATCCAGTTATCTACAATTAAATAATAGAGTTAAACGAATGAAACTGGAGTTCTCGAATGGGCAGACCATGATGGTGCCGTTCATACCTCATTTGTGAAAATAACGCTTGAGGCCGTAGAGCGAGGAACCAAATATCACGATACCTGTATGTCGGAGATACGATTCTTCTAAGCATTCTTAAAAAAGGAGATAGCCTATGAAGTGGAAAGAGCCAACGTTTGGTGCAACACCTATGTTGAAGGCCTTAACAACTGCTAATGCACACAGGAAAGCAAAGGCTTTTGATCTGGCGGCAGAACAAAAGAAACAAAAACTGAATTATCCTGATTGGGCCCAGACCTGGATGCGTAAATACAAAGAAGATTGGTATATCGCTCAAGCAAATGGCGACGAGGTCGGCATGCGGAAAGCGCAAAAGCTGGCAGAGGGACTTCGAAGCAAGCTCCGCGAAATGGCGACGATGCCGAAGTGGGCCCAAGAGCAAATGCAAAAAGAAACCGTTCGCTGGATGACCGCTGAAGCAAGCGGGAATATCAAGCAAAAGCTGGCTGCTGAGGAAGCGGGACGAGCCATACGTGGGAAAATTGAAGGAAAGTTTGTTTCTGGTGTGGAAGATAAAGAATCAGAAAAAAATCCATATATAGGGGATAAAGTGCCTGATAAGTTGCATAAAAAGGAGGTTCATAACACCAGCCACAATACACTTAAATATGCTGAATTAGTTGGTCAAGAAGTTGTTGGCACATTTGAAGGGGGAGCCTACGCTATAGCAGGCAATTATGATGGAGCTGGTTTATCTCTGGGTTGGATGCAATTAAACCTTAAAAATAACCTACATGAAGTCCTGAATGACTATGCTAATAGTGCTGATACGAAGGATGAATTTAACTCAATCTTTAATTTTAGTAGCAATGGAAGAAAAGCATCCGATATCATGAGAGAGATGGTTAAAGCTGATCAAAAGAGAAGAGTAAGTTGGGGAAACTCGATAAGTAAGCCTCCTAAGAAAAAAAGTCTTTATGAGCCGTGGAACTCGGCATTTAGAAAGTTAGTAAAGAGCGATAATTTTCAGTTGAAATACACAGAATCCCCAAAAGTAAAGGGATATCACAAAGAAGCTCTAAGAATTATGGAGTTTATTGGGATGAAAACAGTTAGAGGTTATGTGCTTTCTCTGGATATTTCAGTGAACAATGGATCAACTAAAAAGAAATTAGTTGATGAAGTGATGAGTGGCGGGAAAAACTGGCTTATTGATATTCATGATGAGCATTTTAAAGGTAGGGATCCAAAAGATAAAGAAGTGGTGAAAGATTTGTTGAATAGGCTCTCTAAAACAAAGGATCCTGTGCTAAAAAAAGCATATCTGGCTGGTGCAGCTGCAGCACTTCAAAAAATAGGGGGGTTTTCATGGGATTCTTGGTCCAGAAAGGTTGCAATTATAGAGGGCAAGGGAGTAGTCCACAAAAGTAATTTCTCAAATGCAAAGTTAACAGATGAATCTATTCATTATTAAACTTGGTTTCGATGAGTATATCAATTGATAAAGGAATTTAAAATATGGGGAACAAAAAAAAGATATTTATCTATTTCGTACTATTGGTATGCACACTTACGGGAATTCCTATAGGATTAACTCCAACATATGGACAGATAGAATCTAAACATAACCGTGCCTATGCTACTTATAATATTTCTTCCTTTCAAGGCAGACTAGGTAATAGATCGGAGAAGGGCATTAATAATATATTAACCAAGAAATGGGAACAAGGGTATATTCACTCCGATTTCCCTATGGTTCAAGAAGGTAATGAAGTATATACATCCACTCCAATCACTTCAATAGATAAAGCAACAGGGAAAATAAAGTGGCAATCCAAGTATTATGCTGATAAAGATATGTATGTTGATCATAAAGTATTAATCTTTATTGAAGGTGAACAAGTGGTTGCTCTGGATCGAAAAAGTGGACAGGTAAAGTGGAGATTTACAATTCCGGATGATTCTAATATATTAGGTCCAACAATCAGAGATGGGTTAGTTTATATAATTACAGATGAAAGTAAGATATATGGAATTGATATTGATAGTGGTCATTTGAGATGGAGATATACCGGTCCATATGGGGGGCCGATTTCTGCATTTAGTTCTCCTGTTCTCATAGGGAATGATTTACTTTATATTAATGATTCTAAAATTCACAAAGTTAATATCCGCTCCAAGGAAATTTCAGGGAGTTTAGATATAACATCCGGACTAGAGAACAGTTTAGTGGTTTATAAAAGTCAATTGCTGAGTTTAACAGATGAAGGAGACATTGTATTAATAAACCCTGCTACTATGAAGGCCATTTGGCATAAAAAAATAGATATACCACATAGTGATTATATACTTTGGCCCTATTTGGCTATTAAACATGATGAGCTAATCTTAAGCACTAATGATAAGGTATTTATTTTTAGTTTAAAAGATGGAGAAATCACATGTGAATATACGTTTCAAGGTAAAGGCTCTATAAAAGGATTAGGAATAAAGGAGGGTAGAATTCTATTGCTGTCCAATCAGGATATTTGGATTCTGGACCCCGAAACCCAAGTAGCAAAATCGTTTAGGCTACAAGTATTTAGTGCCAAGGATAATTATAACTATAGTTATTTTAATAATTTCATAGTAGATTCAGGTGGGATATATGTTATTACTTATGAATATTCCAATATGAAGAGGCCAACTAAATCAAGATTGATTAGGTTTAATTTGGTATTTGATAAATAAGATAAATGGGTATTGATATGCATTATTAAATACAAATCAAGTACCCAATTGATAGGGTTTTGATTTTTCTAATAATCATCAAGGAAAAAGTAGTTAAGTTGACAGCATAATAATTAGCTACTTGCGAGGAAAAAAGAGATGTACAAACGAAGTAGTGCCTTTTTTATTATACTTCTGGTTATTTTTGGAACGGATGCATGCAGTAAAGCACCTCTTCTTCAGCAAGAGAAAGTTAGGGAGAAGCAGAGTGCACAAACTGAAAGAATCAACTTAAATATACCAAGCGATCCTAAATCCCTTCAGGAAGAGGACTTTGAAATTTCATATCGATCACACAAAATTGATAAGAATACGGATATTAAAGAACTTATCCATAAGTGGGGTTACAGTGAGGGATTTGAAGCAAACAACAGGGGATATGTTAGTGGGAATGGAACATATAGAAGATGGAGCTTGTCTTATCCTAACTATGAAGATCCAGAAATTGATTTTGTAGTCTTATCTAAAATTGAACTTGAAGGGGAGGAGCTAGTTGATGGTGAAAGTTATCTAGTAGCCGTGAGCTTGGAAAATCCCAAGTTTAAAACCAAAAGAGGATTGAAGATTGGTGATACCCTTGGTAAAGTGCTACAACTTTACGGTCAACCAAGTATCATAACAAATAGAAGTCTGGTTTACTCCAAAAATGGCCTACATTTGAATATTTATTGGGATACTAAAACAGAGAAAGTAGATAATATTTTTATCGAATATAACATGGAGAAATCCGTGGAGCAGCAACGTAGTGCTGATTATGTAGAAGAAGATGCTCAGCCCGATCCTGATCTGGAACCATATACTATCCAAAAAGGACAATCGTTTACCACCACTCTTAATGGATGGGGGGAAGTAAAGTTTATATCCACATTGAAAGATGAGGAAACAAATGATCTGATACACGCAAAGTTTTTTTTGGAAGTTAACAGTGACAAATATGTGGAAAATAAGATACTATACGAATTCCCCGAATTTTATGGTAACAACGGTAGGATGATTGACAGGATTAAAGCAGTAAGCTTTAAGGATTTAAATCATGACGGGCGTACGGACATTGTCATAATTGCGGATTATATCACAGGGGTAAATGCGCACGGAATAGAAACGCGCCCTATCGCGTGGATTTTCTTTCAGAAAAAGGACAATACGTACACTACCCTATCTGAATTGGATAAGAATATCAATCAAACAGGCCACAATCGAACACTTCAAAATGTCATTCAATATGTAAGTAAACAACGTATAAACGTTCAATGAACAACGTGAAAAGGGAGTTTTTTGAAATCAACTTTATAAAACAAAATAAAATAAAATACTATTTTTAATATTGTTATTTAGTCTGCTATTGAATGGATGTTCTGAACAACCTACGAATGAGAAGCAGCAAGCAGTTGATCCCATCAAACCTAGCACTCAAATGATAGAGAAAAAAGCTGTGACTGAACCAGAGTCTGCTGCTCAAAAACAAGATCGGAATAGCAATATTGTGAATCCGATTAATAAAAGAAATGAAAATTACGCCATAGATTCTAACACATTAGATCAGTTTATAAAGAAAATCCAACCCCCAAATGAGCAGCTTCAAAAAATATTAAAAGAAGATTTGGACCATGATGGAAAGCTGGAATATGTACTTACTTTTGGAATAGAAAAAGAGGAGATTTATAACATATTTGTAGTCCGGGAGGATGATGGGTATCACATCATTGATAAACTAGAGGATCCGGTTATAGTTGTGCATATAAATACAGATGTGAAAATCATGAAGCTGGACCAAACAGATCAAAAATTTATCGTTGTATACTCTATAGGCGACGGAGGGGCTTATTCAGAGGGATTCTCTATATATGCCTTGGAAAATAATCATATCAAGAGTATAAATTCTGATTTTCCTAATGCTACTGGACAAGGAATTCGAACGTTGAAAGATACCGATCATGACGGTGTCTTTGAAAGTGTCGATTATTACGAGTTTAGCGACACTCAGGAGCATACCATCGTGGTCTATCAAAAATATGATGGAACAGGACCTGAAAAAAAGGAGATTTTGTATAAAAATAAAAGTAAAAAGTTTGTATATCCAAGCGATCCTAAGGCTGTGATATTGAACTACTTGGAAGTTGATTATCTTATGAAGTGGTTTGATTTACCTTTTCCTGAAATGGACCAGCTCACCGATCCTTCAGCAAGGCAAACATATGATTTTGAGGATGCTGTCGATTTTTCCGGTTTAGCATATTTATCTTACCCGGTGTTGGAACTGAGTATTAATGAGGTTAGTAGCGATGATAACCGAAAAATATTTTTGGTAAAAGATAATTCATTAGAAGAAAGAGCGAAAAAGGAAATTACGTTTACGTTAGAAAAGCAGTCAGGCAAGTGGAAGATTATGAGTATAGAGATGAACGATAAATTGTAGAAAGCGTGATATCTAGCATGAGTTACTTGAAGCATGGGCGAATCTGTTGCGCGCTGTTACTACTAATTTCCTGTTTAGTAATGAACGGATGTACGAAGGGACAGGATTCTCCAACAGCAGAAAAAAATCATACGCTTTCTCTCCCGAATGAGGCTAAAACGATTTCCTATTCGAAAAAGCTGGACACGTTAGTGAAAAAACTTCATATAGTCAACAATGAGAATATGGATTATGATGTCAGACAAAACAAGCTTGAGGAGTTCACACAGGAATTTAATTTGTTGTTAAACGAGCCAAAAAGTGTAGAGATGAAGGATGGAGAATTAGTAGAAAAGTTCGATAACAATCTCACTATCTTAACAAAATCGTTTCAGTTAAAAAGTGGACGGCTAAACGTTAGGGTTATGAATTATAGAGCACCTAAAACGGTGACAGGTACGATCGGAGATAAATACACATTTATTCAGTGGTGGAGTTCGAGGCAACTTGTACACGCCCAGATAATTGAGGATGGCGGGCCAGAATTGACTACAGATTTTGTGGTTCGAGATTCAGAGCACGGAATACAGTTGTGGTTAGGGGGGGATGTCTCCATATATCACCCAGACCCTATATTTGTGGATTTGTGGGAGTTGTCTGGACAAAAGTGGACGGAGAAAATCATAAATGTAGGTAAGATGGAGCTCCCTGATGCGTGGGAACTGAACAGGGATATGAATGAGCCTATTATTTTAGAGAGTCGACAACATGATAGCATGAGTATCGGAGTTTTAGACCACGGCGATGGCTTCTTCATAAACAGTGATGATTCTGAACAGAACCTTATCATTGAGTTCTCCAAAAGTGGAGAAGTCCGTATTGATTCCGAATATAGCATCGCCTCGAATACTCATAGTGAACCGCAAAGCTATGAACTCATGCAAGAGAAATATTCGGAAAATGGGATCATTATTAAATATCCTCAAATTACAAAACTCAAGGATAATGCAAAGCAAAAATCTTTAAACCAAATTCTTAAGACCGAAGCGGTAAAAGGATTATACGAACATGTCGATTCTGGTACTGAAGCTCATGTAGAGATTGATTATGAAATTAAACGGCAAAGTGAACGGTTCTTGAGTGTTCAATATACGGGTGTTTGTTATGTGAAGGACGCAGCCTATCCTAATCATATTTTCTATACGACCAACTTGGATATGAAGCAGGCTTCAATATTAAGATTGAGTGATCTGGTGAAGATCGATAAACCTTTTATTGATCTTATAAAAAGCGGGAAATTCTCAGCTGTAGAGCCAGAACAAAAAGATTTACTTGGTAATCTTACTCAAGATGATTTGATTCTAGCATTAGCAAGCGCGGATGTACCCGAAGGATCGCCTGTGGAAGCAGGAATAGAATCATTTAGTTACCTCACAAGTGATTCATTAGGAATTAGTATTCCTGTGGCTCATGCAGTAGAGGACCATGCGGAGTATGAAATTCGTTTTGCACAAATTCCAGAGAATATCAGGCAGAATGAGGAACTATGGAGTGAGCTAAGTTCTGTTGAGGATCAGTCTGTTTCCACAGTTGGCGGTGAAAAATTGGATACCGACCAGTATGAAGTTGAAGAGTCACAGTCTTTTCAAACTACTCTTGAAGGCTTTGGGAAAGTAAGATTTGTATCCACATATGGATATCCGGAAGGTCTTCGTAAATTCTTTTTCTTTCTATTAGATGATCAAGGACATATTTTATACTCATTCCCAGAGTTCTACGGGAACCATGAGTGGGTAGCGCGATTTGGAGGCGTAGAAGCGGTGGCCTTCAAGGATGTAAATAAGGATGGATTGAAGGATGTTGTCGTCATTGCCAATGTTGATAATGGGATTCATGGACCTGGTAGAGTTGATGAATTCCCTATGGCCGAGATATATTTTCAGAAAAAAAATAAAACCTTTACCACGCTCCCTGCATTGGATCAGGCTCTCAACGATCAGGAGCATAATCAAACTGTTAAAGATGTCATTCAGTACGTAAGCAAACAACGGATAATTGTAAACTAACCGACAAAAAGGGGCAGAGACATGGGATATCCAATCATAAAGTATAACGGAACGGTTTTATCTCTTAAAAATCCGAAAGTTAAAGTTGTACAGAAAATGAATGAGCATGTGAAAGTCTTTTTGACAGGTGTGTTAACGGGTGCCCAAATGGAAGAGTACACAGATCATATGGAGGCAGGGGCTAAGTTAGTCGTTTCTTATGTGAATGATGATCAAAAGCAGATTGTATTATTTAGGGGATTAGTCATGCAGTTCAGAATCAAGTTGGTGTCCAATGTAGCCTATTTGGTCGTCGAAGCCCTCTCCTATACAAGCCAGCTGGATGAAGTGCTTCATAGACAATCTTTTCAAAATGTGAAGATGAAGGTGCAGGCATTACTTGAACATGTACTTAAATCATATCCCAAAGCCAATTGTACGAGCCGCTTAAAAGATCAGCTTTTACAGGAATTTACGATGCAATTCGACGAAACGGACTGGTCGTTTCTAAAACGTATAGCGTCTCGGCTTGGTTGGGGACTGATACCTGATCCGATTGGAGACAAACCTCAGTTTTATTTTGGATTACCGGATGGTGTCAATCAAGGTGAGCTAAAACAGTTTAACTACTCGATGACCAGAAAAACCAAACCAGGAGCCAGCAAGGACGACAACCTTTTATATTATAAAGTGCAGACGACTGGGGCCAAAGATGTTCTGCTGCATATTGGCGCAGAGGTCAAGTTCAAAGGGAAAACCCTATACGTCTTGCAGTCTGTTGCGTTTATACGGCATAGTGTCTTGTGGCATGAATATGTGCTGACTACATCGGATGGAATGAAGCAGGATTTAATTTTAAATGAGAGTATTCGTGGCATCTCGTTGAAGTCCAAGGTTATTGGAATTGAACAGGATCATGTGAAGGTTTTCTTTTATGAAATGGATAAGGTCAAGCCTAACGTCAAGGAAACCTGCGCTTTTCCAACGGCTACATTTTATACATCGGAAGGGAATACAGGATGGTACTGCATGCCGGAGCTGTTTGATTTTGTAGATATCCACTTTCCGACCTCTAAAGAAAAAGACGCTATTGTGACCCACTCGATTCGTAAGAGATCCAAGGGCGGTGACTTTATTAAGGACCCGTCGACGAAAATCTTTATGACCAAGTACCGCAAAGCTATTATTTTTGAGAAAAATGAAATTTTAATCACGGGGAACGACGATGAAGTGGTGATTCGACTGCTGGATGACCATGGAATTGAACTGCGAAGCAAAAAGGATATCCGTGTAAAAGCTGACGGGAACCTGGTGTTCAATGCGGGTAACACCATACAGGTCACCGCGAAGGATGCCATCGGCTTAAAATGTAAAACGAGTTTGGTAGAAATGGATGGTAACATCAAAATGACTGGAGAAAAGATTAAGACGCAATGACTAATCCATCGTGAAAGGGTAAAGAATATGGCTAAAGAAACTACAGGAGCAATTGTAAACGAGAAACTGCCTACCCAAGAAGATATGATTCAAGAATGGAAACGTAAAATAAGCAAAGGCGAATATCCTTTTATTCATGTAACTAAGCATAGCACCAAAGGTGAAGAGCGTTAAAGATGGTTAGCAACAAGTAAATAAGGCTCCTAAGGAGCCTTATTTGAATTTGATGATCTATACCCTTTTAGCACTATTATGTAGCCGTAAAGGTGAAGTTTATTAACTACATTTGTCATTGCATACTCTTTAGTAGTACAAATTAAAAATGGTGTTCATCTATGCAATTTTCACCTAACATACAGTTACAAAGACCTATTCTACATAAACTATGTACTGTGACCAGATATACTGTATCCAATGACTTTATACTTATTTTTCCTCTCGGCTATATCGCTCGCAAAAAGGATGCACTATAATTATACTACTTCTTAATTTGGGAAAAATTAGACTTTAACATTTATAATAGTCCTTCTCAGGAAGAAGGGGTCTTGTATTTGGGGACTTCACTGTCGATAAACCAATCTGGCCCGGAGACGTCGATCACTTCTTTGGTTTTATAATTATAGTAGATGGTAATTTTGTTGTCTTCGTGGCCTTTAATGTGCCCATACAAATAAAGCCTGGAGTGGACAGCAGGATCATCCACAGCATAATCCTTTAATATGAAATCGGCATTATAGTGTTCTTTAATAAACTCCACACCGATGGGAGTGGCGACGTCTACTAATTCTTTTTTCTCTTTGTCGGACAAGCTGGAACAACCTCCTAAATACATAATAATTAAAATAAGTGCCAGAATCAGTGGGATTTTTCTGTTCAAGTTACAATTCTCCTTTTCTGGTAATCACCTTTTTTCATAACTCTATAATATATTTACACAATAGACAAGGTGGGAATAACTTGACCTTCACTAACGATAAAACATACTGGACCATTGCGGATAGAGTTTATGACCGAGAGTTGACTGCCAAAGATTCTAAAAGCAGAATTCTTCCTGACTGGAAGATTGTTGAGCCTGAAGGAGCTATGCTACATGATACGAACGGTTCTGGATTCGATGCGACTGTATTCCTTAACGAGAAGACCAATCAGGTGATCATCGGTTATAGGGGTACAGAACCTCCAGATCGCCCCAAATGGAGCGTGGCAATGGACTGGGGAACGGATATCAGCGATGTCGTCGGAGGACGCGCAAAAACGTTGGAAGAAGTCCATCAATATTATGAAAATAATAAGGCAGAGGTGGCTAAACTCCCACCACAAGTGCAAAGTGCATTTCTTCAATATGAGGAAAAGTATCAGAATAATCAATTTACACAAGCTGAGAATCTGTATGATGTCGTAAAAAAACAGTATCCCTCTGCTGAAATAACGACCACAGGTCATTCTCTAGGAGGAGCGGAGGCAGAATATGTGGCGGTGCGGAATGGACTGACATCAGTCGCTTATAATCCACCAAGTATTGTACATCTGTTACCGGATGATCTTCAAAAGAAGGTGGAAAATGGCGATTTTCGAAAGACGAATGTCGCTTATGTCAATCCGAAAGATACTATCGGTTCGGGAGCTAATGATGCACAGCCACATGTGGGTACAACCTACTTTATAGACAATGATTATAAAACGGCTAATAAAGCCAAAATCACTATTCCTGTTTCATTACCAGTCGAAAGAGAAAATAAGTGGGCTAACTTTTTTTTGGGGCCCAAATGGTCTCCCATTGTGTATGTCCCGATTACGTTACCTATGATGCAGCAAGATCCTATTACAAAGTTCTATAATTCGGTAATGGGAGAAGCAACACATAGCATGGATCATTTCACATTTGATGAAAATGGCAATATCAGCAATCCGCTGTACACCATGGACGGTCAATTGGTGGAAGGCAATCCACGGGTGCAGGCGTACGAGCAAATGCTGGCCGCGCGAGCAGAACTCAAGGAAGTCATGGGCGACCTGGTTGAACGCTACGGTGGACAAATGGGTGCTTTCGGGCAGTTTGCTGCTACTACACTGGGAGTGAATCTGATGGGAGAAGGACAGCAAAATGGTCGCACCCATGGTGGGGCATATTTTGTGGGCAACAAAAATGGGGGCACAATTCAATTAACACCTGAGGAGCTAAAGCATGCGGCTAACCAGATGCGTTCCAGCCTGCATGGGTTCTCTAGCGATACCCGAGCATCCATCCAGTTATTTCAGGCTCATATCGGGACAAGTGAAAGTCAGTCTTTGACCCCAATTGCGCATAGTGCAACGGCAACGCTAGATCGGATTAATCGCTGGTATCAGGAATCAATTACGGAGATAGCAGAATATATAGATCGCAAGGGTCAGGAATTCACGATGGTGGATCAGTAAAAGATCAGCTGTAAGAACACAACAGGGGGCAAAAGAGATGGGCAGAATATCTTTGAGTCTGGGGGATTTGCGAAGGGCTGTACAGCAATGCGAACAGCTAAAGCAAAGACTTCAGCATCAGGAGCAGCAGATGAGAAATATATATGGTCGTCTGCAAGACTGGAGGGGCGAATCGGCTGCTGAATTAACACGTAAAATGGAGACGTTTCTCCAAGGCACAACTGTACGAATACAGGAATTGGACGATCATAAAGAGCAGTTGAAACGTTATATTCGGAAAATGGAAGAAGCTGATCGGCGTGAGGAGAGACGCAAACGGGCTGCACAATGGTGATGTAGAGCTCAACCATTAAGTCAGCTACATAACATAAAAAACCGCACAATCGCTAGGGGACTCCCGCGGGGTACGGTTAAATGCGTTTAAATAAAACTACATATATAGTAGTAGAAAAAAATATTCTCCCAGAGTGATGACGATAACGACTTTGTAGTCTACTTTAATTTTCCTGCGGAGAATATAGCAGTGTTCGGAAACTTAAGGGTTAGACGAAAAAGTGTAAAAATGTTGAAAAGCTACAAAGTTCGACATATTGTTCGCTTTTTCGCATCATATGTTATTAGATTAGGGATTTTTGTTTGCTATTTATCGTATATTTATGTATAATCTATCGTGTTGAAAGATTGATTGTACGTAATATGCTGATGAGGGTGGGTTCATTGACGCTGCTCGACAGTAACGAAAGCAAGAAGCGGATGTGCCAGATTTACAATGAAGTTTCAAAGGAACTGTTCGGCTTCGGGACCACGCTGCTGCGGGCCACCGTTGAGAACAACATTGTTACCTTTGTGGCGAAGCACCGGCGTTCTCCACGCTCGGCGGCATTGGAAGTGGAAGCCCCCGGCTTGAAGCTGGAAGTGGATTTCCGAATGTCCATGCTGTACAAGAAGAGACTTCGCGAGAAGCTGATTGAGGATATGGAGCTCGATATAGAAGCTTTACTGCGCGATTATGATGCAGCAACGCAGTGGGCAATTACGAACATCATACTGAAAGAATCCTAATAAAATTGGATATTCGGCTTTTCGCTTCGGATCTATCTGAGGGGAGAACCTGTTATAACGCGCAGCGGGATCAACTTATTCTTTGTTTACGAAGAAAAGTATTCTTGTTTTACAAGAGTACTTTTCTTTTTTGTGTCATAAGGTGTGCATAATAAAAAAACAGGGGGAGTTTCATATGAAAAAATGGTTTAAAGGATTTATGGCTGTGACCTTGGCATCTGTGGTACTGGCAGGTTGCGGCAGCAATGCTACTGGCGGTCAGACAGATGGAAAAGATGGCTCAGCTGATGGGAAAAAGAAACTAGTTATTTCAACATGGGGCTTTTCCGAGGACTTTTTTAACAAAGAAGTGTACGAGCCTTTTGAAAAGGAACATAACGTTGACATCGTGGTCGAAATTGGGAATAACGCAGAACGGCTGAACAAAATCAGTCAAGGTAGTACAGACGTCGATCTGATTTATCTGTCTGATTATTATGCTCAACAGGGAATTCAACAGGGATTGTTTGAGAAGCTGGATCGCAGCAAGGTGCCAAACCTGAACCAAATTTATGACATTGCCAAAGCACCGCTGGGTGAAGAGTATGGTCCTGCTTATACAGTTGGGCGCCTCGGTATTGCCTATAATCCGGAGCTGGTGAAAAAGAATGTGACCTCTTGGGCTGACCTGTGGGGCAGTGAGTTCAAAGGAAACGTGACTCTGCCGAACATTACGGCGACTGCCGGACCAATGATGGTAGATGCAGCCTCCAAAGTAGCGGGTAGTAAGGAGTTTAATGAAGACCAAGCCTTCGGAAAACTGAAAGAGCTGAGTCCGAATATCGTTAAGTTTTATAGCAAAACGTCCGAGTTCGTGAACATGTTTAGTCAACAAGAAATTGCGGGCGGTCCGATCATGGAAATGTACTTCAAAGATTTGCAGGCGGCTGTGCCAGGAGCGAAATTTGTAGCTCCTAGTGAAGGTGCTTACGCAGTAATGAACACGATTAATGTAGTGAAAGGCTCCGACCAGAAGGAGCTGGCTGAGGAATTTATCAACTGGCAGCTGAGCAAGGAAGTTCAAGAAAAATCTGCCAAGGCAAAGGTTGATTCCCCGGTGAATACGCAGGTGGTACTATCCGGTGCGGATACAGAGGGAATTACGTACGGTGCGGATGTAGTGAACAAGCTGACCAAGCTGGATATGAAGTTCGTTAACGATCATATCAAGGCATGGACAGATCGCTGGAACCGGGAAGTTGCACAATAATGAAAAAGGTCATATTAGATGTAGATACGGGCATTGATGATGCGTTGGGTATTTTACTAGCGGCCAAAAGTGGTCAGCTGGATATCCAAGCGATTACTACAGTATGCGGTAATGTTTCACTTAAACAAGCAACATTGAACACATGCAAAATCCTCGACCTTTTGGATAGACCGGATATTCCGGTTTATCGGGGGGCAGAGGCTCCCTTAATACGTAAAGGTCTGCACGAGCACCGTGTCCATGGAGAAGACGGCATTGGAGGTGCATTGAGTGGAGTAGTACCAGCCATGTCTGCGTCCGAAGGTTTTGCACCGGATATCATCATTGATACCGTGATGGCTCACCCGGGGGAAGTGACGCTCATTTGCACCGGCCCACTCACCAATCTGGCACTGGCGCTGCTCAAGTGTCCCGAGCTGACGGATCACGTCAATGAGGTCATTTTTATGGGCGGTGTTATTCACGGATGCGGCAATATTACACCTGTAGCGGAGTACAACATGTATGCTGACCCTGAAGCCGCACGAATCGTATTTCATGCAGGATTTGGTCGATTGATACAGGTGGGACTGGATGTAACACGGAAGGCTCTGCTGACTGCGGATCATATTGCTCGTCTGACCCGCCCAGCAATTCGTAATTATGTAGCTGAAAGCACGGCCGTTTATACCAAGCGTTATGAAGAACGCAACGGGGTAAAAGCGTGTGCGCTTCATGACCCGCTTGCCGTGGGTGTCGCGTTGAATTCGAGGTTAGTAAATACCTCGCTGTTGTATGTCGACGTGGAAACCTCGAGTCGCATATGTGATGGACAAACAGTGGGCGATGTACAGAACCGCCTCAATCATAGCCCTAATATGAATGTGTGCGAACAGGTGGACAGCGAAGCTTTTCTGGAGCTGTTTATCCAGGTGCTGAATAAGGAATAACATTTTGATAACCGCAAGGAGCTACCCATGAAGAAAACATACTTGTATTGGCTGCTGCTGCCAGGTCTGCTCTTTCTGGCGGTGTTCATGGTCATTCCGATTGTGTTGACGATCGGTTCGACCTTCGTACAGAACAGCTCATTCACCCTAGAAGGCTATCTCCATTTCTTCAAGGACCCTTATTTTTTGAAAATATTGCTGACTACGCTGGAAGTCAGTGTCGTAACGACACTTGTGTGCGTATTACTCGGCTTCCCGACGGCTTATTATATTTCGCAAAAGGCCCCGCGTCGTAAAGGGATTTTGCTAGCGCTGGCTATCTTCCCCTTGTTGACGAGTCCGGTGGTGCGGTCATTCAGTTGGATGGTCATTCTGGGTCGCAAGGGGCTGTTAAATAACGTGCTCATCGGTTTAGGACTCGTGGATGAGCCGCTGAATATTTTGTATACTCCGGCAGCGATGATTATTGGTCTGGTTCATTTGTTTTTACCGCTGATGATTATTTCACTGATTGGTGTACTCGAAAATATCGACGGTGATCTTGTTCATGCTGCTCAGAGCCTCGGGGCCTCCAGATTCAGCGCATTTCGTAAAATCGTATTTCCGCTGTCTGTGCCGGGCCTGATCATTGGAAGCATTCTCGTTTTCGTGGGCAGTCTGACTGCATATACGACACCAGCACTACTTGGAGGAAAACAGCGGGTTATCGCTACATTTTTGTATCAGAACGCGATGACGCTAAACGACTGGTTTTTAGCTTCTGTTATTGCAACAATTATGATTGTTATTACATTTATCGTGGTCGGTCTCTTAAATAAGGCGGCCCATAAACTCAATCCGAAGGGGTAGGTGGATATGCGGGAGAAACATTACGGACTAGGCTTCTTTAGCCTGCTGGTCTTCATCTTTCTGCTCGGTCCGCTGTTGATCATATCGGTCACTTCTTTCGAGCCGGGCACGGTGTTAAAATTTCCTCCGCAGGGCTTTTCTTTGCGCTGGTATGAAAATATTTTTGAAGTGGATTTGTTTATGTCCACGTTCAAAACGTCCATTGTCGTTTCTCTGCTAGGCAACATCTTGGCACTGTTGATCGGTATGCCTGCCGCCTATGCACTTAGTCGTTTTTCGTTTCGCGGGAAGGATGCGCTGAATGCTTTGTTCCTTTCCCCGTTGCTTATACCGGGTATTGTTCTTGGTTTTACACTGCTGCGCTATTTGATCATTGTTTACCATTTACCAGTATATGCTGGACTATTGATCGGACATACGGTGATTATGCTGCCGTTCATTATTAGAGTCATTGCATCCAGTTTGTCTAACTTTGATTTTGCGATTGAGGAAGCAGCGCTTAGTTTGGGGGCTGGACGGCTGGAAACCTTTTTCAAGGTGGTTCTGCCCAACATCCGCTCAGGTATTATTGCGGCTATCCTGATTGCCTTTCTGGAATCATTCAACAATGTCGACATTTCCGTCTTTATGACAGGACCGGGCTTCAGCACCCTGCCCATTCAAATGCTGACTTACGTCGAAAATTATTTTGACCCGACGATTGCGGCGATTTCGGTTATGCTGATGATTTTGACCGGTATCCTGATGTTCTTGATTGAACGACTGATGGGATTGTCTTACTTCACTAAAAGGTAATGGAGGCTTCAACCTTATGGCACTGCTTACTCTGGATCGCGTATCGGTCGCTTATGACAACCAACTGATCTTGCAGGATTTCGATTTGCAGCTCGAACGGGGGCAATTGCTCTCGCTACTCGGACCGAGTGGTTGTGGCAAAACGACCACACTTCGTCTCATTGCAGGATTTCTCGAAGCTAAACAAGGAACATTTTTGTTTGACGATAAGGATTATACTCGGGTTCCGGTAAATAAACGGAACTTCGGCTTTGTATTCCAAAGTTATGCACTCTTCCCGCATTTGTCCGTTTTTGATAATGTTGCCTTTGGTCTGCGGTTACGCAAGGTAAAGGAAGATGATGTAAAGCGCCGCGTTATGACCATGCTGGATACGGTTAGCCTAGGGGGATTTGAAAAACGTTTCCCCGGTGAATTGTCAGGCGGACAGCGTCAACGTGTTGCGATTGCGCGAGCGCTTGTGATTGAACCCGATCTGCTGTTGTTTGATGAACCTCTGAGTAACTTGGATGCTAACCTGCGTGTAAATATGCGTGTGGAAATCCGCCGTATTCAACAGGAACTGGGCATCACTACCGTATATGTATCGCATGATCAGGAGGAATGTTTTTCGATTTCTGACCAGGTTGCGATTATGAATAAGGGGAACATCGAACAATTAGATGCTCCATCGACCATTTTTAAATATCCGACGACCGAATTTGTCGCCCGTTTTATTGGGTTTAATAATTTTCTGAGTTTTGACGAGCGTACTGAAGAAGGGGATCGTATTCGACTAAATACAGGCGATCTTTCGTTCGGTGTAGCGCGTAATCAGGGTACTGCCCAGCCAGGTGCTCGTCAGGGCGCTATTCGCCCGGATGATTTGGTCATTCGAACAGAAGGCAACGAGACAGGGGAAAATGAGCTTCCCGGTATTATTAAGGTAAGTACTTACCTGGGGCGTAGCTATCAGTATGTGGTAGAAACGGCGAAAGGCAACTTTACGGCTAATCAGGAAATGGATACGCCTTACCTGAGTGGTCAGCGGGTTACCCTGCATTTTCCGGCAGATAAAATGGTGCTGGTCCAATAATCAGCGGGTTCGATGAAGGAGATACATCATGCGTGCAGACAAAATGATTTTACAAGTTAAGGTGTATAACAGTTACTATAAGACGTTCGAAGAAGGTAATGTAGCTATACTTGACGGTAAGTTTATGTATATCGGTCAGCGTGGTCTGGAGTCTTTTGAGGTGGCTGAGATTGTAGAGGGGCATGGGAAATATATGATTCCCGGCCTGATTGACATCCATCTGCATATCGAAAGCACAATGGTGACACCGGCAACCTTTTCCTATGGGCTGATTCGCAATGGGGTAACGACGATTGTACCGGAACCGCACGAAATGGCGAATGTTTTCGGATTGGAAGGCATTCAGGAAATGATGGAAGCCAGCAAAGATTGCGTGGCTGATATGTTCTACGGTATTCCAAGCTCTGTCCCGGCAACGCCGCTCGAAACCTCAGGAGGCGAGATCGGTATTCCCGAGATTGATGCGCTACTGCAAACCGGCGAAATGATCTGCCTGGGTGAAATTATGAACTATGTGGATGTCATTCGTGATCCGGAAAGCAAGACGAATCGCATCTTACGCCATGTTCGTGAGCATTACCCGGAGCTGATCATTGAAGGCCATACGCCGCAGCTGCTTGATCTGGACCTGCATCAGTTGATCTATGCGGGAATAGGCTCGGACCATACTCACCAAAGTATTGAAGGTATGAAGGCGCGAATGGCTGCCGGAATGTTTATTGAAATCCAGGAAAAATCGATGACCCCTGAAGTGATGGACTATCTTATTCAGGAAGATGTGGCACAACATTTTTGCTTCGTAACGGATGATGTGATGCCAGACTCTTTCGTAGAACGAGGGCATCTGAACCATATTGTAAGTAAAGCTATCGGAATGGGCATGAAGCCTGAGGATGCCATTTATGCAGCTACGTTTACTCCTGCTGCACGGATGCGAATGCATGACCGCGGAACAATTGCACCGGGAAAAATAGCTGACTTTGTACTGCTATCCGATCTTGGTCAGTTTGATGTGGAGCAAGTCTATAAGGACGGACTCAAGGTATTCGATAAGTTCGAGGAATACCATCAAGCACCGATAAAAAGCCGCTTCCCCGCCCATTTTTATCAAAGTGTGAAGCTCAATCCGCTCACGGAGCAGGATTTTACGGTAAAGATGGATGTAGCTGATGGCACACATCAATGCCGTGTTATGATGGTCAAGGATGGCTCAACTTTTACGAGCGAACGGATTGCCCCTGCAAATGTGGAGCAGGGTGAACTGGTATGGGAACATGGTGAACATGGACTCATCGCTACGTTTGAGCGATATGGAAAGAATGGCAACCGTGCTTATGGTTTGATCGGGGGAGATACGATTAAACGTGGGGCAGTGGCAACCACCTATTCGCACGATAACCATAACTTGCTGGTCGTAGGGCATAACAAGCAAGATATGATATTGGCTGCGAATACGGTTTTATCCAGCCAAGGTGGCTTTTGCGTAGTTGAAAATGGCAAGGTGCTGTCCCATTTGCCGTTAACCGTAGGCGGGATTTTAACAGAAGGACCGCTGGAAATGGTTGCAGCGCATGTGAAGGAGCTGCGTTCAGCCTTGTTGTCGCTGGGCTACCGCCATTACAATCCAATCATGTCGCTGAGTACGCATTCTTTGCCGGTCAGCCCGGCCCTGAAAATTACCGATCATGGTCTGATTGATGTAAATGCTGGCAAGGTTGTATCCTTAATCGTGGAACCTTCAGAGATGCAAGAATAATAAAAGAGCCGACCCTCTTACGGGCCGGCTCTTTTTTGTCGTGGCTAGGTATGAGGTAGTAGGTTATGGACTTTGGACTTTGTCTACAATACAGATACTTTAGCAGACAAAATTAACATCTTCTTTACTCCTATTGATGTAACCTATGTATAAAGATAAATAAGTCTTGGTTCTGGATATCCTATTGCCTATAGAGTTTGATTTACAATCAATTCACGTAATCTTCATGATTAAAACCGAATAAAGACTTGAAAAACATCGACACAGTGTTATAATTAAAACAGGATTTAGATTAAGTCTAAATTAATAAATAAATATTTATTGGATTCACGCATGGGATTTTGAAGAAAATCAGACACTACTGTTAACGAGTATCCAAGCTTTACACCAACTATATTTTGAATGAAAACGAGAGGGGATTTTAACATGAGTACATTAAATCATACGAACGCACCTACACAAGAGGCCATTCAAGAATTGCACAAGGCATTGAATCGTCAGGTAGCTACCTGGTCTGTATTGTACACGAAACTGCATTATTTTCACTGGTATGTGAAAGGACCTAAATTCTTCACACTGCATGCTAAATTTGAAGAACTTTACAATGAAGCAACAGCTAATCTAGATACGATTGCTGAACGTTTGTTGGCTATTGGTGGCCGTCCGGCTGCGACCTTGAAGGAGCATTTGCAACTTTCAGCTATTCAGGAGTCCGCAGGTGAGCAGACAGCTGACGATATGGTGAAGTCCGTTGTTGCTGATTTTAAAACCATCACCGTTGAACTGGCTAATGGGATGGAAGCAGCGGAAGCAGCACAGGATAAAGCGACAGAGGATCTTCTTAACGGCTTGAGAGAAGCAATGGATAAACATATCTGGATGCTGAGTGCGTATTTGGGATAAGATCTTGGGATATATTTCCACGTATATGGAGATCAGGTGAACAAGATACACATCCCGTTGGTTCCACTCTGCCACTGGAGTATAATAACGTGAAGGCGTGGAAGACCACAGGCTCTTGAGTCATAGAGTTGCCGGGATGGGGTGTGTGTTATGGAAGTGAAACAACAGCTTTTGCATGAAGCGGAGCAGTTTATATATACATGTTATGAGGAGCTGGGCCGAAGCCGCGATGAAGCGGAAGCCCGGCTTCTTCATATTCGTTACGACATAGAGACTACGGGAACGTATGATCATACGTACGAAGAGCTGGAGCACGGAGCACTCATGGCTTGGCGCAATAGCAACCGTTGCATAGGGCGCTTATTTTGGGACAAGCTTTTGGTCAGGGATGCGCGGGGCGCGTCAGATGCGGCGGAGGTGGTCAGCGAGCTCCTGGAGCATATGCGCATAGGAACGAATGGCGGTAAAATTAAGCCAACGCTTACTGTATTTCGCGCCTCCAAGCCGGGGCAGCCGAATATCCGCATCTGGAACCATCAACTCATTCGTTACGCTGGATATGAAACCGATCAAGGGATCATCGGGGACCCGATCTCGGTGGATTTTACCAATGTTTGTAAAGATATGGGCTGGCAAGGAGCGATGACTCCTTTTGATATTTTGCCACTGGTTGTGGAAGCAGGCGGGCGGCCTCCCGAGCTATTTGATATTCCTGAGCATTTGGTGATGGAGGTAGCCATTGAGCATCCAGAACTTTCGGGTTTCGCTTCCTTGGGATTACGTTGGTATGCCGTGCCTATGATTTCGGACATGACGCTGGAAATTGGCGGTATCATCTATACGGCGGCTCCCTTTAACGGCTGGTATATGGGAACAGAAATCGGCGCCCGTAATTTTGCGGATACCTTCCGCTATAATATGTTGCCACAGGTGGCTAAGCTGATGGGGCTGGATACGACGAGTGAAACAACGCTTTGGCGTGATCGGGCGCTGGTGGAATTGAATATTGCTGTGCTGCATTCTTTTAAAAAAGCGGGAGTCAGCATTGTCGACCACCATACCGCAGCGGCACAATTCAAGCTGTTTGAGGAACGGGAGGCCAAGGCTGGGCGCGCACTGACAGGCAATTGGACATGGCTGATCCCCCCGCTATCCCCGGCGACAACGCATATTTTTCATAGTTCCTACGATAATCGGCTTGTGAAGCCGAATTTCGGAGTTCAAGAGAAGCCGTATATGTCGAGACAGGCTAATACAGTATCAGATGCAGTGCTTCAGCAGAAGCGCCAAGGTTGCCCTTTTCATTCCGGATAATGATGGGAATGACCTAATGGCTGGATTAGGATTCCAGCTTATCCCATGCAACGATAAAAAGGGTAGCCAGTGGCCCTATTAATAGGGAGAGCAGAAACCAGTTTAGCCCGCTCCGATTTTTGGATTGTGCCAAGCCGGCATTAATAAGGGCAAGCGTTCCCCAGCCTATATAATAATCTTCTGACATGGTATTCTCCTTTGTAAAAAGGTATAATATCGTACTGTGTATGGTATGAACACATCCATGATTTCATAAGTTTAAAGTAAATATAACTTTATATATCCTGGTTTGAGGAGCGAAGCTAAGTTGGAAAGATATCAGGCAGAGCGCGTTGTCGCTGAGCTTTTGGAACGGGCTGCTATAGGTGTGACAGTTAAGCTGGAGAAACGTTTTCCTGGTGGAAGGCTGATTGGGGGCAAATATGCCATGAATGCTCACGCCATTACCATGTATACGGACGTTATTGAAACACAGTGTTTACAAATGTTCGGCAGCGTTGATCAAGTTGAGGAGTATTTTACGGTTGTGCTTGCACATGAGATCGGGCACGCCGCCGATACGGAATTAGTGGACCTCTCCGATGCTTTGGAGCAAGAGAGCGGGATAGGGACCCGGCAACGACTTGCGCTGCAAATTGAAGAAAACGCATGGAATTATGCGCTTAGATTGGTGCCTGAAATAGAAGCAACGTTTATTTCTGCCGTAATAGACGAGTCCTTGCTGGCCTATCGAGTCCCGGTTATGGAGCATTCTGACATTGCGTAACGATGATGATCCGAGAGCCGTCAGGCTCTTTTTTTGTTGATAATAACAGACGGATCGGCAGGATCATTTAAAGGAGTAGCTTTTTAAGCTGTGACACGCGTCCCTGGGATAGTTCGAGCATTTCGGCTAATTCTTTTTGAGATACATTAGGATGCTCCTGCATGAGCTGTTTTAGTTTATTCAGGAGATCATTCTGATTTCTGTAACTCCTTCTTTTCTTGGGCTGGACAGGACGGGATTCACTCAAATGACTGGAAGGATTATCGCTCTTCAGATTTTCAATACAACTTTTACATATCAGATGATCCCTAAAATAGCTCAAATGATCTACGGCACCACAAAAATAGCAAGAAACCCCCGTATACTTGCGAATCATCAGTCCCTCTGGGGTAATAAAAAAATCGAGGGCATCTCCAATATTAATATTCATAGAATTGCGCAGCTCCTTGGGCAGCACAATGCGGCCCAAATGGTCTAATGGCCGTGTCATTCCTGTGTTCTTCATCATTTTTCCCCTTTCCTGAAATGCGCTTATAGTTGTAGGAATTGTATGTATATATGCTGGAAGTACAAAGCGCTTATATTACAGTTTGTTTTGGTATAGCTCTGCTGAAAAAAAAGCTCCGGCATGACGAACAATTACGTCTGCCGGAGCATTGTACAGCCAATGAATCTAAGATGTCATGTCGAATTACTGTGGGTTGGTTGTCCAAATACCGGCTACTTTTAATTGAACCCGTGGAGGCAGTTTCAATGCGGCTAATGTCAGATCGGCCAAATCTTGCGGTTGAAGCATGCGATCTTCATCACCAATAGGCAATCCTGCATTTGCCGCCAGTTCTGTATTGACAGTGCTTGGAGTCAGCGCGGTAACGCGAATGTTAGATTTGCGAACTTCCTGCATCAGTGCTTCCGTGAAGCCCATCAAAGCAAATTTGGACGCGCAATATGCTGAGCCTGTTGCAAAACCTCTTTCTCCTGCCGTCGAGGATATATTAATAATGTTTCCGCTCTTTTGTGCCAGCATGCTTGGAAGAACAGCATGTGTGACATAGTAGGTTCCCATCAGGTTTACGCGAATAATACGTTCCCACTCTTCGGGGTCCATATCTGCGACTGTGCCAAAGGTAGCAATGCCTGCATTGTTGATCAAAATATCGACAGCGCCCAACTCGTGTTCCAGTGAAGCTACAGCGGCAGCGGCCTGTGCACGATCCGATATATCTGCAACAGCACTCACCACTTTCACACCGTATGTACTCCCCAGCGAATCCTGCAGCTTTTGCAGGTCAGTCAATGTTCGTGAGATTAATCCCAGGTTGACGCCTTCCTTAGCTAAAGTTTCGGCAATTGCTTTACCGATTCCTTTGCTGGCTCCTGTAATAATGGCTGTTTTATTCTTAAGTTCCATCCAGTCTCCTCCTTTTCACTCCATAACGTGGTTGTGCATGTGAGCACATGGTTACATTATACAAGGTTAAACTCATTGAACCAAACTTCGCCTCTGATGAGGTATTCATCTAGAGGTCTCCTATTTGGAAATATTAATATCCCCTGAGGTGGTTTCTGCCTTTATCACGTTCACACTACCGGGAACAGATTCGGGAGTATCTATACTCCCAGAGTCAGAGTGGACATTATAAACACCTTTAAAATCGGGAGCTTGTTTAATCTTCACGTCACCAGAATCAGCATTCACTTCCAAGTTGGCTACGGCACGTTGCGTAATATTTGTCTCCCCTGAGGTTAGGGAAATAAGGCCATTACCGCTATAATCGCGGATGGTAACATCGCCAGAAGTAAGCTTCAACTCCATATCTGCTGCAAGCTGACTGGCTGTAAAATTGCCGGATGTTAAATTTGCGATCAGGTGGGTACTTTGGAGGTTTGTAATCTCGGCAGTGCCTGAAGTAGCGGTGATGGAAGTATTCTGCACGGAGGCATCTTGAAGTTTTACATTCCCTGAATGTGCATCTACCTGTAGGTCAGTTAGTGTTTCGCCGGAGGGCATCTCTACGGTAATCGTTTGATCCACATCAGGGGTGATCGAAAGGAATGACAAGGAAGGGGCCGGCTCCGATTGAATGGTAAGCTTACCGTTCTCAATTTGGGCATTATGAATCTGGTCGGCTACTTTTGTCTGAACTTCTCCACTAATGCGTATCGTACCTTGGTCGCCAGAGCCGGGAGTAAACAAAATAGAGACATCATCAGAACTGTCCACTTTCAGCTTCTGTAGCTGACCACGTGTGAACGTCCATTTTTTGTTAATCGCAGTTGTTTCCTTCATGACTTGTTGACTCCATGGGGCACCGTAAGCCACCATTCCGGCTACACCGATCACAATGCACAGACCTGCTGCAATAAACCACTTTTTATTCATGTTGTTAGTAAGCTCCCCTCAGGGTAGTCTGATTCCATTTCCAGTATCGTACTGTGCCTTTGACCATAAGGAGTAAGAGATAACGTACTCCAGGCAGCAGCAATAGACCTATACCCGTCATCGTGATAGAGAAAAAGAATTTGGCCGGGTAAAAGGTGCTGTTTAGTGCATAATCAGTAACGGCGAGAAGGGGGGCTGCAATGAAGCTGACCGATACCACGGTCAATGAAGCCCATACTGCCCATAGGGTAGCCATAATCGGGATGGAGATTAGCAAATTGAGAAACAGCAGCCCTAAGAAAGTAAAAAGATTGCGTGCGAAGCTTCCCTGACGAAGCGGAGGAGAAGCGTTCCAGGCTGCATTGGGATCATCCAACGCTTCTCGGGCAATATCCTCCGGGTTACCCAGCTCATTGGCAATCTCACTTTCGCTTTTGCCATTAACCAACCCGTAGTCAAAATGCTGGCTCAAATCACTAAGCAGCTCATTGCGTACCTCTGCAGGGAGAGGAGAAAGACGCTGCTCTACCTCTGTAAGAAACTGTTTTCTATTCATCGGAATTCCCTTCCTCCAGTAGGCTTGCGACATGATGGACAAAATCATTCCATTCCCGCGTAAGTATTCTTGTATAATGGCTTCCAGTATCAGTCAGCCGATAATATTTGCGGGGAGGCCCCTCGGTCGATTCCTGTAAATACGTTGTGCAGTATCCTTCTGATACCAGACGGCGGAGCAATGGATATAGGGCTCCCTCAGCTACTTCAATATGACGGGAGACGGCTTGAGCCAACTCGTAGCCATAACGGTCTCTGCGTCCAATTAGAACTAGAACGCACAGTTCCAGTACCCCTTTTTTGAATTGGATGTTCACATTCACGAGCGGTGCTCCCTTCCTGGATGTTATCAATAATTCATAGGTGTCGTTCGGAATAAGGGGAAGAAACGTGTGTTTGTGCATAATTTGTCACGGGTACTAATTATAGAACAGTAGTCAGGTATAATTTAACATCATGTACTGATTAATGCAAGGTACTAAATTTTTAATAATAAAATATTTGTGCCAAAATGGGCAGAATTCCTTCCTTGGAGGCTTTATTGAGTAGCGAATGTTGTAGAAAAAAGTATTTTTATTTGGAAATTACTCGAAATATGGCTGGAAGCACAAATAGGATGCTACTTTAATTTCATTCATTAAAATGATAGATTGTAAAGTATTCAATAGGGTTAAATATTACTTTTTATGAAGAGGTGGGTAAAGGGTGGATTGGAAAAATTGGTATATGGAACTGGAACAGGATGATGAGTCTTGGGATGTATCTGAGGAGATTGTTCTGCGTGGTGTAGTACATCTTAATTTTTGCGGGCAGCCCTCGGAAGTAGAAGTCGAATTTATCGTGGGGGCTGACTCCGAAGAACAGGCACAGACTATAGAAGAACCTACACAGTTGCAAAAAAACACATGGGAGCAGTATATGGAATATTCGTCAGCTATTCATCCTCAAGTGTTGGAGTCCATACACCATCATTATGCTGGCATAGTGGAAAAGTACCGGAATGCTTACAGTATATGGGGAGAGGACCCAGATGAATATGCGCCTTATGTGGAGCGGCCGGAACAATTGCTGGATCGAATACAGCTTGTGTCTATACTGATTTCCGACTCATCGGCAAAGGATGAACTGTATTTGAATTTTAGTTGCTCCTGGGATCAAGAACATGGCTTAGGCGTACATATGAAGCAGATGAAAATGGAGCATATTCAAGGCGTTTATACATTATATGACCTAGAATAAATCCCCCTTCCCGGCTTTTACCAAAAAGGGCCGGGAAGGGGAATAGGATATGGTGAAAATGATGGCGCGATTTGATACGATAAAAAAATTAGTTGGATACAGCCAATGCAGCCCGGGCTGCTTGAGCCGCTTGTACCATTAGTCGCAAGGCGGCGACAGATTCCTCCTTGGTGCGGGTTTTCAGACCACAGTCCGGATTAACCCAGAACAAATCTGATGGCAATACGCGCAGGGCACGCTGGATCATGCTTAGCATTTCAGATACATCGGGGATGCGCGGACTGTGGATATCGTACACGCCCAGACCGATGCCCTTGTCGTATACCTGATCTTCAAAGCTGACAATCAGTTCTCCGTGACTTCGCGAAGTTTCAATAGATATAACGTCGGCATCCATATCGGAGATGGACTGAATCATATGCTGAAATTCGGAATAGCACATGTGCGTATGGATTTGGGTCGCAGGTTCAACGGTGGCCGTGGTCACAAGGAAGGCTTGAACCGCCCAGTCCAGATAGGCTTGCTGTTGTTCTTTTTTCAGTGGAAGCCCTTCACGAATTGCAGGCTCATCGACCTGAATCATGCCGATGCCCGCTTGTTCCAGTGCCTCTACCTCTGCCCGTAATGCCAGAGCCAACTGTAAAGCAACTTGACTACGAGGAATATCGTTACGTTCAAAAGACCAGTTCAAAATGGTCACAGGGCCTGTAAGCATTCCCTTAACAGGCTTGGAAGTTAACGATTGGGCGAATGCCGTTTCTTCCACGGTCATGGGCTGATCAAAGGAAACGTCTCCGTATATAATCGGCGGTTTGACACAGCGGGAGCCGTAGGACTGCACCCATCCGTTTTGCGTAAAAGCAAAGCCGTTCAGCTTTTCGCCAAAAAATTCAACCATATCGGTCCGCTCAAATTCTCCATGAACAAGCACGTCTATGCCAATGTCCTCTTGAATATCAATCCATTCCTTAATTTGCTGTTGGATGAACGCCCGGTATTGCTCGGCTGACCATTCTCCTTTGCGATAGTGCAGGCGGGCCTTGCGGATCTCGGCGGTTTGCGGGAAGCTACCAATGGTCGTCGTAGGCAGTGGAGGCAACTTCAGCTTATTTTGCTGAATCTCACGACGCTCGGCGAAAGGAACGCTGCGTGACAGAGGCTCTTTTGCCAACAGGTCGGCCAGATCGGCAGCTGTCTGTACGCGTGCCGCTGAACTGTTGAAACGGGCTACCGCATCCGCACTTTGCTCAAGCTTGGCGAGTGCGGAAGGATCGTGTTTGCCAAGTGCAGCCGTCAGGACGGCGATTTCCTCCAGCTTTTCATCGGCAAAGGCCAGCGCTTGCACCAGCTCCTTGTCCAGCTTGTGCTCTGCCTCCAGACTGACTGGCACATGCAGCAGACTGCATGATGGCTGTACGATAAGCTGTGCGGCAGTGGTTTGTTCTGCTAACTGACCCAGCAGGGCAGCCACAGCGTTCAGGTCGCTTCGCCATATATTGCGCCCGTCAATAACCCCAGCGCCCAGCGTTTTTCCTTTAGGGAAGCCATGCTGCAATATATGCTGAAGATTTTCGCCATCATCATACACAAAATCAAGACCCAATCCCTGTACCGGAAGTGCAGACAGACGCTCATAATGGTCCAGGCTGCCAAAGTAGGTTTGCAGCATTATATTCAAGGAGGGCGCAGCTTGAGTCAAAGCTTCATAGACTTCCTGAATAATGTCCAAATCCTCTGCCGGGAATGAGGTGGTTAGGACAGGTTCATCGATTTGGACCCACTGAACGCCTTCTGCCGCTAGTTCAGACAGGATACGGGTGTACAGTGGCAGGAAGCTTCGTACGATGGTGGCCAAATCCTTACGATCATAGCCTTTGGATAAGGTAACGAATGAATAGGGGCCGATGAGGACCGGTTTCCCATCAATGCCTAGTTCTTGTTTTGCTTCACGATAAGCCTGTAAGGGTTTATTTTCAGTGAACACCGGGACTGCGTTTGCCAATTCAGGAACGATGTAGTGATAATTGGTATTCATCCATTTGGTCATTTCACTGGCGGTTGCTCCCTTCTGTCCACGAGCGATCCCAAAATACACGGACAGAGGAACCGGACCTGCGGGACGATGGTTGAACCGTTCGGGTACCAGACCGAACATTACAGATGTATCCAGCATGTGATCGTAATAGGAGAAGTCTCCGACAGGAATGCGATCAATCCCCTTGTCACGCTGCTTGCTCAGATGCTCCAACCGTAATCTTTTCATCTCCGTCTGCAGTTCGCTTTCGTTAATGCTGCCGTTCCAGAAGCGTTCCAGTGCTTTCTTCCATTCCCGGTTTTCGCCGATACGCGGATATCCCAGATTACTGCTAATCAAGCCGGACAATTCAGGCCATTCAATAATGGACATGTACTTTTCCTCCTAGTGGGTAGCTGTTTTATTTTTACGTACCAAAAAAGGCATTCTTCCCCCAGAGTTAAAAATAAGTAGGGGAAAGAATGCCTCCGTGATTAAAAAATCAAAAATACGGCGACTGCTCTTAACACCTCCCTATCTTCCGTAGGTACTTGCGATGTTGTTAAAATAGGCAGGTCTCCTGACTTACGGATCATGACTCTCAGCATTCCTTCCCGGTCTGTGGACCAGTGGATATATGAACAGCTGAAAGTTCCCCGTTTACAGTGGCGGGACCGTGCCGGATTTGCACCGGCTTCCCTTTTAAGCCTGATCTGAATAGAACAGACACCTATCTCCAAGCTATGCGGTTAAGGTATGACGAATAATTATGCACTCGTATACTTGTTCACCATCATAAGTGAAACTTACAGGATGCGCAATAGAAACTCCAATGGAAACAGTTAGCTATATGAAAAAAAGACAAGCCTTACCCATGATGGGGACTTGTCTTAGATATATAGCATCTTGCCGGGTAAACTTCGCGTTAAGCCAATGAAACGGTATAGCCTGCCTGAATACTGGCTTTTACATCTACCAGACGCTGGTTGCGACTGCCCCGGAAGGGAAGGGTCAGGTCCTTTTGCTGTTCTACAAAACGACCATCCACAATCACATCGCACAAAAGCGCTAGCTCCTGTCGCTCCTGATCTGTGAGTAAATCTTCATAGACAAAGCCAGTATAAGCCCACACGGTTCGGTCGGGACAGGCCTCGCGGAAGTCACGCACAAATTGCGAGCATTCTGCTGCTGAGAAAAACGGATCTCCCCCGCAGAGAGTCAGTCCGTCCAACAACGGATTATCCATGATGTCACGAATGACTTCCTGTTGTCGTTGGGGTGTAAATGGCTCACCTGCACGGAAGCTCCACGACGCTGGATTAAAGCATCCGGGACAGGCATGACGGCAACCGCTAATAAACACGACAGTGCGCAGGCCGTATCCTTCGTTCAGAGATTCCGGAATGTAGCCACACAAATTCACTTATGTTTCACCCGGTCTCGAACTTCTGCCTGTTTTGCAGCATTAAAGCGAACGGTATAATCTCCTGTCAGATATCCGGTTACCCGACGTAAGCGCTGAAAGTGTGTATGCTCCTCATCTGTGCCGCATTGGGGGCAGCTTGTCCCGATAATCCCTTCATAACCACATTCCGTACAACGATCCACCGGGTGGTTGATAGAGAAATAGCCGATGTTCTGATGCAGCGCGTACTGAACAATTTTAAGAAACGCATCCGGGTTATTCCGCGCGTTACCATCCAGCTCGATGTATGAAATCGCACCAGCGTTGCAGAGGTTATGGAACGGAGCTTCCAAGCTGATTTTACGAGCAGCCGGGAGCGTATAATACACGGGAATATGAAAAGAATTCGTGTAATATTCTCGATCATTTACCTCAGGGATAATCCCGAAATCACGTTGATCCAGCAATGTGAACTTGCCCGACAGACCTTCGGCAGGCGTAGCGAACAATGTAATATTTAAATTGTGATATTCACTCATTCGATCGCAATACACGCGCATGGAAGTGATGATTCGCTGTGCCTCGCGGTATACGAAATCATCCTCCCCGTGGTGTTTCCCGTATAGTGCCTTCATGCACTCAGCCAGCCCGATGAACCCGATCGAAAGCGTACCGTGCTTTAGTACGCTTCCCACCTTATCATCTGGCGCCAGTTGTTCTCCACCTTCCCATACCCCTTCGCGCATCATAAAGTCCGAGGCTTTGGCCGGTTGGCTGGTCTGGATTTGATAGCGATGGATTAGGCCATCCACCGCAATGCGCATAACTTCTTCCAGTCTCGCATCAAAGCGATCACGGTCAGGTGTCAGGCGTTTGCCTGTGCAAATACCATACTCAATGCCAAGCCGCACCAGATTAATGGTATTGAAGGAGAGATTTCCCTTGCCACTCTGCCGGTTTCTACCGAAACGGTCAGAAATGGTGCGGGTACGGCAACCCATTGTCGCTATAATGGTATCCGGGTCATCAGCACGGTAAAAAGGCAAGTTGAAGGTGGCATCCACATTCACAAAATTGGGATACATCCGTCTGCTAGAGCATTCTACTGCCCGTAAGAACAAATCATAATTGATGTCGCCTTCTGCCTGGTTGATTCCCTCTTTGCATTGGAAAATATGCTGCGGAAAAATAGGAGTTTCCCCGCTGCCCAAGCCGCGAATAGTGGCCTCCAGCAGCGATTGAGTAACAAGCCGTCCTTCAGCAGACGTGCACATTCCGTAATTCAGTGAAGTGAATGGAATCTGTCCACCCGCCCGACTGCTCATGGTGTTCAGGTTATGAATGAGCGATTCAGCAGCCTGCCGGGTTTCCGTTTCCGTTTCTTCGCGTGCGAATGCGTATGAACGAGGGCAGACTTCTTGCAAATGGGGATTGGCCATATGTAGTTCGTCGTCAGACAGATGGGATTCTATCTCTTCCTCGAACAACCGAAGTCCCTTGCGCAGATGCTTGCGGAAGGACCGGGCAACGTATGGGGCAAGGTCCCAATCTATTTTATTGGCGGAGACACCTCCGAATTGGCTATTTTGCTGAGATTGGAAAATAATGGCGACCAGTGCCATAGCGGACATAATCGTTTGCGGTGTGCGCACAGAGCCGTTGCCTGTATTGAAGCCGTCTCGCAGTAAACGACCAAACGGGATAAAGATACAATTTGTAGTTCCGAGCGCATATTGGTCCAAATCGTGAACATATACATATCCGTGGTCAATCGCGTTCGTCAGTTCAGGCGGAAGTACCCGCAGGCGCGCATACCATTTGGCATACTCGGACCCAAGCTTGCTCATTTTGCCGCTGAACGATTCTCCATTCAAATTCGCATTCTCCCGCAGCATGTCCAGATCTTGTGCCCCAATGACCCGCTCGCCGATGTCGTATAATTGATGTTCCTCCAGCACCTTCATCGTAAAACCCTCCATATAGTAAAATATATATATTTTTCACAAAAACAACATATTGATGATATCTTGTGTTAACCAATTGTTTCGATCTATATATTGTATATACGTAAACATTGAGAGTATGTGACTATTGTCACATTGATAGGAGTGGGCGGTATAAAAAAGCCAGATACAGAGTAAGGGACACATCCACGGATATGTATCTTACTCTATATCTGGCCATCGTAGTTGCGATGAAAATGATAGGCTTGCGAGTACATAGTATATGATCTTGGGATATTGTTTTGGGAAGGTTTAGAGTAGCTTTTTCAACTGGGACACCCGGCCTTGGGAAATATCTAGCATTTCGGCATATACTTTTTGTGGCAGATTCGGGTGTTCCTGAATCAGCTTGCGTAGCTTTTTTACCATTTCACCTTGCTGCACTCTAGATTGCTTGGGTTGCCAGGTTGTATTGGTTCGGGTCGGCTTAGAATCTTCTTGAGCCTGGATAGCATCGGTGCTTGTGGCATGCACATTTTCATCGGTCTTTAATACCTGGATGCACTCTGCGCAAATAAAGCTGTCGCGAAAATAAGTTAAATGATCCACTGCGCCGCAAAATTTGCAGGAGACACCGGTGTATTTTCTTAGTACAAACCCTTCTTCATCTACGAAAAATTCAAGTGAATCACCGATATTGATATCCATTGTAGTGCGCATTTCCTTAGGGAGTACAATCCGCCCCAATTGATCCAGAGGCCTTGTCATTCCGGTATTTTTCATTAGCGCTTCCTCCTTCAGTGATATATCCTGATTATACCAAAAAATATTATTTTTAGCTTTGTATATTGAAGGTAAAATACAACTTTTTTTGTCTTTATGCTGCGGTCTCTCTTTCAAACAGTATAGGATGTTTTCGGTATTGTTGCCGGGGTACCCCTTTTTAGCTATGATATATTAAAACGCTTTCATAAAAGTACTTTTTATCATCTTAATTAAGCTAAGGAGATGACGGATATGAGTCATGAAACAACGGGTATCGAATATTTATTTCAAGATCCGAAGATTCATCTGGATGAGCGTGTACGGGATCTCGTTTCGCGACTAACCTTGGAGGAAAAGGTTGAATCCATGTTGCAATACCAGCCGGCCATTGACCGATTGGGAGTCGCAGCTTATAAGCACGGTACGGAAGCGGCACACGGGATAGCGTGGTTAGGTGAGGCGACTTCATTTCCTCAGCCTGTAGGATTGGCATGTACTTGGGATACGGAATTAATGCGCCTCATCGGCTCTGTTATCGCAGATGAGGCACGTGTTTACTATCGTCGTGATCCAAAATTAAACGGTCTGACCCTGTGGGCACCTACGGTGGATATGGAGCGTGACCCGAGATGGGGACGCAATGAGGAAGCTTACGGCGAAGATCCGTATTTGACGGGAGAGTTGTCAAAGGAGTTAGTCAAGGGGATACAGGGGGATCATCCGGTATATTTGAAAGCGGTTGCCACTTTAAAACATTTTCTGGGTAACAACAATGAAGTGGACCGGGGAATCGGCTCCTCCAGTATAGACCCACGAAATCTGCGAGAATATTACTTAAGAGCCTTTGAGAAGCCTTTTACAGAAGGCGGCGCCCAGTCGATGATGACTTCTTACAACCTGATTAATGGAACGCCTGCTACGTTATATCATGGGGTTAACGATATTGTCAGGGGCGAATGGGGGATGGACGGCTTTGTCGTAAGTGATGCGGGTGATGTCATGGGGATTGTCAACGATCATCAGTATTACGATTCCCATACGCCTGGCGTGGCCGAATCTATTCGGGCGGGAATTGACAGCATTACAGATGATGCAGAGCTCTCCAAGCAGGCGATTCGAGAAGCTTTGGCGCAAGGAACGCTACAAGAAGAAGACCTGGATCGGGCATTGTTCCATACGTTCCGTGTCCGTTTTCGTTTGGGGGAATTTGATCCGGCGGCAGACAATCCTTATGCCTCAATCGGAGAGGAAGCTCTCCTGACAGAGCAAGCCCGTGAATTGTCGTTGCGTGCGGCGAGGGAGCAGATCGTATTGCTTAAAAATGAGCATGAACTCTTGCCTTTGAACCCTGCCCGGTGCGGCAAAGTAGCGGTCATTGGTACGCATGGCAATGAGGTGTACCGCGACTGGTATTCCGGTACGCTGCCCTACCGGGTTACACCGCTGGAGGCGATTCGTGCCAAGCTGGAAGGCAAGGACGCAAAGGAACGCGTCGTGTACCGTGACGGTAAGAAACGCGTGATCTTGACGGCGGTGAATGACGGAGCGAAGCTCACAGTCGATTCTTCCGGTGAGATGCGCCTGTCCCAGGATGGAGAGCCCACAGTATTGACCATGACGGATTGGGGCTATGGCAGTGTGACGTTACATGATGAGCATCTGGGTACTTACGTGACGAGTGATGAGGAAACGCTCCGTGTTACAGCTGATGAAGCGTATGGCTGGTATGTCAAAGAGGTCTTTGGGCTGACTCCTGTTGGACAAGGAGAGCATCTGTGGACAACATGGAATGGCAAACCAGTGATTGCCGGAACGGAGGGCTCATTAAAGGTAGTGGAGGCTGAAAAATTTGCACTTAACGCTGTAGAGAGTAACGCCTCGACAGTTTTAGGACAGAGCCAAACATTCCAGGTAGAGACGGTGTCAGATGGTTTAGCGGAAGCGATAGCCGCTGCGCAAGCGGCAGATACAGCAATTGTATTTGTTGGAAATCACCCGCTCATCAATGGAAAGGAAGAGAATGACCGTCCAGGCTTGGAACTGGCAGCTTCCCAGCAACGGCTTATCGAGGAAGTGTATCGCGTCAATCCGAATACGATTGTGGTTCTGACGGGCAGCTATCCATTTGCCATCCCTTGGGTTCAGGAGCATATTCCAGCGATCGTATACACGTCTCATGCGGGACAAGAGCAGGGTACAGCAATAGCGGATGTGTTATTTGGAGACTACGCGCCAGCGGGGCGTTTGAACATGACCTGGGTTCAGAGCGAGGATCAATTGGGCGACATCAAAGATTACGATATTATTCGCGGCGGTCGTACCTATCAATATTTTGAAGGTGAATCCTTGTATCCGTTTGGCCATGGATTGACGTATTCGCCTTTTGAATATAATGACCTGCGTACGGATGTCCCAAAGGATAGCGTAAAATCTATTGCTGCACTGGATGCTGTGGATACGCTCCAGGTGTGGGTAGAGGTGACGAATAGGGGCGTAGCTGCTGGTGAAGAGGTTGTACAACTCTATGTACGGCCTGGTGCCTCACGAGTAAAGCGACCATTGAAGACATTGTGCGGTTTTCAACGTATTCGCTTAGAGGCAGGTGAGACGCGAACGGTTTCCTTTACGATTCGGATGAAGGATTGGGCGATTTGGGATGTTACACGGGATTGCTATTGCGTTGAATCGAGTGAATATACACTGCTGGCAGGCGCTTCCTCAGCGGATATCCGGTTGGAGCACCCTGTGTACGTTCGTGGCGAAGTTATTCCACCACGCCAAGCTGGACGAAGTATCCGCGCTGAAAACTTTGATAATTGCTCCGACATCGTACTGGATGAAAGCAAGGAGCAAAGGGAGGCCTGTGTACGTCCACGCACACCTCAACGTTCCGGTTGGATTGCCTTTCATGGCGTAGACATGGATACGGTGAGTGTGGTCGAGCTTCAGTGTCGCGTGTCATGCAACAGTAGCGATGCCACAATTGAGTTGCGTTTGGATGCACCGGACAGCGAAGCTGTGGCACGTGTGAACGTGGGCAATACAGGAGGGGCGCAAGCATGGGTTACGCTTTCGGAAGCGGTACATTCAGTCTCTGGCACACGTGATGTATACCTGTTGTTGAGCGGGGAAGTGCGGCTAGCTCATTTTACTTTGGGCGCTAATGCTACAGAGGATTCCGGCTTTCAGGCTTGAACTTACTTCTGACATCACGTACAATGCATTCAACGAAGTTTCTACAGCTTAGGGGTGTCATCTCATTTGAATAGTGAAAAACGACTACGCACCGCAACGCCCAAATGGCTTGGGGTGGCGGTAAAGGCGCTTGTCTATTTGGAAAAGCACGGAGAACTCTGTGCCAGCGGTTCTATTGCCCGTTCCATTGACTGCGAAGTCACTTTGGTGCGCAGGGTGCTGACGCGACTTGTACAGGCAGATTTGATTGCAGCACGCGAAGGTCGTGAGGGAGGCTATGTGCTTACCCGTTCGGCCGACCATATTACACTTGCTGATATATACCACGCCATTGAAATATGTGATCCGATTTTCCCGGGTATGATGCATGAACCGGAAACCAATCCTTTTTGTGAGGAGTTGGCGATAGCCGTATCCGAAATTTTAGCCGAGAGCGAACGATGTATGCTGGAAGTATGGGGGTCCCATACGCTGGCTTCGCTTGCCAATCGTACATCACTCGTGGTGGGAAAATGCAATCATAATGAAGATTCAAAATGATAATAGCCGATACGACTCTCAAAAGAGGGTTGTATCGGCTATTTCTATGAAATGGTCATGCCTCAAATTATGTTTCATATGAGCAAACCCGGTTACGTCCTGCATTTTTAGCTTCGTATAGTGCTTTATCTGCCTGCTCCAACAGGGCTGCCCCGGACATATCTTCCCCGGTACCAGGAAATGTCGTCACACCGATGGACACCGTGACCTTAAGAACAAGACCATCCGCTAAAATAAACTCGTGCTGATTTACTCCACTAAGAATCTGATTAGCTATTCGCAACGCTTGCCGAAAAGCACAATTTGGCAAAAGCACGGTGAATTCTTCCCCCCCGCTGCGGGTGACTACATCATTAGGACGACATTTTTCCATTAGAATCTGCCCAAGCTGGCGCAGCACTGCATCTCCTGCCGCATGCCCATAGGTGTCGTTGACTTCCTTGAAGTGATCAATATCCAACACCAGTACAGATAAGTGCTCATGACGTTGACGAGCTTGAGGGAGCTTCTCTTCCAATGAAAACTCAAGCTGTCTTCTGTTGCTTAAATTAGTGAGATGGTCTGTGTAGGAGGTATGCTCCAGTCGAAGTAATAGCTCATTGGATGTGTTGATAGATTCAGCAATGAGGTACAGAAGACATCCGCCGATCATGGATATGAATAATTGGAGCGGATAAACGTGCAGAACATCATCAAGATTCTTCAAATTAATCATAAGGGAACAGAATATAATGCCCATAGCAAAAACGTTCATAATCATCAGCTTGGGTAAACGTGACCAGGACAGATGTGACAATAAAGCGCACCCCAGCCCAACGAGCATCATAAAAATAGCGCCTACGATGGCTTGAGTGTTGATACCAAACAGCAATAATCTACCTACACATATAAATAGGGTAGCCATGAGCGTTGCTGGGGCGCCGATGTACGTTGCGGTAGCTACGATGGCCAAATGACGAAGATCGGCAATCGTATTAAATCCTACTGGAATTGAATAGTACATCATAACAATGCCATAGCACCCAAAAAGGCCGCCTCCGATCCAATGTATCTTACGCTTCAAGGTGTGCAGACGGATTTTATATCTTTGTGATATGAGGCCAGTTATGTACAAAAAGGTGACAAGGATACAGGTATTTACAAAAAACGTACTGAACAAGATGCTAACCCTCCCGAGAGGCATATTTCTTCATTTTATCAAAAAAACTGACATTAAGCTTGAAAATGAAGAATTTATTGAAATTTATTACGCTGATGCGCTTATAACGTTTCGTTCATGTGTTTGGTGCATAACTGGGAATAGATTGAGCATACTCCAAAGATACAAGAATAAGGAAAAATGGGCGGTATCTATTGCTGCCTTACTGGAGATGAGGTTTGCTCATGATTCGCTATCCCTATCGCAAACATAATAAAAAGTCGGGTGCGGACAAGAATAATGAAAATTCTTCACGTTCTTTAAAGATCGAGGCTCATGTGGATACCAACTTGCAGCAAATTAAGGAGTCGACGTCAAACAGCCCAGACTTCTTGATTCGTCGTTTTAATGTCGGACTAAAGGCGGATGTGCCCGCCGCTATTGTATTTCTAGATAGTATGGTCAAGACGGATACGGTGAATGAACTCGTCATGAAATCATTGCTTAGCCGCCCATCTGCCGAGGTGGCTGCTGAGGTGGAAAGTGCAGAAGAGCTTTACAATCAAATACAGGCTCACGCGCTGGAACTGGGTGAAGTGAAGGAGTGCGATGATTGGAATTCCATGATGGAACAACTCTTGATGGGAGATACGATCATTTTACTGGAAGGCTGTATAAAAACCATCGCATGCGGCACACGTGGAGGAGAGACGCGGGCGGTTAACGAGCCCTCCACACAGTCTGTCGTCCAGGGGCCGAAGGACGGATTTGTGGAATCCCTGTTCACGAACATCTCTCTTGTACGTCGGCGGATTAAAAGCTCCGATCTTACGATGGAGATGTTCAAAGTGGGAAGTACGTCCCTCACGAATGTGGCCATACTATATATGAAGAATATTGCAGATTCAAGTGTTGTAGATGAAGTTCGCGAACGGATAAAAGCCATCAATATTGACGCCATATTTGAGTCAGGCATGGTAGAAGAGATGATACAGGATCAAAATCTCACACCATTTCCGACAATTTACAACTCAGAAAGACCAGATACAATTAGCAGCAACATTATGGAGGGTCGGGTGGCACTCATTGTGGATGGAAATCCATTTGTACTGGTGATGCCTACTGTATTTGCTCAATTTTTTCAAAGTTCTTCCGATTATTCGGAACGTTACGACATGGCGACTGTCGTCCGACTCATCCGATATATCAGCTTTATTATTCTGATTTTGGGGCCTTCTCTCTACATCGCTTTAACCACTTATCATTATGAAATGATACCAACCCCACTGCTCATCAGCATACTAGCGCAGCGGGAATCCGTTCCTTTTCCGGCATTTCTGGAGGCGTTTATTCTGGAAATCACCTTTGAAATCTTGCGAGAAGCAGGTATTCGAATGCCCCGTGTGGGCGGACAAACGGTATCCGTTATCGGTGCGCTTGTATTGGGACAAGCGGCTGTGGAGGCTGGAATTGTCACTCCGCTGCTCACGATTGTAGTAGCGCTGACGGGGATTGCCAGCTACGCGATTCCGACATATAACATGGCGGTAGCCGGGAGACTGTTCCGGTTTGTTTTTATGGTGCTGGCTGCATTTATGGGACTGTATGGCATTACATTGGGGCTCATTGCGCTGATCGCTCATATGAACAGCCTTCGCTCCTTTGGGGTGCCCTACATGGCCCCTTTCAGTCCTTTTGTGCTGGAGAGTCAAAAGGATGCCGTATTGCGAATGCCGTTTTGGATGATGCGGAAACGTCCTAAAAGTATTACATCAACGAATCAGACACGAATGAAGGATGGAAGCGGGATTTCCCCTTCCGATAAAACTTCACCGATGCGGGAGGGGGGCGCTCAGGGTGTATCTGGAGAAGGGGAGTGAACGAAGCGCAGTAACCTTTAAATGGAGAATATGGGTGCTGAGTTTGGTGGGGCTACTAGTCATGCCGCTTCTCTCTGGCTGCTGGGATTCAGTGGAGTTGAACCAGCGGGCAGTAGTCGCGGCTATAGGCATTGATGCGGATGGGGAATCGGATTATGAGGTTTCCCTACAGATTATCGTAGCGGATGAAATTGCCGGGGCTAAGGCCCGAGGAAATACCCCAGTCGTGCTGTATCAGCAAAAGGGAAGCAACCTTTTTCAAGTAATTCGCAAAGCTTCACAGAAGATTCCGCGGGTAGTTTCTCTGGCCCATGCGAGGATTGTCGTTTTTGGAGAAAAGCTGGCTCGACGTGGTATCGGGGATACGTTGGATTATTTGGAAAGGGCTGCGGAGCCCCGACTAACGATGAAAATGCTGGTAGCACGCGGTGAAACGGCCAAGAACGTACTGGCATCCATGACCGCCATCGGTCGTATTCCTGCTAATGATATCTCGGGTAAGCTGGAAGCGTCCCAGCGTATGTACGCCGGGGATTACGCAGTGAGTCTAGACGATGTTATCCGGAGTATGTCCAATAAAGGTAGTGGCCCTGTCCTTACTGGTGTAGAAGTAGAAGGTAATTTGGAGCAGGCCCACCTTAAGGCTAACGTGGATAGTATTTTGCCCGAAGCGATTGTTAGCATCAAGGGTATGGGAGTGTTCCAGAAGGATCGTCTCATCCAATGGCTGGACGATGACCAAGCGTTGGGACTATCTATGGTGAATAACAAGGTGAAAAGTGCTGAAACCGCGTTGAGCTGCGGCAAAAAAGGTGAAATCATTGGAATCGAAACCTTGTATTCTAAAACCCATGTACACAGTCTGATCGAGCAAGGGAAGCCGGTTTTTGTTATTAATTTGGAGCAGACCGGGACGATTCAGGAAGCCGAGTGCTCGATTGACTTAAAAAGTCCAGAGGTTATGTATAGCTTGCAGAAACAGTGGGGAGAGGAAACAAAAAAAGTGATTACTTCAACGGTTAAGGAGGTTCAGCGTAGCCGTAGTGATGTACTCGGCCTAGGCCATGCACTGGAGAAAAGCCATCCTGAACAGTGGAAAAAACTCTCACCTGAATGGAACCGCTATTTTGCAGAAAGCACCGTTCGTGTTCAGGTGACTTCGGTACTGAAGCATACACAGTCACGGACTAACCCTTATTCGAAGGGAGAGTCCAATTAGTGAAATCGGGAAAGGAGGGAAGGCATTGAAAAAGATACAAATCGACGCAAAAGAGATGATTTCCCTGATGATGCTGTTTGAGTTGGGGACGTCCATGATGTCTATTCCCGGAAGAGATGCGGGCAAGGATGCGTGGATTGCTATTCTTATCGCCACAGGTTTGGGAGCCCTACTTTTTCTATGCTACGGCAGCCTTCACCGCCACTTTCCCGACCTGCTCATGACACAGTACTGCAAGGTGCTCCTAGGCAAAACTGCTGGGAGCGTGCTTGCCTTTTTATATATTGTGTTTTTTCTTTACGGCGGAGCACGCGATCTTCGAGATACTGGAATACTGATTGCCGATCGGACATTACAGCATACGCCGTTAACTATCGTCTGTGTCCTGATGATTGGTCTTGTCATGTATGTGATGCATTTGGGAATTGAGGTCGCAGGCCGGACGGGACTTATGCTGTTATTCTTGCTGCTGCTGTTGGGCTGCGCTACGAATATCATGATTTTATTGTCAGGTATTGTTCATATGAGCAATATATTTCCTATTGCCCAGCATGGCTGGCAGCCGATATGGGAGGTTGTTTATTCACAAGCCTTGATGTTGCCATACGGTGAGATGGTCACGTTTGCGATGATCCTTCCCACATTAAAGAAAAGCTACCGTGCCAACGGGGTTGGGGTCACCGCTGTATTGTTGGGAGGCGCAATCCTGTCTTTTGTTACACTGTCAAATGTGGTTGTGCTTGGGGAGGACGTATTCAAACGGGCCACTTACCCGCTGCTTTCTATGATCAGCAAGGTCGAAATATCAGATTTCGTCGATAGAGTGGATGTAATTGGGGTCATGACTGTCATTATTTTTGATTTTTTTAAAATTTTTATTTTCTATTATGCAGCGGTTAAGGCTGCTGAAGATGTATTGCGTGTTTCGTACCATAAACTGATCCTGCCGTTTGGGCTTATCATGCTTGTTTCTTGCGTGTTGATGACCCAAGGTTATCAAGAACATCTTGCAACAGGCGAGTTTGTACTGAAATGGATGTTTCCGGTATTTGCTGTGTTTTTTCCTTTCTTGTTGCTTATGGTGTCATGGCTGAAAAAGATCCGCAACAAAAAAAGAAAGGGGTATGCCTCGTGAGTCATCGTCTTGAAAACAAAACATACATCAGCACCGGACAACTGCTCATTCTTATGTTTCATTTTCTGATTGGGAACGCAGTCACCATTAATATGGATAGTTATATGCAGCGGGACACATGGATTATTCAACTCGTTGCTATGATTCTGGGTATGGTATTGTTCCGAATGTACTGCTACACAGCTGAAACGTTCCCTGGTAAGCCTCTCACAACCTATGCTAGAGAATTGGTCGGTCATACATGTGGAACAGTCATGGGAGTATTATATATTTTGTTTTTTTTATTTCTAACAGGTGGGAATTTGCGCGATGAGACAGAGCTGATTCGTATTTCCGTACTGGAGCAAACGCCCAACCTGGTCGTTGCCTTCCTTATGGTTTTGTGCGTAATGTATGTCCTTTGGTTAGGATTTGAAGTATTAGCTCGAACAGGACAAATAATGCTTATTGCAGTGGTGACCGTCATTTTTGTGGGGAATGTACTGTTGATTTTATCGGACAGCATTCATTTGCATGAGCTGACGCCGGTGATGGAGCATGGCTTTAAATCTGTGCTTCATTCAGCCATTAGGGAACATTTGGCATTTCCATACGCAGAAATGATTTGTTTTATGATGTTCGTGCCCCATTTGGAAAAAACGTCGCAGATGGCCAGAACAGGCTATGCGGGCATTATCGTAGGTGGTCTCGTTTTAGCTGAAGCCGCAATACTAAATGTGGCTGTTATGGGCACTGACATTGCACAGCGCTCCATCTTTCCTTTACTCAGCACATTTGGGAATGTACAGTTTTCAGAATATTTACAGCGTCTGGATGTGATTGTTCTGATGACGATGATTATCGGCGATTTTTTTAAAATTGCCCTGTTCTTCTATGCTGCGGTGCTCGGGATCTCCGATATTTTTAACCTCCCCTACCGGAAAACACTACTTTTTGTCGGGATCATTGTCTTACTGTGGTCACAGGTACAAACACCCAGCATGATTGAGCACCTTGCTTTTGGCCGATTATCGTTTATTTATATTCATCCGTTATTTGTTTACATCTTTCCCTTGCTGCTCTTTTTGGCGGCTCTTTTGCATCGAAGCAGAGTTAGAACCCGAGGAAGAAGCGGAAACTTTCAGAAAACGGGACCATCGTGAAAAAAGGAAGCGAAATCCGTACTCAATTTGTTTTTTTGCCACGGTTACAAAGAATACGAGCAGCATTCCTGCCAAGACGATATATTCGGATGGCCGCATAGAACTAAAAGCCAATGCCATGGGCTCCCACGGGGTATGAGTACCGAATAGCCAGTTCACTAGCAGATTGGTGCCGAGCATAAGCATCATAAAGAGAATGAATATCCACAGTATTTTCATAAAATATTCCTCCAATGTGTATGGGCTGAGATGTACCATGTATACATTGTGTTGCAAAGCCGTTCAATTTATCCGATCCCATTGACTTGAAATAAATTAAGATTTATACTTATTCTAAATTGATCTTTATTGTGATTGTAATTTTGTAATTAATATAATCTGCGTTGGTTAAGGGAGATGCGGTATGAGAACTTTAAATTTAACTTCGCAGCGCCAAGCGGTATATGATGTGGTTCGTGAAGCCCACGATCATCCTACTGCGGCTGATGTTATGAATCGGTTGATGGAGCGCGGATATAATCTGGCCTATGGAACAGTATATAATTCCCTACGTTATTTGACGGATAAGGAATTAATCCGTGAATTGAAGCTGGGGGAAGCTGCTAGTCGTTATGATGGACGGATGGACGATCATCAGCATATTATTTGTCAGGTATGCGGCCGAGTAGATGAAGTAATGAGTGAAGTCCCACATGATTGGATTGACACGGTTGCGCATGAAACGGGGTATAATATTGCCCATGCCCATGTCGTATTCGGAGGAGTGTGTAAGGAATGTCAAAGCAAGCGAATCAGATAACGAATCGTTTCAAAGTGGCTGACATGCCTAGACGGGTGAAGGGCAGTTGGACATCGATGTTAGCAGCTCCCTCTACACCTACGGTGCAGACCGTTCCCTCCAATGAGCCTTTGCATTGTCCGACTACACGTCGTATCATTCTGATCAGTTCGGTACCGGGTGTAGTTCATGGGTTGGTGCGTACGTTGTCAGATGCGTGTTTTGATGTGATGGTTTTTCATCGCTGGGAGCCTGAAGTCCAGCGTCATCTGGGAAGCGATTTGTTGATTTACGATTTGACCGCCACCGAACCACAGAGTGAATTACTGGATATCCGCAATCGTCTCGAGGTAGAACACTTGAAAGACACACCGGTTATGTATGTGGTTCAGGATCGGGTGTCTGTACATGCGCATGAGCTGCTTCCTTCAGAAGAGGTGCTGGTGTGGCCGCTGGCTTCCAATCATATGGTGCATGACATTGAACGGATGATTGTACGCCATCCTGCTGCTTCCCGTCAGGTAGCGCAAGCCAGCCGTCGTACGGTATTCAAGGACATCTGGATTGACCGAGATAAAATGCTGGTATATAAAGAAGAGAGTCAATTGAATCTGACTAAAACAGAATACGATTTGCTGCTGAAGCTGATTGATGCTCAAGGCAAAGTGATCTCCCGCGAGCAAATGATGCACGATATCTGGGAGACGGATTTTGTAGGCGGCAGCAACGTTGTAGATGTGCATGTCAAAAGTTTGCGCAAGAAGCTGGATGATCGACCTGCGGAACCTGAATATATTGCAACCGTAAGAGGTGTAGGATACAGATTGGCAGATTGAACTAAAAGCTATGAATACCGATGAATTTCCGCCGGATGGAGACATTCGGCGGTTTGTATATGATTCCATGAAGAAACTGACATTAGGTGTGACGGTTGACTTTATCCGGATATATACACTACAATCGGTAGTGTGAGGTGCTTCTTATGAAACGACTGAATTTTAAAGCTGGCGAAACCGGGCTTAACCGATTTTTCGGACCTCTGGAAGCCAAAATTATGGATATTTTATGGTCCACTTCGGATCGGAGTATCAAAGAAGTGCAGACCGCGTTGGAGGGGGATCGGGACTTTAACTTCAATACGGTAATGACCGTGATGAACCGTTTAGTGGAAAAGGGAATACTGAGTAAGAGTATACGTGGGAGAACGTCTTTATATCGTCCAGTATTAAGCAGGGATGAGTTCATGGATGAGCAATCCAAGGGACTGAGTCACGAATTGGTTGATGAATTTGGTCCGCTTGCTGTCAATCATATGATTGATGCTCTGGAGGTGGCCGATCCGAAGTTGATCGAACGTCTGGAACAAAAAATTAAACAATGGAAAAAGGATATGTAGACGATGTGGAAAACACGTTCTAAATTACTGTTTACAGCAGGCGCCTTGATTTCGGGTTTCGCCCTTATACAGATGGGTATGTACGCCGGGCAGCATGTTTTCGGCTGGAAATTGAATTATAACGTGTTTCAAATATGCAGAAGCTTGTTGCAGCACTACGGAATCGGCTACATGGTGGATGCGCTCAGCGGGCTGGTTCTCGTTACCTTCACTATCGCCGGAGGAGAAGCAGTCAGACAGTGTATGGCTACCAGGGCAGCTTTTCGCAGACTGCACCGAATGCGTGACCTGCCGCTGACCGAAGCACTGGGTGAGCGATATCGTGAACTCGGGACCGATCGGATATGGGTCATTGATTATCCTAAGCCAGCCGCCTTCACCATGGGATTATGGAAGCCACGTATTGTATTGTCCTCTGCACTATTGTCCGTACTGGACAAGCACGAGGAAGAAGCGGTCATATACCATGAAGCCTATCATATGAAACATTATGATCCGTTGAAGACCTGGTTGCTGCAAGTGTGTGCTAAACAGCTATTTTACTTGCCGGTTCTGCGTCACATTACCAATCATTATAAGACGGCCCGTGAAATTTTGGCTGATAACGAAGCGATTCATCGAGCCGGTTCACCAGTTGGGATTGGGAGCGCATTGCTCAAGCTTCTGAGTATGACGCCTGCCAATACTCGCCTGGTAAACTCCGCCGCTTGTTCCTCGTTTGCAGAAACGTCCATTAATTATCGTATCTCACGTATTTTAGACCCTCAGCAAGAACCTGTCATTCAAATGCCTTGGCGTTCGATTATGTTTTCCAGCTATGTGCTAGTGATGCTGACACTTATGTTCGCACTGGCGCTAATCTAGTTGGATAAGATGTTTCCTACGGGTGGCGCTTTTCGCGCTCCTGATTCTCGATGTACAATACACTACATTATGTAGTTTGTTACAGGATTTTTATACAACTTAAAAGGAGATGAGCAAATGAATCAAACGCTTATGAATATTGGATTGTTATTGGTACGAATCTTTACAGGGGTTATTTTTATCGTTCACGGTGCACAAAAGTTTCAGGGATTAGACGGAACCTCTGGCTTCTTCCAAAGTATCGGACTCCCTGGTTGGATGGCCCCTGTGGTCGCTACGGTTGAGCTGGTTGGAGGAATTGCACTGGTTCTGGGTATCGGAACACGAGTGGCTGGAGCGGCATTGACCATTGTTATGATTGGTGTATTGCTAACCGCTAAAAAAGGACAGCCTTTTGGCTCGATTGAATTTGATCTGCTGATTCTGTTCACCAGCCTTCAGCAAGCGCTCGTCGGTGGACGTTTTCTGGCAGTGGATCAGTTATTTGGCCGTAAAAAGGCTGAAAACAGTAACGTACAGGTCTAAATGTTCATATAACCGCGTCCTTAGTCTCATAGGGCGCGGTTTTTGTTTTTCTCCTTTGTGAAATTTTATTGTAAATCATTTGTTACTTTCAACCGATATAACTAACACTGAATGTAATTCAAATATATCGTTTTATGAGCAAAGGGGAAAAAACATGGGAACAACGCGAAAGAGAAAAACTATATGGACACTCAGGAACAAGCTAAGTTTAGGCTTTTTGCTTGTTTTGCTGATTCCGAGCTTAAGTATTTCCATTGCGACCTATAAATCATCATATAATGCTATGGAAAAACAGCTCTACAGCAGTGCAAATCAGGGTGTAGCGACGGCTAACTCGATTATTGAATACGCAATCGCCAGTAAAATTAAAGATGCGAAGTATTTGGCGGAGCGTCTGGACGCCTCAATGATAGATGGTCGAAACAGCCCATTGATTCAGCCCAAACTGATTCAATACAAGGGCTTGCACGAAGATGCGACGGATATTTTTGTTGGAACACCGGACGGGCTGATGATTCGGGGGGTGCCCAAGGAGGACGAAGGGACATTTGATCCTCGCACACGGCCATGGTACATCGAAGCGATGAAGCAACCCGGTAAGGTAGCGATCACCCCTGTTATCATCAATTCATCGGGTATTCCTGTTGTGGTGGTATCTCAGACGCTTTCCGACCAGTCCGGGGTTATCGGGATTTCTCTAAATCTGGAAAGTGTACGCAAACTGGCCTCCATCAAAGTCGGCCAGGAGGGGTATATCATCATTTTGGATCATACGAAAAAATTTGTAGTCCACCCTACGGCTAAGCCGGGTACATCTCTTGATGCAAGCTTTATAAATGATATGTATGCTGCGCAGAGCGGGCAGTATACATATGTGTATGAAGGCCAAGAGAAGTACCTGAACTATGTAACGAATAAAGATACCGGCTGGAAAATAGCAGGTACCTTCTATCAATCCGAGATTAGCGATGCCACCGCTGCCATACGTTATGTAACCATTTTTGTGTTGGCTGCCTCATTGGTGATTGCGCTTATCGCGATTTTCCTGATCACCCGTTCTGTTCTGGTACCGATTCGTAAGCTGCAAAAATCAGCAGAACGAATCAGTGAAGGAGATTTGACGGGCGATTTGGAAACTGGAAAAACGGATGAGGTAGGCGAATTGTCTTCTCACTTCCAAACTATGGTCGATAGTTTGCGCACGATGATTCGAAGCGTACACGAAACGACAGATCGGGTAAGTTCTTCAGCGGAGGAGCTGGCTGCGGGTGCAGATCAGACGACCCAAGCGATTGAGCATGTCACCATTGCTATCCAGGAAGTAGCTGTGGGCAGCGAACGTCAGGTGCAGAGCGTCAAGCACGGCTCTGTACATATGGAGGAGCTTGCTCAGCAAGCAGCGAACGTATCCGAGCGTATGGTGGGCGTATCTGAACATGTGAAGATGAACGCCGAGTCGGCTCAGGAGGGTAGCAAGGCTGCTACGCAGGCTGTACAGAAGATGCATGACATCGACGAGACCGTTAACGATCTCGGACAAGCCATGGACTCCCTGAATGAGCGCTCCGGTGAAATCGTGAATATTATCAGCGTTATATCCGGTATCGCTAAACAGACCAATCTGTTAGCTCTGAATGCGTCCATTGAGGCCGCACGCGCTGGGGATCATGGTAAGGGATTTGCCGTGGTCGCTACGGAGGTGCGTAAGCTAGCTGAGGAATCCGCCAAATCGGCTACCTTGATCTCGGAGCGCATTGAAGCGATGCAGGTGGATATGAATCATGCTCTGGGTGCTATGCATCAAGCGCGGACACGGGTGACGGAAGGCATTGATTCGGTAACCACGTCTGAGCAATCCTTTGCGGAAATCAGCCAGGCCGTGGAACGAGCTATGGAGCATATCAATGACATTACCGGAGTGACTCAGGAAATGGCACGGGGGACTGTAGGTGTCGTAGATATTATGAGCGATATCTCCCACATTTCGGACGAGGCAGCGAGCAACACCGAGTCGATCTCAGCGGCAGCTGAGCAACAGCTCGCTTCTATAGAGGAAATTGCTTCATCTACAGCGGACCTGAGCCAAATGGCAGAGGAATTGCGCGAACTGGTTGGACGTTTTCAGGTTGAAGGAAAATCTTAAAATGAGGATTTCGCAAAATCCTGAAATGATAAAAAGCGCCCGGATACAGGAGATTGTACTCTGTATCCAGGCGCTTTTTTAATGTTTTTAGCAAATTTTTGGTTTGCAGGGTTAGAAGTTAACGTTGGAAGGACTTGCGGCGATCCAGACGGAAACGGACATCCCGTGAGCTGTCGGAAGGACGCAGCGAACTTCTCTGAAACATATTGTTCAGAATCAGTGCGAAAATGACTAACACTGTACCATATAGTTCAAAACGGCTAATAGCATAACCTTGGAAGTACATGAGTACCAGCGTGGTAATCGGTACAAAGTTAATAAATAGAATTCCGTTCAGTGGAGACAGCTTTCGGATTCCGGCATTCCAGCTAAGCAGGGCGGCTAGCCCTGGAAGCAGGATCATAAAGCTCATTTCGTATTTAACTGACCACACAGCCTGCCAGTCCGGTACCACAATCCAGTTGAACGCAGAGGCAAATGTGACGACTACGAAGGAGACGAGAGTTCCGAGCAGGCAGGTTAGAGTTGAATACCGAAGAGTAGACCATCCTGCAAAATGGCTGCCTCCCATGGAATATACGACCCATCCGACGACGCCTACGAAAATAAGCAGCAGCGGCAGTAAATGTTGTCCGGCAAGCGTGAAAAAGGTCCATTTTCCGTTCGTGATCACTAGTAAAGCCCCAGCCAGCGCAATCACCATGCTGATTAGTGTATATTTCGGAGGCATTTTACGGGTCATGATCCACACCATCGCAATGGAAATCATCGGCATTAGAACTTCCATTATAGAGGCTACGAGAGTACCTGCTGCCCCCATCGCGTGCTGCCCCTGGAAAACGGCCATATTATAAATGGTGAATCCCATGGTCCCGAAGAATAACAACGTCTTACCCTTGCCCTCAAAGCGAAATGCAGTCCGTCCCTCTTTGAGCCACAATAGCACGACTAAAATGAGTGTAACCGATAAATAGCGCAAAAATGAAAAGTACAGTGGATTGATATGTTGTAATGCAATGTGCGAAACCGGAAACATCGCCCCCCAGGACATACTGGCGATTAGGCATAATAAAGATCCGGTCATGATTTGTCTGTTCATGGTGTACAAAAGCTCCTCCTTGCCGGTCTCAGCGGACATATCTTATGGACACATCATAAAGGATAGGAAGCTGTTGGTAAAATGATTGAAAATAAACATTATGATCATTTAAAATGATAATAAGTGACAAGGCGCGTCAATTTTGATGGCCCATTGTCCTTCACAATAAGGGGGAGCAGTAGTGGATCTGAACGATTTAAACATTTTCCAGACGGTGGCTGCGCATGGCAGTGTCAGCAAGGCTGCAGCCGAGCTTAGCTATGTCCAGTCCAATGTAACGGCCAGAATCAAGCTGCTCGAAAAGGAACTGCAAACGCCTTTATTTAATAGACATAAGCGGGGAATGATCCTCAATGCCGAGGGCAAGCGTCTGCTGCAATATACGAAAAGCATTTTATCGCAATTCGAGGAAATGAAACATGCGTTTCAGAATACCTCTGCACCTTCGGGGGTGCTGGAGATTGGCATTGTGGAGACTGTCATTGCCCTCCCGGCCATTTTACATGCTTACTATAGCAAGTACCCGGATGTCGAGTTGTCCCTCAAGGCCGGGGTTACAGAGTCTCTGGTGCAGGAGGTTGCAGAAATGCGGCTGGATGGAGCTTTTGTGACCGGGCCGGTGAAGCATCCGCTGATTGAACAGTTTGATGTATTTCAGGAAAAGCTGGTCCTCGTATCCCAAGGAGATGACTTTTCTGTTGAGGATCTTACAACCCGTCCACTCCTGCTGTATAAAAAAGGTTGCGGCTACCGGGGACGGCTGGAAACCTGGCTCAAGATGGAGGGGATTATTCCCAAGCAGATTATGGAGTTTGGGACATTTGAGACAATTATCGGCAGTGTGGCGGCTGGTATTGGAATGACCGTTTTTCCCGAATCTTCGATCAGCGGGCTGGTGGCTCAAGGCCTTGTCTGCGGTCATGCGATGCCTGAGCCGTACAATGAAGTAACAACGGTGTTTATCCGGCGTAAGGAAGCCTTTGTTACCAGTACTTTGCAGTCTTTTATAGACGAGATTATCACTCAGACAGAGGCGTAGCTTTATTGCTTGGGCTCGGGTACAATGAGAGGGATTTGATCTCATTTTTCTTCCTGAAGGAGGGCTATTATATCCGGCGGCTTCCCGATTCAGCTTCGATAAGGGCTGGCTGCGGGGGAGTCACAGCTTTTCATTCGCGGAGTATCAGGATGAGAACAATACAGAGTTTGGTCCTATGCGTGTCTGTAATGACGATGTCATCACACCGGGACGGGGCTTTGGGGCGCATCCGCACAGTGATATGGAGATTGTTTCGATTGTGCTGTATGGGGAATTGCGTCATGAAGACAACCGTGGACATGTAGCGGTGACCCGTTTTGGAGGCATTCAGCGAATGTCAGCTGGCCACGGCATCATTCATACGGAGCACAACGCTTCACAAATGGAGGATGTCAGTCTACTGCAATTGTGGTTTAGCCCGCATACGAAAGGCCTGAAACCGTCATATGAGGCTACAGCGTTCAATCCTGAGCGTCTTCACGGTCAGCTTCTGCCTGTCGTTGCCGGAAAGCGCGTACCAGGCACAGAGGGTGAAATAGCTGCAATCAATCAGGATTTAACGATTTATTTAAGCAAGCTTCAGCCTGGAGAGCAAGTAGAATTCACACAGGCCGAGGGTCGGCGCGTGTTCCTATTCGTCATCGAAGGCTCGCTGCGTGTGAACGGTGAACATATTCTGCAAGGACGCGATTCCGCTCGTATTGAGCAGGAGCCGAAGCTCTCACTGAAAGCAGAAGATTCTGTTTTTTATATGTTGATTGATTTGCCCTAAAAGGAGGTGCGCACAATGGCGCAGCAGGAAACATGGCTGATCAAGCATGCCGTCACGGGACGTAGCTTTGCTGACAGCCGCAAGCAGGTTTTCGATTGCCATTTGGAATCGGCGGACGGCGTGTTTCGCTTTACGCTTCAAGGACTGCCGCATGAGACGGCGGAGGCGATTGTGCGTTATAGCGGGGAGTTGAACGTATTTCGTTTTGTAACGCCGGTAGACGATGGACCCGTGGTGAAGCATTGGTATTACGTCACCCCGGAAAGCGTGGAATATCATGATCAGACAGATGAGCTTACGTTCAAAGCTAGTTCTGAGATTGAATACCATCCCGAGGAGTATTGGGGAGATTAATCATTCCTTTATCATAAATTTTCAGATTTATAATGGATTTTCGAAGGCCCTGCATCATTGCAGGGCCTTTTTTGTTATCTGTTCAACATGTTGAGTTCATTGGATACATAATCCTTTGCAGGCTGGTACATCCTATATGTCATATTATCTGTTCGGCTCATTCGTAAAGGGGGAATAACGATGAAGAAAGGGCGCTTTCCCAAGTTGCCGAAGCCACCGTGGAGCCGGCGAGCGATTCCAGCCGCAGACCGCAAGACACGAAATTTCAATGTGCCTAAAGGACTGCCTGAGTCTTCATGGCTAGAACAGCCGCTGCGTAGCAGTGTGGAAGACAATTTGATTGCTTTGCGTGATATTTTCAAGGATTGCTCTGATATCGTCTATCGAGAGCTCATGATTTCCCCTGAACGCAAAGGGTTATTGGCTTATTTTGAAGGTACGGTAAAATCGGAGGATTTGCAGGACCATATTCTGCGGCCTGTCATTCTGGGCATGATGCTCAAGGACCCTGAAGTGAACGGCAAATTGGAGCCGCTGGATGAAACTCGTATCTCCATGTCCCAGACCAAAACGATGGACGAATGGAAGATGGTATCGGCAGCGATACTGGACGGCAATGCCGCCTTGTTTGTAGATGGCACGCCTCGTGCGTATATTTTTAGCGCCAAGGGGGGTGTCCGCCGTGGAGTGGAGGAACCGCAGACCGAATCGGTTATTCGTGGACCGCGTGAAGGATTCACAGAGACACTTCGCGTCAATACGGCACTGTTACGTTTCAAATTGAAAACCTCCAAGCTCAAGATGTACAGCATGACCATCGGAACAGAAACTCAAACGAGCGTCGTCCTTACTTATATTGAAGGGATCATAGATCCAAAACTGGTGGAGGATGTTAAAAAAAGGCTTAGCGATATTAAAATTGATGGTGTTCTGGAGACTGGATATATTGAGGAACTGATTGAGGATCACCCGTTTTCGCCGTTTCCGCAAATGGAATACACCGAACGCCCGGATACCGTCACTGCGCAATTATTGGAAGGACGTTTTGCTATTTTTGTAGACGGAACGCCCTTTGCCCTGATTGGGCCAGTCACGATGTGGCAGATGATGCAAGCGAGCGAAGACTATTACGAGCGCTTTTTTATCAGTAATATGGTGCGCTGGATTCGTTTTCTTTTTCTCATATTGGCTCTCTTTCTGCCTGCATTATATGTAGCGGTGACGACCTATCATCATGATATGCTGCCGACGACGCTTATTTTGAGTATTGCGGCAGCGCGTGAGTCTATCCCTTTCCCCGCTTTGGTGGAAGCACTAATGATGGAAATTTCCTTTGAAGCGTTACGAGAAGCGGGGATTCGTCTCCCCAAAACGGTCGGTCAGGCTGTCAGTATCCTTGGAGCGCTCGTCATCGGTCAGGCCTCTGTACAAGCAGGGATTGTATCGGCCCCGATGGTCATTATTGTGTCGCTCACAGGTATTGCGTCGTTTACCATCCCGCGTTTTAACTTTGCCATCACGGTTCGTCTGCTACGATTTCCAATTATGCTGATGGCGGGATTATTCGGATTGTTTGGGATCATTATTGCGACAACGCTGATTGCTACGCATCTAACCAAGCTAACATCGTTTGGTGTTCCTTATATGAGCGGATATAGTCCATACAAACATATGGATCAAAAGGATATCGTCGTTCGTGCGCCTTGGTGGAAAATGACTAAACGTCCTTCCTGGATTGGTAAAGACAACAACAAACGAGCGAAGGAAAAGATGAATGGATCGCCTACAACCGAGGAGGGATGGTGATGAAGCCCAAATCCGATGCACAACAAATACGTAAAGCGGCTGTGCTCTGTTGTCTGCTGCTTTGTTCTGTTCTTTTGGGAGGATGCTGGGATCGCCGTGAAGTGAACGATGTGGCCTTTGTGATGGGCACGGGTCTGGATAAAGAAGGCGATCAATACCGGGTAACGATGCAAATCGCTTTACCCGGACAACTTGGATCTTCGGGCAGTACAGGAGGAGGGGGAGGTACAAGTGGTACGAAATCCTACTACCTGGAGTCCAAAACAGGCCCAAGCTTCCGGGGAGCAAGCACCGAGGAACAGCGTGCGGTTTCGCGAACGCTGAATTACTCCCATCGACGGGTGCTGCTGTTCGGTGAGACGCTGGCGCGGGAAGGGATTAACAAAATGATGGATGTACTGGCGCGTATTCCGCAAAACCGTCTGTCTTCCCTGGTTGTTATTACGAAGGGATCAGCGATGGAAGTGCTTCAGGCAGATGCCCCGATTGAGCAATATCCGGCAGAAATGGTGCGTGAGCTCAACTATTCCTATATGAAAAAACCTCGTTCTGTTAAGCTGCTGATAAATTCCGTCCTGCTGGATGGTATTGACCCGGTGGTGCCGGTGATGTCTCTGGTGAAGAATGGCCCCTCTAATCTTAAAGACAAGAAGACAAATATTCAGGTCGATGGGCTAGCTGTATTTCGGAAAGACAGGTTAACAGGGATTATAGATAACCACCTCAGTCGATTCCTGCTTTTGGGTATGGAGCAAGCCAAGGAGACAGAAATATTTATCCACCCTCCCAAAGGTAGAGGCTACATATCTGTACACCTCATCGAAAATAATGTCCATATCAAGCCATATATTCGTGGGAACGATATTCGCATGACCGTTCATATGAACTGTAACGGGAATGTGAAGGAAAATGAGACGGATTTCGATATTTCCAACGAGGAAAATTTGAAGTGGCTGGAACAGCAGACAGCCGAGGAAATTAAGAGGGAGCTGGGAGAGGGTGTCAAGGTGATCCAGCAAAAATATCACTCAGACGTACTTGGTTTGGGCCGGGCTATTATTACGAGTCATCCGGATGAATGGGAACGGATTAAACCTCAATGGGATCAACTGTATCCCAAGGTGGAGGTCACTATAGATCCGGTCGTGCATATTGAAAATATCGGTGCGGTCACCAAACCATTCGGGGTCAAAAAGGAGCAAATCCAGAATGAATAAAGTATTTCTATTACCTTTATTGCTGGCTATGCTCTTCATGTATCTGATTGACCGCAAAAGTATTAGGGATGCGCCTGCCGTCAATCGCTGGATCTCACGCGTATTGTATGTCATTAGCATTGGTGTCTGGATTTACGGAACATCAACGAAGAGCACTGTTTATGTGGCTACATGGCTGGCCCGTTTTATTGACATGTGGCTCCCCCCTACGTTGTAAATCGTGTAATGGATGCCTGCGGGCAAAAGGAGGATGTACCTGCATGAGACAGTTCACAACCAGACAAATCGTGCTGCTTGGTGTATTGATGGAGGTCGGTATTACCCTTGTACATGCTCCGGCGCAGGCAGCAGATTACGCGAATCAACATGCCTACTGGACCTGTATAATTGCGGCTATCGTGCTATGCTTGCCGATCTGGGCCATGTTGAAACTCAAGCGGCGTTTTCCTGATCAGGACCTGATGCAGGCCATGGTGAGCTCTCACCCTGTGCTAGGACGTATGCTGCTTGCAGTCTACCTTATTTTATTTCTGATCATTTTTGCACGGGATTTGAGAGTTATCACGGATTTGGTGGAGGTTGTACTTTTGCCGCTGACTCCGATTGTTGTCGTATCTCTTATTTTGCTTTTGACTCTGGCATTTATGGCCAAAGGTGGAATAAGCACCATCGTCAATATGGCGGAGCTTTTTGTACCGTTGTTGATTCTGACGCTGCTGACCATGCCGCTTTTTTTCGGGCGTAATATGGACTTTTCGGTACTGAGACCCTATTTACATCCGGAAGTAGAGGGAGTGATCAAGGGCAGCTGGCGCATGCTGGGATATATGGCCGATATCATGATGGTTCCCTTTGTGATTTCTGGGAAGAGCTATAATGGGCGTAGTGCGTGGTATGGGCATTTGCTCGGAACTGCATTTCTGATCACGCTGGTGTTGCTGTCGGAGTTGGTTATTGGTGTCCCTATCTTGTCCCGGCTATTTTATCCATCCTATGAACTAGTGCGTCAATTGCAGCTAACGGACTTTCTGGATCGGTTCGACTTGTTCGTGGCAGCACTGACTGTACCGACCTTTCTTACGAAGATTGGGGTTGATCTGTACGTTACCAGTTTGGCGGTAAAGCGTATGTTTGCCCATGCATGGGGAAGTCTGATGGTTTGGCCCGTAGGTTTGTTGGGTTACGTCTGCTCGTTTATGCTGTTCTCCAACATCGTGCAAATTTATGATTTCAGCCGGGAGTGGACCGTGGTGATGATCATTTTTTTTGTTATCATGCCCTTGTTGCTATGGATGTTGCTCCGATCCAAATCTAAAGGAAGAGGCGGAGATGATAAGCCATTTAACGGAGAGCGGGATAGCAGTAGTCAGAAAGAAAGCCAGCATGGAGGCAGAACAGGACACGACCACTTATAAGATTACTGTATTTATCGGAAAAGTAATTCTTATTTGTCTTTTACCCCTCTGATTGTATACTTGGTAGAAAGAAATATGACTTCTACAAGGGAGGCAACAGAATGGCACAACGCATGGCAGGTAAGAGAGTCGCTCTTGCTGGTCCCCGTAAGGCAGAAGAAATGGCGCTGCTAGTTGTGAAGATGGGGGGTGAGCCAGTACAGCGCCCGGCCCAGGGCACCGTTTTTTTGGATGATATCGAGCTGCGCAACGCTGTTGTATCGTGGGTGAAGCACCCTCCAGACTGGTACATCTTCACGACAGGAATGGGGCTGGATGCCTTGTTCGATATGGCAGAGGATATGGGCGTGGCCGAGCAGATTATGGAGTTGCTGCAATCCTCCAACATTGCAGCGCGGGGCTACAAGACGGTCAATGGACTCAAAAAGCGTGGCTTTACGCCAGCAGTACGAGACGAGGACGGAAGTTTGATCGGATTGACAGGAGCTTTCGCCCCATACGATCTGAAGGGGAAGGAAGTATTGTTGCAACTGCATGGCGATCCAGCTCCACGGTTGGTAAAGTGGCTGGACGAGCAGGGGGCAGTGACCCGCCAGGTACTTCCTTATAAGCATATCCCACCTGAGGAAGCAAAGTTGCAGGCGTTACTGGAGGATATTATCCATCGTAATGTTGATGCTGTTACGTTCACAAGTGGTCCGCAAATCCGATTTTTGGCCCAATATGCCAGAGAGCAAAATCGAATCGAGGATTTACTGGAAGCTTTTCGTGAGGATGTGATTGCTGTATCCGTAGGGAAGGTGACTGCACAGTCCATTGTGGAAGAAGGGATTGACCGAGTCGTGTTTCCAACCGAAGAGCGCATGGGCGCGATGATGGTGGAGCTGGGCAAATATTTTGAACATAACGATTCGGTGCATGGCTGTGGTCTGAAGATCGTGAATGGTCATTGAAATGAGATAGAAATTATAAATGCAGTATGCTAAAAAATGAACTTATATTTTGGGATACAGAGTAAAATAAAGATAAGGGCCTACGAGGTCTTTATCTTTTTTTGTTGGACATGCATCGACAAAGATTTTTGTTATAGCGAAAATGTTTATCTAATATAATGAATAAGTTTCGATGCATGATACTTAGGACAGGAGCTGAGACGTTAATGAATTCTATTTGCGTATTTGCCGGGTCCAGACCTGGACATTCATCGGTATATGTTGAGGCTGCAGGCAAGCTGGGGGAAGCCATGGCTCGCCATCATATCCGTCTGATCTATGGTGGCTCTAGCAGGGGGCTGATGGGAGAGGTGGCGGATGGAATGCTGGCGGGTGACGGTCAGGTCACTGGCATTATGCCCACCCTGTTATTTGATGCAGAGATCATTCATCGGGGAGTTACCGAATTTATTGAGGTAGCAAGCATGCATGAGCGTAAAGCGGCAATGAGCGAGATGGCCGATGCGTTTATCGCCCTTCCGGGTGGCTTGGGAACCTTCGAGGAGCTATTCGAGGTATTGTGCTGGGCGCAAATCGGGATTCATCGCAAGCCGATTGGGCTGCTGAATGTGAATGGATATTTTGACCCGTTAGTAGAAATGGTGCGTCATAGCGTGCAAGAAGGGTTTACCGGGGCCGAGCACCCAGCGTTATTAAGTATCTCTGCGGACCCGGACGAATTGCTACATATGTTAAAAAATAAAGCAGAGAACTTGAAATAAAGCGTTTTTCGTGCTTGCACAACTGATTGAGGCAAGGTTATGATAAGACCCATAATCAAATAGCGGACAGACAAGGTGCCTTTGCGGTTGAGCAAAGGGTAACAGGGAATCGGGTGCAAATCCCGAGCGGTCCCGCCACTGTAAGGAAGAGGATTTTTTAAAATGGTCACTCGTGAAAAACGGGGAAGACGAAAGAATCCGTTGATGCCAAGCCAGGAGACCTACCTTGATCTGTATGCACCGTTAACCTTCGCGGAGAGGATGGGTGTACGAAATCAGGAAATCAGGCACACGTTGCTTTTTCCATGTTGGCTAGAGGTTTGCGTGGATTTGAACGTGCAGCAGCGTTTGAAGCGTAAACAGTCAGATGGAAAACAACGGCAGGCTGGAGGAAGACAAATAGTGTCTTCTTACGCTGTTTGTTCGTCTGATGAGAGATGCGTACATAGAAACCCCATCCGGGCAGGATGGGGTTTTTTCGAGTTACACGATGTGCATAAATCATTGAAATAGATAGCATAGCTGCCCTGAAAAGGATGAATAGGAGGAGCACGATGAGCCCATTAGGAAAATTGCTGGTGATTGGATTTGGACCAGGAGATATGGAACATATCACAAAACGGGCGCTGGATGCGCTGGCCGAAAGTGAGGTCATTATCGGCTACAATACCTACGTTGATTTGATCCGTCCGTTGTTGAACGGACAGGAGATTGTACGCACAGGAATGACAGAGGAAGTGAGCCGTGCACAGGAGGCGGTTCGCCAAGCAGAGATGGGCAAGAAGGTAGCTGTCATTTCCAGTGGAGATGCGGGAGTCTATGGTATGGCAGGGCTGGTGTATGAGGTGCTGATGCAAAAAGGCTGGCGACGCGAGGACGGGGTTGAGGTAGAAGTCGTACCGGGGATCTCGGCTATTCAGTCCTGTGCATCACTGTTGGGGGCGCCAGTTATGCATGATGCGTGCACGATCAGTCTGAGTGATCATCTGACCCCATGGGAAACGATTGTGAAGCGCGTAGAAGCAGCGGCTTCGGCCGATTTTGTGATTGCATTATACAACCCGCGCAGTGGTCGGCGTACCCGCCAGATTGTGGAGACGCAGTCCATTTTGCTGCGTTACCGCGATCCGCAAACTCCAGTCGGGTTGGTGAAAAGTGCTTATCGTGAACGTCAGCAAGTTATTGTAACGACGCTGGAAGATATGCTGAACCATGACATTGGGATGCTGACGACTGTAATCATCGGCAATTCCTCGACGACAGTGTATGACGGCTTGATCGTGACTCCGCGCGGATATCAGCGCAAATACACATTAGATGCGACCGAGCAGGCACTCAAGCCGCACCAGCGTCTCCGCACGGAAGCGGAGCCGTGGTCGCTGGGCGCACAAGAGGATACACCGCAGGCAAGCGCAGCCCCGACTACGCCCGCTGGACCCTCCGCGAGCGGCGCTGCGGTTGCGACGCAGGCACGCCCGCAAGCGATGGCTGCCGTGCAGGCAACGAATGCTGTGCAAACCGGCGCAGCCCCAGCATCGCTGGCGGCAGAGGCACTAAGCCGCCTCGCTGTCGGCGGCAAGCTGCCTGGCGCAGCCAACGCTCGCTGGAGCGGGCAAGCGCCTACCGCCGAGAGCACCGCCGGAACGTCAGCGGTGGCCGGAGCGGGGGCTACGGCTGGAATGGCGACAGGCGGCTTTGGCAAGCCTGCGCTGTTTGAGGTGGGCGTTTCCCCGGGTGTGGGAAACAAGAAGTTCACCGCTCGTCAGATGGCGCTGCTCGCCGAGGTAGCGGGTGATGACGGCGAGCTGGAATACACGCCAGATCATCAGATCGTGCTGCGCGTGCCGTGTGCAGACCCCGAGGAACTGGTCGGACGGCTGCGGGATGAACGATTCATTGTCATGCCGATTGGCGATGTGTTTAAGGTGAAGGCGTGCGACTTCTGTAATATGGAGAAGGATGACGCTGTACCTGTGGCTGAGCATCTACAGGTTGTACTTGGCGGATTACAGGCACCCAAGGAAACGAGTATTGCATTGAACGGATGCGGTATGGCTTGCTATGGAGCGGTGCTGGAGGATATCGGAATCGTCTATCGCAAGGGAGGATACGATCTCTTCCTCGGCGGCAAAAAATTCGGCCGCAATGCTCATGCTGCTCAGCCTGTAGCGGAAGGAATTCCGGGTGATCAGATTACTGATATCGTGGAGAACGTCATTGCTGAATATAAGGAAAAAGGGCATCCGAATGAGCGTTTTCATAAATTTTTTAAACGTGTAGGTGTCGTTGCGGGTTTCCGGCATGAAGATGCACCAGCAACGGTAGAAGTGAATGCGGTTTGTGGTGATTAATGGAATGAAGGCCTGATGAACTGGATACAAGCATATATATAAAATAGGGCGTCATGCAGGTTATCCCTATTAAAGAGGAGGAAAAAACAGCAGTGGATGCAATATTGTTGGTTGGACATGGAAGTCGGGACCCGGAGGGGAACCAGGAGCTGCTGGAATTTGCACAGGCAGTGGCAGACCGGGTACCGGATATGTGCGTGGAAACCTGTTTCTTGGAGTTGGCACGTCCCAGCATTGCTGAAGGGATGCAAACATGTGTGGAGAAAGGGGCGACGCGTGTCGTTCTTATTCCGATTATCTTGTTCGCAGCGGTACATGCCAAAATTGATATTCCGATGGCTATTGACCGGGCAAAAGCAAAATATCCGCAGGTGGAATTTGTATACGGACGCCCGATTGGCGTTCACGAGAAAATCGTCAGCATTCTGCAAAGCCGCTTGAAAGAGGCCCGTCCGGTTGCGATTCCAGCGGGAATGAATAGCGCTGTAGAGGCATTTCCCGAGGTATCCGACGAAGAAACGGCGGTACTTGTGTTAGGACGCGGAAGTAGCGATCCAGATGCGAACAGTGACTTTTTCAAAATCACCCGTATGCTGTGGGAGCAGCTTTCTTATACGTGGGTAGAGAGCAGCTTTATCGGTGTGACGCAGCCTTCTTTTCCCGATGGATTGGAGCGTTGTGTACGATTGGGGGCCAAAAAGATTATCGTGCTTCCCTATTTTCTGTTCACGGGTGTGCTGATTAAGCGCATCGGAGAAATGACCCAGGAATTTGCCGAGGCTCACCCTACATTACAAGTGGAGATGGGCGGATATTTTGGTTTCCATCCCCAATTGATTGAACTGGTGCTGGAGCGAGCTAAGGAAGGCTTGTTTGGCAAGGTTACGGCCAATTGTGATAACTGCCAGTTCCGTCTGGAGGCGCAGGAGCACCACCATCATCACCACGATCACCATCACGATCATGATCACCATCATGAGCATGAGCACGACCATGAACATCATCATCATGCACATGAGCACGATCATCATGATCACCATACACACAGCCACGATCACACTCATGAGCATGTCCATGCTCACAGCCATGATGACCATGATCACCATCACGAGCATTCACATACGCCATCTGTAGTGAACGGAAGCGGGCAGGTGAAGGGCTCATGATATTCATGCTATGCGGAACGAGCGACGCTCGGGAATTGGCGCTGCAAATCCGTGACAATGGCTTCAACGTATTGACCTCGGTCGTAACCGAAAGCGCGGCAGCCAGCTTGTCCGAAGTGGGACTAGACGTACGTACAGGCCGAATGACAGCCGATGAAATGGCTGCAATGATTCGGGAGCAGGGAATACTGGCCGTCGTTGATGCCAGTCATCCTTTTGCAGAAGAAGCACATGCGAATGCGATGACAGCCGCTCGCGTATCCGGAGTTCCTTATATTCGCTACGAGCGAACGGGACTGGTATATGACAATCATCCGTTGCTCCACATCGTGTCTTCCTATGAAGAGGCCGCATTAGAAGCGAAGCAACTCAAAGGCTCTGTAATGCTTACGACAGGCAGTAAGACGCTCGGCACGTTCACCAAGCATTTACTCGGAGACCCGGAGATTCGTCTGGTTGCACGCATGCTGCCGCGCTTGGACAATATGGAGAAATGCAGCGAACTGGGCATGGAGCAAAAGAATATTATTGCCATGCAGGGACCCTTTTCCCGCGAGATGAATGAAGCATTGTACAAGCACTATGGCACGACCGTGATGGTCACCAAGGAAAGCGGACGCACGGGAGCAGTGGATGAAAAGGTTCAATCTGCATTGGAGCTGGGGATTCACGTACTTTTGATTTCCAGGCCGGAAGTGGAATTTGGCACAGTATTTGATCATTTCGACGGAGTCATCGACGCACTGCGTATAGACAAAGAGGAGTCTGTGCTTTAAGACATAAGCCTATGAAGTTGGTCGGTCCAGTCAATCCGATGAATTCAGAACGATTTCTGGCGTGTATTTAAAATATAGTCATCTTAAAATGTGCAGTTTTTGTGTAGAGGTGTTTGTAACTCCTTAACATGAATGTCATTTTCCCTATATAAGACGAACTTGAAAAATGAACATAAAACGGAGTAGTCGGAATGGTGCTGTACAAGCGTAGCGGTCGCTTTTGTCCCCGGATTTCTACGCTGATCATAGGTTTTATTCAAGGAATCCGGGGGCGGTGGCGATGGGAAGCACCATCCGACTGCGTAGTGGAACAATAGGTAACTTTAATGTTCTAAGCTAATTTAATTTTCTAATTTTCCATAAGGGAGTGGTCGATACGATGGATTTTAAAACAGATTTCAAACCGCTAACGGTACAGCCGCAGGAGATTGAAGGCAAAAGCTTCGAGATGATCACAGAAGAACTGGGAGAGCATCCTTTTACAGCAGAGCAATATCCCGTTGTACAGCGTGTCATTCATGCATCTGCTGATTTTGAGCTGGGCCGGAGCATGGTGTTTCATCCAAAAGCGATTGAAGCCGGGGTTGCAGCTATTCGCGCAGGGCAGCAGGTAGTGGCGGATGTGCAAATGATTCAAGCGGGGCTGAGCAAGGATCGTATCCGTCAATTTGGTGGGGATGTGCATGTGTACATATCTGACCCTGACGTCATGGAAGAAGCGAAAAGGCTGAATACGACACGCGCCATTATTTCCATGCGCAAAGCGATTCAGGCGGGCGAAGGCGGTATCTATGCCATTGGTAATGCGCCGACAGCGTTGCTGGAGTTAATTCGTCTGGTGAAAGAAGGAGCAGCTAAGCCCGGACTGGTAATTGGCATGCCCGTAGGCTTCGTCTCGGCGGCAGAATCCAAGGACGAGCTGCGCAAGCTGGATATTCCGTTCATTACGAATATTGGACGCAAGGGCGGCAGTACAATTGTTGTAGCAGCATTGAATGCGATCTCCTTAATGGCTGTCCGCTAGATGCGGTTGTCCGTTTGCTGTATCATGAAATGAATTGGAACATGATCAGCAGAAGAGGTTAAGGAGGAATTGGCATGGAAAAGGAAGCGGCGTCCGTCGACAGGCCCAAACGGATGAAAAGCGGTGAAGCTCCCGCACCGGACAAGCCGATGCGGTCAGGCTTTACGACTGGAGCTTGTGCGGCTGCAGTGGCCAAAGGAGCGGTACAACTGCTCATCACGGGCATTCCGCCGAAGGAAGCAGTGATATCGCTGCCCGCGGGCTTTGATCATGCGTTTGAGCTGATTGAGCCTGTGTTGGACGCGGACGAAGCTTCCTGCACGACGATCAAGGACGGTGGCGATGACCCAGATGCCACGCATCAGGCGAAAATTATCGCGTCCGTTAGCTGGCGCGAGGAGCCGGGCATTGAGCTGGACGGTGGCATCGGCGTGGGGCGGGTAACGAAGCCCGGTCTGCCTGTGCCTGTCGGGGAAGCAGCGATTAATCCGGTGCCGCGCCGGATGATTACGGAGGCTGTGACAGGCGTGCTTGAAGAGCATGGATCGGCCAAAGGTGTCCGTGTCGTCATCAGCGTACCGGACGGTGAAGAAATTGCCAAGAAAACGTTGAACGGGCGACTTGGCATTCTTGGCGGTATTTCCATACTAGGCACGCGTGGTGTGGTCGTTCCGTTTTCCACGTCAGCTTATAAAGCCAGTGTCGTGCAGGCCATATCGGTTGCGCAAGCGATGAACTGCCAGGAAATAGTCCTGACCACAGGTGGCAGCAGTGAAAAATATGCCATGCAAATGTACGATCAGCTGACGGAAGAGGCCTTTATTCAGATGGGGGATTTTGTCGGCTTTGCCATTAAGCACGGGAAACGGCTGGGAATGAAAAAGATTATTCTCGTCGGTATGCCCGGCAAGCTGTCGAAGGTAGCTCAAGGTGTCATGATGGTTCACTCCAAGAGCGCACCGGTGGACTTTGGCTTTTTGGCTGAGGTCGCGCGTGAAGCAGGTGTGGACGAGTCGCTTGCAGCGGCAGTGGCAGAGGCGAATACAGCTACGCAGGTGGCAGATATGATGACCGAAGCGAATGCGCTGAGCTTTTTTGAAAAGCTGTGTACCTATGGATGTCAGCATTGTCTGGACCATGCAGGTGGTGGAATTGTCGTGGAAATGGTACTGGTAACGATGAAAGGGAACGTGCTGGGGAGGGCGAGAGTCGGTGAGTAGAGTGATTCGTGTCATTGGTATCGGTGAAAATGGAGCGGCAGGTCTGTCGCAGGAGACGCTGGAGCACATTGAGCGTGCCGACCTGCTGGTTGGTGGAGAACGCCAGCTAGCCTTTTTCAAGGCATTCGCAGGGGAAAAACGAACATTAAAGAGCGGCTTATCTGCCGTGGTAGAAGAATTGGGACGGTTGCGCAATGACAAGGATATTGTCGTGCTTGCGTCAGGCGATCCGCTTTTTTTTGGAATTGCAGGTTATTTGTCTGCCAAGCTGGGGGCTGAACATCTGGATATTTTGCCGCATCTCAGCTCGGTTCAGCTGGCGTTTGCGCGTCTCGGTGAAAGCTGGCAGGATGCGGTGCTGGAAAGCGTACACGGCCGTCCGATGACCGGATTGGCGCAGCGGATCGACGGACAGAACAAGGTCGCGCTGCTGACGGATGACCGAAATCATCCCGCCACAGTCGCTGCCTATTTGCTGCATTATGGTATGACGGAATATGATGCCTTTGTCGGCGAGCATTTGGGCGGACCGGATGAGGCGTATCGGCATTATACGCTGGAAGAGATGGCGCAGAGAACGTTCCAACCATTGAATGTGGTTATTTTACGCCGCCGTAAGGGAGAAGACGTGCCTGCAATTCGTCGGGGATTTGGCTTCGAGGATGCGGAATTTCACCAGCGCAAGCCGGAAAAAGGGCTGATCACGAAGCGTGAAGTACGCGTATTCAGCTTGTCCGAGCTGCGTCTGACCGAACGAAGCATCGTATGGGATATCGGCGCAGGCTCCGGCTCTGTAGCGGTGGAATGTGCGCGGCTGGCCAGGTATGGGCAAGTATTTGCCATTGAGAAGAATGAAGGCGATCTGGCTAATGTCGAAGCAAACAAAATCAAATTCCGTACCGATTTCCCGGTCATTCATGCCAAAGCGCCTGCCGGATTGGAAGATCTGCCAGACCCGGATGCGGTGTTTATCGGTGGGAGCGGGGGAGAATTGGCTGAGCTGATTCGTCTGTGTGCTTCCCGTCTACGTAAGGATGGACGAATTGTAGTGAATGCTGCAACGATTGAGACGTTGCATGACGGTATGAAGGCGATGCAAGCAGCAGGACTCGATACTTCGGTGACGTTACTGCAAACAGCGCGTAGCAAGCCGATTTTGAATATGACTCGTTTTGATGGACTCAATCCGATATATGTTATTACAGGACAGCCGGTGGTGGACGTGGCTGATGAAGTTTCAGGGGAGTAAGCTGGTAATTCAAGAGGGGGAGAGAGACAGCATGAATACAGCGGCAACAGGAACACTTTACGGCGTAGGCGTGGGGCCGGGTGATCCCGAGCTGATTACAGTCAAGGCGTATCGCATGATTCAGGAATGTGCAGTTGTGGCTTATCCGAAGAAACGCCGGGGAGGTAAGTCGTATGCTCACGAGATCGTGGAGTTGTACGTCAACCCGGAGGAAAAGGAGATGCTGGGACTCATTTTTCCAATGACCAAGGACCCGGTTGTACTGGAGCGTGAATGGAACAAAACGGTGGTTGCTTGCTGGGAGGCACTGAGTCAAGGCAAGGATGTAGCCTTTGTCACAGAGGGAGACCCTAATCTGTACAGTACCTTTATTCATTTGGCACGGCTCATGAAGGATCTCCATCCAGAGGTGCCGATTGTATCTATTCCGGGCATTTCGTCTGTGTTGGGAGCGGCGGCAGCGCTGGAATTGCCTTTGGCAGACGGAGATCAGCAGGTCGGTATAATTCCGGCTACGGATGATCGGGAAGCGATGAAGCGGGCGATTGAGAATCACGATACGGTCGTGTTTATCAAGGTTGCCAAGGTGCTGGATTTGATTTTGGATGTGCTGGATGAACTCCATCTTGGGGACCGTGCTTCTGTCATTACCAAGGTCACTTCTCCTTATGAAATGGTATGGCGCAACGCACGTGAGCTGCGCGGACAGGAACTTGAATATTTGAGTTTAATGGTGGTGAGCAAATGACGTTGGAGCCCAAAGTATATATTGTAGGAGCAGGTCCCGGCGACCCGGAGTTGATTACTGTCAAAGGCTCCCGGATTCTACGCACGGCCGATGTGGTATTGTACACGGATTCACTCGTGAACGACGAGTTGATTGCCACGGCCAAACCAGAGGCGCAGGTACTGCAAAGCTCAGGCATGGACCTGGAGCGGCAGGTCGAGATCATGAGCGAGGCTGTGCAGGCTGGACGCAGTGTAGCTCGCGTACATACAGGCGATCCGGCAGTGTACGGAGCCATTTTGGAGCAGATGGTGTTGCTGAAGCAGCGCGGAGTAGCATACGAAATCGTGCCGGGCGTCAGCTCGGTCTTTGCTTCTGCGGCCGTGTTGGGTGCAGAGCTAACTGTGCCTGACCTGACGCAGACCGTCATTCTGACGCGTGCCGAAGGCCGTACACCTGTACCAGATCGGGAAAAGCTGCGTGATTTGGCTTCCCATCACTGCACAGTGGCCTTATTCCTCAGCGCAACGCTGGCGAAGAAGGTAGTTGTTGAGTTTCTGGCGGCAGGCTGGAGCGAGGACACGCCTGTAGCGGTTGTACAGCGAGCGACCTGGCCGGATCAAAAGATCGTACGCACGACGCTTGCCCAATTGCCAGCTGATCTGCGTGCAGCAGGTATTACGATGCATGCCATGATTCTGGCAGGCTGGGCGCTGGACCCGGGACTGGTGGACAAGGATGCGCATCGTTCCAAGCTGTACGACAAGTCGTTCACCCATGGCTACCGGAAGGGAGTGAAGTCCGGTGAGTAATCCATTTGCCGCTGTGGCGATCACGAAGCATGGAGTGGAAATGGTCCGCAATTTGGGAGCCAGCTTTCCGGGCACGGATGTGTATTACATGTCCAAGTTTGAGCGTGGCGACGAGCAGGAGCGTGGCATTCAGTTGTTCGAAGGCTCGGTCAAGCTGATTTTGCCGGATTTATTTAAACAATATAACGGTATTATTTTGTTTATTTCTCTCGGTGCAGTAGTTCGTATGATTGCACCAATTTTGGTGGATAAAAAGGTAGACCCAGCGGTAGTTGTCATTGATGATCGCGGCGAGCATGTCATTAGCGTATTGTCTGGCCATTTGGGTGGCGCCAATGAATTGACCCGCCATGTAGCGACTGTACTAGGCGCACGTGCTGTAATCACGACTGCATCAGACGTGCAGGGCACGATTCCGGTGGACATGTTTGGTCGGGAATTGGGTTGGGTGGTCGATAGCTTCGACAAGGCCACTCCGGTGAGCGCCGCTGTTGTGAACGAGGAGCCTGTTGCGCTCATACAAGAGACAGGCGAACGGAACTGGTGGCGTTATGACAAGCCTGTACCTGGACATATCAAGGTATATGCTTCGACGGCAGAAGCCTTACAAGAACCGTTTAACGCCGCGTTGGTCGTGAGTGACCGTTTATTGGAGCCGGAGGAAGAGGAGCAGCTTCTTTCTAATGGCGTGCTGTACCGTCCGAAAAGCTTGGTGCTTGGCATCGGCTGCAACCGTGGGACTGCATTAGAGGAGCTGGAGGCGGGTGTGCTGGACACCTTGCAAGAACTGCGTTTGTCCGTGAAAAGCGTACGGAATATTGCCACTATTGATCTGAAAAAGGACGAAGAGGGCTTACTTGCCCTTTGCGCCAAATACGGCTGGGAGCTGGTGACGTACACCCCGTCAGAGCTGAATACGGTGCAGCTTCCCAATCCATCGGAAACCGTCTTCAAATACACTGGCGCATATGGGGTCAGCGAACCATCAGCCTTGTTGTCTTCTGGTGCAGACCATTGGCTGCTGGAGAAGAAAAAAAACGGCAATATGACGTTGTCTGTAGCGCGGGTTTCCTATGACTGACGTCATGAAGCAGGCTGTACAGCCTGATCCGTCTGCCGCTACGCGCAGAAGCCGTATTGTTGTTGCTGGCACAGGCAGCGGTGCAGGCAAAACGACGGTTACCCTCGGGCTGATGAAGGCGTTCGCCGATAGCGGCCTGCGAGTGCAGGGTTTTAAGTGCGGACCGGATTATATTGATCCGACCTATCATACTGCCGCGACCGGGACTTCTTCCCGTAATCTGGATTCATGGATGACCTCACCAGATACGGTGCGTGAAATCTTTATCCGTGCTTCTGAAGGCGCGGATATTTCCGTGATTGAAGGCGTCATGGGGCTGTATGACGGCAAGGACCCGCTCAGCAACACCGGCTCGACCGCTGAGATCGCCATGCTGACGGACAGCCCTGTATTGCTGGTGGTCGACGTGCGCAGTATGGCACGAAGCGCCGCCGCTATTGTGCTCGGCTTTCAGCGCTTGGAGCCCAAGCTGCGCATTGTGGGCGTAATTGTGAATCGCTGCGGTAGCCAAGGGCACTATGGCATCGTCAAAAAGGCGATTGAGCAGGAGTGCGGCATCCCCGTGCTCGGCTGGTTAAAGCGTGATGACGGGCTGGATATTCCCGAGCGTCATCTGGGTTTAGTACCTGCTGTGGAACGCGGCGAGCTGGAGCCGCTTTTCCAACGGGCGGCAGAGCTGATCCGCGCGGGTACGGATCTGGATGCACTGCGGGCATTGGCAGATTCGGCTCCGCCGTTGTCTCTGCCCGCACAACCGTTGTTTTCCCCGGATTGGCTTCCATCAGCAGGGCATGAAGCTGATACCGAGGAACGTCCCGTCATCGCCGTCGCCAGAGACGCGGCTTTCAATTTTTACTACCCGGAAAATATGGATTTGCTACGTCAGGCGGGAGCGGAGATTGTCTATTTCAGTCCTCTGGCGGGAGAACGCGTACCTGAGCAGGCAAGCGGCCTATATCTGGGCGGCGGTTTCCCCGAAGAGTTTGCCGCAGATATCGCTGCAAATACAGGCTTTTTGGAAGATATCCGCAACGCGGTGAGCCGGGATATGCCAGTATTCGCAGAATGCGGCGGTTATATGGTACTGGCACGGACACTTACGGATCGTATGGGTAATGCCCATCACATGGCCGGGGTTATTCCGTCGGACGTCCGCATGCAGGAGAAACGGGCCGCACTGGGATACCGGGAAGCAACCGCTTTGCAGGATTGCTTGCTGCTGGAGGCTGGAGAGACAATTCGGGGACATGAATTTCATTATTCTGTCATGCACTATGATGAATCATCCGCCCCCTACTTCTATGCCTATCAAACCAAGGGGATGCGTGGTCTCCAGAGCGAGGGCTATGCGAAAGGGAACCTTTTGGCAGCCTACACGCATGTTCATCTCGCTTCTCTTCCCAAAGCGGCAGCACGCTGGGTTGAACAATGCCGGGCTTACGGTCAATAGTTTTGCAAACGAGTCCACTACTTCATAAAAACGAAAAAAAGCCGATTCCCCTAAAGGGTCCGGCTTTTCTAAATATCAATAGACTTAAACCTTACATAGTTTGGAAGCGTATACATTACTTTTTTGGTGATTCGCTTACATGAGCTTTTTCAGTTGGGAAATCCTTCCCTGACTCACACCAAGCATGGAGGCGAGTTGTTTTTGTGAAGATGCTGGATGTTCTTCCATAAGCTCTCTCATTTTCTCCAAAATAACGTCCGTGCGCTGATAAATTTTTTTCATATGCATATTTTGCTTAAGTGGGGGTGAATGGGTTTCAGTCGCTGTGACCGGAAGTAAATCTTCCGTTTTCATCGAGGCTGCACATTCATCGCAGATAAACTGATCTTTAAAGTAGGTGTTGGTATCAACCGCACCGCAAAAAATACAGTTGGTTGATTTGTACTTACGGAGCATGAGTGTCTGGTCTTCAATAAAAAACTCTAATGGATCGCCGATGTCAATCTCCATCGTCATGCGCAACTCTTTAGGTAGCACAATTCGCCCCAAGCTGTCCAAGGGCCGGGTCATTCCAGTCCTTTTCATTCATGCAACCTCCCCGGTTTTTTAAGATTTATAGAATGTATAAGGTTTGAGGCAATTCTTATCAATTCTATAACCGCAAGCATAAATTCTTACAAAAAGCGGCCCTTTATTGTTAATCAAGCATGGACGCACTTTTTTTCTTACGAGTATACCATAAACAGGCCGAATCGCCATCGTTCAGATTTATAAATTTTGAATAAGTTTTAAATAAGTTTATCCCGAGCGAACATATATGCTATAATCTTCTGCTAAAGGATTTAATAGGCCGTCTGTAGAATTATTTATATATGCCGTAGCTCGGACAATGATGGCGGTGTTATGGGAAATGGATGAGGGCCAAACGGAATTTTCTGAGCGTTTTGACCCCACAAACAAGAATAAATGACACGGGTCCCGCCTTTAAAGTCCTTATATACAAGTCAGGCAAGGAGGATTTATCATGGAAAAAAGAAAAGCATTGTTGTTAGGAGATTATTCGTATCCGGAGTTTCACCCGCTGCAAGGGGTGGACGAAGAGATTAGCCATATTTTACAGGATTGGATGACCGTACAATGCAGTGAGAATCGTAAAATGCTGCTCAAGGAAAATCTAACCCCATTCGATCTATGTATCTCGTACTGTGATAGCCGCAAGGAGGTCCTGTCTCCTCAACAAACAGCAGGATTGCTGTCCTATGTTAGCGGCGGGGGTGGATTGCTTGTGCTGCATAACGGAATCACATTGCAAGGACGGTATGAGATTGCACAATTAATGGGGGCGCGTTTCTTGCGGCATCCGGCTGCCGGACCACTTTCCTTCAAAGTAACGGCGCCGGATCATCCGATTATGGAAGGAATCGAGCCGTTTGAGATCCAAGAGGAACCGTATCGTTTTGACTTTGATCCATTCACTGAAAAAACACTACTGATGGAATATGAACACGAGGGCGAGTGGTGGCCGGCGGCATGGTCACTGTCCTATGGCTTGGGTCGGGTCGTCTATTTGATGCCTGGACATAATCAGCCAAGCTTCCAGCACGAGGGATACCGCAAGCTGCTGCTTCAGGCTGCCAAGTGGGCTGGACGCTTTCCAGGTTAAACATAGATCATTCCATTCATTGAGGAAGGGGAGCTGCGAGCTTTATGCGGCTCCCCTTTTCAGGTTATACTATAGGTAATCACAGGTAGGGGAGGATATATTATGAGCGATTTGTTCAAAAAAGCCATCTCATTGGGGTGGGGCCTCACCGTTGTCAGCAAAGAAAAGGTGGAGAAAGCCGTCGAGGATCTCGTAAACCGGGGAGAACTTGCGCCCTCGGAATCCAAAGCGCTGGTCGATCGTCTGATCGAACGAGGGGCAGAGGAACAGGGACAATTCAAAACAGTGATCCGCGAACAGGTTAGCCGCATTTTGCAGGAGCTGGAAGTACCTACCGAAAATGATGTTACAAGTTTGGAGCAACGTGTGGCATTGTTGGAAAAACAGGTAGCGGAGCTGGAAAAAGAAAAGGCGGCGCTTACGGGTTCGAGCGACGCTGAAGAAGCGAACCGGCTGGATTAAAATGGCGGTTCGTATGAAGCACGCCGGTCGTTACCGGGAAATTGCCATGGCGCTGGCGCGTCATGGCTTTGGCTATATGGTGGAAGAAATGGGACTGTTCCAGCTGCTGTCATTGCCTCGCAAGTGGCTGACGAGAGAAACTCCCGAGTCCAAAACGCTAGGTGAACGGATTCGACTTGTGCTGGAGGATCTGGGGCCTGCATTCATCAAGCTTGGACAGTTGGCAAGCACACGTGCTGACCTGCTGCCGGAGCCTATTATCCGTGAGCTGGTTAAGCTTCAGGATCAGGTACCGCCGTTTTCATCTGAAACAGCGCGTGGCATTCTGGAGCAGGAGCTGGACACGTCATTAGAGGACATACTGGTTCGTTTTGACGATGTTCCGCTGGCCGCTGCTTCGATCGGGCAAGTGCATCTGGGCAAGCTGCACAGCGGCGAAATGGTCGCCATTAAAATCCAGCGTCCTGGCGTTAATCGCATTATTCGGCGAGATTTGGACATTTTGCGGGAACTGACCGCTATGGCAGCCAAGCGCTGGGAATGGGTAGAGCGGTATCAGCTTCGCCAGATGGTAGAGGAGCTGGGGAGATCGCTCATTCAGGAGCTGGATTACAACCATGAAGCCCGTAACACAGAGAAGATTGCGCTCCAATTTGAGCAGGACCCACATATCTATATTCCGAAAATATACTGGGATCATACCTCTTCCCGTATACTGACCATGGAGTTTCTAGACGGAACTCACTTAGGTAGTCGTGAAGAGCTATTACGCCGTGGATATAACTTGAAAGAACTGGCGCAGCGGCTGGTGAACAGCATGCTGCATCAAATTTTTATGGAGGGTTTTTTTCATGCCGATCCCCATCCGGGGAATTTACTCGTTCTGAAAAATGGCAGTCTCGCTTATTTGGACTTTGGCATGACGGGAAGGCTGAGCGAAGAGATGAAGAATCATCTCGCTTCCCTCATTATTGCCCTGATGCGCAAAAATACCGATGCCATGGTTCGGTCTATCGAACGTTTGGGTCTGGTCGAACCGGACACCGACCTGAATGCGCTGCGTGCCGATCTGGACAAGATACGCGAAGATTACTCAGACGTTCCTTTCTCACAGGTCAGTATTGGTGATGCTTTGAACGACCTATTTGGCGCAGCGCAGCGCCATCGGATTGGTTTGCCGTCGGACGTCCTGTTGCTAGGCAAGGCGTTGCTGACACTGGAGGGGGTCGTGGAGCATCTGGACCCTGATCTCAGTATTATCGCTTTGGCTGAGCCCTTTGGTAACAAGCTGTTGAAGGAACGCTTCAGTGGTCGTCGTATCCGAGGCAAGCTACTGGGTGGTGCAACCGAGCTGGTGGAGACGCTGATGGAACTGCCAGGACAGGCGAGACATTTGGCCTCGATTATCAGCAAGGGCAAGCTTAAGCTGGAGGTTACTGTGCCGGAGCTGGAAATGCTTCTGCGCAGGCTGGATCAGATCAGCAACCGCCTCTCATTCAGTATCGTGCTGTTAGCGTTCAGCATTATTATGGTGGGACTGATTATCGGTTCATCGCTGAATCATCAGGCGACCATGCTGTGGAATGTACCTGCCATTGAAATCGGCTTTGTTGTAGCTCTCTTAATGGTTGCCTTTTTACTGTATTCCATTTTTAAATCGGGAAGGTTTTAGATACCGACCAGGAAGGAGGGGTTATGGATACACATAAGATGAATAATCTCCTAATTGCAGATGTGCCATGGCACCGCCTGACTACTCCTTATGGTAGGGGCACGGAGTTGCCACAATTGATATCCAACGGGGAGTACGCAGCAATTGCTGATCTGATAGAGCATCAAGGCACACTGTGGCAGGTTACGCCATGGGTGTTACTTTTCTTATTGCGTAATATGCATACGAGAAATTCGGATGATATCACGCTGAGTGAGTTGGAACTGTACCATGCGGTTGTTGGAGCATTGGACATGGAAAATGCACAAGAGGATTCACAGAAGTCTGTGGAATCTCTAACCATGCTGCTGGACGAAAAATATCTATGGCCGGCAGACAGCGATCCAGAAGAAGATGAACTGGAGTGGGAAGAGGAAGAAGCACGCGGTTATGATCCGGTAGCTTTTTGGAGTTATTATGACTATAGCTATCGATTATTGAAGAAAGCACTGCCTGACTTTGAAAGCCTACTTCAGCACCATGCGGACTCGGAGATTGCTGAAACCCTATCGGAGCTTGTACAGAAATTGCGGGGATTTTAAAATAATAAAAAAACGAATCTATCGAGCTATGACTGGAAACTAATCTTTTGCTAAGGAGTGATTTTAGTGGCAAAAAAATTAGCTGATATACATCGAATACGTCTCCTAAGTCTCCTTCGTGATATTGGGTTTGAACCATCAAAAGTTACTATAGAAAATAAACAGGGGGAAACTGAGGTTATTGATTTAGAGTCCCCGTTACCGAAAGGGTTGCAAGCTGTTTTAAATTCCCGAGGCAGCCTAAGTAAGGAGCAATTACTTGAGATCGAAGAGAGTGTTAAACAATCCAGAGAGGATTGGGATTAGAGGGGGTATTTATTTGATACGAATGCAGCTATTGCCCTTCATAGGCTTGACTCATCTTTGGATAGAGTGATACGACAAGCTGAGGAAGATAAAGAAAATATTTTCTTTTCTGTTATAACTCAGTCCGAGTTTATAGCCGGGTTGCCCACTGATACTGACTTAGATTCGATACCTTTTCTTGGCGGGGAATTTATTGCAGTTAATTCAGAGATCGCAGTTAAAGCGGGGCGTATCAGAAGAGAACAAAAAGATAAGTTTGCAAGAAAGCTCAAGACCCCAGATGCATTGATTCTTGCGACAGCCATTATAAACCAATTGGTACTGGTTACGGCGGATCAAGATTTACAGTTCGCGGAGTCTGAGTATGAAGTTAAGGTGATAAACTTTAGCAGGTTAGCATCTTAGTAATTGCGAAAATTTTAATTATAAGAAAACGAATAAGATGAAGATAATGATCGATATTTCAAGGAAATAGATGATTTCTTTCTGTAAACAGCCTTTTAACTCATTCGTCTCTGCGAATTCCTTACGTTATAATGATGGACTGAATGTAACGGACCGGGTTCGTTTGAGAGAGACGAGCTGAATGATAGGAGAGCCTTGGCGATTGGCAGCTGGACGGATGCCCGAAACACACGGGTTGCGAGTCAACACGCTACTCTCTGTAAATATAGGAGGCTGGAACGAGACAGTATGAATCTTAGACAACAATGGTTCGGTAATATCCGGGCCGATATACTTGCGGGCATGACTGTGGCGCTAGCACTAATTCCTGAGGCGATTGCCTTCTCGATCATTGCGGGGGTCAATCCCATGGTCGGACTGTACGCCTCCATCTCGATGGCAATTGTCATCTCTTTTGCAGGTGGACGTCCGGCGATGATCTCGGCAGCGACCGGGGCCGTAGCTGTATTGGTCGTTGGCCTGGTGAAGGATCATGGCGTGGAATATCTGTTTGCAGCTACCATTTTGGCAGGAATCATACAAGTGCTGCTGGGTGTATTGAAAATAGGTCGTTTTATCAGCTTTATTTCGCAGCCGGTCATGACCGGATTTGTGAATGCGCTGGCCATCCTCGTCTTTATGGCGCAACTCACCCACTTTCATGGAGCTAATTGGATCATGTACGCGATGGTAGCGGGGACGCTGCTCATTGTGTATATTTTACCGAGATTTGTGAAAAGCATTCCTGCTCCATTGACGGCAATCATCATTATGACGATCATTACGTATGTATTTGGATTGAATGTGAAAACGGTAGGAGATATCGGTACGCTAACCAGCTCGCTGCCTTCATTCCATTTGCCGCAAATTGAGTGGTCGTGGCATACTTTGCGGATTTTGCTGCCGTATTCCTTTACGATGGCACTGGTTGGACTGCTGGAATCGCTGCTGACAGCCAGTATTTTGGATGAAATGACCGAAACGAAAAGCAATAAAAACCGGGAAGCCCGCGGCCAAGGGATTGCCAACTTTGTAAATGGCTTTTTTGGTGGCATGGGTGGTTGTGCCATGATCGGACAATCCGTCATTAATGTCAGCTCAGGCGGAAGAGGGCGTTTGTCCACTTTTACGGCTGGGGTATTCTTGGCCTTTCTGCTGCTCGTGCTTGGCGGGGTTGTAAAGGAAGTGCCAATGGGCGCATTGGTGGGAGTCATGTTCATGGTGTGTATTGGAACTGTGGATTGGAAATCGCTCCGAAACATTGCCAAGGTTCCGAAAGCAGATACGTTAATTATGGTAGTTACGGTGATCATCGTGGTGGCTACGCATGATTTGTCCAAGGGCGTGATCGTGGGCGTACTGCTGAGTGCCCTGCATTTTGGCTGGAAAATGGCTAAAATTCGCATTAGCGCGACGGAGAACAACGATGAGAAGGTGTACCATGTCAGGGGTCCGATGTTTTTTGCATCAACAACTCGTTTTGTCGATCATTTCGAACCTTCGGATGATCCAGAACGTGTCGTTGTGGACTTTAGCCATTCTCATATTTGGGATCACTCGGCGGTTACTGCCATCGGCAAGGTGCTGCAAAAGTATACGAAATCCGGCAAATCTATTACCCTGCAAGGGTTAAATGAGGAAAGCCGTTTAATTATAGAGAAGCTTGGCGGTCCTGTAGTTACAGAGCCACTCGTGTGATGAATCGTATAGCATAAATCAAAGCTTGAAATGAAATTTATTCATTTCAAGCTTTTTTTATTTATTTCTGAAATAAAACAACACTTTTCTTCCTAAATCATAGATAAATATGACAAATTTTCATCAAAGTATTGACGTAATAATTGGGCAGGAATACAATCATTGTTATTAAGCAAAGCAAATACATAGGAATAATCGAAAATCGAAAGGTATGCACATATGAACTTAGACTGGGAGTTTATTGTAGAGAGCTTGCCGTTATATGGAGAAGCTATGTGGCTGACGTTGAAGATCGCCTTTTTTGCTATTCTATTTTCATTAGTCGTCGGTTTGCTGTGCAGCACAGTGCTGTATTACAAGGTAAGGGGAATTAGCGGCATCATTGTTGCCTATATTGAGCTTTCCCGAAATACGCCGCTGCTTGTACAGTTATATTTTCTGTATTATGGGTTTACGAAAATAGGTCTGCATATGAGCGAAATGACGTGTGCCATTGTGGGCATGACCTTTTTGGGCGGGGGGTATATGGCTGAGGCGTTCCGTGGGGGAATGGAAGCAGTGAGTAAAACCCAGACGGAATCCGGGCTGAGTCTCGGGCTGTCCAAGATACAACTGGCGAGATATGTTATTTTGCCACAGGCTTTTGCCATCAGTGTTCCGTCTCTGGGAGCGAATGCGATTTTTTTGCTCAAGGAGACTTCCATTGTTGGCGCCATTGCTTTATTAGATCTGATGAATGTGGCAAAAGACCTGATCGGCATGTACTACAAAACAACAGAATCACTAATTCTGCTGGTATTGGCATATCTCGTCCTGCTTTTACCTTTGTCGATACTGCTGACGTGGGTGGAAAGGAAGGTGCGATATGCTGAATTCGGGGATTAATGTGCTCTTTGAAGGTTCCAATTTCGAGCGTCTATTAGGGGGATTACTCGTTACGCTGGAGATTGCGCTACTTTCCATTATTATCGGTACTCTATTAGGCATTTTGATGGGGTTGCTGCGCACCTTAAAATCAAGACCGATTCGGTTTGTGCTGAAATTATATTTGGAGACATTCCGCATTATTCCAATTCTGGTGTGGTTGTATGTCGTATATTTTGGATTTACTCCTTTGTTGAATGTGAATATCAGCGGGGAATTGACGGCAATTATCGTATTCAGCCTGTGGGGAGCGGCCGAGATTGGTGACATCGTTCGTGGTGCATTGGAATCACTGCCCAAGCATCAGGTGGAATCCGGGCAGGCACTGGGACTGACATATAGACAGTTATACCGCCATGTGCTCATTCCCCAGGCGGTGCGCCGAATGCTTCCCGGTTCTATTAATCTGGCGACACGGATGATCAAAACCACTTCATTAGTGGTGCTGATCGGTGTAGTGGAAGTGGTCAAGGTCGGACAGCAGATTATTGAGCTCGGTGTAATCAAAGCGCCCTCGGCATCCTTCTGGGTGTACGGCTTTATTTTCATATTGTATTTTCTCGTATGCTATCCGTTATCCAGACTTTCCAAAAGATTTGAACGCAGATGGCAAAATTAGCAGGATGGGGTGGGTGTCATGGGAGAGGCTGTGGAGGTTTTACTCGAAATTCGAGGGCTGCACAAAAGCTTCGAAGACCGAAAAGTACTGCAACAGATTAATCTGGATGTAACGAAGGGGGAAGTCGTGGTCGTTCTCGGTCCTTCGGGATGTGGAAAAAGCACACTCCTCCGATGTCTCAATGGTCTGGAACCAGTCCAGAGCGGAGCTATCCGTTATAGAGGGCAGGACCTGACGGATAAGAAAGTGAATTGGCGCGAGGTGCGGCAGCATATCGGAATGGTGTTCCAGAACTACGAATTGTTTCCGCATATGACGGTCTTAGAAAATATATTGCTCGGCCCGCTTAAAGTTCAGCGGAGAAACAAGCAGGAGGCACTTGAGCAAGCGGAGCAGCTATTGGAGCGAGTGGGTCTGCTGGATCGCAAAGATGCGTATCCGAGACAATTATCAGGCGGGCAAAAGCAACGGATTGCGATTGTGCGCGCCCTGTGTATGAACCCAGAAATTATGCTCTTTGATGAAGTCACCGCATCCTTGGACCCGGAAATGGTCAGAGAGGTGCTGGATGTCATGCGAGAGCTGGCACAACAGGGCATGACCATGATTATCGTGACGCATGAAATGGGATTTGCCAAGTCGGTAGGAGATCGTATCGTTTTTATGGATCAAGGACAGATATGTGAAATGACTACACCGCAGCAATTTTTTACCCAACCGGAAACAGAGCGTGCCCAGCACTTTCTGGATATATTTCAGTACGAAACGATATAAACAGGGGGATGAATACAGATGAGAAAAGGAATGAAGTTCACGACGTTATTACTGGCTTTAAGCTTGCTGCTTGTTGGTTTGGCGGGATGTGCAGGAGGCGGAAATACCAACGGTAGTTCAGGCTCGGCTAAATTTGCTTCGATTGAGGACATTAAAAAGAATGGCAAGATTCGAATTGGTGTATTTGCAGATAAGCCGCCTTTTGGCTACGTGGATTCGGAAGGGAAGAATCAAGGCTTTGACGTTTACATTGCGAAGCGGTTTGCCAAAGATCTCTTGGGTGACGAGTCCAAGGTGGAATTTGTCCTGGTGGATGCTGCCAGCCGGGTCGCCTATTTGGAATCCAACAAGGTAGATATCATCATGGCTAACTTTACGGTGACGGATGAGCGTAAAGAAAAAGTCGATTTTGCCAATCCATATATGAAATTATCCTTTGGCATTGTGTCACCTGACAGCGCTCCAATCACCACGATTGACCAATTAAAGAATTCGGACCAGAAGCTGATTGTCGCAAAGGGAACGACGGCTGAAACCTATTTCACGAAAAATTATCCTGACATCAAGCTGCTTAAATTCGATCAATACACAGAAATCTTCTCAGCCCTCAAAGACAAACGCGGTGCCGCCATTGCCAACGATAATACAGAGCTGATCGCCTGGGCCAAGGCCAACCCCGGCTTTACCGTAACCATCCCGGCCTTTGGTGGTCAAGATACAATTGCACCCGCAGTAGCAAAGGGAAATAAGGAGTTGTTAGACTGGATCAACAATGAGCTGGCTACATTAGGCAAGGAAAACTTTGTGCATCAAGCCTACAAGGACACATTGACCTCTGTTTATGGAGAAGGCTTTACAGATCAATTGGTTGTAGAGGGCGGCAAAGTGGATTAATCATAGTATAAGTTGTTGTTTTACCATAAAGAAGCGTTGGGACAACAAGCCCAACGCTTCTTTAATATGGGGAAAAGAGGGCCTTAGCAACCTCTTATTTTGTCATGGAAATGCCCACTGGGCTAATAGTAATCCTCATTCTCATGTTACAGTCTCACTGTCTCTCAATTCCATCTTCAGGAATGTATTCTATAATATCAGCGAGAGTAATAGCCCTTGTAAATCTTCGTTGGCGGGCAAATCTATTCAAAGCATCAAGTATATGGACTAGTGTTTCCAGTTCAAGTCTTTTGGTTTTGCCATTTACCATATCTATTACGGTAGCCGGACGTATTTTTGCTTCTGAAAAATACTCCTTTATCAGTATAGATTCTAGTTACACGTACTCTGAAATAATGATAGCAATTATGCTAAATAACAAGGGAAAAAATATCCCTGCCAGGGGCAGAGATATAAGGTGCAGCGGACTATTCTGTGAATGAATTAGTGTTTCTCTAGTTCATTTTCAGGTATATATTCGAGAACATCATGTAGAGTTAATGGACGACCAGAGAGCCGAATCAGTGTTTCCATCACGGTATTAAATGTTTTAAATTCGATTCGCTTGGATGTATTGTTACACATCTCATAGATGGTATTAGGCCTGATTTTTGCCTCACGAGCGAGAGCGTTTTTAGTAATCCCGATTTCTCGAAGTAATTCTTCAAGTTTAAAAACAATTCCCATACATACACCTCATTATAGAAATTTAAATAGAACTAACATTAACTATTGAAGTTTATCTTTAAAGGATATAAAATAACTACAAAGGTTAATCTTTAAAAGTTATAAAATTTACAAATCTAATCTTTAGTAAAGACCGTTTTAATAGATGTGAAGGGAGCTAAATCTAAATGAACAAAAGTAATTTTGAAAAAGTAAGTGTCATTCTTGGTCCCTGTGATCTTCCGCATATGTATGAGCTTTTTGAAGGCTATCTGATCAAGGACCGTTACGTCATGATGATCGACAATAGCGTGCTTACTCTTCGACATGTAAAAAAGGAAAGAAATCATTCGCATCTATATGTTGATGGTGACACGGGAGGAATTCACTCTTGCAAGGCATGTACAACGTGAAGACATAGATGTGATTACTGAGTTGGTCGAACGATTGCGCAACATGGATGCATTAAGTTTTCTTACAGATGAATTGTTATGGAACACATGTCGGGAAGATATAGACTTTGATTTAGTTCGGAATAAAGGACTATGAAAATGGCGAACGTAAATCTGATTCGAATTTTTGTTCTCGTTTTACTTATATAATGTAACACAGAAGCGTAAAAGGGTGAAATGAACACCGTCCTAATAAAGATACATACTCTACCCAAAAGCTCTTGCATGCTAGTAGATTTCATTATATAATCTTAAATGATAATGAGAATCATAATCATTACTAACAGTCTTTAGGTGCATGCTCCCAATATGAGCCTAAGTGAATAGGATGGTGATGTGCACATGGCTAAAGCAGATGTGGCAACTGCCAGAAGACAGCTTCGGAGTCCGAACAAGGTAACTCGCAGACGAGCTTTGAGAACGATCAAAGCTGCGAAACGCGCGAAGTAGCAGGTTCCAAGTTAACTGCAAATGGCAATACCAGTGTCAAATTTTTCAGTCTCCTCGTTTTGATATTGCACCTGCTTTCCTGATGGTGGTACACAGGAAGGCAGGTGCCTTTTTTTGAATGATATAAAAAAGCGCCAGACGGGTATCGAACCGTTCTGGCGCATTATTTGGAGATATAAAAAAACCAAACTTAAAATGAACATAAAAATGGAGTAGACGGAATAGTGCTGTACAAGCGAAGCGATCGCTTTTGTCCCCGGATTACTACTCTATAAAAGGCTTTGTTCAAGAAATCCGGGGGCGGTGGCGATGGGAAGCACTATCCGACTGCGTAGTGGCACAATATGAAACTTTTAAGTTCGGTTTTAATACAAAAACTACATTTATTTCTTTTGTGCAAACAGCCATTCAATCATATCCTGATTTTGCAGAGCCGGAACCCAGGAGAAGTGTCCTGTAGGTTTGATAATCCCTGCTTCGTATTCAGTGAAGTGAATGAGGTTTCCGTTTTGTGCTTTAATGGCAGCGACCATTTCTTGCGAGTTTTTAGGACTTACTGTGGTGTCGTCTGCAGCATGGAAGGCCCAAATAGGAACGTTTTTCAATACCTCGACGTGTGTAGGTTCAACAGGCGCGTACATGTTAACGGCTTTTTCATAGTTGGTCAAACCGGCAATCGGCACACCTGCGGCGAACAAGTCAAGATTTTTCTCCAACAATCTCCACGTCCCCATGGCTCCTTGAGAAATACCAACAATATAGATTCGGTTGGTATCGATCGGGTATTTTAACGCCGTTTCACGTACCAAATCGGCTACAGCGCTGTTGCGTGGCTCATCCGCCCAAATGAATTTATGCTCCAGGTCAATCGGGCTTTGTGGAGCGATTACGAAGGATGGGTGTTTGGCTTGCTGCTCAGGAGAAGCCCAAGTAACAGCTCCGGCATTTGCCAGCAGGTTTACTCCGTTTCCGTCGCCACGTTCGCCGTTTCCGTGCAGAAACACAACCAGAGGGTAGGTTTTGCCGGGCTCTACTTTAGGCTCAAACGTAAAGTAGTTCAGCTTGAAGCCTTCTTTATTTTCAAAGGTGTTTTTTTGGAAATCGTCCACGATCGGTGTAATTTTATCCGTTGCTTTTACAGTCTGTGCAGAGGCTGGAATGACTGTTTTCTTTGAAGTTGCAATATCTTTCTTTTGACTAATCGTATAATTCAACGTGTTGATGCGGTTAACTGCGCTTGTTGCATCATAAGTAAGGGTACTTGCATTTTTATCTTGCGTATCCAGCTCAATCACGACATATTTACCATGAGTACTGCGGTTGGTGATAGCTCCGGTATCATTGGTATATACACCGGTCACGGTTCTGTCTGTATATACATCATTGAGTACAGATTGAACCTGAAAGCTGGAAGTGGATAAGGATGCCCCGTCAATATTAGTGCTGTATTTCAGTACAACAGCAGAAACAACTTCACCCAAGGGCTGTACCTGCGTAAGCAGGGTAGCCTGTGGCGCTGGGACATCGGCTGCTGCGGCAGAGCTGGAGGATGGGAAAAAGATCGTAAGCAGGAACACGAAAGATAATAAAACAAGGGCAAAACGTCTTCTTTGCATGAGATTAATCTCCTTTGGTGTCATTTTTTAAAGCGCTTACTACATGTTCGGGATGGTTGATTGTATGCTGTGGAATTCATACAAATCAAAAAAAAGGCAAACTCCGGGTACACAAGTGTACTCGGGTTTTGCCTTTTCAGTAACAATCCCACTTGAAGGATAGCACCTTCATTGGAATCTGACAAGTGAAAGCGCTACATTTTTGGATCTTTTTTATAAAAAATTCTACTTTCGCAACTTAGAATTTTGCAAAAATCCATTGAAGAGATTTGTAATCAGCAAATAGATAGATCGAAAAGATTGTATTCGTCTATGACAGGAAGATAAGAAACCGAGGCTTTCCAACGGGAATGTTGTGGTATATAATCTTCTTAACTTAACACCGTTAACTTATATAACAATGTTAATAAAGGAGATGAAATCATGAACCAATATGATGCTATTGTCATCGGTGCAGGACTGGGTGGCTTGTCCTGTGCAGCAAGACTCTCCGCGCTCGGTTACCGAACAGCTGTTTTTGAGAGCCACACTCTGCCTGGAGGTTTCGCAACTGAATTTACAAGAAAGGGCTACACTTTTGATGTCTCCTTGCATGGTGTCGGTGGACTCGAGGAAGGCAGCTTCGGTCGGCTGTTAAAGGACTGCAATGCGGACCAGCGAATTGTTCCTCTCCGCAAAAAGCACCCTTACTCCATTCGTTGGGAAGGGCAGAACATTGATATTCCGTCCGATGTTCAGGAGTATGTGCAGCTCCTCAAAAACATGTTTCCTGCTGAGGTGGCAGCCATTGACAGTCTATTCGCGGGCATTCGCCGTTTTGAAACAGGCTTCTCTGCTTTTTCTTCCCTCACTTCCTGGCGCAGGGCGGCTGGCCTGCTCAAAGCAGGAACCTTCTTCCGCTGGACGCAGATGACTACCTGGGAAGCTGTAAGCCAGTTCGGGTTGTCTGACCGATTCACGGAATTTTTCACCGCGCTGTGGGCCTATTATGGATTGCCTCCAAAACGGCTTGCGGCCTTGTATTTTTTCATTCCCTGGATCGGCTATCATTTGGAGGGGACGTATTACATTGAGGGAGGCGCACAGGCTTTATCCAATGCACTGGTTGACACTATTAAGTCAGCGGGAGGAGAAGTTCACCTGCGCAGTCAGGTGTCTGAGATTATGCTCGAACGTGGTAAAGCAGCTGGTGTCCGTCTGAAGAAAGGGGATGTATATAAAGCCAACTGGATTGTGTCTGGTATCAGTCCCCATCATACCTATGGCCGCCTACTGGAAAACTATGATGCTGCCCGTCGTGAGCTGGAAGCTGTCAGCAGTTTGGAGGCTGGCACGTCTCTCACCCAGCTATATCTGGGATTATCATGTGAACCCCATGAGCTTGGCATCACCGAAGAAGACTTAATCCTACGTAATGAGCCGGATTCGGAGACAGATTATGAAGTTATGATGAGCGGCCAGTACACTAAAGGCAACTGGATGCTCACGAATTATAACGCTATGGACCCTAAGCTCAATGAACCGGGGAAGGGTGTCATTGCAATTACATTTTTGGACAGATTGGAGAACTGGCCTGCCGCACGTCCCGAATATAAAGCCAAAAAAGAAGCCGTGACAGAGCAGATACTGGGATGCCTAGAACAGCTGTATCCTGGTTTTCGCAGCAAGGTAGTGGTGGCCGAGTTGGGCACACCGCGCACGATGCAGCGTTATACCGCTAATCCCGACGGGGCCGTTTATGGCTACGCACAAACGGTCCGCCAGTCCGGCATAAAAAGACTGAAGCACAAATCAGCAGTAGACCGTCTGTCATTGGTAGGGGCGTGGACACAGCCTGGGGGCGGGTTTCAAGGGGCTATGAACTCGGGTATAATGGAAGCTGATCGTATCGCCGCCAAATTGGGGTAGGCAGAAGGGGCAAGTACATCTACTCATGAAACATATCAAACGCCGAGAACGTGAAAGCAGTGAGATCCGCCGGAAAATCATTGAGGCCGCCCGGTCGCTTTTCCTGAATCAGGGGTATGCCGAAGTCTCCATGCGCAAAATTGCGGATCAGATCGAATATTCACCAACGACTATTTATCATTATTTTGCCAATAAGGAAGCCGTTGTCCGTGAACTGCTGCTAGAAGGAAATACCTTGTTCCTGCAGGCTCTTCTGCAGCGTGTGGATGAAGCACAGGCAGCGGGATTGAATACGCTGGACACATTGAAAACGGTATCTGATGCGTATGTTCGTTTTGGAACGACTAACCCGGAATATTACAACATCCTGTTTATCAGCAACCTGGAATCTGTAAGCTTGGTCAGTCTTATAGACAGTGGGAGTTTTAAAGGCTTTGAGCTGCTTGAAGCGGGGCTCAAAGCTGCTATGGAGGAGGGCTGCATCATTCAAGGAGATGAGCACCTGATCGCCAGATCCGTATGGAGCATGCTGCACGGATTGACTTCTTTGCTCCTGAATTTTGAACTTCCTATGGCAAAATCCAATGATGAATTGATCGCATTCACTATAGATACTTTCCTCAAGGGGTTAAGCCGCTGACGCAGCGGCTAACTTTCTTTACCTCACACCACTGTACATGCGAATCCGCATACAACCATTCCGAAAGATTAACGAAGTTCCAAATCTGAAAGCTGCTTAAGCACGGCTTCAATACGACGTTTATCTTTTTTGAGCATAACGAGCTGCAAAGAAGCAAGAAGCAGATCTGTGATATTGGCCCAAGCGTCTGCTTCCAGAGCGGGAAGAGGATCCCGATGAATCATAATATCCAGCGCCTCGGTTGCAATTTTTTGATGAAGCTCGCTATCGGATAGCCATTCAATCAACTGCTCAGCTGTAGGACGGGAGTGAGCGAAAAGTATTGCCCAGCCATCCACCGGATGATTGACCTTATCCCGCATCCAGTTAATGATCCGTGGTGAACGAAAATGTTGTAGCTGCCCATTAGCGGTGTATCCTTCTAATTTGTCTTCTGCGACCAAATGCTGTAGCAGGTGATTGCAAACACATACCAAGCCTTCCTGCTCGGGTAGGCAGCGGGCGCTTAGATAAGCACGTGTGGACGCAAATGCACCCTTAGCATGTAGGGTATTGTTTTGAGCTAAAGATGTCCATGCTTGCGCGGTTTCCGGTTCCCACAAGGAGCGGACCCATTCAGCAGCCTCAATCCCCGCAGTCTCCCCTACCAAAACGGCCCAAGTAGAGAATGGAACCTGGCTATGCTGAATGTTCTGCCAGTGCTGCTCCCAGGCAAGAAAAATATCCTTTGGATCATAGGCTTGAAAAGCCTGCAACACAGCAGGATAATCTACGCCATGCATGGTGGTGTAATGGATTAGCGTCTCCAACGACTGTGCATCCTCCAGCTTCATCGTGCAAAACATGTTCAACCAGCGTTGCCACAGTTACAGTGGTGGGCTGTTTAGCTGAATGCCATGCTCATCGGTCACTTTAAACCAATCCCATAGCCATAGCCCGTGCAAGGTGAGCATGGTGTCTATATAGGCGGGTAGATTTTCCGCGAGCAGCGTGAACTGATCCAGCTCGTGATGATAGCAGAAAACCGCTGGCTCTGTTGCGGATGTTGCCATATCAAGCAGTATCGGATCACCCGCACCATTATAATTAAGGATCAGATATCGTTGCTCGTCCGCTGCTGAGTCGGTATCTTCCCCATAGGATGTAAAATAGCCAATATACTCATGATTCCATCCAAACTCTCCTGTGATATCGTCTAGGATACACTGCTCTTGTTCAAGATCATTGCTGTTTTTATATGAACACTCTGGTCCATCAGCTACAATACAGTGTTGGGGGAGGCACCATAGTAAATTTAAGCTGCCACACCGCTTTATCAATTCAGACAGGGAGGCAGGCAAATGCATCTGCAGCCGTTCCTCCAGCTCAGTTAGTTCACCTGTAGAAATTCCCTCCGTCCATTGGTATACCACGTCAGGCATCCCACTTTGTCTCAGACGATCAACGATTTGTTCCAGTTTTTCTAAGGTTTGTGCAAAATGTACGGTCATTCGTATTCGCCCTCCTCTTACTCTACAACCCGGCAATGCTCTTTTTGCAAGAATGATAAAATTTCATCACGAAGTGCTATCGCTTTGGATTCATAAATGATCGCCACTTCGCGTCCATATGCATAGTTAAAACGCACGTATCCGCCAAGAGTCTGAAGAAAAGCCATGCAGATATGCTCATTTTCAATCCATAGATTTGAGTTAAAATGCTGTTTAAATCGCTGAGCCAATGCTTGTAAGGATGCCGGAGCAAAATTCAGCGCCTGATCGCTCGGATTGGCTGGATTGTAGGCCTCGGCCGTATCCAGGGGACTAAACAGTAGGAATGTAGCGGTTTTGTCTTGGCTGACAGGTTCGAAATAACGGGGGAATGGCTCCATTCTTCCAAATTCATCCTGTAGTATATGTCCTAATGTCTCTGTGAATGGAACTTGAACATCTAAAGTCTTCGTAGTAATGATCTCCGAGTGTCGTGGCAGCCACATTAAGCCTTCAACCTGAGGGTGAATCGCTAGGAAGTCACCATCTATGGAGCTGCCAATGACCACGCACTCGCCCAGCTGCTGTGCTGTAATTGGGCAGTTATCATCATGCGTCCACAGTTCGTAATCCGTATAGGATTGCAATAGTTGAGGATCAGGCATTTCAATTATCAGCAGGCCACAATAGGTGCCCGGCCCGTAGCGGGTGAGGAATGCTACATAGGGAGGTGGTAAAGTTATTCCATAGGTATGCTCAATATTTGTCAGTTCATCGGTAGCCACCGGTGTGTGCTGTGTGGAAACCCAATACATGTAGAATACACCTGCTTTCCGGCACTCTATCTATAGGGATAGAGCCCAAAAGTAAATGAGAGATATGCTATAATCAGGAAATAAAATAGTTATAGATTAGTCTATCTTAATTTCATAGGAACTACAATTTGTGAGGGGACGAAGGAGGAACACATCTTATGACATCAGGGGTACAAGCCTACATAGATCCAATTTTTGAGGCGATTGATGAGGCGTACGCTTCTGAGCAAAAGCGCATCGCCGAATTCCAAATCAAAAGTGTCCTTCACGAAGGGATTCATGAATACTTAAAAGTTACCTGTAAGAAGGATGGGCTGTGGGTGGATACCTACGAACCGTTTGATTGGGATCATCGTAGACCGGATATGAAAATTTCTGGGTTTACAGATGGGGTAACATTGCAGCAGGTACAGGACGAATGGATGCCTGTGTTTAGGGAACGGATAGAGGCTCTGTTTAAGTCGAAAGAATTTAGTTCCATGTTCTTTCGTTATCGGCTGGAATTTCATCTGGAAGTAGTCTTGGAGAATAAGGCTAGTCATTTTACATTCTCACTCCTGAACGAAGATAAGCGGCAGCAACTGTTAGCCACTATCCAACAGTTTGTAGAGCAGAAACTCAACCCCTCTAGTAAAGCTGTGCCGAAGGAAGAGGACGATTTTTTCTTAGTAAGGCACTTGCTTGATCCTCATTTGTACCCTGTAAACGCCCAGTGGATGAATGAGCTGCTGAATCGAATGGATGCCAAAGTGAAGGTCAGCCGCAAGCGTGAGGAAGCATGGAGGTATCAGCTCAGCAGTGGCTTGAAGCATTGGGCAGAGGATGAATTTTTGGCCAATTATACAGATCGGGAAAAAAGCTATGGGCTGGATTATAAAGTGAAGCCCGATATTCTCCCTTCGGAAATTCCTGCGCCAGCCATGGAGATGTTCCTGCTTACCGCGATGCGGGTGGGCTCGACCGATGCCGATGCACGGCAGAAGTATTTGGAGATTGCTGCACAGCTAGGCTCGGAGCAGGCTTCCGTGTGGCTTGAGAGCGGATCAGGAAGCATCCCAGCGTTATATACAAGTGAGCGAGTCATCTGCCAAGCCAATGATATTTTGCAAACGCTGGAGGTTCAGATTCGTTCAGAGGAAGAAGAGAGCTATAGAGAAGCACTCGTATATTTATGCGATATTTTAAGAAAGGGCTTTACCAAGGAATATCGGATGAAGTTCAAAAGCAAGGTGAAAGACTACCTGCCTGTACCCAAGTTGGCTAAATCTACGTTACATCGTTTCTTCGCCAATGCACTTGAATACCCTGCGCTGCATCCGTTGCTGGCTGAATATGCTGAGGTCGTGATGGAAGAGTTCAAGTGGTATAACGATGTAGAGCCCGGTGAAAAGTCGGCGATGCCGGGAACCTATGCGGTGATGGGACTGGGCCTAAAAGGAAAGAACTATTTCCCATTAGTGAATCGTTATATGAAGCTGGTGGACAGTGAACATCAGTCCGTACAGGACGGTTACGCCGCTGTATTTGCTGACGCACACGGACTGACACCGGACACGATCCCCGTTTGGACGAGGGTTCTACTGGCAGGCAACGAGTCTGCCAAACCACTGAAGTCATCCAGAATCGAAACTGTAGAGCAGGCACAGGTACTGGTGGAGGAGCTTGAGAAGCTGGAGGACTATGAACAAGAGGTGCTTGTTTATCGCATATGGGGTGGCGCGAAGAAACTAAAAAACAGCCTGAAGCAGGCTGCCCCTGAGGTAAAAGAGCTGCTGGAAACGCTTATTCCATAAAAGCATCATATTCATGATAATATCGCAGTCCCTGCGCAATGCGTTCAATATCCGGCTCGCTTCCGCTGTGGCGTAACACTTCAATGACATCCTGTACAGTCGCCACCTCCAACCAAGATTGCACGTGATGGTCTGGTAGAGATGCAGGTATACTTTCATCACGATGATTGGTGACGGTGAGACCGGCATCCTCCAGTTCCCACAATTCTTCCTCGGGGATGATGTAATAGGTAGAATTGAGCGGATTACTTTGAACACGTTCCAGATTGGCAAATACCCATTCATTGATCTCTGTTTGGCCAACGGCACGAATCAATGCTTCAAGGCTGTCAAAAGTTTGTATGCTCATGTATGGAGGCCCCTCCCTTAGTCGCTGGCTTATGCTGTAGCTTTTGTAATATTCTCAAGATGGCCTGTCGATTCTTCGCATCCTTAATGTACTTGGGAATGGAATGGGAAGCCGTACGCATCATACCGGATGTAGGCTTTTCTCGCAACTCGGCAGAGATATAGGAGAGCAGGTAATTCAGGTGTATCCGGTTAAGAGCCCAGAAAGGTTTCCCCCGGTAGTAATCAAGGAAGTACAGCTGAAGCTGGAAAATAGGGTCTTTTCCGTTTTGGACCACGTCTGTATGCCATTCGTGTGATTGAACACGATGCACCGGAACCTGATTGCGTGTCTCACAGTGCGGACAGTTTATATTCGTATTTTTATGGAGTTTCGTTCGGTCATCATGGATTTCGATATTAAAATACCGCTCGCAATGGTTGCATACGCCGCGTGCATAGAATGTATAAGATTCTGGCTGCTGATACGTGTAGTAACAATGAGAACATCGAACGACGTAATGACAGTCTTCCTTTGAGTTGGAAATAAAAGCTTGGCCCTGACAACGGGGACAGTGAACAGCTACTTGTTCTCCTCTCCGGATCACGGCGCTAAAGTCATATTTATATCCATGTTCATCTTTGAAGCGCTTTTGCTCCATATTCGTTCCTCCTTTTTCGAAAAGAGCGTAAAAACGTACGTTTTACGAGTCTTATGTTATAATATTCCTCAACAACAGAATGGCTTAGATGGGCGGTCGGCTAGTCTCCTGTAAAGGAGGTGAGGCCTGTGGAGGTTAAAGACACCCTAATGTTGATGATTCAATTCGCAACGTTGGTGATCCTAATTCTTTCCTTCCATAAAAAGAAATAGACCGCCCTCGACAAAGGCAAGCGGTCTATTTCAATGATCATCCTTTGACACGGCTACCGCCCTTAAAAGCGGCTGTTGCCAAAGAGTGAGGATGTTGACGCATCTTCACTCTTTTTTTAGAATATACATCTTATTCCCATTTTAACACTTGAAAATGGCCTTTTCAATGCGCCGAAGGGTGAAAAGGTGAATAGGACGTGCAAAAGGAGAGGGCGAACATGAGCATTTTTACAGGGCTGCAACGTCCGCAGTTTCAGGCTTATTATGATGAGGTTTTTCTAATAGAGCATCGTTTTAAAAATGGTATGGGCTTTCCGCCTTCTTATATAGATTATGTCAAAACTCTTGGTTACGGGCGACTATGTGGCTTATGGAACATTCATATTCCTCTTGGCGATCACCCGGATTCATGGCTTCATCGTTATCATAACTGGCGGGCCTGGTTTGATGATTTACTGGGATCGGAAGAGGTTCTACAAGAAGCGGCGCTGGAGCCAGATGGTTTTCCGGAGCTTTTGGAGCATGCGGTTCCCTTCGCTTCCAGTGAAGGGAATGACCTGCTGATTTGGGATATTCAATCGCCTGATGAACGGGGAGAATTCCCAATCTATGCTTTGAATCTATGCACATGGGGCAATTTTCGGTATGCAGCCTCGGATTTATATAGCCTCGTCGAAGCGTTGGTGGATGAAGAGCGCGTGAAGTCAGTATTAGGGACAGAGCGTACACCATTCTCTTATACGTTCGAGCCCTTTTAGCAGCGTAAATAACCACCTTGGTATCAAACTTCAAGGTGGTTATTTGTGCTGCTATTCTTCTGCTAGTGGTCTTCGTATTGGGCTAAATATCGCTGTACCAACTCATATCCAGCCACGCCCATTACAGTATATTGATTATATTCTTCCAGTTCCAGATTGCGTATATATTCATCCCCGCAATACAGATGGCCCGCACAATTAAAATATTTTAGCTGCTGTTGTTCCTCGGATAGAGGGCGCTGATCGATAATAGGCCATACTCCCTTCGTCATGTTTTGGGTGGCGGTGAATATAACTTCAAATCGGCCGCGATAATTTGTGAACGTAAGATATGTCTTTTCACCCTTGTACGCTTGATTCTGGCCTATGGATAGAACCCCGAAGGAGAACGCTTTTTTGAATCTACCATACAGTGCGCAGATCACCTGACATACCGCAAATCGGCCGTCATGCATGGGGATAACAAAAATATCGCCTTCCCGATGTTTGATTCTTTTGAACACCATCGTCAGGCCAGCTCTTCCTGAATGATCTCTGTTTTTAGACCTTTAGCGTTGGTAATCGTAATGCTGATCGCATCATAGCCGTTCCGCTTCGCATCTTCAAAATCGCATCGTTCGCCGTTGATCAGCTCTAACTGTCCATTCTCATCCACATCGTCTGCAAACTCGTCATCCCAATCAACATTATAAAAAGCGGTCAAGCTTACCTCGAAAGTATCTTCACCATCTTCGTCCAGATAGGGCAGCAGGGGAGTACGATTGTTCTGCTGTTCCTTGGTATAAACTTCGCATAGCAGAGCATCGTAACCATGGCGGGTTCCGTCAAAAATCACGATCTGTTCACCTGTGACTGCCTCTTCTGCAATAATGAGTTGGGGGGCAAATTCAGTTCCAGTGATCAGCTCGTCCATAAGTTCTCCATAATAAAAAATGTGGAATTTCGTATGTCCTGCCTGTGAACGAAGCGTACCTGTCCACTCCTGCTCGACCCATGCCTCTGGGTTTTCGGGTACAACCCAACCTTCTAAATAAGCCGGTCCCCAATTAGGGTTATGTATTTCTGTCATCAGTAGGCCTCCCTTTCTGCTCGTTGAGTCGTTCAATTACCTGATTAAAAAACGTTGTAAAGTCTGTTGCCACCAGATACAAATGTCCACATTCGTCCTGCTCTGCAATATCATAGTTCAGTTTGTCATCATAAGCATGAAGATGTGTGCGGTCCCAGTAGTACACATACGGGGTGTATTCATTACATATTAGAACGTAAAAATTGTCGCCCGCATCTGCACCAATCAACAAAGCGTTCTGGACATGATTGATTTCATCCAGAAATTCATCATTAATCGCTAGAAGGTCATGATTTTTGTTGGATACCTCATATCCGAAAAAACAAGTCAAATCAATGTCTCCGTTATCCACGCGATCGAAGGGCACATTGCAATAAAAAGGGGCGGCTACATAAAAACCGTTATATTGTGAAAGAAAACGTGTATAGCCAGCGGGCAATATATGCTGTATCTGTTCCTCCAATGCCGCGATCTGGGCAGGCGAAAGCCCTGATTCAATTGCGAATGACATCAACAACCAGCCTCCTTGATCCTAGTAAACCATAGACCTCTTTTTGGAAATGAGAAGACGCAGCGGTGCATCGTTTGTGAGATCATGTCATGGATAGGGTGACGATTTTGTTGTCCTCATCCACATCTACCTTCACATTCACTCCCAGCTTGTCCTTAAACAGCTTACTGATATTGATATAGTCATCCTTTACCGCACGGCTTGATCTACCGGTCGTGCGAGTCATCCCAGCGGTGATGATGGAACGGACGTATGTTTTATCGAGCTTGGCTTTGGGATTATAGGTATAAATAATCTGTTCCTGCTGATTGTAATAATGGGTTAATTCCGTGTAGTCGTTAGCATTCTCATACTGCTTTTCCTCACGCACATACTCAGGATGGTCCATGGTGTAGTGGACTCCCCCGTCCAGAAAAGGATTTTCCTTGGAGGGTCGGAGTTCATATTGTCCATACGCCAGTTGAAACAGATACTCTATGCCTGAGCCCTCCGCCTGATAGTAGAGCTGACGATTGTCCCCTTTTTTATCTATAGCGGTATAGCTGCTGATTAAAGGCCAGGCATCATACTTTTTATCCTTTACCTCAATGGCAAGCTTGTAATGTAAAAGCACCTTTTCATTTTGAAATAATCCAAAGCTGCTCATGATGAAATAGGCAGGCACACATATAATCCCGATAATCAATATGAATATAAATATTCTTACACGCATAAGTAGAGTGATTCTCCTTTGGTTGTCGATTATGTGGACAGCTCCCGTTTGGCAGATGCACCGAATTCTCATGCTGCGATAATTGCTTCAGAGCATGTTGTGCGAAAGGCATGCTTTTATGTGCGCGAAGCAGTGCACAAGCGGCCTCCTTGACTAAGATATATGTATCACTGCGGATCAACTCTCATGTCTGTAGTTCGATAAAGCTTCTTCCCGTCCGCCACCCTCCAGCAGCACCATAACCGCATAGGAGATCGTATCAATCCAATCGTCGAGGGTGTTGATCTGCTCTACGGTCAGCAGGTTGTTTCGCTGCAGCATACTATCAGGATACAATGCCCATGCCCGTGTATATTGACATATCCCCCACAGAGCGGCAATCAGCTCCCGTTCTACGGATGGTTTCTCCAACTCATCTGCGAGAACTTCAATGATGGTCATCAGTTCATGGAAGTTGTCCTCGATCAGTTCTCCCTGAAAGGGGCGGAGCATCCCTAGAAATCCGTTTTGCATTTTGGGATGCTCCAGATCATCGTGAATAAAAGAATGACAACGTAACAGCTCGCGAGCCTCCTGTTTATTCATTCAGCTCCTTAATCTCTGCGCGGATACCTCTGCACAGAAAGCTACCTGACAGTCCCGACAAGGCATCGATATCAACGACCATGTCTGCTTCTTCATAGCGGAAATCAAGCTGCAAGATGATGTTTTCTGTTTCTACAGGAGTTAATACATGCTCTTTGGTTTCCAGAAATGTAAAAGTCACTGCATAGCGTGGGACGTCTTTTACTGGAGCTTCAGGGATTACAGGTGCCTCAGCCGAAGGCTCCAGATCCGGTGATTTAGGGACAAGCACGCTAGCGTAGGATAGCTCAATCGTCAGCGTAATCTGGTCTTTCGTCATATTAGCAGCTGTAATTCGGTCATAATGAAAGGGAGGGAAATAGCCGAGCTTCTCGACAATGCTGTCTGCTCCTTGAATAGAAACGGTTGGAGAGAAAGCCAGTTCCAGTCCGATGGACCCTGCCAGTTGGTCTTCATATTCTGGATTGATACGTACAAGGGCTTGTTCCGGCTCTACTTTCAAAATCGTCCCTATAAAATACTGTTTGCCATGGATCAGAACAATATCATGCGGAACGAACGGCAACGCTCCCCCGGCTTGATAATGAATGAGATATTCGTTCTCTTTTTTTTCAACCTTTTGAACTTGAATTTGCATAAATTGCAGCCTCCTGGGGTTAATGGTATGACGGATTGTTTAAGTGTGTGGTAAAGGGAACGGAGTCCACGTTTGAAAAACATACTTCATATCCGGGGTATCCTGTTCGAGCATAAATGGAAGAATATCCATAATAGCGCGTGCTTTACTGCCAGCATAAAAGTTACGCGAGCTGTGTAGCAGCTTGTTTGCCTTTAACCACTGGCTCAGCTTCATCATAACGTCTTCGACGATTGCTTGGTCGATACTTTCATAAACGTCCTGACGGATTGAAACGAGCATGCCGCAATGATTAGAAGATTGGCACATGGGGTCATTGGACAAAAGAATGTACACTTCCGGCGTTGTCCCTTTGTTATAGGATGATTTGATACTGGGAGCCTCGATAGCTAGCATAAGCGGAATCAATTCATCATCGGTTACAATACGAAGCAACTCCTGCTTGTCCCAGCGAATCTTACCGTGTTTGGCCTTTTTAGCCCCGGCTTGATAGACTGACACACGGGTATTGCGGATTCCTGATATATTCAGGAGCGTTTCAAAACAATCGAACAGGTTAGTAAAGCACTCTTCGGCAAACAAAGTGTGCTTCTCCGACAAGGAACCGGTCATTATGAAATTATAATGCAGGTTGTTAACCACAAGCATCCATCCTTTATTCATGAATTACCAATTCATATACCATAATATATGACATGAAGATCGAATTCACCTTTTACATTGACTGTGGTACTGTTCATTAAAATCGTTTGGAAACCAGTTCAACTTCGCGTATACTAGGAAAGTCATAGATGGAACGGGCCTGAGCCGCATTGCGGCCGTATGTTGGTTACATGAACAGATTCAACGATAACGGATAAGCTCCCTTCCTGAAAAGGGTAGAATGAGAACCGATACAAAAATGGGAATTCTGAACTATGGAACGATAGATGTCATATGGCACATGAACCTATTTTACGTGACACATATTGAATACAGATAAGGGAAGTGAATACCACTTGAAGAATTTTGCAGCATTAGGCGTAGAGCAGCATTGGGTAGAAGCCTTGAAAGAACAGGGAATTTCATCCCCAACTCCTGTACAGCAGGAGTCGATTCCACTGTTGATGGAAGGTCAGGATGTTATCGCCGAGGCACATACGGGAACCGGGAAGACGATTGCGTTCTTACTACCCATTTTGCAAAAAATGAATTTGGACAAGCGTCATCCACAAGCGCTCGTGATTGCACCGACGCGTGAGCTGGCGCTCCAGATTACAGAGGCAGCGAACACGTTGGCCGCTACAGAGCCAAGCTTGTCATTACTGGCTGTTTATGGAGGACAGGACGTAGAGCGTCAGCTTCGTAAACTGAAAGGCGGCGCACAACTGATTATTGGTACACCTGGGCGACTGCTGGATCACCTGAGACGTGGCACGCTGGATCTGGGTGGCATTAAAATGCTGGTCCTGGACGAAGCCGACCAAATGTTACACATGGGCTTTTTGAACGATGTGGAGACGATTCTTCAGGAGGTTCCTTACCGGAGACAGACGATGCTGTTTTCCGCTACGATGCCAGCCGGTATTCGCAAGCTGGCTCGTGTATATATGAACGAACCCGTAGATGTCAAAGTGAAATCCGCTTCTTCCGTTCCGGTGAGCCAAATCCGTCAGGTCGTTGTGCAAACAACAGACCGTGGTAAGCAACAGGCATTGGTGGATATGCTGAATACGGATCGCCCGTACTTGGCTGTTATTTTCTGCCGTACGAAGCGCCGGGCTGCCAAACTGAACGAAGAGCTGCAAGAGATGGGCTTTGAGAGCGGTGAGCTTCACGGAGATTTGTCCCAGAACAAGCGGGAGCAAGTGATGAAGGCGTTCCGGGAAGCGAAACTCCAATTGCTCGTAGCGACTGATGTAGCTGCGCGCGGCCTGGATGTAGAAGGCGTCACGCATGTCTTTAACTATGACATGCCACAGGATGCCGAAAGCTACATCCACCGCATCGGGCGTACCGGCCGTGCCGGAGGCAAAGGCGTGGCAGTGACGCTCGCTACGCCAAGAGATGTTCCAGAGCTTCGGAACATCCAGAAAGTTGCTGGTGTCACATTCACCAGCAGTGAGGGCGGCGGACAGCGTAGACCTGCTTCCGATACGGCTGATCGACAGGGTCGAGAACGCCGTTCGGGCAGAAACGACCGCCGTTCCTACGGCGGCAACGACTCCGGCGGCGGACGCCGGGGCAGCGGCCGCGAACAGGCGGGTCGTCGTGATGCCACAGGCGGCGAACGTCGTTCTAGCCGCGGCAGCAGCGAGCGTGGCGGATATGACCGCAGCAGCAGTGGTTCTGCACGCGGAGGCCAAGGCCGCTCGGCAGGACAAAGCAGCGAGCGTGGCGGATATGACCGCAGCAGCAGTGGTTCTGCACGCGGAGGCCAAGGCCGCTCGGCAGGACAAAGCAGCGAGCGTGGCGGATATGACCGCAGCAGCAGTGGTTCTGCACGCGGAGGCCAAGGCCGCTCGGCAGGGCAAAGCAGCGAGCGTGGTGGATATGACCGCAGCAGCGGCGGTTCTGCACGCGGAGGCCAAGGTGGCCGCGGTGGACAAGCCAAAGGCGGCCCGCGTGGTGGTCAAGGACAAGGCGGCCGTCGCGGACGGTCCAGATAGATAAAACAGGAGTATTCTCATAGAATACTCCACTATGGTTATCATAATAGCCCCGGGGAGGCTCATCTTCCGGGGCTATTGTAATCTTCACCCATAACGCTTGAAGGAGCAGCACCATAAGATGACATGATCAGCGGAGCTACCTTGAAATAAATGATCAGCGTTCAGGATACATTTTTCAAAAGATAAATTTGGAGGGGTTATACATCATGCAGGAACAGGATATGGGCAAGCGCGCCATGGTCTCAGCATGGATCAGCCTGATTAGCAACATCCTATTAACCGGCATTAAAATTATTACAGGACTTATGTTCAACAGCAAGGTGCTGGTGGCCGATGGTGTGCATAATGCAGGGGACGTGATTGCCTCTGCAACGGCACTGGGAGCGATGCGCATATCCAGCCAGCCGCCGGATGAGGATCATCCTTATGGTCACGGCAAAGCAGAAGTGATCGGTGCAAGCGTGGTGGCGGTCATATTGTTTGGAGCGGGCATATTTATCGGCTATCATTCGATTGCAGCACTGTTCGAACCGATGCCACAGGAGCATATACTGGCATTGGTGGCCGCCATTATTTCCTTGCTCTGGAAACAATGGTTGTATATCTACACGATTCGTATCGGGAGAGCGGCCAATAGTCAGGGTCTTATCGCAACGGCAAAAGATCATCTCGCTGATGTGTACGCCTCTGGGGCTGCTGTACTGGGTATCGGTTTGGGGCTGATTGGGGAGCACTGGAGCATTTCAATCTTATCTTACGGCGACCCTATTGCGGGATTCGTAGTGGCATTGCTAGTTCTGAAATTGGCGTGGGAAATGGGCCGTGAATCCATAGATGTGCTTATGGAAAAAGCGATTGCAACGGAGGAAATTGAAAGCTACGCCGCAGCCGCACTGAGTGTAGCCGAGGTTCAACGTATTGACCGTATCCGTGCCCGTGAGCACGGCCATTATATTATCGTGGATATCCGCGCTTCAGTGGATGCCTCTTTGACGATTCAGCAGGGACACGATATTATCCGACTGATTAAGGGGGCTGTCATGAAGCAGGAACCGCGGGTTTATGAGGTGCTTGTCCATTTGAATCCATGGTATCCAGACGACCACTAGAACAGACGACGCGAATTGACAGATAACTTGCAGGGAGGGTATGCTTTTAAAAGCCGAACGATGATGAATAAAAGCGAGGTTACCCGAAAATATGCGAAAATTTTTAAAATGGTTAGGCATTTCTGTGACTGCGGCTGTTCTTTTAGTGGGCGGATATTATACGTATTCTATATATCATTTTACGAACCAAATTTCGGTTGCTTCCGGACAGGATTCGAAATTCAAACCGCAGGCACAAACTCAAACCAATGTACAACCTGTAGAGGTATCGCTCCCACCAGAATGGGATGGGACAGAAAGAGTGAATATTCTGCTGCTAGGCGGCGACTCCCGTGGAGAGGATTCAGGGCGTTCTGACTCCGTTATGGTTGCTTCTATTGATCCGGTTACGAAAAAGGCTACACTTATGTCGATTCTTCGTGATACGTACGTCAATATCCCAGGTCATGGGCAAAGTCGATTGAATGCTGCTTTTTCCTACGGTGGACCGGATTTAACCAGACAGACCGTGAGCGACCTGTTGGGGATACCGATTCAATATTATGTATATACTGATTTTAATGGCTTTATTGCGTTGGTTGATTCTGTGGGTGGTATTGACCTGGATGTCGAAAAAGATATGCACTATACCTCCAAGGCAGATAAACACCAGTTTGATATTGATTTGAAAAAGGGAATGCAGCACATGGACGGTAAAACAGCCTTGCAATATGTACGCTTCCGTCATGATGCGACTTCCGATTTTACGCGTACGGAGCGGCAACGCAAATTCATTACCGAGCTTGGCGGTAAAATTCAGTCAACCTCATCTCTAATCAAACTGCCAAGTATTTTAAATAGCATTTCTCCTTATATTGAAACGAATCTCAGTACTACGGAAATGCTGCAATTGGCTTCATTGGGCTTTAATATCGATGCAACAACAGTAGCGAAGCAGCAAATCCCACCAAATGAATTGGTACGCGGGGAAACCATTAAGGGTGCGCAGGTGTTGGGTGTGGACGAAAGAAAGCTCAAGCGCTTCATACAGAATCTTTTTGAACAGGAGAACAAACCTGTGACCACGACGGTGGATGCTGCAACCACGATAAATGATACTCCATAACCCTCGAAAGCAAGCGAAGTTCGTACGATGACGTACAACTTTGTTTGCTTTTGTGTTTATTTGGGTATAACCTTGTATATTTTGTTCCAAAAATATATCGTATCTATGAAGAACGTATACTCAATTGTGTAAAGAGAAGGGGAATGTGGTGTGGAAATAACTCCGGCATGGAAAGACCGATTCAAGAAGTTTTTTCTGAACAACAAGTTTGTGTTATTCCTGCTGGTACTGCTGCTGATCGGCTTGAATATCTTGGTGCTTACCAAAATTTCATACATATTCACACCTGTCATGGTGCTGCTGAAAACGATAATTCTCCCTGTCATTTTATCCGGCGTGTTGTACTATCTGTTCAATCCGTTGGTTGATGTACTGGAGCGCAATAAGGTGAAACGAATATACTCCATTATTGTACTGTTTTTGCTCATTATAGGGGTTATTGCGATTGTGGTTACATCGGTGGTACCTGTAATCCGCGATCAAATACAGGGGCTTATCCAGAATTTCCCTGCCTATAGCGAGCAAGTACAACGACAATTCGAGAAACTGATCGGCAGCGATTTTGTAAACCAGTTCCAGAACACCATTCAAATTAATCCATCTGAGCTGGCCTCCAAAGCTTCTGAAAAGTTATCTAGTTTTATTAATAATGCATGGACGGGCGTGGGCAGCTTCTTGGGCGTGGTTACAGAAACGGTACTTGCGATTGCCACGGTTCCATTTATTTTGTTCTACTTGCTAAAAGATGGACACAAGCTGCCACAGTTTATCCTGAAAATGCTCCCGCCTATGTTTCGTAAAGAAACAGATCGCATTATGACTGAAATGAACCATCAGGTCAGTTCCTATATTCGTGGGCAGATTATTGTCAGCTTCTGTATTGGGGCGCTGTTGTATATTGGTTATCTAATCATTGGATTAGACTACTCTCTGACGCTTGCAGTCATTGCGTCCTTTACGAGCGTTGTCCCCTACTTAGGTCCCGTCATTGCCATTACACCTGCGTTAATTGTAGCCTTGGTCACCTCACCGATTATGCTGCTCAAGATGGTTATCGTATGGACAGTCGTACAGCTCATTGAGGGTAAATTTATTTCTCCACAAATTATGGGCAAATCTCTTCGAGTACATCCGATCACGATTATCTTCGTTATTCTGACCGCAGGCAATTTGTTTGGTGTGGTGGGAATTGTACTGGCGGTTCCGGGATATGCTGTCTTGAAAGTAATCGTTACACATCTGTATAGTTTCTTTAAAAAGCGTTCGCATCTCTATGAGGCGGATAAAGAGAATGCAAGTCTTTACGAGAAATAAAATTTTCCACTATAAAATTGATATGGGTCCCCCTTGGGTAACTGTGGCTACGCGTGCTATAATTAATGCCTATCCTTATTCCAAAATAGAAAGGTCAGACTTTTATGATAAAACTCAGCATTCTTGACCAATCTCCGGTATCGGAAGGCATGACGCATGCGCAGGCATTACAAAAGACCGCTGAGCTTGCTATAGAGGCGGAACGCTTGGGTTATCATCGCTTTTGGGTATCAGAGCATCATTCTGCCGCAAATCTTGCAGGGTCCAGTCCGGAGGTACTGATTTCACATCTGGCCGCCCGGACTTCAACCATTCGAGTGGGGTCGGGTGGTGTGATGCTGCCTCATTACAGCGCTTATAAAGTAGCGGAAAACTTTCGTGTGCTGGAGGGGTTGTATCCGGGACGCATTGATCTGGGTCTGGGACGAGCGCCTGGAGGAATGCCCATTGCTACCAGAGCACTGCAAGAAGGCAAAATGCGAGGTGGCGTAGATCTATACCCTGAGCAGTTGGATGACCTGTTAGCTTATTTACATGACAGCACAGGCAATGATCACCGTTTCGGTTCGCTACAGGCGATGCCGCTCATAGAAACTGTACCGGAAATGTGGTTGCTCGGCTCCAGCGGTGATAGCGCAGGTCTGGCAGCCGAGCGTGGCGTGGGCTTTGCGTTTGCGCAGTTCATTAATGGTGAAGGCGGCACAGGGGCTATGAAGGAATACCAGGAAAGCTTCCAGCCTTCCCAGCATAGTGACCAACCGCGTTCGCTTGTTGCCGTATTTGCGATCTGTGCGGACACCGAAGAGGAGGCGAATCGGTTGGCTTCCAGTATGGACTTGTCTCTTGTACTATTAGAGCAGGGAATGCGCTCCGCTGGAACACCTTCCGTCGAAAAGGCACTGGCGTATCCGTATACGCCGTTTGACCGGATGCGTATTCGTGAGAATCGCAAACGTATGGTGGTCGGTTCGCCCGAACAGGTGAAGCGTCAGATTGAGCAATTAAGTAAGGACTATAATGCACAGGAGATCATGGTTGCGAGCATTATTCACGACTTTGATGCCAAAATGAAATCTATACGTCTCATGGCTGAAGCATTTGGACTGTCTTCTGTATAGTCATAATGCGATTCGCCGGATTTAAAAGATCACAGCTTCGAGGAGCTGTGATCTTTTTTTGAATTTTTTGAGGGAATATTGGATGATATGCACTGTATGATATAGGAAATAAACCAGTTAACACTTGATAATGATTATCAATATCTTTATTATATAAAGATAGAATGAAGTTTTGATGAAAGTCGTGCGTTAAGCCCGTGACTATATATATTGGATAAGGGAAAGGGATGATTCCAAATGTTTCGTCTGAAAACGGCAAATCTGGATATTGCTTATGAAGATCGATTGATTGTAGAAGATCTGAACGTAGAAATACCGCAAGGGAAAATCACAGCCTTGGTGGGCGCAAATGGTTCTGGCAAGTCCACCATTCTGAAGACGATGGCTCGCATCATGAATCCTAAGGGCGGCAGTGTTCTGCTTGACGGTAAATCCATTCATAAGCAATCCACCCGGGAAGTAGCTAAACAGCTGGCTATTTTGCCACAAAATCCGACTGCACCGGAAGGATTAACCGTGACGGAACTGGTATCTTACGGACGTTTTCCCTATCAAAAAGGCTTTGGTTCCATGAAAGCGGAAGATCGCAAAATGGTAGAGTGGGCCCTTCAAGTAACGGGAATGAGCGAGTTCCACGATCGTCCGATTGATCAGCTTTCTGGCGGTCAGCGTCAGCGTGCTTGGATTGCTATGGCGCTTGCGCAGGATACGGATATTTTGTTTCTGGATGAGCCGACGACATTTTTAGATATGGCGCATCAACTGGAAGTGCTGCATTTGCTAGAGTATCTGAATACTTCGGCGGAGCGCACCATTGTTATGGTCGTACATGATTTGAACCATGCGGCCCGGTATGCTCAGCATATGATTGCGATCAAAAAAGGGAAGGCCGAGGCGGTAGGAACTCCAACTGAGGTTATGTCTCCTGATGTGCTGCGCGAGGTGTTCGGGATTGAGGCGGATATTGTAACAGATCCTCGTACGGGTGTACCGCTCTGTCTTCCATATGCTTTGGCTGGACAGCCAGCGGTAAGCCAAGCAGTAAAGGAAATGAATGTGGAAGAGAAGCAACCCGTGGGTTCTGTTGCCGAGCGACGTGATGCCAGACCACAAGTAGCGGCAAGAGGTTAAAGGGGACATACCATGAGACCACTGGATTACAATCAGCTTGAGCAATTAGCGAAAATAGTGAGAGTCACGCCGGAGGATGCAGTATATTCCGGCCCAGTGGCCGAATGGCTTGAACCAGAGAAAATCCGCTCTGTGATGGAGTATTACGGCGATCTTCTGCGTGCTGAAGACGATTTAACCGCAGCCGTTTATTTTGTGAACCAGTTGCGTGGTCTCGTGTTTGCACAGCATTTTATGGTGTCACTGTGTGAACGCCGTTTGGACCTGTCCGTTTCTAATCTCAGATTTCATATTTGTTATGAAGGTCAATATCCCTCTATTAGCCTCCAGGTCATCGACCTAACAGAGCTGGACAATACGCGGAACAATGGGGATGACCATTCTTCCGGACAGGCTCAGCAAGCGTTACGTGACTTTTACAGTTTGCAGATGCGGCCCATATTGGAGGCAATAGCTGCAGTGGGGAGCGCATCTATTGGGCAAATGTGGGGACAGTTTCCGTTGACATTGCTGTATTTTAAGGATAGAGTACAGCCATCGTTGACTGATCCTCAGGATGTGGAGCACTTTGAACAAGATTATATGTATGTGACACGTGAGCTGGAGGGAGAGGTATTCGGGCGTAAAAGAAATCCGTTTACGGTTCGTCTCATTGAATTGGACAATCCTTACCGCCCCGGTGAAAATACCTACATGAAACCGTCCTGTTGCCAATATTACAAGACAGGTGGAGGCCAGCGGTATTGTTATGCTTGCCCAAAAATGTCCGCTTCCGAACGCGAAGAACGCAGACTCGAAGTGATGGCATCACGGTAAAGTCACTGTGGATGTTGGCATGTCCGTCACGTTTTGGTTAAAATAGGTTATGTAACCTAAACCAAGCGACACGAAGGAGGATGCTGTATGTCTGTCTATTCACATAATGCCGTAACACCAGCGAATCAGGAGGTTTCTCTGGATACTTACACCGGTAAGGTGCTGGTTATTGCGAATACCGCCAGTAAATGTGGACTTACCCCGCAATATGGGGATTTGCAAAAGCTTTATGACGAATATAAGGATCGGGGATTAGTTGTATTAGGATTTCCTTGCAACCAATTTGGCGGTCAGGAGCCGGGCAGCAGCGAGGAAGCGGCTGAATTTTGCCAATTGAATTATGGGGTTAGTTTCCCGATATTCGCCAAAGTGGACGTCAACGGACCGGATACAGCGCCTCTGTTTGAATATTTAAAAAAGCAACAACCTGGAGAACAGGAAGATGGGACAATTCAGTGGAATTTCACGAAATTCATTGTGAATCGTGAAGGTGTACCTGTGGGTCGTTTTGAACCGAAGGAGTCACCAGAAGCGATGAAAGCAGCTATTGAGCAATTGCTATAGTAGCTTCGCTTTAATTCCAACGTATATGTTTAAAAAGGGTCTGATTTCCGGAATTTCTCCGGGAAACGGACCTTTTTTGTTCTCTACATATGCATTTGTTTAAGGTGTGTTGCATCATGTGAAGGTCGATTCCAAGGGCATAATCAGGAGGCTTACAGGGAAAACTGGATGGAGCAAAGAAACATTTCAGCAAACGACTGAACTCGTATATCCTTTCTTTTTTAAATGTGGACAAATTGTGAATATCTTAAAAAGCTATTGTAATGTGAAAAATATCACACTATAATAAGCGCATGAAGTGAAATAAATCACAAACGCTAACGAGCTGTTTACGTGAAACTATTCACAATTATTATACATTTTATGCCCACACACCAAGGAGGAATTTAACATGAAAGTAGCAGTTATCGGATGTACACACGCAGGCACGGCAGCTATCGTCAACACAGCTAAATGTTATCCAGATGCCGAAATTACCGTTTATGAGCGTAATGATAATATTTCATTCTTATCTTGTGGTATTGCTCTGTACGTAGGTGGTGTCGTCAAAGATCCGCACGGACTGTTTTATTCGTCTCCAGATCAACTGGCTGACTTGGGTGTAGAGACCAAGATGCTTCATGAGGTAACGAGTGTGGATACGGCAGGCAAGACGCTGCATGCACGTAATCTCCAAACAGGTGAAGAATTTACAGACACATTTGATAAATTAATTGTGACCACAGGATCATGGCCTATTATTCCGAAGCTGGAAGGCATTGAACTTGATCATATTTTGCTCTGTAAAAACTATAATCATTCGAATGATATCATTGAGAAAGCCCAGCATGTACAGAACATTACAGTTGTCGGAGCTGGATACATTGGTGTTGAACTGGTAGAAGCTTTCCAAATGAACGGTAAAAATGTAACACTGATCGACAGTGCTGATCGTATATTGAATAAGTATTTGGACCATGAGTATACAGACCGGATTGAAAGTTCCCTGAAGGAGCATGGCATTAAGCTGGTACTTGGCGAGACGGTGAGTCGTTTTGAGGGTACGAACGGTAAGGTAAGTAAAGTCGTGACCTCTAAAGGAGAATATGAAACAGAGCTTGTTATTCTCTGCATCGGTTTCCGACCTCAAACGGATCTGCTCAAAGGTCAGGTAGATATGTTGCCTAACGGTGCGATCATTGTGGATAACTATATGCAAAGTAGCTGCCCGGACGTGTTTGCAGCAGGTGACAGCTGTGCAATCCGCTATAATCCGACAGGCAAAACGGCTTATATCCCTTTGGCAACCAACGCAGTTCGTATGGGTACGCTGGTAGCACGTAATCTGGTACAACCAACCATTGCCTACATGGGAACCCAAGGAACTTCGGGTATCAAAATTTACGAAGACAATATTGCAGGAACAGGCATGACGGAAGCGGCGGCAACGGACGAAGGCATGACTGTAGAAGCTGTAACCATTGAAGACAGCTACCGGCCTGAATTTATGCCAACCTCCGAAAAGGTATTACTGAAAGTGGTATATGAGCAGGAGACACGGAGAATTTTGGGGGCACAAATTATGTCGAAGGTGGATTTGACGCAATCCATTAACACGCTATCCGTAGCCATTCAAAATCATATGACCATTGACCAGTTGGCCTTTGTCGATTTCTTCTTCCAGCCACATTATAACAAGCCTTGGAATTTCCTGAACGCAGCAGGTTTACAAGCATTGCCTACAATATCCGAACGGAACCCAGTTACTGTATAATTCGGTTTGTCTGTGACATTGTTCATAAGTTTGTCAACAATCTGAGACGTATGGACGAATCCTTATAGTACAATATAGAGTAGCATAAGGATTAGGGGGTAAGTAGCTTATGGATTTGTTTTATATCCTTTTTCTTGTAGTCGTAGCGCTGGTAGGCCTCGGTGGAGTTATTTGGTTCTTGAGAGCAGTTGAAAAGGAAGAATACAACTAAATGCAAAGCGCGTAGTAGCGCAGTAGATGTAATAATACAGAAAAGACAGTCCTTTTTCCAAGGGCTGTTTTTTTAATGCTTGATAAAGTGATTTTTTTCACAAACATAATCACTGATTTTAAATAAAATATGAAAGAAGAACATTTTAGTGAAAAGATATTAAAGGAGCGGGGACATATGGCGAGCTATAAACCGGGGCAAATTGCCGAAAAGACGGTGGAAACAGGAGTGGCCAAGGCGAACAACCCGTGGACTGTGGCGGTGGTACTGGGATTTTTGGCAGGTGCATTTATTGCACTCGGGTTTTTGCTGGATATACGTGTTATTGCAAGTGCGCCTAAAGAATGGGGAAGCATTGCCACCTTTATTGGAGCTGCGGTGTTCCCTGTAGGTCTGGTATTAGTTTTGATCGCCGGCGGAGAATTGCTGACCGGCAATATGATGGCGGTTCCTTTGGCGAGATGGGCAGGACGGATTAAGACAGGGGCCATGCTTCGTAATTTGGCGATTATTACGCTCAGTAATTTTGCGGGTGCGTTATTCGTTGCTTTTTTCTTTGGCCATGTGCTGGGTTTGACAGAAACGGGTCCTTACCTGGACAAAGTGGTGGATATGGCAGGACATAAGCTACATGAAAGCTTTTTGCAGTCTTTTATATCGGGTATAGGATGTAACTGGCTCGTAGCACTGGCTGTATGGCTGGCTTATAGCACAGACTCAATTGGCGGCAAAATTATGGGGATTTGGTTCCCGACCATGGCCTTTGTCGCTATTGGATTTCAGCACGTTGTTGCCAATATGTTTCTCATTCCGGCGGCTATCTTTGCAGGCCACTTTTCATGGGCAGATTATGTTATGAACTTCATTCCGGTCTGGCTGGGGAATTTGGTAGGAGGTAGCCTGTTTGTGGCTGGAGCCTACTGGTTGGCTTATTTGAAAAAGCCTCAAGCCAACGCACATCCAGTGAATGAATCTCCAACCACTTCTTCGGTTGCACATCAAATCCGTTGAGTGACCCTGCTTAATTACGGCACTTTAAACAGCAATAAACAAAGCAAATCCGCCATGACAGGCCCGGGGGAACGAAACCTGTCATGGCGGATTTTTTTGGGAGTGGTCCATGATTTGGCATGGAGGATGAGTGTGCTCTCGTCCCATAATGCCTTGATCTCTTTTACCCTCGGTAAGATATGATGAAACAGGATGTCGAAAAAAATTATGATTCTTAAAAAAATCCGTTTTGCTCTATGCAGCAGACGGATTTTTTTAATATTTTGGAGAGCGGCTGTGTGGGAAAATCCTTCTCTTGCCATAGGCCAAAGCTGTGGATATGATAAGATCAGTGTAATTTTTGGAAACGGTAACGGAAAGGAGCATCAACACTATGGATCATCGCAATAGCGCGCCTCCTGAGGCCACGCTTCAACAAGACTTACAAAGGGGACAGCGGATGACGGAGCAGCAGGACGGTATTTTTCCAGCTGTATGCCCGTTAGATTGCCCGGATACGTGTGGGCTCCTGCTTCACAAGGAAAATGGAAAGATAGTCAAGGTCACTGGGAACCCGGATCATCCTATTACCAAAGGCGCTATTTGTAACAAAGTTCGCAATATGACGGAGCGGGTATATGATCCTGATCGGGTGCTCTATCCGTTGAAACGTATAGGCCCCAAAGGACAAGGGAAGTTTGAACGAATTAGCTGGGAGGAAGCGGTCGATACCATTACAGGTCGGTTCAAGGAGCTGATACGTACGGACGGATCGGAATCTATTCTCCCCTACAGCTTTTATGGCAATATGGGCGTATTGAGTGTGGATGGAATGGATCGCCGATTTTTTAATGCGCTGGGTTCAAGCCAACTGGATCAGACGATTTGCAGCGTGGCAGGGAATGAAGGCTGGGCATCCGTTATGGGCTTTAAGGGCGGCACCAGCCCGGAGGACACGGAGGATGCAGACCTCATTATTGTGTGGGGTGGAAATGTCATTAGCACCAACATGCATCAGGTCGTTTTGGCTGAGAAGGCACGTAAAAAGGGTGCTAAGGTGGTCGTTATTGACGTTCATCGCAACCGGACGGCGCAATGGGCGGATTGGTTCATTCCGTTATATCCGGGGACGGATACGGCGCTCGCGCTGGGTGTTATGAATGTGCTGTTCGCTCAGGGACTGACGGACGCCGAATTTTTACATCGCTACACGGTAGGCCATGAGGAACTGCGCGAGCATGTTAAGACATATACACCAGAGCGAGTTTCGCGGATTACCGGCGTGCCGGAAGCAGATATTATCCGTTTAGCGGAAATGTACGGAACTGCGCGAGCAGCGTATATCAATATAGGTAATGGGCTTCAGCATCATGATAATGGCGGTATGAACGTACGTGCGGTTACATGCTTGCCTGCGCTCACTGGACAATGGCTAAAGCACGGCGGGGGAGCGTCACGCTCTAATGGCGCTTATGGCAAATTTAACGGCGCCAATCTGGCGCGTCCTGATCTGCGACAGAACCCGGATGCCCGGGTGATCAACATGAACCGGATCGGAGAAGCGCTGCTACAGAAGGAACAGCCGATTAAGGCGTTATTTGTATACTGCAGTAACCCGGTAGTTGTAGCTCCCGATTCGGAACGGGTGACTGAAGGATTTGAACGAGAGGATTTGTTCACAGTCGTACATGACCTGTTTCTTACGGATACGGCCCGTTATGCCGATATTGTGCTGCCTGCAGCGTCTTCCTTTGAGGGTACGGACCTATATAAATCCTACTGGCATCACTATGTCCAGATGCAGGAACCCGTCATTGCTCCACTCGGGGAAAGCAAAAGCAATTATGAGCTGTTTAGCCTGCTCGGACGGGCGATGGGCTTTGACGAAGCTGCCTTTACGGAAAGTGAAGCGGACATGATCGCAGGCGCGCTGGATAATCCAACGAACCCTTATCTCAACGGTGTAACCTTGGAAGCCTTAAAGAAGTCACCTTTTGTAAAGCTCGATATGTCGCCAAAGGCCACTTATTTGGATCGTCTAACCACGCCTTCAGGCAAGATTGAGTTGTATTCGAAAAAAATGAAACAAGCAGGTCTGCCCGCGATGCCTTCATATGTGCCGCTGATTGAAGGGTATGATGGAGAGCATCGACCGCAAGCGGACGAGCGGTTTCCATTAATGTTTATTTCACCGCCAAACCATAATTTTCTGAATTCTACTTTCGCTAACTTGCCCAAGCATCAGCGGCTAGAGCGGGAGCCCTTGCTACAAATTCACCCGGAGGATGCTCAGACAAGAGGCATCGCGGATGGGGAACCGGTTACCGTATGGAATGATCGGGGGACGTATGAGCTGAAAGCCAAAGTCACCGATCTGATGCTGCCCGGTACAGTGATTAGCCAGGGATTATGGTGGGAAGGCAAAGGACGCAGACAGCGTGCCAATGTGTTAACCTCTGATCGGCTGTCGGATATGGGACAGGGGGCTACTTTCTTCTCAACGGTGGTGAATGTGAAGCGCCAATGAGATAATGCCATTTATGGCGTCAGATGCAAAAGGAGAAACAAAAGATATGAAATGGTTGGAGTCTTATCCGAAAGAAGTGAAAGTGTTTCTCATTGCTAGCCTGATTAATTCCGCTGGAAGTTCATTGATGTGGCCGTTGGTCAGCATGTATGTGTTTGACGAACTGAACCGTAGTATGGGAGATGCAGGGATTGCGATTTTAGTGCAGTCTCTGGGCGGAATTTTTGGTCAAGTGCTGGGCGGAGCCCTCTATCATCGTATTGGAGCCAAAAAATTGATTGTTGGCTCACTGGCGATGAACGCGCTGGGACTTCTCACGCTTCCATTTACCAGTGGTCATTGGGTAGCGTTTGTCATCATGATGGGCTTTATCGGCTTTTTTAATGTCGTATCTGTGCCTGCGATTCAGGCCTTTGTAGGTTTTCGTTTCGCTGACCGTCGTGGAGAGCTGTTTAATATTATTTATGTCGCTAACAATATTGGGGTTGCAGTGGGTACGGGATTGAGTGGCGTTCTGGCTGACCTTTCCTATCAGCTCAGCTTTGTGATGAACGGGGTGACTTCTGCGGTATTTGCCGGGTTCTTCTGGTCTTATCTAAGCAGGGTAGATCGAGAAGAGGGAGAAGTACAGCTCAGCAAGTCCGTGAAGAAAAGAGAGGAAATACCAGCTCGTTTACTGTTTCGTGATACCAGATTGTATCTCTTTGTGGGGGTAGGCTCGCTTTTTTTATGGTTCGGCAATTCGATCTGGAATACAGGAGTGTCTCCCCATATTATTGAGCAGGGCTTGCCTAAAACGATGTATGGGTTACTATGGACACTGAATGGTATCCTTATTTTTGCCGCACAACCCATTATTTTTTGGATAAAACGACTGTACGCTCATCACGCTTCAGCGCAAATGACATGGGCCGGAGGATTTTATTTGGCGGCTTATATTGTCATGCTGGGCACACAGAACTATACTGGAATGATATTCGCTATGGTTCTGGCGACCCTGGGAGAAATGCTGATTGCACCTGCGGTTCCAGCATTCCTGTCTGATCATGGAGGTCGGGGTGCACCCTTTTACATTGGGCTTGTGGGGGGGATTGGCGCAGCCGGACGGGTAATGGGGCCTTATATTATGGGGAAGTTGTATGATGGCGGTGGGTTACCGCCTACACTTTGGCTGGCATCAGGCGTAGCGGTGTTGTCGATCCTGTTTTTCGTCCTGCATAGCTGGTTGAACCGTTTCCGGCATCATTCGGATACTTTGGATACTACGACACCCAAGGTAGATACTCCCAGTTCTTAAGTCCTAATAAAAGTGCAGTAATATGCTGTAATTATGGTACAATAAGTGACGAATGGTTGTAGTTATTGCTTCAGGAAAGCCTTCACAGGAAGGATTGAAAGGAATTGTTTACAAGTCAACCTTTGACAATACGTCATTCGGAGATGAAGGATGCTCCTGATCTGATTGCGCTGGATGAATTGGTATGGAATGAACGCACGGCTCCCGCTTCGCTGTCCTGGAAGTCGCGCGGAGAGTTTCTGCGCAATACGCCTCCAGGCTCTCAACTGGTCGCCATCGAACAGGAAGTACTCTGCGGGTATATTGGATTTCGTTCTCCAACGCTGTTGGCTAGTAATTGTCATGTACTCGAAATAAATATAGCTGTACATCCAGCTTATCATCGTAAAGGTATTGGGACGGCGCTCATGAACTCCATGAAGGACATTGCAGCTGCCGAGGGCATACGCAAGTTGAGTTTGCGTGTACTCTCATGCAACACGGAAGCCCTTATGTTTTATGTAAAAAGCGGTTTCGCGATTGAAGGACGTTTGCATGAGGAATTTTACATAGCAGGCCAATTCGTGGATGATGTGTTAATGGCCTATTTCTTAAAATAGGCGGGAGGCTACAGATAGTAATATTCGGTTTTATGCCCGGCCTAAACAAACAACGCCGCAGACCTGATCAGGTCTGCGGCGTTGTTGTACATCAATATTACCGAAGTTGCTTCCATTCATTTTGGAGCATACCATACACTGCGTGGTTCATGTAGCCGTCGGGCAGCAATTCCGCTTCGCGTACAATGCCTTCGAGCACAAAGCCCAAACGTTCTGGAATACCGCGGCTGCGGCGGTTCGTAGTTGCGCAACGGATTTCGACCCGATGCAAGTCCAGCTCCATCAAAGCATATTCAACGAATACGCGGCAGGCGCTGGTCATAAGACCTTGTCCTTCGTACCCGTGTCCAAGCCAGTATCCGATGCTAACGGAGCGGTGAGTCCAATTGATCTCATGGTAGCTGATGATGCCAGCAAGCTCGTTGTCTATCCAAATTCCGGCGGTCAGACTACCGTTCTCTGCGGCTTGTTTCAAGGCGCCCTGCACGAACTGCTCTGTGTGGCTGATTTCCGTGGTAGAGTCTACCCATGGAAGCCATTGACGCAGGCGGTCACGGGACATTTCGATCAGCTCAAACAGAGGCTGCACATGCTCCTTGGTGAGCGGCCGAAGGACTGTGCGTTCGTCCAACGCATATGTAAACATGATTGATCCCCTCTTTCACTCGGAAAATCGCTAAACCAGCCAGTCTAGCATTTAATCCCATGCTACCTTATTCTGCGAGAGTCGTCAAAAGGGAGAGGAAGCTTCAAATTCTATAGGTCCCACCCGGAACCGTTCATGCTCGTATACATATTTCAAATCCAAATCCCCTACAAATTCGGTCGGGGATACACTGCCAGATACAGTGGCTTGCAGAGGGAGCTGTTCGGCATCATACATTACGACGGAGTTAAAATCGAGATGTTTTGTAAATTGCACTGGATCATCGTAAAATACTGATGCTTTAGGGTCCATCGTCTGTGTAGCACCGTCAATCGTGACAGTAATATGCACCTGGCGGTTGTGGTCACGTAGCTCCACTGAGCTGTGTACGCGCTGGGACACAGCATATGCTGCCGATTCGACCGCATATTCTTCCATCGTCTGTGCGTTAATAATATGCAGCTCCTGCAATTCGACACCCGTTCCCGAGGCGCGTGTGATGATCACGACGGCTTCACGGACACCATCCTCGTTTACATCCCTGTAATATAATTGTGGTGCGGTGGAGATATCTGCCGAGCCCGACCAGCGGAATGTGCGACGCTGCTGGCCGATTTCCAGTACAGCTGAATGGAATAGTCCCTGTGACGGATTCACGGCATATAAATGGACGGAGGGGTCTTCTGGAGCGCTGGCTAGCGGACGAGATTGTACGGTTTCGTTCACCGGGTCCGATGAAGGATGACCGGAAGTCATGACGGAAGAGGACAAAAGCATAGACAGCAGGATCACAATGAGCAGCTTAAACACGGGTGGGTCTCCTTTTCCGGGCAAAATAAAAGATATATACACTATAACGAATTTATTTGCCGAAAATGTTAACTCTTTTTCATAACTTGTCACTTTTTTTGCTGAAGCGAGCATAAGGATTTTCATTTTATTGAGTTATGCGGTGTGAAAGGGTATATTTAAGGGAACAGGTTTTACACAGATTATACGGAAGAAAGGTTGATTAGCGTGGAGAAGCCGATCACTCCCCCCAATTTTATTAAAAATGTTATTGAAGAGGATTTACGTACGGGTAAGGTAAAGGAGGTTGTTACACGATTTCCGCCTGAACCTAACGGATATTTGCATATTGGACATGCCAAAGCTATCTGGATCAATTTCTCGCTGGGAGATGAATTCGGAGGACGCACCAATCTGCGTTTTGACGACACCAATCCGGCGAAGGAAGACACGGAATACGTGAACTCCATCCAGGAGGACGTGAAGTGGCTCGGTTATGAATGGGAGGAAAAACATTTTGCCTCCAATTATTTCGAAGAAATGTACAAGCGTGCCATCCTGCTGATCCAAAAGGGTAAAGCCTACGTGGATGACCAAAGCGCGGACCAAATCCGCGAAACTCGTGGCACACTGACCGAACCGGGGCAAAATAGCCCTTATCGGGATCGAAGTGTTGAAGACAATCTGAAGCTGTTTGAAGAGATGCGTGCAGGCAAATACCAAAATGGTGAAAAGGTGCTGCGTGCCAAAATTGATATGGCTTCAGGAAACATTAATTTACGTGATCCGGTTATTTACCGCATTTCACACACAGCACATCACAATACAGGCGACACATGGTGCATCTATCCAATGTACTCCTATGCTCATCCGCTGGAAGATGCGATTGAGGGAGTAACGCACTCGCTCTGTTCGCTGGAGTTCGAAGATCAGCGCCCGCTGTACGATTGGGTTGTAGCTGAATGCGAGATGGAAAAGGTACCGCATCAATACGAATTTGGACGGCTGAACCTGGCTCAAACCGTAACCAGCAAACGTAAGCTCAAGCTTCTGGTGGATGAAAAGCATGTAGATGGTTGGGATGATCCGCGTATGCCGACGATATCCGGTTTACGTCGTCGCGGCTATACGCCTGAGGCCATCCGCAGCTTCGTATATGAGACAGGCATTTCCAAAGCCTACGGAGTCATTGATTTGCAGGTGCTGGAGCATTTTGTACGTGAGGATTTGAAGCTTAAGGCACCCCGCACCATGGCAGTCATAGATCCGTTGAAGGTGGTTATCACAAACTATCCTGAAGGACAAGTTGAAATGCTAGAGGCGGAAAACAATACTGAAAACCCTGAACTTGGTACACGCCAAATTCCATTTTCCCGTGAAATTTATATCGAGCGTGAGGACTTCATGGAAAATCCGCCGAGCAAATACTTCCGTTTGTTCCCTGGTAATGAAGTGCGTCTCAAACATGCTTACTTCATTAAATGCAACGATGTGATTAAGGATGCGGACGGAAATGTAACGGAGATTCACTGTACCTATGATGTAGAAACCAAGAGCGGATCAGGCTTTACAGGACGTAAAGTGAAAGGCACGATCCACTGGGTGGAGGCTACTCAGGCTGTACCTGCCGAATTCCGTTTGTATGAGCCTTTGATTAACGCAGAGGTCACGGAAGAGATTGAAGAGGATGCATCGGAAAAAACATTCCTTGACCAATTGAATCCGAACTCTTTGGAAATTGCTCATGGCTATGTCGAGCCGAACATGAAAGAAGCTCAATCGCAGGACAAGTTCCAATTTTTCCGTCATGGTTATTTCAGTGTCGATCCGAAGCTTTCCAAGCCGGGTGAGCCTGTATTTAACCGTGTTGTTTCGTTGAAAAGCTCTTTCCAATTGCCTAAGCAATAGATTGTTGGAAAGTGTGGGAGAGATGGTAGCTTCGTGCGACCAAGTTGAAAAGGAGTCTGCCGTCGGCAGACTCCTTTATTTTACGCATGCACACTCTTTATCCATGATCATTGACTTGACGATACTCTATTGTCTTTGCTAACAAGCCAGAAGGGAAGAGGGGATAGCTCATTCCTCTAGTGTTGTTAAGGGGCTTCTTCTATTCGTTAGTGCCCGCTGGCAGTCCTGGCTGATAACCGTTCTTGTACAGCATATACCACATGATAGCGAATCCCACAGAGCCAAGTAGGGCGAAAAAGACCCCTGCATGGTACATCATTTCTCCACCAAAGTTCTGGAATAGCCAACCTCCCGCAAAACCTGCTACGATACCGGATATACCACTCCAGGTCAAGGTATATACGGCCTGTCCGGATGATCGGTATGCTGCAGGGGTAAATAGGACGGTCAACTGGGTGCCTACATAGAAGTATCCACCGAAGGTGACGCAATGAAGTGCCTGAATGAACACGATCTGAATCGGGTCTGTGGCCAGAGCCATCAGTTCCCACCGTAAGGCAAACAGCAAACTGACGAGTGCCAAACAACCGACCATCACGGTCATTCTTTTCTTCAAGAAGCGATCAAACAGCAAAAAGACAATAATTTCGAATACCGATGACATAAAAACGGCAAAACCAAGCATCTGTTTGGACCCGCCCAGCTCGGTGATGTACAGGGACATAAAGGCGCTGTTGATCGAATTCGGGATGGATACAAGGATGCCCAATAAAATAAAGGATATAAAGTATCCGTTCATTAAAACGCTGCCAAAGCCACGCAAATGAATAGTTGCTGTCTCCACAGTGCTTTTCAGTGGTGGAATCGACAAGGTGCAGATCAATGCAGCCAGAAGAAGTACCGTAAAGATGGTGGATATGCTGGATATCCCCGTTTGGTCAATAACTATGCCGGCAACTGCTGCTGTCACAGCCCAACCGAAGGAACCCCATATACGGAATGAACCAAATTTCCGGTCTGTGCCCTCAATATAGCTGAGAATTAGGCTGTTGCTTTGCGCAAATAAAGGGCTTTGGAAAAAATAAAAACCAATCATCGACACATAAATCATGATATACGTATGGACATGAAATAAAGCTTGCAGCAATAACAAGGTACCTATAATCATAAATAGCAGAATACGTCGGAGGTTACGGCTCCGGTCGCTTGTATAGCCCCAAAAAGGGTTCGCGAATACGGATACAAAAGGTCCGATGGCCATCAGACTCCCGATCTCCAGCTTGTCCATGCCGATATCTTGCAGATACAACGGGAAGAAGCTGGAGAAAATGACCATAGCTCCATATAGAAAAAAATTATACAGTTTTAAGGAATATAGAGGAGTCTCTTGAATTTCTCTCTTTTGCAAGACAAGCCATTCCTTTCTTAGCCCGATAGAGAATTGCGCATCGATGCCGATCTGTGGGAGGTTCTTTATTCCAATGTATCATGTGTTGAAAGGGTTAACAAACCAATAAATTAACAATTATGTAATAATTATTAGAAGATACTAATTTGATATTGGTTTATGCAAACTTAATGATTATTTCGCTATTTTACTAGTTATTGTTTTTGTAGCTCTAAGGGGCGACATGTAGACGAACTACAGGGTTTAAGACTATATATGGTTAGTTCAAGTAAATGCTTGGTTAGTTACAAAATCTTTATTTATAAATAGGTTCTTAAGACCTAAAGTTTATACATAGAATAGCCGATACTTAATCCATAATCAGGAGAATTTAGGATTATTTTTTCTTGAATAAAAATATATTGTCGCAGATATTACATAAAATCAGAATACTATGCTTCGTAAGAAATGATATAGGTTTAATCGACTGGCCTGTATAGTTGGTTTTATGAAATATCGGGTGGAAAGGGATGGAAAATGGCATTACAGCATCATAGAGACAATTCCTTGTACCGCCGATTTCCTCGGCTTCTTTTGCTTCAGGCAGGAGAAGGAGGTGCGTTGGTGACTTCTGAAACCAACGAGCCCAATGTAATACTGACTCGTGAGGGACAATCATATTATTTGCATGATCCTGAGCAGCCTGAGCGGGAAGCAGAATTATTTGTTTTGGGTTTTAACGAGGTTAAACCTCAAGCGCACGTGATCTTTTTTGGTGTAGGACTTGGGTACCATATTCGTGAATTTCTACGCAAGTACCCGAATACCAGCTTCTCCATCGTCGAGCCAGACACTGGTTTGATGAATATTCTTTTGCAGCATCTGAATGAAAACGATTGGCTGGCTGATGAGATGATCGAAGAGGTAATGGTAGGAGGAATGACAGGAGAGACAATCGGTACACTGCATAGGTTGATCGACCGTGTATCTGGGATCCTAGTTGTTCCATGGCTCCCGTATCGCTCCTTATTTGCTGCGGAACTGAAGAAGTTTAATGAAATATTGTACAAAATGGTCTCTAACAAGAAGGACAAAATGGCTATCAATAACGTGTACGAAAAAAAATGGGCGTTAAACAGTATTCATAATTTCCCTTATATTTTACATAGTTCGGATTTTCTGCAGGCGGGCTCAGAGCATATTAGGAGTAAGCCAGCCTTAGTAATATCCGCTGGCCCTTCGCTTAACGACGAAATTGAGCACCTGCGACATATTCGTGAGAATAATCTTGCTTATCTGTTTACGGTAGGATCGGCAGTGAACACGCTGGTGGAGCATGGCATTTATCCGCACGGCACGTTCAGTTATGACCCGAACGAACACAACGTAAATGTAATTCAAAAGGTGATCGACAAGCGAATTGATTCAATTCCACTTATTTTCGGCAGTACGGTCGGTAAACACACACTCGATCATTATCCAGGTCGTCTTATGCATATCATCATTTCTCAGGATGAACTCTCCAAACACGTATTGCGTACACCGGAGGGAAATAAACCAACGATTATTAACGATGCTCCTTCAGTAGCGGTCATTGCACTCCAATGTCTGATCCAGATGAAAGCAGACCCTGTTGTGTTGGTAGGGCAAAATTTAGCTTATCGGGATGAACAATATTATGCTGAGGGGATTACTCATGCCCAAGGTGTTCCAGCTAGTGCCGATTTGCCGCGTGTACAGGGTGTTCATGGTCAACAGGTAGTTACACGACATTCTTTTATTAAAATGAAAATAGAGATGGAGTTTTACATTAGTACAGTGAAGGGAACTGAATTTATAAACACAACGCGTGAAGGCGCTGTTATCAAAGGAACATCTTTTCAGAACTTGGAAGAGGTAATCCAGACGCGGTTAAAAGGTGCTATTGACGATACGTGGCTGCAAACCAGCAGTAATTCGGAATACGATCTCATGTTTCTGAGGTCACGCATTGAAGAGCTTCAGCGGGATGAAGAGGTTTTTCAAACCATTATGGAACAGATTCATCATGCTTTGCTCGGCATCAAACATAAGCTCAGTCTGAAGCAGGCCAATATGCTGAACGTGTCCTTTGGACAGTTTGATGACTTATTTGCCTCATTATTAGGTAATTGTTTTTTCAAAATATATGTTCTTCCTCGCCATCGTATGCTGTATGAGTTTTTGTACAGTAAAATGGGCGCCATTCAGAGCAGTAGGAATCCTCTAATCAGAGGGGAGCAAATTCTGCTGTACTTCGGGGATTTCATATGGAAATGCCAGCAGGATTATATGGAAATCAAGAATGAGATCCATGAATTTCACCATTCCATTCACACCTAGATAAAAAGGAGCACGTATATGAGTAAGAAGAAAAGAAATAAGAATCATGTAAATCGAATGATTAAGGTAAGTGTACTGACAACACAGGTGCTCAACCTAGCCAACCCATATATTTCAGCGACGTTTGCATCGGAGAGCGTAAGCGACAATACGACGGAGAATGTGTCGGTGTCGGACGGGTTCATACAAGACGCTTTCTCATCCCCCGTGGCCTTATCAGTCTATATGCAGGCGCAAATGGACGAGCCTCCATACTATACATGGCTTTCACCTCAGGAAAGCGGTGTTTCTTTTTATGAAAATCTGTATATGGCATTCAGTGAGGAGGTGCAACTGGGAGCAGGCCACCTGGTGGTGCATCAGGAAGATGGAAGTGAAGTGGGAAGAATAAACATAAGCGGAGGAACGGTCACAGGGGGAGATATCCATTTTAGTGGTCATAATGTGGTGATGAAACTGGATCACCCGCTGACGGATAGTACGGGGTACTATGTAGAGGTCAGCTCGGGAATGTTTGTAGATAGCGCGGGCCAGGGAACAAACGCCATTTGGGATAAGAACACGTGGAGCTTCCGGACAGCAGACACCACTGCACCGAAGCTGGTAAGGGAAATATTGCCGGAAGGTACAGAGCTAAGCGGAGCGGGTCCAGATGCGAACTTTATGCTGGAGTTCAATGAGCCGATGAAGTGGAACCACGGTTACGTAAGACTCCATGAAGCTTCGGGTGGAGCCGTGGTGCGAGAGCTGCGGGTATCCGGAGCCGGGAATGCGAATTATACGATCAACGACGAAGAGAATGTAGTGTACTTTAGGCTATCGGGTGGACTGGAGGAAGGGAAGTCGTATTATCTGGAAATTACCTCGGGAGCACTGACGGATATGGCGATGAACCCGTATGCGGGGATGCATACGCCTGAGGATTGGACGTTCCGCGTACGAGATGAGCGCCCATATTCTATCTATACATACCCCCGTGAATATGCACATACGCTCACCCCGAACCTGTACATGAACTTCAGCGAAGAGGTGCAACTGGGAGCAGGCCACCTGGTGGTGCATCAGGAAGATGGAAGTGAAGTGGGAAGAATAAACATAAGCGGAGGAACAGTCACAGGGGGAGATATCCATTTTAGTGGTCATAATGTGGTGATGAAACTGGATCACCCGCTGACGGATAGTACGGGGTACTATGTAGAGGTCAGCTCGGGAATGTTTGTAGATAGCGCGGGCCAGGGAACAAACGCCATTTGGGATAAGAACACGTGGAGCTTCCGGACAGCAGACACCACAGCACCGAAGCTGGTAAGGGAAATATTGCCGGAAGGTACAGAGCTAAGCGGAGCGGGTCCAGATGCGAACTTTATGCTGGAGTTCAATGAGCCGATGAAGTGGAACCGTGGTTACGTAAGACTCCATGAAGCTTCGGGTGGGGCCGTGGTGCGAGAGCTGCGGGTATCCGGAGCCGGGAATGCGAATTATACGATCAACGACGAAGAGAATGTAGTGTACTTTAGGCTATCGGGTGGACTGGAGGAAGGGAAGTCGTATTATCTGGAAATTACCTCGGGAGCACTGACGGATATGGCGATGAACCCGTATGCGGGGATGCATACGCCTGAGGATTGGACGTTCCGCGTACGAGATGAGCGCCCATATTCTATCTATACATACCCCCGTGAATATGCACATACGCTCACCCCGAACCTGTACATGAACTTCAGCGAAGAGGTGCAACTGGGAGCAGGCCACCTGGTGGTGCATCAGGAAGATGGAAGTGAAGTGGGAAGAATAAACATAAGCGGAGGTACAGTCGTAGGTGGCACGGTACATATCAGTGGTCAGCATGTGCGGATGGAACTGGATCATCCACTGGCAGATAGTACCCAGTATTATGTAGAGGTCAGCTCGGGTATGTTTGTAGACCGTGCGGGTCAGGGGACAAATGCCATTTGGGACAAGGACATGTGGACCTTCCAGACGGCAGACACCACAGCGCCGAAGCTGGTAAGGAAGGTATCACCAGAAGGTTCAGAGCTTAGTGGTGCAGGCCAGTATGCAGGCTTTATGCTGGAGTTTAATGAGCCGATGAAGTGGAACCAAGGCTATGTAAGGCTCCACGAAGCCTCAGGTGGGGCAGTGGTTCGCGAACTGCGAGTATCCGGTGCAGGAAATTCGAATTTTACGTTAAAAGGCGAGGAAAATATAGCGTACATCGAGCTATCAGGCGGGTTGGAAGAAGGAAAGTCGTACTATCTGGAAATTACCTCGGGAGCGCTGACAGACCATGCAATGAATCCGTATGTGGGGATGCATACTCCAGAGGAATGGGCGTTCCGCGTACGAGATGAGCGCTCACATCGTTCTAAGGATAAGGAAACGTCAGCTCAGGGTACTTCGTCAGCGGCTTCCCAAACAGAGACTAAGACGGGAGCCGTATTAACAGACGCTAAGACAGTAGCCGATAAGAGCCGCACTATTCAACTTATTGGTTTGAACGATGGAGACGTCAGCCAAGCCCTGAATGTTACAATCGGTGAGCAGAAAGAGTTGGTCGTGAACGCCTCGGGGTACAATAAAGCAGCAAAAGTGAGTATACCTTCTACCTTTTTAAAGGAATATGAGAAAGAAAATACAAAGGTGCCGATTAGCATTCACACAGCAGTAGCCCAGTTTACTCTTTCTGCTGAATTAGTTGGCAAATTGGTCTCATTATATCCTGAAGACAACCTGATCGTCGAAATTTCAGCGCTGTCAGGCGAAAACGGTGCACAAGTGCGACAAGCTATTGCAGACACGGGTTTAGCGAATGTTGTCGTAAACCCGGTTGATTTCAAGCTTATGGCTGGAGATCAAGAGATCACTGAATTTTTCGGGCATTACGTGGAACGGAAATTGATTCTCGATCATGAAGTTGATCCTAAGCATATAGCGGCCGTTTGGTTCGATCCTAAGACAGGTGTGTTGTCGTCTGTTCCCGTGTTGATACAGAATGTGGATGGGCAATTAGAGGCAATTATTAAGTCAAACCATAACAGCATTTATGCTGTAGTCTCAGCAGACAAAAAGTTTAAGGATCTAGAAAATCATTGGGCGCAGAAAGATGTAGAGATGCTGGCAAACAAGTTGATTGTCCAAGGTGTTCAGTCTGATATTTTTGAACCAAATCGGGCTGTAACAAGAGCTGAATTTGTGTCAATGCTTGTTCGCGGACTTGGTATGCAGGAAAAGCCGTTAACGGAACATTTTACAGATGTGAAAGAAAATGCCTGGTATGCTGGTAGTGTTGGAGCTGCGGTGGAAGCTGGTTTGATTCGTGGTTATGGGGATCAGTCATTTGGACCAGAAAGGTTAATTACGCGTGAGGAAATCGTGGTTATTACCGAAAAGGCTGTACATTATGCTCAAACACTGAATGCTGATCCTACTAATGAGAAATATAAAGAGATTTACAGCGACGCATCTACTGTTTCCCCTTGGGCTCAAGATGCTATGGCGCAGGCTACAGAGCAAGGCTTAATTAAGGGTGTGTCTCCAGACCTGCTTGCTCCCAAACAACAGGCAACGCGGGTAGAAGCGACCTCGATATTAAAACGGTTTTTGCAACTTATTAAATTCACAAATTAAAAAACAATAAATTAGACGAATAAGTACTCTTTTTTGGCGGTCCGTATGGATCGCCATTTTTATGCTTTATAATAGATGCTATTATTAGAGCTATCGCTGTTCAATGATAGATTTTTTTAGAAAAAAGGAGGTGCGATGGTGATGATGGAGGTGACTGGCATTATCGTGGCGGGCGGACGCTCTAGCAGAATGGGACAGGACAAGGCGCTGCTTCAGCTGGGAGGGATTACGGTACTGGAGAGAATAGCTGCTGTGCTAGGGCAGGTAGCAAAACGGGTTATTGTAGTGACCCGGGATGCACAACAGTATAGAGAGTTTGATCTGGAAACGACAAAAGACCTGTATCCCGGCTTAGGGCCTTTGAGCGGCATTCATGCGGGGCTTTCTGCTTCCACAACGGAGTGGGGCATTGTCGTTGCCTGCGATATGCCCTTCGTGCAGCCAGAGATATTGTGTGCTTTGCTTACTCACGCAACGAACTGGACAGCGGCGCAAGAGACAAGCAGTGAACAAGGAAAGCAACAAGTACAAGGAGATCATATAACCTTGACAGGAAATGGCTCATTGCCCCAGCCAGCACAACCTGCGTTACAGGCAGTGATCGCCTCGGTGGATGGACGTATACATCCGCTGCTAGGCATATACCATCAAAGTGTGTTGCCGTCTGCCGAGCAATGTCTGCGTAGTGACCGTCTTCGTCTGATCGACTGGCTAGATTCATTGAACGTTCGTTATGAGACAGCGGGCGATTGGCCAGGTGCGAGCTTAGAGATGTGGCGGCAAGCTGTGTTTAATATGAACTACCCGCAAGATTATCAGACTACAGTGGAGCAATTGGAGCATATACAAAAACGTACCAAACGTGCACAGAACCTGGAAAAACCAGAACGATAACCACGTCAAGAACGGAAGGAAATAACAGGACATGAGAGAGAAGAAGTGTAATGATTTTGAGGGGAGTACATAACATGTTGGAAGCTATTATCCATGCCGTTTTATTGGCGCTGGGTTTGATTTTGCCTTTAGGGGTACAAAATGTATTTGTGTTTAATCAAGGGGCGTCCCAGTCGCGGTTTCGCAATGCACTGCCTGCTGTCATTACAGCGGGTATCTGTGATACAATCCTGATCACGCTTGCGGTTGGGGGCGTGTCTCTTATTTTGCAGCAATTTCTATGGCTCACGAACGTACTCTATGCAGCGGGCTGTTTGTTTCTGCTATATATGGCCTGGACTCTATGGAGGTCGAAGGCAGCTTCCTCAGGAGAAAGTCAGGCGATGCGCCCGAAACGACAGATGATTTTTGCTGCTTCGGTTTCGCTATTGAATCCACATGCCATACTCGACACTGTTGGGGTAATTGGAACCAGCTCCCTTCAATATGACGGCGGGGAACGCTGGGCCTTTGGTCTGGCTGCCGTGTCCGTATCTTGGATATGGTTTATCGGTCTGGCAACGGCGGGGCGTCTCGTGGGACGTATGGATTCAGAAGGGAAGTTTGGGACTGTGCTCAACAAAATATCGGCACTGATTATTTTAGTCCTGGCGATGTATATGGCGATAAATTTTATTACCAGTATGTGATCCAAGCCTAGTTAGAGGAAAAACTTCAAAACAGCGAATACCCCGCTCAAAGCAAAGGGAACACCGATCAAAAACAGCATAAAGGCCAGACAGCCAGCACCATTTATACCGCCTGCAATTCGGGCGTCCCGAGGGTTGGATGGATTGTATAATACCTTAATCTTGCTGCCAACCCGGTTGAGGCTTAGGTTGGTGCTATAAGGATTCCAGAATTCTACGGCTTCACCTGAAGCTGTATAGAAGCGCACCTTTAATCGGCGGGTGTAGCTAGTATCTACCGGATCATCTCGGTCAAAGGGAACGACATCAATATCTACTTCGATATGCGCATCAACGATTTGCCCCTTGGTACGGATCCAGTGGCGTTTACGATAACGATGACGACGGATCGTTCTGAATCCCAAATAGATGAGTAGCAGTCCAATCAAGCTGAACAATGGCATCAGCAGATCGGAGCTAAAATGAAACCAATACACATTGAAATCAATTGAGATGATAATCTACTCCTTTAAATAAGCGATAATCAATATATCGGACGTTTTTAGGAACAGTTTAATTCTTCCATAGAGATAACGGCAGAGCTGTATGGAATATAAAAAGATCCTACTTCACCGGGAAGTGGATCTTTTTAATAGCTGCGAGGATTAGTTTTTGCTCGATAGGGACATATCAAAATCAACATCCTTGATAAATTCGATAACCTCACCATTAGGACTGTGGACTAATGCATTTGTTACAATCAGAGGAGGTTCCCCAAGTGTAAGTTGATTGGGTTCCACAAAGGTTCTTGCTCCGTGGGCAAGGGCTTTTTGATATATTTCATCTACATTGTCTACGTAAAATGCCAAGTGTAATAAAGCCCCGTGAGCAATCTCTTGCTCGGATGAAGCTTTTTTTCCTTGGGCAGGAATGACAGCATCATTATCAAAAATTTCGAGACAGGTTCTCTGATCGGGTGAGATCAGCATGGAAGCCTCTTGAATTCGAAAAGACGGAAGACTCCAGTGATGTCCTCTTTTAAATCCCAATACCTTGGTATAAAATGCAATGGTCGCTTGATAGTCACGGGCTTGTATGGCAACATGCGCTAGTCCCTTTACGCTCATTTCAGATCCTCCTTTTGATTCAGGATTTTGCGAAATTCGATTCCAGCCGCTCCGAAGTGCAATATATAGACGAACTAGACCATTTCGATCTATATATTGTTCATTGGAAGTCGCTTATGAGATTTTTGCAAAATCCTCATGTAAGTAAACCTTATTATATGAATAATTATGTGGTGCTTATATATTTAAAGTAAGGTTTTTATACTATATTAATTATTAAATAAAAGTTAATTTGGGTGAAAAATATTATTTTTTAAATTCAGGTTAGGAGGGCTCGATATGCAGCATCACATTGACGATATAGATTACAAAATCATGGAATTGCTACAGCATGACGCTCGGATAACTATTTCCCAAATCAGTAAAGAAATCTCGATGTCACAGCCGTCTGTTAAAGAAAGGATAACCAAGCTTGAAGAACGAGGGATTATTTCTGGATATAGCACCGTATTTAATTTACGGGAAATGAATCGAGGGACGACTACATTTATTCTAATAAAGACAGAACATTGCCAAGAGCTGGTTGAATTTTGTAGAGAGGCGAAGGAAGTCACCGATTTATTTCGCATTAGTGGGGAATTTAATTATCTCATTAAGGTACAAACCGCGTCAGTAGAGGAAATTGCAGAGCTTCAGGATTCACTAGTCAAGCTGGGTCCTTCGAAGTCGCATATTTGTATGAAAAATATACTGGAGAACAGGGTTTTGCTGTAAGCCAATCGGAGAACCGAACATTTGGAATATAGAGCATTCGGAATAACTGTATTTGTGAAATAAAGATAAGCGAATGCTTGGATGAAATAAAAAAAAGTGACGCTGAATTACAACAGCGTCACCGTAATGCCTTGCTCCAGGCGCTTCACGTCCTGGAGCTCGATTTTCCCGGCCATGGCGTGCAGAGCTGCCGCTGTGCCGCAGGCCGCTCCCTGCCGTAGCATGGCAGGGAGATCCAGCCCCGTCGCCGCGCCGGTGACCAGTCCGGCGACCATGGCGTCACCGCTGCCGAGCGCGCTGACAATGTCCGCGTCTGGCAGGCTCACGCGGTAGCGCGCATCGCTCGTTACCGCCAGCGCCCCGCGCGCGCCGAGCGAGATGACGGCCAGCTGCGCTCCGGCTTCCAGCAGCTTTGCTGCCGCCGCTTCAGCGGCATCCGGGCGCGCTGCGTCGATTCCCGCGAAGTGGGCGGCCTCGTCCTCGTTAGGCTTCACGAGGTCGGGCTTTCCGCGCAGCCCCAAGCGCAGCGCCTCACCGCTCGCGTCCAGCGCCACCCGCGCGCCGCGCGCCTTCGCCAGCGTGCACAGCTCGGCATACAGATCGGGCGGGCAGCCGGGTGGCAGGCTGCCGGAGAATACGACCCAAGCCGAATCCTCGGCAAGGGTCTCGATTTTGCGCCGTAGTGCGGCTAATTCAAGCGGCCCAACGGTTGGCCCGCTCTCAATCAGCTCGGTCTGCGTGCGCGCGGACGGGTCGAGCACGGTAATGGCGAGACGGGTCTCCCCATGAGCCGTTTCGATGAAATCGGCGCTTACGCCTTCTGCGCTCAACCCGTCAATGAGTAGCCGTCCAGTGTGTCCGGCAGCAAACCCGGTCGCTCGTACAGGCTCGCCGAGCGTGCGAACGACGCGGGCGGCATTCACGCCCTTGCCGCCCGGTACCGTCAGGCCGCCTTCAATGCGGTGGACGGCATTCAAACCGAAGCCTGCAACCGTGTAGATTTTATCCACAGCCGCGTTAAGCGTTACGGTGGTAATCACAAGGCATCACTCCTTTAAGATCAGCAATTTGCAACATTTGATGCCATTCGCTCATGCTAAGATATCAGCTTTAATCCCAATGCTGCGGCAAGAATCATGGCGATGAATAAAACACGCAGTACGCTTTTTTGTTCACCGTACAAGAACATGCCTGTAATCGTGCTGCCAACCGTTCCGATGCCTGTCCATACCGCATAGGAAGTTCCCATAGGCAAACTTTTCATGGCATAGCTGAGTAGAGAGAAGCTAAGAACAAAGGATAAGACCATAAGCACTAAGGACTTCCAGCCTTTGCCCACCGTAACGCCCTTCATACCGATGACTCCTAACACTTCCGAGCATCCCGCGATAACCAATGCAATCCAAGCCATTATGCACCACTCCCTTCCTGAACATCACGGTCGGTAACTAACTTCAAGCCGACCACACCTGCCAGCAAAAGGGCAATTAACAGCGTTTTGGACCATTGAAACGGTTCCCCAAATAGCAGCATTTCGCCTACGACCGTTCCCCCTGTCCCCAGTCCGGTGAATACAGCATATACCGTGCCTACAGGCAAACGCTTCGCAGCCTTCATGATCAAATAAAAGCTGGCTACCACAGCCAGCACGGTTACAGCCCAGGTGAGTGCGGAATCCGCATGCTTCAAACCCGATACCCATACGACCTCAATCAGGCCGCCAACAAAAACGTAAATCCAACTGCGATTCATGATGAATGTTCTCCTCAAAAATAGATTTTATAAGTTCGACAGCTTCACGCTTCATGAGGTGAGGTTAACGTAATCCCACGCCAAAAAATAGGCCATGCAGCGTTCAGTCTTCGGTGGTAGTTGATGCTTCCACTGTACAGTAGCTCCACCATGATTCCGTCCACCAGTGTCATGAAGGCTAAAGCCACATCCACTGGCTCCATATGCCCAAAGGGTTCCCGATCCCGTGTATTCCGGAGGCGGCGAGTTAATTTTCGCTCCATTTTATCCAGAAAAGGATTAACAATATCCAGCACCTCGTGATACAACGATACAGGCGGAAAGAAGGAAAAGCGAAGCATAAACTTGGCTGAGTCGTTGCTTTCATATTCCTGTCCCATCCAAAACAAGAAGTCATGCAGGGTATGCTTAAGCGGCTGATCTTTACGTTCCGTAAAGTATTCGAAAATACGTAAATTCTGCTCTTGAAAAGCGTACCTCGCCACCTGTAGAAACAGATCCTCCTTGCCTTGGAAATGCGCGTATATAGACGGTTTTCGGATACCGACCTCAGCGGCAATACTGCTCAAGGAGGCTCCCTCATACCCATTGGTGGCAAACTGAAAAAGAGCGGCCTTTCGAATCTCTTCCATCCCCATTATTTTCACCTACCTAACGTTCGTTAGTTTATTTTTACACGAAAAAAAGTAAGTGTCAACCCAGCATCATTGCGTTTTGTATAAAGCTTTTCTTTGGATTTTTTTTATCAACATTTTAATAAAAAAGTGGGAAGAAATAAGGGGCTCATGTACAATATAATGAAGAATACCTGTCAAATGCAGTCCACTGGAAGTGAGGTTAGTTATGAGGCGAAGCTTACTGGCCGTATTGATCGCGGCTATGGTGTTTATTATTTATTATTTTGGCTTGTTTAATTACATCGGCAAAAATGAAGGAACTGTCATCAGTATTTTTTCCACCCTGACAGTGATCTCCATCAGTCTGATTATTTTTACGGAGAATCGTAATCCCTCCACCACGATGTCCTGGATTTTGCTGCTGGCATTGCTGCCAGTCGTTGGACTTCCTCTTTATTTTTTGTTTGGGCAAAATGTATTCAAGCGTCGCAAGTATGACAAAAAGGCATTGCGTGACCAACAGGCTTACGACCGCATTGAAAAGGATGCTTTGCGAGTCAAACGGGATCTGACCTGCTTTACAGATGAGCAGCAGCAGTTGATGCGTTTGGCCCGCAGACTGGCCCGCTCCCCGATTTATTTTGCGACAGAAACTCAAATTCTGAACAATGGAGATGAAACCTTCTCCACTTTGCTGGAAGAACTGCGCAAGGCGCAGCATCATATCCATATGGAATATTACATTTTCCGGTCGGATGATATCGGTACCAGCATTCAGAAGATTTTGATCGAAAAGGCCAAAGCGGGTGTTAAGGTTCGGTTTATGTACGATGCGGTGGGCAGTATTCAGTTGTCGAAGTCATTTTTGAAGGAAATGAGAGATGCAGGAGTAGAGGTTGTTGCATACGGTGGTGCTCGGATCTTGTTTTTCTCCAGCCGGGTAAACTATCGTAATCACCGTAAAATTGTAGTTATCGACGGTAATATCGGATTAATTGGTGGACTAAATGTAGGGGATGAGTATCTCAGCCGCAACAAAGCCTACGGCTTTTGGCGTGATACGCATATGATTGTGAAGGGCGAAGCTGTGCGGACGTTGCAGCTTATATTTTTACAGGATTGGCTTCACATGACGGGCGAGTCGGTGCTCGATAGCGAATATCTGTCTCCCAATATTGAACCCATTACGGATGGAGGCGTGCAGATTATTGCCAGCGGCCCGGATAATGAGCGGAGAGTACTTAAAAATCTCTTTTTCTCCATGATCACATCTGCCCGAAAATCAGTCTGGATTGCCACTCCTTATTTTATCCCGGATGAAGATATCCTGACTGCCTTACGGATGGCTGCCTTGTCCGGGTTGGACGTGCGTATTCTGTTTCCCGCAAAACCGGATAAATGGCTACCGTTTCTCGCGTCTCATTCGTACTTCCAGTCGTTGCTGGAGGTTGGAGTCAAGGTATATGAATATGAAAAAGGGTTCCTCCACTCCAAGCTCCTCATCATTGACGGGGAAGTTGCGACCATCGGGACAGCCAATATGGATATGCGTAGCTTTCATTTGAATTTTGAAGTTAACGCTCTGTTAATTCAAACGCACAGTGTGCAGCAGATGGTAACAGACTACGAACGAGATTTGCACTCTGCCAGTCTGATCGTACGCGAAGAATTCATGAAAAAACGTCTGTTCAAACGTTTGATGGAATCACTCGCGCGGCTGCTTTCACCGCTGCTGTAACATAAACGAATTCGCTACAGCAGTATCCCGTAGTTAAAATGTAGTAAAGCCTAAAATATCCTGTAGACGGTATATAATATCTTTCCAAAATGTTGAATGATCCTCGTAAGCTGCTAGATCCAAACTGTATTCAGCCCCCTGATTATTCCATAGCTTATCAAAATAGGCCGCAACCTGTCGGGTCAGCTTGCTGTCCGCCGGAGCGGCCACCCACAATTCATTTTCCAGATTCAAATCATCCAGATTACGGGGGGTCAGATTGGTAGAGCCACCCCAAATGATATGCTCTCCTTGTGCCTTGGCGATATAAATCAGTTTGGTATGGAACTGCTCATGGGTGGTATGATACCAGCGAATTTGAATGTTCCCGCCCGATTTATCGGACAACTCCTGGGCAACCGGACGATTGGGGATGCCGATTTTTTCCTGACCAAACGCGTTTTCATTGGGGTCCAGCAGCAATTGGATGTTTACACCGCGCGCAGAGGCATCCAGCAGGCTGTTCAATACTTTGCGGTCAGCCAAATAAAACATGCCCATATGAATGCTGTCACCTTTTTTCGTCTGCGCAATGCCATCCAGAACTGAGGTGTACACCTTGCCCTCAGTTAGATATTTGATCCGGTAGCTGTCCTTACTCGATGGAACTTTGGGTTCAGCTTGTGGTGTATAGGCAGGAAGCTGCCCACCGCCCGAAAAGTCCAACACCGCCTGCTCTGTTTGTAAAATGTCTCCGATGATAGGCCCCTTCACCTCCAGCGCTACATTGGAGTGATAGGCGCTCGCGTCGTGCACGTTGCCTGTAGAAATGAGCGCTGTCTGTTCGTTGGCAACCAATTTTCGGTGATTGGCCTTGACGTTTAACAGCTTAAGATAGGAGCGAGCCGTTACATCAGGTCCGTCACTGGCCATCAGGTTGGGAATCCAGCCTGTGCCCTGTTGCCCGAACCATTGGAAAAAGGTACGCCACACTGCCGAATATATGGGGGTGGAGTCCCGCAACGGGTCTACATCGGTCTGCACGACTTGAATCCCTGCTCGCTTCATATTCTCCAACAAAGGATTGGGGGCAGAATTGTAGTTGGTATTGACTTCATCTGTAATGAAAAAGATAGGCATATCCGGATGAGCTTTCTTTTTGGCAATAAGATGATCGGTCATTTGTGCGCTGACTTGGGGGAAGCGTTGACCTTTATGCTTATAGTCATTGAACAGAAACAGGTCGATGACAATAAATTGTTGGGCTTCATCAATGATCCCGAGCATACGATTCAAAATTTGTCCTTCATGCTGTGCAGTGCTTCCATCCCCGGTCGGATAGGTCAAATCCGTCCAGAAGTTTACCTCATGGGTTGAATATTCCTGACTTTCATAGGAGACGAACGGAGGCAATGGTTTATGGGTCTGATACAGCATGACGGTAATCAGCCAGAGAATAAGTACCAGAATAGCGATTTTAAGAGTACGGCCCTTTTTCCCGGTTTTTCTTTGATATTCCGGCACAGAATGCAGCGGATCACGTGTAGTCATATGACGATCAACTCCTCAATTGAATGCTGCATTCCATTTTATCGTGCCGGAACATGCAGTTTTATGATGGGATACTGTCAAGTTATTAACGCAAGTGTGCAGGATTGACGCGGATACTGAATGGAATGAAATGGAGTATGTTTTACTATTCATTGAGGACATATGTCCTTTATAGAGAGTCTGCCCTATACTTTAATATATAGAAAAGTCATTTACATGGGGAGAATAACGATTTATGAGAGGAATCTTGTTTGCTTTTCTGGGAGGAGCGTGTATTACGCTACAGGGGGTAGCGAATACACGGATTAGTCAGGATATCGGTACATGGCCGGCGGCCACTGTTACTCAGCTAATAGGCTTTATTTTGGCAGCATTAGTCTGGATGTTTACAAGGGATGGCAATGTAGCTGAAATGAAACAGGTAAAGCCGATGTATCTTTGGGGCGGTGCCTTTGCAGCTATTATTATATTTAGTGAAGTCACGGCAATCCAACATATTGGGGTTACGTTCACGATCTCGGCGTTGTTGATTGCGCAGTTGTGTTTAACCTTCCTGGTAGATATTAAGGGATGGTTCGGTATAGTGAAGCAAAAGATGAAGCTGCCACAATTTATAGGTATTGGTATGATGATCGCGGGTGTAATTATTCTGAAGCTCTAAAATAGAATTTTAACTTGTAAAGAAAGCTTAGTATGTAGAAATTGAAGGTGAGCTTAGGAATGAGAGAAATTCAGGATCAAGAGCAGCTAAAATATTTTTTGCAGCTGCATGAGTTGGAATCCATACTCTACGAGCCACTACATCCTTATTTGTCGTTGCATCGTTTGGAGCGAGGGGAAAAGCTCTGTTCACAGGGAGATTCCATCGAACATCTATATATACTGGTGCAGGGCAAGGTCAAGATTTATACCAGTTCTACAGAAGGGAAAACCCTGATCCTTTGCTTCAAAACACCGATCGAGGTCATAGGAGATGTTGAATATATTCGGAGTAGTCACGTTATCAACACAGTAGAGGCAGTGTCTCCGATCTATGTGATCGGTATTCACCACCAATGGATGAACAAATACGGCAGAGACTATGCTCCTTTGCTGCAATTTCTATTGGATGTTGTCACGCGAAAGTTTTGCCTGGACTCCGACTTTTCCAGTTTCAATCTCATGTATCCGGTGGAAGTCAGGCTGGCGAGCTACCTGCTATCGGTTTCTTTTGACGAATCGAATACGGCTTTTCATGAGGAATTACGTGCATCTAGTCTGGTAGATGTGGCGAATTTGATCGGAACCAGCTATAGACATCTCAACCGTGTCATTCGCAAAATGATTGAAGATGGATGGGTTGAACGGACAAAAGGTTACATTGTCATTCGGGACAGAAAAGGTTTGAGTGAACTGGCAGGACATAATATTTATGAATCATTGTAATAGGAGCATTTAGGATAAAGGCAGAAGAATATCAGGGATCATCAAGGGAGAGTTAAAATATGTTATTAGGAATTGTATTGGCGATTATCGCAGGTGCCTTGGTCAGTCTGCAAACGATATTCAATAATAAGGTGAATGAACGGACAGGATCGTGGGCCACAACAACATTGGTGCTGGGAACAGGGTTCTTGGCTTCCTTACTCGGGAGTCTTATTTTTGAAGGGAAAAATACATTTGCTTTACAGCATATGCAGCCGTGGTACTGGTTCAGTGGCATGATTGGTGTCGGTGTTGTGTTCTGTCTGGTACAAGGAATGAAGCGACTTGGCCCGACCTATGCAATCTCCATTGTATTGACGGCACAATTAGGTACCGCCCTGTTGTGGGATTCGTTAGGATGGCTGGGATTAGAAAAGATTCCGTTTACCTTTAGCAAGTTGATCGGTGTATTGGTCATTATCAGTGGTATTCTCGTATTCAAATTTGGACATGGGCGTACGAAGGAGCAAGCAGAAAGCATTTCATCTGTACCTGATTCGATGAAGGGATAAAGGAGATTGTAATGACCTTTATCTTGCTGGGATAGGGATTGTCCTTTCGAATAGGCATTTTGCAGAAAAGCGGCAGCTCAATTAGGAGCGGCTTTTCTGTAGAGTTTCCGAAAGAAAAAATGTTCACGATCGTGTATATATTTTTCCATCCATGATACAATGAAAGTATCTTAAAATAGCCACATTAAGGGCTACGATATTTGATATAAGAGACGATAAATAGATCGGTTACCGTGTTCGGGAACGGTCTTATTTGTGCTTCTTGAACTTGATACAATAAACAGAGTGACTTTGGATGAGGTGGAACATAGATGAGTAGTACAGAAAATGAAAAAGGAGCACCTGACGGTTTTAATAGATCCGGCTCTTTGTTACCTGCCGCACGGACAGGCGAACGGAAGATTGAGCACGTCCGCCTTTGTTTGCAAGAAGATGTGGCCGGACAAGGCATCACCAGCGGGCTAGAGCGATATGCCTTTAAGCACTGCGCTCTGCCGGAGTTGCATTTTGACGAGGTTCGTCTGGATACTACCTTTTTAGGACAGGCTGTACGAACACCGCTGCTTATTAGCTCCATGACAGGCGGCAGCGCCGAGACAGGAGCGATTAATGAGCGATTAGCAGAGACAGCGGAGAGACGCGGCTGGGCGCTGGGCGTCGGTTCGGTACGGGCTGCGGTGGAAAGGGAAGAATTAGCTTCAACCTTTGCGGTTCGCCGTCTAGCACCCAGCATCCCGGTCCTTGCCAATCTGGGCGCGGTGCAGCTGAACTACGGATTTGGCGTGGACGATTGTCGCCGTGCAGTGGAAATTGCCGGAGCAGATATGTTGGTGCTGCATTTGAACGGATTGCAGGAGATTTTCCAGCCCGAAGGGAATTTGGATTTTAGCGGCCTGCTTCAGCGCATCGAGGAGTTGTGTCGTCAGCTTTCAGTGCCTGTAGGAGTGAAGGAAGTAGGCTGGGGCATAGATGGCGAGACGGCATCGAGACTGTATGATGCGGGTGCTGCCTTTATTGATGTCGCTGGCGCAGGTGGGACAAGCTGGAGCCAAGTGGAGAAATTTCGTAATCCTGATCCTGTGCGTCGTGCTGCGGCGGAGGCGTTTGCGGATTGGGGAAATTCAACCGCTGATTGTATCGTGGAAGTTAGAGCTGCTCAGCCACATGGTGCTCTGATCGGTAGCGGTGGACTGAGAGACGGTGTCGATGCAGCGAAGGCGCTCGCTCTGGGGGCTGACATGGCAGGCTTCGGGCGTTCTTTGCTCGGTTCGGCGGTTGACTCCAGCGAAGCGCTGGAAGCACGCCTGGAGCAGGTGGAGCTGGAACTCCGAACGGTCATGTTTGGGATTGGGGTAGATGGAATAGAAGGGCTTAAAGATACGACTCGACTAAGAAAGAAGGTAAATGGATGAGCGGACTTATTACATTGGTTCAGATGAATGCGGAGCAATATGATCGATTTGAACAACGCTCGCTTGCCGACTACGCGGATGAGAAAATCCAAGCAGGTACATGGACGGTAGAAGAAGCACCAGAACGTGCGGCAGAAAGTTTTGCTCGATACCTGCCACAGAGGCTAGACACACCTCATGCTCACCTGTATATGTTGATGTTTTCCGATGCCGGGGGGCAGAGTCAGGAGGAAGCTGGCTATATCTGGTTCAATATTACGGACGGCGCGCAAGGAAAAGAAGCTTTTCTACTGGATATTCTTGTATACGATTCATACCAGGGGAGAGGTCTAGGTACGCTGGCGATGGAGGCTTTGGAAAAGGAGGCTCGCAGACTGGGAGCTGTCCGCATCGGTTTGCATGTATTTGGGCATAATGAGCGAGCTTTGCATGTATATCGCAAATCGGGCTATCGGGTTACGGATATCCAGATGAGCAAAGAAATCTAAATAGGGATATAGCAAAATCCTGAATTTCATAACCGTATGCTTGCCGCGTGTATAGGTTCTCATATATAATGTGGGTTGGTAAACTAACGGATGGCATAACGCATATTTTATATAAACGGGAGTTGTTCTGATTATGGCTTTAAAAGCGGGGATTGTGGGTCTGCCGAACGTGGGCAAATCAACACTGTTTAACGCAATAACGCAGGCGGGTGCGGAATCCGCAAACTATCCATTTTGTACGATTGACCCGAATGTGGGTGTCGTTGAAGTACCGGATGAGCGGCTGGATAAGCTGACTGAACTGGTTGTACCGAATAAAACGGTGCCAACGGCATTTGAATTTGTTGATATTGCAGGACTTGTGCGCGGTGCGAGCAAGGGCGAGGGTCTGGGTAACAAGTTTCTGGCTCATATTCGTGAAGTGGATGCGATTGTACATGTGGTACGTTGCTTTGAAGATGAGAACATTACCCATGTGGACGGCAAAATTGACCCGATCAGCGACATTCAGACCATTAATCTGGAACTGATTCTGGCGGATATCGAAAGCGTAGACAAGCGTATTGAACGTTCCCGCAAAAACATGAAGGGTGGCAACAAGCAGTACACCCAAGAGGTTGAAGTGCTGGAGCGGATCAAGGAATCGCTGTATGCTGATAAACCGGCGCGTAGCTTAGAATTGTCGGATGAAGAACGGTTGATTGTACGCGATCTTCATTTGCTTACGATGAAGCCTGTATTGTACGCAGCTAATGTCAGCGAAGATGGCGTAACGGAAGCTGACAGCAATCCATATGTGCAAAAGGTACGCGATTTTGCCATAGATGAAAATGCAGAAGTGGTGCCGATCAGCGCCAAGGTAGAATCTGAAATTGCTGAGCTGGAAGGCGAAGACAAGGCGATGTTCCTTGAGGAGCTGGGATTAGCTGAATCCGGATTGAACCGTCTGATTAAAGCAGCTTATCGCTTGCTGGGCCTGTATACGTATTTCACAGCAGGTGTGCAGGAAGTACGCGCTTGGACTATTCACAAAGGAACGAAAGCACCGGGTGCTGCGGGCGTAATTCATACGGATTTTGAACGCGGATTTATCCGTGCCGAGGTTGTATCCTACAACGATTTGGTCGCTGCTGGTTCGATGAACGGGGCTAAGGAACGTGGTCAGCTTCGTCTGGAAGGTAAGGAATATGTAGTGCAGGACGGAGACGTTATGCATTTCCGTTTTAATGTTTAATATATAATTTCCAGAGTACAATGCTCGATTCGGATATATAAAAGACGATAACTCAATGTATTTGTGTTCTGAAATGTGCTAGATTATGTGGTCGCTGCCTATATTAGGGCGGCGACTTTTTATTGTATTGCATGTTGTGTGGATTTTTGCAAAATCCTAAATTAGTCAGTATTTCTTGTAGCTAATTCATGAATTAGTTGGTATAATAAAGAGCTGTAGCCAGTGAAATTGAAGCTGGTTTCATATTAATTTAACTGAAGAGGTGAATCGCTTGTTGGACCGATTGCAATCATTGGCGGACCGCTACGATAAACTGAGCGAACTGCTCTGCGATCCGGATGTAGCGAACGATAGCAAAAAACTTAGAGATTATTCCAAAGAACAGTCTGATTTACAGCCTGCTTATGAAGCATATACCGAATATAAAAATGTCGTTGAAGAGCTGGAAGCTGCAAAAACCATGCAGGGTGAAAAGCTGGACGACGAGATGCGTGAAATGGTCAAAATGGAGATTGATGAACTTAGTGTTCGCAAGCGGGAGCTGGATGAAAAAATCCGTATTTTGCTGCTGCCGAAGGACCCGAATGATGATAAAAACGTTATTATCGAGATTCGTGGTGCAGCGGGTGGTGACGAAGCGGCACTGTTCGCAGCTGACTTGTATCGGATGTATACTCGTTATGCCGATACCCAAGGCTGGCGTGTAGAGCTGATGGACGCGAACATGAATGATCTCGGGGGCTTTAAAGAGGTTATTTTCATGATTAACGGCCGTGGTGCATACAGCAAAATGAAATTCGAAAGCGGCGCACACCGCGTACAGCGGATTCCGACAACAGAATCAGGTGGACGTATTCATACGTCGACATCTACAGTATCCGTTATGCCTGAGGCAGAAGAAGTGGATATTGAAATTTCCGACAAGGATATTCGCGTGGATACGTTCTGCTCCAGCGGTGCAGGCGGGCAGTCCGTTAATACGACCAAGTCGGCGGTGCGTGTGACACATATGCCTACAGGTATTATGGCAACCTGTCAGGACGGCAAATCCCAGAACTCCAATAAGGAGAAGGCGCTGCAAGTTTTGCGTGCCCGTATTTCGGATATGTTGCGTCAGGAAGAGGAAGCCAAATATGCAGGCGAGCGTAAGAGCAAAGTAGGTACTGGAGACCGCAGTGAGCGTATCCGGACCTACAACTTCCCGCAAAGCCGTGTAACGGATCATCGTATTGGCCTAACTATGCATAAGCTGGACCAGGTGATGAACGGGGAGATCGAAGAAATCGTATCAGCGCTCACGATTGCAGAGCAGGCTGATTTGATGGAACAAGAGGTTTAAGTTTTGGGGAACGAACGCGATTGTGTGTATCGGATGTCGCCGGAACGGAACATGAGTGTCAGAGAAGCCTTAGTTGAGGCTTCTTCTTTTTTAGGAAGCTGTGGTGTTCTGGAGCCGCAGCACAATGCCCGCTTACTGCTGGAGCATGTGCTCGGGTTGGAAGGCACGGCGTTTTACGCTGCTCTGGGTGATTCGTTCCCTTCCTCCGTCAAGGAGGCGTGGGAACGGATTATAGCCCGCAAAGCTGCGGGTGAACCGGCGCAGTATATTATCGGACGGCAGGAATTTTATGGCCGCCCGTTCGCGGTTTCGCCGTCGGTGCTGATTCCGCGCCCCGAGACAGAACTGCTCGTCGAGGCGATACTCCAGCACGGCGACCGGCTGTGGCCAAGCGGCGCTCCGCAGGCGCTCGACATCGGCGCAGGCAGCGGTGCGATTGCCGTGACGCTGGCGGCTGAGCGACCGAGCTGGCGCGTGGCGGCAGGGGATATTTCGGCTGCCGCGTTAAAAGTAGCGACTCATAATGCTGCTGCGAACGGCGCAGCCGTAGAATTCCGCGAGGGCGATCTGCTGGCGCCGTTCGTGGGAACGGCGGTGGACATTCTCGTGTCCAACCCGCCGTACATCCCGGCTGCTGACATCGCTGGCTTACAGCCAGAGGTACGCGACCATGAGCCGCGGATGGCGTTGGATGGTGGTCCTGACGGGCTCGGCCCGTATCGGGCAATGCTGGAACAGCTCGGACTCCTTCAGGCTCCGCCGCGGCTAATCGGGTTTGAGCTGGGGATGGGACAGGCCAGAGACGTGGCTGGTCTGCTGGCACAGGCAGGTCATTGGAAGAACATTATAATCGTTCCTGACCTTGCAGGGATCGAGCGACATGTCCTAGGTGTCTCGGAGTAGTGCTGCATTTTCTTTTTGCGAGTCTTTCCTTTAGAATAAGAGGAGTATGACCGAGAAACGGCTCAGGGGGAAATCATGCTTCAGAAATTGAAAAAAATTGACGGTCCGGTTATCTTTATTCTGGTTTTGCTCATGGCGATTAGTATCATAACGGTATACAGCGCAGGTAGGGGCCCTACGAACTTGGCAGAGCACGGCAATGACTACCAGAAGATGATCGGGTATTATATATTGGGTTTTGTGGCGATTTTGGGTTTAGCGATGGTCGATTTTCGGATATTCATTAAAAAAGCCTTGTACGTATATGGAGGCGGAATATTCTTGTTGGGTCTCGGATTTTTTGGCGGGACGGTTAACAACTCTCAGGGCTTTTTGAAAATTGGTGGCTTGAATCTTCAGCCTGCTGAGGTATTCAAGCTGGTCCTTATCGTTTTTCTGACTTATATGCTGATCAAAAAGCGCAAGAGCAAGCTGTATTTTATTCAGGATGTTCTTCCAGTGGCTCTAGTGAGCTTTGTCCCGTTTGCCATGGTTATGGCACAAAATGACTTGGGTAATGCGCTCGGTTATATTGTCATCGTCATCGGTATGCTATGGATTGGTAATGTGAAGGCATCCCATGCGTTGATCGGATTCATAGTATTTGCAGTCGCTGTTGGCGGCGGGATCAAAGCTTATATTTCGTTTCACGATGAGATTGATTCCTTTATGAAGGGGATTGGCCGTAGTCACTGGGTTGAGCGTTTGGACCCTTGGTTGGTACCGGAAGAGGCAACCGCGAAGGCGTCTTATCATACCAAAAATGCCAAGCTGGCGATAGCCTCTGGCGGGATGATGGGCAAGGGCTTTTTGCAAGGAACCTCGGTACAGTCTGGGCGTGTTCCTTATACGTACGCGGATTCTATTTTTGTGGTCGTAGCGGAGGAATTTGGCTTTGTAGGCTCTTCAGTGCTGCTATTGTTATATTTTATTTTGATTCACCGCATGATCCTGATTTCGCTGGAATGCCGGGATCGCGCCGGACCGTATATTATTGTCGGGATTGTGTCCATGTTGCTGTACCAGATTTTTGAGAATATTGGTGCGTTTCTGGGCATTATGCCGCTTACGGGGATTACGCTCCCGTTCATAAGTTATGGTGGTACCTCGTTGCTTATTAACATGGCTAGTATCGGCTTGGTTATGAGTATTAAGGTGCACGGCCAAGAGCTGGAGGATGATCTGCCACAGCCTTCCAGACTAAGCTTGACGAAGGCGAAAAAGGCCTAGTACAGGTGGAATGTGGCTAGATAATGATTGGTATTTGTGTGAGTTGAAACGGTGCAACGAGAGAGTCCAGATTGTGAAATCTGGGCTTTTTCATATTCCTCGGTGAGGGTCAGAAGCTTGGTGTAGCATGATTTGAGGGTATTTTTGAAAAAAATCTGTAAAGTGGTCCTGAATCTTTTACAAGAATCATAGGTTTAGACTCTCCCAAACCGGACAGACTGATAGACATGATAGAGTTTGGGTTTGGGGGGACGAAAATGAGAAGTTGGGTAAAGCAAGCCGCAATGATACTATTTTGTATTTCGATATTAATGATGTCTTGGGAAGGTCAAAAGACGGATGCTGCTATGACCACTGGAACAAGAGGAACCTTAGCATCAGGAGTAGCTACAACAGGGCTGAATGTGATTCCACATGACTCCATTCGACTGCGTATTTTGGCCAACTCGGATCGTCCGGAGGATCAGCTGGTTAAACGCGAAATACGGGACGCTATTGTACAGCAGATGAATGCCTGGGTGGGTGAGCTGGAAAACCCGCAAAGCTTAGATCAAGCTAGATCATTGATTGGTGCTCATTTACCTGAAATTGACCGTTTGGTAGGTACGGAACTGGCTCGTCGCGGCATTGCGTATGATCATCAGGTGGAACTGGCGAGCGTACCTTTCCCAACGAAAATGTACGGTGGTCTTGTCTACCCGGCAGGGAATTATGAGGCACTTCGGGTTACGCTGGGGCAAGGAAAAGGTCAAAATTGGTGGTGCGTGCTGTTTCCTCCGCTATGTTTTATTGATGCAGGCAGTGGGGAAGCAACGGCACAAACGGTATCAGCAAAAACGAATCACGGAGATAGTCGGACGAATGCTACTGACAAGGAGCCGGAAGTACGTTTTTTTCTGTGGGATGCACTTACGGGACTGTGTAACTGGGTGAGTGGTTTGTTTGCCTAAACGTTGAGGAGTGTAAGTTTCCCCATATGCTATAATGGAGCTTACGATAGATATACACATGGCAGAGCCAAATGAACTGATCTTTCAAAGTAGCTTTATGGGGATCAAACGAAATCACTGGCCTGTATGACAATAAGATATGGGATGATCTGATATGAGCGATAAATCGAATCAAATGCAAGACTTGCGCGGAGAATTTGTGCAAAAGGAAAAACCTGAGCAAAAGCTAGATGAACAGGGAATTCGCGAGCTGAAGCAGGCATTGAAGTCTTCCCATACACAATGGTGGGATGTAAGATGTTTGGTTCCTTTGAGCAACACTGACGGGGATGTTTCTGACGAAATTTGGGATGAACAGACTCGGATCACGGCGGAAAAGGGCATACGCGAGGCCGCCTTACTCCTCCAAGCTGGAGAGACGGTAGCCTTTCCTACGGAGACCGTGTACGGCCTGGGGGCTGATGCGCGTAGTACAAAAGCGGTGGAGGCGGTATTTGCTGCCAAAGGACGCCCTTCCGATAATCCGCTCATTGTACATATTTCTGATGCTGATCAATTAGAGGGTATGGTAGCAGAAATAAACGATACAGCCCGAGCGCTGATAAATATGTTCTGGCCGGGACCGCTGACTCTCGTATTGCCGGTAGTGCCGCAGGCACTGTCATCACGTGTGACAGCCGGGCTGGACACGGTTGGTGTGCGCATGCCGGATCATCCGATAGCGCTTCGGTTGATCGCTGAAGCGGGTTGTCCACTGGCTGCCCCGAGCGCCAACCGGTCGGGAAGACCCAGTCCCACCCTTGCACAGCATGTGCGGGAGGATCTGGAGGGCCGCATCGGCGGCATTTTGGACGGAGGTCCCACGGGGGTGGGACTGGAGTCCACGGTAGTGCAGGCGGGTGACGACGGAACCGTCACCATCCTGCGCCCCGGCGGCGTGACGGCTGAGCAGCTCGCTGCGGTTGCTCGCGCTGTCGTGCTGGACCCGGCGTTGGCCGCTACGCCCGGGGAAGACGCGGACAGCCCAGCGCCGCGCTCGCCGGGCATGAAGTACACGCACTACGCGCCGCGAGGCCGCTTGAGCGTGGTACAAGGCCCGTCGTCCGTTGAGGTGACGGGCTGGATTCGCGCCGCGCTGGCGGAGGCTTCCGCGCGCGGGGAGCGCACGGCAGTGCTCGCGTTTGACGAGCATGCCGCCGGCTACGCCGGAGAGCGCGTCTACACGTTAGGCAAGCTGGACGCGCTCCATGAGGCAGCGCAGCGCCTGTACGGCGTGCTGCGCCGCTGCGACGAGGACTGCGTCACCTACATTTTGTCGGAATCCTGTCCGCCGAAAGGATTGGGAGACGCCGTCATGAACCGCCTGCTTAAAGCGGCAGGTCACCGAATCGTCCGCTTGTAGCTTCTGTCGAATCAGAGCCTCTTATATTAAATTTCTCCTCTCCTCGTCTTGGTATTGGGCACTTTCAGTGTATGCTTGTACTGATTTGCCCCTTGTCCGCATAACGTGTACAAGAACAGACGGATAATGGAGGGATGGAGTATGCTGGCAGCCTCTGCCCATGCCGGGCAGGTTGTAACGATTCTGATCATGGCGGTAGCGCTAGGAATGGATGCGTTATCGCTGGGCGTAGGGATCGGCATGAAGGGGATACGCCTGCGAGACGTGCTGCGCATCAGTACTGTTATTGGCTTTTTTCACATTCTGATGCCATTGCTGGGAATGTTCACAGGCCATTATATGAGTTCTTTATTAGGTCATGTGACGGCCTACTTCGCAGGGGGGCTACTCATCCTTTTGGGCGGGCATATGGTGTATAATTCCTTTAAAGGGGACGGCGTACAGGTGTTGGATCATCGTTCGCCTTTAGGCCTTTTGCTGTTTGCACTTGGGGTGAGCGTTGACTCATTTTCTGTAGGAGTGTCACTGGGTATGTTCCAGAGTGATCTGGTGCTGTCCGTTCTGGCGTTTGGTTTTTGCGGGGGAGCAATGGCGATGTTGGGCCTGTTGCTGGGTCGCAAGGTCAGCCGCAATCTAGGAGATTATGGAGAAGCAGTGGGCGGTGCCATTTTGCTGGCATTCGGCTTTATGTTTATGTTTTGATTTTAGCGTAGACAGTGTAAAATAAATGCAGGATTATAGTAAGGGATTAGAATTATAGTAATCCTCTGTTTATATATTTTTTTAACATACGGGGGGTGAAAACGTTGAAGAATATCTTATTCGTATGCACAGGGAACACCTGTCGCAGTCCAATGGCTGAAGGGATGCTGCGTAAGTTGGCTGCTGAGCATGGGCTAGAACTGGAAGTGCGTTCTGCGGGAGTAGCCGCGATGGAAGGCACGCCGATATCCCGACATGCAGAGGCGGTTCTACGTGATCATGATATATCCGATCAGATCACTTCAACCCCTTTGAGCGACGGGCTTGCCGGGTGGGCGCATCTGATCTTAACCTTGACGCAAGGACATAAACAGCACGTAATTCAGCGCTTTCCCCAAACGGCGGGCAAAGTATTTACGCTTAAGGAATATGTGGAGAACCGGGATGCGGTGTTGAATGATGTACAGGAGTTGGATAGTTTATATGCTTCACAGCAGTTGATGGCTTCACTCGGACAAGAGCTATCGGCGCAGGAGCGTGAACGAATGATTGAATTACACCAACGGATTCCGGGCTTTGATATTTCTGATCCGTTTGGCGGTTCGCGAGAAGATTACGATGTCACAGCTGCGGAAATCCGTACGGCACTGCATAAGCTGCTGGACAAGCTAAAGGCATCTTCCGAATAAAATTGGTATTACTCATCTGTTTTGTACGGAATCTGTTGATTTTCGGCGGTTAATCCGTTAAGATAAGGTGGAAAAATGAGAATCCGATGTAACTGGCGACAAAAGTGGGATTAACCACGATGGAGCATCGGATATACGGCCGGTCGCCTGGGCAAAAGAGCAATTCCACATAGGTGTGGACTGCTCTTTTTTTCATATACAAGTTATGCCAGATTTTTAGCTGAGAGTTGATTCCATTAAAGATTCTTCCATTTTTTCTGCTCGAAATCTGAAACATCGGCTATAATATAGTCAGATTGTGATCAGGAGAGAGTGTGTTGAACTTGGGGCATGAGACCGTGCCTAGTCTCTGAGAGGCTGTTCAACCAAAGGAGGTTCCAATGGTGGAACAATTAGATCATGAGATTCCGCTGGAAGCACAGACCACTTCTGTCGTGCGGGAAATCGCAGAAGCAGCCAGTCTCAAGGCTGGTCGCCTGCTGGTTATCGGCGTTAGCACAAGTGAAGTGGCTGGAAGTCGGATTGGTACGGCGGGAGCGCTCGATGTGGCTCAGCAACTGTTGTCTGGAGTAGAGTCTGTTCGCAGGGAGTATGGCTTTGATGTGGCGTTTCAATGCTGTGAGCATTTGAACCGAGCGCTGGTCGTTGAACGGGCTGTGCTGGAGCGATTGGGACTGATGGAGGTTGCAGCTGTTCCTGTTCGTACAGCAGGAGGCTCTATGGCTACCGTCGCCTATCGTTCTATGAGCGACGCGTGTTTGGCGGCGAACGTGCAGGCTCATGCCGGGATAGACATCGGCGAAACGCTGATTGGCATGCATCTGCGACCCATTGCTGTTCCGTTTCGCCCAAGCCTTCGCTGGATTGGCGAAGCACGTGTGACAGCAGCGTTCACCCGTCCTCCACTTATTGGCGGACAACGGGCGGTGTACAGTCTGGAGCAAGAAGTCGGCGGAAACTGCGATTAGCATTTGGCATGGCGGCATGTTTGTACTAATCTTTTTTGCATTGATGATGAGGTACCCAACAGAGGAGCAGGCGTTTGCTTGTATATCCGACAATTGACTATGGAGAGGGAGTAATCAATCATGATGGAACACCTGCGTAAAAGTGACCCGGCAGTGATGGAAGCAATGGGACTTGAACTGAAACGACAACGCCACAATATCGAGCTAATCGCATCCGAGAACATTGTCAGTGAAGCAGTAATGGAAGCTATGGGCTCCGTGCTGACGAATAAATATGCTGAAGGTTATCCGAACAAACGCTACTATGGTGGCTGTGAGCATGTAGATATCGTTGAAGACATCGCACGTGACCGCGCGAAAGAACTGTTCGGCGCCGAGCATGCTAACGTGCAGCCTCACTCTGGAGCACAAGCCAACATGGCGGTGTATCTGGCAGCTCTCAAACCTGGAGATACTGTACTGGGTATGAATCTGGCGCATGGTGGCCACTTAACACACGGAAGTCCGGTTAACGCTTCCGGCTTGTTGTATAACTTTGCTGCCTATGGTGTACGCGAAGACAACTTCCGCATCGACTACGATGAAGTGCGCAAGGCAGCCTTCAAGCACCGTCCTCGTCTGATTGTAGCTGGCGCGAGTGCATATCCGCGTACTATTGATTTTGAAGCTTTTGCTTCCATTGCCAATGATGTAGGTGCTTTGTTCATGGTGGATATGGCACATATCGCAGGTCTTGTGGCAGCGGGAATTCACCCAAGTCCAGTTCCGCATGCCCAATTTGTAACAACAACGACACACAAAACGCTGCGTGGTCCGCGTGGGGGTCTGATTCTGACTCGCAAAGCATGGGCGCAAGCGATTGATAAAGCTATTTTCCCTGGTACTCAAGGGGGGCCACTGATGCATGTGATCGCGTCCAAAGCGGTTGCTTTGGGTGAAGCGCTCCAGCCATCGTTCAAAACCTATGCGCAAAACGTAGTCCGCAACGCACAGGTGCTGGCTGAAACACTGCTGGCTGAGGGGATTAACATTGTATCCGGTGGTACGGATAACCATCTGATGCTGTTGGATACGCGCAATTTGAATATCACAGGTAAAGAAGCGGAGCATGTATTGGATTCCGTGGGCATCACGGTCAATAAAAATGCGATTCCTTTTGACCCGACCAGTCCATTCGTAACAAGCGGAATTCGTATTGGTACACCTGCTGCAACATCTCGTGGTATGGATGAAGAGGCTATGGTCAAAATCGGTAAAATCATTGCTGAAACCCTTAAAAACCCGAAAGATGATACTGTATTGTCCAAAGCAAGCCAAGCGGTTGGCGAGTTGACAGACAAGTTCCCGATCTATCCAGGAACTCAATACTAATTCATCGATATTCATAATCTTTATGTTAAAGGCTGTTTTCCTTCCATAAGCCGGAGGAGAACAGCCTTTTTTTGCTTCCGAACGACTCGAAACATACATTTTTGGGTAATAAGCGATTACAGTAAGGGTTTATGCGCGCTTTCCTTCATGATCTACGACAAAGGAGTGATTGCATTGAGTCAAAGAAAATCCGCGCAATTATTGCAGCAACTCGTATTTGTGGGACCGATGGCGTTGTTTTTCGTCTTGATTATGGTCATTCCGTTCCTGCTGGGGCTGTATTATTCCATGACGAACTGGGATGGAGTATCTGAAAATATCCGATGGCTCGGACTAGGGAATTACGTTCATATTTTTAGGGATGATCCAGATTTCCGTAATGCGTTCTGGTTTACGGTCCGGTTTACCGTATGTGGTGTCATTCTGACAAACCTGATTGGCTTTTTCCTAGCCTATGCACTTACCAAACCGCTGCGTACCCGTAATGCACTGCGAACTGTATTTTTTATGCCCAATATGATTGGCGGCTTGCTGCTCGGTTTTATCTGGCAATTTATTTTTGTACGAGGCTTTTCTGCGGTAGGAGAGGCGACAGGGCTTTCCTTTTTTAAACTGCCGTGGCTGGGTGATGGGCCAACTGCTTTTTGGGGGACTGTCATTGTGTTTGTATGGCAATATGCAGGTTATCTCATGGTTATTTACATATCCTCGTTAAATAATGTCCCGCATGCCCTTATTGAATCGGCCCAAATCGACGGTGCGAGCCGAAGACAGATTTTGCGTCATATTGTAGTGCCACTTATTATGCCAGCGGTGACCGTCTGCTTGTTCCTGGCGATATCCTGGTCCTTTAAAGTATTTGAGTTGAATTTGGCTCTCACGAAGGGGGGACCTTTCAAGTCGACAGAGTCTGTAGCGTTGGACATATATAATGAAGCGTTTACAAATAATCGACTTGGATTAGGGACTGCCAAAGCTATGATTTTCTTTGTGGTCGTTGCGATCATTACCAGCATTCAGGTGCGTCTCACGAAGAAAAAGGAGGTCGAAATGTAATGGGAAAAACGTCAAACTATCGTTTGGGCACATGGGCTGCAGAATTATTGCTTATTGTGATCGGGTTAATCTTTCTGGTTCCGTTCTATTTTTTGCTCGTAAACTCCGTTAAATCCTTTGGCGACATTTTGGCCCATTCCGCTTCGTGGCCGACAACCTTCCGTTTTGAAAACTATGCTAACGCCTGGAATAAAATAAACTTTCCCACAGCACTGGGGAATTCACTGATTGTCACGATCGTCAGTAATGCGCTTTTGCTGCTAATCAGCTCAATGGCCGCTTACCAGATGGTTCGGCATGACACTCTTTTTAATCGTTGCCTATTCGGTTTGCTTGTGGCTGCGATGGTAGTCCCTTTTCAATCAATTATGTTGCCGCTTATGGAAGTGTCCAACGTATTGAGCTTGAACAACAGTATACCGGGACTGATCTTATGTTATCTGGGTTTTGGAGCGCCTTTGTCCGTTTTTCTTTTTCATGGCTTTATTAAAACGGTACCTATTGAGATCGAGCAGGCGGCAAGGGTGGACGGTTCATCCCGGTACGGGGTGTTCTTTCGCGTTGTTTGTCCACTGCTGCTGCCTATGTTCGTAACCGTACTTATTTTGAACACCTTATGGATCTGGAATGACTATCTGTTGCCTTCACTCATTTTGAATGATCCTGAGTTGCGCACCATTCCGATTGCAACCTATATGTTGTTTGGTCAGTACACCAAGCAATGGGATTTGGCGCTGCCAGCACTGGTATTGGGGATCGCGCCAGTTGTTGTGTTTTTTCTGGTGATGCAAAAATACATCGTTTCTGGCATTGCAGCCGGTGCGGTCAAAGGCTGATGGGAGGGATAACCGATGAAAAAAACAGCGTTACTTGTCATCTCCTTGATGGTGCTGCTCGCGTGTACACTTGCAGGTTGTGGAAATACGAAGGCTCAACAGAGTGAGACGAAAACGATACACATTTATCAATTCAAAGTAGAGATATCGGAACCGTTAAACAAGCTGAAGGCAGAATATGAAAAAACGCACCCTGGCATCAAGCTGGATATCCAATCTGTCGGTGGTGGTACGGACTACGGTGCTTCGTTGAAGGCTAAATTCGCATCAGGCGATCAGCCGGACATTTTTACAAATGAGGGCTACCAGGACCGCGATACGTGGCTGGAGTACTTGGAGGATTTGTCGGATCAGCCATGGGTGAAAGATCTGGACGATTTTGCTCGTAAGCCGATGACGGTTAACGGTAAGATTTATGGACAGCCTATGAACCTAGAAGGATTTGGTTTTGTTTATAACAAGGATTTGTTCAAAAAAGCGGGCATAACCAAACTGCCTCAGACGATAGATGAACTCGAGGAAGCAGCTAAGCGACTGAAAGCGGCAGGGATTATACCTTTTGCTAACGGGTATGCGGAATGGTGGGTTCTGGGGAACCATTTTATCAATATCCCGTTTGCCAGACAGCCGAACCCGGAAAGTTATGTTGCGGATTTAAACAAAGGAACGGCTCGCATCCCCGGTAACCCCGTGTTCGATCAGTGGGTGAAGTTGCTTGACCTAACTATAAAATATGGAAACCGCAATCCGCTCACTACGGATTACAATACACAAGTGACACTGTTTTCGACAGGTAAGGCTGCTATGATGCACCAGGGGAACTGGACGCAACCGCAAATGGATGGAATTAATCCTAACTTGAATTTGGGTATTCTGCCTGCTCCTATAGACAATGATCCCTCCACAGGAGGTAGACTGGCTGTCGGAGTGGCTTCGAACTGGGTGGTCAACAAAAATTCGCCTGTGAAGCAGGAGGCAAAAGAATTCCTCAATTGGTTGGTCACATCAGAAACAGGCAAGCACTATATCACCAAGGAGTTTAAGTTTGTTCCCGCCTTCAAAAGTATCACGTCCAGTGACGAGATGACAGGTGATCTAGGTGCAGAAATATCTCGGCATGTGAGGGAAGGCAAGATATGGAGCTGGAACTTCCAACGCTTCCCGAAGGGGCTGAATCAGGATTTAAGCAGTAGTATGCAAGCCTATATTGCAGGGGTTATCACGAAGGATGAAATGCTTCAGCAATTTCAGGGAGCATGGGACAATTTGAAGTATAGATAAAAGAATAGCGCTGCATGAGGATGCAAAGGGGATAGGTCGGGCAGGAAGCTTAAAGTCCACAGGCTTTGACGGTCAAGTGCCGTCAGGGCCTTTTTGATATGTTTTTATGTGACGAAAGTCACACGTGAAGTGGTCTTAATAAGTATTTTACATGTCATATCTTTCCCTTGACAAAAGGTTGCGGTGGCAGGTGTTAAATCAATCAAGGGAATGTTATAATAAACAGGATTTACAGGCACGCATTGCATCTGTGCTTATTTGGTTTGTACAAATAGGTTACATAGATCCTTTCGACTCAGGATAGTTCGATATGCTGGCGCGAAAGAACGTGACGATAATACCGGAGGGAATATATTATGGCGAAACTGGTGGTTTGCGATCACCCTTTGATCCAACACAAACTTACATTTATCCGCGATGTGCGGACAAACACCAAGGATTTCCGCGAGCTGGTGGATGAAGTAGCAACATTGATGGCTTATGAAATTACACGGGATATCCCGCTGGAAAGCATTACGGTGCAGACACCGGTTGCTGAGACAGAAGGTAAAGTGATTTCAGGACGTATGCTGGGTCTTATTCCGATTCTGCGTGCAGGCTTGGGTATGCTGGATGGCGTAGTAAAGCTGCTGCCTGCAGCAAAGGTAGGCCATGTGGGACTGTTCCGCGATCCTGAGACGCTGCAACCCGTAGAATACTATACGAAGCTGCCTACAGATGTAACTGAGCGTGAATTGATCGTGATTGATCCGATGCTTGCAACGGGTGGCTCGGCAATTGCGGCGATTGATGTGTTGAAAAAGAGAGGTTGCACTCAAATTAAAATGATGAATCTGATTGCTGCTCCTGAAGGAGTCAAAGCTGTGCAGGATGCGCATCCTGATGTAGACATCTACGTCGCTGCATTGGACGAGCGTCTGGATGATCATGGATACATCATTCCAGGTCTTGGTGACGCGGGAGACCGCTTGTACGGAACCAAGTAGACTGCCTTTGGCGGTTCGGCAAAATCTATGGACGTTATGACAGGTCGTTTTTCTGAATAAGGAAGATCTGTGAAGCGGACATTTATTATGAAAAGGGGTTCAACAGAAAATGTCCAAAATCAAAGTGATGACAATTTTTGGTGTGCGTCCGGAAGCGATTAAGATGGCTCCTCTTATTTTGGAGCTTCAGCGTCACCCGGAGCATATCGAGTCCGTGGTATGCGTTACGGCTCAACATCGCCAGATGCTTGATCAGGTTCTGGAAGTTTTCAATATTCACCCTGACTATGATCTGGACGTAATGAAGGATCGCCAGACACTTAATGAAATCTCCATGCGGGTACTTCAAGGTCTGGAACCTGTATTGCGTGAGGCCAAGCCCGATATCGTGTTGGTTCACGGCGATACGCTGACCACTTTCCTCGCCAGCTATGCAGCCTTTATGCAGCAGATTGAAGTAGGGCATGTGGAAGCAGGCTTGCGGACGTGGAACAAGCTTTCTCCATATCCTGAAGAAATGAACCGTCAGCTCACAGGCGTGCTGTCTGATCTGCATTTCTCGCCTACTTCTTTATCTGCTGGAAATTTGCGGAAGGAAAATAAGCCTGAATCGCGAATATATGTTACAGGCAATACAGTAACTGACGTATTTCAGTATACGGTTCGCCAGGATTACGAGCACCCCGTACTGGACTGGGCTCAGGGCAAACGCCTGATTCTTATGACAGCACATCGCCGGGAATCCCAAGGGGAACCGCATCGTCAGATTTTTAATGCGGTTAAGCGAATTGCGGATGAGTTTGAGGATATCGCTATTGTTTACCCGGTTCATCCGAGTCCGGCTGTGAAGGAACCTGCATTTGAGATTTTAGGCAACCATCCGCGTATTAAGCTGATTGATCCGCTGGATGTTGTGGATCTGCACAATTTTTACCCACATACACATCTGATCCTTACGGATTCCGGTGGGCTTCAGGAAGAAGCGCCTTCGTTCGGAGTACCTGTTCTGGTGCTGCGTGATACGACTGAAAGACCGGAAGGAATTGAAGCGGGCACCTTGGAACTGGTGGGTACGAGTGAAGAGAACGTGTACAATCGGACCAAGGCACTTTTGACAGATTCCGCGTTGTACGAATCTATGAGCCAAGCAGCGAATCCTTACGGCGATGGACAAGCATCAGTAAGAATTGTCAATGCGATTTTGCACCATTATGGTGTTCAATCCGAACGCCCTGAAGAATTTCACACAATGTTCACAAAAGGTGTTCGTCCGATATAATTATTCTTTACAAGGCAAGCATACAGTTAAACTGTACGGTTACCAAGGGATACAGCAATTTAAGATGCTTTGTCGTTTGATTTTATACTTTAGGGCACTAAAATATCTCAATTGACAAAGTATCTTATATTTAAGTAAAATGGACTGGAATTGCAGGGGTGACATGGAAAAGTGGTCAAACCTTCCAAGCAAAACAACAACCGAAATAACACCGGAAATGCCTTTAAGGCTATAGGACTGGTGAGCGCGATCGGCATTGATTTGGCGATATGCACACTGGGTGGTTTCTATGCAGGAAAATGGCTTGATGCCAAACTTGGTGGCTCCGGAATTTGGATTGGCGTAAGCGTTCTCGCAGGCTTGGTTGTAGGCGCATTAAGTATTGCCCTTGTGATCGGAAAGGTACTGAGGGATAACCATGAATGAGATGACCCGTATGCAAAAAATGTTATGGATCGTAGCGCTTGGTATTATGGCTCTGTGTTTCCTGGTCTCCGCCTTCATGCCCCAACATCGTGACATTGCTCACGGAATCATTCTGGGAACGGGAGTAAGCTGTCTAAATGTGCTGTATATGGCCTACAAAATTCGACAGGTTGCGAGTGCGGCCGCCGGTGAAAGAAAGAAGAGAGTGTTTGGTATTGGCTTTGGCGTTCGATTAGGGACCTCAATTTTGGCAGTGGTGCTGGCGATAGAATTTCCGGCCTATTTCCATGAGATCGCTGTAATGGCAAGCCTGGTGACTGGACAATTTCTTCTGTTAATTATAGGCATCATATTCGCGCTTCAGGAAAAATGATGGCTCAACTGAGAAAGGGGTGAGAAAACATGTTGCATGAATCACCGATTATCCAATTGGGCGGGTTTAACATTGACTTGTCCGTCATTATTATGCTTATTGTGACTTGTGCGATTGTATTTGGACTGGCATTTGCTGCAACGCGCAATTTGTCTGTGGACAATCCAAGCAAGTTGCAAAATTTTATGGAATGGGTCGTAGAATTCGTTCAAGGACTGATTACCAGCACGATGGATTTGAAAAAAGGGAAGCCATTCCTCTCCTTGGGGATGACGCTGATCATGTTCATTTTCGTGGGGAATATGCTGGGCTTACCGTTCGGGATTGTGACCGAATTCGATAATGCGCAAAGTGCCCAAGTATTTGGACATGAAATCATTCCAGTCAAAGAAGCATTAGAACAAGCACAGGCGTCTCACCCAGGCGAAGCTGCCCATGTAGGCATCAGCTGGTGGAAATCACCTACTGCAGATGCAGGGGTATCCATTGGACTCGCTTTAATGATCTTTGTCCTGGTTCATTTCCTGGGAATCTTCCGCAATACCAAAGCTTACTTCAAGCATTACGTTCAGCCATTTCCATTCTTTTTGCCAATTAACTTGATTGAGCAGTTCTCAAAACTATTGACACATGGTATGCGTCTATTCGGTAATATTTTTGCCGGCGAAGTTTTGATCAGTGTTCTGCTGAAATTGACAGCACTTGGTGTAGGAGGCTGGATTGCTTCCGTATTGGGACTCGTTGTTTGGCAAGGATTTAGTATCTTTGTCGGCAGTATTCAAGCGTTCGTCTTCACGATTCTGACGTTTGTATACATTTCGCAGTCCATTGACACGCATGAAGAAGAGCATTAGACAAGCTCGTTTTCCGGTTTTTAGTTAAGTTCAGGAGTACGCTTCGCTCTTAACTGCAAATACATGTACAATATAAATACACATCACTAAGGAGGATTTTTAAAATGGGAGTTTGGGCATATATCGCAGCTGCAATCGCAGTAGGTTTGGGCGCTTTGGGCGCAGGTATTGGTAACGGTCTGATCGTAAGTAAAACAGTTGAAGGTATCGCTCGTCAGCCTGAAGCAAAAGCAACGTTGCAAACGGTAATGTTTATCGGTGTAGGTCTGGTCGAAGCCCTGCCAATCATCGGGGTCGTTCTGGCATTCATTTTCTACGCAGGTGCTTAATTGAATGGAAGCAAGGTTTGGCGGGGAAGGCACAGCCATCCGCGCCTTCTTTGTTCGTTTGAACATGAAAGATCCAGAACCGACGTTCACCGGAAAGGAGTGACTTCAATTGAGTTTAAATTGGACAAGTATCGTTTTCACAATCATTGCATTTTTGATCTTGTACTGGTTACTGACGCGTTATGCATTCGGCCCTCTCTTTTCCGTTATGGAGAAGCGGCGTCAGCTTGTATTACAGCAAATGAATGAAGCGGCACAGACGCGTGAACAGGCTGCTGCTTATGTTGAGGAGCAAAAGCAGGCTCTCCAGCAGGCACGTAAGGAAGCGTACGACATTATCGAGCAGTCAAAACAAACAGGTAACAAACAAGCGGAGCAAATTATTGTTCAGGCTAAAGACGAAGCTGTCCGCCTGAAAGACGAAGCTGTTCGTGAAATCACAAGCGAGCGTAATAAGGCGGTTGCCGAACTGCGCAGCGAAGTGGGTAAAGCTTCGGTACAAATTGCTTCCAAACTGATTCAAAAGGAAATCAAGGAAGACCAAGTCCAGGGAGAGCTTGTCGACCAATACCTTAAAGAGGTAGGAGGCAAAGCATGAGCCGGGATACGGTAGTAGCCAAACGGTATGCGAAAGCTTTGTTTGAAGTGGCAGAGCAGGAACAGACCATTATGGAAACCGAGCAGGAGCTACGTGCTTTTGTAGAGGCTGTATCGGGGGATGCTGAAATCCGTAAATTCATTAATTCTCCTAACATTACGGAAGCGGTCAAGCTTCAAGTTCTGGCTAACAGTTTTGAAGGCAAGCTTTCTGCCTCGCTAATTAACACGATCAAGCTGTTGATTCAGCGTAGTAGAGCAGATTTGTTCGAATCTCTCCTTGCCGGATACCTCGATATTCAGGAATACAAGCTGGGAATTGCTCATGCAAAGGTGTATTCGACTTATGCTTTAAGTGATCAGGAAAAAACAGCGGTAGCCGAGGAATTCGGAGCCCGTGAACATAAAACAATCCGTGTGGAAAATATAGTGGACCCGAGTCTACTGGGCGGATTGAAAGTGGTTATCGGCGATACACTGTACGACGGCAGTCTGGCCGGCAAGCTGGATCGTCTCGAGAAATCCTTTAACAGACGAGTATAGAAGATAGGGGTGAACACACTTGAGTATCAAACCTGAGGAAATCAGTTCATTGATTAAAAGTCAGATTGAACAATATAAAAATGATATCGAGGTCGTTGAAGTCGGCACTGTTGTTGAAGTCGGCGACGGTATTGCCCGCGTCTACGGACTGGAAAAAGTTATGGCCGGTGAATTGGTTGAATTCGACACTGGCGTATTGGGCTTGGCGCTCAACGTGGAAGAAAGCAATGTCGGTGTTGTTATTTTGGGTCAATTCTCCGACATTCGTGAAGGCGGTCAAGTAAAACGTACAGGTCAAATCATGCAGGTCCCTGTAGGGGAAGCATTGATCGGACGTGTAGTTAACCCACTGGGACAACCAGTAGACGGTAAAGGACCGATTGCTACAACAGAATTCCGTCCGGTTGAAAGTCAGGCTCCAGGCGTTATGGCCCGTAAATCGGTACATGAGCCTATGCAGACGGGGATTAAAGCTATTGATGCGATGGTTCCGATTGGTCGTGGTCAACGTGAGTTGATCATCGGTGACCGTCAAACAGGTAAAACTTCTATCGCAATTGATGCAATTTTGAACCAAAAAGGTAACGGCATGAAATGTATTTATGTCGCTATTGGTCAAAAACAATCCACGGTAGCTCAAGTTGTTGAAACATTGCGTCGTCACGGTGCGCTGGAATACACGATTGTCGTTACGGCATCTGCTTCCGAACCTTCACCATTGCTGTACATTGCTCCTTACTCTGGCTGCGCCATGGGTGAGTATTTCATGTACAAAGGCGAGCATGTTCTTGTAGTTTATGATGACTTGACTAAACAAGCATCAGCTTACCGGGAACTGTCCCTGTTGCTGCGTCGTCCACCGGGTCGTGAAGCATATCCGGGTGACGTTTTCTATCTTCACTCTCGCTTGCTGGAACGTGCAGCGAAGCTAAATGATGAGTTGGGCGGCGGATCACTTACCGCATTGCCGTTCATCGAGACACAGGCTTCCGACGTTTCTGCATATATTCCAACCAACGTTATTTCCATCACGGATGGACAGATCTTCTTGGAAGCTGACTTGTTCTATGCTGGGCAACGTCCGGCGATCAACGTAGGTATTTCTGTATCTCGTGTAGGTGGTTCAGCTCAGATTAAAGCGATGAAAAAGGTAGCAGGTTCCCTGCGTCTGGATCTTGCTCAATATCGAGAGCTTCAAGCGTTCTCCCAATTCGGGTCCGACTTGGATAAATCCACAAAAGCCCGTCTGGATCGCGGCGCACGCATGATGGAAATTTTGAAACAAGGTGTTAACCAACCGCTTGCTGTAGAGCAACAAGTAGTGAGCTTGTATACTGCTGTAAAAGGCTTCCTTGATGATATCCCTGTAGCGGATGTAAAACGTTTTGAAAAAGACTTCCTGTCTTTCATGGTGTCTGACCATCAAGACGTGCTTCAATCTATCCGCGACACGAAAGACCTGGTTGCTGATAACGAAGCGGCTTTGAAGGCGGCTATCGAGAAATTCAAAAAATCATTCGCCACGTCGGTTTAATACATTGGAATTTGCCTGTTTATGATGAAAGATGTACTAAGGAAGCGTGCCCTCCGGGTTTTGGCTTCCTTGGCATGTTTTACCCTCAATAACAGGCCCTTTAACATATGTCCGGCTGGATTTGAATCTTACGAAGTGCTTGGACTTGGCCCAAGCTAAGGGATTGCTTACGAAGTTAGCTTTGGCTTTGCTAGAGCTTAAAGGTGGTGAAATCATGGCAAAAGGTATGCGCGAGATTAAACGTCAGATTAAAAGTGTGCAGAGTACGAAGCAGATCACGAAAGCGATGGAAATGGTCGCTGCATCCAAGCTGAGAAAAGCTCAGGAGAAAGCGGAGTCGGCTCGTCCTTACTCGGAAAAGCTTAAGGAAGTTGTGAGTAGTATTGCTTCTGGAGCGAATAACATCAAGCATCCAATGCTGGAAACGCGTCCGGTTAAAAAGACTGCTTATCTCATCATTACATCTGATCGTGGTCTGGCTGGTGGTTATAACGCCAATATTTTACGACAGGTTACGCAGACGATTTCTGAACGTCACCATTCACAGGATGAATTTGTGATTTTCATCATTGGACGAAAAGGACGGGATTATTTCAGACGTCGTGAATTTCCTATCGCTGAATCGGTAACAGATCTGTCGGATACACCTGCTTTTGCAGATATCAAAACAATTGCAAGCAAGGCTGTACAAGGCTTTGAACTTAAAGAATTTGATGAGCTTTATCTATGCTATAACCGCTTTGTCAACGCATTGACTCAAATTCCAACAGTTGACCGTCTGTTACCAATGGCAACACCGGATTCAGCTACAGCTTCATCCTCAATTAACTATGAGTATGAGCCTTCACCAGAAGGAGTGCTGGAAGTATTGCTGCCGCGTTACGCGGAAACGCTCATTTACGGCGCTTTGCTGGATGGTAAAGCTAGTGAACTGGGAGCGAAGATGACGGCGATGGGATCTGCTACGAAGAATGCTTCCAAGTTAATTGGTGAGCTTTCCTTGACCTATAACCGTGCTCGTCAAGCGGCTATTACCCAGGAAATTACGGAAATCGTTGCAGGGGCAAGCGCTCAGTCTTAATCAGGCTTGTTGCGACTGTTTTATAGCAGGGTCTACACTATTATGATAAATTGCGGGCGCAAAACAAATCAGAGTGGTTCGGATTTGCGGCTGTGCAAGCTTGTAGGAGGGAAACCAAAAGATGAACAAAGGACGCGTAGTGAGCATCATGGGTCCGGTTGTCGACGTTGAGTTCGAACGTGGACAACTTCCGGAAATCCTGAATGCCATTCATATTGGGACTGTGCTGGAGAGCGGAGTCAAAATTGATCTGACGCTCGAAGCTTCAAAACATCTAGGTGACAACCGTGTGCGTTGTATTGCCATGTCTTCCACAGATGGTTTGGTTCGTGGGGCTGAAGCCATAGATCTGGGAGCACCTATTTCAGTACCTGTCGGCGAAGCTACTCTTGGACGCGTATTTAACGTGCTTGGAACGCCAATTGATAATGGTGCTGATATGAGTGAAACGGCTAGAAATCCGATTCACCGTCAAGCTCCTTCTTTCGATGAGCTGACAACTCAAGCAGAGATGCTCGAAACCGGTATTAAAGTTATCGACTTGCTGGCTCCTTATGCTAAGGGTGGTAAAGTCGGATTGTTTGGTGGTGCTGGTGTAGGTAAAACCGTAACCATTCAAGAATTGATTAACAATATCGCTCAGGAGCATGGTGGTATTTCTGTATTTGCGGGTGTAGGTGAACGCACACGTGAAGGAAATGACTTGTATCATGAAATGAGAGATTCCGGCGTTATCAACAAAACAGCGATGGTGTTCGGACAAATGAACGAGCCTCCGGGTGCACGTTTGCGTGTAGCTCTCACAGGTCTGACGATGGCGGAATACTTCCGTGACCAAGAAGGCCGTGACGTGTTGCTCTTTATTGATAACATTTTCCGCTTTACTCAAGCAGGTTCTGAGGTTTCGGCCCTGTTGGGACGTATGCCTTCAGCAGTAGGTTACCAGCCTACGCTGGCTACTGAGATGGGTCAATTGCAAGAACGGATTACTTCTACTAAAAAAGGTTCTGTTACTTCCATTCAGGCGATCTATGTGCCTGCGGATGACTACACTGACCCGGCTCCTGCTACAACGTTTGCCCATTTGGATGCTACAACGAATCTGGAACGTAAAATTTCCGAAATGGGTATTTACCCGGCGGTTGATCCACTCGCATCAAGCTCCCGTATTTTGGCTCCAGATGTTGTGGGTGAAGAGCATTACAATGTAGCACAAGGGGTAAAACAAATTTTGGCCCGCTACAATGAGCTTCAGGATATCATTGCCATCCTGGGTATGGACGAGCTGAGTGAAGAAGATAAAATGTTGGTGGCACGTGCACGTAAAATCCAGCGTTTCCTTTCTCAACCTTTCCACGTTGCCGAAGCATTTAACGGCTTCCCAGGTAAATATGTGCCGGTTAAAGAAACTGTACGAAGCTTCAAAGAAATTTTGGAAGGCAAGTATGACCATCTTCCAGAAGCGGCTTTCCTTTTTGTAGGAGCCATCGAAGAAGCAGTTGAAAAAGCTAAAACGTTGTAAACAACAGGCAAAGAATAGCCGAGCCTTACGAAGTGAGCTGTCTGCGGACAGCTTCCAGGAGGGATTCAAGTGAGCACGTATTTACTAGAGATTGTGACGCCGGAGCGCCTGGTTTATACAGAACAGGTAAACAGCATCAGTGTTCGCGGCTCGGAAGGCGATCTTGGGATTTTACCTGGACACCTTCCCTTGGTCACTCCCTTGAAGATTGCACCGATACGCATTAAAATCGGTGGTCAAACCGAAGTGATCGCGGTCAATGGGGGCTTTCTTGAAGTCCGCAAGGATAAAGTGGTCATTTTGGCTGAGAGTGCGGAACGTTCCGAAGAAATTGATGTGGAGCGTGCCCGTGCGGCAAGGGAGCGGGCAGAACTGCGGCTCCAGAGCAAGCAGGAACAGATAGATCATCATCGGGCGGAAGTAGCTCTGCAACGGGCGCTTAACCGTTTAAATGCTACAAGCATCAGAACCAATAAGAATTAATATTGGATTTTAAGTGGAATTTTAAAAGGGTTCGGCATAGTATACGGATGGAACGACAAGGAGACCACTTCATAATTTCTGCCAAAGAATGTCCGGTAGAAGGTGAGGGAGAACCTTGCTTCCTTCGATCACTGTGATCGGGCCCTTTTTTAGCTGTAATTACCAAATGTACAGTCCTATTTCTTGCCCGGCTGCTAGGTATTTAGTACCTTTTAAATTCACGAAACAGAAGTGATTAATCACATTTTGTCGAAATAAATGTCCTGAAAACAGAAATAGCACTGGCATATTAGGCGTTCGCCGAGTATTATAAAGAAGTCTGTGACGCAGATGGGAGGAATTATGGTTGAACGGGAAACAGCAATTGGCTGAACAGCTAAGTCAATCGGCGAGTATGACCGCGCTGATCTCCATGATCGTGTCGCTCATCTGTATAGCGTTAGCTTGGTGGGCTTTACAGAGTTTTAAGCTGGATTTGTTAATCCGGCAACCCAAAGGACCGCAAGGCAGATTGCTACACTTGTTTCTTGCTATAATTTTGGGACAGTTGGTTTCTGGGTTCCTGTTGAGCTACATTTCTTGGAGTCAGATGCTCTAGAATTTGTTTTAACATGAAGTGGGCGGGTTATATGACCTTATGACTGTGTCTCTGCGGGAATTGTCGAATAACATCGCGTCATATTGTTAACAATGGTAAACAAAAGAACCATACATGTATAGCTGGCTGAATCAGTTAGAGTACAATGGTCGTCAAGTACAAAAAACGCTTGTATACTTGTTTTAATCAGTGGTATGATGGCAGTTAGGGTATTAGTAAAATCTTGTTTTTTTATGTAATGAAAAAGCAAGGCATGAAAATAGCGGAATATGTTCTTTTTTTCCAGAATGGAAAAGGGAAATGACGCGCGGAGGGAACCATAGATGAGCAAATTTATCGTCCGCGGTGGCAACAGATTGACCGGGAGTGTCAAAGTCAGCGGAGCCAAAAACTCAGTTCTGCCGATCATCGCCGCTTCTCTGCTAGGAGAAGAAGGAGAAAGTGTTATTATTGATGCACCTCCTCTAGACGATGTGATGACCATTAACAAAGTGCTGGAGTCCTTAGGAGCAGGCGTTACATACCAAGATGAGGTCATTCGTGTTGACGCGCGGAAGATAATTTCCTGTGAAGCCCCTTACGAGTGGGTTAGGAAAATGCGCGCATCATTCTTGGTTATGGGGCCGCTGCTTACACGTTTGGGACGTACAAGGATCTCGCTTCCAGGCGGATGCGCAATCGGAACGCGACCAATTGATCAGCATTTGAAGGGTTTTGAGGCATTGGGCGCGGAGATTAGCCTGGGCCAAGGTTTTATTGAAGCTAAAAGTAACGGGCGTCTGCGTGGAGCTAAAGTTTATTTGGATGTAGCCAGCGTAGGAGCAACCGAGAATATTATGATGGCCGCTACTCTTGCTGAGGGCGTAACTACCATCGAGAATGCTGCTAAGGAACCTGAGATTGTTGATCTCGCAAATTTCCTGAATGGAATGGGTGCCAAAGTACGCGGTGCGGGCACGGGCGTTATTCGTATTGAAGGCGTTGAGAAGCTACATGGTGTAAAACATACGGTCATTCCCGACCGGGTAGAAGCAGGTACTTATATGGTTGCTGCTGCGATCACAGGCGGGAACGTATATGTAGAAGGCGCAATATCCGATCATTTAGGACCGGTTATTTCCAAGATGGAAGAAATGGGTGTAACCATTCAACCTGATGAGAACGGAATTCGTGTCATTGCAGATAAGCCGTTAAAGGCCGTTGATGTTAAAACTTTGCCTTATCCTGGTTTTCCTACCGATATGCAGTCTCAGATGATGGCACTTCAACTTGCCGCTGAAGGAACGAGCATTATTACGGAAACCGTGTTTGAAAATCGTTTCATGCATGTGGATGAATTTCATCTCATGAATGCGGAAATTAAGGTTGAAGGTCGTTCGGCCATTGTAACTGGTAATGCTAAGCTGACAGGTGCGAAAGTAACCTCTACAGATTTGCGTGCAGGTGCTGCGTTAATTCTGACCGGACTCATTGCGGAAGGTACAACGGAGGTATCCGGCGTACATCACATCGATCGCGGTTACGTTCATTTGGCTGAGAAGCTGACTGGATTGGGAGCGGACATTTACAGAGTGACCGTGGAAGAGTCCAAACTGAATCATTCGCCCAGTACAGAGCGCGTAATGCCAGAAGAGACGTCGGGAAATCTGTTTAAGAAGATCCAGCCTTCCCTCGCCTAAGCTTTAACGTATGTCGCTTCATGTTGCATAAGTATATTCTTGAACAATAAGGAACCAAGTCCGAAAGGGCTTGGTTTTTTTGTTGTTTGCAGTCAGTCTTTTTCATTCTTTCAGTTCTCTTAAAACGGTTCTATCAAAGTGGACGACTTCATATGATTGAAAATATCTGCTGGAGTATATCTGTACTCCAGCCGGACACTTAGCCCTTTGATGGAGGTTTCAGCCTATGAAAGATTCACAGGTTCGCATCCGTATACCCATTCATCATCCTAAGGAACATCGCCAGGCTTCACTTGCGGAGGAAGGCTCTGGCTCTATAGCTACTTCGTTACAGAAGATTAAGCTTATGCAACAGCAACCAGACACAAGAGGTACATTGTCGGGTGGCGTCAAGCCCAATCGGCGTATAACAGCCGTGCATTCCGCTGTGAACTCCGTTGATACGGCTTTGCCTATTGCTGGAGCAGCGGTCCATGACACACGCGCTGCAAGCCCGCTGCGGGTGCCGCTACCGCACCTGCGTCCTTCCGCCGGGCGTGCCCCGCGCTGGGGCAGCCGCCGCCCATGGCTGCCATTCGCCGCCATGGCAGGGGTGCTGGTGCTTGCCATGGCTGTGCCCGCGCTAATGGCGTGGCCTCGCCAGACGGCGCAGCCGGTGCCGCCGAGCAGTCGCACGGCAGCACCGGCTGCACCTAGCGTAACGGCAAAGGGCGAGACGCCCGTCACGCGCCTGCCGGGTGTCCCGCCGATACCGGCGGTGCCCGCTGCTCCAACGCGCAGCGTGCCGGTGGTGGCAGAGCCGGACGTGCGTGTGTACGTCACGTCTACCGGTCGCACGGAGACGTTACCGCTGGAGCAATACATTGTCGGCGTAGTAGCCGCCGAAATGCCGCCCAGCTTCGAGGGCGAGGCACTGAAAGCGCAGGCCATTGCCGCGCGTACCTTCATTGCCCGGCGTTTGCTGGCTGATGACACCAGCGGTGCCCCGGCGGGAGCAGATGTGACGGATACTGTTAAACATCAGGCTTATATCTCTAAAGCTAAACTTACTAGAGAATGGGGGCACTCTGGTAAATCCGCAGAGCTGGCTAAAATTCAGCAGGCCGTACGAGACACCAAGGATACGATCATGGTATATGAAGGCAAGCCCATTACGGCCTCTTTTTTTTCTACTAGCAATGGCTACACCGAAAATTCAGAGGATGTATGGGCGAAGGCAGTGCCCTATTTACGAAGTGTGTCAAGTCCATGGGACAAGCAGTTGGCCCCGCGTTATACAGAAACCGTCACACTGAGTCGTCAGAGTGTGTTCGATAGATTGGGGTTGAGTCGTACTGCGATAGCTGCTTCTACTGGAGGAGGGAGAATGCCAGAGATTCGTATACTCTCTAAGACAGAAGGACATCGCATCAAGAAGATTGAGGTTGGTGGTTCAATCTTTACAGGGCCGGAAATCCGTAACAAACTGGGGCTGCGTTCGGCTGAGTTTACGTGGAAGGCTGAAGGGGACCGGATTGCTATAACAACCTATGGTTATGGTCATGGTGTTGGTATGAGTCAGTGGGGAGCCAATGGAATGGCCAAGGAAGGTCATACTGCCACTCAAATTCTCCTTCACTATTATACTGGCATTTCTTTTGCGCAAGCCTCTCGTATTCTAAGTTAGTAAATATTTCGAAACTTTGAAGTATAAAAGAGTTGCACCCGGTAACACTGGTTACTGAGGTGATGAGCAAATGAATGAACAAAATAAAAACCAGAACCAAAACCATGAAGAAACACCCAAAACCTTTCAGGGTGGAAGAGCTTCACGGCCGTCTTCGTGGAAAAAGCTGTTGTCCAAAAGGTGGGCATACCCGGCAGCCTACATTGCCGCAGCAGCCATTATACTAACCTTAGTGTGGGTCTATCAGGATGCCAGCCAGAAGTCTTTCAAACCTGACCCAGCTAGTCCATCGGTACAAAGCACAAGTGCAGTGAACACCGATGTTAACGGACAACAGCCAGAAAGCGTGGAAGTAGTTGCCCAGTCGGAAAATATCGCATGGCCAGTAGCAGATGCTGGCGCAGTACAGGTCGTAAAGCCGTTCTTTGATGAGAACGCGACCGCTGATGAGCAGGCGGCAGCTATGGTAGAGTACGATAAAACATTTACCGCTAACACTGGGATTGATCTTTCCCGGGCCGACGATCAGGCGTTTGAAGTGAGAGCCGCCCTGAGTGGCAAAGTATCTCGTGTGGAACAACATCCGCTGGTAGGTAGTGTCGTAGAAATCACGCATGATAATAATCTCAAAACGGTGTATCAAAGCTTGAGTGATCTGAAAGTAAAAGAAGGCGATCAAGTGAAACAAAACGATGTGATTGCTTCAGCGGGTCGTAACGAGCTTGAAAAGGATTTGAAAACACATCTGCATTTTGAAGTGTATCAGGATGACAAGCCGGTGAATCCAGCAGGTCTGCTTCCTAAAAAATAAATTTGGTCATGGCTTTGCATGCAAAGCGGGGAATCCACATTCCCTGCTTTTTTCTTGTGTAGTTTTTGTGCATAAGGTAAACATAAGCTGCTTTTGCCAAATAAATAGGCCTTCGGAAGCATGTCTTCCCGCCAAACCGCGAATATATAGGCACGCTCCTCATATAATGTACCAAACTATCCACAGTAGGGAGGCGGGAGCGTGCACGATTACATCAAGGAACGGACCATCAAAATCGGTCGCTGTATCGTGGAAACAAGGAATACGGTCCGTACGATTGCCAAGGAATTTGGTGTCTCCAAGAGCACGGTGCATAAAGATCTGACCGAACGGCTGCCTGAAATCAACCCGGATCTTGCCGATCAGGTGAAGCACATTCTCGAATACCATAAATCCATCCGCCATCTGCGGGGAGGAGAAGCGACGAAAATTAAGTACAAAAAAACGAGTGGCAAACGAAGGGAGATTCTCGTTTCTGGCAAGTCCTAAAAATATATAGTGAATTGGCTGGCAAAGCCATTGAATCAACCCCCTGAAGTATGATATGTTAAAAGATGGTACAAGACGAAAAATGACATGTAACCGTAGGTTTATACATATATTTGCCGCTTCTTGTCGAATCTTAGCTTTTTAAAATATCACTTTGGGGGCCTTTTTAATATGTTCAGTAATGATATCGGTATCGACCTCGGTACGGCCAACGTGCTTATCCACGTCAAAGGGAAGGGGGTTGTTCTTGACGAACCTTCCGTTGTCGCGATAGAAAGCGATTCAAAAAGAGTTCTGGCTGTCGGAGAGGAAGCGCGCCGTATGGTGGGACGTACTCCTGGTAATATCATAGCCATCCGTCCATTACGTGATGGTGTCATCGCCGATTTTGAAGTAACAGAAGCGATGTTAAAATATTTTATCAATCGGGTAGGGGGAAAAAGCTGGTACAGCCACCCTCGTATTCTAATTTGTGCGCCGACGAACATTACCTCAGTGGAGCAAAAAGCGATTCGTGAAGCGGCGGAGCGTAGCGGGGCCAAGGAAGTATTTTTGGAGGAAGAGCCAAAAGCGGCTGCCATCGGAGCAGGAATGGATATTTTTGAGCCTAGCGGCAACATGGTAGTGGATATTGGTGGCGGAACGACTGACGTTGCAGTCCTCTCTATGGGGGATGTCGTAACAGCTTCTTCCATTAAAATGGCAGGGGACAAATTTGATACAGCCATCATGAAATATGTAAAAACGAAGTACAAGCTTCTGATCGGGGAACGTACGGCTGAGGATATCAAGATTGCTATCGGAACCGTGCATCCGAGCGGACGTCGTGCAGAGATGGACATCCGTGGACGGGATATGGTATCCGGATTGCCCAAAACGTTAAGTATTTCTGCGGATGAAGTGCAGGATGCGCTTAGAGATCCTGTATCGGCGATTGTTGCTGCGGCCAAGTTTGTATTGGAGCAGACCCCACCGGAACTGTCAGCTGATATTATTGACCGCGGTGTTATTTTGACTGGTGGCGGTGCCTTGCTTAGCGGATTGGACGAGCTGCTTGCTGAAGAACTGCGTGTTCCAGTACTGGTTGCCGAAGATCCGATGCATTGTGTTGTTAAAGGTACAGGAATTATGCTGGATAATTTGGATCATGTGGTTAAGAAAAAGTTCTAATCTGCCGATAGTGACTATAAGAGACTCGTGTGCGGTCAGACAGGTTGCCTAGCATTTTGGCTTTCGTGCCTCCGCGCGAGCATATGATTTTAGCAGAGTATAGGATTGGGGTGCACGATACATGTTGAGAGGTTTATATACTGCGGCCGCCGGATTGATGACACAACAACGACGCCATGACACCGTGACGCAAAATATTGCTAATATGAATACGACGGGATACAAACAGGAGAACAGTGTTCAGCGTTCTTTCCCCGAAATGCTTATTTCCATGACGGGTGGTAACCCTGATAACCCGGACCGTACGGTCGGCAAGCTCAATACTGGCGTTTTTGCTGAGGAAAGCCTCTCCCCTTACATTCAGGGAGCATTAAAGGACAGTGGACAAGCGACGGATTTTGCGATACAGTCCAATATTAATGTGAACGACCCAGCTACTGGTCAACCTATGGCTTTTGATCAGGCAGGGAAATTCATCAATGCTAACGGTGAAGTCACCTACCGTCCAGAAGCGTTTTTTACGGTGCGGGACAGTAATGGTAACGTTCGTTATACACGTGATGGACATTTTCAAGTAAATGGAGCGGGAGCATTGCTTTCATCGACTGGCTCAGCGGTGCTGGATACGAATGGAAACCCGATTCAATTGACGGGGGCTGTCTCAGAGCTTAAAGTAAATGAGCGGGGCGAATTGGTAGATAGCCAGTCCAACCAGACATTGGGGACGACGCTCGGTATTAGTGTCATTGATCGTCCGTACCAGCTCGTTCGTGAGGGCAATGGGAATTTTCGCCTGAATGATACTGACGGTGCTACAGCTAGAATGATGACTGCTAACGATGCTGTATCCGTTCGTCAAGGTTATCTGGAGGTATCTAATGTAGATGCTTCACAGTCCATGGTGGATATGATGGCTGCGTTAAGAGCGTATGAGGCGAATCAGAAGGTAATTCAATTTTATGATAAAAGCTTGGACAAGGCCGTTAATGAAGTAGGCCGTGTATAACAGGGGGTAAGTGATGAACAACTCCATGATTGGCGCAATGGTATCTATGGCCAGTGTGCAGCAGCGTTTGGATTTAATTGCCGATAATATTGCTAATATCAATACAGTGGGTTATAAGAGTAAACAGGGTTCCTTTGAAGATGTATTGGCCAATGTGCAGCAACAGCCTTCAACGTATCTCCAAAATGGACGGGCCATGCCGCTCGGCTATAATTTGGGCTACGGAGTTAAAACGGCCGCAATCATGAAAAATATGGAGCAAGGTCCGCTCAAGGAGACGGGACTTCCTACCGATCTGGCGATTCAAGGTAATGCCATGTTTGAAGTTCAGGGAAATGGGCAAAAAGCTTGGACCCGTGACGGTAGCTTTCATTTTGTTCCTGATCCGAATGATAGTGCGACGATGATGTTGACCACTGCTGAAGGTTATTCCGTGCTGGATAACAATGATGTTCCTGTGACTGCTCCAGCGGGTTCCAAGGTGGCTATTAACTCGGATGGCGAATTGCTGATTCGTGCTAATGGAACTGGGGCTCCGACAGTTGGTCAGAGAATCAAGCTAATGGATGTACAGCGTCCAGAAGGACTGGAACAGCGGGATGATAACCTGTTCGTGTTGTTGAATGGTATAACAGAGGCAAATGTATTCGGAGCTGCAGGTGTGGCAGGTGCTGTTCCAGCGGACGTATCTGTGCGTTCCGGTTATCTTGAGGAATCTAATGTGGATTTAGCGGGCGAAATGACGGATATGATGCAAGTTCAGCGGATGTATCAAATGGCGGCACGGGCATTAACTTCTAGTGATACGATGATGAACCTGGCCAACAATCTGAGGGCTTAAGGATTTGGTGATGAAAGAAGAACAATCTGATTCCCGTCCGGTGCCTGAAAAGACGAAGTCCCGCTGGCGTACTGCTCGTTATTTCGTAGTTCCGTTGCTGCTCCTGTTCTCGCTGTTAGGCGGCTTAATTGCAGGATATGTAATTGTAGGTAAGCAAGGGTTGTCAGGTGTATTCGAATGGAAAACCTGGCAGCATGTGATTGATCTTATATTTGCGCCTTAGTTTACTTTAAATGAGTGGGGGCGGGAAAAGGTCGCTCCGCGAATGATTTGATCATACGATCGCTGTTGCAGCGGGATTTTCTTATTTGATAAATTATTCAGATGTAAAAATCCCTTTGCAAAGGCGAACGCTCGCGCTTCTCCAGATTCAAATCCTTCGCTCCGCTGCTACCCGCCATCAGGGCCACTTTTATTAAAATAACCCCCCCGCAATTTGTGTGGGGAGTATAGAATAACAAAACCCTGTGCCAGTGGCGCAGGGTTTTGTTATGCCTTCAGGCAGGAGCCTTCAAATGCAGTGACGGGCAGCTTGCAGCCATTGGACACAATCGCAGAGGCCTTCGGTTGTTTCACTGCCCTTCACGGCAAGCGAGTATTATTGAAGCGAGGCTTTCCTTTTGAGCCAAAAGTAACTCGGCGGAGGGGTTTATTTGAATCTGGAGAAGCGATAGCGTTCGCCTTTGCCCCTAAATTTTAACCTTGCAGGTATTATAAAATGAAAAAATTTAGGGGCAACAGCGATCGGAAGATCAAATAAATCACGTAGCCCTTCCCCCCCCTTGGCTCAAATGAAACTTCGCTTCACCCCCATAATAGGAGCACCCAATATGGTACTTCCGCGTAATTTTCTTTTTGTATCTGATAACTGTATAATGATGGGGAAGTTTATAACACTGCGGGGTAAAACCAAGCACGGGCAAAAGGGCTTCTTCGCGCCTCGGGTTGCATAACCGGCGGAAAAAGCCCCTTATCTCAACCTCCACTTCTGCAGTAGGTGAAGGATATCTAACATTGTTGCCGCCAAGAGCTGTTTTTATGCAGCGCAGGCGGGGTAATATTATGCTTGCAGTAACTCATGACTGATACAGAGTCAAACCTGCAAGCGGGAGGAGTTATTAAGGTAAATGGACAAATTGCAATTGGATGTTAATCAAATTCAGGAGATTATCCCACATCGAGCGCCATTTTTATTGGTAGATCGTATTATTGAGCTGGAGGAAGGGAAAAGAGCAGTGGGCATTAAAAATGTAACGATGAATGAGCCTCATTTCATTGGACATTTTCCGGGGTATCCCGTTATGCCTGGTGTGTTGATCACCGAAGCACTGGCTCAAGTTGGGGCTGTCGCATTACTGCATCTAGAGAGCAATCGTGGCAAAATCGGGTTCTTGGCAGGGTTGGATGGTTTCCGTTTCCGTGGACAGGTGGTTCCTGGGGATACGCTTACGCTTGAAGTGGAAATCACTCGTTCCAAAGGCGCATTTGGCAAAGGGAAAGCTACGGCTAAAGTAGGCGATACGGTAGTAGCTGAGGGCGAAATTATGTTTGCTTTATCTGACCCTCCCCAATAAATAAAGCTCTGCCGACATAAGTACGACGTCTGAACTGAGTGCATGTGTACATAGAAATCCTGTTTTGACAACCCAAAAATGGAGAGGGGAAATTCCGTATGACGCAGTTGAGTAAAAAAGCATTAGAAGGCATTGAGAGCTGGCTGCAAGACCCTTATATTGATGAAGAGACTAAACAGGAGTTGCGCGCATTGGAAGGCAACGAGCAGGAACTGGAGGATCGCTTTTACAAAGAGCTGGAATTTGGTACAGGCGGTCTGCGTGGAGTGATCGGGGCAGGAAGTAACCGGATGAACCGTTACGTCATTGGACGTGCGACTCAAGGGCTGGCTCGCTATATTTTAGAACAGCATGCTGGTAAAGAAGGCAAACCTTCGGTTGTCATTGCACATGATTCGCGTCATTTTTCACCAGAATTTGCTCTGGATGCAGCTTTGGTGCTGGCAGGCAATGGTATCGTGGCTAAGTTGTTCCCTTCCTTGCGTCCAACGCCACAGCTTTCGTTTAGTGTACGTCATTTGGGAGCCAGTGGAGGGATCGTTGTGACAGCGAGTCACAATCCTCCTGAGTATAATGGATACAAGGTATACAACGATGAAGGGGGTCAGCTTGTTCCAGATCAGGCTGAACAGGTAATTAGTTATATCCGTGAGGTTCCTTCTTTTGCCGACATTCGCAGTTTGACACGTGAGGAAGCAGAGGCACAGGGATTGTTGGTTTGGCTTGGAGAAGAGGAAGATGAAGCGTTTGTAGATACGGTAGCCAGTGTGAGTGTGAACCGTGAGCTGATTGCAGCCGGACCAGGCAAAAACTTCAAAGTTGTGTTTACACCTCTCCATGGTACTGGAAATGAACCGGTTCGTCGTGTGCTGGAGAAGATCGGTTTTGAACAGGTGCATATAGTGCCTGAGCAAGAGCTCCCAGATGCTGAATTTTCGACTGTCAAGTCGCCAAACCCGGAAGAACGTGATGCGTTTAAGCTGGCAATTGCGCTGGGTGAGAAAATTGGTGCAGATCTGTTGATCGGAACAGACCCTGATGCTGACCGCATGGGTGCAGTTGTGAAAAACCGTGATGGCGAATATGTGGTATTGTCCGGCAATCAATCTGGCGCGATCATGGTTTACTACTTATTGAATCAGCTAAAAGAAACAGGCAAGCTTCCGAATAATGGGGCGGTTATCAAAACCATCGTAACCAGCGAAATGGGCGCAGTCATTGCCGAACATTTTGGAGCAACTGTGTTTAACACGCTAACTGGCTTCAAGTATATTGGCGAGAAAATGAACCAGTTTGACGAAACTGGCGAGTACACCTACCTGTTTGGCTATGAAGAGAGCTATGGTTATTTGGCAGGGAATTATGCTCGCGATAAGGATGCTGTCTTGGCGGCTATGCTGATCGCTGAAGCTGCTGCTTATTACAGCACACAAGGTAAGACGCTCTATGATGTTTTACAAGAGCTGTATGAGCAGTTTGGCTACTTCCTTGAGAAGCTGGAGTCTCGTACCCTTAAGGGTAAGGATGGAGTGGCACAAATTCAGGGCAAAATGACCGATTGGCGTAGCAACGCGCCTCAAGAGATTGCAGGCGTGAAGGTAGACAAGGTACTGGACTACTCACAAGGTCTGGACGGACTTCCACAGGAAAATGTACTCAAATTTTTACTGGAGGACGGTTCGTGGTTTTGCCTGCGCCCTTCGGGAACGGAGCCAAAAATCAAAGTATACTTCGCGGTACGCGGTTCATCGCTGTCAGACGCGGAGCAAAGAATCAGCCACCTGGTCGATGCTGTTATGGCTCGCGTAGACGCTTGAGAAAAATCCCTTTATAATAGAATAGGTTAAGGTAATTGGATAAGATATAGTAATCGGTGACCTCTCACGGCAAAGGGCAGTACGCCGTGGAGGTCATTTCTGTATTGCAGAATAACCTGGAAGAGGCTTTGGGAAAATAGCCTTATTCCGGCAACGGAGGATTTTGCAAAATTCAATGAGTGACCTACCAAAAGGCTGAGTACGGCAAGGCGGGCAGCATTGAATTTTGCAAAATCCCGAATATTAAGGAGGTTCTTTGGTGTATCAGAAATGGCAGTATTGGAATACGGCTTCTCGAAAATGGTTATGGATTTTGGTGGCTGTCGGCTTGCTGGCTTCCATTCCGGTCATCGCCGATCGTGTGAAGACAGAATCCTCGAGTAAAAAAGTAGAGATTGTATTCGATTATCGGGATTTGACGGAGGCAGCCTCGTATCAGGCTCACCCGCAGGACTATCTGAATGAGCAACTTGACCGCTTACAGCAAGCGGGTGTGAACAGCATGGCTATGTATGAAAGTACGTTGGATGATTTCCGTAAAGCGGGTCGCGTCGTAACCTATACGACTCAGAACGTTGCCGATATGGAAAAACGGCTTTCACCTGCAAATGAGAATTTTACGTATATTGTTTTCGCTGATAAAGAAAATGCCGAGGCATTAAAGCCGTTAATTTTACGTACGTTTACAAGCCTGGACATCAATGTAAAACCTTGGACTTATCAGGGACAGGAAGGGTTAGTTGTGGAAACATCTCCAGAGGATGCGTATCTCAAGCCCATGCAGCCTGACCCGATTGCGATGAAGCAGCTTCGGAGCAAAGGATTTTTTATTGTTCCACGGATGAGCGACAGTCTTCCTTACAACCAGGAGTTGACGGAAGAGATGCTTGCTTCCTTTCAGCAGAATGGTGTAAAACGCATTTTGTTTGAAGGTGATTCAGTCAAAGGCTTCACTGATAACGAGAAAGAGCATAGCTTGGCGGCATTTGCTAAATTGCTGAACAAATACGATATTGGCCTAGCTGCTATCGAAAACTTAAAAAAACCGCAAGCAGGCTTCAATAAGCTCGCTTACGATATCCATTATAACGTTGTGCGTTTATACTCATTGAGCGATAAAGATTCAACGCTCGATGTGGAAACGTTGGCCGATCGTTTTGCATTGGCTACCAAGGATCGTAATATTCGCATGTTGTATCTGAATACCGCGCCTAGCCGTAGTATTGCTGAAGCCAAGGTGAAGGATTCGGTAGATAACCTAATCCACAGCTTGGACAAGCCGGGTAACGCTGTACAACGGATGGAGAAAAAGGGGTTTGAACTTGGACAGGCTGAACCGTTCCAAGTCGTCGATTCGTCCATTCAGCGCTATCTGAAAATGATTGTCGTACTGGGTGCACTGGCATTCTTCTCCATTATGGTGTCCTATTTCGTCCCGGCATTGACTTTGCTGGCATTTTCACTCGGTTTGGTAGGTTCAGCAGGACTTTATGTTTTGAACTCCAGCTTGATGGAGCAAGGTCTAGCCCTACTCGCGGCGATTAGCGGACCTACGGTTGCAATGATTATCGCCGTGCGTACGATTAGAATTAAACGTGAACAGGGGTCCGAACTTTCTGTAGGTCAGCGTTTGATTCAAACGCTTATACTGTACGTACAGACAGCGATTTTGTCGCTGGCTGCAGTGCCTTTTGTTATTGCTCTGTTGAATAGTATTGCTTACAGCCTTGTGCTGAACCAATTTAGAGGTGTAAGCTTGCTTCACATTCTGCCGATCTTCTTAGCAGCGATATATATTTTCTTTTATCGAGGTGTTTCTGTACGGGAGGAAATTTCCAAGCTGCTACGTACGCCGATTACTGTATTGTGGGTGATCGCACTGGCTGTTATCGCAGCCGCAGGCTATTACTATTTGACTCGTACCGGAAATGCGGGTACGGTGTCGAACACGGAGCTGGTTTTCCGGAACTTCCTTGAAAATGCGTTTGGTGTACGTCCGCGCAATAAGGAATTTTTGATGGCTCACCCACTGTTTATTGCAGGGGCGTTCCTGGCTTTGAAATATCGCAAAGCAATCTATTTACTGATTATAGCTGCTATTGGTCAAGCCTCTATGGTGGATACCTTTGCTCACATTCACTCTCCAGCGGCACTGTCGCTTAGTCGCGGGCTGTTAGGATTGGGCTTCGGTCTGGTGCTGGGAATCATCGCAATTGTCGTGTGGCAAGTGCTGGAAGGGTGTTGGAAGAAATGGTCACCACAGCTCAAACGATAATCATCTCGGGTTATTACGGCTTTCGCAATAGTGGAGATGAGGCCGTGCTTAAGTCGATTTTGACAGCTTTAGAGGAGGAGAGTCGTCAGGCGGGGATTACAATCAAGCCTGTTGTTCTGTCTTCTGACCCCGCTTGGACACAGAAAATGTACGGAGTAGAAGCTGTAGCGCGGATGAGTCTGGGGGAAGTTCGTAGAGCGATTAAAAACAGCGATGGGCTTATAAGTGGCGGCGGGAGTTTGCTCCAGGATGCAACAAGCCCTAAAAGCATTCCGTATTATCTGGCAATTCTGAAACTGGCCCAATGGGCTGGAAAGCCGACGTTTGTATATGCTCAGGGCATTGGTCCGGTACAACGGAAGATATTTTATCCTATGATCCGTTCTGTGTTTCAGCGCTGTGAATATGTTTCTGTAAGAGATGAGCAGTCTGCCGCACTGCTGGGTACTATGAAACTGAAGCGCCCGGTTGTCGAAGTTGTTCCTGATCCGGTAATGGGGCTTCCATTGCCCCCGGGTTCCGAGCTGCATAAAGCAGCATTTGAGACTGCTATGGATAAACTTCCGATCGTTGGCGTATCTGTACGTTATTGGGATAAGGAACGTCGCGATTTAACGGCTATTGCGGACGGCTTAAAAAGATTAGCTGCTGAGCGCCGTGTACACTTACGCTTTTTACCTTTCCATCTGCCTGATGACGAGCAGGCTTCAAGGATGGTAATGGATTTGTTGGGGGATATTAGGGGGACGGGGAGCCTTGTCAGCATGTGTGATCAAGTCACTGATCCTCAACAGATGCTTTTGGAAGTCAGCCGTTGCAGTTTGATGATCGGGATGCGATTACACAGCTTGATCTATGCAGCATCCCACCAGGTGCCTCCGTTGGGGATATCCTACGATCCTAAAATTGACCATTTCCTCAGCCGTGTCGGTAGCCAGCCTGTAGGCACTACAGAGGCACTGGATGGACAAAAACTGGCTAATAAGTCTATGCGGTTGCTAGATCAGCGAAGTCAATGGATCGAGAGCCAGGAAGCGGCCATTGCTTTGTTAAAAAGTGAGGCTCGCTTACCGGCACAACATATCGTTAATTACTTGTGTCGCAAAGGATGATGGATACAGTGACAGTTGATAAGGTTACGAATGTGCCTACCGTCCCGATATTCGGTGTTCCGGTATCAAGGCTTAATATGAAAGATACATTAAATGTATTAATTCAAGCAGTGGAGTCTCGCCAGCCCCATCAAGTGATCACTGCCAATCCGATTATGGTAATGGCTGCATTGGAAGATCCAGTATACATGAACGTGATGAAACAGGCAGAGTTGATTGTTCCGGATGGGACTGGCGTGGTCTGGGCTGCAAACTATGTAGGACATCCTGTACCTGAGCGGGTAGCGGGCTTTGACTTGTTACATGAATTACTTGCAGCTGGAGAAAACTATCATTGGAAGGTTTATTTACTGGGATCAACATCTGAGGTGATTCAAGCGACCGCAAAGCGGGTACATGAGCTTTATCCCGCAATTACGGTTTGTGGCAAGCGTGATGGTTTTTTTGGACCTAAAGAGGATGAAGCCGTGATTGCAGCCATTCGTGAAGCAAATCCTGATTTGTTGTTTGTAGCACGTGGAGCGGACACGCAGGAACCCTGGATTGGTAAATATAAGGAACAGCTGGGTGTACCGGTGATGATGGGGGTTGGCGGTAGCTTCGATGTTATATCAGGCAGAACCAAACGCGCACCTAAATTGTTTCAAAAGCTACGGGCTGAATGGTTATATAGACTCCTTAAAGAGCCAAGCCGTTACAAAAGAATGCTTGCGCTGCCGAAATTCGCCGCGAAAGTGATGCGCGAAAAAGAAAACGTCACAAAAGTGTGATAAATAGCTTGAATCTGCCTACAAAACCCGCTAATTTGCCAGAATATGAAGCTTGGTATTTATTTTTGATCAGAGTATAATTCAATGCGGTTACATCTGAAAAGGGATTGCTTTAAAATTGGGGGTCGAATGATCAAATGTTATTGATCTATATTATTGGGTTCATCATGGCACTGGGACTTGCGCTGTTACTGACACCGCTCGTCAAGAAATTCGCTGTGAAGGTTGGAGCCGTCGATGTACCGAATGCCCGAAAAGTACATACCCGAATTATGCCGCGTCTTGGCGGACTGGGGATTTTCTTGGCATTTCTGTTGTCCTTATTGGCGGTGTTACCTTTTGTGCCTGACGGAATGCTGTCCTCTCGGGATATTAACTTTATCGCAGCCTTTCTGATTGGTGGTACGCTGATTACACTGATTGGTGCTCTCGATGATCGTTTTGATCTCAATGCAAAATTGAAATTTTTGGCTCAAATTGCCGTTGCGTGTATGGTCGTGTTTGCTTTTGATATTCGTGTAGATTTTGTAAATGTACCTTTTCAGGATGCATACTCATCTTTGGAAAGCTGGATTTCCATTCCGCTTACGATTTTTTGGATCGTAGGTGTAACGAATGCCATCAATTTGATTGACGGTCTGGATGGACTGGCTGCAGGTGTCTCAGGAATTGCGATTGGAACTATCTTTGTGATGTCGGTACTGATGGGCAATTACATGGTAGCTATGCTTTGTCTTGTGCTGCTGGGCAGTATTATCGGATTCTTATTTTTTAACTTTCATCCTGCGAAGATATTCATGGGTGATACAGGGTCATTATTTTTAGGTTTCTCTCTGGCCATGCTATCCATGCTTGGTTTCAAGCAAATTGCTATCGTATCTTTTATTACGCCATTGATTATTATCGGTGTACCTTTGTCAGATACATTCTTTGCTATCATTCGTCGCAAGTTGCAGAAAAAACCGATTTTCTCTCCGGATAAAGGTCATTTGCATCACTGCTTACGCGAACTAGGTTTCAGTCACAGACAGACGGTGTTGATTATCTACGGTATTGCTGCATTTTTCGGTGTATTGGCGGTGATTCAATCGTCTGCTGCGCTTAATGAAGCGAACTGGGTCACCTTTGTCGTGATTTGTATTATGATGTTCTTCCTACAGATCGGTGCAGAGGTTATTGGTCTTGTTGGCAAAACCAAACGCCCAGTTATTAATACACTGATTCGGTTGCTGGCTAAGCCAGATTCCCAAACACGTTCGAAATTATAATTTTAATTTAAAAGTAAGCCTTCAAGCTTGGCGGTATACCGCGGGTTTGAAGGCTTTTTTGATGTTTGCTGTAAAAAAACTCCCTCCTTTTTTGAGAATTTACTAATTTTTTGTATGTTTACTACCGATAAAAAAAGTATTGAATGATTACGTACCCCAAGGTGCGACAGAATCAAAGGAGGACAATGATTTGAAACGATTGCTATCCATGTTGCTGACGGTTGGTCTCATCATTGGCTTGGTGCCGGCGGCCCTGGTAGGTACGGCTCATGCTGCGACGGGAACTTATTTTATTTTTCCAAGTGAAAAATATGATGTGGATTCGGCTAGAATGGTAAACACTGACCGAGTTACAGTTAACGGTACGATTAACGGAGTGAACGGAAGTACTATATCTTATAGTGTATTCCAACTCTCTAAAAATGGAACAAACCTTAACGTGGTTAATAAGAACGAGAGTCAAAAAGGCGGAATTACGGTCAGTGGCTCTACGCTTAAAGTTACAGACATTAAACTGTTTCCTGGTTTGAACCGGATTACATTTCAAAGCAGCCAAAATTCGGCTGATATGAAGGACTCCATTTACATTGAGTATCAAGATGGGCCTAAGCTTTATGATCTATCTGCTACGCTGAATGGTGCAACCGAGCAGTTGCTAGAGAATCAGACAGCAGTGCTGACAGACGCACGCAATAGCGGTACGGATGATGTAAAAGTAGTCATTCAAGGTACGGCTCCTAATGCTGACAGTGTAACGCTCACGTCTGCAAAAAGCAGTAATACGTATACAGTTAACTCTTATACCGCATATAAATTAACAGGTAGTGTGGTACTCAGTCCAGGTAAAAATATAGTGACTATTAAAGTGGGCAACGGGACTCAGGCCCTCACAGTTACACGTGAAATTACGATTTATACGGGTAAACCGGAATTCTCTGATTTGACCTTGAACAAGGATGGGAATGTTTCTGCCGATCTGACCACTTCGCCTGACTTTACTGTATCGTCTACAAGTGGTGTGGTTTTAAAAGGTAACGTTTTGGTACCAGCTGGTGCGACCGATCCAGGAGTGGCCACAATCAATGCACGTTTTACCGATGTGAGTAACAATGGTAGTGCTGTGGGTAGTGCGACTGGGGTTGATGCTACAATTGATACTGCAAATATAGTTACATCAAATGGCTATAAAGTATATCCATTTCAGGTGACTGTACCTTCGGAAGCTGTACTTGATCATTTGACCAGGGCATCCCTGGGCATAACTTATACGGATAGCAGTACACCTCCAGCTCCATCGGCTGTCCAATTTACATTGCGCAGTAGCACTCAGCCGTATATTGATGATGTTAACTATCTTCCTGATTTTAATACTCAATTGTTGAACAGAATTAATGGAAGCGGGTCTGATCAGGCAGCTGCTCTAGATGAAGCTATGAAATTAACAGGTAGCTCTATGAAGAACAAGACTACAGATGCTGCATCTGTACCTGTAGGTATGGAGTTTATCGTTGTTAATGGTGCACCTTCTTCAATTAGTGAGCTTTCCGGAGTAGCGGTTCATACTGTAGGGCAGCCTCAAGATGTAATTCGTACAATTAATGGTAAGTCAACGCAAGTGAAGAAAATTGTTGCTTATGTAGACACTTTGCCTAAAGAAGGACAAAATGTACTGAATTTTTATCTGAATGGTGACTCGACTAAGTTAATTAAAGCAACAGTGAATCTGTTGCAGGGTCCGTTCATGAAATACGATACGATTTATGATGGGCAACAAATTCCGTTGAATACATCCAGCTCAAACTTGAATACCTATAAATTGACTCAGCTGGGCAACTTTAAAGGTAAATTACTTGATGTGAGTAACGCAGCAGATATTCATTACACTGGAAGTAACCGAAATGTATTCCTGTATGTTAATAATGTATTGGTTGATTTGGATGGTTCAGGAGCGGACTTCAAGCTTGCTGCTTCCTCAGAGACAGCCGCAGCCAATGCCTTGGCGAACGGGAATAATGAAATCAAGTTTGTATACAAGCCAGGTATTGAGTATAGCAATACGGTAAAAGTAAACTTTACACAGACGAATATTCCAGTAATTCCTGTTCCAAACACACAAGGAATCATCCCTTTTACGCCAGTTAGCGGCTTGAGCAATACGCCGAAATATAGCGAAATTGCTCCGAAATCAAAAGATGCTAATTTCACCAAAGTGGATGACACCAACTACAATACATCCCTGAAAAATATCAATGTATTTGGTACTTTCAGTATTGCTGATTTGGGTAAAGCAGATCAGGTAAATGGTTCGTTAAGTGATATTGCTAATAAAGATCAATATATTTTGGAGATTAAGGGATCGGATGACAGTGAAGTCAACTGGACGCTGAGTAACGAGTTTTTCTCAGCAGAAGATGCTAAGACAACATACAATTCCGGTTCTACTACAGATAAATTTACAAATAAAGATTTAAAAGACCTGCTTGTGTACTACCATCCGGACAAAAAGTATTTCAGCTTTGTGTTGAAAAACCAAACTATTTCGCAAGATGGAACACCAGTAGCTTATAACATTACCTTGTACAATAGCGGCAAGAGCGGACCATTTGCTACTTTCCGACTGCAAGTATCCGGTCAATCCACATCTTTTGATATTTTGCGTCCGCTCCCTGAAAAGAGAATCGTGAATCAAAACTTTGTGCAAGTTGTTGTAAACGCAGGTAATGCAGATAGTGTTACGGTAGGTAAAGAAACAGCAGTTCAAGAGGGATTCGACTCTGATTATGATGGTACCATTGATTATCCATCTACTTACAAAGCCATCGTTACAGGTCTAAAAGCCAACAAAGATAATAAAATTGACGTAGTGGTTACTGTAGGCAAAGAAAAATTGAAACAGACCATTACTGTTAAATATGTGCCTACTAATATTCCTGGTGAGCAGTACATGGAAGCGATGAAAACATCGCACAAAGTGTTCGATGGCAATCTTACACTTGCTTTTGCAAAGGGAACGAGTCTGATTCGTCGGGATTACGATCAACCGCAACAGTTCAAAAACCAGGTTTTCTCTGGTCACACTTTGTACTTTGCAATAGCAAATAGCGAAGATGGTGTGGTCGATCGTCATGAATTTGAAACCGAAAAAGCATTGTCGGATATGCAGAGCTTGATTGCAGATGGAAGTAGATACTTTAACAGAGAATTCCCAAATCGTTTTACCAAGTCAAGTCCAGTATTCTGGATTGACCCAGGTACAGCAGATGACATTAAAACAGATGATTACGATCCGGTAACTTATGGTGCCGATCCTTATCAATTGGCTAACAAGTCGCAAAATGACAGTAGCAAGATTAAAAACTTCTACTGGCGTGATCCTTCTAATGAATTAGTACCATCCAAGCGTGCAACATTAACTTTGACGTATGATAACAGTATCGCTCAGGATGCAGGGAAACAAATGACGGTGTTCTATTTTGATTCTGATCTTAAAGATTGGCAGAACATTGGTGGTGTGGTGGATCCGAAAAAACATACCATTAAGGTACCGTTTGATCGTTTCGGTTACTATGTAGTTGCTAAAGTTGGAGAAACGTATAGTGATGTCATTAAGCATAAATACGCCAGAGATTACATCGAAGCCATCTTGGCTAAAGGTGTTATGAACCCAATGGATCCGATTAATAGCTTTGGACCAGACAGCTACATTAAAAGAGGCGAATTTACGTCTATGATCGTCAAAGGTCTGCAAATTCCGCTTAATTTCAGCGGAGCGAAGCATTTCGACGACGTGTCTATTCCAAATACGATATCAGCAGATGCGCTCTATGATTATCGTTATATTGAAACAGCTGCACGCGCCGGTATTGTCAAAGGTTCGCAACCAAGAATCTTTATGCCGGAAGATGTAATCACACGCCAAGATGCAGCAGTCATTATTGCCAAGGCATTGAATTTGAAGCTGGAAACAGATCATGACAAGATCATGAAGAACCTGTCTAAGACCTTTAAAGATGCGGACAAGATTGATTACTATGCGCAAGCATCTATATTGGCTATTGCCAAAAAAGGCTTTATCACAGGGTCACCTGTGGATGCAAGCGATCTGAAAAAGGGATATATGTTTAATCCTACTTCCTTGACCTTGCGCGGAGATGCAGCGATTATTGTAGCTAAAGTTATGGCTGATAAAAAGCTGCTTCCTAAAATCTAATCAACAAAACACCTGAAATTATTAAACATCCCTCCATGCGAAATGGTAATTCCCTTTCATATACATGAGAGGGATGTTTTTTATAAATCAGCTATTTGACTGGGATTAAGGGCCTATGCCATAATATCAATGAGGTAAAAATTGTGGATTAGCCTTACAATGTTTTTGGTTTTGGATTTGGCTTAAACGTCTGTAATTAATTGCTTTTTTTTAAGTATTTATCTCAAAATGTGTTTATTATTTTTCTATATGTTTTTTTTGCACATTTATCTGAAACTTTACGCCTATTTCATCGTAGTAGAGGATGTGTGTGTTTTAATATTACATAGAGAAGTGAGTGGGGAGTGATGAGATGTCTCAGTTTTCAATACGCCGTCCTGTAACAGTATTTATGTTAATTATTGCTTTGTTAATCGGGGGCGGTATTTTTGCGTTAAGACTTCCTGTAGAGCAAATGCCGGATATGAAGCTGCCATTCGCTGCAGTGGTGACTAGTATTCCAAATGCAACGCCTACAGAAGTTGAGGAATTGGTTACTAAACCTATTGAGAAAAGTCTGGCTTCTATTGAGAACGTGGACACAATCATGTCCGAGTCTTCAGAAGGAACATCTATGGTCATGATTCAATTTAACTGGGGAGTAGATATCAATCAAGCAACCCTCGACATGCGAGATAAAGTTGATGGGGTTAAAGGGTCTCTTCCCAAGGCGGCTAATTCGCCGCGTGTCCTTAAGGTGGATCTCAACGCAACGCCGGTTATTACGCTCTCTCTTACAGGAGACCAGGATATTAACAAGTTGAAGCCTATTGCTGAAGATATTATTGAGCCGCGGCTTGAAAGAATTGCGGGAGTAGCTGCAGCCAACATGTCAGGTGGGCAAGCTCGGCTTGTGAAGATTACTGTAGACCAAGCCAAACTTCAAAGCTATGGCATTACGCTAGATCAAATCAGCCAAGCGCTATCGTCTAATAACGTAGCGGGTTCTGCTGGTTCGGTGTACCGAGGTAATACAGAAATCCAACTTCGGGTTCAAGGTGAATACAAAGCTGTTTCAGAAATGGGTGAAACGCCAATTCCAGTAGGGAAGGGAAGCATTAAGCTAAAGGACATCGCGACAGTTGAAGATTCCTTGGATGATGTTACAACCATTTCTACCTATAACGGAAAGCCAAGTATCAATATTTCTGTTACTAAAGCCACAGGGGGGAATACCCTTTCAATCGCCGATTCTGTAAAGGATAGTTTAGATTCGATACGGAAGGAATTGCCTCCGGGAACTCAATTGGAGATGGTAACAGATGCATCCAAACCGATTAGCGACTCCGTACACTCACTAGTAGAGCATGCTATATTGGGACTTATTATCGCAGCTATTGTGTTGCTGTTATTTTTGAATAGTATACGTTCTACCATTATTGCTACTATCGTTATTCCAATTTCCTTCGTAGCTACGTTTATGATGATGTATTTCACCGGACAAACCATTAATATTATTTCACTGAGCGGTTTGCTTCTGGGGTTAGGATCCTTTGTCGATTTTGCGGTTGTTATTATTGAGAATATTTTTAGACAGCGACATGAAGGGAAAAGCATGCTACAAGGGGCTATTGATGGCTCCAAGCAGGTGGGTAATGCCGTTATGGCATCTGCACTTGCGCAGATCGTAGTATTTTTACCAGTTGTTTTTGTTGACGGAATTGCGGGAGTTCTATTTAAACCGTTGGCGTTAACAGTTATTTTCTCTCACATTGCAGCCTTGCTTGTATCCCTTATGATTGTGCCGATGCTGGGATCACGTTGGCTACCTACCGTGCCAGATGAATCCATTTATTCTTCAGGTACTTATAAGGGTGTTAACCCTATTGTGTGGTTTAATATTGGTTTCGAGAAATTTAAGAGTGGGTATCGCCGTATACTGAAGTGGGGAATTAACCATAGAAAATCTGTGTTAATTATTACTTTATTAATGTTTGTGGCAGCTGGGGCTCTAGTTCCTTTCGTTAAGGCTGAATTTATCCCAGCATCCGATACTGGGGAATTCACAATTAATGTGAAACTTCCTAATGGAACGGTCTTGGAAGAAACGGAAAAGGTTGTTCAAGATATAGAAAAAGAAATTTTGAAAGTTCCGGATCTAGATAAAATGACAGTGACTGTTGGTTCTGGTGGCAATTCTGGTTATTCAGGGGCAGCTCCAACCAACTCAGCAGATCTAAGTGTAACACTGAAGGATGGACATCAGGCAACAGATGTTATAGTTGATGGCCTTCGTAAAAAATTTGATAGCATTCCAGATGCAGAGATTACAATGGCGTCTACAACAGGCCTTTCAAGCGGAGCGGCTGTTAATATTAACTTAAAAGGTGACGATATTGACGTCCTGAGAGAACTCTCGGACAATCTCGTTGCGGACGTAAAAAACATACCGGGTACGGTCAATGTGAAAAGTACCTTGAGTGCTGTTCGCGAAGAATATGAGATTACCGTTAATCGTGAACTTGCAAGTCGATATGGCTTATCAGCGACCCAAATCTTATCTGCAGTGAATACTTCTTTTAATGGATCAGTCGCCACAAGCTATCGTACAGGTGAAGATCAGATTGATGTGAAGATATCGTTGCCAGAGAAAAACCGCCATGATTTGTCAAATCTAAAAGCCTTACGGATCACCACTTCGCAAGGTATTGATGTACCTTTGTCTTCCGTAGTAAGTATTGATAAACGGACTGTACCCGATACTGTTACTCGTGAAGACCAAACGCGTCAAGTGCAGATTACAGCTGATATTGATGGAACAGGGGATATTCTTACTATTAATCAAAAAATAGATGCTCTATTGAAGACTACTCACTTCCCAGAGGGCTACAGTGCAGATACGGGTGGCGGCCAAAATGAACAAATGATGGAGTCTTTCATGAACTTAGCGATAGCTATTTTGCTATCTGTCGTGCTCATTTATATGGTTATGGCAGGACAGTTCGAATCGTTGCTCACACCGTTTGTTATTATGTTTTCCGTTCCACCTACGGTAATTGGTGTGCTTATCGGTTTAGCTGTAACCGGGGCGAGTCTCAGCGTTTCAGCTTTGACAGGTTACATCATGCTCGTCGGTTTGGTCGTCAACAATGCCATTGTTATGATTGACTTTATAATTCAGCTCCGAAAAGACGGCCAAGATCGGGATGAAGCTATTATTCATGGAGCGTCTGAGCGGTTGCGTCCGATTTTGATGACCACGCTGGCTACTGTACTAGCTTTGCTCCCAATGGCATTTGCTACAGGCAGTGGTAACGAGACACAAGCACCGATGGCAGTTGTTGTTGTGTTCGGGTTATCCTTCGCAGCTGTTATAACATTGATTCTTATTCCGGTAGTCTACGTCATCATGGATAATATGATAGAAAAACGTAAGAATCGGAAATTAAAAAGACAAGCGAAGAGAGAATTAAAAAAAGAAGCGAAACTACAAAAAAGTGTTCATATATAAGGTGAGGTGGAGAAACATAATGAATAAAAAAAGTGCTCTGATTGCTACAACTTTGCTTTTATCAGTTGCATTAGCGGGTTGCGGTGGGGGGGAGGCCCCTGCCGCACCGACTACGGCGCAGCAAGCCACTCCGGTCCAAGTGGCAAAAGTGACCAAAGGTAGTATTAACGATTCAACAGGTATTATTGGAAGCTTTGCTCCTAAAGAGACGGCTCAGGTGTCTCCGAAAATTAGTGGCAAAATTCAAAGCATTAACCTTACAGTGGGGCAAAAAGTAAATAAGGGCGACACATTGTTTACTATAGACCAAAAGGACTTGCGGGACTCGATTAAGCAATCCCAGGAATCGTACCAGGTTGCCCTGGCCAATTTAAAGCAGGCTGAGTCAGGCGCAGCGCAATCGGTGCAACAGGCAGAGTCCAGCGTGGATCAAGCGAAAAGTGCGCTTGTACAGCAAGACAACACTATCACCCAAGCTCAGACCAGTCTGGTCGATGCTCAGAGTTCCGTGCGTGATGCTCAAAATACGCTCAATCGCAACCAACAGTTGTTTAGTGCGGGCGCTCTATCTCAATCCGAGTTAGAGCAGTCTCAAATAGCGCATAGAAGAGCTTTGACTGCGGTGGAGAATGCACAGATCACACTTCACAATGCGCAAACGTCCAAGGAAAGTGCACAAACAACATATAGCAATGCTCAAAAATCATTACGTCTTGCACAACAGAAAACCGGCATTGACGTAGCTCGTGCTTCTGTCAATCAAGCTAAGTCCAGTTTAGACACAGCACGTAGTCAACTGGTGGATGCTGTAGTCAAAGCTCCGATTTCCGGCACGATATCGGTAGTAACAGGAACCCAGGGGCAAATGGTTAGTGCACAATCCGCGGTTGCTACAATAGCGAATACCAATCCTATTATTGCTAAAGTTAACGTTTCTGAATCTGAGCTTCTTAAGTTGCAGGTGGGTTCATCTGTGACTGTAGGTGTGGACTCCTTAGATAAGCGAATTGAGGCCAGAGTATCGGCCGTCAATCCGGTAATGGATAATGATCTCAAGGCATATCCTGTCGAGATTTCGGTTCCTAATGGTTCAGGTGAATTAAAATCAGGGATGGTTGTAACTGTATACATGAAATCAGAAGCTCCTAAAAACATTTTGGTATCGCAGGATGCCATTACGGAGCAGGCAGGAAAAAAGTATGCTTATGTAGTGGAAGGAACAGTGGCTAAGCGGGTAGAGGTGCAGACAGGCCAGGAAAGTGCCAAACAGATTGAGGTAACCAAGGGGCTTGCTGAAGGACAAAATGTTGTCGTTAAGGGCGTTAGTCTGCTTACGGATGGCGCGAAGATTAATGTAGTGAAGTAATTTGTCTCGGTTATATTTACCGTAAATCACTGTTACTCCGTCATTCCTACTACTTAAAGTGTATTAGAGTATTAGATTTCAAGGGAATCTATAGACTTTATGTGCTTTATATATTCTATGGATAATTCTTAGCGAATATACTCCATTAAAGACCGACTTAAATGTACGAAAATAATCCTTGTACATTTAAGGTTGATAAGGTAAAAGTTGTAGGATGACGGAGGAACAGGTTCAATAGTATAATTATTACTGTGGGAAGCGGAATACATAATCAAAAAAAATAAAAAAATTTTTTTTGAAACAGACGCAACTTTTTGAACCCATGCTACGTCTAATTGGGTGAGTATGAAACAAAGGGGTACAAAAGCGTAAAGACAAAATTCGCTAAAAAAAATCTTTACTGCATTGTTATCACATTGTATAATACTGGAGTACGTCATAAATGGACGCTTTCTTTCAACTAGATTCCAAGCTTCTGTGATATTGTCACAGATATCATTTTATAAGGGTTCTCATAAAGCTCGGAAAGGAGGTGTAACGACTGATGAGTGACAAGATCCGACAAAAAGACAAAAATAATATTTCTGGTTATATTCAAGGAGGAGAAAAAAAGGTTATGACAAAGTTTAACAAAAAAATGATCAACGTGCTGGCAACAGCAACATTGGTTGCTGGTGTTGCAGCTCCAATCGCAGCATTGACTGCACCAACTGCAATCCATGCAGCTTCTAGCTATTCTGCTGTTAATACTCCTAGTATTGGTTCGAGCCAAACTACTAACACTACTCTGGGTAGAGTGAAAGTTAACGTAAGCCAAGCTTCTGTTGGCAAAAATGAATCTTTCACAGTTACATTGCCTAAAGGTTTTGAATTCGCTACTGCTCCTGGTGTTGTCCCTACTGCTATTGATTCTACTTATGGTTTGGGTGTTTACATTGATCCAGGCGATAACAATGATGATGCTGCAGCTCGTGCAGAAACTGGATACGTTCCGGGTGAAGGTTTGACTGTAGAGAAGCTCACTAATAACTCTGCAAGAGTGACTTTCAACTTTACTAACTCTAAAGATAGCGTTGATCTTTACCTGAACTTTGGTAAAATTAATGTTAACGGACCTAGCAATGGACCTGTAAAAGCTACTTTTGATGCAGCTTCTGCAAGTGGTTTCACTAGCGGTGAAGCAACAATTGCAAACGTAGTTTCTTCTGGTCAAGTATCTTTGTCTGCTGCTGATACAGTATCCAGTGAAGAAAACTTTACTGCAACTTTGAAAGTTAAAGAAGAAACAGCTGGTTCTTTGGGTAATAGCAACATTAAGTTGAAATTGCCTAGTGGTTTCAAATGGGATTCCGCTCCTAAAAGCCCAGCCACTATTTTGTTTACTTCTAAGACAGACAAAGCAATTCAACCATCAGATGTGAACTACTCTACTGATGGCGATACGCTTACTTTGTCTTTGAAAAAAGTAAGTGACGACCAAACATCTTTCCAATTGCCTGTAGGATTCTATGTTGATGATGAAAACAGTGCAAAAGAAGGCGACGTTACAGTTAGTATCTCTGGTAATGCAACAACTGATGTTAGCTCCCTCGTAGTTGGTAGCTATGGTCAAATCGGTGGTGGCGTTTCCGTTGCTACTCCATCAACAATTCTTGCTGGTCATGATGAGCAAAAAATTGGTGATGTTACAATTAAAGAAACTGTTGCTGGTTCTTTCGTAAAAGGACGTACTGTAACTTTGCGTCTGCCTGAAGGTGCTCGTTGGCAGTCAACTTTTGAAAGCAATAACCCAGGAAGCAACTTCTCCGGTTCTATGGAGAACACTAACGGTTTGGGTGGAGCAGAGGTTTCCTATACTGACTCTGACAAACGTACTTTGAAATTGACTTTCAACAACGCTAACAGCACAACTGATGCTGGTAGTCTGAAATTGAAAAACGTTGAAGTTGCTACGCAACCAGGTTTCTCTGGCGATCTGAACGTTGATGTTGCTGGTAGCCAAGGTCTGAGCGGTACTGTTAAGGTTGCAACTGTGAAACAAGCAGTTACTCTGGCTGCTGCTTCCAAACCAACCCTGACAATCGGTCTGGGCGACCAACAAGTTGGCGATATCACAATCACTGAAGCTGCTAAAGAAGCTTTCGTTAAGAAAGACGGTAGCCGTGAAGTAATCTTGGAATTGCCAACAGGCGTACGTTTTGCTTCTACTCCAGAAGTAAAAGTTACAGCTGGTGACGTTAAAGTGAAGAGCGTATCTACTGATACTTACGGCGAAAGCAACAAAGGCCGTCTGAGCTTCTACATCGATAGCGAAAGTGCTACTCCAAGTACAATCACAATCTCGGCTCCTAAGCTGACTGTTGACCGTACTGTAGCTCAAGGCGACATCGTTGCTAAGCTGAAAGGTAGCGCAGTTTCTTACACTGCTTACAAAGGCGCAACTGACAACACTCAAAACTGGAAAGACAACAACACTGCAGCTGCTGAAGTAGCAATCGCAACTGTTGGAACTCCAGCTCCAGGTGCTACTAAAACTAAAGCTGTCTTCACACTGGGAAGCACTTCCTACACTGTGAACGGCGAAAGTAAAACTTCTGATGTAGCTGCTTATGCTGAAAACGGACGCACTTACTTGCCAGTACGTTATGCAGCTGAAGCTTTGGGTGTATCCCCACAAAACATCCTGTTTGACAAAGCAACTTCCACAGTTACCCTGATTAAAGGTGACCGCGTTGCTCAAATCAAACTGAACACTAACCTGTTGACTGTTAACGGTTCTGTGATTCGTATGGACGTTAAAGCTGTAACTAACAAAAACCGTACTGTACTGCCTATCTTCTGGGTGAGCAGAGCGTTGGATGCATCCATCAACTACGATGCAACTGCTAAAACAGTAACTGTTGAAAACAACAACTAATTTAAGAGCAACTCTTTTGAGTTAACTGAATTAGATGAGAAGAGGGTTCCTTTTGGAGCCCTTTTCTTTTATTAGTCATATTGACAAAGGAGAGAAATTATGAAACGTTTTGGAGTGGCAGCACTTTCTACATTAGTTCTTTCTTCTGCATTTGCCAATTTTGCAGGAGCTCAAGCAGGTGATATAAAGGTTATTATTAACGGTGTAACTCAGCAATATACCCAGTCCCCAGTTGTTAGCCAAAATACAACCTTGGTGCCTCTACGTGGTGTTTTTGAAAGCTTGGGTGCGAAAGTCGATTGGGACAGCAAAGCTAAAAAAGTAACTGCTTCTAAAAATGAAGATACATTGGCTTTGAATGTTGGTTCCAAGCTTGCTTATAAGAATAGTGCTCCTGTACAACTCGATGCGGCAACTCAAATTCAAAAGGGTCAAGTACTTGTTCCTTTACGTTTTGTGAGCCAATCATTAGGCGCCAAAGTAAATTGGGATCAAAGTACACGTACAATTACTATTTCAAACCAAGCAGATGGAAGTACAACTGGTGAAGCCAATAGCTTGTCCAGTAAGCCTCTCACAGCTCCTGTGACTCAAGTTACTTATGATACCTACTATAATGATTCTTTGACCTATAAGGATGCAGTTAAACTGGCCGTAGCTGATAGTACTTCAGTTAAAACAGCAGCAACGAATATCGATCAGGCTGGAAAAATCATGAAAGAAGCAGGCAAGGATATTAACTTTGTTCCAGCAGAAGCAGGTGATGAGGCTTCTGATAAAGCTTTCAAAGGTTATGCTCAAACGAACCTTAACTACGAGGCTGCTAAAAAGAACTTGGATATGACCAAAGAAGGTATTGAATATAACGTAAAGGATCTTTATAACAAGCTCCTTCAAAAGCAGAATGCCGTCAAGCTAGCTGCATTGAATATCGAAGATGCGGAGCGCAAGCTAAAAGTCGCACAAATTAAAAGAGATAATCAAATGTCGAGTGATTATGAGGTTACACAAGCAACCAATCAGTTGACTCAAAATCAAGCTGCTTTAGAAAAAGCAAAAAAAGATCTGGATAGTGCTTATGTGTCGTTGAACCAAGTGATTGGCTACAAACCGGAGCAACGTTATGAATTGAAGGATAAGCCTGTCTATTCTGAATTTAAAGATAATGTAGAGACAAAAGTAAGCCAAGTACTTACTAGCAGCACGGCCATTTGGCTGAGCGAGCAAAAAGTGGATTTAGCTGAATTGAGCCTGAAGCTCTACAATTTTAGTACGCCAGGAAACACACCTTACGAAGCTGAGCAACTTAATGTTGAAAAAGCTCAGTATGCAACAGAAGGCACAAAGAGACAACTCGAAGAAGCAGTAAGAACAATCTATAACAACATCAAAGCATTAGAAAGCCAGTACTCACAGATTCAAGCTGGTTTGGTGAGTGCAAGAAGTGCAGCTGATATGGCTAAGAAGCAGTTTGATGTTGGGTTGGCTACAGAGCTTCAGGTTTATGAAGCTAATTTGAAAGTGACTACTGCTGAGCAACAGGCTGAAGATATAGTTACAAATATTGATACTTTGAAGTTGGCTTTTGATAAGCCTTGGGCTATGCAGGGTTCTTCTGGAGCTAGCGCACAATAATTAAAGCTTAACCTATACTTGCTATAACCTGCTGTAGGAGGACTTCATGAAATCACGCTATAAAGTATCGTTGGCTGCTGTTTTACTTGGAGGAGGAATTGTTGCTGGCTCCTTAATGAACAATTCAGTTAATGGTGCCTCCAGTTCTGGACAACCTGGTACAGCTGATGATCCAGTCGTAACCAAAAGCTATGTCGACCAAAAAATTGCTCAGGCAATTAAAGGTGGAGTACCAGCAAGTAACACGAGTAGTAAAACGACTAGTTCGAATGCTCCAGCAACAAATACTACTTCTAACACAACGGCGTCAGGAACTTCTAGTGCAGGAAAAGCTTCCACACCAGAGCAGACAGAGGCTTTAAAGGTTGTTGATGTAAAGCCTGGTCAAAAACTGATTGCCAAAGCAGGCTCGGAATTTATTTTACGTAATGGTTATGCCGTTGTGTATAGTATGGATGCCAGTGGTGCTATTGATATTACTTCTGGAACGGAAATTGTTCATAATCAGGCTGTCCAGAAAAATCATTTATTATCGTTTCCTAGAGAAGGAAGAGGTATTCAAGTAAAAGAAGGTCAGAAGTTTGGTCTGGTCGTTATGGTACGAGGCAGTTATACTATTCAGTAAACTGTTTTGTATATAAGTTGCTTTCGGTGGCTCTTTTTCTTAAATACTGCTTGGGATAGCAAATTGTTCTTGGCTAAGTTGAACCTAATCGCTGCACACTACCCCCATGAAAGACAATACGTTTAGTGGAGGGTGTATACGATGGCATCAAGAGGTCAAAGACGATTAATTCCTGAAAGCCGTGCCAGGTTAGATGATTTGAAGTATGAGATCGCTGCTGAATTTGGGCTGCCTGTTTATAATCCCCAATATGCACATATACAACCTAAGGCTGACAGTGAATTTGCTGCAGAATTGGGGGAGTTTGCGGGGAGCGAAAATGTAGCATGGCGTGATTTAACTTCAAGACAGAACGGTTCAGTTGGTGGTGAAATTACTAAGCGATTGATACAATCTGCTGAACGTAGCTTATCTGAATATGGTACATTGTAAATTGCAATAATTTTTACAGTTTTTGATTATATAGTAGCGTATAAACTGGGGTTATTTACATGTGAATCGAAAATGGTTTGCATGTAAACTTACCTCAATTTCGAAAGTTGTAATTGGGCTGTATGAATTGACACCTTGTTTTAAATAGGATATCATGGCATTTGAGGCTTGTACGCAACCTTTTCCTACCGGAAAAGGTTCATTTTTTATTAATCAGGTGTAACAAGATATCTCCCGCCATTTGTTGGCTTGAAGGTATCTGAATAATACCATTGCCATGTCAGGATTTTTTTATAAATCCTCATGTATTTTAATTGTGGGAGGTTGAAATTCATGTCTGTAAAAGGCCGTCATTTGTTCACGTCCGAGTCTGTAACAGAAGGCCATCCGGATAAAATCTGTGATCAGATATCCGATGCTGTATTGGACGCCTTTCTGGCTAATGACCCTAATGCACGGGTAGCATGTGAAGTATCGGTAGCTACTGGTCTCGTTCTTGTCATTGGTGAAATCAGCTCCAAATCGGAATACGTGGATATTCCATCCATTGTACGTAATACGATTAAGGAAATTGGCTATACACGTGCGAAATACGGTTTCGACTATAATACTTGCGCTGTATTGACTTCTTTGAATGAACAGTCGCCGGACATTGCTCAAGGGGTTAATGCTGCCTTGGAAAGCCGTGATCCTGCTGAAGTAGATAAAGAAACGGAAAACATTGGGGCTGGGGATCAAGGCTTGATGTTTGGTTTTGCTACGAACGAGACACCTGAGTTGATGCCTTTGCCTATCGCTATGTCTCACCGTATTGCACGACGCTTGTCTGAAGTACGTAAGGATGGAACACTGAATTACCTTCGTCCAGACGGTAAAACCCAAGTAACGGTAGAGTATGAAAATGGTAAACCTGTTCGTATTGATGCTATTGTGGTTTCTACGCAGCATGCTGAGGATACTACTTTGGAGCAAATTCAAGCAGACATCAAAGAAAAGGTTATTTTGCCAGTTGTCCCTGCCGAATTATTGGATGAGCAAACCAAGTATTACATTAATCCGACAGGACGCTTTGTTATCGGTGGCCCTCAAGGAGATGCAGGTCTGACAGGCCGTAAAATTATTGTGGATACGTATGGTGGTTATGCACGTCATGGCGGGGGAGCATTCTCCGGTAAAGATCCGACCAAAGTGGACCGTTCCGCTGCTTACGCTGCTCGTTATGTAGCGAAAAACCTCGTAGCAGCAGGATTGGCAGACAAAGTGGAAATTCAGCTTGCTTATGCCATCGGTGTAGCTACGCCTGTTTCGATTAACGTCGATACATACGGTACGGGTAAAGTGAGTGATGAGAAGCTGGTTGAATTGATCCGAAATAACTTTGATCTGCGCCCAACAGGCATTATTCGCATGTTGGATCTGCGTCGTCCAATTTATAAGCAAACTGCTGCCTACGGTCACTTTGGCCGTACAGATTTGGATGTACCATGGGAGAGCGTAGATAAAGCTGAAATTCTAAAAGAACAAGCGGGGCTGTAACTCCTCGTATGTTATCAAAATAAAAGTAATAACCCAAAAAGACTGTTTCATGCTTTGCATGAACAGTCTTTTTTTGATGTGTTTCACTGTTAAGTATGAATTTGCTCGGATGTACCGAATGCTGAGTGACTACTCGGATATCGGTGCATGGTCCAATAAATTTTTAAGTAAACGACAAACCTTTTGCAGTTCCTTGTACTGCTCCAAATACGCAAAAAGGGCTTTCAGGAGGCCTTTCTGAGGGTTCGATTTCAGAGCCTCTTCCTTTAAATGAGCGTAGATTTGCTGACACTCCTGTTTCTCCTCTGAACTCCACGAAGACAGCAGTATACTGTCTTCCAAGGAGTGGAGAAGGCTGTTAATTTGACGGCCTTGGTCAAAGGGATTACTTAGAGCACTTTCAGGCAACCAGCCTTGCTTGCTCCAGAACAAATGTGGAGCTGAATCAGCATTGTTCAGGCTGGTTGCCAAGGAACTGGATAAGAAGATGATAAACTGCGTTAGATGTTCAATCGTTTCATCATTCATCCGATCGGCAAAGAAGCGAATATATTCAAACACAATGCTTTTAAGTACAAAGGTCATATCCCATGCATGATCTTCAATGCTCGGTCCAAAAATATCAATCAGGCAGTCGCGAACCCATTTGTACAATTTGTATTCATGATTCTCGAACGCGTAATTGAGATGTTCATTCTGAAAAATAAGCATGGAAGGCTCAGGAAGATCCATCATGAGATACACTTTGTTTTCAACGAGATTTTTCAAGTAAAGTACAATAAAACCATGTAGTTTATCGTGCTTAGAAAGATCAGGTTTACTGTAGAGAGCCCGGATGTCTTGTTCAATGTTATTTTCCAGAATGATACACATTTCTAGAGGGAGTTCTTCTTTTCCTTGAAAATATTTATAGAAGGATGCCTTCGCCATCCCACTTTCTTTGGCGATTTCTTCAACAGATGTTGAATAATAGCCTTTTCTGGAGAACAGCCGAATGGCCGCCTGTAAAATATCATTTTTTTTACTTTCCATACATACTTCCCCCTAGGGACCGACCAACTCGACAGCATGCGAATTCACTTCATACCTCACAAAGGTTGGTCACTTGTGATAACTGTGTGCTGCTGTTTTTTGAGTTGACGGCGCATCTTGTACTTGGCCATGATCATATACAAGGACGGCACGACAAACAAGGTTAACAAGGTTGAGAATAACAAACCGAAAATGACGGTAAACGCCAGTGGCTTAAAGAGCAGGCTTCCCAATAGTGCTAATGGAATCATACCTACAATAGCTGCCAAAGATGTCAATAAAATCGGTCTGAAGCGAGCAGCGGCCGCCTGTATTACGGCTTCCTTTAATTCCATTCCTTCATGGCGTGCATCCTCGATAAATTCAATTAACACAATCCCATTCCGCACAACAATGCCCGCGAGTGCAATAATTCCCATGATGCTCATAAAACCGATAGGCATACCGGTCAAGAAAATACCAATAATCCCGCCGGCTGCTGCCAGGTACACGGTCGTCATAATAATAATAGGAATGGAGAGAGAATAAAATTGCATAGTAATCAAGAGTAAAATGAGCAAGACTACAACGATCGCCAGCTGTCCTAAGTCCTTGAATATGGTCGATTGGTCAGAGGTTTCCCCACCAACCTCCCATTTGTAGCCTTCTGGGAACTTCATTTGCGCCAGCTTACTTTCAACATCAACCATCGCTTCGCTTGCAGTTCGTCCGTTCAAATCGGCTTCCACCGTAATCGTCCGCTCCATATTGTAATGCTTGATTTGCTGAATAGCAAATGACGGCTTAATCTGGACGAGCTGGTTTAATGGAATTTGCTTACCAGCTGCATTAACTACACTTAATTGTTGGAAAAGCTTACTTGGCTCCTCGTCACTGTGATTCAAATACATTTTAATGTCTACCAGACTGTTTCCAGTATCAAATTGGCTGACTTGAGCTCCTTCTTTTAATAGAAGCAGGGTACGAGTCAAATCTGTGTAGCTTACCAGGTACTGATCCATTGCTTGCTTGTTGACCTCAAGCTCCAGTGCATATCGTTCAATTCCTATATCATCCACGATGCCTGTTGTGCCCTCTACTGTCGCGATCTGCTCCTTTGCTTTTTGGGCAAGGGTTTGCAGTTCATTCAGATCCTGACCTGAGATACGAATAGAAACGGGCTTACCCACTGGAATCCCGAGACGAGGAACATACATCGTCACTGTAACTCCAGGGTAGGATTTCTTAACATGTTGTTCCCAAGCATCCACTGTCGTATTGAGATCGAATACGTTTTCTTTGCCGACGACAGCAATCTGCCCCACCGTTTCGTTATAACTAATATCTCCACCCATACTATTAATGTCACTAAACAGTTGTGGGGCAGTCCCTCCAGCGCTGTAGACGACCTTGGAAGTTTCAGGTTGCTTTTTCACCCAGCCTGCAAGGTCTTTAACGACCTGGTCGGTTTCCGCAATTGAAGTGCCTACAGGCATTTTTACATTTAGTGCAACATGAGGATCTTCCGACTCAGGAAAAAGTTCAACTGAGGTAAAGGGGACTAATCCATAGGCGGCTGTTCCAAGCATGAGTCCGACCATGGCTGTCAACAAGGGACGCTGAATGACCTTAGGCATCAGTTTTTGTGAATAGAGCTTGTTTAAAGAATGAATCTGCTGGCCGAGCAAGCCTGCTGGTTTAGACTTACCCTGAGGGTGACGAGCCTGTCTGCGCTTCTCATACCATTCTCGAAAAATAGGGATGATGGTGAGCGACATAATCATAGAGGCAAGCATGGTCAGGGAGACAATAGCAGGAATGGGTTTAATAAAGGCACCTACATTTCCAGGAAGAAACAACAATGGCGCGAAAGCTGAGATGGTGGCCAGAGTTGCAACCAAAATAGAAAGCATGACCTCTTTGGTACCTTTTACAGCTGCGACTGAGGGTGATTCTCCTAATTCCGTAAGTCTACGCTCAATATTATCATTTACAACTACGGCATCATCCACGAGTATGCCGAGTACGATGATCAGACCGACAACGGAAATCTGATTTAGAGTGATGCCGAACATAGGCAAAAAGATAATGGCAATCGAAACCGAAATAGGAATGGCCAGTGCAACAAATGCAGAGGTGAGCAAATTCAGCCCCAACATACAAACGAGAATAACGGCTGCAATCGCAAGAATCGTTTCACGCTTTAAGTCGTCAAAGATATGGCTTACCTGATCCTTTTGTGCAAAAAGAGTTTGAAAGTGGACACCTGCGGGGAGTGTTTTCTCCAGCTCTTTGAGCTTGGTATTGACCTTTTCACTCATAGAAGGGATGTCTGTGCCTGTTTCTGCTCCAATACTTAGCGTAATGGCCGGTTTACCCTCTACATAGGCAAAGTATTCTGTATTAGGATGTGCTAGCTCCGTTGTGCCGACATCTCTCAAATATACAGGATTACCTTCTTTGGTGCGTGTCAAAAGGACCTGATTCAATTCATCAGCTTTTTCGGACTCGCGAACAATAAGTTGATAGGTACGTCCGTTGTATTCAATATTACCGGTAGGAACCCGATCAATTTGAGACTGGATCGCTTGAGCTACTTGTCCCCATGACAGCTGATATTGCTGAAGCTTCTGATTGTCAATATGGACACGTACTTCTTGATCAGGGAGACCATTGAATTTGACGCTAGATACGCCAGAAATGGTATTAAGCTGGTCTTTCCAAGTTGTTGTTAAATCATTTAGTTTATACAGTGGTGCGGAAGAGTCAGCTGTTAGGGCATAGGAGCCAATAAAAGAGCTGGTTAGTTTGTCATTTACAACAGGCACTTCAGCGCCTTGAGGAAGATCAGCTTGTGCATCTTGCACTTTTTTACGCATATCATCCCAAACCGTTTGAGGATCAACTCCGTTTTTGGATTCGATTAAAATTGAGGAGAATCCGTTACCAGAAGTCGAACTAATCGTTTTAACACCTTCAACTTCCTTAATGCGTTTCTCCAGCTCTTTAGTTACGGTTTGTTCTACTTTTTGTGGTGAAGCACCAGGGTAGACTGTTGTTACCATAGCATTCTGTATGGTGACATCCGGCATTTCCTGCTGTGGTAACTGGAAAAAGCCGAAGATTCCGACCAAAATCAGCATGACAAAAAACAGCAATGTAATTTTGCGTTTTTTTACGATGTACTCAATCATGGGCGTCCGCCTTCTTCCGACTGAATCGCATTTCCATCAAATAGGTTTTCTGCCCCTTTAACGATAATACGTTCGCCTTCACGAAGTCCCGATACGATTTGCAACTGATTATCTACAACCTGATTACCAAGCTCCACAGGGGTTTTAACAGCTTTTCCTTGAATGTCTTTGAAAATAAAAGGCTTGCTTCCCGTGTTAATGACTGCTTCGGCAGGAACGAGAATCCCATTCTTGTCGGTCACCTGTTGAGCAGCTTTAATGACCTGACCGGGTAACCAGTCTCGCTGTGGATTGTTTATAACAATCTCTACGTTAACCCTTCCCGTGTCGGTGCTGGTTGAAGGATAGACGTTAGACACCGTACCTTGACGAGTCTCTTCATAGAGCGCCAATTCTACTTGTTGACCCTTTTTCCAATCCTTAATTTCACTGTCTGGTACAGGAAGCATTACTTTGAGGCGGTCGATGGAGCCTATGCGATAGACGGCTTGCCCTGACGCGACCAAATCACCTGTATTCACGATTTTGTCTAAGATTACACCGTTCACAGGAGAGATTAGACGTGTGCGTGAAAGTGCCAGTTCTGCCTGCCCCTTGGCAACAAGGGCTTTTTCGTAGTTGGCATGGGCTTGTTTTTGGGAAGCTGCAGCCTGTTCACTGGCCGCAAGGGCTTTGCTTTTACCTGCAAGCGCATCTTGAAAGGAAGCTTGGGCGGATTGATGATCTTCGGCTGTGGCTCCTTCCAGCAAAAGGGACAGGGATTCCTTGGCTTGTTCCAGGTCTTTCAGGGCTGCGGTAGCATTCAGGCGAGCATTTTCATTATCTGATGCGGTAGCAGCGCCTGCCTCAAACAGCTTCTGTGTACGCTCGCTATCCGTCTTGGCCTTGTTATAAGCGCTTTGTGCCTTATCTACAGTAGCTTGCGCTTGTTGTTTCTCTTGAGCACGTGCGCCTTTATTGACCTTGTTAACATTCGCGCGAGCTCCTGTAATGCCGGCATCGGCGGATTGAATCGCGGAGGTAGCAGCCTGTAAATTAGCCTGTGCGTTATCAATACCAGCCTGTGCCTCCAAGATGGAGGCTGTCGCCTGTGCCACCTGAAGCTTGTAGTCAGCGTCATCCAGACTAGCAATAACGGCGCCCTTCTGTACAGCAGTACCGACAGTGAGATATGCACTGGCTACAGTGCCTCCATTTTGGAAAGCCAGTGTGTTCTCCTCATAAGCCTGAAGAGTGCCTGACAAGTTATAGGCCGTATGAAGTGGCGTGGATTTGACGATTGCGGTGCGCACAACGGTTGGCTGTGCAGATGAACCTAGAGCGGCATCTTTTTTTTCTGTAGAACATCCGGTCATTGCGATGCTCAGGGATAAAGTGAATATGATGATGGCCCGTTGTTTATTCATGATTATCAATCCTTCCGATAGGGTCATAATTGGAGTTGTGAACTAACCAGTATTATTTGAACTAATAAGTTCAAATGTATTATAGTGCGCCGATATTGCATTCGTCAATTCATCGTTTTAGATTTTATGAATTAGTTGACGGGATTTTCGTAACTTTTGCCTATATAATAAGTCTATTAACATAAGAGGATTTTTTTGTTTATTGATAGAGTACACGCGCGGAACAAAACCGTTTGAATACATTGAAGATGGGAGCTATTATCCAAATGTTTTTAAGTAATAAGAAACAGAGTGAAGTGAAAGTTAATGGCAGAGGAATCGCTAAAAGATGGGCCGTGTTAACACTGGCAGGGGTATTATGGATCGGTCCGGTTGCTGGAACTGGGGCTCTAATCCCCTTGAATGGTTGGATATCTGCTCCAATCGCAAGTGCAGCCTCTGGTTCAACTGTAAAATTGGGCGAAGAGATCATTACTTCGGGTGCAACATTATTGAAATATCGTTTTAAAGGTTCCAAAGGAACAGCGCTGGCTGATATCATTCGAGTGGACTTGCAAAATCCGTACGTTAAGCTGGATGTCATGACGGGGAAGAATGGACAGTTTACGACCCGTCAGAGCACAGGTGGCATGGCAAAAGAGACCGGGGCGGTTGCTGGTGTAAACGGGGATTATTTTAATACTTCCAGCGAGGGAGCGCCGATCGGTGGACAAGTATCCAAGGGTGTGTTGATGTCTACTCCGTCTGATTTAACGGGTATGTATGCCTTTGCTGTAACCAAGGATGGTTCTCCGATGGTGGAGCAGTTTACTTTTGAAGGTACAGTGAAAGCTGGAGATGGGTCGTCCTTCTCTTTGGCGGGGATGAACAAGGCTTCGTATTCCCCTGAGACGAGTGGGGGCAACTATAGTCACTCTAATGCTATGTATATTTATACATCTGCTTGGAAAGCAATTGAGCGCCCCAAAAACAGTTCGACAACGCCCACCGAGATATTGGTACAAAATGGTGTAGTTACACAAGTCTCCGACAATGCTACGTTGAATATGACCGTTCCGCAGGATGGCTATATTTTACGTACTCATGGTAAAGCCGCTGATTATGCCAAAGCGCATCTGACCGTGGGACAGACGGTAGAAACGAGTTATCATCTTCGTGTTAAATCGACAGGGAGTGAAGTAGATCCTTCTAACCTTCAAATGATGATTGGTGGACATACCATATTAGTAAATGACGGCCAGAAAACCTCTTTTTCCCGGAGCACAACAAGCATAGGCGGGACGCGTGCGCGTACAGCTCTGGGATATTCTCGTGACAAGCGTTACGCTTATGTCATTGCTGTTGAGAAGAATGGGAATAGCGTTGGTGTATCCCTGAGCGAGCTGCAAACGCTGATGAAAGATATTGGCGTCTGGAAGGGTATGAACCTTGACGGGGGCGGCTCTACCACCATGGTGACTCGTGATTTGGGAGATACGACAGCGGGGCTTACGTTCAATACAGAATATGGCACAGAGCAACGTAGTATTGTAAATGGAGTAGGGGTATATACCAATGCTCCTAAAGGAACGCTCAAAGGCTTCACCATCAAGGGCAATAAAACGCTGCTGATTGGACAGACCGGAAGCTATTCCTTCAAAGGGTATGACAACTACTACAATCCATTTGATACCTCGAAAGTACAAGTGACGTGGAAATCCAGCAATCCGGCTGTTGTATCAGTGAGCGGCGGCGTTGTAAAGGGAGCCAAACCAGGAACGGCTACTTTAACGGCATCCAGTGGCTCAGCCAGCGCTACAACCAAGGTCACGGTGCTTGGAGCAGATGAAATTTCATCACTTACCGCAGGCACTGGAACTGGCTCGCTTACCGCTGGAGCTAAAATCGCTGTACCGGTAACGGCAAAGACAAAAGATGGACAGAGTGTCAGCATTACGTCAGATGCGCTCAAATGGGAGTTCATCGGCTTTAAGGGAAGTGTCAAGGACAATCAGCTTACGGTAAATACGGTGGATGCAGGCGTAAAAACGGGCTATGCCATCGGTCGCTATGATGGTTTCAGCGCTGTCGTCTTCTTGTCTGCTGGCGGAGCAAGTACAAACAACTGGGAGAACTTCGAAAATGTTTCGTATTCGGTTGATTTTACTTCGAATGTGGAAGGTGTTACTGGCACAGCGGCTGTTGTACAAGGAGATGGCGACCATGCCAATTCCAAAGTGCTAGAGCTGAACTACGATATGACGAACGGCAGTGGTAAAATGTATGCTTACGCTCAATTGAACGGCACATCCGGTAAAACGCTTGAACAGGCGGCTACTTCCATCTCGATTGATGTCAGAGGGGATAAGAGTCTGAACTGGCTGCGCGCAGAGCTAGAGGATGCTCAAGGCAAAACAGCATATATTGATCTCGCTAAAGTGATCGACTGGAACGGCTGGAAAACCATTAACGCAGATATGAGCGGTTTGAATATTTCGTATCCGGCGAAGCTGAAGCGTCTTTATGTGGTCAATGTGGCAGAGGGTCAGGACGAGCGCGCTAAAACAGGCAATGTTGCTTTTGATAATATTTCTTTTAATACACCGGGAACGGTCGGTACAGAAGGACTCAAAAAAGGAACAGCTCAAATGACGATCGGGCAAAAATCAATGACGGTGAACGGAACGCCGACCACGATTGATGCCGCTCCGATGACTCGCGATGGTTCAACGTATGTTCCGATCAAGTATGTACTGGACGCATTTGGCGGACAAGCCAAATGGAATGCGGGCGATCAGCGGATCACCATTATGCGCGGCGGTGTACTGATGGATTTGACCGTAGGGAAAAAAGAAGTTGTTCTGAACGGGAAGCGTCAAAGCACTGATGTTGCACCCGTTGTGCTAGGAGGCAGGACTTTAGTCCCGTTAAGACTCGTGTCTGAGCAGTTAGGAATGACTGTAAAATGGGAACAAGAAACGAAGACCATCACCCTTCAGTCATGATATGGTATGATATATACTTGAAATGCTAGGATTGGAGTAGAACATTTGTGGACTTTCAAGCCGATATCATAGACCGAGTCATTAAAAATGCCATCCAGGTGATGGAGAACAGCAAATATCAGATGTTCGAAATATTGGACACGGCCCGGACCGAGCTGGTCACGTTAAATCAGGAGCTCCAGAGCGTCTTGAAGGAAACGGCAGAAACGATCGAAAAGGTGGACCAGCTGGAAATGAACTATCGGCGGTCCCGCATTCGGTTGACTGAGGTCAGCCGTGACTTCGTTCGCTATTCGGAAGAGGATATCAAGCAGGCTTATGAGAAGGCAACACAGCTTCAACTCGATGTGATGATTTTCCGTGAGAAGGAAATGTATCTCAAAGCCAGAAGAGATGATCTTCAAAAGCGAGCCAAAAGTGTCGAGGCTTCTGTCGAGCGTGCCGAAACCATCGGTTCGCAGATGGGGGTCGTGCTGGAATATTTGTCGGGCGAATTGGGACAAGTGACGCGGATCATCGAATCGGCCAAAAACCGGCAGTTTATTGGTCTGAAAATTATTTTAGCTCAGGAAGAGGAGCGCAAACGCATATCCCGTGAAATTCACGATGGACCTGCGCAGCTCCTTGCGCATCTAGTGCTTAGGACGGAAATTGTGGAAAGAATGATCGCCAAGCAGGAATTTAAGATGGTTCAGGACGAAATAGTAGACTTGAAGAAACAGGTTCGCTCCAGTCTTGAGGAAATGCGAAAGGTCATTTTCAATTTGCGTCCTATGGCCCTGGATGACCTGGGACTTATTCCGACGCTCCGGAAATATGTGCAGGATTTTGAAGAAAAAACGAAGATTAGATCGCTTTTTGAAACAAGGGGCAAGGAACACCGTCTCTCTTCCGCGATGGAAGCAGCCATTTACCGTCTGATCCAGGAAGCTTTGACCAACGCTGCCAAGCATGCTTATCCTACCTATGTGCTTGTTGAGATTACCTATCAGGCGCAGCTTGTAAAAATCGTGGTGCAGGATAATGGTTTGGGCTTCAAGCCAGAGCTTTTTCAGCAAAAAAGCAAAGATCATGGGCATTTTGGTCTGATTGGTATGCGGGAAAGGGTTGAACTGCTCGAGGGGAGAATGGAGATCGAATCAGCTGAGAATCAAGGCACCAAGATAGTGATTCATATCCCAACCAACGTGGAAAAGGGAAAGGAGTAACAACATGGAAAATCAGGAAATTAGCAATGCACCCATTAAAGTTCTCTTAGCGGACGATCATCAGTTGTTCCGTGAAGGACTTAAACGTATTTTGAATATGGAGGACGACATTGAGGTCATCGGAGAATGTGGCGACGGTATTCAAGTGTTGGAATTCTGTAACGTAGAGAAACCGGATATTGTTCTTATGGACATTAATATGCCAATTGAAAATGGTGTAGAGGCAACCGAAAAACTGCGTGAGATGTTCCCGGATGTCAAAGTTATCATTTTATCCATTCATGATGATGAAAGCTATGTATTCGAGACGTTGCGCAAGGGAGCCAATGGTTATTTGTTAAAAGATATGGAGGCCGAGTCCCTCATTAATGCAATTCGTTCGGTTCATGAAGGATATGCGTTTATCCATCCGAAGGTAACGGGTAAACTCATTCAGCAGCTTCGCCGGATGACCTACTTGAACGAAACAGGGGCTATGGCTGAAGGTCATACCAAGGAAGCCGGCGTGAAGTTTGTCGCAGGTGAAAATAATCCATTGACCCGTCGTGAAGCTGAAGTGCTGCGTCTGATGGCTGAAGGTAAGAGCAACAAGATGATCGGTGAATATTTATTCATTAGTGAGAAAACGGTCAAAAACCATGTCAGCAGCATTCTGCAAAAAATGGAGGTTGATGACCGTACACAAGCAGTTATTAACTCAATCAAATATGGATGGGTTACGCTGTAAAGTGTAGTTTTTCCATGCATTAGACGATGTAGCTGCTAATAGATATGAATGCTGTACCGCCTTTCTTTTGGAGCGATATGTCCGCTCATACGGAAACCCAGTACATAACCGTGACACCTCTTCCTGTTATACGGCATATATTGTCGCTATAGGAGGAGGTGGAACCCTCGTGACGGCTCACTTGGTTTGGATATTGCTTATATACGGTGTGGGAGCCGCAGTCGTTCATCTTATGTATATACGACAGGCGGTTCAGGCTTATCACAATGGTGAAGATTCACGCGCAATATCTCCGGGTCATCGTGCGACTCGCTATATTGTGATTACGTCCAATGACGGAGATCGTGTGGAATGGGTGATGCGTTCGCTGAACATACTTGCCTGGCTACACCGGAGGCCGCTACATGTGACAGTACTGGATGATGAATCTATGGACGATACGCTACCGATTCTGACACGGTTAGTGCGCTATAGTCATATAGATGTTTCAGTCATTTCAAGTCGTTTTTCACCGGGGAACCCGGTCTTACCGAAGTCAGGCGGTGAAAAGCAGGTTGTTATTGATCTTAGAACGGTCAAGTCGTTGGCGGACGCCCCACTTGTTCCTTAGCGACAGGGGATTGTGGACATCGTGGTCAAAATCGGATATAAATGTTTATAAACAGTTGCATAGGCAAGACGACAGGGATCTCATTGAGATCTACTTGATGTGAAGCACACTTCAGGCTATTAGCCATAGGAGTGTGCTTTTTTGCTGTTCTCTGGGGTGACAAGAACCGCAAAAATCATGAATGGGAGGAGAAGGGGAAGGTGAAAATTGCAGTATATGCAGTGAAGTATAAAGGGAATTGGACTCTCCGATTATCTGTGGATATTCGAGTAGATATGACATGGTGGATGAATCAAGATGAGGGACAAGAGAATGTTGTCGAAAGATGGGTGTTATTAGGAGATGAGCTTCCCTTGTCCTGGGGGACAAAGCTGTGCGAAACATTTAAGGAATTAGCAGATATGGAGCGATGGGGAAAACGGCAGTGGTGGGCTTATATTCTCGCACAGCTAAAAAGTGAACTGGCTCCTGAGCCTTTTGACGGAGAACGGATTTTATCTGGAGGAGTAGAAAATATATGCATTTGGGATGGTGGACAAGGGCGGACTTCTCGCACAGAAAGTAGGAATGAGGGACGAGAAACAAACGGAGGTTTACGTTCTATTCAAAAAAGGAGCCTCGTCACAGGAATTGATGGATTGGATAGGGAGTGTTTAACACGACAAGCGAATGAGCTGGTTAATTTGTTGTCAGGACGCCAGTTACTCGTTCTGGAAGCCGAAGCGCTACTGGCAGAGGCAGCGCCAGGTTTGGAGCGTACTTGGCGATCCGCTGCACAGCTTGCATATCTGCAGGGCCGACTCAGCTTTGCTGCTGGCCTCGCTCCAGCACCACGTACGCGCTGGTCTGCCGCGCGTACGCATGAACTCCGCTGCAACCGTTGTGGCAGCGGGCTAGTGCACCGCACGAGCTGTGCGTCGTGCGGACGTAAGGCGTGCGCTTACTGCGAGACATGTCTCGCGCTGGGGCGCAGCCGTGAATGCTCGCTGCTGCTGCGCGGTGCAGCGAAACCCGCCCTGCCGCACACAGCAGGCACAGCCCCGGTGACGGAACTCGACCGCTGGGGGCTGAGCCCTGCACAGCGTGCCGCGGCCGAAGCGGCGCTGCGCTTTTTGGCCGCACCGCACGGCGAAGTGCGGGGACGTTTCCACCCGGAAGGCCGTGGGCTCCGGGCGTTGTTCCGGCGCGTCATGGTTGCGTGCCAGGGATCAGATGCTGCCTCTTCGCAGGGCAGCAACCTTGCCCGTAGCAGGCATTCTTCGCCAAAAACTGGCGAAGGTGTAAGATATAGCGCTGATCGGCAGGTGCCCAGTACCACGGTAGAACGTTTTCTGCTCTGGGCCGTAACGGGCGCAGGCAAGACGGAAATGATGTTTCCGCTCTTGCAATATGTGCTGGACCACGGAGGAACGGCACTTGTGGCAACACCACGCCGCGATGTGGTACTCGAGTTAGCCCCTCGTTTGGCCATTGCTTTTCCCGATGTGAGCATGGTGACGCTCTATGGGGGGAGCGCAGAACGTTGGCAAAGGGGACAGCTGACATTGGCAACGACACATCAGCTATTGCGTTATCGTCAAGCCTTTGATCTGGTTGTGATTGACGAGATTGACGCGTTCCCTTATCACAATGATCCTATGCTTGCCTTTGCTGCACGAGCAGTATGTAAGCCGAAGGGGAAGTTTATCTATTTGTCTGCTACACCACCGCATGCTTTGCAGAAAGAGGCTGCACGCGGTCTACTGCCACACGCCAAGGTTCCCGTTCGTTTTCATCGTCATCCCCTACCTGTCCCATTTCGCCTGGGGACTGCTTCAGTGCAACATTGGCTGCAAAAAGGTCGGCTTCCCGCATCCTTTATTCAACGCCTACGCGTATCCATACAACGTGGAGCACAGGTTTTCCTGTTTGTGACACGAATCTCACATATTCAGGGACTTGTGGAGCTGCTGATTAAACAATTGCCTGATGTACCTATTGCTGGAACCTCCTCACAGGATGAAGAAAGAACCGCTAAAGTGCGCTTATTTCGAGCTACTGAAATACGAGTTCTGGTCACAACGACTATTTTGGAGCGAGGGGTGACTGTTCCACGGAGTGATGTGTATGTGTTAGACGCAGACAGCAGTCTTTTTGATGAAGCCTCTCTTGTCCAAATGGCTGGTCGCGCGGGAAGGTCCAAGGATGATCCATGCGGAGGTGTTATTTTTACATCGCCCCAATGGACTCGAGGCCAAAAGAGAGCGATTAGACAAATTAAACGAATGAATGCACTGGCTCGGAAAAAAGGGTACCTGAAGGAGGTGAAGCACTAAATGTATTAAATAAAAAAAAGTTTTTTTGGAAATGTGAAACCTGAAACAATGTCAGTACGTAAACTACCAAGAAAGGTGCATTCTGGTATGGGGATGATTCCAAGAACCCGTCTATTTTTGAATTGGTTATTCCAACGTCAGTCCCAAACATGTATCGCTTGCGGCACTTTCACAGGACGTTTTTCTGAATTCTCTGGGATATGTACTTCTTGTTCGCTTCAAATTCCTTGGGTTTACAACATTCGTTGTGTTCATTGCGGACGTCCGACGTTTTGCCCGGATTGCGTAAAATTTGACCGATTAGTACGTTACTTTGTATGCAATCGGAGTGCAACCAGCTATACGCCGATGATGAGAGAATGGATTGGACAGTTCAAATATCGCGGGAATGAAAAGTATGGTTCCCTGCTGGGTGAGATCATGAATCGAGCCTATCAGGCGATGAGGTATGAGTTTGCAAGTCTTAAACATTCTCGTTTCAAGCGTTCTTTGTGGAGTGTGGATATAGTGACCTGTGTCCCGGTAAGTAAGAAGAGGCTGACAGAGCGAGGCTTCAATCAGGCTCGGATCTTGGCAGAAGAGATCGCTAGGCGGAATAATCTCCCCTTCCTATCATTACTTGCTCGTCCACAAGATACAGGCAAACAAAGCTTTAAATCAAAAAAGGAACGCATGAACACAATGAATAATGCGTTTTCTGTCCACCCCAATATGACAAATTTGCTGAAGTCTTTTATTTTAAAAGCTGAATCTCAATGTGTTACGAAGGATAAGCTTTCCGTTACCGTTTTGCTTGTAGATGATATTTATACAACGGGGAGCACATTGCAGGCGTGTGCACGTGTATTGAGAGAAAAGGCATTAGAGCAAGGAATACATTTGACTATTTTTTGCCTGACTTTAGCCAGATCATAAGTCCAAATCTCCAGTATTTCTCATGATTATTTTGCTTGAAACTATGAAAAAAGGGTATAATTCCCTTAATGGAAGAATTAGATGATAGAGCAGAAGCCATTTAAACCATACAATCAGCAGGATTTGACAACGAGCTAGAGAGAGGTATATAATAAAAATATAGAGACAAACAAAAAGTAAGGAAGTGAGGGATGAAAACAGAATATTTCAATTTAGAGGTTGATTTTTTTGGAAAAGAGGAGTACAATTTCTATCTGTTGATAGCTAACATGATTGGTAATAAGTGATTAGCTAATGACTAAAGAGCGGACATTGGGAGTGTCTCGCTCAGTAGTAAAGCAGTTAATTAAAATTTAAAGCTAAAAAGAGGAGAGAAAAAATCATGAAAAACGTAATGAAAAAAGTAGCAGTATCTAGCATGTTGGCAGTTAGTTTAGGTGCAGTATCTTTGTTGAGTCCACTTGCAACAGGTCAAGTAATGGCAAAATCGAACTCTGACCAAATTAAGGATCAAGCTGAAGAACAACTGATCATCAAACAACAAGAAGAAGCTCAAAAAGCATTTGAAGCAAAACTTTTTGGAACTGAAACTACTGAAAATGCAGCAACTACAACACCAGCTCAACCAGCTACTGAGAGCAACAATCAAGCAACAACCACAAAACCAGCGACCACTACAACTGAAACACCAGCAACTGTAAATACAATCACTGTAAATGTTCAAGAGGGCGACACATTGGCTTCTATTGCTGAAAAATACGGTGTAACCGTTGAAGAACTGGTTAAAATCAACAACCTGGTTAAAGCAGGCCAAGAACTGCAAGTACCGCAAACAAACACAAATAAATAATTATCATTATAAATGTATAATAAAATGTGTTTTTTAAACCAAGCGTTTGACTATAGTATACGGGAAGGCCTCTATTAAAACAATGCTTTTTTGAATAATTATTTGTGAAATAGCTTGTTTTTTTGGGCTGCAAATTTCCACTGGTGCATCTAGCTTGATTTCAGATGAGTTATTAGTTGAGATGATGTTAGGTCCATGAGATTTATGAATACCCACACTCCATGTGCGGAGCATTCGTATGGGCGCCGTTCCCCCGGATTTACAGGGCTTTCTTGATGTCATTCGGGGCACAGGTGAACATGAATTCTTCTGAGGATTGTTTCGCCCGGTTTTTCCCTCATCTTGATATTTAATTTCTACATTTACTCATATTCATATATAGCTATTTTAATTGTATAATGAAGCGCTATTCCCGAAAATAACTGGAATGGCGCTTATTTTATTTCTATCTAAAGTATGGAGCAATGTTTGACGATAAATAAACACATGCAATAGGCTGAACTATTAGCTTCCATGAGCTTTCTTTATTTTATGTCATTGCATATTGATGCATATAGATGTAGACAAACTTTTACTGATGGATCATTCTCTCTTATACTTTTTATATGATAGCTTATAAGATGTGCAATTGTGTAAAATCTGAAAATCTTTTTTGAAATATTTGCTAGACGAGGCTCTTCATTATAAGTTAATGTAAGGATAAAAGTAATTAAAGATCGGAAATTGGAAAGGGGCGCTACAGAGGATGAATTTGGATAACTGTCCTCGCTGTGGAAAGCTGTTTATTAAGAACGTCAGGGGAATCTGTCAGAACTGTATTAAAGAAATTGAATTTGAATACGAACGCTGTGTCAAACATATACGTGAAAATAAGGGCATTCATATGCATGAGCTTTCAGAGGCTACTGAGGTATCCGTAAAACAAATCACGACATTTATACGTGAGGGACGTATTTCCATTGCTAATGCGCCCAATATGACGTATCCTTGCGAGGTATGCGGGATACCGATTCGTGAAGGGCATATGTGCGATTCTTGTCGAACACGTCTGACTAAAGACCTGCATCAGGCTGTACGCGAAAGTAGTAATCAGGATCAAAGTAATAATATGGGCTCAGGTACCTACAGCGCGATTGATAAACTTCGTGGAAAGTAGTACAGGGGAATTAAAAACGCATTCAGCTATTCAAAAAGTTTCAAATACCGCCGATAATCTTTATAGAGCTTATCGGTTTTTTTATTTTTAGCAACCATGCACAAAATAAAGAAGTGAGGCATAATACGAACCATGTTCGACGCTATGTCGTCTGATACATTCTGACCATATCAAATAACTAAGGAAGGTGGAAGTTATGAAAATTAACGAGACCAACCGCATCGGAGCTATTAATCCATATCAGCGCAATATTGAAACAGGACGTCAAGAGGAACAAAAGAAATCCCGCCGCAAGGACGAGGTTTCCATTTCTCCGGAAGCAATGGAAATGCTGAACCGCAGCAGTGATGCAGACCGTGTTAAGAAAATTCAGGAGCTTAAGCAGCAAGTAGCTTCTGGTACTTATCGTGTGGATGCCGATAAAATTGCAGAGAAGCTGTTACCTTACTTCAAGCAGTCTTCTGAAAGCTAGGTGAAGGAATATGCCTTTAGATCGATTGATTGATGTGCTGGAGCAGCTTAGAGAGGCTCACGAGCAGTTGATTGCATTAGGAAATCAAAAAAAAGAAGCACTGATATCAAATAAGGTAGATCAGCTCATTCTAGTCATGAACCAGGAATCGAAGATGTCCAGACACATTGAACAGCTGGATGAGCGACGCCTGCAGGCAGCATATGAATTTTTGCAGGAACGTGGTATTAAGTCCAAGTTGAATCTTAATATTACGGAGTTGTCTCGTCTTGTGTTTGATGTAGAAGACAAGCAGCGCCTCCTTCACATTCAAAAAAATCTAGCGGATACGCTTGTAGAATTGAAAAAATTAAATGAGTTGAATCAACAGCTTATACAACAGGCGCTTTCCTATATTGATTTTTCTATTGAGAGTATGTCATATTATGCGGAATCTGAAGCGGTTTATCAGCGTCCAGCTGACAAAAGTACCTCTACTGTACGAGCGGGACTATTTGATACACGCGCCTAATTGAAGGAGGAAAATATGGTCTCAACATTTCATGGTATAGAAACAGCGAAAAGAAGCTTAAACACACAAACGGCAGCACTTAATACAACCGGACACAATATCTCAAATGCCAACACAGCGGGTTACTCCAGACAAGTGGTTAGTATGAAGGCCTCGGACTCTATGGAAGCCTACGGTTTGAATCGTTCCGTTGTACGAGGTCAAATGGGTACAGGGGTTGAATTCACTGCTATTGAGCGCGTCCGTCAGACGTTTTTGGACGATCAGTATCGTAATGAAAGTTCTTCTCAAGGTGGATGGGACATTCGCTATGACACACTGAACAAGCTTGAGACCATTATGAATGAGCCTTCGGATACAGGTATACGTAAGGTCATGGATAATTTCTGGGATGCATGGTCCGATCTGAGCCAAGATCCTCAGGATGTCACGAATCGTAAAATTGTAAAAGAGACTACGCTTGCTCTGACAGATGCGATGAACCAGGCTAGCAAGCAACTGGATGCACTCAGTTCTGATTTGACTAATAACGTTACATTAAAAACATCTGAGATGAATTCGTTATTGCAGTCTATAGCGGACCTGAATGGTAATATTTACAAGTTGGAACAACTTGGGGATAATCCAAATGACTTGCGTGATCAGCGGGATTATGCAGTTGATAAGTTGTCCAAGCTTGCAAATGTGCAGGTAACTCAGCTGGATAACGGTTATCAGGTAACGGTGGCAGGACAGATAGCTGTAGCGGGTACAGAGGTAACTGCTATTACGGCGGCTGGCCTTGAGGCTGCATATCAAGGTGGAACGTTAACTGGTGGCGAAGTGTACGGTATGGTTTTATCCAGAGATAAATATGTAGCAGATTACAAAACTCAGATGGATCAGCTAGCTAATACGCTGGCGAATGGTAACATTGAAATTACTTTACCTGCAGGTACAGTTCTGCCTGAGGGAACGGTACTAAATTCAGGTGTCAACAATGCAGCAGTGACTTACTCGAATGCGAATAACAACAGAACCTTGACCGCGGATTTGAAAGTAACTGTACAAGGGATTAATGGACTCCATCAGTTGGGATACACCCTTAGTGGTACGACACCACAAAAGGGCGGAGCGTTCTTTACCTCCAAAGATGGAGCTGCTATTACAGCAGGTAACATTACGCTGAATAAGGATATTCAAGATGATCCCAATAAAATTGCCAGCTCTTTGCGTGTAGATGGAACGGGAACAGCTAATGAAAAGGTAACTGTAGGTAACAATGCTTTGGCATTGTCTATGGCGAGCCTAAAAAATGTGAAGTTTGGTTTTAATACAACTCAAGCGCAAACTACCACTGTAGATGACTTCTTCAGTGCAATTGTTGGGCAATTAGGCGTCCAAACTCAGGAAGCAGAGCGACAATCGCAGAATGCACAGCTGTTGACTGAGCAAGTGGACTTGAACCGCCAATCCGTCAGCGGGGTGTCACTGGATGAAGAAATGTCGAACATGATCAAGTTTCAACATGCTTACAGTGCAGCTTCCCGGTTCATGACAACTTTTGATCAACTGTTAGACAAACTGATTAATGGTACAGGCCGCGTAGGTCTCTAGTATAATGAGAAGGTGGAGTAAGCCATGCCAATTCGAGTGACTTCAGGGATGACCAGTATGCAACTGCTCAGTAACCTGAATCGAAATAATAATAATATGGGTAAAATGGAGAATCAGATTTCGACTGGTCGTAAGTTGAATAAGCCTTCAGATGATCCAGTAGGGGTAACCTATGCGCTACGTTACAGAGCTGAGTTAGCTTCTAATGAACAATACAAGACAAACTCAGATGCGGCTGTTAGCTGGTTAGATTTCACTGATACAACCATGCAACAAGCCAGTGATGTAATGAAGCGTCTTAAAGAGCTGACAGTACAGGCTTCAAGTGAAACACTACCTCAATCCGGCTTGGATTCGATTAAACTGGAAGTTGATCAGCTAAAAGAACAAATGATGAATATTGGTAACAGCCAGCTTCGTGGGAAGTATGTTTTTAATGGACAAAATTATGATCAGATGCCGTATCAGCTATCTGCTACGGTAACAAGTTATGATCAGATTAATCCGGATCAAGCCGCGGTCAGCTATGCAGTTGGAGACCAAGATGCATTTCGGGTAAATACGTCCGGTAGCGATTTTTTTGGGAAATCGACAGATGCTGATAATGTTTTTAAGGTTATGGATGCTATATCTTCTGCACTAAGCAGCGGAAATAGTACGGCAATATCGAGCCAACTTTCAAGTATTGAATCCCGCTTTACTAAAATGCAGACCAGTTTGTCTGAAGTGGGCGCACGTACGAATCGGGTTGAACTGATACAATCCCGTTTGGAAGAGCGAAATTTGAATTTGACGACACTTCAAGCTAAAACGGAAGATGCGGATGTTGCTAGTCTGATGATTCAAGCTACATCTGCCCAAACCATTTACGAAGCCGCCCTGAAATCATCAGCTAAAATCATGCAGCCATCCCTGATGGACTTTATGAGCTGATTTTTATCTTTGACATTTATAATTTTGAAGCTATGGACGAGTGGTCCGTAGCTTTTTTGTTACTATATATAGGAGGAGTTACTTATGACCCCAAAACAGAAATTAGATGAAGAGAACCAAGATAAAAATACTAGTCTTTATGTGTTTCCGAAAGGAATACCAGGATTTGAACAACTTCGGGAATTTCAACTACAGGAGCATAATGAATTATTTAGTCTTTTCAGTGCAGTAGAGCAGCCTGCTACCATTTTTATTACTGTAAATCCATTTGATTTCTTTAAAGATTATGAATTTGAACTATCTGATGATGCCCTAGAGGATATTGGAATTACCAGTCAAGAACAGATAGCAGTACGATGTATCTGCACATGGAACAGCGATCAATCCAAAACAACAGTTAATTTGCTTGCTCCTTTAATTTTTAACATTGAACAGCAGACGGGAAAGCAAATTGTTTTGCAGAATACGAAATATACTATCAAGCATCCCTTATGGAATGAAATAGAGTTCAGCAAAGGCGGTGAGTCCTAATGCTGGTATTAACACGTAAAAAGGGTGAATCCATTGTAATTCAGAATGATATTGTCGTCACGGTTCTTTCCGTCGATGGCGATACTGTGAAAATTGGCATTTCTGCTCCTAAGGATATTGATATCTATCGAAAGGAAGTCTTTGAGGCTATTCAGCAAAATAATCAATTTGCAGTTATGGATTCCAATGCCATTCAAAGTGCTATGTTGGAGATGGAGAAGAGAAAGTCCTGATCCACCAATGATAGTAGTGCACATTCATTGAGAAAGGCCGACACGAGTAAAGTGTCGGCCTTTGTTTGGCTAGATTTTATGCTTATTTATCTGGAACAGTAATTGATATAATCATGTATTACCGCGTTTATCGGTAATACCGAAAATCTCCATCTGGTTATTGTTTGATGGCTTAAGTTAGGTAGGACAGGTTGGATTTGGGCAAGGTCATCACTATATAAAATGGTGATTTTAAATCGAAATAACCGAGTCGTAAACTTCTAAGAAAATATTTCAAAAAAAAGCTTGAATGCTATAAACAATTCTAGCTTAAGGGTCGATATATAGTTTAGAGCGGTAATTCTTCAGGGCGGCCGACCTGTGAAGACGCTTATACCACAAGGACGTGGGAATCAAACCATTTCAGGGAGGAAATTTAAAATGATTATCAATCACAACTTACCTGCAGTAAATACACACCGTAACATGCAATTGAACAACACGGCAGCAAGCAAAAATATGGAGAAATTGTCTTCAGGTCTGCGTATCAACCGTGCAGCTGACGATGCTGCTGGTCTCTCTATTTCCGAAAAAATGCGCGGTCAAATCCGTGGTCTGGAACAAGCACAACGTAACGTTCAAGACGGTATCTCTTTCGCACAAACAGCTGAAGGTGCAATGAACGAAGTATCCTCCATGCTGACTCGTATGAAAGAACTGAGCGTTCAACAATCCAATGATACTTACAGTGCTGGCGATAAATCCAACATCAAAGCAGAGCTTGGTCAATTGGGTGGTCAAATTGACGCAATCCTGTCCAACACTAAATTCAACGGTATTGCAATTTCCGGCGGAACAGGTGTTAAAATCCAAGCTGATGACGACAAGTTCGTAATTACTATCAAAGGTATCGATTCCACTGGATTCCGTGGTCTTACTTCTGGTGTAAGTTTGTCTCAAACAACAAATGCAATTGAAAAAGTTGCTAAGCAACGTGCTAACTTGGGTGCTATGCAAAACCGTCTGGAATATACTTCCAACAACTTGGGCACAACTGTAGAAAACCTGACAGCTTCCGAATCCCGTATTCGTGACACTGACATGGCAAAAGAAATGGTTGCTCTGTCCAAAAACAACATCTTGCTGCAAGCTTCCCAATCCATGCTGTCACAAGCAAACTCTGCGCCACAAGGCGTATTGTCGTTGCTTCGTTAATTTTAAACGACAGCCGTTACAAAAAAAGATCCTGCTTCTTGCAGGATCTTTTTTTGTTTTATTTTAGTTTTTTCGTAAATAATTGCACTCATTTACCGATATATAATGTATTAGCTTTTCAAATATAGAACGGTTTTATTGTGTCTAAAACTATGAATGGAGGTTATTCTATGGATTCGATGATCCCCCCTAGCACTGGGAATCTGTTGCCGGTTCAGCCATCAACAGGAATAAAACGTGAAGCCTTTTCAGATGCCGAAACAAATTATGTTGCTACACAAGATGCTGTCCGAACAACCAATAGAGGTGATACCGGTCAGAAGCAACCGACACATGAGGAAGCAGTTTTGGAGCTACAGAAAGTAATTGATGCTATACAAGGTCCACAGAAGACGTTTGAAATATCTGTGCATGAGAAGACGCATGCAATCATGATAAAAGTGATGAACAAGGAAACGGGTGATTTGATTCGTGAAGTACCTCCAGAAAAAATTTTGGATATAGCGGCTAGAATGATGGAGATTGCAGGAATCATTATCGATAAAAAAGTATAGGGGGATATACAATTATGGTAACTAGAATAAGCGGTCTTGCCTCTGGCATGGATATTGATGCAGTAGTAAAAAAGCTGATGACTGCTGAGCGTGTACCGCTCGATAAGCTGACTCAACAAAAGCAGCTAATGGAATGGAAACGAGAAAACTATCGTGAGTCCAGTACTAAAATTGTTTCATTTCTACAAGATAAACTGACGACATTAAGCCGTACTGCTTCAATGAATCCGCAGAAAGTAACAGTATCGGGAAATAGTGACGCGTTGACTGCATCGGCTTCATCGTCTGCCAGTGGAGTATTGGATATCTCGGTAACCAATCTCGCTACTGCCGCAAGATCTGTTTCAGACAGCTCATGGTCTGAAAAGGCAAGCACAGAGCTTGCCTTTGCCGATGGGGCAGCTCGTACGGTTCAGGTTGGTGGGGACACCATTGATGTGGATGCAAACGAAACCATTGAATCGTTTGTTAAAAAAATTAATGATAACAGTAAGACAGGAGTAACTGCCCTGTACGATCCCAAATCTGGTTTGTCATTAACTAGTAAGACTACGGGGTCGCAAACATTCAATATTGATTCTCAAATTAGTAGTGAATTTAAATTGTCTTCAACAAACGGAACGGATGCTGTGCTAAAGGTAAATGGACTTGAAGTCAAAAAGTCATCAAATAATTTTACCATTAATGGCATTGATATTACACTGAAGACAGCCGGTGGTGCTGCGACAAGAATCGAAGCTACCAAAGATACCGATAAGATTGTCGAAAATATTCAAAGCTTTGTCGATGCATATAATGATGTTCTCGCTACACTCAATGGCAAGGTTGGTGAGGAGAGATATAAAAAATACGCCCCGCTTACGACGGAACAAAGAGCCGCTATGAGTGATGATGAAGCCAAGCTCTGGACAACCAAGGCCAAGAGTGGCATGCTTAGAAACGATCCTATCCTGCAGGATACATTATCTGAAATGCGTAGTGCTATGATTCAAGGTGTAGACATCGGCAGAGTTGATGCAAATGGTAAGAATATGCCCTTAATGATGTCTGAACTTGGAATTACTACAGGCACTTATGATACGAAAGGTAAGCTTATTCTAGATGCAGACAAATTGCGCGCAGCGGTAGAAAAAGATCCAGATGTTATCTCGAATTTTTTTGGGAAACAGGATCCAAGCACGGCGCTAACTAATAAATATACACAGCAAGACGGTATTCTTGCTAAACTTAAAAAGATTTCGAATACCTCACTTCAAAGAATGGCCGATACAGCTGGTACTTCAAAAGTGAGTAAGGATCTAACAGCTTCATTTATTACTACGAGCACAATGGGAGAGCAATTGTCGAGCCTGGACCGTCGAATTAGTGACATGACTAGTCGACTAACGATGATTGAAACTAACTATTACAAAAAATTCACTGCGATGGAGACGGCAATCAGCAAGTATAATAGTACATCTTCGAGTCTTACAGGCATGTCGTCATAAAGGAGGTTTTACAATTGATCAATACACCCTATCAGAAATACCGGCAGACTCAAGCGCAAACTGCTTCCAAGCCTAAACTGCTAATTATGTTGTACGATGGGGCTATTCGTTTCCTTCGTGCGGGAATTGAGGGGATAGAGAATAAGGATAATGAGAAGGCAAATAATAATTTGTGTAAAGCGCAAGCGATTGTACACGAGTTGATATCTGCGTTGAATTTTGAGTATCCAATATCCCATGATTTATTGCGATTGTATGAATATATGCTGCATGAGCTGATTGAGGCGAATGTTCACAAAATAGCCGCTCCGGCACAAGAGGTGCTGGAACATTTGACTGACCTACGGGAAGCTTGGTTGGAAGCCGCGAAAATGCCTGGTGTAGTTGGTAGTGTGTGATGGAAGATCCTAATATGCAAGTACTCCTTGAAGAGCTGCAACATAGGACAGAAGCAGTGTTATCTAACCTTCTGAATATAAGTGAGGAAGAGTTTGAACACTTTGCAGATCAAAGGCAGCGCATTGTAGAACAGATGCAGTCCTATCAATTATCGTTAACGGAACATGATAAGCAGAAAATTCGTGACATACTAAGTAACGATTCTGTAATTTTGCAGCGTATGCATGTACTAAAGGATGAGGCTGGTCACTGGATGGAGAAACGCGGAGCCATTCGTATGCAGCAGCATGCATACCAGCAAGCTTATTCTGTAGACAGTTTGTTTATTGATCATCGCAAATAAAAAATGCTTTATGGAGCGTACCCCCTATTCGATTTAGAATGGGGGGATTTTTGTGAAAAGGTTCATTCCATTAAGAGTAAATCCGATATACTAATTAACAAATATTAATGCGAAACGGTGGTATTACCTTGTCTCAACTACAAATAAACCATACAATTCTAAAGCAGAGGTTTCCTCATGTTGCAACCAAAATCAATAGCTTGCCGAATGATGACTTATCTATACCTTTGTTTACTGAGTCCTTTGAAAGGGATATCGCTTGGCTAAATGCTGTTGAAGGGGCTATTGGAAACGGGAAAGTTATTTTTGTATATGGTTTTGAAAGAGGTCTTAGCATTGTTGATCTCCTCGAATTGTACCCAAATCACTGGTTGTTTGTATACGAGCCGGATGAGCAGCTCTTTCGGAAGGCAGTAACGGACTATGACCTTAGGCTTTTACTGGGGCATCCTAATTTGTACTGGCTATCTGTTGGTGAGTCTCAGCTCAATATGATGTTTCACATGTTAAGTAGTTATATGCTGGAAGATTTGGGGTTTATCGCACTGCGCAAGTATCTATCAGATGATATGAATTTATTGCGTGAAGTAAAGGAACAATTTCAGGAATATCGTCAGAGCTTCCTGGTAGATAAACATACAGAGAATCGTTTTCGAGAAGAATGGACTCGGAATTATCTATATCACCTTTCTGATGTGTTATACACTCCTTCCATTGAGCGACTTTTTTATGCTTTTGAGGGTGCAACAGTAGTTGTTGTATCATCAGGTCCATCTTTACAAGAAGATATCGAATGGCTGAAAAAATTACGTCCTCATGTACTGATTATTTCAGCAGGCTCCAGCATTCAGGCTTTAGTAAAGCATGGAATACAGCCTCACCTTGCTGTCATTATGGATGGGCATCCTGTCAATAAGAAAATCTTCGCTTCTTCTGTAACAAGGGAGCAGCCTTTATTGTTTACCTCCTCATCTTATTATGAAATCTCTGATCAGAACTGCGCAGAGAAAATTCATAGTATTATGAAAAGTGATGCTGTATCTCAGTATTTCTTTGGGCTCAGTAAAGAGGAACTATTTATATCCCCCACAGAAACGGTTGCAGGAACGGCTATTCAAGCAGCAGCATGTTTAGGGGCTAAACGGATCATACTTGCAGGTCAGGATTTGTCGTTCCCTGATAACAAATTTTACGCAGATGGAATTGAACATTTTGCAGCCGAAGCTACTGATAAGACAGTGCAAGAAGCGCCTAAGAAAGTACTGAATGTAAAGGGAACATACAACACTACAGACGAGAGTTTCTCTTTGATGAAGAATGGACTCGAAAATCTCATTATGGCACTTCCAAGAATCGAATTCGTCAATTCAAGCCGCAATGGTGCAGTGATTGAGGGGGCTCCTTTCAAGCCCATGGAAGAGATGTATAAATTGTTAGCACCAGAATCTGTTGATCATGATGCAATTGCCGATTTGATAAACAAAATAAATATTGCTGTTGATATGAATAAGGTGCTGGATGTCAGAGATAAGCTGATAGCGACACTCGGAGATCTTTCCAATGTACGTTCTGAGATTGCAGCAATTCATAAGCTGATGAAAAAAATACGCGAATTTAGCCGCACTAAACCAGCAAAGGCTCAAAGTATGGTGGAATCCATAGAGCAGATGTGGGGGGTGATTGCCAACAGGGACTGGTTCTCACCTATATTTGAGTCCATTATGCCTATCGAAATTGCGCGTTTTGATCAGGTGCTCCCTGTGATTGTTACAGAACATCAGTTGACTCGTAAGTCTGATCTAATCTATGAGCATCTGGGTAAGCTGCTACAGGATATCACAGCACAAATCCCAATACTTGAAGAAATGTTTTCGGAATCGATTCGCCGTTTAGATAAAAAAACAGATAGCGATGCAGTGGTCCATAAAGATATATAAATTAATCGTTTTACACTCCGGAGGTCATTATGTTTACCAACAAGATTGTACTGGTTACGGGCGGCACAGGTTCGATTGGAAGCGAAATTGTACGTAATATTTTATCGTATAACCCTAAAGCCTTACGGATTTTTAGCAGGGATGAGAGCAAGCAGTTTGATCTGCAGCAGGAATTAAAAGAATATACGAATATCCGTTATCTGATCGGTGATATCAGGGACAAGCAAAGACTGAGTTATGCTATGGAGGATGTGGATTATATTTTTCATGCTGCTGCTCTCAAACATGTGCCTGCATGCGAGTATAACCCTATGGAAGCAGTGAAAACGAATGTTATTGGTGTACAGAATTTAATTGAGACGGCTATTGAGCATAATGTAGAAAAAGTAGTAGCCATCAGCACAGATAAAGTGGTAAATCCAACGAATACGATGGGAGCTACGAAGCTGCTATCAGAACGTTTAATTTCTGCCGCCAACTTGTATAAAGGGAGCAAACGTACCATCTTTTCTTGTGTCCGCTTTGGAAATGTTATGGGATCCAGGGGCTCTGTTATTCCTTTATTCCGTGACCAGATTGCTAAAGGGGTACCGGTGACGGTCACACATGCAGAGATGACTCGGTTTATGATGTCTATTCCTCAAGCCGCTCAATTGGTCATAGATGCGGCGCACTATTCGCAAGGCGGAGAAGTATTTGTACTAAAAATGCCGATTCTCAAAATTACGGATTTGGCCCAATGCTTGGTTGATTCGTATGAAGAGGCAGTCGGTAAACCCTATCGTGGAGAAATCATTGAGACCGGAATCCGGCCGGGTGAGAAGCTATATGAGGAACTCATGACGCTTGAGGAATCGGAAAGAGCATTGGAGAATGGACAGATGTATATCATTCCTTCGTTATTTCATACCGCAGAGCAGGATTATGAAGGTTTTAAAAAGGCTATTCGTCAAGAATATTCTTCGATGACTGCACCACAGATTTTCCCGAAAGCCATTCGGGAGCTTATTGAACAGAACGGATTGGGCTTCACAAAAGGTATTGTATGATGAGCAATCACAAATGTTTGGCGATTATTCCTGCACGGGGTGGATCAAAAGGTTTACCCGGTAAAAACATAAGATTGTTACATGATAAACCGCTCATTCAATATAGCATTGAAGCTGCACTAAATAGTGGTTGTGTGGACGAAGTTATAGTTTCAACGGATTGTAAAGAGATTGCTCGTGTATCAGGCCAAGCCGGAGCAGCTGTTCCGTTTATAAGGCCCGATGAACTGGCTACCGATAAGGCCAAAAGCATTGATGTATTGAAGCATGCAGTTGAATTTTATGAGCAGACGCAAAATCAATTTTTTGATGTTATTATGCTGCTGCAGCCCACATCTCCACTGCGAAATGCTATGGACATTAAAGAAGCATATAAAATATTTTTAGACCATCAGGCTGATTCACTTCAAAGTGTCACTTTGTCTGGAGTGCAACCCTATCTACTAAGGGAAATGGATAACGGACGGCTTACGCCCTACCTGAAAGGTGAACGGGAGCATTTGAGGAGACAAGATCTGAAAGAACTGCATGCTTTAAACGGAGCCATCTATATCGTAAAAAGAGATCTGTTAATGAATAGTGACACTCTGGTTGGTCCTAATAATTGTGGCTACATTATGCCTAAAGAACGATCTATTGATATAGATGACGAGCTTGATTTAAAAATGGCAGAGTTTTTTTGGAGAGAATCCAATCACAAGGAATCCTTGCAGTAGGAGTGAGGAATATAACATGAAAAACCTCTTATCAAATAATGAAAACCACCCTATCTATATTATCGCAGAGGTAGGAGTTAACCATAACGGATCATTGGAGCTTGCATTCGAATGTATTGATCAAGCGATTTTATGCGGTGCCGATGCGGTGAAATTCCAAACCTTTAAAAGCGAAAAGCTGGTAACCAAATATGCCCAGAAGGCTAATTACCAGACGGAAAATACCAATTCAGCTGAAAGCCAACTAGATATGCTAAAACAGCTGGAATTGAGCTTTGAGGATTTTGTTCTATTGAAAAGGTACTGTGAAGATAAAGGGATAGATTTCCTTTCCACGCCCTTTGATGAAGAAAGTGCTGAGTTTCTGAATTCAATTCATATTGACGCATTCAAGGTTGGATCAGGAGATATGAACAATATCCCCTTTCTTCAGAAGCTTGATAGCTATGGGCGTCCGATTATTCTATCGACCGGGATGGCTAATTTAGATGAAATTGGAGAATCGTTACAAGCATTTAAAAAAAGTGAAGTACTATTGCTACACTGTACTTCCGACTATCCGGCACCTTTGGAAGATGTAAATCTGCTGGCCATGAAGACAATATCTACAGCTTTTAATAAGGTCACAGGTTACTCAGATCATACGGCTGGAATTGAGATCGCTGTAGCAGCTTCAGCACTGGGAGCGAGAATTATTGAAAAGCATTTTACATTGGATCGAAATCTTCCAGGTCCTGACCATAAGGCTTCACTGGAGCCTGCTGACTTTTCAAAGATGGTTCTTGCGATTCGAAATGTGGAGCAGGCTTTAGGGGATGGTGTTAAAAGATGTATGCCTTCCGAGGAAAGCACCAGAGCCGTTGCAAGAAAAAGTATTGTGATGGCAACACCTAAAAAAACAGGCCAGCAATTAACTCGAAAAGATCTAGTTATCAAGCGTCCGGGCACTGGAATAGAGCCTAAATATTTTGATGACTTGGTTGGTAAGCAGCTTTTAAAGGATGTACATGAAGACTATTTGTTATCATGGGATGATGTGCAATGAAAAAAGTATTGGTGATTACCGGAACACGAGCTGATTATGGGATATATTACCCGGTTTTGCGGGCTCTTGAGGAAGAACATGCTCTGGAGCTCCACCTGTTGGTTACAGGCATGCATTTGTCTCCACAGCATGGGTATACATTGGACGCTATCCAAAAGGACGGATTTCGTGTATCTGCTAAGGTAGACTGTCTGCTGCAGGGATCTACCCATGCTAATATGTCTCGCTCTATTGGAATAGCAATCATGGGCATGACACAAGCCGTAGAAGCTTTGGAACCAGATTTCGTTGTTGTATTAGGAGATCGGGGAGAAATGCTTGCAGCTGCGATTGTATCCTCTCACATGAACATTCCGCTTGTTCATTTGCATGGTGGAGAAGTATCCGGCACGATTGATGAGTCTGTTCGGCATGCGATTAGCAAGTTGGCCCACATTCACTTTGTGGCTACAAATGGAAGCAGAGAGCGCCTAATCAGGCTTGGCGAGGAACCTTGGAGAATTCATGTAGTCGGAGCTCCGAGAATTGAAACGATGATGAACACTTCCCTGCCTGAGCTAGAGATGACGAAACGTAAATACGATCTGAATATAGATAACGATTATGTGCTGTTTGCTTATCATCCTGTCACCACGGAAGAAGCGGATATGCACATCCTTGGTAAGATGATGGAAGTTCTCTTGGCTGGGGAGAATGAGGTAATTTGTGTGATGCCTAATTCGGATGCTGGAGCTGATGCGATTGTTGATGTATATAATCGTTTTGCTGCAAGAAAAGGGATGCACCTTGTAACCAGTTTTGAGCAACTTGATTATCTGACGATGTTGAAAAATGCAAAAATATTAATTGGAAATTCTTCATCGGGGATTATTGAGGCTGCCTCCTTTCATGTTCCAGTCATTAATATCGGAACTCGCCAGACAGGCAGAGAGCGTTCTGTGAACACAATAGATATTTCAGCTGACGAGCTCGAATTGACTTCTGCAATAGAGTACGCAATGTCTGAGCCTTTCCAACAAATTGTTAAAGCAGCCGACAATATTTACAGTAGAGATAACACCAGCTCTCGCATCGTAGATATATTGAACCGAACATCCAAGTCAGAGCAGCTTATTCAAAAGACAATTACCTATTAAGGAGGATCGGCCTTGAGCTATATTGTTTTTGGAGCAGGAGGGCATGCCAAGGTTATCGTGGATATTTTACGGTCCTGTGGTGAAGAAGTCATAGGAATTCTGGATGACCATTGTAAAGAAGAAGCATGGAACGGATTGCCGATCTTGGGGGGCCGTAATCAGATTGCTCAACTATTATCTCTGTATCCAGAGGCGCTGTTCGTTGTGGCAATCGGAGATAATACAACCAGAAGGAAGATTGTAAGTCAATTAAAAGTTGCTTCAGTCCAATTTGGTACTGCTGTTCATCCAAGCGCTGTAGTCGCACCCAGCGCATTCATTGGGGAGGGGACGGTTGTCATGCCTAATGCTGTAATTAACGCTGATGCGTATGTTGGAGAGCATGTCATTGTTAATACGGCGGCTACTATAGATCATGATTGCCGAATAGAAGACTTCGTGCATATTTCCCCAGGTGTACATATGGCAGGTGGAGTTCAGATCGGATACTGTGCTCATATCGGAATAGGTGCAAGTCTTATACCTGGTGTTCGTGTAGGGTGCGATACCATCGTTGGTGCTGCTTCTTGTGTCATCCGCGATTTGCCAGAAAACGTTATAGCTGTGGGTTGTCCGGCCAAAGTAATAAAAAACCTATAAGGATAAGGGATGAAACAAAATGTCCAATCGAGATAGAATTTATTTATCTTCACCGCATATGGGCGGGCTTGAACAGCAATATATCGCAGAGGCCTTTGAAACGAATTGGATTGCTCCACTAGGTAAAAATGTAGACGCTTTTGAATCAGAGGTGGCAAATTACTTAGGATGTGGAGGCGCAGTTGCCCTAAGTTCTGGAACAGCAGCAATTCACTTGTCTTTGATATTGCTTGGTGTGGAGAAGGATGATATTGTTTTTTGTTCTTCTCTTACCTTTGTTGCCAGTGCTAATCCGATCTTATATCAAGGTGCAATTCCTGTCTTTATCGATTCGGAACCAGACAGCTGGAATATGTCCCCTGAGGCACTAGAGCGAGCATTCAAGACTTATGCAGATAAGGGAAAGAAACCTAAAGCTGTAGTTATAGTCAATTTGTATGGGCAGAGTGCAGACTACGATCGGTTGAAAAAAATATGTGATTATTACGAGGTGCCAATTGTAGAAGATGCTGCGGAATCACTCGGAGCAACTTACGGCAAGCAAATGAGTGGAACGCTTGGGAAATTCGGCATTCTTTCATTTAACGGAAATAAAATTATTACTACTTCTGGCGGAGGTATGCTGGTTTCAGATGATTTAATTCTGTTAGAGAAAGCAAGGTTTTATGCCACACAAGCCAGAGACCGTGCCAAGCATTATCAGCATAGTCAGATCGGATATAACTATCGTTTGAGTAACGTCTTAGCAGGAATTGGGCGTGGGCAACTACAGGTTTTGGATAAAAGGATTTCTCAAAAGAGAGAAATATTTAAAAACTACTATGATGCTTTATCTGTTGTGGATGGTATAGAGTTTATGCCAGAAGCAACATTTGGAGAATCAACTCGATGGTTAACTACAATGTTGATCGATTCAAAAAAAATTAAGACAACCATTACTGAGATTATTGATGAACTGGAAAAGTTCAACATTGAATCGCGTCCGGTTTGGAAACCACTGCATATACAGCCTTTGTTTACAGAGGCAAATTACTTTAAACATCATGTAGAAAAAGACGTGAGTAAAGAATTGTTTTTGAATGGAATTTGTTTACCGTCGGATACGAATATGACTGTCGAAGATCAAAAGTTTGTCATTGAACAGATACTAAAAATAATCAGTAGCAGAGCTTAAAGATACTTATTGGATAATATTATCCAGTTGATACAGATGGGAGATAGAAGGCATGAAAATTGTACTTTTCAGGAGAAACGGTGTTATTGCTCCTCATGTCACCGACGATTATGCTGTTGCATTTGAACAATTGGGGCATGAAATACTGTATGTTAGATTAGAAGAGGGATTCGGGCTTTCAGAAATTCAAAATATAAAGGATTTTAAGCCTGATATAGCTGTTGCATATGGAAGTGTTGGGATCTTTCAAGATGGAAAACAATTTCTTTTGCGCCAAATGGGTATTCCCCTTGTTTCTTTGCATTATGATAATCCTTTTTTTTCAATAGATGAAGGGTTAGAAGCAGAATTTCAAGAGCATACTTCGTATTATTACCATTTTGTATGGGATAAATATTGCTTGCAGTTGCTCATTGAACGAAATATTAAGAATGTACATCCAATAATGCTTGCTACTAACCCGCTAAAGTTTTATCCTAATCCTCAAATTAAGGCTAAAGAAGGTGAAATCGCGTTCGTTGGTAATATAGCCAAAGTTGACCATAAGATTTTAGAAGAAAATCTGGAACAAAGATTCGTTAATTTTATTATTAATGAAAAAGTAAAACATATAAATATCCCTACTTATGATCTATGCAGGGAAGCCTTTTTATTAAAAGAATTTGAAACGATTCGATATCTATCTGAAAAACATCCATATGCATTTTGGAGAAATATTTATATGCCGATTCATGCCCGTGGAAGTGCTGTTTTGCGTCAGCATGTTTTGAATAGTATTAGTGGAATTGACATTCATGTGTATGGTTCTAAGGAAATAGCAAGTGACCATCTTATTCTTCATCCGTCAGTACCTTATAGTGAGCTTAGTTCCTTATATCAAAGTTATGCGGTAAATCTTAATATCTCTTCTATACAGCTAGAGACTTCAGTTAATAACAGAATTTTTGATGTTTTTGCTTCTAAATCCTTTGTTCTAAGTGACTATAAAGATGATATGAAACTCATATTTCCTAATGTATGGAGCGAAATCTCGTTTGGTAGTCTTGAAGAGCTTGTTATTAAAGGTGATTACTTCTTAACCCATCCCAAGGAAAGGATAGAGCTTGTGGAAGAACTTTATGAGCATGTTATTACAAAACATACCTATAAGGAAAGAGCTATGGAAGTAATCGAGATCGTAACTGCTTCAAAACTAAATTATGCGAGAGAAAAAGAACTCAATTCCTACAAAGCAGATAAAAGTAAGGAATTAATGAAACAATGTCCTGTTTGTAGTGGATCTAATTTCTCTCAGTTATATTCTATTCAAGGTCATGATGGGTTTGAGACAAATCTGCACCGCTGTGCTGAATGCTGCACAGTGTTTATGAATCCTCAACCGACAGAGGGCTATTTAGACTGGTTTTATAACAATGTCTACTATTCTAACGAGCATCGAACTAAAATGGGTTGGTCTACAGATTTGGAACAAATTACTCCAGGCCTATTAGCGGTATTAGAAGCTAGAATGGATTTGGTTGAGACATATGTAGATCAGACTAAGTATCCTAGAGGTAAGCTACTTGATTTGGGGTGTTCAACAGGTAATTTTGTATTAGAGGCTCAACTTCGTTATTGGGATGTAAAAGGAGTGGAGATATCAGAAAAAGCAGCCCAAATAGGGAGACAAAAGCATGGATTGAACGTTATAACGGGTTCATTGGACGAGCATTTATTTGATAATGAGTCGTTCGATGTTGTAACAGCTTTTGATGTATTGGAACATATCCCTAATCCGCATCATTTTATGGAGAATATAAATCGTATACTAAAAACGGGAGGACTATTTATTGCCAATACACCTAATGTTAGTTCGACAGCGAGCTATCATTCTGGAAGCAACTGGCGACATCTGGATCCGCCATTACATGTTATTTTATATGATCATATCTCCTTAAGAATACTTATGAGAATGCATAAATTTAAAATTCTAAAAATTTCTGGAGGATCGGAATATTTAGGTCAAATGCAGATCGTTGCTATGAAAGAAGATTAAATCTTATCTACTTTCAGCTCGTCTAGGCATCGACTTACTAAAGAATCTCCTTGAAATTAACTTTTGTGAGAGAAAGTAAAAATAAGTATAAAAAGACGACCCCTAAATAGAATAAGGGGTCGTCTTTTCTGTTAGTAATTTGGTTCGCAGAGAGTCTTTACAAACGGTTTAAATATATTTTTCTATATGTTTTTTTGGTGCGTCTATTTTTTGTTTGTTTAAAGGATAATTAAGTATGTTATAGAATTAGTACATCATCCATAGGAATTATTTTCAATCTATTAATAATTTTAAATATTCTGAGAAGGGATGATGTTTATGAAGTGGGGAAAATACCTTTCTGGAATTTTATTAGCCATTTTAGTTTTAAGCAGTATGTCAATAGCTCCAGCCTCAGTTGAGGCCAGCTCATCAAGTTCAACGGCGAAGGATACTGATACGTCACTTTCGCTTAATACGACTCAAGCGCTGGAACCTACTAGCACGACTGAGGCTGTATATGGCGAGACTCTTAAAGTGAACAATCATCGGGTTACATTAATGTCTAATTTCAATGTGAACGGTGACCTCATGAGTTTCACTGATTCTTTAACGACAGCTGATCCAACAGATTTTTGGTTCTTTAACGTACCTACGGATAGAAGCATTCTGGCTCAGATCAAATCCAGTAATCCCAATTATAGATTTGACTTGTACTCGATTGATTGGAGCACGGGGACAGCAAGTTTGACGGGTTTTGGAGGAAAGGCCTCTGAATTGAAGTTTGCTACAGACTTAAAAGCAGGGGACTGGGGACTTCGTGTTACCTCCACAGGAACGGTAGGTGAAAGCTATAGTATCCACATGAATGCGGCCTCGCCAGCGGATACACCGATTAATGGTAAGGCGGCCAAGCTAACATCCTACTCTAACAATTTGTTATATACGGTCATTGAGTATCCAAACGGAGATATTAAGGTGAATGGGACCCAAATTGCCAATACAACGGTGACAAACCCGAATTTGGAATGGTCAAGAGAATTCAACTTTTCCAGTGGTGGCAGTTATTCTTCAAGGAGTCATAATGTATCAGATGTTCGGGTTAAAAGTATCACTACGCCTATGAAGTATACCTCAAATTATGCAAGCTCTGATAATGCTGTTTTGATTGTTCTAAATGCAGATACGCTTTTTACCTATTTTGAATCTGCATATAGTTCTGGCAATCCACTGTATCACAGTTCCTCTTTTGTTGACACCAGTGGCAGAACTACGCCGAGACGCCTGGATTTTATTGATATGGCTGGAGATCCAGACATTCTTGTGTATGATCTGGATACAAAGAAAGTAATTGATTTTGTAAGTAACTTGAATTACTACTATGCAAAAGGAATTGAGCCCCAGCCAACGGTAGTTTACTATAATTAAGTAAAAAAGAAATAACAAAAATTTTCAATGTTTTTTCCCTAGGAGTTTCAAACATTCACAAAGAGTTTACTATACTTGTATAGTAAACTCTTTGCTTAATATACCATTTCAATCTATAGAAATAGATTGCTTTGTAAAATTGGAATAACTATGAATGAAAACATTATCAATTCCAATTGACAATGGATAACTTTGGGTGGTATAGTCGGAAATGTGGGCGAGAGCTTCACTTCATTTGATGACGAAGGGAATGTTAGTGCATGCAAGGTAAAGTAAAATGGTTTAACGCAGAAAAAGGTTATGGTTTCATTGAAACGTCTGACGGCGGCGACGTATTTGTACATTTTTCCGCAATTCAAACAGAAGGCTTCAAAACACTTGAAGAAGGACAAGACGTGGAGTTCGACATTGTCGAAGGCGCACGTGGACCACAAGCCGCTAACGTAACCAAATTATAATCATCCCCGGCATAGCCGACCTACATAATTGGTAAGATGGTTAGCAATGGATAACGCGCTAGCAACTGCCCTGGAAAATATTCCAGGGCTTTTTTATGTTTTCTAATTACATAAAAAAGCCCCTTACCCAGTGGTAAGGAGCTCGACACAATAGAACATTTACTCTAGAGAACCATCAAAGTCAGCCATCTCCACAAAAATGGTATTGGAGGAGGCAGATTGATTCTCTATGCTTCCGTTTGGATAGCGGAATTGATAGCGCAGGATGACCTGTGCGATCAGATACGCGCGGAGCGCAGATTCGATGTCGAAAGAAAAGACGATGACGGCTTTGTGGTCTGGGTCAAGCCGACCTAACGGAATACCTTGGAGCAGATTAGGATGCGGAAGCGGCACAGAATTCACGGTAACAGTTCGTAGCAAAATGAAATCTTCGGCTGCGAATGGTGCAGTGAGCAAGAGCTCTTCCAGCGGAGTATTGCCGATGTTTTCCACATGGACGGTGAAGGACAGGGTATCTTCTTGCCCGACACGCAAAGCGCTGGAGCTAAGTGTAAGTTTAGGAATGGCTGCAATAACGGTCACGCCGACGGTGTTGGTTTGGGTTGTTTCCTGGATGGTCTCTCCTCCACTACGACGTGAGGTATATTCGATGGTGGCTTGGTTGCTGAATGTTCCCTCTGTTGGTGCTTCACGGATTTGTGCCTGGAGCGTAAGGGTGAGCGTCTCCCCTGGTGCAATATCCGGGAGCGTGATACCTGCAGCGGGATTAGCCCCTGGCTGTGCTTTTTCTTGGATAGTTAGGCTGTTGGGTACATAAATGAGTCCATGCGGCAACGGGTCTGTGAACAGCGGATACTGTGCTGGAATTCCTCCTTTGTTTGTAATCTGAATGGTGAAGGTGAGTATGTCTCCTACAGAGGCATCCGTGGTATTCACTTTTTTAACTAATTCGAGCAGTGGGAATACAACTGGGATGGTAACGGTATTCGTAGTCAATGTCCCTGATACGACTCTTCCTCCAGGTAACGTAAACGAGTAGGCAAAGGCAGCTTGATTTACGATGTAGCCAGATGGAGGCGTCTCCGATACGGTCACTTGATAAGTCAGTGTCAATGACTGTCCAGGTTCCACAGACCCCAGACTAACACCGACAGCAGGATCGGTTCCCAACAGTGATTGACCGTTCAACTGTATGCTGTCAGGAATCAATAGAGTCCCGGCAGGAATGAAATTTTGCAGTGTAACTTCGGATGTTACGTTGCCAAAGTTGTTGAGCAGTACCGTATAAGTAAGGCTTTCTCCTGCGATGGCCTCCGTATTTTCCGTAGAGATACTTGCGGCAAGCTGTGGATCAAAAACAGTTATAGTCACGGTGTTGCTGGTAACCTCGCTCGCACCCTCATTGCCAGCATAATGGAGCCGTACGCTATTGTTTAGACGTCCTCCGAGAGGCGGAGACTGAACGTTCACGCTGTAGGATACATCCATTGTCTGTCCCGCCTGTAAGCTGCCGATAAATAATGGTTCACCTGGCTTGCTAGAAGCAGGTGGAGAACCGTTAATTTTCAAGCTGTCCGGGTTTATGATGGTTCCATTCGGTACGTAATCGGCTAACACTACATCGGTAATGACTGAGCCTGCATCATTAACAAGAGTCAGCTGATAAGGCACAGCATCGCCTAATGCGACAGTAGATACTGTTGTGCGTAGCACAGCTGACAAGGCTCCTTTAGCAGTAGGGGCTACTTTAACCGAGATAGAAGGTGAAGCAGTTACCAGATTCGTGCTTCGTCCGTCCGGCAGCTGGTAGGAGTAAGCCAGTGAAGCTTGATTCACCAGTGTGCCAGACTCGGAGGCACGAACGACAAGCGCGGAGAAGACGGAAGTCGTTTTTTCTCCTGGTGCGATGGTACCTAGGGCAATGCCTTGCCCTGGACTGACCCCATATTGAGGGATTCCATTAACCGAAACAGAGCCGGGAACAAAAGAAAGCTCCGATGGCAATGAGTCCGTTAACAAGCCAAAGGCACCGATATTTCCAGTATTTTCTGCAATGATGGAATAGGTGATGCTTTGGCCTGGCTGCACGCTCTCCGTGCTGGCTATTTTCGTCAGCTTCACCACAGGATGGAGTACGGCAATGGTGACAGCATTGGACAAAACGGCACTCGCTTCTTCACTATTCGTGAGTAACAAGCGCGCCTGATTCGTACGCGGTCCTGGCTGTTCTGTTGCTGTGATACGGACATCAAAGGATATGACAGTCTTGGTATTCGCTTCTAACGGTGGCAAAGGTATGCCGGTGCCGGGATCGCTTTCTGCCACCGTAGATCCATTAATCTGAACTGAACCTGTAATAAACTCGATGTCCTCTGGCAAAGTATCCAGCAAACGGGCATCTTGCACGGTATTCGTATCCTCGTTGAGGATCACGAGTTCATACGTCAAGGTATCGCCAGTAGTGGCGAAAGGTGAGCTTACGCTTTTACTTAATGTGATGTCTAGCGGTGACACGGCAACCTCAACAATGTTGGATAAATGGAAACCGCCTGCCTCTCGCCCATCTGGTGCATTAAAGCGATAGTCTACCTCAGCCTGATCGACCAGTAATACGGTTGCAGGGATGGAAGATACCAGCACTTGGAAAGTGACGGTTGCCGATTGTCCTGGTGGTATGGCTGGAGTCGGGATGCCGGAAACCGGACTTGCACCGGGAGCTGCAATGCCGTTAATCGAGACTGTGTTCGGAAGGAATACAGAGCCGTCCGGAATATTGTCACTTACAGTAGTTGAGGCTGCAATGTTACCCGTGTTGGATACGACAATCGTGTAAGTGATGATGTCTCCGACTGTGGCATTATTGGTATTGCTTGTTTTGACTGCTGTCAGGATCGGCTGGAAGACCGGAATGGTTATTACATTAGATGTTGAGCTACCAGTAAATGCCCCGCTGGTAAAGCTAACGGATGCCTGATTGTTTAATTGTGCCGGTGTGGGCAAGAAATCGACTCGAACCTGGAACGTAACAGTAGTAACAGCTCCTGGAGCGAGCGTACCGATGGCAATACCAAATCCAGGATTTCCATCAGGGAAGGAAGTTCCGTTTATGGTAACACTGCCATTTACAAAGGAGCTTCCCGCCGCAATCATATCTGAAACCACTATATTATTGGCTGTACTGATCCCATTGTTGGAGACAGCCAGTGTGTAGGTGATGATATCGCCAATAATGGCGTCGGTAGCCGCCGTTCCTTTGACAATGCTAACGTCTGGTGAGGATACAGAGATACTAACTGAATTGGATACCGCAGATCCGGATACAGTTCTGCCATCTGGTGGTTGGAAAGTGAATGAGCCTGATGCCTGATCGACCAGTACCTGTGGATTAGGCAGTGTATTGATAATGGTTTGGAACGTTACGGATACCGTTCCGCCTGGCAACACGGATCCAACTGGAACGCCAGTTTCGATGGATAATCCAGGTTGCGGACTGCCAGCTATGCTGACACTGTTGGCAAGGAAAGTCGATCCGGTCGGGATGTTATCGCTGATGGTAAGCGCTGTTGCAATATTGCCGCTATTCACGGCTGTAATCGTGTAGGTCAGTGTATCGCCGACGGAGGCGTTAAGAGTGCTGGATGCTTTAGTAATTGCAATTAACGGTTGGAACACAGGTACGATGAGTGGATCGGAAAAGGCAGTCCCAGTGAACGTTCCGCTAGTAAACGTGACGGCTGCAATATCTGTGAGCAGTGGTGGCTGCGGCAAAGACTGGACAGTTGTCTGGAAACTGACAACGAATGTATTTCCAGGTGCGACGTTTCCGATGGCAATTCCAGCAACCGGAGAGGCATTAGGGAAGGCTACTCCGTCGATTAGGACACTGCCCGGAACGAAGGAGGTACCTGCAGGAATTGTATCGGTTACAACAGTATCTGTGACTGAATCCACGCCACTATTCGTGATGCTCAGTGTATATCTGATCGTATCTCCGACTACAGCGGCTGCCAGGCTGGATGTTTTCGTCACCTGAATATTAGGTGCAGACACAGCAACGTTGACTGTATTCGATGTGACAGAACCGCTCAGTACTCTACCGTCAGGTGGTGAGTAGGTAAAGTCCGCTTGCCCTTGGTCGGTCAATATAGGCGGAGTTGGCAGAGACGAGACGATGGTTTGGAAACTCACTGTAATACTGCCTGAAGGGGCCAGTGATCCGAGCGTTATGCCTGTAACTGGCGAAGCTCCCGGGACAAGGATGCCGTTAACGACTACGCTGTTAGGCAGTAGTTCAGAACCTGCGGGGATGTTATCTGACAGCACAGGTATAACGGCAATATTTCCGGTATTAGTTAGCGTCAGGGTATAGACCAATGTTGATCCGATCTGTGTGTTGACGGTATTGACGGTTTTGGTCAGGCCGATGATCGGCTGATAAACAGGCAAGGTAACCGGATCGGATTGCGAAGACGTGGTCAACGCGCCTGAAGTAAAGCTAACGGTCGCTTGATTGGTTATTTGCGGCGGCTGCGGCAGACTAACGACGGAGACCTGGAATGTAACTGCTGCCGAACCACCTACTGCAATGGTGCCTACAGGGATACCGGAGCTTGGTGACGCAGCAGGTACAGAAGTTCCATTTACGGTTACGCTACCCGGAACAAAGCTGGTGCCGGGCGGCAGCTGATCAGATACAACGGCATTGACGACTTGACTGATTCCGTTATTCGTAGCAATCACAGTATACGTAATGGTATCTCCGACTACGGCATCTGTAGCGGATGCTGTTTTGATAACGTCCACATCTGGCGAAGAGACCGAGACGGTCACGGACGGAGATACTGCACTTCCAGTCAGGACACGACCATCTGGAGGTTGATAGCTGTAAGCTGCGGTCGCCTGATTGACCAATGTACCTGATGCGGGCAGTGAGGTAATGACTGCCTGAAAGGTCAGAGTGACAGTCGTAGCTGCACCTATGATACCTAATGGAATCCCAACACTTGGATCTGAGCCAGGTGCGGCGGTGCCATTGATCACTACACTATTAGGGATAAAGGCAGCCCCTGCCGGGATGGGATCACTAAGGACGGTATCTGCACCGATGTTTCCAGAGTTTGTAACGGAGAATGTATAGGTTACCGTATCTCCAACCGTAGCTCTTCCCGTTCCCGCGCTTTTAGTTACAGTGACGATCGGTTGATACACAGGGATGGTAACGGGATTGGATACCGAAAATCCATTAAATGCACCTGAAGTAAAGCTTACGGTCGCCTCATTGGTAATGGACGCTGGCGACGGCAGAGATTGTACGTTAAGCAAAAAGCGAATGGTAGCTCCGCCACCAGCTCCAAGCGTTCCGACAGGAATACCGTTTTGTGGGTTGGCTGTAACAACAGGCGTACCATTAATTGTAACGCTGCCCGGGACAAAGGCGGTTCCAAAAGGAATGGTATCCGTGACGATTACGCTAGTAACAGGATCGAGTCCGTTATTGAACGCAGTTATGACATAGGGGACAGAATCACCCACGACAGCGACAGCCACATCAGCTGCCTTCGTGACTGTTACATTCGGTGACGAGATCGGAATGGATACAGGCAGGGCCGCTCCGCTTCCGCTCAGCGTTCGTCCATCGGGCAATTGGAACGTGTAGCTCACAGTGGCCTGGTTGGTTAGTATGGAGCCAGGTGGTACTGATATGACCACGGCGCTAAACGAGACGGTTACCGTCGCACCTGGGGCGACCGAACCGATATTAATGCCTGTAATCGGGTCTGCTCCGGGAATGGGCGAACCGTTGACCAGTACGCTATTTTGATTCAGACTAAGCGAGCTGGACAACAGATCAAGCACGACCGTTTCTGCGGGCGCGTTGCCGGTATTGGTTACAGTGATGAAAAAGCCAAGTGTATTCCCTACGGTTGCACGATCTGCACTGAGGGTATTGGTCACATTCAAGATTGGCTGAAATACAGGCAGGCTGACCTGATTCGAGGCGGATTGACCTGCGAAAGCCCCGGAATTAAAGGAGACCGTTGCCTGATCCGTTGACAAACCTGACGCTGGCAAGGATGTTACCGTTGCCTGGAAGGTGACCGTTACTGAGCTGGCAGTAGGGATAGTGCCTACGGATACGCCTGTGGCGATGTTGGCTCCCGGTATAGTGACACCATTGACTTGTACGGAGTTAGGTATAAAAGTAGTGCCATCAGCAATCGGGTCGATAAAGACAGTTCCCGTTACGGGTGTAATACCGCTATTTACTGCGTTAATGGTATACGTAATGGTATCGCCGAAGGCTACAGAGGTCTGATTGACCGTTTTGGTCACGGTGACATTCGGATTGGATACGGGAATGAACACCGGATTCGATTGTGCGCTTCCATTTAATGTGCGACCGTCAGGTGGCTGGAAGGTGAATGTGGCCGAACCTTGATTTAACAGACCCAGGCCAGCAGGGACAGCGTTAATGACCACTTGAAAGGTAAGGGCGACAGAAGCCCCCGCTGCAATGTTTCCGACCAATACCCCTGATTGGGGATTGGCTCCAGCAACAGGCAGACCGTTCACGGTGACGCTATTCGGTATAAAGGAGGAACCAGATGGAATAGCATCGGTGAATGTGGCGGTCGCTGCTAGATTACCTGTATTTTGAGCAGTGAGTGTATAGACTACGGTGTCGCCTACCGTTGCTTGACTCGTATTTGCAGTTTTAACAAGACTGACAATAGGCTGGTAAACAGGGATGACAACAGTGTTGGAGAGTGATGTGAAATTCAGTGTACCGCTGGTAAAAGAAACTGTAGCCTGATCACTCAGCTGAGGTGGGTCAGGCAGGCTGTTGACAGATACGGAAAAGGTGACGGTTGTTGACGCACCAGCAGCGATGGAACCGATTGGAATCCCCGTTAAGGGGCTGGCTGACGGCAATGTCGTTCCATTTACAATAACCGAGCCAGGAATAAAAGTGGAGCCCGACGGGATCGTATCGTTTACCCGAACATCCGTCACGGTTTGGACTCCGCTATTGGTAGCTGTAATGGTATAGGTTATCGTATCCCCAGGAACGGCATCAGCTACCGAGGCGCTTTTGCTTACCTGTACATTGGGTGACGATACAGGAATTGTGACAATATTGGACGAAACATTGCCGTTAACAATCCGGCCATCCGGCGGTTGAAAGGAAAAGCTGATATTCGCCTGGTCGGTGAGTTGGGGAGGTAAAGGCACGGAAGTAATCACCACCTGAAAAGTTGTTTGAGTCACGGCTCCAGGTGCAATGGAGCCAATAGACAGACCTGCTTCGGGACTGGCACCGGGAACAGGAACACCGTTGACGACCACACTGTTCGGTACCAGTGCTGAGCCTGCGGGGATATTGTCTGTCAATGTGGCAGCAGCTGCAATATTACCGCTGTTGGTTACTGCCACAGAGTACGTTACGATGTTCCCGACTGTGGCTGATATAGGTTCTGCGGTTTTGCTTACGCTTAATACCGGAGCGTTCAAAGCCACTGTCACTGGGTTAGATACTGATACGCCTGAAAAAGCACCGCTGGTGTAGCTGGCACGCGATTGATTGGTGAGCTGCGGCGGACTTGGTAATGGAGAGGATACCGTTACCCTGAAAGTGATTGTAGCTCCCCCTCCAGCGGCAATGCTCCCAATTACGATACCTAAAGACGGATCTCCACTGGCTATTGTGGAGCCATTCAGCGTTACGCTACCGGCAGTGAATTGAGAGCCGGCCGGGATAGGATCGGAAACGACCACATTGCCCACGGTCTGGATTCCGTTGTTGAGTACGGTCAGGGTGTATAACACCGAATCACCCGGAATGGCGGTGAAACGGTCTGCAGTCTTCAAAATGGACACATTCGGCGCAGACACGGGAATGGATAACACGTTGGACGATGTGCTATCTGTTCGCACTCGCCCATCGGGCAAGGTAAAGGAAATGGCGGCGGTGGCCTGGTCTGTCAGTTGGGATGGTGTTGGAAGGGTAGCCACTACAGTTTGGAATGTCAGTGTGATAGGGCTTTGCGGCGACACGGTTCCGATGAAAATACCTGCTGCTGGACTGGCTCCGGGCTGACTAACGCCATTGATTACCACGCTGTTCTCCATAAATGTGGACCCGGCAGGAATAGCATCTGTCAGCGTTACAGAAGCATTATAGTTGCCGCTGTTCGTGACTAACAATGTGTACAGAATCGTGTCGCCTATCGTAGCTGCTGTTGTATTTGCAGATTTGACCACACTGATACGAGGCTGATAAACCGGCACAGAGACGGTATTTGTCTGGGATGTTCCGGTAAAAGCACCACTGGTGAAGCTGACACTGGCTGTGTTTTGCAGCGGCTGCACGGATGGAACGGCATTGACTAGCACGGCATAGGACACCTGCACGGATGCGCCTGCGCCAATGGTGCCGACTGGAATGCCACTTCTTGGGTCGGCTGTGCTCACAGGTGAACCACCGACGGTTACGCTTCCGGGTACAAATGACACGCTGCCGGGGAGTGGATCGGTAATTACGGTGTTTGTGATGGGGTCAATTCCGTTATTAACGGCGTTCACGCTGTAGGTCAGCGTTTCGCCAACACTAACGGATGTGAATCCCGCAGACTTGGTTACTGCTACGTTGGGAAGAGAAATCGATACGGAAACAATATTGGAGAGAAGCGAGCCCGACAGGGTTCTTCCGTCTTGCAACTGATATGAATATTGGAGCAGGCCCTGATCGTTTAATCCACCCCCGGGTGGTAGCGAATCCACTGTCGTCCGGAATGAGACTGTAATTTGTGCACCAGGGTTTACGGTGCCTACTGAAATTCCCGTATTAGGATTGGCGCCTGGCACTGAGGACCCGCCAACAATGACGCTTCCGGGAATAAAGGTGGAGCCTGTCGGTACAGTTTCCGTCAAGGTCGTGTTTAATACGGCTGTTCCGGTATTAGCGATGAGAAATGAATAAGTAATCGTCCCGCCAACGCTGGCACGGTTGGAGCTGGCGCTTTTGGTAATCGTCGGCGCTGCAATAACGACAGGTATGGTTACAAGATTGGACAAAGATGATCCGGTAAAGGCCCCGGAAGTGAAGCTGACAGTTGCACGATTGTTGATTTGTGCAGGAGAAGGTAGAGAATTAATGGCTGCCCGAAATACAACCGTAACCGATGCGCCTGGAGCTAAAGTGCCGATCGGAATACCGTTCACAGGTGTAGCAGTCGCAGAAGCAGTTCCGTTCACGGTGACGCTACCAGGTACAAAGGCAACTCCGCTTGGCAGCGGATCGGTAACGACTACATTGGTCACATTGGCGATTCCGTTGTTTGTGGCGGTTATGGTAAATTGAACAGTCTCTCCGACTGCGGCTGCCGCCAGGGAAGAGGCTTTTGTCACGGTCACATTTGGTGAGGATACGGGAATGGTGAGCGTGTTGGACGTCCCGCTTCCGTTCAATATACGTCCGTCAGGCGGTGTGAAGGTATACGTGTAAGCCGCCTGATCGGTCAAATTACCAGAGGCGGGAACCGCGTTGACGAGGGCCTGGAAGGTCACGGGTACAGTAGCACCTGTATTAATCGTTCCTACTGAAAAACCAGTAGCGGGATTGGCAGCAGGCACGGAAGAACCACCAATGGTCACACTGCCCGGTATGAAGGATGATCCGGCGGGAATGCTCTCCGAAAAGCTGAGATTTGCAGCAATGCTGCCCGTGTTGGATATCTGAAACGTGTACGTAATCGTATCTCCAACTGTAGCAGCCGTTGTATTGGCACTTTTAACAATTCCAATAACAGGTTGGTAGATTGGTGTACTGGCAGTGTTGGACGGAACGTTGCCAGAAATGACAGGTCCTCCAGGCACGGTTTGGAAGGAAAAGGATGCCGATGCTTGATTGCCCAGCTGGGTGTTTGCTGGCAATGAAGTGACGATTGCACGGAATGTAATGGTCACCGTGGAAGCAGGAGCTACACTGCCCACTGTGATACCTGTAGCGGGATTGGCTGTTGGCTGGGCTGTGCCCGCGACAACAACACTGCCGGGTACGAAGGTAGCCCCAGCTGGTATGGTATCGGTAAGTACTGTGTTGGAAGCACTGACGAGCCCCGTATTCGAAATGTTAACCGTATAGGTCACAGTATCGCCAATAACCAAGCCTGTAGAGCTGGCAGTTTTGGTTAGGGTCACCAGTGGAGCATTGATATCAATTTGAATGGCATTGGCATTTACAGTGTAAATGTCACCATTTGTTGTCAGCTGGAGGACACCTGTGGTTTGGCTATTGAGCAGCGTGGAGGAAATATCGACATTGGTAATGTCCCAACCTTGCCGTCCACCCGTGACCTGCGTTCCAGGTGCTCCATTCACGGCATTAGTTGTACCGAAGGTCCCCGTCGTGACCAATGTACCGTCGTCTCCGTTAATTTGGGAAGCGAAAAAATTAGTCGAAAAATTATTAGGCCCAGACAGCGCAGTCAAACTCGATGTGGTAGGTCCAAACAACGCACGGTCACCCGTAATGTCCACGTCACCCTCTTGGGCGCTAATCAGCGCCCTACCACGCAAAGTCCCCTGTACGGGTGTGGCAAAGCCGCTCACCACCACATTGACCGAGCCTGTAGCGGTACTGACCCCTTCACCACCAACACGTAGCGACAGGTTGCGGAAGGGCAGAGACGGGTTATTGTACACCACAGCCAGCGTCCAGCCGGCATGGTTGGTGTTGGTGGAATCGGGAACCGTGATGGTGCCCGTCACATTTCCGACCGTATAAGCACCAGCGCCACCTTGAATGACCAGATTTGTGACATTCGCTGTTCTCACATAGGTACTGAGACTAGTGACGTTGACCGATGTTGCAGATTCAGGACTGACCGTAGTAGATAAAGCAGGTGTCTGAAATGTGACAGGGTTGCTGGTGCTGGACAATACATTGGTACTGCCGTTGGCATAACTTCCTCCCCAAATAAGCTCAGCATACAGCACCGTACTGCCCGCAGGGAGCACAAGGAATGCTGTCGATGAGTTACTGGTAAAGGTAGAAGTCGTGCCAAATGGATACGTACCGAAGCGAGAGGCTGTATTAGTTGTGATGAACGCGCCAATGCTGGTCGCTGTTCCCGGCACTCCTACCGAATTAGAGCGTGCCAGCCCAAGTGTATTCCCTATAAAGGTGACAGCCCCCGTCTGGTTCGTTACGTAACGCTGAATAAAAGCCATGGATTAGCTTCCTACTTTCCATCTCTTCCAAATCCGTTATCTTAGGATTTTCGTATAGGAAGAGCCAGCTAGGCTGGGTGTAATAATCCTTTCGTATAAATTGCCTGCGTTATAACCAGGCCTTGCATATCGCACACGCCCATGTACCTAATCCAGCGGGAAAAGGCCACCCCCTTTTTCGATAAAATAGCTTAGCATGAAGCCCGAAATAGTTGTTTGTCATGACGTCAGCGGGGCAATATTTATATATGCACTCATTATTCACATATGTATGCAAGTCAATTTTAAACATACCTGTTTTCAAAGAATGACGTTATCGGAAGCGTTTTAGCGAAAAAAGAAGAATTTTGTAAAATAGCTTCGAAATGTTGGTCTCTTTTTTTACTTGGCGTTAACATATGTGCTATACTGAAGGAGCAAAGGAGGCGTGCCCTATGAACTTAACAGTACGAGGTCAACAGATCGAGGTTACCGACGCTTTGAAGGACTACGTTGATAAGAAATTCAGCAGACTTGAAAAGTATTTCGATGCACCCCCGACGTCTGATGGAAGTGTAACGTTAAGCACAACCAGAGATTTGCACACTGTAGAAGTAACCATTCCTTTGCCGGGGCTTGTACTCCGTGCCGAAGACGAGAGCGATGACATGTATTCATCCATTGATGCCGTGGTAGACAAGCTTGAACGGCAAATTCGCAAGCACAAAACCAAGCTAAACCGTAAATTCCGTCAGGAAGGCAGTTTGAAAACCCTTTTTGTGGAAGATCCGGCAGGTGGCGTGGCTGTTGCTGAAGATGAGGATGTAGAACTGGATGAGCTGGAAGTCGTCCGCACCAAGCGTTTCTTATTGAAACCTATGGATGTGGAAGAAGCTATTCTTCAAATGAACATGGTTGGACATAATTTCTTTGTGTTTTCCAATATTGACAACGAAGAAGTTAACGTAGTTTACAAGCGCAATGATGGTAAATACGGTCTGATCGAACGAGAATAGCCTGTGAAGTAGGAACTTTTCACATTTTAAAATGAATAGAACGATTTCGATTGAAGCATGCTTCATGGATATTAGGAAAATGAAAACAACACGAGCCTTATCCTTGCGAACCTGGCGGGATAGGGCTCTTTTATATGTTTTTTTTGTAAATGTAAGGAAATTTTAACTTGGATAAGCGTAACGAAGTTGTGTATTTCGTGCGTCAATTGTTTTGGTATCTTTAACCGGATGCAAATCTGGAGGCTGCTTGTGTTGCGGCATGTCCTACAAACTGTTACAATTTATGCAAAGAACATCGCACGATGGGCTGGTACAGCCGGGCCTGTCAAACATATCGGGAATCAATTTCATCATGGACCCTTTCTTATTGTGAAATTGATTCTATTAATTGTTTTGCGCGAAAGGGGTAAACCATGCTAGGAATTGTTAAGAAAATCTTCGGAGATACCAATGAACGTGACGTCAAGCGTTTAATGAAGACGGTTGAACTGATCAATAAGATAGAGCCGGATTTCGAAAAGCTCTCGGATGAGGAGTTGCAAGCGAAAACGGCAGAATTTAAAGCTCGGGTCGAACAAGGGACTACGGCTGAAGAAATTTTGCCGGAAGCTTTTGCAACGGTTCGCGAAGCGTCCAAGCGGGTGCTGGGTAAACGTCATTATGACGTACAGATGCTCGGTGGTATTGCGCTGCATGAAGGTAAAATTGCCGAGATGAAAACCGGTGAAGGTAAAACACTGGTAGGAACACTGCCGGTTTATTTGAATGCTCTGTTGGGCAAAGGCGTGCACGTGGTTACGGTCAATGACTATTTGGCGCAACGTGACAGCGGAGAAATGGGACAGATATATAACTTCCTGGGAATGTCCGTAGGGCTGAATTTGGCCAATATGGATCATGCCGCCAAGCAGGCAGCCTATGCTTGTGACATCACGTACGGTACAAACAACGAGTTCGGGTTCGATTATCTGCGTGATAATATGGTGCTTTACAAAGAGCAGATGGTACAACGTCCGTTGTACTTCTGTATCATTGATGAAGTCGATTCTATTCTCGTCGATGAAGCCCGTACGCCATTGATTATTTCAGGACAAGCCCAGAAATCGACAGAGCTGTATTTCGCGGCTGACCGTTTTGTGAAGAGCCTGAGTGTTGAAGAAGATTACACTCTGGATATTAAGGTGAAGTCGGTTGCTTTGACCGAAAACGGCGTATCCAAGGCCGAGAATTTCTTTGGTCTTGAAAACTTGTACGATCAGGAAAGTGTTACAATCAATCACCACATTGTACAGGCATTGAAGGCTAATGCCATTATGCGTTTGGATGTGGACTATGTCGTAGCTGACGGTGAGGTCCTGATTGTCGATGAGTTTACAGGTCGTCTGATGGCTGGACGCCGTTACAGTGATGGTCTGCATCAAGCCATTGAAGCGAAGGAAAACATCATTGTACAAAATGAAAGCATGACGCTAGCGACGATTACATTCCAAAACTATTTCCGTATGTACCGCAAATTGGCGGGGATGACGGGTACAGCGAAAACAGAAGAAGAAGAATTCAAAAAAATATATGGTCTGGAAGTACTCCAAATTCCAACGAATCGGCCTAACCAGCGTGTAGATATGCCTGACGTTGTATACAAGAGCGTAAAAGGCAAATTCCATGCAGTGGTGGATGAAATCCTGGAGCGCAACAAAAAGAACCAACCGATATTGGTAGGTACGGTTTCTATTGAAAACTCGGAGCTTCTTTCTGAAATGCTGAAACGCAAAGGCGTTCGTCACAAAGTGCTTAACGCCAAGTATCATGCTGAGGAAGCTGAGATTATTTCCCGTGCAGGTGAAGCTGGCGCAGTTACCATCGCTACCAACATGGCTGGACGCGGTACTGACATCGTACTGGGCGAAGGCGTATCAGAACTCGGTGGTTTGCACATCATCGGTACAGAACGTCATGAATCCCGTCGTATTGATAATCAGCTTCGCGGACGTGCAGGACGTCAGGGTGATCCGGGCTCCACACAGTTTTACTTATCGCTGGGCGATGAGTTAATGAAGCGTTTTGGTGCGGACAACGTGCTGAGTATGATGGAGCGTTTGGGCTTCGAGGAAGACCAACCTATCGAGAGCCGTATGATTACACGTGCTATCGAATCAGCTCAAAAACGTGTCGAAGGCAACAACTTTGATCAGCGTAAAGTTGTTCTCCAGTATGATGATGTAATGAACCAGCAGCGTGCTATTATTTACAAGCAACGCCGTGAGGTGCTGGAATCAGAGAACATCAAGGAAATTGTGTTCGACATGATCAAGCCTGTCATTGAGCGCGTAGTGGAAGCTCATTGCGGCGATGACATTCCTGAAAACTGGGAGCTTGAAGAAGTAGCAGAGTATGTGAACAACAACCTGCTTGAGGAAAATACACTTACGCGTGATGACCTGTGGGGCAAGGAAAAAGAGGAGATCGTGGATATGATCTTCGAGAAAGTTACCAACAGATACCACAGCCGTGAAGAAATGATTGGCGAAGATATGGTACGCGAGTTCGAGAAGGTTATCGTATTGCGTGCAGTCGATAGCAAATGGATGGACCATATTGATGCTATGGATCAATTGCGTCAAGGTATTCACTTGCGTGCTTACGGCGGTACCGATCCGCTGCGCGAATATCAATTTGAAGGCTTCGAAATGTTCCATGCTATGATTGCTAGCATCCAAGAGGAAGTAGCGACATACATCATGAAAGCACAAATTGAATCCAATCAAGAGCGTCAGGCTGTCATCGACGAAGACAAAATCTCGACGAGTGGTGAACCTGCAGCTCCTAAAAAGAAATCCGCTCCTTCGCGTCCGCGTAGAAAATAACGGATTGAAATTAAGGGAGAGATCTTGAGATACACTATTCCCTGCAGTGCATATAATGGCAGGCGGCAGTTCACCACTGACCGTCGGCCATTTTGTGCCATACAGGGGTGAGACTGATGTTTTCAACTTATAGGTCTCTGTTGGAGGATCAGTTTGAACATTGATGAATGGCTAGCTTGATCTCAATTCTTTTTAAACAATTATGACAAGCAAGCTGGTCTCTGCTTGTTTGTCAGTTAATTCAGTTCTTGACTCGGCTCACATACCAGAGCCGATAATTTAAAAGTCGTTTGACTCTACGGCGGTCGGCAGCGAAGCGGAGGATTTGAATCTGGAGAAGCGCCAGCGATCGTAAGATCAAATCATTCGCGCAGCGTCTCTTCACCCAGCCGTAACTCACAACGCTTTTACTCCCCTAACCCTATATTAAAAGGAGAATGTCATCATGATTGATCCAAATGTAAAACATGATTTAAGAGAAATAGGCAAGAAACTAACAAACCTTAGGGGGTCTCTTTGACTTAGATCTCAAACAGGAAATGATCTCAAACTTTGAGGAAAAGATGGCTGCGCCTGATTTTTGGGATGATAACGATAAAGCTCAAGCCGTGATCGCGGAAATGAACGCGGTTAAGTCTTCTGTAGACAGCTATGAACAGCTCCGTCAGGAATATGAGGATGCGGGGATGATGGCTGAGCTAGCTGATGAGGAAGGCGACGAAACACTGGCTGGAGAAATTGAAAATAGTATCAGATCTTTGCTGAGCAAGCTTCAAGAGTTTGAACTCCAATTGCTTTTGAATCAGCCATATGACAAGCTTAATGCCATTTTGGAGTTGCATCCGGGGGCGGGTGGAACCGAGTCGCAGGACTGGGGTCAAATGCTGCTACGGATGTATACACGCTGGGCAGAAAAACGCGGTTTTAAGGTAGAAACGCTGGATTACCTTGCGGGTGATGAAGCAGGGATCAAAAGTGTAACGCTGCTGATCAAGGGCTATAATGCTTATGGCTACCTCAAAGCAGAAAAAGGCGTGCATCGTCTCGTTCGCATTTCTCCATTTGATTCCTCGGGTCGTCGGCATACGTCGTTCGTATCCTGCGATGTCGTACCGGAAATTGCGGATGATGTGGACGTTGAGATCCGGACAGAGGATCTTAAAATTGATACGTACCGGGCCAGCGGTGCAGGTGGTCAGCATATTAATACGACCGACTCAGCCGTTCGAATTACGCATCTTCCTTCCGGCATTGTGGTAACTTGTCAAAATGAGCGCTCCCAGATCAAGAACCGTGAGCAGGCAATGACGATGCTCCGTTCCAAGCTCTACGAGCGTAAGATCGAAGAGCAGCGTCAGCAATTGGACGAAATCCGCGGAGAACAGTCCGATATTGCATGGGGCAGTCAAATTCGCTCCTACGTGTTCCATCCATACAGCATGGTTAAGGATCATCGTACTAGCGTGGAAACTGGCAACGTAGGAGCTGTCATGGATGGCGATCTCGATCCGTTCATCGATGGTTACCTGCGCAGCCAAATTAAGCTGGACGCAGAATAATAGCCTGTACGTTTTCCTACAGTCTGCAGACCATGTGCCTGCGGACTGTAGGAATTTTTGTGTAACGGTATTTTTAACTAAAGGAGAACACGAATGATGTCTCAATTGAATCCCCCCGCTGCCCGCCGAAGACGCCGTAAGCCTCTGATTGCCGCCAGCGGACCCGCACGCAACGTGACCGACATTTTGCTGATTATACTCGGCTCTTTCATTACAGCGCTGACCTTTAACATGTTCTTGCTTCCAAACCGGATTGCATCCGGGGGTGTATCGGGCTTGTCTATCTTGGGTGAGGACCTGTTTGGCCTGGAACCAGCCTATACGCAGTGGGGAATGAATATTCCGTTATTTATAGCAGGGGTCCTGCTGTTAGGGAAAAAATACGGTTTGCGTTCTTTACTGGGAAGTATTATGCTGCCGCTATTCGTTTATGTCACGAAGGACTGGGCAGTTCCGACAACAAATCCGTTGCTGGCTTCGCTATATGGTGGAATCGGAGTAGGGTTGGGTTTGGGGACTGTATTTCGGGGCAGGGGCTCGACGGGTGGACTGGCTATTTTGGCGCAGATTATTCAAAAGTATACGGGCTTTAGTCTTTCTCTCTGTGTCATGTTGATGGATGGCACGGTGATTACACTGGCTGGTTTCGCCCTCTCGCCGGAACGTGCGCTGTATGCGTTGATTGGCTTGTTTGTAACTGGTAAGGTCATTGATGCTGTGGAAATGGGACTGAGCTACTCCAAAGTAGCTTACATCATATCCAATCAGAAAGAAACGATCACGCAGGCTATTTTGCAGGATTTGGACCGAGGATTGACAGAGCTGGCAGGGCGGGGCGGTTACACGAACGAAGAACGTCCTGTTCTTATGGTTGTAGTCGGACAAAACGAGGTAACTCGCCTCAAGACGCTCGTCCGCTTGGTAGACCCGGAAGCTTTTGTGATTATTAGTAATACTCGTGAGGTATTGGGTGAAGGGTTTAAGAAGGAAAGCTAAAACAAAGGGGCCTGTCTGGAGGTATGCTCTTAACTGAATTAATGTAGGAGAGCAGGAGAGCCTACTAATTAGGCTCCTCTCTCTTCAGAATGGCTTTCCTAGATTCCTTTTACTAATCGTTCAAGCCAATTTGCCGTTTGTCCTTGATTGAAATACGAGGTTAGCGTTCCTCTTACCCCTGTTTTAACCATAAATAGACCGCCTGCTAATGGTTGATTGGCACTATCATTATCTTGAGCAGTCGTAATATATAACTCATCCAGATGTTCACCGCCAAAAGCACACGAAGTCACACAATTGACGGGGAGTGACGCCTCAGCAATCACTTCTCCATGAGCAGGATGGATACGGGAGACACGTTTACCACCCCATCGCGCGACCCACAACATGCCCTCAGCATCGATTGTCATGCCATCTGGATACCCTTCACTTTCATCCAATCTAGCCACCAGTTGCTTATTCCTAATCGTGCCTTGTGCCACATCGTAATCGAAGGAGACGACCTCCAATGTTGGAGTATCAATGTAATACATTGTACGATGATCTGCGCTCCAGGCTAATCCATTAGATATGGAAGCTTTATCAACCAGTAAGGAGACATTGCCTTTTGTGCTCAGACTATACAATGCTCCTTGCGCGTGTTCGCCATTTAGGCTCATTGTTCCTGCTAAAAAACGTCCTGTAGGATCGCATTTTCCATCATTAAAACGATTACCTAGTTTACCTTCCTCAGGATCATGGATCAATACTTTGGCCCCTGTCTCAATATCCAAACAATATAGACCGCTAATCAGCGCTACGATCACTTTATTTTTGAGATAAGGTACAACTGCACCAATATGTTCACCAACCTCTATTGTACGATCTGTGCACGTAGAAGGATCATAGATATGCAATTGAAAACCTTCAATATCGACCCAAAATAAACGCTGAAACCGCTGATCCCAGCTGGGACCCTCGCCTAACTTTGCCTTTGCATCTATAACGATATTCGCTGTATATGTTTCGATGTGTAGCACCCCTAACGTTTAAGTTTATTTTCGACCCCAATTATCCGCTTCAGCGGCTCCTCTGCGCAGATTCACTAGATGCAGCCCATGTGACTCCCTTCATGTTCAACAAGTTCATAAAGTGCAGCAAACGGCCAATCGAGATGAATACCAATATATGAGATAATTTAAAGGGAATATCCCCCCCTTTTCTTTATGCAAAACGGCAGACTGTATTCAAGAGACTCTCTGTCTATTTTTTATTTCCTTTATTATAGCTCGTACAGCTTGTCCGTCAAAAGAATAGACAAGAGCGCATATTTTAAATTTGGAGGAATAACATGACATGAGGTGTTGTATTTATATGAATAGAGTCGTATAATAATACATATTTCATAGGAACGGAATGGAGGAAGGTCTGTGAGCAGCAAGTTAAAAGTGGCAATTGTCGGTTCCACCGGGTATGGCGGGGTGGAGCTGATTCGTTTTTTGGTTCATCATCCGCAAGTAGATATTGTATCTGTTATTTCTTCGTCCAGCGCGGGTGTCCCAATCAGTGACGGGTTTCCACATCTAACGGACATTGTGGTGCAGGATTTGGACGGAGTCGAAGTCCACGAAATTGCTGCCAAGGCCGATCTGGTTTTCACTGCTACGCCATCGGGCGTTAGTACCAAGTTAGTGCCGCAGCTTCTTGATGCAGGACTGAAAGTCATTGACCTTTCCGGGGACTTCAGGCTTCGAAGCGGGGAAACGTATGAAGCATGGTATAAAAAGCCTGCGGCTTCACCCGAGTATCTCAAGCAAGCGGTATACGGACTCAGTGAGGTGTATGCAGAAAAGCTGGCGGGCGTTTCTTTTATTTCAAATCCAGGCTGTTATCCGACCGCAACATTGCTGGGGATTATTCCTGCGCTGAAAGCGGATTGGATTGACCATCGGTCGCTGATTGTGGATGCCAAATCCGGTGTATCCGGCTCGGGTAGGGGAACAAGTCTTGTTTCGCATTATGCGGAAATGAACGAGAATTTCAAGGCTTATAAGGTGAATAAGCACCAGCACATCCCTGAGATCGAACAGGTACTGGGTGATATTGCGGGCGAGGACGTTACGATTACGTTTACGACACAACTTGTTCCCATGACCCGAGGAATTATGAGTACAATTTATGTCACGCTGAAGGGTGACCATACAGATCAGGATCTTATCGGGTTATACCGGGATTATTATAAAGGGCATCCTTTTGTCCGTGTACGTGGCGAAGGTATATGGCCAGCAACGAAGGAAGTATTGGGTTCGAATTACTGCGACATCGGTTTTGCAGCAGATGCCCGAACCGGGCGTCTTACGATTATTTCTGTCATTGATAATGTTGTGAAGGGTGCAGCTGGACAGGCGATTCAGAATTTAAATTTGATGATGGGATGGGAGGAGAACCTCGGGCTGGGCTTCATACCGGTATATCCGTAAGTAGCAAGTAACCGCAACAAGATGCAGGAAACGTCAGCGAGCGGAATTTCGAATACAGGCAGCTGCCATTCATCGAATATGTTGCGAACGAGGGCACATAATTATGGGCAAAGTAGAGTTTACAGTAGTAAACGGGGGGAACATCGTAACTCCGCGTGGCTTTACAGCCGGGGGATTACACTGCGGACTAAAAAATACGAACCGCAACGATATGGGCGCGATTCGTTGCGAGGTAGAGGCGACAGCTGCTGCGGTGTACACCACCAATGTGTTTCAGGCTGCACCGCTGAAGGTGACCCGCGAGAGCTTGGCAGATGGTCGATTGCAGGCAGTAGTGGTGAACAGCGGGAACGCCAATGCCTGCACGGGACAGCAAGGGGAGCAGGATGCCTACGCTATGCGTTCGGCTGCGGCTCGTGAACTGGGTGTTGCTGAGAGCAATGTAGCCGTCGCCTCGACGGGCGTGATCGGCGAGCATTTGAAAATGGATCGTGTGCTTGGCGGAATATCCTCCTTACCTGACCGTATGAACGGGGCAAACGATGGAGCGGAGCAATTTACCCAAGCCATTCTGACAACGGATTTGGTTAAAAAGGAAGCGTGTGTGGCGGTTGAGGTGGACGGTGTGACCGTACACATCGCCGGGGCGGCCAAGGGATCGGGCATGATACATCCGAATATGGCAACGATGCTCGCTTTTATGACCTGTGATGCAGTGATTGGACAGACGGCGCTTCATCAACTATTAAAGCAGGCAACGGATACCAGCTTTAATATGATTACGGTGGATGGGGATACGAGCACGAACGATATGCTAATCGCCATGGCGAGCGGACTGGCTGGCAACCGTGAACTGCACGTAGGGCATCCCGATTGGGACGCTTTTGCCGAGGCGTTCACCTATATCTGCCGAGAGCTGGCGAAGGCAATTGCTCGCGATGGAGAGGGTGCTACGAAGCTGGTAGAGGTGTCTGTAAGCGGAGCGGTAAGCGATGCGTCCGCCCAAGCGATAGCCAAGACAGTGGTTGGGTCCAGTCTGGTCAAGTCGGCCGTTTTCGGAGCAGATGCGAATTGGGGACGGATTATTGCGGCCGTAGGGCGTGCCGGAGAACCTGTTAATCCAGATACGGTAGATATTCGCTTGGGTGATATTGTTGTGCTAAGCCAATCGAGTCCGGTCGCTTTTGACGAAGAAGAGGCGCTAGCCTATTTGCGGGGAGATACGGTGCAGATTATTGTTGATTTGCATCACGGGAATGGAATCGCTACAGCGTGGGGCTGTGACCTAACCTATGATTATGTGCGGATTAACGCTGCTTATCGGACATAGGTACCAGAATAAAATACGGATTGAATAAGGTTAGTAGTTGTTAGAAGCAACGAGCGGATGTAAGCCCAGCATCATTTGAAAATGGCACGGATATGCAGAGAAGAAAAGGAGAGATGATATGCAATCGGCAGTGGAACACGCGGATCAAGCGAATCATGCGGGAGTGGCACGTCGTAATTTTGTGATGAAATGCGGAGGAAGTACGCTGGCTGCGTTACCTGATTCCTTTTTTGAAGATTTGGCGCGTTTGCAGTCGGAAGGTCTTCAACCTGTCATTGTACATGGCGGTGGCCCTGCGATTTCCGACAACTTGGCGAAGCTGGGGATCGAAACGGAGTTTATTCATGGATTACGCAAAACGACCGAACCTGTGTTGGATGTCGTGGAAATGGTACTGGCAGGCAGCATTAACAAGCAAATTGTACGTAGAATAGGGATGCATGGGGGCCGAGCGTTGGGGTTGTCAGGCAGTGATGGCTATTTAATCGAAGCCAAGCCTGTGTCGAATGCCGCTGAGGTCGGTTGGGTCGGAGAGGTAACATCCGTTCAAGCCTCGATTATTACAGGTGTACTGGATATGGACTATATGCCTGTTATTGCACCCATCGGGATTGATCGATCGGGTCAGCGTTACAACATTAATGCGGATACAGCGGCGGGTGCGGTAGCCTCTCATCTGGGGGTCAGTCGGATGATCGTCGTTACAGATGTACCAGGCATATTGAAGAAGTATGGCGGAGAAAAGAGAGTGCTGGACTCTATCACTGTACAGGAGATTGAGGATATGATCAGCACAGGTGAAATATACGGTGGCATGATCCCGAAAGTGAGAGCGGCTATTGCCTGTATCCACGGCAAAGTGAAGGAAGTCGTCATTGTGAACGGTAGCGAACCGCAGGTACTAAGCCGTGTGCTGGGCGGAGAATCGATTGGAACACGCATCGTGCGTATGCAGTAATTACAATATATAGCTCGACCTATATAACCAAACGATAAAGGAGCGTGAACATAATGAGTAAGGAACCGAATACGCTGGTGAGCGAGGAAATGCCAAGTACGGATGGAAGCGGAGTGCAAACGGAAAAGGTGTCGGCAAAAGCGCAGACAGAAAGCTCTCTTTTTCCAACCTATGCAAGATACCCGCTTACGCTGGTAAAAGGACAAGGAAGCTGGCTGTGGGATGATCAGGGCAAGCGTTATCTGGATTTCATGTCAGGCATTGCCGTTACCAATCTCGGCCATGCGCCTCAAGCAGTAGCTGAGCGATTGAAAAAACAGATCGATGAACTGTGGCATGTATCCAATCTGTTTCATATTCCGGGGCAAGAACGAGCCGCTGCCTTGCTGACAGCAAATAGCAGCGCGGATGCTGTGTTTTTCTGCAACAGCGGGGCCGAAGCGAACGAAGCTGCAATTAAGCTGGCGCGTCGTTACCACCAGAAGGTAAAGCAGACTGGTCGCTACGAAATCATTACGTTCACGCAATCCTTTCACGGACGGACGCTGGCAACCTTGACTGCTACGGGTCAGGACAAAGTTAAAGAGGGTTTTTTACCGCTTCCTGCTGGGTTCAAAAGTGTTCCGCTTCATGATCAGACGGCGCTTGAAGCAGCCATCAGTGAGCATACGGCGGCAATTATGCTGGAAATGGTGCAGGCCGAAGGTGGCATGTATCCGGTAGACCCTGCTTTCGTAGATGTGATCACAAAGCTGTGCCGCGAGCATGGTTTGCTGCTGATCATTGACGAGGTACAAACAGGTATGGGACGGACGGGCAAACTGTTTTCCTTTGAGCATTATGGTATAGAGCCGGATATCTTTACATTGGCGAAAGGACTGGGCAGTGGTTTCTCTGTGGGTGCGATGCTAGGCAAAGGATATTTGCGTGAAGCGTTCACAGCTGGCAGTCATGGTTCTACCTTTGGAGGTACGCCACTTGCTATGGCAGCGGTTCAAGCTACTATTGAAACGATTATTGATGACAAGCTACCAGAACGTGCAGCTGAGATGGGAGATTACCTTTTCCATAGTCTGCAAAAGCAGCTTGGAGATAGTCCTTTTGTAAAGGATATCCGTGGAAAAGGTCTGATGGTCGGTATTGAGTGTGCAGAACCGGTAGCGGAGCTTGTTTTGGCAGGACAGAAGAAGGGGATTCTGTTCATTACAGCAGGACCGAACGTGATTCGTCTGTTGCCTAACTTGTATGTAACGAAAGACGAAATAGATCAGGCTGTAACATTGATTGCTGAATTGATTCGGGAGCATGTGGCTTAGTGTAAAGGCCAAATCATCCTAGACTAGAGTACAAAAGGAGACGATAGCATGAGCCAGGGCGGCGCACTGCAGCAGATGAATTTGAAGGGGCGGGACTTCCTGGAACTGGACGATTACTCTCCAGAGGAAATCCAGTATTTAATTGATCTCGCCATTGAAATTAAGCGTAAGCACAAAAACGGAGAAACCTATCAGCCGCTAAAAGGGAAAACGCTCGGACTGATTTTCGAAAAATCCTCTACACGTACACGGGTATCTTTCGAAGTCGGTATGTATCAATTGGGTGGGCATGCTCTTTTCCTCAGCAAAAATGACATTCAACTGGGACGCGGCGAACCGATTAGCGACATGGCTCAAGTCATGTCACGTTATCTAGATGGCATTATGATTCGTACCTTTGGGCACGATAATGTTGTAGAGTTGGCACGTTATGCGTCCGTTCCTGTGATCAATGGATTGAGTGATTTAGCTCATCCGTGCCAAGTGCTAGCTGATTATCAAACCTTGTATGAGCAAAAGGGTAAGCTAAAAGGGCTCAAATTGGCTTACATCGGAGACGGTAACAATATGGCTCATTCCCTCTTGATTGGGGGAGCGAAGCTTGGAGTGCATGTGTCCATCGCAAGTCCAGCTGGATACGAGCCTGACCCGAGTGTGGTCGCAGCTTCCCGTGAAATTGCCAAACAGACAGGTAGTGAGATCGTTATAACCCAAAGTCCGCAGGAAGCAGTACAAAATGCGGATGCGATCTACACAGATGTGTGGGCGAGCATGGGCTTTGAGGAAGAGCAGAAGGAGCGGGAGCTTGCTTTTGCCGACTTCCAGGTGAATGAGGAGCTGGTCAAGCTGGCGAAGCCGGATTATTTATTCCTGCACTGTCTCCCTGCGCATCGTGGGGAAGAAGTGAGCGCAGGCGTAATCGATGGTCCGAATTCGGTCATTTTTGATGAAGCGGAGAATCGTCTGCATGCGCAAAAAGCACTGTTAGTTGCTTTAATGGCATAAGATTGATAGGTATTGATAGGTAAAGAAGATAAAGGTAAGCAATCGGGGAGGACTTCAACAATGGCAAAAGAAAAAATCGTACTCGCATATTCCGGCGGTCTGGATACGTCGGTCATTCTGAAATGGCTCAAAGAAACTTATGATGCTGAAATCATCGCATTCACCGCAGATATCGGTCAAAAGGAAGAACTGGACGGTTTGGAGGAAAAAGCACTCGCTACGGGGGCTTCCAAAGTATACATTGATGATCTGCGTGATGAATTCGCCAAGGATTTTATCTATCCGATGTTCCAGGCGGGTGCTTTATATGAAGGACAATATTTGCTCGGAACGAGTATTGCACGTCCATTGATCGCTAAGCGGATGGTCGATATTGCGATTGCCGAGGGAGCAACAGCCATTGCTCACGGGGCAACAGGCAAAGGTAACGATCAGGTGCGCTTCGAGCTGAACGCGGCGGCGTTGACGCCGGATATCAAGGTGATCGCACCTTGGCGGCTGGAAGAGTTCCGCAATCAGTTCCCGGGCCGTGCAGAAATGATTGCCTATGCGGAAAAACACGACATTCCGGTAACTGCTTCTGCAGCCAAGCCATACTCCATGGACCGTAATCTTCTGCATATCAGCTATGAAAGCGGCGTGCTGGAGAACCCTTGGTTTGATCCAAGTGCTCCTGAAAATAAAGAAATGTTCTTGCTCAGCAACGCGCCTGAGGACGCTCCTGATGAAGCAGAATATTTGGAGTTGGAATTTGAAGCAGGTAACTGCGTCGCTTTGAACGGAGAACAGCTAAATCCACTGCAAGTGATGGAAAAACTGAATGAACTGGGCGGCAAACATGGTATCGGACGTGTGGATATGGTGGAGAACCGTTTTGTTGGTATGAAGAGTCGGGGAGTCTATGAGACGCCGGGCGGTACGATCCTGTTCACAGCTCACCGTAAAATGGAATCTATCACGATGGATCGCGAGGTTATGAATCTGCGTGATAGTCTGATTACCCGTTATGCTACCTTGGTTTACAACGGTTTCTGGTTCGCACCGGAACGTGTCGCTTTGCAGGCTCTGGTTCATGAGAGTCAGAAAAATGTCAGTGGTACCGTGCGGGTGAAGCTGTACAAAGGCAACGTTATCGGTGCAGGCGTTAAAAGTCCGGTTAGCTTGTACAACCCGGACATTGCGACCATGGAAGCCGATCCGACACAAGCCTACGATCAAGGCGATGCAACAGGCTTTATCCGCTTGAATGCTCTGCGTTTGAAGGTCAACGCGGGCGTAACACAAAATCATAAATAATGATGTAACCTAAAAAATGTACGGGATGCGGGCCGTTCTTGTCCAAACGACGAGGGCGGCTTGTATTGCAGAGAGGGGATCATGCAATGAGTAAGCTATGGGGCGGACGGTTTACGAAGCAAACGAACAAGCTGGTAGAGGAATATACGGCTTCTATCGGGTTTGATCAGGCGTTGGCGGAAGAAGATATTCAAGGCAGTTTGGCTCATGTGGCCATGCTGGGGAAATGTGGAATTATTCCGCAGGAGGATGCAGACACGATCAAGGAAGGACTGCACACGGTCCTAGAGCGTATCCGCCGTGGGGAAATTGAATTTTCTGTTTCGGATGAGGATATTCACATGAATATCGAAAAAAATCTAATCGAGGCCATTGGTCCGGTCGGGGGTAAGCTGCACACTGGGCGTAGTCGTAACGATCAGGTAGCAACGGATATGCACTTGTATTTGCGCGGACGTGTGGTATCGCTGGTGGGTATGCTGCATGATGTACAAGCTGCATTAATCGGGCAGGCAAAGGATAATCTGGACACGATTGTACCTGGATACACACACTTGCAGCGTGCGCAGCCTATTTTATTTGCACATCATCTGCTGGCGTATGTGTCTATGCTGGAGCGTGATATTGACCGACTCAAAGACAGCTACAAGCGGATTAACGTGTTGCCGCTCGGTGCTGGCGCTTTGGCCGGGACCACTTTTCCGATCGACCGTCATTTTGTAGCCGAGCAACTGGGATTTGATGGCGTATATGAAAATAGCCTCGATGCCGTCAGCGACCGGGATTTTATCGTAGAGTTCCTGGCTGGCGCCTCGCTGATTATGACGCATTTGTCTCGTCTGAGCGAAGAATTGGTGCTATGGAGCAGCACGGAGTTTGGTTTTATCGAGCTGGATGATGCTTTTTGCACAGGCAGCAGCATTATGCCGCAGAAAAAAAACCCGGACGTGCCCGAGCTGGTACGTGGTAAAACCGGACGTGTCTATGGAAACCTCATGGGCTTGTTGACTGTACTGAAATCCTTGCCGTTGGCATACAACAAGGACATGCAGGAGGACAAGGAAGGGATGTTCGATACCGTTGCCACGCTGGAAGGAGCCTTGCAACTGTTCGCACCGATGATCGCCACGATGAAGGTGAACAAGGATCGCATGCGTCAAGCGGTCAACCAGGATTTCTCCAATGCAACTGATATTGCGGACTTTTTGGTCGGCAAAGGGCTTCCGTTCCGTCAGGCGCATGAGGTCATTGGCAAAACCGTGCTGTATTGCATCCAGCATGGAAAATATTTGCTTGATCTGACACTGGACGAATTTCAGCAGTTTTCGGATCTGTTCGACGATCGTATTTATGAGGTGCTTCAACCAGAAGCGGTAGTTAATGCACGGAATGTATATGGCGGAACCGCTACTGGGCAGGTACAGGCAGCCATTGGGCGCAGTGAACAGCTCCTGGCGAATACATCAACATGGTTTGAAGGGCACAAGCCGAAAAATTAATCAGTAAAGAAAGATATTATTGTCTTGCACAGTAGCGGGATGCTGTGTAAAATCAGATTTTAAGGAATTAGCAATCTAGGTTTCAAAGGCACCGTTCGCGGTGTCTTTTGTGCTTTTTGAGGTATTTGTTTTATTCATGATCCCAATGATCATGAAATGCATAGATTTCCTGGAAGGTATTTTTCATAGCATTTAATTTATAGTTCTAAATACCTACTAATACGCTAGTGTGAAAGTTTCTAGAATTTACATTTTTGTATACTACGCCTACGATGATTATGGTAGAATAGCACTAAGTTTTTCATTGAATTACCAATTCGATAGGACAAGAACTATATTCAATAAATAAATGTCAAGTTACTAGAGGCACTTTTGATTAGGCCAATTTCATAAATGTGTAAATGAAGGGCTTGAATGAGAACATAGGTATGTCCTGGTTTCGGGAGAACGGCAAGTAAAAGCTCTAAAGTAGCGATGTAGCTGAAGGCAGAGTCGGGATGATCTAGGGAGGTATTATGAGAACTAAAAGGACGGCGCGTCAGTTAAAGAGCGCTTGGTTCGGTTATCGCGCTTCTGAAGCCGATCAACTGATATCTTCATTGCATGAGGAACGGATGCAAGCGGAGGAGTTACTGCGTGAGGAGCGGGAACTTTTCCATGCGGCGCTGGAACGGAAAAAGCAGCGGGATGCGGAGTTAAAGCAGCTGCTTGCGGATGCGCTTGCGGAAGAGCGGCGCTGGATTGAAAGGGCGGGAATTCATGGGTGACAAGCTTAGGTGGCAGGTTGGAGGAGTTTCAATTCGCCAAACCAAGAGAAGAATAAAAGAAGAGCGTCAGCGAATCGAACAACTGCAACAACAGCTAGAGGCTCAGCGGTTAGAGCAGGCCCCGGTGCTGTACAAGCTTGATTTTCATATTGAAGAGTTGGAACGGCGACTTCAGGATACAGAACTTCGTATCCAGGCGATACAGAACGCCAATGATACAGCAGCAGCTGTGGAACAATTGCTGGATGAAGGGATACAGGATGGACAGGTGCAGGAGGCTCAAGTCCAATATGCCTCTGGGCAGGAACAGACAGCAGCAGGAGCTGCTATGGGCGCTGCTTCCAGTATCCCTGGTACGGAAGGCGAAGAGGCCGCAACAGGAACGCAGAGCGGACGAAACGGCAAGGCCCGTCTGGGGGATCAACTGGTGGAGAACGGGATGATCACCCGCGATCAGCTGACAGATGCCATCCGTAACCAGAAGCGTTACGGTGGCAGGTTGGGCGATATTCTTGTAGAGATGGGCTTCATTACAGCCGAGCAGCTCCAAGAGCAGGTTGACGGCGACGAGTCCAAGGAGCGTCTAGGCGATATGCTGGTTCGTTCCGGCTATATATTACCGGAACAACTGGAGCGCGCACTGGAGTTCCAGGCGAAGAGCGGCGGGCTGCTCGGCGACATCTTGCTGTCATTGCAAATGCTGGAACCTGCGGATTTGTACCGCGCGATTGCTACACAGAACCGAATCGGGCGCATTGGTGAGGAGCTGGCGCTGGATGCGGCGTACAAACTACCCGAGCAAGTGGCAATGGCTTATGGCGTGGTCGTCATCCATCAGTATATGAACCGATATATTGTGGCGGTTAGCGATCCGTTGCCAGAAGAGCGACGCTTGAAGCTGGAGGAAATCCTGGGTATGCCGGTAGAGCAGGTGCTTGCTACGAAGGAAGAGATGGAGCAGCTCTGGGGTAAAATCTACGGTGAAGAAATGATGCAGGAGAGCACGACTGGGCTATTGGAAAAAGAACCGCACAATTCGGCGCGGACGACTTTTACAAAGGGACAACTTTGGGTGTTCGCAGCTATGGGTATGATTACACTGCTCGGTCTCTTGTGGAACAGTTGGAAAACGGTGTTGATCATCAATATGATGATTCAGCTGTTTTATTTTGCGATGACGCTATTTAAATTTGGCATTATTTATCTCGGTTCCCGGCGTGGGGCGCAGCTTCGTTTTACGAAGGAAGAGGTTGACGCCATGGATGAAAAGAAACTGCCGATCTATACCATTCTTGTACCTATGTATAAGGAGGCGGGCGTGCTTCCGATGTTGTTGCGGAATTTGGAGCAGCTGGATTATCCAAAGTCCAAGCTGGATGTGCGGCTGCTGATTGAAGAGGATGACATTGAGACGATCGAGCTACTTCGTGAAATGAAGCTGCCGGCCTATTACACGACACTGGTCGTTCCAGACGGTTTGCCGAAAACCAAGCCGAAGGCATGTAATTATGGACTTATTCGGGCACGTGGCGAGTTTGTCGTGATTTACGATGCTGAGGATCGTCCCGACGCTGATCAGCTTAAAAAGGTCATTGCAGCGTTCGATTCACTCCCTGAGCATTATGCATGTATTCAAGCGAAGCTCAACTACTTTAATAGTACACAAAATTTGCTGACCCGCTGGTTCACTCAAGAATACAGTATGTGGTTCGAGTTACTGCTACCGGGTATTATGCAGTTAGATACCCCAATTCCTTTAGGCGGCACATCCAATCATTTTCGGGTATCTGTATTGAAAGATATTAATGCGTGGGACCCCTACAATGTAACCGAGGATGCCGATCTGGGCATACGTCTGTATAAAGGCGGCTACAAAACTGCTATTGTCGATTCCCGCACATGGGAGGAAGCTAACAGCCGCGTGGGCAACTGGATTCGTCAGCGGTCACGCTGGATCAAGGGGTATATGCAGACATGGCTGGTTCATATGCGCAATCCGGTTAAGCTGGTGCGCGAAGTGGGCTGGAAGGGCTTTTTCGGCTTTCAGGTGATGATTTTGGCAACTCCGATGTTGCCGTTGCTGAATCCGATTTTTTGGGGCTTGCTTATTTTATGGTTTGGCTGGGAATTATCCTTTATTCCCAAGCTGTTCCCGGGGTATGTGTATTACCTGGCCAGCGCGGAATTTTATATCGGTAACTTTCTGTTCGTATTCAGTAACGTGGCCGGAATGTATTGGGTCATCGGGGAACTGGAAGAGCGCGGTGAACGAACATTTTCATACGCGATGGTCAAATATGGGCTACTCTCGCCGTTATATTGGGTACTTATGAGTATAGCTGCGGTGAAAGCCGCTTGGCAGCTCATTACCAAGCCGTTCTATTGGGAGAAGACGACACATGGTCTGACCGATATGCACGACTTGGATGATACCCCGGCACAGTCCTCCTGAATATGAAGAAAGAAGGAGCAAGAATGGAGACAAAAACACCTTTTTTATCCGTCGTCATTCCCATGTATAATGAAAGCTCGCATCTCGAGCGTTCACTTAAGGTAATTGATGGGGTATTGTCTGTTGTCACCTCACGCTATGAGCTCATCATAGTAGATGATGGTTCCAAAGACGATACGTGGCTCAAGCTGTCCGAATTGTCCCGTCGTATGCCCTCTTTGCTCGCGCTCCGACTGAGTCGGAACTTCGGTAAGGAACTGGCGTTGTGTGCAGGTTTGGAAAATGCCTCTGGCGATGCAATCATTGTCATGGACGGTGATTTGCAGCATCCTCCTGAAATGATTGGTGAAATGGTACGTTTATGGCAAAATGAAGGTTATGATTTGGTCGAATGTGTGAAAGAATTTCGGGGAGAAGAGTCGGTGGGCAAAAAGCTCGGAGCTTCTTTGTTCTACGCGACCTTGAACCGCTTGACGGGCTTTAATCTCAAGGATGCCTCCGATTATAAGCTACTGGATCGACGAGTGGTGGATGCCTGGATGGCGATGCCAGAACGGATGCCGTTTTTCCGTGGGATGACGGCCTGGCTAGGTTTCCGCAAAACCCAGATTTCATTCCGGGTGGCTCCACGCGAAGAGGGGCCAAGCCGCTGGAGTCCGTTAGGGCTGACTCGACTGGCAGCAGAAGCGATCGTTTCGTTTTCGACAGTACCGTTGCGGGTAGTAAGTCTGATGGGCCTCATTTTTATGCTGATTTCAGTCGTATTGGGGATTCAGACCTTAATGCGCAAATTAACGGGTGATGCTGTGACCGGTTTTACCACTGTCATTTTGCTGCTCTTGATTATTGGCAGTGTACTCATGCTGTCAATTGGTGTGGTAGGAGAATATATTGCCGCCATATATCACGAAGTCAAAGCTAGGCCTCGCTATCTGATAGCAGATAAACGGGCGAATGCTGACCGATTGTGGGTGGACAGGGAGTTTAATCAACATGATCAGACGTTCATATCTAAAGTATCCAATCATTAAATACGGTATTGTGGGGCTGCTGGGTACAGGTATCCATGTTGGTGTGCTTGTGTTGCTGGTGGAGTTGTTTACGGTACCAGCAGTAACGGCTACTACAATCGGATTCGTGGTTACATTGCTCGTTTCGTATGTGCTGAACCGAAACTGGACGTTCGAGCCTACCGGCGAGGGAAGCCGCACCCAGTTTCTTAAATATTTATTGGTCTGTACCTGTGGCTTGCTCTTAAATGCCGCTCTGATGTACGTGACCATTCACTGGATCGGTTGGTCGTATCTGATCGGTGAAGTACTAACTACCATCATCGTGCCTGTTCATAATTATATCTGGAACCGTTACTGGATCTTCTCCGTTCCGCAACAGCGTCAGAAAGAGGTTTCATGATTTTAAGAAAACACGGAAAATTGCTATCATTGTTTGCTTGTATTACTGCTCTTGAACTGGCCGTGGGTGTGTATTTTGCATGGTATCTTGGTTATATGCATACCGATGCGCTCAGTCGAGTGGCTAACGCATTTTATGTGCTATACAGTCGTGACCCACACTTGGGTGCTATCGGGTTTGTATGGAATCCGCTGCCCAGTTTGATGGAACTGATTGTGCTGTTGTTTTATCCTTTATTTCCAGTACTCGCTTCCCACGGGCTGGCGGCAGTGATTGTGAGTAGCCTATTTGCAGGGGCGAGCGCGGCATTATTGTATGCGACGGGCAAACAGTTGGGGCTTCACGGTGCAACCAGTTTGCTGATTGCGCTATTATTTTCACTGAATCCATTTATGTTTCTGTTTGGCTTCAACGGCTTGAGTGACTCGCCATATATCTTTTTCATCCTGTTGACAGTGAGTCGATTTTGTATGTGGTTGAAGGATCGCAAGGCGGCGAATTTGATCGTATCCGGTTTTGCGCTTGCACTGGCATTTTGGGTTCGCTATGAAGCAGTTCCGCTGGGTATTGCGATGGCTTTGGGTGTATTGCTGACGATCTTTTTTCTGCACCGGTGGCGTACAAACAGAGAGAGGGTTAGAACGGAATTGTCTTTAAAAGAGCGCCTGTACAAGGTGGAGGCGACATGGCTTCTATTATTGTTGCCACTTGTCTTTTCCGGTCTGCTGTGGCTCTTTTTTAACTGGATTATCATGAGCGATCCGCTTTACTTCTTACGCTCGCAATATTCCAATTCCACACAATCAGCGGTTTTGTTGGAAGATCAACGCTTTGTGGCCATGTTTGCCCACCCTGTGCTGATGCTAAAGTTTATCGGGCAACGAACCTTATGGTATGCTGCTCCGTTGATTGCGATTTTGCTCATACGACTATTGGACAAACGTCTGTTGAGTTGGAGCACGTTAACGCTACTGGCCATTTTTTTATCGGTGCCAGGACTTCAGCTTTTGCTGATGCTCAAGCAGTCTTCTTTTGGATGGTTCCGATATTTTATGTATGTATTCCCGATTACAGTTGCCTGGTTGCCGTATGAGCTAAGTTTATTGAAGGGGAAAATGAGGGGGATCGGAATCTCACTGGTAACAGCAGGAATGTTGGTAACAGCAGGCTTGTTATCCTACGCACTGACGAACCCCGCGATTGCAGCAGATGAACACAGCTATTTAACGCATAGTGGTAATGAAAGCTACGAACGTCAAATTATTGAGCGGAAAATAGCGCCGTGGCTGGATGAGCATTATGGTTCATCCCTCATTTTGACAGATTCCTATGCGGCCTATCCGATTATTTTGAGTAGTAAAATTCCAAAGAAATTTATGATTACGAGTGATTTTGACTTTGGGGAATCTTTAATGGATCTGCCTGCTTCCAAGGTGGATTATGTCTTGGTCACGCGCTTGGTGGATGGGGTACCGCTGGATCAGGTGAACCGGAACTATCCTGATTTGTTCGAAAAGGGAGCGCCGTGGGCCTCGTTGGTACATGACTTTGACGGTCAGTGGCGACTGTACAAAATAGAGCATGAAGAATCGAAATAATTATTATATTTTAGTGCATCGTAGCGGAGGGAAGCATACAGCTGTAGGGTGTGATTAGGCTACAACTGTATCACCGCAAGAAGTTTGAGGGGGAACGAGAGGAATGTCCTTTCGCAAATGGTCTGCAAGCAGATGGATGGCTATAGGTCTGTTTGTATTTATACTTGCATTGGAACTGTCTGCGGGCATCTATTTCAGCTATGTTCTGGGATATATGCACACAGACGCGCTCAGTCGCGTAGCTAATGCATTTTATGTGCTGTACAGCCGTGACCCGCATCTGGGCGCAATCGGATTTATCTGGAATCCACTACCCAGTCTTCTGGAAATGGTGATTCTACTGCTGTATCCAATCTTTCCGGCATTAGCCACCTATGGATTGGCTGCTGTCATTCTTAGTGCTACCTTTGCCGCTTTGACCGCTATGTTGCTGTATCGGGCGGGGGTCAGAACAGGGCTTAGCTCAGGGATGAGCATCATGCTGGCACTGTTGTATGCACTGAATCCGTTTATTTTACTGTTTGGTGCCAATGGGCTGAGCGATTCGCTATACATATACTTCATTATGATGACGGTGATTGAGTTTGCATTGTGGCTAAAGGATCGCATGACGGCAAGTCTGATTGTTTCTGGATTAGCGCTTGCCATGGCGTTCTGGACTCGCTATGAAGCGGTTCCTCTGGGCGTGGCAATGGCGGGTGGAGTGGTATTGGCGATCATGTTTCTACATCGAAACATGGGCAGACGTGAACTGGCCTTGCGAGAAAAACTGCACAAGGTAGAGGCAACTTGGTTACTGCTTCTGCTCCCCGTGGTCTTTTCCGGGCTGTTGTGGATTTTCTTTAACTATCTCATTATGGGGAATGCTTTTTATTTCCTGAATTCGGAGTATTCGAACACGGCCCAATCGGCAGAGCTGCTGAATGATGATAAGTTTGTAGAGATTTTCTCCAATCCGCTGGTGGCCTTGAAATTTATTGCTTCCAAAACACTCTGGTATTCGGTACCGTTGTTTGCTATTCTGTTCATTCGTCTGTTGAGTGGACGCTTGTTCCGATGGGGAACATTGATTATTTTGCTGCTGTTCCTGTCAGTGCCAGGGTTGCAATTTTTACTCATGATGAAGCAATCTTCGTACGGATGGTTTCGTTATTTTATGTACGTGTTCCCAATTACCGTAGCCTGGTTGCCCTATGAGCTGAGCCAGCTTCAGGGACGATGGCGGAGGGCAGCCTTTGGCCTGGTGTCCGTCAGTCTGCTGCTTACCGCTGGATTACTTTCCTATGCATTGACTCGCCCGGATATTGCACCGGATGAGAACAGCTTTCTCACACGAACGGGGAATGTGAACTATGTGAGACAGGAGTCAGATCGTAAGATTGCCGTCTGGTTGGATAAGCATCTGCCGAAGTCTACCATTATGACCGATTCGGCTTCAGCCTACACCATGATTGTCTACAGCCAATATCCAAAACGCTTCCTGATTACCAGTGATTATTTGTTCAATAAGGCATTAAGTTATCCGCAGGATAGCCATGTGGATTATATCCTTGTACCTAAGATCATGTCAGGCATGCCACTGAGTAAAATCAATATGGTATATCCGAATTTATATGAAAAAGGCGCTCCTTGGGTCCAGCTTGAACGTGAGTTTAACGGTGAGTGGCGCTTGTACAAGGTGCTACCCAAGTCACTAACTAAAGGATCTCCATCGACGGAGACCACAACAAATCCCTAATGTGCATAAAAATCCCCGAGCCTATCCCTTCGCCATGGTGCGATGAGGGGAGCTGCGGGGATTTTTTTAACCTGTTTAGTGCTCTTTGAGCGGTAGCCACGCCAGTACATCCTGAATTTTCGCGTCCCAGTATCCCCATTCATGAGCTCCAGGACCTTCTTCGTAGGTCAGCGGAACTCCGATAGTATTACATGTTTCACGAAAAGCCTGATTTCCCTTATATAGGAAATCCTCCGTGCCGCAGCATTGGTAGAGCCGGGGAAGTGAGGTCCCCAAAGCAGCATGACGTTGTAACAGTTCCAGCAAATCGTGATCCGTTCCACGTATTTCATCTGGACCAAAAATGTTAAGCCATTCCGCTGGACTCATCGCATTTTGCATAGGATCGGTGCGTGATGCGTGTAAATCCATGACTCCCGAAAGGCTGGCAGCGGCTGCAAAACGCTCTGGATGCTGGAGTGCCAGTTTGAAAGCACCATATCCACCCATAGAAAGTCCGGCTACAAAATTATCTTCACGCTTGTCGGACAGAGGAAAGAATGAACGTGCCAAAGCCGGCAATTCTTCACTGATAAAGGTCCAATAAGCCGCGCCTTGCTCCATATTCGTATAGAAACTCCGATGTACCTGGGGCATGACGACAGCTAGGCCCAATGAGGCGACATAGCGTTCAATGGAGGTTCGGCGTAACCAGGTTGAATCATCGTCCGATAGGCCATGCAGCAAATACAGCGTCGGATGTGACCCGGTTCCTTGCTTGCCTTCCAGTCCAATTTGCGAACGGGTTGCCTGAGGAAGAATAACATTCATGGATGTGCTCAGACCAAGAACTTCAGAATAAAACTGACATTGAATAAGAGCCATAAGAAGACCTCTTTTCTTAGGGTTTTGTGACCTCATTGCAGTGTTCCAGCATATGACCGAATATTCATTCAGTATACCTTAGCCTGTCTAAATATACATATCCAAGTGAATAACTAGGCATTAAGTCCCGTTTCTTATTTATCCTACATAAGGAGGGGGTATGGTTATATGGGACGATTTTTTTAATTTGGGGGTTATTTGGGTTTGATTTCTGGTAAAGTGTTTAAAAAAGAATGATGAATCCAATCAGAGGAGGAATTTATAGCATGGGAAAAAAGTTAAGAAACACAGTTACAGGTGTATTGAGTACAGGTCTTATTCTTAGCGCATTCAGCGCAGCGGCAGCTGCTCCTCAAACTACAAGTGGACATTGGGCAGGAGATCAGGTGCAACGCTGGTCAGCCACAGGACAATTGGACGGCGCGGTGAAACCAGATGCGGCAATCACACGTGCAGAATTTATTGTTCTTCTGAATCGCAGCTTGGGTACGTTCACGCAGGATACTCCAGCAGTGACTGACGTAACGTATGCGGACAGTGTAAAAGTAAACGGTAATGGAAGCAGAACGTTCACAGATGTACCAGCCTCTCACTGGGCATACAACGAGCTTACAAGTGCCGTGAATGCAGGTTACATAAGCGGCTATGCAGATAACAAGCTCAAACCAAATGGTAAGGTAACACGTCAAGAGGCTGCGGCTATCGTAGGCAAAGCTATTGGACTCACTGCCGGTAACGCAGCAGATGTTACTAAATTCATTGACTCCGATAAAATTGGAGCTTGGGCGAAGAAAAGTGTAGCGGCAGCTGCGGAGCAAAAAATCATCAACGGTTATCCGGATGGTAAATTCCAGCCACTGAAGTCGCTGACTCGTGCAGAGGCGATTGCTATTCTGGACGCTGCTTCCGGTTACAACCTGAGCCCTGTTGATAATCTGACGACGACTCCTGGTGGAACGGTGACGGATTCCACATACGGCAATGTGACAGATTCCACTTATGGTAACACGTCGACTACTTCTGGCAGTGAAACAGAAGATAGCAGCACAAGTACCAGCACAGATAGCACGACTACGGACAACTCTACAACCATAGATACCAACACAGATACTGACACAACTACGGATACGACTACAGATAGCACTACAGACACAGCTGCTGACGCGGTTGCAACTACGAAAGCACTGAAAGTCAACGATGTGTATGACGGAGAAGGTACAATTACGGGGACAGCTAAAGCAGGTTCCACAGTAACCGCCTATTCCAATGAACTGCCTATCGGTAGTGCAGTAGCCAAAGATGATGGCACATTTAGTATCAGTGTGCTTGCTCAAAAAGCAACGGTTAGGCTGGTAATCAAAGCTGAAGATGCAGACGGTAACGAAAGTGAGCCTGTAGAAATTTCTGTTTTGGGTAAACGCAGCGAGTAATTTATAGCTAAAATCCCCCTTTCACTCTGTCTGGAACAAGTCCAGTCGACAGTGGAAGGGGGATTTTTCGTTTATTCGCTTATACCGTCCTCGACAATAGACTTCTCGGGTTCACGTGTTTGTGGCTCAGACGATGTGCCACCGCCATAACTAGCTATAATGCGTTGCTGCGCTCGATACGTATCGCGGCTGATTCGGGTGCGATCTACGGTTTTTCCGTCCACCTTTTTTACCCGGAATGTTTCTACCACATACCCTTCTTTGCCCTGCCGAAGTACTTGATAGAAGCCGGGGGAAAGGGAGTCATTACGGAGTCTCTTCTCCGGTATGGGAAGTATGCGAACCGTATGGGATTCCAGTTCATACGAAACATTGGACGGAAATGTACCAAAAAATTTAACAGTAAGCGTTCGGTTTTGGACAGCCGCACGAAGTATTAAATGCTTGCCTGTATTGTTTCTAAAACGAAAATTAATGGACCCTGTAGCAAAAGTCGCATCCTGACCTTTGGGCAGGTAGCTGACCGGCAAGGAATGGTTGCGGCGCTCAACAATGTCCAAACCGACTCGCAGTGCTGCATTATACACCGTGCTGGATACCTGACAAATCCCGCCACCTATGCCGGACTCCAACTGACCGTTCACGATCACTGGAGCTTCACGAAAGCCATGAGTGCGCTCAGCCTTGGCAATCAATTGACCGTAGTCGAATATGTCACCTGGCTTGAGAATTAAACCATCAACGGTGCTTGCCGCTGAATTGACGTTATACACGCGTCCTTCCGAGCTGCTGCCGAGACTGGTGGAGAACTGGACGATTTTGCGCTCAATCCCTTCATTACGCAGGCTGTCCACCGAAATTTTCGGCTCCAGCTGAAGGAACGGTAATTCCACTCGTATCGGCTCCTCCGAAGCGGTAAAATCCTTGGGCAGGGCCTTATCCAGTGCGGCGTCCAGTTTAGGCCAATCCAGACGTCGCGCAGAGCGCCCAGGAATATAACGAACCTGATCATTCCCGTCAATCTGACGCACAGCATTGATAGGCATGCCATATCGTTGCTCCTCCCAATCGGCTCCGAATTGGGCTTTCAATATCTCCTTCTGTCGGAAAGATGCGATAGACCATTCCTTTTCGAAGCTAAAACGTGTCTGCACACGAGTCCATAGATGCTCCGAGCTGAGCGCCTTCACGGCATTCCGAAATGCCTCCGCTTTATAATGAATTCCTGCTTCCCCGAGTGTAAGTTTTATATCCTGTGCACTGCTGTCACTGTCCGTCAGAAGCAGTGAGCGTTGCTTTAATGCATCCAGCTTTTTATCCACCAGCCGGAGAGCGGCTGTGTAATCCATGCTTCCTACGTTGACTCCTCCGACCCTCACTCCCTCCGGCAGCGTTTGTCTGTCGGCGTACAGATGAAGTCCCCCCCACAACATGGCCAGCGCCAGAACACCAGCCCATATCCAAATGACAGATAAATGAATTTTTTTCATAATGCAGATGTCTCCTGTCTGATAAGCTTGATAGCGTACTCGTGTGCCATATTATTCATATATATGTGCCAAAAGCAGAAAACTTTCGGTACTATTTAGGTAACAAATTTGTTACAATGATAAACGGTATGATGAAATAGAGAAGTTTTTAAAGGAAATGCATGGAATATGTCGAATGGATATTAGGTTATGCGTAATATGATTAAGCAGCGGGAAGTGATCGAGTGATTGAAATGCAGGATGTGTGGAAGACCTATACTAACGGAACCCACGCACTTCAAGGAGTATCGGTCAGAATTGACCGTAATGAATTTGTATACGTAGTCGGCCCGTCTGGAGCGGGGAAATCGACTTTTATGAAGCTTATTTATAGAGAAGAAGTACCTACCAAGGGGCAAATTTCAGTCAATGGTTTTAATATCGGGAAGCTCAAGCAGCGTAAAATTCCCTACGTTCGTCGTAACATCGGAGTCATTTTTCAGGATTTCCGCCTTTTGCCGCGTTTGACGGCTTATGAGAATGTGGCTTTTGCTATGGAAGTTATTGAAGCTCCCAAGAAGCTGATTCGCAAACGGGTACCAGAAGTGCTTGAACTGGTTGGCTTGAAAACAAAAATGAATCGTGAGCCTGCCCAGCTTTCCGGTGGGGAGCAACAGCGTGTAGCGATTGCACGGGCCATCGTAAACAATCCTTCCGTGATCATTGCCGATGAACCTACGGGAAATCTGGACCCCGAGACATCGTGGGAGATCATGCAGTTGCTGGACGAAATTAATTTTAGGGGTACGACCATTGTGATGGCGACCCACAATAAGGACATCGTGAATTCCATGCGTAAACGCGTAATTGCTATTGAGAATGGCAACATCGTAAGGGATCAGGTAAGAGGGGAGTACGGATATGACTTTTAATACCTTCTTACGTCATCTGCGGGAAGGTTTCAAAAACATATTCCGCAATGGCTGGATGTCCGTGGCATCCGTCACTTCGATTATTGTGTCATTACTTATATTGGGCGTATTTATCATGCTGGTGCTCAACGTCAATTCCCTGGCTGATCAGGCAGATAGTCAGGTAGAGGTTAACGTATTTCTGGAGCTAAATGTAGAGCAGAACATGCGCGAAACACTGCAAAAGGAAATCGCAGCGATGCCGGAAATCAGTAAAACGACCTTTGTGACTAAAGCTCAGGGTTTGGAGGAGCTGCGCAAAGATTTGGGAGACAGCGGCAAGGAGCTGCTGGAGGGTTTTGACAAGGACAGCAATCCACTCCCGGACAAAATTGTGGTAGAGGTTATTGAACCAACAACGGTTCCATTTGTGGCTGAAAAGATTGAGAAGCTGAATACGTTGCATCCAGAGAAACCGATTTTAAAGGTTCGTTATGGAAAAGGCACCGTAGAGACGCTCTTTACGATTACGAAGCTCATACGTAATGTAGGCTTTATATTCGTCGCCGGACTGGCGCTCATGTCCATGTTCCTTATCTCGAATACGATTCGCGTGACCATATTGGCACGACGCAGAGAGATTGGCATTATGAAGCTGGTCGGTGCGACCAACTTTTTTATACGCTGGCCGTTTTTTATCGAAGGCGCGCTTATTGGTCTTATTGGTTCCCTTATTACTGTAGGTATTTTATTTACTGGCTATCAGCGTTTGCTGACCGCCGTTCAGGGCGATATAGCTCTGAATATGTTGAAGCTTATGCCACTTGAAGGCATTTGGATTCAGTTGAGTGCATTGCTGATTATTTTGGGTATGCTGGTCGGAATTGTTGGCAGTACCCTGTCCATGCGCAAGTTCTTAAAAGTATAAAGAAGCGTTGGCTGGACGTCGTGGTCGGTATCAATTAGAACGGGGAAGCCCGGTGTTATTTTGCGATAAAGGATGGGGAGTGCAAGTTGAAAAAAACAGGATCTGTGTTGGCCGCTACCTTGGTAGCCGCATTGCTAATCCAGCCTTCTGACGGATATGCCAAAAGCATGAGTGAAATCAATTCGCAGCTGAACCAATTGGAAAAGCAGGCCCAATCTGCCAAGCAACAACAGGAAAAGGCTGCTCAAGATAAACAGTATGCTCAACATTACAAAAATAAAACCGTGCAAAACCTGAAAATTGTGCTTGCTCAGATTAACAGCGTCAGTGATCAGCTGACTCGTGTTGCGGTTCAGATTGATCAAACGGAAGATAATCTACGTGCGACTAAAAAAGATTTAGCTGAGGCCATTGATCGTATCCAGTCACGGGAAAAAATGCTGGAAACTCGTGTGCGTTTGATGTATACGGATGGAACCGTCTCATATATGGACGTGCTTATGTCTTCGTCCAGTTTTAGTGACTTTCTCAGCCGGGTAGATTCCTTGAAAACGATCGTGGAGCAGGATCAAATCCTGTTGGACGAGCATAAAAAGGACAAGGCATTGGTCGTAAGCAAGAAGAAACAGCTGGACACGGAATATAAAAATGCCAAGAAGCTCTATGCGCTCAAGCAGGACGCCAAAGCAGAACTGAATTCGAAGGAAAAAGAGAAACAAAGACTGATTTCCAATTACGATCATGATATTGCTGAGTCAGATGAAATCAGCGAAGAGCAAAATGACATGCTGGTAGCACTCGCTAACAAACGTGTGGGTCTGGTGCAGGAGAAGAACAAGCTTAGAGCGGAGCAGGCTGCCAAAGCAGCACGCGCTAGAGCGGCTGCACGTGCGGCTGAAGCCAAACGATATGCATCTTCATCCTCAGGTGCCGCCTCGAATTCCAGCCATGCGGCAGCCAGTACGTATACAGGCGGAACGGGCACATTGGCTTCGCCTGTATCCCATTACCGACTTTCATCTACTTTTGGCATGCGGGTACATCCGATTACCGGCAAGCTTAAAGGCCACACAGGTGTTGATATGGCGGCTCCTCAGGGAACCGATATTCATGCAGCCGAAGATGGTGTTGTCATTGTTGCCGAATGGTGGAGTGGCTATGGAAATACGGTTGTGATTGACCATGGAGACGGGCTATGGACCCTATACGGACACATTCGCAATGGCGGTACGGTGGTTCATACCGGGCAGACTGTGAAACGTGGTCAAAAAATTGCAGAAGTTGGTTCGACGGGCAATTCCACAGGACCTCACTGTCATTTTGAGGTGCGCGAAAATAACAAACCTGTAAATCCGATGAACTATTTATAGTAGATAAGGTAAGCCCTATTTATAGCCATTACGGTTGTAGATAGGGCTTTGCTGTAATGGTTAATATCCGATGAAGAACATGTGCATTGAGACACGGAGTAGGATACAATTAACATATTCCGTACAAGCTAGACGTATACTTCGTGGATGGATATGCGTTGTAAGGCAATAGGATACAAGATAATGAGAAGGCGGTGGACGATTAGATGTTGAAAAAAAGTACAGCGATACTCTTGATGGTGATCGGGCTGCTTGGCGGCAGTCTGCTCACTTTTGCCTATACTGGAACGACTACAGTAGGGAACAGCGCTCTGGGCGAAGGACTGCTGGCGAGTGTGACAGGTAGCAGTTCTACCTCCAGAAGTGATATCCGCAAAATTGAGACGGCGATGGACCTGATTCAGGGACAATATTATCAGGATGTGGATCGTACCAAGCTGGTGGATGGCGCCATCAATGGTATGATGGAGTCGCTCGGCGACCCGTATTCCTCTTATATGGGTAAAGAAACTGCCCAACAATTCGAGCAATCCATTGAAGGTTCTTTTACTGGGATCGGAGCCGAAGTAGCTGCCGAAAACGGGAAAGTAGTTGTAGTCACGCCAATTAAAGGCTCCCCGGCTGAAAAGGCAGGATTACGCTCTAAGGATATTATTTTGTCTGTTAATGGTGAAACACTGGACGGATTGGATCTAAACAAGGCCGTTTCCAAAATCCGTGGACCTAAAGGCAGTCAGGCAAAAGTCAAAATTCAGCGCAGTGGCTCTCCTGATCCGCTCGAATACACGATTACCCGTGACAACATTGATATGGAAACTGTAACGGCTCATATGGAAAGCGACGGTGTAGGCGTCATCACGATCACCCAGTTCTCCTTGAATACAGCAGAACGTTTCAAGGAAGAGTTAGCGAAGCTCGAAAAACAAGGGCTTAAAGGGCTCGTCATTGACGTGCGTAATAACCCGGGCGGCGTGCTTTCCGTGGTCATTGATATTGCACAGCAATTTGTACCTTCTGGCAAAACGATTGTACAAGTGGAAGACAAGAATCAGAAGCGTGAAGAAGAGAAATCCAAAGGATCACGTAAGAACTATCCAGTGACTTTGCTAATGAATAAAGGCAGCGCAAGTGCGTCCGAAATTCTGGCAGGTGCTCTCCAGCAATCAGCAGGTGCTGTGTTGATCGGGGAAAATTCCTTTGGTAAAGGTACTGTACAAACCAGCTATGACAAGCAAATGGGTGACGGTAGCCTGCTCAAAATCACGATTGCCAAATGGTTAACGCCAAATGGAACGTGGATTCATAAAAAAGGGATTAAGCCGAATATTGCGGTGGAACAGCCTGAATACTTCACAGCAGCACCGTTGAACAAGGAAAAGTCCTTGAAATACAATATGAATAGCAGTGATGTGAAAAATGCACAAATCATTCTGCAAGGCTTGGGTTACAAACCAGGTCGCGAGGATGGCTATTTTGACAAAGTAACGGAAAGCTCTGTTATTGCTTTCCAAAAACAAGCGAAGCTGACGGCTAGCGGCATCATTGATGCGAAGACAGCAGCAGCGATGGAAGCCAAGCTGATTGAGAAAATTCGTGATCCGAAAAATGATAATCAACTCAAGCAAGGGATTGAAGAGATTCGGAAGGAAATGAAGACAAGCGCAGCGAAATAATAGTGAGGCTACAACAAGGGGGCTGGAAACAGCCTCCTTTTATATTGGGATTTATTTGCAGTCTGTCGGTTTGTCTTCCCTACGTTGGCAATTTCATATAGAATAAATGGATATGAAATGTACGTGATCCGCTATACAGCGGGCCAGGGGCATAAGGAGTGTGAATGGACTTGGAATGGGCATTACAATGGGGATGGAGCGTCTTGAATGCTTGCTTGTACCTGCTTTTGCAGCCGTTTTATTATATCTCAATACTCATTGTAGCACTTGGTTATCGTCGGCAAATGCTGCTGGAGCGCAAGCTATTTCATACCAAAATGCATAGCTGGACTGCAGAGACCTGGCGTGTCGTATGGAGTGGTTTGCTTGCTGGAATGGCGCTATCTGCTCTGGGAATGTTCGTCAGTGTGCATCTGAACTCGGCTTCCATCGTGTGCCTGTGGGTAGCGACATTACTGCTCATGCTGGTACGCGTCCGTTACCTGTGTCTCGCTTATTCGGTAGGTCTGCTAGGTGTGGTTCAGTTTTTCTTAAACGTGGCCAGTGGCTGGCAACCTGGAGGAGCGCTTGGAACATCAGTCGCAGCCATCCGCGGATTGGATATTCCAGCACTGTTGGTGTTGGTCGCCGTGCTGCATGTGGCTGAGGCGCTGTTGGTTCGCTGGCAAGGGGGGAAGGCGGCCACTCCGCTGTTTGTCGAGGGCAAACGGGGAAGATTGGTTGGCGGTTATCGTATGGAAGACCTCTGGCCCATTCCGTTGTTGTTGTTGGTACCGACTCAGGGAGGATTCACGCTTCCCTGGACACCTTTGTTCGGCGGCGATGCCGGAACCGGGTATATGCTGGCAGCCTTGCCAGTCCTGATGGGCTTCAGCAGCGTGACGCTAGGCCAGCTACCACGACAGAAGGCGGTACTTACTTCGAACCGTTTGCTCCTGTATAGTGTGGCTTTACTTCTGCTGAGCTTGCTGGCTGCATGGTGGAGTCCGCTGATATTGCTCGCAGCATTATTCTCCTTTCTGGCTCATGAGGCGCTGATCTGGTATGGTAATATAGAGGAAAGTCGTCTTAGCCCGATGTTTGTCCATCCGGAGCAAGGGATGCGTGTTCTCGCTGTGCTGCCAGACAGTCCAGCGACAGCCATGGGTATACTGCCGGGCGAGGCCATTTACCGCGTGAATGGGGTTGTTGTGAATACCCGTGCCGAGTTACACCAGGCCTTGCGAATCAACTCTGCTTTTTGTAAGCTGGAGGTACGCAATCTGCGAGGCGAGAGCAAGTTTGTGCAGCGAGGCATGTACGATGGCGATCATCACCAGCTAGGGGTCGTGCTTGCACCGGATGCAGACGCGAGCTGGGCCGTATCCATACAGCCAGCCTCCATCTATCGGATTGTTGCCATGCACATAGGCGCACGACGACGTAAAGCTGGACAGGCATCGCAGGCAGAGGGTGCACATTTGGATACCATGGACAAATAGATGTTACAACAAGAGGGTAGTCATTATTTGATTAGAGTCGAATAAGGCTACGCTCTTTTTATATGCCGACAGTAGCCTGCTTGAAATCAATATTCTGATCGGTATACAATGAATATGTAATAAGAAGCGTTGATGAACCGAATGCCTATCATGTGTGACAAGCAGGGAGAGGAAAAGATGAACGCGATCCACTTTATTCGAGAGTACATCAGGCATCCACGCAGCGTAGGCGCTGTTATACCCAGCTCAAGGCAGTTGGCCAAACAAATTGCCACACCGATTTACTTTGACAAAGCATCGTGCATTATTGAATATGGTGCAGGGACCGGTGTGTTTACGCAAGAGCTTATTTTGAACAAGCGTCCAGAAACGCTACTTTTAGTGATTGAAGCTAATGAATCGTTTTACAAAACGCTACAAAGCAAGTACGGACACTTGGAGAGGGTACACATTATTCATGGATCGGCTGAGCATGTAGCGCAGTATATACGACAGTATGAGGTCCCAAAAGTGGATTATGTCGTGTCAGGGCTGCCTTTCACCAGCTTGCCCGCTGCATTATCCAGCCTCATTTTGGGACAAACGGCTGAGGTTTTGGGCCAGGAAGGCAAATTTATTACGTTCCAGTACAGCAAGGTCAAACACAATTTTTTCCGCACCTTTTTTGCTGACATTCAGATTAAAAAGGTAAACTGCAATGTCCCGCCTGCTTATGTGTTCACTTGCAGCTTGTAACCTTGCAGCTATGTAGAGGATTAGAATAAATACGATTGTGAATATACGGATGATTATGAGAAGACTTGGTCAGCGTCATTGAGATGCTGAAACAGTCTTTTTTTGTTGTGCACTTTTATGGATATATAAGAAGGGGATATGTTAAAAAGCAAAATTCATTTAAGGAATCATATTTTAAAATGGGGCTTAACCTATATATTACATAAGATGGAACCCGCTAGATTTTTGTAAGATTCATGATAAATCTGAACTTTTGTTAAAGGAGATTTATATATGGTAAAACCGCTGATATTCATGCGTTGGTGTGAGTACTATGAGTTAAGTGACCGTGAGACGGATTTTGTATCTTTTTTTATGATGAATTTCTCGGCTGCCCGTTCAGGCAATCAACCGAAGCTTAGGGAGCAGTTTGTTGAAATTCAGAAAAAAACCTTTCCTGAATACCCGTTTGATATTACCCCGGAAGAACTGGATTACTCCAAATTTGAAGGCTTGATGAAGCAAGTGTTGAAAATTCATTTTGACACGGCCGAGCTGCTATACTCCTTTTATCTCCAAAAACTGTGCGCACCTTTAGCAGAATACATTTTATCCACTGGAGAATCAGAGCCTGCACGCATCTATTATAAGCTTATTCAAAAGGATAAAGTGCGCTAGGGAAGACGAGTGTGGATGAGCAAGAGCTATTGGGATACCTCAAGCTATATGGTTATTTAAGAAATTAATACTAGCTAATTAAAACAATAGTTAAAAATGTCAATATACCTTTGTGTTAAGGTAATATTATAAATCCAGTTTCAAAGAAAGAGGGTGTTGTTTTCGGCTGGAACTTTCAAGCATGGATATGACGCTGCAACGGAACGATAAGCTCGTTTGGGGACAGGGAAGGGGCCTTAAAGCCTCAAGGAGGGGCATTCGTATGGGTGCCGCTCTTTTTAAATTGAAGGGAGGAAGCGGCATGAAGGCGAAAAATAGTAGTAGTATTTGGTCCAAACGTTCCAAATGGCTGCCTGTCGTCATGGCATGCACGATTATAGTAGGGGGTGCTCTACCGACTCCAACTGTAGTTCACGGTCAAACGGCAAAGACTGTTACCATTAAAGTCGATACATCCAAGGATCGTAAGCCTATTAGCCCTTATATTTACGGTACGAATCAGGAGTTGGCAGGCGATGAGAATCTGACTGCCAGACGACTTGGTGGCAATCGAATGACCGGATACAACTGGGAAAACAATATGTCCAATGCAGGAAGCGACTGGATGCAGTCCAGCGATAGCTATTTATGCGACAACGCCGGATTGACAAAAGCCGAATGTGAAAAGCCAGGTGCGGTAGCAACCTCGTTTCACGATCAATCGCTGAAGCAGGGCACATATTCTTTAGTCACACTGCCGATGGCCGGTTATGTGGCCAAGGATGGAAACGGAAGTGTGCAGGAAAGCGAAAAGGCTCCTTCCGCTCGGTGGAATGAGGTCGTAAACGCTAAAAATGCGCCGTTTCAATTGCAGCCTGATCTGAAAGACAATCAGGTTTATGCGGATGAATTCGTCAACTTTTTAGTGAAAAAGTACGGCGTTGCTTCAACAAAAACGGGCGTGAAGGGATACTCGCTCGACAATGAACCCGCTCTCTGGTCGCATACGCATCCGCGTATTCATGGTGAAAAGGTTGGAGCCAAAGAGTTGGTGGACCGGTCGGTAAGTTTATCCAAAGCTGTTAAAGCGGTTGACGCGGGTGCGGAAATTTTTGGGCCCGTTCTTTACGGTTTTGGCGCCTATAAAGATCTTCAAACTGCACCTGATTGGAACTCTGTAAAAGGCAACTACAGCTGGTTCGTGGACTATTACCTGGATCAAATGCGTCTCAGCTCGCAAGCCGAAGGCAAGAGATTGCTGGATGTCTTTGATGTACACTGGTATCCTGAAGCGATGGGCGGGGGCATACGAATTACAAATGAGGTAGGCAACGACGAAACGAAGAAAGCCAGAATGCAAGCGCCTCGTACTTTGTGGGACCCGACCTACAAGGAAGATAGCTGGATTGCTCAATGGAACAGTGAATTCTTGCCTATACTGCCTCGATTAAAGCAGTCGGTGGATAAGTATTACCCAGGAACCAAGCTGGCTTTGACTGAGTATAGCTATGGTGGCGAAAATGATATTTCCGGCGGTATCGCTATGACTGATGTGCTGGGCATCTTGGGCAAAAACGACGTCTATATGGCAAACTACTGGAAGTTAAAGGATGGTGCCAACAACTACGTTAGTGCCGCTTACAAACTTTACCGCAATTATGACGGAAAAAGCTCTACTTTCGGTGATATCAGCGTTCATGCACAAACGTCGGATATTGTTAATAGCTCGGTGCATGCTTCCGTAATGGATGCATCCTACAAAGAACTGCACCTCGTTGTCATGAATAAAAGCATGGACAGTGCATTCGACGCCCAATTTGATCTTTCCGGCGAGACGACTTACGGTTCCGCTAAAGTATGGGGCTTCGACAAAAATAACTCGCAAATTAAGGAAGCAGCGCCAATCACGCAAATTTCAGGCAACCGCTTTACCTATACAGTACCGCCTTTGACGGCTTATCACATCGTGTTGACTGCTGGCAATGATACGCCTGTAGAAAATCCTGAAAGCTTTGCGCTGAGGGCTGAGGCTGGCGATGGGAAAGTCGATTTATCCTGGGACGCTTCCAGCGGAGTTGTAGGTTACAGCGTACAGCGGGCAACGTATGAAAACGGTCCTTTTGCTGCTGTAGCATCCAACTTGGTCGAAACGTCTTATACGGATACGAACGTAACGAACGGCACTTCTTATTATTATAAAATAACCGCAAAAACAAAGACGGGAACGAGCGAATCCAATGTTTTGAAAGCGGTTCCGCGAACGCCTGTAGACGAACAGGATCGCTATGAAGCCGAAGATGGCACGCTGAAGGGAACCATTGTGGAATCCAGCGGGACCGGCTTCTCCGGTACTGGTTATGTAACTAATTTCCACAATGCAGGGGATTCCCTGACGATGACGATCCAGGCAGAGGCGGCAGGCTTGTACAATCTTACAATCGGCTACCGTTCGCCTCATGATGACAAACGCACCAACTTCTCTTTAAACGGCAAAGCGTCTGGCGAGCTGGTACTTTGGAAATCGGCTGATTTTAAAGAAACCTCCGGTGGTAAGGTTCTGTTGAATGCAGGGGCGAATACGATCGGTTTTGAAACAGGCTGGGGCTGGTATGATATCGACTACGTCAAGCTGGAGCCAGCTGCTGACCGTCCACCACATGCAGTAACCAAAACGCTCACCAATCCGAATGCGACGGTAGAAGCAAGAGCATTGATGAACTATCTGGTTGATCAATACGGGAAGAATATGCTTTCCGGTCAAGAGGATATGCCCGAAATTGATTGGCTTCAAGCGAATGTAGGTAAAAAGCCGGCTATTGCGGCACTTGACCTGATTGACTATTCCCCAAGCAGAGCGGAACACGGTCTTAGTTCCACAGAGACGGAAAAGGCGATTGAATGGGATAAGCAAGGGGGCATCGTTACCTTTGCATGGCACTGGAACGCGCCGAAAGGTCTGATCGATACGCAGGGAAAAGAATGGTGGAGAGGCTTCTATGCCGATTCGACTACATTCGATATAGAATATGCGATGAATCATCCAGAGTCCGAAGATTATAAATTGCTTATTCGCGACATCGATGTGATTGCAGGGCAATTGAAGAAGTTGCAGGATGCGAAAGTTCCTGTCCTGTTCCGTCCTTTGCACGAAGCGGAAGGCAAATGGTTCTGGTGGGGCGCTAAAGGTCCTGAGCCTGTTAAAAAATTGTATATTTTGATGCACGACCGTTTGACTAATGTGCACAAATTGAACAATCTGATCTGGGTCTGGAACTCTGTTGCTCCCGACTGGTATCCGGGAGATGAGTATGTGGATATTTTGAGCTTCGACTCTTATCCGCAAGCAGGCGACTACAGCCCGCAAATTGCAAAATATGAAGACCTTGTTACATTGGGCAAGGACAAAAAGCTAGTTGCCATGAGCGAAAACGGACCTATCCCGGACCCTGATCTGATGAAGGCGTATCAAGCCCATTGGAGCTGGTTCGCTACATGGTATGGAGATTTCTTGAGAGACGGCAAACAAAACAGTCTTGAGCATCTGAAAAAAGTGTATAATCATCCGAACGTCATTACGCTTGACAAGCTCCCGACTAACTTAAAAACGTATGGCATTACCGAGCAACCATCAGTACCAGGCAGCTTCACGCTGAACGCAGCGGGCGAAACGGCGAAAGTAAAGCTGAACTGGACAGCATCAGCGAATGCAGCAAGCTATGAAGTGAAGCGTTCGACAGCTGAAAACGGCGCTTTCGCCACAGTGGCGAGCGATGTATACGGAAGCAGCTACACCGACATAGCCGTAACGGCAGACACGATGTACTATTACCAAGTCGTAGCGAAGAACGATGCAGGTCAAACGGTTTCGAACACGGCTAGCGCAGCACCGAAAGCGGATACTCAGCAGCCGACAACGGGATTTGTGCTCCAGTATCGCGTAGCGGATACAAATGTGAACGACAATAACTTGAAGCCGCATTTCCAAATTTTAAATAAAGGTACAACCTCCGTACCGATCAACGAGTTGAAACTTCGCTACTACTACACGATCGACGGTGACCGTGACCAGACATTTAACTGCGACTATGCGGTGCTGAGCTGCTCGAAGCTGAATGGTAAACTGGTTAAAATGGATAAAGCCGTAACTGGCGCTGATTATTATTTGGAAGTCAGCTTCCAATCGGGTGCAGGCGTGTTAGCACCTGGAGAAAGCACGGGCGAAATCCAAACTCGAATTCATAAAACAGACTGGTCGAACTATAACGAAAGTGACGATTACTCGTATAAAGGCACGCAAACTTCATATGCCGATCATACGAAGGCTACGTTGTATCATAATGGTGTACTTGTTTGGGGAACCGAACCGACAGCTAATTAAGACAGGCGTCCATCGTTGAAATGAGCAGGGGATTTAGTATCCCACCTGCTCATTTTTTTGTACAAAAATACTCCAAGAGATATGTTTGATTATTATATTCAGGTTTAAGAAATCACGAACTAAAATTACCTTATAATGTTAGTAGAGACGAAAAATATAATTCTTCAAGCTAAAGAGGGGGATTAGCATGGAACATACACCTACGATCCGCTCGAAGATAGAGACAGAACTAAAGCAAAGGGGGCATACATTTAGCAGCTTCAGTAAAGTATCTGGAATTAACCGTGGTATATTTAGCACCATGCTTAACAGCAACCCACCTAAGCCGATCTCGGTTCGGCAGATGGACTTGATTACCAAGGCATTGGGATATCCCGAAGGCTGGCTGTATGAGTTATACATAGATGAATGCTTTTATGAGGGAAAAGGACACTGGAAACGGATTAAGCCTTTTTTATTACGTTGTGTAGAGTTAGGGAGGGAAGACTGTATTCAAAAGGTACTGTCAAGACTAACCGAGGACTTGTCCTATGTACCGACGATATTTGAGCTTGCAGAAGAACTACACGAAGCAGGAAAGAAAAAGGAGTCTACTCCCTTTTATGAGTGTGTAATTGAAAATGAAAAATATTACCACTCGGAGCGGTTGGCAATCTGCCAGTATCGTTTGTTTTGTTATTCTCTGAATACTGACTTGGATAATAATCGTCAAGCAACTATAAAGTTTGCACCGTTTCGGAGGAATCTTCCCGAGAATTACCAATTAGACGCGTTGTTAAAATTGACTAATGCATATTTCCAATTTTATGATTATGAGGCGGCTATACACTATGCGAAGGAACTTGAGGTACTAGTCACAAGCATTTATTGGCATCAAGCTCAAGCGAGGGCGAAGAATCGCGAAGTTATACGTTTAAATACAGAAAGACATCTAATCGTTTATTATGGTCAAGCCTATTTAATGCAGGGAAACTCCTTCGAAAAACAAGGGCTATATGAAGCAGCTATGAAGTTCATACCTTACTATGAAAATCTAACTGGATTTGAAGGTCTGGATGAGATTGGAATGATAGAGGCACAGAAATTCGAAATATGGGGAATAGCAAACCGTTTGAATTTAGAAATTCTGATGGGGGATACGGCTAGTTTGCCTGCCTATGTTGAACTTATTAGAAATAATCCTCAGGAAATATTACTTGGGCTATTGACCATTATAGAATCGGCCAATCATTACAGTTACTCAGTAGACGATACTCTGGCTCTTTTTGCTGAGAATATTAATGAATTTAGGGAGCTACGTACAAATATTTCGTATTATCATACAAATAATGATCTGCTGACATATTCTCGTTTTTTTCTTGAGCTTAGTCGATACTATTTCAGTAAAGGAAGCTATACCGAGGCAATAGACAGTATGCTGATTAGTTTAAAAGCCTCCTCAGAGTTAAACGATAAGAATTACTATATCAAGTCCATCACGCTATTATTTGAGAAATATAAGGATCATTCGACCGAAAAACAACGGACAGAATATGAAAAAGTGATACAAGCAGTGGAAAATAATATGAGGCAAATGACCTCTTAGAGCAAAAAGAGCTATGTTTCTCTACCTAGTGTAGAAGATCACACAGCTCTTTTAATTTTTCGTGCATGTTAATTGAGTGAAATTTACTATTCCTCATGTGTATCAGGGGTGTCGGAGCTACTCTCCAAAAGCTCGCTTTGTGAAGAAGAGAACAGTTCCTTCAATATGCGATAAGCTTTATTTTGCCCTGCTTCATTCTGCTGGGAAAGTATATGAATGCATTCCCAAATCCAGGGCTGGCTTTTGAGTTCTTCATATGGATTATAGTCAAAAAATGCAAATACGTTCGTGTTCAGCGCCTCTGCTATTTTCTCCAGTGTTTTGATCTGCACATTGACCTCACCGCGCTCCAACTTGCCGATATAGGAACCTGTTGAATCGGATGCTTCTGCTAACTGTTCTTGTGTAATACCACGCAATTTTCGAAATTGGCGAATTTTCGTTCCTATAAGTTTCGTCGTTTCCATAGACCTCCACACTCCTATAGTATGAGTGTAGACAAAGCCAGATCAGGCGTGGAGGTAATTAAATTGCCTAAATTGTTATATATTTAGTTCTTGTGAGAACTATTTAATAAACATCAAATTCCATAATATAATAAAACAGTGTAGAAAAGGGGTTGACCACCATCCAATTTATTCATATAATTTCTAGTATATTGTAATTGATTGTCGAGGAGGGTGATTTTTAAAATCATCTGAATACGCCGGGGGTGTTTTTATTGGAAAATGCAACCACGATCCGTTCGGAAATTGAGAAAGAACTAAAACTTGGTGGCTACACTTTTAATAGTTTTGGACAAGCTACGGGGCTTAACCGGGGCATATTTAGTGCTATGCTTAATGGCAATCCGCCTAAACCTATCTCGGTAAGACAAATGGACTTGATTACCAAAGCATTTAATTATCCAGAAGGCTGGTTGTATGACCTGTATGTGGATGAATGTTTTTATGATGGAAGACCTCATTGGAAAAGGGTCAAGCCGTTCCTGATTCGTTGTGTTGAAGTAGGGAATCTGAGGTGTGTGGAGAAAGTACTATCTCGATTAATGGAGGATCTTAATCATATTCCTACAATTTTCACTTTAGCAGAAGAGTTGTATGAGGAAGGAAAGCTAAAGGAAGCTATTCCTTTCTATGAATGTGTTATTGAAAATGAAAAGTACCAACATTCTGAGAGATTGGCAATCAGTCATTATAGAATTTTTTCAATCTCTGTTAGTGAAAGTATGGAAAGAAATTTGGAGGCCGCACTAAGATTTGTACCCTTTAGAAATCGGGTACCCTTAGAATATCATTTAGATGGTCTGCTTAAACTGTCAAATCTTTATTTCAACTTGCATCAATGGAAAGAAACAGAGCGTTATGCAGATGAATTAAGAGCGCTTGCAACTATTGTTTGTAAGAGCAGAGAAACTAATAAAAAGAATGTTACATTGAAAACTGAGAGACATTTAGTGGTCTACTATGGTCAAGGTTACTTAATAAAGGGTAATGCTCTGGAAAAACAAGAGAAGTATGAGGAAGCAATGAAGTATATTTCTGGCTATGCCGATTTGAGTTGGTTTGAGAATTTAGGAGAGATTGGACAAAAAGAAGTACAAAAGTTCACCCTTTGGGCAAATGCTAATCAACTTAACTTGAAAATTCTTATGGGCGATACAGGTAGTTTGCCAATATATATTCAATTTTTAAAAAATAACCCACCAGAAATTTTATTAGGGTTATTAACGATAGTAGAGTCGGCTAACAAGCATGGTTTTTTAATTGAAAATATCCTCCAACAGTTTTCCCGCGAATTAAACTCATTTAATGATGAATTATCTATGGAAACCAGTTATTATGAACCATCATTTAGTTATCATACGTATGCTGATTTTTGTTATCAACTAACAATATATATGTTTAATAGCCATTCCTATGAAAATGGTATTTATTATGTTTTAAAATGCTTGAGAAAATGTCTTCAAATCAATAACAAAGAAAAGTTTATGATCTGCACAGCAATATTTGGGAAATTTAGAGCGCAGGCAACAAAAGACCAAATATCAGAATATGAAAGTATCATGGAGGAGGTCTTGATAAGTGCGAATAAAAAACCTGAGGTTCATTCTAATTATAGGGCTCTTTAGCTTTTTAGAATACTCTCATAACATTGTTTTGTTTGGCCATGGGATGGGCGGTTAATAGTTATCAAAAAACAGCCTCGGTAAGGCTGTTTTTTTGATTCATCCCGTTAAAGGGATGAATTGGGTTTTATTATATTTTTAACCTGTAGGGAAGGTATCAGCTTGTAAACTAATGTAAATACCACACCGAACAGGAGGTTTATTGATGTGAAATGGAAACAATTGGAGGAATGCATCGAAGAAAAGCGGAAGGAACTAAATGATTTGGCGAATGAGGTGGGATTGAAGGATCGGCGGGTGTTAATCAAGTCCATGGAGTTGGATCGACTCCTTAATAAATACAGTGACTGGAAATATAGCTATCGCAGACAACAGAGCATACCCCAAAGTTCACAAATACAAGAGAAGCAACACGAGCTTGTCCTATCTTATTAATCTTCAAGTATCATGACAAGATAAAACCTAACTTCACCAGGGCTTCTAATACATAGTGGGATATAGAATAAACAAAATAATCTCTATTGCATCTCGTACGCCGCTCTTATACATGTTGTTCGTACGGTTTATTGTTCTGCGTCTACATCAGAGCGGAAGCCATGTATTAATGATGAATATGTATCAAAAAAACCTCCCGATTCACGTTATTGCGTGACTCAGGAGGTTTTTGGGTTTTACTGTTGAAGCTGGCGTAGTACGGTGATTTCGACACGGCGGTTTTTTTGTCGTCCAGCTTCGGTGCTATTGTCACCAACCGGCCGGGTATCTGCATAACCCGCATACTGAAATCCTGAGGGTGAAAGTTGCTCTCTGTCGAGAAAGAATCGGAGTACAGATAGTGCCCGTGCGCCGGAAAGCTCCCAGTTATCCTTATACGTCGATGAGTTCGAGGAGCGCGTAAACGGAATGTTGTCCGTATGGCCCTCAATGCTAATTGGTGTTTTCAAATCTCGAAACAGACTGGCCAACTTGGATAGCGTGTTGGCAGAGCCTTGTTTGAGTGCAGCTCTACCTTGATCGAATAAAAAGCGGTCATTCAGCGTAATGACAATACCACGCGGCTGATCTGACACAAAAATCTGGTTTTCCAGTTTGTTATCAGTAATATATTCTTGAATGACACCCATTAAATTTTGCAGCTCTTTTTCCTGCGTGCGAAATGCTTGTTCACGTTCGGTGAGCTTAGTCGATCCAGCCTCCTTTTTATCGGCTGCCGGTTGCTTGGTCGTGGGTGGATTCTTGCTGGTGTAACGATCGGCAGTACCTGTAATGCCCGAGCCTTGCTCCAAAATAGAATCTCCTTTGTGGAACGTATCCTGGAGGGATTGAACAACGACATCGTATTTTTTAGCATCCAGACTACTCATGGCATACATCACAACGAAAAATATGAGCAGCAGGGTGATCAGATCGGCATAGGTAATCATCCAGCGGTCACGATGGTCTCCGCCGCCTCCTTGACCCCCACGGCGCTTACCGCGCGCTCTCATGGAAGTCCTCCTTTGGAGAAGCGTCCTCTGTGAGCGAGCGACGAGGCGGTTTGCGATCTATATTTTGCTCTGAGCGGATAAAGAACTCCAACTTTTTGCGTACAAGCTTTGGATTCTCTCCGTTTTGAATAGCCAGAATACCTTGCAGCAGCAAATCCATAGTGATAATTTCACTCTCACTGGCTGCTCTTATTTTGGATGCGATGGGCAGGAAGATCAGGTTGGCGCTAGCAACGCCGTATAGTGTTGCGATAAAAGCAACAGCAATAGACGGACCAAGCGCAGTAGGCTCGGTCAGGCTGCCCAGTACATGGATCAGGCCCATGACAGTACCGATAATCCCCATCGTAGGGGCATAACCGCCTGCGGATTCAAATATTTTGGCGTACCCTTCATGTTTGTGTTCAATGGCATCTAACTCAAGCTCTAAAATCTGTTTGATCTGCTCCTGCTCGGTGCCGTCGATGACCAACTGAAGACCTTCACGCAAAAATGCATTCGGATGCTCTGATGAAGTACGCTCTAGCGCAAGCACACCGGATCGGCGTGAGGTGGCCGCCATGGAAACCAAATCTTCTATATATTGCTTCGTAGGATTGTCCTCACGGCTAAATGCCATCCGTAGAGCGGTGGGGATCGTCTTCAGCTTGGAAGCTGGGTAGCTGATCACAACTGCGGCGAAAGTTCCCCCAAATACAATTAGAGCCGATGTACCTTGAAGCAGCCCTGTAAATTCGCCGCCTTCCCATAAGAAGCCACCGATTAATGCTATGATTCCGGCGATGATGCCCAATACGATGGTGATATCCAAAATTTAATTCACTCCTATTCAAGACTTATCGTTTGCATCCACGGTAAGAAAGAGGTATAATACGGGAACAAACATTCTTATCCAACCATATTTCCCAAGTATCATTGCTCGGGAAATATCGACATAGAGTTACAGGTAAAGACGTTAAAGCTCGACTGGTGTAAAATCATGATGTTTCCATTTTAGACGATAAGGGTGATGCAGGGCAATGAGTGATATCGTTGTTAGCGATAAGACTTTTGAAATTCAGTCGGAATTCCAACCTCAAGGCGATCAACCTCAGGCCATTTTTGAATTGGTAGAGGGAATTGCAGAAGGAAAGAAGCATCAAACGCTATTGGGTGCTACGGGAACAGGTAAGACGTTTACCATCGCACAGACCATTGCCAAGTTGAATCGGCCTACGCTGGTTATTGCACATAATAAGACTTTGGCTGCTCAACTGGCGAGTGAGTTTAAAGAGTTCTTTCCGAATAACTCAGTCGATTATTTTGTCAGCTACTATGATTACTATCAACCGGAAGCATACATTCCGTCTTCCGATACGTATATTGAGAAGGATTCCAGCATCAATGAGGAGATTGATAAACTTCGCCACTCAGCGACAAGCTCTCTGTTTGAGCGTCGTGACGTTATTATTGTAGCGAGTGTCTCCTGCATTTATGGTTTGGGTTCCCCGAAAGAATATTCAAGCTTGCTGCTTTCGCTTAGAGTCGGCATGGAGAAACCCCGCAATCAGATTTTGTCCCGCTTGGTCGATATTCAATATCAGCGGAACGATATCAACTTCGTGCGGGGTACTTTCCGTGTACGGGGGGATGTTGTCGAGATATTCCCGGCTTCCCAAGGGGAACACGCTATACGTGTAGAACTGTTCGGGGATGAAATTGAACGAATTACCGAGATTAATGTGCTTACGGGTGAATTGATCGGTGAACGTGATCATATTGCCATTTTCCCGGCATCTCACTTCGTTACTCATGAGGATACGATGAAGGTAGCATTGGTCAACATTGAACGTGAGCTTGAAGAGCGGTTAGCGGAGTTGAAGGAGCAAGGGAAGCTGTTAGAGGCGCAACGTTTGGAACAACGTACCCGCTATGATATCGAGATGATGAAAGAGGTTGGCTTTTGTTCCGGTGTCGAGAATTATTCAGGTCCACTGACATTCCGCGAGCGAGGAGCGACACCATATACGCTGATGGATTATTTCCCGGATGATATGCTGATCGTCATTGACGAGTCCCATGTTACGTTGCCGCAGATTCGTGCCATGTATAACGGTGACCAAGCACGTAAGAATGTACTGGTAGAACATGGTTTTCGTTTGCCATCTGCATTGGATAATCGTCCGTTGAAGTTTGAAGAGTTCGAGGACAAGGTAAGTCAAATCGTCTATGTATCGGCTACTCCAGGACCCTATGAGATGGAGAAATGCGAAACGATGGTACAGCAGATTATTCGTCCTACCGGGCTTCTTGATCCGATTATTGAGGTGCGTCCGAGCAAGGGGCAGATTGACGATCTCATTAATGAGATACGGCTCCGCATGGAACGTGAGGAACGGGTACTGGTGACCACACTTACGAAGAAGATGTCTGAAGATTTGACTGACTATTTAAAAGAAGTGGGCATCAAGGTTCGGTATATGCACTCCGAGATTAAGACGTTGGAGCGGATGGCTATTTTGCGGGATCTTCGTCTAGGGACCTTCGACGTGCTAATTGGGATCAACCTGTTGCGGGAAGGTCTTGATTTGCCGGAAGTATCGCTGGTTGCAATTTTGGATGCGGACAAAGAAGGCTTTCTGCGTTCTGAGCGCTCTCTGATTCAGACGATCGGACGGGCAGCACGGAACAGTGACGGTCGTGTTATCATGTACGGCGATAAGATTACCGATTCTATGGATAAAGCGCTAAAGGAAACGGAACGTCGTCGTGCGATTCAAATTCAGTATAATGAAGAACATGGGATTACCCCGCAAACCATTCGTAAAAAGATTCGTGATGTTATTGAAGCAACTAAGGTGGCAGAGTCAAAGAATGATTACCTTCCTAATGAGACGGGTAAACTTTCCAAGAAGGAGCGTCAATCACTCATTCAGCGTCTGGAAGCAGAGATGAAAGACGCCGCCAAGAACCTACAGTTCGAGCGGGCAGCCGAGCTGCGTGATGCTTTGCTGGAGTTGCGAGCTGATTAAACATTGAGAATAAGCTAGAAGCAAAACATATGAAAATAAAATGTTTGATTGCTTTGCTTTTAAAAATAGTGAGAGCGGCCTATGTGGTCGTTCTCTTTGCGATATATCACTTCCATGGGATAATCCAATGCGATATAGCATGACGTGAACTACGGCTAAGGAGATGAAACATTTGGCGAATGAAAGCATCATCATCAAAGGCGCACGCGCGCATAATCTCAAAAATATTGACGTGACGATTCCACGGGACAAGTTCGTCGTCCTGACAGGGCTTAGCGGCTCAGGTAAATCGTCACTGGCTTTCGATACGATATATGCGGAAGGGCAACGGCGGTATGTGGAATCTTTATCTGCGTATGCCCGTCAATTCCTCGGGCAAATGGAGAAACCAGACGTTGATTCGATTGACGGTCTGTCTCCTGCCATTTCCATTGACCAAAAAACGACAAGTCGGAATCCGCGTTCTACCGTCGGAACGGTTACCGAAATCTATGACTACCTGCGGTTGTTGTTTGCCCGGGTGGGTCATCCTCATTGTCCTGAACATGGCATTGAAATCACTTCACAGACCGTTGAACAGATGGTGGACCGCATTTTGCAGTATCCTGAAAAGACAAGACTGCAGATTCTGGCTCCATTGGTATCCGGCCGCAAAGGTGAGCATAAAACACTGTTCACTGATATAGCCAAGCAGGGCTTTGTACGGGTACGTGTGAATGGAGAACTACGTGAATTGTCTGAGAAGATTGAGCTGGAAAAGAATAAGAAGCACTCGATTGAAGTGGTCGTAGACCGCATCGTAGTCAAGGAAGATGTGCGTGCGCGTCTATCCGACTCTATTGAGACGGCACTAAATCTTTCAGGTGGGCAGTTGCTTGTAGACATTATGGGGCAAGAGGAGTTGCGGTTCAGCTCCAACTTTGCATGCCCTATTTGTGGATTCAGCATAGATGAACTGTCTCCAAGAATGTTTTCCTTTAATAGTCCGTTCGGCGCTTGTCCGGATTGTGATGGGTTAGGAGTTAAAATGGTGGTTGACCCTGATTTGCTCATTCCCGATCCTGAAAAAAGTGTCGAGGATGGGGCTTTTCAGGCTTGGAGTGGTGGAACTTCCACTTATTATCCTCAATTTTTACAGTCAGTATGCGAGCACTACGGTATTCCACAGGACATTCCTGTTAGTCAATTGACGACAGAACAAATGAACCTCATTTTACATGGAACGGGTGAGCAGAAGATCCGTTTCCGCTATGAGAATGATTTTGGTCAACGTAAGGAAGCCTATGTGACCTTTGAGGGGATTATCCCCAATCTGGAGCGTCGTTATCGTGATACGGCTTCTGAGGGTATACGTGAATTTATTGAAGGCTTTATGAGTGCAAAGCCATGTAACACTTGTAAGGGACACCGACTGAAAAAAGAAAGCCTGTCGGTAACCATTCAAGAGCGTAATATAGCTTTTGTGACAGCTTTGTCTATCGGTGAAGCCTCAAACTTTTTCCATACACTGGAGCTGAGTGAGAAGGAGAAGTCGATTGCCAATCTCATTTTAAAAGAAATTAACAGCCGCCTGGGATTCCTCGTTAACGTTGGTCTGGAATACCTGACTTTAAGCCGTGCGGCAGGCACGTTGTCAGGCGGTGAGGCACAGCGTATCCGACTGGCGACACAGATCGGGTCCAGTCTGATGGGTGTGCTTTATATTTTGGACGAGCCTAGTATCGGACTGCATCAGCGAGATAATGACCGTCTGATTAGTGCTTTGGAGCATATGCGGAATCTCGGTAATACGTTGATTGTGGTGGAACATGACGAAGATACGATGATGGCGGCGGACTATATCATTGATATCGGGCCAGGAGCTGGAATCCATGGTGGGATGATCATGTCGCAGGGGACTCCGCAGGAAGTCATGGAAGACCCGAATTCCTTAACCGGGCAGTATTTGAGTGGACGCAAGTTCATTCCGGTCAATACCGAGCGGCGCAAGCCTGCTGATAAATGGTTGGAGATTCGCGGAGCCAAGGAGAACAATCTCAAAAATGTGAATGTCAAAATTCCATTGGGTGTTTTCTCAGCTGTTACTGGTGTATCTGGTTCTGGAAAATCGACGCTGGTCAATGAAATTTTGTACAAAACGTTGGCGCGTGATCTGAACCGTGCGAGAGTACGTCCAGGGCAGCATAAAGAAATTCGCGGACTAGAACATATCGAAAAGGTTGTTGAGATCGATCAATCGCCAATTGGTCGTACACCGCGTTCCAATCCTGCAACGTATACTGGTGTATTTGATGATATCCGTGACTTATTCTCGCAGACGAACGAGGCCAAAGTACGAGGCTACAAGAAAGGCCGCTTTAGCTTTAACGTTAAGGGAGGTCGTTGTGAAGCTTGTAGAGGCGATGGCATCATCAAGATTGAGATGCATTTTCTGCCGGATGTGTATGTTCCATGCGAAGTGTGTAAAGGCAAGCGTTATAACCGGGAGACCCTAGAGGTTAAATACAAAGGGAAAAGTATTGCCGATGTGCTGGAGATGACGGTAGAGGATGCAACGGAGTTTTTTGTAAATATTCCGAAGATTCATCGCAAGATCCAGACACTGATGGATGTAGGTTTGGGGTATATCAAGCTGGGTCAGCCTGCGACTACCTTGTCTGGCGGTGAAGCACAGCGTGTGAAGCTAGCCTCCGAATTGTATCGTCGCAGTACGGGCAAAACCATTTATATTTTAGACGAGCCGACAACCGGCCTGCATGTTCACGATATTGACCGATTATTGACGGTGCTGCATCGTTTGGTTGATTCAGGAGAGACGGTGCTGGTCATTGAGCATAATCTGGATGTGATTAAAACAGCCGATTATCTGATTGATTTGGGACCGGAAGGCGGAAGTGGCGGTGGAACGATCTTGGCTACCGGGACACCGGAGCAGCTCGTGAAAGTCGAAGAATCCTATACGGGTCGATACTTAAAGCCGATCCTTGAACGGGATACAGAGCGTAGTCAAGCGCTTCAGACAGTCGATCTATAGATACCGTTTAGCATAGTTTTAAAAGCCCTGCACAGGCAGGAAGGCAGAATACGAACTAGTGTATTGATGCCTTCGTCTTGGCAGGGTTTTATTTTTTTTGTAAAAAAAGAAAACTTTTATCAAATTCCTGCGTTAAAGCATGTGACACATAGTTTACCAAGCGCTGGAATAATAAGTATATACGTATATTCATCGACAGAAAGTCTCTGAGTGGTCTCTAAATTTTGGAGTTTTGGATGTTTAGGCTCGGGCTTGAAGAGGTAAATATATAACTCATGATTATATAGCATCATACGAAGTTCCGTGCCCGCGTGACAACCATTACAAGTTGAAGCGAAACCGTCTGTAGTTTTATCACATCTAAGAGGTTCATACAACATCTCTGAGGAAGTCATGAAGGGAGCTGGAACGCTTGAAGGTTAAGCAAAGTAGAGTTTTACGTACACGTGTGTATACATGGGCAGCAGGAGCTGCTTTGGCGGCATGTTTGATGGGATATAGTGCTGCACCGTCCTATGCCTCCGAGGTGTCCGAGGCGTTTGCGCCCAAACAAGCCGAAATCGAAACAAGTGCGGCAATTGGTAGTATTAAGGATTTAGGAAACGCTCACAATTACATTCAACCCGCAGCGAATGGTGGGTTCTTTATGCTGAACGTCGAGGACGATACAGAAGCAAGTGTAGTACACGTCACATATGGCAAGCTGGACAGTTCTGTGGAGGCTGTATGGAAACATCAACAGGATCTGAACGTACAACCCGGAACAAGCAGCAGTGGAGTCCAGCGGGAGACGTCGGATGGGGGCTTGCTGTTTCTGATTGATTATACAAAACCGAACGGAATACGAGATGTGCAGGCTTCACGATTGGACGAGGATGGAAACACCTTGTGGTCCAAAACATTACCCACAGATGGCTTGATATCTCATGGGCAGGATTCGCAGGTTGGTTTGGAGCCACTGGAGGATGGCAGTTTCCTGGTCTCCTATCTAAACCTTGCGGAGCAGTCCTTCACTGTACTCAAATACACTGAAGCTGGCGATATACAATGGAATCGAACGACGGCCGGAGTGACCTCGGGTTGGCTGGTTGGCAGTCACAATGGATATTATGCGCTTTTGAACAGTTCAGATGGTCCCGTTGGGGTACATGCAGATGTATATGGTCGCGATATTCGTGACATCCATCTGGACTTAGGATCAGGTAAAGAAATTGCCGCAGTACGTGAGTTGCCGAGCGGTCATATTGCTGTAACAGGGCTTAAAGGAAACAGCAAGCGTACACAGGTGCTAAGTAATGGTCTGCAATTATTTAGTAATACAGAGGACTATGCGGCTGATCGGGTGTATCTGCCTGAGGAGCAGTTGTATGTCCAGTTCAGTGATCAATATGATCCACTGGGTAAAACCACGAAGATGCATGGCATCACCATTACAGGCTTGAAAGGAAACGGTACGAAGGTGTGGGAAACGAGGACTCATTATAAGGAGGATAATTCCTTCGGCATCCGGTATGATACGGGATTGATATATAAGATACCTTCAGGCTACGCGGTGGTGACATCTACAACAGGCGCTCATAAGCCAACAGTACTCGATTTTGCGAAAATATTGATACCGGAGTAATCCGGTGTCTTTTTTTATGAAAGTGAGGGAAACAATATTGCGGGGCTCCATGAGGATAAGAAACAGCCTGCTTGTAATGTCATACAAGCAGGCTGTTAATAGACTCTATATTTAGGATGCAACGTGGCTGGACTGTAAAATAGCAGACAGCTTTTCCTGAAAAGTCGGAATCCCTACACGCTGTACATATGCGTAAAAGCTTTCGCCAGCGCTCCTGTTTTCTTTGTAGAACAGAATGAGCTCTGCCAGTACAGGTCCAACCTGATCCCCGCGTACGCGACCTTTGAGCGCTTTGTTAAACTGGGCGCCTGCTCCAAGCGCTCCGCCGACAGCGATGTCGAACGCGTCGACCAAGCCTTCCGGTGTCTTTATGAGCGAGCCTTGCAGACCAATGTCCGCAATATGCTTTTGACCGCAGGAATTCGGGCAACCGATAAAATGAATGCGCACCTTTTCATCCAATTGCACGTGCTGATCCAAATACTCGGCGACGTCAACCGCCCGTTTTTTGGTTTCCACAATCGCCAGATTGCAAAACTCATTTCCTGTGCACGATACCGTACGGCTCATAAAATGCTTGGGCTGTGGTGTCAGGCGTTGCAGCACGGGGGCTTCCAGTAGTTCATCCACTTGCTCATTCGGCACGCCGCTCAGCAAAATATTTTGCGACATCGTGGTACGAATCTGCCCATCGCCATAGCGGTCAGCCAGTTCGGCCAGTTCATGCAACTCGTCAGCACTAAGGCGACCGACAGGCACGTTCAGACCGACATAGTTCAGGCCTTTTTGGGCTTGAGGATGCACACCGTCAAAATAGGCGGCTTGCCAGCCAATTGTTTTGTCCTCGCCTCGTCCGGGCATTTCACCGATGTACTCGGTGAGCTTAGCCAGAAATTTGTCCGGGCCCCAATCGGCAACGAGGAATTTCAAGCGGGCATGGTGCCGCTTTTCCCGATAGCCGTAATCACGGAAAATGGTGGTGACAGCAATAGCAACCTTCAGTACTTCCTCAGGACGAACAAACAAATCCAGAGACTGTGCCATATGCGGCTTGGCGGACAAACCTCCACCAACCATCACATGGAAGCCGATCACTTCTTTTCCGTCGAGGATCTTGATGGCCGGAGTGAAGGACAGGTCGTTAATTTCAGCCTGTGCATTGTTGTACGTATTACCGGAGATAGACATTTTGTACTTACGAGGCAGATTGGAGAAGTCTCGATTTAATAAGAAAAAACGATTTACTTCATCTACAATCTCCTGGGTATCCACCAATTCATTGGGATCGATGCCAGCCAGCGGATTACCGACAATGGTACGCGGGCAGTCTCCACAGGCTTCAAAGGAATACAAATTGACTTTTTCCAGTCTTTCGAAAATATCGGGCAAGCTTTCGACCGTCAGCCAGTGAAATTGAATCGCCTGGCGAGTGGTGACATCCACAAGACCGCGTCCGTATAGCGCGGATATGTCCGCCAATGCATGTGCCTGTGCTGAAGTCATGATCCCTGTGTTGATGCGGACCCGCATCATGAAATGACCATCCTTGGGCTTTTGCTGATATACCCCAGCCCATTTGAAACGGTCCATATCGTCCGCAGAGATCGAGTCATAGCCATCGTTGGCATAGTTTTCGATAATGGTACGGATAACGTCGAGACCGTCCTTTTCCAGTTTGACCAACTCGAATTTGTTAAGCTTATCGGGATGAGCGTTCCAGATTGGTTCGTAGGCCATTCTTTTAACCTCCTTCAAGTGTTTATTTATACTTTAGTGTTTTGGATAGAGGACTCATGATTTTATTCTTTATTTCCGACAATAAAACTAAGATATAATGTGATGGTATCATAGTTGGTTATGCCCGTAAACGAAGGAATGACCTAATTGGTATAACGATTATTTATCGTTTTTGCTTATTTTTTTGATATAAGGATTTGGAAAATTTATAATATAAATAGCATGAGAGGACAGGGATGTAGCAAACGGAGCCTTTTAGAAAAAGATAGGGCTTAAAGCGATTGTATACGTGTCCCCTCTATGGTAGATTTGGACTAACTGATAGAACAGGGTCATGTAAGAGAGGAAATGGTGAGTATATGCGTAAGATGGGGAAAAGGGCAGTTGTTCTGGCTTTGGGCAGCGCTCTATGTGTTTCTGGAACGGCAGGTGCAGCTAGCAGTGGAACTGCGTTAAAGGCCAAAGTCATTAATGGTGGGGTCTATGTTAACGTAAGCGATATGAATAAAGCATTAGGAACCAGCGGCGCATATAACAGCGCAAATGGTACATATACGTTATCGGCCGATCGTGTGCCGCAGGTTGTTAAAAATGTATCTCCTTCTGTGGTCGGTATCATTGGCCGTTCAGCCACGGGAGAGACCGTAGCGGGAGGAGATCGCTACAATCTGGCTCATGGCACGGGTGTCATCATTCGTACAGATGGATGGATTGTGACGAATGCGCATGTTATCGAAGGATTAGGTGATGCCGTGGTTGTAACCTCGGACGGAAAATCTTACGGAATCACCGACAGCTACAGCGATCCGATCAGTGATTTGGCATTAGTCAAAATCAAGGCAAGCGGCCTCAAACCCGCTACCTTGGCAGCTTCAACGAACAGTCTACAGGTAGGTGAGCAGGTAGTGGCTATTGGTACGCCTATATCCTTTTCACTTCGCAATTCGGCAACCTCGGGTGTCGTTAGCGGGCTGAATCGTGGTGTCAACGCTGCTTATCGTTTGATCCAAAGCGATACCGCGATCAATCCTGGTAACAGCGGCGGTCCACTGGTCAATCTCAAGGGTGAGGTTATCGGGATCAATACGATGAAATTCTCGGCGGTCGGTATTGAAAATATGGGCTTTTCGATTCCGTCGGATACAGTGAAATATGTCATCGGCCAATTTTTCAAATACGGAGAGGTTCGGCGCGCCAGTCTTGGTCTAGGGCTGGAAGAGAGCTGGTCAGCTATCGTCGGATTACCTACCGAGGATCCTTTGAAAGTTACGAAAATTACTTCAGCCAATGCCGTTCAGGCCAAAATCAAGGAAGGCGATGAGCTGTATAGTATTAACGGTAAGCGTGTAGCTTCGGCCATTGACGTCAATGAGCTACTTAAAAACTATCAACCGGGTCAAACGGTGAATGTGCTTATGCAGTCGGACGGTGATATTGTGAAGCGCAAGCTGGTACTGACACAGGATAATGGTGAAATCTATGAGTCCATTCAGTCTGGAGAAGATGGTGAAGATTCGAACGGTTCGGAAGCCGCTGAAGATGGTGGCATAGCGCTTTCTAAGGAAACATCGGAGCCAGCTCAAGGGGCAACTACTGGAAAGTGACAATAACGGCTCTTGAATCTATAAAATAAAGCTAAAGGGAGATTTACTGTGAAGCATATTCAAAGAAAAATGATGCGTAAGCTGGGGGTCGGCGCTGTCGCATTGTCCCTTCTGCTTTCTGCTTTGCCAGCAGTTGCAGCAGATCAAGATAAAAACATGCTGGAATTGCGTCTGCAAAGCGGCAGCAATACAGCCGTCGTAAACGGCCAAAATGCAAATATCACGAAGCCCTATTCCAAAAGTGGTGCACTGATGGTTCCGGCTGGTGTGTTTAAAAAGGCATTTAACAGCAAAATCCGATTGGCTGAAGATAATGTGGTTAAAATCACCAGCGGAACTCATGTTGTATCGCTGACCATTGGTAGCCGTACAGCATGGGTGAGAGGTCACAAGGTAACACTTCCAGCTCCACCGGAAATGTCATCAGGTATCCTCATGGTGCCTCTGCGTCAAGTAGCAGAAGGGCTTGGCGGTAAGTTGGAGAAGAATGGTGCCGGAATCATTATTCGGATGGAAGCACAAGAAGAGGCGGGCACGGTAGCTGAAGAGACACCGAACATTGATAATGATGAGGGCAAGACGCAGATCGGGAACAGTTACTATGACTGGTCTATGAACTATCCAACAGGGCTCGTCATCGGTCAGGGAGGTGGAGATGAGAGTATCTCCACTTTTATGGATGAGAACAGTGCGTACTATATGGAGGTGCACACAGCGTCACAGCCGGTTCCACTGAATGCGGACGATCTGTTGCAACAATTAGTGCAGGCAGCCAAGGAAACGGGAGAAACTGTGATCGATCGAAAATCCTTCCCGAAAGCGAAGGTACCTTATGCTCGTGTCATTACGAAGGATGGGGACGGCGTATTGTGGGAAAATCGTCAGTACTATGACAACGGACGATTGTATGTAGTTTATTTTTCCGATGCTAAAGCAACGAATTATAAAGATCTGGCCCAGTATGCAGGACTTTTAAATTCCTTCAAGACCTCCTTTAATGCGCAGGATAAAAGTATTAAAGACTTGTCTACTGTTGTAGGAGGCACACGCGAGGCCGGGAATCCAGACTACGGTGTGTCACTCAGCATACCCGCAGGCTGGAAAATGGACGATCAACGGATGCAATATGAAAGTAATGATGGATCGAGCTTCCGCGTGAAAATAACCTCAGCTCCAGCGGATGGAAAGTTGGAGAACTGGGGCCAACAGCTGCAAAAATGGCTGAGCGATTCCTTTGTGTCCACGGCTTATGAGGCACAGAAGACGTATCCGCTGGAGGTTGCAGGCGTTCAAGGGTTAGTACAGGAGTACCGTTATAATTTTGGCGATGGATGGGTCAAGGAGTACAACGTGCTGATTCAGCAAAATGGATACCGCTATTTGGCTGAATACGCAGTTCCTGAAAAAGTAAGCAAAGGAAATGATCAGTTCAACGCGCTCATTTCCTCGCTTCAAATCGATTTTCAAACCGTAGCGAGTAACTTTGGACAGTTGGAAGAAGACGACTATTTGACGGATAAAACGAAAACGGTCAAAAAGACTTCAAAAGCCTATGAATATACGGTGAATATCCCACGATATTGGACCGCGATTAGCGATCAATTTGAATTGGGCGATGTAGAGTACCAGTTTACTGGAGGACGTTTTTCCGTCAAAATCGACAACGACCAATCATTTGAACTAACGGTATCCCAGCTCAAGGACTTCTACGATAAGCAAGCAAAGAACTATAAAAACCTCAAAGTTGAGGAAGTTAAGGACGTAACGTTTGCTGGTGTTCCGGCAGTGTCCTTTACATTCCATCGTACAGAGGAAGGCATTGGCTACACAGGCCACCAATTGGTTTTGGAACGTGATGGAAAAACGTATACTGTGACAACGACATTGAATGATGCGAACAACACGGCTGTACAGTCTAACGCACTGGATTCGACGTTAAATTCGTTTAATTTTGTGAAGTAGAAGGTGTAAGTAAAAGATTGGCGAGGTATGGTGGGAAGAGGCTACGCGTGCCATTTGATCCTACGATCGCTGTTGACCCGGGATTCTTGGATTGTATAAGTGATTTAATATGTAAGAATCCCAGGTCAAAGGCGAACGCTGACGCTTCTTCGGATTCAAATGGCCCGCTTCGCTGGCGCCCGCCATAAGATTTCCAATTCTTTTAAAGAGTGAGGTAAGCAGGGAAGAGCGAAGGCAGCTATTTACGGTACTTAGACCTGCGAACGCCTTTTCTCGGATTCATGGCTAGTACGCTGGTATCACCACAAGGATGCCTTTTTCTAAAAGGCTTAGGCCTACTAGCGCGTCTAAGTTGCCTAGTCTCCATCTCCATTTGGCTTCTTGCTGGATAGCACTGTTTACTTCGTTGTTCCTCTTGTTTTATATGATTCCTCACCTCCAAAGTACCGTTTGACGGGAATGGGGGTGTTTTTTATGTTTTAGTAAGAGATTTTTACGAGGAATCGCTTGGAAAGTGTAGAAGCTTGGGGCGCAGTCTGGTACACTAGATTAGTTACAAGATAAGAATGATTATGCCGCAAATGTTCGTGATGCGGATTTTTTGAGTTGGATGCCATTTATCCCTCGAGCCAGTGGTTCAGAGTGGGGATGATCGGATAGGATGATAATTCATAGGGCTATAAAATAAGCAGCATCGCTGCTCTGGAAAATAACGTTTAGCTCAAGGTTAATCAGTTATTTCTCCATATAGGGAGGACAAAGATGAAATCAGTAGTACGAAGAGAAGATGTTGAGCTTCTGGCACCAGCCGGTGACTGGGATTGTATGCGTGCGGCGGTGGCAAACGGGGCTGATGCGATCTTTTTCGGGGTGGAAAAGTTCAACGCACGGGCACGGGCGAATAATTTCCGCATGGAGGAACTGCCTGAAATTATGGCGTTTTTGCATAGCTATGGGGTTAAAGGTTTTTTAACATTCAATATATTGGTATTTGAAAACGAGTTGGAGGACGCTAAGGAGCTGGTCGATGCCTGTATTGATGCTGGAGTCGATGCCTTAATTGTCCAGGATATGGGCTTGGTGAAAATGATCCGCGACATTTCACCGGATTTTCCGATCCATGGTTCTACCCAAATGACGATTACCTCGCCGGAAGCGGTAGAGTTTACAAAGCCGTACAATATGGAACGGGTCGTGCTTGGACGCGAAAACAACCTGAAACAGATCCAAAAAATAGGCGATCAGGCGAGACTTCCAATGGAGGTATTCGTACATGGAGCGTTATGCGTATCTTATTCTGGCCAATGCCTGACTTCAGAAATGTGGGGCGGCCGCTCTGCTAACCGCGGTGAATGTGCACAGGCATGTCGTTTGCCTTACGATCTGATGGTGGATGGAGAGCAGAAACCAATGGCAGATGTGACGTATCTGCTTTCACCTAAGGATCTAGCAGCGATCGATTTGATGCCTGAACTGATCGACGCGGGTGTTGTTTCTTTTAAAATTGAAGGGCGACTGAAAACACCTGAATATGTGGCGAATGTGGTCAGCAAGTACCGCAAGGCCATTGATAAGTATTTTGATGGCGATACGTCCAAGACCAGCAAAGAAGATATTCGCGAGCTGCAGCAGAGCTTTTCACGCGGCTTTACGCACGGTTTTCTCGAAGGAACCAATAACAAGAAGCTGGTTGACGGTACGTTCCCGAAAAGCCGGGGTGTGTATCTTGGGCGAGTGGAACAAATCCTTCGTGATGGCGTAGTTTGCCGTATTGATGCACCGCTCAAGCGTGGCGATGGTATTGTATTCGATGCGGGAGATCCCACGCAAAAAGAAGAAGGCGGACGCGTATACGATATCCGTCGCAAGGGCGTGAAGATTGAAGGCGAAGCCGGAGAAGGCTGGATCATTGACATCGTAGCGGGACGCAATGATGTGGATCTGCGCCGTGTACACGTGGGCGACCGCATTTGGAAGACCAACGACCCGGCGCTGGACAAGCGATTGCGCCAGTCGTATGACACGGACAAGCCGTACCGTGTCTTCCCGGTACATGTGCGGGTCAGCGGCTCCCCGGGGCAACCGCTGTCGACGTGGTGGACCGACGTGCAGAAGGGCACAACGGTCCGCGTGGACTCTGAGCTGGAACTGGAGATTGCCCAGAAGCGTCCGATGACGCACGAACTGCTCGAAGAGCAGTTCGGCCGACTGGGCGGAACGGTGTTCCAGCTGGAAGAGCTGGACGTCCATCTGCATGGGGACGTCATCGTGCCGATGCGCGAGCTGAACGGTATCCGCCGTCAGGCGGTGGAACTGCTCGCGGGCGAGCGCCCCAAACCGCCCGTGTACACGAAGCGGACGGTCGAGGTGTATGACGATGCATCGACTCCGGCATCGTCTGTGGCACGCGGTCAGGCAGAGCTGACCGCGCTGTGCCGTAGCCTCCCTCAGGTGGAGGCTGCGCTTGAGGCCGGCGTGGAATTCATTTACGCCGATTTCGAATTCATCAAGCAATTCCCGGCAGCCGTAGAGGCTGTGCATGCTGCAGGCCGCCGAATTGCGCTGGCGACCCCGCGTATTCACATGCCGGGTGAAAATGGCTACCACAACAACATCCTACGCCTGAAGCCGGATGCTGTGTTGGTACGCAATCCAGGGGCACTGTATTTCTACTTGCGACACCGGTTGGAGAACCCGGACGCACATCACCCGCAATTGATTGGTGACTTCTCGCTGAATGTAGCCAATCATAAAGCGGCTGATCTGTTCCTGGATTCCGGTTGCGACTTGGTTACGCCTTCGTACGATCTGAACATTCAGCAAATGGTTGATATGCTCAGACGTACGCGTACCGATAAGCTGGAGATCGTGATCCAGCAGCATATGCCAATGTTCCATACTGAACATTGCGTATACTGTACCTTTATGAGTGAAGGCACCGACTACACTAACTGTGGACGTCCGTGTGAGGACCATCGCGCATCCCTGCGTGATCGAATTGGTATGTCTCATCCGGTCCGTGTGGACGAAGGCTGCCGCAACACGGTATACAACGCGATTGAGCAATCCGGCGCAGAATACCTGTCCAACTTCCTGGAGCTGGGCGTGTCCCGTTACCGCGTGGAATTTTTGGAGGAGACACCGGAGCAAGTGCATGAGGTTATTGATCTCTATAACCGTGCCCTGCGCGGAGAAATCAGCGGAACACAAGTATGGAAGACGCTTAAAGCAACGAATCAGTTGGGTGTTACACGTGGGCAGCTGGTGAAGTAAAAGGATGCTATAGGTTATCACAGTTATTTATTTTGATATTTGAACGTAGAAAAAGAAAAAATAGGGTATGTGCGTTGAGAGCACATACCCTATTTTTATCAATAAGTTCATCTGAACTACCATGAATCTCGTATCGTTATACTTTTTGGGCTTTTGTTTTTTTGGAAAAAACAATGAACTTTTGCCCGACATAATTAATTAAAGTATAAAAAATATTCCCGATTAGGATGGACAGATTGCCTAAAATTGCATTGTTTTTAATACTCAGACTTGAGATCAGGAAGTGGCTGATTAGATAGCTGAGACAATACGATAGCAAATAGCATATCAATATGATAAAGATAAACTTCCAAATGGTTTGTCCATGGCTTGCATTGTTTTTGAAAGTAAATCTTTTGTTTAAGAAATAGCTTACAGTAGCACCTACAGAATTACCAATAAAGGTCGATAACCAGTAGTTAGTCCCTAAAGTATTAAAGAGCAAGAACATGACGGACATGCCGCATATTGTATTTAGGACACCTACGACAAGAAAACGGAAAAAGCTATTCTGAAATAAAGTCAAATTAGTCACCTGTTCGCATCTGTTTATTGGACAGCCACAGCTTCCCTTTCACTATTTTTCACTTTTTTTGTGTTTTCAGTATCTAGGGTACTTTGGGAATCTAATAGGGTCTCAATAATATATTTGGGTCTTTGTTTTACCTCTTTATATATTTTACCGATATATTCGCCAATGAGCCCCAGTGCTACAAGTTGCAGACCACCTATAAACCAGATGGACAACATTAAAGAAGACCAGCCCCAGACAGTGGTTCCAAGGAGCTTACTAATAATGGTATACACAGCTATTAATAAGCTTATGCCAAACATTGCAAAACCTACAGCTGAGATAAGCCGGATTGGGGTTATACTAAATGAAGTGATTCCATCGAAAGCAAAAGCGAGCATTTTCTTTAAAGGATATTTGGATTCTCCTGCAAAGCGTTCATGTCGATCGTAATAAACTTCAGTAGACTTATAACCTATTAACGGAACTAGACCACGTAAAAAAAGATTGACCTCTTTAAAGTTGCTTAATTCCTGGAGAACTCTTTTGCTCATTAAACGGTAATCCGCATGATTGTATACAATATTGACTCCCATTTTACTCATAACACGATAAAAGCCTTGGGCTGTTGAACGCTTGAAGAATGTGTCGGTGGTTCTACTTTTTCGAACCCCATATACGATGTCATAACCTTCTTTGAATTTTATTATAAATTCTCGGATGGCATTGAGATCATCCTGCAGGTCGGCGTCAACGGATATTACACAATCAGATGTCTCTTTAGCTTCCATTAACCCAGATAATAGAGCGTTTTGATGGCCAGCATTTTTCGCCAATTTGAGACCACTGACAAAAGGATTTTTTAGATTATATGATGCTATGATGTCCCATGTTTTATCACGGCTACCATCATCAACAAACAACATTTTACTATGTTTAGAAATGAGCTGACTCTCTGCCAACTCCTCAAGAATGACCGTAAGTCTGCTTATAGTTTCAGGCAGTACCTCTTCTTCGTTATAACAGGGAATAACTAACGTTAAAACAGGGTTACTGATTATTGAATCCAAAGAACTCTCTCCTCAAATTTTGGCATATCTGGTACTCAATTTTCTATCTTTTTTAGTTTATAATATGGTTTACTTAAAGTATATAACATTGCAATGACTAAGTGCTATAATAAACTATTAGCAATTTACAAACGTTACTCGAATTATTGATAATTTAGTAAGTTTTGTTGAAAAGGAGTTTTAACCTATGAAAATCCGTAAAGCGATTATTCCTGCTGCGGGATTAGGGACCCGGTTCCTTCCTGCTACGAAAGCGATGCCTAAAGAGATGCTTCCCATTGTAGACAAACCAACAATTCAATATATTATTGAAGAGGCTGTTGCATCTGGTATAGAGGATATCATTATCGTTACTGGTAAAGGCAAAAGGGCGATTGAGGATCATTTTGACTACTCCTTTGAGCTGGAGCATAATTTGACTGCGAAGGAAAAATGGGATCTGCTCAATGAAGTGCGTAAACCATCGGAGATGGCAGATATCCACTATATTCGTCAAAAGGAACCCAAAGGGTTGGGGCACGCTATCTGGTGTGCACGTAAGTTTATCGGTGACGAACCTTTTGCCGTCCTTTTAGGGGATGACATCGTTGAGTCTGAGAATCCGTGCCTCAAACAGATGATAGACGTGTTCGATGAGTATCAGCGTTCTGTTGTAGGTGTAAAACAAGTGGATTGGAACGAGGTACATCGTTACGGCATAGTTGAAGGTCATGCACTTACTTCCAAAATCTCTGAGGCGGAACGATTGGTAGAAAAGCCAAAGAAGGAAGAAGCAACCTCCAACTTGGCGATTATGGGACGTTATATCTTGACGCCTGATATTTTTGATATCCTGGGCCAGCAATCTGCGGGAGTAGGCGGGGAGATTCAATTGACGGACGCATTGTCCAAGCTGGGAGAAAAGAATCCGATCCTGGCCTACGAGTTTGACGGGAATCGCCATGATGTTGGCGAGAAATTGGGATTCATTGAAACTACTATTCATTATGCTCTGCAGCATAACGAAATCAAGGATGAAGTACTGGCTTATATGAGACAGGTTATTGAAAAGATTGACCAACAAAAATAGACAGCTCACCTAACCTCACCTTATCAAAATAAAAAAGAGACTACCGGATGATATAACATCATCTGATAGTCTCTTTTTTTCTGCTATTTCTCCGATTTTAACTGAGCAATTTGCTCTTTTTCCTTCGGATCAGCTTTTATTAGTTTATCGTACAATGCTTTGTCATCCTGCCCTTGCTTTTGCAGAGCGACGATATAATATCGAGCAATCTCACGATTTGTAGCGTCGCTCAGGTCGTCTTTCAAGCCGTTTTTGAGGATGCTTGCAGCCTCAGCAGGCTTACCTGACATGAACTCAATTTTTCCAGTACTGAGCGCAATACCCGGAGTTACTTCAAAAGTACGTGTCAACTCAATTTCAGGTGGAACCGTCTTAATATGAGCTACCCCATCCAGAACCTTCTGATAAGCAGCGAGACCTGCTTGGAAATATTTCTGTTCCTTGGCTGTGTCTTTCTGCTCATGTGCCTTATTACCAATAGTGTAAGCTTGGGTAATCAACATATTGTACCAGTCATTGTCCCAGACAAAGTTGGAAATGTTATTTTCCAAAATACTGAAGGCTTGCTCATGCTCACCTTTTGCTTTTAAAAGGTTAACTTTGGAGTTATACATGATTTTATTATACGGTTCTGCCTTCAGGCCCGTATTAAGTACCTCTATTGCAGCGTTATAAAATTCCTCTTTTTTCGTTTGATCATACACATTCTTGTAGAGTGCAGCCAATCTTATAACCGAATCTGGGTGCGTAGGACGAAGTTCAAGATCCTTATTAATGGCACTTTGGATTTCCTCAAAAGATGTGCTGACCGCCATGATCTGTTTGGCAGATGTGGCAGCATTGGCCGATTGCACAAAGCGGAGACCTGCAAAAAGCACCACAATGCTTAGAATGCCGATGACTGCACTATACATGATTCGGAATCCGGAAGCACTCATGGACAGGCGTTTAAGCGGCTTGCTGTCCATAGCAGCGGCCATACCACCGAGACTCACAAATACCAGTATGCCCATGAACACGTAACTCAGATTAAAGTCTAGCAAGCTATGAAGTAAGATTGAGAGTGCCAAAATGAGATACAGGAAGTGAGAATCCCGTTCTTCATCATCTTGTCTCATATAGCTACGGATATATTTATAGAAAATATATAAGATAAATGACATGAAAATTACAAAACCGAGAATACCAACTTCAACCAGATACTGCATGAAGAAGTTATGGGCCTGACGGCTTGTGTAAGGATAATCTTGGTATTTCTCGTATAAAGTAGCCCAACCGCCGCCGCCGGTGCCAATAACAGGATGATCTTTAATCAATTTGGCAGCATCCTGATAGAATACAAGACGTTCCAGTACACTATGCTGCCGGAAATTGATATTTTCAAACCGGACCTGGACGTTTTCTGGTAGTACGCTGCGCAGGCCAGTTCCAATAAACAGAAAAGCCAGCAAGCCAATCACCACAACTGATCCAACAGGTAGCCACAGGTTGGATAACTTGCGGGAGGCCCATCCTTTGAGGGCATTTTCCAACTTCGGTGCCAGATAACGTTCAACAAGCCACAGTACGACAGCTACAGCCAGGGAGACACCAATAAGTAACCCCCAAGCCTTCGCAGCCTCTCCGCCGTTGTAGGTCTTGTTGAGTTGTAAACCCATATTTGTAATTGGCGCCAAGATAGATATTGACGCTACACCAGCAATGGCGCAATGTAAAATCCATATAATTTGGCGTGCTGGTTTAAAGAAAAGCAAAAGCAGCACGAAAACGACTGGCAACATAACCAGACCGCCCCGTGACAAGGTCAGGAACAGCGAGACCAGGATGGGCACCAACATGAAACCATGAGTAGCCTTGCCATACCATGATTTTGATTTCATTAAACAAAAAACGGCAGCGAATAGGAAAGCCATTAGAAAGGCGGCATATGTATTCGCATATTGAAACACTGATGTCAGCCGGAGACCATTTGTATCTGTCATAACTGCATTGGTATAACGATATTGATACACATATTGGGTAAACCAGCCTACCATCTTGCCGGCAAGTACCCACTGTCCAAACCAGTTAATAAAGCCAAAGCCTACAATGACATAAGCAACAGTCATAATCAGGTTGTGAATAATCTTATTGCCTAAGCGATCTTGTAGTAGATAGATTGAGATGATAAACAGAGCGGCATATATGCACTGTACCACCACCATATTCATGGCCAGGTAATGCGAAGCTGCTGAAGTCAGTGAAAGCACATAAGACAGGGGAAGCAGCAGTACTAATACAGCCAGCCAATCCCTTTGCTCTTCCAGCTTGAATTTCTTATAATAAGATACGATTGCCAGGATCAACAGAATCGAGGCGATGATAACAGCCCAATAGAGAGGCTTTTCAAAATCGAGCATTTGCCCATTAAAAAGTGCAGCCTGGAAGGGAGCCCAAGCTAAAAACAGAATCATGCCAACAATTAACACCCAAAACATAGCCGGCCTTTTATCGTCACGGGTCGACGTTTTGGCCTGTTTCCCGTATACTGGATTCGACAAGGTTTACAATCTCCTTTTCTTGTAGATACGTCAACATTTTAGCATATCGTAGCTGTTAGAGCCATATCGCAAGAATAATCCTGTCAAATTTTAACATTATTGTATTGTAAGAGACTTACCAAACCATGTTTAAGGTCGTGACACACTCGTATGAATTTAACTCAAAACTTTTCGAAAAATTTAAAGTTACTCTGGGAATTGTCTAAAAAAGATATTAAATCTAGATACCTTGGTTCATTCATGGGGGTACTCTGGGCTTTTATACATCCTATGGTATCTATACTTGTTTATTGGGTCGTATTTCAGGTTGGTTTTAAAAATGTACCTATTGGAGATACTCCCTTTATACTTTGGTTATTAACAGGAATGGTGCCTTGGTTATTCTTTTCTGAAAGCTTAGCAACTGCAACCAATAGTATTATAGAAAACAATTATTTGGTAAAGAAGATTGTTTTCCGAGTTGGTTTGCTGCCGATGGTGAAAATTTTGTCTGCTCTTTTTGTACATGTATTTTTTATTATTGTTCTTTTCATTATGTTTAAAATATACAATGTAGAATTTACGATTTATAACATTCAAATCCTTTATTATTTATTAGCCACGATCTTTCTTTCCTTGTCCATTTCTTACATAACAGCGACATTAGTTGTTTTTGTAAAGGATGTTGGTCAAGTTGTTGCGGTATTTATTCAGCTATTCTTTTGGCTTACGCCGATCTTCTGGAATTTAAATATTGTTGAAGATAAGTATCAGTTTTTCTTTAAACTAAATCCTGTTTTTTATATCGTCGAGGGATATCGGGATACTTTTATTGATCACAAATGGTTCTGGGAGCATCCATCAATGACGATCTACTTTTGGGCTATTGTGATTATCGCAGGTACTATAGGAATCAAAATTTTCAAGAAAATGAAATCTCATTTTGCAGATGTATTGTGAGGAGAAAATGATGAATCAAACAGAATCAGTTGCTGTGGAAGTTAATAACGTCACTAAAATATATAAAATATATGATAATCCCAATGAGCGATTAAAAGAGGCTGTTCATCCCTTTAAAAAAAAGTATCATTCTGAATTTAAGGCCATCAGTGACCTGTCCTTTTCCATAAATAAAGGACAAGCGATTGGTATTATTGGTAAAAATGGTTCTGGAAAATCGACTCTTTTAAAGATGATCACAGGCGTGATTACTCCCACCAACGGAAGCATTAAAGTGAATGGGAAAGTTGCTGCTCTTTTGGAATTGGGCGCGGGTTTTAATCCGGATTTAACAGGAATGGAAAACATATATTTGAACGGAACCCTTATGGGGTATAGCAAAATAGAGATGGATGGTAAACTTGAATCTATTGTATCCTTCGCGGATATCGGGGACTTCATTAATCAACCAGTCAAAATGTACTCCAGTGGTATGTTTGCCCGTTTAGCCTTTGCAGTAGCTATCAATGTTGATCCAGATATTTTGATTGTGGATGAGGCCTTGTCTGTTGGAGATATTTATTTTCAGGCAAAATGTATTACCAAAATGAAAGAGCTCTCCAAAAAAAGTACGGTTTTATTTGTCTCACATTCCATGGATACCATTAAAAGTTTTTGTGATACAGCGCTGCTGATTGATAAAGGACACATGGTCGAAATTGGTCCAGTGAAACGTGTAGCACAAATTTATGAAAACATTGTTAACCAGGAAATTGCAGATATGAAACGTGTTCAATCTTTGGATGTATTTGTTAATTCTGAAACAGATAAGAAAAGTTCGCTGTTGCTATTAGAAGAGGACCCTGCTTTTGCAAAACGTGCTAATGAGTTTCGTTCTGGAACGGGAGATGCGCGCTTTATAAGAGCAGACTTGTTAGTCAATGGAGAAGTTGTTAACCAGGTCCCTTTTGGAGAAATGGTTACTTTGCGTTTATTGGCACAATATTATAAAGATATAGATTCTGAGGGAACCATTGGCTACATGGTTAGAAACCATACTGGTGTCGATGTGTTTGGCATGAATATCTATAATAAAGCAAAATTAGTTCCGAAAATGCAAGCGGGGGGCATTCTGGAGGTTAACTTTAATTTCCGTAATCTATTATCTGAAAGTGGTAAATACACCATTTCTATTGGTTTGAAGCCTAAGCCTTTTGAGCCTCTTTATCTGGATAGCGTAAGTATAGCAGCTGTTTTTGAGGTTCCTAAGCCAGAGAATAATTACGTACCAGGATTAATATTTGTAGATAACACAATAGATTTGCAAGTCATTAATTAAGGCTGGTGATAAAATGTGTGGGATTTTGTTTTCTAATGTAGCCATAAATAAAGAAGTATTTCTTAATTCATTAAATATAATGAAACACCGGGGGCCTACGGCCCCACTTTGTGTATATCAGAGTGAAAACTTTATGCTGGGGCATAACAGATTAAGTATCTTAGATTTGGATCGGAGAAGTGATCAGCCTTTTTTCTCTGATGACGGAAGATATGTGATTATATTTAACGGAGAGATTTATAATTATAAAGAATTAGCCTCCAATTATTCAATTCAAATGAGAACAAACTCAGATACTGAACTTTTATTGAAGCTTTATATTCAATATGGTCCCCAAATGTTGAATTGGCTTAATGGAATGTTCAGTTTTATTGTTTTAGACGTCCAGCAGAAATCATTTTTTGTAGCACGAGATCGTATGGGAGTAAAACCGCTTTATTACAACAGATATGGGGAAGAGTTCATTTTCAGTTCTGAAATTGCTCCATTGCTCCCATTAGTCCACAACATTTCTATAGATCAAGAAGCCGTAAGACAATATAAAAAGATGAGATGCTTTTTTAATGATCGTACTATCTATAATGAAATAAAAGAGTTTCCACCAGGATATTATTACGAGAATGGCGAATTTATTAAATATTGGGAAATTGATTACTCTGAAAAAGAACCTCCTTCCGATGAGGAACTTGAGTTTCTAATTCGCTCTGCAGTAGAGTACCGTAAGATCGCAGATGTTGAAATTGGAAGTTACCTAAGCGGGGGATTGGACAGCACGATTATTACTGCACTTGCCAAAGTAGAGCATACTTGGACTGTTGGTTTTGAAGATTATAATGAGTTTCAGTGGTCTGAAATCGCAGCAACAAGATACAATACCATTCATCATCCGATATTGTTTGAACCTGATCACTTTTTATCATTAGCTCGAGAGCTTATAACTGTAAAAAAAGAGCCTCTGTCTGTGCCCAACGAAGTGTTACTGTATCATATGACTCAGCAAGCATCTGCTAAAAATACAGTCATATTAAGCGGAGAAGGCGCTGATGAGCTTTTTTTTGGGTATGACCGTATTTTCAGATGGGCTAGTAGCGCTACAGACTTTGATATCCGAGCCTTTAGTGAACTCTACACCTACGGATCTGAAGATGATATAGAGATTGTAGAAGACGCTTTGACACCTTTCATGAAGTTAAAGTCACCTCAAAAAATCGTAGCTGCATTCTTCCAGCAAGCCCATTTGAGAGGGTTACTTAAAAGGCTGGATAGTGCCTCAATGTTAAATTCCGTAGAAGCAAGATCTCCTTTCTTGGACTATAGATTAATTGAAAGGCTTGCAGGTGTAGACTCTCTGTACAAAATGAAGGATGGGGTTGTTAAGGCTCCTCTCAAGAGAATTTTTAAAGATATTGTCCCTGCAGAGATTGTAAACAGAAAAAAGGTGGGTTTTCCTGTTCAACTTGAAAGAGTCCTATCTTCTGAGAAAATTGAAGGGAAGACGACATTCGACAAATGGTTTAACTTCAATTTAACTACGTTAGGAGAAATCTTATGATTATCGGCTATACTTCCGGAGTCTTCGATTTATTTCATATTGGGCATTTGAATTTGTTGAGAAATGCTAAATCACTCTGTGATAAACTCATTGTTGGTGTGACAACAGATGAGTTAGTTTCATATAAGTACAAAAAAGCAGTAATTCCTTTTGAGGAAAGAATTGAGATTGTCAGAAACATCAGCTTTGTTGATACTGTAATTCCTCAGGACTCCATGGATAAATTTGAGGTTTGGCAAAAATTAAAATATGACGTAATGTTCGTTGGTGATGATTGGTTTCAAAATGAACGTTGGGACCAGTATGAGTTGCAGTTTAAGGAAGTTGGAGTGAAAATTATATATTTTCCCTATACGAAGAGTACATCATCGACTTTACTGAATGAGACATTACTGAAATTAAGAAAATAAGTATAAGATTTTTGCCTGAAAGGAAGAGGTTTTGCAGTGAATATGAACAGATCTATAGCTTTTGTCATTCACAATCTAGTTTTATATGAAACGATTAAGCCTTTAATTGAGGAGTGTGAAAGAAAGCAGATCGTTTGTGATATTTATGTCCCTCACATTGAAGAAGAAGATTGGGGCGACATGTCCTTAGATACCTATCATTATTTGAAGAACAACGGTATAAAAGTGACTCTAACAAGCTCTGTACCTGACAAGGCATATAAAATAGCTTTCTATCCTTATCTCCCTTATTATTTGGAAGTTAAGTCCGATTATAAGTTTAGATACCAGTATGGAATGGCTAAACCAAACTGGAATTTAGATACATGGAGTCGGAATTTCGATTTTATCTTTTGTAATGGGCTGTATGATTCCTCGGTTCTGGCAGCGTACACTCAGACAGAAATCGTAGGAATGATTAAATACGCCAAATTTCAAAGGAAGAAGCGCGAAACGGATAAATATAATTTGCTTTATTTGCCTACGTATGGGAATGAGTCGTCTATTGAGCTTGTTATGAACCATATTGAAGAAATGTCAGATACCTTTAATATGAAGGTGAAATTGCATCATGGCACTTCTTTTTTGGAGCATGAACGGGTTAGTCTAGTTAAGTCGCATATCCCTGATGTGCTTGATCACAAGGCTTCTCTTGTTCATTTAATAGAGGAAGCTGATGTGATATTGTCTGACGGCTCTGGAGCTATATTTGATGCGCTGTTTACGGACACTCCAATTGTAATATTCCAACATCCCCAAACAGAATCTTTCGAGGGGATTTTACCTTTGGAAGAGCAAATAGTTCAGCAAAACATTGTTCCTTTTGTGAGCGATAACGGCAATATTAAACAAACTTTACTTAATGCAATCTTAGATGAACAACTAATACAACAAAGAAGGAAATTTACTCTAGAGATGTTTCCGGTTAAAGGAAGAGAGACTATAGATAAGTGTATGGATGTAATTAACAGATTTCTAAAAGATGACGTGGACCATGCTTATAGAGCAGGGCATACACGCCTGAAAAATGAATTTAATGAATTACAAACTCATAATCAAACTCAAAGCCAAGAAATAGAGCAGCAAAAACAACACATTGTTGAGCATATGGATCAGATTAACACATTGATTCAAACACGAGATCATCAGGAAAATGTAATAAGCAGCATGTCAGCAGATTTTAAATCTCTGTCTGAAAAGAAAGATGAATTAGAACAGCAATATGTTCAACTTACACAGGATTATAATAATGAAAAAAACAACTTGGATATATTAAATCATCAATATAGACAACTATTTGGTCAATATAATGAACTGAACACCCAGTTCAGTGAGTTGGAAGAATATAATGGAAGACTGTCTACAGAGATTCATAATATTTATAACTCTAAAAGGTGGAAAATGGCGAATAAACTTAAACATATCTTACACAAGTCCAAAATGATATATGTTCTTAAGGGATATAGAGTATGGAAAAGTTATGGCACCACTATTTTACTGAAAAAGATAAAATCTAAAGTGTCGCATAAGCTTAAAAGAACTAACGCGGGGGATCAGCCGATTGATCTACGCAAAGATGAAGGGAATTACAATCAGTTATTAACCTGGTATGAGTATAAATTTTACAATTATAAAGTATCTAAAGACAACTCATTTTCTCTGGCTCTTGATAAGTTCGAGATTGAGTTTGAGAAGGATCTTATATCGGTTGTCCTTCCTGTATATAACGGTGAGGATTATGTATCAAAAGCTATTGATAGTATTCTGCAGCAATCTTACAAGTATTTTGAACTCATTATTATTAACGATGGTTCAAAAGACTCAACGGCAGAAATTATTGATAAGTATGCTAAAGCAGATCATCGTATCAGAGTAGTTCATCAGGAAAATCGTAAGATACCAAGAACATTATCTAGAGGTTTTAAGCTAGCCAAGGGTGAATATCATACGTGGACAAGTGCAGATAATATCCTCCCTGAAAATTTCCTGGAGAAGATGGTAGCTGATCTTAAACGTGATGAAAATATTGGTATGGTGTATGCGAACATGAGGTTAATCGACTCTGCCGGTCAAGTGATTTCCAACCATGGCTGGTATGAAGAACCACAGTTCAGTGGCAATGTTATGCTGCCTAAGTCTGCATTGGAGTTAAACGTATATCCTAACAATACAATTGGTGCAGCTTTTATGTATAGGGCCAAGGTAACCCAGTTATTGGGTGACTATTCTAGTTATAAGCATACCCTTGAAGATTATGATTACTGGATGAGAGTGAACTCTCTATTTGAGCTCAAACATGTGACGTTCGATGAGCCTATATATGATTATCGCTGGCACGATAAGTCACTAACCGCTTTAGATCAAGAACTGGGCATCACCTCTAACAGATATAAACTCATGGTACTTGATGATTTTAGAAGAGATTTTTATCTGACCCCATTAGTGTGGATCATTGAGGGAGATGCTACTGAAGCTGGTGAGTTTAAGAACTATGTTCTGACTAAAGGACATACTGTGGTTGGAAGAGATGAAGTGAATACGATTGTTGGTCTTAATTTGGCAACGCCTATTTGCTATTTGTATATAAAAACAGGTGAAGTCCATGATTTTGAATTTATTGATTTTAATGCTTCAACGTCTACGTATGCACTGCTTATAGATAAATCAGAGCATACAACAGATACATTTGTAGCTGACTATCCTTGGGATCTGAAAATAAAAGATAAAATGAATGGTGAAACAGATAGCAACTATGACTTTTTTGCGCAGGATACGGAAGTTCTGTTCTCTCTTATAAATACGAAGGTTAAGAACGATCACTTGTACCGTATTGAGGCGGTAATTGAAAGTGAACCCGTTTATAATAAGGGATTATCCGTTATTATTTGCACGTACCAGCGGAGCGAGAAACTTTCAAATGCGATTAAATCTGTCATAGAACAGTCGTTGGATAAAGCGGACTATGAAATTATTGTTGTAAATAATGATTATCTGAATGAGGAGATTCATCATTTGGTTCGTGAGTTCAGAGCAACCTATAATATTGACCAATCCTTCCTGCGATATATGGAGGCTCCATTAAAAGGTCTTTCCTTTGCACGTAATGTTGGTTTATTTGGGGCAGAGGGGGAGGTCATACTCTATATTGATGATGACGCTATCGCAAACTCCAACTTGCTTGAGGAAACCATCAGAGGATTCTCAGATCGTCCCGATATCGGGGTCATGGGTGGGAATATCATACTCAATTTACACGAGGAACGGCCTGAAGTGGTTAAACCAGGTACTGAAGCATACTGGAGTCAGCTTATTGTGGAAGGCGACGAAATTATCGATTCTAATTTTCAGTGGGAGTTCCCTTATGGAGCCAACTTTGCGGTTAGACATGCTGCGCTAATGCGAATTGGGGGCTTTAGAAGCGCCTATGGGCGTAAAGGAAACAATTACGCTGGAGGAGAAGAAATTGTTGTATCTTTTGCTATGAGAGAAATCGGCTATAAGGTTGGTCTTAATCCTAAGATGAAGGTCATTCATGATGTGGACACCTCCCGATATACTGTTGAGCATGTTAGAAAGACAATGCGAAACAGTATTTTAACCAATTACCAATTGCAAAAGGATCTGTATGCGCCGATGGAATCGGATATTGAAGCAGATAAGAATCACCTCGAAATTGTTAAAGCTGAATTAGATCATTTGCAGAAGATTCCGACTAAAAATCGAGACGTTGAAATTGATATTCTGTATAAACAATACACAGTTGAAGCGTATGAAGAGTTAATACAAATGAAGGAAAACGATATGAATTCGCGAAAACAGTTGGCAGGATCGTATAGATAATTAATAAAACTTTAAAGGCGCCTCTTTTATAAAAATTAAGGGGCGCCTTTATTAGTATGGAGCGGTTAAATTGAAAATTTTATATTTCTCCCCGATCTATTGGGATGATTTAAAACAACGTCCGCAACATTTGGCCGAAGAGCTTGCTAAAATGCCGGGGGTTCACATCACCTTTGTAGAACCATCCATTAGTATACTTAATAGTATTGTAAGGCAGAACTCAGATTATAAAAAAAGAAATCAAACCATAAATGATAGCCTTCAAATATTCAGGCCTTCGGGCAGCCTGAGATTACCCCGAAGCTTTGAAAGCTTAGACGTATTTCATATGAATCATTGGTTTGAAAAGAGACAGTTGGAAGATTTAGTTTCCAGTGCAGATATCATTTGGTTAGGAAGTCCAGTCTTTTATCCTCTTATTAAATCAAATAATAATAAGAAGATTGTGTTTGATCGAATGGACGACTATGTATTTCTAACTAACAATGCATTGATGAAGAAATTACTCGAAAAGTGGGAACTTGAATTACTTGCCAAGGCGGATCTTGTTATTTCTACAAGTAACCATTTGCATAAGCATTCTCAAACATTGTGTAGACAATCTTATTTGGTGAAAAATGCTGTTGATACAGCTATACTAAATATAAATGTAGCTAGCTTGGTTGTTAGCGAGTTAGAATGGTTAAAGCACGAAGGCTACTACATTTTTGGATATGTAGGGGCGATTGACCACTGGTTTGATGTGGAAGCGGTTAGGGCTATTACTGAATTTGATGAGAAATTTGTTGTATGTTTGGTTGGGAGAAATAACCTGAATTATAATTTTGAACAGCATAATAGGATTAAATATTATGAGACTGTCCCTAAATCAGAAATTGGTGCGATTATTGATGCTTTTGATATTTGTTTATACCCCTTTTTGAGGAATTCGGATAGAATTGATACGATCAATCCAGTAAAAGTTTATGAGTATTTGAGTTTTAATAAAGTGATATTAGCGGTGGATAGCGAAGAAACAAGGCTTTTAAATCAGGAAGGAATTTATCTATATAATAGTTTAGAGGAAATAAGAAAATATCTAAAGGATATAGATACCCTGCAACGCCCTTTTTATGATCAAGAGCAACTGGAGGACTTCGTAGTTCATAATAATTGGGAAGCTCGTGCAAAAACCATTATGGAGCTGCTTATAAAAGAGCTTCAATAGGAGGAACTTAGATATGAAAGGGATTATACTAGCAGGAGGGACTGGATCTAGATTATACCCCCTTACTAAAGTTACAAACAAACATTTATTGCCAATTGGTAAATATCCGATGATATATTACTCTATTGATAAGCTCAAAAAGGCGAATATAAATGATATTTTAATCGTTACCGGAAAAGAACATATGGGAGATGTAGTTAATCTCTTAGGAAGTGGTGTCGACCTTGGAGTTACTCTGACTTACAAAGTGCAAGATGAAGCCGGGGGGATTGCCCAGGCTTTGCTTTTAGCTGAGCACTTTGTTGGCAATGACAAGATGGTTGTTATTTTGGGGGACAATGTTTTTAAAGATGATATATCATCGTTTGTTGAAAAATTCAAACTTCAAGAATCAGGAGCGAAATTACTACTTCATAAAGTGCCTGATGCTAACCGCTATGGGGTACCAGAATTACAAGGCGATAACATTGTAAATATTGAAGAAAAGCCGGAGATTCCTAAGAGTGATTATGCAGTTACGGGCATTTATATGTTCAACCACTCGGTATTCAATATCATCAAGACCTTGACTCCTTCAGCAAGAGGAGAATATGAAATAACAGATGTTAATAACGCTTATATTCAACGAAACCAACTTACATTTGATATTTTAGAGAATTGGTGGACTGATGCGGGAACACATAGTTCATTGATGCTTGCTAACAAATTAGTAAGTGAAATGAATTATGAGCTTTTTTCTTAGTATTATCATAGAACTAGCGACATCTTATATCTAAGTACTGAACATTAGAATCAGTTTAATAAATTTTATTTTGCTCGCATTAACTGATTTTACCCCAGCTAATCGGCAAACTGCTTTACACAAAAGCCCCCGATTTTTTTCGAGGGCTTTTGTGTATGCATCGACATCTGTATTGAATTAGAATAGATCTGGATTATCAGGGTATATTTTTTTGAATTGTGAACGTATAAGTTCAATTTTTTCTTTCGTGATGGATGATGTTTTTTTCAAGACTATGGTTTTTACGTTATTATCAAGAGTATAGCTCTTTAAAGGTATATAATTATTTTTAAGAGATCCGTTCATTACCTCTTCTGCGAGAATACCTACAACTTTTTGACCACTTTCACCTAAATGGTATTGTGTAGGTGATGCGATCACGACATAATCGGACTCAAAAAACGACACTGGAAAGCCATCTCTTAAATCAACGTGATGGGTCAGATTCATAAATGGAAGAGCGTTGCTATTGTCAGGCATTTCAATCTGTCTGAGTATGTCATCATTAAGAATTCCAGAGCTAGACAGAACATATACTTTATGCTGCTCTGATGAGATTTCCTTAAGATAAGCCGTTAATTGTTTTAAAACAGGTATATCCGTTCTTACTCTAGGTGTTTGTTTAAAGTCACTGAATAAAGAAGAAAAATAGGTAACAGGTCGTGCATTTACATTAGTGAACGTTACCAAGAAATTACAAGCGACTAAATAAACTATAATAACTAAGAAAACACTTTTTGCATACTTTATCTTGGACAAATAGTTTAGAATAAGAATAACGCCACAAATAAATAGAATTAATACGTTCACTGTAAGAAGATAATAATGCTGAGAAGCTAAGCTTTGAATTCTTGTAAAAAGAAAGTACGTAATAAATAAGTTCGTAACTACAAAGATTGATATATACCTAGTTGTACTAATAAATAACAAGCCTATGCAACCAACAAGAGCTATCAGAAAAATGAAGGCACCATAATGATAAAATAAATTCTGTAAGTTACTTAAGACGTCACCAAAATAATAAGCTGAGTAGGCGTTTTTGAAGTTATTGGTTAGGGCTCTTTGAATAAATTCATTGAAGAATATAATAAGAAATAACGCGCTTGAAGATCCTATAATGAAAAAATTTAAAATAACCTGCAAGAGCTGTTTGAAGCGAAACTCTTTTTCTAGAATCCATTTGAACAAAAAAGCGATACTGATCGAGCCAAAAAGAGATACGATCCAAAACCCATACCATCTTCTTGTGAATGTTAGTAATACCAAGCAAGCTGCTAAGAGTAAAACTGCTTTTAAATTTAAGCGTTCAAAATCATTATTAAATAAGATAACAAGGGACAAGCAAATAAAAATGAGTCCTATAGAATCCAGATATCCACCTAACATAGGAGCTATCATAATTGGAAAGGTAAATGTAAGTACAAAGATCATAAAAACGTTCAACTTTGTGTTTAACTGGATTTGATCAGCAATCTTGATACATAATAAGAAAAGTATCAAACAAGAAGGATACAAGAAGCAGGTATAGATTGCCAAGACATAGCTCATGTAGCTTGTACCTAAGAACTTTAATGGTAAAGAGAGAAAGACTGTTGGGAAAACGGAATAATCGTCTCTTAAAATGCTTGCATAGATTTGTTTAGATGCTGCTATAAAATCTGTACTTAAAAGGTTATTAAATTGTATGGACGTATTCCAATAGGCTGAAAAGTCCCAATAATAAATGAAATGCTCCCTTTGAAGGAATGCGTAAATGAATATTATCCCAACTAGATAACCGCCAAAAGCTAGGTATTGCACCATTATTTCTTTCTTGGCATATGTTAAGATACCACTAATGTGTAAAATGTATGTAGCACCTATGACAAACGACTGCGCAATATTTAGACCGAATAATATGGAAATATAGTAAGAATCGACTTTAAACAGTATTAGAATCGGGATAAGTAGCCACATCAGAACCAAATAGGACCAAACAAAATTTTTATTAACTCTCGATAAATTCAAAAGCATATTCCCTCCCAATATAGTGTGCTTATTAATCTTATAGTAATCATAAATGAAAGTATATACTCAAGATGTTGGAGGTTTCGTGAATGATAATAAAGGAAGTACTTTCAGGTGCAAAAATCATTGAACCCGTGGTTCATGGTGATCACCGTGGTTTTTTTATGGAAAGTTACAATGAACAGATCATGAAAGAAAACGGAATAGACCATGCTTTTATTCAAGATAACCAATCCTTGTCTGCAGAAGCCGGTGTGATTCGTGGATTGCATTACCAACTTAATCCTAAAGCACAGACCAAACTCATTCGTGTGCTTTTTGGAGCTATCTACGATGTGATTTTGGATATTCGTAAAAGTTCTCCGACGTTCGGTCAATGGGTCGGAGTCATCTTAAGCGAGCATAATAGACGTCAGCTACTGGTGCCTAAGGGTTTTGCTCATGGGTTCTGTACGCTTGTTCCTAACACTCAAGTGCTGTATAAGGTAGACGAGTATTATTCACCTGAAAATGATCGTGGAATTCTGTGGAATGATCCTGCACTAGGGATTGATTGGCCAACTTCTCATGCTATTCTTTCGGAGAAGGATCAGAAGCATCCAGCACTGGCTGACGCAAACATTAATTTTGATTAGAGGAATAATAAGATTTAGGAGGTCTGTATGAAACTTCTTGTCACCGGCGGGGCCGGATTTATAGGCAGTAACTTTGTATTGTATATGCTAAAACACCATCCAGATTACGAAATTGTAAATATAGATGCTCTTACCTATGCAGGTAACTTGGAAAATTTGAAATCCATTGAAAATAATCCCAAACATAGCTTCATCAAAATAGATATTACCGACGCACAAGCGATTGACCAGCTGATGCAGCAGGGAATCGATGTGGTAGTTAATTTTGCAGCGGAGTCACATGTGGATCGGAGTATTTTGGAACCGGAAGTGTTTGTGAAAACAAACGTATTGGGTACGCAAGTGCTACTGGACGCAGCCAAGAAATATAACGTGACCAAGTTTGTACAGGTATCAACAGATGAGGTGTACGGTTCTCTGGGAGAAACAGGATTGTTTACGGAGGAAACTCCGTTGCAGCCTAATAGTCCTTATTCTGCATCCAAGGCAGGTGGCGATCTGCTAGTTCGTGCATATCATGAAACCTTCGGTTTACCAGTGAATATCACGCGTTGTTCTAACAACTATGGTCCATACCAGTTTCCTGAAAAATTGATCCCGCTAATGATCTCACGTGCACTGAGCGATCAACAGCTACCTGTATACGGGGATGGCTTGAACATTCGCGACTGGTTGTATGTAGAGGATCATTGCAGTGCAATTGATCTGGTCATTCATCAGGGTAAACTGGGTGAAGTATACAATATCGGGGGAAATAACGAGCGGACAAATGTGCATATCGTCAAAACGGTATTGGAGGAGCTGGGCAAGCCAGAATCTCTGATTTCGTATGTGCAGGATCGTCCAGGTCATGACCGCCGTTATGGCATTGATCCAACGAAGACGATGAATGAGTTGGGCTGGAAGCCGAAGCACTCTTTTGAAACCGGCATTAAAGAAACGATTCGCTGGTATCTGGACAATGAAGAATGGTGGACTCGCATTCAATCTGGCGAATATCAACAATACTATGCAAAGCAGTACGGTTCCCGCTTGGGGGATGAGTAGAATGAAGGTATTGGTTACTGGAGCATCCGGTCAACTTGGTAAAGATGTAGTAAAGGTTTTTCAGGAGCAAGGACATGATGTCCTGGGTTACGATCGCGAACAATTAGATATCACGGATTTGCAGCAGACGGTGAAGATTGTAGGACAATATCAACCTGACGCCGTAATCCACTGTGCAGCGTATACGGCTGTGGATGCAGCGGAGACCGATGTAGACGGGGCTTATCAAGTCAACGCGGCAGGTACACGTAATATGGCGCTGGCTGCGGAAAAGGTTGGAGCCAAGCTGGTTTATATCAGTACAGATTATGTGTTCGATGGAACGGCAAAGCAGCCATATCATGAGTACGATAATACCAATCCGCAGAGTATCTACGGAAAGTCCAAACGGGCGGGAGAGGTATTGACCCAAACACTTTCCTCTAGGTATTTTATTGTTCGTACATCTTGGGTTTATGGATTGCACGGGAACAATTTTGTCAAAACGATGCTGAAGCTTGGTCAGGAGAAGCCGCTCCTGCAGGTGGTGAATGATCAGAAGGGTTCACCTACCTATACAGTGGATTTGGCACGTTTTTTGGCGGAATTGATTCAAACGGAGAAGTATGGCGTATACCATGCATCCAATAGCGGCTCCTGTACCTGGTATGAATTTACGCAAGCTATTTTACAGGATGCGGCGGAAATATTAGATGCCAAGATCACAGCGAAATTGGAGCCGTGCAGCACAGAGCAATTCCCCAGACCGGCAGCGCGGCCATGCAACTCTGTTATGGAGCATATAGCGATCCGAACCAACGGGTTAAATGATTTGCGCGAATGGCGTGAGGGATTGCGTGATTTTTTGCAGGAGTGTCTTAGTAAATCCGAGTAATTAAAACCTTATTATAAATATCAACAATCTCCCATCAGTTCATGATTGGGAGATTTTATTATATTAAAGCCTATGTTGATTAAGGACGCTGAGCATTATAATGTATAAGCAGATGGAACCTATTGTCCCTCTATTACACATTTTAAAAGAAGGAGGTCATTACTCTGAACAGACCTAACATACAAATTTTATTGTCTACATATAATGGAGCAGCTTATTTAGATGAGCAAATAGAAAGTCTCATCAATCAAAAAGACGTAGAAGTTCAGATTCTAATTCGTGATGATGGCTCGACAGATGATACGGTTGCCAAGTTGAGAGTGCTGAAGCAACGTTATCCTCAACAGATTATTTTATGCCTCGAGAGCAATGTAGGGGTTATTAAAAGCTTTTTTGATTTGATTCAAAGATCGTCTGAGACATTCGACTATTACGCTTTTTGTGATCAGGATGATGTGTGGATGCCGAACAAACTCGCTCAGGCTGTGTCTCATCTCAGGGATCAGGATGGAAGTCGGCCGCTGATGTACTGTTCTGCTACACAAATGGTCTCTCAAACATTGGAACCACTCAAAGTATGGCCAGCTGACATCCCACGACCTGTATCCTTCTATAATGCTCTCATTGAGAATGTGTGTGTAGGTTGTACCATGGTGATCAATAAAGAAACACTCGAGCTCGTGAAAAAGAGAATTCCGACTTCTTTGGATAACATTATTATGCATGACTGGTGGATTTACTTATGCACCTCCTCTTTTGGTGAGGTTGTTTTTGACCCCGAGCCGTCCATTTTGTATCGGCAGCATCAAAACAATGTGTTGGGAGGTTCTACTGATGGCTGGGTTAGCAAGTGGAGGAAAAGACTAAGTAGATTTATAAAAGGAAAAAATCGCTATATTTTAAGCAAACAAGCCCAGCAATTTATTCAACTTTATGGACAAGACATGTCTCCTCAAATGTATAAAGATATGGATCAGTTCCTGGAAAGCTACCAAAAGGGCGTATTTTCTCGTATGAAATATATTTGGCAGTCTCCATTTTATAGGCAGTCACGGTTGGACAACTGGATTTATAAGTTGGTTTTCATAATGAGGAAGTTATAGAGGTATGGAAAGAAAAATATTGAAACTTTTTTCCATATATGAGCGTCAAATAGTCAAAGGTGCAAATGAATACTAGATAAAATACCATCGAATGCGTGTTCCTTTATGGAAAAATATAGTATAATTGAAACGTGCAACCGATAGAGCTGGCAAGGGCGGTCGGCTAACTCTCCCGAGGAGGGGGGTGAAGCCTGTGACAGTGTTTGAGGCGCTCAGTTTAATGCTGACGTTCGGGGCGTTAATCGTCACACTGTTAGAGTTTAACAAACGAAAATAGACCGCCCCCGCAAGGAAGGGTCTATTTTCGGCCTGATTGTTCCAAAACCGTCCGCTCTTGGAGCGTTGGTTGCGCAGGGGCTGGCTGGCACCAGCCCTTTTTCCATGTATATCTTACCACGATGAATTTTAGACCTCAACCGAGGATTTTACAAAAATCTAATAAACGACTCCCAATGAACAATATATAGATCGAAATGGTTTCGTTTGTCTATATTTGCACTTTGGAGAGATAGGAATCGAATTTTGTGAAATTCTACTAACTATGTAAGGTTACAAGTTATGTGCTTTTTTGCGCCCCGTGGTCTGCGCGGTATGCTATAATAGGCGATAGTAGAATAGATTACTGAATTTGTCAGGAGCGTTTTAAATATGGATGTAAGCATACTGGTCGTCAACTATAATACGTGTCAATTGACGCTGGATTGTTTGCAATCGGTGTATGCGTCAAAGTCGCAGTACCGATATGAAGTGATTGTTATTGATAATCACTCCAGTGACGGATCTGTTGAGGCTATTCGTGCTGCATACCCGGAGATTACGTTGATAGCCAATAAGAATAATACAGGTTTTGCCAAGGCGAACAACCAGGGGATGGAAGTAGCCAGCGGGCGTTATGTATTGTTATTGAACTCCGATACGTTGGTGCAACCGGACACGCTGGATACAATGATTCAGTTTATGGATACGTATCCGGAGATGGGGGCATCGGGTTGCAAGGTCATCTTGCCGGATGGATCATTAGACAAGGCTTGTAAGCGAGGATTTCCAACGCCGTCAGCTTCTTTTTACTACGCTTTCGGCTGGTCGAAGCGTTACCCGGATAACCCGAAGTACAATCAATATCAGCTTGGGCATCTAAGCCCGGACGATGAGTATCCTGTAGATGTACTGGTAGGTGCTTTTATGCTGGTGCGCAGGGAGACGATTGACCAGGTCGGGGGGTTGGACGAAACCTTTTTTATGTATGGTGAGGATATTGACTGGTGTTACCGGATTAAGCAAGCCGGGTGGGGCATTTACTACTACCCGCGCACATATATTATTCATATCAAAGGGGGCAGCGCTCGCCGTCGTCCTTTGAAAATTATTTATGAGTTTCATAGAGCAATGTGGGTATTTCATCGTAAGCATTATAAACAGCAATACAGTTGGATCACCAATATGGCTGTATATGCGGGAATTACCGTGAAATTTGGAATGGCCTTTCTAAAAAATAAGTTGTCCGCACCGGTCAAGCCAGACGGCGGGGAACAATCTCGTACTGAGGTGAAAGCATGATACGCAGAAATCAGCGTTTTTTAACCCAATTATATATTGTGGCGGATTTCGCGGTCATTCAGTTGTCCTTTCTGATCGCTTGGTTTTTCAAATTTGAAAGTGAATGGATCACCTATAAAGAACCGCTTCCTATTCAAGTATATGGAGGCTGGAGCTTAATCTACGGCCTGATTGCTGTAGTATTGGGGATGTTATTCTCGCTCTATTCGCCCAAACGCAAAAAACGGTTTGCAGACGACGTATTCCGCGTCACCCAGATTCATATTGTTGGCCTGTTCGTGCTGTTGAGTGTGATGTTCTTCGTGAAGCAAATCGACATTTCGCGGTCCTATTTGGCAATCTATATGATTGGAAACGTTCTGCTTATTTTGTTTTACCGATTTTTTTTGAAGCAAGTTCTTAAAGCTCTCCGTCAAAAAGGATACAACAAGCAATTCATGCTTATTCTCGGGGCGGGTACTCTAGGCCAACGATTTTATCATAACCTTGGACAGTATCCTGATCTGGGATACGAGGTAGTGGGTTTTCTGGATGATAAGCGGCATTGGAGTGAAGAGGAAGAGGCGCATTTTCGCCCGATTCTTGGAGGCTTAGATCAATTGGAGGCTACGCTGTCGCGTCTGATGATTGACGAGGTCATTCTGGCGCTGCCGCTGGATGCTCATGATAAGTACCCCAAGATTATCAACATGTGTGAAAAAGCTGGAGTGCGCACGCTTATAATCCCCGACTTTTTCGATTATTTGCCGGCTCGCCCGTACTTTGACAACTTTGCAGGTATGCCGATGATCAATGTACGGGATATTCCACTGGATGTGGCGGGGAATCGATTGTTTAAGCGTCTGTTCGATATTTTATTCTCTTTATTCGCGATTCTCCTGACCTCTCCGATCATGCTAGGGGTGGCGATTGGTGTGATGATTACATCCAGAGGGCCAATCATTTTTAAGCAGGAGCGGGTAGGCTTGAACCGTCGTACCTTCCGAATATACAAATTTCGTTCGATGAAGGTGCTGCCCCCTGGAACTGAAGATACGGGCTGGACGACTGCTAATGACCCAAGACGCACACGTTTTGGTACTTTTATTCGTAAAACGAGTCTCGACGAGTTGCCGCAATTTTTCAACGTTCTGCTGGGTGATATGAGTGTCGTTGGTCCACGCCCAGAACGACCCTATTATGTGGATCAGTTCCGTGAGGAAATTCCAAAATACATGGTGAAGCATCATGTTCGTCCTGGAATCACAGGCTGGGCACAGAGCAACGGGTTGCGTGGAGATACATCTATTGAGGAACGGATTAAGCATGACATTTTCTATATTGAGAACTGGTCGCTCTTATTCGATATTAAAATTATTTTCCGTACGATTCGCAATGGTTTCAAGAACGCGTATTAATCCAGAGTCACCCTTCGGTTTAGCCGGAGGGTGTTTTTGCGTCTGGCAGTTGTTTTGAGTATGCGTATGTGGGGTATTGACCTGTACGAAAAGGATGTGACACCCTATGAAACGACTAATTGCTGCGGTCATTCTTTTAATATTAACCGGCACATTTTTACTGGGTTACAAAGGGCAATCTACAGAAGAACATACTGGCTTTACCACGCACCGTGTGATTTCGCATGCCATGGGAGCCGTTGATGGTTTGGCCTATACTAATGCGCGTGAAGCGTTTGTGGAAAATTATAAAAAAGGCAGCCGCGTATTCGAGGTCGACCTGATGTTTACTTCGGACGGACATTTAGTGGCGCGCCATGAATGGACAGAATCTTTTACAGAGCAAATGCAACAGGAACACGCAGTTGCTACAGAACAGGGCGGAAAACCTTGGAGCTATCATCAATTTAAAAACACACCCATACACGGTTCCTATACTCCAGTAGATTGGAAGGATGTATTGGAACTATTGGAAACATACCCGGATGCTTATATTGTGACCGATACGAAAGAACAGGACCCTGCCCAAATCAAACAGTTGTTTGCACAACTGACCCGTCAGGCACAGGAGAAAAACCCCGAGCTTTTGTCCCGTATTGTTCCTCAAATTTACAATGAAGAAATGCTGCAAACGTTGCGGAGTATTTATCCCTATCCATCCGTTATTTATACGCTCTACGCCACAGAGGATAAAGATGACCAGATCCTTCGATTTGTACAACAAAATGATATAACGGCAGTAACTTTACCAGAGAATCGGGTGAGTGGTGCTTTAGTGGAAAGTTTGCGCCAGGCAGGAGCAGTGTGCTACGTAAATACCATTAATGAGTTGAAGGATGCGGCTGAGTATGAACAGATGGGTGTTCGAGGTTTCTATACAGATATTTTAACGGAAAAAGAACTTAGTAAACGCAGTTGGTTGTATGCGCTACGACCATGATCTGTCTGAACGGGGTGTTCCCATTTGATACGAACATTGACACCTTTTAAGCACTGTCATAGACTTAGCATAGAACGCTTTTGGATATTGGAATTCGGCTCGACTGGATCATGACAAAAGCAATGGATGCTGGAGGAATGTGTGTTGGCAGATTCAATTCAATCATGGAAGCATGTGTTTAAGCTTGATCCTGACAAGGAACTGGATGATGAGGCACTTGACGCCGTGTGTATGTCTGGTACGGACGCCATTATGGTAGGAGGTTCATCGGGTGTAACCTATGAAAATACGGTGGATTTGCTGTCACGGGTTCGGCGTTATGAGGTGCCGTGTGTGCTTGAGGTGTCCGATCTGGAGGCTGTAGTGCCAGGGTTTGATCTATATATGATTCCCATGGTACTGAATACCACTGACAGTAATTGGATTCTAGGGCAGCACCAACGTGCGATTGAACAGCTTGGTTATGTGATCCCGTGGGATTTGCTTGTGGCGGAAGGATATATTGTTTTGAACGGTGATTCCACGGTCGCTAAGCTTACCGGAGCAGATGCTTCGCTGGGTGCTTCATCTGCCGCCTCATATGCACAGATTGCTGACAAGCTCATGCATCTGCCGATTGTATATGTGGAATATAGCGGTGCTTTTGGGGATATGGAGCTGGTGCAAAAAATACATCGCAGTACGGAGCGCTCTCGTGTCCTATACGGGGGAGGAATCGTGGATAAATCTACCGCGTTACAAGCGGCTGCGGTTTGTGACACCATTGTAGTAGGTAACATCATTTATCGTGACTTGGCGAAGGCGCTGGAGACGATAGCTGTGAAATTGGAAGTATAGAACGTGAATTTATGGAAGCTCAGGGAAAGGAGCATGCACGCATGCAATCAATAGATATACATGAGGCGGTAGCTCGCCTTAATCCGCCTCAGCGTCAGGCTGTGGAGGCGGTAGATGGTCCGCTGCTGATTATGGCTGGCGCAGGCAGTGGTAAAACACGGGTGCTCACGCACCGAATAGCTTACCTCATCGCGACCCGCAAGACGGCTCCATGGGGCATTTTGGCGATTACCTTTACGAACAAGGCTGCGCGTGAAATGCAGGATCGCGTATCCAAGCTGATTGGCCCGCAGGGGAGAGATGTGTGGGTATCCACCTTCCACTCGATGTGTGTGCGTATTTTACGTCGGGATATCGAGCGGATTGGATTCACCTCGAATTTCAGCATTTTGGATTCTACGGATCAATTGTCTGTCATTCGGAGCTGCATGAAGGATCTGAATATAGACACCAAAAAGTTTGAACCCAAAGCGGTTCAGTCTATGATGAGTACGGCTAAAAATGAACTGGTCACTCCCGAAATGTATGAGCGCAAGATTGGCGACTATTTTGAGGGGATTGTGGCGAAGGTATATACCAAGTACCAACAACGGCTCAAAAACAACAACTCTCTTGATTTTGATGATTTGATCATGGCAACGATTCAGCTATTTAAAGAAGTACCTGAGGTACTGGATTTCTACCAGAAGAAATTTCAATACATTCATGTTGATGAATATCAGGATACGAACCGTGCGCAGTACATGCTGTGCAAAATGCTGGCCGACAAGCATCACCGGATTTGCGTAGTAGGTGACAGTGACCAATCCATCTATCGGTGGCGGGGGGCGGATATTAGCAACATTTTGAATTTTGAAGAGGACTACCCGGAAGCGCGCACCATTTTGCTGGAGCAGAACTACCGGTCCACCTCAAATATTCTCAATGCTGCCAACGAAGTTATTGGTCAAAATACAGGCCGCAAGCCGAAAAAACTATGGACTGACAAAGAAGGCGGAGCCAAGATTAAAGTTTACCGTGCTGACTCCGAGCATGATGAGGGCTACTTTATCGCCTCAGAAATTCATAAGAATATTAATGCGGGCAAAACCTATAGCCATCATGCCATTTTGTACCGTACGAATGCTCAGTCTCGGGTTGTCGAGGAAATTTTGATTAAATCGGATATTCCTTACCAGATCGTGGGCGGTATCAAGTTCTATGATCGTAAAGAAATTAAGGATTTGCTGGCGTATCTTCGCCTACTCTCCAATCCTGACGACGACATCAGCTTGATCCGAATCATTAATGTGCCAAAACGAAGCATCGGAGACACGACCGTCGGTAAATTGCAGGCAGCTGCAGCGGAACGTGGAGTTTCGATTTTCCGTGTCCTTCAAGTTGTAGACGATTTGGGCTTTGCAGGACGTACGCGCAATGCGTTGGTAGAGTTTTACGATATGATCGAAGGTTTAAGTCGGATGGTAGACTACCTGTCGGTTACCGAGTTAACAGAAAAAATGTTGGAAACCACCCAATATCGATTGGAACTGCAAAACGAGAATACACTTGAGTCACGCTCGCGTTTGGAGAATATTGATGAGTTCCTGTCGGTAACCATGGAATTTGAAAAAGGAGCGGAAGACAAGTCACTCGTCTCCTTCCTGACCGACCTTGCTCTGATTGCCGATATTGATTCCATGAATGACGATGAAGAAGAGCAAAGCGATGCGGTTGTATTGATGACCATGCATAGCGCCAAAGGACTGGAGTTTCCTATCGTATTTATTGTCGGTATGGAGGAGGGAGTATTCCCTCATAGTCGTGCTTTTCTGGATAACGAAGAGCTGGAGGAAGAGCGCAGATTGGCGTATGTCGGGATTACCCGTGCAGAGGAGCAACTGTTCCTTACATGCGCACAGATGCGCACTCTGTTTGGCCGCACCACAGCTAACCCGCCTTCCCGCTTTCTCGAAGAGATTCCGGACGAGTTAAAAGAGGATACGATCATTAAACGTGACCGCTACCGCCGTTCAGGCAATGTAGGCGGATCTTATGGTGGGCGCGGACTGAATAAAGGTAGTGGCAGCAACTTTGGTGGAGAACGCTCGTTTGATACGATGAGCCGCAGTGGTTCGTCCGCTTCCGCGTCACCCCGCGTAACAGTAACGACATCTTCATCTGCGAAAGCAACTCCGGCTGCTTCGGCAGGAGGCCCCTCCATTTTTGCTGCCGGAGACAAGGTACAGCATGGCAAATGGGGGATTGGAACCATTGTCGCTGTAAAAGGGACGGGTAATGATATGGAGCTTCAAATTGCTTTCCCGGCTCCAGTAGGGGTTAAACGACTGCTGGCTGGCTTTGCACCAATTACAAAAGTAGAATAAATCTCAAACATCATTAAATCTCGAACCTCATGAGTGGCAGCTTGGCTTAGGCCTCTGCCCTGATGAAGTTCCCGGAGGGATACGCCTGCATGAACCCAATGCACAGGATGGAGCAGCTTGTTGCTGAACTGAACACATATAACTATCATTACTACACACTGGATGAACCCAAGATCAGCGACAAAGAATATGATGTGCTTTATGACGAGCTGGTAGCGCTTGAACAGACTAGCGGTCTTGTGCTGCCGGATTCGCCGACACAGCGTGTGGGTGGGGAGTTACTCAAAGGTTTCACACCGCATCGCCACCTTGCCCCATTATGGAGCCTTGATAAAGCTCAGAATATGGAACAGCTGCGTGCATGGAACGCGCGTGTTGTTAAACTGGTCAATGATTACAATACCAAGAACCCGGAGCAACCTTTGCCATCTCCAGGCTATGCGATAGAACTTAAATTCGATGGGCTGACGCTGAACCTGACGTATACAGATGGACAGCTGGTACAGGCTTCCACCCGCGGTAATGGCGTTGTGGGTGAGGGAATACTGGCACAGGTGAAGACCATTAAATCCGTACCACTTACAATTCCTTTTCGAAATGGAACAATTGAAGTACAGGGAGAAGGGATAATGAATCTCTCTGTACTGTCCAAATATAATGAGACTGCCGTGGACCCTCTTAAAAATGCACGCAACGCCGCAGCTGGCGCTTTGCGTAACTTGAATCCCAAAGTGACAGCTGAACGACGATTGAATGCATTTTTCTACAATGTGGGATATGCAGACCGTATCCAATTTGACAGCCACCAGGAAATGATGACTTTCCTGCGTGAAAATCATTTTAAGGTAAACCCTTACCTGACTTACTTTGATAATTTTGAAGATGTAATGGAGCAACTGATTGAGATTGAAGAATCTCGTGCCGGATTGGATTATCTCATTGATGGGGCAGTATTGAAAATTACAGATATGCGCACACGTGAGGCTCTCGGGTATACCGATAAATTCCCACGCTGGGCGGTGGCATATAAGTTCGAAGCTGAGGAAACGACAACGGTGCTTAACTCGGTTGAGTGGAATGTAGGACGAACCGGTAAAATCACCCCACTTGCAAGGGTAGAGCCGGTAGAGCTGGCGGGAGTCACTGTACAAAATTGTACACTGAACAATGCTGGTGACATTGAGCGCAAAAACCTGAAGTTTGCTTTGGGGGCACGTGTGTTTATCCGTCGCTCAAACGATGTCATTCCGGAGATATTAGGAAAGGTAACGTCTGAGAACGACGGTGAGGAAATTGTCGTACCAGATCATTGTCCAGCCTGCGGGTTTCCGTTGCAGCAGCGAGGTGCCCATTTGTTTTGCGACAATAAGCTGGGGTGTAAACCACAAATTGTGGCTCGTATTTCCCATTTTGCTTCACGTGATGCTATGGATATTGAGACATTCAGTGACAAAACGGCCATACAGCTACATGACGAACTGGAAGTGCGCGAGCCTGCGGATCTGTATACACTCCAATATGATGATCTTGTGAAGCTGGAGCGGTTTGGTGAGAAAAAGGCCAGTAACCTCTTGGCGGCACTAGAAAAGAGTAAAGAGAGAGATTTGGCTTCTTTCCTTTATGCTCTGGGTATACCGAATACCGGTAAAGCGACAACACGTATGTTGGCTGAACATTACCGTGATTTGCACAAGACGATGTCCGCTACGGTGGAAGAACTGATAGAACTACCGGATGTAGGCGGGATTGTAGCCGAAAGCATTGTGGCTTTCTTTGCCGATCCATTTACTCAGGCGGGAATTGAAAAGATGCTGTCTCTAGGGGTGAAAGCTCAAGCCCCTGAAGCTCCACAGGAGAAGAAGACAGACAGCTTTTTCAGTAGCAAAACGGTCGTGCTTACAGGTACCTTGCATCAGCTTACGCGTGAAGAAGCTGTATCCAAGCTGGAGGCGCTTGGAGCCAAAGTTGCGGGGTCTGTATCGAAAAAGACGGATCTAGTCATAGCTGGTGAAAAGGCTGGGAGTAAGCTGGCTAAGGCCCAACAGCTCGGAATTGACACCATAGAAGATGAGGATGAATTTATCAGACTGCTGGAACAAGAATAAATAGTTTTGCAATGAGTGCAGTCATTCCGCTCTGGGGCGGGGTGGCTGCCTTATTATCTGTTGTATCGTAGGAAATAAAATAGATATAAATAAATGCTTGCTAAATAACTTTAGGCATGATATATTATTAGACGTTGCTTTGAGAATAACATTTCTTGAAGCGAGGTTGCTGAAAAGATAATCAAAAAAAGATTTGACAAGAAAGCAACTCACAT
>NZ_CP150243.1:4992500-5382500 GCF_037975315.1 Paenibacillus sp. FSL P2-0322 | reverse complement strand
AGAGAAGGTAAAAGCCCTGTAGTTCAAAACTTGTTCTCTCCGAGACGGATCCCGAGTAGTGCGGGGCACGTGAAACCCCGTATGAATCCGGCAGGACCATCTGCCAAGGCTAAATACTCCCTGGCGACCGATAGTGAAGCAGTACCGTGAGGGAAAGGTGAAAAGCACCCCGGAAGGGGAGTGAAATAGATCCTGAAACCGTGTGCTTACAAGAAGTCAGAGCCCGATCTATGGGTGATGGCGTGCCTTTTGTAGAATGAACCGGCGAGTTACGTTCCCGTGCAAGGTTAAGGTGAAGAGCTGAAGCCGCAGCGAAAGCGAGTCTGAATAGGGCGACTTGAGTACGTGGACGTAGACCCGAAACCGGGTGATCTACCCCTGTCCAGGGTGAAGGTGCGGTAACACGCACTGGAGGCCCGAACCCACGCATGTTGAAAAATGCGGGGATGAGGTGGGGGTAGCGGAGAAATTCCAATCGAACCCGGAGATAGCTGGTTCTCCCCGAAATAGCTTTAGGGCTAGCCTCGGAAAAAAGAATCGTGGAGGTAGAGCACTGATTGGGTGCGGGGCCCGCAAGGGTTACCAAGCTCAGTCAAACTCCGAATGCCATAGATTTAGTTCCGGGAGTCAGACAGTGAGTGCTAAGATCCATTGTCGAAAGGGAAACAGCCCAGACCATCAGCTAAGGTCCCCAAGTGTGTGTTAAGTGGGAAAGGATGTGGAGTTGCACAGACAACCAGGATGTTGGCTTAGAAGCAGCCACCATTGAAAGAGTGCGTAATAGCTCACTGGTCGAGTGACTCTGCGCCGAAAATGTAACGGGGCTAAACACACCACCGAAGCTATGGCTTGATGCTTGCATCAGGGGTAGGGGAGCGTTGAATGCGGGTTGAAGGTGTACCGTAAGGAGCGCTGGACTGCATTCAAGTGAGAATGCCGGTATGAGTAACGAAAAGATCTGTGAGAATCAGATCCGCCGAAAGCCTAAGGGTTCCTGAGGAAGGTTCGTCCGCTCAGGGTAAGTCGGGACCTAAGGCGAGGCCGATAGGCGTAGTCGAAGGACAACAGGTCGAAATTCCTGTACCACCGTAATCCGTTATGAGCAATGGGGTGACGCAGTAGGGTAGTGACGCGGACTGATGGATGTCCGTCTAAGCAGTGAGGCTGGTGTGTAGGCAAATCCGCACATCGTAAGGCTGGGCTGTGATGGGGAGCGAAAATTGTAGTAGCGAAGGTCATGATCTCAGACTGCCAAGAAAAGCCTCTAGCCAGGAGAAGGTGCCCGTACCGCAAACCGACACAGGTAGGCGAGAAGAGAATTCTAAGGCGCGCGGAAGAACTCTCGTTAAGGAACTCGGCAAAATGACCCCGTAACTTCGGGAGAAGGGGTGCCTCGGTAGGGTGAATAGCCCGAGGGGGCCGCAGTGAAAAGGCCCAAGCGACTGTTTAGCAAAAACACAGGTCTGTGCGAAGCCGCAAGGCGAAGTATACGGGCTGACGCCTGCCCGGTGCTGGAAGGTTAAGGGGAGTGGTAAGCCTTCGGGCGAAGCTATGAACCGAAGCCCCAGTAAACGGCGGCCGTAACTATAACGGTCCTAAGGTAGCGAAATTCCTTGTCAGGTAAATTCTGACCCGCACGAATGGCGTAACGACTTGGGCGCTGTCTCAACGAGAGATCCGGTGAAATTTTAATACCTGTGAAGATGCAGGTTACCCGCGACAAGACGGAAAGACCCCATGGAGCTTTACTGCAGCTTGATATTGAATTTGGGTACGATCTGTACAGGATAGGTGGGAGCCGTTGAACTTTGAGCGCCAGCTTGAAGGGAGGCATCCTTGGGATACCACCCTGATCGTATCTAGGTTCTAACTTGGTACCGTAATCCGGTGCGAGGACAGTGTCAGGTGGGCAGTTTGACTGGGGCGGTCGCCTCCTAAAGAGTAACGGAGGCGCCCCAAGGTTCCCTCAGAATGGTTGGAAATCATTCGAAGAGTGCAAAGGCAGAAGGGAGCTTGACTGCGAGACCTACAAGTCGAGCAGGGACGAAAGTCGGGCTTAGTGATCCGGTGGTACCGCATGGAAGGGCCATCGCTCAACGGATAAAAGCTACCCTGGGGATAACAGGCTTATCTCCCCCAAGAGTCCACATCGACGGGGAGGTTTGGCACCTCGATGTCGGCTCATCGCATCCTGGGGCTGAAGTAGGTCCCAAGGGTTGGGCTGTTCGCCCATTAAAGCGGTACGCGAGCTGGGTTCAGAACGTCGTGAGACAGTTCGGTCCCTATCTGTCGTGGGCGTAGGAAATTTGAGAGGAGCTGTCCTTAGTACGAGAGGACCGGGATGGACGTACCGCTGGTGTACCAGTTGTTCCGCCAGGAGCACCGCTGGGTAGCTATGTACGGAAGGGATAAGCGCTGAAAGCATCTAAGCGTGAAGCCCCCCTCAAGATGAGATTTCCCAATTAGTAAGACCCCTTGAAGACGACGAGGTAGATAGGTTGGGGGTGGAAGTGCAGTAATGCATGGAGCTGACCAATACTAATCGGTCGAGGGCTTATCCTAAAAATAAAACGCAAATGAGTTTCGGATCCAGTTTTCAGGGTGTAAGTTTTGTATTGTATAAGCTCAAGTAGCTTATATGAAACAAGCGAACACACAGCATTTGGCGATGCTGATTCCTGTTAAAGAATTTACGATGTAAATTCATGTTTGGTGGCGATAGCGGAGGGGTTCCACACGTACCCATCCCGAACACGACCGTTAAGCCCTCCAGCGCCGATGGTACTTGGACCGCAGGGTCCTGGGAGAGTAGGACGTCGCCAAGCAAAAGTGAAAAGGATGATAATCTCAATGAGATTATCATCCTTTTTTTATGTGTTTTTAGATGGCCACCTGCTTCTAAGGTTGACAGAGGGAAGAGGCTTTGCCACACTCTAAGTGTATAATCTTTTTTATGGATGCCCAAGTATACGAGCGAGGTGACGAAGTTATGGAGATCAGACAATTACAACGTGAGGAATTTGAAGCGGCTATTGAATTATCTCAATATGCTTTTCAGTTTACAATGTCCCTGGAGGATATGGAAAAATCCAAGAAGAAATTCAAACCAGAGCAAACATGGGGAATATTCGACGGACATGACTTGAATGCTAAACTGACTTTGTTACCGCTACAGGTATACATAAACGGTCAGGTTTTTGATATGGGGGGCATTGCTGGTGTAGCAACGTGGCCAGAAAAACGTCGCGGAGGCATGGTGTCACGTTTGTTGACGCATGCGCTTGAAGAAATGAAGTCTGCGGGACAAAGCCTTTCTTTTCTGCATCCATTCTCCTTTGCCTTCTATCGTAAATTTGGATGGGAAACGTATATTGAATACAAAAAGTACGTCATTCCCATTGATAAATTCCCTACAAAACTTAAAACAGAAGGTACAGTCAAACGCGATGTCAAAGATATTTCAGAACTGGACCAAGTGTATCAAGCGTATGCATCTCGTTATAATGGCACGCTGGTACGAGATAAGGAATGGTGGCAAGAGCGGATTTTAAATGAGAACTATCGAACTGCGGTATATTACTCTGAAACAGGCGATCCTCAGGGATATGCACTATACAAAATTGAAGATAAACAGTTGAATTGTGATGAGTTGGTATATGAAAATGAGACGGCTCGTCGGGCTTTATGGACTTATTTTGCAAATCATGACTCAATGATAGCCCAAGGTAAATTTAATTACGTTCCAGCAGATGACAATCTGCCATTTTTACTCGATGATCCACGAATTCAACAGGAAACGGTGCCTTATTTTATGGGTCGTATTGTGGATGCAGCTGCTTTTATAGAAAGATACCCTTTTGAACAGATTGGAGAAGAAACAAGTTTAACCTTAAATCTGACTGATCGGTATGCTCCATGGAATGATGGATTATGGAGATTAACGATTACTACGGAGGGGCAAGGACATCTGGAGAGAGTGGATATAAGCAATTTATCTGAAAACGCCATAGTAGCTGACTTGAAACTTGGGATTCAGTCACTGACGACTCTGATGCTTGGCTACCAGCAGGCTGATGATCTGTATAAATGGGGGCGTATTGAAGGCAGCAGTGAGTCTGTGTCTGTCCTTAAACGTGTAATACCGGTAAAACAAACGTTCTTATTGGATTTTTTCTGATAAAGGCCCATTTAGTTCTTCTTAGGCCCCATCTTTCAGGGAACATAACTTGTGTGGTTATCATAATTTTCAAAACTCTTTCTGTAATGGGAAGAGTTTTTTTATGGTATTGTATAAAACATAATTAGATTGCGAAAAATGGTATTGACCCCTTGGCAAAAATGAATAATGTGCTATAATATGAATATAGTCAAAGAAAGTCAAAGTCAATCAAGCCAAGTGTGATTCTGTAGAAGTACTATGCTGATGGATTAGCTGTATAAGGTAATTTTGATAGCAAAGAAGTAAATGAGGATCGAAATGATTTGCGTATAGTTAGGAGCTGACTCTTATGAACATAAGAGAAGTGTATGATTAATCGCAAATAAAGGCCACACTAGAGACAAGAAGGTACAATTCCAATGGATGTAGATCAGGCAATAGCCTGAATACAGCTTAGATTCGTGACTTTACCGTTTGGTTAAGTTCAATATACGGCGGACTCTGTGGAGCGTGAAATGTACTTGAATACTTGCGTTTCCGTTAGTGGAGGATGATGAAATGCGCAATGTTTCCGATATTATTGAACAATATTTGAAGAGTATATTGCTGGAAAGTCCCCAAGGTTTAGTGGAGATTCAGCGCAACGATCTGGCTGACCGCTTTTCCTGCGTGCCGTCGCAAATTAATTATGTAATTAGCACCCGGTTTACGCTGGAAAAAGGCTATGTGGTGGAAAGTAAACGCGGTGGCGGGGGCTACATTCGTATTCAGCGAATTCAGCTGCCTGCACAGCATGCCATCCATACACATCTTCATCAGAGCATCGGGGAGGAAATAAGCCAATCGGCAGCAGAAGGTCTAATTTATCAGTTAGAGGAAGCCCATTTTTTAAGCAAAAGGGAAGCTAATTTAATGAAGGCTGCTTTATCAAGGGATACATTATTACTGAAGCTTCCCTATCGTGATCAACTGCGAGCAAGATTGCTTAAGGCTATGCTGATTTCGTTGCTGGCGACCAAATAGTGTGTGGAAAGAGACTAACGTTTGGATGTAGGGATTGGTATAAATCCTGACATTGAAGGAGGTGCTTTTATGCTGTGCCAAGAATGTAATATGCGGCCGGCAACTTTGCATTTCACCAAAATTGTGAATGGCGAAAAGACAGAGTTTCATATTTGTGAGACATGTGCCAAGGAAAAAGGGGAGATGATCCCTGGAACACCTAACGGCTTTTCGATTCATAGCTTGTTGTCGGGGATGCTGGATTTTGACTCCAGTACAAAGAGCCAGTCTCCAGGCCACAGTGGCCCGCAGAACCTGCAATGCAAGGATTGTGGCATGACCTATGCACAGTTTAGTAAGCTGGGACGTTTCGGATGCCCATCGTGCTATCAATATTTTGATAGTCGTCTGGACCCTCTGTTCAAGCGTGTGCATGGCAGTACGAATCATGTTGGTAAAGTTCCGGTTCGCACTGGAGGCCGACTGAAGGTTAAACGGCAAATTGACGATTTGAAAAAAGAGATGCAACAGCATATTGTACAGGAAGAATTTGAATCAGCTGCTGAGCTTAGGGATCAAATCAGAGAGCTTGAAAAAGAAATGACTGAAGAGTAAAGTTTGTGAAGAGTAGGAGGGATGCGTAATGCCCAATATTCGATTTACGGAGAAGCCGCTAAGTGACTGGATGCGTGGTGATGCTGCGGATTCGGAGATTGTCATTAGCAGCCGGGTGAGAATTGCGCGTAACTTGCAGCATCTGCCTTTTCCCATGCTTGCTACCAATCAGCAGTCGGAAGAAGCACTTCAACGCTTGACGGATATCCTTCAGTATGATGATTTAGGCGGTTTTGGTACTTTTCATACGTTGAAAATATCCGAGTTGGATGAGATCGACAAGCAGGTGCTGGTTGAGAAGCATTTGATTAGTCCAAATTTGGCGAACGAATCTCGTAACGGTGCTGTTTTAATTAGCGATGATGAATCGGTTAGTGTTATGATAAACGAAGAGGATCATCTGCGTATCCAGTGCTTATATCCGGGATGTCAGGTTAGGGAAGCTTGGGAACGCGCTATGATTATTGATGATGCATTTGAAGCGCATGTTGATTATGCATTTGATGATCGGAGAGGTTTTCTGACCAGTTGTCCGACGAATGTCGGCACAGGTATGAGAGCTTCGGTGATGATGCATTTGCCTGCATTAGTTATGACTCATCAAATCAATCGTATATTGTCTGCTGTTTCACAGGTAGGTCTTACAGTTCGTGGCATTTACGGTGAAGGCAGCGAAGCGGTCGGAAATTTGTTTCAGGTATCTAATCAGATTACACTGGGACAAACCGAAGCGGAGATTATTGAGAATCTACATGGCGTGGTGCTACAAATTATTGAGCACGAGCGTTCTGCCAGAGAAAGGCTAATGAATGAATCTATGCTGCGAATTACAGATCGGGTGATGCGTTCATTCGGTATTTTGTCATATGCAGCAGTATTGGATTCCAAGGAGGCTGCACAGCGGCTATCCGATGTACGTCTTGGCGTAGATTTAGGGATTTTGGAGCGTCCTTCCACCGCAGCGATGAATGAGCTGAATGTGATGACACAACCCGGGTTCCTGCAAAAAAGCTTTGGGGATAAAATGAATACCGAAGAGCGCGATATGTACCGGGCGAAGCTGATCCGGCAAAAATTAGGCACAACCCTTTAATATATAGAATGATCTGAAATACACACTGTGGAGGTGCAGGATATATGATGTTTGGAAGATTTACGGAACGTGCACAGAAAGTGCTTGCTTTGGCTCAGGAAGAAGCTGTTCGATTGGGACACAACAACATTGGCACAGAGCACATTTTGCTAGGCCTCATTCGTGAAGGTGAAGGAATAGCCGCGAAAGCCTTAATCGGTTTAGGGCTGGGACTGGAAAAAATCCAGGATGAAGTGGAAACGCTGATTGGACGCGGTCAAGAGCAACCGACGAACATTGCCTATACTCCACGCGCCAAAAAAGTCATCGAACTGTCCATGGATGAAGCCCGCAAACTGGGCCATACCTATGTAGGTACAGAACATATTTTGCTTGGTCTTATTCGTGAAGGTGAAGGCGTAGCAGCGCGTGTACTGAACAACCTGGGCATCAGTCTGAACAAAGCGCGTCAGCAAGTGCTTCAATTGCTCGGCAGCAGCGAGGCTGTTTCCAGCCATCATGGTGCTCCAGCTAATGTCAGCACGCCAACTCTGGACAGTCTGGCACGCGATCTGACGGCATCTGCGAAGGAAAACAACCTGGACCCTGTTATTGGGCGTAGCAAGGAAATTGAACGCGTAATTCAGGTGCTCAGCCGCCGTACAAAGAACAATCCGGTTCTAATCGGTGAGCCTGGGGTAGGTAAAACGGCGATTGCCGAAGGATTGGCCCAAAAAATCATAGCGAATGAGATTCCTGAAACGTTGCGCGACAAGCGCGTAATGACGCTGGATATGGGTTCTGTGGTAGCAGGCACCAAGTATCGTGGTGAATTCGAGGATCGTTTGAAAAAAATTATGGACGAGATTCGTCAAGCGGGTAATATCGTATTGTTCATTGATGAGCTGCATACACTGATTGGTGCTGGTGGAGCGGAAGGCGCAATTGATGCATCCAACATCCTGAAACCTGCTCTGGCACGTGGCGAGCTGCAATGCATCGGTGCGACCACGCTCGATGAATACCGCAAATATATTGAGAAAGATGCTGCTTTGGAGCGTCGTTTTCAACCAATTACAGTGGATCAACCTTCTCCAGAAGAGGCAATTCAAATCTTGTATGGTCTGCGTGACCGTTACGAAGCTCATCACCGTGTAAAGATCACAGATGAGGCTATTGAAGCGGCTGTAAAATTGTCAGATCGTTATATCACTGACCGCTTCCTGCCAGATAAGGCTATTGACCTTATTGATGAAGCGGGCTCCAAAGTAAGGCTGAATTCTTACACTGTACCGCCAAACCTGAAACAGCTGGAAAACCGTCTGGAAGATATCCGTAAGGAAAAGGATTCAGCGGTACAAAGTCAGGAGTTTGAAAAAGCGGCAGCGTTGCGTGATACAGAGCAAAAAATCCGTGAAGAGCTAGACGTGACGAAAAACCAATGGAAAGAACAACAGGGTCGTACAGATTCTGAAGTTACACCAGAGGATATCGCTCAAGTCGTTGCAATCTGGACAGGTGTTCCAGTCAGCAAGCTGAAAGAGGAAGAAACACACCGCTTGTTGAATATGGAAGAGTTGCTGCATGAGCGGGTAATTGGACAGGATGAAGCAGTTAAGGCAGTAAGCCGGGCGATTCGCCGGGCACGTGCCGGACTGAAAGATCCGAAGCGTCCAATCGGTTCCTTTATTTTCCTCGGCCCAACTGGGGTTGGTAAAACAGAATTGGCACGCGCCTTGGCTGAATCCATGTTTGGAGATGAAAATGCGGTTATCCGTATTGATATGTCCGAATATATGGAGAAGCACTCCACGTCCCGTCTGGTAGGAGCACCTCCAGGGTACGTTGGATATGAAGAAGGCGGTCAGCTGACTGAGAAGGTACGTCGTAAGCCATACTCAGTTGTGTTGCTGGATGAAATTGAAAAAGCACACCCAGAAGTATTCAATATTCTTCTGCAAGTGCTGGAAGATGGTCGTCTAACAGATTCCAAAGGTCGTGTCGTCGATTTCCGTAACACACTCATCATCCTAACATCTAATGTTGGTGCACAGGCGATTAAACGTAACTCCACGCTTGGTTTTACAGCTGTAGTGGACGCTGGGGCGGATTACGATAATATGAAGGGCAAAGTGATGGAGGAACTGAAGAAAAGCTTCCGTCCTGAGTTCTTGAACCGGATTGATGAAATTATCGTTTTCCATTCTCTCGAAGAAAAACATATTGCCGAAATTGTGTCACTCATGTCTGAGGAGCTGCGTAAGCGCCTGAATGAGTATGAGGTGGACTTCGAGTTGACAGACAACGCTAAAAAATTCCTTGCCAAGGAAGGCTTTGATCCAGCGTATGGTGCGCGTCCATTGCGTCGTGCAATCCAGAAGCATATTGAAGATCGCCTGTCCGAGGAACTGTTGACTGGCAACATTACTAAGGGTGACTCTCTCTTCATTGATGAGGAGAATGGTGCATTGACTGTAACGAAAAAGGATAATGTATCTGCCAAGTCCTAAAGCAGTTTACTAAATAAATAGTAGAAAAGGGTGTCTCGCAGGCTGGAAAGCTATTGCGAAGACACCCTTTTTATGTATAAAACACGGTGAAATGGTTGGGTAAATGCTTTGGGAAAGTTTGTGATATTGCTTTACGTCCGCCAAGCTTCAATGGTAAACTTTTATTGTTACAGCTCTTTCTGGGCTGTATGAACATAAATTTGACATTATCGTCGTCAATAAGGAGCCCAGGAATAAAGTATGGCTAAAGTGAAAACTAAATTTTCCTGTACGGAATGTGGTTATGAATCGCCCAAATGGTACGGAAAATGTCCTGGATGCCAGGCGTGGAATTCCATGGTCGAAGAAACGGAAAGCGTTGTAAAAACTCAAGGAATGGGGTCTTCCCTTCTTACTCATAGCACAAAAGACAAGCCACTGCCTATTATAGAGGTGGAGAGTGGCAAAGAAACACGAATTTTGACGGGAATTGGCGAATTGAATCGAGTACTCGGTGGAGGTGTGGTGCCGGGTTCACTCGTTTTGGTGGGCGGTGATCCGGGAATCGGTAAATCTACGCTTATGCTGCAAACATCTAATGAGCTAGCTTTAACTGGTTTAAAGGTGCTGTACGTGTCTGGTGAGGAATCTGTCCGTCAAACGAAACTACGTGCAGATCGGCTCGGTGCCTTGTCCCCCAGCCTATACGTATTATGTGAGACGAATTTGGAGACGATTGAAGAAGCGGTGGACAGCTTGAAGCCGGAATTTTTGGTCATCGACTCGATACAGACCGTATATTTGCCTGAGGTGACGAGTGCACCAGGTAGTGTGGCTCAGGTGCGGGAGTGTACTTCACGCTTTATGCGAATTGCCAAGGGGCTAGGTATTGCTACGGTATTGGTAGGACATGTGACCAAGGAAGGGGCCATTGCAGGTCCACGTTTGTTGGAACATATGGTTGATTGTGTGCTTTATTTTGAAGGAGAGCGTCATCATACGTATCGGCTTTTGCGTGCAGTTAAAAACCGTTTCGGTTCTACAAATGAAATTGGTATTTTTGAAATGGCTGAAAGCGGTTTGCGTGAGGTGTCAAATCCTTCTGAACTATTCCTGTCTGAACGACCACTGGGGGTAGCGGGTTCTACTGTTGTAGCCAGTATGGAAGGAACCCGACCTGTATTGGTTGAACTGCAAGCATTGATTGCAGCTACGCATTTTCCATCTCCGCGCCGAATGGGCACAGGAGTCGATCATCATCGAATGGGATTAATCATAGCCGTGCTAGAAAAGCGGATGGGCATGTTTTTGCAAAACCAGGACGCCTATCTCAACGTAGCTGGAGGCGTGAAGTTGGATGAACCGGCGGTGGATTTGGCTATAGCTGTGAGCATTGCTTCCAGCTTTAGGGATGCTCCTACCAAGCCGTACGACGTGATTTTTGGCGAGGTGGGACTGACAGGTGAGGTGCGTGCGGTATCCCGAGCAGAACAGCGAGTACGGGAAGCGGAGAAACTAGGTTTCAAACGGGTGATCATGCCGGAGAAAAGCTTGAAGGGCTGGACACATCCGAAAGGGATTCAAATTATAGGAGTAGGAACGGTGGCAGATGCACTGGCAGCCGCATTAGATTAGGGGGCATTGAGAATGAAAGAAGCGAGCCAACTGGATAAAATGAACGATTTGCTGCGGCTTGTGGCACCGGGAACTCCCTTTCGCGACGGGTTGGAAAACGTTTTGCGTGCCAAAACGGGTGCTCTTCTGGTCGTTGGCTATAGCCCAGAAGTTATGGAAGTCGTGGATGGCGGTTTCTCCATTAATTGTGATTTTTCGCCGAACTATTTGTATGAGTTGGCTAAAATGGACGGCGCAATCATATTGAGCGAGGATTTAAAACGAATTTTATATGCCAATACGCAACTGATTCCGGACTCCTCCATTTCTTCAATTGAAACAGGAATTCGGCACCGGACAGCAGAACGAGTTGCAAAGCAGACTGGCAAACTAGTGGTTTCTATTTCCCAGCGGCGTAATATTATTACCTTGTATCAGGGGACATTACGGTATGCGCTCAAGGAAATCGGGGTTATTTTGACGAAAGCCAATCAGGCTATTCAGACGTTAGAGAAATATAGATCCGTGTTGGGGCAAGCCTCTACGAATTTGACAGCATCTGAATTTGAAGAGCTGGTTACCATGCCGGAGGTCGTTAATGTCATCCAGCGGATCGAAATGGTGCTGCGCATCAAAATGGAGATCAAACGATTTATTAACGAGCTCGGAAATGAGGGCCGTCTGATTAGTATGCAGATGGAAGAGCTTGTCAGCAACATTGAGGAAGAAGCATGGTTGCTGTATAAGGATTATGCCAAAGACGATAGCGACGAGAAGATTCGTGAAATTATATTGGGACTCAAACGTTCTACGGACGACGAATTGTTAGATGTGAATCATATTGTACGTTTACTAGGCTACCCTTCTTCAGCTGCGACATCAGAAGAGTATATTGCTGCACGCGGCTATCGGGTACTGAACAAGATACCGCGTTTGCCGAATGTGATTATTCATAATCTGGTGGAGCGGTTTGGACGTTTTCCGCATGTCATGACAGCAACGATAGAAGAACTGGATGAAGTGGATGGTATTGGAGAGGTTCGTGCGCGTACGATTAAAGAAGGTCTTAAACGTTTGCAGGAACAAGTTTTCATTGACAGGCAAATGTAAATGTAATACAGTGAAAGGATTATAATGGTACAATTCATACATTGAGGTGAAGAGATGATTACCAAATCAATTCCGAACATGTGTACCTTAGGTAACTTGTTTCTCGGAATGATCGCCATTTTATTGGCTGTAGACGGAAAATACAGTCTTGCCGCTATTATGGTTATTGTCGCCATGTTGTTGGACGGACTGGATGGAAGGATGGCCCGGGTCCTGAATGCCCAAAGCGAATTCGGTAAAGAACTGGACTCCTTATCAGATATGATATCTTTTGGTGTTGCTCCCGCAGTTATTATGTACATGGTTGCTTTTCATGATGCGAATTCGGCTCTCGCTTGGACAGTTACTGCCATTTTCCCGATGTGCGGAGCGTTGCGTTTGGCTCGATTTAACGTACGTCCTGGTGTACCAGGTTATTTTACGGGTTTGCCAATTCCGGCAGCAGGTGGCGTATTAGCCACTTTGTCCTTATTCCATAACGATATTTCATTGTTATACATGTCGATTGCCATGTTGCTGGTTTCTTATTTGATGGTCAGCTCCATGAGATATCCTAATTTTAAAAAGGTCGGCCTCCCCAAAAAAGCGATCTGGGTTGCTCCATGGGTCGTAATTGCAGCGGTGGTGTTGGCTGTTAAATTCCCTGACCAGCTGTCGAAGCTGATTTTTGTACCGCTGGTGCTGTATGCATTGTATGGCATGAAGCTGAACATTCGTAAGCTGTCACGCAGACGTGGACGTGGACGTGGTCGGGAGCGTTCCAGTCAGGAAGAACAGGACGATCAATATCGTCATTCACAGCGTTAGTATCAAGCAAGAATAAGAATAAGCATTTATTTCCTTGAAGCATTTCAGGGAGATAAATGCTTTTTTTTATGCATAAAAAGTGAAAACACAGGGTTAGTTATGATGAAAATGGATCATACTGGTAAGAGAAATGCTATGTATCCAATAAATAGCAGACTATATGAAAAGAAAATAAAGGAGGTATAGAGACTCAATGTGGAGAAAGGCTATTTTAACTTTTACAGGATTGTGCGGAGCATGGTTTGGCTATACGTTATACCAGCGGGTAGGAGGCATTGTAACGTGGATGCCGCAATGGTTGAGTGATGGGTCTTTACCAGGAATGATTGTTTGGATGATGGCGGGAGCAGTGCTATTTATGGCTGGGTGTTCATTCGCAGGGGCATCCGTGGCGAATCGGTTGCAGCAGGGCATTGAAGGCTTGGTACGAATTCCGATGAACGAGATGATGGCAGGTGTGATTGGTTTAGCGGTGGGATTGATACTTTCCTTAGCAGTTTACCCGCTTTTTTCATGGTTGGGGGCCCCGGGTCAACTTATCCAGACGGCTGTTACCGTGATATGCGGATATGTAGGATTGATGGTTGGGCTAGAAAAGCGGGACGAGCTGTCATCCTTTTGGAGTTCTGGTTTTTTTGGTCGGGGAACGGGTGTAGAAGAACGCAAGCTGGAGGAACATAAAATATTGGACACCAGCGTCATTATAGATGGGCGTATTGCGGATATTTGCAAGACAGGTTTTATTGAAGGAACAATTGTAATTCCTGAATTTGTGCTGGAGGAGCTTCAGCATATTGCAGATTCATCAGATTTACTTAAGCGTAATCGTGGACGGCGAGGTCTGGATATTTTGAATAAAATCCAAAAAGAACTGGATGTAAATGTGCTCATTTACGAAGGTGATTTTGAGGAAATTTCAGAGGTCGACAGTAAGTTGGTTAAGCTGGCAAAGGTGTTACAGGGTAAAGTTGTAACTAATGATTTTAACCTGAATAAAGTATGCGAACTTCAAGGTGTATCAGTGCTGAATATTAACGATTTGGCGAATGCAGTGAAGCCTGTCGTATTGCCCGGTGAGGAAATTATGGTGCAGATTATTAAAGACGGCAAGGAGCATGGGCAGGGTGTAGCCTATCTGGATGATGGCACGATGATTGTTGTAGAAGGCGGACGTGACTATATTGGCTCTCTGATGGAGGTGCTGGTCACGAGTGTACTTCAGACCTCAGCCGGCCGTATGATCTTTGCCAAACCAAAATTATTGGAAAAAGCTCAATAAACGCGGTATGATGAAGTAGATGTGTTATCATACGGATCGTCCAAGTGCGATCAGGGCAGGAGTTATTTGAATGAACAATCGGGTAGGAGTTGTCATTGTGGCAGCAGGGCGCGGCTCCCGTATGGGGACGCAGGAGAGCAAGCAATTTCTGCTTTTGCGGGACAAGCCCATCTTCATACATACACTTGAAATATTCGCAGCTATGCCCGAAGTGGATGAAATGGTGATGGTGACTGGGACAGGAGATGTGGAACGCTGCCGAGATTGGATTCATCAATACAAAATCGGTAAAAATGTACGGGTGGTGGCTGGTGGCAGTGAACGCCAGCATTCGGTTTATCGCGGTCTGCGCCACTTACAAGCGGGTTGGGTGATGGTGCATGATGGTGTGCGTCCACTAATTCAACCTGAGCTTGTACGTTCATGCCTTGAGGCAGCCCAGCGTACTGGTGCTTCTGTAGCAGCAGTACCTGTAAAGGATACAGTCAAGCAAGTGAACGGGGATGGTATCATTACAGCAACGCCGGATCGCCGAAGTCTGTGGAGTATTCAAACGCCACAGACTTTTCGTCTTTCCGATCTGCTGCGAGCCTATGAGGAAGCGGAGCAGTCGGGATTCTTGGGAACAGATGATTCTATGCTGATAGAGCGGCTAGGAATTCCGGTTACTGTCGTTCAAGGCAGCTACAAGAACATCAAAATTACTACGCCTGAGGATTTGGATATGGCGGCGTTATGGGTAAAAACAGAGGGAGAGGATATCAAGTGATCAGAGTGGGACAAGGATTTGACGTCCACCAGCTGGTGGAAGGAAGGCCATGCATCATCGGAGGTATAAACATTCCGTATGAAAAAGGTTTGTTGGGCCATTCCGATGCAGACGTGCTGCTACATGCCATTAGCGATGCCATCTTGGGCGCGCTTGGCTTGGGAGACATCGGGAAGCATTTTCCGGATAACGACCCAGAATTTAAGGATGCTGACAGTCTTAAGCTACTGGAGCATGTGTGGGGACTAGCTAAAGAGCGAGGATATCGCTTGGGGAATATTGATTCTACGATTATCGCACAAAAGCCCAAAATGGCATCGTATATTCCGCAGATGAATGAAGTCATCGCTCGGGCGCTGGAAGCAGAGGAGCTATCCCAGGTGAACGTCAAGGCGACCACGACAGAGCAACTCGGGTTTCCCGGACGGGGTGAAGGAATCGCGGCTCAATCGGTTGTCTGTCTTATCAAGTAAATGCTATCATCTTGAGTAATTCAATTTGGAGGAGATTATATGAGCACGGAAGTTCGTGTACGTTATGCACCAAGCCCTACAGGGCATCTGCACATTGGAAATGCCAGAACGGCATTATTTAATTATTTGTTTGCCCGCAATCAAGGTGGGAAATTTATTATTCGTATCGAAGACACAGATGTGAAGCGCAATATTGAGGGCGGAGAAGAAAGCCAACTTAAATATTTGAAATGGTTGGGTATGGACTGGGATGAGAGCGTAGACGTGGGAGGCGAGTTTGGACCTTATCGTCAGACTGAACGCTTGGACATATATAAAACGTACTGGCAGGATTTGCTGGACCGTGGTTTGGCTTACCGTTGTTACTGCACTGAAGAAGAGCTGGAGCGCGAGCGTGAAGAGCAGACGGCACGTGGGGAGACACCACGCTATTCTGGGAAACATCGTGATCTAACAGAAGAACAGTGCCAAGCATTTGAAGCAGAGGGCCGTGTACCAAGTATTCGTTTTCGCGTACCGGAAGATCGTGAATATACGTTTGACGATATCGTAAAAGGTCAAATTACATTCAATTCCAAGGAAAGCGGCGATTTTGTTATCGTCAAAAAGGATGGTATTCCGACATATAACTTCGCTGTAGCAGTTGACGATTATTTGATGAAAATATCGCATGTACTACGGGGCGAAGACCATGTTTCCAATACACCGCGGCAGTTGATGATCTTTGAAGCTCTTGGCTGGGAGCCGCCACGCTTCGGTCATATGACGCTGATTGTAGGCGAGGATCACAAAAAGCTCAGTAAGCGTAACGAATCCATTATTCAGTTCATGGAGCAGTATGACAAGTTGGGCTATCTGCCAGAAGCTATATTCAACTTTATTGCACTGCTGGGCTGGTCCCCGGAAGGCGAAGAAGAGATCTATGATCGGGAACAACTGATTTCGATTTTCGATCCTAATCGTTTGTCCAAAAGTCCGGCTGTGTTTGATACAAATAAGCTTGCTTACCTGAACAATCACTATATTAAAAAGGCTGATCCTGAGCGAATTGCCAGCATGGCGATTCCACATCTCCAGGCAGCGGGGCTGTTGCCGACTGAACTGTCTGCGGAACAACTGGATTGGGCTAAGGCCCTGGTTCGCTTATACCAGGAACAGATGACTTCTGCAGCCGATATTGTAGCGTTGTCTGAGTTGTTTTTCCGTTCACATCTGGAACTGGATGCTGAAGCAGCAGCTGTATTGGCCGAAGAGCAGGTTCCGGAGGTACTTAGAGCTTTTGCAGGTAAAGTTGAAACGAGCGAGGAATTTACAGCTCCACAAATGGCTAAGCTGATCAAGGAAGTTCAAAAGGAAACCGGTTTTAAGGGAAAACAACTATTCATGCCGATTCGTGTGGCTCTTACAGGCCAAACTCATGGACGGGATCTGAATGAAACTATCTTTTTGCTCGGACGTGACAAGGTACTGGATCGTCTTAAGGCACAAATTAAAGGCTGATGTTTCTTGTCAATTTGTTGTCTTTTCGCTATAATGACTCCATTGATACGGATTGATATTTACGTGTAAAGGCTGCGAACAGGAGAAGTACACTGCATAAGGGCATCTGCCAGAGAGGACGGTCGAGGGGAAACCCCAGGCTGAGAGCCGTCCAGATGACCTGCGGAGGAAATGCGCCTGGGAGCCGTGCGCCCGAACTCTCATTAGCGTCAAATGCTGATGTGACAAGGGCGTGCCGAGTCGTTCCCGTTACAGGACGCTAAAGACGAACTGCTCTGCTTTTTTATGCAGCAGGTATGTTCGAAGCAGAGTGGGACCACGTTCATGCGTCTCTGCAGCTTAGGCTGCGGAGGCGCTTTTTCTTTTTTATCAGACTCAGACTCATTATAGATAGAAAAATGTCGAAGAGTGCTGGTGGATGCGAAAATTGGCGGAACGTGAAGTGTTGTGATGATGCGGCAAGGATATGAAGGGAATAGGAGGGCGACATGTTCAGACATTTCAAATCCGACATTCAGACTGTTTTGGATAATGATCCGGCCGCCCGGAGTAAGCTTGAGGTCATTTTTACGTATTCCGGCGTTCATGCCCTTTGGGCACACCGAATCGCACATTGGTTTTATTTGCGAAACTGGTGTACTCTAGCCCGTGTTATATCCCAGGTATCGAGGTTTATGACAGGCATTGAAATTCATCCTGGCGCTCGTATCGGAGATCGGCTGTTCATTGACCATGGCATGGGAGTTGTCATCGGTGAAACCTGTGAGATTGGCGACGATGTCGTATTGTATCAGGGGGTCACACTCGGCGGGACTGGGAAAGAGAAAGGGAAGCGCCATCCGACCATTGGGAATAATGTTGTTATCGGCTCTGGTGCGAAGATATTGGGCTCTTTTACGATTGGGGCACAGTCCAACATTGGCTCCAACTCGGTTGTGCTCAAAGAAGTCCCACCAAACAGTACGGTGGTGGGCATCCCGGGGCGAGTTGTCAGACAGGATGGTAGGCGGCCAGACCGACTTAGTCATCAATTGCCTGATCCGGTTGTGGACTCTATGAGAGAACTTCAACGGGAAATTGAACGTTTGCGTGCAGAAATATCTGATTTGAAGGATGGGCCATCCGCTCAGAAACATCAGGTGACCCAAGAGAATAAATTAGAAAAATGATTTTCATGAGGGAGGAACATAACAATGCCGCTTCAAATTTATAATACAATGACGAGGAGTCGGGAGCCTTTTGTGCCACTGGAGCCTGGAAAGGTTAAAATGTATGTATGCGGACCTACCGTGTATGATTACATTCATATTGGCAATGCACGACCTGTAATTGTATTTGACGTGGTGCGGAGCTACCTGGAGTACTTGGGCTATGATGTAAACTATGTGGTGAATTTTACGGATGTCGATGATAAACTAATCCGCAAAGCTCGGGAACTTGATATGGATGTTTCGGCAGTTGCTGAGAAATTTATTGCTGCCTACCATGAGGATCTGGCAGGATTGAATGTTCCTGCTGCCAGCATGAACCCTCGTGTAACAGAGAGTATGGACCTGATTATTGATTTTATTAAGGAATTGGTAGACAAAGGCTACGCTTATGAAAATGATGGCGATGTATTCTATCGGACCAAAAAGTTCAAAGATTACGGACAACTATCAGGTCAAAATCTGGAAGAGCTTCAGTTCGGAATTCGCATCAATGTGGATGAACGCAAGGAAAATGCCGAGGATTTTGTACTCTGGAAGGCAGCGAAGCCGGGTGAAATTCATTGGTCGAGCCCTTGGGGAGATGGACGACCAGGCTGGCATATCGAATGCTCTGCTATGGCTCGCCATTATTTGGGAGATACACTGGATATTCATGGGGGCGGACAGGATCTGCAATTTCCGCATCATGAATGTGAATGCGCACAATCTGAAGTGATTACGGGTAAGCCTTTATCTCGCTACTGGATGCATAACGGATATATTCGCATAGATAATGAAAAAATGTCGAAATCACTCGGTAATGGTATTTTGGTTAAAGATTTGCGCGCTCACCACAAGCCGGAGGCTTTACGTTATTTTATGTTGTCGACACATTACCGGAATCCGTTGAACTATAACCAAGAGACTATGAGTCAGGCGGAGAACAGTGTCGAGCGGATCGCCAATGCAGTTGCCAATGTGAAGCATCGTTTAGCTAATGCGCTGGAAGGTAATGGGGGAGTATCGACGGAACTGCAAACGAAGCTCGACGGAATTTTGCAGCAGTTTGGCGAAAAAATGAATGATGATTTCAATACACCTGATGCGATTACTGCTGTATTTGATTGGGTTAGCGAAGCAAACCATTTGTTGCAGCGAGATGTCGTACATCAGGCGGAACTACAAGCTGTATTGCATACCTTTCATTCGATGAATAGCGTACTTCGCATTTATTCGGAACCGAGTGAAGAGTTGCTGGATGACGAAATCGAGCAGTTAATTGCAGAACGTGTCGAAGCTCGTAAGACCAAAAACTGGGGTAGAGCTGACGAAATTCGCGATCTGTTGGCTGCAAAAGGCATTGTGCTTGAAGATACGGCGCAGGGTATGCGGTGGCGGCGAAAATGAGTGATAAGCCAATGAACTCAGAAGCATCGGAAGGTACGGGGAACTGGTTCCCGTACCCTGCATCCAAGCCAGCCCGTTTGATGCCCCCCATTGCACTAGCTTACATTGGTGATGCAGTGTACGAGGTAGCTGTCCGGCAATATTTGTTGGCTCAGCCTAACCTGCGTCCAAACTATCTGCATCGGCGAGCCACAGGGCTAGTCTCCGCCAAGGCGCAGAGTCGCATGTTGGGGCTATTGGAAAAGGTACTAACGGAAGAAGAACGCGATATTGTCCGACAAGGAAGAAATGCTAAATCAGGAAGTTTGCCCAAAAATGCTGATGTGCTTGAGTATCGGCATGCCACTGCACTGGAAGGGTTGGTTGGATCTCTTTATTGTGATGGACATTTGGACAGATTAAGAGAGTTGATTACGTTCGGAATTGCACAAATGGAAAATACAGAAAAATCATAAATGGGAACGGACTGGATGGAACAAGCATCGTCCGTTTCCCGGGAGGAAGCTAGAGATGGAAGAAGAATGGATTGCCGGTAAGCATTCGGTAACGGAGGCATTGCGTTCAGGCAGAACGATAAATAAAATATGGATTGCGGATAATGCACAAAAACATTTGACGCTGCCGATTACAGCTGAGGCGAAAAAAGCAGGAATCATTGTTTTGCAGGTGGACAAGCGTAAGCTGGATCAAATGGTTCCGGGCATTCAGCATCAGGGAGTGGTCGCGCAAGCTGCGCCTTTTGCCTATGTTGAAGTGGAAGAATTGCTCGCCACTGCTCGTGATAAGGGAGAAGAGCCGTTTTTAATTTTGCTGGATGAGATTGAAGACCCTCATAATTTGGGCTCCATCCTTCGTACAGCGGACTGTACTGGAGCGCATGGTGTTATTGTGCCGAAAAGGCGTTCTGCAGCTGTAACTGTAACGGTGTCCAAAACATCGGCAGGTGCTGTGGAGTACGTCCCGGTGGCGCGTGTAAACAATCTGGGACAAACCATTGACCGTCTTAAAGAAGAGGGTGTATGGGTAGTTGGTACGGATGTTACAGCGAAAGACCCTGTCTTTGGGAATGGAGTATTCACGGGACCGGTAGCCATTGTCATTGGTAACGAAAATAAAGGGATGGGCCGTTTGATCCGTGAGAAATGCGATGTACTCGTCAAGCTGCCAATGGCGGGGCAAATTAATTCCCTTAATGCTTCTGTAGCTGCAGGTGTTGTCATGTACGAAGTATTGCGCGGACGACAGGCACGGGGCTAACGATATGGCTGACATGCGGGATGTTCTGCTTGTGGACGGTTACAATATGATTGGAGCCTGGCCCGAACTTTCCGCACTGGTACAATCTGGTATGCAGGAAGCGAGGGACAGACTTCTTGAACGGCTGGCGGATCATCAGGCGTATTCCGGCAGAAGAGTCATCGTCGTATTTGATGCTTACAGGGTGCCAGGATTAGGTAAAACTTTTGCCCAGAGCAAAGTCCAGATTTATTTTACCAGAGAAAAAGAAACTGCTGATGAGTGCATCGAGCGATTGGTTCGAGAGCTGAGCAGTAAAAGAAGAAGTATTTACGTAGCCACAAGCGATCAGGTAGAGCAACATGTCGCATTTGGACAAGGTGCACTCAGGGTGTCGGCGCGGGAATTACTGATCGAGATTGAGGAATCCGAAAGGGAAGTGCAGAAGCGAATCCAGCAGGATAGTGCCAAATTGTCCCGTAACTCGCTAGATGCCAAACTGAGTCCGGAGCTTCGAAAGTTGTTTGAACGATGGAGAAGAGAATAAACCAATAATTGGACCCTTCTCCATTTTGAAACCATTGACAATTTTGTTAGCGCTCTTCTTTTTTAGGTTGTTGTGGTTGACGGTATCAGGTTACATCGCGTATACTTGTCGTATATTTGAGAGAGTAACGGGTACCTTGCGTTGCAGCCGGAGGGATTGTTAGTGAGTGTGGACCTCAAGGATATCATGTTGTCAAAGTTTGATTACAAAAATGATGAAGACATTGTCGGAGCAGTCCATGAAGGTGATGGGGAAGCGCTGGAGTTTCTGATTAACAAATACCGAAACTTTGTGCGGGCCAAGGCCAGATCCTACTTCCTGATTGGTGCTGATCGCGAGGATATTATTCAGGAGGGCATGATTGGTCTCTACAAATCCATTCGTGATTTTAAGGGAGACAAGCTTGCTTCGTTCAAGGCTTTCGCCGAGTTGTGCATTACACGACAGATTATTACGGCAATTAAGACGGCTACACGACAAAAGCACATTCCTCTGAACTCTTACGTATCTCTGGACAAGCCCATCTATGATGAAGAGTCAGACCGGACGTTGCTCGATGTGATTTGCGGAACACAAGTAAGTGACCCTGAAGAGCTGATAATCAATCAGGAAGAGTTTGTGGGCCTTGAGGACAAGATGTCCGAGATTCTGAGCGAGCTGGAACGCAAGGTACTTATGTTGTATCTAGACGGACGTTCGTATCAGGAGATTGCAGAGGATCTTGACCGCCATGTGAAATCCATTGATAACGCGCTGCAACGGGTCAAGCGTAAACTTGAAAAGTATCTGGAAGTAAGAGATAGTTGAAAGTAGAGGCTGACAGGGAAAAGGCTCGAGTCCGAGTCTTTTTTTATTCGTTATAGGTAGATTATGCAGGTTTATAAGTGTTACAAATGATTTATACTAAAAAAGATGAATAATAGATATCGCCTTGATTTTTGAAGCAGCTTTTCAGAGAACAGTTTTAAAGGATGCACAGATGTTAAAATGCACCACAGCCGGGACTGCGAATTGTATGCAAACATTCGTTGACATGGAAAACCCCGTGTGATAAAGTGTTTTAGGTAGGCCTAAATTCGCGGTTTTTTTTAGGATCAATTATGAGACTTCCGGTGTTGGATGTCTTCGGGAGGTGCACATCATGCGGGTAATTATTACTTTGGCTTGTACAACATGCAAACAAAGAAATTACACAACGACGAAAAACAAGCGTAATCACCCCGACCGCATGGAGATGAAGAAATTCTGTAAGTCCTGTAACGAACAGACTTCTCATCGGGAAACCAGATAGTTTTTGGAGGTGTAGTCGGCGTGAAACGCAGTTTCAAGTCTCTGTTTTCCTTTTTCTCTGAAAGCTGGGCTGAACTCAAGAAGGTTCGCTGGCCCAATCGTAAAGAACTGACCAACTATACGCTGATTGTCATAGGGACAATTGCGTTCGTCACGATTTATTTTTGGGTTCTCGATATCGGCATTTCCGCTGTGATCGAAGCGATTATCTAGGAAGGGTTCCAGGTGGCTTGATATGGAAAAAAGATGGTACGTCGTTCATACCTATTCAGGGTATGAGAACAAAGTCAAAGCCAATTTGGAAAAACGCGTTGAGTCCATGGGCATGGAAGACAAGATATTCCGTGTTCTTGTTCCTATGGAAGAAGAACTGGTAACCAAGGACGGTAAGAAAAAAACCGTTATGCGTAAAGTCTACCCTGGTTATGTCTTAGTCGAAATGGTCCAAACCGACGACTCTTGGTATGTTGTACGCAACACACCAGGTGTTACGGGATTTGTAGGGTCGACAGGCTCGGGTTCCAAACCGACGCCATTGCTTCCAGAAGAAGTTGAACAGATTCTGAAGCATATGGGCATGGTAGAGCCGAAACCGAAGATTGAATTCGATGTTAAGGAATCCGTGCGAATTAAAGTTGGTCCTTTTGCGAATTTTGTGGGCTCCGTGGAAGAAATTTTGGTTGAGAAGAGCAAGCTTAAGGTTCACGTCAACATGTTTGGACGGGAAACCCCGCTTGAGTTGGATTATACTCAAGTGGAGAAAATATAGATTTTTCTTACAGGTTTCTTGTGGGAGGATCGATAGGTCCGTCTACCACTATTGAGTCAAGGAGGTGTCATCCATGGCAAAAAAGGTAATTAAAATGGTAAAACTGCAGATTCCTGCAGGGAAAGCTAATCCAGCGCCTCCAGTAGGTCCAGCTTTGGGTCAAGCAGGTGTCAACATCATGGCATTCTGTAAAGAGTTCAATGCTCGTACTGCTGATCAAGCAGGCCTGATTATTCCGGTTGAAATTTCGGTATTTGAGGATCGTTCTTTTACGTTCATCACGAAAACTCCACCGGCTGCTGTTCTGTTGAAAGTTGCTGCTAAAATCGAAAAAGGTTCCGGTGAACCGAATAAAACGAAAGTTGCAACTGTAAATCGCGCTGCTGTTCGTCAAATTGCAGAGCAAAAAATGCCTGACCTTAACGCAGCTTCCGTAGAATCGGCAATGCGTATGGTTGAAGGTACTGCTCGCAGCATGGGTATCACCATCGTAGATTAATTTTATTAATCTACGTGTGCCGGCAGTTTGACTGTCCGGCAAGTGTGGGAGGAATATCCGCTAATACCACATAAGGAGGAAAACATTATGGCTAAACATGGTAAGAAGTACCTGGAAGCTGCTAAGCTGATTGACAGCGAAGCAACTTACGAGCCTTTAGAAGCCGTTGAACTGGTGAAAAAGGCTGCGACTGCTAAATTCGACGAAACCGTTGAAGCAGCAGTTCGTCTGGGCGTAGATTCCCGTAAACAAGACCAGGCTGTTCGTGGTGTTGTTGTCCTGCCGCATGGTACGGGTAAAACACAACGTGTTCTGGTATTTGCAAAAGGTGACAAAGTGAAAGAAGCGGAAGCGGCTGGCGCTGATTTTGTTGGTGATCAAGATATGATCAACAAAATCCAACAAGGCTGGTTCGAATTCGACGTCTGCGTTGCGACACCTGATATGATGAGTGAGGTTGGTAAACTGGGTCGTTTGCTCGGTGGTAAAGGTTTGATGCCTAACCCTAAAGCAGGCACAGTTACTTTCGACGTTGCCAAGGCTGTTCAAGAAATTAAAGCGGGTAAAATCGAATACCGTCTCGACAAAGCCGGTCAAATTCATGCGCCAATCGGCAAAGCTTCCTTCAGTGCTGAACAGCTGAACGAGAACCTTAAAGCCTTGGTTGAAGCCTTGAACCGTGCGAAGCCAGCGGCTGCTAAGGGTGTATACCTGAAAAACATCGCTATTTCTTCGACTATGGGACCAAGTGCACGTGTGAACGCATCTGTTTACAGATAATATTTTGATTGACACACTCAATCAAATTTGTTATTCTATAAAAGTTGTGAGTCCTTGTGACTGACCATTAAAGTTGAATATGCTTACCGTAGACAGTAGGTGCCTTCGGGCTTAATTTCCTACCGAGGTGTTATGATAGAACGTTTCATGTGACGGGCTTGTCCCGTCCATGTAGATTTATCAAGCCTTCGTACTCTACGGAGGCTTTTTTCATGCTTATGAAAGCAAGCTTTGTAAGATCACCAGATCGGGTGCTTCGAACAAAGCGGATAAATTGATCAGGAGGTGTACAGTTTGGCAAATGCAAAGGTGATTCAAGCAAAACAAGAAGCTGTTGAAGTTGTAGCTGCAAAATTGCGCGAGAGCGTAACAACTGTGGTTGCAGACTATCGCGGTCTGAATGTTGCCCAAGTAACTGAGCTGCGTAAGCAGCTTCGCGAAGCCGGAATCGAATTTCAAGTGCTGAAAAACACACTGCTCCGCCGTGCAACTGCGGCAGCAGAATTGACTGAACTGGACGCAGTATTGACAGGTCCTACTGCAATCGCGTTCGGCAAAGATGATGCAGTGTCTGCAGCTAAAATCTTGAACGATTTCGCTAAGAAGAACAATGCACTGGAACTGAAAGGTGCAGTTGTAGAAGGTCGCGTTATCGGTGTTGAGGAAATCAAAGCACTGGCAGAACTGCCATCCCGCGAAGGTCTCCTTTCCATGCTCCTCAGCGTGCTTCAAGCTCCTGTGCGCAACTTCGCGCTTGCAGTTAAAGCTGTTGCAGAAAAAGAAGAGCAAAGCGCATAAGTTAGGGATTAAACCTGCTGTATAGCAGTTGAAAACAAAAAAATACGAATTTAAATGGAGGTTCAACCATGAGTAAAGAGCAAATCTTGGAAGCAATTAAAGGTATGTCCGTATTGGAACTGAACGATCTCGTGAAAGCAATCGAAGAAGAATTCGGCGTAACTGCAGCAGCTCCAGTAGCTGTAGCAGGTGGCGCAGCAGGTGGCGCAGCAGAAGCTGAGCAATCCGAGTTCGACGTAATCTTGACAAGCGCTGGCGCTTCCAAAATCAACGTTATCAAAGCAGTTCGCGAAATCACAGGTCTTGGCCTGAAAGAAGCAAAAGAACTGGTTGACAACGCTCCAAAACCACTGAAAGAAAAAATCGCTAAAGAAGAAGCTGAATCCATTAAAGCAAAATTGGAAGAAGCAGGCGCTTCTGTAGAAGTAAAATAATTGACTGCTTTCTAGCAGACAATGAACTAAAACAAACCCCTTGAGGTGATCTTCAAGGGGTTTGTTGCTGTAAAACGGTAGTACCAGCATGTCTGAAAGGTTATTGTAAAGGCTATGATGGTAGTACAACCGAAAGAGGTGGGCATGAATGGCTGATCATTATTACTCCAAGCGGCCAGAGACGGCGCATGAACGACGGAGCCTGGAAACAGTGCTTCGGGGGCGGTCATACCGTTTTGCCAGCGATTCAGGCGTTTTTTCGAAGCAGGGAATTGATTACGGGAGTCGTGTGCTGATTGAAGCGATGCAGCTTCCTGCACAAGCTTCGGTATTGGATGTAGGATGCGGTTATGGGCCGATCGGTTTGGCGGCAGCCGCGCTTGTCCCCGAGGGACACGTCACAATGGTTGATATTAATGAGCGAGCCGTTCAACTAGCGATAGAGAATGCGGAACGTAATGGGGTTAAGAATGTCACCATTAAGCAAAGCGATTTGTTTGCGGAAGTGAAGAATGAACGTTTTGACGTGATCTTGACGAATCCTCCTATACGTGCAGGAAAAGAAACAGTGCATACCATTTTTGAGCTTGCTTATGAACATTTAAAAGAGGGTGGAGCTTTGTGGGTAGTCATTCAGAAAAAGCAGGGGGCCCCTTCGGCGAGTGCTAAGATAGAGAGCCTTTTCGGTTATGTAGAGGAAGTTACAAAGGATAAAGGTTATCGAATTTTGAAGGCTGAAAAAAGTTTTTGAGAAAATGCAATAGGACCATTGACTTGAATCCTGGTCTGTGATATTATTATAAAATGTCAGTATTAGGATGCCCTCCATGGCTTTAGTTTGTTGAAATGTCAATAGATTTATGCGTAGATAGGTATAGTATTTATCTCTATTACGTATAATACAACCATTTTGGGCAAATCTACAAGTGATGAAGATCTTCCGGTAAGAGGATTCTGCAGATACGTTGCTCTTTTTTCGAATGCATTCGAGTAAGGGCTTTTCTGTATTTGTAAGATTGAATCTTCTGTATGTGTCTTATTATAAGGTCACAAACAGAGGTTCGCAATGTATTTTTAAAGTGAGTAGACATGAGGGGTGAGTTTAAGTTGGCAGGACATCTTGTTCAATATGGTCGACGCACTCGGCGCAGTTATGCACGTATTAATGAGGTACTCGAGGTTCCGAACCTGATTGAGATCCAACAAAAATCCTATGATTGGTTTTTGGAGGAAGGATTACGGGAAATGTTTCGGGATATTTCGCCAATTCAGGATTTCACTGGAAACCTGATTCTGGAGTTTATCGACTATTCTCTCGGAGAACCCAAATATACCGTTGACGACGCAAAGGAACGCGACGTTACGTATGCAGCACCGCTTCGGGTAAAAGTCCGGCTTATTAATAAAGAAACCGGGGAAGTGAAAGAGCAGGAAGTATTCATGGGAGACTTCCCGCTGATGACTGAAACGGGTACGTTTATTATTAACGGTGCGGAACGGGTTATTGTCAGCCAGTTGGTTCGCTCTCCCAGCGTCTATTTCAGCACAAAAGTCGACAAGAATGCGAAAACAACATACACCGCAACGGTAATTCCTAACCGGGGGGCTTGGCTCGAACTGGAGATGGATGCGAAGGATATTATCTATGTCCGGATTGACCGTACCCGTAAAATTCCGGTTACGGTGTTGCTGCGTGCGCTGGGCTTTGGCACTGATGCTGAGATTCTGGATTTGCTCGGCAATGACGAATATATCCGCAACACACTTGATAAAGACAACACGGATTCCACCGAGAAAGCGCTGATTGAAATTTATGAGCGTCTCCGTCCGGGTGAGCCGCCTACACTGGATAACGCAAAGAGCTTGCTGGTTGCGCGCTTCTTTGATCCAAAACGTTATGATCTGGCCAACGTAGGCCGTTACAAAATCAATAAAAAGCTTCACATCAAAAATCGTCTGTTCAATCAACGACTTGCTGAGACTTTGATTGATACAACGACTGGTGAAATCATCGCTGAAGCCGGGCAAATGGTAGATCGCCGCCTGTTGGACGAGATTTTGGCCCAACTGGAGGAATCAGTAGGACATCGTACGTATCATGTTGCGAGTGGTGTGCTAGAAAGCAATGATATTCCACTTCAAACGATCGATGTATTCTCACCAATTGAGGATGGTAAAGTAGTAAAACTGATTGCTAACGGAAATATTGATAAATCGGTTAAGAATATTACGCCTGCCGATATTATTTCCTCCATCAGTTATTTTATTAACTTGCTTCACGGAATCGGAAGTACGGACGATATTGACCATTTGGGTAACCGTCGTTTACGTTCTGTAGGTGAGTTGCTCCAAAACCAGTTCCGTATCGGTTTGTCCCGTATGGAACGCGTAGTGCGTGAAAGAATGTCGATTCAGGATGCTAATGTAATTACGCCACAAGCGCTGATTAACATACGTCCGGTAATTGCTTCGATTAAAGAGTTCTTTGGTAGCTCGCAGCTGTCTCAGTTCATGGATCAGACGAATCCGCTTGCTGAATTAACGCACAAACGTCGTCTGTCTGCACTCGGACCCGGCGGTTTGACGCGCGAACGCGCGGGTATGGAAGTACGTGACGTCCATCCGAGTCACTACGGCCGCATGTGTCCTATCGAGACACCGGAGGGACCAAACATTGGTTTGATCAACTCTTTGTCCACTTTTGCACGCATCAACGAGTACGGATTTATCGAAGCACCTTATCGTTGGGTAGATCCAAAAACCGGAAAAGTTACAGAGCAGATTGATTACCTGACTGCTGATGAAGAAGATAACTACATCGTAGCTCAGGCGAATGCGGAATTGACGGAGGAAAACACCTTTAAGGATGAGGTCGTCATTGTCCGTTATAACAAACAGTCTGATAACATTATTCCGATGGCTAGTAGCCGTGTCGATTACATGGACGTATCGCCTAAACAGGTCGTATCGGTCGCGACTGCATTGATTCCGTTTCTGGAGAATGATGACTCTAACCGCGCATTGATGGGTTCCAACATGCAGCGTCAGGCTGTCCCACTTCTGATTCCGAAGTCTCCATTGGTCGGAACAGGAATGGAGCACAAGTCTGCGAAAGATTCTGGTGTTTGCGTTGTATCCAAATACAACGGAGTTATCGAACGTTCTTCGGCTAACGAAATTTGGTTGCGTCGTATCGAAACTGTAGATGGCGCTGAAGTGAAGGGCGACATTGTTAAGTATAAATTACACAAATTTATGCGATCTAACCAAGGAACTTGCATCAACCAACGTCCGATTGTGAACAGAGGAGATATTGTCAAAGTTGGCGATATTCTTGCGGATGGTCCATCTACAGAGATGGGTGAGTTGGCGTTGGGACGTAACGTTGTCGTTGCCTTCATGACTTGGGAAGGTTACAACTACGAGGATGCGATCCTGCTGAGTGAGAAACTGGTTAAGGAAGATGTATACACCTCGATCCATATTGAGGAATACGAATCCGAGGCTCGTGACACGAAGCTTGGACCTGAAGAAATCACTCGCGACATTCCAAATGTCGGTGAAGAAGCGCTTCGCAACTTGGATGAGCGTGGAATCATTCGTATTGGTGCCGAAATCGGCGCAGGTGACATTCTCGTTGGTAAAGTTACACCTAAAGGTGTGACTGAATTGACAGCTGAAGAACGTCTCTTACACGCAATCTTTGGTGAGAAGGCACGCGAGGTTCGCGATACTTCTTTGAGAGTTCCTCACGGAACAGACGGGATTGTTGTAGATGTAAAGGTGTTTACACGTGAAAATGGTGATGAATTGCCACCAGGTGTAAATCAGTTGGTTCGTGTATATATTGCTCAAAAACGTAAAATCTCCGAAGGCGATAAAATGGCTGGACGTCACGGTAACAAGGGTGTCGTTGCCCGTATTTTGCCTGAAGAAGATATGCCGTTCCTGCCGGATGGCACACCAGTACAGGTCGTTCTGAACCCGCTGGGCGTACCTTCACGGATGAACATCGGACAGGTGCTTGAAGTCCATCTGGGTATGGCTGCAATGCGTCTTGGTATTCATGTGGCAACTCCAGTATTCGATGGTGCCAAGGAGTATGACGTATTCGATACAATGGAAGAGGCAGGCATGCAGCGTAATGGTAAGACTGTGTTGTATGACGGACGTACGGGTGATCGTTTTGAACGTGAAGTTACTGTCGGTGTCATGCACATGATCAAACTGGCGCACATGGTCGATGATAAAATCCATGCTCGTTCTACAGGTCCTTACTCTCTCGTTACGCAACAACCATTGGGTGGTAAAGCTCAATTCGGTGGACAGCGCTTCGGGGAGATGGAAGTATGGGCATTGGAAGCCTACGGCGCAGCGTACACGCTTCAGGAAATTTTGACTGTGAAATCCGATGATGTGGTTGGACGTGTTAAAACTTACGAATCCATTGTCAAAGGTGAAAATGTACCTGAACCGGGTGTTCCAGAATCATTTAAGGTCTTGATCAAAGAGCTGCAAAGCTTGGGTATGGACGTGAAGATTCTGTCTGAAGACGAACAAGAGATCGAAATGAGAGAGCTTGATGATGAGGATGACACAACCGGCGATAAGCTGAGTTTGAATCTGGAAGGCTCTGAGGTTGGCGTAGAGTAGTTTGACTGCTGACTGACTCATATCAGCTTTGTTATATACCTTGATCCATTCTAGAATGGATCAGGTTTCTTGATACCGCCCGGTGTTGCTGGGCGGTATCAAACCTAAAAACTCAGGATTTGGTTAAGGAGGGTTGCTCCTTGTTGGACGTTAACAATTTCGAATATATGAAAATCGGGCTTGCTTCCCCCGAAAAGATTCGTTCTTGGTCCCGCGGAGAAGTCAAAAAACCGGAGACGATTAACTATCGTACGCTTAAACCGGAAAAAGAAGGACTATTTTGCGAGAAAATTTTCGGACCTACGAAAGACTGGGAATGTCATTGCGGTAAGTACAAACGTGTACGCTATAAAGGTGTTGTCTGTGACCGTTGTGGAGTAGAAGTTACTCGCGCTAAGGTTCGCCGTGAGCGTATGGGCCATATTGAGTTGGCTGCTCCTGTATCGCACATTTGGTACTTTAAAGGCATTCCAAGTCGTATGGGTCTTGCTCTTGATATGTCTCCAAGATCTCTGGAAGAGATCATTTACTTCGCATCTTATGTTGTAACCGATCCAGGAGATACGCCTTTGGAGAAAAAGCAACTCCTGTCCGAGAAAGAATACCGTAGCTATCGTGAAAAATATGGCTATGGCTTCCAGGCAGGTATGGGTGCTGAAGCGGTTAAAAAGCTTCTTCAAGATTTGGATATAGACAAAGAGTTGGAATTCTTGAAAGAAGAGCTGCGTACAGCTCAAGGACAACGTCGTAACCGTGCAATCAAACGCCTTGAAGTTATTGAGGCATTCCGTAACTCCGGCAACCAACCGGATTGGATGATCATGGACGTACTTCCTGTTATTCCTCCTGAGCTTCGTCCAATGGTACAGCTGGATGGTGGTCGTTTCGCTACTTCTGACCTTAACGACTTGTATCGTCGTGTTATTAACCGTAATAACCGTCTGAAACGTCTGTTAGATCTAGGTGCGCCAGATATTATCGTACAAAATGAAAAACGGATGTTGCAGGAAGCTGTTGACGCCTTGATTGATAATGGTCGTCGTGGTCGTCCTGTTACAGGTCCAGGTAACCGTCCTTTGAAATCCCTCAGCCACATGCTGAAAGGTAAACAAGGACGTTTCCGTCAGAACTTGCTCGGAAAACGTGTTGACTACTCTGGTCGTTCCGTTATCGTTGTAGGTCCGTACTTGAAAATGTATCAATGCGGTTTGCCGAAAGAAATGGCACTTGAACTGTTCAAACCTTTTGTTATGAAAGAACTAGTGAACAAAGGTTTGGCGCACAATATCAAGAGCGCGAAGCGTAAAGTAGAACGTGTGAGTGCAGAAGTATGGGATGTGCTGGAAGAAGTAATCAAGGAGCATCCAGTTCTTCTGAACCGTGCCCCTACGTTGCATAGACTCGGTATCCAGGCGTTCGAACCGATTTTGGTTGAGGGTCGTGCGATTCGTCTGCATCCGCTCGTATGTACTGCATATAATGCCGACTTTGACGGTGACCAAATGGCTGTTCACGTTCCGTTGTCTGCGGAAGCTCAAGCTGAAGCTCGTTTGCTTATGCTAGCATCCGGCAACATTTTGAATCCGAAAGACGGCAAGCCAGTTGTTACACCTTCCCAGGATATGGTTCTTGGTTCTTTCTATCTGACTATGGATAACAAAGAAGAAGAAGGAAGCAATATGATCCTTCGCAACATGAATGAAGCTATATCGGCTTACCAACGCGGTACAGCTGGTCTTCATGCTCGTGTAGCTATTCCGGTTAAAGCTTTGAATAAAACGAGCTTTACGGAAAAACAACAGGAAGCGATGTTGATCACAACGGTTGGTAAAATTATCTTTAATGAAATTTTCCCGGCAAGCTTCCCGTACATCAATGATGCGACCCGTGCGAACCTGCTTTATGGTACTGCGGAGGAGTTCTTTGTTTACGAGAAGGGTGTAAATCTTACAGAAGCCATTCAAAACGCTCCGCAAGCTAACGGAGTAGGCAAGGATTACCTTGGTAATATCATTGCCCGTTGTTTTGAGACTTACCATACAACAGAAACAGCTGTAATTCTGGATAAAATCAAGCAGCTTGGCTTTACGTATTCCACTCGTGCAGGGGTAACCGTTGCTGTATCGGACGTAATCGTGCCGGTGGAAAAACAAGAGATTCTTAAGGGATCTGAGGACAAAGCGCAAGTTGTGACGAATCAGTATCGTCGTGGTCTGATTACGAATGAAGAACGCTATGACCGGATTATCGACATTTGGTCTAAAGCGAAAGATGATATTACCGAAGTATTGATGAAGTCCATGGATCGCTACAACTCTATCATGATGATGGTGGACTCCAAAGCGCGGGGTAACAAGTCACAGATTACTCAGCTCGGCGGTATGCGTGGTCTGATGGCCAATCCATCCGGACGTATTATCGAACTCCCAATCAAATCAAATTTCCGTGAAGGTCTGACAGTACTCGAGTACTTCATCTCCACTCACGGAGCGCGTAAAGGTTTGGCGGATACAGCCCTCCGTACGGCTGACTCCGGTTACCTGACTCGTCGTCTCGTAGATGTGGCACAGGATGTTATCGTGCGCGAAGAAGACTGCGGAACGGATAAAGGCTTCACAGTAAGTCGTATCCAGGACGGTAAAGAAGTGATTGAGGATCTCTATGACCGTCTGGAAGGTCGCTATTGCTTTGAAACGGTACGTCATCCTGAGACTGGCGAGATTTTGGCTAGACGTAACGAACTGATTGACTCCGACAAAGCTGAAGCGATTGTTAAAGCCGGTGTACACAAAGTTCAGATTCGTTCTGTACTAAGTTGCCGTGCTAAACATGGCGTCTGCAAGAAATGCTACGGTCGCAATCTGGCTACTGGTAAACACGTTGAGATTGGTGAAGCAGTTGGTATTATCGCTGCACAATCCATTGGTGAGCCAGGAACACAGCTTACTATGCGTACGTTCCACACAGGCGGCGTAGCGGGTGACGATATTACACAAGGTTTGCCTCGTATCCAGGAGCTTTTTGAAGCACGTAATCCTAAAGGTCAGGCAACTATTAGTGAAATTGACGGTACAGTTAAAGAAGTTCGCGAAGGTAAAGACCGCCGTGAGATCGACATTCAGGGTGAAGCTGAAACGAAAACATATTCAGTAACGTATGGTTCCCGCCTGCGCGTAAGCGAAGGTATGACTGTTGAAGCTGGGGACGAACTGACGGATGGTTCAATTGATCCTAAAGAAATGCTGCGTATTAAAGGTATTCGCGGGGTACAGAACTATATCCTTCAGGAAGTTCAACGCGTATACCGGAACCAGGGCGTGGAAATCAACGACAAGCACGTAGAAGTTATGATTCGTCAAATGTTGCGTAAAATCCGTATCATTGATGCGGGCGACACGATCTTACTTCCAGGCTCCTTTGTTGATGTCCATGAGTATGAAAATGCAAACAAGATAGCGATTCTCAGCGGCCAAGAACCAGCGGTAGCTAAGCCGGTACTGCTCGGTATTACCAAGGCCTCTCTGGAAACTGACTCCTTCTTGTCAGCAGCATCCTTCCAGGAAACTACTCGTGTCCTGACTGATGCAGCTATTAAAGGCAAGGTCGATCAGTTGCTTGGACTGAAGGAGAACGTAATTATTGGTAAATTGATTCCTGCGGGAACAGGTATGAACCGTTACCGTAGTGTGAAATTTGCCCAACCGGAAGAGGGACAGTCTCCATCTGAGGAACTCGAACCTATTTCGGCCGAGTAATATAAAAATAGTATGATTGCCGGAACACCGTAGACATAAGCTTTGCATAAAAGCTACAGCAGACGGTGCTCCGGTGTTTTTTCAAAAATGAATCGTACTATTCTGTTTAAATGGATTATAGTTTATAATTGTCTTGACATTACTTATAGTCAATGCTAATATAGCAAAGGTGCGTGAGCAGCCTATATGCTATTGGGTCTTTTCGGAGGAATGAGATATGTCTAAAGAACAGGGACTGCAAGATGCTCATGTCAAAATCGGTACCAAACAAACCATTCGTATGGTAGAATTGGGCTTTGCCTCAGAAGTATATGTGGCAGAAGACGCAGATCAGCGTCTCACTTCCAACATCATTGCTTTGTGCAACAAGCAAGGAGTCAAAGTGACTCTCGTAGACACAATGAAAAATCTCGGAGCTGCATGTGGGATTGAAGTGGGAGCCGCAATGGCTGCTATCGTAAAACAATAGGGTAAGGAACGTTTTTGTCTAAGGAATTGTTATTCTTGGCGGCAAAGACTTTTCATTTGTTCTTTTATGAACCGCCTGGGTCTGTGGGCTTAGATAAGGTTTGTAAAGTAACAGCAAAAATTGAGGAAGGGGGTGGCAACCAACATGCCAACTATTAACCAACTGGTTCGTAAAGGACGTCAAGCCAAAATCGAGAAATCGAAATCACCGGCTTTGCAAAAAGGTTTTAATGCCTTGAAACGTGAAGCTACCGACATCAGTGCCCCGCAAAAACGCGGAGTGTGCACTCGTGTAGGTACTATGACTCCGAAAAAACCAAACTCCGCACTTCGTAAATATGCTCGTGTTCGCTTGACGAACCGTGTAGAGGTGACTGCTTACATTCCAGGTATTGGACATAACCTTCAAGAACACAGCGTAGTGCTGATTCGCGGCGGTCGTGTAAAAGACCTTCCGGGTGTGCGTTACCATATCGTTCGCGGTGCTTTGGATACTGCAGGCGTAAACAACCGCATGCAAGCTCGTTCCAAATACGGCGCAAAACGCCCTAAAGCTAAAAAATCCTAATGAGATATAAACCGCATATGTCGGTTTAACATGTAAGAAAGGGGGATATCCATGCCACGCAAAGGTCCAGTTACCAAAAGAGACGTGTTGCCAGATCCGGTATACAACAGCAAGTTGGTTACCCGCTTGATCAACCGCATCATGCTCGACGGAAAACGAGGCGTTGCTCAAAGCATTCTGTACAATGCGTTCAAGCTTATCCAAGAACGTACGGGGAATGACCCGATGGAAGTTTTTGAAGCAGCTATCAAGAATATCATGCCAGTCCTGGAAGTTAAAGCACGCCGTGTCGGCGGTGCCAACTACCAAGTACCAATCGAGGTAAAACCAGAAAGACGTACGTCCCTGGGATTACGTTGGCTCGTAAACTACTCCCGCAACCGCGGTGAGAAAACCATGGAAGAGCGTTTGGCGGCTGAAATTATCGATGCTTCCAACAACACAGGCGCTTCCGTGAAAAAACGTGAAGACACGCACAAAATGGCTGAAGCAAACAAAGCGTTTGCTCACTATCGTTGGTAGGATTCAGCTCAAAAAAATAACTTCAATTTTGAAGGGAGACCCATTTCATGGCAAGAGAGTTCTCCTTGAAAAATACACGTAATATCGGGATCATGGCTCATATTGACGCGGGTAAAACCACAACAACAGAGCGGATCTTGTTCTACACAGGCCGTACGCACAAAATCGGTGAAGTTCACGAAGGCGCTGCGACAATGGACTGGATGGAACAAGAACAAGAGCGCGGAATCACGATTACTTCCGCTGCGACGACCGCTGCCTGGAAAGGTCACCGCGTCAATATCATCGACACCCCGGGGCACGTTGACTTCACTGTTGAAGTTGAACGTTCCCTTCGTGTATTGGACGGAGCAGTTGGTGTTTTCAGTGCGAAAGAAGGCGTTGAGCCTCAGTCCGAAACCGTATGGAGACAGGCTGATCGCTACGGCGTTCCACGGATCGCATATGTAAACAAAATGGATATCATTGGTGCCGACTTCCTGAATGTTGTCTCCGACATGCGTGATCGCCTTCAAGCGAACGCAGTTGCGATTCAATTGCCAATCGGCGCAGAAAATGATTTTACTGGTATTATCGATATCGTTGAACAAAAAGCTCATATGTACAAAGATGATCTTGGTCAAGATATCGAAGAAGTAGAAATTCCTGCGGAATTCAAAGATCAGGTTGAAGAACTCCGTAATGAATTGATCGAGAAGGTTGCTGAACTGGACGAAGAATTGACAATGAAATACCTGGAAGGCGAAGAAATTTCGGTTGCCGAAATTAAAGCCGCTCTCCGTAAAGGTGTTGTAGAAGTTAAAATCTTCCCAGTTATCTGTGGATCTTCTTACCGCAATAAAGGTGTTCAGCTGATGTTGGATGCTGTTCTCGACTATTTGCCGGCTCCTACTGACGTGCCAAGTATTCAAGGGCATTTGGAAGACGGTACGGAAGTTGAACGTCACTCTTCCGATGAAGAGCCATTCTCCGCATTGGCCTTCAAAATCATGACGGATCCTTACGTTGGTAAGTTGACATTCTTCCGCGTATACTCCGGTGTTCTTCAATCCGGTTCTTACGTATTGAATGCAACAAAAGGTAAACGCGAACGTATCGGACGTATTCTTCAAATGCATGCGAACAGTCGTCAAGAAATCACTGTAGTTTACTCTGGTGATATTGCGGCTGCCGTAGGTTTGAAAGATACAGGTACAGGTGATACACTGTGTGATGAGAAGAGTCCTGTTATTCTCGAGTCCATGAATTTCCCTGATCCGGTTATCGAAATCGCGGTTGAGCCTAAAACCAAAGCTGACCAAGATAAAATGTCTGTAGCTCTCGGTAAGTTGACTGAAGAGGATCCAACTCTTCGCGCTCATACTAACGAAGAAACAGGTCAAACCATCTTGGCAGGTATGGGTGAGCTTCACTTGGACATCATCATTGACCGTATGCGTCGTGAGTTCAAGGTAGAAACGAATGTGGGTAAACCACAGGTTGCTTACCGTGAAACGTTCCGTGCTCCAGCACGTGTCGAAGGTAAATTCGTTCGTCAGTCCGGTGGTCGTGGTCAATATGGTCACGTATGGGTTGAGTTCGAACCACTCGAACCAGGTACTGGTAGTCAATTCGAAAGTAAGGTAGTCGGCGGCTCTGTTCCTAGAGAGTACATCGCACCTGCTCTTGCTGGTATTGAGGAACAAATGAAAAACGGCGTTATCGCAGGCTTCCCGCTTGTGGACGTTAAAGCTACAATCGTGGACGGATCATACCATGATGTCGATTCCAATGAAATGGCATTTAAAATTGCCGGATCAATGGCGCTGAAAGCAGCGAAAGACAAATGTAAACCAGTTTTGCTTGAGCCGATTATGAAAGTTGAAGTAACGGTTCCTGAGGAATACATGGGTGACGTAATGGGTATGTTGAACTCCCGTCGTGGTCGGATTGAAGGTATGGATTCCCGTAGTGGAGCTCAAATCATTCGTGCGAAGGTGCCTTTGTCCGAAATGTTCGGATACTCGACTACACTTCGCTCCGGTACACAAGGACGCGGCGTGTTCTCTATGGAACTTTCTCATTATGAAGAAGTGCCGAAGAGCATTGCTGAAGAGATCGTTGCCAAAACCAAAGGCGGCGAGTAATACAATGTATCAGCTGACCGGTATACTTAAGGTTTTACCAAAAGGGCATCCGGCAGCCTAAAATAAAACAAGTTATTGAGGAGGAATTGTTCAAATGGCAAAGGCTAAGTTTGAACGTAACAAACCGCACGTTAATATCGGTACTATTGGTCACGTCGATCATGGTAAAACTACTTTGACTGCTGCAATCACAACTGTATTGTCCAAAACTTACGGTGGTGCTGCTGTAGCATTCGATCAAATCGATAAAGCTCCAGAAGAGCGCGAACGCGGTATCACAATCTCCACTGCACACGTGGAATATGAAACACCTAACCGTCACTATGCACACGTTGACTGCCCAGGTCACGCCGACTATGTTAAAAACATGATCACTGGCGCTGCACAAATGGACGGAGCGATTCTGGTTGTATCCGCAGCTGACGGCCCAATGCCGCAAACTCGCGAGCACATCCTGTTGTCCCGCCAAGTTGGTGTTCCTTACATCGTTGTATTCCTGAACAAATGCGACATGGTTGAAGACGAAGAGTTGCTGGAATTGGTTGAAATGGAAGTTCGTGACTTGCTGAGCGAATATGACTTCCCAGGCGACGACACTCCAATCATTCGCGGTTCCGCTCGTGAAGCTCTGCAAAACCCAGAGGGCGACTATGCTAAGAAAATCGTTGAAATGTTCGAAACAATCGACACTTATATCCCAACTCCAGAACGCGATACTGACAAGCCTTTCTTGATGCCTGTCGAGGACGTATTCTCCATCACTGGTCGTGGTACAGTTGCAACAGGCCGTGTAGAGCGTGGTACTGTTAAAGTGGGCGACGAAATCGAAATCATCGGTATTCAAGAAGAATCCCGTAAATCCGTAGTAACAGGCGTAGAAATGTTCCGTAAATTGCTTGACTCTGCTCAAGCTGGCGATAACATCGGCGCATTGCTTCGCGGTGTAGATCGTGCACAAATCGAGCGTGGCCAAGTATTGGCTAAACCAGGTTCTGTTAAACCTCATACAGAATTCTCTGCTCAAATCTATGTTTTGACTAAAGAAGAGGGTGGACGTCACAAACCTTTCTTCACTGGTTACCGTCCACAGTTCTACTTCCGTACAACTGACGTAACTGGTATCATTACTTTGCCAGAAGGTTCCGAAATGGTAATGCCTGGTGATAACATCACGGTTACTGTTCAACTGATCAACCCGATCGCTATCGAAGAAGGAACTAAGTTCTCTATTCGTGAAGGTGGACGTACAGTTGGCGCTGGTGCCGTAGCAACAATCTCCAAATAAGAAGGCTTTAGCCTTTAAATAGAGCAACAGTGTACTGGAACGAGTAACATTGTATTGGAACGAAGCTAAACAGCCCCTGCCCTGGTGCGGGGGCTTTTCTCTTGGGAAAATCGCAAGCTGCGAACACAATTGTATCTTTTGAAAATAAGATGCATTGTTTTTTCGTTTTTGCTTGCAATAGGCAGAACTATTCGATATAATAACTAATGTTGTTTGTGACTGTGCGATGATGTGAGAGGTTACTGACACACCCGGCCCCTTTGCCATGGGAGGGCTGTCGGAAAATTTTCACGGAGTATGTCCGATACCAAATTGGGCGATAGAAGGAGGGACTAAAATGGCAAAGCAAAAAATTCGTATTCGTTTGAAAGCTTACGATCATAGAATTCTTGATCAATCCGCTGAGAAAATTGTTGAAACAGCTAAACGTTCGGGCGCAGGTGTATCCGGGCCAATTCCGCTGCCAACTGAAAAACAAATCATTACTATTCTCCGTGCGGTACACAAGTACAAGGATTCCCGGGAGCAGTTCGAAATGCGCACACACAAGCGTTTGATCGACATTGTTAACCCGACTCCACAAACTGTGGATGCCTTGATGCGCTTGGACCTGCCGTCCGGTGTAGATATCGAAATTAAATTGTAATATGTAATTAGGAAAAGAAATGAGGTGTCAACATGAAAGGTATCTTAGGAAAAAAACTCGGAATGACTCAAGTGTTTACCCCTGAAGGTAACGTACTTGCTGTTACGGTTATCGAAGCAGGTCCTTGTGTTGTTCTGCAAAAGAAAGATCTGGAAAACGATGGATACGAAGCTATCCAACTCGGTTTCTCTGATAAGAAAGAAAAAAGATCCAACAAACCTGAAGCAGGACATGCGAAAAAAGCAAATACTGCACCTAAGCGCTACGTTCGTGAACTTCGTGGCATCGACCTTGCTGCGTACGAGGTTGGCCAAGAACTGAAGGCTGATGTCTTCACAGAAGGCGAATTCGTTGACGTAACAGGTATTTCTAAAGGTAAAGGTTTTGCCGGCGTTATCAAACGTTGGGGACAAAGCCGCGGACCAATGGCACACGGCTCGCGTTACCACAGAGGTCCAGGTTCTATGGGTTCCATTCAAGCTAACCGCGTTCCTAAAGGTAAACACCTTCCAGGACACATGGGGCATGAAACGGTAACGATCCAACGTCTTGAAGTTGTTAAGATCGATACAGAACGTAATGTATTGCTCGTGAAAGGTTCCATTCCAGGACCTAAAAATAGCTTCGTTAAAGTATTAGAAACAGTGAAAAAATAAACAACTGAAGAAAGGAGGAACACGAAATGCCAAAAGTAGCACTATTTAATATTAGCGGCAGCCAAGTTGGTGAAATTGAATTGAACGACGCAGTGTTCGGTATCGAGCCGAATAAGCACGTTCTTCATGACGCTGTTGTTATGCAATTGGCTTCCCTGCGTCAAGGTACTCACAAAGTAAAAGGACGTTCTGAAGTACGTGGTGGCGGACGTAAACCTTGGAAACAAAAAGGTACTGGCCGCGCTCGTCAAGGTTCGATCCGTGCACCGCAATGGGTTGGTGGCGGTACTGTATTCGGTCCCACTCCACGCAGCTATGCTTACAAATTGCCTAAAAAGGTTCGCCGTCTGGCGATCAAATCGGCGTTGTCATCCAAAGTGATTGAGAATGAAATTATCGTATTGGACGCTCTTACACTGAACGGACCTAAAACGAAAGAATTCGCAGCCATTTTGAATAACCTTAAAGCTGATCGTAAAGCATTGATCGTAGCTCCTAGCTATGATGATAATGTAGCACTTTCCGCTCGTAATATTCCTGGTGTGAAGTTTGTAGCCGCAGACGGCATTAATGTTCTTGATGTGCTCGGACACGACAAACTGATCATTACGAAGGAAGCAGTTCAGAAGGTAGAGGAGGTGCTCGCGTAATGAAGGATCCTCGTGATATTATCAAACGTCCGGTTATCACCGAACGTACGGCTGGTATGATGAATGACTTGAAATACGTTTTCGAGGTTGACATTCGTTCTAACAAAGTCGAAGTTAAAAAAGCAATCGAAGCCATTTTTAACGTGAAAGTAAGTAACGTAAATACGCTTCGTGTTCCTGCAAAACCAAAACGCTACGGACGTCATTCCGGCTATACGAGCGAGTGGAAGAAAGCGTTCGTAACGCTGAGCAAAGACAGTAAGCCGCTTGAGTTTTTTGAAACGGTATAATTGAAACTGTAAAGTAAGGAGGGAAACTCAGTGCCAATTAAAAAGTATAAACCAACGTCCCCGGCCAGACGTGCTATGTCTGTATCTACTTTCGAGGAGATTACAACTAATCAGCCCGAGAAATCGTTGCTGGCACCTCTGAGCAAGCAAGCTGGACGCAATAACCAAGGTAAAATTACAGTTCGTCATCAAGGCGGCGGACACAAACGTAAATACCGTATTATTGACTTCAAACGTAACAAAGATGGAATACCGGGCCGCGTTGCTACGATCGAATATGATCCAAACCGTACGTCCAACATCGCACTTATCCACTATGTGGATGGTGAAAAACGTTACATCATCGCTCCTAAAGGTCTGAAAGTAGGAGACGAAGTGGTATCCGGTGCAGGTTCCGATATCAAAATCGGTAACTCCTTGCCATTGGAAAACATTCCAGTAGGTACGGTTATCCACAACATCGAATTGAAACCGGGTAAAGGTGGCCAACTCGTTCGCGCTGCTGGTACGGAAGCCCAACTTCTTGGTAAAGAAGAAAAGTATGTTACAATTCGTTTGTCTTCTGGTGAAGTTCGCCGCATTCTGAAAGTTTGCCGCGCTACAATCGGTTCTGTAGGTAACGAAGACCACGAACTGGTGAAAATCGGTAAAGCCGGTCGTAGTCGCTGGTTGGGACAACGTCCTGAAGTTCGCGGTGTTGTAATGAACCCTAACGATCATCCACACGGTGGTGGTGAAGGTCGCGCTCCAATCGGACGTAAATCTCCAATGTCTCCATGGGGTAAACCAACCCTTGGTTACAAGACACGTAAAAAAGGTAAAGCATCTGATAAGTACATCGTTCGTCGTCGTACTAAGTAATAAAACGTGCGCTTAAGTCGCACGTTAACATATTAAGGAACGACTACGTTTTAACGAAGGGAGGATTCATAAATGGGTCGCAGTCTCAAAAAAGGACCATTCATTGATGGTTACCTGTTGAAAAAAGTAGAGGTTTTGAACGAGTCGGACAAAAAAGTGGTAATCAAAACTTGGTCCCGTCGCTCTACGATTTTCCCGCAATTTATCGGACATACGTTTGGTGTATACGATGGTCGTAAACACGTGCCAGTATACGTAACGGAAGATATGGTCGGACACAAATTGGGCGAATTTGCTCCAACACGTACGTACAAAGGCCATACGGATGACGATAAGAAAACAAGAAGATAATCAACACAGCGTAGTGTTTGAGAGGAGGTAAACTCAATGGAAGCAAAAGCACATGCTAAGTCCGTACGGATTTCTGCTCGCAAAGTGAAACTTGTTATCGATTTGATTCGCGGTAAGCAGGTTGGTGAGGCGATCGCAATTCTTCGTCACACTCCAAAGTCCGCTTCTCCAGTCGTTGAGAAATTGTTGAATTCTGCGATTGCAAATGCAGATCACAACTACTCTTTGGACGTAAATAAATTGGTAGTATCTCAGGTTTTTGTAAACCAAGGTCCTACAATGAAACGATTCCGCCCGCGTGCAATGGGTCGTGCAAGTCGCATCAACAAACGCACCAGTCATATTACTCTGGTGGTATCTGAAAAATAAGGAGGGAAAACGTGTGGGCCAAAAGGTAAATCCCGTCGGACTCCGAATCGGTATTATCCGTGATTGGGAATCCAAATGGTATGCAGGCAAAGATTTCGGTGATCTTTTGCTGGAAGACGTTAGAATTCGTGAACATCTGAAAAAAAGATTGAAAGACTCCGCTGTATCCCGTGTTGAAATCGAGAGAGCAGCTAACCGTGTCAACGTAACGATTCACACTGCGAAACCAGGTATGGTTATCGGTAAGGGTGGTTCCGAAGTTGAAAATCTGCGTAATGAAATTACTAAAATCGCAGGCGGTAAAAAGGTACACATCAATATTTCTGAAATTAAAAATCCTGAACTGGACGCAATTCTGGTTGCTGAAAGCATTGCACAACAATTGGAACGTCGTGTTTCTTTCCGTCGTGCTTTGAAACAAGCGATTCAAAGAACTATGCGCTCCGGAGCAAAAGGAATTAAAACTCAAGTAGGCGGACGTCTTGGCGGTGCCGAAATCGCTCGTTCCGAAGGGTACAGCGAAGGAACTGTTCCACTGCATACGCTTCGTGCCGACATTGACTATGGTACAGCGGAAGCTCATACTACTTACGGTCGTCTTGGCGTAAAAGTATGGATCTATCGTGGAGAGGTTCTTCCTCCAGCTAAGAAACAAGCTCCTCAGGAAGGAGGCAACTAATCATGTTGGTACCAAAACGCGTAAAACATCGTAAACAACAACGTGGTCATATGAAGGGTCGTGCAAAAGGCGGTACTACACTGAACTTTGGTGAGTACGGTTTGCAAGCTACTGAACCTGCATGGATTACTAACCGTCAAATCGAAGCTGCTCGTATTGCGATGACTCGTTACATCAAACGTGGTGGTAAGGTTTGGATTAAAATTTTCCCTGACAAACCAATTACTCAGAAGCCTCTTGAGGTTCGTATGGGTAGTGGTAAAGGTAACGTAGAAAAATGGGTTGCAGTAGTGAAACCAGGCAAGATTATGTTCGAACTTGCTGGTGTTCCGGAAGAGATTGCTCGTGAAGCAATGCGTCTTGCCGCTCACAAACTGCCAATCAAAACTAAGTTTGTGAAACGTGAAGAATTGGGTGGTGAAGCAAATGAAGGCTAGTGAATTCCGCAACCTAACCACTGCTGAAATCGAACAAAAGATCTCCGGTTTTAAAGAAGAACTTTTCAACCTTCGTTTTCAACTCGCTACCGGTCAGCTTGATAACCCGACTCGGATCGGCGCTGTGCGTAAGGAAATTGCTCGTGCTAAAACTGTGATCCGTGAAAGAGAACTTGGGATTAGCTAAGATATCAGACCGGGTGGAAAATCCGCCTGTAATTAGGAAGGAGGCCAACAATGAGCGAACGTAATGCCCGTAAAGTATTAGTCGGTAAAGTAGTCAGCGACAAAATGGATAAAACGATTGTGATTGCTGTAGAAACTTACAAAAAACATGATCTCTACCATAAACGTATTAAAGTAACTAAGAAATTCAAAGCTCATGATGAAAACAACACTGCACAAATTGGTGATACTGTTAAAATCATGGAAACTCGCCCTTTGTCCAAAGACAAAAACTGGAGACTGGTCGAAATCGTTGAAAAAGCTGTTATAATCTAATGTAGTGTAGTTTTTCCGAAAGGAGGATAAATAAATGATTCAACCATTTACACGTTTGACTGTAGCTGACAATTCCGGCGCGAAGGAACTGATGTGTATCCGTGTGCTCGGTGGTACGGGACGTCGTACAGCTCAAATTGGTGACCTGATCGTTTGTTCCGTAAAACAAGCAACACCAGGCGGCGTTGTCAAAAAGGGTGATGTAGTAAGAGCGGTTGTTGTTCGTACTAAACGTTCTATCCGCCGTAAAGACGGTTCCTACATCGGATTTGACGAGAACGCAGCAGTGGTCGTTAAAGAAGACAAGAGCCCACGTGGTACTCGTATTTTCGGACCAGTTGCTCGCGAACTTCGTGACAAGGACTTCATGAAAATCGTTTCCTTGGCTCCGGAAGTGATCTAAACTCACCTTAAAATGTGCCCGTAGGAGGTGTACGAAATGCCAAAAGTGAAAAAAGTTCTGGAATCCCATAACAACAAGCTTCACGTCAAAAAAGACGACACTGTTCTGGTGATTACAGGTAAAGATAAAGGTAAAAAAGGTCGCGTTATCGCTGCTTACCCTCGTCAAAACCGTGTGCTTGTGGAAGGTGTTAACATGATTAAAAAACACCAAAAGCCTAATCAGCTGAATCCACAAGGCGGCATCATCGAGAAAGAAGCTCCGATTCACGTTTCCAACGTTATGCACATTGATCCGAAGAGCGGAAAAGTAACCCGTGTTGGTTACAAAGTTTTGGACAACGGAAAAAAAGTGCGCATTGCAAAACGTTCTGGCGAAGTGATCGACTAATTATTTTTTGAAGAAAGGAGGTATATGATTCATGGCTACAACAAGAATGAAAGAACGTTTCTTGAAAGAAATCACTCCTGCTTTGATGCAGAAGTTCAACTATACAACAGTGATGCAAGTGCCTAAAATCGAGAAAGTTGTAATCAACATGGGTGTTGGCGACGCAGTCCAAAACTCCAAAGTACTTGATTCAGCTCTCAACGACATGCAGCTGATTGCTGGTCAAAAACCAGTAATCACTCGCGCAAAAAAATCTATTGCAGGTTTTAAATTGCGTGAAAACATGCCGATCGGTGTAAAGGTAACACTTCGTGGCGAGCGTATGTATTATTTCTTGGACAAATTGTTCAACATTACTCTTCCTCGCGTACGTGACTTCCATGGTGTATCGACAAAAGCTTTCGACGGACGTGGTAACTACACGCTTGGTCTGAAAGAACAGTTGATCTTCCCGGAAATCGAGTATGATCAAGTTGATAAAGTTCGTGGTATGGACATCGTTATCGTAACGACTGCCAAAACTGACGAAGAGTCCCGTGAGCTTCTGACTCAGCTGGGCATGCCTTTCGCAAAATAATGTTGGCATAACGTTTCGGGCGTCTGATTTTAAAGACACCCTGTTCTCCGAAACTATTTAGGAGGTGTCAGGCTAAGTGGCAAAAACTTCAATGAAAGTCAAACAACAACGCACACCAAAGTTTAAAGTTCGTGCTTACACTCGTTGCGAGCGTTGTGGTCGTCCACATTCGGTACTGCAAAAGTTTAAGATCTGCAGAATTTGCTTCCGTGAATTAGCTTATAAAGGCCAGATTCCTGGCGTGAAAAAAGCAAGCTGGTAAAAAGTCCTGTTTGGGAAGGAGGTTTATACACAATGACTATGTCTGATCCAATTGCAGATATGCTTACTCGTATTCGTAACGCGAACACAGTTCGTCACGAAACAGTAGAAATGCCTGCATCTACAATGAAAAAACAAATCGCCGACATCCTGAAACGTGAAGGATTCATTCGTGATGCGGAATTTGTTGAAGATAGCAAACAAGGGATTATCCGTATTTTCTTGAAATACGGTGCGAACAACGAGCGTGTTATTACAGGTTTGAAAAGAATCAGTAAACCAGGTCTTCGCGTTTACACGAAGAGCAATGAGATTCCACGCGTATTGGGTGGACTCGGGATCGCAATCATTTCAACATCCAAAGGTATCATGACCGACAAAGAAGCACGTCAGTCCAAAGCCGGCGGAGAAGTTGTTTGCTACGTTTGGTAAGATAACGTTTAAAAGATAGGAGGTGCAACAGATATGTCCCGTATTGGTCGTAAACCAATCACAGTACCAAGTGGTGTTGACGTGACTTTGAACAACACAGCGATCACAGTTAAAGGTCCTAAAGGAACATTGACTCGTGAGCTTCATAAAGACATGTCCGTTACTGTGGAAAACAATGAAATTAATGTAGTTCGTCCTTCGGACAACAAACTTCACCGCTCTTTGCATGGAACAACCCGCAGCGTTGTCAACAACATGGTAAGTGGTGTAACTGAAGGGTTTTCAAAATCTCTGGAGCTGGTTGGGGTCGGATATCGTGCAAGCAAATCCGGAGATAAAATCGTTCTGAACGTTGGATACTCTCACCCGGTTGAAATCACACCGGAAGCGGGCATCGAATTCGAAGTTCCTTCGAACACTAAAATCATCGTTCGCGGAATTGATAAAGAGCGTGTAGGTGCCTACGCTGCTAAAATTCGTTCCGTTCGTGAACCTGAACCGTACAAAGGTAAAGGGATTAAATACGAAGGCGAGCGCATCATTCGTAAAGAAGGTAAAGCCGGTAAGAAGAAATAAGTTTCTTACCGACTTTGTGCGGTCTTTCTGCAGGAAAGACTTCGTACTTCTTTTTTACCCAGTGCGTCTTAGTATAAAGTTTTAAAAGGCAAACTGAAGGGAGTGAAAACTTGAGATGATTACAAAACAAGATAAAAATAAAGCACGTGTCAGAAGACATCTGCGTGTACGTAAGAAAATCGAAGGTACGGCTGTACGTCCTCGTTTGAACGTATTCCGCTCTTCCAAGCATATCTACGCACAACTGATTGATGATGTAGCTGGTGTAACATTGGTATCTGCATCCACTATGGATAAAGAACTGAGCAGCGAAATCAAAAACGGCGGTAGTGTAGAAGCAGCTCGTAAAGTTGGCGAACTCGTTGCTAAACGTGCGAAAGAAAAAGGCCATGCTAACATCGTATTTGACCGTGGTGGATACTTGTATCATGGACGGATTCAAGCTTTGGCTGATGCAGCTCGCGAAGCAGGCCTTGAATTCTAAGACATTTCTCAAAAGGAGGTTAACGACTTGCGTGTAGATCCGAATACTTTGGAACTGACTGAAAGAGTAGTAAATATTAATCGTGTAGCTAAAGTTGTCAAAGGCGGACGCCGTTTCAGCTTCAGTGCTCTGGTAGTAGTGGGCGACGGCAACGGCTGGGTAGGCGCTGGAATCGGTAAAGCTGGCGAAGTACCTGATGCAATTCGCAAAGGTATTGAAGATGCTAAGAAAAACCTGGTTCACGTTCCACTCGTAGGAACAACAATTCCTCACCTTGTTACAGGTAAGTTCGGTGCTGGCCGGGTTCTGTTGAAACCGGCATCGGAAGGTACTGGAGTTATCGCTGGTGGTCCGGTTCGTGCTGTACTGGAACTTGCTGGTGTAGGTGATATCTTGACAAAATCTTTGGGTTCTTCGAATTCCATGAATATGGTCAATGCGACTTTGGAAGGTTTGTCCCGCTTGAAACGCGCTGAAGAAGTTGCAAAATTGCGCGGCAAATCCATCGAAGAGCTGCTGGGCTAAGGAGGGAATATCATGGCGAAATTAGAAATTACCCTCGTTCGTTCGTTGATCGGCCGTCCTGGTAATCAGAGAACGACTGTTAAAACGCTCGGCTTGCGTAAAATCAACCATAAAGTAGTTCAACCCGACAATGCAGCTATTCGCGGGATGATTAATCAAGTTAGCCATTTGGTTTCTGTTAAAGAAATTGAGGCTTAAGAAATAAAGTATTTTAACAATAATCAAGGAGGTGCAACGAACGATGAAGTTACATGAGCTTTCCCCAGCTCCAGGCTCCCGCAAAGAACGTAAACGTTTGGGTCGTGGTCCTAGTAGCGGTACGGGTAAAACTTCTGGTCGTGGTCATAAAGGTCAAAACGCTCGTTCCGGCGGTGGTGTACGTCCGGGCTTCGAGGGTGGTCAAAACCCACTGTATCGTCGCTTGCCTAAACGCGGTTTCGTAAATCCTACTCGTAAAGAGTATGCGGTTTTGAATATCGAAGATTTGAACAGTTTTGCAGCGGGTACAGAAGTAAGCCCTGAGTTTTTGCTGAACAATGGCATTGTGAAAAACGCTAAATCCGGAATCAAAATTCTGGGTAACGGTGAAATCACTGTGAAATTGACAGTTAAAGCGAACAAGTTCTCTCAATCTGCGGTAGAGAAAATTGAAGCTGCCGGCGGTAAAACCGAGGTGATCTAATGTTCAAGACCCTGAAAAATATATGGCGGGTTGAGGATCTTAGAACCCGAATCCTGTTCACCCTGTTTATACTCTTTGTATATCGTATTGGCTCCTTTGTGCCGGTTCCCGGCGTGAACAAGCAAGTCTTTACTTCTCAGGATCAGGCAGGAAGCGAGTTGTTTGGACTCCTTAACACCTTCTCAGGGGGCGCATTGTATCAGTTTTCGATCTTCGCCCTCGGGATTATGCCATATATTACAGCGTCCATCATTGTACAGTTGCTGTCAATGGACGTGATTCCGAAACTTGCGGAATGGGCTAAACAAGGAGAGCATGGTAAAAAGAAGTTGGCTCAAATTACGCGTTATGGTACGGTAATACTTGGCCTGATTCAAGCATTCGGAACGTCGATTGGCTTTAATCGACTGTACGGTGCAGCGATGATTCCAGGAGCCACTTTTGCAGATTATCTGGTCATTGCCATTGTGCTTACAGCAGGAACTACGTTCCTTATGTGGCTCGGTGAGCAAATTACCGAAAAGGGAATCGGCAATGGTATCTCTATTGTTATCTTCGCAGGGATTGCAGCGGGTATTCCAAGACATATTCGGACGGTTGTAGAATCTCAGTTTATTCAGGCAGATCAGCTGTTTATGAATATTCTGAAGGCAATTATAATTGCCCTGGTGATTGTTCTGATTATTGTTGGTGTTATCTACATCCAGCAAGGTATTCGGAAAATCCCGGTACAATACGCGAAACGTGTAGTTGGCAACAAAATGTACGGTGGCCAGAATACGCATATTCCGATGAAAATTAATGCGGCAGGCGTTATTCCGGTAATCTTTGCGGTATCATTGCTGCAATTCCCGACAATTATTGCGAGTTTCTGGGCAGATCATGTTTGGGCTAAGTGGGTTACCACTTACTTGTATTATGACAAGCCGCTGGGCATGGTTTTGTATGTCGTAATGATTATCGGTTTCACATTCTTCTATACCTTTGTACAGATGAATCCGCAGCAAATGGCCGACAATATGAAGAAAAACGGCGGTTATATTCCGGGAATTCGCCCGGGTAAAGCCACGGAGAAATACTTGACACGAGTAATGTCACGTTTGACAATGACAGGAGCCTTGTTTCTGGCAGTCATATCCGTTTTGCCGGTATTCTTCGGTTCGCTTTCGGGCTTGCCTCGTTCCGTGCAAATTGGCGGTACTTCATTGCTCATCATCATTGGTGTAGCATTGGATACAATGAAGCAAATCGAAAGCCAACTGATCAAACGCCATTACAAAGGCTTCATCAACAAATAGGCAATAGGTACCGGCTTAGGATGTTCGCATGCTTACCGGCACCTTTTGTGCTGTTTCTTGTGTAGGGGTCGTCTTGAGGAGTGACAGATTGTGAATATTTTGATCATGGGCCCTCCGGGGGCTGGTAAAGGTACACAAGCAGATGTCATTGTGAAGGAATTCGGCATTCCTCATATCTCGACAGGTGATGCTTTTCGCCTAGCGATGAAACAGGGAACACCTATTGGCATTAAAGCTAAAGAATATATCGACAAGGGTGAACTTGTTCCGGATGACGTAACAATCGGTATCGTTGAAGAACGGCTACAACAGCCAGATTGCAAGAAAGGGTTCTTGCTGGACGGTTTTCCAAGAACTTTGGCTCAAGCTGAAGCCTTGGATCAAATTTTGGGTCGTTTGAATACGAAGCTAGATGACGTCATCAACCTGAAAGTGGATAGTGACAACTTGTTGGCACGAATCACAGGACGGCGGGTTTGTAAAAGCTGCGGAACTAGCTATCATATTGTCTTTAATCCTCCTAAGGTTGAAGGCATTTGCGATAAAGACGGTGGGGAACTCTATCAGCGTCCTGACGATAATGAAGATAGCGTAAGAACACGACTTGACGAATATAGTAATAAAACAGCACCACTCCTCACGTTTTATGAGAACCAGAATCTTCTGCGTCATATTGACGGAGAACAGGATATTGATGTGGTTTCCCAAAATATCGTGTCCTTGTTGCGGGGTTAGCTGTAATGATCATTTGCAAGTCGGGGACGGAATCAAGCTTTATGAGGAAAGCTAAGAGAATAGATACGGAAACGGATCATCTCTTGGCAGGACACATCGAGCCCGGTATTACGACCGGTGAACTTGATCATTTAGCTGATCGGTATATTCGCAGTCAGGGAGCTGTGCCGTCTTTTAAAGGTTATAACGGTTTTCCTGCTAGCATTTGCGCTTCAGTCAACGAACAACTGGTGCACGGATTTCCCGGCAAACGCAAGTTAAACAAAGGCGATATCATCGCGAAAACTCGCCAGTTTACAATGTCGCATGCCATTCAGCAATATATTGAGAATCCAAACCGTGGTATTCCTGAGCAGGGGCCGAGGCTGAAAACCGGCATTGGGCTGGCTATTGAATCAATGATTCAGATAGGTTCTCACCATGTAGGGACGCTGGAAGACAACTGGACGGTCGTTACGATGAACGTAACCTCATGTGCTCATAACGAGCAAGCGGTGACGTGCGAAACGGGCGGCATGGACATTTTCACGAAACTGAGTGCGTAGGTGATTGTAATGATTCAGCAAGGAAACCTGCAAATCGGTCAGCTGGTGAAGATTCTGAAAGGCAGAGGTGCCGGACAGATTGCGGTTGTCGTTTCAGTAGCAGATAGCAGGTTTGTATATATTGCGGATGGGGATAAACGAAAGTTTGATCAAGCGAAGAAGAAAAATGTTCTTCATTTGGTGCCTCAGCCAAAGATTAGTAGCGAGATTGTAAACAGTTTAAACGAAAGCGGTCGGGTGACGAATGGAAAGCTGCGCCATGCAGTGAAAACTTTCCTGGACTCGTCCGAATACCAAGCTGAAGAGAAAGGAGACTGACTTTGGCCAAAGAAGATGTCATTGAGGTTGAAGGTACGGTAATCGAGCCACTGCCGAACGCTACGTTCAAGGTAGAGCTGGAGAACGGTCATCAAATTCTTGCTCATGTTTCCGGAAAGCTGCGGATGCACTTTATCCGTATTTTGACAGGCGACAAGGTGGTTGTACAGTTATCGCCTTACGATTTAACCAAAGGCCGTATAACGTACCGCAAGTAATTCATGCAGGTTTTTATTAAACGTATGTCATTTAAAAAACTTGTTTTGCTCGGCAAAACGATGTGAATGTTCACGAAGCGAGTTTTACCAGGGTAAAGCTTGGAGGAGGTAATCAACATGAAGGTAAGACCTTCTGTAAAACCTATTTGCGAAAAATGCAAAGTCATTCGCCGCAAAGGGAACGTAATGGTTATTTGCGAAAATCCGAAACACAAACAAAAACAAGGTTAATAGAAGGGGGTGTAGCGTAAAATGGCTCGTATAGCTGGTGTGGATTTGCCACGTGACAAACGCGTTGAGATCGCCTTGACTTACATTTTCGGAATCGGTAAAACGACTTCTCAGAAAATCTTGAAGGAAACAGGCATCAGTGCAAACACGCGTGTTCGTGATTTGACTGAAGATGAAGTGAGCAAATTACGTGAAACGATCGACAAAGAAGTTAAAGTAGAAGGCGATCTGCGTCGTGAAATTTCCTTGAATATTAAACGTCTGACTGAGATTGGGTGCTACCGTGGTGTTCGTCACCGTCGTGGGTTGCCTGTTCGCGGACAACGTACTAAAACTAATGCTCGTACCCGTAAAGGTCCTCGTCGGACTGTAGCGAACAAAAAGAAATAAGAAGGGAGGATAACATTCAATGGCTAAACCGAAAAAAGTTGTACGTACAAAACGCCGTGACCGTAAAAATATCGAAACTGGCGTGGCACACATCCGTTCCACGTTCAACAACACGATCGTTACGATCACAGATCCACACGGTAACGCAATCTCTTGGGCCAGCTCAGGCGGCATGGGATTCCGTGGTTCCCGTAAATCTACTCCATTTGCAGCGCAAATGGCCGCAGAAACTGCTGCTAAAGCTGCTATGGAACACGGCATGAAAACTGTCGAAGTCATGGTTAAAGGACCTGGTGCAGGTCGCGAAGCAGCAATCCGCTCTTTGCAAGCTGCTGGTTTGGAAGTTAACCTGATCAAAGACGTAACTCCGGTACCTCATAACGGATGCCGTCCTCCAAAACGTCGTCGCGTCTAATGAGATTTCTCCTCTGCGTGTAGTATAGATCCGGCACAAACTGCCAAGAATGGATGTTTAGGTATACTGCATGATAGACTATGGATAAGGTGAATGTTTCATATAGGAGCGACGTTTTGAAGGAGGGATATTGCAGTGATAGAAATCGAAAAGCCGAAAATTGAGACGGTTGACGTCAATGATGATGGCACCTATGGAAAATTCGTAGTAGAACCGCTGGAACGCGGATACGGTACGACGCTGGGAAACTCGCTTCGCCGTATTCTGTTATCCTCGTTACCGGGGGCAGCAGTCACATCGGTTCAGATCGATGGGGTTCTGCACGAGTTTGCAACGGTTCCCGGTGTGAAGGAAGACGTAACGGAGATCATTCTGAACTTGAAAGCTTTATCGCTTAAAATCCACTCGGATGAAGAGAAAGTACTCGAAATCGATGCGGAAGGCGAAGGAGTTGTAACGGCAGGAGATATCCGTGCGGATAGTGATGTGGAAATTCTTAATCCGGATCTTCACATTGCTACGCTCGGACCGGGTTCGAGACTTCACATGCGTATTTTTGCCAATCGCGGTCGCGGTTACGTTAAGCAGGATCGGAACAAACGTGATGACCAGCCGATCGGCGTCATTCCCGTCGACTCCATCTACACTCCGATTGCACGCGTGAACTACGGCGTAGAAAATACGCGTGTCGGCCAGGTTACGAATTATGACAAGCTGACACTTGAGGTTTGGACTGACGGAAGTATTCGTCCCGAGGAAGCAGTGAGCCTTGGAGCCAAAATTTTGACCGAGCATGTGATGTTGTTCGTGGGTCTCACGGACGAGGCAAAAGATGCTGAAATTATGGTTGAAAAAGAAGAAGACAAGAAAGAAAAAGTTCTTGAAATGACGATCGAAGAGCTGGATCTCTCCGTCCGTTCCTATAACTGCCTTAAGCGCGCTGGTATCAATACGGTACAAGAACTCACGACTAAATCTGAAGAAGATATGATGAAGGTCCGTAACTTGGGTCGCAAATCTTTGGAAGAAGTACAAGAGAAGCTCGAGGAACTTGGTTTAGGACTTCGTACGGAAGAATAGTACAGCAATGTTTTTGTGAAGGAGGGGAAATTACATGGCATACCAAAAATTGGGCCGTAACTCCAGTGCCCGTAAAGCTTTGTTTCGTGATTTGGTAACCGATCTGTTCTTGTATGAGCGTATCCAAACTACTGAGGCTAAAGCGAAAGAAGTTCGTTCTATTGCTGAAAAACTGATCACCAAAGCGAAAAAAGGAGATCTGCACGCACGTCGTCAAGTGGCTGCGTTCGTTCGCCGTGAAACTTTGGATGGTGAGCAGGATGCAATCCAAAAGCTGTTTAGCGAATTGGCTACACGTTACACTGAGCGTCCAGGTGGATACACTCGTATCCTGAAATTGGGACCTCGTCGTGGCGACGCCGCTCCAATGGTATATCTGGAATTGGTTGACCGCGCGTAAACAGGCGAAGATGAGGGAAGGGTGGACAGAATCGGCTTGATTCTGAACAACCCTTTTTTTCTCTTGGAGGAGTCCTTGAGGGGCTTCTCCTTTGTTATGTTCGGTTATTCCTTGTAAGGCCAGAGACTACCCCTACAAAGGTGTGAGAAGCATGCGGAACTTGTGCATGAAGGTGAACTATGACGGAACCCACTATGATGGCTTTCAGACGCAGCCTAACGGTAACACCATTCAGGACTGCCTTGAACATGCTATTTACTCATTGACGGGCGAGCGTCTTAAAATTACAGGCTCAGGCCGTACAGATGCAGGTGTACATGCATACGGGCAGGTATTCAATTTTCACACTGAATCGCCGATTCCGTTACAGCGCTGGTGTCTGGCACTTAATGCCTGGTTGCCTCGTGATATCATCGTTACGGATGCGAGAGAGGTGCCACTGTCCTTTCATGCACGCCGCATGGCGAAGCGGAAGACATATCGGTACAGTATTAATGCGAACCGGTTTCCGGACATCTTTCACCGTCGTACACAGGCCCATCATCCAACGAGTCTGGATGTAAGAGCGATGGAGGAAGGGTTAGCTCATTTAGTTGGCACCTTTGACTATACTTCGTTCGCATCTCGACGTTCCCAAAAGACGAATCATGTTCGCACTATTTACGAAGCCTATATGACAGTAGACCATTCCTTTTCACGTCCGGACTCGGATGATCAAGGAATTATCCATACTTATATTACAGGTAGCGGATTTTTGCAGCACATGGTTCGGATTATTATGGGTACTTTGCTGGAAGTGGGAGAAGGCAAAAAATCGTCGGATGATATTCCTTCCATTTTGGAGGCGAAAAATCGTTCAAAGGCCGGACCTACGGCCGTTGGACACGCTTTAACGCTCTGGAATGTAGAGTACGACGAAAACATCAAAAAACATTGATTTTACCCTTGCGGAATTGATGGTTATCCTGTAATATAAAAGTTGTGTTTTCTTAATGGCTTTCCCACAGCCCCAATTAAGATAATCACTTTAAATTAACATCTAATCCATCAATAATGCAGCAACTTAACGAACGAAGATAAATGATGATTTCTGTTAACGAACTTAAGGAGGATACTTTTCATGCGTACTACGTATATGGCGAAGCCAAATGAAGTTGAGCGCAACTGGCACATCATTGATGCCGAAGGCAAAACGCTCGGCCGTCTGGCAAGCGAAGCGGCTGCGTTGATTCGCGGCAAACACAAGCCACAATTTACACCACATGTGGACACAGGTGATTTTGTTGTTGTAATCAATGCGGAAAAAATCGTATTGACCGGTAAAAAAATGGAGAACAAGAAGTACTACCGTCACTCCCTGCATCCGGGTGGTCTGAAAGTAACGGTTGCACAAGAAATGGTTAAGAACAAGCCTGAGCGTATGTTGGAATTGGCTGTTCACGGTATGCTTCCTAAAACTCGTCAAGGCGAGAAAATGAAGCTGAGACTTAAAGCTTACAGAGGCACTGAGCATCCACATGCAGCACAAAAACCTGAAGTTTACGAACTTCGCGGATAATTAAAAGGGAGGACAGTTTCATGGCACAAGTACAATACTATGGGACAGGTCGTCGTAAACATTCGGTAGCTCGTGTTCGTCTCGTACCGGGTGAAGGACGCATTGTCATCAATAAGCGTGATATTAATGAATATTTCGGTTTGGAAACTCTCAAACTGATCGTAAAACAACCACTGAACCTGACAGAAACAGTTGGCAGCTATGACGTACTCGTTATCGCTCATGGTGGTGGTATCTCTGGTCAAGCCGGCGCAATTCGCCACGGTATTTCCCGTGCTCTGTTGAAAGCAGATCCGGAATTCCGTCCAGCTTTGAAAAAAGCAGGCTTCTTGACTCGTGACCCACGTATGAAAGAACGTAAAAAATACGGTCTCAAAGCCGCTCGTCGTGCACCACAGTTCTCGAAACGTTAATATTTCGAATACAGAAGAACCTTTTCCTTATGGAAAGGGTTCTTTTTTATTTAGTCATTTCCTGATTATTATCCACATGTGGATAAGTAGACTTACTCTAAAATTCATGGGCTTCAGCATGTTTCTGCGAATACATAAATAACCGCATGCAAATGCATGGAACACGAAAAGTTATCCACGATGTAATTGAAGACGATATTGTTATACACAAATACAGTTGGCTATTTCCACGGAGTTTATTCTGTAATGTTTATAACCTGTGACTAAAATATAATGTTCGACTATCAAATTAGCCTCATCTTAATATTCTCTGCTAAGTGCTGTTTCACGAGATACTTTGCTTTCAGTTGTTTATGTAAAGTTCCTTGATATGTTCTGGCTGGTACTGTCTATGCCTCTTGTACAGTTGTTTTGGGCGTAGCTAGGGATACGGCAAGGAATACCTCTTTTTATTTGTGTGCACTGAGAGAAGGACGCTCTTTAGCCTAGTACTGTCCGCTTTCTATGCTACTGCAATGGCAACGGCGATGTACATGTTACTGGTAATGGAAATAGTCTACACAGCAATCGCTCCAAACTATAACCGGGAGCACCATGTATTGTCCGACTGTGTCTACCCTCATAAAATTGACCCTCCTTGATGACAGGCTTTAAATAGGCTTCCAGTAGCGATAAGAGTCTTGCTTGTGTCCAGTGGATCAATTCCTCGGGAATTGCCTCTACAAGCGCTTTAGGATTGGATAGAGGCATAATAAGAGTTCAGCGCGCAGTCATTTCTTTTATAATTTCCACAATGAAAGCATCGCTGACGCCAGAGCTCCAGAATAGTGTAGTCGATTTCATCTGGCTAAAAATTCGAGTAAAGGCTAGTTTGCCTTCATCTGAACTCGTCCACATACGGACTTCATCTTTGGAATGCAAAATAAGAGCTTTGAAACCTAAAGTTATTTTCAATTCCCTCGGCTAGCACCCTTCGATAATCTTAGATTCAGAAACGATGTTGCTTTCTTCTACAGATGATTCTTGCTTGATCAAGCAACCCAAAGCTGTTCAGCATTGCTGCCGCGCACTAGGCCAAGATTAGGATACGCTGCTCCTAGATGCCTCTAAAGCATTTCACTCAGAAGATCCACAAGCATATGTATAGTACAATAATACATTTTGGCTATAGAAATCATTCAACTAAGTAATTTTGCGTAGCAAGGTAGGTTGTCAAATAAATGCTTATCCGCACGTTCGGCTTGCTCTTCCAAAGTCAAAACCATAGGGCATATTCCTTCAAGGACCAAAGTATTCCCATATATTGTTATATGAGAAAGCCCTTTGTTTAAAAGCGTACTGGTGGTACGCCTTTGTCTTCGGCAGAGTAGAGAACAAGCCGTCTTTGTTGACGTAAAAAGCCTCCATTCAAGCATACCTTCAGCTACACTAGTTATTTTTAGTAACCAAAGAGCCTATGGACCATTTTCAAGTGTTTGGTATAAGAATATTTTATATAAAGCCAATGAACTTGGTTGGATACGCAAGAAAGCATTAAAGAATGCTGACAGAACAACATTCCTGCAAATTTGGGTAGATAAATGCTTACATCAGGACATTTTGCCTTGGATTGACAATGATTGTGAAAGTTTTATACTGTATTTAATCTTATTAGTTTAGTCGGTATTGAAATGCCACTTATTTATGAATCTTCATATGGAGGCGCATTGATAATGAATTTATTGGAGAAAGAAGCGTTGATTAGAGTCAAGGCAATTGAACTGGAAGAGGCTACGCCAGAGGAAGTTATCCAGTATGCTGTTCTTACATTTCCCAATCTTACCTTTGCTTGTAGCTTCGGAGCAGAAGATGTAGTACTAGTAGATATGCTTCAAAAAATTAGCCCTTCCACCGACATTTTTTACTTGGACACCGACTTTCATTTTCAAGAAACTTACGATACGCGAGATCAGATGAAAGCCAGATATAATTTGGATTTTGTCAGGGTCTCTCCCTTAATTACTCCTGAAGAGCAAGCGGCTGAGCATGGAGAGGAACTGTGGAAAACAGATCCTAACACATGTTGTGGTATACGCAAAGTTGAGCCCCTGACACGCATTTTGTCACAATACGATGCATGGATTACTGGTATTCGCCGGGATCAGGCCCCTACCCGTGCGAATTCAAAAAAGGTAGAGTATGATGAAAAGTTTGGACTCGTTAAATTTAATCCCTTGGCAAGCTGGACATCCGAGGATGTATGGAACTATATCCGTACTCATGAAGTACTGTATAATCCATTGCATGACCGCAATTATCCCAGTATCGGTTGTGAGCAATGTACCCGTGAAGTTCTACCAGGTGAAGACCCTCGTGCGGGTCGCTGGTCAGGCAATGAGAAAACAGAGTGTGGGCTCCATCAATAAAATGGTATTCAGGTAACTATGAGTCGTATTTATGAAGAGAAGGGAAGTGCATTATGACTGCAATTCTTCCGCATGGCGGAACACTTGTTGATAAAATCATTACAGGACCGGAGCAAAAAGCACTTTTGCAGGCTGCAGGAGAATTGTTTCCTATCCGTGTAAACTCATGGACCATTTCTGATCTGGATTTGATTGGAGTGGGAGCTTTCTCTCCTTTGACGGGGTTTATGAATGAATCTGATTATCGGTCGGTGGTAACAGATATGCGTCTTGCCGATGGTACAGTCTGGAGTATTCCCATTACTCTTGCAGTTGTAGAAAGTGTAGCCAGTGAACTGAAATTAGGTCAGCAGGTGGCTTTGGTGGGTGAAACAGACGATACTATCTATGCTGTACTTGATATTGAAAGTATTTATCAGGTAGATCAGGCTGAGGAAGCCAGACGAGTATTCAAGACCGATGACCCTGCTCATCCTGGCGTAAACAAACTGTTAGATCGACCTGCTACGTATGTTGGTGGATCTGTGCAAGTGCTGAATCGGCCGGAGTCCACACAATTTAGTGAGTTTTACTATACACCATCACAGACACGCGACTATTTTGTAGAAAAAGGCTGGAAAACAGTGGTCGGTTTTCAAACACGAAATCCGGTACACCGGGCGCATGAGTACATCCAGAAAAGCGCGATGGAGATTGTGGATGCTTTGTTTCTAAACCCACTCGTTGGTGAAACCAAGTCAGATGACGTTCCGGCAGATGTGCGTATGAAGAGCTATCTGGTGCTGCTGGACAATTATTATCCGGCTGATCGGACTTTTCTGGGGGTATTTCCTGCTGCCATGCGATACGCGGGTCCTAGAGAGGCCATTTTCCATGCTATTGTGCGAAAAAACTATGGCTGCACCCATTTTATTGTTGGAAGGGATCATGCCGGGGTAGGAGACTATTATGGTACCTACGAAGCACAGGAAATTTTCAGGCACTTTACACCTGAAGAGCTGGGGATTACTCCATTGTTCTTTGAACACAGCTTTTATTGCACTCGATGTGGAAATATGGCCTCAAGTAAAACATGCCCACATCCCAAGGAGCATCATTTGACGCTCTCGGGCACCAAGGTACGGGAATTATTGCGCTCTGGGGTTTGCCCGCCACCTGAATTTACACGACCGGAAGTTGCTCAAGTGCTGATTGAAGGTATGAAAGAATTTGTTCATGCCTGAGTTGTACTATCTACACGCCTCGTCCCATATAGATTATTAGTATCTGTATAGGACGGAGGCGTTTTGTTATGCAAAAAAATAATCGTAAACACGAGGTTACACTGTGGATTCGCTATCGGACGTTGCAAAAAATGCTGTTGGGCTGTTGTCTCGCCGTTCTGTTTATTACACTGGCATTGTATGAGATACCTGCTTCGAGAGCTTGGACCCATTGGAGTTTACCCCTTACCGGTAAAGTAATTGCTATAGATGCTGGACACGGAGGGCCTGATGGAGGGGCGGTTAGCAAAGAAGGAATTATTGAAAAGGATATTAATCTGGCAATCGCTTTTTATTTGCGGGATTATTTGCAGCAAGCAGGTGCTGTTGTTGTCATGACACGTGAGGATGACCGCGACCTGGCGCAGCAAGAAACGAAAGGTTATTCCAGAAGAAAAACGGAGGATTTGAAGCAGCGTGTGCGTATAATTGAGGAGCAGAAAGCGGACCTCTTTCTAAGTATTCATATGAACAGTATTCCGTCGAGCCGTTGGAGTGGAGCCCAGACCTTTTACGTTCCTAACCATGCAGATAACGAGAATTTGGCGTCTTTAATTCAGGAAGAAATCAAACGCAACTTGGAAAATACGGACAGAGTGGCTAAGACCGTGAACACAGTTTATTTATTGAAAGCTCTCAAAATGCCATCAGCCCTTGTAGAAGTCGGATTTTTGTCCCATCCAGAGGAAGCCAGACGACTAAGTGACGTGAACTATCAAAGGCAGGTGGCGGCGTCCATATATAAGGGGATTTTGCGTTACAGTGCCGGGGAAAAGGGGATCTCACCAGCACCTGAGGCCAGATAGTGGTATACTGTAAGTGTTTACCACTCCGTAATTCATTAAAGCAGAGGTGCTGATAATTCATGCAATCAAGAGAGCAAGTTATAGAGCTACTTCAACAAGTACGGGAGCCTCAAACAGGACGCCGTCTAGTCGATCTCCATTTTATTCGGGATGTGGTTGTTAAAGAGGATCGGGTATCCCTGACCGCTATTAGTTTGAATAGCCAGGAAGAGACGTGTGCAGAACTGGAGCGGGAAATCCGGCAGACGTTAGAAGAGGCGGGATTAAGCCACGTCCATATTCGTATTCGTGAGGCATCTGAGCATGAAAAGTCCGCAATTCAAGCTGTGGAGAATACCGAGGAAGCCGCTGACCCGGTTTTGACCAAAGGACATGCTGTCGGTATGGAAGAACATGAGCTGCTTAGCCCAGCATCTGGCGTCCGGTTTATTGCCATTGCAAGCGGAAAAGGTGGTGTCGGAAAATCGACAGTAGCTGTAAATTTGGCTGCTGCTTTAGCTAGACAGGGGAAGCGTGTGGGTTTAATTGATGCGGATATCTATGGATTTAGCGTGCCGGATATGATCGGGGTGGAGGAGGTTCCTTCTGTCGAAGATGGTATCATTCAGCCGGTGGAGCGATTCGGTATCAAAATCATGTCTATGGGGTTCTTTGTCAGAGAGAACAATCCGGTGATTTGGAGAGGTCCCATGCTGGGGAGAATGCTCAGACAGTTTTTTAGTGATGTTGAATGGGGACAACTGGATTATATGATACTCGATTTACCACCAGGGACTGGCGATGTAGCGCTTGACGTACATCAAATGATTCCGCAGAGTGAAGAAATCATTGTCACTACCCCACATGCAACTGCAGCTTTTGTAGCTGCACGTGCAGGGGCTATGGCGCTCCAAACAGATCATAAGGTCATTGGTGTTGTGGAGAACATGTCCTATTATGTATCCTCCACCGGAGAAAAGGACTATGTTTTTGGACGTGGTGGCGGGGCTATGCTGGCAGATACCCTTCATACGAAGCTGCTGGCGCAAATTCCACTGGGTATCCCAGACAATCACCCTTCAGAAGCCGACTTTTCTCCATCCGTATATAAATCCGAGTCGGCGACAGGGGCAATTTACAATGATATTGCTGCTCAAATTACGACGTTGCACGCGGAATTTGAATAAGAAAAAAAGGCTGGTTGTTGAACCAGCCTTTTTATTATTGGCCTCCACCTTGTTCTCCTTCGCCTCCACCACCACCACCACCACCACCATCTTGCTTCTGATCAGCAGAGCCACCTTGCTCACCGCTTTTTTTCTCAACCTTAGGTTGGAGTTCCTCTTGTACGACAGTTTTAAGTAAATTCATGACTTCAAGCCGAAAAATCGGATTCTGCATGGCATCATGCATGACTGTCATAGATTGTTTGCGATATTCAGGAGTTTTAGTTAAGTCCATATACATCTTGGTCAGTTCTGGCGACTTAAGCATCGCTTCAATTGATTTTTGATAAGAAGGGTCTTTTATAAGTTGCATATGAAGCTGTTTGCTTTGGCTGTTGATGGCTTTGGCAAATTCTCCGGCAAAACGCGGATCAGTCATAATTTTTTCGATTTCTTTTTTATATTCAGGTGATACCAAAGTATCTTTGACTGCGATCTTCATCTGTTCAGCCGATTGCATGGGCATAAGCATTTTCATTCCCATGCTGCCACCAGATCCACCACCAGCCCCACCCTCTTCACTGCTTTGACCGGATTGTCCTTCTTTTGAAGTGCTTTCCCCGGTTAAAGCCTCTTCTACGGCTTTTTTTCCGTCATCGCTTTTCAAGATATCGACAACCATCGTTTTCATCTCTTTATAACTGTTCTGGGGGGGCGCAGAACCCTGATCCGAGCCGCAGCCACTCAGTGCAACGCTCAGTACGCATACCGTGCTAACAAATCGCAAACGAGTCCAATTCATGGCCGTATTCCTCCTTCATCATGAATGTGGATAGTATGCGGATGAATGCGGAGAAATATGTCGATTTGCTTTTGGTTTTTAGCTGAGAACGATGTAAAATAACTCCTTAAAGACCCAGTGCCTGATCGCGCACCTCTTTGCCTTTTACTGTACCCTGTTGAAGCAGTTCAGATACAGTCACGAATTCATAGCCTTGTGCGCGCAACTTGTCGATAATGACGGGCAAGGCTTCATGTGTTTGTTTACAGGAATCACTGGCATGCAGAAGGACGATATCGCCAGGATGCGCTTTATTTACAACACGGTCGATTATGACCTGAGTACCAGGGTTTTTCCAGTCCAGGGAATCTGTATCCCACTGAATGGTTTTGTAGCCTAAAGTGCTGGCAACCTGAAGGACCCTTTTATCAAAGTCGCCATTAGGCATACGGATCAACTTCGGGGACTGTCCCGTCAGTTCGGTTAATGTGGTATGAGCAATGGAAATCTGCTTACGAATATCTTCATCGCTTAAGCTACTGTAATTTTCGTGTTTATGGCCATGACTGCCGATCTCAAATCCGCTTTCTTTAATCTGATTCACAAGCTCTGGATGTGTTTTACTCCAAGGGGCAGAAAGAAAAAAGGTGGACTTGGTCACTTTTTTATCCTCAAGGACTTTTAAGATGGGGGCAGTACGCTTATCACCCCAACTAATATCAAAGGTGAGAGCGATCAGCTTTTTGTCCGTGGGTACACTATAAATAGCGGTTGGTGCTTCCTCGGAAAAAACCGTAACATTATCGGTTTCTACATAAATGACTCCAACAGTAAAGACGGCTGCAGCCATTACGATTAAGAATCGTTTGATTTTTTTACCGTTCAATACATAGAAAAAAGAATTCATGGTTAATAACGCCCCTTTCATCGAAGTGCTTGTTTACTTAAAGCTATGCCGGGGGTTGTCAATTATTCCATTGAACCAATAGGAGGAATTATCAAATGGGATTAAAAGCATTTTTTCACGATTTACACACGACAAGACGGTTAATTTTAATCTCTGCATTTCTTTTCTGCACAAGTATTATGGTGGGATGGTTAAGTACAGGCACTATTCAATCCATGCTGGCGCAACAAATGGAGGGACTGGGAGAAGTAGCGCAGCGCTTGCAGAATTCTGACCATCCACAATGGAGTTTTTTTGTATTCATCTTTTTCAATAATGCAATTAAATGTGTGCTGGTTATATTTATGGGGGCAGTATTTGGAATCGTACCGTTTATATTTTTAATTGTGAACGGTATGGTTTTAGGGTTTGTAGTACACTTGCAGACAGATATGGGAAGAAGTATGTATGAAGTTGTTGTCAAAGGGTTACTGCCTCACGGTGTGATTGAATTGCCTGTTTTGATTATCGCCTGTGCCTTCGGATTGAAGTTTGGAATCAACATAATGTCTACTATAGGTACAAGCATAGGGCTAAAGCGCAAAGGAACTGGCCCAGTGTGGGATTTATTTATGAAACAAACGTTGAGGGTGTCCATATGGTCTGTCATCTTACTGCTTATAGCAGCTGCAATTGAGAGTGGCATAACTTATCGTTTATTGTCACAATAAAATATTATGGCCAATTATTTATATATTTCCTGAAAATTGAACATAACAAAGGGGAGAGCCTAAAGAGAAGCTGAAGATTAATCGGGGTAAGTTTGAAACCTTAGCAGTTGAGTTTAAAAACAGGTAAAGATTGGAACAATAGTTGAGCAAATATAAGTACTATATAATCTGCTGATAAGGGAGTATGGTCATATGTTGGGAATGCTGTTTAACGAAAAAGAATGCAAGGAACTTGACTACGTTCTTCGTAAGGAGCTAGATGAAATGCTGCTTGATATGAGCGATACTCGATTGGATCAAGATATTCGCTACGCAATCGCACTACGATATAAAACAGTCTTTCGCATGTATGCCCGTTTTGCACCCGCCAAGGAACTATCAAAATATGCTCGCAGAGGGCGAGTCCCACAAACCAAACAATGAAAAGATAAGATGAAACTATATCAGAGATATCAGGAAGTAAACTATTTTAAAAAGATTATACTTTCTGATATCAAAAAAAGTATTGACTCTATTCAATATTCATGGTAAATTAATTTTCGTTCCTTTTTGAAGGATTAGCTCGAAAAAAAGAAATTGAAAAAACTCTTGCAAATTCTAAAAAGAGATGATATATTATAAAGGTCGCCACTGAGACGCGGTGACGAGACAAAGTAAGACATTATGCAAGTTTGATCTTTGAAAACTGAACAACGAGTGAGTACGGATTTTGTTTACAAAATCCAACGCTGAAATTTTGGTACATGCCGTCAGGTTGTATAAAATGGAAGCGAACAAGAGATATTTTATCTCGTCAGTTTCAAAATGAGCTTATCGCTCTTTCTATAAACCAACTTCGGTTGGTCTTTAATGGAGAGTTTGATCCTGGCTCAGGACGAACGCTGGCGGCGTGCCTAATACATGCAAGTCGAGCGGGGTTGTTTAGAAGCTTGCTTCTAAACAACCTAGCGGCGGACGGGTGAGTAACACGTAGGCAACCTGCCCACAAGACAGGGATAACTACCGGAAACGGTAGCTAATACCCGATACATCCTTTTCCTGCATGGGAGAAGGAGGAAAGACGGAGCAATCTGTCACTTGTGGATGGGCCTGCGGCGCATTAGCTAGTTGGTGGGGTAAAGGCCTACCAAGGCGACGATGCGTAGCCGACCTGAGAGGGTGATCGGCCACACTGGGACTGAGACACGGCCCAGACTCCTACGGGAGGCAGCAGTAGGGAATCTTCCGCAATGGGCGAAAGCCTGACGGAGCAACGCCGCGTGAGTGATGAAGGTTTTCGGATCGTAAAGCTCTGTTGCCAGGGAAGAACGTCTTGTAGAGTAACTGCTACAAGAGTGACGGTACCTGAGAAGAAAGCCCCGGCTAACTACGTGCCAGCAGCCGCGGTAATACGTAGGGGGCAAGCGTTGTCCGGAATTATTGGGCGTAAAGCGCGCGCAGGCGGCTCTTTAAGTCTGGTGTTTAATCCCGAGGCTCAACTTCGGGTCGCACTGGAAACTGGGGAGCTTGAGTGCAGAAGAGGAGAGTGGAATTCCACGTGTAGCGGTGAAATGCGTAGATATGTGGAGGAACACCAGTGGCGAAGGCGACTCTCTGGGCTGTAACTGACGCTGAGGCGCGAAAGCGTGGGGAGCAAACAGGATTAGATACCCTGGTAGTCCACGCCGTAAACGATGAATGCTAGGTGTTAGGGGTTTCGATACCCTTGGTGCCGAAGTTAACACATTAAGCATTCCGCCTGGGGAGTACGGTCGCAAGACTGAAACTCAAAGGAATTGACGGGGACCCGCACAAGCAGTGGAGTATGTGGTTTAATTCGAAGCAACGCGAAGAACCTTACCAGGTCTTGACATCCCTCTGATCGGTCTAGAGATAGACCTTTCCTTCGGGACAGAGGAGACAGGTGGTGCATGGTTGTCGTCAGCTCGTGTCGTGAGATGTTGGGTTAAGTCCCGCAACGAGCGCAACCCTTATGCTTAGTTGCCAGCAGGTCAAGCTGGGCACTCTAAGCAGACTGCCGGTGACAAACCGGAGGAAGGTGGGGATGACGTCAAATCATCATGCCCCTTATGACCTGGGCTACACACGTACTACAATGGCCGGTACAACGGGAAGCGAAATCGCGAGGTGGAGCCAATCCTAGAAAAGCCGGTCTCAGTTCGGATTGTAGGCTGCAACTCGCCTACATGAAGTCGGAATTGCTAGTAATCGCGGATCAGCATGCCGCGGTGAATACGTTCCCGGGTCTTGTACACACCGCCCGTCACACCACGAGAGTTTACAACACCCGAAGTCGGTGGGGTAACCCGCAAGGGAGCCAGCCGCCGAAGGTGGGGTAGATGATTGGGGTGAAGTCGTAACAAGGTAGCCGTATCGGAAGGTGCGGCTGGATCACCTCCTTTCTATGGAGAATCGTTTCCTGCAACGGAAACATTCAAATATGAAGCGTAAGCTTCAAAACTCAGGTTTAGGCCTGTTACTCACTCGTTGCTCAGTTTTGAGAGCTCAAACTCTCGAACGTTTGGTGGCGATAGCGGAGGGGTTCCACACGTACCCATCCCGAACACGACCGTTAAGCCCTCCAGCGCCGATGGTACTTGGACCGCAGGGTCCTGGGAGAGTAGGACGTCGCCAAGCGAAACCACTAAAGAAGAACTTCTTTGGTGGTTTATTATGGGCCCTTAGCTCAGCTGGTTAGAGCGCACCCCTGATAAGGGTGAGGTCGGTGGTTCGAGTCCACTAGGGCCCACCATATAACTTTATATTTCCTTTTGGGGCCATAGCTCAGCTGGGAGAGCGCCTGCCTTGCAAGCAGGAGGTCAGCGGTTCGATCCCGCTTGGCTCCACCAAAAAGATTTATTATCATTGCACCTTGAAAACTGGATACCGAAACGAAATTGCGTTTTAGAATATTCCTTTAAGCTGATCTTGTGTAAACAAGTGAAATAAAGGTAGCAGGTAAGGAAAGATCTTTTGCCTTTGGCAAAAATCATTCTTTATCGAACATCGACATTTTCTTTCTTTGAAAGAAAAGTCTAGGTTAAGCTACAAAGAGCACACGGAGGATGCCTAGGCGCCAGGAGCCGACGAAGGACGTGGCGAACAACGATAAAGCCTCGGGGAGCTGTAAGCAAGCTTTGATCCGGGGATGTCCGAATGGGGAAACCCGGCTGTCTTCATCGACAGTCACTTTCTGCTGAATACATAGGCAGAATAGAGGCAGACCAGGGGAACTGAAACATCTAAGTACCCTGAGGAAGAGAAAACAATAGTGATTCCGTCAGTAGCGGCGAGCGAACGCGGATTAGCCCAAACCAAGGAGCTTGCTCCTTGGGGTTGTGGGACGTCTCACATGGAGTTACAAAGGAACCGGTTAGATGAAGAGGTCTGGAAAGGCCCGCCAGAGAAGGTAAAAGCCCTGTAGTTCAAAACTTGTTCTCTCCGAGACGGATCCCGAGTAGTGCGGGGCACGTGAAACCCCGTATGAATCCGGCAGGACCATCTGCCAAGGCTAAATACTCCCTGGCGACCGATAGTGAAGCAGTACCGTGAGGGAAAGGTGAAAAGCACCCCGGAAGGGGAGTGAAATAGATCCTGAAACCGTGTGCTTACAAGAAGTCAGAGCCCGATCTATGGGTGATGGCGTGCCTTTTGTAGAATGAACCGGCGAGTTACGTTCCCGTGCAAGGTTAAGGTGAAGAGCTGAAGCCGCAGCGAAAGCGAGTCTGAATAGGGCGAATGAGTACGTGGACGTAGACCCGAAACCGGGTGATCTACCCCTGTCCAGGGTGAAGGTGCGGTAACACGCACTGGAGGCCCGAACCCACGCATGTTGAAAAATGCGGGGATGAGGTGGGGGTAGCGGAGAAATTCCAATCGAACCCGGAGATAGCTGGTTCTCCCCGAAATAGCTTTAGGGCTAGCCTCGGAAATAGAATCGTGGAGGTAGAGCACTGATTGGGTGCGGGGCCCGCAAGGGTTACCAAGCTCAGTCAAACTCCGAATGCCATAGATTTAGTTCCGGGAGTCAGACAGTGAGTGCTAAGATCCATTGTCGAAAGGGAAACAGCCCAGACCATCAGCTAAGGTCCCCAAGTGTGTGTTAAGTGGGAAAGGATGTGGAGTTGCACAGACAACCAGGATGTTGGCTTAGAAGCAGCCACCATTGAAAGAGTGCGTAATAGCTCACTGGTCGAGTGACTCTGCGCCGAAAATGTAACGGGGCTAAACACACCACCGAAGCTATGGCTTGATGCATTGCATCAGGGGTAGGGGAGCGTTGAATGCGGGTTGAAGGTGTACCGTAAGGAGCGCTGGACTGCATTCAAGTGAGAATGCCGGTATGAGTAACGAAAAGATCTGTGAGAATCAGATCCGCCGAAAGCCTAAGGGTTCCTGAGGAAGGTTCGTCCGCTCAGGGTAAGTCGGGACCTAAGGCGAGGCCGATAGGCGTAGTCGAAGGACAACAGGTCGAAATTCCTGTACCACCGTAATCCGTTATGAGCGATGGGGTGACGCAGTAGGGTAGTGACGCGGACTGATGGATGTCCGTCTAAGCAGTGAGGCTGGTGTGTAGGCAAATCCGCACATCGTAAGGCTGGGCTGTGATGGGGAGCGAAAATTATAGTAGCGAAGGTCATGATCTCAGACTGCCAAGAAAAGCCTCTAGCCAGGAGAAGGTGCCCGTACCGCAAACCGACACAGGTAGGCGAGAAGAGAATTCTAAGGCGCGCGGAAGAACTCTCGTTAAGGAACTCGGCAAAATGACCCCGTAACTTCGGGAGAAGGGGTGCCTCGGTAGGGTGAATAGCCCGAGGGGGCCGCAGTGAAAAGGCCCAAGCGACTGTTTAGCAAAAACACAGGTCTGTGCGAAGCCGCAAGGCGAAGTATACGGGCTGACGCCTGCCCGGTGCTGGAAGGTTAAGGGGAGTGGTAAGCCTTCGGGCGAAGCTATGAACCGAAGCCCCAGTAAACGGCGGCCGTAACTATAACGGTCCTAAGGTAGCGAAATTCCTTGTCAGGTAAATTCTGACCCGCACGAATGGCGTAACGACTTGGGCGCTGTCTCAACGAGAGATCCGGTGAAATTTTAATACCTGTGAAGATGCAGGTTACCCGCGACAAGACGGAAAGACCCCATGGAGCTTTACTGCAGCTTGATATTGAATTTGGGTACGATCTGTACAGGATAGGTGGGAGCCGTTGAACTTTGAGCGCCAGCTTGAAGGGAGGCATCCTTGGGATACCACCCTGATCGTATCTAGGTTCTAACTTGGTACCGTGATCCGGTGCGAGGACAGTGTCAGGTGGGCAGTTTGACTGGGGCGGTCGCCTCCTAAAGAGTAACGGAGGCGCCCCAAGGTTCCCTCAGAATGGTTGGAAATCATTCGAAGAGTGCAAAGGCAGAAGGGAGCTTGACTGCGAGACCTACAAGTCGAGCAGGGACGAAAGTCGGGCTTAGTGATCCGGTGGTACCGCATGGAAGGGCCATCGCTCAACGGATAAAAGCTACCCTGGGGATAACAGGCTTATCTCCCCCAAGAGTCCACATCGACGGGGAGGTTTGGCACCTCGATGTCGGCTCATCGCATCCTGGGGCTGAAGTAGGTCCCAAGGGTTGGGCTGTTCGCCCATTAAAGCGGTACGCGAGCTGGGTTCAGAACGTCGTGAGACAGTTCGGTCCCTATCTGTCGTGGGCGTAGGAAATTTGAGAGGAGCTGTCCTTAGTACGAGAGGACCGGGATGGACGTACCGCTGGTGTACCAGTTGTTCCGCCAGGAGCACCGCTGGGTAGCTATGTACGGAAGGGATAAGCGCTGAAAGCATCTAAGCGTGAAGCCCCCCTCAAGATGAGATTTCCCAATTAGTAAGACCCCTTGAAGACGACGAGGTAGATAGGTTGGGGGTGGAAGTGCAGTAATGCATGGAGCTGACCAATACTAATCGGTCGAGGGCTTATCCTAAAAATAAAACGCAAATGAGTTTCGGATCCAGTTTTCAGGGTGTAACCTTGAAGGTATGTAGAAATACATACAAGCGCATGGCTATTCATTCACACGATAAGTGATGAACCGAATAACCGTACGGGAGAATTTGCACAGCAAATTCATGTTTGGTGGCGATAGCGGAGGGGTTCCACACGTACCCATCCCGAACACGACCGTTAAGCCCTCCAGCGCCGATGGTACTTGGACCGCAGGGTCCTGGGAGAGTAGGACGTCGCCAAGCAGAGCTTTATGATTAATATTCCCTGATAGCTCAGTTGGTAGAGCACTCGACTGTTAATCGAGTTGTCACAGGTTCGAGTCCTGTTCGGGGAGCCATTTGCTCTCATAGCTCAGCAGGTAGAGTGCATCCATGGTAAGGATGAGGTCACCGGTTCGAACCCGGTTGAGAGCTTGTTATAGGATGGCCCGTTGGTCAAGGGGTTAAGACACCTCCCTTTCACGGAGGTAACAGGGGTTCGAATCCCCTACGGGTCATAGGATATTATGGAGGCTTAGCTCAGCTGGGAGAGCATCTGCCTTACAAGCAGAGGGTCGGGGGTTCGAGCCCCTCAGCCTCCACCATTTTTCATCCTCTTACCTGGATGAAATCTTGGGGAATTGTGAATCATATGCATATTGGGGATTAGCCAAGCGGTAAGGCAACGGACTTTGACTCCGTCATGCATAGGTTCAAATCCTATATCCCCAGCCATTAAGAGCCATTAGCTCAGTTGGTAGAGCACCTGACTTTTAATCAGGGTGTCGAAGGTTCGAGTCCTTCATGGCTCACCATTGTATTACATGCGCGTGTGGCGGAATTGGCAGACGCACTAGACTTAGGATCTAGCGTCTTTGACGTGGGGGTTCAAGTCCCTCCACGCGCATCTTGTTTTTGCGGACGTGGCTCAGCGGTAGAGCATCGCCTTGCCAAGGCGAGGGTCGCGGGTTCGATTCCCGTCGTCCGCTCCATATTTGCGCCCTTAGCTCAGCTGGATAGAGCGTTTGACTACGAATCAAAAGGCCGGGAGTTCGAATCTCTCAGGGCGCGCCATATTTTAAAAAATTATATCGGGATGTAGCTCAGCTTGGTAGAGCACCTGGTTTGGGACCAGGGGGTCGCATGTTCAAATCGTGTCATCCCGATACTATTTTGCGGGTGTAGTTCAATGGTAGAACTTCAGCCTTCCAAGCTGATAGCGTGGGTTCGATTCCCATCACCCGCTTACCGATTACCTAGAAGCCGAAAGGCTTCTTTTTATTTTGTCCACATTACATTTACTTCTATGTATATAAGCTAGTGCAATTATGTCTCCTGTCATGCACAGTTGGGGATGACTTGTGCATATTGTACATAGGCTCTTGTTACTTTTGACACCTAGATCCCGAATTTCCCCTCTAACGTTCCCCTTTCTCCTGCAGTAAGGCTAATTTCGTGATCAAATCCTTTAAATATAGGAATCCTATAGCTATTATGGTACGAATTCATGGTGATAACTCAACAGTTGCTCTTGGGTTGTGCACATTTCCCTTTATTTATGTGGGTAAAAAGCGAAGTGTTAAAGAGGAAATACCCTAGAAACACTGAGAAAATGGCTAATTTGTGTATATCTTTGTGGATAGAAGGCTAATGGAGTTGACTTTGTCAACAAATAATAAACATATACACACTATGTCGCATGAATTTGTACCTTTAAAAACACACTCTTTATAAGAGACTGTGCATAATGTTTCACGCATCACTAGTGTATACATTCATTTCTATTTATTAATTTCATATTTATTCATAACAATCCAATATTTTCTCGAAAGAAGTAATTCAAAAAGATGATTTTTTACTGTAAATTTTGCAGCTTTTCATGCGTTTTTATTGTATGATGTTAAGAAAGTGTCAAATTTCGTGTGTATACGTACCTTTGCTACAACTGTATATGGTGTGGAACAGATCAGATGGGGGGAAAAGCATGACTGAGCTTACGTTAACCGCTAACAAAAACCAATCCAACAATCTGCTACGGCGGGACGTTCGTTTTCTAGGGAATATTCTTGGTGAGGTTTTGGTTCATCAGGGTGGCAACGAACTTTTGGATATCGTGGAGAAAATACGTGAGACAAGTAAATCGTTACGTGCCGGGTATCAGCCGGAGTTGTATGAGAATTTCAAACAAATGGTCAGCGGACTGGATACGGATATTCGTCACCAGGTTATTCGCGCGTTTGCGATTTATTTTCAGTTGGTGAATATCGCTGAGCAAAACCATCGTATTCGTCGTAAGCGGGATTATGAGCATTCCGCTGGTGAAGATGTTCAGCCCGGTTCCATTGAAAGTTCCGTTCAGGAGCTTAAACAAGGGGGCTTCTCCGCTGAGGACGTTAGCAACTTGCTGAAAGAGCTCTCTTTGGAGCTAGTCATGACCGCACATCCTACAGAAGCGACACGACGAGTAATTCTGGATATCCACAAGCGCATTTCCGAGGACGTCATGCTGCTGGATAATCCGATGCTTACCTTGCGTGAGCGGGAACAGGTACGGGAGAATCTGCTAAACGAAGTAATTACGCTGTGGCAGACAGATGAGCTGCGTGATCGCAAGCCAACTGTATTAGATGAAGTGAGAAATGGAATGTATTATTTTCACGAGACCTTGTTTCATGTACTCCCAGATGTGTACCAAGAATTGGAACGATGTTTGGACAAATATTATCCCGAACAAAAATGGCACATACCCACTTATCTGAGATTTGGTTCCTGGATCGGTGGAGACCGAGACGGCAATCCGTCTGTGACAGCTCATGTGACTTGGGAAACGTTACGTATGCAGCGCAAGTTGGCTTTGAGAGAATATCAGCACACGTTAAAGGAACTCATGGGTTACTTGAGTTTCAGCACCAGCATTGTGCGAGTTTCCGATGATCTGCTGGCTTCTATTGAAGAAGACCGTACACACATTACACTTAAAAAGATGGAAGTATGGCATAACGAAAAAGAGCCATATCGCATTAAACTGGCATATATGATTGCTAAAGTGAACAACATCCTGGATGAAAGCAAACAGGGCACCAATGAGCGTTATAATTCTGCGGAAGAGCTCATTGCAGACCTAAATGTTATTGATAACAGCCTGCGTCATCATTTTGCCGATTATGTAGCAAACACATATATTCAAAAGATGATTCGCCAGGTAGAGTTGTTTGGATTCCATACAGCTACGCTGGATGTGCGTCAGCATAGTCAAGAACATGAAAATGCGATGACTGAAATTCTTTCTAAAATGAATATTGTGTCGGATTACAGTAAGCTGTCAGAAGAAGAAAAAATAAATCTGCTGGAAAAGCTGCTGAATGAACCTCGTCCGATTACTTCACCGTATTTAAAATATAGCGATAGTACACAGGAATGTCTTGACGTATATCGTACGATTTATTTGGCTCAGGAGGAATTCGGCAAGCAGTCCATTACAAGCTACTTGATCAGTATGACTCAGGGAGCCAGTGACTTACTGGAGGTTATGGTCTTATCCAAAGAGGTAGGCCTGTTCCGCATCGAGAAGGATGGTACTGTTATCTGTACGCTGCAATCCGTCCCTTTGTTCGAAACGATAGATGATCTGCATGCTGCACCTGATATTATGAGAAGATTGATGAACTTGCCTGTATATCGACAATCTGTGGCTGCGATGGACCAGCTTCAGGAGATTATGCTGGGATACTCGGACAGTAATAAAGATGGCGGTGTGGTTACAGCGAACTGGGAACTTCGGGTCGCTATGAATAGCATTACGGAAGTAGTTAATGAGTTTGGCGTAAAAGTGAAGTTTTTCCACGGTCGTGGAGGTGCGCTGGGTCGTGGTGGAATGCCACTTAATCGCAGTATTTTGGCTCAGCCTCCTCATACGATTGGAGGCGGAATCAAGATTACGGAGCAAGGCGAAGTACTATCATCCCGATACTCGCTTAGAGGCATCGCGTACCGGAGCTTGGAGCAGGCAACATCGGCGCTGATTACGGCTGTGGCATATCATCGTTCCGGGAAGAAGGAAGTGTTTGAGGAGAGCTGGGAGGAGATTATCGCCCGCATTTCCCAAGTATCACTGGATAAGTATCAGGATTTGATTTTCCGAGATCCAGATTTCTTCAACTTCTTCAAAGAATCTACACCGTTGCCTGAGGTGGGCGAGCTGAATATTGGATCTCGTCCGTCCAAGCGTAAGAACAGCGAACGTTTTGAGGACTTGCGCGCCATTCCATGGGTTTTTGCATGGACACAAAGCCGTTACTTATTACCTGCGTGGTATGCGGCTGGAACAGGTTTGCAAAGCTTCTATCAAAACAATGAGGATAACCTTAAAGTGCTGCAAACGATGTTTAGGGACTCTGCTTTCTTCCGGTCACTTATTGATACACTGCAAATGGCAATCGCTAAAGCGGATTTACTGATTGCAGAAGAGTACGCTGGGATGTCGGATAACGAAGAGGCCCGGCAGCGCATTTTCGGACAGATTTCAGCGGAGTTCAAGCTGACATCTGAGTTGATTTTGAAAATAACCGGACAATCCGAGATTTTGGACGACGTGCCGGTTATTCAGGAATCTATCCGGTTGCGTAATCCTTATGTTGATCCGTTAAGTTACTTGCAGGTTCAATTGCTAAGTGAGCTACGGGAGCTGCGGGATCAGAACGGTGATGACACTGAAATGCTGCGTGAGGTATTGTTGACGATTAACGGAATTGCCGCAGGCTTAAGAAATACGGGCTGATATAGTGTGGTTGTACGAATACAGGCAATCGGGTACTCATGGGGTGCCCGATTGTGCTGTTTGTATATTGATGGCAGGTGTGCTTGCAGTTAGTAACAATACTACAGTTGATTTCCGGATAAAATTAAACTACGATGAATAATCATAAACATGTAGTAAGTAACCCATCAGCAAGTCTGGGGGAGTATAGAGTGGATAATATGGAAAGCCGCTTGGTGAGGCTGGTACAGAAAGGTGATCAGCGAGCTTTTGCGGAGTTAGTCGAGTTATATAAAGATCGGATTTTTCATCTTTCCTACCGGATGCTAGGTAATCGCCATGAGGCGGAGGATCTGGTGCAGGAAACTTTTTTGCGTGTGTATCGTAATTTGGAAAAATACGATCATGGACAGAAGTTCTCAACCTGGATTTATCGAATTGCTACAAATCTGTGCATTGATCGTCTGCGAAGGAGAAAACCTACATACTCACTTGATGCTGAAATGAATGATCAGGAAGGTGTCGATGGGTACGCCATGCTCGCCAGTGAAGAGCTTACCCCTGAGGGGAGTACGCTTCTGTCCGAAACGCAGGCTTTAATTCATGACGCCATTGACAGCCTTCCGGATAAATATAGGACGATTATGGTTTTACGGTACTTGCAGGAGCTTTCCTTACAGGAAATCAGTGATGTGCTCAATCTCCCAGTCACCACGATTAAGACAAGAGTACACAGGGGCCGGGATTTTCTGCGCAAAAAACTGGAGCACAAGCTATAGATCATGCGCATAGATTCTAGGAAAAGAGTCTGCGTAGATGTTTTTATGAAACATAATGCTCGTTGTAACGTATGTAAGATGAGCAAAGTTTCTAAGCCGGAGCATGTTATGTTGAGAAACACGGAAGAATATTAGAAAGGATTGGCTCATATGGATTGCAAACAAGCCGTCTCTTTTATGCATGACTATCTAGATGGCGACCTGTCTGAGCAGGACAAACATGAGTTGGAACAGCACTTGTTAGACTGCCCGGAATGCCGCATGCGTTTTAAAGAGCTGGAGCGGACGGATGCGATGCTTTACGGTACACGCTATCATCAAGTGCCGTGTGTATCGGATGAGCTGACATTTCGCATTATGAATGCTTTGCCACCGCATAAAAGACAGACTGCGGTGCCTATGCTGACGTGGGTGAAAAGGCATCCCGCTGTAACAGCCGCTGCCTTCTTCCTTATTGTTATATGCTCAAGCATGGCTAGCTTTTCTAGCACGGACCATCAATTGGTAGTCAAAGGAAGCCAACTGGATCAAGTCGTTATTCAGGGTGATACTGTGATTGTGCCTGAAGGGAAATCCATTGCCGGAGATCTAACAGTGCAAAATGGTGAAGCCCGTGTATACGGCGATGTGGAAGGAAATGTAACTGTAATTGATGGTTCTTATTATCAAGCGTCCACCGCTCATATTGCAGGACAGGTTAAAAGTATTGATCAAACCTTGGATTGGATTTGGTACAAGGTTACTGATTTATTCGGGGGACCCTCTTCTCCATAAAAGAAGCTTGAAATGGCAAGGACGATATCGAGCGCCTCTTTCCGCTGGAAAAGGCGTTTTTTTGTATATGAAGCTGGCGAATTGTACTGTATTTTACTGATTTTAGCGGTTCTTTTGTCACACAGCTTGCAACGTGAGCCTGATCGTTATAACCTAGATAGAGAGAGCATACTGTGTACATATTACACCCACTCACTACAGAAAATTGCGGGGGCATGCGCATGTTGGATTATTTTGCGGACCTGACTTGGAAAGAGTCCATTAAAGATATTATCGACATTTTGATCGTAACCTATATTATGTATCAGCTTATTTTACTTGTTCGCGGAACGCGTGCAGTTCAATTGTTGAAAGGGATTCTATTTCTGGTTGTCATTTGGGCGGTTAGTACCTGGTTTGATTTGTATACCCTCAAGTGGTTGATGAACCAGATGTTCACCTTTGGTGTGGTGGCTATCTTTATTATTTTTCAGCCTGAGTTGCGTCGTGCACTAGAACAGTTGGGGCGTGGCAAACTATTTGGGCGTTCGTCTGCGGATGATGAAGAAATTAACAAGTTAATCGGAGAAATGATTAAGGCGCTGAATTATTTATCACGTAGGAAAATAGGAGCTTTGGTCGTATTTGAGCGTGAGACAGGGCTAAACGAATATACAGAGTCTGGTATCAAGACACAGGCTGTAGTCAGTTCTGAACTGCTAATTAACATCTTCATTCCTAATACCCCTCTGCATGATGGTGCGGTGATTATTCAAAATAAACAGATTGCTTCTGCGGCCTGTTATTTGCCATTATCGGAAAATCCGTTCATCAGCAAGGAGTTGGGAACCCGTCACCGGGCTGCGATTGGGGTGAGTGAGGTAACGGATGCCGTAACTGTCGTGGTGTCAGAGGAAACAGGGCAAATTTCTTTGGCCATTAATGGACAGGTCGTGCGCGACATTAAGGAAGAATCCCTAATCTCCAAGCTGTATGAGGAGTTGCGGCCAACACCGTCTTTGAAGGAAAAACGCGGCTCATTCTGGAATCGGAGGGGAGGCCGTGGAAATTCATGATGGACAAATGGATTAACAATAATACGATTTCCAAGATATTGGCGCTTGCGGTTGCTGTTCTGCTGTGGGGAATGGTCCATCTAGATACAGGTACACCTTCATCTACGCTGACCGTTTCTTATAATAATAAAGTGATTGATAATGTGGCCATTCAGGCCAGTGGTCTGGATGATTCAAAATATGTATTGTCTACCATGGATACTGACCATGTAAAGATGGAAGTTAGAGGACAGCGCTCTGTGCTGACTTCCTTTTTCGCGGATAATTATCAGGCAAAGCTAAACTTAAACGGCTTAGGAGCAGGCACTAAAACATTATCACTCGAACCGGATTTACCGGACGGGGTGGAATTGGTATCTATGACTCCTAACCGTGTTACAGTGACGATTGAGGAAAAACAAACGAAATCATTTAATGTATCTATAGTTCCTAAGGGAAATCCAGATGCGGGATTGCAGCTTGGTAAGCCTGTGATTGCTCCTCAAACCGTGAAGGTTACCTTGCCCAAAAGCCAGTTGAGTACCGTCACTGCCGTTCAGGGGGCTGTTAATACGGATGGCATCTCAGAAAAGTTTGAACAGAACCGTGTAAAACTGAAGGCTTATAACAAAAAGGGACAGGAACTTACAGGTGCGGTCATTGAGCCATCCACTGTGTCCGTTGAAATTCCGGTAACTCAGCAGGCGAAATCTGTGCCTGTTAAGATTGTATATTCCGGAGAGTTGCCAGACGGATTGGCGCTTTCTAAAGTCAATGCAAACGTGAAAGAAGCGGCGGTGTATGCATCGCAGGATGTATTGGGCAGCCTTAGTTCTTACGTCACGGCTACATTGGATTTAAGTCAATTTACGGAAGCGGGGACCCGTGCAGTTCAAGCTAATTTGGCAGCCCCCTCAGGTTCTGATAAAATCGAGCCAGGGTCAATACAAATTCAGGTGACCGTCGTTCCTTCCAATGAAGTCACAGATACGGAACGGACGCTGTCAGGCATCCCAATCGTTTTACAAGGTGCAGGAGATGGAGCGACTGCGACTGTTACAGCGCCCGCAGGCAAGACGATGGATGTTACTGTGAAGGGCCCGCAGGATATGGTAAACAATTTAACCAATGATGATATTAGTTTGGTGGCAGATGTAAGTGGCCTCGCGGCTGGTCAACACGAGGTTACTCTGAAAGTAGGCTTGCCTAAATATATTACGCAAGCCGGAAATGCTAGCCAACTAAAGGCAACGGTCAACATTGAGAGCCCTTCTACGCCTGCTGTAACGAATCCGAACAGTGAGAATGAATCAAACCCCTCTGGTAGTGGCGAAAAGGGGCAGGAGAGGCCACAGGAGGGGCAAGGCAGTCAAAGTGGAGACTCTGACGCTAAGACCGGGGACAACGCAGCTGCGGAGGATAAAACAAATCCTCATAACGGCGCAGATTCTTCTGCGAATGGAACCTCGGAGAACAGTCAGCCATAACATGTTTTATCTGTAGTAAATAATCATGATTTATTAGACAAAAAAAGGGAGTCATTTTACATGGGGAAATATTTTGGTACAGATGGTGTACGAGGCGTTGCTAATCAGGAACTTACAGCCGAACTGGCATATAGCATTGGCCGCTGCGGCGGATATGTTTTAGCAGGTAATGTAGAGAAACCGACAGTTGTTATTGGTATGGATACACGGATATCTGGACTGATGCTGGAATCGGCTCTTGTAGCCGGTTTGCTGTCCATTGGGGCTAATGTGGTTCGTCTAGGTATTGTTTCGACACCTGGGGTGGCATATCTCACACGTCAATTGAAAGCTGACGCTGGTGTGATGATCTCAGCATCTCACAATCCAGTTGAAGACAACGGCATTAAGTTTTTTGGCGGCGACGGTTTTAAATTGACAGACGAAACGGAATTGAAAATTGAAGAGCTGATGGATGCAAAAGAAGACCAACTGCCTCGTCCGATTGGTGGCGGATTGGGAACGGTTGTTGTAGACGAGCACTCCCGCTACGATTATCTGGAGTTCTTGAAAACAACAATTAGCCATTCTTTTGAAGGGTTAAAAATTGTACTGGATTGTGCAAACGGAGCAGCTTATGAGCTGGCGCCGAAGCTTTTTGCAGAACTGGGAGCTGAGGTACATACCATCGGTGCCGAGCCAAACGGTTTGAATATCAATGATCATTGCGGATCGACTCATCCTGAGAAGTTGAAAGAGGAAGTGCGCCGCTTGAAAGCGGATATTGGTCTGGCCTTTGACGGCGATGCCGACCGTCTGATCGCGATTGATGAGAACGGGGAAGAGGTAGACGGCGACTATATTCTCTGCATTTGCGGAGATGCAATGAACCGCGCGGGAAAACTTAAGGATAGCACCATTGTATCGACAGTGATGAGTAATATCGGTTTTTATAAAGCTACTGAAAAGCTGGCACTCAAGACTGCAAAAACTGCGGTCGGGGACCGTTATGTGATGGAAGAAATGCGTCGGGGTGGATTTAATCTGGGCGGTGAGCAGTCTGGTCATGTTATTTTCCTGGATCACAATACGACAGGCGATGGCATGCTGACCGGGATTCAGCTGGTAGATACCTTGAAAGCTTCTGGCAAGAAAATGAGTGAGCTAAAATCGCTCATGAAACAGTATCCGCAAGTGCTCGTAAATGTGCGTGTGCAGGACAAACGCAATTACGAGGGGAATCCTGCTATTGCAGAAGCAATTGAGCAGGTGGAACAACAATTGGGTGATAATGGGCGTGTATTGGTCCGTGCTTCAGGCACAGAATCACTTATTCGTGTGATGGCCGAAGGCCCGGATAAGGACGAACTGGAGCAATTTGTCGGTCAGATCGTAGATGTCGTGAAGAAAGAATTAGTTTAAAATTTTGTAAACGTCGGTTGCCTGCGAAAAAGAAGCAGGCAACGGCGTTTGCGGTTATTTACTAACGATTTATGACCTTCATGGTGTAATTATGAATAAAGTGTCATTGCCAAATGATACTTAGCTGAATATAATATAGGGATGCTGTGACTCAGATAGAGAAAGTGAGGGTTGTAAGGTTCGTAATACAAGCGCCAGAGCTTGATTTTGTGCGGGGGAACTTGGTGGAGAAGCAACGGATTCAGTTGAGATAAAGTTGCTCGCAAATCGGTTCACGACAAAACAAGCTGACGAGGTGAAGGTGTTCGAAACATTCGGCGGGGACCTTCCGGTGAAGCATCAAGCCGTAAACCGGCAGCGGAAAATGAACAGGCAACTGTTTACACAACGCACCGGTAGATGCCTTTATTATTTTATAACCTAAATTATAAGATTCATTTCATGAATGTGCGGCCATCATCATTGGCGTGCGCGGTTTGGGAATTTCGTTACATTCGTGAAGAGATGCCTGTAAATTCTATAGTTATCATTGACAACTTCATAGATGAATGAACTTTATTCCGCAATCTACCGCACACGTTAGTCCTGTGATGAGTCGTCTTGTGAAATGATGATCGGGAGGATAACGAATATGTGTGGCATTGTAGGATATATTGGTAATCAGAATACACAAGAGGTATTGATTGACGGATTGAAGAAGCTGGAGTATCGCGGTTATGACTCTGCGGGTATTGCCGTGTTTACAGATTCAGGATTGCAAGTAGCTAAGGCTAAAGGTCGTCTGGCGAATCTGGAAGCTAAACTGGATGGTACGCCATTGGTAGGCCATGCAGGTATCGGACATACACGTTGGGCAACGCACGGTAAGCCTTCTGATGAAAACTCCCATCCACATTTGGATGAGAGCCAAAAGTTCTCTGTAGTTCACAACGGAATTATTGAGAACTATCTGGAGCTGAAGGAGCAGCTGATCAGCGAAGGTCATACCTTTATTTCCGAAACGGACACGGAAGTTATTTCCCATCTGGTTGCGCGTGAATATAAAGGGGATATCGTCAAAGCAGTACAAAAAGCTATTACCTTTATGCGCGGTGCTTTTGCACTGGGTGTGCTGACAGAGCATGAGCCTAATAAGCTGGTTGCTGTTCGTCAAGCTAGCCCGCTGGTTATTGGTGTGGGAGAAGGCGAGAACTTTATCGGTTCCGACATTCCGGCTATTCTGAAATATACACGCAATGTATTTATTTTGAACGATGGCGAAATGGCTGTTTTGACCAGTGATGCTGTCGAATTAATGACAATCGAAGGCCAATTTATTTCTCGGGAAATGATTCATGTCGAATGGGATGCTGTAACAGCAGAAAAAGGCGGCTATGAGCATTTCATGCTGAAAGAAATTCACGAGCAGCCTAAGGCTTATCGTGACACAATGTTGGGCCGTATCGATAAAGATACTAAAAAAGTTGTTCTTCCTGAGCTGAAGCTGACAGAAGAACAAATTAAAAATATCCGCAACATTCAAATTGTTGCGTGTGGTACAGCTTACAATGCTGGTTTGATTGGTCGTACAGTTATTGAAAGTCTGGCTCGTATACCGGTAGAAAACGATGTGGCTTCCGAATATCGTTATCGTTCACCTATCGTAACACCAGAGACATTGGTGATCGTAGTGAGCCAATCCGGTGAAACTGCTGACACGTTGGCAGCACTGCGTGAAGCACAAGCAAATGGCGCTCATGTACTGGCGATTACCAACGTAGTCGGCAGCTCCATTGCCCGTGATGCAGATGATGTGTTGGTTACACTGGCAGGACCGGAAATTGCCGTAGCCTCCACTAAAGCATATTCTTCACAGTTGATTGCGTTCTATCTGTTTGGTTTGTATCTCGCTCAAGTGCGTGGCACACAAACGGGTGAGCAAGTAGCTCATGTGCTGGCTGCTATGGAATCTCTGCCAGAGCAAGTGGAAGAGATGCTGGGTAAAGCAGATGCGATCAAAGCCTATGCTGAGCAAATTGCGAGCCACAAGCACCTGTTCTTTATTGGTCGCGGTCAGGACTATGCTGTAGTACAGGAAGGCTCCCTGAAGCTCAAGGAAATCTCCTACATTCATTCCGAGGCTTATGCTGCGGGTGAATTGAAGCATGGTACACTGGCATTGATTGAAGACGGCATTCCGGTTATCGCTTTGGTAACACAGGAATCCGTGTTGGAGAAAACCGTGAGCAACATTAAGGAAGTTAAGGCTCGTGGTGCAGATGTTCTTGCGATTACGTACGAAGAGCACGCAGTTGAGTTGCTGAAGTCCGTGGATCAGGTATTTGCCATTCCAAAGACACTTCCAATCCTGTCTGCTGCAATTTCGGTTGTATCTCTCCAACTGTTGGCTTACTACGCTTCTCTTGCACTGGGTCATGATGTTGACAAACCACGTAACCTGGCGAAAAGTGTTACCGTAGAATAAGCTTTAGTAAAATGCTAAACTAATTGTCTGGTGATAAAAAAGTGCGGAACCAGTAAAAAAAGTATGGAACTAGTTATTTTACAAACATCAAGAAAGATCCCGATGATATTATATCGGGATCTTTTTAGCTTAGGAGGGCAATTAGGTCTACAATAGGCCAACGAATTCGAACTATTAGAAAAACAAACAACTTAAATCAAATAAAGTTTGCAAATACAATTGGAATTTCTCAAGGAACGTTGAGTGAACTAGAGCAAGATAAATATAGACCCTCTCTTGATATAATTATAGCAATTAAAGAAAACTTCAATTCCCATATAGAGTGGTTAATCTTTGGAGATACGCCTGTATCAAAGAACCCTATTTTTAATTTAGCTATTGAAGCCTAGGAACTAGAACTTATTTCTTTGTTTCGAGAACTTACTAAAGAAGATAGAGATGAAATTATTGATTTTATAAAGCTGAAGATTGTTCGGTACTAATCTTTCCCGGAAGCTTCTTATTAAGATGCCTTAAAAATGTTAAAAGAAAATAAAGTATTAGACCGTAAAACAAAGTTCTAGACTAAGAAAATAAAGATATAGATTGAGAAAATAAAGTCTTAGACTGACGATTCGTCATTAAGCTAACGGGCAGGTTAGTGATGGTGGCTACCGCCAAAAGTCTTGGAATCCCTTTAAAGAAGAGAAATACACTTAACATCAAATTTTGGTTATATCGTTTTAGAAGAGTTCTACTAGTAAGTCATAAGTCCATCTCCATTTTTTTCATAATCGGTTCTAAGCGCCGATTTTATTTCCGTGGAACAATTCAAAAGAACGGCCGCTGTTCGCATCGTTTGCGACAGGGCCGTTTTTTGTTTTTCGTAGGCTAGCTTCAAATTGCTATTCTTGCCAAACACTCATAGGGTCCCATGGCTTGATTTGATTACCATATTTTCCGGCCAAAAAAGCTTTCATGTCTTCCAGCTTAGCAGGCACCTCGTTCCAAATTGGAAGGGGTGGTAACCCTCGTTTGCTTTTCAATAGGATATCCACTGTAACATACAAGCGTTCTGGCTGAATCCAATGAAGAAAGCGGGAAATATCAATTTGCTTGGTCAGGGACAAGGAATCAATTTCGCCATTGTAATGCTTGTTGAACTCGCTGATCAGATTCAGGAGGTAGTCTCTCTGCTCCTTCACGAAGTCCAGGCCGCAGATGGCGCCATGTCCTGGAACAACGATTTCGGGTTTAATTTCATCAATAATGCGATCAAGCACTTTAACCCAATTGAGGGTTCCCTCTTCGCTGTATGCCGTACAACCGTTAAACACGACATCGCCGGCGAACAGCACTTTTTCTTTTGGCATCCACAGCAGCAAGTCACTGTCAGAGTGGGCCGGAGCTACGTTGTAAATCATAACTTCCGTATCTCCAAGACGGATGTTGATATCGTCCTTTATCTCAATATTCGGGAGCACCCATTCTACGCCTTCCAGGTCGAATCCTTCAAATTCTGCTGCAAAAAACCGCTCGCCCGAAGTCGATTCCGGAGAATCCTTTCCTCTTCTAATGACGCTGTCCATCCAGGCGATATTTTCGGTGAGACGCTCTCTGGACGCTTCCTTGTGCATAATAATGCAAGCATCTTCAAACACTTTGTTTCCCCAGGCATGGTCGCTGTTATAGTGCGAGTTCACCACATATGCGGGAGAGCCGCCGTTGCTTACTTCCATAAAAGCCTCCCGCATTTCCCGCGCATGGAACAAATCGAAGAACGTGTCATACACCAGCCCTTCACCCTTGTTGATGAACCCGGCATTGGCCCAACTGATGCCGCGATACGGCGAAATACCGGCAAAGACGCCATCTGCAACTTCAAAAAATTTAACACGAGGTTTTTGGATAATATGTCCATACTTCATGAAAATTCTCCTTTGCGTATATGTTTTTGGGGTAAGGCATACTGACTATGTCTTTATTATAGAGAATGGAAAACAGAAATGCAAGCATGTACTTGCATGCATTTTCTCTGTGCTATATGATAGTAACAGAACAACATCACACTACATGGATGGAGGCGCTGCAACATGAAGCTAGTAACCTTTCAAACCAAGACATCCCAGGAACCTTTGTTTGGGCTTGTAATTAACGAGAAATTTGTCGTGTCTTTTGCCGCAATCATGAAAAAGCAGGGAACATTCGTTGACAGTCTTGAATGTATGGACAGCTATCTTCATTATTTGCCGGCAAGTTATGATGCCGCTAAGGAATTGATGCAATATGCTGTCGAACAGTCGCATCAATTCAATGAACATGAAATCTGCCCGATTGCAGCGGTAAAACTGCTGCCGCCGGTTCCGAATCCGGCTGCGCTTATCGATTTTGGGCTGACGCCAAGACATCTGAGAAATGCTGGCGCAAATCTGCTGCAAAGAGAATATACAGGGCCGGAAAGAGAAGAGCTTAAACGAAATATTACCGAAAAATTCCAGAAAGATCCGAATAAAGTAACTTTCAGTTATTACAAGTGTAACCATAATGCATTAATTGGCGATGGGGATACGATTCATTGGCCTTCGTACACTTCCTACCTGGATATCGAGCCGGAGCTGGCCTTTGTTACAGGGAAGGGGAACTGCATTGCAGGTTATGTTATTTTTAACGACAGTACTGTCCGCGATGTGCAGTGGCCGGATTTCCAGGCGCTGACCGGACCGACGCGCTGCAAAGATTTTGATCGCAGCAAAGGAATAGGACCATTTCTGGTTACGCCGGATGAAATCGACAACCCGCTGGTACTGGATGTGGATGTACGCATCGGGGAGAGACTGCACTGGAAGGGAAGCACATCCGAGTATTCTGCACACCCTGCAAAAGTGATGGAGGAGGTTCTCAAAGTTTTCACGCCGCTCCCGGGCACGATTATAGGAATGGGGACGATACCGGATTGCTGCGCAATCGAGACCGAACAATGGCTGTTGCCCTCTGACCGAATCCAGATTACATTTGATAAATTAGGCACGCTCACGCAATTTGTGCCTGATCATGTCAAGATTACGGAACCAAGCCGCTGGGAAAAAAGAAGCGATTTGCCTTAAATAAACGTTTATGAAAATGATGAACCCCGACCCTGCTGCACATGCAAAACTTGTAGTAGAATAGGTTTAACATATGCAAAAGGAGAAATACAATGCAAACTTCAGACAGAATCATTGAAGCCGCGACACGGCTCATCAAAAAGAAGGGCTATCGGGGAGTAAGCACCAAAGCCATTGCAACGGAAGCTAAAGTCAATGAATCTACGATTTTCCGGCAATTTGGAAGCAAGAAAGGCATATTGGAAGCCATCATTGAAAGACATGCGGATATCCCGCAATTTGAGAAGCTGTTAAAAGAGGACGCGACCGATAATCCGGAAGTCGATCTGCTGAATGTAAGCCAGCAGTACCGTTTGTTTTTCCATAAAAATGCGGACATCATTTTGATTGGCATCCGCGACAAAGGAATGCTTCCCGAATTGGACAGAGTGCTGGCCGATCCGCCGGTGAAGCTGCACTCCTTGCTGGTTGAATATTTTGAACGCTTGCAGAAGAAAAAAGTTATAGCCAGACAGGATGAGCGTCTTGCCGCCATGTCTTTTCTCTCGATGTGCTACGGATTTCAGATGAGCGAGCTGATTCACCGGCAATATCAGTCCCAACTCGTCACCGAGGAAGAGTTCTACAAGCACAGTGTCTCATTGTTTGTAAAAGGAATTTTGTCTCAGTCATAAGCTTTGTTGATTTATTTAAATATGCCGAAGACTGCTTGCGCAGCTTTAACTCTAGAACAATTGAAAGAAGATGCACCAAGATGCTCGAAAGCTCGTTATACTGCAACCGGGACATTATTTCTGACAAGGCTCCGTCATCAATGACATTCTAAAAAAATCCAAAAATATGGATATCTTTATCGTTGCTGATCGGGCGGAGCACCATGGAGAGCGGATTCTGCCAGCCAAAATGACCAATCGGAAGAAAAACCCGTTATATCACCGCTTAAATTCACGGGAAGTGGATGAGAAAATTGGACGAATCAAAAGGGGAAGATTCAAGGTCTTTATTGGTGCGGCTCCTGGAGTTGGCAAAACCTACACTATGCTGCAAGAGGGCAATCATCTTCTTAAAAAGGGCATTGATGTTGTAATTGGTTTGCTGGAAACGCATGGGCGAAAAGAAACCATCCAGCAGGTTGCAGAACTGCCATTAATCGAGCGCACAAAAATCAAATATTCAGGCACAGAACTTGTAGAAATGGATACTGGGGCAATCATCCGGCGGAATCCTGAACTGGTACTTGTCGACGAGTTGGCTCACACCAACGTTCCCAGTAGCAAAAACAAAAAGCGATATGAAGATGTATTGGAAATTTTGAATGCTGGGATTTCTGTCATTTCTACCGTTAACGTTCAGCATTTAGAGAGCTTAAATGATGCAGTGGAGCAAATTACAGGGGTGCGTTTCAGGGAAACCGTCCCGGATTCCATTCTTCGCCTTGCTGACGAGGTCGAGCTGATCGATGTGGCACCGCAGGCTCTACAAGCCCGTATGAAGGAAGGAAAGATATATGCCCGGGAGAAGATAGATCAGACTCTGGGGAACTTTTTTAAAATTGGAAATTTAATTGCTTTAAGGGAGCTGGCGCTTCGGGAAATTGCGGACGATGTGGATGAACGTCTGGAAGCATGGGAGCGCAAAAGTTCCTTACGTGGACCCTGGAATAAGCGGGAGGTCATTTTCGTATGCGTCAAGCTGAGTTCCAATGCAGAAAGGTTAATCCGGCGGGGATTTAGAATTGCATTCCGACTAAAGGTACAATGGATTGTCACATATGTACACCCAACGGATACGATGAATGAAGAGGAATTGATGAAAAAAGAGAAACTCGAAAGCCTGGTAGTGCGTCTAGGCGGGCATTTTGAAGTTGTGCCACTTGGGCATTCTGATAAGCTTGCAGATGTTCTTCTTGCCAGAGCTAATGAATATCATACTACCCAACTCATTATTGGTCAGAGTGACAGCCCCATATGGAAACGTTTACGGGAAGGAACAATTATCCAAAAGTTACTGCGCACTGCGCGGCATATGGATATTCTTGTGGTCGCCAATTACGATCCTCATATCAAGCGAGATACTCTTCCTGATAGTATTATGCAAGGTTAAGTATAAGAGAAGAGTATCATTGAATGCCTGCATTCAAATAAATGGAACCTCGTTATACTATGGTTAAAAACCATTTGAAAATTATATTGCAAAAGTTGTATCTTCAAAATCGTGTCCAGCTTACAAGATATGCGCTTGAACAAGGCACCTGAAAAGTGGGGAGAAGGTTGTTTTTATGCGCGCAATCAAGCTATATGTGGGGGCTGGTAAATCACAAATTGTCTCCAAGCTATGTCATCCCTCTTGCTACGTTTAACATACCAGGATTGAACATTTGCGCGAGTTTTTTCAATCCCTTCATTGTACTCATTCAAATATTAATAACGACTTGTTTACCATTGCCCACAATAACTGGCTCCTACTTCACATGCAAAGAGCCATTCGCTTTACTAAAATCCGAAAGAACATGTTTTATTTTTTAAATAGAGATAAAGTTGAACAAACCCACTCTTTTTATACAACAACAATGTATTCAAAATTTCTCAGTCGCTTTGGCGAAGAAATGTTGTCGCAAATTGGGCTGTCAGATCAGGATATTGTGCTTCCTTCGCTCTGGGGAAAAGAGGCGTTGATTAATCCCCTTATCTACATTATTTATATGATTTATTTCTCTGATTCAGTGGCCAACTTTTTGAAATTAAAATCCGATGAGGGGCTAAGTAATAACGGATAATTATAAAATGACTTTTTTAATTGAAGGAGAAGCTTTAAATATGATTTGAGAACTCAACTTTATTGTATTTATTATTATTATGAAATAACGAAAAACGTTGATTTATCAACACTATTCAGAACTCAACTTTATTGTATATAGACACTAATTTGTCTTCGGACAATAAAGTTGTGTACTAAACAATAAGATTGTGTACTAAAAAATAAAGTTGTGTACTAAATATTAACGAAAAATAACAATAATATCTTTTCTTAGTAAGTATTTAACAAAAGTCCGATGAGCAAGTATCATCGGGCTTTTGTTATTAAATTCAGGAGGCGACTGCTTTGGCTCAATCAGAGCGAGTATAGTTGCATGACAAATCAAAGGGCTTTGAACCCTTTCCTGTATTGGTATCTTAAGTAATTGAAGCAGGAGAAATCCAAGTTTCTGTTGAAAACAGTATGAGAAATCAAGAGCTTATTGTCGCGATGAAAAAAATGTTTTTTTATCTAAAATACAAATGAATATATAATATATATAACTATTATAAATTAAGTATGTATTTCATTTTTATGGATGGTAGGTGGAGCAATGAAGACTTTGGGTGAAAAGATAAAGAGTATAAGAAAATTAAATAAGCTTAATCAAACTGACTTTTCATCTACTATTGGTATTTCTCAGGGTACATTAAGTGAATTGGAAAAAGATAAGTACAAACCATCCTTAGAAACCGTAATTGCCCTTAAACTAAATTTCGATATTGATTTAGATTGGTTATTACTTGATGAGGCGGCAACTTTTTATAGTGGATTATTTCAAGTTAAGTTAGATGATCTTGAATCAAAATTAATCTCAGGATTTCGAAAGTTAGACCTGGGCGATAAACAGGAAATAGAGGGAATTGTTGATTTGAAGTTAAAGCGGTATAGAGATAAATGAACTTTCGCGGAGCCGTGAAGGGGACTCATTATTGCAAAGCCTTCAGTAGTTATGTTTTAAGTTCACATTAGACATATGATCCATCCAATTGAGATGGACACACGGCTATCCATATAAATCTGGAAGAAGAAAGTCCCAATTTTTTTTTACTATAGGGTCTCCGAAGCAAAAAGTGATTGATGTTATGGGAACTTCGACATCGGTCATCGGAAACTCATGGACTTATGGGAATCACATGTGGAATTGGACTCTAATGATCATATCATTGGGTGGAATAATATCAACCATAATTTGAAAGTATCTATTGGCTCAAAGAAGAAGGGGGCCGCTCCATTTACGATAGGATCTTCCATCCAAGATGTAATTGATGCCATGGGCACACCGACGTCTATAAGATGTTCGTTACGAGTCCTGGTTTGAATATTAGTGCTCCTTGGAGTATATGCGTACACTCGTATATCCTTCTACAGCTCATGCGAAGCCATGAGTCGGGGGGGGGGCAAAGAGGAAATTCAAAGAATAGAGCTTCCTTTTGGAAGCTTGAATGTAGTGATCCCAAGTCCGCAGCTTAATGTCAAAGATGCACTTGGTCAATTAAGTGAGGATTCTTTAGTTTGTGCTGGGCGTATTAATTACGAGTTATTGATGGAGTATGCTGCAAAAGGTTTCTTTAAAAAATCTGAGATTAATCGGTTTCGTCAGTTAAAAAATATAACGACTAAATATATACTGACCAAGCTGGAGAAAGACGAATGGATGCATAAATTTTTTCATAAAAAGCAACCCAATTTAAGATTCCTCTAAGACGACACTATCTGTAGCAGTGTTATTTTTCAAAGGGATTGGAGAATAAAAGAAAGCAACCTAAGATAATTCGACGGAGACCAAAGATGTGAAATTACGTGCTGAGCGATTGTATATCAACCTCGATAACCAAGATATTTATGATGGTAAGACCTATTTTTTTATTCCTTAAAGCACAATTCATGGTATAATCTCACTAAATATACATCCTTTATAATTTACGCTTTTTTGTCGAAAGTTAGTTTATTAAGAAGCTAGCCTAGTACTGAAATCTCTCTTGAAAAATTATATATCACACATCTTAAAGTCAGGCACCTTGTTTTTACAATGGGGCTTTTTTTGCATTAAGAAACTACGAGGTGAATGGAGGGGCATTATGGCTCAAGCATATCCGATTCCCACCACGATAGAAAAATGGATAAAACAAGGTAAAGGCCAGGGTATGGGAAACCCGTAAAGCGCCAATTTATCCCCAAGAAGGATGCGGATCGGGCATACGAGATCATTCGAACGATAATGGAACGTCTGGAGTTAACGTTACACCCGACAAAAACGCGAATCGTCGGACTATGGACAGGAGAAGAAGGCTTCGACTTCCTAGGCATGCTTCACCGAAAGACGAAGGCCGAAACTTCCGAAAGCCAAGTATATTATACGACCCAACAATGGCTGTGCCGTAAGGCAAAGGAGCGAATTAGGGAAGTCGTGAAGGAACGACTAGCCCCTGCGAATATGCGTCACAAATCATTCCAAGAACATTTGGAATACTTAAACCCGAAAATACAGGGTTGGCGTAACTACTACGTTACGACCTACAGCCAAAGGAAGATGGCTAAACGTGACTGGTACATCCTTCAGCGACTCACAAAATGGTATGCCAAGAAGCGTATGAGGGAAAACCTCACGTACGGTTTGATGAGGAGGGGCAGAATTTATCTGCCCTTTACTCTAGCAGAGGCGCAGTGAAGACGGCGGGATACAAAACTATGCCGGCTGCCATCCGGGCGGACGCTACGGCCAGCTTCCAGCCGGGCAGTTCCAACCGAGTATCCAACGGATTTTCAGCAGAATATCCAGCAGACATCCAGTCACGTTTCCAGCCAGGCTTCCAGAAATTCGTCAGGTAATCATGTTAAGTTATCGCAAAGCGCAAGGATTCGGAGCACCGGCAGAGAATGTATACAGGGAAGATCTCCCAAATCGGCCGGCACCCCGCCTGAATGTCGACACGCGTCGAATTCCTCGATTGATGGCAAACCATTCCCAGCGTTCTTCTCCATTCGCTCTTTTTAGGCAAAATATTAACACCTTGACCAAATTTAACTAAAGTTTTACTATACATTCTTCGGAATTTTGATATAATTTTACCTAGGTTACCTTTCCAATTATGATATAAAATAGAATTGGATGGTTTTTATACCTATCCAAGCTGTGTGCGAGAGACCAGTCCACTGGCTACCCAGCAAGCTGGCATGCGGGGACCGACAATTGTGGAAAATGACTGCCGAGAATATGTTGCTCCATGACTTCAGAAGGTTCAGAAAGGATGAAGCCGAGGCGAAGCGGATGACGGAGATCAGCCTCGAGAACGGGCTCATCATTGAAAGAGCCGGCAGAGGAGACTGCGTGCTGAAGATCATGCCTCCGCTGACCGTCTCGATGGAGCATCTGGTCGCCGGCTGCGACATTATCAAGTCCAGTATGCAGCAGGTGATCTCTCAGGAGACCCAGGATTTGCTGGTAACGAAAGCAGGTGGACGCCCCGGCAAGAGGCACGGAAGTGCCTTCTGGGGGTCGTGCGGCCCTGATGTTAAGATAACGTTTTCATCCCATTGGAAGATTTTCTCCCCATGCTGCCTGCGGTACCGTCAGGCAGCATGGAATTCACCGCCGATCCAAGGGCTGTCCCGTTTATGCCATACGGAGCATTCTTTGAGCCTCATGCAGCACCATTGTCACATCTAATCGTCAGGAAAAGCTCACTACCCCGCAGCCAGATCTTTACTTATTCACACCAGGCGGGGGAATACTAAAATCGTACATAGAGTGTATCAATATCCCTTAAACATAGGCTTCGACAAAGGCAGCTCCGGTGCCGAATCCGGAGGTACGGTCGACTTCCTGCTGGCCGGCCGGAACCCTACAGCAAGCCTAACATCGATGGGTGGAACATCCCTTGTCCACCCCCAAATCTAATTCCGAACCCAATGTTAAACCAAAGCCCGTCTTCGGGCGGCTCGTCCGCAGCAAGCATATTGAAGCAGAGGAGCCGGAAGCAGCTGCATCTCTTGCGTAGAACGATGCTCTTTGTTGTCTTTCACGCATGGGAGCCGAGCGGGACAGCTGCTAGGCAGAGGATTGCCGCATGCGATCAAACGGGCAAGCGAAGCGGTGACCTGGCGAAAGCCATTGACATTGTTGTCACATGTTTGAAAAGGCGGGGAGCGAGGCTGAAGCGTTGCTGCGGCATATGCTCCGCCGGATTGCTTTTACCGATGAAGAGAGGGGAACGATCCAGATGGCTTTTGAAAAAGAAATGTTGTTTTGGAACGAAAAATTCGGTAGCGACGATTATACCTTGACGCCGCTGCCTTACAGCAAAGCTCCAAGCTCCCTGGCGCCCATTATGAAAACCGTAGGCGGTTCGCTTTCGGAAAAAGCGGCGCAGCGCGTCCTTCAAATGAGCAAGGGCGCTCCGCTGGCCGCTTTTATGATTTTGCTCGCCGGTGTTCAGTCACTCTTGCATAAATACACAGGCGCTTCTGACATTCTGGTCGGCATGCCGGTTGTACGGAAACCGACGGAGACGCGTCGATCCGTTAATCATACGGTCATTTTGAAAAACTCGCTTTCGGCGGGTGCGACTTTTAAAACGCTTCTGAGCGAGCTGAGGACTTCCTTGCCGAGAGCGATTCAGCATCAACATATTCCGTTCTTGAAAATGACGGAGAAGCTGGACCTGCAATATGCAGACGGTATACCCGTCATCCATACGCTAGTATCCCTTAAGGAGCTGCATCTGGACGAAATCGGGCAAAATGTGGTCACGGATTGTTCCTTTGAATTCAGCTTAACCGACGGGACGATACAGCTAGCGCTGTCATATAACGAGCACTTATATGACTCCGAGTTTATGACTCGGGTCGTCGGCCATCTGAATCGCCTGCTGGCCGTGGGGCTTCACGAGTTGGAGATGGACATCGTGCGGGCGGACATGCTGTCGGAAGACGAGAAATTTCAATTGCTGCAAAGCTTTAACGATACCGAGAAGGACTATCCCCGTGATCGGACGATTCATCAGCTCGTGGAGGAGCAGGCGAAGCGGGTGCCCGAAGCGACGGCGGTTGTCTTTGAGGGGCGGCGGCTTTCGTACGCGGAGCTGAACGAACGGGCGAACCGGCTGGCGCGGACGTTGCGATCGGTCGGCGTGCTGCCCAATCAGCTGGTAGGCTTGATGGTCAGGAGATCGCTGGAGACGGTCGTTGGCATTCTGGCGGTTCTGAAAGCTGGCGGTGCCTACGTGCCGATCGACCCGGAATACCCGGAAGAACGCATCCGCTACATTCTGGAGAACTCGAATGCGCAGCTGCTGCTGACTCAACGGCACCTGCTGCAGCAGGTGCCGTTCGAAGGGACTGTGGTGGCGCTGGATGACGAGCAGGCCTACAGCGACGATGGCTCGAACCTGGAGCCGGCCAGCGGTCCGAACGATCTGGCTTATGTCATCTATACGTCAGGTACGACGGGCAATCCCAAAGGGGTCATGCTGGAGCATCGCGGTTTGGTCAGCTTGAAGCTGATGTTCGCGGACAGGCTGGGCATCACGGAGCATGACCGGATCGTTCAATTCGCCAGCCTGTCGTTCGACGCGTCCTGCTGGGAAGTGTTCAAAGCGCTCTATTTTGGCGCGGCTTTGTACATCCCGACGGCCGAGACGATTCTCGACAACCGCCTGTTCGAGAGTTATATGAACGAGCATGCGATTACGGCGGCGATTTTGCCTCCGACGTACAGTGCTTATTTGAACCCGGACCGCCTTCCCAGCTTAACGAAGCTCGTAACGGGAGGCTCGGCGGTATCGGCCGAATTCGTGCAGCAGTGGAAACGCAAGGTCCACTATTTCAATGCTTACGGCCCTACCGAAGCTTCGATTGTTACGACACTTTGGGATGCGGATGAGGAGCAGCCGGAGGGCAGAGTCATTCCGATCGGGCGCCCGCTGGCCAATCACCGGATTTTTATTTTGGATGCCCACCTGCAGCTTGTGCCTCCGGGAGTGGACGGCGAGCTGTGCGTGGCAGGCGTGGGGCTTGCGAGAGGTTACCTGAACCATCCGGAGCTGACGGCAGAGAAGTTCGTGGAACATCCGTTTGCGCCGGGAGAACGCCTTTACCGGACGGGAGATCTCGCCCGCTGGCTGCCGGACGGAAATATTGAGTACTTGGGTCGGATCGACCATCAGGTGAAAATCCGTGGATTCCGGATCGAGATCGGCGAGATTGAAGAGCAGCTTCTGAAGATCGACTCCGTGCAGGAGACGATCGTAATCGCGCGGGAAGGCAAAAGCGGGCAAGAACTGTGCGCTTACCTGGTCGCGGGGCGCCCGCTTACGCTCGGCGAGCTAAGAAGCGCGCTGGCGCAAAAATTGCCGAATTACATGATTCCGGCGCATTTTGTTCAGCTTCCGCAGATGCCGCTCACGCCGAACGACAAAATCGACCGCAAGGCTTTGCCCGCTCCGGAAGGAAACGCGCTGACCGGCGGCGCGTACGTAGCTCCCCGCAATGAAGCCGAGCGGACGCTTGCCGATGTGTGGCAGGCGGTATTGAACGCCGATCGCGTTGGGGTAACGGATCATTTCTTCGAGCTGGGCGGAGACTCGATCAAGTCCATTCAAGTATCTTCGCGGCTTCATCAAGCCGGCTACAAGCTGGAAATCCGGGATTTGTTCAAATATCCGACTATTTCACAGCTCAGCCTGCATGTGAAACCGATCGGACGTACCATTGATCAGGGCGAAATAACGGGTGAAACGGCGCTGACGCCGATTCAGCATTGGTTTTTCGAGAGCTCCTTTGCGGACCCGCATCATTTCAACCAGTCGGTGATGCTGTACCGGAAGGAACGCTTCGACGAAGAGACGGTGCGTCAGGTGCTGCAAAAGCTGGCCGAGCATCATGACGCCTTGCGGATGGTGTTCCGCAAGACGGAACAAGGGTTTAGCGCGCGGAACCGCGCGATTCAGGACGGCGGGCTGTTCACGCTGGACGTGTTCGACTTCAAGGATGCGGAGAATACCGCGCAGGCTGTGGAAGCGAAGGCAACGGACATTCAAGCGGGCATCGATCTGGAGAACGGGCCCCTCGTGAAGGCGGGACTGTTCCGGTGCGCGGACGGCGATCATTTGCTGCTCGCGGTTCATCATGCCGTGGTGGACGGCGTGTCTTGGCGCATTTTGATGGAGGATTTCGCTCTGGGTTACGAGCAGGCCGGCAAAAGCGAGGAAATTCGTTTCTCGGCGAAAACGGATGCGTACCGCACTTGGTCCGAGCAGTTAGCCGCTTACGCGCAAAGCCCGGAGATGGCGAAGGAACGGGCCTATTGGCAGGCCGTGGAACAAATTGCGGTTCCGGCCGTGCCGAAGGATCTGGAGGCGGACGTTACGACGCAGCAGGACAGCGAATCGCTGTTCGTCCGTTTGACTCCCGAAGAAACGGAGCTGCTGCTGAAGCGGGTTCACCGGGCCTACAACACCGAAATGAACGATATTTTGGTAACGGCGCTCGGCATAGCCGTTCGCAAGTGGACGGGACACGAACGGGTGCGGATCAATCTCGAAGGACACGGACGCGAATCGATCGGAACGGATATCGACATCACGCGCACAGTCGGCTGGTTTACGACCAAGTTTCCGGTCGTCCTGGAGCCAGAAACCGACCGGGATTTGGCCTATCAGATTAAACAGGTCAAGGAAAGCTTGCGCCGCATTCCGAACAAGGGGCTTGGGTACGGCGTATGCCGCTATCTCTCCAAATCGGAGGATGGCTTTGTTTGGGGCGCAGAGCCGGAAATTAATTTTAACTACCTCGGCCAGTTCGACGATGATGTCAATCAGGACGAGATCGGCATATCTTCTTATTCCAGCGGCAGCCCGGCCAGCGACCGGCAGGCCCGCAGCTTTGTGCTGGATATCAACGGCATGGTGCTGGACGGCACTTTATCGCTCGATCTCAGCTACAGCCGGAAGCAGTATCGCAAGGAAACGATGGAAGCCTTCGCTCAGCGGCTTGAGCAAAGTCTCCGAGAGCTCATTACCCACTGCGCAGGCAAAGAAAACACCGAATTGACGCCGAGCGACGTGCAATTTAAAGGCTTGACCATCGCGGAATTGGAGCAAATCGCCCAGCGCTCGGGCCATCTCGGGGAAATCGAAAATATTTACTCGCTTACGCCGATGCAGAAGGGCATGTGGTTCCACAGCGCGCTTGACCGGCAAACTGCCGCTTACTTCGAGCAGACGCGGTTTACGATGCGGGGAGCGCTCGACGTCCAGCTTTTCGAGAGGAGCTGGATGGAGCTTGCGAAACGTCATCTGGTGCTGCGGGCGAATTTTGTGAAAGGACCGGCGGGCGAGCCGCTGCAAATCATATACCGCGACAAGCCGGTCGGCTTTGAATATGAAGAGCTGCTTCATTTGCAGGTGGACGAGAAACAAGCGTATTTGGATAAAAAGGCCGAGGATGACAAGCTTCGCGGCTTCGACCTGGAACATGACGCGCTCGTTCGGGTTACGATCCTGCGCACCGAAGAGCAAAGCTATCATGTGCTGTGGAGTTTCCAGCATATTTTGATGGACGGCTGGTGCCTGGCGCAGCTGACGCAGGAGCTGTTTGAGACGTACTCGACCTTGGCATCCGGCAAGCAGCCAGCGGGAGATAAGGGATCGGATTATGGCGCCTATATCGAATGGTTGGAGAAACAGGACGATCAGGCGGCATCCGGCTATTGGACGGCATTCCTGTCAGGTTATGAAGGGCAAACTGTACTCCCGGGACAAAAGGAACCGGCGCTGAACGGCAGATTTACGGCTGATCACGTCACCGCCGAGCTGGGCAAGGAGTTGAGCGAGCGGATGGATCGGGTGGCGAAAGATCGCCTGGTTACGGTCAATACGCTGTTGCAAGCCGCTTGGGGCGTGATGCTGCAAAAATATAACGGAACAAACGATGCCGTATTCGGCAGCGTCGTGGCCGGAAGACCGGTGGAAATCCCGGGCATCGAGTCCATGATCGGGCTGTTCATCAATACGGTGCCTGTCCGCGTCACGAGCGAAGCGGGCACCGTGTTCGCTGATATGATGGCGAAACTCCAAGAGCGTGCGCTGGAGTCCGGGCGATATGATTACTATCCGCTGTATGAAATTCAAGCCCGCAGCGTGCAAAAGCAGAACCTGATCAACCATATCATCGCTTTCGAGAACTATCCGGTGGACGAGCAGATGGAGCAGGCGGGCGACCAGCAACACGGCGACCTGACGATCGCTGACGTTCAGATGGAGGAGCAGACGAACTATAACTTCAACGTGACCGTGGTGCCGGGAGCCGAGATCGAAATTCGGTTCGACTTTAACGCCGAAGTGTTCGATAAAGACAGCATCGAGCGGCTCAAGGGGCATCTCGTCCATCTGCTGGAGCAGGTGACGGATAACCCGGAAATTACAGTGGGCGAGCTGGAACTTGTGACGGAGGCGGAAAAGGCCGACCTTCTCGGACGTTTTAACGACACCACCACGGAATTTCCGCGCGGGAAGACGCTCGTTCAATTGTTCGAAGAGCAGGCGGAGCTTTACCCGGACAACGTGGCCGCTGTCATGAACGAGCGGCAGCTGACTTACCGCGAGCTGAACGAGCGATCCAACCGCCTTGCGCGGAAGCTGCGGGAGACGGGAGTAGAAGCGGACCAGCTGGTAGCGATTCTGGCCGAACGCTCGCTCGATATGGTCGTCGGCATTCTGGCGATTCTCAAAGCGGGCGGAGCCTACGTGCCTGTCGATCCCGACTACCCGGAGGAGCGCATCCGCTTCATGATCGAGGATTCGGGCGCGCCGTTATTGCTGATTCAAAAGCATCTGCACGAGAAGACTGACTTCGCAGGAACGCGCCTCGAATTGGATGATTTCGTTTGGAGGGACAGAGGGGCGGGCTCCGAAGGTGCGCTGGACGCTTCGAACCTGGAGCCGATTTCCGGGCCGGATAACCTGGCATATGTCATCTACACGTCGGGAACGACCGGCAGACCGAAAGGAACGCTGATCGAGCATAAGAACGTCGTGCGGCTCCTGTTCAACGACAAGAACCTGTTCGACTTCGGGCCGTCCGACACGTGGACGCTGTTCCACTCGTTCTGCTTCGATTTCTCCGTCTGGGAAATGTACGGAGCGCTGCTGTACGGAGGCAAGCTGGTCATCGTACCGCCGCTGACGGCGAAAAATCCGGCTGATTTCCTGGCGCTGCTGGGCCGCGAACAGGTCACGATTTTGAACCAGACGCCAACATACTTCTACCAGCTGCTGCGTGAGGTCTTGGCGGACCATCCGTACGATCTGCGGATTCGCAACGTCATCTTCGGGGGCGAAGCGCTGAGTCCGCTGCTGCTCAAGGGCTTCAAGACGAAGTACCCGGAGACGAAGCTGATCAATATGTACGGCATTACCGAGACGACGGTTCACGTGACGTATAAGGAAATAACGTGGGTCGAAATGGAGGCGGCGAAGAGCAATATCGGCAAGCCGATCCCGACGCTGAGGGTGTACGTCCTGGATGAAAACCGCCGCCCAGTGCCGATCGGCGTAGCGGGCGAAATGTACGTGGCCGGGGAAGGCCTTGCGAGAGGATACCTGAACCGTCCGGATCTGACGGCGGAGAAGTTCGTCGATTCCCCGTTTGCGGAGGGGGAGAAACTGTACCGCTCGGGCGACTTGGCGGCTTGGCTGCCGGACGGCAACATCGAATACCTGGGCCGAATCGATCACCAGGTCAAAATCCGCGGTTACCGGATCGAACTGGACGAAATCGAGACGCAGCTGCTGAACGTCGAGGGCGTGGAAGAAGCGGTGGTGCTTGCCCGTCAGGACGGCGGGGGCGAGAAGGCGCTTGTCGCCTACTTTGTGGCGGACCGGACACTGACGGTCAGCGAAATGAGAACCTCACTGGCCCAGGGAATGCCGGGGTACATGATCCCGTCGTACTTCGTGCAGCTGGAGCGCATGCCGCTGACGGCCAACGGCAAAGTAGACCGCAAAGCGCTGCCGGAGCCCCAAGGCAGCTTGCAGACGGGCGTCGAATATGTAGCACCGCGTAACCGGACGGAGTCCGAGCTTGTGAAGATCTGGGAGGAAGTGCTGGGTTACTCCGGTATTGGAGTCCTGGACAATTTCTTCGAGCTCGGAGGCCACTCCTTGCGGGCGACGAACCTTGTCAGCAAGATTCAGAAGGAAATGAACGTTGAGCTGCCTCTGCGCGACGTATTCCGCTACTCGACGATCGAAGAGATGGCTCTTGCCATCTCCCGGATCGGAGAGCAGTCGTTCTCGTCGATTCCGCTGGCAGGCGCAAGAGCATATTATCCGCTTTCCTCAGCTCAGAAGCGGTTGTTTATCCTGAATCAGCTGGAAGGGGCCGATCAGAGCTACAACATGCCGGGCGTGCTGCTGCTGGAAGGATCGATTGACCGGAGCCTGCTGGAGAAGGCTTTCCGCGGACTGATCGCACGGCACGAAACACTGCGAACCGGCTTTGAGATCGTACAAGGCGAAGCAATACAGCGCATTTACGAGAGCGTCGACTTTGCCGTCGAGTACCGTCATGCGAGCGAGGAAGAAGCGCCTGAAGTCGTGCAGGACTTCATCCGGCCTTTCGACTTGGCGAAGCCTCCGCTGCTGCGGGCGGAGCTCGTAGAGCTGGCAGCCGAACGTTATTTGCTGATGTTCGACATGCACCATATCGTCTCCGACGGGGTTTCGATGGACGTGTTAGTCGAGGAACTCGTTCGTCTGTACGGCGGCGAGTCATTAGAGCCTTTGCACATTCAATACAAGGACTATGCGGTATGGCAGCAGTCGGACGAGCAAAAAGTGCAGTTGAAACGCGAGGAAGCTTACTGGCTGGACCGTTACCGGGGCGAGCTGCCGGTTCTGGAAATGCCGACGGACTATCCGCGTCCTGCCGTGCAGAGCTTTGAGGGACAAACGCTGACGTCCTTCGTGGACGAGGCAACGAACGAAGGCTTGAAGCAGCTGGCCGCTCAAAGAGGAACGACGCTGTATATGGTGCTGCTTGCGGCATATACCGTGCTTTTGCATAAATACACAGGTCAGGACGATTTGATCGTCGGAACGTCGATTGCGGGCAGAACGCACGGAGACACGCAGCCTTTGATCGGAATGTTCGTCAATACGCTGGCGCTCCGCAATTATCCGGCTTCGGAGAAGACCTTCCTGTCGTATCTGGAAGAAGTGAAAGAAACGACCTTAGGCGCTTACGAGCATCAGAATTATCCGTTCGAAGAGCTCGTTGATAAAGTGCAGGTCAGCCGGGATTTGAGCCGCAACCCGCTGTTTGACACGATGTTCTCCCTACAAAACTTGGAGGATAAAGAGTTTGAGCTGGAAGGGCTGAAATTGTCCCCGTACCCTAGCGAATACGGCACGGCCAAGTTCGACCTGAGTGTGGATGTTACGGAAGAAAACGGCGGCCTGGAGTGCAGTTTTGAATTCGCAACGGCTCTTTATAAAGAAAGCACGATCCGGCGGCTGTCGACTCATTTCGGACATTTGCTTGCGGCGATCGTAAGCTGTCCGGATGCGAAGATTGCCGAGCTGAACTTGTTGACGGCAGAGGAAAAAGAGCAAATTCTCGGCGCGTTTAACCCGGCGCAGCCGGAAGCGGCTCCTGTGGCAGCGTTCCACCGGCTGTTCGAGGAACAGGCGGAGCGCACGCCGGAAGAGGCGGCCGTCGTGTACGAGAACGAGCGGCTGACGTATGCGGAGCTGAACGAGCGGGCGAACCGCTTGGCGGCCACGCTGCGCGCAAGCGGCATCGGCCGGGAGACGATCGTCGGCATTCTCGCCGAGCGTTCGGTGAACTTGCTGGTGGCTGTGCTGGCCGTCTGGAAAGCGGGCGGGGCGTATGTGCCGCTCGATCCGGATTATCCGGCGGACCGCGTGCGGTTCATGCTTGAAGACAGCGGAGCGAAGGTACTGCTGACGCAAACGCCGCTGCGAGAGCGTGCCGAAGCCTGGCTCGGCGAAGAGGAGCTGGCGCTGGCGGCGGTGCTGTACCTGGACGACGAAGCGTCGTACAGCGAGGAGCGGGCGAATGCGCCGATTGTCTCCGGCATGGTCTCCGGCAAGCTGACGGATGCTGTGGACGACGGCGATGAGAGCCATCAGAATGTTGGCACCGACAGCTTCCATGAAGCCCGTCCGGAGGACCTGGCGTACGTGATCTATACGTCGGGAACGACGGGCAAGCCGAAGGGCGTGATGATCGAGCACCTCAGCCTGGTGAACACGGCGGCGGGCTATCGGCGGGAATACCGGTTGGATCAGTTCCCGGTGCGGCTGCTGCAGCTGGCAAGCTTCTCGTTCGACGTGTTCGTGGGAGATATCGCGCGGACGCTGTACAACGGAGGCACGATGGTGATTGTGCCGAAGGACGACCGGATCGATCCGTCTCGTCTGCACTACTGGATCAGCCAGCAACAAGTGACGATCTTCGAATCGACACCGGCGCTGATCGTGCCGTTCCTGCAGTACGTGCACGAGCAGCGGCTGGATATGAGCTGGATGGAGCTGTTAATCACGAGCTCGGACAGCTGCAGCGTGGCGGATTACCGGACCTTGCAGGAACGCTTCGGCTCGTTGTTCCGGATCATCAACGCTTACGGCGTGACGGAAGCGGCGATCGACTCAAGCTTCTACGACGAGGAGCTGGCGAAGCTGCCGCAGACAGGCCATGTGCCGATTGGCAAAGCGTGGCTGAATGCGAAATTCTACATCGTGGACGCGCATCTGAACCCGGTGCCGGTCGGGGTGCTGGGCGAGCTGGTCATCGGCGGAGTCGGAGTGGCGCGCGGGTACTTGAACCGTCCGGAGCTGACAGAAGAGAAGTTCGTAGACAGCCCGTTCGCCGCGGGCGAGCGGCTGTACCGCACGGGAGACTTGGCGCGGTGGATGGAGGACGGCAACGTGGACTTCATCGGCCGGATCGACAACCAGGCGAAAATCCGGGGCTACCGGATCGAGACGGGCGAGATCGAGTCGCAGCTGCTGCGGGTGGAAGGTGTGCGCGAAGCGGTGGTGCTGGTTCGAAGTGACGCGAACGGGCAGAAGGCGCTATGCGCGTATTACACGCCGGATGCCGGAGCGGAGCTGGCGGTGAACGATTTGCGCAGCGCGCTGGCGCAGGAGCTGCCGGGCTACATGATCCCGTCGTACTTCGTGGAGCTGGAGCGCCTGCCTCTGACGCCGAACGGAAAGATTGACCGGAAGGCGCTGCCGGCGCCGGAAGGGGAAGCGGGAAGCGGAACGGAGTACGTCGCACCGCGCAATGAGCTGGAAACGAAGCTGGCGGCGATTTGGCAGGAGGTGCTGGGGCTTGCGAAGGAGATTGGCATTCACGACAACTTCTTCGACATCGGCGGCCACTCCCTGCGGGCGACGACGCTGGTCAGCAAGATTCATAAAGAGTTGAACGTGGATCTGCCGCTGCGTGACGTGTTCCGCCATTCCATGATCGAGAGCATGGCATCCGCCATTTCCCGGCTGGATGAGCAGACATTCGTTGCCATTCCGGTGGCGGATGACCGGGAGGTGTACCCGCAATCTTTTGCTCAAAAACGTCTCTTTATCCTGAATCAACTGGAAGGCGCGGAGCTTAGCTACAACATGCCGGAAGCGATGCTGCTGGAGGGTGCTTTGGATCGGACAAGGTTCGAAGAAGCGTTCCGTAAGCTCGTGGCGCGGCATGAAATGCTGCGCACCGGGTTCGAAATGGTGGATGGCGAAGCATCGCAGCGGTTATACCATGACGTGAATTTTGCTGTGGAGTTCTATCGAGTGGATGAGCAAGAGGCCGAAGAGACGGTTCGCCGTTTCGTCCGTTCGTTTGACTTGGCGAAGCCTCCGCTGCTGAGGGTAGGCCTTATCGAGCTGGCTCCGGAACGCCATATTCTAATGTACGACATGCATCATATTATTTCCGACGGCGTCTCGATGGAAATCTTTGTTGAAGAATTCGTCCGCTTGTACGGCGGCGAGCAATTGGAGCCTCTGCGCGTTCAGTACAAAGACTACACCGTTTGGCAGCATTCGCAGGAGCAGAAGGAACGGCTTCAGCGTCAGGAGGCGTACTGGCTGGACATGTTCCAAGGCGAGCTTCCGGTGCTGGAAATGCCGACGGACTATCCGCGTCCGGCCGTGCAGAGCTACGAAGGCCAAACGCTGGAGTTTTTCTTCGACGCTTCGAAAACCGACGGCCTGAAGCAGCTGGCCTCGGAAACGGGCACAACGCTGTTTATGGTGCTGCTTGCGGCGTATAACGTCCTTCTGCATAAATATTCAGGTCAGGAAGACGTGATCGTCGGTACGCCGATTGCCGGAAGGAATCATGGGGATGTGCAGCCGTTGATCGGGATTTTCTTAAACACGCTGGCTATCCGCAGTTATCCGGCTTCGGAGAAGACATTCCTGTCATACCTGAACGAAGTCAAAGAAACGACCCTCCACGCCTTCGAGCATCAAAACTATCCGTTCGAAGAATTGGTGGACAAGGTGCAAGTCACCCGTGATTTAAGCCGCAATCCGCTCTTCGACACGCTGTTTACAATGCAGAATACGGAGAACGAGGAATTTGAGCTGGAAGGGCTTCGCCTGATTCCTTATCCGAGCGCACTGGATACCGCGAAGTTTGATATCAGCTTGGATGTGGGCGAGGAGAACGGCGGCTTGGATTACAGCTTCGAATATGCGACGGCTCTCTACAAAAGGGAGACGATCGAACGGCTGGCGAAACATTACGAGCAGCTGCTCGTAACGATCGTAAGCCGTCCGGATGCGAAGATCGCCGAGCTGAACTTGCTGACGGCAGAGGAAAAAGAACAAATTCTCGGCGCGTTTAACCCGGCGCAGCCGGAAGCGGCTCCTGCGGCCGCGTTCCACTGGCTGTTCGAGGAACAGGCGGAGCGCACGCCGGAAGCGGAGGCCGTCGTGTACGAGAACGACCGGCTTACGTATGCGGAGCTGAACGAGCGGGCGAACCGCTTGGCGGGCACGCTGCGCGCAAGCGGCATCGGCCGGGAGACGATCGTCGGCATTCTCGCCGAGCGTTCGGTGGACTTGCTGGTGGCCGTGCTGGCCGTCTGGAAAGCGGGCGGTGCGTATGTGCCGCTCGACCCGGATTATCCGGCGGACCGCGTGCGGTTCATGCTTGAAGACAGCGGAGCGAAGGTGCTGCTGACGCAAACGCCGCTGCGAGAGCGTGCCGAAGCCTGGCTCGGCGAAGAGGAGCTGGCGCTGGCGGCGGTGCTGTACCTCGACGACGAAGCGTCGTACAGCGACGAGCGGGCGAATGCGCCGCTGGAAGCGGATGATCACTTGCACGAATGTCGTCCAGAGGACCTGGCGTACGTGATCTACACGTCGGGAACGACGGGCAAGCCGAAGGGCGTGATGATCGAGCACCGCAGCCTGGTGAACACGGCGGCGGGCTACCGGCGGGAATACCGGTTGGACCAGTTCCCGGTGCGGCTGCTGCAGCTCGCAAGCTTCTCGTTTGACGTGTTCGTGGGAGATATCGCGCGGACGCTGTATAACGGAGGCACGATGGTGATTGTGCCGAAGGACGATCGGATCGATCCGTCTCGTCTGCACTACTGGATTGAGCGGGAGCGGGTCACAATCTTCGAATCGACGCCGGCGCTGATCGTGCCGTTCCTGGAGTACGTGCACGAGCAGCAACTGGACATGAGCCGGGTGGAGCTGTTGATCACGAGCTCGGACAGCTGCAGCGTGGCGGATTACCGGACCTTGCAGGAACGCTTCGGCTCGTTGTTCCGGATCATCAACGCATACGGCGTGACGGAAGCGGCGATCGACTCAAGCTTCTACGACGAGCCGCTGACGAAGCTGCCGCAGACAGGCCATGTGCCGATCGGCAAAGCGTGGCTGAATGCGAAATTCTACATCGTGGACGCGTATCTGAACCCGGTGCCGGTCGGGGTGCTGGGCGAGCTGGTCATCGGCGGAGTCGGGGTGGCGCGCGGGTACTTGAACCGTCCGGAGCTGACGGAAGAGAAGTTCGTAGACAGCCCGTTCGCCGCGGGCGAGCGGCTGTACCGCACAGGAGACTTGGCGCGGTGGATGGAGGACGGCAACGTGGACTTCATCGGCCGGATCGACAACCAGGCGAAAATCCGGGGCTACCGGATTGAGACGGGCGAGATCGAGTCGCAGCTGCTGCGGGTGGAAGGCGTGCGCGAAGCGGTGGTGCTGGTTCGAAGTGACGCGAACGGGCAGAAGGCGCTATGCGCGTATTACACGCCGGATACCGGAGCGGAGCTGGCGGTGAACGATTTGCGCAGCGCGCTGGCGCAGGAGCTGCCGGGCTACATGATCCCGTCGTACTTCGTGGAGATGGAGCGCCTGCCTCTGACGCCGAACGGAAAGATTAACCGGAAGGCGCTGCCGGCGCCGGAAGGGGAAGCGGGAAGCGGAACGGAGTACGTCGCACCGCGCAATGAGCTGGAAACGAAGCTGGCGGCGATTTGGCAGGAGGTGCTGGGGCTTGCGAAGGAGATTGGCGTTCACGACAACTTCTTCGACATCGGCGGCCACTCCCTGCGAGCGACAACGCTGGCGGGCAAGGTATTTAAGGAATTAAACGTCAACCTGCCGCTGCGCGACGTATTCCGTCACTCGACGATTGCGGCGATGGCCGAGGCGATCGCCCGGATGGAACGGCGGGAGCATGAGGCCATTCCTCAAGCTGAGGAGAGAGAGTACTACCCTCTGTCCTCCGCCCAGAAACGGCTGTTCATTCAGCACACGCTGGATGGAGCGGATCAGCTTTACAACATGCCGGAGCTGGTGCAGGTGGAAGGCGAGTTTGATTTAGACCGGTTGGAAGCCGCCTTGCGGAAATTGATAACACGGCATGAATCGCTGCGCACCGGTTTTGAAATCGTGAAGGGCGAAGCGGTTCAGCGGATTTACCCGCAGGTCGATTTTGCTATCGAGCATCATCAAGCGGATAAAGAAGATGCGGCTCAAATCGAGCAGATCGTCCGCAGCTTCGTTCGTCCGTTTGATCTCGGCAAGCCGCCGCTGCTGCGAGCCGGGGTCATCGAGCTGGAGTCGAACCTGCATATTCTCCTTTTCGACATGCACCATATGGTGTCCGACGGCGTATCGATGGCGATTGTGATCGATGAGTTCTCAAGTTTCTACGCCGGGGAAGAACTGCCGCCACTGCGCATTCAATACAAGGATTATGCCGTTTGGCAGCAGTCGAAGGCCCACCGAGAGCGGATCGGGCGGCAGGAAGCGTACTGGCTGCAAACCTTCGAAGGCGAGCTGCCGACGGCGGACCTGCCGATGGACTACGAACGGTCTGCGGCTCGCAGCTACGAAGGCGCGCATCTGGAGTTCGACGTCGAAGCTTCTCTCTCTGCGCGGCTGCGCGAATTGGCGGCCGAGCGTGAAAGCACGCTGTTCATGGTGCTGCTTGCGGCTTATACCGTGCTGCTGTCCAAGTACAGCGGGCAGGAGGACTTGGTCGTGGGCACCCCGGTGGCGGGAAGAACGAACGCCGATTTGGAAGCGGTCATCGGGATGTTTGTCAATACGCTGGCGATCCGCAATCGTCCGTCGGACGACAAAACGTTCTTGTCCTACCTGGAAGAAGTGAAGGAAACGGCTTTGGGTGCTTTCGAGAACCAGGATTATCCATTCGAGGAGCTCGTGGAGCGTTTGAATGTGAAGCGGGAGCCGGGCCGCTTCCCGCTGTTCGATGCCGTTTTCGACTTGCAAAATATCGAAGAACGAGACGCCGAGCTGGAAGGGGTCAGCCTGAAGACTTACGAGCTTGACCATTTGGAAGAAGCGAAGTTCGATCTGACGCTATTTATGTATGAAAACAACGGGGCGCTGAGCGGAGGCTTCTTCTACGCCACCAAGCTGTTCAAAGAAGCGATGATCCGCACCTTGACCGAGGATTACCTGCGGGTACTGTCTCAAATTGCGGAAAATCCACAACTTGAGCTAAGCAGGATTGAATGTCATAAACCGGCGGCAGGCGCAAAGAGTGCCGTCGATACGATCGAATTCGCGTTCTAATCCTACAAGCGCGCCTCCGCCGTCAAACGAAAGCGGCGCGCATCCCAAGGAAGACGGCGAACAACGTCCAAGCCCGTAAACGCGCAGGCCGAAAGCAAGCTTTTTCGGACCTGCGCCAGGGCATGCGGTCACTTCATTTTTAGGGGAGGTACAAATGAAATCTTTGTTTGAAAAGGAAGAACGGTACTGGAGCGGCAAGTTTGATGCCGATGACAGCCTGAGCTTCCTTCCCTACAGTCAATCCTCCAAATTATCCGCCGACGGGGAAGCTGCGGCCGAGCCGGGCTTGCTTCACCGTACTCTGCCGAGCGAACTCTCAGAGAGAATCATTTGCCTCGCCAACGGTTCGGATTTGGCTTTGTACATGATTGTTTTGGCAGGAGTAAAAAGCCTGCTGTTCAGATATACCGGGCGGGACCAAGTGCTGGTGGGCATGCCTTCTTATAGCGCAGACCCTGACGGGACTCCGCCGCCGCAGGACATTTTGGTAATCAAGACGTCCGTAAGCCACCAGACTACGCTGAAAACGCTGCTCGGGGGCATCAAAGCCTCCATCGGCGAGGCGCTGGAGCATCAGCACCTGCCTTTTCGGAAAATGGTGGAGCCGCTCCATCTGGACTATACGGGGGACGGCCTACCAATCATCAACACCGTCGCATCCTTTGCACCGATTCATCCGGAACCGCTGGGCAACCGGGTGGCGGCCGATACGGTTTTTCGCTTCGACCGCCAAAACCATTCCATCGAGCTGGAAATAAGCTTTGACGGGCAGTGGTACGAGCGGGCATTTGTGGAACAGGCGGCCGACCATCTTGTTCGGCTGCTGTCCGTGCTTTTATTTCAGCCGGATCTGGAGCTCGGACAAGCCGATGTGCTGTCCCCAGACGAGAGGGAGACGCTGCTGAAGCGATTTAATGACACCGAAACCGGGTTCGAGCGGGGGAAAACGATTTACGGCTTGTTCGAAGAACAGGCGGAGCTTTACCCGGACAACGTGGCCGCCGTCATGAACGAGGGGCAGTTGACCTACCGCGAGCTGAACGAGCGATCCAACCGCCTTGCGCGGAAGCTGCGGGAGACGGGAGTAGAAGCGGACCAGCTGGTAGCGATTCTGGCCGAACGCTCGCTCGATATGGTTGTGGGCATTCTGGCGATTCTCAAAGCGGGCGGAGCCTACGTGCCTGTCGATCCCGACTACCCGGAGGAGCGCATCCGCTTCATGATCGAGGATTCGGGCGCGCCGTTATTGCTGATTCAAAAGCATCTGCACGAGAAGACCGACTTCGCAGGAACGCGCCTCGAATTGGACGATTTCGTTTGGGGCGACAGAGGGGCGGACGCCGCCGATGCGCTGGACGCTTCGAACCTGGAGCCGATTTCCGGGCCGGGCAACCTGGCTTATGTCATCTACACGTCGGGAACGACCGGCAGACCGAAAGGAACGCTGATCGAGCATAAGAACGTCGTGCGGCTCCTGTTCAACGACAAGAACCTGTTCGACTTCGGGCCGTCCGACACGTGGACGCTGTTCCACTCGTTCTGCTTCGATTTCTCCGTCTGGGAAATGTACGGAGCGCTGCTGAACGGAGGCAAGCTGGTCATCGTACCGCCGCTCACGGCGAAAAATCCGGTCGATTTCCTGGCGCTGCTGGGCCGCGAACAGGTCACGATTTTGAACCAGACGCCAACGTACTTCTACCAGCTGCTGCGTAAGGTCTTGGCGGACCATCCGTACGATCTGCGGATTCGCAACGTCATCTTCGGGGGCGAAGCGCTCAGTCCGCTGCTGCTCAAGGGCTTCAAAACGAAGTACCCGGAGACGAAGCTGATCAATATGTACGGCATTACCGAGACGACGGTTCACGTGACGTATAAGGAAATCACGTGGGTCGAAATGGAGGCGGCGAAGAGCAATATCGGCAAGCCGATCCCGACGCTGAGGGTGTACGTCCTGGATGAAAACCACCGCCCTGTGCCGATCGGCGTAGCGGGCGAAATGTACGTGGCCGGGGAAGGGCTTGCGAGAGGATACCTGAACCGCCCGGATCTGACGGCGGAGAAGTTCGTCGATTCCCCGTTTGCGGAGGGGGAGAAACTGTACCGCTCGGGCGACTTGGCGACTTGGCTGCCGGACGGCAACATCGAATACCTGGGACGGATCGACCACCAGGTCAAAATCCGCGGGTACCGGATCGAGCTGGACGAAATCGAGACGCAACTGCTGAAGATCGCCGCCGTGCAAGAAGCCAAGGTGCTCGACTGCGACGACGCGAACGGCCAAAAGCAGCTTGTCGCTTACTATGTCGCGGAAACGAGGCTGGCGGCGCATGAACTCAAGGAGGAGCTCGCCAAGCAGCTTCCGGGGTATATGATTCCTTCGTACCTCGTGCAGCTTTCGGGGATGCCGCTGACCCCGAACGGGAAAATCGACCGCAAAGCGCTGCCCGCGCCGGAGGAAGCCGCGGTCGGAGGAGCGGAATATGTCGCGCCGAGAACGCTGCTTGAAATGAAGATCGCCCGCGTCTGGCAGGATACGCTTGGCGTTCCGCAGGTCGGCGTAAAGGATAACTTTTTTGAGTTGGGTGGCAATTCGTTAAGTCTGATGAGGCTCGTTCAAGCCGTTTATGATGAAACGGGATTTGAGATACCGCTGAACCGCCAATTCCATAATGTAACAGTTGAAGCCATGGCTTTCGGAGAGGGGGATCTCGGCCTGGATAAAGGAGGAGACTCCTTCATTAAGCTGAATAAAGCAGGAGATCTGAACGTGTTCTGCTTCCCTCCGGGCAGCGGCTTCGGCATCGGTTATCGAGAGCTCGCAAGCAGGCTCGACGGCCGGTTCGTGCTCTACGGCATTGATTTTATCGACGATGCCGTCGATTACAAGGCCATGCTGAACCGTTATGTGGACGAGATCGTCCGCATCCAGCCGGAAGGACCTTACGTGCTGCTCGGCTACTGCTTCGGAGGCAACCTGACGTTCGAGGTAGCCAAAACGATGGAGAAAAGAGGGTATTCCGTAACGGACGTGCTCATGGTGGACTCGTGGATTAAGGACGCGCTGACGCCTTCCGAAACGTCGGAGAAAGAGCTTGAAGAAATGCTTGCTGATTTCGACGAAGAAGAGAAGGAATTAATGAGCAACCCGCTCGTGCGGGAGCGGGTTCATCGGAAGGTCAAAGCGACCTTGGCGTACGAAGCGCAGCTTATTAATTCCGGCACGATCCCGGCCCGGATTTACGAACTGATTGCGAAGGACAGCGAAGCGTTCCGCTTGAAGTACCAATTGCCTTCCTGGCGGGGGGCAACGACGCAAGCTTATGCCGATTACCGGCTGGAGGGCGCGCACGAGGAATTGCTGGAACTCGCGCGCGTGGAAGAAACGGCCGTCGTCATCCGGGACATCTTAGAGCAAGTCAAGCGGCAAATCGAAGCGGAGGCCGGGGTACTGCATGGAAGCTGACCGGCAGCCGTCTGTTCTAGAACAAGGCACAGCGGCGTCTTCCAGGCGCCAAACCGCTTACGCCGCCTGGAAAGCGTTCCGCTGGCTGATGTCCTATGTAAGCCGTCACAAAGGCTGGATGATCGTCGGTATCTTGTCCGCGATTGCCGCCGCCGTTATTGAGGTATGGACGGGAAGTTTGATCGAGCAGCTGACCACCCAGGCCGAGAAGGGGGCGGGGCCAGTCGTTCTGCAAATCGTGTACACGGTCTTTGTGGTCATCTTGATCGGTGTGCCGGCGAAGTTTTTCATGAGCTTCGGCGTGGAGCGAAGCAGCGCCTCTGCGGTGCAGGATATCCGCAATCATGTCATGCGTCATATCGGCAAACTCCCGGTCTCCTATTTGGAAAAGCAGCATTCCGGCGACGTGTTGTCGCGGGTCAACAACGACCTGCAGCTCATCCAGCAGTTTATGGTTCGGGACTTCGCCCAGTGGTTTTATCATCCGCTTTTGTTCATCGGCTGTTTCGCTTATTTGATCTACCTCCAATGGGAGCTGATGTTGTACAGCCTGCTGTTATTTCCCTTAGCGCTGCTGGTTTCCCAATGGATCGGCAAGCAGTTGGAGCGGTTAACGGAGGAAGCCCAGGTGAACATGGGCCGAATGAACGTCAACCTCCAGGATACGCTCGGGGGTATGCCTATTGTAAAAAGCTATCTGCTATCCGGCATGTTATCTCGCTCCTACCAAGTGCTGCTGCAATTGACGGCCCAAAAAAAGCTGGCCGTGAAAAAGCGGGAAGCCTGGGTCAACCCGCTGCTTTCCACGCTGATGATCAGCCCGATCATTTTCGCCGTCAGTTACGGAAGCTATTTGATCTACAACGGGCAGCTAGGTGCGGGAGAGCTGATTGCCTTCCTGTACTTGCTGAATCTGTGTCTGGAGCCGCTGGAGCATATTCCCGAGCTCATCACGCGGACGTTCGAAATGTCCGGTGCCCTGAGAAGGGTCTCCGAAATCGTCGAGCAGCCGACCGAAACGGAAAATGGCCGTTCGCTTCCGAAAGCAAGCGCCGCCCCCATCGAGTTTCAGAACGTAACCTTCGGGTATGAGGAGAACTCCCCGATTCTGCGGAATGTCAGCTTCTCAGTGCCGGAAGGAAAGACGATCGGGCTTGTCGGAGCGAGCGGCGGAGGGAAGAGCACGGTGTTTAAGCTTGTATGCGGCTTTTATCCACTTCCGGAGGACCAGGGAGAAATCCGCGTGTTCGGCAGCCTGATCCACGGCGCCGATCCGGAGCAGCTTCGGTCGTATTTTTCCGTGGTAACCCAGGATTCATATTTGTTTAGCGGCACGATCGCCGAAAATATCGGCTACGGGCGGGAAGAAGCGTCGATGGACGAGATTATCGAAGCCGCCAAAGCCGCTCAGGCGCATTCCTTCATTATGCAGCTTCCTGGCGGCTATCAGACGTATGTCGGAGAGCGCGGAGGCTTTTTGTCCGGCGGGCAGCGCCAGCGCATTGCAATGGCCCGGGCTTTTCTGAAGGATGCTCCCGTTCTGCTGCTGGACGAGCCAACGTCGGCTCTTGATCCGGAGTCGGAAAGCGCGGTTCAGGAAGCGCTTAACATATTGCTGAAGCAGAGAACGACGATGGTTATTGCCCACCGGCTTTCCACAGTACAAAACGCCGACGAAATTTGGGTCATGGAACAAGGAAATATTGTGGAAAAGGGCACTCATGAACAATTGCTGGAGATGAAGGGACTGTACGCCCAGTCGTACTACCAGGAATTTACCAAGTCTGCCGAACGCAGGGAGGTGGCGTACACTTGAAAAAGGGCGGATGGCTCTCGCAAGTGAAAGAACTCTGCTACTTGCTGACGTTTATGAACGGCAAGCGCAAAACCCAGTACGCTATTGGCCTGGTCGTGACGGCGCTCTCCCAGACATTGTTCCTGATCGCCTTCAGCTTGGTCGTACAAAACTTGGTTGATTTCTCCGTGTCCCGAGATACGTCCCTGATGGTGGAAGCCTTTATTATTTTGGGCGTGTCCCTGTTCCTGGAAAATATAGTTTCTCCCTGGTTCATTTACTTATACCAGCGCAGTGTCGAGCTGACTGTGCTGAATATCCGCGAACGTCTTTATGACAAGCTGTGCCGGGTGCGGCCGAAATTTCTGGAGCAGACGCACCATGGGGACTTGCTGTCGCGAGTGAACAACGACGTAACGACCGTTGAGTTTACATTCTCGCAGGTTTACTTCGTTTTGCTGCTTCAGGTTGTCTTTTGCATCGGCTCCATTGTCTCCATGGTGTTGATCGATTGGCGTTTTGCCGGCGTATCCTTTGTCATTCTGCTGCTGTCCTCCGTGGTCAGCCTGAAATTTGCGCGGGATGTTCGCGTCTTGTCCGAACAAGGCTTGCAAACGCTCGGTAAAATGACCGAAAAATTCAAAGATTTTATGGGCGGCATTCAATTGGTGAAGCTGTTCCGCATCCGCACGATTTACGGCCAGTACGAGGCGTTGAACGAACAAATGACGCAGACGCTTCGGCAAACGGCGCAGAAGAACGGCATGCAGGCTGCGGTGAACCATTTTATCAGCTACGTCACGTTCTGCGGCATCATCGTCATCGGCAGTCTTCTTTATGCCTACGGATTGATGGGGATGGGAAGCGTCGCCGCCCTGGCGGTTCTGCAAGTGAATCTGACGCACGCCTTGTTGAACTTGGGGATGGTTCTGTCGATGATCCAAAATTCGCTCGCGGGCGCTCACCGGATTCAAGAGGTACTAAGAGAGGAAGAGGAACCGGAGCGTTTGGGATCTCCTCACAGCGAGCTCGTGTCGGAGGCTGCGGTGGAGTTTCGCGATGTGGAATTTTCCTATCAGGCGGATAAAAAGGTGCTTGTCGACATGTCCATGCAGGTGTTTCCCGGCCAGGTCGCCGCTATCGTGGGGGCCAGCGGCAGCGGCAAAAGTACGCTGATCAAGCTGCTGCTCGGCTTTTATCCTGTGGACAGCGGAGAAATCCTGCTCCAAGGCAAACCGTTCGGCCATTACACGCTGGACGAAATCCGCAGGCAGATTGCATACGTTCCGCAGGAGCCGTTCTTGTTTACCGGCACGATTGAGGAAAACATCCGCTACGGCAACCCGGATGCAACGGATGAAGAAGTGATCGAAGCGGCCAAAGCGGCGTACGCTCACCATTTCATTCAGGAACTTCCTGAACAGTATAAAACGCCGGTGGGAGAGAGAGGAGCGTCGTTGTCGGGCGGACAAAGGCAGCGAATTGCGATCGCCCGGGCGATTCTCAAAAACGCTCCGATTCTGCTGCTGGACGAAGCGACTTCCGCGCTGGATAATGAATCCCAGCATTGGGTACAGCAGGCCCTGAACGTATTGATGAAGGGGCGCACCACCATTCTGATCGCCCACCGTCTCAGCACCGTGGAACATGCGGATTTGATTACCGTCATGAACCAAGGGACGGTCGTCGAGCGGGGCCGCCATCAGGACCTGCTGGCGCTCGGGGGTTATTACGCCCGGCTGTACGGCTAGACCCGCTTTACGGCGGGCGGCTTCCTGCTTGCGAATGCGACAGAGTCTTTTAGTAATCCGAGGTATGACTTTATAACCGGTAGTTACCAGAAAACGTAGACACGAAAAAGGAGGAAGAGTCCGAAGGAGCCGTTCCGGGAATGGCCTGCGCGGTTCTTCTAAGAGTGACTAAGTGACATCTAGGTACGAAGCCTATCTATAAAGAATCTCTAAACTGGGAGTGTGTCGATGTGAGAGAGAATACTAACGAGCAATATGGATTAACGCAAGCCCAGCGCCGAATATGGTTCATGGAAATTATGAATCCGGGAACGTCCATCACGATGCTTTCCGCGACCTACCAGATTACGGGCGAGATCAACACACAGCTTCTGGAGCAAGCGGCGGCAGAGATCGTCAAAACCTATGACGTTTTCCGAATCCGCATTAGCGGGGATTTGCAAAATCCAACGCAGTGGTTCGAAGAGCCGGAGAATGTCCAAGCTAGGATAAGCCACCTCGAAATAGGTACAACCGAACAATTCTATGCTTGGGTGAAAGAAGTAAGCGAAAAACCGGCCAGCGTGTTCGACGAACACCTCTACCAATTTACGATTATCCATTTTGCGAACGGCCAAGTATGGCTCAATTTGACGGTAAATCATATTATCGCCGACGGCTTGTCCGTCAATGCTTTGCTGCATGCGGTGATGGAAAAATACCTGGAACTGCGCAAAGGCATCTCCAGCAGTTACCAGGCCCCTTCCTATCTGGATTATATTTCCGCGGAGCGTGAATATGAGCAATCGCAGCGTTATCAAAAAGGCAAGGAATACTGGCTGACGAAGTACAACACTTTGCCTGAAACGACCGGCATTAAATCGTATCCGCCATTCTCGATCGGCAGCGAATCCAATAAACTGGCCATCACTTTGGACGGTTCCCGGTATGAACGCATTCTGGCCTTTAGCGAACAATATCAGGTCAGCTTATATACGTTATTTCTGTCCGCCATGTACGCCTTATTGTACAAGCTGACCGACAGCACCGATGTTCCGGTCGGCACGGTTTTCGCCAATCGCACCAGCAAGAAGGAAAAAGAAACGATCGGCATGTTCGTCAGCACCGTGGCTACGCGGATTCGTCTGAATCCAGACAGGCACGTGCTTTCCTTGATCCAAACGGTTTCCAAGGAAAATACGGCGGATCTGAGGTATCAGAAATACCCTTATAACCAATTGATCCAGGATTTACGCGAACAACACGGCCGCAACGATCTTTCGGGGCTGTTCCGCACGTCTCTGGAATATCTGCCTTTGAAAATCGTGGAGTACGAAGAAATCAAGGTACGCCTGGAGGCTCACTTCGCTAGGCACGAGATGGACGATTTGCTGCTGCGCTTCGACCATATGCTGAATGAAGGCCATGTAATTCTCCATGCTTCCTATCGTACCGGCCTGTTCGAGACGGCCGAGATTGATCGGATTATGGAACAGTATGTAACCGTTCTGGACCAGTTTCTTCAGACTCCCGAACTGCCGGTACGCGAGATTTCTCTGCTGAGCGATGAGGAGAGACACCGCATTCTCAACGTTTTTAACCCGCCGGTGGCAGGGCTGAGCGAGGGAGAAGCGTTTCATCGGTATGTTGAAAAGTTTGCCCGGGAAATTCCGGATCATCCGGCAGTCGTCTACATGGACAAACAGCTGACCTACGGCGAATTGAACGAACGCGCCGAGCGGCTGGCTTCTCTCCTTCGCGAACAGGGCGTGGGAAGGGAGACGATTACGGGGATCTGGGCGGAGCGTTCGGTGGAACTGCTGGTCGGGGTGCTCGCCGTTTGGAAAGCCGGCGGAGCCTATGTACCGCTGGACCCCGATTATCCGGCGGAGCGGATTGAGTACATGCTCAGCGATAGCGATGCATCGGTGCTGCTTACGCAGCGTCATCTGTTGGAGCGGGCCGGAGGTTGGTTGGCCGATGACCGGCTGAAGCTTCAAGCTGTCTATGCCATGGACGATGAACAGATTTATAACGGGGATGCCTTAGCCGTGGAATTTGAATCTGCCGGCAGCGCCCTGCAAGACTTGGCTTATGTGATTTACACCTCGGGTACGACGGGACGCCCGAAAGGCGTCATGATCGAGCACGGTAGTCTCGTGAATACGGCGGATGCGTACCGTCGCGAGTACCGGTTGGATCAGTTTCCGGTGCGGCTGCTGCAGCTGGCCAGCTTCTCGTTTGACGTGTTCGTCGGAGACATCGCGCGGACGCTGTATAACGGAGGCACGATGGTGATTGTGCCGAAGGATGACCGGATTGATCCGAACCTCTTGTACGGCTGGATTCGGGACCAAAACATTACGGTATTCGAATCGACGCCTGCGCTCATCCTGCCGTTCATGCAGCATATTTATGAAGAAGGGCTGGACGTTAGCTCCATGCAGTTGCTGATTACCAGCTCGGATGCTTGCAGTGTCACCGATTACCGATTGCTGCAGGAAAGATTCGGCGGACAATTCCGCATCATCAACAGCTATGGCGTTACCGAAGCGGCCATTGACAGCAGCTTTTACGGTGAGCCGCTGGATAAGCTGCCGCCGTCGGGTCATGTGCCGATCGGCAAAGCTTGGCTGAACGCCCGGTTTTACATTGTCGATGCCGCGTTAAAGCCGGTTCCTGTAGGGGTTCCGGGCGAGCTTGTCATCGGCGGCGCCGGGGTGGCGCGCGGGTACTGGAACCGTCCGGACCTAACCGCCGAGAAGTTTGCGGACAGCCCGTTTGTGCCGGGCGAACGTCTGTACCGGACAGGCGATTTGGCCCGCTGGCTGAAAGACGGCAACGTCGACTTCATCGGCCGGATCGACTATCAGGTGAAAATTCGCGGGTTCCGGATCGAACTCGGCGAAATTGAAACGGCCCTGCTGCGTTTCCCGGGCGTCAAGCAGGCTGTGGTGACCGACCGTACGGATGAGCAGGGGCAAAAGTATTTGTGCGGCTACGTGGCGGCGGATGCTTCCTTGCAGCTGAGCGATCTGCTGTCCCAATTGAAGCAAGAGCTGCCGGCCCATATGGTCCCGGCCCGGCTGGTGTCTCTTGATAAGCTTCCGCTCACGCCGAACGGCAAAATTGACCGTAAAGCGCTGCCTGAACCGACCGGAGAGGTAGAAGCAGGCCGTGAGTATGTGGCTCCTCGCACAACGCTGGAAACAAGACTTGCCCTCATTTGGCAGCAGGTGCTGGGTATTGCGCGAGTTGGAGTCCAAGACGATTTCTTTGACTTGGGTGGTCATTCCTTGCGGGCCTCCACGCTTGTTTCCAAGATTCGGAAAGAGCTGCAAGTCGAGGTTCCGTTGCGGGAAGTTTTCCGCTACACCACGATCGAACAGCTGGCCCAAAGAATCAGCGGTTTAAGGCAGCAGGAGACGTATGAGATCACAAAGGCGGCTGAGGCCGAGTACTATCCGGTTTCATCCGAGCAAAAGCGTCTGTACGTCCTGCGCCAGCTTGACGGGGCCGAGCGCAGCTACAATATGTCGGCGGCGCTTCTTCTCGAAGGCAAGCTGGACCGCACGCGCGTCGAGCACGCGTTCCGGGCGCTGATTCAGCGCCATGAGACGCTGCGTACCGGGATCGAGCAGGTTCAAGGCGAGCTTGTCCAGCGCATCTATGACGAGGTGGAGTTTGCTGTCGATTATTTCCAGGGGAGCGAGCGGGAAGTGGACCAAGTGGTGGAAGCTTACTATCATCCGTTTGATGTGACCAAGCCCCCACTTCTCCGCATCGGCCTGATCGAAGTCGCCGAGGATCGCCACATTCTGCTGTTCGATATGCACCATATCGTCTCGGACGGCATTTCGACAGCGCTGCTCTTCGACGAGTTCAGCCGCCTGTATCGGGGCGAGGAGCTGACCCCGCTGCGCATTCAATACAAAGATTATGCCGTTTGGCAGCATTCCGAAGCTTACGGGCAGCTGCTCCAGCCGCAGAAGGAGTACTGGCTGGAACAGCTGTCGGGCGAGCTGCCGGTCTTGGAGCTGCCGACGGACTTCCCGCGGCCTGCCGTGCAAAGCTTTGACGGCCGGACCGTGAAGTTTTATATCGGGAAAGAGCGGACAGAGAAGCTGAAAGAACTGGCGGCACGGACGGGGACGACCCTGTACATGGTGCTGCTGTCGGCTTACACCATCCTTATGCATAAATATTCGGGTCAGGAAGATCTGATCGTAGGAACGCCGATTGCCGGAAGAACGCAGGAAGAAGTGCAGCCGATCGTAGGGATGTTTATCAACACGCTGGCCATTCGCAGCCGTCCGGAGCGTTCCAAGCCGTACCTTTCGTACCTGGAAGAAATCAAGGACATCACGCTCGGGGCTTTCGAACACCAAAATTATTTGTTCGAAGACTTGGTAGTAAGTCTTCACATTCCGCGCGCGACCGGCCGGAATCCGCTCTTTGACACGTTCTTCTCCCTACAAAATACGGAGAACGAGCAAATTGTCATCGAGGGGCTGGAGCAATCGTTTTATCCACTGGAAAACCAAACATCCAAGTTCGAGCTGCTCCTGGATATTTCGGAGCTGGACGGTCAGCTCGAATGCCGGTTGGAGTACGCTACGGCTTTGTATAAACAGGAGACCGCGGAGCGGTTCGCCAGACATTATGACAAGCTGCTCGAAACCATCGCAGCAGCGCCGGACGGGGATATTGCCTCGTTGGAAATGCTCACGGAGGAGGAAATCCGCGAGCTGGTGCGCGGTTTCAACGATTCGGAGGCGGACTACCCGCGGCAGCAGACGATTCACGGCTTGTTCGAAGAGCAGGCGGAGCTTTACCCGGACAACGTGGCCGCCGTCATGAACGAGCGGCAGCTGACCTACCGCGAGCTGAACGAGCGATCCAACCGCCTTGCGCGGAAGCTGCGGGAGACGGGAGTAGAAGCGGACCAGCTGGTAGCGATTCTGGCCGAACGCTCGCTCGATATGGTCGTCGGCATTCTGGCGATTCTCAAAGCGGGCGGAGCCTACGTGCCTGTCGATCCCGACTACCCGGAGGAGCGCATCCGCTTCATGATCGAGGATTCGGGCGCGCCGTTATTGCTGATTCAAAAGCATCTGCACGAGAAGACCGACTTCGCAGGAACGCGCCTCGAATTGGACGATTTCGTTTGGGGCGACAGAGGAGCGGACTCCGACGATGTGCTGGACGCTTCGAACCTGGAGCCGATTTCCGGGCCGGGCAACCTGGCATATGTCATCTACACGTCGGGAACGACCGGCAGACCGAAAGGAACGCTGATCGAGCATAAGAACGTCGTGCGGCTCCTGTTCAACGACAAGAAACTGTTCGACTTCGGGCCGTCCGACACGTGGACGCTGTTCCACTCGTTCTGCTTCGATTTCTCTGTCTGGGAAATGTACGGAGCGCTGCTGTACGGAGGCAAGCTGGTCATCGTACCGCCGCTGACGGCGAAAAATCCGGCCGATTTCCTGGCGCTGCTGGGCCGCGAACAGGTTACCATTTTGAACCAGACACCAACGTACTTCTACCAGCTGCTGCGTGAGGTCTTGACGGATCATCCATACGATTTGCGTATTCGCAATGTGATCTTTGGGGGCGAAGCGCTGAGTCCGCTGCTGCTCAAGGGCTTCAAGACGAAGTACCCGACGACGAAGCTAATCAATATGTACGGCATTACCGAGACGACGGTTCACGTTACATATAAGGAAATAACGTGGGTCGAAATGGAGGCGGCGAAGAGCAATATCGGCAAGCCGATCCCGACGCTGAGGGTGTACGTCCTGGATGAAAGCTGCCGCCCTGTGCCGATCGGCGTAGCGGGCGAAATGTACGTGGCCGGGGAAGGCCTTGCAAGAGGATATCTGAACCGTCCGGATCTGACGGCGGAGAAGTTCGTCGATTCCCCGTTTGCGGAGGGGGAGAAACTGTACCGCTCGGGCGACTTGGCGGCTTGGCTGCCGGACGGCAATATCGAATACCTGGGCCGAATCGATCACCAGGTCAAAATCCGCGGTTACCGGATCGAACTGGACGAAATCGAGACGCAGCTGCTGAACGTCGAGGGCGTGGAAGAAGCGGTGGTGCTTGCCCGTCAGGACGGCGGGGGCGAGAAGGCACTTGTCGCCTACTTTGTGGCGGACCGGACACTGACGGTCAGCGAAATGAGAACCTCGCTGGCCCAGGGAATGCCGGGGTACATGATCCCGTCGTACTTCGTGCAGCTGGAGCGCATGCCGCTGACGGCCAACGGCAAAGTAGACCGCAAAGCGCTGCCGGAGCCCCAAGGCAGCTTGCAGACGGGCGTCGAATATGTAGCACCGCGTAACCGGACGGAGTCCGAGCTTGTGAAGATCTGGGAGGAAGTGCTGGGTTACTCCGGTATTGGAGTCCTGGACAATTTCTTCGAGCTCGGAGGCCACTCCTTGCGGGCGACGAACCTTGTCAGCAAGATTCAGAAGGAAATGAACGTCGAACTTCCGCTGCGCGATGTGTTCCGCTATACGACGGTAGAGTCGATGGCCGGGGCTATTGCCAGCTTGGAAGAATCGCAGCACAGCTCGATTCCGAAAGCGGAAGAGAAAGCGTACTATCCGGTTTCCTCCGCGCAAAAAAGGCTGTACGTCCTGCACCAGCTGGATAGCTTGGAGCTGAATTATAATCTCCCAAGCGCCTTGCAATTGAGAGGGGCTTTGAACGAGGCCAAAGTGGAAAAGGCGCTGACTACTTTGGTGGCCCGGCACGATATGCTGCGCACCGGATTTGAAATCGTGAATGGGGAGCCGGTTCAGCGTATTCATCCGCTTGTAGCTTTCAAGGTCGAGAAGCTTCAAGCAAGCGAAGATCAGGTTGCGGCCATTCTTGAAGGCTTCATTCAGCCTTTTGACTTGACCCAGCCGCCTTTGCTGCGCGCCCTGCTGATCGAACTGGAGAAAGAGAAATTCCTGCTCGCGCTGGATATTCATCATATTGGTTCCGACGGCCTTTCCATGGACGTGCTGCTGCGTGAATTCGTGCGGCTTTACAATGGGGAAGAATTGCCGGAGCTGCGGATTCAATACAAGGATTACGCCGTTTGGCAGCAATCCGAGGAGCAACGGCAGCGCATCAAACGGCAGGAGGAATACTGGCGCGGGGTATTCAGCTCCGAGCTTCCGGTTCTTGAGCTGCCTCTCGACTTCTCCCGCCCGGCCGTCCAGCAGTTTGACGGTCAAACGCTCACGTTTACGCTGGATGCGGAGAAAAGCGAAGCTCTCAAACGGCTTGCCAGCGATTCGGGAGCGACGCTGTACATGCTTCTGCTGGCTGCGTACTCCGTATTGCTTCATAAATACGCGGGACAGGAAGATATAGTGGTCGGCACTCCGATTGCCGCCCGTTCTCACGCCGACCTGCAGCCGATTATCGGCATGTTCGTCAATACGCTGGCCCTTCGCTTGGGTCCGGCGGCGGAGCGGACGTTCCTGGATTACTTGCAGGAAGTGAAGGAAACGACGCTTGGAGCCTACGAGCACCAGGACTATCCGTTCGAGGAGCTGGTGGAAGCTCTTCAGGTGAGCCGGGATTTAAGCCGGAATCCTCTGTTTGACACCATGTTTTCTTTGCAAAAGCACGAAAGCTTGGATTTAACCCTGGAAGGCTTGCAATGGTCGCTGTTCGACATCGAGGAAAAGACGGCAAAGTTTGATCTTAGCTTTGATATCGTGGAAGCCGATAACGAGCTGGTTTGCAAGATCGAGTACGCTACCTCGTTGTTTAGACAGGAAACGATGGTACGGCTGGCGGGTCATTACGAGCAGCTTTTGGCGTCGATCCTGGCTCAGCCGGGTGCACGGATTTCGGATTTGGATATCTTGACGGACAGCGAAAAGCATGATTTGCTGGTCGGGTTTGACGTGTCGTCTTCGGCTCTTGCGAAGCAACCCGCCGCAGAGGGTACAGGTTTGGAAGCGGATGAGTCGTGGAGAGAGAGAACGTTCCACGAGCTGTTCGAGGAGCAGGCGGAGCGCACTCCGGGAGCGCTGGCGGTTGTCTACGAAGACAGCAAGCTGACGTATGCGGAGCTGAACGCCAAAGCGAATCGTCTGGCGTATGCACTGCGGGCGCGCGGGGTGAAGCCGGAGCAGGTGGTCGGCATTCTGGCCGGCCGTTCGGCGGAGCTGTTGATCGGGGTGCTCGCCGTATGGAAAGCGGGCGGCGCTTATGTGCCGCTCGACCCGGACTATCCGGCGGAGCGGATCGAGTATATGCTCGCGGACAGCGGGGCGTCGGTGCTGCTCACGCAGACCCGCCTGCTGGAGCAGGCGGAAGCTTGGCGCCGCGACGGAGCTCTAGTGCTGCAAACGGTGCTTGCGCTTGACGACGCCGCGACGTACAGCCTCGGAGCGGCGGAAGCGGCTGTGGGCGAAGCAGGCGCAGAGGCGGAGGCTTTGGCGCAAGCGGAAACGGCTGCTGCCGAAACGTCCGCCACGGCAGAAGCCGAGAAGAACGTACTAGCGGCGGATCTCGCATCGAATCCGGCGAATGTGAACAAGCCGCGCGATTTGGCTTACGTCATCTACACCTCCGGTACGACGGGCCGTCCAAAGGGCGTGGCGGTGGAAAACCGCAGCCTGGTGAACACGGCGGCGGGCTACCGGCGGGACTACCGCCTGGATCAGTTCCCGATCCGGCTGCTGCAGCTCGCCAGCTTCTCGTTCGACGTGTTCGTCGGCGACATTGCGCGGACGCTGTACAACGGCGGCACCATGGTCATCGTGCCGAAGGACGACCGGATTGATCCAACCCGCCTCTACGGCTGGATTCGCGACTACGCCGTGACGGTGTTCGAATCGACGCCAGCGCTGATCGTGCCGTTCATGGAGCATGTGCATGCCGAGGGTCTGGACCTCAGCTCGATGCAGCTGCTGATCACAAGCTCGGATGCGTGCAGCGTAGCGGATTACCGCACCTTGCAGGAGCGCTTCGGCTCGCAGTTCCGTATTATTAACAGCTACGGCGTAACGGAAGCGGCGATTGACTCCAGCTTCTATGACGAGCCGCTGGAGAAGCTGCCGAAGACGGGCAGCGTGCCGATTGGGAAAGCGTGGCTGAACGCCAAGTTCTACATCGTGGATGCGAATCTGAAGCCGGTGCCGATCGGGGTGTTGGGCGAGCTGGTTATCGGCGGAGCGGGTGTGGCCCGCGGTTACTTGAACCGCCCGGATTTGACGGCGGAGAAATTCGTAGACAGCCCGTTCGCCGCTGGGGAGCGGCTGTACCGGACGGGTGACCTGGCGCGCTGGATGCCGGACGGCAACGTGGACTTCATCGGCCGGATCGACAACCAGGTGAAAATTCGCGGCTATCGGATCGAGCTTGGTGAAATTGAAGCGGCCATGAAAAATGTTGCCGGCGTGCGTCAAGCGCTTGTCATCGACCGGACGGACGAGCGGGGGCAGAAATATTTGTGCGGGTATGTCGTAGCGGATTCCAGCTTCGATCTGGAAGGGCTTGTGGCCCATCTGGACGCCGCGCTGCCTTCCCATATGGTGCCTTCGCGCATCATGCGCCTGGATCAAATGCCGCTTACGCCGAACGGGAAGATCGACCGTAAAGCGCTGCCTGTGCCGGAAGGAAGCATTCGTGCCGAGGCTGCATACACGGCGCCTCGTACTCCTGCCGAGCAAGCACTTGCATCGGTCTGGCAGTCGGTGCTGGGCGTGGATCAGGTCGGCACGATGGACAATTTCTTTGCGCTCGGCGGCGATTCGATCAAGGCCTTGCAGGTATCGTCCCGTCTTTTGCAAACGGGGTACAAGCTGGTCATGAAAGATTTGTTCCATTACCCGACGATTTCCGCCCTTAGTTTGCAGCTGCAAACGGCGGAGAGAACGGCAAGCCAGGCCGAAGTGACGGGAGAGGTCATCTTGACCCCGATTCAGCGCTGGTTCTTTGAACAAAATCCGGCCGACGTGCATCACAGCAACCAGGCGTTCATGCAGTTCTCCAAGCAAGGCTTTGACGAAGAAGCTTTACGCCAAGCGGTGCGTCAGCTTGTCGTGCATCACGATGCTCTCCGTACGGTTTACCGCCAAACCGAGAACGGCTATACCGCCTGGAACCGCGGCGCCGGGGAGAACGAAGCGCTGTTCGATCTGGAAGTTGTCGATTTCAAGGGAGTCGGCGACGTGAAAGAAGCGGTAGAGGCTAAGGCGAATGACATTCAAGCGAGCATCGATCTGGAAAACGGTCCGCTGGTGAAGCTCGGCTTGTTCCGCTGCGACGACGGCGACCACCTGCTCATCGCGATCCATCACTTGGTCGTAGACGGCGTATCCTGGCGGATTCTGCTTGAGGATTTTGCTGCCGGCTATGAGCAGGCGCTGCAAGGGCAGCCGATCCGTCTGCCGCTCAAAACGGATTCATTCCAAACGTGGGCGAAACAGCTCGCTGATTATGCGAACGGTCCGGCGATGGAAAGCGAGAGAGAGTATTGGCAGCATATCGAGCAATTGACCTATGAGCCGCTTCCGAAAGATTTTGAACAAGGCAGATCCAAGCTGAAGGACAGCGGGCTCGTGACCGTTCGCTGGACGGCGGAGGAAACCGAACAGCTGCTGAAGCAGGCACACCGTGCTTACCATACGGAAATGAACGATTTGCTGCTTGCCGCGCTTGGCCTCGCGGTACAAGCTTGGAGCGGCCGGGAACGCGTGCTGGTGAATCTCGAAGGCCACGGCCGGGAAGATATTTTGCCGGATGTGGACATTACGCGCACGGTAGGCTGGTTTACAAGCCAATTCCCTGTCGTTCTGGAGCCGGGTCACGCCCAGGCGCTCGGTCATCAGGTGAAACAGGTTAAAGAAAGCTTGCGCCGCATTCCGAACAAAGGAATCGGCTACGGCATCCTGCGTTATTTGTCGGCGCCGCGTGACGGCGAGCGCTTCGCTTTGGAGCCGGAGATCAGCTTTAACTATTTGGGTCAGTTCGACCAGGATTACGAAAGCAGCGGCTCGAGGCCGTCTCCGTTCAGCCCGGGCTCCGATTCAAGCCCGAATGCAGTGATGGATTATGTCCTCGATATCAACGGTATGGTGTCGGAAGGAGTGCAGGAACTCACGATCCGTTATGGGGAAACCCAGTATAAACGGGAAACGGTAGAGCGCCTGGGCACCCTGCTTCATTCGAGCTTGCGTGAAGTCATCAGCCATTGCGTATCGAAAGAGCGGCCGGAGCTTACGCCTAGCGACGTACTGCTTCAAGATGTGACGTTGGAGGAACTGGAGCGGCTGACCGAACATACGGCGGCGCTCGGCGAACTGGAGAATGTATACACCCTGACTCCGCTGCAAAAAGGGATGTTGTTCCACAGCCTGCTGGATGCCGATTCGGAAGCTTACTTCGAACAGGTGACCTTCGATTTGTACGGAAGCCTGAATGTCGAAGCCTTCACCCAAGGATTGGATACGCTGGTGCAGCGGAATGAGGCGCTGCGGACCAACTTTATTACCGGCTGGAGAGACGAGCCGATTCAAGTGGTATTCCGCGAGCGGAAGTGTGAAGTGTACTTCGAAGATATTCGCTCAGTAAGCGATGATGACCCGGAGAAGATGATAGCCGATTTCGTCAGCGCAGATAAAGCGAACAAGTTCGATTTGGCCCGAGGCTCTCTTATGCGCGTGACAGTTTTGCGAACGGGCGACGAGTCCTACCATGTGATCTGGAGTCACCATCACATTTTGATGGACGGCTGGTGCATGTCCTTCATGATCAAGGAAGTGTTCGACACCTACTTCGCGTTCCAGGAGAAGCGGACGCTGGAGCTTCCTCCGGTTACCTCGTACTCCCGGTATATCGAATGGCTGGAAGCTCAAGATGCCGCGAAAGCTTCGCGTTACTGGTCCGAGTATTTGGCGGGTTACGATCAGCAGACCAAGCTGCCCCAGGAGAAAACGCAGCTGAAGCAGGGCGCTTTTGAAACGGCTGAAATCGATGTGGAACTCAGCAAGGAACTGACCGGGCAAATCGAGCGGGTGGCGCGCCAGCAGCAGGTGACGCTCAATACGTTCATGCAGACCGTATGGGGACTGGTTCTGCAGGTATACAACAACAGCGAGGATGTCGTATTCGGCTCCGTCGTATCCGGGCGTCCGGCGGAAATTCCGGGCATCGAAAGCATGATCGGCCTGTTTATTAATACGATCCCGGTCCGTATTCAAGGCAAAGCCGAGGAGACGGTAGCCGATATCTTGAGAAAAACCCAGGATCAAGCGCTGGCATCGGGAGCTTACGAAACGTTCCCGCTGTTCGAAATTCAGTCGCTGAGCGAGCAAAAGCGCGACTTGATCAACCATATCATGGTCTTTGAAAATTATCCGATGGAAGAACAGATTGAGCAGGTCGTCGGCGGAGACAAAGAAGCGCTGAAAATCGCTAATATCCAGTCGCCGGAGCAAACGAACTACGACCTGGACATTACCGTCATTCCGGAAGAGCATATTTTGCTGCGGTTTACGTACAATGCGCTGACGTTCAGAGAGGAAGACATCAGGCTGATCCACGGTCATTTTGCCCGGGCACTGGAGAAGGTTGGGGCTAACCCGAACATCCGCGTGAATCAGTTGGAGCTTTTGACGGCGGCGGAAAAAGAGAAAATTCTTGGCGCGTTTAACCCAGCGCAGCCGGAAGCGGCTCCTGCGTCGGCGTTCCACCGGCTGTTCGAGGAACAGGCGGAACGCACGCCGGAAGCGGCAGCTGTCGTGTACGAGAACGACCGGCTGACGTATGCGGAGCTGAACGAGCGGGCGAATCGCTTGGCGGCTACGCTGCGCGCAAGCGGCATCGGCCGGGAGACGATCGTCGGCATTCTCGCCGAGCGTTCGGTGGACTTGCTGGTGGCCGTGCTGGCCGTCTGGAAAGCGGGCGGGGCGTATGTGCCGCTCGACCCGGATTATCCGGCAGACCGCGTGCGGTTCATGCTTGAGGACAGCGGAGCGAAGGTGCTGCTGACGCAAACGCCGCTGCGAGAGCGCGCCGAAGCCTGGCTCGGCGAAGAGGAGCTGGCGCTGGCGGCGGTGCTGTACCTCGACGACGAAACCTCGTACAGCGAGGAGGGGACGAATGCCGACAGCTTCCATGAAGCCCGTCCAGAGGACCTGGCGTACGTGATCTATACGTCGGGAACGACGGGCAAGCCGAAGGGCGTGATGATCGAGCACCGCAGCCTGGTGAACACGGCGGCGGGCTACCGGCGGGAATACCGGTTGGATCAGTTCCCTGTGCGGCTGCTGCAGCTCGCAAGCTTCTCGTTCGACGTGTTCGTGGGAGATATCGCGCGGACGCTGTACAACGGAGGCACGATGGTGATTGTGCCGAAGGACGACCGGATCGATCCGTCTCGTCTGCACTACTGGATTGAGCGGGAGCGGGTCACCATCTTCGAATCGACACCGGCGCTGATCGTGCCGTTCCTGGAGTACGTGCACGATCAGCAACTGGATATGAGCCGGTTGGAGCTGTTGATCACGAGCTCGGACAGCTGCAGCGTGGCGGATTACCGGACCTTGCAGGAACGCTTCGGCTCGTTGTTCCGGATCATCAACGCATACGGCGTGACGGAAGCGGCGATCGACTCAAGCTTCTACGACGAGGAGCTGGCGAAGCTGCCGCAGACAGGCCATGTGCCGATCGGCAAAGCGTGGCTGAATGCGAAATTCTACATCGTGGATGCGCATCTGAATCCGGTGCCGGTCGGGGTGCTGGGCGAGCTGGTCATCGGCGGAGTCGGGGTAGCGCGCGGGTACTTGAACCGTCCGGAGCTGACAGAAGAGAAGTTCGTAGACAGCCCGTTCGCCGCGGGCGAGCGGCTGTACCGCACAGGAGACTTGGCGCGGTGGATGGAAGACGGCAACGTGGACTTCATCGGCCGGATCGACAACCAGGCGAAAATCCGGGGGTACCGGATTGAGACGGGCGAAGTCGAAGCGAAGCTGCTGAGTGTAGGTGGCGTGAAGGAAGCGGTCGTCGTCGTCAGGGAAGATCAAGAAGGTCAGAAAGCTTTGTGCGCTTATTATACAGCGGAAGAAGGCTTGACGGCGGCGGACCTGAAGCGGGCGATTGCCAGCGAGCTGCCGGGGTACATGATCCCGTCGTACTTCGTGGAGCTGGAGCGCCTGCCTCTGACGCCGAACGGAAAGATCGACCGGAAGGCGCTGCCGGCACCGGAAGGGGGAGCAGGCGGAGGCCGCGAATACGTGGCGCCGCGCACCGAACTGGAGGCGAAGCTGGCCGCCATTTGGCAGGATGTGCTTGTTCGGGAGAAGGCGGTAGGCGTAACGGACAACTTCTTCGACCTCGGCGGACACTCCCTGCGGGCGACGACGCTTGTCAGCAAAATGCATAAGGAGCTAGGCGTTGAATTCCCGCTTCGCGACGTATTCCGCTACTCGACGGTTGAGGAAATGGCCGCGGCTATGGAGCGGCTGGAGATCGGCTCGTTCACGGCTATTCCGGCTGCGGAACCTAGCGAGTATTATCCGCTCTCTTCCGCTCAGAAACGTCTCTATATCTTGAACCAGCTGGAAGGAGCCGAGCTGAGCTACAACATACCGGGAGCTATGCTGCTCGAAGGGGAGCTCGACCGGCAGCGGTTTGAAGAAGCGTTCCGGGGGCTCGTAGCTCGTCATGAAACGCTGCGTACCGGCTTTGAGATGGTAAAAGGCGAAGCGGTTCAGCGGATTTACGAAGAAGCCGCCTTCCAGGTGGAATATGTGCAGATCAGCGGGGAGCAGGCGGAAGAAACGGTGCGCCAATTCGTTCGTCCGTTTGATCTAGCGAAGCCGCCACTTCTGCGGGTAGGCCTTGCCGAACTGGCGCCGGACCGGCACATTCTAATGTTCGATACGCATCATATCGTATCTGACGGCGTTTCGATTGACGTACTGATCGAAGAGTTCGTCCGCTTGTACAGCGGGGAGCAGTTGGAGCCGCTCCGCATTCAGTACAAAGATTATGCGGTATGGCAGCAATCGGACGTGCAGAAAGCTCAGCTTGCCAAGCAGGAAGCCTACTGGCTCGACATGTTCCGCGGAGAGCTGCCGGTTTTGGAATTGTCGACGGACTATCCGCGCCCGGCTATGCAGAGCTACGAGGGCCGCACGCTGCAATTGTTTATGCATAGCGAGAAAAGCGAGGGTCTGAAACGGCTTGCAGCCGAGAACGGCGCAACGCTTTACATGGTTCTGCTTGCTGGTTATACAATATTATTGCATAAATATACAGGGCAAGAAGACGTGGTGGTCGGTACGCCGATTGCGGGAAGAAATCATAGCGACGTTCAGCCGCTGATCGGGATGTTCGTCAATACCCTGGCCATCCGCAGTTATCCGGCTGCCGGTAAGACGTTCCTTGACTACTTGAAGGAAATCAAGGAGACGACGCTGGGCGCTTTTGAACATCAGAATTATCCGTTTGAGGAACTGGTGGATAAGGTGAACGTGGCTCGTGATTTACGCCGCAATCCGCTGTTCGATACGATGTTTGCTTTGCAGAATACAGAGAATTTGGAAATCCAGCTTCCCGGACTCCATTTGTCGACGTATGCCAGCGAAGAAATTGTTTCTAAATTCGATCTCAGCTTGGACGTCACGGAGATCGAGGAAGGCTTGGAATATCTGTTTGAATACGCCACTGCTCTTTATAAAACCGAAACGGTGGAGAAATTGGCCGCTCACTACTTGCAGCTGCTTGAATCCATTCTTCGCAACCCATCGGCGACTATTGCCGAGCTGGGCATTTTGACACCGGCGGAAAAAGAGCAAATTCTCGGCGCGTTTAACCCGGCGCAGCCGGAGGCGGCTCCTACGGCCGCGTTCCACCGGCTGTTTGAGGAACAGGCGGAGTGCACGCCGGAAGAGGCGGCCGTCGTGTACGAGAATGACCGGCTGACCTATGCGGAGCTGAACGAGCGGGCGAATCGCTTGGCGGCTACGCTGCGCGCAAGCGGCATCGGCCGGGAGACGATCGTCGGCATTCTCGCCGAGCGTTCGGTGGACTTGCTGGTGGCCGTGCTGGCCGTCTGGAAAGCGGGCGGGGCGTATGTGCCGCTCGACCCGGATTATCCGGCGGACCGCGTGCGGTTCATGCTTGAAGACAGCGGAGCGAAGGTACTGCTGACGCAAACGCCGCTGCGAGAGCGTGCCGAAGCCTGGCTCGGCGAAGAGGAGCTGGCGCTGGCGGCGGTGCTGTACCTGGACGACGAAGCGTCGTACAGCGAGGAGCGGACGAATGCCGACAGCTTCCATGAAGCCCGTCCGGAGGATCTGGCGTACGTGATCTATACGTCGGGAACGACGGGCAAGCCGAAGGGCGTGATGATCGAGCACCGCAGCCTGGTGAACACGGCGGCGGGCTACCGGCGGGAATACCGGTTGGATCAGTTCCCGGTGCGGCTGCTGCAGCTCGCAAGCTTCTCGTTCGACGTGTTCGTGGGAGATATCGCGCGGACGCTGTACAACGGAGGCACGATGGTGATTGTGCCGAAGGACGACCGGATCGATCCGTCTCGTCTGCACCACTGGATGGAGCGGGAGCGGATCACCATCTTCGAATCGACACCGGCGCTGATCGTGCCGTTCCTGGAGTACGTGCACGAGCAGCGGCTGGATATGAGCTGGATGGAGCTGTTGATCACGAGCTCAGACAGCTGCAGCGTGGCGGATTACCGGACCTTGCAGGAACGCTTCGGCTCGTTGTTCCGGATCATCAACGCATACGGCGTGACGGAAGCGGCGATCGACTCAAGCTTCTACGACGAGGAGCTGGCGAAGCTGCCGCAGACAGGCCATGTGCCAATCGGCAAAGCGTGGCTGAATGCGAAATTCTACATCGTGGATGCGCATCTGAATCCGGTGCCGGTCGGGGTGCTGGGCGAGCTGGTCATCGGCGCAGTCGGAGTAGCGCGCGGGTACTTGAACCGTCCGGAGCTGACAGAAGAGAAGTTCGTAGACAGCCCGTTCGCCGCGGGCGAGCGGCTGTACCGCACAGGAGACTTGGCGCGGTGGATGGAAGACGGCAACGTGGACTTCATCGGCCGGATCGACAACCAGGCGAAAATCCGGGGGTACCGGATTGAGACGGGCGAAGTCGAAGCGAAGCTGCTGAGTGTAGGTGGCGTGAAGGAAGCGGTCGTCGTCGTCAGGGAAGATCAAGAAGGTCAGAAAGCTTTGTGCGCTTATTATACAGCGGAAGAAGGCTTGACGGCGGCGGACCTGAAACGGGCGATCTCCAGCGAGCTGCCGGGTTACATGATCCCGTCGTACTTCGTGGAGCTGGAGCGCCTGCCTCTGACGCCGAACGGGAAAATCGACCGGAAGGCGCTGCCGGCGCCGGAAGGGGGAGCAAGCGCAGGCCGCGAATACGTGGCGCCGCGCACCGAACTGGAGGCGAAACTGGTCGCCATCTGGCAGGACGTGCTCGGGCCGGTCACGATTGGCGTGACGGACAACTTCTTCGACCTCGGCGGGCACTCCCTGCGGGCGACGACGCTGGTCAGCAAGTTGCACAAGGAGCTGAGGGTGGACCTGCCGCTGCGCGATGTGTTCCGGCACTCGACCATCGAAGCGATGGCCGAAGCGATCAGCCAATTGGAGCGGCAGGAATACCTCTCCATTCCGGTTCTGGATAAGAGGGATTACTATCCGCTTTCCTCCGTGCAAAAACGGCTGTACATCCAGCAGCAGATGGAAGGCGCCGAGCTTAGCTACAACATGTCCGGCATGACGGTTCTCGTCGGGCGCTTGGAACGGAATCAATTCGAGGCGGCGCTCAAAGGATTGATAGCTCGTCACGAAATTTTGCGAACCGGCTTCGAAATGGTCGACGGCGAACCGGTACAACGGATTTATCCGGACTTGAAGTTTGCCGTCGAGTATACGAAAGCGACGGAAAGTGAAACGAAGAGCATCGTAGACGGCTTTGTACGCGTCTTTGATTTGGAGCGGCCGCCGCTGCTGCGTGTGGGCTTAGTCGAATGGGAAGCGGAACGACATCTGCTCATGCTGGACATTCATCATATCGTCACGGATGGCATGTCGATGGGCATCTTCGTCGAAGAGCTGCTGCGCCTGTATAACGGCGAGACTCTGGAACCGCTTCGGATTCAATACAAGGAATTCGCCGCTTGGCAGCAGTCCGAACCTGTAAAAGAGCGGCTGAAACGTCAGGAAGCCTACTGGCTGGACGTGCTGGAAGGCGAACTGCCGACGCTTGAACTGCCTACGGACTTTGTCAGACCTGCCGCTCGCAGCTTTGAGGGAGATGTGCTGCCTTTCAGCATCGACAAGCAGATGACCGACAGCTTGCAGCGCATCGCCGATGAGAACGGTGCCACCCTTTATATGGTGTTATTGGCGGCCTATTCAATCCTGCTCAGCAAGTACTCGGGACAAGAAGACTTCATTGTAGGCACGCCGGTTTCGGGCCGCACACATGCCGACCTGGAGCCGCTCATCGGAATGTTTGTCAACACTTTGGCGATTCGCCATTATCCGTCCGGGGAGAAGACGTTCCTCGCTTACTTGAACGAAGTCAAAGAAACGATGCTGGGGGCCTACGACCACCAGGATTATCCGTTCGAGGAGCTTGTGAAAAAGCTGCAGGCGCCGCGAGATCAAAGCCGCAATCCTGTATTCGATGTCATGTTTGCTCTAGAAACCAAGGAAGATAACGTTCAAAGCTTCGGGGATATCAAGATCGAATCTTATCCGGAAACTCATACGGTTTCCCAATTTGATCTTACCTTGGTCATTTCGTTGCTGGATGAGGGAATGAACGGGCAGTTTGAATATGCCACCAAGTTGTTTACGCTCAATCTGATCGACAATTTCGCTCAGGACCTGCTCGTGATCATCACCCAAATTTGCGAACAGCCTTCGGTGCTGTTGAAGGATATTTCCCTGAACGGGCAATCCGAACAGGAGCAAGATGTGCTAGAGGCCATTGATATTATTTTCTAATCCCTTACCCGGCTTGGGTGTATGCCGTATTTCTCTCGGTACGCATCCTGCCGGGTGTTTTTTTCCAAATGAAAGGGAAAAATCCACCACAGGAATCTGACGTCAAGTGCCGCTGAGTAACTATTTCAATTTATTGGAAAATCGACAAAACACAACAGACTACCATCCAAATCTGCTTGGTAGTTTTTTTTGTAAAAGGGGTCGAATAAGCTGAATTGAGATTTTTAAGACTCTCTTTATATCCTGCATTTCCTGCATAAATCCCATTTAGATTTATCATAAAATGATGCTGTTTTTTCAAGGCTTATCCATCGAGATATTTTTTGTGCAGTTTTTTTGTTTTCAGATCATTATCTCACTCACGGTTAATTGAACGAACAATAGGCTCACCTCATTAGGTTTTTTAATATCGTATGATGGCACGAAGACTGTGCGGCTCTCGTGACACTAGATACCTTGGAAGCCTTAGAACAACAAATAAAAGTAATAAAGCACGATAATGGAATTTATAAACTTAGAACGATTACAGACGAAGAGGATATAATACCTGTACCTGCAATTGGTAAACTGGTTTATAACATTGAAGAGGAAGAATCAACAATTAGAAAAGAAGACGTTAACGGAACTGAACTCGATTACGAAGAATATGATGAAGGGGGTGATTACTTTGTTCCATTACCTACTAATATTAAACCAATAATAGATAGTTTGAATTCACTAGATGACAGAAGAGTTCAAACTGTTATAAATTCTTATTATTGCTAATTGTTGCGTATCACATCTTTCGTTACTTATAAATACACTTGTCTCAAATATCTCGAACGAGAACCAATTGTCAGTTTATTATGACAATTTAATTGAGAGAGTAAAAAAATTTTAAGGAAGATCAGAAGGAAGAGTTTATCGGTTTAATGGTGGATATAATTGATTCACTTAAGGACTATGTTCACAAGGGTCAACTTAATGGGAAAAAGAATTTAGCGAAACCAAACTTAGATAAATTGAGCTACTTTTTAACTATTTGCGGAAAATCAATCTATAAATCTGCTGAATTAGAGTACAAAGATGTCCAAACCGAAGTATGTTTAGTTCCAGGGTATCAAGAGATAATAAGGAAACGTGAAGCTCTTGGAGAAGACAATGGCTTCATTGAAAGAAGTGAATAATGAACTAGTAAGAGATTTGATAGAAGAATTTAATAAAATAAAAATGGATAATAACCTAACTTTAGTTCAAAAAGAGCATCTGAAGACAGCACTTCTTCTTGAACTCTCACGAACTACAGGGCGGTTAGTTCAAATATATGGACAATGGACTAAAGATGGACAGATTATTAGAGATAATTCTTTGAAAAAGAAAATTGATCATTTAAGCACGTTATATGCGACATTCAGTATATTGAGGAAATGGTTATGAAATAGGAATATCCTGAGTCGCTGTAAATGGATTTATTAAGATGTAAAATTATAATAATCCGCCACTGTATAAATATTCTTTAAGGACTGCGGTTAGCTACTTGAGTTGTTTACAAAAGGTAAATTCAATTGGAATGTAAATACGTTATGACTATGATTGAGCGTTAGGGTGCCTTGATGTAACTCAACAATATTCCTAGCGATGGAAAGACCCAGTCCTGCTCCAGTTTGGATACCTTCGCTACTTCTTGAATGGTCAACCTTATAAAAACGATCAAATAGCTTCTCCTCTTGATCTTGCGTGAGGGGAGCTCCTTTATTTTCGACCTCAATCGTAATTTGCTTAGGACTTGTTTTCAGTCGAATGCTAATGCCTCCAGGCTTCAAGGAATATTTTAAGGCGTTCATGAGAAGATTATCGATTGCTCTGGCAATTTTATCGCTATCAATGGAGGCAACGATTGGGGAATCACCGATATCTTTTACGATATACACACCGTTTTCTTGAGCAATGGGTTCGAACTCGAACAGCAATTGATCCAAGAGTTGAAATAAATTGATCCTTCTCAGATTTAAGTGGGTATCGACTGAAGTGAGCCGAGTATATTCGAACAAGTCATCGAGCAACTTCTTCAAATGAATTGCTTTGTTATAGGTGTTTTGAACAAAGCGCGTATATTCATCTTTATCCTGATATGAGTCTGTTCTTAAAAGCTCGATATAGCCGATAATGCTTGTCAGAGGCGTGCGCAAGTCATGTGAAATACCTGTGATCAAATCCATCTTGGATTTCTCTATTTCACGTTCTTTTACAATCTGTTGCTCTAAACGTTCTGTCATTCGATTGATGTTGAGCGCAACCCGTCCAAGTTCATCTTGCCGAACAACAGGCACCCGATATTTTAAATTACCTTCGGAAATAATCTGAAGCCCTTGCTCCAATGTAATTAAGTCTCTAACGATTCGCCGTGTCAAAACTAAAAAAGTGAAAATAAACGTTACCATAAACAAGGGGGTAAGAAGATAAGGAAAAAAATTGCGAAACCAATGCCATTCCATAGTACTGCTAATTTTCAAGAAAAGTAAAATGAGAATATCATTTATAGCAATGGCGATAATAAAACTTAGCACCATTCTGATTAAAATGTTGACTTGAATCCGTTTTTTTCGTTTTGACTTTTGTACATGTTCATTCAATTTTATAGCCAACTCCCCACACCGTTTTAATATACTGAGGATCTCTTGGGAACTGCTCTAATTTTTCTCGTAAATTACGAATATGAACCATTACGGTATTATCAGAAAATCCATATGGCGCCTTCCATACATTTTCGTAAATGTGCTCCGAACTAAAAACTTGCCCAGGATGGCTGGCAAGCAAGACCAGAATAGCAAACTCCAGAGGAGTCAACGAAATTTCGTTGCCCTTTAACTTTACGGAATGTTTACTCTTATCGATGATCAGGTCTTTAATAAGAATAAGGGAATTAAATTCTTCTTTTCCTATTAATGTTTGACGACGTAGCTGTGCTTTTACACGAGCAAGCAATTCTAATGGATTGAACGGTTTGATCATGTAGTCATCGGCCCCGGTAGTCAGTCCGTTAATTTTATCAATATCTTCTTCCTTGGCTGACAGCATGATAATCGGAGTATTCGATATTTCCCTTATTTTAAGGCATGCTCTGATTCCATCAATTCGTGGCATCATGACATCCAAGATAACCAGTTGAATCGGTGTTGTCTTTATGGCATCCAGGGCTTCTTCACCATCGGCTGCTTCAATCACATGGTATCCTTCATTACGTAGATATACATGAATGACATCCCGAATCTCGGAATCATCATCCACAACAAGAATGGTATTCATTACTGACTGCTCCTTCTTTTTTGACTGGGTAGAATAAAGGTATTTAAGGTACCTGAAATTACGCAACTAGTATAGATATCCTGATAATAAGGTAAAGTCTTCACTTTTTCTACATACGCATAAGCAAAACATTTAATGGAGTGAATGAAAGTGCCATCATCATTTAAATTGTTTCCTTTTTGCGACAGACGTAAACGAAAGCGGGAGGGATATTGAAAGGTACTAAATCAATTTTTTCAATGATAAATTTTTCGGAAAGCTGCTTTTTCATTTGAAGCGAATATTGAAAGGCGATAAACAAGCCTCCAGGTTTGAGTGCTTTATAGATCTGTTCAACCAAGGTATCTCTCAATTCACGCTCAAAATTAAAAAAAGGTAGTCCGCTAAAAATACAATCCAGCTGATGAATGTTCTCTTTCTTCATTGCTTCTACTAACTGAGCAGCGTTCGGATGACAGGAGAAGTCTGGGTATTCTGTCTGTAAATTATTCCTCATAGTCTCATTCATCTCAAACAATAACACTTTCGTGGGTTCACTCACCTGGGCGTTGATAAAACGGGTGATGGCACCTGTGCCCGATCCGAGTTCTGCGACTGCCTTAATCTCGTTCCAGGGGGCTTGTTTAACCATTTTGGTCGCTAGAAACCGGGAGCTTGGTATAACACTGCCTACATTTTTGGGGCTGCGAATAAAGCTTTGCAAAAATAAAAGGTATTCATTAAGTTTCAACTGATTTTCCTCCATTACTGTTTTTATTGTCAGGAACAATGCTGAATATGGCACAAAAATTAACAAATTTATTTCTTTTATCGAAACGAATGGATACCGGAACGATTAAAAATGAGAAAATTGAAGTGAAGACATAGGGAGAAAATATCGTACGATTGGGAAGAACATACCGATGCACATGGCCCAATCTCTCTATTTCTGCACCTCTTTATTGTTTCGATACAGAAATCATAATGAAAAAAACTAAGGAATTAATGAGTATATTTCTAAAGAAAATCTAAAGATTCATCTATGGAAGGTTTAAAATCTATATCATCCAACCCAAAAAGCCTTACCAACCAAGTCGGTAAGGCTTTTTTATAAGGGCAAACTGTTCCGCCACGCAACTCAATGATATTTATGGCTATAGAAAGACCTAGTGCGACTCTAATTTGTATCCCTTCATAATGTTGGGGAGGGGGATGTTTATGAGATCGTGTATTTTCTTCTACTTGTATGTGAAGCTATGGTTTCACTAGTACGAGCGGGAATAGGAGAGTGAACTCTCTCTTTTTCAATTTCCATTAGTGCTAAAGAAGTAGAATTACCAAAGTGTTAGGATAAAGTTGAGGTCTGATTAGCTTGGTTAAAAGCTGATCAGACCTTTCCTACATTGGGCGTAAAACAGTTTAAGATGTCAAGCCATGGCTTGGAGGGGAGAATTAAAGGCGTTTTTGTATTACTTCAGAATTTCTTTAGAAATATCCCTATAAGCTCCTAAGATTTTTATAATAATATACTTTCATCGACATTAACGAGGAGGTTAGAACATGATTAGTGATATCGTCTTACAGCTAGTCGATCATTATGGATATCTCTTTTTTTTCTTAGCCTTCTGCCTAGGCCCATTCGGCGTCCCGGTTCCAAATGAAATAACCATACTAACAGGTGGAATTTTGAGTAACAACGGAGCTTTAAACCCGTGGATTGTATATATTGTTATTCTCGCTGGCTTATTTACAGCAATTACAATTGCTTATTTTGCGGGCAGAATCTTTGGAGAAAAATTTAAACTAAAGTTTCAAAACAACCGTCACTTTCAGAAAGCAGAGAAATTTTTTGAACAGCACGGAGATATCGCAATGTGTCTTGGACATTTCATACCAGTCATTCGGTATATTTTGCCTGTATTCGTTGGTCTAAACGGTACCTCATACAAGAAGTTTGCTTTGATTTCGTATTCCAGCGCGTTTGTTTGGACCGCTACGTTCTTTACCTTTGGCAAGTTCCTTGGACATTATATATTGGCTTTGCTAGATTTGATCGATTCTAAATTGGCCGTGGTTGCTCTAATGATAGCCGTTGGCACCTTTATCACAACCAAGTGGTTCAAGTCGAAATTATCCAACTTTACTGCATAAGCTGGTGAACAAATGAAAAAAATAGAAGAAAGGGGGAGAGTCATTTGACTTCAAATCAGTATGCAATGTTCTTGCAACGATTTATTAAAAATCCAAAGCGAGTTGGAAGTGTTTTGCCCAGTTCATGGTTTCTGGCGAGTAAAATGGTTCAATCTGTGTCATGGGATGATGTGAGCACAATTGCAGAATTCGGTTCTGGCACAGGAGCTATCACACGCTTTATCGAACTGCGAGTAAATCGATCTGCTATTGATAAAATCGATTTTGTGCCCCTCAATTTTCCTCCTGCTTTTGTTTATACATGCCGTAAGAAGGAGGGGATTTAAGTGAGTTATGATACACTAATTCATTGGATTGCGCAGTTTGGTTATGCTGCTTTATTCTTTGCATTATGGCTCGGAATTGTTGGAATGCCAATACCGGACGAGGTTGTCGTTATGACCGGCGGAGCCGTTAGCAAAGTAGGATTACTCCATTATTTCCCAGCATTTATTATCACTTATTTAGGAGTTATCTCCGGGCTATCTCTTGGTTATATTCTAGGCAGGTTTTTCGGTTCGCCGGTGCTGGATAAACTTCGCCATAAAAAAAATTTGGGGAAGCATATACAAACATCAGAACACCTTCTAAATAAATATGGAAATATTGCATTGAGTTTTAGCTACTTTTTTCCGGTGGTGAGGCATATTGTTCCCTATTTAGTCGGAATTAATAAAATGTCATTTCGCCGTTATATTCTTTATTCCTATACAGCCGGGCTTGTTTGGACGTCTGTCTTTTTTGTAGTTGGCCAATTTGCAGGTGGTCATGTGGAAACAATCGGGACAATGATTTATCACTACGGTATATATGTGGGACTTGCCTTAATCATAGGAATTGTCATATTCATGATTCTTAAAAGTCGGAAAAGGAGCAAAGCGTGATGTGTGGAATCAACCTTTAGGAGATTTAGATAATACGGTAGTAGTTCAAATTCTGAATTTACACGAGAAAATAGATGATCTCCCAAGAGAGCCGCGATATATAAAAAACCGTTTGGGGAGTTGGGTAGAAAATTGAAACTGATAAACGGCAAAAGAAATGTTTGCTTTGAGATTTTTTTGGCGTTAGTTTTCAGTCTTGTTATTGCATATCTCAGTTTCGCCATTGTAATAACTTGTATCAATTTGTTTGTAAATCGATTACAAGCGGGATATTTTTTTCTAAAGCTAGACCAGCCTTTATTTTCCCCTTTTTTTAAACTGACCCGACACATGTTTAAATACATTTTCGATTTGCCCGAAGGTTCGCAAGTTCTCTTTTGATAGATTTAAAGGAAATACAACAAAGTTATGATTTCACTGTTGCTATATATTCTAGCAGCTCAAACGATTTTCACATAAGGCGAAATGCTGATTTAAAAATATTAATCGTCATAGGTCAGATATACCCCCACCAACTCCCGAATTTCATTTCATCATCAATAATAAAAATCGTTTCTTTGGCATATGAAAGCATCCTTTCTGTGCCTTCAGTTTATGCCGATTTCTCTTAACATAAAAGGAAAGTGATTCTTAAACGTTTCTGAGATTTGATTTTTTGAAAGGAGAGCTGTGATCCATGAAAAAAGGAACGAAAGAAAAAATGTTGATTCTTACCGGAAATTATGGAGATGGTCACATTCAAGTAGCCCAAGCGATACAAGATGCGATGCAAATTCGATTTCCTCATATGGAACCTGTCATTATTGATTTTATGGAATGGGTCCATCCTTATATGAATCATTTGAGTCGAAATGTTTATCTCCAAGCCGTAAAAACATTCCCTCAAGTTTATGGATATCTATATCAGAAAACGCGGAGACAAAACACCCTATCCTATATCATAAAGACCGTTTTTTCTACAGGAATCGGACGAATGATGAAATTGATTAATGAAATACAGCCTGCTATTGTAGTATGCACCTTCCCTTTGGCGGCAGGCGTGATGTCGAAGTTGAAATCATATGGTTCAATCGATATTCATACTGTTACTATCATTACCGATCACACGGATCATAGTTCATGGATTTATCCATATACAGATCAATATATTGTGGGTTCCAGAAGTGTACGTGATTCTTTAATTCAATTAGGTGTTGAAGAGACTCGGATTGCAGATACGGGAATTCCCATTCGCCCGCAATTTTCTCAGTCCATAGAAAGAGAGAAAACAGCTAAGAAGTATGGTTTAGATCCTCATATGCCTACTGTGCTTGTGATGGGAGGAGGTTGCGGCATGATTGGCGATGGAAGCTCTACTATTCAGAAATTTGATCTATTGTCACAGCCTGTACAATTCATCATTGTTTGTGGGCATAATGAAAAACTTCGAATGAAATTGAATGAGAGTCTGAAAATTTCCAAACATCGCATCTATTTAACAGGTTATATTAACTATGTTCATGAGTTAATGGCTATATCTGATATTATGATTACCAAACCAGGAGGAGTCACGACTTTTGAGGCGATTGCTATGGAACTGCCGATGCTACTTTGTAAACCAATCCCTGGTCAAGAACAGGATAATGCCAAATTTTTAGTTCGTTCTGGGGTAGCCATTCATGCAGAGACATCTGGGGATCTAACCGAGCGCCTATCGGAATTACTAGATGATGCAAAACTTCTTCAACATATGATAGAAAATACTAAACAGTTCCATCCTAAAGAGTCCGCGTTTGCTTCATTAGAAGTTATTTTTGGAACTATTGCAATGAATAATAGATCCAGTGAAATAAAGATATGCTCCTAGAAAAAAGGCAAGCATGGATTTATTACTGTTAAAAAGGAGCAGGATCATGAAGCAGACATTCATAATTCTCATTAGTGCATTACTCGTATACACGATTATCCCGACCCTTATAATCCGACTATTTGGAATCGGAGTTTATAAAAGGGGAACGGGCGAGCAGCCCATTGCGTTAACTTTTGATGACGGTCCGGACCCAGAATTTACGCCTCTTTTGCTTGATTTATTAAAGAAATATAATATAAAGGGTACCTTTTTTGTCCTTGGTCGCAAAGCAGAGAAATATCCCGATTTAATCCAACGGATGCACAATGAAGGACATCTTGTCGGAATCCATAATTATGTACATTGGTCAAATGCTTTAATGAGTCCTAAGAGGGTTCGCGAGCAGGTAAACAAAACGGCCAATGTCATTAATCGTATTATTGGAGAGAAAGCCTTCTATTATCGGCCCCCGTGGGGAGTCATTAACCTATTTGATTTTTTTCTGATGAAGCAATTTCGCATGATTCTTTGGTCTGTTATTGTAGGTGACTGGAAGAGCTCTGGCGGCAAGCAAAAAATTAAGCAAAGGCTGCTGTCCAAGCTAAGGGGTGGAGCTGTTATCGTTCTTCATGATAGCGGGCAAACGTTTGGAGCAGACAGGGATGCACCTGCATACATGTTGGAGGCATTAAATGAATTTATCATTGAAGCATTATATACGGGATATTGTTTTCAGAGAGTAGATGAGAAAAGAGCTGCATAATGAACAGGCTAAATATATGAGCATTAATTATGGTACGGCCGTGATAAGCGCGGCTTTTTTATTTTACATAAACACATTATCTGTCAGCACTCTCGAAGATTATACTTAAAAAACAGAGTAAGTTTAATTTGGATACTAAAAATCAAAACTTAAGCCCGGGACAAAGTATTGTTCGGGGCTTAAGTTTTTCAACTTATACATCAAGGTTGCCGGAGTGGCCTTCTTCTGATCCAATGGAACGGGTCAGAACTCCTTCGAAAGGCAAAGTAAGAGTAAATTTAAATATGTTATTTATATGAATGAGCGTTAAGGTTCCTCCATGCAACTCAATAATGTTTCTAGCAATAGAAAGGCCCAGACCTGCTCCCGTTTGAATGCCTTCACTACTTCTTGAATGGTCTACTTTATAAAAACGATTGAAGAGTTTATTTTCTTGCTCTTGTGTGAGGGGATTCCCTTTATTTTCGATCTCAATACTAATTTGCTTATTATCCAACTTCATTAAAATACGAACGGTTCCTGGCTTTACAGAGTACTTAAGGGCATTCATGAGTAGATTATCGATTGCTCTGGCAATTTTTTTACTGTCAATAACGGTTATAATAGGAGAGTTACCTAAGTCTTTAATAATATGGATACCGTTCTCTTGAGCGATCGGTTCAAATTCAAAAATTAATTGATCTAGAAGCTGGAATACATCGATCTTATTTAGGTCCAGGCGGGTATCGACCGAAGTAAGTCGGGTATATTCAAACAAATCATCGAGCAATTTTTTTAAATGAATAGCTTTGTTATAAGTGTTTTGAACAAATCGCGTATATTCATCTTTATTTTGAAATGAATTTGTTCTTAAGAGTTCTATATAGCCAATAATGCTTGTAAGTGGCGTACGCAAGTCGTGTGATATGCCTGTTATCATTTCCAACTTGGAGATTTCTAGTTCACGTTCCTTTTCGATCTGCTGTTGTAGACGTTCCGCCATCAAGTTGATATTAAACGCAACCCTCCCAAGCTCATCATTTCGCATGACAGGCACTCGATAGCTTAAATTACCCTCGGATATAATTTGAAGCCCCTGCTCCAACGAAATTAAGTCTCTTACGATTCGTCGAGTTAAAGCTAGGAAAGTAATAATAAAGTTAACCATAAACAGGGGGGGGAAAATATACGGAATGAAATTGAGGAGCCACTCGGATTCCATGCCATGGCCAATATCCAGTAAAAGTAAAATAAGCATGTTATTTATGGTTGTGGCGATAATGAGACTTAGCATCATTCTGATTAAAATATTGACCTGAATCATCCTTTTTTTTCGTTTTGGTTTTTGCACATGTTCAGTCAATTTTATAACCAACTCCCCAAATCGTTTTAATATACTGAGGATCTCTGGGAAACTCCTCTAATTTCTCTCGTAAATTACGAATATGGACCATCACGGTATTATCGGAATACCCAATAGGATCTTTCCACACGCTTTCGTAAATCTTATCAAAGCTAAATACTTGCCCAGGGTGGCTTGCAAGCAACTCTAGAATTGAAAACTCAAGAGGGGTCAGCGAAATGTTATTTTCTTTCAATGTAACGGAATGTTTACTCTTATCGATCACAAGATCTTTGATGAATATAACAGAATTAAATTCTTCTTTTCCTATTAATGATTGTCGCTGCAAATGAGCTTTTACTCGAGCGAGTAATTCTAACGGATTAAAGGGTTTTATCATGTAATCGTCCGCACCGGGAGTAAGACCCGAAATTTTACCAATATCTTCTTCCTCCCCCGATAGCATGATAATGGGGGTGCTCGATATTTCCCTTATTTTAATGCAAGCATTAATGCCATCCATTTGTGGCATCTTAATATCTAAGATGACCAGTTCGAAAGAGATTGATCTTATTAAATCTAACGCTTCCAGACCATTTGCAGCTTCTATGACAAAGTATCCTTCATTGCGCAAATAAACGTGAATGACATCTCGAATCTCTGTATCGTCACCTACAACAAGTATTGTATCCATTACATGATGCCCCTTTCCTACTTTTTATGATTACGGCTACTAAAATTCTATAATTAAGACAAATCCAATGATTGCTACGAAAAGTTTATTAATACCGATTATTGCCTCCCCTTTTGCGACAGGTATATACAAAAGCTGGAGGGAAATTGAAAGGTACGAACTCGATTTTTTCGATGATTAAATCTTCGGCAAATTTTTTTTTCATTTGAAGTGAGTACTGATAAGCGACAAAAATCCCTTCTGGTTTTAGTGCCTTAATAATCTGATTGAGTAAGGTTTCTCGCATTTCACTCGTAAAATTAAAAAATGGCAATCCGCTAATAATACAATCAAGCTGGCCGATGTCATCTTGATTCAATTTTTTGATTAATTGGCAAGCGTTTGAATGACACGCGAAATCTGAGTATTTTGTCTTCAGAGTAGCTCTCATTTTCTTATCCCTTTCGAACAATAGCACTCTTGTTGATCCGGTTAAATGTGGCTTCATGAAACGTGTAATAGCACCTGTACCTGACCCGAGTTCTGCGACTGCCTTTACCTCATTCCATGGTACAGACTCAACGATTTTAGCTGCTAGAAATCGGGAGCTAGGTATAACACTTCCTACTCGTTGTGGATTTGTGAGAAATCCTTGCAAAAAAAGTAGACATTCACTGATATTCAACTGTTTTTCCCCCATTATTTAATTTCTCCCTTTTGGGTACCCAACAAATAAAGGGATGATATACCGAACAACTGGAAGGAATAATCCAAAACATATTGCCATATCTCCTCGTTTTGTTATTTATATCAATATAAAAATAGTAACGAAAAAATCTAAGGATTTTACGAGGATATATCTAAAGAAAATCTGAAGATATGTACACTATTCAGACTCGAAGTCTGCAAGAAGTGGATGAAAATCAGAAAGCTGATCTGATTGAAGAACCCAAAAAGCCTTGCCAACAAAAAAGTTGGCGAGGCTTTTTATTACGTAAATTGTTGATAAGATTCCCTATAAATAAGATGTGAGAGGGAATACCCCTTACCAACTAATGTTAAGGAATTCTTTAGAAAAATCCTCTAAAGTTCTTCAGAGTTTATCATTATGATGGGTTCATTGCTATAGATAAACCTAATCATAGAAATCGCCTGACTCTGAAAGGAGGCGAGCGTCATGTTTCTGCTGAGTAAAGAGAGACGCTCATTCATATCTCATTTTATGAGAAAACCCTGACATATGATTACATTGCTAGATCGTTTCATCCCGAAATACTTTTAGCCAAAGCAGAAAGCAATCTGCACGTGTCTATGATTCATTTGTAGTTGCTCAAAAGAGAACAATAGATAATTCATATAAGAATGTGTTTGTACAATTATTTAAAAATAGAAAGAGGGGGTTCTATGAAAAAACGTATGTTCATTTTATTGCTGTTGGCCTTATCAACCAGTTCTTTTTCAGGGTCCTTTGTTCAAGCAGAGGGGCAGCAATTGGCTTCCAATGCAAGTGTGAAACTAACATTGAGTCAAGCCCAGCAATGGGCGCGATCCAATAGCTTTAGCTTGAAGGAGGCCCAGCAAACGATAGATCGCAATCGGATTAACTTGAAAAATGCAGGTAAGAATCTGGACTTCATTCCCGCAGGTACAGGTAATGGAGAAGAGGATGCGTCCAGTAGTTCAGCATGGAAGGGGTATGCCTCATCGACGGTTTCTTATCTGGAATCCAAGAAGCAAATCGAGCTTGCCCAAGATCAGACAGACTACACTACAATGAAGAACTATTATGAGGTACTTCTGGCTGATAACAAGGTGAAGAGCAGTGAGGATGCACTTTCGCTTGCATTATTGGAGGAAAAAGCTGCTGAGGCAAAAGCCAACCGTGGGAAAATTTCTCCAAGTGATCAAAGCAGCATTATTCAGACTCGTATAGAAGCACAAAAAAATATAGAGATTGCAAAAGCTGCGTTGCAAAAAGCGATGGATTCACTAAATACCCAAATGGGGCAACCGCAAGGTACGGTCTATGAACTGGTGGATCGACCTGTTTACCGAAAAATGGATAGCACGAATTTGGATACGCTTGTGACACGTGCCATTTCGGCGAGTCCTTCGGTATGGAGACAGGAGGAGGCTGTCAAGCTGGCAAAGATGGAAGTTAAATATTACACGTGGAACTCAGGGAATGATGATTATGAAATTAAACAGATCGATGTAGATTCAGCACAAGGTGGACTGGAAAATACCAAAGACCAATTGGCAGAAACATTGAAGAGTATGTACTTTAATTTACAGCAAAATGATGAGCAATACGAACAACTGCAAAGTAATCTGCAGAACGCTAATAAAGTATTAAACATTTCTCGTAAAAAAAAGGAACGGGGATTTGCCACAGGTACGGAGGTCGCTACTAATCAGTTAAAAGTGAAGCAAATAGAACGGAATATGGATGAATTGATTGTTCAAATGACACAGTTACAACATGCTTTAAACAAACCGTGGAGTGTATAGGATTTAAAAAAATATATTTAAGGGGATATGACATTGCCGGAAACAGTAAAAAAAGATGCATTGCAAATATTAAGAAAAAAAAGAAGATTAAAAGTGATCATAGGTATTCTGGCCTTGATCATTATAGTGGGAATCGGTGGTACTGTTTATATGAATAGGGGGCAGGAAAAGCCCGTGGAGGGTCCTGCGAATCAGATTGTTCAGGTGAAAAAAAACAATATAACCGAATCGCTTGCCGTGACTGGGACCGTTCAGGCTTCCAAGGAAGTGAATATTAATTTTACAAATGTCGAGGGTGCCAAGCTCATTGCGGTCAATGTCAAAGCAGGAGATAGTGTTAAGGCGGGCCAGGTTTTAGCTCGTTTAGATGATTCAGATGCCAAATTACAAATTAAAGATGCCCAGTCCAATGTTGCGATTGCAAGGGCCAAGCTAGAGGAAGCCAAGCGTGGACCAAAGCAAATTGATATTGAGCTCCAGAAGGCAAATGTCCTAAAGACACAGATGGCGATTAAAACAGCCAAGGACGGGATGGAGTTAGAGGAAGCCGCTGCACAAAAAGAGGTTGCCAAGGTGACCTTGGATAAAGCCCAGAAGGATTATGATGACCAGACTTATCTAGTTCAGAATGATGCGGCCGCAGAAAGTGACCTGGCGACGGCCAAGCAAAGCTTGGATAAGGCAAAATTGGATATGAGTAATGCCGAGCTTCAATACAAGAAGGCACAGATCAGACAAAACCAGGCTATTGAAGATGCTGAAATGGGTTATAAAACCGCTTTAATTCAATTAAAGGCAGCACAGTCCCCGCCTGAAGCTTCCAACATTCAATCTGCACAGGCTTCTTTACAGCAGGCCGAAACAGAATTGGAGCAAAAGAAAAGTGTTCTGAATAAATTACAGGTTACGGCGCCGTGGGATGGGATTGTTTTGAAGGTCAACGGCGATGTGGGCACCAGTCCTACTGCACCTTTTATCATAATGAATAACTCCAACACAGGGGTCATGAAGGTTAGTGCCAAGGTTAACGAAAGTGATATCGCCAAATTGAAGACTGGACTTCAGGCTACAATGCATACCAATTCATTTCCGGACAAGCAATTCAAAGGAGAAGTTCTTTTTGTTTCTCCAGAGCCAGTTGTGGAATCCAATGTGACTACATACAAAGTTGAATTGTCTTTGGATAGCCAAAAAATAAGGCTGCAACCGGGGATGAACATGGATGTATCCCTTCTGTTAGCTGAACACAAAGACGCGCTGTCTGTGCCATTGTTTGCATTGAGATCTGAAGGTGGTGTAGATGGAGTATATGTGGCGAAGAACGCGGCACATCCTGCTGATTATGGATTTAGACCGGTAAAACTAGGCGTCTATACAGCGGATCAGGCCGAAATCAAGTCTGGTGTCAAGGAAGGCGAAACTATTGTTATTCCTCCTCAGAACAGCAGTGCTGATCCGAATGGCAGTGGAGGGGGGCAGGCACAATGAGCGAAACTCAATCCAATAAAACGGTGATCGAAATTAAAGAACTGAAAAAGATGTATGAAGTAGGCGGTCAGGAGATTCAGGCTCTGCGCAGCGTGAATTTATCCATTAGCGAAGGTGAGTTTGTTGCTATCATGGGACCCTCTGGTTCGGGCAAGTCTACCATGATGAATGTCATTGGTTGCCTGGATCATCCGGATACCGGAAAATACTACCTGGATGGGTATTCCATATTGGATGCTCGTGAGAACGAACTTTCGGAGATTAGAAATCAGAAGCTAGGTTTTGTGTTTCAAAAATTTTATTTACTTCCCCGAACTACAGCATTAGCCAATGTAGAGCTACCTATGATGTATGCAGGTATACCTGCCAAGGAACGCCGGGAACGAGCCGTGGAGGCGCTACGAAGCGTTGGCCTTGCCGAACGGATGTATAACAAGCCTAACGAGCTTTCTGGTGGTCAGCAGCAGCGTGTCTCCATTGCACGTGCATTGGTAAATAATCCTGTTATTCTGCTGGCAGATGAACCTACGGGCGCACTGGATACGAAAACGAGTATTGAGATTATGGAACTGTTTCAAGGGTTGAATGAGCTGGGAAAAACTATAGTTCTGGTTACTCATGAGCTGGAAATAGCTGAATATGCCAAACGATTGATTAGTTTTCGGGATGGCAATATTGAGCGGGATGAGCAAATTACGAATAGACGAATTTCATCAAGGACGGTAAGCCTATGAATGTGATGGAAACGATCCGTGTATCAATGAATAGCTTAACCACCAACAAGATGCGTTCATTTTTAACGATACTCGGTATTATTATTGGGGTGGCAGCGGTTATTGCCATTATGGCAATCGGAAACGGTTCTAAAGCCAGCATTAAGGAGGAAATAAATAGTCTAGGGAATAATGTGGTTATGGTTGCTCCAGCCATGCCAATGACCGAGGAAGAAGTCAATGGGGACAACTTGCCCTCCTTTATGTGGGTTGATATCAAGGCAATGGAACAAAAGAGTTCGATTGCGGCATTAATGCCCAGTATTTCGAGCAATTCAAAAGTTGTATGGGGTCGATATAACTATAATGCAACTATTATAGGAACATCCGCTTCATTTTATAAAGTTAAAAAGTTTTCCTTTGCTGAAGGCAGGACATTTACCAACGATGAGTTGGATAAACGTATGAATGTTGCTATTCTGGAAAGCCAAGCGGTTGTACGTCTTTTTGGTGGGGATACCAAAAACGTGGTGGGACGAACGTTTCAAATTAAACAGATCCCCTTCAAAGTGATCGGAGTATTGAATTCTCAGCCCGTTACGAATTTAAGCCGCAGTACAAATGATCAAATTTACATCCCTGCTACAACCATGATGAACCGTCTGGGTGAGAGAAATATCACCAGCCTGGATGTCTCCGCCAAGTCACCAGCTATGATGGATCAAGCTCGTTCAGATATATTGGGGAGCTTGCGTGTGACGCATCAGCTAAAACCCTCAGAACCGGATCAATTTCAAACTATGAGTCTGTCCGAAGCAGCAGGTGCAGCTTTGGGTGTAGATGATATCATGAGCAAATTGCTGGGAGGTGTAGCCGCAATATCGCTCGTGGTAGGGGGAATCGGAATTATGAATATTATGATGGTCTCCGTTATAGAGCGTACAAGAGAAATCGGTATTCGCAAAGCGATTGGCGCCAAGCCTAGAGATATTATGATTCAATTCCTGTTCGAAGCAGTCATTTTCGGTCTAATGGGAGGTATACTTGGGGTTGCTGCTGGCATAGGAGCGTCTAAAATAATTGAAGCAACAACTCGTATGACCATTGAATTCACGGTCTCGCCGATCATATATTCGTTTCTTAGCTCTGCAGGTATAGGCATCTTATTTGGGGTATACCCAGCTTATAAAGCAGCGAGATTGAAGCCGATAGATGCATTGAGATACGAATAATTTTATTGAAAAATGTTCATGAAACGTAAATAGGTATTGTTGAGGGTGCAGTATTTGTTGAAAAGCAATCGAAACAGGAAGGAAAAGTAATGCCAAAAATCTTGCTATAGATGTATTAAGAAAACGAAAAAAGATGAGAGAATACTCTTCACATAGAGAACTATTTGATTATCACTAGGATACCCTCGATTTTGTAATTCAAGAGGAAGTCGAGCGAATTCTTTTGATGGTAAGTAATGACGAGCAAAGGACTGTACTCGAATTGCGCCTAGTCCAAGGATACTCCATAAAAGAAACAGCTAAAATTTTAAACAAGAGCGAAGCTGCCGTGAAGTCGTCGCTGTACAGAGCTTCTAAACATATTAAATTAAGATATATTTCATGAACTGATTGGGAAGAACCTAATAAGCAGTAGGACTGACAGTATTCTTTTTGCTGAAAGAGCTTTTTTTTCAAGCTCTGATCCTTAAATATCTTTTTATTGATCCAACCAATACCTCTAGTTTATCTGTTATCTAATACAATAAACCACGTTTTTTATGTCTAGAAGAGTGTAGGTAGAATAGTTGAGTCAAAACATTAAAAGGTGGTCAAATGACCACCTTAGGATGTGAAGGAATTCCGAATATCTAACCGTGAAAAATAATTGCTTTCTTTCCATTGCCCTCATTTTTTCAGTCCACGTAACTGTAGCCTATCCAAAGAATTTATTCTGAAGGTTAAAGAAGCTCTACTTGTTCTGGACGACGAGATACCAGTCGGACCAGATCCAGCGTAAGCATTGGAAGTGTCATACCTGCCGGATAAGCTAAATATCTTGCTTGCCATTCAGGTGAGAATTTTTCCTTGTAACGGCGCAATCCCTCAAATCCATACCAGTGCCCACCATATCGGAACACCAGCCGAGCTAATTTTTCTTCACGATGCGCATTCTGATTTTCACCCACACTGGAGAGAGGAGACATACCCAAATTGAAATAAGAATAACCTTGTTCTTTTGCCCATTCAATTATACGTACAAATAACACATCCATCGTTCCATTCGGTGTATCATTCAAATGGCGCATCAGATCAATTGAGATCACTTTATTTTGGTCATAAGCTGGAGCTAATGTTGCAAAAGCCAAAATGTGACCCTCAGCATTACGAAGCAAGGTTAAGGGAGAGCGCTGAATATACGCTTCGTTGAACCAGCCTAAAGAATAAGCTTTTTCTTTACGATCGCCTAGCCACTCATTCGAAATCTGACGTAATTCAGACAGTAATTCTGAATGATAGGGTGGGGCAAGCACTTCAAATATTTGACCTTCACGATCTGATTTATTTTTAGCAGTTCGCAAGTTCTGCTTACTTTTCCCACTTAATGTGAATGTAGTTAGAGGAACCAAAGCTTCTTCGCCTAGTTTGAAGAATTTGTAACCATTCTCATGATAGATCGATAGATATTCAGGTGTTGCTTGATAAAAAACAACGGTTAATGCATACTGATCCGCATACCTCTGAAATTCTTGAATCGCAGCAGAGACAAGATTTTTATTACCAACTGGGTCGCCAAGTACAATTAATTTGTGACGCATTCGAGAATAGGGAATTAAAATTTGATCATTTTGCGCCCAATAAAATTTTTTGTCTCCTAGATAGAGAAGATGAGTCAAAAGATTACCGTCTTCTTTGGCAATAAATTGAGTTAATTTCTCTATACCCGCCTCATCTGGACGTATTCCTGTGTAGCGATGCGGGCGTAATGTGAATATAGATGCCATTAAAATTAAAGCACCGATTAATCCAACAAGGGCCGTCACTGCATATTCATGCGGGTTCAAAAACCATTGTTGAGCACGCATTGGTAGATGTCGCAAAATAGCTGGATGAATATGTGTACCAATAACGTAATACGATAACGATGAGATAAAAGCAAGGAACGCCCAAATCCAGATACTACGTAAAGAAATACTAGCACTTTCACTGTTAAATCGAGCCCGAGATATCCATAGCACCAATGCAACAATAAGTAAAATAATAGCTTCCTCGTAATCGAACCCTTTGGCAAATGTGAAGATAGCACCTGCTAACAACAATGCTCCCGTCCATATGTAAGCGCGACGAGTGCGCATTGAAATACCACGTGATACGACAATAAGCATAATACCGATAGTCACAGATAACTGTTCTGAAAAACGCATAATAGGTAAAGATAACACATGTTCCATAAAACGTAGGCGAGCAATTAGGCCTGGGGTAGCCGCAGAAAGTAGTAATATGATACCACTGGTGAATACTAACTTTCCAAGCGCCCATGCTCCTAGATCACTAAGTAGACCGAAATGAGAAGGCCAGCCCCAGAATTTGACCCATGTGTTACGTGAAGCGTCCAGACTAGTTGTAATCATTTCACGCATTTGTTTACTGTTCGGACTCATCTCAAACGTAGCTAGCACAAGACCGATCAACCAAGGAACTACAAAGTAAAAAATGCGGAACAATAACAAAATCGTTAGTGCACGTGATGGATCAACACCTAATGTCTGAAGTCCAAGCAACACGATCAGATCAAATGCTCCAATACCACCTGGCGCCATACTAATAATCCCTGCAATTGCTGCTACAATATACACACCGAATACCGGGGCAAACGGTAATTGATTCAGATCATAAAAAGTGAATAACCAAAATAATGCCCCTGCACAAGCCCACTCTAGAACAGAGGAACCTAGAGAAGCGATGACTACTTTCCAAGGTAACTTGCCATCGCCCTTATGAAACCATTTGGCGAACAGGGAAGATCGTTGCATTAATAGGAAGAACGGTAAGTACAATGAAACTCCCCATACACCGATACGAAGCCAAGGAAGTTGTTCAAAAACAGGTTCTACAGGAAAAACACCGACCAGTACAAGACAGCCAAGTAAAGATAGACCGACTAATACGATAGGCGATAAAAAGAGTGCAGCAGCTCCCATTGTTTTCATAGGAACGCCACTTCTCTTATACAGTAATGTACGTAGTCCTAGACCGGTAAGACCAGCGAACCCAATCATATTATTAAATGTATTGGCTATCCATGCATATCGATAAGTCGTTTTCCAATTGATATCAAGCTTAAATTGTTTTCGTATTAAATAATCATAAGTACTCATTACAGATACCGCTATAAAAGAAGCAATGATCAATTGAATAACGACATGAACGGGCATCATGCGTAATTCATAAATAATTTTAGCTAAGTTAATATTCTGAATCTCGTGTCTTCCATACACATAGATAATGACTAAAATAGCTACAGGAATCAGTATCCTAATAATTTTAGCACGGTACAAAGCCAAAAATAGCTGTAAAATTTTAAGCTTTCGAAGCAATTCTCTCATTGTGTCGTCGACTCCACCTTCGGACAAAATAATATCGATATTTTTAATACAAGACGGATTGTCAAACCAAATGCGACAGGACTTCTGTGAAAGATTCGTGAGCGGTCCTCCAATCCAGACATTTTCGGGGTCGGTGGTTAATTAGATCCAGTAAATGAAGGAGATCTTCATCCGTGACCCAAGCCATCAGTACTCTTGGGGAGGAACCCAGCAGTAAACCGTTAGCATTTTCATTCAAACCGCGTTGCTAGGACAAATAGCGTCAGCAAAATAAACTAGCAGGTTAAGTATAGCTTCCATATCCGCCTGGCAAGCAAACTACTTGGTTCAGTTAGCAGTGGCTGTGAATAAGCTGCCTGCGGGGTACTGTGTGATGGTTACACCTAGCGCAATCTCTATGAACAACTCCGTACGATCGGCATTGTTGATGGGAGTATGCAAGCGGGTTTATGTTCAATTATTGTGGCTACGTACGCTTCATCCTTACCGTGGGCCAGATACGAGGATACTAGATGTAGTTTCATATGGGATTGTATTCTAAAAGAACTCAGAGAGAGGGCGAAATAAGAATAGATAGCCCTAGGAATTAATAAATTTTTAGGTTATATCTAACCATTTTTTACTTCTCTCTCTTTCTTTCAATGCAGAAAGCATAATAAAAAAAACTAAGGAATTAATGAGTATATTTCTAAAGAAAATCTAAAGAATTTGTATAACTAAGTAATAACTTGAAATGGAGATTCTTTCGCTAAGACTCTCCACCGTTAAAGTTGAACAGGGCTTCCTACGCAAGTGCTCCAGTTGCAAGCTCCATGATTAAGCTTCAGCGCCCCCCATCTCGGTTAGAAGACGGAATTCAGTGTGAAAGCTCTAGCTACGCATGAAGAGTTGAATATATTCTTGACTGAATCGTATTTGGTTTATTGATACTCGGATATTTTATTGTTTTGTGAATATAAAAAATCTTATTACCAATAAATATAGTTATAAGCTAAAGGGAAGAACGATGATGCCCCTAAAATCAGATTCTTTGAAAATATATGATTTTGCTTCAGTGACACCTTTGGGTATCCATTATCGGCATGCGCATTCAATATACCCAACTGACTGGAAGCTTCTTTACCTAGATACGGATTCCGAAGAACTTGAAGAGTGCAGAATTGTTGTAAGAGAGTCATTACTTTGATGCGAAATCCATTCTTGGCTAGATCGATACCTTGCGGTTTCTTTTATAAGATTCGCTTCTGCTGCCAGAAGTAGAGTATAGTAGGAGTAGTTGAAAATATATTCCAGGAGGCTACAGCCATGTCACAGGAGATATGGATTAATCTGCCGGTCAAAGATGTTGAGAGGTCAACTGCCTTTTTCAATGAGATTGGATTACATGCGGCTAGCGTTGGTAACGAGAGAGCCAAGCTTGCCATAGGCCAAACAACGATTCTGCTGTTCCTGGATACGGCGTTTGAGAAATTTACAGGTTCAAAAATCGCAGATACTTCCCATACCGCAGAAGTAATATTTTCCATTGGCGCTGAAAGCAGAGAAGAAGTAGATGCCTTTATTCAAAAAGTAGAGTTTGCCGGAGGAAACATCTTTGGCAAACCGAGTGAAATTGACGGCTGGATGTACGGCGCAGGATTTGCCGACCTGGACGGTCACCGCTGGAATCTGCTGTACATGGATGAGAGCAAAATGCCGAAACGCTAATATGAAAACGCCGGTCACCTCCTTAAGGTCACCGGCGTTTTTTACACCCCCTATAATCTCATATCCGTAATTCAAATCAAAATCGTTGCTTAGAAGGAAAAATTCGTGGGTTAAATTTATACAAATCACCTGGGCTATCCCTAAGCTAAGGGATATATTAGATATTTCCAATCCTTTTGAAAATCTCGATCGCTCAAGAGTAGAACTTGTGCATGGATTGACCCATTTGCTTAATAATGCGGGATTAGACCCTAATAATTTAAGTGCTTTTTCTTTAAGAACAGAAGTTATAAAAATCACGGCCAACTTTAACAGCTGGCCTGCGGAAGTAATAGATTTGTATCTAACAACTTCAAAAAACGTTCTAGAAGGTATAAAGGAGATTATTCAGTCTTTTGCTGACCCGAACACACAGCTGAAAGAATTGTTAAAGAAACGTGTGTGAAATACAATGCAAATGGAGGAAACAACTATAATGATTGTATTACAGTTTTGCCTATCATTATTATGGCAATAGCATTATACATTCATGAAGGACATCCTCAATTATCATATGCTTTAGGTACTTTTGGTCTAACGCTTGTACCCGTTGTATGCGGTAGAACATATCCGGATGACCGGTCAGAACCCGTTAATACTTGATGGTTGTTGGTCATTAAATATACGGAGGAATGTACGCACATAGAAGCTGTCGTTGGTGCATCTTGGTTCACTCCCCATCCGTTAAAAATTTAGTCCAGAGCAATATCCTGACTCTCTCTCTTGGATATACTTTTTAATTGGAAGCAACCTTAGCACGGTGTAATACCGAACTGAGGTTGCTTCAGTTAACTAAGACATACTGCCGTTTACTTCAGATAGGTTCCCGTTTCTCCAATTCCACCGCTGCCATTCAATACATATACCCTTGCGTTTCCTTTGCCGGAGCATGTCAGGTTGATCTTGCCATCAGTAACGGTTTTGGAATTACCAGTCACCGCATCCACATAGGTTCCGTTCGGAATTCCGGTAAATGTGGCGTTTCCTGAAATCGTGACCAATGCAAAGCTGTCAATGCCTTTGGCGCTGTCGGTATATCTTCTCTTAAACGCCAGATTGCCCGTTACATTCTCTGTGGAATACTGTCCTTTTTGCAAGGCGGGAACAGCTCTTCTGATTAAATTAAGCTGTCTGATATGTTTTGCCAGAGGATGGTTGAGCGATTCCGCAAGTGTGCCGGTAGCATTTGTGTATTTGCCGTAATCTTGTACTGTAACACTGCCTTCCATGTGATCGCCGTAATAAGCCCGTCCCGTTTTGCTTAGTGGTGCGTTTGGACCCGGATCAATGACAGCCCCCTTTTGGAATTCGATTTCGGAACCATAGAAGATAGCGGGTATTCCGCGGAAGGTGAACATCAGATCGAGATTCTCGGCCCAAGTGTCCTGTGTGCCCGCAAATCTTTGATTTTCCGGAGCCTGGTCGGGCGCATAGTCATGCGAGTCGATATAGGTTACATTCCAGGTAGCATCATTATAGTATTGATCGCCACTTCTCATATTGAATGCTTCCTGCGCGGTCTTGAATGCCCAATGCATCGGAAAATCAATCACATCCATGCCCGATTTCATTGAATAGTCAGGCGTATGATAGGTATTTCCGTTTAAGAGAGCATTGTTCGAGGTTGGCTGTCCTGCTGTAGTAGAGTTGTCCGCCCACTCTTGTTCAACCGACACTTTATTGGAGGCGTAATCATTCTTTCCATCGCCCGGATACGATTTCGAGCTTTTCCAAGTATAGAATGGCGTCGAGATCGCCGGAATTCCACTGTTCCAGACATCTCTGTAACGGGTGGCTACTTCTCCAAAAATATAGAAATCCGAGCCGCCTCTTGTCTTCCAGGCAGGAATATAGTATTTATTGAAAATATACCGGCTCACATGCTTCACCGTATCGACACGGAAAGCGTCAACACCCATGTCTATATAGTGATTGTAGGTATCAATTAAATATTTGTTAACTGCAGGGTTTTCCGTGTTCAAATCCACGCAATCTCCCGCTATCTGACCAGTTTGAACAGTATAGGATTCCCAGGAGAGACTTTTCTCTGTATGGTAAATGTTATTGTTCGTTTCCGCGTTCTTCATTAAAGCGAGCCTTGCCTGATACTGCTGATCGGGTGTCATAGTATTATAGTTTGACGGCAGCTTATCCGTAGTTTTCACCAAGTTGTTAGCCGTATCCGGTTTAGCCGGATCTTTCTTGAACATGGGGTACAGATTCTCTTCACCGAAATTACCGGTATGATTGACAACGATGTCTTGAATAACCTTCAGCCCTTTGGCATGGGCCGCATTGATCAAATCCTGGTAAGAAGCTCCCGCCGATTCATATCTTGGGTCTACTTTGGCGAAATTTATTGCATGGTAACCATGATAATCATAACCGCTGGCATTCTGCACAACAGGTGTAATCCAGACGGCGCTGAATCCGAGGGCTTTGATATAATCGAGCTTTTGAATCAGCCCCTTAAAGTCCCCTCTCCAAGCCGGGTCCGAATCCGGATTACGCGCCTTGGCATCATCCCATGCGTGCATGTTGTTGCTCGAATCACCGTCATAGAACCGGGAAGTAATCACGAAGTAAATAGTATCTTCCCGAAAATCACCTTTATTTCCAATATTATAAACAAAGCTTTGTTTGGTTTGATTGCCAGCGCCGTCTATAACGAGAAATTTTAATGTCGTGGTCTTGGAGATAAGGATGGACGGTCCGGTCAATCCGGCCATAGCGTTGCCGAGGATATATACTTTCGAGCTTATGGTTGGTTCCGTACCATCGTCCGTGTAGTATGCCTTGGTCGTTGCCGCCTTGTTATCATTTAGGTTGAAGGATACAGTCACAGAGGAATCGGAATGTCTGGTAGGCAAATTCGCTGTGATTGTCGGAGCTTGCAGATCTGAATTCAGGTCAATCATATAAGCGAAAGAGGATGCATTTCCAGTTTGACCGATTGAGTTGACACCGAAGGCCTTAATGGTCAAAGAGGAAGCAACTTGGATTGGAGAGGTATACAAGGTAGAGGATGTCGTAGGTGTCGAGCCGTCTATCGTATAGTAAATCTTATCGTCACTGTTGGTGCTGGAAAGCGTCACCGATTGGGACGAATCATATGTTTTGGGTACAGGAGAGGCGGAAATCGCCGGAATTTTAGGCATTTCCGGGCTGGTATCATACCATGTGTTATCTGTGTAATACCAGCCCTCTTTCACACTGCGGGACAAGTCGGCCGTCTGTTTGCCGCTACCGTCATTAAAGATGAGACTTGAGCCTGTGGCCTCGGCAATGGTGTAGCTGTACCAGTCGTTTCCATCCGACTTCATCAGGATTCCCGGCCACGCTCCGCTTATCGGAACGGTTGTCGGATTCAGATTCCAGTAATGGATTCGAATCGCTGAATTCCAGCTTGAAGGTTTCTTAAAGTGAACCGTTAACCCAGTTTGAGTTGATTTAGGTATTGTGGTAGGTGCATACGTTGCGGTAACGGTAGACGTGATCGAAGCGGTTGTAGAGGGAAGGGGAGTCGCTGTGGAATTCGTGTAGGTGGCTGTATAATCGGTGCTACTGGCCGAAGCTACGCCGGGTAAACCGAAGAAGTTGAAGCAAAGCGACAAAATAATCAACCAAGAAATAAAACTCCCAGTTTTTTTTCCTAGCAAGTTAACAACCTCCTGATAATATTTAGTGGAATAGACAATGCAACCGGTTGCATTGAAAATAAAAAAAAAAGAAGACATTTATTTTGATAAAATGGATTCTTTGATCGCCTCCTCCGTGGTATATATGGAAAATAATCATTGTACGCGCTTACAAAATAAAATATGAGAAAAGCCCATTCACACAGGGCTCTATACCAATGATTTTTTCCTTTTATGATTATATCATCCATACTTTTACTGGTCAATGAATTGCTAGGGACATATTTCAAACCTAAGCTAGCCTGTTCATAATTGAAGCCAACGTCCAAAAAGCCTTGAAAGGCACATGTTAATGTATCAAAGCGAGTCGCTAAGCAGATGTCAATAAGCAGTATATGGTCAGGAAAGAAAATAGAAAACGCGAGCGTGAGTATCCTAAGGTGGAATGGACAGCAATATAAGCTTGAACTTGAAGCTGAACCGGGGATGATTCCTTCAAACGTAATACTTGTTGTCTGACTTCCCTTCATTAAAGTTGGTTCCTGAGTTATAAACCGATTGGAGTTACATAACCCCTTTCCTGTATTGGTATCTTTAAAGTAATTGAAGCAGGAAAATGCTAACCATCCGCAAACATATGGGTTAAACAGGGGATTTATTAAATACCTGATTATATTCAGCTGCGCATCGGTGATCGCCAGCTTTGAATAGATTTCCAGCGATTTTATTCATGGCCGAATGCATCATCAAAAAAAACAGCCACTACAGGGCTGCTTTTGGTACTATGGGCTAATTGCTCGTGTATTTTACCCAATCATATTCAGCGTATAGCGGATTCGCTCCATTATACGAACCTAGCCAGTCGTCAACGCCAGTGCCATTCCATAAATTCATCATAATCTTGCCTGGCGTGCTTGGTATGTTTGTAGTTGCCGTATGCTTTAGAACCCCGTCAACATACCACTTAATGTATCCTGGCTGCCAATCGAATGCATAGGTGTGAAAGCCTTTTGATGCATCGAAGCCCAGATCTACAATCTTCTCGTGACCACCGACCCCGTTTGTATAATAGTTGAATTGCACTTTTGTCGTGTCTTTGCCTAAAAATTCAATATCTATTTCATCCCATTGCGTGCCATCAGTAGGTCCCGTATACGTAAAAAAGGAAGATACGATCCCTGTATTTTTAGCCGGCTTCATGCTGACCTCGTATAAGCCGTATCTGTAAGTGTTCGTCGATCGATACTCTCCGCAATCAAATTTATTGTACGCAGAACTTGTTAAGCCAAGCTTCATTTTGCCATCGTTCGTAAAATTGACATTATTGGCACGCCAAGTGCAATTAAACATGTTCCCATTGGAATATCCATCCGCTTTTTGCCATGCACCAGAATTGAAACCATTAAGTGGTTCCCAAAAAACATTCCCCGCATAAACGCTTACTGAAAAAAACAGAGAGACAATTCCAGTTGCCAGTAAAGTAAACCAAGATTTCTTCTTCATTTTACACCTCCATAAAAGATTGACCAAACATGAAAGAAGCGGCTGACAATGATACATTATTTCAAGTATTGACCGGCTTACCGAAAAAATATAAAACGCTTCCATATTTGGTATCTTCATTGTAGCTTGAAATTGAGGCGTAGACTATAGCAAACTTAACGCTTGAAACATAATTTAAAAAAACCTAAATTTTATCAAGTTGTGGTTTAAAAATGCACCGCTGGGCCGCTACGCTACTCACCCCGATAACCAGAGCCTTTACGTCCGGCGGGGAAGTTGAATCCAAGAAGGATGGTTAAAGAAAAGATAGCAAGACCTTTTTAAGGGGGCCTTGCTATCATTATGGTTTAGAGCAATTGTGACCTTTAATTTTGGATTCGCAAAGTTCAGTCACCTAACATTTACGGCCATTTTGAGGCCTTCCGTTATGTAAGGTTGTTGAAATGATGAGGAGAGAGTATAGTTTGTATGTATTTATTTTGTGCGGGAAGAGGTTAATATGGCGACAATTCATGATGTAGCATTAAAAGCGGGCGTGTCAGTCACTACAGTATCCCGTGTAATGAATAACCGAGGATATATCAGCGAAACTACACGCAAAAAAGTGTTTGACGCAATGGAGGAGCTTAATTATCAACCGAATGAAATAGCACGATCTCTGCTACGTAAGCAGTCCAATATTATTGGCCTTATTATTCCCAATGTCTCGCATCCTTTCTTCGGTGAGCTTGCCAATCAGGTCGAGTATTATGCCTATCAGCATGACTGCAAGGTCCTGCTGTGCAATTCACATATGGATCCCGTGAAGGAAAAAGTATATATCGATATGTTGAAGCGGAACCGGGTGGATGGCATCATTATGGGTAGCCATACATTAGAAGTAGAAGAGTACCGACATTTGAATTCACCGATCGTGACGTTTGATAGGCAGATCGACCCGTATATTCCTTACATATCCTCGGATAATTATCGCGGAGGCGAGCTGGCTACGGAGCTGCTCATTCGCAAAGGCTGTCAGAAAATTGCGCATATCTGCGGAAATCTGGAGCTGAACATGCTATCCAATGAGCGGACCAAAGCATTCCGGGATGTCGTGGGCAGGAATGGTGTCGAGCATGTGATCGTTCAAACAGACTTGAATGTGTTCGACCAGAAGGAGTACGAGCGAATCATTTCAAAACTCGTTCATGAACATCCCGATGTGGATGGAGTGTTCGCAACAAGTGATATTATTGCCGCTTTTGCGCTGAAAGAATATATTCGCGCTGGAAGGCATGTGCCAGAGAATGTGCGCATTGTAGGCTTCGATGATGTAAGCGTTGCTTCCTGGCTGACGCCGGAACTTACATCGGTAAGACAGCCGATTGCAGACATCGGCAGACTGGCGGTCGAGCTGATCCGCAGGCAGGCGGAAGGGGAGCAGGTACAACCTGTCAATCTGCTGCCTGTTGAACTAATTGAGCGTGCAACGACCTGAATGAAAATCTGTTCCTCTAACAAGGGGAACAGATTTTTTTTAGTACATGTTAAAAATTCAACATGTCAAACGATTGACACAAGTTAAACCTTTGACATATAATCCGTTTGTAAGCGTTTTATTTAAGTGTTCAGAGCCATTATATAAATAAGGGGATGACAACAATGAGGAAATTCAAAAGAGTTCAATGGATGGTAATGCTGCTTCTTTTGGTTATGGTGGTGTCTGCATGCAGTGGCTCCGGAGGAGAAGGTAATTCGGCTTCTGGAGGGGGATCAGGGGATTCAAAAAATGTGAAAATTACGCTTTTGAACTCCAAAGGCGAAATCCTTCCACAGCTGGAGGAAGCCGCTAAGGCGTTCCAGAAAGACAATCCGGGCATTACTGTTGAAATCCAGCCGGTTCCGACTGGTGGTTCTCCTTTTGAGCGTGCCTCCGCATTGTATGCATCAGGAAACCCGCCGACCATGATCATGCTAGATACAGGTGATGTTGAGAAATTCAAGGACCGTATCCTCGATTTAAGTGGGGAAAAGTGGAATGCGGACACTGTTGAAAACGCTACCACTGCTACGACATTTGATGGTAAAAATTACGCGTTTCCACTGGCTGTTGAAGGCTACGGATTCATTTACAACAAAGCCGTTGTAGATAAAGCGGTAGGCGGAAGCTTTGATCCCACCACAATTAAAACCCGAAATGACCTTGAAAAACTGTTTCAGCAAATCGAGACATCCGGAAAGAAAGCACTGGTGATTTCATCAATGGACTGGTCCCTGGGCGCTCATTATTTGCCTCTTGCTTATGCAGGCCAGAACAAAGACATGGCTGAAGTGGACAAATTCATGGCGTCACTAAAAGCGGGCCAGGCGGACTTGGCTAATAATCCTGTATTTAACGGACTTATGGATACATTCGACGTCATGATGAAATACAATATCGATCAGGCTTCTCCGCTAGCAGGAACTTATGAACGCGGACCGGAACTGCTCGGCAAAGGTGAAGTTGGCATTTGGTTCATGGGCAACTGGGCATGGCCGCAAATCAACAGTTTTGATACCGCTAACAAAGAATATGGTTTTCTGCCTGTACCAATCAGCAACAATGCCGATGACTACGGCAATCAGGAGATTTCGTCTGCTGTATCCAAGCGCATTGTTATTGACAAGGAGAAGGCTACTCCAGAACAGCAAGAGGCGGCGAAGAAGTTCCTGAACTGGATCGTCTATGAAGCGAAAGGCCAGGATTTCCTCGTGAACCAAGCAAACATTATCCCGGCGTTCAAAAATATTACACTGCCTGCGGCCAATCCGCTTGGCAAGTCCATCCAGGATTATATCGCAAAAGGCAAGTCAGAGCAGTCGATGAGCATGCTGCCTGCCGACCACTGGTCCAAGACAGGATCTTCCATGCAAAAGTATCTGGCGAAACAGGGTGATCGCGCAACACTGGTTAAAGAAATCGAAAACTACTGGAAGACCGCAAAATAAGGTTGTTTTCAAATTACCCGGAATAGAGAGAGAAATCAGGGACAAAGAGAGGGATCATCATGATTGCGGAAAAAGGAGTATGGAATCGGCTGCGGACGCGGCTGCTGTTTACCGGACCAACCTTGTTTGCCTTCATAACAGTAATGATCATTCCATTTTTGTACGGCATCTATCTGACGTTCACAAACTGGGATGGTATTTCCACCACACTATCGCTGGTTGGCATCCAAAACTATCTGGCTGTTTTTAGAGATATTGAGTTTTGGAAATCGTTCGGCTTGACGCTTAAGTATGTGTTTTATACCGTTGTTCTTATCAATGTGATCGCTTTTATGCTGGCTTATGTGCTGACAAAAGGGTTAAAAGGACAGAGTATTTTCCGGGCGGGATTTTTCCTGCCCAACCTTGTCGGCGGCATTGTACTCGGTTTTATATGGCAGTTTATATTCAACAACGTGCTTGTCTATTTGGGACAACATGCCAGCATACAGTCGCTCAGCACGACTTGGCTGGCTGATCCCGACAAAGCGTTCTGGGCACTCGTGATTGTAACCGTGTGGCAGAACGCGGGTTACATGATGGTCATTTACATCGCGGGATTGACGGGTGTGCCGAATGATATTATGGAGGCCGCAAGCATTGATGGGGCGAACAGCTGGACCAGACTGCGGAAAATGGTGCTGCCCTTGATGGTTCCTTCTTTCATCGTATGTATATTTTTGTCCCTGCAGCGCGGTTTTATGGTCTATGACGTGAACCTTGCGCTCACGAAAGGTGGGCCGTTCAGCAGTACTCAAATGGTGTCGATGCATGTGTATGAAAAGGCATTCCTTTCCCGTGATTATGGTGTGGGGCAGGCAGAAGCATTCGTGTTGTTCCTGATGGTTGCTCTCATCACTCTGCTTCAGGTTTATTTTAGCAAGAAGTTGGAGGTGGAGGCGTAATGACAAGAAAAAGAGTTGCTTCCTCCGTGATCAAATTCATTGTGTTGACAGTCATACTCATATTGTTCATCGTACCGTTCGTCTTTCTGCTGATCAATTCGTTCAAGGAAAACATGGCCATCACCTCAAATCCGTTATCGCTTCCAGAGAGCTTCAGTATGGTCAATTATATGAATGCATTCGATAAAATGAATTACATCGCTGCCTTCACCAACTCATTGGTCATAACGGTGTTAAGTGTTCTGTTTATCTCACTGTTCGCGGCGATGACGGCTCATTATTTTGTCAGAAACAATACCAAGTTCAACCAATATATATTTATGTTGATGGTTGCATCCATGATCATTCCATTCCAGGCTATCATGATTCCATTGGTGAAAATCTACGGGTCCCTTGATTTGCTGAACAGTAAGTGGTCGCTGATTTATATGTATATCGGTTTTGGCAGCTCGCTGGCCGTCTTCATTTATCATGGTTTTGTAAAGAGTATTCCAAAGGAACTGGAGGAAGCGGCGCTAATTGACGGATGCACGCGGTTTCAGACATTCTTCCGGATCGTGTTTCCGGTACTGATGCCCACGACGGCCACCATTTCCATTCTTAATGTGCTGTGGATCTGGAATGATTTTCTGCTGCCTTCCCTCATTCTGGTCGATCCGGAGCAAAGGACACTTCCATTGTCCACGTACAACTTTTATGGAACCTATACAGTGGATTATGGTCCATTGATGGCAAGTTTGGTACTGACGATATTTCCGATCATTATCATCTATCTGTTCGCCCAGAAGTATATTATTCAGGGTGTTATGCAAGGTTCGATTAAATAACTGCAGGGGAAGGATGCTTTATCAAACAAACTAAAGCGTATACGAGAGAGCGTGCAGATCAATTTATTTCCCAATCGAAGCATATGCTTCGGCCGGATTATCGCCTGAACTACCACTTAATGGCTGAATTCGGCTGGATGAACGATCCGAACGGCTTCATTCAATATAACGGGCAGTATCACTTGTTCTATCAGCATTACCCGTATAAATCAGTATGGGGACCGATGCACTGGGGACATGCAGTCAGCCGCGATCTTATGAAGTGGGATTATCTGCCGATCGCTTTGGCACCGGACGGTGAGTTCGACCAGGATGGCTGCTTCTCCGGCAGTGCGATTGAGCAGGACGGGAAGCTTGTCCTGATGTATACCGGACATGTTGTAACCGGGCCTGACAAAGATCAGGATTACAAGCAGTCGCAGGGAATCGCAGTATCAGAAGACGGAGTAACGTTCGAAAAGTGGGAGGGCAACCCGGTCATCGGTTATGACGCCATACCGGACACGATCAGCCGTAAAGACTTCCGTGACCCTAAGGTGTTCAGACACGAAGGTCAATATTACGCCGTTCTCGGTTCTAATGATGCGAAAGGGAACGGACTTGTACTGCTTTACCGTTCTGAAGACCTGAAAAGCTGGACGTATGTCAATGTACTAGCCGTGAGTGACGGACGCTTTGGCGATAATTGGGAATGCCCGGATCTGTTCCCGCTCGGTGGTCGGCACGTATTTATGCTGTCCCCGCAGCGCATGCCTGCACAGGGGGAGGCTTACCGCAATCTGCATTCCACCATGTACGGTATAGGTGATTTCAATTCCGTTGAAGGAACATTTACGGCAGAGCGGTATGCTCAGGTGGATCACGGATTCGATTTCTATGCCCCACAGTCAACCTTGGATGATAAAGGGCGGCGTATCGTCATCGGATGGATGGATATGTGGGAGTCGGAGATGCCGACCCAGCAGGGGCACCATTGGGCTGGGGCGATGAGTCTTCCGCGGGAAGTGGTTATCGACGGCGCCAGGCTGCTGTTCCGTCCGCTTGAAGAGGTAAAGAATTACCGATGCAATCTGTTCGAGCAGCGGGATATCTTACTGACAGGTGAGCAGATTATGGACGCGCGTGGAGATAGCTACGAACTGAAGGTCGTATTTGAGTTTGAGGCCAGTAACACCGATGAATTCGGTTTGAAACTGCGGGTGGGTAGTGAAGAGGAGACTGTACTGTCGTACCGTCCCGATGACGGTCTGTTCCGTTTCAACCGAGAACGTGCCGGTATAGGCCCAGGCGGGGAGAGAAGAGTGCCTGTGGGCTTAAACGAGGGCCGTCTGGAGCTTCGGGTTTTTGTCGATAAAAGCTCGGTGGAAATATTCATCGGCGATGGTGAATACGTCCTCACAGGAAGAGTGTATCCGGGAGTGGAATCTACGGGCATTCGAGCGTTCGCGAGCGGAAAGTGTACGATTGCTTCGTTCCAGAAGTGGGATATATCCACATAGGAAATGCATGACAAACAGGAACCCGACCATTGATGGTCAGGGCTCCTGTTTTTTGTAGAATTGTAATCGTGTGATTTACACAAGCTTATCTTGAAGATAGGCATCAATTTTTGCGAGGGCTTCTTCTGTACCGCCAGATTGCTGGAAGCTATCATTTATTTTTTGTACGCCCTCTTTATACGCCGCGTTCGACATTACCTCATCTACGGCATCTCTTAACGATTGGACATTGATTTGGTCTTTGGTTATTCGATAGCCAGCCTGAAGTTCTGTTAACCGCTGCGCGACCATGGGCTGATCCTTGTCCTGAGGCAGTACAACCAAGGGTACATTAAAGTGAATCCCTTCATTCACACTGTTCATTCCACCATGAGTAATAAATACATCTGAATGACGTAGTACCTCCAATTGGGGAACATAGGGCGAGATGATAAAGTGCTCTGGGGCTGGATTGATTTTCGTAAAGTCAGCTTTCTCGCCAGCTGCAATCACGATGATACCTTCAAAATCGGAAAAAGCTTCAATACAGGTGTTGAAAAAGTCCTCAACATGATCCAAAACCGTTCCCATCGAAATATACAGAACTTTTTTATCTTGTAGTGCGTCCAAAGGAAATGAATTTTCCCCTTTGCGTTCTGGGAAGCTGGGACCAATAAAGAGATTCTCTTCACCAAAGCTGTCAGCGTCTGGTTGGAAATATCGGCTGGTGTATACAACGTTTAGAGCCCCTGTATTGTTCATAAATTGAACCATATCTTTGGGAGCAACACCGAATCTTTCTTTCATGAGATGTAGTGAGGTCGTGGCCTGTTCATCAAGTTGAAACGGCTCATTTCCATTAGAGCGAAAGAGATTGGTAGCCATCCGATTCTGCGAAATCAGAAAAGATGGGGAGGAAGCAATACCAGGGATTTTCAAATAGTCTCTAACTAACTCGCCAGCTCCGAATCGATCATAGAATACAAAGTCAAAATCAGTGCTTTCAGACAGTTGCTTAGTGATTGCTAATATGTCCATCGAAGTCTGAATATGAATATTCATAAATGCACTCAACCCAGCCGGAGTACTGGAATCAATAGAAGCAGTCCTGATCAGATCGGTATGCAGGTGAACCGTTGCTCCAACGGCTTCGAGTCTGTCCTTGTATTTCTCAGTTGTAATGTAATGTACTTGGTCCCCTCGTGCTGCAAAGGCTTGCGTCATCCCGATCGTAGGGTTTACATGTCCTTCTGCCGGAAAGTTAACCATTAATATGTTTAACATTCATCATTACTCCTTTTCTCTACAATTAAGATCGCAGTTTTCACTGAATCTCTCAATCCATAATAACAATAATATTTATTTTTTCAAATGATATCCTTTCATGATCATAAAACACATGTTGGCATGAAATGTGTATAACAAATATTTACCTCGTGCATAGTAAGGGGGAACTCTACTTAGCAAGGGAGGTTTTTTCTAAATGAATGTTCAAAGAGCGCAAGAAATAGCGTCCTCTTCCATAATGGCGAATGTGTTGTGTGATGGGTTACCCATTTATATTCAGCATGTGAACGAGCAGAGTGAGACGGCACGCATTTATGCGCTGAGCAATCCAGAAGAGGAACGGGAAGTACCTTTGTACACGTTAACAGAACGAGATCAGGTACTGGAATAAGAAAGGAGCGATATGAAAAATGAAACCAAATCAACAGAAAGTAGTCGAGGCAGACCGTTTGAATTTTCGTGACCAGACGGATGATGTGGTTAGAGAAGTGCCGGCCACGACGGATGCCAGCGAAGCAGTTGCAGCAATGACCTCACATATCAATAAATACGATGTACCGGATGAGTTGGAGGAGAAATAGAGAATGGCCGAGCGCGCACAGGATAACCTGTTGCGTGCTTTTTATATGATGCATAAGGATAACCAAAGATTTAGCAGCTCTGTAAGGGACTGCTTCTTTTTATTGTTTCGAAAGCATCATAATATTTTTTTAAAAAAAAGTATTGCATATAGGTTTACTAGGTATTATGATAACAACAGATTTATATTTTTTTGTTTTTCACAATGGTATAAGGTTTAGACCTTAAAGATTTATGATCGGAGTGTTCATATGTTAATCCAAACTCCTCTGCGCTTTGAAAAAGTATCAGCTAAAAAAGTGAGTGATTTTATTAGAGAGCAGTTGGAAGAGGCTATTATTTTAAAGGAATTGCTTAGCGAGGAGCAACTACCGACAGAACGGGAACTCGCAGAAATATTTAATGCCAGTAGAATTACAGTTCGTGAGGCGTTATCTCAATTGGAATCCAAGGGACTCATTGAGAAGAGAGTAGGTGCCAAGGGAGGGACCTTTGTTCTTCCAGTGACAGCAAACTCTCATAAACGTACCCGGGAAGAAATTGCAAAAGATTGGGAGCACATGCTGAAGGTCTTTGAATATCGGATGATTGTGGAGCCAGAGGGTGCTTTTTTAGCGGCTGCGCGGATCACCACGGATGAACTGGACCTGCTTCAGCATTACCTGGAACAGAGCATTGAAGCGGACTGTACCCGAGAATGGTTTCGGGCCTTGGATGTTAAATTCCATCTGGCCATTGCCAAAGCATCTGGCAATCCATTTTGTGAAGATGCGGTTAGGCAGATTCGTACCAAGATTAACCCGGCACTTGATCTCATGCCCTATGATGATCAGATTCGGATGGTGAATTACGACGTCCATACAGAAATTTTGAGTGCACTTCGGGCACGAGATGCTGAGAAGTCGCGGGAAATGATGAAGCATCATATCGGACATTCCGCAGATGCCATTTATGCAAGAGTGGTTGCAAAAGGCTAACGATATCATACAGAAAAAGAATACGATTCGAGTGGGGAGGGTGAAAACATGAACATACACGAGCTTTTGGCTTTATCTAGACCACTTCAAGAGCAATTGATCACATGGCGAAGAGATTTTCATCGCCATCCTGAAACGGGTTATGAAGAGATTCGAACATCGGGCATTGTAGCCGAGCACTTGCGTAGTCTCGGGTTGGAGGTGACAACCCAGGTAGGGAAAACCGGGGTTGTGGCTCTGTTACGGGGAAAAAGCCCAGGGCCTACCATCGGTCTAAGGGCAGATATGGATGCATTACCGATTCAGGATCAAAAAACGGTCCCCTATCGTTCGGAGATCCCAGGTAAGGCCCATTTATGTGGGCATGATGCCCATACAGCCATACTGATGGGAACTGCACAGTTACTTGCTCATTTGGAGCGACCTGAAAGAGGAAATATCAAATTTGTCTTTCAGCCGGCTGAAGAAGGTTTGGCAGGGGCCAAGGCTATGATCGATGACGGTGTATTGGAGAATCCAAAAGTGGATGCGATGGCAGGACTACATATGTTCCCGGGTCTGAAGACAGGAACACTGGGGGTCAGCAAAGGGGTCGCTTTTGCATCGGCAGATAGCTTAACGATTAAGATTCTAGGCAAAGGCGGTCATGCTGCCCGTCCACACGAGGGAATAGACGCCATTGCCGTGTCCGCGCAGGTTATTTCTGCCCTGCAAAACATTCCAAGTCGTATGGTTGATCCCCTTGAAACCATGGTCATTACGATTGGCAAAATTAGTGGCGGTTATATGGGAGCGGCCATTGCACCGGAAGTAGAGATGATCGGTACCGTGCGTACCCTATCTGCGGAACTGCGTAACCGGATGCCTGAGCTGATCGAACAGGTGGTCCGTGGGGTGTGTGAGTCGTTCGGGGCTGGATATGAGCTGAGTTATCAGCAGGGCTACCCGGTTGTGCAGAACGACCCGGATATGGTCGATCTGATGACGGAAACGAGTGAGCAATTGTTTGGCTCCAAGGAGTGGGACTACATCAAACCGTCAACAGGCGGGGAGGATTTCGCTTTTTATTGTGAGCAGGTACCCGGCGTGTTTTTCCGGCTGGGATGTGGGAGAGGTGATGAAGATACTAGCTATCCATTACATCATCCCAGATTTGATTTAGATGAAATGGTACTGCCTTATGGGGTAGCCATGATGTCGGCCATCGCGCTGAATTTTTTGAAGACAACATAAAATTGGGATTAAGACGCTCAAATGCAGCTGTGTGGCAATATACAACCTTAATGGAGTGGAGTGGACAAGATGAATAGACATAAGTGGTTTAGAGGCGGGATTACGTTACTGATTGCTGCGATGATCCTGGCGGGTTGCGGTACCCAATCCACGGGCGGTAGTAAAGACAGCGCAACATCGACCGACAGTAAAGTACTGACAATTGCTAATGCTACGGATATTGAAAGTTTTGATCCACATAACAATAACAATACGGCGAGTGAAGCTGTTCTGGTTAACGTATTTGACTACTTATTGAAAAATGATAGTCAGCAAAAGAAAGTACCTGGACTCGCTACTTCCTGGGAAAAGGTAGATGATACCACTTGGCGTTTTCATCTGCGCGAAGGGGTAACCTTCCATAACGGTGATCCATTCACAGCCGAAGATGTGAAGTACACGATAGAAAGAGTAGCAAAGGATAACACACTCAAACAAAATTCCTACTTTAAAAATATCAAAGAAGTGAAAGTGGTAGATGAACATACGGCAGACATCATCACCGATGGACCTGATCCGTTGCTGTTGAATCGTTTATCCAAAATGGGAGCTGGCATCTTACCTTCCAAGTATATTGAGAAAAATGGGATAGAGGCATTCCTTAAAAATCCGATAGGTACGGGCCCTTATAAATTTAGCCAATGGATCAAGGATGACCGGGTGGTACTCGTTAAAAACGATAAGTATTACGAAGGTCAGCCCAAATGGGATCAAGTTGTTTTTCGCTCCATTCCAGAAGCCTCTACGCGTGTATCTGAACTGCTCGCAGGCTCGATTGACATTGCATCTGGTATCCCTTCCACGGATATAGAACGTGTTCAAGGCGAAGAGGGTAAAAAAATCGTTAAGGCTCCGATCCAGCGTGTGCTGCAATTGATTTTACGTCAAAGTCAGGGCAGTGTTACGGCTGACTCCAAAGTGAGAGAAGCGATAGATCTCGCGATTGATAAAAAAGGAATCGTAGACAGCATCGCAGGCGGTGCCGGGATTGTAACCCGTACTTCGGTTACACCAGGCAACTTTGGTGCCGATCCTTCCTTATATGAGAAAACATTATATGATCCGGCTAAAGCTAAGGAACTGCTGAAGCAGGCCGGTTATGCTGGCGCAGGCCCGACATTGACCCTTTCAGTATCCTCAATATACAAAGAGTATGCCGAGGTCGTAGCCGCCATGTTAAATAAAGAAGGATTCAACATTAAATTGGACGTGCTGGAGCCAAGTGCTTTCAGTGAGCGTTACAGTTCCAAATCTTTCAAAGAAATGTTTATGATCGGCATTGGTAATTCTCTATTTGATGCTTCCAACAACTATAATCGCTATCTGGTAGAAGAGGCAAAAGGCGAAACGGATTATAACAATCCGAAGGTAGAGAAGCTGCTGCAGCATGCGCTGACGAATCTGGATACAGCCTCGCGTGAAAAGGAGTATCAGCATGTGCAACAGATTTTGGCTGAAGATCGTCCAGCCGTATATCTGTTCCAAATGGAAGGGATTTATGGCACCGGTAACGGTGTGAATTTCCAACCGAGAAGCGATGAGATGTTCTATGCACAGGATATTACACCTGCTAAATAAAGAAGAGAAATGAACGGGCGGGGACCTCAATGAAGGTTCCTGCCCGTCCTTTTAAAAAAAGCCTGCTGGTTACGGAGGTGACAGATTGAAAACGTATATCGCTAAATCACTGCTTCAGGTTATCCCTGTACTGTTGATTGTCTCCCTTATTGTATTCATCCTGGTGAGGGTAACCGGGGACCCTGTGGCCCTTATGCTGCCGGAGACCGCTACAGCTGAGGATCGTGCAGTGTTAACGCAGGCGCTGGGGCTAGATCAGCCCTTATATACGCAATACATTAAATTTATTGGCAGTGCCTTACAAGGAGATTTTGGTACCTCGTTTCGCTATGGTGAATCGGCTTTGCCGTTAGTATTGGAACGGCTGCCTGCCAGTTTTGAATTGGCAGTAGCCGCCATGATTTTTGCGGTCATCATTGCTGTGCCGTTGGGCGTCATCTCAGCAGTCAAACGGAATACCTTTACCGATTTAATCATTTCCAGTTTATCCGTAGTCGGCAAGGCCATGCCTAACTTTTGGATGGGGATTATGCTCATCTTATTATTTTCCGTCATGTTAGGGATGCTTCCGGTGTCCGGCCGGGGCGGGATGGATCATTTAATACTCCCGGCCTTTACACTGGGTGTCGGCCTTTCTGCACAGATGACCCGACTCATTCGCTCCAGTATGCTGGACATTTTGAATCAGGACTATATTCGAACAGCCCGAAGTAAAGGGATTCTAGAAATCGTGGTTATCGGAAAACACGCTTTCCGTAATGGATTGATTCCGGTCGTTACGATTATGAGCTTGCAATTTACGAGCTTGATCGGAGGCACACTGATTACAGAGACGGTATTTGCATGGCCGGGTTTGGGACAGTTACTTGTCGTCGCTGTGAATACGCACGACATGGCTATCGTTCAGGCTGCTGTATTTGTGATTGCCTTTATTGTGGTGGTCAGCAATATTTTAACCGATGTCGTTTACCGACTGCTTGATCCAAGGATTAAATACAACTAGAGAGGGGAGGGGGAAGCGTGGCAGGCATTCATGATGTACAAGCCCTTGGTCCAGATCTAAACCTGGATGGCAAAAAGCAGACACAACCGTCCGGTATCGGACGCATATGGAAGCAACTGTTACGAAGTAAAACCGGAACAGTCGGCGCAGTAATCTTACTGCTCGTTAGTTTAACGGCATTATGTGCCCCTATGCTGGCCAGTCACAATCCTGCGGAAATTGACCCGCTTAACCGTCTGAAGCCGCCTATGTGGCTGGATGGTGGATTGCCGAAACATTGGCTTGGTACAGATAACCTAGGACGAGATATGTGGAGTCGTATCGTATATGGAGCGAGAGTTTCGCTTATCGTCGGTATTGGTGCAGTTCTGGTCTCAGGCACCATTGGCGCAATCCTCGGCCTCCTCGCCGGGTTTTATGGTAAATGGGTGGATGCCACCATAATGAGAGTTGCCGACGCCTTTTTGGCTATTCCGGCTATTCTGCTGATGCTGGTTGTCTTGGCCGTTGTAGGGCCTGGCATGACCACGCTCATTTTCGTCATTGGCGTTACAAATTGGGTTTCTTATACGAGAGTTGTCCGGGGCGAGGTATTGAGTATCAAGGAACGAGACTTTGTTAAAGCAGCCAAGGCGATTGGCTCTAAAAATAGTAGGATTTTGTTGAAGCACATTTTACCAAATGTCCTGTCTTCGTTTATCGTCATTTCCGGTATGAATGTAGCAACGACGATTATTATGGAAGCTTCTCTTAGTTTTCTCGGGTTAGGGATTACACCGCCAGCAGTGTCCTGGGGTGGCATGCTGAGCGATGGGAGGCAGTATATAGCCACGAGCTGGTGGGTGGCAACGTTTCCCGGTCTGGCGATTACCATCACAGTCCTGGGCGTCATTTTTCTCGGTGACTGGCTTCGCGACGTCTTAGATCCCCATATGAAAGCGAAAGAATAACAGAAAGCGGGGGATCGGAAAAGATGACCACGAGATTGCTTGAAGTGAATCATTTGAAAACCTACTTTAAAACGGAGGATGGCATCGTTCCTTCGGTCAACGGTGTCAGCTTCACTGTGAATCCAGGCGAAACAGTAGCTATTGTTGGAGAATCCGGTTCCGGTAAAAGTGTAACCTCCTTGTCTATTATGGGTTTAGTGGCAGCACCAGGTAAAGTCGTGGGCGGGGAGATTCTGCTTGAAGGACGAGACTTGCTCCAATTGTCCAAGGGAGAAATGCGCAAATATCGGGGAAACGAGGTATCCATGATTTTTCAGGAGCCAATGAGTTCGTTGAATCCTGTATTTACGATTGGCAACCAAATCAGTGAGGTCATCCGGCAGCATCAGAAGCTGAGCAAACCCGAAGCACGGCAGAAAAGTATAGAGATGCTGGAAAGGGTAGGTATACCTGGCGCGTCGAAAGTGGTAGGTTATTTCCCACATCAGTTGTCGGGAGGAATGCGTCAGCGGGTGATGATCGCAATGGCCTTGGCCTGCCAGCCAAAACTGCTCATCGCTGATGAGCCGACGACGGCCCTGGATGTAACGATACAGGCTCAAATTTTGAATTTAATCCACAAGCTGAGCAAGGAAGAGAATACAGGCATCATTCTTATTACCCACGATTTAGGTGTCGTCGCGGAAATGGCTGACCGGGTAGTCGTGATGTATGCCGGGGAAGTAGTCGAGGAAGCGGACGTATTTGAATTGTTCGAAAAGCCGGGCCATCCCTATACGATCGGACTGCTAGGATCACTCCCTAAGCTTACGGAACAGAGGGAATGGCTGGATTCCATTCCCGGTACCGTTCCTAATATGATGCAGATGCCGAGTGGTTGTCCATTTCATCCCCGCTGTCCTTATGCCCAGGAACAGTGCACAAGGATTCATCCTGAAATACAGGCCAAGAATCCAGGACACTATGTCAGATGTTTACGGATGGAGGAGGTGTCAGTATGAACGAGACAGCACAGAAAACACCGCTTCTCGAAGTGAATGGGCTTAAGAAATATTTTCCGATGAACAAGGGCTGGTTTTCCAGAAAGAGCGGTTATGTACGGGCGGTTGATGATTTGAGCTTTAAGGTGATGCCAGGAGAAACCTTAGGTATTGTAGGGGAATCAGGGTGTGGCAAATCAACAACAGGACAAATGATTACACAACTATTAGAACCCACGGCAGGCGAAATTCGTTTTCAAGGGCAAAGCCTGTCTGATTTAACAGACGAAGAAGTCCGTAAAGTCAGACGAGATTTACAATTTGTATTTCAAGACCCGTATTCCTCTTTAAATCCAAGAATGAAGGTTTTTGATATCGTCGCGGAACCGCTGCAGGTACACGGGATTGCTAGAGGCAAGGAGCTTAAAGCTGAAGTTTTTCGACTGTTGGAAACGGTAGGGTTAGGCGCGCATTTAGCGGATCGGCATCCCCATGAATTCAGTGGCGGGCAGCGTCAACGGATTGGCATAGCGAGAGCACTGGCTATGAAACCGAAGCTCATTGTTTGTGATGAACCTGTATCCGCGCTGGATGTGTCAATTCAGGCTCAGATTTTGAATTTGTTAAAGGAGCTTCAGCAGCAGTTCCAGCTTACCTACATTTTTATTGCCCACGGGTTGCCCTCCGTCAAGCATATTAGCGACCGCATCGCGGTGATGTACTTGGGCAAAATCGTGGAGCTTGCAGATCGTGACGAGTTGTTTGCAAGACCGCAACATCCGTATACAAAAGCATTGCTTGAGGCAGTGCCTGTTCCTGATCCGAGGCTGCGTAAAGAACGGATCACATTGACGGGGGAAATCCCCAATCCTGCCAATCCGCCTTCGGGCTGTACTTTTCACACGCGTTGCCCCTATGCACAAGAGATATGCCGACTACAGAGTCCATTGCTCGAAGAGCATACTCCAGGACATATTGCTGCCTGTCATTTTCCCCTGCATGAGCAGGTGGCTCACGAATAGATGAACTTTTGGAAGTAGGCGTTAACCAAAAAAAGGAGGCTACTCATGAATAAACGATCAATTGTACCGGAGGATTTGTACGGATATCAGTGGATCAGTGATCCCACAATAAGCCCCGATGGAACGATTGCCTACGTCAATAAAAGCATAGATCGCCCAAAGAATGACTACCAAACACCATCCGTGTCGCATCCCTTCTTGGGAACGACGATCAGCCGTTGACCGGTGGCCACAAGGATTCGGCTCCAGCTTGGTCACCCGATGGATTACAGCTAGCTTTTTTACGTCTGGCGAATGGAAGCAAACAGCTATGGACGGTTCCGGCTGAAGGTGGAGAGGGACAGCAGCAGACGGAGGTGAAGCGGGGAGTGGGTGCATTCGTCTGGTCACCGGACGGAAAGTATATTGTATTCACAAGTATGGTGAGTATACACGCTGAGCGGGAAGCCATGGGGCTTGAGGAATATAGCAAGCAATCCGGTGAGCGGGGACGTATCGTGGATCGCACCACTCCCAAAGCTGAAGGATCGGGCTGGTGGAATGGTCTATTTAGTCATTTATATGTATTGGAGCTTGAAAACGGCCGGATCACGCCAATAACGTCGGGACCTTGGAATGCATCTTACCCTGTATGGTCCACGGACAGCAAGCAGATTTCCTTCTTGTCCAAACGTGTAGACGACGACATGAAGGATGCAGACATGCTTTCGTTTTCGGATGTGTATACGATCGATTGCGACGGCGGTAATCTGGTGAAAGTTACGGATTCCAGCTTGGCGATTAGCCAATTTTCGTATGCCCCAGACGGAAAATCATTGACTCTGATCGCTAGTGATCGCATTTATGGAAGTGGTAGCCAGAATCGACTATACACCGTGCCTGTTACGGGGGGAGCCCCGGAACTATTGGTTCCTGAATTAGACATGCAAATCGGCAACTTCGCCTTAAGCGATATGAAATCATTTGGTCTGTCTCCATCTCCGTTATATGCTCCTGCACGATTGAAGCCAGAAATGTATGTGCTCGGGACGTTGCAGGGTGCTGTTCATATATACCGCATCACAATGGACGGGGATGTTCAAGCGGTGACTGGCGGAAGTGATAGAGATATCTATCAGTACACGCTATCTGCTGACGGCCGCTATTTGGTTTTTGCTGCACTTGATGTGGACCGGCCAGGCGAGCTGTATCAAATGAATCTGGAGACAGGGGAAGAGAAGCGACTTACGCACCATAACGACGATCATATGGCTTCCTTGCAAGTGAGTTCACCAGAGACGTTTTGGTTTGAGGCTTCGGATGGCTTCAAGGTACAAGGATGGATTTTCAAACCGGCCGGAATGGTACCGGGGGATCAGGTTCCTTTGATCTTACAAATTCACGGCGGACCCCATGCGATGTATACCGGCACGTATAGCCATGAAATGCAGACGCTCCTTGCGCAGGGATATGCCGTGCTCATGACCAATCCGCGCGGTAGCTTTGGTTATGGTCAGGATTTTACTCAGGCCTGCCGGGGGGACTTTGGGGGAGGAGATTATCGTGATCTGCTGGACGCCTTGGACTTTGCGCTGAACCAGTTTGATTGTATAGATGAAACCAGGCTCGGGGTGGCTGGCGGCAGTTATGGCGGCCTGATGACCAACTGGATCATTTCTCACACGAACCGATTTCGAGCTGCCGTTACGCAACGCTGCATCTCCAACTGGCTCTCCTTCTATGGCTTGAGCGATATTGGTATTTCCTACACAGAGGGAATCGTTGGGGCTAACCCGTGGGAAGATCCTGAGCTACTCTGGTTCAAATCCCCATTGGCACATGTAAATAGCATTGAAACTCCGTTGCTGATTTTACACGGCGAGGAAGACCTGCGCTGCCCTGTTAGCCAAGGGGATGAGTTGTTTACGGCTCTTAAGCGGTTGGGTAAAATAACACGCCTCATTCGATATCCCGGGTCCAATCATTCATTGCTAAAGAGCGGTAAACCGTCCCTTCGTGTGGATAACTTTGAACAAGTGGTGGCTTGGTTCAATTCCTACTTGAGTAAAGGAGTATACTCCAATGAGTAAAGTGAAATTGTCCATCCCAGTGGCCTTTCTGATCGAGAACTTATGTACGAGTGGTGAACCAAAAGACGTCATCATTGAATGTATCAAAAAACAGGATTTCACTCCTTTGCTCGACAAGGTTAAAGAAAAAACAATGGATTTCAAAGAACGTTGTCAAACGGCAGAAGACATAGGAGACGAGTGGGAAGAAGCGATCCTTAGTGGTTATGAATTTAAGTTTTTACACATCAATGGATTGAAAAGGCTGCTTTATTTTCGTTTTGATCGAGCCCTAGATCGCGATTATGAGCAAGATGGGATCACGTTGAAAAATCTGTATCTTGATCCTCTCGAAATCGATACTTTGCAAGGGCTTATCGGCAGACAGTGGCAGGTGATTGCTGAAGACAATGAAGCTGCAGGTAACGTGCAGAGGAGAGTTAGCATTAAGCTTTTATACCGAAATGAAGATGATTCTTAAAAAGCAAATAGTATTTAATGCCCAAACGTACAAATGATATTGCCCATGTGTACGTTTTTTTCTGTTTGTTTTTTTGTAAAATAATATATAAATGATTTCTGTCCAAACTAAATGGATCAGGCCCTCATAGCGGCATGGTCTTTAATAAGTTGAAAAGCCGAATTCAGAATTGTAGGAGGGAATTATGAACGATGAATTCAATGTACAGGTCCAGAATGTAGATACGGAAATAAGTGAAAGTGAAGGTGAATTTGAAAAGAAAGATATTTCAAAAGTATTAACTATAATATGGATTTTTATAATTTATAGTGAGTCTGTCATTCTTCAACATTTGTCTAGTGGACTAAATCTTCTGCAAAGTGTCTTATTTACTGTAATTGTCATATTACACATCCTCTTGTACTTGCATGCTCAAAGAGTTGCAAAATATTTTTCATGGGCTTATTTTGTTGTACAAGGAGGATTGATCTTTTCAAGTGCCTTACTTTTACCTGAAAGTTTCTCCATTGTACTGGTTGGGTTAATGCCAATTTTGGTGGGGCAGAGTATAGGTATTTATTATAAGCCGCTTAAGGTCATTCTTGTATTTTTGATCTCCTATGTACTTTTTTGTGTGGCTGTGGTCTGGCATAATGATGGCAAGCAGTTTGTATTGTTCATCCCGCTATTTTTTCTAATTGCAGTTGTTATAGTAGCTTATGCCATTCTTTTTCTCAAACAAGTCCAAGCACGAATCCACACGCAAAATGTTCTTAAGGAACTTGAAATCGCACATCAAAAGGTCGAAGAACTTACAATTGCTAACGAACGACAACGTATGGCCCGTGATCTTCATGATACGCTGGCACAGGGGCTTGCTGGGCTAATCATGCAACTTGAAGCCATTGATGCCCATCTGACAAAAGGAAGTACGCAAAGAGCTCAGGAGATCGTTCAACAATCGATGTCACAAGTGCGAAGAACATTGTCTGATTCAAGGCGAGCTATAGACAATCTGCGTTCGAAAACCATCTCGGAAGTTGATTTTGCAGAAGCAGTGGAGGAAGAAATACAGCGATTTACAATGGCTACGAGCATTCGTGTAATACGCAACATCAAAATTAAAGCTTCGGTTCCCAGACTGGTGTTCGAACATGGATTGTTTATTATAAGCGAGTGTTTAACCAACGTAGCGAAGCATTCACATGCTAATACCGTATGGATTAATATTTTAGATAACGAAGGCAAGATTGAAATCGAGATTCGCGATGATGGAAAAGGATTTGATACGGATATTATTGCCAAGCAAACAGGGCATTACGGAATAATAGGTATACATGAACGTGTACGGATACTGGGTGGAAAAATCAATATTAGCAGTATATTTCAAGAAGGTACAGCTATAAAAATAGAGGCGCCTCTTACTAAAGGAGACCTATCATGAAATACAAGATTTTAATTGTCGACGATCATTGGGTAGTTAGAGAAGGATTAAAGCTGGTGCTGGAGACCAATGACAGTTATGAGGTTATTGGTGAAGCCGGAGAAGGTGTAACGGCTCTTAAATTGATTGAAGAACTTCAGCCGCATGTCATATTGTTGGATTTATATATGCCACAAATGAGTGGTTTGGAAACCATGAAAGCCCTCAGAGAAAAACAAAATGAAACACCAGTCATTATCCTGACGACCTATAACGAAGATGATTTAATGATTAAAGGACTCTCTTTGGGAGCAAAAGGATATTTATTAAAAGATACCAGTCGAGAAAATTTATTTCGCACTATTGAGTCTGCGCTAAGGGGGGAAACGCTGCTTCAGCCAGAAATAACAGCAAGGGTATTCGCTGCCACGAATAAGAGAGAAGCTGAGATAGAGTCACACGAAAGAAACTTAGTTCTGACTGATAAGGAAAAGCACATATTAAAGTCTGTTGCACATGGTTATAAAAGTAAGGAAATTGCGTTTGATATGGGAATTTCCGAGCGTACCGTAAAGGCACATTTAACGAATATTTATAACAAGCTTGGTGTTGATTCCAGATCCGAAGCTGTTGCTGTTTCGTTGGAACGTGGTATTTTACAGCTTTAGAAATAATAACTGAAAATATGTTATTTATTTGCCCAGTCGTACATAAGGTGCTTGCCCCTTTGTACGATTTTTTTGTTTGTTCATTGTTATAACATGAAAAAAGAATGAAAAAGTTTACTTGACCCACGGGTTGCTGATAGCACCTTTAGAAGAGAGAATCAGAGAGGATGACATTAGTTGAAGAGAAAAGGAATCAGAATAATGATTGCAGGGGTTGCATTAGCTATAGTAGCTTCTGGTTGCTCCAGTGCAACGGAGAACTCTGTAACACAAGCCAGTCACCCGGTAAAAGTGGAGAAACTTGCAATGAAACCTTTGGCCAATGATTTTAATTTGGCGGGGACATTGCAGGCAAGTAATGAGGCCAATGTTTCCTTTGAAGCGGATGGACGTATATTGAACACCATGGTCGAGGTTGGAGATTCAGTAGAAAAAGGGAGTGTCCTTGCGAAGTTAGATACATCTGCTTATCAGTTACAGCTGGATCGGGCAAAGGCAACCATGGAAAAGGCAAAGGCTGGTGTTAGCCAAGCGGAGGCTTCTGTTCAATCGGCACAGGCGGGCATTCATAGTTCACAATCCCAGGTCAATGCGGCCCAATCCAAATTACAGGAATTGAACAATGGCGCCAAAAAGCAGGAGATTGCACAGTCTCAAAATGCGGTTACTGTAGCAACTAATAATTACAACAAGAAGAAAGCGGATGCCGCACGGTCCCAAAGTCTATTCCAGGCAGGTGCAGTATCCTTAACGGAAAATGAGAATGCACAGCTGGAATTAACGAACGCACAAGAAAGTTTAAGTGATGCGCAAGAGAAATTGTCTCTTTTGCTTGCAGGGGCATCCCAAGAACAACGTGCACAAGCTTCGGCTGGGGTAGATCAGGCCAGAGCAGGGCTGGAGTCAGCTAGGGCTACTAGGCAACAAGGGATAGCCAGCAAAGCCCAGGCGCAGGCTACCTATGAGGATGCATTGGCTGCTTATGAACAGTCATCCTTGTCACTGAAAAAAGCTACTTTAACCTCCCCGATCACAGGTGTTGTGATTGAAAAAAAGATATCTGATGGTCAATTGGGCTCCAGCGGGAGTGAGGCATTTGTTGTCGGAAATATCAAGACTTTAAAAGTACTTCTCCCCGTACCGGACAGTGAAATCTTATCGTGGAAGAAAAACCAAAAAGTAAATATATCTCTCTATGATGAAATCAGAACAGGGACTGTTACCCAGATCTATCCATCGACTAATTCCAAAACGGGAAGCATCAATGTGGAAGTTAGCATTCCCAATCCTGAACTGAATTGGAAGCCTGGTCAAGTCATTAGTGCTTCTAAAAGCATGAATCAAAACGAAGCGCTTTTAGTACCCGTAGAGGCTGTAATTAGTACGGAAAATGACCCGTATGTCTTTAAAGTTGTGAATGGAAAGGCCGTAAAAGCCGCGATTAAACTGGGGAAAGTGACTAATAATCTACTCGAAGTGGTCTCTGGGCTACAGGCAGGCGATCAAATCGTTACGCAAGGAGCAGGAACCTTATTTAATGGTGATTTAATTGGGAATGATGTACTTGGGAAATCGGAGGAGTCGTCCGAATGATTAAATATATCGTTAAAAAGCAGAAAATCACACTTATTTTCTTTGGCATGTGTATTTTGCTAGGGATTTACAATTTTGCATCGTTACCTAAACAGGAGATGCCCGACGTTATTCCTATGTCAGCCAGTGTCACAACTGTGTATCCAGGGGCCTCACCTGAAAGAATCGAACAAACCATTACGAAGATATTGGAACAGAAAATTAAAGAAGTGGAGGGTGTCAAAACTATTTCTTCCACTTCATCTAAGGGCCAATCTAGTATAAGTATAGAAGCTTTGGATGAGGCAAATCCGACAAAAGTGTGGGCCGATCTTCGTACAAAGGTACAGGATGCGCAGTCTGAACTTCCGGACGATGCGATGCAGCCCATTATCAATGATAGTATGGCAGGCTCCTTCATCGGGTCATACGCAATCACTTCTGATAAAGTTGAAAATTTATATGCGTTAAATGAATTGATGAATAAATGGAAAGATCAATTAAAAACGGTCTCAGGAATTTCAAAAGTTAATATTCAAGGAATTCCAGAACAAGAAGTACGGATAAGCCTGAACACTCAAAAAATGCAGCAATATGACATCTCCTGGGAACAGGTCGTTCAAGCCATTAAAAATGAAAACGATAGAGTGCCTACAGGAAGTCTGGATTTCAATCAGCGTACGTATCAGTTGACAGTAGATGCTTCAACTGATCCCAATGTTTTAAATAATGTTCAGATTTCAAGCAACGAAGAAGGGTTCCCTATATCCTTGAAGGATATAGGTTCAGCCTCGCTTGTTTTAAAAAAAACGGGGAGTTATACGTATGTGAATACCAAGCCTGCTATTTCAATCAGTTTGAGTGGAGATAAAGGCACAGACGTACCAACGGTATCCAAAGCGGCAACAGCCAAAATCAACGAACTTGCGAGTAGTTTACCTAAGGATGTACATTTTGAACTACTTTTCGCTCAAAATGACCGTGTAAGTGAAATATTTGGTAATCTCTCCAAAGAGATGATGATTGCTATTGCATCGGTTATTGTGATTTGTACATTAGGTTTGAACTTGCTGACCTCTGCATTTGTGGCCTTGGCTATCCCTGTTTCTATTGCCATCGGTTTTATTGTCTTGCCGATGACAGGAACGACGCTGAATCAAATTTCAGTCATCGGATTAATCATCGTACTGGGGATACTGGTTGATGATGCCGTTGTGGTAAACGACAACATTGAACGCCGACGCTCTGAATTTGGGGAAGATGCTACGGAGGCGGCAATTAAAGGAACGAAAGAAGTATCCTTATCGATCATTACAGCCACGCTGGCTACGGTTGCAGCATTTGCCCCGCTTTTATTTCTACCGGGCAATATGGGAGACTTTATTAAACCGATCCCTACCGTTATTTCGTTAACGATGCTGGCCTCCATGATTATGTCGCTTACGATCATTCCTATTTTCCGTCAATGGTACGATAACCGTCATAAAGGTAAAGAACGTAGCAAACCGACCAAGCCTCCAGGGCTTCTTGGCAATCAAATTCAGTCCCTCTCTAATGTATACGCTAAAAACTGGATGCCGAGAATACTGCGTCGACCACTTTTCACTGCGCTTATTGGTCTTATGATTGGTACGGCAGCTTATGGACTGCTTGCTATTGTGCCCATTCAATTATTTCCTGAATCGGACCAACCGGATGCCACAATCAACGTAACGATGCCAGAAGGAACGTCGTTGCAGGCAACCAATCAGGTTATAACCGAGATTGAGAACTGGGTTAAAAAGCAGCCAGAAACCGAACATTTGGCAGCAACGGCAGGTGGTGGAGCACCTCAAATGTACAGCGATATAGTAGCTGGTAGTGGCTCCGTGGGAGCGGTACACGGACAACTTACTGTTGTTGGTAAAGAGGGAGTCTTTGATATCAAAAAAACAGTGGACAGCTGGACAAGTACGCTGCAAGCCAAATATCCAGCAGCATTAATAAGTATACGTGTTCCTCAATTAGGCATCCCAGTCGGTAGTGCAGTATCTGTCCGTATTAAAGGAGAAGACCTTGGAAAGTTGCAAACGATGACCACAAAAATAAAAGAAATTGTTGCGGGAACTTCTGGAGCTGTAGATGTGACCGATAATATGGGGATGCAAAGCTATAATTTGAATTTTCAAGTCAACCAGCAGGCCTTGGATAAATATCAGGTCAACTATTCCAACTTAACCCGCACTTTGTTGCTAATGGGTGACGGAGTGAAGGTCACGGATTTTGACACGGGTAAGGAACTGCTGGATATCAATATGTACATGGATAAACCTAACCATGATCCTGAGGTGTTATTCCAACAGCTAAGTGTCACTAATGCGGGAGGAGAGCAGATCCCGTTATCCCAGTTAGCAACGATGAAACCGGACTTTTCCATTCAGCAAATCCACCGCTATGATTTGGAACGGACGGTAACGATCTCCGCCAATGCAAAAGGGCGTACGGCTACGGAGCTCACCCAGGACATCCGTAGCAAGCTTACAAGTACACATTTCGATTCGGGGTACACTTGGGAAATGGACGGGGAAACATCTACGCAGACCGATTTGTTTAAGGATTTAGGCAAATTAGCCGTTATCGTTGTTTTTCTCATTCTGCTCTTGATCACCATGCAGTTTTACTCGGTTTCCACACCGATCATTATAATGACGACTGTGTACCTGGCAGCAGCAGGAGGAGTGCTTGGTAGCTTTATTACAGGTATGCCAATTGGTTTTATGAGTATTATGGGTATCATTTCACTTGCCGGTATCGTCGTGCGCAATGGTATTGTATTGATCGAGTTTATTGAAGATGCGCGGCGTGAAGGCGCAGAATTAACAGAAGCCATCTTAATGGCATGCTCTGCCCGTTTCCGTCCGATCTTGCTCACCTCGCTAACTGCGATCGTCGGAATGATACCGATTGCTACGATGGGAGAAATTCTATTCAAGCCATTGGCAGCGACCATTATATTCGGACTGATTTTTTCAACCATTTTAACGTTGTTTGTAGTTCCGACTCTTTATATGGTCGTAGCTCATCTGAAGCTGAAACGGAAGCATAAGAAGGAAAAGGCTATAAATAGCGATAGCTCAATGACCTTGTAAGTAAATATAGAAAAGAATATACTTCATTATTTCCTTATTATTATGAAATCGTACATTAGACGAGTGTCTTAATGTACGATTTTTCTTTTGTGATTATTATTTCATTGACATAGTCCACAAAAATCATTACTATAATTGTTGCAAAAGTCCACTAAATTGGGGGAGTTATGATCAATATAGATGCTAATATCATAGCGGATATGAGGCGTTTTAATCGGTTCTATACGAATATACTGGGGGTTTTAGATAGACATGTGCTGGATAGCGGATATTCCTTTACCGAGGCCCGTGTCATTATAGAGATCGGGTTGATCGAGCCATGTATTGCGAATACTCTTGTCGAATCTCTTAAAATTGATCGCAGCTATATGAGTAGGATCATTGCTAAATTTTGCAAAGAGGGCTTTCTTGTTAAGGAAAATTCAACGTTGGATAATAGAACAAATCTGATTCGTTTGACTCCTAAAGGAAAGGAGTTCTATAACCAACTGAATGAAAGGTCTGATGAACAAATTCTAAAATTAGTTCAAGGACTTTCAGAAGAAGAGATAAAGGAATTACATGCTTCTATGTTGTTAATTCAGAAGAAATTGGATAATTTGGAGAGGATACAGAATGATACGATTTGAATGCGACTATACCGAAGGTGCCCATGAGCGCATATTAAAGCGACTACTGGAGACTAATGATGAACAAACTCCAGGTTATGGTGTGGACGATCATTGTGAAAAAGCCAGAGCATATATTAAAGAAGCATGTGACTCCCCAAATGCGGATGTACACTTTTTGGTTGGAGGTACACAGACCAATACCACCGTCATTTCTTCTATTCTGCGTCCACATCAAGGCGTCGTTGCGGCAGTTTCTGGACATGTTGCTGTTCATGAAACCGGAGCGATTGAAGCTACTGGACATAAAATACTTACTTTGCCAAGCGGGGATGGGAAGATCCGGGCCGAGCAGGTACAAGATTTGTATGACGCTCACTGGAATGATGCCGCTCCTGAGCATAGTGTACAGCCCGGTATGGTTTATATTTCCCAACCTACTGAAAATGGAACGATCTATAGTAAATCAGAGCTGGAGGCATTAAGTAGAGTCTGTCGAGAGTGTGGTTTACCACTGTTTATAGATGGAGCCCGATTAGGTTATGGCTTGGTGGCCGAAGATAGCGATGTATCTTTAGCAGATATAGCGAAGCTATGCGATGTATTTTATATTGGTGGGACCAAAATTGGAGCCTTGATGGGAGAAGCAGTAGTCATTCTAAATGGTACATTGAAAAAAGATTTTCGATATATGATCAAGCAAAAAGGAGGGCTGCTGGCTAAGGGAAGAATGTTGGGCATTCAATTCGAAACTTTGTTTGAAGACGGTTTATACGTTGAAATTTCCAAACACGCTATAGATATGGCCATGCTGCTTCAAAACGGATTATCTGAGCAAGGGTTTTCTTTTCAATACCGTTCTACAACCAATCAGCAGTTTCCGATTTTACCAGATCGTATACTAAAGGCATTGAGTGAAAAATATACTTACTCCTTTTGGGAAAAGGTTGATGATGCACATAGTGCTGTTCGATTCTGTACCAGTTGGGCAACGAAGAAAGAAAATGTTGAATTGCTAATTCAGGATATTAAAGCATTGCGATAAAGGTCATAGAAAGAGTAATTTATAATTTTAAAGATGTAGAATGACTATGTAATAGCCATACTTCGTTGCATGCATTGCAGCGAAGTATGGTTTTTTTTGTGCATTTTACTTATTCCAAAGTGGCTTGTCTTTAGTTCCATGAAAGAGCAAGTGGATATAAAAATGGAAAAACAAGACAAGAGCGGAGGTATAAAATCGGCGTCTAATTCTTTACACTGAATATCTACCGAACCTGCTTGCGGTACTGAAGAGGGGAGAGCCCAGTTATTTTTTTGAAGATTTTATTAAAGTGGGAAGCATGACCGAACCCGACATCCTCTGCAATATGCTGGATTTTGTCCTTGGTGGTTCGAAGTCTGGTTTGGGCCGCCCTGACCCTCACTACGCGGATGTATTCGCTGAAATGAAAACCAGTCAACTTTAGAAAGATACGGCTTAGGTACGCTGGACTAATGAAAAAGCAGGCGGCCACTTGTTCGAGAGTTAACGGTTCATTGTAATGATCCTGAATAAAAGAAGAGATTTCCGTGATTTTCTGATGCATGGGATGAGAGGAAACAGGTTCACTACGCTCGATCGCTTCCGATCGGTGCACCAGGATCAGCATTTCCAGCAGTAGATGCTGTACGCAACGGTCATGCAGAGGCTGCTTATTCCTGCATTCGGTATTCATCTGTAGGAATAAACGTTCAACTTCCACTTGCTCTCTCGCAGGTAAGCGAAGCAACGCGGATTGCTGATACGGCGGCAGGTCAAGAATGTCATGATCCTGCTGTGGGAGAAACGTCGGAGAAAAATGAATCAAGATGCGCTCTGTTTCCTGCAATTGCGTACTGGCGGTAGAGTGCAAGTCATGAGGAAGGATGAATATCAGATCCCCCTTGCGAGCGGTGTATACCTTGCCATTCATAAAATAGATGCGTTCGCCTCGCAGTAAGAGATACAGCTCATAGTTCTCATGGACATGAGGCCGGGGCATGACTGTGAAACCGGTACGATAGATGTGATGAATGGAAAATTGTTGTTCGCCAATGACATATTTATCTTCTTTCATTTCATTCATGTGCTTCTTCCTTTACAAATTAAGATAAGTAAGCGCATTCATATACCAACAGTATATATGACAACCTGCCAATGATAAAAGCAGAAAAGATTGATGAAAGGAGGTGAAGGCGCTTCTGAACGTCTCGAATCGTGTTTTTATAAAAATATGCGCTGATGTGGAAGAAAATCTTAGGGAGGAAACAGAATATGAGCAAGCAGCGTACATGGAAAAAGGTGCTATGTAATGTGGTTGTGGGTTCATTGTTGTTGACCTTGTGCCCACCACTAATCCAAGCGGAGACTGCGGTAGGAACAGAGAATGCAAAGGTGTCGAAAGTAGCGACGGATATTCCGGCGTTTCCGGGGGCTGAGGGTGGCGGTAAATATGTTACCGGTGGACGCGGAGGTGAAGTGTATGAGGTTACCACGCTGGCAGACTACGGCAAAGGGGAACAGATAATACCCGGATCTCTTCGCGCAGCGGTCAGCTCCGATAATCGGACGGTCGTATTCCGGGTGGGTGGAACGATTCACCTCAAGGAGCCACTTAAAATCTTGGGAAACAACCTGACGGTTGCTGGTCAGACAGCTCCTGGCGACGGTATAACTGTAAGCGATTACACAACAGGGATTGATGCAGATAACGTCATTCTCCGTTACCTGCGTTTCCGATTGACCGACCGTTACCCCAGTGAGGATGACGCGTTAGGAGCCAGATACCATAAAAACATAATGATTGATCACTGTTCCTTTAGCTGGTCGGTGGATGAGATACTGAGCCTGTATGACAACGTCAATACAACGGTACAATGGTCCATTGCGTCAGAAAGTATGCTAATGACCACTCACCAGAAAGGTCGCCACGGCTATGGCGGCATATGGGGCGGACGAAATTCCACCTATCATCATAACTTGTTGGCTCACAATGCAAGCCGTAATCCGCGTTTTCCAACCGATAAAAAACAAATCGACGCTGTGGAAATGACCAATAATGTCATTTATAACTGGGGATTTTTCTCTTCGTACGGCGGCGGTGAAGGATCGTATAATGTGCTAAATAACTATTATAAGTATGGCCCCAACACATATCAGGACGTTCGCGGTCAAATCTTTGTGGACGTGGGTAGTAAAAAATATAAAACACGCATCTTTATTGGTGGTAACTACATGTACGGCAATGACTCGGTTACGAAAGACAACTGGCAGCTTGGAACATCCATTGGGTCAATTATTGATCCTTCCACCCGTTTGGCGGAGCCGATTGAAGTTAGAGGGGAATACGACAACGGAATCTCACCAGATGCGTATGGTCCATATCAAGCGACAGATGCACAAACCGCATATACTGAGGTGCTTGCCGGCTCAGGAGCCACGCTGCCAAGAAGAGATGCGGTGGACGCCCGAATTATGAATGATGTGAAGAATGGAACGGGTGCGTTTATTAACTCTCCGCGTGAAGCAGGGTGGATTTATGACGATTATAACGTAACGACGACGGAGCTTTCTGACAGTGACCATGATGGAATGCCGGATGAATGGGAACGTGCCAATGGGCTGGACCCCAATAATGCAGATGACCGTAACGGTCAGGGGCTTGCCGGTACAGGGGCGTATGCTCATTTTGCCAAGGGTTATACGAATCTTGAGGTCTATTTAAATGATCTTATTGAGAAGCTAGCGAATGGAAATGAGGTGGATAATCCAGAGGCCGTCGTTCAGGTGTCGGATGCAAACGGACGTTCACTAAAGCATAACGATATTTTGGAAGCAGGCCGGGATGCGACCATAACAGCAACAGCCAAGGATAAAGATGGTATTGCTCACGTTGAATTTATCATTGATGGCAAACTTGTTGGTAAAGTAGAGACCGCACCTTATCATCTCGATTGGAATCATGTAACAGACGGTACCCACAATATTATTGTACGGGTGACCGACCGCAAGGGGACTGCTGTATTTTCCAATCCTGTTACCATTCACGTCAATACGACTGCGCCATCGGGAAGTTGGCTCAGCGAAGAGATTGGCTCTGAGGGCAACGATGGTTATATAAAAGGGCATACTCAGGTCTTAAAAGAAGATGCAAGCGGTAGGAGCATACGACTGAAGTCAGCGGGAGACGTTGACGGTAAGGCAGATATTTTCCATTATGCTTATCAAAAATGGGAAGGTGACACTGAGATCACAGCCCGTGTGGAACAAATTACCCCGGTGGATGATAATGCCGAAGCGGGTGTAATGATTCGTGAATCGCTGAAGCCTGGATCAAAAATGGCTTTTATGTCTTTAGCATTTGTTAAATATGGCAAACAGGGTATTCTTATCAGTCGTGATCAAACGGATGGTAAGACGAAACGTGCGTCAATGGAGGCTTTTATTACAACGCCATATTCGGTTCGTCTTGTACGACAAGGACAAAAGGTTACCGGCTGGGTATCCGCAGATGGTGTGGCGAACTGGGAGAAGGTTGGTGAAACTGTTATAGATGTGCCGGATAATCAGCCGCTATTGATCGGGTTGGCTACCGATGCATCCAAACAACAAAACGATGTATGGAATTACAATACTTCGGAATTCAGCAATGTCACCATCCGCAACCTGACAGACTCAGGAGGAACTCATCCCACTAGTGTGGTGGTAGCAACCTATGGCCCTGCTGACTTTAGATCTCTTCAGGCAGCTATTGACGCAGTCCCTGACGACAGCAACACAAGGACAGTTATCCATCTCAAAAACGGTACGTATCGTGAAAAAATAAAGGTGAATTCCTCCAAAAAAAATCTGAGCATTATCGGAGAAGATCGCGACAAAACGATCATTTCTTTTGATGATACGGCCAAAACCGTGGTGGACGGAAAAGAATTAGGAACAAGCAACAGCTATACAATGCGTGTGCAAAGTCCCGATTTTGTGTTGGAGAATGTCACGGTTGCCAATACAGAAGGAACTGGGCAGGTGCAGGCTGTAGCGTTATATGCCGAAGGCGATCGTGGTAAGTATCACAATGTCAAAATTACCGGCCTACAGGATACGTTGCTTGTGAACCGTGGCAGACAGTATTTCAAGGACAGCTACATCAGTGGCAGTGTAGATTTTATATTTGGCAATGCACCTGCCGTGTTTGATAATTCGATCATACACAGCCTGCGTGCTGGATATGTGACAGCAGCTTCAACAGAAGAGAACAAGCCGGGCTTTGTATTTATTCAATGTCGGCTGACAACAGAAAATGGCTTGACAGGCAAGGTGGATCTCGGACGGCCATGGCGCCCTTACGCTCATGTTACTTTTTTGAAGACCTATATGGATGACCATATCAAGCCGGGCGGCTGGAACAATTGGGGCAAGGAATCCAATGAGCAGACCGCAAGATTTGGAGAGTTTGACAACTTTGGGCCAGGTGCAGAAAGTAGCGGGCGTGTACCTTGGGCCAAACAGCTTACCGCCGATGAAGCAAGCCAGTACACCGTTGAAGCTGTTCTGAGCGGGACAGACCATTGGGATTGGCGTCTTTAAATTTGATGTTCAATGGTTAAGCGGGGCAAGCGCTTCTAGCGTTCAGCCTCGCTTATTTCTATAGTTTGAGTAGAGGATACATACTTAATTTTCGGTGTTGAAAATACTTGTTTATATGGTAAATGTTTGCTATGTTAAAAGTGCATTTATTTCAAATTGTAATTTATTATTGATTTGGAGGTGTAAGGTATGGCACGTGTGTTAGTAGTGATCACGCCTGCTGAAGGCCATGTTAATCCGACACTAGGATTAGTGAAAAGGTTGGTAGACAGTGGGGAGGATGTTGACTATGTGTGTACGGAAGAATATCGTACGAGAATTCAACAGACAGGAGCACAGATGATCACCTACCCTTTTGTTGATGATGCTTTTTCTAAAGACTCTGATTTAAAGCCAGCAGAATACAAACATCATTATCAATTTGTGTACATGATGGTAAAAGGTATGATTCTTCCGATTATTCCAGAGGTTTTGAGAGTTATTGAAAACAGAACCTATGATTATTTAATCTATGATTCTTTGATGGGCTGGGGAGGCACGATTATTGCACAGAAGCTAGGAATCCCTGCTGTGTGCTCTATCGCTTCTTTTGCTTTCGTAGAGCCGTTGGGATCGGGACAAGGCATGAATGACAATGATCCGGAGGTAAAAAAGTTGTACACGGCTACGATGCAAATAACGCATCAACTAGCTAATGAGCTTCAGGTTGACGCTCCGGCTATAGAAGAGATTGCTCCTCATGGCGGGCGCTTAAGAATAGTTTATACAAGCCGCTATTTTCAACCGCAAGCCGAAAAACTGGATCACAGTTTTATTTTTACAGGTCCTTCTATTGTACCGCGGAAAGATGCTCCATCTTTCCCGTTCGAACAACTTCGTGTTCTGCATCCACAGGCGGTTTACATTTCAATGGGTACTATTTTGAATAAAGACTTGGAATTTTATAAGCTTTGTTTTGCAGCATTTCGCGATTTGCCTGTGCAGTTTGTGCTGTCTTCAGGCAATTATACAGACATGGAGCCATTGGCCCCGTGTATCCCTGACAATTTTATAATCAAGCCTTATATTCCGCAATTGGAAATGCTTCAGCATGTGGACGCTTTTGTTACACATGCGGGGATGAACAGTACAAGTGAAGCCCTATATTACAATGTACCGCAGGTCATGATTCCTTTAACATCGGATCAGCCGATCGTAGCCAGTCGGGTGCAGGAACTGGGAGCGGGTGTTGTTGTGGATAAAAATGAGCTTACACCCGCTAGTTTGAGAGCTGCCTTATTAGAGGTATTGAGTCATCCAACCTATAAAGAACAGGCTCATGTGATCGGCGAATCATTACGCCAGGCTGGTGGGTACAGACATGCGGCAGATACAATTATGAGTCATTTCTCCACCATAGAAAAATAAGCGCAGTCTATATACTGTGATTCCTTTCTTTTAAAGCAGCAGATTTTTCAAACTCTAATTTCTTCGAAATTGCCAGGAGACCAAGGGAGCAGATGATTAGGGCCAAACATACCCAATAGGTGTTTCGGTAACCAATCCATTGAGCGGTTAATCCGCCCATCAAGCTCCCTACCAGTCTTCCGATGGTTGTCGCATTGGAATATAGCGTCGATGCGTACCCTGGAAGAGAGGGCAACAAATCCTGCATGTAACTAATGCCAATGGCAGAAATCACTGCAACAAAGAAGGCTAGAAGAAGTTGCCCCACGAATAGCTGCCACATCTCCGTAGACATAATAACAAGGATATAATAGACAACTCCTGTTAATGCCCCTAAAAATACAAGCAAACGGTTGGAGTATTTAGCTGCTAGTACGCCTAGCATGAGCATCAAGGGGATTTCTAAAATGGCGCAAATACTGGATACTAGAGCAACGTCACTCGTGTCACCTTTTAAATTGTGAATGATGAACAAAGAAATATTTAAACTGTTCATCCAGTGAGACGTATAGAGCAGAGTAAGAACTAAAAAGGGGATCAGAATCTCAATATTTTTATGTAATGTAATGTTATGAAGTGAAAGTTGATTCTTATGTTTAAGCTGAGCGGGAGGCTGCTGGATAAAAAAGAATAAAAGAACAGCAATGAGAACAAAAATAGAGGTCGTTCCCATAAAGATACCTTTAAAGCCCGTATGTGCAATCAAAAAGGAACCAAAAAGCGGCCCGGTAATAAAGCCAAGAGAAAACATAGACCGAAGCGTTGAATTAGCAAAGGCGTGATCCGCAGATTTACTGCGATCTACTGCTTCACGTGCACTGGCAAATAACTGCGGCATCCCAGGAGCACCAATGGCCGTAAAGATCGTCATATAAACAAAAAGTACATAAAAATTTTGGATTACAAGATATCCTGCAAATGCTACGGCATTAAATAACGTACAAATCACCAAAATTTGTTTACGATCTAATCCGGTATCAGAACGTTTGGCAATCAGAGAGCTTATCCATATGCCACAAATCAAAGTCACCGCTGTAAACACACCAAAGGTTCCCACAGATACGCCAAGTGTACTTGTAAAATATACAGCTAAAAAAGGTGCGCTGATGGATATAGCCATGCCTTGCAATAACATGCAGATCATGAACAATGGGTAGTTAGGGATAACGAAAAGATTTTGAATACGCTTTAGCATTTCTTTTTTACACCCCTTCGGATTTAGTAGCAGAAACATTTCTATCCTTCCTAAACTATATATGATTTTAGTATAAAATGTATATTTACATGGTGTGAAATATTATATATTATTTTTCACTTTGAGGAGCAGGTCAATATACAGGCAAAGATACAGTAACAGGCTAAGAGTCAAACTCTCCATACCTTCAACTACTAACCTAGCTATGAGATCATGAGATTAACCTGAATACGGAGGGTAACTCATGAATGCCAAAGAACAACGCAGACAAGATTGGCACACACGTATCGCAGCCTATCGGGCAAGTGGCCTCACGATGAAAGCTTGGTGCTCCGCAAATCATTGTTCTGTCGAACAATTGAAATATTGCTGTACAAAATAAAGCGGTATCATCCTCAGCTACTCCAGATCCAAAGACTTCTCCCGTACAGTTTGTACCTCTTGCCACTGTAGATCCACCTGGCAGCGTTTCTCCTTCTCTAATCCTTCATATCGGTGAAGCCAGTATCGAGCTTCATTCCCGCTTTGACCCAATGCTTTTGCGCGAAGTGATTCACGCGCTTACTTCACCATGCTGACCTTTCCAAGCATCAGCGTGTGTTTCTTGCTTGTGGTTCCACCGATCTGCGCAAGTCGATCGACGGACTTGCTGCCATCGTTCAGGAAAGCTTTGGTCTGAATCCGTTCTCCTCCGGCTTATTCGTATTCTGTAACCGGGCATGCAACAAGCTCAAAATTCTATATTGGGATCACAATGGGTTCTGGCTTTACTATCGCAGCCTAGAACGTGGCAGATTTCAATGGCCTACAGGCAAGGAAGAAGTAGTAGCCATTTTACTAAGGTGGTAACGCTGATGTTATGTTTTTTGCTACTTCCACACGGCTGCTCTGTCCTGCTTTTAACTCCTGTATGATGGCTAGTTTCTCAATCGCATTGTATTCGTTCTTCTTAGACAAAGGAAAACTCCCCTTCAAGTAGCGGTTTATTTATTAAACCTGTCTACTTGAAGGGGAGCATATCAAAATCGGTAGCCTGTTCCGTAATTTATAATAGCGAGGTTACGAACTTCACCTCCGGAAAGCGGCTATCCGGTCCTTTCATTAAGATTCCGCCTTGATTTTTCAGATACCTATCGAAGAAATCCAGCATATAGGCATTGATAACGGAGTTCGCTCTTTCGGGCGCAATCTTTCCTGTAATGCCCAGCATTTTGAAAATCGGAGAAATGAACTGTACGTCGGCAAAATTCAAATGCTCCGTATTTTCGATATAGAGGACTTGTCCTCCTTCGTCGACCGTTTCGCGCATCCGTTCAAGCTCCAACTTTTTATCTTCCGTTACTTGATCCTCCCACTCTCTTGTTGAGCCCATATGGTTAAGCTCTGCATCCGTGTAGACCCGGTTATCCATCACCATTTTTAATTTTTCGAAATAGCTTTCCGAGTTGATGAACAAAAACGGCTTTCGCAGACCCTCTCTGTCACGCAGTCGATAAAGCCCTCCATCAAGGTCTATTCCAACCGCGATTCGCGGATCGTAAGAAGCGTCATAGGCCGTCGCTCCGCCGATGGAATGACCGAACACCCCGACATGACCAAGATCAATTCTCCCTTTTAGATGACTTGGAATCTGTCCCGATTGGATGAGCTCGAATTGGTCCAGCGCAAACGCCACATCGCCGGTTAAAACTTGTCCCAATTTGTCGCGATTTCCTCTACTCGTCTGGTAATCATGGTCGGGCGAGAATAAGTCGTTGGTTGTGCTGGTCGTGATTCGCCCGTCCGGAAACTCGGTTGCAAATGTATTGTAGGTGTGGTCGATCACTGCCACGATATATCCATGACTCGCGAGATTTTCGGCTTGCGACGTGTGGAGGTACCTGGAAGAGCCGTTGCCGGGATTCGCAAGGATCAGCGGGTATGAAGTCTGTGCCCAAGAGACTTCGGCCCCCGAATAAGCATGACTGGGTACGTACTTCAGGTGTTGAAAAGTAAACCCGGGAAGGCCATAGTCCGCGGCCATATAACGTAAAATCTGGGTTTCGGGAATAAAGGGAGCATACTTGCCTATGCCAGCTTGAGTTGGATACCATACCTGAACCATCAATTCCCTTTTGCCTGTCGTGGTTTTGCCAAATGTCTCCTCCCGGCTTGGATCGATGAAATGAAAGACTTGCGTACCTACCTTCAACTCGCCGGTTGGCGCCGGAAAGTCGAATACGGGAAACACATAGAGGAAGCACCCCGTTGCGATTAGCCCAATCACGATAAAAAGGCGGCCCAGCACCCTACGGATTCGCGAGGCAGTCCGAACGACTTTCAGCGTTATGAAAACGTCTATAAGTGAGAGCATAAGCATCAGGATCGTAAATCCGTATAAAAATAAAAGCTGAACCCTGTATCCTTCGACAAGCAAATGTATCACTAAAAAAATGGAGCCTGCTCCGCTTGTCAGGAGCAAAGCTGGTTTTCGAATACGTTGATTGATAATGAACAGGAGTGCCAACAAACAAGCACTTGAAAAGAATAGCAGCATTTCAAAAAACCTCACGCCAACTCCCCCTTAAAAATAATCCTATCAATGGATTAGTATAGAGGAGCAGCTAGGTTGATACCATTGATCTAGATGACAATTGCCTAACACTCTTGTAAGGTTGCGCGACGATGGCGCAGAAAACGGCATGTAATGTGCTGATTCCTGCCTTTCGGCCGGGGCTGTTTGTTTCACAATTGTGAAGACAGCTCAATCTCCAATCTCCGATAAAATGATTTTCAGAACTCAGCTTCTTGCTTCGTTTATGGAAGGGTTCAAAGGCGAGATTGACCGAAACACCTCGGTCAGCATCACTTCCGCTAACTTGTTAAATCATAATTCAGCATAACTTAGCCCTCATTTAGTTGAACAGGTGGGGGCTACTTGACGCTTACGTAACAGGAGTGGGATGTAGATATGTATGTGGAATTTTCCTGTAGGATTTACCTTAAAGACTGAAGCGATCTACGAACTGCTTGATCAGTTCATTCAATAATCTGGCGGCCTTCGTAGGAAGGCGATGGTCAGCTTTCTTAAGGAAAACCAGCTCACTATTTGGTAACTGTTGATGCAATATTTTGGCATAGGGATGAAAGTGCTTATCTTCTTCACCATAAACGAGCAGGACAGGAAGCTGGATTTCCGTGAGCCGAGAGGTGCAGTTGTACTTCAAGCTGTAACGGTAATATTGTTCGACATTCCTGGGATTTCCCTGCTTCGCATCGTTGAATAACTTACGGAACAAAGATAGCTGTTTCGTTTGTGACCAAGCAATAGAAAGGGCAAGCGTACCGACTGCGCCGATTTTGGAAAGAGCAATGCCCAAAGAAATTTTGTTTCTTAGTCGCCATTCGTTTACTTCCGACATTCCACTGATAACAATTCCTCCCCATGCCCGATCTGGATAAGTCAAGAGGAACTCAAGTACTATCGAGCCTCCGGTAGAATATCCACACAAAAATACTTTATCTAAGCTCATCCGGTCCATCAAATGTTTAATATCCAGGGCGATGAGAGGATAAGTAACCGTTTGTTCGGAAGGCTGACTTTTACCGTGTCCTCTGATATCAAAAGCTATAGTTCGAAAATCGGATGATAACTCTTGGAATTGGTATGTAAAATTTAAGCTTGTGAGTACTGGAGGGTGAATGAATAGGATGGCCATTCCTTCACCAGAATCCATGTAATGCATAGAGTATTCGTTTATGTTTGTAGTAGCCATGGTTATGCTCCCTCCCTGAATGGTTTGATCTTAAATTTGGCCTATTAGATCCAAAAAATTCATGGAGGCGTAACTTTAATTGCTTGTATGAAATACCTTTGTCCCAATGATCCAATACAGGAATAATATTTTTAGTACAAGAAAAAAATAAGAGGATCAAGTTTTTCTAAGAAAGGGACACATACATGGGCATGAAAAATAAAGTTACCATAGCACTAGTGCTAAGTTTATTGTTGATGATCTTGGGCTGTAGAGCGGACTCCAGTCAACAGCTAAAACAACAAAGTGTGAAGTCACCTATCATAGTAAATCAAATGGGCAAAAAACCTGTCATTGTGATCTTGATTGATTCATTAATGGATAAGCCTTTGCGAGATGCGATTCAAGAAGGCCGTGCACCCGCGATGCAATATCTCCTTCATCAAGGGCAATATTTCCCGCAAGTAGTGAGTTCATTTCCCACGATGTCTGTGACAATCGACAGTACATTATTAACGGGAACGTATGCAAACCAACATCATGTGCCCGGACTCGTTTGGTACAGCGACCAAAAGAAACGCATGATTCTCTACGGCAATGGTGCCAAAGAAGCCTTGAAGATAGACCAACTGCAAGTATTCTTAGACGCAATTTACCAATTAAACCAAGTTCATTTGAATAAAAAAACGAAAACCATACATGAGGAATTGGCTGACAAAGGAAAAGAATCCGCGTCCATCAATGCTATTGTCTTCAGAGGGAAAACGAAACATGCCTTAAAAGTGCCTGACTTCATAGCGAATAGCAGCAGGGTGCCAGAAAAAATGATAGTAACAGGGCCTAAATGGTTATCTTATGCAGCTTTGGCACAATTGAATCTGAAAAATAGCTGGAATACTCCTTTGTGGAAAAAATTTGGGATGAACGACGAATTTTCCGCAAAAGATACCGCTTTTCTAATAAGCCAGAAGAAACTTCCAGACGTAACCATCACATACTTTCCAGAGAATGATAATTTAGCGCATAGAAAGGGCCCGACTCAACTGGAGGGAATCGAAAAAGCAGATCAAGCACTGCAAACTGTGTTGAATGCATATGGTTCGTGGGAACAAGCTGTAAACAATGCGATATGGGTTGTCATGGGTGACAGTGCGCAAAGCGCTGTTTATGATGATCGACAGGTTGCCGCTGTTGATTTAAAGTCGCTTTTGAATCATTACCGTATTGCAAAATTAAATCAACCTGTAAGAAGTGATGACCAAATCGTGATTGCCGCTAATGAACGGATGGCCTATATCTATGCGATAAGCGATAACGTAGAGCTGTCCAACGTGGCGAAGCTTTTACAGCATGAGGACAAGCTCGACATTATCGCTATGAAAGATGGTAAAAACAATATTCATGTTACAAAGGGAAAAAAGGGTAAGCTGTTTTCTTATCATCCCGGTGGAAAATTCATCGATGAATATGGGCAATCGTGGACCTTGTCGGGCGAAGAGGACCTTGTGGATATTACGGTGAATAACAACCGGATCCAATATGGAAAATATCCAGACGTTTTGGCGAGGCTACACGGGGCAATGAATTCACATGAAGGAAGATATGTTGTCGTCACGGTCCAACCTGGATATGAACTCGTCGGCGAAAGTTCCCCTACTCACATCGGAGGGGGAGCTCATGGATCGCTGCATGAAAAAGATTCCCTTGTCCCATTAATTATTTCCGGAACGAATACACGTCCCAAAACACTGCGAATCGTGGATATAAAAGACTGGATTATGCAATTGGTGAACGAATAAGTATTATTCGTGCTTGATATTAAAACCGTACTACATTAGTATATAAGCATATAGTTATATAAGTGGAAGGGGGGGCACACCTTGGATCAACTTGGTTATGTAGCCGATCATTTAAAGCTATTGGGGGATAAAACTCGGCTGGCCATGCTTTCCCTGCTAAGAGAGAGAGAATGGTGTGTTTGCGAATTTGTAGATATCTTTGATATGTCGCAGCCAGCCATTAGCCAACATTTGAGAAAATTAAAGTCGCAAGGGATTGTAAAAGAAGAACGACGAAGTCAGTGGGTATACTATTCCTTAAATGTAGACGACAAGCCGCATATTCAAGCTGTTCTTGAGAGTATGCCAGACTCTAAGCAGATTTTAAAATGGCTGAATAAAGAGGAGCCGATCGCATCTTGTGGACCGGATTCATCGGCTTGCTGCTCATCCTAAAGGCTGCTCCGTTTAACTCCTTGCAGGGATAAAGATGTTTTTAATATAAGTATATGTTTATAAGGTGATGTAATGGAGGTTTAAAACATTGATTTTGTTGGCATGCATTATATTCTTAGCCACTTTAGTGTTGGTGATCTGGCAGCCTAAAAATTTGTCCATAGGATGGTCTGCCTGCGGCGGTGCCATACTCGCCTTGCTGGTGGGTGTCGTCGATTTGCATGATGTTTGGGAAGTTACTCATATTGTCTGGAATGCGACACTGGCTTTTGTAGCCATTATTCTGATTTCGTTGGTGCTTGATAAAATAGGCTTCTTCGAATGGGCGGCGCTTCACATGGCACGAGCTGCGCGAGGAAGCGGAACCCGGATGTTTGTTTATGTGACCATTCTTGGCGCCGTTGTTGCTGCTTTTTTTGCGAATGACGGTGCGGCCTTAATACTGACACCGATTGTACTGGCGATGGTTCGGGCACTTAAATTGGATGAGAAAATGGTTTTTCCTTTTATCATAGCGAGCGGTTTTATTTCAGACACGACGTCGCTTCCGCTTGTGGTCAGCAACTTGGTTAATATTGTGTCAGCCGATTTCTTTGGTATCACCTTTATGGAATATGCGAGTCGCATGATTATACCTAATTTATTTTCTTTAGCAGCCAGTATAGGAGTACTGTATCTCTTTTTTCGTAAAAGGATTCCGAAAACGTTTGATGCGACACAATTAATCAGGCCTGCGGAAGCGATTAAAGATCCAAAGATGTTCCGTATGTCCTGGATCGTTCTCGCGGTTTTGTTCATTGGCTACTTTGCATGCGAATTTTTTAATATTCCCGTTTCGGTGGTGGCCGGTATTATTGCTATCTTTTTCTTATTGATGGCGCGTAGAAGTCCTGCAGTGCCGATGAAAGAAGTCATCAAGGGCGCTCCATGGGCTATCGTATTTTTCTCCATCGGAATGTATGTTGTGGTGTATGGTCTGCGTAATGCCGGTTTGACGGATCTGCTGGCCCATGTGATTCAAGCGGCTGCCGATCAAGGTATGTTTGTGGCCACCATGGGCATGGGTTTTATTGCGGCGATTATCTCGTCGGTCATGAATAACATGCCTACGGTCATGATTAATGCGCTTGCCATTGATGCCACCCATGCAACCGGTATGGTCAAAGAGGCGTTGATTTATGCTAACGTGATTGGATCGGATCTAGGGCCGAAAATAACTCCGATTGGTTCATTAGCCACGTTGTTGTGGCTGCATGTGCTCCGTTCGAAAAACGTAAAAATTTCTTGGGGGACTTATTTTAAGACAGGCATTGTCTTAACCATTCCTACACTTTTTATGACCCTACTGGGCTTATACCTGTGGTTAGTCATTTCATAATTGAACATTGAAGGAGACATTAATGATGGAAAAGAAGAAAATTTACTTTTTATGCACTGGTAATTCTTGCCGCAGCCAAATGGCAGAAGGCTGGGCCAAAAAATACTTGGGAGACCGTTGGAATGTATACAGTGCGGGCATTGAAGCACACGGCCTTAACCCTAAAGCGGTGCAAGCGATGAATGAAATAGGGATCGATATCTCCGGTCAAACTTCAGATATTATAGATCCTGCTTTGCTGAACAGCGCGGATTTCGTTGTGACCTTGTGCGGAGATGCTGCTGATAAATGTCCTATCACACCTCCGCACGTTCGTCGTGAACATTGGGGGTTTGATGATCCGGCTAAAGCACAAGGAACAGAAGAAGAGAAATGGAGCGTGTTCCAGCGTGTACGGGATGAAGTAGGGGCTCGTATTCGGAAATTTTTGGAGACTGGTGAATAAACAAGGTGCACAGTTTAGGAAGAGGCATGTAGTATAGTATTTCAAACAAGCACGCTTCCTTAAAGAGGTGGTGCTTGTTTGGCGTTTTTTTCCCTCACAGTATACTCTTCCAGCACCTTTGTTTTATCTCCATAGATCCTATCCAAATGATCTTCTCCCCATAAGCAAAAACGATCAAGCAGATCTTTAAAATCCCATCCATATTCACTAAGCTCGTACTCCACTTTGGGTGGAACCTGGTTATAAATGATACGGTGGATGATTCCATCCTTTTCAAGCTCTCTAAGCTGTTGGGTGAGCACTTTTTGGGTGATTTTGGGAATGAGTTGACGAAGTTCGTATGTACGTTTTCTGCCGCTGATTAAATGGTGTAGGATGATGCCTTTCCACTTTCCACTGATGACCTCCAAAGTTGCTTCGATCCCGAGCATATAGGTTTTGGCGTTGTCTTCCATAAACTTTCCCCCTCCAATTTGTAGTTCTAAAAGCACTAAGGAACCTTAAAGTACCTACGGTACAATGAAGTGCGTACTTCACACTTATATATATATCAACCATAATAGCATCTGTAAACAGGGTACACCAATCACGAGGAGAAAGAAGGTTACGGATACATGAAAGTTCTATTGGTCGTCACGCATCCTAGAGAAGATTCACTTACCCTTGCGGTCATGAATCGTTTTGTAGAGGGATTGAAAGAGAATAAGCACGAGGTAGATATTTTGGACTTGTATCGGGATGGGTTTAATCCGGTATATAGCGCGGCAGATGAGCTGGATTGGAATACGCCTCATAAACAATATGCTCCTGAAACACGGAGAGAGATGGACAGAATTGCTGCTGCGGATGCTCTGGTCTTTGTGTTTCCTCTATGGTGGTACAGTGTTCCTTCCATGCTAAAAGGGTACCTGGATAAAGTGTGGAACATAGGTTTACTTGAGGAGTTCAAGACAAAACAGGTCTTGTGGCTGTGCTTGGCGGGAGGAACGAAAGAACATCTGATCAAGTATGAATATCACGATTTAGTTACTAATTATTTGAATAAAGCCATTGCTGGTTACGCAAGAGTAAGAGAGTCCAAGGTGGAGTTCTTCTATGATACTTTGTCCGAATCGAAAGAATACATTGAAGGTTTACTGGAGCACGCTTATCAATTAGGTCGGGCATATAAGTGAATTTTATTCTGATAACAATGACAATTTAATATTATTGAGAATTTTGCAAAATCCTGATTATTGAAAAAGGGTTAAGGCTCGTTAGACGGCACTTAACCCTTTTTTATTTTATAGACGAGACTCTATCCTTTTATAGGCTCATGCATAGGTGCTGATGGTGCCCCTTGCATAGATAACCCGCCGCCAGTTGAGCTTGCTGGAACAACAGGATGTGGTGATCCCTTTTCAGAAGCATTGCCAGCAGTTTGCTTGGCCAGCTTTTGTTTTTCCCACAGTGCTCTGGCGATCACCAGCATGGAGAGTACACCCACATATAGTAACAGAGAACCGAGTTCGGGAAGCATCTCTTGCAAAGGTGCACCACGCAGACCCATGGTACGAAGGAATTTGTACATCCATACAAAGGGGAAGAAATCACCGATTTGAATCGCTAAAGGTGGAAACAGTGATCTGGAAAGAACAGCCCCTGATAAAACAAAAGCAGGCATGAGTATCATCACCATTCTGCCGATGGCTAGTCCTGGATGTGCAGCGCCCCATGCAACCAGGACATTGATACAAACGGTACCGAATACATACAGGACAACCGGAATTATAAAGAGAATCGGATTGGCCTCGAAACGGCCTCCTCCAAACACTTTAAGCATCCCGAGAGAGAAGATTAAGCCAGCCGTCGAAAACAGCGTATAAGGAAGCATACGCAGTAGTATGTTGAACGGATTTTGCAGCTCAGCAGCCAGCCTCTTGGAAACCCGGAGTCTAGCGACCAGAGGTAAGCTATTTATATTGAGTATCATAAAAGAGAACATACAAGTGAATGCAAGTATCGTCGTATTCTGATAGTCATTCGTTGGATTAAACAGGGAACGCACTTCCAAGGCGATACCATTGAGGGCCCCTTGGGCCTGTTCTGCGTTCATCCCGGTTTTCAACATAGCTGGAACAGACAGTTCCATATTCTCGGAAACGCTAATTTCCTGCATAGCTGTACGAATCGAAGTAATAGATTGAACATTGGTATTATCGAGAATGAGACCCACGCGGCTGGAAAGGGAACGATTGTGATTATCCTCTAAACCATGCGGCAGGGAAATAACAGCCAAATATTGCTCATGATAAAAATACTGTTCAGGGTTGTCCGTATACGAAACAATCTCAGCTACGTTCATATACGGGGAAGCATCTATTTTCTGAATGAACTCACGGCTGTAAGCTGTGTTATCTTGATCCACCACTACCACGTTAGCGTCGTTAATTTGGCTGCTTGGGAGCAACAGTGAATACCCCAGTACGGCAATCAATGGGAAGATGATAGCTATGATCGGATACTTGGAGTGAACCAGATACGACCATTCATCACGAAGAGATTTCATTTGTATTCACCTCAACTGTCATGCCTGGTAGCAAAGCTGCTTCTCTTGTTACATATACACGTACCTGGAATGTAGCGGTATCTGCTTCTCCTTTTTCACGGGACATCTTCACATTAGCGAATTGTGGTGCGGCAGTTACATAGCGTACCGTACCTTTCAGGTCCTTATTGAGACCAGAGATATGAGTTTTAATTTCTTGATTGGCCTTGAATTTCCCCGCTTGTTCTTCATTCACATAGAGATCGTAATATAAATCATTGGTTTCCAGGGTAATCACAGGAGCCCCTTGCGCCACATTTTCGCCGACTTTGGTACTAATCGAAGTAACCTTGCCATCCTGTGGTGCTTTTAACACCAGGCGTTCTTTTTTGAGCAGCAACGTTTTAAGCTGAACTTCCTGTGTGTCTTTTTGTTGCTTTAAGAGGTCAATAGCCAGCTTCTGATCTGCCAACTGTTGACGACTCTGCTGAATGGTTTCCAGTTGGGTCTTGGAACGATCGACGGACAATTGGGCACCGCGAATTTCTTCCTCGGCTTGTTTTACCGAAACGGCTGCTTGTGTCGTCTGTTCACTGGCCTGCATACGTTCTTCAGAAGTGGCACCATGAAGTAGCTTTTGAAGAGACTCTTTTTGCTGGCTCAACTGATTTGTCGCTAAAGTCAAAGAGGATTCGGCATCATCCAACGCTGCTTTGGATGCACTTCCTGCATCATAGAGTGCTTTATTACGCTTATAGTTGGTCTGAGCCGTCTGAACATTTTTGGTGGCTGAGGCTACGGCAATTCGTTGCTGCTGAACATCTTCATCCCGAGCCCCGTTATTGACCTGTTGTTCCGCAGCAGTGGCTTGACGTTCAGCCGCTTGTGCCCGCTGCAATGCGGCCTGACTTTTACTCTCAGTCACTTGAGCTTGCGCGATATCTAGCTGTGCCTGTTTTTCCTGAGTTGCTGCTCGTGTATACCCTAAATGGATGGATTGTTGTTGTTGGCTGATCTGCGTATTGAACTGGGCGATTTGTGTCCGCAGCTGCTCAATTTGCAGATCCACATCTTTGGAATCCAAAGTCATAAGGACAGTTCCTTTTTTCACCTTAGTTTCTTCTGTTACCGGGATGTTCAGGATTTTGCCTCCTACTTGTTCAAACGATACATGAATGCTATCCGCATTTAGTGTTGTGCCTTTAACAGATCGAGAAGCATTGACTTGATCTTGTCCGTTAGTCTGAAGCAGGAACCCCCCGCCGATAAGGCAGGCAATAGAAATGACAGGGATGATGAGGCTGGCGACTTGTGTGCGATTCATGAGTAATACGCTCCTTACATTCATAAAATGAGTTAAACATAGACTCGAATAAATATCCTGGTATGTACATTTTATTTATTCTTTTATTTAATAATTTAAAAGTTAGTCGGCTAACTAAAACGCAAAATTAAAACTTATTCTGGTTTTGCTGCTTTATATATCTCTTTTGCTTGAGGGATGCCGCTTTCTATTTTTTGGAGTAATGTCAGGAGCAGCTCTTTTTCATCGGTGGATAGGTGGCTCATCAGTGTGGAAGTGCTTGTGAAATGTGTAGGCAGCAGTCTTTCCATCATTTCTGTTCCTTGTTCGGTCAGTTTAACAATGCTCATACGGCGGTCGGAAGGGTGTACGGATCTCATAGTAAGCCCATCGCGTTCCAGGCGGTCAAGCAGACCGGTAACGGTAGGCTTGCTAACTCCTACTTTCTCCGCAAGCTCTGTAGCCAGCAATCCTGTTTGGATGTTACGGTACAGGAGAATTAATATTGAAAATTTTCCATGAGATATATCGAACTTCTCAAAGCCCTCAAAACTGACTTTAAAAACACTGGAAGATACTCGCATAAAAAATAGCATAGCTTCTGTCGCTCTTACATCAATCTCGGGGATACGCTTAGAAAATTCTTGCAGCGCCTCACGAGTGGGCAAGTCCCGTAAATCAAAATCCATAGGGTTCTCCTTTCTTCTTACAGTATGTTCCAATCAACAAATTAGTTAGCCGACTAATCTTAATCTATTCAAAAATGAATTTCAAGCTAAAATTTGTTAATCGTCATGTATATTTTTCACTATATGGAGGTTGTTGTAAAAAGAAAATAAAGTATTAGACTGAAAAATAAAGTGTTAGACTGACGATGCTTCATTAAGCTAACTGGCAGATTAGTTACATAGACGTCAGAATTTTGCATAGGAGTGTAGTCCACCATCCCATACTAATTGTATGGAAAAGAGTCTAGATAAACAGTATACTAGCTATAATTGTTTTTTGTTGAGGTGCATATCAAATGGATGAAATCGATGAATCAAAACAAATTGTATTACAAATCGGCGGTGTCTTGAAAAAGTACAGAAAAGAAAAAAACATGAGCTTAGACGACTTAGCGGAATTAACGGGTGTAAGCAAACTTACTCTGGGGAATATCGAACGTGGCGATACAAATCCAACTTTGGCGATTATATGGAAAATTTCAAAAGGCATATCTTTACCGCTATTAGCTTTGTTGAAATCAGAAGACCCTGTTAGTTTGTATCGAGCAGGCGAAGGACTGCGGTTTTCTAATGATCAAAAAAATTGGATCATTGAACCGGTCTTTAAAAACGCAAGCAACGATATTGAAATGTGTCGGGCTTACTTACAGCCGAATAGCTCGTATCACCCTGAAGGTCATCATGTGAATACAACTGAAATTGCGACAGTAATGACTGGTTCCATTGAAATTCAAGTCAATGGAGAGATTTACACATTGAATCAATATGATACGATCAGTTTTCGTGCAGATTGTCCTCACTCTTATACCAATCGTACGAATAGCGAAACAGTGCTCCATATATCCTTAAAGTATGGTTTCTAAAAGTCGAAAATTCCACTTATTAAATACAACTCCGAATTCCATGACGGGAATTCAGAGTTGTATTTTTGTTTTTAGATGAGTTAATGTGTGTTATAAAATAATTATTGTTAAAAATAATATATTATAAAATAATTATTGTTAAAAATAATATATTATAATATACTTTTATTGTTCGCGCGGATGTTATTTCATAGTTTTTCAATCAGCAGGAAACAAATTTTACGTATGAATTTAGTAAGGAGAAATGAAGAATGTCGAACAAACAAAATATAAAAGCCGTACCATCCTCTATAGGACTGATAATTCTCGGCATTATTATTATTGCAGCTAATTTACGTGCTCCCTTAACCTCAGTCGGTCCTTTAGTGAGTCTCATAAGGGATGACGTTCGTATTTCAAATACAGTAGCAGGCCTGATAACAACGCTACCTTTGCTTGCCTTTGCTTTATTATCACCTCTAGTACCCAAATTTGGACGAAGGTATGGGATTGAACGTATCATTTTGATTGCCCTAATCTTTCTGACTGTTGGCATTGTAATACGTTCTTTATCTGGCGCAGCTAATCTATATATTGGGACAGCAATTCTTGGATTCGCAATTGCCGTATGTAATGTATTATTGCCAAGTTTAATCAAAAGGGATATCCCAAATAAAATTGGCTCCATGACAGGTGTTTACTCAATTTCAATGAGTTTATTTGGAGCAATCGCATCGGGAATCAGTGTACCGCTAGCCGTGAACGCAGGTCTAAAATGGCAGGGAGCATTGGGAATATGGGGGATTCTAAGCTTTGTATCGATTCTCTGTTGGTTACCTCAATTAAGAAATCAAACGAAGCAAACAACCACGACGAGTCAACAGATGGCCAGCAACGATGTGAATGTTTGGCGATCCCCTCTTGCCTGGCAAGTAACCTTGTTTATGGGTATACAGTCCATGGTTTTCTATGTGTTGATCGCATGGTTGCCTGAAATTTTAAAGCAGCAAGGAATTGGCTCAAACCAATCAGGATGGTACCTCTCGATAATGCAGTTAGCTCTGCTTCCATTTACCTTTATTGTCCCCGTTATTGCTGGGCGCATGTCTAGCCAACGTTTGTTAGTGGTCATCACAATCATTTTGCTTTTAACGGGAACGCTCGGACTTCTATACGGAAGCTCCTATATCATTCTGTTGTGGATTATAATACTCGGAATTGGTGGAGGCTGCGCCTTTAGTTTGTCCATGATGTTTTTCGGTTTACGTACTGAAAATGCGCATCAAGCAGCGGAACTGTCTGGCATGGCGCAATCGATCGGATATCTTCTTGCCGCAATCGGTCCTGCCCTTATAGGATTTCTGCATGATGCGACAAATAGTTGGAATCTGCCACTTTTCATTCTGCTTGGCGCTTCGGTCTTACTCTTTTTAGTCGGTATAGGAGCAGCAAGAAACCGTTTTGTAGGTAGCCGAAATAGTTACGAGCTGCCACGGAAAGGACGATAAATATGTTTGACAAAATTATTGTGGCAATTGATAAAGCTGAAATAACGAACAAACTCCTCGATGCAACCGTTGAAATAGCTCGAAACAAACAAACTCAAGTTACCTTGGTTAATGTCAGCCAGGAATATGTATCGAATGGCATGACATATTTACCAGGGCATTTCTTGGAAGAAATATTGAACGAAATGGAGAAAGCGAGTTTGGAACAGTTGCAACAAGCCAAATCCAAATTAGAATCTGCGGGGATTAACCCGGAAACACTTCATCTTAAGGGAGATCCTGCACATGAAATATTAAATTATGCAAGAGATTCCAAGCAGCAACTCATTATTATTGGAAGCCGTGGGCTAAGTGGCATAAAAGAAATGATGCTTGGAAGTGTCAGCCACAAGGTTTCACAGCTATCAAGTTGCCCAGTCCTCATTGTGCATTAACTCCTTCGGGAACCGTAAAGATGATGCATTGTTATACTAACGGAGAACTTTAGTTCAATAAAACAGCGACAGTCTAGGACTTTATTTTCTCGTCCACGGCTGCCGCTGTTTTTATAGCTGGGGCCAGTCTAATACTTTTTTTACGAGATCTGACGGTTTTATAATTCGAAATGTCGCGTGGGACCAACATATCCAGCTAGTACTTTATTTTCTTTCTACAGTTGTTCGTGCCATGGTTCAAGCTTTTCCCTACATTGATATTTACAATGAAGTGCTTGATAATAAGTGGATATCGTACGAGACAAAGAACCTAAAAGTGAGGAATCTGGAATGACGACAAAATTATACTACACTGCTCCAAATCTTACGGAGTGGGACACTCATATTACACAGAGCATGGAAAGAGACGGAAAATATTTGGTTATGCTGGAGGAAACGGCCTTTTATCCGCATGGCGGAGGCCAGCCTTGTGATACAGGAACAATTCAGGGCGTCCGTGTATTAGATGTTGTTCTTGAGGATGGGGACATTTGGCATCAGGTAGAACGTTTTCCAGAGGATGTAAAGGTGGCCTGCCAATTGGATTGGGAGCGCAGATTTGAACATATGCAGCAGCATAGCGGACAGCATTTGCTGTCAGCGGTTTGTCTGGAGTTGTTGGGTGCGCGTACTGAAAGCTTTCATCTGGGACAAGAATATGCCACGATTGATGTGAACTGTTCGGATGTAACACCTGCGCAGCTATCGGCAATCGAACAGGAAGTAAATCAGCAAATCTATAGTAATCGCAACATAAAAAGTTTTTTTGTAACCAGTGAGCAATTGAAGGATATTCCGCTGGTGAAAACGCCCAAAGTGACGGAAAATATTCGGATTGTCGAGATCGAGGGCATTGAATATAATGCTTGCGGCGGTACACATGTAGCTCAGACCGGGGAAATTGGAATGATTAAATGCTTGAAATGGGAAAAGCAAAAAGGGATGGCGAGAATCCATTTCAAATGTGGTGCTCGCGCACTCCAGGACTTTAATGAGAGTGTTCGGATTTTGGACGTGTTATCTACGAAGTTCAATACTGGACGAAAGGATATTTTGACTCGATTCGAAAAGTGGGAGCAGGAGCATAAGCAGCTCAAGGCGCAAGTGGAGTTCTTGCAAGAGGAAAATGCATCGTACCAGGCGAAAGAGTTGCTGTCTGCTGTACAGGGGCATGTTCTTGCTCATGTATTTGAACAAAAATCCATTCAGGAGATGCAGCAATTGGCTGCCAAGCTGACCGCTGAGCATGATCTGCTTGTTTTATTTGCCACAACAGCCGAAAACAAAATCATTCTGGCACATAATGGTACCCATTCCATTAGCTGCGGAGCGTATTTAAAGGAAAATCTGGGCGCGTTTCAGGGCAAAGGGGGCGGTAGCAACCAATCTGCGCAGGCAGCATTTTCGTCCCGCAATGACCTCTTGAATTTCTTCGAAACGGCCCAGCGGCAGTTCATTCAGGGCTGATGTAATGGAGGATTAGTGACGAAGCGGCAGCTTCCACTTTTCCTCTTCTGTAAATAAAATAAAAGAAAAAATAAGTGCAACAACAGCGCCCCAAACGGCTTTATCCCCAATCGTCAAAGTCAGAAATCCCCCCAGCAAGGCTCCTACCAAGAAGGCAGCCAGGATGACACCATAACGCATCGCTCGAATGGCAGCGTTCGTGTCCTTGGTCGTTACAGCGACATACACAGCCTCGATAGCTGATCGAAGGTTACCGGTGCTGACCGTGGAGGTGTACGGCACATCAATGAGCTTGCGGAAGGAAGTCATTTGCACGGAAGCGACGAATGAGACGATCACCACTACTACCGTATTGGGAACTCCTTGTGGAATCAATCCCACGATGAAAAAAATCGCGATTTCCAGTAAAAGAATTGCGCGGGTCCAGTCTGGAGTTAAACGGTGGGTTGATTTGCGTTTAATCCCTTCAGCAACAAAAACCCCCAGTGAAAAGGCGATCAGAGGCGGGATATAGGATAATGCCTGAATCCAGTGCCCCTGAATGACTTTAACAGCCAGCAGCACGATATTGCCTGTCTGTGCGTTGGCGAAAACACCGCCTCTTCCAACAAAGGTATATGTGTCCAAAAAGCCCCCTACTAATGATAGTAAGGCGCCCAGTCGCAACGATTCGGACGTTACCTGATGTAAATGGATTTTGCCTTTCATAAACACGGCATATAAGCCTCCTATACTAAACGTCGATTCTTTAAAGCTAACACGAAAATCCAGGACCATACAATTAAATTAATCACTTAAGCATGAAAATGGCACAAAGAAGCCGCATCGGGTCCCATACAAAAGAAAGGACGCGATGCGGCTTTTTGGAGTGCTGTTTAAAGTGCCCACCTAGAACCTCAAAGATGTGCTTATTGCAGGGCTTTGACAAGTGCTGCGCCGAAGTCCTGTGCACCATCTGGACCGTCGGCTGTAATAATGTCGCTATGCGCAACGACATGCTGTGCCACATATTCGGCTTGATGCGATTGGAGCAGGTCCTTTTGTACATCCACAGGATAACATGTAGCCGTTCTGCCGGAGAGCAGTCCAGTTTGAGCCACGGCTACAGAACCTGCGCAGATGCCAGCCAATAGTTTCTTTTGCTCATGAGTTTGTTTCAGCAGAGCTTGGAGATCCGCGTTATTCCAAAGATAGTCATTCGTTCCTGATCCGCCGATCACAGATACCACATCATAATCAGCCAGCACAGCGTCAGTAAAAACAAGATCAGCTGTCGCTTTACCGTTGTAGTCACCTATGATTTCGCCTGTTTTTGTACTAGCTAGCGTCACAGTAACACCTGCTTGCTCCAGTGCCTCCTTTGGTTTAAACAATTCATCCTCATTAAAGCGCTCTGGGGGTATAATAAAAAGAGCTTTTTTACTCATACTTCATTCCTCCTTGAATGTGAAACGATATCTACTATTGTAGGATGGCATCGTCAGGCTGTGAAGAATGCACTTTCAAGTACGGAGGTTACCTGTAGGTTACTATTAGAGTGCAAGACCATGATGATTTAGAAGGAGTTAATTGATATATGTCCGATACGCTAAGAGAAGAAATACGGGAGAAGATCGTCAACGGAGACTATAACTGCGAAAAGGAACTGACCCTTTCGGTCTTAAGCGGAAAGTGGAAGGTCGTCATTTTATGGCATCTGGGTGTAGAAGGGGCGCACCGTTTCAGTGACCTGCAAAGGCTGTTTCCGAAGCTGTCGCATAAAGTGCTGACCAATCAGCTGCGGGAGTTGATGGAGGACGGTATTGTGCACCGGGAAGTGTATCCCGAGGTACCTCCAAAGGTGGAGTATTCGATGACTGAACTGGGGATGACGATTTTGCCCATTGTGGAGATGATGTATGACTGGGGGAAAAAACGGGTGCAATCCATTCGTGAGGAAATGCAACGCAGCGGTGAGGGAAACGTTTAAATAATGGAATCGATATGTAGGTGAATCAATAAAGTTCCTTCATATGAAAAATAGAACGCCTTGCACTATGAGTACAAATTGTACTTAGAGCAAAGGCGTTCTTTGGCATGTTAGCAGTCTGTGTGTTTTTATCATGTTAGTTTAGGAAAAATAGCTGTAGCCCATATGGATCATTGCTTTTCAAGTGCTGGTAGAACCTCAATCCAGCGTGTAGCCCAAGTACCGATATGGTCAAACAAAGGAGCTAAATCGCGTCCCTTATCTGTAAGAGAGTATTCAATCCGTACAGGCTTCTCAGGATAAACCATACGTTGTATGATTCCTTCTTCCTCCAGCTCTTTTAGACGGTCGGAAAGGACCTTTCCACTTAAATTAGGGATTGAATTCTCAATAGCGACGAAACGTTGCGGACCATTGGTTAGTTGAAATACGATCAACACCGTCCAACGCTTACTCAGTAGCTCCATAGCTTTTTCAAACCGTGGGCACATCTGCGGAATGTTCATGTGATCACCTCATGCTCCTATTATTAACGATCCACTGTTAAAAGTAAATGATTTTACTTTACATAAATTTATTACTTGACGAAATGGTGTGATATAAATATACTTTGTTACATAAAGTAACTTGTTGGCTTTGATACGGAGCTTGAGATATGAATACTTAAAATTTGAACTTAATTTGATATTATTTTTGATATTATTAATGATGTAATTAAATGAACAGATACGAACTAATCGTTATGGTGTGGTTTGGGCGTAGGGGGAAGTCAGATGAAGTTGGAATGTGAAGTGTGCGTAGTTGGAGGGGGACCCGCAGGAACTTTGTTGTCCTGTCTACTGGCGGCGCATGGTGTATCCACGATATTGATTGAGCGGCAGAGCATAGCGGGAAAGGCTTTCCGCGGTGAAATCTTGAATGATGAGGGTCAGGAAGTGATCCAAAAGCATAAGCTGCTCGAACAAATTCATAAGGACTATGTTCTCGCCTCTACAAGAATCGAATATTGGGAGCATCAGCAGCAAGTGAAGACGGTCAAGCCAGCATCAGTAGATGGTAATGTGGGGGTTCATATTCCACAGCCTCGATTTTTGGAGGCTCTGCTCAAGCAGGCGTCAACCTACGGGTCCTTCCGTTACCTGGCGGGTACAACTGTGACTACCTTGGAAGGTAACAGCGAGCAGGGGTACACGGGCTTGGCCGCCCGCGATAAGAACGGTCATGAGATCACGATTGACAGTTCGTTGATTGTAGGGGCAGACGGTCGCTATTCGACTGTGCGCAAGCTGGCGCAGATGCCTGTGACAAACATTCGACACGGCTATGATCTGCTATGGGCGAAAATCACAGCACCTGCTGGGTGGGAGCCCGTCACTCGTCTGGCACGGGTCAACGGAGGGCAGTTGGCTTTATTCTCGCAGGCTGAGGGCTATATTCAAATTGGCTGGAATGTGGAGGAAGGTAGCTTTCCAACCCTGTTTAAGCAATCTTTTGAACCCTTTATACAACGGTTTACCGAGGCTTTTCCGGATTTGAAGCATAGTGTGCATGATCACATTCGTTCATGGAAGGACTTCGTACCGTTGGATATTTTCAGCAGTCGCAGTGACACCTGGGCGCAGAACGGGCTGGTCCTTATTGGAGATGCGGCGCATACCATGACACCTACCGGAGCTTTTGGCTTGAATGCAGCTTTGAAGGATGCCGATGTGCTAGCCAGTGAGCTTCTTCGTTTACGACAGAAGAGCTATACCGCAGGAGACCTAAAGGCGTTCGAAGACGGACGGCGACAGGCTGTCACCGAGCTTCAGGGACGGCAGCTGACGATGGAATCCACGTTTCATGAACATTTCTTACAAGCCGATAATCAAAGGATATAAATCCTGACAACAACATGAATTACCGGAATTTTCATATATAGAGTTTATATAAAGGATGGTGCAGAGAGATGAACCAAAAAGATGTAGCTACGCTACTTAACGATAAAATTCAAACCGTTCGCGGAGAGCAATCTTCGACGATTTTAGTAGGACCGATCAAGCTACCAGTTAATTTGGAAGGAGAAACGGTTGTTTTTCAGTGGTACTGCTGGTTGCCTGTACGGGATGAGGAAGATCGTCAGGACTTACTGAATGCCACCGCTGAGACGATTGTGAAGCGATTGTCCACACTGGATTTGGCAGAGGGACAACAGTCAAGCGTTTTGGTGTATGGCGATCTTCAACAGTCGGAAAATGCATTAGTTCGCATGCATAGTATTTGCCATACTGGAGATATTTTTGGTAGCAAGCGTTGTGATTGCGGATTTCAACTCCACCAGTCCATGAAAATGATTGTGGAACATGGAACGGGTGCATTGTTCTATCTGGCTAACCATGAAGGCCGCGGAATCGGTTTGTTTAGTAAAGCAATGGCTTATATTCTGCAGGAAGAAGGCATGGATACTGTAGAAGCCAACCACCAATTGGGTTTTGAAGATGATACCCGCAACTATGCAGACGCCATTAGTGTGCTCCGTCACCTGAGACAAAAACCGGTAACCCTGATCACAAATAATCCCAAAAAACTGGATGCCTTGAAGAAATCGGGTATGAATGTGGCGGGTCGCATGCCGCTCTGGGGCGATGTGTCGCAATATAATGAACGGTATTTGAATACAAAAGTGGAACGATCCGGCCATTTGCGGGATTCCGATCTCAGGGAGGTTCTATGACCACTCACGAAAAATATATGCGCCTGGCACTGGAAAATGCCAGAAGTGCTAAAGGGCAAACAGAACCGAATCCGCTCGTCGGATCAGTCATTGTCAACAACGGTCGTATCGTTGGGATCGGCGCTCATCTGAAGCCCGGCGAGCCACATGCCGAGATTCATGCGTTGCGTATGGCGGGGGAACACGCTCAGGGAGCGACAATTTACGTAACGCTGGAGCCGTGTTCTCATCACGGTCGGACAGGCCCGTGCGCGGAAGCCATTGTGAAGGCAGGCATTCGTCGGGTGGTGGTTGCAGCGCTGGACCCGAACCCGCTGGTTTCCGGCAGAGGGGTACAGATTTTGAAAGATGCGGGCATTGAGGTCATTGTCGGAGTATGTGAGCAGGAATCCATCCGCATGAATGAAGTGTTCAATCAATATATTGTGAGCAAGCGTCCTTTTATTACGATCAAATCGGCAGTAACACTGGACGGTAAAATTGCAACCCGGACCTCGGAAAGCAAATGGATTACATCTGAGGCTGCACGGGAGGATGTGCATCGTCTTCGTAACGAGCATGTGGGAATCCTGGTCGGTGTACAGACGGTGATTCACGATAATCCTCAGCTTACGACTCGTCTACCAGAAGGACGGAATCCGATTCGTATCATTTTGGATAGCAAGCTTCGAATTCCATTGGATGCCCGTGTCATTACAGATGGGGAGGCGCCTACCTGGATATTCACAGGACGCGCTTATGATGAAGGCAAGCGTAGCCAGTTGGAACAGCTAGGTGTAAAGATATTTCCGACTCAGGATGAAAACAGCGATCGGGTTAACCTGCCGCAAATGCTGGATATTCTGGGGGCAGCGGAGGTGTCATCAGTGTTCGTAGAAGGCGGAGCCGAGGTGAACGCTTCCTTCGTGCAGCAATGGCTGGCAGACAAGCTGGTGCTGTACATGGCACCAAAGCTGGTTGGAGGACGCGCAGCCCCGGGATTTCTCGGGGGAGAGGGCGTGTCTGCGATGAGCGATGCGGTGGCATTGCATGATTTGAGCGTGACACAGGTTGGTGTAGACTGGAAACTAGAAGGGTATTTTGAGCGGGAAAAATGAGTGTTGTTTGCGGGGGAGAAGGCACTCCACTAAGGGGTTGATCTTCCGATCGCTGTTGCAGTGGGATTCTTCGGATTGTATAAGACATTTAAAGGTAAGAATCCCACTGCAAAGGCGAATGCTTACGCTTCTCCAGATTCAACCCCTTCGCTCCGCTACTGCCCACCGCAAAGTCACTCATTTTTTCGAAATGGTGTGGAGCATGGGAAAGGCAAAAGGACTTAAATACTCAAAAGCTCAAAAGCTCATATACTTAAAAGAACAGAGAATCTGAAGGGCTAAAAGGCCTGGAGGATTCTTTTTTTATATACTAAACGTTTATTAGGGTGAATGATTAATGGGATGAATAACTCATAGGGTAAATGTCTAATGGGGTGAATTCGAGATAACATAATTACACATGCTTGGGTTTTTCGTCCTGGTTTCTTATGTATTTTTAGAGACTTTCGCCTCGTTTAGTTAGAATATAGAAATAAAAGGATTGACCTGGAAATTGAGATCAAGCACAATGAAGTTGAAATCAACTTGGAAGAGAAGGGAAAAGCCTTGCAGTGAAAGGGATTATAGAATTCAAAGGAGGATGTAGGTTGTGAAAAAAACGTTATTATGCTTGTTAAGTGCCAGTCTGATATTTTTAGCTGCACCGGTTTCTACTAAAGCCTTTTCGGGTGAGGTCACACAAGGCGCTGGCTCATATTCAACCACACTACCTGCCGGAGCAGCAACACCGCAAAACGAGATTTACAAAACAGCGAATGTAAACAGCCCAATGCCTACCAATGACTGGTGGAGCAGCCTCGCCTGGGTACCGTACTCCGAGGCTCAATATCCGCATCCCCTTGCCTTGAAAAATCAGCAAAACGGTTTACGCATCTTTAACCCGAGTGGGAAAATTACGGTAAATCCGGGATACATCGCAGGTTGGATGGATGATGTGAACGATTTTTCCGTCGGTCATTCTGTAAGCGCTTCATTTCCTGATGCCAAGGTGGACGGTTTCAGCGACTGGTTTGTCAAATCATTATTTCAAAGCGGCAGCAATAAAATGAGTGCTACCTATGGACACGGCTCCCCCTATGTTTTTTTTGAGTTTGGCGGTGGCAATCCCAAGCTTTCATTTAATGGGGTGCCAGAGGTTTGGTCTGGGTCAGCTAGTTCCCCTGTGCTTGGCATTACGGTTAATGGCTCACATTATGGTCTGTTTGGTCCTTCCGGCAGCACCTGGTCTGGCCTCGGAACGAGTACTCTGATCAATCAATTGAACGGGAAAAACTATTTTACAGTGGCCGCTTTGCCTGACAAAGCAACCGCGACATTGGACAAATTTCAGCAATACGCCTATTCTTTCGTTACAAACTCCAAAGCACAGTACAGCTATAACGAAGCCTCTTCCGAGGTGACGACCACCTTTACTGTTGCGACAACAGCGAAGGAAGGCACGCAAAGCGGTACTATTTTTGCCTTATACCCGCATCAGTGGAAAAATTCATCACAACCCCTGCTAGGCTATACGTACAATTCTGTACGCGGTCTGATGAAAACAGCAGAAGGTGCTTCTTTTCAAACGAAAATGAAGTTTACAGGGGTACTGCCTTCCCTGCCCGACTTGGGGTCCTACGATAAAAATACGCTCAACAGTTATATAGACGAAGCGAAAGCGGAAGTCTACTCCGGCGATAGAGACACGTACTGGACTGGAAAACGTCTGGGCAAGCTAGCAGCGCTGGCGCCGATTGCCGACCAGGCTGGCAATACCGCAGCAGCGACCCAGTTCCGCAATGAGATCAAAAGCCGGCTGCAGGACTGGTTTAAGGCCAGTGACAGCTCGGATAATCTGAAAAGCTCCAGTCTATTTGTGTATAACAACAATTGGGGGACGTTGATCGGTTATCCCGACAGCTTTGGCAGTGCGGTAGAATTAAATGACCATCACTTCCATTATGGATACTTTATCAAGGCCGCGGCCGAAATTGCACGTGTGGACAAGAGCTGGGCATCCAATTCCCAATGGGGGCAGATGGTACAGTTGCTCATTCGTGACATCGCCAATACCGACAGGTCTGATTCGAAATTTCCGTATTTGCGTAATTTTGATCCCTATGCCGGGCATACCTGGGCTTCCGGCCATGCCAAATTTGGTGATGGCAACAACAATGAATCCTCCTCGGAAGCGATGAATGCTTGGGCAGGTCTTATTTTATGGGGCGAGGCGACGGGAAATACTCAAACTCGTGATCTGGGCATTTATCTATATACAACGGAAATGAATGCGATTAACGAATACTGGTTTGATGTGCATGGCACAAACACCCCTGCAGGGATGCAAAGCGCGACGGCAAGCATGATCTGGGGTGGTAAAACGGTAGGGAATGCAACATGGTGGACCAATAATGCCGCAGAGGTGCATGGTATCAACTGGCTGCCAATTACCTCGGCCTCCTTGTATCTGACGCAATATTCGGAGTATGCGGCTAAAAATTATAACGATCTGCTGCAAAAAAGCGGTGGGAATTTCAGTCCATGGGAAGATATTGTGTATATGTACAGAGCGATCTCGGACCCGTCCGATGCCAAGGCCAAATTCAGTGCACGCGTAGCGGCCATGACACCGGAAGCGGGGAATTCCAAGGCGAATGCCTACCACTGGATCTACAATTTGGATGCTTTAGGCAACATCGACCGCAGCATCATCGCTAATTCACCTATTTATGCCGTATTTCATAAAAACGGTGTAAAAACTTATGTGGCCTACAATTTTACAAACCAGGTTAAAACGGTAACCTTCTCAGATGGGCACACTATTACCGTGCAGCCGAATACCTTTAATACCGGAAATGGAAGCGGCGGTGGCAATCCGCAACCTGATACGGAGGCTCCATCCATCCCGGCGAATGTTCGAGCTACGACCAAAACGGCTTCGGTAGTCACTCTGGAGTGGGATGCAGCTACAGACAATGTTGGCGTTACGGGTTATATCGTTTATAAGAACGGGGCTCAGGCAGCAGAGATAAGCGGTACTTCCGCTTCAATTACAGGGCTGAATGCAGCTTCCACTTACAGCTTTACCGTTAAGGCTCGCGATGCAGCTGGTAACCTATCTGCAGCAAGCAATGCGGTAGGGGTAACGACAGACCCAGCATCTGGCGGTAATGAGGGTGGTGGAGAAACGGAGGATTATAAAGTAGGAGCTCGCTTTGTCAGCGATCATGAAGCATTGCTTCAATTTACACCCAAAACAGCCTCGGTCTATGTTGACGTGCATTATACTTTAACGGGTGGACAACAGCTCAATTACCGAATGACAAACAACGGCGGTGTCTGGGAGCAGCGGATTACAGACCTCGATATCGGGAAGGCTGTCAGCTATTGGTTTACCTATGAAAAGGCGGGATTGCAATATGAGACCCCTTCATTCAGCTATACACACCAGCAGACTGCTTCTACAACGACAGACGTTCCACAACTTCCGTTACCGAGCGTTGATCCCGTTTTCGAAAAAACATCCTAGTGGATCAGGCCTAAGATACGAACGCGACAGTTAACTATAGAAAGAAAGACACAAGGGAAGCACATACGCTTCTCCTGTGTCTTTTTTGTTTTTTTATAGGGTCGTAATACTTTCGCCATGTTCGTGAGTTCCAGGTTGCGCGATAATGATAAAGGCTGATACAGGAAGATATTACCGAGGCGTGGATTTCCAAAGGTCCCGCAGTGCCTGCCCTGATGGGGTCAGGTATCCTGTAATTCTGATGTATCCACCAACATTAGGGTTCAATTCCCAATCGCCTTCCACGCGACTTCTGGTAGAGTATTCGAATGATCGAATAAAAACAATGAAAAGACCCGGATAAGAGCATCCCATGTCTGGTCTCGATGACAGGTACCGGGGCGATGGCTATGCGGCCAGCGGATACCGGAGAGAGCAAGCGCCGACAGGGTTCGAGGCTTCGGGGATACAGATTCACAATCGATGTTGGGCTGATGAATTCCATCCCTAGAACACGGAAACAGGCGGTATCTTTCTTTTTCCTCAAGCTTGACCCCGCCGTCCACCCGGAGGGATGCTCTGCAAGGGTCACTAACCCTACTACAACAAATAAAAGTGAAAAATCCTCATTTTAAAAATGTGTGTTTACTATAACATGCGAATCAGCGGAGCGGTCCATTTTGAATCTGAAGAAGCGTTAGCGTTCGCCTTTGCAGTGGAATTCCTACCTTTGAATGTTTTATGTAATTGAAGGAATTCCACTGCAACAGCGATCGGAAGATCAAATGGAACGTGAAGCCGCTACACGCGGAAATGTACATTTTTAAGTTGAGGATTTTAAATACTAGGAGTGATACGATGTTTAAGAAGATAACGATTAAATCTGATGAGCGAGGGTTGCTGTTCAAAAAAGGAAGCTACCACAAGTTGTTGCACCCAGGAACTTACCTATTGAAAACATTTCAGCAGGAAGCAGTTGAAATTTTGAATGTAGCCGAACCTTTTTTTGTACCTGATCATGATATTCGTTTGTTTTTGACAGATCCCCTATTGCTTGAGCAATTGAATGTCATTGATGTAGAAGACCATGAATATGTGTTGCATTATGAGGATAATCGATTTGTGGAGCTGCTAACGGCTGGGAAATATGCTTTTTGGAACATGCTCAAGAAACATCGTTTTGTTCGTGCAGATACTCGGCAGCCTGCGATTGATAAGGCATTGGGGCAAGCATTCTTGTCCAAGACACCGGGCTTCTGGAAGGCACTTCAGGTGGGCAGCTATGAATTGGGATTTTTGTATTACGATAATGTGTTGCAGGGTGAGCTAAAACCGGGCAAATATTATTTCTGGATGTCCACAGTGAATACAGAGATCAAAACGATAGATATGCGACAACAGCAGATGGACCTGATGGGACAGGAAATCATGACAGAGGACAAAATCACGCTGCGCCTCAACTTCGTCTGTCAGTACCGTATCATCGACCCGTTGCGGGCGTTGGAATTCCGGGCATACGAGGAACAAATGTACATTATGCTTCAACTGCTGCTGCGCGAATATGTTGGCACGATGAAGCTGGATGATTTGCTGAAAATGAAGCAGGAGATTGCGGAATATGTTTTGACTCGACTGAATGAGCAGAGCGGCGAATATGGAGTGACTTTTACGTCAGCAGGGGTGAAGGATATTATTTTGCCGGGGGATATCAAGGATATTCTGAATACCGTGCTGTTGGCAGAGAAGAAGGCACAGGCCAACCTCATCACACGACGTGAAGAGACGGCATCCACTCGTAGTCTGCTCAATACGGCCAAGCTAATGGACGAGAATGCCACCCTCTTTCGTCTTAAAGAACTGGAATTCATGGAAAAAATCTGCGAGAAGATTGGCACGATTTCGCTGACTGGCGGAAATACGTTGCTGGAGCAGCTGAACACACTGGTTCACATGAAAGAGGGGCAGGGACTCCAATAACTGAAAATACTCCCGAACGATGAGTGCAAGCCGGCTCAAGGTTCGGGAGTATTTTGCGTTTTAGTTCGTCTTGGTGGATGCAAGAAAAGCGTCCATATCGATCACCGGAATGAGGGTACCCTGATGCTCCATCACAGTAGGGAACAACTCGCGCTGCCACTCTTCCTCATTGCTTTGTAGCTGACTGTCCTCGGCAGAAGCCGTGTCCTCCACCTGATCGACAAGCAGAGCAATCTTCGCACGGCTGAGCAAAATCATTTTGTCCTCGGCGGAATCGCTTGATGCAGGAAGAAACAGCTTTTTGCGTAAATTAAGGATCGTAAATACGTTGCCGCGAATAGTCACCATTCCTTCATGCCACGCCTCGGAAAAGGGAAGCGGCGTTCCTTTTTTGGCATTCATGACTTCTTCTACTTCCACAAAGTTTAACGCGAACTTTTTGTCCGCCAGACTGCACACAATAAATTCAGACATAGCAATTCTCCTTACATATTCAGATAAGCCATCACAGGTTGTGAATGAGCGGTAAAATGGGTTAACTATTGCGTTTTGACAGATGGAACGATAAAGTTGAGGATGCGGTAAAGTAGTTGTAGTTAATCACAGAATATCACAAACGAGCAGTTAAATCTTCCAAATTAACAACTATACGGCCAAGGCGTGGCTTCAAGTTTCCCTTCATATATAATGTTTGGGACTAAAGCTGTGTCCGCTGGCACTACATTTTAAGATAAGCGGGTTGAGGTAGAATGGATCATGAAAAGCAGCGATTAAGTATCGAGGCAGCCAGATTATACTATCTAAACGACTACAGTCAGCAAGATATCGCGGTCAGACTCGGGGTTTCGCGTCCTACGGTATCGCGGTTACTGCAGGCTGCCAAGGAACAGGGATACGTGCGGATCAGTATTGTGGACCCGATGGAGGATATGGACGCGCTCGGAGAGCAGGTGAAGAAGAAGTACGGACTGGATACCGTGTTAGTCTGTTATTCGCCGTTAAATGAATATCAGGAGATTAAGAAGCATATCAGCAAAAAAGCAGCCGATTATTTGCATGAAACGGTACAGGATGCTGATATTATTGGAGTGACATGGGGAACAACGATGCATGCCGTAGCGCTTCATCTCCAGCAAAAGCAGGTCAAGGGTGTTGAGGTGGTTCAGCTCAAAGGAGGCGTGAGCCATTCGCATGTCAACACATATGCCGTGGAAACCGTGAATTTGTTCGCAGAAGCCTTTCATACCATAGCACGGTATTTGCCGCTGCCTGTGATTTTCGACAGTCACGCCGTTAAGAAAATGGTCGAGGAGGATCGGCATATCCAGCGTATCATTGAACTTGGCAAGCAGGCGAACATCGCTGTGTTTACGGTGGGTACGGTCAAGGAGGATGCATTGCTGTTCCGATTGGGCTATTTTAACGGAGAAGAGCAGAAGCTACTGCAAAGAATCGGCAAGGGCGATATTTGCTCGCGCTTTTTTGACGCTGAGGGCAACATATGCAGTCAGGAAATCAATAGCCGTACCGTCGGGATTGATTTGCCTGATTTGCGAAAGAAGGAGAAGTCCATTCTCGTCGCTGGAGGCCAGCGTAAAGTGGAGGCCATTCGGGCATCGCTGCGTGGCAAGTATGCGAATATCTTGGTGACAGATCAGTTTACGGCACAAGCACTTTTACAATAGAGCAAGTCTTTCTCAATCCAGCAAAATACACGGTTATGGCGTTTCCCTACAGGGTAATATGAATTGTAGGTGACGCCTTGCGCATAAGCTTGAACATAATTTCAAAATGTGTTTTACATATGTTCAAAGGCGTGCTATGATGGTCTCATCACAGAGAAATAAAGGACTTTTGTCTTCACACTATTTATCTAATGAAGGAGCTTTTAGATATGAACATTGCAGCATTAATCGACCATACATTGTTGCGTGCAGATGCGACGAAGGATGAATTTACGAAATTGACTGCCGAGGCAAAAAAATATCAGTTTGCTTCTGTATGTGTGAACCCGACGTGGGTAGCTTATGCAGCAGAACAGCTCGCAGGCACAGGCGTAGCTATCTGTACAGTTATCGGTTTCCCGCTGGGAGCAAGCACGTCCGCAACGAAAGCATTTGAAACGAAAGATGCTATTGCTAACGGTGCGACTGAAATTGATATGGTTATTAACATAGGCGCTTTGAAGGCACGTGATGTACAGCTCGTCGAGCAGGACATCCGTGCGGTCGTGGAGGCAGCTGCTGGTACACTGGTAAAAGTGATTATCGAAACATGCCTGCTAACAGACGAAGAGAAGGTACTGGCATGTGAGCTGTCCGTCAAAGCGGGAGCGAATTTTGTGAAAACCTCGACAGGCTTCTCAACAGGTGGAGCTACTGCGGAAGATGTGGCTTTGATGCGCAAAACGGTAGGACCTGAGATTGGTGTTAAGGCTTCAGGCGGTGTACGCAGTCTGGAAGACGTGCAAAAATTAGTAGAAGCTGGCGCAAGTCGGATCGGTGCAAGTTCCGGTGTGAAGATCATCGAGGGCGAGCAGTCTACATCTTCCTACTAAGTTTATTTTAAAGTCATGGAGGGATTCGCGATGAAGGATCAATTGATTCAGAAAGCGCTTGAGGCGCGTAAACAGGCATACGTTCCGTATTCGAATTTTCAGGTGGGTGCTGCGGTTCTCGGAAGCGATGGCACGATTTATCACGGATGTAATGTGGAAAATGCCTCCTACGGCTTATGCAATTGTGCAGAGCGGACAGCGATTTTCAAAATGGTATCCGAAGGCTGCCGTCAAATTGATTCGATTGCGATAGTAGCTGATACGGAAGGGCCTGTGTCTCCATGTGGGGCCTGTCGTCAGGTTATTTCCGAATTTGCTCATCAAGATACCAAAATTTATCTGACAAACCTTCATGGCAACACGGAAGAGTGGACGGTGGATCAATTACTGCCGGGTGCTTTTCGACCTGCGGATCTGGGGAAATAAAAAAAAGAATGCCTCTTTGGAGCGCATTCTTTTTACGGGGAATGTAAGCGCTTAATGTAATGAGGGGGAAATTAAATGAAATATGTAATCGCTCTGGTGGGACTGCTCGTTGTATTTGCACTTACTTACGTTGCCAGCAGTGACAAGCGTAAAATCAGGTATCGTCCGCTGATAGTTATGGTTGTTCTGCAAGCAGCGCTTGCTTTCGTATTGCTGAATACAGGAATTGGCGAATTTCTGGTCAAAGGCTTTGCAAAAGGTTTTAATAGTCTTTTGGCATATGCAACTGAAGGGATTAACTTTGTTTTTGGCGGAATTGCGAATGAAGGCGCAGCACCGTTCTTTATCGGTGTACTGCTGCCAATCGTGTTCATATCTGCGCTGATTGGTATATTGCAATATGTAAAAGTGTTACCTTTTATTATTAAATATATCGGGCTTGTCTTGAGCAAAGTAAACGGAATGGGTAAACTGGAATCCTACAACGCTGTAGCTTCGGCTATCTTGGGTCAATCCGAGGTGTTTATTTCCGTTAAGAAGCAAATTGGTCTGCTGCCAAAACATCGGTTGTATACACTGTGTGCGTCTGCGATGTCTACGGTGTCCATGTCGATTGTGGGAGCTTACATGCAAATGTTAAATCCCAAATATGTGGTCACAGCTTTGGTATTGAACCTGTTCGGCGGCTTTATTATCGCTTCCATTATTAATCCGTACAAGATTGAGAAGGAAGACGATTTACTGGAGGTTCAGGAGGAAGAGAAGCAGTCCTTCTTCGAAATGCTCGGGGAATATATTATGGACGGTTTCAAGGTTGCTATTACGGTAGCTGCAATGCTGATCGGTTTTGTGGCGCTGATTGCCATGGTTAACGGGATTTTCTCTTGGTTGTTTGGAATCAGCTTTCAGGCGCTGCTTGGATATGTGTTTGCGCCTTTCGCTTTTGTCATGGGTATTCCGTGGAACGAAGCCGTTCAGGCGGGCAGCATTATGGCTACCAAACTCGTATCCAACGAATTCGTGGCTATGCTTGATCTGACCAAGCAAACAGGCTTGTCGGAGCGCACGGTCGGGATCGTATCGGTATTCCTCGTATCCTTTGCTAACTTCTCATCCATCGGTATCATTTCCGGGGCTGTGAAGGGTTTGCATGAAAAACAAGGAAATGTGGTGGCCCGCTTTGGTCTGAAGCTGTTGTACGGGGCAACGCTGGTTAGCGTGCTGTCGGCAACGATTGCAGGGTTGTTTTTGTAAAAAAAACAGCGAGTTAGGAAAGGATTTTTATGATGTCTAAATTCAAACGAATTCACTTGGTGGTTATGGACTCGGTTGGTATCGGCGAAGCGCCGGATGCTGCCCAGTTTGATGATTACGATGTAGATACACTCGGTCATATTGCCCGCGAACGCGGTGGTCTAAAGATGCCGAATATGGGTAAGCTCGGTCTATCCAATATTCGTTCCATAGAAGGTGTGGAAGCGGCCGACAAGCCGCTTGCGTATTACACCAAGATGCAGGAAGCGTCCAATGGCAAGGATACGATGACGGGTCATTGGGAAATCATGGGCTTGAATATTGCTGTTCCTTTCCGTGTATTTCCTGATGGGTTCCCGGATGAGCTGATTCAGCGCATTGAGGAGCACACAGGCCGCAAAGTTATTGGCAATAAGCCGGCCAGCGGAACGGAAATCATGGATGAGCTGGGCGAAGAACACGTGAAAACTGGAGCGCTCATCATCTATACCTCGGCGGACTCTGTGCTGCAAATTGCGGCGCATGAGGAAGTTGTACCTTTGAAAGAGCTCTATGAGATTTGCGAGTTCTGCCGTAAAATCACGCTGGAAGATCCGTACATGCTGGGTCGCATTATTGCACGTCCGTTCGTAGGCGAGGCAGGGAACTTCTCTCGTACCTCCAACCGACATGATTATGCGCTCAAACCGTTTGGTCGCACCACCATGAACGAGCTGAAGGATGCAGGTCTGGATGTGATCGCCTTGGGTAAAATCTCCGACATTTATGACGGTGAGGGTGTGACGAAGGCGGTGCGTACGGTGTCCAATATGGACGGCATGGATAAGCTGGTGGCTACGCTCGATGAGGATTTCACCGGATTAAGTTTTCTGAATTTGGTGGACTTTGACGCTGTATACGGTCACCGTCGTGATCCGCAGGGATATGGTCAAGCCTTGGACGATTACGATGCGCGTCTGCCAGAGGTTTTTGCCAAAATGACCGATGACGATCTGCTAATCATCACTGCGGACCATGGGAATGACCCGACGTATCGGGGAACGGATCACACCCGCGAATATGTACCTTTGCTGGCATATTCCCCGCGTTTTACAGCTGGGGGCAAGGAGCTTGCAGTTCGTAAAACCTTTGCTGATATTGGAGCGACCGTGGCGGATAACTTTGGTGTGAAACTGCCTGAACACGGAACGAGCTTTTTGGCAGACCTTCAGTAATCAAGGACCAGCAAGAGTACAAGCAAGATTACTAGTAACGATATAAATAACGATACAAGCATGGACAAATGGGACGGAGGAATAAAAAAACATGAGTGTACACATTGGAGCCAAACCCGGAGAAATTGCAGAAACGATTTTGCTGCCAGGAGACCCGTTACGGGCTAAGTTTATTGCTGAAACGTATCTGGAGGACGTGACCTGCTACAACGAGGTACGCGGAATGCTCGGATTCACGGGTACGTACCAAGGCAAACGCCTATCTGTACAGGGAACTGGGATGGGGCTGCCTTCCATCAGTATTTATGTCAACGAACTGATTAGCGAATATGGTGTGAAAAACCTGTTCCGCGTGGGTACATGCGGCGGAATGAAGGAGCATGTGCACGTTCGTGACGTCATTTTGGCACAGGCATCCTGTACGGATTCCGGCATGAACCGCCATATCTTTGGCGGCTACGATTACTCGCCGATTGCCAGCTTCAATCTATTGAAGGGCGCTTATGATCGCGGTGTTGCCAAAGGCTTGAACATGCATGTCGGCAATGTATTCAGCTCAGACAGCTTCTACCGTGATGACAAATCAGTGGTACAAAAGCTGATGGAATACGGCGTGCTGGGTGTAGAAATGGAAACTTCGGCTTTATACACGTTGGCAGCCAAGTTTGGCGTAAACGCACTGACGATTCTGACGGTAAGCGATCATTTGCTAACGGGGGAAGAAACGACCGCAGAAGAACGGCAAACAACTTTTAAAGAAATGATGGAAGTTGCACTGGATACAGCAGTATCTCTGTAAACGATCATACGCACAGTGAGGAGAAATGACATATGAGAATGGTAGACTTGATTGAGAAAAAACGTGACGGAAAAGAACTGAGTACGGAGGAAATTAATTTTATTATCCAAGGCTACACTCAGGGTGAAATTCCTGATTATCAAGTCAGTGCATTGGCGATGTCCATTTTCTTCAAAGATATGAATGAACGCGAACGCGCTGATCTGACGATGGCGATGGTTCATTCGGGTGATACCATTGATCTGTCCGCGATTGAAGGTGTGAAGGTCGATAAGCATTCCACTGGCGGTGTGGGTGATACGACAACGCTAGTACTGGCTCCGCTCGTAGCGGCCTTGGACATTCCGGTAGCCAAAATGTCAGGCCGCGGCCTCGGACATACCGGAGGAACGATCGACAAGCTGGAAGCTATTGCAGGCTTCCATGTCGAAATCAGCAAGGACGAATTTGTGGATTTGGTGAACCGCAGCAAAATTGCGGTCATCGGACAAAGCGGCAACCTGACACCTGCGGACAAAAAGCTGTATGCCTTGCGTGACGTTACAGCGACGGTCAACTCGATTCCGCTGATTGCCAGCTCGATTATGAGTAAGAAAATCGCTGCCGGCTCCGATGCCATCGTGCTTGATGTAAAAACAGGTGCAGGCGCATTTATGAAAACCGTAGATGATGCCAAAGCACTGGCACATGCTATGGTGAGCATCGGTAACAATGTGGGTCGCAAAACGATGGCAGTCATTTCCGATATGAGTCAACCGCTGGGTCTGGCCATCGGTAATTCGCTGGAAGTGAAAGAAGCGATTGATACGCTGCGTGGCGAAGGACCAAAAGATCTGGAAGAGCTGTGTATGGCTTTGGGCAGTCAGATGGTGTTTTTGGCAGGGAAAGCAGAATCTCTCGAAAACGCCAAAGAGAAGCTCAAAGAAGTCATTCGCAATGGCAAAGCACTTGAGAAATTCAAAGAGTTTATTGCGAATCAGGGCGGTGACGCTTCTGTAGTGGATCATCCTGAACGCTTGCCGCAAGCACAGTATCTTATTGAGGTGCCAGCGAAGCAGGACGGTGTGGTAGCTGAAATCGTGGCTGACGAAATCGGTACCGCAGCGATGTTGCTTGGAGCAGGACGTGCGACCAAAGAATCCGAGATTGATCTGGCTGTAGGCTTGATGCTGAACAAAAAGGTCGGGGATGCTGTTCAAAAAGGCGATTCACTGGTTACTATCCATGCGAACCGTGAAGATGTAGCCCAAGTGCTGGAGAAAATCTACGCCAACATCCGTATTGCGGATCACGCGGAAGCGCCAGTACTAATCTACGGAACAGTGACAGAGTAAGCGATAAGCCATATTTATAAAGTCGTGTTGAGTGTCTTTGATCAAGTTTGAAAAATATGACAGCCGGACTCATAATAGATATGAGTTCGGCTTTTTTTATTGTAAGGCCGAGGGTTGCACAGAGGGGGAGAGACATGTTCAGATTATACAGCGATGTCCGGGGAGCAGCCTATGAAAGACTGATTGATTATGCTATGGAACGGGCAGACACGTTTATGCTGGGCATACATAAATGGGCGACAGAGGATGAGAATGGAGTGATCGACCAGGATGTCCTGTTCAAGGAATTGTTACAGCAATTGAATCCTTTTATGCTGTCCACACACTCCTATGAGGAAATTAGGGGCATCCATTCCATTGCCTACACACAAGGAACATTTTACCGATACCAGTGTGCGCCCGAGGCAGGGGGATTATTAAAGCAGGCGGCGTCTAGTTTGTTTTCCTGGGTACATCCCCAATTACCTGAGGATTTGTGCTTCCAGAATGCGGAGGGAAGGGATTGGATCATTAACATAGCTCACGAACGAATAGGTGGACTAAACATGGCTACAGAAGAAGCGGATGAATTGGAGAAGCTTATACCTGGTGTGTTTATTCACAAACCTGAATATCATCAGAATATAGATATTTTTCTGGACGATGCTATTCGGCATCAACCGGATCGAGTAGAGCTTATGGGGTTTGGCTTGAGGGAGATACCGGAACGGATTAGAGAATTGTATTCCCTGAAGCATCTGACTATTTTCGAGCAGGATATACGAACACTACCGCACGCTTTGTTCGAATTGGAATCGTTGGAGTCACTGACGATACAAGTAGCGGATTTGGAAGAGCTACCCGCTGACATTGCCAAGCTGACCCATCTCAAAAACCTGAGGATCAGCTGTGGATGCTATGATCGTCCGGCCCCAGATTTCAAAGTGATTCCCAAGGCGGAGCTGGCATTTCGGCATTTGCCTCCTGAAATCGGAGAGCTGCAACAACTGGAGTATCTGGATATTCAGTATAGCGGAATCCGTACGTTGCCTCCTGAATTACAAAACCTGAAAAATCTACGCTCCTTGGACATTGTGAATGGATTCATCGAATCGGCACCCGATTTTATATATAAAATGACCTGGCTGAATCGCTTCCTTATAGAAGATAAGCCGTTCCATCTGTGCAATCACGGTGACGACTGAAGGAAAGATAAGAAGAGGAGGAAATCAAATGGTGGAGAGGAACGCAAGCTGTACATCAGTATCAAGAATACAGGTAAGCAACCCGTACAATACAAGCTCAATAGTGCGAATGGATTAGACTTGCAAGGGTCAACGAGCGGGTTTTCCAGCCGAACGTTGCAGCCGGGAGAACGCCACGATCTGGTGTTTGTAAAGCCAGAGGGACAGGATGAAGCTGCAAATGACTCCTTGAAAGAGATGATTTTGAAAGTAAGTACGGACGATGGATCGCAAGGAAACGTTAAAACCTTCGCATATATTACACTGTAAGCTCCTTCCAGAAAGGGCACGACATGCGGTCATTAGTCTACTTATGTTACAATAGAACGGTTGAAGACTTAATGAACAGAATAGGTCAGAGCAGAAAGCAGAAAGGATGACCCGTTGTGCCCAAAAACCATGAATTCGGTAATCAAAAGATGTCACGGAGGCTGTCACTCACAGCCATTTTACTTACACTTACCTTTGTAGCGCTTACTGGCTGTGGTCAGGATAAGAATGCTGAAACCATTGATACTGGAAGCAGTACAAGCGTGATCGAGAACGGAGCCGGTGGTAGTCGTAGCGGTTCAGCCCAAAGTGACAAAACAGCGAAAGAGAGCAAGAGTGCAGAAAACAGCGGTACTGATGCACAAAAATCAACTCCTTCGGCTCCATCTGCTTCATCGGATACATCTTCTTCTCCGGCAACCTCCAATCCATCGCAAAATCCATTTGAGGTAGCAGGTATTCAAGATCCTAAAGCGTTTTTGAACACGTTCAAAGCGCTGCAGAAGGCAGTTGCCGACAATGACAAGGAAAAAGTGGCCAATTATATTTTGTACCCTCTGCGTGTTAATGATAGTGAAAAGTCGCTAACGATTCCGAATAAGAAAGATTTTATGGCCAAGTATGATCAGATTTTTACGGACGCAATTCGCGAGGCGCTGGTGAATCAAAAGACAGATGATTTGTTTGTTAATTATCAGGGAGTCATGGTGGGATCGGGTGAACTGTGGTTGAGAAGAGCTACGGACAATCCGAAGCTTTTTGGAGTCTTTTCGATTAATCTTGAAACGGTTGCCAACTAAGTCGTACTTCGTGTGTAAATGACCTCTAAACGGTCGGAAACATATATAATGTTTCTGACTGCCCCCCCCTAAAGAAAGAAAAGTCCAGATGATACATACCAAAAAAAGGTTTGACATCACTCCTAAACTCTCGTATTATATCCATATAACTCATTAAACAGGTAGGAATTAAAGAATTAATGTATGATCTCGCCATTTTGGCGGAGAACCTCTAGGAACAGCAGGCAGACACTGTCCACGTGACAGGTTTGACCTATCAGGGCTGCATCAGGGAATTCTCCGCTCTTTTTTTGATTATGTCTGTCAATAACAGGCGTAAATGAATACAAATTACATAGAATTCGGGGTGTCTTGATGAAGAGGCAATGGAAAAGTGGACTTATTCTCGGACTATCTTTGGTTTTAACGATTATGCTAAGCGCTTGCGGGGCAAGCAAGGGAGGGACGCAGGCGGATGGTAGCTCTGCTGCCGGTTCCAAGGACGTGGAGTTACTCAATGTTTCTTATGATCCGACCCGTGAGCTGTATGAGGCATATAATAAAGCATTTGCCGCCCATTGGGAGAAGGAGAAAGGGCAGAAGGTTACGATCAAGCAATCTCACGGAGGATCTGGCAAGCAAAGTCGTTCTGTGCAGGACGGACTGGACGCGGACGTGGTAACTCTGGCCCTGGGTTATGATATTGATGCGCTACAGGAAAAAGGACTCGTTAAAGAGGGGTGGCAAAGTAAATATGAGCATAACAGCGCCCCGTACACTTCAACCATCGTGTTACTGGTACGCAAAGGGAACCCGAAAGGGATTAAGGACTGGGACGATTTAATCCGTGGCGATGTGCAAGTTATTACACCGAATCCTAAAACTTCGGGTGGAGCACGTTGGAACTATCTTGCAGCCTGGGCCTATGCGCTCAAGAAGAACAATAACGATGAAGCCAAGGCCCAGCAGTTTGTACAGGAGCTGTATAAGCATGTGCCGGTACTGGATAGCGGAGCACGTGGAGCGACAACGACTTTCGTAGAGCGTGGAATTGGCGATGTACTGATCGCTTGGGAAAATGAAGCACTGCTCTCGGTGAAGGAGCTGGGTGCGGACAAATTCGATATCGTGTATCCGTCGATCAGTATTTTGGCGGAACCACCGGTAGCGGTAGTTGATAAGGTGGTAGATAAAAAAGGTACACGCGAGGTGGCGGACGCATACCTGAAATATTTGTACAGTGAAGAAGGGCAGACCATTGCTGCCGAAAATTATTATCGCCCAACACTGGAGAGCGTGACGGCAAAGTTCAGGGATCAATTTCCTAAATTGGAGCTCGTGACCTTGAAGGATGTATTCGGGACATGGAAGGAGACGCAGCAGAAGCATTTCAGCGACAAGGGCATTTTTGACCAGATTTATGTACCCGGCAGTTCATAAAATAGGTGGACTGTGTAGGGATTGGGTCGGTAGCCGCAAGTGTCATAGTGAATGGATTCAGAGAGGGATGGACAGAACATGAGTCAAGTGCAAGCCACTCGAAAACGTGTACTTCCCGGGTTCGGGTTAACAATGGGTTATAGTGTGCTGTATCTCAGTCTGGTGGTGCTGGTGCCTTTATCGGCACTGCTTCTGAATTCAACTGGACTGACGTGGGAGAAATTTTGGGACGTGGCGACTGATGTCAGGGTGCTGGCTTCCTACAAGGTAAGCTTTTTGTGTGCCGCGGCTGCGGCGCTGATCGACCTGTTTCTCGGTTTATTGATAGCCTGGGTGCTGGTGCGTTATGAGTTTCCGGGGAAACGAATTTTTGATGCGGTGATTGATCTGCCCTTTGCTTTGCCTACTGCGGTAGCAGGGGTTGCTTTGACTGCTCTGTATGCGCAGAATGGCTGGATCGGTTCGTTGTTCGAACCGCTTGGATGGAGGATGGCGTACTCACAGACGGGGATTACGCTAGCATTGATGTTTATTGGTATTCCGTTCGTCGTACGGACAGTTCAGCCGGTGCTGGAGGAGCTGGACAAGGACGAGGAGGAGGTCGCTGCTACGCTGGGAGCTGGCAGATGGCGTATCTTCTGCAGCGTTATTGTGCCGGAGCTGGTGCCACCGCTGCTGACGGGTTTTGCGCTCGCCTTTGCTCGTGGCATTGGCGAGTACGGCTCTGTCGTCTTCATCTCTGGCAATATGCCGATGAAGACGGAAATTGCTCCACTGCTCATAATGTCCAAGCTGGAGCAAAATGACTATGCAGGAGCTACGGCAGTAGCGTTGATGCTGTTGGTAATTTCATTCGTGCTGTTACTCGTGATTAACAGCATTCAGCGCTGGTCACGGCGCCGTGCAGTTTAACGTAACTGCCCAAACTCAACTGTCTAATGTAACTATCTAACGTTAACATGCAGGGCTGCGCATGATACCCACGTTCTAAGGAGGGATACACCATGTCACAAGCGATAACTGGGCAGGAGCTTGCTTCTGCACCAGTGCCTTCATCTGCACCGCCCAACAGAGTCACGACCGAGGCCGCTTGGGTGAAGTGGACGCTAATTGGTGCTGCTTTTTTAGCTTTGCTCTGGGTACTGGTATTGCCGCTAATCGTCGTGCTTACCGAAGCGCTCAAGCAAGGATGGGGCGTCTACGTCGAAGCGTTACGGGACCCAGATGCCATGTCTGCATTGCGGTTGACGCTGCTGGTGGCAGCGATAACGGTACCGCTGAATACAGTATTTGGTGTAGCTGCCGCTTGGCTGATCACGAAATTTCAATTTCGCGGCAAAGGTTTGCTAGTCACCTTGATTGATTTACCCTTTGCCATCTCTCCTGTCGTCGGAGGGCTGATGTATGTATTAGTGTTCGGCGCACAGGGCTGGCTTGGACCGTGGTTGGACGAGCATGATATTAAAATTATATTTGCTTTGCCTGGTATTATTTTAGCGACGCTGTTCATCACCTTTCCATTTGTGGCGCGAGAACTCATTCCAATGATGGAAGATCAGGGACAGCAGGAGGAAGAAGCGGCGGTCATGCTGGGCGCGCGCGGCTGGCGCATTTTCTGGAAAGTGACGCTGCCGAACATCAAGTGGGGTCTGCTGTATGGCATCATTTTGTGTAATGCGCGAGCCATGGGTGAGTTCGGTGCAGTGTCCGTCGTCTCTGGACATATCCGGGGAGAGACGAATACACTGCCGCTGCATGTGGAAATTTTGTATAACGAATATCAGTTCTCGGCATCTTTTGCGGTGGCTTCGTTGTTATTGTTACTTGCTCTGGCAACCTTGGTGCTTAAAAGCTGGTTTGGACGCAAACGCGTGCATTAATTTATGATTTTGTATATGATCTCTCAGGGCCTCTCTTTGCGTCTATCGTCTGTTAACGGCGAGAAGATGGGAAGAGAGGCCCTTGTTCTAAGGTGGCTTATATGGATAATAAAATGATCATATCAAGGCACGTTGGTGTGCCCAGGAGGAGCGAAGGGAAAAATGAAACATCCGTTTCAGTCCTACCGTCAGCTGTTTCCAGTGCTGTCCTCACATATCCATGTAGGGAGCTGTTCCCAGGGGGCCGTATCGAGGCCGGTTTCCGCTGCCATTGAGGAATATCATCGAAGTTTGCTGCAACACGGTCATAACGGCGATCTGTCTATGGCACGTTTGGAGGAGGCGAGAGGGCATTTTGCCAAGCTCATCGGGGCGGAGCCTGACGAAATTGCGGTCCTGTCCTCAGCCTCTGAGGCGATTGCTGGGGTAGCTACAGCCCTTCCTTATGTACCAGGTAAAGAAGGCATTGTGTATGCGGACACCGACTTTCCGACGGTGGGACACATCTGGCACGCACAGGAGATGTTCCGTGATCACATCTGCTGTATCCCCTCCATCGAGGGAGAAGTGATGATAGAGCAGTATGAGGAGCATGTTACGGAGAAAACTGCGCTCGTTATGGTGTCCCATGTGAACTATACCAACGGATTTCAGCAGGATTTAAAATCCATTGCAGATATAGCTCACCGAAATCAGGCGTTTCTGTTTGTGGATGCTTATCAGTCTGCAGGAATCATTCCGGTGGATGTTAAGGCAATGGGCGTAGATATTTTGGTCGCGGGAGCACGCAAATATATGCTGGGAATTCCGGGCGTGGCTTTTCTTTATGTAAGCAAGGATCGAATAGACCGCTTCAAGCCCCGTCTTACAGGCTGGCTTGGGCAGGAGCTCGCTTCCCGGTTTGATATTGCTCACCCGGTTCCGGCGGCGGGAGCCCGACGCTTTGAGACGGGATTGCCTTCTTTTATTAGCATTTTTGCCGCCAATGCGGCTTTAAAGCTGCTGCTAGAGATCGGAGTCACGAATATTCAGGCCTATATGAGTGAGTTGTTGGATTTTTCCGTTGAATATGGACGGCGCAAAGGGCTACACATACGTGTACCTTACAGGGGAGGCACATTACCAAGCCTGCTCGCTGTTGAAGTAGCCGACGTGTCGGCTATGGAGAGGAATTTGAGAAGCCAAAATATGATCGTTTCAGCACGAAAGGATGTTATCCGTGTGGCTCCTCATTTTTACAATACGGCTGAGGAAGTCCGACGGGTCATAGATGAATTGGCAGGGAGATGTTGAACGACAAAAGCCTCTTCCGAGTGAATGGGAGCATGACATGTCCCTTTTTACACAGGAGAGGCTTTTTGGGCTTTTAGAGTTCTAATTATACGATCCGTTTGCGCAGCCAGCCGGAAATCAGATCCGTCAAAATGATCAGAACCACAATGCCGAGCAAAATAACGCCTACACGGTTCCAGTTGCGCATTTGGAGTGCAAATAGTAGCGGAGTACCGATACCACCTGCACCGACCAGACCGAGCGTGGTAGCGGAACGGATATTAATTTCAAAACGGTAAAGCGAATACGAAAGAAACTGTGGAATCACCTGTGGTAGCACGGCAAAGAAGATCACCTGCCAACGATTGGCGCCGCACGCGATCAAAGCTTCCTGGGGCCCGTGATCGACGCTTTCGATCGTTTCCGAGAAAAGCTTCGCCAGCATGCCGATGGAGTGAATGCCAAGGGCGAGAACACCCGCAAACGAGCCGGGCCCTACGGCTTTGATAAACAAGATCGCGACGATCATTTCGGGAAATACCCGGATGACACTAAGCACAAATTTCCCGCTACCCGATAAGGGACGCAGACGGGTCATATTGCTGGACGCCCAAAAGGCGAACGGAAGGCAGACAAATGCGGATACGAAGGTTCCGAGCACTGAAATGACCAGCGTATCCAGCAACCCGCGCAGCAAATCCTCTCCTTCAGGGATGTAGACGAACGACCAGTCGGGATGAAGGAAGCCGTCCAATATAGCGACAGAGACACTTTTAGCCGTCCCCTGTAATCCTTCAAACTGCATCCCGCGAAAAGCCCAAATATAAATGATGATTAGCAGAATAGCTATCGCCCATAGGCGCAGGCGGGAGCCAATAGGTCTGCGAAGCGTAGGATCATTCATAATAATTTCCTCCGTAGCAGGTTACTGCCGTAATCAATCGCAAGGACGATGACGAGGGTCAGTAGAATAATGATGCTTGCCCGATCATATCGGAACAGCCCCAGAGAACGGTCAAGCAACAGACCGATACCGCCAGCCCCGACCAGGCCCAGAACGGAAGCTGCGCGTACATTAACCTCAAAGGTATACAGCAAGTACGACACAAAATAAGGAAGAGCCTGCGGAACCACACCAAAGGCGATGACTTGAATGCGGCTCGCGCCAACAGCGGTCATGGCTTCCAGCGGCCCGGGATCAATGGCTTCAATCGCCTCAAAGGTCAGCTTGGCTATGATGCCAAAGGAGAAGAAGAGCAGGGCGAGCATCCCTGCAAACGGCCCGATGCCGAACACCGCCACAAAGATCGAGGCAAACAGCAAATCGGGAATCGTCCGTACTAGATTCAGGATCGTGCGCATCGGGAGCGAAATCAGCTTGCGCGGCATCACATTATAGGCACACAGCAACGCGACAGGGATCGCCAATATGGCTCCCAGTGTCGTGCCAACAATGGCGATCTGGATCGTTTCCAGCATCGGTTTCCAGATGGTAGGCAAGTAGCTCCAGTCGGGTGGAAACATTTCCCCCAACAATTTGCCCATCTCCGGCAAGCCGACGATCAACTGGTACGGTGTGGCATCCGTATGAATGGAGCAGGCTACCAGCACCACGATAAAAATCATCCAGGTGGCATAACGCTTGTAACGTCCTGGCAAAGGTGGCCCTGCGGGCGTCTTGCCAGGCTGCGGCGGTCCAGCATGCGGTGACGGTTGCGTCGAAGAGAGCGGCTGGGCAGTAGAGTCGGGCTTCATGATCCCACTCCCAGCAGCTCATCATGCTTGATGGCCCGGCCGTAGATCTCCGCAAAGGCCTCATCCGTAGCCTCCTCCGGTGTGCCGTCAAAGACCACTTCCCCGGCGCGCAATCCGATGATCCGCGTTGCATATTCGCGCGCGAGATCAATGAAATGCAGATTGACGATGGTCGTAATCTGCATTTCACGGTTGATCCGCTGAAGGTCATCCATGACCTGGCGGGTGGTCAGCGGATCCAGCGATGCGACAGGCTCGTCCGCCAGAATGATTTTAGCCTCCTGCGCCAGAGCACGGGCGATGGATACGCGCTGCTGTTGGCCACCAGACAGCTCATCTGCCCGGCTGTAGGCCTTTTCGCGGATGTTCACGCGCTCCAGCGCTGTTAGTGCCAGTTCGATATCTTCCTTCGGAAAGAGGCCGAGAATGGTTCGCAGCGTTGAATGATAGCCGACGCGGCCGGAAAGTACATTGCGGAGCACCGTCGAACGCTTAACCAGATTGAAACTTTGAAAGATCATGCCGATATCACGGCGAATGCGCCGCAGCTCGCTGCTTCCAGCAGACGTGACGGACCTGCCACCCACGACAATGTCGCCGGACGTAATGTCATGCAGTCGGTTAATAGAACGCAGCAGGGTAGACTTACCTGCACCGGATAAGCCGACAATGACGACCATTTCTCCCTCCTGAATCGTCAAATTAATATTGTTCAACCCTTTGGTGCCGTTCGGGTATGTTTTCGATACGTTACGGAATTCGATCATATGCTCCCAACTTTCTCCCCCGATGGGGTGGAATGAAAACAACACCGCCATGAATACATGGACGGTGCTGCCCTGTCATTCGTAAAGCCTGTTTCGTAGCTGTTACTTCATTACAGTACCTTGTTTGCTCCGATTACTTAACCGCTTGGCCAACGGCTTCGGCGTATTCACGCACGGAGTCGAAGTTTTTATCGTCGCCCTTTTCATAACCTACATGGGTGTAAATCTCTTTAATGATTTCGCCGCCTGCAGGATCTTTGGCGATGTCAATAAAGGCTTGGCTGATCTTGTCTCTCCACGCTTGATCCATATCAGAACGTACGCTGACGGTGTCATTTGGAATTTTAGCTGTGTAATGAATGACGCGAGTTTTTTCAAATACATCCGGGATTTCCTTCTTCACCGTGTTACGTGCATCCTGGAAAACAGCTACCGCATCAACTTGACCGTTCAGCAACGCCAGAATAGCAGCATCGTGGCCTTTGATTGTCACACCCTGCACATCCGTATCCGGGTCCACGCCAGCTTTTTTTAGCTCTGCTGCAGGGTACACGTAGCCTGCGGAGGAGGTTACATTTTGCCAGCCAACCTTCTTGCCTTTCAGATCAGCTAGACTTTGAATCGGAGAATCCTTTTTCACCACGATCATTGCTTTATAAAAGTTTACTTTTTCAGTCGTGTCCTTGCCTGTAGCATCTTCAATGCCGTAGCGTTGAGCTTGCAACAGCAAGTCGGCTGCTTTACGGTTATCGTGGGCCAGTACATAAGCATTCGGCGGAAGGAATCCTACATCTACCTGTTTGGAAGACATGGCTTCCACAATCGTATTGTAGTCAGGAGATACAGTTACTTTCACCGGGATTCCAAGCTTGTCACCCAGTAGATTTTCGAGCGGTTTGGCTTTGGCTTCGAGCGTATCTGCATTTTGAGAAGGAACGAACTGTACCTTTAACTCCTTAGGAACATAGGCTGTGCTTTCGTTTTTAGAGCCATCTGTACCCGGAGTGGACGCGCTGTTGTTATTGCTTGCATTGGAGCCACAAGCGGCTAGACCCGCTGCCAGTGTGAAGGTCATGCACAAGGTCAGTGCTTTTTTGAACAAAATAATTTCCCCCTAAACATAGTGATAACGATAATAAAAAACCTGTAAATGCTGTGACAAACCAAATCTTAACAGCTAGTCCCGCAGCTAGGGTAAAAACCACTCCTGACTTTGGTAAAAATGATGTAAAATTTATCGTATAATTAAAACCATTTTCTGGATTTATGCAAAATGCTTGTTTTAACATTCTCTTAACAGTGCTCTGTTAGACTTGTTCAAGCTCTATGACCGAAGCTGAGGGAGAGAACAAGATTGGATATTTTGGATATTAACGAAAAGGCAGACCAGGACAGTGTAAGCCTTGTGAGAGTGAAATTCCGCATTATGGTTACAACCGATTTGCATGTCAGCTTGTGGAATTACGATTATTATACGGATCAGGAGACGCTGCATTACGGTCTGGCGCAAACAGCCAGCTTGATTCAAATAGCCCAGGCGGAGGTACCCAATCACCTGCTGCTGGATAACGGAGATGTGATTCAGGGGAATCCAATGGGAGATTATGCTGTACAGCGAATCCAACAGGACCCAAGCGCGGTGCATCCCGCCTATAAAGCTATGAATCTGCTTGGATATGAGGCAGGCAATATCGGGAATCATGAATTTAATTACGGACTGGAATACTTGCAGACTTGCCTTCGAGGAGCGCAATTTCCTTATGTGAATGCCAACATTTATATAGCGGGAGAACAAGAACGAAATTACTTTACACCTTATCTATTGCTGGATAAGACGGTAGAGGATGAAGCAGGTGGTAAGCATCTGTTGAAGGTGGGAGTCATCGGCTTTGTCCCTCCGCAAATTATGCAATGGGACAAGGCGTGGCTGGAGGGGAAAATCATCGTCAAAGATATGCTGGAAACGGCAAGACGGTTTATTCCACAAATGAAGGCGGCGGGAGCCGATCTCATCATTGCTATGCCCCATGCAGGCTTTGAGGATATTCCCGAAACGCTTGATATGGAAAATGCAGTGCTGCATCTGAGCACGGTGGAAGGGATCGATGCCATTGTGTTTGGTCATGCACATAAAGTATTTCCCGGACCATCGTTTATGGGGAAAACAGGTGTTGATGTAGAGCGAGGTACCATCCACGATATCCCAGCAGTGGAGTCGGGCTTTTGGGGGGATCATCTGGGTATCATTGATCTGGAGCTGACCTTTAGTGGAGAGAAGTGGCAAGTGGCTGCATCTGCTGCCGAGGTACGCCCGGTGTATGATCCGATACGCAAGGAGGCGCTGGTACAACCGAATACTGCCATTCAGCTGGCGGTAGCAGAAGAGCACGCCGGAACACTGGAGTATATTCGTGCACCTGTAGGTCAGACGACGGTGGCGGTGAACAGCTTTTTTGCTCAGGTGATGGATGATGCTTCGGTTCAGCTGGTGAATGATGCGCAAATGTGGTATGTGAAGCAGCAGATGCAAGGGAGCGAGCACGAAGGATTGCCCGTTCTGTCGGCAGCAGCTCCTTTTAAAACAGGTGGCAGATATGGCCCATCGTACTATACCCATATTCCTGCGGGGACGTTGGCGATCAAGCATATCGCCGATCTGTACAATTTTCCGAATACGTTGCATGTCGTTCGGCTGAGCGGAACGGAAATCCGGGAATGGCTGGAGTGGTCTGCTGGACAATTCCGGCAAATTGATCCTTCAGCAGAACAAGAGCAAGAGCTGATTAATTCTGATTTTCCAAGCTTTAATTTCGATATCATCGACGGCATCAGGTATCAGATTGATGTAACACAGCCAGCCAGATATGATGCTGACGGGGGCCTAAAGGACCCAGATGCACACAGAATCATTCAGATGTCTTTTGATGACGAACCGATGGATATGCAGCGAAATTATCTGGTTGTTACGAATAACTATCGCGCGTTTTCCTCTGCGCTGGTCAATCCGGGTGGAGAGCGAATCATACTTGCTTCACCGGATGAGAACCGTCATGTGCTGACTGAATACGTGCGGCATATGAAGACGTTGACGCCAAAAGCTGATGGCCATTGGTCCCTCGCCCCATGGTCAGGGCGTCCGCATGTGACCTTCCTGACCTCACCGCAAGCAACGGATGCCGCTAATGCCTATTCGGAGTTGCTTTATGAAGGGTTAACGGTAGAGGGATACGCTAAGTTTGCCCTCGATTTCGGACGTTCACGGTAAAACTGCTAACTTGTTTTTGTCCTATAAGTCCACAGCATCAAAATAATAGAAAAAGACTGTCCCACAGAGGACGGTCTTTTTTCATAAAACAGTTTTAAAATCGTACAAAATTCGTGATTTTATATGTCCTGAGTCGTATTTAAAGTTATTGACCTCTCGTATAAATAGACATATACTTTGATTAAACAAATTTTGGTTTAAAAGGTAATGAAAAAGTCACCATCATTCGTTTGAGGGGGTGTCCCTTTGGAAAAAAACACCACGATCCGCGCAGAAATAGAAAAGTATATTCAAAGTGAAGGCATTTCAATGCAATGTTTTGCAGATGCTTCCAAGGTAAATCCGGGTACACTTAGCGGTATACTTAACCGGAACCCACCACGGCCGATCTCAGTCAATCAGCTGGATTTGATTACCGAGGCCATGGGATTGGAAGAAGGATCTTTGTTCGAGATGTATGTTGATGAATGTTTTATTCATTCCTTACCACACTGGAGAAGGTTGCGTCCGTTTCTCCTGCGTTGCTCAGAGTTGAACAAGCTGGAGTGTATACGCAGTGTACTTGGCTATTTGATGGACGATTTATCGAACGTTCCTGCTATTTTTGAGACCGCAGAAGCGATGTTTGAGGATGGCAGACATGAAGCTTCCATGCTTCTGTATGATTGTGTCATTGAGAGTGAAAAGTATACCCACTCTGAACGATTGGCGATCAGCTATTTCCGTATATTCCAGATTCAGATTAAGGATAACCAACGGAACTTGAAGGCTGCTGTACAATTCCATTTGTACCGTAGTCGTCTACCGGAAATTTACGCACTGGAAGGCTTACATATGCTATCTCAAGTGTTTGCTTTAAAAATGCAATGGTCCGAGATGGAAATGTATGCGGACGAGCTAAGAGAGCTGGCGCAGGCATTGTATCGCAATCGGAACCGTTTTGGAGATGAGCACCTGGAGCTGCTTAAGCCGCTCGTTTATTACTATGCTCAGGGGCATCTGCTCAAGGCCAGTTGCTATGAGTTTCAGGGTAGATATGAGGAATCCAAGCAATGGATTGAAGGTTATGCAGATTTGAGCTGGTTTGAGGGTTTAGACGAGGAAGGCTGGAAAGTGGTCAACCTACATCGTGTATATGCACAGGGCAACCGACTTTGTATTGAAATTAAAATGGGCAACACTTCTGCAATCTATGATTATATTACTTACCTGCGTGAGCATCCGGATGAGACACTGGAGGGCTTGAACACCTTGCTCGAATCAGCGAACCGGTTTGGTTATTTCGTGGATGCCGAACTGGGACTATTTAGTCAGCAACTCAAAAGCTTTTGGCAGCTTGCACCGGAACGATGGGACACTCATTATCGCAAGCACTTTAACGCATTTCGCTTTGCATCCTTTTGTAAGGTGTATGCGGAATACTATTTCCGAAAAGGCGATTACCCCGAGGGAGTGGGACAAACACTGCATTGCTTGCAACTGTCTGTCGATAATAGCTATACAGAACATATCATTGGTTGTATGGCTTTATTTGAGCAGCATCGGAATTTTGCTACACTGGAACAGCAGCAGTTGTATCAGAGTCTGTGCTTAGGCGTACGTGCAAATGAAAAGAATCATGCCTATGATCATAGTACCGGTGGGTATTTATAATTCTAAATTTCATTCGAATTCTTCATATAACACGTTATTGCGAGGATGTTCCTGTTTCAAAAGGGGATGTTCTCGTTTTTTAGCTACTGTCGTCGCCTGTGACTTTTAGCATAGAGAGGACCGTTTTGCGCGTTGACAAGTTTCGCGAGCGGGATTAGGATAAATGCAGCACAGAAAGTGAAGGAGAGCATGTACAAATGACGATTCCCAAAACATTAACGATAGCCGGCTCCGACACAAGCGGTGGAGCGGGTATTCAGGCAGACCTGAAAACCTTTCAGGAGCTTGGCGTATATGGCATGACCGTATTGACAACCGTAGTAGCGATGGGTCCTAAAACCTGGGATCATCTTGTATATCCTGTTGAGTTGGATGTGGTAGAAGCGCAGCTGCGTACTGTATTGGAAGGTATCGGTTTTGATGCGATGAAAACAGGTATGCTTGGTTCCGTTGAAATTATCGAGCTGGTAGCCAGCCATTTGAAAAAGCATGATCTGAAGCGGATCGTAATTGACCCGGTCATGGTCTGCAAAGGCACGGATGAAGTGCTCCAGCCGGAAAATACAGAGGCGATGCTGGAATTGTTGATTCCTGGCGCTGACCTGGTAACACCGAACTTGTTCGAGGCTTCGCAACTGGCGAAGAATGGACCGATCACGACACTGGAGCAGATGCAGGAAGCGGCTGCGATTATCCATGAGCGTGGAGCTAAGCATGTACTGATCAAGGACCGTGGCAAAATTCGCGCAGGTAAAGCGATGGATCTGCTATATGACGGAATCACTTTTGACTGGTTTGAAGCCGATGTTGTAAAAACAAACTTTACCCACGGTGCAGGCTGCACCACTTCGGCAGCGGTAACGGCTGGTTTGGCTCAAGGGCTGACTGTACGTGAAGCAGTGGATCAGGCCAAGAGATTCATTACACAGGCCATTGAAGGTAGCTTCAAGCTGAATGAATTCGTCGGTCCGACTTTGCATGCGGCACATCGTTTGCAAAATCAATAAAGCATAAAGGTCTGCGATCTTAGAAAGACTTATAAATCTCCATCAGGCTGAATATATATTAGATTGTTTTAGACCATGACTTTTTTGATATATAGAATTAGATGAGGCTCAAGAGCCGCAATACATGGTATTGCGGCTCTTGAGGTTGTATTTTATTGGAATTATATCTTCCAGTTTGGTCTAAGCGTACTGTATAATAGGCATCAGATTTATTATATTTAAGGAGGAACCGAAGCAATGACATTATTCAGCCAAATGGCTTACAGCCGACCAGAGCAACCTGAAATTGAACAGCGGTTTAAAACGCTGTTGCAGCAGTTTCGTGAAGCGGACAGCGTAGAACGTCAAAATGAAGTGATTCATGCGATTAACAAGCTGCGCAGTAACGTGGAAACGCAATTGCAATTGGTGGAAGTTCGGCACTCCATTAATACGGAGGACGCCTTTTACAAAGCGGAGCAAGAGTACGCTGATGATTTCATGCCGGTTATTCAGGAGTATGTAACCGATTACTACCGGGCATTGGTGGATTCTCCATTCCGAACCGATTTGGAGAGTCAATGGGGCAGCCAGCTTTTCAGTATTGCCGAGGTAGCACTCAAGTCGTTCCATCCGGATATTATTGAGGATTTGCAGCAGGAAAATAAGCTGACCTCGGAATATGCTCAATTGATTGCTTCAGCGAAGATCCCGTTCGAGGGAGAAGAACGCACATTGTCGCAGCTCCTGCCTTTTGAAATGGCTACCAACCGGGAGACGCGCAAACAGGCCTCCGAGGCTAAATATCAATTTATGAGTGAGCATGAGGACGAGCTGGACCGGATTTATGATGAACTGGTGAAGGTGCGCACGCGCATGGCACACAAGCTGGGCTATGACAACTTCGTAGAATTGGGCTATGCTCGCTTGGGACGTACAGATTACAATGCCAAAATGGTAGCCAATTTCCGCGAGCAGGTGCTGAAGCACATCGTTCCTCTGGCAACCAAGCTGAAGGAACGCCAGCGCGAACGGATCGGAGTAGATCAGCTTCGCTATTATGACGAGGGCTTCAACTTCCTGTCAGGCAATCCTACGCCTAAAGGTGACCCGGAGTGGATCATTCGCAATGGAGCACGTATGTATGAGGAACTTTCAGCGGAAACACATGAATTTTTCAGCTTTATGATTGAACGTGGATTGATGGATTTGATCAGCAAAAAAGGCAAGCAAAGCGGAGGCTATTGTACATTTTTGAGCGAATATGGCACGCCGTTTATTTTCTCCAATTTCAATGGTACATCCGGGGATATCGACGTATTGACGCATGAAGCAGGTCATGCCTTCCAGGTCTATGAAAGCCGACATTTTGAAATTCCTGAGTACCATTGGCCAACTATGGAGGCGGCTGAGATCCACTCTATGAGCATGGAGTTTTTCGCATGGCCTTGGATGAATCTGTTCTTCGAAGAAGATACGGACAAATATCACTTTGAACATCTATCTTCATCGTTGCTGTTCGTGCCTTACGGCGTAGCCGTGGACGAATTCCAGCATGCCGTATACGAACATCCAGACTGGACCCCAGCCGAACGTAAAAGCGCATGGCGCTCCATTGAACGTAAGTATAAACCGCATCTGGATTATGAAGGCAACGAGTATCTGGAGCAGGGCGGGTTTTGGCACAAACAGGGTCATATTTTTCAATCCCCGTTCTACTATATTGACTATACACTCGCGCAACTGTGCGCGTTCCAATTCTGGAAACGCATGAGTATCGACCGGACAGCTGCGTGGGAAGATTATTTGAAGCTATGCCGTGCCGGGGGAAGTCGCTCTTTTACCGGATTGGTTGAGTTGGCTGGACTAATCTCGCCCTTCCAAGATGGCTGTATCGCCTCTGTAATCGGAGAAATCGAAGCATGGCTGAACAGTGTGGATGATAAAAAGCTGTAAGCATAATTAAAAAGGGCATTTCGCTTACCTGTCAAAGCTGAAAAGCTTACAGATAGCGGAATGCCTCTTTGTGTAAATGGTCAATAAGTATGCGAGAACTCTTGAAGAAGCTGGCTATGCGTTTGCTAAGGATGAAAAAGAGCATCGAGCCTTTGTAAATCACGACAAAGTAGCCTTTTGTGCGCTGCTGGACTTCCTGAATCGTGGCATTGAGTATCAGAGCGCCATAAATGCTGTTGTGGAGCAGTGGGCGTATTCCGGGGTTGGTGACCAGGTAAATGGTGTGCTGGAGGAAGTGCGCCAAGCTCAAGAACGTGCAGATCAGCAACTCACGGAAATTGCGGGGCTGTTTCGCGGCTGGAGCTGCACGGCAAGCACAAACGATTTTTTGGGTTGTTCTAAATTAACCATGAATTGATGCAGAAGGGAAAGTTTATCCGTGGGGAGTCATTTTGGCGACGAAGAAATGCCGGCAGAACAGGTAAAAAACCGGTTGCCGAGAAATTGGGGCAACGTGCTGAAGCTTTTGGATGAAGTGAACGGCCATGTTCCACCGAAGGGTAAGCCAGAATAAGGAGTTTTTTCGGAAATGGGCATAGGCGAAAATCAAAGGAATCGGGAGAAAAGCAGAGATCAGCTGGATGGCCAAATCTCTGCTTTTTTGCATTGTTCCACGGAAGGCTAGACATATGCAAAAAATGCTGGATTTTATACATATGCCATCTAGGTAATGTGATAGCACTGTATTAGGTGATGTAATTATATAAATCAGTCCAAGCGAGCTGGAACACTCGAGGTCTCCAATCCCGTGTTAAATCATTTACGCCTTTTCTTTATTAAAAATATAGCCAGATATCCTACTGCTACTATTCCTGCGCTTAAAAAGCAAACTAGTAAACCATTTAGTTCTACTTTTCCAGTAAGTATAAATATAGTCAAGATTCCAGTGAAAAATCCAATGAATAAGATTTTTGAAAAGTTTTTCAAAATTGACAACTCCTTCTAAAAATATGTACCCAAAATAGCTTATATATGGTACTCTATATATTTTTATTACAATTATATCGTATTATTAGGAGGAAAGTGGTAAAATGAAGAAATTTGTATCGACTTTGATGGCATCAGTTATGTTAATGCTTGTTATCGGCAGTACAGCAGCAATGGCAGCAACAACGCCAAATGCAGTACAGAGAGAATCAACCTCTGAACTCAGCCAAGAATTGATTAACAAAGCAAATCCCTACATAAAACTACAGTCACAAACATTCACTTTAAGTGAAGAGGCTTCAAAAAATTTAACTGAAGATGAACTTGGACTCGTTAATAAAGCTTTAGATTCAGCAAATAATCAAGCGAAAAATATCTCAGGTGATGTAACAGTTACTACAACGGATAATAACAGTTTAAAAGTAGTACCTACTAATAAATTCTCTACAGCCTCGATTAATACTTCCTCTTATTGGGATTATGAATTACTTTGGTGGGGATACCGTATCTATTTTTCTCATCAATTAATAAATGATATCAAATCAAAAGCCCTTTACGCTGGGGGAATTGGTGCAATATCCGGATCAACTCTTACCGGTATTCTTTCGTCTTTGGGTCTACCAGGCTGGATTGGAGGTATTGTTGTAGGGATATTTTTAGTTAAAGGTGCAAGCATTGTTTATGCGGATAATGGCAGAGGGGTTTATTTTGATGCATTTTGGGCTGGTGACCCTGCTAGCCAAGCAGTAAACTTCGTTACAGCTAAAGTGTATGGTGCTTGATGTTAAGTAAAGCGCGATAAACAAAGAAAGCTTCAGGCCTTCATCGGTCTGAAGCTTTCTTTGTTTCATTTATCGGCTCATTTTGAAATTTGAGGCCAGATAGTCCAGGAGATCCGGGAGATGGTAGAATGTGTTCGATCTGCTCTGTCATTCTGGTCGTTCTATGCACAATAAACGGTCACAATTCATGAGATAAATAACATGAGATAAAAATATTTATGGGGCGAATTGACCATACCTGATCGTATCTTTAAACTTCAATTATTGTTTGGTGTTAAGCGGTTTGAGATTGGCTTCAATAGAGGCACGGCGTGATTCCAAAAATGGTGGTAACGCCAGCGATTCACCCAGAAACTCCAGTTCTTCATCCGTATCAAAGCCGGGCCCATCGGTTGCCAATTCAAACAGAATGCCGTTCGGCTCACGGAAATACAATGAACGGAAGTAAAAGCGATCTACAAAGCCTGAGTTGGAAATTTGCAGCTGCCCAATACGGTCTACCCACTGTTTGAGCTCTTCCTCAGTTTCAACACGGAAGGCTACGTGATGCACACTGCCACGTCCTGGTCGTTCTTGTGGCAGATCGTTGCGCTCTTCCAGATGAACTTCAGTTCCCGTACCGCCTTCACCCGTTTCATAGATGACCACATCTGGTTGTCCAGCAACGGGGGAAGGGTAAGAGCCTTTTTTGCGGAAGCCCATAACCTGTTCAAGAATGAGAATGGTATTCTCCGCTTTAGGAATGGTCAGATGAACCGGCCCAAGTCCTACAATGCCGTACTCGGCAGGGACAGGGCTTTTCTCCCAAGGCGTGCCGCCGCGCACTCCGTGATCATGTTCATCTGAAACGAGGAAGAAGCGTTGTCCTTCAAAATCCTCAAACGAAAGCGCCAAGCGTCCTGCTTGATCCGTAATTTCACCATGCTTTACATCCAGCTGCTCGAAGCGGTTTTTCCAGTAATCCAGTGCCTTGTCGTTCGGTACCCGTAAGGAGAGTGCTGAAATGCTGTTATTTCCTGTACGAGTTTGTCCCGCATGTGGAATTTCAAAGAAAGTGACTTCTGTACCCGCAGTTCCACGCTCATCTCCGTAAAAAAGGTGATACACACTAACATCATCTTGGTTCACCGTTTTCTTGATCAACCGAAGTCCCATTACCTGAGTATAAAAATCAACATTTTTAGCCGCCGCCGCTGTAATCGCCGATACGTGATGCAATCCTAACAGTTTCATATTATTGCCCTCCTTGGTTTATATATGATTAGTTTTTTTAAAACAAAATAACCAGTCGTAAAACTTTTCTTTATATTTATTATCTTGATATTAAGATATATTATTTTTGATTGTTTGTCAACTTGAATTACGATCTTTCTTGGAAGACTGACAAAAATAGAATTTCAAAATAATGCAAAAGCAGATACAATAAAGCCCAAAAATAGCCCAATGTAGCTAGAATGATTTTTATTATAAAAGGAGTGTGCTCCATGTATACGGATAAGGATTTGACGATTAGGCCTGTTACAGAAGAAGACCTACACGCCCTTTGGACGTTAACTTTTAAGGAAGAAGCACCGGAATGGAAGCAATGGGATGCACCTTATTATGAACATAAGCCACTTTCTTTTGATGATTATTTAAAAGAGAAGGAAAAGCGAATCGGACAAGATGACTTTTGGATCATTGAAGTGGAAGGCAAGGTCATTGGGTCAGTAAGCTACTACTGGGAGCATCAGCCTTCTCAATGGCTTGAAATGGGGATAGGTATCTTTGATTCGCAGTATTGGAGCGGTGGTTACGGTACGAGGGCACTCCGACTATGGATCACGCATTTGTTTAATACGTTGCCTCTAGTAAGAGTAGGTTTTACAACCTGGTCAGGAAACCATCGGATGATGAAGGTGGGGGAGAAGCTGGGCATGACCCTCGAAGCCAGGCTTCGAAAGTGCAGATATTATAATGGAGAGTATTATGACTCGATCCGAATGGGGCTTTTACGGGAAGAGTGGAAACTGTAGTTGTTCATACAAAGATACCTTTCTAAGCATAAAAAGATGACCTCTGAATTGATCGAGGCCACTGAAAAACTGTTGATTTCCGAAAATACAAAGATTTTAGGGGTACAAATATGTCTCCCTGAACGCGAAACGAGCCTTAGAAGCGATTCTAGAGGCTCGTTTTTCTTTGGATATTCTCTTACTCTCTACAATGGGGACTTTTTCAGTACCTCGATATCCCCAGGATTGTCTTTATGCTCTCTTAGGTCCAAAAATCATAAAACTGATCGCGGCTAGAACCCAGACACCAATACCGCCGTAGAGCATTATCAAGCCAAAGCCGTGCATAAGCGCCGCATGGACGACGGCTCCAGACGCATCCAGAGAGGAGAGTTCTGGCAAACTCTGCCTGAGAGATACAGTATTTCCGGCGGCTACTTTTTCGGCTACAGACCGCAATTGCACTGCACTGAGAGTCCCGGAAAGGGCACTCTTCAAATAAGACAAAATACCTGCCTGCAAGATGAATCCCATCACAGCGATATTGATGGCTAGACTGATCAATCTAGCACTCATATCTATACCGGAAGCCATGCCTGCACGGGCACTTGGAACAGAGCCGGTGGTCGTGTTGGTCACAGGCGTGTTCGTTAAGCCAAGCCCAATACCAGCCAACAAGGAGCCAGGGAGCATGGTCAACCAACTGGCGTGATCGCTGCCGCTGCCATATTTCATCAAAATGAAGCCCATACCGAGGATGAACAGACCTGATGGAATGACTATGCGCGGCTGGTAGCGGAGCGAAAAACGCTCTGCCAGAGGTGGAATTACCAAGGTGGGCAGCGCATAAGCCAAGAGAGACAGCCCGGCGGCTACGATGCCGTAACCCAGGCCACTCTGGAAATAGATCGGCAGATAGATCATGAACGGCCAGAAACTGAAGTTCATGCCGATGGAGCCAAGGAGAGCGCCGGAGAAATTACGTATCTTGAATACTGAAAAGTCAAACATCGGATGGGCGCTGAGCTTTTCCGCAAATAGAAAAATCATAAAACTTATTGCTACTGCAACAAGGATGCTGATGGATGCTCTGCTGGTAAAGCCGAGTTCCGGCCCTTGCGTGATAAAGTATGCAAGGCCAAAAACTGTCAATGAAAGCGTGACGATGCCGATAATGTCCAGCTTTTTCACCTGCGGATCTCTGGACTCTTCTATGCCACCAAAAACAAGAATCAAAGTGAGGATGGTCAACGGAACGTGGACCAGGAAAACCCAATGCCAGTTCAACACGGCCACGATTATGCCGCCGATGATAGGTCCAAAACCGAGGCCGATACCGAACACGATCCCCCATATGCCAAAGGCTTTGCTGCGTTCTTGTCCTTCCTGAAACCGATGTGAAAGAATTGCTATCTGGCAAATCTGCATCGCACCAGCACCCACCCCTTGAAGAAACCGACTGATGATCAGAACCGATGTGCTTTGCGCCAAGCCACAAATCAAGGATGTAACACCGAACAAGACGAGGCTGATAATAAAAATACGCCTCCTTCCATACCGGTCAGCCAGCGTTCCAACAGCCATCAGAACTGTGGCACATGCAATGGTATAAGCGTTCATAATCCATTGCATATCCTTAAGATCGCCATGCAATACTTTCTCCAGAGTTGGCAGTATCACTGGCACACTGGAAATTTCGAGGCCGAACATCAATGCGGACAAACATATAGCAACCAATGCAATTATATTTTTGCGGGAGAGGGAGAGGCTCACTGAGAGGTCCCCCCAGACTTTTGTTCACGGTCTGGACATCCGGCAGCGTAACTATAATATTGCGCCTCATTAAGCGTAACTCGTATACCAGCACCAACCAGCCTTTTTTCGACAATTGTACGATCAATAGCCTCTTCAATATGTACTTCTAAATCTGCTACTGTTCCTACCTTATTAAAAACGTATTTGCTCAAGGGCAGCCATCCTCTCTATCTTTTCATGTTTGGTTCACCTTATCGATATGAGTTTTATTATATAATCTAAATCATTCATTTTACATAACGCAATCAATCCATTATGATGATTATACAAAGTAATTAAATGAATTTCTCATAAAAACGTTAAATTTAAAGGAGGGAATTCAAAGTGGATCATGTAGACAAACAAATCCTCTTTTATCTTCAAAGTCAGGCGAGAATTTCAATGACAGAGCTAGGGAAATGCGTGGGTTTATCCCAACCTGCTGTAACAGAACGAGTTAAAAGAATGGAAGAAAAAGGGGTTATCAAGGGGTATCGCACTATCATCTCTCCTGAAAAAATAGGAAAGGATACGGCAGCCTATATATTGTTTCGGACTAGAGATTGCCATGCATTTCTTGATTTTGTTCATACATCTCCACATGTTGCCGAGTGCCATCGTATAAGCGGAGAACACAGTTATTTATTAAAAGTAGTGACCAGCTCGACGCGCACCCTCGAAGAGTTTAGCAACCAGTGCGATAAGTATGGAACCTACACGAGCCTGCTTGTCATGTCGTCACCGATCGATCATAGACTTCTCATTCATTCTCTGGAAGAAGCAAGTGGAGCTGCTCATTCAGAAAAAGATTAAGGATGAAAAAAAGACAACCCCGGATATCCCGAGGCCACTGAAAAAGTCCTAAACTCTAAAGCGAGACAGTTCCTCCATAACAGAGGTTACTGTCTCGCTTTTTCGGTATAATTAAAATATCCAAATAAAGGCGGGTGGTTCCGGTGCTTCCGAAACAGCAAAGCATGGTCCTAAGTCCATATATTGAACTATACAATCTGTTGATTCCCAAAGACCATCTGTTACGGAAGAATGGACGAATTGGTGGACTTTAGCTTTATTTATGAGGAACTGAACGAAACCTATTGTCACGACAAGACGAGTTCGAGTTTAACAAAGATGCGGGAATGTACGTATGCAAAGCTGGACATCTGGCGATCCGCAGAGCGCGTGAAGGCAAAAAAGTATAAAAAGCCATGAGCATTTGAAGAAGTTACGTTTCAAGAAAGCGAAAGCTTTAAAGCCAAGGCCAAAGAACGATACAAAATTGAGGCGAAGAATAGTGAACTGAAGCACAGACACGGGTACGATGTAGCGTCCTCCTCGGGTCTGATAGGTATGGAAATCCAGGGGGCTATGGCGATATTCACTGTCAATTTAAAACGAATATTGAAACTGATGGAGTAAGCAAGGGCCACATGAGGCGGAGAGCAAGAGAAAAGACGACGGTTCATTCTGTGAATTCAGAATAAACCGTCGTCTTTTTGATTCGTGTTCTTGTTTTTTTCACGAAAGGCTGGTTTTTCGGTGGCCTCGAATTGATCAGGAGTCATCTTTTTATTATTCACACTGGTATTATGGACTTTCTCGGTAAATCTACTCTGATTCTCGAAGTCGTTCCACAATACTTTGTTTGTCGTTCATAGAATAGACCGCTACTGGAATAAGTATCCCAAGCAATAACAGTAAAGGCAATAAGGCTAGAAGTGGCCAGATTATAAAGTGATAGCTCAAAAACCACATCATACTGCTTAGGGGTTTCACAATTGAAATAGAAAATATGATCCCTAATAAAATGGAGAATAGGGCGGTGCCGAGAACATAATATAGCCCTTCATAGATCAGCATACCCCGCAATTGCTTTTTGGTCATGCCGATACTTTGCAGCATGGCAAACTCCTGACGCCGTGTCAATATACTCGTCAGAATTGCGTTTACAAAGTTGAGGATACCAATTAGGCCGATAATCAGACTAAGCGTGCCGCCGATCATCATGATGGTGTTTTGCATACCGGAAAACTCATTCATTGAAGTAAATTTGGATGTGTAGTTCATTACCGGCTCTGTAGTTTCGGTGTAACTTTTTAAAAAAACCTCCATGGCCTCTTCCTGATCAGGGGATACATTAAAGGCATAGCTCATCACAGCAGGTTGCTCCGCAAGCGGCTTGTAAATATTCGCTGGAAGATAAAAATTATACTTATCTGAAAGGCGATCAGAATTGGTCATATATTTAATTGCAACATGACCAAGCACTGTGAATGCATGCGTAGTATACTCTTTATCCAGCGGAGCTTCTGCTGCTCCCATATAACTGTGAAGCGTGACCTTTTCACCCACCTTATAAAGAGCTTCTTCCATATGGGGGATGTTATGGTCATCTAAATCTACCCCTTCCAATATATACTTACCGGAAGCCAGCTTCTCAAAATCAAGCTCACCGTCTAGCAATTGCAAACGGTGCAATGGTAAATCTTCCAGCCCATATACTGTCGCCATGAAGTTGCCGCGAGAGTCAGTCACATCGTCCTCATGGGTGTCTTTTCCATTCTCGACAGTAAGCACTAATTTGCCGCCGTACAAGCGACCGCCCTCTTCAAAGCCGGGCTGTGTCTGTACAGCCTGAATAAAACTCTCGGAGGTCTCATTTTCAGGGCCTTTAAAAAAGGGGCTATGGAAATATTCAGCATGAGCAATGAGAAAGTCGGTGTCATTGAAATTGGATACAAACTTATCCATATCAATGCTCTTAGACAGGGTGAAGGCCGTGTTAAGAAGTACAAGGCTCAACGAAAGACTGATGACTACCAACACGGTACGCTTTGTATTGCGCCCCAAGTTGGAGCGAGCCATGTGGATCATTTTAGCGCCTTTGGTGGATTTTTTCAGCTTACGGCTGCCCTTGGTATTTCCGTCTGTGTATCTTACTGCCTCAACCGGCGAAACAGCTGCCGCAATCCTGCCTGGCTTGAAAGTGCTGATCATTACGGTAATGAGCGCGAACAAAGCCGATCCTATAAAAATCCATGGGTTGGGAGATACCGATATCTCGGTGCCAGCAAAGGTAGTGTTGTTCATAAGAAGTGGTATAAGTGCTTTACCGACAAAAAAACCTGCTATTAATCCAAACGGGATTCCTATCACTGAAAGAACTAACGCCTGTCTGCGAATGATCCGGCGGATCTGCTTGCCGCTTGTGCCGATCGTCTTTAAAAGACCATAAAAACGAATATCTCGCATCACCGATATTTGAAAAATGTTATAGATGATCAAATAGCCGGTAAATACGATCAGTATCAGGGCAGAAGTAAGTGCCATGATTGTTCCCGCATCCATACTAAAATTGGTCGAGATGTATGACCAATTTACATTATTCGCGATATAGTTCGGTGCATCTTCGTCAAGCGAATACCCGCTTTCGGTAATCACTTTACTGAGCTTTCCCCGCAAATCAAGGCTATTGTCGAACATCATATATGCACTAATGGTTCCTGTATAGAAATGATCTTTTTTATAGGTGCTTTGTAATTCCTTTGCATGAGCATCGACATAGGATCTGGAGGCGAATATTTGTCCTGTGTTAAACACAGGATCGCTTTTCCACCAGCCGGAGAGGATAAAATCACGCTGTACTTCTTTACCTCGTATGTCAAGCTTTAGTCTCAAAGGTGCTCCAACCTCCAGTGGAACACCCAATAGCTGCAACGTCTTGGAGTCTGCGATTACTTCATTTTCCGCCGCAGGCTTGTGCCCCTCTTTAAGCTCAATAAAACCAAGCTTCATCCCTACATCGTCGTAATACCAGAACTCCGTATGGCGTTTTAGAAAATTATCGTTCATAACTCGATCGCTTAATATACGGTTATAAGCTATTTCCTTGATCAACGGATGATCCTTGACATGATTAAATTCGTCATCCGTTATATATTTAAGTACGGCATGTCCATCTCCACCGACCTGGCGCATGGTCGCCCGTTGTAAGTTTTCCCCAGCGCCAATCCCCATAGTGAACAGTGTTGTAAATAGCAATGAGGTTAGTGCTATGGCAACAATAGCAAAGAGGTTACGGGCTTTGTTTACTTTGAAACTTTTATCTGCCAGCTTGCGGATTACTTTTTTGTTCTTTACCTTGATCATTTGGCATCACCGCCGACAATTTTACCGTCCTCAATACGGATGATCCGGTCTGCCATTTGCGCAATTTCCTCGTTGTGGGTAATCATCACTATCGTTTGGCGGAACTGCTGGCTGGATACTTTGATCAATCCCATCACATCCAGACTCGTTTTACTGTCCAGATTTCCGGTGGGTTCATCTGCCAAGATAATGGCGGGCTTGGCTGCCAGTGCTCTGGCAATAGCTACACGTTGCTGTTGTCCACCGGAAAGATTGTTTGGCAGGTTATTCATTTTGTGGTCAAGGCCCAAGGTATGTACAATTTTATCTATGTGGGTTTTGTCTGGCTCTTTACCGTCCAGTTCAATAGGAAGCACAATATTTTCGTAGACATTCAAGACAGGTACCAAGTTGTAATTTTGAAACACAAAGCCAATCTTTCGTCTGCGAAAAATAGTCAATTCTTCGTCTTTTAATGTAGAAATATCTTTGCCGTCAATCGTAACGTTTCCACTTGTTGGACGATCAAGTCCACCCAGCATATGGAGAAGGGTAGATTTGCCGCTCCCGGACGTACCGACAATAGCGACAAATTCTCCGCTTTCCACCTCCAGATTCACACCATCTAAGGCATAAACAGCAGTATCTCCGTTTCCATAATGTTTTTTTAATGCCTGAGTTTTCAATAGACCCATATACGTTCTCCTCCACAAAAAAATGTCTGGATCGTAGTCATCTACAGTACAGACATTAACACACTGATCTTTCTACAATCTTTCTGAAATCTAACGGTATTGAAAGAATTAAGTATCCATAGAAAGAAAAATAGAGAAGGTAGAACCACGGCCGTAGCGTGATCGTACCTTGATGTAACCCCCCTCCGCAGCGATGATTTCTCTAGCTAAAAACAGTCCAATACCTACACCCTCCTGCGAGTTAACAGTAGGGGAGCGATAAAAGCGGGTAAAGATTTTACCTTGTTCTTCTTCTGCAATGCCTATACCACTGTCGGTAATATCAATTCGACAAAACAAATCGTATGCCATTACTTTTATATTCATGCTTCCGCCTGTCTCTGTATATTTTATGGCGTTATCCATAATGTTATAGACAGCTTCACTCGTCCACTTTAGGTCAAAATAAGCATGGGTAACTGTGTCCTCCATAACAACTGAAATCCCTTTGGCGTCAGCTTTTGGCATCATTTGCTCCAGTGCAGCATCAAGGAGCTTTTGAACAGATTCTCGCCTTGGCGATACCGTGATAATCCCCGTTTCAAGCCGCGATGTTTTCAACAATGCCTGGATCAGAAAGTTAAGCTTTTCGGCCTGTGCAGATAGAGCTTTCACACAAGTGGAGGTATCCTGTGATAGTTCGTATTCGCTAAGTAGTTGGGAATAAAGCAGGATGTTGGCCAATGGTGTTTTCGTTTGGTGTGAAATATCGGAAATCAGCTCATTTATTTTATTCTTTTCGGCAAGCAGATTTTTGGAGGACACGGAACAAATGGAAAGAAATCTCACAAATTTAGCTTCTATTGAAGAAAGAACGGATTCATCAAAGACATCCTCTGAGAAGCTGCCATTTATCGCGGCATCCAGCATGTTCTCAATAGTTTTCATTGTTTTATGGATGCTCCTGCGATAAAGCATAATAGCACACACAGCGGTGCATACAGCAACAACGGCAATTCCAATACATATATATAGGAGTGTTGTCATTTCAACGCCCATGTGTAGCCCAGCCCGTAAACCGTTTTAATATATTGTGGGGAGGAAGGATGATCCTCGAGCTTGTCACGTAGCCTTTTTACTGTAACAGACAAGGCGTTTTCACCTACATACTCAGCTCCATCAGTCCAGATGCTGTCTACTAAATGATCGCGAGATACAGTATTGCCTCGATTATCGAATAGGATGCGCAACAATTTTTGTTCAGTTTTACTTAGTTCAATGGGCGTACCATTCTTAGTAAATTCCATCCTCTCGAATGAAAAGGAAAAATTGTCGAGCTGAATGGAGTCTGCAAGCGAGTATCTGGATTTCTTTAGCTGAACGCCAACTCTTGCTCTCAGTACCATAAGACTGAAAGGCTTGGTTATATAATCGTCAGCACCCAGCTCAAAACCAGTGACGACATCTGTTTCCATATCATTCGCAGTCAGAACGATGACTGGTAAAGTTGTTCTTTTTCGTATATGGGTTAACAGATCGAGTCCACTTCCATCCGGCAAATTTACATCAAGAATCACTAGGTCAAAGGCGGTAACGTTCAATTGTTCTTTTGCAGTAGCTATGTCATACATTTGCGTAAATACGTTGTTAGGTTCTTTAAGGGCAAGAACAATACCGTTACTCAAGGCGATATCGTCCTCGATGATTAATATGTGATTCATCATTCTCCTCCTATTTTTTTACTAACCAAAGTTAATGAACTCGGTTTCCAGAACTGCTCACCATAAACATAAAAAAGGGCTCCCAAACTCTCTATTTCTAGTTTACCGGATTTTACTCTTATTTGCTCATTGGGTTGTCCAGGTGGGGTGTCGAGAAAGTTCTCTGCAGCTTTTTTGTCCTGCTTTAAAACCTCATCACATTGACAGATACGGTATGACTGATATAATTTATGCTAGTTGATTTTGATAATCATTATCATTATTGGAGGGGAGGACAGGGCCGAAGCTTGGTACAGGTTGTTGGAGAACAGGCTCCCTTGGTTAGAACATGAAATTGCGTTATTTAATACTGGCTTTTCTGGTACTGGCCTTCGCCTCGGTTTTTATTGGTGTTCATGATGTAACTCCACTTGATGTGTTCCACTTAACCAACGATCAGGCGCAGGTACTCCTGATTAGCAGATTCCCACGATTGATCAGTATCATTATCGCAGGGGCGAGTATGAGTATCTGTGGGCTCATTATGCAGCAACTTACCCGGAACCGATTTGTATCTCCCACCACTGCGGGGACGATGGACGCGGCACGATTGGGTGTGCTGATGGCTATTATGGTGTTTGGAGCGGCGGGATTTTGGACGAAGATGCTGACGGCTTTCGGATTTGCTCTAGGGGGAACACTGATTTTCATGAAAATACTGGATAAAATCCGTTTCAAGGACCCGGTATTTATCCCGCTTGTCGGTTTGATGTTTGGAGGCATTTTAAATTCGGTAACGACCTTTTTTGCTTATAAATACAATCTGATCCAGGGCATTTCTTCGTGGATGCAGGGAGACTTTTCTCTAATCATGAGTGGTCGCTACGAGATGCTATATCTTAGTATTCCTTTGGTTGCGTTGGCGTACATATATGCGAATCGTTTTACAATTGCAGGCATGGGTGAGGATTTTGCGGCCAACTTGGGTGTACATTACAAGCGCACCGTCAATGTCGGTTTGGTGATCGTGGCTTTGGTTTCCTCTGTTGTCATCTTAACGGTCGGGACGATTCCCTTTTTGGGGCTGGTTGTACCCAATCTAGTCAGCATGTATATGGGGGATAATCTTAAAAAAAGCCTGGCCCATACAGCGATCTTGGGCGCCGTCTTTGTGCTGTTTTGCGATATTTTGGGACGGGTGATCATTTATCCGTATGAAATTTCTGTAGGGCTTACGGTTGGTGTGATCGGGAGCGCGTTGTTTTTGTATTTGCTGCTGAGGAGAAGGGCTTATGAATCCTAAATTAAAAATCGGAATATTAGCCGCTGCCGCGCTTGTGTTGATTGCTGCTTTCGTGTTTATAGATCTTCCGCATACCTGGCATTACGCGCTGCCACGACGATTGAAAAAGATCGCAGCCTTCATTCTGACAGGTGGCTCCATTGCTTTTGCAACAGTTATTTTCCAGACGGTTACGAATAATAAGATTTTGACTCCGGGTATTATTGGTCTGGATTCACTGTATATGCTGATTCAGACGACGATTATTTTTGCATTTGGTTCCGTACCCTTCATTTCGACCAGCAAAGAATTGAACTTTTTGCTGTCGGTGGGGCTGATGATGCTTTTCGCAGGACTGCTATACAAATTAATTTTCCGCAAAGATGGACGCGGTATTTATGTACTTTTGCTGATCGGTCTGGTGTTCGGCACACTATTCAACAGTCTGTCTACCTTTATGGAGGTACTGATTGACCCGAACGAATTTGCGAAAATCCAAGACAAGAGCTTTGCCAGCTTCAGTAATGTAAACACCGAACTACTGTGGCTTTCTGTATTCATTCTTGTGCTCGTATTTGCTTATGCGTGGAGATTCATCAAGTATCTGGACGTGCTGTCGCTCGGACGAGAGCATGCGATTAATTTAGGGCTCCCTTATAGTTTTATTATCAAAAGGCTGCTAATTATCGTAGCGATTCTTATCTCCATATCTACGGCACTTGTCGGGCCGATTACGTTTCTAGGGTTAATTGTGGCCAATGTGGCTTATCAGGTGATGAAAACCTATCAGCATCGTTATATTATTCCGGCCTCTATTTGTGTCAGTGTCATTGCGTTGGCAGGATGCCAACTGCTGGCAGAAAGAGTATTCGACTTATCGACAACGGTCAGTGTCATTATTAACTTTATCGGGGGTGTGTACTTCCTGTATCTTTTGCTGCGGGAGAATAAGTCATGGTAGAAGTCAGAAACGTATCCAAACGCTACGGGAATAAAAATGTGGTGGATCAGGTATCCGTCACTGTACCTAAAGGTACCATTACCTCCTTTATTGGACCTAACGGCGCTGGAAAAAGCACCTTGTTGTCGATGATCAGTCGCCTGACTAACAGTGATGAGGGAGAAATCTTCATCGACGGGCAGGCCGTGAGCCTGACAAAAAGTGAGGAGCTAGCCCGGAAGATATCTATTTTAAAACAGACGAACGATGTCAATATCCGCTTAACCGTGAAGGAGCTGGTTAGCTTCGGCCGTTTTCCGTATTCCAAGGGCAGATTGAACAGCGAGGATCGCAAAATGGTGGAGCAGTCTATGGCCTACATGGGACTGGAGGACATGAAAGATAAGCATATTGATTTGCTTAGTGGGGGACAGCGACAGCGGGCTTTTATTGCCATGATTTTGGCTCAGGACACAGAATACATCCTGCTGGATGAGCCGCTGAACAATCTGGATATGAAGCATTCGGTTCAGATTATGAAGACGTTGCGCGGTTTGGTGGATGATCTCGGCAAAACGATTCTGGTCGTGTTGCACGACATTAATTTTGCATCCTGCTATTCAGACTATATTGTAGGGATGAAGGATGGCAGGTTGCTAAAACAAGGAACGGCTGACGAGATGATTGATAGTCAGGTATTAAAGGATTTGTACGATATGGATATTCCGATTCAACAGATCGGTGACCATAAAATTTGCGTTTATTTCACTTAGGGGGAATGTTAAATGAAGAAAAATATGATGTTTTTAACGCTAATGCTTGCATTGGTACTGATTGTGTCAGCCTGTGGCAAAGCAGCTCCGGCAACACCGGAAGCGACTGGAAACGGCTCCTCTGCTGCAACAACGGAATCCAAAACCATCTCGGTCAAACACGCACTGGATGAAAACCCGGTCCAAGTCAAAGTTAATCCAAAAAATGTCGTTGTCTTTGATTTTGGTTCATTGGATACGCTGGATAAGCTGGGCGTTGACGTTGCGGCAGTAGCGCAGCAGGATCTTCCTACGTATTTGAGCAAATATAAAGATTCCAAATATGCAAGTGCAGGCACGCTGTTTGAACCGGATTACGAGAAAATCAGTGATCTGTCTCCTGAACTCATCATCATCGGCGGCAGACAAGCTGATGCATATAAAGAGTTGAGTAAAATTGCACCGACCATTTCGATGGCTGTAGACACCAAGGATTATATCAATTCCTTTAAGAAAAACGTTGAAACATTGGGAAAAATCTTCGATAAAGAGGATGCTGCCAAGCAGGAGCTGGCTGCGATTGATAGCTCCATCAAGGCCGTACATGACAAGGCTGTAGCGAGCAAAGCTAAAGGACTGATCGTGCTGACGAATGAAGGAAGCCTGAGCGCATATGGCTCACAATCCCGCTTCGGTATCATTCATGATGCTTTTGGCGTAACCCCTGTAGATCCGGGCATTAAAGTATCCACGCATGGACAAAAGGTTTCTTTTGAATATGTACAGCAAAAAAATCCGGATTATATTTTTGTTGTTGACCGTGGGGCTGTGGTGGTCGAGGAAGGCAAGGAACAGGTTACAGGTAAACAAACCATTGAGAATGAACTGGTGAAGAAAACCAATGCATTTAAAAACGGTCATATTGTATACCTTGATCCTAACTACTGGTACCTGTCAGGTAATGGTCTGGAATCCGTATCTGAAATGATCAAGGAAATGGATGCTGCACTGTAATGAATACATTCACATCATGGGGGACTGTGTAGGATGAAAGGTCATGTAGATGAAATTCCATTAGATGGGTACCTTGTGCACGTCTATACACCTCCCGTCTCCGTGAGTCATAATGAGCTGTATCCTGTGCTGTATGTGCAGGATGGCAGCTCTTTATTTCTAAGCGGGTTGGATGAGCTGGAAAGAGGTTTTTCTACGGGAGAGTTGCCCCGTGTCGTGCTGGTAGGTATTCAGCCCGTAAATCGGCTGGATGATTATACGCCTTGGAAGGCAGCTGCTTTAGTAGAAGGAAGACCTGCTTTTGGCGGTGGCGGAGATGCCTATCTGGCGTTTGTGGTTACAAAAGTAATGCCGTACGTCGAGGGGAGATATCCGGTAAAAACCGGACCGGAGCATACGGGAATCATCGGCGCCTCATTGGGCGGATTAATTTCCATGTATGCCGTCTTCAAGTATAAGGACATATTCGGACGCGTCGGTTCCATCTCAGGCTCGTATTGGTATCCGGGTATGATTGGTTATATGCAATCTGCATCTTGTGCAACTGTGAGGGATGGGATACATCGCTTTTATATATCTGTCGGGACCCGTGAAGGTGAAGGGAAGACGAATGTACAAAAAGATATGGTTCCGCTGACCCTCCAGGCACACGAGGTGCTGCGGACACAGGGACTGGATGCAAAAGATGTGCTCCTTGAGTTGGATCAGGATGCGGTGCATCGTGTGGATTGTTTTCAGCGTCAATTTCCTAGGGCCGTCCGATGGCTGTTCGGATAGCATGAATGGAATACGAATTTCATACAACAACCTCAAAGGATTGGAGAGCGTGGAGTCTCTATGCCTTTGGGGTTGTTTTTTTGTATATTTTTTTTCGTATAATAGAGGAATATTAAAAATTTAAAGTTATACGTTATTGGAAGTGAGGGGAGCATAAATGAAAAAAAACCGCCTGGGATCATCGGATTTGCTGGTAGGTGAAATTGGTCTGGGATGTATGTCGGTCGGTACGGAGGAGCAGCAAGGTGTTTACTTGATTCATGAAGCGCTAGACAGGGGCGTAAACCTGTTGGATACGGCAGATTTGTACCAGCACGGACGCAATGAAGAAATCGTAGGTGCAGCGATCCGTGGACGGCGACAGGAGGTCATCCTGGCGACCAAGGTTGGCAATCGGCGTCTACCGGGGCAGGAGGGCTGGGGATGGGACCCATCCAAGAAATATATTCTGTCTGCTGTTAAAGAGAGCCTACGCCGCCTTGGAACGGACTACATCGACCTGTATCAGTTGCACGGAGGGACGATTGACGATCCGATGGACGAAACCATTGAGGCTTTTGAGCAATTGCAGCGGGAGGGAGTCATCCGTTATTATGGTATTTCCTCAATTCGCCCTCATGTCATCCGTGAATATGTCAAACGCTCGAATATCGTTAGTGTTATGAATCAGTATAGTTTGCTGGATCGGCGTGCAGAGGAAGAGGTACTGTCTTTGCTTCAGGAACGGGGAATTAGCGTGATTGCACGTGGGCCAGTGGCCAGTGGTGTATTGGCTGACGAAGGGGAAGGGAAGATAGCCAAGGGATATCTGGACTACAATGAAGCAGAGTTGCTGGACGTGCGTAAGCAATTAAAGGCATTTGGAGGGGCGGATCGTAGTATGGTTCAGACAGCGATCCGTTATAGCCTGTCTCATCCGACTGTCGCTGCTGTGATCCCGGGTGCAAGCTCTTTGGGACAATTGGAGCATAATATTTCTGCTGCGGATATTGCACCGCTAACCAGGCAAGAGCGGCAGACGCTACAGCAAATCAGCCGAGCCAATCGGTATGATGCGCAATATCGCTAATCCGAGCAAGTATAGGACAAGTGTCAAACATGTACCCGTCCCAGTTGCAATTTATAAAAGAATCATTACAATATAGGAATAAGCCTCGGTTTATAATTCATATGTGAATATGGAGACGTTATAAATACACTCTAGGAGGGACCAACGAATGGAACGCATCGAATCTCAGCAGCAATATCAGGATTTAATTAATGGTGACGGTCTGACTGTCGTGAAATTTGATACAACCTGGTGTCCGGATTGCAAGACACTGGATAAATTTATGGACGGCATTATTGAGGAAAACGCAGATAAGCGTTTCTTTGCGCTTGATGCGGAGAAATTCCAGCCGATTGCCGACGAAAATCAAGTGCGCGGTATTCCGAGTCTGCTCGTGTTCCGTAATGGCGAAAAAATTGCTCATTTGCACAGCAAATACGCTAAAACGCCAGCTCAAATTTCGGAATATTTGACTACGCTGGAATCCAAACAATAATCAGAACGCATGATAGGGAATAGGGATAGTTCAGTACGATCTATCCTTTCTGGCAAAATAGTAAAAGGGATATCCAAGGCTGATCATTCAGACCCTATGGATATCCCTTTTTAGTTATTGGTACCAAACAATGGCTTATAAAATAATGAAAAAGAACACAGCCGCCAGCACGAAGCGGTAAATGGCGAACGTAGTCAGGCTCAAGCGTTTGAGCAGACCGAGGAATGTTTTGATCGCCAGCATCCCGACGATAAAGGCAGTAATAAAGCCGGCCGCGAACACTGGAAAATCACTCATAGACAGGTGATCCATACTTTTGATCATATCAATACCCGATGCACCCAGCATGACCGGAACAGATACGAGGAATGTAAATTCCGCAGCTGCCGTATGGCTTACACGTGCGAATAGGCCCCCAGACATGGTTGAGCCTGAACGGGAGAATCCTGGCCATAGGGCTAGGACTTGGAACAAACCGATCGTAAAAGCTTGTTTGTAAGTGATCTCATCCAGCGTATGTGATCTAATAGGCGGATGAAATTTTTCAGCCGCGATCATGAGCAGGCCCCCGATCACCAAACTGTATAAAACCGTTTCAGGACCAAACAGGTATTGCTTGATTACATCACGGAACAGTACGCCAATTAGCCCCGCTGGGATCATGGCTAAAATAATATGTAACAGGTTTAGACGTGGCTGACTCGAGATTTTGCGTCTGAAATCAAACAGGCTCAGGAATCTGCGCCAGTATAATACGACGACTGCCAGCACAGCACCTAATTGTACGATAACCTCAAACGTTTTGACCGTATCATTCTCTGTGTTTAATCCTAGAAGATCAGCCGTGAGGATCATGTGACCCGTCGAAGAGACCGGCAAAAACTCTGTCAGTCCTTCAATAATTCCCATAATAATAGAAGATAAAATATCCACTTTACTAGCTCCTCCTTACACGCGTGCAGGGCAAACGACCTAAGCCGTTTGCCCTGGGAATATGTCATTTCAGTAGGAGTGAACACAAGTGTCAAGTGCAAAGATAAACGCTCAGGTCACACGGTTCACTCCCGGGAAGAAGTGTCCGATTCTGCTTCCAATTCAGATGCGGGGGATGTGTGGTGTAAAATAATCTCCACCCGACGAATACGATTTTTACCCATTTCACGAATGATAAATTTCACATTCTCTTCTATGAATTCCTTGCCCTGTCTAGGTTCCGGAACCCGGCTATACACCCACCCTCCGACAGTATCCACGTCTTCATCGTCCAATGTCAAGCCCGTCAGATCACTCAGATCGGAAAGCATCACTTTACCATCCATCAAATAACTGTTCTCCGTCAGTTTCTCGATTTCCTTCCGTTCATCCTTATCAAATTCGTCCCGAATTTCGCCAACAATCTCCTCCAAAATGTCCTCAATGGTAATGAGGCCGGAGGTTCCACCGTATTCATCGACCAGGAGAGCGATATGAACCTGCTCCTTCTGCATACGTTTCAGCAGTGTGTTGACGGGGATAACTTCCGGAACGGTCAAGATCGGTTGAATCAGACTGTCGAAAACAAGCTCTGGATTGCGATCATACTCAAGGAATAGCTGTTTGGTATTAATCATACCAATGATCTGATCCTTGCTGTCTGTCGCCACCGGAAAACGGGTATACTGCTCTTCGTGAATAGTCAGCATGTTTTCTTGTAGCGAGCGATTCGTAAACAAGCATACCATATCTGTACGTGGTACCATAATTTCTTTGGCAACGGTCTCGTCAAAAGCAAAGATACGATTTACGTAGCCATATTCGGTGTTATTGATCTTACCACTTTCCACGCTTTCGGACAAAATGATCTGAATTTCTTCCTGAGAGTGCGCTTCTTCATGCTCACTAGCCGGTTGAAGACCAAACAGACGAACCAGACGATTGGCCGAGCCGTTAAGGAGCCAAATAAACGGATACATAATCCGATTAAACCACACGATGACTGGGGAGGTTAACAGACTGACAGCTTCCGCTTTGCGGATCGCCAATGTTTTGGGAGCCAGTTCGCCGATCACCACGTGCAGGTAAGTTACAATGACGAATGAAATAATAAAGGCCAGGATATGTGAAAAATCCCCATTGATGTTGAGCTGTTGAAAGAGAGGCTCCAGCAATTTGACTACGGTCGGTTCACCGAGCCAGCCGAGTCCCAACGCTGTAATCGTAATACCAAGCTGACAGGCGGACAGGTAGCCGTCCAGATTATTGACGACTTTTTGTAGCGCCAGTGCGTTTTTACGGTTCTCCACGACCAGCTGATCGACCCGGCTGGAACGGATTTTAATAATCGCAAACTCGGTAGCCACGAAAAAAGCACTAAATAAAATCAACACCGCAAACAAAAATAGACTGACACCTATACCCATATAATTTTCACTCATCCCTTTTTCGTTCAATTTTTTAAGGAACTCCATTTTAAGTTCACTTGAACTTATTTTAAGAACTTAAAAGGAAATATACAAGGTTCATATGGAATCATAGCAGGTCACCTACCTCCAATTTACACGGAAAATAAGGCATAATAGAACCCGCACGGATCATTGCTTCACTTTACAAGCCTAGTTTGAGGGCGTATGATGAGTTCAAATGAACTTGAAATGTAATAAAGGGAGGAAAGCAGATGGAGTCTTTTACCCTTACTCGTCGTGATATGGCCCATTTGCTGCTGGCCATGGAAGGTCGCCGCGAATTGCAGCCTTTGGCCGTTCTACAGGACGCCTGGAGGCGCACTCATAGCCATCTCGCCCGTTCCGGGAGCACGATGCCGACATTTTTATACACCGACGTGACACCTGTGCTAGATAAAATCATCAAGGGTAAGCACAGCGCAGCCTTTTCGCTGCAGGAGATCGTTTCCCTGGGTCAACTGGTCGAATACAGTCATGTCTCACTGGCATCTATGCAAAATTGGGTCAAACGCGACTTCAAGGAATTTCTCGGCGCTCCGAAGATCGGCAAAAAATACTCGGTCAACCAGGCAGCTATATTGCTCATTGTGGAAGATTTAAAATCATGTCTTGATTTTGAATCCATTCGTCAGCTATTTCATATCCTGTTCCAACAACCCGAAGATGATACGGACGATCTGATTCAGCCGGTCGATTTGTACGCCGCCTATTCAACTTTGTTTGAGGAGCTGGATGCGAACGGAGACCAACTGCTCGATGTTGCTGGAGCAGGCTATGCAAAGGACAACGGAAATTCCGTTACAGGACAGCAGCGCCAGGAAGCTGCGACAGAGGAGCTGCTGGTTCAGGCGGCTGATCAATACACCAGCCGTTTACAGCATTTGACCCCTAACCAGTGTGAAGCAGTGCGTAATACTTTGCTGGTGGCAGCGGTAGCGGTGCAAAATAGTTATTTTTTGTCCATGGCACGTCGGTATGTGAATGCGACGTTGTTTCTGGACTTCCAGGGGTAAATCAGGATTGGCACTAGAAGCCAATCCTATTTTTTTGCTCTTTTTAGAGGATTGTCTACCCTTTTGGAGACTGAAAAAGTATACAAAAGAGGTATATACACTAAAACGCTGTCAAAGATACAATAAACATATATAATCCAGCAATTGGAAAAACTTAGAATATCTCTTCCAAAGCATCTGGATACACACACAGGAGGTAATGGCATGTCCGATGTCTCCATCATCATTTGTACCCGCAACCGGATCGAAGACCTGACACGCTGTATACAATCTATTGCAGTACAGCAGCAATTGGAGCATACGGCTGTAGAACTGCTGATTGTTGATGACGGCGATATTTCCGACCAACAGATCGAGCAGTACCGTCACATGGTATCCGGATTGCCTCAAGGCGTTTTGAAATATTATAAAAAAAGTCGTCCCGGCGTTTGGTTGTCCCGCTATGAGGCCTTGTCTCTTGTGCGGTATGATATTGTGCTGTATTTTGACGATGATGCAGAACTGGACGATAAACTCTATATCCGGCGCTTGCTCGATACCTATGATCAGGATGAAACGATTGTGGGTGTTGGAGGGATTGCAAAGGGATTACATTCGAGCCGGGCAGGAAAGCTGCTGGGCGTTTTGACATTTCAGATGTCTTCATCCCTCGGCAAGCTCTCGCCTAGTAGTCTGGCAGGTTCTTTGCTACGTTGGGGCGAAGCGACTGAGGTTTTCGATACAGAATTTTTCCATGGCTGCAATATGTCATTTCGGAGGGATGCGCTTCGGGACATGAAGCCGTATCCGTGGATGACCAGTTATGCCGTGGCTGACGATTTGTACATGTGCCAGTTGGCGAGCCGTTACGGCAAATTGGTTATCAATCCTGACTTAACCATCATTCATCATGAATCTCCAAGCTCGCGCGATAAGGCGGGCAAAGTAGCCAAGGCTACAGCAATTAACCACTATTATTTTCTTGCCTTGAAAAAGGCTGGAGTGATTCAGTATGGAGCCCTTTTATGGACCTTATCCTACTTGATGCTCAAAGAAACGCTGCGTCGCAATTTTAATGCCGCAGATGGATACAAGCAGGGGGTGTTGTTCATTCTGAACCCGCGCAAGCAAAAATATAACGAATATTTAGGCCCGGCGGTTCAGTAAACTGTTTTCTTTACACACTGACAGGATAAAGGGGGAGTATGATGTTAAGCTTGTCCATTGCTCTGTGCACCCGAAATCGGGTTGATGATCTGACCCGATGCATTAATTCAATTGCCATTGGGGGAGCACCGGAGGCATGTGAAACCGAGCTATGGATTATTGACGACGGAGAACTGCCAAAGCATGTGCTGGAACGTTATGAGCGTCAGTTGGGTAGAGCGGGAATTACCTACCGATATCATCGCAAGGAGCAGCCGGGATTATGGTTATCTCGTGTAAAGACAGCTGAACTTGCGCAGGGTGACATCATTTTGTTCCTTGACGATGACGTTGAGCTGCCGAGCAACTATTTGAATGAGTTGATGCGTACCTATGAGGCTTACCCGCAGGCCGCTGGTGTCGGCGGTATCGCACAGGGAATGAGTAACAGCTTCATGGGAACAATTCGATGCTTGCTGTCATTCCAGCAGTCTTTGTCCAAAGGAAGGCTGTCCCTCAGCGGTCAGTCCGGCTCGATGTATAACTGGCATAAGGCCAAGAAGACGTTTAGAACCCAGTTTTTCCATGGCTGTAATATGTCATTTCGTCGTGAAGCGATTCGCAGTCTGGAGCCGGTATCTTGGTTGCAAAGCTATAGCGTAGGCGAGGATTTATTACTTTCACGCATCGCAATGAAAAGCGGCCCATTATACATTAACCCGGCGCTTACGCTGCTTCATCACGAATCGCCGTCCTCGCGCGACAATATGGAGCAGGTTACTTATATGCGGGTGATGAATCATATTCATCTCCTGCGTGAAGAGGGATCTGGGCCGATTGGTTATGCAGCACTATACTGGACGACGTTGTATCAGATTTTGAGAGAAAAGCCCAAGAAAAATCATACTGCCATTCAAGGCTATAGAAGAGCGTTGAAAGCGATCTTTTCAAGTCAGAAGGAGCCTGTTGGCGGGGGACAGTTGCCTGAACGCAATTCCAAAAAAACGGTAGGCTGATGGAGGTGCGTCAAAAGACGCAATGTGAGCATAGAGACGAGAGGCTTAATAAGGAACAGGAGTTGGACGTAACATGAGCACATGGACAGCAGCAAGGAAAGTATTCACGGGTGACAGTCTCGCCAAAACGATCATGCGCACGAGCTTTAACAATTTTTTTGTGCTAATCGTCACGACCCTGACTTCCATCCTGACCGCACGTATGCTCGGAGTAGAGGGGAAAGGAGAACTGGCGGCAGTTCTGTTCTGGCCTACGCTGATCGGCAGTGTGTTGAGCTTCGGATTACCAACGTCGTTAATTTATAACATCAAGAAGAAAACAGGCACGACGGAAGAACTACTGACGTTGTCACTCTGGATTCAGTTGCCTGCCAGCTTGTTGGCGGGAGCGGTGGCCTGGATATGCATGCCGCTGTGGCTGAATGGTTATGGTGCGGATATCATCCAGCTGTCCCAGCTTTATTGTGCGGCAGCCATACCGCTGGCAGTGCTTACAGCGCTGACGACAGCATTGTCGCAAGGGCTGGATCGCTTTAGCGTATATAACGGTCTGTTGTTTTACTACCCGTTACTGAATTTCATCGGTCTGGTGACACTGTGGCTGATGGGCCTGCTCAATGTGCAGCTGGCAGGAGCAGTGAATTTTGCCGCGAGTTTCCTTGCGCTAGTATGGGCGTTCCTCCGTTTGCGCAAGTATATGAATGTGCGTGCTTTCCGCCCATTTACCAGCCGTCAAGTGCTTCGTCCTTATTATAGCTATGGAGCGAGGGTTTACGGGATGGAGCTGATGGGGACGCTGTCCACACAAACGGACAAAATCGTTATTGTGGCGCTGCTATCACCCAAAGCGTTCGGTCTGTACTCTGTTGTCTACGCCTTGTCTCGTGTGTTCAATGTGGTGCAAAATGCTGTCACTAACGTTACTTTTCCTAAGGTGACGGGGATGGAGCACAGCAAGATTGTCGAAACAGTAGGTCGTGCTTTTCGCATCTCTATGGCTGCGATGCTAATCGTCATTGTGCCTGCTCTCTTCATTGGACGCTATATGCTGGGTTTGCTGTACGGCCCCGCTTTTCTGGAAGCATCGCTAACGTTCTACCTGCTGTCACTGGAATGTATCATTGGTGGCGGCTCATGGATTCTGGCTTCGGCCTTTAACGCGCTGGGACGTCCGGGACTGGTATTGTTCCGGCAAATTGTAGCCTATGCGATCACCGTCGGTCTATTTTTTATTTGTACACCGATCTTTGGTCTGGACGGCATTGCGATTGCTTTGCTTGTAGGCGCTTGTGTACGATTGGCGTTCTCACTGTTCTCATTCCCGATGTTTTTCAATGTTCCGCTATCACGGATCATTTTTGATAAAAGTGACATTACATTTGTCATTCAGACTATACAAAAGAAGCGCAGGAAGGGAGAACTGAAAGATGCCGAATTTGCATCCCATGGCTAAACTGAAAAATAAGCTGAGCGTCATTCTCGACGTAGTCCCCCAAGGTTCGAATATCATTTATGTCGATTATCCCGTCTATAATAACGGTGGGGATGTACTCATCATGAAAGGCACCGAAGCGTTCTTCAAGGATAATGGCATCCGTGTCCGTGCCCGTTATAGCGCTATGGATATTCCCGATCGGCTTCAAATTCCGGGTGACTGGATTATCGTGTGCCACGGCGGCGGCAACTTCGGCGATCTCTATTCAAATCACCAAAATTTGCGAGAACGCATCGTTCGCGATTTCCCTAACCACCGAATTGTAATTATGCCGCAGACGATCCACTTTCAATCTGAACAGAAGGCTAATGAAGTCGCTGCCTTGTTCAATGCTCATCCGGATCTACATATGTTTGTGCGGGATACACGCTCTTATCAGTGGGCTAAGGACAAGCTGAACCAGTGCAGTATCACACTATGCCCTGATATGGCGCACCAGCTCTGGCCATTGAAGCCGACTACGGAAACAGTGAAGGATGTATTGTATTTCCTGCGGACTGATATTGAAACGGTGGGTGGACAAAAGAAGTTCGATGACGAGGCAGATGCCGCTCACCGGCTGGACTGGGATACTTTGTTCACTCCGCTGGAAGTGAAGGGAATTGTCTATTTCCAGAAGTTTTATCGACTGGATAAGAAAATCGGTGGACCGTTGCCTACACGTACGTTCTGGTACAAGTACACAGACCATCTCATGAACAAAGCGGTTACGCTGTTCAGCTCTTACCGCGAGGTTCGCACTTCACGGCTGCACGGTCACATTCTGGCCTGTCTGCTTGATATGCCGCACGTTGTCATTGACAATTCCTACGGCAAGAACTCGCAATATTATAATACCTGGACACAGCCGAATCCAAAGGCGCAGCTGTTTAGTGAAGCTCCAAGTGCGTTGGAGCAGCCATCTTAATAGTAAGAAAAGATACGTATGATTAATTTCAAAGGTATGATAACGGCAAAAAATCTCCTGACCATTTCATTGGTATAGGAGATTTTTGCTTGTGTTAAATTAATAAGGATAGTTAAGAGTTAAGCTTGTGAACTATTAAGGCTATTCATATTTAATGGGATGATCGCTCGTTCTTTCTTGGCTTCTATTGATTATTGACAGTTACCTCATATTTTGATGCGTTCCAGTTTACCTTTGCACCCAAGGTTTGAGAAATGAATCTGATCGGTACCAAAATACTCCCGTTTATATATTTTGGAGGAGCAGCGAGACTTACTTTTTTTCCATTAACCAATGCGAATTTTTGGTTTACAACTAGTTCTATAGTCAGTTTACCTTTTGTGATGGTGACATGATCCCTTTGGCTACTATTCCAAATGACTTTAGCTCCTGATTTTTCAAATATTCCTCTGAAAGGAACATAGACTGAGCCGTTCAGTAATTTGGGAGTGGTAGTCAGATCCATGATAGAGCCATCTACGGTCAATTGAATAGGCTTCACTACAATAGTCGGTTGCTTTACATTTTTCAATGTCGAGTCAATTCCAAGTTGACCGTTAACGTTGCTCCCCCAACTCCATAATTTATTGTTTTCCGTTCTTACGATTGTAAAGTCGTTTCCAGAGTTTACTTCCGATATATTAGCAAGCCCCTTTACTTTCTCTGGATTGGAATTACCAGCAGAAATCCAGACATCGCCAGTAGTTGTTACAAATGAAACAGTGTGGTCGAATTGAGCAGAGATATCTTTTAACTTCTGTGGAATTTTAAACTGTTTAGTTTTGCTCTCTAGCGGATTATATGTCCACCCGTTGCCATTCATATCAATTGCACTTATAGCAAAATCTCCACTTTTAATCATTTTAATTTTTTTAAGTTGTTTAAGCAGCTGTGGTTCTTTAATATTCGCATCTTCATTGTCGCCGCCCCAATAGAGCAATGTTCCATCCTTGGAAAGTGCAAAGGAACCCTGATTCGTAGCTGCTATACCCACAATATTCATGGGTAGATCTTTTATTAAAGTTGGTTCATTGATGAAAGATGACTTAAAGTTGGCTAATTGTCCCCGAGAATTATCACCCCAGCCCCAAACCTGCCCGCTTTGATCTAATGCTAAAAAGTGATCTCCTCCGGCGGCAATTTTAACAACATTTTTTAGGCTTGAGAAGGTTTTAGGGGCAACACTACGACCTTGATTTTTTTTACTTTGCCAACTAACAACGGTACCATCTGTTTTTATGGCTAGAGAACCAAAGCGACCCGTGGTGACCTGTTTAAAAGTATCAGATGACATAGAAACCACAGGAGAGGGTACGGAACGATTTATGCCGTCTTCTGAGCCTAATTCCCCATCTTCATTACGCCCCCATGCAAGTAGCTTTCCTTGATTGTCAATAGCGTAAGTATGTTCACCACTGCTTGAAAATTGAACTATATCTGGAGACGGTTTTACATATTCGTTTGAATATGCTTCTTTTGAAACTAAGCAAGAGGAGAAAATTAATAAAATAACTGATAAAGCTATGAAACATTGCTTTAAATTTTGATTTTTCAAGATATGCTCTCTCCTTTTTTGAAATAACTTCTAATATCATATAACCATAAACAAGAAAGAAATTGCAAATAAATCCATCTAATATGTATTTGTTTCCATAAAAAATGTAGACAAATGAATAATGAAATACTATTATATGTTTTGGGTGAAAATTTTTACAATATTAGGGAAGGGGAATAGCAAAAATTTTTCTCAAAAATTAGGATGAGGTGAGAGTGAATGAAAAAGGTAAAGTTCTCAATAATTATCTTTCTGTTATTCTCTTCAATTGGTGTTACTGCTTCGGCTAATAACGAAGATATTACGGAAAAAGTTAGCGATTCAGTAACGCAATCAACTTATGGATTAGAACATTCTAAAAATGTTACAGTAAAAAATGATGCTGAGGTTAGCCAGGAAAAGATAAACAACTTTATTATTCAAGCCAAAAAAGTTGTTAGAGAAGAAAAAGCAAATAGTCAATCATTGAATGCATCTATTGAATCTTCTACATATGAAACTGTTGACTACTGTTATTTGGACGATACTAACCTCTTTTTTTATGAGGATTCTTCAATTAAAGATCCAGAGTTGATTATTTTACCAGTTGAAAATGGTAGAGAGGAAACACACTTTATTAAACCACAAGCAATACAAGGAGGATTTGGAGGAAGGGTATTGGTCAATAGTACGACAGGTAACTACATTGAGACTAGGGCCATTACTACATCAAGTAACTCTACTTTGCTGGCTACAAATGGAACCCCGTATATGTATACAGGGTTTACAGCAAGGGGATTGGAAGTTGATGCAGGATTGGCTTATAGTAAAGGAGATGCTCCGGGAGTTTGGCAGCCTTATCTTAAAATAGGTGGGGACGATCCACTGTCAACTTCATATCTACTTGATGGTTATAATCAGGTACAATATAAAAATGGGTATATTACTGGACAGCCAGTTCAGATGGACTTATGGAGGAACTATACTAGTGGTGTTGAACATAACGCTGTAAGATTAAAACTTGCGGGAACTGCTATATGTGCGGATCTTGGATGTTCAAGACATGGTGATACTAAGCTGACCACTATCTTTTCTAAATCAAATATTGGAGTGAACAGTGTAGTTAATTATAAGTTGTTAGCAACTATTGCTGGTTCCGGAGCAAGCGGGCAGATGAATTCTACTCTAAGTGAAATATCAATTGACGGGATAGCCAAAACACCAGTTAAAGATGAAGTAGCCAATACTCAAGTCACAATTAGTGGAAATAGTACATCTTTTAAGCTTTCAAAATAGTATATTAATATAGTTTATAAAACCGTTCTAAGGAGCGGTTTTATTTTTTTATTAAAAGCCATGTTGTTTGCTTACACTCCACTACCGCTTCATTTTGACAATTCATTTCATGAATAGATATAATTTATGGGATAAAACTTGTAGGAATATTGGGAACTCCCCTAACTTTTGCAGAATAACATGAAAGTATATTTATTTTAATGAATCGAGGCTGACGAATGAGTAATCAATCGATGGACATGCTTCTCACGAAGGATATCGTGCGTGAAGGGGAGTCTATTTTGCGTACGAAGGTGGATCCGGTATGCTTGCCACTGTCTGAAGAGGATCTTCAACAGATGCAATGGATGCTGGATTATCTGAAAAATAGCCAAAATGAAGAGCTGGCTACCCGCTATGAACTGCGCCCGGGTGTGGGATTATCTGCGAACCAGGTAGGTTTGAACAAAAGAATGTGCGCTATTTATTATGAAGATGGGGACAAAACGGTAGAGTATGCGTTGTTTAATCCGAAGCTGGTCAGCCACTCCACGTCCATGATTTATTTGGAACAAGGTGAGGGGTGCTTGTCTGTAGATCGGTACGTAGCCGGATATGTACCTCGTTATGAAAAAATTCGTATTAAGGCCAATTTACCAGACGGAACACAGGAGCTATTGACTTTCAAAGGTTATGCAGCGATTGTAGTACAGCATGAAATGGACCATTTGGACGGTATTATGTTCTATGACCGTATCAATCCGGAAGATCCGCACAAGCTGCCGCAGGGAGTGCATATCGAACCTTTTGTACGTAAATAGCTCATGATCCGTAAAGTGTGGTGACTCCGTTCGCCACATTTTTTAATTTTGCAAAAAAATATGGATATAGAGGTTACGAAGCTTTAAACTGGAAACATGTAGCTCGTGATAGAGGATGTGAAAATACACAAAAATGTAAGCGCTTATCTTATAGGAGGGATGACATGAATCGTGGAGTACGGCTTCTGATGAATAATATGCGTATGCGGAATAAGCTGCTGTTCTCCTATGTACTGATTGTCATGATCCCGGTGCTGGTGGTAGGCGGCTGCGTTACTTTTTATTTGCGAGAGCAGGCATTGAATAGTGCAATTGCCCAGACGGTAAACAATGTGGAAAAGATCAAGAGCCAGACGGCAAATTTACTGCGTGTGCCAACGGATATTTCAAATGGGCTCATGTTCGATAAGAGGCTGAGAGAGATGGCGAACCGACGGTATCCGGGTATGGTAGAGCTGATGAATGCGTATCATCAATACAAGGATTTTAATGAGTATACTCAGCAATATAGAGAGGTTGCTACCATCCGGTTCTATTCGTACAATCCGACGCTTGTCAATAATCTGGAGTTTATTCCAGTAGACTCTAACATTGAGCGGCAGCAGTGGTTCCAAACGGCTTTGAAGGGGACGGCGATTAACTGGTTTTACATTCAGGATAAGGAAGATAACCCGGTTAATCGCCTGAGCCTGGTACGGCAAATTCCATTTCCCGAATATAATACCAAGGGAGTTCTGATGATATCGCTGAGTCAGACCGAGTTGAATGATATGCTGAGCAAGGAGCCCTTTGAAACATTGATTGCAGATCGTAATGGTATTGTGGTCGCAGCTACTCGTCCGCAGTCGGTGGGTCAGACGTTGGGAGATTTACATTTGGGCTTTGATGTCCAGCGTGCGGGTAAGGGAATATATGAAGCGAAAATCAACGGGAAGTCCTCCAACATCATCGTGGATGAGCTGCTGCCCGCCTCCAGTGTGAGCGGATTTACGATTATTTCAGTGTTTTCGACGGAGCATATTGTACAGGGAGCCAACCGAATTAGCTTGATTGGTGCTCTATGTGTTCTTGCGGTGCTGGTTATGGCACTGATTCTGATCACCATCATTTCCTGGCTGATTACCAAACGCCTACAGCGGTTGAGCTATGAACTGGGTAAGGTAGCCGCGGGCGATTTTCATGTGGTATCGAGTGTGGAGGGAAGGGACGAGATCGGGGATTTATCCCGCCGTTTCAACTATATGGTGAACAGTATTCGCCAACTCATGGCGCAGGTCTATGAGACGAGTGAGCATAACAACAGACTGGAATTGGCACAAAAGGATATCAAGCTAAAAATGATGGCTAGCCAAATTAATCCGCATTTTCTGTTTAATGCGTTAGAATCCATTCGAATGAAAGCACATCTGAATGGGGAAGCGGAAATTGCAACGACGGTGCGTTTGCTTGGCAGGCTGATGCGCCGGAATCTGGAGATTGGCAGTGGTAAAACGACGGTACTACAGGAGCTGGATATGGTGCGGTCCTATTTGCAAATTCAGCAGTTCAGATTTGGAAATCGTTTGATCTATGAAGTGAATTTGGAAGAAAGCGCGACGGACCTGTCGATTCCTCCCTTAATCATACAACCGCTGGTGGAAAATGCAGTCATTCATGGCCTGGAAAATAAGGAAGAGCCAGTTACCGTGAAGGTAGATATTGCAATAGAACGAAGAGAGCTGAAAATTAAAGTAGAAGATGATGGGATTGGCATGGAAGCTGGGCAACTGACCCGTCTGCTAGCTCGGATCAGGGGGACGGAAGAGCCAGAAGGGAGCAGTATTGGCCTGCGTAATGTACATCAACGTCTAACATTGATGTACGGCGAACGTTATGGACTGCATATTGAAAGCGCATTACAAGAAGGAACAACCGTATACTTTTCCATACCAAGGGAGGAAGAGTCGAATGTACAAAGCAATGATTGTAGATGATGAGCCTGCGATTCGTGAAGGATTGTCCTCCATTATTGACTGGGGGAATTGTGGCTTCCGTATTGTCGACACGGCAGGGAACGGGCGCGAGGCTCTGGATAAGTTCGGAGAGCATCGACCGGAGCTGGTCATTGTAGATATTCGTATGCCCGGGATGAGTGGGCTGGAGGTCATACGAAGCATACGTGAAAAGAACGGAGAGCCGTTTCATTTTCTCATATTAAGCGGATATGCAGACTTTGATTATGCACGGCAAGCCATGGGCTTCGGGGTGGATGGCTATCTACTGAAGCCAGTTGATGAGGAAGAAATGACGACAGAGTTGAAACGGGTATGGCAAAACATTGAGGACGAGAAAGAAGACGGCAAATGGGGAAGTCCGCCTTCCCATGAGCGTAATTGGATCGAAGCACTATTGTTTCCGGATCATCGAGAGCATGCTCGTAATGCTGTGGAAAGCAGTGATTCTCTTCACAGAGCATCCAAGCAAGCTGAACATCAAAGCGGTAACGGAAAACATGGACAACAGCCCGTGTTACCAGCGTTGGACTGGAGTAGCTATCAGGTTATTCTGCTGGATTTACGTATACCTGACTGGGATCGGCAAGCCCGGCAGTCGGCAGCAAAGCAGCGGCTAACAGAATTGTGCCATGTGCAGGGCAGAGGTATCGTGTTTGAGGCTGGAATATATATGGGTCTTTTGCTTCCCGCCACGTTAAAAACGGAGAAAGATGCTGTTCAGTTACTGGCTGCTTGGCGACAGGAGCTAAAGCCGTGGGCTACGGAAATTTATGTGGCTGCCGGTGATTCTGTAGCCATTCTTAACGACATTCCCAGATCTTTTGAGCAGGCACTACGATTATTGGAGCGTACGTTTTTGTTCCGGGCAGAAAGAGTCATGCTTTCCGGAGACCTACACGAATTGGAGACAGTCGAGACTGAAAGGAGTGGAGCGTCTGATAGTGCCACAGATGATCCCATACGTTATGCAGAAAAGCTGTACTATGCGCTAGATATGGCTAATAGTGAAGCTGCAACCCGTGTCATTAAGGATATGGAAGGCCAATTTCCACGGATTTATCGCACAGAATCTGCAATCAAGGCGGCGTTCGCCCAAACATTCACACTGGCGTTGAACAAGTATGCAGCTGGACAGGATCACAGCCGAACCGTGCTGGAGGAGCACTCCAGCTTTATAACCGATGTATATGCTTATTCCACATTGGGCGAGCTGGTGGATCACTCGCTGGAGCATGTGTTGCAATGGATTGGCCAGACTGAATCTGGTGGCAAGGGCATCATCATGAAACAAATGATTGACTTTATACATAGTCATTATGATGAAAATTTGCGACTGGAGTTACTGGCAGATATGTTCAATTACAATAGTGGCTATTTGGGCAAACTGTTCAAAAGTCATACGGGCGAGGCCTTTAATGCCTACCTGGATAAGGTGAGGATTGAGCGAGCAAGAGAATTGCTTGCTCAAGGAATTAAGGTGCACCAGGTGGCGGAACGCGTAGGATATGCGAATGCAGATTATTTTCATAGTAAATTTAAAAAGTATGTTGGAATGTCACCTTCCTCCTACCGTAATCGGGTTCAAAAGAACGGAGGAACAGATGGCTGTTGATAGAATCCCTAGGTTTAACGCTATGAAGTCTCTCTTACAGATGTCGGAGGTACGACCTCCGAACGAAGAGAGGCTCTTTTTTTATGGCGGATAAATGGATAGATCAATCGAAAATGTCACATTTATTATGTAGTTTAGGCCGTTTTCATCAAATCGCCATCGTTATGACACAGATTTGACACGATGTTCACATTTTCGATTCTATTTCATTTAAATTTATTCTATATAATGGGGATAATCTGAAGCCGGATCATGACAACCATGGTGAAGGTAGTTGAGTGAGTCATTTTCTAAAAAGTGACCGCTGCATATGTAAGAATGTGAATACTATCACAAATGTAGAAGACTTCAGATTACAGACACTATAAATCAATGTTAAGAGAAGTGCAGGGGGAGGAGCAACATCATGGACGTATTGGATTTGGCACGGTTGCAGTTTGCAACTACAACGATTCTTCACTTTGTTTATGTGCCGATCTCCATTGGATTGTCGTTATTGGTGGCAATTATGGAGACTATGTATGTTATCAAAAAAAATGACTTGTACAAAAAAATGGCTCAATTCTGGGGAACGTTTCTGCTGATTAACTTTGCATTGGGCGTAGTCACCGGGATTTTGCAAGAATTCCAGTTCGGGATGAATTGGTCGGACTTTTCCCGTTTTGTCGGTGATGTATTCGGTACGCCGCTGGCGATTGAAGCGCTGCTTGCATTTTTCCTGGAATCGACCTTTATCGGATTATGGGTATTCGGTTGGGAAAGATTGTCCAAAACGGTCCATTTAATTTGTATGTGGTTGGTATCTATCGGTACGATGCTATCGGCATTGTGGATTCTAGCTGCTAATTCATTCATGCAGCGTCCAGTAGGATATGAGATTCAAAATGGACGTGCAGAAATGAAAGATTTTGCTGCTCTGTTAACGAATGAACAACTGTTATGGGAATTTCCGCATACGTTGTTTGCTGCTTTTGCAACGGGGGCATTTCTTATCGCGGGTATCAGTGCATGGAAGCTGATGCACAAAAAGAATATGGACTTTTTTAAACCTTCTTTTAAATTGAGCATTATTGTTGCCTTAATCAGTGCCATTGCTATTCCTTTGTTTGGTCATGGTCAGGCTCAATATTTAGTGAAAACACAACCGATGAAGATGGCTGCCAGTGAGGGCTTATGGGAGAACAGCGGTGACCCCGCTCCTTGGACAGTTATCGCGGGTATTGATCCTGAAAAGAAGGAAAATACCTTTGAAATTAAAGTTCCTTTTGCTCTGAGTTTTCTATCTTATAGTAAATTTTCCGGCTCTGTGCCTGGTATGAATGAGCTTCAAGCAGAATATGAAAAAACCTATGGTCCGGGTGATTATATCCCGCCAGTACGTACCACGTTCTGGAGTTTCCGTATTATGATTGCGGCGGGATGTGGCATGATTGCACTCGCTTTATACGGTGCTTACCTGACGTTCCGTAAAAAGCTGGAAGGTTCACATCGCTGGTTCTTCCGTCTTATGATATGGGGGATATCCCTTCCATTCATTGGGAATACTGCTGGTTGGATCATGACCGAAATAGGTCGCCAACCGTGGACTGTATTTGGTTTGCTTCAAACAAAAGATTCTGTTTCGCCTACGGTTGTGGCAGGAGAAGTGCTGTTCTCGTTCATCTCATTTACCACATTGTATTTAATTTTAACAGGTGTGCTGGCATTTCTGTTTTACCGTACGGCTCGCAAAGGTCCAGATATCGAGCCACATCAGCAAACGGTAATTCATGATCCATTTGCCCAAGGGGGTGACAATAATGACGCTAAATGATTTATGGTTCTTATTGATCGCAGTGTTGTTTACCGGTTTCTTTTTTCTGGAGGGCTTTGATTTTGGCGTGGGGATGGCCACGGGATTGGTACCGCGCAATGACCAACAAAAACGTTTGATGATCAATACGATTGGTCCATTTTGGGATGCCAACGAAGTGTGGCTGATTACAGCAGCAGGTGCGATGTTTGCCGCTTTCCCGCATTTTTATGCAACTATGTTCAGCGGATATTATCTGGTATTTGTCTTTATTTTGCTAGGTTTGATCTTGCGTGGAGTTTCTTTTGAGTTCCGCGGCAAGGCTGAAGGGAAATGGTGGACAGGAACGTGGGATGCCTGCATTCTGATTGGTAGCTTTCTACCGCCGATGCTGTTCGGTATGGCTTTTGCGGCTTTGGTGAAAGGTGTACCTATTCAGCAAAACATGGATTTGAAAGCTGGATTTTCCGATGTGTTCAATGGATACACCGTATGGATTGGACTGACAGTGGTCGGAATGTGCCTAATGCATGGGCTGACGTTCATTTCCCTGCGGACGATTGGAGAAGTACGGGATCGTGCTCGCGTGATTGCGTCCAAATTTCTTCCGGTATTGGGCATTTTACTCGCTGGCATGGTGGTATGGACTTATTTTGCAACGGATTTATTTGCACGTCGCGGTCCCTTTATGTATGCTGCGGTAGCAGTGGGAATTGTCGCCTATGTGCTGACGTGGTACTTCCTGAAGCAGAGCCGCGAAGGATGGGCCTTCGGGATGACAGGTGCATTGATTTTGCTGACCTTCGTTTCGTTATTCGTTGGTTTGTTCCCAAGATTTATGGTGAGCTCGATTAACAGTGCTTTTGATTTGACGATTTATAATGCAAGCTCCAGTCATTACACACTGAAAGCCATGACGATTGTTGCAGCAACGCTTTTACCCTTTGTGCTGGCTTATCAGGCGTGGAGCTATTTTGTTTTCCATAAGCGTCTCAGTGAGAAGGATCATTTGGAATACTAATGGATAAGGCATGGTTAGAATTAAAGGGCATTCGGCCAGTAATGCTGCTACTGGCTGCCCTTTCCCTGCTCCAGGGGGCTGCTGTGATTGCACAAGCAGTCTTCTTGGCAAAGGCTGTTACGATTTTGTTTGATAAAAATCCGCTGGTGATGGCTTGGCCGTCGCTGGCGTTGTTTTTCGCAGCTTTTGCAATGAGGCATACGATGATCTGGCTGCAACGTCGGACAGCCGGCCGTTTTGCCGAAGCTTCAGGCGCTTCCTTACGGGAGCGTCTGCTTGCACGTTTGTTCGAACGGGGGCCGGGTTTTGCAGCGCAGGAAGGCAGTGGCAAGTTGGTGACGCTAGCACTGGACGGCATGGATCGTTTTCGCACGTATTTGGAACTGTCCATTCCTCGAATGATTGACATGATGGCTGTAACTATACTTGTGCTTGTGTATGTTTTCACATTGGATGTCATTTCAGGTGTAATTTTGACGACTACGATGCCGATTCTGGTGGGCTTCTTTATTTTGCTCGGCTTGGCAGCGCGGAAGCAGGCAGACAAGCAATGGCGTTCCTATCGTTTGTTATCTCACCATTTCACGGATTCGCTACGTGGACTTCAGACACTAAGGTTTTTGGGTCGTAGCCAAGAGCATGGGGAAACGGTTGGGAAGGTCAGCGACCAATACCGCACAGCAACGATGCGCACGCTGCGGGTAGCGTTTCTTTCCTCATTTGCCCTCGATTTTTTTAGTATGCTATCGGTCGCTTTTGTCGCGGTAGGCTTGGGGCTGCGCCTGATTAGTGGCTCGGTAGGTTTGGAGGCAGCGCTTGCGGTGCTTATTCTGGCACCAGAATATTTTATGCCCATACGCCAGTTGGGATCAGACTATCATGCTTCACTGGATGGTAAGGAGGCTTGGGGAGCAATACGCTCCATTCTCAGTACAGAAGATAATGCGACCGAGCCGAATAAACAGGCAGCTAGCGATAAAGGATTGGACATCACGGGACTGGACATTCTCGAGCTATCTGATGTGTGCCTCCTGAATGAAGACGGTTCGGCTCGGCTTGAACATGTGTCTGCACATGTTGAACCGCACATGAACATGATCGGCATCGTTGGCGCTAGCGGTGCAGGTAAAACGACGCTGCTTAGTCTGCTTGGCGGCTTTGCTGATCCCACTTCGGGTGAGCTGCTCCTGAATGGATGCGGATTGGCTGGGGATGCCAAAGCTGAATGGCAACGGCATATTGCCTATATTCCACAGCATCCATACCTGTTTAGCGCTTCTCTGGCATATAATATCCGCTTTTATGAACCGGAGGCATCCAACCAGCAGATAGAGTGGGCGATTGACGCGGTTGGACTGCGTGAACTGGTAGACGGTCTTCCGGGTGGATTGAATGAGCCCATTGGTGAAGCAGGTCGGACACTGAGCGGAGGGCAGGCGCAACGGATTGCATTGGCGCGGGCATTGCTCAGTAATCGTCCGGTCGTTTTATTGGATGAGCCTACGGCCCATCTGGATATTGAGACAGAATGGGAGCTAAAACAGACGATTTTATCGGTTTTGAAACATAAGAGAATGTTTCTTGCCACCCACCGGCTTCATTGGATGCCAGAAATGGACTGTGTCTGGATGATGGATCAAGGTCGCCTGGAAGAAGTAGGCTCCCATCAGCAATTGATTGCCCGTAAGGGAGCATATTACCGATTGCTGACGGGGATATCGGAAGGAGGGAACGGACGATATGAGAGTAACGGACAATAGCAGACAAGGCTGGTTTGTGACGTATCTGAGACAATATTTTTGGGCCTTTCTGGCAGCTGCTCTTTTGGGCGCGCTGGCCATTGGATGTGCGGGCGCGTTGCTCTTTACGTCCGGTCATCTGATTACCCGTTCGGCCTTAAAACCGGAAAATATATTAATGGTGTACGTTCCAATTGTGCTTGTGCGAACATTTGGCTTTAGTAAAGCGGTTATTCAGTACCTGGAGCGCTTGGTAGGACATGATGCCGCACTGCGCCTTGTGTCCCGTATGCGGGTACGCTTATATCGGGCAGTAGAACCGCAGGCGCTGATGATTCGCAGCAAATTCCGTACAGGGGATCTATTAGGATTGCTGGCAGAGGATATTGAGCAGCTTCAAAACATCTATCTGAAGCTAGTTCTGCCTGCGCTATCGGCTTTGCTGATTTATGCAGCAGGCATCTTGGCGCTCGGACGGATGGACGGAACCTTTGCCTTGCTCATGGCGCTATATGGCGGATTTTTGCTTTTTATTGCCCCAGCTATCTCACTATGGACCTCACTCGCCAAACGGCGAATGTTCAAGCAGGAACGGAGTAAAGCCTATCAGGAGCTGACGGATGCTCTGTTCGGCATGAGTGATCTGGTGCTGAGCGGACGGACTGGGCATTTCCTGAGTACCTTTACACAACGGCACAATAGGGCTGCCGTGATGGAGAATTCACTTCGCCGGAGCGAGTGGCGTTCTCATTGGATCGCACAATGCGTTGTAGGCGGCGGGATTGTGATTATGACTGTGTGGGCCGGGGGACTGGTAGCACAGAATCGTATAGAAGCCACATGGCTGGCATCCTTTGCCCTTGTGGCTTTTCCATTGCTGGATGCCTTCGTTCGCGCTGGAGAAGCGGTGGTTCATGCACCGGAGTATCAGGATTCACTTCGGCGGTTAAAGGATTCGGAGAAAGACACACCTACACCGGGAGCAGGCGGAACAGCAGACATTCTAGAGGAACAGGCTACCGCTATGCGATTGGGCCTCGGAGGAGACCTGCTGCTGAACAACGTAAGCTACCGCTATGCGGCAACGCAGGAATGGAGCGTGCGTAATATCTCCCTGCACGTACCGCAGGGGGGCAAGGTTGCATTGCTTGGCCGCAGTGGTGCGGGCAAGTCCACGCTGCTGAACCTGATTCAGGGAGCATTGCAGCCTGATGAAGGTAGCGTCACTGTCGCAGGGATTCCCGTATATACAGGTGGAGCATACTCCAGTTTATTTGCGGTGCTAAACCAGCAGCCGTATTTATTCGATACAACGGTAGCGAACAATATTCGGCTGGGACGACCCGATGCTACGCTGGATGAGGTTCGTGCAGTAACAGAGCAGGTAGGGCTTGGAACTCTAATTGATTCTTTGCCGGAGGGCTACGATACCCGAATGCAGGAGACGGGGCTTCGTTTTTCCGGTGGAGAAAAACAGCGAATTGCACTGGCGCGGATTTTGCTGCAAAATCACCCGATTGTTTTGCTGGATGAGCCAACAGTGGGACTTGACCCACTGACAGAGCATGAACTCATGCAGACGATGTTTCGTGTGCTGAAAGGCAAAACATTGATCTGGATCACGCATCATCTGACAGGAATGGAGCATATGGACGAGGTGATTTTTATGGAAAAAGGGGTCATTTCCATGCGGGGCAGTCATGAAAAGCTTTGGCAGGAGCAGCCCCGATACCGCAACCTGTATGAGCTGGATCATCCGAGCCTGTGAACTAGGAATAGATTGACCTAAGCAAACAATAGCCCTCAACACATTTTGTGTTGGGGGCTATTGTTGTGTCTCGTTCATTTCAATGCTATAAATAATTCAATCTCATTGTCTGAACTTTCTGGATTATATTTCTCACCCCAAATTTCAAAATCGTAATCCTTCGGTTCATTTCCGGTATCTTTAATCCATTGGCCATATATGTAGTCATACGAATGATCAAGCTCCGATTCAAGCCCCTTATGTGTGAAAGTTACATACTTACTTTCATTTACAGTATGACTTATCATATTTAATGGAACCTCACCTAGTTTACTTATTTCATAACAGATTATATTTGTAAACTTATCTACCTGAGGATTAAAATCAGGCTTCATGGGATAAATTTGCATTAAAATTACATTCTCATTTTTCCTGTCCCGAATTTCATCTTTTCTTTCAATTAATGAATGATAGATGCTCTTGCCAAGACCAGACTCAAATTCATTAATATTGGCTTCGATTCTGTAACCTGCAACATGAAAAAGAGGTAATGTTATTACGTTAGTTTCCATAAAGTCTCCTCCATCCAATAAGTTTGTCAAGTTTGATTATAATGTAAACCCCAATACAATTTTAGTCATCTTTCACTATAGGATCGATTTTGTTTGGAATCCGCAAAAAAGTTATGCTTGGAAGGCATAGAGACCCCTCATATATCTAATTTTGAACTGATTTTTCTCCTAATTCGTCGGGTACCCGCTTCCAAGCCAGCAAAGTATGATAATAGTATCTAGAGATGAGGAGGAGCTTGTTATGGAATCTTCAACTGAAACCGCTTCCAACAATGGTGCTGTGATTCCTGAATCCAATCGGGGAAGACCACGCAAGGCTCGCGGCCCGAAGCCTGAACGTGGTAGAAAAGGCTTGTGGGACAGTGTGAAGCAGCAAAAGTATCTTTATTTTATGTCCATTCCTTTCGTCATATGGGTGTTTGTTTTCAGCTATCTTCCGCTTTGGGGCTGGACGATGGCGTTTCAAAATTATAAGCCAGCTAAATCCTTTACGGACCAGAAATGGGTAGGGCTGAATAACTTTATTGAGTTATTTCAGGACGAACGATTTTATCTAGTATTACGTAATACACTGGCGATGAGCCTGATGGGGATTATATTTGGTTTTGTCGTACCGATCTTTTTTGCAATTCTGTTAAACGAGTTGCGGGGAATGCTGTTCAAACGGTTTGTGCAGACGATATCCTACCTCCCGCATTTTGTATCCTGGGTAGTTGTGGCTGGATTGGTCACGAAAATGCTGTCCATTGACGGAGGCATTGTCAACGATATATTGGTAGCGCTTCATATTGTGGATGAGCCGATTCAGTTCATGGCAAAGGGGAACTGGTTCTGGTACATTGTAACCGCTTCCGACATATGGAAAGAGACAGGTTGGAATACGATTATTTATTTAGCTGCAATCACCGGAATTGATCAAGAGCAGTATGAAGCATCGCGCGTGGATGGAGCGAGCCGCTGGAGACAGATGTGGCATATTACACTGCCGGGTATCCGCTCGACGATTGCCGTTCTGTTCATTATGGCGATTGGGCATCTGGTGAGCAATGGTTTTGAAAAGCAGTTCTTGCTTGGCAATAGTCTCGTGACGGATTATTCCGAGGTGTTGGATCTGTACGCGCTCAATTACGGGATTAATTTGGGTCGCTTCTCTTATGGGACGGCAATTGGTATTTTCAACTCACTGGTTAGCATTTTGCTGTTGTTTACGGCGAACGGTATATTCAAAAAACTGACCAAAGAAAGCATCATGTAGGGAGGGAGAAGCGAAATGACGAATAAGGCATTTAATGCTACCCGGTCTGAGAAGCTGTTTGACCTGTTCAATTATATCCTCATGGCTCTGATCGTGGTGTTGACGCTGTACCCGTTTCTGAACGTACTTGCGATTTCCCTGAACAATTCAACGGACACGGTTCGCGGTGGAATTTATATATGGCCCCGCCAATTTACGCTCGAAAATTACAAAACGATTTTCCAGTACGATGGCCTTCTTCAGGGACTGCAAATATCTATTCTTCGTACTTTGGTCGGAACAGTACTCGGATTGATTTGCGCGTCTATGCTTGCTTTTACATTGAGTCGGGTCGAGTTTCGCGCTCGTAAGTTTATTTCTACGTTTTTGGCGTTGACGATGTATTTTTCTGGCGGGATGGTGCCCGTGTTTATTTTGATGCGTGATCTGCATCTGCTGGGTTCGTTTTGGGTGTACATTTTTCCAGGCTTAATTAGCGCATTTAACGTGTTTGTCATTCGTTCCTTTATGGACGGTTTGCCATATGCGTTGCAGGAGTCTGCCAAACTCGATGGGGCGAATGATTTTACGATTTACTGGAGAATTATTTTGCCGCTGTGCAAACCAGTATTGGCAACGATTGCTCTTTTTCTGGCAGTAGGTCAGTGGAATGCTTGGTTTGATACGTATTTGTATAATGGTGGGGCGCCGCAATGGACGACGCTACAGTATGAGCTGATGAAGATACTGCAAAGTACGCAGCAAGGCGGCTCCAGTATGACGAATAGTAACGATATGGCTAAGCAAATGGCTCAAATTTCACCAGAGTCGATTAAAATGGCAATCACGATTACGGTTACGCTCCCCATCCTGATGGTATATCCGTTCCTGCAAAAATATTTTGTAGGCGGGATGACACTGGGGGCAGTGAAATCATAAAAGACAGGATTCCGGTAGTAAAATAGCAGTTATTTGCAGGAGAAGTCATCATAGGAATATAGGAGGATTTATACATGAAAAAACACTGGTCCAGATTTGCACTGATTCCCTTGCTCGCGGTGTCCCTTACCGCACTCGCAGGTTGTGGAGGAAGCGATAAAGCAGCGAAGGAAGGCACATCCAGCGGCACAGACCCGATTACGTTTAGCTTCTTCGGAGCAGATACAAGCCCACAATGGAACGGAATGAAGGATGAAATAGGCAAGGAAATCACCAAAAAAACAGGTGTAACCTTGAATGCGGAATTTGATGTCAGCGGTGGGGGTGGAGATGACCGAATTGCTTTGATGGCAGCAAGTGGAGAATACCCGGACTTGGTTTCTCCTAAAGCGAATATTAACAAGCTTGTGGATGCGGGGGCCATGATTGATCTGACAGATCTGATCAACGATCATGCACCCAATCTCAAAAAGCTATATGGACCCTATATGGATCGTTTGAAATACAGTAATAAAGATCAATCCATTTATGTCCTTCCTACGTATGCAGGTGTGGGACAGGAGAGTTTTGACGCGACGGGGGGATTTGAAATTCAGCATAAGGTGCTCAAGGAGCTAGGATATCCAAAGGTAAGAACGCTACAGGATTATGAAAACGTACTCAAAACCTATGCAGCCAAACATCCGACGATCAATGGCAAAAAAACGATCCCACTCACGTTGGATGCAGACGACTGGAGAATTATGATTACCGTAACGAATCCTGCCTTCCAGACGACTGGAGCGCCGGATGATGGTGAATATTTTATTGATCCCAAAACATTTGAAGCGAAGCTTCATTACAAACGTCCGGAAGAAAAGGAATATTTCCGTTGGTTGAACCACATGTACAATGAAGGACTGCTCGATAAAGATTCATTTGTGCAAAAAAGTGATCAATACAAATCCAAAATTGCCAGCGGCCGTGTCCTCGGTCTGATCGACCAGGAGTGGGGTTATCAGGATGCCGAAAATGCGTTAAAAGCGTCAGGTAAATCCGAATCCAGCTACGCGCATTTTCCAGTTACACTTTCGGAGGAATACAAGGATCGTTCCTTTCAGGATACGGGCTTCACGTCCGGTTATGGAGTAGGTATTACAGAGAATTGCAAGGACCCGGTGCGGGCTATTAAATTCCTTGATTATTTAGCTTCCGATGAAGGACAGGTGCTAGTGAACTGGGGGATCGAAGGCAAGCATTATGAAATTAAAGACGGCAAACGTGTCATTCCTGCTGATGTACTGGAGCAAAAAACGAACAATACAACCAACTTCAATAAATCTACGGGTATAGATTTGTACACGCTCATCAGCGGACACTATGGTGACGGCGTGAAGGACCCTACAGGTAACTACTATACTGCCAAATTCCCGGAACAAATTATCGCGGCTTATTCGAAGCCGGAGAAAGAATCACTTAAAGCGTATGGCGTAAAAACGTGGAAAGATCTGTTCCCTGACAAGAAAGAATTTGATGTAAAGCCTTGGGGCGCAGCCTATAACCTGACAACAGACAATGAATCCAGCTATAACGTTACATTCAAAAAAACGACAGACATTATCCGCAAACGTATACCGGAAGCTATTTTAGCACCGACTTCCAATTTTGATACGGTATACGACAACATGATTAAAGAACTGGATGCCGCCGGAGCTGTCCAAATGGAACAGCAATACACGCAACTGGTGAAGGACAGAGTGGAGTTATGGAGTGGCAAGGCTTCTAAATAGCTGACTGCTTTTAACGAAATTTTGAATGCCGGAATGACAGAGCGCTTGTCCTTGTGGTCCATACGGGATTAGCGCTCTGTTTGATCTTGATAGGGGAGGGTTTGATGTGACGAAAAGCGAAAGACCACAGTCCCTGCGTTTATGGTATCGCCAGCCTGCTGAGGTATGGGAGGAAGCATTGCCAGTCGGTAACGGAAGGCTGGGAGCTATGGTATTTGGCGGAATAAGAGAGGAGCATTTGCAATTAAACGAGGATACGCTCTGGTCCGGATTTCCCAGAGACGGCGTTCAGTATGATGCATTGCGATATTTGCAGCCTGTCAGAAAGCTGATTGCAGATGGAAAATACAAGGAAGCGGAACAACTGATTAATGCGAATATGCTAGGTCGCGATACGGAAGCCTATCAGCCTTTGGGAGATTTGTGGATTACGCAGGAGGGCCTAGGGGAAATTGCACATTATGAACGGGAACTGGATTTGCTGACCGGAACGGCAGCGGTCACTTTTCAGAGTGCTGGAGTCTGCTATACCCGTGAAGTTATCGCCAGTGCGCCAGATGGAGTCATGATGGTGTCACTGACTGCGAATAAGCTTGGGAAGATCCATGCATCCGTGCGCATCACTTCCCTCCATCCTTGTGAAGACGAGGTTGGAGAGGATATACATTTTGGTGATTCATCCAAATGGGATAGCGATAAGGAGGACGCTCCATCCGAGGAGCCGTCCGGGGACTTTATTACGTTGACTGGACGAGCGCCCAGTCATGTGGAATCTAATTATCACGGCGATCATCCACAGTCTGTTGTTTATGAAAATGATTTTGGGATGGCTTTTGCAGTTCAGGCGAGGGTTATTCCCGAGGGAGGAACCTTGACGAAGGGTGCTGATGGAGCACTGATCATCTCAGGCGCGGATAAAATCACGGTGTATTTGGCAGCAGCTACCGGATTTCGGGGATTTCACACTATGCCGAATAGTGATGCAACGGAGTCAGCAGAAGCATGTCAAGTCATTTTAGACGAAGCAATTTCGCTGGGAAGTGAGCAGGTGTGGCAACGCCATGAACAGGATCATCGAAAGCTGTTTGACCGCGTTGCATTAGAACTGGGAGGCGATACTCTAACCCACGACTCCGTTCTACCGACCGATCTGCGATTAGAGCGTTATCAGAAAGGTCAGGCCGACCCGGGGCTGGAGGTACTCTTATTTCAGTATGGCCGTTATTTGCTCATGGGCAGCTCGCGTTCGGGGAGTCAGCCCGCCAATCTTCAGGGCATCTGGAATGACCGGGTGCAGCCGCCGTGGAACAGTAATTATACAACCAATATTAATACTCAGATGAACTATTGGCCCGCAGAGGTATGCAATCTTGCCGAGTGCCATGAACCATTGCTGCACATGATTGGAGAAGTTGCTCGCACGGGACGGAGGGTAGCCTCCATCCATTATGGTGCTCAAGGGTGGGCAGCTCATCACAATGTAGATGTGTGGAGATACGCTGGACCTTCAGGGGGCCATGCCAGTTGGGCGTTTTGGCCGCTTGGGGGTGTATGGCTGACCGCCCATCTATGGGAGCGCTATCTGTTTACCCTGGATACAGCCTATTTGGCAGAACAAGCTTATCCACTCATGAAGGGGGCGGCAGCCTTTTGCATGGACTGGCTCGTGGAAGGCCCGGAGGGTTGGCTTGTGACATCCCCATCCACATCACCTGAAAATAAATTCAAAACGCCGGACGGCGAGGAATGCAGTATATCTATGGGCTCCACCATGGATATGACGCTGATTCGGGAGCTGTTGGGTAACTGCATTCAAGCTGCGGACCTGCTGGAATTAGACGATGAGTTCCGCAACCGCTGCGAGGAGACACGGGACAGGTTAATGCCCTATCAAATTGGCCGTCACGGTCAGTTACAGGAATGGTTTGTCGATTTTGAGGAAGCGGAGCCTGGGCATCGGCATGTCTCGCATCTATATGGGCTGTACCCCGGTCGACAAATTCACATCCGTGATACCCCGGAGCTGGCTGAGGCGGCCCGCATATCGCTGCGTCGACGGCTTGATCACGGTGGTGGGCACACCGGATGGAGCTGTGCCTGGTTGATTAACCTGTACGCTCGGCTGGAAGATGGCGATGCCGCACATCGGTATGTTCGCACGTTGCTGTCGCGATCGACCTATCCTAATTTATTCGACGCTCACCCGCCTTTTCAGATCGACGGTAATTTTGGTGCGACGGCGGGGATCGCAGAAATGCTGCTACAAAGCCGTCCGGGAGAGCTGACGTTACTGCCTGCCCTGCCAACGGCATGGGCGGAGGGACGGGTCAGTGGATTGAAGGGACATGGCGGGATGACGGTCGGCATGGAATGGTCCGGTTCCCGGCTTGCCCGTGCTGAACTGGCCACATCCATCTCAGCAGGAAGCTGCACGATTCGCAGTGCACATCCGTTTAGCGCAGATGCTCGTCAGGCTCTGCCTGATCCTGAGCACGGAGGATTCATTTTGTCATGGATTTTTACCAAAGAGCAGGAAATAACGAACGGACATACGATTATAATTAAAGGAGAGGAAGAGACATTATGACCATTTTTCAATTTCCGCAGGACTTCATGTGGGGGACCGCGACGGCAGCCTATCAAATCGAGGGAGCTTATGAGGAGGATGGGAGAGGTTTGTCGATCTGGGATACCTTTGCCCATACGCCTGGCAAAGTATTCAACGGTGATAACGGCAATGTAGCTTGTGACAGCTATCATCGCTACGAGGAAGATATCCGCCTAATGAAGGAGCTGGGCATTCGTACATACCGTTTTTCAGTGTCCTGGCCGCGTATATTTCCCAATGGTGACGGTGAAGTCAATCAAGAAGGATTGGACTATTATCATCGCGTAGTCGATTTGTTGAACGAAAATGGGATTGAACCGTTTTGTACACTGTACCATTGGGATCTGCCTCAAGCGCTTCAGGATGCTGGAGGCTGGGAGAATCGTCGCACGATTCAAGCATTTGTCCAGTTTGCAGAAACGATGTTCCGCGAATTTCACGGTAAAATACACCATTGGCTAACATTCAATGAACCGTGGTGCATCGCCTTTTTATCCAATATGCTGGGTGTTCATGCCCCGGGTCTGACCAATCTTCAGGCAGCCATTGATGTAGGACATCATTTGCTAGTTGCGCATGGTCTTTCTGTGCGCCGCTTCCGCGAGCTGGGCACCAGTGGCCAGATCGGTATCGCTCCCAATGTCTCCTGGGCTGTTCCTTACAGCACATCTGAGGAAGATAAAGCCGCTTGTGCGCGCACCATTTCCCTGCACAGTGACTGGTTTCTTCAACCTATTTATCAAGGCTCGTATCCTCAGTTTTTGGTAGACTGGTTTGCGGAGCAGGGAGCCACCGTGCCTATTCAGGATGGGGATATGGATATTATCGGCGAGTCTATTGATATGATCGGTATCAATTACTATGCTATGTCAGTTAATCGTTTTAATCCTGAAGCCGGGTTTCTTCAATCTGAAGAAATCAATATGGGGCTACCTGTAACGGATATCGGTTGGCCAGTGGAGTCGCGTGGGCTGTACGAGGTACTGCATTATTTGCAAAAATACGGTAACCTCGATATTTATATCACAGAGAATGGGGCTTGCATCAACGATGATGTCGTGAATGGCAAGGTTCAGGATGACCGTCGGATTTCGTATATGCAGCAGCATTTGGTGCAGGTACACCGGGCTATTCATGACGGCCTTCATGTCAAAGGATATATGGCATGGTCACTTATGGACAATTTTGAGTGGGCAGAGGGATATAATATGAGATTTGGCATGATTCATGTCGATTTCCGCACACAGGTCCGCACCCCGAAGGAAAGTTACTATTGGTATCGAAATGTAGTAAGTAATAACTGGTTGGAGACCAGACGTTAAACGAAGAGATGTTTTGAAAATAAAGCAGATTTACGCCTGTCTCTGCTCCCTTTTGTTTGAATAGGAGGCCCTCTGGGGTAATAATAACCAAGATGAATGCAGGTTGTTTCAAGTATGTAGAGACAGCAGGAATAAAAAAATAAGAAGTGTGCATACTGAAAAAAATACCTGACGAGGGCGTTTTAAACCATTTTAAACCAGAGGGAGTGGAGGGTATGGCTTCGAATGTTAGGAAATCAGGATCAAATGATAACCAAATGAGCCGCACGGTATCTGTTATCGCTTGGATCGCCTGTATTGCAGGAATTATCCTTATTTTGCTTGATATAGGTAATTTAACTGATCGAAATATATATTTAATGACAGGTATTGGCTGCGTTGTTGCCGGGATTTTTATTTTTCTAGTTGGGAAATCATTTGTCATTGCACGCAAGAAGGAAGACCAGGAAAACGGCCGCAGTTAATACAATTTAAAAATGATTTAAAGCAATATATACCGAAAACAACAATGTGGGGCTTCGAGCAGTGTAGGATGATAACTGTAAGGAGTCCCCTTTTTTCTTTAATATAACTTCTTTAAGATACACAAATAACGTTTTTATTATGTCATCTTTGTATTAATAAGAAATTTTGAATTTGCAAGAGAAATTTTATTTTTAGAGATGTTTTTCACAAAAAACGGACAAATAATCGACAATTCTGTTAACAATAAAAAAAGTGGCCGCTTTTCTGCTATCTTATATAAGGGCAACATTACAGGAGTTCGTAAGTTTTGAGTAATTTATTATTTAAGGAGAGGGGAACAACATGAACAAAAAACCAAAAGCGATTATTGCGTTGGTTTTGACCGTGCTCACGGTAGCATTGCTCATTTGGACGTGTTTTTATGCTGGCGGAAAATACGTTGTTTTCGATCCAAAAGGACCTATTGGGCAAGCACAAAAAGAGCTGATCATTCTTTCAACGTCTATGGCTGCACTGCTGATTGTACCGGTCATGATTTTGACTTTTTTCATCATTTGGCGATATCGCGACGCACCGGATAACAAAGCCAAGTACCAACCTCATTGGGATGACAGCAAAAAGCTAGAGACCGTATGGTGGGCTATTCCAATCATCGTTATCTGCATTCTTGCGGTTATAACTGCGAGATATACCTACTTGCTGGAGCCTTCCAAGCCGTTGGCAAGTACACAAAAGCCAGTAACCATTCAAGTGACTTCACTGGACTGGAAATGGCTCTTTATGTACCCTGAAGAAGGTATTGCTACAGTCAATGAAATTCACATTCCTAAAGGTGTTCCAGTCCGTTTTGAACTGACTGCCGACGCCCCGATGAACTCGTTCTGGATTCCGCAATTGGGCGGTCAGATCTACACCATGTCAGGCATGGCAATGAAACTGCATTTGCAGGCCGACCACGAAGGAACATACTTTGGTTCGGGTGCAAACTTTAGCGGTGAGCATTTTGGACAAATGCGTTTTGATGTAGAGGTTCAGTCGGATGAAGAGTACAAAAACTGGGTCGCTAACATCAAGAAGCAGTCTAAGCCGCTGACGAAAGACGGCTATTTGGCGCTTGCAAAACCAGGTTTGTCCCAACCTGATGAGTATTCTTCAATTCCAGATGGCTTGTTCCAAGACATTGTAAGCAAGTATGTAGTGGATGGTGCTTCTAACCCGCATGCTGGACATGGCGGACACACATCCACAGAAGGTTCTTCCAAGTCCGATACAGAAGATGAAGCTGCAATGGACATGAGTCATATGAATATGAGCGGACACCATTAAATGATTACAGGGAAGGAGGCCCCCAATGCTTGACAAAATAAAAGAGTTTGCATCCACTTTCTTCGTTACTGGAGACCCGATGATCTATGGAGCGGACGTTTCCATCGCACTAGCAACGATCGGGATCGTGTTTGTGCTCACTTATTTCAAAAAATGGGGCTGGCTTTGGAAAAACTGGTTGACTACCGTTGACCATAAAAAAGTCGGTATTATGTATATTCTTGCGGCCATCTTGATGTTATTCCGCGGAGGCGTGGATGCATTATTGATGCGTGTTCAACTTGCTACACCGGATGTTACACTACTGCATCCTGAGCATTACAACCAGATTTTTACAACACATGGCACGATCATGATCTTGTTTATGGCGATGCCGTTGATGTTTGGTTTGTTTAACATTGCCGTACCACTTCAAATTGGTGCGCGCGACGTTGCGTTCCCTTTCCTGAACGCATTGAGCTTCTGGCTTTTCTTTATGGGAGCGATGTTGTTCAACCTGTCCTTCGTTATCGGCGGTTCGCCAGATGCAGGTTGGTTGAGTTATCCACCGCTTTCAGAAATGCAATTTAGTCCCGGCGTTGGTCAGAACTTCTATATCTGGGGTATTCAGATTTCGGGTATAGGTTCATTGGCTACAGGGATCAACTTTATTGTTACTATCATTAAAATGCGTGCACCTGGTATGACTTGGATGAAGATTCCTGTCTTTACGTGGTCCGTATTTTCATCATGTGTTATTATCATTTTCGCGTTTCCAATTCTGACGGTTACTTTAGCCTTGCTATTCCTTGACCGCTTTGGAGGAGGACACTTCTTTACGCTTGATTTCGGCGGTAATCCGATGATGTATATCAACTTGATCTGGATGTGGGGTCACCCTGAGGTATACATTGTAGTTTTGCCGGCTTTCGGTATTTATTCCGAGGTCATCAGTGTATTCTCCAAAAAGAAATTGTTTGGATACAAGTCCATGGTTTACGCCATGTTCATTATTGCGATCTTGTCCTTCTTCACCTGGGCGCATCACTTCTTCACGATGGGATCAGGCGCAGATGTTAATGCATTCTTTGCGATTTCGACGATGGTTATCGCAATACCAACAGGGGTTAAAGTATTTAACTGGTTGTTCACGATGTATCGGGGTAAGATTACATTCAAGACCCCTATGATGTGGTCAATTGCTTTTATTCCTAACTTCTTGATTGCTGGTTTGACGGGCGTCATGTTGTCTGTAGCGCCTGCTGACTTCCAGTTCCATAACAGTTACTTCCTGATCGCTCACTTTCACTCCGCTCTGATTGGTGGTGTAGTGTTCGGTTACTTGGCAGGTCTGTACTATTGGTGGCCTAAAATGTTCGGTTTCACATTGCCTGAAACGCCTGGTAAATGGGCTTTCTGGTTCTGGAACATCGGTTTCTATGTATGTTTTATTCCGCAATATTCTCTGGGTCTGATGGGTATGACGCGTCGTCTGAGCACTTATGGCTGGGATACCGGCTGGCAGCCGCTTAACCTCGTTTCGACCGTTGGGGCATTCCTGATGGGTATTGGTTTCTTGTTCCAGGTTCTTCAAATTCTTCTGGGCATCAAGAATTACCGCAAGCTGAAGGATACAACAGGCGACCCTTGGGGTGGCCATACGTTGGAATGGTCGATTCCTTCACCTGCACCGGAGTACAATTTTGCTACCATTCCACAAGTAGAAGAACGTGATGACTGGTGGGCAGAAAAAGATAAACGTGCAAAAGGTATTTTCAGAAAGCAGCCGCCAATTGAAGCGATTCATATGCCGAAGAACTCGGCGATTCCATTCATTATGTCGGTATTCTTTTTCATTGCAGGTTTCGGGTTCGTATTCGGATGGTCGTTCTTCTATATTCCAGGGTTGATCGGTGTGGCAATTTGTATGATTTGCCGTTCGTTCTTCTCCTATGATGGCGACTACTATATCCCTGCGGATGAAGTAAAACGCACGGAAGCGGCAATAAGGGGGTCTGTATAATGGCACAAGCAGCAGCACACCAAAGCCATGATCATGACCACGGGCATCACGATCCGCAAGAATTGAAGATGCTTGGTTTTTGGATCTTCCTCGTAACGGACGTAATCCTGTTCAGTACCTTGTTCGCAACCTTCGTCGTCCTTCGGAACAACACAGCCGGAGGACCGGGTGGCGCAGAGCTGTTTAACATGACGGGCGTTATTATTGAAACGTTCCTCTTGCTCACGAGCAGCTTCACAAGTGGTCTGGCTGTGTTGGCCATGAACAAAGGAAGCATGAAGGGATTAATTAACTGGTTAATCGTGACGGCGATCCTGGGTCTTGGTTTTATCGGTTTTGAGGTTTACGAGTTTGTTGAGTTGGTACACGAAGGAGCCAATTTTGGAACCAGCGCGTTCTTGTCGGCATTCTTCACTTTAGTCGGAACGCATGGACTTCACGTTTCGTTAGGTCTGGTTTGGATGATTGGACTCATGTTCCAGTTGAAGAAACGCGGGCTTACACCAGAGACGAAGGGCAAAGTTTCGGCATTGAGCTTGTACTGGCACTTTTTGGACGCTGTCTGGATCTTCTTGCTGACAGTCGTCTATTTGATGGGGGTGATGTAGATGGCACAGCATCAAACAGGAGCGGGTTCGCATGGTCATGATGATTCTCACGGTTCAGTGAAATCCTATGTTATCGGGTTTATTCTGTCCATCGTACTGACCATCATTCCTCTCGGTGTGGTTATGAATCATATGTTGAGCCGCACTTCGACCATGGTTGTTATTTTAGCCGCGGCAGTGCTGCAATTTCTGGTTCAGCTTTTCTTCTTCATGCACATTCGTGAAAGCAATGGACCACGCTGGAATGTCATGACTTTGATTTTCGGGGTAGTTATCCTGTTGACCATTGTTGGTGGTTCTGTATGGATTATGGAATACAACATGGTAGCACACTAATAAGTCAGGATTTTTGCAAAATCACTCAAGTACAAACGAATTAGGAAAGAAGAAGCGGACTTAGAGCCGCTTCTTCTTTTTTTGTGTAGCTTATTAAAAATAAAACTGTGGCTTCTTGAACTCAAGTTTACATATGTGTAAAATGGAATTGTATAACAGTAGAGTGAAAACGATAATACTAGTGGAGAGCGGAGGAAAAATTAATGAACACAGAATTACTGTTTAAACCTTTTAAGGCAGGTAATTTATCTCTTCCCAATCGGATTGTTATGGCGCCTATGACACGGAATTTTTCTCCTCAAGGTATTCCAGGGCCTGAAGTGGCCGCGTATTATCGTCGCCGTGCGGAAAATGCAGTTGGATTGATTATTACGGAGGGCACTGCTATTAATCATCCTGCAGCTGTGGAGCACACAAGCATTCCTAATTTTTATGGAGAGGGATTAGAGGGATGGGCCAAGGTAGTTGAGGAGGTTCATGCGGTAGGTGGCAAGATTATACCGCAGCTCTGGCATGTGGGTACGGCCCGTAAAATAGGTGCAGATAATCAACCGAATCCCGAGGCATTGCCTGTCGGTCCGTCCGGTATTTCTCCCGCTGGTGAAAAGGTAGTCGAGCCATTGACGGAGGCTGAGATTGCGGATATTATCTCCGCTTATGCTCAGGCCGCTGCCGATGCCCAGCGAGTGGGGTTTGACGGTATTGAGCTTCATGGAGCACATGGCTATTTAATCGATCAATTTTTCTGGGACAAAACGAATAAGCGTACCGATCAATACGGAGGCAATTTGGTCCAGCGTACTCGGTTTGCGGTGGAGGTCATTGAGGCTTGCCGTCGTGCAGTGGGGCCGAATTTCCCAATTGTACTGCGATTCTCCCAGTGGAAGATGTATCACTATGAAGAAAAGCTGGCACAGACACCACAGGAACTTGAACAGTTTCTCACTCCATTAGTGAAGGCCGGGGTGGATATATTCCATTGCTCAAGCCGCCGTTTTTGGGAACCGGAATTTGAAGGGTCTGATCTAAACCTGGCAGCTTGGACCAAAAAGATAACAGGCAAGCCAGTTATTACTGTGGGCTCGATTGGTTTGGAGAAGGCCTTTTTGAGTGATTTGGAAAAAAATAATAATCGTCAAACCGATCAATCCAGTAGTGTAGAGGCAAGATTAGAACAACTCGTGGGGCAAGTAGAACGAGAGGAAGCTGATCTGGTTGCGGTTGGGCGTGCTTTGTTGGTTGATCCAGCGTTTGCGGTGAAGTTACGTGATCAACAAATAGAAGAAATTATTCCTTACAGTGATGAAGTATTAAAGACGTTGAATTAAGCTTTATGTCGTGTAAAGCTATAGCGTTAGGCAAGCATTGAAACTTGGAAGTTTTCTGTTACAGGGCAAGCTGTAATATAAGCTATTCGTAAACTCTACGAATTTGCTATAATAGAAGCATCAAGTCGAAATACACGGGGTGAAAAGGATGAATTCTGAAACGGAAGCTTTGGATTGCGAGCCGGCTTGTCACGGTTCAGATCAGGAAATCGAGCGCATAAAATCTTCCCTTGTCGAGGATTCCATCGCATACAAAATGTCGGAGCTGTTTAAAGCACTGGGTGACCCGACACGGATTAAGCTGATTTATGCCCTGGCACAAAAAGAATTGTGTGTTCATGATCTGACCCAGGTGTTGAACATGGGACAATCTGCGGTATCCCACCAGCTTCGCTATTTGCGCAACCTGCGTATTGTCAAACGACGCAAGGAAGGCAAGACGGTGTTTTATTCACTGGATGATAATCATGTGGAGCAGATCTTTTTGCAAACCCATCAGCACATATCACATCAATGATTTTTTGGAATAAAACAACAGTAGGGCGCCAAGTGATTGGCGCTCTTTTGGCGTTTGTCCGTTGAAGTCGATTTTTTTGTTAAAAAGGGGCTAGAGTCATTGACTTTTGACCCTGATCCTGAATATAATGGCCTTAACAAATAATATATGAACAGTTGCTCATATATAGTTAATTGGAGGCCGATGGATTATGGATGCTCTAAAAAGAACGGAACGGCATGAATGGATTTTGGAAGGTTTGGATTGCGCCAACTGTGCTCTAAAGATTGAAAATGGAGTCAGTAAAATAGAAGGGGTCCTGGATTGCTCGGTCAATTTTGTTACGAAAACGTTGACGATGACCACAAGTTCGGATCAAAAAGAAGAGATTTTTCGCCAGACTGAACGGAAGGTTCACAGACTTGAGCCACATGTTCGGATGGTGGTAAAAAATGCTCGTGGACGCCTGCGTGAAGATAGTCGAAGCAATGCTGGTGCAGTACAGTCAGACTGCACAGAGGATTGTGCATGCGGTCATGAGCATCATAGTGAAGGGCATACACACGAGATCGGGCAACATGCGGCTCACAGCCACGCTGGTCATCATCATGGAGCACATGGCAAGCAAGCCCATACGCACGATGGACACAACCACGGCGATCATGGACACGAGCATCACAACCACCATGCAGAGCACGAACATGGTGAAGCCACCCACGCTCATTCACATTCGCATGGAGATGATGGCCACGCTGGACATACGCATGATCACGGTACGGACGGTATGCGCCGCATGATTGCGCGTTTGGCTATTGGTGCGGTCGTTGCGGCTGTTGCCTGGTGGTTACCTGTCGAAGGTGTAGGCAAGCTGGCCCTATTTTTACTGGCATATATCATCGTTGGCGGTGATGTTGTCTTGCAGGCTGCACGCAGTTTGGTGCGTGGAATGGCCTTTGACGAATACTTCCTGATGACGCTGGCTACTGTGGGTGCATTTGCGATTGGGGAATACCCGGAAGGCGTAGCTGTCATGTTCTTTTATCAAATCGGAGAGCTGTTTCAAGGCATTGCAGTTAACCGTTCACGTAAGTCCATCAGTGATCTGATGGATATTAGACCGGACTATGCCAACCTGAAGACGGCTGAGTCCGTACGGAGAGTGTCCCCAGAAGACGTTCGCATTGGGGATTTGATTGTAATTAAGCCGGGCGAGAAGATCCCGCTGGATGGTAAAGTTATAGATGGTAAATCGCATGTGGATACCTCTGCGTTGACTGGTGAATCGGTGCCTCGTACTGTAGAGCCGGGAAGCAGTGTGTTGAGTGGATTTATCAATACGAACGGACTTCTAACGGTAGAGGTTAGCAAAGAATTTAGTGAATCCGCGGTCTCTAAAATTTTGGAATTAGTGCAAAATGCGAGTGCCAAAAAAGCGCCGACTGAAAAGTTTATCACGAAATTTTCCAGATACTATACTCCAGTAGTGGTTATTGTAGCGCTGTTGTTGGCGGTTGTTCCACCGCTTGTTGTGCCAGGTGCACAATTTGCAGATTGGGTATACCGTGCGCTTGTTTTCCTCGTTATTTCTTGTCCTTGTGCGCTGGTAGTATCCATTCCACTGGGCTTCTTTGGGGGAATCGGGGCAGCCTCCCGTTCAGGTATTCTGATCAAGGGCGGGAACTATCTTGAAGCTCTGAATCATGTGAAATACGCTGTTTTCGATAAAACGGGCACACTCACCAAAGGTGTTTTCCGTGTAACAGGGATTTATCCTGCCGGAGATTTTACAAACGAAAGCTTGCTCGAAACCGCCGCTTTGGCGGAGCTGCATTCCACACACCCTATTGCTGCGTCTTTGCGTGAATCCTACGGTAAAGAACTCAGAGCAGAACGGGTTCAGCAATATAGTGAAATATCGGGTCACGGGATTCAGGCACAAATAGATGGTCGTCTGGTATCGGCCGGGAACGCCAAGCTGATGGAGCGGGAGCATGTGGCTTTTAACGCGGCGCAGCAAGCAGGGACGCTGGATGAAGGAACGGTCGTACATGTGGCTGTAGACGGAACGTATGCTGGGTGCATTCTGATTTCAGATGAGGTTAAGGAAGACGCAGCCCAAACGGTTGCTTCACTGAAAAAGTTGGGTGTGGTGAAAACCATCATGCTGACGGGTGACAATCGGACAGTTGCCGAGGCTGTAGGACGACAGCTGGGTTTGGATGAAGTACGGGCAGAGCTGTTACCTCAGCACAAAGCTGAAGCTATCGAGCAGTTGTCTGCAAGTAAAAAAACGAGCGACAAAATTTTGTTCGTAGGCGATGGGATTAATGATACACCCGTACTGGCACTGGCAGATGTCGGTGTAGCGATGGGCGGTTTGGGATCGGATGCTGCGATTGAGGCGGCAGATATCGTAATCATGAACGACGAGCCTTCAAGGCTGGTTACGGCGATCCATATCGCCAAGCGCACACGTCGTATCGTATGGCAAAACATTATATTTGCGCTAGGCGTCAAAGCTGTGTTTCTTACGCTGGGAGCATTCGGTATTGCTACTATGTGGGAGGCTGTATTTTCCGATGTAGGTGTAACATTGCTAGCCGTATTGAATGTGATGCGTGTATTGAAGGTTCGTTCTTACGAATAAAAATAAACACCCCTGGGTTAGCATTGGATGTATAGGCATCCTGTGAAGACCGGGGGTGTTTATTTTATAGGTTCCTTTTTCGAGTGGTCTTGTGCTGCCAGCAGTATAGAGATTTATTTTGGGATGTAGGGTGGTTGTGCCCAGATGTATAAATGTGTGGCGTGCCTAATACGTTAAGGTAGGGGCTTTACAGGTAAGGCCCATGTAAGATTCGGTTGCTCCATAATGAGTAAGCGTTTTCTTTGTTTGGAGGGTACTCGAATTCGTGTGTGCCAACTTGCTGACGGAAGAAAGGATGGATTAATAGCATGGAGGCTAAACTGATGCATGTATTCGCAGAGCTGTTGGGTGGCAAAAACAGCCGGGATCTCAAAGTTCCAGAGTCGGGTACGGAGGCTGCTGCACAGAGGTTGGCTATGGAGACGTTAAGGGCAGGCAGCCATGAAGTATCTGCTACGCAGGAGGAAGATCCGTTGGGCTGGCTGGTTGGTTTAGCTGAGCAGGGCATAATCAGTCGAGCGGAGGCTTTGATGGCTGCGAATCCGGAATTACTTGGGAAAACGATGCTGAATAACGACAACGATATTGGGCAAGCAATGGGCACACTCCTAAAATGGAGCGATGAATACAGGCGCACCTCCATACGGATTTACGCCGATGCTCCTGCAAGTTTGAGTCGTATAAGTACAGAGACAGCATCAGAAATAGGCAGTTTTGACGGTTATAGTCTTCTGCATGGTCCCTTGTCACAGGCATCTGGCCGCGTGGGGGAATTATGCTATGCCTATCTGGACGTAGCTGAGTCTGGACAGATGATTCATGCCCCTGACGGGGAGCCCGATCCCATCCTTATTCCCGGTTCTCGTGCATCTGACACGTACAAAACCTTTAACCAGGCATCTGGCCTGCCTGGATTGTGTGAGCATTTGTCCCGCCGAATTATCAGTTTGCTGGAAACAGAATATGAAGGCTTATTCGAGTCTTTGAACGGATCACCACTCACTATAGCCCTAATTGAGCAGAACAATGCAGTGGGTCTTGGAAGCCTGCAAGATATGCAGCTGGAGGCATTACTGCGTGCGGCGTTACGGAGCGTGCGGCAGGGGGGAGAACCCAAGCTGGAGATTATGGTGCGCAATCCGGCTGAAGTGGACGAATTCCGGGCAACCCGAGACTGGATTGACGGCGTTGCGGAGCAGACCTTATGCGGACGTCTTCGGTGCATTCCATATCGGGTAGGCGTACTTTTGACAGTTGATCCGTCTTTGGTGCCTAAGGTAAGCCAAACAGGGAACAGGCCAGCCGCACGGTCGGGGGAGTCAGCCAACCCCAATAACATGTCCGAAGTGGGCGCGCGACAGATCAAGCAGGTGGCTCAAGCTGCAGATCTGGCACGTTTTGCCGATACGGTCATTTTAGAAGTCATACCAACTCCATCCGATGACATTAGGGCTGAAAATCAGTTGATTCCATCCGGTGTCGATGGTCATGTGAATACTAGTGATATGATAAAATGCATAATGGAGGCTGTTCGGCGTGTAAAGCCCGAGCTTCCTTTATGGGTAGCAATAGATGAAATTAACCAGTCTCTGGATGGGATGTGGATCTGGGAGAATGAGCTGACGGGGGTCATTTGCCCGGACACAGCAGTTCCCGCTGCACGCCTTGCGGCTGCGCGTTTGGAACTGCAACAGCCCGCAGATCGTCAGCACACTTCAGGAACTGCACACAACCATGCGTGGAAGTTTCCTTTAGCCTGAAGATAACCCGAATTCATGTAATAGAGGATTTTGCAAAAATCCAATAAGCGACTTTCAATGAACAATATATAGATCGAAATGGTCTAGTTCGTCTATATATTGCACTTTGGAGCGACTGGAATCGAATTTTGCAAATCCTGAATAGGATACTTTAAATATGGAGGATACCTGCGGTGTTTGCGCGGGTATCTTTTTTTATTTAGGCCATTACTGGTTTACAAGTGGAAAAGAAAAGGTATATAATAAAACAAAAGTTTCACTAAACCAAAATAATTGTATAGATGCAAAAATGATTATCATTCTCATTGCCAAACATGCTGCTTCGGGCTTCCCGAAGCAGCATGTGCTATTTTAAGGCACTTAACAATGGATATCATTCTCAATGAGATGCTAGTACAAGGAACAAAATATGAAAGGAACGTGACATGATGCAAGCTGCTCAACGATTACAAGATACATTGTCTTCCTCTAACCGAACCCTTTCAAAAAACAGTGGCAGCGGACGACCCGGTCCGAATCGCAAGCCGCAATTTCAGCTTAAAAGCATGCTGAAAAACAAGGAGATGCAAGCTGCTCTAGGTAGTGGATTGCTGATGCTAATGGCATGGGGGATTTCACATTGGTGGCAATGGCTATCGGTCATTCTGTATGTGGTGTCTTACGCCCTTGGGGGCTGGTCCAAAGCCAGAGAAGGGATCGAAACACTGATCCGAGAACATGATCTGGATGTTAATCTGCTCATGATCGCTGCCTCCCTAGGAGCTGCGGCCATTGGCTATTGGAATGAAGGAGCCATGCTGATCTTTATTTTTGCACTCAGCGGTGCGCTGGAGAGCTATACCACCGAGCGTAGTAGTAAGGATATTTCTGAGCTCATGGCGTTGAAGCCGGAAACGGCTTTGCGCTTGTCTCGCGAGGGGACGGAAACGGTCGGCATTGAGCAGCTGTTGCCAGGCGACCTGCTGCTGGTGAAGCCGGGCGAACTGATTCCGGCGGACGGGCGAATCTCCAAGGGCGTTTCGGCAGTGAATCAGGCATCTATTACCGGGGAATCTGTTCCGGTAAATAAGGTGGAAGGTGACGAAGTATATGCCGGCACCATTAATGGAGAAGGCGTGCTATATGTAGAGGTTAGTCAGTCCTCGGAGGACACTTTATTTTCAAAAATCATTCGTATGGTGGAAGAGGCTCAGACCGAAGTTCCTGATTCCCAGCGGTTTATTAAAACGTTTGAATCGGTGTACGCTCGAATTGTTGTTGCTGTCACGCTGATCGTCATTGCCGGTGCACCCATAGCATTAGGCTGGACGTGGGCAGCAGCGTTCTACAAGGCTATGGTGTTCCTCGTCGTGGCCTCACCCTGTGCGCTCGTGTCATCCATTATGCCAGTGATGCTATCGGCCATTTCCAACCGTGCCCGGCGGGGCATCCTGTTCAAAGGTGGCGCACATGTGGAGAATATGGCATTGACTTCTGTTGTTGCTTTTGACAAAACAGGCACGTTAACGATGGGGTCACCTGTCGTCACGGATTGGATTACCGCCGCAGAATACGATGCCGATGAGCTATTGCACATTGTCGCTACAATCGAAAGTTATTCTTTGCATCCGCTGGCGCGAGCGATTGTAGCCAAAGCCGAAGCTGAATGGGGACAGAGAGAGCTGCTCCCAACCGAGCAAGTGCAGGCACTCACCGGATGGGGGATGGAAGGCATCGTAGGCGGGGTGAAGTGGAAAATCGGTCGTACAAATGTACTGGATGGACCTAGTCCTCTGGCAGAGCCACAGTGGATGGAGAGTCGGGCCCGGCTGGAAGCTGAGGGCAAAACCGTATCCATTATCCTCGCGGATGATCGGATTGCCGGGATGCTGGCACTACGCGACGAGCTGCGTCCGCAGGCCCAAGAGTCCGTGAAACGCCTGCAAGCGCAGGGGATCTGGGTCGTCATGCTGACCGGAGACCGCCCAGAAACGGCTGCTGTGATCGCGGAGCAGGCCGGAGTCGACGCCGTATATGCTGGCTTAATGCCGGAGGACAAAGTCAGCCATATTCGCATGTTGCGGGAGCAGTACGGGCATGTCGTCATGGTCGGCGACGGTGTGAATGACGCTCCAGCGTTGACTGCGGCAACCGTAGGACTAGGCATGGGGATGCATGGCAGCGGAGCAGCGCTAGAGGTCGCTGACGTGGTACTGATGAACGATGGAATCGAGGAGATTGCTCCGACGATAGCACTGGCGCGCAAGGCGCAGCGGGTGGTCAAACAAAATATGATCTTCGCGGTAAGTGTCATTTTGCTGCTTGTGATCAGCAACTTTGTGCAAGATATAGCCCTGCCATTTGGGGTTATTGGGCATGAAGGCAGCACATTACTTGTCATTTTGAATGGCCTGCGCTTATTGCGGTCATAGGACTAATAATTACAAGATGACAAACAGGAAGGAGCATTCATACCTCTTAAAATCCAGGGGGATGAATGCTCCTTCTTTTGCAGTGCCAGCCTATCTGTCTGAAAGGCAAGTTCATCTCATACCTCTAGTTCGCTAACGCTGTACGTCTATCTTCGTCGCGGTGTAGACCGTCGCAAGAACAAGGAAAACAATAGCCCTGCAAGTGCAATCCCTGTAGCAATGATGAAGGCATCATTAATGCCATGGATCGTCGATTCCGTAACGGCACTGCGGTACACCTGTTGTAGCGCCAACGCTGAACCACTTTCTGTTGAAACGCCCGCTGTTTGCGCGAGGGTTTGTCCCAACTGTGCTACTCCTTCGGTTAAAGGAACATTGGCGGTGGTAGCGACATTCGCATAATCCGCTACATGAATCGTGGTCCGGCTGCTCATTACAGTAATGAGCCAAGCGGTACCGATAGACCCAGCGATTTGCCGTACTGTGTTGGACATGGCTGTACCGTGGCTACCGAGATGGGCAGGTAGCTGGTTTAGCCCTTCCGTCTGGACGGACATCATCAGCAATGACATTCCGAAGCTGCGAATCGTATAGATGATCATAATATGTCCGTAGGTGGTGGCATCGGTCAGCAGACTGAATTCCCATGTCGTGACTGCCGTAATGATCAGTCCAATGATCGCCAATGGCCTCGCGCCGATACGGTCAAATACTGCCCCTGATATCGGTGACATCACACCCATCAGCAGTGCACCCGGCAACAGCAGCAGACCGGATTGCAGCGGTGTAAAGCCGCGTATATTTTGCAAATAGATCGGCAGCAGCAGCATCCCGCCGAACATTGTCATGTTGACGGTAGCCCCGACTAAGGTCGATACAGTGAAAATATCATATTTAAACACACGGAACTCCAGCATCGGTTGTATCATGTTCAGCTCACGTACGATAAACATTACAATAAACACAATCCCGGCAGCGAGTGTAAGTATTACCGTATTGCTACTCCAGCCTTTGTCTCCAGCTGAACTAAAGCCATACAGCAGAAAGCCAAAACCAAGGGTGGAAAAGATGGTTCCCAACAGGTCAAAGTTCGGTTTTGTTAGCTTGGATACATTTTTGAGCCAGCGTATGGCGAACAGAATATCAATGATCGCTAGCGGAATAACGAGTAAAAATAGCAGCCGCCAGCTGTAATGCTCCACAATCCAGCCAGATAAAGTCGGTCCAATCGCCGGGGCAAACATCATGGCGATCCCCATGGTACCCATGGCAGCGCCCCGTTTTTCCGGAGGAAACACAGTCAGGAACACGTTCATGACCACAGGCATGATGATGCCCGCTCCGCTGGCCTGGATAACGCGTCCAACCAGCATAGGCGCAAAGCCGGTACTGGCAGCACAGACGACAGACCCGGCAGTAAATAACCCCATCGCGGATATGAACAGCGCACGTGTTCCGAATGACTCAATCAGAAAAGCGGTGATTGGAATCAAAATCCCGTTGGTTAGCATATATCCGGTGGATAGCCATTGAACGGTCGTTGCAGATACATTGAAATCATTCATCAAGTGTGGAATGGCCACGTTAAGCAGCGTTTGATTTAAAATAGAAATGAAGGCGCCTAGCAGCAGCACGGACAGAATACGTCCGACGGACATTTTTTGATCCATGACAGCCTCCTACTTGTGAACTCTGATGGTCGCACTCATTCCCGGGATAATACCCAGCCCCTTGTAACCTTGAATGGAAATGTTGACAGGCACGACCTGTGTTACCTTGGTATAGTTGGCAGTGGTATTGGAAGTGGGCAGTAGTGAAAAAGTCGATGCGGTCGCCAGGCCGATCTTTTCGAGTTTACCGCTCAGGGACGTATCCGGGTAAGCATCAATATATACATCTACGGTCTGTCCTACTTGAAGATCCTGTACAGCCGTTTCGTCTATATTGGCGGTAATCCATAAATTGTTTAGATCAAAAGCCTTCGCTAAAGGCGTGCCTGCCCCAACAATCGAGTTATTGACCGCAGATTGCTGCACGATGGTACCATCGGTTGGAATCGTAACGCTAATTCGACTTCCGCCTCCTTCTACATTCCCAAGCGTGCTTCCAGCGGTGTAGGTTTTACCAACTTCAGCATTCCAGCCTGTGAGCTTGCCCGCGCTTGGAGAGGCAACGGTAACCGCTTGTCCGCTCACTTGGGCATTATCGGTTTTTATGTAGTTGGCGGATTGATTATAGTAATAGGCGGCGGCTCCACCTCCTGCCAGAATAATGATAATAACTAGCAGGTTGACTAATATGGCGCGTGAATTCATGTGTAACATGCCTCCCTAGTTCTTGGATTTTCAAAGTATGCGTCAAACGATTCATAATATTCAGATGGATTTTGGGCAAGGTTAAGAGCGCATGCGAAAAGGATGATTTTGCTGACAAAGGATGATGCGCATAATGACGACCAGAATCATGATTGTATATGACAGTGAAAATGAGCATACTGAACGTCTCGCTCGCTCCATCGCAGAAGGCGCGCGCCTTGAGCACACGGAAGTGTTGCTAAAGCATGTGAACGAGGCCGATGTGAACGAGCTAGTGAATGTGGACGCAATCATATGGGGTTGCCCGGGCCATTTTGGTACCATTAGTAGCGGTCTGAAAAGCTGGATTGATAAGCTGGGGTATCTGTGGGCACAGGGCAAGCTGGTGGATAAAATCGGCGCTGTGTTTTGCACAACCGCTACTGTTCATGGTGGATTAGAATCCACACTTCTGAATTTGATTACTCCGATGCTTCATCAAGGCATGATTGTTGTAGGACTGCCAGCTAATATTACGGAAAATGCGTTATACGGCTCCTATTACGGCGTAGGGATAACATGTCCGGTGGAGACAGACCCCAATGGACCGCCTAATCTTCCAACGGGTGATGATCTTGCACTAGGTCGCTCTTTGGGCAAACGGGTCGCTGAGATAGCGAGACGGTACCGTAGCGCTGAAAGAGAATAGGAGGCCGCCGATGACCATTGCTTTTATCGTAGTAGCTGCGGTTGCCTTTATTTTTTTGCTGGTATTTAATACGAAGATGACGCGCAAGTCCTCTCCCAAGACTCACCCCACCGAAGAGGATACACGGCAAAGAAGCAAACGTCCTTATCCTGTGCAGGTGGAACCCGAGGTGCGTGAATTGACAGATCATACGCGAGAGATGCAGCATAAAAATCTCGACGTCGAAGAACACCATGCCGAGGAGCATCGCAATATGCCGGATATCCAGACGGATAAGAAGGTGGAAAAGGATCGCGAGAACATCAAAGGTGCTTACGGGGATCAGGATTATCGTGCGGCTTTACGTGGTTTTGCTGGAAAAGACGAAGAAAAGGATGAACGTTCCCAAATATCTGATAGAGAGAAGGAGACTCACAAAAGTGAGGATGAGCAGTACCGTGAAGCACTGCGCTCCATGAACCAAAAAAAATGAGGTACCTTCATGTGAACATGCCAAAAAGGCTGCTTATCTGTCTGGATTACAGGCAGAAGGCAGCTTTTTTGTGTTGCTCGGCTATAGCCATTCGGTTAGCCCAATCATCGTAATTAAGCCGAGAATAAAAGAGAATGTGGCGATCCGCTGGTTGCCATCCCCGTGACTCTCGGGAATCAGTTCCTTGTAGACGATAAACATCATGGCTCCGGCGGCAAAAGCAAGCCCGTAAGGTACCAGTCCGTTCACCCAGCTACTCAAATAAAACCCGATCAGACTCGTTATGATTTCCACGGCTCCGGTGAGGGTAGCAATGCCCAATGCCTTGAAACGGCCAATGTTTTGATTCACAAGGAATAATGCTACGATAAAGCCTTCCGGGGCATTTTGCAGGCCGATAGAGAAGGCGATCAGATTGCCGAGATTGTGAGTCTCACTTGCATAGCTGACTCCAACGGAAAGCCCTTCTGGCAAATTGTGCAATGTAATAGCTGCGATAATGAGAAAAGATTTGGACTCCAGATGAAAGGTCTTGGAGTCCGGGTCCTCCAAATCCGCATGGGGAATGTACATTTCCATCACCAGTAATACGAGACAGCCGAGCAGGATTCCCGCAGTCAACACGAACCAATTGGAATGCTCGATCGCTTCGGGAATGAGGTTATACACGGATGCAGAGGTCATAATTCCTGCGGCATAAGCCAACAAAACATCGCGAAGCCGATGCGTGATATTACGCATAAATAGTATGGGCACGGCGCCGAGTCCAGTGGACAGGGCAGAAATAAAGCTACCTACAAAAACGTCATTCATAATCGGGATAATCCCTCCATACCTAATTTATCTTTAAGCTTCGCTTCATGAAAACTTCATTTGACTGTTTACAGCTATTTCCGCATAATGAAATTAGGATTTAGAATCAGTCTAAGTCATAAGAACCTACAAAACAAGTGATTCGTTTTTGCAATATCCGGGTGTCCACATTTTGGGATAAGCTTCTGGTGGAATTACTTTTAGAGTATATGCAGCTGCCCAGCGCCCGGTGTCGAAAACTCGTTATATAATACTTATGATATTTTAGGAGGAACCAAGATATGTACAAGTCCATTATTATAGGTACCGGCCCTGCCGGTTTGACCGCTGCAATTTATCTGGCACGCGCTAACATGAGCCCACTGGTGATCGAAGGACCACAGCCAGGCGGACAATTAACCACGACTACGGAAGTCGAAAATTTCCCAGGTTTTCCTGAAGGAATCATGGGGCCCGATTTGATGGATAATATGCGTAAGCAAGCAGAGCGTTTTGGCGCTGAATTCCGCACAGGTTGGGTAAACAAGGTAGACACAACTGCTCGTCCATTTACATTGGATGTAGAAGGTTTGGGTGAACTGGTTACCGATACACTGATTATTTCCACAGGGGCGACTGCCAAATATCTGGGTATTCCCGGTGAACAGGATAATATCGGACGTGGCGTAAGCACTTGCGCAACATGCGACGGCTTCTTTTTCCGTGGCAAAGAAATTGTTGTCATCGGCGGTGGAGACTCTGCACTGGAGGAAGCCAATTTCCTGACTCGTTTTGCCTCCAAAGTAACGTTGGTGCATCGTCGTGAAGAAATGCGCGCCTCCAAAATTATGCAGGATCGTGCTCGTGCGAACAACAAAATTGAATGGGCGCTTAATCGTACTCCTGTAGAAGTGATCGCTGACGAGAACGGAGTCACTGGCTTGAAAGTGCTGAATAATGCAACAGGCGAAGAGGAGATCATTACAGTTAGCGGCGTATTCGTGGCGATTGGTCACCATCCGAATACAGGCTTCCTCGAGGGGCAAATTACAACGGATGCGAACGGTTATATCGTCGTAAATCCGGGGACTTCCGAAACAAACGTGCCAGGCGTATTCGCTTGTGGCGACGTACAGGATACACGCTACAGACAAGCAATTACCGCAGCAGGTAGTGGCTGCATGGCTGCTATGGACAGCGAGAAATACATCGAAAGCTTGGAGCACAGCGCACTGGCCCTGTAATGATCTTCGCAAGGTTGAATAAATATGATGTAACAAAATAAATGATGAGGTGATATTCATGGAAAAAGCAATTGTATACACATCTACAAACTGCCCGCATTGCCGTCAAGTAAAAAGCTATTTGAGTGAAAAAGGCGTGGAGTACGAAGAACGCAACATTGAAACCAATGAAGCTTTTGCTCAAGAGGTTTGGGATATGGGCATTCGTGCCGTTCCATTGACTTTGATCGGGGAAGAACGTATTTCCGGTATGAACAAAACCAAGTTTGAAAAAGTGTTGAACGCTTAATCCAACCTAACAGCAGATGACGGTCCTATGATCGTAATATGGTTTAAATAAGGCCCCCATTGCAGTTACAGCTGCGATGGAGGTCTTTTTACTTCTTTTTACAAAGAGAGAATTTTGTCGAAAAGTATTGCATCTGTAGATAATAGGTGCTATATTTTAATTGTAAGCGCTTAAAACCCGGGTTGCTTCTATGTAACAATTCATCAATGCACCATCAATTATGACTTCTAATTAACTAAATAGCACAATATCCAATAAAGGCGTGTTACTGTTCGGCAGGCAAGACCTAGATTGGGTAGGATATTTTTCCCTACCCTTTTTAGGTCTTTTTTTGTTCCTTATTTTAAGAAGGTAGGTGTAACTCATGAATTACAAAGATATCGCACAAGCCATTTTTAACAAAGTGGGCGGGAACGATAATATTAACAGTGTCATTCATTGCTCTACTCGATTACGGATGACGCTTCGTAAGCCGGAATTGGCACAAACAGATGAAATTAAAGCTTTGGACGGAGTTATGGGAGCCGTGAATAGCGGTGGACAATATCAGGTCATTATAGGAAATGATGTAGGCTATGTCTACAATGAGCTAGTCAAATTGCTGGACCCGAATCAATCGTCTTCCGATGAAGCCGAAAAAGTGAAGATGGATCGAAGCTTTAAGGGATTGTTCAATAGTTTTGCGAGCATGATTGCAGGTATTTTCCAGCCCATTATTCCGGCCATTGCTGCATCAGGGATGTTAAAAGCACTGCTCTTGCTATGCACAGTAACCGGAATCATGAGCAAGGAAAGCCAAACGTATATGATCCTAAGTGTAATCTCGGATGCGGCATTTTATTTTCTGCCTATGCTGCTGGCTTTCTCCAGCGCGCAGAAATTCAAGACTAATCCATTCGTATCCGTACTCCTAGGGGGTGTGCTACTTCATCCGAACTTAATCAGTTTGCTAGGAGGTGAGAAAGCTGTCACATTTGCGGGCCTGCCCGTAGCATCGGTACAATACGCTACCTCCGTTATTCCTATTATTTTGACCATATGGCTTATGTCATACATTGAGAAATTTGCTGATAAAATCTCTCCCGGACCTGTGAAAATATTTCTAAAACCATTAATCGTCATTCTGATTGTCGCACCTGTTTCTCTCATTGCCTTAGGACCTCTAGGTACGTATTTGGGCTTAGGTATGTCCAACGGTGTATTCTGGATTCAGGAACGAATCGGCTGGCTTACAGTCGTATTGATGTCTATCGTGATGCCGCTAATCGTCATGTTCGGCATGCACAAAGTATTCTATCCTATTATTTTTGCTGCGCTGGCTTCACCAGGATATGAAACATTGGTACTGGTTGCCATGTTGGCTTCCAATATGGCCCAAGGCGCGGGTGCATTTGCCGTCTCGCTGAAAACGAAAGATCCCAAGTTCAAACAAATTGCTTTGTCCGCAGGTATTTCAGGGGTATTCGGCATTACGGAACCCGCTTTGTATGGCGTACATTTACGCCTGAAAAAAACACTGTTCGCCTGTATGATTGGAGCCGGGGTTGCCGGATTGTTTGCAGGTCTTATGAATTTAAAAGCTTATGCAGCTGTGGGTCCAGGTTTTGCATCACTGCCGATGTTTATCAGTGAAGATCACTCTAACCTGGTATATGCGCTTATTACGATGGCCATTTCGATCATTGTGACGTTTATTGCAGTTTATATGATCGGCTTTCAAGATACGGTTACCGAACCGGCTAAAAAAGAAGCTCGTCCCGAGCCTGCTAAAGCACAAAGTATAAGTAAAAGCTTCAAATCTAAAACCGTTATTTTCGCACCTATGGAGGGCACCGTAATTCCCTTACAGCAGGTCAAAGATGAAGCATTCTCTCAGGAAGCAATGGGTAAAGGGATGGCTATTCAACCAAGTAGCGGAAAAGTGGTCGCACCTTTTGACGGCATCGTAGCAAATGTATTCCGCACCAAGCATTCCATAGCCTTAAAATCAGTTGAAGGCGTAGAACTGCTCATTCACATCGGTTTGGATACCGTTAAGCTGAAAGGCCAGCATTTTACTGTGCATGTACAGGAAGGGGACGAAATTAAGCATGGACAACTTCTAATTGAATTTGAACTTGAAGCTATACAAAGGGCGGGGTATGATACGATAACTCCGATTATTGTGACCAACACGGCGGACTATCTGGAAATCATGGGTCATGAAAGTTCAGAAAAGACAGGGCCGGAGAAGCCTCTAATTACTGTATTTTAACAGTGTGTTTGTTGGGGGAATCAAGCCTGGAAAGTGAGATGTCGTTGGATATGAAAGTAATTAAAGTTCTCAATACGAGTATTGTTCTTGCCAAACGAGAGGATCACAAAGAAATTATCGTGATGGGGAAAGGGATCGGCTTTAAAAGCAAACCTGGTGATTTCGTCGATGAGAACGAGATTGAAAAGATATATGTTCTTGAAAATGAAAGCATGTCTTCCGATCTGACAGCGCTAATGAAGGAAACACCCAAAGAGTATTTAATTCTGGCAGACGAAATCATATCTTATGCCAAAAATACACTATCCAGTCACTTGAATGAGCATTTATATGTATCCCTGACAGACCATCTGTACATGGCAACCAAACGATTTAAAGAAAATATGAAGATTCAGAATCGGATGCTATGGGAGGTCAAAAAGTTTTATCCGGAAGAGTTCGGTATTGGCTTGTATGCGCTCACCTTGATTGAAAAGCGTATCGGTCTAGAACTGCCTGAAGAGGAAGCGGCGAATATCGCCTTTCATTTGGTCAATGCTCAACAAACCGATAACAATATGAACCAGGTTTTATTGATGACCAATACGGTCAAAGACATTTTGAACATCATTAAACTGCATTACCAAATCGAACTGGATACCCACAGCATCAACTATTCGCGTTTTCTAACGCACCTTCAATTTTTTGTTCAGAGATTACTCGAACATAAAATGTTGGATTCTCAAGATCCAGAATTAATGAGCCAAATTGTGAACAAGTACCCTGAAGAAGAGAAGTGTGCGTTATCGATTCAACAATATATTGAAGCCAAATTCGAACTTTTGATCCCGGATGAAGAACTCATGTATCTGATCATTCACTTAAAACGAGTCATAAGCAGAAATTAAGAGGAGGAGCTAGAGATGACAGAAATAAAAAGAACATTTCCGAAAGGCTTTTTATGGGGAGGAGCGATAGCCGCAAATCAGGTAGAGGGCGCCTGGAATGTCGATGGTAAAGGGATATCTACAGCAGATATGGCTATTTACAAAAAAAATGTGAGCAAAGCTGACTATAAAAAACACAATTCAATGACTGAGGAGCATATCAAAAAGGCGATGCAGGACACGTCAGATCATGATTATCCCAAACGTCAGGGAATTGATTTTTATCACCGCTATCCCGAAGATTTAGCATTGTTTGGTGAAATGGGATTTAAAACGTTGCGAGTTTCTATTGCTTGGACGCGTATTTTCCCCAACGGAGATGAGGACAAGCCCAACGAGGCTGGACTGCAATTTTATGATCGGCTGTTTGATGAAATGCATAAAAACGGGATAGAGCCACTTGTCACCCTGTCCCATTACGAAATGCCGATGTATCTTGTAAACCATTACGGGGGCTGGACCCAACGGAAAGTTGTAGATTTCTTTATCCATTTTTGTAAGACTGTATTTAAAAGATACCAAAATAAAGTAAAGCACTGGATCACTTTTAATGAAATAGATAGTATCGTGCGCCATCCGTTTACGAGCGGTGGTATTTTACCGGAGCGCTTTGAAAATGTAGAGCTAGCGGTTTATCAGGGTCTGCATCATCAATTTATAGCTAGTGCTCTGGCCGTAAAATACTGCCACGAAATCATTCCGGATTCTAAAATCGGCTGTATGTTAACCCGGCTAACGACGTATCCGCACACCTGTAATCCGCAGGATATTCTGGCAGCATTTAAAGATAATCAGTTCAACTATTTTTTCACGGATGTACAGGTTCGCGGAGCGTATCCCCATTATATGAAACGCTTCTTCCGTGAAAAGGAAATCGTGATTGAAAAGCTCGAGGGTGACGATGAAATTTTGAAGACGCATCCGGTGGATTTCATTTCCTTTAGTTACTATATGTCGTTGGTTGCTAGTGCGGATAGTGAAGGCATGGAAAAAGTCAGTGGGAATACGATTGGCGGCGTTAAAAATCCTTATCTGGAAACGAGTGATTGGGGCTGGCAGGTTGACCCAGTCGGCTTGAGACTCTCTCTGAATGAGCTGTACAGCCGCTATGAAGTACCATTGTTCATTGTAGAAAATGGTTTGGGGGCATACGACAAGGTGGAGGAAGATGGTAGTATTCAGGATGATTACCGTATTGATTACTTCCGTGCACATTTTGAACAAATGCATGAAGCGATTCTAGACGGGGTTGAACTCATGGGCTACACCAGCTGGGGAGCGATCGACTTGGTCAGTTATTCCTCATCTGAAATGGAAAAAAGATACGGATTTATATATGTGGACAAAGACAATGACGGTAATGGGACACTTGAAAGAAAACGAAAAAAGAGTTTCTACTGGTATAAGGATGTTATCTCCAATAACGGGTTGTAAGAAGAGGATTTTGCAAAATCCCGAGAAAAGTGGGCGTACAGGAACCTAAGTGTTCCCGTACGCTTTTTTTCTTATAAAGATACGCGCACACGCCCGAGAAAAGGAGCTGTTGCTGCATAGGCGGCACCTAGCATCGTCGAACGGCTGCCAAGCGTGGAGAAACGGATCTGTAGTTGCCGACGGTGATAGGGCAGAGCACGTTCGTCAATCACTTCACGCATACTTTGCTCCAACCAAGGTCTGGCTTCCGCCAGTGGACCGCCGATGATAAGCATTCCGGGGTTGAGGCTGTTCACAATGTTGGTAATACCCACACCCAAATATCGCCCAATATCACTAAGGACGCTTAATGTACTCGCTTCACCTTGCTGAGCAAACGGCAGTAATTCCGCTGTATTATGTGCAGGCAGTTTCAATGTGGATGCTACATACGCCTTCTCCGAAGCATACAGCTCCCAGCAGCCGCGACTACCGCAGGAGCAGAGCCGTCCGTTCCAATCAATGGTCATATGACCCGTCTCTCCGGCGTACCCCCAAGCTCCTTGATACGGTTTGCCGTCAATGATAATCCCGGCCCCGATCCCGGACCCTGCACTGATGTAGACCAGATCCCGCACCAGCTGTCGGTGATCACCGTCCATACCATAGTACAATTCGCCCTGCGCGCCGACGTTGGCTTCGTTATCCACTACGACGGGCAAACCTAGCTCAGCCTCAAGCTGCTGCCGCAGCGGAACCTCTTCCCAGCCCAGATTGGGTGCGAACAAAACGGTTCCGGTTTCATCCACCATACCCGGTACCCCCAGCCCAATGCCGACGATACCATGAGGGGAGGGAGGAGTGACCTGCATGAGCTCCTGAACGAGCTTTCGAATCTGTTCCATGATAAAGGCAGGATCATGCTGGGTTAGGGAAAAGGTAAGCTCTGTTTCAATGGTACCTGCCAGATCGGTTAGAGCGCCCTTGATGTACTGTACACTCACCTCAATACCGAGTACAAAGCCTGCACGGCTGTTGAACAGTAGCATCAAAGGCTTACGCCCGCCGCTGGATTCCCCTAATCCCGTCTCATACACAAGTCCATCGGTGATGAGCTCTGCCACCAGATTGGAAACGGTGGCCTTGTTTAATCCAGTTTGACTGGATAACTGTGCGCGGGATAGCGGAGCATGAAGGCGAATACGCTCCAGCACAATGGATTTATTCAGCTTTTTGACAAGCGCCTGATCGCCAGTGACATTCATGTTAATTCACTTCCTGTTGGTGTAATTCCTGATATTATATCATAAAAACAAACTTAGTTTAAGCAATAGACAAAGTCATTTAGCTGTGCTAGAATCGTTTTTGTAAACGTTTACTATAAAGGAGGAACTTATAATGGCTTATTTCGAACAGGTATCTAAAATTAACTTTGAGGGCAAGCAATCCGACAATCCTTTTGCGTTCAAATTTTATAATCCACAGGAAATTGTAGCGGGAAAAACGATGGAGGAGCATTTGCGTTTTAGCATGGCCTATTGGCATACACTGGTTGCAGGCGGCTCTGATCCTTTTGGTGTAGAAACAGCGGAACGTCCATGGTCCAAGTTTACCGGGCTGGATTTGGCGAAGGCACGTGTAGAAGCTGCCTTTGAGCTGCTGGATAAGCTGAATTTACCTTATTTTGCTTTCCACGATGTGGATATTGCACCAGAAGGCGCGTCATTGAAGGAATTTTACAGCAATCTGGATACCATCGTGGATCTGATTGAGGAACATATGAAAGCTACGGGGAAAAAACTGCTGTGGAATACGGCGAACATGTTTAGCCATCCACGTTATTTGCATGGAGCTGCGTCGACTTGCAATGCAGATGTATACGCACACGCAGCTGCTCAGATTAAAAAAGGGTTGGAAGTGGGCAAACGTCTGGGCGCGGATAACTATGTTTTCTGGGGAGGCCGTGAAGGCTACGAAACACTGCTGAACACGGATTTGAAGCTGGAGCAGGACAATTTGGGACGTATGTTCCATATGGCCGTAGACTATGCGCGTGAAATCGGCTTTGACGCTCAGTTCCTGATTGAGCCAAAACCGAAGGAGCCAACGAAGCATCAGTATGATTTTGATGCGGCGACGACGATTGCCTTCCTGCAAAAATATGATCTGGATCAGCATTTCAAGCTTAATCTGGAAGCTAATCATGCAACTTTGGCGGGGCATACTTTTGATCATGAAGTACGTGTAGCACGGATTAACGGCATGCTGGGATCACTGGATGCAAATCAGGGAGATTTGCTGCTGGGCTGGGATACGGACGAATTCCCGGTTGATCTGTATGATGCCACACTGACCATGTATGAAGTGCTGCAAAATGAAGGCTTGGGCCGTGGCGGTATCAACTTTGATGCCAAGGTGCGCAGAGCATCATTTGAGCCAGAAGACTTGTTCCTTGCGCACATCGCAGGTATGGATACGTATGCGAAGGGACTGAAGGTAGCCGCCAAACTGATCGAAGATCGTGTGTTTGAAAACTTTATTGAGAAGCGCTACAGCAGCTTTAAAGAAGGTATTGGAGCAGACATCGTATCCGGAAAAGCAACGCTTGCTTCTCTTGCTGAATATGCTTTGGCGAACGAAACACCACGCAAAAACGTATCCGGTCGTCAGGAATATCTGAAAGCAACATTAAATCAATACATTTTAGCTGACTAATGCCAGAACTTATAAGGGCAGTACGATAACAGGGAAGGAGGAACTCCAATGCAGGAGAAGCTAAATCAGGAGCAGGAACGCTATGTCATCGGCGTAGATTTGGGTACCAGCGCGGTCAAAACGGTGCTGGTTAACCGCAAGGGGCAGGTGTCTTATGAAACCTCCCAGTCTTATCCGCTCCATCAGCCGAAGGCGGGGTATAGCGAACAGCACCCTGAGGACTGGGTCAGTGGCACGTTAGCATCACTGAAACAGCTTGTGGAGAAGGCCGGAATCGGCGGCACAGATGCCGTGGACGGTATTAGCTTTTCGGGGCAGATGCACGGGCTTGTGCTGACTGACAAGGAAGGCCAAGTGCTTCGTCCGGCTATTCTGTGGAATGACACGCGTACAACAGCACAATGCCGTCGAATTGAAGAAAAGCTCGGATCGGAGCTGCTGAACATCGCACGTAATCGCGCGCTGGAAGGCTTCACGCTGCCCAAGCTGCTGTGGGTGCAGGAGCATGAGCCAGACGTGCTGGCCCGTGCGGCACATTTTATGCTGCCCAAGGATTATGTGCGCTACTGTCTGACAGGAGAGCTGGCGACGGAGTATTCGGATGCGGCGGGCACGCTGCTGCTGGATATTGCGAACAAGCAGTGGAGCGAAGAGATCGCTGCCGCGTTTGACCTACCGTTGTCGCTGTTCCCGCCGCTAGTGGAATCCTTTGATCAGACGGGTACGCTACTGCCGGAGATTGCGGAGCAGAGCGGGCTTTCGCCTGAAACGAAGGTCTTTGCAGGTGGTGCGGACAACGCATGTGGCGCGATTGGCGCCGGCATTTTGAGCGAAGGCCGCACCCTGTGCAGTATCGGCACCTCAGGGGTTGTACTTTCTTATGAGGAACGCAAGGATATTGATGTGCAGGGGCGGGCGCATTTTTTTAATCATAGTGAGCAGGATGCTTATTATATTATGGGGGTTACGCTCGCGGCCGGATACAGCTTGACTTGGTTTAAGGATACCTTTGCACCAGAGCATTCTTTTGATGCACTGTTGGCAGATGTGAACTCTATTGAGCCGGGCAGCCAAGGGCTGCTGTTCACGCCTTATATCGTCGGCGAACGTACACCTCATCCAGATGCAACCATTCGAGGCAGCTTTATCGGGATGGATGCGGGGCATAAGCTTGCGCATTTTACACGGGCGGTACTGGAGGGAATTACGTTTTCGCTCAAGGAATCCATTGATATTCTCAGAGGAACGGGCAAAACGGTGAACGAAGTCATTTCCATCGGTGGCGGTGCACGTAATGAGGCATGGCTGCAAATGCAGGCAGATATTTTTAACGCGGATATCATCAAGCTGGAAAGCGAGCAGGGACCTGCCTTGGGGGCGGCCATGCTGGCTGCTTATGGTAGTGGCTGGTTTGAATCTCTGCAAGCGTGTGCTGAAGCTTTTTTGCGTGAAGCAGCGAGATATTCGCCAAACCCGGAACATGTGGCACGGTATGAAGGCCTATACGAACTGTACCGTGAAGTTTACCTGCATACGCGAGAGCTAAGTGAGCATTTGGCAGTATATCGGTGAATACGGTGAGTTTTGAGCGTAAATGAAAAGCGGCTTCGGGTGTAAGAAACCCCCGGAGCCGCTTTTTTTTCATGTGATGATGAGTTTGAATTAAATACTTTTCTCGATTTTCGCATGATCTTCATTCATAGAACTCCCGGCACAGCCAGGACATGACTTGCTCGACGAACACCCCGCACAGGCGCCTTGACGGCTTTTTCGCAAAAATCGTACCAGCACCCACGCACTATAACCGAGGATCGCCAATAAAATGATGATATTGATCATGGAATCCACTTCCTTTTATTTACTGTAGGGCCTGACTTAACCCCAACCTAATAATCTGCCACATTGATAGATCAAGACGGCGATGATATATGCGACGGTCAAAGGATAGATCACAGAAAATGCGGTCCAACGCCACGAAAGGGTTTCTTTACGAATGACCGCTACCGTAGCCAGACACGGAACATACAACAGAATGAACACCATAAAGCTAAAAGAGGCAAGCGGTGTAAAGGCCTGTCTGACTTGTAGTTCAAGTCCCTGCATATCAGGAACGTGGTAAATAATATTCATCGTTGATACGACAACTTCCTTGGCCATAAAGCCCGTGAGCAGAGAAGCACCTGCTTGCCAGGTGCCAAAACCGAGAGGGGCCAGTAATGGAGCGAACCAACCTCCAACGGTGGCAAGCAGGCTGTCATCCATGTCTGCCCCGAAGCCCTGCGGACCGAAATTGGACAAGAGCCAGATGCCAACGGAACCTGCAAGGATAATGGTTCCAGCTTTACGGACGAAGCCTTTGACCTTCTCCCATGTGCTGCGGAATAGTGTAAGAGCCTGCGGCACTCGATAGGGAGGAAGTTCCACGATGAAGAGGGAGGGCTCACCCGACAAAATGGATACTTTGGAAAAAATTTTGGCAAGTATAAGTGAAACGATGATTCCTAACACATACATCAGCATGATGATGCTTGCCGCATGTGTTGGGAAAAACACACCCGCAAACAACGCATATACCGGCAGGCGGGCCGAACATGACATAAAGGGCACCAACAATGTTGTAATGAGACGTTCTCTGGGCTGTTCAATGGTGCGTGCTGCCATAATCGCAGGGACATTGCAGCCAAATCCGATGATGAAGGGAATGAAGCTTTTCCCGTTCAAGCCAACGGATTGCATCAGGCGATCCATTAGTATCGTGACCCGTGCCATATACCCGGAGTCTTCGATCACTGAAATTATCAGAAATAAAATAGCAATTTGAGGCAGAAAAACAAGCACACCCCCGACTCCAGCCACGATGCCGTCCACGACTAGGCTTTGCGTAAAAGCGGACGCGTTCAAGTGAACGAGTAACTCAGAAATCCAAGTGCTGAGTGTCCCTGAAAAAAATCCATCCAGCATATCTGAAAGGATCGTACCCGCCCAATCGAAGGTGAACTTGAAGGTAGCGTACATCAGCAGCAAAAAGATCGGAATCCCCAGATACCGGTGAGTTAATAGTGCATCCAGCCTATCCGTCAGGCTGTGCGGTCTGAGTTTGGAGGTGTCGAGTGCCTTGGTGCACAGATCAGCAATCCATGCTGTTCGTACAGAACGAATATGCTGAGCAGGGGTGATGGCATGGCCTTCACCGAGAAGTTCTTCCTCGCAACGGTGGATGCGCACAGTTACTTGTTCACGCTGTACCTCATTCGTCATCCATTCCATGACGACAGGATTGCCTTCCAGACATTGCAGTGCGGCCCACCGCAGTTGCGGCACAGGTGCATTTGGCAGCAAGTCGCAAATATCGGTAATAGCAGCTTCAACGGCAGGGCCGTAGTCCAATTGAAAAGCATTGGATGTACGTCTTACCTCCCGAAGAGAAGCGAGCATTTGCTTACTTCCACTGCCTGTACGCGCCACCATAGGAATGATGGGAACGTTCAACTGATCGGCTAACAATTCCTTGTTTACACGAAGACCCGTGGCATCGGCTACGTCAGTCATGTTTAAGCCAAGTACAAGCGGACGGCCATACTCCAGTAGTTGTACGGTTAGATAGAGATTACGCTGGAGCTGGGAGGCATCCACAATGTTGATCAGGGCCGTAGGAGGTTCTTCCAGCAAATATCGAGTTGCGACACCTTCATCCAGCGAAAGAGGGAGTAAAGAGTAGGCGCCCGGCAAATCCACCAATACGGCAGACTTGTCACGCAGGATTCCTGTTTTCTTTTCCACTGTGACGCCGGACCAGTTTCCTACTTCTGCATACGTACGAGTCAGCTTGTTGAATAATGAGGTTTTTCCTGTGTTGGGATTACCGAATAGAGCGATCATGTCCATGTTGGAACAACCTCCAGTTGCTTCACTTGATTTTGACGGAGGCCAACCAGCTGGCCGTTGCATTCAATGACGATAGGACCGCCCAATAAACTGATTTTCTTTAATCGTATGATGGAACCTTCGTTGATACCCATATCTGTTAAGCGACGGCGCAATGAGGGATGAAGAGGGGCAAGAGATTGCAAACGCACAGTTTGACCTAATGGTGTACGAAGGAGTGAGATACATTCTGGCATGGTGCTCAGCCTTTCTGATCTAGAATGAGAATCAATATCATTTACTTCCGATGCCAGTACCATATCATGAGGAAACCTAGATTGCTGTGATAAAACTCTCTGTGAACGACAAGTCTGCTCGTTGTCCCATCTGTTATATAGGCGTGTATAATGTCACAACCTGTCTTGAACTACTCCCTTACTCGTCTGCAACCGACAAAACTAGAGCGTTTGGGGCAACTGTTTTTATGGTAAGATATAGCTGTTTACAACTATGCTAAGAAGGGCAGGAACGCTCTGTATGAACAGAAAAATCGGGGTTAGGCTTGTAAAATGTCTGGTTGCGGGTGCAGCGCTGGCTGTGTTGCTGCCGCAGGCTGTGGAGTGGGGTAGCAATGTGTATGCGGCATCGACCAAGCCGGCTCCATCCGTATCATCGCAGCAGCTTCAGAACAAGCTTTTACAGGCAATGGCTACGCGGAGTGAAACGCTGACCTTTACATATCAAGGGCGAGTGAACGGTCTCAAGCAACAATTACAGACGGCCATCCAACAGGCCATGGAGAGCGATCCGTATGTGAATTATACGATCAAAAGCTACGCATTCAGCTATACAGGCACAACGACCTCCGCTCAGGTTACGATTCGTCTAAGCTACCGGGAGACGAAGGAACAGACAGCATATGTGGATAGCACAGTTAAAGCAGTGCTGGGGGATATTATTACGAAGGGAATGACGGATCATGAGAAGGTAAAGGCCATTCATGATTGGATCGTCGTTCGCCTGAAGTATGATGAATCACAGCAAAAGTACACAGCCTATGATGGCCTGAAAACGGGAAGCACAGTCTGTCAGGGTTATTCACTGCTGGCCTATAAAATGCTGGAACGTGCAGGCATTACGAACCGGATTGTGGAAGGAAGAGCAGGGGGCCAGCTGCATGCCTGGAATCTTGTTTTATTAGATGGTCGATGGTATCACATGGATACGACATGGGATGATCCAACCCCGGATCGCGCGAACGAGGTAAGCACTTCATATTATCTGTTGACGGATACCGAAATGCGACGGGATCACTCATGGGTAAAGCCGTATCCTCAGGCGAATACATCGTATCGTGAAACCTTATCAGTTCTGGTGGCTACCGGAGGATCAAAGGCTGCTGTGTATCAAAAACTGTACAATACCCTCGAATATCCGCTGCAAGACGGCAAGGGTCTGGTTAAAACATCCGCCGACATTAAGGAACAGGTGCGTAAGATTGTAAATAAGGGAGGGACGACACTTACCTTTGCCTATCAGGGAACGGAGCGAAGTCTCAAGGAGGATTTACAATCCTTATATCAACTCGGTTTAAAATCCATTTCCTATCAGATTACGGATCTAGGAAGTACCGGCAATCTTCGTGTAACCCTGAAATGGACCTAATCATCTTGCTGTAAAAAGCTACATTAACAAAGGAGTATTCTATTTATATGCACAAGCGTTCCTTTACCTACTTGCTTGGCACGCAGACTATGTCCAATGCGGCCGACATTCTTTACATTATGGCACTTGTGTCTCTGGTTTTTCATGAAACGGACTCGATCTTCTCTTCGGTACTCGTCCCGTTGCTGCGAATGGGGGCACAGATGATCAGCGGCTTTTTAGCACCGCTCATTTTGGTCCGATTCCAGCTTCCTTTTATTTTATTCGTTTCTCAGTTCGGGCAATTGGCTTTCTTTGCTGTTCTGCTGGGCCACTTGTGGTCAGCGGGTACGGAGCCGATATGGGTGATGGTGTTTACGTTGGTGGCAGCCATGTCCTTTCTGGACGGATGGACCACGCCTGCGCGTAATGCGCTGATTCCCCGCCTTGCGTCTGGGGAAGGACTCATGCGGGCAAACAGTCTGGTATCGGTCAGCGATCAGACGGTGCAATTAGCGGGGTGGGGGCTTAGTGGTGTGCTCGTAGCCATGCTAGGCTCAGAAAAAACACTACTGGTGGCCGGCGGGCTGTATATGGTAGCAATGATCTTCACCAGTCTGATTCGAGATCCACTAGAGGGCAAAGCCCATTATTTGCTGCAACCTGGAACACGGGTGCGAGGTGGAGATGTCTCAGTTTCCGAAGCTGTAACTGAGTCCGGGCAAGGGCATCATGACTTGCCTCCTGCACGGTTGGAAGATACACTGTATGGCCCGGAATCAGAGAGCACCGCACTACCTCCCAAACGTAAAAAGGAAATACTCCGTGAAGGCTGGAGCCTCATCGGAGCCAGTCGCAGACTGAAAGCTCTTATTTTTATGGATATGATTGACCTTCTAGGGGGTTCGGTTTGGGTAGGCGCGTTCACGCTTGCTTTCGCTCAGCAGGTTTTGCACAAGAGCGAGGCATGGTGGGGATACATCAATGCAGCGTATTTTGCAGGAGCGATTGGCGGCGGCATCGTTGTCCTCGCCTGCGTCAAGCATTTGCAGCGTAGACTGCTGCCCGCCATGCTGGCGGGGATGGTAGGCTACGGGCTGCTGACAGCGTGGTATGCACTGAACACATTACCGCCGCTGACACTGCTTATCGTGTTGTTGATGGGACTACCTGCGGAAATGTCCGTCGTATCCCGCCGCACGATGATGCAAATGAGTGTGTCCGTACATGATTTGCCCAAGGTGCTGTCTGCCCAGGCCACACTGACAAGTTTGACCTTTTGTATATCGCTGCTGTTAATGGGCTGGATTGCAGATCATCTGGGCATCGTTAATTTGTACTTGTTTTCTGCAGTGCTGACGCTGATTGCTGTTATATACGGTATTTTTAGTCGTCGTGCCTTATCCATGTCTTTGTCAGCTTCATTGGAACCTTCCTTCAAATAAACAGAAAAAGCCCGTCTCCGGGCATATACAGGTGAAAATGCGGATAAACGGTCTTGGACCAGGTTTACCAGCGTGTTTTCCCTGATATGTGGAGACGGGCTTTTTTTACTGTTTTCTATTATTTATCGGAAGAAGCATCTGGACTCAAATCACATTCTTTTAACGGAACGATTTTAGTACGTTTGATCCATTTGTAGCCGAGCCACAGCAGAAGGAACAGCGGCACACTCATATACGTAGCGATCATCGTTTTCCAGTCAATCTCCTGTCCGGTGAAGGCATCCGCCCCTTGCCCGATAATGACAATGATACACAGAGCGAAGGCGAACAACGGCCCAAACGGGAACCAGCGGGCTTTGTATGGCAGCTCACTTAGACTGTGACCCTGTGCAGTAAAGGCACGACGGAAACGATAATGGCTGACCGCAATCCCGACCCACGTAATAAATCCGCACATTCCAGAAGCATTCAGCAGCCAGTTATAGACTACACCGTCTCCATACAGGGAGGCGAGAAAGGCCAGCATACCGACAGCGGTCGTGATCAGAAGCGCGTTCATAGGAATGCCGCGTCTATTGATATGTCCGAGGAAACGCGGGGCTTTACCTTCCCGTGCCAAAGCGTACAGTACCCGAGTTGCCGCGTACATACCCGAGTTACCTGCCGACAATACGGAAGTCAAAATAACGGCGTTCATAACAGAAGCAGCAATCGCAAGCCCTGCTTTTTCAAATACGAGCGTGAACGGGCTGACCCCGATGTCACTGATATCTCCCCGCAGCAGATTCGGATTGGTGTACGGAATGATCAATCCAATCACGAGAATCGCCAGAATATAAAAGAACAGGATGCGCCAAAAGATTTGACGGATGGCGCGCGGCACATTTTCACGCGGATTTTCGCTCTCTCCAGCGGCTACCCCAATCAGCTCCGTTCCCTGAAAGGAAAAGCCCGCTGCCATGAATACGCCCAGTACAGCAAAGAATCCGCCATGGAACGGGGCGTCTCCTACCGTGAAGTTGGCAAAGCCGATCGCAGGGCCACCCATAATGCCAAAGATCATCAGCACACCTACAGTCAAAAAGATGACGACGGTCACAATTTTAATCATGGCGAACCAGTATTCAGACTCACCGTAGCCTTTGACCGTCAACGCGTTCAGCGCGAAGATTACGGCTAGGAATAACAGGCTCCACCAGGCAGAGTGGCTTTCCGGGAACCAGTATTTGATGAGCACGGTCGCTGCTGCCAATTCGGCAGCAATCGTCACCGCCCAGTTGTACCAGAAGTTCCATCCCATGGCGAAACCAAAAGCCGGATCGACGAAGCGACCTGCATAGGTGTTAAAAGAGCCAGATTCAGGCATAAATGTAGCCAACTCACCGAGGCTGGTCATGAGGAAGTAGACCATGAGACCAACTGCTGCATAAGCCAGCAGGGCACCACCGGGTCCAGCTTCGGCAACCGCGCCTCCACTGGCGAGGAACAGACCTGTTCCGATAGAGCCGCCGAGGGCGATCATTGTCATATGGCGGGCTTTGAGACTTTTACGCAAGGTTGCGTCAGGTGTTGCTTTGTGTTGCACGTTCAAACACTCCTTCATGAAATTGTATTTCATGTCAGGGCAAGAGCCAGAAGGAGGGGGAGTATATAAATCAAAAAACCGCAGGGAATACGCCTGCGGTCTTGTCTATGCATTCCGCACCATACCTTCTTCTATAACAAGATAGCTCAACACACGTGTCTGTGTTAGGACAGCGTGTGACAGTTCTGCTCCTTTCGGTTAGCAGCCCCAGCATTCGGAGTATTTACAAAGAGTCAGCTCCGCATACTTCGGCGGGTGTACCTTTCCACTGGAATCTCAGACGGCTCTTATCGTCTCCTCCGGTGTACTGATTACATCCGCGACCTCTACCTCATCATAAAACAGGGTTGATGAGGTGTATGACATGATATTTTATTGTATAGCGAACTACAGTATATCGTACCTGTACATCTTCTGACAATCGACAATTTTTTGAAAATCACTCGTAGAATCTTAAATTAAGAGTTCCGCTTGGCCATCTGCTGCCAAACTGTTCCCGCGGCTTGTTCGCCTGATTCGATGCGCTCCAGCGCCATTTTAGCCTGTAGACTAACCTCGAATTCGGGATCATCGACGGCCTTCTCCAGCGCATCACGCGCATCCTCGGTTCCAACCTCGTATAAAAAACGTGCCGCCCGCCAGCGCACCAACTTGCTGCTATCCGACAGGGCTCCGATCATTGCGCTGGTAGCGACCGGGTCGCCGATGTCCGACAACGTGTCGCCTGCGGTGCGGCGTACTGCCGCTGAAGGATCGCGCAGTGCCTCGGCTAGCAGATCCATCGCCTCCGGTGAGCGAATATCGCCCAGATAGACGACGCCCAGCCTCCGCAGCTGCATTTTGTCGTCATGCAGCGCTTGCCGGATAAGCGGCAAATGCTCGGGCGTCGGTTCCAGCCGATCCAGCGCAGCGTAGCGTGTGCGCCAATCCTCGTGCTGCAGGGCCTGCCCCAACTCGGCATCGCTCCACTCGCGGCGTTCCTCCACGAATTCGCTGTTGTTTGCGCCGTGGGCAATCGCCTGTTGGATAATCTGCTCCAGCCGCTCTTGCGGAAAGGCAGCTTCCAGTTCCTGCTCGACCTCGCGTGCAATGTCCGGTAGTTCACCATAGCGGACGCCGTAATCACTCAGCTTGCGTTCCTTAATCAGCGTTGCACTCGCTACACGGGTAACGGCTTGCACAAAGCGGTCAGACAAGGAAATTCGTTCCTCCTGCTGCCCCGCCTTGACTCGAATTTGCATAGGAATGCCGCGAAAAAATTGCACAAAGACCTGTGCCTCGCCAAATGCTTCTCCAGAGGTTTCCTCTGGCAAATCCCAATTGGCGTCAGCGCCTTCCTCGCCTAGCCGATCCCGGACTTGACCCAAAATGGTGGACCAGTCTGCATTCCCTTTGCGGTCAAGGGCTACAAAGTCGGTCGTGTGAAACACGCTTTTGACCCCTTCAATGCCCAGCATGCGCCGGATAAATGGAGGAGCGGAACGCTCATTGTCCCGTGTATATGTTCTGCGGATACCCGCTTCCAGTCGCTCATCCAGATGCAGCATCATGGTGTTCGGACTGGGAGTTGGCTCGATAGATGTTATTTTCATAGCTCAGTACAGCCTCCTGTTCAAAAGTTCTCCATATATAGCTTATCTGTATTGTAACTCATTCTGCGAATGTCTCCAAAGAGAAGTTCGTGTTTCCGAGGAAAACACAATGACATATCTCACACTAATTCATGTGAACATGGCTGATGAATATGGAGGTTTTTTTAATAAAAACAGGATGCTATATAAGCCGAACTCGAAAAATTAACATGAAAACGGAGTGGCGGAATGGTGCTGTACAAGCGTAGCGGTGGCGATGGGAAGCACCATCCGACTGCGCAGTGGCGCTATAGGTAGCTTTTAAGTTTGGTTTATAGTTTGATGCTGTCTATGCATTCCGCTTCAGCGGATCGTTCTGGTGGCTGCGAATGAGCAGGGAGGCGATAAAGCCTAGAAACAGAACAGCTGCCAGCAGCATAAATGTAGTCGTCTGATTACCGCCATTATCCATCAAGCGAATGGAAAGCACAGGAGCTAGACTTGTACCGGCAAACAGGATGAAGGTATATAGTGAGACAGCTATAGCCCTCGCTGCGCCGCCGAGCTGGCCGACGATTGCTATGAGTGAAGGAACACTCAGGGCAATGCCGCTGACAAAGCATACACTCAACACCACGATAGTCATAAGAGAGTGTGTCATTCCCATCAGCGCCAAACTCAGAATGGAAAGAATAAGAGCTGTACGTAATATAAGGTGCACACCGTATTTCTGGGCTAGCTTTCCGGCGAATGGTGAAAGGAGCATGCCGATGATACCAGCGGATCTGACATAAAGCACCTGTCGGCTATTCAGGCCAAATTCAGGGCCGCCAAGATAGCTACCCAAAACCGTATACATGCTCACAAAGGACATCAGGAGAACAAAAGCAACCGTATAGCTTAACCATAAAGGATACGAGCGCAGAACGGTCCCCAACTGACTGAAAGCTGCCCAAATGCGAACACCTCGTTGAGGGGAGGGGGTTTTAGGCAGGAAAAAAAGGACGATTAGGAAGGTAATTGCATACAAAATGCCTAGCATCCGAAATACCGTATTCCACCCCATTTGTTCGCTAATGACAATACTAAATACCTGACCAGCGATACCTGCTACTAGAAAACCGGTGCTGATAAAGCCGATAGCCGTTACCCGTTTTTCGGTCGGGAACATATCGACAGCGTATGCAAGAGCAACGGGAGAAAAGGTGGCCGCAGCTAAACCCTGAAGCAAGCGCAGTGTAACTAATACAGAATATTGACTGGTTAAGCTGATGGATAACGAAATAATCGTTAATGCGAGCAGTCCGGTGACGATAACCTGCTTTCGTCCAAAGCGGTCAGACAATCCACCATAAACAAGACATCCTGCCGCAAAGCCTAAGGAAAAGATACTGCCCGGCAGGGCTGCTTCAGCAAGTGTTTTTCCAAACACTTTAGCAAAAAGAGGGACCAAAGGGATCGTCACATACAGGCTGGACATAACGGCAACCGCTGACCAGCATAGGATTACAGTCATCCATGCATAAGGGAGAGCCACATTTTCTTTCTGTATAACGGTATGATTGGTTCGTAATTTACTCATCAATGAACACTCCTTGATCATAAAATAAACAGCTTGTTGATACGCGTAATTAATTATATTAGATAACCTAATTATATGTTTAAAAAAATTTATCTGCCCACCCCCAATCTGCCTTCCATATGATGATGGATTTTTTCTATAATCCGCGAAAAAACGACCTGCTCCTCTGGCTCCAAAATACTCGCTAGAGAAGCACAGGAAGACCAAAATACAGGGAGCACCTGCTGTACAAGATGAGTCCCCGCTTCTGTAATGCGTACATGAATTTTGCGTCGATCTGTAGAATTATGTTCTCTGATAATCCATCCTCGTTGCTCTGTCCAGTCCAAGATTGATGTAACAGATGCACGACGGATTCCCAGACGGTCGGCAATCATAGATGGGCTCATCTGAACCTGAGATTGGTGCAGTGTCAACAGCAACAACAGATCTAGCTTACTCTCTGTGAGGCCGTAGGCAGATAGATCTAGATCGATCGCGTCCAGCACGTTATCACCCGTCCACAGCAAGAAGAGACCAATGCGGGCAAGTTGTCGGTCCGTTCCTGCAAGGGCAGTTTGATCCATTAACTCCAGATAAGGTTCTGGACCCAGACGGGGAAGGGGTTGCTGGATGGTGTCCCGCTTACTTTGTTTTGGTGGCATAAGTTCACTCTTTTCATATAATTAGGTTATCTAACTATATATCAATATAACGTATTGAAATGCATAAGACAATATCTAAAAAGAAATACGGCTACATTCAATGTATAAGCAGGGTTAAAACTCGGAAGAATGAACCAAACTGTGAATAGGTTACCAAAATGCGCCAATAGATAAGTGAAGGAGGCGTTCCTATGTTCCGCAAGCAGGAAAGAACGCTCATTATTGTATGTATAGTAATTGCGGCCATTATGCTATATGCCGTAATTAAAAGCATAGCTCGCTTGACTCCTTAGTTGGTAATCCAGAGTGATCCGCGATGTTTAAAATGTGAAATGAAGGAGTGAAACCCATTTGTCTTCATTGGACCCTGTATTGCTAAGCCGGATGCTGACCGGAATTACCCTGTTTGTTCATATCGTATTTGCATCCATCGGCGTTGGCGTACCCTTAATGATTGCACTAGCAGAATGGCGTGGGCTGCGAACCGGTGATCCGCATTATACACTGCTGGCCCGACGGTGGGCGCGAGGGTTTGTCATTACCGTTGCCGTGGGTGTCGTTACAGGCACCTCCATTGGTCTACAGCTCAGCTTGCTTTGGCCCACCTTTATGCGGGTGGCTGGACAAGCGATTGCGCTACCTCTGTTTTTGGAGACGTTTGCTTTTTTCATCGAAGCTATATTCCTGGGCATCTACTTGTATACCTGGGATCGGTTTAAAAGCAAATATTTTCACCTGATGCTGCTCATCCCGGTAGCGATTGCCTCATCTGCATCAGCGGTTTTTATTACGACTGTGAACTCGTTCATGAACCAACCTCAAGGCTTTACACTCAAAAATGGAGTCATGACTGATATTCATCCCATCCAGGCCATGCTAAATCCGGCTACCCCGACTAAAGTTTCTCATGTACTGGCTTCTTCGTATACATTGAGCGCTGGGGTGCTGATGGGACTGGCGGCTTACAGCATGCTGAGGGGACGTAATCACCCTTATTTCAAAAAGGCGCTGAAGCTGACTGCTACCTGTACCATTGTGTTTGCCATCAGTACCGTGATGATTGGAGATGCATCCGGTAAATTTCTGGCCAAATATCAGCCAGAGAAGCTGGCCGCCGCCGAATGGCATTTTGATACGATGACGCACGCGCCCTTCGTATATGGCGGATATATGGATAAGAACGGTGAAATCAAGTATGCGCTGAAAGTGCCTTATGCACTTAGTGTGTTGGCCGGGAACCTGCCCAGTACGGAGGTCAAGGGCTTAAATGATTATCCCGTAGATCAGCGTCCGCCACTGTCTATCCATTATATGTTTGACCTCAAAATCACTACAGGGGTGCTGATTCTCGTCATTCCGCTGCTATATCTGATCCGCAAGCGTTTGCCAGGTCGCAAACCATACCCCAGATGGCTGCTGTTGGCGCTCATTCTGGTGGGGCCGATGGCGATGGTAGCTATTGAGCTCGGATGGATGTTTGCGGAGGTCGGTAGACAGCCGTGGATTTTACGCGGATATATGAAAGTCTCCGAAGCAGCGACCACTTCTACGAGTGTCGGGTGGATGCTGATGCTGTTTGTTATTTTGTATCTGGTGTTGTGTTTCTCGGCCATTAAGGTACTCAGCAAGCTATTCCGCAATAAGGATGCGGTAGAAGAGATAAGGCAGCTGGGCCTGGAAGGGGCTGAAGGCAAGTGAGCTATGAGATTGTAGGTATCGCCATTTTGTGGACGTTCCTGTTCGGATATTTGCTTGTGGCATCCATTGATTTTGGTGCAGGGTTTTTCAGCTTTTACAGTGTGTTAACAGGCCACCAGAACAAAATCCACAATATCATTCAACGGTATCTGTCCCCGGTGTGGGAGGTAACAAACGTATTTCTCATCTTTTTTGTGGTGGGATTAAACGGGTTCTTCCCGGATGCGGCATATTACTATGGTACGGCGTTACTCGTTCCCGGCAGTATTGCGATTGTGCTTCTTGCCATCCGAGGAGTGTATTATGCATACAATACGTATGGGCATTCCGGTAAAAATAATATCGTCTACATGGCGTTATACGGTGCGACAGGGTTGCTGATTCCGGCGGCACTATCCACGGTTCTTGCCATTTCGGAAGGCGGCATTATTGTAGAAAACAGCACAGGTGTTCATCTGCAATGGGGCCAGCTATTAAGCAACCCCTACACGTGGGCGGTTATTATTCTGGCGCTGGTGAGTGTATTGTATATCTCGGCGATGTTTTTGTCCTTTTATGCCAAAAGGGCAGGGGACAAGGTTGCTTTCGAAATCGTACGAGGGTACGCGTTGCTCTGGAGTGCTCCTACGATTTTGGCGAGTCTGCTCGCATTTTTTCAGATTAACAAACAAAATCCAGATCATTTTACCAATATGCTGAACATAGCCTGGATGTTTGTTGCATCCTTCATATGCTTTGCGGGAGCAGTTTATCTGGTATGGCAGCGGCGGCATCTAGGGGTTTCATTCATATTGGTGATGCTGCAATTTGCATTTGCCTGGTATGGCTACGGCCGCTCGCATCTCCCGTATGTTCTGTATCCCTACATTAATGTCTACGACAGCTTTACAAATTCTACGATGGCGTATGCATTGATTACGGCGTTTGTTGCGGGTCTGCTGGTGCTGATCCCTTCGCTAATCCTGATATTAAGATTGTTTCTGTTCGATGCAAAATATGTGCGCGGACATGAAGGGAAGAAAGGGTGAGTTAGAGTGGCTGCTTTCGAGCATTTTACGATTATGTACGAGTCACCTATCATTATTGTCGTGGCGATTGTGTTTTTGTTTATTTATTCGGCACGCTTTAAAAATCCACAAGACTGACAACAACAGGTGGAACAGGCCTTCCTGATTGATTCGGGAGGTCTGTTTTTGCTGTATTATCGCAGAATTTCCTTTACAGACGTGATTGAATTATACTTTACATATATCAGGATGTTGCATCATTTTATGTTCACACTCGAGTGACAATATATAGTTAAATTGAACCGCTGCGTTTTTTGGAAAACGGGTTCATCAGGGAGGGAGCTGCATCATGCCCAAAGTTCGTTTTAACAATATGGATCATGTAAATACCGATAAAACAATCAAGCAATTCAGACAATGGCGGCAGGAGCGACGCAGCAAAATAAAGGATTATACATTCGTTGTGCCAAACCATCCCCCGGAGCTGGAGTTCCTGCATAGCAATCGGGAGATGGCGACAGCGACCTGGGTGGGACATTCCACCTTTTTCATCCAGTATCTTGGGCTGAATATCGTCACCGATCCGGTATGGGCAGAGCGTATGGCTCTTGATAAAAGGTTGGCTCCGCCCGGCATTCGTATTCAGGATGTACCACCACTGGACATCATTCTGCTGTCTCATTCACATTATGATCATTTACATTTAGAATCGTTGCGGAAATTATATCGTGCAGATACGCTGATGCTCGTACCCACGGGGTTAAAGGCGAAAATGATCCGCAAAGGTTTTCGTAACTGTCATGAGCTGCAATGGTGGGAGCATTTTACGGTAGGAGGGGTGCGATTTACGTTTGTTCCAGCCCAGCATTGGACACGACGCACGCCGTTTGATACGAACACTTCGCATTGGGGTGGATACGTTCTGCAAAATGAGCAGCAGGTGATTGGCTCTGCCACGTCCGTCACGGAACCTCATCCTCATTCGAATACAGATTCAGAGCATACACCGACGTTGTATTTTGTGGGAGACACTGGATATTTTCGTGGGTTTAAGGAGATTGGCGAGCGCTTTGCCATTGACCTGACCTTTATGCCGATTGGTGCGTATGAACCGGAATGGTTCATGACCTCGCAGCATGTGACACCGGAGGAGGCATTGCAAGGGTTTGTAGATTGCGGCGCAGATCAGATGATTCCGATGCACTACGGAGCCTTCAAGCTTGCGGATGATACGCCAAGGGAGGCGCTGGATCGTCTCGAAGCGGAACGTGAGCGTATGGGTATTGCGAAGGAACGTATTCATATTCTAGGGCACGGAGAGACGCTGAAAATTGGACGTCGCTGCTCCACTACAATTTGAGGAATTCGACATAATCCTTATAGAAAAAGCGACTCTGCGGACAATTGATGTTGTCTGCGGAGTCGCTTTTTTTGTTTTTAGGCTGTGATGCAGGATTAAACTGCTTCCGTATCACTCGCCAAAGAGGAATCGCTGTTGGCGATGGGATGACGAACGATTTTAACTTCATAGAACGTGATTTTATTTTCAATAATATAGTCCGGAATTTGACGGTGGCTATGGGATTCGCGGAACGCTTCGCTTTTCGTCCAGCCTTGGAAGTTCTCCTTTTCTTTCCAGCGTGTACTGATCGTTACTTCCTCATAATCCTTCGTGTTTTCAGTCAGCAGCACTTCCAGACCGAGAAAACCTTCCATTTTTTCAACTTTTCCTTCTTTGTTAAATCTTTCGATGAGTAGATGTGCATTGCCCGGTGTGATTTTAGATGTATTTGTAACGATAACCATATTAAATTCCTCCTGAATGATGTGGTATGGTCGGTATAATAACCGGATAGCCATTCTCAAATTTGATGGTAGCGTTCATTTCATAAATGTCGCGAAGAAAAGCAGACGTCAAAATCTCACGGGGTTCGCCGGCAACGGCGATTCGTCCCTTTTTAAGCGCAATCATATGATGACAATAGGCCGCAGCTTGCTGCAAATCATGCAGTACCATAACAATCGTCAAGCCGGACTCGTGATTGATACGCCGCAGCATATCCATAACTTCAAATTGGTGGGCGATATCCAGAAAAGTGGTCGGTTCATCGAGCAAAAGAATATCCGTTTGTTGGGCCAAGGCCATTGCAATTCGTGCTTTTTGTTGTTCACCTCCCGATAGAGTATGGAACATCCGATCTGCATAGGGCTGGATGCCCGTGATCTTCATGACATGGTCCACGATTTGCTGGTCCTGTCCGGTATGGCGTACCCTCAAGCCCTTGGCATGAGGAGATCTTCCGTAAGCGACCAGCTCGCGGACCGTCAATAACGGCAGCATATCCTTCATTTGCGGTAGCATTGTAATCGTCTGGGCAAAATCACGCCGCTTGTATTCCTGCACGGGCTTGCCGAGGACGGAAACCTGACCCTGATCCTGCTTGAGCAGCCGGGTCATGATCCGCAAAAGCGTGGACTTGCCTGAACCGTTCGGTCCGACGATCGCAGTGAGCTGACCAGCGGGCAAGGTGATATTCACATCGTCCAGCTTGAAATACCCACGTTGTAAGGAGATATGCTCACCCTGAATGGCTGTCATCCGAAACTCCCCCGTTTCTTGAGCAGGATTAAGAAGAACGGTGCTCCGATGACGGCTAGCAAAATACCTACAGGCAGTTCAATCGGGTCAAACCAGGATCGCGCCACCGTATCTGCGAGAACAACCAGCGTTCCGCCGCCCACAATGGAAAGGGGAAGGAGGAACCGATAATCTTCCCCGATCAGCAGCCGTATGACATGGGGAACGACCAGTCCTACAAAGCCGATCAACCCGGCTACACTGACTGCTGTACCGGCAAGCAGGGCAGAAAGCAGGATAATGAGCATGCGTTGAAGCTCTACTCGCTGGCCCAGCAGCTGTGCTGAATCGTCGCCCAGCAGCAGTAGATTAGCAGGTTTAATCGCAAAGAAAGAGGCGATTAATCCAATGATGGCGTAAGGAGCCATGAACTCTAGATGATGCCAGCTTCGTCCGTTTAATCCGCCGGATAGCCAAGGAAGAACGGCCTGTACGCGGTCGCTGTACATGACCATTACGCCGTTGGTGAGTGCGCCCAGCAGCGCGTTGATCGCAACGCCAGCGAGCACAATTTTAACAGGCGATGCCCCTCGGTCCCAAGCCAGCAGATAAATGACGATTGCGCTCAGAAAGGCTCCCAAAAAGGCGGTTATCGGAAGAAGGTAGCTGAGCTGTGGAAGCATCACCATCGTAATGACGGCGGCAAGTCCACCTCCAGCCGATACACCAATAATGCCAGGGTCAGCCAATGGATTTTTCATGACACCTTGAAGAAGTGCTCCGGAAGCTGCGAGACAAGCTCCTACCAGTAAACCTACTAATACTCTGGGTAGCCGGAGATCCATCAGGATCGTGCGATATGTAGATTCATCATTATGTAGCAAAACATGATTAATTTCTTGAAGTGGAATCGACACCGAACCGTAGGCCAGACCGTACACAGAGACGGCCAGCAGTAGAATCGGAAGGGTAATCCAGGCGATGGTGCGTCTTCTGGCGCGCTGTAGTTTGTTCATCTCCATCGCCTATTTCGCCGGATACAGCTTTTGATGCATCAAATCCAGCGCTTTAGTGACACGTGTGCCCGGATTCGTACCGAACAGATCTGAAGGTAAAACCTCGACCTGATTGTTTTTGACTGCTCGGATTCCGTTCCAAGCTGCATTTTCCTGCATTTCTTTTATAAATGCGGCTTTAACATCTTCCGTATTGCCATGGGTCATGATGAAGATGTAGTCAGGGTCAGCCTGTATGATGCGTTCTGTGTTCAGCTGCGCATATTGCGGGAAATTTTGCAGGCCCGGAAAATCAGCGGCGATGTTGAAGCCACCTGCAGCTTCCAAAATGTTTCCGCTTAGTGAATTAGGTAGTGCAGCCATATACGTGGCCGGGGCTCCGTAGACCAGCAACACCTTCGGTTTGGAGGCAGAAGCGGTTTCCTTTTGCAGCTTAGCTATTTGTTGGTCAATTTGCTGATTTAGCTTCACGGCCTGAGCCTGCTTTTGCAGTAATTGTCCGAACAGCGTAATTTGCGACTGAATATCGTGAACTGAATTGGCTCCCGTCAGCAGCAGCTGTGAACCGACTCCTTCAATGGCTGGAATGTCTTTTTCATTCATAGGATAATTGCCTAGCACGACATCCGGTTTGAGCATCGTAATTTTCTCCAGATCGACTTCATGAGTGGAGCCTACTTGCTGAACGTTCTCAGCAGCAGGTACGATGGCAGGTCCATTGGAGTTGGGCCTGCCCACGGCAGTTCCACCCAATGCGTATATGATATCCAGATCGCCATTGCTGAGCGCAATGATATGTTGAGGGACCTTTTGAAACGCCAACGTCCGTTTTGAAAAATCAGTAACTTGAATCGCCGCACCGCTTGTCGTACCAGAAGTGGCAGATACGGATGCACTGGTTGGTTTGTGATCTGCGGTCGAGGCACCATTACTACATCCGGTAACTGCCAATAAAAGCGCTGCGGACGACCACAACATATAAGATTTCATGTTATTCCTCCTGCAATTTTCGAGTTAAACAATAATGATAATCATTTTCATTTATGTATAAGAGAATGATAATGAATATCACTGGGGATTGTCAATTGAAAAAAGCAAATTTTTAAATAAATTTTGAACTAAAAATAAAAGGGGTATATTCGAATTATAGAAGAAGGAACTACAAATTTTTCTTAAAAAATAGCATATATCAAGGGGTTATGTACATGCAAATACATATTGACATTTTCGAAAAGTGTAAGATATATTGGTGATGGGTTTACTTTATTTTGCGAAATTCTGGAATAGAAAGGTGGGAAGACACGGCTCAAAAAGAGCTATTTTTTTTAATTATCAATTGAGAATGATAATCAATTACTTAAATTCTCGTGGGGAGGGACTGCTGTCATAATGAAGAAGGGGTATTCTGCAATTATTGCTGTGTTTCTGCTGGTGAGTGTGCTGAGCTTTTGGCCAACTTCGTCATCTGTAGTAGCCGCTGCGGCTTCTCCAAAATTGGCGGATGGTACATACACGCTCAAATACAATATCCTCAAGGCAGAAAATGATTCGGTGTCCATGGCTAATGATTATTTTGAAAAACCAGCTAAGTTGTATGTAAAAAAAGGTCAAATGACCATGCAAATTAAGCTGAATCATAGCGAATGGACAACTGGGTTTAAAGTAGATTACAAAGGCAAAATCATCGATACAAAGGTCATCCATAAGGATGCCAAAACCGATACCCGCATCGTACAATTTCCAATTACGAGTGTGAACAGCCCGCTAATCTCTAAAATTCATGTTACTGTCCCTGCGTATAACTACGATCATGACTATACGATCCGCTTCGCTTTTGATTCCAAAAGCGTCAAAAAAATAGCAGCCGTCCAGTCAGCAAAATCAACTAAATCTTCCAAGAAGTAAATTCAAGCCATCTTTATCGTTCATAAAATCAACACAAATTGAAGCATAAAAAATTGAGGAGTGTGTGTAGATATGAATATGGTAATGAATCGCTTTGAGCAATTTTCTTTTAAGAAGGTATTTGTAGCATTGATCATGACAGCGCTTGTTTTTGCACTCGTTGCTCCATTCTCAGCTAAAGCGGCAGCAGCCGACGGCACGTATAACGTAGACTACACTGTTTTGAAGGATCAAACCAATGAAACTTCTCGATTGGATAGCTACCTGACGAAGCCTGCTCAGGTTACGGTAGCTAATGGCAAAAATGTCGTTCGTCTGACTGTGAAAAGCAGCAATCTGATTACAACGTTCAAAGTAGAGCAAAATGGCGTACTGCAAGATGCGACTGTAGTAAGCACAGATACTGCTAGCAACACTCGTGTAGTGGAATTCGAAGTTGCTGATCTGAATGCAAAAGTGAATGCTTACGCTGAGATCACAATTCCAGTAATCGGCTACACAGGCAAGTACGATGTACAACTGCAGTTCGACGAAATCTAATCCAAAATAAAACGTAAAAGGAGATTAAAAACATGAACATGATTATGAATCGTATGGAAAAATTGTCTTTGAAAAAAGTAATGCTTACTGTACTGATGGCAGCGCTTGTTTTTGTGGTACTAGCTCCATTTTCTGCCAATAAAGCGAATGCGGCTTTGCCTAATGGAACGTATCAATTGCCTTATACCGTTTATAAAGATGGAACCACTCAGCCATCCTACATGGATACAAATGGTTATGTGAAAAAACCAGCCACACTGATTGTTACGAATGGTCAATATAAAGTGAGAGTAGCTATTACCAAAAGTGCTTGGGTTACTGAATTCAAAACTCAACAAAGCGGTCAGTATGTGAATGCGACTGTAGTAAGCACATCAGGGGATACAAGAATAGTCGAATTCCCTGTAACTAGCCCGTCTCAAAAATTGAACGTTAAACTGCATGTAAGTGTGCCTGCAGAATACACTGGTGGTATTCCGTACGATCACGACTATGTGGTTCAATTCCAATTCGACGACAGCGATATCTAAGACTTCTTTTTGAAAATATAATTTTGAATTGAATACTCATTTGGAGCTTAGTTTCAAAGCTCCAAATGAGTATATTTTAAGTAGGGGGATACATCACCTTGAAAAGCCGATTTAACAAATTTATAACGACATTTGCTGCTGTTTTAATGTTGTTTTCTTTATTTTCACCGTACGTAGGAGCAACACCTGAGGATGAGTTCACTTCGTTGAATTTGCCCGATTTAAGCACTACAGTCACTAGTGCTACTTATGCTACTTATGAGATTCCGGTAGAAGTGCCCAGCACATATGCTGAGCCTACCAATGCTGTGACCACTACTGATGCGACCTATGTAGATGGAGAATACCTGATTGATTACAAACCTTTAAGAAAGACAGTCAGCGGTAGCACTAGGGATTCAAGCTTCAAAACAAACTATACCTATCCTGGAGATTTGATCATTAAGGATGGAAAATACCATTTTTCATTTAAGTTTGCGGAATCTCAAGGTCTTTCGAAATTTTTAGTTGAACAAAACGGGGAAACAGTTCCCGCAAAAATAGAGGTGGATTCTGGGAAAACTTCCGGGACTGTAAGCTTCGATGTTTATGATTTTCATCAAAATGTAAATACGGAGTTTGGATTTAATAGCAGTTCTCCATGGTATGTAGATACCGATCCAGACCGTTCAGTGAAGGAATGGATTGAGTTTGATCCTTCCAGTTTGAGACTTAAAAACTCAACGGAGAATCCAACGGTTCCACCTGTAACACCACCGGTAACGCCTCCTAATACAGGAGAGAAACTCGCTGATTTGGACTTTACCCTTTTGAAAGATGAAAGCAATGAAAAGTCAATGATGGATGGGTATACGGAGAAACCAGGCTCTCTAATTGAGCGTGGTGGTAAACGATATGTCCAATTTACATTAAAGAACAGTAAGCAGATTGATGGTTTCAAGGTAGAGCAAGATGGAGTGTTAACCGACACCTCTGTTGTAAGTGAAGATCAAACTGCGAATACACGAATGATCGAGTTTGAAGTAAAAGATCTGCCTGCCAAGCTCAACGCATGGGTGAGCATCAACTGGCCTGAGCTGGGTTACGTGAATACTTATAATGTAGATCTTCAGCTGGCTTCTGTATCCGTACCATCAGATTTGGCGGATGGAACGTACTCGATTAACTTTAACGCGCTGCATGCCACAAAAGATCAATCGTCAGCCATGGCACAATATCTGTTGTCTCCAGCGACTTTGACGGTATCGAAGGGGCAAAAAGAAGTTTCCTTTACCATTAAAGACAGCACCACAGTAACGGAGTTCAAAACAGAACAAAACGGAACGTTAACAGATGCGGATATTGTAAGTGAGGACAAGACAGCCAATACGCGTGTTGTGAAATTCAAAGTAGCGGATTTGGACGCGATTTTAAATGCACAAGTACATGTGAGCACGACCTATCCAGGTGGGGTTTATGAAATGGATCATAAACTTCGTCTTCAGTTCGATAAAAACAGTATCTCGGGAACGGACAACGGTTCATCTCCAGTAACGTCAAATCTGGACTTCACGCTGTTAAAAGACGGTTCAAGTGAAAAGTCAATGATGGATGGTTATACAGAGAAACCAGGCGCTTTGATTGAACGTAATGGCAAGAAGTATGTACGTTTTACATTGAAAAACAGTAAGCAAATTGATGGCTTTAAGGTAGAACAAAATGGATTATTAACTAATGTTGCTACAGTAAGTGAAGACAAAACTGCGAATACACGAGTTATTGAATTCGAGGTTAAAGAAATACCTGCTAAGTTAAGCGCATGGGTAAGCATCAACTGGCCTGAGCTGGGCTACGTGCATACTTATAATGTAGATCTTCAGCTGGCTTCTGTACCCGCACCATCAGATTTGGCGGATGGAACGTACTCGATTAACTTTAACGCACTGCATGCCACAAAAGATCAAGCGTCAGCCATGGCACAATATCTGTTGTCTCCAGCGACTTTGACGGTATCGAAAGGGCAAAAAGAAGTTTCCTTCACCATTAAAGACAGCACCACAGTAACGGAGTTCAAAACAGAACAAAACGGAACGTTAACGGATGCGGATATTGTAAGTGAGGACAAGAATGCTAATACACGTGTTGTGAAATTCAAAGTAGCGGATTTGGACGCTATTTTGAATGCACAAGTACATGTGAGCACGACCTATCCAGGTGGGGTTTATGAGATGGATCATAAACTTCGTCTGCAATTTGATAAGAGTAGCATCACTAATGCAACATCCCCGGTTGATCCTGGGACGCCAGGTACGCCAGGAAAAGTTTTAGCTGATGGAACGTATTCGATCCAGTTCAATGCATTGCACGCAACAAAAGATCAAAAATCGGCAATGGCGCAATATTTATTATCTCCGGCAACACTGACGGTATCAAAAGGCAAGTATGAAGCTTCCTTCACGATCAAAGACAGCGCCACAGTGACGGAGTTCAAAACAGAACAAAACGGAACGTTAACAGATGCAGATATCGTAAGCGTGGACAAGAAAGCGGACACACGTGTTGTGAAATTCAAAGTGGCCGATTTGGACGCTATTATGAATGCACAGGTACATGTGAGCACGACCTATCCAGGTGGGGTTTATGAGATGGATCATAAGCTTCGTCTTCAATTTGACCGCAGCAGCATTGCAGTAAAAGGAACAGACGGCGGCACAACTCCCGTGACTGAAAACGGCAGATACAGCATTGATTTCTCCGTACTCAAAAATGGAAGCAATGAAATATCTGTGATGGATGGCTATATGCAGAAACCAGCCACGCTGTTAAGACAGTCCGGTAAAAATGTGATTCAGATCAAAATGGACAAGAGCAGTTGGATTAAAACGTTCAAAGTAAATGGTGCAGAGGCTCAGGTTGTCGATCAATCGAGCTCCGCAGATACAAGAACAGTACAATTCGAAGTACCCAATCTGTCGGATAAAGTGACAGTAAATACGCATGTCATCGTACCTGGATTGGATTTGGGTGGCATCCCTTATGACCACGTATATGATGTGCAGTATCAATTCGAGCCTGCTACCATTCGCAGCTTTGTCGAGCCTTCCTCTTCGGGTGCAGCTGATCCCATTGTTAAATTGGATTTCGACAAGCTTGCCAATGGTAAATATGCTTTGAAATTCAGTATCGTTTTGTCTGATTTTTCCACAGGAGTGGATTCTCCGGCTCAACGCTTCATCACTGACGAATCGGCGCAATTGGTCGTGGAAGGCGACAAACGGTTTGTAGGTCTGAAGCTGCAAAACAGTAATGAAGTGAAGGCGCTGCGCATTTGGGACAACGCAAGCGGGGACTACCGAGACGCAGAAGTGACACAGGAAGATGCAGCAAGCAATACGAAGCACGTTCGTTTTAGCGTGAATGACTTTAAAAACAATGTAAAAGGCCAACTGGTTGTCTATGAAGCCCCTAAAGTGGCAAGTTCCACTCCGATGGTCTTTAAGACTGAGGATCGGGTAGAGAAGGTATACGATTTTGAATTTAAATTTAACACCAGTGATGTTTCTTACTACAACGAAACTAAAGCAGACGAAGTAGAGCAAGGGAAAAACAACTTAGCGGATGGAGAGTACAGTGCGAACTTCCGTGTGCTTGCGAACGGAACGGACAAGGATTCTCTAGCGGCTCCTTTTGTACAAAATCTAGCGAAATTGATTGTGAAAAATGGTAAGGTTCAGGCCCATGTAACCGTTACGGACAACCAGGCTTTGAAGCTATTCCAAACGGATTTTGAAGGCCGTTATGCCAATCCGACGATTATGGGTTCGGACACCAAAGGTGATACGCACACTATTGCGTTCGAAGTGCCTGATCTGGATAAAAAGTTGAGTGTGTACACACAGGTATATCTGCCTGAGAAATACATTCTAAATGAGAAATTCGGCGGACAGATTCAATTTGACCGTGCATCGCTTAAAGGTGAGGGAGTCAATGCAGCTACAACTGCAACCGCAACCGCTACTGAACCGACAGCGGCCTCTACGGACAAGGCAGCAGAAACGACCACACCTGTGGCTGAAACAAAACCAGTAGTTGAGCAACCGGTTCAAATGGCTCCTGAGAAGCAATACACGATTAATTACAACGTATTTAAAGACAAAACGAGTGAAGCTTCCGTTATGGACGGTTATCTCGACAAGCCAGCTACACTGATTGAAAAGGGAGACAAGCGCTATATTCAAATTACTTTGAAAAATAGTTCCTGGATGCCAGCTCTCCAAGTAGAGCAAAACGGTACCCTGAAAGATGTGGAAGTAATCTCGACATCCGACGATACACGTGTCGTTCAATTCGAGGTAGGGGACTTGTCTCAGAAAATTGGTGCTTACACACACGTCATTGTGCCTGGTTTGGTTCTTGGCGGAGTGCCGTATGATCACTGGTATACAGTTCAGTTCCAATTTGATGAAGAAAGCCTAAAAGCGAAGTAGCCTCAGGTTGTGATAATCAATGTAGTCTGAATAACAGCAAAGTTTGTATGCGAGCAAGTCTTGGTGCCCCGGCATCAAGACTTGTCAGCATTTACATACCCGAGGAATTTGCAAAAATCCAATAAGCGACTTCTAATGAACAATATGTAGATCGAAATGGTCTAATTCGTCTATATATTGCACTTTGGAGCGACTGGAATCGAATTTTGCAAAATCCGGATACCCGAAAAGTTGGGGTTCCTAATGTTGTTCTATATTTTGAATTGAGGTGACTGGATTTTCATGAAACGGTATATAGCATTGGCTCAAGGAAGATCGTTTTGTTTGTATATGTTAATCGGCATCGTGATCTTGTTGCTGGCTGGATGTTCGGGAGGGGCACAGGCCGGGCAGAACCAGAGCGATGGTTCGAAATCAGCGGCAACATCTAATGCAACCGGAAAGTCGTCTGACGGTAAAGCTCAAGCTCCTCGTATTGTGGCGACTACGGTAGCCATTGCGGAAATCACGGATGCACTGGGCCTGGATTTGGCAGGCAAGCCGACAAGCACGAAAGTGCTGCCTGACCGTTACAAGGATGTGCCTGATGTGGGTAATCCGATGAGTCCTGATATGGAAAAAGTGATGTCATTGAAGCCGACGGACGTACTGTCGGTGACGACACTGAAATATGATCTGGAGCCTAAATTTAAAGATTTGAAAATCAATGCCGAATTTTTAAATTTTGAAAGTCTCGCGAATATGCAAAAAGAAATTCAAAAGCTGGGAGACACGTTTGGCAAAGCCGATAAGGCCAAAGAGATTAATGGAGCTTTGGATGCGAAAGTAGCTGAGATTCAACAAAAGATCAAAGGGAAGAAATCCCCTAAAGTATTGATTTTGCTGGGAGTACCGGGAAGCTATCTGGTGGCTACCGAGCATTCCTATATTGGGGATCTGGTTAAAATTGCAGGCGGAACCAATGTGGTTCAGGGCGAGAAGGTGGAGTTCATTGCCCACAATACCGAAGCCTTGCAGCAATCCAACCCCGATATCATTTTGCGCGCTGCACACGGGATGCCGGATGAAGTAGTGAAAATGTTCGATGAAGAGTTCAAAACTAACGATATCTGGAAGCATTTCAACGCTGTGAAAAATGGGCATGTCTATGATCTGCCTGAACCGTTGTTTGGCACAACAGGGAATTTAGCGGCAAACTCGGCGCTGGATGAGCTGATGAAAATGCTGTATCCTTCGAATTAAAGGAAGCTGATGACATGTCCAAAAAAGTATGGAGCCTTATTGTTGTAATTGTCTTGCTCGTCGGCGTCATGCTGTATTCAGCGATGACAGGCAGTCTCAAGGTGGATTTGAGTCAGTTGATGACCGGATTGTGGACAGGTACAGATGATCAGGTGAATGTGGTCAAGGACCTGAGACTACCGAGAATTTTCGTGTCCGTGATGGCAGGTGCAGCACTTGCAGTAGCGGGTGTTTTGCTGCAAGCCGTCATGAAAAACCCACTGGCGGATGCAGGGGTTATCGGCATTTCTTCGGGAGCGGCATTGATCTCGCTGATTGCGGTGACGGTCTTTCCTGCGCTTTATTTCTGGATGCCGTTCTTTTCATTTATTGGCGGTGCGTTAGCCTGTCTAATGGTTTATGGTTTTTCATGGAAATCTGGCTTGCATCCGATTCGTCTCATTCTGATCGGGGTGGCTGTGAACGCCATTTTTTCCGGCCTAGGTCAGTCGTTTAACTATCGAGGCAGTTATGCAGTCACTAGCATTAATCAGGTTACCACTTCAACCTTGTCTATGAAAAAATGGGTAGATGTCGAGGTTATTGTGACCTATGGCGGGATTGGACTAATTTTAGCCATGCTCGTGTTCTCTTGGTGCAATTTCTTGTCCCTTCAAGATAAAACAGCTAAAAATCTGGGATTCAATGTAACGCGTGCACGACTTTTGATTTCTGTGATTGCAGTGCTGCTTGCAGCAACGGCTACAGCCATCGCGGGAGTGATTGCCTTTATCGGTCTGCTCGTTCCGCATTGTGCCCGCTACCTAGTTGGCTCGGATCATAAGTGGTTGATTCCATTTTCCGCCTTATGCGGCGGCTTGCTGCTGCTGCTCGCGGATACACTGGGGCGGACAGTGCTTGCTCCCAATGAAATCCCGGCTTCTATTATTATGGCCGTCATTGGCGGGCCGTTCCTGATATTCCTGATCAGAAAGGCGGATCGCACCTATGGACATTAAGGATATAACCTTCTCTTATGATCGGAAAACAGATCGTCTGCATGCTATTAATGCTGTTATTGAGTCGGGACGGATCACTACCATTATCGGTCCCAACGGATGCGGCAAATCAACGCTGCTCAGCGTGATGTCCAACAATGCTGTTCCCCGCTTGGGCCAAGTGATTCTGGACGGCAAGGAGATAGCCCACTACAAGCCCAAGGAGCTGGCCCGTCAACTGGCGGTAGTCCATCAGCAGAACGAGGCACCTTCCGACTTGACTGTAGAAAAGCTCGTAAGCTTCGGCAGGTTGCCGCATAAGAACATGTTCACAGCGAGGCGTGACGAGGATGAGGAGGCGATTGAGTGGGCAATAGCCTGCACTAACCTGAACGAACGTAGAACTCGCACATTGGATCAGCTCTCAGGAGGAGAACGGCAGCGTGTATGGATTGCAATGGCCTTGGCACAGCGGACGCCAATTTTATTTTTGGATGAGCCGACCACCTATTTGGATATGTACTACCAGCTTGAAATTTTAGAGCTCATTCGGCAGTTAAACCAGGAACATGGACTGACAATCGTGATGGTGCTGCATGATATCAATCAGGCTATTCGGTATAGCGATGTGATGATTGCCATGAAGGAAGGGCGTATTATAGCGAACGGCCCACCTACAGAGGTCGTTACATCTGAACTGATCCAGACGGTCTATGACGTGGAGGTCGTAATCAAACAGGATGATGAAGTCGGCATGTACCTCATTCCGTTAGGTGTCGGGGTTTCCTGACAATTACAAGCGCATGGAACATCAATGCCGCGACTGAATAACGCGTCTGTCCTAACGGCATCTCAACGAATTTAGAACATGAAAATGGTTCTGGTCCATGTGTTTGTCAGGCGACAATGGTGGAGACAGAAGCATTTTTTATTTTATTTATAAGATATTGGATGAGATTCAGGGGCGGTTATACTTATACTACGGTTCGAATCCGATCTTTTGTGTGTTATACTATTGCCGTCGGTAATTTTGTGTTTAGCACTTTACTAATGATAAGGATGGTATGCTTATATGATCAGTACAAGCGGCGTAACGCTTCGTTATGGTAAACGCCCACTTTTTGAAGACGTAAATATCAAATTTACTCCTGGGAACTGCTACGGCCTGATTGGGGCGAATGGCGCGGGTAAATCCACCTTTTTGAAAATTCTTTCCGGTGAAATTGAAGCCAATTCTGGCGAGGTTCACATGACACCGGGTGAACGGATGGCAGTCCTCAAGCAGAACCATTATGAATACGATGAATTCCCGGTTCTGGAAACCGTTATTATGGGCCACACGCGTCTGTATGAAATCATGAAGGAAAAGGATGCGCTGTATGCCAAAACGGAATTTACCGAAGCGGACGGTCTACGTGCCGGTGAGCTTGAAGGTGAATTTGCGGAGCTGAACGGATGGGATGCCGAGCCAGATGCAGCTTCCTTGCTGATCGGTCTTGGTATTCCCCGCGACCTGCATGACAAGAACATGTCTGAGCTGAGTGGTAATGACAAGGTACGTGTTCTCCTGGCTCAAGCGTTGTTTGGTCGTCCGAACAATTTGCTGCTCGATGAGCCTACCAACCATCTGGACCTCGAATCCATTCAATGGCTGGAAAATTTCTTGATGGACTATGAAGGCACCGTCATCGTTGTATCCCATGATCGTCACTTCCTGAACAAGGTATGTACGCATATTGCGGATATTGATTTTGGCAAAATCCAGATGTACGTCGGAAACTACGACTTCTGGTATGAGTCTAGCCAGCTTGCGCTTGCCTTGACTCGTGATGCCAACAAGAAGAAGGAAGAGAAGATCAAGGAACTGCAAGCCTTTATTCAGCGCTTTTCCGCGAATGCTTCCAAGTCCAAACAGGCTACTTCACGTAAAAAACAACTGGATAAAATTACGTTGGATGACATCCGTCCATCGAACCGTAAATATCCTTTCCTGAACTTCAAGCCTGAACGCGAAGCAGGCAAACAACTCCTGACAGTAGACCGCCTCAGTAAAACTGTTGAAGGCGAGCAAGTGCTGAATGAGTTCAGTCTGGTTGTGAACAAAGGCGATAAAATCGCGTTTGTTGGCCCGAACGGCATGCCTAAATCGACGCTCTTCCAGGTGTTGATGAACGAGATCGAAGCGGATAGCGGAGAATTCTCTTGGGGGATTACAACTAGCCAGGCTTATTTCCCGAAAGATAATTCCACCTATTTTGAAGGTGTGGATATGAATCTTGTGGAATGGCTGCGTCAATATTCCAAGGATCAGGACGAAACGTTCCTGCGCGGCTTCTTGGGACGTATGCTTTTCTCTGGAGAAGAAGCGCTTAAGAAAGCAAGTGTGCTGTCCGGGGGCGAAAAGGTTCGCTGTATGCTGGCGAAAATGATGCTGAACGGTGCCAATGTGCTGTTGCTGGAAGAACCGACCAATCACTTGGATCTGGAATCCATTACAGCGCTGAACAATGGTCTGATTGATTTTGACGGTACTATATTGTTCACATCCCATGACCACCAGTTTATTCAAACGATCGCGAATCGAATCGTGGAAATTACACCAAACGGCGTAATCGACCGTACGATGAGCTATGATGAATACTTGGAAAATGAAGAAATCACAAAATTGCGTGAACGTATGTATCCGGTAGAAATCGGCTAAAATCCAAACCGGCTAACTTCAACAACTAGATAAACGAAAGAGGAGCTCCTTAGGCCATTTAGATGGCGGGGAGACTCCTCTTTTTCGTTTTTGTGTCATGCCCATAGCTTACTCGGTTCCGGAGTGAGGTAAGATAGACCTCGTCCGATTTTGCGTACAATATATATACTATGGGGTGGCTTATGATCCGCCTGTACGACGGCGTTGGTTGTTCGGCTTCTTCGTATTTTGGCTTTTCAGTGTTTTGGCGGAACCGCCTTGAAAGCCGCCCTGCTGTGAAGCGCCGGACTGCTGTTTTTTTTGTGCCAGCTTTTCCCGAATGGCATCTGCGAGATTAACTTTACGTGGTTCATTAGCATCGCTCATGAATAAATTCCTCCTGTTGCCGCCAAATTCATGTCAATCATGCTGGATTGAATAAAAACGCGGCTGTGTCCTCATTTTATACGTTTTTAAAAGAAGGGACAAGGGCAACAATGATAACACACATCTGGGGTGGGTTGGAAGAGAAAACCTCTGTTTTTTGCGTGAAGTAAAAAATGTTTTGTATAACCTACAGGAATGGGGCCTGGCAATACTTTTTCGTTGTTACTACAGCGATGCAGAGCGGAAAGACTGTTTCTCTAGACCCACACAAAGTTCGTCTGCTATCCTGAAAATAACAGTTAACCAAAGAAAATTGATATTATTCAGGGCAGCAACGCTGCTATTTTTATTTTTGGGCCCGGTGAGATCGTTCTGCTGGGAACTATATATTTGAAGGAGTGTCCTACGTTGTGGTAAATGTCTATGAAGAGATACGAAAAGGTGAGCGTGGGGCGTGGGTGAGCATTGCTGCTTATCTCTTGTTGTCCGCCTTTAAGCTGATTAGCGGATATATATTTGCTTCTAGCGCGTTGCGGGCGGATGGCTTCAATAATGTCACCGATATTGTAGTGTCGGTTGCTGTACTGGTTGGACTGAGAATTTCCCAAAAGCCACCGGACTCTGACCATGCCTATGGACATTTTCGGGCAGAAACGATCGCGGCGCTGCTGGCGTCCTTTATTATGGCTGTCGTCGGTTTGCAGGTGCTTATTGATGGGATCGGGAGCATTTTCAAGGGCGGAAAGCAAATACCGGATATCACCTCCGCGGGTGTAGCTGTGATTTGTGCAGTGATTATGCTGGGAGTGTACCTTTACAATAACAGACTGGCACGGCAAATTAACAATAAGGCTTTGCTGGCAGCGGCCAAGGATAATCTATCGGATGCACTTGTCAGTGTTGGGGCAGCAGTTGGCATTATCGGCGCACAGTTCGGCCTACCCTGGCTGGATACTGTAGCTGCGATCGCGGTAGGATTTATCATTTGTAAAACAGCGTGGGATATTTTTAAGGATTCCACGCACAGCTTGACCGATGGATTTGATGAGCAAGAGCTGTCTGACTTACGGAGTACGATTGCCTGTATACCTGGAGTAGAGGGGATTCGGGACGTTAAGGCACGTGTACACGGCAATCATGCGCTGGTGGATGTGGTCATTGAGGTCAATCCGCAACTCAGCCTGATTGAAGGGCATCGGATCAGCGACCGGATTGAGGAACGTCTGCAAGAGGTTCATAATACGATGCATGTCCATGTCCATGTAGAACCCAAATTATAGATTATTTATTGAATATTTAGTGTTAAAAGTGACTTTAGACCTATATGAAAAAGGCGTATACGCTTCCTTTTGTGACGTTTGGATTATATCTCTCTTCCTGCTGCTTTTACTATAATGAAGGCATGTCCGGCTATATTCGTCGGAATTGGATATGCTCTTCAAATTCGTAAAAACAGCCAGGAGGTGCAACATTGAGAAGACGCGTGATGGGAATGCTCATGACGTCAGCCGCGCTGTTGGCAGCAATTCATGTGGCGCCGGGTCAGGTTGACGCAGCGGCATCAACAGCATCCACAGGACAGAAGGCGGTTATTCAGGCGGCTGTAAAGCTTAGATCCGGTCCTTCGACTACAGGGGATGTAGTCAGCTTTATGAAGCAGGGAGAGGCCGTAACGGTATTGGAGAAAACGAACAGCTATTGGTATAAGATCAAGACTTCTGATGGAGTAACCGGATACACTAGCAGCTCCGACAAGTACATAAAAGTTGGCGCTACCAGCGTCGCTGCTGCTGTCACCTCATCTGCCAGCCGTAAACCGGAAGCCGCAGAGTCAGTTAAAAATGTTTCAGCTAAAGAGGCTGTGGCCTCAGTGAATAGTTCTGCCGGTCAAACGAAAGCCACGATTCAAACGTCCGTTCGTTTGCGGGCGGAGGCATCCACTTCTTCCGAGGTTTTGGGCTATTTGAATGCAGGGGATGTCGTTACGATTACCGATCCAAGTAATGCTTATTGGTTCAAGGTTACCAATGCTGATGGTACGGTGGGCTACGTCAGCTCGTCTCCACAGTATATTCGTATTGGCGAGGGCGTTGTTGTGCAGCAGCCTGTGGCTGCTCCGGTGACAACCACTCCTGATACTACCGCAATACCTGTGACAGCATCTCCTGCGTCAACTACGAACATGTTTTCCGGTGATGCAGCGGCTGCAATAGAGCAGGTTATTAATACGGGGATGACTTATCTCGGAACTCCATATGAATATGGTTCGGATCGTAACAGTACGGCTACTTTTGATTGCTCGGCATTTACCCGTCAAATTTTCCGTCAGGCTGTAGGTATCCAGCTTCCGGCAGATTCCCGTTCACAGGGTGAGTGGATCAAGCAAAACAGTCAGCCGAATATGGACATGACTACGCTGAAGCGTGGCGATTTACTCTTCTTTACAAATTATAATGCATCTTCCGGGGCGTACACGTCCTTGGATAATTCCTCTCAAACGATTACACACGTAGCTGTATATTTGGGAGACAACAAGCTTCTCCATACGTTTTCTGTAGCGGGTGGCGGTGTAAAAGTTACGGATTTCAGCAAGCCTTGGCAGGACCGTTTCCTGTTTGGGGGCAGCGTGATTCAATAAAAGCGCCGTTAACCGTAAAAAAGCTGCATCAAAAAAGGATGTTCCACAGCCCTGTTGACCAGGGTGGGAACATCCTTTTTTTATAAACATTAGAATATTGCTTTTGTACAGCTAGCATCCGATAACTATGAAACCCGTCTTCTTCCGGTAAAGAGTGAAATGACGAACAACACCAGAAATATCACAAATAATATTTTAGCGATTGTAGCAGCTATGGACACGACGATACCAAAAAAACCTAAGATTCCGGCGATCACAGCAAAAATTAAGAATAAAGCGGACCATTTTAGCATGTTCTGTATCCTCCTTTAATTGTATATAATGTGGCATACTCACGCCCCGATAGAGCGTGGTTGCAGATGACGGTGACTTCTATAGATTACTCGTGGCTGTGCCATCGTTATATGTTGTTTTAAACGGTGCGAGAGTCCGTGAATCATAACGTTTGGAGCGGAGAAGAAGCCAGCCTGGACGTTGTTTCGTGTCTGAATCTAAAGGGTAACTATGCAGTAATCATAAACATCATCGTGAAAGACGAAAGAGAGGTTACGCCATGTTAACACAGGTCAGCATTTTTATTATTGCTATCGCATTTGCAGTTCTCGTTATTTTCCTCATTAAAACGTTGAAAGCAGCACAAGGCTCACTGGATAAGGTGACTCAAACCTTACAGGATGTGCAAAAAACGGTAGATGAACTGAGTTATGAAGTAAAACAAACGGTTCGACATGCGAATGACATCACCGCAGATGTTGATCATAAATTGAAGCAAGTGGAGCCAGTGATGGAATCGGTTAGAAACTTGGGGGAGGTACTCAGCGAAGTGACGCTGGCTGCCAAGCAGGCTTCAACAGCGTTAATGACACGGTTTCAGAAATCGCATAGCGCTGCGAGTAATACTTCCAGAACGGATAATGCGATTAAGGCAACGACACCGAGTAGACCTTTGACCGCAACGGAGCGGACGGTTCAGAGCTACAATGCGACTTATGAAGAGCCTGCGGCCAAGCCGGGTAAAAACTGGTTGGGTTATGTAGACATCGCTGCTGGGGTGTGGCAGAAAATGCGTCAGTAGCATAGTGGCTGAACCGTAAACTACAGGAAATTCATTGAAAGGGTGAGATTTATGATGAAGACGTTATTACTAGCTGCTGGTTTGCTCACTCCCTTTTCCGGACAGGATACGGTTCAGCAAACCGTTTCCCCGCAAACAGCGGGGCATATGGTTAGGACTGTGCAGACGATACCCGCTCCACATGCTGTACCAGCAGATTTTCATACCTTAAATGGCATATCTTTGGATGATACACGTGCCGATGTATTGAAAAAGCTGGGCAAGCCACTACGAGTCAAAAAGGATATGCTGCTGCTTTCTACAGAATACCAATATCCAGATGTTGTAGTTGGTATGCGTGATGACGTCGTTTCTTATGTGCATGTAGACCCTGCTGCCGGTCGAATCAAGGTAAATGATGAGTGGCTGCCGCTGCAACGGAAAACGCTGGATCAGGCGCTGGGTGGCTCGCAATTCACGGCGGAAGACGGAGAGGTCTATGTACGCGGACAACGTGCAATCAAAGTGTTTATGGATGAGACGTCTGATAAACCTAAGTATGTCGAGTTTTTTGATGAAACGGAATGGTAATTGATATTTCCGAGGCGTGACATAACATGGAAGTTTCAAATGGATGTGTGAAGTGTAATAGTCAGAGAAGTCAATCCTTAAAGGAGCGTGAGAAACATGAATCAGACCAATCATAAATCTTATGCCAAAGTGGTAGATAACGGTGTACAAGCCGTTGAAGCAGTAAATGAGTTGCGTAACACGGGCTATCGTTATGAGGATGTGTTCGTGCTCGCTCATGATCAGGATCGGACAGATCGTATTGCTGATACGGTGGATGCCAAGGAAATCGGGATTAAGGAAGAGGGCGTTTTCGACTCATTAGCCAACTTGTTCCGTTCCCGCGGCGATGAGCTTCGCGCTAAAATTACTTCCTTGGGATTTACAGATACCGAAGCTGACTTTTATGAAAAAGAACTGGATCAGGGTAAAGTGCTGGTCATTGCTAAAAAAGCGTGATATTGCTGTTCACCATAAAAGCAGAGTGGCATTAGATTCGAAAAAGAGGATGTTGACCGCAGCACAAGTGTTTCGCGGGTCCTCCAAAAACATAGATAAGGAATGGGGTTCCAGCCTCATTCCTTATCTATGTTTTTGGAATGCCTTCTTACGGAAACACTACTTCTATTGAACAAGGGTGTTGCCGTTTAAGCAGGTATAGTATAATACATGAGTTACAGATAAGGAGAGGCCAATGAGAATTCTAATTGTTGACGATAACCCGACGAATGTCATTATTATTCGTGAAATACTGAAAAAAGAAAATTATCGGGATGTGATCTCTGCTAGCTCGGCCGCAGAAATGTTGGAGCATCTGGGAATCGGCGATCGTACCATTAGTCTTCGACCCCGTCCTTCAGATATTGATTTGGTGCTGCTGGACATGATGATGCCTGAAATGGACGGCATTGAAGCTTGCAGTATTGTGCAGGAATATGAGCATTTAAAAGATATCCCGATTATTATGGTAACGGCAGTAGGCGATTCCAAAAAATTGGCCGAAGCTCTGGATGTGGGAGCCGTCGATTATGTCACAAAGCCGATCAACAAGGTAGAGCTAATGGCGCGAATCCGGTCTGCTTTGCGTCTCAAACAGGAGAAGGACTGGCATAAGGATCGGGATCAGCGAATTCAGGATGAGTTGAAGCTGGCCGCGATGGTGCAGCAGGCGGTGCTTAGTCCTGCCATTCAGGACCCGGTGCTGCAAGTGAATGCGCTCTATCAGCCTTCCTTTGAACTGGCAGGGGATTTATATTCATGGTATCCGTTAGGGGAGGGGCGATATGCCATCATTTTGCTTGATATGATGGGGCATGGCATTTCTTCCTCGCTGTTCTGCATGTTTATTGCGTCTGTACTTAAGGATACGGTGACCACATATGTGGAGCCTGAGAAAGTCATACAAGAGCTAAATCGTCGTTTTAATCAACTGGATCTGGGCAAGCAGCTGGTTCAGTATTATTTTACGGCGATTTATATGGTGATTGATACCCGTTCACGGCGAATTGACTATGTAAATGCGGGACATCCTCCCGGTTTGCTGTTCAACCAGGATGGCAGCATTACCAAATTTGACCGTGCATGTAGCCCGGTTGGTTTGTTTGATAAGATTGATGCAGAAATGCACACGATTCATTATGAAGGAACTGGACATATCGCTTTGTATACGGATGGCTTGCTGGAAGCGGTGGAAGGTGAATATGAGGAGCAGTTGGAGTATCTGACTGAGTGCCTACGTAAGTATGAGGATTGGAATGAAGAAGCGATGCTGGATGCATTTTTTCGTAATGAGGCGCCACAGGATCGCGATGATGATAAGTGCCTGATCTGGATTTCATTGAAAGAGGGAGAGAGCTTGCATGAAAATCAGAAATAAACTGCTGATCGGCTTTGGATCGCTTATGGCGATCCTCCTTGTGCTGACGCTAATCAGCTATGACCGTATGGGGAGCCTGAATGAGCAGCTGAATCAGGTTTACCAGGACCGATATGTGAAGGTCCGGAAAACAACGGCTATTCGCGGTCAGGTGAATGATATGGCCAAAGTTATGGCCAACCTGATTTTGAATCCGGGCTCCTCCGTCGGCGAGGCCAAACGTGAGCTCGATGATATTTCCGCTACTGGAACGAAAGTGCTGGCAAGTCTGCAAACAAACTCAGGCACCAGTGAAGAGCAGCAGCAGGTTGATCGGGTAGCCGTCGCCTGGAATGAATTTCTAAGTTACGAACAAAGGTTAGTTTCCTTGCTGGGACAAGATCGCATTGATGAGGCTAACGCTTTCCGCAATAGTACTGGTTTGCCTGCTCAAGAGGAGGCAATGGACAGCATTAATGCCCTTGCCGTTTTTCAGGATCGGGAGATTGATAACGACATGAAGCAAGCCAATCAGGCCTATGAGGAATCTGTACAGATTACCACAATTCTGATGGCCGCCGGTCTGATCATGGGCTTACTGGTTATTTTGTGGGTGCTCCCAAGCATTGCCAAAGGTCTAAATATCGTTAGTCTCATGATTAATGGTTTTGGCAAGGGAAAGTACAGGGCCATCAGCCGAATGAGTGTTGCCTCCAAAGATGAAATCGGTGAGGTCGCTCGTGTATTTCAACAAATGGCCGGGGACTTGGAAGAAAAGCGGAAATTCGAGCATTCTGTCCTTCAAACGCAGAAGGATCAAACTTGGCTTAATGCCAATACTGCTCGGGTGACTGAGCTGTTCCGTGGTGTGAATTCACTGGAGCAGGTTGCTCAGATGTTCATTAGTGAGTTTACGCCCATCTTGGGAGGCAGCTATGGAGCTATCTATTTGCAAGGAAAAGATGTAGAAGACAACCGTTTTAAGTTATACGGCTCCTATGCAAAGGTGACTGGCGAAAATTCGATTAGGGACGTTATCCATGTGGGCGAAGGGTTGCTCGGACAATGTGTTCTGGATCGTAAGCCGATCTTGATTACAGAGGCTCCTGACGGATATTTGTCCATAGGCTCTGCCTTAGGAGAAAGTAAGCCAGTGGGAATTATGATTTTCCCTATTTTGTTCGAGGATGAGTGCATCGGTGCTATAGAAATAGCGTCACTGGATCGCTTCAGTGATCTGGAAACGAAGCTATTTGCTCAATTAGTAGAGAGCTTGGGGATCATTCTGAACAATATCAAGGGACGGATGCGTGTAGAGCAATTGCTGCGCGAATCCCAGGCACTTACTGAGGAATTGCAATGCCAGTCCGAGGAGCTGCAAACTCAGCAAGAGGAACTCAAGCGCTCCAACGAAAATTTGGAGGAGCAAACAGAGGAGCTCAAGCGTTCAGAGGAATTGTTACAGCGTCAACAGGAAGAATTGGAGCATTTTAATACTGAACTGATTGCCAAAACTAGAGCGCTGGAAGAACAAGTTCGAGAAGTGGAAGAAAAGAACGATGAGATTGAACATGCACGAGCTCAGTTGGAGCAACAGGCCATGCAGCTAGGAATCACAAGCAAATACAAATCTGAGTTTTTGGCCAATATGTCTCATGAGCTGCGTACTCCGCTAAATAGCTTGCTTATTCTTTCTCAGCTCTTGTCTGAGAACAAGGAAGGCAATCTCAAGCCAAAGCAGGTGGAATATGCACAAACCATTTATATGTCAGGCGCGGACTTGTTGAAAATGATTGATGAAATTCTGGATTTATCCAAAGTGGACGCTGGAAAAATGGATATTAACCATGAAGCGGTCCATTTGAAGGAACTGGAACTGTTTGTGGAGCAGAATTTTGCTCCGGTCGCAGCCAAACGTGAGCTTCAACTGCATACCGAAATCGAAGAGAACTTGCCAGATGCCATTATCAGTGACGGTTATCGTCTCAAACAAATTTTACGTAATTTGCTGTCTAATGCCTTCAAGTTCACCACGGAAGGTTCTATTCGTTTCATTGTATCTCGGGCAAACGGAGAGCAGCTTCCTGGTCTGCTAAATCCACGAAGATCCTATCTGGCTCTATCTGTGCGTGATACGGGCATTGGGATTGCTTCCGATAAAACGGATCTGATCTTCGAAGCCTTCCAGCAGGTAGACGGTACAACCAGCCGGAAATATGGGGGGACAGGACTAGGTCTGTCGATCAGCCGCGAGCTTTCCAGATTGTTGGGCGGCGTTATTACGGTGGAATCCGAGCAGGGACAGGGCAGTTGTTTTACATTGTATTTGCCGGAACAAACGCCAACGGCTGAGGATATGGAGTCTCATTCGAGAGAGGAATTTAACGGTGCGGATGTGAATTCGGGTTTTGAGAGTGTCGCAGCCTCGGTAGAAACGGACCTTCCCATGATTATGCCTGCTAAACGGTTGCCATTATATCAGATGCCTTCGAAAAACAAAGCGGAGGACATTATACATCCGGGGGACGACCGAAACGAGATTACCTCGCAGGATAAAGTGCTGTTGATTATTGAGGATGATATTAATTTTGCTAATATTTTGTACGATATGGCCCGTAGCCGGGGCTTTAAGGCACTGATCGCTCTCCAAGGAGACGATGGGCTCAACATGGCTCAATCTTATTTGCCGGACGCTATTATACTAGATATTCAATTACCTGTGATGGATGGCTGGTCCATTTTGGGCGAGCTGAAAGGAAATTCATCGACACGTCATATTCCAGTGCATGTTATTTCGGTCATAGATGATGTGAAGCAGGGCTTAATGATGGGCGCGATTGCCTATCTCAAAAAGCCTTCCTCGAAGGAAAGTCTGGATAAGGCATTTTCACATATAAAATCGTATACGGACCAAATGGTCAAACGTCTCCTTGTGGTTGAAGATGATGATAATCAGCGTAAATCCATTATTGAGCTGATCGATCATGATGATGTTGCCATTACGGCGGTATCGACAGGTCAGGAAGCACTGAATGAGCTGGCTATCCAGCGGTATGACTGCATGGTACTGGATCTGATGCTGAGCGACATGACTGGTTTTGAACTGCTGGATCGTATTCGAGAGAACGAGCAGCTAACTGATCTGCCGATCATTATTTATACAGGCAAAGATCTGGATAGCAAAGAAGAAACGCAACTTCGCAAATATGCAGAGTCTATTATTATTAAGGATGTTAAATCGCCGGAACGGCTTTTAGACGAAACAACGTTGTTCTTGCATCGTGTAGAGGCGAATCTTCCTGAGGATAAACGCAAAATTTTGCAGAAGCTATACAACAAGGAAGAACTGTTTGAAGATAAAAAAATATTGTTGGTAGACGATGATATTCGCAATGTATTTGCTCTGTCCAGCGTGCTGGAAAGCTATCGTATGGAGGTTACCTTTGCGGAAAATGGAAGAGAAGCACTGGAACTGCTGGAACAGACACCTGATTTTGATCTGGTTCTGATGGATATGATGATGCCGGAAATGGATGGATATGAAGCGATGCGACGTATCCGGCTAATGCCACAATTCGAGAAGTTGCCTATTATTGCCCTGACAGCCAAGGCCATGAAGGATGATCGTTCCAAGTGTATTGAGGCAGGCGCTTCCGATTATGTAAAAAAACCGATTCAAACCGAACAGCTTTTATCATTAATGCGGGTGTGGTTGTATTCGTAACCCAAAAAATTGGGTAATATAAATCGACACATGATTGGAGCGGCACAGGCAAAACCTATTTAGGAATTGGAGAGAGATTATGACATCTAAGGATATGGCGGATAATGCTGCTAATGAAGTGAAATCGAATGATACTGAGCGGGAATTGATTGAGATTGAGCTGTTGCTGGAAGGTATACATCGGCTGTACGGCTACGATTTTCGTAACTACGCTCTGCCATCGATTAAGCGGCGTGTTTATTATCATGCGCAGTCCGAGAATGTAAGCACGATATCAGGACTTCAGGAGAAGGTGCTGCATGATCGCAGCGCCTTCGATAGACTGGTGCAAAGCCTTTCCATTCCGGTGACCGAGATGTTCCGTGACCCGGAGCTGTTTCTGAATTTTAGGCAGAAAATCATTCCTATTTTGCGAACGTATCCGTACATTCGAATATGGCATGCAGGTTGCTCCACAGGTGAGGAAGTATATTCTATGGCGATCTTGCTGCATGAAGAAGGCTTATATGATAAGGCCCGCATTTATGCGACGGATATGAATAACCTGTCTTTACAGCAGGCGAAGGAAGGCGTATACGGGATCGACAGAATGAAGCTGTATACCAAAAATTATTTGGAGTCCGGGGGCACGCAATCGTTCTCTGAATATTATACAGCCAAGTATGATTCAGTGATGTTTCATCCTTTTTTACGGAAAAATATTATTTTTGCGGAGCACAACTTAGCGACTGACCGGTCCTTTAACGAGTTCAATGTTATTTTTTGCCGGAATGTCATGATCTATTTTAACGACGAACTTCGCAACCACGTGCATGGGTTGTTTTATGATAGCTTGAGTCATTTTGGTGTGTTGGTGCTTGGGGCCAAGGAATCCATACATTTTACCGATTATAGTGATTCCTACGAGCCGCTGGACCGGATAGAAAAAATTTACCGGAAGATTAAATAGAGATGCTTAGGAGGATTCCATGGGGCTTCATGAACCGATTCATATATTGCTGGTAGATGACAGACCTGAGAACCTGCTCGCTCTTGAGGCGGTGCTGGAGAGTGAACAATATAATTTGGTAAAGGCCACATCCGGGGAAGAAGCGCTGCGATGTCTATTAAAAGATGAATTTGCAATCGTAGTCCTGGATGTGCAGATGCCGGGTATGGATGGAATTGAGACCGCAAAGTTAATCAAGGCCAGAGAGAAAACGAAGGATATTCCGATTATCTTTATTTCAGCTAACAGCAAGGAAGCGGAGCATTTATTTGCGGGGTATTCAGCGGGCGGTATTGATTATATGGTGAAGCCGTTCATCCCTCAAATTCTCAAGTCCAAAATTGAAGGCTTCGTGCAAATGTATCTGACAAACAAGCGCTTGAAGACACAGTCCATGCTGCTTCATCAGAAGACCCAGCAGCTGGAGAAGATGAACAGCGAACTGATTGCCGCCAAGGAGGCAGCAGAGATTGCTGCCAATGCCAAAACGGAATTTCTGGCGATGATGAGCCATGAGATCCGCACACCTATGAACGGCGTCATTGGCATGATTGATTTGCTGATGGAGACGGAGCTGCAAAGTGACCAACAGGAATATGCCGATATCATCCGTCGTAGTGCAGACGCGCTGGTAGCAGTCATTAATGATATTCTGGACTTCACTAAGCTGGAGTCAGGCAAAATGGAGGTAGAGGAATATCCTTTTGATCTGGTTTCCTGTATCAAGGAAGTTTTCAGCCTATTTACGGTAGAGGTGAACCGAAAGAACTTGGAACTGGTTTATTTCCTCGATGAACAGATGCCTCCTGTGTTATATGGAGATATGGGAAGATTGCGTCAAGTATTGATTAACCTGGTATCCAATGCCGTCAAATTTACAGATCAGGGCGGGGTGTATGTCTTCGCATCTGTCAAAGAGCAAAGCGACAATGGACTTACCGTTGAGTTTTCTGTGAAGGATACAGGCATTGGTATTGATCCCGCTAAGGTTGGAAGGCTGTTTCAGCCCTTTTCCCAACTGGATTCTTCAATGACGCGTAAATATGGTGGAACCGGGTTAGGACTCGCCATTTGTAAAACCTTAGTGAATATGATGGGCGGAGATATCCGTGTAGATACGAGCGGAGAACAGGGCGTGACGTTTCATTTTACAATGAAGCTTGGCTTTGCTCAGGAAAATGAACTGGAGGGGGAGTCCAGCCACGACTGGGAAATTCCACATCGGGAATCTCCAAGCCGTAAACCTGTACTGGTCGTAGATGATCATCCGATTAACCAGAAGCTGATGGTTAATATACTGGATAAGCTCGGTTTAGCTTCAGATGTGGCAGCAGATGGGCAACAGGCGCTTGAAATGGTCATGGCGAATCAGGACTATGATTATATCTTTATGGACTTGCAGATGCCTGTGATGGACGGTCTGGAGTGTACGGGTAGAGTGCGTGAGCAATTGGCGGGAAGATCCCAACCTGCCATTATCGCCATGACGGCTAATGTGATGGAGGGTATTCAGCCTCGATGTATTGAAGCTGGGATGAACGATTATATCAGTAAGCCCGTTAAAATCAGCAGTGTAAAACAGGCGTTGCTACGGCATTCTCCGGACCATTTTCCAATGCAGCCGGGTAAAGAACAAATCAATGAAGCCTAGATGGTGGCATTTGGTAGTGTTTAAAAAGTTATACCGTGATTCAAACGATCGTATAATGGGTTAGTATGTAGGGAAATCTTTTTTCGGGAGAGTAGGCCTATGAATACAAATAAAAATGAGAAGTTTAATGCAATTACAGAAACAACCGATGGCGTAAATACCGTTTATCTGAGTGGAGAGTTGGATCTTTCGGTAGCACCTGATTTTCGTCTGGTGATGGAGCCTTTGGTGGGGGAGTCCAGCCAAGATTTGATTATTAACTTGAGAGACCTTAAATACATTGACAGCACGGGGATTGGTATCTTGTTATCCATTTTAAAAGCAAGGCATGGGATGGAGTCTCGCTTTGCTGTTCAAGAGGTACCGCCTCAAATTCAAAAGCTGTTTGATATGACCGGTATTGCCAAATTCTTTGTCCCCCAGGAGAATTCCCAATAGGAAAGGAAAGAAAAAGAAATGAATGCTCAAATTCAAAAAGTAGTTCTTAATTTGCCGGCAACTGCTGACTTTGTTGATATTGTAAGATTAAATTTATACGGTATTGCCGCGAAAATGGGATTCTCTTATGAGGATATTGAAGACATGAAAGTGGCTGTATCGGAAGCCTGTAATAACTCTGTCCTTTATGCATATGGTCATGAGGGGGGAGTCGTGGAAGTAATATTCGAATTTGATGAAGTTTCGTTGTCCATTCGTGTCAAAGATGAAGGGGAGAGCTTTGAACGTGTGGAGGACCCGTCCCGTATCGCATCCTTGCATGACAAGGAGTTGAATGATGCGCAGATAGGCGGATTAGGCTTTTATCTCATGCAGGCGCTTATGGACGATGTCCATATCTTGAATGAGGCAGGAAAAGGCACCGAAGTGGTGCTTGTAAAGCGACTGACCAGAAGTGAGGAAAGAGTATGAATGAAAAGGTAACTCCCCCGGAGTCGATGGATGAAGCCGTTGGTCTAATCTGGGAGTACCAGCAAACAAAAGATAACGAGATTGCTACCGTGCTGATCCGTAAGTATGAGCCGATGGTCAAGATGGCTGCTGGGAAGATCTCCCGTAACCGTCCGGACTTATACGAGGATTTATATCAGACCGGTCAGATGGCTTTGATACGTCTGCTTCAGCAATACGATATCAGCTTGGGTATCCCATTTGAACCATACGCTATGAAAAGTATGCTGGGACATATGAAAAATTATTTGCGCGACAAATCCTGGTACATCCAGGTTCCTCGCCGCATTAAAGAAAAGGGTGCGCTTGTTCAACATGCTATTGATGAACTAACCGTTAAATTGGAACGCTCACCCAATGTGGACGAGATTGCGACCTATTTGGATCTTACCGTGGAAGAAACGATTGAGGTGCTTGCTGGCCGTGAGTGCTATCACTATGTTTCACTGGACTCGCCTTTATCCCAGGATGAGAGTGCAGCTACGTTAGGCGAGCTCATTAGCTCGGATGCTAACGATTATGACACTGTGGAAAAACGAATGGATTTGCAGCAGGCTTTAAGCCAACTGAAGGAGCAGGAACAAAAGGTGCTTCTTCTGGCATTTCAGGACGGTCAATCTCAACGTGCGATTGCACAGACGTTGGGCGTATCGCAGATGAGCGTTTCCCGTATTCAGAAGCGGGCAACGGAAAAGCTGAAGCAGATTATGTCTAATTCCTCTATTTCATGAGTAGATGGCAGATTATATGGCTTAAAATATTTGACGTCACATCGTAAGGACACGTTATTCCGATATGGGAAGCGTGTCCTTTTTATAAAGCGAAAAAGGTTGGGAGGAAGGTTGGAATCCATGACAGCATTTGAACAGATTTCTTCCTTTCGTGGAGGATGGGAATGGTGGGACATCAGTGCTGGGAATTGGCAAGATTCGGTCATACAGCATTTGAAGGAGAAGCTCCCAGAAGCCTCAGAATGGCTGGACAAGGTAGAGGACATTCCATCCAGCTTTATATCTGTGCGCTTTCCAGATGGCAATCAGCCCTTAATGTACGGGTCGCTGATCTACTCTGTTCAGGAGGAGATCGACAGTCAGCGCAATTGCAACAAGTTTTATTTTCTGGTCTTAAATCAGAAGTTAGTGACGTTAAATCTGGATCAAAATACCCGTGAAATCATGCACACCGCGGAACGCCAAAAAATGCTGGAACAGTGTGAGGATGCAGCTGATGGCATGTTTGTATTGGCGAGAGCCGTGCTCCATTACTTTCATACAGGTATGGATAAGTTCGAGATCAACCTGAGAAGACTGGAAGAGGACATGGAGAAAAGGAATGCTCGTACGCTGATGGATTCTATATTGAATGCACGTTTCGAGCTGTTGTATTGGAGCAATATGTTCATTCCCTTTTCAGAGCTGGTGACGGCTTCTCGGGAGGCATATCTGGATAAACTGGAGGAGAATCGTTTTTTCAAGCAGTTACTTTACCGTGTTACTCGGATGGAAGGACTTTTCCTGCATTATGAAAAGGAAATCGACACATTGATCTCCATTGACGACGCCATTTCTGCATTTAGGGGGAATGAGATTACAAAGACGCTCACCATTGTCACCGCCGTATTTACACCAGCAACTGTAGTGGGCGCTATATGGGGCATGAACTTTGAAAATCTGCCTTGGATTAAAACAGGCTGGGGTTTTACCACCGTGATTATTGCCACACTGCTAAGTATGGCGGGAATGTACGGCTGGCTGATGATGAAGGGGTGGACAGGAGACTTATTGAAAGCTAACAAGCGCAACAAATTGTAGCGGCTGACTACAGCTGTTACAATTTACAAATAAAAAACGATCCATCGTAACTGGAGGCTCTTTGAGGAGTCTATTACCGGTTACGATGGATCGTTTTTAAATGAGATAGGGACAATTACTTAGTACCTTGGCTCATTTTGATATATCCTAATAATTCGGCGATGAAATCTCCGATGACCGGAAGATTTAATTGTACCAGGAAACTGAGCAACCAAGCGAGCAAGGCGAGTATGACCACTGTACCCAGCGTAAGGCCGAGACCACGTGCAATCCCTGCGGTCAGATTGCTCATAATTCTTCTTTTAGTGCTGGAGTAGTTCTCCAGAATATCTTTGAACTCTGCTCTTTCGAGCGTATCTGCTATTTGATCTAAGCGTTTGTTAAGCCGCTTGACCTCATGGCGCAGCTCAAAAGGATGCTCATTTACATCAAAGTCTCTCTCGTGATCATGCGTTTTAACATGATTGGGAGTAGAAGAAGCCTGCTTGGATGAAACCTCATCTGGCTGATCTTGAGCCTGTAGGGGATGAAAGGTTCTTTTGTTGTTCGCGGTAAGATCATCTCCATAGGAGTTTGGCTTGCTCATTGTCATCCCAGCCTTTCTATCATTTAAAAACAGCCAGCTTCTTGCATGCTGGCTGTTCAGTGTCTAGGGCTTATTTTTTTGCCATCAGAATGTGTAGCTATTAGGAATTAGCATTCAATTGTTTTTGCGTATCCTTGGCCGCTTGAGCCGTTGCATCCATAACCTCTTTATCCGCTTTGGCTGCTTCATTAGCGACATCTGCAGAAGCCTTGGTTACGCTGGATACGATATTGTCTTTGCTCTCGGATACCGTTTTGGCTACATCTGCTGTTTTGGTGGAAACGGTTTTGGCCAAATCTGTCGCTTTGCTGCTAACTACAGATGCCACGTCCTTTGTTTTATCAGAGACAACTGTAATTTTATCAGACAGATCACTACGCAAATCACGACCCGGCTTCGGCGCGAACAGCAGGGCTGCGGCAGCACCAATCAAACCTCCAATAAATAAACCTTTTGCAAAACCTGAAGTACTTGCCATATTTTGATTGTCAATGTTACTCATGTTATATCACTCCTCTTATAGAATTAAAGAATAAAAGATATATATATAAATGTTAGGTAGCCCTTCTTAATAGCCTGGACACAAGTCCGAGCAAGAACACGAACAATGCGGTTCCGAGTATGGCTGGAATGACTGCAAAATCTCCGATGACCGGGCCCCAGTCTCCCAATAGCATGACACCTAGCCAAGCTCCTACAAATCCAGCAATCATAGAGCCCGCAATGCCGCCAGGCATTTCATGACCAGCCAGTGCATCGCCAATCAATCCGATAATAATAGCCATTACAATACTTAGTACAATTCCCCACACAAGGATCGCCTCCCTTATCCTAAGTTCACAAAACCATAACGTTTTTAATGAAGGCTGAGCTTCGATATTGCTGAGCCTTGCTTACTTCGTATATAAACGTCGTGACCCGGAGTGAAACAAAAAGCCGTCTCGGACATTTACCGGTGGGGAGTGGAAGGAAGCTTCATGCGCGCTCGCCAATAGATCACAGGAACGGTAAACACCAGCCAAATTATACCTGCAATATAGCCACCCACAATATCTGTAGGAAAGTGAACGCCTAGATATACGCGGCTTAATCCAATCAAGAGAATCAGTAGTGCACCAAGAACACACGGAAGAAAGAGCGAACGCCCACGAATCTTTCGTTCCATGGCCCAAATGGCAAATATCATTCCGAAAAATCCCATGGAAATCATCGCATGACCGCTGGGAAAACTATAGCCCCCGGCTTCAACCAAATGTTGAAGTGACGGGCGTTTCCGTTGCAAAATTTCCTTAATGAGCGTATTCAGCACCCACATCGCCGTAAAGCTGCTTAGGATCGCAAAGGAATAAGCTTTTGAACGAAGACTGACCCAACACAAGGTAGCAGCACCGAGGGCGATGATCAAGGACATGCGGAATGAACCGAAAGATGTAATGAATATAGCGATGGTTAGCAGTTGGTAGCGAACAGCTGCTGTGTCTGGAAAAATGGCATCCTGTATGCGTTCATCCCAATATAGAAAAGGAGCTGTGCCAATCCATTTCACAGAGTAGGCGACGAGAAGCAACACAGCGATCATGGTAATAGATGCATACAGACTACGGCGCAAATAGCTCGGTAGGAAACGGGATGATTGGGGTTCATGAGATAGCATATGTAATAAATCTCCTCCTTATGGCTGTGATAGATTCAATTTTTCGTACTATTAACTTAACTAATAATGAACTTAAGAGCAAAACCCGACGGAGACGACAGGCTGATTGAGGCATATAAGCCCGGGGTAAAGGGATCGTATCACAGCGTTTGTAATGCCAGGGCCGGAAGTGGAATAGTCATCACGAAGCAAAGCTGCTTTACGGAACTGTAATCCATGGAGGTGTTAAGGATGATTAAAATAGTGACATCGGCAGAAAGACATACCTCAAATAAAGGGTGGATTCATAGCGAGTTTAGCTTTTCGTTTGCCGATTATGAAGATCCGAGCAATGCCCATTTTGGCTGTATGCTAGCCCATAATGATAACGAGCTTGAACCGCAGCAAGGCTTCAAAAGACATCCGCATCACGATTTGGAAATCATCACCTATGTAATTGAAGGCCAATTGCATCATAGCGACAGCTTAGGACATGAGCAGGATTTGAAAAGCGGCTCGATCCAGGTTCTGAGTGCAGGCACCGGAATTGAACATGAAGAGCGAAATACTGGGGATGAAAGACCAGTTCGTTTTTTGCAAATGTGGTTTTTACCCGAGAGTCCTGGCATTCAGCCTTCTTATCAGGTGCAAAGATTCAAGCACAGTGAACGTCTAAATCGGCTTCAGCCTGTTGTGTCTGGTTCAGAAGTGGAGGGAGCGTTATCCATCGCGCAGGATATAAATCTGTATCTGAGCAGATTGGAAAAAGGACAGCAGCTTGAATATCCGCAGCAAGAGGAGCGCCGCACCCACATTTATGTAGTTAGCGGTCATGTAGAAGTTACATGCCAGGATGGGGATTTTCAGTTAGGGCCTGGTGATGCCGCGCGAATTCAAAAAAGCTGTACATTAAAGATACGAGCTACAGGGAATGAGGATATATCTGAACTGGTGTTAGCTGATTTGCCTTGAAGCATCCTTGAGTGAAGAAGTGTATGAAAATGCGTATATGCAATCGAAAAAATAAAGCTCGTATCCCGTTGCACGTCTGCTGAGACGACCGGAGATACGAGCTTTATTTACGCTGACAGGGCTACTATCATGAAAGCTGTTGCTCATGATGATAGGATGTAATACAGCTAAGCTGGCTGTCCTACAAGCTGATTCAGGAGGACTTGCGCAATCTGCCCAGTTCAGAAACAATAGCTTCAACCTCTGAAATGCTCAGGTTAGGCTTGCTTATCACCATATCATAGACATCATGAATGTCCTCGTATTGCTCCAGCGAGAAAGCGGATGCCTGCATAGCAGCACCACTCGCCATACGGAGCTTGGTTTTAATACCCTCAATCATATACTCAATGTTGGCATGAGACGGTACAGACAAATCCATCGTTAATTTTCCATCCTTTCATAACAGGGGAAGTTGCCTGTATTGTATCATGTTTTTGTTGTAGAATGTACTGAAAGCCAGATTACCGATATACAACCGAATCAAGGAGGATGGACAAAGTTGTCTTTGTATAATCGAGCTTCCGCACCCGGTCGCTCGTCCTTAGAACATAATGTAAAGAAAATAGATCGAGATGGACTCGCGCCGTTTTTCCGAGAAATTCATCATCAGCATGCTATAGATAAGTTGACTTTTGTTTGCATCGGTACAGATCGCTCATCGGGTGATTCACTCGGGCCACTGGTAGGCACCATGCTCAAGGAGCAAGGCTTTCCGCACGTGATTGGCACAATGACGGAGCCCTGTGATGCGGATCATCTGGTTTCATACTTGGAGTGCATTCCCCAAGATCATCATGTGATCGCCATAGATGCATGTCTTGGACAGCACGGCTCAACGGGAATGTTTCTTATTGCGCGTGAACCGCTAACTCCTGCGCGATCGGTGGGGCTGTCTCTGCCGTCTGTTGGTCATTATAGTGTTGCAGCGATTGTAAATGAGCGCAGCCCCAAACCCTATTGGACACTCCAAATGACGTCGCTTCACTTGGTCATGACAATGGCTGCGCATATTGCTAATGCGGCGGCTTATGAATTTGGTTTGAAAACAGCTTCGCAAGATTTTCCAGAGGGTTACCGTTTCAGATATTGATGGTCTGCTTAATAATATACATCAGCATTGTTCTACTTAATAATATATTCAGCTCCAATAGATTATATACAGAGAAGGAAGGGTTCCATATGGAAAAGGTATTATGCGAAGGAACGACGATCTGCTATGCCGAACAGGGAAAAGGAGAACCGATCATTTTATTGCACGGTTTTTGCGGAAGTTCCTCCTATTGGGATGAGGTTGTTCCATTGCTGTCCCAAAGCTATCGTTGTATTGTTCCAGACTTGCGTGGACACGGACGCAGCGATGCTCCACTAGGAGCCTATACTATTGATCAAATGGCAGATGATGTGCTTAAACTTCAAGAACAATTGGACATCCCTCAGGCTGCCTGGTTTGGTCACTCCCTAGGAGGCTATCTAGCCCTTTCGGCAGTGCAGAGACATGCAGAGCGCCTTACAGCCTTTGGACTGATTCATTCCACAGCTTATGCAGATACGGACGAAGGTAAAGAAAAGCGGAATAAGGCTGTATCCACCATCCAAACGGAGGGGATTACAACCTTTGTAGATGGACTTGTACCGGGGCTATTTGCTCCTGATCATGTGGAGTCGATGTCCAGCCAATTACTGAAAGTCAAAGAAATTGGCTACAAAACACCACCACAAGGAGCCGTAGGAGCATCACTGGCTATGCGCGAGCGTACTGATCGTCGGGATGTATTGTCGGCTTCTGCATTGCCGGCCCTTTTAGTAGCGGGTGAGCAGGATCAGGCGGTTCCTCCAGCGCGGACGTTTACAACAGATCGGGCCGGAGTAACTCAGGTTACCCTACCGGAAGCAGGTCACATGAGCTTGTTCGAAGCACCGGAGTTATTAGCGAACGCTATCTTGACATTTTTAGAGCAGAACTTGAAAAAATAGACTAAGGGAAGCCCAAAAAACCGGAACCTTCTGAGGTGATAATCAGAAGGTTCTGTTTTTTTGTGTAGTCAATTATTTTTAGGAGTGTAAGGTGTCTAATTTATGTTGCTTTTGTTAAAGGCAAACGCTGTCGGCAAACCGTCAATACTCTCCAAATTTTTCTCATAGGCATATCTTTTAAGTGCTTCTTCTCCCATCTGAATTGAGACTTCCTTCAGCTTTTCCCGTTCGCTCGTGTATGTCATGAAGGGAACCGCAAAACCACATGAATTCTGAACCATGTGAATGTCCACAACAATGATTTGTCTTGCACCGGGAAGCGGGTTGAAGAGTGGGTACAGCTCATTCCATTGCTTAGTATCAGGCAGCGCGACGGTACCAGTACCATAGAGCTTTAGTACACTGGGAGCGCCCTCAAATGCACAAAACATGATTGTTACCCGTCCATTCTCGATAATGTGAGCGCTTGTCTCGTTGCCGCTTCCCGCCAAGTCGAGATAGGCTACCCTTTGGTCCGATAGAATACGAAAGGAATCATATCCCTTGGGGGAAAGGTTAACGTGCCCTGTCTTGGATAGCGGTGCTGATCCTACAAAGAAAATGTGCTGCCGCTGTATAAACTCTTGATGTTCCGGTAATATCGAGCTAAATTGTTTACCCAAACTCCATCATCCTTTCTCACAAAAATATTCATATAAATTTTGTTTCTAAAGAAAATAATTACTATGAATTATTTTATAGAATGTTTAAATATACTGATTATTTTTTGTTTCGTATGAAACAAAAATATCACGACACTAACAAAGAAGCAATATTGATTTTAAAAAAACTCATCATTCGCTATTCACATGATCAGCTACAAAGTACTGTACCGTAGGAATTTCACTGCCATACGTGAGCATTCTGACTACCTGATCATTGATGTTATTAACTGAGGGTGAAGGTTATGAGTGGTATTTCTGCATGGTGGGGCATTTGGCTTTTAGACAAGGATGTCATACAATCAGAAGACAGAGTTTCTGGTTGTCTAGGCATCGGGATGAAAGGAAGGGAACGGCTTGCTTAGAAAAGATTATTTGCTCAGTATGATGGAAGAATTGACATCCGCAGTAGCATCGGTGCTCGGTCTAAGGCGTGAAAATAAACACGTCGAAGCGCTAAAACAGCTAGATGACCTGCTCAACAAGCAGTTTCGTCTTCGTTCAGATCTGCTCAGACGATTGCCGCCGGAACAAATTATTGAGCTTTTCCGATTGGGCCCTGGAATTGAAGCAGACAAGCTCCAGCAGGTGGCTCGCATTTTAGAGGAAGAAGCCGTGATTTACCTGGAAACCAGCAGAACAGACGAGGGCGTACGAATCTTGATGAAATCTCTTCATTTATATTTGTACAGCGATTTGAATGGTGCGACTCGTAATCTACAGGTCCTGCCTGAACGAATAGCGTGTATCGTGCAACTGGTGCATGAATATGAGCTTCCCCCTGAAACCAGCAAGCTGTTGGCTGTTCATTACGAGCGGGAAAACAGGCTGGACGAAGCCGCCGATGTCTGGTTTGGATTGGCATGGGAGCAGCCAGAGCTGCTAGCGGAAGCGGAGACGTTTTATAGTCAATTACTGGATAAGACCAATGCAGAGCTGGAGCTGGGTGGAATTTCACGCCAGGAAGTCACCGAGGGTTTGACCGAGATCACCCAATTACATGAAAGAAAGTGAGATGTACCTTTTGGATTCACTGCGCGAACTTATATACCAATTGACCACGGGAGGATCCCTCATAACAGCGACGCTGAGTCAGCTTCGCAAACGGGAGGATGCTTCTTTTACTAAAGTGCAAATCAAACCTGTAGAATTGAAAAACAAGCTGCATTACCAGTTTGCTTTTCATTATAGCAACAAAGTCATTCATGAAAATCTGACCTCTGACGAAGCTAATGAGCGTATGACTGCCTTGTTTGAGGACACGTTCCGCCAAGGACTTTTATGCGCCAAGGATGCAGACTACCAAGTGCTGATCAGTAAAAAATATAAAGTATCCATTCTGACAAAGTCACCGAGCAAAAGTAAAGCCGACCTGTCTCATAATCGCAAAAAGCAATATGTGCTCGAAGAAGGGGAACGAATTCCTTTCCTGATTGAGCTCGGGATAATGAATGAGGATGGTAAGGTACTGGCCCGCAAGTATGATAAGTTTCGTCAAATTAACCGGTTTCTCGAAATGGTGCAGGATGTATTGCCTAGCCTTCCGGTAGGCCGCCCATTGACGATTGTGGATTTTGGCTGTGGCAAATCGTATTTGACCTTTGCGCTGTATCACTATTTGGCTGTACAGCAAAAGCGACCATTGCAGATCGTTGGTTTGGACTTGAAGGCAGATGTCATTGAAACCTGTAATGTTCTGGCTCAAAAGCTGCAATATCGACAGTTGGAGTTTCTGGTTGGTGATATCGCAGACTATAACGAACTGGAACAGGTGGATATGGTTGTTACCTTGCATGCTTGTGATACAGCAACGGATGCGGCGCTGGAAAAGGCCGTCCGCTGGGGAGCTTCCGTCATTTTGTCGGTTCCGTGTTGCCAGCATGAGCTGTTCAGCCAACTGGAAAATCCGGTATTGGAGCCGTTGCTTTCCCATGGTATTTTAAAGGAGCGTTTTTCAGCACTGGCAACGGATGGAATCCGGGCCAAACTGCTGGATATGATGGGATATCGGACACAGCTGTTGGAATTTATCGACATGGAGCATACACCTAAAAACATTCTGATTCGTGCCGTCAAAGGACAGGCGGGAGAACAATCCGTTCTGTGGCGTGAATACACAGCATTTCGGGATTTTATTCATGCTGATCCTTATTTGGAACGCGCTTGTGCGGATTTGCTTCCCGAAGGAGCAGGGAAAAAGTAGACACACAGCTAGGAATATAGTAAAAGTGGAGCCACTGCGGGGTGGCTCCACTTTTTTTGTAGTTCACGGTTCATAGTTGCAGTACGCAAACATCTATCCACCATAGGCACTTCTAAAAGCGGTGCACAAAACATCGCGATCCACCTTCCACAATGCTGCGAGCTCCTCACTGACATCTTCGTCCCACCAGTCGCATAGTAGTTTGCGGTTACTATGGTTTTCCGCAATCCAGATAAGGTGTCCGACGACCTTGCGGCAGTATAGCTCCTCGCCCTGCTTGACCAGATCAGGAGCAATGTGAACAGGCAGACGTTTGCAGGTTCGATACAACTCTTTGATACATGCGCGGCGAATACCACGAGCCGTGGGTAAACGGGATTGTGAATTGTCATGTTTGGGGAATTTGCCGGGAGGCATATTGTACCCCCTCCTCTCTCTCTCAACTTATGCGGGCAGAGGGGTCGGGGTCACTGACCTCCCTATTTGGGCGAAGTGGCGACTTGTTCTGCCGCTGTGATACACTAATGAAAATAGAGAAACAGGCAGGGAGTGGGAAGAGAAGTGGACCAAATATCTAGTATCATTAATTATTTGTTTGAGATCATTCGTAGTCTTGGGTATTTTGGTATTATGCTAGGCTTGATGGTTGAGGTCATTCCAAGCGAAATTGTCCTCGCTTATGGTGGCTTTTTGGTATCCTCGGGTCATATTAATTTTTTTGGCGCAGTCGTTTTTGGAACGATTGGCGGGGTGCTGGCCCAGCTATTCATTTACTGGATTGGGCGCTATGGCGGCAGACCGGTATTAGATAAGTATGGGAAATACATACTTATCAAAAAAAGTCATGTCGACCATGCTGAAGCCTGGTTTAACAAATACGGCACAGGGGTCATTTTCACAGCTCGCTTTATTCCTGTTGTGCGTCATGCCATCTCAATCCCTGCCGGGTTGGCTCGAATGAACGTATGGCGCTTTACTATTTTGACAACGCTAGCGATTATACCTTGGTCTGTTTTGTTTATATATTTAGGTATGCTGCTAGGAGACAAGTGGGAGCAAATTGACGAAGTGGCAGCACCTTACATCAAACCGATTTTGCTGGTTGCCCTTGCACTCTTGATCATTTATTTTGTTATCAAGTGGATTTTGTCCAAAAACAAAAAAGGAAGTGTATAACATGAGCCGTACTAATGTATCGCAATACTTCGGAAAGGGCTTAAGCCCTGAACAGTTTATGGAGGGCATGGAAAAGAACAAAGAAGCCTTCCGCTCTGGGTACGATCAGTTTGTGTGGAATCGCGAAGAGGATCGAGAGTATTTTGAAAGCTTGAACCATCGGGATGATCTGCGCGTGCTTATTTTGGCTGCCGACTGGTGTGGGGACGTGGTGCGCAATGTGCCAGTTGTGTTCCGTGCGCTGGAGAATAGCGGGATTCCGACCGAAGTATTAATCTTGGAAAACCATCAGGCGCTGATGGATGACTTCCTGACAATGGGTGGACGTGCTGTTCCGATTGTGATTTTTGCGGATACAGGAGGTCACGTACTTGGCCACTGGGGACCACGCCCTGCACATGTCCAACAAATTATGATTGGATTCAAACGTGAAAATCCAGATCGGGAAGCTGATGATTATCAAGAAAAAATCGCAGTTGCTCGTAAAGAAATGGCTGAAAAATATGGGGAGGGAACCGAGGTCCATCCTGTGATTGTTCAGGAATTACGCGAGCTGATCTCGGGATTTTAACTTATGACGTTATCTATTCGCAGCTTTAATCTCGGTCCTCTCCAAACAAATGCTTATTTGCTTCAAGGGGATGATCCGCAGCGCGCCGTTATTATTGATCCGGGGATGAATCCGGGTCCTTTGCTCAGAGCTATTGAGCCACTGACCATTGAAGCTATCCTGCTGACTCATGCCCATTTTGACCATATCGGTGGAGTAGAGGAGATTCGCAATACCAAAGGCTGCCCGGTTTATCTGCACGCCTTGGAGCAAGACTGGCTCACATCTCCTAAGCTGAATGGTTCCTTGATGTGGCCAGAGGCATCCCCTCCGATCTCGACGGAACCTGCCGAGTATGATTTGGCAGAAGGTCAGCAATTGAACCTGATCGGGCACACGTTCCGGGTTTTCCATACACCGGGCCATTCACCCGGAAGTGTCAGCTTTTTGTGCGGCAAAGATCTTTTTTCCGGGGATGTGCTATTTCGTCAGGGCGTCGGACGCACGGATCTGACGGGTGGTCGGGAACGGGATCTATACGATTCTATTCAGAACAAATTGTTTCCGCTCGGAGATGACGTTACAGTCTATTCCGGTCACGGTCCCAAAACGTCCATCGGTTATGAGAAAGCTAATAATCCGTATATCCGGTAAATGTGATGAACGTTTTCAGTAGGGGCAAAATCAAAGGTGTGACAGGTTTTGCCCCATTTCGACAACAAATTATAAATTATGTATAGACAAAGGTTTTTATTTTTGTTAACATAAATTTATTAAAGTTACATACTAAACTCGCGAAGCACGCAAGCTGTGGATGAATCCCGGTTTGCGTTCTTTTTTTTGCCCATTAAGAGGATAAAGAGGCATGAGGCCGTCAGATCACAAGGGGGAGCAAGAATGAAAAGAAAACATATATTTGGGGTACAACGTGAGATTGGAGGTAGTTTCCGTGTTCCCAATATAATAGATATTGAAGATTCTGTGGTAGGTTCCGAGCCGAAGATCATGACTTGGAAAAAGGTGAAACGACGGAGCGGAATCCCTTCACAAAACTGGCATGTGAGGCTGAATGAACACAGGTTGGGACGTGGAGACGGTCGATTATGAAGATACATAGATGATATAGACAAGCTACTTTTTTTTTAGTAGACTTAGCAGATAAGTTCAGACAAACGGGGGGGGCTAACGATGCATCATTTAGGAGCTAGAATTATGATCGTCGCGGATGCTTTTGAGCAGAATCTTCCTGTGGGCGAACATGGTTATATCATTGCTTACGACCGTAATGCGGACAATGCTTTTGACTATGTCATTCGCGTACCGAAGGTGAACCGCAACTTTTTTGTACCATCCGGGGACATCGAGCTGGAAGAGAGTATTCTCAAGCTGGAAGCCGAGCGGATTGAGCGTGAAGCGCTGATAGATTACGCCCTTGCTACTCATAATGAGAAACTGTTCAAGCATGTAATGAACGGTGGTCTTGATTCGGTAGAGACTGAAGAGGAAGAAGAAACCGCGGCAGAGTTGTTGTCACAGGCTGATTTTATCAGACAAGTCAATTTGCGTGCTTGGATATAGGAGTCGGCTACTGCCGACTCTTTTTAAAAATATATAATGGGCACAATCTCAGCTCCTATAGTTTTCTCGAAAGAGCACCGAGAGGTGCTTTTTTTATATCCTTTTAGCAACATTTACCTCATTGATGTACAGTTTGCTTCTGTACCGCGTCAAAGATTGAATTGTAAAGGGTTCTATCCTATAATTAAAAACGTTATTTCGAAGTTCGGTGCAGCATTTTTTAATATTAGGATTTTGCAAAATTCAATTCCAGTCGCTCCGAAGTGCAATATATAGATGAACTAAACCATTTTGATCTATATCTTGCTCATTGGAAGCCGCCTATAGGATTTTTTGCAAAATCCTCATATACATGAGGAGGGTTTTGTATGAACATTTCCACGGAAGATGTCCGTCACGTAGCCAAGCTGTCCAGGTTGAATCTGACCGCGGCTGAGGAAGAAACGATGACAGGACAATTAAACGCCATTCTCCATTATGCGGAGAAGCTGAATGAGCTGGATACGGAGCAGGTAAAACCGACCACTCATGTGCTGCACGTCAGCAATGTCATGCGAGACGACGAAGTTCGCGAAAGTTTGACACATGAGCAAGTGATGCGCAATGCACCTGAAGAAGAAGACGGACAGTTTAAGGTTCCAGCTGTTCTGGAATAGATCTCATATTTGAAAGGAGGATGCAAATTGAGCTTGTTCAATAACACATTGCCCGAGATACATAACAAGCTGCATCAAAAGGAAATTTCCGTGAGTGATCTGGTGGGACACGCTCTGGAGACGATTGGTGCGCGGGAAGACAAGATCAGAGCTTATATTACCGTTGACGAGGAACAGGCCCGTGCATCCGCACGTCAGCTGGATGATCAGCTGATTTCCGGAGAGGAAAGAGGGCTGTTGTTTGGCCTGCCGGTTGGTATTAAGGATAATATCGTGACAGAAGGGCTGCGTACAACATGTGGCAGTCAGTTTTTGAAAAATTTTGATCCCGTTTACGATGCCACAGTTGTTAGCAAGTTACGCGCAGCGCAAACCGTGACACTCGGTAAAATGAACATGGACGAATTCGCCATGGGCGGCTCTAACGAGAACTCCAGCTTTTTCCCTGCACGTAACCCTTGGGATTTAGAACGTGTTCCCGGCGGTTCCAGTGGCGGCTCAGCTGCGGCTGTTGCAGCGGGTGAGGCTTATTTCACACTCGGTTCGGATACAGGTGGTTCCATTCGCCAGCCTGCTTCTTACTGCGGTGTAGTTGGCCTGAAACCAACCTATGGTCTAGTATCCCGTTTTGGACTGGTGGCTTTTGCCTCCTCTTTAGACCAAATTGGACCCATTACTAAAAATGTTCAGGATTCAGCCTATGTCCTACAAGCCATTGCAGGTTATGACCAGAAGGACTCCACTTCTGCGAAGGTAGACATTCCTGATTATTTGAACGCTTTAACCGGGGATGTAAAAGGACTTCGTATCGCTGTGCCTAAAGAGTATCTTGGTGAGGGCGTCGATCCTCAGGTCAAGGAAAAGGTGCTGGATGCACTGAAAACGCTGGAAGGACTGGGTGCTGTTTGGGAAGAAGTGTCTCTCCCTCACACAGAATATGCGGTAGCTACATATTACCTGCTGGCTTCATCCGAAGCGTCATCCAATCTGGCCCGTTTTGACGGCGTGCGCTATGGTGTGCGTTCTGACAATCCGGACAATCTGCTTGATCTATACCATCAGTCCCGTACGCAGGGGTTTGGTCCCGAGGTGAAGCGTCGGATTATGCTGGGTACCTATGCACTCAGCTCCGGGTACTACGATGCCTATTATTTGAAAGCTCAAAAAGTGCGCACACTGATTAAACAGGATTTTGATCGTGTATTTGAACAATATGATGTGATTATCGGACCTACTGCACCGACAACTGCTTTCAAAATCGGCTCGCAAGTGGACGATCCATTAACAATGTATTTGAACGATATTTTGACGATTCCGGTAAGCTTGGCTGGTGTGCCAGCCATCAGCATTCCGTGTGGTCTTGCGGATGGAATGCCAGTCGGACTACAAATTATCGGAAAAGCCTTTGACGAGTCTTCCGTGCTACGCGTAGCTCATGCTTTTGAACAAAATACCGAATTTCACAAGCAGCGTCCGCAGCTGTAATTTGCCAAAAAGGAGGGAACCTATTCATGTCTACAACTACATCCAAATATGAGACGGTCATCGGACTTGAAGTGCACGTGGAATTGCATACGAAGTCTAAAATATTCTGTGGATGCTCGACATCCTTCGGAGCACCACCCAACTCTCATACATGTCCGGTCTGTCTCGGTCATCCAGGGGTGCTGCCGGTATTGAACCGTCAGGCCGTTGATTATGCGATGAAAGCAGCAATGGCGCTGAATTGCACCATTGCTGATGTGAGCAAGTTTGACCGCAAGAACTATTTTTACCCCGACTCACCTAAGGCTTACCAAATCTCACAATACGATCAACCCATTGGCGAAAATGGCTGGATTGATATTGAAGTGAATGGTGAGACAAAGCGTATCGGTATTACCCGACTGCATCTGGAAGAGGACGCAGGCAAATTAACACATGTTGATGGTGGCTACGCATCTTTGGTCGATTTTAACCGGGTCGGCACACCATTGGTCGAGATCGTTTCGGAGCCGGAAATATCTTCGCCGGAAGAAGCCAAGGCCTATCTGGAAAAAATACGTGCCATTATGCAGTATTGTGACGTATCCGATGTGAAGATGGAGGAAGGATCACTTCGCTGCGACGCGAATATCAGCCTTCGTCCGCATGGACAAAAAGAGCTGGGAACTAAAGCGGAACTGAAAAACATGAACTCCTTCCGTGGCGTACAGCGCGGACTGGAATATGAACAGTTCCGGCAGGAGCAGACGCTGGACGAAGGCGGAACGATTGTACAGGAGACACGTCGTTGGGATGAAGCGCAAGGTAAAACTTTATCCATGCGTGGTAAGGAACAGGCTCATGACTATCGTTATTTCCCAGACCCGGATCTTGTTACACTGCATATTGATGAAGAATGGAAAGAGCGCATCCGTGCTTCGATTCCTGAATTGCCTGACCAGCGTAAAGCACGCTACACTTCGGAATATGGATTACCTGAGTATGATGCCCAGGTGATTACGTCCTCCAAGCCATTGGCCGATTTGTTCGAGGATAGCCTTCAATTTACCAAGGATGCCAAAGCAGTATCCAACTGGATTATGGGGGATTTACTCGGTTATTTGAACAGTGCCGGTGTGGAGCTGTCGCAGGTTAAATTGACCGGACGGGGCTTGGGTGAAATGATCGGACTGCTGGAGAAGGGAACGATCAATAGCAAAATCGCTAAAACGGTCTTCAAGGAAATGCTGGAAAGTGATAAACTGCCACAGCAAATTGTTGAAGAAAAAGGGCTTGTACAAATCAGTGATGAGGGTGCAATCCTGACGATTGTCGAACAAGTTGTAGCAGCTAACCCGCAATCGGTCGAAGATTACAAAGCTGGCAAGCAAAAGGCCATCGGCTTCCTAGTCGGTCAAGTGATGAAGGAGAGCAAGGGGAAGGCAAACCCTGGTCTTGCTAATAAGTTGCTGACGGAAGTGCTGAACCGCTAATGGCATAGATTTGACAGGGGCTTGTCTTTTAGGGACAGGCCCCTTTTGCATAGACGCTGAGAACGGTTGGCGCGAACAAGCTTTAGAATCCTGATGGCATTTTATGAGTTTCCTTAGGAGGGAAAACAGCATGGTTACCCTATGTTCATTGGAAGATGATGATATCGTCAGTCAGATATGGCGTCTACAGCACGTTGCCTATAGGTTGGAAGCTGAGCTGATTGGGTTTGATGAGATTCCTCCACTGATGGATACATTGGATACGCTGAAAAGCTGTGGAGAGTCTTTTTATGGGTGGCTGGAGGACGGTGAATTGCTAGGAGCACTGGCTGTGCAGTCTGAGTCGCCCGATTCGCTTACCCTTACACGTATGATGGTTCACCCGGATCATTTTCGTAAAGGCATTGCGGACTCTTTAATGAAGCATGTTTTGAGTGAATATCAAAATATCCCGTTGTTTATCGTCTCTACAGGAACCTTAAATACTCCTGCGGTGACATTATATCGAAAACATGGCTTTCGCCCCGTATCTGCGGCCGAGGTCGCCCCAGGCGTGGAATTAACCACCTACCATCTGCATAAGGTGGAATAGCATTGAGATATCATTAAATTGGCATTAAAAATGCACATAAGCCCACAAACCGCGCACCCGGAGTGGGAAGCACGACATAACCGGGAGGAGAGACTCGAATGAATAATCCGTGGATTATAGACGATTCACATATCATTTTACGGCTTTTACTGTCCATGCTTCTCGGTGGATTCATTGGTTTTGAACGCGAACGTTCCAATCACGCAGCTGGTTTGAGGACTCATATTATGGTCAGTCTTGGTTCGACGCTGATTATGCTACTCTCCATTTACGGCTTTGCCGATTTCATTAAAGAAGTTAATGTACGCATAGATCCCGCTCGTTTGGCTACGGCTGTGATCACTGGCGTAGGCTTTTTGGGTGCAGGGACGATTATGTTCACAGGTAAATCCATTACCGGACTAACGACTGCGGCTTCCATTTGGGTCGTGGCTGCTATTGGCCTTGGGGTGGGAGCAGGCTTTTATTTCCCGTCTATAGCGGCGACAGTGCTCGTATTTTTAAATTTATGGGTGTTTAACAAAGTTGAACTTCGGTATATGCGTGGACGCAAGCGTCATCTTATTACATTGTACGGATTGTCCTCTCACGGACTGCTGGAGCAGATTTCGACTTATTTAGAGCAAGAAAAAGTGGAAATACGTAAAATAATGATTAAAGAACATGAAAATGTCCCATTTCACGAATTACACCCAGATCGGCAGAGTATGGAAGTTTCCCTAGAGGTGCTGGCCCGTCATGATTTTAATCCCGTACGTATTGCAGCTGATTTACGACAATGGGAAGATATAGCTGCTGTCTCCGTCGAGTAATAGTCTCCCTTTTTTTAACAGTTACTCTTAAATCCGATTGGGGTACTATGTAAGCATCGAAGTATTTTCAGCGGAGCCACGCATGGGATTCAAAGGGGAGGATGGCATGAACTCGGAACAACCGTTACCGTCTGGAGAGACTGGACAGCTACAAGCGTCGGAACAGCGGGAACAGCCCAGACAGGGGAAACGTCTAAAATACGCTAAATTTCGCAAAGTGATTGCTATTATCATGGCGGCATTGTTACCCGGACTGGGACATCTTTTTTTAGGACTGTTTATTAGGGGGCTTAGTTTTATTGTATTGCTCCTGCTAGATATTTTTGCGATGTTGTATGTTTCCTCTGACGGCTTGAGGATCAACATTCCATTACTTATTTTGCTTGGATTGTTCATACCCGTTTTATATTTTTATAATGTATATGATGTCTTACAGTCAGCAGATTACATGGTTCGTTATCGGCGTAAGCCAGATCGTTATGCACGAATGGATGCTAGAGGCCAGCAAAGTAGTCCTTTTTATTCATGGGAGAGAGGCTTTGCTTTTGCTGTGCTAATGGTGGCAGGCGGTGGACTTATGATTTTGTTTCGCATGAAACCTCGCTGGTTGAGTAATTTCTTTGAGGATTATGGATTCCTTACGCTGGCCATTTTATTAATGATGATCGGTTTATTCCTTTTTCTAAGGGAAGCCTTTCTGAACTTTAAGCGTAAAAAGTTGAAAGAAAGAGGGTGAAGCTGGCGTGCACCGCAAAATAAGAGTCGGGCGCTACACCTCTTCGCTTCTGTTGATGGCTGTAGGCATTTTGCTTATTGTAGATGTGTTTCAAAATACTGAATATATGCTTCAGCTCCTCGTTTGGTGGCCCGTAATCTTTGTGCTTTGGGGACTGGAGTATCTGATTTTTTTTGCCATGTACTATCGGAAAGAAGGCAAGTCTGACAACGGAAGGCGATTCAGACCTGACCTAAAGGGGATTCTGTCCGCTTTGGTAGTGGCAGCCTCGGTTTTTATCGTGACCCAGCAAAATCATTATATGTATCTGTGGAACCGGGTCAGTCTCAATCTGACGTCAGCCTCTATGGATTTTAGCCAGGCTAAAGAGAATCGGTATGATATGGGTGGTATGCTGGTACCTGTAACTATGCAGACGTCCGATTTAGTAGTTGATTCGGTTAATGGTGATGTAACACTGATCAGACGGCCTGTGTCCAATATAGAGGTACGAGGTACTCTGTGGGTGGATCAAGCGCCTGCTGCCGAAGCGGACAAGATTGCTCAAGCTTCTTCACTGACTTCTACCGACGGCAAGACTATCCAGATTCGTCCGGAGGCAAAGTCGTACGGAGCATCAAGCAAACGTCAGCCTCGTGTGAACATGCTGATCACCGTGCCGGAGGACCGGCGGTTCAATGTGCAGATTAGAACCTCCAACGGGAATATTTCCTTGAATGGAGTTGATGCAATTGACAGCATTCGGCTTGAGAGCGGTAATGGAAATCTCACTGTTAATGACGCTATCGGCAATGTCAAGGGAGGCACGCTGAACGGTCAGGTTAAATTGCATCGGATTTCTGGAGATGTGGATGTGCGCACGAACCGTGGCGACATGCAAGCAGGCGATATTGAAGGAGCTGTGACACTGCACACCATGGTAGGTGATATTCAACTCGCTCGTTCGGAAGGGGACATCACCGTAGATACTCAGAATGGTGACATGAATGTGCTGAATTCTACAGCCAAGCTGAATGCAAATTCGCTTAATGGCTCTATCAAAGTGCATAGCGAGCAGATAGGCGGAGATTGGAAAATATACAGTGCTGTCGGTGATATCGTATTGGATCTTCCGTCGAATGGAGATTTTCAGTTAGAGGGTTCAAGCAGTTATGGTAATCTTCAATCCGATTTTCCATTTAAAATAGACAGTAAAAGTATTTCAGGCCAAAACGGGACAGGCAAGTATGCGATCAACGTAGAGGGCAACAGTAATTTAACCATTAAAAAGTTACTGATGCCGTCGTTACCCGACTTGGATGATTCCGGGGGTACGACTGCGCCCGATACATCTGAAAGCTCTGCGGCTGAACCGGGAGCTTCTGAGACAGATACCTCTATAGGAATATCCGGCGACAATACGGCGCGTTGACAAGAAACTTGAGTAGACCGTACAATGTGAGTAGGTTTAGAAGTGAATTGTAAATAGATGCGTGGTAATTGATAGGATCGTAAGTAAGGGATAAGGCGGTGGACATATATGGCAGCACGCGTCCAGCATGCTTTGGAACTTCTGAAGAAGACAGGTGTACGCATAACACCCCAGCGTCATGCCATATTAAACTATTTAATGGAAACTATGGGGCACCCGACTGCAGATGAAATATATCGAGCGCTTGAGTCCAAGTTTCCAAGTATGAGTGTGGCTACGGTTTATAATAACTTAAAGATGTTTATAGAAGCGGGTATGGTACATGAGTTGACCTATGGAGATAACGCCAGTCGTTATGATGCCAATATTTCGGAGCACTATCACATCATTTGCGAAAAATGCGGAAAGATTGAAGATTTCAGTTATCCGTATTTGGCCGATGTGGAACGCCATGCCGCGTTGGAAACAGGCTTCGAGGTGCATGGACATCGTATGGAGTTACACGGAGTATGCAAAGCTTGTAGTAACAAACAAACGTAACGAAACAAGGAATAGAAGTTTTTTGTGCGGTATGTATATATTGTAATGGATTGGAAACGTGAGGAATTCCCCATAAGCGGGGATTTACCGCGTTTTTTTGTTTAAATCACTTTATTTTTGTTTTAAGTAATCTGTTGAGGTTACAAAATACGGAAATTCAAAGTTCATACAATGGAGGTTCAATATTGGCCAGAAATCATTCCAGACGCCGCCGTAAACGTTCACGATTCAAAGGAGCGGCAAGCCTGCTATTATTTGCAGCGATTATATGTGCAATTACTGTTGTATGGTTTGGTAATCCCCTTCACGAGAAACCCGATTGGCAGGGCAGTGTCCGTCCTATTTTTATGCAGGGAAAGTTGACTGGGTATGAAGCTCAGAGCTCCGGCAAGAACATGCTGATGCCGCTTAAATTGGTGCAAAGTAAAATTGATCCTACGGTTCGCTACGAGGATGACAGCCAAACCGTCATTATGGCGACGAGACAAAACCTGCTCTATATGAAGGTTTCGAAGGCACAAGGGGAACTGAATGGTAAAACATATGCGCTGAGCGCAACCCCTCAGGTAATCAGTGGAGAGGTATATATCCCGATAGAGGCTGTACGTGAAGTATACGGCGTTTCTATACACGAAGACCCTGTGACTGGTGCTGTCATCCTAATGAAGGCTGGAGAGAAGGTCAGGCTGGGGAGTGTAGAAAAGAAGGATGGCCCACAGGATGCTACAATCGCCTTACGTAAAGAAGCCTCTAGCCTATCTTTCATTTTGACAGATATATCTCAGCGGACGAAGGTGCGTATTTGGTCCAAACAGGGCGATTGGTATTTTGTTCAGTTAGACAATGGTTATGCAGGATACATTAAGTCAGACCATGTCGCTGAAGGAGAAGAGCTTGTGATCCCTTCGGTTAAGGACGATTTGTCCATCTCGGAAAAACATTGGGAGGGTAGATCAGTAAACCTCGCTTGGGAAGCTGTCTATAATCGCAAGCCCGATCCTTCCAAGTTTGATCCTATGCCTGGAGTAAATGTGGTGAGCCCTACGTGGTTCAGTGTCGTCGATCATGAAGGTACTGTAGAAAGCAAGGCAGATCCTGCCTATGTCAGCTGGGCACATCGCAAGGGGATGGAGGTTTGGGGCTTGTTGAGCAACAGCTTTAATCCCGAATTAACAACAGAAGCTTTGTCCACCTTTGAACGTCGAAAGTCGATTGTAGATCAGATGATTTCACTTGCCCTAGAAAATGATCTGGACGGTATTAATATTGACTTTGAAAATGTTCATACGAAGGATGGCCCAAATGTCACCCAATTTTTGCGGGA
>NZ_CP150243.1:2585000-4987500 GCF_037975315.1 Paenibacillus sp. FSL P2-0322 | reverse complement strand
GAAACAGCCCAGACCATCAGCTAAGGTCCCCAAGTGTGTGTTAAGTGGGAAAGGATGTGGAGTTGCACAGACAACCAGGATGTTGGCTTAGAAGCAGCCACCATTGAAAGAGTGCGTAATAGCTCACTGGTCGAGTGACTCTGCGCCGAAAATGTAACGGGGCTAAACACACCACCGAAGCTATGGCTTGATGCTTGCATCAGGGGTAGGGGAGCGTTGAATGCGGGTTGAAGGTGTACCGTAAGGAGCGCTGGACTGCATTCAAGTGAGAATGCCGGTATGAGTAACGAAAAGATCTGTGAGAATCAGATCCGCCGAAAGCCTAAGGGTTCCTGAGGAAGGTTCGTCCGCTCAGGGTAAGTCGGGACCTAAGGCGAGGCCGATAGGCGTAGTCGAAGGACAACAGGTCGAAATTCCTGTACCACCGTAATCCGTTATGAGCGATGGGGTGACGCAGTAGGGTAGTGACGCGGACTGATGGATGTCCGTCTAAGCAGTGAGGCTGGTGTGTAGGCAAATCCGCACATCGTTAAGGCTGGGCTGTGATGGGGAGCGAAAATTGTAGTAGCGAAGGTCATGATCTCAGACTGCCAAGAAAAGCCTCTAGCCAGGAGAAGGTGCCCGTACCGCAAACCGACACAGGTAGGCGAGAAGAGAATTCTAAGGCGCGCGGAAGAACTCTCGTTAAGGAACTCGGCAAAATGACCCCGTAACTTCGGGAGAAGGGGTGCCTCGGTAGGGTGAATAGCCCGAGGGGGCCGCAGTGAAAAGGCCCAAGCGACTGTTTAGCAAAAACACAGGTCTGTGCGAAGCCGCAAGGCGAAGTATACGGGCTGACGCCTGCCCGGTGCTGGAAGGTTAAGGGGAGTGGTAAGCCTTCGGGCGAAGCTATGAACCGAAGCCCCAGTAAACGGCGGCCGTAACTATAACGGTCCTAAGGTAGCGAAATTCCTTGTCAGGTAAATTCTGACCCGCACGAATGGCGTAACGACTTGGGCGCTGTCTCAACGAGAGATCCGGTGAAATTTTAATACCTGTGAAGATGCAGGTTACCCGCGACAAGACGGAAAGACCCCATGGAGCTTTACTGCAGCTTGATATTGAATTTGGGTACGATCTGTACAGGATAGGTGGGAGCCGTTGAATCTTGAGCGCCAGCTTGAGAGGAGGCATCCTTGGGATACCACCCTGATCGTATCTAGGTTCTAACTTGGTACCGTGATCCGGTGCGAGGACAGTGTCAGGTGGGCAGTTTGACTGGGGCGGTCGCCTCCTAAAGAGTAACGGAGGCGCCCCAAGGTTCCCTCAGAATGGTTGGAAATCATTCGAAGAGTGCAAAGGCAGAAGGGAGCTTGACTGCGAGACCTACAAGTCGAGCAGGGACGAAAGTCGGGCTTAGTGATCCGGTGGTACCGCATGGAAGGGCCATCGCTCAACGGATAAAAGCTACCCTGGGGATAACAGGCTTATCTCCCCCAAGAGTCCACATCGACGGGGAGGTTTGGCACCTCGATGTCGGCTCATCGCATCCTGGGGCTGAAGTAGGTCCCAAGGGTTGGGCTGTTCGCCCATTAAAGCGGTACGCGAGCTGGGTTCAGAACGTCGTGAGACAGTTCGGTCCCTATCTGTCGTGGGCGTAGGAAATTTGAGAGGAGCTGTCCTTAGTACGAGAGGACCGGGATGGACGTACCGCTGGTGTACCAGTTGTTCCGCCAGGAGCACCGCTGGGTAGCTATGTACGGAAGGGATAAGCGCTGAAAGCATCTAAGCGTGAAGCCCCCCTCAAGATGAGATTTCCCAATTAGTAAGACCCCTTGAAGACGACGAGGTAGATAGGTTGGGGGTGGAAGTGCAGTAATGCATGGAGCTGACCAATACTAATCGGTCGAGGGCTTATCCTAAAATAAAACGCAATGAGTTTCGGATCCAGTTTTCAGGGTGTAACCTTGAAACAAATGCTTAATATTCCCTGATAGCTCAGTTGGTAGAGCACTCGACTGTTAATCGAGTTGTCACAGGTTCGAGTCCTGTTCGGGGAGCCATATGGAGAGGTGTCCGAGTTGGCCGAAGGAGCACGATTGGAAATCGTGTAGGCGCCAAAAGCGTCTCGAGGGTTCGAATCCCTCTCTCTCCGCCATAATTATTTTATTGCATGGCCCGTTGGTCAAGGGGTTAAGACACCTCCCTTTCACGGAGGTAACAGGGGTTCGAATCCCCTACGGGTCATAAAAAATATCATAAAAGAACTTGCAATAAAAAGTTCATTATGGTATAATATGAGAAGTGCTTAATTGTGGAGGCTTAGCTCAGCTGGGAGAGCATCTGCCTTACAAGCAGAGGGTCGGGGGTTCGAGCCCCTCAGCCTCCACCATTTGAAAATTAAATATTTATTATTGTCGCGGGGTGGAGCAGTTCGGTAGCTCGTCGGGCTCATAACCCGAAGGTCGCAGGTTCAAATCCTGCCCCCGCAACCAATTAAAATTTATTATGGAACTGTGGTGTAGAGGCCTAACATGCCTGCCTGTCACGCAGGAGATCGCGGGTTCGAATCCCGTCAGTTCCGCCATTAGTAATACAACGTTTAATGAAGAGCCTTATAATAAGGCTCGGTAGCTCAGTCGGTAGAGCAGAGGACTGAAAATCCTCGTGTCGGCGGTTCGATTCCGTCCCGAGCCACTTTTAATTGAATATTTTATGTGCCGGTGTAGCTCAACTGGTAGAGCAACTGACTTGTAATCAGTAGGTTGGGGGTTCAAGTCCTCTCGCCGGCACCATTTTTGGAGGATTAGCGAAGTGGCCAAACGCATCAGACTGTAAATCTGCTCCCTTACGGGTTCGGTGGTTCGAATCCATCATCCTCCACCAGTTTTATAGGGGCATAGTTTAAAGGTAGAACAACGGTCTCCAAAACCGTTGGTGTGGGTTCAATTCCTGCTGCCCCTGCCAATTATTCATTACTTGCGGCGGTCGTGGCGAAGTGGTTAACGCACCGGACTGTGACTCCGGCATTCGTGGGTTCAAGCCCCATCGGCCGCCCTTTACTTATTGGGGATTAGCCAAGCGGTAAGGCAACGGACTTTGACTCCGTCATGCATAGGTTCAAATCCTATATCCCCAGCCATCTTTATGCGGACGTGGCTCAGCGGTAGAGCATCGCCTTGCCAAGGCGAGGGTCGCGGGTTCGATTCCCGTCGTCCGCTTTGTTACACTCTGGCGCCATAGCCAAGTGGTAAGGCAAAGCTCTGCAAAAGCTTTATTCCCCAGTTCAAATCTGGGTGGCGCCTCCATAATTGAATATGCCGGCGTGGCGGAATGGCAGACGCGCTCGACTCAAAATCGAGTGGGAAACCGTGGAGGTTCGAGTCCTCTCGCCGGTATTAACTAAAAGAGTTCATTAGAGATAATCTCTAGTGGGCTTTTTTTATTTGAGCTTTAGTACCCCACTCATTGCTTGAGCTGAAGACACCTTTGAGTTGTATTCGAAATGCGAATAAATATTTGCCGTTGTTGCATAATCGCTGTGGCCTAACCATTCCTGAACTTCTTTCATGCTTACCCCTAATACATCTACATAAATATACTCCAGGTATTCAAGACAATAAGAATTGTCAGAAGATAAGCGATAGGATTCCTGTTATTCCTTCATACGAATCAGAAGCTCATAGAACGTGTTCACCAGTGGCAGTATACGGTGACTGGCTTTATTCTTGGTTCGGTCCTTTTCAATTTCAATATATCTACCATTCAAATTGCCCGATGTGGCGGTATGTTTAATATTAATAGTCCAATTCAATAAATCAATAGACGACCATTTTAATCCTACGACCTCGCTTCGGCTTAGCCCATAAAAGGCAGCCAGGATAACGAAAAGTTCAATTCTTTCGCCTCGAATTACTGCGAGGAGTTGATTCAGCTCCTCGGCATTGTAGAAGCTCACGACGTAATTGTTCTTTTTTGGGCTTTCAACTAAGTCAGGGAGATTCGCCACAATCAGCTTTATTTTCACGGCATACTGAAGGGCTCTGCAAATGTTCGCGTGGTAATGAATAACGGTATTGGCGCTGACACCTTGCACATTCATTTCATGGGTATACAAGGTCTGAAAATCCTCTGTAGTTAAATCATCAAGCAATACATCCCTTTCTCTCGGAAAAAGGATCTACGCGGCCTTTTACAGTGTCGGAATAGGAGATATAGGAGATAAGCCCGATACTGTTTTTCATCATCTCTAGCCATTGAAGCATAAAGTCTGCGAACAGCCTTTTGCTATTACCGGATGGAGTAGCCGCTTTTACTCTTACAGCATATCTTCGTTTTCAACCGCGAGTGCTTGTCCTTCCATATGATAATTCTTCCTGGCTTCCTGAAGCAAGATTTCGGCTCTTTTCTTGGTTCCTTTTATCTTAAGCCCCGTAGGGATCCATTTTGGTTATCGTTTACCATTCTCATCTTTACAGTTAGGCGGATGTCCCGTTGCGCTTTCTCCTCTTCCAACAACTCCAGAGGGTGAACCCGATCCTTTTTCAAATACCGGTTGAGCTTCGGAATGGATTTGCTACAAAAGTGGTAGCTGAATCCGCCGATGGATTGCTTTAGCGCCCAGAAGGTGCATTTGATTTTGAACCGGGCGGTATAAAGTTCGATGATCTAGGTCGCCTCCAGTGTCAGATCGGTGCTGGCTAGAATGGAGCATCGCCTGTTCGGATTCACCAGCAAAAACCACAGTTTTTGGTATACTCTTTGGCCCCATAACATATCCAGACACAGGTAACTGACGGATTATTCATTGCCATACATGCTCACGATAGCGTACTCAAACGCTGCGGTACGGCTTTAAAACAGCTCGGCCAAGCACCACCTTTGTCCTCTTTTTACGGTAGCGACCCCGGTCTGTGGCAGGTGTACCATGACGTTCATAGGCAACGGTATTGGACTTGGCTTCGGTTACCATATCCATCCGGGTGCTGCCGAATTGATCAGAGGTAGGCAAAACCATTTCCGGGACGTGCCCTAGTCAAAACACAGCATGAGGCCGATGACAATGACAACAAACCCATGAAAAGCGCCTCCAAAATTGCGTCACATTTAACACAATTGATATTGATTATCAATATCAATTGTGTTAATATAATTTTGTTCACTAGTGAACAAAAAATAATCTAATGGTGACACTGAACTTGGTCTGCAACTACTACAAGAGAGGGGAGATTGGGAAATTGGAGTTTCAAAATCATTTTAAAGGTCATCTTTACGAGCAATATATTAAAATGCTACATCTGAATGAGCTGTATACTGAACAAGAATTTAACTCGTTTCGGCAACAGGCCAGAAAGTACCAGATTGACATGCTCTCCAACAATATTACTAGTGTACACGTTATTGATTGCATTGGTGATTATGAACCGATAAATCATACCGGGATTGTGGAGAAGATGGGGTTGTCCAAAGCTAGCATTACTAAAATTAGTGCAAAGCTGCTGGAAATGGGCTTCATTATGAGAAGTCAACTGAACAGCAATCGTAAGGAGATTTACTTTAGTTTAACGGATAAGGGAAGACACGTTTATCATTTGCATAAAGAACTGCACAAAGAAAAAGAAGAAAGGTTTTACCAATTCATTGAATCCTATTCAGAGGTTGAGCTGCAGACTATTGGAAAATTTATGAGTGATTTGGTGGCGCGTGCCGAAGAATACTCCGAAGGGAAGTTTACGATAAATGACGACATTAAAGATTGAGGAATTAAGATCCAAGATTGAAGGGAAAGAAATTTTAAAAGGGCTCACACTGGAGATTCATGGCGGAGAGATTCATGCGATTATGGGGCCTAATGGGACGGGAAAAAGTACATTGGCTTCAGCTTTAATGGGCCATCCCAAATATGAGGTTACTGGCGGTAAGGTGACGCTGGACAATGAAGACCTTCTGGAGATGGAGGTGGATGAGCGTGCCCAGGCAGGCTTGTTCCTCGCTATGCAATACCCAAGTGAAATTGCTGGCGTGACCAACTCGGACTTTCTCAGAAGTGCCATCAATGCACGGCGTGAAGAAGGCGATGAGATATCCTTAATCCGTTTTATCCGTGAAATGGAGAGCAAAATGAAGGGGCTGGAGATGAACCCGGAATTTGTGCATCGTTATTTGAATGAGGGATTCTCTGGCGGTGAAAAAAAGCGGAATGAGATTTTGCAAATGATGCTACTTGAACCCAAGTTTGTGATCCTGGATGAAGTGGACTCAGGGCTTGATATTGATGCACTGCGTATTGTGGCCAATGGCGTAAATGAGATGCGCAGCCCGGATAGAGGCTTTTTAATCATCACCCATTATCAACGACTGTTGAATTATATTACCCCGGATTTTGTGCATGTCATGATGCAAGGCCGGATAGTTAAATCTGGCGGTCCGGAGCTTGCCCACCGTTTGGAGGCTGAAGGGTACGATTGGGTGAAGGAGGAACTTGGGATTACGGATGAGACGGTAAGGGAAGCTTAAAAGCCGGAGAGGAGGAACAGCACGTGGATATACAAGCTAGAGTTTCAATGAATGTGGACGATTTACGCGCATGGTCAAGCGCTAAGGATGAACCTCGTTGGCTGATTGAACGCCGCGTTCACGCACTCGAACTGGCAGGGACGCTGGAGTTGCCTAAAGTGGAGAAAATCAATCTCGAAAAATGGGATATCTACGAAAGTGGAGATTACAAAGCTGAGAATGCGTGGTCTAGTTTGGAGGAAGCGCCGGAGGTTGTTCGAGGTTTGGTTGCTTCTCCGGTGAAAGGCGGACTAATCGTTCAGTTCAACTCGGATGTAGTGTATACGAAATTGTCCGAGAGCTTAGCCGCCCAGGGAGTCATTTTAACGGATCTGCATACTGCGGCAAAAGAGCATGAGGAGCTGGTTCAACGTTATCTCTTTCAGGCAGTAAAGCCAGAAGAACATCGTTTATCTGCTGCACACAGTGCCTTATGGAGTGGTGGCGTTTTTCTATATGTCCCAGACGGTGTAGAGGTTGAAGCACCTATTCAAGCGATCTTTCTTAACGATACAAGCGGTGTGTGTTTTGCTCCTCACGTCTTAATTGTGGCAGGGAGCAACAGCAAGATCACTTATGTGGATAATTGTGTATCGAGTGGTGATGATGTCAAGGTATTGCATAACGGTGTGACGGAGGTCTTCGCGGGGGCGGGCTCAAAGGTGCAAGTAGCTTCGGTTCATCAGCTTGCTGCAACTACAACAGATTTCACCCAGCGACGGGCGGTCGTTCTTGCTGATGGGGGTGTGGAATGGATTATTGGTGAGATGAACAATGGTTATACCGCCAGCGATACCAAGACTTTGCTACAAGGCAACGGGGCGGTCTCCGACAATAAGGTGATTGCTATTGGCACGGGCAATCAAAAATCGAGCTATACAACTCAAGCTCAGCATTTTGGCAGAAGCTCGGTAAGCCAGATGATTACGCGTGCAGTCATGCTTGAAGAAGCTACGGCCATTATTAACGGCATTACAAAGATTGAAAAAGGCGCAACCCATTGTGATGGTCAGCAAACAGAACGCGTGCTTATGCTAAGTCCTAAAGCTCGCGGCGATGCCAATCCGATCCTGCTGATAGATGAGGATGATGTAACCGCGGGTCATGCTGCATCCGTGGGGCAAGTAAATGCAGAGCAAATCTATTATCTGATGTCGCGCGGGATATCACGGAGTGAAGCCGAACATCTTGTTATTTTCGGATTTCTCGCTCCTGTCATTTCGGAGATCCCGCTGGAAGGTGTTCGCAGTCGCCTAAAAGATTTAGTGGAAAGCAAGCTCGGCAGATCATAGCAAATCAAAATGAATCTTGAAAGGTTAAAAAGGAGTGATACTAATGGCTAAAAAAGCACCAGATATGGGCGAATATAAATATGGGTTTCGCGACAAGCACCAGTCTATTTTTCAATCTGGAAAAGGTCTGACGGAAGAGATTGTCCGGGAAATTTCCCGGATCAAGGAAGAGCCGGAGTGGATGCTCAATTTTCGGTTGAAAGCTTTGAATCAATTCTACAAAATGCCGATGCCTGAATGGGGAGCGGATTTGACCGGGCTAAATCTTGATGACATCCAGTATTACGTTCGCCCTTCTGAAAAACAGGGAAAGACCTGGGAGGAGGTTCCTTCCGAGATCAAAGCAACCTTTGACAAGCTGGGAATCCCTGAAGCGGAGCAAAAGTTCCTGGCGGGCGTATCCGCTCAATATGAGTCGGAAGTAGTTTATCACAGCATGCGGAAAGAACTGGAGGATCAGGGCGTTATTTTCCTTGATACGGATAGTGCATTAAAGCAATACCCCGAAGTGTTTAAGCAACATTTTGGGACGATCATCCCTCCTGCCGACAATAAATTTGCGGCGCTTAATAGTGCAGTTTGGTCAGGCGGTAGCTTTGTATACATTCCGAAGGGTGTTCAGTGCGAGGTTCCTATACAAGGTTATTTCCGTATTAATTCTGAAAATATGGGTCAATTCGAGCGGACATTAATTATTGCCGAAGAGGGCAGCTTTGTCCATTATGTTGAAGGATGTACAGCACCTATTTATAGTACCAGTTCTCTGCATAGTGGAGTTATTGAAATTATTTGCCGGAAAGATTCCCGTGTCCGTTACACGACCATTCAGAATTGGGCTCCTAATATCTACAACTTGGTAACCCAAAGGGCTGTGGCAGAAGAAAATGCCACAATGGAATGGGTGGACGGCAACATCGGCTCCAAGGTAACAATGAAGTATCCGGCAGTATTATTGAAAGGACGGGGAGCCAAGGGGTCCATCCTGTCTATTGCCGTAGCCGGTAAAGATCAGCATCAAGATGCTGGCGCGAAGGTAATTCACCTTGCTCCCGAGACAACATCTACGATTATATCCAAATCCATCAGCAAGCAGGGCGGAAAAGTAAACTACCGAGGGTTGTCCAGCTTCAGCCGCGATTCCGCAGGGTCCAAGTCCAATATTAAGTGCGATACGTTGATATTGGACAACATGTCAACATCAGATACGATTCCGTACAATGAAATTAAAAACGATCAGATTACTTTGGAGCACGAGGCAACAGTATCCAAAGTGTCCGAGGAACAATTGTTTTACTTAATGAGCCGCGGGCTTACAGAACAAGATGCTACACAAATGATTGTAATGGGCTTTATTGAACCGTTTACCAAAGAATTGCCAATGGAATATGCCGTTGAAATGAATCGGTTGATTCAATTTGAGATGGAAGGAAGCATCGGTTGATTCATTAATTTAATAGATCAAACCTTTATCATTCTTTAAAGAGGTGCTAGTAATGAAGAAAAATAATTCGGACGATTCAGAACTAGCTCAAATTACCCGAGAGATACGAAAACTTCAGTTCTGCTTCAATATGCTGTCAGGATTGAGCGCAAGTTGTGGTGTGATGATACCTTTAGACTCTATTCATACGCTTATAAGGGAACTTTCGGATCAAGAGGTCACTCTTAGGCAAAAAGCAAAGGATCACTCAGACGATCTAGGGTGAAAAAAGGTCTGAATTGACGGTTGATAAAAAATGGGAGGAGTTGACATAATGGATGAAAATGGAGTTTTATTCGATGAAGTATCGGAAGTTCTTCTCAAACTACGTCCTTTCTTACTGCGTGACGGTGGAGATGCTGAACTGGTCGAAGTTGAGAACGGTATAGCAAAATTAAGATTTTTGGGAGCTTGCAATGGTTGCCCAAGTGCTACGATTACGTTAAAGGTTGCTATTGAGCGCGCAATTCTTGAGGAAATTGATGATATTAAAGAAGTTGTACAAGTATTCTAAATTCCTTGATACTGAGCAACTGAGTTAGTCCTGTCGCAGACCATAGCTACGGAAGTTGATCCCGCTGCTCAATACCAAAGTACATCGACAGATTACCTTGCGGGTCGAAATCGACGAGCAGCGCTTATTTTCCTTCATTAAACAAGGTATTATCAAGATTGTATTCGGTATCGAGTGGGAAACCGTGGAGGTTCGAGTCCTCTCGCCGGTATACACAAAAGGGTGATAAAATGCTTAAAGGCATTTTATCATCCTTTTTATTATATATTCATGATTTTGGCAACAAGGTTAACATGGATTTGACCAGCGCTTTGATCTTATCGTAAGATGATGGTACTGAAAAAACTTTTCTAGTTTACTGAGCGCGAAAGAAATGAGGACGAATATGCAGGAAAGAATTTTGGAGGCTTTTGTAGAGGAAGTTCATGAAAATGGTTTGAAATTTACGATGGATGATCTTGCGAAAAGACTCGCCATTAGTAAGCGTACGTTGTATGAACATTTTTCGTCTAAGACGCTTATTTTAGAAACACTTATTGAGCGTACTAATGATGATATGATTCGTAAAACTGAGCAAATTATCGAAAATAATGAGTTATCTTTGTTAGACAAGATTAAGCAGTCGATTAGGGTCATGCCTCTGTATTATAAGTTTTACGATTTAAGAATATTGGACCAGATGAAAAAGTATTATCCTGAGCAATGGAAAAGGGTACATGCCGATTTAAATGACTGGTCTCCGATTAGAACATTAATTCAGGAAGGCATTCGAGAAGGAATAATAGTGAACAAAAATGAGGCTCTGATCATGAAGCTTATTATTGAATCTGTAAATTTAACGCTTGATCAGCGTTTCTTTCTGGATAACAGTGTGACGGTAGAGGAAGCAACTTATTCTATTGTAGATATTCTGTTGTTCGGATTGGTCGAAAAATAAAAAAATAGCCTCAACAATATGCTGCATATTTGAAGAGGCCATTTTTGTATATGAAAACTAATAAAACAATTTTAGTTTCAATTGTTTTTGAAAAAGAATAATGAAGTTTACCTGATGTTGAATAAAGAGATACGGAAAAGGAAGGGTGGAAATATGTCTATACTCACAAGAAATCGAGGAGCAATGCTGTTATTGATGCTTAACATTTTTTTGGCATTCATGGGGATTGGCTTAGTTGTTCCTGTGTTACCTAAGTTTATAAGTGAGCTAGGGATGAATGGTTCCTCGATGGGGCTGATGGTTGCAGCTTTTGCGTTGACACAGCTTTTGTTATCACCATTGTCAGGAAAGTTGTCTGATCGTTATGGACGTAAAAAGTTGATTGTTTCTGGGATGTTCATCTTCATGTTATCAGAGCTTGTTTTTGGACTGGCAAATTCCATTCCTACCCTGTTCATAGCACGAATCATGGGTGGAGCAGGGGCAGCATTGCTTACTCCTTCTATTATGGCCTATGTAGCTGACGTGACCTCGTTTGAGGAAAGAGGCAAGGGAATGGGAATGATCAATGCAGCGATCAACACAGGCTTCATAATAGGACCAGGGATTGGCGGTTTGCTTGCCACATATGGAATACGCATTCCCTTCTTTGCGGCAGCAGGAGCTGCGGGAATAGCGGCTATCTTGTCTCTGTTAGTGCTGCCTGAGTCTTTAAGCAAGGAAAAGCAACAATTTAATAGAGAGCTTCCACGTCAAAAAGAAAATCTTTTGCAGCAATTTGCCAAGTCATATCAATCTCCATATTTCATGGGTTTACTCATTGTATTTGTCGTTGCTTTTGGGTTAGCGAACTTTGAAACAGTGTTTGGACTGTTTGTTGACCATAAATATGGTTTTACACCAATGGATATTGCCATCATTATAACGACAGGCTCCATTATGGGAGCAGTTGTCCAAGCAACTATATTTGGATGGATCATTAATCGTTTTGGAGAGAAAAAAGTAATTCACCTCTGTTTGGCTATTGGGGGCGTTTTCATTTTTCTAACCCTATTTGCTGAACAGTATGTGATGATTATGCTGACGACCTTTATCATTTTTCTGGCTATGGATATCCTTCGTCCAGCAGTAAGCACTTCTCTATCGCGGCAGGCCGGAGATGAGCAAGGCTTTGTGGCAGGAATGAACTCGTCCTATACAAGCTTGGGTAATGTGATTGGACCGTTAATTGCAGGACTGTTGTTCGATGTTCATATTAACCTGCCTTATATGGTTGCAGCTATAGCGTTACTGGCTTGTCTTGTCCTGTCACTACGCTCCAAGCAAGCGGGTGAGCAACACTCGATAGCCCGTGCAGCAGAACAGCATAGAGGGTGATAGCCGCAGGTCTATATTCATCCCCGACTTAGGTCTAGGTTCAAAAACCGTCTGGGGTCCGTTTTGTCGAACGCTAAGTCAGCGTACAATAAGAACATAAGCAAGACACAGTGAAAGGCGGTGAGAGATGATGAGAGTTAACAAAGGGAATGGGTTAGCCATTGTACTGATCGTGTTGGGTTCGATTATGCTGCTCGGTAAGTTTACTCCGTTTTTCGGTCACTTTTTAGGACATCTGATTGGTTACTTAATTCCGATAGCTATGGTCATGCTAGGCTACTACGGTGTGAAAAAAGGAAATGCGCTCTTCGGCTGGATCGTACTTGTACTCGGGGTACTGATTTTGCTTGGCAAACTGTCCTGGCTTCTGGGACCGCTACTGGCAATCGGGTTGATCATATTTGGTGTTTCCCTGCTGAGTGACCGCAGAAGACGTTACTGATTTAGCAGTTTGACGAATGAAAAAAGATTGTAGCAACGAAGTGATAAATTATGGCAATACGAATTGTGAAAGGAGCAGACGCAAATGAGTGTTTTTCGAAGAATGCGAGATATCACGGTAGCGACCTTCAATGAGCATTTGGAACAAAGCCAAGACCCGGTGCAACTAATTGACCAGTTCTTGTATAATACCCGCCAGGAAATTGCCGAAGCGGAAAAACTCCATCAACAGTATGCGATGCACACAAGACAGATGAAGCAGCAGTTGGATCATGCATTGTCCATGCAGACCAAACGGGAGGAACAGGCGCTACTGGCTTTGAAGGCTGATGAAGAACATATCGCGAAGCTGGCCCTTCAGGAGAAAATGCTATATGCAGAAAAAGAAGAGCAGTATAGAGAACTGTGGGAGCAGAGCCGTGAATCACTACGTGAGCTAGAACAACAGCTAGATACGTTAAAGACAGAATATCAAACGGTACACAGCAAGCGTCAGTATTATGCGGCACGTGTACAGACGTTGAGACTCCAGCAGCAAATGAACGAACGGGCTGGTACATACGGTGGACGAAATGTTCCCCGAATGTTCAACCGCTTGGAAGACCGGGTAGCCGATATGGAAGCAGAAACGATGAGTCTGCGTGATTTACGTCGGGGTGAGGGCGACCATGTACAGGATGCCCAAGGCGGTGGATCGTTGCTTGAACAAGAGTGGGAGAGACTGAAAAGCAAGCTGAACAACAGCGGGAAGGAGTAAATTGATAATGACCCGAATTTACAGATCAAGCCGGGATAGAGTAATAACAGGTGTATGTGGCGGTCTTTCTGACGCAACAGGAATGGACTCAACATGGATTCGTATTCTGGTTGTGATCAGTTTCTTTATTACAGCAGGAACCACATTTATGATTTATGTGATTGCGGCACTGGTTATCTCCAAGGAGCCGAGATCTCCTTTCGATGGAGGATTTGGCCCTGACAGCGGACCCTATAATCAACAGGACCCGCGCTATTATGGCAGTAACAATACAAGATCGCAGTATGGGCAGGGAACTGGTTACAATCAGGGCGGCGCATACGGCAATTCGAACCCGTTTTTTGGTCAAGATGCCCGCAACTCATCCAAATTTAACACAGGTCAGAACAACGACTTGGATTTCATGATGGAAGATATTGAGAAAAAGGCAATGAAAAAAGAATTGGCAGAGTTACGCAAAAAAGTAGAGCAATTCGAGAAGGGAGATCGTAAATAATGGGGATCTTTAAAAGAATGAAGGATATGACAAGAGCATCGGTGAATGAAGTGTTGGATAAAGTGGAAGATCCGATTATTATGTTGAATCAATATTTGCGCGATATGGAGGCGGAAATTCACGAGGCTGAGGTAACGGTTGCCAAGCAAATGGCGAATGAACGACGTATGAAACAGCGTTTGGAGGAAGCGGTACGTGTATCCAATGAGCGTGAGAAGCAAGCCGAATCCGCATTACGAAATGGTCAGGAAGAAGTAGCACGAAAGCTGTTGGGAGAGAAGATTTATTTTGTGCAAAAGCAGGACGAATACCGCGACTTGCATACACAAGCTGAGCTTCAAGCAAAAGAATTAGTACAACAGCTTCACGACATGAAAGATGAGTTCTATAAAATGCGCAACAAGCGCAATGAGTTGGTATCCCGTGCTCAAATGGCGAAAGCTAAAAAGCAAATGTCTCAAATCAATAGTTTGCACACGATTGAAAGTGGGTCTGCTTCATTGGGCTTCCACCGTATGGAAGAAAAAATCATGCAAATGGAAGCTGAAGCTGACGTACTGCGTGCTCCTTACCGCCAAGCTCCAGGAGAAGCATATATTAATCCAGCTGAGGCTGAAAAACAGTTTAAAGTGGATGAGCAGCTTCAGCAGCTTAAGTCCAAAATTCAGACAGGTGCTAAACCAGTCGATATGAAGAAGGACTGACTACTCGGAAACAAGACATTATGATATGCTGTATGGAATGGACATTGGTCGATGATCGTGCTCAATCTGTATGGTCCGGGAAAGCCATATGGCGGAATGTCGCGCCACTATGGCTTTTCCGTCCTGTATAAACATAAAGGGGGTGCAGCATGGAGAGAAAAAAATCAGCCTTGGCACTGGCAGGAATTGGCATCGGGATTATCATTTTATTCGGTCAGTGGATTGGGTTCCTCTCCGTGGTTGCACTGATCCTAATGTTGGCCGGAATATATAAGATCCGTAATTCCAAAATCAAAAAAGGTTACACGATGCTTGCGATTGGTGCTGGACTGTTAGTGCTGGATCATTTGTTCCTGTTTGTGGTAGTTACACTAGCATCATTAGCTGTATTCTATTCACGTTCAAGGAAGCTGCATAAAGGTCAAAGCTCCATATTCAAGCACAATTTTATATCCAATCATAAATGGGATGAAGTGCCTTGGAGTCTGCGCAACACAAGCATATGGCATGTGGTTGGGGACGTGGATGCTGACCTGACGTTGGCTCTCCCAGAGGAACGTGAGTCCGTCATATTTCTACAAGGGATCTTCGGTGACATTGACATCACGTTACCGGATAATTACGGTGTAGAGGTGGAGATGCTCGTATTGTTCGGACAGATTCAGTTTGACCGGGATCATGAGGCGGGGATGCTCAATCGACTGGTTTGGAAGTCTCCCCATTTTGAGCAGAGTGAGTATAAAGTGAAGTTTGTCGTTTCGTACTTGGCGGGCGATGTCCGCGTCCGATTTTATTGAATCAGGAGGAGCCGGGATGAATCATAAAAAAACGTCCAACATGGTAACCCGCAGTATGGGTGAAGGTATCCTCCTGTGTGTTGTTGTGGGCGTAGTTGTCTTTTATATGCTGTATACATATGGATATGTGAAGTCGTTCCCAACCTGGGGCATGATATTGAAAGTTGCAGGAGCCGTTATACTGGTGTTGATTGGTACAGGGGCAATGTACGGATTTTATGAGAGCTACCGCTTTAAAAGCAGATTGGAAATGTTGAGAGAGACGTTGCTGATGTGGGAAAAGGGAACTCCTGCACGTGAGTTGCCGCCCCTAGGGCATGATGAGCTTGGCAGGCTGGGAGAGCAGCTGGAACGGATCGGGCGTAAATGGCAGGAACAAGTTACGTCTTTACAACGCTTATCCACGGATAATGCTCAGTTGGCAGAACAGGCACGGATGACTGCGATTGTGGAGGAGCGGCAGCGGCTGGCCAGAGAGTTGCATGACGCCGTATCACAGCAATTATTTGCTATTTCAATGACGGCGACGGCTGTGGGGAGGACGCTGGATAAGGATTTTGATAAAGCGCAGCGTCAAGTTGCGCTAATTGAAGAAATGTCTTCCGTGGCACAATCCGAAATGCGGGCGTTACTACTTCATCTGCGGCCTGTCTATCTGGAAGGAAAACGGCTTGAGCAGGGTTTGCGTGATTTGGTACAGGAGTTGCAGGCAAAGGTACCGATGGAGATTGATTTTGAGATTGAAAGCGGAGTACAGTTGGTTAAAGGCATTGAGAACCACTTGTTTCGTATTGTTCAGGAAGCGATGTCTAATACATTGCGTCATGCCAAAGCAACCCGCATGGAAATTCGTATCGTGCAACGCCCGGATTCCATCAGGCTGACGATTCGGGATAACGGTATTGGTTTTGAACTGGATGAGAAAAAGCAGACTTCATATGGATTATCCACAATGCAGGAGCGGGTCAGTGAAATTGGGGGAGCTATTCAATATATAACGGCACCGGGAAAAGGAACACGGATCGAGGTGTCCGTGCCAGTTATTAATGATGAAAGCGGAAGGAACGATGATCATGGAAACGGAATTACCGATTAGCGTACTGCTGGTAGACGACCATGAAATGGTACGGATTGGTCTTGCGGCGGTGCTGGGGACGGAAGAAGGTATTGAAGTGGTCGGCGAGGCTGGAAGCGGAGAAGAAGGCATACGGTTGGCTTCCGAATACAAGCCAAATGTCATTTTGATGGATCTGGTCATGGATGGCATGGATGGCATCGAAACGACACGCCAAGTAACTCGTCTGCTTCCAGAGACAAAGGTGATTGTGCTGACGAGTTATTTGGACGATGAGAAAATGTATCCGGTCATTGAGGCAGGGGCATTCAGCTATTTGCTCAAAACGTCTCGTGCTTCCGAGATAGCGGATGCGATCCGTGCAGCTGCACGCGGACAGTCCGTACTAGAGTCACAGGTGGCCTCCAAGATGATGAATCGATTTCGCCAGCCACAGGCTGAGGCACCCGCGCATACGGAACTGACTGATCGTGAGATGGAGGTGCTTCGCCTGTTGGCACAAGGGAAGTCTAATCAGGATATCGCAGATGAGCTGATTATCGGGATTAAGACGGTAAAATTCCATGTCACGAACCTTCTCGCTAAATTAGGAGTGGAAGACCGTACACAGGCGGCGATCTATGCCTATAAGAACGGATTAGCAGAGTAGAATGTAGAATAAACGAATACAAAAAACCGGAGACGACAATAGTCCTCCGGTTTTTTGTATTCCATAACAAGGTGTTTAGATCAGGAGGAATAAAAAGGCGATTAAAGCCAGATCTAGTGCAAGCCCTGCACCGTATCCATATCCGCCGTACCCACCGCGATAGCCTGGTCTGCCATTTCCATAACTACTATAACCATTTCCAGCAAATCCGCCTGCGTCATAAGGAAAGGATGGACTCAGAGGTTCGTTAGGTGGCTTAATTAAGGCATTTAGTTTGGCAGAGGTACGAGCTTTGTTTTTAGGATTCCTTTTTTTCTTTTTAGAGGAATTCTTTTTTGGGGATTGTTTTCCTTTGTTATTGTAGCTCCCGGCGTAGAGACTGCCAGGAAAGGAGGGTGGATATCCGTTCAACATCAGCTTGCCTTTGCTACACCCACTTAAGATGCCGATGTGTCGTGTACCATCACGCATAACGGCACAGACCAGACGTCCACCATGAGGTGCCACATTGGCTTCATTTACAGGATAAATCGGAAACATGATTTCACCTCTTTTGGTGTAAGATGCATTGTGATCATAGTCTATTCTTACGGTGCCTACGATGTATGGTCGAACACCCAGTAGGCAGATGAATATTTTATAAGGGCTTTGCCGTATTGCTGTGTGTATAAAACCTCTGACAACGGGAATGCTATTGATAGATTCATAGATTTCAATCCAGCCGAAAAAGAAAGTAACCAGAGCGTAGGTGTGGGAATCGGATGGTTGTGGAGCGGGGGGGAACGATAATGTTAAAAGCAGAGCTGATTAAAAAAGGGATTATTGCAATTTTGGTATTAGGAACGGTGCTGGTACTGGCTGGCTGGCGCTACGGAGCCCTTCAGACAAACCGATATGATTCCCGCGAGGCAGAAACGGCTTTACGTTCATTGTTAATCATCTCGGACCAGGCCCCGGGTACGTTGGATAAGCTGGTTGTGAAGTGGCAAGGCGATTGGATTTCTAACCATGAAGAGCCGGCAGATGTGGCGGCACAGATAGCCGATCAGCTGAATATACCCACAGTAAACAAACTCGTAGAAAATGGACACACGGTTTATCGTTCTGTTCGTCATAGTGAGGATCTAAGAATCCGCTTAAATGTGATGGAACGTCAAACTGGACAATGGTATGTAGTTGTTCAACTGGAGAGTAATAATGCAGGACGTGAGCGGTTGATTCAGCTTCATAAACTTTGTGCTGAGCAATTAAAATCTATGGGGATTCAAGCGCAGTGGAACACAGCCCTTCAGCGTTCGCTGCATACAAAGGAATCCAAAGATCAACTGTTGAAACTGACAGAGGCGAGCTTAGCAGAGAACATCTCCATGCAGGCCAAAGAAAGATATACGGATGCGACTACTGTGGCTATATCCTATGAAGCTCCAGAGCTGCCGTTAATGATTCAAAGCGGTGAGCATCAGGTCCAGATGCAGATGGCTGTACATGAAGATAGGGAGCAGCAGAATACACGTATAACGCTCGGTTTCCCGCTCATCACGATTGAATACTGACTTATAAGGTAAATTTATGATTCATCGGATAGCTTATCCATGTAGGATATGATAAAATATCATCAAATCTTTAGTTCCATGTTTTTCGAAAATCAAGTATGATCTTGTATAAATATACACAATACTACATGCGGATTTCGGGGATTGTGGATTGCGGAATCTTGACATGGGAAGAATGAGGTACTTCATGGCTGACATACCTGCTAAAGAATCTGTTGTGACGCAAGGCGCAGTTCTGTTTATTTTTGGCGCTACGGGCGATTTGGCTCGTCGCAAGCTTTTTCCTGCTATTTACAGCTTGTACCGCGAAGGCAAGCTTGCTGAAGATTTTGCCGTTATTGGTGTAGCAAGGCGTCCGCGCACAGAGGAAGAATTCCGTAATGACCTGTATGCTTCCATACAGGAGTTTAGTCGCTACAAAGCAGAAAATGATCAAGAATGGCAGGCATTTGCCGAGCATTTTGAATATAAATCGCTGGATATAAACAATGTCGAAGGGTTCCATGAGCTGAGACAGCAGACGGAGTCTATAGAAAGCAAGTTTAACATACCGGGAAATCGGTTGTTTTATTTGGCCTTGGCTCCTGAATTATTCGGAAGCGTGTCGAAGAGCTTGAAAGATGGCGGCATGATGGATGGAAAAGGCTGGAATCGCCTAGTAATTGAGAAGCCATTCGGTTATAACCTCGAATCTGCACAAGAATTGAACGTTGAAATACGAGAAGTATTTGCCGAAGAAGAAATTTATCGGATTGATCACTATCTTGGTAAGGAAATGGTACAAAATATTGAGGTGATCCGCTTCGCGAACGCCTTCTTTGAACCACTGTGGAATAATAAGCATATTGCCAATGTGCAAATTACGCTTAGTGAAACGGTAGGGGTGGAGGAACGCGGAGGTTACTACGATCATTCCGGCGCTTTGCGGGATATGGGACAGAACCATATGTTGCAAATGCTAACGATGATTGCGATGGAACCACCTAGTCGTTTGTTGCCTGAGGATATCCGTGATGAAAAGGTAAAAGTGCTGCGTTCGCTGCGCCCTTTTGAAACGTCTGAGGATGTGAAAACCAATGTGGTACGTGGCCAATACACCGAAGGCAGTTATCGCGGCCAGCAGTTGCCGGGGTATCGCCAAGAAGACAAGGTAGATCCACAGTCGAACACAGAGACTTATTTTGCTTCACGCGTGTTTGTTGATAATTTCCGTTGGGCTGGCGTACCGTTCTATATTCGTACGGGCAAACGTCTCCCAGTAAAAACAACGGAGATTGTTGTGGAATTTAAGAGCATGCCAACGAACGTGTATCTCGGTCAAAAGCATAAGCTAGAACCGAACTTGCTCGTGATTCGGGTCAATCCAATGGAGGGCATTTACATTAAAATTAATGCCAAGAAACCTGGTTCCGAATCAGATATTGAACCGCTGGCTATGGATTTTTGCCAAAGCTGTATGGTGGGTATCAACTCACCGGAGGCTTATGAACGATTGCTGATGGATGCGATTGAGGGTGATTCGACGTACTTCACGCGTTGGGATGAGGTTGCCACGGCATGGGGATTCGTCGATCGAATCGCCAAGGCATGGCAGCAGACCCCAGATACGCTGGAAACCTATGCTGCAGGCTCATGGGGACCGGAAGGTGCTCACAAGCTATTGGAGCAGGATGGCTTCAAGTGGTGGCCGGTTAGCGGTCAGGATGAAGATAATGTCATCTGGCGAGTAGGCGGCGTTCAGTAATCCCGATTTGTCCTGCATCCCCCTATGTCCTGTTCAGGACGTAAGGGGATGCTTTGCGTTCGGAGTGTGCTATAATAGCTTAGTCTCAGGTTTTCGGTTTGCAACTGATTATAAGTTAAAGGCAGGCTAAAACATGTAAATTGATCGTATTTATAATGAATATGGTAACGGAGTGCGCCGAATACTGGAGCTAATGGCAATATAGCCCATAGAGCCGATGAACTTATGAAAACAGGCGTGCGTCATGGCCTTTTTATGAATAGCTTGAGCAGTAATGCAATGGATTTGATCATGAAGGGATATGTGAAATGAGTAAAACAACAGATATACTTCAACAGGAAGTCGACAAACGGCGTACGTTTGCGATTATTTCTCACCCGGATGCGGGTAAAACGACACTGACGGAAAAGCTGCTGCTGTTCGGGGGCGCGATTCGTCTTGCTGGTTCAGTTAAAGCGCGTAAAGCAAGCAAACACGCCACGAGTGACTGGATGGAGATTGAAAAACAGCGGGGGATCTCTGTAACATCCTCAGTAATGCAATTTGATTATAATGGTCACCGCATCAATATTCTGGACACCCCAGGTCACCAGGATTTCAGTGAAGACACGTATCGTACATTAACAGCAGCAGATAGTGCAGTCATGCTGATTGACGTAGCGAAAGGTGTGGAAGCGCAAACGATTAAGCTGTTTCAAGTTTGTGCGAAGCGTGGAATTCCGATTTTCACCTTCATTAACAAACTGGATCGTGAGGGACGCAGTCCTTTTGATTTGATGGAGGAGCTGGAGCAGGTGCTTGGCATCCGTTCGGTGCCTATGAATTGGCCGATTGGTACAGGACGCGAGTTGTGTGGTGTCTATGACCGTGTCAAAAATCAGGTCGAGCTGTTTCAGGGAGATGACCATTCCACGATCAAAGTACAAAAAGTGGAAGATTACAATGATCCAATCATTCGTGAGATGGCGGGCGAATATTTGCATGACCAATTATGCCAAGACTTGGAGTTGCTTGACGTCGCGGGTGACCCTTTTGACATGGAAAAAGTACAGCGTGGAGAATTAACACCTGTATTCTTCGGCAGTGCGATTAATAATTTTGGTGTACAAACATTTTTGGAAAACTTCCTTCAGCTTGCTCCTAAACCGGAGCCGCGCCGTAGTACAGCTGGGGAAATTGAGCCAACAAACGAAAAGTTTACCGGCTATGTATTTAAAATTCAAGCGAACATGAACCCGGCTCACCGTGACCGTATTGCATTTTTGCGTATTGTCTCCGGTAAGTTTCAACGCGGGATGAGTGTTAAGCATGTACGGATGGGCAAGGAGATTAAGCTGTCTCAGCCACAGCAGTTCCTGGCACAGGACCGTGATATTGTCGAGGAGGCTTTTCCTGGCGATATTATAGGATTGTTTGACCCGGGTATTTTCCGTATTGGTGATTCACTCAGCCAAGGTAGCGAGGTTGTGTTTGATGAATTGCCGACCTTTTCGCCTGAGATTTTTGCCAAGGTAACGGTGAAAAATGCCTTGAAGCACAAGCAGTATCTGAAGGGTATTGACCAGTTGACCGAGGAAGGTATGATTCAGGTGTTCCGTACGGTAAGCTTTGACGATACGCTACTAGGTGTTGTCGGTCAACTGCAATTTGAAGTATTTGAGTACCGCATGAAGGGTGAATATGGCGTTGATGTACAGCTTCAGCGTATGCCATTCCAATTTGCACGTTGGATTGTGGATGATCAGATTGATCCGAGCAAGTTCCGTATTAACTCTACGCTGGTAAAGGATAAGAAGGGCAATTATGTTGCCTTGTTCGAAAACGAGTATGCCATGCGTACGGCTATGGAGAAAAACCCGACAGCTAAGTTTTTGGAAATGGCTCCATAAGATTGAGTATGCAGAACCGTTAGATCTCAGTCATTTAGTGTATACAACGAATAGTCCACTCGATGTTAATGCGAGTGGACTATTCTCATTTTCGAATACGGGTAAAATAATGAGCACAATTAAATCGGAACAAAAAGTTAAATAGCTAGAGCTAGGTTAAAGGTACGGGTTTGATTTTATCGATTTGTTCATGTGCCAAATGGACGAAATCGTGCTGCTGGTTTGGACTCATATGCTTCCAAGCAATTTCAAGAATGACACCCAATCCAGGCAAAGCGGCCTCCGGTCCGTCCACTGACCCAATAATCATGTCCGTAAGATCAGCTTCTGATTTGCCGTGTACTTTGTGAACAATTGCTTGTCGTAAATCCATTGTAATGGGCATGTGAACCTCCCGTATGTTGTAGTAGTGGTCGAATGTATTATGGCTTGGGCTGTTGTCCAGTATACATGAAGAAGCATTTGGCATAAGTATGTCAAAATTTATGTTTGTAGCATGATATGCTATACTATGACGGACAGTATGGTGATCGGGAGGTAAAGAAAGAATGGCAAAAAAACAGTATGCGGTCATTGGCATGGGCCGTTTTGGTTCCAGTGTTGCCAGTGCGCTGAGTGAGATGGGTTTTGATGTGCTGGCTATTGACTCGGACGAGCAGCGTACACAGGAAATGTCGAATATTGTGACGCATGCGGTATCTGCCGACTCGACGGATGAGGAAGCGCTACGAGCGCTAGGTATCCGTAATTTTGATGTAATTGTAGTTGCGATTGGCGAAGATATACAGGCCAGTATTCTGACGACATTGATTCTCAAGGACATGGGCGTACCAGCTCTTGTGGTCAAGGCACAAAATGAATTGCACGGGAAAGTGCTGCAAAAAATAGGTGCGGATAAAGTCGTTTATCCTGAACGGGATATGGGGTTACGGGTAGCCCATCATTTGACATCTCCCAACATTTTGGATTATATCGAGCTGTCCAAGGACTACAGTATTTTGGAGATGAGAGCCGCCGATTCCATGATTGGCAAAAACCTGAAAGAGCTAGACATACGTGCACGCTTCGGCTGCAATGTGATGGCGATTCGTAGAAATCAGGAAATGAATATTTCACCTTATGCCGAAGATCGTCTGGAGCCGGGTGATGTACTGGTCATTGTGGGCCACAAGGATGATCTGACCAAGCTGGAGCTGGCATTTGTAGCCTAATGAAGGCTTGATGTTCAAGTATAAGTGAAGTGATACATTATTTATTTTTAAGAAACGGACAAAGAAATGGAAGGTTAAACGAATGGAAATCATTTCACCGAATAATGCGCGTGTAAAAGAGTGGGCGCAACTGCTGGAGAAAAAGCATCGCACACGGCAGCATAAATATATTGTCGAGGGTATTCATCTGGTGCAGGAAGCGCTGCGTTCAGACGCGGCTGTCGAAACCGTCGCCTATGATTTGGACAAGAGCATTCCCGCCGAGCTGAATGGCCTGGATCCAGCCGACCAGCCGGTGGAATGGGTTCCCGTGTCAGCGGCGGTCATTGCAAAATGCACCGATACGAAGACGCCGCAGTCGGTCTTTGCCATCGTGCGTAAGGAGGAGCGCAGCGCATTCCCGGCATTGCTGGAGCAGCCGGATGCACTGGTGATGGTGCTGGACGGGGTGCAGGACCCCGGCAATGTAGGCACCATCATCCGCAGCGCGGACGCTGCTGGAGCCGCAGGCGTAATATTGGGTCATGGCTGCGCCGACCTGTACAATCCCAAAACGATCCGCTCCACGATGGGATCGTTGTTTCACCTGCCGGTGATTGAAGGCAGTCTGGAGGAGCTTTTACCGCAGGCCAAAAGTAAAGGTGCCCGCTTGCTCAGCACCTCACTGGATGCGAGCTTGTCATGCTATACCATAGATTTGCGTGTTTCCACTTGGCTTGTGATCGGAAACGAAGGCCAAGGTATTTCTGCTGCTACCGCGCGCATGGTGGATGAGTCGGTATTCATTCCGATGCAGGGGCAAGCGGAATCACTGAACGCAGCGATGGCTTCTACGGTGCTATTATTTGAGGCGATGAGACAACGAAACTAAGAGAATGAACACGGGGCTGCTGGTGTGGTTTATAACATCAAATGGGACTATTTATATTGTCAATTGAGACTAGGAACATCCACGCCTGCACCTGGCCTTTCTTCCGCCCTATAGTCCCAACCTGATCCAGTCGAGGGGCTATGGCTTAAATCCAATGTGGCGAATAACGTGTTTTTTTAGAGGTTTTATAAGATTAAGTTCATGCCGGCCGGTTTATGAAACGAATCAATGAACAACCGCTAGAAACAATTGGTCGGCTACTGGTTAGGTTATGATCTTAATTGCGGTTTATATAGTAACAAATAGAAAGGTATTTGATTATGATATTCATTAACAAAAAAACTATTGATAAGCTAACTGAATCGCATAGAGAACCTAACATGCTTATCTGCTATTCAACTCCTCAAAGCCTTTCGGCTTGGACAAGTCGAGCTATATTACTCCTAAATAATGATAAAATTATTATCCTTTTCCTGAATCTATTTTCCACTAAAGTAGTACAAAAAGTTGAATTTGAAGTAGCTGATTTACAAGAACAAAAATATCATTCCATATATCTGTCTTCTGCAATATGGTCATTTAACAGTAAAGGACAGCATTGGAGGTTCAAGATAATCAAAAAAATTATACCTCTTGGCTCTATGCAAAGGGATTTTCTAAATTTCTTGCAACAAAATATTTTAAATTAGCGACTGATTAGATCACCGATCTCCGAAAACATGTGCCCTTCCAGACGAAGGCGAACAGCCAGGTATCTTTCGTAAAGTCGTTTATCTGAGGTCTCTTTCATGGTTCTTTTCATTACCCAATAGGCGATTGAAATAATGTTGTTGGTTTGTTAATTGCGTGTTATTATATCAAATGAATTTGACAGGTTCCCAAATCTTTGTTAGAGTTTCAATCAAATACGTATAACCTTTTCATGGGATGTTACCGATAGGGCATAACCTGAATTGGCTTGTTTACACTGCAAGTGTATACAGGCTGGTTTGGGTTTTTTTATATCCATCACCCACCCTCTGGTACCCCTTTTATCACACATTTGGAAGGAGAACGTTTATGTCCAGTTATATTTTTCCTAAAGACTTTTTATGGGGCGGTGCTCTTGCTGCCAATCAGGCCGAGGGTGCTTATTTGGAAGACGGTAAAGGATTGAGTCTGGTGGATTTGCTGCCTACCGGAGAGAAGAGAAGAAACATAATGAAAGGGAATGTTCCTTCACTGACTCCACTTGAAAGCGAATTCTATCCTTCCCACGAAGCCATTGATTTCTATCACCACTATCGCGAGGATATCGCGCTATTTGCAGAAATGGGATTTAAGGCGCTGCGTGTTTCCATTGCCTGGGCTCGTATTTTTCCAACAGGAGAAGACGCTACTCCAAATGAAGCAGGTTTGCAATTCTACGATGACTTGTTCGACGAGTTGCATAAACATGGCATTCAGCCAGTCGTTACCCTCGCTCATTTTGACGTGCCAGTGGATCTGGTCGAGAAATATGGAAGCTGGCGGAGCCGGAAGCTGGTAGGCCTGTTTGAAACCTATGCTAAAACAGTATTCACCCGCTACAAGGATAAAGTGAAATACTGGATGACATTCAACGAGATTAACATGCTTCTCCATTTGCCGTTTCTCGGCGCCGGTCTTGTTTTTCAAGAAGGTGAAAACGTTAAACAGATTCAGTATCAGGCTGCACATCATCAGCTTGTGGCAAGCGCGCTGGCTGTAAAAGCGTGTCACGAGATTATCCCGGATGCCAAGATTGGTTGTATGCTTGCTGCCGGCAGCTTCTATCCGTATACGTGTAATCCCGAAGATGTGTATCAGGGCATGGAAAAAGACCGCGAGTCCTACTTCTTCATTGATGTACAGTCACGCGGCGAATATCCTGGTTATGCGAAGCGCTTCTTCAAGGATCATGGATTAAACATTGAGATGGAATCAGGCGACGCAGCCATTCTGAAAGATCATACCGTTGACTATATCGGATTCAGCTATTATTCAAGCCGGACGACCAGCACAGACCCGGAAATCGTCAAGAACATGACCAGCGGCAATGTGTTTGGCTCTGTGGCCAATCCATATCTGGACAAGTCCGAATGGGGTTGGACGATCGATCCAAAAGGATTCCGCATCACAGCCAACCAATTGCATGATCGTTACCAAAAGCCTCTGTTCGTAGTGGAAAACGGTTTTGGTGCCAATGATGTGGTTTCGCCTGAAGGAGAAGTTAACGACGATTACCGGATCGACTATCTCAAGCGGCATATTGCCGAAATGGGTGAGGCTCTTCAAGACGGAGTCGAAATTATCGGTTACACAAGTTGGGGACCTATTGACATTGTCAGTGCTTCCTCAGGAGAGATGAAAAAACGCTACGGTTATATTTATGTGGACCGCGACAACGAAGGCAACGGTTCGTTGAAACGTATTAAAAAGAAAAGCTTCCATTGGTACAAAAACGTAATTCATTCCGACGGAGAAAATTTGGGCGAATAATCGTACCACAAGAAAATAGGATCGGATGTCCCGGGCCCACGGGAATTTCCGATCTTCGTTTCTTCATTGAAAGCGTTGACAATCGTTCCTCTTCGGGCTATACTTGACGCAATTCCATCATTTTTAGGATTGTTACTGCGTAGCAGGCAAAACCTAAGCCACAAATAAGAAGATGTTACAGTCTTGTTTATTTGGCGTGCTTCGGTTTTTTTTCTGTTTACAATAAAGAGGATGGAGCAAGTGTGGCTCTTGCTGGCATATGGAACGGGGGATCGAGATGAACATAGCAAAGGTCATCAACAACAATGTAATCAGCGTCTACCAGACGGACGGTACCGAACTCGTGGTAATGGGTCGGGGGATTGCTTTTAAGAAAAAGCCTGGAGACAAAGTAGACGAAACCAGAATTCAGAAGGTATTTGCCCTGAAAAACAAGCAGACGTCCGATAACTTTAAAATGTTGTTGCGTGAGGTACCGCTTGATTTGATCGTGATTGTGGAGGAAGTCATTAATGATGCCAAGCATAATCTGAACAGAAAGCTGAACGAAAATATTTATGTTTCGCTGACCGATCATATCAATTTCGCTGTTGAAAGATACCGGGAAGGATTGGAAATCAAAAACGCGTTATTGTGGGAAGTCAAGCAGCTGTATAAAGAAGAATTCGCAATTGGTCTGAAAACGTTGGAGCAAATCAAACAAAGGCTCGGTATTGAACTGCCTGTGGACGAAGCAGCTTATATTGCGATTCACATCGTGAATGCTGAAATGAACGAGGAAGTCATTACGACCATGAGTATCACGAAGTTTATCCAGCAAATTATCAATATTGCAAAATATCACTTTAAGGTCGATTTTGACGAGGACTCTCTGAGCTATTTCCGCTTTATTACGCATCTGAAATTTTTCGCTCAGCGCGTATTTAAGGGAAATCACTACGAAAATAACTATGATCATTTGTATGACATGATTAAGGAAAAGCACAAGGAAGCAGCTGCTTGCACAGAGAAAATTGGTGCTTTTGTGCAAAAAGAATACAACCACGAATTGACTAATGAAGAAAAGCTATATCTGACCGTGCATATTGAACGGGTGGTGAATAGATAAGTCGAACTTTTTCGACTAAAAAGGATCAAAAATATATGATTAAAAGTTTTTGTTGACAAATATGGTAGATTAATTATATTATGATAGTAACAGGAATTTAATAAGTTTTAACTGGGATTGTTACTGGTTATGCAGGCAAAACCTAAGTCATGAAAAATTGCGGGAATAAAGTGCCCACCATTTTTCAAGGCTTAGGTTTTTTGTGTGCCTAAATATGTAAAAAGCCCCTTAGAACATGGAGGTGTCCATCATGAGTAATGAAAAACTGGCTAAGGAAATTGTACACCTGGTAGGTGGCGAAAAAAATGTAATATCGCTCGTTCACTGCGCCACTCGCCTGCGTTTTGTGCTAAAAGATGAGGCAAAAGCAGACAAGGGAAAGCTGGAAAAAACCGATGGAATTATCACGGTAAAGCAAAGCGGTGGTCAGTTCCAGGTTGTAGTCGGCAACAAAGTACCAGAGGTATATAATGCAATCGGCAAAGTATCCAATATTTTGAATGAAACTGGAAAAGAAGATCATTCAGCTAAAGGCAACAAAGGATTTGGCGCCGTAATCGACGTAATTTCCAGCATTTTTGCACCGTTGCTCGGAGTTATGGCGGGGTCCGGTATTCTGAAAGGTCTGCTGCTGATTGCGAGCAACCTCGGCTGGTTGCTACCGAAAGACACTACCTATATGATTTTGTATGCTGCGGCCGACAGCTTGTTTTATTTCCTCCCTCTCTTGTTAGCGGTTACAACGGCACGGAAATTTGGAGGTAATATCTTCGTTGCCCTGACCATTGCCGGAGGGTTGCTTTACCCGACCATTGTCACGCTAAAAACGGAAGGTACACCTACGGACTTTTTCGGTATTCCTATTGTTATGATGAGTTATTCATCTACCGTTATTCCGATCATTTTAGCCGTCATCGTCATGAGTAAGCTGGAAAAATGGTGCAATCGAGTGATCCACGAGAGCGTTAAAAACTTTATTACACCTTTGATTCTACTTGTAATTATGCTTCCTCTGACCCTGATGGTCTTTGGTCCAGTCGGGGTGTATGTGGGCAACGCAATCGCTACCGCACTCGTTGCTGCGTTCAGCTTTAGTCCGTTGCTGGCTGGAGCAATCCTTGGTGCTTGCTGGCAGCTGCTCGTTATTTTTGGTGTTCACTGGGGGCTTATACCTGTATTTATTAATAACATTGCTGTCAACGGCCGGGATGGCATTAAGCCCGCTGCTTCGGCTTCCGTCTTTGCTCAAACCGGCGCAGCGTTCGGTGTTATGCTGAAAACGAAAAATAAAAAGCTGAAAACGCTGGCGGGTTCCGCTACACTTACCGCTTTATTCGGCATCACGGAGCCAGCAGTTTATGGGGTTACGTTGCCACTGAAACGTCCGTTTATTGCAGGTATTATCGGCGGCGCCGCCGGTGGTGCCATTATCGGTCAAGCGGGAACGCAAGCATTTGCCTCTGGCGCACCTGGGTTGCTGACCTTGCCGATCTTTTACGGCCCTGGTGGACAAGGATTCCCGGGATTGATTTTAGGGATTACCGTTTCATTCCTGGTGTCGGCCATCTTGACTTATATTTTAGGATTTGAGGACCCGGTCGAAGCGGAAGAAACCACCGACAATTCGGCTAATGAATCAACCTCACCAACCGATGTTTCCAATGAAGAGGTACTTAGCCCGATTGAAGGAACTGTGGTAGCTCTAACAGAAGTTCCAGATCCTGCATTTGCTTCAGAGGCTATGGGCAAAGGTATCGCCATCCAACCGACAACGGGCAGAGTCGTGGCCCCTTTCGATGGAACCATCACTGTGGCGTTCAAGAAAAAACATGCGCTTGCGATTGTTTCACCCCATGGCGCAGAAGTTTTGATTCATGTTGGAGTAGATACAGTCAAGCTGGACGGTAAATATTTTACTTCCCATATCAAAGAAGGCGACGAGGTAAAAGCTGGGGATCTACTGCTTGAGTTTGATGTTGAGCAAATCAGGGCAGAGGGTTATCCTACGATTACGCCAGTTATCATTACAAACTCTTCCCAATATGTCGAGATCCTTCCAATCGCTCAAGGAGAGGTAACGGAGCAGTCCCCACTGTTGAAATTGTCTAGTGCTTCAAATGAGAAAGAGGGCATCGCCTGATGTCTTAAGAATAAAGCTCTGATGGTCCACATTCCCGGATCATCAGAGCTTTTTTGTCGTCATTTTATGTAGCCGGTAAGCTCACTTGTAATTGACAATATGTCAATTAAATTAACTTGTATGGGGGTAAAAACTAATCTATAATTTTTTGTAATTATGCAAATTTTCTGAAAACATAGACTAGAAAATCAATTGATTGATCAGGGGGAAATACAAGGAATGTTAGAGCAGTGGGCAGAGGCAGTAAACGGCGTCATTTGGAGCAATCCTGTGGTATATGTCTGTTTGGGCGTGGGACTATTATTTTCGATCATGACTCGATTCCTACAAATCAGGCATTTCAGAGAGATGATCCGTCTAGTATTTAAAGGGAAAAGTTCAGAGGCAGGTGTATCCTCTTTTCAGGCCTTTACGATGGCGCTATCGGGGCGTGTAGGGACGGGAAATATTGCTGGGATTGCATTGGCAGTCGGTATGGGTGGACCCGGGGCGATATTTTGGATGTGGGTCATGGCTTTTATCGGATCGGCTACTGCGTTTGTTGAATCCACACTGGCTCAGGTATATAAGGTAAAGCGCGATGGTCAGTACCGAGGCGGCCCGGCCTTTTATATTGAAAAAGGGACAGGCTTTAAATGGTTTGCCGTCATTTTTGCGGTTGCTGCGTTGGTAGCGATGTGTTTACTGATGCCGGGAACTCAATCGAACTCTATTGCCGTAGCTTTTCATAGCTCGTTTGGCATGGATATGAAGGTTTCCGGGATAGTAGTAGTCGTGTTGCTGGCGCTTATCATTTTTGGAGGTGTAAAAAGGATTGCCAATGTGGCTCAGGTTGTCATACCGTTTATGGCACTTGGCTACATCCTTGTCTCTTTTTATATTATGATGACGAATATTACTGCGCTTCCCGATGTATTTTCGCTGATTTTTCGCAGTGCCTTTGGCGTGGATTCTGTGTTCGGCGGTATGGCAGGGACGGCGATTGCCTGGGGCGTAAAACGGGGCATTTACTCCAACGAAGCCGGGCAAGGCTCAGGTGCGCATCCGGCAGCAGCCGCGGAAGTGTCTCATCCCGCAAAACAGGGGCTAGTTCAGGCATTTTCCGTGTATGTGGATACCTTTTTAGTCTGTACGTCTACGGCTTTTATGGTCTTATTCACAGGTATGTACAACGTGAAGGGACCTGGTGGCGATTTTATTGTACAGCATCTCCCGGGTGTTGAAGAGGGAACCCAATATACACAGGCTGCTATTGAATCAGTATTTCCCGGTTTTGGATCGAGTCTGCTGTCCATTACCTTGTTCTTTTTCGCATTTACGACCATTATCGCCTATTATTACATCGCAGAAACGAATATGGCCTACCTGGTTGCCGACCGTAAAGCCAAATGGCCCATGTTCGTTCTAAAGCTGGTTATCCTGGGTTCGACGTTCTATGGAACGGTCGTCAAGGAATCGGCGTTGGCGTGGACACTGGGGGATATGGGGGTCGGTATTATGCTCTGGGTGAATCTGATTGCTATGATTCTGTTAGCCAAGCCTGCTCTTCTTGTGCTTAAGGATTACGAACAGCAGCAGAGGCAAGGGCTGGACCCGGTGTTTGACCCGGAGAAGGCAGGTATTTCAAATGCCGAGTATTGGTCAAAGGAATATCAGCCTCCTTCAGATGAGTTGACGATTACCGCCAAACCGAGCAAGCTGCAAGCCTAAATAAGATAGATAAGTAAGATCAAAGGTGGCTCCGCGGGGAGTCATCTTTTTTTCGTTATCTTGCCTTTACATTCCAAGAGGGGTACATATGTTCACTATTTAGTCTATAATTTAGACAGACGGATTTAGAAAAATTCTGCCATAGATATGTGGGGAGGCCACATTGCACAAGAGAGGTGATTTGAATGAGCACATCCGATTTATCCATAACTGACGACAAGTGGAGAGCTATTGTAGAAAACGACAAGTCATATGATGGGGTATTTTTGTACGCTGTGAAGACAACGGGAATATTTTGTCGCCCCTCCTGCAAATCCAGACCTCCCAAAAGAGAGAACATCCGTATATTTAAAACAGCAGAGCAGGCATTGGCTCAGCATTTTCGTCCATGCAAAAGATGTAAACCGACAGGACAACGATTGCCTGATCATGAATGGATCGCACTGGTTACAGAATACGTGAATTCTAACTATATGAAGGACTTAACATTGCACATCCTGGCTGAGATAAGTCATGGAAGTCCGTATCATTTACATCGTACCTTCAAGCGGATCATGCATCTAACTCCGATGGAATATATACAGCAGACCAGGTTGGAACAAGCGAAGAAGCTGCTCATTTGCTCAGATATATCTGTTGCGGAAGTGGGGGAGAATGTAGGTCTGTCCAATGCACCGTACTTTATTACGTTATTTAAAAAGAATACAGGCTACACCCCATTGCAATATCGCCAACTCAAATCGAAAGCAACACAAAATGGAGGTACACAGCATGGCACAGCAAATAAATAAAACGATCTATTGGTCATTGTTGACACATGAGGAGTGGAATTTATATATTGCAGCTACATCGGAAGGACTATGTTATGTAGGTTCGCCCAATCAACCTGTAGAGGAATTGTTTTCATGGGCGGGAAGGCGATTTCCCGGCAGTCCTTTAGTTGAAGAGGATGCTGCTTTACAGCCCTATGCCAAGGAGCTGATTGAATATCTCCAAGGGGAGCGGACCCAATTTACATTGCCCTTTGACTTTCATGGGACTGCGTTCCAGATGGCGGTTTGGAATGCGTTGTGTGATATTCCGTATGGGGAAACAGTATCCTATTCAGACATTGCCAACGCTATTCAAAAGCCAGCCTCTGTTCGTGCGGTGGGGGCTGCCATCGGTGCTAATCCGATTTTGGTCACCGTCCCTTGTCATCGGGTTATTGGTAAAAATGGAGCTATGACCGGATATCGGGGTGGGTTGGACATGAAGGTGAAGCTTTTGCAGCTCGAAAAGGAAAGTGTGGCATCGGTTCAGTATGAAAAATGAGTATTACAAATCCCCCAAGACTCTTTTGAATAAAGGGACAGGTTTTTTGTCAGGGTATACACACTCGTTGAACCCGTATACAGGTTGTACCTTTGGTTGCTCGTATTGCTATGTACGCCAATTGCCAGTCTCCACATTTCGGAAGGAAGCTTGGGGGACATGGGTTGATATTAAAAATCAGGCGGCAGATATTCTTCGTAAGGAGCTTCGCAGAGCCAAATCGAAAGGTAAAGTCACGATTTTTATGTCGTCAAGCACAGATCCTTATCAGCCTGCCGAGTACAAGGAAGAGGTGACCCGGTCTCTGCTGGAGGTGATGGTGGAGGATCCACCTGATTTTCTCTTTTTACAGACGCGCAGTCCACTGGTACGGCGGGATACCGATTTACTGCTTCGATTGGGGGATCGTGTTCGTGTGAGTATGACTGTAGAAACAGATCGAGAAGATATACGCAAACATTTTACCCCGGAAGCTCCTCCCATCCAGGCTCGTCTCCAAACGCTGCATCTCTTAAAGGAGGCAGGTGTACCAACCCAAGCTACGATTGCTCCGATGCTTCCAAGCAGTGAACATTTTGCAGACAAGCTTTTGCCTCTGGTCAACCGTGTCTGTATTGATGATTATTTTATGGGAGACGGCAGTGGGGGAAGACGAACGCGTAGCTTAAAAATTGGTGCGTTGTACGAGTCATTGGGGCTGGAAGAATGGTATCATCCTGCTGCCTATAAGGCGGTTTATGAACGTTTTCTCCATGTTTTCCCGAAAGAGCAGCTCTATGTGAGCAAAGAAGGATTTGAACCCTGATGTAAAAGCAGTCCATGCCATTGAATCAAGAGTGAGCATATAAGGGGGCAGCGGGAGAACGAATGCAAACCGTAATGACCAAAAACTTTGATTATGGAGAAAAGGAAATCAATTATCTAAAAAACGTAGACACCGTACTTGGTGCAGCGATGACGCAAATGGGCAAGGTAGAACGGATCATCATTCCCGACCTGTTCGCGGCGCTCGTTCATGCGATTGTGGGACAGCTTATATCGGCCAAGGCGGTTCAAACCATATGGGCAAGGATGCAGGAGAAGTTAGGGGGGATTACTCCACAAAATATAGCCGTTCAGACGGCTTTAGAAATTCAAAGCTGTGGCATCACCATGAAAAAGGCCACATGTATTCTAAATATAGCCCAAACGATCGAGCAGGGCCTGTTGGATTTACAGGAATTATATGAGCTTTCCGATGCACAGGTGATCCAGAAATTGTCCTCGCTGCAAGGGATAGGACCTTGGACGGCTGAAATGATGCTGATTAATTGTATGGAGCGTCCAGATGTCGTCAGTTGGGGCGATATGGCTATTCGACGGGGAATGATGAAGTTGTACCATCTAGATACATTGACCAAGCAGCAATTTGAGGAGTACCGCCGAGTTTATTCGCCTTATGGTTCGGTGGCCTCTATTTATTTGTGGAGTATTTCATTTCGTTAAGAATCAGGGAGTGGAAACGATGGAGAAAACAATCAGAGAACAGATACTGTCATACGTGGATGCAGATTTTCAGAAATTTACGGCTGCATTGCTTCCGACGATTAATAATGTGCTGGGTGTACGTCTGCCAGTGCTGCGTAAGCTAGCTCAAAATATTGCCAAAGGAGATTGGCGTCTCTACCTGGAGACCGCTGAAAGTGAACACTTCGAAGAAATAATGCTGCAAGGTATGGTGATTGGTTCTGTAAAAACAGATATAGAGGAAGTTTTGAGTTATACCGCCAAGTTTGTTCCTAAAATTGATAATTGGTCCGTATGTGACAGCTTCTGTGCCGGATTGAAAATCACGAAACATCATAAAGAACGGGTATGGGAGTTTATTCAGCCCTATCTATTCTCCAAGAAAGAATATGAAATTCGGTTTGGTGTGGTTATGCTTCTAAATTTTTATATTGAGGAACAGTATATGAACCGGGTATTTACTTTACTGGATCAGACCCATCGTGAGGATTATTATGTACAAATGGCAGTAGCATGGGCGATATCGATCTGTTATATCAAGCTGCCCGAGGTAACAATGGCGTATTTAAGTCATAATACATTGGATGATTTTACCTTCAACAAAGCACTGCAAAAAATCACGGAATCATATCGGGTGGATCAGGCAACGAAAACGACTATCCGCGGTATGAAGCGAAAAAGAAAATAGGATCGGCTCCCACCTGTAAGTGTTATACTGAAAAAAAATGCGTGTATGAAAACGAACAGGAGGGGAGTCAGTGAATTCGATCCCGCTGGGAGTACTTGTTGTGGATGATGAAACTAGACAGCGTCGAGGTTTGGCTGCCATGGTCAGGGATCTACGTCCCGAATACGAGGTATGGGAAGCCAAGAACGGGAAAGATGCTCTGACCATTTCGTTATCCAAACCGATCCAAATCGTTTTTACAGATATTCAAATGCCGATCATGAATGGACTTGAATATCTTCAACAATTGAGAACATCCGGTCAGCATGAGACCAAAGTTATTTTAGTGACAGTCTACCAGGAATTTAGCTATGCACAGCAGGCGGTGAGGTACGGGGCGAATGATTATTTGGTGAAACCAGTGCAATCGCAGCAGCTCATTGAAGTGATTCAACACATGGAGAAGATCATTGTAGAGGAACAAGAAGCACTGATTGGGAATCAAACAGCGTTGAATCAGATTGAGCAGAGTATGCCTGCATTTGTGGAGCATTTGTTTAGCAGATGCGTGACAGACAAATTACAGCCTAATGAGAAAATCCTATTAAAGAGTCACTTTGGATGGCATGGGGTAGGAGAAGTTCTCGCGTTGGGAGCATCGGCAGCCCACCCGGATGATATACATATGTGGGATTCTCAGCTCCGTAATACGGTTGTTGAAATATTGCGACCTTGGGCGTCTTCTGTCGTGTTTCCACTCGAATCCCGTAAAGACCATGTGGTTGCAGTAGTGAATTGGAAGGATAGGGCTGAAAGCAAGGAGGCCAAAAGCGCCCTTCAAGCTGGGCTGAAAAAGTTGGAGCAACAGCAAGCGATTTCAATCTGGTTTGCTTGGGGTCAGTCTTTTGATTTTGATGAAATGCAAATAAACCAATCTCACGAAAAGGCCGTTGGCCTGATCTCCATGCGTTTTTATACACCTCACATCAGATGTTTGAACCTTGTCGTTTCAGATGATGAGCAGCCAGTACAGGAAATGAGCGCACACGAACAAATGGCCTTTTTTAAATTTATTGAAAGCGCTATCTCTAATGGAGAGCCCGATCAGCTATTGGGTCGGGTGCAAAATTTCATTGGACAAATGACACAAGGGTATCCTGCACCTGAAGCGCTTAAAGCTAAATTGGTACACCTTCTGTTGGTTAGTTTACAACGGTTAAATATAGGGTGGAGTGAGGAAGTCTACTCACGTTTCTCGGAACGTTTGAACAAAGCTGTCGAAGAGGCCACCTGTCTTCGGAATCTTGAGGATGGTGTTGCAACATGGTTAAAAGAGCTGATTCTTGAGCTTCATAGCGGCTCCAAAGGCGAACCCATTATGAACAAGTGCAAGGAATTTCTAGATGCACATCTACATGAAGACCTAAGTCTGGAGATCGTGGCCCGGCGCTTCCACTATAATGCGTCCTATTTTAGCATTCTGTTCAAAAATTATTTTGGGCTCTCGTTCACGGAATATATGGTGAAGCTCAGAATGCAAAAGGCTCAGCACTTACTGCTGCATACAGACGCCAAGGTCGCAGAAATTAGTAGACAGGTTGGTTATAAAGATATCAAATACTTTTTTAAAGTGTTCAAAAAAAACGTAATGCACACGCCGGAAGAATTTCGTAGGAAATTCAACTGATTGTTAGGTGAAAGGATGATACGATGCGCCAAGTTAAATATATGTATCAAAAATTTTTGGACAGTAGCTTTCGTACGAAATTGATGCTGTCCTATTTTTTGTTGTCTGGTTTTATCGTTTTGATCCTAGGTTTCGTTTACTTTGAAACGAGCGCACGGAATATTACTACAAATGTAACAGATAGCGTTACAAGCGTTCTGCGTAGTAATAACCAGCTGCTGGATAACAAGCTGACAGCTATTCAAAAAACCGTAGATATGATTCCGATCGACCATGATCTTCTTCAGACCATTATGAACGTGGATACTACGGATTCTTCATCGCTGTTACGAGCTGATCGCAGCATTACAAAAATTTTGTACAGATACTTTGGCAATATGGAGGAAGTGTATGCTTCCCAAATTATGACGCAAAATTATGCATATGGAAGCACTGATCGGATGTATATTCCCGTTCAGCCGTTCTATTCTTCTCCGTTGGCAACAACGGCGGTGGAAGCAGAAGGGGCTACCAAATGGATTCCCGCTTATTCGTATGCCGATACATTCCATCAGCAGGATTTAAAACGAGGCTCCTATGAGTTTAGTTCTTTATTTGCTGTGGTAAAGCAGCTCCATTTGACTGCATTAGATGATGCAGGAACCTTTCATACGCTTCCGGAGGGAAAGGAAAAACCTATACTTATATTGAATTTTCGTCCTGACTTGTTAAAAGGGGGCTTTGAAGATTATGCAGCCCGCAGCGGATTTGCACATCTATCCTATGGCATGATTCATGATAAAAATGGGATGGTCATGAGTTCGAATGGACAGCAACAAGTGGGGGAGCCCGTGGCGGATTGGCTTAAGGATGCCATTACTTCGGAACAAGGGATGAAAATGGTAAACGTTAAAGGTCAAAGCATATTACTGGTTTACGAAGCGATGAAGACGACGGGCTGGGTATCTTATATAGCCATTCCCATGGAAGATGTATTGGGACATCTGTCAACGATTCGCACCTACACGGTGTTTTTTTTAGGTTTTATGATGCTCGTTGCTGTTATTCTTGCATATTTACTGTCTGTTTATATCAGTAAGCCCATCACGGATATGAAACAGGCGATGAAAGTAATGGAGAAGGGACATTTTGATATTCGAATTCCTGTACGTGGCTATGATGAATTGGGAGACCTGGTGATTCGGTTTAATCAAATGAATGAAAAAATTAAAGATTTAATCGAGGAAAATTACAAGTCACGTCTACGAGCCAAAGAGTCGGAGTTAATGGCACTTAATTTACAGCTGAATCCCCATTTTTTGTATAACACCTTAACGACCATGTATTGGATCGCGTTAGAACATAAACAGCACGAGCTGGGCCAATTGATCATTAGTCTGGCGGAAATGCTGCAAATTACTACTCGAAATAAAAACGATACATGGAGTTTGGAAACCGATCTGAATTGGCTGGAAAAATACATTTATATTATGCAGAATCGCTTTGAGGACAAGTTCACGGTGGAATATGATATTGATCCCATTTTGCTTCAGATGGAAGTTCCCAAACTTTTCTTGCAGCCTTTTGTAGAGAATTCAATTATTCACGGCTTCGCCGAAATGGAATCAGGGGGTCTGATTAGGATCACAGCCTGGATCGAGAAGCAATTGGTGTGTTTTAAAGTGGAGGATAATGGATTAGGAATTCAAGAAGATCATATACGCCGAATTCAAGCTGGAGAAATCAGATCAACGGGCATTAAAAATGTAGACAGAAGAGTACGGCTATTATATGGAATGGATTATGGCGTTACGCTCCACTCGCCAGCAGGTAAAGGGACATTCGTCCTGATTCGCATCGGAGAAATTCATAGATCTAATCAAATGACACCAATCCAATGAGAGTACGACTTTTAAAAATGTAAGCGTTTGCTAAAATGAGTTTAGTGACGAAGCAACAAACGAAAAGATAAAAAAATAAACGGTTTGGGGGCGTTACTCTTGTTAAAACGAAAATTATGGATCGTCTGCATGTGCTTGATCGTTGGGCTTATGTCAGCCTGTAGTTCAAATGAGAGCAGCAGCAAACCAGTTGATTTCCAGGGTCACGAGCAAGTGACTCTGACCTATGCCAGTTGGGGTAGCACCAATGAAAAGAAGGTTCAGCAGGAAATCGCTAAAAAATTTACAGAGAAATATCCGTGGATCAAAATTAACTATATGCATATCCCCGGGGATTACGTAACCAAATTAACGACGATGTTTGCCGCCAATCAGGCACCCGATGTATTTCCCATTTATAAAGCACAGGCTCTGCAATGGGCTGAACAAGGCAAACTATATAATTTAAATGAATTTTTGAAGGAGGATAAGGAGCTAACGAAGGAAAGTCTTATTCCTAATTCAGTCATCTATTGGGATAAGGACAAAGTGGCTGGGATCAAGGTAACTGAGGAAGCTTTCGCGCTTTATTACAATAAAGATTTGTTTGATGAGGCTGGTGTTGCTTTGCCGCCAGTAAAGGCTGAGGAGGCTTGGACATGGGAGCAGTTTTTAGAGACAGCACAAAAGCTGACCATTGATAAAGCGGGAAATAATGCGCTCAGTCCCAATTTCGATGCAAGTAACATTAAACAGTATGGAGTTCGGTTTGATACATGGATGTGGCATTTGCTTGTGCCTTCCAATAACGCAAGTGTCATTTCAGACAAAGGGGACTCGCTTAATCTTGAGAGCCCTGATGTGATTGAAGCTGTTCAGAAAATGGCTGATCTGATCAACGTTTATCATGTGGCACCGTCGCCAACGCAGTCCAAAAATATACCTTCCCCGGCCGTAGCACTACAAAGTAAGCGTGTAGCGATGGATTTGGATGGACAGTGGGTTCAATTGGATCTTGGAGAATCGAAGGTGAATTTTGGTGTAGGCGTGTTACCCAAGCTGAAGAGCAGCAAAACGATCCTGTTTGGCGAACCGGAAGTGATTTCTGCCAAAACCAAACATCCTAAAGAAGCATGGATGTTTTATAAATTCTTGCTGGATGCTGAAAGCGGACTTGACATGCATTCCAGCGGATTGTGGATGCCTGTCATGAAAAAGTGGTACACCGAACCAGACTTGATTAGCAAATGGGCCGATGTCAAACCAGGTCATGCCGATGGTTACCGTGATGCTGTCATGAACCAAACGCTGCATAACGGTGTCAATTCTTACGACTATTATCTGAAAAACTCGGAAAAAATCAATGCTATCATTAACCCGGCGCTGGATCAGGTATGGCTGGGCAAGAAAACGGTGGAGCAAGCATTCAAGGAGGTTTCCGCAAAGGCTAACGCGGAATTTAAAGGGACGTATCCAAAAGAATAGGGTGAGTGTTTTGACAGAAAGAGAGGGATAGAATGCAATCATTATCTTCTATTCGTAAGAAGGAAAATTGGTTGGGGTGGCTTTTTGCCGCCCCTGCTATTCTCGGCTTTGTCATTTTTGTTCTGGGACCGATGATCGCTAGTCTCTGGTTCAGTCTTACCGATTACAAGGTTGCTTCACAGGCCCATTTTATCGGTCTGGATAATTACGTTCACTTATTTGACGGTACGGATCAATTTTTTTATAAATCACTCGGGGTTACGTTTTATTATGTGTTCCTGAGTGTGCCCTTGCAAATTATTGTAGCTTTCTTTTTGGCGATATTGCTTAATCAAAAGGTAAAAGGTCTGGCTTTTTTCAGAACTGTTTTCTATCTCCCTACCATTGTGCCACTCATAGCATCGTCTATGATCTGGATGTGGCTGTTTGATCCGGATCTTGGTTTGCTAAATGTGGTATTGCGTGCGCTGCATTTGCCTGAAAGTCAGTGGATCTATAGCGAAGGGTCGGTAGTTCCTACTCTGGTTTTAATGAGTTTGTGGACCGTTGGAGGAACCATGATTATTTTTCTGGCAGGCTTGCAAGATATCCCTAGACATTATTATGAAGCCATTGAAATTGACGGTGGAAACGCTCTTCATAAGCTTATGTATATTACAATTCCATTGACATCGCCCACTATTTTTTTTAATACGATTATGGGCTTCATCGGTGGGTTTCAAGTGTTTGTTCAACCTTACGTCATGACTCAGGGTGGACCCAATAACTCCAGCTTGTTTTATACCTTTTATTTGTTCCGCGAGGCATTTACTTTTTCGAATATGGGTTATGCCTGTGCTATTGCTTGGGTGCTCTTTATTGTCGTTTTGGTATTCACTGCCTTTCTGTTCAAGACGGCCCGAAAATGGGTGTATTACGAAGGCAGGGGGGCATGAACATGAAAAAACGCGGTTGGAGTTGGAGCAGGGTTTTGCTCTACGCAGTTCTCATAGTGGGCTCACTGTTTTGTATGTTTCCTTTTTACTGGCTGGTGCGAAGCTCCATGATGGATTTAAGTCAGATTTTTTTGATCCCGCCGAAATGGATTCCAGAGCCTTTTGTATTCGAGAATTTTTTACAGCCGTTTGAAGAGTTATCCTTTGGGCGCTATTTTGTGAATACATTTATCGTCGTTGCGGGTACTTTGGCGGGTGTACTTCTGTCGAGTACCATTTCTGCCTATAGCTTTGCGCGAATGAGATGGAAGGGAAGAGATAAGGTATTTGCCTTGTTATTAAGCAGCATGATGCTGCCGTTTGCAGTCACGCTGATTCCGTCATTTATTGGTTGGCAGGCATTAGGCATGGTTAATTCGTACGTTCCATTGGTATTACCTTCGTTTTTTGGTGGAGGCGTTTTTAATATTTTTTTGCTAAGACAATTCTACATGACGCTACCGCGAGAACTGGATGAAGCTGTATTTGTGGATGGAGGCAATCATTTTACGATTTTCACCCGTATTATTTTGCCATTGTCGAGGTCGGCGATTTTGGTCATTGGATTGTTTACGTTTTTGAATACATGGAATGATTTTATGGGGCCGCTGGTTTACCTTAATGATGAGAGCAAATTTACGTTGGCGATTGGGCTGCAGCAATTTCAGGGAATATATTCGGCTCAATGGGGCGTTTTGATGGCCGCATCTTTAATTGTAGTCTTGCCTGCTATTATTCTGTTTGCCATAGGACAGAAGTATTTTATGGAAGGGATTGCTTTGACGGGGATTAAAGGATGAGAACAACTGCCAGGTACGCACTTTGATTTTTTTGGAATTTAATATTAAAATGGAAGTAACTTTCGAAAAGGAGATGACGTGAATTGGCAGAGCAAGTGCGTATTGGCAAAACAGATCTATATGTAAAACCAATCGGTTTGGGTGCAAATAAGGTGGGAGGACATAATCTCTTTTCCGGTTTGAATGATGAAACGGGTAAAGAAGTTGTTCGCACAGCTTTGGACAACGGCATCAATTTTCTGGATACGGCTTTTATTTATGGACCTGAGCACTCGGAACGGTTGATTGGTGAGGTATTGAAAGAGCGTGGTCAGCGTGATAAAGCTGTTATTGCCACGAAGGGTGCACACAAATTTGTGAACGGAGAGGTCGTTTTTGACAACTCGCCTGCTTTTTTACGTGAATCCGTTGAATCCAGCCTGAAAAGATTGCAGACCGATTATATCGATCTGTTTTATATCCATTTCCCGGACGAAGCAACGCCGAAGGCAGAAGCGGTCGGAGAACTGAAGAAGCTTAAGGACGAAGGCAAAATCAAGGCTATTGGCGTATCTAACTTTTCCATTGAACAACTTAAGGATGCGAATAGCGACGGTTATGTAGATGTGCTCCAATCCCAATATAATTTGTTTCAACGGGAAGCTGAGAAGGATCTGCTGCCTTATACCAAGGAAAATGGCATTTCGTTTGTGCCTTATTTCCCGCTAGCCTCAGGATTGCTGGGTGGTAAGTATACGAAAGACATGACCTTCACGGACATCAGAGCAAAAAATCCACTGTTTCAGGGAGATGCATTTGCTCGTAATTTGGACAAAGTGGAGCAGGTAAGGGAGATTGCCAATGCGTTGAATGCAGAGGTTGCTCATGTTGTGCTCGCATGGTATTTGACCCGCGATTCGATTGATGCCCTCATTCCAGGGGCGAAGGGGCCGGAGCAGGTGCTGGCGAATCTGAAGACGCTAAATGTCCAATTGAGTCAGGCTGATATCGAAAAGATTGACCACATTTTCAAATAATAAGTGCACCTGAAATTTGCAATTGTATATGTATTCCATCTAGAGAAGCTGCCGGACGGGCGGCTTCTTTTTCGTCCCTCCCTTGCATATCCTTGTAGGGTAAGTTCAACGCTGCGGGGGGATCGGATGATGAGAAGACCGCAATGGCACAGCGCGCCCAACAGAAGGCGACGCGGCAGACGTAGAGTATTTTTGATTGTGGTACTGGCGCTGCTGGTGGGAATCATACAGGTGGCTGCTTATGTGGAGCAGCATTTGAAGCCGCCTATGATGCACCTGGCAAAAGTACGGGTCAAACAAATGGCGACGGAGGCTATTAATTCAGCAATTACAGCACAGGTAGAGCAGGGTAAGACGGCTGATAATTTGATCGAATGGAGAACGGATGCACAAGGAAGAACCTCCGGCTTTGTTCTGAATTATGCAGAGCATATGAGAATTACGTCAGACACGCTCAAAGCAGTCAAGGCAACGATGGACAGCATGAGCCATTTTGATGAGAGTGTTCCGATTGGTCAGGCATTGGGCAGTCCACTGTTGGCAGCTTATGGACCAACGGTCCCCCTAAAGGTGGAGCCGCATGGAGCAATCAAGGTGGATTTAAATACCCGTCAACAGGATGCGGGCATAAACATGATCTTGGTGGAAGTGTACATTCGGATTACGACGGAAGTGTCCGTGGTTATACCGTTTGAGATGCAACCTCAGATTGTGGAGACGGAAATTCCGGTTTCTTATTTATTAGTGGTAGGCAACGTTCCGATGTACTACTATGACAATCAGGGGAAACCAGTGGGTAAAAATGGTGCAGCCGCTCCGCAGTTGGCGTTGCCTCCCCATTCCATAGAGAGTAGCGGCGCTGTAGATCCCAGCACAGTAAGTGTTCCAGAGGTACAGGAAGACCAAAACACCTCCAGTCAGTCCCCAACGCCATAGAGCAGAGGGGGACTGACGTGAGACGCTCAGGAAAAACAAAAGGGACCCTATGAGGAGGTCCCTTTTGTTTTTCCTGTTTTGAGCGCTTTGCGTTCGGTCTGCTCCCACTGTCTTAATAACGGATACGGGTCAAAGGACCAATCTGCCCAGCCATTGTCCCGATATATACCATAGTGCAGATGCGGTGGAAACTTACCTTGGGTACCGGGTTTTCCATAGCCCGAGCTTCCGACCCAGCCAACCGTCTGACCGGGTGTAACGATGTCTCCGTTGTGGACAGTTTTGTCAAAGCCGGAAAGATGCGCATAGTAGTGATAGCGGTTGTTGAGATCTCGGATTCCGATTCGCCATCCTCCGAAGGGATTCCAGCCCTTCATTTCAACTACACCGTAGCAGGTACTGCGAACTGGAACTCCATAGCCAGCAAACAGATCAGTTCCTTCATGTATACGGTAACCGCCCCAGCTGCGACGGCTTCCCCATGTGCTGCGGTAGCTATAAATGCTGCCTAAAGGAAGGGGGAAGGCTTGACTGACCAGATCCAGCTTGCCATACGTCCGATACAGCTTGGCAAACTGCTGAACTCTTTGAACTGCGCGGCTGTTATGGTAATATTCCCAAACGGCAATACCAAATTCATCCTCGTTGTTTCCATACTTTCCGAGATAAGATGCGATGCTGAATAGCAGATCCTTGTCATTATTACGGTCAGCGATTCCATCACCTGAACCGTCTTGTCCCAGCCCGGAAAATAGTTCAATGGAACGCGGATTTTGATCCTCCGAATCAGGGTTCATCAGGCCGGACCAGACTGGTCCCGTGATGAAAATACCTATGATCCGTTCCGCATGCTTCCGATCCCTGGGATGGGCCACTGTAAGTGTGCGTTCATACTGGTCGATGGCGGCCAGCCTGTACCAAGGAACTCCAGTCAAGGCTTCGATGGAATGATATAGAGCCAGCCTGGACGTATACGACGAGGACTGAACATGTGAAGCATCTACATTTGCGGTCAGGCTGCTTCTGGCGGACGAGGACTGTAAGTGATGGGCAAAGGCATGGGCAGGAAGCGGACAGGCCGTTGCCAGTGTAGTAGCACATAACAGCAGCGATAACAAACGAACAGCTCGGGCTGTCCGCGTAGGGTAAGGCACGTGAACCGACCTCCTATAGAAGGGCTTAATCGCCCGGTAAATTCTAGGCCCCGTATTCAATAGTGTGAGTAGGGCGCTTTTGTTTAGATTGAGCCATATCCGCCGCTTTTATCCATGTACAGAGTTTACTTTTTCCGGCATCAATGTCATATCAAAAAGGGAACAATGAATGGAGGTTTTTCCATGGCTTTCATGTTATAATGTATGGCAATGACAGCTTAAGCTTATCAGAAAGAAGGTCTATGCCATTGTCTAGAAAAGTGAAGGAAGCTAAGCCCGACTGGATTCGTATTAAACTTACGACAGGCGATAACTATCAGGAAATCAAGAGCATGATGCGTTCCAAGACATTACATACCGTATGTGAGGAGGCACGATGCCCTAATATATATGAATGCTGGGCCAATAGGACAGCTACATTTATGATTTTGGGTGATACTTGTACGCGTGCGTGTCGTTTTTGCGCAGTAAATACGGGAATGCCTACGGAACTGGACTTGCAGGAGCCTGAACGCGTCGCTGAAGCGGCTGAAAACATGAATTTGAAGCACTGTGTCGTAACCAGTGTGGCTCGCGACGATTTGAAAGATGGGGGTGCTACTATATTTGCAGAAACGGTTCGTGCGATTCGCCGCCGGTTACCTTTTTGCAGTGTAGAAGTATTGATTCCCGATTTTATGGGCGATATTGAATCGCTACGAATCGTCATGGATGCCAAGCCAGATATTCTGAATCATAATATTGAAACGGTGGAGCGAATGTCCGACAAAGTTCGGGCTAAAGCGAAATACCGTCGCTCTCTGGAGCTGCTTCAACGTGCGAAGCAATTAAATCCGGCTATTCCAACGAAATCAAGCATCATGCTAGGTGTCGGGGAAGAGTGGGACGAGATCTTACAAACCATGGATGATCTGCGCAAAGTCGATTGTGACATTATGACAATTGGTCAATATTTGCAGCCGTCCGAGAAACATTTATATGTGCAAAAATATTATCCACCGGAAGATTTTGCGAAGTTAAAGGAAGAGGGATTACAGCGGGGATTCAGCCACGTCGAATCCGGACCGTTGGTCCGCAGCTCCTACCAAGCGCATGAGCAGGTGAAGTCAGCCGCTCAGCATAAGGAAGAAGGCGCCCTTTCGCAGGCTTGATCCGGGAAAGGCGGTCAGAATAGCTTGTTTCAAATCGGTGGTAAAAACTATGAATTGTTGCAGGATCACAAGAACGGGTGGAATCCCGAAGCGTTTCGTGATCGGTATAGTGAAGTGCTGGATCGCTATGATTACATTATTGGTGATTGGGGTTACAATCAGCTACGTCTGAAGGGCTTTTATCGAGACGGTCATCCCAAAGCAAATAAGGATACATCTATAGTGATACTGGACGATTACATTAATGAATACTGCAATTTTGGCTGTGCCTATTTTGTGTTGCAAAAAAGTCGTGAAGTGGTTAATAAAAACGGGGTCAATGATGAAATCATTGCTCCAGATATTCAGCAGTTGGTAGATGCTCAAAGGGAACAAGCAGGAACGCTAGAACCCGAAGAGCAGCAAGAAGTATTGCAACATACAGCTGGAGAACAGGAGTGGCCGCAATCACAGCAGGATTCCACAGCTACGGAGGAATCGCGAGTGGAGCAGCCTCGAGAATCCCGGGAACCACGCGAGTTGCAACGTCGGGAATCGAAGGATGCCCAGGAAGTACGTGAGCGACAGCCGCGTGAAGCTCGCGAAAGTCGTCCATCCAGAGAAGGACGTGAAGGAAATCGGCAGCGTGAGCCACGTGAAGCACGCGATTCGCGCCAGCCAAGAGAACCACGTGAAGCAAAGGATGGACGCAATCCGGGTGAAGGGCAGCAAGCCCGGGAACCACGTAGACAGCGCAATCAGCAAGGGAGTTTCGATAAAAAGGAATCGCGTGGACCACGCTATGAGCGTCAATCAAAGGAAAATCGGGAGGGACGGCAAGTTCGTGTCTCTCGTGAACCTGAGGGCCAGCGTCAGACCCAGCCAGCTGCTAAAGCCGAAAGAGCTGAGGGTAGTAAAAAGAATAAAACATTTACAGCTCCACAACAAAACGGTTCCTGAATTTTCAGGGGCCGTTTTGTTGTGTAAGTACCTCCGAAGTCGCCAAGGGCTTATGACCAACTTTTTGCATGTTTTAAAGTAATAGCAATGAATTCCGATAAGGCTGGAGAAATCCACTTATTTTTGTGATAAGCCACTTGAGAGAAAATTTCTTGAAAGCCACCCTCACAGGGAATGATCTTTAACTTTTCTTGATGAAGTTCCTCTATAACTGTCATGAAAGGTAAACAAGTAATACCTAGCCCACTCATTACACATTGTTTGATCGCTTCAATACTCCATAGCTCCATAATTTGAGAAGAAGTAATTTCACGCTCTTCTAAGTATTTTTCAAACATTGTACGGTAAATACAATCTTTCCCATTGGAAATCAAGGCCTCAGTAAGCTTTTTATTTAAAACATTCATCGTAGAGTCAGGGCTTCCTACAACGACAATAGGCTCTTTATTTAATAAATGGACAGTTAAATTAGAATCACGTAATTCCGGCAACATGACAAACGAGACATCCGCACTCCCATTTAGTAGCGCTTTTTGATTATTTCCACAGGTAGCATTACTAAGTTTAATACTCACGTGAGGATATTTTTTCCTATATTCACTTAGTATAGGTTCTAAGCGATAGACCGTTAAAGACTCAGGAGCCGCTATTTTCAACTCTCCTCGCACAGCCTTCTCATCGTTTGCAATGTTTTCAATCTTGCTATAAGTACTTAAAATTTCTTCTGTATACCCCAGCAACCTTTTCCCAACATCCGTCAACTTTACCTTTCGACCCATTCGATCAAACAGGGGGGCACCAATATGTTTTTCTAGTGCCTGAATATGAGAAGTCACTGTAGATTGAGTGTAACCTAAAAATTCTGCTGCCTGTGTGAAACTTCCCCATTCAATGACTTTTTTGAATGTGACAAAATGACGTATTTCCATAACTCACCCACTTTAATCGAATAGTTATCCCTATTGCTATTGACATCATAAAAATCAATGAATTAATTCATGTATTTCAATTTTACCGATAGATAGGCCTATATTACAATGAATAACGGAACTTATTCAACTATCTTTTATTCTGAGGAGAGATTAACTAAATGATTTTTGCAGCATTCCTTTCCTATGTCATTATTACATCTTTTACTCCGGGACCCAGTAATATGTTGGTGATGAATGAAGCAAGAAGATTTGGATTCAAAGAGATCGATCCATTTCTTCATTGGAATTATTTCCGGATTTATTATTCTTGGTGTCGTGACATCCTTGTTAACTGCACGACTATATGAGTGGTTACCTATAGTAGAACCTTACTTTAAAGTTGTTGGTGCGGCATATTTATTGTATCTGGCATGGAAAATTGCTTTGCCTAAGAAAAGTAATGATCAGGATATGTATCGCCAGTTTTCCTTTTCTTCAGGTTTGTTTTTTCAAATTATCAATATAAAAAGTATCTTATATTTTTTAACAGCGACGTCCAGCTTCATACTTCCATATCAGAATTCAAAAGGATCTATGCTCTTTTTAATATGTCTAACCATCCTCATAGGTTGCGCGGCATTATTACTGTGGGCGATATTTGGTTCAGCTTTTAAAAAGATATTTACAAAATACGATAAAATCATTAATACAATCATGTGTCTGTTACTTATCTATTCTGCCGTTACTCTTTTCTAAGGGGTATGACCAGTGTGGACGGTATAACGGTAGCAAATCTACAAAAACTCATTGGGGTTAGCATCACCTACTCAATTAAAAAAAGAGCCAGATTCGGCTCTTTTATAGGTTCTAATTGAGAAAAGCGTTGCGTACTCGATCCCAAAATGGGAAAGGACGGTAACGAGCGAAGCTGATCTTCTGACTTGCGACCTGACATCGAACAGAGATTAAGTCATCCACAGGAAAGTTGAGGTGATCTACTGTCAATAAGAGACGCTGATCTTTCCGTGAAAAAATATCACAATGATGGTGTTTGGGCAGTAGCAATGGCGATCCCAGTGTCCGATACACACGGTTATTAATGGAAGCGATCTCAGTCAATTGCAATGCTTCAATGGTGGGATGAACCATAGCTCCGCCAAGTGCTTTATTATAGGCGGTCGTTCCTGAGGGGGTAGAAACACATATACCATCACCGCGAAACATTTCAAAGGTGATATCGTTAATATCTACTTGGGCAACGACAGTGCCATCCACCCCTTTTAATGTAAATTCATTCAAGGCAATAAAAGAAGCATTGCCTGACTTCTTGTGAATTTCCAACTCAATCAGTGGATACTTAACGATTCTCGGGTTAAGCGGTCCTTCAGATCCGCTTTGGCTCATCAGGTGGATTAGCTCCTCCAGCTCGTCCGCACGCCAATCAGCGTAAAAGCCTAGATGACCGGTATGTACACCAACAAAGGCAATATCCGGAATGCGGTCGATGAAGGTATGAAACGCATGAAGCATCGTACCATCGCCTCCAATAGACACGACGATTTCCGGCGATTCGGCATCCAGCTTGAAATTCTTTTCTTGGGCAAGACGGTGAAATTGCTGACTCAGGTCCATGGAGTGCTGATCCCCGCGATCCAGAACATAATATCTCAAGATGAAAAGCTCCTTTGTCATGGGTATATATCGATCATAATCAATTATGAGCAAGAACACAATCGTTCATTGCCTGTGTGTTCTTCTCAAACGTACATATAAGCGACTTGTACCCACACTCAACCATGAGAGACTAAGCATTCCAGCCAGTATAAAGGCAAGAAACAGCAGACTTTGCAACAACATGACGGACGAGAAGCCAGGAGACCACGCGATGTCGTATATCGGAGAAAAGACTGGAGAGCTTCCCTGTCCCATAAGAGGCCGCCATAACACGAGAGCTAGCAGTGCTGAGATGATGCCGTGCGCAGCCCGGGCCAACAAAAATGGCAAATAACGAAGATCCGTCATATTTAAAATACTTGCAACCTGCGCATGAACCGACAGCCCGCCCCAGGAGAGAACAAAAGCGGCTGCGGCTACCTTGAATGGTAACGCCGCTGCCGTGGCTTTACCTGCGGCTTGCGCTCCTAAAGTGACTTCGAAAATACCACCCACAATGGACTCCGTTAACGTAGGAGGAAGACCACATGCAGTCAATAGGCTTGCTGTAAGCAGATGAAGCCCGCTCATTAAACCGGAGTTCGTCAAAGCTTCTAAAATGACGCAGAAGAATACAACTAGCCCTCCTACGACAATAATAAGGCGTAGGGAGGAAGTAATCGCCTGACGAAGTAACTCACCCAATGGGCGACCATCTTCCAAACGAGCTGTATGCATGGCATATAATGCTTGGCGTAGGGGTCCAGGCTGCCTATTGCGATCTGCTGCTTTTGTATTCTTGGACTTCGACCAGGCTTTTTGAGTAGGTTGGCGGTCGCTGCGAGTACCTGTTTCCCCTGAACGGGAACCGTGGAAGCGCATAAGCAGCCCGATGATGAGCACGCCACCATAATGGGCCGCGCCTAGTACGAGTGCAATTTCTGGTTGATGGAAGAAGCCAACGGAAACCGCACCGATCAAAAATATCGGATCAGAGGAAGTGGTAAACGCGACCAAACGCTCTCCTTCAATGCGTGTGATCCATTTTTGCTCCCACAGCTTGGCTGTTAGTTTAGCTCCAATCGGGTAACCGGATGCACAGCTGACCGCAGCGACAAAACCCCCACAGCCAGGTACACGGAATAGAGGCTGCATCAGCGGATCCAACAGCGCACCTATGAAATGAACAATTCCGAAACCGAGGAGAAGCTCGGAAATAACGAAAAACGGGAATAAAGACGGAAACAGCACGTCCCACCAGATGGCAAGCCCCCGAAGCCCGGCATTCAGAGAAGATTGCGGGTATACAGCCATAAGCATAAACAGGAATAGCAGTGTAAGGATGAGCAGAGGAAGCGAGTAACGACGGTATAGCGACATAGAGGCCCCTCCTTTGGAGTTGTACTAATATACCTATGTCGGGGATGGACAAAGAGTACAAAAAAAACAAAGAAAACGGTTACTTTTATTGCTGTATTTTTGTAAATAGTATGTTAAAATAGGAAAACAACGATCCATAACCTTAAGGATGGAGTGATCAGGATGAGTATCGTTGCTGGTCTGTTCGTATGTGCTTTTGTGTATGTTATTCGTGCCTCTCTCGTCCATCCCGGTGAAGAGGATTGGCGGAGTTATTAGTGGTATTTATAGAATGACGAAGCTGTGTGCAACGAAGCACACCCTCTTCATATGTTAAATTGATAAAATGACGCTTATTTTTAGCGTCATTTTTTGTTTTTTGTTATAATACGGGTGTATATTTATTACCATAGCACAGAAAGTTGGAGAAAAAGTGAACCCTAGCCTGAGCATTTATGACAACCTTGGGGGTGCGGAAGGTGTTCGTGCTATTATTGAGGCCTTCTACCCGAGAGTTTATAAAGATCCGTTGTTAAGTCCCCTGTTTCCTAAAGACATGGAACCGGTTAAGGAAAAGCAGTATATGTTCCTGAGCCAGTTTTTTGGAGGACCGTCCCTTTTTTCTGATGCATATGGTCATCCGATGTTACGTGCCAGACATATGAAGTTTCCCGTAACGGAGGAGCGAGCAGAGGCATGGTTGTCTTGTATGGCAGGTGCGTTAACGGATACGGGCATTGAGGAGCCGCTTCGTTCAATCATACTTAACCGTTTGTCTGGTCCTGCGCATCATTTTGTAAATACCCCGTAAGCTTTCGGGGATTGCCGAATTTTGGAGAGGGTTGTAAAAACATTGGAACTTGAACCGTTATATCAGATCAAAATCATTTGCCCACATTGCGAAGAAGAATTTCAGACATCCCGTGTAAGACCAAGCCTAAAGAAGGCCATTCGTACGGATTCAGATTTTTGTGCTTATTATAAGAATGAAAATCCGGATTTTTATGTCGTAAGGGTCTGTCCTCATTGTGGATTTACCTCGACAGAGCACTCTACCGTTCAGTTAAGCGAACAGCAAACCAAGATATTCAAGGATAAAATCGGTAATCGCTGGCAGTCTCGCGAATATGGCGGGCATCGTAGCTGGGAAGAGGCATTAGAAACGTATAAACTGGGTTTACTATGTGCCCAGGTCATCGGAGAAAAGGAACGCGTAGTAGCTAGTCTATTACAGCATATCGCTTGGATGTACAGATACCAGGGAAATGAGGAGCAGGAGCTTCGCTTTCTCAAATTTAGCCTGGATTCTTATGTTCGGGTCTATGAGCTGGAGGGTGTCGGGGCGAATAATGCCAAACTGCTTTATCTGATTGGTGAATTGCATCGACGTACAGGCAACTTTAACGAAGCGGTACGCTGGTTTTCGCGTGTCATTAATGACAAAAAGATTATGGATGCAGCCATGATCCGGGCTTCCCGTGAACAGTGGTCTGTACTGCGAGAACAAATGCTGGCTAAAAATTACCAACTGCCGGAGGAAATGCAAGACGCAAGCTCCTCCTGAAGAAATAAAGGTGTGCACTATGGCCGATTTAGGCTCATGGTTCACACCTTGTTTGTAAAACGGGTTATCTTATCTTACAACTGCCTCATGAATTAATGATGACGCAATGTGGTATCTGACAGCAAATAATCGTCATCACAATCCACTAAAGTAACCTTGTTATGGCAGCATGGAAACACAAGCAGCTTTTTCATACCTTCGTGTATGAGCTTAAGTTCTTTTGGCTTCAGGGGCAGCAAAACATTATCATGGTCGCAAAACGGACAAGACTGTACATAAACGTCTCCCATGACGATGTCATAAGGCCAGGTTTTATGAAAAGGGATCATGATTTGTCCGATTCTCCGCCGTTCGGGTCAGCGGTTTCTTCTTTAGCCAGTTCGGCTAGCTTTTGCATCAAAATGTGCTGGGGTGTATGCATAAGGTGTTCCAGCGGAATGCCGAGCTTTTCGGATAATTTCACAGCCGTTTCCGGCGAAATTTGTAAGGGTCTCATCCTGTTTTCCTCCCAATTGTAGTGATTTACTATCACGATGTAGCTTTATTGTATATGAAACCACAAGAATTCGCCAAAAAAGAAAGGTGGAACTATTATGAAAACACCGTTAAAGCAAACATGGGATCTGGAATCTATTTTTAGCGGAGGATCTTCCTCTGCCTCATTTCTTGCATTTTTGGAAGAAATGGAAAGCAAGGTCCAACAACTGCAAGCTCAGCTTAAAGCAGCCAAAGTACCACAAACGGTATTGGATACCGAGCGTCTGGATAGTGTACTGAATAGCATACAGGAGCTGTTTAATGGTGCGTCGCAGGCGGGTTCCTTTGTCTCTTGTCTAACTGCTCAAAACCAGCACGACAAGCTGGCTGTTCAACTGGGGGCGCGTGTCAATACGCTATATGCCCAAGGAAAAAGTGCTTTAGTATCTTTCCAGAACTTGCTGGCACAAACCAGTGAAGACATTTGGCAGAAATGGATGGAGCGCGAAGCTATCCAGCCGATTTCTTTTGTCCTGACCGAATATCGGAACGAAGCACGTGAAAAAATGGCTCCTGAGCTGGAAAGCCTTGCATTGGATCTGGCAGTGGATGGCTACCATGGCTGGGGCGACTTTTATGATACCATTGTCAAAAATATGACGATCCCTGTGCCAGAAAATGGCGAGATCGTAAACCTGTCTGTAGGTCAGGCAGCTAATAAGCTGGATGAAGCAGATCGCAGCGTACGTAAAGACGTGTTTGCACGTTGGGAAGAGGCATGGACTCAGGTAGAGGACTATTGCGCGGATACATTGAATCATTTGGCAGGCTTCCGTCTGAAGCTATATGAAAAACGAGGCTGGACAGATGTGCTTAAGGAACCGCTGGAAATCAGCCGTATGTCTGCACAAACGCTGGATACGATGTGGCAGGTTATTAATGAAACAAAGCCTATTGTAGTCAAATACTTGGAGCGGAAAGCAAAACTGCTGGGCTTAGAGAAGCTGTCCTGGCATGATGTTGAAGCTCCGCTGGGGACGTCAACTACTAAAATCCCTTACGACGATGCTGCTGTAACGATTGTTGAGCAATTTGGTAAATTTAGCTCGAGAATGGCTGAATTTGCCCAAATGGCTTTTGAGAAAAGCTGGATCGAAGCAGAAGATCGTCCAGGCAAACGTCCGGGTGGTTTCTGTACATCTCTGCGTCTGAGCAAAGAGACCCGTATTTTTATGACCTATGCCGGATCACCATCCAATGTTTCGACACTGGCCCATGAGCTCGGACACGGTTATCATCAGCATGTGATGAATGAATTGCACCCATTGAATCAAAATTATGCCATGAACGTAGCTGAGACGGCATCGACGCTGGCAGAACTAATTGTATCAGATGCGTTGCTGGAAGCTGCCGAGGGTCAGGAGAAGGTGGCTTTGCTGGAGGATAAAATTCAGCGTGGTGTAGCCTTCTTTATGAACATTCATGCCCGTTTCCTGTTTGAAACCCGTTTTTACGAGCTGCGGAAAAAAGGAGTCGTAGGAGCACAACAATTAAGCGAGTTGATGGAACAAGCGCAGCGTGAAGCGTTTAGTGGTGTCCTGGATGAGGCTCATCCTCATTTTTGGGCATCCAAGCTGCATTTCTATATTACGAATACTCCATTCTACAACTTCCCGTACACATTCGGGTATATGTTCAGTGCAGGAATTTACGCTTTTGCGAAGGAAAATCCTGACGGCTTCGCCGACCAATATGATGCCTTGCTGCGTGATACAGGTCGCATGACAGTCGAAGAATTGGCTTCCAAGCACTTAGGTACCGATTTAACACAGGCTGACTTCTGGCGTAATGCTGCGCAAGTTACTGTTCAGGATATTGAGCAATTTTTACAAATGACAAAATAACGGATTTACACTTTAGAGGTCTCCCACGAGGGAGGCCTTTTTTGTAATTTTTGCAGAAGATGATGAATAAAGTCGCAAAATGTCGAAGTGTAATTAACATTACCTGTTGGCGAAATTTAAAATGATGGATATACTTAGAAAATAGTTATAAATACCCAATTATGTTGGTTTTGATTGTAAGGTTAAAAATCTTCGCATATAATTGAGCCGTAAGACCTATTAAATATTTTTGGATAAGGTATATAGGAGGGTTTTTGTAATGGATGAAGTAGGTCAATTGTCGTTGGCAAGGCAGATGGATATCGTTTTAAAAGAACTGGATAATGAACTGGCGGGTTTGTCGTCAGGTATCGTATTTGTACAAATACGTAACAATGTAGTTGGGAAATTTGGGATTCGTCATAATCCGCTTGCAGGTAAAGGTGGCACATTTGCAGCAGTAGAACCGGGGTTATCAGTAAAGCATCGGGAGGATTTTCGGCGTATGGCCCTAGAAACGCTAAATCATAAGCGTAGCTGGACTCATGGTGAGATTGCTTTCGATTTTGCCATCAGACAAGGAACGATTTTGGTAGATGCAACACTGGAGTCCAACTACAACATGGCGAATCTCATGATCCGCTACAACAAGCCTACATACCGAGCGGCTAATTCGGAATAAACATTTATATGAGAATTTTGCAAAAATCCCATAAGCGACTTCCAATGAACAAGATATAGATCGAAATGGTTAGTTCGTCTATATCTTGCACTTCGGAGCGACTGGAATCGAATTTTGCAAAATCCTGATAAAAAAGAGTAAAGAAAAGGCGGCCTTCCTAGGGAAGACCGCCTTTGTTATATGCCCGTTATAACGCATTTTGGTAAATTACGATGAACGGAATGCTCACGCGGAATAATGACGCTTATTGACCTGAACGACCTGATAATTGCTGTTCGGCCAGCTGTACCAAGCGTTTAGTGATATAGCCTCCCAGAGAACCAGCTTCACGGGATGGCATGTCACCGTAGTAACCATCTGCCGGAATGGTGATGCCCAGCTCTTGTGCAGCTTCATATTTCAATTGTTGCAATGCGTTGTTGGCTTGAGGAACAACTAGGTTGTTACTGCGACGGCTTCTGCCTTGATTAGCTTCATTCATGTGTAGTCACCTCCTTCGGCTGTGATGAGGTTAGTATGCGACAGAGTTATGAAAATATGCGCCGAAGGAAGAAAAGTGACTAGAGGAAAATTACGGATATATGATATGAATCTGAGTTTTGAGGTCGATGGATTGCTGAGGCTCCAGACGGATCAACCCGGCTTCCCCGACAGGATCAGGTGAATTGGGTGCATCAGGCAGCCATGTATAAGGCTCAATGCAAAGATACTGGTCGCATTCACCTTTGGTATATAAAACCCAATACTTATAGTATTGCTCATCTGCTGTGTAGCGGATTTGATAACCGTCGTCACGGGTCAAAAGAGCTTCAGCAGGGCCTTCCGTTGCCCGCAGCAAAGTATCTAGATTTGTTCCTTTCAAAGAAAGACCCGAAGAGAGCTGCTCCAAGTCATCTAACGAAGTAATGATACCTGTAGGTAGCTGTTCAGCATCCTGCTCATATACGCCGTTCACAGGCAGCTTTAGGCGCCAGCGCTCAGGTTCTCCGTCCACCATAAACCAAGTGTGATATCCCAAGCCAAATGGGGCTGCTTTTTCACCTAAATTCGTTACGCGCAGCGTTTGACTTAATACAGCACCCTGCAAGCGATACGTCATCTCCAAACGTAAAGGAATGGGGAATTGTTCCATCCAGTGCGGATCACTTTCTGTCAAAAGCTCAGTAGTAACACTGCAACCTTCTTCATCCTCTTCAATATCACTGCAGCGCCAGGACTGATTACGATGCAGACCGTGTATATGATTGTCATTGGCTGTATTTCGGTCGAACTGATAAGGAACACCGTCAAACTCAAATTGTCCCTTGCGAATTCGGCCTGGAGGAATCAAAATGGGCAAGCCAAAATGATAAGGCTTTTGTAAATAGAAAGCCAATTCTTCCTCACCAGGCCGACGTACGATATCCCGGTCGAGCTTCAGATCACGCACTGAGATAATATTATTCCCGAGGCGAGGGATCATCGTAACTTCCAGTTCACCACTATGTAAAACATACGTGTCGTAACCGTTCCAGTGTTCTTTGGTCACTTGTTTCATATCCATGCTCCTTTGTCCACTATAATCGGTTGAAGCTTCGTGTCATTATGATAACAGATTTTTGATCGTAGGGCACAATCGTCATTTGACAATAACATTATGCGGAATTATCATTAATGTAGTTTAGAAAGTAATGACATGGATAACACGATGATGAGGACAAGTAAGCTTTCGCATAAGCTCTTCAGAAAGCCGGTGGTGGATGGGAACCGGTGAGCCTGCACTGCTGAATGGACCTTGGAGTGCCGCACAGAACAGGATTCTACTGTCCTCAGTATGACGGCCGATTACTCCCCGTTAACGGAGCTTTAAGATTGCAGGCAGCCACGGAGCGTAGCTCCGACAAGTAATAGGCTGACGGCAATGAATAAGGGTGGTACCACGGTCTCGCGTCCCTTGAGGATGCGGGGCCTTTTTGCGTTCTAATTTTGAAATAAACGGAGGAGGAAGAATATGAAAACTGTACTTTCAGGTATTCAGCCTAGTGGACAACTTACTTTGGGCAATTACATTGGTGCAATGAAAAACTTTGTCAAATTGCAAGAGGATCATCAATGTTACTTTATGGTCGTAGACCTTCATGCAATTACCGTACCGCAGGAACCGGCCCAATTACGTGAGCAGTCGGAGGCGGTAGCGGCATTATTTATCGCAGCAGGTATTAATCCGGAGAAATCCAATGTCTTTTTACAATCCCATGTTCCTCAGCACGCTGAGCTGGGATGGTTGATGACAACACTGACGAATATGGGCGAGCTGGAACGTATGACTCAGTTTAAGGACAAAGCGGCAGGCAAGGACTCCGTAGGAGCAGGGCTGTTCGTATATCCATCGTTGATGGCAGCTGACATTTTGCTCTACAACGCGGATCTCGTTCCGGTAGGCGACGATCAGAAACAGCATCTGGAGCTGACACGCGATTTGGCGGGTCGGTTTAATCACCGTTACGGAGATTATTTTACTGTTCCCGAACCGTATATCCCTGAAGTAGGGGCGAGAATTATGTCCCTGGATGATGTATCTAAAAAAATGAGTAAGAGCAATCCGAATGCAGGCAGCTTTATTGCCCTGCTGGACGAACCGAAAGTCATACGCAAGAAAATTAGCCGCGCTACGACCGATTCTGGCAGTGAGGTTAGATATGATCCGGCTAATAAACCGGAAATTAGTAATCTGATGGGCATCTACAGCCAGTGTTCCGGTTTGTCGCTTCAAGAAGTGCAGGATCGCTATGAAGGTCAAATGTACGGAACATTTAAAAAAGAACTGGCAGAGACGGTTGTAGCTATGCTTGAACCGATTCAGCAGCGCTATCGCGACATCCGGGAATCCGGTGAAATTGGACGTATTTTAGCCCAATCCGCAGAGCGCGCACAAGAAGCGGCTGAAGTCACGTTGTCTGCGGTCAAAGAGCGCATGGGCTTTCTGCCACGTCTACGCTAAAGCATATTGAGGCGAACGGATTAGGCCTTTTATAAGATTGGATTAGGAGCGGCGTTGTCGAGCTTTGACCACGAAACCCCAGCCGATATTGCCGACAGATAATAGCCCAAGTAGAATGGCAAGCCATGCGGAATAACTGATGGATATAGCGGCTGCGGTCAGCAGGACAATGGATGAAACGGCGAACCATAGGGATAAACCTTTGCTCATTGGTAAAAACCTCCAGTGTTCGAATGTTGAATTTCAGGAATAAGTAGTTGTAAGCGAGCCATAATAATCTTGCAAGCTTGCAATGAACCTCACTCACAAAGAACTGAAAGGAGATTCAAATATGAGCAGACGTCGTTCAAACAACCTGCAAGTACCGCAGGCCAACGCCGCTTTACAACAATTAAAATATGAGGCAGCTCAAGAACTTGGCATCACCATCCCTCAGGACGGTTACTTCGGTAATGTTGTTTCCCGCGAAACAGGTTCGCTTGGGGGATATATCACGAAAAAGCTGGTCCAACAAGCAGAACAATCCTTGTCGGGCAGCAGCCGTTTGCAGTAATACACATAAACACTCCATCTTGGAAGCTGTATTATGAGCAACTGTGATGAAGAAAATCCGGAGCGATCATGCTCCGGATTTTTTTACGCATGGCTTATGACCATTGTGAATCACGCAAGTCCGCTTCGTCAAGAGGGCGCTTTCATGAGATCTGATTTTTTGCGGGAGTGACCAAAAAAACAGCAAGCTCCCAGATTAAGGGGAACTTGCTGTCTGTTGTTCATACGGCTTGTTGTTAGCTTGTAAGCAGGTTTTAATTCGTATGCAGGGAAAGGCGTTTTTGCATCTTTTCGTCACTGAGCCATCCAATATAGCTGTTGATCAGTCCGAACTGCTTATCCATCGCGACCACAGCCACAAATGGATATTGTCTCCGGTGTCGATACCTGACGTCTCCCCATCGCACAATGTAGCCCCATTCCAGTTCCTCCACCTCGGCAACGGCAAAGGAGGAAAAATAGCGAAATGCCTGCACATCGCGATAGGATTTGGAGGCTTCTACGGCAGGATGTGTGGATGGAATTGCATGTTTCGTCCAAAATAAGTGTTTGCCATTTAATCCGCCAATGTCATAACTTCCATTCTGATGAGCTTTTACCACATGCCACCGATTCCATGATACGGTGGGAATGATATAATAGATGTCGCCCTCCTGACGCTCATTGTCCATATTACGTACCGCTTTTCTGGTTATAAAATGACTCCAGGTTCGCCAAATGTAATAGAGGCCAATAATAACGTACAGCGTAATAAATAAGGGAGCGGGTGGAGTCAATCCGGTGATCCACAGCATAATCGCAGCAACATGGGTGCCAAAAATAAAGGGATCGAAAATATGGATGATATTCCAAGATATCCACTTGTTTGTAAATGGCCGGAATGCCTGTGTTCCGTACGTATTAAATAAATCTGTGAATACATGCAGGCAGACGGCAATCGTTACCCATAATGCTACATGACCTGGGGGCACATCTCTGAAGATCAGGCAAATCAGTCCTGTTATGGACAAGATCCATATCAACCAGAAGGGAATTGAATGCGACAGTCCACGGTGATTGCGAATGTAGGCTGCATTGTTTTTCAACCGAAGCAAAGTGTCAAAATCCGGAGCTTGTGACCCTACGACTGTAGCGAGCAGTATGACTGCGGCCAACTTTGGATCTCCGGCGACGACAGGATCAGTGTAGGCCAGCCCGGCCAATCCGATTCCCATGACAAAGTGTGTGGCTGTATCCATATCTGTCGCTCCTTTTGTATTGTTTCCTGTACTTATTACTACCCAAATTTACTGTAAACGATCAGCAGGGGCGATTTGCCATCGGAATTGTGAACGTTTTGTGCGTTTTCTGTCAAACTTTTTGGGGTAGGTATATGATAAAATTTATATCGGAGTTCAACTTACTCCCGAATTCATACATCTCTAAGGGGGAGTTACTCACAATGGATAATATAAGTTATAAGACTTCTTCGGATGCGGCTACCTATTCTGTAAAATCTAAACCACCCGGTAAAGCGGGCACTTGGAAAGATTTTATTACAGTTACCAAGCCAGGCATCCTTCGTACCAATCTGGTTGCAGCCTTTGGTGGTTTTTGGTTAGCATCGCAATGGGATGTTGACTATATAAAGCTAATTCTTACACTTTTAGGTACAATGCTGGTTATGGCGTCTTCTTGTGTTTTTAACAACTATTTTGACCGTGAGCTGGATTTGAAAATGGAGCGTACACGTAATCGCTCACTGCCAACAGGGCGTCTGACCCCTACAACGGTGTTGTCATACGCTATTATTTTGGGCGTTGTCGGGTTAGCTGTTCTATTCTCCTTCTCTGGTGTAACGGCAGGATTACTGGGATTACTTGGTATGTTCGTCTACGTCGGTATTTATACACTTTGGTTAAAACGTTCATCTACATGGAGTACATCCATCGGCGGTATTTCTGGTGCAATGCCTCCGGTGATTGGTTATGTGGCCGCTTCGGGTCGTATTGATATGGGCGCGTGGCTCTTATTCGCTCTCCTGTTCTTATGGCAGCCTCCTCACTTTTGGGCACTTGCTATTCGCAGAGTTGAGGAATATCGCGCAGCAGGATTTCCGTTGTTGCCAGTCGTAAAAGGTATCCATCGGACGAAGATTCAGATGATTCCTTATATTGTATTGCTGATTCCGGTACCCATCCTTATGTATGCTTATGGATATGCCGGTATGATTTTTATGATCGTGTCCGTGTTACTGTCCGTGCTGTGGGCATTCTATGCCTTTAAAGGTTTTACGATTAAGGAAGAAGAAACGGATTCCTGGGCAAAAAAAGTATTTTTCTTTTCCATTAACCATCTGACACTCAGCTTCTTGCTGATGATCGTTGATACGGTTCATAAGTTCTAATGTCATTTTAGAGGCATTTTATAGTGCACCATATAGCTGTCCAACAGGCATGCAAGCGGCCTGAGGACAGCTTTTTTGTTATTTTCAAGACTAAAGAACAGGTGGCGGGTATATAATGTATTCTTCCAACCCTGCTTTTTCCAATTGAGCGATCACATATTCGTCTGGAGTGCCTTCTACGCCAGCATAGCCTTTGCGTGTATACATATGAAATGCATCCGGAAAAGAGTCTGCAAGCACTCCCCTTATTTTTTTCCCTGAGCTGTCATTGTCCATAAATAAGTATATTTCGTCGTGCTTGGCCCGCTTGTGGAGGGATTCCAGTTTTATAGAGTTTAGTGTGCCGAAGGTGCATAAAATGTGGACCTCCGGGTCAAGTAATCGGCGAAGTTTGCTGCGGTCATTTTTCCCTTCGACGATCACGGTTATCGCCATGTAAGCTCACCCCTTGTCTGATACATATGCTCGAAATTCCCCGGGAAATGAAGAATATGTGTATAGTGTAGCTCCAAATAGGGTTCTCATGCAAAAAATAACAAAACAGCCTGCCAGAAGTGGCAGGCATGGGCACAAGGGGCAACAAGTTAGGGCAATTCAGACATTAAATCCAGCAAGTACGGAGAATGATGACGAGCAAAATATAAAGAACAAGAATGGTGCCAGTTGAAGTTCCAATAGGGCAAGGATGACAGTGGCTCACAGGCTGCACCTCCCTTTGTTTGTGAATGTTCAGTCAAAATAGTCTATGTGGATAGGGGGATGGTGTACTGTGCATTTGCCCTCTTGAACGGCATTTTGGGCTTTAAAGGTAGCATATTAGCAAACCACTGCCTCAGACTAGCTAGGAATGATAAGGTCCTGAGGCAGACAGTGGCGGCGTCGGAGATAAGCGCTTAACGGGAACGAATAGCAGGCCAGCCATCAGAATCAGAAATGCGATAAAAAAAGGAGAAATGTGATCGGGTAGCTGACCTGCCAGTACAGGTCCGGCAAAGGAGCCGATAGATGTTGCAATAGACTGTAGTGCAAAGGTTTTACCCAGTCGCGCACCTCCAATTCGTATGAAAAGAGAGGCCAGCGCTGGAAAAATGATACCTTTGGCTGTTCCCAAAATAAAAAGTATGATGCCAATCGCCGCTTCAGGCGTGGTGGCGAGTGCGTAAAAACTTAGAGACATCAAAATAATGCCACAAAGTAGTCGCAACATTGGTGAATATTTGTTCAGAAACAGCAAGCTGAGCGTACAAAGTGCTCCCAAACTGATGATGGAAAAGAGCAATCCGGTGGACATCATGGACGCAGAACCGTTATTCCGTAATGGAATTTCGTAAAATAAAATTCCTTGTGCACACGCCAAAACAAAAGGCAGGAGCAGGTAACGCCAATTGAATGGTAAACGCGTCTTCTGTGCCCCGGATAGTGGAGCGGGTGTCGCATGACCATCTGATAATTGGGCCTGTGGAGCGGGAACTCTTTTGGGCAAGGTGAAATAAGCCATAAGTCCCGTGACTACGAGAATGATGCCAAGGGAACTAAACGTCTCACTAAAGCCGAAACTGGCTACGATAAATGCGCCGGCGGCTGGAGACAGGACAGAGGCCAATGTGTGAACGACACCATGTCCCGACATATATTTGCCCTGCGTAACTGGATGATCGGATAGCTGTGCCAACATGGCCAGACAGGCTGGAGATAAAAAGGCCAACACAAAACCGCTAATCGCCCGAAGAAAAAGTAATTCCCACGGTGTGTGGATGTACGATTGAATGATAAGAATGATGCCTGCGGCTGTTAGGCTGAACATAATATATCGGCGGCTGCCGTGTTTGTCGACCTTGGGGCCGGCCATCAAATTACCAGGCAGGTGAGTTAGAGAGTAAATCCCCATCATCCAGCCAATAAAAGTAGGTGCTGCACCCAGGGAGATAGCGAATGGTGTCAAAATAGGATATTGTGCATGCAGATCGAAAAAGGCAATGAATAAAAAAAGATACAGCCAGAGGGCTGTTTTCATGGGATGACCCCCTTCCCTAATGTAAACTTTCATGTTGCACTACGTATCGGCCCTTCCTAAGTTGTACGCTGGAGTGGACGAACATAGACCACTTTGTATGGACAAGAATTGAATAACAAGGTGTGTAAAAGAGCTAAGCTGACAGGGCATCACGTAATCATGTATAATTACAGAGACAATTTTGTGATTTAAATGATGTAGTTGAAAACGGGAGTGTAGCGAAATGGATAAGGGCGTCTGGACAGAGTTTTTGGAACATAATTGGCAGATCGTTCAGGATAACTGGCTGTATATATTAATTGGGCTTGTCCTATTGTTAGTCATATTGAAGGTTGTAAGAACTCTCATAAAATGGCTGATTGTTATTGTCGTAATTGCAGGCTTGCTTATCTACAGTGGCATTTCCTTTGAACAGGTCGGCAAGGTCGTTACTCAGGCAAAGGATGATGCGATTAACAAGGTTCAGAGCGAGGCTTTGAACATGATGATCAAAGAGGGACGGGATGCCCAATACACATCCAACGCGGATGGTACGTTTTCGGTAACCAGCTCCAACCTGGAAGTGAAAGGTCCATTTGATGGTGACAAGGTCAAGGTATGGTTTCAGGGGATGTCGCTGGGCGAGTGGAGTATGGGCGATACCGTCAAGAAATATATCGAAGGTGCGAAAGGCTCGGCTGTAACACAGTCGCCACAGTCGCCGTAGAGACAGGAGGAACACAATGAAACCATCCTGGCTGGAGCCTATTCTTCATTGGAATGGCGTGACGGTGTTTTTGATTGTCATTGTACTGCTGTCGTTGATTCAGGGCTGGAGACGAGGAGCTTCCAGATCTGTAGGGGCGCTGTTCAGTCTTATTGTGGATGGCATACTGACTGTGGCGGGTATTTTGTGCTCGCTCGGATTAGCCATGTGGCTTTCACCGAAGGTACAACAATGGCTGGCGGCTTACATGGAACATTTGCCTCAGCGAGAACTAAGCGGGATTGAGCAATTTTATTATACGTTGGTGGCGGGCTTAGAGGGGTTTCCGCTGCTGCGGTTCGCCGTATTGTTTATGCTCAGTTATGCGATCGCCCAATTTGTACTACGTGCAATTTATGTGTTGATGGTAGGGGGCAAGTCAGATTCTTCTTTCCATGAGCATGAAAAAAAATCAGGCTTTTTCAGCAGGGTGGCAGGGGCTGGAATAGGTACTCTTATTGGTGGAGCACGCGCTATCATGGTTATAGCCCTGCTATTCATCGGCGTAAGTCTGTATCCAGACAGCGGGTTTAGCAGCTACGTCCAAGCTTCACCGATTTATAAGCAGGGAGCGCAATCGGTCATTGAGCCGTTATCCGGTACACTGATTAAGGATAAATTGCCCGTATTTACGCAGGCCGTTACCAAGGAATTAAATGGTATCCTGCAGCGAAAATACGAAATGATTGACCGGGAAATTCCGAACGATATCGGTCAGGCTGCGGCCAAGATTACACAGGGGATGAGCGGTGATGAGCAAAAGGCCAGAGCGTTGTATGAATGGGTAGGTACCCGTATTAGCTATGATTTCGGTAAGGTAGAAGCCTATGAGCAGCGTGGTGACTGGCATGAACAGACCCCCAGAGATACGTTTGATACACGTAAAGGAGTCTGCATTGATTATGCCCGCCTGTATGCGATGATGGCTCGGTCGCAGGGACTACAGGTCAAGGTGGTGACAGGGCTTGGATATAACGGACAGGGAGGATATGGTTCCCATGCATGGAATGAAGTGTATTTGAGCGCGCAGGATCAGTGGGTACCGTTAGACCCGACCTGGGCGCAAAGTGGGGACTGGTTTAATCCGCCTGGTTTTGCCCAAACACATATCAAGGATAAAGTGATTTAATAAGGAGTGGAAAAGGGCACATGAGAAAGATAGACAACGAGCAGGGAAAAGACAACGAGACGTCTGATCGAAAAAGATTCAGCTTTCGGATCAATCTGTTCTTTTTCAGCTCGTTCATTATATTTACGGTCATTATTGTAAGACTGGCGATACTTCAATTTGTAGATGGACCTCAGCTTAAGCAGCAGGAGGCCAGTAATGTTACCAAAAATGTACCACTTACGCCGATTCGCGGAACGATTTATGATTCGACCGGGCAGAATAGACTGGCGTATTCTACACCTGTACAATCGCTGTATATCACACTCTCCAAGAACTATAGTGACAGTATGGAAAAGTTACGTAATCCTGATAAAAAGCTGTTGCCTGAGCTGGAAAATATGACACAAAAGCTGGCAAATCGGTTTGCTCAATATGGTAATAAAGATGAGCCGAAAATGACGGCAGAGCAAATTATGGACGCTATGGACCGAAACTATCAGAGATTTAGCGGTTTTACGCCGCGTCTGATTAAAACGAATCTTAATAAAGATGAAGTTGCCTATTTTATGCAGCATAAGAGTGAGTTCCCGGGCGTAGATGTCGTAGAGGAAACGGTACGTCATTACGATCCAGATACGGTAGCAGTTCAAGCGGTTGGCTACATTAAAAGCTACAAAAGTGCGCGTGAAACGTTGGATAAATATAAAAATATTCAAAAATCCATGTCAGCTGAAAATGATCCGGGTCTCATCTATATGGATAACGAGTCTGTAGGCTTTGATGGACTTGAATTTCAATATCAGGAACAGTTGCGAGGGAAAAACGGATATAAAACAGTTCCAATTGATCCACGGAATATGCCGGAAGGTGTAGATTCCGTTACTCCTCCGCAAAAAGGAGATAATGTCTATTCCACGATTAACAAAGAAATTCAGGTTAAGACTGAAAATGCCATTATGGATCAATTGAGATGGCTCCATACACACGCGGTTTCTGGAAAGACTCATCCTTATGCCAAAACAGGCTTCGCTGTGGCTATGGAAGTGGATACTGGTAATGTGGTAGCCATGGCGAGCATGCCGGATTATGATGCGAATTACTGGCAAACGGGTACAATTTCGACAGATAAATATAAAGAGATTGAACATGTGTATCAAAACGCCACAATTAAGAACGTTGGCTCTGGCCAATCTGGACAGCACCCTGATTCTACTGTACTTCTCGGATCAACTATTAAACCGCTGTCCGTTCTTATTGGATTGGAAGAAGGACTGTTTACAACAAATACGTACTATCAAGATACAGGAGCGGCTTATTTCGGACGTAACAACTCCTCACGGGTGCGCAACTCATCTGGTCATGTGTACGGTTCAATGGACCCGGCAACCGCTATTCGCCATTCCTCCAATGCCTTTATGGTCGATATGGTTGGCAAACGCTTATATAACAAATACATCAACAATGCCGCAGAAGACCAGGGCGTTAACGTATGGGATCGTTATATGAAGGAGTTTGGATTAGGTGTTTCTACTGGAGTAGACTTGCCCGGTGAGTTCCGGGGTTGGCGGGAGTACACGAGTAAATCAGAGTCAGCACTTTCTAAATTGGCATATGCATCCTTTGGTCAACAAGGTAAATATACACCTATGCAACTTGCCCAATACACAACGATGATTGCTACCAAGGGTAAACGGATGGAGCCGCATTTGGTCAGTCAAATTAAAGATACCAACGGCAATGTAGTTCAAACGTTTAAGCCGAAGGTGCTGAATGAAGTGAAATTTCCGGATGCATACTGGAATGAAGTCATACGCGGAATGGCAACAGATGTCAGCGCATTTAAAGGTTTCCCTTATGACTTTGCTCGCAAAACAGGGACATCCCAGCAAAGTGTAGGCAGAGAACTAAAAGATAACGGGGTATTTATTGCATTTGCTCCACGCCAGAACCCCAAACTTGCAGTAGCAGTTGTTATTCCAGAAGGAGGCTTCGGGGCTTGGAGCGCCGGACCTGTGGCACGTAAAATCTTTGATGCCTACGACGAAGTTTATGGATTGGACGGGGTGCCTAAGAAAAAGGATGCTACAACGACCGATCCTAACGCAATCAAACAGCCATAATCATTTTATACGATATCATTTCATGAAAGCTTCTCTTAGCCTTAGGGCTGAGCGAAGCTTTTTTATGCTTTTTCTACGTTTTCTTACAAAATTGTCATCTTGGAATTCATCGTTTATTGCTTTGGATATGGTAGGATCAGGAATGTGAAACCCTAACTTGGAAGGAGTAATGACCAGCTAATATGGACAGAGGAAGTTTGGATAAAAAGTTTTCATTTAAAAAGAAAAATGTTGAAGAGAATGAAGAGTCACGAAAAAAACGGACGGTTTTACGAACCAACCTACTGTTTTTTAGTGCTTTTGTGCTGTTTGCCCTGATCATTACCAGACTAGCTGTATTGCAGTTTGTACAATCGGAGGAGCTGAAAGGCCAGCAGCAATCCGTAAATACGAAAAATGTACCGTTAGCCCCGAGTCGCGGCACGATTTATGACTCCACAGGTACGGTTAAGCTGGCATATTCGACTCCAGTACAGTCCCTGTATGTAACTTTATCTAAGGATTATAGCAAGCGTACGGAGAAAGATCGCAAGCCGGGGGAAAAGCTGCTCCCTGAGCTCAATGCTTTTGCTGCCAAGCTTGCTGCCAAATTAAACGAACTGGGTCGTAACGAAGGAGAGCAGCTTAATGCAGAGGAAATAAAAAAGCGACTGGACCCGGATTATAATCAATATAGGGGATTTACCCCACGTTTGGTCAAATCCGACCTGAGTCGGGAGGAAATCGCTTATTTTCTGGAACATCGGACAGAGTTCCCTGGTGTAGAGGTTGTAGAAGAAAGTATACGCCATTATGACCCGGATCGGGTGGCGGTACAAACGATTGGATATATGTACAAGTTCAAAGGAGCTCGAACGAACCGGCCCAAATATAAAGAGCTCTATGAAGCTAATTCGGAGGTTCTAAGACCGACACAGGTGTATTCGGAAAGTGAAACGGTCGGATATGATGGCTTGGAGCTTCAGTACCAGGATGAGCTGAGAGGAAAAAACGGATATAAAACGGTAGAAGTCAATCCGCGCAGCATGCCGGAGGGCATTGAATCCATTACTCCTCCTGAAAAAGGACATCATTTATATTCCACCATTAACAAGGAAATTCAGCAGAAAACCGAACAGGCCATTATGGATCAGCTTCGCTGGCTTCATACTCATGCCGTATCGGGGAAGCTTCATCAAGACGCTACCACTGGCTTCGCTGTAGCGATGGAGGTAGAGACCGGAAATATCGTGGCAATGGCCAGTATGCCGGATTATGACTCTAATGTATGGAAAAGTGGAAGTACCTCGCCTTCGGTATATGACGAAATTCAGCATAAAATGGGAAATGGAACCATTAAATCCGTGCCTAGCGGAAAAGCGGGTCCACATCCAGAATCCTCGGTGCTTCTGGGTTCAACCATTAAACCGCTATCCGTGCTGATCGGGTTGAAGGAAAACCTGTTTTCTCCCGGACAAACTTATCTGGATACGGGAAGTGCGTACTACGGCAAAAATCGCTCCAGCCGGGTTGGGAATTCTAGCGGACATGTGTATGGTTCTTTGACACCTAGCAGGGCAATTGAGGTCTCGTCGAATACGTTTATGGTGGATATGATCGGCAAGCCGCTGTATGGCAAATACGGAAGTAATGCAGGGGTACATCAGGGAATTGACGTATGGGACAAGTATATGAAGGAATTTGGATTAGGCGTTCCGACAGAAGTAGATCTGCCGGGCGAGTGGGCAGGTAGACTTGAGTATACGAGCAAGCATGAAAGTGCGCTGACACGATTGGTGCAGGCATCCTTTGGTCAGCAGGGAAAGTATACGGCGATGCAGCTGGCCCAGTATACGACTGTGTTGGCAACAAAGGGCAAGCGTATGCAACCTCATTTGGTCAGCAAAATTGTAGATGATCAGGGGAATCTTGTACGTGAATTTAAGCCGAAGGTGCTGAATGAGGTCGCTTTTTCAGATACGTACTGGAATACAGTGATTCGAGGTATGGCCACGGATGTTAAAGCCTTTAATGGATTTCCTTATGATTATGCCCGCAAAACGGGGACTTCCCAGCAGCTGGTGGGACGTACGGTTAAAGATAACGGGGTGTTCATCGCTTTTGCTCCGCGTCAAAATCCGAAGCTGGCAGTAGCGGTCATCATTCCTGAAGGGGGCTTTGGTGCGACGAGCGCAGGACCGGTTGCGCGTAAAATATTTGATGCGTATGACGAAGTATATGGGCTAGATGGTACTCCTAAAAAGCCTCTGGCAGCAAAGTGAGGACTTGAATACTTTTGTGGGCTTCTCTTTTTCATGGTAAAATGTCGTTGGACATAAGGGACATACAGGAGGAAGAGAGACTATGGGAGAAAACCAATATAAATACAAACTGCTTGCGCTCGACATGGATGGAACTTTACTGAATGATAATCATGAAATTTCCTTGGAAACGATTAACTGGATTAACAAGGCGATTCAGGAAGGGATTCATGTATGCTTGTCCACCGGACGTGCAGCGATGCATGCTCTGCCTTACGGTCAGCAACTCGGCCTGGAAACGCCAATGGTAACCGTAAACGGCAGTGAGGTGTGGAAATCACCCCACGAGTTGTGGCGCCGTTATTTACTTGATAAGGAGCTCGTTCGTAAGATGCACCAAATTGCTGTAGAAACAGGCTCTTGGTTCTGGGCTTACTCAACGGAGGAATTATATAATAGGGATCGTTGGCCGGATACATTGGACACACAGGAGTGGCTCAAATTCGGTTATAATACGGAAAATGACGAAATTCGCCACCAAATTTTACTTAAGCTTCAGGATATGGGTGGACTTGAAATTTCCAATTCTTCGATGACAAATCTGGAAATTAACCCAGCTGGTATATCCAAAGCCAGTGGAATCGCTGAAGTGTGCGATCTGCTTGGCATTACTCTGGAGCAGGTGGTTGCCGTTGGCGACAGTCTGAATGACCTGGCTGTGATTCAAGCGGTTGGACTGGGCGTAGCAATGGGGAATGCTCAGGATACGGTTAAAGAAGCCGCTGATTTGGTCGTGGCTTCGAATAATGACGACGGCATTGTAGAAGTGATCCGTGATTATGTGCTTGTGTAATAAAATGAATAATGCAGCAGGCCGGATGAATGGACGAGAAGGAGGAGGCCCATGGACGTTGTAGGCTGGATTGTTGTTATTGTGCTGTTCATTGTGGGCATGGCCGGGGCGGTATATCCCGTATTGCCGGGGGCGCTCGCCATCTATTTTGCATTTTTTGTATACGGCTGGTTTTTCTCGTTTGCTCCATACAATGCATTGTTTTGGATTATACAAACACTAATCGTCGTTGCCCTTTTTGTTGCGGATTATGCTGTGAATGCGTGGGGTGTCAAGCGATTTGGCGGCTCGCGTCTGTCGGCGATACTGAGTACCATCGGGATTATTATCGGCCCCTTCGTTATTCCGGCATTTGGCCTGATTTTGGGACCATTTATTGGTGCTGTGCTAGGTGAGCTGATAAGCAAAGCCCCACTGGATCGAGCTATAAAAGTGGGCTTTGGCTCTGTATTAGGCCTTTTTACCAGCACCGTGATGAAAGTGATTTTGCAGCTTGCCATGATTATTGTATTCTTAATTTGGGTGTTATGACCCGAGATTCGTTTTGGTTTATTATGATTTGCAGAGACAGAATCGACATGCGGCTCCGCACCGGTGATGGCTCAGGCCATGACTGTTTGTGCGGGGCTTTTGCATGCGTGTGAACAGCAAGAAAGAAGGGAACGCATTTTGTCCAATAAAGAAACATTCCTTAAAGGTACGCTTATTTTAGCCGCTGCCGCCTTGGTGGCCAGAGTGCTTGGTCTGGTACAGCGTGTTCCATTGGAGCATCTGCTCGGTTCCGTCGGGAACGCCTCGTTTACCATTGCGAACAACGCTTATTTGATGCTGCTCACGGTCGCTACGGCCGGCATTCCAAGCACGTTGAGCAAAATGGTTTCAGAACGTTATGCACTGGATCGGCCTTCGGAAGCGCGACGTGTGTATCGTGCGGCTTTGATATTCGCGGCCGCGGCAGGCATTATCATTACAGCGCTGCTGTATTTTGGAGCGCCTTACTTTGCCGAGCATGTAGCAGGGGTTCCGCAATCCGCTTTGGCCATTCAGGCTTTGGCACCAGCATTACTGCTGTTCCCTGCCATTGCCATGATGCGTGGATACTTCCAAGGGCGCGGTAATATGACCGCAGGCGGTATTTCACAAATTGTGGAGCAGGTTGCACGGGTAGCGACCGCTATTGTACTCGCTTTTATTATTTTGAAGCTAGGTTATGGAGATCGCGAGGTTGCGGCCGGAGCCTCCTTTGGAGGTGTCATGGGAAGTCTTGGCGCTCTAGCGGTCATGTTGTACTACACGGTGAAATTGCGTCGCCAGGATCGACAGGATCGTCAAGATCAATTCCAAGAGGAAAGCTCCGCGCTACCGATGATGCGCATTTACAAAGATATTTTCAAGCTTTCCATTCCCATTGTATTGTCGTCTCTGACGGTTCCGGCGGTCAACTTTATTGATACGTCTATTGTGGTGAGACTATTGTCTGGTCAAGTGGGATTGGATCAGGCGACTACTCAGTTGGGTTATCTAGGCTCTCGGGCACAGAGTGTGGCGGGAATTCCGCCGATTTTGGCCATTGCGCTCAGCCAATCGCTTATTCCGATCATTTCAGCGGCATTTGCCCGTAAGGATGAGCAGCATTTACAAAATCAGATGACGCTGGCTTTGCGTATCTCTATTTTGACTGGGATGCCGATTGTGCTGGCTTTATGTGTAACCGCCTATTCTATTAATGGTTTACTGTTTAGCTCGCTTGGAGGCAGTGGTATCATCGCTGTTCTGACACTCGGAACGATATTCCAGATTACGATGATGACTTCTAATTCGATACTGATCGGTATGGGCAAGCCGCGTATTTCAATGGTTAATGTCATGGTCGGTATCGTCGTCAAGTTTGCAGCGAGCTGGCTGCTGGCTGGTTGGCTTGGAATTTATGGGATCATTGCTGCAACCGGATTATGTTTCCTCGTGATCACGTTGCTGAATTTGCGTGTGCTTAAAGGGATTGTCTCCTTTTCCATCATGGGCCGTCGCTGGGCAGGGTTCTTAACCGCAGTCGTCGTCTCGGGAGCTATCGGATACGGTGTAAATGAAGCCTGTATTCTGCTGGTGCATCTGATGCCTGCGCGTGTGGCCTTCTTGATCGCGTGCTGCATTGCCGGGGCAGCTGTACTGGTATGCTACTTGTTGTTGCTGGTTGTACTGCGCGTATTGCGCAGGGACGAGCTGGGCAACTATCCGCGTATGTTGCAAAAGGTACTGCGTCCGTTAATGCGTCTACAGCGTGAGTCCACAGGACAACGAGGCTAAAAGAGTCCCCCAGTCTTTCAGTGGAAAGGTTGCAAGCTGTTATGGGCAACGTGGGCCATTGCTGTTTTTTGGATGCCATGACGATGCTCATGGCGCATGGCAAATAACAGCGGTCGCCTTGGTTCGCTGAGATGTCCAAGTGTGGAGCCGTCCTGAAACCAGTCATACCGGGGGATTGGATCATAAGCTGTATCGGACCAGACGGCGTTCAGCTCCGGACTGTACAGACGTTGTCCTGGCGGTAGCCATTCATGTGCTAAAAGCGTTGCACTTTCATCTGGAGAGTGCAGCGCTTTTTGTTCATTCGGGGTGAACAATCCGGGCCAATAGTCGCTGCGTGAACCTGTATGCGGCACACTGTTAGCGAATGCGGATACCTGGTCCAGCACCTGCTGATGGCCGAAGAGCATAGCATAGAGACTTTTGCCAAAGCCGATCCGCTCGTCCAAATGGCCGAAACGCTCCATTACTAGTCCAGCAAGTCCACCGTTTAGTCCAAGTGGAAATATAACCTGATTAAGCTGGAGCCAGTCATGCAAATAAAACCCCGGCTTGTGTGTCACAAATTTTTGAAAATACGGATCTTTTACCACACGTCCTTCAATATAGTTTTGTTCATTAATGATGAGCGCCACAGTCAACAGAGAGCTATCCCGCCAAGCCCAGAAACGTTCCCAAAAGGGCTTCATGAATGGCGAAACGTGAAAATAAGGCAACAAATGAAAGCAACTTCGACCTAAATGACGGCTGTGCATGTAAAGTTGCAACTGCGGATAAGCGTCTTGAAAAATAAGGGCGTTACAGCGCTCCAGTAGCCGATACAGCCATTCCTTTTCCTGTTCACCGAACAGGTTGCCAATCAGTCCCCCTTTCAGATCGGTCATATTATAGCCGCCATTACGAGAAACCAGGTGGGCCAGTAATGCCCAATGTAACTCCGGGTAGCCACGATAGCATTCAAGGTAAGCGGCAGTGCGGGTAACGTTGCTGCGATTCTCCTGTGCTGTATCGTTCTTGATCCGTTCCAGTAGCTCACAGTCTGTTTCGCATAAGGGCATATTCAGAGAAGAGGGACGCGTAGCGGGTCCGTTCACCAGCATTATCGCTTCAGCTTCATTCATAGCGGCCTGTGCCGTATGATAATCCCACGCTAGTTCACGCAAGGGGTAGCGTAATTTGCGGGATTCGGTCCAAGCCGCCCGTTTGCCCTCCCAAGCTTCCTCTGCAACACGGGGAACGGAACCCAGTAACTTTAGCCCTCCTTGAAGCTGTCGAGATGCTGTATGGAGCCATTCGGTAAGAGACATGACTAAATTAACCTCCTTTCCAACTGCAAGCATCCCCCGTATCCTGCCAAGTATGTTGGGTATGCTGTTAGGATGTCGACGCTTATGTGGATTCTTAAGTATATCTTTAGTATGCCTCAATGAGAGGGCTTCCAATCGGCATGTGAGTAGAATGGGGGAGTGTGCAAAAGCTTCACTTGGCGTTACAATAGAAAGTGCAATCTTTTCAGCACAAAAAGAATTTAAGGAGGAATCATCCATGCAAAAAATCGTCTCTCATGAAGACTTTAATAAGGCAATATCCACTCCGGGCGTTACGGTGGCTGTGTTTAAGGCGGACTGGTGTAAGGATTGTCATTTCATCGATCCGTTCATGCCTGATGTGGAACAACAATATGCAGATAAGCTTACATTAATTGAGATTGATGTAGAACAGGCCGAAAGCGTCAGTCAAGAGCAAAATGTATTGGGGATTCCTAGCTTTATCGCTTACAGTGAAGGGCGAGAACTGGTACGTCTGGTAAACAGACTGCGCAAATCCCGCGAAGAGATTGAGCAATTTTTGGATCGGGCTGTTGAAGTCCACGCGAGCTTGGCAAAATAACATCAAGACATTCAGAAAGCCGCTTCCTTCTCAGGGGGCGGCTTTCTCACGGACACGTTCACATTTTGTCAACAAAGCTCGTATGTCAAGGAACGATATATCAGTTATAATTACTTTAAGTGATCATTTCACAACATATAAAGTGAATAAATATTATATTTGGAAGGATACGGGTGAATTCTTTGAATAACAAAATCAGAATATTAAAATGGCTGGCACTCGTAACATGTATTGTCATGTTTTTGGCTACCTTCGGTGGAGGTGTCGTGACGCGAACGGATTCTGGTCTCGGCTGTGGCCGGGAATTCCCGCTGTGCAATGGTAAGCTGGTTCCGGCACATACGATCGCATCCCTTATTGAGTTCTCTCATCGCTCCGTCAGTGCCATGGCCGGGATTCTTTCTATCGCCTCATTTGTTGGCTTTTTGCTGTTTATGAAGCATCGGAAGGATTTGCAGCTATTCTCGCTGCTCACGCTCATGTTTGTCATCATACAAGGTGCAATGGGGGCGTTGGCTGTCGTCTTCTCCCAATCGGCTGCAGTCATGGGACTGCATTTTGGCTTTGCGCTTATCGCCTTTGCCAGTGCGACTATGATGACGTTGGGGGCTTGGCAGGAGCATGCAGATTCACGCCACACCCCGCGTCTGATTCCTGGGCCTGTCAGTCGGGGCTTTCGTAACTTTATATGGTTATCGACGATCTATACCTATATTGCTGTCTATTCAGGGGCGTTGCTTAGTCACTCGGTCATCCAGAAGGTTGTAAATATTGGGGGCTTCATATCTCCACTGCTGCTTCATCAGATTTCAGCTGGTCTGCTGTTCGTCATTATCTTGGCTGTGGGTCACTACTCATACCGTTATCACCCGAACCACCGGGATATCCGTATATTGGGTGTCGTATCGGTCTTGTTAATCTTGCTTCAAGTGGTGATTGGAATTATCTTGTTGTACGTCAACAAACCTGAAATCTACATGTTTATCGTGCTGGGACATATGCTGGTGATTGCATCGTTGTTCTCCATCTTGGCTTATCTGAGCTATCGTGTATGGCAATTGTCACCGGACCGCAAGCTTGTTCCGACCCAAGCACAACGTACCTAAGCGTTTCATAGATCATAGTCAAGCGGATTTTTGCCCAAGAGGCGTTTAAACACGTATAATAGCATATAAGAAACAAACCAGGCCCGCGAGTTTCTCGAGGGCTTGATTTGCTTAGGAGGAGTCGTCCAGTTGATCTACCAGAATTTGCGCCAATTTATTGAAGCGCTGCGTAAAGAAAATCATCTTAAAATTATAGAGGCACCTGTCGATCCTTACCTGGAGCTGGCTGAGATTCATCGAAGAGTCATTGAGGAAGAAGGGCCGGCACTTCTGTTCACGAATGTAAAAGGAACCCCGTTTCCTGTAGCCAGTAATCTGTTTGGCACAAATCGCCGTGTGGACATGGCTTTTGGCCCGCGACCAGAGCAGCTGATGGATGCGATTGTAGGAGCGACCAAAACATTGTTTCCACCTACACCCAAAGCATTGTGGAATGAACGTGGCCTGATTAAGGACATGCTAAAAGTAGGGCTAAAAACAGTATCTCATAGCGAGGCCCCTGTATTGGGAGTTCGCCGTACAGAGGCTCCGCTGGCACCACTGCCTAAAGTGACCAGTTGGCATGAGGATGGAGGGCCGTTTATTACGCTTCCACTCGTGTATACTGAGAAGCCAGGTCAGCCCAAGGATCATAATTTGGGGATGTACCGCATTCAGATTTATGATGATCAGACGACGGGCATTCACTGGCAAATTCATAAAGGCGGCGGTTTTCATTATCATGAAGCGGAGCAGCGTAATGAGCCATTGCCTACGACGATTATCATCGGTGGCCCGCCTGCCCTGATTGCGTCTGCCATTGCGCCAGCACCGGAAAACTTGCCTGAGCTGTTGCTGGCTTCGCTTATTATGGGAGGCAAGCTGCCCATGACAGAAGACCCGCTTGGGGGTCACCGGATTCCAGCAGAAGCAGAATTTGCAATCAGCGGTTATGTACCGCCTCATGAACGCCGTCCGGAAGGCCCGTTTGGTGATCATTTTGGCTATTACTCATTACAGCATGATTTCCCTGTATTTCATGTCAAACATATGCATCACCGCAAGGATGCCATTTATCCGGCAACCATTGTAGGTAAGCCTCGGCAAGAAGACTACTATCTCGGTGAGTTTTTGCAACGTCTGCTGTCGCCTGCATATCCGCTTGTGATGCCTTCCGTCAAGTCCCTGTGGGCGTATGCGGAAACGGGTGTACATGCGCTAGCAGCGGCAGTGGTACGTGAAAGCTACTCCCGTGAAGCGCTTGTATCCGGTTTTACTATTTTGGGTCAAGGTCAATTGTCGTTGACTAAATTCCTGATGCTGACGGATCGAGTAATTGATTTATCGGACTTTAACCTGCTGCTGGAAACCATTCTGGAGCGATTTAATCCAGCAAGGGATTTATTTATATTCAATCACACGTCACACGATACACTCGATTACACAGGCCGCAAGCTGAATCATGGCAGTAAGGCCATCCTGATGGGGATAGGTGAGCCTGTACGTGAATTGCCTCGTGCTTATGAGGGAGGCGATCTGCCGGGAATTCGTGAAATTGAGCCCTATTGCGGAGGTTGCCTCGTCGTATCGGGTGCGTCCTTTGAGCAGGAGCCTGAGCTGGCGGCACGTGTTTTGGAGCGATTAGCAGCGGGTGAGCAAGAGTGGCCGCTCGTTTTCATTGTGGACGATGCCAAAGAAGTCGTTCGCTCTCAAGCCTCGTTCCTGTGGACGGTATTCACACGCTTTAACCCGGCTACGGATATGTACGCGGACAGCGAAGTGCGTTTGCATCATCTGAACTATAAGCTGCCGATTGTAGTGGATGCGCGTATGAAGCCGGGGTATCCGGATGAGGTGTTACCGCGTGAGGATATTGTTAAGCTTGTAGATCAACGATGGACGAGTTATTTCGCTTGACGCCCTAATTAAACCTACAGCCGGATTCTACATTTATAAGGAGGCGTAAGCATGATACGCAAGCTACTGGGTGAGCCATCACGTGTGAACAAAGGCATCCTGCTAGATGCCATGAATAGCATGTCAGCTATGTTGAACCTGCTGGAGCGGCAAATTCAGGCTGGTGGAGATCCGACCCACGATTTTCGGAAGGCGGATATTTTAACACGCGGTCTAATGTCATCTCTGGATGAACTGGAGCAGAGCCATCATGCTTCCGCCTTTTTCCGTATGAAAGTGAAAGCCGGATATGCTGAAGATATGAGTGAGGATGAAAAATCCGATTATGCATTATATGTTTTCTTTTATAAAGATGGGTTTGTTCGGGTTTTCTCTATTTTGGATAAGCTGGGTAACTGGCTAAATGATCTGTATGATTTAAAAACAGGGCAGTATAAGGCGCATTATTCGTATTTTACCGTGTTGCGGCAGCTCAAGTATCTCAAAATGCATCCTGTATTGACCGATAATTTAAATGATATCAAGGACACTTACAACGATGCCATCAATCGGCTGCGTAAGCGTCGGAATACGGAGATACACTATATGAATACGGAAATGCAGGATGATCTCTGGCAACGACACCGAGCTTTGTATGGAAAAATCCAACTGGAGGACCTCGATCACCATTTGGAAGATTTGCAGCAGGGCTTGGAAATGGTATGTCGGTCGCTGTCAAACGCCTTTACTTATACTGCGAAACAATGGGAGAACCGGGCAGTACGCCCAAAAATATGATAGAAAATATCCTTTGACAAAGCAATGTAAACTATCTATACTGAAACCTAGTTTCAGAAAAATGCTTGAATTATGTTTTTTTTATATAAACTTAACGGACAGCTAAAGCTGGAGTTTAACATATTTTTCTTATCCAGAGAGGTGGAGGGACTGGCCCGATGAAGCCCGGCAACCCGTTCTTTCCCGGTGTAATACACTGGGAGGGAACATGATGGTGCTAATTCCTACAAAACCGCTAGAGTTATAGCGATTTTGGCAGATGAGAAAAGGTTCGCAAGGTGGGGCCCTTTTCATTCTGTGAAAGGGGCTCTTTTTTGTATAAATAAATAGCGATTTTATACAATCCTGAGAGATGACAATTGGTTAAAAGGGTAAGGAAGAAGTGAAGGGGGTCGCAGCACGTTGATAGAGCTTAAGCAGTTAACCAAGCATTATGGCAAAGGCAACCGACGCGTTAATGCGCTGTCTGGGTTGAATCTTTCTATAAAGCGTGGAGAAATATTCGGAGTGATTGGTCACTCCGGGGCGGGGAAAAGTACATTGATCCGCTGTATTAATTTATTGGAACGCCCTACTTCAGGCGAAGTATGGGTAGACGGGGTAAACCTCGCTACTGTGAGTCAATCCCAGTTACAGAAGCAACGTCGAAAAATCGGAATGATTTTTCAGCATTTTAATTTGTTGTCTTCGGCAACGGTGTATGACAATATTGCATTTCCTTTGCGGTTGGTAAACACTCCCAGGGAAAAGCTGGACATGAAAGTTCGTGAGCTGCTGGAACTGGTGGGTCTGGAAGAACACAGTGGAAAGTATCCGTCACAGCTCTCAGGTGGACAGAAGCAGCGGGTAGGAATTGCACGGGCGCTGGCTAGTGATCCTCATGTATTGCTGTGTGACGAAGCGACTTCTGCGCTTGATCCGCAAACGACGGGGTCTATCCTGAAATTGTTGTTGGATATTAATCAGCGCTTTAATTTAACCATCGTGCTGATTACACATGAAATGCATGTCATTCAAAGCATTTGTGATCGAGTTGGCGTCATTCATCAGGGCGACATCGTGGAGCAAGGTCCAGTGGCGGAAGTATTTTTGAAGCCACAGCACCAGGTGACCAAGGACTTTATCCAACGGGAGTCAGAACATCCCGAGGAGCTGCAAGCAGCGATTGCGGCAGCAGGTGGCGGCGAGTCGGCGCAGGTAGTACGTATCTCCTTCTTGGGCAGTAAAACATATGATGCGATTCTGTCGCGTACGGCTCGAAGCACTGGTGTTGATTTTGCGATCTTGCAGGGAACCATATCTACGATTAAAAATGTACCCTATGGACAGCTGATCGTTCGTTTTGAAGGAAACCATGAAGATATAGAGCATACGCTGCGCGAAGTGTCTGGGCAAGGACTTGATGTGGAGGTGATCGGACAATGAGCGAACTTGATTTTTCACAAGTGAGTTGGGATGAGCTAGGGAATTCTACTCTGGAAACCCTTCAGATGCTCGGAGCATCCGCATTGTTCACCCTCATTATTGGTTTGCCGCTTGGCATATTATTGTTTCTGGCGAGTCGCTCCTCGTTAACTCTGATGAAGGTGATATACATTGTATTATCATTCATCGTTAACATTTTACGTTCCGTACCATTTATCATTTTGATCGTTGCACTTATTCCTTTTACACGATCGCTGGTAGGTACCTCGACCGGGGTGTTGGGAACCATTCCACCATTGGTTATTGGGGCTGCCCCATTCTTCGCACGTCTTGTCGAAACGTCTCTGCGTGAAGTGGACAAGGGCGTCATTGAAGCCGCACAAGCGATGGGTGCCTCGACAGGACAAATTATCCGGCGTGTGCTGTTACGTGAGGCACTTCCGGGTCTGCTCGCTGCATTAACCATTACCGTCGTTACACTCGTATCCTACACGGCAATGTCCGGGATGATCGGGGGCGGTGGACTGGGTACACTGGCTATCAACTACGGCTATTATCGTTATGAAACGGCTGTCATGATCGTTGCGGTCGTGCTGATGGTCGTATTGGTACAATTGCTGCAAATGGCGGGAGATCGTCTCGTGCGGCATTATACTCGAAAATAGGGAAAACATATAGATATCCTTATTGATCAGGACGTCTGATCCTGAATATTACAAATTATTGGAGGGGTAATAACATGAAGAAATGGGTATTGGCTGTACTAAGCTTGACATTAATTGCGGTGCTGGCGGCTTGCGGTACAAAGAGCACAACATCGGATACAAACAATGCGACCGAAAATACAGGCGGATCACCACGTGAAGTGGAGCTGAAAATTGGAGCTTCTCCTGTGCCGCATGCGGAAATTTTGGAAGCGATCAAGCCTCAGTTGGAAAAAGAAGGGGTTCGTCTCCAAGTCGTTCAGTTTAACGACTATGTACAGCCGAACGTACAATTGTTTGACAAGCAACTGGATGCTAACTTCTTTCAACATGTACCTTACTTGGATGTGATGAACAAAGAGCGCAAAATGGATCTGGTTTCTGTGGGCGCAGTTCATTTGGAGCCATTCGGTATCTACTCCCAAAAATATAAAAAGCTTGATGAAATCCCAGATGGCGCAACTGTAGCCATTCCGAACGATGCGACAAACGGAGGCCGCGCATTGCTGTTGTTGGAGAAACAAGGTCTGATCAAGCTGAAAGACGCAAGCAACATTGAAGCTACGGTAAAAGATATTACTGAAAATAAGAAAAACCTGAAATTCAAGGAGCTTGAGGCGGCTATGCTGCCACGTCAGTTGCCTGAAGTGGATATTGCGTTGATCAACACGAACTACGCTCTGGAAGCGAAGCTGAATCCAACGAAGGATGCACTGGCACTGGAAGATAAAGATTCTCCTTATGCTAACGTTCTGGTAGCACGTCCTGATAATAAAGATTCCGAAGCGATTCAGAAGCTAATCAAAGCTTTGCAATCTCCAGAAACTAAAAAATTCATCGAAGATAAATACCAAGGCGCGATTATTCCAGCATTTTAAGCAGGGAACGAGAACGCATTGCACGCAAACCCCAGATTCTCTTGAACAAGAGGACTGGGGTTTCTTTTTGGATGGAGTTGTAGGGGAAGCTTAAATATTTTATACTTGGGGGTGACCGTTCTCTGTGAACAGGAGGAAAATTGTTGAGAGATAAAGTCGCATTCATAACCGGCAGTGCCAAAGGTTTAGGTAAAACGACCGCTTTGCGTCTGGCGGATGAAGGCTGTAATATTGCGCTAAATTATGTGCATAGCCAAGCAGAAGCCGAAGCGCTTAAGCGGGTGATTGAGTTTAAAGGAGTACGCTGCCTGTCTTTACAAGGGGATATCTCTGTTCAGGAAGATATCACGAGGCTGATTGGTGAAGTACAGGATCGGCTGGGTGGAGTCGATATTATGGTGAACAATGCCGGACCGTTCATCCGGGAACGCCGTCTGTTTGCGGATTACAGTGTGGCTGAGATTCATGCCATGATACAAGGAAATCTGGTCGGTACCATGTTGTTGGATCATTTGGTATTGCCCCACATGCGTAGCCAGCATTGGGGACGTATTATTCATTTTGGCTTTGGTCATGCTGGAGAAGCAAGGGCTTGGCCGCATCGTGCCGTCTACGCAGCCGCCAAGGTGGGGCTGGTGTCTTTTACGAAGTCACTGGCTGTGGAGGAAGCTCCTTATGGCATTACGGTCAATATGATCTGTCCAGGGGACATCCGAGGAGCAAATAAGGAAATGTCAATCGCCGATGTCATCGGCATGCAGGATAAAGAGACACCGCGTGGACGTCCGGGGAGCGGAGAGGACATTGCACGAGTGATCGCCTATTTATGTGAGGAGCATTCGGATTTTATAACAGGCAATATTATGGATGTATCGGGAGGTTTAGATCCCATTCGGCCAACCATATAAGCTTAAGTGATCCTTCAGACGCTGTAATACAAAAAAGAGTCTTGAGCTTCGTTACCGAAGTCAAGACTCTCATGATCATTATGCATCAAGCATTAGAATACTTGTACCACTTCTTGGACGCCGTCGACTTCTTCGAGAAGAGCGCGTTCAATCCCTGCTTTCAGCGTGATTGTGGAACTTGGGCAACTGCCGCAAGCGCCTACCAGCTTCAGCTTAACGATGCCGTCTTCAACGTCAACCAGCTCAACGTCGCCACCATCGCGTTGCAGGAACGGACGGAGCTTATCCAGTACATCTGCTACTTCGTCATACATTTGAACGCTTTGTGTTTCGCTCATTAGAATTCAACTCCTTTCCTATACCTTTATTATTATATTACAAAGCGGGCCAAATTAAAATGCCCGTCATCCAAAGCAGGTGAAAAAATGTTAAGGCCTATTATTGAGTTTTGCACCAGTAATATGCATTGGGGTACCGATGAAATCATGTCCAAGCTGGAGCAGAATCCAGATTATGATGTGATTGAATACGGATGCCTAAGCAATTGTGGTCAGTGCAACGCCGAACCCTATGCGATGGTCAACGGTGAGATTGTATCCGCAGATTCAGCAGAGCTTCTGTACGAAGTGATTATGAACAAAATTAAGGAAGCTGAAGCATGGGATAACCTAGATTTGGATTGAAATAGAATGGTCCGTTTAACCAGCTTCCTTTTGTATAGGAAATATACATCATCATACACTCAACAAACAAAGAAGACCTGCTCTGGGAGCGGGTCTTCTTTGTTTGTTGAGCATGCGGTTAGCCAAAATGGCGTTTGGACTTCCAGAGCACGCCGCTTTTAAGCAGGCGTGGTACTCGTCCGCGCAATGAGGTACTGCCCATAAAGCCATAGCCGAACCCGGCCTTCTTGCCAAGTGCGCCTAATGTACCGCGCAGCTTTAAAGGATGCGGGTGAGGCGTTTGGCCTTTCCACAGGTCGCGTACAATGTGTGCGATTTGCTCCCCTTGCACTTCTGCCGCCTGAGCGCTTGGAGAGTAGGGAAGGCTCGCACAGTCTCCGACCACATACACCTCAGGATGATCCGGTATTTGATAATACTCGTTGAGCACGATACGACCCTGAGGGTCTTTAGGGACGGCTAAATCCTGCACGATTTTTACCGGCTGAATCCCCGCTGTCCATACCACTGCATCCGTTACAATTTGCTCGTCGCGGTTATAAATAGCCCCCGGCTCAATACGGGAAACCGCAACATGATTCAGGGCATTAACCTGATGCTCCTTGAACCAAGCATGTACATAGGCAGACAAACGTTGCGGGAATGCCGACAGCACCCGCTCGCCCCGATCCATAATGGTAATATTCAAATCCGTGCGGCTTTCACGTAACTCCGCAGCAATCTCAACACCGCTAAGACCGCCGCCTACAATATGGACATGTCCATATGGCTTGATTTCGTTCAAGCGCAGATAGGTTTGGCGGGTATGGTTAAACGACTGGATCGTACAGCTGTGTTCTTCAGCCCCCGGTGTATTGTGAAAGCGGTCGGTACAACCCAACGCAATGACAAGCTGGTCATAGGGCAAGGGTTCACCGTCTTGAAAATTGACAATCTTATTCTCTAGATCCATCGAGGTGACTTCTCCGTATTTGCGAATAAGACGTTGTTCATCTGGAAAATGCACCCGCAAATCAAAATCAGAAACCGTACCTGCCGCGAGGGCATAGTACTCTGTTTTCAACCCCTGAAAGGGCATTCGATCCACTAAAATAACTTGAACATCGTCGGGAATGTGTTTATCCAGCAATTCTTTGGCAATGGTAAGGCCACCATAGCCGCCCCCCAGAATAACGAAATTTTTCATCAAAATCCGCCTTCCTTTCGCTACCGTGTCCCCGGCAAATGGTCTGGTGTCTCGTCGATCTAACACAAGTTTTTGTTGTTATAAAACCCGAGAATCAGGCCTGCCTTTGTCAGGCAGACCAGCGTATTCCGAGGCAGCAGATGCTGCATGGTGTGAGTAATGGGGATGAAATGCTCGCGGGAAATTTGAATCCGATATTACATTTATTCGAAAACTTCGATTTCGTTATAGAAGGTGTCCCGTTCAACAGGTATACGTCCGGCACCTTTGACCAGCCAGATTAGCTCTTTACGGGTCAATCCGGCAGGGGTTAACGCACCTGCGGCATGGCTGATCTGCTCACGCACAATCGTGCCATGGACGTCTGATGCGCCAAAGGTGAGAGCGACCTGCGTCAATTGCGGTCCAATATTAATGAAGTAAGCTTTGACATGGTCGATATTGTCCAGCATCAGGCGGCTGATCGCAATGGTTTTGAGATCCTCGTAAGCGGAGTTACGACGCATGATGTTGGCGTTTTTGCTTTTCGGCTGCATGGACAGTGGAATAAATACCATAAATCCGTTCGTTTCGTCCTGCAATTCGCGAATTTGCAGCATATGTTCAATACGATCCTGATACGATTCGACCGAACCGTACAGCATAGTCGTATGAGTTTTCATGCCGAGATTGTGGGCCGTGCGATGTACTTCGAGATAGCGGTCCACGTTGGCTTTGGTAACACGCATCTTCTTCCGATATTCGTCGGACAAGATTTCCGCGCCACCACCAGTCAGGGATTGAAGTCCAGCCTTTTGCAGCTCCTGAAGCACTTCTTTAATACTCAAGCCGCTTATGCGTGTGAAAAAGTCAATTTCCGCTGCAGTGTAAGCTTTCAGTGTAACGTGGGGATACTTTTCATTTAGTGCCTTCAATGAGTCTACATAGTATTGGAAAGGCACATGATTATTATGACCACCGACGATATGAAATTCTCTTACCCCCGGATGGATGTGTTGCTCTACATAATCAATCATTTCCTGCCCGGACAACGTATAAGAGCCGTCCTCCCCCTGATCCTTGCGGAAATTGCAGAACGCGCAGCGCGCTTCGCATACATTGGTGAAGTACAGGCTCATGTTTTCGATAAAATAAACCTTTTTTCCGTTCTTGCGTAAATTAGCTTCGTTAGCCAACTGACCCAGTGTGAGGATATCGTCAGTTTCATACAAATATATACCGTCTTCAAGGTTCAAACGAATACCGTTCTGTACCTTTTCTACAATTTCCGCCATTCTGCGGTCTGTAAAAGGTGTAACTAATGTGGACATGCCTATTCCTCCTTCAAGTTGCTCTGTGCGAGGCTGTCCGCCAAATCAGCGGCACAAGCGCTAAGTGCGCACAGGATGTCCCGTTCCGTCGGTAAGAATCCGGCAGCGCGGATATACGATATGTGAAAAATGTTACAATGCCAGGCTACAATGATGAATATCTCAAAATATCGCCTTTGAAATGACAAATTTCCGACAGTTTCTTTTACACACTCTTCACCTATTATAAACCTCACACCACTGGTGTTCAATACAAACGAATAGAAAAACAGGTCTTTAAGCCTGTAAGGGAAGGACATTCCATGACTTGAGCACCTGCAAATAGTGGAGTATACTGAAGGAGAACATGAAGTAAAAGAGGAGGATGGAGCTATGATTAACATCACCGATTCCGCTGCTGAGCGTTTGAAAGATATGCTGGAGCAGCAGGAAACGCCGAATATGTTTTTACGTCTGGGTGTTACGCCGGGTGGTTGCACTGGATTCTCGTATGCAATGGGCTTTGACGACAACGAGACGGATCAGGATATATATATGAACGTACAGGATATGAAGATTGTAGTGGAAAAGGAAAGCATCCGCTACCTAGACGGTCTGGAAATCGACTTTGAAGAGTCTGGAATGTCAGGCGGGTTCACGATTCATAACCCGAATGCTGTAGCGACATGTGGCTGTGGTTCAAGCTTCCGTACAGCTACGGATGCCGGGAAACCGAACGAAGAGCCTTGTTAATTCAGGTTTTTCGAGTGGTGGTATGAAAATAAATCTGAACGATAATTAATACAAAAAATTGCAGATTATGTGTGGTTATTGAGTGTGCTTGAGCGCGTACAATCTTGCATGATGAACGCTAACAATTACGAAATGTAAATATTTATTTTAGGTTTGTGAGTTAAGACCTCCAGCGGTATAGTCGCGTACTATATCGTTATGGAGGTTTTTTGTGTTTTCGTTTCTGCCAGTGGGTAGAAACAGGGGAACTAGGGCCACTTTTGTTAAATAGTCTGTCTTACACTCTATGATTTTATCTTTGCTTTATTTATAATTTGCGGTTAATTTGCGGTGATTTTTAAGAAAGATAATGGTAAAATATAATCAAATAGATGAATGAATGGTTATTGATTATTCTGATGTAAAATGATGTAATAAATAGTTATTTAGTTCAGTGCATTGTGGAAGTAGGTCAATCTAGTACTTAATACTAAATGATAGAAGGGGTACACATGAAAATTTCTTCTTACAACGAGTACTTGAAACTAGATGAGGAAGGAGAAGGGAAATATTTAATATATAATAGCCTGACTAACGGGTTAGGAGAAATAAAGAAGGACTTATACGATGCCCTCGTTAATGAAGATTTTTCCTATCTAACGAATTGTGAAGAGTTAGAACATTTAATACAAGGACGATTTTTATATCTGAATCCCGTTAATGAATTAGAGATAATGGAGAAGTCATTCACTACAACTAGATATCAAAAAAGCACATTACATCTTACAATTTTACCTACGTTTAATTGTAATTTCAGATGCTCTTATTGCTATGAAAATTTGACTGAGAAAACAGGTAATCATTCTTTCACTGATCAAGTTCAGCAAGATATTTTGAATTATATAGAAAGTGCAATGGAAGCTACAGATTTGAAACATATTACTGTCAATTGGACAGGCGGAGAACCATTACTTGAATTTAAAAAGGTTACTCGGCTCATGGATCAAATGAATACTATGGCAGCGCTGAAACATATTGAAATAGCGCACTACATGGTTAGCAACGGATATTTATTAACTAAAAGTCGTGCCGTTATTTTAAGAGATTTGGGTTTGAAAAGTATTCAAATTACGATCGATGGTAATAAGGTGAATCATGATAAAAGAAGGGTTTTGGCGAACCAACAAGGGACATTTGATCAAATAATAAATAATATTAGAGATTCATGTGATTTTATTCACATTAATATACGCTCAAATGTAGATTTGAACAACGTAGCTTCAATGGAAGATTATATGGATTATTTAGGGCAGCAAGACTTTAGGGGAAAAGTGAATATTTATTTTTCTGCCACCACTGATTATGTGGCAGGAGGTTGTTCAAGTAGTAATAGCTGCTTTGCCAATCAAGAATTCTCTGGAGTTATTCTGAGCTTGTATGAGAAAGCATTGGAAAAAGGGCTTAATATTTCTTATTACCCTCAATATGTACCTGTTGTTTGTGCTGCTATTGCAGATAATTCAATTGTAGTGCAGCCAGATGGCTGGATTCAAAAATGCTGGAATACGGTAGGAAACTCAAATTATGCGATAGGTCATATTAGTAATGGTATAAATTCTAATGAGCGTACGGAGAAGTGGCTTAATTATTCCCCATATAAAATTGAAAAATGCCGAAGTTGCTCAGTGCTGCCGTTATGTGGTGGAGGTTGTGCCCAGCAAGCGTTTGAAAGTATCGACAAACAGCCTGTTTGTTGTGAGTACAAGTACAATTTAGGTGAAATGCTTAAATTTAATTATCACCGACTTGAAGTATAAGTATTAACTTTCTATTATTTCGCTCTTTTGTAGTTTTGAAAGGAGGTGAGAAATATGCGTTGGATTGTAGAGCCAAAAGCAGCCCAAAGTTCTGTTGAACCTGCCAGTACTTGTTGGTATTATCATGGTTGCATTATTTTCTCCTGGTAATCTTCTTTATTATGAAACCGCCTGTTTATCTTTAGTAGACAGGCGGTTATTTAGCTACTTTGTCGAGGAAATATATTAGTAAGTATAAAATACGCAGGAGGTTAGTCAAATGTACAGCATTTTACTTATTGATGATCATCCTGAATCAGGATAGGTTACCAAGTTGTGGATTGAACAAGATCAATATATACATGTCACACTTATCAGAACTATTTTGGAAGCAAAAGAGAACTTAACTAAATATAATTTTAATCTATGTATCTATCATTTGAATAAAATGCTTCCTGTAGATTTGGAATGTATCCATCTAATTCAGGATATACCCATACTATTTATTGGACAGGTTCATACATATACAATGATGGATAAACTCTTAAACCTGGGCGTTATAGCATTTATTGAAAATAATCCTTCGCACGATCAACTAATTTGGACTATAAGAAACGTGTTAAACGGTATTTCCGTTTTACCCGTAGCCTTATTAAAACAACTTCATCACCGTGAAGGAGTAATGGATTATGTAGTGCTCAACAACAAGGAACGGTCTATTTTGGAATGCATCGCAGAGGGGAAAAGCAATAAGGAACTCGCTGTCATCTTCTGTGTTAGTCAAAGGACTGTGGAATATTATTTAACTAATATTTTTAATAAATTTGAGGTGCATTCTAGATTAGAAGCTGTAGTTGCTGCTAAAAATAGAGGGATGATTAATGTGTGAAAATTATAAATTAAAAAATACAAGAAAAATCTCGCAGTCAGTGATCAGCAAAAATATATTCTAATGGGGGTTAGTGATGAAGCTTTTTTTGTTTAAGTATAGATTTAAGTTAATATTACTTATCATTTGCATCACTTTATCAAGTCTCATGAATATGTATATGGCTTTTATCTTTAAGAAATTGGTAGACACTGTTACAACCGGAAGTGAACAAGAATTTGTTAAATCAGCTTTTTTGGCTGTATTTTTAATCATTCTGGGTGCAATACTTCGATTACTAACGAATTTATCTCATGCTTCTTATATGAGGAAGACCATGCTTAATCTAAAAGAAATTGTATTTGAGCATATTTTAAATAAAAGTCTAACACAATTTTCTTCAAATCATAGCGCCAAGTATATTTCTATTTTTAGTAATGATATAAAGATGATTGAAGATGATTATTTTAAAAATATATTCTCGTTAATTGGGACATTTATATCTTTTTCAGCATCTTTGTTAGCGATGTTTTTACTCAGTCCTACAATTGTCATAGCCCTTGTCTTATTAACACTGTCATCTATGTTTATCCCTCGAATGTTTGAAAAGAAACTTGTAAATTGTAAGAGAAAAGTAGTTGAAGCTTTAGAAAAATTTATGATTCATACGAATGATATGTATTCAGGATTTGCAGTTATTAAAAGCTTTGGTATTGAGGGGCATGTACAAGGACAATTTGATGGTATTAATCAGGAGACGGAAAATCAAAAATATAGATTTCAGAAATTGAGTGCTTGGGTTACCTCTATTAGTGAAGTATTTGGTGGATTTATGTTTATTTCAGTATTTATTATTGGGAGTTTCCTTACTTTACGGCAGCTTATCACGTTGGGAACTATGATTGCTTGTGTTCAACTAACTAATAGCATCGTTAATCCGATACAAATGAGTATTCAATATATAACTCAAATCAAGTCGTTACGTGATATCTCGGCAAAGATTACACAACTTTTACATACAGAGCAACAGGACAAGATTTACATTCGCAAACCGACTATCCAGGATAAAGTATCGTTAAAAGAAGTGTCTTTTGGTTATAAAGATGACTGCTATAATGTACATGGATTAAATATGGATTTGGAGTTAGGGAAGAAGTATGCCTTAGTCGGGCCGAGCGGGTCAGGAAAATCAACGGTATTACGGCTTTTAATGAAGCAATATGAGAACTACAAAGGCAGGATCAGTATTGATGAAGTAGATTTAAAGGAAATCAATATGGAGGATTGGTGCAGACTGGAGTCTGTCCTGCATCAGGATGTTTTTTTATTTGATAGTAGCATTAAGGAAAATATTGTATTACACCAGATGTTTTCTGATAAGGAAATTGAAGATGCTATTCAAAAATCTGGTCTGAGTATGCTAATTAATAAGCTACCCAATGGAATGGAGACACAGGTTGGAGAGAAAGGAAGTTTTTTGTCTGGAGGTGAAAAGCAAAGAATAGCCATAGCAAGGACGTTAATACGTCGCACTCCTCTATTGTTAATGGATGAGCCGACTTCGTCACTTGATCAGGAAACAGCAAATGCTATTGAAGAAACAGTTCTGAATTTAGACAATACTACATGCGTGATGGTTACTCATCGGTTATCAAAACCAGTATTAGAGCGCTATGATATGATATTTGTATTCGCTGATGGAGCAATTATAGAGAGAGGGACATTTTGTGAATTAATAGAGCTTCAGGGTTGCTTCTATCATATGTATGGATTGGCAGAGGAGTCGACAATGACACAACATAAAGATAGTCCAATCTCTTACGTGGTAAATTAATCATAACTATGGGTACTGCAATTGATCTGAGTATAGTAAGACCTTTATCCTGATCATATATACGCACCAAAACTGTCGCGATTCAATGTCGATGCTAGTTTACTAACGATTTAGTTTTTAAATTGAATCACTAAATGAGTGTTTGGCCAATTAAAGGCGGGCACCTTTTAGTGTTTTTTTATGGCTGTACATTTAATCAGCATTTGTTATTGCATAACTTCTTATAGTGATAATTTATCTTCTCTATAATTTTAGTATGCGCTTTTAAATGCAGAAGGATAGGGATAATGGAATTGAGCTTAACCTCGTGAAAAATAAAGGATGATATATTTCTATTGAAAACCAACAACCTGTAGCTACTTTATGCTTCTTTTGAGAAAGAATCTGTTAATATGGTTGCTGTGTACAGCTGTATTCAGTGACGCTATTTATCAATCATTTCATTTTTCCATCAACATGACTTGTAACCTTTCCCCACTGAGCCAGCACTTAAGATTAAGAACACGTATGAAAAGAGGCTAGGAACGTATGAGGGAGTGGGTTGAAAAGGCGCGGCAAGGGAACGCGGAAGCGTTCGGGCAGCTGATGCTGCATTTTCGCGGGATGGCCTATGCGGTGTCCTATGACATGCTGAAGGATGTTCATCTCGCGGAAGATGCCGTGCAGGATGCGTTCATAGAGGCTTATCAGAATCTGGAGAAGCTACAGAACCCGTCCGCTTTTCCAGGCTGGTTCAAGACCATTGTCGTAAGACAGTGCCAGCGGATGCTGCGGCGGAAGCATCATTCGATGCTTCCTCTGGATGAGGCTGTGCAGGTTTCCGGAGGAGTACCGGGTGTAGCAGAAATTGCGGAGCGTAGGGAGGAGAGTCAAGTTCTGCAACAATCGGTGAAGGCACTGTCTGCCAAGCTGCGCGTGCCGCTGCGATTGTTTTATTTTTACGGCTACTCTCTGCAGGAAATTTCGGATTATCTGGGCACTCCGGTCCCGACGCTTAAGAAGCGGCTGCACGATGCCCGCCGAAAGTTGAAAGGTACACTCCCGGTAGCCGACCTTGTTTCCGTGTTCAATCATTTGTATGAGGGAGGGCAAAACATGCTGCATATTGTTAACGGTGATGTTGTAGGCGAGATGTTGAAGCAGGGTGTTGTACAGGGTGATGTGCTTGTATGGAGAGAGGTGTATCCGGCAGGACCGATATTTGCAAATCCAGCGGGGGCGGAAGAACGGGCACTGCGGGCCCGGGTCTTGGAAGAAACGATGGGTATTCCGACCAACGAATATATTACGGGTTGTGAGGAACAAGAGCAGAAACTTCGAGAGTTTATTAAGTATGATGAAGTCGTATTGTGGTTTGAGCATGACCTGTTTGATCAGAGCATGCTCGCCTATCTGCTCCACTGGTTCAAAAGACAGAAACTGGGCCGCACGAAGCTGAGCCTGCTCTGTATTGGGGAGTTTCCGGGAATCGAACGGTTTCATGGTCTGGGACAGCTCACTCCGGCACAGCTTCAAACATTATCCGGGACCTGGCGGACTATTGGGCGGCAAGAAATGGAGCTTGGAAGCGAGCTTTGGCAGGCGTATGCTTCTCCTGATCCTGTTCAAATGGCTAATCTGCTGGAAGACAAGAAGGCAGAATTGGCAGCATCCGGCCTGCCTTTTGCCTATGAAGCTTTCACAGCGCATCTCAAGCGGCTGCCCTCGGAGCAGAATGGTCTTGGCGTTGTGGAACAGACCACGCTTCAGGCCGTTCATAATGGAGTGAATACGCCATTGGAATTATTTCGTCAGGTAACAGACGTTCTGCATGTGCTCGGCATGGGTGATCTCGAATACTGGAAATTTATTCGTGCTTTGGTGCAAGGTGAACATCCTTTACTGATGATTGACGGGGATGAGGCTGGCTTGGATTTCAGACAAATTCCGGATTTTCTGAACCGAAAGGTAATTCTGACAGAGTTGGGTAAAGAGGTACTGAATGGATCAGCGGACCGCATTGCAGTTCAAGGGATCGATGAGTGGTTTGGGGGGCTGCATCTCCATGGACATGAGGTTTCTTGGCGATGGGATGATTTGGCTGGTGGATTGGTCCGACATTGAAGAAAGTATAGAAGCAGTTTGTTTAAAGTGCGAAAGAGTTTTCCGTTTATGGAAAACTCCTATTTATTTTTTTAGTAGACTATATTAAGACAAGAAAACCAGCTAATGTTTGTCAAGGAGTCCCTCGTCTATTTCTCTGTAGCTTATAGCAATAGATGCAGCACTTTCAACTATGACACAAATCGCAATTAGTTTTTTAGTGAGTTCTTCCCCTGTGTTAGCTATCATCAGTATAATCAACCCAGTATGTTGGTAAGTCAAATAGCCACTAGCATTACTTCACTAGAAAAGGGCGACTAGGAGTGTGCGAAACAGTCATTTTTCCTAATGTTAGGAACCAACATGGGCAGATGCGCATATACTTTCTAAAAACTAACATCGGGTGGAGATAAACTTGTATCAAGTACCTTCTTACTGGGGAAATTCATACTATATGCGGGCCAATTTTGTACCTATCTGGAACACAGGATTTCCGAAAGCAGTACAAATGATAAAGGAAGCGGTACAAGGGGAGCGTAACGATGAGTTGTTCTACGATGAATTGATCAATTTGGCTCCCTCACAAGAGCAGGTGGCTATTATTGAAAGCATCCGTAACGATGAGCGCGGCCACAATAAAATGTTCAGAGAGATGTATCGGGCTTTGACAGGACAGGAAATTGCAGGCATCAGTAGTGAGCAATATGAGAGGGTGCAATCTTATACAGAAGGTTTACAGCGCGCCTTGATGGGGGAGTTGGGTGCGGTGGAACGATACCGCAACATCTGGTTTGGATTGCCTGCTGGCATCTATAAGGACACGGTGTACGGTATCATATTGGATGAGCTTAAGCACGCTGCCAAATACAATTATCTGATTACGTTGAATCTCAGGTAACTATTGACCGCAAGTCAATACTACTCCACATCAATTGGATGCTGGATTTTATCCTTATATTCATCCACATAGAGTTGGCCGTTGCTGCCTTTAACGGCATAGAATACGTCCTCTAACTTTTTGTCGCGTGCCTTCAGTTGAGACAGCAGCCATGATTCGGGAATATGATTGGAGTTTAAATTGCCATGTAAAAGCTGTCCGTCGATTACAAGCTCAATTGGGAACTGTGTGGCATTACCTGCATTCAACTGCAGGTCTTTTAATGTCACGGCTTGCAGTTCCTTTTTCTTTTGAACAGATAGTTTTCCGTTAATCTCAAGGAGGGCGTACTCCACTTCTTCTATATTAAAAATTTCTTTCTGGCGAAGCTGTTGATTTAAAGAATCTAATGTCATATTATTTTTTTTAAGTTATCTTCGAGAATGAACCCTCCTTCTATGAGAACGGTGGGTGCTCCCTCTGTCCACATTTTAAAGTTTCTGAATTTCAAAAAAAACTTGGATAAAACATAAGAAGTAATTGTAAAAACAGACAGGGCTATTAATAGGTGGACAACTTCTATTTTTTCGTTAAAGGCAAAGTTGGCTGCTATAGCCCCTAATATGACCGCCGTCACGAATTCGTGAAAGTTCATATTGGAGAGGGTTTGCTTCCCCAGTATTCTCCCAATTAGCATGAGGATAACGAATGCAGAGAAACTTCTGATCAAAATAGCGAGATGGTCCATGCAAAACCCTCCTAGTTTAAAAATTGCAGGTATTCAGTATAGGTTACCCGCTGCGCTAGAATAATATACCAGTGGAATTAATGCATTATATGTGATGTATAAGCTTGTTGGCGCAGGCGATCCGAGCTACCTTGTAAGGCTTGCCTTCTTTCTTTTTCTTTTCTTAATAGACCTTTAATTTTTGATTTGCTCTTTGTCGTAGTCCAGCATAGGCAACCAATTATTTCGGCCCCACGAATTGTTTCCGTCTTTCCCTAAAACCACCTGAAATGGGTTAGAAATTTAGCTATTTGGTCGAATGATTTGATTTCTCTGCATATGAATAGACCTCCTTATGATCATGATCCAATGCTTCTACTGCTTCGAATCCGTAAATAGCTCCTGCGCGGTTCGCACAAATAACTGTACAGCAAGTGAAGCATTATGCAGGGATGGTACAGCGATACCGATTTGGCGTGTGATCAGAGGTGAAGTCTCCTTGACGGTCAGATCATGGGGAAACGTGGACAAGGCGAGTGAAGAGACAATGCCCATACCCAGTCCTTGTCGAACCATGCTGACCAAGGTGCTGATATTATGAGTAATGAATTGTGCCTGCAACTGACTTTGCTCGCGTTCAAAACCTTCCATAATGGCGACCTCATGTCCACCTTTACAAAAGATCATATCCTGCTGATTCAAGTCTCGAATGGCGATTTTATTGTGCGATTGCAAAGGGTGACCGTCTGGCAGGAGAATAACCATGTCATCCTGACATAAAGGGATGACATCTACCTGAGGGTCTGGTAACAGGATGATACCCGCTTCGATTTCTCTGGTATGCACCCACTCCTTGACTTCATTCGTGGAGCCTTCATGTAGGTCGAAAACAAGGTTCGGATAATGCTGACGAATATGATGAATAATCGGGGGCAGAAAATAGGCTGAGGCAGAAGGAAAGGCACCGATCGTGATCGTGCCCACGTCTAGACCTTTTTCAGCAGCCACCTGCTGCTGTACCTTTTCCATGCTTTGCAGCATCATACGGAATTGCAGCAGTACCTTGTTCCCGATATCGGTCAGCAGCACTCCTTTTTTTCGGTCGCGCAGCAATAGCTGGACATCCAGCTCGTTTTCGATGCTGGCGATGGCATGGCTGACCGCGGGCTGCGTCATATGCAGCTCATGGGCAGTTTGGGTGAAGCTTAGCGTTTCAGCTACGCGAACGAAGATCATAATTTGAGTAATGGTCATAAGTGAAAAGTTATCTCCCTTATTGAAAACATTCATTTTATTTATTAGTGATCACAGTATACGCTAGTAAAGCAAAACTTTGCAAACGGCTATTCAGATTTTAGTCGGTAGCAATGAGCGATGAAAATCTAAGGGAGAGAAGACATCTATGAAAAAATTAACACCTAAAGCTACACTGTGGCTTGTCTTGATATTAGTGATGGTATGGGGGATCAACTGGCCGTTGACCAAGCTGGCTTTGCCAGATACACCGCCGATATTTTTTTCAGGAATCCGTACCCTACTGGGTGGTGTGATTCTGCTATTGTTCGCTATGCGTCACCGGGAAACCTTGCGCTTTAGACAGAATGCGTGGACTTATCTTGTGCTGGCCATATTTAATATTGTAGGCTACTATGGCTTGCAGACGGTAGGGCTACGTTATTTGCCTGCTGGGTTATTTTCCACTTTAGTGTTCCTTCAGCCGATCTTGTTGGGATTATTCTCTTGGATGTGGTTGGGGGAGCGTATGTTTCCCCTGAAGGTCATTGGACTGGTACTGGGTTTTGGCGGGGTGATCGTGATTAGCTCTGGTGGGATGGCAGGGCATTTGTCGGTACTGGGCATTGTGTTGGGGCTAGCTTCAGGACTGTGCTGGGCGCTCGGAACGATTTATATGAAGAAAAAAAGCAATCAATTGGACTCCATTTGGGCGGTGACGATGCAGCTCATTTTTGGGGGGATCATACTCAATGGGATTGGATTTACGACCGAGAAATGGAGCGATATTCACTGGACTACCTCCTTTATCGCGATTTTATTGTTTATTTCGATATTCGTGATTGCGATGGGCTGGATGATTTATTTTAAACTGATCGATAACGGAGATGCAGGAACCGTCGGCTCCTATACGTTTATGATACCGGTGTTGTCCACGGTCTTTAGTATGGTAATGCTCAAGGAATCACTTACTTTGACGTTTGTTGTGGGACTGGTGCTGATTGCAGGCAGTGTGTATCTGGTAAATATTAAAGAAAGAATAGAGTTATCAACCAAGTATCAGAACGGTGAGACATTTGAGGATTAACGGGGGTGATGGATCAAGAAGAACTTCAATATCTTCTTTCATGCACGCATATTGGTAGTACCAATATAGCGTGCTTTTTTTGACTATGATTTTCAAAGAACTCATTTGCTATGCTATTCAAGATCATCGGAAAAATTTAAATTTATGGTAGAGGTTTGTCGTGCTAAAATTAGCTAACAAGATGGTTGTTCCAAAAACATTAGACTAACAAAATGAAGTTAAATGTTTTTGTTTTTTTTCTATTTTTCGTCCTTGTGTAAAAAAAACAATGAATATAATTTTTTTAGAGCAAAAAAGGAGGTAATGGAAGAACCTTGGTAATCAATATCACTAATTTGTTATGTTTATATGGTGTTTGTTTTTTTAATAATTATTGTATTTTACATATTTTTGTTATGCTAACAATTGACATTTAGTATAACGTAAACTAGAATGAGTAAGAATTCATTTCCCAATCACATAATTAGTTTGGAATAATTGAAAGCGTTTACCTAATATTAGGATAGAGCTCTTTTTGGTTCTTTTTTCTTTTCCGAATTATGGCCGGAAGGGAGAGATCGTAGTACGTGCCTAAGGGATGGAAATTTGAATATATAAGCTAAGGGAGAGGGGTAAGTCGAGATGCAGTTAAATAGAAATGTTGGAAACTTCGAGCAAACGGTGAATTGTAACGCTGGTTACCTGGAGGTTACAAAATGAAGAAGTTATTGTCGTGTTTGATCTCGTTGAGTATGCTTGTTTATATATTGCCGACCATGATTGTAAGCGCTAACAATGATGGAGTTACTAATCTAGCGCTTAATTCAACACCGTCTGCCCAATCGGATATTATTTCAGATGCTGTTTACAAAATTACTGCACAGCATAGCGGAAAAAGCCTGGAAGTTGAAGGGGGATCAAAGGATGACGGAGCGAATGTTCAACAATGGACCGATAACGGAAAGGAGCAACAGAAGTGGAGAGTGGTTGACGTTGGTGGTGGATATTATAAGCTGATCTCGCAATCTAGTGGCAAAGCATTGGATGTAGCCGGTGGTAATACCCATGACGGAGCGAACGTTCAACAATGGACAGACAACGGGAACGCTCAGCAAAAATGGAAAATCATTGACGTTGGTGGTGGATATTATAAGCTGATCTCGCAATCTAGTGGTAAAGCATTGGATGTTGTCGGTGGTTATACCCATGACGGTGCAAACGTTCAACAATGGGCCGACAACGGTAGCGCTCAGCAAAGGTGGAGATTCACGCAGATTGATACGACAACAGATACGACACCACCAACCGCCCCAACAAACCTCCAAAGCTCATCCAAGACGAGCACATCTGTCACTCTTACATGGACGACCTCAATAGACAATGTAGGTGTAACTGGCTACGTTATTTATAACGGAACAGATCTGGTAGGCACGAGCACCACAACAAGTTATACAGTGACGGGTCTCACTGCGAACACATCCTACAACTTCACTGTAAAAGCGAAAGATGCAGCAGGCAATATTTCGGAACCAAGTAATGTCTTAAAAGTAACAACAAGTTCCGACTCCTCTCAAAATACAGGATTTTATGTTAAAGGTACGACGCTTTATGATGGCAACGGAAATCCCTTTGTCATGAGAGGAGTTAATCACGCTTACACTTGGTACAAAGGTCAAGAGTCGGTTGCGATACCTGCAATTGCCAAAACCGGAGCGAACACGATTAGAATCGTGCTGTCTGACGGTCAACAATGGACGAAAGATGATTTGTCAGCGTTGCAAAACCTGATCACTTTATCAGAACAAAACAAATTGGTTGTTATCCTTGAAGTACATGATGGTACGGGAAATGATAATGCTGCTGTGTTGAATAAAATCGCAGATTACTGGATTGAAATGAAAAGTGCACTGATTGGAAAAGAAAATACAGTCATTCTCAACATCGCGAATGAATGGTTTGGTACTTGGGATGGGAACGGCTGGGCACAGGGGTATAAATCAGTTATTCCAAAGCTAAGAAATGCTGGCATCAAAAATACCATTATGGTTGACGCCGCTGGGTGGGGGCAATATCCGAAGTCGATTTTTGACTACGGAACGCAAGTGTTTGATGCCGATCCGCTTAAAAATACGATGTTCTCCATTCATATGTACGAATACGCTGGGGGAAATGCCGAAACAGTAAAAAGCAATATTGACAATGTATTAAACAAAAATCTAGCTCTCATCATTGGAGAATTCGGAATCAAGCATACAAATGGTGATGTTGACGAGGCCACCATTATGAGTTATGCCCAACAAAAAGGTGTAGGTTATCTCGGATGGTCTTGGAAAGGAAATGGATCAGGTCTAGAATATTTGGATATGTCAAACGACTGGGCAGGATCGAGCTATACTGAACAAGGACGTGCCATTATTGAAGGTCCGAATGGCATCAGAGCAACATCCAAGTTAAGCACGATTTATAGCAACGGTAAACAGTAAAAGATTCATATTGTTTTAGTAACGGCCTTTTCTCGAAATTCTAATGGGAAAGGTCGTTTAGTTTGTTCTGGAATCGTAAGCAAAAGCCTGTACAAATACATAGGAGCAAGGAATAGGAAAAATATACTAGAATATCAAAGGAGGTCATAGTAAAATATGACTATAAGTCTGTTGAGTTAGTGAAAATGACGGTTCAAAATTATCCGCTTGGTAAGCGGGAAGGTGGCACTTTCAAACTCACCAGTCAGCAAGAGGAGGAACCTATGAAGGATTTTGACGTAACCAAAGCCAAGTATGATCCAAAACAGGAAGAACAGGTGAAAAAGGGATTTTTCAACAAGGTAAAGTCCACGGCTGGAAAAGTTCCCTTTGTGAAGGATGCGGTGGCTATGTACTATTGTGCGATAGATCCTGAAACGCCTCTGTATGCCAAAGGGGTAGCATTCGGAGCCTTGGCGTATTTTATTTCTCCATTAGATGCTATATCAGATGTTATTCCAATGTTGGGTTTTACAGATGATGCGGGAGTTGTGCTGGCAGCTTTGAAAGTGTTGGACATGCATATCAAGCCTGTCCATCGGGAGAAGGCGAGCGAATTTTTTTCTTAAGAGATGCAATGAGCGGGGGAGCTAAGGAATGGACAGATATACACCTACAGCGAGGGAACGCTGGCAGATGAAACAGAGTGAGCCACAGCCGCAGGGCTGGGTGCTCGCTCTATTTGGCTGGATTTTTGCAGGTTTGGGGTTCGTATTTAGTTTTTTTGTCGTTGGAGGCTTGTTGGGGATCATAGGTCTTGTTTTCGGAATTTTGACTAAAAAGATGGAACAAAGAGACACGCAGGGGATCTTCATTATCGTAATCAGCTCCGTAGCTATTGGCATCGGCCTATTGATTTTTATGATTTTTTTTGCACAAGGTTTTGTAGAAGGTCTGAGAGAAGGGTATAATGAGCATTATTAGGTCAGGGAGGTAACAGCATTGAGCGTCATTATTTCACAGCAGATCTCGGCAACGGGCGTGAAGGAATATACGAAGGTGATGAAAACATTTGATTCCCAGTTTACACCTTTGGTTGGACAGAAAATTAGGGATACGGCATTTGGCGATATGCAATATTACGATGTCGAGGACGTATTTATTGATCTAGCGGAGAATGAATATTGGGTAATTCTACCTGCCGTTTTACTGCATTCTGATGATATTGAGGATATACGAGACGCTGTGCGTGAGTATCGTTCACACGGTTGGGAATGTACGAAACCTCTGTAAATGCATACCACTTAGGCATCTATACGGAAACGTCTTTCTTTTGCGAGATAGGCGTTTTTTTGTGTATTTGTGTATAAACTATTTCTAATGATTGGCATGAAAAGAAAGAATTTATGCTGAAAATGCGCAAATTGTATCATTTTTTATCATAAAACGACAAGTTGGGAAATGAAAACGGCCTTAATGTGTTATACTTAGTATATCAAAGGACAAGAGTCTAAAACGACCGGTAAGGCCCTTTCTTTGAAGAGCCTCTGAAAGGTTCAACGTTTATCCAAAATAAATGGTCAAAAGGAAAAGGGGAAATGCTAACGTGAGAGTGAATTTGAAATTTACTAACAAAGGGCAAGTTGCAGTTGAGAAGTTCAACAATGAGGAGCTTATCGAAATCTTTACCCGCTACATTAAAACGTTAAGCAAGAAGTATGATATCTCGGTTACCGTACCGGAGGATCTGAATGAGCAGATCTTGGAAGAGGGTACCGTGAAGGTCGTGTTGGATAAGATTAATTGTGACATGGACGCTTTTTTCAAGGAGCTGAGCCGGGATATCAAGGTGCCGCTGGTCAAAAGATTGGGTACCAAACTGGATAACGTATTTAAGACCGAGGTTGTGGAGCAGGAACAGAACTAAGAATAAGGATCAAGCGAGTCCGAATGAGGATTCGCCATATGAAATGATAAAACCTCCCGAATGGGGCGCCTGGCTAGGCCATGTGCTCGTTCGGGAGGTTTTATATGTTTAAACTACTCTATTCAGCATGAAAACATGCATGGCATGTCTGTCCCTTTTAACGTGTTGTTGTGGAAGTAGGGCGCAGTTGGGCTAAATCAAACGAAGGTACCAGCCCTTCCTGCGCAGCGCGACCAAGCAAAGCTTCGATGGCGGCATATCCGCTGTCGCCCAGATTGGCGGTAAAATCGTTTACGTAAAGGTCGATATGCGATTGGGCGACATCGGGTGAAAGCTCCTGCGCATGAGACAATACATATTCACGCGAAGCTTCAGGATGCTTCCAAGCATATTCGACAGAGGCGCGTATCCAGTTTGTGATCGCATCCAGATCCAGCGTACGGCGGGCAATGATAGCTCCGAGCGGGATCGGCAGCCCTGTATCTTCTTCCCACCAGTTCCCCAGATCGACTTGCTTACTAAGTCCGTAGGACGGATACGTGAACCGTGCTTCATGAATAACCAGTCCGGCATCTATCTCCCCGTCACGGACAGCAGGCATGATTTGGTCGAACGGCATCACGACGATCTCGCCGACACCCCCAGGCACATGCTTGGCTGCCCACAGGCGGAACAGCAGATAGGCAGTGGAACGTTCACTCGGAACGGCTACACGCTTGCCAGACAGGGCTTCCGGGCCTTCGATCGTGGAACCTTCCCTGGTCAGCACGAGCGGCCCACAACCCCGGCCCAGTGCGCCCCCGCAAGGCAACAGGGCATATTCATCTAGCACCCAAGGGAGTGCAGCATACGAAATTTTCATGATATCGAGTCCGTCTGGTGTGATCGCCAGATTGTTGGTGATGTCGATATCGGCAAATGTAATGTCCAGCGCGGGTGCGCCCGGAATCAATCCATGCGCCAGGGCATGGAAGACAAAAGTGTCGTTAGGACAAGGTGAAAAAGCAATTTGCATCTATATAACCTCCGTTAATGTAGAAAATGCGGCTTCCAACGCTTGCAAAGCCTCTTTGATCTGCCAGGCTGCACGGTCACGTGGACCGACAGCATTGGAAATCGTGCGGATTTCCATCGTCGGCAGTTCCAGCCTATTTGCCGCCACGGCTACGCCGTAGCCTTCCATCGCTTCGGCAGCAGCTCCGGGAACGCGCTTGGCCAGCTGTTCCGCTGTTGCCGCCGTACCGGTGGCCGTAGAGACGGTCAGGATCGGCCCCGCGACAGCTGTCTGTCCAGCGGCACGCAACGCCTGAACGAATCGCTGCGCGGTGGCAACATTCACGGCAATTCGGCTTGAGCCGAAACCCAGCTCGTCCACGCTGCTGAAGCCCTCTGCCGTCTCGGCACCCAGGTCGGCAGCAATGATCGCGTCAGCAACAACGACGCTTTCCAGTGCAGCGACCTCCACGAAGCCGCCACCAATTCCGGCGCTGATAACCAGCCGGTAGTCACCAGCCGCCGCCAGTGCTAGCGCGGTTGAAGCCGCTGCGGACGGTGCGCCCACGCCAGCCAGCTCGACCACAAAACGGGTATCGCCTTTCAGGCCCCGCAGTACAGCTTCCCGTTCGCCTTCAACCGCGGTCATAACCAGGATGCGTCCATCTGATGTTGTATGCTCCATCGGTTGATTCCCCTTTAAATTTAGGTAATATGCTCCCTTATCATACTGCTTTTCGAAACGATGTTCAAAAAAAGTCGACAAAAAAAGCGCTCTGAGGCGCTTTTTGGAAAAACTGCAGGATTCAGCAGATATGAAAATCGGTAATTGTAACATAAAACAATTCTAATCTGGAAGAACAGCGCAGGCATAGCATATAATAATTATATCGGCTGATCCTTCGTGATTAACTGAAACATGGTAATATTGCGGTCATAATGGCTTGGGGTTCCATCTTGATTGCGCACCCGAATCATCTCGCTACTGAATAACTCGATATATCCACAGCCAATCTCACAGTATACACCTGTAGGGTCCTCTTGCCAGACCGAAACGAGGTGTTGAGATAGCGCCGCGGTGAAAAATTCGATGTTTTTTTGCAGTACGCGTGGCGTTTTCTTGGGTTCCATAACGTAAATCCTCCCTATATCATGCCATTTAAAAATCAGCAATTGAACGTGGCTTCTAAGTGGTTACTACACATCATAATGAACATAAACAACTGAAAAAGGAACGGTTCGTCAATCTACTCTATGAAACAGACGTAAACACTGTACCGCTTAATGCTATTTTTGTAAAGCATCCGATTGACCTTTTCAAACATCCAGTTTGTGTTTACACACATTTTACATTGCGTTTACACTGCTGTGATGCTAGTGCGTTTCATCTAATAGTACAATAAAGGGTAACTATACTGCATGAATTGATGGAGGCCATATGTTGATAGAGAGTCAGAATAAGGATAAAGCCGGGTCAGAACGTTACTTTAACCGAGATTTAAGCTGGATTGAATTTAATCGCCGTGTGCTTCAGGAAGCTCAGGATGCAGATACACCGTTGCTGGAGAGAGCCAAATTTTTGGCGATTGTATCTAGCAATTTGGATGAGTTTATGGCTGTTCGTGTTGCAGAGACGCGCGAGAAGATCAAGGCGGGTTTTATGCAAAAGGATTTTACGGGATATACCCCCTCCGGTTTGTACAAACGCCTGATCAAGCGTACCGTCTCAATGGTATCGGAACAATACCGGACCTATCGTGATATTTCTCGCCTCTTGACGAAAAAGGGTCTTTTACTGTTCGAATATGAAGACTTAAATACGACACAGCGCAAGTCGCTGGATGCATATTTTCATGAAATTATATTTCCGGTGCTCACGCCGATGGCGGTCGATCAGAGCCGTCCTTTTCCACTCGTTCACAATAAATACGTATATTTAGCGGTCGTCTTGAGACGTCCCGGGGATACAGAGGAGGATAAACCACTTTTTGCCATTGTGCAGGTGCCTTCGAATATTCCACGTGTTGTTACGGTGCCTTTGCGGTCGAACAGCAAGAAGAAATCATTTATTTTAATTGAGGAACTAATCAAGCATCACATTCAAACGCTGTTCACCGGATATGTTCCGGAGGCGGTTCATGCCTTTCGTGTTACGCGTAACTCCGATTTGTCCATTAATGAAGAAGAGATCGAAGATTTGCTCGAAGAGATTGAAAAAGAGCTGCGTCGAAGACGACGGGGGGCGCCGGTAAGACTGGAAGTAGAAAAAGGGATTCATCCCTATGCCCTGATGGAGCTTCAACGCGAATTCAAGCTGTTCGATCATGTGTTTGAGATGGACGGGCCGTTGGATCTGACGTTTTTGTCGTCTTTTGCCGATCATTTGGAGGGGTATTCGCATTTGAAATTTCCGGCAATCAAACCACTGTATCCGGAAGAACTGCCCCCGCAAGAGGATATTTTCAACGTGCTTCGCAAACGGGACGTGCTCGTGTACCATCCGTATGAATCATTCGATGCGGTAACTGATTTTATCATTGAGGCATCAGAGGACCCGGATGTGATGGCAATCAAAATGACCCTGTACCGTGTCAACGGGGAATCGAAGCTGATTCCGGCATTGGCACGTGCGGCCGAATCGGGCAAGCAGGTAACGGTGGTGGTGGAGCTGAAAGCCCGTTTTGATGAGGAACGTAATATTGCCTGGGCGCGTACGCTTGAAAAAGCAGGCTGTCACGTAGTGTATGGGCTGGTTGGCTTGAAGACGCACGCCAAAATCATTCTTGTCATACGCCATGAGCGCAACGCACTCAAACGATATGTGCACGTAGGCACAGGCAATTATAATGAAAGCACGGCGCGCGTGTATACGGATATCGGATTGTTTACGTCGGATCCGGTACTTGGCGAGGATGCCTCCGAACTGTTTAATGAAATTACGGGATTCTCTGCGCTCAAGACTTTGCAAGCTTTTACGGTGGCTCCAACGGGAATGAAGAACAAGCTGTTTGAACTCATCCGTAGGGAAGCTGAGCAAGCATTGGCAGGTAAGCCCGCCCGGATTATTGCCAAGATCAACTCCTTATCCAATCAGGAGATGATCGATGAACTATATGCGGCTTCCCAAGCAGGTGTGAAGATTGATCTTATCATTAGAGGGGTCTGCTGTTTGCGTCCGGGTGTGGAAGGATTCAGCGAGAACATACGTGCCATCAGTATTGTAGACCGCTTCCTGGAACATTCCAGATTGTTTTATTTTGAAAATGGAGGCAATTCCGAGTTGTTTCTGTCCAGTGCGGATTGGATGACGCGAAATTTGACCCGCCGAATTGAACTGATGTGCCCGATTTATGATGACGGGATCAAAGAAATGCTGGCAGATATTCTGCATTTATCGTTAAGAGATAATGTGAAGGCACGCCAGCTTATGCCTAACGGCAGCTATCAATTTGTGTCCAGAAACGACAAAGAGGCTCCCATCAGGAGCCAATCTGAAGCGATGAAGGTTAGAAATTGGAAGAAGGTAGAATGGACCACGACAATGTAAGATTCCATGATTTTTGGAAATCTTTGGCAACTGATTCTAGCTCCCGTTGTTCTAATATGGGTTCACTCTTGCTTTCCAGACGAAGATGCAGTGCATCATCCCCTGTAGTGGGATTGATGCTGCTAATCATTCCGGACTCACTTCGATCCATGCCAATCGCGAGCTGGAGCAGCGAGCCGAGCCGATGTACACGTTCCTCGTCGGAAGGCTCCAAAATATCCGCATGTGTGCGTAGCAAACGGGGTGTCCGGTTCTTGGGATGGTAATCCGCGATCAACGCGGCTAGTACCGTTTCCCTATGGGATAAACCGCCAATGCCTGCATGTAAGATCCAGAACACGGAATTCTGGCGGAAATGATAGTAATTCAAGGCAGCTCCCGTTTTGTAAAGAGTTGCTGCGGTCAGTAACAAGCGTTTGTCCATAGCAGCTGAGGTTCCGCCAGCTAATGTGTCATAGAGCCGGACGGCGTACTCGTTAACCCGCTTGACATGCGCTTCGCTAACCGGGACAGCAAACGAAAGGATATTGCGAATGGATGTGATAAGCGGATTAGCTACCACGGGCTGTTCAGCGTTGACCAGCTCATGAAATAGGCCGTCTCGCAGACCCGCTCCACTGACTAAATACGCGGAGCCTTGAGCAGCTTCAAATATCGTTTTCAATATAATAAGACCCGGTACAATGATGTCGGCTCTGTCCTTGGACAGGCCGGCTGTTTTTTTGCGTTTTTCATAGGGCAGATGGGGCAGACTGCCATAGAAGTAATCGACATCTTCTATCGTCATTTCGTAATGGTGCGTCACAGGAAGTGAGTAATCCAGTCGTTTCTGATTGATTTTAGCCAAAGTACGCAGGGTTCCACCTAGCCCGATGAATGGCAGACCCGGATTGGAGAAGATCCAATCATGATTTTGCAGGGAAGAACGGACAAAGCTCTCCATTTCCTCAATCTGCTGAGGAGACCATTCGCCATTCTTGACCTCACGTCCAAAGCGCCAATTCATATTGACGGCGCCAAAGGGAAATGACACAGTATGCAGTCGTTCTCGATCGCGGAACAACGTAATTTCGGTACTGCCACCCCCGATGTCAATAATGATTCCGTCACTCACATTCATAGTGTTCACTACTCCCAGAAAACCGGCATAGCCTTCTTGCTCTCCGCTCAGTATTTCCAGTGTTAAATTTGTCTCCTCCGCGATCCATTGGACGATTTCGTCCGAATTCGTGGCATTGCGGATGGCTGCTGTTGCTGCTGCACGCATACGGACAACCCCGTGCATATGGCATACCGCCATAAATTGGCGCAGCAATGGAGCGATGCTTCGAATCGCCTCTCGTTCCATACGGCCGTTGGCCCCAACCTTTTCGCTCAGTCGGGCAGCTTCTTTGCATTCCTGCACAATTCGATAGGCTCCTGTCTCTGTCATTTCATAGATCACCAGACGTATGGAGTTTGAGCCAATGTCCATGATGCCAATTTTGCTATTCATGAGTTGACCTCCTTGTTGAAAAAAACGATTTGCCGGTAATTTCCGCTGCTCCGTGCAAATGGTAGTAGATTATTGTCATTGTACCAGTGATGTTCGGTGCATGCTACCGTTCGCCATGATCTTGTCGAAATAGACACATGCCACCGACAATCATCCAAGAATAGAACCTTCCTGTTGAGTATGTATAAGTATACCTGACGGCGAAAGGAGAGGGTTAGATGAGACAACTTGCAAGCAAATGGCTAAAGACGAAGGCGCTGCTGCACCATCCACATACCGCCGTTTATATACCGGAAACCTGTCTATATAGTGAAGATCAATTGCGCATGATGCTGCGGCGGCATGCTTTTGTATTTATAAAACCTGTAAAAGGAGGCGGAGGAATCGGAGTCATGCGTGTGGCAAAGGAGCGTAGAGGATACGCCTGTACGCGTATGGAGCATACACATCGGTTCAGTCATTTTAGAGCACTTGTATTCGGAATCAATAAGCTCCGAATCCAACGTCCATATCTCATTCAACAAGGCATCCAACTGGCAAGTATTCAAGGTAGACCTGTCGACTATCGAGTCAAAGTCGTGAAGGAAGGGCAGAGATGGGATTTTCGTGCGGTGGTTGCACGTCATGCTCGTCCCGGACTGGTCATTACAAATCTGTGCAAAGGGGGAACTTTGCTGAAGGGAACAGAGGCGCTTCGGATGATATATCCCCGGCGGCTTGCTATTCAAAAGCGGCGAGAAATCATTCAACTTACACAGCGCTGTATTCCTGTACTGGAAAGAAGATTTCCTGGGATCGGACAACTGGGATTTGATTACGGGCTTGATCAGAGTGGACGGGTATGGATTTTAGAGGTTAATACAAGACCTCAATAAATTTCTGATTTCTTTAAAAAAATTCCAATATAATCTATTAACAAGACGCTAAATATAATATATTTATATAAATAATAAAAATATTTTTTTTGTGTTCGAGCGTCAAAATTCTGTGTATAAATATTGTCCACATTATCCCCTGTCACATATATGGGTTAACGACACTTACCAACAATTTATACACAGGATTTCCACAATTGACTGTGGATAACAGAACGCTTGTTCCGATTTTGGTATTTTGATAGAATAGATTTTGAAATAAAAGGAAAGGTTGTGTCGAGGATGGCTATGCTGACGGATGAAATGCTTTTGGATTCCTATCAGATGGCAATCGAGCTTAAACTTGAATGTGACTTCATTGCACTGTTGCTGGCTGAGATTCACAAAAGAAAGTTAGAGATGAATACAGCCGTAGTCCTTCATTAGACCGGACAAGCTCTCGTACTGCGACTGTGAAGTCATTCAGGGTTCGGATGACTTTACGGACAATCACTGCAACGAATAGGCACACCGTAAAAAAGGGTATTTCACTCCAAAGATTCAAATTTGGAGTAAAATACCCTTTTTTGTCATAGTCTAAACTAGACTACAATTTCATGTTACTGCTGTGACCAGGAGATAACTTGGCATCTGGATCTACATAGACCTTGGCGTTGTTGACTGCCGTAGGAGCTTCACCAAAGCCGACCGCAATCAGCTTGAGCTTGCCTGGATAGGTCGTAATGTCCCCAGCGGCGAAAATGCCGGGAATATTAGTTTCCTGGCGAGAATCGACCACGATAGAGTTACTTTCGATTTCAATTCCCCATTCAGCAATCGGGCCAAGTGTGGATACAAATCCAAAGTTAACGATCACATCGTCCACTTCGATTTCCTGTGTTTCTTTGGTTTTTACATGAGCAAGAGTGACTTTCGTAATTGTGTCTTCTCCATGCAATTCTGTAATTTCCGTTGGTGTAATAACGTTTACTTTGGAAGCGAGGAGGTTTTCGACACTGTGTTCATGCGCACGGAATTTGTCACGGCGGTGAATCAATGTAACCTGTTCTGCAATCGGTTCCAGCATAAGTGCCCAGTCTACAGCAGAGTCACCACCACCGCTAATTAGCACTTTTCGGCCTGCAAATTTGCTCAGGTCGCTGACAAAGTAATGCAGGTTCGTTTTTTCAAAACGTTCGGCACCTGGAAGCTCCAGTCTGCGCGGCTCGAAAGCACCCACACCAGCGGTAATAATAACCGCTTTACCATGATACTCGCCACCTTTGTCTGTTTTTACGATGAAGTGGCGTTCTTCCTTTTTCTCTAATGATACGACTTTCTCTTCTAGCTGCACCTCTGGATTAAAGTGGTTCATTTGTTGAACCAAATTGTTAACCAGTTCCTGTGCAGTCACTTTAGGAAAGCCAGCGACGTCATAGATATATTTTTCAGGATAAAGGGCTGCAAGCTGGCCGCCCAGTTGGGGCATACTTTCAATTAAGGTGACGGACGCCTGACGCATTCCCCCGTAAAAAGCGGCGAAAATACCGGCTGGACCGCCTCCGATAATAATCAGATCGCGGATTTCCGCACCTGTGGATTGAGCTGTCACTCTAAAACACCTCCGAAAGGGATAGTATGGGATTTGTAGATATTGAATCAGCCGCATAGAGGTTCAGATAGCCGCCGAACGCATGATTCACTGTTTATCATTATAAACTGCTGGGTTCCGCTTGCAAAGTTAAAGCGGTTAATATTTGATGAAGACTTTTCTGTGAGTATAAATTAACCGTTTTGAGAGAACAGCTGTGAATAATTAATGATTATGTATATCGGAAGGGGTAGAAGCATGAGCAGTATTCCCAAAATTGTCATTGTGGGCGCCGGATATGGCGGTATATTGACGGCTCAGCAATTGCAAAAGGAGCTCAAGCACAATGAGGCGGATGTCACACTGATCAATCGACATGATTACCACTATATTACGACACATCTTCATATGCCTGCGGCAGGTACGGATACGATTGAGCATTCAAGGATTCCGATTGCCCAGCTAATCGATGAGTTCAAGGTGGATTTAGTCAAAGGAACGGTTAAGGAAATCATACCGAAGGAGAAAAAAATCGTGCTGGAGGATGGATCACTCTCCTATGACTATTTGGTCATTGGATTAGGCGGCGAGCCAGAAACATTCGGTATTCCGGGAATGGATAAGTTCGCGCTGACGATTCGCAGTATTAACTCGGTTCGCCTGATTCGTGAGCATATTGAATACCAGCTGGCCCTGTATAAAAATGACGGTAAACCAGGTCGCCTCAATTTCGTCGTAGGAGGCGCTGGTTTTAGCGGCATTGAGTTTGTAGCAGAATTGGCGGATCGATTGCCACAGCTGGCCAGAGCCTATGACATCGATTTTAACCGGATTCAAATCATTAACGTCGAGGCAGCTCCTACGGCGCTGCCAGGGTTCGATCCTGAGCTGGTGGAGTATGCGATGAACGTCCTTAAGCATAAAGGGGTCACCTTCCGCATTGGAATTCCGATTAAGGAATGCTTGCAGGATGGTGTAATCGTTGGTGAGGGGGAGAAAATCGAAGCGTGCACGGTGGTCTGGACGGGAGGGATCCGTGGGAACGGATTAATCGAGAAAGCCGGATTCGAAGTGATGCGCGGAAGGGTGAAAATCGACGATTTTCTGCGTGCACCGGGCCACGATGATATTTTTATTATCGGGGACAGTTCCCTGATGTTTAATCCTGAAGGACGCCCTTATCCACCGACTGCCCAAATTGCGATGCAGCAAGGGGTCCTTTGTGCCAAGAATCTGGCCGCTACTCTTCGCAAAAAGGAATTGCACAAGTTTGTATTTTCCAACAAAGGGACGGTTGCTTCTCTTGGAAAAGGCGAAGCCGTCGCCGTGGTGGGCAAACGCAAAATAAAAGGTTGGGTGGCCGCACAATTGAAAAAAATTGTGGATCTCCGCTATCTGTTCATCATTGGCGGAATTCCACTGGTACTGAAAAAGGGACGGTTTTTCTAAAGGTAGAAAGGTTTCCTTGACTCCTAAAAAGGAGCATGGAGACCTTTTTTATTTAGGCGAACAAAAAAAGGTATTGACTCATAACTATTTGACGACGTATAGTATGGTTACTAATTACAGAGGGGGAGCTTCAGATTGAATTCTGATTTTAATATCAATGCTGATCCCAAGAGAATAAATTTATTGGCAGAAAAGTTTCCAAATGCGGACTCCCAATCGTTGAATACGTTGGTACTTTTCGTGCAGGCAGCGCATGAAGTGTACAATGGAGTGTCTTCCAGACTGTCGGAATATGGGCTGTCTGTAGGCAACCTGAAAATTTTAATGCCATTGTTTCTTCATGAACGTGCATTGACTCCATCCGAGCTGGCTGAATATTCAGGAGTTACTCGTTCAACAGTAACCAGTGTAATTGATAAGCTGGAACGAGACGGCATCATCCGGAGAAGTACGCTGACGGATCGACGTATGACTGCAATCTCCTTGACTAATGAAGGTAAACAGTTAATGACGGAAAGAATTCCGTTGTTTATGCAGCTTTTTGCTGATTTGATGAATGAATTTACGAAGGAAGATCATATTCTATTTGCTACGTTATTAAATAAGCTTTCCTCAGGACTTGAACAGATAAAACGGGAATAAAAAAATTTCCCAACTTAAATAGTTAGACGTCATACTATCAGGTTCCTTATTAGTTTTCGACTATTAATTTTTAACTATCATTGGCTAAATCATCATGAAGGAGAGTTTATTGTAATGAACAAAAAGATCATTGTGTACGTATTACTTATTGTCGCGTTAGGTACCGGGGGTACGCTAATGGCAATGAGCGGCAAGGATGCTGTGAGTATGGCAGCCCAACAAAAAAATACACTGCTTACGGCAGATACCGTGAATGTTGCTTTTCAGGGCGTAGGGGGAAGAGTAAACACGGTTGAGGTGAAGGAAGAACAACAGGTGAAAAAAGGGGATGTGCTCATGACCCTCGATCCTGTAGACCTTGATTTGCAAATTGAGAAATTAAAAACGGATATCGCACAGGCTGATGTGAAAATAAAACAGGCTAAAGACGCGCTGCAAAATCAGTCGGAGAAAATTTCGAATTCAGAAAAACAGGGGCAATTGGACATTCAAGCCGCGCAAGCGGGAGAGTCCTTATTAAACCAAGGCACACGTGCGGAGGATATTGTAAGACAAAAGCTGGCTATTGAAGCAGCACAGCAATCGTTGGACGCAGCTCTGACAGGAGTAGAGACAGCCAAAAGAAATGCGGAAATCGCGCAAAAAACAGTAGCATCCAGACAACAGGCTCTGGACTTGGCTAAAGTGAATTACAACCGTATCAAAGCGTTATATGATGCTGGAGCTGGAACCAAAGCAGAATTGGATAACGCCAAAAACCAACTGGATAATGCCCAAATCGCGTTAGATACAGCTAAAGATCAGGTTGAAATTGCCAATAACCAGATTATAGCAGCTAGCAAACAATCGGACATTGCTAAAAATGGGATCGCTCAGCAGCAAACCGCTTTGGATAAAATGGAGGCTGGCGCGACTGCTGAGGAACGCCAGCAGGCTCGTATCAAAACAGAAAAAGCCAAGGAAGCCTTGACTCAAACCTCGCAAACACGAAAAGATGTTAAGAATAGCGAATACAATGTGGATCTTCTGGCTCAACAAAAGCAGGCATTGAGTGTTCAACTCAAAACTTTGGAATTGCAGCGCGGACGTATGGTGCTGAAGGCATCTACAGATGGTAAGGTGGCACGTATTGTACCTAAAATGGGAGAGATCGTTTCTACGGGGGCAACGGGCGCCGTTATTGAAACCAATCAGCTATACTACGATATTTATGTGGGCGAGGATTCCATATCACAGTTTAAAGCTGGGGGGAATGTGACTTCGCACGTTGTAGCTTTAGATAAAGATGTCCAAGGCAAGGTGAGGTACATTACTTCTGCCCCTCAGTATACTAACATGAGAATGAGTCGGGACAAAGGTCTGTCGGATATCAGCTCCTTCCAAGTACGGGTGGATGTCCAGCGAACATCTGAATTATTGCCTGGAATGACGGTAGAGGTTGTGACGAAATGAAGGCGTTTATAGAAGAATGGAAGCTGATGATCAGCGGCAAAATGGTTTTTATTATGCTGCTCGTTCCTATCGTTGTAGCTGTTGCCTTTGGATTTGTTTTTAAAAATAATCAGCTTAACGATGCCTCTGTAGCTGTAGTCGATTTAGATCATAGCAGTTATAGCCGACAGCTTATTAATAAATTAGATGCATCGCAGTATATTGATGTACGCCATGTGCAAGAGAACGAAACCGATCCGAATTTACTTTTATATAATGAAAAGTTTTTTGCGGTGATTTACCTTCCAGCTGGGTTGGAGGAAAATAGGATTAAAGGAGTTCAGAGCAACATCGGTTTTTATGTAGATAATACGGTAGGTCAGGCTACTGGAAATCTACGCTCGGCAGTCACAGAGATTATGGCGACGGAAAATGCGATGCTGGCTGGTGGTGGATTAAAGGGTATGGGAATGAGTGACAGTCAGGTTACAGGGCTTACTTCCAATATGCTGCTTCAGCAGCGCCTGTTATATAATCCTACCAATGCTACTTTGATGACCTCGGTTATGGGGTTCATTAATACGGTCATGATTTCACTGATTGGTGCTACTGTACTGACAATTGTCCCGCGATTGCGGGAGCAAGGAAGATTAAAAGAGGAGCTTCAGCATTCGTATGGCTTGATTCTTAGGGTGTTGCCGTATGCGTTAGTAGGATGTGTGTCCTTTTACCTGTCCATTGGTTTACTTAAGCAAATTGGCGGACTACGCTTTGAAGCGAATGTATGGCAGCTCAGTATTCCATTTCTCCTGTACACGATTACGTTGGGTTTGTTTGCGATGGCTTTAGGGTGGAATGCGGCCAATCCTGGAAAAGCTTCCCCACGCCTCATGCTAATTATACTGCCTTCGTTTTTACTGAGCGGCGCTCAATTGCCAGTGGCTATGCTGCCTCCATCGCTGCAATATATAAGTAACATTCTCCCATTGACCTGGCATTTCAAGTTTTTAAGAGGTATGGGCTTTAAAGGTGGAAGCTTAAAATATTTTATTCCCGAATTGGGGGGATTTTTGATCTTACTAAGTGGTTTGCTGCTTATTATCTTTATCCTGATCGCTTTGGAGAAAAGAAAGCTGGCGAAAAGTGAGGATACATCCGTAGGGGGCGAGCCTGTGCTGCAATAATCGGAGATATCATTCCTTGGTTATGACCTGGCAATCATAAAGAATACGATTTAATCAGGCACCCGTGAGGGGCCTTTTCTCTTCTATTATAGCTTTAGGTCTTATAAAAAAGGATTCCGTCGTCCCGAAAGTGGGAGTTCGCGGAATCCTTGATTGTATGTTGCGACATAGTTCCGACGCTTATGCTTTACAGCTTCAACATGTCTTCAAATGTCTCTTCATTCAACACACTGCCGACATAGAAGGAGCCGAATTCACCGTAACGGGCACTGACTTCATCAAAACGCATTTCGTAGATTAGCTTCTTGAACTGAAGTGCGTCATCGGAGAACAGTGTTACACCCCATTCCCAATCGTCAAAGCCGACGGAACCGGAAATGATTTGCTTTACTTTGCCAGCATAGCTGCGTCCAATTAAACCGTGGCTGCGCATCAAGGTGCGACGCTCGTCCATCGAAAGCATGTACCAGTTATCGTCCAGATCACGTTTTTTGTTCATTGGATAGAAGCAAATATAACGGGCCTTGTTTAATACGGGCTTCAAGCGTGCGACAATTTGTGGATTTTGCATGGGATCTTCATCCTTGCTCAAATAATTACTCAGTTCCACCACACTCACATAAGAATAGGTTTTGGTTGTATATTTGGCGAAGGTTGTTTTGTTAAAATCATTTTCCAGTTTATTGAGGTCTTCCAGCGTTTCGCGCAGGTGCATCATGACAAAATCAGCCTTTTGTCCGACAACAGTATAGACAGCTGAACTGCCCAGACCCGCTTCCTCGGTAACGTTCCATTCCTTCATAAACTCTTGAAGCTCGTCCAGTGCTCCGGCGCGCTCTTCATCGTCTGCGGTCTTCCATGCTGTCCAGTTGATGGACCGGAAATCGTGAAGCGCATACCAGCCTTCCAGTGTGGAGGCTACTTCGTTGGGAGTTGCTGGGGTTTGTTGAGGTTGATGTTGACTCACGATCTACACTCCTTTACGTCTGTAAATGATAATCAGCTTAGCCGAAATATGTGTACTTCCTTATATCATTCCTGTATCCAATACGTGATGCTTAACCATTATATTGTAGCTCAAAGTAAAGCTTTTCACCAATGAAAGAAGTGTGAAGAATTTTATTTTTACCATGATACAGGTCACAAAGTCTTAAAATAGTTAGTATTCTCGAAAAAAGTAGAACTCAGACGAATACGGCTGCCAAAAAGGAGAACAATTGCCCTTATTTTGTTGGTCCCACGAGAAGGCAAGTATGATAGAATAGAAAAACATCTTGGAGACCGTTATGTCAGGAAAGGAAGAATGTTGGAATGCGGATGAAAAACCTGCTGCACTATACTGAGAACCACCGCTACTGCGTTTATCGGGAATTTGGCTTGAGCGCACTGGATGAATTGATGCTGGGAAGCGTCTATCAGCCGATGGTAGGCGCATTTGCGGTCAGTCTGTATCGACTGTTGTTCCAGCATGTGCCAGTCGGACAAATCGGTTATTCGCCGTTGGAACAGCAGCGTCGCCTTTTTCTGACACTGGGACTGGAGCCGAGTGAGAAGGGACGCAAGTATTTGATTGAACAGACCTCCAAGCTGGAGGCCGTCGGTCTGTTACAGACGTCCAGGCTGTATGCACCCGAAACGGACGACTATATGTATGAATATGAGATGCAGCCGCCGCTCGCACCTGCTGAATTTTTCAGAACGCAGCATCTCACCCTTTTGTTGAGAGACAAAATCGGTAAGTTTGCAGTGCTTTCTCTGAGAGAATCGTTGTGGAGTAGGGAATCTAGCGAATGGTCGCAATCTTCCTATAATAAAGAAAATATTTCGATTCCTTTCTACGAGTTATTTGAATTGAATACCCATGTTATAGATTACGAACTGGAACAGGCGCTGTCCGAGGTGTCCACTAGCCGTCAGACTGGACCACTAGCGTCAGAATCGGAGGAAGCATTGAATTATGCAGATATTATTCTCCGTTTTCCGCGTGAATCTGCCAATCGCAAGCACGTGGAGCGTCTCCGGTTTGAACACGAGCAGTTAGGCATGGTCAATTACGTTGTTCGCAAATTTGACCTTTCTGTACAGGATATTAGTCGCTTGCTGGATGAGGATGGTATTTTTACCGAAGCAGGCGACTTGTTGCTTGACGAGCTTCAGCTTCGGGCTAGTCAGCACTCCAGACAGGATCGGAAGCGTCAGGAGGAACAGCAGGTACAGGCCGCCAAAGTGGTCGCCTTGCGCCAAAGAGAAGCTTCCACACCTGAAGAGCCGCCTGCAGAACAGGCTGTGGAAATGGAATTTTATGTGGAGGTTCCACCACAATTCACAGCCAAGTGTGACATTCACCAATATAATATGATGTTGCGCAACGAGCCTTATCGCCGTTTGCTGCAAACCTTTTTCCCCGGCACGGTTCCCGGTAACCTGCTGGATATATTTGAGAAAATTGATATCAGCTATAAGCTGCCCGGTGAAGTCATCAATGTGCTGATCCATTATTTGATGTCACTGCTCGTATCGGGGAGCGATCAGCGAATTAACCGAAACTTTGTCGAGGCCGTTGCTTCCAACATGCTGCTTAAGCAGGTAAACACTTACGAAAAAGCCGTTCAATATATAAGGGATCAAGCCAAGGTAAAAGGAAAACAGTCCTCTGCTTCTCCTTCCGGCGGCCGATCCCGCGCATATGCCAAAAATAACGGGCCAGCCAAGCCATCCATTCCAATCGTTCAGGATCACCCTTCCGAGGAGTCTGTATCTGAGGAAGAATTGGATGAACTGCTGCGTCTGGCCGAACGAATGCAATCCGGAAAACAGAAAAAAGTCTAGTGAATTTTAGGTTTTATGAAACTATTAAGCGAAGCCAATTCAAATAGATGTCGACTTTATGGCGGTCAGTAGCGGAGCGGATGGAATCGTTCTGGAGAAGCGATAGCGTTTGCCACCGGATTTTCACCTTTAAATTTCTATTACGATAGAAAAAATCTGGTGGCAACAGCGATCGTAAGAATGATCCATCCGCGAAGCGTCTCCCCCCATAGCTCTGCACATTTTAGAAAGGAGGAGCGTTCTTGGAATCACTGGGCGATTTGCTACAGCAGATGCAGAACCCTTCGTTTCGCCAGCGCACTCGCAATGTAGCCGATCAAGTTCTAAATGATCCGCTCGTGCAGGAGTTTTGTGCTGCGCATCCTGATGTGGACGAAACACAATTGCGACTCAACATGAGCATGCTCTTTCAGTATGCCCGGGATCGTCGAAATTGCGACAATTGTCCGGGGCTGGAACAGTGTCCTAACGATTTTCAGGGCCACTTTTGTAAGCTGGGCGTGGAATATCCGAATGGAACAGCCGAAATCGTGGACATTCGGACCCCATGTGCGAAGTTGGTTGCTTCCCAACATGAACAACGGGTGCGTCAGAGAATTAAAAGCTTTTATGTGGATGAACGGGCACTTCTGGAGGGATATAACGCTCTTGAGATTGCGCGCAAAGATTCACAACGTATGCCTGCCGTCACACAGCTATTCCGTTACATTGAAGAAACGAAAAGTCAGGGTCTATCCAAAAAAGGACTGTATCTGGAAGGTACGTTTGGTACGGGTAAAACTTTTTTGATGGGCTATCTATTGCACGAGCTGGCTCTGTCGGGTCTGAACGGTGTGATCGTGTATATGCCTGATTTTGTGGAGGACTTAAAGTCCATGATTCAGGATGGACAGAAGCTGAAGGAAACGACCGAAATGCTCAAAAATTGTGATCTGCTCGTATTTGACGATATTGGTGCCGAAAATTTAAGCCCGTGGGTACGGGACCATGTGATGGGTTCTATTTTGAATTACCGAATGAACCGCAAACCTACTTTTTATACTTCCAATTATTCGTTGCAGGGGCTGGAGAAGCATCTCAGCTTTACGAGCAAGGACGGAGAGGAAATGTACAAAGGACAACGCTTGATGGACCGGATTCGTCCTTTTGTAGATGTCATTACCGTAAAGGGAAAAAATCAGCGGGGGTAAGCGTTTATCCGTCTGCTATTTTGATATCTTACAATTAAAAGACTATTGTGATATAATTAAAAGGTGTCGAAACAGACATTACAGGTTATAATAATCTTGACTTTTCTATAAAGGAGGAACATACAATGGCAATTGTTAACGTGTCCGATCAATCCTTCAACGCAGAAGTCGAAGGCACAGGAACCGTTTTGGTTGATTTTTGGGCGCCATGGTGCGGTCCTTGCAAAATGATCGCTCCCATTCTGGAGGATCTGTCCACAGAAGTTGGCGACAGCGTCAAAATCGCGAAGGTGAACGTGGATGAAAATCCAGAGTCTGCTTCCCGTTTCGGCGTGATGAGTATTCCTACCCTGATCGTTTTCAAAGACGGACAGCCTGTTGATAAAGTGGTAGGTCTGAACTCCAAAGAAGCGCTGAAAAGCATGCTTACTAAACACCAATAATCATCGCATGTGACCCATGCTCCCGCGGGGGCTTGGTGGAGCGGCCATGAAAGGTCAATGCCTCCGGTTGTAAATACCGGGGGCGTTTTTGTGTATTATTCCTATATATTATAAGTAGTTAGTTGAGCAGTCATTAAGAATGGAAGGAGGAACCTGGCGAATGAAACCTTATGCGGAGGACTTGCAGAATCAGGAGAAGGCGCTGGAAAACATACGGCACAAATTAGCGTTACTGCCGGATGCATCAGGCTGTTACCTGATGAAGAACAGCGAAGGCACCATCATTTATGTCGGCAAGGCCAAAGTGTTGAAAAACCGGGTCCGTTCCTATTTTACAGGTAGCCATAACGGCAAGACGCAGCGATTGGTTTCCGATATCCGTGATTTTGAATATATCGTTACAGGTAGTAATATGGAGGCGCTCATTCTGGAGTGCAACCTCATTAAAAAGCACCAGCCGCGCTATAACGTGCTATTGAAGGATGATAAAACCTTTCCGTATTTGAAAATTACGAACGAGGCACACCCCAAGCTGGAGGTGACCCGTCGCGTTCTGAAAGATAAAGCAAAATATTTTGGACCGTACCCCAATTCCTACGCGGCACATCAGACGAAGAAGCTGCTGGATCGTATGTATCCGTTACGCAAGTGTGGTGTGATGCCCAAGGAAGTGTGCCTGTATTATCACATGCATCAATGTTTGGGGCCTTGTGTGAAAGAGGTCGAGAAGGAAACGTATGACCAGATTGGTCAGGAGATTGGTTCCTTTTTGAGCGGGGGACATGAGGAAATTAAAAAGGATCTTCAGCGTAAAATGCAGGAGGCCGCAGAGGAATTGTATTTTGAGCGGGCCAAGGAGCTGCGAGATCAGATTATCAGCATCGACGCGATGATGGAAAAGCAGAAAATCACCACATCGGATGCGAAAGATCGAGATGTATTCGGTTTTTCAGTAGATAAGGGCTGGATGTGTGTACAAATCCTATATGTCCGCAAAGGTAAAATGATCGAGCGCCATATGTCGACTTTTCCTTTCTATGGTGAGGCTTACAGTGATTTTATGTCCTATGTGACGCAATATTATAGTGACAACCCAGCAGTGCCGCAAGAAATATTGCTGCCAGATTCTCCTAAGCTGATGCAGGCAGAACAGGTCAATGTCGATCAACCGGTTGCGGCAGAAACTGCACTCCACAGTGCACCTACAGCCGATGTTACCGGACAGACAGATGAGAAAGCGATACAAACGGAGACAGAGCATTCTGCTGACTCACTGCTGGTGGCTGAAGAACGAGCAGCTTATGCAGTAGCAACGAATCAAGGTCAAGTTGGTGACCAAGATGCAGAGATAAAGGAAACAGAAACCCAACTATCCGGTGGACTGGAGGACCCAGCTACGGCAGCTCTCGCTCTGGCTGAATGGTTGGATGTTAAGGTACTTGTACCGCAGCGTGGACTGAAAAAGCAAATGACAGGCATGGCGACGGAAAATGCACGTGTTGCTTTGGATGAGAAGTTTAAGCTGATCGAGCGGGATGAGGAACGGACATCCAAAGCTGCAAGCAATCTCGGACGTGCCATTGGGCTGGATAGCTTGCACCGGGTGGAGGCGTTTGATAACTCCAACATCCAGGGTTCCGATCCAGTCTCCGCCATGATCGTGTTTATTGATGGCAAGCCTGCCAAGAAGGAGTATCGAAAATATAAGATCCGTTCTGTGCAGGGACCCGATGATTATGAAACGATGCGTGAGGTTATTCGGCGTAGATATGAACGTGTGCTTAAGGAAAATCTGGAACGTCCCGACTTGATCGTTGTGGATGGTGGACGTGGACAAATTAAGGCGGCGACCGATGTACTGCAAAATGAGCTGGGTTTGTTCATTCCTGTGTGTGGTCTGGTGAAGGATGCCAAACATAGAACTTCCCAACTATTAGTGGGAGAGTCCTCTGAGGCCGTGACACTTGCACGCAATAGCGAAGAATTTTATCTGCTGCAACGGATTCAGGACGAGGTTCACCGTTTTGCCATCACGTTCCACCGCGAGCAACGCGGCAAATCTATGGTAACTTCTCGGTTGGACTCTATTCCAGGCATCGGCGAGAAACGGCGTAAGTTACTGCTCAAGCATTTTGGATCACTCAAAAAAATAAGAGAGGCCAGCATCGAAGAATTCCGGCCTCTCTCTATTGGGGATAAGCTTGCGCGTCAGATTATAGCTGCCCTTCGGGAGGAGGAGTCGTAGAATACGGCTCCTCTTTTTTAATAGGTTCAAACATAATTCGATTTGGCTTTTTAGGACTAAACCAATAAATGATGTAACCCACAATGGCTGGAAGTAAGATCCAGAATAGACCAGCGCTCACATTCACAGTGTCTCCCAGACTCATTACACTAAGCCCCATTAGAATGCTGTCAAAAATAACGTGGCTGAACATGGCGGCAATAAAACCGTAACGCAGGAACACAAAACTGAACAGCAAACCAAGAAAAGTCAGCTCAATAGGTCTGGAAATCACCGGATAGATCGGATAAAGTGTATGTCCCAGTGCCCAAATCAGCGTGGTGATCAGACAAGCAACAAAAGTGTTTTTCACTATTTTTTTGACCATCGGAATACCAAACAGACGGTAGACAGTCTCTTCTCCAATACCTGCCATCCAGGCCATAATCGGCAGTAACCATGGATAAGCCATATTGTAAGGGGATTGCGTGGCATCTGTTGTGGAGAATGTATTAAATGTGCGCTCCAGTATAAAGAATAAGATGGATTGTACCCCGAGTAAAATAAAGGCCCACAAGTAGCCAACATACATACTGCGAAGCACATACAGCCCGTAGCCCGGCTCTTTCGCACGCGGCCATGCATTCAGTCCAACCTGACGCATAAGTCCGTCACCGCCGACCAAGGAGAAGTAGAGCGCTACTGCCATGAAGAAGGTAACACCAATCTGGAACACCATAAGAAATATAAGCATGCCCTTACCGCCTGCTTCTGCTTGCAATAAAGGCAGCATGTTCATTGTCCCAGCTATACTTGCAATAAAGTATATAACGGACAGAACAATGCCGCGTACAAATGAAGTATGTCGTCGGGTGAGTGACGCATACACAATGGCAAGAACACCCAGCACAAAGCTAAATAGGGCATAACCCGCATAGGTCATCCAATTCGCCCAAAATGTTTGCTTTTCGATATAATCGGTATAGGACGACGGGGCCGAAAAGCTTTGAGAGAAGGAGCGAACATCACCGTCTTCGAAAGTAAAAGCCAGTGTAAGTACCGAGGCGCCGATTTTTTTATCGTCTACGGTATACTTTAATCCACCTTCTTTTTCAGTGGTGGCGAGCTTCAAGTCCGACGGCTTAAAGCCAAAGCGCTTGACCCATACTGCGGCCGCCTGCTCCTTGGCTTCAAGCGTCATGCCGTCCTCAGCTACACGTATAAGCCTGTTACGTGCTTCTTCATCCGTAGAAATATCAGCCTGTGTGTAATTGGTACTGGAGGTGATCCGTTTAAAGCTAACGACCTTCCCAGTGGATAAATCCACATGAATTTGCAGTTTGCTTTTCGCTGAGGATTCAGGCAGATCAACCCGAAAGGTTTCGTAAGGGTAATTTTTCTTCCATGTACGGTCGTACTGTTGAAGCAGTTTTTCTCTAGATAAATAACCGTACAAATCTGTTTCGGCCTGATAGGTCACGACAGGCTCCTCTGGCTGTGATTCAGTATAGCCCAACTCGGAGCGGGCAAAGTCCAATGCGTGTATGACCGCTTCTTGTTTGCTGATGACCTTTGCGTTCATTACTGATTCTGGACTCGGATTGCTAAGCGAGGGAATAAGCAATTGAAAGATAAAAAAGCAAATCAGGCCAATCCCGCCCAGCAAGCCTAATTTTTTGAAGTTGGCCGTGAGCACGACCGGTTTCCCGATAGGATTCATGAGTTTCCTCCTTAATCTGTAAATAAGAACATCCATTAAAGATATCATACTGCACAGGTTCCCGCCAACAGACCAGCGATATTCATGAAAATAGAGTGAAAGCACTTTAAAGTTCCAATAAAATAAGATAAGCTGCGATTAAACGATGCCCATTCGCAAAATAAAGCCAATTTCACGTTTTTTCGGCGAAATCGGTTTTGTGATCTGGATATAGAAGGATTATAATCTTGAGGCAATGCCTATAAAATACATAGGTAATGATATACAGTTGAGCCGAATTTCTATGAGAAAACGGGGGAACCATGTTACTGGGGTGAATTTTACAGCTGATCCTGCTGGATTGGATGTGTAAATAGGGCATACTGTGCTGCCCGAATCCGTCAGCTAACCTCGTAGGCTGTGAGCAGGAACCAAGTCAGGCACTCGGTTTTCCGGTGTCTTTTTTTGTGTGTATAAAAGTGTTTGGATTGGTTAGACCGCTGCGGGTGCAGATTATTCTTCCGATTGCTGTTATCCCCGGATTTTTTGATTGTATAACCCCTTTAATGGTTAAAATCCGGAGATAAAGGCAAACGCTTCGCTTCTTCAGAACAATTCTGCCCCCTTCGCTGCTGCCCGCCAATAGCACAGGGGGCAGAGTAGTGCTTGACATGCATTCTTCCTGTATTCAGGGAATGCTAATTATAGTTACTAAAGGTTTGGAAAAATCAAAAAAATTAGGGGCAACGACGATCGGAAGATCAAATGGAACGCGTAGCGGGCTTACACCGTATTAAATCACTATTTTTATAGTTTTAAGGATTAGGAGAGAAGTGATGAATAGATGAATCCCAATGCAAGCTGGCTCCGGCTTTCTCCACCGCAGATATTCGTTGCGGGCTTTGCCATTATCATTCTAATAGGTAGTTTATTGTTAATGCTGCCGATCTCCAATACAACAGGAAAGCCACTTGCGTTTATAGACGCTTTGTTTACTGCCGCTTCCGCGACCTGTGTTACAGGGCTTGTAGTAAAGGATACGGGGACCTTTTTTACAACCTTTGGTCAAGTTGTTATCGTTGCGCTCATTCAGATCGGCGGCCTGGGCTTTATGACTATGGCTACCTTGATCGCGCTGGTGTTCAAACGTCGGATTTCCTTACGGGAGCGCCTCATTTTACAGGAAGCGATGAATCAGACCTCTGTCGAAGGAATTGTCGGATTGATTCGTAAGGTGCTGCTGTACTCGCTGGTCATTGAGGGCGTATGTGCTGCAATATTTGCGATTCGCTGGTCGTTTGATATGCCTGTAGGCAGGGCGATTTATTTTGGGATTTGGCATGCCATCTCCATGTTTAACAATGCTGGTTTTGACTTATTCGGGCACTTTCGCAGCCTGACAGATTATGTATATGATCCGATTGTTAATTTTACAGCTATGTTCCTGATTATTTCAGGCGGAATTGGTTTTGTAGTGATGTCGGACCTGGCAGAATATCGCAAGCGCAAGAGACTTTCCTTGCATACTAAGGTGGTACTCAGCATGACGGGCGCTATGATTGTAGTCGGCACGCTCGTGATTTTTGTATTTGAGTTTACGAATCCAAAGACTCTTGGCTCGCTTGATTGGGGGGGGAAACTGCTGGGATCTTTATTCCAGTCCGTAACCCCTCGTACCGCAGGTGCCAATACACTGGACATTGCAGGCTTGCGGCAGGCTACGCAGTTTTTTATCATCATACTCATGTTTATCGGGGCTTCTCCTGGCTCTACTGGAGGCGGGATTAAGACCACAACATTCGCGCTGCTCATTGGAGCCGTGATTTCGATGCTACGGGGGCGTGAAGATATTGTACTGTTCAAGTACCGACTTGCGCAGGGACGAATTTACAAGGCTTTGACCATTACACTGCTGGGGTTGCTGTTCGTGATCGGGGTGACCATGATTTTGTCGGCAACCGAAGATCATCATTTTCTGATGATCTTGTTTGAGACGGTGTCTGCGTTTGGTACGGTGGGGCTGTCGATGGGGCTTACACCTGATTTGACAGTCATAGGTAAGCTGGTGATTACCCTGACGATGTTTGCAGGTAGACTGGGGCCACTCACGCTAGCTTATGCACTGGGGCCGAAAAAGGGTAAAGAATTATATCGTCATCCGGAAGGCAAAATGATTATAGGATGAATCCATTTCATATTCATTTCGTTGGTTTAATTATTTCAGGATTTTTGCAAAATCCTCATTTATGAAATTGATTCAGATAAGGGAGTTTTCGAGTAGATATGAAAACGCAGCAGTTTGTAGTTATTGGCTTGGGACGGTTTGGCTCAAGCCTGGCTTTGCAATTGGTGGATATGGGGTGCGAGGTGCTAGGCATTGACCGGAATGAGGATGTGGTGGACAGTATGAGTGAGATGTTGACACATACTGTCGTGGCGGACGCTACCGATGAAGACTCATTGCGATCACTGGGCATCCGTAATTTCGATTGCGGCATTGTTGCTATTGGTGATGACATTCAGGTAAGCATCCTGACCGCCATTTTGCTGAAGGAGCTGGGTGTGAAAAAAGTCGTAGCCAAAGCCATATCTGTGCTGCACGGGCGTGCGTTAGAGAAGCTCGGTGTGGACCGGATCATTTATCCAGAACGGGATATGGGTATCCGGGTGGCTCATCAGCTAGTCACGCCTAATTTGCTCGATTATTTGGAGTTGTCCAAAGAATACAGTATTGTGGAACTCAATGTACCTGCATGTCTGAATGGCAAAACGCTAGCAGAGCTAAATGCCCGTACTCGCTTTGGTTGTAGTGTCGTGGCGCTTCATACGGCGAACGGTATCCTGATCGCACCGACGGCTATGGATCGGCTAAAAGCAGACGATATTATGGTCATCATCGGCTCGAATGACAATATCGGTCGCTTTGAGGATGAGGTTGTTAATGTCAATGAAGAGGGCTAAACCCTCTACACCATACGATAGCCTGCAAACGACGCACGTGTCTCGCTAATCCAGCGTCGTGCTGTCGGACCGAGATCGGTCGTCTCCGAGTAAATGAGGGAGGTCGTTCGGCGTGTCTCCTTCAAATCGGGCAAGTATAATGCAGTGAGTCCATTATCCCGTAATAGTTCGCTGCGCAAATAGGATTTGGGTAGCAAGGCGGAAGCCTTACAGGTTGGAAGCAGGCGTACAATTGCCTCGAAGGAGTCGATTTCCATGCGGATATCCGGCATGATGCCGCTGCGCTGGAATAAGTCATCCGTCAGACTGCGGTACCAGGTTCCTTTGGAGAATATAATCATCGGCAATCCTTGTAGATCTTTCATCGAGGCCGTTCCTGTCTTGACGGTTAATTCATGTCCAATGGGAACAACAAGCTCCAAATGATCATCAAATAGCGGAATGCAACGCAGTCCGGCTTCATGAATGGCAGACCCGACAATACCGGCGTCTGCTTTTTTATCACGTACAAAGGCGACGATTTCATGGGTTTTACCGGTGAGCAGCTTCAGCTCGGTTTGAGGATGCTTGCTCATGAAAGCTTCGACGAGGGTAGGCAGCGTCGTTTGGAGTGTCGTGAGGCTTGCACCGAGTGTAAGCATACTCTGGGCTTCATTTTTGTGCTGGGACAGCTTTTGTAAAAAGCGAAGCTGTCGTTGCCGTTGCTCTAGTGCGAATGTATAAACAAATCGGCCAGTGGACGTAATTTCGAGCCGTTTGCCCCGACGATCAAAGAGATTCACACCCAGCTCTTCCTCCAGCTTGGCAATTTTGCGAGACAGGGCAGGTTGGGACAGATTCAGCAGTTTGGAGGCTTTATTCAGGCTGGACTGCTCGACAATGACGGCAAAAGCGTTCAAATCCTCAAACAAATCATCCACTTCCTCTCTATATGCAAAAAAGACATAATAATTAATACGTATATTGCAATTCCATTATAAGCCGAAAAGGAGTAACATGAAAGCGACACAAGATGTTCACACTTTTGTTTTTCCTTATAAGGGACACCTTGTTGGACATTTCCTGTCGGGAACTGTCATTTTATATGTTATATTACTATTGAAAACGCTATTATTGGGAGAAGGGAGCATGACCTAGATGAGAGGATTTTATTCCAGAAAGCTGCATTCGCTTCTTGGCGTCATTCCGTTGGCTCTATTTTTTGTTGAGCATTTGGTGACGAACTTCACAGCGGTGGAGGGCGGCAAGGAAGGATTTAATCGCAGCGTGGCCTTCCTGAATGGTTTGCCGCTGGTTATTGTGCTAGAAACGTTATTCATCTACTTGCCATTACTGTTCCACGGAATTTATGGCTTGTATATCGCTTATCAGGCTGACCCGAATGTCAAAAGGTTCGGCTATTCACGTAACTGGCGCTTTCTGTTCCAGCGTATTTCTGGCGTCATTACATTTGTATTTATTATCTGGCACGTATACGACACACGCTTTCAGGTAGCTCTGGGTAAAGTAACTCATGAGGAGCTAGGCGGCGTTATGCATGGCATCGTGACGAACCCGGTTTATTTCATTTTGTATTTAATCAGTGTCGTTTCGGCATCCTTTCACTTTGCTAACGGACTGTGGGCATTTATGGTCAGTTGGGGGATTACTGTGGGACCGCGTGCGCAAAAAGTATCTTCTTATATCTGTATGACCCTGTTCGTGGTGGTGTCTATCGGCTTCATCGCTTCCCTGCTTGCATTCCGCAGCGCGGAATTTCAGGAAACGGCAACTGCCTTGGTGCAATGCAGCGCTTTTAAACAGCTACTGTAAATGAGTCATATCCATTATACATCGTGTTGAGATTCTATTTTTAAACGTAAAAGGGGATTTGGTTAAAATCCTGAAAAAAAGGAGTGAGCAGAAATGGCAGCATCCAACATTATTGTCGTGGGCGGCGGTCTGGCAGGTCTAATGGCTACGATCAAGGCGGCAGAGGCGGGAGTTCACGTTCATTTATTTTCTTTGGTTCCGGTCAAAAGGTCCCACTCCGTTTGTGCTCAAGGCGGCATCAATGGTGCGGTAAATACCAAGGGTGAGGGAGACTCACCCTGGATTCACTTTGATGATTCGGTCTATGGCGGGGACTTTCTGGCCAACCAGCCTCCGGTAAAAGCGATGTGCGAAGCGGCTCCAGGGATCATTCATCTCATGGACCGCATGGGCGTCATGTTTAACCGGACACCGGAAGGACTGCTGGACTTCCGTCGCTTCGGCGGTACCCAGCATCATCGGACCGCCTTTGCTGGCGCGACGACAGGACAGCAGCTTCTGTACGCTCTCGATGAGCAGGTACGGCGCTGGGAATCTGCTGGTTTGGTGACCAAGTATGAAAATTGGGAGTTTTTACAGGCTGTACTGGATGATGAAGGCATCTGTCGAGGGATTTGCGGGCAGGATTTGCGTACGATGGAAGTGAAGACTTTTGCAGCGGATGCAGTTATTTTGGCGTCTGGTGGCCCCGGGATTATTTTCGGTAAAACCACGAATTCCGTCATTAATACGGGCACAGCTGCTGGTGCGGTGTATCAGCAAGGCGTACGCTATGCGAACGGTGAGTTTATCCAGATTCATCCGACGGCTATACCAGGGGATGACAAGCTGCGTCTCATGTCCGAGTCGGCACGGGGAGAGGGCGGTCGTATTTGGACGTATAAGGACGGTAAGCCATGGTATTTCCTCGAAGAAAAGTATCCGGCTTACGGAAATCTGGTCCCTCGCGATATTGCAACACGTGAAATATTCAGTGTATGCGTTGATGATGGACTGGGTATTAATGGCGAGAACATGGTCTACCTCGATCTGTCCCACAAGGACCCGAAAGAGCTGGATGTAAAGCTGGGCGGCATTATTGAAATCTATGAAAAATTCGTCGGTGACGATCCGCGCAAAATCCCGATGAAAATATTCCCGGCTGTTCATTATTCAATGGGCGGCATGTGGGTCGATTACAATCAGATGACGAATATACCGGGCTTGTTCGCGGCTGGTGAGTGTGAATTCCAATATCATGGTGCGAACCGTTTGGGTGCGAACTCGTTGCTGTCAGCCATTTACGGCGGGATGGTAGCTGGACCTAAGGCTGTGGAATATATCAAAGGCTTGAAAAAATCTGCACAGGATATAGCTACTTCCGTATTTGATGCGGCAGTTCATCAGCAGACGGAGAAGTATGAGCGTATTTTGCATATGGACGGAAAAGAAAATGCTTATGTTCTTCATAAAGAGCTGGGCGAGTGGATGACGAACAACATGACTGTGGTTCGTTATAATGACAAGCTGGAAGCTACGATCCACAAGATCAAGGAGCTGAAGGAGCGTTACTCTAACATTAACATCAATGACGCTTCGCGCTGGAACAATGCGGGTGCGGCGTTTACACGGCAACTGTGGAATATGATGGAGCTGGCCGAAGCGATGACCAAAGGTGCGCTGTTGCGCAACGAAAGCCGCGGGGCCCATTACAAACCAGACTTCCCGGATCGCAACGATGAGGATTTCCTGAAAACGACGATTGCGGACTGGACACCGGAAGGACCACAAATCTCGTATGAAGCGGTGGATGTTTCGCTGATCAAGCCGCGTATTCGGGATTATTCCAAGAACAAATAACGGAAGGGAGTGTATTTAGATGTCGGAGCAAGCAGTGAAGTCGAATAAAACAGTGAAGTTCGTTGTGACCCGTCAAGCTGATCCTAAAACCAGTTCCTATACGGAAGAATTCGAATTGGCTTATCGTCCGGGGATGAATGTGATTAGCGCGCTGATGGAAATTCAGCGTAACCCGGTGGACAGCCACGGTAAAGAGACGGCTCCGGTGTGCTGGGAGTCGAATTGCCTGGAGGAAGTATGCGGAGCATGCTCCATGGTGATTAACGGCAAGCCGCGTCAGGCCTGTGCGGCGCTCGTCGATAAGCTGGAGCAGCCGATTACGATCGCGCCGATGAGCACGTTCCCGGTAGTTCGGGATTTGGTCATCGACCGCAGCCGGATGTTTAATGCGCTCAAGAAGGTCAAAGCGTGGATTCCGATTGACGGTACCTACGATCTGGGCCCTGGTCCTAGAATGGCAGAGAAAAAGCGTCAGTGGGCGTATGAGCTGTCCAAGTGCATGACCTGCGGTGTCTGTCTGGAAGCTTGCCCGAACGTCAACGAGAAGACGACGTTCATCGGACCTGCGGCGATATCTCAGGTTCGCCTGTTCAACAGCCATCCGACAGGGGAAATGAATCAGGAAGAGCGGCTGGAGGCGTTGATGACGGACGACGGGCTGGAAGGGTGCGGGAACTCGCAAAACTGCGTACGCTCTTGCCCGAAAGGCATTCCGTTGACAACTTCTATTGCCGAAATGAACAAGGAAACGACCAAGCATATGTTCAAGCGCTGGCTGACTGTATAGCACTAGACAGCGAATAGGTTATGCACAAACAGGCTTTTTCTCAAACTGGAGAAAGCCTGTTTTTTTGCGCTCAGGAATGATGGAGGGTAACATGGAGAAAGGAGCGCGGGATAGCAGTTATGGTATAATTATGGTATTGTGTATCGTTTTTGGTGAAAAGGAGGCTGGACAGGTGACTGTGCAACCGATAACGAATCGACCTGTCACTAGGTCGGATGTAATGAAGGGATTAAAGGATCTGGGAGTTCGGAGCGGCATGACATTGCTTGTTCACTCGTCGATGCGCAGCTTTGGACGCTTTGTTCCAGGCGGGGCCTCAGCCATTCTTGCCGCGCTAACCGAAGCGGTTGGTCCGGAAGGGACGCTGGTAATGCCGACACAGTCTCATGACTTGACTGATCCCTCGACTTGGATGAACCCGCCTCTGGATGAGTCATGGTGGGAACTGGTACGCGAGGAAATGCCCGCTTATGATCCGGCCTGGACGCTGACCGGAGGGATGGGCGTCATTGTAGAAACGTTCCGTGGTCTGCCAGGAACCAAGCGCAGCGGACATCCGCATGTTTCTCTGGCGGCACGTGGACCTGCTGCTTCAGACTTGCTGGAGGCGCATGAGCTTGATTTTGGGCTGGGTGAGCATTCGCCCTTGGCAAAGCTGTATGAGGCAGATGCCTATGTACTGCTGTTGGGCTGCGAACATGACAGCAACACGTCCTTGCATTTGGCGGAATATCGAACAGCCTATAATGGACGAGAAGTGATCACGCATCAAGCTCCTATGATGGTGGATGGAGCAAAAGCGTGGGTATCTTTTCAGGATTTTAATATTACCTCAGATGACTTTGAGAAGCTGGGACTTGATTTTGAACGGGACTGTCCCTCAGCCTTTACGCGGGTGAACATTGGGGAGGCTTCATGTTTTTTCGCGAGGCAACGTGATTTGGTAGACTATGCGGAGCAGTGGTTGTCCAACTACCGCTAAAGCTTCTGGACAGTAAGAATTTCTAAAAAGTGAGATCAAGGAATAGATTGCAGGGGGGAATGCATATGGAGAAGACGCCGCACACCCGCCGCGAGAGTCAGGATGGCCCGCATCAGGGGTCCGCTATCCCTCCCGGTTCTTCGCGGCGTTCCATTTCAAATGAACCAGCCAATCCTTCGCGCCGCCATTTTTTGAAAAAAGCGGCTTTAGCCACAGCCGGAACCGCGCTTCTGGCTGGAGGATATGCTTCCTTATGGGAGCCTAATCATTTGGAAATTACACGCTTCAACTTGTTTCTCCCTCGTCTTCCGTCTGCTTTTGACGGAATCAGGGTCGTACATTTTAGTGATGTGCACTTGGGTTTTCACATGGATGAGCAGGATCTACGCGAGCTTGCGGACCGTATAGCAGGTCTGAAACCAGATTTGCTCTGTTTTACAGGCGATATTGTGGATGACTATGCAGTATCCATGAAGGCTGCTGTTCCAGTTATGGCTTCTATGCACGCCACACTTGGCAAATTTGCTATTCTGGGCAATCATGATTATAGAGGCTTACCAGCCGGAGTACAGGAATTGTATCCGAAAACCGGGTTTACGTTGCTGAGAAACGAGCATGCGATTGTAGAGCTTGCGGGACAGCGTGTAGCCTTGGTCGGTTTAGAGGATAACATCATGGGCAAGCCCAATCCGCAGCGTGCCATTCACGGACTACCTGATGAGATGTGCAAGCTCCTGCTGATGCATGAGCCGGACTATGCAGATGTGGCGGCGCAAATGTCCTTTGATCTTCAACTGTCAGGGCATACGCATGGAGGACAGGTACGCTTGCCGGTCATTGGAGCGCCGATGCCGCCTCCGGGTGGACGCAAGTACATCCAGGGATTATTTCATGTGGGAACGGAGAGAATGCCGCTGTATGTCAGCCGAGGCATTGGCATGACACATCTGCCGATTCGCGTGCTGTGCAGACCGGAGCTTAGTGTCATTACGTTAAAATCCGGCCAATAGGCCATGATCTTTTTTTCATCTTTATCATATATGTTGGAACTACATAAAGAGGGCTCGAATGTAGTGTAGAGATGTAGTCGTTTCGGACAAAGGAGTGAGGTTCAGATGGATCGTATTGCTGTCATTTCAGATATTCATGGCAATTGGCCTGCCTGTGAGGCGGTGCTGGAGGATATTGCTTCCCGAGGCATTAGCCGTGTGTTTTGTTTGGGGGATCTGATCGGCAAAGGGCCTAGCCCGTGCGAGGTTCTGGATGCTGTCCGTCAACGTTGTGAAGTGGTCGTGCGGGGGAATTGGGATGAGCTGGTTAGTATTACGGATGATCTCAATTTTAGCTGGCAAGCCGAACGCTTGGGGGCAGAACGAGTGCAGTATTTGGCACAGTTACCGTTTCATTATGATTTCAGAATGAGCGGACGCCGTATCCGTCTGGTGCATGCCTCGCCGCAAAGTGTATATCACCGTGTGCAGCCATGGGATGAGCCGGAAAAACGGCTTGCCATGTTCGATCCGTTAGCAGAAGAAAATGGAAAAGTTGTTTTTGCTCCGGATGTCGTGGGATATGGTGATGTGCACAATGCTTTTATCCAGCATTTTCAGGGAAAAACACTTTTTAACGTCGGTAGTGTCGGGAATCCGTTGGATGTTACGCAGGCTTCCTACTGCATTTTAGAGGGGGAGATGGGAGAGGAGCAGCCTACGTCCTTCTCCATTCATTTTGTACGTGTACCTTATGATATAGAACTGGCGGTAAAACAAGCGGAGGAAGCTGCTGTACCTTCTTTGCCGTATTATATTCGAGAGCTGCGCACAGGAATTTATCGGGGGATTCAGGACCTGGATTAAGTATGGAAACATTCATTTCTAAAAGCCAATCCATCCGCAGGAGGGAACATTGTGCTGACCAGAGAAATGCTTCGTCTTGGGCTACCGGAGCTTTACGCCCGTCGAGTCCGATTGCGCCAGTTAAGAGCGGAGGATTATCCCGCGCTGGAACGGATCCTATCCGATCCATTGGTGATCCAATATGTGAATCGAATTCGCAAGCCAGTCTATACACGAATGCGGCGTCTGGTTGCGCAAATTAAAATATCTGCTGATTCACTAGATTCCCTGCATTTTGCGGTGGAATGGCATCAGAGAAATACAGGAGAAAGCAATTTACTTAGTGAATCCAATGAGCTTACCTCCTCACCGTTGCTCGGTATCGTCTCTTTTCAGCAATGGAATGAAAGAACGGGTGAGGCACAACTGGGCTATATTCTGGATCGTCCTTTTTGGGGACAGGGGCTGGCTACAGAAATGGTAGGAGAAATGCTGAATTTTGGTTTCGGATCTTTGAAGCTCAAGCGGATCGAAAGTCGTTGCCAAGAGGATAATCAGGCTTCCATGCGCGTGCTTATTAAAAATAAGATGCGCCTGCTGCGTACAATTGGTGCTTATGATCCCTCAGGCGAGGTACCGAGTGTATTGGTATTTTCGATGACCCAAGGGGATTATGCGTAGAAATGGCAGTGGAATATTTTGTTACAAAGATGAAATATAACTGCAAAACAACTCTAACACAGGACGGGTACAATACAGACATGACCCCCTTTTGAATAATATATGTTGCTGGGACCCGATGATTCGGGTCCTCTTTTTTTGTTATCCTATAGTTAGAACTGAACAGGAAAGAAGGGCTGGCATTGGCTTTGAATATATGGAGTGCAGACATTCATCATTTATTTGACCAATTCACTGAGCTTGTGGATGGTCATATTCATCATAAAAAATCGGAGCAACAACTCACGATTCCCTCGCATATAGGTAAGGGAAGTATGACTCGCACACGGATTCGTCCAGGTATGGAAATCGTGGTCACGGATCTCACCTTTGAACAGAATATGAAGCTTCATATTCAGGAGGCTTGTCCGCTCTTTGAACTCAGCTATTGCTTAAACGGTGAAATATACTGTGAATGGAACGGCAAAGAAAGTCATACCAATCGGTTGACCGGGAATGTTTTATATTTAGAGGATGAACTGGTTTATGAGGAAAAGAAGGCAGGCGTTCACCAACAAATAGTGGAAATAAGGTGTTCTCCACAAGAGCTATTTTCTTACGCCGGAGATATTGCAGAAAAGCATAGCATAGAAACATGGTTACAACGTTACAAAGGGAATATTGACGCCTACGCGGATACGCCCGCCATGCACAAGTGTGTTTATGACATGATACATTGTAACTACAATGGGACGATGAAACGGTTATACATGGAAAGTAAGGCAATGGAGTTTATAGCATTATTTGGGGAGATGGATGGACATGTAACAAGGGGGACAAGCCATTTTATAAGTCGTGAAGATATATCAAAGCTCCATAAGGCTCGTGAATTCGTCATTCTTCATTTTGAGCATCCCCTGTCCATTCAAGCGTTGGCCCGAAAGGTTGGGCTTAATGAATTCAAGCTAAAGAAAGGATTCCCCCATTTATTCGGAATGACTATTTTTGAAATGGTGCGTAAGCAAAGAATGGAAAAAGCTCTCTGGTACTTGGAAGTTGAACAATTAAACATTGGAGAGACGGCATTTTCAATCGGGTACAGCAACGCCAGTAATTTTACGACAACCTTTCGAAAGTATTATGGTTGTAATCCTAGCGAATATATCAAAAAAATACGTAATCCAGATACATTTACGAATAAATTTTAATGAAACAATCCTTCAAGCATGTCCATCATGTTTGGAGGTTTTTTTATTGGTGCTCCTTCTATAGGGATAGAAAATACCTTTGCAGGTAGAGACCTCCTTGCATTATAGATGATAATGGTTATCAGTTGAGATGAGAAATGAAAAGATTAAAGATGCCCATTATAGGTTGGAGGAACTACAATGAAAGATCGTTTTGCCATAGCCATGACTAATCCTCAAGCAGTACAGCAGGTAGATTCGCGTCGCTGGTACGCATTAGCTCTTATTTTACTTCCTACTTTATTAATTTCACTGAACAACTATATGATGCAGGTTGCCCTTCCGATGATGCAGGCGGACCTGCATGCCAGTTTTTCAGAGGCACAGCTCATATTTACGGGATATTCTCTGGGATTGGCTGTGGCCTTGATATTGGGCGGCAAACTTGGAGATATGTATGGTAGAAGACGCATGTTATGTATCGGGGTGTTGGGGTTTACATTGATGGCTCTGTTAGGGGGGATCGTATCGCAGCCTACGTTAATCATTATGATTCGTGTGCTTCAAGGGATATCAGCTGCCATGATTCAACCCCAGATTCTATCTATCATGCAAAGCAGCTTTCTTCCCAAAGAGAAGGGACTGGTATTTGCAATTTACGGAGCTATCATTGGGGTTGGATTTACACTTGGTTTAATTCTGGGTGGATTTTTGGTAGACTGGAACCTTTTCGGCCTGGGCTGGCGCATCATTTTCTTTTTTAATGTCCCCTTTGGGCTGTTAGTGTTACTCTTTTGTCCTATTATTACGGAATCCTATGGCAGATCCGTGCCGAATATGGATTGGGGTGGGGCTTTTCTGTTGCTTCTTGGTTTAATGCTGTTTGTCTATCCGTTGACAACCGGGCAAAAGCAGGGCTGGGCTTTATGGACATGGGGGTGTCTGCTGTTGTCCATTCTGGTTTTGGTTGCTTTTATAGTTACGCAAATGGGAAAAGAAAAGAGGGAAGGCTCGCCTTTTATTCGTCTATCTATATTTAGAAAGAGTTCATTCGGCGCAGGGATATTGACGGTAATTGTCATCTATCTTAGTATGTTTTCGTTCTTCTTTATTTTAAATTATTATGTACAATCCGGTTTGAAATACAGTGTTCGATCCACAAGCATGGTCTTTTTGCCGCTTGGTGTTGGCTTTTTCCTCACCTCATTATGGTCGTCCAGGCTAGTAAAGAAGTGGGGGAGCAAGGTGTTGAAATCAGGTATGCTAATCATGGGGATTTGTAGCTTTCTGCTCATTGGATCGTTACATCTAGATGCAATCCATTTATGTCATATTCAAAATATCACGATACTAGGTGTATATGGTCTGGGTCTCGGGATGGCCACAACGCCACTGGCCCATGTTGTCCTTGGGGCTGTATCGGCTGAAGAGGCAGGAACGGGTTCAGGCTTGTTTACGACCTTTATGTACTTGGCTAATTCGTTGGGTGTCGCTTTGATCGGTATCTTGTTCTCTTCCTCGCTCAATCACACACTTTCAGAAGCTAATCTGTCAGATTATATCAGAGCATTCTCTATTTCTGTGGCAGTGAGTGGAATTCTTGCCTTGGCTGGACTCATTTGCATTTCATTTTGTTACAAAGATGAAACATAACTGCAAAGTTACTTTAACATAGAGTGGGTACAACATAAACATGACCCCCTTTGAATAATATATATATTGCTGGGACCCGAAGCTTCGGGTCCTCTTTTTTTATGATTTTAGGAACGGTTCAGGCTGGTTATCAGCTCTGGAAGCCATTCATTTAGGGAGAGAAATGAGTACCCCTCTGACTGAGCTTTGGACGTATCCATGTACCACGATTGTGTAATACCGAATGGAGACATGTGCTCGTCTGCTGTTTTTTCTTTCACCACAGCTTGTTTTCCCGTTGTCTGCTCAATGATCGAAATGATCTCCCCAATCCTCACTGTACCGTCGGAGCAAGCATTTACAGGCCCTGTTAAAGGAGTGTGACCGAGCCAAAGCAGAAAATCTGCGGCTTCATCGGAACGAATAAATGAGATTTGTGCTGTGGAATTAGGTATTCCGATTTCTGTTCCTTCACGAACATGTTCGATATGAAAATGAAGCCTTTTCGTATAATCATCTGTTCCCAATACAATCGGAAAACGAACAGCGACTACAGGGAATGTAGCTTGTTGCATAAAAACTGCTTCTGCCTGCCGTTTAGCCTCCTGATATGTAAAATCGTCTTTCCCGCCCTTGCGAACCGGGTAAGTTTGAGGATCAAAGATGCTCTCTGTCAGCACTTCCGGGCTCGAATCATAGACGGATAGGCTGGAGGTCACAATATACCTCTTGGCTTTAGCATCAAAAATGCGGCAGGCTTCGCTGGCTTCATCTGGAGAAAAGCAAATATTATCATAAACAACATCCCACACTTGCTCACCTACCGCTTCAGCGAGCGCTTGCCGGTCGGTACGGTCTGCACAGATCCGCTGAACGCGGTCACCAAACGAATCGTTTGTTTGGCCTCGTGTGAGGATGGTAACCGAGTTCTCGGAACTCTCCAGCAGACGTTCCACCAGTCTCTTGCCAAAAAAGCGCGTTCCTCCCAATACAAGTACCTTTCTCATACTTTATCACTCCTTCGGAATGGTTTTCATAGATCAGGATTTTGCAAAATTCGATTCCAGTCGCTTATTGTTTTTTTTGCAAAATCCTCAGATATTAAGGTAGACGAAATAATGACTGTAAAGGATACAGAGCGAATGAAAAGAGCTTAACATACTTTGATGAAGTGCTCTTAGTGCCGAACCATTTTGCAATCTATCATATACTTAGTTTATTTACATAGTTCATCTAACAATTAAGTAAAAAGAGGAGGATCATAGGCTGTAGTGGAGTCGCATGTCCTGTGGGGGCAGATGAATTTGAACCGGAGTGGCTCATCAAAAACGAACGTTATGAAATGATCCATCAAATGATGGAACGGCATGAGGAGGCACATCAGGGGAATTGGCAAGAGTTTATGCGACAGAGCGCACAGGATTGGCGCCAATATCCGCAATTGACACGTAACGAGCTAAGCAGCATTACGTGCCCTGCATTATTTATCGCGGGTGAACATGATGATTTTGCCACCGAAGAGCAGCTTCTGGAATTATGCTCATGGGTCCAAGACTCACGTTATCTAATTGCTCTGGGTTGTAGTCATCGACCGCACATGCTTAGAGAGAAGCCGATCTTAATCAATGATTCTATTCTTTCATTTTTGAACAAGCATGCAATCCGTTGATCATAAGATCAAATCATTCGCATAGCGGTGGAGCACCGCCTAATCTTACTCTCCTAGAAGCTTCAAGAAATTGGCTGGCACCGTAATTTGCTGATTATTAATCATAATCTTCCGAAGCTCCTCTATGGAGTCCTCTTCACCTCTAGCGTCTTTAATTTCCTTGATCTCACGATGTAGACGCTCCATTTGGAGATCTAGCGCATTAGCGGAATCTGCTGCGTTCTTTAATTCACGTGTCAGACTTTCGGGCACAGACTGGTTGTACTTATAAAAGATTTTATGCTCCAGGCTGGCCCAGAAATCCATCGCAATGGTTCGAATTTGCACCTCTACGCAGACTAGCTCTTCACAATCCGACATGAATACAGGAACTTGAACCAGCAAATGCAGGCTCTGGTAACCGTTCGGCTTGGGGTTCTTGATGTAATCCTTAATTTCCAGCACCTTCAAGTCACTCTGTCTCTGAAGCATGTTACTGACATCATAAATGTCAGAAATAAAAGAGCAAGTAATACGTAAGCCGGCGATATCCTTAATATGATTTTTGACAGCATCCAGGGATAACTCGCTATTTTTACGAAGCATTTTGTTCATGATGCTCTCAGGAGATTTAAGGCGTGATTTGGTATGCTCAATAGGGCTGTAATCGTGCAATGCTTGAAATTCCTGCTTTAATATTTCAATCTTGGTTTCCATTTCGTCGAGCGCAAATTTATAGATTAGCATAAACCGCGTGATGTCATGCTTTAGCTTTTTGATCTTGTCCATAGGATCTTCCAAGTGCATATGTAATTCTCCTCACACATAGATGTCATAATCTTGCTAAGCATTCGCCTTTGCAATGGGATTATCACCTTATAAATTACAATCCCCAACAATCCCATTGCAGCAGCGTTCGTAAGATCAAATGATTTGCGGAGCGGCAATTCCCACCTTAAATTTTAAAGCGCCACAGGAATTTTACGTTTTTCTTTAAAATAGACCCATTCCCGGAAGCCGATATCCTTCAGCATTGCCTTTACTTCTTCCCAATCATCGCCTACCCGCGAAGGCTTATGGGCATCCGAACCAAAAGTGACCTCCACACCAAAATGGTGCGCTCTTTCTAAAATAGAAGCAGACGGGTACCATCCGCCACTCAGCTTGGTTTTACCCGAAGTGTTAATTTCAATCGCCACATTGGATTCCGCAATTACCCGCAAGGTTTCATCAATGGCTGTATCGGCAGGAATGTCTGAAAAGGCAGGGAAGTTCCCCTTCATTGCGTCAATATGACCTAAAATCTGAAACATGCCGCTTCGCGCAGATTCCTGAATGAGCGCATAGTAGGCTTGTTTGACCTCGATTTTACGAGCGTCGCTTAATTTGTTCCAACGGTTACGGTTAAAAATGCTGTCCCCTTCGACATTGTGAATCGACCCAATGAGGTAATCAAATGGATAAGGAGCCAGAGTGGAACGATATAATTCTGCGAAATCAGGAAAATAATCCGTTTCCAATCCGAGCAGCACGTCAATACGGCCTTCGTATTCCTTTTTGAGCTGTTGTACCTCTTCTACGTATTCAGCAAGCTGTGACTTAGCCATATAAATTTTAGGAAAAGCCTGATCCTGTTCGCTACATAGAAAGGGGGAATGATCCGAAATGCCAATAGCTTGTAAGCCAGATTGAATACCTGCTTCAATATAATCCCGAATGTTGCCGTCTGCATGACCGCAGCGGAAATGATGGGTGTGCAGATCAAATTTCATAGCCTGTCTTCCTTTCGTAACCAAGTTTATATTGCGTATGTTGTTCATAGCGAATTACGTTATTCAGAACTGGTAAAATTCGTCTCCGGCATCCCCTTCAGATCACTTAAAAATTGCTGCATGGCTGAGTTTAGATATCGGCCGGATTTATAAATCACTCCTACCGGATGACTAACTTCCAGCTCGGGAATATGGATCATTTTTAATGTGCCTGCACGCAGTTCCGAAGTGACCGACAGTCTGGAAATAATGGCAGCACCGAGATTAATTTCGACCATCCGTTTGACTTCCTCACTGCTGGACAACTCGATCACGACATGAGGTACGATTTGGTGCTTTTTAAATACATCGTCCACGAATTTTCGTCCCACCGTATCGGGAGAGAGCAGAATAAGCGGAATTTCCCGAAGGGCTTCAATGGTAGCATGTGGTTGTGAGGCCAGCGGATGAGTAGGAGACACGACTAGCTCGAAGGAATCGTAATACAGAACCGAAGTGCTTAAATTGGGATTACGTTCGATCAGATAGCCGATGCCAACATCAATAAGTCCGTTCTCCACCTGCTGATAAATCATTGAGGAAGCCATGGATTGAATGGAGGTTTTGATGAGAGGGAACTGATCCTGAAAGTAGGAAAGCACGCGCGGTAAAATTTGAATAGCGATGGATGTTGTGGTACCCAGCGCAATGTGACCCTGCGGTGTTTCGTTTAGATCGTACAATTTTTGTCTTAATTCCTCAACAACCTCCAATATGCGCTCGGCGTGTTCCAAAAAAACAGCTCCCCGGTCGGTCAGGGTGACGGGCTGGTTGCGGTCAATCAGAATGGTTTTGAACTCATCCTCTAGACTTTTAATTTGGGCGGACACCGCCGGCTGCGTCAAATTGAGAAGTTCTCCGGCTTTGCGGAAGCTCATTGTTTTGGAAATCATGATAAGTGTTTCAAGTTGACTGATGTTCATGAAGTTCCTCCTCTCTTTTCTTAATCTTGTCGCAGCTGTATAGAATGAATATTTTTAGCCAATCCATAGGTTCATATGTAAAACCGTCGTTATGCTTTATTTCATTAAATTATAGGTTATTCGAGCAGGAAGGGCAATGAATCGAAGCAGAGCACCTTAAAGTGTGGTATATTGGGAAATAAAGACTAAAGTCCTGATATCCTTCAAAAATAATCAGTCTAAAATCGGTAAGAAGCAAAGATATAGGACATTATTCACATTTTTTGTGGTTTAGCTATAAAAAATTACCGGGCAGCTGTCGATAAGTGATAGAGAGAGCATTTTGTTGAGGATCGATGCGTTTTACAGTAATATTTAATTAAAAAATTCTAATTTAAATGGGACTTTTGTTGTATGTCTAAAAGCCCATCGTAAAGGGGCGCTTTGATCGTGAAGGCAGAAGTGATAAATCCTTTTTTGGAGTCGGCGCGACGGGTCATTGAACAATTGATCCAAGTATCTCCTTCACCCGGAAATCTTGGTGTGAAAAATGTCGAGCTGGTGGACGACCACATCTGGATTATGATCGGGATGACCGGACAGCTTAGCGGAAATATTGTGTTCGGCCTGAATGAACAGGTGGCGCTACGTATGGTATCAGCGATGATGGGCGGATTTGTGTTGACTGAAATTGATGAGATGGGAAAAAGCGCAATTTCAGAATTGGGCAATATGATTAGTGGTAATGCCAGTACGATTTTGTCCAATCAGGGAATTGTCGTGGATATTACGCCTCCGCAGGTCATGAAATCAGAAAACTTGACCACTTTTGTGCCTCAGCGTGCCCTTTATATTCCGCTCACGGTGGAAGGAATCGGCGAGCTGGATATTCAGGTGATGATCTCTTAATATTAAAGGAGCAAGTTTCCTTAATGTGGAGGGATGACCGTGAGTATACTACAGGACAAGATAGTTGTGATTACAGGTGCATCTAGTGGAATTGGAGCCCTTTGCGCTCAGTTGTTAAGCGAAAAGGGCGCGATTCCTATTTTAACAGCACGCTCGCAGGAGCGACTGAAGCAAGTATCTGCGGGAATCAGCGGTAGGCATGAGCTTATCCAACTGGACGTCACCCGCCAGGAGCAGGTAGAGGCTGTTGCTGCACGAGTATTGGAACAGTACGGACGGGTCGATATATTGCTTAACAATGCGGGCTACGGAAAGTTTGAGTATTTTAATGAAACCGACCTGACGGAGTTTGAACAAATGATGGACGTGAACTACATGGGTGTTGTTCGCTGCATCAAGGCGTTTCTGCCGCAAATGACAGAGCGGGGCCATGGACAGATTGTCAATGTAGCATCAATGGCTGGGAAAATCGGGACAGCCAAATCGTCTTCTTACACGGCGACGAAGCATGCATTGCTGGGTTTCAGCAATGCGCTCAGGCAAGAGCTGCGCGGGAGTGGAGTGACTGTAACGACGATTAACCCGGGGCCGATCGACACACCGTTTTTTGAGCTGGCAGATCCTTCAGGAGGATATGTTCGAAATGTAAGCTGGTTTATGCTACAACCTGATAAGGTAGCACGGCATATCGTAAGAGCGATGGAGCTTGGCAAAGAGGAGGTTAATCTGCCACGGTGGGTATCTCCTTTTCTCAAGCTGTATCAGTTAGCTCCCAGACTAACCGATAGGCTGGGTCATGGCGTGATGAATAAGAAATAAAAGATGTCCCGTAAGCCATTAGCTATGGTGAGGGACATCTTTTATTTTTGTGATTTGGTAACAGGGCTATTTTCGCATATAATGGAGAGTAACGAATTTACGTATAGGGGTTGGACCTTTTCATGACATTGAATTTTGAATCGCTCGGCGTTGAACAAGATCTGTTGGACAAACTGACTGAGCATGAAATTACACAGCCTTCGCCAGTTCAGGCAGAGGCTATACCGGAAATAATGAAGGGAAAGCATGTTTTGGCGCGTTCACAAACTGGCACAGGCAAGACACTGGCTTATTTGTTGCCGCTGTTGCAAGCGATTGATCCACAGAAAAAGGCTACGCAAAAGCTGATACTAGCTCCAAGCCAGGAACTGGCCATGCAAATTGTACGTGAGGGTCAGCGCTACGGAGAGCATCGCGGAATCCGTGTACTCGGTCTGATTGGTGGGGCGGCTATCAAACGTCAAATCGAAAAGCTCAAGGATCATCCACAGCTTGTCGTGGGCACACCAGGACGTGTACGGGAACTCATCGCTTCGAAAAAGTTGAAAATGCACAATATTACAGCCATTGTTATTGATGAGGTGGATCAGATGTTCCAGCTCGGCGGAGCAGGCGATGTAACAAACATATTGGGCACCGCCCAACGTGATCGTCAATTGGTATTCCTGTCCGCAACGCTGAACGATGAGATTCAGTCGCTGGCGAAACGAGAGATGCGTGAATATGTAGAAATTGGGATTGATCCCGACCAGAAGACGGCCAGTGGACTGGAACACTATTACTTTGTATCTGAAGAACGGGATAAAGTGGATATGCTGCGCCGTCTGGTGCGTCATTTTAATCCAAGAAAAGCGCTGGTGTTCGTGAATACAACCAATGCCATCGGGGAGATTGAAGCCAAGCTCAAGCATATGGGGCTGACTACGGCATCCTTGTATGGAGATGCGGATAAAGTCACGCGTAGCAACGTGTTGGCCCGATTCCGCGAGGACAAGCTCAAAGTGCTGGTCGCTTCGGATGTGGCAGCCCGTGGTCTGGATATTGAGGGCCTTGAAATGGTCATTCATTTTGACCCGGCTACGGATAGTCAAGCTTATGTTCACCGTGCAGGACGGACAGGACGGATGGGACGCAAAGGATTGGTGGCGTCGGTTGTTACCGACCGTGAAACGTTCATCATGCGTAAGTTCTCCCGTGAACTGGGCATTGACATCGCAGAGCGTGCGTTGCATGGAGGTCGAGTAGTTGTGCCGCGTCCGGCGGATGCTAAGCGTGCATCTGTAAGACCATCCGAGGCCAGATCCATATCTGACGGAGCACAGACGGAAAACCGTAAGGCACCTGTTCGTACCGAAAACGGACGTCCTGGCAGGAATTCCGCGAACGGTTCAGCTCCAGGCAAGAGCAAAGGAGCAGCCTTGTCCAAAGCAGGAAAAGCACAGCGTGAGCGTGATCGCAAAAACAAGGGTGCACCAAGATGGCTGAAGGAAAAAGGATCAAAACCGAACGAGTAAGGGAGAAGAGGGGGAGCCATGGAACAACAGCCTGTGTTGCAAATTAACGGACTGACCGGCGGATATAGCGCCAAGCGCCCGGTGCTGCATCAGATTTCGCTGGATGTGAAACCGGGCGAAATGGTAGGATTGATCGGTCTGAACGGGGCCGGGAAAAGTACGACCATGAAGCATATTTTGGGCCTGATGACACCGCAGGCCGGAGAAATTCGTGTGCAGGGTCATAAGCAGGATGAAAATCCCGAGGAGTATCAGGGAGCCATTGCTTTTGTACCTGAATCTCCAGAGCTGTATCCTGAAATGACGGTGATGGAGCATATGGAATTCACGGCCAGAGCGTACGGAGTTAGCGAAGCAGATTTCCGCACACGCAGTGATCAAATGCTGGACTTGTTCCGTATGCGGGATAAAAGTGGAAGTATGTCGATGCATCTGTCTAAAGGGATGCGCCAGAAAGTGATGATTATGTGCGCATTTTTAGCGGGACCGCCGTTGTATGTCATAGATGAGCCTTTTTTGGGTTTGGACCCGCTTGGTATTCGTTCCCTGCTTGACTTTATGTTAGAGATGAAGCGTTCGGGTTCGTCCATTCTGCTCAGTTCTCATATTTTGTCCACGATTGAAAATTATTGCGATCGTTTCATTGTACTTCATCAGGGTGCCATCATTGCACAGGGTACGCTGGACGAAGTGACAGCACAGGCGGGTAAGCCGGGCATGCCGCTGGAAGATGCATTTTATGAGCTGGTACAGGGCAGGGAATGAGCATGGATTTGCAACGTTTGCATAAAGAAAGACGTGTAGCGTTCTGGGGACAGGTGCTGCCCTATCTGGGCTATGTCATTCAGAGCGGTCTGGCGGTGGTCTTCGGCTTTGCACTGATTGCCTTTGCCGCATGGTACACGTCGCTGCTGATGCATACTCCACCGGATTTGCCCATCCGCTGGATCATGCTTATTGTGGCTATTCCGATTGCTCATGCGAGCTTTCGTACGTATTTAAACGCGGCGGATATTGTTTTCCTCCGTCCACAGGAGCACGCGATGCACGATTATTTTAAGGCCAGCCGGATTCGGGGTGTGGTGTATAAAATATTCGGTTTGCTATTGCTGTCTATTATCGTGTGGCCGCTGTATATTCGCAGTGATACCGCGCCTAAGCCGCTGCTACTGACCCTGCTACTGTTCGTGCTGTTAAAGCTGCTATTCAGCTACGGCGGCTGGCAAGAGCTTCGCATGGTATCGATTGGCGGGAGTGTAGGCTATCGTCTGCTTCGGTGGGTGTTGGCTGTGCTGATGGTAGCCGCATGGCTATGGCAGCCTCCACTACACAGCGTGCCATTTATCATATTGGTCGGTGTGGTGTACGTGCTTGTTCTGCGCTTTCCGGTCAAGCTGCTAGTGGCTTGGGAAAAGCTGATTCGTACAGAGGGTATGCAGGCTGCTCGGGTGATGCGCACTTTGGGCTGGTTTGTCGATGTGCCCGCCCTTACGCAGAGAGTGACGCCACGTCGTTGGCTGTCCTGGTTGGGAGGTAACATACCTTGGAACAGAAGGGGAGCGTATCGTTACCTGCTGTTTAAGACGTTCCTGCGTACAGAGCCAGCAGGTATTGTCATTCGGCTTGGAATTCTGGGGTTGTTAATTATATATATCACCCATGCTAGCTGGATTGGGATTGCAGTATATTTATTTTTCATATTCCTCATTGGTGTACAGGTCACTTCACTAAGGCAGTATCACAAGGATTCGTTATGGCTTCAGTTATATCCGATTCCTGCGCATAGTCGTCGTGCGTCTTTTCTCGACTTTGTTGTTCGGTTGACGTTGCCGGCTGCTGTGGTTCTGTGGCTTCCTTTTCTGGCAAAAGGAAAGGAAGATCTACTGTCTACACTGCTCACGCTGCTTGGGGGAGTTGCAGTAGTGTTCCTGTTACGAGGCGCTCAAGCCAAAAAATGGCGTTTGGACGGTCAGGATGAAGAAGAAGTGTAATGTGTATCTATGTGAATAAAGTAAAGGCTAATTCGCAAGCAGCAAGAGCTGTCTGCGAATTAGCCTTTTTTTGTATGCTCACTGCTATCGTAGCTGTGGGTGCAGATAATCGTCTGCTTATATGAAGATCGTTTTGCTGATGATAACTAATAAAATGAACAGTACCAGAATTGTTCCTGTGCTTGTAAATGCGCCGTAACCACCGTAACCGCCTCTTGTTTCTTCTGCTCCCATGCTCATTCTCCTCTCGGTCATTGTGATAAAGGATACATCGTATCTTATGAAGTGGATTTTCAGATTGCGTGGGCCAATGCTCAGGTGTGTTGCCGAATCGCCTTATATTTTTCATCAGATGTAGGGGAGGATAGAGGAAAAGGCACGTATTATCGAGAATAGAAGAAGTACGTAGTCATTATCACTTGGAAAGTGGGAAAGACGAGATGCTGGTAGATAAGCTGCTCGTGAACATATTTCTTGTGTTTGTACCGTTATTAGTATATAGCGCTTTGTCAGATCATCGGCATAGGAAACATACCCCGTTGCTTATGGGAGGGGTGTTGGGTGTGTCTTCTGTGCTTTGCCTTATGTTTTCGTACATTTGGTATGGATTATATTGGGATCTCCGATATGTTCCTTTGATCCTCTCTGTTTTATATTTTGGTCCTAAGGCAGGGCTTCTGAATATAACGCTGATAGTGATGGCTCGTATGTATATAGATCCTGAGTCTATGGTGGTGAGCTTTCCCAGCATGATGTTGTGTTATTTGGGCCCTCTCTTGGTAAGAAAAAAGTTTATGCAGCTCAATAGTATGTTGCTTCGGGTGGGCATGAATATGCTAATGAGTATATGGACCAATATTGCCATGCTTATATTTTTGTTAATACATTCCTGGGCCAATGGCAGGCTGGATAAGGATGAGGTCGAGCTGATCCGGGCAATACTCTGGTTCGGTGTGATTCAATTCCTAAGCATTGGAGCCTCCTCTTTCTGGATGGAGTTTAGTTTGGAACGGGAAGAAATGAGAAGAAAGATTAAATATGCTGAGCATCTGAATACGTTAGGTGAACTGGCTGCCTCTATGGCTCATGAAGTAAGGAATCCGTTGACCGTGGTTAAAGGGTTCCTGCAAATGGTTCAGTCAGGGCTAGAAGGGAAAAATCGCAGATATATTGCTTTGGCACTAGCAGAGGTCGATCGGGCTGAAAGAATTATTAGCGACTATCTGAACTTATCCAGACCGCAGATTGGGAACACAGAGCTGATGGATCTGTCTGGCATGGTTCAACAGATTGTTTTGCTTTTGAAACCGATGGCGACCAAGCAAGGAGTAAGACTGTATACTGAGCTAAGGAATGAAATATACGTACATATGGATCGTAATCAGCTGTTACAGGCGTTAATACATGTGACGAAAAATGCGATCGAAGCTGCGGATGATGGGGGCAGGGTATACATAAAGCTGGCGATTCAGGAAGAGAAGGCATGTCTGCATATTAGGGATACCGGAAAAGGCATGAGTCAGGAGCATCTGGAGCGAGTGGGGACTTTGTTTTTTTCAACCAAAGAGGTAGGAACGGGACTGGGAACGGTCGTCTCCTTTCGAATCATTGAAGCTATGAACGGAAGTATACACTATGAGAGTGAGCCCGGAGTCGGAACCGAGGTAGTCATCCTGCTGCCACTCGCACAGAAATCTTTGCTCGCTGCTGAAGGATAGTTTGTTGCGAAGTGTGACTTACAATGGTTCAGCCCATTAAAAAGCGGTATGCCGCAACATCCGGCATACCGCTAATGATGCTATATTTAATCTGTTACATATTAGGCGTTCAACAAATCTTGTGCGCCACGGTAAACAATGTCATACAGGTCTTCCAGATACTCTTCCTCGATACATGAGAATGCGATTCGGAGATCATATTCACCCAGCGCAATCGTCCCTACCCCATATTGTTCCAGCAAATGTGTGCGCAGTCGTTCAGCGGACAAGCCGTTCAGCTTGAGGCACATAAAATAACCCGAATTGAAAGGATAGTAGCTCCATACATCTCCGTATTTTCCACTATCGAGCAACGCTTTGACTTTATTAGCCCGCCCCTTCATAATCTGGAACTTTTCTTTCTTCTGTTGTTCAAAGTCCGTTGACTTGAGGGCATCCAGGACGAAGGTTTGAGATGGGTGAGGACCGCTCGAAATCGTTGCCCGAATAATCCCTAATGTTTTTTGTTCCAGTGCGCTCAGTACATCCTGATGTTCCGAAGCAAAGGTAATAAATCCGACACGGAAGCCCCAAACGAATTCTTCCTTGGTAGCTCCGTCAATTTTGACTGGTAGAATTCTCGGATGAAGTCCAGCTAACTGACCGAATAGTGATTCATGCAGGGAGTCCTCGAAGAACAGACCAAAATAAGCGTCATCCGTCACAACTACGACATTGATGCCCGCTTCCGCGGCTTCCTGGATGGCAGCAACAATTGCTTTACCCTCTTCCACTCCCGGTGTGTAGCCTGTTGGGTTATTCGGGAAGTTCAGCACAACGATCGCTTTGCCGTATTCTTTCTGTGCCAGTAGCGCGTCGCGTAATCCTTCACTATTAAAACGTTGATCCTCTGTGAACAACGGGAAATTCACCAAACGTCCATGACGGCGAATACCGAAAGTCAGCTCATAGTTTTCCCAGTTTTTGTCTGGATAAATGACAGCGTCCCCTTCATCCGTGAACAGGTCGGCAACGATGCTCAAACCGTGGGTCAGCGCGTTCGTAACTACGGGAAGGCCGTAATTTTTCCCAGCCAATGAAGGGTTTTCCTTCAGCATTTTGTCACGCCATACACTACGAAGTTCAGGTTTGCCCGCAGGGGGAGCGTAAGGGTATAAATCCTTGGGATTGTAAGCGGACAACTTCTCCTGAATGACCTCCAAATGCATAGGACCATTGCCTTCAGTAGCAATGCCAATCGTGGCGTTGTACTTTTTAGCAAGCTTCCCTGCTTCTGCGGATTGACTCAAAATCCCTTCTTTTGGGAAATAAATTTCTTTCCCTAAAAGAGAAAGCATTTGATATACATGCTCGTTGCCTGTCTGAATGTTTTGGTTTAACTGCGCTGCCAGTGGATTCATTCCCGTTTCATCCTTCCAAGTCATTTTGATTACATATTATAGCATTACACACGGTAAGCGTCACGCAAAAGCATCTGGAACATAAAAGCGCATTTTTTTGCTTAATGACGGCGCTGAGCTTATATTATAAATTAACGGGATAAAGGACAACCAAAGATGAACAAGAGGAGGTGCAGATTTTGCTGGATACATCTGCGTCATCGTTTATCCTGTTGTCGGCTTTCGCCAAAATTGTGTGCGAGCCGGGCTGGAAGTGGCAGGTACGCGAGAAGCCGATGCCAAACTATGATTTATTTTATGTATGGAGCGGAGAAGGAACAGTGATCTTAAACGGGACGTCGTATCCGGTAAGCAAGGGGAGTTGCTTCCTGTTCAAGCCGGGGGATGATACCCGTGCCACACATAACCCGCAAAAGCCGCTCATACTTACCTATATTCATTTTGATCTTATCGAACAGCCAAAGCTTATCCCTGCAAGCTACCGTATGCTGGAGGAAACGTTCGAGGTAGAGCATATGCTTGCCAGATACGTTCGACTACGTCTGGAGCGTGCTTACGGAGCTGACGAGGAAGGCAAGCTAATCCTGAAACAACTGATGATTCATCTGCTGCGTGCGGACCGCAAGGAGCCTCAGGAGCAACAGGCCAGTAACCAGCTCACCGAGGTCATTCGGGAAACGGCCAACTATGTGCGTCAGCATCCGGGACTTCCTCATCGCGTCGAGGATTTGGCTGCACGGGCGGGGCTGTCACCGCGTTATTTTTCGATTAAATTCAAGGAGCTGCTGGGTGTGTCCGCGCAATCTCATATTATCAGCATGCGGATTGAGCGTGCACAGCATCTATTACTACATGCCGGAATGAATGTGACCGAGGTGGCAGAGGCTCTGGGGTATCGTGACATCTTTTTTTTCAGCCGCCAATTCAAGCAGTATACGGGGAAAAGTCCGTCTGAGATCCGGTAATGCTATGGACAGTGGACAAGCTGTTTCGGATTTAGGCGTAATGGGATTAACGAATAACGAATATAAAGGATAAATTCCAAAAAGGACCCGAGCAGTTACGCCGGGTCCTTTTTTTATGAGCAATTTAGCATCATCCGATCCCGATGCTCATATGTGTAGCTATAATACGGTTACGGTAAATTCACTTATGCTTTGGGATCATGTCGAAAGCAACCCAGACGTTGTCCCATTTTCACCGCATCCCCCGGCTTCAATGCGGGGTCTGGATCAAACGTGCCGTTTTCAGTTAGCAAAACGACAGTTGATCCAAATTCGAAATAGGCGAGATCGTCTCCTTTTGTCCATGAGACGGCTTTATCATCCGTATATTTGATGCTACTCACATTCATTGCGCCAACCTTGACGACCGCCACCTCACCATATTCATGGGCAATGTACGTAATCTGTCGTTCATTGCGGCTAAGAACTGCTCGCATATGTTGCAAGCCGAAGTCATTCACTGGGTATACCTTGCCGCGCAGATGTTCTTTTTCTACCAGCGTACCGGATACTGGTGCATGAATGCGATGATAATCCGTCGGGCTGAGATAGAGTACAAAAGCATAGCCGTGTGTGTATTTTTCAAGACGCGGAGAGCGGTTAAGAAGCTCTTCCAGCGTATAGTCCTGCCCTTTGACATCCAAAAGAGTGCCGGACGTAATTGGGCCAGTGAAAGTAATCCGTGCATCCACCGGACTGGTCATCACCTCGGCGTTCGTATCAATCGGGCGCATGCCCGCTTTTAATTTGCGTGTAAAATAGGCGTTTAGGGAACGGTATTCCTTCCATTCCTGTTCCGCCTCATGCGTCTGGATCTGGTACGTACGTATAAAGGTGGGGATAAAAAGTCGGCTTGCACCGCTTTGCGCGAAGGAGCCTACAATCCGGCACACCCACTTGCGCGATGATAGCTCCGTCATGAGCCGCAGCCACTGTTTTGCCATTACAGATCCCCCTTGTTCATTTCCGAGCCGTCTTGGCCGGAACCTGTCCGGCCGCTCTGAACTATATTGACACAGAATGTGACGTAAATCAATACAGTGGACGGCCTGGTGAACGTTCGGTGTCTGACGAAGGCATCCGTTCGAGAAGCCAACGAGCGTAAGCCATCGGCTGAGTGTATGTTTCTTTCCAGACATTGTGCATGCCCGCCTGGCTGAAGCCATAGCGCTGATCACGACCGTTGCATTCGATAAAAACAATCTTGCCCTCATGGGTAATTCCCAGATCCAGACCGACGTCGGCGAGACGGGGAAGGGTTTGTGCCAGTCGGTGCACGATTTGTAACGAGAGTCGCTCCAATTCATTCATCAGCCGGACTGCGTTCGAAGTCTGAACCGTCTCGGTTTGTGATAATACCTCCAGTAGGGAACGGGCCGTACCGCCCTGTGCAACATTGGAAACGAAGGTGTGGGAAGGAGCAATTTTAGCATACATGCCTGTCACACCCCAGATACCGCCATATCCGCGCTGAACTGACACACGGACATCAAACGGACGATTATTGTTCAAAGCAAGCGGTATGGTTTCCTGTACGATATGAGGCACATGCAGCAGTCGTTTGTGTAGAAATAATGGGAGTTCCCCAACATTCAAACGTAGTGTGGACCAACGCTCAGGTATAGCCGGATGAGCACATTGCAAAGTCCAGCCTCCGCGGGAATGCCGCAGACGCATAATTCCTCTACCTACGCTACCGCTACTGGGTTTAATTACAACATCTCCGGTTTCCTCCATCAAGGTATGGATGGAGGAAAGGTTGCCTTGCAATGTTTTGGGGAGGTGGATGCGTAGCAAAGGGTCTTCTTGCAGAATTGCATGTATATGGTCTTTGTGGAAACGGTTTTGTTCATTAAAAATATAGAATCCCTTTTGTACAAGCTTGTTGATATCGCTAGCATTTTCATTTTGCCGATAGAGAGTCCGATTGTGGATGACCGGCGGCAACGGAAGAGTCATCTGCCGATACTCGTTGCCGTGTTTAACAAAAGCCCGGCATGTTCCGGTCGCTATATGAATATCCTCCAGACGAAGAAAGCAGGGGATGAGCTCGTAGCTTAACCCGGCGTCCTCGTAATTGGCGATAGATTCATATCGCGTCCTCATGGCGGGAATGCCCCGGTAGGTTGCCGGGTTGAGCATGACGCCGACATGCAACATGAGTATGTCCGCCCTCCTTGTAGTCACTCCAACTGATCATACTGTGATTCTAGTCCATCATATGTATCAAAGATCGGCCAGGCATGGACGCTAGCCTTGCGGTAAGCCCAAAGTTAGAAGCGAGGCACCTTTCAGGGAGGCGGACGATATGATACAAGATGATTGTTGAAGAGTGTTGGAATAGGGTCAGAAAGTAGGTGAGGTGATGCAGAGGCCGAAGGTAGCAGTCGTTACACCGGGCTCCTTTGTTATACCTTCGCCCCGCAGCAGTTCTGTGGAGCGGGTAATTGCCCACATGGTACCGCTGGCTAGTCATGAGCTCCAAGCGCAGATCTATGGCATAAAGGGAGCAGAGGCACCTGATCATGGCGATGTCGACGGAATTCCCTGCATGCGTTATAAGCGGGGAGCAGGTTATATTTCTGAGGTGATTGCTGATTTAAAGAGATGGTTACCAGCGGTAGTAGATGTACACAACCGTCCGGCAGTTGCGTATGCAATTCGCGAGGCTTTACCCGATAGTCGGGTTGTGCTGACTTTGCATTCGACCACGTTCATCCGGGAGCCCCACCTCAAACGGGAGGAGATGGGTAGGCTGCTGGCATCGATGGATCGCATTATCGTGAACAGTGCGTATTTGGGGGCAATCGTAGCTTCTGACTGTCCCGACGCGGTCAGGGAACGCATCGTCATAAACAAGCTGGGTATCTATCCCGGTGATTTCCTACCAAGGTGGACTCCTGCAGCAGAAGCGGCCAGATCGGCGCGATTGGACGATTTCGGCTGGTCAGGCCGTCAAATCGTGTTATTCGCGGGCAGACTGATGCCAGGAAAGGGCGTTCACCGACTGCTCAAGGCCCTGCGGCATGTCGTCCGCGCCTGCCCGGACATACTGCTGCTCATTGCAGGTAGTGCCTATTACGGGCATGACCGCCTCACGCCGTACACGGCGTCGTTGCATCGGCAGATGCATAAACTAAGGTTGGGGAAGCATGTGCAATTCCTCGACTATGTTCCACATCCAGCATTGGCCTCGCTATATCAGCTAGCTGATGTGACCGTTGTTCCTTCAGTGAAGGATGAGGCCTTCGGGCTGGTCAATCTGGAAGCCATGGCGGCAGGAGTGCCTGTGGTCGCTTCACGAATCGGCGGTATTCCGGAGGTTGTACAACACGGCGAGACAGGCTGGCTTGTGTATCCGTCTCACGGTGAGCAGGAAATGGCCGATGCCATCATCAGGCTACTCCAGCAACCTGGCTTGCGACGACGGATGGGAGAAGCCGGGCTTGACGAGGTACGAAGACGATTTTTATGGCAGCACTCAGCACAACGCTGGGCACAAATCATAACGGACTGCGCAACGGAGTGACGTAGGCGCTGTTACGCGCATAGGCTATCTTATAGGCATTAGCCATGATTTCCAGCCGGGTGAATGAAGCGGGGCGACCGCTGGTTCACTCCTGTGCCAAAGGAGCGATCATCATGAACCATCGTACGAACCATAGCCCTAAGGATAAAAGAACAGCGCGGCGTAACCTTTCCAATGCAGTTCCCTCACCCCGTGTTAACAAGGAGAAAGCGGCTTCGACCTCCGGCAGTCATAGACTGAGCCAGCGCGGGACGGCAACGGTCCCTGCCCCCGTAGAGAAGGATACCTCGGTTCAAGCTATAGAGGAAGCGGCATGGAAGAAGCATAAGCTTCCCAAAACGCTAGAGGAAGCGATGCAGATGAATCGAGCATCTGTACTGCTGTTGTCTGTGCCTGAGTCAGATACGGAAGGCAGGATGGATAACGATAAACCGTCTATTACGACGGAAGATCAGGCAGAGCAAGATTCATTACTGGATTGTTCCATAACCAGTATTCACATTGCGGAAGGAAGACACCGCCCAAAGCAACGCGTGGTCTTGCCTGAGCAAGATATCGATCCAGCTTTCGATACGGAGAAAGAATTAGACTTGAATGCCATTCACGACGAATCAGCGACCAGTGACGAGGCTTCTGACGATCATATAGCTTCATCTCAATATGGGAGCATTTCTTTTCATCTCCCCGCACGAGCGGATAGGGGCGAAGTGAGCGTTGTATTTGAGAAGCCTTTTATAGATACACAATATGTAATCACTGCCAGTGCGAGTATACCGGGAGTGCTGGTATCCGTCACACAACGTCAGAGGTATTCAGCAGTACTTACTGTGGAACGCATACACTCAGGTCCGATATGTGAAGGGTTGGTCCTTTGGATTGCGATGGGGCAATAATAAGAAGCCAGGAATATAAGTTGCCAATAATCAACTTCATACTAGAAAAAGGCGTCCCACAGTGGGACGCCGTATACATAAGAGGGAAGGGGGAAAACTTGTAATATCGGGGAAGTTTGTATTTATTACTTATCTCACACCTACAGCGTCAAAAGACTTAATAGCAGAGGTTACGGCTATTGAATTTTCACCATAACTATCTTTGGCCGCTTGGATAACAGCGGCACGCGCGGTGGAGAAGTTAGACGTGGAAGTCAGATAATTGGTGAAGGCATTATAATAAATATATACGGCTGCATCACGTCCGATTCCATCTACCTTGACACCATGGAAGGTGCCTCCTTGTGCCAGTAGATAGTAGGCTTTATTAATAATGCCACTATTAATATGGGCTCCACCATAATCCTCGTTGTTAGGATCAGGATAGAGATTGCTGTAGTGATCGACTTGACCGTATTTGACAGGATCGGAAAGGGAGCGAATGGCGTCGCCCTTAATATTAGGGGTATAAGCGACTTTGCCGAAGTCCCAATTGGTACGCTCAATGTCGTTGCCTATAATATCTGAGATGGCTTCACTTAATGCACCAGATTCAGCGAAATACACGAGCCCTGATGAATGCTCGGTCACACCGTGTGTCAGCTCATGGGCAACAATTTCAAGGTCGCTGCTGAAAGGGGCAAATAACGTGCCGTCTCCGTCTCCGTAAAGCATATGAGTGCCGCCCCAGTGGGCATTATTGTAGTTCTTTGCGCCGTAATGGACTGCCGAAGCGATGGCCATGCCATGCCCGTCAATGCTGTCGCGTCCAAATCTATCCTTGTAATAATCGTAAGTGCGGATAGCGTAAGCGTGGGCATCCACCGCAGCCGGATCTTCCCATACGTTATCTGAATCTGTATACAGGGTGCCGGGGAGCGTCTCGGTGTTGTGGACGTTATAAGTTAGGATTCCTTTACCACGAGTCCTATCCTTTAGTTGATACTTCTTGCCCGAAGCTGTTGTTTCAAATGTTTTGGTATCACCGAATACACCGCGCCCTGTGCCGATCACTTCGTTAAGGATGTCATACTTGAATACGATTTTTCCATCATTAGCGTCAATAAAGTAACGTGTGCGCAGCAGAGTGGGTTGTAAAGTATTAACTTCGGTTACATAGACTAGACGTGTTGAGTCTCCATCGGGATAGATATACAGTTCTGCTTTAGGGTCCACGCTTGGTTCCAGATTGGCAATTTTGGGGATAGAGGATGCAGGCTCTACCGCTTCCGATTTACTGTCCTCCAGTTCAGCTGCTTTATCCAAATCCAAGGAGTCCTTATCAAGAGAGATTGATAATTCATTGTTAGATGCTTTTTCGTAAGTGTCTTTACTTACACTACTTGTATCCTCGTAAGGTTCAGGAACGATTTGGACGGAGGAAGAGAGAGATTGAACCCGTATAGCTGCATCTTCATATGCGGTATATACAGCCTCAGTAGCACTGATTTTTGGAGTTGTATTTTCTTTAGCATCGGCTTGTTGATCTTCTGAAATGACCGCTCCCAAATAAGAGGTGATTTGACCAGACTTGTTTACATGGATGGTCTGTTCGGCTCCAAATACGGGAATTCCGTCTACGTATTGTTTTAACCGATAATGCTTTGTACCAAATTTGTCACTGGTACGATCCACGATACGAAATTGCTCGCGCACATGGGAACCGATGTGGGTATTGTCCAGACTCAATAATGTTTTTTGTTGTCGATTTAAAAAGCTCCAGACCAGATTGTCGCCTGTTACCGTTGAAGGGGACTTCCAGTTCACCGTTTGGAATGTTGGCGTAAACTGAGTCGGATCGGGAACAGAATTTTCAGCTGCGGAGGCCCCCGGTGCTATAGATCCTAATAACATAGCTCCTCCTAGAAGTGAAACCCATACTTTTTTCAATTCATACTCACTCTCCCTAATTAATGTTGGGGTAAAAACACCCTGTTTGCAGAAGCCTTGCGTCATATATGTAAGTCTTGTTGCTCCTTTGAAACGTGAAGAGGATGGGATAAAAATTACCTTATGTAAAATATTAAGGTTTATTTTTTTGCAATCTCATCGTCTTGGCTCTGATATTAGCACAGAGGTTGTCGAACGAGAAGGTTAATTTTACAAAATACCCCAAAATGAATCTTTAGTCCCTGATTTACTGTTTATTTGTCTTATTTAGTCGAAAATGATCGAAGGGACCCGATGAACAAGAAAAGGGCGCCCCTTTGAGGGGACGCCATAAATAAGGGGGGAAGGGGCGCAGACTTGTACACTGCACCCCTATTTTTTCGTCCATTGTATGAGTCAGGGCCAAGTGACAGTTGCACAACGGCAAAGGTCTATGGACGGGATATGAGGATTATAGCGTATATGATTTAGTTTACGCCTACAGCGTCAAAAGATTTGGCAGCTGCAGTTGCTTCTGCTGAGTTCGCACCGTACTGATCTTTTGCTGCTTGGATCACAGCAGCGCGTGCGTTGGAGAAGTCGGAAGAAGAAGTCAGGTAGTTCGTAAAGGCACTATAGTAAATTTGAACCGCTGCATCGCGGCCAATTCCATTTACAGTTACGCCATGGAAAGTACCACCTTGTGCTAACAGATAGTAGGCTTTATTGATAATACCGCTGTTCGTATGAACGCCGCCGTTATCGGAGCTGCCTGTATACAAGTTGGAATAGTGATCTGGTTGATCGTACAGGGTAGGATTGGACATAGAGCGCAGAGCATCGCCTGCAATGTTTGGCGTATAAATATCATCGCCTACAAGCCAATTTTTACGCTGAATGTCATTACCGATGACGTCCGAGAAAGCCTCATTCAATGCACCGGACTCTCCGTAATATTCCAAATTCGAAGTATACTCTGTGACACCGTGCGTAAGTTCATGACCTACCACATCGGGGTCCCCGCTGAATGCGATAAATGTGCTACCGTCCCCGTCTCCATAAGTCATTTGGGAGCCATTCCAGAAGGCGTTGTTGTAACGGCTACCGTAATGGACTGTCGAACGGAGTTGCAGCCCGCGTCCGTCAATGCTGTTGCGTCCAAATTTGGCCTTATAGTAATCATATGTTTTGGCAGCATACGTATGGGCATCCACGCCGGCTGGATCATTCCATACATTATCGGCATCGGTCAGAATGGTACCTGGGATGCTTTGACGGTTGGAGGCCGTGTAGGTCACAACCCCGTTACCGCGTGTTGTATCTTTTAACTGGTAGCTACTGCCGGAAGCAGTTGTGGTGAATGATTTGGTATCACCAAGCACACCTTTACCTGTGCCTGTCGCTTCATTAATGATGTCATACTGGAATACGATGCTGCCATCATTGGCATCAATAATGTAGCGAGTACGCAGTGGGGCAGGTTCTAAAACATTGACTTCTGTTACATAAACCAGCTGCAGGTCATCCCCTTTAGGATAGAAGTACAGATCGGCTTTAGGATCTACTTCTGGCTGCAGATTAGCGATTTTGGCAATGGAACTTTTTTCTGCTTCCACCGCTTCAATTTTGCTATCTTTCAGGGCAGATGCTTTATCAAGACTCAGCTCGTCCTTATCAGTAGATAGCGTTTTTTCGTTGTTAGCTGCTTCGGCGTAAGTGTCTTTGCTTACACTGCTTTGTTCCTCAACATCTTTAGAAATCGTATCGTCGGAGGTAGGGAGGGCTTCAATCCGTGCAGCTGCTTCTTTATATGCAGTGTAGACCGCTTCAGAAGCGCTGATTTTTGGAGTTGTACCTTGCGTAGCTTCAGCTTGCTGATCCTCAGTAACCACCGCTCCTAAGTAAGAGGTGACCTCACCAGATTTGCCCACATGAATAGTCTGTTCAGCTCCATATACGGGAATCCCGTTTACATACTGTTTCAGCCGATAATGGCTCACACCGGACTTGTCGCTTGTGCGATCAACGATTCGGAATTGTTCACGTACACTGGAGTCGTCCGCACCCAGTAACGATTTCTTTTGCCGATTCAAATAGCTCCATACAATGTCGTCCCCCGATACCGAGGAAGGGGCTTTCCATTGCTCGGCGTGAAAGGTCGGTGTAAGCTGAGTTGGCCCCGAAACGGAACTCTCCGCTGATGCACCAGACGCGACAGACCCTAATAACATAGCTCCTCCAAGAAGCGAAACCCATACTTTTTTCATCAAAAATTCACTCTCCTCGATTAATGTCAGGATGAATCATCCTGTCTTGAATAAGGCATTGCGCCATTTATGTAGGTCGTGTTGTCGTCTGGAATAGAAGAAAATGGAACATGAAGAGAAATACCGAAGTGTTTTTCATGAAGCGTACGTGAAAAGAGGGTACTGCAATATGAAGCATGTAGCCTAAAAAGGTGACAAACTCCTCCTTTCCTGTCGTATATAAAGAAAATAGAATAATGGTGGATAATGGAAAAAGTTTCCTTATGCAAAAAAAACAAATGTTGATTTTTTGAACTCCCATCATCTGGCTCTGATATTAGCACAGAGAATGACGGACGAGAAGATCTATGTCACAAATTTATCCAAAATGATTCTTTAGACCCTAATAACTCATTTATTTAATAGGATTAATAAGATTTGTAAAATAAAGTCGAAAATTGCTGTGTCGAAAAGACTCCACGATTGCCGTTACACACGGCTTTTGGACCGCATAGGTTATGTTGAACTGTCCTAATCATGCTGTCCATCTATACAGCAGGAAGGGAGGTGAGACGGGAGCATGAAGAAGCAGGGAAGAGCTGGATACAAGATCAAACGGAGGCGGCATTCCGGCGCTTACTATCATTCCAAGATGTGGCTGCCGTTACGAATGCCGAACATGCATAAGAATCCGGTAGCCCCTGCCATGAGGGAGGTACTCGACACGGAGAGAGGGGCACAGAGCGGAGAAGAGCGACCATCTGAACTGTCATCAGTGGGAAAGTTTTTCGTATCTGTCATTATCCCGGCCATGAATGAGCAAAAAAAAATCGGAGCTGTGATTCGCGAAGCGCGCCGTGTCCATCCACATACAGAGGTTATCGTCGTTGAGAACGGATCACACGATAGAACGGCGAAGGTGGCAGCAGCGGCGGGAGCTCGTGTACTTTCTTTCCCGGAACCGCTCGGACATGATGTTGGCCGTCGTATTGGAGCGGAGGCGGCATCCGGACAGATCCTGCTTTTCCTGGATGGGGATATCGTCATTCCCTGCGTTAGACTCCGGCCGTTTATACACGCCATATGTGCAGGGGCGGATGTGGTGCTGAATGATTACCATGGACCTGTGAATCGTACGCCCATACATCCTGTAGTGGAGGCAAAGCATGTATTGAATATCTTGTCGAATCGTGCTGATTTAGGGGGAGCATCTATGACTGGCATTCCACACGCCATAAGTCAAAAGGCTCTAAAGGAAATAGGTCTAAAGCCCTTGGAGAAACCTCCTTTATTTCAAGCTATGTCCATCGCCTCCGGGTTAAGAGTGGTGACTGTATATGGAATAGCTGTCGGTAAAATAAATGCGACACGTAAAAAACAGAACGGCAAGGACCCGCTGGCAGATGTAATTGTTCAGGATCATCTGGATGCCATTGCCTGGCTTACATCGCGTCTAGGAACGCGTGCGGGATATACGGATTTGGGGCGCAAACGGATCAGAGACGAGGTGAAACTGTGAGTAGACAGTATCGCAGAGGGAAGCGTGAAGAACCGAGCTGGGGGATCAGACGTGTTCAGCGAAAACGAGGAACGACGACTTCAATGCATAGCCGTAGGGTGAGAAAGCCCACACCTCGGGCGAAAGGAATGACCGAAGTGACTCCGCCTGTGGAACGCGAAGTTCCGGGAGATATTGTGTTACAGGGAACGGCAGCGGCCGTGGTCAGCGCCTGTAATGAAGAGTCAACGATTGACCGGGTACTGGGCGAGCTGGAAAAACTTCCGTTTACGGATATCATTGTCGTATTGAACGGCTGCACGGACGGCACGCGCTCCACCGTAGCCAAACATCATCCCAGTGTGACTCTCGTCAACGTGCCGGATCGACTGGGGCATGATGTTGGCCGTGCAGTAGGCGCGCGTATGACGCAGGCTGATATTGTGCTGTTCGTGGACGGAGATTTGCCGATTCCAGCATCTGATTTGTTACCTTTTCTCCACGCGGTGGATCAGGGAACGGATGTTGCGCTTAATGATCTGGGCAGACATTTGCCGCCCTATGCCCAGCAGGACAGCGTGACACGGTGCAAAGCATTCCTGAATCGCGTACTACGCAGGCCGGATCTGGGAGCAAGCTCATTGACTGCCGTACCGCATGCCTTATCTCGGCGTTTACTGGATCAGCTTGGCTCAGCCGTGCTTGCCGTACCGCCAAAAGCCCACGCCATGGCAATTCTGCATGGCATGATCGTGTCGGCAGTACATGCTGTCGATGTCATTAAAACAAACCGTAAGCGGACCTTCAATGTTGGCAAAGGGAACGCTATGGAACAGTTGATCGTCGGTGATCATGCAGAGGCACTGACGGCGGTGTTTCAGGTAGCCGGGTATTCCCCGCTCGGGCCTGTTCCAACACGGGTAGACGTTGCCAAAGGGAGGAATGCACAATGAGTCTGACGAGCATCATTATTCCGACTTATAACGGCCTGCATCTGTTAAAGCCGTGCATTGAGGCGATTCGGACACATACGATAGATGTACCGTATGAAATCATTGTTGTGGACAACGCTTCGAATGACGGAACGGATGATTTTTGCGCATCCGAGCGGCTGATCAGCATACGTCTTCCTGAAAACAGAGGCTTTCCAGCAGCATGTAATACGGGGCTCCGGCTGGCTTCCGGTGACCAGTTCGTTATTTTAAACAATGATGTGACGGTTACGCGGGGATGGCTATCGAATATGTTGGCTGCATTGCAGAGCGAAAGCATAGTGGGATTGGTGGGACCGGTGACGAATTACGTCAGCGGTATTCAGCAGATACACGGATTAGAAGGAGATTTGGCCAGTTGTCTGAGATATGCGGAGCAGAATAATGCAAGTAATCCCTCCAGATGGCAGGAGGTCAAGCGGTTGGTCGGATTTTGTTTGCTGTTCCGGCGCGATCTGATGGAACGGATCGGATTGCTGGATGAACGGTTCAGCCCCGGACATTATGAGGATGACGATTATTGTCTACGCGCACGCGTGCATGGCTACAAGCTGCTCATGTGCAACGACTGTTTTGTCTATCACGAGGGGAATGCGAGCTTCTCACGCTCGGAAACTTCCTGGATGGAAGAGCTGATCGAGCGGAACTATCGTTTGTTTATAGAGAAATGGAGTATAGATCCCAGAATGTTCATCGAAACTGGAAACGCTGGGGTTGTATGCACTGAACATGCTGTCGAAGGAGGAAGGAAGATATGAAAGGGGTTATTCTCGCAGGAGGAACCGGATCGCGCCTTCATCCGTTGACTACATTACTCAACAAGCATCTGCTTCCGGTCGGCAAGTATCCCATGATCGTATATGGTATCGAGAGGCTGCGACAGGCGGGGATCACCGATATGCTTATTATTATTGGTAAACAATCGGCCGGACTGTATACCGATTTTTTGGGCAGTGGCAGCGATTATGGTGTCCAACTGACATACCGGATTCAAGAAAAGGCGGGCGGCATTGCGGAAGCACTCGAACTGGCAAGAAGCTATATGCAGGCAGAAGAGAAATTCACTGTTTTGTTAGGTGATAATTTGTTCAAGGAAGACTTGGGACCTGTGATCGAACGGTTCAAGCAACAGCCCCCGGGGAGCGCCAGAGTGTTGTTGAAAAAGGTGGCAGATGCTCGTCGTTACGGGGTACCCGTATTTGATCCTGAGCGCCCGGAGAGCATTACGCGGATTGAAGAAAAGCCGCAGCATCCCCAATCCAAATATTGCGTTACGGGTATCTATATGTACGATACTGCCGTGTTCGATAAGATCCGGCAAATTACACCTTCGGCACGGGGTGAGCTTGAAATCACGGATGTTAACAACTGTTATGCCGCTGAAGGCAGGCTGGAATATGATATTTTACGGCGCTATTGGAGCGACGCAGGAACCTTCGATTCCCTTCAGGAAGCTGGAGTGAAAATGAAAGGACTTCTACCCTAATTTCAATGAAACACCATCCGGCCGGGCCAGGCATATAGTATAGGCATAATGCCACCCGGAGGAGTGAACGGCATGAAACGCCTGAATATGCAAAGGAAACACAGCAAGCGGCTCGGAAAGAAAGGCTATTGGTCAGGATATAAAAGGGGTCAGGAGCAAGGCAACAGGTTGGGCCAGGCTTCGTTCGGCAAGGTTTTTGAAGGCGTCAGTATTATCATTCCGTCCTGCAATCAGCTTCAACAGCTCCGTGCATGCATTCACCGTATTGAGGAGAATACGAGCCATCCTCACGAAATTATTGTGGTGGACTGCGGCTCGACGGACGGGACATCCACCTATTTGCTCCGTAAAAGCATCGCTGTGCGTTATGCGCTGTTAAAAAAGGATGTTCAAATGATAGGTAGCCTGAATCAGGGGCTGATGATGGCAAAAGGCACAACTATTGTGGTACTGGATCAAAACTCCATGGTGACCCCCGGCTGGTTGGATCGGTTGTTAGCGTGTTTATACAGCGATCCGCGTATCGGTGTTGTTGGGCCTGTAACGAATGGTCCATTCAAAGAACAGCAGATTGAGGTTCCTTATATGAACGAAAATGGAGCACGTCAATTTGCCATGACCTACAATATGCCTAACCCGGATGCATGGCGAGAGACCGAAAGCTTAGCCGGATTTTGTTTATTGCTGCGCAGAGAGACACTGGAAAAAACGGGCTACTGGGACGAAGGCTGCCACAGTACTCAGGAAGCCCATGCAGATTGGCTACTGCGTGTGCGTTTGTTGGGGATACGTATGGCAATTGCTGGAGATGCTTTTATCCATTATGAGGAAAGAGATCGGGATACGGTGTATGCTTTTCCTCAAACGACCGAAAAAAGCGGTTCAATGGAGGAAAGCAGCCGGAACCGATCCTTTTTTGTACAAAAGTGGGGGGACGCGGATAAGCTGTTCCACAACCTGAAATTCAGTACAGCGGAGACGGACGGCCAGATATCAACAGGTAAGGAAACACACGTATCAGCGGCAAGCTTTTATCCCATCGGAGCGGTTGTTCAGGGACCGTCTGGAGCAGTATTTCGGTTAGAGCCGGGAAGAAGGCGGTATCTGCATGGAGTCAGTGCTGCGGGAGGTGAAAATGTGCGCCCTGTTAGAGTGTCTCAGCTGGATTTGTTGGTGCTTCCCTTGGTAGGGAAGCCGGAGGCCACAGTTTCCGGCAGCATTGATGCACCTGTAGCTGAGCCGCCAGAGGAACCCATTCCTTTACTGGCGGCTCCCGATCTGGAGAACATGTCCATGCTGCCCACACTGAATATACCGGCTCAACGCAAGCGATGGATCGAGGTATTGTATGCTGAGGGCGGGCAACTGTATCAAATCGGTAACGGCTGGAAAAGGCCGTTCCTTACCCTGTACGCTGCGATGAGCTGGCGGGCAGAGGACTACCGAATTCAGTTTTTGTCTCCCGGAGATTTGTCGGCTTTGGTGGAGAAGCAGCCTATTATTGCTCCACCAGTGCTGCACGGGCATCTGTAATGATCTGAATAGGCGCTTTTAGGCGGAACCGACTACTCGCTGCGGCATACGCTGTAGTAGCGGAAAGCCCGTAGGTAATTCGTGCGTTCCGCACGGCGGAGCACATAAAGGAGGGGCTTATGCATAACGAGTTAGATGATTTGCTGATCCACATTTCGCACTCGCAGCAGCAGATGTCAAGGTTGTTGGATGCGGAACGTCAGGTGGTTGTGCGCATGGCGCAGATCATACATGAACTGCCAGATGAGGAGCCGCGTTTTGATGGAATTCCGGGCATTCTCGACAGCTCGGGACAAGTAAACAAAAGCATTGTGGCCTATCTGAACGGTATTGCCGATCTTCAGGAAGCAATGGCTGAAATGCTCGTTCGTGTCGTGAAGGAAACGGCATACCCGGAAGAGGAGTAACGTAACAACCGAGGGCAGGGAGTGAACACATGAGTAGGGAAAAAGCAATGATTCACATGCTGGACGCAGCCTCCAAAATGCAGCGGAATGTGTCTATGATTCTGGAGGCCAAGGCGGTCGAAGCAGAAAAAGTGCGTAATTGGGCGCTGAACCATCTGGCGCCCCACGCCTTTGAAACCGATGAAGAACAGCTGGGACGACCTTTGGAGATTCACGAGCAAATGGTGGAAATGCTGGAGGGATTAACGCGGCTTCAGACTGGACTTTGCAGCAATCTCAAAGCATTGCTGGATCAGGATGAGCAGCAGGGTGGCGGCATGGAAGGGATGATGGGAGGAATGGGCTCGGGGGATATGAACTAATGAGCATGAGGCGTGAACGTGAGATCAAGCTGGATATGATGGAGTCTATTGCTGCCAGCCAGCACGCCGTTGCTCGGATGCTGACCAGTCTTGCGGACTTGACGCCCCATGCGGATATGTCGGCTACCCGTCTGGAAGAAACCATTCGTATACTCAGCAACTACCAGGGAGAAATCACGCAAATGTTGGCGGGTATTCCATTAAGACGACAGGTATATGGGAAACCGACTAAGCCGTGGCTCCATGTGCCTGTTCAGAAAAATGAAACCACCACGAGAAAGCAAAGGAGGAATGAAAATGAGTACAAGGTGGGAACGCGCCACTCGGGACAAAGCCCGCAAAAGACGTAAAGATGCCCGGCGTTCCAGCATGCGGAGATTAAAACGGAGAAGAAGACGTCTCCTTGCTCTAAGACGCCGTAAAAGAGGACTTCATTCTGCACGTAGAAGACATCCTCTTTTGCGGCGGCGGAAAAAACCTCAAGCTAACCCGGCGGCAGCCCCTTCTGCGGACAATCCACAGCCCGGGACTGTTGTATTGGAGCATGATCCGCAGGCATTTCAGCAGGGATATGATGCAGCTTACAACGAGGGTTTCAATTCAGGCTTTGCCAAAGGTTATGAAGATGGACACCAGCTCGCTTACAAAGCTCAGTAAACTGTGCAAATCATCTATTACTGTTCTCCCCCGAAGCTAACAGCTTTGGGGTTATTTGCGGTTCGGCAGTTGGACGGGCAAACGCCAATTTTGTCCGGGCAGTGGCAGTCGTCCATGATGCGTTTGACCCCTCCGCATATAGTTTAGGAGTGACAGAAGTTTATCCCACAACAGGACAGGGTGAAGGATGTGAACGATCAACAAAGCGGAAATGAACGCGAAGCGTACCGATGCGGCTATCGGGAAGGACGCAGAATGGGCGGTTGCACGGCTGCTCTGTCACAGGTCGTGGCAATACAGCCTGCTGTTCGTCATTTGAAAGTGTTATATATTCCGCAAGGTTTCGCAGCTATAGACACAGGTGTGCAAGAGGCATTAGGCCAAATATGCAGCTCATGCGCCATCGGTACGCCTGCTACGATGCTAGCTGACGCCGAGGCTCAACGTCCAGACCTCGTGCTGGTCATGAACGGGCTGCATGTTTTTCCGGCGGATCATCTGGAGCAGGTACAGCAAATACGAGCCCTAGGCATTCGGACGGCCATATGGTTTGTAGATGATCCTTACTTTACGGAGGATACGGCGTTGATCTGTCAATCCTACGATGTCGTATTTACGCACGAAATTTCTTGCCTGCCGTTTTATCGCGATCAGGGAGTAACGAGGGTTCACTATTTGCCGCTGGCTGCGTCAACTCGTATCTTTTATCCCCGGCGGGTAGAGCGGGAACATCAGCATGATATTTGCTTCATTGGAAATGCCTTCTGGAACCGTGTGAAGCTGTTCGACTACCTTGCTCCCTTCTTGGCGGACAAAAGAGTGCTGATCGTAGGTGGGCACTGGGATCGGCTGACCCGGCGGGATGTGCTGGAACGCTTTATCCGTCCAGGTTTTATGGAGCCGGAAGAGACCGCTCAATATTATAACGGCTCCAAAATTGTCATCAATATGCACCGCCCGACAGACCCCGGACTGGATAATCGGAATACACACCAGCTTTCAGCGGAGTCCATCAATCCTCGGACATACGAAATTTCTGCTTGCGGCACGCTTCAAATGACGGATATTCGGAAGGATTTGAGCCGTTATTACCGACCAGGCTATGACATTGAAACCTTCTCTGGAGCAGAGGAGCTGAAAGTGAAGCTGGACTACTATCTCAAGCATGACTGGGAACGCGAACGCATGGCCTGGCGCGCATTGTACACGACTATGCAAAAGCATATGTACTCCAATCGTATGGAAGAACTGCTGGACAAGGCGATGGCCTAAAGTAAACACCATAAACAGTGAGGAGTGAAAGTGATGACGATATCTACGACAGGACCGTATGACCCGGCTGTTCACCAGACGGCGGCAGCCTCCTGGGAAAGGGGGAGAATTGCGGGAGTGCATGACGGATACGACGAAGGATATCTGCGCGGACGTGCTAACGCAATTGTTGGGCGGATGAAAGCAGTTTTCCCTTTTCGACAAATCCATGTACTGTATGTCGTCTCCGGCAAAGGCCTTCCGTATTCTCCGCTGGATGAGGCGGTCATTACCACGTTGCAAAGCATGACGGCTCAGGTTACCGTAACAGACCCACGTCAGCCGGTAGGAGATATTGCCGCTCAGCTCCGTCCGAATCTGATGCTGGCACTGGATGGAATGGATCTTCCGTTGGAGCAGGTTACTGCGGTACGCCAGTTGGGCATCCCCACCGCCATCTGGCTAACGGACGATCCGTATTACACCGACACGACGACCAAAATCGTTACGAATTATGATTATGTGTTCACGTTAGAAATGAACTGCCTGGAGCTGTACCGTCAGTTGGGTTGCACGTCTGTGCACTATTTGCCCTTTGGGGCATTTCTGACTCACTATTTCCCACTCAGCTCGCCCGCTTCGGTACGACGTGAGATTGGGTTTACAGGCTCAGCCTACTGGAACCGCATCTATTTCTTCAATCCGATTATGCCTCAGCTCATGGCCCGTAACATTAAAATCAACGGAATCTGGTGGGATCGTCTCCCGGATTATCAGTCGTATGGTGACAAAATTGAGCTGGGTCGCTGGATGTCTCCGGTCGAGACCAATGATTCGTATAACGGCAGCAAAATCGTAATTAATCTTCATCGTTCCCATCAGGATGATTCGGTGAACAACAACTCACTGAAAATTCCAGGGGCTTCGCCCAACCCGCGCACGTTTGAAATTTCTGCCAGTGGCACGTTGCAACTGACAGATACAAGAGATGATCTGGCTCGTTTTTACAAGCCGGGGGAAGAGATAGAGACCTACAGCTCTCAGCAGGAACTGCTGGAGAAGGTTGAGTTTTATTTAACGCATGAAAAAGAGCGCCATGAGATTGCCCTGCGTGCTCTGGAACGAACCCTGCGGGAGCACACCTATGGTCACCGGATTGACCAACTGTTATCGGTCATATTTCCATAAGGTGATTCACACGTCCGATGGTTGCTATTTTAAAGGAGGTGAACTCCGATCAAGCCGAAAATGATGCTATTCAGCCATGTTAGCAACGTCCGAAGTATTACGGGGGCAGAGAAACTGTTATTGCAATTTTGTCTAGACATGCGTACGTACTTCGATTGTATTCTCGTAACGCCTGGTGAAGGGCGGCTGACCTCAATGGCCCGCAAGCGCGGAATCACCGTTCTGACACAGAACCTGTTCATGCTGCATGGCATGTATACCCCATATGAGGGATTGGCGCAGGATGCGGAGAATTTGCGGACCCATGTGGCGTATGCACCGTTGTTCCAGATGCTTCGGCATGCTCGACCTGATGTGGTGCTGGTCAATACCTGTGTGAACGTCATGCCTGCAATGGCAGCCCAAGAGCTTAATATTCCAGTGATCTGGAAAATAACCGAGGTCATTAACCAGAATGCGCATACGCCCGTTTCTGTTTCTATCATTGAGCGCTATAGCCAATGGGTCATCGGCATTTCGCAAGCTGTAATGCGTCCTTTGCATGGTGGGGGACTGACACGTCCGCATACGGTGTTGTCTCCCTGCCGGGATATGGATATGCCGTCTCCCAAAGAGCATGTGCTGGAACGGAGAAGGAAACGTGAAAAACTGGGGCTGCGGGATTTTCATATTTGCATTGGTTATATTTCTTCCTTTATCTACGAAGCCAAAGGGCTGTTACCTTTTGTCCAAATGGCTCTAAAGCTGTGCGAAACCAATTCGCGGTGTCGTTTCTGGATCATCGGCAGCTCGGTGGACTCGGAATATTACGTAAAATGTGTCTCTTTAATCCGCCAATCTCGTTATAGCCGCCGCTTCCAGTTCAATTCATTCGAGGAATCCGTGTCAACGGCCTATAGCGCAATGGATATTGTTGTGATCCCAAGTATGGTGGAGGAAGGCTTTGGCCTGACCGCCCTGGAAGGGCTAGTTTACGGTAAGCCCGTGGTAGCCTTTGCGCAGGGTGGACTTGTGGAATTGATGGAGGCGACGGGAAATACAGATTTTTTGGTAGAGCCGGGCAACAGCGACATGCTGGCGCAAAAAGTGAGCTATCTGCTCGATCATCCCGAGGAAGTGGAACGGATTGGTGTGCGTAACAACAGTGCGGCTACACGTGTATACGGACCTGATTCCTACCGAAGCAGTCTACACCTCATGGTCAGTCAATGGGTATGTCATCATCCGCATTGGTTCCCGTTGATTCAGCAGCCAGGTGGACCAGTATGGACGAGGGAAGGCGAAGGACTGCGTCAGGTCACTGCTATACCGGAGGGATATACCAGCACGATTCGAGAATTTCCCGAATCGGTGGTGTGTCAACTGCCTGTGCTGGGTCTGCCGCCAATCGAATATGCAGCCATTCAGGGCTTGCCACAACCACCATCCCCTTTACCTGAGTCACCGCCCGAATTGCTCCGCGGCAAGCGTAGTGTTCGGGCGAGATGGCCAAAGGGCCGCAAGCGTACCAGATTGCGGAATCGCAGGTATAAGAGAAGCGGCGGCAAGAGTCGCCTCAAGAAAATTCACGGGTCCCCGTTGTCGAAGGGACTTTATCCGAAAACCAAGTCCAGACAGAAGCTCAAGCGGAAATTCAAGCACCGGTCACGACGGCACAACGCGCACAAGCAGAAGCGAGTCACACTCAAGGCTGGACAGCATACAAAACAACGGTCCGGGTGAATCTACGCCGGACCGTTGAGATGAACGTTAAGCTGGAGCACAGCCAGTCTGCTGGATGGCTATCATTCATTGAACGCCACAATTCAATGAAACAACGACAGCAAAGGTGGGTTCCAAAACCATGAAAATATTGACCGTGCTCGGCACAAGACCGGAAATTATACGGCTCAGCCTGATCATTCCGAAGCTGGACCGCCATGCAGATGAACATGTGCTTGTGCATACGGGCCAAAATTACACCGAAAGCCTGAGCGGGCAGTTCTTTCGCGAGCTGGGACTGCGTGCCCCGGATTATGTACTTCAGGAGAAAGCGGGGACACTGGGCAAACAGTTGTCCGTCATGTACTCGCAGATGGAGGATATTTTAAACAAGGAACGCCCTGATCATGTGTTATTGCTCGGTGATACGAACAGCGCCTTATGTGCCTTGCTTGCGGAACGTATGGGTTACCCGGTCGTGCATATGGAGGCGGGGAACCGCTGTTATGATCTGGATGTGCCGGAGGAGAAGAATCGGCGTGTCATTGATGCAATATCCAGCATTAATATGCCTTATACGGAGCAAAGCAAGCAGCACCTACTACGCGAAGGCTTTCCAAGTCAACGAATTATACTGACTGGAAATCCGATCTACGAAGTGATGCAGCACTATAAGAAAGAGGTATCGGGCAGTGGAATTTTGAAAAAGTTGGGACTGTCGCCGGGAGAATATTTCCTGGTCACTGCCCACAGAGCTGAAAATGTCGACCATCCACCGCATTTGCTGGCTATTTTAGATGGTCTTAACCGGGTAGCCCAGCAGTTCGGGCAGCGGGTCATTTGCAGTATTCATCCCCGCACTGCCGCCCGAATCGCAAGCCATCCGCCGATCCAGCTTGACCCGCTAGTGGAATTTCACGAACCGTTCGGTTTTTTTGACTTCGTTCTGCTGGAGCGGCATGCCCGCTGCGCTTTGACGGACAGTGGTACCGTACAGGAAGAATGCTGTGTCATGGGGGTACCGACGGTTACGATGCGCCGGACGACCGAACGGCCGGAAACGGTAGATTGCGGCAGCAATATCGTGTCTGGTCTTGATGGCGAGGTTATAGCAAACGCGGTAGCCATAATGACCGGGATGACCCATAAGTGGCAATGTCCTGCGGGCTATCTGGCGGAAGATGTGTCGGATAAGGTAGTTAAATTTCTGCTTGGAGGGAAACGGCATGTTTGAAAACCAACGTATCTTGGTTACCGGCGGTACCGGCTCCTGGGGGCATGAGCTGGTTGCCCAGTTACTGCCGCGTAACCCCAAAGAGGTCATTATCTTTTCACGTGGAGAATCCAGTCAGGTTGCCATGAACAGGCAGTTTGAGGATGAACGACTCAGCTTCTGTATTGGAGATATTCGGGATAAGGATGCGCTGACTACCGCTTGTCAAGGAGTGGACTATGTATTTCATTTAGCAGCGCTCAAGCACGTTCCCGTCTGTGAGGATCAGCCCTATGAGGCACTCAAAACCAATGTCGTAGGCACCCAAAACGTGATCGAGGCCGCTGTTGCCAATCAGGTAAAGAAAGTCATTTATATATCGACTGACAAGGCCGCAAATCCGTCTAATTTTTATGGCATGACGAAGGCGATTGGAGAAAAACTGATTGTTTACGCCAATCTGCTGAATAGCGATACACGTTTCGTGACGGTGCGCGGCGGTAATGTTTTGGGCACAAACGGAAGCGTGGTGCATCTGTTCCAAAGCCAGATTCGCCAAAAGGGTAAGGTTTCGATCACAGATATGAACATGACCCGCTTCTTCCTGACCTTGCGTGATGCGATCAGTCTCCTGTTCAAAGCCTCGGTGGAAAGTGTCGGCGGGGAAATTTTTATTATGACCATGCCAACCTGCCGTATTGTGGACTTGGCTGAGGTGCTCATTGAGGATTCAGGTGTGGAAAACGTAGAAATTGTAGAAAAAGGTGTGCGTCCCGGCGAGAAAATTCATGAAATTCTGATGAGTGACTTTGAAAGCCTGACGACGGTAGTCTATGACGAGCAATATTTGGTTATTCTCCCAACGCTGAATATTCCTCAATTAAAGGACCGCTATACTCAGTGCCCTCCGGTGTCGTTCAGCAGCTTTAGCTCGGAGTTCAATTTGATGTCCAAAGAGGAGATTCGCAGCATTCTCCAAAGCGGGGGGTTCATCAAATGAAGCTGCTTATTTTGGGTGGTAACGGCATGGCGGGCCATGTTCTGGTTAAGTATTTCCAAAACCAGAGCGGGTATAACGTGTTCTACACCACCCGTGATCCCGAAAATAAAGGCGGTCTGCTGCTGGATGTAAAGGACAGCTTTATGGTGGAGCAGCTGGTACGGAGTGTACGGCCAGACGTTATTATTAACGCGGTAGGCGTACTGAATCAGCATGCCGGGGAGAATCAGATCGCAGCATACCAAATCAATGGATTGCTGCCACATCTTCTCCGGCGAACAGCGGACAGTATCGGTGCCCGACTGATTCATATCAGCACGGATTGCGTATTCGAGGGAAATCGGGTACCAGGTTTATATAAAGAGACGGATCAACCCGATGGGACAAGTGCCTATGCTTTGACGAAAATACTCGGAGAAGTAAAGGCAGCAGGACATTTGACTATCCGTACCTCCATTATCGGGCCGGAAATTCGGCCGGGAGGCATTGGTCTGCTGCACTGGTTCTTGCAGCAGAGCGGAGACGTTAACGGGTATCGCCGGGTCTTTTGGAACGGGGTTACGACGCTGGAATTAGCGAAGGCGATACAGGTGCAGATGAATGAGCCGCTGGACGGACTCATTCATCTGGTTCACCCTGAACCGATCAGCAAGCATGGTTTGCTGCTGCTGTTCAAAGACATCTGGAATAGGGAGGATATTCGGATCGTGCCGAAAGATGAGCCGGTGCAGGACCGGACGCTTCGTTCTACCCGGGCCGATCTGCTCTACGATGTTCCTCACTACAGCATCATGCTGAAGGAGCTGCTGGAATGGACGGAAGCACAGCGGAACAACGTCGGCCTGTCATAGTCATTACCGGAGCGGCGGGCTATACCGGGATGCATGCCTGCCGGCATTTTGCAAAGCTCGGCTGGGAGGTAGCGGCGCTGACTCGCACTGTCGCTTCAGTCTCAGAACTGATCTTATTGGCTCGCGATGATGAAAATAACAGTCCAGAGGCGGAGACCCGTAACTGTATTACGCCTTATGTGTGTGACTTGCTCGACAAGAAACGTCTGGGCGAAGTCATTAGACAGATTGCACCGGATTATGTGCTTCACCTGGGTGGTAAAAATTCCGTCCCTGAATCTTGGCAGAGTCCCTTGCTATACATGGAATCCAATGTACTGTCCACCCTGTATCTGCTCGATGTACTGCGACCTTTCCCCAAAGCCAGAATTGTCGTGGCGGGCTCTCGGCTAAAGACGGCTTTGCAGGCTCCGTATCATCCAACTCATCCATACAGCCTTAGCAAAAGCCTTCAAGAGGCAGTCGCGCTCTCGTGGGGCGCGCTGTTCGAACAATCCGTCATGCTAGCAGAGCCTTGCAACTTGATCGGTCCGGGTCCATCTACCGGATTTTGTGCATTACTCGCGGGGTATATCGTTCAGACGGAACGTCTGGAGGGGCAGTCCGTAACTGATACTGCCCCGTTCCGGGTATCTTCCCGACATGCGCAACGTGATTTCCTCGACGTTCGTGATGCCGTTCGCGCATACGGTGTGCTATTGGAACAGGGGGTGCCAGGCCAAGTTTACTCGGTCTGCACAGGCCGCATTGTGGAACTGGGCAATATCGTGGAACGTATGGTTGCGCTGGCCAAAACATCTATCCCCATACAATGGGGGGATGTGGAAGAGTCAGCATCCACCGAGGCATATCGTGCGAAAGAGCTGGAGGATATGGGCTGGAAGCCGACCATACAGCTGGGGCAATCTCTGGAGGATATGATTCAATACCGCCGAGCTGGAAAGGAAGGAACGATATGAGACCAAAAGTAACAATCGTCATTCCCTTTTATAACTGTGCCTATGTGGATCAGGCTTTGCAAAGTGCACTAGAGCAAACTTATGGGCCCCTCGAGATTATTGTCGTCGATGACGGGTCCACGGAACATGTTGATATGCTTCAGGCCTATCTTCCGTATATACATTATTTAGGCAAATCCAACGGTGGAACAGCCAGCGCCCTGAATCATGGTATCCGACATGCCAGCGGGGAATATATTGCCTGGCTCAGCTCCGACGATACCTATCATAGGGACAAAATTAATAATCAGGTTTCTTTTATGGTGGAAAACGGTGCGTACATCTCCCACACCAATTTCAATTTCATCAATCAATACAGCCAAGTCACAAGTTATCAGGCAGCCGCCGTGTTTCCGTCTATGACGGAGTTTTACCGTTTTTTTCAGCAAGGAAATCCGGTTAATGGATGCACGGTTATGTTTAAAAAGGAACTGTTTGCACATATCGGTTTGTTTGATGAACTGCTGCCGTACACACATGATCTGGATATGTGGTACCGAGTAATGATAGCGGGATATCCATTTCCTTTTCTGAACGAGTCCTTGGTTAACTACCGCTGGCATGATGAAATGGGAACCAAAAAACATTGGCCCGCTGTGGAGCGGGAGTACAACATAACCCAAGCGCGTTATCGAGATCGCTTCAGTCAGGTATTGAGCGGTTTATCCTCATGAAGCCGAAAGTCTGTCAGGGGGGATTGATATGGTAGATACGGGGATTGTTATGCCACTGTACAAACAGGATATCGGCTATCTGCAAGCTGCGATCTCATCCGTACTAGCCCAGAGCTACAGGGCATTTCGCTTCATCATTGTTATTGACGGAGCGCCGGAAATGGTGGGGCCAGCGCTCCACGCAGCAATGGGAGACCCGCGCGTTCAGTTGGTTACACTCCCTCAGAACAAAGGAGTATCCCACGCCCTTAATCGAGGATTCGATGAGTTGTTTAAAGATCCTGCGATCAAGTATGTGACCTGGGTATCCAGCGACAATGTTTATAATTTTTCCTTTATTGAACGATTGCGGCAGGAGCTGGAGCAGGGACCGGACTCACTCGGCCTTGTGTTCTCTACTTTTCGCCAGGTTGACGCATGTGGGAACCCGTTGTATGACGAGCAGCATCAGCAAGCTTTGATCCGGTACCAAGGCCAGCCGCATCATGAATTGCTGAATGCCAGCATTGTCGGGGTTTCATTTATGTACAAAAGCAAATATGCCCGCCAGATTGGCGGCTATCGGCTGCAACCAGTTGAGGATTATGATTACTGGCTGCGGCTGACCGAGACGTGCAGCATGAAATTCATCCCGGAGATCCTGATGGACTACCGGGTGAATTCCACATTTAGTGTATCGGCCGGCCTGCACAGCCAGAAGGAGCACCGACGCTGGCGGCACGCATTCCAAATCGCCAAGCATGAGGCGAGAGCACGTCGGGGCATCCCACTTGAAATGACGATTTTAATGCCTGTCACGGCTATGGCTCAAGCTGAACCATTGCTGGATAATCTGCTGGAGCAGCACTACAGCAATTGCGTGGTACGGTTGCTGGATTTAACGCCAGAACAGGGAGCCGCCGCTTTCCTGTCGATGATGCTCGATCCTCGGTTAATCGTAACGCCACGTCAGCATTATTCGGTCCAGGAAGCACTGGTTCAGGCTATTGGTGAAACAACGACCCGCTTTGTTGTATGCTTCGGTGTCAAACCATATATTGCCGTGACGGATTTGCTGTATCTGACGGATTTGTTGCGCCCATTACAGGATACACATGCCTTTTCCTACTATACAGATGACCACTCAACCATCGGTAGCGGCCGAGGGGTTCAGTCCGTACCGCCGGAATGGAATTACGTGTATTACACCCACAGATTGCATCAAGCACTGGAGCAGGGCAACTTTAAATAACAGGAGACAGCGCCGGGATTGTGGTCAGTTCTGACTGAAGAACACGATGCTCCTGTACAACATTACCAAACTGATCCAGTCCAAAGTTGGAAAGCACAACATTGGCAGGTGCAGCGGAGACTACGTTGTATTGTACCTCATAGGCAAGTACCCCTTGCACAAAGAAGGTACGTCGGGCAACAGAGTTTACAGGTAAGTTAACCGATGTCACGTATAAGGGGATCTTGGTATCCGGTACAAGCGAGAAAAAAATTTGGATGGTCACGGTTGCCGCGTTCACTGTATCCTCGTTGACCAAATTTACAACGACATTGGAGCAGGCAGTACCGAAATCTCTAGTGTTGGTCATATATCCGGTTGTAAAAGCCAATCGAATCATCCTCTCAAAAAATAGAATATTGGAAAACCCCTGAAGGGATGCTTCTATACTATGAATCTATTGAAAAGAAAGCTTGTATGGTTGTCTGTAGACTGTGCTGAAAAAAGTACATTTTAATAGAAATACTTTAGGCATGTTCATTTATATAATGAAGGGAATGCTTGCGATGCCTTTGAATTTTCAGGTGACACCCAGCGGCTTACCCAAATTTGAACCCAGTGTCGCCGTTAATTTGTTGAATCCGAATATCGTTGTGGCTGTCGCTGTTGACTTTAGTAGCGGGCCTCCGCTGATTGGACTGTATCGTTCCTTGGACGCCGGGGCGAACTGGACTGATACTTTACTGCCAATTCCACCGGGATATACAGGAGCCGAGGCAGGAATGGTAGCCTATCTGTTCCCGAATATTTTCATCATATCCGCACATGTGTTTCCAGGAAATGAGAACGGGGCTGTTGTGATCTATCGCTCTACGGACGATGGTGCCACCTTTGATCCTCCAGTGGTCATTAACCCGGGCTATGGAGATTACATTAATAATGACTGGACCAATATTACGACGGATAATGCAGGAGCAAGTCCCTATTTAGGGCACGTCTACGTTACGTATAACCGCCAATACAACGTAGAGTTTAATGCCCGGTCTGCGGCCTTTTACCAGCGTTCTACGGATGGAGGATTGACCTGGGATCGACCGTTATTGCTTTCCAATATCCAATCCTCCACGGAGCGGCCTGAGCCTGCGGTCGACAAATATGGCAGTGTATATGTCAGTTGGATTCGTACAGGGCCGCAGACACCGGCTTTCTTTATCCGGCGCTCCTTTGATGGAGGGGCAACTTTCAGCGGGGATATTCTTGTGTCCAATATAACGCTGGTGCCCAATCCTTTGCCCGTTCCTGGTTATGACTTTCGGATATTGAATTTCCCTAGCTTGGCCGCGGACTGCTCGGGTGTGCCTTCCACAACAAATACGCTATATGCCGTTTGGCAGGATTTTGGTCAGGGATACAGCAATATTTTATTGTCCAAATCAAGCGATTTTGGCGGTACCTGGAGTGCTCCGATCATCGTGACGGACAGCCCGCCCGGCTCGCAAAATTTCTTTCCTGCGATTTCGGTGTCGCCTAAGACGGGATTGGTCGTTGTCGTGTACTATACCAATCGCCTGAACGGCTTTAATCTGGATGTGTTCACCGCCCAATCGTCAGATGGAGGCAACACCTTTACGAACAGTCGTCTCACAACGACCTCCTTTAATCCGAATGTCGGTGGAGGCGAATCAGAGCTGATCGGCGACTATATTGATGTCGCCATCGTACCGCCGAATAGTTACATTTCCGTCTGGACGGATACGCGTACAGGCAGCCTGACGATTTTTGCTGGTGTACCGGGAGGTGAAGCCTGATGCCGAACGTACAGCTCACGCCTAATGGAAGGCTGGCGCAGGAGCCGAGTGTAGCTTTCAACCTGCTCGACGGTACCATTGTGTCTGCGGCTATCGATTTTACGACTGGGCCGCCGTTGACAGCAGTATACCGTTCAGGTAACGGCGGTGTCTCCTTCACACAGCAGATTTTACCGCTGCCAGCCGGCTATGTAGGGGCGGAATCCCATAGCGTCAGCTACGGTTTTCCCAACTTGTTTGTCATAGCCTGTCACGTATTTACCGCAGACGGCTTGAGCGGTACCATCGCTACCTATGTATCCAGAGACAACGGTAATACATTTGATCCGCCCGTGATTGCCCAGCGGGGGTATGGGACATTTGTCAATAATGTTGAGGTCGGCGTGAAATTTGATACTTCTCAGGTCAGCTCCTATACCGGAAATATCTATTTATGTTATACGCATCAGTACAATCCTGACTTTTTTGGCGGATCAGTCATGTTTTTCCAGCGTTCGCAGGATGGAGGGATCACGTGGGATACACCCGTGGTGCTCACCGCTGGCTCTAATCAGATCACGCGGGGGGAAATCACCGTGAGCATTACTGGGGTGATTTATGTCGGGTACATTGTAACTAATCCGGTTAACCAATATCAGGTCATTGTGTCCTTCAATGGGGGGACAGCATTCAGTTCTTCGCTGCCTGTATCTTCTGTTGTCCCGGTTCCGAGTCCGTTGCCCGTGCCCGGGTTTGGCTTCAATGTGCTGCCGATGGCCAACATTGCGGTGGATCGCTCTACTAGCCCGAATCAGGGAACACTTTATGCGGTCTGGCAGGATAATCGGGCAGGGTATGCGGATGTGCTGCTCGCCCGTTCGGTGGATGGTGGATTAAGCTGGACTGCGCCGCAATCTGTGACAGGGGCTAGTGCAGGGGCACAGCATTTTTTCCCGGCTATTGATGTTTCACCTGTGACCGGTGTGATTAAGATCGTATATTATACCAATCAAATAACGACCTCTTTATTAGACGTATTTGTGGCCGAATCAACGAACGGAGGGAATACATTTACGAACCTCAGAATAACAGACAGCTCCTTTAATCCTAACGGGATTAGTCCCGTTCCAGTCGTTACGATTGGTAATTTTATTGATGTAACGATCGTGCCGAATAATGGATTTTTTGCGGTCTGGACAGATGCGTTATCGGGTTTCCAGCAAATTTACGGAAGCAACGGAATGTAGCTCAGCGTACGAGACAGAGGAGGTGAGGCTGTTTTGAAAATTTTGTTGGCTACGTACTGGCCGATTCCTCATTTGGGTGGCGTATGGCCCTTTATGCTGCAAATTAAACGGAGGCTGGAGCTACTGGGTCACACAGTAGACTTGATGGGGAACGGACCGGATACACCTAAATACCATATTGTTTTTGAAGATAGGGAGCTGCTGAAGGATCAACTGCTGCCCCTGCTGCATACGAAGCTGAATGAATCGGCTGTCCCTGTATTACATTTGGATTCATGGGTGCAGACGGTGGAAAAGGATCGATACTGTATGGAGCTGGCAGCGGCGTATTTCGGGGTTGAGCAGTATGATGTTATTCACACGCAAGATGTCATTGCGACGCGTGCTCTAAGTCGGGTCAAACGTAAGGACAGTGCGTTGGTAGCGAATATTCATGGCTCGCTGGCTCGTGAAGTTATGATGGCTCTGGAGAGGGATCATGAGGAGGGTTACCGTGAGACGTTGATGTGGAAATATTATTGGGCGCTGGAGCACTATGGCGCTCTATCCGCGGATATTACCATTACGTCTACAGAATGGATGAAACAGACGCTTGTGCGTGAGTTCGAAGTGCCTGAGCAGCAGATTGCTACTTTCCAATACGGATTGGATACCGAGCACTTCTGGGAAGTCCATGCCCGGGGAACGGACATAGTACGACCTGAGGGGAAAAAAGTTATGATTTGTCCTTCACGGCTGGTCTATATCAAAGGGCTGCATTATTTAATGAGCGCTCTTGGCCTGCTGAAAGCAAGTCGTACGGATTGGGTTTGCTGGATTGTCGGGGAGGGAGATAAAAGGGAAGAGCTTCAAACACAGGCGAAGGAGCTAGGGTTGGAGGAAGACGTGTTTTTTTTGGGGCATCGTGAAGATGTACCTGCTCTTTTACAATTGGCGGACCTTTTTGTCCATCCGAGCATACAGGATAATCAGCCGTTTTCGGTCATGGAGGCGCAGATTATGGGGCTTCCGGCAGTGGTATCGGATGCGGGCGGACTGCCGGAAATGGTGAAGCATGAACACACCGGACTGGTCTCCCCGGTTGGCGATGTGGAGGCACTGGCAGCTCATTTGCAGCATTTGCTGGCCCAGGATGAAGTGCGAATAGCTATGGGGAAACATGCCAAAGCATGGGGGACCGCGCATTGGTCTCTGGATGTTATGATTGAGCGACTCGTGAATATTTATGGGCAAGCGCTGAATCAAGTACGTTGAGTACGTTGATTCAACAGTTAGGAGGCAGAGCATGACTTTTCCTGTCGTTGGAGACTTGTACAACCGTATTTTTGAAATCCAGCAGTCGCACCCGGATCTGAAGGTCGATTACGCAATATGGAACCGAATTAATACTTCGTTGCCGGAAGATTATAAGCTGCCAGACGCTGACATTTTGGAACGTCTGAAACAATCCGCACCATGAAGGCACAGACCCTATAAAAAGGCAGGTCGGGCTTAAAACTCCCACCTGCCTTTAGTTTATTCCAGTTCATTGTCCAACAGGTTTTTGTCAATCTTCATAAACTGAGCCTCGAATTATGAGCGGCCCCGTAACAACAGCACGGCGGTCAGCTGATTGTACGGTCAAGCAGTATACATAAGGCTCTGCCTGTTCTCCCGTTTCCTCATAGCTTAACTCGGCAAATCCCTCCTGATAACAGGAATCTTGCAACCAATCCAGCATAGGTCCCCGCTCATCATTGCGACGCAATCGAATGTCCAACTCCCCGATATCCCAGTTGAGCAGCGGATTTTCCCATGCCAGAGAGACTTCAATGACAATACGTCCTCCAGATTTACTTACAGGAATGATTAATGTAGAGAGCACGCTCTCCTGTTCGGTGACCTGAAAAGGCAGTGCATATGTGCCTGGTTCAGCTTTGTTTTGAACTGAATATTTCAACATACCTTCTTCCTCCTCTGCCCGTTCATTAGGGTGTCACGGTAAAATGACTGGCTGTACGCTTAGCGACAATGTTCCCGTTTTCCAAAAATTCAGCCAGGATAAACAGCGTTTCCGGATTGTAAATACTCGTTACCACTCGCAGGTAAAAAGGATTTTGGGCGGTCTCCATATCCTTGAGTTCTAGCACGGAGCCAGCTTCGGGAGAAGGGTTCAATCGAAGGAGCTGCCGTCGGAAAACGCCACTGTCATTTCCCATTTCCAGCAACACATCGACGGCTCTCTTTTCACGATTGAAAAGGGTCACATGGCAGCTTTGTATGTGGGCGCTGTGGTAAGCGAGATGGTGATCGACGGTTAAAAGAAACACGGACATATGATGATGCCTCCTTGAATTCCGTTAGGTTACCAGCCTTAATATGATATGAAAAATAGCCGGGATTGGACTGGATAGTTGTACGCCTCTTTGACAAAAAGCGCATCGGTGTCCAACCCTTTTCGCCGTGCTGTGCATGTAATGTAGAGTGGAACAAACTACGGCCTGAAGTCCCTTTTCGACTACAGAAGAAGGGCCAAGCAGGATCTGAGGGAAGGGTCGTATTAAAAAAGGAGGCGCGGCTATGAGACTCGCACAGCTGGCAGGGGAATATGAAGCGGTCTTCAGTCTGGGACAAAACTGTACACCTGCCATTCAATTGGAAAAGAACCGTTTGCGGCCGTTTGCCGGGGTACTGGATTGGATGATGTCTGACACGCTGTCCGATGTGAACCGCTTGCTTGAAAATCGGTTTGCCGGATTTATGGATTTGCCTAATTTAAGTGTCGTTGGTACGAGCCAACTGAATTATATGGTCAGAGATATCGCTTATAATGTGATCTCGGTACATGATTTTCCGCAGGAACGCAATACGTCCTCAGATCTGGTGACCTATCCCGAGTTCAAGGAAAAGATAGACCGTCGTATCGAACGTTTTTTTGCAAAAACACAGATGGCGAAGCGCAGCTTGTTCGTCCGTATGCTGGGAACCTATGAAGAAGTAGAGGAACTGGAACGTATTTTGTCGGGCATGGTAGCGAATGAATTTCGTTTGTTGGTGGTGAATTGTTCCGGCGTAACGGAGTTGACGGAGGTGGATTGGCAGCTTCCGCATGTATGCTCGGTGGAAATGCCTTTTGCCGATGTATGGAATTACAAGAGTGATCCGCACTGGCGTACCCTTTTTAAAGGGATGACCTTGTCTTCGGAAAGGGGAGGGCGTCGTGCTTGAGCGGTTGCAGGGGGATTATGATGCTGTATTCAGTTTGGGTGGACATTGCTTACCTTCCATTCAGCTGGATAAAAACGGACTGCGTCCCTATGCGGGTCCGCTGGACTGGATGATTTCCGGTAACTTGTCACAGATCAGTCGTTTGCTGGACGCCCGTTTTGCCGATTTTATGGATGTTGATAGTCTACGTGTCACGGGGCATGATTACGGCGAGCATAACTTCATGGTTGAGGATGCATCCTATGGGATTACAGCAGCACACCATTTTCCGGTTAGCCAGAATACATCGGAGCAGCTGACTTCCTACCCTGCATTCAAAACGACGCTTGATCGCCGCATTGCACGTCTACTGGACCAATTCGCGCTTGCGTCCCGTCTGCTACTGGTTCGTCTCGGGGGTAGTCGGGAGCAAGCGGTGGAACTACATGATGTGTTATTACAGAGGATTACACATGATTTTCGCTTGTTATACGTGGATTATACAGGGACTGATGGTGTGACGGAGCTGGACTGGGGGTTGGAGAGGCTGGTTTCAGTCGAGCTGCCACCTGAGGATATATGGAACGGTCAGGATGAGATGTGGCGTTATATGCTGGAAAACGTGAGACTGCATGTCTGAGGTGCTGAGATTCTAGAAAGACATTATAGATTGTCTTCGGACTGTGCTTGTGCCTGCGCCAAGCTATAGGGAGTCGCATAACATGATGCGAAGGGAAGTCATATGCTTCGGTTCAAAAGGAGGGTGAGCTAGTGAAGGCTTTGGTCACCGGGGGAGCCGGATTTATTGGTTCTCAGCTGGTACGTGCGCTTGCTGATTCGGGCATCAGAGTGCATGTGCTGGATAATCTGACGACCGGGAATATGGCAAATGTGGACCCGCGCGCGGTCATGCATATTGCGGATATTCGCAGCTCTGAAGCTAGGACGCTGCTGATTCGGGAAAGCCCGGATATTGTGTTTCACTTGGCCGCACAGGCGGATGTGCAGCAATCCATCCATCGACCCGATGAGGACGCGGATGTGAATGTGCTGGGGACGATTCATTTGTTGCAGGCTTGTCATGAAGCGGGTGTGTCGAAATTTATATTTGCATCCACGTCCGGTGTATATGGAGAGTTGCAAAAGCAATGTATACAGGAAGACGATCCCGTGGAGCCCATTTCAGGCTACGGACTGTCCAAGCTGACCGCAGAATCGTATATTCGACTTTTTTATCGGCTGTACGGTATGAACTATACGATTTTGCGTTATGGAAATGTGTATGGTCCCGGTCAGGCCGCGAAGGGAGAGGGTGGTGTAGTCGCTCTCTTTATGGAGCGGCTGAAAAAAGGAAGTCCCTTGCTCATTCACGGCGATGGGACACAAACCCGAGACTTTGTGTACGTCAAGGATGTAGTTCGAGCGAATATGGCGGCTATCCATGCAGCGGACCAACGCACAGTACATGTAAGTACAGGACGAACGACGTCCATTAATCGACTGGCTTACGATTTACTAAAGCTGCATGGTTCGTCTGTCCGCCCTGTGTATTCACCAGCGCGAGCGGGAGACATTCACCATAGCTGTCTTAGTAACGCAGTCGCCAGACATTGGCTTCGTTGGGAACCGCTATACGGCATTTCTGCCGGTTTACAGGAAACGTATGTGAGCAGTATGGGATCAGGCAAAGAAGGTATGTCGTGATAAAGAGCGCGCAACTCAAGAAAGAGACTGAGGAAACTCTCAGCCTCTTTTTCATTTGAATAGCAATTAGATGTTCTCGCCAGCCAGCTTCAAGGCTTGATCTAGGACAGCTGCACCGTTTCCTCTACCATAAGCCAACGTGTCAATGACATCTACAGGGATACCATAGGGAGCTGCAATTTCGGTTACTGCCTTTTTACGCATCCGCACTTGAGGTCCGAGCAAAATAGCAATCACAGAATCTGTAACGGCTTCTAGCTCTTCCTTGATGGTGCTTTCGGGGATGGCTTCGATGTTCAGCTCTATGGATCTTGCTGTTGCTTCTTTTTTCATTTTAGAAACCAAAATGGATGTGGACATACCCGCAGCACATGCCAAAATAATTTTTTTCATATTTGAGCGCCTCCAGAATTCATTTTTAACTATTTATACTCTTCATCCAGATCAGCAATAAATGAGCGTTCCTTGATAGCGGCTTGATACCAGTAGCCGGATTTCTTCAAATGCCGACTTCGATCATTGTCCAGGTTAATTTCCACCAGTCCATAGCGATTTTTAAAAGCATTCATGGGAGAAACGTTGTCTGTAAAGGCCCACAGCATATAACCTGTACAGTTGGAGCCCGCTTCTACAGCTTGTAATGTGTAGTATAAATGCTCAGTTATAAAGTCAATACGATAGTCGTCCTGAATAATGTGTTCCTCATTTTTGAAAGCAGCTTCATTCTCAATGCCCATACCATTTTCCGCGACAAACCACTCGATATTGTGATATTCGTTCTTGATGCGCATTCCCATATCGTAAATGATTTTCGGATAAATCTCCCAGCCCCGTGACTTGTTCATTCTTTTACCCGGAAGATCAAAATGCTCATAGTAGTAAGAGGGGTGAAAGGGGGTGTTTTCGTTCCACGCTTTACTCTGTGCTTTTACCCGATGGGGATAATAGAGATTGATCCCGACGTAGTCAACGGTATTTTCCTTAATGACTGCCAGTTCTTCCGTTGTAGCTTCAAATGTAATATCATGCTTGCCCATGAGATCGAACAATTCTTGCGGGTATTCGCCTTTAATAAGCGGGTCCAGAAATACTCGATTGTAAAATAAATCATACACATGTGCGGCATACTGGTCATGAGGGGCGCTTGATCGGGCATAAGTGACTTCGGGATTCAGAATAACGCCTATTTTAGCCCCTTGCTGACTATAGTTTTTTGCTTTGAAAAGCTGTACGCATTTCGCGGTAGCCAGCGTTTTATTATAGTTCCATTGCATCCACTTCCGCGTATTTTGTTCATAGGGATAGCGAAGGGCATCTAGATAGACACGAGTCTGTACAACAATGGGCTCATTAAACGTAAACCAGTGCTTGACCCGATCGCCGTACCGTTCAAACACTTTCTCCGCATATTTTACAAACAGCTCCACCACATGCTTGGAAGACCAGCCCTCATATTTGTCCAGCAAATAGGCGGGTACCTCATAGTGTTCTAGACAAATCATCGGCTCGACTCCGCTTGCAATCAGCTCATCAATGACCCGGCCCATATAATCCGCATACGTTTCATCCACCACTACATTCTCATAATCCGTTAAGAAGCGGGACCAATTAATAGAAGTACGATAATGGGTTAAGCCAATCTGCTTCATCAGCGCAATATCTTCGGTATAGCGATTATAAAAGTCGGTTGCAACCGCGGGTCCATATCCATTGTGCCAGACATAGCGGTCATATTTGTACCATTGGTCTAGGTATGAGTCCTGACCTTCTTTTTTACCGCTCCAGCCCTCTGTCTGCCAAGCGGAAGCCGCTGCACCCATGATGAAATTCGACGGAATTTGTATCGTATGTTTAGCCATGACATGTTTCTCCTTTTCATTGAATAAAGAATGCGTTTTCAATTAATTGATGTATTTCTATAGTAACGCATTATTCAGCCGTTCGCTTGTTGGCAATTTTGACGAATGGGAAATAAATGATAATGGCTACCACAATACAAATGATCTGAGTTACGACGGCGCCAATGCTTCCACCTGTAGACAGGTAGGCATTAATAATAGGCGGAGTAGTCCATGGAACCATGACGACGGCTTTACCTGCAAATCCAAGCAACGTCGAGAAGTAACCAATCGTTCCTGTGATGAGCGGAGTAATAATGAAAGGGATAGCCATCAATGGATTCAACATAATCGGAAGTCCAAAAATGACAGGCTCATTAATATTAAACAGACCTGGACCCAATGAAAGCTTTGTTATTTCCTTCATATCTTCACGCTTGGAAGCGATCATAATACAAATCAAGAGGGCCAGCGTAATTCCTGAACCACCGATACTCATGTATACGTCCCAGAAAGGCATCGTAATAATGTTCGGAATGGGCAGTCCTTGCTCATAAGCAGTCATGTTGACGGTAATTGCGCCAAGCAGTAGGGGTTCACGAATGGGCTTTACCATTTGGTTCCCGTGAATACCGATCACCCAGAAGATTTGCGCAACCAGCATCAGCACCAGTATACCTGGCAGTCCCTGTACTACGGTCTCCAGAGGTTTTTGCACCACATTATAGACGGCATCGTACAGGTAGAGACCTGTAAACTTATGAAAAAAGAATCCAAACATTGAGAAGACAGTCACCGTAATAATGGTAGGAATGAGTGCCGAGAAAGAAACGGCCACATTGCTGGGAACACTCTCAGGCATTTTAATTTTTAGTTTATCGGACTTGCCCAGTTTGCTGTATAGCTCAACGGATAGGATGCTTATGAAAATACCTAAAAACAAGCTCTTGGTATCCGTAAATTGACGGGCTATGACGTCTGTTACTTTTTGCATGTCACCGTTAACCATCAACTCTATCGTGGTCGGTGTCACAGAGATAAAACAGATTAAAGCAAGCAAACCGGGGAAGAGATTTTTCTCACCGTTAATTTTTCCTAGCTCTAGACCAATCATGAAAATAGCCAGAATGGTAAGGATATTCAAGCTGGCATAGTTAATGCCTGAGAAAATCGGTTTGTACTCAGCCAGGAATGAGAATGGCCTAAAATGGGCCAAACCATTGACCGGGTCCATGACCATATTGGAAATCAGTACAGCAAAGGCACCGACAATAATAACGGGCATCAATGTGATAAAAGCTGATTTGATCGCTATAATATATTTAAAATTGTTGATTGCATTTGCTACCGATGTGAGGCCGTCAACCAGTTTGTCTTTGAAAGCCATAAGATAGCGCCCCTCCCTCTACGATTTCGGTACGAATTGATCAATGCGTTCATACAGGTCTACAAACTCTGAGGCCATATCGCGAATGGTGATGGCATTCATCAAATGATCTTGAGCATGTACCATCATGACGGACATCTCTGTTTTTTCACCTGCTGCTTCCTTGCGGATGATTCTGGTTTGAATTTTGTGGGAGGACACCAGTTCTTTTTTTGCTGAGGCTAATTCTTCTTTGGCTTCACGGAATTTCCCCGCCTTTGCAAGCTCAATCGCTTCCATGGCCGAGCTGCGTGCATTCCCTGCGTATAATATAATTTGGAATACAATCTCTGTATCATCCATGTCCTCCATGTTCACGTCGTGCTCTGTAGATTCATCATTATTCACGTGATCTTCTCTCCTTTCAATCTTCCCTTCGTATAGCTATTATAATTTGGAATCGCTTTCAACATAACGCACATTATTTCCTCTTCTTAACGGAAATAAATCGTTCTTCATACTCCTCATGTTCAACAATTTTTATGCAACACTTCTATGAATTCTGTATACGATTTGCAGCGAATAAGCTGCTGGACGAGCTGTTCATTATTTAAAATATCAAGCAAAATATGATACATAGTCTGTAAATCTTCTGATTTAGTACGCTGTATGCAGAGCATACAAATAAATTGTACCGGCTTGCCGTCCCAGTCGATAGCTTTTTGTAATGTACAGATGACCCAAAACGTAGAATCTGCGAAAGGTTCCATCGGATGCGGGATCGCGACAAAGTTGCCAAATGAAGTGGGGGAAACGGCTTCACGCTCTATTACAGATTGCAGCAGGGGGCCTTTTACAAGATCTGCTTCGTGTATTTTTTTGGCTATAAATTCAAGCACTTGGAGTTTGTTCTCAAACTTCTGCTGAAGAAAGACCAATTTTTTTCGTACATACTGCACAGCAGGAAGTCTGGCCTCAGAAATGGCTTGCTCAATTTTAGTAATATCGGAACCGCCTAAAAATGTATTCACATGGATCATGGGGATAGAAAGCGGTTCTGAAATGGGGATCGTGCTAATAACAAAGTCCAGTGTATCCAACGGCATTTGTTTCAGCTTATAAAATTCAGTGGTTCCCACGATATCCAACCTGGAACCGAAGACCGATTGAAGCTTGTAATACAGCAGCTTAGCGCTACCGAGTCCAGAAGCACATACGATCATACATCTTTTGGGCGCGTCCTCCATTTTCTTTCTTTCCATCGCGACTCCGATATGAATGGCTAAATACCCAATTTCATTTTCCTCGATGTGTATATGAAGCCGCTGCTTGATGACCTCCGCAGCAATGATACCTGCTTCAAAGGCAAGCGGGTAATTGGCTTTGATTTCATCCAGCATAGGATTACGCAAATTCATTCCGTATTGATAGCGGTTAATCACCGGTTTGAGGTGAAGGCAAAAAGCAATCAGCAATTCTTGATCGTTTTGAATGTTCATTTTCAACTGCTGATCAATTTGGTCCAGTATTTCAATAGTCAGTTCGTAGATATCTTTATCAATGATCTTTTTAATCTCCACTTCATCCATACGGGCACTAACGACGGTCCTTATACCCAACAGGTGAACAGCAATGTACGCAACTTCAACAAGTGGAAAGGAGTACTTCATGTTTTGTTCCAAGGCGGATACGATCTCAGTCGCCACCCTAAACTCTTTTTGCGCTTCGATTTTTTTCATCTCTTGAGGATAATACGAAACATACCTTTCTTCGCGAATACGCTTACATGCTATAGCAATATGAATGACCAGATTGTTCAGGGCAATGTCCGACAGCTGAATATCATTGATCTCAATACGATCCAGAATCACTTCTCTTATGAATTCCATCTCTTCGTTAGAGATCAGAGGAGGGGGGGACATCTGCTGGTTGCCTATTTCATCAATCCTATTAAATATATAGTCGGAAATGCAATAACGCAGCCTGGCCTCATTACCTTTGACTCGAATACCATGATAGGGTCTATTCTCCAGGGAAAGTCCGTAAGTTGCCAATAACTTGCGTAGTTCTTTGAGGTCATTCTGTAAAGTAGATCGACTAACATACAGGATCTCGGCTAAATCATCAAGTTTAACATATGCATTGGTAAGCAACAGCTTTTTCATTAAAAAACGATTTCTGGCTTCAGAAGAATTCGCTAATGGATAGGGTACATTATTTTCATAATCCTTTAATTGCTTCAGCAGATGATGAAATGCTTGTTCGTCCCGAACCTCTAACTTGTAGCCCGTTCCTTTAAGGGGTTTAACTGCTGCTCCATGCTTTGACAACAGCGCACCCAATTCCTTTAAATCCGTTCGTATCGTTCGAGAAGATACCTTCAATGCATTTGCCAAGTGTTCTCCTTTGACCATCTGTTCAGCAACTAATATACGAAGAATATCAAAAATACGCACAACGAGCCCCCTTTCTTAGCTGTTCTGATGAACAGTATACAACGGTTAGAGCGTAACCAAAAGAAGGGTTGACAACAGCGTAAATCCTAGATGACCTTGACACACCAGCAGATTCAGAGATATAGTAGACACAATAAGTCTTTGATTGAGGTGTAGTTATGAAATTTACAAAAGCTACAAATTATGCGCTGCACACCATGCTCATGCTCGTTGCTGATTCGTCGGTTAAGCCGGTAGGTGTTCAGCAATTGGCCGAATCCCAAAATGTTTCACCAACTTATCTTTCAAAAATTTTGACGAGGCTTGTGAAGGCTGGAATGATCGAATCCGTTTCTGGAGCCAATGGAGGCTATCGCCTATCCCGTCATAAAGATGATCTTACTTTTTTGGATATTATCCATGCCATTGAAGGTACGAATTCTTTGTTTGAATGTGATTTTGTCCACGGATCTGAGTGCCTGATTCAAGCTGTAATGAGGGAAGCAGAGGAGAAAATGGAACGACATCTTAAAAATACGAAATTGGTCGATTTGGCGCAAAAGCAAACGCAAGTTTAAAAGTAAGCGACTTTATATAGAAAGAGGGTGGTTGCCAGTTATGTAAAGCGTTTTTTTGGTTTTATTACAGATATAAAGAGTCTTTAATATCTTCGGAAAGGAGTTGGGTGTTATGCTGTACGATTGCGCTATTATTGGTGGAGGGCCCGCCGGATTGAATGCAGCCCTCGTGCTGGGCAGGGCAAGAAGAAATGTGGCTTTGATTGATAATAATCGGCCCAGAAATGCGGTTACGCATGCGTCGCATGGTTTTATTACGAGAGACGGCGTAACGCCAGCCGAGTTCCGCCGTGTAGCTTATGAGGAAGTGCTGCGTTATCCGTCTGTCCATCATCTGCAAACCGAGGTTGTTTCGATTACGAAAAACGAATCCGGATTTGAGGTGCTTGATTCGTCAGGCCTTCGCGTTCAAGCGCGAAAATTGATATTAGCGACGGGCGTAAAGGAGATATTCCCCGAGATCGAAGGTTTTTATCCGTTATACGGGAAAAGTCTGTTTAATTGCCCTTATTGCGACGGCTGGGAGTTGCGGGATCAACCGCTTGTCCTTGTCTCTGAATCGGCGGCTATATATCATACAGCCAAACTACTCCTTAATTGGAGCAAGGATTTGATCGTATGTACGAACGGTCATGCATCCCTGTCGGAAGAACAAAAAGAACGGCTTCAATCCAAGGGAATTGTGGTAATGGAGCAACCTGTTTCAGCGTTCATCGGTCACAATGGGCAGCTGGAGCATGTGCGCTTTACGGATGGCACTCAAGTCCCGAGGGTCGGCGGTTTTGTGTCTCCCCAGTTTGTACAAAGTACACCGTTTGGAGAACGTTTGGGCTGTGAAAGAACGGAGTCGGGCGGGATCAAGACGGATGAAGCGGGGAGAACCTCCATACCCGGTGTATATGCTGCCGGGGATTCATCGTACTTCATGCCTTCTCAGTTGATTTTTGCCGCGGCCGACGGCAGTCGAACCGCTGCGAGCGTAAATATGGATTTGACAGAGGAAGATTTCAGCGAATGACGAGAAATTGGAATATTCTATATGGAATCTGATGATAGAAAAGGCCGCCAACATGGCGGCTTTATTCTAAAATCATTGAGAGAGCAAGCAATAATAAACCAATGATCATAGGTCATTTCAAGGCTAAACAAGATCTTCTTTCAATAACCTCTGTATTCACAAGAACCTGAGTATGATGCCTCTGATGATTGTTATGCCTCTCCATAAGCAAATTTACAGCAGTTCGGGCCAAAATATCCTTTTTCACATGAATGGTTGTGAGTTCCGGGCTAATGACCTTGGCCTCATGAATATTATCAAATCCCATGACGGAAATTTGTTCAGGCACTCGAATGTTCATTTCCTGAAACGTTTTAATTGCACTGATCGCCATATAATCATTTTCGCAAAATAGGGCCGAAGGTAGCTCATTCAATTCATGAATAGCTGTTTTAAATGCGTCCTGTGACATCACAAGCATGGGATGCATATCAAATATAAGCCCATTTTCTATGGAAAGATTGTGCTCCTCTAAAGCCGCCATAAACCCTTCCTTTCGTTTTTTAAAGTTAAGAATTCTGGTACTGGATTGTACGTATCCTATCTTTCTGTGTCCTGACTGAATTAAATATTGGCCTGCCTGATACCCACCAAGATAGTTGTTAATAGATACGAAACTGGCGTCGACGTGTTCAAAGTAGGTATCTAAAATCACGATATTGGAATGAATGGATTGTATAGAATGAATAATCTCGGAAGTTAAATTGGTGCCAAGCAGAAGTATGCCTGAAGAAGGCTGATCTTTTTCCAAAGCAGATAATTCTTCTTCGAGGCTATGGCTATCAAAAGACGAAAAAATCAAGGTGTTTCCATGTACTCTCACCTGATTGGTAATATGATGAATTAATTCATTGAAAAATGGAAGTGAATCATAATGCTCTGTTACAATGTCTGTATTTTTACAGGCCACAAAGCGTATCACATGATGATTTTTAATGACTTCCTTGCTTGTCTTCATGGTGCGTGGTTTATATCCATGCTCTTGGGCTATTTTTAGAATTTGCTCCTTGGTTTCTTCACTGACTCCGGGTTTGTTATTAAAAGCAAGAGAGACAGCAGATTTCGAAACACCTGCAAGCCTTGCAATATCATCAATTTTCAATGTGGAACCCCCTATTGAACTAAACTACATAAATTATATCATTACTCTACAAGAAAGTTTAGATTATAAACTAAACTAAACTAAATAAATGAAAAGAAAAAAATGTTGACCTTTTATTATTTATAGTGTTAATATGCAAGTGTAAAGCGCTTTAATTTAGTTTATTTGCGAAAAAACATATAAATTTAGTTATTTATTTTAGTTATTTGTTTAGGAAGATTTGTGAATGTAGCAAGAAAGGAAAGGTGATTCATTTGAGTTTAAACATTGCTGAAAATCAAAGAAGTTTTACAAAAGAGGACAAACCTTTTTTTTATTTGGCAGATACGGTTTGGAGTGTATTTACCAACGCGACGATAGAGGAGTGGAGCGATTATCTTGACTATCGGAAGATGCAAGGTTTCAATGTGTTGCAAATCAACATGCTCCGACAATGGGACGCAAGTGAATCGGATCTGAATCTACAGCCGTTTGCATTACTGGAAAATGGGGATTTCGACTACCATACATTAAACGAAGCTTATTTTGACCGGGCAGAAATCATGTTGAAAATGGCTGTAGAGCGTGGATTTGTTCCGGCACTGGTTCTGTTGTGGTGTAACTATGTACCGGATACATGGGCCGAAATGTTCCAAAAGGGTAACAAAATGCCATTTGAATGCGTTGAACCCTATGTAACGTACGTCGTAAACCGTTTTTCTCCATTTGATCCTATTTTTCTGGTTAGCGGGGATAGTGATTTTCCGACTGAACGCGCCAATTCCTATTATTTAAAAGCACTGGACATTGTACAACAATTAAGCCCTGCAAGCTTAACTACGCTGCATATTCAAGGGAGATTGAGAGAAATTCCTCCAGCCTTTGAGAAACACAAGGGTCTTGGATTCTATATGTATCAATCAGGACATAATTCCGAGTTTCAGCATGTGGGCCATGAGATTGCTCAACATTTCTACCATAAGCCGGATATACGGCCTGTCATTAATGGAGAGCCATGTTATGAACAAATTAGTTATAGCCGCAATGTGTATGGCAGATACACAGCACTGGATGCCAGAAAAGCAGCATGGCAAAGCCTCCTTGCAGGCGGGGGTGCGGGCATTACCTACGGAGCACATGGCATTTGGAGCTGGCACAAAAAAGGAAAGAAATTCGGCATTGTAGAAGGGGAAGGATTCGATAGTCCCTATGATTGGAGAACAGCATTGCGATTTGAGGGCGCATGGGATTATTCCTTTATTAAATATTTGTTTGAAATGTATAACCTTATCGGCATAAAGCCGCTAGATATTGTTTTAAACAAGACAGAGGAAATTAGAGCTGCGGGGAACGAGAATACCCTTATCTTGTATGTCCCGGTTAACACGAAGGTGCGACTAAGTATCAACGTGCAGGATTACAAGTTTACAACGATTGATTTAGCCGGGAAGCGGTTTGCCCAAACTGACGTGTCCGTCCAAAAGGATCAATCGGTGCTAGACATGCACAGCTTTGAAAGTGATGTTGTCATCATCGGAACGAAATAAAAACAGAGAAGAATGTGGATGGAGTGAAGCAACATGTGGAAAATCGGCGTTATTGGAACGGGATATTGGTCGGAAAAACATATAAAAGCATGGCAGTTTATCTCGGATGCAGAAATCAAAGGATTTTGTGATCGAAATTAAGATTTACTTTTTCAAAAAGCAGCTCAATTCCATATACCTACTGAATTGGGAGAAGTGCCGTAATTGTCGCAGTTATAGCACATCCAGCTACTACGGATAGAAAAATAGAAAGCGCATCCAAGAAGGAGTGAACATGATGGATCATAAAAAAACAGCCAAAGAAGTATTAAGTGCCGTGGGCGGAAATGAAAATGTGAACAGTGTCATTCACTGTGTCACTCGATTGAGATTTAAACTGAAGGATAATCTATTGCCAGATAAAGAAAAGATCAAGCAGATTGACGGTGTCATTACCGTTGTGGAAAGTGGTGGCCAATTTCAGGTGGTCATCGGAAATGAGGTTCCCAAAGTATACGAAGCTCTTTTGGATACAATGGGAGTAAAGCATGGAGATCAAATGGTTGAAGACGATCAAAAAAATGAAAAAGCGAGCCTATTTAGCCGCTTTGTCGATGTAATTTCAGGTGTGTTTATGCCCGTTGTGGGTGTGCTCGCTGCTGTGGGGATTCTAAAAGGACTATTGGCTTTATGCACATCCCTGGGCTGGATGACTGATCAGATGGGCACGTATAAAATTTTATATGCGACAGCAGATGCTATGTTTTATTTCTTTCCGGTTATTCTAGGGTTTTCAGCCGGTAAAAAATTTGGAGGAAACCCGTATCTGTCTGCCGTTTTGGGAGCAGCGATGGTGTACCCGACCATTACTTCCGCCTTTACGGATAAAACGGCGCTGTCCTTTTTGACCATACCTGTCGTTCTGATTAATTATACTTCTTCTGTTATACCGATCATTATTGGAGCGTTCTTGGCAGCAAAGGTGGAAAAAATGATAAGTAAGTTTGCACCTGGCTCCATTAAAATGTTCATAGTGCCTTTTCTGACTTTGGTCATCATATCACCGCTTGTTTTTCTGGTTGTCGGGCCGATAGCAACTATAATCAGCGATGGGTTAGCCAAAGGCTCTATGTGGATTTATCAGTTAAGTCCGGCTGTAGCTGGCCTCGTTCTGGCCGGGTTCTGGCAGGGCATCATTATCTTCGGTCTGCATTGGGCATTCATTCCAATTCTCCTGAATAATGTAGTTACGAATGGTTTTGATCCGATTAACGGTATGCTTTTCTGTACGACTTTTGCGCAAACAGGTGCGGCATTTGCCATCGCTTTGAAATCACGGGACCCTAAATTAAAACCCATTGCCACTTCTGCCACAATTGCGGGTTTGATGGGGGTTACTGAACCAGCTATTTACGGGGTTACGCTACCCGCCAAAAAACCGTTTATTTTAGCCTCGATCGCTGGAGGTATAGGAGGAGCTGCAGCAGGCTTACTCGGCTCAACGGCATATGGATTTGCTTCGGGCGGCATTTTTGGTATCCCTCTATTCATTAATCCAAAAGGCATGGATGCAGGCTTCATCGGCTTTATCATATCTTTGGTTGTAGCTTTTGTAGTCGCATTTATTCTGACCTATCTTTTCGGTTATAAAAATGCAAAACCTGCGTCTGAAATTAAGGTTGCAGATGAAAACAAAGAGGAAGAAAAGACGGTATTCAGTCCTCTACACGGTGAATTAATTCGTTTAACCGAAGTAAAAGATGAAGCTTTTTCCAGTGGTGCGATGGGCCAGGGGGCCGCAATTATTCCGAAAGAAGGAGTAGCCTATGCGCCGTTTAACGGAACTGTTGTTACCGTTTTCAAAACAAAGCATGCCATCGGGCTTATTTCTGAGGATGGAGTTGAACTGCTCATTCACATTGGAATTAATACGGTCAGCTTGAAAGGAAAACATTTCACTTCCTTTGTGTCTGAAGGGGATACGATTCAAAAAGGGGACAAGCTGGTTGGATTCGATCCCAAAGCTATAGAGGATGAAGGATATGATATTACCACATCCGTCATTGTAACCAATACAGCTGTGTACACGGATATCTTAGTTGAAGATTCCAAGGATATTCATGTAGGAGACCGCTTACTAAAGATTAGATAGATTCCAATATTCAAGAATAAAAGGCAAATTAAAGCTGACGATGGCCCGTATATAAAAAGGATTGTCGTCAGCTGTTTTTTTAGTTACCTCACACCCAGCGTGTTCATCATCTGCCGGAAGGAGCGCACATATTTGTCTGGTGCCAACAGGTTAACGATTCGCTCCAGCCCTTTTCTGCGGATAGATTCGCGTTGAGGTACGTTGTTCATCAGGTCTAGTCCTTGCAGTATCGCCTGCAAGATGTCTCCCTGCTGATAAAATTTACCGGTTTCGTTGTGGTCAATGAATGCTCGTACTCCGTCTGAATCAGAGCTTAATACCGGGCAACGACAGGCCATCGCCTCAGCAACCGCATAGCCGAAGCCCTCCACCAGCGAGGTCGATAGCAGGTAGCCGCCTGAGTCGCCAATCATGGAGTAATACAGGGGCATTTTGGCATGAGGCACGCTTTTAAAGCGCTCGATAATTGAGGACATGCCAAGCTGAGCAAGCATGTTCTCGAATTGTATTTTATCCTCCGGCTGAGACAAGGTGTCATCATAAAACATCCAGATTCGAAGATCAGCACGGTTTTGCAGCATCCAGTAAGAAATGTCGACAAAATGCCTCCAGTTCTTGTTGGGCTCCAATCGCCCAACCCAGGCAATAATCGGATTGATTGGAGGAGTGTTAGATACATAATTAAATACGCTGGTATCCAGTACGTTTGGAAACACGTAGCGATTAAGCCATGGACACATGCTGGAGAATAAATTCACTAAATGAGTCGTATCTGGCAGGAGCACCGCATCGGCGTACTTTTGAAGATATGGAGCCGCATCCGCGACTACCCATGCCGCTTCCTCGTGTGGGCCAAAGCCTTGCGATTCATAGATTAATACCCCCTGATAGCCCAACATTCGCAGTCTGGGGAGCATGGGATAGTCCGAAGAGACGATAATTGCATCATAGCGATGAGCCTCCACCAGTTTTCGAATTTCTTCTTCAGAAGAGGTCATGAACACTGGAATATCGCCGTGTAGGTTTTGCATCCCGGTCCCCTGCTGATAATAGAGAAGGTGACACTCAATCCCGTCCTGCATGAGCACTTTACAGCGTTGGCGGTTCAAGGTTTCCACACCGCCGCTGGGTATATAAAAAGTAAATAGAACTTTGATCTCAATAACCTCCTTTGCCAAACGCAAGCTCCTATACCAAGTTATTCAACCCACAGGACGGGGTGTGGGTTTCTATGGAAGCCTGGATTGAATCAGCGCATAATTATGGCTAAGGCGAGGGTCTTCCGGGGAGTGCTCTGTTGCTTCTCTCGCAAATTCACAAGCTTTGTGTAAAAGGCCTAACTCGTAGCAAGCGAGGGCACCAAGATCATACAGTGTGGCGTCCCAGCAAAAATCCTCTTGCATGTACGTATCCGGTCGTGTTGAAATACGCAACGCTTCTTCAACCATATGATAGACAGCGGACCAGTTCCGTGTATGATAGGCCAGCTGAGCCATTTCTGTGTAAGGTTCACGTAAATACGGTGCTTCCGCAATAGCCCGGTATAACCAACGTGTTGCCTCCTGCCATTGTTCACTTGCCTTATAGGCTCTAGAAATAAAGCGCATCGAAGCGCTGCGTTCATCTGCCCAGCGTGCCTGCGGCATGGCAAGATGTTGTTGCAGTGTAGCAATGCACTCGTCCCAACGGCCATGATACATATATTCCCGCCCCAAGTAATGCATGTTGCGGTCATCCTCAGGAAACTCGCGTACAGACTGCTCCAGCAGTGGAAGGTATTGGCTGCGGGACTTGTGCGGATCGGGATCATGATACAAGCGTAGCTGGTCGGATCGGATGCTGCGTTCTTCACCCTCCCCGATATATTCAAGCACCTCGTGAACCGGGCGTACCCAGCGGTAACCGTGACGAGTGTGTATTTTTTCTTTCCAGAACCATGTATAAACGGTATCTTGCCCAGGCTGTCCATGTGTAAAGGCATATAGCATCCGGGTAGTTCCTTCCCTCCAGTTGCGTTCCAGCCGCGACCGCCAACCTTCCTCCCAGACTTCGTCCAGATCCGTACAGACACAAATATCTATATCGTCAGGGACCAGCCGTAGGGACTCATTGCGAGCCTTGTCAAAACGCCAAGGAGTTACCTGGATACGATGCACCTCTGCACCCGCTTCGCGTAGCAGAGAAACGGTATCGTCTGTAGAGCCGGTGTCCGCTACAATGACAACATCGGCTTCACGCATGGTGTGCATCCATCGTTTGGCGAATCGGGCTTCATTTTTGCTAATGGCATAGACAGCTATCTTGTACCGATTCGATTGTTGCATTCCGCTTGCTCCTCCTTTGACTTACTTAAAGATTGAGGGTTGAGTATGGGGACATCTCTATTGGGGAGGATTCAGGATTGAGCTGAAAAATTGTCGATTATGCAGGACATGCGGGTCGTTGGGAATATACGTGGCAGCTTGCTCGTTGTGCCAATTCGCACGTGTGTAATCCTTCAGCCGAAAATGGCAAATGCATAGCTGGATATGAGGAAACCACGTTTGGTACGCGTCCTGTACTGGGCCCATCGTGTCGGGAGGATTGAGAGTGGTAGCCATGTCGTACCAATAAATAGCTTTGGTGATCTCATTTTTATGCAAAAAATAATGACCTATCCGACAGCATAGATCTGCCCTGGGTGTATCGAAGGTCAAACTATGGAGAGCCGCGGTAATACTTTGCTCCAGCTTGCCCAGTTGTTGCAGGCAGTCGGCCATTTTGCTACATGCACTAATCGCATCCTCTACCCAGCATTGTCCGGTAATCAGAAAATTCCGGTAAGCCTGCACGGCCTGCTCATATCTTTTATTGTCTCTTAACTCGTTAGCGTAATAGTAGAGGTCACGAGGAGAGAAGACATGACCTTGGGAGAGCAATTTCTCATAAATTCGCAGGTTTCGCCCTGGAGAGGCCGTGTGTGTTCTAGTGTGAGTTATGGCGATATCGGCATGTTGAATATTCCCGTCAACGGCGAGGTACTCATGCACGGCTCCATGCCAACGGAACCCGGCTGACCTTCTGATCAAGCGGTTTCGGCGAAAATGTAGGGTGACATTGCCATGATCATCAAAGCCATAATGATAATTCATAGACACAGAATCGACGGTTGGTACGGCTGAGGAATCAAGGGTTTGCTTCAGCTCAAGCAGCTTGACGGCATCCTGCTCCTTCAAAATATCATCGGCATCAAGCCAGAGAATGTACTCCTGCGTAGCTTGCTCAAACGAATAGTTACGTGCAAGGGCAAAATGATCTACCCATTCAAATGGAAAAATTCGATCTGTAAAGTTGCGACATATGTCAATGGTCCGATCCTGTGAACCTGTGTCCACGATATTGATCTCATCCACAATAGGATGGACCGATTCCAGGCAACGGCCAATGGTATGTTGATCATTTTTGACGATCATGCACAGGCTGATACTGATCAATTGAGCATCACTCCTTTGGGAACCATTTAAGGATTCCGATCAAACATAAAGTTGGATTTAAAAGAGGTCTGATTTATAGAAGCCCTGCCGCAATCGCGGCAGGGCATGGATGACAAAGCCTTAACATGCTGTGCGGCTTTGTCGATAAGGTATGGTACATCGCTTAAAAATGATGTGACAGAAAAAGGAGGTTAGAGTCCGGTAGGCCCCGTAGGTCCAGTCGGCCCTGTAGGTCCGGTAGGTCCAATCGGTCCTTCTGGGCCTGTGTCTCCTGTTGGTCCAATCGGTCCAGTCGGCCCTGTAGGTCCAGTAACACCAGTGTCCCCCGTGGCGCCAGTAGGCCCGACAGGTCCGGTAGCACCTGTGTCGCCAGTGGCGCCAGTAGGTCCGATAGGTCCAGTAACACCAGTGTCGCCTGTAGCGCCAGTAGGCCCGATAGATCCGGTAACGCCAATGTCGCCCGTGGCGCCAGTAGGTCCGACAGGTCCGGTAGCACCAGTGTCACCCGTAGCGCCTGTAGGTCCGACAGGTCCAGTAACACCAGTGTCGCCCGTAGCGCCTGTAGGTCCGACAGGTCCGGTAGCACCTGTATCACCCGTGGCGCCAGTAGGCCCGACAGGTCCGGTAGCACCTGTATCACCCGTGGCGCCAGTAGGCCCGACAGGTCCGGTAAATCCAAGGCCGAATGGTCCGGTAGGTCCAGTCGGCCCTGTAGGTCCCGTGTCGCCCGTAGGTCCGACAGGTCCAGTAGCGCCTGTGTCGCCAATAGGCCCGATAGGCCCGATAGGTCCAGCAGGTCCGGTAACACCTGTATCACCCGTAGCGCCCGTAGGCCCGACAGGTCCGGTAGCACCTGTGTCCCCCGTGGCTCCCGTAGGCCCAACAGGTCCAGTAACACCAGTGTCCCCCGTAGCGCCCGTAGGCCCGACAGGTCCAGTAACACCAGTGTCACCCGTGGCACCAGTAGGTCCGACAGGTCCGGTAACACCAGTGTCACCCGTAGCGCCCGTGGGCCCGACAGGTCCGGTAGCACCTGTGTCGCCCGTGGCTCCCGTAGGCCCGACAGGTCCGGTAAATCCAAGGCCGAATGGTCCAGTCGGTCCAGTCGGCCCCGTAGGCCCGGTATCGCCAGTAGGCCCGATAGGTCCGGTAGCACCTGTGTCACCCGTGGCACCAGTAGGTCCGACAGGTCCAGTAACACCTGTGTCACCCGTGGCACCAGTAGGTCCGACAGGTCCAGTAACACCAGTGTCACCTGTGGCGCCAGTAGGTCCGACAGGTCCAGTAACACCTGTGTCCCCCGTGGCTCCCGTAGGCCCAACAGGTCCAGTAACACCAGTGTCCCCCGTAGCGCCCGTAGGCCCGACAGGTCCAGTAACACCAGTGTCGCCCGTAGCGCCCGTAGGCCCGACAGGTCCGGCTGGTCCTACAGCTCCAGCTGCACTTGCTTTAACAAGAGCAATAGAATCAATGGCTACATCAGCAGTGTTAGCCAAGGCATTTTTACTAATAACCAAAAAGGCATAGGCTGCGTTGGCTGGAACAGGAGCTGTTACTTCATATAGGCTTTGCCATGTTCCGTTCACAGCGTCTGGCAATGTGCCTGAGCTCAAATAGGTAGTTAGCCCCGTGCCAAGGAAGCTAAAGGCTGCGTCATAGTAATACAGAAATATGTTAACTTGAGGACTGGACAGGCTTCCTACTTTTGCAGCTGAAAGGCTTAATGTATAGCTTTCGCCTGGTGCAGCAAAAACGACCTGGGAAAGAGATGCATCTACTGCGCCTCCTGCCAGGATCGCACTATAAAAGTTTGTCTTTTTTACAGATAAGTTAGTGACAGTCACATTGACAGAGCTCCAAAAAAGGGTTGATCCGATCTCGAAGTCGCCGTTAGAAACTAGATTGGTAAACAATACACTCATCGCTTTTATACACTCCCTTCACACGTTGTAATGATAGTAGATGCGAATCCATATCCTAGCGAACCGTACAAGTTTCCGAGGGCAGATGTGTATTTTTGTGTTCACATTTCAGACACATTATTTTAAGCTTCTATTTAAGTGACGTTAAGCTGGAGTTATATGTGGGGGATTATTATTAGAATTTAAAAGTGTAGCATAAGGTGCGAGGAGACCGCTCCGCGAAGGCTTTGGGCTTCCGATCGCTGTTGCCGTGGGATTTTTTGTGATTAAGTAAGACATGTAAAGGTAAGAATCCTACAGCAAAGGCGAACGCTGGCGCTTCTCCAGCTTCAAATCCTCCGCTTCGCTGCTACCCGCTACTCATGCAACATTTTAGGTGGGAGGGAAGTAGGGGAGCAGCAGGGAGAAGATTACGATAAAAGAAAGGGTGGAACATGTGCTCAAAGTGCAGCAGGTGAGCAAGTGGTATGAGGGCAACCGGGGCGTACATAAGTTGGATTTTGAAATGCAGCGCGGTGAAATTGTTGGTTTCCTGGGGCCGAATGGTGCGGGTAAAACGACGACGATGCGCATGATTACAGGGTATCTTCAACCCAACGAGGGAGTGATTACGATTGACGGTATCCCGATTCAGGATAAGGGCAGACAGGCCCGTTCCAAAATCGGTTATCTGCCGGAGACTCCCCCTTTGTATGAGGATATGTCCGTAAGATCCTATTTAAAGTTTGTAGCTAGTATTCGGGACGTGCCTGCGAGAGAGCAGAAGCTGCGTATTTCGGAGATGATTTCCAGGCTAGGACTGAATGGGCGGGAAAAACAATTAGTCCGCAGTTTGTCCAAAGGGTATAAACAGCGCTTGGGACTGGCAGGTGCGATTATTCATAACCCGGATTTATTGGTACTGGATGAACCGACCTCAGGTTTGGACCCCAATCAGATTTTGGAGATTCGTCAGCTCATTCAGGAGATTGGCGAAAATCATACGGTATTGCTAAGTACGCATATATTGCCTGAGGTGGATGCTTTGTGTAATCGTGTTCTCATCATCCATGAAGGGAAACTGGTCATGGATGGGCGCCCTGACGCGCTCGGCGGTTCGATGGAAGATGGATTCAAGGTGAAGGTGGAGGTTAAAGGCAAGCGTGAGCAGGTGCTGGATGTCCTGCGTACTTGGGGAAAAGTAGAGGTTGAATCTTCGGCGGTTACGCTGCCTACAGCGAACACGAATCTGACTGCCGCAGAGCCAGATATGACCGGATTGTTACTCACAGCAGCCTCCGGTGAGGATTTTCGCGAAGAGCTATTTTATGTGCTGTCTGATGCGAAACTTCCGATTTTGGAGATGAAAAAAGAAAGTCTTAGCTTGGAAAATATCTTCCAGCAGTTAACGACCCGCGAGACGGAAGAAGGTCAGGTCAGCGATCCAGCAGTACAAGACCTACATTCCTCGGATACTGCAGCACCTACGGCCATCACGGTGGAGCATGGAGAAGCTGCGTCCAGCGACGATAAGGCTGAAAAAGATAAGGATACAGGAGGTAATCGGTCATGAGGCGTTTGTTCGCGGTCTGTCAAAAAGAGCTGCAAGCCTATCTGTGGACACCAACGACGTATTTTGCGCTTGCGGTGTACATGCTGCTGACGGGGTTACTTTTTTATACAAATTTTGTTATGTATCAGCCTAGCATCCTGGACTATCGGCTGGTACTCGGTGACACCTTGTCCATGCTGGTGTTCGTCGTCCCATTGCTCACGATGAGGCTGGTTGCGGAGGAATTCAGGCAAGGTACAGATGAACTGCTGCTTACCTCACCTGTGAGTGTGACGGAAATGATCGTGGGTAAATTTTTGGCGTCGTTGGGCATGTTGCTCATATTGGTGCTGTGCAGTCTAGCGTATCCGGTCGTGATGTCCTTTTATGGGAAGCTGGATTGGACGCTGGTATTAACATCTGTGATCGGTCTGTTCATGCTTGGCGCAGCCATGATGGCGATCGGCTTATTCGCTTCGACGCTTTCACAGCATCAGATGATGTCGGCGGTCGTCAGTTTTATTATTTTACTTGTGTTCTGGATGCTGGATTCGTTTGGTGGACAGACGGGTGCATCTGCGGCGGTACAGCAATGGCTGGAACCTTTTTCACTAACCGCACGGTTTGACAGTTTCACCAAAGGATTGCTGAATGGAGCCGATGTGATGTACTACGTGACGGTGGCGGTGCTCTTTTTGCTATTCAGCATCCAAGTGGTTGAACGGAAACGGTGGAGGTAATGAATATGAAAAAATGGCTGGGTCATACCAATAGTGTGGTACTATCGATTGCTGCTGTAGGGATTTTTATTTTATTGACGTTATTTCTGCGGTCGTTAGGTGGCTTTCAACTGGATCTGACGGCAGGCAAGCAGTATACGCTGTCTGACCAAACGTTGACGACCATCCAGGGTGTAAAGGAAGACGTACGGCTCATTGCTTTTACCGTATCCACTTCACAAAATCAGAAGCTGAACCGGGATGTTACGGATATGCTGAATGAATACGCCAAGCGTAACAACAAGCTCAAGGTCGAGCAATACGATCTGAATCAGGAACCGATACTGGCCAAGCAATATGGTGTTACTGCAGCGTCTATTGTGTTGGTGCAGGGGGAGAAGAAGCGGGTTATAGATATTGGGAGTCTATTTACGCAAGCTCAGGGGAGTGGCGAAGGGGCATACCAATTTACCGGGGAAGAAAAGCTGACTAGTGGACTGTTGGGATTATCATCTACCCGTCAAGGGAAAGTAGCCTTTCTAACTGGACATGAGGAAATCCCATTGTCCCAAATGACTGAATTAAGTAGCTCACTGTCACAAGATAATGTGAAAACAGAGGAAGTTCAGCTCAATCAGGCGGGGAGCGTGCCCAAAGATGCGTCTGTATTGGCTATTGTCGGACCAGAACGTGATATCAGTGCAACGGAACTGAAGAGTATTCGTACGTATCTGAATGATGGCGGAAAGCTTTTTATGGCACTAGGCTTTCACCCGAACATGGGGTCCGATTGGAAAAACCTTGATGCATTAGCGGCTGATTATGGAGTGAAGGACACTCATGCCATCGTGGTGGATCAGGAACAGACGAATACACTTGGACCTCTATGGACGGTTCCTACCTTCGGCAGTCATGCGATCACCGACAAGTTGGCGGCTTCCAATCTGTACCCGGTTCTTTCACTGTCTATTGCTTTGCAGGCAGGAGAGCAGAAGGATTGGAAGACGACGCTTTTGATGAAATCTTCTGCAGCCAGCTATGGCGAAACGAATATCCAAGGGCTGCTGAACAACGAAACGCAGAAGGATGATAAGGACCCGCAGGGGCCGCTGAATCTCGGTTATGCGGTAGAAGGGAAAGACGGCAAGCCCAAAGCCGTTATTCTCGGAACGTCTGCCCTTTTAAGCGACACTGAGATCAACACAGGAGGCAATCGAGACTTTGTGCTGAACAGTCTGAATTATGTGCAGGAACATTCTGATGGGCTTACCATTCGTCCTCGTCAGGAGCAGGATTATAAGGTAGCTTACTTGACTCCTGCACAAGCAAAAACGATATTGACCATATCTGTCATCGGATTGCCGTTGCTATTCGCGGTCATCGGAATCTTATTATGGTGGAGGCGAAGAAGAGCATGAGAAAATGGATACCCACAGTGCTACTGTTAGTTGTATTGGGAGCGGGTATAATCTATGCAAAGAGCCAAAACTTCTTTCGTGAACAAGCGCCGGCGGCTCGCCAGCTGGTTCAGCTTACGCAAGAGAATATTACGTCTTTCGCGATCACAGGAAAGGACGGCAAGTCGGTGGAACTTGAACAACATGATGGTCAATGGAGTATGAGCAAGCCACGGACTTACCCGCTAAACCAATATACAATAGACAATTGGCTAGCAGCGATTCAAAATGTAAAGTTGGGTGAAGTGGTGGAATCTTCCCCTACAGACGTAGCCAAATATGGGATCAGCGCTACCCATGATCAGATTGAGATTAAGACCAAGAAGGGCGACGTTCGTACCTTTGCCTTCGGTGAAACGTTGCCTTCCGGAGATGCTGTTTATGTATTATCAGACAAAAAAGAGATAGCTTCTGTACCTATAGATACACTTTCAGGGTTGTTGCTGGGTGCTGATGATTTTATAGATACAACGCCGTTCGATTGGGACGATACCAAGCTGAGCGGAATAGAGTGGGAAGGCCAAAATTCTTCATGGATGCTCAAATCCTCCGGTAACAGCGGAACCGGAGACAGTGCTTCCACATCTTGGACGCTAAACGGAAAGTCAGTAGCCAATGACACGGCGACTTCCCTCTCGCAGCAAATCAAAAACCTGGCTAGCAGTCAGGCCTTGCGCAAAGCCTCCGAGCTGAGCAAGCCTGTTCACCGCTTTACGCTGAGTATATCGCTGGGTAAGGATGATTCCCAGCTGGTCTATCAGGGCTGGACGCTTAACGATGATCCAGATACCGTATGGGTTGTGCCGCCACAAAGTAACTGGGCTTATGGTCTGTCAGTATCTGACGTGAACCGTACTGAACAGAATGGCCACGACCAAGCTCAGACTGGAAAATAATCATTAGAAATTAAATTAGCTGCACAAAGAGGCTCCAACGGCGGATGATCGTCGTCTGGAGCTTCTTTGTGTTCGTTATTCGTCAGGTTTGCTGCTTTTGGAAGAAGAGCTGTTATTGTCGTTTAAATCTTGGATAACCTGAATCAGCTCATGAAGTGAGAGATCCAGCTTATCCAGCTTTTCTTCCATCGTGTGCAGGATGTGCCGCAACAAAATAAAACAAAGTCCAGCCGGAAAGCCTACGTTGGTAACCAGAGAAAGAGCATCATCCATTTGCAATGTATTCCCTCCTTTTTAGCCATATATAAAGGAAGGTAAATTAAAAGAACCATATACAACTGCATGTAAAAATAGTATAATAAATAAGAACAAATGTTCTGTTTTGGTTGTGAAATAGGTTTGCAAATTACCCTATAGTATGAGGATTTAGAAAAAGTCAAATCCAAAGAGAAAGGGTGATTTACAATGGATAAGTCTCAGCTAACATTGGTGGAACAATATCGAAAGAGGCTGTACCGCATTGCCTGGAGAATCCAGTATCGTGCTCGGGTACAAACCAATCATGAATTTGTAATGGAAAAGAACGAAGCCGTCAGCGCCCCATCTTTTACAGAATCTTCAAACTCTAATATGTACACACTACAGCTTATCAACTCTCTATCTTCTGAGATCGGAAAAATGATCATCTTTGACCTTTACATACTAGACAAAACCGAAGCACAGATTGCAAAAGAGTTAAAGCTATCCCAACAGGCGGTGAATAAATGGAAAAAGAAAATGCTCAAAGAGTTATTTCGGATGCTGAGTTCGTCCAATTGCTAAAATTAGTACGAAGTGGAGATCAGGAGGCCATGTGTAGGATACTTCAATTGTTCGAGGAAGACATTCAAAAGACTAGTCGGTATATTCGTATGTCCCGTGAAGATGCTGTCCAAAGCATTGTGACTGATTTTATAGAAGAACTGCAACAAGAGTTAAAGACAGTAAAAAGTGGACAATGGATATAGCCTTGGCTATCCTTATCCGTAGATTTACTTATTTAACGGAGGGCTTATAAGTTTATGAGTGATAACAGGGCTTCTTTTGAAAAAAGTATGAAGATGTACCCAGTCAACAGTATTCGTTCCAATGTCATCATTCTTGTTTCATTACTGTTAGATCTGTTTCTAGTTATCCCCTTAGTGGGAAATCCATACATTGCAGTTTACGTTTATGTACTGTTGCCACTGATTGTTATGATAAACATTTGGGCCCTTGTACTGGTCATCATGCCACGCAAATTGCAGTTGAATTACGTTTTATTCCGTGGTGTATTTGGTTTGGTTTGTTCTATTGGCTTCATGATCATGACACAAAAGTTTGCTTATGGCATGTTGGATCTGGATACTCCATGGTATTTTGTAGGTTCTTTTGCCCTTTATGGAGTGGCCTTGTATTACTTTATAAAATATAATTTAACGAAATTCAAAGATCCTTCAAATCATAAGAAGAAACCAAAGTTTAAGGAAAAAAACAAAAGAGCGCCTGTAGTAACTATCACCACATTTACTGGGGCTGGTTATCTGATAGCTAATGTTTCCCTCGGATTCGCTACACAACAATTAGTTGTCACAGTATTGATAAGTGTATACTCGATGCTGGCATGTGTTCTTTTTCATTTTATTATGGATATACACCGCTACTATTGGCTTCATAAGCTGAGGAATCAGACAACGGATTGAACACAACGAATGCCTTACAAAGTATTATTTCTATCAAGATGTTTTGTAATGAAAAAAAGCCTGCAAACGCCCCAACTATAATGGGGGTTTGCAGGCTTTTTAGGTTGTAGATTTATTTAGTCAACATACTTGTTGCCGTCAGCATCAATATAAATGGATTGAACAGCTGTGCGGCGGTACGGATATCCAGCCTCTGTGGTGCCGCTAATTTCATAGGTTACAGAATAGATGCCGGGCTTGTCCGCTTTGGATAGCTCAATTTGTCCGGTAGGGTTAACGTTTTTTTGCTGTACCGTCAAACCTTTGGATGTAGAAGTGACTCTTTGCTGCGGATCACCATAATATTGAACTTGGTAGGTAACTTGTGTAACGCTGTTCGGGGAATCCTGTGGTTTCAAATTTAGCTTCGGGCCCACTGCATTCAAATTATATTTCAGCTCAGGAACTTGAACAGCCTGGTAACGTGCAATCAGGAGATACGCTCCATTATCAGGAACCGTTACGTTCAGTTTATAGGTGCCCGGTTTTGGATTTTGAATGACGGCGTTATGATGCCAGGCACCAGCAAAAATATCGTCATCATAGCCTGCTTTCAGATTAATAATTTCACTAGTACCGTCAGGCTTGGTTAGTTCCAGTTTACTCACACGTTTATCGCTGATCCAGTCCAGATCAATGGATTTTACACCATTTTCAACAGTGAGGGTTTCTGAGGCTTTTCCATTATAATCGCCGCCTCGGATAAAATATGAATTATCGATCTCGCTATAGGTGGATTGTAAAGCAGAAGCAGTCAGGGAAGATGCTGAAAGTGCCTCAGTTTCCTGATTCAATGCTGGAGTGTTCGCTTGGAGGTAGGGTTGGATCAGGGAGAAGACGTAAGAACCAGTGCGAACCTTGGCATGATCCCAAGATCCGACTTTAACTACACGTCCGCCGGGAAGCTTAGCGTTGTCGACTGTGACCACTCCATCATTCTTACCAAAGGAGGAGAGGTAAAGTCCGCCCAGTATGTAGGAAGCAGTGCCGCCAGACCAGTTATCACCAGCAAACGTGAAGAATGGAACTGTAGTCGCATTACTAAGTGAATCGGTCTTGGTTCGGAAATACTTCATATAAGATGTTTGTAAAGTGGAGGTACCGGGATTTTGTGACCCGACGATATCTGCCAGCCATCCGGCCCAGCTACTGTAGGCGAGATCTGCAAGTTGTGAACCATGATGAGGACTGCTGAGGGTGATGACACGTTGTACATAAGGAGCGGCTCCGTTATATACGAGAGCGGTTTGAGTATCCACTCCACCTTTGCTGTGGGCGATGACGATAAGCTTTTTTCCAAAGTGATTGCTGATGACCTTAATTTTGTCGGCCAGAAGCTTACCATTGTCCCACATATCTTGGGATGTGCCACTTGTATCGTACAGATTAATGGTGGCTGTCTGGTATCCGGCGTCACGTGCGCGCTGAAGCATATCGTTATCATTCTTGGTCCAGACTTCAGCGCTACTGTTCAAACCATGTACGAACAATAGTGCGGGCTTGGCTGGATCAACGCGATTAGGTGGTGGACCTTCTGCCCAGCTTCCGGCGGGATCTTTTGGGGGTTGGGGTGTAGTGGAGCCTGCAAAAGCGCCAACGGGGACAAGAGTAACTGATAACAAAAAAATGAGCATCAAAACGGTGATCTTTTTCAAACTGAAAATCCTCCTTTGTAAAATAAAGTATTTTTCAAGCTTATTATACATGCCATCTTGTGGTAAATCATCAATTGTATTTCATATTTACATTAAAATTTTATTTTTTTAGTCATTTTTTAGTCAGGATATCCCTATGATTCATAGCGCATGATAATCTCGTCACACATTTTATAATGTATGGAGGATGAGTTCATGCCAGGAACTAAGAAGGTCATCAGTTTTACGATTTCTGCTGCTTTACTCGCCAGTATGGCTGCTTTGACCGGGTGCGGAAATGCCGATCATAACGTTCGTACGAACAGTACACGCTATAACGCGCAAAGCACACATCATATGGATGGTGTGAACCGTTATGGTATGGATGGTGTGAATCGTTATGGGGTTAAGTCCAATGGTATGGATGGGATGGCATTGAATGAAAATGCCAACCGAACCGGACATCCAGTCCGTAATCTGCAAGTCGATCGCAATTTGTCCAAACGTATATCCGAGATGCCGGATGTAAAGTCTGCGACAGTGCTGGTCGGTGAACGACATGCCTATGTAGCCGTTTCCTTGAAAGACCAAGCCAACGGAACAGGTGTCGGTGCTCCAAGTGTTGACGGTACTCCAAGTGCAAATAGTATTGGACGTAACGGGAATGTACCGAGTGTGAATGGCGTTAATGGTACTAGAGGAAACCGTACTACGGATACTACAACGCCTGGAATGACAGACAATGGAGTAACCGGGAATGGAACACCTGCGCGTCGTGATGACGGTTTATTCGGTACGATGGGTACAGGCTCGTACGGTATGTTGCGTGGCTTGACGGACAACAATCGCGCAAATACCGGAAACACCACCATCGAGGGAGCAAGAACTGCATATGAACCAAGTGATGCAGTCAAGAGCCGAATCGCGAATAAAGTTAAGCAATTTGCACCTTCGATTGAACAGGTGTATGTATCGGCTAACCCGGATTTTGTTAAACAAGCCACTGACTTTACACACAGTGTGCAAAATGGTCATCCGATCAGAGGCTTGAGCAATGAAATGGTGGATGTGATTGAACGTGTATTCCCGACCCCGGCGGCTGGTACAAACCGTCCAATGGAAAATACAGCACCCACACGCCCACAAAATCATACGCCCGCGCCAATGAATCATCGCTAATTCAAACCCTATAAGTGTGTGCAATGCCAAAGAAAGAGCTATCCATCTCAGCGAATACGCTGGTGGATAGCTCTTTAGTTTTGGGGAATGATAACTATAACTGAATTATTTGCGCAATCCTTTAATCCATACGCCTTGCAGCTTTAAGTCTCTATCCAGTAACAGGATGTCTGCTTGTTTACCTGCTTCAAGCGAACCTGTACGATCAGCAATGTGCAAGGATCGAGCCGGATTCAGGCTGGCCATTTGTGATGCCGCGGGAATACTTATACCCACATGTTGAACCAAGTAGCGGAAGCCTTCAATCATCGTTAGTGTGCTTCCTGCCAAAGTGACGCCATCCTCCAGTCGTGCTACACCGCCCTGCACGATCACCGGCAAATCGCCGAGCGTATAATGACCGTCTTCCAGACCAGTAGCAGACATGGCATCTGTGATGAGAATGAGATTATGATCCTGCTTTAATCTAGCGAGCAGGGAAATGGCGGCGGGATGCACATGAATGCCGTCCGCGATGATTTCTGCTTCAATGCGCGGATCAGCGAGTACGGCTCCGGCGGCTCCCGGCTTGCGATGATGCAGCGGAGTCATAGCATTAAACGCATGCACCGCATGATTCAGCCCCGCCGTCGCTGCCTGTTCAACCTCTTCATACGTAGCATCCGTATGACCGAGAGCCGCGGTAATGCCATGGCTACGCAGCCATGCAATCAGTTCCAGCGCTCCTTCCCGTTCGGGCGCAAGCGTGAGCTGGCGAACAAGGCCTGGATAGCGCTGCTCCCATTCTGCCACCCATGAGAGATTCGGTGGCACGATATGTTCTGGGTTTTGCGCTCCAGGCCAGTTCGGACTGATGAACGGCCCTTCCAGATGTACGCCCTCCAACTGAGCATAGGGCATAGGTAGTGCCATGTATGCGTGAACTTCACTCAATACCCGGTCAATCTGTTCCTTGGGCGCGGTCATGGTGGTAGCCAGCATAGCCGTCGTTCCTTGTGAACCGTGAAAGGAGGTGATCGTATCCAGCACCCTTGAACTGGAGTCCATAAAGTCCTCACCGTTACCGCCGTGAACATGAATATCAATAAAGCCTGGTAGCAGATATCCTCCTTCCAAACGCACAATGTTTGCGGTTTTCGCTGCGGTTTCTTCCTGATTTGCCAAGACTACCGCTGTCCAATCGGCGGGTAAATGCTCTTCTGAACCAGCGAATACAATGGATTGCCCCTCAATGACGACAACCCCTTTTTCAATGATGTCATTCCCAACGACGACTTGCCCATACAGTAGCTGGGGTACGTTACCACTCATTTCATCTGACTTCAATTGAACCATCCTCCCGCTTTCTGATCCAGTAAAATAAGTACGTTGGGGTGACATTGCAGCAGAGAAGCCGGACACTCAGTCGTGACAGGTCCAGTTAAAGCCTGCTTTATAATGTCGGCCTTATCCGCACCAAAAGCCACCAGTATAATTTGCTTCGCCTTAAGAATCGTGCCTACTCCCATCGTAACTGCTTGCCTGGGTACAGCATCTATATCGCCAAAAAATCGGGCATTCGCCGAGCGCGTACTTTCTTTCAAATCTACAACATGTGTGGCTCCAGTCAAGCAGTGACCAGGTTCGTTAAAGCCGATATGACCATTATGACCAATGCCAAGCAATTGCAGATCCACGGGTCCATGGTCCAGAATGGCCTGCTCGTGCGCTGCACATTCTGCTGCCAGATCCAGTGCATTCCCGTTAGGGACACGTGTATGGGATATCGGAATATCGATATGCTGGAACAAGTGCTCATTCATAAAGCTTCGATAGCTCTGCGGATGTTCTGGGGGAAGACCAACATACTCATCAAGATTCACGGAATAGGCTCGTGCAAAACTGACCTGTCCCTTGCTGTACATATCTGCAAGATGTTGGTAAATGCCAATCGGCGTACTACCGGTGGCCAGGCCAAGCATGGCCTGTGGTTTGGATAGCAGCAAGCTGGCGATCACAGCGGCGGCAGTAGCGTTCAGGTCCTCACGGCTGTTCAAAATGCGTATGTTCATCTTAGTGACCCCCTGGTTGTTTTTTGAGCTTGCTCACTTGTTGATATGAGCCTTCCAATCTCGGAATATATTTGTCAAAATCTGCGCTCACCATACCTGTAAACAGAATATCTATGATATGAAGCTGGGCAATGCGGGAGGCCATATCCCCACGTCGCATTCCTTCCTCCAATGAGGAGGAAAATAGCGCAATATCCGCAAGACCTGCCAGCGTATTGTTTCCGAAGGAGGTCAGGGATAATGTCTTGGCCCCCTGCTCCTTTGCACAACGTAGAGCCGCAATGGTCTCCTGGGTTTCCCCTGAATAAGAGACGGCGAAGGCGACATCTCCCGCTCCGAGCGAGGAGGCAGAGGTAATCTGCATATGCGAATCTGCAAAGGCAGTGCTGTTCTTGCCAATACGGATGAGCTTCTGGTAAAAATCCTGTGCCACAATCGACGATGTCGCCATCCCATAGAGATCAATGCGGCTCGTGGCTGACAGCCATGCAATGGCCTGCTCCAGCTTGTCGTAATCCAGCAGTCGGGTCGTGTCCGCAATGGATGCGGTATGGTTCGCCTGAATAGCCTGCACAATTCGGGAAAGTGAATTTCCAGCGACAATATCCTGATAGGATTCTTCACCATTACGGTTGGAGTGGGACAACTCGGCGGCCAGCTTCATTTTGAAATCGGGATAGCCTTTAAAATGTAGTGATTTGCAAAACCGCGTAACGGTCGCCGCGCTCACACCACAACGCTCTGACAGCTCCCGAATACCCAAATGCAGCACATCTTCCGGGGATTGCAGGATGGATTCCGCCAGCTTGCGCTCCTGTACGGGAAGCTGCTCCAGTCTATGGGCTAATGTATGAAGAATGGGGGACATGAGCTGTGCTCCTTTGGCTGTAGAATGTTTGTATGAAAAAAAGTATCGTATACAAGAAGAATATAAGGAAAAACATTTTCATGTGTATTGTAAAATAATTCTGCCGCTCATGCAAGAGATGTGAGGAGAATTTTTATTAGATTTTGCGAAAAAATAGCCGGCGAAAATTGTAGAAGTTATCATACATTAATTTACATATTGCGAGTTTTACTTACAAAACAACCTATTGACTTGTCTCTTCATTGGAGGAGTATAATTGAATAAAGTTCCAGTGAAGGAATTTTTCTAGGAGCTTTCTTTGCAGAGGGCATCGTTGGGTGGAACGAACAGAATCTCATTCACAAGGAGGAGTTTGCTATGCAAAGCCAAGTGATTGAAATGATCAGCGCGGTTAAGGAAGATCCTGAACTGGTCGCTAAGCTGGATGGACATTCGGACATTATTCATGATGCCGGACTGGATTCGTTGCAGTTGGTTCATTTCATGCTGCAAGTGGAGGATGCGTTTGATGTGGAGATTGATTTTGATTCCTTTGAGCTAGAGCATTTGAGCTCGGTAGATGCGTTTTGCAGCTACATTCAGGGGATCAGCGATGCGGAACAAGCGCCGCACCTGGAGGGAATGGAGACGGTCTGACGTACAGCTTGGTACATGTGCCTGAAAATCCATTAAACGAGGTGTTAGCATGCAGCCCAAAAGCAATGTGCTGATTGATGAGAAAGCGTTCAAGCTCATCAAGCGTAACCTGAAAAACGCTTCTGTATCTTACCGTAACGCCACACAGGACCCTACTTTCAAAACGGACATGCCCCAGACGATCGGCATTAAGCTGACCAACCGCTGCAACCTGAGATGTACACACTGTTTTGAATGGAACGAGGAAGGCTACCATCACCAAATGGATAAAGAAGAACAAAACATGGATCTTGCTCCGGACATGCTCCGGCAGATTTTGAGCGAAACCAAGGAAGCCAAGTCCAGACTGTACATGTGGGGCGGCGAACCGATGTTTCACCGGCGTTTTGATGAAATTTTGGACGTGCTGGCGGAAGATCGGCGCGAAATGACCTTTTGTACAAATGGATTACTTATTGATAAATATTTGGACCGGATTTTGGATTTGTCCGAAAATCTGGAGTTATTAATAGCGATTGAAGGTTTTGAAAGAGAACACGATCTAATTCGCGGTAAAGGCACCTTTCAAAAAACAATGCGGCAGATGGATAAGCTGATTGAACTGCGCGACCAGGGATTGTACAAGGGACGGGTAACTGTCCATGCGGTCATTAACGATAACATGATCGGACGGATGTACGAATTTCTGCAAATGCTGGAGGACAAAAGGCTGGATCTGGTGCTGCTGACGTTCCCCTGGTACATTTCCAAAGAGACCTCCCTCAAAATGGATGAATATTTCACACATAATTTCTCCTGGCTCCGACAACTTGAAGAAAAAAATATTAGTAGCTGGCATGCTTTCAAATATAAAATCAACCCGGATAACATCGATCCTCTGATGCAGGAACTACAGCGGATCAATGAGCGAGTATGGAACATTCGCGTGCGCTATCAGCCCGGTTTGGATTATGAGGAAATTGATAAATTTATACATGGCGAGGAAATGGTCAGCCGTTGTTCCAATCATTGTTTGGCGCTCACCTCCAGAACAGATATTTTACCAGACGGGAAGGTCATGCCTTGCAAATTTTTCAGTGAGTTCACGATTGGAAGCATGCGTGAGCACAGTCTGAAGGAGATATGGAACTCGGATGCGTATGAGAAAACTCGTCAAAAGATTAATCATGAAGGATTGACTCCGGTGTGCTCCAAATGCAGCGTATTGTATCTGCACGGGGCAGGCTCTCTGAAATACATTTAGTTTTCTATGGATGTTGTTTGTTACTGGATGGAAGAGAGAGGGATGATGACAAGACGTGACGACTAAAACTATTAACCTTGTGGAAGCGCTTGCGCATGAACGGGACCATGGAGTCCTGATTTGGCTGTTTAATATCGGCGCAGAGCAAGTGTGGCATCCATCCCCCCGCAAGGGGGGCATGGTAGACCGGGATGAACAGCAAGTCGTAAACCGGATGGAGGAAATGAATCTCCTGCTATGTCGAAGTCAGGATGTCATTGTACTTCGGGAACAGCCGGATGAGGCGTTTCTGGACATGCTCCAACGGTTGGGCTTTAGCCTGCCGCGTATTGAGGTGCCGGAGCCTTCTGATCCGCTAACGCCGATTTCAGAGCTGGTGCTGGCGGATGAGGCGCTTTTGGCACGACTGCGCACGGTTGCAGATGCAGGCCACAGCAGCGGCGGAGCCAAAGCGTGGCTCGTCCCCTATGCGGTCACACCGCAGGAGGAAGCGATTGCGGAGCTTTGCGGGCTAGAGCTGATCGGTGCTCCATCCGCGGTCAGTGCTCAGGTGAATGATAAAATATTCAGCCGCCTGACCGCGCAAAAGCTTGGTTTTGCCGTCAGCGAAGGCGCTGTATGTGCAGACGAATCGGCGATCCGCAGGGAGTGTGCCAGACTGGCTGACTTATCGGATGGACCTGTGAAGCTGATTATCAAGCAACCGCACGGTGCCTCAGGACAAGGCATGTATATGCTGGACGAGCTGTCCAAGCTGGACACACTGCTGAGTGTGATGAAGCGTTTTGGCGGCTCGTCGCCATCTTCCGGCGGTTGGCTGGTGGAGCGCTGGCACAATAAGCAGATGGATCTGAACTACCAGCTCTGCATTGACGAGGGCGGTGGTGTGACGATGTTTTCGCTAAAAAGGCAAAACGTGGATGGCACCGTATATATCGGATCTCAAGTGCCGGCTGAGATTGGCGATGCGCTGGAGGAAGAAGTGAGACGCTGCGCCTATCAGCTGGGTACGCATCTCTATTCCATTGGGTATACGGGAATGGCCTCTATTGACGGTTTTGTCGACGAAGAAGGTTTGCTGGTTCCAGTCATTGAGATAAATGGTAGATTTACGTTGTCTACCTATATTTCGTTCCTGTCATCCGTCCTGGGAGAACAGCATAAAACATTATCCCGTTATTACCGCAACGTTACCGCTACACCTCTCACCTACAGCCGCTTGTGCGGGTTGCTCGCGGAGGAGGGCTTGCTCTATACGCCCGAACGTCCAGAAGGGGTGTTTGTGTATACGGCGGGTACATTGTCTGGTATTCCTGTGAAGCGGGGCTATGTGAACCGGATTTTCACACTTATTTTGGCAGATAGCTGGCAGGAAGCTGATGCTTATGCGCACAAATTGGAAGGTATTATTGCTGGATTAGGATGCTCATAAATTGGAGGGAATCAAAAATGAAAACAGATGTATACCATGTAGTACCCTTGCTGGAAAAGATTTTGAAGCTGGATTCGGGAGAGCTGGAACAGTTGACTCCGGATCAGGATCTGCGAACCTTGGGGCTGAATTCCTTATCCGCTGTGGAATTAATTGTAGAGTTGGAAAATGAGCTTGATATTACGATGGAGGACGACGATCTAGTGCTGGAGCATCTATCTACACTGCAAGGCATCGAGCGTCTGCTGGGCAAATATGCATAAGGGCGCTGAAAAGACAAGGTTGATGCAGGAATCCGATATGGAGACTCGTCATGATTCCGTTGTGGACTATGGTGCAGAAGAAGTCGCAAACGCTCTTCCAGGGAAACATTGTGTATATTCTTCCCTGCGTACCTCATTGCGGAGGTACGGGGTGAACATGGCCGAATCCGAGCTATTCATGCTGTGTGGAAGTATGTGCGCAGAGTACGGTGGAGATTTGAAGCGCTTCGGACCTGAGAAATATCCGGAGCAGCTTCAAGAAATGGCAGCCAGTGGTGGACCTGTTATTCGGGTGGAACCGTGGGTCGCTGGTGTCAGCGATGAAACCAACCTGTTGCAGGTACTCACATCGGGCTACGGTACCATGCTGCATACGTCGAGCACCGCTTTAACCTATCACGATGTATATGTGAAAAATTACCCAAGGGGCCACGTGATTGAGTTGTGCGGGTTGGACTTGCAAGAACGGACAGCACAGGTGAATGACAGCTTCCTGCTCGATTCCTCGGGACATGCCATGACTTATGTGGGCTCAGCCCGGCTCGACGATCTGATGCAGGGCATTATTGAGTATGCATGGCTGGTGGAGCAGCCTGCCCCGCTTTCGCCAAGTGAGATGCATGCTGCGTGTGCTCATCATATTCGACAGTATTTGACTGGACACGAAGCCATCTGGAGAGGCGTACCTACGTCTAATGAGTCGGAAAGTCAAACGGGGAAAGCTGTGACAGGCAAGCAGGTCAAGCGGGGAGATGAGGGGTACCGGGCATTTGTCGGTGACTTCCGTCTGTTGGCAGACATGGAGGATCAGGATTTTCGGACGTACTGTCATGAAATCTATTACAATCTACGATTGGGCAGTGCTCTTCATTTGACGGATTATACAGCTGATTATTGCCTGCTGCATCAAGCCACGCTGGGACCACAAACACAGCATGTAATTGAATTGGCACAGGCGCTGTACGCGGATTGGCACAAGCTTAATCTGCATATTTACAAAACAGGGCTTCAACTGCGCAAGCATCGGATGCCTGAAATTACGGAACGAGCTTTGCACTTAATTGAAAGACAGCGGCATATGCTGGAGGAACTGATGATTTTAGCAGAGAAAGCAGCCGAGTAGTCCAAGCATTCGGCCGCATAAGAAACGTTCATCAGGTGTCCTGCACAGAGGAAAGAGGAGGGGAATTGATTGCCGTCCATTACATTAAAGCAATTGTCGAAAACATTTACGTACTACAAAAAGGAGCCGGGCGTGCGCAAATCGTTACAAAACTTGTTCAGGCGTGAGCAGCTGACCAAAGAGGCTGTGCAAAATGTCAGCTTTAGCATTGAGGAAGGCGAAATTGTCGGATTTCTCGGTCCAAACGGGGCGGGCAAAACAACGACGCTCAAAATGCTGTCTGGCATTCTCCATCCCACGGACGGGGAGGCATCGGTACTCGGCTTTACCCCGTGGAAACGACAAAAAGAGTTTAAACGTCAGTTTTCCATTGTAATGGGACAGAAAAACCAGCTCTGGTGGGATTTGCCTGCAAGCGAGTCATTCGAGCTGAACAAGCTTATCTATGAAATCGATGAAAACCGTTATAAAGAGGCACTAGAAGAACTGGTCACCCTACTTGGGGTGGAGGAGCAGCTTCATGTGCAGGTTCGGCGGCTGTCTCTCGGCGAGCGTATGAAAATGGAACTGATCGCCGCGCTGCTGCATCGTCCACGGGTCATTTTGCTGGATGAGCCGACCATCGGACTGGACCTTGTTTCTCAGCGGCGGATTCGAGAGTTTTTCAAAGCCTATAACCGCACGCACCGGACGACCATCCTGCTGACAAGCCATTACATGAAGGATATTGAGGATTTGTGCAGTAGATCCATCATTATCAGCGGGGGCAGATTGGTCTATGACGGAGACTTACACAAGGTGAATGAGGTCATCGGTGCCCGTAAATTACTCAAGGTTCGACTGGAGACCCCCGTATCCAGCCTAACGTTGGCGAGCCTCGGCAAACTTCGCTCCAACTCGGAGCTGGAGGCGGTATTTGAGCTGGATGCAGAAGATACCTTGGCTTGGTCCAAAAAGATTTTGGACGCACTGCCTGTCGTTGATTTTACGATTGAGGACGTCCCGCTGGAAGAGGGGATAGCCAATTTGTACGATGGGGGCAGGCTGGCCGATGCGAAATAACAAATATGTGAAGGTACTCCAGCTTGGTATGCAAAACGAAATGGAGTATCGGGCTAATTATTGGCTCCAAATGGCGGGATTTATGTTGCCGATCATGACGCAAATTTTTCTCTGGCTAGCTGTATTCGGTTCTTCGGGACAAGCAAGAGTGCTGGGCTATTCTCTGCCAGAAATGCTGGTGTATGTGGTCATGGCGGGAGTAACTGGAAAACTGATTGCTACGGGCTTTGAATACGAAATTGCTACAGATATCAAGGAAGGTGGACTGGCAAAATTCATGGTACAGCCTGTGCATTATTTTGCTTACCGTTTTTGCCGGTTTATCGGAGGCAAAGTCATACAGTCTGCGGTCGTGCTGCTGGCGGCTGCTATTTTGCTGTTATGTCTTAGCCTGGAAGGACAAATCAGCTTCGGGCTATCGTACATCCTGCTTTACATATTGGCGTTGCCGGGAGCGCTTGTGCTTAATTTTGTGGTCTATTATGCGCTGAGCGGCATAGCCTTTTGGGTGACGGAATCGGCGGGACTATTTTATACGCTGTCGCTTGTCATTTACGTAGCTAGCGGTACCGTGTTTCCGCTGACGATTTTTGGAGATGTTTTGGCCCGTCTGTTCAGTCTGCTACCGTTCAGCTACACCGTATTTTTTCCGGTGAATGCGTTGACGGGCAAGCTGACTGTGCTGGAAGCCGCTAAAGGCATTGGCGTGCAATGGCTCTGGATTGTAGTGCTGGCGGCCCTATCACGCTGGGTGTGGCAAGCCGGGGTCAAACGCTTTGTCTCGGTGGGGGGTTAACATGAAAAATGTTTTCCGAAACGTTAGGCGCTACATCAGACTGTACTGGAAGTTTGTCCAGTTTTCTGTCATGTCGCAGATGGAATACCGCATTAATTTTATAACTGCATTTCTGGTTGAAACGGCTTATTTGCTCATCAAGCTGCTGTACGCATCGGTTCCATACCGCGCTGGGACGGATATTAATGGCTGGTCTCCTGACGCCATATTGTTATATATCGGCGTGTTTACGATGATGAGCGGATTTTATAGTGGATTGTTCTACAGTAATTTTACAAGCCTGCCTGACAAAATTCGTACCGGCTCACTGGACGTGCTCATGACTAAACCCGTATCGCTGCAATTTATGGTAACACTGCGTCAATTTGAATTGGGCTATACCGTGCCGAATGTAATTGGCGGCGGAATTATGACAGGGGTCGGCTGGCAACGACTCGGATTGCCGTTTAATTTTGAAACTGTAGGAGGGTTCTCTGTGCTGCTTGGATGCGGGGTGCTTACGGCATACTCCGTATTTTTGCTCCCTCAACTGCTAGCCTTCTGGATCATCCGCACGAACGGCGTTACGGAGCTGTCCAACAGCATTTTCGAGACAAACTATGTGCCGATGGCCGTGTACAGTAATCTGATTCAGCGTATCGGTTTGTTCGTGCTTCCGGTGTTTGTCATTTGTAATTTTCCGCCCATGTTCATTCTCGGCAAAATGGAAACCGGGTTAGTGGTATGGGCATTTCTCGCACCTCTCTGGCTGCTGGCGATCATCCGCCTGATATGGCAGTTTGCTCTACGTGATTATACGAGCGCGAGCCAGTAGCGCTACCGTGTAGTAGGCCAATAATGAAGCAGGAAAGGAAGCGAATCATATGAATGCGATACCGAATCAGCGTCATTTGTATATGGGAACGTTCGAAGCGGAGGTTTACTGGCGGGATGCCCAGTTAGCTTCCTTGCCAGCCCTGCCAGACCGGGCTTCTTCTGCGATTGTAGCAGCCATGGATGAACTGCTGTTCAGCTTTTGCCAGCCGGGAGATGCGTTATTGACCCGTTATGCCATTTCGCCCGTACATCGTCAGTATATCGCGCAGTTGGGCTTTCATCCGGCTGTCAACGAACGGGACTTGACCGATGGCATGGAGCGTGCAGGCAACGTGTCGACCGCATCAGTATTTGAACTGCTGGGCAGTCGCAAGGCCGATGCCGGAGAGGGGTTTCCTCAACTGGAAGGCTGTGTGCTTAGCCCGTTTGCGGGTTTACCGCATGTGGAGGAGGCTGCACGTGCTTGGGGAATAACACTGCATCAGCCGCCGCTGGAAACGATTCGCAAGGTAAATGCCAAAACGTATTCCTCTGATCTGAAACGCAGCCTTGGTCTGCGCAACCCGGGCTATATTGTGACTTCGTTTGCAGATGTTGCTGAGGCGGGACGTAAGCTGCTACGGGATGGAAGCTTTTTAATCAAGGATGATTTTGGCGTATCGGGCAAAGGAAACCTGCACATTACCTCGACACAAATGCTGGACCGGATCGTATCGTATTTGCGTGGACAGGAGCGTAAAGGCAAACAGGTGCTTTTCCTTTTGGAGCCTTTTCTGGAGAAAGAACAGGATTTTTCATGCCAATTTACGATTGGTGATGATGGGAGTGTCGATATCTTATCTGTACAATGGCTGGCTAACACTCAATTCTCCTATCGGGAATCCTTGTCGCCGGACGGGGCATTTTTGGAGCGGCTGGAGCGCGAGGGCTATTTTAGCTTGATGCAGGATGTGGGGCAGCAATTGTATCAAGACGGTTATTATGGCGATGTTTGCATTGATTCCATGACACTTCGTGGTGGGAAGCTGGAGCCAATTATCGAAATTAATGCTAGAAAGTCGATGAGTTTGATCAAGCATCAGCTCGATACCTTTCTGGCCAGGAAAAATATGCGTGGCACGCTGACGAATTATTCGCTGTCCCATGATGGCAGTCTATCCTATGAAGAACTGCTGGAAGGGCTGAAAGGTGAAGGATTGTTGTTCACAGGTGAACGTGAAGAAGGCGTCATGCCTCTGGGTGCCAATACGTTATATGTGAACACAGGTGGACGAGATGGCGAGAACAAGATTGTGGGCCAAACAAGCACGCCAAGCAGAAATGCAACTGGGCGCGGAGGCAGATCATCTGCCAAGCAGGTTCGTGTGAGCGGGATTGGGGCCAGCGATGGCGGATCAGAAGGGAACGGCTTGGGTAAGCCGGACTTGAATGGTAAAAAAGAAACCGCTGGAAGCGAACGGGCACGAGGCAAGGGTCGTCTTTATTTGGAACTGGTTGCTGCGAGCGATGAGGAAAAAATGCGATTGACTACAAAGCTGGAGCGTTTTTTGGCAGAGCATCATTTTACAGTGCTGAATTAAACGGGAGGCGTATGAGCATGCGTAAGAATATGGATAAGCTTATGAAGGTAACGATTTTGTGTTCCGGTTTCGGATTGGGCTTTTATACCCCTGGCTTGTTGTTGCAAGCGGGTCTTCGCAGGCTGGGCGTGGATACGGCGATTCATGTATTTGAAAATGTGCTGCCAGAATCGGCCCGTCTCAAGGTCGACAAAAGCCGCAAAGCTTACCATGACAATTTTGCGGTGGCCTTAATGTCACAAAAGGTTCCGCAGGATATGCGTAATTCACTGGATCTCGCAGCGATGGAAGTACTGCTGAACCAATGGATAGAGGAAGATCGGCGGTATTTTATATGCTTATCCGGTCATTGGATGTATGTACTGGAGGAGTATCGCAAGCGCAGAGAACCGAAGTCGGTGCATGTGGACATTGTGTATATGGATTCGACACCTTCTCCTTCCTGGAAAAATCTAGCCAAGCATAACCCACGTTTTGCGGATGGCTGTGGAGAAACGACCTTTTTTGAAAATGATAACAATAGAGTCAGCCACTATATTGATGTGCCGGCCGTGGAGTATGTACCGTTTGAAGCACGGCAATCCCGCTTATTCGTACATGGCGGCGGCTGGGGCATGGGCACCTACCGTGACAAGGTTGGACGGTTGGAAGAAGCGGGCTGGGAGCTGGACCTGCTGTTGTATGATCAGGATCAACCGGATGAACAGCGGGACAGTATACGCTATTTTCAGATGGACCCGCAGTGGAGGACATGGCAGCGAAATGAAGCCGGAGAGCATACATTTCCACCTTTCGGAGAGGTGAAAAGAGGCGAGAAGACAGTGTATCAGGTTGGACCGGATTACCATAGCATGCTGGACCAAGCATGTCGTGTCCAGGCCATTGTCAGCAAGCCCGGTGGTGGCAGCCTAACCGATTCGTTCGCTACAGCTACTCCGCTCATTATGCTGGAGCCATTTGGTGTGCATGAGAAGCATAATGCGGATCTATGGGAACGGCTTGGACTGGGTATGCGGTACGATACGTGGATACAAACCTATGACGGCAGTGCTCAGATACTGGAGGATATGCATCGCAGGATCGTAGAGCTGCGCAGTCGAACGCCGCGTTATATAGAGTCCTATGTGAATAGCATCCAAATGTCAGCAAGCTCACTGGGAATGGAGCAGGGGTCATGAACGCTGCCGCGGCTGCGCAAGAACCTGCGATGCGAGATATTCGCTTTGGGATCATTGGCTGTTCTGCTATTGCTCCGCGTGCCTTGCTAGAACCGATCCGACATGTAGCAGGGGCACGCGTGACCGCGCTTGCGAACCGCACGGTTGCCAAGGCAGGAGAAATGGCAGATCGTTTTGGCGTCAGTGTCATTTATCGGCATGCTGAGGATATGCTAAAGGACCCGGAGATCGACGCTGTATATATTGCGCTCAGCAACGACTTGCATGCCGAGTGGATTGGCAAAGCACTACGGGCTCATAAGCATGTGCTGGTGGAAAAACCGTTATGTCTGAATACGGCTGATCTGGCTCCCTTGGCAGCCACAGTCGAGCAGAGCAGCGCTTACCTGCTGGAGGGAGTCATGGTGCAGCACCATCCTTGGCAGCATGAGCTGCGGAGGATCGTAGAATCGGGGCGTTATGGTCGCTTATGCTCCATAGAGACGAGTCTATGCATTCCGGCAAAAGAAGGACATGCGGACAATTACAGATCTCGTCCTGAGCAGGGTGGGGGATGCTTTTGGGATCTGGGCGTGTACTGGCTACAGCTGCTTCAAGCCGTCGTTGGATTGGAGCAGGCTGAATTCCACAGTCAATCGGATTTTGATGGTCCTCATGGTTGTGACTGGACATTTCGTGCGCAAGCCCGTTATCCGAGCGGATTGAAGGCATCTGCCCTCTTTTCATTTGAGCGCCCTTATCACTGTGCTCATGTACTGACCTTTGATTCGGCAGTAGTCACTTTAAAGGACTGCTTTCGGGCAAATTTAGGTTTTTATAAAATGACACTCAAGACGGAAATAAAGAAGGATATCATGCCGAATATAACGGATGCGGACGCACTGCCTGTGTTATCACAGACATCCTCGCATACCAAAACGGTTTTCGAGCCTATGAACTATTATGTCAATCAGTTGAATACCTTTTGCAGCATCATCCGGGGAGAAGCGGAGCCCATTCCATTTCGCGAGGCTGCTGAACGCGTCAGACTGCTGGCAGCCATTCATGAAGCAGCACGCTCGGGCGAGACGATCTATGCAGTATGAGTATGATTGTGTTTTCGAGCGGTGGGGAGCGAATGATGCAAAATACTGAGTATCAAGGCAAAGAGAAGAGGGGAATTCAGTAGATGGATAAAAAGGACGAAGCCTTACTGGAGCGTTTCGGCGAGCATCCGACGCCATTTTACTATTATGACGGGGATGCGCTGCATGCCCATGTCAGCTCGTTACTATCCCGATTGCACCCGGCCGTGCGTGTACATTATGCGCTCAAGGCTAATGGTAACGTAGCCTTGGCTGGGTTGCTGCGCTCGTTAGGTTGTGGTGTTGAGATTGCTTCGGCTGGAGAAATGTTCGTCGCTATGGAGGCCGGGTATGCTGCGGAAGACGTGCTGTACGCCGGACCGGGAAAAACAGTAGCCGAGCTGAACGAGGCGGTAGCCTGTGGAATCGGCTGTATTCATGTCGAATCGGTGAGGGAGCTGCGTCTGCTGGAGGACATTGCTGCCCAAGCGGGCCAGCTTGTCAGGGCAGCGGTTCGCATCAATCCCGATAACGACTTGTCTGGAGCAACGATTAAAATGGGCGGTGTTCCGCGCCCCTTTGGAGTGGATGAAGGGCAGCTGGATCACTTTTTTAAGGTGCTGGAAGATTGCCCGCACGTCAATTTTCAAGGTATTCAGGTATATACAGGTACGCAAATGTTGAAATCGGATCAGATTTTAGCTTCATTTGCGAATACGCTGCAGTTGGCAGAACGGGTACAGGCTCAGTATGGTGTGGCAATGCATACGGTCAATTTGGGCGGCGGGTTTGGTGTACCTTATTTTGCTCATGAGCAACCGCTCGATATGGATCACGTCATTGACGGACTGAATGCACTCGCGGAGCAGACCCGAACCCGCATGCCCGGGGTTAAGCTAATCATCGAAAGCGGTAGGTATCTGGTCGCTCAATCGGGCATGTATGTCTGCCGAGCATTGTATACAAAAGAATCCAAGGGGGAGAAGTTTGTCGTGGCTGATGGTGGCATGAATCACTACGCCGCAGCTACTTTTCGAGGACGCCGCATTAGGGACAACTACCCGGTGCGAATTATGCGCAGGCAAGCGGGAGAATTGAAAGAGCCCAAAGAACGAGAAGTGGAAGCAACCCTATGGATGGGGCAGAGAGACGCTTCTGCTCAAACGGCTGTGGCTGTCGAACAATCATTAGAAGAGGTTGCAAACCGAATAGGAGGGCCTCTGGAAGAGGCATCCATGGAGCTTGAGACGGTAAGCATTGTCGGTCCGCTTTGTACACCCGAGGATTGTATTGTGAAAAAAGCGCAGCTTCCTCCGATTCACGAGGGCGATTATATTGCCTTTCCGAATGCAGGTGCCTATGGATTGAGCTATAGTCCACTACAATTTTTAGGACATGCTACCCCGACGGAGCTGCTCGATTTTCGTGGGGAGGTGCATGTCATTCGTGAACACGGTGACCGCACAGACCTGCTGCATCATCAGCGCATGATTCCGTTGCCTGAGGATGTGCAGTAAGTATGTAAAAAAACGCCAAACTCATGGGAACCGATATAAATCGGACCTGTGATTTGGCGTTTTTTACATGATGAGTAGGGTAGCATCGACTTATTGTTGCTTGGAGCTGCGCATTTCCTGACGCACAAGCTGCCATACCATAAAGATCAGTACAGCGATTTGTGGGACAAATGTTTCCCAAGTTGGATACATTCCCAGCCAGCTAATGGACGGAAGCGAGGAGGCAGTGTGCCCCGGAAGCTTACCAGCCACCTGAAGCGAATGAATACTTTCGCCCAGGAATCGGAATACGAGATAGTAAATCAGTACAGTGGCAGTCAGGAAAAAGGCGCGAATTGGCAATCGTACACTGAATTTAATGATCGCAAACGCCAGAATGACCAGAATAATCGTCGCTGAGCCAATGCCGATCAGCAATTGTGAGGTTTCGATGGCTGGAGCCATACCGACATAAAAGATAGCTGTCTCGGCTCCTTCACGCAGAATTGCGAGCGCAGAAACCGCAAATAACGACCACAGGCTTCCTCGTGCCAGCGCGTTGCCCACGCTGTTTTCCACAAAGCGGTTCCATGCGGCAGCGTTGGATTTGCTATGCAACCAGCTACCCACGGTCAGCATCAGCACGACCGCCACCAGCCCGGTGACACCTTCCAGCAGCTCACGCATGCTGCCTGATGCGGCAGCTGCCACCAGTGTGGTGAACAGCACTGCCAGAATTCCGCTCAGCACCAGCCCCGTTCCGGCTCCTGCCCATATCCAACGTCCAGCCACGGCTTCGCCGCTTTTTTTGGCATACGCCAGCAGAGCTGCGAGCACGAGGATGGCCTCCAGGCCCTCACGCAGCAAAATCAGCGCGGCATCCCACGCAGTGTAAGAACGTTCTTCCGTCAACGGACGGAGCCTGTTCAGCATCTGATCAAGAGTCTGAATGGCTTTGTCCGTATTCGGTGGAGAAGACAGCAGATATCCGGAAGTTTCGGTCATTTCATTTTCAATCGCAGTGTAAGACGTCGGATCGGAAATTTGTACATGTCCTTCGACGGAAGGCCACAGAGCGATAAACTGCACTACCTTATCAGCCGCTTGCTCTGATTGATTAGCTACAGCATCTTGGCGTGCGGATTCGAGCAAAGTGACTGCATCGGTCAGAGAAGCTACCGAACCATTTGCCGTTCCCGTAGCCGTATTGCCTGCATCTGTTCCTTGGCCTGTGTTCACAGACTTGCCCTGACTATAATCAGACAGCAGAGTCGTTAATTCCTGCATTTCCTTAAGAGCCTGTTCTTGGCGAATGGGCTCAGCTTGCATGGAGATGCGAATGAGACTGATTTTAGTTTCGAGCGAACTGTATACCGGAAAATTGTCCAAACGGATCGGTGTTTCTACCTGATACCAGGCTTTGACGATTCGATCGTAATCCACCCGGGCAGCAGCCCAATCGCCTTTTTGCATGGCGGCCAGACTGCCCTTCGCCATAGGAAGCAATTTTTCCGCTGCTTTGGCTCCAGCCGGGGCTGGTTTGTCCCCTTCGGCCGCAGTGACGTACTCATTGACCGAGCGCGCCAGCACGGATAAGGCAGCTTTCGCTGGTTCCCCGCCGCCACTGGCGAGTGTCTGCTCCGCATCGGTGAGTGCTTGATCTACAGCCGCGATGTGAGCTGAATCTCCGCCATTCGTTTTGGCGGCCTCCCACAGCGTGCGGAATTCTTTCAGATCCTTGGAGGCTTCCGTCCATTGAGCTTGTCCCGCCTCCACCAGCGCTCCGCCCACCACAGGCATTAGCTGATCATTGGTGACAGCTTTGGCATCCGTTTGTGCAAAAGCGACCGACCCGGAGCCGGACATGAACGGAGTGACGGTCAGCAGCAGAGCCGCCACCAGCACAAACACCCATCCCAAGCTTTTATTGCGCCGATTCATATAAATCCCCTTCCTTGCCTGCTGCTAAAATAACGTATCCCCGATGTAGCCGCCTTGCGATACACCCGGGAAGCAGGCGAACACCGCACTGCCTTTGTGTACAATGTATTCGTTCAGCTTGTCATTGCGTGCAAGCTTCTCCTGAATATGAACGAACTGCTTGAACAGATCACGCTGGTAGCTGATGAACAGCAGCCCGGCATCCAGCTGCCCTGTTTGCTTGTCCAATCCGCTTGAATACGAATAAGACCTCCGCAAAATATTAATGCTCCCGTCCCCATGAGCCAAAGCCACATGAGAGGTGGGAGGTGTAACTGGCTTGCCTTCCGGATTTTTGGCCGCCAGATCAAGCTTGTCGAACTCCTTGACCTTGCCGAGTGGGGCCCCGCTGCTGCGATGACGTCCAAAAGTATCCTCCTGGTCGCCCAATGTTGAGCGATCCCACACCTCTACCCGCATGCGTACACGGCGTACAGCCATATAACTGCCGTCGCCCATCCATGCTGGTCCGTCACTGGTCTGAGTCCACACCAGCCGATTCATCTCGTCTGCCTTGGAGGTGTCCGGGTTCCCCGTACCGTCCTTGAAGCCCAGCAAATTGCGTGGTGTGCTTCCCGCAGGATCGGCCTGTGCTGTTCGCTGGAAGCCTTCCTGCGTCCAGCGAAGCACCGCCGTTCCTCTGGCGATACGCGCCAAATTACGCAGGGCATGGAAAGCTACCTGCAAGTCATTGGCACATACCTGCACTCCGATATCGCCGCCGCACCATTGCTCCTCCAGGGCATCCCCTTGAAAACGGGGCAGCTCACGGAACTCGGCAGGTTTAAGCCTTGCCAGGCCGTATCGTCCATCAAAAAAGGATGGGCCCACACCAAAGGTGATCGTCGTGCGGGATGGCGACAATCCTGCCGCCTCGCCCGTATCGGAAGGAGGGAGGTTGAGATTTTCATTATCGTTGCCAAGGAGCACGCCAGAAGTCATTGTAGCGCTTGCTTCCGTCCAGGCTTTGAAGAGGCTACGCATCTGTTCCTTGTCGCTGGTTGTTAGATCAAAAGCGGCGAAGCAGATGAAATCCTGCGCCGGAGTCACAATACCTGCCTGATGCTTACCGTAAAAAGGGATTACATCTTTGGTATCCGCATCCGTCATCATGCTTTCGAGGCGTTGACCGGCTGACAGCACGGCTCCCACGCCCCCGCCGCCAAGCAGGAGGCCTAGTCCACCTACCCCGGCCAGCTTCAATAGGTCTCGGCGTGATACGGATTTGCTTTTTCCTGACGACTCATCTTCCACTAGCTTCGCATCCTTTTTTACCAGATCAGCCTGTTCATTATGGGATTCCGCATACTGCGGCTTTTCTTGCCCTTTTTGCCGCTTAAAGCCTTTCATATCATTACACTCCTAACAATTTCCCCATTTGGGACAACGGTTCTGCCAAGGCATCGAGGTTTTGGCTCAGCTTTTTAACTTCTTCCGGTTTCAGTTTTGTATACGATACATAGCCTTCTCCGTCTTTAAAAGGAGCCAACTCCTGCTGTAAGGCCGCAAAGCGCTCACCGATTTGTTTTTCCAATGCCGCATCTTTTTGGTTCAGATCTGTTTTCAAAATGTCATATATCTTTTGCGCGCCTTCTACATTGGCAGCAAAATCGTACAAATCCGTATGAGAATATCGCTCCTCTTCACCCGTCACCTTCGAGGTAGATACTTCATTCAACAACTCGACTGCACCCGTTACCATCAGGCTGGCGTCAATATTAACTGTTTCTACTTTGGCACGCAGCAGCTTGGCATCACTCAGCAGTCGGTCGGAAAACTCGTCCATTCCTTTGGTTGTGTTTTCTTCCCATAATGTTTTTTCAATACGGTGAAAGCCGCGCCAATCCGCTGCATCCACATCACCGTCACGTGCATCAATATTCGGGTCAAGATCACCCAGCGCCTCTGCAATCGGTTCAATCCGTTCATAGTACATACGTGCAGGGGCATATAGCGCCTTGGCTTTATCCAGTTCGCCAGCTTTGACCGCGTTCGTGAATTCTTCTGTCTTCTTCACAAATGTATCGCATTGCTCGATGGCATAGGTGCGGTAAGCGGCTACCGCTTGATCAAAATTGGGAGCAGAAGCGGCAGGAGTCGTTGTCTGTGTTGTGGCTCCTGCATCTTTGGTCGTTGCGGCAGGCTGCTGAGTAGCAGTTCCGGTTTGCCCGCAACCTGCGAACAGAATAGAAGAGACCAGCACTCCGGCCGGTACGGCATAACGTAGTTTCATAATCAATGAACACCCTTTCTGGCCAAACTGGCCCTGAACCATAGTCTGTTGCGCGATATCTATATCGAATTTTTATTTTGATAATGATTATCAGTCGCGGTTTTTCTTATCATAAGGCTGGCCCATATGCCTGTCAATACATAATTTAGACACAAAGTCCAACCCATCATTAAAACAGCAAGTAAGGTGCCTATGCCCATTTTTATCCGTATATTGAACCATACCTGAGCACATGACATAAAATGTGTTGACTGTATCCCTTAACCTTGTTACACCACACAAAACCCGAGCAAGGAGGGGTGAAATTGACGAAGGGTAACGACCACAAAAACAAGTTTTTGTTAACTCACCGTGAACGTGAAGTATTTGAACTGCTAGTGCAGGACAAAACAACACGTGACATCGCCGGACAGCTATTTATTAGCGAAAAAACGGTCCGAAACCATATTTCCAATGTGATGCAAAAATTGAACGTAAAAGGTCGTTCACAGGCGGTCGTAGAATTAATCAGGCTTGGCGAATTAAAAATCTGACCTCTCGTTCCTTGCGGGGTACAAAGTCTTCTCGATGATCCTTCGACAGTGAAGGGTGGTCGGGAAGGCTTTTGTTTTGTGGTATGTTAGCTGATCAAACCTAGTAAGTTTATTCTATATTTCAAATTGAGGAGAGAAGCTGGGAAATCTATTGTAAACGTAAAACAAGCGAGTGTCATAGCAATGGACATTCGCTTGTTTTGATCGTTTTTTAGTTTAGAAACGATAATCCTGAAGCTGTTCCTGGCAGTTATCTATTCTTGCTAGCTCTGATTTGGGATAGCCCAGTCGTTTTGTTTTATTACTGCACATCCAGCAGGAACAATGGATTTTTCCTTTGGAGAATACACCATCAAATTTGACGACCCATCCCCGGTGTGCTGAAAGCCGTTTTTTACGCTGAATAACACGTTTTCTGTGGTGCCTAAAATAAGCTCGATACCGATTTTTTTGATTAGGTTTCATTACCATCACGCTCCCTTGGGCAAAGGCTCAGCCCGCAGGAGAAACCAAGGGTATAAGTAATACTTCTACGGGCTGAGCATGATGGTAATCAGATTTAAAGGAAGAGACATGTGGCCACCTGCTTGGAATTATTTTAAAGGTGAAAGTGGGGAGTGGATGTTCATTAAATCAAAGTCAACAATTAATTTTGTTTTTAGCATAAAATCAATGCCTAATATGCCATCAAATCCATACGGCTCTTGAATAGAGCTTAGTTGAATTGGAAATGTATCTAATTGAATATGCCCGAGTTTTAGATGAGGAATTACCTGTTCGTAGCAAATTTCACTTGTGCCGCCCACCCCGTACATCCCCTTTGCTCTCCCGTTGATGAAATCAATGTGAATGCCGATTTGGGCTAGTAAATCCGTATCAAACACTGTTGCAGCGCACCCTGTATCGAACAATACGTTTGGTAATAGAGCAGTTTGGTTGTGATGTCTCAAAGTTAAGGAAACAATTGGCAAACCATTATGGAGGTTAATCTTCATGTACGCTGCCGTACTCCTGAGAAAAACTCTTCTACAACCTCGACATCGGATCGACTGGTATGGAACACATACAGTTCGCGTGACGGATACAGTTTGTGTAAATGTTTATACCCGCTCCAAGCATCTTTCGGGTTATCGTAATCCTGAATAACCGCCATGTCTTCAAGATTGCGCACGCGATTATTGGAACTGGCTTTTATAGCCTCAACCAACACAAATCGCCTCGGATGTGATTCGGCAATTTCTTCCCATTTCATCGACTTCACCTCGCTCTTTTTGCTTTATTTTATTATAACATAATCGGGGGGACGGCAAGGAAGCAGTAACCTCTACCATGTGGTCAGCCCCGTAACCCTTTTAAAAAGGATGAAGGCTTTTGTTTTACAGAATAACCGCTGAAATATGTGGGAATTTGCGTGTAAATGATGTACTATATATAGAAGGAAGAAACTACCATTAGAGACCATAGTGCAACTAACAGGAGTGACCAAAACATAAGACTGTACCACAAAGTTATACTAAGATAGAAATGCATCTGGTGATAGTCTAAGAATATAAATCCCTACAAAGCAGTATTCAGCATGACGACAGGATGGAAGATGGATCAGGTTTTGAGCTATACTTTTATATATAGGTGTTGAAGAAGAATCACAAGGCAGAAAAAGCTCATTGCTTCAGGTAGTAGGAAGTAGCTTTTGCCTAGAGCTACCTGTGGTATATTCTTGATCGGAGGTGAACGTTAAGACATATGACACCCAACCAACACTTGATGACTTATACGCTGAACAGCGGTATAAAGGGAACTGTCGACCTAACCAGTAAGCAGGTGCAGGAATGGATCAAAGCATATCGAATTGGCAGCAAGTTTGTAACGGTTGTGGGGAAACAGTATTTTGGTTTAAACCCTGAGTTGGTAGCAGATTTCAAGGTACATAATGAATACTCGGAGCAGAGAGAACACATATCCATAATACAGCCTGTAATGGAACGCAAAGCTGTAGAGCTGGACCCACTGGTAGAGGCGTACAGCCAGTATAAAACATTAATTCAGGTAGAATGTAAATGTGGTGCTTCCTATATAGAAGAGTCACCGCATAAAAGAACCAAGTGGTCATGCAAGGAGTGTAATAACATTGTGTTCCTAGATCGTAAAAAGGGCATGGTGGATACGGATAAAGGCAAGGCGTGGTACATGACCAACAAATACTATGTGGAAAGACAAAGCAACTGACAGATTGTCAGTTGCTTTCTAACCATACACTCACACCTCTTATGTGCTTACCGAGATATATTAAGTCTTTTGCCAAATAATAAAATTGATGTTTTTTGCGCTTTGTAGTACATTATCAAGTGTATTATAAGGAGGCTTCTCATGTACGGACATAGACAAGATGATACTTTATACATCATGACTTACACATTAAATAGTGGTATCAAGGGCACAGTGCCTTTGTCTAATCAACAGATACAGGAATGGCTTGAGTGTTACAGAATTGGCAAAAAATTTGTAACCGAGATCGGCAAAGAGTACTTTGGACTGCATGCGGAACTGGTGGCTGATTTTAAAGTTCATAATCAGTATTCAAGCTATCAGGAGGTTATTATCCCGATTCAACAGCCGGACACTGGCCTAAAAGAGTTGTCCCAGGCTTACAAATCAACAGAAACCTTAATTAAAGTAGATTGCAAATGTGGTACATCGTATGTAACAGAATCTCCCTTTAAGCGGACCAAGTGGTACTGCACCAAATGCCGGGAGATTGTTTTTCTCGACAACAAAAAGGGAATGGTGGATACTTCCAGAGGCAAGGCCCATTATATGACCAATAAGTATTTTGTGGAACGGGAAACAACTGGCGTATAAGCCGGTTGTTTTTTTGTTCGTAAGGTTTGTACATGTCCTGACTTTTCAAAGCTGATTGCGCTATAGTGAAAAAGGGGGCTTATGGAAATGTGGAGTATTTTGCTGAATCACGTTTTGTTGATAGGATTCCTGGCTGTTTTGATTCAACGGATCTACAAGCATCGCTTTCATCAGCAAAATGGTAGCAATTTTCTGCTATGCTTGTGGGGGACCTTGCTTAATCGGTACAATAGTTTGTTTGAACTGACAACGTTATATACGGTGTATACCGTTATTTTTGCAGTAGGAGCATTGTTGTTTGGAGGTTACTGGCTTGTGCAGCTATTGGAAAAGGGGAAAGATAAATCTTAATATAACGATAGTCAGGTGGTGAACGTCATCCGGGAAGATCATACGAATGGTACAAGAAACCGCATGAGCACGAACCATGTGTACATAAACGAAACGCTTCATTTGGAACAAATCATAAGTGACCTGCGGGTGATGGGCTATGTGGCTTTTCATCATCATCCGCAAATCACAGGTGAGATTGATGAGCTGGAGGCGTTAAAAAAGCAACTATTATCGTTTTTTCAACAGCATCATGTATTGTGGATTGAGCTTGATCCGCTAACGCAATATGTGGTGGTGAATAACATGGGGAAGGCAACGGTGCTCAAACTCATGGGTCGGAAATTGAACCCGCTACGGGATCTGAGAGCAAACGCTGCTTTGGCTGGACAGCCGCTGCATGAGTTGGATCGGGAGATAGAACGGCTCAATCGGCTAGCTCACCTGTTGCGCTACACCCGTTTTTCTTAAGCGACGGGACTAACGTAAAAAAAAGCATTCACGAAGCATGGATGGTTCCATGCTGTGAATGCTTTTTAGTATTCTATTTTTTACCGCATAAGATGAGCAAATCTACTGTGACATACGGTAAATTTATTTCCTGCACTTGCTGCCAGTCTGCTTCCGTAGCTCCCCACGATAAGGGAGTCATATGGAGCAAAGGTTTCATGAGGTCGGCATTTAACATAAAACGATAGGTTAACCGTTCGGCGGATAGAAGTTTAAAATGATCTTTAAATCGGCTTAATATATTGTCATTCGAATAAGCAGGCTTATTCTTTTTCTGTTCATACAAGCATCTCAATTCCCGAAGATAATATTGTTCGGGAATGACCTTCAGGACGCAGCCGTCCTCCGAAAGGATTCTTGTAAATTCAGCATAATTAGAAGGGGATAAAATATTGAATACACCGTCAAATTGTTGATTTGAAAACGGACAATGAGCCAGATCCGCAACACACCAGAGGGTATGAGGATATTCTTTGGCTGCGGCCACAATACCTTCTTTAGACAGATCCATACCTACGCTTGTAAGCTCAGTGATTCCCTTCCAGGTCAGCTTATCCTGAATGTGGCTCAAATGAGTGCCTTCCCCGCAACCTGCATCGAGCAAGTAAAGGTGTGATTTTTGATCAAACAGTGGCTTCATAAATTTCATTATAGTGCTGCTTATCGCTTCATTTAAGGGATCGAAAAATCCGTTATTGCACATCATTCTTCTGGAGGAAAATAGTTGTTTATCATATTTAGTCTTATAGGACCGGGCGGCTAAATGTAAATACCCGCATTTTGAGAGATCATAGCAATGCTGATTCGTACATAGGAGGCTTTTACCTTCCACCATACGCATCGGTTGAGAGCATAGAGGACACCTAAAGAGATGTTGATGCTTTCCAATTAGGTCAGCCTTCATCTCGTGTTTATTCCATTTGGACACAGAAAAGCACCCCGTTCATTCGTATTTGGTGAATGAAAAAAGGCACAGCCAAATAGACCCAACCCATTTTCGGAAAAATGGTTGAGTTTTCATGAACTGTACCTCACATTACCGTAAACGAATAAACTGAATAATCATATTATGTAGCGCTCCTCAAAAAAAAATAGAAAGGGCTTTCGCCCTCTCTATTGTAACTTAGTCATAAGAAGTTGTCATGTGCTTACACCGATTTCAAAAACTCTACAATCGTCAGCAGACCCTTGTCAAAATTGTCCAAGTTAAAATGCTCGTTTGGCGCATGCAGGTTCTCATCTGGCAAGCCGAAGCCCATCAGCACGACTGGGGCAGTCAGCACACGGGAGAAGGTCTCCACGATTGGGATAGAGCCTCCATCCTTGGTAAAGAGGGCACGCACACCGTATACCTTCTCAAAAGCATCGGCCGCCGCTTGCAGAAACGCGTGTGACGGGTCGATGTTAAAGGCGTTCGCTTTTTCACCCTGTTGAATATCCAGGGTAGCTCCTGCCTGAACATGGGCGCGCAAATGGCGCTCGATTTTGTCCAGAATGTCTTGCGGATTCTGGTTAGCCACCAAGCGGCACGTGATTTTAGCATGAGCTTCTTTTGGAATGACCGTTTTCGTGCCTTCCCCTTGGAAGCCACCGTATACGCCGTTCAGCTCCAGTGTCGGACGTGCCCCAACACGCTCAACGAAGCTGAATCCTTCTTCGCCATAGAGAGAATCAAGTGCAAGATCTTGTTGCAGCTTGCTCTCATTGAAGCCTTGCTTCACGAATTCTTCTCTCATCTCTGCCGATAATGGAGCAACATCGTCGTAGAATCCTTCGACGCTTACGCCGCCTTTGTCGTCATGCAGGGTTGCCAGCAAGGAAACCAGAGCATGCAGGGCATTCGGCACGCCGCCACCGAAAGAGCCGGAATGTAGATCTGTGTTCGCCGTGTGAATGGCGACTTCCAGTGAACATAGTCCACGCAAACCTGTGCAAATGGCAGGCTTCCCTTTTTCGATCAAGGAAGTGTCGGACACCAGTACAGCATCCGCAGCCAGACGTTCAGCTCCAGTTTGCAAAAACTCAAGCAGGTTCGGACTGGACACTTCTTCCTCGCCTTCAATGCAGAATTTGATGTTCAGCGGCAATTTTCCTTCCTGCTTCAAAATGGCCTCAACTGCCTTAATGTGCAAGAAAACCTGCCCTTTATCATCTGTCGCTCCGCGCGCATACAATTTTCCATCACGGATGGATGGCTCAAACGGTGGCGTTTCCCACAGGTGAAGCGGATCTACGGGTTGTACATCATAGTGTCCATACACGAGGATCGTTGGTTTACCAGGTGCGTGCAAATGATCCGCATATACCAGCGGGTGCCCTTTGGTTGGAATGATTTCAACGTTTTCCAGACCGGCAGCAGTCAGTTTGGCAGCGAGCCAATCAGCTGCTTGGTTAATGTCTTTTTTGTGCTCCGATAATGCTGAGATACTCGGAATGGACAACCACTCCTGTAACTCGCCCAGTTGTTGCTCTCTGGCTTTTTCAAAATAATCAGAATAACTCATAAACTATGTATCCTCCTTTTTCAATGTAAATCGTGTGAATGTTGCGCTATCCTCCGAACCGAGGTCGTGGACGATATTTCTAGTTTACTACGTTTTGTGCTGAACGAAAAATAGGGAGATAAAAAAACGATTCTACCCGGGTCTGTCCAGACCTGAGCAGAATCGCCCTTAACCAAGCATATGGATGTACTTATGCGCGAATGTCCAGTTGACCGCCAAGATGAGGCTGTACGCTTTTTTCCATCATCTGCACTAAAGCCTGTCCTTGTTCACTGGCCTGATCCTTAGCCATACTTAATACCTTCATACTTACGGCTTGAGCTAAGCTGGCCTGACTCATACCTGTTGATAATGCTGCGATATCCATGTTCCAACCCTCCCTCATTGTGAAGACTCTTTCTCTGTATTTATCGGTTGGAACGGTTATTTTGTTTCATCTAATTGGAATTGTGTCAGTAAATCTTGAAGCTGCTCCGCCAGACGGGTCAAATCTGCGGCAGACGAACCGATCTCTTCCATGGAGGCGAGCTGCTCCTCTGCGGCTGCGGACACGGTCTCCGTATGGGATGCCGCTTCTTCAGCGATGCGTGTAATTTCCTCCATGCTGCTGACGACTGAACTCGTTCCATCTGCGACTCCAGCGGTAGAAGCTGCGACGTTATCGAGCTGCTTCGCTGATTTGGCTACCGCTCTACGGATGCGAGAGAAGGAGCGACCGGATAGGTCAATGGAATTAATACCATCACTTACGCGTTCCTTGGCGGATTCCATAGCGATCAGGGCTTCAGATACACCGCTCTGTATCCCTTGAATCTGTTCACGAATTTGTTGTGCGGAATAAGCTGAGTTTTCAGCCAGCTTGCGGACCTCTGTCGCCACGACAGCAAAACCTTTGCCATGCTCCCCTGCGCGTGCTGCTTCAATAGAAGCGTTCAATGCGAGCAGATTAGTCTGGCTGGCGATTTCCGTAATGACGGTGACAATCGTTCCGATTCGTCCAGAGCGGTCACTCAAAGCACTGATGATGGTATCCAGTTCTTCCACGGTAGTGCGAATGCCATCAATGGAAACGACGCTGTTGCCGATATGCTCGCTGCCTGCATCCGACGCCTGAATGGCCTGTGCGGAGTAAGTGGTCATTTCAGCCATGGTTTCGGTCATAGCGGTAATGTCTGTTGCCATGCCGCTAACCCGTGTCTGATTAGCTTTAGCGCTGCCCACTTGGCGTTCGCTGCCTGCAGCCACATCTTGAATGGCTATGGTCACATGCTCAATGGCACGGGTCGTTTGTTCTGCACCTGCTGCAAGCTCTTGCGAGGATGCCGACAAATTGCCTGTCATCGCTTGAATTTCTTTAATCATGTTACGCAGGTTATCTACCATTTGTTGAAAATATCTTGATAATTCACCAATTTCATCTGTACTGGTCGTAGCCACGTTTATCGAAAGATTACCTTGGCTGATGGCATCCATAGAATTACGTAATCTTTGGATGGGCTTAAGTATACTGCTGATTAGCCACATTGCGAGCACACCAATGATGATGGCTGCAATCACCAACACGATGATCGTCGTGATAAGAATCGGTTGGGCGGAGGCACTGGTTTCTGCTTTGTCCATCGTTCCAGCAATTCTCCAGCCTGTCAGCGTATTGGTTTTGAAAATCAGGTGTTTATCTACGCCATTAATATCGTAACTAAAGCTACCTTCTTTGGAGGCAAATAATTCGGGTATCGTTTCCCCCATTTTGGTACTTCCGCTGACTTCTGTCGGGTGGGTAACGATACGTTTGGTACCATCTAATATCATAATATAGCCATTTTGTCCGATTTTTAAATTTGTGATTTCTTTTAAATTATTTAGGTTCAGCGAAAGACCGAGAACACCACTGTTGTCAGGAAGTGTACGTGAAATATATACAACGGGGACCTTAGCCGTATTGAGTCCGACAGGGCTGATTACGGTTTGTCCGGGTTTCTCCATGGCCTGTTTGTACCACGGACGTTCACGAGGGTCGTTTGTGGAGCCTACGGCTTTGCCAATAATGAGTTTTCCTTCGGGAGTTCCTACAAACATATCAACAGCTTCCGCATGCATTTTTAAATACACTTGTAACCTTTTCAGGATGTCTTCATCTGCTTCGGCACTGTTATCACTAGCCGTCATCGTCGTAGAGTAATATTCGAGATCAGCGATTTTGGCTTGAATCGTTTGAGTAACTGCACGATCGGATGCGGTAACGCTAGTTGTCGCACTATCGAGTAATTGGCGGTCCGTCTGTTTATATGCTGCTTGATAAGAAAAAGAACTTACAATAATGCTTGGAACAAGCATGACCAGTAGAAATGCTGCTGTCAATTTCTTGCGTAGTGTTAATGTTTTGAGTCGTCTCAGTTGTTTCATCAAACCCCTGCTTTCTATCTACATATTCATTTCTAATATTTATACCATATGTATTTACTATCGGTTATTTTGAGCTGAATTGATAGATTTATTACTAATTTGTCCAATACGCTAAAGAATTTCTTGCATAGCATGGAGTATCTTGCAATTTGGAGGGATAAGGTATGGGTTTTTTTCTGGATATGAGAAGCTCCACCAATTCATCAAAAACAGGTGAGGGTCCCGATATACAGCTGGGTCCTATACCGGAGCGGTTCGGTTTGATCACCCTGCGAACCTTTCTTGTGCCAGGTCCGATTGTGACTTTTAGCGGTTCCATTGGCCTAATCGGTGAGCTTGGGGATACGTATGCGGTTGAAATCGTGCGTGGAGCCGACTATGATCCGAGTGAGGTAGTCTACCGCGCCGAGGGGGTACTGGGCGTGACTGGGGCTAATGAAACGCAAGCTTTTAATGCACAGGATCTATCTGCTCCCTGGGCAATACAAACAGTATATTCTTCTTATATTTCTGGTGTATCGACCACTGTTCGTAATGGTCCAGAGGTATTCACGGGTATCGCCTCGACTCCGTTTTTGTAAATATATCAAGTGATTATTTCTTTAGTAAATGCTCGCTGCCTGTTCGTGGTTCTCCTAGGATAGTCCGCTGCGCTAACTAGCCACGAGCATAGACAGACATCTGCTGCAGACTCGTGGCTATAATTCTCAACAACAACACCCAGAGCACAAATGACCTAGTTGTTGTAATTTCCTTTATGAGCGTGTTCTACAGAGTTGATTGTGCTTCTCGGATTCTATTTCTTTAGAATCTCTCGCAAATACACTGTCAACTCATCTGCTGCTTTGGCATGGGCGGAGAGCCCGGGATGGCTGCGAGATCCTATCGTTTCTTCCGTCGTGTTAGGCAGTTGGAATACAGACACATTCCGATCCCTCGTTTTTTTCTTGTACGCGTCTACCGCTCGGTAGATTGAGGGCATCATCGGAGTACCCAGCATCCCATAGGCCCACACAATATGGGCAGCAGGATTGCAGGTCCGAAGCTTGACAAGAAAACGTACGATAGCGCTTTCAAAAGATTGTAAATCTTCTTCATTGAATGTGCCGTCCTCGTTCAAGCGTTGCTTGTACACTTTCCCGCTTACTGGGTCCGTCCATGCAGGAGAATAAAAGGCTCCCCCGTCATTAGTCCCCAAATTCACTACGACCACGTCCGGCTGCCATGAGGTAAAATCATGATCTGAAAATGCCCCTAATGCTTCATTTCTCTCACCGGTCAGCACACCACATATCTGCTCATAATATACCGGTATGTTCGCATGCGGATTATTATCCCAGCTTGTTAGGACACCCCATCCGCTTTGTGATAACACTCGGTAGTCCGCATTTAGTGCTTCGGCTGTTATGGCTGTATAATTGCGTAGTGCTGTGAACAGCATGGGAACCCAGTCTGTCTCCTCCTTCGCTCCAATCGTTCCTTCTCCCGAGGTAATGCTGTCACCGATAAATTCCACCTTGAGGGGCTTATCAGTGACTGGCAGCAATTCCCCATCAACCTTCAGGGCATGAATTTGCAACAAGCAGCGCGAGTCCGAACTCATAGGCTGGACATCCTTGACCACACGGACATTTTTGACCGTGTCAGGGTTCAACCCTCTCAAAAGACAGATCCAATGTCGTCCTGCGGTCACCATCAGGCGACTCATCGGAACCCCATTGATGACAATACTGATCCAGGGTTCAAACACCTGGTAATCGGCCTCAATTTCAATCCACAGCTCTGAGCCTTTGATATTCAATTCAATGCCACTGCCTGTCCAAAACAGAGTAAGAGGTGTACGTGTTTGCGTAGTTCGACCATGAACCTTTACATGCTTTGCTTTTGTAAGTGGATATGTCTTCAATCTCTTGTTATGTGACATTTCAACATCCTCCTCATAATTTCTAAATGAATGCTAGTTTCTGTAATATTGTAAAAGAAGTGACAGGAAATCTCAAATTCTATTTCTAAACAAGCAAGGGCCCAAGGCTTTATATGGATTATTCTTTTCGATCACGGACTTTAGGAAAATGTATGATAGCAAAAAGCACCAGCAAACTGAAATTTGTTAGTGCTTTTTTGATATACGGAGCAAAGATTACTTGTTAAGTGGATTTTTTCACAAATTATCTTTATTCATTAATTAGCTTTGCCGAACATGACGATATTAATCGCCTTGCCGAAGTCTATACCTACTTTGCCAGTTAGCTCTGCTGTTTTTTGTGCTAACACGACTGCATTGACACCACAAGAGAATAGCGCAATATCAAAGTCATCTTTGTGTGCTGCGATCCATTGGAGTGTTTCAGGCATTTGTTCATATTGATGAAATGCCAGCGTGTGCGCGATATTCAGCCTGTACGGATCGGCCTCAAGAACAGGCTTTACTTCAGCGGCCGTCCGGGTGACCAGCAGAATGCGTCGATTTTTCAGCATGTCCCAGAAAGCGGGTGTCTCAGCCAAATACCGATTCAGGCAGGCGTGGCAGGTCAGTGCGGGGGAAAGAGCATAGTGAGCAAAGACCTGATCGGTCAGCTCCCGCTTCATATAGGATGGTGCTTTAATAGATTCGTCATCATATGGCAAAATGCCAGCAATGCTAGCTTTGCTCACTGCCTCAGCCACCGCGTCCCGTAGTTCCGTATTCGGTAGAAACAGTCCCTTTTGACCGAGATTGGCTTTGACCGCCCAACGTTCCTGTAATACCTTTTCCATCGGCCAGACGGTGTCCTGCGACAACACCAAATTTTCACCATCCCCAATACGAATGAGCGAAAAGGACTGGTGCTGATCGAGTGCCAGCTTCAATCGTTTCAGTACCTCGTCAATCTCCAGATACCTTGGATTCGTCATAACATGTTACCTCCCTGTCGTTCCTGCTTGTTCAACTTTTCAGATGGAGCAAAAAACTTTGTATTCTATCATATGTCGAAAGCGAAAAGGTTTTTGTATGAACGACTATTCTTTTTGGATTCTACCTATTTTTACAAGATTCGTTGCATCTGTACGTGCCGTTTCAGAGGCGTCTTCATAACTTGAGAGAAGACGGTTGAAAGGGAGGAAGATCAATGAATCGCAAGATTGTAATTGAAATTAATTTTAATAACTATGGGATGAATCCCAACCGCCTGACACGTGAGTGGATCAGCGAGCGACTGGATATATTCAGAACCTTTACGCTGCGTAGTTTACTCAGTCAGACAAATACGGATTTCTTATCTGTCGTCAAGCTGGCGGGCGGATGCAGTGACATTGTGGAAGAGGAACTAGCCCGACATGAGCCCATTCCCGACCACATCCGTTTTGGTACGAGCATCGAAAGTAAACGTCGAATTCATGCGTACATCGAAGGCGCGGACGAACTGCTCATTGCTCGAATAGATTCCGACGATTTATACCACCAGTCATTTGTACAACAGTTACATGATTACAAGTTTCAACCGGAGACGGTTGCGCTGGTGAACCAGATGGGTTACCTGTGGGATGCGGTTGAGGGGCAGATGGCACCGGTGTTTCACCGTTCGCCTTCTTTTTATGTGTTTCGCTATCAAGTGGAGGATTTTCTAAATGATTACCGTGTCGTCATTCCTGGGAAGGGTACGCACGGATATGTAACGGAGCTGCCGCATGAGGTCATTCCACTTCGCAACTATGTGAACGTCATTCATGCCGCAAATACTTCGGTAAAAAAAGTGCCGGCGAAGGATCGGCTGTCAGAGAATGAAATGAATGCTGTGCTGGCTGAATTTCTGGGAACAGACATTGCCAATTCGTAACGGTCAGGAGGAGATTATATTGTTTAAAGGAAAAAAACTGCTAGTGACCGGAGGCACGGGATCTTGGGGGCAACGCCTAACGGCTGAATTGCTGAAGGAGGGACCGGCGGAAATCCGGATATTCTCACGCGGTGAATTTGCACAGATTGCCATGCAGCGGCAATTTCAATCTGATCCTCGCCTGAATTTCATGATTGGAGATATTCGCGACCTTCAGGCATTGCAGGAGGCATGTCGCGGAGTGGACTATGTGTTCCATTTGGCGGCATTAAAGCATGTCCCTGTGTGTGAGAAACAGCCGGAAGAGGCCTTCAAGACGAACGTACACGGTACGGAAAATGTGATCCGGGCCAGCATTGAGCATGGAGTCGCCAAGGTAATTGATGTCTCTACAGACAAGGCGGTAGACCCGGTGAATGTATATGGCATGACGAAGGCGATCGGTGAAAGACTGATGATCCGCGCCAACACTTTAAGTGAGCGTACTCGCTTTGTGTGTATTCGCGGCGGCAACGTGTTGGGGACGAGTGGAAGTGTCGTGCCCCTGTTCAAGCACCAGATCGCGGAAGGGCAGGATTTAACGCTGACGAGCCCAGATATGACACGCTTCTTCCTCACGCTCGGAGAGGCGATTGGCTTACTGCTGAAGGCTTCTGTCACGGCAATTGGGGGAGAGACCCTTGTGATGAAAATGAAGGGCTGCAATATTGCAGATCTGGCAGAAGTGATGAAAGAACAGGCGGGACAGCCTGCGTTGAAAGTGAAGGAAATTGGTATACGTGGTGGGGAAAAGCTGCATGAGGTGCTGATTTCGCCCTATGAGGTGCCGCATACGTATCGCTATGATGACCGTTATTTTGTTATTCTTCCCCAGCAAGCAGACGAGCGCTTACTGAGCCAATATGGTGGATTGGAACGAGTGAGCTTCGATCAATATCGCTCGGACGATGAGTTAATGGATCGCGCTGGAATTGCTGAGCTACTGCGAGGCATGGAGTAACAATGAAAGAGGTGGGTATTTTGCAGCTTATGGAAAAAATAACTAAAGGAACTGTAAAGGTTGCGGTAATCGGCCTCGGTTATGTAGGGCTGCCCATGGCAGTGGAAATGGCACAGGCTGGTTATGATGTATATGGTGTAGATTCCGATCCTGTCAAAGTAGCCAAGCTGCTTCAAGGAAAGTCTTACATCATAGACATTGGCGATGATGCATTGGAAGGTCTGATCGGGCAGCAATTGCATCCAGTTACGGATATCAAGGTGCTGGAGCATGCGGACATCGTCGTGATTTGTGTGCCTACGCCGCTGACAGACGGACATCAGCCGGATACGTCCTATATTGAAACGGCTATTGATCAGGCCATACCTCATTTGCGTAGACAAACACTGTTGATTCTGGAAAGCACCACCTATCCGGGAACGACCGAGGAACTGATTCGGCCGGTGATAGAGCAGCGCAGGGGCTGGACGGTAGGTAAGGATTTCTATGTGTGCTTTTCACCGGAACGTGTTGATCCGGGCAGCATTCATTTTAATATTCGCAACACACCCAAGGTGATCGGCGGTTGCACGCCGGATTGTCTGGCAGCGGGAGTGGGTTTTTATGGCTCCTTTTTGGACCAGATTGTTCCAGTCAGCTCGACAACCGTGGCGGAAGCCGCCAAGCTGTTCGAGAATACGTTCCGTAGCGTCAACATTGGAATGGTCAATGAGCTGACAGCCGCCTGTGAGAAAATTGGCATCAATATATGGGAGGTACTGGATGCAGCGGCAACCAAGCCATTCGGCTATATGCCTTTCTATCCGGGACCTGGCATCGGGGGGCACTGTATCCCGGTTGATCCGCTATACTTGTCATGGAAATCCGAGCAGCATGGTTTTCCACTGGAATTCGTGGACTTGGCAGATCGCATGAATCGGCGTATGCCGCTGTATATTGCGGAGCGAATTGAAGCCATGCTCGCTCATAAAGGTAAAGCCATAAACAAAGCCAAAATCATTCTGGCAGGTGTGGCCTACAAAAAGGACATTGATGATGTTCGGGAATCCCCAGCTCTTGTCCTGTTTGAACATCTAATAAAAATGGGAGCTTCGGTGAGCTTCACCGACCCATATGTATCGAGCTTTAAGCTGAACGGTGAAGCAACCCCATCTCGAACGGCAAATGCTCAGCTATGGGAAAGTGCAGATATCGTAGTCATCACGACAGACCATTCTGTGGTGGATTACCAACAGCTGGTCGACCATGCCCCGCTGGTCTTCGATACACGTAATGCGACCGCACATTGTACAGGTGGACATGTCGTGATCTTGGGGCATCCCGGTGATGGAGGGGGCGCCGCTGTTGGCTAACCGTGATCAGGTAAACGAACGTTATTACGGGCAGATCAATTCGGAGGAATCTCATGAAGCCACCCGCAATAGAATTCACTGGATTTGCCGCCAAGTACAGGGGCGTACCGTGCTGGATGTTGGGTGCAGTCAGGGGATAACGTCCATTTTGCTTGGACGGGAAGGCTTTGAGGTAACGGCTATTGATTTGGAAGAGGGCAGCATTTCTTATGCAAAAAAAGAACTTCGTCAGGAATCCGCACCAGTCCGGGGAAGAGTCCACTTTCAGTTAAAGGACATTTCACAATTTGAGCGTCCTCCCGGTGGATTTGATACCATTATTTTAGGGGAGATTTTGGAACATTTTGCGCATCCCGACACCCTGCTGGCTCATGCTTACCGCTTGTTGAATAAAAAGGGAACGCTCGTCTTGTCTGTACCTTATGGATACCATCCTTTCCATGATCACAAGCGGACTTACTATGCTGGGAGCCTCTCCCGTGTGTTGTATCCTTATTTTGATGAAAAAGCGCTGGAGGTACATCACAAATATTTGTGCTTTGCCGGCCGCAAGAAGTCGAAAGAACTGCGTGAGGTCAAACCAGAGGTAGCGCATCTGAATGAGTGGATGAAACTGGACGAGGAACAATTTCGACTGGTGGAGCAGCAGCATGTTCGCAAAATGAATCAGCGAAAGGCCGCACTCGACAAGGCGGTACAGCGAATCCGGCATATGGAGGAACAACTTTTGCCGATGGAAAGGTATGTACGTGCCGAACAGCTAGACAAGACGCAGGCTGAAAGGAGAGGTGCATATACTGATGGCGAGTCTACCGGAAAAACGACGGCAGATTCAGCTAAAGGTAAAGGGGGGATGACGTGAAGTCATGACTGAGCATCCAATGACCATCAGCTTGTGCATGATCGTAAAGAACGAGGAGCAGACACTTGCACGCTGTCTGGATTCGGTCGCAGACCTGATGGATGAAATCATCATTGTGGACACGGGATCGACGGATCAGACGAAGACGATAGCAGCCCGCTATACGGATCGGCTTTATACGTTTGAATGGAAGGATGATTTTGCAGCCGCCCGTAATGAATCGTTTGATAAGGCGACGTGTTCCTACATCATGTGGCTGGATGCGGACGATGTGCTGCTGGAGCCGGAGCGTGAGCGCCTGCGTGCCTTGAAGCAGCGTTTGTCTATGGATATCGACGCAGTGGTAATGCCACTTCATTTGGCAGAGGGGGAGCAGGGTGAACTGTTGTTCACCTCACGCCGTATCCGTCTCGTGAAGCGTGAGCGACAATATCGCTGGGAGGGACGTCTGCATGAGGATTTGGTGATACCTCAAGGGCAAATCGTTCATTCAGATGTGGCAGTCACACACCGCCGAATGCAAGACCACACGCTCCGTAATCAACGTATTCTCGCCAGGTGGATCAGCGAAAGCGGCAAGCTGGAGGGGCGTCTGCTGTATTTGCATGCCAATGAATGTTTTGACCGTAAAGAATATGCCGAGGCGGCAGAGGCGTTCAATCATCTGTTGGAGGAGCCGAGCGGCTACCGGGAGGAGAGGATTACCGCTTGTGCGCGCTCGGCGGAATGCTATCTTCACCTCGGGAAGCCGGAGCAACAGCTGGATAGTCTGTTACGCTCCTTTCGATACGGTGTACCGCAATCAGACTTGTGCTGCATGATCGGTGACTGGTTTTTCACACGAAACGAATGGAGCACTGCCGCATACTGGTATGAAAAGGCATTGGAGCAACAGCATCACCTTCCGGGTATGCGACCTGTTCCGCTGCCATGCTACTCCTGGTTACCTCATGTGCGGCTCAGCCATTGCTACGCCCATGCAGGTAAGCTGGACGCTTCGTATGAGCATAACCAAACCGCTTTACGCTATTTACCTGACGACCCGCATTTACTGGATAACGAACGCAAGCTCAGGGAGGCTATTTCCAACTCCTCACCCTCAGCCCGTTCCTCAAAATAGTTCAAGCTGTTCCGGCCCGTTATCCTCTTCGGGTGGCTTGCGAGGTGGAAAAGGTTTAGGGTCCATGCCAAGCATGGTCATGAGCTGCTTGGCGTTAGCAGCGGCGTCTCCACCTGAGTTGTTGTTGAAAATAACGCACACCTCACGGCTTTGCTGCTCCAGCTCCAGCAATCTGTCTCTCCATTCGGTCAACTCTTGTTCATTGTACCGATACAGATAACGAACCTCCCGCCAATTAGGCGCGGAGCTTTGATTCCAGCCCGATATGTTCCGTCCGTGGAGACGTACGATTGTCAGATTACCGTCTGTAGCCAACGGCACAATGGGAACTGACCCCAGTCCCGCCTGCGGCTCGTCGCATACGCTGTGTATCCAGCCTTCTTCACGCATGAATGCCAGCGTTTGTTTCCGAAAATCGGGTGTGAACCAGCTTTGATGTCTGAATTCAAGTACGGATGGGACCTCTCCCATCCTTTTTTTCGTGTCTCGCAGTACAGCGACATTCTCACGTGTACAGTCGAACCAGGGTGGGTACTGAAACAGTACGGCTTTGAGCTTGCCCGCTTCGTGAAGAGGCTGTATCGATGCATGCAGTGCTTCGTACATGGCATCTATTGTTTTGAAGTAAGGTTGCTTGCCGCGGGTATGTCCAGTCATGCCTTGGTAGGCTTTGACGAGAAATGAAAAAGAGTCAGGGGTTTCCGCCGCCCAGCGTGCCATACGATCTGTGGGCTGCACCGCATAGAAAGAGCTATCCATTTCTACTACCGGAAAATGGCTTCCATAGATACTTAGTTTTTGGTTAGCTTTGGTACCCGTTGGATACAAGTCATTGTGATCGCCCCAACCCGTAAGTCCAATTTGAATCATAATTTCCCCGCTCCTTTCCTTCATGAAAACTTCGAAAGGCGTTCCCATGAATCATTTTAATGATAAAATGGGGTGAATCACATGAAGTTGGTATGAAGTTCCTATGAATATTTAAGCTCAAATACGATTATTGTAACATGTTTGTTGTTCAGGATTTTGTAAAACCCTTATTCGTAATGCTTTTGAGTTTCCAGTTTGAAAAAGCTAATATAGTATGTAATAGAGCGAAATGAGTTCATGGAGGAGAAACGATATGGCAGAATGGTACGAGCAAAGCTTTGGGGAAGATTATTTATTGGTATACAAGCATCGCGACTTTCAGGGGGCCTATCAGGAAGTGCAAAAAATGATCTCCTGGCTCAAATTACCGCAAGGCTCCAGCGTATTGGATTTATGCTGTGGGATGGGACGTCATTCGCTTGCGCTCGCAGATGCAGGTTATAAGGTGACAGGTGTGGACCTTTCCAATGTGCTGCTGAGAGAGGCTCGTGCAGCTGATTCCGAAGGGCGGGTAAGTTGGCATCAAGGGGATATGAGAGAGGTGCCGCTGGATGAAAGCTATGACGCGGTGATGAATTTGTTCACCTCCTTCGGTTATTTTGAAAAGGATGAGGAGCAGCTTAAAGTACTAAAGGAAATATATCGGTTGTTGAAGCCGGGAGGACGCTTTATCATAGATTATTTGAACCCTGCTTACGTAACCGCTCATTTGGTACCGCATTCGTCACGGGAGGATGAAGGAAATTGGATTGAGGAGCATCGGGTCATTGAAGATGGCTTTGTGAAAAAGCAAATTGCGATTCGGTCAGCCGCATCTGTTACGGCCACTGAGGCAGCCTCTGCTCTGGGTACGACTCCTACTGAGGGAGAACCCGCGCGCGTGTATCATGAACGAGTGAAGCTATATCCGTATGAAAAGTTCAGTGGATTGCTAGAGCAAGCCGGACTATCCGTAGAGCAGGTGCACGGAAGCTATAATGAAGATCAATATATCGAAGATGCTTCGCCTCGAATGATTTTTGTCGGCGTGCGGGCTTAAAACAGAAAGGCGGATGGGAAGCCATGAAAATGCCAGAGCTTACACCGTGTGAGCGAATAGACGGAGGCTTTCAGGTCAAAATATCCATGTCCTTTCCGCTGCGCTGGGTGAATAGCTATGTGCTCAAGGGACAGCACGGTTTTACGATTGTAGACCCGGGGCCGCGCAATATGGATACCGAGGCAGAATGGGCGCATGTCTTCCAACAGCTGGGGATGTCCTTTGAGGATATCTCTGACATTGTGGTAACTCATCATCACCCCGATCATTACGGATTGGCGGGCTGGATGCAGCAGCAAAGTCAGGCTCGTGTACATATGTCAGCTCGAAGCCATAAGGAAGCGATGATGATGTGGGACGCTCCAGAATCGACGGTCGCAATGGAGAACAGGCTTCCTAGCTTTTTTGTCCAGCATGGCTTTCCTTTGGAGCAAGTGTCGGCCTTGGAATTACATATACGGCAGGCTTATTTGCAAGTGAATCCACAGCCTGAGATTACCGTTATTCCTACCGGAATGGACGCTCGTCTGGAATGGGGTGGACGCAGTTGGCTGCCCGTCGAGACAGGAGGGCATGCGCCCGGACATGTGTCCTTATATGACCCGAATAGCGGCGTTATCCTCTGCGGTGACGCAGTTTTGCCGCAGATTTCTCCTAATATCAGTCTGCTGCCGGGCAGCGATGCCCAGCCGTTGAGGTCTTATGTAGACGGCTTGCAGCGTCTAGGCGAGCTGGAGGTAGCGTGGGCATATCCGGGGCACCGCAATCCGTTTGGTTATTTTCGGGAGCGGACGCAAGCGTTGCTGGCGCATCATGAAGAACGGCTGGATAAATTCCAGCAGCTGATCCAACCGGAGGGCAGCACAGCCTATGAGCTGTGCATTGCCATGTTTGGTGGCAAACTGGGTATTCACCAGCTAAGGTTTGCCATGTCCGAGACGTTGGCTCATCTGGTGGAACTGGTGCGCCGTGAACGGGCCTCTATGAGCGAGACGGACTCAGTCACGCGCTTCCATCCCCTTTGCCGTCAATAGTCACGGAAAGTTACCCAACAAGTGACATGACGAAGCAACATGACAAGCGGCATGCATGCCGGAAAAGAGGATTTTATGAATTTGCTGCTGCTGGGAGCTACCGGACGCGTAGGACGGTATATATTAGAATATGCATTAGAGGACGGTCATGCCGTTACTGTCCTTGTTCGTTCACCGGACAAGCTGGAGGATTACGCACCCGGGTACGGGAATCAGCTGCAAATCGTACAAGGCGATGCCACTAATGCAGAGGACGTAGCACAAGCGCTGAAGGGTGGGGCGACGGCTGTAATCAGTGCGCTGAATACGGATGGAACGACTACCTTATCCGTTAATATAGCCCTGCTGGTCCGGCTCATGCAGGAGCAGTCCATTTCCCGGCTCATTACAGTAGGAACGGCAGGGATTTTGCAAAGCCGGACCGAACCGGACCTGTATCGGTACGAGTCCTCCGAGACCCGGCGACGCAGCACTCGTGCAGCCGAGGAACATCGGCGAGTGTACGAATTGCTGCATGAATCGGCACTAGACTGGACAATCGTATGTCCAACCTATCTGCCAGATGGAGCGCGGACAGGTATTTATCGTGTGGAAAAAGATTTTTTGCCTGAAGGTGGCTCACAAATTACCACCGCGGATACGGCTGATTTTACCTATCGTCAATGCAAGAGTTACGAATTTGTCCGTACACGGGTAGGCATTGCCTACTGATCGTGGAACGCCAAACATAGCTTCATTTTTAAGCATTCAACCAGAGCGCGGTAAGTGTACCTACTCATTGCGTTCTTTTTTATTTGACAAACACTCAGGCTTAGAATACTATGGTTCTTAACAGAAACAATGTTTCCTGAGATCTTGTGTAGATCTTTAATTTATTATAGTAGCATCAAGCAACAGTTTTTAATAAGCAAAAGGAAGTGCATTCAATCATGACCGAGCCATCGCATCCCTATAAAACCTATTCGGAAGTGAAGCTACAGCAGCAGCAATTGCTCCGTAAAAATGTCATTGACGCCGCATGTATCCTTCTTGCGGAAGAAGGGCCAGAGGCCGTGACCGTGCGGCGAGTTGCGCAGAAATTAAGCTGTTCCACCAAAATTATTTACAGTATTTTCGGCAGTAAGGATGGTCTTGCCAATGAGATGTACCTGGATGGATGTCGGCTATTGGCTGAATCCTTTCAGCAAGTACCCGTTACCGAAAGCGTACTCGCTGATCTTGAAGCTCTATGCTGGGCGTACTGGGAATTTGCGCAGCTTCATTCAGCCTATTACAAAATGATGTTTGGCGGGGCATTATCTGATTTCAAGCCGGATGAACAGAGCTTGGAGGGTACCACAACGGCCCTGTCTCAAATCCTGCAAACCGTCATACACGCTATGGAGCAGGGAGCATTGAAAGAACATGATCCGCTACTGGTTGTCCGGATGTTTTGGTCTGCTTTACATGGAGTCATACATCTTCAGTTTGCAGGTCATTTTTCAGATGTAGATATGGCTCAAGGAGTGTATGCATTTACACTGAAGAATGCGCTCGTAGCATTTAAAACATCCTCATCTCCATCGTAAATATGAAGTGTACTGAGGTCGTCATAGTAGATGACTTCAGTTCATTATAGAGTAGTGGTAACAATGTTTCTTAAATAAAACAACGATACTATGGAGGTTGTCATCATGTTTATGTACGCAAATAAAATAGCTCTGATCACAGGGGCTTCATCCGGTATTGGCGAGGCCTTTGCCTATTCGCTCGCAGCTAAGAAATGTAATCTCATTTTGGTAGCACGCAATGAAACCAAATTAAAGACACTGGCTAAAGAACTCTCAGCTAAATATAACGTAAAAGCAACGGTGATTGCGTTAGATCTTTCTACATCAGGAGCACCCCAAGCATTGCATCAGGAGGTTCAAAAGCAACAGCTAAAGGTAGATCTCTTGATTAACAACGCGGGTTTTGCCACCTATGGATACTTTGAGCAGGTTTCAGGAGAACGACAGCATGAGGAAGTGATGCTCAATGTGGCTGCTTTAGTCGACATCACACATGCATTTATGCCTGATTTATTGCGTAAGCGGGATGGTGGATTAATCAATGTTTCTTCCACAGCTGCATTTCAGCCCGATCCTTATATGGCGGTGTATGGAGCAACCAAAGCATTTGTGCTTTCTTTTACTGAAGCGCTATGGGCCGAAAATCGGAAACGGGGGCTTAAAGTTCTGGCCCTTTGTCCAGGCTCAACGGAAACGCCGTTTTTTGATATTGTTGGCGCAAGTGAAGCGTCAATTGGAATTAGGGAAACTCCCCAAACCGTTGTGAAGAACGCGTTGAGAGCATTTGAAAAGGGGCGTAGTCACATCATTTCCGGTCGCCAAAACTATTGGGTAGCTCAGGTGTCCCGGTTCTTCTCTCGTCAATCCACGCTGGGAATTGTAGAACGTGCACTGCGTCCACAAAATGGATTGTAATTTATGAATAAAGGTAATCTGAGCTTGAAATGTTAGAATACCAATGAATAAGCTGTGAGTTTTATGCACCGGGTCTGATCGTTTATAGCTTGACTTGAATCAGACCCGGTGTTCCTATTTGTATAGATCAAGCGTTAGATCCTAGTTCTAGTCCTCGGGAATATAGTAAAATTCCATCCCGTTTCTCCCAGCCATTAGCTGACCAGAAGCGTTGACCCCCTGCGTTATGCTCCATCACAAACAGATGACATTTATCAATGCCTTCTCTCAGCAAAGCAGATAACGCTTTATCCACCAGTCTGGGCGCGATCCCTTGACCACGATGTGCTGTGGCTACACCCAGATGATACAGAAACCCCCTGCGACTATCGTGACCCGCCAAAATCGTGCCTATGATGCTTCCATCATGCTCACAGACAAAGCTAAGTCCTTCGTTCCGTTGTAAAAAGCGTGCAATCCGCTCCGGTGAGTCGGCCTCGCTTAATCCCAATCCGTCTAAGCCATTCCAAAGGTCAATGGCCTGATCATAATCGTCAGCCTGCATCGTACGGAATGTATATCCTTCAGTTACGTTTGCCATGTCTAGTTCTCCTCTAACCCTGTATATATCTGTTGTATTCCAAGCGTTGTTTGTTATTTAACGTGTTGTATTCGGTGCACTTTCTTCCCCAAGCTCCTGCTCGCGCTCTGCCTGTTTGCGATGGGCGATGCGGCTGCTGGCCGAAGCTGCGATAGCGCCCACAATGTCGTCCAGGAACGTATGGATCGGCCCGAGGCTTTTATCATTCAGGCGTTCCAGCACACCCGGTTTGAGCTTATCGACATAACCGTAATTGGTAAATCCAATGCTGCCGTACACATTTACGATGGAAAAGGCCAGAATTTCATCCACACCGTATAATCCCTCATCATTCTCAATCATGTCCTGCAATGGGGGAAGAAGAGCGCCTTGTTCAGCAAGGATATCCAGTTGGATGCCCGTGAGCACGGCATTTTGAACCTCGCGCTTCATCAGTACCTTGTCCACATTCTCCATACATTCTTCCATCGTTAGGGTCGGGTAATATTTTTTTTGTAAAAGCATGACCAGTTCTGCAATTTCAGTCAGGTTCACACCACGCTTGTGCAGCAACTCGCGGGTGGCATCGGCTACCTTTTTACTATTCAGGCTGTAAGGTGCTTTTTTCTTGTCCATAAAGTTGAAGTTCCCCTCCTCGTATAGATCCTGATTTCTACTGCAATTATGACCAGTGTGTCCAGTCTGCTGAAAAAGTAGTTATTTTTTACGCGAGGCTCGTATACATATTAGTACAATCTGTACAAAATTGTTAGGGAGGAACTTCACTTATGAATATAAAACACCCATGGCGTATGACCTCTGTAGCTGGACTGCTATCCCTACCCCTGTTGTTGTCGGGCTGCAGCCTTTTCGGCAACGAATCGGCATCCATTGACCCCCCGCCGTCCACGACAGAGCAGTCCATGATTAAGGCTGTAACCGGAAAAGCACCTGCCAGTACAGGTCAACTGAGAGCTGTTTTTTTGCAAGATCATAACGGTTTGCTGGCCCCGGTATCTTTACCGATTGCTACAGGTGATGTGCAGGCAGATGCCAAGTCAGCGCTGGAAACATTGGTTGAGGGCGGGCCGTATGCTGGATTATTACCAGAGGGATTTAAAGGTGTAATACCCCAGGGTACAGAAGTGAAAAGTGTGACGGTGGACAAGAACAACAAGCTGGCTGTTGTCGAGTTCAATAAATCTTTCGCGAACTATAAGCCACAGGAAGAACGAAAATTAATGGAGAGTTTGACCTGGACCCTGACCGACCGTCCCGATATTGAGAGTGTACAGATCTGGGTGGATGGCAAGAAACTGAACGAAATGCCTGTTGGTGGCACACCGCTGGATCATCCGTTGACGCGTGCAGTAGGTATTAATTTGGAGATTGGTCATGGCGTAACACCCCTGGATTCCAGTCCAGTCACCGTGTATTTCTCTTCATCTTCTCCTGCTGGAGTTCAATACTACGTACCTGTAACACGGTTGGTCAGCCCTGAAAAAGATCGTGTCCAGTCAGCGCTGCATCAATTGATTCAAGGGCCGCAGACCAAGGATGGGTTACAAGAAGTGATGACAGGGGAGACGGCGCTGAAATCGGTAGAACGCTCCAAAGACAACGTAATTACGGTATCTCTTTCAGACGATATGTTTGCTAAAGGAGAAGCTGTGCCTGCTGAATTTTTGGAATCGGTTGTGCTGACAGCGGCAGACAATTCAGATGATGCGGTCAAAACAAAAATTCGGATTGAACTAAATGGTGAAAAAAGCGTAATTGGACAAAATAATCAAAATTATGGAGAGCCTGTAGCCAAGCCGCAACATATTAACGAAATCCCTCTTTAAGGGCGGGAATCGTCCTTGGGGTGCTTTTGCCTGCACACTTTGGTAAAATAAACATATAAGAACAGGTTGCATACGACGTAGGAGGAAAAAGCATGAGTAGATCTAACGGACGAAACGGTGATGAGCTGCGCCCGATGAAATTGACAGCAGGAGTAAATAAATACGCGGAGGGCTCTGTTTTTATAGAGGTTGGCGAGACGAAAGTCATTTGCACGGCTACTGTAGAAGAACGCGTACCACCCTTTATGAAGGGACAAGGAAAAGGCTGGGTAACCGCAGAGTATTCCATGCTTCCGCGTGCGACTCATAGCCGTAATCAGCGTGAAGCTGCGCGTGGCAAGCTGACAGGCCGTACCATGGAAATTCAGCGTCTGATTGGAAGAGCGTTGCGTTCGGTGGTCAATTTGCAGGCGCTTGGTGAACGGACGATTACGTTGGATTGTGACGTCATTCAGGCGGACGGCGGAACACGCACAACCTCAATTACCGGTTCTTTCGTAGCGTTGGCGATTGCGGTCAATAAAATTGCCACCCAGCACAAGCTGCCTGTTTTTCCAATTACCGATTTCCTGGCTTCCGTCAGCGTAGGGGTTGTTGGTGAAAAAGCATTGCTGGATCTGAACTATGAAGAGGATTCCAAGGCCAAAGTGGACATGAATCTTGTCATGACTGGCAGCGGAAAATATGTTGAGCTGCAAGGTACAGGTGAAGAAAGCCCATTTGACCGTAACGAATTGGATCAACTGCTTAGCTTGGGCGAACAAGGGATTCTGCAAATGATTGAGCGCCAAAAAGAAGTACTTGGACCGATTGCTGATAAGATCGGTGCTGGACGTACAGGAGCTGGCGCCTAATGCGGCTGGATGGCCCGGTCGTCATTGTCGCTACGAAAAATAAAGGAAAGGTGCGGGAATTTGCGCATGCCTTTGCGCCGTTTGGCAAGGAAGTCAGAAGCATGTACGATTATCCCGACATTCCTGATGTCGTTGAAGATGGCAAAACCTTTGCCGAAAATGCACTGAAAAAAGCTAAAGCGGTTGGAGATGTGCTCGGATTGCCCGTGCTGGCCGATGATTCCGGCCTCTGCGTGGACTTGCTGGACGGTGCGCCGGGGGTATACTCTGCCCGTTATGCTGGAGAAGGTGCCAGCGATCACGAAAACAATATTAAGCTGCTCGACGTTCTGGAATCGAAGCAGCTGGGTGATGATACGGGACAGCCTTTGCTAAGCCCGGCTCAATTCGTCTGTACCTTGATTCTATATAATCCGCAGACTGGCGAGACGTTGGAATCGACAGGCTCCGTGGAAGGCTGGATTACTACTGAAACCGCCGGCAGCGGCGGGTTTGGGTATGATCCGCTGTTTTATTTGCCAGAGTTTGAAAAGACAATGGCCGAGCTGACGTTGGAACAAAAGCAGGCTATCAGTCACCGAGGGATAGCTCTGCGTGATTTGGCAACAAAGCTGGGTAATCCACAGGCATAGCTTGGTAACAGGGGAGAAATCATCCCCCCATTCACATAACGAAAAAAAAGGCTATCCGTCAGTCATGAGCTGCGGATAGCCTTTTTGGTACTTTCTGTTCCCCATATAGTACACAGCGAAAAATTGCCGCTGCCGCTTAGAAGCTCTATTGCTCCAGCATTCAGTGTAGCTTATCGAATAGCTACCTTGTAAGTGCGCAACCAGTTATCCACTTGAGCCAAGTAGGCAAACAACTGGGGACCCGACATCAGCTGACCAAACCAAGGCAGATTGGTGGATGCCTCCGGTGAGGCGGCAATATCGCGTACCTTTTGCGCATCGATCAGCTTGAGCAGTGGGGAAGAGGAATCATCCAGCAGCTGCAACGCCTGCTTTTTCACAGCCTCAAGATAGGAAGGGTTATGCGTTTTGGGATATGGGCTTTTTTTGCGATACAGCACATCATCCGGCAATACGCCCTCCAGCGCCTTGCGCAAAATACCTTTTTCACGTCCGCCTGTCATCTTGATACTCCACGGAATGTTCCATACATATTGTACCAGTCGATGATCGCAATACGGCACCCGCACTTCGAGTCCGGCTCCCATACTCATTCGATCCTTGCGATCCAGTAGAGTAGGCATAAAGCGGGTGATGTTCAAATAGGACATGACGCGCATTTGCGCAGCTTTTCCTGTTTCCCCCGGTAGCTTCGGCACTTCTCCTACCGCGTCTGAGTAGCGATCGTTCAAATACTCCAGCGGCTTGATCCAGTCCCGTACCTCGGGAGACAACAGACTGGCTCTCATATCGGGTGCAACTGCCCACGGGAATGTACCCGAATTCAGCATATCTTCCCGGTGGAACCAAGGATATCCGCCAAAAACTTCATCCGCAGCCTCGCCGGAAATAGCGACCGTGGCTCCTTTTTTAATCTCCCGGCAAAAGAGATACAGCGACGAATCCACGTCCGCCATGCCGGGTAAATCCCGCGTTAGTGTGGAGTTGTTCAGAGCTGCTACGACTTCTGGCGTATCGAATTCAATCCAGTGATGATTTGTCCCTAATTCATCCACCATCCGCTGAATCCAGGGGGCATCGGCTCCGGGTTGAAACGCATGGGCTTTAAAATGCTTGTCGTTATCCACATAATCCACCGAATACGTATGAACTTGTCCTTGCCCGGTACGGTTGTAATAATCGACAGCTAATGCGGATAGAGCGCTTGAATCCAGCCCGCCAGACAATAAGGTGCACACTGGAACATCTGAAATGAGCTGCCGCTCCACCGTATCCAGCAACAGTTCTCGTACCTTGAGCGCCGTTTCTTCGGTGTTATCCTCATGCGCAATGCTTTCCAACTTCCAGTAGGCTTGAATGCGCACGCCGTCGCGGGTGTAGGTTAGCGTATGCCCGGGACGTAGCTCCTTCATGGACGAATAGACGCCGTGTCCGGGGGTACGTGCAGGCCCAATGATAAAAATTTCGGCCAATCCCTCGGCGTCCACTGCTGCTTCTACTGCTGGATGCTGAAGCAGTGCTTTGGGTTCTGAGCCAAATACGAATACTTCTTCGGTCTGGCTATAAAATAACGGCTTCACTCCCAGCCGATCCCGTGCCAGAAATACCTGCTCCCGCTCGCTATCCCAGACCGCAAACGCAAAAATGCCGTTTAACCGATCCACACATTCAGGGCCCCATTCGATATAGGATTCGAGCAGCACCTCCGTGTCGCATTGTGTACGGAAAAAATGCCCGCGCTGTTGCAGCTCTTTTTTCAGCTCAGGCGCGTTATATATTTCCCCGTTATATACAATCGTATAAGTGATATCCTCCAGCTGCCGGATCATGGGCTGAGCGCCATTTTCCGGGTCCATTACGCTCAGTCTTCGGTGTCCGAAGGCACACGGGTTGGATATCCAGGTACCCGCAGCATCCGGTCCGCGATCGGAGAGCGTTTGTGTCATATTCAGCAGCAGCTCAGATTGATGCATTAAGTCTCCGTTCCACTGTATGAAACCTGTAATTCCGCACATGTCTGTTCATCCTCTCTTTGTCGTGTTCATCCAGTGTTGGAATGAATCAAAAACTAAATCCCCAGTTCATCAGTATATATGCCGAAAAGAAGCATAAAATGTCTGTCCGTTCCGAAAACTACAGATGGGGAAACCCGTCTACTCGCAAGGAAGGAGGGAGACCATGTACTACATCAAGGATGCCAAAATACGCCGCTTCACTGAACTTGACGGAGTGCGCTGCGCTGAGGTAGAGGTGCGGCCCGGTGCCGCAGATGACCCGGAATTGCTGGTCTATATCACGGCCAAGGATCAGACGGATGGTCAGCATGACTATGACATGGTACGGATCATCCGCAATGACGCCGATCTGGAGCTGGATTGGTACGACAATAATCTGCATTCGGCATTTGAGGAAGTGACAGACAAGGCTTTTACCGACTCTACACACATTACTGCTGGTGAGGAGCGAGAGAAGTTTAAAAAAGAATTGCTCTCCTATGGGCAGCTCAGCACAGAGTTCGCCAAGGAGTTCGGGGCATGAGGATATGGTGTGCTATGCCTCGACTTTTGTTGATTTGGGCCCCGGCGCCATCGCCGGATCAGCGTGAAAGGAGGGGGAAATCATAGACGGCAAAGCGAAGTATAAGAAAAATAAAGGCAGCAGTTATATTCATAACAATGAGTTCGCGGAAGAAGTGCTGGAGAAAAACGTAAGACATGAAGTACGAAGAAGTCCTAAACGCTTTGGGAATAAATAAGAGCCATTGAACTAAATAGCAACAGCAACTCATCAAAAATGACCCTAAAGAAGCCTCCGTATCCCGCCAAATTTGCGGAATGCAGGAGGCTTCTTTTTGAACTAAGCCGCTTCACGCAGCGTCATAATCCCTTTGTAGATGTTATAAACAAAAACCCCGAGATAGACCACTACGAATAGCAGTACAAACCCGATCACTGAACCTGTATGATTCGCCGTAATAATAAAATACACGAGCGGAATTGCCGCAATAATGGGGAAAATATGCGATAAAATAGCCTTTTTTGCATGTCCCTGAACATATTCGTCCCGTACTGCAATCCACACAATGACAGGCACTAGAAAAGGTGCGAAGAAAATGCTGAAATAACAAAGTGACGACAAAAGACCTTTCACGGATTAACCCCTCCTTTATGCATGGTTCTTTGTACATAATACCCCGTTAGCGTCCAAATGATTCCTTTTGCAGCCAGCTTCCCTATATCACAAAAAAATGCTTTTGACAGTTGCCCGAAATGTGATATAATAATTAATGCACTGAATACATAAGGTTTTATTGATCACCATCTTGTCCCAGTAGCTCAGCTGGATAGAGCAACGGCCTTCTAAGCCGTCGGTCGGGGGTTCGAATCCCTCCTGGGACGTAATTAAATCAGTCACAAACCGTTGATATAAATGGATTTGTGAGAAATTAGGGCTTCGGTCAGGGCTTCGGTCACTGGTGCAGAATCCCTTTTTTTTATATTACGGATTGTCAAGCTAAGTGGGACAGTTCCTCTGAAAAGGAGGGTCTGTCAAAAATTTTGTGAAAACTCTTTTAGGCACAGATTCCCCCGAGGGGGAAGTAGCGATTTATCGCAAGTGTTGACCGACCCGATCGGGGAAAAAGACCGACATCTGGAGCAACATTTGGCCTCAGTTTTGGACACGACCTGTCCATTTTCGAGTGACGTCGATGGTAACTCTCAATCCTATTGGTGGTGTAGATGAGTCTGCGAATCTCTAGCGGGTATTTAAAAAAGGTAGCGAGCTCATCCCAATGGGTTCGCCAAGAACGGATAATAAGGGGATATTTGGCTCCACAGACCTCCTCAAAACGGTCGAGTTCAAGTAAGGCGCCTTCTTCGGTAGCTGCCTTGTAAATGGGCTTTAAGTCGGCAGTTACTTTCTTAATATCCTTGTACGAAACTACCGAGTGGAGCTACGGATTTGGTGAATGACACACTTTTGGATTTCAGTTTGGGGATAGCAGACTGCAATTGCTTGAGAGAACCCGAACAAGTTATCCACGCAGATAATGAGAATGTCTTGAACTCCACGATTCTTGAGTTCATTCAGCACACTCAGCCAGAACTGAGGGCTCATTCTCACCAATCCACATGCCTAGCACATCCTTGTTTCCGTCCAAATCGATGCCAATGACCATGTAGGCGGCCTTGTTGATCATGGCCCCGTCTTGTTTGACCTTGAAGTGGGTGGCATCCAGATAGACACAATATATTTTACAGACTCGCTCTGAACACATACCACGACTAAAACTTCGAAACGATAAGCTTTATTGAAATGTTTGTTCTCCTAGTCCAATAATTCCTATTATAGTACAATTAGATCAAATACTTAGAAAAGTGGTGGATGATGATAATGAGTAACTTTTCTTTTTTTAAAGGAGAATGGGAAGTATTAGCGAAGCTTGGAGAAAGTGCCGAGCATAATTTATATAATGATCCGCATACTTCCATTATGAAATTACGTTTATTAGGTGAATCAATTGCAAAAGCTGTTTTAGCATCTGATAACATTCGTGAAGCGTATGATACAAGGCAAGTAGACCGTTTAAATACAATGAAAAAAGAAGGATTAGCAGAGCCAGAAATGTTAGATATATTCCACACGTTACGCAGAAAAGGGAATATCGCTTCCCATGAAGCATCCTATGGTACGACAGAAGAAGCAAAACAGTTACTAGCATTAGCGTATCAAATCTCGATTTGGTTTATGGAAGTATATATTGATTGGGAATTTGTCGCACCTACATATAGAGAGCCAGAGAGAGAAGAGAGTTCTAAGGAGCTTCAATTGAAGGTGCAAGCTTTAGAAGAAGAAATTGCTAAAAAGGAAAAAGAACTTCTAACGCAGCTTGATACAATTACAAAGGATGAAATTACAAAAGATGTACGTGTAAGACGTAAAGAAAAATCAAAGCTACATATTCAAAAGCATCGTTTATCAGAAGCTCAAACACGTATTTTAATTGATGATAAATTACGTGCAGCTGGCTGGCTTGTTGATACAGAAAAATATAATCAAAAGAAACATAAAACGATGCCCGAAAAAAATAAAAATATGGCGATAGCAGAATGGAAAGTTGGTTCGAAATATGCGGATTATGCTTTATTCATTGGGCTGCAATTGGTCGGTATTGTCGAAGCAAAAGCAAAGCATCGTGATATTCCATCGGCACTTGAAAGCCAAGCAAAAGTATATGCACGTGAAGTACAAGCAATAGAAGGTATTAAATTATTGCCACCAAATGGAGAATATAAAGTGCCGTTTATTTTTGCTTCTAATGGTAGACCGTATTTAAGACAGCTTGAAGATCAATCGGGTATTTGGTTTTGGGATGCACGTAATCAAACGAAGCGATCTCATGCTTTAGAAGGTTGGCACTCACCGTCAGATTTAAAGATGCTATTAGACGTGGATGATAGACAAGCAAATGAAAGCTTAAAAAACGAGGATATTACGAAGTTTGGTTTACGTGATTACCAACAAAAAGCGGTATTAGCAGCAGAAGAAGCATTAATGCAAGGAGCTAGAAAAATGCTTGTTGCAATGGCAACAGGTACAGGGAAAACCCGTACAGCAATCGCTCTTATGTATCGTTTAATTAAAGCGAAGAAATGTCGTCGAATATTATTTTTAGTCGATCGTAATTCACTAGGTCAACAAACGGCAGATGCTTTAAAAGATTCTAAGATGGAAAATGGTTTACCGTTTTCATCGATTTATGATGTGAAATCACTTGAAGATATGACACCAGATGTGGAAACAAAGGTGCAAATTGCAACAGTTCAAGGTATGGTAAGACGCTTGTTTTATAACGATCAAGAGCAACTACCTTCTGTTGGACAATATGATTTTATTATTGTCGATGAAGCACACCGAGGTTATACAAGTGACCGAGAAATGACAGATGATGAGCTACTATTCCGAGATCAAAATGATTATGTAAGTCAATACCGTAGAGTTATTGATTATTTCGATGCGGCAGTTCTTGGTCTGACAGCTACACCAGCACTTCATACGACAGAAATTTTTGGTTCACCGATTTATAAATATTCTTATACAGAAGCGGTTTTAGATGGCTATTTAGTCGACCATGAGCCACCTTATTTATTCGAAACGGAATTACAACAGCATGGTATTTCGTTTGAAAAAGGCGAAGAAGTAGAGGTTTATGATCCAGAAGAAGGCGAAATCATTTTAGAGCAGCTAGAGGATGAACTGAAATTTGAAGTAGAGCATTTTAACAAACGAGTGATTACAGAAGGCTTTAACCGGGCAGTTTTAACAAAATTAATTGATTATATTGATCCAGAAAGCGAAGAAAAAACATTAATTTTTGCAGCAACAGATCAACACGCTGATTTAATCGTTCGTTTACTAAAGGAAGCATTTGCAGAAAACGGTGATGATGTATCAGATGATGCAATTGTTAAAATTACAGGTTCGATTTATCAACCAAATGAAATGATTAAACGTTTCAAAAATGAACGCTTACCAAATATTGTCGTAACAGTCGATTTACTAACGACAGGTATTGATGTACCGAAGATTACAAACATTGTTTTCTTACGCCGTATAAAGTCACGTATTCTATACGATCAAATGTTAGGGCGTGCTACTCGTTTATGTCCAGAGATTGAAAAATCTCATTTCCGTATTTTTGATGCGGTGGAAATCTATAATCAGTTACAGCAATATACAGATATGAAGCCTGTTGTGAAGCAGCAAAAGGTAACAATAGCAGAGCTGCATGAATCCTTTATACAAGCAGAGACGCAAGATGAGGCACAGCACTTTTTAGATCAATTAGTGGCAAAGGTGCAACGTAAGAAACAAACATTCAATGATGAGGCAAAACGACAATTTGAGCAACTTTCAAAAGGTGTAACTATAGATGAATGGTCGAAAGAATTACAAACCTACACACCAGAGCAAGCACAACATAACAGTGTGCTATTTGATTATGTAGCAACGTATAAAACGCAAAAAGAGCTACAAGTAATTGCAAATCATGAAGATGAAGTGACAGACGTGAAACGTGGTTATGGAGAAGGAAATGAAAGACCAGCTGATTATTTAGATGGATTTGTACAGTTCATTCGAGAAAATATGAATGAAATCCCTGCACTTCAAATTGTGTGTACACGACCGAAAGACTTAACTCGTAAAGACTTACGTGAAATTGAAGTTATTTTAGCAACGAAGCACTTTAAGCAAGACCATTTACAAACAGCATGGAAACAAGCGAAGAATGAAGAAATTGCGGCTGATATTATTAGCTTTATTCGTCAAGCAGCATTGGGAGAGGCATTAGTATCGACTGAATCACGTGTGAAAAATGCAATGAAAAAAGTGTATTCTATGCATGATTGGACACCTAGACAGCGCAAATGGTTAGAGCGTATAGAGAAGCAATTAATTGAAATGCCTGTTCTTTCACCAAATCCACAAGATGCTTTTTCAGAAGAGCCGTTTAAAAGTCGAGGAGGATATAATCGTTTGAAGAAAGAACTAGGTGAAGAAGTCGATCAAATTGTGAAGTTAATTAATGAGAGTTTATATGCTAGTTAAAAAGCCGTGGTAATTTATAGATTATTTTTACAGAAAAAGCCGAATATTAAATAATATGAGAAGGAGTTCTTATATTGGAACTCCTTTTTTGATAGTTCTAATAGAGCGATTAACCTAAAAAGGTTATAATGTACAAAGATTAAAGGAAACATGGAGGAAGAACATGAATAACACAGAAATCGTCTCAAAACTTTGGGGCTTAGCAAACGTATTACGTGATGATGGGATTACATACCAACAATATGTAACCGAATTAACATATATTCTATTTTTAAAAATGATGAAAGAGCAAGATGATAATGGTGGAGAACGAAAAGGTGAATCAGTTATTCCAGAAGCTTATCGTTGGGATGACTTATTAAATAAAGAAGGGATTCAACTAAAAGAATTTTATCAAGAATTATTATTAAAATTAGGATCATCAGAAGTTAATAATGAACGCTTACGCCAAATTTATAATGGTGCGTCAACAAGTATTGATGAACCGAAAAATCTTGAAAAGTTATTGAAATCAATTGATGAATTAGATTGGTATAACGCCAAGGAAGAAGGTCTAGGTGATCTATACGAGGGTTTACTTGAGAAAAATGCGAGTGAGAAAAAATCAGGTGCAGGTCAATATTTCACACCACGTGTATTAATTGATGTGATGGTGAAGCTAATTGATCCAAAAATCGGGGAACGATGCAATGACCCAGCAGCAGGTACATTTGGTTTCATGATTGCAGCAGACCGTTATTTAAAAGAAAAAAATGATGATTATTTTGATCTTTCACCAGAAGAGGCTGAATTCCAAAAGAAAGAAGCTTTCACAGGTATGGAGCTTGTAAAAGATACGCACCGTTTAGCTTTAATGAACGCATTACTTCATGATATAGAAGGGCGTTTAGAGCAAGGGGATACTTTATCTACAAACGGTAAGTGGATGAAGAACTTTAACGTCGTATTAACAAATCCACCATTCGGTACAAAAAAAGGTGGAGAACGTGCAACACGTGATGACTTAACATTTGAAACATCTAATAAGCAGTTAAACTTCTTACAGCTTATTTATAATTCGCTTGTAACTGATGGTACAGGACGTGCGGCTGTTGTATTACCTGATAACGTATTATTTGAAGATGGTGTAGGTGCTAAAATCCGCCAAGACTTAATGAATAAGTGTAATCTTCACACAATCCTTCGCTTACCAACAGGAATTTTTTATGCTCAGGGTGTAAAAACGAATGTCCTATTCTTCGAACGTGGAACAAAAGATGAAGGCAATACCAAAGAAGTTTGGGTATATGATTTACGTACAAATATGCCATCATTCGGTAAACGTACACCTCTAACAGAAAAGCATTTTGATGGTTTCATCGAAGCTTATATGTCTGAAGAACGTACAAAAGTGCAAGATGAAAGATGGAATCTATTTACTCGTGAAGCGATTGCAGCAAAAGGTGATAACTTAGATATTGGTTTAATTGCTGATGAATCATTATCAGCTTACGATAACCTACCAGATCCAATTGAATCAGCAGAAGAAGCGATTGATAAATTACAACAAGCAATGGATTTATTAGGTGAAGTTGTAGCTGAATTGAAAGCGGTTGAGGTGAAAGATCGTGAGTAAGAAGAAAAAGACTTTGGATGAATTATTAGATGAAGCATTAGTGACAGAGGAGGAACAACCTTATGAGATCCCTAATAATTGGGAATGGCTCCGATTAGAAATGGTTAGCGACTATATTCAAAGAGGTAAATCTCCTAAGTATGTTGAAAATTCTAATGCAATAGTTGTATCTCAAAAATGTGTTCAATGGAGTGGATTTGACATAAGTGTAGCACGTAATATTGACGAGGCTACACTAGAAAAATATACAGAAGAACGATTTCTGAAGAAGTTAGATTTATTATGGAACTCAACAGGTACAGGAACAATTGGAAGAGTAGCGATCATTGAAGATGAATTGAAAAATCCAACTGTAGCAGATTCTCATGTGACAGTAGTTAGAGCTAATCAAAAGTTAGTCTTTCCAAAGTATTTATATTATTGGTTAAGTAGCCCTTTTATTCAAAATAAGCTGGAAAATTCGTATAGTGGTAGCACTAATCAAATAGAGTTAAATTTGAGTGCTGTAAAAAAAGAAGTGATTATTTTACCGCCGCTTGAAGAACAAAAAAGGATTACAGATAAAATTGAAATTTTATTTGCTAAGGTTGATAAAGCACAAAAGTTAATTGAAGAATCTAAGCATCAATTATTGCTTAATCGAAAAGCTGTTATGAAAGAGAAATTATTTGGTGAAATGGATATAACAAATTTAAAACATAACAGTGATATATATGGAGAAGATAATTTGGCTGAAGGGTGGAAATGGATTAAAATTAATGATTTATTAATAGATTCTAAAAAATCCATGACGACAGGACCTTTTGGTACAGCACTCAAAAAAACAGACTATCGAGAAAGTGGAGTTCCTGTATTAGGTATAGATAATATTGATAAAGGTCGTTTTATTAAAACAAACAAAGTATTTATAACTAAAGAAAAGGCTTTAGATTTAAATGCCTTTAGTGTTAATGAGAATGATGTTATTATTTCCAGATCAGGAACAGTGGGAGAATTGTGTGTAGTACCCAAAACCGCAATACCATCTATAATATCCACGAATATCATTAAACTCACTTTAAATACGGATGTTATTTTGCCAGAGTTTTTTGTAGCTATGTTTTTAAATGATGGTATTGTGAAGGATCAAGTAAAAGAATTATGTAAGGGTTCTACACGTGAATTTTTAAATCAAACGATTTTAAAATCTATATATTTCCCTGTACCATCGTTAGATAAACAAAGATACATTATTGAAGAGATAAATAAGTACTCTCTTTTAGTTGATAAGATACAGAGAGAATTATTGATAAATACAGATCAATTAAAACAGTCAATCCTTACAAAAGCCTTCAAAGGTGAGCTTGGTACAAACGATCCAATTGATGAACCTGCAATTGAATTATTAAAATCGATTCTAAAAGAAAAGTTATAATTGTTGTTTATATAACAGATACACAGAAGGTATTTTCCGATATATTGGTGTTTTCGGTATTAAGAATGATTGTACCTGACACAAGAATGAAAATTGGATTTTAAAACGAAACAATTAGATTAGTATTGATTAAAATGTCAAATAAGGTTATTGTATTGATTAAAGATACTTTCGGTCTAAGAACGTAATTTGACCGAATCCCTAGTACGAAATAAATACGTCTTAAATGTTTGGTATGTCTAGTATAAGTAGTGAAAACTATAGTGGTAAGCTAAGCCGTCGGTCGGGGGTTCGAATCCCTCCTGGGACGTCGAAGAGTTCAGATATGTAAAGTTTGAACGAAATTAAAAATGCTTCAAATCCTTGATATATAAGGGTTTGAGGCGTTTTTTTATTTTATTGGGGTTACGATAGAAAACGTTAGAAAAAAGTGTGATTAATACACCTGTTTACACAAATTATACACACGACTTTTACACGCTATATAAACTAATACCCCTATATTGTAGCACGCCTGTTGCATAACCACAAAATGGAAGAAAAAAGATCGTCTTTTCTTCAGAATCGTTGTTACCATCCAAACGAATCCGAAAGAAGACGATCTTATGAGAAATTCTATCACGATTACATCTATCCTTCAATCCATGCTGACTCCTGAAGAAGTTCAAAGGATTGATTTGAGTATTCCAATGCTGTTGGGCATGACTGAAAATGCGGTCTATGGGCAATTATTCTGTGCTCTAATCGTCTATGTCCTGCTCAATTGGCTATTTGTTGCTGCTCAGACCTCATGGCCCCAACATGCCGTTCTTTCCTTTGCGCGATTTTCTCGTCTATTTCTTCTTCAAAACTACCTGTTGAATGGCTGATTCAGATTCAGCGCGTTCTTCTTCAGTGCACCTCTTGTTTCATGAATTGAGTTACTTATTTTGGTTATTCAACAGGCGTGGCAGAATCTAAAAGTATCTATAATCATAAAAGATTTATTCCACTTTTAGATAAGGATTGAGAAGACCATTTCAGCTAACTGCGGCTTTAGTTTAATCACAATCTTCCATAAAAGAGCGCGATTCTATAATAAGGATCAGTTCGTTTTTATTAGAGGGCCATATTATATCTTTTAATTTAAGTGAAACTGCCTAAAAAGTATGTTAATATCAGATTTAACAGACAGACAAACTAGTATTTATAGAGGCGAAATTATGAAAAAATATAGAATATATCAAGTAGACTCATTTACAAAAAATAGATTTCATGGTAACCCTGCTGGGGTTGTTCCAAATGCAAATGGACTTACAGATGAGCAGATGCAGAGAATTGCAAGAGAATTAAATAATTCGGAAACTGCATTTATTTTTGAAACAGATTCTTCAAATTATGATGTTGAAGTAAGATTTTTTACTCCAACAACAGAGGTTCCAATTTGTGGTCATGCAACAGTAGCAGCACATTATGTTTATGCAATTGAGAGAAAAGCTGAAACTGGAAGAATTATTCAGAAAACAAAAGCAGGTATATTGCCTGTTGATGTTATAAAGCATGAAGATGATTATTCTATTGTAATGACACAGGGAGAACCTTCTGTATCAGAGCCTTTAAATGATGAAATAAGAAGTCAGATTGCAAATGCGTTAGGTATTTCTTGTAAAGATATTTGCATGGAATATCCAGTTGCAATATCTTCAACAGGTCATTCTAAGGTAATGGTTCCGATTTACTCCAATGAAATACTACATAGTTTAAAACCTGATTTGCAGAAGCTTACAGAAATCAGCAAGCATATTGGATGTAATGGATATTATGTTTTTACATTACATCCACAAGAGGATATATTGGTTCACGGAAGAATGTTTGCTCCAGCAATTGGAATAGCTGAAGACCCGGTGACAGGAAATGCAAACGGACCGCTTGGAGCCTATTTGGTACACTATAACATTTTGCAAAATAAGAATGAGCAGTCTTTTGATTTTAATATTTTACAAGGTGAGGCAATCAAAAGGGAGGGAACAATGCATGTCCATGTGAAAAAGGAACAGGGAAAACCCGTATTAGTTCAAATTACGGGGAAAGCGGTTATTGCTTTTTCAACGGAGATGATACTTTAAAAAAGTCTAACAAATTTATCAATAAGCTTAATGACGGATTGTCAAGCCAAGTACAAACCCAATAACACCAACGTCCCAGCAAGTACTCCTGGGACGTATAGCAAAGCTTCCTACATGTAGGAAGCTTTTTTGTGTTCCAGCAGGATGATAGCGACCTACCTTTTTATACCGTCGCCTTCGCCTTATGAGCAAAGAATTGAGGTAGATGCTCTTTGTGTGCTTCTAGCAATTCATCCAGCACAGTTTGAGCAATGTCACCACTTGGTACGAGCGGATTCAGGGTGAAGGCTTGCAGTGCTGTTGCATAGTCACCGGTGACCGCCGCTTCAATCGTCAGCTCTTCCATTGCCTTCATCACTTGCAGCAAGCCCCGCTGTGCAGGTGGGAATTTGCCAAAGTTGACAGGTTCGGCACCATGGGCGCGAATGACACTGGTCACTTCGATGGCGCTATCATAAGGAACATCATCAATCGCACCATTGTTACGTGTACTAACCACCATCAATGTGCCTTTGTTGTTATAAATGGAATTAATGATCTCACAGGCTGCATCGCTGTAATGCGCACCGCCGCGTTTGGATAGTTCCTCTGGTTTGTAATCCAGATTTGGATCTTTATACAATTCAAATAGACTTTCTTCCAGACGTTTGACCACTTGACCCCGAGTTCCTTCGTTTTTGGCTTCCTCTAATTCTTCCTTGAGCATGTTATCCGTCATATAGTAATACCGATGGTAAGGACAAGGCAGCATTTTCAATTGACGAACTTGATCATACAGGAAGCGCATGTTCTTAATATTTTCAACGACTTTCTCTGGCTTTGCGCCCGGAGCGTACAGTCCTTCAATGACTTGCTCTGTTAATTCGGCTCCTGTTTTGTCATAAACTTTGTGCCAATGAAGGTGGTTAATCCCTGCAAATTTAAAGAACAACTCTTCTTCCGGTTTGTCCAGCACAGCCGATGCACTCTTGATCGCGCCGATTGGAACATTACATAATCCGATGACTTTATCCCACTGACCATAACGAAGCACAGCTTCGGTGACCATACCCGCAGGGTTGGTAAAATTAATCAACCATGCATTCGGACACAGTTCTTTCATATCTTCGACGATACTGAGGATAACGGGTATGGTGCGAAACGCTTTGAACATTCCTCCGGCACCATTGGTCTCCTGACCGATCATGCCATGTTTTAACGGAATACTTTCATCCTTAATCCGGGCTTCCAGCAAGCCTACCCGAAATTGGGTCGTTACAAAATCGGCGTCCTTCAACGCTTCCCGACGATCCAGGGTCAAATGTACCTCACAATCAATGCCTGCGGCCTTCACCATCCGTTTGGCCATGGCGCCTACGATCTCCAGTTTTTCACGTCCTGCCTCAATATCTACCAGCCACAATTCCCGAATGGGAAGCTCTGCATAACGTTTGATGAAGCCTTCTACTAATTCTGGTGTATAACTGGAACCTCCGCCAATGGTTGCAATCTTTATGCCTTTTTTCATGGTTAGTGCCTCCTAAGTATGTTTTTTTAACCGCTTTCTTAAGCACAAATTCACTGTAATCCCTGTAATGCATTACAGGTCAAGCGCTTTTAAAAAACTTATTTTGGGAAGGTGACAATTATAGGGCGGGCACTACGAACATGCTAAACACGAACATGCTAAAATAGAAAGAACGAGGTGAGAAAAATGGCGAATATTCATGAAATTGCAAAGCTGGCGGGCGTATCCTCGGCTACGGTGTCCCGTGTCATTAACAACCATCCGTATGTAAGTGAACCGACAAGACAGCGTGTGCAGGAGGTCATAGACCGACTGGATTATGTTCCTAATCTAAATGCGGTATCTTTAAAAAAAGGCATGACCAAGCTCATAGGGATTATTTCACTTTCTTTTAATGATTCATTGGGTTTATTTGTGCGTGGATTTACAATGTATGCTCAGGAGCATGGCTTTAATATAGCGCTGTTTATTACGAATGGGGAGAAGGGGCGAGAACTTGAAGCGCTGGAAATGTTGCGGAGAAAGCAACTGGACGCCTTGGTCTGTATGATTCGTGTTAATGAGTGGAGTGTGATTGAGCATTATACAAAATATGGTCCGATTGTGACCTGGCAGCGTGTAAACATTGAGGCAATCCCGTCTGTATTTATGGATCAGTATCAGGGCTATACGCTGGCGTTGGAACATTTGTACGCCCGAGGATATCGGAAAATTGTGAATGTGTACGGCAGCATGCGGGGGTTGAACACAAAAGAACGCATTCGAGCTTATCATGACTTTTGCGAAAAATACGATTTGGATGCTGAGGCCTTCCCGCATTTTTATGATTTAAATTCAATAGAAGCTGGTGAACAAATAGCTCATTGGTGGGCAGAACGAGAACAAACAGATAGACCGGATGCTTTTGCCTGTTCTACCGATTATTTGGCAGCAGGTCTTTTGACTGAAGCACGGAGACTCGGTGTTTCTGTACCAAGCGATTTTGCAGTAGTAGGCTTTGATAACACCGAAATCTCGCATTTGCTTGATTTAACTACGATTCATTATCCGATAGACAAGCAAGCGGAGAATGCGTTCATTATGATTTGCAATGCCCTTGAAGGGCTGGATGAAACGATACATCATCTGGAATTCAAATTAGTAGAACGAGCGACCACCTGATTCCAAAAGGAACTTCATGTTAGTGGTTATTAATTACCATATTCAAGTTTATATAGTAGGAATAATGGAAGAAAAATGTTGACACATGTTAATAATTGGTGAATAATTTGAGGTGAAAGTATAAAATTTGGATTTTTTGTATGAAGGGTGGTTATGACTTGGGACATACACCTACGATTTTGGCGAAGTTAGAGGATTATTTAGGGGAAAATAATTTGACGCTGGCACAATTTGCCGAATATTCAGGTGTTCATCAAAGAACACTTAATAATTGGATTGCCAAGCATCGTCCTGTTGCGATACATCAGTTAGATCGAATCACTTGGGCTATGGGACTACCAGAGGGTTTTTTTTACGAACTATACATAGATAACTACATCATTGAGCGCTCCCCGGATTGGAGGCGAATTGAGCCGTTGTTGTTTCGCTGTGCGGAACTGGACAAGTTGGATGCTATCCAGCTTGTAGTGGGACATATTATGGACAATCTTCTATATTCCCCAAAGTTATTTGATGCAGCAGAAAAATTATTCGCACAAGGTCAGCACAATGCTGCATTGTTGCTCTACGAAGGGATTGCGGAAGGCGAGAAGTACCAGCACTCTGAACGCTTGGCTATCTGTCAGTATCGTCTGTTTACCATTCAGGTGGGGAACAATCAGATCCGAAATCTCAAGGCGGCTACACGATTTGAACCCTTTGTCGAACGTCTGAATGAAATAGATCAACTTGATGCGTTAAAAGATTTGGCGAATGTGTATCGTTCTCTGCGTGAATGGGACAAGCTCGATGCAACTGCTCGAAAAATGAGAGCCAAAGCGGAGATCCAATATTCTTTGAAACATCAACAGAAAAAGCGAGAGTGGGAGGAGTCTGAAAAGAGGCTGAGTCGCCCGATGTTTGTGTACATTACCTATGCTGATTTACTGTGTGCGAGTGTCTGTGAAGCCCAAGGCGATTATCAGCAAGCATTACAATTTACAAATGCCTACGCAGATTTAGATTGGGTGATCGAGACAGACCAGAAAACTCAACACTGGGTCAACTTGTTCAAGCATTGGGCAGAAGGTAATACTTATGTAAATAAACTCCTATCTGGAGATACGAATGTGCTTCCTCATTATGTTGAATATATTGCATCCACATCAATCACTACCGAGAATGAAAAGCTATCCAAGTTGCTGAACGTTATGATAGCTGCTAACCGATATGCAATAGATATTAATGATGTCCTTTCACGTTTTGAAGTGGAGATTAATTCTTTTGCTCTGCTATCACAATCTACTGATATGTACACCCAACAAGTGATGCCGGATTATTTTGCATGGTTTGGTTACGAACTGGCTTATTACTATTTAAGACGGGGAATGTACAATGATGGCTTTAAACACTTAATATATGCATTGGTAAAAGCCCATATACTAAATAATGAGACTTATTTCATAAACTGTACAGGACTTTTTGCACATTTCCAAGCACATGCGCTTCCCGAAACAAGGGAAGAGTATTTCAAACTATTAGAAAAGGTGTGGTTAGACAATGTTGAAAAAAATGATTCTGCTGGTCATCGCAGCTAGCTTCTTGTTTATTTTAGCAATGCCTGTTCAGTCGCATAACCAAAATCAAAGAATAACGCCTCACGTACAAATTGGAGGTGCTTAAACGGCTAGAAACAAAGACAATTCTCACCGACTAGTTCAAGTTTGGGGAGTTCAGCGACTATTAGAGAGCCAACAAAATAAGGTTAATCTCTAGGTCAAATTGGCATGTATGCTCTGTATTCATTGGATCTTTTTATGAAAAGGGCCTCTGTTCCACTTAATTAGTGGAAACGGAGGCTCTTTTAACGTGGATTTAGGGGCATCTTTGTTTATGCAAACTTTTGGGATGTTCTTTTTTTGTTAGGCGCATCATTCGAAAATCCAAAAAACGTCTTTTTGTCATAAAATATGACATATAGGAGGGATCATGCTGATGAACCAAGGTGTGACTTTACTTTGTGTCGAACGAGCTAGGAAGAAACTGTACCAGGTCCAGAAAAAGTATGGATTTTTAACACATCCCAAAGTAATAGAACAATCTAAAAAGCTGGATGATCTGTTGAATCATTATCAAACATGTAGATCGAATCATTGAGAAATGATACCATATTTTCCTTTAATTCTTTGACCGCACCTCTAACCTGTTCTGACTGTGTCACGGCTGAAATCACCGCCACACCATCTGCACCTGCACGTGCGACTTCCTCAACACGGTCCACTGTAATACCTCCGATCCCAACAATCGGCACATCAATTCCCGCTTTACGCATCTCATATAAAATTGCCGGTCCCTGTACGGCATGGGCATCATCTTTCGAGATGGTGGGATAGATGGGTCCGACGCCGAGATAATCAGCACCTTGCAGGATGGCTCGACGTGCTTCCTCAATGGTATGGGCAGAGACGCCTAAAATTCGATTTCCGATTCGCTCGCGGACGGATTCGGCGGATTCATCGTCTTGACCGATGTGAACACCGTCGGCGTCGATTTCAAGAGCTAGCTCCACATCGTCATTGATGATGAAGGGGACACCAGCGTGACGGCACAGTTCCTGTAGCTGGCACGCAAGTTCGAACATAGGAACGCCCGTTAACGCGCCAAGACCCTTTTCCCGGAACTGGACCATGGTTGCGCCGCCAGCCAGAGCCTCTTGCACGACCCAGCCTGGTTTCGCGAGGCAATTCACGCTTCCAAGCACCAGGTACATCTGTAGCTGGCGGCGCACCACCTCTGACAACATTCTGCCGTTCATAGCAGCATCTCCTGACGACGGCGGAAGGCCCAATGATTGGTGGGTCCATGTCCTTGTCCAAGCTGCAAAGGTTCCTCAATCGCTGCCTGGATGAAGGCTTTGCCATTCGAGATAGCCTCCGGTACAGACATCCCTTTCCCTAATTCCGCGGTAATCGCTGCTGAGAAGGTGCATCCTGTTCCGTGTGTATGAACAGTCCGTACTCGCTTGCCGCTCAGCTCTGTAAAGGCGGTTCCGTCAAAGAGTAGGTCCACAATCTGTTCGCTGCTCTCGCTCTCGTCAGCGTGGCCACCCTTGATCACAACGAATTTTGATCCCATACTGCTAATATGTCTCGCAGCCTCGCGGCGATCCTCCATCGTATGGATACTGATCCCTGTCAGGGCTTCCGCCTCCGGGATATTCGGTGTAACGACCAGGGCCAAGGGGAGCAGGTCGTCCTTCAGAGCCTGCATCGCTTCTGGCTGCAGCAGCTTTGCGCCTCCCTTGGCAATCATCACGGGATCGACGACAACCTTTTTCCAGCCGAACTTTCGAATCTGCTTGCTCACAAGACGGATGATGCCCGCATTAAACAGCATGCCAGTCTTCAGAGCATCCACTCCAAGGTCTAATCCTACAGCTTCGATCTGTTCCGCTGTTGCTTCCTGTGGCAGCGGATATACGCCGTGGACCCCTAAAGTATTCTGTACGGTAATGGCCGTAATAGCCGACATGCCGTAAACGCCAAGCTCCTGAAAGGTTTTGAGATCGGCTTGAATCCCGGCCCCGCCGCCACTGTCCGAACCGGCAATCGTCAGTGCTCTGGGTACACGAACGTCTGTCATCGCGCACCACCTGCTGTGGTTGTTCCGGCTTCACGGACAGTGACATGCCCCTCTAGCGAACATGTATGTAGTTTGGCGAGCTCGTCGAGAAAGGCAATCTGGAAGCTGCCGGGCCCCAGCTCTGCGGTACGTGCTGCGGCTCGGGAAGCTGCTGCACCGTAAAATGCCAAGCCTGCTGTACCTGCGAGCAGCAGGTTGGGTTCAACAGCTGCAAAGGCACCTAACACAGAGGTCAGCAGGCAGCCTGCTCCGGTTACCTTCGTGAGCAGCGCGTCTCCACCGCTTATCATTCGTACTTCGGCCCCATCGGTGATGACGTCCTCTTTTCCAGTAATGACAACCATTGTATTGAGCGTTCGAGCAGCCCGAATTGCCAGATCGACATTTCCGCTGTCAGCACTGTCACCAGCATCTACGCCTTTAATCTCACGCGCTTCTCCAACAAGATGCGCGACTTCGGCTGCATTGCCCCGCACCAATGAGATTTTGACTTTTCTCAGGATTCGCAGTGCCGACTCAGTTCTAAAGCTCGTTGCTCCCGCACCGACCGGATCTAGCAGGACCGGAACACCGTGTGCATTCGCCGATTGTCCAGCAATGATCATGGCATCCACCAGTTCGCGGTTCAGCGTACCGATGTTTAACACGACGGCTCCCGCTATTTTTGCCATGTCTGCTACTTCCTCGGGTGCATAGGCCATCACCGGGGAGGCGCCCAATGCATACAGGCCGTTGGCCGTAAAGTTAGTGACTACCACATTGGTCATATTGTGAACGAGGGGTTTGCTGTTTTGTACCTTCTTCAGGAGATCCGAATAACTTTTTTCCCATGTACTCATAATGATTATCCTCTCTATAGTTGGTGGTTCAACAGGGCATTAACCGTACTTCACGCATCGAATTGCCAAGCTGACTATTCCAAGACCGCTGCCTGTATCTGGACCGGCCATTCTTCCTGCTTATAGGCCATGTCCCAGAACTTATATTCCAGCTGGCAGCTCAGTATAAAATGCTCAATCATCCGCTCTCGCTCAGCAGCCGTTGCGCCTTCCGCCCAAGCATCTACACGTTCTCGGAACTTGAGTGTTGTATCATCAAGCTGGTCTCCATAGAAGCCCATCCATTCATAGAACGGATGAGACTCATCCGGCTTTACTTCATCCAGCAGCCTGCGACCAATCTCGGCATACGTCCACATACATGGCAGCAGCACAGCCAAGATCTCGCCCAGGCTGCCCTCATGCGCAACCGTCAGCATGTGACGGATATAGTGATGAGCCGACGGAGCGAGCGGATATCCCTGCAACTCTTCATAGCTCACCCCTGCGACAGCACAGAAATTTTGATGCGGATGAACCTCGCTGTGGAGAATAAAAGAGATTTGTTCATTAAATACAGCCATGTCCTCCCGATTCGTGCATTTGGAGATTGCGATGCCGTATATCCGCATGTAGGCGTTCAAATATTCAAAGTCCTGTTTTACATAGTGAATCAGCTGTCCCCTTGTCAAACTTCCTTCAGCAATACCTCTCACAAAGGGATGCTCAAAAATCGCTTGAAAAATGCCGTCCGCCTGCCGACGGAGTTCTTGTGTAAAACTCATTTTCCCCACCTCCATTAAATTGAAGAGCAAGAAGTCCTGTAAGAATATAATTCCGGAACAACGCTAAAAAGCCGCCCCGGAAAAATGGAGCGGCTTCAACAATAGGCCCAATACGCAAAAAACGCTTGAAACCTTATATACGAAGGCTCCACTTTCCTACGCTAGTACGAACTAGATCAGGTTCAAAGGGTCCAAGATACATTCTTGTCTCAGCCATATTGGCTCCCCTAGTGGACTTCTATTCTTTTGACTATTACTGTACATACGTTCATACGCTATGTCAAACATAGTGTGCAAAATATTAAATTTCCTCTAGTTAGGTGTTTTGGGCTTAGTGAGGATGATGAATTACACTTTCCACTGCTTTGACCTTGGCATATTCCGGTTTCCACATTGCATCTTGTATAGCTTGTTCCACATCTGAAATGTGCGCCTGCGCTACCTGATCCTGAATCGCGGCTTTTGCAACCGCAATCGCAACAGCGTACGAAACTTCGCGTAATTTTCGGATATGAGGGAGTAGCGCACCGCCAGGCGTATTCGAATCTACACCATTGGCAACAGCAACTGCTGCGGCTGTAAACATCGCAGGGGTAATCCTTTTGGCTTTAACCACAATCGCACCCAGACCCAGTCCCGGAAAAACAAAGGCATTGTTCGCCTGTCCAATCTCAAAATTTGTATCGTTATACGTAACGGGCTCAAAAGGACTTCCGGTTGCGATCAGTGCTCTGCCATCTGTCCACCGGATCAAATCCTCGGGTACTGCCTCTGCAAGGTTTGTAGGATTGGACATGGGCATAATGATCGGGCGTTCTACATGCTTTGCCATCTCCTTGATGATCTCTTCAGAAAAGGTACCTGCTACACCGGAAGTTCCAATCAATATCGTAGGCTTCACCTGACGGATGACCTCCAGTAGCGGTATTTTGCCGTCACCCGACCGGGTCCATGAGCTGACTTCATCCTTTTTGCGCACATACGGTTTCTGATACTCCAATACGTCTTCCATATCTTCCGTTAACAGCCCGCGATAATCAAAGGCCCAAAAGGACTTGAATGAATCATCTACGGAAAGGCCATCCTCGATCATAGCGCCCCGAATTTGATCAGCGTTACCGATCCCTGCAGCCCCTGGGCCGAAAACAAGTATTTTTTGTTCACGCAGCGGAGTCTTGGTGACACCCACCGCCGAAAGAATCGCAGCCAGGGTCACCGCTCCTGTACCTTGTATATCATCGTTGAAGGTGAGTATGCTTTGACCGTATTTTCCTATAATATGGCGCGCATTTACGCTACCCACATCTTCCCAATGTAAAAGCGCCTTCGGGAATTGCGCTAACGTTTTGCTGATAAAAGTATCAATAAACTGGTTATAGGCTTCTCCGCGAACCCGTTTATGGCGGTTTCCGATGTACAGTGGATCATTCAGCAGCTTTTCATTATTCGTGCCTACATCCAGTACAATTGGCAGCACCCGCCCGGGATGAATGCCTGCCGCAGCCGTATACACTGCAAGCTTGCCAATAGCAATGTTAATCCCCCCGACGCCCCAGTCACCAATCCCCAAAATACTTTCGGAATCTGTCACGACGATCAGATCCACATCATGGCCGCTCAAACCGGAATTATGGAATGCTTGTCCAATACCGTTCGGGTTATCTATCGACAAATATACGCCTCCAGGGCGGTTATACTCGTGACTATATTCTTGAATCGCGGTTCCTACGGTCGGCGTGTAGACTACGGGCAGCATTTCACTCAAATGATCGGTAAGCAGCCGGTAGTAGAGTACGACATTTCGGTTGTGAAGGTCGTTGAGAGAAGCATTTTTACGCAGCATGGTGGGTTGTGCGAGAAACTGCTGATATGCCCGTACGCTCTGTTTCTCCAATGAAAGGACGGTTGGAGGAAGGATTCCTTCCAAACCCAGCTCTTTGCGTTCTTCTTCTGTAAAAGCGACACCTTTGTTCAAAAGAGGATTTGCCAACACATCCTTTCCCCGTAATGGAGTAGATAATGACCCATCGCGATTGACATAAAATGCTTCCATAGAAAGACCTTCCTTCTCTTAATTTACATATTGTAAGGATTTCACAAAATTCGATTTCAGTCGCTCCGAAGTGCAAGATATAGACGAACTAAACCATTTCGATCTATATCTTGTTCATTGAAAGTCGCTTATCGGATTTTTGCAAAATCCTCAAGATGACATGTTGTCCATAGTATGGACGTGCGAATCTGTTTTATTCTTCTATTTATCTATGACAAAATAACCATATATTCTTCCTTCTGTTGATCTAAAAGAACTAATTTTCGATATGGATGCGCTAACTTATTCTGATGGTTTTGGTTCTAATGAATCAGGTCTAAATACTCTGTTTTTATCAAATATGAAAATCAGTTTTTCTTCTCTTATATCCTTATATATCATGGAGTGTCAGCTATTTTGTTAAGGAAATATGAAGTATTTGGACATTAATTTAACTCCTATAAGCAAACATTCTTAATTCTTTTTCAACAAAATAGAACTATTCGGAGGAAAAGGAGAGGTTTGTGTGCAGGGACCTATAGCCATTTTTAGCGATAACGACAGGGCTATTGATTATCCCAATGTGATTTGTTTTTACCAATATATACAGTGCGAGGACACGGAGGCAGCTTCAGTCTACGAGAACGCATGTTGTTGCCTGATTGATTATAGGGAGCCGGGGCAGGCGGTGCGGAAAGCCAATCAGATCCGTAGCCAATTTCCGCAAATGCCATTGTTACTGGTGACGGATGTAACAATTCCGTTCAGTGATCAGCATATGGTGCAAATCACCGGAGTAGGCCGTTTGCGCCTGCTATTTTGGCAAGCCAATGACACCGAAGAAATGCTTTCGGAAATACAAAGCTTGCTCTATCCCGAGTATTCGACCAAAAGCCAACATATTGCATTTATCTTGTCTGTATATAACGAAGAGCAACGTTTTGTTCATGTCAAAACCTTTGCTGAACGACTGCAAGCCTTTATCCGCAGCCATATTATTGAAGGTTCGATTTATCTCATTGATGATGGCAGCCACGATGGTACCAATGCCTTGATTAAAGCGTTGGAGGCAGCAACGGACTTGTCCGTAAACAGGATTAATCAGAATCTTAGCCCGCTGCTTCAAACAAGGGAATTGGGACGAAATACACGTAAGGCAGGGACGTATCTGGAAGGGATGCGGACCATTGGTGCGGATTACTACGTATTTGTGGATGCGGACGACTCCTTTTTTATTGAGGATATTGCCAGAATGATTAATGTTGTTCAGCAGGGCTATTATGATGTCGTGATCGGAACCAAGGATATGACCGCCGAGAATCGATCTTTATTGCGATCTGTTGTCAGCTTTGGTAAGCGGGTCATTTCCCGTCCTTTTTTACCAACAGGTGTGGTAGATTCGCAGACTGGGCTTAAAGTGATGAGTTCGGTTGCAGTGAAACGGATGTTTCCGCATTTAAAGGAACAGCTCGGACTGGCGCTGGATCTAGAAATGATGTTTATTGCCAAGCGACTCCAGCTTCGTGTGCTGCAATTACCCGTCAAATGTATTGACCGCGATGGATCGCACATTCATGTCTGGAAGGATTCTATTCGTTTTTTACGCTCCATCATTGATATTTGGCGACTGGATCGGCGGGTGAGATAACAACGTGAACAACCGATTGCGATCGTTGATGTTCCCTCTCTTTAATGTGCTGCTTAACGGATTTAATTTTTTCTTCCACATTGCAGCGAGCTGGTATCTTACCGGACAAGCTTATGGCCAGGCGAATGCGCTGCTGGCACTTTTTGCACTTTTATCCGTTTTGGGTTTATCCATCCAGCTATTAACCGCCAAACTGGTCTCTAAGGGAGACCAAAAGCTTGCGCTACGAAGCTTACCGCTCGGTTCTTTATTACTCAAAGCACCTCTGGTGCTAACCGTGCTTGCCATGATCATTTTACTCATCTTTCATCCGTTACTGCGTTCGCTATTAGGCGTCGAATCCGGCCCGCTGTTCATGCTGTATGGCTTGATCGGACTGCATATTCTTGTAAGTTCGTGCCGCGGAGATTTACAGGGCAGGGAACGCATGTTGGCGCTCAATGTGAACTATTACATTGAGGTATTAGGGAAGCTGAGCCTGTTTTTTGTTCTGGCTGCACTGGGGTTAAAGCTGGAAGCCCTACTGTTAGCAAGCTGTGGAGGAATGCTGCTGTCGCTGCTCCACGGCTGGATCGTTTCGGCTCGTGGCTTGTCCTTATTCACATACAGTGGAGAACATATCCCTTCTGGGCTATGGAAATCATTGGGTCAGGATTTCACCGATAGCCTTATGACGAATTTATTCATTTTGTTTTGTATCTCCATCGACATGTTGTATGTACAGCATTACTTTCCTGAGCAGGCCAGCAGCTATGCCATTGCGCTGAAGTACAGCCAGTTGGTCTATTACGTTTCGTATAGTCTAATTGCTGCCTTTATTCCAAAGATCGGTGCGCAGGGGCATGACCGCCAAGCTTTGGGCAAGTTGATTGCCGTCTATGCCGGTTTAATGGCTATAGCTGCAATCTGTGTATATGTGGGCACGACCTTTGTGTTCCCTTCCTCTATTCCCATATTATTCGGAGCCTCTTACCAATCGGCCGAGGCCTATATTCCATGGGGAGGATGGGTGTACTGGCTATTTTCCATCGTGCTGTTTTTTGTGCATGTGCACGTATTGGTGGGCAGACGAAAATTTATGTTCAGTCTGATGGCAGGAGCCGCGGCTTTATTAGTAGCCTTTCATATTGCCCACACAGATCCGGTAGATTTTTTGCTATCTGAGTTCATAGTTTACGGGGTTATGGCTCTCTACTTTGTGATAGACGCCTATGTGCATTTGTTCAAAATAAAGATAAAGGGGGATTTACCCCATGAATACCATACATGAACAGGACGGTAAAACCGTAGTTCTATTGCTTTCCTGGCGTGACATTCGTTCACCTAAAAGCGGGGGAGCAGAAATTTTTACCCATGAAATGCTTAAACGCTCACAGCAAGGACGTTTCCAGTTCATTCATTTTTCACCCCAATTTGAGGGGATGCCTGAGCATGAAATTATTGACGGTATTACGTATATTCGAAAAGGGAACATATACAGTGTTATTTATTATGCGATGCGCTATTACCGTCGTCATCGAGGGAAGATCGATTATGTGATTAACCAGGCGAATACGCATCAATTCTTTACCCGGTTTTGGGTGGAGGCATCCAAGAGGATCTTTTTCATACATCAACTAACAAGGGAAATATGGTTTGAGAACGCCAAATTCCCGCTAAATGTTATTGGGTTTCATATGGAGCCCTTGATGCTTAAGCTGGCTCGTAAGGATCGGACGCTTACGGTATCTCCGTCTACCCGATATGATCTGCTTAAGCTGGGCTTTCACCCGGATCGTGTTCATCTTTTACCGGAAGGCATTGAGTTTGATCATTGGCCGCGCGAACAATTTTTAACGAAGGAGCCTAATCCGACCTTCATGTATGCTGGGCGCTTCGTCAAATATAAAGGTATTGATCTGGTCGTTGAGGCCTTTGGGCAGCTCAAGGAAAAGTTCCCTCAGGCTATGTTATGGATTGCCGGAAAAACCGATAAAACCTATGTGGCAGAACAATTAGTGCCGATTATGAAACAGTATGGTTTGACATACGGAGAACCGGATGAACAGGGGCAATCGCAAGCCGATATTACCTTTTACGGATTTGTTTCAGCAGAGCATAAGCTGGAGCTGATGAGTCGTGCCCACGCGCTCGTATTTCCTTCCTTACGTGAAGGCTGGGGTTTGACGATTACCGAAGCGGCAGCCGTTGGAACCCCTAGCATTGTCAGCAATTCACCGGGTCTGGTGGATGCAACGGATTTTGGGAAGAGCGGGTATCTATGCTTTCACGGCGACATCCGAGGATTATCTGAACAAATGGAAAGAGCAGCAAAGGGCGGCGAAGATTACATGGCCATCCGTGAGCGGGCGTATCAATATGCGTTAAGATTCCATTTTGATCATACGGCTGCTGCGTTTGAGCAGTTGATGGAAGATTGGGTAGAGGAGGCGGAACAGAGTGGACAAAGTGGTCATTCTCTTCTCCACGTACAACAATGAACGGACGATAGAGCCTTGTTTGCGAAGCTGTATGGGGCAAAATTACAAGGATCTGCATATTGTAATTGCTGATGATGGCTCCAATGACCGGACCGTTGAGACGATTCGTATGCTGTCGGTAGGGAGTTCAGTACCCGTAACGGTATTGGAGCTTCCCCATGGGGAGCGGGGAGTCGCTAGGGTCAGGGCGGTTGAGGAAGCGAAACGCTTGGGTGCCGAATACATATTTGTATTGGATTCCGATATGATTTTAGCCGAACATCTGATTCAGCAGAGCATTGACTTTTTTGACGATCATCAGGATATTGGCGCCTTGGTCGTTCCGGAAGAGGCGTATTCGGAAGCAAATAATTTTTTTTCCAAAGTGAAAGTTTTTGAGCGAAATGTGATTAACAATGCGGGTGAAACCTTGGGAAAACGCTCCATTGAAGCCGCACGCTTCTGGCGAATGAGCGCTTACGAATCGACGGGCGGGTTTAATGCGGAGCAAATTGCTTTTGAAGAAATACAGCCGACCTTGCGTTATATAGAGTCTGGCGGAGTCATTCGTCGGGCGGTATTTACACGGGTATACCATGATGAAAAACAGGTGTATCTGCACGATGTATTACGTAAAAAAGCCTACTACTTTTCGGTGATGGATCGTACGATGTCATCTGAAGAGGGCGGATTGCGAAAAGCGCTGGAACGTTGGTACTTCTTCCGTCCGGTGCTGTATACATGGGGGAATTTGAAAAACTATATCCGTCACCCCTTGCTGACGATGGGGATGTTGTGGATGTATGTATGCCTGACTGTGATTGGGGTAGCCGCCGTGTTAAAGGGCGGCACCCGTCACTCAGGCGATCTCGCTAAGGCGGATAAGGCGTAACGATGAATGGCCGAGGGTCAGTGTATCCAGCGTGTATAAGTCGGGATCGGAAGATTCCGACTCCTCATACGGTATATATAATGAATGCGTGGTTAACTGAATACCTTCCCCGTCAGGATGACGTAGTGAGCAGCCGACAGGATACAGCTCAGCGAGTGCAATGTGTACAGCGGTTACGATATCTTGTTCATTCAGCAGCACATAGGGTCGGTACGGTGCATTCAAAATGCTGTCTATAAAAACTGACAGGTTGGAAGCTACGTTCTGGTCTGCATGTAGGCTGTTTCGGTTGAGTTTGGCCTGATCAAGCGCCTCATACAGTATTTTTTTTAGCGTATCATCATCCAGCTCCAGCGGTTTCGTCAAAAAACGGAACACACCGACTTGGTTAATCGCCGATAAAATGGACTGCGTATGCAGGTGACCAGACAAAATAATTCGTACGATATGTGGATAATCCTTCTTAATCATGCGAAGGAAGGTAATCCCATCCAGACCAGGCATGAGCAGATCGGAAACTACCACATCAATCGGGTGCTGTTCCAGCACTTGTAAGGCTTCTTTGGGCGTGTGAGCGGTATGTAAGGTGAATGCTTCTTGCGTCAAGGTCCGTTCAAGCAGGGACAGAACCATAGGGCTGTCGTCAACAAATAGAATGTTTTGGGGTGTCATAAGAACTGCGCAACTCCAATCAGGAAGTAAGAAATGAGGAACTACATGTATAATATCAGCGTTTTGGCATTTTTGAAAGATGTCAATACAGAACGGGCGTTGCGTCTTTTTTGTGAACGATTTGATTCGGCTGAACATGCCCTCTGGGAAAAAGGTATGCGTCTCCTTCATCAGTATCATGCTGCACGGCATACAGGAGTGACCCTGGCTGTCTCCAGCGCACTTCAGCATATGGACGATCGTCATGATATTTACGTTGTTGATCTGCGAGAATACGGCGAGGAAGAGCTGGATCGCTTATATATCGCAAAAACATGCGAGTTGATCCTACTGACGGACGGGGCAACGGAAACCGCTGCGAGGTTTGCTGCACTCCAGCGCCGTACTCCCCGGTTGCTGTGCGCACGGCTACCGCTGGTCAGCTACGAGCTGGAATGCCTGATGCAGGCTATTTTGAGCCGTCTTGAACAGAATGGAGGGGACAGGGAAGCATGAAGCAATGGGCTTTGTTGAAACCAGGTTGGCAAAAGCTGATCCTGTACCTGATCGTTCTGGGTGTGACATTGTTCTTGGCCGCTGTGCTTCAATGGTTTGTTGTGCGGCAATTCAGTGGTCACTTGGCGGAGATTCAGAACGAGCAGCTCCAGTATGAGGTACAGGAACTTTCCAGCAGCATAACCGAGCGTTATGCCGCATGGCAGACTGAACTGAAGGAGCTGTCGTCCAGTCTGGGCAGAGATATGCTGAATCAGGGAACACGCCAGTATCCTGAAGGGTTTAAGCGTGAAAGCGGCGGGGCCTTTTATGTGCTGGATGAGCAGTATCATGTGATGGTCGGGCGAGACAATCGTGAGATGAAAAGTGCGGTCCAGCAGATTAAATGGCTGCAAAATGGTTGTGCAGTAAGCTCTTTTGTGACAGAGGATCATCAGCCTGCCCAGTATATAGCATGCAGGATTCAAGGAGCGCAGATGGGCGGTTTTATGGTGCGCACGGTTGACGCTGATATGCTCAGCGGGATTATTAAAAGTAAACCGGTTAACCAGCATGAGACTTTATTTTATAACGGTCAATTTAAGGTCGTAGCTTCCCGAAGTACTTCGGATATTAACCGAACGGACATCACGGGCGTAACCCGTAGGCTGCTGGAGGGCAATACAGGTGTCATTGAAGATGACGGTGAGAAACACGGAATAGGATTCAGCCGGATTGGGGAAGAGGCCCTTTACATATCGGTTAAGGATGTAAGCGAGGATACAGCACAGCGAATCAGCTCCTTCCGCAAACAATTGTGGATGGTCATGGTTCTGATATTGTTCATTCTGTGGGCCATGCTCGTACAGTTCCGCAAAAGGATTGTAAAGGATGCCATCGTGAACAATCAGGTGCGTGACCAACGGCGAGATGAAGATATGCGACAGCAGCAGGACACGTATTATTTGCCGTTAATGCAGACGATTGAGCAGCAGCTACAAGAGCTGCAAGAGCAGACTAGCCGTCTCACAGGCGGTGATGATTTGAAGCTGCTGGGATTTTATCATGATCTAGCAAACCGCTTTGAAGCGGCTTCCAGTCAGGGAAAAGGAGCCTCTCATGAGGAACTGGAGTATTTTCGCGAGTTGAATGAAAATTTCATCCAGGGTCGTCTCAGACAGGAATCCTCACTGGGAGAGTTACTGACGGGAGTCCGTAGCTTGCGCGATGAGCTGGAAGAGAAGATGCATGATAATAGTGGAATTAGCTTTACAGATATGAATGAAGTATTGTCTGAGTCGCTGAAATGGGCGAACCGTTCATTGAACATGAAGAACATTCAAGTGATCTTGCGGCAAGAGCCTGTTCCATCGATTGCAGCACAAGCACCCATGCTGTACAAAACGATTCAGGGGCTGCTGGAAAATGCAGTTCAGGCCATGGGCCAAGGTGGAGAGCAGCCTGAGAATCAGGAAAAGGGCCGAACAGGTCTGCGGTCCAAGCGGCAATCTCAAGTGCTTAAGGTTAGTTCACGGCTGGAAGAAGGAGAAATTATTATTAACATTGAAGACACGGGCGGCGGGATTGATGATAAAATGCGTTGGAGCTATTTCCAGCCAGACTATTCCCAAAACTCCCAGGAGCATGCGTTCAGCCTGTATCATATGGATGCATACCTGAAGACCATAGGCGGTCGTTTAAAGCTGCGTAATACCGATCAGGGCTTGCAGGCAATCGTTCGTTTGAGGAGATAGGCCCAAGATAACCGACAGATATACGAGAAGTTCAAGAGAGGGGGACAAGCATGAAAAAATGGATATTTCGTTACCGCTACGATATGGCGGCAATGATGTTGATGCTGATTGCGATTGTTGCATATCTTGCACCCATCTATGGACCAGGGCAAATTGTGTTTAGCGACATTGCTTTTGGAGCCACCTCTCATCGGTATCTGGAGGAAATAACCGGAGTATGGAACGAGCGATGGTCTACCTCGACCTTGTTCAATGCTCCACGTATCCTGTACATCTTGCCCTTCTATGGACTGTCACTCTTATTTGACGAAAGCGGCCCGGTCTTGCTCAAGTCGTTTATTACAGGCTTGTTATTTGTTTCGGCATTTTCGATGTATGCCTTTGCCAAGCGACTGGTCAGCGTGTATTATTCACCAAGCTTTACGAAGACCCGTATTTTTGCCATCATGGTCGGCTCGTTGTTTTATGCGCTGAATCCGTGGGTTATTTTCCGCATTCAGCATATTTATTTGCTCTGTGGATATAGTTTGTTTCCGTTAATGCTGCGATTCTTTTTCAGTGCGGTGGACCCCAAGTTTCAAATTCAACAAATTAAAAACTATCATCCCCACAAGTTGTATCAGCGAAACTGGATCGACCTGTTCCTGTTGGCTGCGGTATTCACCGTTAGTGCTGCGGCAATTCATTATTTTTTCTTCGGCATGATTTATTTGGGATTGTTCACCATGTTGCTATTAATCAAGTTGACCTGGACCCACCGTAAGGCCGGTCGCACCTATTTGCAGCCGTTATACGGCAATTTTTTGCGTAAAGGGATCATTTTTGGCGTGTTTTTCGGTCTGCTCAGTTTTTATTGGTTGTCTCTATATGTCGGTAGCATGTTGATGGACGCTCAAGCGTCTCAGCATAATATTAACGTCGTGGATACGTTGTCTCTGTTCAGCCGCAACAGCAGTTTATATAATGTGGGTTATTTACTGAGCTATTGGTGGCCCATGTTTTCCTTGTCCTCACTGCCTGTCATGTTTTATGTAGGAGGGGGGTTTTTGTTGCTATTGATCGGGTATGCGATGGTGACACGTTCACATAAAAATCCGATCATTCTGATCTTCTCGCTACTTACGTTGCTGTTTCTGGTTGCAGCTACCGGGACGACGTTCCCATCCATTGCCAAGTGGTTTGTCATTTTGGTTACGAAAACCCCTGTGATTGGTTCGGTTTTCCGTGATCCTAACAAATTTATTGGACTGATTGCCCTTAATTTCGGGGTGTTGCTGACCTTCGGTGTTATTCAATTTATGGAATGGTTCGGATCATCCCCGTTGCAGCGTGTATATAAAAAGCTGGCGGTAGTTATTGTCGTTTTATGCCTGGGGATATATTTTGCTCCCTTGCGTACTCAGTTCATTGAGGGGTACTACAAGCCGGTACAAGTGCCGGAGGCTTATAGTCAAATGGCTGAAAAGCTGACTGACCCGGATCGTTTCGATAGCAAGGCATTATACTTTCCGATTGCTGACAATATGATTCAGAGCTATAACGGAGTAGCCACGCCCAAATGGAATAAAGGGAAGACCGCAAACGAAAAGGCAACCGGAGATTTTCAGGTATACTCTTCTCCTAAAAATACGATCTTTCATCATGAGGGGAATGATCCCGGCATTACATACTATATGAATTTTCTGCAGTATGTCATGGACAATGGATTAAGCTCCCGATTAGGCTGGCTGTTCTCTACCTTTGGGGTCAATCAGTTGGTCTACCATGATGAATATGTGGGGCAGGAGAAGCGGCAGGATTTCCACCTATCTCAGCTGGAAGGTCAGACCGGGCTGAAACGTACGTACCAGAACGGACTATTTTCCATATTTAATCTCGATCAGACACCGCCCTATATGAACATCCTTGCGAGTAAAATTGTAACACCTTACGGTTTTAGCCGACTGGAGAGCTACAGTCATCTGCCTGGTTTTGATTTTAGCCGCTTTGGGGTGCTGTTCAGTGCGTTAAAGCCTGAGCTAAAAACCATCCAGATGATTAACAAAGGGGATTATGTGGAAGCGGCGTCCTTTAATGACTTGTTGTTGTCACAGCTTCCAGCAGAGGATTACTTACGGCCTTTTGATGCCATTGAGGATGGTAATGCCTTTTTAAAATGGTCCAAAACCTTTGCCTCGACTAACGATTGGTTATGGTATTTATCCTCCCAAAATATACGGAACTTTCCGTTCGATATGGAAATGGATGCAGGGATTGCGGTCACCTTTGCCAGTAAGAAGCTGGATGTGGCCCCGTATCAGATGAGCAGCATCGATGGGAAGACGGTCGTGGACTTTGATTCCATGTTGCGGACCGAAACCTTCTTCAAGCCGGATAATCCGCAGTTGTTCAGTGTGCAGGCTAATCCCCGTGAGGAATTGAATGATGTGCCAACTCTGCACGGCGAAATTATGAAGGGAGACCCGAGTAATATATGGCAGGTCGCTAGATCGGGTTTGCTGGAAGCCAAGGAAAATAATCCGTATCAGTTCCAAATTACTGTTTCCGGTCGCGGAACGAACAAAATGCATGTGAAAATGAGATTTTACGATAAGCAAATGCGTGAACTGGGGGTTAGCTATGTCGTGGCGCCTTCGGAGGGATATAATTTTGACAGTGTGAAATTTTACGGGGAATACGTGTCGCCGCCCGGTAGCTATTGGATGCGAATGGATTTGTTAACCCTACAGCGTCCACAGCAAAAAAATTACTGGTGGATTCATGATATCCAGCTGCGTGATTTGGGGCAATATAGCAAGCCTAATACGTTTACGATGCACAAAAAACTGGATCAACCTCAAACCTCGCATGTATATGCTAGAGTGTTTATGAATAAGGCAGGCGGGAAACTGCAAGTCACACTGCCGGACAAAGTGGTTAGTATCAAGACTCAGGATGATGGTTTAAACCAATTTCAATGGGTGGATCTGGGAGAACATGTTTTTCCAAAAGGAGATACTCCAGTCACGGTTAATAACCTGCAAGGCTTTAATGCGATCAATCAATTTGCGATTGTCCCTGTGGATCAGCTAGATCAGCTATCTTTTCCAGTGGAGCAGGCATTGAAGCGGGGCAAGCTTTTTTTCACCTTGGAGGCAGAGAGCGATTTTAACGCACAAGGGAATGTACAGACGGAACGTGCTTTACCAAGACTTAGTATGGGGCGGGGGATCAGCTATCAGAAGGGGACGTTAAGCAGGGATGTGGAAGTCGCCAAAACGGGAACCTATGCCACAGCTATTTTGGCTAATCTCCCCGCTGGGTACCAGGGGTCATTAACGATGAAGTGGACGAATGAAGAGACGGGAAAGGTGCTGACCAGAACGATTCGTACGAAGGAGTCGTATAAGCGGCTACCCGCGACCTCTTTATCCGAAAAGCAGGTTATTGAAACGGTGCCCGATCAGGATGGTTTTGCCAAGAAAATCATACAAATTCCCGGTCTGCTGAATGACTACGGCCGAGTCGAATTTAAAAATCTGTTCCTAACCAAGGGGAAGTATCGCTTAACCCTTGTGCTGGATAGTCAGGTGCCGTCATTGAGCCGTTTTGGAGATATTCATCGAATGGCTGCGCAGGAAGTGACGATGATGCCGGGGGAGGATACGAAGGAATCATTGAGCACGACGGATGTCGGATGTGTGGCGGATATTCGACCTGGGCAGACGAATCTGTCAATCAAGGACGAAGGACTCTCTATCCGTTACGCACCTAGCTATTCCTGTGACTGGAATATTTATGCGTCCAAGAAAATGAAGGCAGAGCCGCTGCAAGAGTATGCCGTTCAGTTGGATGCGCGATCAGAACAAATTGGAAGTCGGCATATGAAGGTCATTTTTTTGAATAAAGCGTCCCAGGTTCTCCAAACCTCCTATATTGATGAGGTGGAGGAGAGAGATAAGGAACAATGGAATCATTATGATCAAATTGTGAAGGCTCCGGCAGGAACTGCCTTGATGCAGTTTCAGATTTTGGCGCATGCGCACAAGAAGCAGTCAGGCTTATTTCAAATGAAGCAATATTCCATCATCCCTTATCAAGCCATGATTACAGTGGATCAGTTTACGTTGTTTGAGGGATCGGATATGGATACCTTTTTTATGGCTCCACATGCATCGGAGAGCATTCAGGCAACTCGTGAAAATTCCATGGAACGCAGTTTTACGCTATATAATCCAACGCATGAACAGGTGCTGATCCGGGAGACCGAATCACCCAATCCACTGTGGGAGTTCAGGCTAGGTAGCGAAAATCAGCGAGCCCGTCTGTCCGTCAATGGAGTGACTACCGGATTCATTACCAATGGTAACGGGAACGGGAAAGTCGTCGTTATTCTGGCTTCCGCCTACCGTTTCGGCTGGGTACTGTTCCTCATAGGGATACTGGGTGGAGCAGCTTGTTTTCTTCCTTATCGGCGATGGAAGAAGCGAAATCTTCCATAAAAAGCAAGCTGCTCAGTGGGGAAATGGGTAGCCATGATACGGCTACATCTCATATTTGTAGCCTCTGCCCCAGACGGTACGGATATGCTGAGGATTTTTAGGGTCACGTTCTATTTTTTTGCGAAGGCTGGAAATATGTACGTCGATGGTACGATCCAGATAAGCGCCATCTCCACCTTTGATCCGATCCATCAGCTCGCTGCGGGTAAAGACTTTACCTGGATTGCAGGACATCTCTTTTATAATGGAAAATTCAATTTGAGTGACTTCTATTTCTTGGTCATCGACTAACAGGCTATGACGGTAATCATTCACCCAAACCCTTACCTTTTTAAGCTTTTGAGTTACCGTTTGCGATTCAATGGGCATGTTGGGGCCGCAGCGGCGCAGCAGGGCTTTGATGCGCGCATTTAACTCTATCAGGCTGAATGGTTTGCATAAGAAGTCATCTGCTCCGTCGTCCAGAGCCTTTATTCTTATATTCAGCAGGGTGTTATTAGAGATGACCAGCATAGGGACCGTAGTAAATTGACGGATTTGGCTGATCAGCGCACATTCGACTTTACCGGAAAACATTAGAGCGGTCACAATAATATCGGGCTTAAAACGCATAAGTGTAGGAATTGCAAGTTTAGAGTCATAAATAAGCTCGGTATGATAGCCTTCCTCCTGCAGATGAAGAGCAATCATATCTGCCAAACTTTTTTGATCTTCAATGATGAGTATTTTTATGGGCATGACTGACATCTCCTGTACGGATAAAGATACAATTACATTGCATAAGTATGTATTTTCCACGATAATACATACTTATGTATTCGGCAGAAATGCGAAAATCGAACAGTCCTATAATGAAAGAAAAATATTAATTTAGAGGAAGAAGGTTGCATCTTTGCGAATGATTTTATTATCTGGAGGTTCGGGTAAACGTCTATGGCCCTTATCCAATGTGAACCGCCCCAAGCAGTTTCTTTCTATTTTACGTCATGATGAACGTCCAGAAAGCATGCTGCAACGAATATGGAGGCAATTAGATGAGGCGAATTTGGCAGATGAGGCCTATTTTTCAACGAGTGGAACTCAGGCCGAGCTGATTCGGGGGCAAATTGGCGGAGATGCTATAGTGATTGAGGAGCCGACTCAACGGGATACCTTCCCGGCCATTTCTCTGGCTACGGCCTACTTGCATGACGTTGCAGGCGCATCACGCGATGAGATCGTAGGGGTCATGCCTGTGGACGGGTATGCGGGGGATGAATTTTTCGAGCATCTGCGTAGGCTTCCTTCGATATTAGAGCAATCAGGAAGCCATATCGCATTAATGGGGGCTGCCCCAACGGAGCCCTCAGATAAATACGGATATATTGTGCCTTCAGCCTCTCCTTCACTTGACCAGCCATATTATAGGGTTAGTTCATTTGTAGAAAAGCCGGATCTGATCCGTTCAGAAGCGTTGATCCGTGAAGGGGCCTTATGGAATTGCGGGGTGTTTGCTTTTAGACTAGGCTTTTTGTTGGATATTCTGAAGCAAATGGGTATACCAGCCGACTATGAATCTCTTTCGACAAATTACGCAGACTTGCCTAAAACTAGCTTCGATATTGCGGTAGTAGAGCATACTCATAAGCTCTCTGTGCTCCCATATCATGGAGAATGGAGAGACTTGGGCACATGGGATTCTTTGGTACGGGAAGTAAGTTCGAAGCTGAGTGGCCCGGGATATATTTCAGAAGCTTCACATGACTCGCATATCATCAATGAACTGGAGATTCCGGTTAGCATCTGGAATGTTCCAGACATTATTGTCGTTGCTGGTCCAGATGGCGTGCTGGTTACGGATCGACAGTCGTCAACAGGAATTAAGGATATGGTGGCAGAAATTGAAATCGGCCCGCGTTTTGAGGAGCGCTTCTGGGGAAAGCAAACCGTATTATCCCATCAACAGGCGGCAAGTGGATTGCAGACAGTGACCAAACGCGTGGTCATTTCAAATGGGAGATTTATCAGCTATCATGAGCATCAGTTTCGTAAAGAAGTTTGGACTATAGTTTCTGGAACCGGGAGTGTCTCTATCAATGGCGTGACACAGACAGTCAGCCCTGGTGAGGTCATCGTCATAGAACCCGGTACAAAGCATTTTATAGGGGCAGTAGAGGGAGATTTAGAATTCATTGAGTCACAAATCGGACATATCGTATCCGAAACGGATATTATCCGATATGAATTTCCTGATTCGATTGACGATCATACTCTATGAAGTGTCTACAATATAGGGACTGATAGATACGAACGAGGTTTATCAGAAGGCAGTGAAGAGTAGTAGGAACTATTTTTTATTAGAGCTTAGATGACCTGTACATTCCTAAAAAAGGTATTCATGCGCTACACGAATGAATACCTTTTTTTGCATAAACAGTTCTTTGTGTGCGTAATGAAATGGATAGAAAAGAGACTTATAAAATAAGTTTCTTGGAGGTCAGCCACTCTTTTACAGCGTCTGTACTGAGATCTCTTTTAGGCGTCCATTCTATTTTATCAACCAGCTTGCCGTTTCTGAATTCTGCAATGGTGGGGGTGTATTTAACGTTGTAATCCTCTTTGAATTTATTCCATTGGGGCTTGTCCTTATGGATTTTGTGAACGTTCAAAAAAGTAATTTTAGAGCCTAGATTATACTGTTCGATCATCTTGTTAAAGTTAGGCTCAAACCGATTGCAGTCGCCACAACTCGGTCTGCCGACATAGACAAATACACTTTGATCCTGTTGAATCAAACTCTTAAAACCATCAAATGTAACCGCATTCAAGTGGTCATATATTTCTGGGTAATTGCTTTTGCTCGCTTGGATTTCTTTGTCTTTTTGTAGAACAACCTGCTCTAGGTCTTGAAATTTAACTACAGCTGAAATAGCGATACCAATGATAAGCAACACAATGACACTTAACCCGGCGATATATCCTTTTTTCACAGAAATCCTCCTTTTTTTTACATTCTTACACTTACAATAAATGATATTTCCATTTTTCGCTGTAACACTTGTCTCATTATGTATAAAAAAAGAAGCTTTCCATGGGGAAAGCTTCTTTAATCAGCATTTTGCATAATTCGATTCCCAACGCTTGTAAGTACAGTATATAGACGAACTAAAGCGTTTCGATCTATATACTGCTGATTTGAAAACGCTCCTGGGATTTATGCAAAATGCTCTAGTCTGAAAGTTAAACGTTAGACCACAACAGTCAACAAGTAATCCTCACGCTTCACTTCAGTTTCCATTGTGTTCAACACATCCAGGTATTGAGCGGAATTTGTTACGATAATCGGCGTAGCCGTAGTATAGCCTGCCGCCTTAATTTGCTCGATATCAAATTCAAGCAACAGTTGTCCTTGCTTAACTATATCGCCTTCCTTGACGCGCTTGTCAAAGAATTGTCCTTTCAGCTTCACTGTATTAACACCCACGTGAATCAGAATTTCTGCTCCGTCATTGGAAGTAATACCGATGGCATGTCCGGTCGGGAATACTGTCGTAATCGTTCCATTGACAGGAGATGTCAGCACACCCTCTGTAGGATCAATTAGGATTCCTTTCCCCATAGCACCTGAAGCAAAAGCAACATCAGAAGATTGATCCAAAGGCAATACTTTACCTTGCAGTGGGCTTACGAGAATTTCTTTCTCGATTGCCACTTCTTTCTTTACGGGTGCAGCTTCTGTTTTTGCAGTTTCTTCTTTTGGATCATCAAAGCCCAAAATCATAACCAATACAACTGCAAGTACAAAGGCAACAAGCAAACCGATGACTACCCACAAGAATCCAGGTCCGAAATAAGTCGGCAACGCCAGTAGACCCGGTAATGCAAAGGATTGTGCGTGCGCTCCGCCAGAAGCGATAATCGCCCCGCCGATTGCTCCGGAAATACAAGCATAAATGAACGGCTTTTTCAATTTCAAAGTTATTCCATAAATTGTTGGTTCTGTAATCCCAAAAATAGCGGCCAGCGTAGAGGAACCTGCCAAAGCCTTCATCTGAGTGTTCCGGGATTTCAGGAATACCCCCAATGTTGCACCAGCCTGAGAAAGTACGGCTGCTGTAAGCATCGGAAGCATCGTGTCATAGCCCAATGTTGCAATATTCGACAGCATGACTGGAACGAAGCCCCAGTGTACGCCGAAAATAACAAACACTTGCCAGAATGCCCCGGCAACAGCCCCGGCAATTAGTGGGCTTAAATTGTATACCCATGTAAAACCGTTTGCCAAGCCCTGACTGATCAGGTTACCTACTGGACCAAAGGCCAGAAATGTTAACGGAATAACGACCAGGAGCGAAAGCATCGGCACGATAATGTTTTTAACCGATTGATGGATAAAGGAATTGAACCAGCGCTCCACATAGGACTGAACCCAGACCGCGAGAATAATTGGAATGACACTGGAACTGTAATTAATCAGAATGATCGGAATACCTAAAAACGCCAATCTTTCTGGGTTGCTTACCGCCGTTATAACTGCTGGATAGACCAGAGCTCCAGCGATTGCCACCGATACAAAGGTGTTTGTCTTAAATTTACGGGACGATGTAATAGCCAAAAACACAGGTAGAAAATAGAAAACACTGTCGGAAGCTGCACTTAGGATCAGGTACGTACCGCTTTTATCATTAATCCATTGAAAAGATAAAATTAACGCCAGTAGCCCTTTAAGCAAACCTGCCCCGGCAAGAGCACCAAGAATGGGAGAAAAAATGCTGGAAATGATATCGACCGCTTTGCCAAGAAAATTCGTTTTTTCAGAAGATTCTTCCTTTTTGGCATTGGGATTATCTGCATCCTGCAAATTCGTTTCTGCCATCATATGCTCAAACACTTGACCTACATTGTTACCGATGACCACTTGAAACTGGCCGCTGCTTTCCACTACTGTAATGACACCAGGGGTTGCTTCCAGTGCGGCTTTGTCTGCTTTTGTACGATCATTTAATTTAAATCTCAAGCGTGTAGCGCAATGGAATACCGAATTGACATTCTCTTCGCCACCAACGAGGGTCACTATTTTTTTAGATAGTTCTTTATCACTCATGTTCAGAACTCCTTATGGGTTATTCTTGCTACTGATAGGATTTACTGTTTACATCTGTTGCTAAGATGCGCCGGCGTGCACCTTTTTAAACTTGTAAACAAGAAAAACCTAAACTCGTGGTGAAAACTACGCACTCTCCTATAGAGGAACGTCGATTTCACCATCAGTTTAGGTTTTGCCTGCCTTACCAGTCACAATCCATGAACGATGAGGATATGAAGTTGTTAATCTTATATGTTATTACGCTCAGTAACCCGATGAATATGGATAGTTAGATATACGTATTCATCCTTGCTTAAATATTGATCGTATGTTTTTTCCAGATACTCATTGATCTTTTGGGCACAAGCAAAAGCTTCGGTATACGTCTGCTTCACCTGGTTGTACAAAAATTCTTCACCACTGTGAATGACTTCTTTGCGAATCACTCGCATCGCAAAATATTGCAAATGTGTCAAAAATCTCGAATAGCTAAAAGAAGACTCATCCAGCACAATTCCGTAATGATACGTAATAATGTTCAATATATGTTGGACAATCTCGGTCATTTTCAGTGTAGATTTCATTTCGTTACCGTCGATCCGTGCATTCACCATATGCAATGCAATAAATCCCGCTTCATCTTCGCCCAATTTTACTCCGAGCGTATTTTCAATTTTTTGGAGAGCATCCAGTCCAACTGCAAATTCTTTTTTGTAAAAGCGTTTAATTTCATACAGCATCGCGTTTTGGAGTGCCAGTCCTTTTTCTTGCCGTTGTATGGCAAAATGAATATGGTCGGTCAATGTTAAATAAATATTATCGCTTAACTCCGTATCCAGCACTTCCGTTGCATGGGTTACGATTTCATTCACGACCTCCAGATGAGACACTGGAATATCGTTCAGCAGTTCAGTTAGTTTAGCCGTGAACTCGTTTTCATTTAACATGAAAATCTTATCTATTTTATCATCATCGACTTGATCGCCAGCCACCTTTTTGAAGGAAATACCTCTTCCCATCACGATGACCTCTTTGCCTTTATCGTTTTTAGTCAATAGGACGTTGTTATTGAGCACCTTCTCAATAATCATTGAAGTTCCCCCTCCCATCCTTTACCAATAAAAAATGCCTAAGCACAATTCAACACTATTGTTAGCAATAGCACTCAATTGAACTCAGGCATTGCCCGCATCACCGGTCACAATCCTTCGATATAGTGCTATTGTAGCACAAAAAAAAGCGATTTCAACATATTTTATTCTGATTCGACAAAAAATATTTCATATCAAGGCCCTTTTGCCTAATTTGCAAGTAAATCGTTACCTTACGTGGTCGTACGTTCAATGAGGCAGTACTCTAGCGAATGAAGCTCCATTTGGCGTCCAATCAGCTGAGGGGAAAGCATGAAAAAAGCATTTTGTGCTTGAGCCATGATGGGATTTTGAATCGTTGTAATCCCCATCGTATGCGCCAGCTCCGTGTTATCGAATCCGACAATCGCCAGATCTTCCGGTACGTTCAGCCGTTGTCTGCGTGCTTCGCAGAGAATGCCCACTGCTACATAATCGTTAGCACATAAAATAGCCTCTGGGAATTCTTCCCGACGCTGTAACAAATCCCGTACGACCTGTTCGCCATCACGGATATTATAAATAGAAGAGTGATTCCAGTGTTGCAACACTGGCAGATTGTGCTCACTCATGATCTGTTCGTAGGCTCGTTGTCTGCTATGGGTATTGATGCTGCTCGGACGACCAAAAGCGTTGGCTATACGAGTATAGCCTTTTTGTATCAAATGTTTTAGCGCTAACATATATCCTTCATACTGATCCATAGCGACGGAGCGAATATCGGTATGCTCCATTCGTTGCCACGAAACGATCGGGCCATATTTGCAATAGGTACTCAAAAAATCAGTGTCATTCACGCAGGAAATGATGACCAGCGCATCGACTCTTTTTCTTTTTAAATCCTCAAAGGCTTGAAGCTCTTTCTTTTTGTCTTCTCCCGAAGTATAAATAATGGTTTGGAATTCATACTGGCCGGCTACTTCCACAAAGCTGTCCAGAAAAGCGAGAACAATTTCATTAATAGTTGAAGTAATGATACCGATCTGAAGCGTCTGACCCTTGGATAGAGAAATGGCATTCCGATTAGGAACATAGTCCAATTCCTGCATGATTTTCAAAATCTTAGTTCTTGTTTCGTGACTGACATGGGGGGACTGATTTAATACTCTGGATACCGTAGCTTTGGAAAAGCCCGCCAGTTTTGCAATTTGATCAAGATTCGACATGGTGCTTCTCCTCACATAAGAAAAAAATACTTGACATGAAACGCGTTACAACGATTAGGATGCTTATGAAGGCATTACGTCTATTTTAAAGCAACTGTCAATGCTTTTCAAAGGAGAACGGTTACTGTCCGGCGGCAAAGTTGTCGAAGTGCTACTCCCTGCACCAAAGGGGTATTATTTACTAGACCAAAGTAAAAATCTTAAATACGGAAAGAGGTTTTTATACTATGACTAAGACATTAAAAGGATTTCCCGAAAATTTCCTGTGGGGTGGTGCAACCGCAGCCAACCAATTGGAAGGTGCTTTTGACGTAGATGGAAAAGGATTGTCCAGTGCCGACATGGTTGCCTATGTACCCAAAGCAGAGCGCAAGAACGATCATGCTATGGAGATTTCGTCCGAGCGACTCGAAGACATTTTGGCAGGCAAAGTCAATGCCCGTTTTCCAAAACGTGAAGGTGTGGACTTCTTCCACCACTACAAAGAAGATATTGCATTGTTCGCGGAAATGGGCTTTAAGGTATTTCGTATGTCCATCAACTGGTCGCGGATTTTCCCGAATGGCTATGATGCCGAGCCGAATGAAGCGGGACTGCAATTCTACGACAATGTATTTGATGAGCTGCGCAAATATGGTATTGAACCGCTGGTAACATTGTCACATTATGAGACACCGCTGGGTTTGACTCAGAAGTATAATGGCTGGCTGGGTCGTGAAGTTATACAGCACTACGTAAATTATGCCGAAACTGTGTTCACGCGTTATAAGGATAAAGTAAAATACTGGCTGACCTTTAATGAAATCAATGTAATGACCATGAGTCCGTTTACCGGTGGCGGGGTGGTCATTGACCGCGTAGAAAACAAGCAGCAAGCGATATATCAAGCACTGCATCATCAATTTGTAGCTAGTGCACTGGCGACAAAACGAGGACATGAGATCATCCCGGGCTCTCAAATCGGCTGTATGCTGGCTCGTTTGGAAAGCTACCCACATACGTGTAATCCAGAGGATATACTGAAAGCCCAGCATGAAAATCAGATGAACCTGTTCTTTACGGATGTGCATGCCCGTGGGGAATATTCCAACTACATGAATCGTTATTTTGAAGAAAATAATGTTGTTATACACACAGAACCAGGCGATGCCGAAATTTTAAAAAATAACACGGTCGATTATATCTCATTCAGCTACTACATGACCTTGACCGTATCTGCAGGTCCAGAAGGCGAAAAAGCAGCAGGAAACCTGATTGGCGGCGTGAAAAATCCATATTTACAGTCCTCTGACTGGGGATGGCAGATCGATCCGATCGGCCTGCGTGTTACGCTGAACACGTTTTATGACCGCTACCAAAAGCCGCTGTTCATCGTGGAAAATGGTTTGGGTGCGTATGATAAGGTGGAAGAAGACGGCTCTGTGCATGATACGTATCGCATTGATTACTTGCGTCAGCATATTGCCCAAATGAAGGAAGCGATTGCCGACGGTGTTGATCTGATTGGTTACACCAGCTGGGGTCCTATCGACCTTGTGAGCATGTCTACTTCCGAAATGTCCAAGCGCTACGGATTTATTTACGTTGATCTGGATGATGACGGTAACGGAACGCTCAAACGCTCCAAAAAGGACTCATTTAACTGGTATAAAAATGTGATAGCAACCAATGGTGAAGAATTGTAATTCCAAATTTTCTCGGGCGGGTATAGCAGAGGACATCCTAAGGATGCAATCTGCTGTACCCGCTTTTTTTGATAGACATAATAATAATGTTTCAGAGGGCTTCACAAACTTTTCACTTGTAATAAGCTGAAAGTTTTCTGTATAATAAATAAAAATTTCATATGTCTGGTTGATGTTTGCGGGAGATGGAACGAAAGTTCCGACCGAAGGGGCAAAACTCTCAGGTGCTTAGGCTGATTACAGCAACAAGCGGGGACCGTAAACGGACAGAACTCTGGAGAGACCCTTAATTGGGCGCCGAAGGTGCACCGCAGAGAACATCTGCTTAAACTCTCAGGCAAAAGGACAGAGACGCGAATAACCTGTGACAGGGAATGCCCTAGGCTTTTTTATAAGCTATTAGAGGCAGAAACCTGCGCAAGATGGTTGTATTTTTTCGTGCCTTTAACCTCTCCAGGAGTCGAATCAGCGGATTTGACTCTTTTTTGTTTTCTAATATGCTGGAGGAGCGGGTTGAAATGAATTTGGTACATGTGTTAGAAGCGATTAGCAGTTGGATATGGGGGGCGCCTCTCATCATTCTTGTCATGGGAACGGGGTTGTGGCTGACCATACGTTTGAAGATGCTGCAGGTATTCCGCCTGCCCCTGGCGATCAAGCTGATCGGTAAGGCCCCGAATGAAGGCAGCGGGGATGTAAGTAGTTTTGCGGCTTTGAGTACAGCGTTGGCGGCTACAGTTGGCACAGGAAGTATTGTCGGCGTAGCGACAGCCATTAAGCTGGGCGGGCCGGGTGCCTTGTTCTGGATGGTCGTTGCAGCCTTTTTTGGGATGGCGACGAAATATGCGGAAGGTGTACTTGCGGTAAAATACCGGGTGAAGGATCGGAATGGGCAATTTTCCGGCGGCCCGATGTATTATATTGAGAAAGGTCTGGGACGCCGTTTTAAACCGCTGGCGATGCTGTTTGCTTTTTCGGGCATGCTGGTAGCGTTGTTCGGGATTGGAACGTTTCCGCAGGTCAAAGCGATTGTATCTTCGACCGAAAACAGTTTTGGCGTTCCGCCCATTGTAACGGCACTGATTATTGCTATCCTTACAGGACTTGTTACTATTGGAGGACTCAAAAGCATTGCCAAGGTATCGACGAAGGTCGTTCCTTTTAAAACAGGCTTGTACGTACTGATCTGTCTCATCGTACTGATTCGGTTTGCTGACCAACTACCTGCCGCAATTGCGCTGGTGCTCCATTCGGCATTTTCAACTACATCTGCAACGGGCGGATTTGCCGGAGCTACGATTATGCTGGCGATGCGAAGTGGGGTAGCCAGAGGTATTTTTGCCAATGAGGCCGGATTGGGAAGCGCACCGATTGCAGCCGCAGCTGCCAAAACCAAATGGCCTGCGGAGCAAGGGCTAATTTCCATGACAGGCGTGTTTATTGATACGATGGTTATTTGTGTGATGACCGGGTTGACGCTACTGGTTAGTGGTGTGTGGAGCGGGCCTACCGATGCGGGCCTGATGACTCAGCAAGCATTTTCCAGCGCATTCCCGCTGGGGGCAGAACTGCTCACAATCATTCTGATTATGTTTGCGTTCACCACCATGCTCGGCTGGAACTATTACGGGGAACGCTGTGTTGAATATTTGCTTGGGGTCAAGTGGATTAAGCCATACCGCTATCTGTTCATCCTACTGGTTGCCGGGGGCGCGTTCATTAAACTGGATGCGATTTGGCTGCTGGCAGATATCTTTAACGCAATGATGGCTTTCCCGAACCTGATTGCCCTGCTCGGCTTATCAGGAATTGTAGTCGCAGAAACCCGAACCTATATGGATTCTCTGAATTCTAGTAAGAAAAAGGGCATTCTTGCAGGTGCCAGTGTAGGGGCAGCTATCCAAGTAGAAGAAAAAGGACAAACGGTTAATTCATAAATTCCAAAAGGGAGTGCCCTCAGTCATCACAGGCTTGAGGACACTCCCTTTTGAATGTTATAACGATGCGTGCAAAATAGCTGAAATATCTTCTTGGTTCAGCTTTTTATAATTACCGAAGCCTCCGTATTCCATTTCACGGGCTGCAATGTTTGCGACTTTTTCCAATTGCTCATCATTAATATTGTAATCGGCCAGGGTGGAAGGGGCACCGAGACTTGTCCAGAATGCACTCAGGCGATCAATCCCCTCCAAAGCAATTTCCTTATCCGTTTTACCAGTGGTATCTAAATCAAACATGCTGAGCATCAGCCGCTTCATGCGTGCAGCATCCTGATCCACCGTATGTCTCATCCAGTTGGGGAACAGGATCGCCAGACCGCCAGCATGAGGAATATCATATACAGCGGATAATGCATGTTCAATCGTATGCGAAGCCCAGTCCCCGAAGTAGCCCATTTGTAGTGTTCCGTTAAGGGCAATCGTTCCGGCATATAAAATCGTTTCACGATGCTCGTAGTTGTGCAAATCCTCCAGCAGCTTAGGTGCAGTTTCGATCACGGTTTGCAACACGGAAAAGCACATACGATCTTGCAACGGTGTATTTTTAACATTGTGAAAATATTGTTCAAACACATGGCTCATCATATCCACCATGCCATATACCGTCTGATCACGTGGCACAGAGAAGGTGTTTTTTGGGTCCAGAATCGAGAATTTCGGATGCGTTACCGCGCTGCCCCATACGTATTTTTCGTTCGTTTCCCAGTTGGTGATAACAGAATCCGGATTCATTTCTGAACCGGTGGCGGCGAGTGTGAGGATGGTGCCGAATGGCAGAGCCTCGGTCGGCATGTGCTTTTTGTTGATAATATCCCACACATCGCCGTCATATTCAGCCCCTGCTGCGATGGCTTTGGTGCAATCAATAACGCTTCCACCGCCTACAGCAAGTAAGAAGTCGATTTTTTCATTTCGGCAAATGTCGATACCCTTCTTAACGGTGGACAAGCGCGGATTCGGTTCTACGCCGGACAATTCATGAATGTTCAGATGTAGCGGTTCTAACGCGTTTAATACCTGGTCATATAGACCATTTCGTTTGACACTTCCGCCTCCATATACCAGCAAAATGTTTTTGCCGTAATTCAGCAGTTCCTGCTGGAGTTCTTCAATTTGATTGTCTCCAAAAATTAATTTGGTGGGGTTATAATATGTGAATTTGTTCATCTGGTAAGTTTCCCTCAGTTCATAGTTCATAGTTCATGTTCAAATCGTAAATCGCTTAACCTGATTGCCTGTTGGATACCTAACTTCATCATGTAAGCTATTTGAAATGACGATTAGCTATTATACATGAAATGAATAAGGGAATTCAAGTAAATCTAATCTTTGACAGCTCCGGCGGCAAGATCGGAAATAAACTGGCGGCTAATGAAAAGAAATAAAATAATAAGTGGCAGTACAGCCAGCAGGGTGCCCGCAATGACCATCGCATAATCCGTATTGTAAATCCCGTTCAATTGTGACAGTGCAATCTGGAGCGTGAATTTACGTTCATCCGTTAAGACGATTAGCGGCCATAAATAATCATTCCAGGCTCCTATAAAGGTAAATGCGCCGAGAAAAGCGAACGCAGGACGTAGAATAGGCAGTGCTACATTCAAGTACAGTCGAAAAAAGCTGCATCCGTCCATCCGGCCCGCATCCAGCAGTTCCTTTGGAATGGATTCTTCCGCATATTGACGAATCCAGAAAATGCCGAAGGCATTTACCATCCCCGGGATGATAAGCGCTTTGAACGTACCTACCCATCCAAAGGAGGCCATCATGACAAAGGAGGGGACAAGCGAAAGTTGTGAAGGGACCATCATCGTAGCTAGCAGAACGATAAATAGCACTTTTTTGCCCGGAAAATCAAACTTGGCGAATGCAAAACCTGCTAGTGAATCGAAAAACAGAACCAATAGGGTAACAGAACCGGCTACAAAAAGGGTATTAAAAAAGGCTCCGGCAAAATTAATCTGTTGTAATACTCTCGTTATGTTATCCAAGAAGTGGCTGCCAAACCACAATTGTGGTGGAAAACGATAGATGTCTGAGGTTGTACGGGTTGCCATGACGATCAGCCAGTAAAATGGAAACATCGACAGAATGATTCCCACCAACAATCCGGCATATAAAACAAAGGATTTTGCGCGTGTCTGCATCATGTTGTGAAGCTCCTTCCCATCGTTATTTTTTACCTTGAACGAGTTTCCAGTTTATGATGGAGAATAGAGCAATGATGAGGAACATGCCCCATCCGACGGCTGCACCATATCCAAAATAGTTGTTAATGAACGACTCGCGATACAGGTATAAAACGATGGTCATGCCACTTGCCCCGGAACCGCCGTCATTACCGACAAGGACCTGTGGCTCGGTGAAGAGCTGCATACCGCCGATGGTGGACGTAATCACCGTAAACAGAATGAATGGGCGTAGCATGGGGATAGTGATGCGGAAAAAAGCTTGCGCTCCGGTTGCCCCGTCTATTTTGGCGGCCTCATACAGCACATGCGGAATACTCTGGAGTCCGGCCAAATAGATGATTGCGTTATAGCCCATCCATCTCCATACGACCATAGAAGAAATGGCAATTTGGATACCCCATGGCACATTCAACCATTGAACCATGGGTAGTCCCAAGAGTTGCAGAAGGTAGTTGAGAAATCCAAAATTGTTGGCAAATAAGGCACCAAATATGATGGCAACAGCCACAATAGACGTCACATTGGGCAGGAAGAATCCAACTCGCCATAAGGTGCGCATTTTCACAAAAGGGGCATAAAGCAGAAAGGCAATAATCAGTGCGAAGAATAGCATTGGAATCGTGGCGTACACCCAAATCACAAACGTATTGCCTACAGCCTGCCAAAATTCATTGTCTGTCACAAGGTAGCGAAAGTTGCCCCAGCCGTTGTAGGTCATGTCTCCGATCCCGTCCCATTTGTGAAACGCTAGATATAATGAAAACCCAATCGGAAACAGTCCAAAGATGCTAAACAGTAGATAAAACGGCGAGATCGCAGCATAAACGGCACGGTGCTTCCAGATTTCTCTCAGCATATTGTCCACACGCCTTTTTTGGATTTTGTTTTTACCGCTGTAATTCCCGTTCGATTCGATCCATGGTTTCCGTCCATAATGCATCGGAATTGGCATCCTGCTTGGCGACATTAGCAAGACGACGGGTCACAATGCCGTGGATGACAGGATAGCGCTCGCCGAAATAGCTGCTTTTCACATTACGTGCGGAGGTGGCAAAGATGAGTCCGGTGGCCTGACCACCAAAGAAAGGCTCGGGTGTCCCCATGATAGGATCGTTATAGACGCCGGGAGTGGACGGGAACAGTCCGATTTTGTGGTAGGCTTCCAGCTGGTGTTCCGGGTTTTGCAGCCAGGTCAGCACTTCAAAGGCTTCTTTGGGATGTTTGCTGGATTTGAGGATAGAAATGAAAGAACCACCCAGGTTGCCGTCTCCTCCAGGAGCACGGGCGACTCTCCATTTACCCGCTGTATCCGGCGCGGCCTCTGTGAGAACTTGCTTCATCCAGATAGCCCCTACAAAAGAGGCGATTTTGCCGTTATTGACTGAAGCGTTCCATTCGGGAGTCCAGCCATCCGCATTGGCGAGCAGATGCTTCTTGTGGAAATCGACAGCGGTTTTCCAGCCCAGACGGATGTCAGGAGATTGATTGCCGATATAGCTGCCATCTGGCTTGAAGTAAAGGTTTGTATGCTGAGCGAGTACCTGATTGTAAACGTTTACAATATTGTCAGCCAAAAATGAACGGCTTCCGAATTTCTGGCGAAGTTGTTCTCCGGCCGCCATGTAATCATCCCATGTGCGAATGGAGGCACTAACCTTTTCAGGATCACTAGGCAAGCCTGCTTGTTCAAACAGATCACTTCGGTAGAAGAGGGCGGTAGGTCCTGTATCCATGGGAAATGCAATCATTTTACCATCAGGAGTGATCCCCTGATTCCATTTCCATTCCAAATATTGATCCTTTAAGCGGTCTGCTCCGAGTTCCCTTAAGTCATAAAAACGATCCGCACTGGGGAACAGCTCCACCATCCAATCGTTCAGAGCTACGATGTCTGGTTCACCGGAACGAGCTGCGAGCGTTGTCTTCAGTTTGGCTTTGAAGTCACCGCCTATTTTTTGAGTTTTTAATTCAATGTTGGGAAATTGTTTTTCCGCCTGGGCGAGTAGTTCATCGTCAATGGAACGGTTCCAGTACCACAATGTAAGCGTTATCTTTTTTCCGTTGGACAAATTAGTTTCAGATGATTGACTTTCAGAGAACGAGGGTCCACTACAAGCACTGAACATCGTGAGAAAAGCAAGACATAATACCAGCCATTGTACTGTTTTCACATCATTTCCCTCCTTGCTGTCTGAGATAATCTGCCTGCTAAACAAGTTGTAAATGGTTTAGCTCCATCATATGAAGCTGTTACCCATTTATGTGCATTGACTTAACCAAAAACAAAAAAATTGAAACAAAGCATGTATAGAAATTAAATACTCTAAAGATATTGATCTTACTAATCCGAAGAATGATAAAACAATAAGGCAGATATTATGTCAAAAGGTATCTAAATCGTCAATGCTGAGCAATATCTTGGAAAAATCTAATGATGAATTCGAAGAACGATTTCTCTATATCGGTGTGCAGTTCCCCAGTAGGAAAGGACAGATAGATTGTTCGCATACATCGAGGCTCCCTGATTTGAAGCAGCTTAATGTCTTCGGTTACGACGTTCCTCCACAGGATAGAAGGAATAAAGGAGATGCCAAGTCCTGTTTGAATCAACCCTCTTACCGTTGCCGGATCATCACTTTCAAAGACGATGTTGGGTTCAAAAGGGATGTGAGTAAAAAAGAGGTCCGTTGTTTTCCTAAGCGAATTACCAGGTGTAAGGCTGATAAACTTCTCATGCTCTAGATCTTTCAGGAATACGGTGTCCTGAACGCTCAGAGGGTGAGATTTTGGTACGCCAAGCAAAATTTCCTCCTCCAGCAGGATCGCATGCTCGTTGTCCGCCAACTCTTCGGACGTAATCGCAAAATCGTACGCCGGTCCTTTCTTCATCTTCGCAGGGTGCTGGGTCAGGTTGAATCTAATTTGAGGATAGAGATCGCGAAACTTGCCGACAAGGTTGGGCAATAGCATAGAGCCGACAGCGACGTATAACGTGATGACCTCTACCTTTTCGTTCTTCATTTCTTTGACTTCGGATACGCCTTGCTCTAGCGCTGATAGCGACTGGTTCACTCTTTTCAGGAACTTCTTGCCATATTCATTCAGCACGATATGTTTTCCTTCGCGGTCAAATAGCTGCACACCCAATTCCGTCTCCAGGTTTCTAATCATTTTACTTAAGGCAGGCTGTGAGATAAACAACTCGTTCGCGGCACGTGTGACATGCTCATACTTCGAGGTCACTTGAAAATACTTAAGCTGCAAATAATCCATAGTGAAAAATCTCCTTTATAACCACTAGGTTATCGATCATATGTGAATATATATATTTTACAGGTATTTACTCACTTCTTACAATTAACAATGTAAAGAAAATGAATCCGCTAAAGGTGGTGAGATTCTGAACATCGTTTTTACATTTCCCGGCCAGGGGTCACAGGTTCCTGGAATGCTCCAAGATGTACCCGAGTATGTGAAAAAGGCAACAAGTATCATCGGAACTGAACTGCGTGATGATGAGGAGGCTATGGGCTCAACGGTCTGGATTCAGATGGCACTCTTCGTTAAGGAGACGGCAATAGCCTACCGGTTGATCGAGCAGGGTATCCGGCCCCAATTCGTGGCAGGGCATTCCATTGGTGCATTTCCTGCGGCGGTCATCGCGGGAGTTCTCTCGTTCGAGGATGCGCTTCGGATCGTATGGCTCCGTGCCCGGTTGATGGAAGAAACCTTTCCTGAAGGCTATGGAATGGGTGTGATTATTGGGCTTACGCAGGCCGAGGTTCAACAAGCCGTGCTTCTCTCCCATAGTGAGGCGACGCCAGTCTACCTCTCGAATATAAACGCAGAGCAGCAAATCGTCGTATCCGGATCATTGGTAGGGTTAAATAAAGCATTTATGCATGTGAAAGAGCTTGGGACCGCTAAAACGGCGCTTCTGAAGGTTCCGATTCCTTCACACTCCCCGCTGATGTCAGAGGTAGCCAATAAGCTATTGCTGAAAATACACACTTTTTCTTTGCGGGACGCTCAAATACCATATTTGGTGAATCATACGGGCAGAAAGACGAAAGCCAAGGAAAAAATCGCGGAGGACCTTGCACTAAACGTAGCATATCCCGTTCGGTGGATGGATATGGCGGCTGTCTGCGTCGAATCGGGAGCTGACTGTTTCATCGAGATGCCGCCGGGTCATACTCTTTCCAGACTTGTCAAGCAAGCCCACAAGGATACCCGGCAAATGGCCGTGGACGAGATCGGTCTGGAAGCGACTCAGTATCTGATTAGAAAATGGAAGGAGCAAGAAGAATGAATAAAGTACTGCGATCCTGGTCACAAAAACGTGATAAAAAGCAGGAAAAGTTAGGAAAGGTGGAAAAGTGGCTCGACGGAAAATACATCGACTCCTCCCGAATTGTCGACCTGATGGAGGCGCTAATTGATCCAGGCGCGAAGGTCGTCCTGGAAGGAGATAACCAGAAGCAAGCGTCTTTCCTTTCCCAGAAGCTGCTGGAAGTCGATCCTGGCAAAGTGCATGATTTGCATATGATTATGTCCAGCATTTCAAGACCCGAACATTTGGATATTTTCGAGAAGGGCATCGCCGGGAAGCTGGACTTCTCCTACAGTGGCTCTCAAAGCCTGCGTGTTGCGCAAATGATTGATGACGGGATACTTAAGCTCGGTGACATCCATACGTATTTGGAATTGTTCGGACGTCTCTTCATTGACCTTATTCCAGATGTGGTGCTGGTAGCGGCAGACAAATCAGATCGCGAGGGCAATCTGTATACCGGAAACAATACGGAAGAAACTCCGACGATCGTGGAAGCGGCGGCTTTCAAGGATGGGATCGTAATCGTGCAGGTTAACGAAATCGTGGATGAGCTACCGCGAACCGATATTCCAGCGTCCTGGGTCGACGTCATTGTACAGGCCGAAAAACCGTACGCACTGGAAGCACTGTTTACCCGTGATCCGCAGAATATTACTGAACTGCAAATCCTGATGGGCATGATGGCGATCAAGGGTATTTATGGAAAACATCAGGTGCAGTCGCTTAATCACGGCATTGGCTTTAATACTGCAGCGATTGAGCTTTTGCTGCCGACCTATGGTGAACAGCTTGGCCTGAAAGGGAAGATTGCCAAGCACTGGGCCCTGAATCCGCATCCAACTTTGATTCCGGCGATTGAATCGGGTTGGGTCGAAAGCATTCACAGCTTTGGAGGCGAGGTCGGTATGGAGAAATACATTGCGGCTCGTTCAGATGTGTTCTTCGTCGGCAAGGACGGATCTATGCGCTCCAACCGCGCGATGTGTCAGGTTGCAGGCCAGTTCGCTGTAGATATGTTTATCGGATCAACGCTACAAATGGACTGTGCAGGTAATTCGTCTACCGTTACTTCCGGCAGATTGTCCGGTTTTGGAGGAGCGCCGAATATGGGGCATGATCCTCGGGGGCGGCGACATGCGACTCCTGCCTGGCTTGACATGATCGAGCGCCCGACGGAACTCTCCAAAGGCCGGAAATTGGTCGTGCAGATGGTTGAAACATACGGTGCCAACAAAAAGCCAGTATTTGTAGATTCGCTAGATGCCATCAAGGTGAAGGATGAATCTGGTCTCGCCATTACGCCAATCATGATCTACGGGGATGATGTCACCCACGTCCTTACCGAGGAAGGCATTGCATACCTCTACAAGACGGACAGCATAGAGGAGAGAAAGAAGGCTCTCGCGGCAATCGGAGGCGTAACACCTTTAGGAATGGAAAGTAATGAAAGCGATGCAAGCCTGTTGCGTGACAGAGGGATCGTGGCCTATCCGGAGGATCTTGGGATCATGCGCAGACAAGCCAAGCGCTCGATGCTGGCAGCACAGACGATTAACGATCTAGTAGATTGGTCAGACGGATTGTATGATCCACCGGCTAAATTCCGGAGCTGGTCTTAAAGCCATGCTCACGATGAATCATTCAGCTTTCGCAGCTTCTCTGGCTGCCAAAGCTGTAAAGGCACTGATGGAAGAGGCTCTTCTTACGCCCAAGCCTGGACTTGTCGATGCCAGAGACAATGGCTCTCATACTGATATGTCCATCGATCTTATGCTTGCATCCGCAAGAGCATTGGAGGATACGTTTCGGGAAATAGCCATTGTGTCATACCTTCACCCGGTGGACCAGACTTTGCGTGAGCAGATCGCTCTAATCGGGCGGGAGGGCGAGAAGGTGATGCTCAGTGCAACGAACGGTGTCAATACACATAAGGGTGCCATTTGGGCCCTTGGGCTTTTAACAAGTGCACGGGCAGCCTTTCCAAGGGAGCGGGACCCACATCAGATTATGAGCATTGCAGGAAGAATTGCATCGTTCCATGACCGGTACCGTCCGATGCAGCAGACGAATGGACGAACGGTTAAGAAGAAATACGCGGTAGTGGGGGCAGAGGAAGAAGCGAAGCTAGGCTTTCCGCACATCCGGGACGAAGCTTTACCTGCTTTGCTGCGCGCTAGGGCTTGTGGGAAGACAGAGGTCGAAGCACGCTTAGAAGCTTTATTGGCCTTGGTGGCATGTGTGGATGATACCTGCATCCTACACCGCGGTCAGTTGACGGATCTGATGGCGATTCAGAGTATGGCCGTAGCCTTCCTTGCAGCAGATGGATTAAGAACCCAGTCGGGCAGAAAGCTGCTCTACCGCTTGTCCGAGTATTGTAATGTTAGACAACTCTCACCCGGAGGTAGTGCTGATCTGCTAGCTGCCACATTATTTCTAATCGATTGATACTTTAATTGGAGGTGTTTCTGAAGGATGGAAAAATTACAGTTTCAATACCAGACTACGAAGCCCATCTGTAAGCCGGCACATATAGGTGTTGTCGGTTCGGGAGATTTGGAGATTATTGTAGAGCCTGTAAAAGGCCAGACCACCAACGTCAGCATTTTAACAGGCAGTGAAGGATTTGAACAAGTATGGGAGAATGTTCTGACCCGTTTTTTTAACCGTTATCCGATTACTGCCAATATTACAGTTCATGACTTCGGAGCTACTCCGGGTGTAGTAATGCTTAGATTTACGCAAGTGCTGGAGGTGCTGGATTATGCAGAATAGTTTTGTGGAGCTGAATGGACGCGAGAGAGCTAAAGCGCTGCTGGACGAAGGGACTTTCCGTGAGATACTTGGGCCGTTAGACAAAATCCAATCCCCCCACCTAGAGCCGCAAGGCATTGTTCCTCAGAGCGACGACGGGATTATTCTGGCTCTTGGCGAAATACACAAACAGAAGGTCTTGATCATTTCGATGGAAGGCGCTTTTCAAGGAGGGGGGATTGGAGAAGTCAGCGGGGCCAAAATTTCCGGAGCGCTCGAACTGGCACTGGAAGAGAATAAGAGAGGGAACAAACTATATCCCGTCATGATCTTCGATACAGGGGGTGTTCGGCTACAGGAAGCGAACTATGGATTGTTGTCGATTTCGGAGATTGCTACCCAGATCGTTGCCCTGCGTAAATACGTTCCTGTTATCGGACTGATCCCGGGCCGCGTAGGGGCATTTGGGGGAATGTCCATTACTGCAGAATTGTTTACCACTCTGATTGCTACGAAGAAAGCGCGCCTCGGTCTGAACGGGCCGGAGGTCATTGAGCAGGAAGCAGGGGTCATGGAGTTCGATGCAAGCGACAAAGCCTTGATTTGGAACACAATCGGAGCTAACCAGCGCTTCCAAACCGGATTGATTGACGAAATGGTGGAAGATACGACGGATGCAGTTGTCGAAGCGATTGATACTGCGCTCAAGGCACCGGCGAAGCCTGCTAAAACAGAGCAAATCGATTTCTATCTGACCCTGTTAAACACTCTTGATCCTACAGAAGCTTGGACACCTGAGCGCTATCGCGAATTTTACACGCAGATACAGCCTGTGCAGCAGCCTGTCCCGCTGGCAAAAGAGGGTGCGGCCGACATGTCGGATAGTAGAGGTTATCGCTGGTTCTCCCGCTTGACGGGCATTGCTCACCCAATCAGCGATGTTCCTTCAGTGCTTGCGGCAGACGTGGATAAGAACGGACAACTGTGCAGATATATCGCCATTGTTCCGAATGCCTCCAACCGATTCCCGCGTGTCAGAAACGGTGAGGTTGGTATGCTTGAAGGCTGGACGGTGGCTCAAATCATCAGGGACGCAATCCGTCAAGATGAGAAAAAAGAAACCAAACGTCCGATCATTGCCATCATTGATGTACCCAGTCAAGCCTATGGCTATAAGGAAGAAATGGTCGGTATCAGTCTTGCCCTGGCTGCAAGTGCAGATGCTTACGCAACCGCTAGATTAGAAGGCCATCCAGTTATCGGTGTGATTGTCGGTAACGCGATTTCCGGGGGCTTCCTCGCGCATGGGCTGCAATCGAATCGTTTGATCGCACTGGATGACAGCAAGGTCAATATTCAGGCCATGTCCAAGGCTTCTGCTGCTCGGATTACCAAGCGGACGATTGCCGAGCTTGAAGAAGCTACCAAGAAAGTTCCAGCTATGGCCTACGATGTTCGTAGCTACAGTACTCTGGGGGCATTATATCAGATGCTGAGCGGTATCCATGCAGACGATCCACAGAGTAGTGATGTAGCCATCGTGGAAAAGACCGTTTCCGAGGCAATCGAGAGTACAAAAGGAGCGCCCCGCGACCTTAGCTTCCGATTGCAGACCAAGGAAGCTATGGCGGGCGGGCGGACTGCAACCCGTGGCGTTCGAGATGCGCTTTTGGAGCAATGGTAATCCATCCACATGATCTGATTGAAGTGTCCAATTTGAAATATCTCTCCTTATATGAAGACAAGGAGTGGGTAACCGCCTCGCTGAGGCGGACCCCCTTTGTGGTCGTTCGCCGAGCCGATCCGTCGGCGGATGGTTGTATTCCCGTCGGAGTACGTGGACAGGAGCGAAATCAACGGGAAGCTGCATTCCTGGACCCGAAGGGGGTGTCCCAGCTCGTGTCTCCCTATGCGATAGTGAAACGTCAGATGTGGAACTCCTTGCCTACAGAGAGACGGCAGCAGCCTGTCCTTCAGTTGATGGACTTGTTAGCAGAAATGATGGCGGATTGGCGCTGGGGGCCAGCGGGGAGCGCAGGATTCGAAATAGTAACGCAATACCCGACTGTGAAGGAAACGAGTGATCTTGACCTTGTTATAGATGGTTCAGAGGTTATTGATTATGCAGTAGCTGAAAGACTTGTGCACAAGTTGGAGCATCTGGGTGTTCGAATTGACATTCAATTGGAGACAAGAGACGGTGCCTACGTCCTGCGCGAAATTCTTGAGAGACGGGCCAGCACTGTGGTGCTGCGAACTTCTTCGGGTCCCAAGCTCGTTCGTAATCCTTGGCAATAAGGAGCTATAATCAACGGCAAAAGGGAGGAATGCACGACCATTTGGCTTCAGGAAAGCTGTCAAAGGGGAAGTGCGTATTATGGAAAACACTGAAGAGCGGAATATTAATATTAATGAGAGCGACATCTTAAAGGTGTTTGCCGTCAGCGGAGCGATCTTGCAAAGCGTTCTGGGGATGTTTCTGAAGTATGCACACACTAACGATAACCTAGCCTTATTAGGCGTCATTTTCAATATAGTAAAGTATACTGCGCCAGTCTTTATTTTTGCCATTGTATATGGGATGGTGAAAAATAATCAGCATACGAAGGTATCCCATTTTTACAAGGAAAAATTCGGGGAGCTCGTGATCCCTTATTTACTGTGGGCAGCGGCTGGCTTAATTTTCTTCCCGGAAATTCAGGTTAATCAGCACGTTGCATCATTCCGGACGCTCATCGAGTCATTTGTGCTCGGTAATGCATCATCACAGTTTTGGTACACGGTGATGATGTTGCAATTTCAATTGCTGATGCCAGTCCTTATTTTCATCTGCTACAAATACTTGGCTAAGCCTAAGCGGGTCATTCCGCTGCTTATTGTGAGCTTCGTGATCTTCGGAGCGTGGCTATGGATGTACGATACCTTCGTATTCCAAGGAGCATATGCGATTAGTCTGCGTTACCTTGACCGCTTTTTCGTTAGTTATTTTATTTATGCTTTACTAGGTGGAATCGCTTGGGTATATAAGAAACAGTTCGACGGAGTGCTTCGCCGGATTCAGTTCATACTCATTCCGGTAATGCTTCTTATTCTCATTTGGACAAATCACGAATTTTTCGGTTTTGGTTTTGAGGATATGTCCTTCGGAAATCTGATTTATCTGAAGCCATCCATGACCTTGTACAGCTTGGTAGTGATTTTCCTGATTTACATGCTGGCAAGACATTTGATCAGCGTAAATTCCCGTTCACTTCCCTATTACAAATGGTTATCTACTTATGCGTACCGGGCCTTTACAGCGAACGTATTTATTTTGGTCATCGTGCTGCGCTTGGTCGGTGATTTGCTAAGTCAGCTTCCTTTATTTGTGGCACTGCTTTTGGTTTATCTGACGACTGTAGCATGCTCCTTCGGCATCGTCTATGCCTTTGCGCAGATAAAGGTAAAGGTATGTCGTGAATGGTTATTGTTGAAACAAAAAAGAGCGCAAAGCACCGATCTAAGATAAATGCCTAAAAGAAATAATGCAGATAACAACGCATATATGACATCATAATTTAGGCGTATCTAAGTTATTGGCGTATTGACGGCAACCCCAAAGGGTATCTCGATGATTGAAGAGATACCCTTTTTGTGAACCTGAACTTACTTACATCAATCGCTGTATTTCATCTTTCAGAATTTCGGACCGAGTCCCGAAAATAACCTGCAGGGTACCGTTACCAAGCCTGATGATTCCCGATGCTCCGAGCTGCTTGAGAGCTTGATCATTAACCGCTTTGTCGTCTTTGACGACAAGACGCAGCCGTGTGATGCAGGCATCAATGCTTTGAATATTGTCTGAACCGCCGAGATAGGTTAGTATTCTGCCTGCCTGACTGGACTGAGTGTCGGATGTGGCGCTTGCCTTTCCAATGGGTACAGATTCGTTAGCCTCAGACAGGAGACTGTCTTCTACATCATCTTCACGCCCAGGAGTTTTTAGGTTGAATTTGAGAATGATAAATCGGAACAGAAAGTAATAGATGAGGGCAAAGACAAGCCCAACCGGGATCATTCGTAATGGGTGGGTGGAGAGTTTCATATTGACCAGATAGTCAATGAGTCCTGCTGAAAAAGAAAAGCCGAGTTTGACATCCAATAGGTATACGACCAGGCCGCTCAGGCCTGTCAGCAGAGCATGAACGCCGTAAAGCAATGGTGCAATGAACATAAACGAAAATTCGAGGGGCTCGGTAATTCCGGTCAGGAACGATGCCAGCGCAGAACCGATGAAAATGGAAGCGACGGCTTTACGTTTTTCCGGTTTGGCCGTATGGATGAATGCGAGGGCTGCTGCTGGGAGAGCGAACATCATAATGGGGAAGAAGCCGGACATGAATATACCCGCCGATGTATCGCCTGCGAAAAAACGCGTCAGGTCACCATGAACGACCTCACCGGCAGCATTGGTGTAGTCACCAATTTGAAACCATGCGATCGAGTTCAACACATGATGCAAACCGAGCGGGATCAGCAGCCGATTGGCAATCATGAATACCATTGATCCGATTCCGCCAAAGCCGACAATCCAGTTGCCGAAGACTGCAATCCCATCTTGTATCGGACTCCAGATCATACCGAGCAGAATGGCCAGAATCATGGTCGTAAAGGCGGTGATCATGGGGACAAAACGTTTGCCCGAGAAGAAGCCAAGCCAATCTGGGAGCTGAATATTGTGATATTTTTTAAACAGAAAAGCAGACCATCCACCGATAAAAATACCACCCAATACGCCCATGTCCAGCTTGACGTCGTCTGGAATATATGCAAATATACCCGGCACTGCCGCCAAAATACGGGTCAGCACCATATAGGCAATGACTGCCGATAATGCGGCTACTGCGTCGCCTGCCAGACCAATGGCAACACCGATGGAGAAAATGAGCGCAAGGTTACCGAAGATGGCCCCCGCCCCCTCGTTCAGAAAAGGAGTGACATAATGATTCAGAAATCCGCCAACTCCGGGACCAAGTGGTATATCCGTTTCATAATTAATCAGTGCTAATCCTTGTAAAATCCCTGCGGCGGGTAGAGTGGCTACTGGAAGCATTAACGACTTGCCGATTTTTTGCAGAAATTTCAGCATAACATTCTTCCCTTCTTCATCGAGTTTGGGAGTGTCGTATTCATCCTGAAACCCTTACATTAAACCATTTTTTTACATCATAAATCGGAGAAACTAACATGGTCAACGATTATTTTAAGCTATGAAAAGACGTAAATCCGTAGTTGACATCGCTTACATGCTTATATAGTATCAAATTTAAGTTAATAATCGTGACGGAGACAAGAGAGCCACGCAGACACCCATGGTACAGCACAGGGTTGGTTTGTGATGGCTTTTCTTTTTTTGCGCGATGAAAGCGATCGAAATCGGATGATCTATTGAGGAGGTAGGTTGTATGTCGCCATACGCAGCCGAATTCATAGGGACAATGATTCTTATTGCCCTAGGTGGCGGAGTGTGCGCAGGGGTGTCTCTGAAAAAGTCATTTGCTCACGCTTCCGGCTGGATTGTGATTGGAATGGGATGGGGGCTCGCGGTTGCTATTGGGGTGTATGCAGTGGGTGAAATCAGCGGAGCGCATTTGAATCCGGCAGTGACACTGGCGTTGGCATTTCAGGGCATTTTTCCATGGCAGGACGTTCCCGGCTATATTGTGGCTCAGCTTCTCGGGGCCATGGCGGGTGCGATAATCGTCGTTTTGCATTATTGGCCTCACTGGAAAGAGACGGAGGACACAGCAACCAAACTCAGTGTATTTGCGACAGGACCGGCTATTGATCATCCGTTTGCCAACGTGCTTAGTGAAATGATAGGTACTTTCATCTTTGTTCTTGCTCTGCAGTCATTTGGTGCCAATTCATTTACAGGGGGCTTGAAACCGCTGATTGTGGGTTTTTTGGTTGTCAGTATCGGTTTATCCTTTGGAGGCACAACGGGCTATGCCATCAATCCAGCGAGAGATTTTGGGCCGCGTCTGATGCATTATTTACTACCGATTCCCGGTAAGGGAGCATCCAATTGGAAATATGCCTGGGTACCCATTGTAGGGCCGCTGTTGGGTGGATCTTTCGCAGGGCTATTTTATCAGGCTGTTTTTAAGGGGAGTGTAACTCCGGCTTTCTGGATTTTACTAGGGATCATCGTGATTGTACTTTTGATTACCTTCCGTATGAGTCGTACTTATAAAAATCATAAAACGGATCACAAACTTACAGCTTAAAAACGATGGATTTACACGAGGAGAGATGAACAATGGGAAAATATATTTTGTCACTAGATCAGGGAACGACAAGCTCAAGAGCGATTTTGTTCAATAGCGAAGGAGATGTAGTGTACTCGGCTCAGCGAGAATTTCCACAATATTTTCCTCATCCCGGCTGGGTGGAGCAGAATGCGAATGAAATCTGGAGCTCTATTCTCGGAGTCATTGCCTCCTGTCTTTCCGAATCCGGTGTAAAAGCAAATCAAGTGGCTGCCATTGGCATTACCAATCAGCGAGAATCGGTGGCTGTGTGGGACAAAAATACAGGAGTGCCCGTGTATAACGTACTCGTATGGCAATCACGCCAAACCTCGGACATCTGTGAAGAATTGAAGCGGCAAGGGCACGAGGAGCTGTTTCACAGCAAAACAGGCCTGTTGATCGACCCGTATTTTTCAGGCACTAAAGTAAAGTGGATACTGGACCATGTGGAGGGCGCTCGGGAAAAGGCAGAACGAGGTGACCTATTATTCGGTACGATTGACTCGTGGCTGATCTGGAAATTATCCGGCGGAACGGCACATGTAACAGACTACTCCAATGCAGCCAGGACGCTGATGTACAACATTTATGAACTAAAGTGGGACGAAGAGCTGCTGGACATTCTGGGTGTTCCGAAAATCATGCTACCTGAGGTGAGACCTTCTTCCGAGGTATATGCGCACACCGTGGATTATCATTTCTTTGGTCAGAATGTACCAATCGCCGGTGCAGCAGGTGACCAGCAGGCAGCCTTGTTTGGTCAGGCATGTTACGAAAAAGGGATGATCAAAAATACTTACGGCACAGGCTGCTTCATGCTGATGAATACGGGGGATCAACCAGTGGAATCCAAGCACGGCCTGATTACGACCATCGCTTGGGGACTGGAGGAAGGCAAAGTACAATATGCACTCGAGGGGAGTGTGTTTGTAGCGGGGTCGGCGATCCAGTGGCTGCGAGACGGGCTGCGTATGTTCCGTGAAGCGAAGGACAGTGAGCCTTATGCCGCCCGTGTTTCGTCTACAGAAGGAGTGTATCTTGTACCCGCTTTTGTCGGACTGGGCAGCCCCTACTGGGATAGCGAGGTGCGCGGAGCGATGTTCGGCCTGACACGCGGGACCACGAAGGAGCATTTTATCCGCGCCACATTGGAGTCACTTGCTTATCAGACCAAGGATGTGCTTACAGCCATGGAGATTGATTCAGGTATTGCAGTGAAGACGCTGCGGGTGGATGGAGGAGCTGTATTGAACAATTTTCTGATGCAATTCCAGAGCGATATTTTGGATGCAACAGTGGAGCGGCCAGTTATCCATGAGACGACGGCACTGGGGGCTGCATGTCTGGCAGGTTTGGCTATTGGATATTGGAAGAGCACGGATGAACTTCGCAAGCGGGTGAGGGTGGAAACCTCTTTTGCCCCGGATATGGATGAATCAACACGTGAAAGCTTGTATGAAGGCTGGAAAAAGGCTGTGAATGCGACGATGGCCTACAAGTAATAGATTAAGCGATGGGTCTCTGAATATTAAACTGCAAAAAGATGACTTCTGAATTTATCAGAAGTCATCTTTTTTAAGGCATATGCTAACTCTTGACCTTCGTATGGTTCCAATGTTGCCGGGCTCCGCAGGAGCTACGAATGACTAGTTCCGGCTCTACTTTAATACATTTCGTGTCCATTTGTTTATTCATCAGGTCAAACAGCACCATAGCGGCTAGACGGCCTATTTTTTGCTTGTCTTGTTTTACCGTCGTCAGTGGAGGTTCGGTATAACGACAGGCTTCTATATCATCACATCCCACTACAGCAATATCCTCGGGTACCCTCAAGCCGCTTTCCTTGAAAGCACGTATGGCACCAAAAGCAAGTAAGTCGGTAGCCGCAAAAATAGCTTTTGGTAAATTTCCTTGCTGTATCCACGCCTTCGCGATCTGGTATCCATCTTCTGCCGCGTAGTCCTTACCATACACGATCCATTCAGGTCTGACGTCAAGACTAAACCGTTTTAGTGAAGCGATAAAAGCCTCCTCTCTCTCTTTAATAACCAAGGAGGGGCGTTCAATGCCTATAAAACCCATTTCGCGGTATCCATTCATGTAAAAGTGCTCAACAACCTTCATTGAAATCTTCTGATTGTCGGACATGATATAGCAGGAACTAGCTCCGGTTAGCTCAATATCGACACCGATGCAGGGGATAGGGCTGGCGTCGAGATCAAAAACACTCTTCTCCACCTCATCTCCAGCAATAATAATGCACCCGTCCACTGAAAAATATTTCGAGCGAGCCAAATAGTCCTCTCCATTATCCAGAAATTTCTCATTTGAAAAAAACAGCAGATCGTAACCGAGCAAGCCAATCTGTTTTTTGAAGACATTTATGATATCTACAAAAAAAGGATGACTAAAATCAACATTCAGCTTGCCGGCAAATATAACGCCTACCAGATTAGATTTTTTGGTAGCAAGCGTTTTAGCCGAGGAGGAGGGTCTATAGCCTGTTTCCTCCATGATTTTAAGTACCCGCTGCCGGGTTTCCTCACTGATGTCCGTATAATTGTTAATGATTTTCGAAACCGTTGCCACTGAAACGCCTGCCATGCTAGCTATTGTTTTTATATTCATGGAATCCTCCGTAACTAAACTGATTTAGTTAAATTGACTTTGCTTTTCAAACTTAATGATTACTCGTATTCTATGCTACCTCATAGAAGTGAGTCAACAGTGCGAATAAAGGATGTTGCCTAATATTTTAAAGAGTAATAACGATAATTTGTGTTTTTTTCGATAATTTACAAATCTCTATTTACAAATACAGGCTATCCGATACATAATAGTAGCTGTAATTAACTAAACCGCTTTCGTAAAAGTAAATGCATTCATTCTAAGAGTACAGGGGGAATTTTGCAATGCTGAAAAAGTGTTTTTCTTTACTTATTGTAACCGCTTTAATAGTGGTATTGGCTGCTTGCGGCAAAGGTGGTGAAGCTGGACAGAACGGGAATAAAAAGGTCACGTTAAAGATTATTCATTGGCAGCAAGAAAATATTAATAACTATATAAAGGAATTTAATAAAAAGTTTGAAGAGAAGTATCCCGATGTTCAGGTGGAGTATACGACGGTTCCTGCTGATTCAACTTATGATCAACTGATGCAAACGCGTATGAATGCTGGTTCAACCGGTGATGCAGACATTATTCCTTTGAAATTCAGCTTCGTAGGCGCACCGCAGGAATGGTCTAAGGGAGCAGCTGATCCGATGTGGAAGCAGTGGATTGAGGGAGGACTCATTGCAGATCTGTCGGATCAAGCTTTTATCAAAAACTATAATCCTACAGATGTCAAAAATGCCATGACCTACAACGACAAAGTATACGGTGTAAACATGGGAAAGGTGGCCCTGACAGGTCTGTTTTACAACAAAGAGATTTTTGAAAAATATAATCTTACTGTGCCAACGACATGGGACGAACTGGTGAATGTGATGAAGGTGCTCAAGGATAATGGCGTAGAACCGCTTGGTTTTGGCGGTAAGGATGTATGGCCTATTAACCTTGCTGTCCAAGGGCTTCAAGCCTCTATCCATGATGATCAGCTGGAATATATCAAAGGGCTGTGGACAGGTAAGACGAAGCTGACAGACCCCGCCCAGCTCGAAGTTTTGGAAAAATCACAAGTTTTAATGAACAACGCCATTGGTGGATTTATGGGGATTGACTATGGAACCTTGCCAAGCTTGTTTGCTTCAGGGCGTGTAGCTATGATTGCGGATGGTACGTGGGATGCAACTACGATCCAGACAGCCAATCCAGAGCTGAAATTTGGTTATTTCCCGATTCCGGGCAGTAACGATCCAGCCAAAAATAAAAACCTTGCAGGCAAGTACGATATGACCTGGATGGTATTAGAAAAATCGCCAAACAAGGATTATGCGATCAAATGGCTTGAAATGCTCTCCGAGAAGCAGAACTATACCGATTTCGTGAACGCTGCTGGATTTTTGCCAACACAGTCTGATGTGAAGATAAGCAGCGACTTTGTTAATGAAATCCAGCCTTCACTGGAAAACTTCAAGCTCTCTTGGGATCAGCTGTTTATCAATCGTAAGAATGTTGGACAGTACATTAAGGAAGCCAGCGTACATGCAGAATTTTTGGCGCCTGCCGGTCCGTTAAAGACGCCTTTGGAGCTTGCCCAGAAATCTCAGGCAGACTGGGATGCGGCAGCCCCTAAATAAATCTATAGATTTTACAGGAAAACAAATGGGCAACTGCAAAGCTCCCATAATAATGTAAAAAGGTGTGAGACCCATGTATCCCTTCGGAAAGGGTGCGGCCCGGATAATGCCCTATCTTTTGCTGAGTATTCCGGTGCTGCTCTATTTGCTTCTTGGTTTTGGACCCTCTATGGTAACCGTGCTTTTTTCCTTTACAGATGCTACCGGGGTTCCGGGGCAGACGTGGCATTTTATCGGATTCGAGAATTACACGACCTTTTTCACCTCCTCCGATTCTGGAGATCGCATCGCTTCCATTGGCCGTTCCCTATACTTTGCCGTAGCGGTGGTTGTGATTCAAAATGCAGTGGGGCTGTTCATGGCCATCCTTATTAATAAGAAGCTCAAAGGGGATGTGTTATATCGCTCTGTATTTTTCCTACCCGTTGTGCTCGGGGTAACGGTATCCGGCCTGATCTGGCAGCTGCTTGCCAATCCGCTTGGGGGCCCTGCGCAAGCCTTGATGAACTTTTTTGGAACCAGCTCCAACTTCTTCGGGGATTACGATATTGCATTTGAGTTGATTATTTTTGTGCAAATTTGGATGTACATGGGTTACTCGATGACTATTTTCTTAGCCGGACTCCAATCTATCCCCAGTGACTTATATGAAGCAGGGTATATGGACGGTGCCTCTGGATGGAAAGCGTTCAAAAATATTACCTTTCCGATGATTGCACCGTCCTTTACCGTCAATATGCTGCTGTCCATTATCGGCGCATTGCAGACCTTTGACATTATTTATGTGCTGACAGGTGGTAAATTCAACACGACGACACTTGCGTTTGATGTATATGCCACAGCCTTTGGCTCTGGGACATCAGATTACGGCCTTGCTTCCGCAGTTGCTATGATCCAGTTCGTGTTCGTGTTTACGGTATCGATGATTGCCCTGTATTACTTACGTAGAAGAGAGGTGGAAATGTAATGAGCAGTACCAAAGGAGCCAAAATACTGAGCTACATCATCGTACTGCTCATGCTTTCGTTGTATGTATTCCCGCTTTTCTACCTTTTTAATGTATCGATGAAGTCTCAAAGTGAGTATCTGATGGACCCTGTAGCTCTAGCCAAAAGTCTGCGCTTGGAGAATTTTATGGATGCTTGGGAAAAAGGGAATTTCTCTCAATACATGTGGAACAGCATTTTGTATACAGGCGTATCTACGTTATTAACGCTGATTATATCCGTGTTTGCGGCTTTTCCGCTGGCGCGGGGATATGTTAAGTTCAGCACCTTCTTTTATGTGTTTTTTCTGATATCCATGTATCTCCCGAATCCTCTGATTCCGCAATTTGCTCTTATTAATAGTCTGGGACTTTACAATACACAGCTTGGTTTTATCTTACTGAAAACAACAGGTACCGGCATCGCCTTCCTGATGTTTGTAGGGTATATCAAGTCTGTCTCCCGAGAGCTGGATGAAGCGGCTGCAATGGACGGGTGCGGATATTCACGATATTTGTTTACGATTCTTGTCCCGCTGATGAAGCCAGTGTTGGCGACAGGCATTATTTTGACAGCTATTGGGGCGTGGAATGACATTATAGGTCCTACTATTTATTTGTCTGATCCTGCTTATCAGCCAGTGACCAAGGGATTGTTCTCCTTCTACGGACAATACATGAACAACTGGCCGCTGCTCGCTTGCGGCATTCTGATTGTTACACTACCGCTCGTGATTTTGTATATTTTCCTCCAGCGCTTTATTGTCGGCGGTGCAATGGCCGGAGCTGTGAAGTCTTGATTCCTGAAAGGATGATACCGAGTATGAGTGAGAATACCTATACATTCCCCACCACGTTTATGTGGGGAACTTCGACCTCTTCTTATCAAATTGAAGGTGGCGTGGATGAGGAAGGGAGAACGCCTTCTATTTGGGATACTTTCTGTCGAGCACCCGGGAAGGTGATAGGAGGGGACTGCGGAGATGTGGCTTGTGACCATTTTCACCGCTTTAAGGAAGACGTGCAATTAATGAAGCAACTTGGCTTTTTACATTACCGTTTTTCCGTGGCCTGGCCGCGCATTATTCCCGCACCCGGCGTGGTTAACGAGCAGGGGCTACTTTTCTATGAGCGTCTGCTGGATGAGATTGAGTCGGCCGGGCTAATTCCAATGCTGACGCTGTATCATTGGGATATACCGCAGTGGATTGAGGACGAGGGCGGTTGGACGAAGCGAGAGATTATCCAACATTATAAAACGTATGCCTCTGTAATCATGGATCGATTTGGACAGCGTATAAGCTGGTGGAATACGATAAATGAGCCCTACTGCGCCTCTATTTTGGGCTATGGCACAGGCGAGCATGCCCCCGGCCACGAGAACTGGAGGGAAGCCTTTACTGCCGCTCATCATATTCTGATGTGTCACGGGATAGCCATGAATTTACACAAGGAAAAGGGCCTGGCGGGCAACATCGGTATTACGCTGAACATGGAGCATGTCGATGCAGCCTCTGAACACCCTGAAGATGTAGCCGCTGCTGTCCGGCGGGATGGCTTTATTAATCGTTGGTTTGCCGAGCCATTGTTTAACGGGAAATACCCTGAGGATATGGTGGAATGGTACGGGGCGCACTTGAACGGATTGGATTTTGTACAGCCTGGTGATATGGAGCTGATTCAGCAGCCAGGGGATTTTTTGGGCATCAACTACTACGCCCGCAGCATCATTCGAGCGACTACAGACGCTTCGTTGCTTCAGGTCGAGCAGGTTTCCATAGAGGAACCGGTAACGGATATGGGATGGGAGATTCACCCCGAATCCTTTTATAAGCTGCTAACGCGGATTGAGAAGGATTTTACCAAGGGGTTACCCATCCTGATTACGGAAAACGGAGCAGCGATGAAGGACGAACTGGTGAATGGAAAGATTGAGGACATTGGGCGTCAGCATTACATTGAGGAACATTTAAAGGCATGCCATCGCTTTATTGGGGAGGGAGGTCAGCTTAAGGGCTATTTTGTCTGGTCATTCCTCGATAACTTTGAATGGGCCTGGGGATACAGCAAACGTTTCGGTATTATACACATCAATTACGACACACAGGAACGGACTCCCAAACAAAGTGCGCTGTGGTTCAAACAAGTGATGGCGAATAACGGGTTTTAAATAGAAAAGGGGGATACGATGCAGCAGTATTATTTTGACAATCAAGGACGTTTTGTGATTGAGAATTATGCGCAGGCCAAGCCCTTTTCCAGTTTTCTACCCGGTATTGCTGGGGTTCAGGGGATTCCTCTGTGGGCGTATTATGTTAATCGTGGGCAAGGAATCGCAAGCTTTGGTGTAGAGGATAAGAATGGAGCAATCATGGAGTTTTTTCCGGCCAACCGCAGCTATAGTCTTGTGCCGATACATGGCTTTCGAACGTTTTTAAAGGTGAAGATGCAGGGGGAGTGGAGCTATGTGGAGCCATTTTCGGCTGTGCATCCTGTGGAGCGTGAACAGCAAAAAATGCTGATATCCCGCCACATGCTCGAAATACACAGCTCTAATCCAGACACAGGGCTTGAGGTACGTGTGCAATATTTCACGCTTCCTCATGAAAGTTACGCTGCTTTGGTGCGCAAGGTGGAGATTGTCAATCATTCCGCTCAAGAGCTTGAACTGGAGGTGCTGGACGGCATGCCTGCCGTGCTGCCCTTCGGTATTGATAATGCGGCATACAAGGAGCTTGGACATACACTGAAAAGCTGGATGGATGTGTATAATCTCAACAATAGCATTCCTTACTATAAGGTACGTGGAAGTACAGCGGATACAAGTGAGATTCATCAAATTGAAGCGGGACATTTTATGTACAGCTTTGTGGAGGAGGAGGGCAAGACCAGACTATTGAGTCCAATTGTCGATCCGTCCGTAATCTTTGGTGAAAATACGGCACTGACCTTCCCGGATCGCTTTATCCATTCACGCGTCGAAGACTTGGTTTCACAGCAGCCTGTGACGACGAATAAAGTGCCTTGTGGGTTTAGCGGCTACACAGCACGACTAGCGGCAGGTACTGCCGTCAATCACTGTACGATCATCGGGCATGTGAATGATATTCACTCTATCAATGAACGGATTACGGAAATTGCAACCATGTCTTATATTGAGCGGAAGGCGGAGGAAGCCAAAACGTTGATCGAAGAGTTGACGGATGAAATGGCAACACGGACATCCATTCCGTTATTTGACGAATACTGCCGTCAGAACTATCTGGATAACCTGTTACGCGGTGGTTATCCATTGCTGCTAGACAACGGCACCGAGCAACCATTTGTATATCATGTATTTTCGCGCAAGCATGGGGATCTGGAACGGGACTATAATTTCTTTAAGCTCCAGGCGGGATATTATTCTCAAGGAAATGGTAATTTTCGCGATGCAAACCAGAACCGGAGAAATGATGTGTGGTTTAACCCCGGCGTAGGAGATTTCAATATCCGTTTGTTTATGAGCCTGATTCAGCCAGACGGCTATAATCCGCTTGTTGTAAAGGGGTGTAGCTTTCAAATACGAGAGCTGGAACCGTTGCTAGGACAGGTGGAGGTGGCAGATCATTCGTCTTTGCGTGCTTTTTTCCAATCGTCGTTCACCCCGGGTGAGCTGATTCAACATATCATTCATGACAACATCGCGCTAAAGCAAACGGTTGAGACGTTTGTAACCGAAGCTCTCAAGCATTCCGAACAATGCTATGAGGCTGATTTTGGTGAAGGTTTCTGGATCGACCATTGGACTTATAACATGGATCTCATCGAAAGTTATCTAAGTATCTATCCAGACAAACAAGAGGAACTCTTGCTCGCGACCCGAGAGTACATGTATTACGACAGTCCTGCATGGGTACAGCCACGTCGAAACAAATACGTGCAGATGAAGGACGGACGTATCCGTCAGTACGGGGCGGTCGTAGAGAGCAAGGAGAAAGAAGCTCAGCTGCACGCCCGGGATCGCGATGTTCATTGGGTTCGAACCGAACATGGAAGCGGAGAGATTTATAAGTCCAATTTATATGAAAAGCTGCTGTCATTGGCAGCCATCAAGCTGTCCACGCTGGACCCGGAGGGCTTGGGAATTGAGATGGAGGCGGGCAAGCCGGGATGGAATGATTCCATGAACGGACTTCCGGGGCTGTTTGCTTCTGGATTCAGTGAACTGTGTGAATTACAGCGACTCGTAAGATTTTTAATAAATGCACAGGTGAAGCTTTCGGGCGATTCTGTGCTACGGTTGCCGCGAGAAGTTGCTAAGTTAATCCAACAGCTGAGGCTCACAATGGAGGAATACTACCACGCTTCTGATGAGGCTGATTACAGGAATGAAAGCAAGGATTACAGCTTCTGGTCACGAATTTCGGATGCTAGAGAAGCGTATCGAGAAACAGTTCGTTTTGGATTTGAAGGGGTAGAAACACCACTAGCGTTTGATGATGTGCTGGTGTTTTTGCGCCAGGCTGAACGTAAGCTCCAACAGGGGATGGATAAGGCTCTGCTTATCGGTGAGGGGATATACCCAACCTTCTTTTATTATGAAGCCAGAGAATTCGAGGTACAGGAGGATGACTGCGAAGACAAGCTCGTAAACATACATTCCTTCGAACGTAAGGATACACCATATTTTCTGGAGGGACCGACCCGGGCTATGAAAGTGGTTGGTGACATTGTAAATGGGCAGAAGCTGTATCGGCAAATCAGGCAGAGTGGACTTTACGACGGGAAGCTGGGCATGTATAAGGTGAATGAAAGTCTGGCGGGGCAGCCATTCGAACTCGGTCGTTCCAGAGCTTTTACACCGGGTTGGCTGGAAAATGAATCTATATTTATGCATATGGAATATAAATATTTACTTGAATGCTTAAGGGCGGGTCTATACACTGAATTTTTTTCAGACATTAAAAAAGCGTTACCGCCTTTTATGGACCCAGAGGTCTACGGAAGAAGCACGCTGGAGAACAGCTCCTTTATTGCTAGTATTGCTAATCCTGATGCAAGTTTGCATGGAACGGGATATATTGCGAGGCTGAGCGGATCTACGGCAGAATTTATTCATATGTGGATATGGATGATGACCGGCGGGCAACCGTTTGGCTATGATCATAGGGGCCTATCCTTGAGACTGGAGCCCAAGCTGCCAGGCTGGCTGTTCACAGCTACAGGTGAGCTATCTTTCTGTTTTCTCGGAAGCTGCCAGGTGACTTATTTAAATAAGGATCGCAAGGATACTTATGCACCGGAATGCATAGTGACCCAGTATGTACTGCATTACGCCAGTGGCGAAAAGAAGACGATAAGCCAGGCTGTATTAGATCAAAAAGAGGCGCAAGATGTGAGAGAGCGGTTGATTTCCCGTATCGAGGTATATTTGGGGAAATAGCTCCATTAATTAAAGCCGTCATGCTGTAATAACAGAGCATGACGGCTTTTTAAGACTTCATAAATCCTTGTGCCAGGCAGGGGGGGCCTATGCTGAAATATCTTGCAATTCCAATATCACAGGGCAGTGGTCACTGCCTGTAATATGACAATCAATGCTCGCATCCATCAATAGCGGACGAAGTCTCTCCGAGACGAGGAAGTAATCAATCCGCCAGCCGATATTCCTTTCTCTCACCTTTGGCATGTAGGACCACCAGGAATAAACATCCGTCCGGTCAGGATAAAAGTATCTAAAGGTATCTATAAATCCGGCGTCTAGTAGCTGTGACATGCGTTCCCGTTCCTCAGGCGTAAATCCGGCATTTCCGTAGTTAGCTTTGGCATTTTTGAGGTCGATCTCCTGATGAGCTACGTTCAAGTCTCCACAAACGATGACAGGCTTCAAAGCATCCAGTTGTTGCAGGTAGCTGCGAAAACGGTCTTCCCATTCCAGTCTGTAGGGCAGTCGGGATAAGTCCCGTTTGGTATTTGGTGTGTACACATTGACGAGATAAAATTTTTCGAATTCCAGAGTAATGGTTCGGCCCTCCGGTTCTTCATTTTCTTCAAGTCCATAATGCACAGAGAGCGGCTTGATTTTGGTGAAAATAGCCGTGCCGGAATATCCTTTTTTCTCAGCATAATTCCAGTATTGTGTATATTCCTCCATGTTCTCCATGAGGATTTGACCTTCTTGAAGCTTCGTTTCCTGTACGCAAAAAATATCGGCATTTGTTTCTTTTAGATAAGTATAAAACCCTTTGGTCACACAGGCTCTTAAGCCATTTACATTCCAAGATATTAATTTCATTTGATTAATCTCCTTGCTAATTCACGCGGTCAAGCGATGTGATTTGTATATCCTTTGTTGACATAAGTTTATAAATGTCTTCTATCTGGACTTCATAGGTCTTTTCATCAAAATGGTCCTGACCAAACATATAATCGTTTATTTCTATTGCCTTAAGGTTTCGTTTGGTATTCATAGTCGAAGGGAAGTATTCGATATCTAATGAGGCTTTATTTCCGGCCAACACTGTCTCGAGAACTTTCGCGGTTTGTAATACTCGTTCTTTTTCCAAGGGCAATCCTGAGTCAGTTAGATCCTCGAATACAATTATACGAATATACTGATCGCCGAACGCTTTGGGATTCAGTTTAAAATCGTCGTATTCTTTGATCATTTTATCCGTGTTACCTCTCCCAAAGGGCGTTAAGATAATTTTCTCTAAATGGGACATCATCATAAGGACGCTTGGTCATGTTAAAGAGGACGGAAGGATGACGATTAGAGATCGCCTCCATGGTATATTCAGTGAAGGGAATACTATGATAGCTAATATTTTGAATTTGAAAGTCCTCTCCGTATTTCTGCTCCAGATATTGCTCTGATTCTGCGGCTCCGTTGCGTTTATTTTCACCTGTTTGTGTAAAAGGCTCGATAATATCTACGTATTTCATTGTGACTGCAAGAAGTAGAAGTGTAGCTCCCAAAGCGAGACTGAGTAAAGCGCGCCATTTGGATGGCAAGGATACACCTGTCGGTGCTCTCTCCGCATGGTGTGGAATTTGAAAAGATCGTACTGTAAAAACAATGCCTAAAATGTGAAAAAAAATGGCCAACGGTCCCGAGATAATAAGCAGGTATCCGAGTGAAAACATTGTAAAATAGATCAGAATTCCCTGTGTGATGATAAGAGCCGCTCCTCCAATCATATAGGAAGGAATGGCGAGATAAAACATACCCAATCCAGTACCTAATATAGAAAGCAAAGTGGCAAGAAAACGATGAATTTCCCGCGACTTTTGGAGGTTATTCGTAGTCAAGGGAGTCAGTCTACCTCCTTTACTTAAAAATGGTGCAACATGATAGATGATAGCAATTTCTGCGTTTTTTTGAAAGAGTAGAGACTTGAAACTAGCGCCTAAAGTAGCGTTGGGCAGACTACTCTTTCTACATTATTTATAATGAAAAAAAGCTCCCTTGCGGAAGCTTTTTTTTGTGTAATATATCAGGAGAGAACTCTCCTATGGTCGACTGCGAAGTATAGGCTAACGATGCCGATGGCCCGACGTTCCCCCGTGGTTTATCTCATGAGAACAAAAAAAAGCCTCCATTATGGAAGCTTCTTGTTATGACGTCCCAGGAGGGATTCGAACCCCCGACCGACGGCTTAGAAGGCCGTTGCTCTATCCAGCTGAGCTACTGGGACATAAAATTCAAGCGAATATTAATATATCATATGGATAAAAGAAATTCAAGTCTTATTTTGCATATATCGCTTATTTAAGCTTTATACAGCATAAATTCTGAGTAGACGTAGTTTTTTTTGCCTTATAAAAGGGTATGTTAGAATACAGGTGAATATGTGTAAGACGAGTGGTTGGACTTCGGCTACTGTTTCTCATATAATCTACAAATACTTGAGCTTGCGAAGGAGAGGGGGTGCCTTGAATAAAGGACTCCAAGGTGACGACAAAAGAAAATAATATTGTATTGTTTCCGAAGACACTGGACTATTATCAAATTCAACTTACTGTGATGCTTGAAAACGAACGTTACGGAGAGGCGATGGCGATGCTGCGTTTTTTAATGCAGTGTCAGGGACAGGAGCAGAAGCAGTACGATGAATGGAACGCTCTATTACAATGGCTGGAAGCTGCATTTCCACAGTACGCTGACAGTGGGGCGGTAACGGACGCTGTGGAAGAAGAAGTCAGTGAAGTAGAGTTAGCTCGCCGTCATGCACGCTTTAAGCAGGAGCAGGATGCAGGCTACGGCAACAAGCTGTTGCGGATGGCTATGGATGAACCCTTATCCGAACAGACGATTTTAGCATTGGAGCAGTTGTCCTATCTGGAACTCCCAGAAATCGACGATGCCTTGCTTCGCTGGATTACGGAACGGGAAATCCATCCTTTACTTCAATTCCGTGTTCTACAGACAATGCGACGACGCGGAACGGAAGGGACGATAGAAATCAGACGGGGTGATGAACAAGCGGAAATCGACATTGAAACGGTTCCGTTACAGCCAGGTGATTTTCCAGAGTCGATTATGCGTATTTTGGAACGGGTGGCCGATCAGACTGAGGTGCACGAGCCTACACTATTCTATTTTGCACAGGAGCTGTGGTCACAGTTTGTGATGGCAGTATACGGTACGAAAGATTATAGATCAATGTTGGTGGAAGAGGACGGAATGCCGGATATTTGGGCTGCAGCACTCCACCAGACAGTTTCGGAAAGTTTGAACGGAAATAATAATGAGGAAGAAACCCGTGCTATATATGGCATTACAGATGCGTTGCGTTTCCGTTTTGAGCAGGCGTATCGCTCGATGCGACTATTCGTAGCGGCGGGAATGAACACTCCTTAATGACCGGAAACGTTTACCTGTGAAGCATTCAAAGGGCTGCTCTTGAAAAAGACAGTAATGTTAGATATACTATAGTGGTTATTTTGTGTGCGTTGATTGTAATGAAAACTAAGTGAAGATTTTGTTGGAGGGGAAAGCATAAAATGAAAGCAACTTGGGAGAAAATAGAGAAGAACCTTGGGGTTCTTGAAGTTGAGGTTGACGCGGATCGTGTAGCCGCTGCACTCGACAAAGCTTTTAATAAAGTGGCAAAACAAGTAAGTGTACCAGGATTCCGTAAAGGTAAAGTACCACGTCCTATCTTTGAAAAACGCTATGGTATTGAAAGTCTGTACCAGGATGCAATTGACATCCTGTTGCCAGAAGCTTACAGCCAAGCTGTAGAGCAAACGGACATCTTCCCGGTTGACAGCCCTGACGTTGAAATTGATCAATTTGCTAAAGGCGAATCTTTCAAGTTCAAAGCGAAAGTTACTGTTAAACCTGAAGTGACTTTGGGCGATTACAAAGGCGTAGAAGTGCCTGTAAGCAAACTCGAAGTAAGCGACGAAGAATTGGCTCAAGAACTGGAGCGCCTGCAACAACGTCATGCTGAATTGGTTGTCGTTGATGAAGATGCTGCTCAATCCGGTGATACAGCTATTATTGACTTCGACGGTTCCGTGGACGGTGTGCCGTTCGAAGGCGGACAAGCTGAGAAGTATTCTTTGGAACTGGGCTCTAACACATTTATCCCTGGTTTTGAAGAGCAAGTGGTTGGTTTGCACACTGGCGATTCCAAGGACGTTGAAGTAACGTTCCCTGAGAACTACCATTCTGCTGACCTCGCTGGCAAACAAGCGGTATTCAAAGTGAAAGTTCACGAACTGAAACGCAAAGTTCTTCCTGAACTGGACGATGAATTTGCTAAAGATGTAAGCGAATTTGACACACTGGCTGAATTCAAGGAAGACTTGAAAAAGCAATTGTTGGATCGTAAGGAAAACGAAGCTAAAGCAGCCCGTGAGGGTGCTGTAGTGGAGAAAGTTGCTGAGAATGCAACAATCGACATTCCTGAAGCAATGGTGAAGAGCGAAGTGCAAAACATGGTTCGCGATTTCGACAACCGTTTGCGTAGCCAAGGTATGAACCTTGAAATGTTCCTCGGATTCTCTGGTCAAAGCAAGGAAGACCTGGAAGAGCAAATGAAAGCTGATGCTGAGAAGCGCGTACGTAACAACCTCGTGCTGGAGCAAGTGGCTAAAGCAGAAAACATCGAAGTTTCCGAAGCGGAAATTGATGAAGAACTGAAAAACATGGCTGAAGCTTACAAACGTTCAGTTGAGGAAATCCGCAGCATTCTGGAAGGTAACGGCTCGTTCGCTAACCTGAAAGAAGAAATTTCACTGCGCAAAACAATTGCTTTGTTGGTGGAAAACAGCAAAGAAGTAGAAGCGCCAGTTGAAGCTGCTGAATAATTCAGACGATAAATATACGGAGTATGCTGTAACAAGCTGCAACGTAGCAATTAGATAGGGATAAGGCACGTAGTGAAAGTTACGTGCCTTATTTTTACCTTTGGTAACCCAAATTTTAGTCGTTTATGGAAAGTGCTGTGAGTCGTGTTTTCTTGTTTTACATAAGTCACTACCGTATATTTGCACATACATACGAAACATGGTTAAATATGAGAAGGTCTCGGCAGAGTGTACTTTAAACAGCCCGCACTGCATATATGAGCGCATGCAAATATGACACGAGACTCTGAACATGTTAAAATATTTTGTAAGGTGTTCACGTTTCATGCTTGCTGCTTCCGTTTTAATGGGACATAAGGAAGCGGATGAATACAGGTGTTCATTTTAATAAAGAAAAGAGGTTGGTCGTGATGAGTCTCGTCCCTATGGTTGTGGAACAAACGAATCGAGGAGAACGATCTTACGATATTTACTCGCGGTTGCTTAAGGATCGTATTATTTTCCTAAGTGGCCCGATTGATGACGATGTCGCCAATCTCGTCATTGCACAGCTATTGTTCCTTTCTGCGGAAGATCCAGAGAAGGATATTAATTTGTACATTAACTCGCCAGGCGGTTCTGTAACTGCGGGCATGGGTATATATGATACAATGCAATTCATTAAGCCGGACGTATCGACGATCTGTGTAGGCATGGCTGCAAGTATGGGTTCGTTGCTGCTAACAGCGGGTGCACCAGGCAAGAGATACGCACTTACCAACAGTGAAGTCATGATCCATCAGCCGCTCGGTGGCATTCAGGGGCAAGCCTCCGATATGCTGATTCATGCGGACTGGATTATCAAAACACGTGCTAAGCTGAATCAAATCTATGTAGAGCGTACGGGTCAGCCCCTCGAAAAAATCGAACGTGATACTGACCGGGATTTCTTCATGGAAGCGGAAGAGGCAAAAGCATACGGTATCATTGACCAGGTGCTGTCTAAACCGATTAATCTGTAAAGGGGTGGCTCTATGTTTAAATTTAATGATGAAAAAGGACAATTGAAATGTTCTTTCTGCGGTAAATCTCAGGATCAGGTTCGCAAGCTTGTTGCTGGACCGGGCGTATATATATGTGACGAATGCATTGAGTTATGCACGGAGATTGTAGAAGAGGAATTGGGTCATGAAGAAGAAGTAGATCTGAAAGACATTCCGAAACCAATGCAAATCCGTGACATTCTGGACCAATATGTCATTGGTCAGGATCAAGCGAAAAAATCGTTGTCTGTAGCGGTATATAATCACTACAAACGTATTAATACTCAAAACAAAATTGATGATGTGGAACTGCAAAAAAGTAACATTTTGATGCTTGGACCTACAGGTTCGGGTAAAACGTTGCTTGCGCAAACCATGGCTAAAATTTTGAACGTTCCTTTTGCTATCGCAGATGCCACTTCCCTTACGGAAGCAGGTTATGTGGGTGAAGACGTTGAAAATATTTTGCTGAAACTGATTCAAGCTGCCGATTATGATGTGGAAAAAGCCGAACGCGGCATTATCTACATTGACGAAATTGATAAAGTAGCCCGCAAATCCGAAAACCCGTCCATTACGCGTGACGTATCGGGTGAAGGTGTACAGCAGGCGTTGCTTAAAATTTTGGAAGGCACGGTTGCTTCTGTACCTCCGCAAGGCGGTCGCAAGCATCCACATCAAGAGTTCATTCAAATTGACACCACGAATATCCTGTTCATTTGCGGTGGTGCCTTTGATGGTTTGGAGCAAATGATTAAACGCCGTATCGGTAAAAAGGTCATCGGCTTTAACGCTACTAGCGAACAAAAAGATCTGAAACCAGGCGAATATACTTCAATGGTATTGCCTGAGGATCTTTTGAAATTCGGTCTGATTCCGGAGTTTGTAGGACGTTTGCCGGTTATTTCTACGCTGGAGCCGCTTGATGAGAACACATTGGTTCGTATTTTGTCTGAGCCGAAAAATGCGTTAGTCAAGCAGTATCAGAAGATGCTTGAACTGGATAATGTTACTTTGGAGTTTAAGCAAGATGCTCTGGAAGCCATTGCCCGTGAAGCCATCAAGCGTAACACGGGTGCCCGTGGTCTTCGTGCGATCATTGAAGGCATTATGCTGGATGTGATGTATGAGGTTCCTTCCCGTGATGATATCACTACTTGCGTCATCAATGAGCAGGTTGTAAAAGATAAAATCGCACCGGAACTCGGTGGTACAGATAAGGATAAAAAACAAGAAGAGAGCGCCTAAGGATTGATACTTCGCGATCTCTAAAACATGAGAAGCCGGATCTCCACTTCACTAAACCTGTATGAGGTTTTAAGGGGTGGAGGTTTGGCGTTAATGGGAGAGAAAAGTACATGTTCTTAAGACAAGACACACGTCCCGTTAAAGTCGGGAATCTGACGATTGGCGGCAGCAATGAAGTCATCATCCAAAGCATGTGTACAACCAAAACAGCAGATGTGGAAGCAACTGTAGCCGAGATTCTTCGCTTGGAAGAAGCCGGATGTCAACTGGTGCGGGTTACCGTCAACAATGAGGAAGCTGCCGCAGCCATTAAGGAAATTAAAAAACGGATTCATATTCCGCTGGTTGCAGATATTCACTTTAATCACAAGCTGGCTCTACTGGCAATTGAAAATGGAATTGATAAGGTTCGCATTAATCCAGGTAACATTGGACGACGTGAAAAAGTGGAAGCTGTCGTTAAGGCATGTAAGGAAAAAGGGATTCCAATTCGGATTGGTGTGAACGCCGGGTCGTTGGAACAGCATTTACTTGATAAGTATGGCTACCCTACGCCAGAAGCGATGGTAGAAAGCGCACTGTATCATATCGGGATACTGGAAGAGCTTGATTTCCATGACATTATCGTGTCATTGAAGGCGTCTGATGTTCCTATGGCGATTGCCGCTTACACGAAGGCAGCTGAAATTATTAAATATCCGCTCCATCTGGGTATTACCGAAGCTGGGACGCTCTTTACGGGTACGGTTAAAAGCGCGGCAGGTATGGGCGCTTTGCTGGCATCAGGCATCGGCTCCACAATGCGTATTTCGCTCAGCGCCGATCCGGTGGAAGAAGTGAAGGTAGCACGTGAGTTGCTCAAGACGTTTGGATTGATCACAAACGCAGCTACACTGATTTCTTGTCCGACTTGCGGACGTCTGGATATTGATCTGTTCTCTATTGCTAACGAGGTAGAAGACTACATTGCAAAACTCAAGGTACCGATTAAAGTATCAGTACTGGGTTGTGCAGTGAATGGCCCGGGTGAAGCGAAGGAAGCTGATATCGGAATTGCCGGAGCGCGCGGTGAAGGCCTTTTGTTCCGTTATGGAAAAATGATTCGCAAAGTACCTGAGGCTGATATGGTCGAGGAATTGAAAAAAGAAATTGATATCATCGTCAAGGCATATGAGGAAACAGGGAAAATCCCTGGACGTGAAGAACGTCATACCGCCGAGAAGGTGTAGGCAAAAGCAGTTATTATAAAGAGGCATAGTCATAATCTATTGTCATCATTTATACGCCGTGGAGAGCAGCTCTGCTACAGAACTGTTCTTCGCGGTGTTTTTGTATTTCTCTCTGATCTTTTGAAAGACCGCCGTTTAGCTATCGCGGAAAAGGAAATACTGTTTTTCATAGAGCGGCATTTTTCAAATTGCTGAGATGAGAAACGGAGGAAATACGATGGACTTGACTATGATTTTGTTATTGGTGCAAATGTTTTTCGGGATTGTTATTGGTCTGTATTTCTGGAACCTCCTGCGGAGCCAGAAAACGAACCGTAGTGCGGTGGATCGAGAATCCCGGAAGGAATTAGATAAGCTACGCAAATTGCGTTCAATTTCACTTACCAAACCATTGGCTGAACGCACACGTCCTGCCACATTACAGGATATCGTGGGTCAGAAGGACGGATTGCGCGCGCTCAAGGCGGCGTTATGTAGTGCGAATCCGCAGCATGTCATTATTTATGGCCCGCCGGGTGTAGGGAAGACGGCTGCTGCACGCGTGGTGTTGGAAGAGGCGAAGAAGAATCTGTCATCCCCGTTCAAGGGAGATGCCAAATTCACGGAGATTGATGCCACGACGGCCCGCTTTGACGAGCGCGGTATTGCGGACCCGCTGATAGGTTCAGTACATGATCCAATCTATCAAGGGGCAGGAGCGATGGGGGTGGCGGGTATCCCGCAGCCTAAGCCTGGAGCTGTAACGAAGGCACATGGGGGTATGCTGTTCATTGATGAGATTGGTGAGCTGCATCCAACGCAGATGAATAAACTGTTGAAAGTGCTGGAGGATCGCAAGGTATTTTTGGAAAGTGCGTATTACAACTCGGAAGATTCGCATACTCCTGCTTATATCCACGATATATTCCAAAACGGTTTGCCAGCGGATTTTCGTTTGGTAGGTGCGACGACCCGTTCGCCGCATGAGTTGCCACCTGCGATTCGCTCCCGGTGCATGGAAATTTATTTCCGTGCCTTGCAGCCACAGGAGATTGCCCGTATTGCTGAGGATGCTGTCCACAAGCTAGGCTTTGGTCCTTGTCCTGAGGCGGTAGAAGTTGTACAGCGTTACGCAACGAACGGTCGGGAGGCGGTCAATATGATCCAGCTTGCTGCTGGTTTGGCACTTACCGAGAAAAGGGAACGTCTCAATGCTTCCGACGTGGAATGGGTAGCGGGCAGCAGTCAAATTCAGCCGCGTCCTGACCGAAAAATACCGGGCTTGCCGCAAATCGGATTTGTTAATGGTTTAGCTGTATACGGTCCGAACATGGGAATGCTGCTGGAAATTGAAGTTACCGCGGTTCCGGTTCCTGAGGGAAAGGGAAACTATAATATTACAGGAGTCGTGGATGAGGAAGAAATCGGAGGTGGGTCCCGCACACTGCGCCGTAAGAGCATGGCTAAAGGTTCTGTGGAAAATGTTCTGACCGTTTTGCGTACGCTCGGATTGGCTCCGTCGAATTACGACCTGCATATCAATTTCCCCGGGGGTACGCCGGTAGATGGCCCGTCCGCAGGAATTGCGATGGCAACAGCTATTGCTTCCGCGATGCGGGGAATTCCGGTGGATCATGAAATTGCTATGACCGGCGAAGTTAGCATCCATGGTCGTGTCAAACCGATTGGTGGTGTATTAGCCAAAGTTGAAGCCGCTTTTCAGGCGGGAGCCAAAAAAGTGATCATTCCGCAGGATAACTGGCAAGCTCTTTTTGACAGCATTGAGGGTCTAAAAGTCATCCCCGTACAGTCGGTTACAGAAGTGTTCCGACATGTGTTTGGGGAAGAGATGACGTCGGATTTGCCTGTACATGCGCCAATTGAGACTTTTCGCCCATCCCAATCTTCCTTGTTACAGGCTGATGGAACGCATAACGGGACGATATCAGATACAGGATCTTGCTGATAAACCACCCTTTCATTGGTTTTTTCATAAAACATTTGATAAAATATGAAAGATAGCAACGTGAGGATTGTAAAATCCGGAACCTGAGAATCACTGGAGGTGCGAAAGCGATGGGACCCACCAAGACAAAAGGTCGTCGTTTTCCTTTGTTGCCTTTAAGAGGGCTTCTGGTCTACCCGAGCATGGTTCTGCATCTCGATGTGGGCCGGGAAAAATCGGTCAAGGCTTTGGAAAAAGCGATGGTTGAAGACAATTTGATTCTCCTGTGTTCTCAATCAGAAGTAAATATTGAAGAACCCACACAAGAGGACATCTTTCGAGTCGGCACGGTAGCCAAGGTACGTCAGATGCTCAAGCTTCCTAATGGAACCATTCGAGTATTGGTGGAAGGGCTGGAACGCGCCGAGATTATTCAATATACGGACAATGAAGAATATTACGAGGTAATGGCGAAGGAGCTGCACGAGGCAGAAAACGTACAGCCTGAGACGGATGCGCTTATGCGCACTGTATTAACTCAGTTCGAGCATTATATCAACTTGTCCAAAAAGGTAACACCGGAGACTCTCGCTGCGGTATCCGATATTGAGGAGCCAGGACGGCTTGCAGACGTGATCACAAGTCACCTGACGCTCAAAATTAAGGAAAAGCAGGATATACTGGAGACGATCGACGTTACTCAGCGTCTGGAGAAGCTTCTGGATATTTTGAACAATGAGCGTGAAGTACTGGAGCTGGAACGTAAAATCAACCAGCGTGTGAAGAAGCAGATGGAAAAGACGCAGAAGGAGTATTATCTGCGTGAACAAATGAAGGCAATTCAGAAGGAACTTGGTGAGAAGGAAGGTCGCGCAGGAGAAGTTGAAGAACTACGCAACCAGCTAAGTGAACTGGAGTTGCCTGTTCCGGTGAAGGAGAAGGTTGAAAAGGAAATCGACCGTCTGGAAAAAATGCCAGCAAGCTCTGCCGAGGGTGGCGTCATCCGTAATTATGTTGATTGGTTGTTAAGCTTGCCATGGAACAAGTTTACCGATGATGATCTGGATATCGTCAAAGCTGAAGAGGTACTCAATAACGACCACTACGGACTGGATAAACCCAAGGAGCGTGTATTGGAGTATTTGGCTGTACGTAAGCTGGTGAAGACCATTAAGGGACCGATTCTGTGTCTTGTAGGTCCGCCAGGGGTCGGCAAGACCTCGTTGGCTCGTTCGATTGCCAAATCCATGGGTCGGGAATTTGTCCGCATCTCTCTCGGAGGTGTGCGGGATGAAGCGGAAATCCGTGGTCACCGCCGGACTTATGTTGGCGCGATGCCAGGGCGGATCATTCAAGGGATGAAGACCGCAGGAACGTCTAATCCGGTATTTTTGCTGGATGAGATTGATAAAATGGCTTCCGATTTTCGAGGGGATCCATCGGCGGCATTGCTTGAAGTGCTTGATCCTGAACAAAACAATACGTTCAGTGACCATTTTGTCGAGCTGCCGTTTGATCTGTCCAATGTGATGTTTGTAACGACAGCCAATGCTGCACACAACATCCCGCGTCCGCTAATGGACCGCATGGAGACACTCTATATTCCTGGCTACACCGAACTGGAGAAGCTGGAAATTGCCAATCGGTACCTATTGCCCAAGCAGAAGAGAGAGCATGGCTTGGACGAGGAACAACTGGTTATAGGGGAGGATACGTTATTGCGTGTCATTCGCGAATATACCCGTGAATCTGGTGTACGGAATCTTGAGCAGCAAATGGCTTCTCTGTGCCGCAAGGCGGCGAAGTCCGTTGTATCTGGTGGCGAAGGCCCGATTCAAATCACACCGGATAATCTGAAGGATTATCTAGGTATCGCTAAATTCCGTTACGGTGTTGCAGAACTGGAGGATCAGATCGGTACGGTTACAGGTTTGGCATGGACAGAAGTCGGTGGTGAAACATTGATGATTGAAGTGACGGTCGTACCTGGTAGCGGTAAACTGATTCTTACGGGTAAACTGGGAGACGTTATGAAGGAATCTGCACAGGCGGCATTCAGCTACACTCGTTCGAAAGCAGTTGATCTGGGCATTGAACTGGACTTTTATGAGAAAAATGATATCCACATTCATATTCCTGAGGGTGCGATTCCGAAGGATGGCCCATCTGCAGGAATTACTATTGCTACCGCATTAATTTCAGCTTTGACCAACCGTCATGTATCCAAAGATGTGGCTATGACGGGCGAAATTACTCTGCGTGGTCGTGTATTGCCGATTGGTGGTTTGAAAGAGAAGTCGCTGGCTGCCCATCGGGCAGGCTACAAAAAAATTCTGCTTCCCAAAGATAATGAACGGGATTTGAAGGATATTCCCGACAGTATCCGGCAGGATGTTGAATTTGTCCCCGTTGCCCATATGGATCAGGTGCTAAAGCATGCTTTGGTTGAGCAGGCAAGGGTACATTAGAGAGGAATTAAGGACACAATGAAAGTAACAAAAGCAGAATTTATAATAAGTGCGGTTGGTCCCGATCAGTTTCCTGTGGACGCTTTGCCAGAGATTGCTCTGGCGGGGCGCTCCAATGTAGGAAAGTCTTCACTGATTAATCGGTTGATTAACCGTAAAAATTTGGCGCGTACCAGTTCTACGCCAGGTAAAACCCAGCAACTCAATTATTACCGGATTAATGATGATCTCTATTTTGTCGATTTTCCCGGTTACGGTTACGCCAAAGTATCCAAAACGTCCCGCAAGGCTTGGGGGCAGATGATTGAGTCTTATTTGCTGGAGCGTGAGCCACTCAAACTGGTGCTTCAAATGGTAGATTTACGCCATCCGCCCTCCAAGGATGATATCATGATGTATGATTGGCTGCGTCATAATGGGCTTCCCGTATGTGTTGTAGGCACGAAGGCAGATAAGATCCCTAAAACGCGACGAGAAAAGCATTATAAAGTAATCAAGCAGGAACTCGGAATACTTCCCGGGGGATTGTTTATCCCCTTTTCATCCGAAGAAGGTATGGGCAAGGAAGAGCTGTGGTCTGTCATCTCCAGCTATATAGAGAATGACGACGAAGAGCAGGCGGAATTGTAAGGCTAGGGACGTCCTTAAGGGCGTCCTTTTTTCATGATTCGGGCTTCGGGAAAATAAACTTACTAAAACGGTAGGAATAATATATAATAACTAAAGGAACTCGTGGACTTTAAGCAGAAAAGTGAGTGTATATGGAGGATAATGCAGTCTCAACCTCATTATTTTCTGTTTTTTTCGATGTATGGCGGAAATTTATGATTGATGTGCAAGAAAAGCACTGTAGGTCTGATGTATAATAAAGCATAAAGCTTAAACTTATAGGTTCAGGAAAGAATTGAGGAGATTGGTATGGCTCAGCGGTTAGCCACAGAGTATGTTAAAACCACATTGACCTTGTCGGAAACTCAAATGGACGAATTTTTGCGGGCAGTGGATGATCCGCAGGTGCATTACCACATTAAAGTTCTGGATAACGGAAGTCAGGAAATCGTTCTGGAGCATAGTGCGGGTGAGGAAGTTCATTTGTTTTTTGAAGCCAAAGAGGGAGCATTAGTGTGTGAATTGACTTGCCGCTTAATTCATCCGCAACTAACCCTATTTATACGCAAACTTTTTGTTCGTTTTAAGGGTGAAGGCATCGTTTACCGAATGTATCAAGGATTCACTATGGTGTATTTTTATAATGAAGGTACGGTTCGTAAAATTATGGAGAAGAATGCCGCAGGCTCTAAGCTGGTATTTGAATATAAAAATACGGTACAGGAACTGCAACAGCTTTTTCAGCATCAGAACGTCGAAAATGAAATATCAGACGTATATCATCTCATTAATTCGTTGCTTGACCAGCGGAATTTGGCGCGCACTTTCTCGGAGTTGGAACAGATTGACCACAAGCTTCGAATGAGTTGCTCGAAATTATTTGCACTTGAAGCTTAATAAGGCATGAATATATGGAATGAATCGTTATGCAGTGTAGTCCCTTTCTTTACCGAAAGGGGCTTTTTTATTCCAAAAAAATGATTGCATTTGCTGCACATAGATGTTATTTTTAATCTCGTTGAAAATGAATATAGGAACCAGGATTCACTCAGGACATTGAATGTTGCGAGAGGTTATTCCCTCGGGAAGTGAATGACGTAGGTCCTAGCGGATGAAATTTTTTCAAACATTTTATTCCTAGGAAGGGGGAACCGAAAGATGGAATTGGAGTACTCAACTTTCGGAAGACACGTTGCCGTAGATACTTGGGGTGTTGAGTTTGAATTGCTGAATGATGCGCAGCTTTTGGAGGCTCAATTAGTTGAAGCAGCTGAAGCTTGCGGAGCAACGGTGATGTCCGTTCAATCCAAGCAATTCGAACCACAGGGAGCTACCGTGCTTGTACTGTTGTCGGAGAGTCATCTCTCTATTCATACGTATCCTGAGAGAGGATTTGCCGCTATTGATTGTTATACTTGCGGTGAGACTGTCGATCCGCAGCTGGCTATTGATTACCTGGTATCCGTTCTAAAACCGAAAAAAACATATGCGAAGAAGCTGATTCGCGGCTTGGGAGAACTTCAGGTGGAATCACCGGAGTGCAAGCTGGCCGAGTTAGTGTAAATCGTTCTTTATGGAGCCATTTGTGCGTCCTATATTATAACCATGGAACATTTCCATGGTTATTTGTTTTAAAAGTGGTTTACACTAAATCAAATCATACAGAACGTGCTAGATGTTCATGAAAGCCATCCAATTTTCATAAACAATTCATAAAACAGCCGGAGGAGATTCGGACTTCTGTGATATAATTAACATAGTTTATGATAACAGTGGTTATTCTTATTACAGTTTAGGCAGGTGAATTTGCAATGCACATCGTCGTTGTTGGGTTGAATTATCGTACGGCGCCTGTGGAAGTCAGAGAGCGTTTTACATTTGCAGAACAAGATTTGCCAAAAGCGCTGGAACAACTCAAACTTACCAAAAGTGTGTTGGAAGGCGTAGTTGTCGCAACCTGCAATCGGACTGAAATATATGTTGTGGTGGACCGCCTTCACATGTGCGGTTATTTTATACGCAGTTTTATGGAGCAATGGTTTGGCATTCCGCGTGATCAATTTACACAACATTTATATATATATGAGGACGAGCAGGCGATTCGGCATTTGTTCCGTGTGACTTGTGGTCTTGATTCTATGGTAATCGGAGAAACACAAATTTTGGGACAGGTAAAGAACGCTTTTCTTCAGGCTCAATCCCAGAAAATTACGGCAACGTGGTTTAATATGTTGTTTAAGCAGGCCGTCACATTGGGCAAGCGTGCCCATTCGGAGACGTCTATTGGAGAAAGTGCCGTATCTGTCAGCTATGCAGCAGTTGAGCTGGGCAAACGGATTTTCGGGATGTTTACCGATAAAAAGGTACTGATTCTCGGTGCTGGTAAAATGAGCGAGCTTACTGTTAAGCATTTGTACAGCGGCGGAGCAGCCGAGGTTATTGTAGCAAACCGAACCTTGTCCCGTGCGGAAGACCTTGCCTCCAAGTTTCATGGAACGCCGGTTACGATGGAGGAAGGCATGAATCGGTTGGCGGATGTGGATATTGTTATTAGCTCGACAGGTGCCCAGGGTTATATTCTGGATCGGACTCGGGTTGAAGCAAGTATGAAACGTCGACAGTCCCGTCCTTTGTTTATGATTGATATTGCGGTTCCGCGTGATCTCGACCCGGCTATTGGTGAATTACAGAATGTTTTCCTGTACGATATTGATGATCTGGAAGGGATCGTGGAGAGCAATTTGGAAATGCGCCGTACCGAAGCTACAAAAATCGAGCATATGATCGAAGATGAGCTTAGCGAGTTTTATCAATGGTTGAAAACGATGGGAGTGCGTCCGGTGATTCGTGCATTACAGGAAAAAGCGGAGTCTGTACATCAGGATACGTTGGAAAGCTTGTTCAATAAGCTTCCCGAGCTGGATGAACGGCAACGCAAAGTGATTAGCCGCTTGACGAAGAGTATGCTGAATCAGATGATGCATGATCCGATCAATCGGGTAAAGGAACTGGCTGTCCAAAAGCAGGGAAATGAGGCCCTAGACATGTTTAGCCACATTTTTGCTCTGGAGGATCGTTTGGATGACGCCGCTCAGAAAGTAGATAAAAGCGATGCATCTGCGTTAATGAAACCGGAAGCCGGTGTTCATGAAAAGACCGTTCAGGCTCAGGCTTTGCCAGCGTCGTTTGCGCCGGCCAGCCTGTAAAGGTGGGTGAACAGACGTGGCTTCAGGCATGCTTATATATGATTCAATGATTTATGTTTTTGCCCTGAGCCTTCTGTTTGTATTCTCGGATGGGATTCGTCGCAATGCGAATGCTAAACGGACAGGTACAGGGCTTCTTGTTGTCGTTCTGGTGCTCCAGCTTGCTTATATGGGGATAAGAACCTGGAATGAAGGGCATCTTCCTATTTTCGTGACCTATGATTTTCTATTTCTGTTCTCAGTTATTTTGGTACTGATTTCTTTGATTCTGACACGTTATCAGCGATCCGAATTTGCGGTATTGCTGCTTAATATTATTAGTTTTGCAGTGCTAGTGCTCAACAATATATGGATGAAGCCTCTCGACAACCCGCTTGGAAATTGGCATACAGTGCATGGGCTGCTCCTGATTCATATTGCGCTGGCTAATCTTGGTTTTGTAGCAATGACGGTAGCGGCTGTATTTTCGGGGTTATATCTGTTTTTGCATCGTAAATTGAAAGTAAAGAAATGGAATGACACGATCAGGCGCCTGCCGAGTCTGGAAATGATGGATCGGTATACGCATATGGCGCTGTTGATTGGTACTCCTTTGCTGGGAGTCTCTATTGTAGTTGCCGTTATTTCTATTATTGCCGAGGAACGCTGGCGTCTCTTGCTCGATACCAAGGTGCTGATGACAGCGATTGCCTTGTGCGTGTATATTGTATTTTTAGTGAGCAAAAGATTGAATCAGCGTTCAGGGCTTGTGATGGCAAAGTGGGCATTGGTGGGCTACACGCTATTGATTCTTAATTTTTTGCTGAATTCCTGGTCTGTATTTCATCAGTGGACGGGAGAGTGAAAAGCCTTTTGCAGCATTTTGTCCCGATTTCGTTGAATTGTAAGAATAGGATCTGTTGTGTTGTAGGTGGCGGTAGGATTGCGGAACGAAAGGTAAAGGGGATGATGGAAAGTGGGGCATTCATTACCGTCATTAGCCCGAATATAACGCCGGATTTACAGGTTCTGGCGGATCACAAGCAGCTCCACTGGGTAAATCGCGTATATCGCGAGGGTGACCTCCAGGGAGCCTTTCTTGTATATGCGGCGACGAACCAGAGAGAAGTGAATTATGAGGTTGCGCATGAGGCCAGACAAAGGGGTATACTGGTAAATGTGGCGGATCGATCGGAAGATGGAGACTTTATAACGCCGGGTATCATTCGACGAGGAAGATTGACGATTAGTATTTCCACAGAAGGGGCTGGCCCTGCTGTGACCGCTGATATTACATCAGCTTTGGATACGTTGTTTGGTAGCGAATACGAGCCATATCTGGATTTCATGCACGATATGCGACAGATCATCAAACATAAGATAAGTTCTCCACAGCAAAGGACCAAACTACTGAGGCGCTTGGCGAGTAGCGGAATTTTGGATCAAATACGCCGTCATGAATTTATGGCTTGGACCGAAAAAGAAATAGACCTATGGATTGCGCAAAATCAGGAGGAATAACATGCGAACAATTGTGGTAGGCAGCAGACAGAGTGCGCTGGCGTTAACTCAGACCGGGCATGTCATTGAAGATTTGAACGCGCTGTGCGCGGAGCATGGAATGGATTTGCAATTTGTCGTGAAGAAAATCCTGACCAAGGGTGATCGAATATTGGATGTAACCTTGTCCAAAGTGGGTGGCAAAGGGCTTTTTGTCAAAGAAATTGAACAGGCCATGCTGGCTGGTGAGATTGATATGGCAGTACATAGTATGAAGGATATGCCTTCCGAATTACCGGAAGGGCTTGTCAACGGCGCTGTGCCGCGCCGTGAGGATCCACGTGATTGCCTGATCACATTGGGCGCCAAGAGCCTGGAGGATTTGCCTCAAGGGGCAAAGGTGGGCACGAGCAGCCTGCGCAGAGCCAGTCAAATCAAGTCCATGCGACCTGATCTACAATTGGAGCCTGTGCGTGGTAATATTGATTCCCGTCTGAAAAAGCTGGAGACGGAAGGTTTTGACGCTATCATTTTGGCGGCAGCAGGCTTGCATCGGATGGGCTGGAAAGAGCGAATTACGTCCTATATACCGGAAGAAGACTGTTTGCCGGCGGTTGGGCAGGGAGCGCTGGGTATTGAATGTCGTGCGAGCGACGAAGAGCTATTGGCCTTGCTGCGCCTTTACAACGACCGGGATACCTCGGCTACCGTTGCGGCAGAACGAACCTTTCTGGGCGTGTTAAATGGGGGATGTCAAGTGCCGATCGGGGCTCATGCGGTCTGGGCTGGTCAAGAAATCAGCCTCACGGGCATGGTAGGATCGCCAGATGGCGAGTTTATTTTGAAGGAAACGCTCCAGGGAAATGATCCGCAAAAGCTGGGAGAAGCGGTGGCGGCCAGTTTGATAGCCAAAGGAGCGGAACAGATTCTGGCGCAGGTGAGGGGATGATAGCATGGCAGGAAAAGTATATTTGGTAGGTGCAGGACCCGGAGACGCAAGATTAATTACGGTCAAGGGTTGGGAATGCATTCAATTGGGCGATGTCATTGTGTACGACAGGCTGGCAAGCCCACGCCTCTTGGGACTGATGAAGCCAGGTGCCCAAAAAATATATGTCGGCAAGTTGCCAGATCGTCACACCATGAAGCAAGAGGAAATTAATCAGCTGCTGGTGGATTTGGCCTTGGAGGGCAAAACAGTTGTTCGTCTTAAAGGGGGAGACCCCACTATATTTGGACGAGTCGGCGAGGAAGCTGGGCTATTGCGTAAACACGGTATTTCCTATGAAATTATACCCGGCATCACATCAGCGATCAGTGTGCCCGCCTATGCGGGCATTCCAGTCACACACCGAGATATGGCCTCATCGCTTTCTATCATTACAGGTCATGAAAGTCCGGATAAACTCGACAAAAGTATTCATTGGGATAAAGTGACGAACGCAACGGGCACACTGATCTTTATGATGGGTGTAGCAAAGATCGGCTATATCAGTGAACAGCTCATAAAACACGGCAAGCCGTCAGATACTCCTGTTGCCTTGATCCGTTGGGGGACCCGCGCCGAGCAGGATACGCTGGTGGGTACGCTGGCGGATATTGAAGCTAAGGTGAAGGCCGCGAATTTTCAGCCTCCCGCCGTCATCGTTGTCGGAGAAGTGGTCAATCAACGTGAACAGTTAAAATGGGCTGAGGACATGCCTTTGTTTGGCAAGCGGATTTTAGTTACTCGCGCGCGTGCGCAGGCCAGCAGTCTGGTTCACCGGATTGAAGAGCTTGGTGGCGAGCCTTATGAATTTCCAGTTATTCAGACTGTCGCCCCTTCGGACGAGCCAACCAAACAGGAAATTAAAGAGGCATTTGCACGACTGCCTGAATATGATTGGGTGTTTTTTACCAGCGTTAATGGAGTGGAATACTTTTTCACGCACTTAAAGGAACAGGGCAAGGACGTACGCGCGTTGTTCAAAGCGCGTATTGCCGCAGTCGGACCGGCTACAGCAGCCGCGCTTCGGACGCACGGAATTGCGGCAGAACAGATCGAAGGCCCTTTTCAGGCAGAGGGCTTGCTCGAAGGGTTTGAGCAGGATTTGCAGGCAGGGCAGAATGTATTTCTCCCAAGGGGTGATCTAGCTCGGTCGTGGCTGCCAGAAAAGCTGAGGGAGATGGGCCTTCATGTGACCGAGGCTGATTTGTATCAAACGGTGCTGGCAGCCAACACACAGGATGACGAGCTCCTCAAGCTGCTTGAGGAACGTGCCATTCACGCGATTACGTTTACGAGTTCCTCAACCGTCACCTTTTTTCTGGAAGCGCTCAGACAAATGGGGATCCATGATCCGTTGTCGCTGCTGGAGGGAGTTACGATTGCTGTGATCGGTCCTTTGACCGGTGAGACAGCTACCCAAGCCGGTTTGACTGTGAGTTTTATGTCAGAGAAGGCAACCATTGAAAGTCTGATTCAATCGTTATGTGACTGGAAACGATCAAGTACTCTTATGACATTATAATTTTTTGTTTTTGCTAATGAATGTATAAAAAATGGAGGTTTGTATTCATGAGTGTTCCTTTTACTAGACATCGTCGTTTGCGCCAGTCAGCTGCAATCCGCAGTATGGTGCGTGAGACGGTATTGAATCCCGCTGATTTTATCCAACCGATTTACGTAACATTTGGCACTGGAGTGAAACAGGAAATTAGCTCTATGCCAGGTGTATACCGTTTTTCTCTGGATCGGCTGGAGGAAGAACTGAAAGAGATTAGTGAGCTTGGCATTCCCGCCGTGCTCCTGTTTGGCATACCGGAAACAAAAGACAGTGTAGGGACTTCGGCTTTTGTGGACGATGGTATTGTTCAGGAAGCAACTCGTTTGATCAAGTCTCGTTATCCCGAACTGCTGGTTGTGGCTGATACTTGTTTGTGTGAGTTTACGGACCATGGACACTGCGGTATGGTACACATGCATGAGCATGATGGTGAGGTATGCGGTGAAGTATTGAATGATGAATCTCTGAAGGTGCTGGTACGTACAGCCGTTTCTCAGGCCAGAGCTGGTGCGGATATTATCGCGCCATCTAATATGATGGACGGTTTTGTACAGGCGATTCGGCAGGGGCTGGATCTAGAAGGCTTTTCACATATTCCGATTATGTCGTATTCCGTCAAATATGCGTCTGCTTTTTATGGTCCTTTCCGGGAAGCTGCTGATTCTGCACCGCAGTTTGGTGACCGTAAATCCTATCAGATGGATCCTGCTAATGCACGTGAAGCATTGCGAGAAGCGGAATCTGATGTGCTGGAGGGTGCGGATATGCTGATGGTGAAGCCTTCTCTTTCTTACCTGGACGTGATGCGCACGATTAAGGATCAATTTGATCTGCCTATGGTGGCTTACAACGTTAGTGGTGAATATGCCATGGTCAAGGCAGCAGCTCTTCAAGGCTGGATTGATGAAAAAGCAATGGTGCTAGAGATTTTGACAAGCATGAAGCGTGCGGGTGCAGATATGATTATTACCTATTCGGCCAAGGATGCGGCAAGATGGTTGAAGCAATAAGTCTATTTTCAGAAGATAGGAGTGGTCAGATTGATCGATGAACAACGAACAGTGCGCAAGGATACGAACTCCAAAGTAGCCTTCGATGAGGCAAAACAATACATTCCGGGTGGCGTAAACAGCCCGGTACGGGCTTTTAAATCTGTTGGGATTACACCTGTATATATCGACCATGGCGAAGGATCGCGCGTATATGATATTGATGGTCAATCCTATTTAGACTATGTATGTTCATGGGGACCGCTTATTATGGGGCATGCACATCCCGAAGTGGTTAAAGCTTTACAGGCTGCTGTTGTAAAAGGAACCAGCTTCGGCGCACCAACGTTGGCAGAAACTGAAATGGCCAAGCTCGTTTGTGAACGTGTTCCTTCCATGGATATTGTACGTATGGTTAACTCCGGAACTGAGGCGACTATGAGTGCGATTCGACTCGCACGCGGATTTACGAGCCGTAGTAAAATTCTTAAATTTGAGGGATCATATCACGGTCATGCGGACAGCTTGCTGATTAAAGCAGGCTCTGGTGTTGCGACCTTAGGCTTGCCCGATAGTCCGGGTGTACCTGAAGTCGTGGCCACCCATACAATCACCGTCCCTTATAATGATTTGGCTTCGGTGAAGCTAGCTTTTGAGAAATTTGGCGAAGAGATTGCCGCAATTATTGTCGAGCCAGTAGCAGGCAATATGGGCGTTGTACCGCCACAGCCTGGATTTTTGGAAGGTTTGCGTGAGGTAACCCAGCAGTACGGAAGTCTGCTGATTTTTGATGAAGTAATGACTGGATTCCGGGTTGGACTTCATTCGGCTCAAGGTCGCTTTGGTGTGACGCCGGATCTTACCTGTCTGGGTAAAGTGATTGGTGGTGGACTCCCTGTAGGTGCTTACGGCGGACGTCGCGATATTCTGGAGCAGATTGCTCCATCGGGACCAATATATCAAGCGGGTACGCTTAGCGGAAATCCGCTGGCTATGGCAGCAGGTTATTCGACACTTAAATTGCTGACGCCAGAAGTATACGAACGTCTGGAAGAGCGGGCAGCAAGGCTTCAAGCCGGATTCGAACGTAATGCGAGCGAGCTGGGTATCCCTGTCACGATCAATCGCGTGGGTTCTATGGTTTGTCCATTTTTTACAGAAGAAAAGGTTGTCAATTTTGACACAGCTAAAACGAGTAATCAGGACCACTTCCGCCGTTACTTTACTGAAATGGTGAATGAGGGAGTTAGTGTGGCACCATCTCAATTTGAGGGTATGTTTGTGTCGGGCGTGCATACGGTAGAGGATATTGATGCTACCATTGAGGCGAACTATCGCGCGCTCAAACGTCTATGAGCTGGCAAGGTGGCTGGAAAAGAAGAGGACCGTGGCTGGAAGTCACGCCAGGACGGGAAGTCACAGACGGGGAAAAAAACAGCGCTGATGCTGTAGATCAGTGGTTGCTGAATCGTTTGGAATTACCGGAAAAGCTGTGGCGCAGACTGCGTCATGAAAAAGAGATTGAACTTACAGGGGACCGGCTGCGGCTGGCCCTTTTTCCTGTAATGAACTTTGGCATCACCCCTCGTTGGTATGATTTGAAGGTACTGTATGAAGATGATTTTTGCCTGGTAGTGCATAAACCAGCAGGTATGGCAGTACATCCGGACGGCGCTGTGCAGGATGGTCCGCTGACGTTGGATCATGCTGTCGCATCCTACTATGAGATGAATGGCATACATGCGGCGGTACGGCATGTACATCGTCTGGATGTGGATACGACGGGCCCAGTGCTGTATGCCAAAAATGAATTTGCGTTGCTCAAGCTGGACGAGCAAATGAGAGCTAAGGATATCGGCCGCAGGTATGTAGCTTTGGTACGAGGGAAAGTACCTCCATCGCTGCGAACGTTGGATTGGCCTATTGGCAAGGACAGGCATCATAAGCAGCGCCGCCGTGTATCTCCGACTGGGCAGAAGGCGGTTACCCATATTGAACTTGGGGAAGTATGGGGAAGCGGTTCAAGTGCAGTGAGTCTCGTATATCTGACGCTGGAGACAGGCCGGACGCACCAGATTCGCGTACATCTTAGTCATGCTGGCTACCCGTTGCTTGGGGATGTATTATACGGGGGGCGGGCTACTGATTTTGGCAGGCAGGCGCTGCACGGAGAGCGTCTTATCTTCTGTCATCCGCTGAGTGGCGAAACGATTACCGTGGAGGATGCTTGGCCGGATGATTTTCAAAAGCTGCACAAACAGCTATAAAAGATGGCATGCCTTCTATTTTGGCGCATATACTTGAACCTAGAAACGGTTTGCAATATGGAGTTTCCGTGCGCCTGACCAGAAGTCAGAGGATGTGCGGAGACTGCCCAAAGGAGGATGCCATCCTTGAACAAACAACAGAATGATCAGCCGCAAGGCTTGCGTTTTGATATTTATGAACGCATTCATTTGACGGAGGAAGCTGCCGGGATTGCTGAGTTGGAGGAAATTGAGCTTCTGCCACGCATTCAGGTTGTAACCCACGGCGACCATGCCGCTTTGCGAGGGCATTTGCTGCTGGAGGGCGTGTACCGCACACCTGAACAGATCACGAGCGAGCTTCATCATTTGATCCCTGTGGAAATTACCATTCCGCTAAACCGCGTAGGGAGATTGGAAGATATCTCTGTCGAGATTGAAAATTTTGATGTGGACCTGCTCTCTTTACGTAGTCTAAACATTACAGGTGTTCTTTCTTTGCATGGCGTGGAAAGCTCGCACGCGGAGGAGACGGCGGTCTGGCTGGATGAGGAATTCACCGTAGTGCATGCACCTGAGCAACCGGTTCAATCCCATTCCGCCGATGGAGAGCATCGCCATGCAGAGGCCTATTCTACCAATGACTCGACCTCCGATTACGTTACAGACCCTGAAACCTCCTACAGAGTGCCAGCACAACAGGAGTCCGTTTCATGGGAACAGCTGTCTGAGGGCCAAGGAGAACAGAAGGCATCGTCGGAACAGCAAGCTTATGAGTCGGCAGTAGACCCTAACCGATTCTATGAGCCTTGGACGGGTAAAGCAGTTGAAGACAGCTCTCCAGAGGTCAAGCATGAGCATGGGTCTCCGGAAGTGTGGGGATTTCAGCAAGAGGAAGCATGGACAGGGGGGAATGAACCTAAAGTATCTTCCGCATCTCCCAATGTAGTATATGACCCTTTGTTGAATGAACCGCATCTTGCCACGGAGTCCGAGGTCTATTTGGAGCCACAGTTGGAGGAGAGTCAAGTAGATAACTTCGACTTCAGGCCTGAAGCGTCAGAACAGGTGAACCACGAGGCCCATGACACCTTTACTGAGGATAAGCCAGAGATGCGTGTGGCGCTTAACAGTAAAAAGGATGAAGGGGCAGACGAGCCAGACCCGGTTGTCTACTCATCATTGCTCCAATCCAGCCGTTCGGTGAAGGAAGCCGAATACCAGCAGCAATTGGAGCAGGAGCCGCAGGATCAGGATCAGAAAGCCGAAGAAGAGCGGGAGAATGCCAAGTGGAAGAACCTTTTTTTTCATACACAAGATGAAACACCTTTTCGCAAGGTGCGCTTATGCATTGTACAGCGCGAGGATACACTGGAAACCATAGCTGACCGTTATCAGCTCAGCACACGTGAGCTTCAACTGTATAACAGATTGGCGGAGCATCATGTGGAAGAAGGACAGGTATTGTACATCCCTTGATCCGGTTGCTGAAAAATGCACAGCGGGTGTTGACTATAGTCAATGGGAAATGTATGATGTGGTATAGTTATTGAAAGACTGAGATCGGGAAGAGTAGGCAGCAAGCCCTTCAGAGAGTGGAATTGCAGCGCTGTGAGGTTCCGCAGGAAGCTACTGGCCGAAGTCACCCGGGAGTCGCCTGTTTGAACGGTTCCTCATTTAATTCCTACGGAAGATAAGAGGTTCACGGTAGAATAAGGCCGGTCCGCAACCGTTATCTGCATAAAGTGTCACACCATGTGTAATGGATCAGTGGATACATACACTAGGGGTGAAACAAAGGTGGTACCGCGAGAGAACAGCCTTTCGTCCTTTGAGGATGAAGGGCTTTTTTTATTTGCCAATTGAAAAATCATGGAGGTATCCTGATATGTCAGAACAAGACAACAAGACAACCTTGGAAATGCCAACAACGTACGATCCAAAATCAGCAGAACAAAAATGGTACAAAACGTGGATGGAGAAGGGCTATTTCCGCGCCGGGCAACATCCGGAGGCAGAGCCTTTTACAATCGTTATTCCACCACCGAATGTTACAGGTATGTTGCATATTGGACATGCTCTTGACTTTACTTTGCAGGATATTATTATTCGCGCCAAGCGGATGCAGGGTTATGATGCCTTGTGGCTGCCAGGGGCAGACCATGCGGGTATTGCTACCCAAACAAAGGTAGAGCAAAAGCTGCGTGAAGAAGGCCTGACACGTTATGATTTGGGCCGCGAGAAGTTTTTGGAGAAAGTGTGGGAGTGGAAGGAACTTTATCTGGATAATATCCATAATCAATGGGAAAAGATGGGTTTCTCTCTCGATTATTCTCGTGAGCGTTTTACGCTGGATGAGGGACTGTCCCAAGCGGTACGCGAGGTATTCGTTACACTGTACAAGAAGGGTCTGATTTATCGCGGTAAACGCATCATTAACTGGGACCCCGCTGCACGTACTGCATTATCGGACATTGAGGTGGAATACAAAGAGGTGAACGGAAATCTGTATCACCTGCAATATCCACTTAAAGACGGTAGCGGATTTATTACGGTAGCTACTACACGTCCTGAAACGATGCTGGGCGATACAGCTGTAGCTGTACACCCGGAAGATGAACGCTACAAGCAAATGATTGGCAAAACGCTTGTGCTCCCAATCATCGGACGGGAAATTCCGGTCATTGCGGATGACTACGTTGATAAAGATTTCGGTAGCGGCGCGGTTAAAATTACACCGGCTCACGACCCGAATGACTTTGAAATGGGACAACGTCACCAGCTGCCACAAATTACGGTGATGGACGAAACGGGAACGATGAATGCCGAAGCAGGCAAATATCAGGGCCTTGATCGTAGCGATTGCCGTAAGCAAATCGTCGCTGATCTGAAAGAGCAGGGCGTACTGATTCGTATTGAAGAGCACGTACACCAAGTAGGCCACAGTGAGCGTACAGGTGTAGTTGTAGAACCTTATCTGTCCACACAATGGTTTGTGGAAATGAAGCCTCTGGCAGCTAAAGCGATTGAAGTGCAGAAGGCTGGCAACGGGGTAAACTTTGTACCGGATCGCTTTGAACGTACTTATCTGCATTGGATTGAAAATGTGCGTGACTGGTGTATTTCCCGTCAATTATGGTGGGGACACCGTATTCCGGCTTGGTACGATGAGGAAACCGGAGAAGTTATTGTATCAGCGGAGGACCCTACAACTTTGCCTGAGTACGCTGGCAGAAAGCTAAAACAGGATGAGGATGTGCTGGATACCTGGTTCAGCTCGGCTTTGTGGCCGTTTTCGACACTGGGCTGGCCTGAGCAGACAGAGGACCTCAAACGCTACTATCCGACTAATGTCTTGGTTACAGGCTATGACATTATTTATTTCTGGGTATCGCGTATGATTTTTACCGCGCTGGAGTTTACGGAAGAGATACCGTTCAAGGACGTACTTATGCACGGGTTGGTTCGTGATGCGGACGGTAGAAAAATGTCCAAATCCCTCGGCAACGGTGTTGATCCGCTCGACGTGATTGACCAATATGGTACCGATGCCATGCGTTATATGATTTCCACCAGTAGCACGCCTGGGCAAGACCTTCGTTTCCGCTGGGAGCGGGTGGAGCAGGCCCGTAACTTTGCCAATAAAATCTGGAATGCGTCACGCTTTGCGCTGATGAATCTGGAAGGCGTCACTTCGGCAGATATAGACATTACTGGTGACTTGAGCACTGCTGATCGTTGGATCCTGCATCGTCTAAACGAAACTTCACGCGACATCACGCGTCTAATAGATGCTTATGAATTTGGCGAGACAGGCCGCCTTCTGTATAACTTTATTTGGGATGATTTGTGCGACTGGTACATTGAGTTTGCGAAGCTTTCCCTATATGGCGACAATGCAGAGGCGAAAAAGAAAACGCAATCCGTACTTGCATATGTATTGGATCGGACGCTGCGCATGATTCATCCGTTCATGCCGTTTATCTCTGAGGAAATATGGCAGCATCTCCCGCATGAGGGAGAAACGATTACACTGGCCGCTTGGCCTGTTTATGATCCGGCTTTTGAGGATAAGGATGCAGTCGCTGAAATGAATTTGCTGATCGACGTAATTCGCGCTGTACGCAATATCCGCGCTGAAGTCAACGTGCCAATGAGTAAGAAAATTGAATTGCTCATAAAACCCGGCGATCAAGCCGTTCTCGATATCATTAACCGCAATGGGGAATATGTACGTAGATTCTGTAATACGTCTGAATTCGACGCAGGATTAGAATTCACCGTTCCAGATAAAGCGATGACATCTATAGTTAGCGGCGCAGAGCTATACCTGCCGCTGGCCGGACTGCTTGATATTGCCCAGGAAATTAGCAGACTGGAAAAAGAACTTCAGCATTTGAACAGTGAAGTGGAGCGCGTGGAGAAAAAGTTATCTAACCAAGGCTTTGTGGCGAAGGCACCAGCTAAAGTCATCGAGGAAGAAAAGGCCAAGCAAGCCGATTACTCAGATAAGCGCGCTAAAGTTATCGCACGTATTGAAGAACTCAAGGGATAATTTCACTCACAATAAAATGACCTGAAGGTGAAGAGGATGTCAGATACGATCAGGGGCGGAGATACGGCTCCTTTACAAAGCTATGATGAAGCAGTGGAATGGATTAACGGCTTGATTCCGTTTGGCATCAGACCCGGATTGGAACGAATTGAACAGCTAATGAGTAAGTTGGGTGATCCGCAACGACATCTGAAGTTTGTGCATATTGCGGGAACCAACGGTAAAGGCTCGACTTGTGCCTTTCTGACCTCTGTGCTACTGAAATGTGGGTACGATGTCGGAACTTTTACATCTCCGTACATCACCCGATTTACGAACCGTTTTCAATTCAATGGGACCGATATTCCCGATGAAACGCTGGTTTTGCTTGCCAATCGCTTGTATCCGTTGGTGAAAGAAATCGCAGATAGTGAATTGGGATCACCTACGATGTTTGAGGTATCGACAGCGTTGGCTATTTTATACTATGCTACGGTATCTTTCCCAGATGTTGTGGTATGGGAGACAGGTCTCGGGGGAAGGATGGATGTAACTAATATCGTGAGTCCAATCGTCTCGGTTATTACGAATGTCGGCTATGATCATACGGATATTTTGGGAGATACGCTCGAACAGATTGCAAGGGAAAAGGCTGGTATCATCAAACCGGGTGTACCTGTCGTCAGTTGTGTTTCCCAACCCGAGGCTATTCAGGTCATACGTGAAACGGCGGCAAAGCAAGGAGCTACCTTGTACCTGGCAGGAGAACAGTTTACGTATGAACGGCTAAATGGGGATGAAACAGCTCAGACCTTTTCATTCGCGGGGCCCTTCCGACATATGGAAATTGACATCACGTTGTTAGGCGAGCACCAATGTTCTAATGCGGCAGGAGCTATGATGGCACTTGAGGTCCTACGTCAGTATATGGCTTTTGTGTTGGATGATGCAGAATTGCTGGAGGGCTTTAGGCAAACTGCCTGGGCAGGGCGTCTCGAACAAGTCAGTACCTCGCCGAGGATTGTCCTTGATGGAGCTCATAATCCAGAAGGAGCACAGACGCTGGCCAAGAGTCTTCCTCAAGTGTATTCGTACAAAAAATTGGTTTTAATGATGGGGATGCTGTCAAACAAGCATCATGAAGCATACTTGCAGCATATACTGCCACTAGTGGATACGCTTATCCTGACCGAGCCCGATTTTCGCCGCAAAATGAATGCCGCTGAATTGGCTCATCTCGTGGAGAAGCTGCGGCCGTCTTATGCCAAAACGGATTTAAAAATAATTGTAGAAGGTGACTGGAAAAAGGCTCTTGGCCTGTTTCAGTCACATACGGAAGCGGAAGATCTGGGGGTGGTGTCCGGCACGCTGTACCTTATTGCGGATGTACGGGCTACCCTTATGTATCAAACCGATTCGGAAAAAGGTTGGTGAAATTTGTTGATTACTTCGGAACATGTTCATTTTATCGGTATCGGCGGATATGGGATGAGCGCGATTGCTCGGGTCATGCTGGAGATGGGTTATACCGTGACTGGCTCAGATGTGGCATCACAAGAACTGACAGAAAAACTGGCGGCAAAAGGCGCAAAAATATATATTGGACACACGCCTGAGCATATTGCAGGCGCGGATATCGTCGTCTATTCAACAGCATTGTCACGTGACAATGTGGAGCGGGTGGCAGCGGAGGAATTGAATATTCCAACTCTGCACCGTTCGCAGATGCTGGCTCGCTTGCTTAACGAACGTAAGGGAATAGCTGTTGCGGGTGCGCACGGTAAAACGACAACCTCTTCCATGATCGCTCTGGTTATGGAGAGATGTAACGTTGATCCAACGTATATTATTGGCGGCGAAATCACGAATTTGGGAACGAATGCCAAAGCAGGTAAAAGCGAGTTTGTCGTTGCTGAGGCGGATGAGAGTGATGGTTCTTTCCTGCAATATCATCCTTGGCAAGGCATCGTAACCAATATTGAAGCGGATCATTTGGAAAATTACGATGGCGACTTTAATCGTCTGAAAAGTGCCTATGTACAGTTTTTGAGTCAAATTCGACCGGATGGGGCGGCTATTGTATGCGCAGATGATCAGAACATCCGGGAAATGCTGCCTCAACTCCAGACTCGGGTCATTACTTATGGAGTGGAGCATGAAGCGGATTATATGGCGACAGATATCCAATTAGGTGACCGTCGATTAAGCTTCACTATGAGCCGCAAGGGAACAGCACTCGGAACGATCGAACTATCAGTGCCGGGTAAACATAACATGTATAATGCGATGGCGACTGTGATTTCATGTTTGGAAGCAGGGATTCCATTCGATCAAATCGCTGCGACAATTGTGGAATTTCACGGCGCGAAGCGTCGTTTTCAAGTACTAGGTGAAAGCAATGACATACTGATTATTGATGACTATGCGCATCACCCAACAGAGATTGAGGCTACGATTAGCGCAGCGAGAGCGACTGGCAAACGTATTATTGCTGTATTCCAGCCGCAACGCTATAGCCGCACCTTTTTCCTGCTCGATGCGTTCAGCCGCGCGTTTAGCGAGGCTAGTGAAGTCATAATTACCGATATTTATTCACCAGCGGGAGAAAAACAGATTGAAGGCGTGCATTCTTCCAAGCTCGTGGATTTAATCGTCCAAAACAGCAATGCGAATGCAATCTATTTGCCGACCAAAGAAGCTGTGATCGAGGAGTTGAAAGATCGCTTACAGCCGGGTGATCTTGTGCTGACGATGGGAGCGGGAGATATCTGGAAAGCAGGTGACGCGTTAGCGCGCCATCTTCGCGGACAGCAAGTGTAATACGTATAAAAATGAGCTGTTACGCCAATGAATTACATTTATTCGAGGGTATTCCGAACACGACTGTGTTTCGGGATACCCTTTTTTTGTAATGCTGGGGCATATATTCTTAGCTTGACTCATACAACAGACTATGAGGAAGTATGGGACAAGGAGGGAGTGCATCCATGAACAAGACCAAGATGACATTCCGGTTCGACCAACAGTTGCCGGAGACAAGCCGGGAGGATAAGCTACAGGTGCTTCCGTACAAAAACGAGTCGATTACGAACGAACAGCGTGAAACTGATAACTCGCATAAAGGAACGGAACGGAACAGAGGAATGAAGAAAAATACTGTAGCTACGCAAGAATCAGAGATCAACGAGCCTGAGGATCTGAACAAACGCATTTCAAGTCGGCGTTTTGCTCCAACATTAAGAGTACAAGAGGGATGGGATGACCCCTTTGGTCGTTCGGCGGCTTCCTGGTCAGATGCGGAAGTTCTACCAGATAGCCTGGAAGAGGATGAGGAAGCTTATCATTCTGTCCAAGAGTACAGAAAGCGTCCGCCCCACCCTTCAAGATGGAAACTGGTTGGCTCTGTAGCCAGCGCGCTGGTGACCGGAGGCATGTTTGGATATATTATGTTGTTACTGTTTAACGGAGGAGGCATGGTCCCGGGATCAGATCCTTCAGTAGAGGAGGCAGTACCGGTCTTTAAAGAATCTGTTGGTGTGGATGCAATATCTGCAAAAGAGAATTCTGTCCCTGTCACTGTCATAGAGGCTCAGGTACCTCCACAAACCTACTATTTGCTGCAATATGGGGTTTTCAGCACTCCAGAACGGGCCTTACAAGCAAAAGAAGAACTGTTGAAGGCAGGCATTGCAGCAGGAGGGGATACCGAGGACCAAAACCGGGTATATGCAGGAATATCGCCGGATAGGGAGCAAGCCAAGTTGCTCAGCAATCAGTTGAAAACACAAGGAGTCGATTTGTATGTTCGTGAGCTTGAATTACCTGGATTCGAAAAAGCAGCTTACGGAGGCGAAGGTGATAAACTCACTAGCTTTTTTCAGTTAAGCAGTTCATTGGTGGGTAAGTTGAGCGGACTTTCCTCAACCTTGCTCGGAGAAGGAGGTCCGAATACGGTGCCAGCCTCCGACATGAAGGAGCTGAACGACCTGCATCAGCAGTGGACACAAAATATCACTGCACTTCCCACTGGGCTTTCGAAGGAAGCGGCTGTCTCCGCAACCTCACTTGAAAAGGCGATGAACAGTGCGATCTCTGCAATTGGGGAATATAACAAGAACACAGCCAAGGAACACATTTGGGAGATTCAATCCTCCATGATGGAATATGTTTTGCGTGAGAGGGAATTTATCCAATTCATAAAACAATAAGCTAACCATATTTTCCGGCAAGGAACTGGAAATAGTTCCCCATGCCGGATTTCTGTTTGTATTGCAGTACAAATCACCGTATAATAATGAAGGTGTCAAAAAATGGCGAGGGAAGATCAGGATGAAAAAAAATGTAGGAATGCTTATACTGTTTTTGTTGCTCGGTTGGCTCTTGGGTGCATGGATTGCCAAAGCCCTTCAATCGATCAAGTTCCTTTCCTTTCTGACCCACCCCACTAGGATATCTTGGTCGCCGAGAGCGGACCTGGATATTATCAGCTACAACATAACGATAAATTTTGAATTGAGCCTGCTTAGTCTGATCGGCATCATTGCCGCGTTCTGGCTGTACCGCAGGCTCTAACTGATGAAAAGGAGCTTCCCTTATGGACGGGAAAATTACGCCCCGCATTATTCTGGCATCGACTTCACCAAGAAGGAAGGAATTGCTCGCATTTTTGAGATTCCCCTTTGAGGTGGTGCCGAGTCATGCGGATGAGAGCACGCCTGAGAGCTGGACGCCTCAGCAAATCGTGGAGACCCTTGCGGCACGCAAAGCCGAAGCGGTCGTGAACACTGCCGCTCAGTCGAAGGAAGCCGGACTGGTGATTGGCAGTGATACCATTGTCGTGCTGGATGGTTCGGTATTGGGCAAGCCTGCCGACCATGCGGACGCGGTTCGCATGCTGACTGCATTGCAGGGAAGGACACACCGTGTGTACACCGGGGTAGCCTGCATACATACCGGAACCGGCGAAATGCTTGTCAGACATCGCCAAACGGAGGTTACAATGAAGCCTCTGAGTCAAGAGCAAATTGTGTCATACGTGAATACTGGTGAACCGTCTGACAAAGCAGGAGCGTATGGCATTCAAGGCATGGGTGCTACGCTGGTGGAATCTATTCAGGGTTGTTATTTTAACGTCGTAGGATTGCCGCTTTCCTTGCTGTCGGACATGCTGTCCGATTTTGGAGTGAATGTGTTGCGTCCATAAAGGGGATAAACATATGCTGGAGTCGCCAATACTGATGCTTCGCGACCTCCCCCATGAAGAACGACCAAGAGAGCGCATGATGACATATGGGGCGGATGCCTTAAGCAACGCGGAGTTGCTGGCAATATTGCTGCGTACAGGAACGCAAAATGAGTCTTCGGTGCATTTAGCGCAGCGTATTTTGCAGCAGGCAGGAAATTTGCGTCAACTGGTGGATATGAGCTTGAGCGAGTTGACCCAGATTAAGGGCATTGGGGATGCTAAAGCGATACAGCTAAAAGCGGGTATCGAACTGGGGCGTCGATTAGCATTGTCTCGCCATTTGGAGACCCCGGTGATTAGTTGCCCGCGGGATGTGGCTGATCTGCTGTTTGAGCAGCTTCGTTATTTGCAGAAAGAGCATTTTGTATGCTTGTTCCTTAACACTAAAAATCATGTCATTGCTCAGGAAACACTATCTATGGGTAGCCTGAATTCTGCCATCGTGCATCCTCGTGAAGTATTTCGGGCAGCAATCAAATGCAGCAGCGCTTCAATCATTTGCGCTCATAACCATCCGAGCGGTGATCCGAAGCCAAGCCCGGAGGATGTCCAGTTGACTCGCCGCCTGATGGAAGCGGGCAACATCGTAGGTATCGACGTGCTTGATCATATTGTGATCGGGGACGGGACCTTTGTAAGTTTGAAGGAACAAGGTCTGATATAATATAATATTTAAATCAAACATTTAAATACGACCGGATAATCCGGCCTGAATAAACCGTTTATACATGTATAACAGATTTCAGGGAAGAGAAAAGGAGATTACATCATGCTGGGTGGCTTTACAAAAGATTTGGGAATAGACTTGGGGACGGCAAACACGCTTGTATACGTAAGAGGTAAAGGAATTGTGGTTCGTGAACCATCTGTAGTCGCTTTGCGTACAGATACAAAAACCATTGAGGCTGTTGGTGAATCTGCGAAAAAAATGATCGGTCGCACACCGGGAAATATCCGTGCGATTCGTCCGATGAAGGACGGTGTCATTGCTGATTTTGATACGACAGCAACGATGATCAAATATTTTATCCGTCAGGCGCAAGCACAACGCTCTTTGTTTCCGCGCCATCCGAACGTGATGGTTTGTGTGCCTTCAGGCATTACTGCGGTGGAGCAGCGTGCTGTTGAAGATGCGACGAAGCAAGCAGGCGCAAGAGAGGCATATACGATAGAGGAGCCGTTTGCAGCAGCAATTGGCGCTGATCTTCCTGTATGGGAGCCTACAGGCAGTATGGTTGTCGATATCGGTGGAGGTACAACCGAAGTGGCAGTCATTTCCCTGGGCGGGATTGTAACAAGCCGCTCCGTGCGTGTGGCTGGCGATGAAATGGACGAGTCCATCATCCAATACGTGAAGCGCCAATACAATCTGATGATTGGTGAACGGACTTCAGAGCAACTGAAAATGGAAGTTGGTTCAGCTATGCCATTAGAGCAAGTGGAAACCTCAGAAATCCGCGGACGTGATCTGGTAACAGGTTTGCCGAAGACGATCACGATTACTTCTGATGAAATTAGCGAAGCGTTATCGGATACAGTCAATGCAATCGTGGATGCGGTCAAAGTAACACTGGAAAAATGCCCTCCCGAGTTGGCAGCGGACATCATGGATAGAGGAATCGTACTTACTGGTGGTGGAGCACTTCTGCGTAATCTGGACAAGCTGTTGGCAGGTGAAACCGGAATGCCGGTGATCGTAGCGGAAAATCCTCTGGATTGTGTGGCAATCGGTACAGGCAGAGCGCTGGAAAATATTCATTTGTTCAAATCGCGCAGCAGTTCTGCCGTCCGTTCCAAACGTTGAATCGGGGGTGTAGGAACTGTTTAAGCTGTTTGGCAATAAAAGACTATTTGTTCTATTGATCGGAATCGTTCTGTTTATTGCCCTTATGGGGATTACACTTGGACAGAGAAATTCCTTAACCTGGCCCGAGAAGTTCGCCAGAGATTCAATTGGCTTTGTGCAAGGTATCTTTTACAGGCCCGCTTCAGCAATAGCGGGCTTCTTTGAAGATATCGGAAATATGCGCAGCATCTACGAAGAAAATGAACGGTTAAAAATTGCTGTAGCAAAGCTGACTCGTGACCAGATTCAGACCCATAATTATGTTGAAACAAATGCCAGACTGCAGAATGAACTGAAGTTCACCCAAACGCAAAAGGCGAAGAATAATTATGATTATCGTGTTGCTCAAGTGAACAGTGTCAGCAATGATTCCAAAACGCTTGTGATCGATATTGGTGAGAAGGACGGAGCGAAGGTTGGTCAGGAAGTCAGTTCGCTTGAAGGATTTGTAGGAGTCATTAGTCAAACGGGGAATTTTACGTCCACCGTTACACTGTTGACTACATTGGATCCTAAAAATCCGAATTCTTATGCCATTGCAGCGACAGTCTTGGGCAAGGAAAATCAATCGTTTGGTATGATTGAAAGCTATGATCCGGGTACGAACAGATTTCAAATGACTCGCATTGAGGAAAAAGATCCAATCGCAAAGGGTGATCAGATTATTACGTCTGGCGCAGGCGGGAAATTCCGCAAAAACCTAATGATTGGAACGGTAGAGAAGATTCAGGTTGGAGAGTTTGGCAAAACACGGACAGCGATTATTAAACCGGCAGCCAGCTTTGTGGATTGGAAAGAATTGCTCATCCTCTACACTCCTGAGGTACCGGAATAATGAAGATGCGCGGTCAGGTTCTAATACTGCTGCTGTTTGTACTGTTTATAGCTGAAGGGACGATTCTTCCATGGCTTCTTCCGGATAGTTGGCATTCAAGAATGGTTCCGAATTTTGTGTATGTCGTGATCTTGTTTGTGTCTGTGTATTACAGCCGTCATACAGCATTGGTGCTAGGTATTGTTTTTGGACTTATTCATGATGTAGTGTTCTACGGGTTTATCATTGGACCTTATTCTTTTGCAATGGGGTTGTCTGCATACTTATTGGGGCTTGTTTTTACAGCTCGACGTGCGCAGATGCCCATTATGATGGCAGCCGTGTTGATTGGTAGTTTCCTGCTGGATTCTATGCTATTTGCTATTGATCAGTTGTTCCAGCTGAATCATCAGACTTTCAATTGGGCACTTGCTCAGTATATGATTCCTGATTTATTTATCCATTTTCTGTTCGCCCTCATCATTTATGTCCCAGTTCGCAAGCAATTGCAGCGTTTGGGTACCCGTGTGAAAAAGGAAGAGGCTGTCTAGGTCTTTTTACACACATTTTGTCCGGGTTAGCAGGGATTTGACGTCCCGGGGACGAAATGATTGAGATAGGAGGGACAGGCTAATGGCGGTGAAATCGAATCATGTCACGATTAAAGGCATCAAAGATGGCCTGGTATTCCTGCTGGACGATCAATGCGAGTTTGAGGATTTGCTGGGTGAGCTGCGTTTTAAGCTGGAGCACAGTCATCAAAATATTTTAACAGGCCCGATCATTCATGTGGATATTAAGCTGGGAAGCCGAGAAGTGACAGAGGAACAGAAGGAAAGTATTCTGGAGATTTTGAAGCAGAAGGGGAATCTGCTCATCAGGTCTGTAGAATCACCTGGACTGCCTGTGGAAGTGCAGGGAAAGCCCCCTATTCACACGGTGACAGGGATTATCCGTTCTGGTCAAGTGCTTCATCACAATGGGAACCTACTCTTTTTGGGAGATGTAAACCCGGGTGGAATTATAACATGTACTGGTGATATTTATGTCCTCGGCGCTTTGCGAGGCATGGCGCATGCAGGGATGGAGGGAAATAGTGAAGCGATTATTGCGGCTTCCTATTTTGCACCGACACAGCTGCGAATTTCCGAAATGATCAGCCGTCCACCAGACGAATGGGAGACACGTGAATCCGGTATGGAATTTGCGTATCTCAAGGATGGCGCTATGCAAATAGATAAAATGAGCAATATTGTGCGTCTGGGCCGCGATTTTAACGTGTTCAAAGGGGTGTAGCACATGGGAGAGGCTATCGTCGTCACTTCAGGAAAAGGCGGCGTCGGCAAAACGACGACGTCAGCCAATATAGGAACAGCGCTTGCACTGCTCGGCAAAAAGGTATGTTTGGTGGATACGGATATCGGTTTGCGTAATCTAGACGTTGTGATGGGTCTGGAAAACCGGATTATTTACGACCTTGTTGATGTAGCGGAAGGTCGTTGCCGTTTAAATCAGGCACTGGTTAAGGACAAGCGTTTTGAGGAGCTGTATATGCTGCCAGCCGCTCAAACCAAGGACAAGAGTGCTGTTACGCCGGAGCAGGTTAAGGATATTATTTTGGAGCTTAAAAAGGATTTTGAATATATATTGATCGACTGCCCTGCGGGTATTGAACAAGGCTTTAAAAATGCCATTGCCGGAGCGGATCAGGCCATTGTTGTGACCACTCCGGAAAATGCAGCCGTACGCGATGCAGACCGGGTAATTGGTTTACTGGAAAGCTCACATGTGATATCACCCAAGTTGGTGGTTAACCGCATTCGCAATAGCATGGTTAAATCCGGAGATATGCTGGATATTGACGGGATTTTACAAGTGCTTAGCATAGACCTTATTGGGATTGTGCCGGATGATGAAATGGTAATTAAAGCAGCTAATACAGGGGAGCCTACCGTTATGAATCCAGATTCACAGGCCGCGATTGCTTACCGTAACATTGCGAGACGGATTTTGGGCGATACAGTGCCCCTCATGCAGCTAGACCAGAAGAAAAGCGTGATGACACGCTTTAAGAAGTTTTTTGGTATGGGTGGATGAGGAAAACAGGAAGTTATGGCTGGTAAATTGCTTCCACACTTCCTACGTGATTTTCCATTGGTTCTAAGGTAGGCGCTGTAGTAGTATTCATTTGTAATACTAGACACTTAAATAAGTAGTAATCTTATTTAAGTGTTTTTGGTTTGTTTTTTAAATTTCCATAATACAGTTTCTCAAAATTTATGGTCACTACATAAATATCATAAATACAAAACATAACCGGTGCGCTAGCGCCGGTTTTTTTTGATTTTTAGGTGCGTATTCCCGAACCAGACAACATAAGTTGAAGCCCGTCCTCATAAGATGTATCAAACATACCTCGCTGAGGGGGCTGAACAGGATGAATAAAAATTCCGGAATCAAGCAGCGCAGAGAAGAACGTATACAGCAGCTAATCGCGGGAAGCAAAGCGGAGACGTATCCCTCTGGCATATATCAGAACAGGCACGGGGATAAAGATATGAAGTCGATGCCTATAGTCAGTGCCAACTCGCCCAGAGACCCAGAAACTGAGTGGAAAAATGAGCGGCAACGCTGGCAGCAATCTTTTGGGACGAATCGTGGTCCGTCTTTTTGGACTTCCTTTTGGCGAAGATCAGTCATAGCAACGGTGTTATTTGGAATGGTATGGGGAATGTTTCGTTGGGATATTCCCTATGCAGTGAATTTGAGAATGTTTATTGCGGATGCCTTGAATAAGGATATGGATTTTGCAGCCGTCGGACAATGGTATGAAACTTATTTTGACGGAGCTCCTTCCTTTTTGCCGATTTTTGGCGAGGAGCATGAAACGCACAAGGTTGATGCAAGTCGAAAGGGATCTCCACCGATCGAAGGCAACATAACACAGCCTTTTGTACTGAGCCTTAAAGGAGTAGAAATTACGCCGAATGTTACCGACAACGGGGCAATCGCTGTTAAAAGTATAGATGCAGGACGAGTATTAGACATATTAAATCATCCCAAAAGCGGGATTTCGGTTACAGTTCGACACACTGGCGGTATCACAGCAACTTACGGAAGGCTTTCCCGCTCTACCTTAAAAGTGAACGACTGGGTTCAGGAGGGAGATGAGATCGGTGTACTGCCAGCAAGTCACAGTGGCAGCGAGGCGGCAACTTTGTTTTTGGCAGTTCAGAGAGGGGATCAATACATTGACCCGTCGGAAGTGGTAGCCCTTGATTAATGTCCGAGGGGTGACCTTATCATTACATCCACTGTTTGTATTGGTTATGCTGACCTCTATATTAACTGGACATTTTATCGAGATCATAACTTTATTTACATTGGTGTTTATTCATGAGCTAGGTCATGCGACAGCTGCTTCGTTGTTGGGCGCGCGGGTGCTTTCCATACAGATGTTACCCTTTGGAGGAGTGGCGGTCATTGAGGATCAGGGGAAGCTCAATGCGTGGAAGGAGATTGTCATTGCGCTAGCGGGGCCCCTGCAAAACGGAATCATGATCATCATCCTTTTGTGGTTCAGAAATGTGAGTGGGCTGGAGTATGATTATGTAAATTATATAATTCAGGGGAATGCAGTTATTGCACTGTTTAATTTGCTGCCCATTTTACCACTTGATGGTGGAAAAATATTACAGTCATTGATTAGCTTATCTTGTTCTTATCACCGCACATTAGTGTGGACTTTTAGAGCCAGTATCGTAACGAGTCTGCTATTTTGTATGTATGGTATTTCACCGTTGTTAAGGCAAAATGGACCTATGCATTTAAATCTGCTGGCGGTAGGGATTTTTTTGCTTTATTCTAATATTGTGGATTATCGGAATATCCCTTACCGTTTTATACGGTTTTTGCTGGGGAGGGACGAGCTTTTTTACCGCGAAGTAGCTAAGGGGAGTATTGCCTTACCTATTGTATCCCTGCCAGTGAAACATTTGGAGCCTATTTTGCGTCTTTTCAGAAGAGATCGGTATCATATGGTTTATGTTATGAATGAACAGGGACGGATTGTAGCCGTACTGCCGGAGCAACGTCTTATTCGCTCTTATTTTGCGACACGCCCGCCAGATGGTGGAGAACCCAAGCCCAAATAATGTTTTATGAGTTAAGGAAGAGGCTGTATCCAGAGAGGTTGAAAAACCATGAAGCAAATGATTGTACAATGCCAGCAGCAGATGACCCAAATGGCGCTGTTGGAAGAGGGACGATTGGTTGAATATGCGGCTGAATTACCGCGAAAACGGGGAATTCTAGGTTCTTTTTTCAAAGCGAGGGTGGTCAATGTGCTACCAGGTATGCAAGCCGCCTTTGTTGACATTGGACAGCGAAAGAATGCCTTTTTGTATGTAGATGACGTACTTCATGCTCATTTGGACAAGCAGCCGGAGGTAAAGCCATCCATTTCAGAAGTGTTAAAGGTGGGGCAGGAAATTGTAGTGCAGGTATTAAAAGAGGCTGTTGGTAGCAAGGGAGCCAGGGTCACCACTCATTTTTCACTTCCGGGTCGCTGGATCGTATATATGCCCCGTGCTGATTATGTGGCCGTATCCAAGAAGATCGAACGTGAGGGCGAACGTACCCGTTTGAAAGCAATGGGAGAGCAGCTACGCACAAGTGAGGAAGGACTCATAATCCGTACCGTTTCGGAAGACATGAGTATAGAGGCGATTGAAAATGATTTAAATCAACTGCGTAAGCAGTGGGCGGCTATTCAGCGTAAAGCTGGTGAACACTCGGCTCCGTGCGAATTACATCGGGATTTAAGTATCGTTCAGCGATTGATTAGGGATGTGTTTACACCTGAACAGGATGAACTGGTTATTGACAGTGAAGAGCAAGCAAAGGACGCAGAAATAATGCTGCAACAGATTGGTCCTGCGAAAGCTCATGTAAGTATATTTCGTGGTGCAGAAGAAACAATTTTTAAAGCTTATGGCATTCATGAGCAGCTGGAACGCGATTTTGCGCGAAAGGTATGGTTGCAGGGCGGCGGTTATATTGTCATTGATCATACGGAGGCATTAACCGTCATTGATGTGAATACGGGGAAGTTTACGGGAGGCAGTAATCTGGAAGAGACGGTGACCCAGACTAACATTGAAGCAGCCGAAGAGATTGCCCGCCTGGTACGTGTGCGTGATATTGGTGGTATCATCATCATTGATTTTATTGACATGGAACAAGAGGAGAATCGTCGGGAAGTATCCTCTGTGCTGGAAGCAAGATTGAAGAAGGATCGGACCAAATCTTATGTTGTCGGTTGGACGCGGTTAGGTTTGCTGGAAATGACCCGTAAAAAAGTGCGTGAGGAAAAGACGCTCGTGTAGAGCGGTGCGAAACCAAAAATCATTTTAAAACTAAAGGTTGAATGTGTACAAAGCTTGTGCTACAATCATTTAGTATGTGTGATGCGTAAGATTGGCTGCACATGCTGTAACCGCTCCAATCAGGTACTGAAGTACAGTATCCTAAGGGAATCTGTCACCTGCTATTAGGCGAGTCTGAGACATAAGGAGGTGCAAGCAAATGTACGCAATTATCGAAACAGGTGGTAAGCAATACAAAGTTCAAGAGGGCGACGTATTGTTCATCGAGAAGTTGGAAGCTAATGATGGTGAAACTGTAACGTTCGATCGTGTTCTGGCAGTGTCCGGCGACAATGGCTTGACAGCAGGTACACCGCTTCTTTCTGGAGCTTCTGTAACAGCTAAAGTTGAGAAGCATGGTCAAGGTCAAAAGGTCATCGTATACAAATACAAACCTAAAAAGAACTACCATGTGAAGCAAGGTCATCGTCAACCGTACACGAAAGTGACGATTGAAAAAATCCAAGCGTAAGAGGGTGCGATAAGTGATTATCGTGCGTATTACACGACTGGAGGATGGCAGCATACAGGGGTTTTCCGTTAAAGGGCATGCGAATTTCGCTAGATCTGGCGAGGATATCGTATGTGCTGGCGTTTCAGCGGTAACGGTAGGAACTGTCAATTCGATTGGAGCTCTTACGGACGTTGAGATGGAAACGGAAATGGAAAACGGCTTTTTAAGCGCGTATCTTTCTCCTGAAAGTTATCATGATGCGAACGCACAGGTTCAACTGTTGCTGGAGTCCATGGTGATTATGCTGACAAGTATTGCTGAATCATACGGTAAGTATATTCAAATAGAAAATAATCAAAGAAGGAGGTAGACATCATGTTGAAATTGACATTGGATCTTCAATTATTCGCATCGAAAAAAGGTGTAGGTTCCACAAAAAACGGACGTGACAGTAGATCGAAACGTCTTGGAGTGAAACGTGCTGACGGTCAAGCAGTTACCGGCGGTAGCATCCTGGTTCGTCAACGCGGAACGAAAATTCACCCGGGCACGAACGTGGGCATCGGTAAGGACGACACTCTGTTCGCGAAAGTGGACGGCGTTGTGAAGTTCGAACGTTGGGGCCGTGATCGCAAAAAGGTGAGCATCTACCCGATCGACGTTGCTCCAGTAGCAGCTACTGTAGAAGCTTAATAGCGGCTTAGACACGCTGAAAAGCCTCCGGCACTTTTGTCGGAGGCTTTTTTGCATGATGGTAATGAACTGGAAAGTTAGTCTGTGCTATACTGGATTAAGGTTCTTTAATAATCCATTTAATTTCGCAGAACGGAGAGAAGCCATGTTCCAGCGGATAAGAGCGCCTTATCTGGCGTTGGGTTCCATTCTGATTCCTTTGGTTTTTTCACTGCTCTATCCTGAAGTATTAACGATTATCTTATTAGCAGTATGGTCTGTAGTTGCTGCATGCTTTGGTATGTGGTATACGCAAAGACAGGTCGAGTATGAGCGGAAAGCTGCTTTGCGTTCTTTTGAGCGTACAGCGATTTCAATGCTTAACCATCATCGGCATGACTGGATGAATGACTTGCAAGTGCTTTATGGATATATTCGTATGAATAAGCATGATAAATCTGTTGCTTATGTGGAAACAATAAAAGGGCGCGTGGCGGAAGACAGTAAAATATCTAAGTTGGGTATTCCCTCACTGGTGTTTTATTTGCAGTCTTTTCGCGTGAACGCCGGTAATTTACAGTTGTCGGTACAGGTTGAGGAGCAGTTAAAGTTAGACGCTGTCATGTCTCCCGAAGACGGCGAGTCGCTTGCCTCGGCCGTCATAGAAACGGTGCGTGCGTATCAATATGGCGGGGGCCGGTCGTCCTGGGGAGAAGTGCGCAGATTGACACTTTTTTTCGGTATGGATCAGAATGATGTTATCGTCCGTTTTGAAGGAAGTGACATACCTGCGGATTTGAATATCCTGAAGCGGGTCAGATCCGTACTCGGAAGTGAACGCATTCGAACAGAGAAGCTCCCTACGGGCGAAATGTTTCAAATTCGGATGCAGTGCCAGACATAAGGAAGGTGTAACCATGTTTGTAGATAAAGCGAAGATTTTTGTTAAAGGCGGTGACGGTGGGGACGGATTAATTGCGTTTCGCCGTGAGAAATACGTTCCTGAAGGTGGCCCAGGTGGTGGTGACGGAGGGAACGGTGGAGACGTAATTTTCCGTGTAGATGAGGGTTTGCGTACCTTGATGGATTTTCGGTACCAACGTCATTTTAAAGCCCAACGTGGAGTGAAAGGTCGTAACAAAAGCCAACACGGAGCCAATGCGGAGCACATGATCGTACGTATACCACCGGGAACGGTCATCATAGATGATGATACTGGTGAAGTAGTAGCAGATATGACACGTCATGGTCAACAAGTCGTCGTAGCTAAAGGAGGACGCGGAGGACGCGGGAACATCCGTTTTGCTACACCGAATAATCCAGCGCCTGAGTTGGCTGAGAACGGCGCAGAGGGACAAGAACGTTATATCACGCTTGAGTTAAAAGTAATGGCTGACGTAGGTTTGGTCGGGTTCCCTAGTGTAGGGAAGTCTACCTTGTTGTCGGTTGTATCTTCCGCAAAACCGAAAATTGGGGCATACCACTTTACAACGATTACTCCGAATTTGGGCGTTGTGGATGTGGGTGATCATCGTAACTTTGTGATGGCGGATTTGCCTGGTTTGATTGAAGGAGCTCATGAAGGTATTGGGCTGGGACATGAATTTCTGCGGCACATTGAGCGGACGCGTATTATTATCCATGTCGTGGATATGGCGGGCTCCGAAGGACGTGATCCGTTTGAAGATTGGACTAAAATTAACGACGAATTGAAGCAATATAATGCAACATTGGCTGAGCGTCCACAAATTGTGGCGGCCAATAAAATGGATATGCCGGAGGCGGAAGAAAACCTGACTCACTTCAAAGAGCAGATTGCTTCTATACGTCCTGATCTTGAAATCATGCCTATTTCCTCACTGACACGTCAAGGTGTGAAGGAACTGCTCTACCGGGCTGCTGATTTGCTGGATCAAATACCGGACGAGCCGGTTGTTGAGGAAGTAGCAGAAGTCAATGAACGTAAGGTATTTAAGCTGGATACAGCAGAAGACGATGGCTTTACAATTGTGCGTGAAAACGACACATTCGTGGTGCAGAGCCCTAAAATTGAGCGCATGATGAAGCGCATGCAGTTGAACTCGCATGATGCCATTTTGAAATTAGCAAGAACGTTACGCCATATGGGTGTGGATGCTGAGTTACGCAAGCGTGGCGCCAAAGATGGTACATCTGTACGCATTGCTGATTTCGAGTTCGAATTTGTTGAAGGCAGCAGCTACTACTAAATTTCAAATAAAGGTCTAAAACCTGAACGGTTACTGTACTATAGGAAACTCTATAGAAGGCAGTAGCCGTTTTTTGCATTGTTTGCTTGCCGATTTTCAAGAGTTTCGATATAATGTCCTCTATACAAAAACATAAGTCTTTGAGGAGAGGACGTTCTTGAAAGAGCGCTATTACTTGGTACGGGAAGATATTTTGCCTGAAGCTATTGTTAAGACCATACAGGTGAAACTGCTGCTGGCTTCAGGAGATGTTAAAACCGTGCATGATGCTGTGGAGCAAGTTGGGCTAAGCCGAAGCGCCTTTTATAAATATAAGGATGGCATACATTTGGTTAATCAGCTGGAGCGTGAGCGAATTGTCAATATCTCTATTGATTTAGAGCATCAATCCGGAATGTTGTCCAGGGTGCTTGGCAGAGTGGCTGATTTCGGAGGCAATGTGCTGACGATCCAGCAAAGTATTCCACTGCAAGGCAGAGCCAACGTAGTCATCTCCGTAGAAATGTCCAGACTCAGTGAAGAGTTGGGTGTTCTACTGGAGGGCTTGGAAGATATCTCTGGAGTTAAACGTGTTCGCCTGATTGGGCAAGGTTAAGGCGATTCAGTTCATTAGACATAAGTTCGCGGGAGGGGAATGGATGAAACCGGTCAAAGTAGGATTGTTAGGTTTGGGGACGGTTGGAACGGGAGTCGTTCGAATCGTAGAAGGCAATCAGGAAGACTTGAGCAGACAAGTCGGTTCACCGATCATCATTGAAAAAATAGCTGTAAAAAACATAGAAAAATATCGTTCCATTGAAGTGGAGACGGCCAAGCTTACTGAGGACCCATGGGAAGTTATTCGGGACCCTGAAATTGATGTAATTATTGAAGTTATGGGCGGCGTTGATCAGACGAAGGAGTACATTCTTGAAGCGCTGGAGCGGGGTAAACACATCGTAACAGCAAATAAGGACTTAATGGCTTTGCACGGTTCTGAAGTATTAGCAAAGGCGCAGGAAAAGCAGTGTGATATTTTTTATGAAGCTAGTGTAGCAGGTGGTATCCCGATCATTCGTACATTAATTGAAGGCTTCTCCTCCGACCGCATTACCCGCATTATGGGGATTGTGAACGGTACGACAAACTTTATTTTAACAAAAATGAGTCAGGAAGGGGCCTCGTACGAGGAAGTTCTCAAGGAAGCGCAGGAGCTTGGGTATGCTGAATCGGATCCGACCTCAGACGTGGAAGGACTGGATGCAGCTCGTAAAATGGCAATTCTCGGCACGCTTGGTTTCCGCTCTAATGTAGAGCTCAAGGATGTAAGTGTCAGCGGCATTTCAAAGGTAACCAGTGAAGATATTGCTTTTGCTAAAAAACTAGGATATGAAATGAAATTGCTCGGGATTGCAGAGCGCCAAGGTGATGAATTTACGATTAACGTTCAGCCGACCATGGTACGCAAGCAGCATCCATTGGCTTCGGTGAACGGGGTATTCAACGCGGTGTATGTGCATGGTGAAGCAGTGGGTGAAACCATGTTTTATGGTGCGGGTGCAGGTGAAATGCCGACGGCAACATCGGTTGTAGCCGATTTAGTAGCTGTAGTGAAAAATCTCAAACTTGGTGTCAATGGGCTTAAAGCCATCGTTCCTTACAATCCCAAAAAAATTAGTAACGATGAAGATGTGTATTTCAAAAACTTCGTGCTTCTGCATGTGGATGATAAAGCAGGGGTGTTGGCACGGATTACGCAAGTATTTGCTGAATTTGATGTCAGTCTGGCATCTGTTGTGCAGCAACCGAATGAGGTTAACCCCGATGCTGAAATTATTATCGTGACTCATTTAGCCAGTAAAGCGAGTATGAAAAAGGTTTTGGAGCATTTTGAAACTTTGGACGTCATCCGTCGCATCAAGAGCGTATATCGAGTAGAGGGATAGTCAATAAAAGCAGGAGGAATTGTCTGTATGACCGTTTTAAAAACAGCAAGAGTGCGTGTGCCTGCGAGTACGGCCAACTTGGGTCCCGGCTTTGATACATTGGGCATGGCATTGTCCTTATATGCATGGATTGAAATGAAGGAGGCCGAACAGACGGCTTTTCATTTATACGGAAATGAAATGAATGGTGTTCCCCAAGATAAAACTAATCTGATTTTCAAGGTAGCACAAATGGTTTTTCGGGAAGCAGGTGTATCTGTACCTGAGCTCGATATTTCGATGTACTCGGATATTCCACTTACTCGTGGTTTGGGCAGCAGTGCTTCTGCCATTGTGGGCGCCTTGGTCGCTGCTAATACGTTGATTGGATCGCCTCTGCCGGATTCCAAGCTGTTCGATATGGCAAGCGCCATTGAAAAACATCCGGATAATGTTGGAGCTTCCCTGTTTGGTGGTATTATTACAGCGATGTGGGATGGCGAGCATGCTAGGCATTTACGACTTGAACCGGATGCTAATCTGGAGGTTATGGTAGTTATTCCAGATTTTCAGCTGTCCACGTCGAAAGCCAGAGAGGTTCTACCCGCGCATGTATCATTGAAGGATGCCGTATATAATATTAGTCATGCTTCCATGCTGGTAGCAGCATTGGCGTCGGGAAGAACCGATTTAATTGCCGAAGCGATGCGTGATCAGCTTCATCAGCCTTACCGTTCGGCGCTTGTGCCGGGTATGACAGAGATCCTGCAGGACGCGCACCATTATGGTGCCTTGGGTGTGGCTCTCAGTGGGGCTGGACCGACGCTGCTGGCATTGACGGATCAACGGGAGAATCGGAAAGCGGAGCTGGAGCAGTATTTAACGGATACCGTGAACAAAGAGGGGATCACTGCTTCTGTTTTAAAATTGCGCCCTGAGAGTGAAGGAGTTAAAGTATATACAGAAGGGAATACACTCCCTTTTATGGATATGATTAAAGGGGAACTTACGATATGAAACGAATTGCACTTCTTCCTGAGGGGACCGTTTCTCATGAAGCGATTAAGTATTTGTTAGGAGATACGTCCCATGAATTACTGTTTTACAAGCATATTGCGGACGTATTTCAGGCAGTAGACAAGGGACAGGCAGACTATAGTGTAATTCCCATTGAAAATACGATTGATGGCTCTGTAAGTTTGCATATGGATTGGCTTGTACATGAAGTAGACATTCAAATGCAGGCGGAATGGGTATATCCTTCAATTCAAAATCTTATTGGACATCGTAGTGAGTTTACGAAGGATTTGGACAAGCTGGATTTGAGCAAAGTGGTCAAAATTATGTCTCATCCTGTAGCGCTTCCCCAGTGTAAAGAATTCATACAGGCTTCCGCTCCTCAGGCCGAGCTGGAGAGTGCAGGAAGTACGGCAGAAGCCGTCGAAATTGTTAAACATAACCCCGGTAAAGGCTGGACCGCTCTCGGAACCAAGCTCGCGGCTGCCAAACACGGATTGGATATTTTGGCCAGCAAAGTAACGGATCACGATAACAACTTTACCCGCTTTGTCTTGATCGGCCATCAACCTATAAGTCTCCCGGGTACACCTGAAGGTCAGCGAACCAGTATTTTGGTCACGCCACCGCAGGATTTCCCGGGAGCGCTGCATCAGGTTTTATCCGCATTTGCATGGCGCAGGTTAAATCTGTCCCGTATTGAATCGCGTCCGACCAAAAAGCAATTGGGGAATTATTATTTTTACATTGAAGTTTTGGAATCTCTGCATTCCGTTCTGCTTCCGGCAGCCTTTGCAGAGATTGAGGCTTTGGGATGCCATGTACGTATTCTTGGCTCTTATCCAAGCTACAAGTATGTTGAAGCAGCGATCGAACCTATTTTAAAGGAACATTAATCGGAGGTGTGGTTTTAATGGCAGAACAATGGATCTATCTGGATGGGCAGCATGTGACTAAGGAAAACGCAAAGGTTTCCGTATATGATCATGGATTCTTGTACGGAGACGGTATATTTGAGGGCATTCGTATTTATAACGGGAATATTTTTAAATGTAAGGAGCACTTGGAGCGTCTGTATGATTCTGCGAAATCCATTCAGTTAAACATTCCGTTGTCTCCTGATGAAATGTTGGAAGCAATGGCTGAAACGATTCGTCTTAACGAAATGCGTAACGGATATATCCGTCTGATTGTATCCCGAGGTGCAGGGAATCTAGGTTTAGATCCTCTTCGTTGTGCGAAGGCGAGTGTCATCATTATCGTGGAGCAGCTCGCCATTTACCCGGAAGAAGCTTACTTGACTGGCCTGAAGACAATTTCTGTCTCTCAGCGTCGCAACATCCCAGATGCTTTGAATCCGAAGATTAAATCATTGAACTATCTCAACAACATCCTCGTGAAGATCCAGTCTAACTATGCTGGTGTGGGTGAGGCTATTATGCTCAATTCCCAAGGGTATGTGACGGAAGGCTCTGCGGACAACATTTTCATTGTCAAAAACGGAGTGTTATATACACCTCCTTGCTATTTGGGAGCGCTTGAAGGGATTACTCGTAATGCTATTATCGATTTGAGTGCTAAGCTTGGATACCCCCTTAAGGAACAACCTTTTACACTGCATGATGTATATGTTGCGGACGAGGTGTTTTTTACAGGAACTGCAGCAGAAGTTATTGCAGCTTATGAAGTGGATGGTCGTACGATCGGCTCCGGCGTTGCTGGCCCAGTGACTTTGGAGCTCTTGGCTGAGTTCCGGAAGATCGTGGATAAGGATGGCTACAAAGTGTGGCAGGACTAAAATAAAACCGAATCCTTTTAGCTGAATGCTCGTGAGAGTATTCGGTTGAGAGGATTTTTTTGTTTGTATGGGGTCATTCGCCCGGGAGGTGCATAGGATGTAATAACAGAAGCCGGGCGTTTATCCCGCCCGAACGAAAGTCTAGGAGGTTTGTGACCTGTGAAAATACACATCGTCAAAAAAGGTGACACTCTGTACTTGCTGGCACAGAAGTATAATGTGACGCTGGAGAAAGTTATTGCCGCCAATCCCCAATTGGCAGACCCTAATCAGTTGAGCATCGGCGAGAAAATTAAAATTCCAACAGACCCTGTTACGATGGAAACACAGCCGTCAACGGTATATCAACACAAGGTTAAGCAAGGAGATTCATTGTGGAAGTTGTCCAAGGCGTGGAATGTACCGCTTAAGCTAATTATTGATGCCAATTCCCAGCTTAAAAACCCGAACGCACTTCTGGTTGGAGAAACAGTTAATATTCCACACTACAAAGAAGAGGCGTCTGATTTTACTGAGAATAAAAAAAATACCGCAGTCAAAGAAGAGATGACACAGCCTAAACCTGAATCCCCAACCAAGCAAGAACTTACCCAGCCCAAGGCGGAGTTGACGCAGCCTAAGCAGGAGAATATGCCTAGCCCTAAAGAAGAGATGACACAGCCAAAAGAAACAGTGAATCCTCCTAAGCTTCCTGAATTAAAACTGCCTGAAGTTCCTATGGCACCCGTAAATCCTGCTCCACCTCAAATGCAGCCCATAGTTACTCCACCTGCTCCACCTCAAATGCAGCCCATAGTTACCCAACCGATTGCATCTAAGCCACAGCTTCCTACAACTGTTGTGAAGCAACCTGTAGCTGAAAAATTTTGCGGCTGCACAAAATCGGAGCCGATGGTAAATTCCGAGTGGTCGATACAACAGCCGACATTTGATTATAGCCCACAAATAAATGCAATGCCGAACTCGTGGTATCCGGGGATTGGGTCTCCACAAACTTTGGGGAATGCGCCTATAAATACCTCCTTAGCAGAATATGCCTCTCCTACTGTAGTTTCTGATCAGGGCTATCATCATGAATGTGAGCATCCATGGTGCTGGGGGCCTGTGCAGACATCACCCATAAATGCCCATCCAACACCTTATCCTGCCTATTCAGATTGCTGCGCCCCCGGATATTATCCGAGTCATGAGGCGTCTGAAAATGCATCCTACCCTGTCTATCCTCCCTTTATCCATCAAGGGCATCCGCAGCAGTATCCAGAGAGTACAGTCCAGGGCAGTCAATGGAGCCAGGCATGGGGAGGACCTCAATATGGTTTGCCTGCGGGTGGAAACGTGTCCGACTATAGCCAGTTACAAGGACAACAATCTGCGAATTCCCCTTATCATCCGTTTGCGCATGGGAATGCACCTATGTATCCATTAGAGGGATATACAACCCCCTATATGTTTATGCCAGACTGTGGATGCCGGGAAGAGAACGCCCAGTCGGCACCAGCAATTCCAGGAACGCAAGAGATGGGTAACAATCTGACTATTGCATCCCAAAATGAAGATGTTTCTTCTTCTAAACCAAAGGATCGTAGCGTGCGTAAAGGTAAATCAAAAGACGGTTCTGGCAGTACATCCAAAGAAGAGACGTCTAAAGCCAAGGTTTCCAGTAAAAATGCTAGCAATAAGAAGCAAAAATCCCATAATTCAAGTGGAGGAGAACCCCGTTCCTCATCCTATAATGCTCGTTCGCGTAAAAATCCATGGATTAAGGACTGACGTGGCTAAATGTAAAAAGAGAGGGACCTCCTAGTAGTGCCCCGGCTTTATTATTCATTAAGAGAAAGAAATGAATGTTAAAGAGACTGTTATTCTGCTTGTGGGAATAATGGTCTCTTTATTTAAATGCAGTGATTTAAAGATGAAAAAAGAATTCAAAAAAAGGTGTTGCTATTTAGCGTATTTATGTGGTATATTCTTATAGCTGTCTTTTACAAGATAGTTAGCAACACGAAAACAAAGCAGAATTGATTAAAAAATTCTCTTGAAAAAAAGTGTTGCAAAGACGTAGAAAACATGATATATTATTTAAGTCGCCGCTGAGATGCGGTGGTGAAACAAAGTAAGACATAATGCAGGTTTGATCTTTGAAAACTGAACAACGAGTGAGTAAAACGATTTTGTTCGCAAAATCAAACAAGAGATATTTTTATCTCGTCAGTTTCAACATGAGCTTATCGCTCTTTCTATAAACCAGCTTCGGTTGGTCTTTAATGGAGAGTTTGATCCTGGCTCAGGACGAACGCTGGCGGCGTGCCTAATACATGCAAGTCGAGCGGGGTTGTTTAGAAGCTTGCTTCTAAACAACCTAGCGGCGGACGGGTGAGTAACACGTAGGCAACCTGCCCACAAGACAGGGATAACTACCGGAAACGGTAGCTAATACCCGATACATCCTTTTCCTGCATGGGAGAAGGAGGAAAGACGGAGCAATCTGTCACTTGTGGATGGGCCTGCGGCGCATTAGCTAGTTGGTGGGGTAAAGGCCTACCAAGGCGACGATGCGTAGCCGACCTGAGAGGGTGATCGGCCACACTGGGACTGAGACACGGCCCAGACTCCTACGGGAGGCAGCAGTAGGGAATCTTCCGCAATGGGCGAAAGCCTGACGGAGCAACGCCGCGTGAGTGATGAAGGTTTTCGGATCGTAAAGCTCTGTTGCCAGGGAAGAACGTCTTGTAGAGTAACTGCTACAAGAGTGACGGTACCTGAGAAGAAAGCCCCGGCTAACTACGTGCCAGCAGCCGCGGTAATACGTAGGGGGCAAGCGTTGTCCGGAATTATTGGGCGTAAAGCGCGCGCAGGCGGCTCTTTAAGTCTGGTGTTTAATCCCGAGGCTCAACTTCGGGTCGCACTGGAAACTGGGGAGCTTGAGTGCAGAAGAGGAGAGTGGAATTCCACGTGTAGCGGTGAAATGCGTAGATATGTGGAGGAACACCAGTGGCGAAGGCGACTCTCTGGGCTGTAACTGACGCTGAGGCGCGAAAGCGTGGGGAGCAAACAGGATTAGATACCCTGGTAGTCCACGCCGTAAACGATGAATGCTAGGTGTTAGGGGTTTCGATACCCTTGGTGCCGAAGTTAACACATTAAGCATTCCGCCTGGGGAGTACGGTCGCAAGACTGAAACTCAAAGGAATTGACGGGGACCCGCACAAGCAGTGGAGTATGTGGTTTAATTCGAAGCAACGCGAAGAACCTTACCAGGTCTTGACATCCCTCTGACCGGTCTAGAGATAGGCCTTTCCTTCGGGACAGAGGAGACAGGTGGTGCATGGTTGTCGTCAGCTCGTGTCGTGAGATGTTGGGTTAAGTCCCGCAACGAGCGCAACCCTTATGCTTAGTTGCCAGCAGGTCAAGCTGGGCACTCTAAGCAGACTGCCGGTGACAAACCGGAGGAAGGTGGGGATGACGTCAAATCATCATGCCCCTTATGACCTGGGCTACACACGTACTACAATGGCCGGTACAACGGGAAGCGAAATCGCGAGGTGGAGCCAATCCTAGAAAAGCCGGTCTCAGTTCGGATTGTAGGCTGCAACTCGCCTACATGAAGTCGGAATTGCTAGTAATCGCGGATCAGCATGCCGCGGTGAATACGTTCCCGGGTCTTGTACACACCGCCCGTCACACCACGAGAGTTTACAACACCCGAAGTCGGTGGGGTAACCCGCAAGGGAGCCAGCCGCCGAAGGTGGGGTAGATGATTGGGGTGAAGTCGTAACAAGGTAGCCGTATCGGAAGGTGCGGCTGGATCACCTCCTTTCTATGGAGAATCGTTTCCTGCAACGGAAACATTCAAATATGAAGCGTAAGCTTCAAAACTCAGGTTTAGGCCTGTTACTCACTCGTTGCTCAGTTTTGAGAGCTCAAACTCTCAAGCTTCGACGAATGTTTCATTCACACATCCGTGTGGAACCGAAATATTCATCGGGTTTCGCTTCGAAGAAGCGAATTGCACCTTGAAAACTGGATACCGAAACGAAATTGCGTTTTAGAATATTCCTTTAAGCTGATCTTGTGTAAACAAGTGAAATAAAGGTAGCTGCCTTGAATTTCATTCACACGTAAGTGTTGAACCGAAATTCAAAGCGAATCGTATTTACCATGTAAATACTAGGTTAAGCTACAAAGAGCACACGGAGGATGCCTAGGCGCCAGGAGCCGACGAAGGACGTGGCGAACAACGATAAGGCCTCGGGGAGCTGTAAGCAAGCTTTGATCCGGGGATGTCCGAATGGGGAAACCCGGCTGTCTTCATCGACAGTCACTTTCTGCTGAATACATAGGCAGAATAGAGGCAGACCAGGGGAACTGAAACATCTAAGTACCCTGAGGAAGAGAAAACAATAGTGATTCCGTCAGTAGCGGCGAGCGAACGCGGATTAGCCCAAACCAAGGAGCTTGCTCCTTGGGGTTGTGGGACGTCTCACATGGAGTTACAAAGGAACCGGTTAGATGAAGAGGTCTGGAAAGGCCCGCCAGAGAAGGTAAAAGCCCTGTAGTTCAAAACTTGTTCTCTCCGAGACGGATCCCGAGTAGTGCGGGGCACGTGAAACCCCGTATGAATCCGGCAGGACCATCTGCCAAGGCTAAATACTCCCTGGCGACCGATAGTGAAGCAGTACCGTGAGGGAAAGGTGAAAAGCACCCCGGAAGGGGAGTGAAATAGATCCTGAAACCGTGTGCTTACAAGAAGTCAGAGCCCGATCTAGGGGTGATGGCGTGCCTTTTGTAGAATGAACCGGCGAGTTACGTTCCCGTGCAAGGTTAAGGTGAAGAGCTGAAGCCGCAGCGAAAGCGAGTCTGAATAGGGCGACTTGAGTACGTGGACGTAGACCCGAAACCGGGTGATCTACCCCTGTCCAGGGTGAAGGTGCGGTAACACGCACTGGAGGCCCGAACCCACGCATGTTGAAAAATGCGGGGATGAGGTGGGGGTAGCGGAGAAATTCCAATCGAACCCGGAGATAGCTGGTTCTCCCCGAAATAGCTTTAGGGCTAGCCTCGGAAAAAAGAATCGTGGAGGTAGAGCACTGATTGGGTGCGGGGCCCGCAAGGGTTACCAAGCTCAGTCAAACTCCGAATGCCATAGATTTAGTTCCGGGAGTCAGACAGTGAGTGCTAAGATCCATTGTCGAAAGGGAAACAGCCCAGACCATCAGCTAAGGTCCCCAAGTGTGTGTTAAGTGGGAAAGGATGTGGAGTTGCACAGACAACCAGGATGTTGGCTTAGAAGCAGCCACCATTGAAAGAGTGCGTAATAGCTCACTGGTCGAGTGACTCTGCGCCGAAAATGTAACGGGGCTAAACACACCACCGAAGCTATGGCTTGATGCTTGCATCAGGGGTAGGGGAGCGTTGAATGCGGGTTGAAGGTGTACCGTAAGGAGCGCTGGACTGCATTCAAGTGAGAATGCCGGTATGAGTAACGAAAAGATCTGTGAGAATCAGATCCGCCGAAAGCCTAAGGGTTCCTGAGGAAGGTTCGTCCGCTCAGGGTAAGTCGGGACCTAAGGCGAGGCCGATAGGCGTAGTCGAAGGACAACAGGTCGAAATTCCTGTACCACCGTAATCCGTTATGAGCGATGGGGTGACGCAGTAGGGTAGTGACGCGGACTGATGGATGTCCGTCTAAGCAGTGAGGCTGGTGTGTAGGCAAATCCGCACATCGTAAGGCTGGGCTGTGATGGGGAGCGAAAATTGTAGTAGCGAAGGTCATGATCTCAGACTGCCAAGAAAAGCCTCTAGCCAGGAGAAGGTGCCCGTACCGCAAACCGACACAGGTAGGCGAGAAGAGAATTCTAAGGCGCGCGGAAGAACTCTCGTTAAGGAACTCGGCAAAATGACCCCGTAACTTCGGGAGAAGGGGTGCCTCGGTAGGGTGAATAGCCCGAGGGGGCCGCAGTGAAAAGGCCCAAGCGACTGTTTAGCAAAAACACAGGTCTGTGCGAAGCCGCAAGGCGAAGTATACGGGCTGACGCCTGCCCGGTGCTGGAAGGTTAAGGGGAGTGGTAAGCCTTCGGGCGAAGCTATGAACCGAAGCCCCAGTAAACGGCGGCCGTAACTATAACGGTCCTAAGGTAGCGAAATTCCTTGTCAGGTAAATTCTGACCCGCACGAATGGCGTAACGACTTGGGCGCTGTCTCAACGAGAGATCCGGTGAAATTTTAATACCTGTGAAGATGCAGGTTACCCGCGACAAGACGGAAAGACCCCATGGAGCTTTACTGCAGCTTGATATTGAATTTGGGTACGATCTGTACAGGATAGGTGGGAGCCGTTGAATCTTGAGCGCCAGCTTGAGAGGAGGCATCCTTGGGATACCACCCTGATCGTATCTAGGTTCTAACTTGGTACCGTGATCCGGTGCGAGGACAGTGTCAGGTGGGCAGTTTGACTGGGGCGGTCGCCTCCTAAAGAGTAACGGAGGCGCCCCAAGGTTCCCTCAGAATGGTTGGAAATCATTCGAAGAGTGCAAAGGCAGAAGGGAGCTTGACTGCGAGACCTACAAGTCGAGCAGGGACGAAAGTCGGGCTTAGTGATCCGGTGGTACCGCATGGAAGGGCCATCGCTCAACGGATAAAAGCTACCCTGGGGATAACAGGCTTATCTCCCCCAAGAGTCCACATCGACGGGGAGGTTTGGCACCTCGATGTCGGCTCATCGCATCCTGGGGCTGAAGTAGGTCCCAAGGGTTGGGCTGTTCGCCCATTAAAGCGGTACGCGAGCTGGGTTCAGAACGTCGTGAGACAGTTCGGTCCCTATCTGTCGTGGGCGTAGGAAATTTGAGAGGAGCTGTCCTTAGTACGAGAGGACCGGGATGGACGTACCGCTGGTGTACCAGTTGTTCCGCCAGGAGCACCGCTGGGTAGCTATGTACGGAAGGGATAAGCGCTGAAAGCATCTAAGCGTGAAGCCCCCCTCAAGATGAGATTTCCCAATTAGTAAGACCCCTTGAAGACGACGAGGTAGATAGGTTGGGGGTGGAAGTGCAGTAATGCATGGAGCTGACCAATACTAATCGGTCGAGGGCTTATCCTAAGAATAAAACGCAAATGAGTTTCGGATCCAGTTTTCAGGGTGTAACCTTGAAAGTATGTACAAGTGACATACAATAAGCGCATGGCTATTCATTCACACGATAAGTGATGAACCGAATAACCGTACGGAAGAATTTACAGTGTAAATTCATGTTTGGTGGCGATAGCGGAGGGGTTCCACACGTACCCATCCCGAACACGACCGTTAAGCCCTCCAGCGCCGATGGTACTTGGACCGCAGGGTCCTGGGAGAGTAGGACGTCGCCAAGCAGAGCTTTATGATTATTATTCCCTGATAGCTCAGTTGGTAGAGCACTCGACTGTTAATCGAGTTGTCACAGGTTCGAGTCCTGTTCGGGGAGCCATATGGAGAGGTGTCCGAGTTGGCCGAAGGAGCACGATTGGAAATCGTGTAGGCGCCAAAAGCGTCTCGAGGGTTCGAATCCCTCTCTCTCCGCCATAATTATTTTATTGTATGGCCCGTTGGTCAAGGGGTTAAGACACCTCCCTTTCACGGAGGTAACAGGGGTTCGAATCCCCTACGGGTCATAAGTAGTATGGAGGCTTAGCTCAGCTGGGAGAGCATCTGCCTTACAAGCAGAGGGTCGGGGGTTCGAGCCCCTCAGCCTCCACCATTTATTTAAATAGCAGTCCCTAATATTATCGCGGGGTGGAGCAGTTCGGTAGCTCGTCGGGCTCATAACCCGAAGGTCGCAGGTTCAAATCCTGCCCCCGCAACCAATTAACTTTTGAATGTAAACTGCTATGGAACTGTGGTGTAGAGGCCTAACATGCCTGCCTGTCACGCAGGAGATCGCGGGTTCGAATCCCGTCAGTTCCGCCATTTTTACAAAGTTATATTACCCTGTTGGGAGCCATTAGCTCAGTTGGTAGAGCACCTGACTTTTAATCAGGGTGTCGAAGGTTCGAGTCCTTCATGGCTCACCATTCATGAACTTATATGTCATGGATATAATGATATTGCGGACGTGGCTCAGCGGTAGAGCATCGCCTTGCCAAGGCGAGGGTCGCGGGTTCGATTCCCGTCGTCCGCTCCATATTTGCGCCCTTAGCTCAGCTGGATAGAGCGTTTGACTACGAATCAAAAGGCCGGGAGTTCGAATCTCTCAGGGCGCGCCATTAACTTCATAAGCCGGTGTGGCGGAATTGGCAGACGCGCGCGACTCAAAATCGTGAGGGAAACCGTGGAGGTTCGAGTCCTCTCACCGGCATCTATTTCGGGATGTAGCTCAGCTTGGTAGAGCACCTGGTTTGGGACCAGGGGGTCGCATGTTCAAATCGTGTCATCCCGATTCAAAAGGAAAGTCGCTGGAAGCAGCGGCTTTTTTGTTATATTCATATCTTTTTGTATAAATCAGTAATCGTCAGGTCACACTAACACAAAAAGTGGGACGGAAGGGATTACTGTGAAGCGATTAAGTTGGAAAAAACAGATGAAACGGCGCTGGAAACAGTGGAGAAGAACAGTGTGGGCTTTTAGCATTTTTGGTGCGGCTTGTTTGCTGGCAGGGTTGGGTATTCTGTTTTCGAATTATTTGCAGGCTATGTTGTCACAGCCACTCGCTACTACCGTCATGGCTGAGGAGAGCATGAAGGAGGCTTCACATCTGAGCCCAACTGAAGATCACTCCTCACAGATGCAACTACTGCAAAGTATTCGTGCTTCCGGTATAAGCAGGAAGACCCGTCTATTAACCACCTACGTGTGTGGTACGGAAACACTTTCCTTGGGAACACTAAGTTCACAGCAGCTAGAGACCTTACTGAAGCAACATCCCGATTGGAAGGGGCGACTTAATACCAAAGGAGAGGTGTGGCTGGAGCGCAGGGTGGAAGACTTGTCAGAGTCATGCAAAGAGCGTGGATACATGGGTTTGAGCACTGACGGCCAGCTTACATTGTATGAAGGGCTACCTAAAAGAGAAAAAGTTATCCGCACTTTTTTTCAATTGGATGTGGGTTCCATGGAGACGGCCTTGCCAGAAGGGGTGTATAAACAACTTCAGCAGGGGATCCGTGTACAGGATATAAATGAGTATAACAGTGTAATCTCCACTTTTAGTGACTTTGCCGTGGAGCGAACACAAAGGGTATTAAAGCAGCACTATTGATTACAACTACGGAGACGTTAGGCATTGCCCATGAGGTGAGGCTTGAAGCGTCTCTTTTTATGTTTTTACTCACGTTTAAATTTTTTCCTCTATTAGATACAAAGTTTTGTTATAATGAAAAGAACGACACATATGTTCGCTTTATATGGTATTTGGCCATGATTATATTAAGGATAACGTCTGGCTATTGTTTAGTTACGCCATGTTTGAGCGATAGGGGAGAGATTTTTTTGCGTTTTTTAGGAATTGATCCGGGCATTGCCATTGTGGGCTTCGGATTTGTAGACAAGATTGGCAGCAAGGTGGTTCCTGTACAGTATGGCTGCATCCAGACGGAGGCCCATACACCGGAAGAAGAAAGGCTGCTTCATGTGTATGAAGGCATGTTGCAATTAATAGATAAATATAAGCCTGATGCGGTAGCACTGGAAAAGCTCTTTTTTAATCGCAACGTTACAACTGCTATGTCTGTAAGTCAGGCACGTGGGGTGCTGCTACTAGCTGCAAAACAACGTAATTTGCCTATAGGTGAATACACGCCGATGCAGGTAAAGCAGGCTATTGTAGGGTATGGTAAGGCTGAGAAGAAACAGGTACAAGAAATGGTTAGAATGTTTCTAAAGCTTCAAGTTGTGCCCAAACCGGACGATGTAGCGGATGCTTTGGCGGTGGCTATTTGTCATGCGCATTCTTATGGACTAAATTCAAAATTAAATGAGGTATTGCGAAAATGATAGATTTCTTGCGTGGTTCTGTGGCCCATTTGGAAAATGAATATGTCGTTTTAGATGTGCAAGGTGTAGGGTACCGGGTATTTTGTCCGAATCCTTACGCGTTCGCCAAAACTGAAGGTTCAGTGGTCATTTACATTCACCATCATGTAAGGGAAGATGCTATTTTACTGTTCGGTTTTGCGACTCGTGAGGAGCAGCAGCTGTTCCGTAAACTGATTGATGTATCTGGTATTGGACCGCGTGTTGCGCTTGGTATTTTAGGAGGCGGTACGCCTGCTCATGTGGTAACGGCGATTTATCAGGAGAATATCACATTTCTCACCAAGTTACCGGGGATCGGTAAAAAGACGGCACAACGTATGATTCTGGATTTGAAAGATAAGCTCGACGGTATTGGCTCGTTGGGGATGGCAACCGGATTGTTTGCTGAGCCTGTCGTAGAAGAAGGCGAAGGTTCATATTGGGGCGAGGCCCGTGAGGCGCTCAAGGCGCTGGGTTACACTGATGCTGAGTTGGATAAGGTATGGAGCAGAATGAAGAAAGATGCGAAACCTGATGAATCTGCTGATATTTTGATGAAGCGGGCTTTGCAACTGTTGTTTGCCGGATAGGACGCTGATGTCCGTTAACAAATGTCTGGTGAAAAGAGGAGCGATGGAATATGGATGACCGGATTATTTCCGCCAATTTGATGATGGAAGACCAGACGGCGGAGCTGAGCCTTCGCCCCCGTTATCTAAATGAATATATCGGGCAAAATCAGGTTAAGGAAAATCTGAAAGTATATATTGAAGCGGCCAAAATGCGTAAAGAAGCGTTGGATCATGTACTGTTGTACGGACCGCCGGGGTTGGGTAAAACAACTCTTGCTAACATTATCGCCAATGAGTTGGGGGTTAATCTGCGTACGACTTCAGGTCCTGCAATTGAAAGACCGGGAGATTTGGCAGCATTGCTGACCAATCTTCAAGAGGGTGATGTTTTGTTCATTGATGAGATTCATCGCCTTCATCGTACGGTGGAAGAAGTCATGTATCCTGCAATGGAGGATTTTGCGCTGGACATTATGATTGGTAAAGGCCCGAGTGCACGCTCGGTCCGTCTGGATTTGCCACCCTTTACCCTTATAGGGGCCACTACGCGCGCTGGGCTGCTCTCTGCACCATTGCGTGATCGGTTTGGTGTTATTAGTCGATTAGAGTTTTATACGACAGACGAGCTGGCTTACATCGTGTCCAGGAACGCGGATATTATGGAGATTGAAATTGTCGGGGATGCGGCAGAGGAAATCGCATTGCGTTCACGGGGGACACCGCGTATTGCCAACCGACTGTTAAAAAGGGTGCGTGATTTTGCCCAGGTTGCCGGAGACGGTATTATTCATTCTGAGTTAGCTGCAGAGGCGCTAAAGAGGCTTCAAATAGACCCACTCGGGCTTGATGAAATTGATCATAAAATGCTTAAGGCCATGATTCATTCATTCCGGGGCGGGCCTGTAGGATTGGACACAATTGCTGCAACCATTGGTGAGGAGAGCCAGACAATTGAGGATGTATACGAGCCCTATTTGTTACAAATTGGCCTTTTACAAAGAACGCCTCGGGGGCGAACAGTGACTCCGGCGGCATATGGCCACCTTGGAATCCCAATGCCAACGGATCCACGGTGATTAGGAAACATGATGCACTTTTAAAAAAATCATTGCATGGTTACACGCAAGTATGGTGAATACGATATCGGCTGACGGATGATTGAGGGAAGTGAGAATGTAAGTAAGATTCGAGCGGGTTCATATTTTGGTTTATTCCGCCGATGTATTTAAAGGGACAGACAAGGGTCGAGATCCCGATAAATTACGCAATATAAGTGCTAGACAGCTAGATTGGGGGAGCCAGAAATGAGTGGAGAAGCATTTAACCGAAAAAGTATTTTCGGTGCATGGATGGGCCGGGCCAAACGAGCAGCAGCGATTATGGTATTAGCTACAGTGTGCATACCTTGGTCTTCGGGCGTTCACGCTGCTGCCGCCCAAGAGGATATTCGTGTAGTGATTTTTGCGGATCTAGGTAGCAAATATAAAGCGACAGTTCCCGCTGTAACCTTGAAATCATCAGGAGGTCTGAGTGTTGGACAGAACAGTGGAGGCAGTTTTCAAACTTGGATGGGACTGCCAGACAGTACGGTTCGTTTTAGTGTAGACAGCTATCGGGTGAAGGTACTTGAAGGAAATGAAGCAGCGGCGATAAAAGCGGCCCAAGCCCTGCAAAAGACTAATGATAAACCTACGGTTTTTATCGGTTCAAAAAATGGTAGCTCTGTGTATCAAGTGTACGCGGGAATATATGCTAGTGAACAGTCTGCGCAGGCTGCTGTACAGCGGATTTCCTCCGCAACCGGAGCGCAGCCCGAGGTTAAGGGAAACAAGCATTGGTCCACAGGAAGCTACGGAAGCGAGCAGGAAGCTAATCTCGTTCGAACGACAATTGCTGCGGCGGGCTTTGATGCTTTTACTGTGATTCAATCAAGAGGCCAGTATGCTGTATGGGTTGGAGAAGAAAGTAATGACAGCAAGCTGTCGGCTTTGAAAACAGAACTGGAGAGCAAGCAGCCGAGACTCACGCTGTCTAAAGTTAATGCTACTCAAACCGGCCTCATTATAAGACAGGAAGCAGGAGTCACGACTGGCTCGCAGGTGATGTCTCATTACATGCTAAGTGGTTCTGATAATAGCAAGGTAATTGTTAACGGCGGTAATAATGGAATACAAGTGGTCGAAAGATCCCAGCGTACATATCGCGGCGAGATGGAGATCGGCATGACGTCAGGCCAGCTGGCGCTTGTGAACGAAGTTCCTTTGGAGCAGTATTTGTATTCCGTGGTAGGAGCAGAGGTCTATTCCTCATGGCCAGATGAAGCGCTCAAGGCTCAAGCGGTAGCGGCTCGTAGCTACGCGCTTGCCCAAGGCAATCGGTTTCAGATCGGCAATGTAGTAGATGGTACGTTAAGCCAGGCTTACAACGGTAAGAGCTCGGAACATGCCAATGTCAATGAGGCTGTAGATGCAACAGCTGGTGAAGTCATTAAAAGTGGCGGCAAAGTGGTCGAAGCTGTATTTTCATCTAATGCGGGCGGTGTGACAGCAGATGCTTCCGAAGTGTGGAACAGTGGTGGCGAAGCCTTTGCCAGCGTAGACAGCTCGGGGGATACTTCGGCACAAAAAGGAGCACAGGAATGGTATCATGTACTTCTCTCCAGTGGCAAGACAGGTTATATTCGTGAGGATAATGCTAAGGAACTGGAGGGTGTCACAGAAGCGGGGTTAGACAAAATCACCGTCACTGCGGAAAATACAAATGTGCGTCCTATTCCCCAAATCCAATCGACAGTTACACCAATAGCCAAGGCGCAGCCGGGCGAAGAGATAATTGTATTAGAAAAGGTGCCTCAGTCCGGAGACTATGCATGGGTGCGGGGGCCCTTTACGTCAGCTCAGCTTGCTAAATCCCTGCAAGGGAAAGTCACGGGCACAGTGCCTTCCTCTATTAATCACCTTGATGTCACCAAACGTGGTCCATCAGGGCGAGTGTTGGAGGTTGAAGCGGACGGATCCCCTTTGAAAGTGAAATATCCGGATATGTTTCGCTCAGCGATGGGCGGACTCCCAAGCACACTGTTTGATATTGCGAGTACCGGAAGTTATACTGTATTAGGCGCTGATGGGGCTACTTCTCATGTAAGTGGTACACAAGGCACTCAAATCCTGTCCGCATCTGGCAGTAGTACTTCAAGTGGTAACGGGGTGATCGTCATGAATGAAGATCGTCATGCACGGGTCATTGACAAAACACAAAGCTTTATTTTTACAGGTAAAGGAAATGGTCATGGTTTGGGCTTATCCCAATGGGGTGCCAACGGTTTGGCCGAGCAGGGGTATGATTACAAGAAAATTTTGCAACACTATTACAAAAATGTGGATATAGTTAAGGACTGACCAATATATGAATGTAAACGACTACGATTTTGAACTGCCTGAAACATTAATTGCACAGACACCTTTGCTTGATCGGAGTGCTTCCAGATTACTGACGTTAAACAAAAATAATGGTGAAGTGGGTCATCATACGTTTTCGGATATTGTGCAGTATCTTCAACCAGGGGATACGCTGGTGTTAAACGATACGAGAGTGATTCCTGCACGCTTGTTTGGCATCAAGGAAGACACGGGAGCTAAGGCTGAGGTTTTGCTGCTTAAGCAACTGCAAGGGGATCGATGGGAAGCACTGGTGAAACCCGGTAAAAAGCTGAAAAAGGGTGCTGTTATCGTTTTCGGTGATGAGCTGAAAGCAGTAATTGAGGAAGAAGGAGATATGGGCGGAAGGGTACTTTCATTTTCATATGACGGTATTTTCCAGGAGATCTTGGACCGTCTGGGGCAGATGCCGCTTCCGCCGTATATCAAGGAACAACTGGATGACCGCGAGCGTTATCAGACAGTTTATGCTCGGCATGAAGGTTCTGCTGCGGCTCCAACGGCAGGGCTGCACTTTACAGAAGAATTGCTGGACCAGATTAAAAAGAAGGGCGTTACCGTTGCCTTTATCACACTTCATGTTGGCTTAGGGACGTTCAGACCGATGTCTGTGGATACGATTGAAGAACATGTGATGCATGAAGAATACTATTCATTGTCACAGGAAACAGCGGATGTACTCAATGAAACCAAGGCGCGCGGCGGAAGAGTCGTGGCGGTGGGGACGACCAGTTGCCGAACGCTGGAAACGGTGGGCAATAAATTCCTAGATGGAGTATTAGAGGCCAGTAGTGGCTGGACACAGATTTTTATTTATCCAGGCTATGAATTCCGTGTGGTGGATGCGATGATTACGAATTTTCATTTGCCTAAATCCACCTTGGTTATGCTGGTCAGCGCACTGGCGGGCAGGGAGAATATTATGCATGCTTACCAGGAGGCGATTGACCGACAATATCGGTTTTTCAGCTTCGGGGACGCAATGTTCATTTATTAATTAAGGATGGTAGAGAAAATATGGCACCAGCAATAAGATACGAACATATTAAAACCTGCAAGCAATCGGGAGCCCGTCTTGGGCGTGTACACACACCTCATGGAGTTATTGAGACACCAACCTTTATGCCTGTGGGAACTCAAGCTACTGTTAAAACGATGAGTCCTGAGGAACTGAAAGCGATGGATGCTCAAATTATTTTGAGTAACACGTACCATTTGTTTCTTCGTCCTGGCCACGATATTATTCGTGAAGCAGGTGGACTGCACAAGTTTATGAATTGGGATCGCCCTATTTTAACGGACAGCGGTGGATTCCAGGTGTTTTCCTTAAGTGAAATGCGCAAGATTTCAGAGGAGGGTGTTCATTTTCGCTCTCATTTAAATGGAGATAAGAAGTTTCTTTCGCCTGAAGTGGCGATGGAAATACAAAACTCGCTTGGCTCAGATATTATGATGGCCTTCGATGAATGCCCGCCATTTCCGGCTGAATATGAGTATGTGAAAAAGTCACTGGAACGTACCAGCCGTTGGGCTGAGCGTTGTTTGGAGGCACACGCGCGTCCTCATGATCAAGGGCTGTTTGCCATTGTTCAAGGAGGCATGCATGAAGATCTGCGTAAGCAAAGCGCTGCGGATTTGACTTCCATGGATTTCCCGGGGTATGCTATTGGTGGACTGAGCGTAGGTGAACCGAAGCATTTGATGTATGAAGTGCTAGATTACACGCTGCCTCTGCTTCCCACCAACAAGCCAAGATATTTGATGGGTGTAGGTTCTCCAGATGCCTTGATTGAAGGCGCTATCCGTGGTGTGGATATGTTTGATTGTGTACTTCCAACGCGAATTGCTCGCAACGGGACAACGATGACCAGCCAAGGTCGTCTTGTCGTTCGCAATGCCCAATATGCAAGTGATTTTGGCCCGCTCGATCCCGCTTGTGATTGTTATACCTGTCGCAATTATTCACGTGCTTACTTGCGGCATTTGATTAAAGCGGATGAAACCTTCGGGCTCCGACTGACAACGTATCATAACTTGCATTTCTTAATACAATTGATGCGTAATGTCAGACAAGCGATTATGGATGACAGGCTGCTTGATTTCCGAGATGAATTTTTTGAGCAGTACGGTCTTCATGATAATGATAAAGGCTTTTAAGTTTTAGGGAGAGTATACGAAAGGGGGATTTAACATGTTTCATTTTGCTACAGCCGCTACTGCACCCGGTGGAACTGGCGGACTTTTTCAAATGATCTGGCCACTGGCTCTGATGTTTGTAATCTTCTATTTCTTGCTGATTCGCCCGAATCAGAAAAAACAAAAGCAGCGTCAAACGATGCTTCAAGCTTTGAAAAAGGGAGATAAAGTAATTACGATCGGAGGTCTTCACGGTACAATTGTGGAGATTACGGATGATGTAGTAGTTTTGCGTGTGAATGATGTCACGAAGCTGACCTTTGACCGCAGTGCAATTAGTAATGCAATTGCAAAAGACACGGCATCTGAGGAAGTTGTTTCCAAATCGTAAAATGCTTCTGACCGTTATGCAAAAACCGAGCCTTTGAGGAGGCTCGGTTTTTTTGTGTTGTTTTATTACATGGATACAAACATTTTGATTACTTGCTGAGATTAATGCCAAACATCCCACCACCTGCACCTATGACAAACGCGAAAGCTAAGTGTAACAGGTCCTTGCCGTTCATGCCCGCATCCAATGCCAGAAAACCGACCAGAAGAACGATTAGTCCATACAGGATGCCTGTAATACCGCCTTGATACCAGCCTTTGTTTGTGGATCTTTTACCGGCGACGAAGCCGCCAGATAGCATGGCGAATGCGTGGACGATGTACGTATACAATGATAAGTCCTGTTCCTGCATCTGTGTCAGCCACAAGAGTAGTGAAAGAATCAATGCGCCAAGCAGCATCCATGCAAAAGCATAAAATAAGCCGGATAAAATGGGATGGGCCAGACGAAACGAACACCAGCGGCGAATGAGCTCCATTGATAATTCCTCCTGTACCAAGGTTTGAACTATTATCATTCTATGGCCAAGCCTCTCGGCTTAGTACCAAGTCGCAAGCAGTCTTTCTCTTTATTTCAATAATTTAGCCTTTGGTTTTTTGTATGAGCCAAGTGAGGAACGGTCAGAATACGTGTACAATGAACGACTACTGTCTTATTGCAAGTACAGGGGAGGAGGCGAACATATTGAGTCACGATATTTTTGCTCATATTTTTCGGACGCTGCTCATGTATTTTATTGTATATCTGGTGATGCGCTTGATGGGTAAAAGGGAGATCGGCAAATTGTCTGTTTTCGATCTCGTCATATCGATTATGATTGCAGAAATTGCTGTATTCAGCCTGGAGGATATAAAACGTCCACTTTATGAAGGGCTGATTCCTTTAGGAGTGCTGTTAATTTTGCAAATCGGGATTTCATTTTTTAGTCTGAAAAGTCGGCGACTGCGCTTACTATTTGATGGTAGGCCCAGTGTATTGTACTCCAATGGACAATTAAACAAGGACGAAATGGTGAAACAACGTTACAATTTAGATGACTTGCTGTTACAACTTCGTGAACAAAATATAGAAAGTCTGGACGAAGTCGAATATGTTATTTTGGAAACGACAGGTAAGCTAACGGTTATAGGTAAGGATGATAACGATGGAGTGGAACACGGAAAAATGAAGCAAGAATTAAACGGAACAGATTTGATAAACAAAGAGCAACAGGTGAATAAGGTCCATCCTTCTCCACAAATCGGTGGAAAGTTTAGATATGAGGGACTGCCTATTCCATTAATCATGGATGGCAAGGTGCTGGATCGAAATTTGGAACGGATGGATATGAACCGTTTTTGGCTTAAAAATCAGATTCAAGCAAAGGGACACAAAGATTTTAAGGATGTTTTTTTATGCTCGGTTAACCATAGAGGTGATGTGTATATTACACCACCGGCCTATGGAAAATCTTCGGATTAGATTTCTTATGCTTTAAACCATCTTCTCAGGATTGGAATGCGTGTAAGGTTGTCCCAATCAATCATTTTGATCAAGGTCATTAGGAAAAGGTACAGTATAATTCCCAAACCTGCGGCAAAAATAAACTGAAGCCACATTTGGTTGAACATCGTTAGATGTCTGTAGGTATATAATACTGCTGCTGCCATGATGATCATACCTATCCCGGTCTTCCAGAAATCGAGCAAACGTACGCGGAAGCGAAGCAGTCTGCTGACACTGAAGCCATGAAGGAGTGTAACAATGGCGCTGTTAATACAAATGGCGATGACAGCTCCGTAGATACCGTACTGAGGTTGAGAAGCAAGCCAGACGATTAGCGCAATTTTGATAACGGCTCCGATAAAGGTATTTAATAACGCACTTCCAGGACGGTCTAATGCCTGAAGTGCTGCCTGAAGCGGGGCCTGAATGTACATAAAAAGAGCAAAAGGTGCCATGAGCTTAAGCATGCCTGCAATATCGCCATTATTATAGAGTAGCAGACACAGAGGTTCTGCCAAAACATACATGATTACGGCAAAGGGGGCTCCTGCAACCAATGCGAGCCGAAGCGATTGATGTAGACGTTTGTGAATGGCTGTAATATGCCCCTTGGCTGCTGCTTCGGATAACGAAGGAACGAGTGAAACTGCTAGCGAACTGGTAAGAACCCCAGGTAGTAATAATACAGGAATGACCATGCCCTGCATGGCTCCATACTGTGCGGTTGCCACGCCAGTTGCAATGCCTGCTACAGCGAGGCTACGCATGCACAAGATAGATTCGAGCAAATAGGATAAGGAACCAACAAGCCTTCCAGCAGTAACGGGAACGGATATAGACATAAGACGTGACAAAACGGATGATTGCTCGGGTTGAACCTCAGAGGAGGGGATAGGCGACTTCGGCTGAAGGATGCGATCTTTTCGATGGTTACACACGTATTGCCATAGCAGCACAATCATGCCAATGAATTCGCCCGCCAGAGCACCGAGCATGGCACCTGCAGCAGCGTAGGCTACCCCATGGGGAAGTAACAAGTAAGCAAACCAAATGACACAAAAAATGCGCATAACGGTCTCCGCAATGGAGGAGGTGGCAGAAGGAATCATATTTTGCTTTCCCTGAAAATAGCCCCTATAAGCTGAGGAAACAGCTACAATGACTATCATTGGGCTCATGCTCACGAATGTATAATACACGCGGCTGTCGGTCAGGAGATGGCTTGTGATCCAAGGCGCGAACACAAGACAGAGCACCATGGCGATCAGACTGAGTGTAATGGTGAAGCGCAGGCTGGTGTGCAAAATACGCCGCGACATTTCGGGCTGTCCCGCCGTTTCGGCTTCGGCTACTAGCTTGGCTACCGCAAGAGGGATTCCCCCTGTAATAAGCGTCACCAAAACGATAAAAAAGGGATACCCCTGTTGGTACAAGCCAACTCCTTCGGGGCCGATGATACGCGGGAGTGCGATTCGGGGAATAAAACCTAGTATCCGGTTGATAATTCCTGCTGCCAATAAAATAATTGCTCCATGGATGAATGTCTGCTTTTTCAATCGCAACTCCCTCTTCCCCAAAATGTAATTCTGCGTCTATACATTACTTTAGAAGATATGCTGGACCTGTCCATCTTCATGACAAGCTTTTCCGTTCAGAAACAAAGTGATTTAGACAACAAGAGGGAGAGTGGTGAATTCTGCTATTGACGAGCGAAATGAATGCATATATTGTTGATTTAAGGCTATTTTCAACGAAAAGAAGGGTTTTCCAGGATCAGGACAGAAATGTTCTACAAAGCAGTCAATAACCCCGCTAATTGCTGATCTGCGGAACCGGTAGTCGCTGGGAGGAGGAACGGCCATCGTGGGTATGGAAGAGCTGGATGAGCAGGATTGGGATGACGCAATTGAGATGCTCTGTCAAAGTAAGGCGGACGAGTTGATTCTCGTAGGTTATGAGCATGTCACAAGTAAGGACGTGTGGAATTGCGTCAGCCATAAATATGAAAAGGAGGGTATCCCTCCGCTGCACAAGCTCGTTAACGATATACTTTCCCTTAAAGCGACGAGCTTTATGAACTATTTGACTATGTCCGCATTACGGGGCTCCACTTTCGAATAGAAGGGGGTCTTTTTTTGCGTTCAAATTGACTGCTTTTTGAGGGGTAGCTATAATAGGAATATTGAGAATGAAAGGGGAACATGGGACGGAATGAAGAGAATTCTAAGTTTCATCGTGGTCGTGCTCATAACTACTGGTGTTATGATCGGGACAAGCCCGGGCCTACTGAACAGTTTAAAATTAGGCCTCGATTTAAAGGGAGGCTTTGAGATTTTATATGAAGCCCAGCCTTTGGAAGCCGGGCAGAGTGTAACCAGACAGTCTCTTATACAAACAGCTCAAAGTCTGGAGAGACGGATTAATGCGCTCGGTACGACTGAGCCGGAAGTAACAACAGAGGGAAGCAACCGAATTCGCGTGCGGCTTGCTGGTGTCACTAATGAGGCAGAAGTCCGCTCCATGCTGAAAAAGCCTGCAGAATTAACGTTCCGCAGTGCAACGGCAGCAGATGCTAAAAAGCCAGGCCAATACAGCAAAATTGAGCTCCGCGGTAATGATTTTGTGGAGAATGGCGCTGTTGTAGGCTATGACCAGCTGAATCAACCTGAGATTAGTATCAAAGTGAAGGACAAAGCTAAATTTGCAGAAATCACAAAGCGACTTCTGAATAAAGAATTAGCTATTTTCCTGGATCAGGAATTGCTGTCTGCACCTACAGTACGTGGGGAATTAACGGACGGTAGCGCGTCAATCACAGGTAGCTACACTCGTGATGAAGCGAATAAACTGGCGGATACGATTAATCTGGGTGCCCTTCCGCTCAAACTGACGGAAAAATATTCTCAGAGTGTAGGTGCTACGCTGGGTCAATTGTCACTGGATCAGACGATTCGTGCTGGGTTGATCGGCTCAATCATTATTCTGGTATTTATGATTGCGATGTTCCGTATACCAGGATTAGTGGCCAGTTTTTGTCTCATCGTTCATACTTGGCTGGTGCTTGCGATCTTCTACTTGGGTGGATTCGTGCTCACGCTCCCAGGTATCGCCGCCTTCGTGCTCGGGATCGGGATGGCAGTCGATGCCAATATTATTACGTATGAACGGATTAAAGAAGAAATCAAGACGGGCAAAACGATTCGTTCTTCCGTTATCGCAGGTAGTAAGGCTTCGTTCCGTACCGTTATGGATGCCAATATTACGACAATTATAGCGGCAGCGGTTATGTTTGGTCTCGGAACAGGCTCCGTTAGAGGTTTCGCTCTGGTGCTTATCGTTGATATTGTCACCAGTATCTTGACGAATATCTTCTTCTCCCGCTTCTTGCTCAATCTGCTGGTTAAAGCGGATGCTGTGAAGAAGCCCAAGTATTTTGGTGTGAAGGAGAGTGATATTAGTGCGCTTTAATTGGGACTATAAATATATCAAGATGAGCAAGTGGTTTTACACGTTCTCGATTATTATCACACTGCTTGGTATTCTGAGCTTGTCGATATTCGGCTTGAATTACGGGGTAGACTTTCGTTCCGGTTCCAATGTGGATGTCAATTTGACTAAAGTCGTTACGCAGGAACAGATTCAAACTTTGCTGGACAAGCAGAAGATCGGTAAAGAGGTGGATTATACACCGGGGAAAGAGCGTTTCGGCATTCGCTTCTCACAGGTTTTGACGGATCAGCAAGTGAATGACTTTAAGACTTCCTTTAATAAAGAGCTTGATCCAAAGGCTTCCTTTGAGGTCAATACAGTAGATACGGAAATGGCACAAGAACTGGAGCGGAATGCAATATGGGCGATTTTGCTAGCATGTGTAGCCATCGCGGTCTATATTTCGATCCGGTTTGAATGGCGGTTTGCCATTGCAGCCATCGTTTCGTTGTTGCATGATGCCTTCCTCGTTATCAGTATTTTCTCGATTTTCCGGCTTGAGGTGGATTTGACCTTTATTACGGCAATTCTGACGATTGTTGGTTTCTCCATTAATGACACCGTCGTTATTTTTGACCGTATTCGGGAAAATCTACGATTTGCGAAGAAGAAGTCCAGAGACGACTTAGAACAGGTAGTTGATCACAGTATTGCGCAGACAATGACTCGTTCACTTGCAACCGTGTTTACGGTGTTTATTGCCTCCGTATGTTTGTTCATATTTGGCGGCGAATCGATCCGTATGTTCTCACTTGCAATGGTCATTGGTTTGTTGTTTGGTGCTTATTCCTCCATTTTCATTGCCAGCCCGCTGTGGGTGGCATTGAAAGGAAAACAAAAATCCCCGACAGCTGGCGGGGGCGCGGTCAAAACTGCAAAGTCTTAAGTTACGCAAATACCAGTAGTATAAATTAAAGAGAAAGCCGCGTCTGCTTGGGCGCGGTTTTCTAAGGTTTTGAGATTTACCTTGAGTAAGGCACAGTAGTGGCACTTAAATGTGAATGGTTTTTGGTTTTGAGAAATTCGGTTATTTTAGAATGAGCTTTATTGGGAAAGGGTTAGTTCAGGATTGAGGGGGAAACGTTGTGAATAGCGAACGCAGCCGATCATTGGAAACTGCGGCGTTGAGCGGGATTATAGGTAATCTCGCGCTGGCTGTTCTAAAGGGAACCGTCGGTTATGCTGCAAACAGCAAGGCGTTGTTGGGGGATGCACTGCACACGGCTGCGGATAGTGCTTCCCGTTTGCAGGAGCTTCTGTTTTCCAAGGGTGCTACAGGGCACGGAATGCTGGCACGGTTGCGGAACGGTGAAAAGGTTCGGACGGTCATATCTGTGGTGCTGGCTATTTTAGTGCTGATGAGCGGTCTTCAGCTAGCTATCTCGGCGGTTCGTTCATTAAGCAGTTCGGAACCGGAGGCTCCCGGTCTGTATGCATTAATTACCGTATTTATTGTGTTGGTTTTGAGAGAAGCGCTATTTCAGTTTCAATATCGCTACTCGATTAAACATGGTCATAAAGCGGAAGCAGATCGGTACGCTAACCATGAACGTTACTCGCTGTATGCATCGTTGATTGCATTGATCGGCATGATCGGTGCAATGACTGGCGAAGCAATGGAATGGCCTGCATTATTATATCTTGATCCAACCGCAGCTTTGCTGGTAGCCTGTCTGGTGCTGCGTAAAGGATATTTGATGGTAATGAATACCGCTTACCAGGTTCCTGCACAGCCCTTGCAGGAGGAAGACTCCCGACGCTTTATGGAGACGATTCAACGGGTGTATGGTATTGTAACGGTTGAACACTTACATGCCCAGGAAACAGGCCATTTCATAACAGTGGATGTAACGATAAGTGTGAACCCGCGGATTACGGTACAGGAAGCGCAGGAAATTGCCGATCGAGCAAAAAATTTACTGTTAGCCCGTTTTCCACAGGTGACCCATGTACAAATGCAGTTCATTTCTTATCAAGCCGGGTATCCTTACAAATCCAATCATGAACTGCCAGATAATGATGTGTCGTCTTTGCTTCAATAGGGCAGACGACTATGAAAGAAAGGTGAATAGGATTGCTTCATTCGCAGTACAGATGGAAGACCCCAGAGGCTAACCTGGAAGCGGCTCAGCTGTTGACAGAAGAACTGGGGATTTCACCATTGTTGTCCCGGCTTTTAGTGAACCGGGGCGTCACTACCGCCGGGGAAGCAAACCGCTTTTTGTACGGAAGTGTGGACGATGTACACGACCCTTTTCTGCTTCTTGGCATGAAAGAAGCCGTGCCGAGAATTCGCCAGGCTCTGGAACGTGGCGAGCATATATTAATCTATGGCGATTATGATGCGGACGGCGTATCCAGTACATCATTGATGATTCAGCTCATGCGATTTCTGAAGGCTTCTTATGATATTTATATTCCCCATCGTTCTAATGAGGGATATGGTCTGCATAACCATGCCCTTGATTGGGCTCATCAGCAGGGAGTTACACTGGTCATTACGGTAGATACGGGAATTAGTGCAGTAGAACAAATTGCTTATGCAACTTCCTTGGGGATAGATGTTATTGTGACGGATCATCATGAGCCGCCTGCTGTACTTCCCGAGGCATATACTTTGATTAATCCGAAGCTACCCGGTTGCCCATACCCATTTAAAGGTCTTGCAGGTGTTGGTGTTGCCCTGAAGCTCGCCCAGGCGCTGTTGGGTGAGGTGCCGGAGGAATGGTTTGAAATCGTCGCTATCGGCACGGTAGCCGATCTGATGCCACTACATGGTGAAAATCGGACGATGGTACGCAGAGGGATTCAATCCATGAGAAACTCTGCATTTCCGGGTATTCGTGCGTTGCTCCATGTAGCGGGCGTGGATATATCTACAGTGACTTCAGTCAACATCGCATTTGCATTGGCTCCGCGGATTAATGCCAGCGGGCGCCTGGATCATGCGGGACGAGCAGTTTCTCTGCTGACGACAGAAAAAGAGGAAGAAGCAGATCAACTTGCGCATGCGCTGGACCTGCTCAATCGTGAGCGTCAACAGGTGGTCGAACGTATTGTGGAGCAAGCCGAGCAACAATTGGCATCCAAACTGAATGGAGGCAAGCTACCGTCAGTTATTGTGTTGGCTGGTGAAGGCTGGAATGTCGGCGTTGTCGGAATTGTGGCATCCAAGCTATTGGATCGTTATTATCGACCGACCATTATTCTTGGTATAGATGCTGAGACAGGCATGTGCAAAGGTTCTGCCCGTTCTATTCCTGCATTGGATATTTACAGTGCTCTTACGGACAGCCATGAGCTTATGGAGCATTTTGGGGGTCATCCTTCGGCTGCGGGTATGACGCTGTCCCGTGACAATCTGGAATTGTTTGAAGAGCAGCTGAACCGCTATGCGGGTTCCATTCTGACACCAGAAGATCTCATTCCTGTAGCTGAAGCTGATATGGTCTGTCGTTTGGACGAGGTATCTTTGCAAGTGGTTGAAGAACTGGAGTTGCTTCAGCCTTTTGGTATGGGGAATCCTTCTCCACGATTCGTATTACAGGGACTGCAATTGCGTGAAGCTCGTAAAATGGGACGTGAGAAAAATCATGTGAAGCTCTTGCTGGAGCAGAACGGTTTATCGCTGGACGCGATTGCCTTCCGTCGTGGCGATTTGGCTGATTTTTTACAGCAACAAACGGAGATAGATCTGCTGGGTGAATTGTCAATTAACGAATGGAACGGTAAAAGGTCTCTCCAGCTAATGATGCAGGACATTCGAGTGCAGGAGCCGCAAATTTTTGATTATCGTGGAGTGTCGGACCCTTTTGCCGAATTAGAGCGGGGACTCAAGATCTTTCATCCACGCATAGAGGAAAGGAAGAAAGACGTTGCGGTGTTGATCCACCCGTCATCTAGGCTTCGTCCCTCGGGCTCCGTGGATGCTGAATCCTTATGGTTGTACGATAAAGATGGCAGCGTTATTCCCAGTGATGGTCAAAGAGATGCACAGCACTCTGTAAAGTCGCTGTTCGTACTAGAGCCGCCGGATACACCGGATCAGTTTCAGGCATTATGGTCTACCTTTGAGAATGTAGAGAACGTATTTCTCCTTCATTCGGTCAGTGAGCGTGGCGGTCGACTCGTAAGCCCCGACAGAGAGCTGTTCAAGCGTATTTACGTTGTGCTTTCCCGAATGGGGACACAGCCTATTGATGAAAAAGCAATGCTGCCTGCTCTTAGCCGACAGTGCTCCTGTTCAGTACGCATGTTATCCAAAGTGTTGGACATCTTCGAAGAACTTGAGTTTATGACGCGTACAGATGGTCAATTCTGTTTTGTATCCAATCCGCCTAAGCGGGATTTAACAGCTTCTCCACGATATCAGGAATTGTATAATATGGCTGAGATGGAGAAGTACTTGTTGGATGCGGACACTACCCAGATGACGAGCTGGATTATGTCGCTTATGAAGGGTGCGTCTTGAGATACTATTTCGCAATTTATGTTGTAAAATGTATATACTAATTTGAAGTTTACAGTAGGAGGAACTAAGTTGGACTACAAAGAATATATTCGGGTGATTTCCGATTTTCCACAACCAGGGATTAGTTTTAAGGACATTACGACCCTGATGAAAAATGGTGAACTATACCGCAAGGCTATCAACGATATGAAGGAACTGGTATCGGATTTGAAAATTGATTTGATTGCAGGGCCAGAAGCACGTGGGTTCGTTGTTGGTGCTCCTTTGGCTTATGCGCTTGGTGTTGGTTTTATTCCCATCCGTAAAAGTGGCAAGCTCCCTGGGGAAACCATTGAGGAAGCATACGGTTTGGAGTATGGTAAAGATACGCTGGCGATGCATAAGGATGCTATAGAGCCAGGCCAAAATGTTCTGATTGCTGATGACCTGCTTGCTACAGGTGGAACTATTGCTACATCCGTGAACTTGGTACGCCAGCTTGGTGGTAATGTGGCAGGGGCTGCTTTTCTTATCGAGCTGTCTGACTTAAACGGTCGGGCGAAACTGACTGATGTAGATGTATTCACCCTGATTACGTATTAAGTATTTTGAAACCCGGGTTTCCCGGGAAATAATTATGTGCGGATCGCCTAAATAGTCCGATGGAACATCTCTTTATCTAAAGAGTTGCTCCATCGGACTATTTTGTTTCTTTGTTGGAAAATAGGTATGAAAAAATTTCGTAAATGTCTATGAACAATAAAAAAAGGAGCAGAGGTGGTCATAAGGAGCATAGTGGTCATACTGATTTCAATCAGTTTTTGTTTTATTTTTTGCTAAGCAGAAGCTAGATACGGAAATAAGTCAAAAATGCTGCTCGTTGCTTATCGAGGGTTAAAGCAGTTATTGCAACTGACTTGGATGGGGTGCTCTGAAGATGGATGAAGGAGTATCTATTTTAAAAAGGCCGTGCATAAAAAAACGCCGCTCCATGAGATATGGATCTTTACACGCTTGTCTATACATTCTGAGCGTGTTGACCCATAACTAACATGGAGCGGCGTTTCAAAGTTTAAAAACAGATATCAATCTGGTATTTTCTCGGTTAAAGGTTCCTGCGATTTATCGTTGGACCAGCCGAGCACGTCAATCAGCTTGAAGAACAAGCTGAGGATGATGCCGATGATTGTAGCCAATGCCATACCTTTCAAGGTTACAGCGCCCCAAGTGAGCGTAGTACCGCTGATTCCTACAACAAGCACGATGGTCGCAAGCAGCATGTTGGTTGGCTTGGCGAAATCAACCTTTTGCTCAACGAAGATTCTTAGACCGGAGGCAGCGATGACACCGAATAATAGTAAGGATACGCCACCCATAACTGGAGCTGGAATATTAGAAACAATCGCTGAGAACGTGCCTGAGAAGGACAATAGGATGGCAATGACAGCCGCTCCGCCAATGACCCATACAGAGTACACTTTAGTTAATGCCATGACACCAATATTTTCACCATAAGTCGTATTAGGTGTAGAACCAACAAAACCGGAAATGACGGTGGAAATACCGTTACCTAGCAGAGAGCGATGGAGACCAGGATCTTTGGACAACTCGCGCCCGACAATGTTGCTAGTCACAAGTAAGTGACCAATATGCTCTACGATGACGACCAGAGCAACAGGAAGAATCGTCAGCATAGCAGAGGTATTAAAAACTGGAGTGGTAATTGCAGGATGTCCGAAAAAAGGAGCGTCTGCAATGGCCTGTGTATTGACCATGCCCATAAAATAAGCAAGCACATAGCCCACTACGATACCGATCAGAATATGAATGATTTTGGCAAACCCGCGAAACAACACCGCACCGAGAACAGTGACCCCGAGTGTAACGAGCGAAAGAGTAATCGTTTTGGGATCTGGAGACCAGGCTTTAGTAGGATCGGCATTGATAATGCCTGCCATGCCTGCTGCAACCGGAACCAGTTCCAGACCGATTAAGGCTACGATGGAGCCCATAACAGCTGGAGGAAAAACGACGTCCAGCCAACGGGTTCCGGCATATTTAATTACCAGTGCGACGAGGCAGAAAATAATACCTGTAACGATGAAAGCACCGAGGGCCATAGCATAGCCGTTGCCGCCGGGATTGTTTTTAAGCACAAGACTGACGGGAGCGATAAAAGCGAAGCTAGAGCCGAGATAGGCGGGAATTTTGCCGCGGCAGATCCATATGTACAACAATGTGCCAATACCGTTCATTAGCAAAATCATGCCGGGATCGACGCCGAAAATATTCGGCACCAGCACAGTGCTGCCAAACATGGCAAACAAATGCTGTACGCTGAGCAGGAACCCGGGTCCTGCCGGTAGCTTTTCATTAACTTGAATTTCGCGTTGCAACGCAGTTCACTCCTTAGTTCTTTCAATTATTCTTATATACATTAATTACTTTTCGTAATTTTTTCAATATAATTCGTTTCATTTCGTCAACAATCCTCATTTTACTTATCCATGTGTGACAGAATAATGCGACAATGCCAAACCTGTAATAGTTGACGTGCGACGTGCTAACCGTCATAATTGTAGGAAATCACTTTTAAAAGGGAACCTTTGCGCGACATTGATCGGCGGGTTCCATTTTGCATAGAAAGGACACGGAATAGAGCAGAATGGGGATAGAGCAATTACTTAAAAAGGCCGGGGCCTATACCAGAGAAGCAGATCTTATCCGCATCAGGGACGCCTATGATTTTGCCGAGCAGGCCCATTCCGGCCAGACTCGTAAGTCCGGTGAACCTTATATTCTGCATCCGCTTGCGGTTGCTGATATCGTCGTTAATATGCAGATGGATACCATCTCCATTATCGCCGCTCTTTTACATGACGTTGTGGAGGATACGACGGTGTCTTTGGCGCAGATTCGCGAGCATTTTGGCGATACATGTGCGATGCTTGTCGATGGTCTGACGAAGCTGGAGCGTATCCAGTTCCGTTCCAAGGAAGAACAACAGAACGAAAATTATCGAAAAATGTTTATTGCTATGGCGCAGGACATTCGTGTCATCGTCATTAAGCTAGCAGATCGTCTGCACAACATGCGTACTTTGAAATATCAGTCAGAGGAAAGCCAGCGTCGGATTGCTTATGAAACGTTGGAGATTTTCTGTCCGGTTGCGAATCGACTGGGTATTTCAGCCATTAAATGGGAAATGGAAGATATTGCTCTACGCTATCTGAATCCTCAGCAGTATTATCGCATCGCTAATTTGATGCATAAGAAGCGGGCCGAGCGGGAGCAGTTTATTGATAATGTCATACAGCGTATCAGAGAGAAGCTGGAAGAGATGGGCATTCAGGCTGATCTGTCCGGACGCCCTAAACATATTTACAGTGTGTTTAAAAAAATGACGACGAAGAACAAGCAATTCAATGAGATATATGATTTGCTGGCGATTCGAATTATTGTGGATAACATTAAAGACTGTTACGCCACACTGGGGATTATCCATACGTTGTGGAAGCCAATGCCGGGACGGTTTAAAGATTATATCGCTATGCCTAAGGCCAATATGTATCAGTCCCTTCATACGACAGTAGTAGGTCCCAACGGGGAGCCTACCGAGGTACAAATTCGCACAGTGGATATGCACCGTACCGCTGAATTCGGGATTGCGGCCCATTGGGCCTATAAAGAAGGCAACGGAGCAAACAACACTAACTTTGAGGATAAAATCACCTTTTTTCGAGAAATCCTGGAGCTGCAAAATGAGGCGAAGGATGCGTCGGAATTTGTGGAATCGCTCAAAATGGACTTTTTCTCAGACCTTGTGTTTGTGTTTACTCCTAAGGGAGAGGTCATTGAGTTGCCGGCCGGATCCGTTCCGCTGGACTTTGCTTTCCGTATTCATACCGAAGTTGGCAATCGAACGATTGGCTCTAAGGTAAATGGAAGAATCGTACCTTTGGATTATCGACTTAAAACCGGTGATATTGTCGAAATTATGACGTCCAAGCATTCTTATGGACCTAGTCAGGACTGGCTCAAAATTGCTCAGTCCTCTCACGCGCGCAGTAAAATCAAACAATGGTTCAAGAAAGAAAAGCGTGAGGAGAATGTTGAAAAAGGCCGCGAAAATCTGGAACGTGAGCTAAGAAAACGTGATATCGAGCCATCGGTGTGGATGAGCGACGACAAGCTTCAGGAAGTGGCACAGAAGTTCTCTTTTAACGATTCCGAAGATATGCTGTCTGCGATTGGCTTTGGTGGTATAACCGCAGCGCAGGTCTGTACACGTTTGACAGAGAAGCTGCGTAAGGAACAAGAAGAGGCACGGTTGATCGAATTGACGACCGAGGTCAAGGAGTACAAGCCGCAGGGCGAACGGAAAAAAACACCGACCAACGGTGTCAGCGTCAGAGGCGTCGATAATTTGCTCGTTCGTTTTGCACGATGTTGTAATCCCGTACCGGGAGATGACATCATCGGCTATGTAACACGTGGACGCGGCGTATCCGTTCACCGGACGGATTGCCCGAATATTCCTTCGGGTACGGGCGAAGATCAGGCGCGCGTGATTGAAGTGGAGTGGGAAGAAGCAGCGGAAGTCAATTACAGCGTCGATATTGAGATTACGGGGCATGATCGCAACGGTTTGCTGAATGAAGTGCTTCAGGCCATTTCTGAGAACAAAACCAGCTTCTCGGCCGTTACAGGTCGTACAGATAAAAATAAAATGGCGATGATTCACATCACGATTCTCATTCGCAACACGGATCATTTGCATTCTGTTGTCGAACGGATTAAACGGGTGAAGGATGTATACACTGTGCATCGGATTATGCAATAACCTTATTAAGCGTACAGATAGGTTTATAGCCTTTGTAACACATCTTGGGTAGAAAGACCCATAGGCTGCTAAAAGAGCCGTAATACGGCTGTGAGCACCTTTTAAAAGGGAAGGTTAAAGGAGATATCGGATAGGCGATGAAGATCATTATTCAGCGCTGTAAAGACGCTCAGGTGACGGTGAATCAAAAGGTGGTCGGCAAGATTGGAACCGGATTAATGCTGCTGGTTGGTATTGGTCAGGGAGATACAGCAGCCGATGCCGTTTATTTGGCGGATAAAACAGCGGGATTACGTATATTTGAGGATGCTGAAGGTAAAATGAATGACAGCGTTCTGGATGTCGGTGGAGCCATTTTGTCTGTCTCTCAATTTACGTTGTATGGTGACTGCCGTAAAGGAAGAAGGCCTAACTTTATGGGGGCGGCCAAACCAGAGGAAGCGGAGAAGCTGTATGATTTCTTCAACAGTCAGCTTCGAGCCAAGGGCCTGGAGGTAGAAACGGGAATTTTTGGGGCTATGATGGATGTTTCATTGACGAACTGGGGCCCAGTGACACTGATTTTGGATACCGAACGTTCGTAACTATGCATTCATGGCGTGATCTGAGTAGAATAAAATAGCTGTTCAGAGGGACCATAATGTCATCCTGATTGGTGATTAGCCAGGCGGATAGCCTAAGGGTGACAGGAGAGACGAAGCTATGCGTCAAACCCCAAAAATGGACGGGCATCGAAGCACTGTGCTGCTTTTTCCCGGTAGTATGCAGGAGGCAATCAGCCTTACTCGTAATGCTGATACGTTATTGCAGCATGTTGCAACAGCCATCGACAAGCCGGGACGCGGTGCTTTGCCGCGCAGGTAACATCGGGTTAAATGGAGCGTTAATGAGGTTCTACCCGAAAGCAGCACAAAGAGGTCAAAAACAAAATATGTAGCATTGAATTAGTGCAGGAGCCGAAAGGCTCCTTTTTCTTTTCCACCGCTGCGAATTGTTATAAAAACTGATCAAGCGGGTAATAACAAAGCGTGATAGACAAACAAACTTAATTTTAAACTTGTTTTGAGGATAACCGGAAAGGAGATCTGAACATTAATGAGTAAAATTGCATTTTTATTGGCTGACCAATTTGAAGATTCCGAAATGAAGGTACCTTATGATGAATTAAAAAAGGCTGGACATGAGGCAGATATTGTTGGGCTGAAGCAAGGTGAAAAAGTGAGCGGTAAGCAAGGTAAAGCAAGCTACACTATTGAAAAAGCCATTGCAGATGTGAAATCAAGTGACTATGATGCAGTTGTTATTCCCGGCGGATCCTCCCCGGAAAATCTACGACTAGATGCAAATGTTCTGAAATTTGTGACTGAAATTAATGAGTCCAAAAAAACGATAGGCGCTATCTGTCACGGACCACAAATTTTGGCGAGTGCTGATTTGTTACAAGGCCGGACGATTACAGCTTATCCTCCATTGAAAGATGACTTGATTAATGCGGGTGCTCATTTTGAGGATCGAGAGGCGGTTGTGGATGGTAACTTTATTACGTCTCGGACCCCTAAGGATGAGCCTGCCTTTGTGCGTGAGTTATTAAAAGTATTGTAAGCTGAACGCGAATATTTCTTTAGATTAATGCCAGTACAATTCCCAAACGAGGAGGATTTGATATGGCAAAACAGATTCAGGCTTATTTTCGCACAGAAGATGAAGCTGAGGGTGCCAGAGCTTCGCTTCAAGCTTATAGAACCGAACATTTGGAAGTAGGTGCTTTGGGTGATACGCTCGGCCGGGAGACGAGAGTTTTAATTCCGCTGGTCCCCTATAACAATACAGGCTCTGTGAGCACAGGAGGCTCTGCGGGTGCGGCAATCCCTGCGGCGGGTGCTTATGGCGAGAATATTCTACCAGATGCGAAGGATGACCAGATTAACTCTGGCTCAGCCCAAAGGGATCTGGATGAAGAACGGAACGGAACAACGAATCATGATGGAGGGTTGCTCCGTGCGACAGATGTGTATATTAACGGTGATCAAGATGAATTGCGGTATGTATTATCAGCAAAGGTGAATGACGCCGATTATGATGAGGTCATTTATAAGCTACGTTCCAATCGTGGATATGTATCGCAGTTGGATTAAAGCTGAGAGCGCGCCACAAGATTGTCGATACTTGAGGGATTTAGCCGCAAAAGAGTGACTGTAATACAATTGTAATATTCAAAACATCATTCCTTAATATTCGTTGTTTATAATAACAGCATGACCCCCTTTTGATATATCTTTTTGAACCTGCGGACCGTTTCCGCAGGTTATTTTCTTTTTATAAGCCTTATTTGTCCGATTATAGGGAGAATGTCTTGACTTTGTCGAAGCGGTTCATTAAAATCATAAAATAATGAAAAATGATTTGATGACGGGACCAAGTACTCCGAACCCACAAGCGCAGAGAGGAATTTCCAGGCTGTAAAAATTCCCTTGATGAGCGGATGAATGACCTCCCCGAGAACAGGCGGCGAACAATTGAGGAAACCCTACTGAAAGTGCATTGCAACTGTGCCTACAGTGGATGGTCCTGCATAATAGCCGTACTGCGCGTTACGGGCGTTATACGTATGAGCGGAGTCAGCATAATGCTGACGGGCAATGAGTGATTCTTATGCTGGTTGTCTGGGCAAACTCCGGAATGTGGGTGGTACCACGGGTGATTGTAAACGACAATCCCTCGTCCCTGTTAATGTTAACAGGACGAGGGATTTTTTGTTTTATATTGAAAGTGGAGCAAGAAGAAAGTGCACAATACGAAATACAACGATGGGGGGATACGTTAATGGCCTTTCAAAAACCGACAGGAACACAGGATTTGCTGCCGGGCAGTGTAGAAAAGTGGCAAGTTGTCGAGGAAAAAGCCCGTGAGATTAGCCGCCGCTTTAATTACCGAGAGATTCGTACGCCAATGTTCGAACAAACGAATTTGTTCGTTCGAGGTGTGGGTGAAACGACGGATGTGGTGGAAAAAGAAATGTATACTTTTGAGGATAAAGGGAAGCGCAGCATGACTTTGCGTCCGGAAGGAACAGCAGGGGTTGTCCGCTCCTATGTGGAGAACAAACTATACGGGGAGCCGGATGTAACTAAGCTGTATTATATCGGCCCGATGTTCCGGTATGAGCGTCCACAGGCTGGGCGTCAGCGTCAGTTTCACCAATTTGGAATTGAAGCATTTGGTGCGGTCGATCCGGCGTTGGATGCAGAAGTTATTGCTTTCGGGTATCAATTCTGCCGTGAGCTGGGCTTGAAAGGAGTACAGGTGGAGATTAACTCCGTCGGTAATGCAGCCAGCCGGGCAGCTTATCGTCAGCATCTGGTGGACTTCTTGATGCCAATTAAGGATACGTTGACCAAGGAGAGCCAAGCACGCATTGAGCGTAATCCGCTGCGAGTGCTGGATAGCAAAGATGACCAGGACAAATTTGGAGGTGCACCTTCGATTTTGGATAGCTTGGACGAGGAATCTCGCACACACTTTGAGAAAGTGAAGCAAAATTTGGATGCCATGGGCGTGGAATATACAGTTAACCCGCGTTTGGTACGGGGGCTGGATTATTATACGTTGACAGCGTTCGAATTCAAAGCTGAAGGAATTGGCGCCATAGACACGATCGGTGGAGGTGGCCGCTACAACGGATTGGTTGGAGATCTGGGCGGACCAGATCAGCCGGGCATTGGTTTTGGCATTGGACTGGAGCGAATTCAGCTGATCCTGGAGCATCAAGGTGTCAAACTGAACGAAGCCAAGCCGTTAGATATCTATATGGTAGCATTGGGAGAAGCAGCAGAAACAGAAGTGACCAAACAACTATTCAAGTTGCGTCAAGCCGGATTTTCCGCGGAGCGAGATTATCTGGGACGCAAAATGAAGGCGCAGATGAAATCAGCCGATCGCTTTAAAGCAAGGTATACTGCGATTCTGGGTGAGGATGAGCTGGTTCAAGGTGAAATCGCACTGAAAAACATGGAAACTGGCGAGCAGCGTACCGTTAAACTGGATCAGCTGGTGGAAGAATTAGGCTAAAGAAAATGGTGTAACATCAATCGGTGGAGCTTCCTCTGGTTGTCATATAGCATTAACTACTAAACATAAACAGGAGTGTGTATTATGAAAAGGAGTCATGAATGCGGCGCATTGACTCATGCGCATATCGGAGAAACAGTTACATTGAACGGTTGGGTACAAACCCGTCGTGATTTGGGGGGCGTACTTTTTATTGACCTGCGTGACCGTAGCGGAATTGTACAAATTGTGTTTAATCCGGCATATTCCGGTGACGCACTGCAAATTGCGGATCGTGTTCGTAGTGAATACGTGCTTGAGGTTACCGGTACTATTGTTAAGCGTGATGCAGAAACGATTAACCCGAACCTGCCTACAGGTGAGATTGAAGTGCGTGTCACTGAAATTGAAGTATTGAATGCGTCCAAAACACCTCCGTTCTTCATTGAAAATGGTGTAGAAGTGGACGAGTCTCTGCGTTTGAAATACCGTTATTTGGACCTGCGTCGTCCGGAAATGTACCAGACGTTGAAACTGCGCTCCAAAGCAGCAAAAATATTCCGTGACTTCCTGGACGGAGAAGAGTTCGTCGAGGTGGAAACACCAATTTTGACGAAAAGCTCCCCAGAGGGCGCACGTGATTATCTGGTACCTAGCCGGGTGCATGAAGGTGAGTTTTTCGCCTTGCCGCAATCGCCACAACTGTACAAGCAATTGCTGATGGTGGGTGGCCTGGAGCGCTACTACCAAATTGCACGTTGTTTCCGTGATGAAGATTTGCGTGCTGACCGTCAGCCTGAATTTACGCAGGTCGACATCGAGACCTCCTTCATGCAACAGGATGACTTGCTGCCAATGATGGAGCGTCTTATGGTGAAATTGTTCAAAGAAACCGTTGGGGTAGAACTGGAAACACCGTTCCAACGGATTACACATGCTGATGCGATGGACAAATACGGCTCGGACAAGCCGGACCTGCGTTTTGGCCTTGAGTTGATTAAAGTCAATGATATCGTGGCAACTAGTGGTGTAAAAGTATTCGCTTCCGTAATTGAAAAGGGTGGCGAAGTAAAAGTCCTCAATGCCAAAGGATGTGGCACTTGGAGTCGTAAGGAGATTGATGACCTGGGTCCTTACGCTGCACGCTATGGAGCTAAAGGCTTGGCTTGGATTCAAGTGAAGGAAGGCGAATTCAAGGGGCCTATCGTTAAATTCTTCACACCGGAAGAAATCGAAGCATTGAAGGAGCGCACAGGAGCCGAAGAAGGCGATCTGTTACTCTTCTCTGCGGATAATAAAAAGGTAGTTGCTGATGTATTGGGCGCACTTCGTCTGAAAATTGGCCGTCATTTGGGACTGATCGACGATAACAAATTCAAATTTGCCTGGGTTGTAGACTTCCCGCTTCTCGGCTATGACGAAGAACAAAAACGTTATGTGGCGGAACACCATCCGTTCACCCGTCCGAAGGACGAAGACCTTGGCCTCTTGGATACCGATCCAGGTCAAGTTCGTGCTCAAGCCTATGACATCGTACTGAACGGCTACGAAGTGGGCGGCGGCTCGATGCGGATTTACAAACGTGATGTTCAGGAGAAAATGTTCAAAGCTCTCAACTTGGCGCCGGAAGAAGTTACTGATAAATTCGGCTATCTGTTGGATGCGTTCGAATATGGTACGCCTCCACATGGTGGTATTGCCTTCGGTTTTGACCGCCTCGTGATGTTGCTTGCAGGTCGTACAAACCTGCGCGAAACGATTGCATTCCCGAAAACAGCTAGTGCGACAGACCTGCTTATGGATGCACCAGCCGAAGTAGATCAAGCTCAATTGGAACAGCTTCATATCCGTATTGCTCCGAAGCCTGTTGCTCCTAAAGCTTAAGACGTTTGCAAGTGCCATCCATTGGCATGAGATAGCTTATAGAATGCCATGAACCCGTTACCCTCATATGGATAATGGGTTCGTGGTTTGTATGCTGGAGTTCAGGCATAGAGTTTAAATCAGTGAGGGAGGATATACCATATTGTTGCATCAATTTTCACGAACGGAATTGGCCATCGGAACTGAAGGTCTAGAGGTTATGAAAAATAGCACGGTGGCCGTGCTGGGTATCGGCGGTGTCGGTTCGATTGCAGTGGAAGCGCTGGCGCGCACGGGTGTTGGACGTATCATTTTGATTGATAAAGATGTTGTAGATATCACCAATATTAATCGCCAGATACATGCGTTGACAACGACGGTAGGCCAAAAAAAGGCTGATCTGATGGTAGAGCGTGTGAAGCTGATTAATCCTGAATGTGAAGCGATTGCACTGAACATGTTTTATACGGAAGAAACATATGAGGAGCTGTTCAAGTACGAACTGGATTATGTGCTGGATGCTTCGGATACGATTATTTACAAAATTCATTTGATTAAGGAATGCCTGAAACGGGGGATTCCGATGATCTCCAGTATGGGGGCTGCGAACAAAATGGATCCGAGTCGTTTTCAAGTTGCAGATATTTCCCAGACGAGAATGGACCCGATTGCCCGTGTCATCCGCACCAAGTTGCGCAAGGAAGGTATTACCAAAGGCGTCAAGGTTGTATTCTCCGATGAAGAACCAATGAAGCCACGTGAAGAAATTACAAAAAAAATTGTACCTGCAAACGCACCTGAAATCCGGAAGGCGAAGCAGCCGCCTGCAAGCAATGCATTTGTACCTCCGGTAGCAGGACTGATCATGGTTAGTGTAGCCGTGAAGGATTTGTTAGAACATGCTGGTGTGTAAGTTGCAAAAATAGCATGGCAGTGCATTCGTAGATTTACATCAGTATGTATTCACTTTAAGACCTGTAGTTCTGTGCATCACATCCTTTGTGTCACAGTTGCTACAGCTCTTTTTTGTTTTGAAAAAGCGCAGCTTACTGCAAACAGATTGAACAACTTGCTGGAGGGTTTTGGTATGAAGGATGGACTGTGGTCCAGAAGTCTCGGTTTCAAGCCCGAGCATCATTGGAAAAAGGAATTAGCCGCTGGGGCCATTTCTTATTTTTCCGTTGTATACATTGTTATGGTTAATGCAACTATTTTGGCAGATGCCGGGATTCCTCTCCAAGGGGCGATGCTCGGGACACTGCTGACATCAATGATTGGCTGCCTGCTTATGGCTTTTGGTGGGAAATCTCCAATGGTCGTTGTACCAGGGATGGGGATTAATGCCTTTTTCACTTATACGCTCGTACATTCTATGAAGCTGAGTTGGCAGGAAGCGTTGATGGTGGTTGCCATCACAGGGATCTTATTCGCCATTGTGGCCTTTACATCATTGTACAAGCTGATTAGCCAAGCGATTCCCCATAATTTGCAGCACGGAATTACAGTAGGCATTGGTTTGTTTTTAACCTTTATCGGATTGCAAAAAAGCGGCATCGTGATTGCTCATCAGACGACTTTTGTGGCTATTGGCCATTTTAATGATCCCAAGGTAATTACGGCTTGTGTAACGTTGCTGCTCGCTATTGTATTGTTTGTGCGTAACGTTCAGGGAGGCTTACTAATTAGCATTTTGGCGGGAACTGGGCTTGCTTATATACTGGGAGCTGTAGAGCCTACAAGCACGGTACGAACCTCTGAAACGGTGCGACAGTATGGGCAATTGTTTGGAGAGCTTTCCTTTTCAGGCATTGTCTCGGTAGCTTTTTGGATCGCTGTCTTTTTGCTCCTACTCATTGTACTATTCGAGAATATTGGTATGATTACTGCACAAACCAACATGATCGGAAGACCGGATTTATTTAAAAACAGCTTGCGTGTGTTGGCTGTAACCAATATCTTTGCCGGTATTTTGGGCAGCAGTCCGGCGGTAGCCGCTGCGGAATCGACGGCTGGTATTGCAGCGGGGGGCCGCTCGGGAATGACACCGCTGGTAACTGCTATTTTATTCGGGGCGACGTTTTTCTTTATTCCACTGTTGGCTTATATTCCTGACAGTGCCATTGCGCCCGTGTTGATCATCATTGGGGGTCTAATGGTGCAAAATGTGCGAGAGATGGATTTCAGTGATTTTACTGAAGCGTTTCCTGCATTTCTGATCATGGTGATGATGCCCTTTACTTACAGTATTGTAGACGGGATGGCATTTGGTTTTATTGCATACCCCGTAGCCAAGCTGGCAGCAGGACGGGGCAAGGAAGTGCCTGTCGCATTATATATCATTTCTGTACTGTTTGTGGCTAACTTTGTGCTTCATTCTCTGGTGTAGTAAACTCGAAGATAGATTGTACTGTTCATACCCGCGCAGAGCGCGGGTGTTGTTGTTTGAACAAGAATGGTCAGACAGGAAGCGAGGTTGATGGTATATGGAAAAAGAACATCATATACACCGAGATGAGCAGGAGGACCGGATGAAGGAAAAGCCGGGTAAAAGACCCGATAAGGCTGGCATGGGGCGGTTTATCAAATTGATTGCGAGTGCGCATCCGCCCAAGGCCATTCTGATCATCGCCCTGATTCTGACGCTGATTCAGACCACTGCTGGTTTAATCGTACCCATGATGACCAAAGGGTTGATTGATGGCTTGACCTTTTCTTCATTAAACCGTATGGTCATTGTTGGTCTGCTTGGCGCTTTTGTGCTTCAAGCGGTGGCTTCGGCGGTTTCTATCTATATGTTGAACTATGCTGGGCATAAGATTGTGGCTAATTTGCGCAAACGCTTATGGCATAAAATCTTATCTCTACCTATCCCTTACTTTGATCGAAATCGGTCAGGAGATACGATGAGTCGTGTCACCAATGATACAAGCCTGATTATGAACTTAATTACGGAGTATCTAGTCAATCTGATTTCTAATGTGATTGCAATTATTGGTGGTATTGCATTGTTATTTTATCTGGATTGGGTGATGACGCTCATTATTATGGCTATTGTTCCGCTAACAGCCCTGATTTTATTTCCTGTAGGCAGAAAAATGTACCGTATCTCCAAAAAACAGCAGGATGAGATGGCAGATCTGACCTCAGTGTTGAGTCAGGTTATCGGCGAAATCAGACTGGTGAAGGCCTACGGAACCGAAAGCAGAGAGGCTCAGGCCGGTGAGGATCGTATTTACCGGATGTTCCGCTTCGGTTTGCAAGAGTCACGCATCCTAGCTCTTGTAGGTCCCATTTCTACCTTCTTGTTGACTGCAGTGCTGGTCATTATATTGGGTGTTGGTGGTGTTCGTGTCGCATCGGGTGTGCTGACCGCTGGGGATTTGGTGGCTTTTATTTTGCTGCTGTTTCAGGTGATCACACCGATGGCACAATTCACGACCCTGTATTCACGTCTACAAAAGGTGGTTGGGGCTACTGAACGGATTCAGACGATTTTAGATCATGAAGAGGAACCGCTCGAGTTGAAGCAGGAAGCGGCAAAAGAGAGCAGAGATATTATACTTCGTGATGTTGCCTTTTCCTATACTGAAGGTGAAGAGGTCCTTCATAATGCGAACTTGGTCATCCCGGCTAACCGGACGACAGCATTCGTGGGACCGAGTGGAAGTGGGAAGTCCACCTTGTTTTCATTGTTGGAACGCTTTTATGTGCCGGATACAGGGGAAATTCGTTATGGAGACGAACCGATATCGTCATATACACTTTCCTCCTGGCGCTCCAAAATTGGTTATGTATCGCAGGAAAGCTCAATGATGACCGGAACGGTCAGAGATAACATTACATATGGCTTGGGGCGCGAAGCTGACTTGGAAGAAGTGAGACGAGCAGCCACGATGGCGTATGCGGATACATTTATTATGGATCTACCTCAAGGCTACAACACTGAGGTGGGAGAACGGGGAATGAAGCTGTCTGGAGGGCAGCGTCAACGGATCGCTATTGCGCGTGCGCTTCTTCGTAGCCCTGACATTCTCATGCTGGATGAGGCTACATCTAGTCTGGACAGCTCATCTGAGCATGAGGTACAGAAGGCCCTAGCGAACTTGATGGAAGGACGCACGACGATTGTCATTGCTCATCGTTTGTCTACGGTGGTTCACTCCGATCAGATTATCGTGTTGGACAAGGGCAAGGTGACCGGTGCAGGAACTCATACTGAGTTATTAGAGTCCCATCAGGTGTACCGTGAGCTGGCTCAAAAGCAGTTTGTGGAGATGGGGGAGAGGAGTATGGAGCATTAGAGGCCGCTTCCGTGTGATTTGATCCTCCGATCGCTCCGCTTCTTCGGATTCAAATCACCCGCTCCACTGGTGCCGCAGCAAAGCTTCATACTTTTGTGAAAGAGTAGGGAAAAAGGGGTATTAGGAAATAAGGTTGGATTTTTATGGTTAAATGTGTTACGCTTACTTTCCTTTTTTTGTGTCGGAGCAAGTGAATGCGATGCAGAAATCGAGACTTGATATTCTTAGGAGGTAACTGAAATGGAGAATGAGTTTCAAAGTGCCTATCAAGAAGAACAGCATAGGCTGTCGCTTGCTATGGAGGAAATTGATCGGAGATTGGAACGGCTTCGCAATACGCCGGTGTACACCGGGCATGATTTTACGGAGCAAGTGCTGGAATCGGCACGGGAGGAAAAACGTCAGGCTTTGGCCAAAAGCTCACAGGAGCCTTATTTTGGTCGTATGGATTTTGACGAGCGTGGCAGAGGGCAGCGGAAGCCACTTTATATCGGTAAAATTGGAGTGGAGCGTGAAGAAACGTCAGCGTATCCGCTGGTGATTGATTGGCGTGCACCGATTGCCAGCTTGTTTTATTCGTTTACAGGTGGTGAAGAAACCGCGTCTTACGAAGCTCCTGAGGGAACCATTGAGGGCTTGGTCTATCTGAAGCGTAATGTTGTCATTCGGAAAAAAATCCTGGAACGGGTAGCCGATACATATAATCGTGAAAGCGACGAGCCTGCCGTTTCTGATGAGTTTCTCGTTTATCGTTTGGGAGAAAACAAGGATAACCGTTTACGGGATATCGTGTCTACCATTCAGGCGGAGCAGGATCAGATCATCCGCGCGGCCAAAAATACAGCCCTCGTTATTCAGGGGGTAGCGGGTAGTGGCAAGACGACGGTAGCGCTGCATCGTCTCGCATTTTTGCTGTATCAATACAAGGATCAGGTATCAGCGGACAAAATGGTAATTTTCGCACCAAACCATATGTTCCTTGACTATATTTCAGATGTACTTCCAGAGCTGGGGGTCGGGAATATTCAGCAAAGTACATTTGCAGACTGGGCACTGGACTTATTGGGTTTGGATTTACCTTTGGCTGATCCTGCCGAAACATTATCTTATTGGTTTGAGAGTGGCAGTCTGAGAAAGGAATCCATGGATGAGGCGCCGGGAAGATTCAAGGGCTCGGTTCACTTTATGGAGTTGCTTCAAGCTTTTGTTGAACGACTGGAGCCCATCTCCGTGCCCGAGGGGGATTTTTCACCATGGGATGGAGCGGTGCTGCCACAAGCTGAGATTTTGAATTGGTTTAATGAGGAATATAAGCCTTATCCGCTCGCGAAGCGGAAGGAGCGTGTGCTGGCAAGAGTGCACCGCTGGATTGAAATGGAACTGAAAAAGTCGCCTTCGGCGGCAGCGCTCAAGGAACGCAAGAAAAAGGCAGGGACACGGGAAAAGGCATATGCTAAAAAATGGCCACAATATGACGCACTGACGCTCTATAAGCAGCTTTTTCAGGCAGCTAAAGGGTTACCCGCAGATACGGCTGCGGAGATGAAGGCTTCTCTGCCGACTGCTATTTTTAAGACCACACAGTCGGACCTGCGAAAACAGATTATCCGTGAAGAAGATCTGACTGCGTTAGTGTATCTTCACGTGCTGATTCATGAGGTAGAGTCATCTCAACGTTTTGACCATGTGGTCATTGATGAAGCGCAGGATTTTTCACCTTTTCATATCGCATTGCTGGATTTGTTCGTGAAAGGGCATTCCTTCACTATACTGGGCGATTTATCGCAGGGCATTCATGAATATCGTGGCGTACATGCGTGGGAGGAAATGAGTTCTCTTTTTGCGCCCGAACATACAGGGTATTTTGCACTTACGCGGAGCTATAGATCAACCTTGGAAATTATAGAATTTGCAAACACAATTTTGGAGCAGGGAGTTCGCGGCGGTATTACGGCAGTTCCGGTATTTCGTAGTGGCGATCCGGTGCGTACGATGTCTTACGACTCATCGGTGCGTGAGCAGAGTTTGCTCACCGCTCTAAAAGAGCTGTCCTCCAAGGAGTATCGTACTATTTCTGTGCTGACCCGTACCTTAAAAGAGGCTGTGGAGCTACATGAGGTTTTCACAAGCGCGGGGTTGGATGTGAATTTGATTGACGGTGGTAAAAAGCAATATGAAGGCGGATTGTCGGTACTGCCTGTGTACCTATCCAAAGGTCTGGAGTTCGATGCAGTTATTGTGGCGGATGCCGACCATGAGCATTATGGAGAACGGGCATGGGATGCCAAGCTGCTGTATGTAGGATGTACCCGTGCGCTGCATGAGCTGTGGCTATTGCATGATGGCTCACTTCCTAGTTACGTACAGGCACAGACGGAGTAAACAGAAAAGTGTTGTAAAGCATCGCCTGAGTTGTTGTATTCCTTTTTGTTTACTGTTTATCTTAGTAATGAAAATTAGGAAGTCATGTCAGTCGAAGAACAGCCACGAAATTCATCTTTCGTCTAAGGCTGTTCTTTCTTTTTTTGTGGGCGACTGACTTGGAGATCTACAGCTGTGCCGTGACCATGCTATCTGCAACTTGTTAACGGATATGGTAGAATAAGAGGCGGTTTACACTGTATCAGGATTATAGATGACTTGAATTTTCATGATTTTTAACCGTATGAGCGAACATAATATAGTAGGTTTTCGAAGAAAAAGAGAAAGTGTTCGTTCATAAACCATAAGGAAGTGAATGAAATGGACTTATTTTCATATTCCCAAGAGTCAACGCCAAGCAATCGGTTGCTTGCGGATCGCTTGCGTCCGACTTCGCTGGATGAATATATTGGACAGGAGCATGTTGTGGGTCCGGGTAAGCTGCTGCGAAGAGCTATAGAGGCAGATCAGGTCTCTTCTATTTTGTTGTACGGACCACCGGGGTGCGGCAAAACAACGCTGGCACATATCATCTCGCAACACACGCAAGGCGATTTTGTACGTCTGAATGCTGTAGAAGCATCTGTGAAAGACGTAAGAGAAGTCATTGACCGTGCACAGACGAATAAATCGATGTATGGCAAAAAAACTATTTTGTTTCTCGACGAGGTACATCGGTTTAACAGTTCACGTCAGGATGCACTGCTGCCTGCGGTGGAAAAGGGCACGATCGTGTTTATTGGCGCCACGACTGAAAATCCCTTTCACTACGTCAACGGCGCTTTAATGAGCCGTTCTACGCTGTTCCAGCTTGAAGCGCTAACGCAGGAGCATTCGCTGGCTGCTATGCGCCGCGCCTTGAGTGATGCGGACAAAGGGCTCGGCTACATGCAGCTTCAGGTAGATGAAGCTGCACTGGCTCACATCGCGTCCATGGCGAACGGTGATATCCGCCGCGCTTTGAACGCGCTAGAACTGGCGGCGCTCACGACGCCTCCGCTGGCAGACGGCACGATTCACGTGACACTGGAAGTCGCAGAGGAATCCATTCGCCGCCCGATTGTCAAAGCAGATGAATCCACGCAGTATGACGTGCTGTCGGCCTTTCACAAAAGCATTCGCGGCTCTAGCGACGCCGCGCTGTTCTGGTTCCTGTATGCCGTAGAAAAGCTCGGCATGGACCCGATGACCTTTATCCGCCGCCTCATCGCGGCGAGCAGTGAGGACATTGGCCTGGCGAACCCGCAGGCAATGGTGCAAGCGGTGAGTGCGCTTGAAGCTTATCGCAATAACGGCTGGCCCGAGGCCAAACTGAATATTGCACAGGCCATTTTGTTTGCCGTGGAAAGCCCCAAATCGAATGCCGTATATACAGCGATTTCACGGGCCATGTCGGCTATGGACGATATCAAATCGGCCGAGGTGCCACTCCATTTGCGTGACGCACACTACAAAGGCTCGGAAAAGCTCGGTCATGTTGGCTATCAATATCCACATAATTATCCGAATCATTATGTGAAGCAGCAATATTTGCCCGATTCGATAGCAGACCAAACCTTCTATCAGGCTACTGAGCAGGGGAATGAGTCCAAAATCAGGCAAAACCAGCGGTGGCGGGATTCACAGTCTTAATATATGTGCGACTTCATATACAGAGTGTGTACGATATCGTCACGTTACACCATGATCGTGCAAGAGCGAAGAAGGGGATAAAAAGATGAAAGACGTGCTATTCGTTGCTGCGGGCGGAGCGCTTGGAACCTCTACCCGTTATGGTCTGCAATCGCTGCTGCCTGCGGCGGGTGCGGATTTTCCACTTGGTGTGCTGCTAATCAATTGGATCGGCTGCCTGTTTCTGGGTTGGTTCTTTACGGTAACCTTGCGATCATGGCGGATCAAGCCGCGATTGCGACTTGCCATCGGAACAGGCTTTACAGGGGGCTTTACCACCTTTTCCACCTTTGCAGTGGATGCTGTCCGCCTCACGGTTCACGATCGTATGCTGACGGCTGTGTTGTACCTGCTGCTTAGCGTAGGCGGAGGGCTGTTTTTGACATGGATAGGTATCCGCCTAGGTTCAAAAATGACGCAGGCTGCTCCCAAGGAGGAACGCTTATGATCTGGTGGGCAGCGGCAGGCGGTATCGTGGGTACACTGGCGAGATACGGGCTTGGCATGTGGGCCGGAAAGAGGTTTGGTACCGCATTTCCGTGGGGGACGTGGATCATTAACGTCAGCGGTTCATTGCTGCTAGGCTGGCTCTATGGCGAGTTTACGCAAAACCATTTGTCTCCTGCACTCTGGATGCTGCTAGGAACAGGTTTTTGTGGCGGCTACACCACCTTTTCCACATTTGGCTATGAATCTCTTCAACTGATGGAGCGTAAAGAATACCGACGCATGGCTATGTATGTACTGTCCTCTGTCGTGGTAGGAGTTGTAGCTGCGGCTATCGGGTACAGAGTCAGTTAAGCTTTATACATTTTCGAAATAACACGTAAAAATGCAATAAAAAGCTTCCAATCCCGTACTCAAGGCATTTTCAGCCGTGATAAGGTTTCGGAAGCTTAGTGCTGTACCTATACAGCTATTTTTTATCTCGTTCTTTGTACAATTCAGGTAAAAGGGATTCAAGTTCAGGTCTTGGATCAGGATCAGACAACTTCATTTCCTCCAGCGTTTGGACGGCAATCCGTAGCACAGTATAATCCCTATACCAACGGTTGTCTGAAGGAACGACATACCAAGGAGCTTGTTTGGTTGCGCTTAGCTCTAATACATCCTCATAATACTGGGTATATTGCTTCCAAAATTTTCGTTCCTGCAAGTCACTTGGATCGAGTTTCCAGTTTTTGTGAGGCTTTTCAATTCGGTCGATCAGCTTTTCTAACTGAAATTGCTTTGAAATATGTAAAAAGATTTTAACCACCTTTACACCATTATCCAGCAACAATTGTTCAAAATGCTTGATATGCTTAATATTCCGTTTGGCCTGCTTATCGGATATCTGTCCGTGAACACGTGTAATCAGCACATCCTCGTAATAAGAACGGTTAAATGCTGCAATATATCCACGTCCTGGGGTAACGCTATGAGCACGCCATAAGAAATCATGACTCAATTCCTCAGCCGTAGGTGATTTAAAGCTGTGGACAGTCACCCCCGCAGGGTTAAGGTTGGAAAATACCTGTTTGATGACGCCATCTTTGCCGCTGCAATCCATACCCTGAAATACAAACAAAACGGATTGTTTTTTCTCTGTAAATAATTTGCTTTGTAATTCCGTGAAGCGTTCCTTCAATTGATCTGTTTCCAGTCGGATTTCTTCTTTATTTTTGATATTTTTTGTATCCTTGGGGTCCCATTCTTTCAAAGAAACTTTTTTACCCGGTGTCAGCATTCCTAATGAATCAGACATAAAGGCACGCTCCTTTTCAATTGAAGTATGATCTTGTCTACATCATATACCCAAATGAGGATGTTATCAAAAGTTCCTTATGTATTAATGGTCTTTCAAGTTAATTCGAAAAGGATTACATAGGGAAGAAGTTAGAAGTCCATTGTAGCGATCTTATTTAAATATGACGGTTCCTATTTTAAATGGGAAGCATACCAATGGATTAAAAAAGGGACGTGCATACACCATGGAAAATTTTTTGCAAGGAATGTTTGTCCAGCATGACAGACATCATAAAGAGCAGATTATCAATTCTTTACAAGCCATTACTAAAAACATCTTTCATTAAAAAAGTCGCCTCCCAAATCTGGAGAGACGACTTTTTTAATTCCCTGCTATATCAATGCAAAATGGTCATTTTATTTAAACTGTTTCAGGCTGAAGTTTTTCAACCTTATCAATGGTTCCGCCACCCAGACAGCGTTCCCCGTCGTAAAATACAACAGCTTGTCCAGGTGTAATGGCCTTTTGATGTACATCGAATATGACATGCACGGTTCCATCCGCAAGCCATTGTAAAGTTACTTGCTGATCAGGTTGGCGATAACGGAACTTGGCTGTGCAACGGAATTCGCTGGTCGGACGAGTATCTGCGCCTTCAATCCAGTTCACGTCCGTTGCAATCAGGCTGGTAGAATACAGACTGTGGTGACGATCACCTTGTACCACATACAGAATATTCTTCTCCAGATCCTTATCCGCTACAAACCACGGTTCGCCTGAACCCGATCCGCCAATGCCCAAGCCTTGTCGTTGACCCAGTGTATAGTACATCAGACCATCGTGACGTCCTTTGACTTCACCAGTAGCGATATCCACCATGTCTCCACCTTTTGCAGGCAGATATCCACTCAGAAACTCCTTGAAATTACGCTCGCCGATAAAGCATACGCCTGTGCTGTCTTTCTTCTTGGCCGTATACAGTCCCGCAGCTTCCGCAATTTTACGTACTTCTGGTTTCGGCAGATGACCGATGGGAAACATCGCTCGGGACAACTGTGTTTGGCTTAATGCATTTAGGAAATAAGTCTGATCCTTGTTGCTATCCACACCTCGCAGCAAAGTAAAGTGGCCGTCTTCTTCCACAACCCGTGCATAATGTCCAGTAGCAACATAATCTGCTCCCAAATCCAGCGCTTTATTTAGAAACTCGCCGAATTTAATTTCACGGTTACACATGACATCCGGGTTGGGTGTGCGTCCAGCTTTATATTCATCAAGAAAATAGGAGAATACTTTATCGAAGTATTCTTTCTCAAAATTGACGGTATAGTAAGGAATGTCGATCTGTTCACAGACGCGGCGCACATCCTCCGCATCCTCCTCAGCCGTACAACGGCCAAATTCATCCGTGTCATCCCAGTTTTTCATGAAGATGCCGATTACGTCATAGCCCTGCTCCTTCAGCAGCAGCGCGGTAACGGATGAGTCGACGCCACCGGACATCCCGACGACGACACGGGTTTCATGATTGGCTTTAGCCATGGTCATCACCCAATTCTTTCAATATTGTTGTAGAACCCACCTATTGTAACATAAACGATAATAAGATACGATGTTTGGACGATCAAACGACACGGCGAACGATGGAAGAAAGCTATATAAAATGGGCTAAAGCTGTTCCAAATCGCTCGAAAGCAACTTTTTTTAAGATTGTTACCGTAATGTTTCCCTTTACCTGCCCTAATATGTTAACATAAGCTGAGGGTTAGGATCGGAATAGAGAGGTTTACAACACCAGTTATTCCGCGTGTTTAACGGAATTGTTACTATAAGTGAGGTGGCACAATTGAAAATATCAACGAAGGGCCGTTATGGCCTGACCATTATGATGGAACTTGCAGCCAGGTTTGGCGAAGGTCCAACTTCTTTGAAAAGTATTGCCGAAAAAAATCAGTTGTCAGAGCATTATCTGGAACAGCTCATCGCGCCTTTGCGTAATGCAGGTTTGGTAAAAAGTATCCGTGGTGCTTACGGCGGTTATATTTTGGCGAATGAACCGGCAGGAGTAACAGCGGGAGACATCATTCGTGTACTGGAAGGTCCGATATCTCCGGTAGATTTCACGGAAGAAGACGATCCGGCAAAACGTCAGCTGTGGCTGCGAATTCGTGACAGCATTGCTGAAGTGTTGGATTCTACTACACTTAAGGACTTGATCACATACCAAGAACATGATGAATTGGACAATTACATGTTCTACATTTGAGGTGGATTAACATGAACAGAATTTATCTGGATCATGCCGCATCGACTCCTATGCATCCTGAGGTTGCGCAGACTATGATGGACATCATGACCGGCCAATATGGCAACGCTTCGAGCGTTCATGCCTTTGGCCGCGATGCCAAGCGCACCGTCAGCGCTGCTCGGGATGCCGTTGCGGCCTCTTTGGGCTGCAAGCCTGAAGAAATTATATTTACGAGCGGAGGGACAGAAAGCGATAATCTGGCCCTGTTTGGGACGGCTACGGCAGACGGCCGTACTTCCGGGCATATGATTACAACCGCGGTTGAACATCACGCAGTGCTTCATGCTTGTGATGAGCTGGAAAAAGCGGGGTATGAGGTGACTTATGTCCCGGTCAACGGTTTTGGACGCGTGAACCCTGCGGATATCGAGGCTGCCATTCGTCCGGACACTTTTTTGATCAGCATGATGTATGCCAACAATGAGGTGGGCGTCATTCAGCCGATCTCAGAAGTAGGGCAGATTGCGAGAGAACATGGCATTGTATTCCATGTAGATGCGGTTCAAGCTTACGGTCATATATCCATCGACTGCCGGAATCTCCCAATTGACTTACTGAGTGTGTCGGGTCATAAGATTAACGGACCACAAGGGGTGGGTGCATTATATATCCGCCAAGGTACACGCATTCAGCCGCTAATGCATGGGGGACTTCAGGAAAAGAAACGCCGTGCCGGGACAGAAAACATCGCCGGTATTGCGGGTCTGGCTAAAGCCGCAACTCTAGCTAATGCTTCCATTGAGGAGCGTGGGGTGCACGATACGGTTCTTCGCCAGACACTGCTTAAAGGGTTGGAAGACACTCTGGGTAGCCAAAATTTTGTAATTAACGGTGATCCTGATCATTCTTTACCTAATGTCCTTAATGTTAGTTTTCCGGCCATTGGTACAGAGACCATGCTGATGAACCTTGACATGGAAGGAATCGCAGCAGCAAGCGGATCAGCCTGTACTTCCGGATCTCTAGAGCTATCGCATGTATTGCAGGCGATGGATCTTCCTGAAGATGTTTTACATTCAGCGATTCGGTTTAGCTTCGGTTTGGGTAATACTACGGAAGAAATGGAATACACGGCCAAGAAAATTGAAACCATATGGAAGCGGCTGCGTACTAGGTACTAGGGATTTCTCCGCATTTTAATAAGAAGGGAGGGGCGGTTTTCCATTTCATTGCATGAACGGAAGCAAGGTCTGACAGGCATGTAGGAAAAGGACCGCACCTTCGTTCGGATTGCAAAATGAGGAGGTACCCTATATATGAAGCTTCAAGATATGATCGGACTTGCCGTTTTCGATGTGGAGGACGGGAAGCAGATTGGTAAAATACATGACTTTATGGTGACAGCTGATTGGCGGATCACAGGGATCGAGTTGGAAGGAAAAGGGCTTTTTTCTTCTCACGTGAAAATGGTTGCTTGGGATGACATCGTTGCTTACGGTGAGGATGCGATCATGATTCGCAATCAGCAGGCTGTCCGTAAAACGGAGGCCCATGATATACAACATACGTACTTGCTTGGACCCGGTAAACTGAAGGATCTATCCGTGCTAACAGAGGAAGGGCTTATGCTCGGGCACATCTCGGATGTTTATTTTGACCAGGAAATGGGCAATAACATAATAGGCTTGGAAATCAGCGATGGTTTTGTATCGGATATTATAGAGGGGCGGAAATGGCTGCCCTGCACCGAAGATATGTCCATCGGGGAAAATGCTGTTATGGTTCCCCCGTTAAGCGAGCAGCGTCTGGAAAAAGCCATATATTCTGTTAATGGATAGGGTGAGTTTATTGAGATGTCCGAATTGTAATTCCAAAGATATCGGCAAAATCGGCTCCCATCAATTTTATTGCTGGGGATGCTTTATCGAACTTCAGGTGAATGGTGAAAAAATGTCTGTCTACCAAGTGGAAGAGGATGGAACGCTCAGTTCGCTGGACGACCTATTCTTTGGAGATGAGATGGCACAACAGGACTTGCCGCAAATTCATGCTTCTTCCTAAGCTTGACACCGAAAGTGGACAGGCTGCTTGCTAAGAGGTGTGATCTACATACGCTTAGTAGGTTGGATAATGCTTGATAAAAACAACGAAGAGGGTGCCCCGAACGGCCATATTGGCTGGGGCACCCTCTTTTGTATACCGTTTTTGTGAAGATGGTTAGTTCTACAATTTAAAGCGTTTGACCTCTTCCAATAAAAGATCTGCATGAGAATCGAGTTTGGCAGAAAGGTCGGCAATATTGTTCATGGCATGACCTTGTTCTTGCACAGAGGAAGCCACTTCCTCTGTAGATGCTGCACTTTGTTCAGAAACAGCGACAACGCTGGAAATGACATCGGAAATATGTCCAGCATTCACACGGAGATGATCTGTAGCGGCGGTAACGTCCTCAATTTGGGCAAGCATATGCTGAGAAGCCCCACGAATGGATTCAAACGCCTGTCTCGTTGCAATGGCAGCATGCTCCTGTTCTACAGTTACAGCAAGAGCCTTCTTCATTTCCTCCGCGCTTTGTACTCCTGCAATTTTAATTTCTTCCAGCTTACTCATGATACTGTCACTGGAACTGCCCGCTTGCTCAGCCAGCTTTCTCACTTCTCCCGCGACGACGGCAAAACCTCGTCCGTGTTCTCCGGCCCGTGCCGCTTCGATGGATGCATTGAGGGCCAGCAGGTTTGTTTGTGCGGCGATATCGTGGATGGCCCCGGCCAGCCGCTCAATATCCTGAGTTTTCAGCGCGAGCGAATCTACGGCTTCTCCTGCCGCAGTCGTCGTTTGTCTGGACTCGGCGGCCAGTTTCGCTTGACGTTCTGCTGTTTCATACCCTGCAAGCACGGCAGAATCTGTTTCGAAAACGGCAGTTTGGGTCCGTTTAACACTTTCGCCAATCTGGTCGATGGAGCCTGTCATGTGAGTCAGCTTCTCAGAGCCGGAATATACAGCTTCAGCCTGATCGCTCGCTCCTTGGGCAAGCTCCTGAACTGCACTGGAGATTTGTGACGCGATGGTTCCAGTATCCTTAGCGTGCTGATGCATATCATGGGAAGCTGAGCTGACATCGCCCGCCGTATCTGATACCTTGCGCAACAGGTGAGAGAGATTATCAGACATGATATTAAAATCTGTCCCCAGGCTGGCAATTTCATCTTTACCTTTAACATCCACACGAGCGGTCATATCGCCTTCAGCTATACGTTTGACATTCGCTTGGAGTCTGCGAATCGGCTTAATAAAGTTGTTTGCCGCCCAGATCGCCAGCAGCATAGCGACAACCAAGATGATAGCAACCGTTATAATCAACATATTACGAGTGGAGTAATACTCCTGAAAAGCAATATCTTTGGAAATGGACAACCCTACAATCCAGCCTGTGCTAGGCATCTTTTTAAAATAAAGCTGACGGTCACTACCATTATAGCTATAGTCTGTTTCTCCCGAAGCTGCGCTCAGCAGGGCCGCGGTTGATGAACCCAACTCGGGATTGTCCTTGAGGTTTTTGCCAGCCAGCTTGTTGTCTGGGTGCGCGATCACGGCTCCATTTTGGTCAATCAAAAATGCGTAGCCCAATCCGTTCAAGTCTATGCTTTTAATTATTTTTGTCATATCGTTGAGCATTATATCCTCGCTGACCACACCAGTGACGGAGCCATTCGAATTTTTGAGAGGCTTCGCAATAGAAATGGTGAAATTCGTACTATTTGCATCAATGTACGGGGACGAGTAATACATTTCTCCCTTGGTTTTGGCATCCTTGTACCACGGTCGAGCGCGAGGATCATAACCTGCTTCAAACCAGCCAGATCCATCCCAGTAGGCTCCATCTTCAAAGCCTGCGTAAATATTGGAAATATTTTGATCTTTATAGTTTTGAAAAGCTGCCTTCAGAGATACGGCTTTGGCATCTGATGAAATATCGCTGGATTCCAGACCTGCAGCCAATGTTTCAATAATTTTGGCATTACCACCTATCCATCCGTCGAGCTGATTGACGGTTTCGGAGGTTTTGCTGTTCATAAGCTCTTGGATATCATGATTGGCCTGATTTTTAACGCTTGTCATGCTAATGATCGACAATGGCCCAGCTGCAACGATAACAATGCAAGTGAAAAGGAGAATAAGCTTGATTTTTAAGTTCATGTAACGACCCCCGATGTTTCAGAAATGTGAAAACTTAAAGTAGTGCTTTGTACTTATATCGTCAGATGGAATGACTTTGTTAATTGTTTTCATCCGTTTTCATCATTTTTTTACAATGGTAATCTATGGGGCATTCCAGACTCGCGGGAAGGATTAAAGTAGAGGTACAGGCATATACTTAAAGGAGGCTAGTCCAGTAAGGGGGCACGAAATGGAGCAATTAACGAAAAGTAGACTGTTCCGGTACGGAATATGGACGCTGCTGGGACTTGTCATTCTATATTTTATCTGGCTGCTGCGACCTTTGTTTTTGCATTTGTATGAATTTCTGAAAACAATCATTGCTCCGTTTGCGGTAGCGATGATCATCTCCTATGTACTTAATCCGGTTGTCAGTATGCTGGGCGGTCGCAAGGTGCCTCGAAGCGTAGCTGTGCTGCTCATCTATGCTGTGTTTTTAGCCAGTCTCGTTGTGATTCTGATGAACCTGATTCCGATGTTCATTGAACAACTGGATGAGCTGAATGAGCATCTGCCTGAGCTGACCATGCATGCACAAGGATTAATGACGAATATGGATAGCGGCATTTTGCCCCAAGGGGTGCGAACGGGTATGAATCAATGGTTTTTCCAACTAGAGAATCGGATGGCAACAGGGATTTCTAACTTTATGGATAACATCGGCGGGATGATCAATATGCTGTTCAATGTGTTCATTGTACCGTTCCTCATTTTTTATATTTTGAAGGATTTTGATGTGTTCGAGCGGACGATTGTGTCTTACCTCCCGCGTTCTCGTCGCAAGGCGATTGTAACGGTACTTAAGGAAATTGATCAGGCGCTTGGCAACTATGTCAGGGGACAATTACTGGTATGCGTCATTATTGGAGTGATGGCTTATCTCGGATATATGCTCATTGGCATGCCTTATGCGCTGTTGCTGGCAGGAGTGGTTGCAATTTTTAACATCGTTCCGTATTTGGGCCCCTTTTTGGGAGCCGCTCCGGCAGTAGTCATGGCTTCTACGGTCTCCTTAAAAATGGTGCTTTTGGTCGTGGTCGTTAACACCTGTATTCAAGTGTTGGAGAGCAATGTCATTTCTCCCCAGGTGGTGGGACGAACGTTGCATCTGCATCCGATAGCCATTATTTTCGCTCTGCTAGTGGGTGGGGAAATTGCGGGAATTACCGGCTTGATTTTAGCGGTTCCCGTGATGGCAGTCTTAAAGGTAGGACTTCAGCATTTTTTTGCTTATTACGTGAAGCGGAAAACAATCTGATTTTGTCCATACACCGTATGTATCTTGTCTGAAATCGCGTTGACACGGCTAAATGACACGGATATACTGAGTTGAGTATGTTTAAATGTGTTTATCCAGTAGGGAAAGCTCATTTCGAAGTGCGGGCTGAACCCGCCGGGATGCTCCCGTTACCAGTGAAAACAAGGCGATCGATCGTCCGTTAAGCAAATGTTGGTGTGCAGCTTGCGCATGGGCATTTCGTACAGAGGGGACGGCGTTAACCAGGGTGGTACCGCGATACAATCGTCCCTGATCCGTTCAGGGGCGTTTTTCTGTTTTTTTATGGCCTGTGCCAGGAACCAGTGACACCATAATTAGGAGGCTACTTATATGAAAGCTAGTGAAATCCGCTCCAAATGGCTGGAGTTTTTTGAAAGCAAGGGACATGTGATTGAACCAAGCGCGCCGCTTGTTCCACATAAAGATCCTTCCCTGCTGTGGATTAATGCGGGTATGGCACCGCTTAAGCCTTATTTTGACGGACGTGTGAAGCCAGAAAATCCACGTATTGCCAATTCGCAAAAATGTATCCGGACGAACGACATTGAGAATGTCGGCAAAACGCGCCGTCATCACACCTTTTTCGAAATGCTCGGCAACTTTTCCATTGGTGACTATTTTAAGGAAGAAGTCATTACATGGGCATGGGAGTTTCTGACGGATCCAAAATGGATTGGTTTTGATCCGGAACGTCTGGCTGTAACTGTGTATCCTGAGGATGAGGAAGCGTACAAGCTGTGGAACGAAAAAGTTGGACTTCCTGCCGAGCGTATCATCAAATTGGAAGATAACTTCTGGGATATCGGTGAAGGCCCTTGTGGACCTTGTACGGAAATCTTTTATGATCGTGGCGAAGCCTACGGCAGCGACATGACGGACCCTGAAATGTATCCGGGGGGAGAAAATGAGCGTTATCTGGAAGTGTGGAACCTCGTATTCTCACAATTCAACCATAACAAAGACGGTAGCTATACGCCGCTTCCAAACAAAAATATTGATACAGGGGCTGGATTAGAGCGTTTTGCATCCATTTTGCAAAATGTGGATTCCAACTTTGATACGGATATCTTCCAGCCACTAATCCAAAAAACAGCGGCGATGGCGGGAGTAAAATATAACGAAAATGTGGACAGTGATGTGGCTCTTAAGGTTATTGCTGACCATGTCCGCACCGTAGCTTTTGCAATTGGTGACGGTGTGCTGCCTTCTAATGAAGGACGGGGTTACGTGATTCGCCGTTTGCTGCGCCGGGCTGTGCGCTATGGAAAAATGCTGGGCATGAACCGTCCATTTATGTTTGAGCTGGTGAAAACCGTTGGGGATGTCATGGGTGTGTATTACCCTGAGGTAGTGGACAAGCGTGATTTCATCATCAAAGTGATCAAAACGGAAGAGGAACGCTTCCATGAAACACTGACAGATGGATTGGCAATTTTGTCCGATATCAGTGCTCAGGCGAAGGCCGAAGGTCGCAATGTCATTAGCGGAGCAGATGCTTTCAAACTGTATGATACGTACGGGTTCCCATTCGATCTCACAGAGGATTATGCGGACGAGCAGGGCTTGAAAGTAGACCGTGAAGGCTTTGATGAAGCGATGCAGGAGCAACGCAAACGCGCTCGTGATGCTCATCAGGACAGCGCGAGCATGAAGATTCAGGGCGGAGCTTTGTCCGGACTGGCGGTTAAAAGTGAATTTGTTGGATATAATGACCTCGTAACTGAGTCTAAAATTGTGGCGATTGTATATGAAGATGTACTGGTGGACAGTGTTAGTGAAGGGCAGTCTTGTCAGGTCGTGCTGGATGTGACTCCTTTCTATGCCGAAAGCGGAGGACAAGTCAGTGACCAAGGCTTGCTGCGTGGAGGTACGGTAACCGCGAAGGTCGAAGGACTGTTTAAGGCGCCACAAGGTCAGCATGTGCATCAGGTTGTTGTAGAAGCTGGTGAGTTGAACGTGGGCGATACGGTGAAAGCAGAAGTAGATCAAGCTTCACGTGGAGAAATTGAGAAAAACCATACGGCTACACATTTGCTTCACAAAGCGCTTAAAGAAGTGCTGGGTGACCATGTCAATCAGGCGGGTTCTTTGGTTGAGCCTGGGCGTCTGCGTTTTGACTTTTCCCATTTTGGAAGCATTACACCAGAAGAGCTGGCGGATATTGAACTGCGTGTAAACCGTGCCATCTGGAGCCAACTGGACGTTAATATTGAATTGAAACCGATTGATGAAGCCAAGGCTCTCGGAGCAATGGCGCTGTTCGGTGAAAAGTATGGAGATATCGTACGGGTCGTTAAGGTTGGCGATTACAGCATTGAACTATGCGGTGGCTGTCATGTCAGCAATACTTCGCAAATTGGCTTGTTCAAGCTTGTCAGCGAGAGCGGCATTGGATCAGGTGTACGTCGTATCGAAGCGGTGACCGGACGTTTTGGCTTTGAATATATGGAAGGTCAATTAGAGCTGTTGAAGGTGTCAGCTGGGCTTGTAAAATCCAAGCTGTCTGAGGTGCCAAAGCGTATCGAATCTTTGCAGCAACAAATTAAAGACCTCAGTCGTGAAAATGAATCGCTGCAAAGCAAGCTGAGCGTTATTGAGGCGGGCCAGCTGACCGATCAGGTCGTGCAAGTAGGCGGGGTGCAGCTGTTGGCTGCACGCGTGCAGGCTTCCAGCATGGATGCGTTGCGTGCGATTGCTGATGAACTGAAAGGGAAACTTCCGGCTGCTGTGCTGGTGCTCGGCGCTGCAATGGACGACAAAGTTAATTTTGTCGTAGCAGTTCCGGCAGAGCATACCAAGGCTGGACTTCATGCAGGCAAGCTCGTGAAAGAAATTGCTGCCGTATGCGGTGGCGGTGGTGGCGGACGACCTGACATGGCGCAAGCCGGTGGTAAGGATGCCAGCAAGCTGGACGAAGCACTTCAACGTGCGCATGAACTGGTGTCGGCAGCCTCACAAGGATAAATTTCGATAATTTTTGCGGATTTTTGGGAAAAAACGGGCTTAGATATTTCCTTGTAGGGCTTTGCTTATGGTATGATGTAAAAGAATAAGCTGGCATAAACATGTACACATGTTTTGTGGAAGCGAGGTGTCAACAATGGATTCCATGGACAAAACGGTCAAATTTAATGTCAAGGCAGATGAGAAGGAAGCTTCTGCTCAGGAGATTTTGTTGACCGTATATGATGCGTTGGTAGAAAAAGAATACAATCCGATCAATCAAATCGTCGGCTATTTGCTATCCGGTGATCCGGCTTATGTGCCACGGCATAATAATGCCAGAAGCCTGGTACGTAAAAAAGAGCGCGATGAGTTAATTGAAGAGTTGGTTCGTTTCTATCTCGCCAAGCACCGTTAGGAGACAGGCATGAAAGTAATGGGATTGGATTACGGGGATCGCCGAATTGGGGTCGCCGTAAGTGATGCCTTCGGCTGGACCGCCCAAGGATTGGAAGTCATAGAACGACGCGGTGACGACAGCGAGTTCGGTAAAATTGCAAATTTAGTTCGTGACAATGAGGTGGGCGAGGTTGTTGTAGGTTTGCCAAAAAACATGAACGGAACCGTGGGTCCACGCGGTGAGATTTGCATCGAGTTTGCGAACCGACTCAAGGAGTTACTGGGTTTACCCGTTCACCTTTGGGATGAACGGCTGACGACGCGTTCGGCGGAGCGTACGCTTCTGGAGGCCGACGTCAGCCGAAAAAAACGCAAGCAGGTGGTAGATAAACTGGCCGCAAGCCTGATCTTGCAAAACTATTTGGACGCACACAGTACAAGGTGAGGGGGATTTCGTAATGGCTGAAAATCAAGTGGGTATGGAAGAAGAGCCGGAAATTATTTATATTGCCGATGACGAGGGCAACGAGGAAGAGTTCGAGGTCATTATGAAGTTTGAGGTAGATGGTTCCGAAGCGAAGTACATGATGGTTGCGCCAGTGGACCCTGAAGCTGATGAGTCCGATGTGTACGCCTTCCGTTACGAGGAAGAAGGCGATGATATTAAATTGTTTGTGATCCAAGACGATGCCGAATGGGAAATCGTCGAAGAGACCTTTAATACATTTGTAGAAGAAGATGAAGAGGAAGACGGGAAATGACGAGCTATTCACGTGAAGACCTGAGTTGGACCTCTGATTTGAAGGAAACGTTCGACGGCGATGTAGAGCTGCAGGATGAACAGGGCCATGCGATTCGCATGGAATTGGAAGCAGAGTTCAAGGTAGGTGAGCAACGGTACGCCGTATTGCGTAGACCTGGGGCTGCTGTTGGCGAACATGAACTTTACCATGTAAGCTCATCCACAGACGGCGAAATCTCCATCACCACCATTGAAGATGATGATGAGTGGGAAGATATTTCCGAGCTGTACGACGAATGTACGTTGCCGGAAGAACTGTAAGTCTGGATAACGATGAGATCAAACCTGAAAGGGCGGACCAGTCCGCCCTTTTTGGCTGTGAAGGAGTTGGGTGGATGTGAAGCGAAGGACAAGGATGTTTACGTTATTTCTACTGCTTATCATTATAGCAGGAGGTGCAGCCCTCTATATCTGGAATGCCATGCAGCCTGTTCAGCCCCAAACACAACCCGTTGCTTTTACGGTGGTGCAGGGAACAGGAACATCGGCTATTGCAGATACGCTGGAGCAAAAGGGACTTATACGTAATGCGCTCGTGTTTAAGGCTTATGTAAAATTCAAACAGCAAGGAAGCGGATTTCAGGCCGGAAAATATGAGGCGAAGCCTGGCGCAACCTTTGATCAGTTGATTACTAAGTTATCGGCTGGAGATGTTGTCAAAGAGGAAATGATTCGTTTTACAATCCCGGAAGGTTTTACGATTAGACAGATGGCTGATAAGCTGCAAAAGGAAGGACTGGCAGACCGGCAGCAATTTTTGCAGCTGGCCAACGATCCGTCCGCTTTTGACGTCGCGCTAGTGCGGGACATTCCAAAGCAGGCGGGGCTTCGCTATGCGCTGGAGGGCTATCTTTTCCCGGAAACCTATGAGCTGAAAAAGGGTAGTACGGCCAAAGATATTATACAGGCGATGCTAGAACAGACGCAAAAACGGCTGGAGACTGTTTCTGATTTGGATGCCAAGCTAAAACAACGGGGTGAAACGCTGCATCAACTGCTGACAGTTGCTTCTCTCGTAGAGCGCGAAGTGGTTGTGGAAGATGAGCGGTCTGTAGTAGCTGGCGTCATTTATAACCGACTCAAACAGGATAAGAAGCTGGAAATTGATGCTACAGTTCAATATATGCTGGATAAGCAAAAGGAACGGCTGTATTACAAGGATTTGGCTGTGGAAAGCCCTTATAATACGTATATGCATCAGGGACTTCCACCAGGGCCGATTGCAAGTCCCAGTCTGAAATCAGTGATAGCGGCTTTACAGCCGAAAGCTACAGATTATTTGTTTTACGTGACCAAAAAAGATGGGACACATGAACATTTGTTTGCCAAAACGTATAAAGAACATTTGCATAACATTCAGGTAAGTAACCGTAAGACAAATTAGGAGGTGAGCCTATGGCTTACAAACCCGAACTACTGGCAACTGCCAGCTCTCCGGAGGATGCCCGCCATATGCTGGAGGCTGGAGCTACTGCATTACTTATTGGAGATGACCGCTTTGGAATGCGGCTGCCGGGACATTTTACACCGGACCAAATCCGTGAAGTGGTGGAAGAGGCACGGAAGCATACGGCGCAGGTATACGTATCCATGACGAATTTGATGACGAACGAGCTATTGCCGCTCCTTCCCGAATATGTGCAGACCCTAGCTGGATGCGGCATAGACGCCATTGAGTTTAATGATCCCGCAGTGCTCATGGCCGTGAAGGAGTACGCCCCGCATCTTAAGCTGTTCTGGAACGGTGAGATGATCTCCACCAACTTCGCAACCGCCAACTATTGGGGTGAAAAAGGAGCTTCTCGGGTCATTTTGGCTCGTGAGCTCAGTATGGATGAAATTACCGAAATGATACCAAAGTTGAACATAGAAGCACAGGTTCAGGTACATGGCATGACCAATATTTATCACTCCAAGCGTAAGCTTGTTCAAAGTTATATGCTGCACCAGGGACGTAATGTGGAAGGCGATTTGGGTAGAGGGCGCGGCTTGTTTCTGATTGAAGCAGAGCGGAAGGAAGAGAAGTTCCCCATCTACGAGGATATTAATGGGACACATATTATGAGTTCAGATGATTTTTGTATCATGGAGGACCTGCATATTCTGATGGAGGCGGGCGTGCATAGCTTTAAGATCGAGGGCTTATTGAAACCTACGGCTTACAATGAGGCGGTTGTTCGTGCTTATCGTAAAGCCATAGATAATTATACAGCTGACCCGGATGCTTATGCTTATGATGAAAGCTGGCTGGATGAAGTTCGCCGTCTTCAAGATCCGGAACGGGAACTTTCCTTCGGATTTTTCTATAAAGAGCAGGTTTATTAATTTTAAAATGAATTCACAGAGGGGGGAACGTCATGGGGACGATAACCAAAACGAGAAAATATATAGGTAAACGGAATCGTCTGGATAAGCCGGAGCTATTGGCTCCTGCCGGAAATCTGGAAAAGCTGAAGTTTGCCGTTCACTATGGCGCGGATGCTGTATATATTGGTGGACAAAAATATGGTCTGCGTTCTAACGCCGATAATTTCAGTTTTGAAGAAATGCGCGAAGGTGTAGAATTTGCTAACAAGTACGGTGCTAAGGTGCTTGTAGCCACCAATATCTATGCCCATAATGAGGATATTGCCGGAATCGAAGAATACTTGCGCAATCTGTACGAGGCAGGAATTCATGCCGTTATCGTCGCTGATCCGGCTATTGTATCCGTGGCATTGCGTGCTGTTCCTGGATTGGAAGTGCATTTGAGTACACAGCAGTCCACACTGAACTGGCAAGCGGTAAAGTTTTGGAAAAACGAGGGACTACCGCGTGTGGTACTGGGACGTGAGACCAGTTTGGAGGAAATCGAAGAAATTAAAAAGCATGTGGACATCGAAATCGAAGCATTCGTCCATGGTGCGATGTGCTCTTCATTTTCCGGCCGCTGCGTGTTGTCCAATCACTTTACAGACCGTGATTCCAATCGTGGGGGATGTTGTCAGTCTTGCCGCTGGAAATACGATTTGTTTGAGGATGCCCGCCCAGGTGAGGTTTGGATATCTGAGGAAGAGGCACAGGAGAGCAATGCACTGAAACAGTTCCAGCTCGGTGTTAACCAGCTTCCACTGTTCGAAGAGAGCGATAATGCCTTTTCTATGGGTTCCAAGGATCTGTGTATGATTGAAAATGTCCCTGATCTGATTGATGTAGGTGTAGACAGCTTTAAAGTGGAGGGACGTATGAAGTCCATTCACTATGTGGCTACCGTCGTGAATGTCTATCGTCAAGCGATTGATTCCTATATGGCTGATCCTGAAAATTATGTGCTCAAACCAGAATGGATTGAAGAAATTAACAAGGCAGCCAATCGTCCGTTGAATACAGGTTTTTTCTACGATACACCGGATCATGAAGATCATATTTATGAGCCGGAAGAAAAGGCAGTCCCTTATGATTTTGCCGGACTGGTCATGGACTACGATGCCGCGAGTGGCATTGCAACCATTCAACAACGGAACCATTTTAAACCAGGGCATGAAATCGAATTTTTCGGTCCGAACGGAACATTCTTTAAACAAACGGTCGGAACGATCTGGGATGAGGAAGGCAACGAATTGGATGCTGCTCGTCACCCGCTTCAACGAATTAGAATGAAGGTAGATCAGCCCGTATCGTATTTTGATATGATGCGTAAAAAGAAGTAAATAAGCCTTAAGTCACAGGTGAAAAGATTCAAAAGCCTCTCCTATCGGTTGGAGAGGCTTTTTTTTGAATAGTTTTCTAGGAAAAAAGTTTCACAAAATTTAGTTGATACTCAAAGGAAAGCTACATTCCTTGTCGAATAGTTCCGATAGAAGTTATATAGATAATAGATACATAATGGATGACGTGGAATTAGAAACTAATTATATGGTGGTAGGTGAGAGAAATGGGTTTACGGAAAAAAGAGGGGAATACAGCAAAAAGGCAACCCAAGAAAACGGATCAAATGCAGGGTTTGAAAGGCAGTAAAGTGACAACGGATAAAGAGGAACAAAAGGTTGCGGTGTCTTCGAAGGTTGCCCCCTGGGTAGCTGAGGCGACTCGTAAAGGTACACACAATTTAAAGCGTTTACTTAAGCCAGAAAGGTACAGTAAAGATTTCATGCATTTGGTCAAAAACTATAATCCGATACGTTCGGTTGGAATGAAGTTGTTTCTGATCTTTTTTGCGGCAATTATGTTATTTGTGGTCAGCTTGGGGATGCTCTCATACTACAAGGCTAAAAGTACGATTGAGCAAAATGCAGCTACGGCTTATCAGCAGACCGTCCAGCAAACTTCAGAAAAGCTTGATATTATTCTAGAGCGCTTTCAAGACACGTCGACACAGGTATTTTTCGATACTGAATTAAGTGATCAGTTGCAAAAGGCAGTAAAGCAAGATAAAAATCCCTTTGCATCTTTTGTTGCTATGGGCGAAGTGAATAAGAAGCTAACGAATCTTGCTTTTACGAATAAAGCGATTGATTCAATGTACTTGTACCCGGAAGAAACCAATTTAACTGCTATGGGCACCGGAACACAAAAGGATGTACGGCAGGAAGCGTGGTTTAAGGATATTTTGAAAAACAAAGGAATTGTTTGGCTACCTACGCAGGTGAATGACAATGGTAGCAAGACCTTTCGTCTGGCACGCTCCATGAACAGCATGTCCGGGTTGGGAGGGACTTATGTTCTGGTTATGGATTTAAAGTCCAGTGCGGTGGAGGACGAGTTAAAAGGTATTAATTTGGGTTCAGGCAGTATGATTAGTCTTGTGACAGACAAGGGTGAGTTTGTAGGTTCTAACAATGAGGGCTTGGCAGGAGGAAAGACAAAGCTGGATTACGTGTCCAAGCTTGAAGGGATCGAAGGAAATCAAATTATGGAGCAGGAAGCAGACGGCAAAAAGCAAAGTGTGCTTGCGGTTCATAATACACTGGGAACTTCCAAGTGGATTCTCGTGGGTGTAGTACCTGTATCTGAGCTGGTGAAAGACGCTAAGGGGATACTAACTACAACCTGGATATTTGCCGCAGTGGCTGCACTCATTGCATTGTTCATTGGCCTGTGGATAGTGCGTCTCGTGGCTCGTCCATTGACACATCTGAAGGATTTAATGGTCGAAGGCGCCAAAGGCAACTTGCAAATCCGAACGAACTATAAGGCTCAGGATGAAATTGGGCAGTTGTCAGAAAGCTTTGATACGATGATGGAGCAAATTACATTGCTGGTAGAACAGACGAATGCCTCAGCTCAGGAGGTTCTGAATACAGCGACGGAACTAGGCGATGCCTCGAAGAAGACAGCCATTTCAGCCAAAGAAATTGCAGCAGCAACGGAAGAGATTGCTCATGGCGCCGCCAGTTTGGCAACAGAGGCTGAACGTGGCAGCGGACTTACCGGGAATATATCTCAGCAAATGGATACGGTTATGGCTTCCAATCATGAAATGAGTCTGGTCGCACAAGAAGTTGAACAATCCAGTGAACAAGGGACCATTCAGCTGAAAAATCTATTGAGCAAGACTAAGGTTACGGAAGAAACTACGCATGCTCTGGTGGGCAAAGTAGATGAACTGAAGAAGACAACTTCCGATGTCTTTAAGGTGCTGGACGTATTACAGGATATTGCTAAACAAACGAACATTCTATCACTGAATGCGACGATTGAAGCAGCACGAGCGGGGACGGCTGGGCGTGGTTTTATGGTGGTAGCTAATGAGGTTCGGCAGTTGGCTGAACAATCACGTCAAGCTATTCGTACGGCTACAGGCATTACTAACAACATCGTCAATGAAATGAATGAAACGGTACAGGCATTATCTGAGGTGTACCCGCTGTTCCGGGAACAGATGGGAGCCGTGCAGGAAACAACGGACATTTTCCAATCGGTTCAGCAGCAAATGGGAGAGTTCGCGCTACGATTGGGAACGGTCACTGCCTCCATTCATCATCTGAGTGAATCGCAGACCACTTTGTCCGAGGCAATGACCAATGTAAGTGCGGTAGCCGAGCAATCCTCAGCTACTTCGCAGGAAGTCGCTTCGCTCAGCACTGAACAGGCTAATATTGGTAATCAACTGGTAGGTTTGTCGGATAAGCTGGAAGGAGTATCAGTGAACTTGAAGGAACAGCTTTCGCGGTTTACGGTGTAGATATAACAAAACCATGGAAATCAGGATTGTCACTGATCTCCGTGGTTTTGTACTTTTTATTAGTAGATGTGCTTAAAAATCCCTCAAGAAGGAAAGCAAAAGATGAATACAAACACAAAGGTAGCTTGGGTTGTACTGGCCATTACCATTTTTATTACGGTTTTTTATTCGTTAGACGAGTTTTTAAATTGGAGCCCAGAAGCAGACATCACAAGATACAAATAAATTCGGAAACCCATTCACGTTAAAAGTTGAGTGGGTTTTCTTTTTCAACTACAGGACATACTACTGGAAAAAAGATGAAAGAAGGATGGGTGTGCCGAGGCGTGGTAGCAGTTTCATACGAAAACGTCGAATTGCATATATGGGCTTGGGGGTGATGGCGCTACTGCTGATTTTATTATTCCGACTGGCTTGGATTCAGGGGACAGCGGGCATTCATATGTCCGTCTATGGGGGGCATTCGCTTAAGGAAATGTCAGCACGTCAGCGACAGGAGGGCATTTCTATCGACTCTGGACGTGGACAGTTTACGGACCGGCATGGGCAACCCTTGACTGGCGGAGTCGTATGGGCGCCAGTGCTTTTTCCCGATGTAGATGGCAAAGCGGCTTTACATGGCGAAGAACTGGCCAAGCTACTGCGTACGAATAAAAAGCAACTACTGACACGATGGAAAGGGCTGCAATCCCCGCTCATATGGCGAGATGGGCGCGGAGAGCCCGTACAAATCAATCCGAATGAAGCAGGCAAGCTGCTGAAGCTAGCCCCTTCGCTTATTGAGCTTGTACCTTATGCGAAACGTTACAGGGATTTGCCCAATGGCAGGCAATGGCTTGGCTTTCTGTATGAACGTGCCGACCGAGCGAGTGAACTGCCGATGGGGGCAGCCGGGCTGGAAAGAACGCTGGAGCCGCTGCTGAGCGGCGTCGGTGAAACGTTCGTCTCCCGATTTGTAGATGCGCAGCGTCGTCCATTGACTCATATACCGTTGCGTGTCAGTGCTCCATCCAATGGTCACTATCCTTTACAAGTGCAGACTACAATTGATCTACCTATACAGGAACAGATTGAAAAGCTGACGGAATCTAGTCATTTGGCAGAAGGGGCGGTGGTAGTGCTCGATGCAGGCAACGCGGATTTACTGGCGATGGTGTCTCGCCCTTTTTATAATCCCGGTCATGTTGATCCGCAGAAAAAAACAGACTGGTCTAATCGTGCCCTCAAGGCGATAACGCCTGGATCCATTTTTAAGTTGGTTACGGCTGCTGCTGCACTTGAATCAGGTGTTGTCCAACCGCAGGAACAATTCCATTGTCATGGAACTTATGGCAAGTACGGTTTGGCTTGCTGGAAAAAAGAAGGACACGGTACCCTGAACCTGGAGGAAGGGCTTGCCGTATCCTGTAATAGTGTATTCGCTCATCTCGGCGAACGGCTTAATCCTGAGCAAATTCAGGCCACAGCCTCTGCACTGGGATTGAGCCGAACTGTGGGCTGGCAGGAGCGGAATCTTGCAGGACTACCTCAATTCAGACCGCTGGATCACGAAGAAAAGGGAGCCGTATTCGGCTCCCATACGAACGCGTATGATCCGGGCGTACGTGTACAGACAGCTATCGGTCAGCGCGATGTGCTGGTAACGCCTCTCCAAGCTGCCAATCTCATCGTCACCTTGCTGCACGAGGGTCAAGTACATGCACCACGCATTGTCAAACGCATTAGCTACGCAGACGGTAGCACCTTACTGGAACTACCTGCTCATGCTGCATCTTCACCCGAGGGCAGCCGCTCGATTCACACATCGACGGCTCGCACGCTTCGTGAAGCAATGGAAAAGGTTGTGACACAGGGAACTGGTGCCTCCTTGCGTAATAAATCATGGATTCTGGCCGGCAAATCGGGTACGGCCCAAGCTTTAAAGAACGGTCAACCTATCAATCACCAGTGGTTTATAGGCTATGGTCCGATAGAGCGGCCTCGTTATGCGGTCGCCGTCCTTGTGCAAAATGCTTCAACACATTCTGCAAATCAAGCTACAGCACTGTTTGGTCAAGTAATGGATCTGTTAGCTCAATCCTCTTGAGTACCACGAGTAGCTTCACGATCTTCCTCCTGGATTTTTACGATAAACGGGGGCTCGTCAAATTCCTCTGTCGGAAACCGAATCCATTTCTGCAGATAGCCTTGCTGCCACAATTCCTTGAGCAAAATGATCAGAATGGGAGACAGGATTAATCCGGCCAGTCCAAAGATGGACAACGATATAATGGCAAAGGAAAGCATCAGATAGGCAGATGAAACACCGATGGAATTACCAGTGATTTTAGGCTCTGCCAGCTGGCGGACGATCACCGTCACAGCCATGACAATAAGCAGGCCTACAGCCAGGCCGGTATTGCCTGTGATGAACAGATACACGGCCCACGGAATAAAAATAACAGGCACACCCAGCAAGGGCAGAATATCAAACAAAGCTGCCACGAGCGCCAATGAGAGGGCATTATCCACTTGCAAAATGAGTAAACCTATAAATACGAGAACAAAGGTAATCCCTACCAGTAGAGCTTGAGCCTTGAGAAAAGCGGAGATAGCTTTAAGTACGTGATTTTTTAGAAAAAGGTAAGCAGTTTTTAGTGTCTTGGGTGTTTTACTACGAGCAATGCCCTTCCAAAGATTAATTTCCATACTTAAAAAGAACGCTAAAATGATGGCAATGGCAAAGTTGCCCATAAAAACAGTGAAAGAACTGAGGAACTGTATGAAAAAGGATAATCCTAGCTGTGCCCACTTCGTAGCAATGGTGGTGGCAGTCGCAAAATAATCATTCACACGTTCAGTAACACTCGGAGGTAAAGCAGCGATTTTATCTTGAGAAAGATGAAGATATCGCGTGAATTCCGCTTGGATAATCTGAGTATATTGTGGGAGGTTTTGCGCGACTTTCGTAAATTGCGTAACCAGAATCAGGCCCAATCCGAAAAAAATAGCAAGTAAGAGGATGATAAATAGCAATACGGAGAGTGCGGAGGCAAAAGGCTTTTTCATTCCTTTCCGATGAAAATAACGGGCAGCAGGTTCAATGCACCAGAACACGACGAACGAAAGGAACACAGGTGCGGCAAGTTGATACAGTTTGCTGGATACGAACATAATTAAATACACGGTTAATACGATCAAACCGATATCAAAAACGGTACGCCAATATTTTTTGTACAAGGGAAGCATATGTATACAACGACTCCTTTTAGATTTTTATTTATTGTACACTAAATTGGACCTCAATGCTGACCATATGCAATAGCGAAATCTCGGCATGTTTGCTTCATTGTGATAATATATAAGTAAGTGAGTTTTCCTCAGGAAGCCTGCTTGGGGAGTTCAGAATAGAAAAGTGGGGATAAAACGTGCAGACTTTGCTGTTATGGATGTTTTACATTTCAACTTTTTATGCTTTTATTCCGGCGCTGGTTAGTCGTATATTTGGTTTCCGGGTGTTCAGGCGCGGCAAAAGTGAGCAAGAATATGCACTCACCTTTGATGATGGCCCTGATCCAGTGTATACATCACAGCTGCTTGATTTACTGAAGCGTTTTGATGCCAAGGCTACTTTTTTTGTTGTTGGGATAAATGCAGAAAAACACCCTGAGCTTCTGAAACGCATGCATGATGAAGGTCATCTAATCGGTATTCATAATTATGTGCACAAATCGAATTGGCTTATGAGGCCTGTTACCGTCAGAAGACAAATTGCTCAGACAGAGTCAGTCATTCGTCGAGTAACTGGCGAGGGAACGACCTTTTATCGCCCACCTTGGGGGATAGTGAACTTTTTTGATATTTCCAACACCCATGGTCGTCGAATCGTATTATGGTCCTCCATGTTCGGGGACTGGAAGGCCAGCATCGGAGCGAAACAATTAGCGGAGAGAATGCTCAAAAAGCTGAGGGGTGGCGAAGTGATGCTGCTCCATGACTGTGGTACGACATTGGGGGCAGACGTGGAAGCGCCCCAGAATATGCTAATCGCACTGGAGAAGCTGCTGAGGGTCGCCCAAGAACGACAATTACGCAGCGTACGGGTGGATACCTTGTTTTGCCGTCAGTCTGTCAATAAACCTACTGCCTCCGAGATGTCCAGTACGGGCTGGTTAAAAAGAACGCTGGTATTTGGATGGCTCCAGTATGAGCGGCTATTCCATGTTTTGTTTCGTCTTCGTCCCGTAAGCAAGGAGGATACGATCTTTTATTATCGTCGCCGTATCTATCATGGGCCAAATGTAAATATGGAGAACAGCAGGTGGTTAGAAAAAGGGGACCCGATAATTGAGCTTCATTTTGATAATAGAAAGTTATTTCAATTGGGTTCGACGGCAAAGTCGATGGTACATCTAGCTATTCAATTAATTCGGATTGTAAAAAAACAACTTCCTGATCTGGCCCAACGCATTGTACATGATTCTGAAATGAAGGGTGTAAAGGCGATATACGCAGTAAGTATGATTCATCGGGGACCAGAGAAGTTGGGATTTCAAGTTCGGGAGCTTCCCAAAGGACTGTTTAAGCATGTGTCCACTGTATATCTAAAGCTGTTATTTCGTGTTATCCATCCTTTGGGTTCAGAGCAATTGAGTGAAAAAAAAGATGTAATGGTACCGAAACTGATTGTGATGCCAATGGATACCTTGTTTGACCGTTTTCATCAGGGAGGCTTACACCGCTCAGACGAAGCTCTTGAGCAAACAGCACAGCGAGATGATGTCCATACACTCAACAGCGAAATGACTGAATAGGCTAACCCTAATGACCTAATAAAAAAATCCTCTCGATCCTTTGTTAGGGTCGAGAGGATTTTTAGCTGTTTATAAAGTAATCCTATCTTGGCAACGCATTTAGATTTTCATAATTCCGCCGTTACTTGCGTTCGTTACCAGCTTGGAATAACGTGCCAGGTAACCCGTTTTTACCTTCGGCTCGAAGCCTTTCCAGTTGGCGCGACGACGTTCGAATTCTTCGTCCGTAATGTGGAGCTCAATCTTACGATTGTTCAAGTCCAGCTCAATGATATCGCCGTCCTCAACAAAAGCGATAGGTCCGCCTTCTGCTGCTTCGGGGGAAATATGACCGATGGAGATACCACGGGAAGCACCTGAGAAGCGTCCGTCTGTAATCAGACCCACCTTGGCACCAAGCCCCATGCCCACGATTTGTGAAGTTGGAGCGAGCATTTCAGGCATACCAGGTCCGCCCTTTGGACCTTCATAACGGATAACAACAACGTGTCCTTCATTAATTTTACCGTTGGCGATACCTGCCAGTGCATCTTCCTGTGAATCAAAGCAGATAGCAGGACCTTTGTGATAACCACCAACCGAAGGATCAACTGCACCGACTTTAATGATGGAGCCTTGCGGTGCCAGATTACCGAATAATACAGCTAGGCCGCCACGTTCAGAATAAGGGTTGTCCAGTTTATGGATGACGTTAGTATCCAGAATTTCCTGACCTTCTACGTTTTCACGAATGGTTTTTCCGGTCACAGTAATACAGTCTCCATGCAGTGCGCCCGGTTTCTTCAACAATTCATTCAGCACTGCGCTTACGCCGCCTGCATTATGGACATCCTCAATATGATAGTCGGAAGCAGGTGCCAATTTGGACAAATGAGGTACGCGGTTTGCGACTTCATTAATACGTTCGATAGGGTAGTCAACTTCTGCTTCATGGGCAAGTGCCAATGTATGCAATACTGTATTCGTGGAACCGCCCATTGCCATATCCAATGCAAATGCATTATCAATAGCCTCTTTAGTCACGATATCACGTGGTTTAAGATCAAGCTTAATCAATTCCATCAATTGGCGTGCAGATTGTTTAACGAATTCTTTACGTTCTTCTGCTACTGCGAGAATGGTGCCGTTACCCGGCATAGCCAGACCCATCGCTTCTGCGAGACAGTTCATGGAATTCGCTGTGAACATCCCTGAACAGGAGCCACATGTCGGACAGCCATATTGTTCTAATTCAAGCAAGCTTTGATCGTCGATTTTACCAGCCTGATATGCACCTACGCCTTCGAAGACGGAGGTCAGGGAAATAGAGCGTCCGTTCTTGTCTTTACCAGCTTTCATAGGACCGCCGCTGACGAAAATAGTTGGAATGTTAACGCGCAATGCGCCCATCATCATGCCAGGGGTAATTTTATCACAGTTAGGAATACAAACCATGCCATCAAACCAGTGAGCGGAAACGACAGTTTCCAGAGAGTCAGCTATAATTTCGCGGCTTGGCAGAGAATAACGCATACCGATGTGACCCATGGCAATGCCGTCATCTACACCGATGGTGTTAAACTCGAAAGGTACACCGCCTGCCTCACGAATGGCTTGCTTGACAATTTTTCCGAATTCCTGCAAATGGACGTGGCCCGGTACGATATCAATATACGAGTTGCATACCGCAATAAACGGTTTGTCAAAATCTTCTTCCTTGACACCCGCTGCGCGCAGCAAGCTGCGGTGAGGAGCGCGGTCAAAGCCTTTTTTAATCATATCGGAACGCATTTTCGTCTTAGCTGTCATGATGCTGGTTTCCCCCCAAAGTATAAAAATAGTATGGCGTTCAATGGACGCCGTAATAGCGCAGATGTTTTCTAAAGAGTCTATCATAGATGTGAGCTTTTTTCTACATATATGAAGATTTTGAAAAAGTACTAGTAGGGTTCTGTAATCAACAATATATAGACATGAGCAGTTTTATTTGTCTATATATTGCATTTAGAAGAGTTAGAATTTGATTATATTAGAAATATGTATACTGACATGTTTGCGTATCAGGTAAAATATGAAAGAGCCCATTCCGCAATAAAGCGAATGGGCTCAAGCTTGTTTTATGTTAAAGGAGGGCGGAATATGATATTACACCTTAATTTCTGCCGCCTTTACGACCGATGTCTCTGTAGAAATTTTTGTCATGCGACTCAGCTGTAGCATCGCCGCCTTTTTTGCCGATTTCCTGATAAAATTCTTTATCGTGAGAGTTTGCGGTTGCTTCCCCGCCTTTTTTACCAATCTCCTGATAAAATTCCTTATTGTGCTTCTTGGAAGTAGCTTCTCCACCCATACGACCTGCTTCTTCGCGACTCATTTTCCCCTGATTTTGATTACGTGCCATTACAAATCACTCCTTAATAAAAAAGTTGTTTTTTGTTGCGCGCATCCTTTACTTACCACATCACGCCTGTATGAAACAGGCTCCAAGTGGAGTAAAGAGGGGGTAGACTCGCTTACATGTTCGTCTGTGAGTGGGTTGTCGCGTGTTCAATGTTAAATAAAAAATGGATAAAAAGATTACGCGGACCGTCTAAAAGGATAAGGAGCTGGCTTTAGCATCCACTCTACCTGTGGCTCAATCAGAGGTCGTGTTGCAGTTCGAACCCAAGGCATGGTCAACATACAGCACAGACCTGCAGCACACACTACAATCAACATGACTTCCACTGGAGTATCTATATACTCGTAGACTCCCTTTGCAACGACGGTACGGACGATCAAGCCATGGAGTAAAAAGACATATAGTGTCCGTCTCCCCATCTCGGTTATACGTCCTGTGACAGCTGGAACAAAGCTTAGGAACGCCATGGATGCTATCCATTGAACTCCATAAATGCCGATGCGGTAAATTCCTGCGTACCATTCGGTATGGCCCAATTCACCGTAAGTCATGTTGCCATACAGCCAGCCTGCCGGGATGCCGAAATACGACGTTCCCGCCAGTACCATAAGCAGAAGAGATACAACGCCAGCGATTATGCGGACTGGAGCTGTGAAGAACCGTCGAACGTCTGCATAATTCAAATGATAACCTGCTACAAAGTAAGGCAAATAAACAAAGGTTCTGCATACGCTCAGCCATATACCATCCACAGGGAGATACCCGACGAGGATACCCAGCAGCACGGATATACCCAATTGGAGGACAGGTGGTATTTTCTGAAAAGACAGCATCAGCAGTCTCCAACAGATATGGCTGGCAAGGAACCAGAGTAGCAGATAAGGAGCAAAGAACGAATGATGGATATGGGGAACGTGGAAGAGTGCAACATCCAAGATCGAATAGAGCGATTGAAAAATAAGATATTGCATACCGATCTGAAGCAGAACTTTTCGGCCTGCTGATCCGGTCAAAGAAGTTTGGGCAAAGTAGCCTGTAACGAGTACAAACAACGGCATATGAAACATGAATATCCAGCTGAACCATTGTTGGGCAATATGAAGTGAACCGACTAGAGGCTCCAGAGCATTCCCTGCAAATACGCATATGATCAACAGAAATCGCAAATTGAGAAAGAAGCTTTCCCCTTGTACATCATGGCTTGTCGTCATGTGTTTCCCTCCGAACGGCTTCTGCCGACTAAACTATTTAAAAAATAATTCTTTACAAGGAACAAGGTACGATACTCTGGACATTACTATTGTGATTTTATTCACAATAGTAAGCGTTATCATAACCTTATTGTGTGGCGAAAGCTTGAACACCGGACAAAGATGGGCTAAGACGTGGAAATGTATGCTGATTTGACCCTGTATGTGCAACGATGTTACCCTAACAAGGCTAGTTACGCTGATGAATACAGCGATACATTTTATATTCAAATTACGAATTACGAGGTACGAAAGGCGAAAGGAACTTTTACAATGAGAAGAAGAACAAGAAGATCATACAATTCATATGGGACACGTGGTCCTCGGAAAATATGGAAAGTTCTCTTAGGCATCCTGATTGTTATTGCACTGATCGCAGGGTGGGGAGCATGGAAGGTGTTTACGCCTTATCAGCCTGACGAGACGGCTGCTGCTGCATTAGCTGAAGTAGCGGATGCTGTGAAAGTAAATGAACAAGAACATTGGGTCGGTTTTGAGCCTGCAAAAAGAAGCGGAGCCGGAGTCATTTTGTATCCAGGTGCGTTGGTGAAGCCCGAAAGTTATGCGCCCTTGGCACGCCGTCTGGCGGAAAAGGGTCATCATGTGATCATTGCAAAAATGCCACTCAACCTTGCATTGATCTCCCCGGATTTAGCGAATGAAGTGCTAAAGGCATATCCGAAAGAAGCGTTTGTTATTGGAGGCCATTCGTTAGGCGGTGTGATGGCGGCCCGATATGCAGCTGCACATCCTGATCAGGTCAAAGGTGTATTTTTCCTCGCCTCCTACCCGGATAACAAGGGTAATTTAAAGGATAAAAATCTGCCCGTTATTTCTCTACTGGGAAGTGATGATGGAGTCGTCCAGATGGAAAATGTCCAAAGTGGAAGAACTTATTTACCAGCCAACACGCTGTATTTTACAGTCGAAGGGGGAAATCATGCCCAATTCGGCAGTTATGGTGTCCAAAAAGGGGATAATCCTGCAAAAATTAGCGCTGCCGAGCAATGGAATCAGACGGTAACGGCTTTACAGGACTGGATGAAAGAGAGTGTGGATGTGGCTTCTAAGAATCAGTAAAGGAGGTGTGCTGCATGTCTGAGCTGATCGTGCAGGGGGAGCGGTACCCATGCCGTGGTATTTTATTGGATAAAGATGGAACGTTGCTGGATTTTATTCAGTTGTGGGGCCCCTGGGCTCGTTCTATACTGGATATGATGGAGCAGCATCTTACCGTGGCGGGAGCCGGTTTTACGGTGGAAAAAGGTACCGTTCTAGGTACTGTTCACGATCTAGAGGGACGTGTGATCGGTTACGATCCTTCTGGCCCACTAGCCATGGGGACGGTGGACGAAAGTACGGGGGTACTGGCTTGGCAGCTTTATACTGCTGGTGTACCGTGGAATGAAGCGGTACAGCTTGTCCGCGACTTTAATAAAACGGCGATGGCTGATATTCGGCGACATCGGGCAGCGAAGGTGTTTCCAGGGTTGCGGACGTTGCTTGAGCAAAGCCGCCATGCCGGGCTGAAGCTGGCGGTTGTGACCTCTGACAGTACAGAGGCAGCACAGGAGCATTTGGAGTGGATGGGGCTGACATCCTATTTTGACGAGGTCATCGGACACGATAGGGTTACATACGGCAAGCCTGACCCGGAAATGGCTGAAAAAGCCTGCGCGTTACTAGGATTGTCGCCGGCGGACGTGGTAGTCATCGGAGACAGCAATGGGGATATGCAGATGGGCAAGCGTGCCGGAGTACGGCTCGCTATTGGATTTGCGCCAGAAGCAGAACGTTCTGGTCATTTGCTGGATGCGGATAAGGTTGTTCGTGGATATGAAGAGCTGGAGGTGCGTAGGGTATGAAAGTTAATACGTTGGCGGAATGGATACAGCAATCGCAGAATGTTGTTTTTTTCGGCGGAGCAGGGACATCGACGGAAAGCGGTATTCCGGATTTTCGTTCGGCAGCAGGCCTGTATCAAAGTGAGGAGAAATTGCCTTATTCCCCTGAGGTTATGCTGAGCCGTTCATTTTTTGTGAAGCATCCCGAAGTGTTCTTCGACTTCTATCGTAGCAAAATGCTGCATCCCGATGCGGAGCCGAACGGTTGCCATCATTTCCTCGCGTTATTGGAAAAGCAAGGCCTCCTTAAAGCGGTTGTGACACAAAATATTGACGGATTACATCAGGCGGCAGGTAGTGTGAATGTACTAGAACTTCATGGCTCGGTGCATCGCAACCACTGTATGGAATGCGGACGCTTTTACAGTCTAGATGAAGTGATGAACAGCTCTGAGGTTGTACCCAAATGTCCGATAGATGGAGGAATTATCAAACCGGATGTCGTTTTATATGAGGAGGAGCTGAATCAGGATACCATTAATCAATCCGTTCAGGCTATTTCGCAGGCTGATTTGCTGTTAATTGGAGGAACGTCGCTGACAGTACATCCTGCTGCGGGCTTGATTACTTATTTTCGTGGTAAACATACGGTGCTGCTGAATACAGATCCCACCTCATATGATCATAAGGCGGATCTTTTGATCACCGATCCAATCGGTAAAGTTATGGAAAAACTTGCTCATCAATTAGGTCTGTAATCGTTTTCTTGTCAACGCCTGGATAAAAGCGCTATGATGATGTTGTGATGGACATTACAATGTTTCGAGAGAGGCTGGGATAGCATGGTTTATTTAGCTGGCGAAGATCGTTATGAAAGTATGAAATATAACCGTACAGGGAGATCAGGTCTAAAACTGCCGGCTATTTCGCTGGGCTTGTGGCACAATTTTGGCGGGATTAACAACGCGGAGAATGGCCGTAGCATGATTACCCGCTCCTTTGATCTAGGAATTACGCATTTTGATTTAGCTAATAACTATGGCCCTCCTGCGGGATCAGCTGAGGAATTTTTTGGACAAGTCTTAGCCAGTGATATGAAACCGTACCGGGATGAGTTGGTCATCTCCACCAAAGCGGGCTACAATATGTGGGCAGGGCCTTATGGTGACTGGGGATCTCGCAAGTATATGATATCCAGTCTGGATCAGAGCCTGAAGCGGATGGGGCTGGACTATGTCGATATATTCTACTCTCACCGATTTGATCCTAATACGCCGCTGGAAGAAACGATGGGAGCACTGGATCATATCGTACGATCCGGCAAAGCGCTGTATGTGGGTGTGTCCAATTATAGTGCGGAGCAAACAGCAGAAGCAGCTCGCATTCTGAAGGAGCTGGGAACACCGCTTCTGATTCATCAGCCGAAATACTCCTTGCTCGACCGCTGGATTGAAAGCGGATTACAAGATGTACTGGACGAAAACGGGGTAGGCAGCATTGCCTTTTGCCCGCTGGCTCAGGGATTGCTGACCAATAAATATTTGAACGGAATCCCCGAGGATTCACGTGCAGCGAGTACATCGGTTTTCCTGAATGAGAACCATGTAACGCCAGAGACACTTCGCAAGGTACGCGCCTTGAATCAGATGGCTGCTGCACGCGGACAAAGTTTGGCTCAATTCTCGCTGGCCTGGGCTCTGCGCGGCGAACGTCTGACCTCTGTCTTGATTGGGGCAAGCCGTGTAAGCCAAATTGAAGAAAATGTTGCTACCTTATCCAATCTGGACTTTTCTCAGGAGGAACTGGATCGAATTGATTCGATTCTGAATGCCGGGAACTGACAGGACGGCGGCACAGCCTAATGGTGAAAGTTAATCTGTAGTCATCGGCCTAATTTCGCATCCTTTTATACAATATATAACCAACAGCCCGCATCCGTTTGAAGGATGCGGGCTGTTTAAGCCTGCTTTACGACTGTGGGTATTGCTTAACCTTGCTTCGGTACTCGGTTGGAGACTGACCGCAGAAGCGCTTGAATTGACGTGAGAAATATAAGGCATCGGTTAGTCCGACCGAAGCGGCCACTTGCTCTACCGATAATTCAGGACGCTCACGCAGCAGTTGACGTGATTTGTCGATTCTTAGCTTAAGCAGATAGGTGACGGGGGAGATGCCCGTTTCCTTTTTGAATATCCGTGACAAATATGCACGATTATAACCAAGTCCTTCAGACATTTGCTCAATGGAAACGGGATGTGCGTACTGAGTGGACATATATTGCACCATCTGCTTGACTGTACGTTGAATTTGCGAATCCGCCCCGGACGGATCAGTCCAGTCACTCAGGTAATTGCCTGCTTCCCCCATAATCAGATACAAATAGCCCAAGGCTGATAGATGAGAACTAGATTTTCTGCTATAAAAGGCCAATTGCATTTGCTCCAAATAACCGGGGATGGGACTTTGATCGGAAGCATGAAAGACAGGCTGGTGAACACGTAGCCCGGCCTCCTGCACCACCTGCTCAGTATGGTGCCCGGTAAACGCAGACCAACGATAACGCCACGGTTTCTCTTCATCAGAGGTATAGCTCACCAGCTGACCGGGATGAATAAGGAAAAAATCGTTTTCTTCAAGCTGATATGTGTGCTGTTCCGTTCGGAAGATACCTCTGCCCGATTCTACAAAGTGTAGCAGATAGTAATCATAGATTTTCGGCCCCACGGCATGACCGGATTTGGTTTGGCTCTCTCCTGCAAAAAGCACATGCAGCGGGCTATTTTCATAAAACACCGGATTAGAGGCAACGGCATAACTATATGAATGCGCTTGCAAAATAGGGTCATCCTTCCTGCATTTGTGAATGGTTTAGCGGATGCGGTATACTTACATTGTACATATCCAAGTCACATTTATCCATAGCTTAAACACATGGATGCATTACATCGTGTGACGCTTTCATTTATACTGAAATCATAAGAGATGTCAACCTGATTAAGATGTTACAGGGAAATCAGGAGGGCCTTTACTAACGGTATATGAGGTGGATGCGGATATGAACTCTACTGAATTAAAGAAACATTTTATTGAAAAATATGGTGAAAGCAGCAATGAACTGCGGATATTTCATGCACCTGGACGTGTCAATCTGATTGGAGAGCATATCGACTATAACGGTGGTTATGTACTCCCGGCTGCGCTGGAATTCGGAACGACGCTAATCCTTCGTGCGCGCAATGATGATGAAATTCATTTTGCTTCAACAAACCTGTCGTATGAAGTGTCTATCCCCCGTGGAGAAATAGGTAAAAACAAAACGGATGAGTGGGTGGACTATCCGGTGGGTGTGCTGGTGGAGTTGGCTGAAAAGGGAGTTTATCCGTCTAACGGATATGACCTGCTCTATCATGGAGAAATACCGAATGGTGCTGGATTATCCTCCTCAGCCTCCATTGAGGTTGTTACAGGATACGCGTTTCTCACGATCGAAAAACAGGAAACAGATACGGTCGAAATCGCTTTGTTGTCCCAGCGGGCAGAAAACAATTATGTTGGTGTCAATTGCGGCATTATGGACCAGTTCGCTGTAGCGAACGGAGCAGCTGATCATGCAATTCTACTGATGTGCGATACGCTGGATTACCGTAAAGTGCCATTCCGCACGGGGGCTTATAAGCTCGTGATCGGCAATACAAACAAGCGTCGCGGTTTGGTGGACTCAGCCTATAACGAGCGTCGTAGCCAGTGTGCCGAAGCACTGTCCATTTTGCAGCAGCAGGAACCGTCACTGGAATACCTCGCTCAGCTGGATGAGGCGCGTTTCGGAGAGCTTCAGCATCACATCGCGGACGAAACAGTGCGTCGGCGGGCACAGCATGTGGTGGAGGAAAACGCTCGTGTGTTGGCCTCTGTTGATGCTCTCGCGGCGAATGAACTTGCAGCTTTTGGTCAGTTAATGAATGCTTCTCATGATTCATTACGCGATTTGTATGAGGTCAGCTGCACGGAGCTGGACGTCATGGTTGAAGAAGCACGACGCATTCCTGGCACGCTGGGTGCTCGTATGACAGGAGCCGGATTTGGAGGTTGTACGGTTTCATTGGTTCATGAGAACGATGTGGAACGTTTTGTGAAGGAAGTCGGCGAAGCTTATCAGACCCGCACAGGGCTGGAAGCCAGCTTTTATGTATGCAAGGCAGGAGACGGAGTTAAAGAACTGAAGGAGGACGAATAACATGGCCATTTTAGTCACAGGTGGAGCTGGATATATCGGTTCACATACCGTAGCAGAATTGTTGGATCTGGGAGAAAAAGTTGTGGTGCTGGATAATTTGCAAACCGGGCACAAAGCAGCATTGCTTGGAGGCAAGTTGTATGAAGGGGATTTGAGGGATAAAGAACTACTGTCCAAACTGTTCTCTGAAAATAGTATCGACGCAGTTATCCATTTTGCAGCCAACTCGCTGGTTGGAGAAAGTATGCAAAATCCTGGTAAATATTACGACAACAATGTATTTGGCACGCTGAGCTTGCTGGAGGCAATGAAGGATGCTGGAGTGCGCCGAATCGTGTTTTCCTCTACTGCGGCTACCTACGGCGAACCGGAAAAGGTACCGATTGAAGAGGGAGACCGTACAGAGCCAACCAACGTGTATGGTGAAACAAAGCTGATGATGGAGCGCATGATGTCGTGGTTTGATAAAGTTCTAGGCATCAAATATGTGTCTTTACGGTATTTTAATGCTGCTGGTGCGCATGAGAGCGGCAAGATCGGTGAAGATCACCGACCAGAAAGCCATCTGATCCCGTTAGTGCTCCAGACAGCCCTGAAACAGCGTCCACACATCGCTGTGTTTGGTGAGGATTATGCGACACCTGACGGCACGTGTGTTCGGGATTACATTCACGTGAGTGACCTGGCGGATGCTCATGTGCGTGCAGTAAATTACTTGCGCGAAGGCAATGACAGCAACGTATTCAACCTGGGCAACGGGCAGGGCTTCTCTGTGAAAGAAGTTATTGAGACGGCACGCAAGGTCACTGGGCTCGACATTCCAGTTGTTACAGAGCCACGCCGCGCAGGCGATCCAGCGATATTGGTTGCATCTTCTGACAAGGCTCGTTCGGTGTTGGGCTGGAGTCCAGCACGTACCCAACTAGAGGACATTATTAGCGGAGCATGGGGATGGCATCAGTCGCACCCTCACGGCTACGGCGACGAATAGACGGGAGACGATGACATATGAGCGAGCGCCAATCCGCAGATAAAGGCCAAGGCCGGGAACATTCCCGGCATCTGGCCAATGACATCGACGAAACTGTACAGCAATCGGCTCTATATGCGGTGGAGCAACTGGTTGCATTCGCACAAAACAAGGGCTTGATCGGTCCGCAAGATACAGATTACAGCCGTAATCTGCTGTTGGAGCAGTTTGGGTTTTCGGAGCCTTATTCAGGTGGGGAAGCAGGGGGCGTTATGGCCCTCGAAGCTCTCCAGCCTGTGCTTAATGTATTGATAGATTATGGTTTTGCCATAGGACTTATCCCTGAAAACACAGATACGTATCGCGATTTGCTTGATTCCAAAATCATGGGACTGCTGATGGCGAGACCGTCTGAAGTCATCCGTGACTTTCATCAAACGGAGGCTGAACGTGGCATAGAGGCGGCGACAGATGCTTTTTATCAATTATCCATCGATTCGAACTACATTCGAATGGATCGGGTTGCTAGCAATGTGTACTGGAATCAGTCGACATCTTACGGAGATATGGAAATCACGATTAATTTGTCCAAGCCAGAAAAAAGTCCCAAGGAAATTGCGATGGCGAAGCTTTTGCCGCCGCCTGTTTATCCCAAGTGTCAATTATGCCGTGAAAACGTCGGATATGCAGGAAGAGTAAATCATCCGTCCCGTCAAAATTTGCGCATCATTCCGGTGGAATTGAATGGGGAACCGTGGTTTTTTCAATATTCACCCTATGTGTATTACAACGAGCACTGCATTGTGTTCCATCATGATCATGTACCGATGAAGCTTACGAAGGATACACTGCGCCGATTGCTGGCCTTTACGAAAGCGTTTCCGCATTATTTTATTGGCTCCAATGCGGATCTGCCGATTGTCGGCGGATCGATTCTGACCCATGATCATTTTCAGGGTGGTCGTCATACATTCCCAATTGAAAAAGCGGGTGTGGACGGCATATACCATAATGAAGCGTTCCCACAGGTTACAGCAGGGATTGTAAACTGGCCGATGTCGGTCATCCGTTTTACGTCAACAGATGCCGAGGCGTTGTTGGAAGCGGGAAATGCTGCTTTTGAAGCCTGGAAAGCTTTTAGTGATCCTGTAGCTGATGTCCTCTCTCATACAGAGCAGGAAGGGGAAACGATTCCGCATAATACCGTGACGCCGATTGTGCGCCGTGATGCCGAAGGCAGGTACCAGATGGATCTCGTACTGCGTAACAACCGAACGAGTGAAGAGTATCCGGAAGGTATTTTCCATCCTCACCGCGAGATGCATCACATCAAGAAGGAAAATATCGGTCTGATCGAAGTTATGGGACTTGCCATATTACCGGGGCGGCTCAAGGATGAACTGGATGGAATTGCAGATATTTTGTGTGGGGATGACAAGCTGGCTGTGGCTATGCAGCAGGAAGGACATCCACTGTTTAAGCATGCAGACTGGATTTATCAGTTAAACACCCGGTTCGGTCGTTTGCCTGACAAGGAGACGGCTGTTCGTACCGTACAAAATGAGGTTGGACTGAAATTCAGTGAAATTTTAGAGCATGCAGGAGTGTATAAACGAAATCCGTCCGGTCATCAGGCCTTTGGTCGTTTTATGAAACAATTGGGATATACTTTGGGAGAATAAAATTGCTTGCGCAGCACATAATACTCTACGAGAACCCTCCCAAGATATGACATGGAACCATGCTCCTCAAGGAGTGTGGTTTTTTTCTGAAAATAAAGCAGATTTGTTTCCTGTAACCGAAAAGGTTATAATAGAGTAGTTTCTTAACATTAAACTTTAGAACTATTGGAGGCGAGCGTTTGCGATGAAAGCATTCGAATTTTATAATCCTACACAATTGATCTTCGGTAAAGGACAATTGGAGGCTCTCAAGCGTGAAGTTCCTAAATATGGTAAACGTGTACTGCTTGTATATGGCGGCGGCAGCATTAAGCGCAGCGGTTTGTACGATAATGTAATAAGTTTGCTTGGTGAAATCGGTGCAGAGGTAACGGAACTGGCTGGTGTAGAACCGAATCCTCGCTTATCTACAGTACATAAAGGCGTTGAATTGTGTAAAACACATCAAATCGACCTCGTTCTGGCTGTAGGCGGTGGTAGTGTGCTGGATTGCTCCAAAGCCATTGCTGTTGGTGCAAAATATGATGGCGACATGTGGGATTTTGCAGAGCGTAAAGCGGCACCACAGGCAGCATTGCCACTAGGTACGGTTTTGACCATGGCAGCTACCGGTTCTGAAATGAATGCGGGTTCTGTTATTACAAATGAAAAAACACAGGAAAAATTGGGCTGGGGCAGCGTATTTGCGTTCCCTGCGTTTTCTATTCTTGATCCTGTGAACACATACTCACTGCCACAAAATCAAACCGTTTACGGAATCGTAGATATGATGTCACATACGCTGGAGCATTATTTCCATTTGGAATCCAATACTCCGGTCCAACTTGGCTGGTGCGAAACGATTTTGCGTACGGTCATGGATGCGGCTCCAGGTCTGGTCAACGATCTGGAAAACTACGAGCTGCGTGAAACGATTATGTATTGTGGTACGATGGCGCTGAACGGCTTCCTGAATATGGGGCTGACAGGTGACTGGGCTACTCACAATATCGAACATGCGGTGTCTGCTGTTTATGATATTCCACATGGTGGAGGACTGGCTATTCTGTTCCCGAACTGGATGAAACACAATTTGCATGTGAAGCCTGAACGCTTCAAGCAACTGGCGGTCAATGTGTTCCATGTGAAACCAGAAGGCAAGAGTGATGAAGAAGTGGCGTTGGAAGGTATTCAGGCGTTGCGTGATTTCTGGAACTCGATTGGTGCACCAAGCCGTCTGGCTGATTACGATATTGATGCGTCCAAAATCGATGTTATGGCTGATAAAGCTGTGAAATTTGGATCTTTTGGTGGCTTTAATAAGCTCAATCGCGAAGATGTAGTCGAAATTTACAAAGCATCTCTGTAAACTGACATTTGTATCATTTTAAGCACGTTTGTGCGTCATTAGACGTACGAACGTGCTTTTTTGGGTTTGATTTGGGATTTTGGAGGAAAATTTTGAAACTTTTTAAGGTTGAATACGTAAACATAGTTATAGACTGGAAACCAGACTGAAAAGGTACATGGAAGGAGGAGTCGCATGGAAACCATATTTTGGTGGTTATTGGCAGGGGGCGCTATCTTTACCGTAGTCAGTGTGCTGATTGGAGATGTACTCGGTGGTTGGCTGGATGGTGCATTGGAGCTACCGGGCCTCGATTGGTTCAGACCTGTCGTTTTACTTGGAGCCATGACCGCTTTTGGCGGAGCTGGAGTACTGCTGACAAAGTATACTGGGCTGAGCATGGGGTGGGTCGTCGTGCTTGCTTTAGGGATTGCGTTTGTCATCGGAATACTCGTGTTCTTTGCGTTTATCAAACCCATGGCGAATTCGGAGGTATCCAGCGGCTTCTCCATGCGTGAGCTGACTGGCCGGATCGGTGAGGTCACCATTCCTGTACCTGAGGTTGGTTACGGGGAGGTTATGATCCGCTTGGGTGCAGGCAACACCATACATACAGCATCTAGCTTCGATCACAAACCGCTTGCTGCGGGAACCCGTATCGTCGTGGTTGAGGTCGCAGAGGGCGTCGTCCGCGTAGCGTACCTGGACACATAGACGGCGCATTCGCTTAACTTGAAGGGAGCGTGATCGGGAGTGTCAAATTTGCAAGATATTGTGTTGGTCCCTGGGATTGTTGTCATCGTTATCGTTATATTAGGGATCGCTTTTTGGGCCCGTTACAAAACGGTAGGGCCGGATGAAGGAATGATCGTGACGGGTTCTTTTCTAGGAAATAAAAATATTTCCGAGGATGACTCTGGACGAAAAATTAAAATTGTACGCGGCGGGGGGGCCTTCATTTGGCCTATTTTTCAGCAGTCCGAATTCATCTCTCTGTTGTCCCATAAACTGGACGTAACCACACCGGAAGTGTATACGGAACAAGGAGTTCCTGTGATTGCGGATGGTGTGGCGATCATCAAGGTCGGCAGTTCTATTGAGGATGTAGCTACAGCAGCCGAGCAGTTCATCGGGAAGCCACTGGAAGCTCTTAGGGGAGAGGCCCAGGAAGTGCTGGAGGGGCATTTACGCGCAATCCTCGGCTCGATGACAGTGGAAGAAGTTTATCGTAATCGGGATCGGTTTGCGCAGGAAGTGCAAGGCGTGGCTGCTCGTGATCTGAAAAAGATGGGCTTGCAAATCGTTTCATTCACCATCAAAGATGTGCGTGATAAGCACGGATATCTGGATGCGCTTGGTAAGCCGAGAATTGCCGCTGTGAAACGGGATGCTGAGATTGCAGAAGCCGAGGCTGTGCGGGATGCCCGGATTCAAAAGGCGCGTGCGGAACAGGAAGGCCAGAAGGCCGAACTGCTGCGGGATACCAACATTGCGGAGGCAGCCAAGGAGAAGGAACTGAAAGTGGCTTCGTTTAAGAAAGAACAGGATACAGCGAAGGCAGAAGCCGATCAGGCTTATCACATCCAGGAGGCCCGTGCCAAGCAGACTGCTGTCGAGGAGCAGATGAAGGTCGAGCTGGTGCGCAAAGAACGGGAAATTGATCTTCAATCCAAGGAAATACAGGTACGTGAAAAGCAATATGATGCGGAAGTGAAAAAGAAGGCAGAAGCCGATCGGTATGCGGTCGAACAAGCGGCGGAAGCAGATAAATCGCGTAAAATGCGTGAGGCTGAATCGCTGCAATACTCGATTGAGACACAGGCTAAAGCGTCAGCTGAACAAAAACGTCTCAACGGGCAAGCAGAAGCGGATGCCGAACGCGCCAAAGGTACGGCAGACGCAGATGTCATCCGTTTGCGTGGACTTGCAGAAGCGGAGGCCAAGGAAAAACTGGCGGAGGCGTTCCAGAAGTTTGGAGAGGCCGCCGTGCTCGATATTATCGTAAAAATGTTGCCTGATCTGGCTGGACGTATTGCCGAACCGATTGCGTCCATTGATAAACTCACCGTAGTTGATACGGGAAAAGGAGAAGGAGCAGCGCGTGTCAGCAATTATGTCACCGAACTGATGGCTACGGCACCTGAGATGCTGAAGAGTGTATCCGGCATTGATGTGGAGCAGTTAATCAAGGGGCTGACGACTGGGAAAAAAGGCCTTCATTCCGTGCCGTCCTCCGGTGAAGGGAATAAGCAGCATCTTCCAGCCTCGGTGGAGGCAGCACTAACAGATAAAGAATAACGGTAAGTCTTTAGGGAGCATCTACCCCTAACCAAAAGACCGCTTTTCATCACAGCATTTCCCGGCAATGTGATGAAAAGCGTTTTCTTTTTATTGACCTTTAGCCGAATATTTGGTACTTTAACGTGGATTCCTCTGAGCTTCATGCTATAATTCTTAGGATCAAGGTTCTGATAAAAGAGGTGCGGATGTGAGCAGCCTAAAAGTGGCCAAAGCGCTGAATAACAATGTGATTATAGGGATGCATCCCGAGCATGATGAGGTTGTTGTGATTGGAAAAGGAATCGGTTTCAATCGCAGACCCGGTGATCTTATGCCGTTGGATTCAGTTGAAAAATTATTTATATTAAAAAGCCATGAAGAACAGGAGCAATACAAACGGTTGCTTCCTGAGCTGGATGAAAAGCTCATTGAGGTCATCGGTGAGGTACTTCATCTTGTTCAGCTTCAAGCAAAGAAGCCTCTAAATGAGCACATACTGATTGCTTTAACTGACCATATCGCTTTTTCCATCAACCGTCATAAACAGGGAATTACGATTCATAATCCGTTTTTGTATGAGACTAGGGAAATATATCCTCAGGAATACAAGATGGCTGAGCAGGCTGTTGCTCTAATCAGGGATAAGATGGATGTAGATCTGGGAGAAGATGAAATCGGATTCGTGGCCCTGCATATTTATAGCGCCATGACAAACCAGCATATCTCCGAGGTGAGGAAGGATTCTCGTCTGATTGCGGATATGGTTCAGGTTGTCGAGACCACACTGGATTATCGTATTCCTCTCCAATCTCTTGATTATTCTCGACTGCTAACTCATCTGAGGTTTGCGATTGAACGTGTGCGCCGGGGAGAAATTGTGCAGGAGATTTATCGATTGGACAAGCTTTTGAATGAGGAGTACCCGGAAATGTATATGCTGGCCTGGAAGCTCACGAAAATTATGGAGAAAAGACTCCGTAAATCTGTGTATCCAGCTGAGGTTAGTTATTTGACAATGCATCTGCAGCGGTTGTCCCAACGCAAAGAGCAGGGGGAGCAACAAAAGTGATAAAACCGGAATAAAAAAGTATTGCCTCGCATTTAGCGGGGTGCTATAATCAATTTTGCAATGAGGAAGACAACAACTGAACATTAAACGTGTTACTGATTCGATCAGGCATGAGTTGTTTTAAGTTATGATTGTTTACAGCCTACTGGGGCAAGCTATATCCCAAGGTTGTTTTCAAACATACTTAAATCGGCTCATGCCTTTTTTGTTGTTTTGCCTCTGTTCTAAATTTCAGAGAAGGATGTGGAAGGTATGTTTAAAAAGCTTTTCGGCGTTTTACAGCGTGTCGGTAAAGCATTAATGCTTCCTGTAGCGATTTTGCCAGCTGCGGGGCTTTTATTGGGTATCGGTAACATGCTGGTCAATCCTGATTTTCTCCAGTACATTCCGGCATTAAATGCGGGCTGGGTTCAATCGGTAGCGACGATCATGATGAATGCCGGACAAATCGTTTTTGATAATCTGGCACTGTTGTTCGCAGTCGGCGTAGCCGTCGGTCTGGCGGGCGGTGAGGGTGTAGCAGGTTTGGCTGCCATCATCGGTTACCTCGTTATGAACATTACTCTGGGTACAGCCGTGGGTGTCACACCTGGTCTGATTGCTCAAAAAATACCGGGTTATGCAAACGTGTTGGGGATTCCAACGCTTCAAACCGGGGTGTTCGGCGGGATAATCATCGGTATACTGGCCGCGGCCATGTACAACCGCTTTTTCAAAATTGAGCTTCCTTCGTATCTGGGCTTTTTCGCGGGTAAGCGTTTTGTTCCGATTGCAACGGCGGTATCCTCACTGATTGTCGGACTTGCGCTGGTTCTGATCTGGCCTCCAGTTCAACAAGGACTTAATGCAGTATCTCACTTTATGGTGTATTCCAACCCGACTTTGTCGGCGTTCCTGTTCGGTGTTATCGAACGCGCGCTGATTCCATTTGGTTTGCATCACATCTGGTATTCACCGTTCTGGTTTGAGTTTGGTGAATATGTTAACAAGGCAGGTCAAACCGTTCACGGTGACCAGCAGATCTTCTTCAGCCAGCTTCGCGACGGAGTGGCGTTGACAGCAAGTACGTTCCAAGTGGGTAAATTCCCATTCATGATGTTCGGTTTGCCGGCAGCAGCGCTTGCAATGTACCATGAAGCAAGACCAGAACACAAAAAATATGTAGCAGGTATTATGGGTTCAGCAGCATTGACTTCGTTCTTGACAGGTATTACGGAGCCACTGGAATTTTCCTTCCTGTTCGTAGCTCCACTGCTGTTTGCAGTACACTGTATATTCGCAGGTCTGTCATTTATGACCATGCAAATTTTACATGTCAAAATCGGTATGACCTTCTCAGGCGGATTTATTGACTTCCTGATTTTCGGGATTATTCCAACCCGTACGCCTTGGTGGTATGTAATTATCGTCGGTCTGATTTTGGCAGTTATTTACTACTTCGGATTCCGGTTCATCATACGGAAGTTCAACTTGAAAACACCAGGACGTGAAGAAGCTACAGATAATGTGGATGGCGCAGCAGTCGGTAGTAGTGATGAGCTCCCGCACAACATTTTGGCAGCTTTCGGTGGTTCATCGAATATCAAGCATCTGGATGCTTGTATCACACGTCTTCGGATCGAGGTTAATGAGAAATCGAACGTTGACAAAGCTCGTCTGAAACAACTTGGCGCATCGGGTGTCCTTGAAGTCGGTAACAACGTACAGGCAATTTTCGGTACACGTTCCGACACCATTAAATCTCAAATGGCTGATATCATGGCTGGACGTACACCTGCACCAGCTCCGGCGCAACCTGCTCCACAAGAGGAGAAGGAAGCTGGAGAAGAACAACAAACCATTATTGTAGAAGATATTGTAATGCCTGTTAACGGCGAATTGGTTGATATCTCGACGGTTCCCGATCCGGTATTTGCAGAACGTATGACAGGTGACGGTTTTGCGGTCGTGCCAAATGATGGAACGATTGTGTCCCCTGTTTATGGTAAAGTATTCAATGTATTCCCAAGCAAGCATGCGATTGGTATTCAATCCGATGGCGGTAAAGAAGTGCTTGTTCATATCGGGGTGAATACTGTGAAGCTTAAAGGCCAAGGATTTGACGTTTTGGTGAACGAAGGCGATCTTGTGTCAGCTGGCCAGCCTATTATGAAAGTAGACCTGGAATACGTGAAGGCAAACGCTAAATCCATCATCTCACCTGTCATTTTTACTAACCTTCCAGAAGGTTCTTCGGTAACTTTAAACAAAACTGGAGTATTGAAGGCTGGCGAAGATGGTATAATTACGATAAAATAAACTCTATGTGTTTCGGATTAGTTGATTAGGCGGCTTAGGCCGTCTGATCAATGATCTGGTATACTGCGTGTAAACAAATATTATCTTTAGGAAAGTGGGAGGAACAAATTATGCAAACAACTTTTAGAATTACGGATGAAGACGGTATCCATGCACGTCCTGCAACTGCGCTGGTAAATACAGCTAACAAATTCAGCGGTGCTGAATCTTTTGCCGAAGCTAACGGTAAAAAAGTAACTTTGAAATCCATTCTGGGTGTATTGTCCCTGGGTCTGGAACAAGGCGATACTATTAACATTATCTGCGAAGGCGCTGAAGCTGCCGAAGCACTGAAAGCTCTTGAAAATGTAATCGTTAACGAAGGGCTGGGCGAAGTTCATGCTTAAAATTTCCGGGATTGCCGCTTCGGCAGGCATAGCCATTGCCCGGGCGTTTATCTTGGAGCATCCGAATTACGCTGTAGAGAGACGCGCGGTTGGTGATGTTGAAGCTGAAATCGCGAGATTGGATGCGGCTTTGGCACAATCTCAAACCGAATTGGAATCGATTAAGGAGAAAACGCTTCAGGAGCTGGGAGAGAAAAAAGCAGAAATTTTTGCATCTCACCTGCTCATCCTGAATGATCCTGAATTGATCGATCCGGTTAAAGCTAAAATCAGAGACGAGCAGCTTAATGCTGACTATGCTTTGAATGAAGTAGCTACACAGTTCATTTCCATGTTTGAAAACATGAAAAGTGCCTATTTGCAAGAACGCGCATCGGACATGCGTGATGTAACCAAGCGGATCCTGAATCACCTGCTTGGTGTTCATTTTGTTAGTCCTGCAGAAATTGCCGAAGAAACGATTGTGCTTGCAGAAGATTTGACACCTTCCGACACAGCTCAGCTGAACCGTGAATTTGTTAAAGGTTTTGCAACGAACATCGGCGGACGTACTTCGCATTCGGCTATTATGGCTCGCTCACTTGAAATTCCTGCAGTTGTGGGAACGAAAAATATATTGTCTCAAGCTAAAAGCGGTGATTTGATTATCGTTGATGGTTTGGATGGTCACGTATTCGTGAACCCTACCGAAGAGATTGTTGCGGAATACCGTGCTAAACAGGTGGCATACGACAAGCAACGCGAAGAGTGGCGTAAGCTGCGCGGCGAAGCTACGGTTTCTGTCGATGGTGTCCATGTCGAACTGGCAGCCAATATTGGCACGCCTAATGATGTAGCTGGTGTTCTGGACAACGGTGGTGAAGGCGTTGGCTTGTACCGTACGGAGTTCTTGTACATGGGACGCGATAAGCTTCCATCCGAAGAAGTACAGTATACGGCGTACAAAACCGTTCTGGAAAGAATGGAAGGTAAACCGGTTGTAGTTCGTACTTTGGACATCGGTGGCGACAAAGAACTTCCTTATCTGGACCTGCCGAAAGAAATGAATCCGTTCCTCGGATTCCGTGCTATTCGTCTGTGTCTGGATCGCCAGGATATTTTCCGCACTCAATTGCGTGCTTTGTTGCGTGCGAGTGTGCATGGTAACCTGCGCATCATGTTCCCAATGATTGCTACGCTGAACGAATTCCGTGAAGCTAAAGCTGTTTTGTTGGAAGAAAAGGAAAAGTTGGTAACCGAGGGTGTATCCGTATCTGAAGAAATTCAGCTGGGCATCATGGTAGAAATTCCTTCTACAGCGGTATTGGCTGACCAGTTCGCAAAAGAAGTGGATTTCTTCAGTATCGGTACAAATGATCTGATTCAATACACAATGGCAGCGGATCGCATGAACGAGCGGGTTTCTTACCTGTATCAACCATACAATCCATCCATTCTGCGTCTGGTGAAAATGGTTATTGATGCCGCTCACCGTGAAGGGCGTTGGGTTGGTATGTGTGGCGAAATGGCAGGAGATACAACAGCAATTCCGTTGCTGCTGGGTCTGGGACTTGATGAGTTCAGTATGAGTGCAACTTCCATTCTGCCAGCACGTAGTCAAATCTCCAAGTTGTCCCGTGCGGACATGGAAAAACTGGCTACAAAAGCTCTGGACATGCAAACAGCAGAACAGGTTGTTGAATTGGTTCAAAGCATCGAAGGTTAAGGAAGGGTATTACATTTCAAAGGTTATATCTTTTTCCAACAAAAAAATTGCTGTGTACATACAGCAGCCGGTATCTAATAGATACCGGCTTTTTTGCATGCTTTAAGTAGAATTTGTTTTTAACTGCATGAGCAATTCAGTACAGGTTTGCGAGCTGCGGTAGTTTCGTCCAATCGTGTGACTGGAGTAGTATATGGTGCATTGAGCACCAGCTCAGGGTTCTCTTCTGCTTCCCGCGCAATATGAATCATAGTGTCGACAAAAGCATCAAGTGTCTCCTTACTTTCCGTCTCTGTGGGCTCGATCATGATGCATTCCTCTACATTCAGAGGGAAGTAAATTGTAGGCGGATGGTAGCCGAAATCAAGCAGCCGTTTGGCTACATCAAGCGTACGCACTCCAAATTTTTTCAAGCCTCGCCCTGACATGACAAATTCGTGTTTGCAATGTCCAGGGTAGGGCAGGTCAAAATGTGGAGCGAGCCGATGCATCATGTAATTGGCATTGAGCACAGCGCATTCCGATACACGCTTTAAGCCGTCAGGACCGTAGCTACGGATATAGGCATAGGCACGAACGAGAATACCGAAGTTGCCGTAAAAGGCTTTAACCCGTCCAATAGAATCTCCCTGTTCCCGGTCCCAGTGGTACACCCCCTGCGGATCCCGTACGACAAGCGGCTTGGGCAAATAAGGGATGAGCCGTTGCTTTACGCCGACAGGCCCAGCGCCGGGGCCACCGCCGCCGTGCGGGGTACTCATCGTTTTGTGCAAATTGAGATGCACTACATCGAAGCCCATATCTCCGGGACGGGTAATCCCCATGATGGCGTTGGAGTTTGCCCCGTCATAGTAAACCAGACCACCCGCTTCATGCACGATGGCAGCAATGTCAGTGATTTGCTTCTCGAACAGCCCAAGCGTGTTCGGATTGGTCAGCATGAGCGCCGCGGTGTCGTTGCCTACGGCTTGACGTAACGCATCCAGATCCACCAGCCCCTCAGGGGTGGAGGGAAGGGTGACTGTTTCGAAGCCCGCGACGGTTGCGCTGGCGGGGTTCGTTCCGTGCGAGGAATCCGGCACGAGCACCTTGGTACGTCGCTCACCACGTGCTTCGTGGTATGAGCGAATCATCATCAGCCCGGTCCATTCGCCATGGGCGCCCGCGGCGGGCTGAAGCGTGACGGCATCCATGCCAGTTAACGCAGCCAAATCATTTTGGAGCGTATGCAGCAGCTCCATGGCACCCTGGATGCTCTCCTCGGGCTGATATGGATGGATTTTGGCGAAGCCTGTATATCGGGCGACATCCTCATTCACTTTTGGATTGTATTTCATCGTACAGGAGCCGAGCGGATAAAATCCGTTGTCCACGCCGAAATTGCGCCGGGACAAGGCAATATAATGCCGAATAACGTCTACTTCGTATACCTCGGGTAATGCCGCAGGTTCGCTGCGCAGCGCATAATCTGGCAAAAGCTCTGCCACCGGGCGACGGGGAACGTCGCACTCGGGAAGGGAATAGGCGATGCGACCCGGACGGCTCAATTCAAAAATGAGCGCTTGATCGTGTTCCTTCAACAGCCCTTGTTTCTGATCCTGTCCGGTGTGTGTCATAGCAATCCCCCCAAGGTGTGTACAAATTGGTCAATCTCTTCTTTGGTCCTTTGCTCCGTCACGGCAATCAACATGTGACCAGCAAGTTCCTCATAGTCCCGGCCCAAATCGTAGCCAGCGATAAATCCAGCAGCTAGCAGCTCGGCCTGGAGTTTGCTCATATCCGTACCCTCAGGCAGTCTAAGGGCAAACTCATTAAAGGTTGGTGCGTTAAACGAGGCAGTTACGCCCTTCAAGCTCAGCAATTGCTCTAAAGCATAACGGCTTTTATGCAAATTTAGCTCGGCTACTTCCTTGATCCCCTGTCTACCCATGACAGACAAGTATACAGATGCAGATAAAGCTAGCAACGCTTGGTTGGAGCAAATGTTAGAGGTGGCCTTTTCGCGGCGGATATGCTGTTCCCGCGCTTGCAAGGTCAGCACGAAGCCGCGTTTACCGTTGCGGTCTGTGGTCTGACCCACAATACGGCCGGGGATACGGCGCATATGGGCCTGAGAAACGGCAAAGTATCCACAGGTCGGACCGCCGAGAGAAGAGGAGATGCCAAGTGGCTGCGCATCTCCTACCACAATATCCGCGCCCTGTTTGCCGGGTGTTTCCAGCAAGCCAAGTGCCAGTGGATTGGCACTGACGACCAAAAGACCTTTGTGCGCATGGATGAGGTCAGCCATCGGCTTCAGGTTTTCCACGGCTCCGAAAAAGTTGGGGCTTTGGACCAAAACAGCCGCGGTCTGTTCCGATACGGCCGCCGCTAGCGCATCAGCATCCGTTACGCCGTCCGAACAGCCGATTTCCACGATGTCCAAATCCAATCCGCGTGCATAGGCTGCCAATACCTGACGTGCCTCCGGATGGACGGACCTTGATACGATAAGCTGTTTACGGCGGGTAGCTGCGGCGGACAGTGAGCCCGCTTCCGCCAGTGCAGTCGCTCCGTCGTACATGCTGGCATTAGCTACAGCCATGCCCGTCAATTCGCAAATATACGACTGAAACTCGAAAATGGCTTGTAGCTCGCCTTGGCTTACTTCCGGCTGATAGGGGGTGTAGGCTGTATAGAATTCCGAGCGTGAAGTGATGTGCTGGATGACGGACGGAATATGATGATCATAAATTCCTGCGCCAAGGAAGCTGGCATGTGTGTCTGTATTGGCGTTGTGTCCGGCCAGCTCGGCCAAGTGGCGGGTTAAGGCTTTCTCATCGAGTCGAGAAGAGAGAGGCAGTTCCCCTTGATATCGAATGGCCTCTGGAATGTCACTGAATAAATCATCAATAGATGATACACCCACCACACGCAGCATTTCGGTTTGATCCTGTTCAGTCATAGGGAGATAACGATGCTGCTTCATAGGTTCTGACTCCTTTCGAAAAGCAAGATTTTAGATCGTAAATTAGCTAATAAAAAAGTGTGTGAGATGAAAAACCCAGAAGTTCATATCTGACATATTTGCTTTATAGAAATAAAAAGAGTTTAAGATCAGCGCGGGCGTTTATAAAAGGGTGCTGCCACCACCTCGGCACGCAGGCGTTTGCCACGAATCTCAACCTCCAACGGTGTGGAGAGGGCGCTAAAACGACTGTCCACCAAGGCGAGGCCCAGATTACGCTTCAAGGTGGGCGACTGAGTCCCCGTTGTGACCTCACCAATGTGTTGTCCTTCTGCGAATACCGGGTAATGGGCGCGTGGGATACCGCGATCAATCATTTCCAGCCCGATCAATTTGCGAGGAATCCCTTGTTCTTTCTGACGTTGCAGTGCTTCTCTACCGATAAAATCTCCTTTATTCAGCTTGACGAAGAAACCTAGACCAGCTTCGAGTGGTGAAATCGTGGCAGATAACTCCTGACCATATAGCGGCAACCGTGTCTCAAAGCGTAGGGTATCCCGAGCACCAAGTCCAGCGGGAATCAGCCCATACGACTCACCGGAACGAAGCAAACCCTCCCATACGGCTGGTGCTTCCGCAGCAGGTATATAAAATTCAAAACCGTCTTCGCCCGTATATCCGGTTCGTGAGACCAGTGCTTTTGCTCCGAACAATGGCACATTCTCATGGAAGCGGAAAGATGCCAGATTCGTAATGTCCGTATCTGCCACGGCTGCGGCAATACGTGCTGCCTCCGGTCCTTGCAACGCTAGCAATGCTATCGCATCAGACACATTCTCCATGTGAACGGATGCAGGCATATGGCGCATTAGCCAATCCCAATCCTTATCGATGTTGGATGCGTTCACAACGAGCATGTAGCGTTCCGGTCCTTTGCAGTAAACAAGTAGGTCGTCTACTACCCCTCCATCGGGGTAACACAGGAGTGAATATTGTGCCTGACCTGGTTCCAACTGGCTGACATCATTCGTGGTCACCTTTTGCAGAAAAGCTTCGGCTTCTTTGCCTTCAACCAAAAATTCGCCCATATGCGATACATCGAATAAACCCGCACGTTGCCGGACGGCCTCATGCTCCTTTTGAATGCCGCTAAACTGAACCGGGAGCTCCCAGCCGCCAAAGTCAATACAACGAACCCCAGACTGCGTCCCGTAGGACGAATATAGCGGTGTTTTTCGCAAATTAGTCATTATTCCACTCCTATCCGGTGTGATCGGCTAAACAAAAAAGACAGGCCGAAAAAAACGTATAGACGGCAGTCTACACTCTTTTTTTCAGCTCTGTCCTTGATACCAGAAAGTTACCCCGGTATGTACCGGGTTTCCCCTTGGGTGATCCGCTCCAATAGCGAATGCTCTCCAGAGATGCGTCCGGCAGAGGTCCTTTTGCCTGAGAGATTCACCTGCAATGCAGGTTTACTCCTTCGGCGCTACCTTCGGGATCAACGGTATATTACCTGGCTTTGCAGATAACAACTTGATCCGATTCGCGTGCACTTATGTCTCACAAGCGGCAACAGCTATGCGAATCTTTTTGGCAGTCTCTCCCTCCGCGTTCATCCGCGTTTGCAGTTGTCGGGGTGTTTCCCAAAGCATTTGCTATAACCCATTAATACGCAAATTCATTTAAAATGTCAATAAAAATGTCATCAAAAACAATAGAAAAAACATTTAATATATAAATAAGGATATGTAAGCGTTTGTTATAAGCTATCATATTTTTATATAGTACGCTATATGAGGTGATATGAAGTATTTTTGTTAGTATTATTGACATGAGTGTTCTTGTTGTCATAATCTTAACCTGTCTAGTACAGTGAGCAAAAGCGATTTTATTCATATGGAAGTGAGGGGAACAGAATGGGTGAAGTAAAGCAGCAACTTTGGTATACAGACGAACATGAGTGGGTTCAGCGGACAGAGAATGGAACGGTACGAATTGGTATTACAGACTTTGCACAGCATCAACTGGGTGATATTGTTTTTGTAGAATTACCTGAGGCGGGAGCAACGATTGAGCAGGGAGCGGAGATCGGTACGATTGAATCGGTGAAGACAGTATCCGACCTTTTTGCTCCGGTGACGGGAACCATACTAAAAGTGAATGAAACGCTGGAAAGTACACCTGAGCTAGTGAATGAATCTCCCTATGAAAAAGGTTGGATGATCGAAGTAGAGATGGATAAAGATGTGGAGGAAGCCTTGGGCAAGCTACTGTCTGCGGATCAGTATGAGCAGTTGATTTCCGATGAGCAATAATGGAGCATTGTAGTATGGAGTAAGAGGGTTATTTGTCTGCTCGATTTTTGTATAAAATAGTCGCTATGATTTGACGTAGCGGCTATTTTTTTGTCTTTTTTCAAACGTAATTACGTGTTTTATTCTGATTTAGAGGGTTGTCCCCATATAAGAATCATACATAATCCAGCACGGTTTTTCGACTAATTTCTATAGCTACAGGTCATATTAAGAAGAATTATGCAGGTATAATACCTTCCCGGATAATTTAAATTTAAATGTTGTCATCAACGTTCATGACGAAAGTACGTTTTCATTTCGTTGATGAAGATAGCGCTGTCATTTAGTATGAATTTTAAGAAAAGGTAGTGATGCTTACCTACAAGGAGGATTTGAATATGAGTACATTGGACGCAAAGCCAAGTTCAAAAGGAGGCACTCGTGTCGCCGTACAGCGTTTTGGCCGTTTTCTTAGCGGTATGGTTATGCCCAATATGGGAGCATTTATTGCGTGGGGGCTGATTACGGCACTCTTTATTCCGACCGGATGGTTCCCGAATGAAGGTTTTGCACAATTGGTTGACCCGATGAAAAATTATTTGTTGCCGTTACTGATCGGTTATACAGGGGGCACGATGATTCACGGACAGCGTGGAGGTGTGATTGGTGCCATTATGACGATGGGTGTCATAGTGGGAGCCGATATCCCGATGTTCCTGGGCGCGATGGTCGCTGGTCCGCTGGCTGCGTGGATATTGAAGAAGTTCGACAAGGCCATTGAAGGCAAAGTCAGATCAGGCTTTGAAATGCTGGTCAATAACTTTTCGGCCGGAATTATCGGTGCCATTCTAGCGCTGCTTGCCCATGTGGCGATTGGTCCGATTGTACAAATGATCAGTCAAGTGTTGTCGGCAGGGGTACAGTTCCTCGTGAACGCAGGGCTATTGCCGCTTGTCAACCTCATTATTGAGCCCGGAAAAGTATTATTTTTAAACAACGCGCTGAATCACGGAGTATTGAGTCCGATTGCGTTAGAGGAAGCTGCAAGAACAGGAAAATCCGTACTGTTTATGCTGGAATCCAACCCTGGGCCGGGGCTCGGTATTTTGCTAGCCTACTGCCTGTTCGGCAAAGGCTCTGCGAAGTCATCGGCTCCTGGAGCGGTCATCATTCATTTTTTCGGCGGGATTCATGAAATTTATTTCCCTTATATTTTGATGAAGCCGATTTTGATTCTTGCTGCTATAGCTGGGGGCGTTGTGGGAACCTTCTGTTTTATGTTGACAGGTGCCGGACTGGTTGCTGCTCCTTCACCGGGCAGCATCATTGCCTATTTTCTAATGACGCCAAAAGGCGGATATTTGCCAATGCTGAGCGGGGTGATCGCTGCTGCGGTCGTATCCTTTGCTGTTGCCGCAGTGTTACTCAAGACTAGTAAGCAAAAAGAAGAGGGGCTGGAGGAAGCTGCATCCCGCCTGAAAGATATGAAAAATCAAAGCAAGAGTGCAAGTGCTAACGCCACTGTAATGGAAGATAACCACGAATCTGAACGTGCTGCTGAGATTGCCGCAGCTCGAACGCTCAAGGATAAATCCGAAGTGAATAAGATCGTCTTTTCCTGTGATGCAGGTATGGGCTCAAGCGCTATGGGCGCCTCGATTTTACGCAAAAAAATGAAGCAGGCGGGTGTAGGCGTAACAGTTACGAATACGGCAATCAGTGAAATTCCACAGGATGCGGATATTGTCATTACGCAAAAAACGTTGACAGACCGGGCTAAAACAGTAGCCCCGAATGCTGAGCACATTTCCATTGACAATTTTCTGAAGAGCCCTGAATACGAAGCGCTGGTTGAACGTCTGAAATCCGATTCTTAATCCCCGTCGTAGTCAGGCGGACTGTATGCAGTGTACGTCTCCTGCTGGAGGGATGAGCTTGGGAAGGAACGGTATGCGCTTATGAATATTACGAAACGACAACGTGACATCGTGGAATATCTTCTGGAGCAGTCCAAAGAGGTTACAGCCGGGGAAATTGCCACGAAGATCAATGTCAGCACAAGGACGGTTCATCGGGAACTGGGCGCAGTCGAGCATTGGCTGGCTGCTCATGAGGTGAAGCTGGAGAAAAAGTCAGGGATTGGTATCTGTATAGATGCTGACCCAGCTCAGCTTGTATGCCTGCGAAGGCAATTGCTGCATACAAAGTCAGACGAATATTCGGCTGAGGAGAGAAAGATCGTGGTTCTCTGCATGCTGCTGGATACACAGGAGCCGATCAAGCTGCTGGCGCTGGCTTCAGACTTGAAAGTCACGGTAACTACGGTCAGTCATGATCTGGACGAATTACAAGGCTGGATTGGGGAACGGGGGCTCGTGCTTGTCCGCAGACGGGGGTACGGCGTCGAGATTACAGGACGGGAGACAGACAAAAGACGGGCGATTTCCGAGCTGGCTCTCGAATATTTGGATGAATCCGATCTGTTTTCAGCCCGGGAAGAACTTCGTTCTGTGACCCGTGTCGCCGACAAGTTGCTGGAGATGATTGGCAGAGATAACCTGCTGATTGTGGAAAAGGCCCTCTGGCAGCCCCATGAAAAATGGTTGGAAAACATGGTGGAAAGCAAATACATGGAGCTGCTGATTCAAATTTGCGTTTCGCTGGTACGTCTGCGACTCGGGTATGTTATAGATCCTCTTCTCTCGTATTTAAAAACAGATTCAGATGAAAATATCATGCTTCGCACAGCTATGGTGGAACGCATATGCACGGAGTTGTCAGAGGCGCTGGATATTGAATTTCCAGAGCCGGAACGATCTTATCTCAGGCTGCTATTTCGTGATGCCGAGGATCACTCTACCCGACTACTGCCGTTGGATGATCTCGTACTGTTGGAGTCGGTTCATGAGTTGATTCGTCGTGTGGAGGAAGAGACAGGCACGCCATTGGAAGAGGACCGTGTTCTGCGTGAAGGACTGATTGCCCATATGGCCCCGGTGTTCAAACGTTTGAAGGAAGGCAGGTCGATTCGTAACCCCCTCCTTCAGCAAATCCGCAAGGATTACAGCAGCTTATTCGACTCAGTGAAAAAGGCTGCGGCGGGCATGACAGAAATGAAAGTGCCAGATGAAGAGATCGGATTTCTCGTCATGCATTTTGGCGCTTCGCTGGAGCGGCTACGACAATTGCGGCGGGAGGTGCGGGCCATCGTAGTCTGCACGAGCGGCATTGGATCATCCAGACTTTTGGCAACAAGGCTCGCCAAAGAGCTCCCACAGATCAATATTGTGGATAGGGCTTCATGGTACGAGGCGGCGCGGATTCCCAAGGAGGATTATGATCTGATCATTTCGACAGTAGAGCTACCGCTTGAACCAGATCGGTATCTTAAGATCAGCCCGTTGCTGACGCAGGAGGAGAGTGATCGCCTGCGTCAATTCATCCAGCATATTACACTCAATCATCCCAATGACCATCAGCAGGAACAGGCTGTTCAGCCTGGTCAGGATATAGAGTGGCTTACCGGTCTGCGGAAAAGTCTTGAGGAAATTGTACACATTGTACAGCAATTTCAAGTGTATCCGCTGGAAAATCAGGGGATGGATATGGCGGCGACCGTAGAGGCTATATGCATGTTGGAGGCGGGGCGGGGGAATGTTACAGAGCCTTCTGCGGTTGCTGCACAGCTCATGGAAAGAGAGCGCCAAGGTAGTCAGGTGATCTCTGATACCTCCATTGCTTTAGTTCATACGCGCAGCCACTATATTCGCAAGCCTTCGCTTACCTTGTATAAGCTGGCAGAGCCGCTGTTGGCGGATACAGGCGAACAGGTAGAATGCGTGCTGCTCATGTTGGGACCTCGTGAGCTGCCGAGAGAAAGCTTGGAGGTATTGAGCGAGATTAGTGCATTACTCTTGCAGGAAGACATGGTTACGCTACTGGAACACGGTAGCAGGGATCATATTGTCAATTATATATCGAGTGAGCTAGCTGAATTTTTCCACAGTAAATTAGGGACAGGGAGGAACCTACCGTGAGTATTATGACGATAGACAAAGTAAAAATGAACGCAACCGCCAAAGACAAATATGAGGCGATTCGTATGGCTGGACAAATCCTGCTGGATGCAGGACATATTTCAAGTGAGTACATTGACAAGATGCTGGAACGCGAGGAGATCGTGTCCACCTATATCGGGAACGGGTTGGCTATTCCACATGGCACCAAGGAATCCAAGATGCTTATTCAATCCACAGGCATCTCCATCGTTCAGTTTCCACAAGGCATAGATTTTGGGGAAGAAAAAGCATACATGGTAATCGGCATTGCAGCACAAGGCGGCGATCATATGGAGATTTTGACGAGTATCGCTGTGGTGTGTGCGGAGGAAGAAAATATGGATAAACTTCGCAACGCGGTGACCCCACAGGAAATTATAGATCTGTTCGAAAGTGAGATGGAGCTATGAGAGCCGTCCACTTTGGAGCAGGAAATATTGGTCGCGGCTTTATCGGATTGATTCTGTCGCGTGCAGGCTATGAGGTTGTCTTTTCAGATGTCAACGACACCCTTGTATCCGAGTTACGTCGTCGTAAACAATACACCGTAGAGCTAGCCAATGATACAAAGGATACGGAGCTGGTCACGAATGTAACGGCGATTGACGGCAGAGATGCATCCGCTGTAGCGGATGCGGTAGACCATGCTGATCTGGTAACGACCGCGGTAGGGGTTAGCATCCTCAGGCATATTGCAGCAGGTATTGCCGAGGGAATAGCGCGGCGGGTGGAGCGAGGGGCAGGCCCGCTGCATGTGATTGCTTGCGAAAATGCAATCGGAGGCAGCGCCCAACTGAAAGAGCATGTTTTTGCGCTACTGGATGAGGCGACTCGTGCCAAGGCAGAGGCTTCGGTATATTTCCCCAATGCTGCTGTAGACCGGATTGTGCCGATCCAACACCACGAGGACCCGTTACATGTGCAGGTAGAGCCTTTTTACGAGTGGGTGGTGGATCGTTCACAAATGGCACCTAAGCATGAAGAAATCGAAGGCATCCTGTACGTGCAGGATCTAGAGCCTTACATTGAACGAAAGCTGTTCACGGTGAATACGGGGCATTGCGTGGCAGCCTATCTTGGTTATACCGCAGGTTATGCTACCATCCAGGAGGCCATGAAGGATAGCAAGGTGGTGGATTCGATACAAGGGTCACTGGAGGAGACAGGAGCAGTGCTTGTGAAGCGCTTCGGTTTGGATCAAGGGGAGCATAAGAAGTACATCTCTAAAATTTTGGATCGCTTTCGCAACCCTAATCTGACAGACGATGTTACTCGAGTCGGACGTTCACCGTTGCGTAAGCTGTCTCCCAATGACCGTCTTGTACGTCCCGCGCTGCAAGCGCAGGAGTATGGCATCCCGACGGATCATCTGGCGTTAGGAATGGCGGCTGCCTGTAAATTTGATATTACGGAAGACCCCGAGGCAGTCGAGCTTCAGCAGGTGATCCGCAGTGAAGGACTGGGTGTGGCGCTGACGCGTTATACTTCCATAACCGCAGATCACCCGTTACATCGGCAGATATTGGAGCAATATGATATTATAAATTCATAAAACAACGAATTATCAACATCTACTTTCGATAATCCTCTTGAAGATAAAGCATCCACATCAACACTAACGTGTTCTGTAGAGATGTGCTTCAAGAGGATTTTTATATGCGTGATTTACATCACATAACAACCTGCTTAAATTGTTTATATTGATAATGATTATCATTATCTATAAAATGAAATCATTACTATTATAAGTATTAGGGAGGATTATAGTGAAACCGATCTATATTACCTTAGGGTTTTTATTTTTGGCGCTTGGAGTTATTGGTGTAGTGCTACCGTTGCTACCGACTACACCGTTTCTGCTGCTAGCGACCTTTTTCTTTATGCGGGGATCCGAAAGGATTCACCAGTGGTTTTCGAATACCGCTCTGTACCAAAAGCATCTAGAGAGTTTTGTTCAAACAAGGTCGTTGAAGCTGTCTACGAAAATCACCACATTGGGCTTAGCGTCAGCGATGCTGATTACAGGCTTTATTTTCACCCCTAATGTGTGGGGCAAAGCGCTCATCGTCTTGGTCATCCTTTTTAAATATTATTACTTTATATTCCGAATCGGAACAGTGAGAAACGCTGCAGCAGAAATAACGCCTTCATCTTCACTTGCCCCTACTCCGAAAAAAAGGTCTAAAATGGTCGACAGCCGTCTGCTCGGTCTAGTGGAACATTCTCGGAAATATATCGTATTGGGTGTGCTTGTGCAGTGGATCGGTCTTTTGGGGAGTATAGCCGCTGTGTTGTCTATGGCCTTTGTTATGCAGCAGGCATGGGAAGGACAAGTGACTCGCAAGCTGATTCTATCTATGACGGTCATTGTTATTACTGCTATTGCAGTTCGCTGTCTGAGCAATTATGCAGCCAGTATGTTATCCTATCGTGCTTCGGTAAATGCTAAAAAAACGCTGCGCTCGCAAATTTACGGCAAGTTGCTCAAAATGGGACCCGCATATACAGATCATACCTCCACCTCGGGGGTTATACAGGTTGCTGTAGAAGGGGTAGAGCAGCTTGAAACCTATTTCGGTAGATACATGCCTCAGCTATTTTACAGTCTGCTTGCCCCCGTAACGTTATTCATCACCCTCTCTTTTGTCAGCTTCAAAGCAGCCATTATACTATTGATCTGCGTTCCCTTAATTCCAGTGTCGATCATTGTCATTATGAGGATGGCTAAAAAGCTTTTTCGGAAATATTGGGGCAGTTACGTCAATCTGGGCCACAGCTTTTTGGAGAATGTACAAGGTCTGACTACGCTCAAAATGTACGGAACAGACCAGGATAAACATCAGGAAATGAACACAGCAGCTGAGGATTTTAGGAAAATGACGATGAAAGTGCTGACTATGCAGCTTAACTCCGTGGCCATTATGGATCTTATCGCATTTGGTGGTGCCGCTGCGGGTGTACTGGTCGCGGTAAGCGAATATTCTTCAGGCCATATTGGCTTGGCAGGAGCAATCATCATTGTTTTGCTGTCGGCAGAATTTTTCATTCCTCTGCGTCTGCTGGGTTCTTACTTTCATATCGCCATGAACGGAATGGCAGCAAGCGACAAAATATTTCAAATGTTGAGTACTGAGGATCTTATACAAGGACAAGAAAGCATAGAAAACACAGATATTCGACTGGAACAGGTGAGTTTCGCCTACGACGAAAGAGATACCTTACGAAATATATCCATGGATATTCCCCAGGGCAGCTTTGTTTCAATTGTTGGGGAATCAGGCTCTGGTAAAAGTACGGTAGCCGGATTGATCGTTGGGCACCACGAGGGGTATCGAGGAAGTCTGACGATTGGAGGAAAAGAGCTTACCGATATTTCAGAAGGAAGCCGCATGCGTCACATGACCTGGATCGGTTTTAACAGCTATATTTTTAAAGGCACAGTGGAAGCAAATTTAAAAATGGGCAATGAGCACGCGGATGAGCAACAAATGCTGGAAGCTTTGCGACAAGTGAAGCTGTATGATTTTATCCTTTCAGAAGGAGGACTGGAAGCAGAACTGGAGGAGCAAGGGGCAAATCTGTCAGGAGGACAGCGCCAACGGCTAGCACTAGCCAGAGCATTGCTGCATGATAGTCGTGTGTACATTTTTGACGAGGCCACCTCTAACATTGACAGTGAAAGTGAGGAAGGCATTATGGAGGTTATACATGCGCTGGCAGGTCAAAAAACAGTGATTCTTATCTCTCACAGACTGGAAAACGTAGTTCAATCCGACTGTATCTATGTGCTGCAAAACGGTTTGGTGGCAGAATCGGGAACGCATCATGAGCTGTTGAGCCAGCAGGGACATTATGCGGAGATGTATCTCAGTCAACACCGGGTAGAGCAGTTTGTAAAAGGAGGGGCTGTATATGCGTAGACATGGATTACGGATCATGGGCCAATTATTGGTATTGGCGGGGCCTCTTTTACCTGTGCTACTCATCACGATTGTTACAGGAGTGCTTGGTTTTGTTTGTGCTATTGGCATTATAGTGTTTGGAGCCCTAGCTCTGCTTACAGCAACAGGCATCACGACAGGCTACACCATGTCGTTTTTGCTGACGGCGATCGTGGTTTGTGCCGTACTACGCGGCGTATTCCGTTATGGCGAGCAAATGAGTGGTCATTATCTCGCTTTCAAGCTGCTGGCTGTACTGCGTGATAAGGTACTTCAAGCCCTGCGCAGACTCGCTCCAGCCAAATTGGAAGGCAAGGACAAGGGGAATCTGATTTCACTCATTACGAGTGATATTGAGCTACTGGAAGTATTTTATGCGCATACGATAGCGCCTGTTATGATCGGCATCATCACTTCACTACTCATGGTGTTTTTTATCGGTTCTTATGAGCCTCTATTAGGCTGGCTTGCTGCGCTTGCTTACCTAACTGTCGGTTTATTTATTCCTTTACTCACGTCACGTATGGGCAAACGTCAGGGGATGGAATACCGAAGTAGCTTTGGCAAGCTGAGCAGTTATTTTTTGGACAGCTTACGGGGTATGAAGGAAATTGTGCAATATGGGCAAGGAGAACAACGTTTGAATGAGATTAACCGTCGTACGGATCAATTGGATGCCAAGCAGAAGGACTTGAAGCATCATGAAGGTATCACAAGAGCCATCACAGATGCGGCTGTAGTTGGATTCTCATTCTTGATGCTGCTGGCTGGATTGTACGGTATGTCTAATGGTCACGTTGACTTTACAGGTATGCTAATTTCTGTCATTGCCCTGTTTAGTTCATTTGGTCCTGTCGTCGCGCTGAGCAATTTGTCCAACAATTTGCTTCAAACGCTGGCGAGCGGGGAACGAGTATTGAGTCTATTGGAGGAAGCCCCGGAGGTAGAGGAAAATATCGAAGGGATAAGTGTTGCCTTTACTGGGGCACGAGTAGACAAGGTGACTTTTGCATACGATGGTCAAACGGTGCTGAATGATGTAAGTCTCACGATACCGCATAAGCGGATTTTAGGCATTCAGGGTAAAAGCGGCTCTGGCAAGTCTACGCTGCTAAAGTTGCTGATGCGATTTAGGGACCCGCAGCAAGGTGGAATTTTGCTATCCGGGCACGATTTGAAGGAAATTGGAACCCGACATTTGAGAGGCTTACAGAGCTATGTAGACCAGCATACGTTCCTGTTTGATGATTCAATTGCAGCTAATATCAAAATCGGAAAGCCTGATGCAACGCATGAGCAGGTTGTGGAAGCAGCACGTAAGGCATCAGTGCACGATTTTATTATGACCTTGCCTCAAGGGTATGACAGCCGAGTTGGAGAATTGGGGGACAGGCTGTCCGGTGGAGAACGCCAACGCTTGGGACTGGCGAGAGCCTTTGTCCATAATGCGCCTCTCTTACTGCTCGACGAGCCTACCAGCAATTTGGACAGCCTGAACGAGGCAATTATTTTAAAATCGTTAAAGGAACAGCAGCAAGATAAAACGGTTGTCCTTGTTTCGCACCGAAGTTCTACCATGCGGATTGCAGACGATATTTTTGAAATGGATAACCGTAGATTGTCCTGACTTTTCTAACGTGTTTTTTAACGTACTTATTTAGCGATAAGTGATGAAATCTAGGAAATTATTGTTATGCTTGAGGGCAAAAGCTGTAGCCTGTTCATGGTTTTGTCATAAAATGGAGTGTGCGTTGAAATGGAAGCGTCATCCTTATTTAAATCATCCAGCTTTTCAAGCTTGTCTTATTTTGATAGCCTATTAGGTGAAGATTTTACAAAATCCTGAGGTATATTGACAAGTCATAAACATCATAAATGATGGATGAACAGAGGCTGTATGCCGATGTACAGAAATGGGTGGTGAACAGGAATGTCAGATTTCAATCAGCTCAAAGAGCTTGAGCACACAACATATCCCATATATGAAGGCTATGATTTGGGTCTTACTTATAAGCCTGTGGGCAGCAAGTTCAAGGTATGGGCACCGACTGCGCAGCAGGTCCATATAGCGTTGTATAACGATGCGGGGGTGTACGATCAGGAGGGGAACGTTCAGGAGCACGACGGTGGTCAAGAATTTCTCATGAACCGTGATGATCAAGGTGTATGGTCTATAGAGCTGGAAGGGGATTGGAACAAATATTATTACATGTACAGGCTGGAGTGGGCGGACAACACCATTCATTATGCTGCCGATCCATATGCCACAGGGGTATCAGCCAACGGGCAGCGTACAGCGATCATTGATTTGGCTCAAACCAACCCGGACGGATGGGAATTGGATGCGGGGCCTCCACTTAAGCGGCCGACGGATGCCATTCTCTATGAGCTTCATGTACGTGATTTTTCGATGGATACCCATTTTAATACGGGGGAAAAAGACTTATCTGCTGCTCAGGGACGGTTTGAGGCCTTTACGTATACGGGATTGAAGGATACTGAGGGGAACAGCATCGGGCTGGATCATCTACTGGAGCTGGGCATTACACATGTTCATTTGCTTCCAGTAGCTGATTTTCATACGGTAAATGACTTTGCGGAATTAGATACTGAATATAACTGGGGCTATGATCCGCAGCATTATAATGTGCCGGAGGGGTCTTATTCTTCCAATCCGGCTGATTCGGAGACACGCATACGAGAGCTGAAACTGCTGGTACAGTCTTTGCATACTGCCGGCATCGGTGTCATTATGGACGTTGTGTACAACCATACTTATTCGGTGGAACAGGGGCCATTTGAGCCTGTTGTACCTGGATATTATTACCGTACAGATGAACAAGGGCAGCTCACCAATGGATCAGGGGTAGGTAATGAGGTGGCAACCGAACGTCCGATGGTGCGCAAGTATATCAAGGATTCACTACGCTATTGGGCAGAGGAATATCATATAGACGGCTTTCGATTTGATCTGATGGGTCTGATTGATACCCCAACCGTGGTGCAGCTTACGCAAGAACTTCGCTCTGAAGTGCGTTCGGATCTGCTTATCTATGGTGAGCCTTGGACGGGAGGAGAATCTCCGCAACCCTTGCTTACGCTAAAAGGAACGCAACGGGACAAAGGCTTTGCTGTTTTTAACGACAACTACCGTTCTGCTATTAAGGGGGATAGCGACGGTACTGGGAGCGGGTTTGCCACAGGGGCAGAACATCAGGAGGAACAGGTGCTTAAAGGTGCTTTTGGGGCTATTCATGATTTCACAGCTCAGCCATCGGAGACCGTCAATTATGTAACTGCCCACGATAATCTCAATCTGTGGGATAAAATTTTGACGGTAAGACATTTGCGGGAGCATTGTCGTTTTCCACAATGGGAGCAGGGGAAGCCACAGGATGGGAGGACACCTGAACAAGCTGTTGCCGAAGCAGACCCGTATTGGGAACTGGATGAAAATAACTTGCTAGAGAACGAAACCGTACGCAAGTCCCTGTTAGCTAACGGCATGGTACTCACATCTCAAGGTATTCCTTTTATTCATGCAGGGGATGAACTGCTGCGCTCCAAATGTGGAGACCATAATAGCTACCGAAGCTCAGATGTGGTGAATGCCATCCGTTGGGATAACAAGGCGAGGTTTCGCCCAGTGTTTGATTACTACCAAGGCTTAATTGCTTTGCGACGCAGCCACCCGGCATTCCGAATGGATCATCGTGAGCTGGTGGAGCAGCACATGGAAGTGCTGCAAAGCAGTGGGCATGTGGTGGCTTTTGCTTTGAGGCACCATGCTAACGGCGATGCCTGGAATCATATTGTGGTGATTTATAACGGCTCGGATACGGAGCAGACGATAGCATTGCCTGCGGAATCGGATCGTTGGCATGTGGTCGTGGACGCACACGGGGCTGGTAATGAGACACGGTATGAAGTCGTAGGCCATCGTGTAACCGTATCACGCTGGTCGATGATGGTGTTATATGATCAGGAAGAACCTGCACGAGTCTCATTTGTGACTGAACAAGATCAGGCTAATCGTCAGGCGGAGAACGAATTGGAAGACTCGGATGAAGGGACAGATCAAGAAATTGCAGGTACAGCCATAGCGTTGACAGATGTCCAGCTTGGAAAAGATAGTGAAGTCGCCCCATTTCGCACGATTGAACTGATCTACGAGCGTGCGGATCGGCAATACACTGGCTGGAACGTATGGGTATGGGGAACGGGGCACCGCGACGGACATGTCGAATTCCGTGATTTGGATGATGGTCGTGCAGTAGCGCGTATTCAGGTGGCCCCTGATATACAGCGAATCGGCTACATTGTCCGGCTTAATCACTGGGATGCTAAGGATGTGGAGGCAGATCGATATATTGATATAGACCCGAACCAGTCTGTGATGCAGGTATTGATTCATAGTGGCAGAGAAGAATATTTGCTACTGGTAAATGATAATCGGGCCGGATAGACTTGTATGCTTGGTCGCTATATACACGCAAGTAGCATTTTTCGATCATTTCGAGAAATGCTATTTTTTTATGCAAACGTGTGTCAGTTTCAGAAAAAAGGGGTAAAATAGAATTATGGACTTGTTTAGTTTTGCCAGCTTGCTGGCTTATATCCTGTAGTACGACTGGTAAACAGGCAAGATTCTTGGAGGAAAATCATTTGTAAGGTAACCTGAAGGAGGTTGTATATCATGAGTTCTAATGGAGGAAGTATTCAACTGACCGCCCAGCCGAGAACAGAGAAGAAGGGTTCGGCTATTCGTGAATTGAGGTTAAAAGGACGGATTCCAGCTGTGGTTTACGGCTCTGAGCTTGAAGGAACCCCTGTACATGTCGATGCCAAGGAATTTAATAAAGTAGTCAGAACCGGACGTTCAGAGGTGTTCAACCTCACTGTAGAGGGTGGAGAAACCATTCCAGTTATTATTAAAGATTATCAACAGCGTGACAACCAATGGTTGCATGCCGATTTTTTGAAAATTGCCAAAAACAAACCGCTTCGCGTGCGTGTTTCTATTGATTATCAGGGGACACCTGTAGGTACAAAAACAGGCGGTATTCTGCAAGTTCAGGAAACGGAAGTAGAAGTCGAAGGTCTTCCGGCTGATTTACCATCTACCATTGAGGTGGATGTATCCGCACTGGATGTTGGCGACAAGCTGAGCGCTAGCGACTTGAAACTCCCTAAAGGAGTAACACTGCACGTCCCTGAAGAAGAACTGCTTGCTTCTATTATCGTTCCGCGTGCAGTTGAAGTGGAAAATGCTGCTGTGGAAGGTGATGCAGCGGCAACCGAAGGCGCTAAAGAGGCTTCCGAAAACAAGGAATCCTAATGTTGTCAGTTGGTATATGAACCTTTTCCAATTGCGAAGTCATCAAAAATGAATTCAAAATCGCTCCCTGTCTGGGGGCGATTTTTTGCATTCATTCATTTATTTACGATTACATACTCTTTCCCTTTAAAATTGTTCTGTTGTAATTTGGAAATTAAAGGGAATGTGGAGTGTTTGTACGATTTTCATTCACTACGTGTTCTGATATGACGATATATAAAGTATGGCATTTACATTTTTATTTTATAAATACCTAATATATATCTAAGGAGCGCGTACACAATCATGGACAGAACGAGTGAATTGTTGTGGCAAAGAAACAAATTGGTGATCATTATTTTTTGGATTATGGCCTTGAGCGGCATCGTCCCGGCATTATCTAATCCCTCGATGTGGGTATCTAATGGTGTAGGATTTGTAGTCGCGGCAGTTTTAACGATCCTGAATATGAAAAAGAAAGGAATCCGCCTTATTCCGTGGATTACTACGTTTTTTAGCGTATTAATGTGTATATTTTTGAACTTATCTAGCGTCGAGGTAGTGACCACCATATTAATTTGCTCTTTGTTTTTGCTGTATCCTTCTTACCGATATTTTCTGGTAGCTATGACCTTAAATCTCTGTAATATTTTTGTGCAAATAACAATCGGTACGCCCCCAGTTCCCCCAGCTACCGGTTCTTTGCGCTATGTGCATGAGTTTATTATTGTTTTACTTATTGGTTTGCTACTGTTAGTGGTATCGGTGTTAAATCAAAAGCAGTTTAAGAAAAGTGAAGAGCAAAATAAAGATATCGATGCTACAAGGCAACGAATTGAATTTCTGTTTGAGCAAGTTAAACAAGCAGTGGCTGGATTGCATAACTTTACAGAACGATTCAGGAATCAAGTGGATGCTACGGGCAGCGTGACGAATGAAGTCGCTATCGGGTTTCAGGAGGTTGCCAAAGGGGTAGAAATGCAAGCTTCGAATATCACCGAGGTTACGGATAACTTGGCCCAATCTGACCGGCACGTGCGAGAGGTAGCTGATCATTCCCGAGAACTGAAGCAGCTTTCCGAAGATACGAAAAATGCCGGGGACAGAGGGAGCAGTCAACTGCTGGCATTAACGTCTCAAATCAAGGATTTGGGTCAGGTCATGAGTCGTACCAAAGAAGAACTGGACGAGTTTAAAGTACAAAGTGATAGCATGTCTGCCATGCTTAAAGATATTACTCAAATCTCAAAACAAACTAATTTGCTGTCCTTGAATGCATCCATTGAGGCCGCCAGAGCGGGAGAGCATGGAAAAGGATTTGCCATCGTGGCTGGAGAAGTGCGTAATTTGGCTGAAATGGTAGGGAACACCTCGGTGGCGATGGAAGGTATCTTGACTCAACTGAGAACTCAGATGGATTCTGTCGTAAGTCAATTTGACATGGGACAGCAAAGGCTACAGCAAAGTATGGAATCGGCACATTCGACCGAAATTGTACTGGAGGATATCCTGCAAAATGCCAATAAAGTGCTGCAGCAGGCCGTAGATGTGGAAAACAGTACGAATAGCATGCAGCAATACTCATCTCAGGTTGTTCAAGAAATGACGGAATTTTCAAGTGTAACGGAACAAGCGAGTGCAGCGTCAGAACAAATTTTGGCTGGAGTAGAGGAGCAACGAAATATAACCTCCAATATGGTGACCGGGTTTAGTGAGCTGGAGGCGTTGATTATCCAATTAAAAGAACTGGTACATGATCAGAAGGAGGACAACATTCCTACCGAAATCAGCAAAAGCAAATAACCGAAATGCTTCATTTTCGGACTAGAGATCCGGGGATTATCGCTATCAAGCGGTACTCTCCGGTTTTTTACTGCGCTTGAAGAAGGGAAATGAAGAGGGGATTTCTAGAAGCTATAATTAGATGGAAGTTGATGGTATAATTTGTGGCAGTTTAAATGCTTTGTAACTAAGGGGGGATGACCATGATCATAGGAAAGCAAGCACCCAAATTAAAAGCTGGAGACGAGATACGCATTCTTTCGCCGTCCAGAAGCTTGTCGATCGTTTCTGAGGAAAATCGCTTGATTGCCCAGCAAAGACTGGAGGAGCTAGGGTTTAAAGTGAGTTTTTCGCAACATGTGCTGGAAAATGATGATTTTACATCTTCCTCGATAGAGTCCAGAGTCGCAGACTTGCACGAAGCTTTTGTCGATCCAACGGTAAAGGGCATTCTGACTTCAATTGGGGGCTATAATGCCAATCAGCTCCTTACCCATCTTGACTATGAACTGATTGGAGCTCATCCTAAACGATTATGTGGTTATTCGGATATAACAGCGTTAAGCCATGCGATTTATGCAAAAACGGGGCTTATCACGTATGCAGGACCTCATTTTTTGACGTTTGCCATGTTGCGAGGAAATGATTATACGACGGCGTATTTTCAAAGGTTGATGTTGGAAGAGGGCAGCATTCAAATCCAGTCTTCGTCGGAGTGGAGTGACGATACTTGGTATCTAGATCAGGATCAAAGAAGCTTTTACCGCAATGCGGGTCCGTATGCGATTCATGAAGGTGAAGCAACGGGTACGATTGTGGGCGGAAACTTGTGTACCCTGAATTTGTTGCAGGGGACTCCGTATATGCCGAGTCTGGAAGGAAGCATTCTATTTGTTGAGGATGATTACGAAAGCTCTCCCGCTACGTTTGATCGGGATTTGCAATCACTGTTGCACCAGCCTGGATTTGATCAGGTTAAGGGGATCATCATAGGACGATTTCAGCAGGCGTCGCATATGACAGAAGAATTGCTGCGGCAAATCATTAGCTCGAAAAGAGAATTGGCCTCCATTCCAGTGATTGCAGATGCTGATTTTGGTCATACTACGCCGCAGTTTACATATCCGATTGGTGGGAAGGCTAGCATCCATGCCCGTAATGGCAGGGTGAGTACTGAAATATGTGAATAATTAACACAACTTATGTAGGCATATCCGTTTTTATTTGGGAGGAACGCAGGTGAACGCCTTGTTGGAAATGCTGATGCAGCTATTTGAGCGCGCAGCGTTGTTACTGATTTGTTTATTTTTTATTACACGTATCCCGCGCTTTAAGGAAACCTTGCAAAAGAACAGCCATTCTCCGGCAGAGCTGGCCATATTAACATTGATCTTTTGTATGTTTGCGCTGTTCGGCACCTACACCGGGATTGAAGTCGAAGGTTCGCTTGTTAACGTTCGAATCATTGCAATTATGGCAGGCGGTATTTTGTTCGGACCATGGGTTGGGATCGTTACAGGTATTGTATCAGGTATCCACCGTTATCTAATTGATATCGGGGGAGTGACCTCGATTCCGTGTCTGATTACGAGTATTTTGGCAGGTGTGGTGTCAGGATACATTGGCCGCCGGGTCAACCGTTCCAAGAGATGGCTAGTCGGTATCGCCGCAGGTATGGTCTGCGAAGCATTAACGATGCTGCTCATTCTGGTGATGGCACAACCCCATAACCTTGGAGTGGACATCGTTTCCAAGATTGGTCTACCGATGATTATCGGAGAAGTCAGTATCGGTTTAATCGTTCTGTTGATCCAGAGTGTGGAGGGGGAAAAGGAGAATATCGCGGCCAGACAGGCCAAGCTGGCGCTGGATATTGCCAATAAGACGTTGCCTTATTTTCGCTCCATTAATGCGGAATCCTTGCATACCATTTGTTCGATCATAAAAGAAGATATCAAGGCAGACGCGGTGGCGATTACGGATACCAGAGATGTGCTGGCCTATGTCGGTTTTGGCGAAGAGCGTTATCACATCGGAGATGAGATCATTAGCGATGTGACTAAATCGACGATCCGCAGCGGTAAAATCACGATCCGCAACCATATTGCAGACGATAAAACACCCCAAATCCAGTCTCTGCTCATTATCCCGTTAGAGGAGCGGGGAGAAGTAACCGGAACGTTGAAGATTTATTATCGCAAAGCTTATAAAATTACGTATCCGTTGCAGACGATGGCGATTGGCTTGTCTCAAATCATTTCCACGTTAATGGAAGTGTCACGTGTGGAGCAAATTAAGGAAGCAGCGAATAAAGCCGAGCTAAAGGCGCTCCAAACGAAAATTAATCCCCATTTTCTGTTTAACGCGCTGAACGCCATTGCCTCTACGACACGCACCAAGCCGGATAAGGCACGAGAGCTGATCATTAATTTATCAGGCTATCTGCGCTATAATTTGGAGCTGAATGATGATTTGATCGAAATTCATAAGGAGCTTCAGCAGGTGTCTGATTACGTGGAAATTGAAAAAGCACGCTTCGGCAACCGACTTCAGGTAGAGTATGTAATGGATGAGGTGTCTGTGCGTATTCCAAGTCTTATTATCCAGCCCCTGGTTGAGAATGCGATTAATCACGGAATCCTCAAGAAAAAGGGGACAGGTACAGTAACTATTTCTGTAAAGGATCGTGGAGAAATGGTGCGTATTTCTGTAGCAGATACCGGGGTAGGTATACGGGATGATGTTGTGGATAACCTGTATCATGATCGGGTTCCGGCTAAACAGATCGGCTTGTACAATGTGCACAGACGACTCAAGCTTATGTACGGCGAAGGAGTTATTATTCTGAAGCATGAACCGGGCACCGAAGTCTATTTTGACATACCAAAGGAGAAGTCATGAAGGCCATAATTGTAGAAGACGAGCTTCCGGCGCGTGAAGAGCTGGAGTATCTTATTCAGACTCATAGCAACATTGAGGTGACCGATAGTTTCGAGGATGGGCTAGATGTTTTTCGGTTTCTGCAAGATCAGGAGACGGACGCGATCTTTCTGGACATTAACATTCCTTCATTGGACGGGATGCTGCTGGCACAGAACATTAGCAAATTTGCCAAAAAGCCCTATATTATTTTTACGACCGCCTATAAAGAACATGCGGCGCAGGCTTTTGAACTGGAGGCGTTCGACTACATCCTCAAACCATATGACGAAAAACGGATCGCATCTATGCTACGCAAGCTGGAAAATGCTTATGAGCAGCAGAATGTTCCAATACAGGAGCCTGTCCAGACTGCACAATCCCGAGCTGCTGAAGCCAGTACTGTTGCTGCGCCAGGTCGTATTAATTTGTTGAAAAATGACAAAATCATTGTGACGGATGCGAACGATATTTACTATGCGTGTGCGCAGGAAAAGGTGACCCGTGTCTTTACAAGGCACGAAGAATATACGATGCCGATGAGCATTTCGGAATTTCATGCCCGGCTGCCGCAGCAGGACTTTTTCCGCTGTCACCGTTCATACACGGTGAATCTATCGCAGATCCGTGAAATTGTACCTTGGTTCAACCATACGTATCTCCTGCGTTTGCGTGGACTAGAAGCAGAGATTCCTGTGAGCCGTAGTAAAGCCAAGGAATTCCGGCAAATTATGCGACTTTAAAGGCATTTCATTCCGCTATATGTGCATTTCATTCCTCAAACGATTTCTGGCTAACATGCAGGGTTATAATAATCCATGTAGAGAGAATCCTTACAGACTTGCTCCTCCACAGGCGCAAAGCGTACTGGATTCCCGGTTATCATGATAACAAACTGACGCTGTAGAGCCGGAATGAAAAGAGGAGATTTATATGAAAACAAACAGCGGAAATCGTTGGCTTGTCGTGCTTGGAACGATAATTGTCCAGATGGGATTAGGAACCATTTACACATGGAGTTTATTTAATCAACCGTTGGTGGACCGCTTTGGCTGGAACCTCAGTTCGGTTGCCATTACATTTTCAATTACCAGTTTTGCACTGGCGTTTGCTACATTATTCGCAGGCAAACTACAGGATAAATGGGGACTACGTCGTTTGATTTTGTGTGCAGGTGTCGTGTTAGGAGCAGGGCTTATGCTCAGTTCGCAGGTAACATCGCTGTCCCTGCTTTACATTTTGGCGGGTATTGTCGTAGGTTTTGCGGATGGAACGGCATATATTACATCATTGTCGAATCTGATTAAGTGGTTTCCTGAGAAAAAAGGACTTATTTCCGGTATTTCGGTTGGTGCATATGGAACAGGCAGTCTTATATTCAAGTATATTAATGGTTCGTTGATTCAGTCCGTTGGCGTATCACAAGCGTTTTTATATTGGGGAATGATCGTGCTGATCATGATTGTGGGTGGTTCTTTCCTGGTAAGAGAAGCTGTAGTCGTGAACAAGCCTTCGGTACAAAATGGGGTTGTACAGCGGGACTACACCGTTAAAGAAATGCTGCGCACCAAGCAGGCATACCTGCTGTTCGTAATGTTCTTTACCGCTTGTATGAGTGGTCTATACCTGATTGGAGTAGTCAAGGATATCGGCGTACGGATGGCTGGTCTAGATGTAGCAACAGCCGCTAATGCGGTCGCTATGGTCGCTATTTTCAACACGGCGGGTCGGATCATTTTAGGTGCGCTATCGGATAAAGTAGGTCGTCTGAAAGTAGTAGCGGGTGCTCTATTAACAACGGCGGTCGCAGTTACAGTGCTGAGTCTGGTACCGCTGAATTATGGTTTGTTCTTTGCCTGTGTAGCAGGAATTGCTTTTTGCTTCGGCGGCAACATTACAGTCTTTCCTGCCATCGTAGCTGATTTCTTCGGCCTGAAAAATCAAAGCAAAAACTATGGTATTGTGTATCAAGGCTTTGGCCTCGGTGCGCTGGCGGGGTCATTTATCGCAGCCTTGCTCGGTGGATTCATCCCTACCTTTACCACGATTGCTGTGCTGTGTGTCGTATCGTTCCTGATTGCCCTCACCATTCGCACTCCAGAACAAGGCAAAGGCAAACTGCGCAGTGAACGGAAGAAAAATACCAACAGTGTGCGCAGCATGAAGCCTGGAACGAAACTGGGTTAAACGATTTGAGAAAAAAGAACCAGATGAATGCCAAAAGACCTGTCATCATTTCTCTAAGGGAGATTATGGCAGGTTATTTGTTTTTCCAATAATCTATTTTACGGTATAATAAAAAGATGTGTAATAAGCCGATATATACAAAAGACATAAGCTAAGAACCTGACAGGAGGACGAGTCATGATCGTGGACACAAGCGGGAATCTGCTTGCCCGCAATACGAAGCTGCGAAATACATATCAAATTCGAAGCGCCTTGTCCCGCAGTGAGCTGGCCATCGTGTATACGGCAAGGCTGTTGGATAACCGAGAAAAGGTCATTGTGAAGGAATTTTTTCCGAATGCACTGGCTTTGCGGGGGATGGATCGAAAAACGGTCACTTGCGGTGCTTCTATGCAATCCAAATACGTGGAGTTTATGCATTATTTTTTGCGTGAAGGGCAAATGTTGAAGGAGTTAAGTCATCCGGGAATTGTCGGTTATATAGATCACTTTGAGGAAAATGGAACTGCCTATCTGGTCATGGAATACTGTGCAGGCAAGACACTGGATCGAATGATGAAAGAAGAGGCTGTGCCAACGTATGATCCCACTTTTTTGTACCATACGCTGCTACCTTTAATTGATGCCATGGAGTACATTCATGACAAAGGAATTATTCATCGGGATATTAAGCCGGGTAACATTATGATTGGGGAAAATGGCAAGATCAAGCTGATTGATTTTGGTTCGGCTGTGCATTTTGAAGGTAAAGAGCATCCGATCTTCACCACGGCGGGCTATTCTCCGCTGGAATTTTACTCTAATCGTTCGCAGCAGGGGCCTGTATCGGATATCTATAGTTTGGCCGCCACGCTGTATTATTGCCGAAAAGGAACACCTCCGCCAGATGTGCCAGGCCGATTGTTTGCAGATCATTCCGAGCGGATTCAGATTGAAAATGCGGGACTTTCTCTACTGCCGTATGTCATTCGGCGTGGTCTGGAGGTACAGGCTAACAAGCGTTGCCGCTCACTTCGATGGTTTAAAGCCGCACTACGTGCGGAATATTGGATAAAAAAAGGGAAGCGCCCTACTCTTACGGTTCGTTAATCGTAAGAGACGGTGCTTCTCTTTTTTACGTTGTGACGGACATTATCCTGTCGGAGCTTGGATATGGTCGGTGTACACTGAAGTATTCGGTTTAATCGCTTTGTATCGCAGCTCGATTTCAGTCACACCATCCTCGAATGTAATGTACAGTTTGTCGCTGTACTCCATGACCGCTTTTTTGTTGCGGGCTAATCTGATCTTTCCATGCTGTAAGGCACAGCGTGTATCATGTTTCACGATTAGGCTCCCTTTTTTGCCTGCGGAAAATAGAATCCGTTCCGCTTCTGGCAACGGTTCGTGAACGTCAAGCGTACGGAACAACTCCTGTAAGCTGACCTTACGACCCGGAAAGGAGGTGAGCGGCCAAGATTTTACCGGAATCTCCTGTCCACTTGCTGTAGCGAGAAAATATCCTTCGATTCTTCCGGCAAACTGCGGCTTCGGCCGCAAGAACCAATACAGAAAAGCGGCTACCACGACACTGATGGCTACCGTCCATTTAATGGCTGTATACCGGGATTGTACGGAAACGGTTAGTGTAGCGCTGCTGGATGCGCCTTCCGGATCGGTAGCGGTAATCTTTAGCTGAGTGTCACCTGTGTGGAGCTCGGATAGCAGCAGATCATTACCGTTAATCTCAGCATGGACCGCATCCCCAGAGGCTTCTGAATCCAGCTTATAGTTCAGCTTGTCATGATTCGGGTCAATGATAAAATCCGATAAACTTCGACGGGAATCGCCGTCTTCTTTTACCAGGCGAATCGTCAGGTCTTTCAAGACTTGTGGCGCTGCATTGGCCGCGTGAACTTTATGTACAGTTCCCTTACGGTACCATTGCGGACTATCCAGGGATAGCTGCCATGTATAATCCCCGGTTTGAGGGAACGCATATTCGGTATGGAAGGCTCCTGACTTATAGGTCATAGGCACCTTTTTGGCTGTGCCCCCCTTTGGAGTAACTATAATATGGGCTTGGAGAGACGTATATACGGCTTCATCCGTAAGCTTTTGACTGTCGGGTAACAGGAGCTGAGCTTGAAACGGTGTGGCTTGACCTTTCAGCAACTGCACAGGCTTGTCGCCATGAGTTGCCGTTGCTTGCTTTCCTCCCATGGTAGCTTCGGCTTCCAGTCGATAGCTGCCAAGTAAATTAATTTTTACCAAATCCCCGCGTATGCCCCGTAGTTTCAACTTCACTTTACCTGCCTGTGGATGCTCGATTTTTAAAATCGCATATCGGCTCGACTTGTACCTGCGGACATTTTCTGAATTGGAATATAGCTGTGTTTCCAGAAGGGGATGCTCCGACAAAAGCACCAGATTGGCTTCCTCCATACTAGAATCAGGTAGAGTTACAGTTAATTCTTGCATCTCGCCAGTGGTCGTAATTGCAGCAATTGGAACGAGCTTGGAGCGAATTTGACTGGCGAAAATCCGGTTCAGAATTTCCGGCAGATCCTCGGCACTACTCGTAATAAAAGAAGCTCCACCCGTTTGAGAAGCGATCCGTTCGAGTTCTTGTCGGTTCACTGTGCCATCATGGTTCAGACCAATCGTGTACACCGGATATCCCTTGGTCTGTGCAGATTTGATGACAGAGGACACATCGTTATTGGAGTCACCTTTAGATCGGGAACCAGAGGAGGCACCAAAATCAGTCTCTCCATCTGACAATAGAATCATAAAAGGCTGACGCCCTTGGGATGCTCCTGCCGCTAGCAGCTCCGAGCCTTTGCGCAACCCAAGTCCCAAATCCGTATAACCGGAACGGTTTAGCGTTCTGATATCCTGCTGGATTTGGGATTTTTGCGCTGCCACGGCAATCGAAGTCAGTGGTTTCGAGGCGACCACGTTGTGATTGTAGGCAACGAATCCTACGCGTGTGCGGTCTGCATCACTCAAATCCATAAACATATTGATGACTTCGGCAGCAATGCCCTCAGGATCAGTATCTCTCATGGAATAACTGGTATCCAATACAAAAACGGCATCATAACCCTCGATCGGGACAGCACCCAAAGATGCTGCATTAGCCTGATTTACAGTGCAAATGCCCCCATTTAAGCCCATTTGTAAAAATAGTACAAAAGTCATGAAAACAATAATCCCTAGTTTCCTTATTCTGAACATAAGCTCCTCCATCGTCGAGACCAACATGGGGGGATCAACTCTCCTAATCCTTGGGATATAAGGGATAAAGGATCAAAACAGCTGATAAACCTCACATTAGCCATGAATTTGATTCTTTTACGCTTATCAGAAATATCCAATGGACTTCTATCGGTAATTGGGTTCCATTTGTGAATATTTCCCTGAAGAAACAGGTCTAACATATCATGAAAATTACGTATTCACGCATAAAATGAGTCAAAATGCCCTGTTTCAATCTGAGACTACAGAAATTGACAAAACTGAAGGGTACTTTGTATGATAGCTCTCGTATCAACGGCAAAAATTGGGATTGAAGTTAGGAATACGAAATCATAAATTTAAAATTTCTGTGTTATCTGACTTTTGAATTTGAAAAACATCTCATTTGTATGCTTTGCCGTTAAAAGCCGAATAACGCTTCGGACCGATTTTCGAGGTTACATGCCTGTACCGTAAATGTGGTATAAGCTCAATCCTTTGACGAATTTAAATGTTAAGTAGGGGGGAGGAGGCAAAAGAACTAAAAATGAGTATTCGTCCGTTTCAAATTGGACATCCCGTGTTCGTATATGGAGCAATGGACCTATAACTCATACTTTATTCATTTGCCGACAGCGATGGAAATCATTTATCAAACCAACCGTACAATGCTTTTTGAAGAGATTAACCCGGAAAAGCTGGACCTGATCACCATTGTAGGTGATGTGAAGGGTATTGACAGCTTGAGCGATGAAAAGATCAAGGAAATTAATCAGCACCTTCTGGTGCGCAGCTTTGACGAATTTTTGGATAAGTTTTCACCAACCGTGTATTCGTTTTTTAACGCGGCCAATCAAAAAGTCGTCTACACCCTTAAAAAGCCAGAGGGAATTGATGAGGATAGCATTTCTGAAATTCGTGTAAATCAAAGTAATGACTTTCTGAAAATGTTGTTTACGCTCATCGATACCAAGCGCAGTCAAGGAATTACAAATGTAGATTTCAAATTTGAAAATCTGCTGGATATGATTTCACCGAAAAAGGTCATGGATGATATTCGTCAAGTCCGCAAAGAGATTCACTATATGTATGGTGAATACGACAAGCTGGATGATGGCGATCCAAAGAAACTCGACATGGGTGACAAGCTGAATGGAATGTTCGAGGAAGCGAGTCAGAACTATAACAACGTTATGGCTATGCTCCCACTGGCAATTGAGGACATCAAAACCCGCCTTCTGCTCGGTGGCGCCCAAGAGGAAAACTCCGGCGAGCTGATTCAGGTGGGTATGCTCTCCATTGGGGAAAGCGGCGAACTGAAAATTATTGAAGCGCCGAAGAGCGACAGTACTGAGCTGATGTTATTGGATGAGAACAGCACTGGCGATCTCTCCCAAGTATTCGAAGAGGATTATAACTCCATCACAGATACGCCTTCTGACTATGTGAAGGATTTGGTGGTTCGCACGTTTGTGCCACTGCCGGCAGTTCAGACCAAGGTGGATACAGCGGTTGAAGTTCAAAACTACAACACGTATCTGGAGTTCTATAAAAATGCCAAGGACGATTTCGTAAAGGCGGTTAAGCCGCTTGTGGAGAAAATTCTCGGTGTCAAAATGTTCTTCGATCAATATGCAACGAAGAGCAAAGGCATGCTGCCGACAATGCTGGTGGCGAACAACAAGCTGGACATGCTGGTGAAAAGCAGCAATATCCCGCGCCTGGAAACATACCTGAACACTGTGAATGCTAAGAATGAATTCAGCGACACGATCTGGTTCGGTATCGTTCCATCCGTCGAGCTGGAAGCAGCCGGTAAGGTAAAAGTTTCACGTGAACGCTTCAAGGGTAACGAGAAGGTCGTTAAGCAGGGCGGAAATTCTATGGAATCGCTCTCGATGCTGCTGCAAGTCGTGAAGGATTACAAAATTCAAATGTTCTTTAACTTTGAATCCGGTGAAGAAACGACTTTCAACAGTATGGCGACAGCAGGTATCGACAAATATGTCGATAAATGTGCCAGTCTCGTTCGCAGAGAATATAGCGAATTTGCCATTCCTTGTGTACCGAACTTTACGATTATTCCGAAGGACAAATCGGGTGTCATTATCGACAGCAAAATGCTACAGACCGAAGACGGTGTACAGCTCTCTAAGGAGAAAGAGGATATTCTCAAGCTGTGGATCGAGGGCGTTTATGTGGGTGCAGCCTATGTTGCCGCCGGCTTGGTCGCTTCCTATCAGTGTCCTGAATACCTGCGTGAGACGTTCAAAACGGTCAATAAGAACTTCCCTGGCGTACGCTTCGACATTGAAGCGGGAGACAACAGTCTGCGCACGGTGACGACGATGGCCAAGGAAATCACCGGTTTCACCAACACGATCAAGGATGCCATCAACCGTAAAAACTTCGGCTTTGTATTCTCGTCGGAGAATGCTCAGATTCAGGATAAGGATATCCGCCGGATTACCGTCTACAAGGCGAGAAGCATGGCGATGTCCGAGGACGGTTTTGACTCCATCTACAAGACGCTGGTCAGCACGTACATTGAACGTATTTTGCGCTACCAGACAGGGGACTTCAAACACGAAAATATCGTCCGCTTCTTCAGTAACAATCCGAGCAGTCAGAAGAGCAAGTGGCTGAGCAGCAGAGGATCTGTTAACTCGATCATTCAGGACGGAGACGATATGAGCTTCATTATTGATGAGAAAAGCAATATGTGCCATATCGATCTGGTCTTCAACGGTAATGTGAAAAACCTGGAAGTCATGATCACTAAGGGAACCAGCTCGGTCAAATCATGATCCGAGCACTACGAAAGATGTTAGAGGCGTTTCTATCCAGAACCGCCTTTATACATAAATCGCGGAGAAGCTCTGCATCTCCCGCCATCATATTACCTAATTTCAAGGAGGCAACACACATGGGATTCAGATTGAAAGTAGAAGGACAAGAAACAATCGAGCTGGGCTTGGATAACATCCAAACGGTTATTTATGACACCGATACACCGGACGATTCCAATGCACGCTCCACTGACGTAGGCTCCACGCTGCGCATCAGCGGCAAAATCATCACAGCAGTAGACGGTGACAGCGCGGATGACACGCTGAAACTGGCTTTGTGGTCTCTGGTTCCTGCTGAAAAAGCAGACAGCTACCGTAAAGTAACACTGGAAGTTATCGCAGCTGATCAAGTTGTGCGTAAAATCCACTTCCCGAATGCTTTCGTTGTAGACTACAACGAGCACTTCGGCGACACAGAAGGTGTAGGTGCATTTACACTCTACATCAAACAAAAGAAAGACAAAACCGAGCTGGCTACAATCGACGGCGGATATCCGGTTTAAGCTTAACGTCTTCACGTTAAGTGCAGCTTAAACACACACTCACCCGGCACACAAGTGCAGGGTGGATAAATATTAAGAGGCCTACGGGTCTCTTAATATTTATTTTTTTCGGAGAGGGGAACATCACACAATGACCAACTACTATGAGCTGCTCGGTGTCAGCCGGGATGCTTCGGAGGCAGAGATTAAGCAGGCTTACCGTAAACTGGCCAAAAAGTATCATCCTGATACCAACCAGGGAAGCGAGGAAGCAACGCGCAAGTTCAAGCTAATTCACGAGGCTTATAATACCTTGCGTGACGAAGCATTGCGGCAGGCATACGATGCCGAGCTCATCCGAAAAACTGAGGGAGCTGGCGGGGAACAGCGAGAGAGAGGCAGAGGGGCTGCATCCTCCGGCGGTGCGCGTACGGCAGCCAAAGGATTCAATCCGGCTGATATAGGTACTGATTTTGAGCAATTTTTTGGTTTTCATCCGAAAACGAAGGAGGGCTCACCAGGGAAAAAAACGAAAAAACCCGGTGATCCGACGGATACCTCAGCGATGTTTAACCAATTTTTCGGTATTCGTAAAAAGTGATGATTTCAGGATAGAAATGGGGGAAGCAAGCAGTGAAAACGGCGCAGAACAGATGGGTTTTCATCATAGATGTTGCCATGTTCGGGCTGATGCTGGCGATCGCCTTTTATGTGTTTAATCGTACAGGCTACAGCGGTTTGAAAACCGTGGTCGCGATAGGTATTGGAATCGGCGTGCTTGTATACATATTGCGCAATCTGGTGTCCGTTGTACCCGTGGCCAAGCCAAAGGCACAACGTCATCGGATTGCCAAGCTGGTGTTGATTGATGAAGAGGGCGAGTCCATTAAAGAATGGTATATCGAAGGCGAAACGTCGCTCTTAATCGGTAAAACAACGTCACGTTCAGAGGCGGATATTGATTTGGTAGGTACAGACTATGCCTCCCTGGTAAGTGTGGAGCATGCGGTACTCAACCGGGTGAACAGCGACTGGTTTGTGGAGGATGTGGATTCCGGTAATGGTACAGGCTTGCGGTCTGCCAACGAAAGTGTAACCAAGAAGTTGGAAAGCGGTGAGCCATACCGGATTTACTCAGGTGACTTATTATATATTGCCAATACGAGACTGCTCGTTAAATAGATGAGGATGCTGCAAAATCCTTAGATCGCTGAAAAGACAATCATGACAATGGGGGAAGGAACCGACTATGAGTTTGACAAGATGCCCGAACGGACACATGTTCAGTACACGAAAGCACGGAAATACGTGTCCATATTGCAACACGGTAGTAAATGTAGCTGCACCCAAGAGCGCAGAGCCAGCAGCAAAAACAAACGTCGCGGGAGATAATGACAAAACAATGCCTTATTTGGGTGAGACAGTGGGCATTCATCCAGTAACTGGATGGCTGGTATGCATCGAAGGAGCACAGGTGGGTCAAGATTATCGCATTATGGCGGAGAAAAACTTTATCGGGCGCGCAGAGGAAATGCATGTCCGCATTATCGGGGACAACACGATTTCCCGTAGAAATCATGCGGTCATTGTGTATGATCCGAAGAAACGTAACTTTTACTTGCTGCCAGGCGATTCATCAGGTTTGGCGTACCACAATAACGAAGCGGTATATTCACCAGCAGAGCTGGCTGCCTATGACGTGATTCAGCTGGGACACAGCAAATTTATCTTTATCCCGCTGTGTGGCGCCCATTTTGAGTGGGATAACGAAAACTAGGACGGAATTGGGCAATGGTGCAGGGAGGTAACGATATGCAGCCTTATTTTGTTGTAAGTGGAGCTGCGGTACTATTCGCTGTTCTGCTCATGATCCGTATACGACTGACGCGAATTTCCGGCAGCCGTACCGTGAGTGGAATTGAGATCGGAAATGGTCAAACGATCGGGAGCCGGAGCGAGCAGGATGATTATTTCTCCAGTATGACGACACCTGTCGGTACGCTGGCTGTTGTCGCAGACGGTATTAGCGGACTGGCCAATGGACGTATGTCCAGTACCTTGGCTGTGACGACTTTTACGAAGGCGTTTGCCAAGCTGGAAGATGCAACGAATTTGAACGGATATTTTGCAGAGGCGGCAACTCAAAGCAATCGCGGCATTTTGCAAAATTTGAATGGACAGGGCGGAGGAACGACGCTGGCTGCGGTCATTGTGTGCGGTTATCAGCTGTATTACGGAGCGGTGGGCGACAGCCTGATTACGATTTACCGTAATGGTCATTTCCAAACAGTCAATTCCAAGCATACAGCGGAAACACTGCTGGAGGAACGAGTGCTTGCTGGACAAATGACCTCGGAGGAAGCCAAAACGAGTCCAGTGCGCAATCAACTGGTCAACTACTTGGGCTATGAGGGCTTTGAGAGCATGGAGCTGGGTAGTGCACCGATTCGTCTGTATTCGGGCGATCATGTGCTGCTGTGCAGCGATGGCATTCAGGAGGCGCTGACGGAGATTGAACTGGAAGAGATTATGCGCAAGGGTGGAACACCACAGGAAACAGCGGATGCCATGATCGACGCCATTAATGATAAGGGCTTTAAAAGTCAGGATAATGCAACAGTACTTATTTTGGCAATAGGATGAAACAAGAAAGACGGGGGTAGCGATGCGCAAGGACAACAGCGATTTTAGTACCGCCTTTGTGTCGGAAGCGGGCTCTTACATAGACAACCGGGACTATTTTGCATTCATGGAGACGGACGACATGGCCTGTTATGTCCTCGCAGACGGTCTGGATTCGGATCAGGAGCTGCGCAGCGCAGAAATGGTTGTCAAAACGGTGCTGGAAAACTTCATGGAGAAGCCTTCCATGTCCAAACGGCGCTTGATGAGAGATCTTCGTGAAGCGCAGGAATGGCTGCAATTTGAAAGCCGTCGTGTTCGGCTCAAAGCTAGTCTGCTGATGGTAGTGACCAACTACAACAAAATGGTGTATGTTTCGTGCGGTAATGTGCGACTATATCATTTTCGCAATGGAAGGCTTAATTTTCGCAGTAAGGATCATAGCCTGGCTCAGTCATTGGCAGATGATGGACGCATTCCAGACGAAGCGACCAGCACACATGAGGAACGAGGCAATCTGCTGGAATACCTGGGAAATCCGAATGGGGTTCATGCCCATTACGCCAAAAAGACGCAGCTTGCAGATGGAGATGTAATGCTGCTCGCCACATCAGGGATGTGGGAGGACGTCGAGCTGGCAGAAATGCTGGGGGCGCTGGAGGAAGCGAAGGACCCGGTCATGCTGACGGACACCCTGGAAGAGGTTCTGCTAAGCAAACAGCACCGGACGGTGAATAATTACACAGCTGCGGCCATTTATGTAAATAAAGTTTTTCAGGAAAAGCCTAAAAACCGCCGTAAGCTGATTAAACGGATTTTGATTGCGTTGCTTGTCTTTATTGTTGTGGGCGGGGGAGCATGGATTACGCTGGCTCGTATGGCTGCGAATAAGGCAGCTGCGCTGGAAACGATGATCGAATCAGCCCAAGCCGCAGACGATTATGCAAGGACAGGGGATTATGCGAAGGCGCTTAAGTCTTACAGCGAAGCGAAAAACGCGGCGGTTAAAATTAACGATAAGATTCACAAGCGATTGTATACTGCAGAGCAGAAACTGTCTCAATTAATGGTTGATGGTGACGGCTATGTGGAAAAGGCGGACTTCACCAAAGCAGAAGCCAGCTACGCTAAAGCACGGAAAAGCGCCGGGCTATATCCACCGTTTAATGTGAAGGATATTGAGCATAAAATCGATCAATTGGACAGCTATGCCGAGACGGCGAGCTGGATGAAGGACGGAGATTTAAAATTTCAGGGCGGAGATTACACGAATGCGCTTAAGCTGTACAAAAAAGCGAACAAGGCTGCGATGGAATCCGGTTATACGTCCGCGCAAAAAGAACTGGAGAAGAAAATTACCGAGACCAACGATAAATTGACAGCTATTCAGCAGCAGCTCAAGGAGATTCAAGCTGGCAAACTTCAGGCCAAAGGGGATCGGATGATGAAGGATCTCGATTATGAAGGAGCCATTGATGCCTATAGCGGGGCACAGGAAATTTATCAGGAGATCGATAAGCTCGAAAGTGTTCTGGCATTGGAGCGGAGCATAGCCAAGGCGGAGGAAAAGCAGAGCGCGGAGCAGCAGAAAAACGGTCAGCTTCCTGCTGCATTGGGATTGTCTGACGGAGCGTTGAACGACACGGACGCAGGGGACGCAGCGGGTGGAGCTTCATCTTCCGCTGCTGCAATCCCTGCTGCAGAATCGCAAACGAAGGCTGCGCCAACGGCTTCAGCGGGAACTACACCTGCGAAGAAGGAAGCCTCTTCGGCTGCAAAGAGCATGGATACAGGCGATGGAACTGCCCCTTCGGCCAAGGTGGATACCAACAAAGAGCAAGGAACTGCTGATTCCGCTTCTAAAGCAGCAGGGGCGTCTGATTCAGAGAAGCAAGATCGGGCTGCTGCGAACGGAAGTTAAGTTTTTCATGTTCAATGAAGCTGGAGCCGGAAAGGAGTGAGACGTCGTGAAAGAGCTGGTACAAGACCGTTTGAGCAAGATGGACGATTTAGAGCAGAGACGTTTACTGAAAAATATGATGGCGGGGGTATTTATGAACCTCGTCGAATATCAGGAAGAAATGACCCGCCAGCTAGAACGGCGGGTATTTGAGGAAATTGAGAATACGGAAGAAAAGATTGATGTGTACGTGTCATTGACATCGCGTGAGGACTATGACCCAATTCATGAATTTTTATATCCTGTGTTACCGTCTGATACGGAGGAAAAGCAGATGGACATCAGCCGTGTGGCAGAGGTGGTACGCGAAGGCGGTGCGATGCCGCTGTTTACGCTTTTTCTTGAGATGGAGACCGAACGAATCTCAGCGCTGGTGCGCAGCAAGCGAATTTTCTCAGGAATGTTGGTCACGGAAACCGGCAATTATCCGATTCGTTTTCGTTTGGAGCATAACCGTTCTTATATTTTGGAGATTGAGCAGTTATATCATACCTTTATGCAAAATGGCATGCCGTGGAAAACAATTAATCACCCATACGCTTATAAGTTTGTGGACTGTGTATTGATTGGTGGAGACGGCGAGCCGGCTGCCCATGAAGAAATTCATGAAATTACAATTTCATTGGAGGAATTCGATGTTTTTAAGAAGGGCGACGTTTTTCCTCTTTGGAACATTGAAAGGCTATCTCTAAAGAACAGCGGTTTTCCTATACCCGCTATGGATCGTGTGAATTATGAGCATGTGCTGCCTTTGCGAAAAACAGGTCCTGAGCATGGTTATTTGATTGACGGGACTGAAGGTGATATCCGGTATATCAAGCGTACAGAAGAGGAACTGACGATTGTCACACCACGTGATAAGTCTGGCGAATGGAATGTGTTGAAGGTTACGAAGCCTGTTACAACGAGACTTAGTCGTCAGACTTATCCGTTATTGTCCAATCGGCGACAGGACAGCTTTTTGGGCCGCTATGCAGGAAAACAGGCCGTGATTGTCCGTGCCAAAGCGGAAATCATGCGCATCGTAAACTCGTTTGAAGCAGCGCAGGGGCTGGAGCTGGAACGTGTGGACATCTGGGGAGGTGCAGGGAGAAATGATGTAAGCAACCTGTTAACCAAAACCCAGACGTATCCATTAAATCCGTTTGTCAGCGATAACGTACGGACAGAGGAAGGCAAGCAGATCATGCGTTTGGGGTTCAGGCGTGGTTCTGACGATGTTTTGCCCACCGCGCCTGCTTATATTTTATCCGATTTAATGAGCTTTCTGGTATCGGAAGTGCAGATGTATTTTCCGGAGTACAAGTGTGAAGGAGAATGGGTGTGAATTACGTCTGGGATTTGCTCATGCGCGCGAGGGAACAGGGGCTGGATGTAGATAAATTCCGCTTCGTACCCGCTGTCAGCTACTCTCCGTATATGGAGCTTAGTCTGGCAGAGTTGAATACTTCCCATTTGGAGCAGGTAGTGGAAATAAATCCGTACTACCGCTTTTATTCTATTTTTCGGGATCTGTTTCCACCGGATGCTGAAGAGTATCTGGAGCTGAGAGAATCGCTATTTGATATTATGATGCATTTTCTGGCGGAAATGGACTTGTATCAAGGGATGAATCGGCGGGAGTACCATATCCGGTTTGTTCGGCGTGATATTGCAGAGGGCATTTTTGGCCCGAAGGTAAAGGAAGGCTTTGGACAATTAAACCGTGAGGATCAGGACGCGATTGCTGAAGGACTGCTGCGCCTGTATGAGACGGGAGAAGCCGTACATCTGCTAAAAGAAACGATGCGGCGCGTCTTTCATCGCTCAATCATTTACACCAATTGTGAGGAAAAAGACGAACTGCTCATCTATATCGGCCAAGAGGAGACACCGTTGTCACGGATTAAAGTGGATTTGATTCTGGATTTGTTTCTTCCGGCACGTTTTACGACGGAATTGTATTGGACAAGTCATTTCGGCATTTTAGAGGAAGATCCTACGATGAAAATAGACGCTATCGCCCTCTATTAAGGCTAAATGGCTAAGAAAGGACATGTGAACGATGAACGGACCCTATACATACAGGTTGCTAGACCCGCTCACCGATCGAAAAAGCATACGCTTCACGGCGAAATACACGCGGGCGGAATTGGAACAAATGACGACCTTTCAGTTACGCGGAATATGCGATAAGGAACGACTAGTCGAGGGCTTTGCCAATCGCCTGGCACGTGAAGAATTGATTCGCGTGATTTTGCGATTTCGGAGCGCGGAAGAGCATTTACTCATCACAAGGCCGAATCCTGGTGGTTTTGAACGCATGGAATCGGCACTACAGCGAAACTGGAACGACCGTCGGCAGGAGAGCAGCGGTATCCGGGTTCCCGCCAAAATCACGCTGTATCAGGGTGTACGCACAGGTCGCATGGACAACTACCGGATCGAATCCGATTTGCCTTGGCTGAGCTCATCTAATGTGCTGCTGGTGAATGCGACAGGAGAACTGTGCGGTGTTTTGAATTTGGTGAAGGATGAGGGACGAACAGGCGTATATTATCTTTCTCGTCATCGTGATGCTGAACTGCGAGAGACGTCCAATCATAGTTATAGCCTATTATTTTTGCGAAGACAGGAATCAGAATATTTTTATAACCTCTACTATGGAGATAAGCCAATGCTGCCGCTGAAGCTTCAAGGTCACCGGATTCCGGTGGCAGAGTTGATCATTCGGGGTACGGAAACAACAGATGCGGTACTTGCGATTGATTTTGGCACCTCGAACACCACAGCAGGTACTTATTTGGATAGTTCCTACGTTACGGCCCCTGATACAGGTATGAGCAGCACGGTAAGGCTGAACGCCATCAATTATGTGTCATTCCCCGGCCCAGAAGGAGCAGAAGGCGACTGGATCGAAGTATTGCCGACTGCTATTCGCGTCGCAGACTGCTCCAATCCAGAACGTATCCTTTATGTATTTGGGGAGGATGCACTACGTGGATCTGACGTGGCAGGCAGCCGTGCGACAGTATTACGGGGAATCAAGCGGTGGGTCAACGACTACAAGCGAATCGAGGAATTAATGGATTCCGAGGGGAATACAGCAACTGCCTCCCGCAGCGATATTTTAGCTGCTTTTATCCGTTATGTGATTGCTACAGCCGAGCAGCAATTTAAGTGTCGGTTCCGCAATCTGCACTTTTCTGCTCCGGTCAAGCTGCAGCCCCAATTTATAGAGATGTTTAGCGATATTTTGCCTGATTACCGGATTGAAGCGGAGGATGCGTTGGACGAAGGGCTGGCGGTGCTGTACAACACGCTGGCAGACCAGATGGAACGAGGGACTTTTGCGGACGGTGAGGAGTACCAGGCACTTGTCATTGATTGTGGTGGAGGCACGACAGATTTGTCTTCCTGCCGATTCCGAATTGAGGACGGACGTATTGCTTACAAGCTGGATATTCACACAACGTATGAAAATGGGGATACCAATTTTGGCGGAAACAATCTGACGTATCGGATTATGCAGTTTATGAAAATTGTATTTGCAGGTTATTATGCTGCGGAGACTCGTTTGCCTGACACCGATATTGATGCCCTGATCGGTATTCCTTCGGGAGATTTGTACCGTCATGTGGATGAGTTTGGTGTAGATGCTGTATATGCGGGACTGGAGGAACGCTACCGTGAGGCAGAGGCCATCTTGCCTACCGCGTTCAAACAGTATGAGCATGCTACACGGGATGAATATCAGCGGGTACTGAGTAATTTTCATCTGTTGTGGAGCGCGGCAGAAAATATGAAAAAGGAATTTTTTCTACGTACGGGGATCTTGCGCAGCCGCTTCGAATCCGAGCAGGTATTATCTGCTGAAAGCGACCTGAACATTGCAGTGATGGATCGTTGGCTGGTTTCAGTCATCGAGAACGGACGGTTTCGTGATGAATATGGTTTGCCTGATGTGGTGTTTAACATTCGGGAGATACAGCAACTTCTTAAGGCAGACATCTACAATATTGTGCGCAAGTTTCTGGATGATTTTTATCTGGAGGGGCGCTTGCAGGATTATTCGATTATCAAGCTAACCGGGCAGTCCTGCCGGATTGACGTATTTCGCGAAGCACTCAAGGAATTTGTACCAGGGCGCAGTATTGAGTTTCGTCAAAAGGCAGAGGACCTCAGCCGGGTACCTGAGTTGAAAATGGCCTGTCTGCGCGGGGCTATCCGTTACCTGAACGCTAAAAAAATGGGCACGATTGAGCCTGTCATTACCAATCATATTCCGGCTATTCCGTATACGGTCAGCGCATGGACACATACGGGACGCGAGAAGGAGCTGATTGCGAGTTTGGAGAGCAACCGGGTACGCGGTTCTATTTCCCGGCCGTCTCATGCGGCTGAGGTGGAGTTCTTCCTGACGGCCGACGGTGGCAAGCTGCGTCAGCGCCATGTGTATCGTAGTCGGCCAGAAGCTTTTGAACCCATGCCGTATGAGGAAATTGCCGTGTTGTATGGGCGGGATATCCCGCAAGATGATACGGACTCCATCCGCAATGAGGAAACGAAATATTTTGTTTTTGTCGGGGATAGCCGCTGGGGCTTTTATGTAGTCCCGATTACCCGCCGAGATGAATTGTTGCATCTGGGTCCCAAACGCTTTTTTGCCTTCGAAAATGATCTCTCCGAGCTGGATTTCTTTGACGGCACGAAATAATTGAATAAGAAAAGTAAACACATTTGGAGGGGACAGCATGCTGTATGCGGGTTTTTGGAAACGCACCTTAGCTTATATCATCGATAGTCTTATTCTATGGTTTGTATTTTTAATAATTGGATTGATCTGGATTGTAATTCGGGCCTTAGGGGATTGGGTACCCTCTCCAGCAGAAAGCTCTTTGCTCTCAGACGGATCGCCTTATATTTTTACAATGAAAACAATAGGACAGACCTTGCTGAATTGGGGGGCTATATGGCTATATTATGCGCTTATGGAATCATCCAAATGCAAAGCCACGGTGGGCAAGCTGGCTCTCGGCATCGTTGTGGTAGATGAGTTTAATCACAAGCTCAGCTTTGGACGTGCAAGTGCCCGCTACTGGAGTAAGCTTATATCGGTCATCATTTTGTTCGTCGGCTTTATCATGGCAGCCTTTACGGCGAGAAAACAGGCCCTCCACGATCTAATTGCCCGTACCTATGTTGTGGACAAACGCGAGCTGGACTATATCCTTCGTGAGCAGGCTCAACGGGGAGCCGGGATGTAAAGGTGGATAAATAGATTCTAAGATTATTATGAACCGTAGTTTTCAATCAGGGGGAGCACGATGGATATACGCAGATTTTTAGAAAAGAATATTCGCCTATTTACTGGACTACTTGGAGTAAGTAAAGCTCAACCCATCGATGATGCAGTTCCTGTTCCGCCTCCTGCACCCGGTGTGAATCGGCTATCTGTTCCCCTAAATAAAGAAGAATAGGGAAAGGAGGGGAGCACCATGTTAACGCATATCGTTCCGAAGTTTGAGAAGGGCCGTATTCTTAAAACCGAGATGCTAGAGAACCTGCGAGACTACCCTCGCAGTTTTCTGGATATCCGGTATCAGGATTTTTCGGATGGCATTATTACCGGAATGAACGTAACTGTAGGGGAGTACACGCTGACCATTGGTAGAGGCATCGTGAAGCACAAGGACAGACTATACCTGCTGGAGCAGGAGCAGGAAGTGCCGTATGCGGCCACGGGGCGGCTGTCGGTGTTGAAGCTGCTCTTTTTGGAACAAACAGATCGCCCGGATTTCACAGCCCATCATGCAGATATCGTGCTGGAGGATGAGGCAGAGATCGGTCTGGATGAGATGGAGCTGGGCCGATTCAAGCTCAAAGATGGAGCCGTGCTTCGCTCGGATTATCAGGATTTTGCTGACATGGCTACCGAATTCAATACATGGAGCGATATTTATGCTCCTTTTGCGGGTTTGAAGCAGAGTACATTGCGCCCGGAAACGATGCGCTACTTCGCATCCGAACTGCTTAAAAGTGGTGCCACAGATCCGATGGATTGTATGTTTGCGCTTATGTGCCTGAACCTGGAAGCCGTGGACAGAGAATCTATCCAGCATTACATTGCAAACCGAAATGGTGCGGAATACAGAGATTATTCTCATGCTCAGTTGCATAGACAGCTAGTTCTTATTCTAGAAGGCGCCGGACGTGGAAAACGAACAGCAGGCCGTTGGCAGGGCGGCGGAGCAGGACGGATGATTGTGGATTAGAAAATCAGGTAGAGGAGTGTGCATTATGAAATATGAGGATGAAAAGATTTTGGCTCGGCTCCGTGAGATGGAGAAGCTGAAGAGGTCTAACAATATTTTAGCAGGACCCATAATCATTAACGGTCAATCCTATGTGTTTGAAGAGCGATCTTTTTTTGAGGATCGGCTGAAAATGCATGTCCCCTCTATCTTTACTCCAATGCCCAAGCATTTACAAAAGATCAAATATCCTCATGAGCAACGTCCAGAAATGATTTTGACGAATGATTTGGGCAGTGTGGATGTTACCCTGAATCGGGTGGACCAGACGTTACAAGATGAATGGGTGGAGCAGCTCACTTCTGGCATGAAGGCTATGATGAAAAATATGAATCCTGCCCACGTATTTTATGAAGAAAAAATAGAAGAGATACATGGTAAGCAGATTGGCTATTTTGACTTTAAAAGTCCTGCGCTGGACCAGCCCATCTACCACAATATGTTCTACTTTGAGCTGGAAGGAAAGACGGTCATGGGAACATTTTGTTGTCCGTATAAGCAGTATGCTGAATGGCGGGATGTCGCCCTACAGATGATTCGTACCATTCAAACGGTTGACGAGGCAGAAAAGGAGGGATATGAATGAGTAACCCCATTTACACCACAGCAGATGTTCAGGTGGCCCCTTATCAGTTTCAGCGTGTATTAAGTATCCATCTCATTAAACAGTTAAACGAACATGTGAGCTTCTGCATACGTGGAATTGTTTCGGAGGACAAGCTGGATCAATACGTAGAAAAAGCGGATGAAGATGAGCACATCGAAGTCTTTTTAAAGAGTGAAGGCAAGGAGATCCGGTTTTTTCAGGGAATTGTCACGAATATTGCTGTAAAAGCTGTAAACGGAGTACGCGAGCTTACGATTGAGGCTAGCAGTGAAACCTTAATGATGGACATTCGCCCTAAACGTCGTTCATTCCAAAAAACAGGAGAGTCGTATAACAAACTGTTTTCGCATGTTACAAGTTCATATACTGATGCAGAAGTGATTGATGAGGCTTCTCATGGCGCAGCTATCGGTGAATTATTAGTGCAATACAATGAAACGGACTGGGCTTTTGTCAAAAGAATTGCTTCTCGGCTACATGCTGCTTTAATTCCAATTACGATGCAACAAGGACTGAAATATGTGATTGGTGTCCCCCATTCTAGTGCCCCTCAACCGCTGAACGAACATAACTATTCCATAAAAAAAGACTTGAAGGAGCACAAGCTCATGTCCCGCAACGGACTGCCGGAATATGGCGAGTCTAACAGCTTGAGCTATGAAGTGACCAGCAACAAAGTGCTAGAACTCGGTAGTTCCGTCATTTTTCATAAAAGAACTCTTTACATAGCCAAGGCGGAAACGACCACAGAAGGAAATCTGATCGTGAATCGTTACATTTTACGAGATGCACATGGGTTAAAATGCCCAACCGTCTATGCCTATGATCTGTCAGGAGCCTCTCTGTTTGGCAAGGTGATTGATATTTCCAAAGAAAAAGTGAAAATCAAGCTGGAAATTGATCAAGACTCGACTGCATCCGGGGCTATGTGGTTTCCCTATTCTACGGTTTATTCTTCTCCTGATGGCAGCGGCTGGTATGTTATGCCAGAAGCAGGGGATCAAATTCGTCTGTACTTTCCGGATGAACGGGAGCAGCATGCTTTTGCCGCCAGTTCTGTCGATCTTGCCTCCTCTGATCCGGTTAAAAGGAGTGATCCTGCGGTCAAAAGTATCAGCACCAAGTACGGCAAACAAGTCGTTTTCAAGCCTGGTGCAGTAGAAATTATCAACAGTGGGCAAATGCTCATGCGTCTCACGGATGAAGGCGGGATTGAAATTAATAGTAACAAAAAAATAACCCTGTCTGCTCAGGAAGATATCCAAATTACAGGGGGAGCGAAAATTATTATGGAGGGGAAAGAAGGCGTAAGTTTTATTCAATCCGGAGCCAAACTCGACATCATGGACGATGTGAGATTAACCGGGGGTAAGGTGAACATTGAATGAAGCTCATGGATCGGGATGCTGCGTTGCAGGATTTGCTGGAAAAGCACGTATTTACGGAATGGCTACATGATTTGGCACTTATTGAAAACAACTTTCTGGCACGGCAGCAAGCCATTGAAGAGGAGCTTTTAGCAGCTTTAGAGTCGCTATGCCAGCTCGCTACCCTTCAGCACGAGCAAGGTCGCAAGGGGGATATTCGATATATTTATATCTCCTTGCTCAGAACCCGTGTTATGAAAAATAGAGCGGTTTATCGTATAGACGCCTATGATGAGAATTGGTTTCTGGATGAGGCTGAATGCGCTGTGGAATGGTCGGCAAACTTTGTTTTCGAGCCTCTGTTCAATCGCATGGCTAAGCTGGAAAAGCTCAAGTCCGATTATGCCCGTAAGATTACGACGATGGATATTGAGCAAATTCAACAAATTGAAGCGGTTAAATACCATCTGCTCACCGTTGAGTTTCTGAAAAGTCAGATGCCCGCCTTCGTTGCTTCCCCTTCACTAGAAAGGTTGCCGAAAGCTGACATATGCACGATATTTGCCGGAGAGTATCGAGATGATAGCGAAATATTGTGCCGTTTTACGCATAGTGAGGGAGCCGAGACACGAGAGGGGGAATCTTCATGGATTATTTCCTCTTAAAGCAGGATGTGCGGTATACCAATGTTCCTACGCTACAAAAGGTGATGGAAACGATTGATCCGTGGAAGCTGTATGATTTGCAGCCGGAGGATATTGTCAAGCCATTGATGTTTCACGTGAAGGCAGATGCAGAAAGTATTTTTATTGATTATCTAGAAGGTCCCATTCCTCTTATTTCAGATGCTTTAAAGCGTCTTGTCCAGGCCTATGTGCCGGAGATGCCTATGAAATTAACGATACTTACTCAGATCGAACAGAGGATACAGAAGAATTACTATATTCCTTTTGTGGAGCGGCTCACAGCTGTACATCCGGAAAGTGAATGGAATTTGGATCAAAGTGTGTTTCGAAAGCTGGTATTACAAGCAGATGCTATTCGGAGCCACAAGATATTTACAATCCAGGAGAGTGCTATCCCGATGATCATCGTCCGTTTAGACGTGGCGGAAAGTATATTGCGGCGTGATTACACAGGGATCGCTTTGGAGCAAGTCGAGGTGAAATAGGGAGGGAAAGGGCACATGTCAGACAATGAGTATTATGTCGTACGGGGGGCCTGTATGCGTTGCACTTGCGGGACCCATCCTCGAAAGATCAATTTGCCGAACAGCCACGGGGCTTTTGTTAATGGTAAACCCATGATGAATGAAGGAGATTATTCTCCTGAAAATGTCCCTCATTTTGGAATTTGTAACAGTCCGGAACAGCCGAGTGCCGAGACTATATATCTGATCGCTGAAGATGGCTCCACAATCTCAGGGAAACCATGCCTGCCGATGCTGATGGATAAGTGGAAAAACACAAAAGAACAGACAAAGGTGGAAGGCCAGCCAGCCTTGACGACCTCTTCATTTCAGACTTGTTTATATCATGGATTTATCGAATTTCATACGAATGGCCAGCAGGAGGAGTAGCTGGAAGGGAGGTTTGAAAACATGATAGGATATGATCAGATTCGAATAGATTCCCCCTACCCCATTCAGGTCTTAAAGGATGTTCAGATCGAGTGGAAGCCGAGTGAGCATGGGCGTATTACACTCACAGGCATTTGTAAGGAGTCGAGTCATGCCACGGCTGCGCTAGATGCGACCTCAGAGGATCAGCTACATGTGTATGCGCAGAATGGACAAGAAGAAATCAGCTTGTTTAAGGGTGTCGTCCATACGGTGGAAGTTGAGAACCATAATGGAGTATATACACTTACACTGGAAGGAATCAGTGGCTCATTTGAGCTGGATATTGTCAAAAGAAAGCGGTCTTTTCCTGAGGAAAAACAAACATATAGACAGTTAGTGCATAAGCTTGCTCAAGGCTATGAGCAAAGTGATGTCTTGTTCCAGACCGGAGAGCAGTCGGTAGGCGAAGCCATTTTACAATATGATGAAACCGACTGGGAGCTTATGAAACGGATGGCGAGCCGTTTACATACAGTGGTGGTCAGCGACATATGGGAGTCCGCAGCGCCGAAGCTGTATTTCGGCATGCCTGCTGGCACCCAACGAACGATTCGGAAGGATACGCCTTATACGGCAAGTAAAGATTTAAAGGGCTATCAGTGGGCAGGCGGAACGTCAGCCGGGCTACATGATACCGACTTTTTCAAATACGAGATCGAAAGCGGAGAACGGTATGCTCTTGGAGACGAGGTGCAATTTCGCCAGAAAACAATGATTGTAACTGAATTGCGAAGCCGCATGGAAAAGGGGCATTTGCTATTCAGTTATGTGTTGGCCCGCGCGGAGGGCATTCGCAGTGATTTCATCCCCAATCCCAAAACAATCGGGATTTCACTGGAAGGAGAGGTTCTCGCGGTTCGGGGAGAGGAAGTGAAGCTGCGGCTGACGATTGATAAGGATGATGGGGTATCCGAGCCGCATTGGTATCCATTCGCTCCCCCAACGGGAAGTGCGATGTACAGTATGCCGAAGGTGGGAACACAGGCAAGCCTGTATTTTCCAGATGCGTCTGGTTCCAGAGCAATGATTTTGGGTGCGGTTCGTACAAATGGAGACGGTTGCGCGAAAACGAGTAATCCCAATGATCGATATTTTGGTACGGAGCATGGAAGTGAGCTGAAAATGGCACCGGGTCGCATCCATATCATGGGTGATCCGGGTGGGACATTGCAGATGAGTCTGGACGATGCTACTGGGATTGAAATAACTAGTCCCAAAAAGCTAACACTAGAAGCAGAGCAGAAAATCATTCTGAATACGCCGAAGAAAATCATTATTGACGGAACCAGTCAGGTCATGGCGTACCAGACGGGAGGAAGCACGGGACTTTCGGTAGAGAACGAATACCACGTGTTGGGAGGAAATGTATGGGCGGACGGTAGCGACCGAACCGCGTACCCGCCGTTCGACGATGAGCCGAAGGAAGGGCAGCCACCTCCACCGCCGCCACCCCCTGAACCGTTTAACTGGGGCAAGCTGGGGATGAATATTTTGGGCGGTTTGGCGGTTGTCGCAGCCGTAGCCGTGGTAGCAGCCATTACGGTAGCGACGCTTGGAGCGGGTACGGTGGTCATTGCGGCGGTAGCCGGAGGAGCACTGCTTGCAGGCGGCTTGGGCGTAGCGAGTTTGGCGGCATCGGATATCGCCCGAGGGGAAGTGAGCGACTTTAGTGACTATGCCCTGACCGGCTTAAAAGAAGCGGGGATCGGGGCAGTGTCTGGAGCGATCTTTGGTCCACTCGGTGTAGGAGGAACGTTGCTAAGAAAAGCAGCGATCGGTGGTGTGACAAATGCTGCGGAAAATCTGGCGAGTCAGGTGCTAAGTGGTGAGAAGATCAACTGGGGCTCAGTAGCAAAGGACGCAGGACTGGGCTTTGTCACCGTGGGCGTACTGGATTCCAAAGTAGGCAAGGCCATCGGCGGATTCGCGGAAAAGGTAAGCAGCAAAGTTACACCGCAATGGATTAGCAAAGGTGTAGATGCAGTCGGGGCAGGCTTTGGTAAAGCTGTAACCAAACTGGAGCAGACCGGCAGTAAACTGGGTCAGAAGTTCAATGAGCAACTAAGTAAAATGGCAGATGGCCTCAGCCCCGGGAAGTTGGCCACAGCCAACGGAGCGCCAGTTCCGCACGTTAATAAGATGGACAGCGGACCACTTCCACAGACGGATGTGCAGAAGAATTACAACAAGGTCATGAAGGAAATGGAAGAGAGCGCGGCGAAAAAGGTTGATGGGACGGGTAAAGGTGATTCAGGTGGTAGTAAGGCTGACAATATCAAAAAAGAAATTAAAACTTTAGATGAACAAATAGCGAAATTGAAAAAAGAAGGAAATGAGGATGACCTCAAAAGATTAACACGTAAAAGAAACAAATTGGCAAACAAACTAGATACTAAAGATGAAATTAGTGATAATTTTGACTTGAAAGACGCAAAAGAACATGAAAGAAAAATCGATAACTCTAAATATTTTAGTCATGATAAAGGTGATTTTGGAGAAGAAGTAGCGAAAAAAGTAGCAAAAGATAACAATTTAGGTGAAGACATTTCAGATTTTTTCCAAATAGGTAGGAACGGTGTAGATGCGACATTTTTATCAAAGGGTCCTCCACCAAAATTAACAATGATTGAATCAAAAGCATCAGATTCCGCCAGTTTTAGTTATTCTAATAAACAAAAATTAGGAGGGGAAGCTTATTTTCAAGATATGCTAAAAAGTAGCAATTCAATATATGCGGCTTTTCAGACTAAATTGAAAAAACTAAAAAAGGAGTATCCTGGATTGCAATTTGATTTTATTAGGGTAGAAACAGATTTAAAGATAACCAAAACTGGATTTGGTGTAGACGAATTAAAGATAAAAGATTGGAACAAAGCAATAGACTAACCTTAAGGAGGACATAATGCTAAATCCAAAAAAACTAGAAATGGCGTATAGAAGATACAGTAAAAACTTTGTTGACGGGATCAAATTTGAAGAAATTAAAAATGAATATGAAGAGTGCCAAAGTGAAATAATTAATATCGTCGATTTGAATGCTGTAGAGAAGGATCATATTTTATTAATAGATTTAGACTCAGTTTTCTCATATTACCTCTCAAAATGGAAGTACGATGTTTTAATTAATGGTGGAAATAGAGTAGAAGAATTGAAAAAGATGCAAATGGTCGTTTTTTACCAGTGTATGGGGCAAGATCTTTATAAAATCCGTTACCCTGGGATGATGCCAGAATACTCGTTTCGGGAAGTCATAACAGCCTTAATTCATTTCACGATGTTTGGGTGGGAGAAAGAAGAAAACATATTATTTGACTTTATAGAGAACAACCTTGGAAGTAATATACTAGAAGCTAATGAATGGAACAAACATACGTGGTTTTTATTGGAGTTATACTTACAATATAGAAATAAAACTATTGCGGGAACGAGTCAATACTTGCATATAGCTGTGAAAGAAAAATTCAAGGAAGCTGGGCTTCGATACGATTTAATACCGGAAGACCTGGATGTTTATAAGGGAGTGTTGGAGCAATGGAAAACTCGTGATTCGGAAGTAATTAACCGCCTGATTGGTGAAATGTCACTTTACCACTCGATGTTAGCCTCAGAAATAGGCGAGTCCATGGAATTTGGCGACTTTAGATATGGATTCTATCCATATGAAATATTGTTCTTGCTTTATGTAAGGAATAAATTGAGTCTACCTGTTTTCAATCATTTTGACGATGTATTGATGAACACGCCAGAAGCGAAAATGGAAATTGGAGATCATGAATCTTATCCGGAATGGGACACGCTGTTGCGCCTCATAGATAACTTTTATCGTAAAAATTATCCCGAATATATTCCGAATAAACATGGGGAATTGTTTCAATAATTATAAGCGGAGGAAATCAACATGTCTGATGAGGAAATCGTACAGCTCATATTTGAAGATCGCCAAGACATGGAAGTCATTCTAAGTGATTTGGAGGAGTTAAGTATCTACGAAAGTGTATTAAAATATGGTCTGTCTACGAAGAAATTTCTCTATCTTGATTATCGAGGTGAGCAATCTATGGAGATTGTTAACTATATTTTGGATTATGAATTTGCTCATAACCTTGAATTGGCTTCCCAGGAGGAATTGGAGAAATTGGGGGAATTTGAATATGAGTATGTGCCTGACAAGATAAAAGAAGTCAATAATCTCATTTATCCAAAAAAGTATGGATTGTTTGCTTATCCAACTGGTGGCGACTATTATGCTTTATTTATTGCCAAACTGGAGCACAAATCTAAACTGCTGCGAGAAGATCTATTGGTTGATGAATGGACACCTCCCAAAGAAAGATGTATACAGTATTATTATTAACCCCACTTTCGTACTATAAATCTCTGATCTAACTCCTTGTAAACTTTCCAAAGCTTGTTCCAACTTGAATGATGAGGGGGAATGAGCTTTTTTGCATGCTCAAAATCAGAGGAGGGCAAGAGAAATGGCAAAGCAGGTTCAGGCAGGAGAAGAAAAATTGGGATTGATTTCACAGACACAAGCAGAGTATCAGGAGATAAGAGGCTACTGCCAGAAAGTACAAGGGTCACGGCAACAGGCGGACAGTTAAGATGCGCTGATAGTAGTCAACATTATTTACGGCATGATGAAGGACAAAACAGTATTCCGCATGCCTGAACAAGCAGAAAAAAAGAAAACTAAACAGATGGAAATGCTAGTATTTTAGCAACCATCTTACTTTTCAATAGATTAGCTTTACAACATAGGGAACGGGTAGTGCTAAAGACAAAAGCTAATTGAGAATTAGAGATCTTGCTAGGGAGCAGTTAGAGAAGCATGTTCAGTTCCTCAAAGACGAGAGTAACAATTCAATCCAAGTGTAATGGAATCCTGACTTAATTAAGAAAGTACAAGAAACAAGAGGAAAGCCAAAAACGACCCCAAAAATCCGTACAAGGATGATGAAAGTTTCAAATCATGGCATGTTGAAAATTGTGCTGAGATTCAGGCGGTCATCGACTTTTATAGTCAACATTAAAAATAGAAAATATACTAGTAAGTATCTTTAAAGGTAAAGAGAAGTACTACCAGCCATGTAAAACTGTGAAAAGACATTTTTTGATTTTATTGATGACTTTCATGAATAGTATTTTTGAAAAAATAGGAGAATGCTTATGGATAACTTATCATATGATGCGAGAGAAATACTAATACCAGCAGGATGGAAACCAATTAATGAGGTTGACTTAACCGCAACAGTAAAGTTATTAGAAGCAATGGGGTATCAAGTATTCGATTCAGTGATTGATGCACTAAGCGTATTTGGTGGAGTCGAATATAAATTTAAGCATCCCGATGGAAGTTTGGAAACCTTTATTTTTAGTCCTGAAGAAGCTGTAGGGGATTATTATGAAAAAGAAGACTTCGAGGAATTTGAGGCATGAGTAAAAGAGCCGCTTGTTGTAGTTGGAGAAGCATATCGCGGAAATTTAATAATGTTTATTTCGAAATCCGGGAAGGTATACGGAAAAAATGGATATTCATTATTCAAGTTCGGAGATAACATCTTCGAAGCACTAGATACTCTATGTTTATTTAGAAAACCAGAAGAGGTAGAATAATAAAGTTCAGCTATCGGCTGAAAGGAACCTAGGCAAGATGACGGCGGACATGAATTGCAACTTTTAATAAGGTTAGTACAACAACTATAGTAATGAAGGTAGACAAAGAAAGTTACTTTAATCGCAGTTCAACTACGCGTAGCAGGGATTATTGTGTGAGAAAACCATTTGGTGACGACCGGTCAACCGATACAGGTAAAAGGATAAGTTTTAGGTTAGCACCCTTACCCTCTAATACAATCCGAAATTAACTTTACCTTTGTTTCTAAGTCGTGAGCCTGTTTGGGACAGAGGCGGGGGCGTAACAATAGATTTGTGGGAAAGGTGGTTTGATAAGCTATGAATTACGGAGTACACAGTAATTTAGTTGAAGAGGTTATTCAATTCTCAAATTCTATGATGGATTTTCCAAAAACACAGAGACCTCAAAATATTGTTACAATTAATCAATATGAAGAGGCGAAAAGGCTAGCCATTACTGAAGTTTTCGGTGAAGATGAATATACTTGGTCCGATATAAGACAACTTGAAATGGGAAAAGTTAAGGGGAAGTTGTATAAATTAGATTCTTCCCAAAAACCTAGTGGTTTGGATGAATTAACTGGATTAATAGCTGATGGTCTTAGAAGTCAAATAACGGACTCTTATAGTGATTTTTTTGAAAGTGTTGTAGTAGATTTGAGAAACTGCGCAATAAATCGTGCAATAAATGGTGAGATTGAAAATTTTTACGAACAAATTTTTAGAATCTATAAGGCTGGTGGTTTTCCATGTGGGTGGGATGGTGATTACCCAGAAGAAGGAAAACTTATTGCTTACTTTGCTTAAAAACAGTAATGCTTTTGTTTACTTTTTTTGACTAAGGGATTGTAGATACAATCAATAAGTAGAACGTTATACCAAACTTAAACAAATACTTGAAAAAATCAAGAAAGCTTATTCCAACCAACTTGATCCAATGAGAGAAATAAGCTTTTTTTATATCTAAAAGCATTAGTAAAAATAATCAGAGCACTCCAAAAATAGGCAGCAAGGTCGCACATAAATATTTGTTTCAAAAAATAAAACTAAAATAAGGGGAAGACAATGAACGAAGTAAAGGATTTTTATGATAATAAAATATCTAAAATTGACTTTTTCAGTAACTGTGGGGATGCTATTAATGCTGCATTCAATGTTAATGTTACGCAAGTACGCAACTGGGTTGATGTTGAAAAAAAAGTCAATTCTACTTGGGATAATGTTAGACTCCAAATAAGAAATCAATTAACTTCGACTCTGCATGAGAACTGGCGAGAAGGGTACAGACAGTGGAATAATATTACTATGGAGGCTAAATTATTACTTAAGGACGGAGTCCTTAAAAATATTTCTACATTTATACAAGAAAATAAATTAAATAATTGTATATATGAGAGCGTTGAGTGGGATTTGCTTACTGCAATGATGGAATATGCATATAGCACATATGTAAAACCAGGTTTTCATACAGACTTATTGGAAATATATAATTCAGGGCATATACCTTGTGGTTGGAAGGGTAAGTGGCCTCAAGGAAGCCTATTGATATTCTAACAACCTATGGGGAGACTTAATATAAAGAGATTGCTTAGAAGAGGAAAGTGAAAATATTGGATATAAATGTTCAATTATTAGAACATTATAAGAAATACATTGGTGAGCCAGATTTAATAAACATAGAGACCGCTTCAGAAAGTTTGAATATAAACTTAATCATTTTTCGAGCAAACGAACAACGAGACTATCATACTATTATAACGTCAGGAATGAGCTTATTACCTGCACAAGTTTCAGAGGATAATAAAGATTGGGAATGTACAGAACTCATCATGTATCTTCCGGCATCATGGCCTGTGGCTAAAGAGGATATTAAAGATTTTAAAGATTATTGGCCATTTGGTTGGCTAAGAAAACTTGGCAAGTTCCCGAATGAAAGAAGCACTTGGTTTTGTTATGGAGACACTATACCTAATGGCGATCCTCCAGAACCAATTGCAAATAACAATGATTTTACTTGTATGCTATTATTACCTCCAATTCGTGAAGATGAAGGATTTAGTTCGTTAATGTTAAGTGAGGACAAATTAATACAATTTTTGGTTGCTTGTCCAATATACCAGGAAGAAATGGAATATCAATTATCACAAGGCTTTGATGCTCTTCTTGAAAAGTTTGATGATTATAACGTAAATGATATTGTTAAAGTTAATAGATTAAATACATGTAAACAAGGATGTTAATAGCTAATTAAAGAGAGCAAAAATAACAGATTGTGAAATGAAGTTACTCAATTAATTGACTCCAAAAATTATAATTGATCTTTAAAAAACTTATTTCACTCGAAATATGAGAGGAATAAGTTTTTTTACTTGTAGAGAATGACCAGTTGTGTGCTATGGTAGTCATCCCAATATAGTCCAAAGTGCTATCAAACTTGAAAAGGCATTCCGATAGAGACGACTAAACAAAAGGTAAAAGACTGATGATCTAAGTAGTATGGTGACACTATCAAATACTGGTGAATAACTCCTAGCCCTCAAATAAGCAGTAAACTTCTGTGGGGTCTTCTCAATAATTAGCTTATTTCTAATCAATCAACTCTATGAAAGCCTATACATTCTTTTAAATAAAAAAGTTGACATATGTTTAAAAACAGGCAAAAAGTCACTAAGACTAAAGTCTCTTGTTAGATGAATTATACATTCCTTAATCTGATGAAATTCGACATTTTTTATGCTAGATGGATTGTTCGAAATTAAGCTAGAAGTCAATGGGGTTGTCGTATCAAGGAATAAGCCCCGTTTAGGAATTCATAAGTAGGAAACTGGACCGGAGAAGTAGTGCCATTGCGCAATTGTGCTTGTCCTTTATGAGTATTTCTTATCGCTCATTCACATATTATAAATTCAGTTCGATTAGATTAGAATATTTGCATACATGTGTATAAAAATGAGTATTAAGTCTCGGAAAATCCCTTTTCTACTATGAATTGACAAAATATGAAGCAGTGGCTAATATGGTTGGGGACACGGGAGATATTGGAATTTATAAAGGGGTAATGAGTTTTGAACAAGAGACTAGATAACAGATGTAGTAACAAAATGAAATGGGGCCAAACGATTTTTGGAACGCTGTTGGCGCTTAGTCTGGTGTTACTCAGTGGGGGTAATGCGTGGGCCTCATCCAATGAACAATTAAAATGGATTGAGGGTGGACGAAAGGTAGACCTGGGAAAAATGGCTACGGTTGAACTGGACTCATCTCTTCTTTTCTTGGATGCGGCTAACACAGCAAAGGTAAGCGAGATGAATCATGATAAGCTATCTGGTAAGGAGATTGGGAGTATATTTCCGAAAGATGAAAATCAAAATTGGGAAGTTGTTTTTGAATACGATGAACTTGGACACATCAAGGATGATGAAAAAGAAGACATCGATGCGGATGCCATTCTAGATAGTTATAAAGAGGGTACGGAAGAGAGTAACAAGGAAAAAGCGGAAAGTGATCGTCTGTATGTTACGGGCTGGGATGTGGAGCCTTTTTATAATGAGGCGACCCATAATCTAACCTGGTCTATGCTGGCGGAGGATGGGAACAAGGAAAAACTGATCAATTATAATGTTCGCTTGCTCACTCGTCAGGGTTATATCTCTGCAATATTAGTGTCCGATCCTGCGCATTTGGACGCAGATAAGAAGTTTTTGAATGAGAACATATTACCCAAGCTGACAGTCAAATCAGGTGAGCGGTACGAGGAATTTAATGCTTCAACGGACAAAATTTCCGAATACGGCCTAACCGGATTGATTTTGGGAGGAGCAGGCTTGGCAGTAGCTAAAAAAGTAGGCTTGTTGGCATTACTCATTGCTTTTTTTAAGGGCGCGGGAATTAAGGTTATCATACTTATTGGTGCTGCTTGTGCAGGTATGTTTGGTGTAATAGGCAAGTTTTTCGCCAAATTATTTCGCAAGAAAAAATCGGAATCCGTGCACAATGAAACGAACGTTCAGGATCAGTCAGAAACACTACAGTAAAGATAAAGAAACAATACAACATAAAATTGCTGATAAAAAGGGTATGGTGATTGAGCGCAAATCACCATCTCTTGCAGCTTGAGAAGCACACCAGGACATAAGTAGCTGAGCAGAACTAATTTACATGAACAGATGATCATGGAGACGATAGACCCGTGAATCATCTGTTTTTCGTTTATTTTATCCCTTGTAATACTTTCGGTACACCGCGGGCGTTGTGCCTTCATATTTTTTGAATATTTTAATGAAATATCCCGGCTCATTGAAGCCGAGCTCGCTACTGATCTGAGATACAGGAATATCTGTAGCTTCGAGCAATTGCTTCGCCCATTTAATCTTCAGGCGGGAAAGATAGCTGGAAAAGTTCTCCCCCGTTTCCTTGGCAAACAGCCGACTAAAATAGCTTGGGCTAATGTGGCACAAGTCAGCCATGGCTTTGAGAGAAAAAGTTTCACCCTTGTGCTGAAAAATATATTCAAAGGCGGGTTTTAGTACGGGATTTCCACACGGAATATCCACATCTCCTGAGGAATTCAGATAGGCATCTGCTAAGAAATTATTCATTTCTTTCTTAAGGCTTTCGATATGCTCCAGCGAGTAGCCAGGAAGGATCTCGGACAACTGCGGAGTGGACTGTGTGGCCGACGCCTTCTCGAACATTTCTGCGAGAAGATTTTTGTTCATGGCTTCTTCAACAATATAATTACACAATAAGGATAACATGTTGGAGATCGTCTGAATTTCCTGATAGGTCATGGATGGCAGATCGGCGTAGTCGTTCTTAAGTTCCTCCCATTTGGAACTGTACAGTTTTTCATTTTTTGACGTGAGGATTTGCTCCAGCTGTAAGGCGCTCGAAGGATCGGCTAAGCGGACCTGACCTGCCATGACGGCGCCGATGTACTTATCGTCAATAATGATCGGTACCGCGATGTCGACGATGTCATAATGACAGAGATAAATATAAGGTTTGTTGGAACGCACCGCTTCAAGTCCACCGCGAGAGTCACATTTTTGGCAGTAGGGAAGGAGACTCTCATCCTGGCGAACCTTCTTGCAGAACGATTGGCATTGGCTGTGGCTAGTTACGGGATTCCCTTTATAATCGACGGTGAGAATGGCTAATTTGGTAACGGATGCTAATGAATCCTGCAACTGCTCCCACTTTTTCAAATCAAAGATTTTCTGGATGCTCAAATGTTCACGTATCAAGATTCTCATCCCTTAATGGTAAATTATCCTGTAAGCGATAACAAAAAAGTACAATTTGTGATCTTCAGTGCAAAAAAATACGATTGTAGATTATAATATATTCCTTGATTCCTCCAATGTAAAGTTTACATGGTTCGGTTATAGTTTTAATCAGAACGAAGCCAACACAATCATAAGGAGGAATTATAGATGAGAAAAGCTTTTATCAGCCCAAGCAAATATGTACAAGGTGAAAACGAATTGTTGAATTTGGGTTACTATGTGAGCACCTTCGGCAAATCCGCTTTACTGATTGCGCATCCTGCCGATGTGGCGCGGGTAAAAGATAAGCTTGATTCCACTTTGGATAAATATAACGTGACCTTTATTGAAAGCGGTTTTATGGGTGAGTGTTCCAGACAGGAAGTGTCTAGACTTCAGGAAATTGCTACTGCGAATGGATGCGATTGTATCGTAGGTCTCGGCGGTGGGAAAGCGATCGACGCGGCGAAATGCGTGGCCCAAGGGGAAGCGCTTATCATCTGTCCGACGATTGCTGCGACGGATGCACCGACAAGTCACTCGGCCGTTCTTTACACCCCGGAAGGCGCTTTCGACGATTACGCCTATTTTAAGCAAAGTCCGAGTGTCGTATTAGTCGACACCACCGTAATTGCCAATGCACCAACCCGATTCCTCGTATCAGGCATGGGTGATGCACTGTCGACTTACTTTGAAGCCCGTGCGACCTCCCGTTCTTACTCCAGGGTCAATGCCGGACTGCCTAACGGAGTACGGGAAGGACAGTGTGCGCCAGCAGTAGGTACAAATGCGGCGATTGCACTTGCAACGCTATGTTATGAAATGCTGTTGAAAGACGGTACCAAAGCAAAAGCGGCATGTGATGAAAACCAAGTTACGCAAGCACTCGAAAATATCATTGAAACTAATATTTTACTCTCAGGCCTCGGCTTCGAGAGCGGCGGACTTGCGGCGGCCCATGCGATTCATGATGGACTCACGATTTTGGAAGGCACGCATCATTATTATCATGGAGAGAAAGTTGCATTCGGCACGATCGCACAGCTGGTGCTCGAAAACGCACCGACGGAAGAATTACATCAGGTACTTGATTTCTGTTTAGCCGTCGGTTTACCGGTCTGCTTGGCCGATATTGGCGTCGATCATATCAGCCAGGAAGAACTCATGGAAGTAGCTGCAAAGGCCTGCATTCTGGAGGAATCGATTCATTCCATGCCGTTTCCGGTCACAGTGGAGCAGGTTGCAGCGGCAATCGCTGCGGCCGACCGTATCGGGAGCCAGTACAAAGCGGAGGTAAAGTAGCATGAAAAAGGTCATCAACCGTGCGGAAAATTTGGTCCTTGAGATGTGCAGCGGTATTGCGCTCGCGCATCCCGAGCTGGAATTTCTGCCAAAATACAAAGTGCTCAAAAAAAAGGAATTGAACGCGGAGAAAGTAACGCTCATCAGCGGCGGTGGCAGTGGTCATGAGCCCGCCCACGCCGGCTTTGTTGGAAAAGGGATGCTCGATGCCGCGGTCTGCGGTGATGTCTTCGCCTCTCCCTCACAAATTCAAGTATATCAGGCCATCCGAGCGACAACCGGGAAAAAAGGTGCGCTGCTGATTATTAAAAATTACAGCGGCGATATTATGAACTTTAGAAACGGCGCCCATCTGGCCACTGAAGACGGTCTGGAAGTGGACTATGTAAAGGTTGAAGACGACATCGCTGTAGAAGACAGCCTATATACGGTCGGACGGCGCGGGGTGGCGGGAACGGTACTCGTCCATAAGATCGCGGGTGCAGCGGCGGAAGAGGGCCGGAGTCTGGCGGAAGTTAAAGCAGTGGCCGAGAAAGCCGCTGCGAATGTACGCAGTATCGGATTCGCATTGACTTCGTGTACCGTGCCGGCGAAGGGTACGCCAACATTAGAGCTCGGGCATGATGAAATCGAGTACGGCGTCGGCATTCACGGCGAGCCTGGGACCAGCCGTGAGAAGCTGACGGATGCGGATACGTTGGCAGGCAGAATGGTAACCGATCTCCTTCGAGACATGCAGATTGAAACTGGATTCGGCGGAGAAATCGCCCTGTTGATCAATGGTTTCGGCGGCACCCCTCTGCAAGAACTGTACCTCTTCAATCATTCGGTCACTCGCGAACTAGCAGCGAAGGGGATCACGATCGATCGCACTTTTGTCAACAATTATATGACGAGTATCGATATGGCAGGCATCTCGGTTTCCATCATGAAGCTGGACAACGAACTGAAAACGCTCCTCTCCCATGAAAGCAACGCACCTGCGTTCAAGGTGGCTGGACCTGTTGATCATGTCGTATTCACGGATATTTCAACTGTAGTAGACGAAAAGCGGCAAGTATCTTTTGCGGTGGAAACGGACCCTGCCTTCGCGGTTATTGAGAACAACAAAGTTACGTTGAACAATCTTATCTATTTAGTCGATAAGATGAGCGAGGTTATCATCAAGAATGAGGTACCTTTCTGCGATCTTGACTCTCATGCAGGCGACGGCGACTTTGGCATGAGCGTTGCTAAGGGATTTCGTCAGCTGAAACGGGAATGGAGAGACATCCTGAATCAAGATTCTTTGACGATGGGAGCCTTTCTTCATTCATGCTCGCTCGTCATCATGGAATATTGCGGTGGCGCTTCGGGTCCGATCTGGGGTTCAGCATTTCGCGCAGCGGCACGATCTGCGGGCGAACGAACCGAACTCACCGTTTCCGAATTCGCGGATATGATGCAGGCTGCGGTGCAAGGCATACAATCAACAGGCGAACGTTCTTTCGGCAGAGGAGCCGTCGTTGGCGATAAAACGCTTATAGATGCATTAGTGCCATGTGCGGATAGCTGGTTGGAGAGCGTAAAATTAGATTTTGATGTGAAGGCAGCCTTTGTAAGTGGTGCTCAAGCCGCTGTATCAGGGGCCAAAAAGACGGAAGACATCGTGGCGCGCATGGGTCGTGCCGGAACGGTCGGAGAGAGAAGCCTCGGTTATCCAGATGCGGGGGCTTATGCGCTTGGGGTGATATTTACGGAGCTCGCTGAGTGTTTGAAATGATTCTCTATATATCCAAAATTACTGTCGCGAACACTTCATTTAGATATCCATTCTGTAACACTCGCTAATTCTTAAAAATTCAAGGTTTGTTCATTGCAATTGATGTGCATTAGGTTTATAATTTCAGACGGATTCAAAGGGCTTATCCCGGAATCCATGGGAGTTCATCCCATCTGAGCTAGCTTACTGCATGCTCAAATATGAATTAAGCGAGGGATTTACAATGAAAACCTGCTGCACCATCCAAGTTGACGAAGACAGTTTAGTTATTGATTTGCCAGAAGAAGGAACCACGCTAGAGTCCCTGCTCGGTGATATTGAGAGCTGTGGAGGTAGTGAAGAACCTTGGCTGCAACTTATAGACAAGGTAATAGGTAACTCATCTGAGACTGTACTGACAGATCAAGCGACGGATGGCGGCGATATGAAGGAAGATCAGACGACCAAAGAGCCTCAAGCAACCGCTCAGGGGTAATAGGGAGATCATACGTTAAGACGATATTTGTAACATTATTCGATCACATATAAGATCATCTATAAGACTGCTATACCGAGCTAAAGCATCGGGAAGCAGTCTTTTTTTATTAAACAACTAAAATTCTCCAAATTTTGCAATTGGCAAATGAGTCTTTTGTCCCTTTAGTACTCCATAGTAGCCAACTAAGCAGAACTCATCCCAAAACCGTGACTTCCTGTTCATTTTCTATCATAAAGTCGAAATGTAACATGAAACTAACTATAATAGTAGTATCATCCATATACAGGTAAGTGACGTCTATGTTTGGACCTGATCCTCTTGCTGTATGAAGGAGGGGACGAAAGAGCGGAGAACAACGTACTGATAAGTCTCATCTACTTTTTAAAAAGGAAGGAATGTGTAAATGATGAATGGGCAATGGATCCTGCCAAGGATCGCAAAAAGAGTAGCAGTGATGCTAACAGCAGTATTATTGTTAACGTTAACGAACGGATTCAACTGGAATACGCAAACAGCAGAGGCTGCTGGGACGACCCCTGTGGAACGTTACGGACAACTTTCAGTAAAGAATGGCAAACTTGTGGATAAAAACGGTAAACCTGTACAACTCAAAGGTATTAGCTCTCACGGCGTCCAATGGTTTGGGGATCTGGTAAATCAGGACTCTATGAAATGGCTACGGGACGATTGGGGCATTTCCGTATTCCGGGTTGCACTGTACACTGAAGAAGATGGTTATATCGCCAATCCTTCTTTGAAAAATAAAGTGAAGGAAGCGATTGAGGCAGCACAGAAACTGGGCTTGTACGTCATTATTGACTGGCACATTCTCTCAGATGGCGATCCGAACATTCATAAAAATGAAGCCAAAGCTTTCTTTAATGAATTTTCGACTCAGTACGGCCATTTGCCTAACGTTATCTATGAGCTTGCCAATGAGCCGAATGGGAATGTGAACTGGAACAATCAAATCCGACCTTATGCGTCTGAGGTATCTCAGGTTATTCGTGCTAAGGACCCGGACAATATTATTATTGTAGGAACAGGCACATGGAGTCAGGATGTACATGATGCAGCAGACCATCCACTTCCAGACAAGAATACAATGTATACCGTACATTTCTATGCGGGTACGCATGGACAGTACTTGCGCGATCGGGTCGATTATGCGCTGAACAAAGGCGTGGGCATATTTGCTACCGAGTGGGGTACAAGCGATGCTTCGGGTAACGGTGGTCCGTTCCTGAATGAATCCAAAGTATGGACTGATTTTCTGGCAAGCCGTGGAATCAGTTGGGCTAACTGGTCGCTGGCAGATAAAAATGAGACCTCTGCTGCGCTGTTGCCTGGTGCTGACCGTAAGGGCGGATGGCCTGATTCACAATTGTCCGCTTCCGGCAAATTCGTAAAACAGGCGATTCTGGAAGGCTCCAGCAACAATGGTGGAGGCGGAAACAACGGTGGGAATAACGGCGGAGATGGCGGCAACACTGGCGGTAATAACGGTGGTGGCAACAACGGCGGCGATAACGGTAACGGAGGAAGTACACCAGGCAGTAACGATCAAGGGATTGTGCTTCAGTATCGCACCGGTGACACGAACGCCAAGGATAACGCAATCCGTCCTGAATTTAATATCAAAAATACAGGGAAAACAGCTGTGAAGTTGAGTGATCTAAAAATTCGCTACTATTACACAGATGAAAGCAAACAAGCTCAGCAGTTTTTTGTAGACTGGGCCAGGATTGGCAATGAAAAGGTAAAAGCAACATTTGTAACATTGCCGAATCCAAAGGCTAAGGCTGATAAATATATGGTGATCTCTTTCACAGATGGAGCGGGAACGATTCAGCCCGGAGGGGAAAGCGGAGAAATTCAACCCCGGATTCATGCTGCAAATTGGAGCAATTTTGATGAGACCAACGATTACTCCTATGGTGCTACCCAAACAGCATTCGCAGACTGGGACCATGGCACTGTATATCAGCAGGGTAAGCTGGTTTGGGGGATAGAGCCTTAGAATTTAATCGTTACTAACTTTATCGGAACGAGTAAAGATATGGGACTTTTGGGTGGAAGATTTCCCAGGTTTGGAGTATAGAATATGCGCCTTTGGTATATGAGGACTGGAACTTTAGAAGGTAACGACTAACACTTTAGTTTCGGTATATATACTACCAAAGTACCAGATGATGTTCGACTTTTGTGGTGCTTGAATTACTTCCATAGTGCAGAGTGGGTGGTTCCAATGAACCCCTCTCATACGACAAACCCCCGCTGTTGCCATTATAGGCAGGCGGGGGTTTTTATGTTTCTGAAGCTCAGCCTCCGTTCAACTGTGTCTATACCAAATCAAAAGCTTTGGCCAGCAGACGGTAGGACTGAACACGTTTATCAAAGTCATGTATGGATGAAACGATCAGCAACTCATCGGTACGATACTGCTCAGCCAGTCTTAGCAGCTGTTCCTTACACTGTTCAGGGGTACCAACAACACGCCATGCTGCGGATTGACGCAGCCGCTCACGATCCAACTCCGTGTACGGATAGGACATTGCTGTTTTCACTGACGGAAGAGAACTCATTTCTTTACCTTGCATGAGCAAAAGGAAATACAAACTAGCACTGGACGCCAGCTGCTCAGCTTCCTCTTCGGTTTCCGCGCAGGCCATCGTAACTGCCGCCATGGAATGGGGCTTATCACCCAGGATCGAAGGCTGGAATTGCTCGTGGTAACGTGCGGTAGCTTCTACACCACCTGGAGTCCCAAAAAATTGGGCAAAGGCATAGGAGGCACCCATCATCGCAGCCAATCTAGCGCTTTCTCCACTGGAGCCGAGCAACCATAATTCAGGGACGGTCGATATCATCGGGGAGGCATGAAGACCGGCAAATCGATGATTGTCAGGCACCGAATCATGGAAGTAGTCGATTAAATCGAGAATCTGCTGTGGATATTGTTCGACAGATTGGTACTTGCCTTCCTGCAGAGCACGAGTAGCCAGCGGTAAACCACCGGGAGCACGCCCTATTCCCAGGTCGATGCGTCCTGGATGGAGTGCCTCCAGCAAGCGGAAGTTTTCGGCGACTTTATACGCGCTGTAGTGTGGCAGCATAATACCGCCTGAACCTACACGAATGCGTGATGTGTGAGCAGCCAAATGCGCAATCAGCACCTCAGGGCTGGAGTGCGCTAGTGTTTTGGACGCATGATGTTCGGATACCCAATAACGGCTATATCCCAGTTGATCAGCTTCACGCGCTAAATCTGTTGTATTGGATAATGCATCCTGAGCATTACCGCCTTCAGGAATATGAGACTGGTCCAGTATACCCAGTTTAAGCATTTTGCAATCACCTCTTACACAACTGTATCAGACACAACTCATTAGGTCAAAACTCAAAAATGGATAGGTTGGAGTTTGGGGACCTTTTCGTTATAATAAAGGATGTGTAAAGGATGAGAGAACATCCTTGCTTATGGAGAGGGGATTGAATTTGTGTTAAGAACACCTTTGGGGCGTGTCCGACTCATGCTTTGGCTTCAAGCTTTAGCTTATTTGGCGATACTATTCACCCACCAGCCGCTGCAAGCTGCGGGCATGACCCAGGCGGTTATGGTGATTGGTAACATATACCGGGTGAGCTTTTTGTTGCTCCTCGTTGCTTTAATCTATGGAAAAACAGCACTGCACTGGTCTATACGGCGGCCTCTTTTTATTATGTTTGCCTCCTTCATCCCGTTTGGTCTGATGATTATGGATTTTGTTTGGGTGCGAAAATGGACAGGGGATTCGGCAGCAGAACAGCGAGCTGCATCGTAATCTTAGAAGATTTTTTCGTGTGAAGTGCCGAAGAGTTTGTCTAGCGTAAGCGGGACTGACCCCGATGCAGTAGAAAAGAACATTACGCAGTTTGATGCGTGGTGTTCTTTTTTTGTGCACCGGAGGAATTATGAAAAATGCTGAACTAAAAATTCTGCCGTTTTGCGTCTTTGAAAGCCTTCAACCCAATGTCCGGTAAACGGATAAATTTCAATCGTTTTCGGTGATTCAATACGGTTATAAGCGGCGAAAATCGTCTCTGGCATACACACAGTATCCTTGAACCCTACCGATACCATGATCGGGGTACGAATGCGATGAGCAAGATTCATCACGTCAAAATAACTTAATGTATGTAGTACCTGCTCCAAATGCTCCGGAAATCGGTTGACGAATTCAGCTGCTTCCGTCAGTGAACTGGTAGAATTCATCATACCAAAATCCATATGACACATATTGGGGATATCCGCTACCGTAATAGCAGCTTTATCGCTGAGCGCAGCCACCATTAATGAAAGTCCGCCGCCCTGGCTGGCGCCACTGATTGCGATTTTAGCCGAATCGACATCCGACTGCTCCGCTACCCAATCTACGGCTCTAAGGGCATCAGTTGTAATCGTTTTGTAGTAGCAGGTATCCTTGTCCAATATTCCTTTCGTTACCCAGCCTTTAACCGTACCGTGAGGATCACCCAGACGGTCTCCCGTTTCTCCTGCCTGACCACGTACATCTACTGCCAATACAGCAAAGCCAAGCATGAGCCAAGAGGAATAATCTTCAGGATAGCCTTTTCCGCCTGTATAGCCATGAAACAGAACGATACACGGCAGCTTTTGATCTCCGGCAAATCGGGGGCGTACATACCAGGCATGCAGAGGCGTATCATCGACACCCTCAAAAGTAACCCGGTAGGCAAGGATATGAGGATATGGTGTTTCTACGGGAGCTTTGAACGCACGTACAGGTTTGGTGTGTACTTCTTCCAATGTTTTGGCCCAGAATAAATCGATATCCTTCGGGGCGGTAAGATCGGGCCGATATTGCTTTAATTCGGCAATTCTTTTTTCAATAACATTCATAATTAAAATTCTCCTTCATATAGAATGAACTTCTCCTTAAGTTTTACCCGGTAAAGTTGACTCCTCCAGCTTTCTCAGCAGTTCAAATGCTCTTTCATTAGTGCTTCCACACGTATCCTCATCAGCATGGAATCCACTGCATACAACTGGGCGCTCAGGTTTGCCAAACAATCGGCAACGGTAATCGGAAGTGAGCTGAGGGCAAGGAACACCAGCTGGTTTTCCATCTGGCATGCCGGGAATAGGGGAAGAAATCGTAATGGCAATACAGCACGCGGCACATCCTACTCGACACTCCAGTTGGGGTCACTCCTTAAAATCTGTTATTTTTGTAACTTATGCATGAAGTGACATTAATGAAGCCATAATGTGAGGATGGCACAAAAAAAGCAGGAATACAAGGATAAACGCATATGAGACACACTTTTCACACAAGGGGTATAAATAGTCGTAGAGGCACGTAAGATGGTATCAAGTCCCTAAATCAGTGTTTTGTTCTGTGGTAATATTAACCAATCGTCTTTTGTGTGTTCAAAAGGAGTTCGAGTGGTTAATAATAGAACACAACGATAAAAACTTAAACGAGGTGACGCAAAATGAGTTGGTTATGGGCATTGATTGTTGGTGGTATTATTGGTTGGTTGGCAGGAATTATTGCAGGTCGTGATGTTCCGGGTGGCGTGATAGGTAACATCATCGCTGGTTTTATCGGCGCATGGTTGGGTAGCTTGATTCTGGGAAACTGGGGTCCTGAAATCGGATCGTTCTACATCGTTCCTGCATTAATTGGTGCGATTGTGCTGGTCGTGATTGTAAGCTTGATCTTCCGTTCCGTTGGACGGAGTAGAGGGTAACTTTACGAATTATTGAATAGACTAGCCCCTATGGGCACAAGGCTAAAAATGGAAAGAAGCTGCTTCCGCAAGGTTCGAAAAAGAACCTGTGGGAGCAGCTTTTTTTGAGGAAAAGTGACGAATTTTTCCTATTGAAAACGCCTGATATGAGGAACACTTAGAACGCCGAGCACGATACACATGCCGATGGTTGCAAACATGCCAATTGTGAACATACCACCAAGCTTATCCGCTACAGCACCTACGGCCAGATAGCCGACAGGGAGCAGGGCAAAGGAAAACATTAGATCCAGACTAGCTACACGTCCAAAAGACTCGGCTGGGACTAATTCCTGAAGGCTTGTCTCCCAGATAATCGCAAATATCATAATGCCAAATCCTTCGAGCATCATGCTCATAATCAGTCCTGGCATCCAAGTGACTACAGACAACAGTAGTAAAGCAAGGCCGCTGACAAAAGCTCCTAAGTATGCGAGCAGACCGCGATGCTTCCAATGTTTGCGTGATCCATACACAAAGGCCCCCAGCATGGCGCCAATGCCGCTACTTGCCATCGCAATGCCGTATACGACTGGATTGTAGCCATGATGAACCTTGAACAGCCACGGAATGAGTACAGCGATAATGCCTGAATAACAAATATTAATGAAGGAAAAGGCAAGAATCGTAATCCATAGCCAGGGGTGGCTTTTGAGAATGATAAAGCCTGCGATAAAATCCTTGAGAAAATGCTGTCCACCCTGATCTTGCTGTTCTGGATCTACCTGACCTTTGCCGATGATGGAGGCCAAATGAGCGCTCAGCATCCAAAAACAGGCAAAAGATATCAGATAAGCGATGGAATCCAGTCCAAAGCCGACACCCGGTGAGGAAAAAGATACAATGAAGCCTCCTAACGGAGGGCCAAGTAGACGGACGGCTTGTATACTGATCTGACTAAGCGCGTTAGCTGCATTACGTATGTCCGGTGTGAACACCTGTGCGCGTAAGGCAGAATAAGCAGGATTAAAGATACCGTCCATCAATCCGTACAACGCTAGGCCAACGAATAGAACCGGCAATTTCATCCCGCCTGTAAACATCAGCACTGCCGCAATGAACATCAGTCCAAACCGGGCGATATTCGTAAACAGAAGGAGACGAATTCGGTCAATTCTGTCCACGATCATTCCTGCGAAAGGCAGAATAAGTACGTTAGGCAGCATATAAACAGTCATCGCCAGTCCCATGATAGTAGTCGAGCCTGTTAGGGAATAGATAACCAGTGGCAAAATGACTGTGGTGACTGAGCTCCCCAACATTGCGATCCAATGTCCAAGCCACAACAAGGTGAACGCTTTGGATTGTTTTAAAGGTGAAGTGAAGGTAGCCCAGGCCGAGTGACTTCCTTCAGGTGATGTAGAGGATAAGGTTGAATTTTGGGTATCCATGATCACACTCCGGTAAATATTTAACTGCATATTAAAACCTATTATACGAAATCTCTAACGTAAGGGTACAGAAAAAAAGTTGCTGTGAGGGGAGTTGTAATGAATAGCCTGCCAATGAAAGAGTCAACCTAGAATAACTTTAGGCTGCAAAGATATATAACTTACCTTTTGCATAGGGATTATTGGATAAAAGCATTGACGCGTGAAAATGAATGATGTACTATTCAATGACCAGCCGCGTGCTAGGTTATCAAGAAAAAGGGAAAGAGTGTGGATACCATGAAAAAATTTAGTTTTTTGCCGATTGTACTCATCGTGATGGCATTGCTGGTTTCGGCCTGCGGTAACAACGATAAAGGCGCCAGTACCAATAATGCATCTACCGGAGATAACGGATCTAATAATGGAAAAGCAGATACTACTGCTACAGCTACTCTTGAATCTGTAAAAGCAAGCGGCAAGCTAAGAATTGGCACGGAAGGTACCTATGCTCCGTTTACCTACCATGATGCTGCTGGTAAGCTGACAGGCTTCGATGTCGATATTGCGACTGAAGTGAGTAAACGCCTGGGGGTGCAACCGGAGTTTATCGAGACGCAATGGGATGGCATATTCGCAGGGTTGAACTCCAAGCGGTTTGACACGGTTTTTAATGAAGTATCCATTACAGATGAGCGTAAGCAAAAATATGATTTTTCCGATCCGTACATTGTCTCCAAGGCAGTTCTGATCGTAAGCGAAGACAATACAGACATCCAGAAATTTGCTGATCTAAAAGGAAAAAAGGCTGGGCAGTCCCTGACCAGTAACCTGACTCAAATCGCGAAAAGCAACGGTGCGGAAATTGTGGCAACAGAGGGATTCAACCAAGCCATCGACCTCCTCACTTCCAAACGGGTGGATGCGACCGTCAATGATGGATTATCCTATCTCGATCTGAAAAAGCAAAAGCCTGACGCACCCATCAAAAAGGTGGACGAATCTCCAGATGCTTCACACAGCGCAGCTGTATTCAATAAAGGCAGCGAAGATTTGATCAAGGAAGTAAACAAAGCGCTGGCTGATATGAAGGCTGATGGTACGTACCTGAAAATTTCCGAGAAATATTTTGGAGCTGACGTATCCAAATAATAAATGAAGACCAAACGTTCGCCAAGTCGAACTGAATCTTCTCAAACCTATCTTTTCAAAGGATGTCTGTACAATGGATGATCGTCAAATACAAATCATTATCGATTCATTATTGCCTCTGCTAAAAGCAGGGGTTTCTTTTACGATTCCGCTCACGCTTATCTCCTTTGCTCTGGGACTCGTGCTGGCGCTGATTACAGCGTTGGCCCGGCTGTCCAAATGGAGAATACTCAAGCTGATTTTCGGCTTCTATGTATGGGTGATTCGAGGAACTCCTTTGCTGGTGCAATTGTATATTATTTTCTATGGTTTACCTTCCGTGGGTATTACACTGGACCCGTTTATTGCTTCAGTGATCGGCTTTACCCTCAGCGTAGGGGCTTATAGCTCTGAAATTATGCGTGCGGCTATCATATCCATTCAGGAAGGCCAATGGGAGGCGGGATACTCTCTGGGTATGACGCGCTGGCAAGTATTGCGGCGTATCGTGCTTCCGCAAGCATCCCGTGTGTCCGTACCTCCGTTGGCTAATTCATTCATCAGCTTAGTGAAGGATACCTCACTGGCTGCGACCATCACTTATGTGGAAATGTTCAGAACGGCTAACCAGATTGTAGCTACCACATACGAACCGCTATTGGTGTATACCGAGGCGGGGATTATTTACCTACTGTTTAGCACCATTTTGACTGTGCTGCAAAATTACCTGGAGAAGCGACTAGGCCGTTTTTCCGTCAGATAAAGGAGATTGTACCGGTGATCCAAATTCGGAATATACACAAATCGTTCGGCTCGCTGGAAGTGCTTAAGGGTGTTGACGTGACGTTGGGTAAGGGGAAAGTGCTTGTTATCATCGGTCCTTCAGGTTCTGGTAAAACAACGCTTTTACGCTGCTTGAATTTGCTGGAAATTCCTGACCAAGGAGAGATCCAAGTAGGGGATATTGTACTGAATTTTGCGAAAGGAACGAAGCTCCGGCAAGAAAACATTTTGGCGCTGCGCAAGCGGACAGGGATGGTATTTCAAGCCTACAATCTCTTCCCGCATATGACAGCAGTACAAAATGTGATGGAGGGCCAAGTCACGGTTCAGAAAAAGAGCAAGGATGAGGCGCGCAAACGTGCATTGGAGTTGCTTAAAAAAGTGGGGTTGGCTGATAAAGCGGAATCTTATCCGCATCAGTTATCGGGAGGACAGCAGCAACGGGTCGGTATTGCCCGGGCAATGGCGGTCGAACCTGAGGTACTATTGTTCGACGAGCCGACCTCTGCGCTTGATCCCGAGTTGGTAGGCGAGGTGCTTAAGGTCATGAAGCAACTGGCTGCCGAAGGGATGACCATGGTCATTGTCACCCACGAAATGAAATTTGCAGCTGAGGTCGCGGACCATGTGATTTTGATGGATCAGGGTGTAATCGTTGAGCAGGGTACGCCGCATGAGGTTCTGGAGCAGCCCACCAGTCCACGGGCTATTCAGTTTTTGAATCGTCTGAGCGGGGAATCGGAATAAAGGGAATTACAGTATTTATTAAAATAAGCGTTTAGACTGAATAAAAAGGCAGCTACAGCCGGGCATTGAAAAATAAGCCTCGCACCCGTAGCTGCCTTTTGCTCATCAGTTGTCCTCTTTTATTTCAATTTTAATGTAAGCAAAAAAGTAATCAACAGAATACAACAGCCTGCTATGAATGGAGCGAACAGATTTGCATCAAATAAAAATCCCGCTAGAGTAGGGCCTAAAATATTCCCGACACTCATATAGGCATTATTCATACCCGCTACATATCCTTGCTCATTCCCGGCCATCTTCGATAATTGTGTATTAAGAGCTGGACGAAGCATAGCTGTGGCAAAGAAAATAAGGGAAGTGACAAGGAAGATACTCCAAAAATCTTTGGCTAAGAGAAATAAAATATAAGCAACTGAGGTGAAAAGAAGCGATCCTTTGATCACCCTTTGTTCACCAAACTTATTGATTATTTTAGCAACAACTAATGCTTGCATACCGACTCCGATCACAGCACCTGCGGTCAGAATGACAGCAATATTTTGAGGTGAGAATTGGAAGCGGTTCGTTACATATAAACCAAGAACAGATTCAAAATTAGCGAGTCCAAAGGTCATCACCAAGACAAGTACAAAGAGCATCGTATATTTTGACTTCAACGATCTCGCGTATTGTTTGTAAATAGATTCCTTCTGAATCATTCTTGCCCGCGCTGCTTTCATTTGCTCTTTCGATAAACTTTCAGGCAAACAAAACACTGAAAAAATAACAGCAACCATAGCAGCACCTGTCGCTGCGTAAAGCGGCACTCTCGTTCCATATCCTGCAAGAAAACCACCCAGTCCAGGTCCAATAACAAATCCGAATGACATGGCTGCGGCTAGCAGGCTATTTCCTTTGGCGCGTTCTTCGGTTGTTGTAATATCCGCTACATATGCCATCATGGGTGGAACAATCAGGGCTGCTGCCATTCCTTCCAGAATTCTTGAGGTATACAGCATCCACAGCTCATCTCCAATAGCAAAGATAAATTTAGCCACAGCAAAAACAATGACACCTACGACGATGAATGCCTTTCTCCCATATCGATCAGACAGCTGTCCAGTCAGGGGAGAGAGCAGGAATTGTGTCATGCCATAGGCTGCTACCAATAAACCGATAGCCCGTCCACTGGCTCCAAACTCAATGATCAGTTCTGGCAGGATGGGGGTAATTAAACCAACGCCCACCATAACGATGAAGATATTAATCATTAGAATTCCAAGTATTCTTTTCATGCAAAAAACCTCCTTATCCATTGGTTTCTGGATAGGAGGTAGACGTGCGAACAAGAAGATACACTGCTCCCGTCAAAGAAGCAATGCTCTTATCGTGAATACCCAAAGCCTACACTAATCCTATCCAGAAAATTCGTAAGATTACGATTTTTTTCTTTGGTGGAATAGGATTAGTAGATCATTGGCTTAAGGTCACCCTTTCGATACTTTATTATTTATGAACGTAACATAAATTTCTTGATAAGGCAATGAAAGGATAACTCAGAAGAACCCGACTCGTCCTTCGGCCACATTTTTTAACCAGTCCTGCTTACGGCTCTTATCGAGCTCGCCTCGCATACCTTTGATAATCAGTTCAATATCGGCTTTTCCCTGCTCATGCCACTCCAGCGCAGTGCTGACATACAGTTCTCCGAGCTGTGCCAGCGAAAACCCGTCAGTCATGGCTGCCGCCTTCTGTGTACCTGTTTCCCCTGCAAAAACAAGGAAGTTGCGCAGCTTGAGATACGCCAATCGCAGCGCTTCGTCAGGCAAACTGATTTCATAAGCCCGGTCGAAACGCCCTGCCCGGTTCATCAGACCTGGGTCGATTTTTTCGGGATAATTGGTCGTTCCGATCAGGAAGATGCCCTCCTTGGATGTAGCACCGTCGAGGGTATTCAGGAAAAAAGAACGCACCTCCTGAGGCATGGAATCAATGTCCTCAATAACCAGTACCATCGGAGCCAGGCGAGTAGCCGCCTCGAACACCTCTTTGACCGATTCACTGGTTGTATACTCCGTAATTTGCCAGTAGGCTGCCGGACCCGGTACACTGCTGGCAATTGATTTTACAAGTGTTGTTTTACCGTTGCCCGGATGGCCGTATAGCAGAATACCACGCTTGTAAGGAATGTTATAAGTCTGATAGAAGGTACGATCCGCTTCAAAAAACTGATCGAGTGATCGGAAAATATCCCGTTTTATTTCCGCTTTCAAAATCACGTCATCCCGCGTAATTGCGCGGGTTATCGGCTCTGCCTGCCGAGAAAGTCCACGGCTTGTGTCGGTAAAAACGGTGACACGCTTCATATTCTGCTTACGTTCACGACCGCGTACTCCCGCGAGGAAGCCTTGCAGCTCTTGGTCGCCTATCGCAAATACGTAATCTTCATTGTACACGCCATTCTCACGGAAAAAGGGAACTCGCGCCAGCGCGATGCCCCACTTGGGATAGGCGAATACATTATTACGCATCGACAGATGCACGCCATATTCAGGAGTCGGCCCGTCATCGTCATACTGGATGGTGCGTTCCTCCAGACGATCGAAGACCCGTGCTACATGCTCCAGATCGGGACTGCCTGCACGAATGTCCTCCTCCAGTAAATCCCAATACTCAATATTGGGATCATCGCTGGCATACAGCACGTATTTTACGCCGTAGCGGTTATAGAGTGCTTCACTGATACCGTCGATCAGACGGGCATAAGCGGCATAACCGGTAATGCGCCCATCTGTACGTTCATCAAATTCGTAAATAGCTGGGATGTCTATACTCAAATTATTTGGCTCCTTTCAGGGCGGCTAGCGGCTTGCATTTGGCTACAACTGCTGCGAGTCCTGCCCCGGTGACACTTTCGATAATATCATCTACATTTTTGTAGGCTTGCGGAGATTCGTCGATAATGCTTTCCAGTGATGCCTGATTGACCACAATTTCGTCGTCTGTCCCTACACCCAGGGCCCCTGCAAAATCGTCCACACTGACGAGTCGTTTGGTCGCAGAACGCGAACGAATACGGCCTGCTCCATGACAAATGGAGTGGAAGTTATCCTGACCGCCCGGTAAACCTACCATAATATAAGAGGCTGTCCCCATAGAGCCGGGGATCAGGGCCGGATGCCCTGTCGCCTGATAAGGCCGCGGATTGTCAGGGTGTCCTGCTGGAAGAGCACGCGTAGCACCTTTACGATGCACAAACACGCTGCCGTGATCCGGATGGGATTCCTCCCAAGCATAATTGTGCATTAGATCATACAAAGTACGCAACTCGCACTTTGTACCAAAGACATCGCGGAAGGCTTCACGCACCGAGTATGCGATGAGATGTCGGTTTACCACGGCATAATTCAGCGCCGAATACATCATATCGACATAATGTGCAGCCTCGGGATGGTCCAGCGGTGCGAATACCAGTCTCGGGTCAGAGGTGCCGAGTCCGAGACGGCTCATCGTCTTGGCAATAGCAGATGAACTGGCCTGGCTGACTGCTCCACCCCAAGCCCGCGATCCAGAATGAATCATCACAGCCACCTGACCGTCGAACATACCCCATGCTTCAGCTGTTTCGCGGTTTTCCTCAGCGATTTCAATCGCCTGAATTTCGACGAAATGATTGCCTCCACCCAGTGTGCCGAGCTGTCGGTGAGCCCGATGCCATGTACGGTCTTCGACAAGATTCAGCACCTCCTCGTCAAAGGAGAACTTACTGTGCTCTACATGGGTGAGTGAGGTGGATTTCTTAGGAGTGTAGCTGTCCGGAATATATTTGTTGGGTAAGCCGTGCAGACCCTTGCGTACAATATGCTCCAGTCGGATATCCGAATAATGCCCGCGCTGGTGGACTTCCATGGGCAAGTATTTGTCGATGGTTTTGACCAGCTTACGGCGCAGCTTGGTTTCCTTCAAAGCATCCTTGTGCAGATTGGTCAGGTGTACGCGCATGCCACAGCCAATATCGCTGCCGACGATGGAGGGAGATACATAGCCGTCCTCCATTCCCCATACAGCAGTCGTACCGATGCAGGTTCCGACGCCTACATGTACATCTGGTGTGTATCCCATATAGCGGATACCAGGAATTTGTAAATTGTTATTAGCCATCTCGAACACCTTGTAATCCAGTGAGGAGAAAAGTTGCTGAGAAGCATATACGGTTAGATCACCTGCCGGAAGCTTCATCAGATGGCTGTATGGTCCTTCATGCAAGGACGAGTTGGTTGTATGTTGTATATTCATATAAATGGGTAGTTCCCTTCTTCATGTAAATTCATAAATACTTGCATAAAAAGATTTAAAAAACAAAAAAAACCGCAGACTTGTCGTCTACGGCTTCCTGCACCGAAAGTGTCATTACATTTTATGATCAACTCATAAATACGTAAAATAACCTGTTCTTCCAATAGCATAAAAAAATAAAAAAGCCTGGCTAATCACGCCGTCAGACAGCGTGATATCACCCATCATGTCGCCCGAACGGGGCCGATGAGACGAAAACACAAATATGTGGTTGTATCATGCTGCCTGTCTGTCGTTATCATATAAAGCTCGGTCATGTCTGTCGGCCCCCTTTTCTTAAAGTTAATTGCTATGTTAATGGAAACCTGTGGAAGCTGTCAACCCCTGAAAGATAGAAGTGTGGGAGAATGTGACTTTACTCATGGTGAAGTGTGAGTAACATCATAGTTCAATTGGCCTAAAGCTGTTATTGTACTGAATATTCAAATATTCAGATATTGTTGATCGTTTATAGGACAATTCTGTGAGGGGGACGGAGCAGGCATGGAAGGAGATCTCCAGAAATTTAAGGCCGACTTTTTCAAAGCATTGGCTCACCCTCTGCGCATCCGCATTTTGGAGGTGCTGAGTGAAGGGGAACGGAATGTGAACGAGCTGCAGACTGCGCTCGGTTCCGAAGGTTCTGCCGTATCGCAGCAATTGGCCGTTTTACGGGCCAAAAATTTGGTGAACAGCTTCAAGGAAGGTACATCGGTTGTATATTCACTACGTGATCCGCTTTTGACGGAGCTGCTTGCGGTGGCGCGGCGGATTTTTGACAATCATTTGGTCGAAGCTATCTCGTTGCTGGAAGGTATACGTAACGAGAAGTAATGCTATTACAGAAAAGAAGGGTTATAGGAATGAAGTGGATAGGAAGGTTCGAAGGCTATAACGCAGGGGCTTTGCGAAAGGATCTAATTTCCGGAAGTATTGTAGCAATTGTGGCGATTCCGCTCGGTATGGCGTTTGCCATTGCATCAGGAGTAAAGCCGGAATATGGGCTGTATACGACCATTGTTGCGGGGATTTTGGTTTCGCTGCTGGGAGGGTCCAAATTCCAGATCGGAGGACCTACTGGTGCATTTATTCCGATTTTGCTGGCTATTGTCATGCAATACGGTTATGAGAACCTACTCATAGCCGGTTTTATGGCGGGCATTATGCTCATTTTAATGGGTGTGCTAAGGCTGGGGGCACTGATTAAGTTTATTCCCAAGCCAGTAACAATTGGCTTTACGGCCGGAATTGCCGTGACAATATTCAGCGGTCAGATTGCTAACTTTCTCGGCTTGCGCGGGGTAGAGCGACATGAAACTTTTCTGCCTTCCATGGCAGAGCTCATCCATCGACTGCCTTCACTGAATGTATATAGTATCCTGACGGCTTGTATCTGTCTTGCCGCGCTTATTTTGGTGCCTAAAAAATGGCCCAAGATACCCGGCTCACTGGTTGGCCTACTCTTGTCAACGCTGGTGGCAGCTTTACTTTTTCCAGGGCAGGTGGCTACCATTGGATCTGCGTATGGCGCAATTCCAGCATCTTTACCTGAGCTACATATTCCTGTGATGACGTGGGATTTGATCGTGAAACTCTTGCCGCCAGCACTTGTTATTGCAATGCTGGGAGCTATTGAATCTCTGCTTTCAGCGGTGGTAGCTGACGGTATGACGGGAGCCAGGCATAACAGCAATCGTGAACTGGTTGGACAAGGGATTGCTAATTTGCTGACACCGCTGTTCGGAGGTATTCCTGCGACAGGTGCAATTGCCCGCACCGCCACAAATATCCGTAACGGTGCTGTTTCTCCTATGTCAGGCATCGTACATGGGTTCGTGGTGCTCCTCATTCTGGTGCTTTTTGCACCTTATGCATCTAATATTCCGTTGGCCAGTATGGCTCCGGTGCTGATGGTAGTAGCGTGGAATATGAGTGAGCGCAAGCATTTTGCGCACATTCTCAAAACGCGGACAGCGGATTCTATTGTGCTGGTTGTCACCTTTTTGCTGACGGTATTTACGACGCTGACAACGGCTGTGGAGGTGGGTTTAATTCTGGCGGTTGTATTGTTTGTTAAACGTATGAGCAATACACTTTCAGTAGACAAGGTACTTCCTGATCCTTCTGTAAAACATGAAAAAGTAGGCGCGCATATGGTCACAGATCAGCATGATTGTCCACAGGTGGCTATTTACAATGTGGAAGGCCCTCTATTTTTCGGTGCAGCTTCGGTATTGGAAAACTCAGGTGTGGGAGGTCAGACTGACCACCTACAAGGGATTTTGTTGTTGCGTATGGGAAAGGTCCCTTTTATGGATATGACGGGAGAAGGTAACTTTACCGCATTAATTCAGAAATACCGGAAGTCTGGCGGGACGGTGCTTGTTTCCGGACTCCAGCCTCAACCGCTGGCATTACTACAGAAAACCGGATGCTACGACATGATTGGACAAAAGCATTTTTTCGAACATACAGGAGAGGCCCTTACGGCTGCCCTTGCGCTGGTGAATCAGGATCATTGCTGTGGATGCAGGCAAATGGCTTTCCGAGAATGTACGAGTCTGTGCCGCAGATCGCAGCAAACCAAATCTTCCTTTCCAGACGGAGCCATTTCGGTTCCCTTACCAGTAAATAGCGGCAGATAACACTCTTTTAAATTTGTTGCTGAATGCCGAAAAATCTCTTCTAATCTCCGAAACCAAGTGCACAATGAAGACTTGCATTTGCTTCGAAAATGGAAGAGATTTTTCTCTTCTTAAAGAAAAAAAGGAATAAAATTCAAAAAAATGCTTGAATATCTGATTTTATGACACTATACTAGATTCAAAAGATACCATATGTTTCATTCTTTTGTTTTAAATTGTATTTTAATACTTGCTTATCAACCTCCTCGATCACTTCTAGTTTCTTACCCTACCTTTTTCTTCATTTTTTTCACTTACTATTTTCAAACTTGTCCACCTGTTCATACCCGATGCTCGTTCTTTGCGGTCTGCACCAAGGGTTATTCACCTCAGATGATGACCTATGGATTTCACCCCAGCGGAATCTATATTTTTTAAAGGAGGTGAGTACCAGAGGCTATTTTGTGAACTTTTGACGTAGCTACCCGGAAGGTTGTCCTTGAGAATTAAAAAACCAAGTAAAGGGAGAGGGAAAGTATTGATTAAGTCGAAAAATATCAAAAAGACGCTGTCGGTCAGTTTTACCGCTCTTCTTGCTTTTTCTCTAATTTCTCCGGTATATGGAGATTCCAGCACAACCACCTCAGCAGGAGGATCAACCATTTCCGCCAAGGTTTCAGCCAAGCTGAACCAACAATTCAGTGCCAGTGAGTATGTCACCTATCTGGTTAAATTGAAGGATCAGGTGGATACGGAGTCAGTTGCCAAGCATGCTTTCCAAAAGGCCTCTGCAGAGCAAATTTCACCCGCTGCTGCTAAGCTTTCTGTACGTACAACGGTTGTGAACTCTCTCATGGATACAGCAGAAAAAACGCAACAATCCGTGGAAGAATACTTAAAGAAGGAAGTCAATAACGGAAACGTCAAAAAATACAAGAGTTACTTTATCGTGAACGCATTTGCGGTAACCAGCACCAAAGAGGTCATGGATAATCTCGCCACACTTCCTGAGATCGACAAAATTTTACCGGATGAAAAGCGGGAACTGCAAAAGGTAGAAATAGATAAGGATGCCCAGCCCGTAGTTGAGGAATCTACAGCTGACCAAGCGGTTGCAGATCAAGCCGCTGTAGATACGGCTGTGACGGAAGAGAATGCGCAAAAATCGGTGGAAGAATCCGTGTATAAGGATGCGGTAACGCCAAGCCGTGTCGAGTGGAATATTTCTAAAATCAAAGCACCACAGGTTTGGGCCAAAGGCATTGACGGCAAAGGCATTGTTGTCGCCAATCTGGATACAGGCGTTGAATATACTCACCCGGCACTGAAAAGAAAATGGCGTGGTCTGAACGCTTCCGGCCAGGTCGTTAATCCAGAACTGAGCTGGTATGATGCGGTTAATGGAGCATCGCTGCCAACTGATTCAAATGGACATGGTACACATACGATGGGGACGAGCGTTGGCTCGGACAGCAACGGTACGAATGAAATCGGTGTTGCTCCCGGCGCCAAATGGATTGCGGTTCGAGTATTCAATCCAGATACCACCGACTCCATCTTACTGGACGGTGGACAGTGGATTCTTGCTCCTGTAGATAAAAACGGTAAAAAGCACCCTGAGCTTGCACCGGATGTGGTGAATAACTCTTGGGGCGGTGGACCTGGCCTGGATGAATGGTATCGTCCAGTCACCAAGGCGTGGAGAGCGGCTCAGATTTTCCCTGAGTTCTCCGCTGGCAACACAACATTGTCCAATCCGGGCGGACCTGGGTCTGTAGCCAATCCGGCGAATCTACCGGAAGCTTATGCGACAGGAGCCACGGACGTAAACAACAAGCTGGCCAGCTTCTCGCTGCGCGGTCCTTCTCCTTATGGCGAAGTGAAGCCTGAAATTTCGGCTCCTGGTGTGAACATCCGTTCTTCTGTACCGGGTGGAGTGTATGAGGGGGGATGGAACGGTACTTCTATGGCAGGCCCGCATACTGCTGGATTAGCGGCATTACTGCTTCAGGCCAAGCCATCTTTGACTGTGGATCAACTGGAGGATGTTATTTCAAAAACAGCGACGCCGCTGACAGATAGCCAGTATCGGACTTCACCGAACAATGGTTACGGATATGGTCTGATCGACGCGCTTGCTGCGGTGAACTCCGTACTTAAGTGAGGATTTTGCAAAAATCCTATAAGCGACTTCCAATGAACAAGATATAGAGCGAAAGATAGGATTAAGAAAGACCCCCGAAAATCCCTTTGAGCGGCTCGTACAGAGATTGCATACACCTATTAACCGTGTATTGCACTATTACGTAGCCGCAAAAAGGGGTTTTCGTACATAAAAGAATATAAAAGTCATAGAATTTCAAGAAAAATGCAAAAAAATGACTTGTATATCTGTTTTGATAACTTTATACTATTCCATAATATATGATTATATATCAATTTTTAATATAAAATGTAATGATATAACATGTTTTTCTTCGAATTTCTCCTGCTTTTTCTCCTTGGTTTCTACTGAATTCATCGCTTTTCTATTGGGATTGCAAACTCACCTATGAAGTACTGCTACCTATGAACAGCCAAATATTTTTGTGCCTCTATATTCTATGAAGGAGGTGATCGCCAACCACATCGTGTTGCGCAACCCGTGTGTTTGATGTGTAAGGTATGAGGTCTTACTCTGTACAGGTTATTCCAGAAACATTAAACCTAGTAAAAGGAGTGGAGAAGTAATTGATTAAACCTAAACGATTCAAGAAACCACTATCTATCGGACTATCTTTGCTAATGGCCTTTTCCTTTGTTCAACCCGCTTTGGCGAATAACACACCAGATGGCTCCAAGCTGGAGCTGAAATCCGCCTCGCATAAGGTCACGACCGCGAAGGTATCCCCGAAACTGACCAAACAGTTTGAGGAGAATAACTATGTTACCTATCTGGTCAAATTAAAAGAACAGGTAGACACCAACAAGGTTTCCAAAAATGCTCTTCAAAAGGCCTCACTTGAGAAAATAACACCTTCCGCTGCCAAAATGGCTGCACGCAGCCATGTGATCAGTTCTCTGCGTGAAACGGCTTCAAGAACCCAATATGGGCTTGAAAATTATTTGGATAAGCAATCAGAGAGCGGCGGAGTGAAGGAATATAAAAGCTTTTTTATTGTCAATGCATTGGCTGTAACAAGCACCAAGGAGGTGCTGGATCATATTTCGCAGCTGCCTGAGGTCGATAAAGTCTTGCCGAATGAAACGCGTTATCTGCAAAAGGTGACGGTTGACAAGCAAGCAGAGGGAGCAAATGCCAAAACGGCTGAAACAGCTAAAACAGTGACAGCAGCCGCGGCGAAGTCTACGACGGTAGAGAAGGCTGTAGAGCTGGAGAAGGACGATGGCAAAACATCGGCTAAGCCTGGCAATGCAGGTAAGAACGCTGTAGACCCATCTACGGTGGAATGGAACATATCCCATATTAACGCACCACAAGTGTGGGAAAAGGGAATTGACGGAACCGGAATCGTGGTTGCCAATCTGGATACAGGTGTAGATTATACACATCCGGCCCTTCATCGCAAATGGCGGGGGCTGGACGCGGCAGGCAATGTCGTGAATCCCGAACTGAGCTGGTACGATCCGCATAGTCATGCGACGCTTCCGGTCGATCAGGAAGACGATTCCCATGGTACACATACGATGGGCACGATGGTCGGCTCTGAGGAAAACGGAACGAACCGAGTTGGCGTTGCACCTGGTGCGAAGTGGATTGCGGTTCGGATTTTTAATCCGGAAACGACGGATGCGATTATACTGGATGGCGGTCAATGGCTGCTTGCGCCAAAAGATGCCCAAGGGAATCTTCATCCCGAGCTTGCTCCAGACGTAGTGAACAACTCGTGGGGAGGCGGACCGGGTCTTGATGAATGGTTCCGGCCTGTGGTTCAGGCATGGCGGGATGCTCAAATCTTCCCTGAATTCTCTGCAGGTAATACCTCTCTTTCCAATCCGGGCGGACCTGCTTCGGTAGCCAATCCGGCGAACTATCCGGAATCCTTCGCTACTGGAGCCACCGATATCAATGATAATCTAGCCAGCTTCTCCTTGTTAGGACCATCACCCTATGGTGAGGTGAAGCCCGAAGTTTCCGCACCGGGTGTTAATATCCGGTCATCTGTCGCTGGTGGCGGCTATAAAGGCGGATATAACGGTACTTCTATGGCCGGACCTCATGTTGCGGCTCTTGCAGCCCTGTTGCTGCAAGCGAATCATTCGCTTACCGTAGATCAGCTTGAGGAAATTTTGATGAACACAGCTACACCGCGCACGGACAGCACATATCCTACTTCGCCAAACAATGGCTACGGACATGGTGTCATTAATGCGCTGGATGCAGTCGGTTCGGTCATGCAAGGTCTGGGCTCCGTGTCTGGTAAAGTTGTAACGGGTGGCGACGATCTGGAAGCACCTGTTCTCGAGCATACACCGCCCGCAGCGGCATTCGAAGGTATTGATATACCTCTGACTGCTCATGTAACGGATGATGTCGGCGTGACAGCCGTTGAGGCATTTGCCAAAACAGCAGGTACGTCAAACTATGTATATATTCCGTTGGAACGGACCTCCGGCGACAGCAAAGATGGTACATATCAAGCGTCCATCCCGACTTTTTTGGTGGACAGCGCTGGTCTGGAATACTATATTCGTGTAAATGATTACGGTAATAACGGATTTGAAACTGAAGTATACAAGGTTAAAATCTCCAAAGGCGTAAAACCAGGTTACACACAAGACTTTGAAAAAGACATTGCCGGTATTAATATCGGTGGACAGGGCAGTGTTTGGAAATGGGGAACTCCGACAAGCGGCCCTAAAAGCGCAAATTCGGGTACAAAGGTCATCGCGACTAATCTCGAAGGCCAATATCAGGCCAACTCCAACAGTTATTTTATGGCCCCTCCGATTGATCTGACCGAGAGCTCAAAAGGGGCACTGGTCAGCTTCAAGCATTGGTACGATCTTGAAAACAATTCTGATTTCGGCAAAGTATACGTAGCAACCACAAACAATCAGAATGCGTTTGAGCAGGTATTATCGTTTACTGGCACCAGCAACGGCTGGAAAACACAATATCTTGATTTGCGGGCATTCGCGGGTCAAAAGGTATACCTCCTCTTCAACTTTACGAGTGACAATACGGTTGTGAAAGATGGCTGGTATATTGACGATCTGTCAATTCAGGAGCCAGACACCGTTGCACCTGCTGCGCCGAGCAATTTGACTGCTGAAGCCGATACTGTGGGCAACGTCACACTGGCCTGGAATGCTTCCTCCGATGAAGATGTGAAGCAGTACAAGGTGTATCGTTCTACCCAATCAGGCAAAAATTATACTTCCATCGGTACAACCTCAGCACTGACACTCACAGATACCATCACGGTCGGTGGAGCGACCTATCATTATGCAGTGGCGGCTGAGGATTATAGTGGCAATGAAGGAATCAAGTCGAATGAGGCTTCTCTGAGAGTAGACGTGCCGGATACGCTGTATAGCGATCATTTTGACGGCAGCTCGGATAATGGCTGGACTCATTCCGGTACCAAGGATGAGTGGGAACGTGGCATTCCGAAGGAAGTAGGACCAGAGAGCGCAGTGTCCAGACCGAATGTGTGGGCAACCGATCTTGATAGCAATTATGAGAACGGGGCTGAATTTTCGCTGGTTTCTCCAAAAATTAATTTGCAGGCTGTACGCAATGCAACACTGACCTTCAATCACTGGTTTGAAATTGAGGCCGGCTATGATTACGGTTATGTGGAAGTGTCCAAAAACAATGGCGACACGTGGAGCGAGCTGGGCAAGTTCTCTCACAATACGAATGGGAAAAAGTGGACTCCGGTTTATTACAATCTGGATAGCTACACCGGCAATGAGATTCAAATTCGCTTCCGTTTGAAATCGGATAACAGTGTGAACAAGAACGGCTGGTACATTGACGATTTCCGTGTGTTGGGCATTCCAGCTGCGACAGTGACCAAGGACATTGTACCTGAGTCGAATATCAAGCTGGAAAAAGCGGAAGAACAATTCCCGCTGTACAAAATTACAAGCACTGAAAAGAGTGAATTTCAGGAGAAAGTGAAGCCGGCAGAAACAACGGTGGAGAGTGGACGTGTCGGGCTCGACAGTCTTCCAGCCAGCGCTACGGTTACGGTAATGGAAACCGGACGTTCGGTGAAAACCGATCCGACCACGGGCAAATACAGCTTCACCCATGTAGCGGGCGACTATACGCTGAAGGCTGAAGCCTATGGTTACGTGCCTCAAACGAAAGCAGTCACGATTGAGAATAACAAAGTCATTAGAGCAAACTTTAGCCTTCAGGCCATACCTCACGGTACGATTCACGGGGTCATTATCGACAAGCAATCCGGTGAACAGATCCAAAAAGCGAAAGTGTTGGTGCTGGAGGATGCACGTATTGCTCCGGTAGAGACGAATGAGGCTGGAGAATTTACGCTGGACGTGCTGGAAGGAACATACACATTGTCTATTTCAGCTGAGAATTATTATAGCGACAGTGTATCTGTTATTGCTCCTCCGAACGGTAGTGTGGAAGCGAATGTCACGTTGAAACCTTTCATCGGGTTCCAGGGAGGCATTGCTTACGATGACGGGACAGGAGAAAATGCCAGAGCCTTTAACGCGGCAGGCAATTCATGGGCAGTCAGAATGACGCCTGAGTCGGAAGTGGCTCAAGTGACGGGAGCATCGCTTTTGTTCTGGAACTCTGCCTTCCCGAATCCGGGAGGAACGGCATTCCAATATTCTGTTTATGACGCCTCCGGTGCGGCAGGAGCGCCTGGACGATTATTGGCTGGTCCATTCGACGGGACTGCCGTGCGGGATGAGTCACAATGGACGACAGTGCAGCTTCCAGAACCGGTGACGGTTCAAGGTGACTTCTACATCGTATATACACAGTCTGCTGTGGGCACACAGTCGCCGGGTCTTGCTACAGATGAGAGTGGCCCGAATGCACTTCGCAGCTGGCAAGGTGTAAGCGGCGCATGGAGCCAATCACCTGAGGAGGAAGGGAATTACATGATCCGGGCTATCGTCAGATATCCGGTGAATGCTCCAACGATTACGACTCCTACGAAGGCTACGTATACGCAGGAAGAGTCGATTACCGTAACAGGAACTTCCCCGGCAGAAGGAGCCGATATTCAGCTCTTTAACGGTAAGGAGCTGGCTGGCACAACGAAAGTGAAGGATCGCCACTTCAGTTTGTCGGTTGATCTTCAACCAGGAGCTAATCCGCTAAGTGTTCAAGCAGCGGTATACGGCAAATTAACGGATCGTTCCGAAACGGTGGTTGTGACACTCGATCAGACTAAACCGGGTCTGATCCTGACTTCACCTGATGAAGGGGCCCGTACAAACGCGGGTGTAGTCAGTGTAGTCGGTACCGTGTATGACGAGTTCCTCACCGAATTGACGATTAATGGTGAGCCCGCTGAATTTGGAAGTGACGGCAGCTTTAACAAGCGGTTGCTTATCAACGAAGGTGAAAATCAAATTACGGTGACGGCCAAGGATCTTGCCGAAAACGAAACAAGTGTTACGCGCTCGGTGTATGTCGATACAGCTCTGCCGAAGCTTGAAAACATTAGCCCTGCTGAGGATGTGCGTATTACTCCAGGGCAGCCGGTACGAGTATCCTTTGACAGTGCATCCGGTTTGGAGGCGTCCTTCCATGTGGAGCTGCCTTTCAACCTGTCCACTTTGGGCCGCAACGATATTCCATTAAATGAAACTTCGTCAGGCCACTATGAAGGTACTTATTTCACTTCATCTTCTCTGAATCTGGAAGGCGGAGTCATCGTGATCCGGGTAAGGGATGCAGCGGGAAATGAAGTGGAGACGGAGGCACCGGGAAGATTGTATGTAGCCAATGGTGGAGGACAGAACCCTGATCCGAATCCATCCAATGAGAAGCCGGTAGCCATTATTCAGGCTAATGAATCAGCTAAGAAGAACAAAAATGTACAATTTAACGCCAAAGCTTCCCGTGATGTAGACGGTGAGATCGTTAGTTACAGCTGGAATTTTGGCGATGGCGATACGGCGGTCGGTTCCAAGGTGAAGCATAAATTCACCACAGCTGGAACGTATACCGTAGAGCTAACGGTGACGGATAATGACGGCGCAAGTGGTAAGACTGTGCATACGATCACGATCCGTTAGCAGCCAGTAGGAAAGGAAATGCTTCTTTTAGAATAACAATGAAGGCCCACAGCAAGCCACGGTTTATAGAGGCTGCTGTGGGCCATTTTTAAATTGTCGAACCGTTCAAGAAGCGGTACAATGAGTAGAACTCTATAAAGTGAATCGTTTCACAATAGAGGATTTTGCAAAAATCTAATAAGCGATTTTCAATAAACGATATATAGATCGAAATGGTCTAGTTCGTCTATATATTGCACTTTGGAGCGACTGGAATCGAATTTTGCAAAATCCTGAATAATATTTTTTAGCAGGAGAGGATCCTATTGATTCATTTGCAAAAAGAAAGCGGACGTATCCGTCTAGAGCTGGATGCCTATTTTATGGGGGAAGATATCATTGTACTCATTTCAGGCGGTGATCAGCCTCATTTGGGAACGATTACAGCAGGGGCCAGACTCGAGCCGATTCAAACTGTGCAATTGCAAAATCACAAGGAGTTTTATATTACCGAAGAAATTGCAGTTCGCTTGCGAAAAGAGTTTGCAGGCAATTTTGCCATTTGCTGCGGGGCACATTTAGATCATGCAACCAAGGACGAAATCCGGGTGCTGACAGATATGGCTATACAACTGGGGAAAGAGCTCATTGGAGAACTCAAGCAAGCACGCTAGTAGCATACCTTTTTAAGTGAACTCCCGAAAGAGCAGATTGCGATATGGGTACTTACTAAAGGGATACTTAAATAGCAATGCAAAGCCATCATCCTCAATTTGTACGGATTTCAGCGCAGAGGATGGAATCAAACTACGGATCATTACATGAACTGCACGCTGGTCTTGTCTGTTGATCGCTTTGGCAAAGGCAGAAGCAAAACATGGATTGCGTGCCAATTCGCGATACAGCGGAAAAACGGCTTTTGCAATGGCGCGATGAACTCTCGGCTCAAACGTAAACTGCACAGTCCCCGGTGGAATCGTCGTTCCATTCGTATAATAGAGCATCGGTGGATGAGCTAAAAAGGAAATAAAGTAGCCGATGCCATTCGTGCCTAAGCCTTGTTTGGCGGCAAATGGCGCTACTGAGCAGAGAAGGGATTTCATCCGATCCAAGTTGCCCTGAACGACAGCTCGTGACCATTGAACTGCAAACGCACGGCGAGTTGCAATAGCTTTGTAAAATGGCAGCATGGCAGCGGATATTATCCTAAGTGTGTTTGCATTTAAACGTTTGTGAGGCGAGCCCTTTCTGCGGGATGTTGCACGATATAGCATAGCTCCGACCTCCTTGGCAGGATGCTCTCATGGAGCACAATTGATCTGTAACAGGTACAATACTGTATGCCCGGTTACCTCAAAAAGTGCTAATATCGCTAGGTTTCTTCTTTTTAACGTTCTAATTTAAAAATTCGAAATAAGTACTGTCCTGATTTGTAAGATTGTGGTACCCTAGAACTTATATAATTGCTATTTTTCGTATTGGAGTTGAATTTAACAGATGAGTGATTTGTACAAGGAGCCTCGATCTTCCGATCCTTTTCAGGAGACGAACGATTATAACGCCCCATTTAACCCGCCCCCAGTAGTTCCACCTACGAATAGTAAAGCTGTTGCCTCGATGGTGCTCGGGATTTTATCTGTTGTCATTCCCTATATCGGGTTGATTATCGGAATTGTGGGTATTATTTTGTCCAGTCTTTCCTTGAAGGAAATTAACCGTCATGGTGAGCAAGGCAGAGGTATGGCCATTGCTGGATTGGTATGTAGTATTATCGGTACACTGATTTATACACTGATCATCATTTTTATAGTTATTGTTTTTATTGTAGCGGCCTCCAGTGGCGATCCGGATATTTTTTCAGACATTTAATCAATTGAAGAATGCTTGAGTCAGACAAACCATTCACGATTTGACGATTGGATGCTATGATAAAAGGAGTCCAATGAAGGAGAGTGAAGCCGTATGGCACGTACTCAAACACAAAAAGCGTTGAGCAAGGCAAAACGCGCTGGAATCTATTGCGCGGCACAAAGCCGCAAAACGAATGACCATTATGGCGAGATTTCACAGCACATACGAATGAAGCCGACCAAGCAAGAACAATTACAAAAGGTCAAGCACAAGAAGCGAATCGTTCAGAGCGACGCTTCTTTTTTTTGTCTTTATCGAGAACAGCAGTGTCCTTTTCGGCTTGGATTTATAAAGTAGCAGAGAAATGATTGTATACAAGCGAAAAGCGTTTTTCTGTACCGAAAAAGGACTTGATAATAATTATCATTCTTGTTAGAATATCATAAGAAAGAAGGAACCCGGGCATGGGCTCCTTCATTATAAAACTAGGCTTGAAATCAAAGATTTACTTGGCTTCGAAGGTTTTGCAGTCTGTTTCTTCAGACTTGTGAGTGTCTTCAGGTCTGTTGCTTACGATGTAAATGGAGCTAGCGCTGCATTTATTCTCTTGGGCCCAGTGCGTACATGAATTGACTTCACACAGAACGTCTTTTGCCATGTTGTACACCTCCTTATATGGATGTGGTGGGCTGAGCAAATATAATCACGGTCAGTCAAGGTAGGACTTGTCCAACTGTGTTTACCCTCTTGTTAGGAAGAGGGACTTTGCTATGCCTACTTGTACAATATCAAATGAATTTTAAAATTGCAATGTTTGCTTCTTTTTGCAGTTCGAAGCGGACACAAGTGTCCCTTTTAATTAAAAAACAAAAGCTGTCCTCCATGCAGAACGAAATGTTTCTCTGCTGGAGAACAGCTTTTTTTGTTTTTCTGACATAATGACGATATGAAAAGACTTAGCGCACGTTAGGAATATTTACGATGGGATCGATGTCAGCATCATAGTCTACGCCCTCAAACTCAAAGCCGAACAGTTGGAAAAATTCGTGACGATATCCTTCAAGATCTGACAATTCGTAGATATTGTTGGTCGTCAGCGCCTCCCATATCTTCTCAACCTCTGCCTGTACGTCTTCGCGCAGTTCCCAATCATCAATACGAATACGTCCTTCTTCATCTACAGGAGTTTCTGGTGCGTACAGACGCTCAGCAAACAGGCGGTAGCTCTGTTCTACGCACCCTTCATGCAGCCCTTTTTCCTTCATTATCTTATATAAAGCAGAAATATACAGAGGAACGACAGGGATAGCGGAGCTAGATTGGGTAACGAGTCCTTTGGTGACTGCGACGAAGGCGCGTCCGCCTGTAACTTTCAGCTGATCGTTCAGCTGATGTGCTGTCTCCTCCAAATGATCCTTTGCACTTCCGATACTGCCTTCTCTGTAGATGGCTTGCGTAATATCTGAACCAATATACGAAAAGGAAAAGGTTGTTGCAGTATCAGCCAATACACCGCCTTCACGCAAGGCGTTAATCCACAATTTCCAGTCCTCACCACCCATAACCTCTACAGTTGCTTGTACTTCTTCTTCTGTTGCGGGTTCAAGCGTCACGCTGCTGACTTCCCCGGTGTGGAAGTTAACGGTCTTGTTTGTGTAAGGCTTACCAATAGGTTTGAGCACGGAATTAAACGTTTCGCCTGTGCGGGGATTTGTACGACGACCTGAAGCGACACTGTAAATCACCAGATCGACTTGTCCCAGTTCTTCGCGAATGGCTTCCACCGTTTTGGATTTGACCTCATCCGAGAAGGCATCGCCTGTTACGCTTAAGGATTTAAGCCCAGCTTCCTGAGCAGCTTTTTCAAATGCAGCAGAATTGTACCAGCCTGCCGATGCTGTACGTGTGGCGGTAGCATTACTAGGGCGATATACACCAATTGTATTGGCACGCGCACCGAAGGCGGCAGTAATGCGAGAGGCCAACCCATATCCGGCAGATGCCCCGATCACAAGTACATTACGGGGTCCTTGGATAGCAGGACGGGCCTGTACATAGTCAATTTGCTCCTGAACATGTTGGGCACAGCCCACCGGATGAGCAGTGGTGCAGATAAAGCCACGTGTTCTTGGTTTGATAATCATGTTATTGTAATTCCTCTCTTCTTGTAGCGATCTTCCCCCTTACTATTTTAACTTTTAACTATTTTTTTTCAAACGTGGATTTTAGTAAGTATCCTTTTTACCCAAAAGTGTATCCTTGCACGGGGTGGCAAGTGCCTAAGTGCCTGCATATGATGCTGTAACGATAAATATGAGAAGGGAGAGAGCTGCTTGAAGAATAAGAGCCGCAAAACCATAAGAAACAAAAAGCCGCTCTATAGTGTAATTGACCCGGATATGAATGAATTAAGTATGATACATCGCGTGAAGCCACAGCCTGCGGAGAGGGAGACAGAAGCAAGACTTCATCAAGTTGCTTCTCCGCCTCCCCCAACCAAAGAGGAGCCGGAGCTACAGACTGTTGTCGAACCTGAAGTCGAGGCTTCGCATGAGACGGAGGTTGAATTTGCGGATGCAGAGGAGACTCAAGTGTCGATGGAGGAACCCCCAGAGCTAGAAGCAGAGCCGGAGCCAGAACCAGAACCAGAACCTGATCCAATTGATGTGGAGGAAATTTTGAGCAATAAGAAGGCTCCGCATGTAAACAACGCTTTCATTTATACAGACGATTTGAGCGATCTCGCTGTAACGGGTGAGAAGATCGCTCCCGCTTCCATAGATTCCAGCAAGCTGAAGCAAGAGAGTATCCACACGGAATCTCTGGCGGATTATGCCGTTCAAACGATTAAGATAGCCGACGGTGCTGTGACTTCTTCGAAGATTGCCCCGGACTCCATTACGGTGGAACATCTGTCGGACGCATCGGTGGCAGGCAGTAAATTGCAGGATCGCTCCATCGGTGGTGAAAAACTTCGAGATGGTAGCATCACTCCAGAAAAGCTGGCTGATAAGATTATCAGCGGCGATCATATTGCGAATGGCTCCATTGAGAGCCGTCACTTCAAGCAATGGATCGTGTCTTCAGATATGCTTCAAGATCAGGCGGTTACATCTGATAAAATTCGCAGTGGTACGATTCAATCGAACAATTTGGCTAATGAAGCTGTCGATAGCTCCAAGCTGGGCGATCAATCTGTGACCACTTCCAAACTGCGGGATGGGGCTGTGGATGCGGCTAAAATCCAAGCTGGCAGCATTGAGAGTGCACACCTGACCGAGCATGCCGTTCATGCAAGGCATCTGGCCCCCGGTTCGATTAATCGCAAGCAGCTATCCAATGGAATTGTGGGCAAGGAACAATTGGAGGAAGGTGTTGTCAGCGGGCGTCATCTGGAGTCGGAGGCAGTTACCAGTTCGCATATTCAGGCTGGAGCGATTGAAAGAAAGCATCTGAGTCCTGGCTCCATTGGGGAAGAGCAGCTTGGAACGGGCCAAGTAACAGCCCGTCACCTGGCGGATCGGAGTATTCAGTCCAATAAACTGGCAGATCAGTCTGTAGGCTCATTGCAAATTGTCGATCAATCCGTCACTTCATCCAAGATATCGGATCAGAGCATATTACCACACAAAATTGCCGACGAGGCGGTACTTACCAGACATATTGCTACAGCAGCCATACAAGGTCCCCAAATTTCTCCGGAGGCAGTCTCTTCCGTACACCTCCAGTCCGAAATCATTCGAAAGAATCATATTGCATCGGAGGCGGTTACGGAGCAACATTTGCATTCCGGGGCTGTGACGAGCGAGAAATTAGGGAAGGGAGCAGTTCTGGAACACCATGTGGCGAATCAGGCTGTCAAGGAAAATCACATTGCTTCGAGCGCGATTAAGTCTGACAAAATCGCTGACGAAGCAGTGACAGAACCTAAAATTGGCAAAGGGGCGGTAACCGGAAATAAGATTGCCTCTCAAGCCATTACACACGTACACATTGCAACGGGGGGAATTCGTGAAAACCACCTTGCCGACAACAGTGTGGGTGGAAAGGCATTGCAGGCTCAATCCGTCGATTCGGCCCATCTGGCCCAGAGTTCTGTTTTGAGCAAACATCTTGGGGAAGACAGTGTTGGAACCTCGGCTTTGCAAGAACAGTCCGTTACCGCGGACATACTAGGTGAAGGCGCTGTTCAAACCGCGCATTTGGCCAGCGGAGCGGTGTACTCCCATCATTTGCAGGATCATGCTGTTACTTCGCTGAAACTATCGCCGGAAAGTGTGGCCACGGATAAAATCAATGATTTGGCGATTACGGCTCCTAAGTTAGCTGAGGGTAGTGTCACTTCCTCTAAGTTGTCTGCTCGCTCCGTGCAGCCGTGGCATATTACGGATAAAGCAGTGCAGAGTAACCATCTGGCTGTTGAAGCGGTGGAGGCGAATCATCTCGCTCCGGAATCCGTCACCTCTAATCATTTGCAATCTGCATCGGTCCAAACCAAACACCTCGCCCCCGATAGTGTATCCGGTCATGCGCTTCAGTCGGAAAGTGTCACCTCTGAGAAGCTAGCAGCCCGTGCTGTGCAGGCTCCCAATCTGGCGGAAAATAGCGTGGGTCCAGGACATTTGGCTGCGCAAGCCGTACACACTCGGCATTTGGCAGCAGGAGCAGTACAGGAGACGGAATTAGCCCAGAATGCTGTGAAGTCTGCACATCTTGCGCCCGAATCCATCCAATCGGAGCACTTGCAAAGCGGGGTCATTCAGGGAGAGCATATCGCATTGCAGGCTATAGCGACTCCGGCTTTACAGGATGAATCGGTCACCTCTGCCAAACTGTCGGAGGGAAGCGTAACTCCCACGAAACTGTCTGCCCATGCCGTGCAGTCCGGACATATTATGGACGAAGCTGTACAAAGCAACCATTTGGCTGTGGCGGCCGTGGATTCGGCACATCTGGCTGCAGGAGCGGTCACCTCGGTGCATCTACAGGCTTCCTCGGTGCTCACGAGACATTTGGCCCCGGATAGTGTGCCAGGTCGTGCGCTTCAAGCGGAAAGCGTCACCTCGGAAAAGCTGGCAGCGCGCTCGGTACAAGGAATGAACCTCGCGGAAGGCAGCATCGGCCCTTCACATCTTTCTGCGCAAACGGTGCACACTCGGCATCTGGCAGCTGGAGCAGTACAGGATAGAGCACTGGCAGAGGGTGCAGTGAAGTCCGTGCACATCGCACCGGAATCCATCCAGCCACATCATCTGCAAATTGGAACCATTCAGGGAGAGCACATCGCATCACAGTCCATATCGACCGATGCTTTGCAGGATGAGTCCGTTACGTCCGACAAACTGGCGGATAAGGGCGTGACTGCCGCCAAGCTGTCTGCCCACTCGGTCCAGCCGTGGCACATTACAGACGAAGCGGTGCAAGCCAAACATTTGGCAGAAGAAGCCGTTCAGTCCAATCATCTGGCCCAGGAATCGGTCACCTCTGCCCATTTGCAGGCTTCAGCGGTGCTTGCGAGCCATCTGGCCCCGGATAGCGTATCCAGTAGTGCGCTTCAAGCAGAAAGCATCACCTCAGAAAAGCTGGCGGCACACTCGGTGCAAGCGACGCATCTCGCGGAAGGCAGCGTTGGCCCTCCACATCTGTCCACGCAAGCGATACACACCCGGCACTTGGCAACGGGTGCAGTACAGGACAGAGCGCTGGCAGAAGGGGCAGTGAAATCCGTGCATATCGCACCGGAGTCCATCCAGTCGCATCATCTGCAAACGGGAACCATTCAGGATGTGCATATCTCCTCACAGGCGATATCGACTGATGCTTTGCAGAATGAGTCCGTTACGTCCGACAAATTGGCGGATGAAGGCGTGACTGCCGCCAAACTGTCTGCCCACTCAGTCCAGTCGTGGCACATCACAGACGAAGCGGTGCAAGCCAATCATTTGGCAGAAGAGGCTGTCCAGTCCAACCATTTGGCCCTGGAATCCGTCAGCTCTGCCCATTTGCAGGCTTCGGCGGTGCTTGCGAGCCATCTGGCCTCGGATAGCGTATCCAGTAGTGCGCTTCAAACAGAAAGCGTCACCTCGGAAAAGCTGGCGGCACACTCGGTGCGAGCGTTAAATCTCGCGGAAGGAAGCGTCGGCCCTTCACATCTGTCCACGCAGGCGATACACCCCCGGCATTTGGCACCCGGCGCAGTACAGGACAGAGCGCTGGCAGAAGGGGTAGTAAAGTCCGTGCATATCGCACCGGAGTCCATCCAGTCGCATCATCTGCAAATGGGAACCATTCAGGGTGTGCATATCGCCTCACAGGCGATATCGACCGATACTTTGCAGAATGAATCTGTTACGTCCGACAAATTGGCGGATGAGAGCGTGACTGCCGCCAAGCTGTCTGCCCACTCGGTCCAGCCGTGGCACATTACAGACGAAGCGGTGCAAGCCAATCATTTGGCAGAAGAGGCCATCCAGTCGAACCATTTGGCTCCGGAATCCGTCACCTCTGATCATTTACAGGCTTCCTCGGTGTTTGCGAGACATCTGGCCGTTGACAGTGTGTCAGGTCGTGCGCTTCAAGCAGAAAGCATCACCTCGGAAAAGCTGGCGGCACGCTCGGTGCAAGCGACGAATCTCGCGGAAGGAAGCGTCGGTCCTTCACAGTTGTCTGAGCATGCCGTATACCCCCGACATTTGGCACCTGGCGCAGTACAGGACAGAGCGCTGGCAGAAGGGGTAGTAAAGTCCGTGCATATCGCACCGGAGTCCATCCAGTCGCATCATCTGCAAATGGGAACCATTCAGGGTGTGCATATCGCCTCACAGGCGATATCGACCGATACTTTGCAGAATGAATCTGTTACGTCCGACAAATTGGCGGATGAGAGCGTGACTGCCGCCAAGCTGTCTGCCCACTCGGTCCAGCCGTGGCACATTACAGACGAAGCGGTGCAAGCCAATCATTTGGCAGAAGAGGCCATCCAGTCGAACCATTTGGCTCCGGAATCCGTCACCTCTGATCATTTACAGGCTTCCTCGGTGTTTGCGAGACATCTGGCCGTTGACAGTGTGTCAGGTCGTGCGCTTCAAGCAGAAAGCATCACCTCGGAAAAGCTGGCGGCACGCTCGGTGCAAGCGACGAATCTCGCGGAAGGAAGCGTCGGTCCTTCACAGTTGTCTGAGCATGCCGTATACCCCCGACATTTGGCACCTGGCGCAGTACAGGACAGAGCGCTGGCAGAGGGGGCAGTGAAGTCCGTGCATATCGCACCGGAGTCCATTCAGCCGCACCATCTACACCTTGGAACCATTCAGGGTGTGCATATCGCATCCCAAGCAATATCAACTGATGCTTTGCAGGATGAGTCGGTTACGTCCGGCAAACTGGCGGATGATGGCGTAACTGCTGCCAAAATATCTCCTCATTCGGTCCAGCCGTGGCATATTACGGACGAAGCTGTGCAAGCCAATCATTTGGCAGAAGAGGCCGTCCAGTCGAGCCATCTGGCTCCGGAATCCGTCACCTCTGCTCATTTGCAGGCTTCGGCAGTGATGACTCGGCATATTGCGCCCGGGAGTGTATCGGTTCACGCGCTCCAGGCAGGCAGCGTGAACGCTGAGAAGCTTGCGCTTCGGGCGGTGCGTGCTTCGAATCTGGCAGAAGCCAGCGTAAACTCCGTCCATTTGACGGAGCATGCCGTACACGCTCAGCATTTGGCCGAGGGGGCGATCCAAGGGTCCGCACTGGCAGAAGGCGTGGTGCAGTCCAGGCATATCGCGCTGGATTCAGTCCAGTCGGAGCATCTGCAGGCAGGGGCTATTCAGCCACAGCATGTAGGCTGGCAGGCAGTGGCTGAGGATGCTATACAGGAAGGAGCGGTGACGTCCAGCAAGCTGGCAGATGGAACGGTACAGTCCCGCCATGTGGCTGAGGAGGCTATTGCAAGCCACCACATTGGAGAGGAAGTTATTGATTCGCATCACCTAAAGCCGGGCTCGGTGACACTGGCTCAGCTGTCCACAGATATACATCTCTCGGGACTTTTGCCAGAGGAAGGCGTCAGTGGCGACAGACTTCAGGCAAACAGTGTATCTCGCAGCCATCTGAAAGCTCAGGCCGTCGACAGCGAGGTGCTGAGCCCAGAAGCCGTGGGACCAGAGCATCTGCAAGCGGCTGCGGTACAAAGCCATCATGTGGCAGAGCAGAGCATTGAAGGTCATCATCTGGTGGAAGGCTCGGTAGGCTCACGTGAGCTGGAGCTGAACGCAGTGAAGCCGGAGCATTTGAGCATCACCCCGGTCCGTACTTGTGCGAATCAGCCAGCATTGCAGCAGTTTGGCAGAGCGCCGTTTCTTTTGAAAGGCAGTGAAGGAGAGACGGAAGTGACCATTGTATTCGGGGAGCCTTTTGTAAACCCGGACTACACGTTGGTAGCGATGACGAACCACCCTCTCTTTCATGCGACGCTGAAATCTCAGACGCCGAATGGAGCAGTGATCGTCGTAACCAAGTGGAACGAAACCGCGCATAACTACGGTATTATTTCCTGGATCGCCATTGGTTAGTGAAGATGGTTATTGTAAAACTCATAGCGTGCAGACTCATGTATTTTCTAAATACAGGGCTGCACGCTTTTTCATATACTTTTCACACATTTGCTCCACAATTATCCCGAATTCTCCTGATAAGCTAAAGATACTTTAAAGGAGAGGTGATTCAATCATGAAAAAATGGACTAAAAATGCAGCAGCCGTATTAACCGTAGTAAGTGTATTGGGAGGAGCAAGCAGCGCATTCGCCGCTACAGCAACAACGACTCCAGCGAGCACTGCACCAGCAATCAAAGCTCCTGCGGTTACGACTCCGGCTACCAAAACACCGGCAAAATCACCTGTGACGAAAACACCTGAGGTGAAAGCACCCGTTAAAAAAGCTACAACAGCTCATAAAACAACAACCAAAGCGAAGAAAGCCCCTGCCAAAAAATCCGTTGCGAAAAAAGTGGCAAGCCACAAAACAAAAGCAGTGAAAGTGCAGCATCGTACAGTTAAACATCATGCAAAAAAACATAATGTTGTTAAACACAAAGCAACAACTCATAAAACTCGTGCACATCATGTCGTAGCTAAAAAAGTGACCCACAAAGCTCCAGTTAAAAAAGCAGTTCCAGCCAAAGCAGCTCCAAAAACAGTCAAAACAGCTCCAAAAACAGTAACAACCAAGAAATAAGACTGATATGTAGTTAGCATTCAGCTCGCCTGGCATATACAGCAGCGATTCATGATAAGAAAGACGGGACCGGGAACGGTATACCCGTCTTTTGTCTATTCTGCTGGGCTTCTGTTAAGCTTAAAGAGAGGATGGAAGCATCCAGAACAACGGCAAGGGGTTAAGGTCATGACAAAAATAGTAGTAGTGGATGACGATGTGTTCATTCTGCAATTAATATCTGAATATTTGAAAAAAGAATCCTACGAGGTCACTTCCTTTTCCAGTGGTAAAACACTGGTAGAGCATATCCGTACGAACCGTCCGGATTGTCTCGTTCTTGATATTATGATGCCTGGCATTGATGGGCTTTCTCTACTGACTCAGCTTCGCGAGTTTACGGAAATGCCGATTATTATGATCTCTGCCCGTGGAGAAGAAAACGACCGTATTCACGGGCTGGAGCTGGGATGCAGCGATTTTTTGACCAAGCCCTTTAATCCAAGGGAGTTGGTAGGAAGGGTCAAAGCGATGCTGAGACTGAGCAAGGCCGGAATGTCTGCATCAGACGATAGGCAAGCGGCAGAAAGCGCAGATATATGCCATGCGGGCAATCTGTGTATTTTTGCTGACTTTCGTAAAGTCACAGTGGACGGACAAGAGCTAAATTTGACCTCACGTGAATTCGACCTGCTGTTGTTTCTTGCGAATCATCTGGAAAGACCTTTCGGCAGGGAACATCTGATTCAGCAGGTGTGGAGCTATGATTTTATAGGTGATGTGAGAGTTGTGGATGATTTGGTCAAGCGGATTCGTAAAAAGTTAGCTGAATATCACTCTACGCTCGTCATTAACACCGTATGGGGTTTCGGATATAAAGCAACGGTTCAGGAGTTGTAACCATGCGTACGATGAGAGCTAAAATACTGCTTTCCCTGACCATCGCCATGCTTATTACCGTCTGTATTACGGTGGTCTTATTCATCAGGCTTATCGACGACATTTTGGTGAATCAGGCCAAATCCAAGCTTCATGAGCAGGCACGCAAAGCCGTCCATATTATGAGCGACGGAGGCTTTGATCGACTGGATAATGCTGAATTTAACTATGTTATCAAGGGCGTGCTTTTATCTGCTGATTACTTTATTTTAAGCACGGATAACCGCATCATCGACTCAAGCGTCTCTGGAATGGAAGGCAAAAAGATAGAGCGTTTGCTTTTGATCCGCCAAGGATTTTTTGCATCGGTTCATCCGTCTGCCCAGGATCTGACCGCTACACATGAAGGGGTGGCTGTGCTTCAAGGTAAAAAGGTACTGTTTACGAATGAAGAATTGCCCGGACAACCTTTTCGTATTTTTGTATACTCACCCTTATCTTCTTTGCGAGCACTGTATGTACCTTTAATGAGAACCACATTACTGTCTATCATCGCGGGTTTTTTGGTGATTCTCGTCATTGGTCTGATGGTTGTCTCACGTCTGGTGCGTCCGCTCAAACGATTGAAGGAGGCGGTAGGCAACTACGAACCGAATCAGCCGCAGGATAGTGATTTTCCGCAGGCGGATAAAAGTGAGATTGGCGAGCTGATCGGTACCTTTCATTCCATGTCCGCCCGTATTCAGCACCATCACCACGGTCAAATTGAATTCCTGCAAAATGTATCTCACGAGCTAAGGACACCGTTAATGTCGATTCAAGGCTATGTATATGCCATTCAGGATCAAGTGGTATCCCAGGACGAGGGGCTGAGTATCATCAAAGTGCAGTCCCAGCGGTTAATTGATATGGTGGAAAAGCTGCTGCAGCTATCGAGGTTGGAGGCGCTGAATGAAGAATGGCCTGTCTCTCTGGTTGATCTTAGAAGCATGGCGGAGGATGCTGTTCATCTATTGATGCCGGTGGCTGCTGAACGTTCTATCTCGCTTCGAGTGGAGGGAGAGGGCCTGCATGTGGCCGTTCCAGCCGAGCAATTGTTCCGTATGATATTGAATTTGTTGCAAAATGCAGTTCGGCACACCTCTACGGAGGTTGTCATTCATTTGGAGACAGGGACAACACCGGAGGTTGTATGGGTTATGCATGTGGATGATGATGGGGAAGGGCTGACCGAACAAGAGGCAGCCGAGGTATTTGGAAGATTCTATGCGGGCTCGAATGGTGCCACAGGTCTTGGATTGGCTATTTGTCGTCAAATTGCTACCCGATTGAACGGAGAACTACTCTGCACACGTTCGCCATGGGGTGGAGCACGCTTCAGCTATATCCAGCGCATGTTATAAATGAGTACAGAAATGGTTAAAAATGATCGTTTTTTCGGGCAAACATTCCATTTATATAACATGTTGTGAAAGGTTTTTGATGATATTTTAGATATTGCTTGACTGGTAGGTACTAAACTGAGTAAAATTAATCGTATATACCTTGACTCATGGACGTCGTTTTTTTAGATAGTGGTCAATAATAGTGATGAATAATAAATGAAAGAGTGATGAGATGAACCGCCTTTTGGAAGTGAAGGACTTAACGATATCTTTCAAGACCCGTCAGGGACTAGTGCAGGCCATTCGTGGCGTAAACTTTCATGTCAATAAAGGAGAGACGCTGGCGATTGTGGGCGAATCCGGCTCAGGCAAAAGCGTAACCTCACAAGCTGTTATGAAGTTGATTCCGACCCCTCCGGGCATTTATCAAAAGGGTCAAATTATGTTTGACGGACAAGAGCTGATTAATAAAACAGAGAAGCAGATGCAAAAAATTCGTGGTAAGGAAATTGGCCTGATTTCTCAGGACCCAATGACTTCGCTTAACCCGACGATGAAAGTGGGCAAGCAGATCACGGAAGTGCTTTTCAAGCATGAAAAAATATCCAAGGATGCTGCTCGCAAGCGGGGTATTGAGTTGCTGAATCTGGTAGGTATTCCACATCCTGAACAGCGTTTTAACCAATATCCGCATGAATTTAGTGGCGGTATGCGTCAACGTGTCGTCATTGCGATGGCATTGGCTGCTAATCCGAAACTTCTGATTGCCGATGAGCCGACGACTGCGTTGGACGTAACGATTCAAGCTCAAATTTTGGAGCTAATGAAGGATCTTCAGAAAAAGATCGATACTTCCATCATCTTTATTACTCATGACCTCGGTGTTGTGGCGAAGATGGCTGATCGCGTTGCCGTTATGTACGCAGGACAAATCGTGGAAACAGGTACGGTTAATGAAATTTTCTATAACCCGAAACATCCATATACATGGGGCCTTCTCGCTTCTATGCCAAGTTTGGACAGCCATGGTCAGAAGCTGGCAGCTATTCCGGGAACACCTCCGGATCTGCTTCACCCACCTGTAGGGGATGCTTTTGCAGCCCGCAGTTCTTATGCTATGAAAATTGACTTTGAGAAAGAGCCTCCACTCTTTCAATTATCCGATACGCACTTTGTGAAATCATGGTTGCTGCATCCAGATGCGCCTGCGGTTGAGCCACCAGAAGCTGTAAAGGCTAAACTTCGCAAGCTGGATAACGCATTTGAAAAGCCGGTTTTGGTAGAACAATACGGCAGTTAAGGCGTGTTATAATTTGTAATTAAACAAATGAAAAATAAAAAAAGGGCTGTTCTCTCCGTGTGGAATCATTCTACGGAGGAAACAGCCTTTTTGGTGTAAAATCGCAGGTTGTAGGCGCCTGTGGTTATTTGTGTTAGCGGGCAGTGCTTACAGCTTACCGGAACCGGCTTGGGAAGTGACTTCTGCCTTCACACTGGCGGATGGGGAGATTTTATCGTTCAGCGATGGTTTCCAGCCTACAGAGGAGCTAAGACCCGCGCTGGAGCCTGCGTTAACAGCTTGTCCATTCAGGATTGTGCCCGTATCTGACAGGGCAGTTCCTCCAAAGACAGTCACGATTTTAGCTGCAGTTAAACCGGCAACGTCAATGACATTGTTTTCGGCGAAGATTTTGGAGGATTTACCTGCGCCCCATATATACAGTGAAGGATATTCGGAGCGTTTTACATCACCAGTATAGTAATTGTTGTACAGATGGACTTGTCCATACCGCACGCGTGGTGTGCGTTGTACCGTGTTTTCATAATAGTTGTGATGCAGAGTTACACGTAAAGCCCCTTCATCTGCTGTTTTACTGTCACTGTTGCCAATAATCGATGATTTATCATGATCGTAAAAATGATTGTAAGAAACCGTAACCAGATCGCCTTGGTTAATCACATCGAGAAGTCCATCATGATGCTGGTATTCTTGGCCGTAAAAGGTGCCATTTTGGCTATCGGGGTGAGATCCATCATTGAAGGTATTGTGGTCTACCCATACATGTGTGGCGCCGTTAACTGTAATGCTGTCATATTCCGAATTCCAATTGCCTGTACTGCCGTCCGTCGGGTCCCATTGAGGAAAATAATCGTAGGCATCCTGGAATTCGATATTACGGATAATAACGTTGTCTGTCCCTTTTTTTAGTTGGAAGTTTGCGCCATTAATGACCGCGTCGCTTCCCAGACCGACAATCGTAGTATTGGACGGAATTTCAATGACGACACGACTGGCCTGATTTTTTTGTGAAGCCTCACGTGCCTTTTCCAATGTGCCAGACGGGGCCTTTTTACCCCATGTGGACGGGTCATACGCTTTGAGGTAGGCGTCAAACTCATATTTAGAGTCCTTGTAGTCGTTCAATCCTAACGGTTTATTATTGTCATCGACGTTGGCGTTGATCGTGCCTTTGACATAAATGATTTTAGGCGTACTATTGCTGTTTTTGCCCAAAGCATCGACAAGTTGCTTGCGATTCGTTACGGTGAAAATATTGGAGGTAGTCGCCGTAGCTCCACCTGTTGTGCCTGTAGAAAAGGCTGCCCATCCGTTTTTGCTGCCGAGCGTCTCCTTGCCAATATCGCTGGCTGCATGAGCAGGTGCACCTATAGGAGCCAGAGTAGTGAACAGTAGAGCCGCTGCGATTCCGAGTGAAAATCTCTTTTTCATAAAATACCTCCGTATATTGGATTAATGGAGTAGATGAACGAAGGGAGTCCCGGGTGCTCCTGTGGTTTCTACATTTTCTATCATACTTTCTGTTCCAGTATTTGTTAATATAATAAAAGTTACATACTAAAATTTTTGTCGAATTTTTTATATAATTCAATAGCCCCCTTCTTTTTCCAATCAAGACGTATATGTAATAATGAAAACGTTAACAATCACACGGAATAGGAAATGTATATATGAATATATGGAATTGTTTTTGTATTTTTATCAGAATGTTAACGATTTCAATTCTTGATCGTATCTTGATGGCACGACCAGCTTCTGTATAATAACTGGGAGATCAAACACTGCGTGATGTGTTTGAACAGGTGATTATTTCGGAAGAAGTAGGTTACCAAAAGCCACAAGCTGCTATTTTTGATTATGTATTTACAAAGCGGGTCATTTCGGATAAAAGGAAGGCTCTCATGATCGGTGATTCACTGACTTAGGATATTCAGGGAGGGAACAATAACGGAATTGATAGCTGTTGGTTCAACCCTACCGGGAAAATAAACACATCTGCAATTCAACCAACCTTTGAAATAAAAACCCTGATGGAGCTAGCGAATATTGTACTTTCAGAAAGTATGTGTTGGATCTTACAACGCCCGAAGCGGAATGTTAAAAACATTGGATAACACATAACCGTACAATCGTACACTGAAAAAGTTAGAAGCAGGATTTTTTTTCATAATCTTCACAGATGAAGGAAAATGCAATGATAAATTTGCCCATTTTGACAATACTAGTATTGTTGGACACTGGCATAAATGATAAGCCTGGATTAACTGAAAATTGCAAAATAATAGCCTACAGTGAAGCTTGTCCGAGGCAGATTATAGAGAATACGGGAAGCTTGTCTACGGTTTTCAATGCCATATGGAGTTTAAACATGAATTGGTAGAGCTTCTAATCGAGAATTCGGAAGCCGGACTATCTGAACGTAGTAGCCACAGATTCATTCAGCAGCCAGAACTACTGAGAAATAGTGACTACAAAGTGATGAATGAAAATCTGTTTTTATTTTTAGACAAATTCGTAATCGAGTATTTAAAAAACAGCAATTACACTCCAAGCAGGTTTTAGTCATATAGGAAGTCGCCATATTGGCGGCTTTTTTTTAAAACGTATCAGTTTCTCAAAAAAGATTTGACCTGTAATGCGTTACACTAATTACGGTGTAAATGTAGTACATAACAACAATCATGTCATTTGTGTTTATCGACATTGACGGTACACTTGTCGGTGATGATAGCATGGTGCCAAAATTTAAGACCTCATCTGGAGAGACGGATCTATGGAGATGTTGAGAACGACCCTGTGGCCAGAGAAAAAATGGAGTGTTCCCCTCACCCATTTATCGCGGGGTTTGCCATATGGAGAGGCTGATTTGTTCGTGAGAAACTAGATATAGCCTTGCATAAAAGATTCATCTTAAAGAGATACTAATCAGCACATTAAAAATAGTTTAAATAAAGGATAGCTAAGAGGTGGGAACGGTGATGATATCGAAATGCTTGGCCGAAAATTTAAAACAAATTCAGGACAGCTTTTCCGATTGTACCGATCTTGTTCTCATACCTTGGAGTTATGGTTCGAGTTTTGAACATAATGCTCTTTCTGTTTACTTTGAGACAATGATTCAAAATGAACATTTAAAATACATGAAATCTGCTATGGAGGATCTAATCACTTATGAAGCTGGCTCGGCGGAGGCGGTCACTCCCAAAGCTGTGATGCGTTTCTTCAAAAAACATGGAATAACTGGTCATTCTCCCAAGCTGTTGAAAGACATTGATCAAGTTAATGAACAGATATTAAGTGGAGCCATAGTTATATTCTTTGATCATTGGGAGGAAGCAATTAGCTATGCTGCTAGTGGGCTTCCCTTTAGACAAGTTAGTGAGCCGATCACAGAACCGGTCGTTCAAGGGCCTCATATAAGTACAATTGAAGAACTGAATGTGAATATAGGCATCATTCGTGGCTTGCTCAAATCAGCCAAACTTAAATTTGAGTATTTCACGGTAGGAGAAATAAGTCAGAGAAAAATTGCTTACGGATATTTGGATGGGGCCGTCAATCCTGAATCGCTATTAGAGTTTAAACAAAAAATTGCAGACATCGACACGGAAGAGATTCTTGAAACATCTTATTTGGAAGAATGGATCAGCGACTCTGTCTATTCTCCTTTTCCTCAGGTGCGCTACACGGAACGGCCAGATACCGTTGTGTCTGCCCTGTTGGATGGAAAGATTATCGTAATGGTGAATGGAACTCCAACAATATTGATATGTCCGGGAATTTTTTTTGAGTTCCTCGCCTCCAGTGAGGATTACTATCAGCAAACCATCTTCGCTTCGCTGATACGTATACTAAGATTTGGTGCATTCGTGATGGCACTCCTGCTTCCAAGCATATATATTGCCTTATCAACCTTCCATTCTGAGATGATTCCGACCGTTCTGCTTCTAGCCATTCTGGATACGAGAGAAGGGATTCCGTTTCCCGCTTTCGTGGAAGCACTGATTATGGAGGTTTTTTTCGAGCTTCTTAGGGAAGCTGGAATCAGGTTGCCCCGTCCGATAGGCTCTGCTGTAAGCATTGTCGGAGCGCTTGTCATCGGTCAAGCTGCGATTCAAGCCAAGATTGCTTCGCCGGTAATGGTCATAGTCGTCGCTCTGACCGGTATCGCATCGTTTACACTGCCTCAATACAGTATGGCCATATCGATCCGCATGCTGCGATTCCCTTTAATGATCCTTGCTAGCACTTTGGGAGGACTTGGAATTATGTTCGGACTTCTCCTCATATTTTTGCATTTAGTTTGCTTGCGCTCTTTGGGTCAACCCTATTTTGCACCACTGGGGCCGCTTAGAATCAATCAATTGCGCGATGTATTCATTGTTGCCCCGCGAAAAATACTGCTTCACCAACCGCGAAACCGCCATTTGCATAAAAGAAAAGGGGGGAAAACATGAGAACGCGAATATCCATTGGTTTCTGTATATTGGCTGTCATCCTGCTCGCGGGCTGCTGGGACAAGGCGGAGCTGGTGGAATTCGGGTATGCACAAGCGATAGCGGTTGACCTGGACCAAAGTGAAGAAATATATCTCACTACCCATTTTTACAATCCCTCGGGTTCGCAGGAGATGGGAGGAGCCCCCAAGCAGTCCTCAAAAGCATTTAATATCCTAACAAAAGGAGATAACATGAATGAAGCGATAAAAGACATTCCCATCCACCTTGGTAGAAGGGCAAAATTGGATCACATGCGCATTCTTATCATCGGGGAAGAAATGTCCCGACAACGAGGTTTAGAAGACGTTCTTGATTTTTTCATGAGAGATCCTGAAACTAGAAAAACCATACTTGTCCTGATTGCTCGGGGGAAAGCAAGCGACTATTTAGAAACCAAGCCGTATATTGAGAACACCATAGGTCAGCAATTACGGAAAATTGAAGAAACGACAGCACGGTTTTCTGCCAAAACTTCCAGAGTTCCGTTACTTGATCTGGCGATTCATCTAAAAAACGAAACCGGAGTCACAACGCTTCCTAATGTATTCAAAGACAAGCCCCTCGATGAGATTTCCATTGCCGGAGTTGCGCTGCTTAAAGAAGGAAAGCTGGTAAAAAGTGTTATCAGCCCGACAAATACCCAACCATTATTGATGCTGCTTGGAAAATTCAAAAGCGGAGTTATCGATATTGCGGATAAGGATGCAGAGTCTGAAAAAAAGAAAACCAAAGAAAGCCTCCAGGTTATCTCCTTAAAAACGAAGATAGTACCTTTTATCGAAGGAGAGGATGTCGTTGCTCGTGTACATATCAAAATCATAGGGGCAATCGGCGAGCTGCATAGCTCTTCCGTGATGACCAGAGAGGAGCAAAATAAATTTAAAGGCAGACTCGAAGCCGAGATTAAGGAGAAATTGAGGGAAACGATTTCCCTTCTTCAGAAGGAACGATTAGATGCAATAGGAATCGGCAATCAGATTTTTCAAAAAAATTCGGCATTATGGAAACGCTGGAAGCCAACCTGGAACGAACGGTTTGCCAAGGCTGAGTTTAATGTAGCCGTTGAAGTTAATATTGTGAGTACGGGAATGGGGATAGGAGTACCATTTTAGAAAAGGAGATAGCCATGTTTGCTAAATTTTTGTTTTTTATGATTTGTAATGCTGCAATGCTGATCACTGATATTCCAAAGTGGAAACGGACAAATCGCAGAGCACGTATCCTGTATCTATCGCTTATGCTGCCTATAGCCTATCTTGGCTTACTCTATATTACGAATCTCCCGTGGCCAAATCTTGACGAGCTTATTGATTTCTTTCTTCTCGCTCCGGCCAAACGCATCGTCGCATGGTTCAGGCTCCCGACCTGAACTCACTTCATATCAGCGGAGGAATCTCATGAAAAATCAAGAGAGTATCAGTGCGCTCCAGACAGCGGTGTTGTTTCTTGCCGGAATGACGGGATCGGCCATCGTTCTGATCCCTGCTTCAGTAATCGGCGCTGCTAAAAACGGAGCATGGATTTCCTTATTAATAGCTTGGGTAATGGGGATGTGTCTATTGGCCTGCGTCCTTTATTTGCACAGCCAATATCCCGGATTGCTCTTCGTCGAATACAGCCGTAAAGCGCTGGGAAAATGGTTGACCCTCTTAATGATCATTCCTTTTACTTGTGCCCTGTTCTGGCAGAACGCCGCCATAATTATTGAAGTTGGCGGTTTTTTCAATAGTACTATAATGACAAAAACGCCTGTAACTGTTGTCCATACCTTGTTTTTTGTGACGGCTGCACTGACAGCCCGGGCTGGAATTGAAGTTATGGCCCGAATGTTTTTCATTTTATTGATTATGATGTATGGGTTTATTTTATTGGTTTTGGTCTTGGCTTCTGCCAACTACCATCCAGAATTTTTACTGCCGATCATGCCGGACGGAATGAAACCGATTCTTCATGGAGCCTATATCACCTATGGGTTTCCATTCGCAGAAGTCGTATTGTACTCTTCACTTCTTCCGTTTGCACGTAAAGGCGAAGAGCGAATGCTCGGAAAATATATGTACTTTGCTATTATAATGAACGGAGTCACATTAATTGCATCTATTATTTGCACCATTCTGGCTCTAGGACCTTTAGCAGGCGAGATGAATTATTCCATGTATCAGCTGGCCAGATTAATCTATATACAGGAGATTATCGAAAGAATTGAGCCTGTAATCGGATTTTCATTAATTGCCGGTTCGTACATGAAAACCTCGATCATGGTATTTATATTGACGAATTTATTTTCGCGATTTTTTAGAGTAAAAAATTACCGTATTTTAACGTTTCCGATAGCATATATCTGCTTGCTTCTTTCAGTTACCATGTACCATGATCAGGCGTCCTTCAACGAGGACGGATACATGGCTTGGACCTTATTCGATAATCTGGCATATGTTCTTCCCTTACTCTTGATCGTAGTCGTTACACGAATGAGAAACCGAAGCAAAAGAGCTTGATTTAAGTAGAGGTTCCCCTTTTGGGATAGTTTCAAATTAATGAACGGTAAAGGTGCAGACAGCCCGCAAAAAGCACAGGAGTTGAATAAAATAGCACATTGAAAATTAACAGTATTCGTTCGTTTTTGCGAAAATATACGTGCTAGGAATGGAAAGTATGAGGCTGTCAGTATTAGAGAGAGGTACAATTTTGTTGATGCTCAGATCGGCACGAGAGGACGTTTCCAGTATAAACTGGAAACGTCTTTTTTTTTGCTGTTGTACAAGATAGAGCTGATCAGCATTTGAATAGACGGGAAGCTGGCTCGCGCTTAACGATCTCTAGGGAGGCTTAAAAAGTCGCTGGAGGAGTTCTTGCCTGGTACAGGCCATTCATGAATATCAAATGTTAATAAATTGCTCATTTCATCGTAGACTGGGATGGCAGCTTCTTCGTCCATACCGTCGCACAAAATAGATTTCTTTCTATATATTAGAAGAGCAGATCGATTTATAGATTTTTGCAGAATCCTCAGGTAAAATGGCTTGTAATAAAGCTGAGGAGGAATGGGCATCATGGCAGAGCATTTAGCAGATATCTTGAAGTTGTTGAAGCAAAAAGAGTGGGTGGATTTGTCCCACGCTTTTTATCCTGAAATCCCTCATTTTCCAGTATTCGATAATGTTCAGGTGGATACCCTGTTTACCCACGATGATGGCTTTTTTGTAAAACAATACTGCTTTCCCGGTCAGTATGGGACTCATATTGATGCACCCGTTCATTTTGTGAAGGGCAAACGTTACTTGCATGAGCTTTCGTTGAAGGAGCTGGTTTTGCCGCTAGTTGTCATTGACCGTTCAGCAGCCGTTGCAGCCAATTCTGACTATGAACTTACGGTTGCGGATATTTTGGACTTTGAGAAAGAGCATGGACGCATTGCTGATCAGTCCTTTGTCGCTTTTCGCAGTGATTGGAGCAAACGTTGGCCTGATTCAGATGCCTTCTCGAACAAGGACGACGCCGGAGATGCACACTGCCCGGGCTGGTCGCTGGAGGCGCTGCGCTTTTTGGTAGAAGAACGGAATGTGGCTGCCATTGGGCATGAAACGCTAGATACCGATTCCTCTGTAGCTTATCGCAAAGCTGGCAAGCTGGTAGGGGAATATTACATATTGGAGCAGGATCGGTATCAAGTTGAGGTGCTGACGAATTTGGACAAGCTGCCCCCGACGGGCGCGGTCATATATAATATCGTTCCGAGCATTCAAGATTCCCCTGGATTTCCGGTGCGCTCCTTTGCTATTTTGCCTTAATCATACAGTATCCAGTCATTTGAAAACGATTATATAATCTAAAAGACCGATTCAGATATCGACATCTGAATCGGTCTTTTCTAGCTTATACGGGGTAATGTACAGCGTGAATGACCGTTCAGTCCAACTTGAATCAAAAATATGAAAAGTGTTAAGTGATAATAGTGACGGTAGGCGCAGAGATGGTAGGCTGAGTCGCGATAATGGAAGTTGTGCCGCTAAAATCTGTTATTTCTATAACAACTGGGACACCTGGTGTAATATCTACGGAGGCAATGACCAGACTTGCTGTGGTGAGGGTGAATAAGGAGCTCTGCTGAATAACTCCGTTAATATAAAAATTAGAAGAATCAGTAGCCGTTAATGTCGGTAAAGCAACAACTGGAGCATCGGCGTCATCTACAAAGCTTGCAGCAGGAACGGTTGTTTCTGTTGCTCCGATCATTCCAGCTGTAATCGTTGCAAAAAAGCGAGTCGTGGCTGGGGCTACGGTCGTGGCTATGGCGCCACCTGTTGACACGGGAGCAGTAGCTACTGCTGTAAACACAGGTTTTATGATTGGCATAGTTCTCATCTCCTTTCTTTACTGGTAATGAGCCATTTGCATTCGCTGGCTCTTAATCAATAAATGATTGTTCAACCTATTCGGAAACGGCATATTAACCTTTCTATTAATAATAGGGTAAATGGAGAAGGCCCTATTTTGTACAAATATAGATGGAAGCGAATACTTGGAATCTGAAGGTTACAAATGCCTAAAACCCTAAAGGGGGATGTGCATACAATACATAAATAAGCATGTGAGAAGGAGGTGTATACGGCTGGTATGAGGAGACGCGATTCATCACTAAGGAGGCTAGGAAAGAGGACCGTACATTACAAGATCAACAAACGTAAAAAGTGTAAAACAAGTTATTCATTCAAAGGTAGAACAAAAACGGGGTTCCATGCCAAAAAGCATCCAAAGCTAATCATGCAACGGAGGTGCAGAAATACTCCTAGCAAGCGGAGGAGGAGCATGAGCCAGACGGGAAAGCGAGCTGCACCGGGTTCGGCAGGAGCACAAGGCATTCCCGGTTTGACAGGGGTACAAGGTATTCCAGGTTTAGCAGGAGCCCAAGGTATATCGGGAACTGCGGGAACACCGGGAGTCCAAGGAATACCAGGAATACAGGGTCCAGCAGGAACACGGGGAGCGCCAGGAGTGCCAGGTCCGGCTGGAGTCCAAGGAAGTCCAGGTGCAACAGGAGTACCCGGCCCTACTGGAGCGCAGGGCATAGCTGGTCCTACTGGAGCCCGAGGTATAACAGGGCCAACCGGCCCGGCAGCTGACATTTCAAATATTGAAATTATACCCATAGCTGAGCGGTATTTTTATCTTGCACCTGCTACAATTGAATCTTCAATCACGATAATGGCGGATCAATTTTCTGTAGATGGTGTACAGGAGGCCTTTAAGCGTTTTAATGTCGGAAGCAACAGTTATGCCAATCTATACATTAATGGAATGATACAAGAAAGCACATTGTATAGCCTAACACCTTCATCGCTGACGATTCGCCTTAACGAAGGAGAGGCAATTCTCTCCGGCACACCTATTATTGTGGAAATTGTCCAATTTAGTGTGCGATCCAGTGGATGATACTGTTTGCGGTGAGGCAACCCAGAGGCAGATACAGCTGTTTCTTGGGGCAACGAGCCTTTGCGCCCGACACGCCAAAGCTGAAGATCGGCTTTGGGGCCTTGGTCATGGATGGCTTGTACGACTTTTTGCAGCGGGGAAATGTGCTCGTCGCTCCATATCCAAGACTGCCTGAGTCTTTTCCCTGCTGGGTGACTGCATGCACCTCAAGCATAATTAGTCCCACCTATCCTAGCGCCCGTTTTATTCGGTTACATATCTTTTTTATATGAATAAAATGGGATGATGCACGTATTATTTAGGGTATTTATGATTAATCGCTTATAAAACATGGTTTTTAGGTTTAATTCAATATATTTCAAATGAAAGTATGAAGACAGAATGAGCCTGCATAAATATAATTTGCATTTTAGTTAGTTATCACTTACTATAAGCTTATGAATAAGAAAACACATGTAGACAGCAAAAAGAAAGATATTCTGCAGGCAGCAATGTGCTTATTTGCAACCAAAGGAATTGACGGCATTTCAGTCAAAGAAATTGGAGAGGCTGCCGGTGTGACGGATGCCGCGATTTATAAGCATTTTAAGAGTAAAGATGCGATGGCCTTGGAAGTATTCGGGCAGTATTGTAATAGCTACACCACATTAATTGACTTCTATCGCAAGCAGAGTGGGAACTTCGTTAGTCGTTTCCATCAACTGGTGGATGAAGTGCTGAATATGCATGATGAGGACCAGTATGGTTTGCTTCTACTATCACAGCATCATGAGCTGTATGTTGAAGCAAGCCAGAGCCAGAATGTGCGTCAGCCGCTGGAGGCGTTGACTGAATTCATCGAACAGGGGATTCAACAAGGTGAACTGCCGAAGCAGGATGCTCTGCTATCCGGTGTGCTCATCATTGGAGCCATTACACGCTTGTCCGTGTCCAGCCTGGAAGGTGAACTTCCACAGCAGTTGGTTCCATTTGCAGCAGAGGTCAAACAACGTTTAACTGCTTTATTAAGTAAAGGTCAGTAGTGACCTTTTCTTTTTAAATATAAAGTTAGTGTCTTCTAACTAAAATCATAATATGAAGGTAGGAAGTGGTTTATATGTCTAAAAAAATATTGGTGATTCAAGGGAATCCGGTCGCTGGCAGTTATGGGGAAGCGCTGGCTCAATCCTATGTAAAAGGAGCGAAGGCTGCAGGGGCGGAGGTTCGTTTGTTGCAGCTGTCCGCGTTGGATTTTAATCCAAATCTATTAGGTGGATATCGTAATAAATTACCGCTGGAACCTGATTTGATCCAAGCACAGGAGTCGATTAAATGGGCAGAACACCTCGTTTTTGTCTTTCCGATCTGGTGGGGCAGCTTGCCTGCATTAATGAAAGGATTCATTGACCGTATCTTTATGCCGGGATTTGCGTTTAAGTATCAAAAAGGAAAACCCCTGCCTGACAAGCTTCTAAAAGGAAGAACGGCCCGCCTCATTACAACGATGGACGGTCCGCATTGGTACTACCGATTTTTCCAGGGACAGCCTGGACATCGGATGATGAAGGATTCCACGCTGCATCTATGTGGTGTCAAACCGGTGCATTCTACTGCGATTGATCTCATGAATAAATTATCGGATCAGCAGCGCAACGATTGGCTGAGCAAGGTGGAGCAGCTGGGGCGAAATATGAGCTAGGTTTTCACCTGCCTGCCCCAAATTCATTGGCCTACAGGTAATCATGGTGGTATCTGATCATAATTGACCTGCGAAAAGGAAAAAGACCACAATGGGAGCAACTGACTCGCATTGTGGTGTTCGGGATAGCTCATGTTTTGAAATCAACGTTATATAAAATATCGATGCAACGATTAAAATAAATCCGATCGCTAGACCGGCAGGGCCCCAATAATGCATAGGGATAAAAAACAGACTGTGCTGGGTTCCCATTCGATAGCGTTGCCCCGTTTCCATATCAACTAGCACTTTGTCCGAGTCGGCGTTAAGCGCTTTTCCCAAGTACCAGATAATAACCCCCGACACAATGAACACAAAAGCCATCGGTAGCCGGGAATCTATGGAGTCAAGCCCTAGAGCGGATACTAAACTCCCGACTATAACAAATAAAATCCCTGGAACAACGATGTTTAAAATACCAAAACCCTTCCAAACAATCACATGAAATCTTCCTTCCTGAGTTCAAATCCAACATATGTATTTATCGGTTAAAAGAGAGATTTAGTTTACAAAATGCCCCATTCGATGGGGAATTTACAATGTATAAAACTGGATAGAAGGCGTCAAGAAGGGGAGGAAAACATGTACACACGTGGAGTGTAATCCTGGAGGTTTGCAGGTATCACAAAAAAAAGCCGTTTCTCCACATCCTCATAGCCCAGTATAATCTGGCCTGAAGGAGGAAAATCGGCTTTTTCAATAAGTGAAGTGAAGCCCTGTGCCTATTCGGCGGTTGCTTTCGCTTGTTCCGCTACAAAAATAACAGGCTTCATAATCCGGCTCAGCATATCCTGCTTCGGACGATTCCAGGTAACCCAGTCGTCCAGCAGCAGACCGCCTGTGTCGCCGCTATTCGGATTCAGGGACCAGTACGTAAAGTACAGGTTGTTGGCACCAATATAGTCTACGAGTGCATTTTGCCATTTCCCCTCAGTAGTAGACAAATCAACATTACGACCGCCGAATTCACCGACCAGCACCGGAGCTATGTTTTGCTTGCTGATGTAGCCCCAGGTTTGATCCCAGATCGCTGGCAGGTTGGACGGGAAGGCCGGGTCGTTGAACCATGGCTGCGAAGACACACCAGGGCCGTAATCATGAGGAGAATATACGACACGGTTCGGTACGTCCAGAACGACAGGATAGTTGGCTACACCTGTCAGGTTGCCACCCCACCAGTATTGGCTATTGTTGCCTTGTACATTGTGATCTACACCTTCTACGAGAATCAGCCAATTCGGATTCACGGACAGAATCGCATTCCCTGCACGTTGTGCCGCCAGACGCCAGTCTGTGGAGGCATCGCCTGTGCCCCAGCTTGCTTGACCGTGTGGCTCATTGTGTAAATCCGCACCAATGACGGTAGGGTTATTTTTATAACGATCAGCCAACATTTTCCAGTCGCTAATCCAGCGAGACTCAGGGTACTGGGATGTGTACCACAGCTCGGATTGCCCACCTGAGCTTGGACGGTGACGGTCAAGGATAATCTGAATACCGCGTTGTCCAGCTTTTTCGATCAGCTTGTCCATAATTTGAATCGGAGTTAATCCGACCAGGTCAGGGTTTTTGTGATAATCAATACTGTCTGGACGGGAACTGGAATCGAATAACTGATTGCTGTAAGGCAGACGAATCAGATTGTAGCCTTCTTTCTTCACCTGATCCAGCATGTCGTCCATTGAGCGGCTCCACAGTCCATGCAAGGTGTAATTAGGAGTTTCCAGACCGAACCAGTTCAGGCCGTTAAATGCCGCTTCTTTCCCGGATTCGTCTACAATCTTGTTTCCTTGGGTGTGATAATATCCTTTCACACTGGCTGCATCTACTGAAGCGGGAGTATAGCCATACAGTGTGAAGCCCATTACGAGGGAGGTAATGATGAAAAATGTTTTTTTCAGTCCTTTTTTCTTCATAATTCTGCTTCCTCCTTTATTTAAAAGAAATTGTAACCGATTACATTCTCATTTTATGTTCAAATCTTCCATCAAACAAGTTCATAAAATTCGTATATTTCTAAGATTTCGTTCGAATTCAATAGATTCGTAACAACGGATGGTTAAGCTAAGTGTCCAGCATTTGTGGGGGCGGTTATATATGAGGTGGAGGGCACGCTCTAACTCCTCATTTATTATATTTTCCTGCTGTAAAAGAAGGTATATAATAAAGTGAAATTCACTTTACATACAGGTTGCAGAATATATATATTTGAAAATTAATACGGCTGACATGCAGAAAAAGAAAGGAGGGTAATTATGGTAACAACGATGAAGGAAGTTGCAGAACGTGCCGGGGTGTCGAAGAGTACAGTTTCGCAGTTTCTGCAAAAGAGATACAACTATATGAGTGAAAACACTAAGAAGAAGATCGAGCAAGCGATTGAGGATCTCAGTTATATACCTAATGAGGTGGCACGTAGTCTCAAGCAGAAGAAGACCTTCATTGTGGGGGTTATTTCTTCAACCATTTTATCGAGATTTACAACAGAAGTCGTGCGTGCAATTGAAGATGAATGCCAACTGGAAAATGTCCAGGTCATTGTCTGCAATACTGATGATGATTCGCTCAAAGAGAAAAAGTATGTCCAGTCGATGATTGCTCGGCAAGTGGATGGACTTATCATTTTCCCGACGGAAGAGAACAAGAAATTATATGTTTCCCTTGCCAAGAATGGCTATCCTTTCGTGTTTGTGGACCGAAAAATCGATGAAATCAGTGTAGACACAGTGCTGTTGAATAATGAAAAGGCCAGCGAGCTTGCGGTTGAAGCACTCATTGAGCATGGTCATAACAACATTGGGATTATCACGTTCCCCTTAGGCAAAAAAGCGATCACCACACGAAGTGAGCGGCTGTCAGGTTATCGAAATACGTTGGGCAAACATGACATATCAGTGAATGAAAACTATATCAAAAGCGGCAGGTTGGATGAAATGCCTAATCTGATTGGACAACTATTCCATATGGAGAATCCGCCCACCGCAATCATTGCTACGAATGACATGATTTTGGAGCAGGTGCTGATTTATGCAAAAAATAATCATCTGACCATACCTAATGATTTTTCCTTGATTGGCATAGATGATGTATCCTTTGCATCTTTTTATAATCCGCCGATCACAACCGTTTCCCAGCCGAGTTTTGAAATGGGGAAAAGAAGTGCCAGGCTACTGCTGGAGAAAATTGATCAAAAAGAACAGGATCATGAGGATATGTCAGAAATCATCCGAATGAATCCGGTCATTAACCACAGAGAATCTGTCCAAAAACTGAACTGAATGATTGAATATGTCCTTTTCATCTTTTTGAAAACGTTTTTATAAATTCTATTGTAAAAAGAAAATAAAGAGCTATAATGATCTTATGATTCGAGTCATGAATACCCTTTCATTTATGTATGTCCTGATTTTAGTGATGATTGCGATTGAAGAGAGGGGAGGAATGAAGCTTAACGAATAATGTATGGAATAAGTTGTGATTTAATTCACAAAAAATGATTCTGCTTCTTTTTACATTCCCGAGAGGGAAATTTTTTTCGAGTATTACTAAATCGATTTAGTAAGAATGGAAAATAAATAAAAGAAAGTCGGAGATCACTATGGAAATGTTTATGAGCATTATCAGGGAGCCATCCATCATTATCGCGATTGTGACATTACTCGGCCTTATATTCCAGAGGAAGAAAGTATCAGAGATCATTACGGGAACTACCCTTTCTTTTATGGGCTTCACCATGATCAAGGTCGGCGGCGGAATTTTAGGTGGCGTTCTCACTAACTTCAGCCAAATTTTTTCTTATGCCTTCAACCTTAAAGGTGTCGTACCAAGCAATGAAGCCATTATGGCACTGACCATTGATCAGATCGGGGCGGATGCTGCACTCATTCTGCTCTTTTCCATGATCCTTAACATCGTGCTTGCACGCCTGACCAAGTTCAAGTACATTTATTTGTCTCTTCACTTGATTTTGTTTATGAGCTTTGCCGCTACAGCCGTTATGAAAGGTCTGGGTCTCAGTTCGCTAACTACGATTATCGTCGGTTCTTTGGTAATTGGGAGCTATATGGCGGTGTTTCCTTACCTACTCCGGAATGCCAGCAAAAACATTATTAAATCGGATGAATATACGATTGCTCATGCTTCCATGACCTCTTACATTCTAGGTACCTATTTAGGGAAAGTTTTTGGCAACCGTGAAAATGACACCGAAAATGTAAAAATTAATGACCGCATCAGTTTTTTGCGCGACCCCAATGTTGCAACGACCTTGACGATGCTTGTGCTTTTACTGGTATCTGGACTGGTTGCTGGTTCTGATTATGTCAGCAAATTATCGGATGGCAAAGAATATATCGTCTTCATCCTCGAACAGTCAGCTATTTTTGCTGCCGGCTTGTATATCGCAAAAGCAGGTGTTAAGCTGTTCACAACTGAAATTGTACCCGCTTTCAAAGGTTTCTCCCAAGTGTTTGCACCTGGAGCAATCCCTGGTGTGGATGTTCTGGTACTGTTCGACAAATCACCCAATTCCGCGTTGGTAGGCTTCTTGGTCAGCTTCTTCACAGGCGTTGCCTGCGTCTTTCTTTTCCCGTTTATCGGATTGCCTGTCATTGTGCCAGGGATCATGGCCTGCTTCCTCGCTGGTGGTGCAGCCGCGATATTCGGCAATTCCAGCGGTGGTTTCAGAGGAGCTGTTATTTCCAGTTGTCTTAATGGATTCTTGCTCTGTCTGCTGCCGGCTCTCACCTTGCCGCTCTTTTCTTTTTTGGGTGCCGAAGGGGTAACGTTCGCCGATCCCGACTTTACTACCCTTTCTGGAGTACTTTGGCTTATTTTTCGCTGGTTTTAAACTAAATCGATTTATGAGTTTTTCCAAAATAACTTATCTAAATCATTTGTGCCTTAAAAAGAGGAGGAATTATCCATGTTTTTTAACGATCAAGATATTCAAATTGATATCGTTGACAGTAATACCACCCGGAAAGTGCTGGCCCACAGTGACCAGCTTATGTATGTCAAAGTGATGTTTGCTAAAGCCCAAACAGGGGAGATCCTGTTGCATAAGCATGTCCATGAACAAGTCACTTATGTAATAAAGGGAAGCTTTAAGTTCATGATCGATAATGGCGAAACAAAGGAAGTGCAGACTGTCAAAGAAGGAGACAGCATCCATTTTCCATCCGATACTCTTCATGGCTGTATCCCACTGGAGGATGGCGGTATTCTGCTAGATGCATTTACACCAGCACGTGCAGATTTTCTGTAAATTCCCCTTTCAAAATACGGTTTATCTACCCCGATATCTGGAGGAATTTACGATGCCTTTCAGCGGCAGACAACAGAGGCGAATGAATGCCTTCTGACCATGTTATGTCCGATACATTTCTTTTTATCTTTTTTTAGAAGAAGACCTGCAAGTATGTTATATTTAACAAACGGCAATCGTGATGAACAGTAATATAGTGATTTTTAGAAAAGGATGAGATGATTTTGGAAAACAACGAAACTCAGCAAGAATTTGCAGATGTATATGAGCAGCTCAAAGTAGCTGCAAACCGAACCTCCGATTGGAAAACACGCCTAGCCGCGGTAAATGATCTGGGTGCATGGAAGAACCAGCAGACGATTGACTTGCTGACACACCGTTTGAATAATGATACGGTATATGCCGTTCAGGAAGCCGCTTACCGCAGACTTCAGGAATGGGGCGAGAATGTACAGCCGCCTGTGCGCAAAGAGGGTGAGCTTGTTAAGGGCCTGACGAAGATTCTGGTGCGGATTAAAAAAAGCTTACCAGCCGACCATACCTATAACGATTTTCGCGAAAAGCTGCACAAGATGAGAGTCGATATTTATGACATCTATGAAGGTGACAAGGGTGCTGAATTTGATCAGTGGCTGGAGCAAAAATGGGCTTCGTTATCCACAAGATAATGTCTGAACCCTGTAATTGAATGTATTTTTAAGGATTGTTGCTGGTGATACAGACAGAGCCTTAACAAGGATAAGGGATTATCTTTGTTAAGGTTTTTTTATCTTGTTCTCCTTAAGAATCATGTCCTTTATCTTTATGCCACTGTATATATACTTCGGCAATATGGTACGATGGGATCGGATTATTTTAGTGTGTACATGGGAGGGACTAACATGAGCAAGGCGAAGCTGTGTTTTATCGGGGCGGGCTTTCACGCTTCAACGAATATATATCCTGCTGTCATTGGGGCAGGTGCTGAAATTCAGGCGATTGCGACTAGAGATCTAAGCAGATCGAAGACAGCACTTCAGCAGTTTGGAAGCAGCGGCACACCTTATGACAATTACAAGGCTATGCTGGAGCAGGAAGACTGTGATGGAGTTGTCGTGATTGCACAAGCGGCAGATCATCCTTCGCTCGTACTGGACTGCATTAAGGCTGGAAAACATGTTTTTGTAGACAAGCCACTGGGCTGGAATACCGAGGAAGCGGCCCAAATTGCAGGTGCGGCAGAAGCAGCGGGTGTCGTGCTGATGGTCGGTTTCATGAAGCGCTACGCGCCTGTATACATAAAATTAAAAGAATTGATTGAGGGTGGCTCGCTTGGAGCCGCACGCTCGTTTCAGGCGAAATTCCTCGTGGACAGTACCCTGTTTTGCAAAACTGGCGAAGATTTCATGAAGCTGGCGGCGGTTCATATGGTCGATCTGGTACGTTATTTGTTTGGAGAAGTGGTGCAGGTTACCGGATTTGCGAACGATAACGGCGAGTGTATTTCCCATACGATTGCCCTGAAATTTGAAAATGGTGTAGTGGGTAGCCTATACTTCGCAGGTATGACAGCATGGACACGCGAGAGCGAAGGGTTCACGGTAACCTTTGATCATGGTTTTGCGAACGCGGATGAGGTGAATACACTGATCATTCACAAGTCGGAGAGTCATACAGAGCTTCCTTGGAAATCCCTTGCGGAAAACGATACGGTTCTGACACCGTCAGCCTCCGCGATGTCGGGCGGATACCGTGATTTGTACTTGCGCGGTTTTGTTGGTGAAATCGCACATTTCATGAACTGCTGCCAAGAAGGACGGACGCCTGATTCAAGTGGACGGGATAACGTGAAAACGATGGAGCTGTGCGACCGCATTTTGGCTGCGCTCCAATAGGATACCCATTTCATATGCAAGCTTCGGAGCCTGGACGGTACCTTAGTTTGGGTGATTTGAAAGAAGCTTCGGTGTAACTGGTCAGTAGATGGCTCCTGCATTTGTCGGGAGTCATTTTTTTCGTTTACCCTACGACCTTTCTATTTCATAGCATTCCTGCCCATTTTGATTAATCTCTGCTGAAAATATGCCAACAAAGACGAACGATGCGATAGAATAGGAAAAGGAAAGCGCTATCATCACCCATTTTTCTGTGATGGTTCAGGGGGAGAAGGCTTATGCGTTCAAGGTCAAGGTTTCAGCCATTAAACACATTACGTAATCAGATTTTTATCGGATTTATACTGGTGATGCTCATTATGATGAGTGTGGCGGGGGCGTTCATTTATCTCAATGTGTCTCACCTGTTAAAAGACAGTGCCGAGCGACATATTGGTCAGACTGCGGTACAAGCAAGCGGTAGGCTGGATGCATTAATCGGCCAGATGGACAGCTTGACGGAGCAGGTCGCGAATCACCCGTCTGTTCAGCATATTTTGCTGGAGGAGCGTAACGGGGGCAAGGTGAATTTCGGACAGCGTCAATCACTACTGCAAGTGATGCATAGCTATCAGGCATATATGCCGAGTGTCGGCTCACTGGAGCTGTATACCGCCGAAGGAAAGATGTTGTTTCCGATTAGAGAGGGCAGTCTGGAGGAACGTATTGGACAGGCAGACATCCGAGAAGCGAATCAGATGAAGGGAAGACTGGTCTGGATCGGCATTGATCCCGAAGACTCCCGGTCACTGCTGGCAATTCGGCAGGTGAGCCTGGTGGATCGCTGGTTCTCACGTGGAGGGTACTTGATTACCCGTATGGAGCGAAGTTATTTTGGGCTGAATGGTGCGACAGCGGTCAATGAAGAAGCGGATGAAACTATGCTGCTTGTAGATCGACAAGGCCAGCTGCTGTCGGGTGAACCTATGAACCAGACGGATTTGTCAGGTGTACTGCATAGCAAGACACAGACGGTTCATATTGGGGAACGGGAATATGTGAAGGCGGTTCAGCAGTCGGAGCGGACGGGCTGGTCGCTGCTGATCCTGATTCCGGTTAGCGTCGTCACAGACGGAATTACGGTTTTACGGACTACACTTATCATTTCCGCGTCTCTTGGTGCCGTGCTATTCCTGTTCATGTCCTTTATGTTGTCTACGTTGATTACCAGACCGATAGGTCACTTGATTCAGGCGATGCGTCGTTCACGGGAAGGGGCATTGGCACTGAATCCAGAACCGGCAGCAGCGGTCGAGCTGCGAGAATTAAATGCAGAGTACAACACAATGATTGTCGATATTAATGAATTGATCCGTGTTATTTGCGAGAAGGAGGTTTTACAAAGCCAAACCGAACTTAAAGCTCTGCAGGCGCAGATCAATCCGCATTTTCTTTTTAATACGCTGGATGCTTTCAACTGGTCGCTACAGGAGAAGGGAGAGGAGGAGCTTGCCGGGCTGATGGTGTCCATGTCGCGGCTGTTTCGTTATGTTATCGAACCTGCTCACCATGACTCTTGGGTGACACTCGGGGAAGAAATGGCGCAAATCCGTCGTTATCTGGAACTGATGGAGATGCGTCTGGGTGAACGTCTGAGTTGGCAAATTCATATGCCTTCGGAGGCAGCCAGAATTCCGCTTCCTAAACTGCTGATCCAGCCTATTCTAGAGAATGCCATTTTGCATGGTGTCGAAAATCGCATCGGCAACGGCCGTGTTGAAATTAGTGTCACTCCTTCGACCAGATCGGGTTGGACCAAGATCGCGGTCATAGATAACGGACCTGGAATGACACTGGAAGAGCTTGCAGCTGTGCGTACAGCGTTGATGGGGGGAGCAGCCTGCCAGAGCAAGGGAACCGGTATGGGACTAGTGAATGTGCAGCGCAGGCTTGCTCTCTATTATGACAGCGCATCTTATCCAACGGACGGTGTGCTGATACATAGTGCTGAGCAGGAAGGAACTGTGGTCACTTTTGAAATTCCTGATGAATATGGAGGGCGGTAGGAATGAGTGTTTCATCCAAAACCATTGTCATTGTAGACGATGAACAGCGAACACGTCAGGGGATACACCAGACATTGGAGAAATGGGCCGCCGGGAAATACCGGATTGTAACATTCGATAATGGTTTGGAAGCATTAAATATACTGCGAGCGGAGACAGTTCATCTGTTGATTACGGATGTCCGGTTGCCGGAATTCAGTGGGCTGGATTTAATCCGCTCTCTGGAACGGGATTCACGACGACCAGCGATCATTGTCATATCGGGTTATGCGGAGTTTGATTATGTCCAGCAGGCTCTTCGTCTGGGAGCCGTCAATTATTTGCTCAAACCGATTGATAAGCAGGAGCTGTTGAATGCGGTCAATGAAGCGCTTCGGCTGGAAGAGGAGCGGCAGCGGTACGAGAAGCTGGACAAGCTGGCTGACCCTGTTTTGCTAGAGCTTGATCTCCAGGCGGCTACTCTTAGTGATCCGGTACGACGTGCCTTCACCTATATGGCGGAGCATCTTCACGAATCCATTACGATGGCGCAGACTGCCGCGCATTCACACCTGAATGCCAGCTATTTTAGTGTTTTATTCAAGGAGCAAAGTGGTTTGTCCTTCAGCGAATATCTGCATCGGCTGCGGATCCAAAGGGCTAAGGAGTTGCTGCTGCATACTCAGTTGACGATTGCCCAAATCGGCGAGCGATCAGGCTACCGAACAGATAAATATTTTATTAAAGTATTCAAAGCGACCGAGGGGGTAAGTCCCAGTCGCTACAGGCAGCAGATGCGTACAGGGCCGGAGAATATCGACTGACGTATAGGCAGATCAAACCCAATAAAAGTGGAATTATACCCAATGAGCGTACCCTGTTGGAAGCAGGAATGGAGTGCTAAACTTACAAATGATAACGGTTACAAAAAATATAATTACAACAAACGGAGGTCTAACGATGTCCAACGAGTATGGTTTACGTAAGCGCTCACATCAAAAATGGTTTGCTGGGTTGACCCTGCTGCTGTCATTCATGCTGGTGCTATCCGGTTGCAGTGCTGGTAAGGATGGTCAAGGCGGTTCCAGTGGAGAAGGGGGAAAGGTTACACTCAAAATGATGCACCTGTGGCCAGAGGGAAGCTCGGCACAGCAGAGCAAGCTTGTGACTCAGATTATAGATCAATACCAAAAGGATCATCCGAATGTCGTCATTCAGCAGGAAGTGCTGGAAAATGAACAATACAAAAACAAACTCAAAGTGCTGTCAGCTTCCAATGAATTGCCGGATATCGGAATCACCTGGGCAGCGGGCTTTATGGAGCCTTACGTTAAAGGTGGATTATTTACACCGATGGATGACCTGTTGAATGGTTCCAAGCTGAAGGACAAATTTGTACCGGGAACGACCGAAGCTTATGCGCTGAATGGCAAAACGTATGCGCTTCCGATTGAATTGAATATTACACCTATTTATTACAACAAAGCCATATTCCAAAAATACAACTTGAAGGTACCTGCGACATTTGACGAGTTTAAGCAGGTTGTGAAAACACTTACGGATCATGGAGTTGCACCGATTGCATTGGGCAATAAAGACCGCTGGACCGGCTCACTCTGGTACATGTATCTGGCAGAGCGTATAGCGGGTAACGAAACGCTGAAAAAAGCGATTGACGGCTCAGGATCGTTCGATGACCCTGGTTTAATTCAGGCGGCCTCCGAAGTCCAGACGCTTGTGGATATGAATGCCTTTAACAAAGGATTTAACGGCTTGTCCAATGATGAGGGAAAATCCGAGTTTATGAACGACAAGGCAGCTATGTATTTGATGGCTACTTGGGAATTGCCGAATTTTACGACCAATCCCGCAATCCCACAAGCATTTAAAGATCAAATTGGCTTCTTTAAATTCCCGATGGTTGCAGGCGGCAAGGGCAACGAGAACAGTTGGGTAGGAGGTCCGGGAGTAGGCTTGTTCGTTTCGGAAAATTCCAAGGTGAAAGAAGAGGCCAAAGCGTTCGTTGAATACTTCGTAGTCAAATGGGGAGAACAATCGGTCACACAGGCAGGCGTTATTCCGGCGACGAAAGTGGACACCTCCAAAGAAAATTTGCCCAAGCTGTATGTCGATTTGCTGAACGGACTGAATCAAGCTAGCAGCATTACATTGTTCGCCGATGTACAGATGAAGCCGAATGCAGCGCAGGTGCATTTGAATATGATTCAGGCGTTGTTTGGTAAAGCGGTGACACCGCAACAATTTGCCGACCAGCATAAGGCTGCCATCGAGAAAGGAAATTGAAATTGACCACCTAAGGAGGTCCGACCGTGGAAAAGGTCATGTCGAATAAGCTCGTCATTGCTCTATATGTATTGCCTTCTCTACTATTGCTATTCGCTATTATATATGTACCCATCGTACTGACTGGCTATTACGGCTTGAATCAGTGGAATGGAATTGGCTCTATGACTTTTGTGGGGCTGGACAATTATCAACATCTGTTTACAGACAAAGCGTTCTGGCAAAGTGCATGGCATTCGCTGCTGCTGGCCTTGTTTTCAGGAATTAGTCTGATCGGTTATCTGGCCATTGCGATGATTTTGTCAGGGAAAATCAAGGGAGCGAATCTGCTGCGGAAAATTTATCTGATTCCCATGCTGCTGTCTTCTGTAGCGATCGCACAGCTATGGCTCAAAATATATCATCCAACGAACGGAGTACTCAATTCCTTACTGGTGTCGGTCGGCGTTCACAACCCACCTGAATGGTTAGCTAATCCGTCTCTGGTGTTGATTGCCTTGTTTATCCCGATTATTTGGCAATATGCAGGCTTTTATATCCTGATCTACTATGCCGGGCTGAAAAACATTCCCGAAACGCTGATGGAGGCTGCCCGGATTGACGGGGCCAGCCCCTGGCAGATTGCGACTCGTATCAAATTGCCCCTGCTGCGCGAGGTGATTAACGTTACGATCATATTGTCGATTGTCGGCTCGCTCAAATATTTTGACCTTATCTACGTCATGACGGACGGTGGACCGAATGGAGCCAGTGAAGTGATGGCCTCTTACATGTACCACCAGGCATTCCGCAGCTTTGATTTTGGATACGGCAGCGCTACAGCCTTTGCCCTGCTGCTCATCTGTCTGATCGCTACGTGGCTGATCCGTAAGGTTACGGCCACAAGTGAAACCATCCAGTATTCATAATACGGTCATGCAAATAGATGAGGGAACAAAGGACAGAAAGAGGGAGGAACGGATATGAAAACCCAGGCAGCCGCCAACTATCCGCTTGGAGTCGCTACCCGCGGCAAAATGTTAACTCGGGTCGGTTATGCCGCTTTGTATATCATTTTAATCATCTTGGCGGTGACGCAGCTTTTACCGCTGGTGTGGCTGATGCTGTTCTCGCTTAAAAATAATCAGGAAGTGTTTAACCTTCCGCCGTTTGCACTCCCGTCCCAGCCGCATTGGGAGAACTATATGAATGTGTGGACCAGCGGCAACATCGGGCGGTACTTTTTCAATAGTGTGTGGATTACGGTCATATCCGTGGCGTTGACGGTGCTGCTAGCCAGCTTTGTAACGTTTGCTATTACGCGTATGCGGTGGAAAGGAAGCCAACTGGTCCTCGGGCTCTTTATGGTCGGACTGATGATTCCGGTCCATTCTACCTTGATTCCGTTGTTCAGTATGTTTCTCAAACTGCATTTAACAGACACTTCACTCTCCATCATCCTGTCGTATGTTGCTTTTAATCTGCCGACAACGATGATGATCTTGCTGGGCTTCTATTACGCCTTGCCTCGTGAAGTGGAAGAAGCGGCCGTTATGGACGGCTGCTCTGTCAACCGGATGTTCTTTCGGATCATACTGCCCATGACAACCCCCGTCATGGCAACGACATCTATTATTAACATGATCTATAACTGGAATGAGTTTATTTTCGTCAATACGTTCATCAGCTCGGACGAAAACAAAACACTGACCGTAGGCGTCCAGAACTTTATCGGACAATATACGACCGATTGGGGAGCTATCGGAGCTACATTGATGATCAGCATTTTGCCCATTTTGCTCGTGTTCCTCATCATGAGTGACCGGATTGTGGAAGGGATTGCGGCCGGGTCGGTTAAGGGGTAAAGAAAATTTGCCTGAATAGAAGAGCACCCCCTAGTGTAGACATTGGATCAAACCTCTTGGTTTATCCGGTGAATGCTAGAGGGTGTATTTTTTGCGTGAGTTTAGTTTGAGTTGATGGGGAATACATAAATGAAAGTAGAAAAAACATAGATTTAAGCTTTTTTTAACTACTCCCGACATTTCGAGCAATCATCTCATAGGTGGGGTAACACTGAGCCTTGTCGCTCATATAAGCGATAAGGTCGACCAGTATCAGCTTCTCATACTGGCTCAAGCCATAACAACGATGGATTTTAAGCGGCACTTTGGTAAATCCCTTATGAAGTGACGTGAACTCGCTATCTTGACTTACCTTGTCCATGTACTCGTTAGCGACTTGGCGGTTTTGAATCAAAACGAAATCACTCGCTCTTGTTGTCATTTCAATCCCTGCCTTATGCGTTTTTGATTACACCGCCGCACGGCGGCTATGAAGTCAGGAAGGCGAGCCTAGAACGTATCCTTACCTGCTCTATGTCAACTGTTCGTCAGCAGAGTTCTTTCTTCGCTGTAAGAATCGCTGAAATGTTCCGTTAAGTTGCGGACGTATGAAAAATCTTTCGTTTTTGCCGCCCTACTCTAATAGTGGCGGTGCCTATCCTAAAAGATGCGATTTATTGCTATTTTATCGGCGTATTCTACAGTTGTGAGTAAATTTGAAAAAACGCAAGAAAAAAACGAAGATAACAAAAACAGGTCAATTATGGTGGTATCTGACCATAATTAACCTGTTAGATGTAACGGAATAGCGTTATTCAGGTTATAAAATTAAAGCATTTGATGTGCCTACAACCGAAATAGAGGAATCTTTATACGGGTATTACATGGCTTATATGTGTTATTGGTTGAATGATGGATTCATTCGTCATTTGGTAGTCCCACCACCTTTAAAATGTTCATGATTCGAGTGGATTCATATCCAACAAGCATTCTATATCCTGCTTTCAGTTTGATAACTGTTCGAAAATATATGGGTATCGCAGTGAAGTAATTATCTTGTTTGATAGATACTTTTTCTGGTATTGATCTAGCTTTGTATTTATGATTACAGTAGCATTTTCTTTTCTGAATATTTGATCTGTACCATTTTCCACAAACACCATGTCAGGATTAAAAACCATTAAAATATTACCGAAAATTTTAAATAATACTTCTAATCCTTCCTCGAATAATTTCCCGAATAATTGAATCCCAATTTCTGCATTAATTTTCATCCCATATTCTTCTCTTAAAAAATCAATACTAATAATATCTTCTGTTTCAATATCAAGTGTGAAGTATTTACAGCTAAGACGAGAAAAATCTTCGTAGTTAGTTACTTTATCTTCAACTGTATCGCATACTATTTCATAAATTATGCTTTTAAGTGTTTCTTTATCTAAATTTGAGACTAAGAATAACGTACAGTCCATCTCACTTTTAACCTCCAAACACTCTTGTAATCTTTCCATCCTTCACTAGAATTAATTCTTCTAGTCTTTTTAGATCTCCATTCGGATTTGCTTTTCTTAAAATTGTTTCGATAATTTCGGTAACTTTTTCATTTGGAAAGTTGTCTATGTTCAAAACAATTCTTCCAGACTGTTTCTTCGTCTTTCCTGCTATTTCTTTAATTATACTTTGTATCTTTCCATCTGGTTTTGGTGCATAACAATCAAATACATTTCCTTCGATTAGAAAATCTGGATTCGACCCTTCTGCAATGCCATGACCATTTCCACCATCAATTTCATCTAACATCTCAATGTCATAGCCGTTATCAGCCAATACATCGGCTGTTTCATTTTGCTTCTTTATTCCATGGGAATCTCCTTCTCCATAATTCCCTTTAGGTTTGCCACCCTTTGGTAAAGAAGGTTCAGTAAGTTTAAACTTTGGAACTTCTCCCGTCCCCTTAGTGCTCTTACCTGTATACTCTCCTGATTCTAACGCATCAATCTGTTTTTGTCTCTCAGGCGAAATCTTTGCACCGGAACCTTTAGAATGTGGGACGTCAGGACCAGGATCATGAAACCGATAATGACCTCCAGCAGTTTCGAAAATGGGTAACCTTTTAGTTATACGGATGTTCATCTTTCTAGCTACACTTTGCAAGTAACTCCCCAAGGATTCAAAATTGGTTGGAAAACGGATGGCATTCGTTTTGAATTTTCCATCTCCAACTTTGGCCAGAGCAGAGTCGGCCTTTGCTGAATCTCCGAATAACCCCGGTGTCCCTCCTTTACCAGCTTTCCTTTCTTCAGCTTCCTTGAGTCCCTTAGATAAGGAGGCTTCTTCTTTACCCAACTTACCCAGCTTTCTAACTAACTTTGCGCCGCCTTTGACAAACCCATAAATATCTGCTACACGTTCAACGGCCTTGATACTGTCATATCCTGCGTCGTAACTTTCCTGTTTGGTATCGGTCAATGGATTAGGGAAGAAATTATTCAATTTTCGCTCAATCGGATCGGGTATGCTTTTTATGCCGTCCCACACGGTTTCAAGGTCGTGAACTACATCTTTCTTTGTTTTTTTCCCTTGGAATGAATCGGCAATATAGTTCCAGCCAAACTTCGCACCGCCCTTAATACCCTCGAGCGTCTCATTGCGCTCCAGAAAACCTTTACCAGTGTAATTTCCCGGCATAACGAAAGGAGTCATTACCATGGTCCCCATATCCGCTATATCGACAACTGAGTCCCATACCCCGCTTAAAAACTCTATACCCGCATCCCATTCTCCCTTGAGCGTGGCGCCTACATTTTCCTTAACGCGTGCTCCGAGCACACTTTGGATTCCGTTTTCAGCGACTTGCTTCTCAAAGTCAGACAAAATCGGTTCTGGGTAGTATTGATGGAGGGAAGCTTTAAGCTGGATTTCTGAACTCACGCTGTTAACTTCCTGCTCCAGATCCAACGTATCGGTTGTCGTATTTAAGTGTAAGCCGTTGGTTCCTTGCAGCAGGATGCTACCTGCCGAAAGACTAAGACTGCCTGTGGCTTGAATTTGTACACGTTGGGTGCTGTTCAGGCTGACACCGTTATGGGTATTCATGGAGATGTATAGTGATCCTTCCTGAGCACTCATCGACAGTTCGGAGTTCCCTAAGGAAATTTCTTTTCCCTGCGGATTCGCAAAGGATTTGACCCCGGGATCGGCCGTTTTACGCTGGTGGCGTACTGCAGGCGATTCGACCACGGCACCTTGAGCTGCGTGAGATGAAGGGACAGCAACGCTGGATGGTTTCGTTCGAACCGATTGTATGACCATCGCATCGTCTTCGTCAGCACTTGGAAAATACAGCTTCACCTGCGCACCTTTTTCCGGCATCAGATACCAAACCTGATTACCTTCAGCAGAATAGGGGAACCATTGGGCATCCTTGGGATTCTGCTGATCGTCTATATCCAGATGCAATCGAACCTGATTCCGGCTGACCTCTAATATTTTCCCCTCAATAGCGGCGCCAATGATCGTTCGATTATATATTTTAGGGACCTTCAAGCCCGCCAACAGGGCGCATTCATACGACCAAGTAACCAAACCGCGAATCAACTGTCCTTCACGTTTGGTGATGACGTAGGTTTCGTGATTGCGTTCGACTTCATCTCCCAATTGCAGCATTTGATCCCACTCAAAGGTATACCGGGTGTAATCTCCGATGCTGGCAGATCTCCAGCCGTTCGCCTCCTGATCCAGATAGGGAGCAATCTTGCGCTGCAACGAAAAAGGAACCTCTTTCAAATGAATATGCTGTCTGGCTTGCGGAATACCGATCCAAATTTGTGCGTGGTGTGAAACGATATTTGGGACGAGAAGGGCTCCCAAATGCGAAGCCAGCCGTTTTAAAAAAGTCCAATCTGACTCCTGATACTGCAACATAAACTGGCCTGTCGCTTTTTTCTCAAAAGCTTCATCAATCTTGTCCGAGCCCTTATAATCGGCCAGCACTGCGTCGACGATTTCAACATATTTCTGGTTTATGTGCTGAAAGGAGCGGTTTTTGAGCTGCGTATCCAGTTTAAAACTATGAGAAATGACGTCGAGAGTTACCACGATCTCCTGATGTCTGTGCTCCACATCTAAGCAGTATAGTTGTCCCATAAATAAGGGATGCTTCTGATCTTTGGCATCGGAATACCATAGCTCAACTTCGTCGTCACTGCTTGCTTTGGTAATGATTGTGTCTGCTTGATCGGCTTCTAGACTACCCGTGATCACCAGTCTAGCATGCTCTCCCAGCTCGTGACTCATATGGACGTTGTGAAGACGCAGCTTGCCATAGGGCCAAGTGACATGTAAGTGGTGATAGGTAAAGCGGTCTTTCGCTACGATGTTCATCCTTAATCTCCTTGCTTGATAAAATCAACCATCCTGTCCGTCATCAGTAATGGAGATGATACCTCCACCACCTGATCCCGTGCTGTCTGCACCAAAAAAGGAGGATATCGCCTCTTGTACACCTTGACAGCTACACATTAAGGTAGAATTGTTGAGTAGGGCAGGTGCCCCCTCAATCAATACGTCTTCCTTACCGCCTGTCCACTTGGACCCAAACGCAATCTCCGGTTCACAGGGAAGACCCTGCTTCAATTTACACAATCCAAAAGCATTGATTTTGCTAATATTGGCTCCACAAATGGCATCGTCCACGTTCAGAACGGGTTTATCTTTAATGAAAACACCGTGGCTGTACATCATATTGAGCACACCAGGGTCTGTGCCTTGACTGCACTGTAACTTGGCTCCTCTCACCACATAAGAATGTTCTCCACTGAGTGCACCTTGAGCCAGAGCTTTAATAAGTAAAGGTAAAAACATACAAGTACCTCCTTGAATAAAAGGTATAGAATCAAGAAAGCTCCGACCATGTTGCGGTGTGCAGCATGGCATAGGTTAAGGGAACCCAGAGGGGAGCATCCTCCAGCTTAAATTGGCAACTTCCGATCACAGCCTTGCCATGCCAGGAACGCACAAAGACAATCTGATAATAGGGAGAGGGGGAAACTAGAAAAATAGCTTCATAACAACCAATGACGGTATCATGAATAGAAAGAGCCTTTTCATCCACGAGCTTCATACTTGGTTGTGCGCGACTCGTTTGCTCAATCATCTGCTGTTGATAGATTTCTATTTGCGTGGGGTCCAGTTCTTGCCTGCTTTGGTGCAGACCTAACAGGATTCCACCCAGCTTGTCCTGAACAACGAAGCTTTTCGACGGATCTACCGTCTGTCCAGCCCGAACTTCTGGAATAAGAGAGTCAGGCAGGGAAATGGTGTGTTGATTTTCAAAGACAGAAAGGGTTTGAAATCGAATTTCCTGTTCATTCGGTAGGGTTAGTGAGCCTTTCAAAATTCCCTCCATCGCCGCTTCAATAGATATCATCATCCAGCTTTCATCGTTTTCCGCTGTACTTAGTTGCTCTTTCAACGTTTGTTGATGATGCAGTTTCAAAAAAAATTCATCCCAATGCTCCGTCAAGGTTGAACCTCCTTATAAGAGTTCTAGCTTTTGTAGCCGAAAACCACTCAAACTCCGTCGCAGCAAACTTTCAGCAGCCTCTAAGCTAATGATGAAATAAGGTTCCCTCACGTTGGAGAGTCTGAAAAAATGGTGTCCATTCACCTTTTGACTATCCAGCACAAGGCGTTTCAGGGTTTGATCATGCGGATAAAATTCAGTCTGTTCCGAAATACCATCCACGGAGGTAACAGATGGAATCCAATATAGCTCCTGACGGCTGGGTTCCCGGTTCACGATATACAACTGCTTAAAACGAGCTTGTGTATTGTATAGTTCTAGAATCCGTTTCATAGGATCGGAAAATAGCGGTTGTGAGGGTGAAAACGGTAGCCAGTCCGTGTACTCGGCATCTTCTGTCGCATGAACATCTAAAACCTGAGCCGGAGGCATGCCAACAAATGGCGTTTTAAAAAGGTCTAAATTCATCGGTTTAATGTTTCGGGAAATACGATGATCATCGACCAGCACATAATAATGGCGCATACACATTCCTCCTTATTCCGTCCACACAATAGATTGACGCTGTGCTTCGCTTAGTTTCCAATGCTGTTGGTACTTTCGCGGGACAAGGGTTCCTTGCATTGTAGCCCCCTCAAAACACACATGTTCAAACGAATGTACATCTGTAAAATCGGCCCCATCCAGGTTGGCGTGTTCAAAACGAAGTCCACATAGCCCCGGCACACGAACTCCATGTTCCCGATGCGGCTGTCCGCTGGCACTGCTGAAGTTAGCACCTCTCAAATCGCTATATCTAAAATCCGTGTCGGTCAGGAGGCATCCCTGAAAGCTGCTTCCTGCCAGATTCGCTCGTTGCCAAATGCTTCCGATCAATATGCAGCTGTGAAACTGGCTTTCCCGTAAGTCACTGTGGCTAAAATCGTTATAGCGCAAATCCTTTTGCATCAGGTGAATGTGGGGAAGAGAGAGCCGCTTTAGGTTTTCGTAAACATAGGGTTCTTCTTCACTGGAATGTATCAATTGCTCTCTCACTTGATCTGCAAGAAGCGATTTCTGATCTTCGACATATAGATTCTCGCTGATATCCTTGTACTCGCCCGTTCGGATAGCTACACGATCAGCTTTATGAATGGCGAGATACTCAGGCATTTGAACCACTTCTGCCATTCCTAAGCGCAGGAGGGAGTTCACAAACTGGTGGAAAAAAGGAGCGGATTCCAGCATCATTCGTTCAACGTCCACAGAAGTAATCGTCCCCATATATATTTTTCGTTCCTGTTCCAAGGTTTCCAACATGGTACTCATCGGTGCATAGGCCCATGAAGCGTCATAGGTTAATTTGCAATCGGAATCATCTTCGTACCATTCAGCAGAATAAGCCTCGACCATATACAGGTAGGTTTGCTCCAGCATCTGAGTACGCAAAAACGAGTAGTGGATATATCCAATGGGATCTTTTTGACCTTGTTGCTGCATGCTCAAAATGTGTATACACAAATCCCTAAACGATTCTTTGAAATCGAAGATTAGTTGAGCTTGGTAGCGATGAAACATGGCTTCCAGCATGTCCAACTGAATGTCCAGTAAGGGTGTAAAATGATGTTCCTTAAAATGCTGTAACGCTGCTTGTTTATCCATCTACTAACCTCCCGTTAGTTCATCTTGATTTCCGTACCGGAGAAGGTCGTTTTGTCATCCAGCGTAATGGTATTGCCTTTACCAGACAACTCAATTTTTCCGGCAGAAAGCTGGATGTTACCAGAACTCATAACAATATCCGAAGCCGCACTAATACTCACATTTTTTCCGCTTACAATATCAATGCCTGTTTTATCGTTAATGACAATGGACATGCCATTGCCAGAAATAACGATTTGATCCGGAGCGAGCATGATTTCTTTGCCGTATTTGGTTCGCAGCGTCTTAATGGCAGGGTCAGCCATTCGATCTGGCGCAGGAGCTGCCGCAGACAGTGCCGAAGAAGACTTTGATCCAGCAGACGAAGCAGAAGCTGTGGCATGTCCAGAAGTAGCAGTAGATTTTCCCCCGGAAGGTTGTGGTTCTCTTTTGACTGAGCTGATCGCGTAACCCTCTTCTTCCTTATAACTGGGGAAATAGATACGGATGCTGTCCCCGTCTTCAGGCATACAATACCAGCCCGTGTTATCCGCAGATGCATAGATGGTAGAGTAGGGAAACCAGTAATCCGTGTTCGGATCTTGCTGATCGTCCATGTCAAGCTGGGCGCGTACTTTGTCCCGACGAACGCTCAGTACCTTGCCATGAATGGAAGCGCCGATAATGGAGCGATTGTAGTCTTTAATCGGACGTAAGCCGCTTCGTGGTGACAGCTTGGCGGTATGGGTCAGCACCCCATCCTTCATCTCCGTTAGCACCTCAGCTACGATCAGTTTATGGCCTTGAAAGGTCACTTCGTAGCCAGGCTCCAGCAATTTCTCCGTCTCGACTTCATATTGGATAAAATCAGCATCACGTACGCCGGGGATATGATTCTCTGAGGCGGTCTGGAAATCAGCTACTCGTTTGGTTACTTTATAATTCGTAGATTTAATTTCTCCTTTGCTGAGTCCCATAGGCAGGCCAAAATAAAACTTTGGCACTCCATAGCCCACCGCAGGAATGAGTGGAGAGTAGAAGTGCGAAGCCATCCGTTTCAGAAATTGCCAATCGGTTTCATCATATTGCATGATAAAGGTACCGATGGGCTTCTTATGGGATACAACATCCATGGCTTCGGCTTTGGAATAATCAGATACAATACTTTCGATCAGACCCGTATAGGTGAGCTTGGGGTTCTGAAAAGAGCGTTGATGCCGCTTAATATCTAACTCGTAGGTATGAGATATGGCTTCGACGGTCAGGTAATGGACCCCGTGAACGACTTTTTCCTCCACATCCAAGGCAATGCCTCGAAAAAGGGGCTGTCGATTGTCATTTTTGTCCGTAACAAAAGCTTTGACCTGGGTTTCTTCATCCGAAGCACGTACGTACAGCTCTCGATTTTTCTCCGAAATGATACCTGTACAGATCATTCGGGCATGGTCATTGACTGTTTTTAAGATTTTAAGTTCATGAAGGCGGACGAACTCATAAGGCATGATTTCGATATGACCGTACGTCACGATGTTTTCCATAGGTGTCTCCTTCTATAGTTGTTTTTGGTAAATGTTATTATGAGATTCCCAGCTAGTAATGTGTGGTTATTGATAAATCCAGCATATGTATTTATCGGTTAAAAGAGAGATTTATTTTACAGAATGAACCATTGGAAGTGGTATTTACTATGTGTAAATCTGGAATTAGAAGATATGAGAGGGAAGTATAAGGTGGAAAAAAGTATATAATAGGTGGTAAGAGGGAGTATAAAAAGATATATATAAGATTGAGCTTAAATGAAAGATGAGGGTTCATGTTATGCCAAAAAACGATAATATGCTGGCCATTCTATGGATGCTGAATTCGGGCGTAAAGATGACTGCAAAACAAATATCCGAAAAGTTAGAAATAAATATAAGGACAGTTTATCGTTATATTGATGCACTATGTGCCAGTGGAGTGCCTATAATATCCGACACAGGTCATAATGGCGGGTATAGCCTGCTGAATAATTTTATCAGAGCACCTCTGCTATTTGATATTGAGGAAAAAAAGGCACTCCTTCATGCTGCTATTTTTGCAAAAGAAGCTGGATACCCTTTGAGTGAGGCATTAGACAATGCGACATCAAAATTGAAAATGTATTCGAATCAAGAGCAGGAAAGTATACTTAGCCGTCATTTAGCCGGATTTGAAGTTATTAATCGCATGGGAGACCCTTCTCTTCAGCCGGTATTGGCGGAATTAGAACAGGCTATAGCCAACGAATTCTCTGTAGAAATGGATTATCGCACAAGCCATGAAGAACAACCCAAGAATAGGGTGATAGACCCCTATGGAATGGTCTACTGGAACAATAAATGGTATACTGTTGCATTTTGTCACCTAAGAAATGAGATCCGTTGCTTTCGGGCAGATCGAATTCTACAAATCAAGCGTACTCCAATCATATTTAAGCGTTCTGAAGCTTTTTCAGCCCGTGAATTTTTTATGCAAAATCTATTACCTGATTTAGTGGGCAAGGACAGTTTAATTTCTTTAACTATCGGAGGCAGGTCAGAGGCATTGGATGACTTATGTCTGCATTGGTTTTTGGGGCATCATCTAAAAGAGCGGACATCCAATCAAGCCATCTTTTTGCTTGAGGAAAAATCACTTCATACATATGTCCCTTATTTACTCCTACCCTACGGGAAATCCATTCAAGTCATCGAACCACAGAGTTTGAAGGAAAAACTTGTTGCTGTTGCGTCGGAGTTAATGGAATATTATCAACGTTAAAAGCTTCACTGACAGTAGATGTCAGTGAAGCTTTTTTATAATGAGGATAATCATGGATTACCGAGGGCTGGTAACACTCGATAAATTATAAAATAAGGAGAACTTGCAAATGAATAATACGGTATATCTTTATGTGTTTGACACTATGGCAGACTGGGAGATAGGTTATTTAACTGCCGAACTGAACTCGGGGAGATATTATAAAAAGGAGCTGGTCCCATCAAAAATAGTTACCGTGGGAATGGAAAAGACCCCTGTAACTACAATGGGCGGATTGAAAATCCTGCCAGATATCAAACTGGATGAGTGCAAAATTGAAAGCACAGATACATTGATTTTACCCGGTGGAGATACATGGACAGAAACCATTCACCAACCCATCTTAAAAATAGCTGAGAGGTGTTTAGAGGAAGGGATATGGGTTGCAGCGATTTGTGGTGCTACCATGGGACTTGCCCAGGCAGGATTGCTGAATTCACGTTGGCATACAAGCAATGATCTGGAATACCTTAAAATGATCTGTCCCAACTACACGGGCGAAAATTATTACAAAGTGGAGTCTGCTGTAACGGATGGAAAACTGATCACTGCATCTGGAACAGCTCCGTTGGAGTTTTCTGTACATGTCTTAAAAGCTCTGGGTGTGTTTTCTTCAAAAACATTAGAAGCCTGGTATAGTCTTAACAAAACACGTGAATCCAAATATTACTATGAGTTGATGAATTCAATCCAATGAAGGTATAAGCATAAAATTGAACTATTACGATCATTTAAAGGAGGAGTTAAAATGACTGAAAGCAGAGAATATACGGGAGTGTCAGGTAAATATACAAAGAATGGAATGCCCAACGGCTTTACATCTATTACCCCTTTTATTACAGTGAAGAATCCTTCGGAAGCAATAGAGTTCTATACAACGCTTTTCAATGCAAGGGTTAAGGATATTACTGAATATCCTGATGAGAATGGCAATAAAATAATTGTTCATGCGGAATTAGATTTTGGAAATGGTTTTTTGCAGCTGGGAGCAGCGAATCCGGCATATCAATTGGTCTTGCCGCCAGATGAAGACAATGCGTGTTATTCTTTCGGAATTTACGTCATGAATGCTGATCAGGTCATTGAAAATGCGGTAGCAAGAGGAGCGAAAGTAAGGGAACCAGTTACAAACTTTGTTTCAGGTGATCGATTCGGAAGTATATTGGATCCTTGCGGAGTAAGATGGTCTATTATGACCAGAATCGAGGATTTGTCAGAAGAAGAAAGTAGTCGTAGGGTTGCTGAATGGGCTAAAAGCTTTAGTGGAGAATAAATGCAATAACTTTTTTTGATGAAAAGTGTTAAAGTGACTATCTGCTAAAATGATGTAATAGAAATTCTGGTGGCACAAAGTTGCATACATGAACGATGAAGAAAAGATGATGCCGAGTGCTCCCATTATGCCGCCATATCCAAATCGGGTTATGGTTCCTCTTAGATTTGTTTCAGAAGTTCTGGGGGCTACAGTAAATACAACTAAGATCAATGGAACATTACATGTTGACATTAAGAAATAATACTTGATTGCTTGGGAATGGGTAACAAACTAATTGCTCCTTAAGTCTGGTACATAAGGCTTGAGGAGCAATGTTTTAATGAATAGCAGAGAAAGTTTTGAACAGGGGTTCAACTCTCCACGTCTCTATACTGAAACCCGCTCACTGAGCGGGTTTTTGCTTTTAATCACTTTTAATTGTAGACCTAATGTAGATATGAAAAATTTAAGGCATAGGGTGGACCTTTGAGGAACTGAAGAAGGATATTGAAACCTATACATCTATTATTTAAAATAATGAGGTTGCAGGCAAAACTAAAAGGCCTCAGTCCAATGGAATATTACTATTTTCGTTCATTCTTCGTTTGTAATGTTCTTCCGGCAGCTAGTATATACTGCAAAGGGTCATTTATTTTAAGATACGACAGACTTTGAGACACGCGACCTTCCTGATTAACTTTTGGACGTTTTCGATCCGGGATATCTACAGACGCGAAATCTGCATCCATTTCCACCGTTTGATTAAAGAAGCCAATGATGTGCAAATCTTCTTTCCCTTTTTTAATCGTGGAGCCTGTCCGATTTAACCCACTCACTGTGATACTCCCTCTGGTTTCGCTTGCTGAGTTTTTCTCTTCCACAAGATTGAAATTTTGAATATCCAGTGCAGAAGGATTGTCAACAATGGATCTTCCTCGATCCAGTTCTATTACTTTTTGAAAGATCTTGCTTTGGTCAAAAGCAAGATCTTTTAAAATTACTTTGTTGTTCATGTACTCAAACGGGATATTCATACTTCTCACTAATACCCCAAGCGGAATGACAAAGGCATCCTGAATCACTTCGGGCTGAGTGTCCATCTGTGCTGGAGTACCGTTCAGTTTATATGTTTTCGCTCCCTTTTGAAACACAATTTCATTTGACCTCCACCTGATTTTTGCTTCCTGAAGTTTACCGTTATAATCAACTTTTGCGCCAAGAAGCTCGGCAACGGAACGAAGCGGAACCATGAGACGTTTTTCTTCATTAACGTAGGGACCAATCGGCGTGCAGTACAAAACGTCATAATCATTCACTTTGAGCAAAGAGGTTCCATTGACATGAATAGAGTGATTAATCGGTGCTGCATTAGCGTTATAAGAAGAGGTTCCAAATATAGAACTCACAAGAACTGCAAGGGATAATACAGCCGTTCTATAAAAATATTTTCGTTTCATTTTTCACCCTCCGTGAATTGAGATAGGTTGTGTTAGGTCGCATGTTTGCTTTGGAGCAGTGATAGTTTGTCCTTCTTTAGTTTTAAATAAATTTTCTCCTACTTGCTCTGCATTAGACCACTGCTCCAATAATTCGGGCTTGTTTGCAAGAATCTCTCTATCATCTCGAATGTATACTACATTGGTTCTTTCTCAGAACAGGTTGCTTTATGAAAATTCAGGTGGTAATAGGGGGTATATCCTTTCCATAGTCTCGACACACGTGGAGTGCGTGGTAGTGATATATAGATGAGAAGCATTGATGAATGAGGATTTAAGAGCAACTTGAATATGTTCCTGCATTCAAAAAAACGTTTTAGGATTGAGTGCTGTTCATTGTTACTGCATTGCACAATGGCAAATAATTTGGAAGATGTTTAGGAAACAGTAAAGAGAGGCGGCGAGCCCCTCTTATTTGTGTGATGTTGAGCATTTTTATTCATTTACAGAAAGCGTAGCATTTCATTTCAAGATTTTTCATCACAAAAAGGCTTTTGTCTCATTCAATGATCGTGCTATATTCGATAAAAGCTGAATTGTATTCCTTATCTCATGTTCCGTAGTGTCTGGGTGAATTGCACAGATTCGGAGAGCAGTTTTTCCATTAAGTTGTGTCGTAAGCACAGAGGCGTATCCGTTTGTCATCATTTCTTGGGAGATCCTTTTATTGAGTGAATCTAATTCTTGCTCAGATAATCCAGTTGGCGCATATCGAAAATTAACAATCGCTAACTGTGCGGGGGATACAATTTCCCAATGATTATGTTTTTTGATTTCATCTTCAGCCCATTCTGCGAGTTGAACTCCATGCTCTATGGCTTCACCGACAGCATTAGTTCCTAAAGCCTGTAGTGTCACCCATAGTTTCAAACTTCGAGCAGGCCGCGTTAATTCAGGGCCCAGATCCCAATAATTAATATATTCTTCATTAGTCTCGGCATCTTTCAAATATTCTGGATGTGTGCTGAAGCAGTTTCTAAGCTGTTGATTTTCTTTGGCTAAAACTACGCTACAGGAGTATGTCTGCATTAACCATTTATGTGCATCCCAGGTGATGCTATCTGAACGCGATATCCCGCTCAAAAGGGGCTTATATTTCGAAGAAGCCAAAATCGATGCACCGTAAGCTCCATCCACGTGTAACCAAATGTTATGTTTTTCACATAGGTCAGCAATTTCGTTCAACGGGTCAATGCTTCCCGTATTGGTTGTGCCTGCCGTGGCAATGATCGCAAAAGGCTTCATGCCAGCCGCCTGATCATCCATTACTTTTTTTTCTAAGGCTGAAACATCCATACGAAAATTTTTATCACTTGGAATCTTTCTGATTTGATCACCACGGAATCCGAGGATGCGTAACCCTTTGGCGACCGATGAATGAGTTTGATCTGAAACATAAGCAGTTCCAATGGCATATTCCTGCTCGGATAACCTTGCATTGCGTGCAGCCGCTAAAGCGGTCAAATTCGACAGCGATCCGCCCGACAGAAATAAGCCTCCAGCAGTATTGGGATATCCAGCTTGGTCACACATCCACCGGATCACTTCCCCCTCTAAAAGGCTTGCGCTCGAACTCAGCATCCAGCTTCCGGCATGGGTATTATAAGCGCTGGTCATGATATCTCCTAACCACGAGTAAAGAGACATTGGACCAGGAACCAATGCGAAAAAGCGAGGGTGTTGCATGAAGGTTTGGTGAGGATAGACGTTTTTCCTCATTTCATCGACGACCTCTTGTATCGGTCTTCCTTTTTTCGGAAAACCAATTTCCCTTAAATGAGCTATTGTATCCTCATCTGCAGTGTTGATTACTTTTCGGGATCGAATATTGTTATTTTCTGCAATATATGAATGTATGAACTGTTCAATAATCTCACCTAATTGCTGATTTGGTTCTTGATTCATCATAAGCATCTCCTTTGCTTAACTTCAATCAAGTATAATATAACATCTGTTGTCATATTGTGATATTCACTGATTTCATCATTACGTTTATTTTTAGGCTCTTCGCTATTATGCAAAGTAATTCTCAAAGGCAAAGAGAGCTATAAAATCGCCGTTCAGTGCAAATGCTGGAAACGTGATGTTGAGAATGGTATACTACTCCAACTCAAGGCTGGTAAGCAGGTACATAGTTGCTGTGTTGCTTGGATGGTAACGACGAGTAATTTTACAAGGCAGCAAGGAGCGGGGGAGCTTGTAATATAGGAGGGGGAACCTTAGTTATCTGAAAATAATTAAAAAAAGAGAATAAATGTATAGTACTTGTAAGAAAAGTGTTCGAAAACGATTTGCCAGATGTTGCAAATGAGCTACTTAAAAATTTAAAAAATGACTCTGGATTAAACTGGGAGTAAAAAAATACTGGTGCCCCTTAAAGATGCGATAGGAGCCACCAGTAAAAACTAATTTACTTATATTGTTAATAAGAGCCAACTATACTTTTACTGTATATTGTACCAACACCTCAAAGGAATAAAAAAATGGGTGAGCCATCTTTCGATACACACCTTAATTTTGACTAAGAATTATTGTCCAATTTGTTCTAAGATTTGTGTGTAAGCATTCCTATAATGATCGGGGTTAGGATCTTCTCCTATTATCTTGGGTACGTCGAAGTCAGACAGTAGGAAATGGTATTTGGGTTGAACCTCATGTCTTGCTAAGCAACTCTTGCAACAGGACAAGGGACAGCCGTCAATTGCAATGATGTCACGTCCCGATTTTGCTGTTCTGACAAGGGGTTTGACATCACCACCAACACCAGCTATGCAGGACATTTCAGCGACTTTTTCTCGATCCATTTGTATAGCGATCATGTTAGCGGTTTGTGCTGCGGAGGAACATCCAGAACAAGAATAGACAAGAGGTAAATCAGTTCTTTTCATCTTTGTACACTTCCTTGTTTTTTCTTTGTGATCGATCACAGTATCTTTGGTTTCAGCTGAAATAAATTTAAAATTGTTTGTATTTTAACTTAAATTTACAGTCTAAACCGTGATCGTGATCACGACAATATTTTGTAAAATCTATTATTGAGTTAACTGTGTGTATATAAATCAGCTAGATCTTTAGAAAAAAAGCTTATCCCTACTCATAGATTTAAGTTGGAATAAGCCTTTGAGCTTTTATCAATTTTTTGCTTTTTATGTTGCGTTTGTTGGTTGTAGTGATTAGTTTTACTGTCTGGGGGAAATCCATCGTTCTGTTTTAAAACATTTCAATCCTCATAGTCATCTTCTACTTTAGGTATGAATGGAGACAAGAAGGGGTCCGTATGTTCAGTCAGTGCACCTCGAATTAACGCATGAACCCTAAATTCATTAAATAATTTCATATCATCACTATCCCTTACATATAAAACTCCATACGATCCTGGGGCTAACTCCCCTACCTTTTTTAATACTTCTATTGGATTGTGTTTAGCAGCAGGTTTATGATTGTTAAGACCTGCTATCCAGAGTTGATAATCTCCATTTACAGCTCTTAAATCGAGAACACCAGAAGACCAATCCAATTCATTCAAAAAGTTTTGTATATCTTCAATAATTAACGATAATTTTTCATCATCATCTTCAAATGAGGAACTTTCTCTGATGGTTACCCACCCGTGATACTCAAACATTTCTACTCATCCTCTTATGGTATTAGGGGCTTAGTATCAATAATTATTTCTACACCCTATCTTTCGGCATATTCTTTAAGTTGTTTTAACACTCTGTCATCGGGCTTACCTTCAAAGTGAAAATATGCTTTTCTGTTCGGTTCAATTGCTGCTTCGATCGTAGCCTTCGCTTGTTTTTTAAATTGCTTATCTAAACTGCTTATCTAAACTGTTCAACGGTGGTTTAGTCTGAGCAATATACTGGTCGCTTACCGAACCAAACTCACGTCCCCTAAAGTAGATGCTAAATATAAATCTGGCTTCTAGGGATATTGTTAATTATTCATCCATCTCCCAGCGAAAATATGCAGATAGGTTTTTGTATGCCTTATTAATATCATTATCTGCGCATTTATTAATGATACGATTTAATGTGGCTTTAAGTGTATTTTCATTAAAGTCCTTTGCTATAAAATGACCATGACCGATAATAATATCACCTTGATCTGTCATTCTATCTAACCTTTTAGGACTTACTAGTTCAAATGAAAACATGTCTGATGCTCCATTTATTTCACTGGGTCCGATATCTATACTATAAGTAATATAGAAGTCGTCTATATCTTCACCCCAATCGTCATACATCTTTGTTAAAGCCTTTATTATAAGCATTTAATTATCCTCCTATTCTTCAATATCAATATGAACGTTACTTATCTGTTTTGGTGCCCGTACTTAACCAGCGCTGTATTCTTCGAACATTTACTCTTGCAAGTCAAACGCGTTCAGATGGGGAGGGATCTTAAGTCATTGTTTTTGGGGAAAGATAGGGGCGTGTTCTATACAAAACGAAACAACTCTCGCAGTGACTTCTTTGGCGCTATGTTTTTATTTTGGTAGAGTGTAAATAACATCAAATGGGTTCTTATCTTCAAAAAAATCGGTGTAGAGCTTTGCAATTTCGTTTAAATTCAAATCTTTATTATATCGCAATAATCCCCCTAATTTCACCAATACGTCAGCTTCTTTTGAGGTTACTATTTTCTTTTGTACTATATTTTCTGTATTTTTTGGAGTTACCCACGCCCAATCATTCACAGCTGCTTCAGTAAATGGATATCCAAAAGATAACGAACTGACATGAGCGTATTCAGAACACAGAGGATGAACAATTAATAAAAAGGCTGCAATTATTCCTGAACGATATCTTATCCTTTGTGCTTTTTGAACCTCTTGGGCAAATGTTTCTAGGTAATGAGGGATTTCTCCCCAATTAGAACGTCCCATTGAAACTAGTATTTCAACGGCAAATTCATTATTTAATTTATTGGCCAATTGTAAGAATATCTGATTGTTTGTAGAGCCGGAGGCGGTAAATGCACCTAGACATCTTGCCGCCTCATGAACGTTAGTCGCACCTTCTGATATAAGTTTCACATATTCGTCCAGTATCGTATCGTCGTTAACGAATTCTGGAGATTCCACAATTGTTTCGATTAAAAGTGCCTTTGTACTCTGTTCTTTAACCAGAGGAATCATACTAACAAGTTGAGCAAAGTAGTCAGCTACTAATTCTTCTAAATTACAATCATTTTTTAATAACTTCAGAGCAGCTACTATAACACGATCATCTTCATCTAAAGTAGGGTATGTTATTAGCTGTATAATTTTTTTAACCACATATTTCTTCCTCTCAGGCTTAGATTAAAAGTCATCTTAATTTTTAAATTTATTCTTTTGGTCGGCTAATGATAGGGAGGGATGAAAAATTATTTTTTTGTGTGGAAAAAAGGCTCATTCCTCCTCATCGTTTTCACCATCTGTAGTTAAATAGCTGCCGTCATTGGGAATCTCTCGTCTTTCACCCTTTACCTTCAACCCTTTATCCTCTAATCTCATCAGCTTGTTCATATCACCAGACGGCATTAGGGCAAAGAGGAAAGCAAAAAAACAAGTCAATCATGGTAGTATCTGACCATAATCGACCCGTTCGACGTAATGAAAAACGTTATTTAAGATATTCTGATTTCACTTTTATCATGCAATTAACAGAAAAAAGTTACCTTCGATATCCGCTATCTTTAAAAAAGTCTTCTTCTAAATAAGGATAATTCAGTAGTTCTAGATTTTCTTTAGTGATATACCTGGTTTGATATTCATCTAGATTATTATTGATAAATAAACACCCTTTAATTCTTTTTAATAGTGGGTATGAGGAATCATCTTCAACAACCAAATCTTGATCGTTTAATCGCAATAGTTTTCCAATAACTTCGAGTAGCTTTAACCATCCAATGTCAAAAGTACGCGATACAAATTGAATACTAATAAGAACATTTGTATCTACGCCGTGATCTTCGAGGTTCATTTCTCGAAAACGTTCTAAATAGTCATCCTCGTCATCTAAATTAATGCTTATAGAAAAATAAGTGCAACTAATACTCACCTGTCGAGCATCAGACCAATCTTTTACTTCTACTTCATATAAATTTATTTCCATTACTAACACTTCACATATCATATTGTAAAGCAATTTTCCCAAGGCTTCCCTAGACAAATTAGAGCCAATAGATAACCTATAATCCATTTTTACTCAAACCTCCAGTACGCTCTAGTCTAGAGTCAATGCGGTGAGGCCATATTCCTCTCACCAAATCTGCTCTGGGCTTCGCATTCTCGTATAATTGCACTATTTGTTTCTTGAACTCTGCTGTAAACGTACGTTGTTGCTTCGGCATTGTAGGATCCGCTCCTTAGGATGATAGGTTTATTCTATAATCCCTCATTTTTATTGTCCAACTAAGTGTAGCCAATCCATATGCAACTCTATCCCTCATTGAAATATGTTTGAATGTTTTCTACCTATATCTGATTTGACTTTATTTTCGTCTTCTTTTGATTTTGAGTATACAAAAAAAGCTTATCCCTACTCATAGATTCAAGTCGGAATAAGCCTTTGACAGTTTATTTTATGTTTTTTAGTGTTTGGTTTGTTAGTTGCATTGTACGAATGATTTTACTGCGGATAACTTATATAGAATCTCATATTTTTGTCGGTTATAGATAACTACTGACAATTCTCTCAATTTTATTAACATCACTACTGTCAGGCTCAGTTATCAGTAATCCTAAAATTATCTCTGTAACTTTAGAAAATGTCATTTTGCTTGATCCCACTTCACTGTGAGCTCCTAAATAAAATTCCAAATCACCACTAGGGAATTGAGATATCTCTTGAATCACTTTTTTTGCGGAAATGATGATTTCTTCAGCATACTCCCAAGGTATCCCGACAAAAACTCTATCCGATTTCTTTGCAATATGATCATCTAATGGCTCATCTTCATCCATCCCAACATGTACGCAAATATTTACCTTATTTCCGTTTTTTGGAGTAAATCTAACACCTAAAAACGCGTAATTACTCATATCACGACGAGAAAGTAAAAGTTCAAGAGCGAGTTGAGAAGGTTTAATATCATTATTTTGTTGTAATTGAATAGAAGTTGATATTTTATCAATAACCTTATATTCTAATTCAGGGAGATCTTTTATCCAAATTCTACCTCTACGATTCTGTCCTAAATTATTTAATGTAATCATTATTCTAACCCCCAAAACTTTCTCCAGTTTTTATTAAAAATTTTTGGCATTGATTCAATAACATCAGGGTGATACACACTGAACCGTGAGACATCATATTTTTGAAGTGCCATCTCATGAGCTGTGTCATAATCAATCCCTTTTTTCATCATAGTTGATTCGGAAACCTCATGCATGTAAAAACTCGCATCTGCACCTGATATTTTCTTTTTATTAGCTAGTGCATCTTCAAGCCTCTTGATCATAGCCGTATTTTCAGGAAATTCTTCAAAATTCGACGAAAGATGTTTTTTCACAATGTTTAATCCTTTTTCGGATACATTAAGTTCTTTTCCCTCTAACCTACCTAATCCTTGACCTGATGTACCGTTATGTGATGAGTTATAAGCCCCAGTTTTACGTGAAACTGCTGGTGGTTCAATAGGTTTAGAAGGCGCAGGTTTTACGACTCCTGGTTCTTCAACGATAGATACTGGAGCTTTAATTGATTTAGAAGGTATCTTTATATTCCTACCAAATTTAGCACCGTATAAACTTCCAACCATTTGAAATTCAGAAAATACGCTACTGATTATAATTGCATTTGCTTGCCATTCTGGTATTTCTTCGCCTGTCCAATAGTTCTTTCCTTCTTTAGCTGCTTTAATCTGTTCTACGAAAATATCCACATTTTCTGGTTCGTGATGTAATTTGATTTCTCCATTTTTGATAGCTTCGTTATAGGCAAGAGTGGCTTGGGCTGCTTTCTGATCGGTAACTCCATTTTTACTGAGGACCCACATAGTACCCATAAATTTTTTATCATACTCATCAAAATTATAGGATACTTTGGCTTTTTCAGCTGCCATGTAGCTGTCATAATTGGCTCTCCAGCGTTGTCTCAGATCTACAGGAATCTGCTGATACGCATGAACCATGGCATTAGACTCTTTCAGCAGGTTTTGAACCAGTTCCAGTGGGCCACCGGAATGCGCTATATGACGCGCACTCGTAAACACTTTCCCCAAAATCCACTTGCTATAGTAGGCTTGTCTCGCTTGATCATGCTCATATTTATTAATCAATCCTTGGAGTGCTAGACCAGCCAAGTGTTTCAGCGGATGAGTACCGTTCCCCTTACCGCCTCCAATTGTAGGAGTTCCTTTGCTCCGAACGGGGATCATTGCGGTTGCTTTCAGAATGACACCCACCGCAGGCCCACCTAAAGCTCCCGCAACAACACCAGCCACTTTTCCCATCACTGGAATGGAGCCTAATAGCTTGGACACCGTACCCAACAAAGAGTTGGCTTGTTGAAGTGCAGCCGGACTTGTTACTTTGGCGGTAGGAGTGCTGCTTGATGAAGTCTTAGCTGCTGATGGAGCTTGCGCCGCCTCATATGCTTTGATGCTCATGAGTGGCGGCTCAGGCACAGGGGGGAGGTCGGCTACGAAAACAGGGGCTTTCACCGTACCTTCCTGATAAATCACCGGAGCCTTGGTATCCGTCTCACCATCCAATACCATGCTGCTGGCTCCGCCTTTTAGATACAGCGCTGTTCCAGCTTCGAGTGAAAGTTCCTGCCCAGCATCGAGCTTCACGTGACCACCTTGAATCTGCACATTCCCCGGACTGTCGATGGTAATTCCGCTACCTTCATGTAGTGTAATGGAGAATTCACCGGAGGTGGATAGAGTCAGCTCATGCTCAGACATTTCTACGCCGCTACCTTGTACATGTTGCCATACCTTCACATTCGGCTGTCCATTGGTGTGGCGTTGTTGTCGCAGTGAATCCGTGACATAGGCATCTTGTTCGCGGTGGGTAGGCAGATATAACTCCACCTGTTCTCCTACTTCAGGCATATCGTACCAGCCGCTATGTTCTTCAGCGACATAACGGGTGGCTACGGGAAACCAGCAGGCTTTAGCAGGATCTTGCTTCGGGTCAATGTCCAGTTGAAGCTGTACGAAATCCTGTTGTACCTTGAGAACCGTTCCTGTCAACGAAATTCCGGTGGCCTGATCGTTTTCATACCGAGCATAGCGGATATCCTGTTCGGCTTGAAGATCATAACGGGTACGTAGCAAGCCATCTGTTAGTGTGGTCACGGCTCGAACCACGACCAGTTCTTTGCCTTGTCCAATGGGTAACGTGATGAGGTCGCCCAGCGCATAGTATTGTAGGCTTTCGATCATATAGGTGACATACGAGCCAGCACGTTCGCCTGGCTTTTCCGCATCCAACTCATGAAACGTTTTTCGTACTCGATAAAATACATCTCGCTCCACCTTATGCTGCTTGCCTTCGGGCATCCCGAAGAAAACCTTGGGCGAGGCTGCGGTTACCTCTGGCACAAGTACGGAACCAAAGCGAGAAGCGAGACGTTTTAAAAACGCCCAATCCGTCTCCTCATATTGTAAAACAAATGTCTCCAGTTTGGCATGGTTGCTTACCGTATCAATGGCATCTCCGTACTGATATTTTCGAACCAGCGCAGTGACCAGATCATCATAGGTGCGGTGAATATCTTGATAGGAGCGCCTTTTACGCTTAATATCCATCTGGTGCGAATGGGAAGCGGCCTCCAGTTCAAACGTATACACGCCTCGCACGCAATGTACGGACATGCGCGTAACAATCCCATGGAACAGCCTTCTCAACGATTGTCCCTGATCATCCAACTGACGGATCACAATGGGCTCTTGCTCCATATCCTGTCCGATGCATACAGCTCCTTGTTCTTCGGAGAGCATGCCACTGATATGTAAAAAGGCATGATCATTAATGGTGCGTGTTATTTGAAGTTGTTCGATGTGTAGTGGCTGAAAGGGACCATAAAAGCGTAGGCTTTCATATCCGATCCCATCTGATAATACGCTCAAGTGAGTTCATAACTCCTTTCTAGATGCGATGGGTATTTCCAAGTGAAGCACGTCATTTTGCAATTGCTTCTGATTATAGAAGCAGCAGATGGGTGTATCTGTCAGTCAAGATAGATATGTATTACAAGGTTTGTACGTTATAAAGGGACGAGAGGTGATATTTAATAAACAACCCAGCATATGTATTTATCGGTTAAAAGAGAGGCTTAGTTTACAGAATGACCCATTCATTGGGGGATTTTTAATGTGTATTTTTGGAATTAGAAGGTATGGGAGAGAAGTGTAGCGTAGAAAAAAAGCTTATGGTAGGAGTAAGGATGAGCATGTCTTTCCATCGTCTCGACATATGTGAAGTGCTTGGTAATAATATTACAAGGAATATAACAAGGTGAGATGCTTTTATGCACAAGGAACGGATATCGCTTCGTAACAAGCAAATACCTAAAATCTCTAAAGAATGCGCATAATTATTTATGGCATTTTTTGTGTCTCTAGTTTAAATGAATAACAGCTTATGTGCTTACTTTCTCGTATATTTAAAAAACCTTCTTAATTCTATATAAGGAATAATTAATACGAATATAATTATAATTTTTTTATAAATTGCACCTGTTTAATGGATATAATATGTGGTTGTAAAATTGCCGAATTTAGAGTTATTCGTATTACATTTGGAGGAAAATATAATTCGACAACAGATTTCGACTACTTTCGACATAGGTCTAAAGATATAATGGTATAGGACTTAAATACTGGTATGAATCAGTGCTACGCAGATAGGTGAGGGTTGAAATGAATACAATTGAGTTTGTATCAAAAAACAACAGAAAAAATTTAGTTTTGTTTATACATGGATTTACTGGGAGTAAGGAAACATGGGTTAATGAAAATGGACAAGAATTTCCAAAAATGCTTCTTGAGGAAGAGGAAATCTATGAACAATTTGATATTGCTTATATTACTTATTATACCAAATTAATTGATCTATATGGTATCAAGTCAAAAACAAAAAAATTAATGCGAATGTTTAATTTTAATACTGGAACTGCAAGTAGAAATGTTGGTATTGGACAATTGGGTGAATTCATTCAAGCAGTTATTCAGTATCAATGCGAGTCTTATGAGAATATTATTATTATCGCACATAGTATGGGTGGGTTAGTAGCAAAGTCTTATATATTGAGTGAGTTACAGCAACGTCCTACTACTCCTCAAGTAAAATTGTTTATTTCATTGGCGGTTCCTCATATTGGATCAGAATGGGCTACTTTAGGTGAAAAGCTTTTTCGAAATAAACAAGCAGTTGATCTCAACCCTTTAAGCCCGTTGTTGTCACAAAGTAATAGGGCATGGATTGAGAGCTCAAACACCCCTAAAACAGTATGCTTTTACGGTCAATATGATGATGTAGTATCAAAAGAGAGTGCTGTATTGTTACAAGTTGAAAAACCGGAAAGAGTGCCTTGTGATGAGGATCATAATACAATTACTAGACCAATTAACAAGGAAAGGCTTGTATATGTTGCTGTAAAATCAATATTACAAAAATTTTCCAAAGAAGCATCGGAAAAAACGGTATTAACGGTTCAGGAATTTGTAGATCAAGGCCAAATGGATGACGAAATTTTTGTAATTCGTTTATTAATTGCCGATGTTCATAATATTCACGTGAATAGTGCTAAACAAACTTTTTTCAATGCAGAATACATGAGGAAAGTCCTTATGAATCAGGGGGATCATGCAATAAAGGTTTTGACAGAGTTATATGTGAAAATTGAATTCTTTTATTCTGTTGCTTTTGGAAAGCTAATGATTAATGAACTAAAGGACAGTAATCACTTGGTCACCTATGTTCATGATGAAATTATGAAAGAACCAGAATCGCTCAAATGTGCTATTCCTTTGTTAAGTAGTTTTCATAAAACAGGTATGTTACATCAACTAATGAATAAATTAGAGAAGGATTTGTGGTGGGCACAAGGCCATGATATTCAAACAATTGAAGAGTTTAGAAAGGCACGAGGAAAATGACAACATTACCTTTTATTATTCCTGAAAATGAATATAATGTAAGATTTGCGAGGTTGTTGATTTTAATAAAGGAACTGGCTTATACAAAGAGAGGTAAGTTGGTTATGAGCCTCGATCGTTTAGCTATGTACGATCATCTGTTGAGGAATCCTGTGTTACTTAAGGGAGTATTGGATGCAGAAGGGCAGGGTAGATTAATGGAATTAAGATATGAAGAGCGAGATTCTATTGAATCCTTGTATCCAAACCGAGCCTCCTTATATGACTCTAATAGCATTAAAAGAATCACGTACTCGCTATTTTATCTAGGATATATTTCAGCTAGACATGACAAAGAAGGACGTATTTATTATTTTACAACCCCTAACGGAGATCAATTTGCTGAAGAACTTGAGTCTTCATATTTCAATCGAACTCGAACTCTGAGTAAAGTCTTGGTCTCACTCCAAAAATTGTCTAATGCTCAATTGAAAAAGCTTATAAAATCAATTAATTATGGGGTGCTTTTCTAAATATGAAAACTAATCTTTCTCCTAAAATGATCATTAATAAACTTATCTTGATTGGTAGAGATAAGAACTATATAGTTCCTTTTTCATCGGGCTTAAATATAATTTTTGGTGATTCAGATACCGGTAAGTCAAGTATTCTGAATCTAATTGATTATTTGCTAGGTGCTAGTGAAGTCAATATGTATGATGAAATTGAAATGCATGGACAGTATGCTTTACTTGAAATCAATTTGAATGATCAAGTGTATACCATTAAGAGAGACATATTTGATTCAAATGCGTATATTGAAATTTTCAAAGCCCCAGTAGATCAAATTAATCAAGTGTTTCCAAAGGAATATGGACCGCATTCCAGGAAAGAAGGACCTTCTGGATACTTATCAGAATTTTTATTAGAATCACTTAACATCCCACGGGTCAAATTGAAACAAGCACCTTCAAAAGTTGATTCCAAAATGTCTACTTTAAGTTTTCGTGACATCTTCAAATTCTGCTATATGGATCAAGATGAGGTAGGCAATAAGGATATATTGGATCAGAAGAACCATTCTGTATTTGTTAAAAACAAAGAGACATTTAAGTTTCTTCATCATTTGTTAGACGATAAAATTACACTCTTGCAAGAGGAAATTGGTGAGAAAAATCGTGCGAAGCAATCCATTATCCAGCAATTCACAATAGTTTCTTCCTTTCTAAGAGAAGCGCGCTTAGAATCAATGGAATCGTTAGAGGATAAATTCACTCAGTTAAAAGAAGCATTACAAACTGTAGACTTGGAAATTTTGGATATTACCCAAAGTATGAAAGCTAACAGTGAGCAAGATGAAGAGATTAGAAAGTTAGTTATTGATAAACAAGGTCAGCAAGATAACTTATCCATGAGTAGAATGTATAAAGAAACACAAATGGATCAAAATCTAAGACTGAAAAAGGATTACCTTCAAGATATAGATAAATTAACAGCTTCTCTTGAAGTTATTCGTAAAATGCCTAAGAATGAATCCCATCATATAAATTGCCCAATATGCGATAGTGAGTTAAAAGCTGCTAAATTTAATGAAATATTTAGTCATTATGATTCAACATCCATTGAGCAAGAAATCAAAAGCTTAAAAAATCGGGCTAAGGAACTGACTGCCTTAATTGAGCAAGATCGGGAAGAAATTTTAAAGTTAATTTCTGAAGCAGATACTGTTCAAGATGAAATTCGCAGAGCTAAAGAGTTATTAGATATAAAAACGCAAGACTTTGTCTCACCTTTTATCGCGCAAAGAGATATACTTCTCAGAAGAAGAGGGGAGATAACTGAGGAAATCAAACGGGTCGAATATTTAAAAAAACTTCGAAATCAAGTCAACGACCTCACGAAAAGGTCAGACCAATTAGCAAATCAAATTGAAGAACTAAATAGTCAATTGGAGATTCTTGCGGCAAGCGCTCCTTCTGTAGATGGTGTTCTGGGAGGAATAGGAGATATATTAAACGATTTTCTTAGAAAAATCCCGATACGAAATGCTTATGGAATCAGTATTAGTAAGAATACATTCCTTCCTGTCGTTAGAGACAAGGATTACTCAAAACTAACATCAGGTGGTCTTAGAACATTGGTTTCAGTTGGTTATTTGATTAGTATTTTGAGAAATAGTCTAGGGAGCCAAACTAATTTTCCAAGCCTTGTTATGATTGATACAGTGGGTAAATATATAGGGAAGACTAAACCAAAGTATTTGTCATTAACTAATCAAGCTGAGGATCGTGCTGAGGGTCTAAGCGATCCTCTTAAGTATAAAAATATTTATGATTACTTAATCTCAATGTGTGAAGACTTGCTTAGTAAGCATGATTTTCAGATTATTGTTGTGGACAATGACTTGCCTGAAAATATGGAAGAGCAATTGGAAGACAACGTGGTTAAAAAATTTAGTGCGGTGCCAAGAGAAGGTTACGAAATTGGATTTATAGATAATGCAACTCAGAGAGCTTAGAATATAAAAGAGCATAATCGAGGTGTCTATGGCTGAGAAATTGTTAATAGCTAAGTATAAAGATTTGATTATTCATTTATCTGATTATCAAAAATCTATTCATCATGATAATATTTATTGTCCTTTTTGCGATCCTCCTTTGAAAGTCACTTATAATGTAAAAGGATTTTTTATGGCTTGGAGAAATATGGGCGGTCATCATTGCGGGAGGGCTTTGGCTCAATATTTTGATGCTGATTGGGAAGGTAAAAAGTATGTTGAATGGAATGGAAGCGTAGGGGAGCACAAAAAAGTTGTTATCGATATTGAAGCGCTGACCAGAGTAAATCCTCCTAAAGAGAGGATTTCGAAAAACAGTCCTAAAGCAATTTTAAACGAAGGTACCTATAACTCCTCAAAAGAAAAGGTATTTAGAGATGTTATTCGAAGTATTTATCAAATGAAAAAAATGATTGAAGCTAACAGTATGCAGTCACTAAGTAAGTTAGAGTTTTCATTTCGGTTAAGTAGTCAGGAAATACTGAGTATTGATGAACTTGTTTTTCCATGTCATGGTATTCACAAAGTACCTCATGGAAAGAGACGTTTTATCATATTTAAAGTAAACAAAGTAGTAACTTCGGGAGATAAAGCATTTATAAACTCTTATATAATAGATGGTTATGAGGTTACAGCAATTTTAAGATATCCAACAGCAAACATAAAGAATTTATTGGAATTTGAAGATAAATATGTAATTGCATATGGTGTTGTTAAGCCTGCTAAAAATAAACCTAAAAAAAAGTTTTTAGAACTTAATCACGATTTCCATATGGAGATATTATCCGAATCTTGTGGTAAAGATTTTTTTGCAAATTGTCGATTGGAAAAATTCACTCTAACTGCACAAACTTTGGTGACTACTAAGGAAATAAATTTAATAAAAGAGATAGATCATCCAAAACCTTTAAATGATATTCTTCTCATATCAGAGGAAAAAGAAACTCAGCAACCTCAATTAAATTATGAAGATATGGACAAAATAAAGTTTAATATAAGTACTAGTCATCAACAAAAAGATGACCGAAATTTAGAAACTGCACACGCTAATAACGGGGTGAAGCGTATCTCTAATATTTTAAAAGATTCAAAATCAATTATTGATCCACATCTAAAACAGGAAAGTTATGTTGAAAATAAAATAGGAAGGATTAGAAATTTTTTAAAGAAACTCGGTTTTTAAGGAAGCTACTAGCAATTCTTAAAGAAAGGTTGAGGGATAGTTTTCCTTTATAATTGAAGAGGCATTTTTATCGATTAAAATTGACTTAAGTTAATTTTAATCGATATCCGAGTTCAATGACTCAGCAATAGTTGCTGAGTCTTTTCGTAATGATCGTTGACCTCGTAGTTATAAACATCTATGAACTTTAACCCTATCAATAGGAATAATATATTAAGAATGTTTGTTCTTCTGTTTGCGTGACAAATAATAACTATTCTAGTTCTTCCATCTCAACCAGATCAATAATCTCCCGAATATCTTCAATATCCATGGCATCGGCAATTCTTTCAATATGATTAAAATTGATGCTTTCACGTTTACCTGATTGAAGTTCGCTTAGAGCAGCGTGTCGTACATCAGATAAACGTGAGAGTTCTCTCAAGGAGATATTGTGTTTTCTCGTAATTTCGTTAATTTTCACAACTACTTTCTTAGCCATTAGGTTTCCCACCTTATTTTACAAATTTTTCTTGACGATACGCATAAACGTAACATATAATTTTTGTAAAACTGGTACTCATATACGTACCAAAAGGTGGGGAATATTTTGACTTCTCAGAGTGACATGGTAGCGGAGTATGAAAAGTTAGTAGATCTTGAAAAGCAATACACAGAGAGGATTCAAACTTGTATTAAATTACTTGGAGATGCGTTTAACATTATCGCTGCCAAAGCAGGAGCGTTGAGCATGGATTCAGTTAAGGAAGCGGCTTATTATTTACACTCAACGGAGATTGAACTAAACCATGTTTTGTACTATATCCGCTTAGAGAAAAGTATTTTAACTAACAAGTTAGAAATTGAAACAAAATGAAGCACACCCAAGCATAGAGAGAAGGGGACGGACGGAATCGTTCTGAAGAAGCGGAGCGTTCGCCTTTGAACCCGGATTTTTACCGTTAAAATATAATCAAAAAAATCTGGGGCAACAGCGATCGGAAGAATAATCCGTCTACGTAGCGTCCTTAGTTGCACTTACTTGCTCAATCCAACCAGATAATCAATTTGCTCAAATAACCCGGCATGACCCTTAATGGTCTAATCGGGTTTTCTCATTTCAATCTCACCATCCCCGCCCCATAACTCTTCACTCCGTTCCAAACCACTTGCCACCCAGATAGTTACACCCACTCCCAACATCATGTATAGTAAAGTTATGGGAAATGAACATGAACCCGCATATTATCTTGATCGCTTAACCGTACAATAAGAAACATGGCAAAAACGAGGAGGAACGTGATGATACATCCAACACAGATTCAGGATATGCTGCAAGCCGCATTGGAGACGGGCGGGGATTTTGCAGAGGTGTTCGTCGAGGACCGCACCAATGGACAACTGGGCATGACCGGAGGCGTCGTGGATACAGCGCTGTCAGGCCGGGATTTTGGGATTGGCATTCGGATTATGAAGGAGCATTTCTCGGTGTATGCCTATACCAGTGATATTAGCGACCAGAGCCTGATTCGACTGGCCAAATCGGCCGCTAAGGCCATTCGCGGAGGTGGAGCGCCAGGTACACACACCATTACACTCCATCCTCATGCTATACCTAATCACCATCCAATTGCGATCATTCCTGACGCTTCACAGAAACGCGCCAAGATTGACATGATGAGACGGGCGCATGAGGCGGCAAGCCAATACGATCCTTCCATTACGCAAACCTCTATTGGGATCAGTAACTCAATCCAAAACGTGCTGATCGCCAATAGCAACGGGCTACTGGTGGAGGATACCCGTACGTATACACGCATGAGAATAAGCGCGATTGCGACCGATGGGGAGCATAGACAATCCGGGTTCCGTGGGCCGGGAGCGTATGCAGGGACTGAATTCCTGGAGAATCTGAATATCGAAGAAAATGCGAGACACGCCGCTCGTATTGCGACCACGATGGTCAAAGCGGGATATGCACCTAGCGGCAGACTGCCGGTCGTGATTGAGAACGGCTTCGGCGGTGTTCTTTTTCACGAGGCGTGTGGGCACGGGCTGGAATCTACGGCGGTGGCGCATGGAACTTCCGTGTTTGCGAATAAGATCGGGCAGCAGGTGGCTTCACCGCTCGTCACGGCTATAGATGATGGAACGATTCAGAACGCGTGGGGCTCGCTCAATATCGATGATGAAGGAGCGCCGACACAGCGCAATGTACTGATTGAGAACGGCATTTTAAAAGGATATCTGATCGACCGCATGGGCTCGCGCCAGATGGGTGTACCTGCGACAGGGTCAGGACGAAGACAGTCCTATAAATTCGCGCCTGCTTCCCGTATGAACAATACGTTTATTGCGAATGGGGATTCGACCCGTGAAGAGATCATTGCCAATACGGAGTACGGAATCTATGCCAAATCGCTGGGCGGCGGTTCGGTGAATACCTCGACGAGCGAGTTTAATTTTGCAGTCGAAGAGGCATACATGATTCGCAACGGCAAAATTGCGGAGCCGGTTAAAGGCGCAACGTTGATCGGCAAAGGGATTGAAACCCTGCAAAATATTGATATGGTCGGCAACAATCTGGATCATGGTCAGGGGATGTGCGGCTCGGTCAGCGGAAGTCTTCCGGTCAACTGCGGACAGCCAACGATACGAGTGTCCGAGATGACCGTTGGCGGACGGAAGGGGGAATAGGCGATGAATATTCAGCAATTTCAGGAAGCGTTGTTCACAAAAGGTCGGGAAATCGGCTACGCGGATATGGAAATCTACTATGTCAATGGACGTTCTACTTCGGTAAAGGTACTGAAGGGAGAAATTGATCAATATACCATCGTCGAAAACGATGGGCTTTCCTTCCGGGGTGTCATTAACGGGAAAATGGGTTATGCCTCTACGGAGAAGGTGGAACCGGACGTGATCGACTTTTTATTGGAAGAGGCACGCAGCAACGCGGACATATTGGAGAGTGAGGAACAGGATGAGTTGTTCGCAGGCTCTGAGAGCTACCCTGAGCAGCCTGCCTATGCCGCAGCGTTGGCTGACACGGCTCCTGAGATTCTGATCGAAGCGGCGCTAGAAATGGAGCGCACAGCGCTTGCCGCAGATCCACGGATTGTGATGGCTCGGCATTGCTCGGTCAGCATTCGTGAAAATGAGGTTCTAATAGTAAATACAAAAGGACTGCACTGCCATCGTCGCAAAAGTCTGGCGAGCGCTTATGTGTATGTGATTGCAGCAGACCATGACGAGACGGTAACCGGGGGCTGGCATGATTATTCGCTGCGGAGCGTGGAGGAAATCGATATTGTGGATGTGGCGCGTAAAGCCGTAAAAGAGGCTGTTTCCAAGCTGGGTGCGCACACGATCCAATCGGATAACTATCCAGTCATTTTCCGTCATGATGCCGCAGCGCAATTGCTGGCTGCGTATACGTCGGTATTTTCAGCGGAATCGGTGGATAAAGGCTTTTCGCGATTGGCTGGGAAACTGGGGCAAAAGGTGGCAAGTGAGCGTATTACGCTGATTGATGATCCGCTGATGGAGAACGTTCCCGCAGGCAGTACGTTTGATGCCGAAGGCAGCGCAACGCATCGTAATGAGATCATCAAGGACGGAGAACTACGGACGTATTTCCATAACCGCAAGACAGCCCGCAAGGCTGGGGTGGAAAGTACCTCTAATGCTTCCAAGGGCAGCTATAACGGTAAAATTGGTGTGTCATATCATAATCTGTATGTGGAACCAGGCACGTCTACGTTGGAGGACATGATTCGCGAGACGGATCGCGGGCTGATGATCGTAGAGCTGCAAGGGCTGCATGCGGGTACGAATACGGCGTCCGGTAATTTTTCGCTGGCTTGTCTGGGATACTGGATTGAGCAGGGGCAAGTGATCAGAGCGGTCAATCAGATCACCGTATCGGGCAACTTCTTTGATGTGTTGCAGCAGATAGAGGAAGTTGGCAATGATTTGCGTTTTACGGGAAGCTGCACATCGCCTTCGCTCAAGCTGGCTGCACTCTCGATTTCAGGTTCCTAATGACTGAAGTAGCCTTCTTTTTTCAGACTCACGGCCTGTTCCTGACGTTCCAATTGTCTACTGATGGCAGATGCCTGATGCATCAGGGTATGGTAAAGTAGGAGAAAGTCTGTGAAATATGAAAAAAAGGCTTGGTTACAGCACCGCGACAGGGTATTATAGACAATAATATATTCGAAAAAAGGTTCGAATTGAATTTTTATTGGGGGATGTATATGAGATATATAAGCACTAGAGGTCGAGTAGAAGCCAAGGGATTTATTGATACCGTGCTCATGGGGTTAGCTGACGATGGAGGTCTGATGGTACCTGAGCAGATTCCGACCGTGTCGGCAGCTACGCTGGAGCAATGGGCAACATTGAGCTACAGAGAGCTGCTGCTGGAAGTTTTTGCGCTGTATATCAATGATGAGATTCCTCGTGAAGATTTGGAGCAGCTGGTGGAGCGCAGTTATGCGAGCTTCCGTCATCCAGAAGTTACGCCAGTGAAGAAGATCAATGATTCTCTGTCTATTTTGGAGCTGTTCCACGGACCTACGTTTGCGTTCAAGGATGTGGCGCTGCAATTTATGGGTGAGTTTTATTCCTATGTGTCCAAAAAGCAGAATGAGATCATTCACATTTTGGGTGCAACCTCGGGCGATACTGGGGCGGCAGCGATTCAGGGCGTGCGTGGCAAGGAAGGCATTAAAATCTGTATTTTGCATCCACACCAAAAGGTGAGCAAGGTACAAGAGCTGCAAATGACGACGGTTGACGATGAAAATGTATTGAATCTGTCCGTAAAAGGGAACTTTGACGATTGTCAAAAAGTCATTAAGGACCTGTTTGCCGATCTGGATTTCAAAGCTAAACATCATTTGCGGGCGATTAACTCGATTAACTTTGTGCGCATTTTGGCGCAAACCGTATATTACTTCTATGCTTATTTCCGGGCGCATGAGTCTGCGGGTACGAAAAAAATCAATATCAGTGTGCCATCTGGCAACTTTGGCAATATTTTTTCCGGCTTTCTTGCGAAGAAAATGGGCCTGCCGATCCATAAGCTGATTATTGCAACCAATGAAAATAATATTTTGGAGCGCTTCGTGAAGACAGGTGAATACAAGCCAGGTGACTTCAAAAGCACATACAGTCCTTCGATGGACATTCAGGTGGCGAGCAATTTCGAAAGATACCTGTATTACTTCCTTGGAGAAGATGCAGCCAAGGTATCTGAATACATGAATAACCTCAAAACCGAGGAACGGATTGTGATCAGTGCAGAGGATTTGAAACGGGTACAGCAGGATTTTGAAGCGCTCGGCGCTTCGAATGAGCAGTGTCTGGAGCTAATCAAGAAATACAAGGCCGAATACGATTATTTGCTCGATCCCCATACGGCATGCGGTATTGCCGCGTATGAGGCGTATAATGGCGCGAACGAAGTATGTGTGACCTTTGCGACAGCACATCCGGCCAAATTTGATGAAGCCATCCGTCTAGTGGACATCAAGCAGGAGTTCCCAGCGCAAATTGAACAATTGTTCTCTAAATCGCAGCATCAGCAGGTGGTAGAGCATGACGAGGCAGAAATTGTGCGTCAGCTTGAAGCCTTTTATGTGTAAAAGATCATTTCTGTCATGGTGTGTTGTTGCACCCTTATAGAATGGGAAAAGAGGCTACGCCCTGCGCGCAGCCTCTTTTTCTTATTTCCATATTCCAGACATAATGTATGTTTTAGTTTCAATTTGTTCACATTATAATGCCATGTAGGGTAAGGTGTTAGGGCCTTAGAAATCGTGAAAAAAGCCCGTGAATCAAGGGATTTAGCTTTAGTAAACTAACAGACAATGAGAGGTTCATAGAGTTATTTAATGAAGGATACAAAAATTTTTTATAGGCGAATTAGATGTATTATTATAAAAAATCATGTATAGTTAACTAAATTTTATGAATACATAAAGTTCCACTCTCGAAGGTGCAGAATAACGTCGTTCCGTCATTTAACAGAGGGGCTAATTATAAAAGGGGTGTATTAAAAAAATGACCATGATCCGTCCAGAGCAGAGTCAACAAGCAGCAGCCGAATATGTGCAGTCCGTTTTTGAGAAGGTTATCGCGCGCAATCCTCATGAGAATGAATTCCATCAGGCCGTCAAGGAAATATTGGATTCGCTAATTCCGGTATTGGCTAAGCACCCTAAGTATATGCAGCAGGGGCTTCTGGAACGGCTAGTGGAGCCGGAGCGAGTCATTACCTTCCGTGTACCTTGGGTGGATGATGCGGGGGTTGTACAGGTCAACCGTGGCTTCCGTGTGCAGTTTAACAGTGCGATAGGGCCTTATAAAGGTGGACTTCGCTTCCATCCGTCTGTATATCTGGGAATCGTCAAGTTTTTGGGTTTTGAGCAGATTTTCAAAAATGCATTGACGGGTCTTCCCATCGGTGGTGGTAAAGGCGGCTCGGATTTTGATCCCAAAGGGAAATCAGATAACGAAGTGATGCGTTTTACACAAAGCTTCATGACTGAGTTGTATAAATATATTGGTCCAGATGCCGACGTTCCGGCTGGGGATATTGGAGTAGGTGGCCGCGAGATCGGTTACATGTTCGGACAATACAAGCGGATTCGCGGAGGACATGAAGGTGGCGTCCTGACGGGTAAAGGGATTCATTACGGAGGCAGTCTCACACGTACGGAAGCGACTGGCTATGGCTGTGTTTATTTTGTAAACGAGATGTTGCAGGCGCAGGGATCGTCCTTTGAAGGAAAACGCGTCGTCGTGTCGGGCTCGGGGAACGTATCCATTTATGCGATTGAAAAAGCACAGCAGCTTGGCGCTACAGTCGTGGCATGTAGTGACTCGAATGGCTACATCTATGATCCAGACGGTATCGATCTGAAGCTGGTGAAGCAGCTGAAAGAAGTGAATCGTCTGCGGATTAGTGAGTATACTCAAGAGCGTCCAGGCGCAATCTATACAGAAGGCTGTTCAGGGATCTGGTCGATCCCATGCGACATCGCACTGCCATGTGCCACACAGAATGAAATTGACGAGCAAGCAGCCCAGCTGCTGGTAAGCAATGGCGTAAAAGCTATAGGCGAAGGTGCCAATATGCCATCCTCGTTACAGGCCATTGAAGTATTTTTGGGCAATGGAGTTCTGTTTGGGCCAGCCAAAGCTGCCAATGCAGGCGGAGTAGCGGTCTCGGCGCTTGAGATGTCGCAGAACAGCATGCGTCTGTCATGGACCTTTGAGGAAGTGGATACCAAGCTGCATGATATTATGAAAAATATCTATGCTAACAGCGTGAAGGCGGCTGAGGAATACGGCGTGCCGGGCAATCTGGTTGTCGGAGCCAATATCGCAGGATTTGTGCGTGTGGCCGACGCAATGCTGTCCCACGGGATTATTTAGCACAACGGAACATAATAAATTTAAATTGAAGCTGAGCGGCTCTTGTGCGAGTCGCTCAGCTTTTATTTGCAAAGAGCACTTTATTTTTCTCAGGGACTTGATTTATTTTTAAAGAGGATGTATATTACTTGATAGATCAATAATTGATGGATCAAAGGTTGGATCAAAGGTCGGATCACGAAGCCCAGCGATATGCTTAAGGGAGGAGAGATTGATATCACCCAGACACCATCCGAGCCTGAGTATATTTTTGACATGCTGTTGTTGCTGAACAAGCAGATTAGCTCCAAGTTTGAGCGTTGCGCAGGAGTCAGCGCATCCAGATTGCAGCTATTGTGCAAGTTGTATCAAGTGGAGGAGATTAGTCAAACTCTCCTGCAAAAAGAGGTTGGCATTGACGCTGCAGCCGTAACGCGCCATTTGAAGCAGCTTGAAACGATAGCGATGGTCACACGACGCACGAAGCCAGAGGACAACAGGGTTACCTTGGTAAGCCTGACCGATTATGGGCGTGCACGCATTGTCATCTTTAAGCAGGAGCGCTCGCAGTTTGTAGCTCAGCTGCTACAGAGCTTCGACGAGACCCAGCGGCACCAGCTAGCCGATATGCTGCAAGTTATGAATGGTCATATGTCCGATATGGACTGACCCCAATTACATTATACCCATAGGGGAAACAAGGAGGAATTTACATGCCAGTAATTACTATTGAAGCAGGCAAATTAAATAAAGAACAAAAAAGATCGTTGGTCACTGAACTTACCACATCAGCTTCAACCATAATGAATGTACCCGAGTCGGCTTTTATTGTTTTGATTAAGGAAAGCGAAAAAGAAAACATTGGTTTGGGAGGAAAATTATTATCTGATCGCTAATGTCAGAAGATGAAGTGGGTTCATTCATTTTTAAGGTAAGGAGCCATTTCTGTAATGAATTAATTTGAGATTTGAACAAAAAAAGCGCCTCCTGTATGCACGGGTACAGAACTGGCAGGATCGCTTTTTTCCAGAGTACACGCAGGTATTTAAAGACTGGGAAGGGAAAGCTTCGCGCATTACCTTGCAGGAGTTTCCAACGCCAGGTGAGATCGTAGAATTAGGTGCAGAAGCCATCGTCCAGCGCTGAAAGAAAGACGTGAAGCGAGCCGTAGGGACGAAACGAGCCCGGCAACTGGTGGAAACGGCGAGAAGTTCCATCGGTCTGACCGAAGGACTTCCAGCAGCAAAAATAGAGATTAAAACACTTCTGGAACAGTACGACATGTTCGCCAGACAGCTCGAAGAGATTCTAGCCGAGGTGGAACGTCTACTCTCTCAAATCCCAGGAACGAAAGAGATGCTCACTGTGCCAGGCGTGGCTGTGGTCACCTTGGCGGGGTTCCTGGCGGAAGTGGGGGATCTAAGGGGTTACGAGCATGGACAGCAGATTATACGGCTGGCCGGACTGAATCTCAAAGAGAACAGCTCGGGGAAGAAAAAAGGAAAATCCAGTATAACCAAACGAGGACGCGCAAGGCTAAGAGCGCTACTGTTTCGGTCGTGATGCTCATGGTGGCGAAGAATGCGGAGTTTAAGGTACTGCACCAATACTTTACCAAACGAAGCCAGAATCCACTGAAGAAAAAGCAATCGATTGTAGCGTTGTGCGGGAAGCTGATTCGCGTTCTTCACACGCTCGGCACCAAGCAAGTTCGGTACGATGCAAACGACGTTTTAGGGCCAGTACGTGAGGCCCAGTTACAGAAGACAGCTTAAGAAAAACCGGATTTATGTTTCTCATCGGACAGGAATAAGCAGAGACAAAGGAAGCACGGAGCAGCCGCAGGAATCATTTCCATAAGGGCAAAGACCCCGCGTGATATGGGAGGGTAAGCCGTCAAGAGTCAGGAGTGGATATCCAAGGTGCGATCATAGAAGTCGATCCATAGATTGGGAAAAATGTCTCAACCTCTATTCCTGCCACCGGCTTATACGGAAAATAATGAGATTCTTACACGACTTCTCCAGTGCTCGATATGTCAATGGCTGAAAACCGAAGAACGAGTGAGAAAACATGAGAAAATATTAATTTATAGTGGGAGAGATTGGAATGAATAATACGAACACATCCAGTACTGTAAAAACGAATGATTTTAAAGAAATCGCCCTGGGACGCCGTTCTGTAAAAGTATACGATCCGTCCGTGAAGATCAGCCGTGAGGAAATGACTGAGATTTTGACAGAAGCTACACGCGCACCATCTTCCATTAACCTGCAACCTTGGCGTTTCCTCGTCATTGACAGCCCTGAAGGTAAAGCTACACTGGCACCATTGGCCCGTTTCAACCAACGTCAAGTAGAAACATCTTCGGCAGTGATCGCTGTATTTGGGGATTTGAATAACTTTGATAATTTCGAACAAATTTTCGGAGAAGCTGTAGAACTGGGCTATATGCCAAAAGACATTAAAGAAATGCAACAGGAAAAAGTGGCAGCTCATTTTGCAGCGCTTGATCCAGTTGTGAACAAAGAAACAGTCCTGATTGACGGTGGTTTGGTATCCATGCAGCTTATGCTGGTAGCGCGCGCTCATGGTTATGATACTAACGCTATTGGCGGTTTTGAAAAGGATCAAATTGCTGAAGCCTTTGGTCTGGAAAAAGATCGTTATGTCCCTGTTATGCTCATTTCCATGGGTAAAGGTATCAACGATGGTCATCCGTCCACACGATTGCCTATTGATCAAATTGCACAGTGGAAATAAGGGAAACGAACTAATATCTATGCGCAAAATAAAAAACAGGCGGACAAAGGAAATCCTTTGCTTCGCCTGTTTTTTTATTTGCTTAGATGCAACGTAGATCGCGGGTGCTTATCACGTTGTCAGTCTTTCAGTTATCATTTCACGGTATTCGCTCCCGACGTTTCTGCCGAGTCAGCGGTGTCATTTTGAGGATGATGATAGTGCTTGGGCCATATAATTTGGTGTGAAGTATGGCTAAGCTCCTCATAAAATAACGGGTCTTTCTTAAATAGGCGTATGACCAGATGGAAAAAGAACCATCCGTTGATCACTAACAGCAAAAGGCTAATCAGAACACTTAGCCAAGGGGACACTTGAGACCATAGGACAGGCCCACCCAGTACGTAATTAAGTCCAAAATACACCCAGTACAAGAGACTGTAACGCTTTATGAGCTCCCATAGGGAAATCCGTTGTCCTGTCCCTGTGAGATGAATACGCACCAGCCATTTCCCTGGAGTTCGTCCATTCGTTAGGTAAGGAACCACCATAAAGTATACCCCACTGGAAACCCAGAAAGCAGCAGGCACATGCAGAGACTCCATGATTCCGAGTAGCCCGGTCCATATGATAGAATCCACGAAAATGGCTACGCCCCGTCGGGTATAGGACACTCGCTTCGTTGCCATGTCCACATGCTTGTCCAGATGTTCCAAGCGGGGCAGGAAGCGTGAAAACCATTCGCCTAATAGAAAGCCTAGCATACCGCCTAATGTATTAGCCATCAAATCGTCTACATCGAACACACGATACGCATGGTCAAAAAATCCATACAGTCCTGTCAGCTGCGTCACCTCAAAGAAGAGGGAGAGGATAAAGGACAGAATCAGACACCATCCCCATCGTGCACGGAAATAATAACGTAAGAACATACCGAAAGGCACGGTCATCACAACGTTAAAAACGACTTGCAGAAAAGCGCGCTCCTTCAGCAAATGAACATAGCTGGAGGGATGGGCGGGTGAGATGGATGTTTCTCTTATAATGTCATGAACGAACTGCAAGGGCATCAACTGCAACGCTCCCCCGGCTAATGCAGCATTATGACGCGATGCCGGAAGTGGGAGTATGACCAGAAAGAAGGCGTTCATTAAGTATAACAGCATCAAGTAAAGCAGCCATGCTCTAGCCTTGTGAATATAGCCATGCCTGCGATATTGCACGATTAGGAAAGGCAGTGTGAACAATAAGGCAGCAAAAGGAAACGCAAGAAAGGCATACGAAACAGGAAACAGGTAAGATTGAATCATGTGCTACTTACGCCTGCTTTCTCCGGAACTTCACCAAAGACCAGATGACCAGAAATGCCATGAAAGCCACGCATACGCTAATGCTAATGCGATTTTGCGGGTCAAGCAAGAATAGAAACGCAATGACCCATAGGCATCCCACTGTAACCGCCGTTACATAAGGGAATCCCCATATCTTGAAAGTAGGCTCCACTGGATAAGATTTGCGCAATTTCAATTGGGACAGACAAATGCAGCTCCAGACGAGCAGCACGACGAAGCCAGGTACAGCCATTAAAATACGGAACAGCCCGTCCTGAGCGACATAAGCAACCATGGAACCGACAATCAGGACTACAGCGCACAATTTGAGACTATTTACCGGAACCCCGTTTGAAGATAAGCGGGCGAGTGATTTGGGACCTTCTCCATTGATAGCCAGCGAATGCAGCATACGTGTAGCCCCGTAAATTCCCGAATTGGCGGCAGACAGTACAGCAGTGATCAGAATAAAGTTCATAACATGAGCCGAGCCTTGAAGCCCTACAGAAGACAATACCTGTACAAACGGGCTGGTATTCGCATCCAGTTGGTTCCATGGAATCAAGCCACAAATGATGAGAATGGGCAACGTATAGAACAAAACAACGCGAAGAATAAAGCTTTTAACCACTCTAGGTAGTACCTTTTCCGGATTTTCTGTCTCCGTCAACGTCAGTCCAATCAGCTCGGACCCTCCGTATGAAAAGGTAACGACCAGCAGCGCTGAAAAGATAGCTAACCAGCCATTAGGTAGAAATCCGCCGTGCTGCGCGTAGTTGCTTAGATAAGGTGGAGTTTCAGTGGGAATAATCCCGAATAGTATACAGCCACCCAAGGCGATGAAGATAATAATCATGGCAATCTTAATACCCGCAAGCCAAAATTCCAGCTCCCCAAAACCGCCGACACTCAGCATGTTGACGACAATAATGAAAGCCGCACTCACTAAACTGAGTACCCATAGAGGAACATCTGGCAACCAATATTGCAGGAAGCTCCCCGCAGCAATGACCTCAATGATACAGACGGCCAGCCACATAAAGCAATACAACCAGCCGATAATAAAGGACAGTCGTTCTCCAAAAGCTTTGCGAATAAAATCCTTCATATTCATGTTGGGGTAGACGGTAGCCATCTCGGCAATTGCGCCCATAACGACTAAGAGCAAGAGTCCTGCGAAGACATAGGATAAAATAACTCCAGGTCCCGCCAAGCTAATCGTTTCGGTACTTCCTTTAAAAATTCCCGTTCCGATAACTCCACCCATAGCCATAAAGGTAATGTGCCGTGGGAGCAGCTTTTTGTGCAAAGTTGCTTCATTTGATTTCAATATGAAATCCTCCTTCATATTAGTGTATAGCTTCAGCATGGCCCAAACAGGGTTACTTCAATTAGACTTATACTACATGAAAATATCCAATTAGGAAATGAAATAAATAGGATCTGGTAGGGAGATTGAAATCGCTAGAGAACAAACTGAGGAAAACAGAGGCAGCATGCTGGCGCTGATGATTGCTCTATCTGCGGTCATTCTGCCTTTATTGTTCTGCTCGGCGGATATTTAAGTGATCATGTAGGAGTATCGCATTGCGGTGAAGAATTAGCTCCGCAATATTCCTTTAGCCCGCACTTGCTTGAGCCAACCAGGAAACTCATTCAGCAGACGGTCGTACAATTCTGCGTCTGTCACGGACTCAATGTCATCCAAGGCAAAGAAATCTGCATTATCCACTACGAGACCACGCAGATTATCCAACTTTTGAAGGACTCCAAAATCAGCATTACCAAGACCAACAAATTGCCAGAAAATCGGAGTGCTTGAGCTTTTAATCAGCAGCTGTTCTATTTTTTTCTGTTCATAAATACCTCCATCACTGAAAAAGATAATGTAGGTCGGGATTATATCGTTGGGATCTTCCTTTGTGTATTTAAGTATGATATCCTTCATGACTTCCGGCTCGTTATTGCCCCACCCCAGCTCACTATCTTCACTAGGCTCAGCATAATTCCTATGAATGTAATTCTCGAAATTCCTCTCTGTGACGCTTGGAGCACGCTTGGCTTTGTCTGCAAAAAACCATACATCCATTTCACCATTGTCATCCATACAGGCGGCTACAGCCAACACACGTTCGCAGGCTTTTTGCACCGTCCCACCCGTGTACAATTTGAACATAGAAACAGAAGCATCGAATACAACCGCTACTCGTGCTTTTTCACGGTCTATCTGCTTCTTTTGGAGTGAAATTTGTACCTTCTGTTTAAGCAGATTAATTCTTCCATTCACAGGAGAAGGCTCCTTCACGCCGGCTTTATCCGCTGACGGTGCTGCTGGCGATTCCGTTTCCTCTACGGTGACACCATGAGCTTCGGCGAGCGGCTTTAGTCCTCCATTGAAACCACGCCCAACTGCGCGAAGCTTGAAGCCAGACGTATGGCGGTATATTTCAGCGAATACGAGTGACGTTTCTTTGGTGGCTTCGGTGATACTGTAGGTGATATGGGATTGCTTGCCTTGAGCAGTAAGTGAGCAGCCGACCACATCGGCAAAAGTACCCGGGCCGTCCAGTGTGGCCGCAAACACACATTTTTCCACTCCGGTTCGTTCCAGTTCCTGGAGCGCTACAGTAAACTCAGTGGTTCTGTCATTTGGACGCTGTAACCGTACATGGCCGTGCGGGTCAGCGGGTTGATTGTAAAAAATGAAGTAGTCATCTGAGGAAACCTTTCCGTCTGCTCCTACCATAAAACAGCTAACATCCAGTTCGGCAGGTGCATGCTTCCATGTAATGGTGACCCGCACCGTATCTTCCTTACCGAATGGTGCATTAGCTCCTGTACTCAATGCAATGTTGGGACCGCTCATGCTGTCAAACCCCCTATGTATTTTAAATCTTGTATTTATACAAATTGTACCATGGAAATGGTATATTCACCTTGTTTCGTGCAGGAATATTTGTCTCATAGTAGACGCAGTAAAAGATGATATATAATAAGGTTGGTGTGGAAAAAAAGTATGATATTTATGAAGCGGAGGCTTTGATACGTGAAGCAGGATCGACAAAAGCAGGCAGGTTCCCATACCGGGATGAGCAAGGGACATGAAGCTGATGAGTTAAACAAACTGCTGTCCCTATGGCTTCATTCGTCGATCCGTGTCATGGATGTCCGGCATATTCGACTGGAGCCGGAAGCGTTGCTTCAACCGTATCGTCTTCCAGCGCAGGCTTTTGTATTTGTATTGCAGGGTAGCGTGCGTTTGGATGGTGATTGGAAGGATACGCCACATTCAGGGTACGTACTGCATGGCAGCAAAGGCTTTGAACTGAATATGAAACCCTCGCAATACGGGATAGAATATATCCTTGTACTATATAAAGCGACTTCTCTATCGGGACACACGATGTATAATCATCCTTCGATAGCTCATGGTTTTGTACCGCCTTATCCGGTTATACTGTACCAAAAGCTGCAACTACTGGAGTACGCATGGCAGGATCATGAGGCGCTATCCAAGATTCAGGCTCAGGGTCGGTTCTATGATTTTGCATATGAATGTATGCGGCAATTGCAAGAACCGAAGGCTCGAACTTCTGGGCGGGATATCGTGACACAGGCGATTCGATTTATGCAGGATCATTACGCGGAGTCCATAACGCTCGAACGTTTGGCCGGATTGTTGGAATGCAGTCCGAGACATCTGACTCGGTTATTTAAAAAACAAACGGATTGTAGCCCGATTATGTACTTAATTCAACTGCGAATGGACAAGGCTAAGGAGCTTTTGCGGAAGACGGATGCTACTTTACAGGATATCGCTGTCAGTGTGGGGTACCCGGATGTCTATTTCTTTAGCCGGGCATTCAAAAAATATACGGGTGTATCCCCGGTTCATTACCGGGACAGCCTATATTCATCTGCTTTTGTGAGAGATACCAGTCTGGATAATCCATTAAGCATGTCCGAATGTTCCATTGATTCGGCAAGTGGCGCCCTGCATACTGTTATTGAGGATAATAATCATTATCAAAATCATGATGAAGGGATTTTACGAATGAATAGAAACGCAAAGCATTCCATGGCATTTATTTTATTGCTTAGTTTTACCCTGCTGCTCAGCGCGTGCTCAGGCACATCCAGTCCTGCGGCAACCGATGGCGCTTCCCAAGGGAACAATAATACATCAGCGGAACCAACATCACAGGAAAGGGTGCTGAAGGATGCACTTGGGCATGAGGTGAAGGTTCCGGCTCAGCCTCAGCGTGTGATCGCTTCTTATCTGGAGGATCATCTAGTGGCCCTAGGTGTTAAACCCGTAGCCCAATGGTCGGTAGGCAAAAATTCAGTTCAAGGTTACCTGCAAAAAGAACTGAAGGACGTTCCTACCATTGCTTCAGATCTTCCGTTTGAGGCGGTTCTGAACTTCAAGCCTGATTTGATCATTATGGACAGTGCGAGCATGGTGGAAGGCGACAAATATAATCAATACTCTAAAATTGCTCCAACCTACGTGGTAGGCAGTAATATGAACAATGATTGGCGTGAAGAGCTGCTGACCGTGGGTGAGGTGCTGAATAAGAGCAATGAAGCTAAGCAGGCATTGAGCAACTACGACAAAAAAGCAGCAGAGGCTAAAGCCAAGCTGGGTCAGACGGTGGGACAAAAAACTGCGGCGGCTTTATGGGTAACGGATAAAAACGTGTATGTCGTAAACCAGAATCTATCCAGCGGTGATGTATTGTATAAGGATTTGGGATTCAAGATTCCACAAGTCGTACAGGAGATTTCCAAAACGGCTAAGGCGAACTGGAGTAATTTATCGCTGGAGAAGCTGGCCGAGCTGGATGCGGATTATATCTTTATCGTGAATAGCAAAAATGTAAGTAAAGAAGATATTGTAAAAGATCCTGTATGGGCGGGAATCCCAGCCGTTAAAGAAGGCCACGTATACGATTTTGGTAAGGATTCCAGCTGGTTGTATACAGGTACAATTGCAAACAGTCAAATGATTGACGATGTTCTGAAAAATGTAACTAAGTAATCCAAATGGTAATCAAAAAACGCTACTCATCTTGACGACAGCATGTCGCAGGAAGGAGAGCGTTTTTTTATAAAAAGATGTCTGCACAGAGCAGACATCTGGTTTGTTTTCTAAATTAGGCTTGCGGAGATACCAGGATTTTAACCTGATTTTTCTCTTTCAGGAGTCCTTCAAAACCTTGCTCAATCACTTCTTCGAGCTTAATACGTTTGGTAACCAGCTTGTCGGCAGGGAAATAACCTTTTTCCATCAGGCTGATGACAGCTGGGAATACATCACGGTAGCCGATAATACCAGTCAGATTGCGTTCCTTCATAACGATATTGTTAGGCTTGATCGGAGCTTCTTTTTCAAAAATGCTGACGATCATGATTTGTCCGCTAATTTTAGTAGATTCAATAGCTTGAGTCAGTACAGGAGGTACTCCAGTGACTTCATAGGCTACATCTACACCGCCGTTAGTCCGTTTGTGCAGTTCTTCCACCACATCATAAGTCTTAGGATCAAGCACAATAGCACCCAGCTCTTCAGCTTTAGCTTTGCGTTCCTCGGAAAGCTCTACTGCATAAATCTCAGATGCGCCCGAAGCTTTCAACGCTTCAATAACCAGCAAGCCGATAGGACCAGCGCCAAATACTACAGCTTTGTCGCCGACTTTCAGTTGGCTTTGACGAACAGCATACAAAGCAACGGCCGAAGGCTCTACCAATGCGCCTTGCTCGAAAGATACGCTTTCTGGAATTTTGTGAACCATGTGCTCGTCAGCTGCGACATATTCAGAAAATCCACCGCCGCCGCCTGCCAGGCCGAGGAAGCCCATTTTATCGCAAAGATTATATTTGCCTTGTTTACATGCATCACATTCTCCACATGCAAAAACCGGTTCTACAACTACACGGTCGCCAACCTGAATCTTGGTTACACCTTCACCGATTTCGACGACTTGTCCAGAGAATTCATGTCCCATTACGATCGGCGCTTTTTCGCCAGTCAATGGATGCTGAGCATCTTGGGGAATGAAGATCGGTCCTGCTACATATTCGTGAAGATCACTTCCGCAAATGCCGCACCATTCTACTTTGATTTTTACTTTTCCTGCCAGAGCAGCGGGCTGCTCAATGTTTTCCAATCGTAAGTCTTTTACTCCATGCCATCTCAATGCTTGCATGTCTGTCATCTCCTTGACGAATATATGATCATTGCCTCTATAAAAGTAAATGAATTAGGAAACGTTTCCGAAAAATAATATGTCACAATTTTTACACATTGTCAAACCAATTTAATGCAAAAAGCACTTGATTTTTTTGTGAATATAATCACTTGTGACTACAGTGCTATATTTGGCTCATTACTTTTATACAAAGAGATTTTGCGAATTTTTTAGGTGAAGCAAAGACAAGAAGAAAACGACTTCAAATTTTAGACACTCATTCTGTGGTATAATATCAGCATTAAGACTTTATTTTAGAAAGTCAGAAAACGATTCCGTTCTTGAAAGGATTTTGGGCGTGACAGATCAAAAGAAAGTAACCATAGAGGATGTAGCCAAGCGGGCAGGAGTCGGTATTGCGACTGTCTCCAGAGCTATTAATGATAGTGAGGGCATCAGCCCGAGAACGAAAGCCTTAATTTTGCAAGTGATTGAAGAGATGGGGTTTACGCCCAACACCTCGGCTCAGAGCTTGAAAGTTCGTCAGACACGACAAATCGCACTGGCCGTGCCAGATATTCGTAACGCGATTATTCCAGAGATCGCTTGGTCCGTAGAGCAGGCTGCCAAGCAGCATGGTTACCGGGTCGTGCAAATCAATACCGCCGGGAATGCCAGAATGGAGCTTGAAACTGTTCGTGAGGTCAAGAAGCTGCATGTCGACGGGCTCATCATTATGCCGCTGGCGTATCCCAAAATGTTGGTAGATCTGATTAACAAAGCCAGCGTTCCCGTGTCCATTATTAACTATGGCAAGAAGCTGGGCGAAGATGTCAAAGCGGATATCGTCAGTCTGGCCCGGCAAGAGGGAAGACTCGTGATGGAGCATTTGCTTAAAATCGGCAGAACAAGAATTGCCTATGCAGGTGCTGCGAAGGACAAAATCGAGGAAAGATACTTCGCTTATGAGCAGTCTCTCCAGCATGTGGACCCTTCACTCGTTTATTTTGGCGATGATTTCTCCTTTGAGACAGGGCTGCGCGCAGCCGATTATTTTTACAGCTTGAAACATATGCCGGATGCTATTTATGCGGTTAACGATATGGTGGCGATAGGGATCGTCAATCGATTTAAGGATTTGGGTGTAAAAGTGCCAGATGAGGTTGCTGTAGTCGGTATTGATAACAATCTGTGGGCTATGGTAACGACCCCTCAGATCAGCTCAGTTTCCATCATGGGAGAAGAGGTGGCACGGTTGGCTGCGGAGCTGCTGCTCAAGCGGATTCAGGAACAGACACCTGGGGATTATGAGCGTGTGCAATTCGAGCCTCGCCTGATCGTGAGGGAATCGAGCGTCTCTGTGATCCGTAAGCCTACGGTAGGGCGTGATGAGTAGTAGGGTATGAGTGGATTTTGGGCAATTATAACGACCATTGTTTGTTCAGACAGGAGAGTGGATTCATGTTAAAAGGTAATGGGTTCGTTTCTGTAGCTTGTACTGCACTATTGCTGGCTGTAACCATAGGGTGCACTCCCCATCCAGTGGGACAGGATGCTGAAACTGCGGCGCCGTCCGGGGCAAACAATGGGGAGTCCAAGCAAACTGTAGCCAATACGCAGCACACCCAGCAAAGTAAAGAGGAGCTAGTGCTGTCCTTTTATAAAGATTCATCCCTCAGTGATGAAGCAAAAGTCCGTCATATGACGGACCATTTAGCAGGAATCCAATGGGGAAAGATAAACGAAATCAAAGAACATCAAAGCTTGGAAATTATCGAATATCTGTATAGGCAGCGCGCTTTTATTCCATCGGAAAGCTTTGCAAATCTGATTCAGGCTTCTGACGGATTGGATGGAGCTTTAAGCGAAAGCTATGCTGGTCTTATGGGAGATTTGTTTACAAGAGATAGAACTGCGATGACTCGAGCATTGGCAAATATGGACAAAACCAACCGCACACAAGGTATAGGAAGCATCGGGTATGCTCTCAGCTATAGAGAACCCAAGGAAGTCAAGAAAGAGATTCAACAATGGCAGGCAGGACAAAAGCTTACTACGGCAGAGAAGGATGTCATCCGAGCCTTGTTCGTCAAGCTGGATAATCCGTATTGATGCTCAAATAGTGATGACCACATGCATAGAGGAATATATTGAACAGCCGCGTCTCTACCGGAGGAGCGGCTGTTTTGTGCTGTTTTTTACATCCTGGCATTTATGATTGGCATAAACGTTAGTAGAACCATTGGTTTCAGATGTTCATCTAACAATGGGTTCAAGTGGTCTGGTGATCCTGATCTGAGCGCAAGCGTTTAATATCACTAATTGGAGGCAGGCCGAACAAGCGGGCGTATTCGCGGCTGAATTGTGAGGGACTCTCGTAGCCTACCTGAAAACCGACATCTGCCGCATCCGCTGATTCAGATAACAACAAGCGGCGGGACTCTTGTAGACGTAATTGTTTTTGATATTGCATTGGGCTCATAGCCGTAACCTCTTTAAAATGACGATGTAGTGACGAAGGACTCATATTCGCTAGTTTGGACAATTCCTCAATACGTAACGGCTTATCATAATCCTGCTTAATCCGCTTTATGACTTCTGCGATCCGGTTGGAATGGCTGCCGGTCATGACCAGTTGTTTTAAGGATTCCCCCTGATTCCCCTGTAAAATCCTATACAGTATCTCACGAATGACTAATGGAGCCAGCACCGGAACATCTTGCGGGTTTTCCAAAAGATGCACTAGCCTTACCACGGCATCCAGCAGTAGAGAGTTAGTTTGGCTTACATACAAGCCTCGTCTGGAATCAGGCATTGGGCTTGTGGGAAAAGCAGATTCCTTGATCAGGTCCAAAACCTGATGCGGATCAAAATTGAGCCGGAGGCACAAATAAGGAGCTTCTGCTGACGCTTGAATGACCTGCCCGGAAATCGGCAAATCCACCGACACAACAAGGTAATCGGATGTGCCGTAATGGTAACTTTCCTCTGCGAGCATCACGACTTTTCTGCCTTGTGCCACAATACATAAAGCAGGTTCATGGACTTGATGTATCGGTACGGTTGTATTTGAACTTCGGACGAAATGAAGCGAAGGTATGGCTGTAGTGAGAACTCCGTCCTGATTTGAAAATCGTTCTATAAGCCTTGCCAACTCGGCTTGTTTTTCCATGGTAGAACCTTCTATTTTGGTTGCCCCCATCATGACACATCCCTTCTTTGCAACGTAGCCCGTTTTCATTTTCAGTAGTTTATTACATATTAAGGGGCTTTGGAGGATTAGGCAATAATTTGCTCTGATTCTTCTACCGGGCTGATGGACATTCCTCTCATAATAAGATGCAGATACAACACCTAATGAGCAATTGAGAAAAAAATAGAAGTACAAAGGAGTGGGAGTCATGGAGAGTAACAAAGCGGAAAAAAGTGTACACGCTTCGCAGCATCCCTATATAGGGATGTGGGTAACTGAAGACGGAAATATCCGTCACGAACTCTTGCCTAATGGCCGTTATGATGAAGCACGGGGTCAGAGACAAAGTGCCTATACAGGCAGCTATATCTTAGAAGATGACTATATCGAATATGTGGACGACACCGGATTTACGGCAGATGGTGTATTCAAAAATGGTGTTTTGTATCATGCAGGGATGGTTTTTTACAGGGAAGTAAAAAAGTAATCTGTTTCAGTGATATTTTTAACTAGAGGAGGAATAAGAATGTTGGATATTAAAGGGAAAGTCGTAGCTATTACGGGGGCAAGCAGTGGGATCGGTGAAGCTACTGCCCGTTTACTTGCTCACCATGGGGCTCATGTAATATTAGGGGCCAGACGCACAGAGCGACTAGAGGCTCTGACATCTGAGATTCGTTCTAAAGGTGGATCGGCTGATTATCAGCAACTGGATGTGACTAAGAGGGACCAGATGGAAGCGTTCATTAAGTACGCGGAAAAAACATTTGGGCGTGTGGATGTCATTTTGAACAATGCGGGAGTGATGCCTCTTTCAAAATTAGAAGCCCTGAAGGTAGAGGAATGGGATCGCATGATTGATGTAAATATACGGGGCGTTCTGCATGGGATTGCGGCAGGGCTTCCGATTATGAAAAAGCAAGGATTTGGTCAGTTTATCAATATCGCCTCTATTGGCGCGTATAGTGTAACCCCAACTGCAGCGGTGTATTGCGCAACGAAGTATGCGGTTCGGGCGATCTCTGAAGGATTGCGTTTGGAGGTGGGGGGAGATATTCGTGTGACGCTGGTATCGCCAGGAGTAACCGAATCTGAGCTTGCTGACAGTATTTCAGATGAAGAGGCCCGGCAAGGAATGAAAGAGTACCGTCGTATTTCGATTTCGCCTGATGCCATTGCCCGTTCCATTCTGTATGCCATGGAGCAGCCAGCAGATGTAGATGTTAATGAAATTATTGTCAGACCCACGGCAAGCCCGAATTAACGCCATGGCATCCATGACTCTCTCTCTACTCAGATCATTTTTCCCTCCATCCTTTATGGATGGGGGGTTATTTATCGGATGAGAAAGAACATCATTTACACCACAGAGTGTAAAATAGCTGTACCTTTATAATAAACGTATTTACTTTTACAAATGTTTGTGATAATTTTATTTCGACAAACATCGAAATTAAGACTGGAACAGAAGGGAGCCGAACAGGGTGAAAGATACAACAGAGATGCAGCAGGCTGTAAAAATATATAAAGCACTTGGAGAACCGACTCGTCTCAAGATAGCACTTCTGCTAAAAGAGGAAAGCGACCAATGCTGCTCTGTGCTGGGCGAGAAGCTGAACAGTGTAGCTATTTCAACGCTATCGCACCATCTGAAGCAAATGGCAGAGTCGGGGTTGCTCACATACCGTAAAGAGGGGACGTTTATTTATTACAGCTTGGATGTGGAAGCAGCGCAGAAATATGCCCCGTTCTTAATAACATAAATTTTTTTAGTCTTAATTTCGATATTTGTAAAAATATAAAAATATAAAAAGAAAGAGGCGTTACTAGAAAATGCAGAGTACATGGAAAGTGTATATTTTGGCAATTGTTAGTTTTTTGGTAGGCACATCCGAATACATTATCTCAGGCGTTTTGGATCAGATTGCAACAACCATGGGGATTACGGTGTCCGCAGCGGGCCAGCTGATTACAGTCTTTTCCCTTGCTTACGCGATTGGCACGCCGATCCTGATGGCAGTAACCGCTAAATGGGACAGACGCAAGCTGCTCTTGAGTTCCCTCGGATTATTTGCAGTAGCCAATGTCCTCTCCTTTGTTCTGCCGGGTTTTGGAATGTTTATCGCCGCACGTATTCTTATGGCCCTCGGGGCGGGGATGGTCGTGGTTACAGCACTGAGCATTGCTGCGAAAATTGCCCCAGCCGGCAAGCAGGCCAGTTCTATTGCTACGGTTACTATGGGTTTTACAGCCTCGCTGATTATTGGGGTGCCGCTTGGGAGAATGATATCTTCTGCATATGGCTGGAAAACCGTATTTCTCGGCATCGCGTTGACAGGGATTATTGCCCTAATTGTTATATCTATGACAATTCCCCGCTTAAAAGGAGATCGACCTGTCCCCTTACTACAACAGTTTGCTCTTCTGAAAAAGCCTGAAGTTGCTTTGGGATTAGGCATTACCTTCTTTTGGCTAGGTGGTTATTCACTCGCGTATACTTACATCTCACCGTATTTGCTGAATGTATCAGGTGTAGGAGAGGATATGCTAAGCTCAGTATTGCTCGCCTTCGGAATTGCCAGTCTAATCGGGTCAAAAATTGGTGGGTACAGTGCGGATAAAAAGGGTACACCCTTTACATTATTAGGGGGTATGGTGTTGCACGGTATTTCCTTACTCTTGCTTCCTTTTGCCGCTCATTCCCTGATCGCAGTATTTGCTTTATTGATCCTTTGGTCGTTCGCAGCCTGGACAACTGGACCTACTCAACAATATAATCTGGTCACACTTGTGCCTGAATCTTCCGGTGTGATGCTGAGTCTCAATCAATCTACAATGCAGTTTGCTATGGCAGCCGGAGCCGGAATTGGCGGTGTAGTTGTTGGTCAGGTTTCGCTGTCTTCCATCACCTGGTTTGGAGCAGCAGGGGTTGGTATCGCTATTGTGGCTACGTATTTACTTACACGAAGATCCTCAGTTCAAACACAAGTGGGTGTTACGGAGTAAAGTGTATAGATAAGTGAAGAGGAGGCCCAGTGATGAAGGTGACATTGCGGCCTTCTTTGATTTGAATGAGCAATAACATGCTCTCTTGCAGTAGGAAGGCTTATTCAAACGCAATATCAGTGATTTTGCCGCCTTCCTCAAAGCCGATATTATTATAAACTTGATTGGAAACCGAATTTTTTAAATCTGCATATAGCATGGGTACTAAATGCTCATTTTCCAAAATGCAACATAGCTCGGATACCATTGCGCTGGCAAAACCTTTCTTTCGCAAATTAGGCGGGGTATAGGGTGGTTCCTTTTAAATAACGTAAGAGTTCTTCTATATAGGTCAATTTATAATCATCTGTGATTTGTTGTGAGATCCATAGCCAAGCCTTATGTCCGGGTGATTGAGCAAAGATCATATTTTTATCGGACGTTTTGAGGCATGTTGACTCTTCTGACTCACAAATTCGATGGATCAAATTGTATCGAACTTCATCAGCCAAAAATTGATTTTGATTTAATATATCGTCGTTTGAGACTAGTAGCTCAATCATGACTCTGCCTCCTAAAAATGAGCTATGACCTAAACAAAAAGTAGAAATCTATGAAGATTCAGTTGTTATATCTACTAGGATTTAAACTTCCGCGCTATAAGCTTCTTATTTTTTTGTCGCCAAATCCATCTTTCGATAAAGTTTTTTTCTTTTCTTTCCTGAAGTGTTTCCTTCATACCCTTAATAAGAAATTCGGATCTTCGCTTGTCGTTTCTGCTAATTTCACGTAGTTCCTCAATAAATTTATCGTCCATGTCCGCATCTCCGTTAGTTCAGGATTTTCCAAATTGCTAAGCTAGATTATACAGAACATATGTTCCTTTTTCAAGTCTGCATCTGCTCTATTCAATCACATAACTATTTTTAGATGGATGCTGCGAGGCCCGCGCCAATCGGATGGTGAAGCATAAGATAAAGTTGAAAGGAGGAATTACAACATGGACAACAAAGCATATGTATCTCAAACGTATCCACGTCTTACAGTCTACAACGAAGAAAATTTTCGGGGTTCCAGGAGAGTATTCAGAGGAAACCTAGGCATTCGTAATACCGATAACATTCTCAACGGCATCGAAAGTTTGCGTTTCTTTTCTACTAGCAGCAATGCTACACTTGTACTCTTTACTGGCACGCGGTTTAGAGGTAACTTCCGTGTGTTTAGAGGCAATCGCAACATCGCCGACCTGGATGATCTGATTCGCGGGAATGATGTGGAATCTATTATCTCTACCAATCAACGTTTGACGTTGCAGCAAATCCGTAATATCCGCAGTAGCGGTAGACTGCCATCTGGCTATCGAATCATCTAACGGCCTTATTTCGACTTCATAAACCATTTTACAAGACTGTTTCAGGAGCTTGCAACTTTCGGGCTTTTGGGACAGTCTCTCTATTTGTACACGCGACCTACATACTCGAATGATGAGAGGAACTGTATGGGAGAATGGGATGTTGTTAGCAGTCAACACCAACTCAATGTTCATAAAAAATAGATAAAGGAGGACATACGATATGCCCTCCTCATGACGTATATTATATTTACTTCAGTTCCCAATTCGTTGCTTTGATCACAGCTGCATCTGCGTTCTTAAGATCTGTTTCGCCAGAAGCTAAGAGAGAGCTCCATTGTTTCACACGATTCTTACCATTGGGAGGTTGGTTATAATCGTTGGTATCGACAACCAATGTACGCTTAGCATAGAAGCTAGTCATGAACTTCTTCTCATTCGTACTACTGCCTGAACGTGAGAGGATTCCTTCAAGACTACCTGAATCACCAGTAGCGCCTTGATTGAGTGCTGTGTCGACAAATGAACCAATCGTCAGAGCAGTATTAAATCCGCGTTTCTGTGCTTGCTGTACACTATATTCGATATAGGTGTCATAGAACGTACGCCACATGGCTTCTCTCCAAGCTTCATTGTTTTGGAGAGCGTTGATCTTCTTCTTGATAACACTATCGCTATCGCTGAGCTTTAAAATCGAACCACTCATTTTCCCCTTCAGGCCAGCACGTGTTAATCCACCTGCAATGGAAGGGTTACTAGCTCCACTAGCAGCATCAAAAGCTTTGAATAAGTCCGGACCATCGGGTCCCGTATCATTTGAACCGCCTGTTGTTGCTCCAAAGATACCAATGGTGTATCCGCGATTATCGCCGATATCTTCAGCATATCCATAGAATTCAGTCCATTTCAAAGAATCTTGCTCTGGTTTGTTCACTAGCTTCATAATATTATCCCATTGCTCACCGTCGAGTCCTGTATTAGCCTTCAGAAACTGAAGTGTTGAAGGTGAGAAATTAGCATCATGATCAATAGCTGTAACCGCTTCTTGGCTAGTAGCTGCTTCGCTGGTAAGGGATAATGGCTCTATACTAGCTTCATTTGAGTTGTCGAAGCCCTCATTTAAATCGATCGTTTTCTGTACTGGAGTTCCATTCTCTTTAGCAAAAGCCTTGGCAGGTGGGCCCGACAAGCTAGAGAAAGAAGCAATTACAGTAAAGCTTAGCAAGATCATAAGAAACTTTGTTTTATTGGAAATGAGCTTATTGCTTATTTTATACATATAACTCCTCCTATAATAATGTAATTGTGAAAGGCTAAAAGCTAAAAGCGTAGATTTGCATCTAACTCGAATTGATTTAGCAAGAGTATAGATAAGAAGAATATGATTGAATAGAGCTTAAATAACCGTTTTTTTCAAAAATTATGATTTATATGTGAATAAATGGACCTAGTTGTTCCTAGATTCCTACAGACCATAAGTGCAAGAATGAGGACGAAACAAAGATAGCCTCTTGATAAAATGAGTTACATCACATATCAGGAGGCTATATTTATGAACAAAATTCATCAGTTTCATGCACTTCACACATCAGAGGAACTTTTATTTTTAGGGAACGCCTGGGATATGCTATCTGCGGTGGCTCTGGAGAAGGCAGGTTTTAAGGCGATAGGTACGACGAGCTGGGGAATTGCCAATACGCTTGGATTCTCAGATGGAGAGCTTATTGATTTTGACCAGCATGTAAGCATTATTCGGACGATTGCTGAGCATGTTCAGATTCCAGTGTCGGCAGATATTGAAGCAGGATATGGGGAGGATACGGCAACGATTGTTGAGCATATTTTAAGGATAGCCGATGTGGGAGTTGCAGGGATTAATATTGAGGATTCTTTGAAAACGAAAAAGGGACTTCGAGAAGTGGGCCTGCACAGTAACCTGTTGTCCAAAATAAGAACAGCATTGGATACGCGTGGGTTTAAAAAGTTTTTTATAAACGCAAGAACGGATACATATTTGCAGATGGATGCCCCACTTTCAGAGACCATAGAGCGGGCCAAAGCGTATGTGGATAGTGGTGCGAGCGGAATTTTTGTTCCAGGATTAAAGCGTGATGAAGAGATCAGGGAAGTTGTGTTTCATATACATGCTCCGCTTAATGTTTTATCCCTGCCGGGTCTGACGAATGTCCACCAGCTTCAGCAGTTAGGAGTTAAACGGTTTAGCTTTGGAAATGCATTTTCTGATAAGATAATAGTTGCTTTGCAAAAGAATGCAGAACAGTTGATAGAGCTTCAAGATACATCACATTTATATGAGGATTTTGCAAAATCCTTGAGCTAGATGAATATGAACTATAGAAAGGACAGAGCATTCGATCATGGCTAACCTTAGTCTTTCTTTTGAAGAAATGTGGGAGAAAATTATAGCGTGTGATCGTAAGTATGACGGGTTGTTTTTTACCGCTGTGAAAACAACCCGCATATACTGCCGACCTTCCTGTCGATCCAAAAAGCCGAAGAAAATAAATGTGGAGTTTTACTTTGATTTGGACAAAGTGGAAAAGGCGGGTTTTCGTGCTTGCAAAAGATGCCAGCCCCATACAGACCATTCGCCGTATATCAGACTTGTGCAGAATGTAGTAACCTTCTTGGTCAATCATTACAAGGAAAAACTTGTATTGCAGGATATTGCGGACCATATCGGAATAAGCTCCTTTTACTTGGATCGGATCTTTAAACAGGAAACCGCCGAAACCCCGCGTACGTATTTGGAAAAAATAAGAGTAGATAAGGCAGCCTATCTTCTTAAAAGTACAAATCTTACGAATCTTGAGATTTGCTATGAGACGGGCTTCCAAAGTCCCTCCCATTTCTATAAGGCGTTTCGCAGCTTGAACCATTGTTCTCCTAGTGAGTATAGAAAGTTGAGTAAGGAATAGGAAAGGAAGGAGGTCGTATCCTTTTATGAGTGAACTTTACGTATTGAAGTATGTATCGCCGATTGGAGAGATAGAGATACAGGGCACAAATGAGGCTGTCTATTCTATTATGTTCTCTAATCGGAATGAGCTCTTAACGAGGGCTATAGAAGAGGTTCCAATCCAAGTATTAGCGGAATGCGCTATCCAGCTTGACGAGTATTTTAAAGGTGAGCGCTTTGAGTTTACGTTTCCTTATGCCTTTGAAGGTACGGATTTTCAGCAAAAAGTATGGAATGCTCTGGTGTCCGTGGGGTACGGTAAAACGACAGCTTATAAAGATATTGCTCTTGCTATTGGAAATGAAAAAGCGATCCGAGCCGTAGGCAGTGCTAATGGAAAAAATAAGCTGAGCATTGTGATTCCATGTCACCGAATTATCGGTTCCAATCAGAAACTAACGGGCTATGCAGGAGGGCTATGGAGAAAAGAATGGTTGCTCCAGCATGAAAAGCGTTGTCTGAGGCCCTAAGGAGGGTTCGTAGATGAGAGACATATATTTGAAAGAGTTTAAGCCGGAGAACTGGGCCAACATGGTTCAGATCTATCAGGAGCGGTATGCACAGGTAGATCCGGCTATAAGAGCAAAAGTGGTCGAAAGTAAAATTCCCAAGGAGATTCAGATTGTGCTGCTGCCCGATATGGGGGAATATTTGCTGACTTGGATGGATCGAAAAGTCCCCGCACTCGGCAACGAAACACCGTCGGATTATTTGAAAAGCGAAGAAGGCACTAAAGCACTGAAGGCGGCCATATTACGTATGCCACGTTGAAGAAGCGGGCCAAGGAGATACATATGAACATTGAACAGATGAACAGAGCGCGAATGATGGAAAAAGTGAGTTCGCATATCCATAACTGTAATCAGATGGCATGAACTTCATCTAACCCTATGCTATGATTTACCGACAAGACTATAGATTCAAAAGGGGAAATAAGAATGAAGCTCAAAAGAATGATGTTCCTACTTTCGTTTTTAACGATACTCGTAGGGTTGTTCACTTTGTGTACAGAAAGTGTTCATGCTGCCAATTCGACAGTATTCAGAGATGGAGATAAGCTTAAGCTTACCCTTGGTGATGGTAATGGAGTAAACAGAGTGTTTAAATTCGATCTCCCGTTTACGATTAAGCCTGATACACCAATTCGTCTGTATAGCAACTATATTGAAATTCCTCCGGGTGACTTTACGATCGATTATGCCAACTCCACAATTTCAATTGCGGATTCACGACCAGCACCTGGGCCAGGATCAGAAAATCATATAGAGTTTCCTATAGCTACAACTATGGAAGGGACTGTGCAGTCAGTCGATGAATCTACAGTAACTCCACTTGCTGAGGAGCCGAAAGTAACGCAGCCTGAGGTGGAGACCAATATAAAAGAGATTCCCACTCCCAGTGAACCCGAGGTTGCTCAACCTGTGGATGAACCGAAAGTCATTGAACCTCAAGTAACCCAGCCTGTCGTGGAGCCTAAAGTGGACCAAGAGGTGGATGAGTCACCGGAAATCCCTTTGTCTATCCCGTCTGGAGAAGATTTTCCGGGTACATTTACAATCAACTCTTCAGGTACGTCATTTTCGGTTCGTTTGAAAATGAAAAATATTCAACCCACGTACACTTCATACGTTATGGTCAAAAATGCGGATGCTCAATTAATTAAACGGATTCAGTTCGATCCGGAAACAACATTTAGCTACCCATTGAGTAACCTGAATTTATCTACGGGTGGATACTACTTTTATATCAAAATGATCGATCAGTCGGGAAATTCGGCAGCATCTGTACCCCAATTTGTTCCCATAAATAATAACAAGGCTCAGCAGGTTGAGGTGTTTATAGACGGGAAACTGCAACAATATGAGCAGCCTGCGACCTCTATTAGCGGAAGTATGCTGGTGCCATTTCGTGCCGTTTTTGAGGCGCTTGGGGCGAAAGTGAAATGGGATGGAGCTACCAAGACCGTTACTGCAACCAAGGGAAATACAACGATTAAGTTAACTGTAGGCTCCAGAGATGCCTATATCAACGGTAAATTAGTGCGTCTCAATGCGGCGCCGAGACTCATTAATGGCAAAGTAATGGTTCCTATTCGCTTTGTAAGTGAGGCGCTGGGTGCGAAGGTAAAATGGAATATTGCAGCTCAGAGCGTTGTGATTTTTCTTGCTCCACCGCAGGTTTTGACAACCAGTGAAAGTGAACAATTAATGGAGGAAAATGAAGATGCTTCCGAATCACATTCCAATCCAACGATTCTGAAAAAGATATCCACCACCTTCTCCAAATCTACGGATATTGTGTTCGTCATAGATGTTACGAGTAGTATGACAGGGACGCTGGATTATGTGAGACAGAAGGTGAAAGGCTTTGTTGATTCCGTTCCAGCAGGTTCCCAATTTGCTGTCGTTGCATTTCGGGATATCAATCTGAAGGCAGATAAAGATTTAGAATTTTTGGAGTTTACGACCGATAAAAACAAGTTAAAAGGTAATTTGAATATGCTGCGCCCTTCCGCTGGCGGGGATTTGAAGGAATCGGGATTAGAGGCTATTCAGCTAGCTATAAGTAAATTTCCCAAGAATTCTAATTCCAAAACAATTATATTCATTACAGATGCACCAGTTCATGATAAAAATACAGCTCTGGGTAAAGCCCGTTTTTCAGTAGATGAAATCAACGAGCAATTACAGAAAAATGGTGTTATTTTTAATGCAATCGTGCCTGCGAATGGACTAGCCAACAAACAAATGAAAAAGCTTGTAGAAACCAACAAAGGGACTTTGTATGACATCAAGGATGCCAAGCTGAATTTAGCAAAGTAGGTTTGTCCAAACTCAAATAAAGCCGTATAAAGGGAGCCGATGTAAGGCTCCCTTTTGCTATCATAAGCGCCTGTGTTGTAAGAGTTCTAATGGGCTGAAAGCTCACTCTCCGTCACCCATTTATGATTTTTGACAGGCTCTCCTCCTGTAGTCGGCGTATAATCGACCATATATACAGTCGTTGGCTCGGCGGAATCAATGGTAGCCTTAGCCCCATCCATCCCCTTCATATGATCTGCCCCAAGGATAATTTCTGTGCCCGGTGCATAGGGCTCGCTACCTGCATCTTTAATCTCTTCATGAATAACCCACTTATGATTATTCACTTTTTCTTCTCCAGTGGTTGGAGTATATGAGACTGTATAAGCAGTAGTCGTATAAGCACCAACAATCGTGGCAGTAGCCCCATTCATGCCTGCCATATGGTCGGCTTGGATAGTCGCTTGGCTACCAACTTTGAAGGCTGGATTTTCAGCTTCTTTTAGTCCGGCAGGAAGCTCACTGGAAGTGGAATGGTTCATATCCGATGTGTCGTGTTGTTGACTGCTGTTTGTCGTGTGCTCCTGGTTCGACATGTTACTGTTCCCGCACCCACTCAAAATAATCATGACTGCACCAGCGAGCAAAGCCCATTGCATTCTCATATTTACAGCTCCTTTAGGGTTTTAATTACATATTTAAAATACCCCTATGGGGTATTTTTAAAACGGAAGTATATGACAAACTTGTGAAGTGTTTTGCTTTCAGGAGGATCTCCTGTTGTGCCCCCTTTTTTGCTATGCAGAAGATGCGTAATTAAATGTTGTTGACAGTGAATAAAAAATCATTGTAATATCTATAAAACGCATCAAATTACTTGGTATTTTGAGCGACTGTAACATTCTAACTCACCAAAAGTAGATGATATCAAGGAGCAGGGGGAGACATCAAAATGAAGAAACCATGGATTTCATTTATATTGCTGCTGGGAGCAGTCGTGCTTTTTATTTCAGGTTGCGGCAGCAAGAATACGTTGGGCAACGCTGCGGGTGAAGAAAAGAAAACACTGCATATCAGCTTTAATCCCGGTCCATATAGCGATCAGTTTAAGAATGGTGTGGCTCCATATTTGGAGAAGAAAGGCTATACGATTACATATAAAGAGTTTACAGACGGTGTTCAGCCCAATGTAGCCGTGGCTAAGGGGGATATTGATGCTAATGTGTTCCAGCATTCGCTTTACCTGGATTCTATGAATAAGCGGGAGAATATTGATCTGATTGGTGCTGTGCAGGTCCCGACTCCTCCAATGGGATTGTACTCCAGCAAGCACACCAGCCTTGACGAAATCAGCGATGGAGCCCAAATCAACCTGCCCAACGAGCCAGTCAATATGCTGCGTGCGCTGAATATTTTGAAGGAAGTAGGCTGGATTACGTTAAAGGACAAAATCGATCCATTGCAAACCTCGGTGAATGACGTCACCTCTAATCCGCATCATCTGCAATTTGTTGCTACCGACCCGGCACAGGGGCCACGTGCACTAGAGGATGTTGATTTTGCGGCTATACAAGGGAACTTTGCTGTATCGAATGGAATAAAGCTGACCTCGGCATTAAAGCTTGAAAATATGACAGATCCGTTCACGAACGTGGTAGCTGTGGACAACAAGAACAAGGATAAGCCCTTCGTCAAAGACATTATTGAAGGATATCATTCAGATGAATTCCAAAAGTACATCCAATCGAATCCTGTTTATGAAGGCTACAAGCTACCAAGCTATTTCAAATAATATGGGGTATTATCTTCTGCGGGCTGACGTTGTCAGCCTGTATCTTATGGATAAAAGGTGGAGATGAACGTGATTTTTTCATCCTCTGATCTCGTCAAGGCTCTGCCTGACAACTATTTTAGCGCAATGGATGACAAAGTGAATCTGTATAAAAGCAAAGGAATAGATGTAATCAATTTGGCAGCCGGCAACCCGGATCAGCCAACACCGGCGCATATCATCAGCGCTTTGAAGGAAGCGGTCGATCAACCGATCAATCAGGGCTATCCACCTTTTCATGGGAAAAAAAGCACGCTGGAGGCTGTCGCCGCGTTCTATAAACGGGAGTATCAGGTGGAGCTGGATCCTGACCGGGAGGTTGCCATATTCAACGGCTCAGCCATAGGCGTAATGGGGATTCCACAGGCGCTGCTGAATCCCGGTGATTGGTTATTGACCACCGATCCGGCATATCCCCAATATTATTCCGCTGCTGCGCTGGCAAGAGCCCATATTCATACGATTCCGCTTGATGAGAAGCATGGCTTCTTGCCTGATTATACAACCGTGCCGGAAGAAATCGCAGAGCAGGTCAAATTGCTCATGATTAATTATCCGAACAATCCGACTGGAGCAGTAGCTACTGCAGATTTTCTGACAAAGACGCTGGATTATGCCGCTCGATATCAGTTTCCGGTTATGAATGATTTTGCTTACGGTGCTCTTGGATTTGACGGGCATAAGCCGATTAGTTTATTGCAAATCCCCGGCGGCAAGGAATATGGCGTCGAGACGTATACGGCTTCCAAAACGTATAACATGGCTGGATGGCGCTTCGGCTTTGCAGTGGGAAATTCGTCCATCATTGGTGCGCTCAAGCATTATCATACGCATGCCTACAGCACTGTTTTTGGAGCGGTACAGGATGCGGGGGCTGTGGCATTGCTGGGCACGCAGGAACCGGTACGGGAACTCGCGGCGTTATATGAGCGGCGCCGTGATATTCTCATTGCAGCGTTACGAGGTATTGGCTGGGATGTAGCTGTTCCCCAAGGGTCTTTTTTTGCCTGGTTCAAGGTGCCAGAGGGTTACACATCCGCTTCATTTGCAGACTTTTTATTGGACGAGGCACATGTTGCGGTCGCCCCTGGAGAAGGCTTTGGTCGTGCGGGAGCTTCTTATGTGCGGGTCAGTCTGGTGAACAGTGAAGAAAGGCTGCTGGAGGCGGTGCAGCGCATCGCAGCAACGGGTATTTTTCAAGTATAAGCTGGAATACAAGGAATTCATGGAGGGAGCGAGAAGAACTTTGAGTATAGCGATTATCGGAGCCATGGAGGAAGAAATAGCAGATTTGAAAGCGCAGATCGAAGGGATAAAGATGACCCAGATTGCGAACGGGATTTTTTATACAGGCCAGCTTGAGGGCAAGGAGGTTATTCTGCTGCAATCAGGAATTGGCAAAGCGAACGCAGCCTCGACTACGGCGCTGCTGATTGAGCGATTTAGCCCGGAGCTTGTCATTAATACCGGGTCTGCGGGTGGGCTCGATCCAGCGCTGCATGTTGGCGATGTTGTAGTGGCGACCGAGCTGACTTACAGCGATGTGGACGGAACGGCGTTCGGCTATACCTACGGACAGGTGCCACAGATGCCGGCAAGTTATCCTGTCGATCCAGCGCTGCTTGCTTTTGCGACAGAAGCGCTGGCGGAGACCAGGATTGAGGGGCAGATCGTCAACGGATTGATTACGACGGCTGACTCTTTCATCTCCCAGGCTGAGCGCGCCCATTTTATCCGTAGCCAGTTTCCTGAAGCGAAAGTGACGGATATGGAAGGGGCCGCGGTCGTTCAGACTGCGTACCAGTTTGGTGTTCCGTTTTTGGCTGTCCGTTCTTTGTCTGATCTTGCCGGTGTAGAAGCGGCGGATTCTTTTGACTCCAATCTTGATTTGGCTGCGGCCAACTCGGCAGCAGTGGTTGTGGCTCTTGTAGCTGCATATGATAGAGACAAGCTTTGACATATTCAATGGCACTATTCAGGAACGTTTTTTCTTTGGCTTGCCATGCTGGTTAATGAGAGTTCGAAGTTGTTTCCCGGCTTGGTTTAGCTCAACATCGTTCAACACATAATCGGTGCTGACTTCCCAGGTGCTGTGGTCATTCAGATGAAAAATAAAGGCGGGAAAGCGAGGACGCAACCATTTGCGGATGGAGGCCCCTTCGAATTCGACTTTAGTGATTGCAGACCATGGGACAGTTCGAATACCATCGGAAATGCTGTGCTCGTCAAAAATGAACAGATAGGTATCCTTACGAAGCGTTCTGCTCAAACAAACCACAAGATAGCTACCGAAAAAAGGAAGTCCGACAATGGCGGACGTAATAAAGAAGAAGATTTGTAGAGCTGAGATATCTTCGTCGATAAAAATGAGCAGCAGCAAAAGCAGACAAATCAGCACAAACATCAAGCTGCCCATGGCTTTCCAAAATGCCAAAGATCTTCGATATACAATTTTATCCACGGAATACCGCCTCGTCGCGTACAAACTCCTGAATGAAATAAGTTATTCGTTCTCTCCAGTCAGCTTCGGTTACACTTTCAATACGCAGACATGGGGTGGCCTGCATATCCAGTTCTGTATTTCTTACGATCCACACATCATTCGTTCCTTTAAGAACAAATAGTAGATTTGTAACGGAAGGTCCATCTTCATCCGTATCCGCGTATATCATCTGGCTCAAATTATCTAGGCTACACTGATTACGATCAAAATCCTCTCGCCAGTCTTGTATTATTTGCTGAGCGGACTCATGAAGCTTCCACGTTGTCATTTGCTGCATGCTGAAGCTGGAAGAGGTTAACTCATTCCACTGTTCTTCTGTCAGATCGACGTATCGGCTGTGCTCATTGAAGTTCGAAGCAAGCAGGCCGAACAATTGATCAATGTCGTGATGCCAGTCTTCTGGGGAAGACCAGCGAAAGAAATGGAGTTCATTGTGGCTGGAAAAATGATACAGAAAACGTTCATTTCCATGGTGTATCGTTAATGTATTTTGCTTATCCTGTTGCTCCTTGTAGCCACGTAGCATCTGACGACTTTGTACCAGATGAGCTAGCATTTCAACAATGAACGCATCAAATTCAAGCTGTTGTTGCTCGTCATCTCGTTGTTCCATCAAACCCTTGGATATCAGGCTATGCGTTGCGGCATGAAAAAGCAGTTCCCAGCGATCTTCGGTCAGTTCCCCGTAATAAGATTGGAGCAGACCAGAAGCCATGTCTTCTGCGCCCAGTGCGGTCAAGGCAAAGCCTAGTTCCTCAAGCGTTAAAATTACCGTTTGTTTGTCCATAGTTAGGCTCCTTCTCCATCTGTTAGGTGTATGTCATTTAAATAGTTTGCTGGCCCAACGTATCCCTTTTTCGGCGAATTTGGCGACCTTTCCACCTGCCCAGCTTCCCACCGTACCGCCGACGTAAGCACCGACGGCTGCACCGACCGGACCACCGATAGCGCCGCCTACGGCTCCCAAAGCAACAGCACCGCCATAAGTTGCAGCGGTTTTAATCGCTACGTTAGAAGCAGATACAGCCACATCCGTTCCGGTAAGCTTCCCGCTTTTCCATTTTCCAGCCAGACTGATACCCTCGCCCACAATATTCATGGTGGCATTAATAGGGTATAGCTTTTTGGCAATCATGCCGGGAATTTGGCGGGTGGCTATGCCGTAACGGCCTTTTTCCACCCCGGCGATGACGTTCCGCGTCCACTGAGGAAAGCTATTGGCTTTGTTGAATCCGAGGCCAAGCTTACCCATTTGAAGCTTTCCAGCTAAACGATCAAAGCCCTTTAAACCCTTCATCACAATACCGGGTTTAGCGAATTGGCGGTTTAGGCTTTTGCCCAAATTACGCATAAACGCATTGTTACCCTTGCCATTCACCCATGCCGCATTATGTATAACCGCTCGAGTGGGATTCTTCAGACTTTTCTTGAATTCTACTGTTTTGGTGAGCACAAGTGTGGAAGCCAGACCGCTATAGATAGCTGTTCCGGCAAATCCCAGTTGCCCGCGCCATTTATTGGCTTCTGAAATGCTGTTAATAGCTATATCTGCTGGATCGGGTCCTTTTTTCCCGGAAGTTGCCCCTTCACTGCTGCCGATCTGTCCTCTGTGATCTCCTTTATTAATACCCGTGTCTGCTTGTGTATCTGTTTCCTTGAATTTTACTGCAATGGAACGCAGCTCTGTGCTGACAGAACCGACAGTTTGAGTGAAAGCATCCATTTGTCCACGCGCTTTATGAAAATCCTGATAAAAGCGCTGCTGTGTTGTTCCTGCCCAGCTATTTTCCAACATCTGAATATGCTGTGACAGTTGTCCGCAAATTTGTGCCCCCAGCTCACGTGCCTGTGCGAACTGCCTGGAAACCGCCTCAAGTTTCTCAGGAGGAACCATAATTTTTGCCATGATGTCCACCTCGGATGATTAAAATAATTACTTATATTCTAGTGAATCTAGTGGGGGTTAGCAAAAAAAGGAGGGGATTCAAGTGAAAAATAAGTCATTTGTATGAGTTCCTGAGGATTTATAAGGGAGAATAGTAGGAGGTGTTATGCTCCGAAGTTCTTATATGTCATTCATAACGAAACAAAAAAAAGCCACTCTTTTCAAATGGAGCTTTCCATTAGAAAGAGAGGCCTTCTTGCGTAGAGGCTAATACATATTTCGCGTCGTTTTAATTATTTTAGCGGAATATGCTTGGACAGCTTTTCAAACTGCTGCAAATAAGGAGTGACCTCGGCAGTAATTCCTTTGAGATACTTGATGGACGCTTGTCTTTGACGTTCTTTGGTAGCAGTCTCTTCAGGGAACATAGAGTATTCCTTTTGGACAGAGCCATTTTTATAATTTACGGAGAAGAGATCTCCTTTTTGCCATCTTTGGACCAGATCTTGATTACTGTGCAAGATATTTAGTATTTCTTTGCTATTTTTATAAGTGAAGCTGTAGTCTGGATCTGCCACAGCGTGGATCACTTGGTAGCCACTCTGTAATCCATTGTTCTGAAAGGTACCTACTTGGATCTCGTTCGAACGTACGGTTCCGTCCATTTGTGTCACTTTTTCAGTCTGCGTACCCTTGCCACTCATCGTGTCATTGCTCCATGTGCCGTTGTATACGACTTTATGATTTTGTCCATCTGCATCCGTGTATTGATTTATATATTTTCCAGTACCTGAACGCTTGCCATTCACAAAATCACCCGAATACTGCTTATATTCGCTCCATTTGATCGTACCACGTCCGTTGGGCTGCCCATTCTCGACCTCTCCATAGTAAGTCGTCTGACCGGATAGCTGAAGCAATTCCTTGGTTGCAGCCGCATTCGCCGCAGGTGTACTTACAGACAGCGCTCCAGATATTAGCGATGCGGACACCATAATAGGCAGAGACAAAGCCTTCCCTTGTTGCCAAAGTTTTTGCATCACGAGTTCTCCCCTTTCGAAGCTTTGAATTTCTAAAAGTTAAGTTCAACGACCCAGCACCGTTTTATACTATTTTGTGCTTGGTGAGTTATAGTTTAATATAGATTGAGAATTATAGGAAACTGTAAAGTGAAAACAGCTAGCTAGGAGGGAGATTCATGAATTTACCCGAACATGGGAGTGAGGATGTATCTAGCATCCTTGCCGTGGAGTTGGAACATGAGCCTGTGAAGACCATAAAAGGAATCCATCAAGTGGAGCCTGATTCTAATATCTATTGGCTGATTGACGTGGAATTCAGCGGTTTTACGTTATCAGATGAGGATATTTTGCAATTGCTTAAGGGGTATATCGTGTATGGACATGTGCATGATTTGCAGATATGGACTAGTGTGGGACGCAGATCGGCAGGCGAATGCCATTTTGATAAAATCTGTATTTGTATGGATATATTCGATAATGTAGAGATGCAGATTCGTTTAGATGAAGCCAAGGTTGCAGACTTTATGAACACACTGCCAGCGCGTTTTCAGGGGAAGGGCACCGTTCATGTGCTTCCTCGGGAGGATGCTGCCCGTGCACGTGTAAAAGCGGAAAAACTTAAAGCATTTACAGATCAGGAAGGTGAAAGGGAACACGCTGTCATGCTTAGGCTGGTGGCGGATCAAGGCCAATCTTACCGTGGAGCGGATATCTGGGATGTCATGCTGAGCCTCGGAATGGAGTGGGGAGATATGGATATTTTCCATGCACACCATCACGGGCTGGGAGGCTATGATGAACTATTTAGCGTACATACGGGAACCGAGCCTGGATTTTTTTGGTTGAGTACACTCGCAGAGGATCGCTTTGCAGATTTGATTTTCAGTATGGATGGGGTACGGACCGTGCAGCCGCAAACTGTGTTTGAGACGATGTGGAAAAGTGCCGAATATGCATGCGCCAGACTCGGCGGGACATTAGTGAATGAACAGGGTCTGCCAGCTGTGCAGGAAGATTATCTACATCAGATTCAAGAGATGGAAGACCGCTTAAGTGAGTTTGGTTTTAAAGCAGGAGAGGATGTTGTTGCGTTTCTATTCTAGATTAGAAAGGAGTGGTTTCGTTGTCCAGCAACGCTATTGAGAAGCTAAGAACGATTCTAAAACGTAAAGCTACTATTTTCCATACAGGGGGCCGTAGACCGTCCGGTTCCCTTGAACAGAGCTGGATTGGTAGAGTTACAGTGGCTTTGCCAACGGAGGAGCAACCCATTGATGTACAGGGGAATGTTATGGCTCCGATCATGCAATTGTATTTGCCTGCCTTGCCCTTTGTTCCTCCGGCTATGCACAGTGTCAAGCTGTTGACGGTCTTTCTGTCTCCCGATGTACTGGATCATGAGGACATGGAAGGATATATGTGTATTCGTGAGTATACGTCGGTAGAGGATTTGGTCGAAAAAGATTTTGGTCCGGCATTTATGCAAATCAAGGCGTTCCCGCTATTCCCTGAGCTCAAAGAGAATGACTATCCGGTCTGGGACGGTGAAGACATTCCTGAGGAATATGGCGATGCCCTCAACCATTTGGACGAGGAGGAACCCGACTATTTTGAGGACATCGTAGAGGAAATATATGCGGTTCACAAAATCGGTGGCTATCCCAGCTTTGTTCAATCGGGCATCGACTTTGGCGAGGGCTATGAATTTGTGTTTCAGATTGCTTCAGATGCCAAAGCCGAATTGAATATTGTCGATGGAGGCAGCTTTTATTTTGCCAAGCATCAGAATGAAGGAGCCTGGCGGGGTTACTTTGATTTTTACTGATTAGCTCACTTAGAGAGCAGTCTGGAACCGATCGTGTTGTAGAGCATGGCAACCCTATATACTCGTAAGTTAGACACTATTGAAGTGGGGTAAAAAGATATGAATGTTTTAGGTCAGCTGGGATCTGCTATCCAGAGTAGTTTATTTATTCAATCCGAATTGAAGAAAGCCCATGCATTAATTCAGAAGCACGATCTGCCTGTAGAACAGGTAGAAAATGATTTTCACAAACAGATCATCGTGCTGGAGCAATATGCTGGAACTCGCGTTTTTCAGCGAGGGCTTGCTAAATACAAAGTAATCAATGCAATGCTTATGATCATATCTGTGATTATATTGCTGGCAGCAGGCATCGTTGCGGCGGTGGAATATTTACAACCCGAACGACATTTGCTGCAAGTGCTGGCGAATGCCATGTTTGACCATTGGGTTCCCTCTATCACTTTGCTCAGTGTAGTATTCGTGGGTGTGATCGTTCTTGCCATCGTTAGAAATGTTTATGCCAAACAATTACATACGCACGTGCTAGATCGGGCCTGGCGGGCCATTTTCAATCATGAGGACAGAGAGCAACTGTAGGAGATTGGCATAATAGCTGAAGGAGTGGCAGCAATGAATGACTGGGAATCGGGAATCATTCAGGTCGATGGTGAGCGTGCGATCTACTCGTCTTTAACAGAAGATCAGTTGTTAGAGACCACTTGGTATTCGAAATATTTTCATTCTGTAAGAAGGCTAGGGAATGACTACATCTGGTATCATTTCGATCAGGTTTCTTTGCTGCGTCGGCATTTTTTTGTGTCTGTATGCTTTAAGGATACAAGCCTAATTGTCGTGGAGATTTCGCTTCAGGGCAATGAATTTCCAACTTCTTGGGATAATTGGTCTGAGGAAGGGGAGAGAAAGCGGCAAGGGGAGCATGATCGTTTGTTACAGCAACATTTGTCCGTGAAGCCAAGCTATCGTCAAACCAAGCCTTACCCCTATATGGAATATGAACTGAGCTGGGGGAAAATCTCTTCTTATTTTGACCCCCGGTCAGGAAATACGGCCATTGCTTTTAAATATAAAGATGAATAGCAATCTTACATAAAATGCACTACAACCCTGAGCTTTGTATTGGAGGTGAAGGGGTTGAGATGAGTAAGGGAGATGTGTTGTGGATAAAAAGGCAAAAAAAATACTGATGAACACATTCTGGTCCTCCAGCGGCTGGAAGCAGGAGCGGGGATCTTTTTCGGGTGAGGATTTTGAATATGCCAAAAGTAAGGGCTTGATGTTCGATCCGATCACCATTACACATAACGAGATTATAAACAGATTACATGAGCTGCATCAGCAAAAGGCTACAAAAGAGCGAGTGGCAGCAGCATTTTTGCACAGCCTTTCCACGAAAAAGGTTCATTTACGAAGCGCCTTATCGAGCTGGGCATTAACCGCTGGGCTTCCTTTGCACACCTATGGTGAGCGGCCTGTCGTCCTGCCCAATTACAGTAGCTGTGGGGATTGTAATTTTAATAAAATGATGTCTGATAATGAATACGTCAATGAAGATTTGAATGTACTGAATTTTGAACGAATCAAATGGGGCGGTATTCGTCTGAACCACCTTCTATATTGCTGGATGGACCTTGAATTGTTCAGTCAAGAAGAGGATGTTCAGGTTTCCGATGAGGATCTAGCTATACTTCATAACATGCTCGAAGCTGTTCAGAACTGTGATGCCCAAAGCAGTGCACGTCAATTGGAAAAGCGCTGGAAGGATGTGTTTCCATCCAGCAAAAACGAGCGTGATGTAGTCATGGAGGTGTGGGGATATGCCGGACTGCTGGTCCCACAGGACACGCCTCGTAAACGACAGCACGGCAATCATGATTTTTATTCCGTAGCAGCTTGGCAAGGAGATGACAGATACTCGCAGGAGGCGTTGGACTATTTCTTCGGTACGTTTTTATAGAGAAAGTGAATCGTTATGCCACATCTTGATCATGACGGTTCCTCAAACAACAAACGTTCTTCTTCCCGACTATGAATAGCATTGACAACCAGAAGCGCGTGGAACTGCTGAAGAACTTCAGGCGTAAGCCCTTCTTCACGGATCCCGGCTTTGAGCTCTTTTACAATGATTCGGAGCAGGTCATGATCCCGTGTAAGTTTGACGACAGCCTCCTGCAGTTCCGGTTTTTTCTCGACCTTTTCCTGATAGAATCCTTCCTCTTCTGCATCAGCATGGCTGAGAATGCGGGTTTCCCAATATTCGATCAAGTGGTCGGCAGCCTGACGCGCCACCTTGAATTCTTTTGCTTCGAGTAATTCTTCTACTTCTCTCGTCTTATCTAGAGCGCCAGTTAGCCCGCCTTGATGAATGGCATGATGAGCATGCAGTTGACGTAAAGAAGGTCCTCCCATAACAGTTCATCCTTTCTTTGTTCCCTTTTTTAGTACAGTATAGCATAAGAAAATAGCGTTATTTTTCCGGTTAGGATATTCCCCGCTAAGGAAAAGGGAACTCCCTAATTGGTTCAATTTCATATAATACTTAGAATGAAGTTAGAAGATAAAACTCAATCTTGGGGGAATGGATGATGAATCGATTAACCGAAATAACAGACATAAAAAAGATTGTGAAAAAAGGATCAAGGGTTTGAAGGGGATGAGCAGATACATACCTAATCAACATGGAGCCTGGGCCATGCTCGTTCTTCCATTTTTATTCGGTTTAGCTGCTTCTCGAGGGGAACTCATTCATATCCCCCTATTTGTGTGCTGGTTTTTTATCTACTTATTCAGTTTTCCTGTCCTCCAATGGATCAAAACAGGCAGCAGTGAAAGATACCGCAAACCCGCCGTTGTATACGGAGTGATATTACTTCCTTTGTTAATTTCACTGATATGGTTTGAGCCTGCCTTGATCTGGTATGGAGTTCTTCTATTGCTCTTTTTTATGGCTAATATTTATTTTGCAAAAACGAAAAATGAACGTGCTTTACTCAATGACATTGTTGCAATTCTACTCTTTTGTTCTTTTATATACCCTGTTATTTATATGGGGGGAGGAGAGGATTGGAGAGTAGCAACAGAGCTATTCTTACTTTTGATGCTTTACTTTATCGGAACTGCTTTGTATGTCAAAACGATCATTCGTGAAAGAAAAAATATACGTTACCATTATGCTTCCATCATCTATCATTTGGTGATTTTGTTGTTTGCTACCTGGTTAAAGTTACCTCTGTTTGTTCCTTTTTTGATTTTTTTGATACGAGCCATATGGCTTCCTAAACTCGGATTAAAGGCAAAACAAGTTGGCATGGCGGAAATTGGATTTTCAATGATGCTCTATGTTTTTGTGTTGTTTTTATACTTCTAAAAGGAGAGACATCAATGATATCTTTGAAAACGCCGCGTGATTATCATACAGACCCATTTATAGTCATCTGGGAGGTTACACGAGCTTGTGCTTTAAAGTGCCTTCACTGTAGAGCGGAAGCTCAGTACAAACCTGATCCTCGCCAGCTGACATTAGAAGAGGGTAAGAAGCTGATAGATCAAATTGCTGAAATGAATCATCCGTTGGTTGTATTCACAGGCGGAGATCCTTTAATGCGTCCTGATCTGTTTGAACTGGCTCGATATGCAATTGAAGAGAAATATCTGTCGGTTTCAATGACCCCCAGTGCCACCCCTAAAGTGACACGAGCAGCGGTAGAGAAAGCAAAGCAAGTTGGGTTATCGCGATGGGCGTTTAGTCTGGACGGTTCATGTGCAGACATTCACGATCATTTTAGGGGTACAGCGGGTTCTTACGATACGACCATGCGAGGAATTGGTTATTTGAAGGAACTGAATATCCCTATTCAAGTGAACACGACGGTGTCCCGGTACAACCTTCATGATCTGGAGCAAATTGCAGAAAGGGTAAAGGAAATGCAGGCCGTGTTATGGAGTTTATTTTTCCTTGTTCCAACCGGACGTGGCATGGAGAAAGATATGATTACTCCTGATGAGCATGAAGCCGTAATGAAATGGCTGTATCAAATACAGCAACAGATGCCGTACGGTGTGAAGGCTACAGAAGCTCCTCACTACCGGAGGGTCGTACTGCAGGAAAAGCACAGAGCAGGTGAGAGCAGTGTAGCAGACGGACAAAAAAGGGCAGATGTTTTAGGACGTGCTCCTAAAGGCGTAAATGATGGAGATGGATTTGTTTTTATTAGTCATATCGGCGAAGTATACCCGAGCGGTTTCCTGCCTCTTATATGCGGGAATGTACGAAAGGATAGCCTGGCAGATATTTATCGCAACTCTCCGATCATGATGAATCTTAGAGATAAGTCCCTACTTAAAGGTAAATGTGGAGTCTGTGAATTCAAGGCTGTCTGTGGGGGCTCTAGAGCAAGGGCTTTTGCAATAACAGGAGACTATTTGGAGAGTGACCCTTATTGTGCTTATATACCCGGAGTTGGAGAGGAAAAGTGTTTTCATGAAAAAAAGTTCTAAAAAAGTCGTTATTCTCGGTGGAGGAATAAGCGGTTTAAGTGCTGCCTTTTATGTGAAAAAGCTGGCTGAGGATAGGCAGCTTGAAGTAGAGATTACACTGGTGGAGAAAAGTGAACGTCTGGGAGGAAAGCTACAAACCGTTCGCCAAAACGATTTTATGATCGAAAAAGGACCAGATGCTTTCTTGGCCAGAAAGACAGCAATATTGGATCTGACCATGGAGTTGGGGCTGGAAGCAGAGCTGGTATCGACAAACCCGAAAGCCAAATCTGCTTGCATTTTGCATAAGGGCAAACTTCATACGATGCCGATGGGCTTCATTCTGGGCATTCCAACAAAGCTCACCCCCTTCATTCGGACAGGGCTTATTTCTCCGTTGGGAAAAGCACGGGCAGCTCTGGATTTAATCATTCCGGCGAAGAAAGGTGATGCGGACGAATCTCTAGGGGATTTTATCAAACGGCGTCTCGGCAAAGAAGTTCTGGATCAGATTACAGAACCTCTGTTGTCTGGAATTTATGCTGGGGATACTCATTCTCTGAGCCTTATGTCAACTTTCCCTCAATTTAAACTAATGGAACAAAAGCATGGAAGTCTGATTAAGGGTATGTCTAAAGGGGCGGGAAGAAAGCCAGCAGTACAAGACAAACTGCCTGATATCGCTAAGAAAAGTATGTTTCTTTCTTATCGGCTAGGATTATCTACGATCGTGGAGCGGCTAAAGGAAAGGCTGGATACCGTACGTTTTGTTATGGGGCAAGGTGTAGTTGAAGTAAGGAAAGAAAACGGTTATCAGGTCATTTTAGAACATGGACAAAAAATAGATGCGGATGCGGTGATTTGTGCTGTTCCAGCTTTTGAAGCGGCTGCATTATTTTCCGGCGTTGCAAGCGCTAGCTGGTTACACAAGATTCACTATGTTTCCGTAGCCAATATTGCCCTTGCTTATAAAAACACAGATCTTAATTTTGCTTTTGAGGGAACGGGATTTCTAGTCCCCCGCAAAGAAGGCAAAAAGATTACCGCATGCACTTGGTCTTCGACGAAGTGGAGCCATACTGCTCCTGAAGGATATACGCTTTTACGGACCTATATCGGACATGCAGGTGCACAGGAGTGGGTTCAAATGACAGACAATCAACTTGTGGATGCCGCGCGCAAGGATTTGAAAGATTTAATGGGCCTGGAAGCGGAACCAGAATTCACAGAAGTCAGTAGGTGTGATCGATCGATGCCGCAATATCCGATTGGACACAAAGAGCATATGGCGAAGATGAGACAGGACTTTGCACAGTATTTACCGGGTGTTTTTCTATGCGGTGCCGGCTATGGGGGCGTTGGAATTCCAGATTGCATCGCTCAAGGGAAAGAAGCGGCTGAACAGTTGCTTTCTGATTTGTTATAATCAGGCTCTTTCCACTAGTGAAAGAGGGAACCCCCTGATTGGTTCAGCTTTAAGGGAGACGTAGAATGAAAGTTAAGCACAAAATCGAAGTATGATGGAGGAATGGAAGATGAGCCAGTTAACGGAAGAAACATGGGTGGCGGACATTGTGAAAGCAGTACCCAAAACAGGAGATCTGTTCCGCAAACTTAGGATTGATTTCTGCTGCGGAGGGAAAATATCGCTCCGTGAAGCAGCAGCCAATCGAGGCCTCCACGCTGGTGAACTGCTAACGCAGATACATGAAGTGGAAGAAAAGCAGGCACAGCATAAGCAAATGCAACCTCCTTCACTCGAACCAAAAGAGCTAATCGCCTATATTCAAAATGAGTATCATACGAAGCTTCGGGAAGAACTATCGGCGTTAACGCCGTATGTAACCAAACTAACGCGGGTTCACGGCGAACGTTATCCGCATCTAAAGCGAGTTAATGAACTGTTCACCTTGCTTAAACAGGAATTATCGGAACATATTCAAAATGAGGAGGACCTTGTGTTTCCGATGATTGAAGCATTTTTACAAGAATCAACAGTGGAACGAGCAGATGAGTTGAATCCAATTTTGTCCAAGTTGCAAGACGAGCATCAAACGGTGGTGGAATTCCTGAAGGAAATGCGCTTGATCACAAACGGCTTTGAGCCGATGCAGGAAGCTTGTGGTACGCACCGACTCGTATTGAAGCGGTTAGAAGACCTGGAAGCAGATATTTTTAATCATATTCTTCTTGAAAATTGTACACTGATCGAACGTACGAGACAGGCACAGCTAATCGCGAAACCCATTAATTGATGATGAACGAACATGAGGAGCCGAACCAAATGCATAAATTCATTAAAAGTAGCACTGTTTTCGTTTTGGTTATTTCCATCATTTTATTATTATCAGGATGCGTTGGCAGCGCCGGTAAGAATGGATCTTCCAGCCAGACATCTTCGAAAACGGCTGAAACTATTGAGCTTACCATATCCGCAGCAGCAAGTTTAACGGATGCGCTCAAAGAAATTCAGCATTCATACGAATCAACCCATACAGGCATCAAATTGAATTTTAACTTCGGCGGCTCTGGTGCGTTGGAAAAACAAATTGAGCAAGGAGCGCCGTCGGATTTGTTTCTGTCCGCTTCGACCAAAAACATGAAGTCCCTTGTTGATCAGCAGTTAATAGATACGAAAAAACAAAAAACGTGGCTGACGAACGAATTGGTCGCGGTTATCCCTGCAGACGGGACGATGAACATCGCGAGTGTAACCGATTTAACAAAAAAAGAAGTGAAGAAAGTTGCGATCGGAATTCCTGAAAGTGTCCCTGCGGGCAACTACGCACAGGAAGCGCTGATGAAAGCGAAGCTTTGGGACACGTTACAGAGCAAGCTGGTTCAGGCAAAAGACGTTAGACAAGTGTTGCAATATGTGGAAACGGGGAATGCTGATGTCGGATTTGTATATAAAACAGATGCGTTGACTTCACAGAAGGCAAAAATCGCCTTTGAGGTGGATCCCAAAACCTATTCACCTGTTGAGTATCCAATCGGGATTGTCAAAGCTTCAAAGCACATTCAAGAAGCCGAAGACTTTTATGCATACTTACAATCGCAAGAATCTCTGAATATTATGGCTAAGTATGGATTTACCATACCGAAGTGAGCATGCAAGATATAGATTGGAATGAATATTGGCCTCCTATCCGATTATCGTTGCAGGTTGCACTGTTATCCAGCGTTCTGGTAATCATATTAGGCTTGCTTGTGGCATGGTCAATGTCGCGGTTAGGATTATTTAAAGGGAAAACGGTCGTTGAAACCGTGCTTATGCTGCCTTTGGTACTCCCACCAACTGTTGTTGGATTTTTACTACTAATATTACTTGGACGAAAAAGCGGGTTCGGACGTTTTGTGGAGCAATGGTTTGGAGAGCCTATTATATTCTCGTGGTGGGCAGGGGTTATAGCAGCGGTGGTGGTGGCTTTTCCTCTTGTCTATCGGACGCTGAGAATGGGATTGTCTTCTGTTGACCGGGACTTGGAAAACGCGGGACGTTCGATGGGTGCAAGTGAATGGCAGGTTTTTCGATATATCACCTTCCCTTTAATTTTCCCTTCTTTTAAGGCTGCCTTTATACTCGGTTTTGCCCGCGGCCTGGGCGAATTTGGTGCTACGCTGATGATTGCCGGAAATATTCCGGGTAAAACACAAACGATTCCGACGGCCATTTATATTGCGGTGGATGCTGGTCATCTTCCTATGGCCTGGGCGTGGACATGCTCTATCATACTCATTTCTTTTATCATGCTCCTGTTAACGGGTCAAAAGAACAATTAATTACTTCATACAAGCTTCCCTTTAGCAGGGGGAGGCTTTTTTGTATCTTTCCATAGAACGAGGGATTTCCTGTAGCGCTATAGGACATTCCCTAATGGGAACAGAGATGAATGAATTACATAATGAGAGTAAGCGAATGAGTCTTCCCTTGGAACTTGCGTTGGGATGATTCTTTCTAAAAAGGAGTGTTGGTCATCGATGAAAAAAAAATACAACCTCAACTTTTTTAAACCGATCGAAAGCTATTCGGGAAATTGGTCAATCCTTGAGGAAAAAAATAGAGAATGGGAAAACGTGTACCGTCAGCGTTGGTCTCACGACAAAGTGGTTCGGACGACTCACGGAGTGAACTGCACCGGTTCCTGTAGTTGGAAGGTTTTTGTGAAAAACGGCATCATTACCTGGGAAAATCAACAGATCGATTATCCCTCCTGCGGTGTAGATATGCCAGAATTTGAACCGCGCGGATGCCCGCGTGGGGCTACATTTTCCTGGTATGAATACAGTCCATTACGGGTGAAATACCCTTATATGCGCGGCAAGCTGTTGCGGCTTTGGCAGGCAGCCATCCAGGAACATGCCAATCCGGTGGAAGCATGGGCAAGCATTGTGGAAGATCCGGAGAAAGCCAAGCTCTACAAAGCAGCTCGCGGAAAAGGTGGTCATGTCCGTGTCGCTTGGGACGATGTCCTACGCCTGATCTCGGCGCAACTCATCTATACCATTCGTAAGTATGGTCCCGACCGGATCGCGGGCTTTACGCCAATTCCGGCGATGTCAATGATAAGCTACGCTTCAGGAGCCCGATTCATTTCGCTTCTCGGTGGACAGATGTTGAGTTTTTATGACTGGTATGCCGACCTTCCGCCTTCATCTCCTCAAATTTGGGGTGAACAGACGGATGTACCGGAATCTTCTGATTGGTACAATGCGGGTTACCTGATTATGTGGGGATCGAACGTACCGCTTACCCGGACGCCAGACGCTCATTTTATGACGGAAGTACGATATAAGGGAACAAAAGTCGTATCCGTGGCTCCCGACTTGGCGGAGAATGTGAAGTTCGCTGACAACTGGCTTGCACCACATCCGGGTACAGATGCTGCCATAGCCCAGGCTATGACGCATGTTATTTTGGATGAGTTTTACAGAGAGCGCCAAGAACCGATGTTCATTAACTATGCCAAACAATATACAGATATGCCGTTTATGATTCTGCTTGATCCGCACGAGGGAGCTTGGAAAGGTGGACGTTTTCTACGGGCGAGTGACCTGGGGGATGTTTCGCCGCATGCGGACTGGAAGCCGGTCATATATGACGAAGCGGCGGGGGAAATGCTGGTCCCGAACGGTACGATGGGACAGCGCTGGGAGCAGGATAAGAAATGGAACCTGATTCTGGAACGGGAAGACGGAACAAAGGTTGAGCCCGCGCTCACTGTGGAAGGTCATGGCGAGCAATGGGAAGAAGTCGTATTCCCTTACTTTGATAACGCCGGTAATGGAACGTTCAAACGTGTAATTCCAGCCAAAAAAGTACGCTTGGCAGATGGCTCGGAACGTTACGTAGCAACCGTGTACGATTTGATGATGAGCCAGTACGGTGTCGCACGCAATGACAGCCCTCATAACGCCAAGAATTATTACGACGAAGCTTCGCATTATACCCCTGCCTGGCAGGAGAAGATCACAGGTGTGAAGGCGTCTGTTGTGGTACAGATTGCTCGGGAATTTGCCCAAAATGCTATCGATACTAAAGGTCGCTCCATGATTATTATGGGTGCGGGTATCAACCACTGGTTCAATAGTGACACGATCTATCGGTCCATCTTGAATCTTGTCGTGTTGACTGCTTCCCAAGGTGTAAACGGTGGAGGCTGGGCGCATTATGTGGGTCAAGAAAAGCTTCGCCCAATCGAAGGCTGGTCAACGATTGCCTTTGCAAAAGACTGGCAAGGGGCGGCTCGACAGCAAAATGCTACATCGTTTTTCTACTTTGCAACAGAGCAGTGGCGTTACGAAGAAAGTGGAACAGACTCCTTGAAGTCACCGATTGGCGGAGATGTCAGTTACAGACATCCAGCAGACTACAACGTGCTCGCAGCGCGTCTGGGATGGCTACCTTCTTATCCACAGTTTAATAAAAACAGTCTACTGTTCGCCGAAGAGGCTGCGCAATTAGGCAAGAAGTCCAACGAGGACATCATTAATCATTCTGTGGAAGAGATTAAATCACGTAAGACACGCTTCGCTGTAGAAGATCCTGGGGCAGCCGAGAACTTCCCGCGCTCACTCTTTGTTTGGCGGTCAAATCTGATTTCCAGTTCGGCGAAGGGACAAGAGTATTTTATGAAACATTTACTCGGAGCATCTGATGCCCTGCTTGCCCGGCCGAACGAAGAACAGAAACCTGAGGAAATCGTCTGGAGAGAAGATGTAGAAGGAAAGCTTGATTTGATGGTTGCACTTGATTTCCGGATGACAACAACTCCATTGTACGCGGACATCGTGCTTCCGGCGGCAACCTGGTACGAAAAAACAGACTTGTCGTCAACAGACATGCATCCTTTCGTGCATCCATTTAATCCGGCTGTTAACCCTCTGTGGGAATCCCGCGCGGACTGGGATATTTACCGCCAGCTTTCCGAAGTCTTTTCGGATATGGCAAAAGAGTATCTACCAGGAATATATAAAGACCTTGTGACCGCGCCGCTCGCACACGATAGTATAGGCGAAATTTCACAGCCGATGGGTCTTGTAAAGGATTGGACGAAGGGCGAGATTGAAGCGACTCCGGGTAAAACCATGCCGAATTTCAGCATCATCGAACGCGATTATACTAAAATTCACGATAAATTTATCTCACTCGGTCCTAATTTGACTACTGGGAAAGCAGGTGCGCATGGCGTCAGCTTCTCCGTAGCGGACGAATATGAGGAAATGAAAAAGTTGAACGGAGTTTATTACGATGAGTCCATTAAAGATGGGCTGCCCAAAATCCAGACAGCTCGCCAAGTGGCCAATGCAATTCTTCACCTTTCATCCGCGACTAATGGACGGGTGTCGCAAAAGGCTTATGAGCAGGCAGAAGAGCTTCACGGTGTGGAACTCAAAGACATCTCGGCCGATCGGGCAGCGGAAAGGATTACTTTCCAAAGTATCACGGCACAGCCGCGTGAAGTTATACCGACACCGGTATTCACTGGATCGAACAAGAAGGGACGCCGCTATTCACCATTTACAACGAATATTGAACGTCTCGTTCCGTTTCGTACTTTGACGGGAAGACAGCATTTCTATATTGATCATGAGATTTTCCAACAATTTGGGGAATCATTGCCGATCTACAAACCGACTTTGCCGCCGATGGTGTTCGGCCCTCGCGACCGGGAAATAAAAGGCGGGCAAGATTCACTTGTGCTTCGTTATCTGACACCGCACGGTAAATGGAATATTCACTCCACCTATCAGGATAACCAGCACATGCTTACACTGTTTCGCGGAGGTCCTACGGTGTGGATCAACAATGAAGACGCAGAGGCACATGATCTGGCCGACAATGATTGGGTAGAGGTATACAACCGTAACGGCGTCGTAACCGCCCGGACCGTTGTCAGCCACCGGATGCCAAGAGGAACGATGTTCATGTACCATGCTCAGGATAAGCACATTCAAGTGCCAGGCTCCGAAATCACGGATACACGCGGCGGTAGTCATAACGCACCGACAAGAATTCATCTCAAACCAACCCAGATGGTCGGTGGATATGCTCAGCTTAGTTATGGATTCAACTATTATGGTCCGATCGGCAACCAGCGTGATGTGTACGTTGCGGTACGTAAAATGAAGGAGGTTAACTGGCTTGAAGATTAAAGCTCAAATTGCCATGGTCATGAACCTGGATAAATGTATTGGCTGTCATACGTGCAGCGTGACATGTAAAACAACCTGGACGAACCGCAAAGGTGCGGAATATATGTGGTTTAACAATGTGGAAACCAAACCCGGTATCGGTTATCCGAAGCGCTGGGAAGACCAGGAATTATATAAAGGGGGCTGGCAGCTCCGCAAAGGGAAACTGGAACTGAAGTCAGGCAACAAGCTGTCCAAGATAGCACTGGGTAAGATTTTTTACAATCCAGACATGCCGGAAATGAAAGATTATTATGAGCCCTGGACTTACAATTACGAGCAACTGACCAACGCCGGCGAACAGAAGCATTCACCTGTGGCACGCGCGCATTCTGCGGTAACAGGTGAAAAAATGGATTTGGAGTGGGGCCCAAACTGGGAAGATGACCTGGCGGGTGCGCATGTAACCGGTCCGCTTGATCCAAATATTCAGAAAATCGAAGAAGAGATTAAATTTAACTTTGAGAAGTCGTTCATGGTGTATCTCCCACGGCTTTGCGAACATTGCCTAAATCCAAGCTGTGTCGCGTCCTGTCCTTCGGGCGCCATGTACAAACGAGACGAGGACGGAATCGTGCTCGTGGATCAGGAAGCCTGCCGCGGATGGCGGTATTGCATGACGGGCTGTCCATACAAAAAAGTGTACTTTAACTGGCAGACGAACAAAGCGGAAAAATGTACCTTCTGTTTCCCACGTGTGGAAGCGGGCCTGCCGACAGTCTGCTCCGAGACATGTACAGGACGAATTCGCTACCTCGGCGTTATGCTGTATGACGCGGATCGAGTGCTTGAGGCCGCTTCTACGCAGGATGAGAAAGAACTTTATAAAGCGCAGTGCGACCTGTTCATGGATCCAAGTGATCCGGCAGTGATTGCTCAAGCGAGAAAAGACGGTATCTCGGAGGACTGGATTGAAGCAGCGCAGAACTCGCCAGTCTACAAGCTTGCCATTGAGCACAAGCTGGCATTCCCGCTTCATCCGGAATACCGCACATTACCAATGGTCTGGTATGTGCCACCACTTAGTCCGATCATGAATTACTTTGAAGGGAAAGACTCGATTGAGAATCCCGATATGATCTTTCCGGCTATCGAAGAGATGCGCACCCCCATTCAGTATCTTGCCAATATGCTGACGGCGGGCGACACGCAAACCGTGAAGGAATCCTTGCAGCGAATGGCTATGATGCGCTCCTATATGCGTGCCCAATCCACAGGACAATCTTTCGATGAAAGCCGTCTTGAGCGCATCGGCATGACACCGCGGCAGACTGAGCAGATGTATCGACTTCTGGCGATTGCCAAGTATGAGGATCGTTTCGTCATTCCGACATCGCATAAAGAAGGATACTCGAATCCGTATCGGGCTCAAGGATCTGCTGGTTACGGCGATACCATGGGAAACATGGGTTCTGGCTCTGGATGTGACGGCTGTAGTATGGCAAGTTCGATGGGGATGGAAGAGCCTTTGAAAACGGGCAAAGAAATGTATGAAGAAAACTTCTACGGGGGGATTTGGCGTGATTAATGTAGCGAAGCTGTATGAATGCAAGCCATCATTCGGGTTTTTCGCCCAGCAACTCATGTACCCAGAAAAGCTGGATTTTCATCCGGCTTTTCTGGAAACATCGTTTGATCCAAACCATCCGGCATATACGTATGCGAACACCTACTGGTCCCTTATGCAAGAGTTCAGTATGGAAGAGATTCAGGAAATGTATACGGAAACCTTTGATTTTCAAAAGAATTGTGCACTATATATGACTTACTTTAAATTCGAAGATGCAAAAGAACGGGGACAAATGTTGGTCAAGTTAAAGGTGCTATACGAGATGTATGGTCTTGAAATGCCAGATGGAGAGCTGCCAGATTACCTGCCGCTCATGTGTGAATTTCTGTATGCCGCCGAATGGTCGCAAGATCCGAAGACGACAGAAAACTTCCGCATGCCAATCGCGATCTTGGAAGACGGCACATATCATTTGCTTAAAGCGTTGGAAAAAATGAAAAGCCCGTATTTTCATTTGGTGAAGGGACTGCGTGAAACGCTTAAAGTTTGCGTAGAACAGGAGGCAGCCGCGCAATGATGATGCTAGAGCAGTTTTTATGGGTTATTTTCCCTTATATGTGCGTGGTGGTCTTTATTGTAGGGCATATTTTCCGCTATAGAAACGACCAGTTCAATTGGACAGCAAAATCAAGTGAGTTTATTGAAAAAAAACAATTGATGATCGGAAGTCTCTTATTCCACCTGGGTATTATCCCAGTTATTATGGGTCATGTATCCGGTTTGGGCATACCAAAAACCTGGATGCATGCACTGGGTGTAAACGATCATCTGTATCATATTGGAGCAGTTTATGTTGGTGGAATATTTGGAGCGATGACATTCCTCGGTATGTTGATTCTTACCTCTCGTCGTTTTACAATGCGCAATGTGCGCCGTTTAAGTACAGCGTCTGATTTGATTGTAAACGTATTGCTTTTGGCCATTGTATGCATGGGGATGTTCGCGACTCTCGTAACGAATGCGGTACAGCCGGAATTCGATTATCGGGAGACGATCTCGATCTGGTTCCGCGGTTTATTCATATTCCGTGTTGACCCGACTCTGATGAGAGACGTACCGATGTCTTTCAGGCTTCATATACTTATGGGCTTTGCGATTTTTGCATTCTGGCCGTTTACCCGGCTTGTACATGTGTGGAGTGTTCCGTTGAATTATGTGCGCAGAAGTTATATCCTTTACAGAAGACATAAATCGAATTAGGAAAGCGGGCTCTGCCTTCTTTCCTAATTCTATTAGGAGAGAGCGATGAATAATAGGATGGATTATCAAAGGGAGCTTGAGCGAATACGCGAACATTTCGGTTATGATTTCATGGCGCTAGCTCTGGTTGAACCGGCCGAATATCAATACGTAATTAAATGGAAAAATGCAGCCGGTAATTTAAATGATCGCTTTAAGCGGATTGTGCTGCAATCCGGTAAGGGCATAGCAGGAATCGTGTTTAAAACCGGGAAATCCGTTTTCATTCCATCTATTTATCAATATGTGGGGGCAGACAACCTGTTTAACTATCCGATCGTTCAATCCGAGAAGCTCAAGAGTCTCGGGGCTGTTCCCCTATGGAATGATGCTCGCGTCGCGGGCGTACTGCTTGGTGGATTTCGGGAAGAACAGCTCATGACCGAAGCCATGATGCGTGATTTGGAAGCCTTGGCACATAGAGGAATTGGAGAGTTGAACGGGAAGGAAGTGATGTGAATTGACATTGTCTTTAGGGACTGGCTCTTTGAGTGCGCTAATGGTGAAGTTGTTTGAGAACAGTACGGAAGCCATTTTCTTTTTTGATAGGCAAGGGAATACCCTAGCCATGAATCCGGCAGCTGAGGAGATTGTGGGCGATGACGTCCTCATCCAACTCTATGAAGGGAAGGAAAGAGCTTTATGTGGAACATGCAGGGGTTATACAAGCGAAACGGAGCCCCGTACCTGCCTTGACTGTTATTTCAATATGCCAGAATCCAAGGATTTCGCTTCTTTTCAGGTGTATCTGGAAACGAAGAGCAACCGAATGGTTCCCTATGCCGCTTCTTTTCACACCATTGATTCTGAACATGGAACACGGGTGTTGATGTTGAGAGACTTGACTCCACAATTTCAGACGCAGGAAAAATTGTATCAAAACAAAATGATGAAGCATGTCATTGAAGCGCAGGAAAATGAGCGCAAACGGCTTTCCAGGGAACTGCACGACAGTGTGGCCCAGGAATTGATGAGCGCGGTTGTTGAACTACGGGTGTTAAAATACATGACGAATGATGAACAGCTCATCAAAAATATGAAGCAGACTGAAGCATCCATGACGCGATTGCTGGATGATATCCGCAACCTGTCTGTGGAATTACGCCCCGCCACACTTGATGATTTTGGGCTTGAAGCGGCATTTCGTTCCCACTTTAAGAGGGTTGAACAAAGCTTTGGTCTGGTAGTTGAATTTGTGTCGGATCTTTCCCAAAAGCGATATGGAAGTGAAAAGGAAACGGTCATTTACCGTGTCTGCCAGGAGGCTGTTCTCAATGCCTTGAAGTATGCCCAGGTAGACATGGTTAAAGTTTCTTTGACTGAGCACGATCATACACTTCGTTTGACTGTAGAGGACGATGGAATTGGCTTTGAAAAGGGGAGCAAGCCTATTGGAACGGGATTAGGTTTATATGGCATGCAGGAGCGAGCAGAGCTGGTAGGCGGGAGTTTTGGCGTCCTTTCAAATGTTGGTCAGGGAACCAAAGTCTTTTTACAAATTCCGATTGGCCAAGAGGAGGAATAGAGACTTGATCAAAATTGTGTTAGCGGATGACCATGCTATTGTACGAAGCGGATTTTCCATGATTTTGAACTTCCAATCGGATATGGAGGTTGTCGGAACGGCTGCGGATGGCATTGAAGCGTATACGATGGTAGCTAAATATCGTCCGGATATTCTAATCATGGATCTCAGCATGCCCCCAGGCGAAAGTGGATTGATCGCTACAGGCAAGATTAAAGAGGACCACCCTGATACTAAAATTCTGATTCTGACCATGCATGACGATGAAGAATATCTTTTTCATATTTTAAAGAATGGTGCTTCAGGATACGTTTTGAAAAATGCCCCAGATGAGGAGTTATTGCTTGCTATACGAACCATTCATGGGGGTGGGACTTATATCCATCCTAAAATGGCTACTTCTCTCGTTCGTGAGTTCATCAAAAAAGATACGACGTCACAATCAGAAGATCCTTATGAGATCCTGTCCAAGCGGGAACTGGAGATTCTACCTCTGGTCGCAAAAGGTTACGGTAACAAGGAAGTTGCGGAAAAGCTGTTCATCTCTGTCAAGACGGTGGAAGCGAACAAAGCGAAAATCATGGAGAAATTGAATTTAAGAAGTCGGCCTGAACTGGTCCAATATGCATTAAAGAAAAAAATGCTGGATTTTTAGCCGATGAATGGAGGAAATCCGCGTGCTGGAAAATGAGAAATTGCGCTTTTCCAAACCTGCCATGCGTATTCTTGAAAATGAGCATCGCTATCTAACCTATCTGATGGATGAATGGCATGCCATTGTATTGTGGTTTGAGCAGCACAGAATACTAGATTTGGAAGAAGGCCGCAAGCAACTGGAAAAACTGAGAACGCAGATTATCGATTTTAGGGTACCCCTCAAGAAACATACCGAAAAGGAAGAAGAACACTTCTTTTCTATGCTAGGAACCTACATTGGTTTTGAGCAGGGACCGCTCGTTGGTATACAGGAGGAGCACCGTGAAATAGAGGGCTATATCGATCATTTTCTTTATCAGACGGAGGGCGATCTGAGTTTGCTCACGCTTGATGAGATTCAGGAGGCGACCAAGAACGCGGGGGAGGCCTTCGAAGTCCTGACTGTACATTTTATAAAAGAAGAAGCCGTACTTTTTCCTATGGCAGAGCAACAGATCAATCGGAATGATCTGACCAAGTTATGTGACAAATTAAATACGCTTATCTCTTGAATTGACCAAGCCGCTTCCTATAGAAGCGGCTTTTTATATTTTCAGGGAGTCCCCTGCCAGGTAAAGGGGAGTCCCCTATATTCGAATGGATGGGCTAGCGGCTACAATGGGGACAGAAAATTCAAATCAATAATTCGACAGAAAAAACGTTGAAAAGGTGAGTTAAATGATTAGAAAAATGCAGTTGCCGTTACAAACATTGAACTTGATTCTTGGATTCATGGTATGGGTTATCATTTCTTCTCTTATGCCGTTCATTACGGAGGATATTGCTATTCCACCCGGAAAATTGGCCATGGTCACGGCAATTCCAGTCGTGCTTGGTTCGATTCTGCGCATTCCGCTTGGTTATTATGCCAACATCTTCGGAGCAAGAATCGTTTTTCTCGTTAGCTTTATTTTGCTTTTGTTTCCCGTCTACTATATCAGTGAAGCTTCTACGATGATGGATTTAATTATCGGTGGCTTGTTCCTTGGGATTGGGGGAGCTGTGTTCTCGGTTGGGGTGACTTCGCTGCCGAAGTATTATCCAAAGGAAAAGCATGGGTTTGTAAATGGGATGTATGGCATAGGAAATTTGGGAACAGCCGTCACTACCTTCTCGGCCCCTATTGTGGCTACTCAAATTGGCTGGGCCCCTACAGTGAAGCTGTATCTCATTCTGCTGCTTGTTTTTATCGCTTTGAATTTCTTCTTAGGGGACCGTCATGAAGCTAAAGTAAAGACGCCCATTATGGAACAGATTAAAGGGGTTTACAAAAATGAAAAGCTTTGGTTTTTCTCGCTCTTTTATTTTATTACATTTGGCTCATTTGTAGCGTTCACGGTGTACTTGCCGAATTTCCTGGTATCGAATTTTGAGCTGACTAAAGTGGATGCAGGGATGCGTACAGCAGGCTTTATAGCGATTGCCACTTTCTTCCGCCCCATCGGTGGCTGGCTGGCGGATCGGTTTCAGCCCCTGTTCCTGCTGGTAGGCACGTTCTCTGTTTATACGGTCGCTGCGATTCTTTTGGCTTTTTCACCAGGGATTACCCTTTATACAGTAGGCTGCTTGGCGATCGCTGTATGTGCTGGAATGGGGAACGGCGTCATTTTCAAGCTAGTTCCATTTTATTTTAATAAACAGGCAGGTATAGTTAACGGAATTGTATCCATGATGGGCGGTCTCGGTGGCTTTTTCCCTCCGATCTTGTTGTCGACGATACATGCCGCTACTGGCCAATATTCCATTGGATTCATGCTCCTCTCCCAAGTGGCGCTGGCTAGCCTGATCCTCGTTATATGGCTGTATTATCAAGGGACACAATCTAATGAATGAGCGTTATTCCAGACAGATCTTATTTAGACCTATTGGTGGCGAAGGGCAGCGTAATTTATCCGCTGCTGTCGTCACCATTATCGGTTGCGGGGCACTGGGCTCCGCCATTGCCGAAACATTGGTAAGAGCGGGCGTTGGGGAGCTTCATCTTGTCGACAGGGATTATGTGGAGATGTCGAATCTGCAACGTCAGCAGCTGTTCACGGAGCAGGACGCCGCGGAAATGCAGCCTAAGGTCATGGCAGCCGAAAAAAGGCTGAAAGCCATACGAGAAGACGTGCGGTTGCACACATATCTCGATAATTTGGATGCCGAGCTTGTTCAAGAACTTGCCAGCAAAAGTAAATTGCTGATGGATGCTACGGACAATTTTGAAACTCGTCTGCTTATCAACGACGCTGCACTGAAGGCAGGAATTCCATGGATTTATGGAGCCTGTGTTGGAAGCACAGGCGTTGTTTTTCCATTCGTGCCGGGCGAGTCTGCTTGTTTACGCTGCCTTCTGCCATCGTTGCCTGCGATCAATCAGACCTGCGATACGGCTGGAATCATCTCACCCGCAGTCCAGGTGACAGCTGCCCTCCAATGTGCAGAAGCCATGAAGTGGCTGAGTGGCAGACATGATAAGATGCGCCGCAAGGTTCATCTATTTGATCTATGGGAGAATACGCAGATGGACATAGGGATTTCCCGCATCCGTAACCAAGATTGTCCAACCTGTGGAGAACATCCTACGTTTCCTGCACTGACAGCATCACGTCGCTCGGCGTATGCGACTCTGTGCGGACGGAACGTGGTACAGGTTCTTCCAGACCCACAACGTCCGATCACGCTTGATGATGCAGAGAAAATGGGCAGGCTTATAGCAGATCGTGTAAAAAGAACCCCTTATTTCGTTGAGTTTTATGCTTTTAAGCATCGAATGATTTTATTCAAAAACGGAAGGCTTCTCATACACGGTGTCCGGAGTGTTGCCAACGGTCAAAAACTATATCATCAGCTGTTCGGTTAAATGAGATGTAGATACAAAAAGCAGAAACATTTAAAAGAGTCTGTCACCGGAGAGTGGCTTGTCCGGTGGCTGGAAGGTGGAAAAGATGAGTGTGTTTGAAATCGTAACGGAGCCCATTATCCCGCAGGCTTATGCGGATTATGTCCTAAGGCCGGAAGCAGGAGCGGTGACTATTTTTACAGGGCACGTACGAGAATGGACTCAAGGCGTACGGACCTTATACCTTGCTTATGAGGCCTATGTCCCTATGGCTCAAAAAAAACTCGCAGAGATTGGTCGCGAAATCGAACAGAAATGGGAAGGAACGCGAGTGGCGATCGCGCACCGCATTGGCGAGCTTCAAATCGGTGATGTCGCCGTTGTCATTGCCGTTTCTTCACCTCACCGTTCGGATGCGTATGAGGCGAATGAATACGCGATCGAACGAATCAAAGAAATAGTTCCTATTTGGAAACGAGAGATTTGGGAAGATGGAACGCAGTGGGTCGGAGATCAAAAGAAAAAGCCGGGGGGAGATCAGTCATGATTAAGCTGTACTACTTTGCGGGACTCCGTGAGGTGACGGGAAAAGCAGAAGAATTGGCAGATTTGGCGGGCCAAACGGTAGGCGATTTATCCAATTGGATAACAGATCAATATCCAGATATGCCGATCAAGTCTGTGCGAATTGCGATAAACGAGGAGTATGCGTTGTCTACGGATGTATTACAGGATGGAGACATTGCAGCCTTCATTCCCCCAGTCAGCGGCGGCTAATGATAACGATGCTAAACAACTAGAAAGGAGGGGGCGTATGAATTTTCATCCACTGAAAGACAAGTTGCAGCGGCCGATTCGTGACCTGCGTATATCGGTTACAGACCGCTGCAATTTCCGCTGTTCCTATTGCATGCCTAAAGAAATTTTCGGTGACGATTACGCCTTTCTTCCCCAAAATGAATGTCTGTCGTTTGAAGAGATTCACCGGCTGACGAAGCTCTTTGTATCCCTGGGTGTAAAAAAGATCCGACTCACGGGCGGCGAACCATTAATGCGCAGGAATCTACCCGACCTGGTCTCCCAAATTTTGTCCATTGACGGAGTGGAAGATGTCGGCTTGACCACCAACGGTGTGCTGCTAGGACAGCAGGCTAAGCCTCTCTATGACGCGGGGCTACGACGGCTTAATGTCAGTCTGGACGCTCTGGACCCCGAGCTATTTGGGCGGTTGAATGGGCGGGGGATTAAGCCTGATATTATTTTGAAGCAGATCGAATATGCAAGAGAAATCGGCTTTGAAATCAAGGTCAATATGGTAGTTCAAAAAGGCGTTAATGACTCGGAGATTTTGCCGATGGCCGCCTATTTTAAGGAGCAGGGAATAACCCTTCGCTTTATCGAGTTTATGGATGTAGGTAATGACAACGGATGGAGCTTCAAAAAGGTACTAACCAAAAAAGAAATCGTTGAACGACTTAAGAATGCGTACGAGCTGGAGCCGATGGATCAGGATTACTTTGGAGAAGTAGCAAAGCGTTACCGTTATAAAGACAGCGACGCACAGATTGGTTTTATTACTTCGGTTTCTGAATCGTTTTGTTCGTCTTGTACACGTGCCCGCTTATCGTGCGATGGCAAGTTTTATACATGTTTGTTTGCTTCAGGCGGATTTGATCTACGTCAGATGCTTCGTAATGGAGCGAATGACCAGGAATTACTCGATGTGATTACTTCTGTATGGGAGCAACGCACAGACCGGTATTCCGATGAACGTACGGAGCAGACAGCCAACAACAAAAAAAAGATTAACATGTCCTACATTGGCGGCTGACATTTTATACCATGAGAATGTGCTGTATTTGATGTGGTTGCCTCGAAAAAGAAAGCGCAAACATTTTTGTTGGCAAAACTTAAATTCGATGTTATTATGATCTTGGGATTGTTACTGAAAAGGCAAAACCCGAGGCATGGAATTAGATTTCCATGTGTTGGGTTTTGCCTTTTCTTTTTAGAATACAAGCTTTACGATATCCTGCATGATATGAATATATGGCCCAGCCATAACGCAGAAAGGTGAGTGATATAAAGCCTTACAAGTGCTGAACAACAAAGATGATGACGTCGACCAACGAATCGACATCCGAAAAATGATGTCATAGGACGTGGTTAACCGACTATATTCATTTTCAAAACGGAATATCAGATCGGTTTGGAAGCACTCAAGATCATTCAGGGAAAACGTAAGGCTTTGTCTCTCATTATGAATGCGTTTTCATAACACGAAATTGTAAATCAATACATTTGCATTTGATTTACGACGAAGGTTTGATCGGCTATTACCGTCTTGTGACCTATCTGAAATTTCGCCCAGCAACTAAATCCTTTTTTAAATTTGATGGGATAAGGGGGGCAGTTAGATGATCATAACGAAGATATTTAATAACAACGCCATAATAGCCAAAGATCAAAAAAGAGATGAATTTGTTGTTATGGGTCGTGGTATTGCATTCAAAAAGAGTGCAGGTGAACAAGTAGAAGAGCATCTAATTGAAAAGGTCTTTGTGCTTAAACATAAAGATGCTTCAGAGAAATTCAAGCTATTGTTAGAGGATGTTCCATCAGAATATGTTTCGTTATGCTATGACATCATTGAATATGGAAAAAGCATATTAGAAGCACAATTGAGCGATTATATATATGTTTCGCTTACGGATCACATGAACAATGCATTTAAAATGTTTGATGAAGGGTTTAAAAATGCAAATCCATTAATTTGGGAGATTAAAAAATTTTATCCCAAAGAATTTGCGGTTGGATTAAAAGCACTGGAGTTCATTGAAGACGAAACAGGCAAACGATTGTCAGAAGATGAAGCAGGTAATATTGCTCTTCATTTAATAAATGCTCAAGTAAACAGCTCCTACAACAAGGTAGCAGATGTTGCTCAGCAAACTCAAAAAATACACGACATCTTGAATATTATTAAATACTCTTATAATACCACCATAGATGAACGCTCGATCAGTTATGAGCGATTTATTACGCATTTAAGGTTCTTCTTTCAGCGATTAAATAAAAAAGAAAAAGTAGAACTGGAAGACGATTTTTTGTGGAGGCAAGTGAAAGCAAAGTACAAAAAGGCTTATGGCTGCATGCTGAAGATTGAGAAATACTTGGATATGGTATTGTCAGATGAGGAAAAGCTGTATATAACGATTCATATTCAGCGTGTGACCCAAAGAGAAAATTGAATAACTCTTGGATTGTTACTGGTAATGCAGGCGAAACCAACCTAGATCGAATTTGATCTATTTTGGTTTTGCCTTTTTTTATAAATACAATTAAAGGGGAAGTTACAATGAAGTATGAGACATTAGCAAAAGACATCATCAGAAATGTCGGCGGCAAAGAAAATGTGAATAGTCTAACTCATTGTATTACACGCTTGCGCTTCAAATTAAAAGATGAAAGTAAAGCCAATACAGAGGTTTTGAAAAATATGGATGGTGTTGTCACTGTGGTAAAGAGTGGCGGGCAATACCAGGTTGTTATAGGTAACCATGTACCTGAGGTTTATGCTGATGTTACTGCTGTAGGTGGTTTTCAAACAGGAGATTCAGAAGAAGCATCAGGTGAAAAAATGAGTTTGTTCAATAGATTCATTGATACCATTTCAGGTGTATTTACACCCACGCTGGGTGTCTTAAGTGCCACAGGTATGATTAAGGGCTTCACCGCCTTATTTGTAGCTTTGGGCTGGCTGGCTACTACATCGGGTACCTATCAAATTCTCAATGCTTTAGGTGATTGTTTGTTTTACTTCTTTCCTATTTTCCTGGGGTATACGTCAGCTAAAAAGTTCAATGCCAACATTTTTATAGGCATGGCTATAGGTGCATCGCTTGTGTACCCAACATTTAGCACGATAACAGCCTCGGGCAAACCACTATACACTCTATTTAGCGGTACTATATTTGAGTCACCGGTATATATCACCTTCTTAGGTATTCCGGTCATTCTGATGAGTTATGCGTCAACCGTTCTTCCGATTATCATATCCACCTATGTAGGCTCAAAAATAGAAAACTTCTTTAAAAAGGTAATCCCTAGCGTAGTGAGAACATTTTTGGTTCCGTTTTTCACATTGTTAGTTATTGTACCCTTAGCGTTGATTGTGATTGGACCTCTCTCGACTTGGGCAGGTCAACTGCTTGGCGCTGGAACCCTCTTTGTGTATAACTTAAGTCCGATTATTGAAGGTATGCTCATGGGCGCTTTCTGGCAAGTGTTTGTTATCTTTGGATTACACTGGGGACTTGTTCCTATCGCTATGAACAATTTAGCAGTGCTTAAATTCGATCCGATTCTTGCGGCTACGCTGGGAGCTTCCTTTGCTCAGACGGGCGTCGTACTGGCGATTTTGTTTAAGACCAAAAATGTAAAACTGAGATCACTTTCCATTCCAGCTGTCATCTCCGGGATTTTTGGTGTGACAGAACCAGCAATTTACGGGATTACATTACCACGTAAGAAACCATTTATTTTAAGCTGTATAGCATCCGCAGTAGGCGGCGGTATTATAGGAATGATGGGAACTAAAGGTTACATTATTGGTGGATTGGGTATTTTCGCTATCCCGAGCTATATCAGTCCGGCAGGAATAGACAACGGATTTTATGGGGCTGTTATCGGTATCCTGGTAAGCTTTGTATTAGGCTTCTTGCTTATGTTCTTTGGCGGATTTAAAGATGATGAAGTGAAAGAAGCAAAAAAGGAAGACAGTACACCAGGAGCGGCAAGAGGAGAAGTTTTAGTAAAACAAGAGACGGTGATGAGTCCATTAAAAGGTGAAGTGAAGTCTTTATCTGAAGTAACAGATGAAGCCTTTTCGACAGGTGCTCTGGGTAAAGGGATCGCCATTGAACCTTCTGAAGGTAAGGTCGTTTCACCTGTAGATGGTGTATTAACATCATTATTTTCGTCAGGTCATGCGATTGGAATTACAAGTGATCACGGTGTTGAGGTCCTCATCCATGTAGGCAAAGATACGGTCAAATTAAAAGGCAAACATTTTTATCCTAAAGTAAAACAGGGAGATGCTGTTAAAAAAGGCCAGCTGCTTATGGAGTTTGATATGGAAGCTATAAAAGAGGCTGGTTATGTTTTGACCACACCCGTTATCGTTGCCAATACTACGAATTACCTGGATGTCATTGAAACAGAGAAGAAGGCGATTGAGTATCAAGAGGATTTATTGACCGTCGTAGTCTAATCTTAATTAAATGTTGAGGAGGAATTAACAATGGAAAATACAACTAAATTGGAATTTCCACAAGGATTTTTATGGGGAGGTGCAACGGCTGCCAACCAATTTGAAGGTGGATATAATGAAGAAGGTAAAGGCTTAAGCACTGCGGATGTGATTACGGCTGGAACGCATACGACTTCCCGAAGAATTACACCTATACTGGAAGAAGGAGTGAACTATCCGAGTCACGAGGCTATTGATTTTTTCCACCACTATCAAGAGGATATCCGCTTATTTGCAGAGATGGGATTCAAGGTCTTTAGAATGTCCATTGCGTGGTCAAGAATATTTCCTAACGGAGATGATGCAGAGCCGAATGAGCAAGGCTTGCAGTTCTATGATCGTGTATTCGCAGAATTGAAAAAGTATAATATTGAGCCTTTGGTTACAATCTCACATTATGAAGCACCGTTTCATTTGACCCAAAAATATAATGGTTGGTCAGATCGCAGAGTCGTAGATTTTTATGTGAGATATTGTGAAGTGCTTTTTAACAGATACAAAGATGTTGTGAAATACTGGTTAACCTTTAATGAAATCAATATTTTAACCTTGTCATTTGGCGCATTCATGGCTGGAGCTATGATGCCGGAGGGGAATGGAGAGCTTGCCCATGCTACAGTGAAGGATGAGCAGGTTTTGTATCAGGCGTTGCATCATCAATTTATTGCCAGTGCAAAGGCTGTAAAGCTGGGTCATGAAATCAATAAGGACTTTAAAATCGGTTGTATGATTGCTTATATGTGTTCCTACCCACTTACATGCCATCCTGATGATATTCTGCTAGCTCAACAAAAGGATAACTTAAGTAATTTCTTATGCTCAGATGTTCAAGTAAGAGGCGCTTATCCGGGATTTGCCAAACGCTATTTTAGAGATCATAACATTCAGATCAAAATGCAAGAAGAGGATGAGGACATCTTAAAGGAAGGCTGCGTAGATTTCTATACCTTCAGCTATTATTCCTCTACTTGTGTCAGTGCCGATCCCAACCAGGAGAAGGTGGGAGGAAATTTATCTATGGGCTTAAAGAATCCTCATTTGAAAGCAAGTGCCTGGGATTGGCAGATCGATCCACAGGGGTTGAGATGGTCCCTCAATAACATTTACAACCGATATGAAATCCCGTTAATGGTTGTTGAAAATGGCCTTGGCGCCGTAGATTCAGTAGAAGAAGACGGCTCCATTCACGATGATTATCGAATTGATTATCTAAAGCAACACATTGAGCAAATGAAAGAAGCGATTGCTGATGGAGTAGACTTAATAGGGTATACGCCTTGGGGATGTATTGATCTGGTAAGTGCGGGAACCGGTGAAATGAAAAAGCGTTATGGGTTTATATACGTAGATAAGGATAATGAAGGCAAAGGGACACTTGCCAGATCCAGAAAGAAGAGCTTCTATTGGTATAAGAATGTGATTGAAACCAATGGAGAGCAGTTGGATTAAATCTTAGCGCCTGTTTCATAAAAGTCATACCGTCAGCGCGTGCCAATTTTAATCGGTACGCGCTGCTTGTATTTATTATGAAATGAAAACAATACCTTAAATGGATATGCATCCCGGCCGTAAAAATGGATTCCCTTCAGGAAACTACGGAGATTGTTTATAGGTAGGGGCTCAACATCATCCATGTATTTTAAAATTCACTAAACACATGGGATGAAAATGTCGAAAAAGAAGATAGGACTTATATCAAAATATAAGGAAGTGGATACATATTATGAATCAAGTAGAAGCTGTTTTGACCGCCATGCCATTTATCAAAGAAGCTGCACGACAAGATGTTTCAATTTCCGTAATGGACAGGGAAAAATTTCTGTTCTTTCAGTCGGGTAAAAGCTTAGTTTATGACTTCAAAGCAGGCGATCCTCTTCCTGATGTACACAGAGACTTCAAAATGCTAGTAGGCGGTGAAAAGACCAGAGAGCGTTACGCTGCTGAAGTTTTCGGCATCGCTGCTGATTCTTACTTTCATCCGATTAAGAATGAACAGAATGAGATCGAGGCCGTAATGTGTATCACCTATAGTATGGATAATCAAGATCAACTGAAGAAGTTGATGACTCAAGCCGAGGATGTTACAAGCAAGCTAGTTGAAGGGATTCAGCATGTGGCGGCCCATTCGGAGGAGCTTAGTGCGACAGCCGAAGAAATTCTAAGCAATACTAAACAGGCGGTTGAGGACTCCGGTAACGTGACTGAGGTGGCCGGCTACATTAAGGAAATTTCAGAGCAGACGAACTTGCTTGGATTAAATGCAGCAATTGAAGCAGCCCGAGTGGGTGAGGCAGGAGCTGGTTTTGGGGTTGTGGCTACAGAAATCCGAAAAATGTCTACGGGCACCAAGGAAGCAACCGGACGGATTGAGCAGTCCTTGCAAGCCGTCAGACAATCGGTTTATAACATGGAACAAGAAATCACACAGATTGCGGTATCCTCCCAAGAGCAAGCCAAGCTTGTTACGGAATTTATGAATATTATTGATCAATTAAATGTAACCAACCACGGCTTGAGAGGGTTAGTAGAAAAAATCACGGATGATGTTGAAGCAGAATAAAGAATGAAAAAAAGTCTCGGTCTGTGAATTGTACATTCCGTATGGAAATGTAGATTACAGGCCGAGACTTTTTCTAATAGTAAATATTTACGAGTATTGTTGGTTTAACAGTGCAGTATCATAATACTCTTCGAAAGATTTGATTTTATTGTTTTCAAATTTAAAGATCTGGACATAGATCCCGTTGTATTTTATTTTTTTATTTTCTCCCCATGGTCCATTCGCTGTGATATCAATATGGCTGCGTGTTTTTGTCACAATCGTGTTAGGATTTTCTCCGACTATAAACTCATCGATGGTCCATTCAAATGTCCCTTTCATATCATTAAAAATGGGATTAAAGAAGCCTTTTACAGCATCCCAGCCTTCTTGAACAGAATTGTGCAAAACTGCCACATCATCAGTGGTAAATGGGGTAATTACAGCCGGATTATCTTCAACCCACAAAGAATAAAATTTGTCCGTATCTCCTAAATATAAAGAAAAAAAGTCTACAATGACATCCATGTTCTTTTTAGCAACTTCATTCTCGCTGTTGAATGAAGCATTAATAGTTACATTTTTAATCTTTTTGGGATTCATGCTGTTATTCTCCTTTATAAAAAAGATTTTGAACCATTACCTTTTCATTTGGTAGATGGCTGTCCAGCTTCTATTTACATCATTAGTATAAAATATAGGCAATTAAATAATAATAGACTGATTTTTAAGAGTGTTAAAAATGTAGACAAATGCTTCATAGTGTACAAATGTAAAATAAAATTTTGTGAGGGCTAACATGATTCGAAAAACAACTCCTAAGGAACTTCTTGCTGAATCTTTGATAGACTTAGCCAAAATACATCCAATCCAGTCCATCACCGTAACGGATATTACTGACAATTGTCAGGTTAGCAGACAGATGTTTTATTATCATTTTTCCAGTAAATATGACCTGATCTCATGGATATATAGTGATAAGGCAGATAAAATTATTGAACAATATATAGAAAAAGAGCCTTGGGGACGTGTTGCCGGGAGAATTGTTGAGTTTATTAAAGTGGATTACATCTATTTTAAAAAGGCTTTTGATGACAATACGCACTTGTCTTTTTATAATAATATCTTTAACTATACGGTTGAATGCCACACCAATTATATTCTTAAGAAAACAAATAGGACTTCGTTGCCTCCCGACATCCTTTTTGCTATAAGATTTAACGCTTATGGAGGAGTGAATGTGACTAAGGACTGGCTTGAGAACGGCATGAAGGAATCTCCAGAGCAATTAGGCGAATTAATATTCTCTGCGATGCCCTTGCCTATAAAAAAATATTTTCATTTAGATGAATAAATGCCGCGGAGAGGATACAGATATGAATTTGAATGAGTTAAATGAACAGAGTTACTCCGAACTAGAAGAATATTGGGTACATGTATTTCTGAATGAGATTCATTATCCATAATCAAATCTTTTCCGATATAATAATGAAAAGAAGCTGATAGAACAGATACTACCTCAGAGAGGTGATTTATAATGACCGTTGACATCCTCGTACGTAATAATGTAAAAGTGCTGGGCTCAGGCAGCCAAACGATCGTATTTGCTCATGGCTTTGGATGCGATCAGGATATGTGGCGTTATATCGTCCCTAGCTTTATCGACAACTACCAAATCGTCTTATTTGATTACGTAGGTTCCGGAGAATCTCAAATTAAGTACTATGATTCAGAAAAATACAGCGACTTACAAGGGTATGCCCAAGATGTGCTAGATATTATGGAAGCGCTAGAATTAAGAAATGTCATATTCGTCGGACACTCTGTTAGTAGTATGATCGGAATGCTTGCTTCTATCCGCAATCCCCAATATTTTGAGCGCATCGTCATGCTCGGTCCCTCTCCTCGTTATGTGAATGACCTCCCCTATTATTATGGAGGCTTCGATAAGAGTGACATCGATGAATTGCTTGATATGATGCAAATGAACTTCATTGGCTGGGCTAGTTACCTGGCACCCATTGTTATGCAGAATCCTGAACGACAGGAATTAACCGAAGAGTTGGAGAAAACCTTTTGCTCAAGAGACCCTCATATTGCACGACAATTTGCGGAAGTGACTTTTTTTTCGGATTGCCGTGTCGATCTCCAGCATGCTTCGATTCCTACACTGATTCTCCAGTGCTCGGACGATAGCATTGCTCCGATTGAAGTAGGGAATTATTTACATACTCATCTTAAAAACAGCAGGCTTCAACAGATGAGGGCAAAGGGGCATTATCCTCACTTAAGTCAACCTGGAGAAACAAGCGATCTGATTAAAGAGTATTTAGCCAGTGTGTAATATCAGGAGAAAGGCAGTCATGAAATGGATATTCAATTAGATAAAGCTCCCTGTGGATATTTCTCAATCTCGGATTCTGGCTTCATTCAATCGGTAAACCAAACTTTATTGGATATGCTACTTTATGACCGTAATGAATTGCTCGGACGGCCGATTGAATCCACAATGTCTGTTACCAACAAGCTATTTTTTCATACTTATTTTTATCCCTATATTCAGTTGTACGGGCATGTCGATGAGATGTACTTTTCGTTTCGGACAAGTGATCGACAGGATGTGCCTGTACTTCTAAACGGGGTGCGCCAGGAACGCAACGGAGAAACTGTTATTGATTGTGTAGTGCTTATGATGCGTAAGCGAATTGAACATGAGAGAGATATTCTGCAGACCAAAACCAAGCTTCAGGAATTATATCAGGCTACGAATGAAGCGAACCAGAAGCTTGAACGGTTGCACGAAGAATATGAAATCAAACAGCAGGAGCTAGAAAGGATTAATCTCCAGCTTGAAACGATGGCATCAACGGACCCGTTAACCGGTCTTAAAAATAGAAGGTATTTCCAAGATCAATTACTAGCTAGCCTCGCGTCCTTTCGTGAGAGTGGAATATCTTTTTCGCTGCTTATCATTGATATTGATCGTTTCAAAAGTATTAACGATACTTATGGTCATCCAGTGGGCGACCTAGTGCTTACGAATCTGGCAGAATTACTGCAATCCATGTCACGGGATAGGGACATTGTCGCTCGGTATGGCGGCGAGGAGTTCGTAATTATTCTTCCGGGCAACGATCAAGAAGAAGCTATTCTTACAGCGGAAAGATACCGCTCCACGACGGCCTCGATGGATTGGGGAGAATATGCTATTACTGTGAGTATTGGTGTGGCAACGGTGACGCAAGAGGATACGGAACAAACGATTGTTCATCAAGCGGATTTGGCTCTGTATGCTTCCAAAAGTGGCGGGAGAAATCGGGTCACTCATTCAGCAAATCTTGTAAAGAGTTAGATAAAGTCTTAATAAAGGGAATTAAGAGCTGACACGCCTTAGAGCTAATTAGCCGAGCCTGCCTCTTACGGCGGGCTTTTTATTATAAAAGCCCCGGAATGTCTCCACAGCTCACTCCAATAGGTCTGGTCAAACCATTCAAATTCAGCTACTATTATTGATAACGATTCTCATTCGAAGGATCAGGATGAATGAAAACATTTGAGGTGGACGCTTGTGAATTCAAATTCGTTATCATTAATATATCAGCATTATTTGGAAAAGACCCCGTTCAGACAACAGAACGAGCATACGTATATGATTTTACCGGAAGCGGGCCATGGACATATCTACCGAGTTACAACTTATAGTGGAATTGAGATCGTGTATTCGCATATTCAATATCACGAGCCGTATCCGACCAACTTTGCTTCCAGTGGACAAATGATTGAGCTCCAATTTGCGCTTTCGGGTCAACGTCATGTGAATGTGGCTGGGTTGGATTATACACTCCCGATGGGACAGGGGGCACTTATTTTTTTACAGGATTTTAAAGCTTGCTTTCATCCTCCGGTTAACGAACAATACAAATCATTTGCACTTGGCATTCCGATTTCGTTGTTTAATTATGCGGCTTCACAGTTAGCGGCTCGTCGGCAGGTAGCTATTGAATTTAATCAAATTCTTAATGGAGCTGCATTCCATCACTTTAGTTTTGAACTGGATCACAGAAGTATAGTGATGATTGAACATTTGATCAAAGACTTGAAAAGTGTGCATAAATCGCCTTTGTTAATGGAAGCAGCAGCACTTGAGATTTTAAATCGATTTATGATTCAATTATTTGATTTAACACCTATGCCCGAAGGTTTGTCTAAAGAAGATGTTAGAAAGCTGCATATGGCTCGGGAGATACTTGAGTTCAGCATGATTGATCCACCCTCACTGATCACATTATCCAAAAAGGTTGGATTAAACGATTTTAAATTAAAAAAAGGATTCAAAGCCTGCTTTGGAACTACTGTATTTGAATATTTGCGCCAAATTCGTCTTGATTATGCGATGAAGCTGCTCCGAAGCCAAGAAAGCAATGTGACTGAAGCTGCGATGGCTGTAGGATATAGCAATGTGAGTGCATTTTCAGAGCAATTTTTCCGGGAATACGGAGTGAAGCCATCATCCTTAAAGAAGGTATTTTAAAATAAAATCCGTTTAACCGTAGAATAATCCGTATATAGGCAGTAGAGTGGTGCTGTGACTCGTATACTTCTGCATAGAGAGAATCTATAACAGAGGAGTGTGCGAGGATGAACAGAATAAAAGGGAGCATCTTTTTCAGTGTATTTGTGGCTATGCTTGGGCTCATGCTCATTGCTCCAATTATGCCGCCCCTTATTCGTGAGTTGGGATTAAGAGAAAGTCATTCTGGGTTAATTATATCGCTTGGCTCCATAACGATGGCCTTAATGGCCCCAATATGGGGAAATCTGAGTGATGCAAAGGGACGCAAGCCTGTGATTCTGCTTGGATTCATAGGGATGTGTGTAAGCTGCTTGCTGTTTACGCTTACTCTTTTTGTAGGATTAAAAGGTTGGCTCAGCGGGGGGCTGCTGTTAGTCCTGTTAATTGTTACACGCGGTTTGATCGGCGGGTTTATCCCGGCGGTATTGTCATCCTCCCAAGCTTATATGGGAGATGTGACCGAGGGAGAAGATCGAGGCAGTGGGATGGCGATCATTAGCGCAGCCAATGGACTTGGATTAGTATTTGGGCCTGCTATTGCAGGTGCCTTTACTTTAATAGGCTTGCTGTGGCCTCTATATTTTGGGATCGTGATTGCGGCTGTAGCATTTGTAGTGGCCTTGCTGGCAATTCCGTCTGCCAAGCCCGTTATTCAGCAAAAGCCAGCTCGGATTAACCCGTTTCAACCCGGTCTACGAATGTATTTGTTTGCAGGTTTGGTTACGATGATTAGTATTGTGACCATCCAGGTTATAGGCGGATTTTATTTTCAAGATCAACTAGGCCTTTCATCCGAAGAAACAGCAAGAGTGGTTTCCTTTGGACTTATGTTTTCCGGTGCAGCCATGTTGATTGTACAGATCGTTCAGATGAAATGGCTTAAATGGCAACCCAAGCCGATGATTTTGCTCGGTTCTCTGTTCCTTATTGCCGGTATGCTGATATTCCTCATGTCAGCCAGCATGGTTGTTTACTATTTAGCGTTCTTTATGTTTGGTATAGGTACAGGCTTGCTTATGCCTGGATTTATGGCTGGGGCTTCTCTTTCTGTTAGTAAAGAACAGCAAGGGGGAGCCGCTGGTCTGGTGGCCACTGTCCAAGGGATTTCTGCAATTATTGCTCCTATTTTGACAACGACGCTATATCGGGTGGACAAATATATTCCTTTTGCTCTTATAGCAGCTCTAGTAGCTGTTATGGCCATCATTATGTTGGGGGTAAGAAAGAGAAAAGGGAATAGTGAGCTGGTATCTCAGAGGACCAAATAAATAAAAGAATTGTTTGATGAACCCATAGGCTTCCGTGCTATATTCACGAGAAGCCTATTTTGTTTGCTGGTTTGAATGATAGTCAAAAGGTCTCAATTTGCTAATTCATAAACTACATAGTTTAGATATCTATTATAATAATTTTTAAGAAAATTCAGGGAAAGCAGAAGGAAAGTGGGAGGCTCATGGAAATCCAGCAAAAGTGGGTGGCTTTAAACAAAAAAGTACCTCTTATATGCGGACTACGACTGAACTCCTGAGGTGAATGAGAAGGTGAAATCCGATTTAGGGGGGGCTAGTTAAGGAGGAGTTCATAAAATTGGAGGGATGCAGATGGGTTGGGAGTATGGAATTAAAGTCGCAGATGTTAAGGATATTCAAGTGCTAATGGATCGTTTAGCTGAAGCATTGCCTAGGATTGACGGATATCGGATGCAAAGGGATGAGGATGGCTTTGTCCTGCTTCAAAATGATCCCGATTGGCCTGAGGCGTTCCAGGTGTCTGTGGAAGAGGCAAGGAATATTGAAGGGTTAAAAGATGGTGAACCTTATATCTATTGTCTATTTCATATTGGTGGCGAAGATGCGGTGAAGTGGAGGGAAGGAATGTGCAGGGTGCTGGAAGAAGAGAAATGCGCTGCGGATTGGTTCGAGTTATAGCCGAAGAAAGGAGTGGTGAGATTGAGTAAGAAGGACAAAAAAGAGATTCAGACACTAATCTATCGCTATAGTGGTCCACGAGCCAATATTGGATATACTTTTGAACCGCTGCGTTATGGGGATACGGATGAACCAAAGCTGGAGGAGATAATCTTTATCTACGCAGATGACTTTGATATCGTGTTGTCTGCGTTAAAGTCCAAATATCCACTTGACGATCCTGATACGGGGGAAACGTATGAGGCTTTTGATCCCTGTTGGGATAATCCGATTCCGGAGTCGATATGGCATGAGATATTAACAGAATTGGATGCTTGGCCTGCCAAGGAGCCGGAATTGCGCATATTTATCGATTCCTTTATAGCTTGGGTCAGAGCACACCTGAAGAAAGCAAATGGTATTATCGTGACTGGAAATCTATAGAGAAAGACAAAGCAATACGTATTTTCGCTCCCCCTCGCTTCAAGGTGCGACCGGACAGCAAGCTGCTGAGTCGAACACCTCGTTCTTTGCAGTGCTCGCGATTATTTCTCCTTTCCTGATCGGCCTAATACTACAATCTATATATAAAAAACAAGCGATTTCCTTTTGAAAGGGGACCGCTTTTTTTGGCATCATGCTGATTTTGATTTCTATATTCGAATAAAACACGACATTTAAATAACATGGTGAGTAACTTTAGTGCGCAAACGACAAAATTCGTCATTATTTTTAGTTATTCAGGACGTGGAAACCGTTCTTGTTCCTTAGTACAATGAATAAAAATAACAAGTGATGAAAAGAAAGGTGACAAAGACACGAGGAATTACGGATAAGGAGGGACAGGCTGTGGCCGTATACACACTACGTAGATTGATACAAATGATTCCGGCACTGCTTGGTATTGTCGTCATTACATTCATGATCTCAAGAGTGCTTCCGGGTGATCCTGCCGTGATGCTTGCGGGGGAACAGGCTACACCCGAGACGATTGAAAATATTCGAAGCAGCATGGGACTGGATCAACCGAAGTACATTCAATTTTTTCATTATGTAGTTGGATTGTTCCAAGGTGATCTGGGTCAGGCTTATCACACCGGACAGTCAGTGGCAAGCGACTTTGCTACCCGGTTTCCAGCAACCATCGAGTTGGCGCTGGCAAGCTTGGTTATTGCGATTCTGGTGGCAATCCCAATCGGCATCCTGGCAGCAACCCGTAAAGAATCGATTGTGGATCACATTTCACGTGTGTTTTCCTTGATCGGTGCATGTATGCCCATTTTCTGGATTGGCCTGTTATTCATTTATATCTTCTATGCTAAATGGGGCATCGCTCCTGCGCCCATGGGTCGAATTAGCGGTGACATCAATCCGCCGACGCACGTTACGGGACTTTATGTACTCGATAGTTTGATGACCGGTGATTTTGTAGCTTTAAAAAGCAGTTTATCCCATTTGGTTCTGCCAGCAGTCTGTCTCAGTACAGGCACTATGGCGATTGTGGCACGGATGATGCGTTCCAGCATGCTGGAAGTGATCGGTCAGGATTTTGTTCGCACAGCCAGAGCCAAAGGTCTGCGCGAAGGAATTGTTATTTATAAGCACGCACTCATTAACGCCTTTATTCCAACACTTACCGTACTTGGTTTGCAGGTCGGTTACCTGATTGGTGGAGCGGTTATTACCGAAACCATTTTTACCTGGCCAGGAGTGGGCAGCTATGTGACGGACTCCATTTTGGCGGCTGACTACGCACCGATTCAAGCATTTACCCTCGTAAGTGCGCTGATTTACAGCTTTATCAATCTTGGAGTCGACTTGGTTTACGGATTGATTGATCCACGTATCCGGTACGAATAATGAACGAAGCACAAAAGTAGGGGGAGGTACTCGGATGAGCACTGCAAGTGATTTGGTGGCAAAAGCGGCTGTACCTCAGCCCAATGCAACCGCTATACCGAAACGCAAGACCTTTTGGCGATTACTGTTTGGCAATAAACTCGCTTTAATCGGATTCATCTTTATCGTTGGCTGGACGCTCATTGCCATCCTCTCATCATGGATCGTTCCACATGATCCTTATGTAACCGACCCGGCGAACAAGCTGCTGCCGCCAAGTGCAGAACATTGGTTTGGGACCGATAATTACGGACGTGACATTCTCAGCCGTGTCATTTACGGAGCCAGAATCAGCATATGGACCGGGATGATTGCCGTGTCGATCTCATTTATCATCGGCGTACCGCTTGGAGCCATCGCAGGTTTCTATGGCGGTCGAATGGGCAGCATTATTATGCGCTGTATGGATATTCTGTTGGCTTTCCCGTCGCTGGTACTCGCCATGGCCATTGCTGCAGCGATGGGACCAGGACTGATGAGTGCACTCATCGCCGTGGGCATTGTAGGCATACCCGAATTCGCCAGACTGATTCACGGACAAACCATCTCTCTCCGGGAAAAGGAGTTTGTTGAGGCCAGCCGGGCAATTGGTGTAACGAACGGAACGATCCTGTTTCGCCACATCTTGCCTAATGCACTTGCCCCACTGCTTGTGAATGCAACGCTTGGAATGGGCTTTGCCATCCTCACCTCAGCCAGTCTCAGCTTCCTGGGGCTCGGTGTGAAACCCCCGATTGCTGAATGGGGTGCAATGATTTCAGAAGGGCGAGCGTATATCATTTCCGGTGAGTGGTGGATTGTAACCTTCCCGGGTCTTGGAATTGCGACAGCTATTTTGGGCTTCAATTTGCTTGGAGACGGTTTGCGGGATGTTCTTGATCCTAGACTGCGCTCTAGCAAATAAAAATAAATAGATCATTAAAGGGGAGAACGTAAGCCATGTTGAAAAAAAGTCTTTCTCTAATTGTCGTCTTGTCTACGTTGCTATGGACGGCAGGCTGTGCGAGCAATGCTAACAGCCCGTCCGCTTCATCTGGAGAGAAAGGCGCAGATGCCCCATCCCCACCAAAGACGATTACACTTGCTTACTCGGAGGGAGGGTCAACCATGGACCCTGCTGAAGCAAGTGATCTTACCTCGGACACCCTTGTGCTTGCGCTCTATGATCAGCTTGTGACCTACGGCAAAAAGTCTACGGATAGCGGTGAAGTGGCAGATACGGAAGCAATTAAGCCCATGTTGGCTGAAAAATGGGATGTGTCCGCTGATAACATGACTTATACGCTCCATCTGCGTAAAGACGTTAAATTCCAAAGCGGCAACCCGCTGACCGCCAATTCTGTGTTGTATTCCTTTGAGCGGCTTAAAAATTCCGATTCCGGTAGCTTCCTGTATGGTATGAGCTCCATTAAAACCGCTACAGCGCCTGATGAGCACACCGTTGTCGTTACATTGTCCCAACCCAATCATATGTTTCTGCAAATCCTGTCATTGTACAACTTTTCTATTGTGGATGATGTGCTTGTCAAAGAAAATGGCGATGGCGACTATTTGAAAACACATGCGGCAGGTTCAGGTCCGTTCAAGCTTGAAAAATGGGACCCTGCGACAGAAGCTGTCTTTAATGCTAATGCCAGCTACTGGCAAGGAGCGCCAAATCTGAGCAAAGTAACGATGAAGTTTACCAAGGAAGCTTCCAACCGTGTACTTCTGCTGGATAAAGGCGATGTGGACATGGCGATTGAAATTCCTGCAAAGGACGTTTCGAAGCTGGAAACCAACGCTGATCTGAAGGTTCAATCCAATGCAAGTAACCGGATTCTGTATTTCGCCATGAATAACAAAGTCAAACCTTTTAATGATCCAAAAGTGCGTCAAGCCATTGCTTATGCTATTCCTTACGACCAATTAATCGACGATGTCATGTACGGTCAAGCAAAGCAAATGAAGAGTTCTGTAGCGAGTAACACGCCTGGCTACACCGATGCGGGTTACAGCTACAAGCACGACCTGGACAAAGCAAAACAGCTGCTTACAGAAGCGGGTTATTCTAATGGGTTTAATTTTGATTTGACACTGGGTTCCGGCTTCCAGGACTGGGCAGATGATGCTGTATTGATTCAAGCTGAACTTGCCAAGATTGGCGTAAAGATGAATGTTGTCAATGTTGCCCGTGCACAGTTCCTTGAACAGCAACGAGAAGGCAACCTGACAGCATACATTTCCAAATGGACTTCCTTCGTCAACGACCCTGGTTACCATCTCGGGTTCCTGATGTACAGCGGCGGTTCTTCGAATTATATGCATTATGCTAATGCAGAAGTGGATAAGCTTTGGGAACAAGCAGGCAAAGAGCAAGATGAAAATAAACGTAAAGAGCTGTATGGCAAAGCACAAGAGCTTATAAATCAAGATTCGCCATGGGCGTACCTGTATGAATACAATCGGGTTGTTGGCATGAGCAAAGACGTCACTGGATATGTTTACTACCCAGATGAGGTTATCCGATTCTATTCATTGAATAAAGAGTAAGTTGTGATCTTACCTTATGCCTTCGGTTTTTACAGCCGAAGGCTATCATTTTACACCTGAAGTATGAAGCTGATCCCGATGGATCGTAAAAAATTTAGTTGGCTAAATGAAAAACGTGAAGGGACTGAATGGAAATGACAGATTGGAAAACGTTGGTTCTTGATGAAATAGATGAACGGCAGGACGAATTGCTTGAGCTATGCTCGCGGTTGATTCAGTTTCCTTCGGAAAATCCTCCAGGTGATTCACGCGAAATTAGTCAGTTCATTATGGACTATCTTAAAGAAGCAGGTATAGAAACAACGGTGCATGAATCCGGGCCGAATATGTGGAATCTCATTTCTGATTATGGCGCTGAAACGGCGGACGGAAAAAAACTGATTTTCTGTGGGCATACAGACGTTGTGCCGGCAGGGGATCGTACTCGTTGGGATTTTGATCCGTTTTGTGGTGAGATACGTGATGGCTATCTCCTGGGTCGCGGTGCTTCGGACATGAAAGCAGGACTGGGCGGATTAATATTTACCGTTGCGCTGTTCTCCAAACTAGGCGTACCACTCGAAGGTGCGTTGTCGTTGCTTGTAGTTCCAGACGAGGAAACCGGGGGACATCTTGGAGTACCTTGGGTGCTGGAAAGAAAGCTGATTGAAGGAACAGCTGCTGTGATCGCAGAGCCTTCAGGCCCGCAAAACCCGACCATCGGGCAAAAAGGAAGCTGCTGGTTTGAATTTACCGTTGAAGGCACACCGGGTCATGGCAGTTTGCAGCCGATAGCAGGTGAAAGTGCTATTTTGAAGGCAGCAAAAGGAATTGAAGCGCTGCAACAACTGTGGGACATCAAGCCGGACATCCCGGAAGAAGTCAAAGAGATCATTGAAATTTCCAAGCGTTATGCAAGTGAACGGGAGAACCCAAGCTATGGACAAGCGTTTGATCATGTAACAGTGAACATTGGTACGATTCAGGGAGGCACCAAAGTCAATGTGGTTGCAGACCGTTGCACAGTGCAAGTGGATTCCCGTGTTCCATTTGGCGTAGACCACCGCGATGTACTGGCCAAAGCCAAAGAATTGCTTGCAAGTGTAGGCATTGACGCGGAACCCAAACAATTCGGATTTTATGGTAATGCCAACTGGACCCCTCCAACCGAGCCGATTGTACAGGAGCTTGTGGAATCTATCGCTGAGGTCAGCGGTAAAGAGGCCTATGGCGTACTGCAATGGGCAACCAGCGACGCACGTGCATTCCGCAAATACAATATCCCGGTATTGCAATACGGTCCTGCCGAACTGTCGACCATTCACAATTTTAATGAAAAAGCTCCGGTATGGCAGATCATTCAATCTGCGAAAGTATACGCCTTGACGGCGCTTAAATATCTGAAAACAACACAAAAAGAAGCATAAGGGGATCTGCCGTATGATGAAACAAGTTTTTGAAGTCTATGACCTTTTGGATAGTCCGTTTGCCAGCGGGGCAGAAGTCAAAGCTTATTTGGAACAACTGGGTCAAGCGGAGATTACGGTCTCCACCGTGAAAGGTGAAAAGGGCTCTACGGATTTTATTAAAATTGTCATTGCCGGTAAAACGGGTCGCATTCAGGGGGGCGATTCTCCAACCTTGGGTGTAGTAGGGCGACTTGGTGGACTTGGAGCACGACCGGAAATGATCGGATTTGTATCCGATGGTGACGGTGCGGCAGCGGCAATTTCGGCGGCGGCTAAACTTCTGAGCATGCAGTCCAAAGGAGATGTGCTTGACGGAGATGTGATCATCTGTACACATATTTGTCCAGATGCACCCACTCAGCCCCATGATCCGGTTCCATTTATGGATTCACCCGTAGATATTTTGACGATGAACAAATATGAAGTGACGCCCGAAATGGAAGCGATCCTATCCATTGATACGACCAAAGGGAATCGGGTCATTAACCATAAAGGTATTGCCATTTCCCCGACGGTACGTCAAGGCTATGTGCTACGAATTAGTGAAGACCTCGTCGATATTGTTCAGACCGTTACTGGCGAACCGTGTGTCACGTTTGCTGTAACTACGCAGGACATCACACCTTATGGTAACGACCTGTATCACATCAACAGCATTTTGCAACCAGCGGTGGCAACTTCCGCTCCAGTGGTTGGTGTAGCCATCACGGCCGCTGCTCCTGTCCCAGGCAGTGCAACGGGGGCCAGCCACGAAAGCGATATTGCGCTGGCGGCTAAATTGGCTGTAGAAACAGCCAAAGCTTATGGACGTGGGCAATGCTCTTTTCATTCGGAAAAGGAGTTTCAACATATTACTAAACTGTACGGTACTATGAAGCATCTACAAACGATGGGCAAGTCTGAATAAGCTTTATTCCCTAAGTTAAAAAGAACATGAAGGTTCAATGATGGACAAGGAGGAGGAAGAGGGCATGGCACAACTGCTTGAAGTAACCAACCTCCGGACGGAGTTCAAGACTGCGGCTGGCACCATCCGGGCTGTGGACGGCGTCGATCTATCGGTTGGCAAAGGCGAAACACTCGGAATCGTTGGCGAATCCGGGTGCGGCAAGAGCATTACCTCCCTTTCCATTATGCAGCTCCTCCCCAAGGGACTTGGGAAAGTAGCCGCTGGTGAAGTACGGTTTAACGGTGAAAACATGCTGGATTTTTCGGAGCGGAAAATGCGCTCGATTCGTGGCAACGAGATGGCCATGATTTTTCAGGAGCCGATGACTTCGCTAAATCCTGTGTTCAAAATCGGCAAGCAAATTGCGGAGTCTGCCCGATACCACCACGGTGTAAGCAAACACAAAGCGAAAGACATGGCTGTGGACATGCTAACGAAAGTGGGAATTCCACGTCCAGAAAAAGTAGCCGCTTCTTATCCGCATGAACTCTCGGGCGGGATGCGCCAACGGGTGATGATTGCGATGGCGATGGTGTGCAATCCGAAGCTGCTGATCGCCGATGAACCGACAACGGCACTAGATGTAACCATTCAAGCACAGATTCTTGACTTGATGCGTGAGCTGCAGAAGTCCGAAGGAACTTCCATTCTGATGATTACTCATGACCTGGGTGTCGTTGCTGAAATGTGCGATCGGGTCGTGATTATGTACGCCGGACAAGTGGTAGAAGAAACCGATGTAAAAACGCTTTTTAAAGAGCCCAAGCATCCGTATACACAAAGTTTGCTAGCTTCACTGCCACAATTAAACAGTGATCAGGAGCGTCTGGCTTCTATTCCGGGCCAGGTTCCCAACCCACTTGATATGCCACATGGCTGCCGCTTTGCACCACGTTGTCAGTTTGCCAAGGAAATTTGCCGTGCAGAGGCCCCGGAGCTTACAGAAGTGGAACCCGGACACAAAAGCCGCTGCTTGCTACAGCAGGAGGGATATCATGAGTACACTGCTTGAAATACGTAATTTGAAAAAACACTACCCGATCAAAAAAGGACTTTTTTCCAAACAAGTGGGAGCAGTCAAAGCGGTGGATGGTATTAACCTGACTGTACAGCAGGGTGAAACCCTGGCAATCGTGGGAGAATCCGGCTGCGGCAAATCCACAACTGGACGGGCAATTCTCAGATTGATCGAACCGACGGATGGAGAGATTCTGTTTAACGGCACGGATATACGTAAGCTAAACACAGAGCAGCTGCGCAAATTCAGAACGGATATGCAGATGGTGTTTCAAGATCCGTTTGCTTCGCTTGATCCCAGATGGACAGTACAGCAGGTGCTGGAAGAACCGCTCATCACGCATGAAAAGCTAAGCAAAACGCAGCTCAAAGAGCGGGTGGAAGAGCTGCTCGAAGTGGTCGGATTGTCTCCTTATCATGCACATCGTTATCCGCATGAGTTCTCGGGTGGTCAACGCCAGCGGATCGGGATCGCACGGGCACTGGCGCTTCATCCCAAATTTATCGTGTGTGACGAGCCAGTCTCGGCCCTCGATGTGTCGATTCAGGCGCAAGTGCTCAATCTGATGAAGGACCTGCAAAAACAATATGACCTGACGTATATGTTCATTTCCCATGATCTGTCGGTCGTCAAATTTATCAGCGACCGCGTGGGTGTGATGTACCTGGGCAAGCTGGTCGAACTCGCACCGACCCAAGAAGTGTTCAAAGAGCCGCTGCATCCGTATACAAAGGCGCTAATGTCTGCGGTACCTGTAGCTGATCCGGAAGCGGAGCGTGATCGGATTGTACTTAAAGGGGATGTGCCCAGTCCAGAAAATCCGCCAAGTGGTTGTGCATTTCATAATCGCTGCCCGGCAGCCATGGAGATATGCAGCAAAGTACAGCCCATCTTTGCCGAAGCTGCACCAGGGCGGCAGGTAGCCTGTCACTTGTATCCAGCTTCCACGCCGGAACAAGCGATAGCCGGACGAGCATAAGCCAACTGAAAAAGAATAGATAGACCTTCTAGCAAGAATCAAGCCTGAATCCTTCTCTAACGGATTCGGGCTTTTTTTAAGTGTAGCTGCTCTGCAAACGCACATATTTTTCCAATAAATCCATTTTAAGATTCAATATAAGGGGTGGAATTTCAACACCTGTAAATCAAGCATATAACATGCAGGGATACAACATTGCGCACAATCAATGGAAGCGTTTTAATTTGAATATAGAAATACAAAAGAAGACCTCAGGGAGGACATAAGAATGCTAAAAGTGAAAGCGCTTAGATGCGAGCATTTAAATAATCCGATTGGATTGGGTTGTCTAAAACCGCGGTTAAGTTGGCAGATCGAATCTGAAAAAATGTATGTTTCTCAAAAACGTTTCCAATTGCAAGTATCCGTTCATCCCACTTTTGAACCGCTGATTTGGAATCATTTTACCTATTCGGATCAATCCATTTTGTTTCCCTATGAAGGCCCCCCGCTGGAATCAGGACAAAGATATTATTATCGGGTAAAAGTATGGGCTCAGGGAGCGGGTGACACAGAACCGGAAGAATCGGAATGGAGTGAGTCCGGCTTTTGGGAGATGGGGCTGCTCCATGAGCAGGACTGGAAAGCACAATGGATCACAGTGAAGGAGCGGAGCATCCATGAACAGTTTCAGACAAGAGCTCCTTTTGCCGCTTCCAAATATTTTTCGGTTGAGGGAAAAGTGAAAAAAGCAGTCATTTATGCTACAAGTCTTGGGCTGTATGAACTGGAGTTCAATGGACAAAGGGTGGGCGATGCCTACTTTACCCCGGGATGGACGGATTATAACGATCGTGTCCAGGTGCAAGCATATGACGTGACTTCTACCATTCGAGAACAACATAATCGAATCACAGCCACGGTGGGAGAAGGCTGGTACAGCGGTTATTTGGGTTGGCAAAAGCGCAAGGACACCTACGGGAACACGAATGCATTGTTATTTCAAATGAAGATTAGTTATGAAGATGGCCGTTCTGAAGTCATTTGCTCTGATTCTTCCTGGGAGGAAACGAGCTGTGCCATTTTAATGTCGGATATTTATAACGGCGAAATCTATGATGCCCGACTTGAGCAGCAGGCAGCCGAACATAGCTCCTTAACCGAACGGAAAATGATGCAGGTCGTCTCGTTCCCGTTAAGTCATCTGATTGCTCAGGAGAACGAACCTGTCCGTGTGATGAACCGATTGAAGCCTGTTGAACTCATTCGAACTCCTAAAGGTGAGCTGGTGCTTAACTTGGGTCAAAATATGGTAGGTTGGCTGGAATTTAAAGTGGAAGCCCCCGAAGGTACGGTTCTGAATCTGGTTCATGGTGAAGTGCTGGATCAGCAAGGGAACTTTTACAGAGATAATATTCGGGATGCAGCGCAGCAGATTACGTACATTTGTAGCGGGAAGGGGACGGAGATATTTAGGCCGCATTTCACTTTTCAAGGCTTTCAATATGTGAAGCTTGAGGGCTTTCCTGATGGCGTTACGATTGAAGATTTTACGGGTGTTGTTCTGCATTCGGACATGGGGACGATCGGGGTGTTTGAGACATCTGATCCAAAGCTGAATCAACTTCAACACAATATTGTGTGGGGGCAAAAGGGGAACTTCCTGGATGTGCCAACCGATTGTCCGCAGCGTGATGAGCGATTAGGCTGGACCGGCGATGCACAGATTTTTGCTAGAACTGCCAGCTTCAATATGAATGCGGCTTCCTTCTTCCGAAAGTGGCTTAGGGATTTGGCTTACAACCAGCTGGAAAATGGGGCAGTGCCTTTTGTAGTGCCGGATGTCCTCAAAGGAACCTTTGCCGATAATATGGACAAAACGACGGCAGCATGGGGAGACGCGGCGGTTATATGTCCGTGGACCCTATATCAATGCTATGGGGATAAGCAAATCTTAGTGCAGCAGTATGACAGTATGAAAGCATGGGTGGATTATATTCGCGCCCAAGGGGACGAAGAATGTCTTTGGGATACCGGTTTGCAGCTGGGAGACTGGCTTGCGCTGGATAGCGAGGAAGGAAGCTATTTTGGGGCGACGGACGGAACGCTAGTGGCCACTGCTTATTTTGCGTATTCGACTCATATTTTGGCACAGACGGCCAAACTGCTGAATCGTTATACCGATTACAACACATATAAAAACTTACATGAGGGGATTAAAATGGCTTTTGCGAACCGCTACTTCGATGACGCGGGCAAATTGACCTCCAATACCCAGACTGCACAGGTTGTGGCTTTGCACTTCGGATTGGTGCCAGAAAAGTATAAAACGCAAGTGATCCAGGAGCTCGTACGGCTCATCGAAAAAAATGATATGCATCTGGATACCGGCTTTGTGGGCACCCCCTATCTATGTCTGGTTTTATCCGACCATGGCTATACGGATGTCGCTTATAACATTTTATTTCAAAATGATTATCCTTCATGGCTCTATCAGGTTGAACGGGGAGCAACGACCATGTGGGAGCATTGGGACAGCATCAAAGTGGATGGCTCGTTCTGGAGCACCGATATGAACTCGTTCAATCACTATTCGTACGGTTCAGTAGGAGACTTTATGTACCAAAATATTGCCGGAATCGATGTGCTTGAAGCGGGCTATAAAAAATCACGTTTAGCTCCTAAACCGCCTGCCAATCTTACTTCGGCCCATGGCAAGCTGGAGACGCCATATGGCACGCTTGAAGTCCAATGGGAAATCGTGAATAAAGAAATGAAGATGACGGTTCACGTACCACATAATACGACGGCTGAGATTACACTTCCGGGCGTTATGGAGCCGGATGCACTACAGCAAATCATTGTTATGCAATATCCGTCGATTCAGTATCCGCCTGGTGATGTTCCACAGGAGCTGGCTGGGAAATTAGGTTCTACAGGGAAACAGGCGATTTTCCAAAGGAGCGGAGATCATGAAATGACGTTTACGGTCGGTTCTGGACAGTATACGTTCCAGTACAGATGCAACTAGAGGCTAAATAACATAGACTAGAGGTGAGAGCTTAATGAATATAAAGAACAAAGTTTTGTTTAAAACGGCGTTGCTATCCATTTCCTTAGTCCTGACGTCAGCGAGTGCCATTTCGGCTGTCATACCAATGATGCTGAACCAATTATCAGGCGTCTCCAGTTCGCTGATTGAAAGCGTAGTCACGATTCCATCCTTCTCGATGATGCTGTTTGTGCTATTGAGTGGCCCGATTTCTTCTCGATTGGGTAAAAAAAATACAGTCCTGCTAGGGCTTTTGCTCGTAGTCATCGGCGGAATACTTCCCATGTTCACGACGAATATTACATGGATTCTTGCGCTGCGTTTGGTACTAGGTGCAGGTCTCGGGATGTTCAATTCACTGGCCGTCAGTTTAATTAGTGATTTTTTTGAAGGGGATGAACGTGCTCAATTAGTAGGCTTTCAAAGCGCCGTTCAAGGACTCGGAAGCAGCTTGGCTACCTTTGTGGCAGGGCAGCTCGCCCTAATTGACTGGCAGTTCGCTTTTTTATGCTATGGAATCACCATTCCTATTGCGCTATTATTCTTTCTGATCATTCCCGAACCAGAGCGCGGGGAGCCTACAGTAGAGAACTCGACAGAAAAGGGTCACAAGAGCGGGGGAATATCCATACCTGTACTTGGATTAGGGGCTGCACTTTTTCTGTTTATGACTTTTATCATGATTGTATATACCAAAACAGGCATTATGATTGCTGAAAAGAGCATGCCCAATGCTGGTTTTTTAGGAACTGCGTTAACGCTGTTTTCCTTGTCCACCATGATTGCGGGCTTCCTGTTTGGTAGAATCTATAAATGGTTTAGAAATTACGCTCCCTTTATCTCCAGTCTATTAACAGCAACTGGTTTTGTACTACTATGGTTTGCTCAGAATGTTACCATGGTTACCGTTGCCATGCTGATCATTGGCTTTAGTTTTGCGCTGTTTATTCCTTATATTTTTACCATACTAACTAAAATCGTACCTAAAGGCAGTGAGACTTTATCCATTTCCATTGCGATGGTAGGGTCCAATTTGGGAGCGTTTGCTTCGCCTTATGTGATCAAGTTAGTTGGCGTGTTGTCTGGAAATGAAACGGCTTCATTTTCCTTCCTTGTTTCTGCGATTGTATTTACGATTGCGGCACTCCTTTGTCTGGGAATCGCTATTAGAGGAAAGGGAAGCAAAACTCAAGCGGCAGTCCACAGTTAATGGGATGTATCCGATATAGTAATTTTTTCAACGGGCGGAGAACCGCCCGTTTTCCATCATATAGTGAAGGAGGAGTCAGTGTTTATGAACCTTCATGAGTTGGATCAGTTGCTGAGAAACAAAACGGAAATTGAACTTTTACAACAGCAAAACAATCAGGTGATTAATGATCTCTCCAAAGAATCGGAGAATGAGCGTTTTTTTGATATAAATCAGAATATATACCGTATGCCCGCTTTATTTTTCTTTGGAGAACATGATATTTATATTAGCAAGCACAATAGATTTGCTCCGATGCTGGAGCACATGCATGAATTTATCGAATTAAACTATGTTTACTCAGGTAAGTGCAATCAAATCATAGCAGGCAAAGAAATTCAGCTTTGTGAAGGCCAAGTATGTGTCCTGGATAAGGATGTGCCTCACAGCATCGCTCCTTTGGGAGAAGACGATATACTGATTAATATCTTGCTACAAAGAGAAACAATTTCATCCCTATTTCTGCAGCGGCTATCTAAGAAAAAAAGCCTGATTGGCGAATTTCTAGCCAACTCTGTCCTCCAGCATCAGCACCATAATCACTTTATTATTTTTGAGTCGCAGCATAATGAGAACCTTCAATATATATTGCGTAGAATCTTAATCGAATATTATTCCAGGCAAGAGGATTCGATGGAATTGGTGAAGGCTTATTTGCAAATTGTATTTGGAGAATTGGTCCGTGTATTGGAAAGCGAGCATAATATTCACTTAAACCAGCAGGAAAATAATATTACCTCTATTCTGAATTACATGGAAGAGCACTATCAGCATTTAAGCCTACAGCAATTATCTAACCATTTTAATTACAATAGCACGTATTTAAGTAATAAGTTAAAAAAAGTAACCGGTCTTACTTACACTCAGCTTATTGCCAACATTAAACTCAATGCAGCCTATTCTTTGGTAGTGAATACCAATCTGCCGTTCGAAATGATATTTAAACAGGTGGGATATAACAGCATGAGTTTTTTCTATAAAAAGTTTAAAACAGCATATGGTGCCACCCCGCAAAATATCCGAAACAAACAGTTGAGGAAATGAAGGATATACAAGGACGTCCAATTCTAATGGGCGTCTATATTTGTTATAATATCTGCAAATTCATAAGCTGGTGTTTATAAGGGAGGGTACATCCTTGGAGGCAATACTAAGACGTCACTGGCCAGAGTGGAACGGAACGCTGCAGAAACAAACCGGGGGTTGGAATAATACGACGTATTTTGTTAAGAGTGGTGGGCGAAACGGAGTGCTGCGCGTCTACGATACACACAAGGATCGGGACAAAATTGAATTTGAGCATGCAGTTTTGCAGGAGCTGAGTAAGCATTCACTATCGTTCAGGACACCCACGCCTATTCCGACGGTCAGGGGAGAGACGCTCGCTCAACTGGAGAAGGAAAGCGGTAAATATGTGTGTCTGTTCGAATACATAGAAGGCATATCACCCCTGGAGCAGGATTCAAGCTTTGCCTATTCTTTGGGCGAGACTACGGGGGAATTATCGGCTGTGCTTGCGACAGTTAATCTTGATATGACTCCAGTCTATCGACCGTATTATGCTTTGCAGCAATCCTATCCGTTGTGTAACCGGGAAACGGTTCAGGGCTTTTGTTTACATCCGCCTGAGCCTCTAAAGGATTTGCATGAAGAACTGCGATTAATAGGGGAAGCTTATGAAGAGATTACAGATTCGCTTCATGCATTGGAAGAGTTGCCGCATCAGCTTGTACATGGAGACTTGAACGCTTCCAATTTGTTAGTAAAGGATTCTGATCATAGTCTAGTAACCGCACTGCTTGATTTCGAATTTTGTACGCTAGACGTTCGGGTCATGGAGCCGGCGGTCATCTTATCAGGATTTTTGGGACAACCAGAGGAGACGACAGCAGTTCGGGATTTTTGCCGGGGCTTCAGCCGCCAGGTTCATTTAAGCCACACCGAGATTGATGCTGTGCCTATATTGATGCTGCTTAGGAAGGTAGACGTATTTCTTCATTTTTTGAGTCGCTTTCTGGAAGGAACGGATCAGTCACACGTATTGCAAGAGCAGGTCAAACAGATCTCTGCCGACTTGCGCCAGCTTTCCACCAGCAGTAGCTGGATTCAGGAAGAGTTGGTCCAAGCTGGAACAGTGTATGAATAAACGAGCTAAATGCCGCGTTATGTTATAATCTTTGGGAAAATTGAGCCTGGGTGCATTGAAATGTACTCGAAACTGGAGGAACAGATGAATAGTTGGCTAACGAACGCATTACGGCCGTACTTCGGGCTGGAGGCGCTGGAAGAGCATTGGGATGTGGTAGAAATTAAAGAAGGATACTTTATTTGTGTGGATGGAGACGTTATTCGCAAGCGAATTTCTTCCACTGAGGATACTTATGGAGAAACCGATGTAGAGATTTTTACGCGTGACCGGGTATTTGTTTTGCCTAAAACGGCTCGTGGCAAAGAGAAAAAGCTGAATTACACAAGTGTTTCGAGCATCAAGGCAGAAGGCGTGACCTTTTCAGCAGGCATTCGAAGGGATCGTCCTCTTAGTTATGTTACTGCTGTGAATAGCAAAACGGGTGTGAAACTCCCTATTACGGGATGTGAGCATTTACATAGTAAAGAAGAGATCATCGATTGGCTTCAGCAATATCCGTCACTTGTGCCCAAGGATTACGATCGCAGGTTGCACCGGTTGAAGCATATGAAAAACCAGCGTTATAAAACGGTCCCAGGAGACATCTTCCGCGTGGAAATAGACCTTTTCACAGATGGATATGTGCTGGTCGTTGGAGATTTGCGCCAAATGCAAAAGGATCAGTTGTTTGCAGAGGAGAGCATTTGGAACAGTGTCATGACCATGCCTTTATTCGTACGTCCATATTTGTTTACGAGTCGTGACCGTTCAACAGCTTTGGAATCTATCACATCCGCCCCATTATCCGAAACGACCTGGATTGTTATGGATGATTCCTTTATGCGGGGTGCCTATGAGCGAGTAGGGCATAAGCTGTTAGTGGAAGAGGATATTGTGTTCCCCATCGGCTATGGCTGTAGTACGGATAGTAGAAAAGAAAAAACATATAGTCTGTCCTGGGGAACGGGCACGGTTTCCAAACCGGAAGGGGAGACCGTGTTCAAGTCCTCGCGAAAATTTTCAAATAACGGTGCTTATTCAGGTATCGTTGCCGACTGTTTTGGCTCCTGGGAAGAGCGGGAGTGGCACAAAACGCTGGATAATCCGTTACATCAGCATGAACGTCGAAAAGCACTGGCCGAATTCGGATTCCCGGAAGACATTTCGTATGATGAGTTCAACCGTCAAACGGGAGGACTGACGCGTTCGGAATATCTCGCATATTTGGCAAGAACCTATGGCGGGAAAAAGTGATACAAACGAATTGAATTTTTTAATAGGAGGGGCCCATGAAATATCTTAAGGATTGCCCGGAACCAGGCATGGGAACCTGGTATTTTGAAATAGATTCGGATGGAATAGCTTATCGACAAATTGTTATCCAGGATGACGGCACGTATATCGCCTCTAATCGCAAGCACGAGCAGTATCATTTCTTATTAGCTGAGAAAGCGATTGATGACACGGAGCCCTATTATACGAAAATTACAAAAAAAGAGTTTGAAGAAGTATGGTCCAATTATCTTCACACCTTGAACCAGGAATGGCATCAAATCAAAAATGCACTGCCCGTTGGAACTAAGGTAAAGGGTTATATTGAAGTGTTTTTTCCACAAGGTACGCTTATTCATATTTTCCAGCATCATGCGGTCGGATTGTCAGACACTCGTACATATGAGGAAAAGACACCATCCGAGTGGATGTATCCGAAGCATGAGGTCACGGCCATTGTAAAAGGATACGACGAAGTGAATCAGTGGGTGATTTTAGATCAAACGCAGGTTTTCAAAAATCAGTTTGTAGGTTGAAAGTGAATTTTGGAATATGCGGGAAGGGGAATGAACATGCATACTTTAACTGTTGATGAACTGGTGGATAAGGATAACCATGCATGGGAAGAGGTCAGAAATATTCTGAAAGAAGGCCAGAATTCACATCACATTGTATCGGCCGAATCGGAATCCGCTACGGGGGACACGCTGTACCGTTTGCAGGTGAGTACGAAATCGTATTTGGGAACAGTTGCCTATGAGACAGGGGGAATCGTGTTTGATTACGGTTGGATCACCTTGCTGGGTGCAGGTGGCTCTGGAATTTATGGTAGCTTGACCTCATGGAACGGGCTTCAAGAACCGGAAAGTGTTCCTGCGCTTGAGGGGATGCTAATGGTGGCCTATGATGCAGCAGGTGGATTTTTTGGATTGGATATAGGGAAATTCGGACGTAGCGGTCATATCTACTATTTTGCACCAGATGCATTGGAATGGGAATCCACTGAGCTGGCCTATTCCGGTTTCTTGAGCTGGTTGGCTGAGGGAGATTTGGGCTTGTTCTACCAGACATTCCGCTGGAACGGTTGGCAGAAGGATATGGAGCAACTTCAGCCGGGAGAGGTATTTGCATATTATCCGCCGCTATGGACCCAAGAAGGTGGAGGGGAGACCAGCAGCAAGTCACCTATAGACATTACAAATGCATGGCAGGTGGCATTGGATAAGGAATAGCTTTTGTGGTATAAACAACAACTCTTAGAGGCATCAAGGCATGGAGGTTGGCACATATGTGGAGTATTCAATTTGAACAACCGTTTGTAATAAGTCAGGAAGCAACTGATGAACAAATCGCGAATTTTTTGAAAACATGGAACATAAAGCTATCCGAGCAAGAGATTCACGAAATCAAGCAAAGACAAGTGAACCCTTTTCCAAAGTCGTCTCCTTTCTATGATCAATATAAACCTTTAGATCCTGTTGGCTGGCATCTGCCCCAAGGACAATTTCCTGACAGCTATATGGAGTTTTTGAAATATTCTAATGGTGGGGAGTTTCAAAATGGAGAACGTTATTTTCAGTTTTTCAATACCGAAGATTTGAGAGAAATGAACCTCGCCTACGAGTTGCCGGAATATATGCCGGGTGCTGTGTCGTTTGCGATGGATGGGTGCGGAAACCACTATATGTTTGATATGAGAGAGGAAAAAAGAAACAATGAGTATCCCGTTCTTTTTGCTCATTCTGGTAGTCTGGGATATGACGAATGTGAACAGGTTGCCCATTCATTTATAGAGCTGTGTACGGAAAAATGGGCATTGTATTGATACCTGCATGATTCTGCCCAATATATAGCCAATAGTGAGAAGTCTACAAACAGTCCCATTGAAGGAACTCTTCATTGGGACTGTTTGTAGCGGATATGCGATACACAATCAGGACCATGGGATTCTTGCACAAAGCTATCTTACATATGTTGTGGCCTGATTGCCGGCATAATCTTCAAGCACGATCTTTAGCGAGCTGGTACGAGAAGTAGGGGTAAAAGTCAGTTCACTTAATTTTGTTCTTCCCCGGACAATGTAAGGAAACTTTTTCGATACATAAGTTACGCCAAATTGCTTGGGCACATCGTTTTCGTATACATATAAACGATGCCAGTCCTTCAAGGTTGGTAGAGCAAGCGTATACGTTGACCCAGTGACCGTCACATTCTCTTCTACATAAGGCTCTATCGTCGTGTCTGCGAGATACCCAGTGTATGCTACAGGTTCATGATTGCCGATAGCGATACGTAGTGTGTAGCTATCACCGTTTGTGGGCAGATCGGTAAACGTAGCCGTTTCAGCGCTATTGTCCGCCGTAATGGTTTTATGGAATACGGTGTCCGTATAGTCGGTGATCAAGGTCAATTTAACCGTTCCGTCCGCTTCAGAGGGATTTTTCCACGTTACTGTAGCCTCACCGTTTTCTTGAGTCTCCACCTTAATATGACTGACGGCAGCATTCAGATCGTAGCTTAATCGAGCCGGTTCGCTTTCCGTTCCATCAGCCCCAACTGCAGTAAGCATTAATTCACCGGATTTATGGTTTAGGGATTTAATATAATAGGATGAGTCATAAATTCCGCCGATATAGGAGCCGTTCTCATACAGATTGTATTGTTTAACTTTGGAGTAATCCTCAAGGTCCCAGGCTACGAGCATTTCGTTCGTATCGGTCAGTGCCTTGGTGATTTTGAATCCCGTCGGCGCGGCTGGTTTCAGGACAGAATGGTCTGTTATCTTGATTTGGCCGATATTCATCTGATAGTTTTTGATTGTTTTATTCGCGTTATCAAAAGATAAACCGAAAGCTACAATTGTTTCTCCTTTATAGGCACTCAAATCCAGATTGTGGCTTACCCAGCCCGTGGTTTGTTTACCAGAGTTAGGGATGCTGACTTTTACGACTTGGCTGGGGTTATCTTTGAAAATAAGTCCGATACTCAGCACCGAGCTGTCATCGGAGGAAGGCTTATTGTACGTGATGGACAAGTTTGAATTCTTATTTACCGACAGATCCGTTTTATACAGGCGTAAAAAGTTATCTGAATTCAGCTCTCCGTTAACGACGAGGGAGCTGCCACCCTGATAAGCGCCCACAGGCTGATAGGTAAACCGAGTGCCTTTGGTATAATTCGGACCATAGTCATAGTCAACCGAGAGCGGTTTACCTTTGGTATCGAGCCACCATTGCCAAGTTACCGGGATATCCTGAATATTGATGTTGGACCATTCCTTGGGATTGGAGATGACTCCATTCACGACATACTGCAAGCCATGTCCGGTATTGAAGCTGGTATTAAAATGGGAGCCACGGATGACAGAACGTTCGGCGATATATGCCGCGATACCGTCCCAGTTTGCGCCCGAAGCTTTTACATCGGACAAATCTACGCTTGGGTTTCTTTGTGCACGGACGGGATTCTGATTCGGACCTGACCACCAGACACGGTCGCGGATAAAGGTCATCCATTGATACGCATTGTCAGCTCTGCGATTGGTGTCCTGTCCGCCAAACTCTTCATCCAGCGCATTATGTGTGAAATCTGCTCCCAACGTCGCGATACTGTTCATTGGCTGCCCGTTATCACCGATATTCAGACGAAGATCGTATTTTTGCTTCCATCTGCCAAAGTCACCGTTCCCGCCCTCAATCCCAGCAAAAACGGTTTTAAGAGAGTCCAGACCCAATTGCTTGGCATGGTCGCGGGAGCTTTTCAGCTTCGCTTTGTCCCACCAATAATTGAGAAAAATAGAATCGGACACCTGTCCGTATTGCTTGTCTTTGACAAACGGGCTGTTCACGGCATTAAACTCATTTTGATAAGCAATTTTACCGGTTTCGTTTACGGTGGAGTCGTACCATTGCACATACATGCCCTGATCTCGCAAGTATTTCATAAACTGCTTGTAACGGGGGATATCCTCTGTAGCTACGCCTTTAGAAGCTTCCTCCTGGTTGATGAAGTAGCCGTCATAGCCATAATATTTCGCCATTTCGATCAATTTTTTAGCTACCGGAAATCCACCCTGAGCATCCTGCACGAGCATTTGCTTATACGTTTGCGGTCCACGGTCATTATCCGAGAAAAAAATACAGGCGATGGAGAGAACGCCGTTTTTGTGCGCCGCATTTGTATAACCCGGATTTGGAATGTTCAGAATGCCGAACTCGAACCATTTTTCCGTCCAATCCTTTTGGGGATCGTATAGCTCTTCGGGTACATGGGCGGTAGGCATACCGTGCCAGTAGCCGTAATAGTCGGTATACTGCCAATAGTTAAACAAGTATTGACTGAATTTATTGGTATAGGAATAGCTATCAAAAAAAGCGTTTCCATAATCGCCGCTAAGTGTAAACATTTGCGTGTCAGGGCTTAAAGCAGGTTGGGCCTGTGTAGCGGCGAAGGAGCTGTTACGTTGTTGCAGAGGGACGCGAGCGCGAAGCATATCTCCATAGACATCTTTGGTAGGAGTCCAGTCCAAAATATGTGAGCTTGCGTATCCGTGCTGATAAGGCTGATTCGGCCCTTTGGCGCTTTCTCCTTCATATGGGAGGGTATCGCCTGCATAAACGGATGGAGAGAGGGTTTGACTTAACAGGACAGAAGTCAAAACCAGCGCAGTCCATTTTAAAGCGAACTTGTGAACCTTGTTACGTTTCATAGCTCATCCCCCTAACGAGTATTTATCCCCCTAAAGATAATCAATAAAACGGTTTTTACATAGAGGCTAAATTAAAGATATGGCGTTTAAATTAAAGAAAATCCTCATTTTAATGAATGCGCTTACTTATATCCAGCAAAGGACATGGTATACTTTATTTACGCATGAACGATCCTGGAGGGCCTATACGATGAAAAGGGGCAATAGATACACAGCTTATTTTAAAAACAACATGTTCCTGAGGATACTATTGTTGTTCTCCTGTATTGCCATTTTGTCAATTATTACGATTGCATATGTCACGTATATATCCATATCGCAATCCATGATTCGACGGGAACTGGATACCCAGAAAGCAGCGATGGAGAGTGTTGACCGCTATATCCATCTCCGGCATGAATCCGTTCAGAACATGGTGCGGGATATGTACCGGAATGAGGCGCTCTCGATGAACGTTTCTTTTTTTATGGACCACGCGTATTCCGAATATGTACAGCACCGCATGGACGAAACGTACATGGAGAGTCATGATTATTCAACAGATGTGCTCACTTATTTTAAAAATTGGCTGGATGAAAATAGCGATATTAGCAATTTGATATTGTACAGTGCCGACCAGCAATATTTGTCCACCTTCAATGAGAGCAAGCAATTCAAGCAATTCCCGGTGCATGCGGCGCGTTCCTTTGTACCGGATGTGATGGCTGCCGAAAGCAAAAGCGTCTCTGCTCCGAATTACTGGATTCGCAAGGCGGTCGATCAGTGGAGCCCCTCGTTATATTCGTTACAAGTCCCCATTAACAATAAGCAAACACTCAAAAATACCGGTCAGCTTCTAGTATTTCTAAATTCCAAAAGTATCTCCAATGCACTTGCCAGCTACGGGAACAACCTGAAGGGAGAAATTATCGTTCTGTCCACCCATGGAACCGTTCTGTTCGATTCAAGGAATAACTATTACGGAAAAACGTACCCTTATGTGGAAGTGACCCGATCATTATATGACGATGTGGATTCCGATGCCGGGATCATTCAGGCGAAGCAAAATATGTATATTAACAAGCTGATTTCTCCGGACGAAGGGTATGTCGTGATTGGGGCAGTCCCCAATGAGGAAATGGCTCAATCGTACCGGGGTATCCGTAATACGATTTTGACAATCAGTGTCGTTTGTATTCTGTTTGCTGTGCTGTTCCCTGCCTTTTTCGTCATTAACTTTGCTAAACGAACGAATCGGATTATTAAATTCACTCGTCAGGTGAAAAATGGCGATCTTACAGCTCGTATCCAAGACCCCCAAGAGGATGAGCTGGGACAAATCTCTCGAAGCTTCAACGATATGCTGGACGATCTTAATCTATATATTGAACGGGTGTATAAAGCAGAGATCAAGCAAAAGCAAACGGAGCTTGTTGCCTTGCAGGCACGTATTCATCCACATTTTTTGTATAACACGCTTGAAGTGATACGTATGAGGGCGATTTCCCAGGGAGCCAAGGATGTAGGAGAAATGATCTATAGCTTATCGGTATTGTTCAAAAGCCTGGTTCAGCAGAAAAAAATATACACGCTTAAAGATGAATTGGAGGCTTGCAGATTATATCTTGAGTTGTTCAGAATACGCTACAAGGAAAGGTTCAATTACACGATTACGGTCGACCCCGAGTTGTATACTCGTTCTGTCATGAAGCTGATGCTTCAACCCATTATTGAGAATTATATTGTTCACGGTATACAAAGCGATCGGAATGATAATGTGCTGACCATTGAAGTGCGTGAAACGGGGGAGGTTCTGCTGGTTGAGATCCGTGACAATGGGAAGGGCATTGAAGGGGAGCGTTTGAAACAGATTCTGGAGGAACTGGAACGCCAGGAGGAAGACGGACAAATGTTTGGACTACGCAGTGTGCACACCCGACTTCGGTTTTTACACGGAGCCGATTCCGGGATTGAACTGGAGAGCCGCAGCGGCGAGGGAACGACGATTCGGGTACGATGCCCTAACAGGGAAGGGATGGATGCCATATATGTATAAAGTATTTATTGTAGACGATGAGCCTTTTATCATTGAGGGATTATACGATATTGTGGATTGGACCTCTTTTGGGCTAGAAATTGTCGGACATGCGGAAAATGGATCTTTGGCGCTGGAAGCGCTGGCCTCCAGACCCGTGGACGTACTGATTACGGACATTTCTATGCCGACGATGGATGGTCTCAGGCTGATTCATGAGGCGAGAAAGCTGCATGCTGACTTGAAGGCGATTGTGTTGAGCGGATTTAATGAATTTGATTACTTGAAGGAAGGCATGAAGCTGGGCATCGAAAATTACCTTTTGAAGCCGATTAATGTGGAGGAACTGGAATCCACTTTATGCAATACAACGGAGAAGTTGGACAGGTCCCGGTTGGATCAACAATATGAGACGTTTGGGGTGCAAGTTCTCAAGGAAAATACGTTGTACCGTTGGCTGACAGGACAGATTGCGCCTACAGAATTCCAGGAACGTGCTGAATTGATAGGTTTTTCGTTAAATATCCCCTTCATGGAGGTAGCTGTGTTACGGACGGAAGGGGATTCGGCAGGAATGCATCAACAGTTAAGGCAGTACATTCAACACCAGCCCGATTTAACATTGTTTCGCGATGTTGATGCGGTTAGTGTAATCATTGCCGCACTACCGAATTATGATGAGGGCAGACAGGACTTGTTAACGCTCTTGGAGGATTTTTCTGTTCAGTGGTCGACGGACGGGGAAGAAACGGTGTATATCGGGATAGGCAGCGCCGGTTCGCTTGCTGCAGCTCCACGCAGTTATAATGAAGCTAAAAAATCTTTGGAATATTTTATGATATATAATGACCGCCGGATCATTGACTATACAATGCTGGAGGAGAGCGAGGGCAACGCTGGCGAGACTTGTTCCATCGACTGGAAGGATTATGTGAAGCTGATTATAGCAAGAGACCTAGATGCGCTTACCGCACGAATTCAGAGTGATTTTGAGCAGCTTCAGCATCTCGAAAGTGTTACCCCGGATGAACTGCGGAATATGGCGCTGGAGTTGGTGATCCGGTTCAAGATGGAGCTGGAGAACATCAAGCATTCCAATGAGTCGGAACGGTTTCAGCAGGGGCTTCACCAGATAAAATGCTGTACGACATTGGCAGAGCTGGTGAGTGCGCTTCAGCATGTGGCGACAGAGACGGTGAATTCACTGCTGCAAGAAATGAAAAACCCTATCGTAAGTCAGGTGCTGTCCTATATCCATGTTCATTATGCCAAGGAGCTATCATTAAAAATATTAGGATACCAGTACCACCTTCATCCCGTTTATCTCGGTCAGTTGTTTCATAAGGAAACGGGCGAAACCTTTGCTGAATATATCAATCAGTACCGGATTAAAAAAGCCAAGGAACAGCTTAAAAACACCAATCTCAAGGTACACGAAATTGCGCGGAACGTGGGGTATTGGGAGACGGGATATTTTTATAAGCAGTTCAGAAAATATGTGGGCATTTCCCCGACAGACTATAAAGGATTGGGATAAATACCAGGTGTACATGGATTTCTTTAATTTGTACCTTGTTTTATTAAGTTTATCTTCTTTATGAAAGTGCTTACATTAGTTAAGGTTAACGTAGTTGCTTCATAAATGAGGATTTTGCAAAAATCCCATAAGCGACTTCCAATGAACAAGATAGGGTCAAATTCCAATTCATAAGGGAGGATCATACATGGGTAAAAGCAAAAGAAGCTACTCGCTTGTTCTCGTGATGTGTATGGTGCTGACGCTCATTCTCAGTGCTTGTGGAGGAAGCAGCGGTGGCGGGGAAACGACGAATGGAGGAGCGGAAAAACCGGTAGAACTGATCTGGTACACCATTGGTACGCCTCAAAAAGATGTAGATCGGGTGATGGATGAGGTTAGCAAGTATACCCAAAAGAAAATAAACGCCACGTTTAGAATGAAAATGGTCGATTGGGGCGACTACCCGCAAAAAATGCAGGTGAACGTGGCTTCGGGAGAGCCCATGGATATTGTATTCACGGCTTCCGGTGGCTTTGATTATGTGCAAAATGCCAGAAAGGGCGCTTTCATGGAACTGGACGACTTGCTTGACAAGTACGGCCAGGATCTTAAAAAGACGATTGACCCTGCGTTTCTGGAAGGCTCTAAGGTGGATGGACATCATTATGGCATTCCTGCCAATAAGGAGCTTCCGCAGCAAGAGGTATGGCGGTTCAATAACAAATTGCTGACGCAATACAAGCTGGACCTTTCAAATGTCCGCTCATTGGATAGCCTGGAGCCTCTGCTCAAAACGATTAAAGAAAACGAGCCTGGCGTAACTGCATTCGGCATGGACAAAAACTATGTTCCTTATGTTCCATATGACTATATCATTCAAAACCTGCCGATGGCTGTCAAACTGGATACCACGGATTATAAGATCGTAAACATCTTGGAAACGCCTGAAATGAAGCAGGCGCTGAAGACGATGCATAAGTATTACAAGGCCGGATACGTATCACCGGAAGCTGCAACCACAGGCTCGACCAATGATTTAACTACGTCCGGGAACTGGTTTCTGGATCGTGCGCAAACTCAACCGCTGGCCGATAACCTGTGGTCTGCAAGCTACGGCTATCCGGTGATATCGACACCTGCCAGCGATCCAATTGTGACCAATACGTCTGTACAGGGCTCCATTATGGCGATCTCGGCAAACTCGGCAAACCCTGAAAAGGCGATGCAGTTCCTGAACCTGCTGAATACAGATCCGGTATTACGCAATATGGTTGACTCCGGTATTGAAGGGGTGCATTACAAAAAAACAGATGGCCAGTATATCGAAAATCTGGCTAATTCCAAAAACTATGATATGCCTTCGTATTCACTCGGCAACAATATGCTGTTGTATCTGAATCCGAATGATCCGGCTGATAAATGGGAGCAATTCAAGAAGTTCAATTCGGAAGGAAAAAACTCTCCAATTCTGAGCTTCAACTTTGACAGCAGTAAAGTATCTACGGAGATGGCAGCGGTTCAGAACGTCAAAGAGCAATTTTGGGCTTCGCTGATGACAGGCACGCTGGACCCGGAAACGAATCTCCCGAAAGTGATTGAGAAATTCAAGCAGGCTGGTCTGGATAAGGTGATGGTGGAAGCGCAATCCCAGCTTGATGCCTGGAAGGAAAAAAACAGCAAATAATATTTTAGGTCGTGAAATATAGGAGAGATCGGGCGGGTGTAAGTTACGCCCGGTCTTTTTTCAATAGCTATTTTAGCTGCTTTTCTCATAACAGATTGGGGGGATACCTATGGCCGCATTTTTCAAAAATGTGATGAGAAACAAAGTTATGCTGTTCATGGTGCTACCCGGCGCTATCTGGTTCTTCTTCTTTTCATATCTGCCGCTGGTCGGGACAGTGGCTGCTTTCAAGCAATATCGTTTTAACAGGGAAGGATTCTGGGCCAGTATTTATACGAGCAAGTGGGTGGGTTGGGATAACTTCAAGTTTCTGTTCAATAACAACGATGCCTATGTCATCACGCGAAATACCCTTTTGTATAACCTGGTCTTTATTATTCTCGGACTTGTGTTTTCGGTAGCTATGGCTATTCTGCTCTCCGAACTGATTAATAAACGATTGGCGAAGCTGTACCAGACAGGCATGTTTCTCCCGTATTTCCTGTCATGGGTCATTGTGGGCTACTTTGCCTTCAGCTTTCTGAGCATGGATCGGGGGATGCTGAATCAAATTCTCGCAGGGTTTGGCATCGAGCCGGTTCAGTGGTATTCGGAGGCTGCTTATTGGCCGTATATCTTGATTCTAGTCAGTCTATGGAAGGCGATTGGATATAACAGTGTCGTTTATCTGGCTTCGATTTTGGGGATCGACAAATCCTTGTATGAAGCAGCCATGATAGATGGAGCCAGCAAATGGCAGCAAATTCGTAATGTGACGCTCCCTTTGCTCTCGCCAATCATTATCATAATGACGCTGCTTGCGGTTGGTCGGATTTTTTATGCGGATTTTGGTTTGTTCTATCAGGTTCCAAGAGATTCGGGCACCTTGTATTCGGTAACGAACGTCATCGACACCTATGTATATCGCGGGTTGAAAACGACAGGGGAAATTGGGATGAGCACAGCCGCAGGTTTGTATCAGTCGGTGGTTGGCTTCGTTCTCGTCATCCTATCCAATCATGTTGTGCGAAAAATAGATAAAGACAGCGCTTTGTTCTAAAAAAGAGGAGAGGGGTGTGGACTGTGGCTTCTGGAAAAGAAAGAAAAAAACGAGATTTCCATCATATTTCACGGGGCTGGAATGTTGTTCTGAATGTGGTAGCAGGGGTGTTCGCGTTCTTGTGTGTATTTCCCTTTTTATTCGTCGTCATTATTTCCCTAACCGATGAGAAAACGCTGGCGCGGGACGGATATCGGTTACTCCCGTCCCAATGGAGTCTGGAGGCTTATCGTTTCATATTTCGTACCAGTGATACGCTACTGCGCTCCTATGGGGTGACGATTGCTGTAACGGTCATCGGTACGGTGATCAGTCTCATTCTTATTTCATTATATGCGTATGCTATTTCACGAAAGAGCTTCCGTTATAGAAGATTTTTTTCGGTTTTTGCAATTTTAACCATGCTCTTTAATGGCGGAATGATCCCGACCTATATGGTCGTTTCCCAATTGCTCGGGCTTAAGGATACGATTTGGGCTTTGATTTTACCGCTGGCTATGAATGCCTTTTATATTATGATCCTGCGCACATTCTATAGCACCAGCGTGCCAGATGCCATCGTCGAGTCAGCCAAAATAGATGGGGCAGGCGAGTTTTATACCTTTTTAAAAATGGTGCTTCCGCTCTCTCTTCCTGGACTTGCGACCATTGGTTTATTCAGCACGCTTGGTTACTGGAACGACTGGTTTAATGCCCTGTTGTATATTGACAATCCCAATCTGGTGCCACTTCAGTCCATGCTGATGCGGATTGAATCCAGCATTCAGTTCATCCAGCAAAATTCGCAGAATAGCTCTATGAGCCTGGCTGCGCTTCAATCCATTCCGCAGGATACTTCACGAATGGCGATGGTAGTACTGGCGACGCTACCTATTATATTCGCTTATCCATTTTTCCAGCGTTATTTTGTGCAGGGGCTTACGGTTGGGGCTGTGAAGGAATAACAGGGGAGGAGAGGGCATGACCATGTTGATTTATAAAGATAAAAGCAAACCGATCGAAGAACGGGTGGAGCACTTAATCGGTTTGATGACAATAGAGGAAAAGGTGGGACAGCTTGTGCAGCCCTTTGGCTGGCAAGTGTATGAGCACACAGATGGGGAATTGTCCCTACATCATGATTTCAAGCAGCAGGTGCAAAATGGGGGAGTCGGTTCCTTATACGGGGTACTTCGCGCTGATCCGTGGACCGGGGTGACCTTGGAGAATGGTTTATCTGCCAAGCAAGGGGCGGAGGCTGTGAACTTGATCCAACGCTATGCGGTAGAGCATTCCCGGCTGGGCATCCCGATACTGATCGGTGAGGAATGCTCTCATGGGCATATGGCGATTGACGGCACTGTGTTTCCGGTTCCGCTGTCCATCGGCAGCACATGGAATGTCGATCTGTACCGCGATATGTGCCGTGCGGTTGCGAGTGAAACCCGCGCTCAGGGTGGGGCGGTCACGTACTCGCCCGTGCTTGATGTTGTGCGTGATCCGCGCTGGGGACGCACAGAGGAATGCTTCGGCGAAGATCCTTATCTCATCGGTGAATTTGCTGTTGCCGCAGTGGAGGGGCTTCAGGGGGAAAGCTTACTCAGCGAACATAGCGTAGCTGCTACATTAAAGCATTTTGCAGGCTATGGCAGCTCGGAAGGCGGACGTAACGCCGGACCTGTGCATATGGGCTGGCGCGAGCTTTTGGAGGTGGATCTGTATCCATTTCAAAAAGCGGTGGAAGCAGGGGCGCAATCTGTTATGCCAGCCTATAACGAAATCGACGGGGTCCCGTGTACAGTGAATGCTGAGCTATTGGACGATATTCTTCGTCAGGCGTGGGGATTTGACGGTGTGATCATTACGGACTGTGGCGCGATTGAAATGTTGGCGAGCGGGCACGATGTGGCCGAGGATGGATCGGATGCCGCTGTGCAGGCGATTCGCACAGGGATTGATATGGAAATGTCCGGCGAAATGTTCGGAAGTCATCTGGCCGAGGCGGTTCGCGTTGGCAAGCTGGAGACGAGTGTGCTGGATCGGGCGGTTCGCAGGGTGCTCACGCTAAAATTCAGGCTGGGTCTGTTTGACAAACCGTATGTGGATGCGGAACGAGCAGAGCAGGTGATTGGTCAGGCGGAGCATATTCGGTTGGCTCGTCAGATTGCGACAGAAGGGATTGTGCTGCTCAAAAACGTCGATGGAACGCTCCCCCTGCCGAAAACCTCCAAGCGTATTGCGGTCATCGGCCCGAATGCGGATCAGGTCTACAATCAGTTGGGAGATTATACATCACCGCAGCCGAGATCCCGCGTGATAACTGTACTTGATGGTATCCGTGGCAAGCTGGGCAAGGATCAGGATAGCGTTCTGTACGCACCTGGCTGCCGGATCAAGGGAGAATCCCGGGAAGGCTTTGAAAATGCACTGGCATGTGCGGCTGAGGTCGATACAGTGGTGATGGTGGTTGGAGGGTCCAGCGCCCGCGATTTCGGGGAAGGGGCGATTGATCTTAAAACCGGCGCATCGAAGGTATCGGATCACGATTGGAACGACATGGAATGCGGCGAAGGCATCGACCGGATGACGTTGGGGCTTGCGGGGGTACAACTTCAACTCATGCAGGAAGTCTACAGGCTGGGAAAAGAACTTGTCGTCGTTTATATGAACGGGCGACCGATTGCTGAGCCGTGGGTGGAGCAGCATGCGCACGCCATTGTGGAAGCATGGTATCCCGGTCAGGAGGGAGGACATGCAATCGCGGATATTTTATTTGGGGATGTAAATCCTTCGGGACGTTTGACCCTCTCCATCCCTAAGCATGTCGGCCAGTTGCCGGTATATTACAATGGCAAGCGTTCCCGGGGCAAGCGGTATCTGGAGGACGATTCCGAGCCGTGCTATCCGTTTGGCTACGGTCTCAGCTACACGACATTTAGCTATGAAAGGCTTACATTAAGCACCAACACGATCCGAGCGGACGAATCCGTTACGGTTACAGTCGATGTAACCAACACGGGTGAACGGGAAGGAGCTGAGGTGGTACAGCTTTATATCTCGGACACGGTGAGTTTGGTGACCCGCCCAATCAGGGAGCTCAAGGGCTTCTGCAAAGTTGTATTAAAGCCGGGAGAAACACGGACGGTTGAGTTTGTTGTAGGCTCCGACAAGCTGCAATATATAGGGCGTGATCTACAGCCAGTCGTTGAGGCAGGGCGATTTTCTATTCAAGTAGGCAGGCACTCCAAAGATACCCTGTGTGCCGAGTTGATCGTACGGGAGGATGAATAATGGAGCGTATCAAACGCCTGATTCGGGAATTGTCGGAATGCCAATGGCTGGAGAAGCTGGATTTGCGAAGCTGGAACATTACACGCTCCACTTACCAAACACCAGGTCAATACGAAGACGCCGCACCTTTATCGGAAGGACTGGACCTCAAGCGATTCCCCAGCAGTCAGGGGACGACTTATTTTTTTCAAACGCAGTTGGATGTACCGACAGCGTGGTTGAGAGAGCCTTTTGGATTGGTGTTTGAGTCCGGGGGAGAAGGATTGCTGCGGGTCAATGGTGCTTCCTATCACGGGCTTGATCGCAATCATACCTATGTCACGCTTAATCCGCAGGTCATCGGACCTTCACCGGTATTGGATATAGAACTGTTTGATCCTGTACCCGAACCCGTTGATCCACTTAATCGGCAGGCTGTCATTCAACCTCCGATTTCTTCTATTACAAGCTATCTTGTACGGCTAAACAAGCCCGTGCAGAGTCTGATGTATACCGTTACCGTTATTAGCGAAGCCGCTCTACTGCTGCCTGAGGGCGATATCCGCAGAATACGCCTGCTGAAAGCTCTGTATGGGGTGATGGATTGCTTTGCGAATTTGGAGGAAGACGCCATTCGAGAAGGGGGAGCGATCTCAGCGACAGAAAAGGAGCTCATTCAGCAAGTTCAGGAGATCGGTGGGAATGCGCAAGGTTTGGAGCACATGGTAGGACAGTCGCACATTGACATTGCCTGGCTGTGGCCGATGCGCGAGACCGTACGGAAAACAAGCCGAACCTTCTCAACGGTGGATGCGCTGATGGATGAATACCCGGCATATCAATATGCACAGAGCCAGCCGCTGCTGTTCTCTTTTGTAAAAGAAAATGATCCAGAGCTGTATGAACGGGTCAAAGCGAGAGTCGCCGAAGGACGGTGGGAGCTGGTTGGGGGGATGTGGGTAGAGCCTGATTTGAACCTGCCCAGTGGCGAATCACTCATCCGCCAAATGCTGTATGGTCAGCGTTTTTACCAACAGGAATTCGGCAAAACCTCTCATATCGAATGGCTACCGGATACGTTCGGCTACTGTGCGTCCCTGCCGCAGATTTTAAAGCATGGGAAGATAGACTATTTTATGACGACCAAGCTCGGCTGGAATGATACGAATGTGTTTCCTTACGATTTGTTCCACTGGGTGGGCATCGATGGTACTTCGATGTTGTCCTACCTCAATCATGGCGTGAATGAAAATACACGGCCACAGGACATTCATGACCATTGGCAGTCCTATCGTGAAAAATCGGCTCATCCTGAGCACATGTTGCTCTATGGACATGGAGACGGCGGCGGTGGAGTTACGCGTGAAATGCTGGAATATATAGAGCGTTCTCCGCTAATGGTGGGACTGCCTGCGAGTCGGTTCAGCACGGCGGGGCAGTTTTTCGCAGGCATAGATCAGGCACATCCGAAGCTTCCCCAATGGCATGGTGACTTGTACCTTGAGTTGCACCGGGGAACCTACACGACCCATGCTCGCAACAAACGTAATAACCGGAAAGCGGAGGGAGTCTACCGCGAGGCAGAGCTATGGAGCACGCTAGCATTACCAAAGCTGGAGCCGAAGCAGGTGCAGGACATCTGTTCGGCATTGCATGAGGGCTGGAAGCTGATTTTGTTGAATCAGTTCCACGATATTATCCCCGGCTCTGCGATTACCGAGGTTTACGGGACTTCGGATAAGGAGTATCAGCAAATTTTCGAATGGGGACATGTCGGGCTTCAACAGGGGATTACGACGCTGGCGGCTCAAGTGAACACGGAAGGCTCGAGAACAGGAATGCCGTATCTTGTGTTTAACAGCCTGGGCTGGAGCCGTAGTGCCATGATCCATATCGCTACGGAATCGGCAAAGGGATTGTATGCCTACCACTACGCTAATAATGAAGCCGAGCGGCTGGACATCGATGTGGAGGAAGGCGGCATTTCGGTGCGTATTCCGGATGTTCCTGCACTGGGCTACAAAACGATTTGGTTGGAGCGAGAACAGGCTCAAACAGGTGAGAAGCCCGAGCTAGCTGTGATATCTGGATCGCTGGGGGATATCTGGGAGACGGGATTTTATAAGGTGCAATTTAATGAGCGGGGCGAAATGATTCGTCTGCTGGATAAAGCGGCAAACCGTGAAATCTTGAAGCAAGGGGAACGGGCAAACCGTTTTCATTTTTTCCATGACCGTCCGACCTTGTGGGATGCATGGGACTTGGATGACCGCTATGAGGAACAGGTAGCAGGAGAAGCCGAGTTGCTGGAAAAACAAGTAGTGCTCCAGGGGAAAACGAAGGATGTGCTGCGCTTCCGATGGCGAATCCATCAATCTGAAATGACACAGGATGTGATTTTTTATCATCATGAGCGGCGAATTGATTTCAAGACGCATGTGAGCTGGAATGAAGCGCACAAGTTGCTAAAGGTAGGCTTTCCTATAGATGTGGTTACGGACAAGGCGACATATGAAATTCCTTTTGGTGCTTTGGAGCGGCCGACTCATCGGAATACGAGCTGGGAGCAGGCGCAGTATGAAGTGTGTGGACACCGATTTGCGGATATTTCCGAGCACGGGTATGGAGTGAGTCTGCTCAATGATTGCAAATATGGCTACGACATTCAAGACAGCACCATCCGTCTGTCTCTGCTGCGTGCACCCAAATGGCCGGATAAAGATGCCGATCTGGGCGAGCACGATTTTACGTATTCGCTATATCCGCATGTGGGAGACTGGCGCAGCGCCAATACCTTGCGTCATGCGGCTGAGCTGAACCAAGATATGCCTGTTGTGCAACAGCAAAAGCGCAGCACCGGAGTGCTGCCGAGCAGCGGATCGTTCATTAACTTTGATAGCCGTCACGTTATGCTGGATACGATCAAGCCGGCCGAAGATGGACTGGGGACGATTCTTCGTTTGTACGAATCTTCTGGGGGACGGGAAACGATCAAGTTGCTCTGGCCTTACACGTTCAACGCAGCCTACGTGTCGAATGCGCTGGAGGAACCCCTTCAGCCGCTTGAGCTGGAAGGTAGCTGTCTCACATTGTCTTTTACACCTTATGAAATTAAAACGATACGCTTGCAATAGATATGATAAAGGAGCGAAAAAGCTATTGGAACAATTCAGACTTCCCAAAATACCGATGCCCGACCTTGACTTGCCGCAGGCTGTTCAGGACGTACTTAAGGAAGCGGAGCAAGCACTGGCTCACAGGCCGAAGCTGCTGAAGCTGTTTAAAAACTGTTTTCCAAATTCACTGGAGACAACGACCAAACTAATGGATGATGGGACAACGTTTCTCATTACAGGTGATATTCCGGCTCTTTGGTTGCGGGATTCCGTAGAGCAGGTCATTCATTATGTGCCGTTAGCCAGGGAGGATGCTGATTTACAGCGTATCATTGGTGGTCTGATCAAGCGCCATATTCATTATGTCCTCATAGACCCGTATGCGAATGCGTTCAATGAGACGGCGAATGACTGGCACTGGAACGCGGCCGATGAGACGGAAATGTCGCCATGGGTGTGGGAACGAAAATTTGAAATCGACTCGCTTTGCTTTGTCATTCGGCTGGCTTATATGTACTGGAAGGAAACGGAGCTTACCGATATTTTTGATTCAAAATTCAAGATGGCTCTGCGTAAAATGGTGGATGTGTTCAAAACGGAGCAACGTCACCAAGAGCAATCTGCGTATCGGTTTACGCGTAATAACGGCATTTTCACCGATTCCTTGCGCAATCTGGGACTCGGTATGCCTGTAAATTATACAGGGATGATTTGGTCGGGCTTCCGTTCCAGTGATGATGCTTGCGATTTCCACTACAATATACCCGGTAATATGTTTGCGGTAGTTGCTCTACGGCAGATGCAGGAGTTTGCGGAGTGGGTATTTCGTGATATGGACTTTCTGAACGAGCTGAAGGAGCTGGAGGCTGAGGTGGAGCACGGTATCCGCTTGTACGGCATTTACCGCCACCCGGTATTCGGGCCTATATATGCTTATGAAACGGACGGATTTGGCAACTACTGCCTGATGGATGACGCAGGTACGCCGGGATTGATGTCCATTCCGTATTTGGGCTATACGACGGCGGACGATCCGATCTATCAAAATACGAGACTCTTCGCTTTAAGTCAGGAGAATCCGTTTTACTATGAAGGCAAGGCGGCTAAAGGCATCGGAAGTCCGCACACTCTGCCGGGTTACATCTGGCATATGTCCCTGTCTATGCAAGGGTTAACGGCCCAGACTACAGAAGAAAAGCTGGAGATGATCCGGATGCTGGAAGCGACAGATGGCGACACCGGATATATGCATGAAGGCTTTCATGCAGATGATCCCACGGTTTATACGAGAAAATGGTTCGCCTGGTCCAACAGTCTGTTTGCCCAGCTTGTGTATAAGGCCATGAAGGATGGCTTGTTATGAATGAATCCATAGTAAACCCATCCATCGTTGTTTTCAGTGAGCGAGGCTTTCCCGCTATAGGGAGCCTGTTGCCAGACGAGGCATTTCAGGGAGTTGCAGACGTGGTGGTCGTACGAGCCGATGAACTGGCTGAAACGCTAAAGCATATGGACAACGGCTGCTTTGTCAATCTGCATGCACCGTACTTCCCCAAGTCCGCCTGGACCGAAATCGTGGCATTTCTCCACAGGGGAGGGGGGCTGCTTAACGTCGGGGGAGCACCCTTTAAGAATCCGGTTCGCGATCCTGCTGATGAGCATGGAGACTGGGTAATTGAGACTGAGCAGACTGCATATCATCAGGAATTGCATATTCATGAGGTGCTGAGAGTAGACGCGTCGAAGGTGACTTCCCTGGTCGCATCAGAGGATATTCCTGTGCTGTGTGGTCAGGAGTCTCTGTTCCAGGTGACGGATACGTGGAATCTCGTTCCACATACGACCAAAAGCAGCGATCTGCCGCACCAAATGGGCTCTGCCGGGCCGATGAATACGCGAATTTATCCTTTGCTCAAGGGAGTAAGTAAGGACGGACGGGACATTGCCGCCCCGGTGGTGCTATGGGAGCATGCCCGAGGTCTGTTTGCCGGCGCACGCTGGATGTTTGTCCAATTGCCGTTGATAGCTTCCTTTTGGGAACAGGATGGGGAGCAGTTGCTTGCCCAATGGGCACGTTTTTGCGCCAAGGGGATGACGGAGCTAGCTATCAAGCCAAACTATGCTGCTTATGAGCCTGGGGAACGAGCCATACTGACACTTCAAACCCAAAGATTGCATCGAGGAGGAGCCACGCCCAGATATCACGAGATATGGAGCTTTGACCTGACGGTGGAGCAAATATTGGATGATCACAGTCAGCAGGTATGGAGCAAGCGCTTGCAGATTGAAGTTAGCAGAGAACAGGACTTTGTACGTATTCCCCTTTCCTTTTTCATCCTAAGCGGTTTATATCGGGTCATTTGCCGAGCCGAGTCATCGGATGGTGAAGTGCGTATATTGCGACAGGGCTTTTGGGGGCAGGATGCCGAACTGCTGGCTGAAGGACAGATCATCATGCGCAGTCGGGACTATTTTATAAAGGATGGGCGCCCGTTGCCTGTTGTCGGCATGACCTATATGACCTCAGATGTAGCACGGAAGTTTCTGTTTTTGCCCAATGCAGCAATTTGGGACCGGGATATGGCCCAGATGGCCAAAGTGGGCATCAACTGGATTCGTACAGGGGTATGGACGGCTTATCGCAACATGATGCAGATAGACGGGCACGCCTCGGAAGAGGCGCTTCGAGCAATTGATGCTTTTTTGCTGACAGCCAAAAGGCATGGATTGCAGGTGACGTTCACGTTCTTTTCTTTTACACCGGAAACATGGGAAGGGGTTAACCCTTATCTCGATCCGCAAAGCGTGGAAGCACAAAAGCGGTTCATTCGCAGTATTGTCAGCCGTCACACGACTACAACCCATGTAGACTGGGATCTGATTAACGAGCCTTCCATGTTTGATCCGTCGCGCATTTTCGCGGATGGTCCGCGTTCTGCGAGGAACTCATGGGAACAGGAGGCATTCAGCACATGGCTGGGGCAACGGCACGGCAGCATTGAGGGTTTGCAGGAAGCATGGAATATGACGCCACAGCAGCTTCCCTGTTTTGCTTCTGCCACAATTCCCGAGCCGGAGGAGATAAACTTCGACGTTCAGGATATGCATCAGGCCAAAAAGGGAGCCAAGTGGCTGGATTACTGTCTGTTTTCAATGGATATGCACAATCTGTGGGCCGAGCAATTGGCGACTACGATTCGAGAGCTTTGTCCCGGGCATTTGGTAACTGTAGGACAGGACGAGGCAATGGGCGCGCAGCGGCCGTCTCCGTTTTTTTATGAGGCTGTGGTGGATTATACGACGGTGCATTCATGGTGGCTGAATGACCATTTGGTGTGGGACGGTATTTTTACCAAAACACCAGACAAACCGAATCTCGTGCAGGAAACCGGAATAATGTATGTTGAGACGCCGGATGGTCGAGCCAAACGTTCAGAGCCGGAGCTGCGCGATATGCTGGAGCGCAAGTATGCGTATGCCTTTTCGACTGGTGGAGCGGGTGCGATTCATTGGATATGGAATACGAACTTTTATATGGATAATGCCAATGAATCTCACATCGGTGCGTTACGTGCGGATGGGACCGAGAAGCCGGAAGCAGAGGTATCTTACGATTTTGGGCGTTTTATGAATGATATTCGCGATCTGTTTACAGACCGAAAACTGGAGGAAACGGCTGTTGTATTCCCGTACTCGAATGATTTCTCCAACCGATCGCTTGCCTTTGATGCCACGACACGGCTTACACGGGTGATGTCCTATGATCTCAAGCAGCCATTCCGTGCCGTCTCCGAGTATCATCTGGACTCGCTCAAGCGGCAGTTACCGAAACTGATTATGATCCCTAGCGCGCACAATTTCGACAGTACATCGCTGGAACATCTTCTGGAAATGGTACGTTCCTTCGGTGTGACTTTACTAGTCACCGGACCGTTGGGCCTTGATCCTTACTGGAAAGTGAGCGACCGAGTCGATGATATTATTGGGCAGCGTACGCTGGGGAACGTCCAACGGGAGGAAGTGATGAGTCTGGAGGGTCAAACCTTCCCTGTCTCATTCGGTCAGCGGCGAATTGCTGAGGTGGCTAAGGAGGAACAACTGTCACCGGAAGCGGATGGAGCGATGGTGGATGAAGTCGTGAACCTGCCGCTTGGCAAGGGGCGCTTGATCTGGAGTCCGCTTCCACTGGAGTTGAATGGCAGGGATGAGCCGATTGGTGAGCTATATCGCTATGCCCTCACTGCCGCCGGGGTGGAGCGAGAACTGGAGTGGATAGACGGTGGCGATCAGCCGGGACTATATGGACGTAAGCTGAATTTCGAGAATGGGGGCTTGTATATTTTCGTATCGGAGTTTTCCCGGGATACGCAAGTGCGTGTTCGAGATAAAGCGACTGGATTATCCTACGCTTTTCTGTTGCCAAGGAGCCGCTCTGTCTTGTTTGCTGTGGATCGAGAAGGTCAGTTGCTAGCAGTATATCGTCCCGAGGACGTGACGATTGAAGTGATGCAGTGAACAATGGCAGGTCAAGATATACGGTGAGGAGATATACAATGAGCGAGCAAAGGGATGAATCAATCAGCAATCAAGCGATAAGCAGGGAAGTAGACACATATACGGGTAGCAAGACGACAGCACATATTATTTCGCATACCCACTGGGATCGGGAGTGGTATTTGCCTTATGAGAAGCACCATATGCGCCTGATTAGCCTGATGGATTCTCTACTGGATAAGCTGGAGCAGGACCCAGATTATAAAAGCTTTTATCTGGACGGGCAGACGATCATTCTGGAGGATTATCTACAGGTTCGCCCCGAGCATAAGGAACGGCTGGAGCAGCATATTCGCAATGGTCGTATTTTTATCGGACCCTGGTACATTTTGCAGGATGCTTTTCTGACCAGCGGCGAAGCCAATGTACGTAATATGCAGATCGGGCACCGCGATGCTGAACGTTACGGCAATCCGTCCAAGATCGGATACTTCCCCGATACGTTTGGTCTGGTTGGGCAGACTCCGCAGTTAATGCTACAGTCGGGGATTACGAATGTTTTCTTCGGAAGGGGCGTAAAGCCCACAGGGTTTAACAATACAGTGTCGGATAGAGGCTACGAGTCCTCCTTTTCGGAACTGTTATGGACGGGGCCAGACGGATCGGAGGTACTCGGTATTTTATTCGCTAACTGGTATTCCAACGGCAATGAGGTTCCGGTAGATGAGGCGGAAGCCAAGGTTTATTGGAAGCGTAAACTGGATGATGCGCAAAAATATGCTTCAACTGGCGAGCTGCTGTTCATGAACGGATGCGATCACCAGCCTTTACAGCTTGATTTACCGGAAGCAATCCGTACGGCACAGAAGCTTTATCCGGATATGGAGTTTATTCATTCTAATTTCAACGATTATCTGACCTCTCTGAAACGGGCTTCCCAAAGGCAACTCTCGTCAGTGAAGGGAGAGTTTCGCAGTCAGCGCACGGACGGCTGGGGAACGCTGGTGAATACGGCTTCTGCCCGGGTGTATTTGAAACAGATGAACCAGTTGGGACAAGTGATGCTGGAAAAAGTGGCTGAGCCGCTTGCAACCTTCGCGCATCTGTTGGGGCAGGCTTACCCTCACCATTTGTTCACCTATGCCTGGAAAACACTGATGCAGAACCATCCGCATGACAGTATTTGCGGCTGTAGTGTGGACGAGGTGCACCGTGAGATGGTGACCCGGTTTGATAAGAGCCGTCATGTAGCCGAGAGCATTGTGGATGAAAGCATTGAGGTCATTGCGCAAGCAGTGGATACGACGGGCTTCAGTCGATTTGGAGAAGATGCGTTGCCACTCGTGATTTTTAATACGTCAGGCTGGGAACGCAGTGGTATAGTGTCGGCAGAACTGGAAGTGGTGCGTCTATACTTCCGTGAAGGATACACGCTTGAGGAGGCCTCTCATCGAGCGAAGAAAGTGGATCTTTCCGGGCGCGTACTGGTGGACAGTGAAGGGTGTCCGGTGGCATGCAAGGTGGAGGACCTCGGGCTACAGTTCGGTTATGATTTGCCGGATGATCGATTCCGCCAGCCTTACATGTCTCGTCGGGTTCGCCTTACCTTTGAGGTAGAACGTGTGCCCCTGCTAGGCTTAAAAACCTATGCTTGGCTGAAAAGCAATGTCGAGACTGACTCCTCTTCACTTTTTCAAGGCAGTCGAAGTATGGAAAATGATTTGCTTCACGTCGAAATTGCGGATAACGGCTCTTTTACCCTGACGGATAAGCGTACAGGCTGCAGCTACAAAGACCTTGGCGTATATGAAAATGTTGGTGATATCGGCAACGAGTATATGTTCAGACAGCCCGAGGGAGAGCAGGCGCTGACCACCGAAGATTTGATCGCTGACATCCGTGTGCTTGAAGATACACCTTTTCTCGCATCCTTGGAGATTATCCATCATTGGGAAATACCGGCCTCTGCGGATGAAACGCTGGGGCAGGAGCAGCGAGAGCTAGTTTATTATCCGTATCGTCAGGCTCAGCGCTCCCGACAGACTGTTCCGCTGACGATACGGACTGTCATTTCTTTATCTCGGAACAGCAGGGGTGTTTCTATGGAAACCACCTTCAACAACCAAGCCAAGGACCACCGACTACGCGCTCTGTTTCCGACAGAAATACACTCTGGCGAGCATCGGGCGGACGCCATGTTTGAAATTGCAATCCGGGACAATGAACCCGCACCTGAGTGGGAAAACCCAAGCAACACACAGCATCAGCAGGCGTTTGTGGATGTAAGCGGGGAACAAACCGGTCTGACCGTGGCCAATCTCGGGTTGAATGAATATGAAGTGCTGCGTGATGGACGTAACACGATTGCAGTAACGCTGCTTCGCTCAGTTGGCGAGCTGGGTGATTGGGGATGGTTCCCGACGCCGGAAGCGCAATGTCCAGGTGAGCATACCGCCCGTCTGGAAATCATTCCACATGATGGCGACGGTATTCAGTCCGGCGCGTATAGAGAAGCCTATCAATACCAAATTCCTTGGATTGTAAAACAAACGGGGATTCATGAGGGTACAGTTGCTCCAGATTATGGGCCGTTTGATTGGAAAAGCACGGAGCTTGCCTTTTCCTCTATGAAAATGAATGAGCTGTCGGGGGATGTGCTGTTACGCTGGTACAATATGAGTCATAGTATAGCCGAATTAATTATCAAGCCCAGGACGCAGCAATACGATTTTTATAAAAGTAATATCCTCGAAGAACAAGGAGAAGACATCGTAATGGATTCTTCTGATGAGTTACTTCAGTCTGTAAAGCCGCATGAAATTATCACACTAGGTTTTAAATTGAAGACTTAACAATAAAGAGAAGAAGGACATAGCCATAGGATAATATACCCCGATGAAATAACTTATCATCGGGGCTTGTTATCATATGGCTAAAAGTAAATAGTAGATAGGTTTAGCAAATTCTTCAAGCCCATGAGTATCTAAAATTTTGAGTTACATAGCAAGTCTGCAAATGAATTTGGCTATCAGAATATTCTTTATTTTTGCATCACTGTTATCTTACTTATAAATTTAAGCGCTTTCTACCGATATATATAAATATAGATATCATCACGTTCTGTGATCTGCTTCATTGTGTTGTTTGGAGGGCAATGTCAAGGAGACCGAGCGGAAACTCGTGAAAGTTGAGAGCAGCGTGAACTATTATCCATAGACGATCTGGAGGGGTTTGGATGAGTAACAAGCTATCAGACAGGACTAAAAAAGGGAAGGGTTTTAGAGATTTAAAGGTTACGACAACGATGATCTCCATGATTGTAATCAGCTTAGTGGGTTTACTCATTGTATCGTTGGTAGGGGTTATCGGTATGTATCAAGCTAAAGAGGGTCAAGGTATTTTGTATGTGGATCGCTTTCAACACCAAACGAATATTCTTGAAGTCAAAAGTGATTTCTATAATATGCGGGCTAATTATACAAAAATACTCGACAATAAGGAGTACACAGATAAACAGTATAAGCAGGTGCAGAAAGGAAAAGATAGCGTTACAACCGGACTAAATGAATTCTCACAAAGGAATTTGGATGCTAAGGAACAGAAAATGTACGAGGAACTACGGGGGAGTATAGACACATATTATCAGGATATTGAGCAAATCATGGCAGTCAAAAAAAATAGCGGAACGTATGACACGGAAGAGAGAGGCCGGATTAATAAATCCAGTACGGCAATTGTTACGATGCTGACTACGATTTCAGATTATAACAATGAGCAATCCGCCAACTTATATCAAAATACGCAAAATGAGATTAAAATGCGTACAATTGTTTTGATCACAGTTCTGGCCCTCGTGCTGGCTATTCTTATCACCATCTCCTTTGCGGCCATTCGAAATATCCGTTTTCGGATGAGTACAATTACGAAATACTGTGAGGAGATTACCCAAGGAAATTTAACGGCAGCACTTGATCCTGCCTTGCTTAAAGGAAATAATGAGATCGCTGTGATTGCGCGTGCCATTCAACAAATGACAGATTCAACCTCAATGGTCATTACGGGGGTTATCAAAGAGTCACGCCAAATTAACCAACTGAGTGATCAGACGAATCATAATATGACAGATCTCAATGAGCGGATTAGAGATGTATCTGCCACGGTCGAACAGCTGTCAGCAGCTATGGAAGAGACTTCGGCATACACCGAAAATATGAACCATTCGGCGGAAGAAATGCAGCGGGCAGCAGAGTACATTTCGGTCAAAACTCAAGAAAGAGCTCAGTCTGCCCATGATACAAGTGTAAAAGCCGAAACATTGAAGCATGCGGCAAGTGAATCCAATAAAGCGGCCAAGGAAATTTACCGGAAGGCCAATGAAAAGATGAAGGAAGCGTTAGAACGAGCCAAGGCCGTAGACCAAATTCGTTTACTTTCTCAGTCTATCTTAGAAATTACGGCACAAACCAATTTGCTGGCTCTAAATGCATCCATTGAAGCGGCTCGTGCGGGTGAGTCAGGTCGAGGGTTTGCGGTTGTGGCTAACGAGATTCGCAAGTTGGCAGACGGCTCCAAACACGCGGTAGACCAAATTCAGAGTGTTACTCAAGAAGTTGTGCAATCGGTAGAGAATTTAACTACTAATGCCGAAGAATTACTGCACTTCCTGCAAGCCCAGGTAGGCAAGGATTATCAGCTGCTTGAGGATACAGCAGGACAATATTACAATGATGCCGTGGAGCATACGAACACGGTCAATGATTTGAACGCTACCTCTAAGCAGGTGAATGCAACCATCCAAACCATGGTGAGAGCAATTCATGAGATTGCAACAGCCAGCGAACAGTCCGCTATATCCACTCAGCACATTGCAGAGAATATGGTTTCATCGACGGAGAAATCTCTTGAAGTGGCACACCAGTCTGATCAGGTGAAGGGAAGCGCTGCCCGACTGAATGAACTGGTCGAAGGCTTTAAAATTTAACGAGACAATATATAAAGACTAGGGAAAACTTTACATCGAAGAAAAACAGTTGGGGAGCCCTAAAAAGGCTCCTTTTTAAGTTTACCCTTCCAACGTTGCTTTTGGATTACAGTCAAGAACTCGTATCCTGCAACTCTTCCTGTTCAGCCATTTGCATCAGCTTATAAATCTGACGAGTTGTGTTCACATTCCGCACCGTCATTTGCTGATACAGCTTGGTTCCGACTAATTTCGTTAACCCGCTTTTTGTGACTTGTTCTTTGCTGACAGAGTACAGAACGGCCCCGGTCGTATATATTACATGGCCTATTCCCGGTTTCAAAGGAAGCTTGTCCAGAACGGAAATATCGTTAATTTCATCCCACAGAAACATTACATCACTTTTCATCTGTGTATCATTAGACCATTCATTCGGCAGTGCCTCCATAATGCTCTGAATTTCCTTCATGTTACGGACGATGACGCGGATGGGTAAGCTAAAATCCTCCAGAATCGCCTGTTCCAATATGAGTGAAAGCTCCTGGTTAGACTGGGTCTGACTAGAAAAAATAATGTTTCCAGAATTAATGTAAGTTGTCACATGCCCCATACCTGCATTTTCAAACGTTTGCTTGAGCCTCTTCATCTCGATCTTGTTGTTGCCGCCAACATTGATGCCCCGCAGTAATGCGATATAGATCATAAAAAGTCCCACCTCTCTTCAAAAAAAAGGATTTCTAACAAAGGGATAGGTATTCCATTAAATACGTGGTTTGATTTTCGCTCAACAGCGGATGCAGCAGCGGTTTTACGTGCTCGATATATTCTGCTTTGGTTTCGTAGGTCTCCTCATCTTTCAATTCTCCCTTAAAGGTACAGGCACCTTCAATCAGGATGGAGAGAGCCGTAAAGAAGTTAGCTAAAGAGTCAGCAATCTGCTGCGGGACACCGCCTTCGAATGCAGCATATACAGGGGAACCGAGTGCGCTAGTATCGACAATGACTGGATCGTCATTAAAAGTGGCAATCACGACATGATGGGGCGGCCACGAAGAAGATTCTTGGACAAGCTCACCAGATGTAATCCAGCGATAGCCCAGCTGTTGGCGATACAGATGTTCTGGTGCGGCAAAAAAGAGAACCGCGGCATCCCCGATTTCAACTGCTGCATTTTTTAATTTGTGTGTTCCCGCTGCCTTAGCATCGATCATTTCATAATGGCTATACAGGTACTCAAGCTCAGGGGATACGGGAATCCGTCTGTCCCAGCAATCTGTTAGGTTCTCCATCCGGGGCTGGATGTCGTGGTTTTGGAACAGCCCGTAGGCATCATTATATAAGTTTTGTTGTTGTACAAAACGGGCCAAAGCTTCGCTTAACTGTTTCATAGGTGTTCATTCCTTTCTAATTGTAGGCTATGACCTCCGACAATAACGTTTCATTTCTAGCCTAAAGATATCATAATATAGATTTGGAGAACATATGTTTCTGTAATTGTGCCGCCTTGCCAGTCTATCCAGATTAATTTTACAATATAGGAGTTCGAAAATGTTTTGTGCTTAGTTTAATATGCTCAGGCTTACTTGTAAGGAGGATAAGCATGTCTTTTTCTAAAATATACGATTACAAATTAAGAGCTTATTTTAATGAGCGAATTTCTGATTTAAGTCATGAATATCTATTTTATTCTTATCCCGATCAAGAGCAAAATTTAAGAATATTAACCCTGAATATAAACGAACAGGATTATGTTTCTCTAGTGCGATGGCATGATCTGTTTGACAGGTCGCTATTTACAAAAATGGATGATGTCATTCGAAGCGAACTGGATGCTGAACGCCTGGTTCGATTGCTTTCGTTCATTTTTAATGTTTTTGATATACATAAAGATGTTGCTTATAGGAGAAAAAACGTATTTTGTTTTTATTATCAATATCAAGTTTCACATCTAAGAGAGAGAGGGAATGAATTCTCGCTTACTCAGGACAGACTATTTTTCCTTCACCATCTCTTATTTGAACTGGGTTTAGGTGACGACATTTATGATCGTCTAACGATTGAAAATAATAGGATTATGTACAGAATGGAAGACGCACAATATTATGATCTGCACATTCTTATTAACATTTTGCATGAGCATATTCACAAAAGTAAGATGGATATGGATACACAAGCAGCGCTGGAAAAAATAAAATTTTTACAAGGCCAATGGGTCAACTTTATGCTGGGTAGTCATGATGTATATGATTTTCCATTCGATGATTTCAACAAACCATTTGTAGAAGCAACGATGTTTATGCAAGCCTACAAATCTAATAAAAATAGGGTATTAGAGGTGCTGATAGACTGTATCAATGAGCATCAATCTCCAACAGAGCAGTTCATCTCCCATTTGATCTTGATGAATTACTCCTATTTTGTTCTCAAAAGAGATCCTAGTGAAATTACATATCTTAAGTTGTTTTGCAAGAAAAAACCGGGAGTTTTTATGAAAGTATTGACTGCATTGCTTGATATCAGATTTTTTGTTGATAAATCCAGCTTCACAAATGTGGGTATAGATTATTATTTATCTAGAGTAAAAGGGGATTAATCATGCCATTCCATCACGTTTCTTTACCTGACTTACCATCGTCTATCGGACGCCTTACAGCCATTCATCCACTAAAGGGGGACTCTCAGGAAAGCATAACCCTGCTGGCACTAAACACACAAGCAGAACTGTGGAGACTAGAACTTCGCTCTGGCAGCGCAGAATTGTGCACACGTATTTGTATTCCTGATTTTAATCCCATGCAACCTGTCCAAATGGTTACCAGTTCTGACGGCAACTACGTAGCTATCTCCAATCGTTTTGGACGGCATGCGGCAGTGTATGATTTAGTCCATGCTCAAGAAAAAATGCAATTATCACGGGACGAATATCACTACGATAAAAGTATGTTTCCCCTGGCATTTGTACACCAAGATGGTGCATGCATTCTTGTTCATGGGACGGAATGGAACCGGCTTGATCTGACGGATGTAGAAACAGGCATGCTTTTGACAGCAAGACCTACCCCTGTGTATAACAGCGACAGCAAAAATGAGCATTATCTAGATTATTTTCATGGGAGGCTGCTGATTTCACCAGGGGGAAAGTGGATTGCGGATACGGGATGGGTGTGGGCTCCGATTGGAGTGGTCCGAACTTGGTCGTTATCGGATTGGCTGCTGAATCCATGGGCATCGGAGAAGGGTCCGTCGGTTCGCGATCTTTGGCAAACCATAGATTGGGATGGGCCAGTGTGCTGGACAGGACCCGATACATTGGCGGTTTGGGGACAGATGGATGCTGATTTACTGGAGGAGGAAGATTGGGGAGAGGAAGGAGTTGAACCGGCTGTTGTCCTATTCGATATGACCCAGCCCGGGTACCGACGTGTGCTTCCAGCGATTCCATCTCTAAATTGTGAGCCTGTTGAAGACGGGACTTTTCCTTTTCCCCAAGCGGATATGGCCATTTGTGGTGACCGATTATTCTTATGGGGAAAAGGAGTCTCGCTTCAGGTATGGCGGCTTTCAAGCGGTGTGCGGGAATATGTAGATACGGAGCGGTTTCCACTCGTTTACCATCAAGAGGCAGGAATTTTCATTGAATTGAAACCGGATAGCCGCTGTAAAGCCTTAAGCTACGAATAAATGGCAGTGTCGGGCTTCCTTCCTGGCGAGATGGGAAAATATGCGGTAGTTATTACATTTGAAAAGGGGCGTAAAACCAAAATGGCACTTATCAAGGATCGTTTTTTGGGATGCCTGGTTGGGCTGGCCGTGGGCGATGCTTTGGGAACCACTGTGGAATTCAGCAGTCCAGGTACATTTGAACCTGTAACGGATATCGTTGGCGGCGGTGTCTTTGGGTTAAAGCCGGGCCAGTGGACGGACGATACGTCGATGGCGCTCTGCTTGGCCGAGAGTATGGTGCGAAAAGATGGCTTTGATCCGGCAGATCAAATGCGCCGATACACCAATTGGTACCACTTGGGATATATGAGCAGCACGGGAACGTGCTTTGATATCGGTGGTGCAACGAGAGCAGCACTGCATCGCTTCGAAGCTACCGGAGATCCGTACAGTGGGTCCGTTGACCCCATGACTGCCGGCAATGGCTCTATTATGAGGCTTGCACCTGTAGCTATGGCCTATGCGAACCGTCCGGAAGAGGCGGTGATGTACGCTGAGATGAGCTCACGAACCACCCATGGAGCAGTCGAAAGTGTGGAGTCCTGTGCTGTGCTTGCTTCAATCCTTGTGGCAGGTTTGCGAGGAGCGGACAAAGAATCCATGTTATCGGCGGACGTCTGTTATAAGTGGCGGCAGGACGAGCCCGCTTATTCGGCAGCCATTGAAGAAATAATTCGGGGATCTTACCGGCATAAAGAGCCGCCTGAAATACAAGGAACCGGGTATGTCATTCGTTCCCTTGAGGCTGCGTTGTGGGCATTCCACCATTCGACTTCATTTGAAGAGGGAGCACTGTTGGCAGTGAATCTGGGGGATGATGCTGATACGACTGGGGCGGTGTACGGGCAAATTGCAGGAGCTTATTACGGAATAAGCGGTATTCCGAGTCGTTGGCGCGAGAAGCTGGCGATGAAGGAGACGATAGATGAACTGACTGAGGCTTTATGGCAGAAGGTTGAGAAGGACCAAACGCTCCAAGGGGAACATCTATAAAGATCAAGCTGGGCTGCTTTTCTTATGAAGCAGAGCCCAGCTTGTTTTTTTGTTTGCTATATCGCCATACTTCCGCCCTACTCAGCAACATGCCGTTATGACAAAATGAGTTCAATACAAATAACACTTCACTTTATTGACCCTTCAGAGGAGGAATTACCTTGTCACATCTATTTAAACGGCTTCATTCATTTGCTGATATTTCCAATGATATAAAAGGATTTGAGATCGTTTCGACCCAATTTGGCCCTGATGGGCGCGTGTATATTTTGCTGATTGATAAAGTCCCAGAACGAGTGCGGGGGATGTTCACGCCTGCCTCTCTTAAAGACAGACATACTTACAAGGTACTCATCCTAGACGATCACATCGAAGAAGTGTGTGTGGAGGGGCAGCAGTTCAACTATCATTATGTACAGCCTCTAAAAAATCATTTGTTACTCGTCGGAGCACGGTGCCATTATTATGGGCCTGGTCAATACGATCTAAATGGTAAAATCCTTGATTATGAAGGTCATACCGTCAATGAGATGTTGCTTGGAGACGGCATCCAGAGTGTTCAGGTAACAGAAGAAGGTACGATCTGGACCAGTTATTTTGACGAAGGTATATTTGGCAATTATGGTTGGGTTGAGCCTGTTGGGTCCTCCGGCCTTGTTGCCTGGAATGAAAAGGGAGATAAAATATATGAGAACCAAGCAGCAGCTATTGATGATTGCTATGCATTAAACGTAGTCAGCGAACAGGAAATCTGGTTTTATTACTATTCAGACTTTTCATTAGGACGTATTTCCGGTAGTGACCACACGAATATTACGTTTATGAATCCGAGGATTTCCGGCTGCTCCGGGGTGGCTACAGATGGATATCACTTTTTATTCGATGGCGGGTATGGAAAGAGTGGACAATATGTCCTGAAAAAGAATGTGAAGCCAGGTAGTTTGAGCAAAGGGCAAAACATCCGTTTTTTAAATGACGATCAAGAGTTTCTTCAGCCGCACGAACAGGATTTCAGAAAAAACCGCCTGCTGCTCCGTGAAGGTTCTCTGCTATATCAGGTGGCTGTTGAAGAGTTAGCATAAAAAACCACGGCAGACGTGGGTTTTTTTGTTGATTGAAAGTAATTTTGAGCCTATATTTTTGGTTTAAATTCATGGATATTGCCAAAGAGGGGGTATCGATAAGCAGCATGATAATTTCGTAACCTTACAGTTTTTTTTCCGTATAAAGATAAAAACATGATCCAAGTTCGTTCCCTCAGGGAGAAATGCAACCATGTTTAACAAAATGAGAAGTTGAGGTAATGCATTATATGAATGAAAAATTACAAGCCAATACAGGATATCAGCTGGCTGAGCGGAAGGCGATTCAGTATTTTGCATTACTGTATGATCAGGTCTTAGACAAATCTTATGTGACTACCCTGACAGAAGACATTCAAAAGTGGAAAAAAAATCATATTCATCATTCCTCATGGTTATCCTTTTTTTCACGGAGAAAGAGAAAACCTGATACTCGGGACTATAATAGATACATTCAATGGCTGAATTATACAGGCAAATTGGATGATTATCTGGACCGAAGTGTCTCCTATATTTATATGAGGGACCTAGGCAAAGCTCTGGATTCTCCTGACACACATACCCGGATTCAGCGTGTCATTGCAGACGTAAAAAAACACTTGATCCAATCCACCCGTGCAAACGGGGGAGACCAACCGGAATTTATGAATTTGGCCGGGGTGTATCGGTGGGCCCAGAGGGAAGGTATAGAAACCGCGATAATTTGGGTGATCAACAAACTTAGGTCCGTATCCTCCCATATTCCCAAGGAGATGGATGCCGAGCAAGCCCAGCGCAAACTGATTAAGATCATTATCGGGGTTATTCTGCATGTGATGGAAGAAATGGACGATACAGTGTTGCCTGTGGAACGTGCTCGCAGACTTGATGAAGCCATCAGGCTTGGGTACTCCTATGGTCTAACCTATCCTTTCATTGATGATCTTCTCGATTCTCAGGTTTTGACGGTTGAAGAAAAAGAACAATATTCCCGTATGATACGTGCCGCGCTTCTCAGTGGATCTGTGCCTGAGTTGGGCGATTGGACCGGAAATCATATGGAGTTGATTCAATACATACATTCGGAGCTCTCGGGTGCATTTGAGTATATTAAGGAACATCAGCGGCCAGACACACAGCAAACCTTTTTCGAGCAGTCCTATGTCTTTTTTCATTCTCAAGATATTGACCGTATTAAGGACCTAACGAGAGCTACTTATACCAATGAAGAGCTTTATATACCCGTTATTTTGAAGTCTTCCTCATCCCGATTGATTGTCCGTTCCGTGATTAGTGCTCCTGCGGATGAGGGGTTTGAGCAACGAACATTCTTTTATGGTATCTATAACCAGCTTGCTGATGATTTTGCGGATATGGTTGACGATATGAGAGACGGTGCGGTAACACCCTATACCTACTATTTAAAATATCATCATCAGAGATCGGATCTTATCAATCCCTTTGAATTATACTGGGCGGTTATTTCCTATTTGATCCATAACGTATATGACTCCGATGCCATGGCTCGTGAGGTGATACTGGATCGTGCAATGAATGGACTCAAACGTTATAAAGAACGTGTAGGTATTGAAAAGTATGATGAAACGATGGAGATCTTTGCATCCGGAAATCCGGAATTTAATAATCTCATTCAGAAGATGGTACAAAAAGCGGATGATGTAGATTTCTTAGATAAGCTGCTTCGGGATCAGATGATTACCCATCTGAAAAACGATGCGAGGGAAAAGGAAGACTTTTTCAATACGGTCAAAATGGTCCGTGAGCAGATTAACAACCAATTGGAAATTACCAAGCCTCAAGGGATTCCGGTCATGAAAGAACAGCTTATTGAGGCTGCAAATTACAGTCTCGAAGGGGACGGGAAGCGGATACGGCCTATATTGACTTGGGTCATGGGCGTGAACGAATATGGATTAGATGCATCGGCAATCGTGCCTCTTCTGAGATCACTGGAGTATATGCATACCGCATCCCTGATCTTTGATGATCTTCCTTCCCAGGATAATGCGTCTACCCGTAGAGGGCGTCAGACCTTGCATCAGGTGCACAATAGCGCCACCGCGGAACTAACCGGTCTGTATCTGATCCAGAAGGCGATTGGGGAACAATCGTCACTTGACCAGTTCAATGCTGAAACGGTGCTTGCTTTGATACAATACTCGGCCCAGAAAGCAGAAGATATGTGTATGGGGCAAGCGATGGATCTGGATTCCAAAGGAAAGGCACTGACCTTGGAGCAGCTGAATATGGTGTGCTTTTACAAAACAGGAGTGGCGTTTGAGGCTTGTCTGGTTATGCCAGCCATGCTTGCACAGGTCAAGGAGTCGGAAATTGCTGCTTTGAAGAAATTTGCCTATCATATGGGGATTGCTTTTCAGATTAAAGATGATTTGCTTGATGTGGAAGGAGATATGCTCTTACTCGGAAAACCTGTTGGCCAAGATTCTGATAATAACAATTCGAATTTCGTGTCCATCCTTGGTCTTGAAGGTGCCAGTCAAGAGATGTGGGAACACTATTGCCTCGCGATGGAAGCATTGGAAGAAATCCCACGTAATATTGCTTTTCTGAAGCACTTAATACATTATGTCGTGAACAGGGACCGTTAAAAACGAGTGTACCCCAATGCTCCACAAGAGTAATGGGGTATTTTTACGTTGAATGTGAATATCTGGTGACTTCAGCACCCCATTTTGCCCATTATGGTGCATTCTCCCTTATAATAATACAAAATAGACGAGGAGATGAACTCCAGATGAAAAAAGGAATCTTGGTCGCTTCAGGGTTGGTTGTTGCCGCATTGGGGACGTACCTAATTGCAGGAAATATTCAGAGAGAAGGAGCGGAAAAGCTCGGGACAACAGATATCAAGCAATTGGTGCATGATATAAGTGCAGGCAAGGCAACAGCCCAGTCCGCTTCCATTAATTCCAGTCAGTTGATTGTCACAGGGGACGATACTCAGACCATGAATTATGATTTGCCTGACAACGAGTTTTTTGTTTCGATTGCACCATATGTGGAACAGACCCACCCTTGTGCAACTCATAGTCTAACGGGCTGCCAAGGCGAAATAAAAAACGGAGCGTTCAATGTGACCGTTCACGACTCCGAAGGGAAAGTCATCATGGAGAATGCCGCCATGAAATCACAATCCAATGGTTTTATTGATCTATGGCTACCGAGGGATAAAACATACCGCATTAGCGTGAATCATGAAGGTAAAACGGCTGAAACTGAATTCTCTACATATGAGAAAAACGATACGTGTATCACAACGATGCAGTTGGGTTAACGACGGAGGATGAGGGTTGAGCTTACGGATCGCTGAAACGCTCTAAATCCGCAAAACTCTGCGTTCTCATATACAGCTTTTAGTAAAGAGCCTACGTCTGACGGAGGCTCTTTGTGCTGTCCTAATCTTTTGCTGGAGTTACCGAACAGGTTGGGAGGGAATCTATGAGGAATCAGATAGCGAAACTTTAAATTGTGTATACTAAAAACCTATTAAAACAACTGCAAACTTCCGACATATTATCTAAGAGCTTTTCGCTCAATATTCCTCGGGGAGATGGCAGCATGTCACAAAATATTAAGAAGCGCGTAGTTAGATCATCCAGCATCGCCAACACATTGGCCATGGTCTTGTTAGTCATTATCGTTGTCGTCTTTGCAACCTTGGGGACGTTCATGTTTGCAAGCACGCAAAGCATACTTGTCAAGCAGCAAGAGGCCATGCTCCAGACCAAGACGCAGGCCGTTGTCACTCAATTCGATGCGTTGTTTAAGGAAAAGGGATCGCTTGTCAAACAAATGTCAACGAACAATCTTTTTAAGCAATATTTAGAAACCACCCCATCGGCAGAAATGGTGAAAACTTCTCCTTATGCTGCGGAAACAGTAGCGACTCTGGCAGCCATTGTAAAGGCAGAGCCATCTTTTGCCGACGCCTGGATTGCAGGAATATCTGGTAAAGGCTTCTTTCTTCAGAATGATGGTGTTGCTTCTAAACCGGATTTTGATATCCATACACGCCCATACTTCAAGCCAGCTGTTGAAGCAGACGGTTTATACTACTCAGAACCCTATAAGGACGTCAATTCGGGTAATGTGCTCATGGGCATTTTCTATCCGATTAAAGATAGCAGTAACCAATTAATCGGATTTGCTGCAGTTGATATTGCTTTCAAAGACATCCCTGCCGTTATGCAAAGCTATTCGCTTGGAAGCACAGGTTATTCGATTCTTGCGTCCAAAACAGGTGATATTTTGTATCACCCCGATCAAAATAAAGTGCTGAAAGAAAAGATTAACGAAAGCACAGGTGATCTTGGGGAGATTGGAAAGAAAATGATTGCTGGTGAGTCCGGAGTACAGCTAATTAATGATAATGGCGAACGTCGTTATATCGGGTATGCAACCAGTAAAGATACGGGGTGGTCTGTAGGCTTAACCATTTCTGAAGAAGAGGTGCTCTCAGAATTAAAAGCGTTTACCTGGATTACCATTGGCGGTTTTGCGGCAGCCACCATCCTGCTCGTTGTGATTTGTTATATAACGCTCCGTTATCTGTTGAGATCCATACCGAAGCTGCTTGCAAAAATCAAGCTGATTGAAAATGGAGATTTGACCGTTCAGTTTGATACGCATTCCAACAACGAAATCGGACAAATTTCTCAAGGAATTTACAATATGGTTCAAAAAATTCAAGGCATGCTCCAAATGGTGGGTGGCTCAGCTCAAGTGTTGAATCAGTCTTCTCATGATTTGCAATCCATTTCTTCCAGAACCGCGATTACGATGAACGATACTGCGACAGCAATTAATGAAATTGCCAATGCAACGAACTACCAATCTATTGAAACGGATAACATTTTACAAAAAACCGGAGCATTATCCGGCCAAATTGACGAAATTGCCAATGATGCCAAAGCCATCGAAACAATGGTGCAAATCTCTGCTGAACAAAGCGGACAGGGGCTTGCTGTAGTAGATCAGTTATCCAGATGGGCGGAAGAAAATCACAATTCCACACAAGCGATGTCGTCTATTATTCAAGATATTGATCTGAGCCGTCATGAGATTTCCAGCATCGTCGATACGGTCAACCAAATTGCAACGCAGACCAACCTGCTGGCGCTCAATGCTTCCATTGAAGCTGCACGTGCAGGAGAACAGGGCAAAGGGTTTGCTGTTGTTGCCGGGGAGGTTCGCAAGCTGGCTGAGCAGACTGCACTGGCGACACAGGAAATCTACAAGAAGGTACGTGTGATTGAAGAAAAAACCAGCGTATCGGTCGAGCATACGGTTCATGGTCTGAAAATTGCAGAAGAAAATGCGAGATCGGTAGAGGACACGAAGCAAGTGTTCTTTAGCATCAACAAGGATTTGGAAGATTTGAAATTACGAATGATCCAGATCAGCACGAACACCTCCAAAGTCCACAAGCACAAAGATGAGATTTTGCAAGCGCTGGAGATCATCTCTTCCACCACTGAAGAGAATTCCGCTTCAACCGAAGAGGTCAGCGCCAGCACGCAGGAACAATTGGAAAGCTTCGGACAGGTTGCTGAACTATCCAAACAATTAAACCAATTGTCCAATAAGCTTCAAGACGAATTAAAACAGTTCAAGGTCGAGTAACAAGCCTACTAGGCATGATTTTGACCAAATATACAGCAAAGCCCGCGTTCAGCGTGGGCTTTTTAGCTTCAACGGCTGTTGAGGGGTAGAGGGCATGGTAGTTGGTGCGGGATAGAGATAGAACATACGTATAAATTGAAATATTAGCGGGGGGAAGATATGAATTGCTTTGAAAAAAATATGGTGTCCGTCTGGTACGGTCACTTTGCCTCTGAAGATGAGTTGTTTGAATATGTTGAGATCAAATACCCGGAAGATGAGAATGAGGATGTTTTTAGCGGTTTTTTGAATGACCATGCAGTAGATGATTTTGACGAAGATTTTGCTGAAGGAGTCTTTCTGATGGATGGGGCAGATGATGGTATAAAAGATGTTTCCTACGTTGATTCTTTTTTATCTCCATTATTAAATGGCTTGAGTAAAATAGATGGTAAATATAATTCGTTGTTCTTTATATATGATTGTAATACAAGCGGTTTATCTGAAAAAAATGGCGATAAAATGCGCTTTTTAACGGCTTATCCTTATACAAGAGATTAGCGTTACACTATTCCACTGTTTTCGGAGCCTTATTTTAAGTAATTATGATAATGAAAATTGAACTTAAAGGATCAATAATTTGATCCGAAAGAATCAGGGACTTAAGGTAAATTTCCATCTTAAGGCCCTTTTTTTGTGCAAAATTAGATTTCCAAATTTTTGAACGGCTGATATACTAAGGAGACAAGTGAGATGAAGATAAACCTACTCTATCGGGATGAAGCAGGAAGGTTCGGCAAACGCTGCTCTCCAAAGTGGCCTTTGCGGTGGCCGAGCAGTACATAAGGGTTGGACAGCTAGAAGACTGACTATTTCCAGGGCAGAGAGAAGGCTGCCACCTGACGGAACGTTCAGCGCAGAAAGTGTTTGAAAAAGCGCTGGTTGAAGCGGACATTCGCAAACAGGTGAGTATCCATTCGCTAAGGCATTGCTTTGCGACCCACTTACTGGAGAATAGGATCGATCTTCACTATATATTCAGGAACTGCTAGGGCATCAGAGTGTGCGAACGAGGAGCGGTATACACATGTGAGCAGACGGGACATTGGGGGGAATCAAAGTCCGTTGGACCGGATGAGCGGGCTGGAGGATAGAAACGCAGAAAGTGCGAGAATAAGGGGAAAAGTGCAGGATTCATAAAGTTCGTAAATAGGACGTTATATGACATAACCCGAATAATTAGAAGTTCTATTACTCTTGTGGGGGAATTTACATGAAGCTAAAAGATTTAATTGATGAGTTCATTCAAGCAAAGCAAAATGAACAATCAAGGAATGTCGTTGGATATTATAAGGATTTAGGTGTATTTCATGATTTTCTTGAAAGTAAAGATGTAACAGAAAAAAATATTAACGAATATTTAAGGGGAATTTCAACTGATATAATAATTGATTGTATTAATTATTATATCACGAAGAACAACGTAACATCTGTGTCAACTGTTCAGAGGTTTGTTTCAGCGGTAAAGGAATTTTTTGTATACATAATGACTGTAGGGCATGTTAAGAATGAGCCTCTGTTAAAGGCTATTGGTTTACCTGCGCATAAAATTGATTCATTTAGGTATTCAATAAATAAAGCAGTTTCTGATCACCCAATCCTTAAAGAATCTGGGAAGTCAAGCCGATTCACTGAAGAAGAGATTATAGATTTAATTAATGAATGTAATAGCGTCATACAGGATGTATCAAGGTATGCAGAATCTGATTCGATTAGTTTTAATAAACTATTGTCTGCAATAATTTATAAGTTAACTATATTTACTGGAATTGCATATAGAGAAATTATTGATTTACCTAGAACCTCGTATAAAGAGAATATTGGGATAATAACAATTAACGAATTTTCTATACATCTTCCAGAGCAACTTGTAGGACAACTTAATGAATATATTTATATACGTGACAGTAAGTCAATTTCCACGAAATTATTAATACAATTTGATGGGAGCGATTTACCAGAAAAAACAAGCTCAAGAGTAACTTTATTGAAGGAAATAACAGGGAGAGGTGGACTTACAGGAATTATAAAATATGCAATTACCGAGATGCTTAAGATTGATGTGAATCCTAAAGTAATTATGAATTTTACAGGAGTAAAAGACAAAATTATTGAGCACTGCATTGAAACCATATATTCAGAGTCACTAGGAACAAGTAGGTATCTAGATTCAAAGATTAGAAGTTTGAAGATTTATGAAATAATATAGCATGCTTTCGAGGAAGTGGCCTATACCATATAACATAATTTTCAAGCTGCGGCTCCTAATGGAGCCTTGGTCTACAAGATGGATTTCGGGGAGGGATTTCAGCAGACAACCCCTTTGGGGTTCATGAATACGAGAATGTTATACGAAATTCTTGTAAAAGGAGACAAACAATTGAACTATCACTTAAAACGATCTATTTATTCCTTTATATCTAAGATTATTCTAATGATTATAGTTTCATATTTGGGAAAAACTTTTTTTCCTGATGTATCAAAATTTATGTTTTCATTTTATTTTTGGTTAATTTATTCGATCATAATAATTGGTATATGTTATAAGGATTATAAAGAAATTATTGAGTTTTCTAGACACATGAACTTGATTTATAAAACTAAAAAAGAAAAATTATCTTATGCAAGGTTAGAGATGTATGCAGTGTGGTCAGGGACTTTTGTTGAAATAACTAAAACAAAATTAGATCTGTTAAAAACGTTCTCACCCATACCCATTATAATATTTATCTTAGGTCTTTATACAAATAATAACTCCAGCATTAATAACAAAATCAATCTTTTTTCGACAGAATTGTTACTTGGTGACTTGTTAATGTATCTGGGTATCGGTATCCCAGTATTTTACGTTTACTATATTTATTCAACATTTTCAGCCTATAAAAAACACTTGAGAACAATGATGGATTATAAGGCTGAAGCAATTGTTGCGAACGAGGAAACTAAGGAGGTCAGTAAATAATTCAGTGACGACAAGTACTCCGCATAACATTCCATTCACGCACCGTTAATATGTTCCTTGATCTGCCGAAAAATCGTGGCAGATAACTCCTGACGGAGTTCGTGAATGGGCAAAACTTTATATGACAGAATCAAAATGAAAAAGAGCCTGAAGGCTCTCAATCTAAAGATATATGTAATTCGTTATGCAGATGAAGAGCGTCCTTAAAACCTTGCAAATAAATTTCACGTTCTAAAATAGCTTGAACAGAAAGCTCAGCATCATCGTAAAGGAATAGGATCTTCTGTATATTCTCCGGTACTCCTTCATGTAACTGCTTGAAGTAGAGATTCCGTTCGGATGAGAACTGGTTGTAGCTGGAGTTGTTTTTGATAAGCTCGCCATATAAAGATTCAATTCGAGTCTGAATCAGTGAATCAAGTAAGACTTCCAAAGAATTATGCATTCTGAACACCATCCAATTCATTTGACTTTATGAATTAAAGTTTAACTTATTAAATATAATTTTAACATGTAAAACAATTAAGTCAATACATGTTGAAGATGTTTTTGATAAAGAAAATATACTTTCATATAATTAAAGAAAAATTCACTTGATGTGTGAAAGGAATATCAGATGATTAGTTATAAACCTTTTCAAAAATTATTGATCGACAGGGAGATTAAGAAGCAGGATTTATTGAAAATGACAGGTATTTCGTCTGCTACAATGGCGAAACTCAATACGAACGAATATGTGTCATTAGAAGTGATTGATAAATTATGTGCGGCTTTAGGTTGTCAGCCAGGAGATTTATTGGAACATATAGCAGAACAATGACTGATTATAATCAAGAATGACTGTTGGTTAATCGAAGAAGTGATTCCGTCATATAACATAGTATTCAAGCAGCGGCTCCTTTCGGAGCCTTGGTCTGCGAGAAGGATTTCAGGGAAGCATTTCAGCAGACAACCCTTCGGGGTTCATGAATACAGGAACGTTAGGTGAAATCATCGTGAAAGGAAAAGGTGAAGATATTGTCAGACAATAATATTAATACACGAATAATGGATTGGTTAAATTCTCAGGGCTATCCATTAGAGATGAGTGTGGCAGAAGTTTTACTGAACTTAAAATTTAATGTTATTCAATCGGAGTATTTTATTGATGATGAGTCAACTCAACAAAGAGAGATAGATATAGTTGCAAGTCTTCAAAAAGAGATTGGTAATAAACTTGTTAGAATAAGCCTGATAATTGAATGCAAAGTATCGAAAGATAAACCATGGATAATATTTACCTCAGAGAATACAAGATTAGCTCCTCCAGCTAGAATAGCTCAAAGAGCTGGCTCAAGAATTGGAAATATTGTATTGAGAAACTTAGCACATAAAAAAGAAATTCAAGACCTTAATCTATTTAGCTTACCAGAACGCCCCGGTTATGGACTTACACAAGCTTTTACAAACGGGAATGATGTTGCATATAATTCATGTGTTTCGGTTTCTAAAGCAACTAGAGCTATATCAAAAAGTGTAGATTCAAGAAAGAATGATAGATATGTAAGTATCTGTTTGCCTGTAATAGTGATCGACGGTAAACTATTTGAAACTTATTTAAATGAAAGTAATGAGATGTCTGTAATTGAGGTTTCTAAAGGAGTTATGGTATGGAGAAACCCAATTGTTGGGATGCCGCATACTGTAATAAACGTGATTACTAAGGAAGCAATAGATGAGTATTTTTCAAGTGTAAAAACAGACATTATTAAGATCATCGATTTTATAACAAACGATCCATCAATAATTTCTAATGAACCTCAGGTAACTCTTAGAACCGATGACATCACCTAACATTACATTCCTACAACGTCGCGTCCTCGGTCGCCAAGAGGGATTTCGGAGAAGTTAATTCTGGCGACACATTCAATCGGCTAAGTCTAACGACCCGTTCCCTATGGTCACTTAAGCCGCTTGAACGTCAGGAATGTGCGAACGTTAGATGAAACATCTGTAAACCTAAAGGATAGTGAGGTTGATCTTTTGAATTATACCATTTTTTATTCTTGGCAATCTGATTTACCCAATAATACAAATCGCTCCTTTATTGAAGATGTGATCAAAAAGGCAATAAAAAGAAGTAAAAACACTGGATATTCGATTTATTTCGATTATGACCGAGATACTCTCGGTGTAACTGGTTCTCCGGACATTAGTGAAACAATATTTAATAAAATCGATAAGACAGATATTTTTATATGTGACGTATCAATAATTAATCAAGACTACGGTGGCAGAAAGACACCTAATCCTAATGTGTTATTAGAATTAGGTTATGCAGCGAAGGTATTAGGATGGGAAAAAATAATATGTCTCTTTAATAAGAAATTTGGAAATGTACGAGATGTTCCATTTGATCTAAATCACAAGCGTATATTATTTTACGACTCAGATGAATTAGATGAAAAAGAGAGAGTATCAAAAATAATTTATCAAAGTATTTCTGAAATACATTCAAAGGGCATATTGTTTAATCCCATAAAGGATCACATTAAAGGAAAAATAGATTTCTGTTTGCTTGAAATACTAAAGCATATGACTTCATTCGTGTTTGGGACTGTTTCAATGTCTGAATCATTAGCTAGAGTGACTGAACTTCTAAATTTAACCGAATCAACATTAAATGAGAAGCTACAAGAAGATAAAGAGATACTTGGTTTCTTTGTATATAATAATCTGAATGATGTAAGTGAAAAGTTAGATGATCTTTACACTGTGATTACTACCTCCAATACTTATCCAGTTGAATGGGCTATAACAATTTTAAAATTTAGAGATTGGATAAGGAGTTATAGGTGGAGCATTTCACCGAGGAGTAACTTGAATATATTTCAAGACGTTAAGAAAATAGATGATAAGTATGATGTGATTTCCGCATCTAAAATGAACTCTTTAAACCCAATTAATTCATATATTCTTGCAAAGAAAGATGCTGAGGGAAAGTTTAGGGTAGTCAACAAAGCGATAATAAACATTGGTCAGAAAGAACCTCTTTTATCTTTTCATAATATAAATTTCGATTCGAGGAATAAACTTTCGAAACGAATTTGGGATGTTATAACAATCAGTAATGAGTGGCTAGATAAGAATGGTAGTGAGATTGTCTTGGATCCTGATTACTATCATATTGGAGGTTAATGAGAGTAGATTCAAAGATGTCAGATGCATCATCTAACAACATATCTACGCTGCAGGCGTTGCCCTTGGTTCGCAAGAAGTAATAGTGCTGGGAAGTTGAATCAGCTCACAACCCTGCGAGGCTAAGTCCGTCGGACCCGGCGCGATGCGCCTTAAGCCTCTCGGGTTCGTAGATACAGGAACGTTAGGTGAAATATTCGAAGTGCGTTGAAAAGCATTTATAACCTTATTAACTTAAAGGAGATAGAAATGGAGAATTGCGAATACTGCAATATTATCTTAGAACACCAAAAAGTTTTAATAGAGAATGATCACTGCAAATACTTACAACTATTAAAACCTGAAATAGAAGGATCCGGAATAATAATACCTAAAGAACATCGAGAAACCGTATTTGATTTGAGTGAGGAAGAGTGGAATTCCACACTCTCATTATTAAAAGAAATAAAAGTAATTCTTGATAGAGATATAAAGCCTGATGGTTATAACGTGGGTTGGAACTGTGGGTCAGTTGGAGGACAACATGTATTTCATGCTCATATGCATGTCATACCTAGATTTTCAGATGAACCTTTTGCAGGAAAGGGAATTAGAAACTGGTTTAAGAGCCAAGAAAATAAACGAATAAGTGACAAATAAACTGTTTGATAATACAGGAAGACGAATAAATCGCCTAACATCGCATTTCTACTGCGGGGCGTTCGCCCCTTGGTCACCGGAGGTATCTCGAAGAAGAAGATTCAGGTGACACATTGATTTCCCTAAGATAAGAGCTATCTAAGGGAAGTCAACGTCAGGAATGCCCAAACGTTATAGGAAATCAGCGCTAAAAACTAAAAAATTAAAATACAGAAAATATTATTTAGGAGACAACAAAAATATGAACAATAAGTTTGTTATTGCTCTAGTCTGTGTCATTACTTTTTTAGCAATATTTCCATTCTTCATTAATGTATCATTTATGGGATGGAGGACATCAATTACATTTGGAAGTACTGAATCTTGGATAGGATTTTTTGCAAGTTATTTTGGAGCGATTTTCGGTGGAGTAATCGGCGGGTTATTTACATATCTTGGTGTAAGACAAACAATTAACACACAAACGAAGCAAAAATATATTGATGAGTTCCCTGAGAAGATTAAACTTCTGACGGATGTTCTTTTTAAACTTAAAGGTCAGCGTGATTCTTTTAATAATAACGAATACTTTATTAAAGGTTTAGCACAGTATGAACGCCCGTCAGAGTATTTTGATTTAATGTCAAGTACAATCAGTTCGGCTGCAGAATCAGGAAATAAAATTGACGGCGCTCTTTATGAAAAAATGAAAGAAATCAGAGAACGAAAAGACAACTGTATTCTTAAATCAGCTAACCATCCATTAATTTCACTCGTAATTGCTGATGATGAGTTTGGAACAAACGCCAGAGTATCTTTAGAATCAATTAATTTTAGACGACAAGTGCAGGCTGAAATAACTCAAATAATTAATGATCTTATATCAATTTTTGAAGATCAACTGATTAAAATGGAACAGAAATTCAAGCAATATATAAAGTAATTAGTTTGAAGCTGTTCGAAGAAGGCGCTGACATCCTATAACATAATATTCACGCATCGTGCTACGCCCTCGGTCCCAGAAGTTGATTCAAGGAAGCTGTTGCTGTGGACACACTCGACTTCGTCGAGCGTCGTGAATACAGGAACGTTATACGAAAGATCAATAGAGTGAAATTTTTGATGGAGGTTATTTAAATGAAGTTGGTTATAATCTTTGGCCCCCAAGCAGTGGGGAAGATGACAGTAGGGCAATGTTTAGAAGCAACAACAGATTTAAAACTATTCCATAATCACATGTCTATTGATTTTGTGTCTCTATTTTTTGATTACGGCACACCTGCCGGAAAGCGTCTGGTTAGTCTAATCAGGCAAGAGATTTTTGAAGAAGTGTCCAAAAGTGAACTGGAAGGACTCATATTTACGTTTGTATGGGCATTTGATCTTCAAAGTGATTGGAACTACATTGAGCAGGTTTCAAACCTATTTGAATCGAGAGGAGGAACCGTGTACTTGGTTGAACTAGAGGCCGACTTGGAAGAACGAAAAAAACGAAATACGACTGAGAATAGATTGATACATAACCAACTAAACGAAATGTGGAGTGGTCGGAGGCTGAGTTGATTGAAACTCATGAAAAACATAGGTTGAATTCATTACCCGGAGAGATTACTAAACAAAATTATATAAGGATTAACAACAGTGGGTTGGAAGCAAATCAGGTAGCTGAAATGATAAAAGAAAGATTTAAGTTTTAAGGTAGAGAGTCTATCAAAGAGAAATGATCCTTCGTATAACATAATATTCATGCTACGGCTCCCAAGGGAGCCTTGGTCTGCGGATGGATTTCAGGGAGGAATTCCAGCAGACACACCCAGCATATGCTGGGCGTCACGAATACAGGAACGTTAGGTGAAATATTCGAAGTGCGTTGAAAAACATTTATAACCTTATTAACTTAAAGGAGATAGAAATGGAGAATTGCGAATACTGCAATATTACCTTAGAACACCAAAAAGTTTTAATAGAGAATGATCACTGCAAATACTTACAACTATTAAAACCTGAAATAGAAGGATCCGGAATAATAATACCTAAAGAACATCGAGAAACCGTATTTGATTTGAGTGAGGAAGAGTGGAATTCTACACTCTCATTATTAAAAGAAATAAAAGTAATTCTTGATAGAGATATAAAGCCTGATGGTTATAACGTGGGTTGGAACTGTGGGTCAGTTGGAGGACAACATGTATTTCATGCTCATATGCATGTCATACCTAGATTTTAGATGAACCTTTTGCAGGAAAGGGAATTAGAAACTGGTTTAAGAGCCAAGAAAATAAACGAATAAGTGACAAATAAACTGTTTGATAATACAGGAAGACGAATAAATCGCCTAACATCGCATTTCTACTGCGGGACGTTCGCCCCTTGGTCACCGGAGGTATCTCGAAGAAGAAGATTCAGGTGACACATTGATTTCCCTAAGATAAGAGCTATCTAAGGGAAGTCAACGTCAGGAATGCCCAAACGTTATATGCAACCTGAAAGACTGGGAAATCATAGGTGAAGAATAAGATAACGAAGCGCCGAGTTCCCTATCGACGTTTTTGGTTTAGGGTAAAAGTATTTGAAAAATCAAAGGAATTTACAGATCTAAGAACGATTAAAGCACGGGGCCAAGAGTTGAAATAGGAAGCACGGTGTCGCTTCCGATCAGACGAATGAAGAAAGGGAATTTGGAAAGCATTTCAAACCGAAGGGGATTTGAAAAAGATGGAGGAAGAGCTAAAAAATCATTGGTGAAAGACAGAAAGAAAGCATAGAATTGAAGAAGGGGAAGATCGAATAAGATTAAGAGGATTTGGAAGGACATAGGCATTATCTAACATAATATTCACGCTGCGGGCATAAGCCCTTAGTCTAGCATTCGCTAGACACTCGACATGTATCTACGCCTTTGGTCCGACAGACGCCGGACACTCAGCATGCGATAAGTTGTGAATACAGGAATGTTATAGGATATTATTTTCTCATCTGAAGGTTTTGTTTAACTTTATGAAAACAATTAAATGTTGATATTCAAAATAAATGAGTAATAAACTAGCTGGAGGCGAAGTAGATTATGGGCAGAAAAATTAGTGATCACGTTCAAAGAATGTTGTATGCCGAATCAATGGGGCGGTGTATGAACCCTGATTGTAAGGTTGAGTTGTTTAGAGATAATGGAGACATAATTGAGAAAGCGCATTTAACGCCCTTCTGCGATTCAGAAGATAACTCATTCGAAAATTTAGTAGTCCTGTGTCCAAATTGTCATACTGATTTTGACAAGAATTCTGCATTCACGAAAGTTCACGTGACAATGTGGAAACAGAATAGAAAAGAAGAATTTGATAGATTTTTTGGTGAAAAATTTAGTGCATTTGATGAACTCAGAAGTAGAGTGGCTCCATTACTGAAAGAAAATAAAGTAATTTTTGAAAACTACTATATTGGTGATAAAAAAGAACTTTGGAACGTGTTTGAAGGTAAGATTTTAGCAAATAATAATATGTTAAAGAAGTTGCTTGAGCAAAATCGAAATTTAATTCAAAGGCATAGCGATGAAAGTTACTCAAATTTAGCGATAATTGACACATTTCTTGTTCATATAGCCGAATTTGAATCAACTAGACCTACTGTTGAAAAACATAGACAGGTTCTGTTCCCAGAAGAGATAAACTCTTTGTTTGGAATAGAACCCGTCGATCAGTCACTATTACCCTCAGTTGAGTCGTTAGAAATATTGATAAATAAGCTACAAAGGCAAGGTGAATTCGTAGGGATAGTTTTAGGCACTGATAATCCATACATAGAGCTTCTCGAAGATGGTAATGTGGTTAAATTGTATTTAAATGATACACCTAGACTAAGACAATTCTATTTTGACTATGGTTGTTTTCGGGGAGCGAAAGTTCGATTGGACAGTTTAAACTTTGCTTATAAATTTATAAAAACTAGAGGTGTTATGTTTGAGTTTAATGATTACACTAATTTGAGAGAGGTTATAGTGAAAGGGAAAAAAATGATCTTCATTTATAATTACTGTCTCAGTAAAGTAGACCTAATGAAACTAACTCCATCTGAAAATAGCATTCTAGTAAATCTACACAATTGGAATGGTAAGGGATGTATATCGAGTGAAGCTTATGCTTTGGCTGACGAAATGGCTGTCACATTATTAACAATGGATAAATTTTATGTATACGTTAATAGACTTAAATAAGATTTATAAAATTTACTATAGTTTTGTTCAACATCAGTCCTTGTTTGATTCATTTTCAAATGTATACTTATTTGGCTCGATATTATCTTTGAATAAGATTCTAAACGATGTTGATATTTTATTAGTATACGATGAATTAACAAATAAGGTTTTATATGATTCTGAGGAAATAAGTTCTATTATGTATGAATATAGTGGAATTCAGATTGATATGACTATATTGAGCCAAAATGAATTCGAAGAAACGGATTTTTTGTGTAAGCTAAGAGGTAAATATTTGAAAATTAAATAAAGTGAAATATGCTTCGATTGTATGCATTTGTATATTAAACGAAACAAACATCCTATAACACGACAATTTACTACATTCCTTCCGATTCACAGCTGTTACGAAGCAAGTACTGCGCCACTTTTTTTGCTGTGGCATAAAAAGGAAGGAACGTCGGGAACTGCGGAAACGTTCTATGTAACCTGAAAAACTGGGAACCCATGAGGGAAAGAATAAGATTGCAAAGCGCCGAGTTCCCTATCGGCGTTTTTTGTTTAAGATTAAAAACATTTAAAAAATCAGAACGATTTACAGAGATAAGAACGATTAAGGCATGAAGTCCAGATTTGAAATAGGAAGCACGGAGTCGTTTCCGATCAGACGAATGAAGAAAGGGAGTTTGGAAAGCATTTTAAACCAAAGGAAATTTGAAAAAGATTGAGGAAGAGCTAAACAATCGAGGAAGAACTAAAAAATCATTGGAGAAAGACAGAAAGAAAGCATAGAATTAAAGAAGGAAAAGATCAAATAAGATTAAGAGAAATTGGAAGAGCACAGGCAGCATATAACATAATATTCACGCTGCGAGCATTCGCTTTTGGTCCGACATGCGTCGGACACTCAGCATACGCTGAGTCGTGAATACGGGAACGTTATCAGAAATCAGCGTGAAGTGGGTGAATAAATGAATAGAGGCATAAGTTTTGAAATTCCAAATTCTTATGGAAGCCATCTTGGAGAGATTTTAAAGCCAATAGATATAACTACTTTCAGTTGGTTTATTGGTGGAGAAGAGTCATATTTTATTGTTGATGATACTTTAGGGGGTAATCTCTTTCCAGACATGGTTACTGGAATGGATGGAGAAGATCTTAAAAAGATTATTGATTACAACAAGTACTACTTAATATTTGCGAATTTAAAGGCGTATCCAAAAGGAGCAAATATAATAGATGTAATGTCATATGAAGAATATATTGCGAGTGAGTGTCAGATTATTCTTCTTGTGATTGATAGTGTGTACATAACAGTTTACTGCAAAGACCTTGAAAAACTTGAGGACTTATATGATCACATAAAGAGAAAGGGATATAAATCTCTGGAATATATAACTGATGAAAATGATACAAGGACAAGACTATCAGTTTGGTGATTAAAAACAAAAAATGATTGTTGTAAGTAATTCAAGGAAGACGCTGAAATATGATAACATAATATTCAAGCTGCGGCTCTAATGGAGCCTTGGTCTGCGGTGAATTTCGGAGAGGCATTTCAGCAGACAACCCCGTTGGGGTTCATGAATATAGAAACGTTATGTGCAATTATTGAAAAGATCATGGAGGGGCAATGTATGAAAAAGAAAGAATATAAAGATAGATTAATTGAATTACTTAATGAAGGAATTGAAGAACTAACAACAGACCAAGTAATCCACAAAACGAAATTGTTGATTTTTGAATATGAGAAAAAACAAGCGTATAGTACAGAAAATAAGGGGAGATCTTGGACAGATGAAGAGTTAAGAGTAGTATTATCATTTGCCGCAACTAAAGAAAACATACTGAAGTTGGCCAAAGGATTTAAACGTAGCTACGGGAGTATTGAACAAATTTTTAGATGGGCTGTAACCACCGATGAAGAGATTATAAATAAGGGTAGAGAAGATGATAGTTTTATAAAACAGATTAGAAGATTGTATAAAGAGATGGGTTGGAAGGCGTAAAATAGAATGTAAATCATTGGAGTGATAACTACACATAACATAATATTCAAGCAGCGGCTCCTTTGGAGCCTGGGTCTGTGAGAAGGGTGTCGGAGAGGAATTTCAGCAGACACCCCCTAACGGGTTCATAAATACAAGAACGTTATAGGAAATACTTGATAAAAGGAGAAAGCAAAATGTTATAGAAATATCTGCGGATGAAAGGGTATTAAAGATAGATGTTTCATCGAAAATGGCTTATGAATCCAAAGGAACATTTTATGAGTTTCCACATTCAGAATTTAATGAAGAGTACCCACAAATTTATCATACAAACCTTTGTTGTAGTTTCAATGGAACAAATGGATATGGAATGTACATTGACGCAAGAGGTAGAAATCAATGAAAAGAAAAATATTCTTTTGAAGAAAATGAAGATCAAATAGTTGTTGCTAGATTAGAAATAACGGAACTCCCAAATGAATGGAAAGAAAAAATGGGAGATTCTTGGTTTTGTTGGCTTGATACATTAGACGATGATTATGCAGTAATTAGTAAAAGAGCTGATAGAATTGTAAATGAAGATATATATGGAGAAGCTTTCGAATACGGGAGTTTATATTCCATACTCGGACATTTACAAATTGCAATTGTATATTTGCAGAAAAATTAAAAGCTGGGTAAGCGGTTTACATGTCGCATTAGTCCGGCTGAAATGTCGCAAAAGTACATGGTAACGCGATGTGGAGATATATTATACTCGCCTTATATTTCGATAATGAAAATCATTATCATACATAAGGAGGATTCACCATGAATAAAGGAACAAAGAGGCAAGCTGCCGGAAGCATGGCACATGGTGACCATAAATCACGATTTTTAATGGGCTGGATGCTGGCCCTTGTTCTTGTACTGACGGCTTGCGGTGCCGGAGCAGGTACAAATGGCGGCAATGAGTCTGCTACAACTCCAACGGGCACGCCTTCGAATGGAGCGTCTCAGACTGCCGGAGCCTTCCCGGTTACGATCTCGCATATGAAGGGTCAGTATACGCTTAACGAGAAACCAAAGAAAATTGCTGTGCTTGATGTCAAATTTCTGGATCAATTGCTAGCCGTTGGCGAGCAGCCGGCAGGCAGTGTTATCGCTGAAGGCAATAGCACATTTCCAGAATATTTAGGGGATAAGCCGGGTGACGTACGGGTTTTAGGTACACGGGACAAGCCCAACCTGGAAGCGATTGTAGCATTGGACCCGGATCTTATTTTAATGACTGATTTTCAAGAGAAAGAGTATGAGAATGTAAGCAAAATAGCACCCACAATCGTACTTGACTTCTACGAGGATTGGCGAGATACGTTAGCTACAGTGGCTGCGATCACAGGTAAGCAGGCAGAGGCAGAAACTGTGCGTAAGGCTTATGAGGACAAAATTGCAGGACTGAAGGAGAAGCTGTCGGAGAAGTTGGGAGAGGAAACGGTAGCACTTATTCGTCCGAGAAAAGAAGGCATTCGTGTTCATGGTCTTGAGCATCGAACAGGCGGCATTCTGTATGAGGATTTGGGCTTAAAAATGCCTGCATTAGTCCAGAAGATCAAAGATGATACCTCCGTTGAAATCTCGATGGAGAAAGTTCCTGAGATTGGAGCAGATCATTATTTTGTTCTGTCTGATGAGTTGTTTGCGGCAGAGGCAGAGGCTTTGGATAGCAGTTCAGTATGGAAATCCCTTGATGCAGTCAAAAATAACCGTGCATATGATGTTAATTCTACACTTTGGATCGCTTATTATGGCCCACTTGCAATTAATATTATTGTAGATCAGGCATCGGAAGCACTGTTGGGATCGAATTAAAATGGACCATTATCTATCGACTGACTTATGGCAGCAAACGGCGGATGAACACTCGATTCGGCTTGGTGAGCCGTCTGAAGATAATGTCCGTATTATTGCTTTGAGTCAACTACATGAAGAAGCTGCATGCCGAGAGTATTTAAGCTGGCTTCAAGAGTATATTGGTGCGCCTGACATGAGAGTAGCTGCTTCGATGTTAGCTAAGCGAATCGGCTACCTGTGGATTGCTCCGTTGCTGACCGCGATGACCGTTCATCATCAGCATGTTTCTTTTCGGCTAGACAACAGCTTTCTCTATCATCCGACGCTCACAGCTAACGAGGGGGGGACGCATTTTCCTTTTCTAGCTATGAACGGGCTTCGGGCAGAAGCACTAACTGGAGACAGGGAAGTGTGGCGGGAAAAGGTGGTAAAGGAGATGTTTGCGTTACACCTTACACCGCTGTTAAAGACGCTTGCTGCGATTGCTCCTCTTTCGATGAGTATCCTTTGGGAGAATATCATGATACGCATTGTCCCATTATATACTCCTGAAGTAGACAATGCTGAGCAAGGAAGTCAGCACATCCAGGCAGATTTTTCATATCTGACGCAAGGAGCGCCCGGGCATTTGTTCGGTGTAAAAAGAAATCCGTTCACCCGGTTCACAAAAAATAAGGACAGCATTCCAGCCGTGAAAAGCAAGCGTACCACCTGTTGTTTTTATTACCAGATGTCAGGGGAATATTGCAGAAAATGTCCGAAAATTGACAATGAGAATAAATCTCAATTAAAATGACAACAGCAACAATTTTACTTTGCTAACAGGCCTGGTTGTAGTTAATTGGTTAAGTCCAGTCATGAGAGTCACTCTAGCAAAGGATGCTATTGTCAGGAGATGAGAGAAATGCCGCTACAAGAACAGACAAGTCTATGGAGTGATACAACGATCAAGATGCTTGACGAGTATAGCGGTACTTTGCAGACAGGCAGTGTTCTTCGCGAAACGGAATTAACCTCGAATGTGTTGTTGCTGGCATACGGAGGGGAAGGAGAGCTTGCAATGAATGGTGAGGTTTGCCACATTGGAGCTTTTTTTGCTGGTCATGTTGTTAAGGGGACATCCTTAACGCTGACGGCCAGATCAGACGACATTTATTATATCGTGATCATGTACAAGGCTTCTTCTATGGAGGGAGCCTCTCTTGTTTTGCCTTCATATCGAAAACATCCGTTGCGCACTTCATTTGTGCAAAATTCGGTAACCCAAGCAGAATGGATCGAGAATGCAGAAAAAATCGTTGCCAAATGGCGTCGTGGCGAAGGGATGGAACGTTTTCATGCCAATGCGTTGCTTCAGGGTATGATCTACGAACTGATCATGGATTACGAACGTGGTCAGGGAGGAGAAGCGTCTGACATGGTGGATGTTGTCGCTTCATATATAGCGTCGCATTATCGCCAGAATCTGGAGCTTAAAGAGCTGGCAGCCCTTGCTGGATGCAGCTTAAGACAGCTGCAGCGACGATTTAAACAAGAGAAGCAGCTCGGACTGACTGAGTATGTCATTCAGTTGCGCATGGAGAGTGCATCGCGGATGCTGCGTCACACGGATGCTCCCATCGGTGAAATTGCTGACAGAATGGGCTATCGCGACATGTATTATTTCAGTAGGGCGTTTAAGAAATATTATGGCGTCCCTCCGCTGCGTTATAGGCTTGATGCCGCTTCGAAAACAGATATAGACTATGCTCATTCCTTGCAGCGGAACCGCACAGCTTCTTCATATGAGTCGGCCCAAGGCTCGGTGATATGCCATATGCGAGGGGAATACTATGTTATCGGATCTCCGAAGCGTATCGCTGTACTCGATGTGCAATATGCCGATCATTTGCTTGCGCTGGGGCTCTCTCCAGCAGGTAGTGTAGGACTAGGCAATGCAGTGTTACATTTCCCTCAAACGATCAGGGCAGGACTTCAGAATACTGAATTACTCGGAACATATGAGTACCCCGACCTGCTTGCAGTGGAACGACTGTCTCCGGATCTAATTATTTGCACCGAGGTACATGAGTCGCACTATGAACAGTTAAGCCGGATCGCTCCAGTTCTCATGTTTAAGCGCAATGAAAACTGGCAGACTATTCTGACTCTGTTCGGTGAACTGACAGGCAAACGAGAAGAGGCAAAGCGTATTATAGCGGATTATCACCGACGAACCACATTGCTGTCCGAAGAACTTGCTCCCGTTCTGGCAGGCAAGAGCGTGGCACTGATCCGTCCGCTGGATTCTCTGGTTCGCGTGCATTCTGCCTCTCATCGTACAGGGGCTGTGCTGTACCATGATCTAGGTCTGCCTGTTCCGTTATTTGTGGCAGATACCTCCGACACGGCCTATCACATCTCAGTTGACAGACTACCAGCTGTACATGCTAGCCATTACTTCTTGCTTAGCCATGAACTCATGCAGGAGGGAATATCCGCGACAGAGCAACGTGTCTGGGGAATGCTTGATACCGTTGAGCGCCAGCACATACACTCGGTCGATGCCGCGACATGGATCGGCTGTTATGGACCCACAGGCATCAATGGCATTGTGGATCAGATCGCTCAGGCTTTGTTGGCTTGATGGGAGAAGAAGTTGCTACTTGTGCTCATAGAGATTTTAACAGGAACTAAAGACAGTTCATCTTTGCCTTATGTCATAGAGGGAAAGTTGAACTGTTTTTTTATGGCCAATCCATCAGATAACATCATATCCACGCATCGGAGCCTGGCGGTTCCTCGGTCCGGCAAAGAGGATTGCCAGGGAGTGGGGGCAGGCGGACACATACGCACGGCGGCCGCTCATTTCGTTCGCATAAGTCAGAGGAACATCGTGAACACAGAAACGTTATATGCTAGAAATGATGGACAACAAATAGAATAAAAGAAAAATGTAAGAAAATAGATGAGAACACTTGTTTGTAGACGTGAACACAGGTAAAATATAGATACAATTGACTCTTGGGTGGGTATGGTTTTCCTTCGAAAAGTGAGACCATGGAAGTAAAAGATGCGGTGACTCTAATGTTACTATTTTGGACATCTATTCTTGCATTTTTAACATGCATCAATAACAACAAGAGAAGGTAAAAAATCACCTAAAGGTTAAGAGCCGAAGGTGGGTTTTTATTACCTGAGACTTAGAAGGGAATAAACCCTCCAAGCCAATTGTACTGACTAGATGTTGACCATACTTGGTCTTTCATTAAGGGTGTACTAACAGATGAAAAAAAATGAATCAAAGAAAAAATTAGATAAGTGAAGTGAAAAGCAAGTTAGTAAGCAAACTCATAGGTGAAATACCATGCAACAATTTTTGAAAATCTATTAAAACAAAAACCAGAAAATGAGGGATATGCCCAATGACATTACAGGACCTATTTAATGAAAAACCAACTCAATTGTGGTACAAAAGAATGGTTGAATACGGAGATGACCTTTTTACGGAAGAGAGATTATTAATGTCTAATAAAGTCCTGGATAACTATCTAAACCAATTAATATTATTACAAGAAACTAAACATCCTGAAAGTATTATGAAGGCTGTAGAAGAAATTGTAATTACGTTTAATGAATTGAATGAAAAGAACGACTATTTTATTGAAACGATGGAGCGTGAAGAATTGGCTGAATTTATAGACAAGGCAGCAAGACTAGCTGGATTAGAAATTGAGGAAGATCAAGATATTACAGAAGAATGGAGAGAATGGTGATGGTGAATTAAACAGGATTTCTAAGTAGATTCAATGAATTCATGGTACCTTTGTATAACATCACATCCAAGCATCGTCGCATTCGCTCCTCGGTTCGGCAGAAGTTGAGAAGCCATGAAGTAGAATCAGCCGAACATATCCGGCATACGCCGGACGTCTTGAATTCAGAAACGTTACGTGAAATCAGCTAGGTATAAAAGATTATATTTAGGAGCAAGTACTATGGAGCGAATTTACAAGCATATCAAGGAATACACAGATCAGGAAACAAAAGATATTTTAACTCGTCAAGAAGTAGAAGAACTTATATATTTACCACTTTCAGTTGGAATGTATCATCACAATTGGAAGTTTGCTCAAGATATATGTCTTAAATCAGCGCAACATGATAATCCAAATGTAAGAGCGAATTCTGTATTGGGATTAGCACATATAGCAAGAACTAAAAAACAGTTAGATAAAAGACTAGTAAAACCAATCATTTTGAAAGAATTAAAAAATAATATAGAACATAAAGGAATAATATTAGATGCTATAAGTGATATAAATTTATTCATGAAGTGGGAACTAGCAAGGAAGCATAATTATTAGTTGGCTCGAAGAAGAATTGACCTCATATAACATCGCATCTACGCTGCGGGCGTTGCCCTTGATTCACTAGAAGTGGAAAGCAGAGAAGCCGGGATCAACTCACAACCCTGCGAAGCTAAGTCCGTTGGAACCGGCACTTTGCGCCTTAAGCCTCTCGGATTCGTAGATACAAGAAGGTTATGTGAAAGGGAAGCAAAAATTAGTTTTTAAAACAGCTAAAAAAATCCAAAAGGGGGGAATAGCACAATGAAGTTTAGTCATAATAAATTATCCTGTGACACCGAGATTTATTACAAAGATAAGGACATAATAGTTAGATATTTCGATAGCTCCAAAGAACAAGAAGAAGATGACATAATAAATTTAGTTATAGTTGACCCTGGGTATGGCTATCTTTGTTTGAAATATAAAGGAGATGCAGCACTCTTAAGTGGATTTCTAGATGAAGATGTTTTCTCATCAGATGACTATATAGATGCAGCAATTAGTTTTATTGAAGTCTTAAGTCCAAATTCAAAGTATGTTTATACCCCATATCATATTACACTCTTTAAACAAACCGGTTTTATTGAATACAATGGAGAATACTAAAATAGACTGTAGAAAATTCGAAGAAGACATCCCCATCATATAACATAATATTCAAGTTGCGTCTCCTTCGGAGCCTAGGTCTGCGAGTTGGGTTTCATGCATACAGGAATGTTATTAGAAAGACTATGAGGAGGGAAAAAATGAAGCTATTTCATGGAGAACAAGTCTTAATTAAAGAAAACAATCTCTTACAGCCACAAATACATACTCCTCTTGGAATAATTGAATTTTCACTCACAGTCTCTGATCACTTCTATCATCCAGAACAAAGTTATAAACTCAAAAATGGTGGGTCATTATATAAATATTATTATGATTCATTTGATTGTGAGCTAGTTGTCTGTAGACCCAAGCTCAATCTCGCTTTACATCTGACAGTAGAAGAATGTTGGGGAGCAGTATTTAGAATAAAGCCTCATGCGAACACTCAAATAAGTACGTGCAGCTTTTCTGCTTCTTGGAAGGAGGGTTACAGTTGGACAGATTATGGATCTAATACTGGGGAAGATCTTGAAGCTGTCGAATACGAGAATCAGGTATACCGTTTACACTTGGGGACACAAGACGGGGATATGTTAATGGCAAGAAGAAATCAAGGAGATATGATTCCTAAATCGCTATGTTTAAACTTGACTTTGAAAAGCACGGTTTTATCCTAAGTTCTGATAAAGGCATTAAAATTCCTATGATACTAATTGATTCTAATGAGATATGTCAAGTACATTTTTTAGTTGCTTGGAATAAGAATATCAAAGAGGATGTTTCAACGTGGTTGGCTGTGGACCAGTTCTCAAATAAAATATTAAAGGGAGAAGAAATTTTGTAAATATCCTCAAAGTTGTCATAGTCCATCTGATAACATAGTGTCACACATCGGCATACGCCCTCGGCCCGGCAGAAGGATTTCGGAAAAGGAGATCACTGTAGGACACCTGAGCATTCGCTGGGATCGTGAATGTAGAATCGTTAGATGAAAGCCCCCGAATAAATAAAACCATCTAAAAAGGATGAAAAGAAAAAGTGATAAAATCTATTAGTATTGATGAATGGATTGGGACCACATTCAATGAAGAAATAGTTATGAATCCTACGTGGGCAGACACTTTAAGTTTTTTGAAAAAACTCGATGGAGATAAATTTACATTAGTTTTTTTTGAGGTATCAGATACAGATTCAGCATTGGTTGGAGGCGGACCGGAATATTTTATAGTGTCTATTACAATTGATGGTAATATATATACTCTTATGAACGATAAACAGGGAAACGGTGAAATTCATCTGGTTGCTGGTGGCCAGTTAGGCAATTATTGCGATAACATTTGTATAGAATTAATTCCTATGCTTGAAGTAATAAAGTATTTTTATGAAACTGGAAAACTACTCGAAACACATAAATGGAAACGAGAATAATAATTACTTAACTCGAAAAAAGTCAACGTTATCTAACATAGCATTCAACTCATCTGGCCGGGACAAGCCCGACCCTTAGCCCGGAAGATGCATTTCGGAAGGGCGGATTCACCGGAAACATTCAACCGGCTAAGTGGCAGAGCCACCCAGACTACGTACCTTATCCATTGACGAAAGTAGATTTTAGAAGTGAATCCGTCATATAACGTTAAATTCAAGCAGTGGCTCCTAACGGAGCCTTGGTCTGTTAAAGGATCTCAAAGGGGCGTGAAGATATTGAATTACATAAAAGAATTAAGAGAGTTAGTAGGTACCCGACCTATAATTATGGCAGGAGCATGTGTGATTCTCATAGATGATGAGGGACGATTATTATTGCAGCAAAGAACTGACAATGGTCTATGGGGATTACCAGGAGGTTCAATGGAGCCTGGTGAGAATATGAAGGAGGTTGCAAGCCGGGAACTTTTTGAAGAGGTAGGCTTAGAAGCCGAAGAGTTAGAATTACTTGATATATTTTCAGGCCCGGAACTCTACTATCGATATCCGCATGGAGATGAAGTATATAACGTAGTTGCAGCTTATATATGTAAAGAATACAGTGGAATAATTAAAGGTGATGAAGCTGAAGTACAAGATATACGATTTTTTGATTTAAACAAGATACCCAACCAAATAAGTCCTCCCGACCTACCGATAATAACAAGATTTTTAAATGAAGTAAGATCATGAAAACATTTTTTTAGTAAATTGAGAATGTCCCCGACATCACCTAACAAAGGGCTGTTTGAACTGCGGGAATATTGTGAAATCAACATAATTATTTAAGAGGTAAACATGGGTGTGACCGCTTGGCGTGTATTCTTGCTTCACGAGCAAGTTGCAATAAAAATGAACATGAAGTAGACGGAACTGAGTGTTTACTTCATGTTCGCCTAAATTTTTGAGAATTGAATTACAGATGGATCAATGGATCTTTGGAGGTTCGGAATTCATCGTATCGTTAAGCTGGGTCACAAAAACATTTTCGTTCGGACCAGGGTTATTTCGAAATATTTTCGCTTCTTCCACTAGAACTTCGTCTGTATCCGTGCCAAGTATCTTTATTGTTGCATCAATGAATGAAGTAAGTGGCATCGCCCGTGGTTCATCGTTGTTGCTTTGAACCCATGGGGGCACAATTTCTATTACTTTTACCGATGTGTCTTTAAGCATGTACCTTTGGGACAGCGTATAGGTATGAAGTGCTGCTTTCGTCGCGGAGTATACAGCAGTTGTTGCTAATGGTACATATCCGAGTATTGAAGTCGTGTTGATGACAACCGCTTCTTCTTTGGACTTCAAATGCTCGATGAATGCAGAAGTCAACCGAATGGGACCTAGCAAGTTTGTAGTGACAGTCGAAATTAAAACATCTTCATCGATCACGCCCGCCGCGTCATCGGACTGTATGATGCCAGCGTTGTTAATCAAGACATTAACATCCGGGTATTCTCGATTAACTGCTTGGCGGCCGCCTCTATGCGGGCAGGATCTTGTACATTCAATTCCACTGCGGACATGCCGGGATTCGCTTTGATCGTCTCCTCCAGACGCTCTTTACGTCGACCGGAGATAATAACTTTGTTTCCAAGATTGTGGAGAGCTTCTGCTAACGCACGTCCAATTCCCGAACCGCCGCCTGTAATAAAAATCGTGTTTCCTGTAAGTTTCAATTTTTAAACCCTCCTAATTCATTGTAAATTAAATTATCCAAAGATTGTAAAACAATAGCTTTCATAAGTATGGCTCCTCTAAAATTGAACATATGTTGAATCATCAACATAAATTTTATAAAGTGAATGTATCAGAGCGGTATATGGGGTTCAATGGTTAAAACAAGCGTGGTTGTTGATTTTTCAACAGAGGACTTCGAAATGTTCATTTTTTCGGATGGTGCAAAGGGGAGAAGGATATGGACAGGCGTATTCAAAAATCGAGGCAAGCCATTATTGATGCTTTTATGAGGCTGATGTCAGAAAAGGAATCCGAGAGAATTACGATCAATCAAATTGCGGAGGAAGCGAATGTCAATCGCGGAACGGTTTATTTGCATTTCGCTGACAAGTACGATCTGCGTGATCAATGCATGGAAGCTCAAATTAACGAGTTACTACGCAATTTTATGTCTGAAGATAACTTCTTTCATCTCCCTTCCAAAACCGCATTACTGCGTACGTTTGAATATTTGGAGCAGCATGCTTCATTCTATTCTAGAATGCTGACGAACAAGGGAAGTACGATTTTTCGGAACCAAATGGAGACAATGTTTTGGCAAAGTCTGAGCGAGCATCTGGATTCGATCAACCTCGATCAGGAAATGAACAGGGACATTACGGTGCAATTTTTAATTTCAGCGGCAGTGGGGGTATTGGAATGGTGGATTACCCATTCGATGCCATATCCGGCATCGGTCATGGTTGAACAATTTTGGAATTTGCTGAACCGTGGTGTCGAGGGACACGAACGAACATCGTCCATTTGAGTCTCTAATTTAGAGGCTTTATACACAAACGTTATCAGAAATTCTTGAATTACTAAAACATAATAATAAGATTTCAAAAGTACTAAAAACTATAGTATAAAGAACACGAAAGATCTGGAGGTCATTTTATGGATATACTCTTTGCCAATTGGAATTAATATAATTCGAAAAGATGCATATGAACTAATAATCAAACTACAAAATGGAAAAAGACCATATAAGAAAATTCGCTGATAAAAAAATTTGCCCATTGATTTTGAATGCATAGTGAAGAAGTTCGGTAACTTCTGATAACATAATATTCAAGCATAAGAATCCTCACGGAGCCTTAGCCTGTTGGGATGGAGTTCGAGGAGGCATTTCAGCAGACAACCCCGGAAAAAATAAAAAGACAATGGAGGTATGTTTGGTGCTGACATTAGAAAAAGCTAGAAAAAATGATGCACAAAAACTTGCTGAAATACAAAAGGCCAGTTTTGAGGATGAATCAAAGCATTTTAAGAATAACGAAACCGTTGGGCCAATAGGATATGACTCCATAAGTTGGCAAGAAGAGATGATGCAAAATTGCGAATATTTCAAGGTACTCTTTAATGGAGAAATAATCGGGGGTGCTATGATATTTGTAGAATGTAATCAAGTGCATAATCTAGGAAGAATCTTTATTGATCCAAATTTTAAAAATCAAGGAATCGGAACGAAGGTGATGGAGAAAATTGAAAGTAAATTTCCAGACAGCACTGAATGGTGGCTGGATACTCCTAGCTGGAGTGTGAAGAATCATCACTTCTATTCAAAGTGTGGGTTTACTAAGGTTAGAGAAGAAGGTGACTTATACATTTTTAAAAAGACTTTATAAACTTATGTAATGTACAAACGTTATGAGACATCAGTGCTGAGTGTTACCAAGAAGCTATTCAATGAAAAGAGTGAAAGGGAGGATTTACAATGCAGATTGATTTTGCGATTGAATCAGATTATGAGTATATCGCGTTAAGAGACAAGCACATACATAAGACACTTATAAGACCAAAAATAAAAGAAAATGAAATTCTAATAATTAGAGAATCCAATCAAGAAATAGGTTGGATGAGATACGGATTTTTTTGGGACAACACACCATTTATGAATATGATATGGATAGATGAGGAGTATAGAGGAACAGGTATTGGTAAAAAAGTTGTCCAGTATTGGGAAGAATTAATGAAACAAAAAGGATTTGAAATGGTCATGACCTCAACACTTTCAAATGAAGGAGCCCAACATTTTTATAGAAAGCTTGGATATAGAGATGCTGGATGTTTAATGCTTGAGAACGAACCTCTAGAAATAATACTGACAAAGGATTTAAACAAAAATTGACGTTGAGTAAATCAAGGAAGGCACTGTAATCTGACAACATAACATTCAAGCTGCCGCTCCAATGGAGCCTAGGTCTGTGAGTTGGATTTCGAAGAGGAATTTCAGCAGACACCCCCTTTGGGGTTCATGAATACAGGAACGTTATGCGAAACCTCAGTAAATTAAATACGGTATGGAAGTGAATTGATGGAGGGACCAATCATAACTTGTATGAGTATAGGCGTTTATGCTCATGCACTTACAAGGGGCAATAAATACATCGTAAAAAAAGAAGATGGGGACAAGTATAGAATTATTGGAAACCATGGAAAAGCAGTTTGGATATCAAAAGCTCATTTTATTGAAGGAAATATAGAAGTGCCTTTTTTAGAAAGATGGAAGTTTGATGATGATCCAAAGGAGTTTGATTTGGTGGAGGTGACCCTTACTTTTTCGGATGGAAGTGAACGTTGGAGTTTGGTGACAACCCCTCAAAAATTAGTAAATCACTTTAAAAAAGAAATGGAACCACCAGGCTTTAATATTAAACATCTAATTATAACGAAAACAATGGACCACGACGATATTGAAAAAACATTGAAATATTTAGAGGTAAATGATGAATTAACAGAAGCAAGCCAAGCTTTGGAATGTTGATTTGGAGAGGATGGAGGAATTGCATAACATAATATTCAAGCTACGGCTCTTATGGAAAATACAGAAACGTTAGGTGAAACCTTTGAGAATCTAGAAATGAGGTAACTTCAATGATGCAATACAGAATCCGACCAATAATAGAAGATGATGTGTTTTTTTTATGGGAGATGTTATATGAATCATTATTTGTCCCAGAAGGTCAAGAGCCATTCGATAAAGCGATAATAAAAGACCCTTATATATCAAAATATATTGAAGGTTGGGGAAGAGAGGGGGATTTTGGATTTATAGCAATGAACCATGAGGGTGAACCCGTCGGATCAATAACAGTTCGATATTTTAACGAGGATAATAAGGGATTTGGATTTATTGATAATGATGTACCCGAACTAGGAATGGCTTTGTTAAAAGAATACAGGGGAAGAAAAATCGGAATGGCCTTAATGGATGAATTATTTAAAGAAGCTAGGAAGAGGAATATAAAAAAATTATCCCTCAGTGTTGATCCGAGCAATGCAGCGGCAATGAAACTCTACGAGAGATTCGGATTTAAAGAAGTTGGGAAAGTTGATTCATCAATCACGATGGTTGTCGATTTGAGAAGTTAAAATACAGTAGTAATAGGGATTATTTTAAGGAACTCAAAAGAGATCAAGGGTATCGCCTAACATCATATTCAAGCAGCGGCTCCTTACGGAGTATGGGTCTGCGAGGTGGATTTCGGAGAGGAATTTCAGCAGACAACCCCTTAGGGGTTCATGAATACAAGAACGTTAGCTGAAATATGACTAAAAAAACAAAAAGGAGCCAAAACAATGAGTGAATTGACTTCAGGAAGCTTATCACTATTGAAATATAAAGAAGCAATTCTTGAGCATGATCCTATATACGCGGAGGATTTAAATGACAAATGGTTTGTTTTCGTAACCAAAGATACAGAAGAAAGTGAAGAAATTCCAGAAAGTCTATTTCAAATTTCAGAAAAAATCCCAGTGTTATATTTTTATAATTTTGAAGATCACTGTTGGGGATACCGTGTAGTTTACAATTCACAAGAGATAGCAAGTCTTCATATATCATATGTGTTATTAGATACTTCAATTATTAAGCTTGCAGAAGAAAGATATCCAGAGGAAGATCACATTGAATTTTTATATGTAGACCCTAGAGGGGACAAAATCAGAACTGAATTAATTGAAGAAGTTCTGAGATCTAATGAATACAATGAGAAAATAGCAAAACAGTTTACAAATTGCAATCTAAAAACATTTAGATTTTTTGAACTAGATAATGAGCGAATAAAACAATTAGACGATATTTTGAATAATAATTACTATACACAACTGGAATCTGAGCATCAGTTAGTAGAAGAGTTTAAAGAATTATTAAACATTGAGGAAATGAGCTGGATACGAGCAGATAGAATGAATGAAGATTAGAAGCTAATAGATAGTGAGGGCTTGTAGATATAAGAACGTTAGGTGAAATACAGAGTGTTAGGAGGCCTGAATGAATTACGATGAAGTATTAAATGAAGTATTCTTTAAAGATGGAAGTCTAAGGGATATTTATATATTGGATACAGACATCCAAGTATGGGCCTTAATTTTTAATTACCTAGAAAGTAGTGAGATTAATTATCAGGTAACTATAGATGGGCTACTAACTAGAATCAGGGATATTGCTGAATTGTTAAGAATTAAAAAAGAAGCAAGTATTGGGATAACTATTGAATATAGTGAAATTGATATTTGTGGGCATTTTTATGAAGGAAGCGTTATTGAATTTGATATTTCACCAATACAGATAGACTCAGAGAAAAAAATAGATGTACTCATGAACTTTCTAAAAGATTTAAGTCGGAACCTAAACAAAACGATAATTATAACTCCAGAAATGACTATAGAAGAGGTATTAGTTCGAGTAGAGCCTAAAGGGAAAATTGAATTAATTATGTGAGTATTTCAGTGCATTCCACCTAACATCGTATTCACACTGTAGTCGCTTTCGCTTCCTTGGTCCACTAGATGCGGCTCAAGAAGCGAATTCAGTGGACCGTCTGAGAACTTAACCATGTAGCGGGCAGCTCCTTCAGAGCCTTAAGGTTCTCATGTTCGTGAATACACAAACGTTAGCCGAAATAACCGTAATATTGAAAAGGAGAGTATACATGAAATTTACTTATACACTAAGTAATATTGGTTGGGCAGATGTACATCTTCGAATTGAAAATTCGGAAATTTATACTTCTCCAAGCTATCTCTCTGGGGCTCAGGCGATCAACCTTGCAAGGCTAAGTATTTGACTCGGTGCTGAAGCACCTTAATCCTTTCGGGGGATAAATACATAAACGTTAGCTGAGAATCGCCAAATTAAATAACAAGGGGAATTTTTATGTTTGATATTACTGGGACAATAAAATTGATTATCTAAGAAATACCCGCTGGTTGTACTATAACGATGATTACTTGGAATTTCTTATACAAAGGGTTTGGAAGATAAATAAACCTGTAAAGATCATAGATTATGGATGCGATTTTGGATATTTAGGACTAAAGCTTCTTCCATTGCTACCAAATGGATCAACATATACTGGCATTGACAAAGGCATGGAATTAATTAAGCAAGCCAATAAAATATCAAAAACAATATGAAGCAGAAGCAACTTTTTCTAAAGAGTTCAGTGATAAATCTTGGTTAGTATAACACCTAATATGAAGATTTCCTTTGGTACGGTACAGAGACTTTTAAAGTAGGGTGTATGCAAAAAACATTGTGGGAGGCTATATGTGGGTACAGACATTTGGTTTTTTGTAGAGAAAAGGTACTTCAGAGACGAATGTGAACAGATTGATGGTACTTGGAGAAAAATCAAAAAGAGTAAGCAAGAATTAAATGATACTGCTACTTGGTTAAGTGTAGATAAGTGGACTGTTAACCCTTATTACTATCTGTATCCAGAACACAAGACTTCTAAATTGAAACCAAGTGATCCTTATGAATTTTACAGTGGGGATAGAAACTATGATTTATTTAGTATTCTATCGAATACTAGGAATGATCATAATCTAAAGTTTATATCTTTGCCAAGAGGTCTTCCAGTGGATATTTCCCCTCAATTGAGTGAAGTTGCATTCGAGGATAAAGATGATTTTTATGACCACAGTTGGCTATTATTGAAGGATTTAATTAATTTTAAATGGGATGAAAATTATTATTGTGATCAATTTATGGAATACAGAAATATTATGAATACATGTTCGAACTTCATCAATGAAACAATTCCAAAATTATTGAAATTAGGGAATGCTGAAGATGTAAGAGTGATTTTCTGGTTTGGTTAGGACAGAATATTCGTCTTATTTATCAGGTGAGTTATGTGGGATTAGAAGATGTTAGTAGCTCAAAAAAATGTGGTGGATATCCTATACTTAATATTCAACTGCATCTCCTTACGGAGCCTAGGTCTGCGAGAAGGAGTCTCGAAAAAGGATTTTCAGCAGACACCCCCTTTGGGGGAGCGTGAATACAAAAACGTTATCCTAAATAATTGCAATTTGAAAAAAGGAGCGTGATACCATGAATGAGAAGTCACGGTTACTAGAGGAGTTCAAAGAATGGATCAGTTTTGTTTCTGAGATTCGTGAAATGGATTGGCAAATAACGATTGCTGAAGGTAAATGGTCAGTTCAGGATATCGTAAGTCATATACTACTGTGGGATAAATACTTTTTTGAAGCAGCAATAAGTCCCATATTAAACAATAAACCTCTGACATTAACACGTATTGATTTTGATAAATTTAATCAGGATGCTATTGAATATGGAAAAACAAAAACGAAAGAAGAATTAATTAAATTGACTATTCAGTACCGTAACATGATATTGGAGAGTATAGAAAGTTTTGAAGACGACAAGTTTACTAAAGAATATGCTGACGGGAAGTTTACTGTAATATCATATTTAAGAGATTTTATCTGGCATGATCAACATCACATAAGACAGATTGATGAGCTTAAAAGAAGAGCTATGTGAGTATATAGGCGGGTGAATCATATGGGGGATTATTGGAACAAAAGATTTACTGAAGAAGGGATGATTTGGGGTTGTGAACCAAGTCAAACTGTAACCCAAGCTATAGATTTGTTCAAAAAGAATAATGTACATGATATTTTGGTTCCTGGTGCTGGATATGGAAGAAATACAAAGGCGTTCTCTTCTTATTTTCAGGTTGATGGAATTGAGATATCTAGTTCAGCTATAAATCTAGCAAAAGAATGGGACTTAAAAACGAATTTTATTCAAGAATCGGTATTAGAGTTTAGTACATGCCAAAGATATGATGGAATATATTGTTATGATTTATTGCATTTATTTTTGTTAGAAGACCGAAAAAAACTGATACAGAATTGCGTGAAGCATTTGAAGGAATTGGGAGTAATGTATTTCACATGTTTTTCTAATTGTGATTTTAATAATGGTGTGGGTAGGGAAATTGAAGAAGGAACATACGAATACAAGAAGGGTAAATATGCTCACTTCTTTACTGAAGAAGATTTAAAAGGACATTTTAATGATTTGAATATATTAGAAACGGGTTCCATAAGAGAGACTCTAATATATGCAGAAAAACAACAGAAAAAATATGAATTAAGATATATATTTGTTCAAAAGATTGGATAGCTATTCTAAGAAGCAAGCAACTTCTTCTACATCGTTTTATTGCTTCACTCAGCTCAAGTTGATTTTTTGTGTACTTTTGAACAAAGCAAATACACTGCCGTAAGCCTAATCGCTAGGACAGTGTATTTGTATTTAGAACCTGTATATCCGTTGAAAACTTTTTATTCCTCCCCGGTCGCCACCGGATTCTCCTCATAGCTGATCCAGTCGCTCCAGCTTCCCGGATATAAACGGACCTTACTAAATCCAGCTTCATTCAAGGCGAGTACGTTGGGACAGGCGGATACGCCAGAACCGCAATACACGATAATTTCTGCGTTTGGATCAAGGTCGGCAAAGTGCTGCTGCAATTGTTCCGCATTTTTAAAGCTGCCTTTTTCGTCCAATACTTCTTTCCAAAAGTAATTCACCGCACCGGGGATATGCCCCGCAGCTTGATCTATGGGCTCTTCCAGTCCCAGGTAGCGCGGCCGCTCTCTGGAGTCGATCAGTATAGGTGAAAAACCGATATAGGAGCCAACAGGAGCAGAATCTTCGGATATATGTTGTATTTCTTTCATACTTGTGAGCATTTGTTGCTGAACATTTGCCACAAAGGTCGAGGGAATGCGAATCGGCTGATCTGCCGTAACGGGGAATTTTGCTTCCTTCCAGGCACTGTAGCCTTCTTCCAGTACGTACACCTGCTCATGCCCGAGATAGCGCAGGAGCCACCAGAAGCGGGAAGCCATCATACCGCCTTGGTCATCATAAGCGACGATGCGTGAAGATGCGTTGATCCCGGCACGACTCAGACGTGCGGCAAGTGTATCCGCATCAGGTAATGGATGGCGACCACCATGCTCACCAAGAGGAGCAGTAAGGTCTTCTTCCAAATCGAAGTGAACCGCCCCTGGAATATGGTCTTCATTAAATTGAGTCCGTCCAGCCCCGGCTTGTCCGAGCAGGGAACGGCAGTCAGCAATGATCATGTCCGGCTCATACAATCGGGCCAGCAGCCAGCGTTTGGATACGATGGATTTCATAGAGGATTCCGCCTTCCTTTATTTAACAGTAAATTTAATCCGTTGAGTATGGTTTATGAAAATGGGGTAAATAAGTTAAGAGCTGGCCTTCAGGGGATGCTCAGTGTCGGGCAACTCACTTTGGTGGATGACTTTCTTTTTAAAATCCGCTCCGTATCGGATAAAAATCCATACCCCGAACAGGATGAAAAAGCCTGCACCAAATTGTAAAGTAGACAGCCTTTCCCCGAGCAGCATCCAAGCTAGCAGGGAAGAAATAACGGGCTCGCCGAGTACCGCCATCGACACCGCGGTGGCGTTAATGTATTTGAGCAGCCAGTTAAACAGGTAATGTCCGAACAGCGTAGGCACAATGGCAAGCAGCAGGAACAGTCCCCATTCCCGTGGAGCGTATCCGGTAAAAGGAATAGCATTGACCACATTATACAGCGCAAGTGAGGTGGCTGCGATGGCGAAAACCCAAAAATTATACACAAACGCGCTCAAATGCTCGCGCAGATGCTTGCCCATTAGCATATGGATGGACACGGCTACCATACCCAAGAAGGACAGTGCGTCCCCGAGCAGGGCTTGTCCCGAGACATGGAAGTCTCCAGCTCCGATGGCCAGTGAGCCGATAAAAGCCATACCCATTCCGATGAGCATAGCGCGATTCGTGCCCGTCCGGAAAAACAAAAAAGAACCGAGCATGACAAGGATCGGCTCCAATGTCATAATAACGGTAGAGCTTGCAACGGTGGTCAGTCGCAGTGAGCCCATCCAGAGCAAAAAATGCAGCCCCAGCGCAATACCGGACCAGAGGATCAGCATCCACTGCTTGCGGGTCAGGCTAAACAGCTCAGTGCGGTACTTCCAGACCAAAGGCAGCATGATCAGATTGGTTAGGTACAAACGGTACATAGCGATGACGGACACCTCGGCTTCAGACCATCTTACGAAGATCGAGGAGAACGAAATAGCGATAATACCTACGATGTACAATAATTCAAAGGAAAACGACGGTTTGTGTGCTTGATTCATGTGGCAGCTCCATCCGTATGGAAGAAAGTAAATACGTCTATGTTCCTTCCAAGCGGTATCTCGAAAAATAGGTTTAATACAGCCCATTATACCGTACCTGACATTCCCGTGGTATTAGGATTTTGCAAAATCCTGAGAATATTATAAACGGGAGCAGGAGGTAGGATTTTAAGTGAGATGCTGCGTAGAACTTTTGCTGCACAAGCTCGTCTATCATAGTGGAGGTGGATTTTATGAAAAAACAAAACACATTTTCAATCATACTACTGACTGTAGTGGCAGTGCTGGCTCTGTCAGCCTGTGGAACGAAACCGCAAACCAATAACACCGTACCTCAAGGGTCAGACCAACCGCAAACGCAACAGCAGCCGCAAGTTAAACCGGAGCCAATCGCTGAGCCGGAGGTTAAAAAAGGCACAGGTGTATACAATGGAGCTGCTGACCCCCATACGGTTGAAATTGAAACCAATGGCGAAGCCCAATCCTTCCAATTGGGGGAGGGACTGGACACGGTAATAGCTGGTCTTAAAGAAGGCGATACAGTAGCGTTTGAATATAACGAGAAAGCAGTAGAGGGCGACGCGACGGCGAAGCAACTGACTTTAACGAAAATACAAAAAACAGAGGCTGCAACAGATAGCAGTCAAAACGGAAGTTCTGGTAAACTAGCAGGCGGGGAACGCTCGAAAACTCAAGCTTTTGAGCTTACCCTTGAAGGAAAAAAGGAAAAGCAGACAGCAACATTGGCAAAAGGAGAGGGATATTCACTGTATGTGTTTGATCCGATGTCCCTGTTTCCCGATCAAAACCGTGTTGCCTTGGCTGTAGATGATAACTATTATGCTGAAATTACAAAGCTGCCCTCCGATTTTAATCTGGATGAGCTTCAAAAAGAAGGCGAAAAGGATCTAGCTTCCATCGGCAAGGTGCAAAAGCTGGACAAAGCATCCGTCCCTCAAGAGCTGACCAGCAGCCGTCTGTTCTTGCAAGTGAGCGGTTCGAAGATCACACAACAATATATTGTTGTAGAAAATAAAACAGGCGGTTTCATCGTGAAAGTGAACATTCCACAAGGTGAACCTGCTGAAGGATTCGAATCCTTCATTTATACATCGCTGGAGAGCCTGCAAGCTAATAAATAACCCTACTTTGGTGTGGGGTGGTCGGCGGCTTACAATTATGAATTTAAGGCAGTCATGCCGCTGAAAATAGTTATTTTAAGGGCTAGGTTAGAGCTATAAGGGTCTAATCTATAATTGCGAGACCTGCACTTTTGTGCTATAAAGGATGAGAGAATAAGATCATTCCGGCTTGCGAAGTCGTATGAAGCGATGAAGGAGTTGTTAGATTTACTATGTCCATCGAAATGAATACACAAGAAGTCATCAACGTGATTAAAAACAGCAAGAAAAAGACGCCTGTTAAAGTATATGTAAAAGGAGCTTTGGCTTCCGCATCTTTTGGCGAGAATGTTCAAGCTTTTATTTCTGGAGACAGTGGTGTTGTATTTGGGGATTGGGCTGATATCAAGCCTGTACTGGATAGCGCAAACGCGAAAGAAGAAGACTACGTGGTGGAAAATGACCGCCGTAACTCTGCTGTTCCTATGCTCGATCTGAAAGGCATCAATGCCCGCATTGAGCCAGGCGCATATATTCGTGATATGGTTGGCATCGGTAACAACGCAGTCATCATGATGGGTGCAGTGATTAACATCGGTGTCACCATTGGTGAAGGCACGATGATTGATATGAATGCTGTGCTGGGCGGTCGTGTTAAAGTAGGTAACATGTGTCACATCGGTGCAGGCGTTGTCCTGGCGGGTGTCATTGAACCACCATCTGCACAGCCAGTTGTAGTAGAAGACGATGTATTGATCGGTGCGAATTCGGTCGTATTGGAAGGCGTGCGAATTGGTAAAGGTGCAGTTGTTGCAGCCGGAGCTGTCGTAACTGAAGATGTGCCTGAATACTCCGTAGTGGCGGGTACACCTGCACGTGTGATCAAACAGGTCGACGATAAGACCAAATCTAAAACTGAGATTTTGAAAGAACTGCGCGTTCTGTAAGAAGGCAAAAGTTTTTTATGTACCAAAGGTGAACGATTCCTTGTCAGAAGCATGATGCACTGACAGCATAACTTAGGGACGAAGCACAACGGACAAGGCTCGGCGGCTGCGCCGGGCTTTTGTCCTTTTGTTCTTTTGCCAGATAAGAGCTGATGAGCTATAAAGAGGAGGCGTAGCGGTAATGAGTACGGTCGACTATCGTTCTTTTGTCCAAATACGAAGAGATTTACACCAAATTCCCGAGCCAGGTTTTGAGGAATACAAAACACAGCAATATTTGCTGGATTATTTGGAAACGCTCCCTCAGGAGCGGTTGGAAATTCGTACATGGCGTACGGGCGTGTTAGTGTTCATTCATGGAACAGCTCCTGAACGCCGCTATGGATATCGTTGTGATATGGATGGTTTGCCGATTGAAGAAGAGACAGGTTACGATTTCCGTTCGACTCATCCCGGCTATATGCATGCTTGTGGACACGATTTACATATGACGATTGGATTGGGAATTGTTACTCACTTTGCAAGCCATCCGATTAAGGATGACCTGGTTGTGTTGTTTCAACCGGCTGAGGAAGGGCCGGGCGGAGCCTTGCCTATGCGGGACAGCACGGAGCTGGCAGACTGGATACCCGATGAAATTGTCGCGCTGCACGTTGCACCTGAATATCCTGTCGGTACAATTGCGACTCGCCCGGGCATCCTATTTGCCAATACGTCGGAGCTTTTCATCGACCTGAAGGGTATGGGCGGGCATGCTGCGTATCCACACAAGGCGAATGATATGGTAGTAGCTGCTTGCCAACTGGTGGGACAATTACAGACGGTTGTAGCCCGTAATGTGAATCCACTCGATGCAGCGGTCATTACCGTGGGTAAGGTTAGCGGAGGCACGAAGCAGAATATTATCGCGGAAACCGCCCGTTTGGAGGGTACGATTCGAACGTTGTCAGCCGATACAATGATGCTGGTTAAATCACGGATTGAAGCGCTGGTACGCGGTGTTGAAGCTGGATTTGAATGCCATGCAGAGATTCACTATGGCTCAAACTATTTGCAAGTGTACAATGAAGCTCAGGTGACCGAGGAATTTATGAACTGGGTCCGTAATCGGCAGGATGTGCAGCTTATTGAATGCGGAGAAGCGATGACCGGAGAAGACTTTGGGTATTTTCTGGAGCGAATTCCCGGTCTGATGTTCTGGCTTGGTGTTGATACGCCTTATGGTTTGCATCATGCGAAGCTGGAACCTGCGGAGGAAGCGATTGGTGTAGCCATTCGTGTGCTGACAGACTATTTTACATGGAAGTCTCAAGGGTAAATGATACGCCCTGAATAATTATGTTTAATGAAAAGAATGAAATGGAATGAAGTCGAATTTTTGAAGGAGGGTGTTATGGGAGAGCAAACCATCATCCGATTTGAACGGGTGACCAAGCAATATGACAACGATCCCCCAGTGCTGGCGGACGTCAGCTTTGAGATTGAGCGTGGTAAATTTTATACACTGCTGGGTCCTTCCGGCTGTGGTAAAACAACGATTCTGCGTATGATTGCAGGTTTTGCGGAGCCGACAGAAGGCTCTATTTATTTAAATGGAAAACTCATTAATCGTGTTCCAGCCAATGAGCGGCAGGTCAATACGGTTTTTCAAGATTATGCGCTATTTCCGCATCTGAATGTGTTTGAAAATGTAGCCTTTGGTCTGCGCATCAAAAAGATGAACAAAAAGGACATTCAGGAGAAGGTGACACAGGCGTTGTCCTTTGTCAATCTGGAAGGCTACGGTGAGCGAGAAATTTCTGAGATGTCCGGGGGACAGCGTCAGCGTGTAGCCATCGCACGGGCTATCGTCAATGAGCCTGATGTTCTGTTGTTGGATGAACCGTTGTCTGCACTGGATTTAAAGCTGCGTACAGAAATGCAGTACATTTTGCGCGAAATGCAGCAGCGCCTTGGAATTACCTTTATTTTCGTTACGCATGATCAGGAGGAAGCGCTGGCCATGTCGGACGAAATTTTTGTCATGAACAAAGGTAAGATTGAGCAGAGTGGTACGCCTAATGATATTTATGATGAGCCGATTAATCGGTTTGTTGCTGATTTCATCGGCGAATCCAATATTGTCCCAGGACGGATGATTGCGGATTACCAAGTGGAATTTAACGGTCGACAGTTTGAATGTGTTGACGGAGGCTTACGTCCGAACGAGCCCATTGAAATTGTGATCCGGCCAGAGGACTTGGAGATTACGAGTGTGGCTGAAGGCAAGCTACGTGTAAAAGTGGATACCCAATTGTTCCGAGGTGTTCACTATGAAATAAGCTGCTATGATGATTCGGGTCAGGAGTGGCTCGTACATTCTACCAAAAAGGCGGAGCTGGGCAGTGAAATCGGTCTGCGATTTGACCAGGAAGCGATCCATGTGATGCGGTTCGGGGAAACAGAGGAAGAATTTGATCGGCGTCTGGAAGCCTATGAAGAGGTGGATCAGCATGTCCGGTAATACAAGAGCAGCGTATCTGCTGCCTTACTATTTATGGATTGTGCTGTTCGTGGCAGCTCCGGTTGTACTTGTGTTTTACTATTCATTATTTGATGTGGATGGTCATCTCACCTTCAACAACTACGCTCAGTTTCTGACACCTGTTTATTTGAGCATGACGCTTAGCTCGTTCTGGTATGCATTTCTGATCACTGTATTTTCACTGTTAGTTGCTTACCCGGCAGCATATTTGCTCACACGCACCAAGCATAAGCAACTGTGGCTGTTGCTCATTATTTTGCCGACCTGGATTAACTTGCTACTCAAAACGTATGCTTTTATCGGGATCTTTGGTACCTATGGCCCAGTGAATGCGGTGTTAGGTATGGTTGGGTTGGGTGGTCAGCAATTATTGTTTACCAGCTCCAGCTTTGTGTTTGTGTCGGTTTATATTTTTGTGCCTTTTATGATTTTGCCCATCTATAACGCGCTGGAAGGGTTAAACCCGTCATTGCTGGACGCAGCCCGTGATTTGGGAGCCTCCAAATGGACCGCGTTTCGCAGGGTTATTTTCCCGTTAACGCTTGCGGGTGTGCGATCCGGTTGCATGGCTGTGTTTATTCCAGCATTGTCGCTGTTTATGATTACCCGCCTGATTGCAGGTAACCGTGTGATTACACTGGGGACGGCGATAGAGCAGCATTTTCTGGTTACTCAGGATTGGGGTATGGGCTCTACGGTTGCCGTGTTCCTGATTTTGGCGATGGGGATCATTATGCTGCTCACCTCGGGAACGAAACGGAGGGTGCGGCATGGTAAATAAAAACCGATTCGGGAATATTTATTTGGTGATTGTTTTTCTCGTGTTGTACGCACCTATTTTGTATTTGATGTACTATTCCTTCAACAGTGGCGGGACGATGCATGAGTTTGAAGGTTTTACACTCCAATATTACAAAGAGGTGTTTGCAGACACCCGTTTGATCATTATTGTCATTAACACCTTGGTGATTGCTTTGCTGTCGTCTGCGTTGGCTACGATTATTGGCATTATGGGGGCGCTGGCTATTCATCAGATGCAGAACCGTCGAGTCAAAAACACGATGCTATCGCTCAATAATGTATTGATCGTGAACCCGGACGTCATTATTGGCGCTTCCTTCCTCATTTTGTTCACGATGGTAGGGATTAAGCTGGGTTTCTACTCCGTTTTATTATCCCATATTGCATTTAGTGTGCCGATTGCGGTCATTATGATTTTGCCGCGGTTGCAGGAAATGAGTCCATCTCTGGTCGATGCCGCGCGTGATTTGGGTGCCAGCCGAATGGATGTGCTGACCAAGGTGATTCTACCCTTTATCAAGCCAGGGATTTATGCGGGCTTCTTTATGGCGTTAACATACTCGCTGGATGATTTTGCGGTGACCTTTTTTGTGACAGGTAGTGGCTATTCGACCTTATCGGTGGAAATATACTCACGTGCCCGTCAAGGGGTTTCCTTGTCCATCAATGCGCTATCCACGCTCATTTTCCTGTTTACTGTGCTGCTGGTGGTGGGTTACTACTTTATTATGCGCAAGGCGAATCGTAATGGTAAAAAAGAGCCTGCGGCAGAAATGGGGGTGCCTAGATGAAGTCACTTGTGCGCGTGTTTCTGTCCATTTTCATCATCTCGTTTGGTCTGATGGGGGGTGCAGCATGGCTTAATTCCAGTCAAGGCTACTCCGGTGGCAACACACTGACGGTGTACAACTGGGGAGACTACATTGACCCCGAGCTGTTGGAACGGTTTCAGAAGGAGACGGGGATTACTGTCATTTATCAGACCTTTGACTCCAATGAGGCGATGCTGACGAAAATCGAGCAGGGAGGAACTTCGTTTGATGTAGCGGTTCCCTCGGAATATGCTTTGGCTAAAATGAAGCAGGAGCACTTGTTGCTCCCGTTGGACCACAGCAAGCTGCCGAATTTGAAGCATGTGGATTCTCATTTTCTAAACCTTTCGTTTGACCCGAATAATGAATACTCGGTACCGTATTTTTGGGGTACAGTCGGGATTGTGTTTAACCCTGAGCTGACGAAAGGCATTGATTTTCATAGCTGGAACGGTCTGTGGAATCCAAAGCTACGTAATAACCTACTGTTGGTTGATGGTGCGAGGGAAGTCGTAGGAATGTCACTGAACAGCCTTCACTATTCCTTGAACGATACGAATGAGGCACATTTACAGCAGGCTTTGACGAAGTTGGAGAAATTAGCGCCTAATGTCAAAGCGGTTGTCGGTGACGAGATTAAAATGCTGCTGGCAAACGAGGAAGCTGCTGCCGGCGTTGTATGGTCCGGTGATGCGTCTGAAATCATGGATGAGAACGAGAAGCTCGATTACATCGTGCCAGATGAAGGCTCCAACTTGTGGTTTGATAATATGGTTATTCCAAAAACCGCTACGCATGTGGATGCGGCCCATAAGTTCATCAATTTCATGATGCAGCCCGATGTAGCCGCTCAAAATGCCGAGTTTGTAGGATACTCCACACCTAATGAGGATGGAAAGAAGTTGTTGCCTGAAGATATCTCTGGTGACGAGCGTTTTTATCCTCCGTCGGAAATTACTGACAAGCTGGAAGTATACAACAATCTGGGCAAGCGCATGCTCGCTCATTACAATGAATTGTTCCTGCAATTCAAAATGCATTTAAAGTAGGGGAGTGGCGTTGGGATTAGGGGTTGGTGCTTTAAAGGTCGCTGCGGTGGTGGATGGTGCTTACCATCGCTGTTAAATTCCGATTTTTTTGATTGAATATTTAAAGGTGAAAATCGGAATTTAAAGGCGACCGCTTCGCTTGTCCAGCACCATTCCGCCCCCTCCGCTGCACCGTGCTTAAAGGTACGCACCCATTAATCCCACACCAGATGAGGGAGTAGAGGAAGAGCGAACAGGCCCTTGAACCATCCGTACAGGTGGTTCAAGGGCCTGTTTTGTTTATTCACCGTGTAAAAGCGGGTGAGTATTGTACTTCTTTTCCCCATACTCCACACACACGTTAGAGAATTGTGGGATTTTAAGGCGGGCAGTGAGCGAAGCGGGCCATTTGAATCTGGAGAAGCGGTAGTGTTCGCTTTTGCTGTGGGATTCTTACCTATAAATGTTTTATCCAATCCAAGAATCCCCCAGCAACAGCGATCGGAAGATCAAAAGGACTGCGTAGCGCCTCCTCCCGCCTTAACTCCCTATAACCCTCTAACAAACCTCTCTATTTTATCCAACCCTTGCTCCAGCACATCCTGCCCGTAAGCATAAGACAAGCGAATGTATCCTTCGCCATAGGAAGAAAAGGCATCTCCAGGTACGACAGCCACTCCATGCTCTTCCAGCAGCTTCAAGGTAAAATCCATAGAGCTTAATCCAAAATGCGCGATGGAAGGGAAAAGGTAAAAGGCTCCCTCGGGTTTCTCCAGCGGGATACCCATGTCTGTCAGCCTTCCATGTACATAATCACGACGCTTGCGGTATTCCTCACGCATCGGAAGTGCATCATCGACACCAGTGGTCAAGGCTTCCAGGGCAGCATATTGGCTAATCGAGCTGGCACAGGTTACGTTGTACTGATGGACTTTGACCATGTGCTGTGTAATTTCAGCGGGTGCAAGTGTAAAACCAATGCGCCATCCCGTCATGGAATGTGATTTGGACAGACCGTTAATGACGATGGTGCGCTCACGCATACCTGGCAGAGTTGCAATGGACACGTGGGGGGTATCGTAAATCAGTTCACTGTATATTTCATCCGAAATGATAAACAGATCACGCTCCTTCAGTAAATCCGCGACCGCTTCCAGTTCTTCACGGCTCATCACTCGTCCGGTTGGATTCGAAGGATATCCGAGAATGACTGCTTTTGTCCGTTCGGTCAGATAAGGCTCCAGCACCTCGGCCGTGAGCTTGAAGCCGCTACTGCGGGTATCGGCAAACACAGGAATGCCGCCTGACAAACGGATCAATGGCTCGTACCCTGGGTAGATCGGCACTGGCAGAATGACTTCATCGCCAGGTGACAAAATCGTGCGTAAGGTAATATCCAGCGCTTCACTGGCTCCGTTCGTTACGATAACCTCATCCTGTCCACGGTAATTTAGGCCGTATTTACGAGCTACAAACGCCGCTGCGGCTTCTCTTAATTCCGGCAGTCCCGGATTAGGTGTATAGGAGGTGCGTCCTTCGTTAATCGCCCGATGGGCAGCTTCCATAATATGCGCAGGGGTAGGGAAATCCGGCTGTCCGATCGTTAATGACAGGGTTCCGGGTAATGCCGCAACTTTGTTGGCAATTTTGCGGATGCCGCTGATTTGAATGTTTTTAACCTGATCGTTAAGCAAATGCTCCATAGCGTATGTGCCACCTTTTTCTGTATTAGAACAAGTTTACAATAATTTGATCTGAATATGCTACGGCAAGAAGAATTCATTTTTATATGATGGTTTTGCAAAAATCCAATAAGCGACTTCCAATGAACAATATATAGACCGAAGTGGTCTAGTGCGTCTATATCTTGCACTTTGGAGCGACTGGAATCGAATTTTGCAAAATCCTTACATAATTCAGGTACTAAATTGACTAATTTATGGTATCTTAAAAGAAGAATATATTTGTAAGCGTAATCATAGTAAAAATGGGGAGGGGAGTATCTTTTGATGAAACAAGAATACATAGAAAAAATATTACCCACGAAATTAAAAAGGTTCGGGATCACATGGCTCAGTGCCATACTGGTGCTTTCGGATGGAGGGCCGGTAGGGTTGTCCAGTGGAAAAGCTTCGGCAGAGCCTGCATCTTTTGCAGGAAAAGAGGTGCAACCTTCACCCGTAACTGTAGGGGCAAGTGTATATGCAGATGTCTATTTTCCTAAAAAGCCTCGCATCCACGATATACAGGGGGGAGCACACCGTTCTCCATATGAAGGACAAAAAGTAGCGGATATTGAAGGCGTTGTCACGATGGTGAAGGGGAGCAGCTTCTATATCCAAGAGATGGATGATCAAGTGGATCAGGATGAAAAAACATCCGAGGCCATTTTAGTGTACAAGCCTAGTCACGGTGCACAGGTAGGGGATGAGGTAAGGGTTAGCGGTTCGGTGAAGGAATACACGGAAAGAACATATGCAAGTAAGCCAATCGACTTGACGACCACAGAAATTGTGGCTTCTTCGGTTAAGGTAATTGCCAATGACCGTCCATTGGCATCTCCAATTTTGCTAGGTGAACAGGGACGTGTGATGCCGACATCTGTTGTGGATAATGACGGAATGACGGTGTTTGATCCACAGGAGGATGGCTTGGACTTTTTCGAAAGCCTGGAAGGCATGCGTGTAGAGTTGAAGGATGCCACTGTGATTGGTCCTTATGGTTATGAAATTCCAGTCCGAATTGATAACGGTCCAAACACAGGTGAGGTTGTAACGGAGGCAGGCGGACTCATGCTGACAGAAAGAAGTCTGAACCCGCAACGGATTCTGATTGATGCGAAGCCTTCGGCTCCTTTGAAAACAGGCGATCGTTTTGCGGGTCCTATCACAGGTGTGGTGAGCTATAGCTTTAGCAATTATAAGCTGTTGCCAGAACGTCTGCCTGGTATTGTATCAGGTGGCCTCCAGCCAACCAACACGCGTTTGATACGCGATGATCGTAAGCTGACAGTAGCTTCTTTTAATGTGGAAAACTTTGATCCCGGTGATGGAAAACGAATAGATCAGCTGGGGCAGGCTATTGCCGTAAATTTGAATCATCCGGATATCATAGGATTGCTGGAAGTGCAGGATAATAACGGTGAGAAAGACGATGGGACCACAGACGCTTCCGAAAGCTTCCGCGTGCTCATAGAGGCGATTCGAGCTCATGGAGGCCCGGAGTACGCTTTTACAGATATTGCCCCTGAAAATAATAAGGATGGCGGTGCCCCCGGTGGCAATATCCGTGTTGGCTTCTTGTACAATCCGCAACGTGTTACGCTGACCGACAAGCCCAAGGGGGATTCAGTTACGTCTGTCACTTATGGAGTGCAGGGACTCTCTCTCAACCCGGGTCGGATTGATCCCCTGAATGCGTCATTTGAAGACTCGCGCAAGCCGTTGGCCGCTGAATTTGAGTTTGAAGGCCAGCAGGTGATTGTGGTCTCTAACCATTTTAATTCCAAAGGGGGCGATCAAGCGCCATTTGGAGGAATTCAGCCGCCTGTGCGAAGCAGCGAAATACAGCGTGCGAAGATTGCAACGATTGTGAATGGCTTTGTAAAGTCGGTACTGCAAGTAAACCCCAAGGCCAATATGGTGGTGCTCGGTGACCTGAATGATTTTCAATTTTCTGAAACGCTGGCTTTGCTACGGGGGCATGAATTGACCAATCTGATTGACAATTTGGATGAAAAGGAACGGTACTCCTATATTTATGAAGGTAATTCGCAAACATTGGATCATATGCTGGTCAGCCCGTCACTAAGCAAAACATCCGTGCTGGATATCGTTCATATGAATGCAGACTTTAGTACGGCAGACGGGCGGGTCAGCGATCATGATCCGTTGGTTGCGCAAATAGATTTGCCGCGCAAAACGGAAGAACCACCAACAGATGGTGGGAGTGGCCGAAATGACGATGAGGATCAGCAGGATAACGTTGGAAACGCCAACGCTGGGAATAGCAGTAGCAGTAACATGAATGGAACGGTAAATGGGCAGGGTCAGACTGCCAGTAGTGAACCCAATGGAAGCAGCCTGTCTGGTACAAATGTGGTGCAAGTCAAGTCTGTAATGATCGGAGTGGAGCAAAACGGACTGAAAAAGGCAGTTGCTCAAGTACCGGCTGCTGAAATACAAAAGGCCATTCAAAATGGCGCGAAGGGTACGCTTGTGATCCGTGCAGGGGAGCAAGTAGAAGCGAGGACGTACGAGGTTCATTTAAACGGTGAAGCTTTGGGAGCCGTCTTGAACGACCGTATTCGTACTCTTCGAGTGGAAACGCCACAGGGTGGATATGAAGTAGCGACAAGTCGTTTGTCTCTTCAGAAACTGGCTGATACCTGGCAGGTGCCTGTAAAACAAATTTCCTTGAATGTTTCCGTCGCTTTGAACGAAGAATTGGCTAAACGCTTGGATGTTCCGACAGGGCGCAAACTGTTACAGGCTTTGGATATCGCCGCTGAGCTGAGAAACGAGGATGGACGGAAACAGCTTTTGGCAGGTAACGGAGACTCTGGTAGTGGGTATGAACGTTATCTGTTACGTGTTCCTGCAACGGTCGATGCAGACCAGCTTGCTGTAGTGAAGGTATCGACCAACCAAGCCGGACAGCTGTCCTATCAGCCTGTTCCTTTTCACGCTGCGAGTGAGGAAATAACCGTGTATGGACGTTCGGGAGGGACTTACGCTGTGCTTGATGGCGGGGCTTCTGGTGAAGTCAGAACGTTCATGGATATATCCGGCCATTGGGCGCAGCAAGACATTACACGGCTGGCGACTCGCCTGCTTGTGACGGGGACCGATTCAACAGCGTCTACAGCTAGTGCGACTCATGAAAGGGACTTAGCGAACATGCATTTTGAGCCTGAAGGCCAGATGCGACGCTCTGAACTGGCAGCGATGCTGGTTCGTGTGCTTGGACTGGAGCGTACAGATCGCACGCTGACGAGCTTTGACGACGTTCAAACCGAATCGTGGTATGCGGATTCCGTACGTACCACAGCAGTAGCCGGGCTGATCAACGGCTATGCTGACGGAAGCTTCCGTCCTAATACACCGGTATCGAGGGAGGAACTGGCTGTGATCATAGAGAGAGCCTTGCGCTTCGCTGGGAACACAGAAGAACATACAGGAGAAGTGAGTGAAAGTATATCTGTATCATTATCGGATGCGCAGGAGATCTCTACATGGGCAGCTCCGGCTGTGAAGACTTTGTCTGGACTAGGTATTATGAAGGGAGACGAGAAAGGCCGTTTTGGCCCGGATACATCTGTGACGAGGGCAGAAGCAGCGATTGTATTATCACGCACACTGGATAAGCTACTTTGGGAATAGGAGACTTCATTACACAAATGTCAGATTGATTGACTTTATACGATAGTTAAGTTATCTTTTGTGGATAGGTAGTATGAAAAAGTAGAATGAATTACGAATGAAGAGGTGAAATGTCGTGGGAGTAACAGCTAAACAAATTTTTGTGAATTTACCAGTTAAAAACCTGCAACAGTCCATTGATTTTTTCACTACCATCGGATTTGAATTCAGCGCTCAGTTCACTGATGAACATGCAACCTGTATGGTTGTTAGTGAGCATATTTTTGTCATGTTATTGGTTGAAGAACGTTTTAAAGCGTTCACGACAAAAGAAATTTCAGATGCTACAAAAAGTACAGAAGCGATTGTTGCCTTATCGGTAGAGAGCCGAGAAAAGGTGGACGAGATCGTCCACAAGGCTTTGGAAGCGGGCGGTAAGCCCTCGAACGAACCTCAAGATCATGGTTTTATGTATGGATGGAGCTTTCAGGATTTGGATGGTCATCTGTGGGAGTTCTTTTATATGGCAGAGCAGTAATGGAAATAAGAATGATGAAGTAAACGAAGTATTATGGAAAGTAAGCTATCCTCAAAAGATAGTTTGCTTTCTTTATTGTATGTTATCGAACTCACCGGGAGGAATCACAATGTCTAACGAAATGAGAGTCTACCCTGTTCAAGCTCTGAGCGAAGCCCTGGCAGATTCACTGAGTCGACTGTTAATCGACGTGGTTGCAGACGGTGCATCTATAGGTTTCTTACCCCCATTAGGTTATGAGGAAGCAGCAGCTTATTGGAACAATGTACTTGAGGACGGTGTAGTTCTGTGGATTGCTGAGAAGGACGGAGTACCTGTAGGGACGGTACAGCTGTATTTGGCTCAAAAAGCTAACGCTATTCATCGTGCGGAAATTGCAAAGCTTATGGTGCATCCGTCCGGACGCAGACTGGGGATCGCACGACAGTTAATGAAGGTAGCGGAAGAAGAGGCACTAAGTCAGGATAGAACGTTACTGGTGCTCGATACGCGGGTGGGTGATCCCTCCAATGGACTATACGAGTCGATCGGGTTCGTAGAAGCTGGTGTTATTCCGGGTTATGCTCAATCAGCCGATGGTCAGCTTCATGCCACTCGATATTATTATAAGCCATTAAATCTGTATTCTAGTCATAGCTGAGCATTTACCGAATAAGTGTGGTATATACGGGTAATCATAACTTGTCATAGGATTACATAGCTTTTTCCGCGTTTATTCGACTGGAAAAGCTCGGGAATAGAAACGTATAATAAAGAGGGGATCAGAAAAGGTCTTTTTATGTCAATTTGGCTGTACTGAATTGAAGAACGTAGCAAACACAGCGGAGGAATCAGAGAATATGAGGTTGGAGCATGATTTTTTAGGTACCAAGGAAGTGCCATCAGATGCCTATTACGGTGTACAAACGCTGAGAGCAAAAGAAAATTTTCCAATTACAGGCCAAAGACTGCACCCTGAGTTGATTAAAGCCATGGCGATCGTGAAAAAGGGAGCAGCGACGGTAAATATGGAACTAACCCGTTTACATCGCCCCAAAGCAGAGGCCATTATTCAGGCTGCTGATGAGATTATACAAGGACAGTTGCATGATCATTTCATCGTCGATCCGATTCAGGGCGGCGCAGGCACGTCCATTAATATGAATACAAATGAAGTGATTGCGAACCGTGCGTTGGAGCTGATTGGCAAGCAACGCGGAGATTATCAGGAGATCAGTCCTAATAATCATGTTAATATGGCGCAATCGACGAACGATGCTTTTCCTACAGCCGTACACTTGGCTGTATTAAGTATGATTGATAAGCTGTTAGCTACCATGAGTGAGCTTCAGGAAGCATTTTCCCGGAAGGCAAATGAGTTTGATAGTGTGATTAAAATGGGCCGGACTCACTTGCAGGATGCAGTGCCCATACGATTAGGGCAGGAGTTTCAGGCTTATGCGCGTGTGCTGGGTCGTGATATCGGACGCGTCCGTGCGACCAAGCAGCACCTGCTAACGATTAATATGGGTGCAACTGCGGTGGGTACTGGCCTGAATGCAGACCGTCGTTATATTCAGCGTGTCGCAGAGGTACTGGCAGAAGTCAGTGGCTTCCCTGTGGAAGCTGACGAAAATCTTGTAGATGCTACACAAAATACGGATGCTTATACTGAAGTGTCTGCTGCCTTGAAAATTTGTATGATGAATATGTCTAAGGTGGCAAATGACATCCGGTTAATGGCTTCCGGACCTCGTGCAGGTCTGGGAGAACTGAGTCTGCCTGCTCGTCAGCCAGGGTCATCCATTATGCCGGGCAAGGTAAATCCGGTGATGTGTGAGGTCATTAACCAAATTGCTTTTCAGGTCATTGGTAATGATCATACAATCTGCTTGGCTTCAGAGGCTGGTCAGCTCGAGCTGAATGTGATGGAGCCTGTACTGGTCTACAATCTGCTGCAATCGCTGGAAATTATGAAGCAGGGCTTCCACGTCTTCCGCATTCATTGTGTGGAAGGGATTGAAGCGAATGTGGAGCGTTGTCGTGAATATGTAGAGAACAGTGTAGGCATTATTACAGCGCTTAATCCGCATCTTGGATATGAGGTGGTATCACGTATTGCTCGCGAAGCAATTACGACTGGGAAATCGGTGCGTGAGTTGTGCTTGCTGTACAATGTACTGACCGAGGAGGAGCTGGACATTATATTGGACCCGTACCAAATGACTCAGCCTGGTATTGCCGGAGAATCTTTGCTGAATCGTGAATAATGATGCGGAGTATGGAGTTTAGATAGACAGCTTTGAGGCAAGACGAAGATAGCCCCGTCGAATCTGGCGGGGCTATTGTTATGTGATAACACAGATGTAATACGGGTGCCAGCGTGCATAGGGGAGTGTCCTGTCAAGGATGATATGGCTACGCTTATGGTAGAAAAGGGAGAGTTGGATGTTGCTAGAGAAATTATTGGCATACAAGGAATTAGGAATAGGACTCATTGTACTTTTAGTGTTGTTTGCGCTCATCATCAGAGGACTGATACGTAGTCGCAGAAATCGGATTTTACGTGATCTGGACCCACGCAAAATTGGAATTCAGGATATAGATCGTATGGAGGATGGCTCGGAATTTGAACTTTATTTGCAACGGTTATTATCCGCGCTTGGCTATAAGGACATCTATAAAACAACCAGTAGCCGGGATTTTGGAGCGGATCTGGTTTTTACAGACCGTGAAGGCGTCAGAGTTGTCATACAGGCCAAACGTTATGGGGTACAACATCCGGTAGGCTTGGGAGCAGTGCAGGAGATTTATACCTCTATGCGTTATTATGCAGCTGACAAGTCCCTCGTCATCACCTCCGGCCGTTATACGGAATCCTGTAAAACACTTGCTGCTGTCAACGGGGTTAAATTATTAGACCGCAACGACTTGATCGACATGATTGATTTATTCAAGGCTAGGCAGCGCGAGGAGGTTATGGACCTAATAGAAAGCAAAGTAGATGTGATTGCTTCCAAATGGAGTGAAAGATAATCATAAAAGGGACTGAACTACTGCGACGAGATCGAAGCCCAGTAATCAGTCCCTTTTATTTTTTAACATGATGCTTGCTCTTATATTGTTAACATTAGATGCCTGTCCAGACATCCTTGGCATAGCGTTTTTCCTGTTGGAGACGATCCAACCATTGCTGTGCTTCTTCTTTACTGGTATGGTGTGCTTCCGCGTAAGCAGCACAAAGGGTGTCTTCTACATCGGGAGCCATCCGGCTACCATCACCGCATACATACAGATGCGCTCCTTCATCAAGCAAGTGAATCAGAGCGTCCGCATTTTCCTTCATGACATGCTGCACGTATCTTTTGGGTTGATCGGGCAGACGTGAAAAGGCTGTATGAAGCGTAACGATTCCCTCTTGCTCCCAGGCTTGCAGCTCTTGCTTGTACAGATAGTCGAGCTTAGGATTACGGCAGCCATAGTATAGATGAGCCTCGCCGAGCTGTTCTCCTCTCTCCTTAAGTACATGGCGTGTCTGGAGGAATCCGCGGAATGGTGCCACTCCAGTGCCCGGACCGACCATGATGACAGGCACGGTCGGGTCTTCTGGCAATCGGAAGCCCGACTGAGGCTTACGCACAAAAATGACAATTGAATCATCTGGTTGGAGCTGTGCTAAATAATTGGAGGCAATTCCTAGGTATTCACCTTGTCCGCTACGGGCTGGTCCACGCACGACGCCCACTGTTATACTCGCCGAATTATCCGATTCAAGCGGAGAGCTTGAGATGGAGTAGTACCTAGGCTTGAGTGGTGGTAACAGCGAGATAAAGTTTTCAAATGGCAGCTCGCAGGCTGGATACTTCTCCAGAATATCCAGCATCGTGACGCGCTTCTGTCGTATCTCTCGATCAAAGGTAGTATCCTCCAGCAAAGCTTCAATTTCTTTCTTGTGCGGTGGACACACTGTAAAGGATACCAGTTGCCGTAGCTGGGCTCTCGTTGCCGGTTCTTGCAGTTCCACACTGAGAGTGAGCAAATCTCCTATACTGACAGGCCGATCTAAGGGGAGATGCGCCGCATCCCGGTCACTGCCTCTCAATACGATGTAATCCTGTTCCTGTAATTTAAAGCGTTGCATCACCCTTTTGACTAGCGAAGCAGGATTACGCGGCAACACACCAAGGTGGTCACCTTCGCGATAGGACAATCCGGTTGGTAATTTGAGCTCCAGATGTCGTGTACTACGTTCACTTTCAGCAGCAAGCAGCTCACGATTCGCTGTAACGACGGCGGTAACTGCTCCGTAGTTGTCTGCAAGAGGTGTACTGAGTATGGCGCTGACGAACTCTATGCTCAGGCTGTTGCTGTCCTGCGGTTCTGTATCATTGTGCTCTACCCCGAAAGCATTCAACAAATCCGGCCATAAGCCGTGGTTCCAGGCTTCCCAATCCTTCTCGAAGTCACCGCTGGCATCGCCCTCACCCCGGTCATACAGTCGCTTTGCCCCTTTGGCAGACATCAGCTCGTCGATCAGCCTTGGAATACGCTGATACGTGCTGGCCCAATTGCGGTCGCCGCAGCCGAATACAGCATATCTTACGCCTGCCAGTTGCCCTTCGCCTGCCTGCTCCAACCATTGTACAAAGGCATCAGCATTGTCCGGCGGATGCCCATTATAAGATGCGGTCGTAATAAGTACCACGCCTTCTTTAGGCAAATTGTCCACACGATCATTCAGAGTTGCTATGCTACTGTTGAAACCCCAATTTCGACCTAAATCGGCTAGTTCACCTGCAAGTCCCTCAGCTGTACCCAGATTCGAGCCGTACAAAGACAGCAAAGAAGTATCATGCTTTTCGGCATGGGGGGGTGCAACCTTGTGTTCCTCTTGTTCATGAAGTTCTTGAACGGCACCTGGCAGCATGACAGCAGTCTGTGTGCTGCGCGGGCGTACTTGAATGGTGAAGCCCTCCGGCTTGAGTGTGAGCGTCTCTTTGACTTTCAACTCATAATGAGTATGATCAATCAGCTCAAAATGTTTCAGTACCATACCCAGCACAAGAGTGGCCTCCTGTAAGGCAAACTGCTGTCCAATACAGGCGCGTTGACCGTTGCCAAACGGTTTGTAGGCATCTTGCGGAATGGCGGATGGGTCCTCGAAGCGTTCCGGTCGAAATTCCTCAACATCTTCGCCCCAAGCCTCGGTATCACGGTGCAGTTTTGGAATGAGTACATTGACGCTGTCACCTTTTTTAAGTGGGTAGGTTCCGTCGAGCAACGTATCTTCTTTGGCAAAGAGAGAGAAGGCGGGCGCTGTCGGCCATAGTCGCAGAGCTTCATTCAGTATCATCCTTATGTACTTGAGTTCACGAACCTGAGTATAAGAAGGCAGCGAATCGGTGAGCACGCGATCCACTTCTTCATAAGCCTTGGTTAGCGTTCGCGGATTCTTAAGCAAATAGTAAATGGCAAAGGATAAAAGCCCACTGGTCGTTTCATGACCGGCGATGAGGAAGGTGATGATCTGATAGCGGATATTTTCATCATCCAGCGTCTCACCAGTTTCTGGATCTTTGCCTTCCAGCATACGTGCCAGTAAATCCTCTTCTCCTTGGTTGCCAAGGGTTTTGCGTTCTTGAATAATGCTGTCTACCAGAGAAAACATCGTTTCGATATCGTTTTTAAACTGCTTTTTCTTCGATAACATCAGCTTGTTTTGCAGATTAAGGCGTTGCAGCTGACCCATCGCTTCATCTAATGCGCGTGTCATGCTGGTCACGAACGGATGGGGCTGATCGCGGTAGAAGCTGTTAAAACGATAATTAAAGCCGCATAATCCGATCGTATCCAAAGTCAGCCGGGTCATATCTTCCGGAACCTCTACACTTTCATCGGGATTGAGCCGAGACCATTTTTGTATCAGTTGAACAGCAAGATCAAGCATCATATTGTAGTAACCTTTCATGGCCCGCTGACTGAAGCTTGGCAGCAAAATTTGGTGGGCCTTGCGCCAGTTCGGTTCCTCAGTCCAGCTTGTGAATAGTCCGTCTCCTGCAAAAGCTCGTACTTTTTGTAATGGAGCCCACACTTGTTTGTCGAAACGGGATTCATCACAAGCATCTGCGACCAACTTATGACCGGAAATATAAATGTTCGTTCCTTCAGGCAGATCCATGCGAAAAATTGGACCGTACTCATAAGAAAGCTTAACCAGAGACTGGACAGGGGCATGTGTATCGATCAAGGGCAGATTACCTAAGGGACCATAAGTTTTGGGCTGTGGAATTAAATCTGTCGAAGTCATTTTTAATGTTGCTCCTTTCGAATTGAAATAGAGTGATGGTTTCAGAGTACCTATGTTTTCCAAATTACACTTTATTCTTACGATATAAACGAAAATAAGTGAATTTGGACAGTTCGTATAATAAAAGAAGCATAAAAATATACATTTTTTACATATAGAGAAAAATAATCTTATTTATCATGTTCTATTTACAATGAATTTACAGAAACTCTTATGAAAAAATATGCTTTTATAACCGATATAAAGATGTTGGGGATTTCCAAATTATGCTGAGGTGATATGTCATGAAAAAGCGAGCTGTATTATTAAATTTTAGGTGGATTCCCATTGTCACAGTCTTTGCATTATTGCTAAGTGCATGTGGGCAGTCGGCAGCACAAACCAAGGCTCAGCCCATTAAGGTGGGAATCGTACTGTCAGATATTGGTCTGGGTGACCAATCTTACAGCGACGCGGCTTTTCGAGGTTTGGTCAAGGCAAGGGATGAGGGGAAGATTGTTTTTGAATACCGGGAAATAACTGAGACCAAGACGTATGATGCGGCTTTTGAGCAGCTTGCTCAAGAAAAAGCGGATTTAATCATTGGGCTGGGTTACATGGTGAAGGACAGCTTGGAGTCCATTGCCAAAAAATATCCAGACCGTAAATTTTTAATCGTGGATGAGAAATCAGATTTACCGAATGTGGCCTCTATTAGCTTCAAAGCAGAAGAGGGCAGTTTTATGGCTGGGGTCGTTGCGGGTTTGACGAGTCGCACCGAACAGGTAGGTTTTCTCGGAGGTGCGGAATCTCCTTTGTTGAAAAAATTTGAAATTGGGTATCGCGCAGGGGTGCAATCAGTCAAGCCTAATGCCAAAGTTACTGCAACGTATGCAGGAGATTTTGGAAAGCCGGAACTGGGTACGGAAATTGCAGATGACATGATTAATCAGGATCAGATTGATGTTATATTTGCAGCCGCAGGTCTTACGGGTGTAGGTGCGCTACAGGAAGCGCAAAAGCAGCAAAAATTAGCCATCGGGGTCGATAGTGACCAGTTTTTTATTGCGGAAAAAGCGGTAGTGACCTCGATGTTTAAAAATGTAGACATTGCAATTTATACAGCAATCAAAGGCTTTGCAGATCATCAAAGAAAATTTACGGAGAAGGATATGGTGTTTGGTCTTGCAGAAGATGGCGTAGGTTTAGCGCCTATTCGTGTCGTGACACTGAATCCGGATCAGCAAAAGTTGTTGGATGATTTAAAGGAAAAAATCAAATCCGGCACACTGACTGTTCCCACCCAATAAATTTTCGCAAACGGAGGATGAAAGCTGATGAAACTGCAAGGTAAACTGGTGCTGAACGCGATGATTTCCTTGATCGCTTGCCTGGCTTTAGTGGCTTATATCATTTTTGAATTAATTCGTATTAACTCGCAAAGTAGTAATCTGGTTCCGGCTATGTTGAATGTACAGCAGCTCAATGCCTATTTGATTCAGTCAGGGCAGGCACTGCAAAATTATTCAGCTTCCATGACGGAGAGCAACAAAGCCGATGTGCAAAATCAACTGACTCAGTCTGAAAAGACGATTGCATTGCTTTCACAGGGCATGATGCAAACCGAAGCGCAGCAAAAGCGACTGAATACGATTAAAACAAAATTCAGCCAATTGAAAGTAGCAACGGAGAAAGCCATGAGTACCCAAAACAGCCCGGAGTCCAAGCGGGAGGCCATGCGTGCCCAAGGGATTCAGAACGATGTATTTATGCTGGATCTGCTGACCAAGGCACGTTATGACCAATACACAGAAGATTTGACCAAGAGCATTCGTTTTACATGGCAATTGGCCTTGGCAGGTGCAGTTATACTTCTGGTGGCGGTTGGGCTATATAATACATATACATCCAGGCAGCTTGCCCTTAGAACACGCAAATTAACGGATGCCGCAAAGCAAATTGCTGAGGGAAATCTGACAGTGCAGCTTGCCCAAACCAAGGGACGCGATGAGCTGGACGAGCTCAATGAATCTTTCCGGGTGATGATCGGGAACTTGCGCAGCATTGTACTCTCCATTGATCAGGCGGGTAATCGTGTCGATCTGATGGCTCGGGATATTGATCAGCATAATGAGGCCATGAAGGAAATTGTGACACAAGTCAGCACGTCAACAGAGGAACTGGCAATAGGCAGTCAGAAAATTGCTGAGGATCTGTCGTCGACAGTTGGCGTTGTGGACGAGATGCAGCAGAAGTTTGAATCGAATCTACTGGAAACCACACAATCGACCGCGTATAGTGAGGATGCTTTGCGTGTCATTGAGCAGGGTACGCGGGTCATGAGCGATCAACTGCGTATTGTTGCAGAAAATCGTTCAGCCATGTCCGAAGTGGAGCAGACGGTCAAGGAGCTGGAGGCTAATGCAGTCGAGATTACAACCATGACTGGATATGTCTCCGAAATTGCCAGCCAAACATCGCTGTTGTCCTTGAATGCTTCTATTGAGGCTGCACGTGCAGGTGAAGCAGGAAAAGGTTTTGCTGTTGTTGCCAATGAAGTGAAAAAGCTGGCGAATCAATCAGAGTCTGCTGTAAAGAAAATTTATACCGCAGTTGACGGTATCACGCAGGCTATGGATAAGGTGAAGATTTCTGTGGCGCAAAGTCAGGAGCTGTTCCGTGAGCAGGAGAAGGCAACCTCCTCAACCGGCGAATCGTTTACAGAGATTAGTGGCAAAGTGCAGCAAATTGCCAGCCAAGTCAGCAAGTTATCAACGGACATGAATGTATCGCGAGAACTGAGCGTACAGGTACAGCAAGCTATCGAAAATATCAGCGCAATCACTCAGCAATCCGCCGCAGGCAGTGAAGAGATTACGGCTTCCACGGTAGAGCAGAAGCGTTCATTTGAGGAATCGGCTGAGAAGGTAAAAGAGCTTCGTCAGATTCGCGAGGAAATGCAGCGGGAGCTAGATCGTTTTCAGGTGGAAAAGACAAGCTAAAACCTGTGAAGCAAGTATCTGTTTTTGCTGAATAATGAATACAAGCAGTGCCAAAGAAGAAGTTCTACCTTGTACAGGGAGACTTCTTCTTTTTTATATGAATGTTGTTCCTTATATTAAGTTTGAATTACATAGGCAGGGAATTCCGACTCTTGCGTCAAATAGTAATAGGGAGAATATGTCACCAGTATATGGGTCAGAGGAAGATGGACAACGAAGTCCGGAAGGATGAAGTTACGGGAATGCTGCGACTTAAGCTTCGATTGATACTGAAAAATAAACAGACAAGATTGATTCTACTGCTTACTCTGTGCGTGTCGCTTGTGATTAGCGTGATCGGCTTGCTATCGTATTCAGGATACCGTGAAGGTTTGGATACCGAGCTGAACACACCCAATATAGAATTATTGCAAATCAATCTGGATGTGACCAATCGGGCTTTTCGTGAGTCTGATAACAAGGCGCTGGACGCAGCCTATCATCCGGATGTAGAGGCTTTTGTACGTGTCCAAACGGACGGGAAATCGCTGGAAGACAACGCCTCCGTCATAGATCGGCTTCAGAAATACTTGAAAACCCTTTCTTCGCACGAAGAAATTTATTCGGTTGAAGTTATTTCTTTGGACAATCATGCTCTCGTATCCAGCAATTATGGTTACATGCCTGATTGGAAGCAGGCACCGGATACCACATGGGTTCCCTGGATTCAGGACATTCAAAAAAAGCCGTTGTTGATTAAGCGGCGATGGTATGGCACTGATCGTGAGCAGGGGACGATAGAGTTGCTTTCGCTGGCCAGGCCCATAGTAAAGAATGGTCGGGTCATGGGTGCGGTGCTAATCAATCTGGATTACGATCGTTTTTTTTCCAAACTCTATATTCATTTATCCAACTCGCAATACGTGTATGATCTGGACGGCGAGTTGATCTATCCCAAGCTGAAATCGTCCTTACCCTTAAATGATATGGGCAGGATTTTGAAAGAGCTGGATGTGAGCCCCTATGCTTATGTGGAGATAGGGGACATGGAATATATGGCCAACCAAACCTTTTCAGATGTAACGGGCTGGCGTCTAGTATCGCTCGTTCCGATGGACAAGCTGCTGAAAAATGTAAAGCTGGCGCGCAATATGATGCTGTGGCTGGCCTTTATCTCCATACTGGCTGGGTGCTCAGCAGTTTACTATTACAATTATGCAGCTTTTCGCCCCATGAAAAAAATTAATAGCCTATTAAATTCGGGCAATAAGGGAACGCGCCAAGGAGGATTGTATGACCTGGAACCTGTGATTAGCAAACTGGTTGGAGAGTTTCACCGCAAATCATTGGTGGTAGAGCGAAGCCTGCCGGAGCTGCGTTCCAAATATATGGAAGATGTCATCCAGCGTAGAATGGGCATACAGGAAATGCGTATGAAATGGGAACAGTATTTTTCCGATTGGGACGGCCATTCTTTGTTTATCATGATCGTGTCCATCGACCGGTATTCTGCGTGGGCCGCAAGCTTTCCAGAAGAGGATAAAATGCTGCTCAAGTATGCGCTGAACAATATTTTGCTAGAGATGCTCGAACCTCACTGGAAAGCAGTATGCTCGCCGGAGGAGGAAAGTGGTTTTATTGTGCTGTTACAGTTCAGCGAGAGTTCGAATGAAGTTGGTACAGAGACTGACCTCCAAGAGAGCATTTTGCTTCAGAAAAGCGTGGATAGGCTGATTCAGGTTGTCGGTGAGTATCTTCCTTTGACTATTTCTATAGGGATTGGTCATATAGTCACGGATATTCAAGAGGCACGGGCGTCTTTTATAAAAGGAAAAGAGGCCCTTAATTTGCGTTTGTATGAGGGGTATGGACGTTCATATACGAATATAGACAGCAGCATAAGTGTGAAAAAGGATAACACAGTGGATGAACAGTCAAAGGAGCAGATTCAGGATTCAACATTGCTGGACAATCGGCGTGTGGAAATGATTCGTGCCCTGGAGTCACAGGAACCTGGTGCAAGTGTAAAGCTAATCAGCCACTGGGTAGAAGAACTTCGACTCCACAGAACATCCCCAGCCCAGGTCTACTTGTTTGTTCATGAATTGCTGGAAGATTTGCTAAAATGGTGTACCACTCAGAGTGTGACGCCGCCGGATCAGCTTGCTGATTACCACTGGAATCAGATTCTGACACTAGACCTTCAAGACATTGAGGTATTGCTGGTCATTATGTTGACTGATATCGAAGAAAAATGGCACGGTCGCATTCAGTCCAAAGATTTTGTGCGTGTACAAGAGATGATCGAATATATGGAACATCATTTGCATTTGAACATCGGGCTTCAGGAAATTGCGGATCATGTTCACATGAGCGTGTCCTCGGTGAGCAGCATGTTCAAGGAAGAAACGGGGACCACCGTTTACGATTATTTGACTGGATTACGCGTAAAAAAGGCATGCACATTACTATGTGAAACCCATTTGAAAATCGGTGAAATTGCAGAACAGGTCGGATACCGAAATGAGAACAGCTTTATTCGGGTATTCCGCAAGCACAAACAAGTGACCCCAGGGAAATTCAGACAAATCAGCAAATCTTCCAATGAATATGCAGATCGGTCAAAAGGCCGATACTTTGGCGAAATAGAAGATAAATACGAAGATTAAGCGATAGCTGTAGCCCTCCACGTTGCGGTACATTGACTTCATGTAAACGCAAACAACAAGACCGAAAACGTTGGAGGTGAAAACGGGCGCATGACGGGCCCAGTTCATTTTTGGAGAAGAGGAAACATAATGAAGAAAAAGCCATGGCAAAAATATGTGCTGGTTGCGGCGGGAGTAGCTATGCTTTCTGCCTTGAGTATCAGTGAATATGTGGATCACCGCACCCTGCAGGATCACAGCCGTATATTTCCTACGAAGCCAATAACACTCGTCGTTCCTTATGCGGCTGGAGGCGGTACAGATATTACCGCGAGAGCGTTGGCGAAAGCCGCCGAAAAGCATCTCGGTCAGCCGATAATCGTCGTTAATCGAACGGGGGGAGGCGGTTCTGTCGGGCTGATGGAAGGGGCTGAGGCGCAGGCGGACGGTTATACCGTAACGTATCTGGTCGCTGAGCTGACTACGTTGCCTCATTTGGGACTGCTACCGCTCACCTATGAGCGATTTAAGCCGCTGCTTCAAACCAATATGGACCCTTCCGCCATTACGGTCCGGGCGGATGCACCATGGAAGACAGCGGAGGCATTTCTGGAGGATGCTGGGGCCCATCCCGGCAAGCTCAAAATGGGGAATGCAGGCACGGGGAGCATATGGCACCTTGCTGCCGCAATGCTGGAGCAGAAAAGCGGAGTCCGCTTTACCCATATCCCTTATGAGGGAGCAGGCCCAGCCGTCTCCGCTTTGATGAGCGGATTCGTGGATGCTGTACCCGTCAGTCCCGCAGAAGTGAAGAAATACGTGGACGAAGGGAAACTTCGCATACTGGCGATCCAGGCAGACACTATTTCGGAAGCGTTTCCAAAAGTGCCGACACTACAGCAAGCCACTGGGCTGCGTGTACATTTTATCGGCACTTGGAGAGGGTTGGCTGTACCCAAGGATACACCGGATGAAGTTGCTCAAACGCTGACGGATGCACTGATCAAGGGGACGAAAGACGAGGAATTCAGGGAGGAAATGCGTAAGCATGGGTTGGGATTGCGTGTCCAGGATGCAGAGGCATTCGCGCAGCAACTGAAGGAGAGTCATGATACCTTCGCAAGACTGATTCCCGAGCTCGGCTTGAGCCGCAAGTAATACGGCCTTGTTTTTGCATTGGCAAAAACGAAAGGATTGAACGAAGTAATGAAAATCAAACAAAACATTGATAAAATTCCAGGGGGCATTATGCTGGTGCCGCTGTTTATTGGCGCACTTTTTCATACATTTACTCCATGGGCAGGCGACTATTTTGGATCTTTTACCAAGGGGCTGATGACAGGTACGGTACCCATTTTAGCAGTGTGGTTTTTTTGTATGGGTGCTTCTATAGATGTGCGAGCGACGGGTACTGTATTGCGTAAATCAGGAACGCTCGTATTGACTAAAATCGCGGTTGCGTGGGTAGTGGCGATCATTGCATCCAGATTGCTGCCTATTGGTGGTGTAGAAAGTGGACTATTTGCAGGTTTGTCGGTGCTGGCGCTGATCTCGGCTATGGATATGACTAACGGCGGGTTATACGCCTCCATTATGCAGCAGTATGGCTCCAAGGAAGAGGCAGGAGCATTTGTACTGATGTCACTGGAATCGGGTCCGTTGGTGACCATGATTATTTTGGGTAGCACTGGGCTGGCCGTTTTTGAACCGCAGACATTTGTGGGGGCGGTATTACCATTTTTGGTCGGCTTTATGTTGGGCAATCTGGATCATGATTTCCGAAAATATTTTGGGAACGCAACGCAAGCTTTGATTCCATTTTTCGGTTTTGCACTTGGTTGTTCCATTGACCTGAGTGTCATTGTCCAGACAGGTATGCTTGGTATTTTATTGGGTATTTTTGTCATTATCATTACAGGTATTCCACTGATTCTGGCGGACAAATATATCGGTGGTGGCAACGGTACAGCAGGAATTGCAGCCTCTAGTACAGCAGGAGCAGCAGTAGCCAATCCAGTCATTGTCGCCAATATCAAGCCTGAGTTCCTGCCTGTTGCGCAATCTGCAACGGCCTTAGTTGCTGCTTCGGTCATTGTGACCTCGATTTTGGTACCTATTCTGACGGCATACTGGGCCAATTATATGAAGCGTAAGGGGAAATCCCAAGGAACAGGGCCTGTAAATCCAGGTGTGAATGTGCCTAAATAAAGTTTGGATGATGATGCTCTCAACTTATGGACCTTTCCATTACCCGGGAAATGCTTTTGCAGTTATACCTTCAATCCTAACATTACAAAACTTGTCCTAAAACGCTTCTGCAAACATACATATGTAAGCAGAGGAGCGTGATGGGATTGGAAAACAAGGTGCGTCGCTACTACCAGTTAAAGCAAAAGCAAAAAGAAATTGAAGGTGAACTGACTGATTTGCGTAATGACATTACCGCTCATTGTGCACAGCAGGAAGTATCAGATTGGGAAATTGGCAACTACCGAGTCAAGATTATACAGCAGCACCGCAAGGAATACGATCATACAAAGCTGTATGATTCACTGCCTGATCCGCAGCTATGGCGCTTGTTTTCCAAGCCGGATACGTCGAAGATTGCCAGTTTGCTTAAGCTCAAGGTCATCGCAGAGGAGCAAATAAAAGATGCCGTTTCTCTTAAAACGGTGACGCTATTGCAGGTGGATAAAAAATAAATAAAAAGAGCTGCCCCCGTTTTCGGAGCCAGCTCTTTTTATTGTCTGTTGTTACTAGTCTTCCAACTTCACGCTCTATGAGTTATTTATCAGACAAACTTTTTCCCACTCCTTTGAGAAAATGAATGCCAAATCCCATTGCCCGGTTTACATCTGGATCATTCATTGCCTTCATAAGATCGCGCAGACGAGTCTTTTTATTCTGCTTTAGATGTTCTTCGGCTTCGTTCAGGCCATTGGTAACGCTATTTGTCAGCTTTTTCATCAGCTCGGGGTCTACCTCAGACAGCATCCCTGCTGCTCCCATGAGATTATTGATGATGTTCGTCACAGGCTTACGCGTCGCTTGTCCTACAGCGATTTTGACGATGCTTTCTTTGGCTTTTAGCATAGACTGAGCTGCTTCGAGAAGACCACTGTCGTGCAGCTCGCGTACGATTTCAAGCGTCTTCTGCAATGCCGCCCCATTGTCCGCCAGATCAGCAGTAAGCTGATCCAGCGATTGTTTTTGCCGTTCTTCTTCTGTCAGAACGCGTTTTCTCACAATTGAAATAGGCTTAGCCACGGCTTGACCTCCTTATTTTTGATCCACTAAATCGACATAACCGGGACGGTTCCACTTACGGTCCACTTCAACCCCATTTTGCGGATGACGTTTTTTGTAACGCGGATTGATACGTGGTAGTGGATTTTGACCGTCTACCTCCAAAATTTGCATCCGTACTTTGGCTTGTTTATAGGCCGGTGTACGGGTGACCACATCGAACGCTCCACCAGTTAACAGATTGACCGCACCATCATGGCTGGTAGAGTGCATTGGCACATAAATTTCAGTTCCCTGCACGCGGTCTGTAACCAGAACGCGTAGCTTGACCGCACCATAAGGGGATTCCAATCGAACCAGCGATCCATTAGTGATTCCGCGCTCCTCAGCCAATTCAGGGGACACTTCCACAAATACTTTTGGAAGTTTGAGCTGAATACCCGCTGATTTGGTCGTCATATTTCCTTCATGAAACTGTTCGAGCAGTCGACCATTATTTAAGGTCAAATCGAATTCAACGGGGTACTCTTTCGGTGGTACATATTCGAAAAGTCCCAAACGCGCTTTTTTATCCGGAAAGTTAAAGCCGTTGCTGTGCAGCAACGGTGTATTGCTACCATCCGGCGATCCCCAGTGGAAGCTATTCCAGCCTTCCAAAACGTCATAATTACATTGGGAGAAAAATGGAGTGAGCGACGCCATTTCCTCAAAAATTTCACTTGGATGGCTGTAATCCCAATCAAATCCCATATGCTTGGCAAATTGGCTGAAAATCCACCAATCTGGTTTGCTGTCTCCTAGAGGGCGGAGTGCTTCATATAGACGCTGAACACGACGTTCGGTGTTCGTAAAGGTTCCGTCTTTTTCGAGTGAAGGTACGGCTGGCAAAATAACGTCAGCGAATTCAGCTGTCTTGCTCAGAAATACATCCTGAACGACAAGGAAATCCAAGTTCGCCAGCATTTCTTGGGTATGGTTGGAGTCGGCATCCACCCATGCCATCTCTTCTCCAGCGATATACATCGCTTTGAGCTTACCTGTTTCAATGGCTTCCAGCATCTGAATGTTGTCCAGTCCGCGTTGACCTGGAATTTGTACGCCGTAGGCCGCTTCAAACTTGGCACGAATGACATCGTTCGTCACGGGCTGATAGCCCGGGAAAATATCCGGCATCGTACCCATATCGGCAGCACCCTGAACATTGTTATGTCCGCGAAGCGGATATGCGCCTGCACCCGGACGCATAAAGTTTCCAGTCACCAGCAGCAGGTTGGCAATTGCAATCGAAGTGTAAGAGCCTGCGATGTTTTGCGTCACACCCATGCCCCAACAAATGGCAGTGCCGTCGGCTTCGTGAATCAAAGTCGCTACCTCAATCAGTGTCTCTTTGGAAATACCAGTTTCCTGTTCGGCAAATTCCAGGGTGAAACGCTCTAGCAACTTCAAATATTCAGGATAGAAGTTTACATGCTCTTCAATGAATTTTGCATCATGCCAGTTTTGCTCAATGATGTATTTGGCTACAGCGGATAACCATACATAATCAGTACCTTGCTTCGGACGAATGAACAGATCTGCGCGTTCTGCCATTTCATGCTTGCGCAGGTCGACCGAGATCAACTTTTGACCGTGCAGCTTATGCGCACGTTTGATACGAGTAGCCAGCACTGGATGTCCTTCTCCCGGCGCGCAACCGACCAGCATGACCAAACCTGCTTTGGCAATGTCTTTAATCGTACCGCTGTCCCCACCGATGCCTCCGGTGTATTGCAGCCCCCATGACGCAGGAGATTGGCAATACCGTGAGCAATTATCGACGTTATTCGTTTGGAAGACCTGACGAGCCAACTTCTGCATCAAATAGTTTTCTTCATTGGTAAATTTGGACGAAGAAATAAAGCCGAGTGCCTCACCGCCGTAAGTTTCTTGAATAGCTCCCATTTTGCTGGCCATCAGGCTCAAGGCTTCTTCCCAGGTTGCTTCCACAAATTCGTCACCTTGACGAATTAAAGGGGAGGTCAGACGCTGATCACTGTTCACAAAATCCCAGCCAAATTTCCCTTTTACGCATGTCGAGATACCGTTAACAGGTCCCTCAGAGGTAGGTTGTACCTTCAAAATTTTGCGGTCTTTGGTCCAAACTTCAAAGCTGCAACCTACACCGCAAAACGTACAGACGGTTTTCGTTTTTTTCGTACGGGTTTCACGCATCGCTGCTTCGGCTTCGGAAATAGCAAAAATCCCACTATAGCCCGGCTCCACTTCCTTTATTAAATCCACCATCGGATTTAATAAATCCTTGTTCATGCCACTCATGAAGCCTGCTTCTCCCAGCATGGATTTCTCCATCAAGGCATTGCATGGGCAGACGGTTACACACTGACCGCAGCTAACGCAGGAGGAATCGTTAATCGCAACCCTGTCGTCCCATATGACGCGAGGGCGTTCAGCTTCCCAGTCAAGGGAGAGCGTTTCATTGACCTGAAGGTTTTGGCATACCTCTACGCACTGGCCGCATGCAATACATTGATTGGGGTCATATCGATAGAAAGGATGAGACATATCTACTTCTGTCGGGTCAACTTTCGGTTGATACGGATATTTTTGATGTTCAATTTCCATTAGCTCTGCTGTATTATGCAAAGTACAATTACCGTTGTTGTTATCGCACACTGTGCAGTAGAGGAGATGATTTTCCAGCAATCGGTCCATAGCCTCGGTTTGAGCTGCTTTCGCGCGATCCGAATGTAAATGAATATTCATTCCATCGGAAGCCAGTGTCGAGCAGGAACGCATAAGTTTTCCGTCCACTTCCACGATACATGTGTCACAGGTACGGATCGGATCGACTTCGGGAACGTAACACAGCTGGGGATGGGCGATGTTGTTTTCGTTAATCACTTCAAGAATCGTTGCGCTGTTCTTCGTTTTCAGTTCCTGTCCGTTTAATGTAATTTTGATCGCACTATCAGTCACGGTTCAGGCTCCTTTCAGATTTTAAATTTAAAAATTAGGAATAAAAAAACTCCACCATAAACACAAGTGCTCGTGTTCCAGCACTTGTGTTTATGGTGGAGTAGTGACCAAGCTCTAGGTCCTGGAGGCCAATCCGCCATTTGAATATGTATTAATAACAAACAGTACGCACCGTCTGTATATCAATAACTTCTGAATAACTTAGATATGTCATTTTCTGCATGTCATCTCGTGTAACTATAACGTAAAATTTAAGATAGTTCAACGGTACATTATTAATTTTTTAATTGATAATGATTATCGTCTGAGAAATCGAAAAATCATTGACAAACGTTCCAGGATTGCTAACAATAGGAATGTAACCTATTTCAGAGCAATCGTAAATGGAGTGTACGTGGGAATCGCGTATATTTTATTTGTCGCAGCGCTTGTTAGTTTGATTTTTCTATATCACATGATGTGGGATTCGTAAAATCCTGATGTAGATAAATTAACCGGCATTTAGCAGATTCTTCGATATTCATAAGCGAAGAAGTTGTTGTGATGCCGGTTTTTTTGGTTCAGTATAAAATGAATGGAAATACCGTTCCAATTTAGAGTGTAAAGAGTTTTATTAATGAAGACGGATTGAGGTGAACAGGATGGCGAACCGGAGCGACGATCAATGGAATCGTCCGTTACGGGACTTAAGAATATCCGTCATAGACCGATGTAATTTTCGGTGCCGATATTGTATGCCGGAAGAAATATTTGGCCATGACTATCCGTTTTTGCCAAAAGAAAAAATATTGACCTTTGAGGAAATTACGCGCCTTTCCCGTATTTTTGTCTCGCTGGGTGTTACGAAGCTGCGCATTACTGGTGGTGAGCCGTTGCTGAGGAAAAATTTATCCTCGCTTATTCATTCGTTAACTCAACTCGATGGGGTTGAGGATATTGCAATGACGACAAACGGCGTATTTTTGCCTAAATATGCTGTAGCACTGCGAGAGGCGGGACTAAAGAGAGTGACGGTTAGTCTGGATTCGCTCGATGATGATCGGTTCCGCCAAATGAACGGGGGCAGAAGCAGTGTAAAGGCGGTGCTGGATGGTATTGAGGCTGCGGCTCAAGCAGGGATGCAGGTGAAAATAAACATGGTCGTGCAAAAGGGCTTTAACGATCAGGATATTGTTCCCATGGCCGATTATTTCCAAAAGAGAAAGCATATTTTACGTTTTGTTGAGTTTATGGATGTAGGCAACACCAATGGCTGGAAATTGGATCAGGTCGTTTCCAAGCAGCAGATCATCGAAGCCATTCACGAGCATATGCCGTTAGAGCCTGTCCCACCCCAGTACAAAGGTGAGGTGGCGACGCGCTACAGGTATCAGGACAGAGACGGGGAAATCGGCATTATTTCGTCTGTTACGGACGCCTTCTGCTCCACATGTACACGAGCGAGAATTTCTGCTGAAGGCTCCTTGTACACGTGCCTGTTTGCCTCGCAAGGGTACAAGCTTCGCGCGATGCTGCGTTCTGAACAGTCCGATGACGAGATTAGAGCTTACATTGAGCGTGTTTGGAGAGAACGTACCGATCGCTATTCAGAGGAACGGCTGAATCATACACAGCAAGCAACATCTAAAATTGAAATGTCACACATCGGCGGGTGAGCCGAAGAGCCAGCCTGTCAGAAACAAGGGAGTGGAGCACATGGAAAAGCCAGCTGAGGTAAAACGTGAGATTCTACGTTATCGTGACGGTCAGATCAAGCGTTTTGAAGACACTGTGGTGACGGAGCATCCGGTGACCATCAAAATCAATCAGCAGGAATTTGCTACCATGGTTTGTACACCGGAGTATGTGGAGGATATGGCGGTAGGTTTTTTGGCCTCTGAAGGCGTCATTCAACGGTACGATGATATCGAAGATATTTGGGTTCAGGAAAAAGAAGGTTTTGTTCATATTAAAACCCGTCGAATGAATGAGTTTTATCAAAACTTTCATTCCAAACGGTACATTACCTCCTGCTGCGGAAAAAGTAGACAGGGCTTTTATTTTATGAATGATGCCAAAGTGGCAAAAAGAATGAATGACACCCATGTTACGCTGTCCTTTGACGATTGCTTCCGCTTGATGAATTTAATGCAAAGCTCGGCACTTACGTTCCAACAGACCGGTGGTGTTCATAATGCAGCGTTGTGCGATAAAGACGGGATGATCCTGTCCAGAATAGATATCGGCCGACACAATGCGCTGGATAAAATCTATGGACATTGCTTAAAACATGATATTGTATTACAAGACAAAATCATAGTATTCAGCGGACGCATTTCGTCTGAAATTTTGTTGAAGGTTGCGAAGATTGGCTGTGAAGTTGTTTTGTCCAAGTCAGCTCCTACAGAGCTTGCACTTGAGTTGGCTGAGGATCTGGGGATTACGACCGTCGGCTTTATACGCAGTCGTTCTCTGAATGTGTATACGCATACTGAACGGATTGATGAACTGGTCGAATCTAAAATATAATATAAAAATCTACAATGTACACCGTCATAGTTAACCAGCATGGAATAAAACCTTTCGGGGTATTCATTCATGTTGGTTTTTCTTGGTACATATGTGGTGGACATTCACTGTACTGAAAAGGAGGGCATGTTAAATGAACTATCATATTCAAGTATTTGCCGGACTTGCGGAACAGATGGGAGGGCCTATAATTATGGTGCCTACTGAGCAAGAAACGATGACCGTTGCCGCGTTAAAAGACTTGCTATCCGAGTGTTTCCCTGAATCGGCAGCTCAGTTGCAGGGTTCTTTTGTTGCCAGAAATCAAGCCTACGCCGCTCCTGAGGACCTCGTGAGTATATATGATGAGATTGCGATTATTCCTCCGGTTTCAGGAGGGTAAATTCTATTATATAGATAGATGAATTCGATAGAATAGGTGCAAGGGGGCAGATCATATGCAATACCGTATTCAGCTATTCGCAGGTATGGCGGAGCAACTTGGTGATGTGATCACGGTAGAACTTTCACATGAAACGGTGACCATGGCAGACATTCGAAAAAGGCTGAATGAGCTGTACCCGGAAGTGACTTCACAACTGCCAGGTTCTTTTTTTACCCATCATAAAAAGCTGGCTTCTCCAGATGAACTTGTGCTTCCATCAGATGCAATTGCTCTTCATCAGTCAGCACCCGGGATGGAGACGGTCGTTTCAAAATGTGGTTTATTTGCCATTACGTACGACCCGATTGATGCCGATGAAGTAACCTCAAAGGTGCTCGACCCTTCTCATGGCGCCTCGCTGACCTTTAATGGTACGACTCGGGAATTCACGCAAGGTCAGCGAACGGTGCTGCTTGAATATGAGGCGTATGTCCCGATGGCCATGAACACGATGAAGCAGATTGGTGACGAAATTGCAGAGCGTTGGCCTTCTACACGTACTGCGATTACACATCGGCTTGGCACGGTCAGAATTGGAGAGACGAGTGTGGTGATTGCTGTCTCTGCTGCACACCGCGATACTTGCTACGAAGCCAGCCGCCATGCCATTGAACAGTTAAAGCAAATCGTACCGATTTGGAAAAAGGAAGTGTGGGAGGACGGCTCAGAATGGAAGGGGCATCAGCTGGGTGGCTGGAATCCTCAAAATACCCCAAAGCTTTCGAATAAGGACGAGGACATCTGAAGCTTTTAGCTTGTCTGATCAACTTGTAGCTATCAATGGATAAGTATGGAGGGTAAACCAACGATGTCAGAAATGGACAAAATCCAGAAAATAGAAGTTGCTGCACAAGCACATGCGCATGCGTCTCATGCCCGTTATTCTAGACAGGAATTATTCTCGAAAATTGGACCGACAGGCCAGCAAAATATCCGTAGTAAGCACGTGCTGATGGTGGGGGCCGGCGCACTGGGCACTGCCAATGCTGACATGCTGGTGCGAGCGGGCATCGGACGGCTGACGTTGGTAGACCGCGATTATGTAGATTGGAGCAATTTGCAGCGCCAACAGCTCTATGACGAAGCGGATGCCCGTGATCAGATCCCCAAGGCAGTGGCCGCGCAGAAGCGATTGCAGCAAATCAATTCGGACGTGGACATTCGTGCGCTAGTCCGGGACGTCTCGCTAGATGAAATCGACGATATCGCAGCAGGGGTGGATCTCATCGTAGATGCCACCGACAATTTCGATACACGTCTGCTTATGAACGATTATGCGGTCAAGCATCGAATCCCTTGGATTTACGGGGCGTGTGTGGGCAGCTATGGGACAACCTTTACCATCGTGCCAGGGCAGACACCGTGCCTGCATTGCCTGCTCGGAACCGTACCGCTCGGCGGTGCGACCTGTGATACGGTCGGTGTGATTAGCCCGGCTGTACAGATGGTGGCGGCTTATCAAAGCGCCGAGGCATTGAAGCTGCTCACCGGGAACGAATCAGCCTTACAGGGTAAGCTGATTTCCTTCGATCTGTGGAACAATCAGCATCAGGCGATCCAAATCAGCGCCATGAAGAAAGCTGATTGTCCAACATGTGGTGAGTACCCTGTGTATCCTTTTTTACAATCGGAGCATCAGGCTAAAACGGCTGTCTTGTGCGGACGAGATACGGTTCAAATCCGCCCGGCCCCGGGTACTGTACGTGATCTGAATGAAGCGGCACGTTTGTTATCCCGTCAGGGGGGCAAAGTGGAGCATAATCCATACCTGGTATCCGTTGTTATCGGAACGCATCGAATTGTTCTTTTTCAGGATGGACGCGTCTTAATTCATGGCACGAAGGACATCGCTGAGGCGAGATCGATTTATCACAAATATTTGGGTTGACCCAATAGATTCGAACCGTTATGAGATGTACAATGTTTTCTTATTTTCGCCATCACATTTTCGTCATCTCATTTTGGAATTTATAGGATAGGGGAAGAACAAATTGAAAAAGAAATTTGGGTACATATTCACGTTCGTTGGATTGTTGGCATGGGTTCTGGCGGGGTGCTCGTCTCCGGCTGCTGTACAGTCGGCACAGTCTGCACCCAAGACAGAACTAGTCGTATCTGCCGCTGCAAGTCTTCAAGATAGTCTGAATACGCTCAAGGACCAGTATGAGAAACAGCACCCAGATATCAAACTTACCTTTAACTACGCTTCATCTGGTACATTACAAAAACAAATTGAACAAGGCGCACCCGCTGACGTATTTATTTCGGCGGGCATGAAGCAAATGAAGGCATTAACGGATGCTTCATTGGTGGAAAAGGATAACGTGTTGCTTCAAAATAAACTGGTTGTGGTTGTTCCACAAGATAAGGCGAAAAGCACAGATAACAAAAGCATTACGCTCAATGACTTGATGGGTCCTTCTTACCTGAAAGTGGCTGTTGGGGAGCCTACTACCGTTCCCGCCGGACAGTATTCCAAAGAATCGTTAACGAAGGCTGGACTATGGGACAAGCTGGAACCTAAGATGGTATTCGCCAAGGACGTAAGACAGGTATTAAATTATGTTGAAACAGGCAACGCCGATGCAGGACTCGTCTATCTGACGGATGCCAAATCATCTGATAAAACGGTCATAGCACTGGAAGTGCCTGAGGAATTGCATGCACCCATCCTGTATCCTGAAGGCATTGTAAAAGCAACCAAACACAGCCAGGAAGCAGGCGAGTTTCTTAATTTTCTACGGACAGATGAAGCTATGAGTGTGTTCAGTAAAGATGGATTTTCAGCCCCTACAGAAATGGCGGGAAAATAGAATTCACAGATAAAGGAGGGGGTTCCGTTGGATTGGTCAGCTTTTCTTCCTCCGGTTATCGTATCTGTTAAAGTTGCTGTCGTCGCCAGCATCATCGTCTTTTTATTAGCTACTGTGGTAGCGCGGATGATGGCGAACTGCACGCCGCGGAGGGGAACCAGCGTGATTGAGACCGTCCTACTTCTTCCGCTCGTTTTGCCTCCCACTGTTGTCGGCTTTATTTTGCTCATCTTGCTGGGAAGGAAAAGCTGGATTGGCACTGCCTTCGAAAGCTTGTTCCAGCAGACGATTGTATTTACATGGGGAGCTGCAGTGGTGGCGGCCGTAGTTGTTGCTTTTCCACTGGCTTACCGTACCATTAAAGCAGGTTTTGAAGCTGTAGACCCAGAGGTAGAGGAGGCTGCACGTGCGCAAGGTGCCAACGAATGGCAAGTGTTTCGCCACATTACGATGCCCCTTGCCTACCGACCACTCATTTCAGGATACATTCTCGGATTTGCCCGAGGGTTAGGAGAATTTGGCGCTACGCTGATGCTTGCGGGTAATATTCCTGAACAGACCCAAACCCTGCCTACAGCGATTTACACCGCGTCCGAGGTCGGAAATATGACACTCTCTTGGAGCTGGGTAGCTGTCATCATTTTATTCTCTTTTATTATGTTGATGCTTTCTAATCGACTGGTAAAGGATTAGTCCGTTGGAGTAAGAACATGCGTAGTCTGCCGATAGGGCAGCTGCGGCAACGTCAGCAGCTTAGATCACCAAGAAACCCTGCGATTACTAAAACGCAGGGTTTCTTGTTTCTTTCGACAGCGATTACGGTGACCTCCCGGTCCTTGGTATGGCGCATTAGGTTGCACTAATGGCCGATGCTATAGAACAGATTTAGTGGAATTATGGTACAATTTACAAGAAAAATAAAGGGGGATGAGGAACATGAAGAAATTCGGGCAAATGTTTCTGGTAGGTTTAGCCATGGTTTTCGGGCTTGGTCTGGTGGCCGGAAATGTGCAACCTCCCGTCGCTTCCGCGGCCGGTACAGAATATTATGTGGCCACGAGCGGCAGCGACTCTAACGCCGGAACGAACGATGCGCCGTGGAAGACGTTGCAGCATGCGGCCGACGTGGCTCCTGCGGGCAGCACGGTTTACGTCCGGGGCGGCGTGTACAAGCAGAAAGTAAAGATTACCCGCTCTGGCTCCGCTTCGCAGGGTCCAATTGTGTTCACCAACTATGGGACAGAGACCGCCATTATTGATGGCAGCGGACTTTCGGTCAGCGGGAACGAAGGGCTGATCGAACTGGCCGATGTCAATCACGTTACCGTTCAGGGGTTTGAAATCCGTAATTTTACCACTGCTTCCAAGAACACAGTGCCCGTAGGTATTTATGTCCACGGTTCGGGCGGCTTCATTAATCTGTCCAACAACAAAATCCATGACATCAAAAACACGGTCACCCCGACCGGCAAAGATCGGCTGGGCCGGGACGCTCACGGTATCGCTGTTTATGGCACGAAAGCTCCGGCTTCGATTCACGACCTTACGATCAGCGGTAATGAGCTGTACAATCTCGTGCTGGGCTCCAGCGAATCGCTCGTTTTAAACGGCAACGTGGACGGCTTTGCGGTGACCGACAACCTCATTCACGATAATGACAACATCGGGATTGATCTGATCGGTTTTGAGGGAACTGCGCCGAATACTGCTTACGATCAGGCGCGAAACGGGCTAGTGAAGGGCAACCGGGTGTACAATAATTCTGTTCAAAATAACCCATCTTACAAGAGCGATGACAACTCGGCCGGTGGTATTTATGTGGATGGAGGCAAGGACAGTATTATCGAGCAGAATTACAGCTACAACAACGACATCGGCGTCGAAATGGCCTCTGAGCATGCCGGCAAAGCCACCAGCAATATTACAGTCCGCAGCAACGTGATATATAACAACCGGCTGACTGGTATTGCCATGGGCGGTTACAATGAGGAGCGCGGCTCAACGGTAAACTGCAAGATCGTGAACAATACGCTATACAAGAACGATACATTTGACGACGGAAGCGGCCAGCTTTTGGTTCAGTACGATACGCGAAACAATGTGATCAAAAACAATATTTTCGTGGCCAGCTCCACAGATATGCTGATCTCCAATGGATACACCAAAAATTCCGGCAATGTTGTGGATTATAACTTATACTTTGCTCCGAGCGGCAGTTCGGAAGCTAACTGGATCTGGAAAAATAAAGAGTATACGGGATTCTCCGCGTACAAATCGGGGACCGGCAACGATACGCATTCTCTGTTTGCCGATCCTAAATTCGTGAATGCCGCGAACAGCGACTTCCATTTGCAGTCTTCGTCACCGGCGATCGATGCCGGGAACACGGACCGTGCCATCATTGGAACACTGGATATTGACGGGAAGCCCAGAGTACAGGGAGCCGCGGTGAACATCGGTGCCTACGAGTAAGCCTTATATTTTATGACTAGTGCATAGCGAATCTATGTGGGGCCGCTGCTTGTACGTTTTTACAATGTTCCTTGCAATTAAAACACCTTCAAAGAGAATCCCCATGTCGTAAGATATGAGGATAAACTTTGGAGGTGTTTTTGCGTTGGCAACAAGATTAAGCTATCCTCGGAAAGTAAAAATGGAAGTCGTACAAATGAGATTAGATGGTTGTTTCTGTTCGAGAGGCTCTGATTAACATAGTTGTTGTACACCTTTGAACCATACGGACTTGATCGACAAGGTATCCGAGATGTTGGTTGTCGGATCACCGTTTACTAGTATAAGGTCAGCGAGCGCACCTTCGGTAATACAGCCGCGATCGTAAAGCCCAAAGCAACGGGCCGGTTTCGCAGTAGCCGACTGAAGCGCTTCTATGGGAGTAAATCCGGCCTCAACCAGCAATTGCATTTCATGATGAACGCTGGCTCCATGAGCAAGACCGCCAAGATTGGGAACAGGAACGGGGGCGACATCCGTCCCGACCAGAATATCCACACCGGCACGGTGAAGATCCATCACATTTTTAAAGCTATTCTCCAAATTGCCTTGCGGGAAAGTATGGAAGCTTGAGTTCAAAATATCGATCCATTCTGGACTTAATTTGGAATAAACACGTGAATCATTCGCCAATTCTGATGCCGGATTTCCCAGAATGGATGAGTTCAATACTAAGCACGGTATAACAAATGCGCCTGAATCCGCTATGGATTTCACCAACTCGGATGTGCATTCGGGCCTGTCGAGAAATAAGTGACCCAATCCGTCGACTCCCATATCGATGGCGGTTTGCGAAGAATCAGCCGTCAAGACGTGGGCTATGACAATTTTATCGAATTTATGGGCTTCTGCCACGGCTGCTTTTAAAATCTCGTCGCTTAAAATAGGTAGTCCAGGGGCACCCAAGACCGTCCCTTCTTCAATCATGATTTTAATATAGTCGGCGCCACTCTCCACCTGGGTATGCACATGTTTGATCGCTTCTTCCACTGTCGTCACTTGGGGCACCTCTTCGTGATCGTGAGCGTAGGCGGCTAGCATAGCTTCCCGGTCTTCCTTAGGTAACTTCTCCAATTCCTTTAATACGAACTCCGGAATTTCATCCTCATCCTGCAATAATTCATCCGGATGACCACCTGGAGCAGTGATCGCTGTGCCGGCAGAACGGACTTCGGCGACGTCATTCACGTTTTTCAACTGGATCTTGCGCCCTCTTTCTGTAAAACTGCCGTTCATTTCGAGTTCTGTCGTGACGCCGAATTTTAAAGCATCTCGTAACCCACCGATTGAAGTGTGGACATGCGCATCAATCAGGCCGGGCAATAATGTCGCATTTTCCCCATCGATGATCGTTGCATGTGTCGGAAGGTCTCCGCCTACCGAAATAATGGTTTCCCCATGGATGACAACATTTCTGGGCTCAATAACTTTTTCACCATCGAAAATACGTACATTCGTAATCGCTGTAACTTTTTCTACCGTAGAGCTTTGAGTTACATTCTTCATGTCGTTCCTCCTTAGTGTTCAATCTTAAACACTTAGAATTCTAACTATTAGTTTTATAACTGTCAATAAACTAATTTTCATTTGACAAACAGTTTAGAGATTTATATAGTTTATTTACTGACAATTAGACTTCTAATAATTTGAGGAGATATGATTATGAAAACCCAAAAGGATACGGTTTATCTGGATTTGTTTCAGATTATTGGTCTTAAGTTAAAGAAAAGAGCGGACGAGAGCATAAAAGAGTTGGGATTAAATGCTCAACAAGGAAAAATGATTAAATATATCTACGAGAATCAAGAAAATGATTTAATTCAGAAGGATCTTGCCGATCGGTTTCATCTGCGCGGAGCCAGCATTACAAGCATACTTCAAGGTCTTGAGCAAAAAGGATTCATCGAGCGCAAAATCCCGGCCAATAATGAACGGCAAAAAAATATTTATGTTTTACCAAAAGCCATTGAATTGATTGAAGCTTTTAGTGACTCTTTCCAAAAGGTGGAGGACGAAATTGTTCAAGCCCTGACCGAAGAGGAGAAGCGAATTTTAGAGGAAATGTTAATCAAAATTAATGAACGCTTATAATTGCAGATAAAATCATGTTCCAAAAATCACTTTCGCTAGTCTCTGTTTTATATGATAGGAATCGGTTATGATGGAAATAGTAATAGGGATTTTAGTAGATTTTAGGAGAGCGGTGCGATATGAGAAGGGAAACGGGTTTTAACGAAATTATTCGAAAAGTACGTAAAGAGCTGTTTGGGAAAGGCCCGGAACGCATACATACGACCTTTGTAGATAATATGGCTATCACGATGCTGTATGGAAATTTAACCCCATCTGAAAAGTTTCTTGCACAAGAAGAATCCGGGAAAGAGATGGTGCATGCAGCCCGAACCAAAATGGTTCAAAAAATATATCCCACACACTTCAATAAAGAACTGGAGGATTACATGGATTCCCGGCTGCTGCACCTCTTTTCAGATATTAAAGTGGAGGAAGATATAGCCATCTCCGTTTTTGTATTTGAAGATAATATTACTGCAAAATAAAAAGAAGGCGGAACCGACATAGCATCCATATTGTCGGAGAGTTCGGCTGCACCTTCGATTTAATTAACGATGTCCTAATGGAATGAAAAGAGAGCTGTTTCTGTTTACACGTTTTTTCTTCTTCGATATTGATATTGGGACCATTGGTAGAGAACAAAACATCCTATGCAAAAACCAAGGATAGCCACCAAGGCCGCCACCAGGACCATGGCCGAGAATACATAAGCGACAATACTCCACTGGAGCATAAATCCTACCCAAGCGACCAACAGAAAAAAGACGGCAAGAAGCTGATTAAACCTTTGCTGCTCTCGGTCCTCCTGCACATACGAGGAGGGGCTTTTCTTCAAGAAAAGCTTGGCTATCCGCATTACTGGATTGAAGTTAAAAAGGACGCCGAGCAACCCCGCGATAAGAGGAATAACTAGCACCCCATATCCCCCTGTAATCCAAGTAAAAACTACAGATAAAACAATTACCCATTGATTAGCCCTGACTAACGGACGCGGAATGGAAGATGGATTTTGGCTCATATATATCATCCTTTTCATATCGGAATAAAGTAAAAACTGAAATTATTATAGCCTAACATTTGGAGAATAGATACCAAGAAAAAATGAAAGACTCTGCAAGTCCATCTGCTAAGTTTTTTTGTCTTTCTTAATTCCTAGCGATGTATCAGCCAATTTGTTACAATTCTTATATATGTCAATTGGGGAAGATAGACATTGTTTTACTCTATGTGCAAATCACGGATCATGAAAGGAACCTACATAGTTTATGAAAAGAAATGATTTTGGAAATAGGATGAAGGAATATGAAAATGCCTATAGATTAAGCCTACCACGCCGTTTACCCGTAATCATCAGAATTGATGGTGCGCATTTTCATACCTTTACACGTGGGATGACGAAACCTTTTGATGAGAAACTAATTTTTGCATTATGGGAGACGTGTAAATATTTGGCCTATAACATTATGGGATGTAAACTGGTGTATCATCAGAGCGATGAAATTTCATTGCTTCTTACGAATTATGACAAATTAACGACGCAATCCTGGTTTGAAAATAATCTTCAAAAGATGGTGTCCATATCTGCTTCTCTGGCTACAGCCAAATTTAATGAGGAAATCCAAAAGGTTTACCCAGGTCAGCCTTTAGCCACTTTTGATGCAAGAGCATGGGTCTTGCCCCAGGATGAGGTTACAAACTACTTTCTATGGAGACAGCAAGATGCTACTAAAAACAGCATTTCTATGGTGGCTCAAGCCCATTTCAGGCATTCAGAATTAGAAGGATTGAACGGAAATCAGCTACAAGACAAGCTTTTTGTGGAAAAAGGGCTAAACTGGAACGATATTCCAGTCTGGCAAAAGCGGGGAATTTGCATTACCAAACAACAGTACAACAAAGGCGAAGCCGTCAGAAGCAAGTGGGATGTTGATCATGAGACACCGATTTTTTCACAGAATAGAGATTATATTAACCAATATGTATACTTGGACAAGGATGTGTAGATTTGGAGTGTGTCATTTTTATAGGAATTCAGGCTTCGGGCAAGTCGACATTTTATAAAGAACATTTCTTCAAAACACATATGCGAATAAACCTTGATATGCTTAAAACACGGAATAGGGAAAATATTTATCTACAAGCCTCCATCGAAACCATGCAGCGCTTTGTTGTAGACAATACAAATGCCACTGTTATAGAACGAAAGAAATATATAGATGCTTGTAAAAATAAGGGGTTTAAAATTATTGGCTACTATTTTGAGCCCGATTTTGCAGAATCTATTAAGCGTAATGAGCAGCGCACAGGCAAAGAGTATATTCCTGAAATCGGTATTAAAAGTGTAATGAGTAAACTAGAGGTCCCAAGCTACGAAGAAGGATTTGATGAACTCTATAGTGTGATTTCCATTGAAGGAACGTTTCAGATCAAAAGGCTACCGGAAAACTATACAATATAGGGGGAGTATCATGAACATACCAGAGAGATTTATCAAACGGTTTCCAGCATATGAGGACGTATTTATTGGTAATCTTGAACATCATCGCAAGCACTTTCTGCCGATTTGCTCGATTAATCTTCAGTTTTTATTCCCGGAGCAGGACGAGTGGCTGCATTTTGTTTCCGTAAAAGAAATACACGAAGGCTGTGTGGGTGAAAATACTCAGCAATTTCATACCTCATATACCAAGGAAGATATGCTGGGTTTCGATGTAATTGACGGCAAATACAAATTTGAAGCGGACTGGAATTATTTTAGCCTTCATCAGAAAGAGCAATTGGAAGCCACCTATGAAGCGCTGAAATCTACCGGGGATAAAGCGTACCTACGTATGAAGAGAGAAGTTATGGCGTTGGACGGACTGGAACAGGTGTATATGGCTAATGAACAAGACTACCAAGCTCGCAAAGCATTTTTCCTGGAAAACAATAAAATTTATCCATATTCCTCCTTTGGGGAGGCCCAAAAGCCTGTGGAAGAGCTCACCCGTGATTTTGAGGAAAAGCAATCCAGCGGTTGGGGGCTGAGTTTCCCTGAAGTTAATGGAATTTTGGATGATATCGCTTTTCAGTCTGACAAGGCTCAAAGTTACATCAAGGAATATGACGAATCTCTGGAAGAGATGCTCCAATTCGAGCAAACCAACCTGCTTCATGTACCTAAATGTCCCAATGGTGAGACTTTTGCCTATATCGGTTCCATTACCGGGTATTATTTTCAAGCGTGTGGGGCGGATACCGTCTATTTATTTTACGACCAAGAATTAAGTAAAGCGGTAATTTGCTTCGAATATTCATAAGTGAGGATTTTGCAAAATCCTGAAGTATAAAAAAACTCCCATAAAGGGAGTTTTTTATTTATTTCTTATTCATCTCCACATCATGCTCTTTAGCAAGTGTGTTGACTTGTTCACCAAAATCTCTGAATAGCTTTCTACCTTCGCTGAGCTTGGTGTTACTTTCATTGACTAAGTTCAGATCCTGTTTATCCAACGCATCGAGCATCTTAATGAAGGCTTCCTTTTGAGTACTAGCGGCCTTGATGTAGGTTTCGTGGACGGCTCTTACCTCAGGAGTTTCCGTCTTTACAGCTTCTAACTTATCAACAAATTTGGTGTATTCCGGGATGATATCGTCTTTTAAAGCATTATATAGTGTAACATCATCTGTAAAGTTATCTCCAGTCACAGCTTCATACTTATCAGTAACTGCTTTTTCATCTTGTGCCAAAGGAAGCATTCCATCATTTACATACGTGATTAAATCTTTTTTTATCGGATCGGTAGAGCAGGCTGCCAAAATGGAGAAGCAACATAATACTAACATAAACACGCTAAGTTTTTTCATCTGTATTCCCCTTTTTTATGTATGTTATGGGTAATTCGATTTATTTAATAGTCTCAAAGAACTATCCATATTATTTGATTATATCGTATAAATAAGAGAATGGTAGGATTTTTATGGTAAAATAGTGTCAAAATTAAGTTGATTAACCTAAACCTATTCACATGGAATTACAAATAAGAATTTTTTAAGAAGTATATTCCATTTGAACCAGAATTACTTTATGATAGAAAAGGACATCCTAGAATTTCCCTGTATATATTTGGGGAATGGTTGATTTTTTTAATACATTTGAGAGGAGATTTCAGTATGCAAAGATTTAAAAAGGTGGTTTCAGTTACACTAAGCTCAATGCTCCTGCTTTCATTCGGTATGACGGCGAACGCGAGTGCAAGCCCAGAGGTGAAGACGGATCAAACGATTCAAACAGTTTCCAATGTGCAGCTAACAACTGATAAGGAAAGTGTTATTGAACAATTAACACGCGCGGACAAGCCTGCCAGTATCACAGATTCGGTGTACACCATTACAGAAAATATTAACTTGGCGACACCACAGAAATCTGTATTGAAAAAGAGAGTTACCCCTTCGCTCAAAGCCAGTGCAAACTCAGTATCATCTAAAGCCGCAGCGACCGTAGCGACGGCGTCCACTGCTACATATTCCGGTACGGTTACAGAAGAGGGAGGCACACAGTTTTTATATCCGATCTATTTGCAGCCGGGTGAATTGTTACAGGCTCAGTTGGATGGTCCATTTTCAGCCCAGCTTGACTATGACTTATACCTGTATGAGTTTGATATGGCGACAGGCGATATTAATTCCAATCCCATAGACGTTTCCAACTACGGGAATTATGTTAACAATTATGAGCAAGGAGCTGCTTCTCTTCCTGAAAACGTAGGAGCTCGCAACTCGATCGGAGCTGAAAAGGCTTACGCGCTTGCGGTTCATGCCAAGAAGGGGGCTAGCATCAATGACCTTTTCTATTTAACTGTAGCTGTAAGCTCCAACTATGATGCCTATGAGCCGGATGACAGTGCCTTTCATGCTTATAATTTTACGGTTAACGACAAAGGCTCCTCGATTAACTTCCGCACCATCCATTCCGCTAAAGACAACGATTGGTATCAAGTTACAGTGCCGGCCAGTCGTAATTATGATGCATTAAATGTGAAGCTGGACAGCACTTCGGAAAGCTATGGGTACAAAGCGGAAGTATATGCAGCTCTTACTGGCAATCAAATGGTGCTTCTACCGCAAACCAATCATAATGTTACCCTAAACACAGGGATCTACTATGTACGAGTGCACAGCACAAGTCAGTATTCAGCCGACCATTTGTATACACTATCGATTAAACCAGTGCTTCGAGCTGGCAAAATTGAAATTACCGGCTATAACTCCAATGGCTATTATGATTATCCGACATATTCTTACGGTCGTCATTATCGTATTAACGGAGGCAGCAGTCTGATCGTGAACGGTGTTGTGAAAACAACAGATGGTCAACTGGTTCCCAATGCTCCTGTCACGGTCGTATGGCTGGATAAGAACTGGACCGAGAGCAGCGGTAACCGTACGAGAACGGCTTCTACGTACACCGATGATAGCGGTAAATTCAGTGTGACCCTTTCTCTTCCACAATCGACAGGAAAAAATGTAGATTATATAAGTGAAATTGGTTCCACACACTACTATGATCTTACAGGAGTTGCCGCTCAGGTCGATGGAACTTCGATTAGTGCGACGGACATTGTTTATCTGTTTGCTTATAGCTTGAGAAATTAAGATATGCTTTAATGTAGTTTTGATTCATGAGAGTCGCTTTTTTTGAATGGTTAGCTGAGGCTTTCCATTTCTGAAAGAGCGACTTTTCATGTTTATTCACCAAGAATAAGAAAATGGTCTTGTTTTCATAGATTACAAATAGAAATTGTTTTGCATAATATATTCCAATAGAACCAAAGATGATTTATGATAGAGCCATACAGCCTAGAAATCACCCTGGTTTATCCGGGGATAGCGGGAATTCCTTAAACCATTTGAGAGGGGATTTCAGTATGAAGAGGTTCAAAAAGGCTATTGCAGTTATGTTAAGCATGATGCTCCTGTTTGCTTTCGGAATGACTGCGAATGCGAGTGAAAGTACGGAGGCTACATCGGATCAAGCGATTAAAGTGGAATCCGATATTCAGCTAACAACTGGAAATGAAGACGTGATTAAGCGTTTAACGCGAGCAGACAAGCCAGACAACGTTACGTCTTCGGTTTATGTCATGCAAGAAAATCTCAACTTCAAGACACCAGAGACAACATCATTGAAAAGGGAACCCATTTCTTCGCTGAAGGCAAACCCAATGGCTGCATCAGCCACAGTTTCCTCTGCTACGTATTCCGGTACGATTACGCAAGAGGGAGGCACACAATTTTTATATCCGATCTATTTGCAGCCTGGTGAATTGTTGCAGTCCCAGTTGGATGGTCCATTTTCAGCCCAGCTTGACTATGACTTATACTTATATGAGTTTGATATGACGACAGGTGACATTAATCCTAATGCCATTGACGCATCCACCTATGGTACTTATTTTAACAATTATGAACAGGGGGCTGCCTCACTTCCTGAGAACGTAGGAACCCGTAACGCTACCGGATATGAAAAGGCATATGCGATTGCTGTTCATGCCAAAAAGGGTTCCAGCATCAATGATCCTTTCTATCTAACGGTCGATACAAGCTCCAGCTACGATGCATATGAACCAGATGAGAGTGCTTTCCATGCCTATAACTTTACCTTTAGTACGGGCGGTTCATCGCTTAATTCACGCTCCATTCATTCAGGCATTGATAATGACTGGTACCAAGTTACGATCCCTGCCAGCCGCAATTATGATGCTTTGAACGTAAAGCTTGATAGTGTTTCGGACGGTTATGGCTACAAAGCGGAAGTCTACGGAGCTCTTACAGGAAACCAAATGGCGCTTTTGCCGCAAACGAACCATAATGTCAGCTTAAATACAGGAACCTACTATGTGCGAGTGTACACAACCAATCAGTATTCACCCAATCATTTATACACACTTACACTGAAGCCAGTGCTTCGGGCTGGCAAAATTGAAATTACCGGCTATGATTCTGTTAATGGTCCTAATGATTATCCGAACTACTCATATGGTCGTCATTATCGGGTTAATCAACGCAGCAACCTTACCGTGAAGGGGGTAGTTAAGACAACTGATGGTTATCCAGTGGCAAATGCGCCTGTTGATGTGACTTGGTTGAATCAGAACTGGACTGAAAGCAGCGGAAATCGTACTCGTACAGGCACAGCTTATACGGACCAGAATGGAGCCTTTAGTGTGACTCTTTCCCTGCCATCTTCCACTGGAAGTATAGCGGAATACCTGTCTGGAGCCATCAGTTTTACACACTACTATGATCTATCAGGGGTAGCCGTTCAGGTGTCAGGTACTTCGATTATAGACACAGATATTGTATATCACTTTGCCTATAGTATTTATGGCGGCTGATGGACGGGTTAAGCTAACACTTAAGGTAACTTGTTGCTTGAATATTTTATATCTGAAACAAAAGTAGTTCGTTTCAATATTTGTTCAATTTTAGGACAAAGCATATGTTCATTCCATATATGCTTTGTCCGATATATATAGAAACAGGGTCACATTACACTATACATACGCCTTAGATTGCCTGTTACAAACATGACAGGAGGAAATAGAATGAATTTTGGACCTCTTAGAGCACAGCAAGCGATTCTTAATGCAAGTAGCTTACGGATCAATCCGACAAGCAAGCAAGCTCCACCACCCCAGCTTCATGAAGAACAGGTCTCCAGAGTGGTAGTTCAAGACTCCGTGGAGATTAGTGAAGCCGGTAGACAGTTGGCGGAAGGAGCTATTGTATCACAGGCTGCCAAGTATTTCGGTACAACACAGATCAATGATTCATTAAACCGGGTTTTGGAAGGTCAGCCAGAAGAAGTGTCTAATGCAGTGTACAGTATGATTGAATCTAATTTTATCGTCGACGGAACAGTAACGGATGAGAGTCAACGAGCTGTGCTGCTGGAGATGGGAGTTACTCAATCCAAGTATATTGCCGATCATTACATGGAAGGCGACAAGGCCAAAGAGTTTCTGGAAACCATGAACCAGATTGCTAGTATTGCTTTGACACGATCCACTGATCCAGAGACCGGAGATATTAGCTACACGACTCCAATAGATCGTCCGTCAGGTGCTCCTGAGGATTATGTCAAGCTGTCGGAAGTGATGAAGCAGGTTGATCCTCAAAAATATACTGCGTACATGAATGATATTAAAGGTGGAGGAAATGGGCTGAGCCAACTGTTAAATTTTGCGCAAAAGGTTCCTCAACATCCCGATTGGATTGAGAAATACAAGGAACGTACGGGACAGAACGCAGAGTTGCTCAATAACACACCGCTAAACAATCGGTTTGACAAAGCGGATACGACATCAGCTTCTGCTTTTATGAACAGTATGCAAAATCTTCTTAAGGAATCTTCCGCTACTCAGGATTCTTACATGCAGAATATGCGAGGATTTTTTCGGAACTTAGGCGTTCAGGTCCATTAACACTTTCAAATAATTTGTCAGTTCTGTTTACAACTTGCTTGGAACGAAGTATAATAGCTTCAAAACATACTCGTGATATAGAGGAAGCACCTCAAACTTAGGCATTAACGCCTTCGTTTGAGGTGCTTTTTCTATTTTATCCGAAGCGAGTTTGTAAAACTCTTTGAAAATAAAATAAAGTAAGGAGAAGTGTATGTATCGAAAAAATAAGCGAAAGGTAAGGAAGTATAGGAAGTGGGTGTACGGATTTTTGGCTGTAGTCCTACTATTAACGATAATTCCCATATTTCCGGAAAGGGTATCAGCTGCTACTCAGGAGATCATGGGAGGACCTTTTTGCCAAAACAATTTGCCGGGTGGAGGCGACAGTTGGGGCTCTTGGTCAGGAAGTGGGATAGGAGCAACGGAAGTATACACTGGCATGGGTTCGGCCAGGTATAAATGTGATGGTACTACGCAGCCGACAAATCGTTTTATTGATATTGGAAGATCTATTAAGACTTCTGATTATAGAATTTTTGTTTACATTGAAGGGTCGTATCATACTGATATATATACATCTAATAACGCAGCAGGCGACAGTTGGAGGCCTAACGGAACGAACTTATACACATGGACTAATGTAACGAAATTCTATGCCGATAGATTTTACCAGGGAAAATGGATAGATATCACCGACTCTATTACATTAAGGGATGTTCGATATTTCAGAGCGATGGGAACTAACCAACAGACAAGCAATGAAATATCCAAGTTTGGAATCCGTGTTATTCCCAAATCGGACCTAATGCCTAAACCACCTCAGATCCATGCAGGTACAGAGGGACAAGCGATTACAGGATGGACCAAAGAACCCGTAACCGTGTGGATAAATGGGGACGTGGCTCCTGAAGGGCTAAAATACTATGAATATAGCCTGAATGGAGGAGCATTCCAGCCATACACAGGTCCCTTTACTGTATATGATCACGGTGTAAATACGATCTATGCCCGGACAGTAGACGTGAATAACCAGTATAGTGGTCTTTCTTCCGGGAATGTCCGAATAGACAAGATGCCACCAACTCCACCCATCCTAAACGCAACGGGAAACAGTAATGACTATACGATTTCATTACAACCGGGAACAGACGATTATTCTGGACTAGCCCATACTCAATTTCGTTTGACGGGCGTTGTGAATCAGGATTGGCAGGATTATAGTGGAGTGTTTCATGTGAATAAAGATGGCAAAAGCACGGTACATGCACGCTCCATTGACGGCGTCGGTAATGTGAGCCAAGAAGTAAGCAAAGAAGTCACCATTGATAAAAAGGGACCGACTGCTCCTGTCATCCGGGCTAGTGAAACAGGCCCAACGAACCATGATGTGAATATTACCATTGATTCAGGAAGTGACCTTACAAATGGAATTAAGATGACACAGTATCGCTTGATTCCATCAGGGGAGTGGTTGACCTACAAGGGTACTTTTACATTAAATGCAGAAGGGATTTACGAATTATCAGCGCGGACGATCAATAATCTCGACGTGTCTAGTCCAATCGTGACTCAATCGGTCATGATTGATCGAACCAAGCCAACGCCTCCGAAAGTTACGTTTTCCGAGGTGACGATACCTACCGGATATACCAATAAGCCAGTGCAGTTTACTCTATCGGGTGCGACGGATACTACAGCAGTACATTATGAATATCAATTGGGTTCTGGCACCTATGTGTCTGGTTCGTCTGGAATATTAAATGGTTCGGGTATCGTAAAATTGACTGCTCAAGCTGTAGATTCAGCTGGGAATCGAAGTGATCCAGTATCCGCAATATCTTATATTGATTTGGAACCACCGACGATTCAACTGACGCCGGATTCGCGTGAATGGAAAGATACCCATATTCATGTGAGGATACGATATGCCGATCAGCATTCGGGGATTGAGTCATCCACAATGCAGTATAAAATCACGAACAGCCCTGATTCACCCGAAAACTGGGATGCTTCAGCCGATACAACAATCCAGATGGATCTTTCAGATGAAGGTGAATGGTATGTTCATGCCAAGGTCAAAGACAGGGTGGGTAACATTTATGAAACGGTCAGCAGTGCACTTCGTATTCAAAAGCAGCCCCAGTCGGTTGTGCTCTCTGCGACATCCATACGAAATACAGAAGCTGATTTGCAGTGGACTCTCCCGTCTGGTCTTGATAATGGTTACGTTTATACAGTCCGAAATCTAACAACTAATGAGGTTTGGGATGTTACGCATCCGACAAATTCTTTTACAGATAGAGGGCTACAAGGAGGACGGCAATACGAATATGAAGTCCGTTCTAGTAATCATGTAGGAGGCAATGCCTATTCCAATCGAGTCCATATATTAACGTTACCTGATGCCCCTGAGCATGTCCAGTTACGACCTGTCTCTCGTCATTCTGCAGAAATCATGGCTGACTTTACGCCAGTCTCATCAGCTAACAAATATAATATTACAGCAGCAGACGTAAGTACGGGAGAAATCATATTTAAGGATACGGTTACACAGGATGTGTATAATCCAATTACGGGAATGAAGCCTGGTAAATATTACGATGTTTCTGTATCAGCTATTAATGACACTGGAGAGGGTACAGCAAAGCATGTATCTTTTTTAAGTCTACCAGACAGCCCGAACGGATTTCGGAATGTAACTGTAAGAGAAGATGGAATCGACTTGAAGTGGAATTCTGTAATCACTGCCACCTACTACGCCCTAGAACGTGACGAAGTATCGGTTTATAACGATGTGTATACAGAATTCACCGATACTGATCTTCAGGCGGGAACAGAGTATGGTTATAACGTTTCCGCTGAAAATGCAACAGGATTCGGAGACTATGCCCATCTGGGAGTTATCACTTTACCTGATCGAGTAACGACATTATCGAGTGTGACGAAGGATGTGTATGCTATCGGTGTTTCGTGGCAGGATGTGCAGGGGGCTGAAGGATACATCTTGAATGTTAACGATGAACCGAAGGTGCGGGTTGCGCGTGGTATCCATTCTTATACGTTTGAGGACTTGCCTGCTGGTAGATCTGCCAATATTAAAATACGAGCCTACAATCGAAGTGGCACGGGTAAAGATACATCTATCAAGGCATTAACACTACCTGATTCGGCTGTGCAACTTGCAGCTGAAGATGTTCGCGAGCACGATGCCACATTGATATGGGCCCCGGTTGATGGGGCAACTCAATATAAGGTAACGATCAACGGTCAAAATTATTATAGTACGGAACCACGTGTGGTTGTATCTGGTTTAACAGGTGGGAGAAACTATGATTTTCAAGTGAGCAGTGGGAACAGTAGTGGTTTCAGCCAGCCAGCGTTGGGTGAGCTGCTGACACTTCCTCCTGAAGTACAAAATGTTAATGTTACAGAACTTGAGGGTGGCCAGATTTCACTGAGCTGGGATGAAATCAAGAGCTCTTCTCAATATACTGTAACCCGTAAAGATACGGGGGAAGTTTTTAACACCAGAGATGCCCATATTAAGCTTTCAGATATCCAGCCTGGTATGATTTACTCGTTTGGTATACAGGCCGTGAATACAACGGGGGTAGGTAATATAGCTCCCTTTACGCTTCGCGCTTTGCCAGGTCAAATACCAGACAATAGATTGACAGTGAAAGAAGTAACAGATACCGATTTGGTTGTTACGTGGAAAGAAGCTTCGGGTGCAGATGCTTACAATGTCTACCAAAACGAGGTGCTTATCGGTCATACGACCACCCATGAATTTAAAGTAGATGGATTGGACAGTTCTACAGTGTATCGTATTACCATTAAGCCAGTGAACACAAGTGGTGAAGGTAAGCAGACAGAAGGTCAGGTCGAGACGCTGCCGTCTCCAGCGTTTGCGTTTTTGAAGACGGAAACAACGAATAGTGAATTTATCATCCATTGGGAATCAGACCATGAGAATGATATTTTCGTCCTTGCCAGTGAAGGAGGAACAGAGCTATATCGTGGTAAGGATCGAAGCTATATCTGGAGACAACTTAAAGAGAAGCAGTTGTATACAGTTCAACTTTGGGCAGAAAATAGTCAAGGAAAACGCACAGAGGCAAAACAAGCGCATGGAAAAACAACGGGTAATACTGTGGACGTAGGTGGCGGAGCAGGAGGGGCGGAGAGTGTAAAACCGATTCAGCCTGTTATAAAGGAACCGATAGAAACAGAGCACATTCAGGATTCAACCGTTGAGAAGAAGCCAAATCATTTTAGTGACATTGATCGGATATTTAATAAAGAAAAAATAAATGTGCTTGCCGATTTGGGTATAGTAAAGGGAATAACCCACACGCTGTTTGAGCCGAACAGACCTGTAACGCGTATGGAGTTCACTTCTATGCTGGTCCGTTCCTTGAAATTACCGCTCGAAACAGATGTGACTTTAGGTTTCGAGGATATCAATCCATCGGCGTGGTACGTTGATCTTCTCAAAACGGCGATTAAAGATCAGGTCGCTCGCGGGTTTAGTAATAGAGAATTTGGCCCAGATCGGGTCATTAACCGTGAGCAGGCGGCTAAAATGGTGAATAACATTATCAAGGCTACACCACAGCAAGAAAGCAGTGCATACTCGGATTCCTCTCAAATTGTCGAGTGGGCCAGAAAGGATGTACTTGGTCTAACGGAGATAAATTTAGTACAAGGATATCCAGATGGTAGCTTTCGGGCCAAGCAGGAGGTCACACGTGCGGAAGCGGCTGAGATGATTTATAACATGCTTCAAATGAAATAGAACGAATCAAGGGGCGGCGTTGGCCAGCCCCTTTTTTTGTGTGTACTAACTTAACTTATTCCGCAATAGCGGGGTTTATATTGGATGCTCTGTAGGCAGGAACACCATTAATGAGTGCGGTTTTTAGCTGAATATATCGTATACCATAATAGGAGGTTGTACTACTCATCCCAGATGAAAGTACAGTTATTTTATAATATGAAAAAGGAATCTCATTACTAAATTGATAGGTTGTTTTTGCAGTGGTTGGCAAAGCTTCGACTTCACCTAACCTAAACCAATTTTCTCCGTCATTAGAGCCGTAAAAAGAAAATGAAAGTATAAAAGCTCGAGAAGATGGTTGAGCTAAAAGAATATCATTGATCGTCTTACCTGTATCTAATTTGAAGATGATTTCTCCACCTTTACCGCTTAAACTACTTTCCCAATATAGATTATTATCGATTAAAACATTTTTCGGAAAAGTATTTTTAGAATCTCCGTTCGTTGAAACATTTTCCTCTGCTATAACAACAGGATCCACGGAAAAAGTATAGTCGTCTGGATTTTGACTGAATTTTGCCATGTTGAAATTCCTCCTTAAGTTTAATTTTTGAATGTGTCGAAAAGGTTGATTCATATCATTTATATGAAACTCTCTATGAATATATTCCTTGATGATGGAATGCATACTAGTTATACACTTATTATTTGGGAGATGGCATTTTCCCTTTGGATTGGGAAGTTTGTTTTAGTACTGTTGAGGAATATAAAAGAAAATTATTTGAGAAGTACACCGCTTCCCAAGAATATAATGATTTTGTAATAGGTGGATTTAATGTGCTTACCGACAAAATAGATGCGATTCTGAATTATGCTTTAGAGAACTTTCGAAAAGAATTTCCTCATAATTATGAGTTGCGTTGTCCGGCTATGATATTTCCGTTGCCAAGAGGCGATGAAAGTAATGGTGCTGAGTTTGCTATTATTTTAAAACGAGATGAAGATGGAGATACAATGGTCTATTCGCCACTTCCATTGTCATATCTAGAAAGAAGTTAATACTCTACTGAAAGAAAATGGGGAAACCAAGTGATGAATAATGTAAAGCGTATCCCGGGTTTTCCTCTGGCTATATGGAGTGCGTTGATTTGTGTCGAAGAGATCTCTATGCTTCGAATTAAGTATTGGAGGTTGCTCCAGAAAGATATCCGGCAAATTGTTACGGAGCAGTTTTCGGAGTACAGGCACGGATGGGCACCTGCCTACATACAATAAACAGACCGCAAGCCCGGTAAGTAACAAAGGCCGGTAAGTTCGCAACTACCTCAGGAGGTGTCATCCGTGCCCGGACTATTTAGCGCTATCGCTCTGTTCATCAAGGAATTGACGCTACTCGTTTCCTACGTGAAAAACAACGCCTTTCCGCAGCCATTGACTGAGAAAGAGGAAGCTCGACACCTAAAGCTGTTTGCCGAAGGCAATGCACACTCCCGTAACACACTCATTGAGCATAACCTACGGCTGGTGGCCCATATTGTGAAAAAATTCGATAACACCGGCGAAGATTTGGAGGATCTTATATCCATCGGCACCATCGGACTGATCAAGGCCATTGAAAGCTTTCAGACCGGGAAAGGCACCAAGCTGGCAACATTTGCAGCCCGTTGTATAGAAAATGAAATCCTGATGCATTTGCGATCTCTGAAAAAAACACGCAAAGACGTATCTCTCCACGATCCTATAGGGACTGATAAGGAAGGAAACGAAATTACTTTGATTGATATCCTCGGCACCGAGGCGGACGATATTGTAGATAAAGTACAACTTAAAATCGAGAAGAGTAAAATCTATCGCAACCTGGATATTTTAGATGAGCGTGAAAAAGAAGTGGTGATTGGCCGTTTCGGCCTGGAAGCCGGAGGAGAGGAACGAACACAGCGGGAAATTGCCAGAGAGCTGGGGATTTCGCGTTCGTATGTGTCCCGCATTGAAAAGCGTGCATTAATGAAGCTGTACCATGAATTTTACAAGCAGAAGGGGTAATGGATAAGGAGATATATGAAGCCGCTTGAGGCCCTTAACAGGGCCTTTTTAGGTCTTTTTCATAGTTCAATTACTTGCTTCTTTTCAGAGGCGTGTTTAAATTGCATCCCCCTCTGCCCATCCAATATTCTTATATAAGGCTATCCTATAAAAACAACTGCTCCTTTACGCTGAAAAGCGCTAGGCAATTTTTCTATAAGTGTGGTTACTCGTTCAATAAGCTTTAATTCCCGAATATCTTTAATACTGTCAAGATGGGAAATATCAGATGAACTATTCTTTGTTGCTCATGTAGAGAACGCGTTGTTTTCTAGTTCATTAATTCGATTCCGGGTCTTTGTTCAAATGATCTCTAAAAAGGATCTTCTCCTGACCAGTGAACAGCATACGCTTGTCTTTTTGTTTTTATCAACATGCTCAGTACTCGTACACTGTTTTTTTCGCTTAAATAATAACTATTTTGCTATGTATTTTCATTTAAAACGCAAATAAAAGCCTGTAGTGTTTTTCTACACTACAGGATAAAAATGCTTGATATATTGGGTATTTTCACTTCATCAGGACAAGCTCCTTCGCTAGTTGGCTCTCTTGGATTGAATTTATTTTCCTACATACTCATCCAAAAAGCGATCTACTCTTTTGAAATATTCAGTGGGGTAATGGTTGATGGCATCGATGTGCTCCGTATTTTGCGGGTACCATACTTCTGCTTTTGGGTTATCTTTTAAGGACTCGTAAATAATTTCTGTATTTTTATAACTAATTTGCTGATCTCCAGTACCATGAATAAGCATAACTGGCTTGTCTTGCATCTTTTTTACCGCATCCATAGGAGATATGGAATCAAGATCAACCTTAAAGGCCCAACTTGCCATCCATGTCGATGTATAACTGAATGGAAACGCAGGTAAACCTGAAAAGAAGGGCAAACCCTCTCTCAGAAATAGACCAGCATTACGAAAAGGACTATCTGCAATTACGGCTTTGATGTCATCATTTTCATTTGCGGCCAGCAAAGTAGTAGCAGCACCCATTGAAAAGCCAATAACTCCAATGTTATCACCCGTATGGTCTCTCGATTTTAAATAGCTTACAGCTCCTAGCAAATCGTATTTTTCATTGAGGCCCAGTGTAATCAAATCACCATCGGATTTACCTTGTGAGCTGAGGTCAAATGCCAATACATTGTAGCCTTTCGGAACGAAATGCTCTACTAACTTTTGGGTCCGTCCTTTGACTAAACGATTGCTCGTATATCCATGGACGACAATAATTGTCTTATTACTTTCTTTACCAGAAAGACCGCTTGCAGGAAAGAAGGAGCCTCTAATCGTATTATCATTTTTCAAACTCTTGAACTCGACCTCTTCGTAGGGAGTTTTATCGATATTCAATCCGTAGCTGACATTAGTGTCTCTAGGATGGTGCAACAAGGTGTCTACTACTTTATAAGATATAAAAAATATAAGAGCCATCACAAGCAAAAGCACGATCCCTAGGCTCCATAAAATTTTCTTTCGTTTTTTTACACGAACGTTAAATGTCAGATCGGGTTGTAATGATGCCTGACTCATTCAGACTCCTCCAGTTTTTCTTTAGGTTGTATGGGTGCGAACAAATAAAAGGCATGCCCCTTCAGATTTTCCCACTCGGGATGATGAATAATACTTTCTGCAAGAGTTAAGCCCACTCCATTTAAGAAAGAGATATAGGCACGAGAGATCATTGCTGGAGAAAAGCTTTTGTTGAATTCTCCCATTAACTGTCCCTTGGCATAGACGCATTCGATCGCATCTGTCATTACCTTTATACTTTCAAGGACCTTCTGTGTAAGTTCAGGGAATCTTATTCGTTGTCCTAAGACAGATTGAACAAGCCGCAATTCATTTATATAGAAGTAGATATGGTTGAATTGTTCTGCCACCATGTTCTTAATCAATACGCCCGGCGTCTCCTCTTGTTGTAGACAAGCAAGCGATTTCGCCTGAATATCAGCAAGCGGCTCAAGAACAGCGGCGTAGTATAAAGCTTCTTTGCTAGGGAAATATTGAAAAATGGTTCCAGGAGTCACTCCTACACTCTGCGCAATGATTGCCGTTGTGGTATTAGAATATCCACTTTCTGCGAACAGGACAACAGCTTCTTCTAGGATACGTTTACGCCGCTCCAGTCTTTTTTCTTCATTGATGGGTCTTGCCAAATGTATTCCCCTCTCTCTAAACTAAACTTTTATTAATTAAATGATTGATTATTTAATTAATAATATATCTTAAATTACGACTTATAGCAAGAGTGAATTTATCTTACTTACGAGCAGGGTGAACCTCAACAATAAAAATAAGCCGTAGTGCTGCCCAGCATGCGCCTCCGGCTTGTTTTTATCAGGTTATTTTGGATGAGTACACGTTCCGCCTTCCTTAAATTTGATAAACCAGTGAAGATTTGGAGGACCTCATATCCTTCGGTACCATCGGACTGATCAAGGCCATTGAAAGTCAAACAGAAGGGATAAATGACAAAGGAGATCCGTTGAACTCCCGCAGTATTTGAAGGCCCTAATCAGGGCCTTTTTTCATTACTTGTATTTCGAACAGAATTCAAAAGGGTATGGGTAGAGCGCAGGATCATGATTATGACATCAGCTGGACGAATAACCTTACGGAACGCGGACGTAGTGGCGAGTCTAAATTTTCGCACGATGACTCTACGAGAAAATTTGTTTATACTTTAACTACTTAATAGTGAATGCAATGGATATGAGGTGGAACTAATGATTCTGGTAAGTTCGTGTTTGGCGGGCATGAAGGTACGATATAACGGGACGGATAGCCTGGATGTACATATTCAGAAGTTGGTAGAGGAAAAGAAGGCTATGACAATCTGTCCTGAGCTTTTGGGGGGCTTTGTGACTCCGAGAGAGCCTGCTGAGATTGTTGGAGGGACAGGGGAGGATGTGCTGAACGGCACAGCCAAGGTGGTCGAGTTTTCAGGCAACGATGTCAGCAATATGTACATTAGAGGTGCGTACGAAGCCCTGAATATAGCCAGAGAGGTTAACGCAACATTTGTTGTTTTAAAAGAAAATAGCCCGTCCTGCGGATCAGCAGCAATATATAATGGGTCATTCGAAAACCGTAAAATAGCAGGTAACGGGGTAACCTCGGCTTTGTTAAAAAAGGAAGGCTTTAAGGTCATATCGGAAGAACAAATATCGGATATTTTCTTGGATTAAATATGAAATGGTAGATCAAGCGCCTTGCTAGCTTACAGGCTTATACCTGCGAGCGCAAGACGCTTGTTTGTGCTGTGTGCCGCTATACAATTAGACATCACATTATTTAAGCTTTAATGCAAGAATTCCTAGGTATTCCTTGAGGGCTGTTCCGGTTGTAGACATGGCCCCAGCAGACGGCGAGAGCTTGCCAGCATACAGTGCCAGCTTTTCACTTGCCAGATAGTCGGTAGGATAAGCTATGACCTGCATGCCTGCACGCTGAAATTCCAGTGCAGCACGTGGCATATGGAAAGCGGAGGTCACCAGAACAGGTCTAGTGAGTTGATGTTTTCCCAAAATTTGCGATGTATATACGGCATTTTGCTGTGTGTTCAAAGAATGGTTTTCGATCAGAATGTCCTTTGCCGGAATACCGAGTCCTAGTAGCTGCCTCTGCGCAATATTGGCTTCATTACCACTGTCTCCAAACACTTGCCCGCCGGAGAAAAGAATAGGTAAGCCTGTTGCTTCGTGCAGTCGGGCCGCAGTGAGCAGTCGATTAGCCGCAGATCCTAGCAGATTGCCTTGTCCATTGATGTCGGGGGTTCCCTGTGTGGCTCCGCCCCCAAGTACGACAATGACATCGCCTTGAACGGTACGGGGTTGTGAGTACTGTTTTTCCAGGCTACTGATTAACAAATCTCCAGCCAAATTGGTCGAGGAAACATACAGCAGCAATGTGACAAGAAGCAATACGACCGCAGGTATACGTGCCCTTTTCCATAGCCAGATCACGAGCCCTGCCATCACCAGGATGAACAAACCGGGAGGGAGCACAAAGCTGTACAAAAATTTGATGATATAAATCAAGTGCAGACAACCTCCTATCCTTATAAGCTTTATCTATCTTTTTGGTATATTGTAACATAGGAAAATGACTGGATTCCTCTGTCCGAAGACATACCTCGATGAACAAGCGGGCATGAAAGGTGGAGCTTTCCAATACATATTTTTTGTTTGATAAAGTCGTTCTGTAGGCGTAGTATATAAAGTCTAGTGATTTTTTTCATAGAGGAGCGAGAGCGTCATGGGAGAGTTAACGACAGCCAAGCGGATAATGATGATCGCGCTGCTGGTTGTATTATGGGGCATTTCTTGGCCCATTTATAAAGTCGCATTGGAATTCACACCTCCACTGTTGTTTGCAGGGCTACGTACACTGCTGGGCGGTCTGCTGTTGGGAGTGATTTTAGTACCGAGATGGAATCGCATTCGTTGGAAAGAAAATTGGCGGGTGTATGCTATTTCAGGTATTTTTAACGTGGTACTGTTTTATGGCCTGCAAACAGTGGGACTGATGTACGTCCCCTCCGGCTTGTTTTCTGTGCTGGTATATCTCCAGCCTGTGTTGGTCGGTATTTTTGCATGGATGTGGCTAGGGGAAGCGATGTCCAGACTCAAGGTGATTGGATTGATCATCGGATTTTTGGGCGTTGCAGCTGTCAGTGTGGGCGGATTTTCAGGGCATGTGGCTGTGGCAGGTGTAATCATCGCCATTATTACAGCCGTGAGCTGGGCATTGGGAACGGTATATGTGAAAAAGGTAAACCAGCGTGTGGATTCGCTGTGGCTGGTTGCATTCCAATGTACACTGGGAGGCATCGTGCTGACGGGAGCTGGAACGGTGACGGAAAACTGGTCGGATATCGTATGGAATGTCCCGTATGTGTCAGGGCTGATATTCGGCACGGTGTTGGGAATTTCACTTTCCTGGTTGCTGTATTTCACACTTGTTAATTCAGGGGATGCGAGTAAGGTTGCGTCTTATACGTTTTTGGTGCCTGTGATCTCGGTGTTTGTCAGCTCGTTGGTGCTGGGCGAAGCGATTACGGCTTTCCTGCTTATCGGGTTAATCTTAATCGGGCTTAGCATTTATTTGGTTAATCGCAGAGCGAGAGTAGTACGACAAGCTTGAGCGTAGTAGTTGAAACCAAGAGATTGAAAGATAGAACTTGAAACTATAGTAACAACAAGGGACTCTTGCACAGTAGCAGGGTCCCTTTTTATATGCCGACAGGAGACACAGCTACGTGGGCTTTGACCTGCCTAATTCGAGAGTTTAAGGGGTTTCCTCCCTGGGGAGTTGGTTAAGATTATGATATGGATGACAGCATACAACCAAGCAAAGAAGGGAGATGCGGACGATGGCACGAAAATTGTTGATTACAGGTGCAGCAGGTACAATTGGGAAAGTATTGTATGAAGGGCTAAAAGCGGAAGGTAAATATGAAATAATCGCTGCTGATGTGAAGAGGGATGAAGAGGCAGGGATTGTGGAAATGGATATACATGATGCTGCACGACTGGCTGAGCTTACACGCGGAGTGGATACGGTACTGCATTTTGCATGGATCAAGGATGAAGGGGATTTCCTCGGCAAAGTGCTGTCTGGCAATGTTAGTGGAGCCTACAAGCTGTATGAAGCTGCGGTGAAAAATGGGGTAAAACGCATTGTTTTTGCCAGTTCCAATCATGCCACAGGGTTTTATAAAGTAGGCGAAAGTATAGATGTAGAAGATCCCTACCGACCCGACAGTTTTTATGGATTGAGTAAGTGCTACATTGAACTGTTAGGACGGCTGTATGCCGATCAGGGCAAAATATCTTCAATGAATATCCGTATCGGAAATTTTCCTGGAGATGATCGGCCCCATTCGGAGCGCGCCGCTCATATTTGGATCTCTGAGCGCGATATGATCCGTCTGACTGTCTGCTGTATCGAAGCTCGTCCGGAGATGAGCTATCTTAATTTGTACGGTACGTCAGCCAATACGGATAATTATTATGACATTGGCTACTTGGAAGAACTAATCGGATATAAGCCGCAGGATAATGCCGCTGAGCTGCTGGAGCAGGCAAAGAAAATCGGATTTTGGGTAAAACAGGATGAAACCACATTCCAGGGTGGGCAAAAGGAGTAGATTAGATCGTTCAAATATGCTTTATGAATAGGCTTAAGGCGTCGATTAGACGCCTCATATTACACAAAACTTCACAAATATCCGAATTGTTCACTCCTCAGGACACTCCTTTGTTCATGAAGCATGAGAGGCTTCACTTTTCATTTTGAATGCGCTTACATAAAATATAGTTATACGGCGGCGGTGCTACAAACTTTGCTGTCGGTAACGTATACAGAGGGGGAGTGACTCACATTGAATCAGCCTATGCCCAAAAATTCTGCAATGCTTACAACGGATTCCCGCCTGAACGGTAAGAGGCTGGGAACGGGTAGAAAACACGGGTTCTTCTATGAACTGTTCCGCAATCGGGTATTATTTTTGATGTTGTTGCCCACTTTAATTTTTTTCTTCATTAATTCCTACATTCCTATGGTGGGTATTTATTATGCATTTACCCAGTTCGACTTTAATACCAGCCTGTTTGATGCCAAGTTCGTCGGACTCCAAAATTTTCGCTTTCTATGGCAATCCGGCACGCTGACAAAACTGACATTGAATACGGTCGGATACAATGCAGCGTTTATTTTACTCGGTAACGTGCTAGCGATTGTTCTCGCTATTTTGCTGAATGAGCTGAGAGGCCGCTACTTTAAAAAGATCGCTCAATCCGTGATGTTCCTGCCTTATTTTGTTTCTTTCGTTATTCTAAGTGTTATCGTGTATAACATATTTAATTATGATAATGGTTTCCTGAATACGCTGCTGCTGCAATTTGGTGGTGAACGCGTGGATGTATACAACAAACCATGGGTATGGATTTTCCTGATTATCCTGTTCTATTTATGGAAAAATCTCGGCTACAGTATGGTGATCTATCTGGCAGCGATTACAGGTATCAGTGACGAATATTATGAGGCAGCTAAAATGGATGGGGCCAACATTTTTCAACGAATCTGGTACATTACCGTTCCTATGCTTAAATCGACATTCGTTGTGCTGCTGTTGTTTGCGCTTGGTAGTATTATGAAAGGACAATTTGATCTTTTCTATCAGTTAATCGGAAACAATGGGGTGCTGTACAATACGACGGATATTTTGGACACTTATGTGTACCGTTCGCTGAAAGTAACTTTTGATGTGGGGATGGCTTCGGCGGCAGGCGTATACCAATCATTGTTCGGCTTTGTACTGATCATGACCGTGAACTATATCATCCGCAAGTTGAACGACGAGTATGCCTTATTCTAGAAAGGAGGACCCAAACGGATGGCGATCAAAGAGGATGTATACACTCGAATTTTTAAAATTATCTCTTATGTGATTATCATTATTGCTTCCATTGCTTGTTTACTCCCGTTTCTACTTATTATTTCGGCTTCACTGACCAGTAATGAATCGATTATCAGGGATGGATATCACTTTATACCACAGCAATTCTCACTGGAAGGTTACCGGACGGTGTTCACCTTTCCTGAAGAGGTGTTAAGGGCATACGGGGTGACGATTTTTACCACGGTTGTAGGTACGACGTTGGGCCTGTTCCTGATGACGATGGCAGGATATGTGCTGGCACGCAAAGATTTTAAATACCGTAATGCGTTTTCATTCTATATTTACTTTACGACGCTGTTCGGAGGCGGTTTGGTACCTTGGTACATTATGCTGACGAAGTATTTAGGATTGCTTGATACGTATACAGTGCTTATTTTCCCGGGATTGATGACTCCGTTTCTGATCATTTTAATGAAAAACTTCATTCGTTCCTCCATGCCGGAAGAGCTGTTCGAGTCCGCTAAAATTGACGGTGCGGGTGATTTTAAAATTTACTATCGAATTGTGTTGCCTTTATCTACACCGGGTATTGCCACTGTGGGACTGTTTCTGGCCTTGGCTTACTGGAATGACTGGTTCTCATCCTCACTCTTTATTAACGATCCGCATAAATACCAGTTGCAATATTATCTGTATAATGTAATTAACTCCATGCAATTTATCGCTCAAATGGGTGCAGGTACTGGCGTAACCCTTTCCAACGATATGCCGACAGAGTCGACCAAAATGGCAATGGCTATCGTGGTTACCGGACCTATTTTGCTGCTGTACCCGTTCGTACAGCGCTATTTTGTTAAGGGATTGACCATTGGTGCGGTAAAAGGCTAAAGTGGCACTCAAGGACTGTGATGGCATGACGTGCTGACGTTGTGCCATCTAAATAGCACTCTTTGTAAGCGTTTTATTTAATCAGACTACCATTTCAAAGGGAGGATTCACATGACATTCACAAAGAAAAGAAAACAACGCATGTCCATCCTGATTGCAGTAATGGTCATCACGGCGCTATTAGCCGGATGTGGAGGAGGTAGTGGAAACAGCGCTCAAAAAGCAAATGGAGAGGATGATAAATCCCAGAAAGTACAGCTGCAATTTTATATGCTGGGGGATGCTCCTAAGGACTTGCCTACCATTGAGACAGAGATCAATAAGTTGGCGGAAAAAGATCTGAATGCCACCGTCAAATTTAACTATACGACGTGGACAGACTGGGATCAAAAATATAAGCTGTTATTGTCTTCGGGTCAGCCTATCGACCTGATCTTCACTGCAGATTGGACGCAGTATCAGGCCTATGCCAAAAAGGGCGCATTCCTGCCGCTAGACGATCTGCTGCCTAAGGCTGCACCTGCCTTGCAAAAATTTGTGCCTCAGGACATGTGGGATGGAGTTAAAATCGGAGGCAAAATTTATACCGTGCCTGGCACGTATAAAGAATATGTCACAAACGGTTTTGTATGGCGTGAGGATTTACGTGAGAAGTACAATTTGCCTAAACCGACAGATATGAAAAGTTATGAGGCTTATATGGATGGGATACGTCAGCATGAGCCAAATATGAAAACCGTATCTCTGAACAGCGATATTAAGGGAAATCTGCATGATCGATATACCGAATTAGTAACGAAGAGCGTGGGCACACTGCCTTACGGTATCGGTATTAAATACGAAAAACCAACAGAGGTATATAAATTTTGGGGCTCGGATGAACAAAAAGAAGAGCTGAACACTTACAAACGCTGGGCCGATAAAGGATTCATTCCCAAAAACGTATTAAACGTAAAAGATACGCTTCAGGATCAAGTGACTTCTGGTAAAGCAGCGAGTATTTTCGGTGACAATCCAACCCGGTTTAATGATATGGTCATTAAGCTCAAAGCATCTCACCCGGACTGGAAGCTCGAGTACTACCCATTCCCTTTGACGACAGGTTATGCAACTCCAGTGCATCCGATTCATAACGGCTTTGCGATTCCAAAAAGCAGCCCGAATCCAGCGCGCGCATTGGCCTTTTATGAAAAGCTGGTGACGGACAAACGCTATAACCTGCTCACGCAATATGGTATTGAAGGCAAAAACTACGAAGTCAAAGAGGGTTACTACCAAATGATAGGTAGCGGCAGTACTAATGGATTTTCACGCGAAGGTATGAATAGTTGGGCTTGGCGTAACCCGGAATACATGCTGTTTGATTCTGGCTTTGACCGTGTGAAGAAAATTTTTGCCGAGCTGGATAAAATCCAGAAGCCTGACCTGTTTACAGGCTTTGCAGAGGACTACACGACATATCAAGCAGAAAAAGCAGCTCTAGAACAGGTTGAGAAGCAATATCTGTATCCGCTCCAAGCTGGACTGATCGACAATGTAGATCAAGGCTTGCAGACCTTCTTGCAAAAGGCAAACCAAGCTGGTTTGGAGAAAATTCAAACCGAATATACAAAACAATGGGAAGCCTATGTAAAGGAGAAGGGGGTTAAATAAAACATAAAGAATTGTGATAAAGAAAAAAGCAAGTCTCCAGAAAGTTGGAGGCTTGCTTTTTTAATGTCAGTCTATTTTTTGGGAGCAATGTTCCGTTCTCGGAGCAGGCGTGTAGAGCAGTTTACTTATTGCGCATTTGCTTTAGAACGGCGAAAATCTGTCGGTGTTACACCCAAGCTACGTTTGAACATACGATGGAAATAAGAGCTACTCGCAAATCCGGTTTGTTCTGCTACGTCAGCTACGGACCAGTCGGTCTGTTCCAGCAGCTCACAGGCCTTGCGAATACGAAGTTGTTGGATGACGTCCACGATAGTTGACATGGTCTGTTGCTTATATAGCCTACTGACATAGATCGGCGACATATCCAGTTCTTCCGCAATCTGATTGAGACAAAAATTGGGATCCGTATAGGCTTGCTCCATTCGTTCATTAATTTGCCGTACCAGTCGTTCCTGCTTCGTGTTTCGTTTTTCCGATAGACTGGAGCGAATATGATCAAAGACCAATTGATAATGATCAATAAGATTCTCAGCGGTCTCTAACCGATCAGCGGATGGTAATTCAGATTTAGATTCTATAGCAAATCCATTGAGCTCACTGATATGCCGAACAGCATTATTTACACTCATGATGAGCCGGGATATCGCCACTTGAACAGAGGAAAAAGGATATTTTTCCATATGCATCAATAATTCTTTGAACATACTGTGTGCATCCTCCGTATGACCAGACAGTAGCATATCTAGCATTTTTTTCTCTTTATCGGCTGGATATACGTAAGTATTTTGGATATCCTCCTCTGTAGTGTTTTGCGCATTAATAATGCATCTGTGCCCCTGAAAAAATCGGTGCATAGATGCGTCTTGTACTTGGCGGTACAGCAGATGCAGCCGTTCTGGTTGACTCGTGATGGCACTGTAAGTTAATGAAACACTCAGCTTCAAATATTCAAAGCAAGCTTCACGTATTTGGCGTAATAAGGTTTCTAGCAGTACAGTGTCTGTATGTTCTGCGGGATCGAGAATGTTAAGCATCAGCAGTACACTGTCCTCATCCATATCAACGGTCTCCACCTGGTACGTCTGTCCGCATATTTCAGAAGCAATGTTCATGATTGCAAACTTATAGGGTAGCAGATCAGGTCCACGTTCGCTTTGCCATCGGGTATATTCATCTATGCGCAGCAGCACAAGGCGGTAGTCTTTGTCAAACTGGAACGTAATCCCAAGCTCGCGCAATCGTTCCGGTTCTTCACCGGTAGGAAGATTTCGGATTCCCCGGATCACATTTTTTAAAATGTTTTGCCGGATCGTGTACATACTGTTTCGTTTCTCTGATTCCAGTGAATTCATATGCACAACAATTTGGCCAATAGGCGTATACAGCATTTTGGACAGCAGCCACGAAGCCACGAATCCTGCCAATGCAATGATGGCGGCTATCAGTAACATCGCATTACGAATAACACTTGCCATTTTGATAACGCTTTCATACGGTGTGACACTAATATACTGCCAACCTAGTCCATCTGGAGAGGTGTAGGAAATGAGTGATCTTTTACCATGAAAGTCTTCTACAAAATAGCCTGTTTCTTGTTTTTTGACTCTCGTGTGCAGCCATAGCTGTTCTTTTTCGTTCAAAGTTTCGTCTGTCAATGTTGTACCAGACAACAGTCTGCCCTGATCGTCTAAAATATAAGCGGTCCCGCCTGAGATTGGATTCGCCGCCATTTCCTTGTTCATCCATGCCGCCGACACATTCACAATCACAGCCGAATTTATTGCTTCGTTCGAGTTAATTGCGTCATAACATAAATACGTATAGGCTGCGATATCTGGGCTTGCTTGCTCTACTTCAGCTCTGGAGTCTGAGGCAGACAGCAGCGGATACATGCGTGGAATAGGCGTAAAGGGTTTATAGTCCTGATAATGATCCAGCACGCGAATGATATCTGTATCAGCTAGTTCATGTTTGCTGAATAACCCGTTTTGACCTTGTGAGGACGCAATGTAGAAGGTGCCGCTTTTAGGGTTAAACACGTAGATGGATTCGATATACGGCATGGAATTAAGATAATTGTTCAATTCGGTCATGGCAGCGGTTACATCATATACATTAGGTTTTGGATAATACAACAACTTGGACAGGGTACTGCTGCGATACATTTGGAATGCCAACGACTGAGCAATAGATGTCATGTTAATAACCTCTCTGCTTCTCAACGTCAAGCTGTTGTGATTAGCCTCGAATGCCTGCTCCTTTTCCACGCGAATATAGTAAAAATAATACACAGTGGTGGATACCAGCAACGTTAGCGTAATACATAACGTAATGCTGACCAGCAATTTGCTGTGAAGCTTGTGATGCTTTTTGAAATTGCTCATATGAACAGGCCTCCTGTCTGTGTGCACGTAGCTGTAAAGTACACCCTATTTATGTATTCATTATACGTGTGATCTTGTGAACAGGACAGTGAACAAACCGATTCTTTGTGAAAAATAATAATTTTTTCGTAAAAAGGCCAGGAACACTTATACGCATTGGATTGCGTCGGTTCCCGGCCGGGTTTGTCTATTCAAATAAAAGAAGGAAAGATGACAGTACTACAATTAGTCAGGAAATTGAACGTTACCTTTAACGACATAGGCTCCGCCTGTACCATTTTCCGCTAGAGCTGGGATTGTATCGTTCAGCACGACACCACGAATGTCCGTAATCCGTATTTTCAGAGGTTGTTTTCCTAAGTTAGTACCTAGAAAGTGGTTGTAATCCTGTTTTTCGAGATTGAGCCATTGTCCGTTTTGTTGGACTTCCATCTTCAAGACCGGATATTTATGATTGCGTACTTGAATGGCTGCCCACCATTGGCTGCTGCCTTCTTTAATGCGGTAGGAGACATTGCCGTTAACCGGAGCTTTGACAACTTTCCATGAAATATTGATTTTTCCGTCTATTTGATTTCCAATCAGGTTGAACGCGTTTGGGGACAGATCGAGCGCGCCACTTGGACCTTCAGGGTAAAGATCAGTTACATATACGGTTGTTTTCCCTTTGGGACCTTGAACTTCCAAATAGGCTCCAGCTAATGCAGCTTTGATTCCGTTATAATTCAGTTGTGTGCGGTTAAGCGCTGTAATTTTGGCATCCGAAGGGATGGGATCAAGCAGTAATGCCCCTCCAGAGTAACCTGATCCCGTATATGTGGCGTACCCCGTGTATGTATCATTCCAAGCAGCTGAAGCGGGAAGGGCGAATAATACAAGACTTAGCAACGATGTCAGACCGATGGTTTTGAACTTTCGGAACGTCGATTTTTTTTGCATAATCATTTCCTCCTTATTCATTTAATAGATTCATATAGTAAATATAAACACTATATTACCTAATATTTCAAATTGTACAATAGGACTTTGAGGCAAAAAGAAAATATTGAAGATGTTTGTCAACATACTCATAGGCCATATGTCTTGTTTTTTGGGAAATGGTTGAACTGTGCTCTTTTTCGCAGAAAGTTTGCAGGGCAGCCGCGATAAGGTCAGGAAGATGTAGCCTTATAACAGAGGGCAGGGCTGACTGGAGAGTAAGCACAGAGGAGGGGTTTAATAATGGGGACGAAACTAGGACTTTTGAATGAAGTCTTTTAAATAGAATAAGCGAACTATTGTTCTCCTTTTGTTTGTCGTATACAATCGAATCATGCTGATTCAAATGGAGTGATGTTGAACTCTGTTGTATGCTGCAACGAAAGGATGTTTTGCACCATGATGGGAAGAGCCCATTTGATTATTGGAACCGGGGTCTCCCTGTCGGTATTAGCTCTAAGTGGATACGAAGTGACCCCGGCTGCCGTGGCAGCTGCTGTGGTCGGTTCACTGTTGCCGGATATTGACGAGCCTAACTCCATGCTCGTGAGCCGAGCGCTACCAACCAAAATGCTTAGGCTCGTACAGCTTCTAATGATTGGGGCTGCTGGTTGGGTATTTTTTACCCGTTTGGCTCCACCTCCATGGAATCTTGTGTTGGCTTTGCTGATGATCAGTGCTTCTTTTATGCCTTCACGATCCATGCGCAAGGTTATTATCTTTTTAATTGGTATCGGCCTAGCCTGGTATGGAGAATCATATGCACCTTGGAATTATATCGCCGGGTGTCTGCTGATCATTTGTACGCTAGTCCCACATCGGGGGTTGACACATACGGTATACGGAACCGTCGCATGGACTGCGCTGCTTTATGGTACGACACGTTTGCACGGTGACAGCATATGGCTGGCTGGAGGTATGGCGTACTTGCTGCATTTACTGGCAGATTCCTTGACGAATAATGGAATTAAACCTTTGCCGCCGTTTAAATGGAAGCTGCGATTTAAATTGATGAGTACTGGAACCCGGAAGGGAGCTAAGGTAGAAAACGTCTGCGTTGCTTTAACTACTGTACTTGTAGTGATTGCTTTGCTTCGTTATAAGCATTTGATTTGATATGTTCTATCTTTTGTTTCTATTAAATTAAAAAAACAGTCAATGCACGTTGTACGTGTCTTGACTGTTTTTTTATAGATTGCGATTCTCTGTTACACCTTAGGCTCGTTCAATAATGGTATTCAGCGTTGTACGATCCAGATTTTGAACCAGCTTGATGATCAGCTCTTTGGCTGCATCATAATCATCAGTGTGAATAATGGACGAGGAAGTATGGATGTATCGTCCACAGATGCCTATGACGGTGGATGGCACGCCAATTCCGCTCAAGTGTACTTGGCCTGCATCGGTTCCCCCTGTGGAGATGAAATATTGATACTTGATTTTGTGAGTTTCCGCCATGTCTTGCACGTATTCCACAATTCCGCGATGTGTAATCATACCCGGATCAAATACCCGCAGCAGTGCGCCTTTACCGAGGTGCCCGTAAGCATTCGGGTCGCCGCCCATATCGTTAGCCGCACTGCAATCCAGTGCAAAGAATATATCCGGCTGAATCAGATTGGCCGCTGTGCGTGCACCACGCAGTCCCACTTCCTCTTGAACAGTGGCCCCCGCATACAATGTATTGGGAAGCTTTTCTTTTTCTTTATGTAACGCTTCAAGTAGTTCAATAGCCAAGCCTACACCGTAGCGGTTATCCCACGCTTTAGCCATGATTTTTTTAGGATTTGCCAGTGGAGTGAAATCACAGATCGGCGCAATGGCCGTTCCTGGTAAGATCCCCAGATCTTGCGCTTCTTGTCTGCTGTCTACGCCGATATCCAGATACATATGCTTGATGTCCATAGGTTTGCTGCGTTGCGATTCATCCAGCAAATGAGGCGAGACAGAGCCAACTACACCGATAACTGGGCCTTTTGGAGTTAATACTTGAAGACGTTGTGACATAATGGCTTGGCTCCACCAGCCTCCAACCGGCTGAAAACGAATCATTCCATTTTCCGTAATACCATTCACGATAAAACCGACTTCATCCAGATGGCCTGCCACCATTACTCGTGGTCCACTCTCTTGGCCGCGAAGCACCCCAAAAAGACTCCCCAATCGATCTTGCACGATTTCATCGGTATAACCGGATATCCGTTCCTTAACCCATGCCCGCAACTCACGCTCATGTCCAGGAATGGAAGGAAACTCCGTTAAGGTTTTAAACAATTCCAATGTTTTTGATTCCATGATGTATACCTCACTCCTTATTAATTAACCAGTGGTCGTCATGTATTCAGTATGAATGGATTTGTATCGAATGTCCACGATATCATTTTCCTGACATAACATTTCTCCAAAAAGCTCATAATGAAAAAGACCCAAGCAATTCGAACCGCCAAGCGCGAAAACTTACAGACAAGGGGTGGTGAATGATGCCAGCTAAATCAGGGCAGCGCGGTTTTCGTACCAATACGTCGCCGCTGTCCATAAATGAGAAGGACTATCAGAATATTTCACAAAAGCATGAACCCTCGAGGAAAGTATTTGCCAATTGTGTGCGCGCTTTTCTGGTTGGAGGCGGGATATGTGTGATTGGACAGGCGATTCAAGAGGCTTTTATGGCAGGAATGCACATATCAGCCAAGGAGGCCGCCCCGCCAACCTCATCCATGATGATCTTGCTGGCGGTCATATTAACCTGTATCGGGGTTTACGATAAGGTTGCCCAATGGGCGGGCGCGGGAACCGCTGTGCCAATTACAGGCTTTGCTAACTCCATGTGTTCGGCTGCATTGGAATATCGTTCTGAGGGACTGGTGCTCGGAGTGGGCGCGAATATGTTCAAGCTGGCAGGCTCAGTTATCGTATTCGGGGTGGTGGCCGCATTTATCGTAGGCGTTATATATGCCATCCTTGGTGTGGGAGGCAATCACTTATGAGAAGACAGGGAGGACAAACCTGGAAGTTTGAATCAAGACCGCGCATCATTGGAAGTGCCACCGTTGTGGGCCCGGATGAAGGAGAGGGACCGTTATCCACAGATTTTGATTATATTTATGACAATATAGAAATCAACGAGAAAACGTGGGAAAAAGCGGAACGTAGATTGATTGAGCATTCTACAGAGCTGGCGCTAATTAATGCCAATTTGAACAAAGAAGAAGTGCAGTTTTTTATTAGTGGTGATCTGATGAATCAGATTATCAGTAGCTCCTTCTCGGCTAGCAAGCTGGCCATTCCCTATTTGGGTGTTTTTGGAGCCTGCTCAACATCAATGGAAAGCTTAGCCTTAGCCGCACTTATTGTGGACTCAGAGGCCGGTGACTACGTGATGGCGGGTACGACCAGCCATAACTGTACTGTAGAAAAACAATTCCGCTATCCTAATGAATACGGATCACAGAAGCCCCCTACGGCTCAGTATACTGTTACCGGCTCAGGCGCCGCAATTGTAGGACATGCCAAGTCAGGGACGGTGGTGGATTGTGCTACCATTGGACGTGTAATGGACATGGGTATTAAAGATCCCTTTAATATGGGGGGAGCCATGGCTCCCGCGGCTGCGGATACGTTGTTGTCTCATTTTCGAGATACTGGCCGTGACCCTGGTTACTATGATCTCATTGTAACGGGCGATTTAGCCTCAGTGGGGCTACCGATTGCCAAGGAGCTGCTCAAAAAAGATGGATTCGATATGAATCAGACGGAATTTAATGATTGTGGTTTACTGATTTACGATATTAATAAGCAAAAGAAAGTCATTGCAGGAGGCAGTGGTTGTGGCTGCTCGGCTGTTGTAACCTACGGGCATTTGTTGAAGCGGATCGAAAAAGGAGAGCTGCAAAAGGTACTGGTCGTGGCGACCGGAGCGTTATTATCTCCTTTGACTACACAGCAGGGTGAAAGCATTCCTTGTGTTGCACATGCTGTAGCTTTTGAAGCGGGAGGAACGGTATGATATTTCTATGGGCTTTTTTAGTGGGTGGTGCCATTTGTGTCGTGGGCCAGTTGATGATGGATGTGTTCAAAATGACGCCGGCACATACGATGAGTACGTTGGTAGTTGCAGGTGCAATTGCTGATGCTGTTGGGATATACGATCCGCTTATTAAATTTGCAGGGGCGGGTGCGACCATTCCAATTACCAGTTTTGGTAACTCACTTGTACACGGCGCATTAACCGAATTGGAGAAGGACGGATGGTTGGGTGTCATTACAGGGATCTTTAGTCTGACAAGTGCAGGAATTTCCTCTGCGATTATTTTCTCTTTTCTGGCATGCTTGTTTGTTCGTCCAAAAGGAAGCATATAAAAGCAGCGTACTTTAGAAATGACATAAAAATAAATGATTATATACATGTGCCCTTCGGATCTAATGACCGAAGGGTTTTTAATTGTTCTGCACATGAAAGATCGAAAGAAGGATGGAGTTTGAATAATACGGGCAGGGGGTTAAGTGTACTCTGTGCCCGCCTTCATGTACAATAATAGGAAACATGTTGCTATCTAGGAGGTTTACAGAGCTATGCCCGTACGTCAAGAATCTGTGCAGATTGTATCTGCAATCCGTTCTAATCTGGAATCATGTATATTAGGTAAATCCTTTGAAATAAAATTACTGCTTACGGCTATGCTGGCGGGTGGACACATTCTGATCGAGGACGTTCCGGGTACGGGGAAAACGCAAATGATCAAGGCGCTTGCCAAATCCATGCGCGGTGATTACCGCCGTGTTCAATGTAATCCTGATATTCTCCCGAGTGATATTACAGGGGTATCCATATTTCATCCACGGGACGAGCGTTTTTATTTCCGTCCGGGTCCTGTGATGACTAATATTTTGCTGGCGGACGAAATTAACCGAGCGACGACGAAAACCCAGTCGGCTCTGCTGGAGGTTATGGAGGAACGCAGTGTGACAGTGGATGGGGACACTCATATGTTGCCTCATCCTTTTATGCTGTGTGCGACACAAAATCCGATTGATTTTGAAGGCACTTATATGCTGCCGGAAGCACAGTTAGATCGTTTTATGCTCAAAATCAGCTTGGGTTATCCTGACATGGAGACGGAGCGAAACATGCTGCTTCATCATCAGGCAGGCCAGCCAGCAGACCGTCTGGAGGCTGTAGCTCATATGGAGCAGGTTGCTGACATCCAGCAGGAAATTAGAGGAATTTATATGGACGAAGCAGTGACGTCCTATTTACTTGATATCGTGCGTGCGACAAGAGAACATCCATCCGTGCTGCTGGGAGCTAGCCCCCGGGCGGCGCTTGCTTTTGTAATGGCTGCGAAGGCATACGCTTTTCTGGACAACCGTGACTATGTGCTGCCTGATGATGTGAAGGCGCTGGCACCTTATGTGCTAACGCATCGTTTGTTGCTGCGTCCCGAGGCGCGTCTGGACAGTTCCAATGCCCAGTCCGTGCTCCAAGCTGTCCTTCGGCAGGTTCATGTACCCGTACGAATGGAGCGTCCTTAGGGAATGAATATGGTCAAAAGGAAGCGCAGGCTTCCCCGGCTGTCAGGCCGCATCTGGCTTCTGGTGGTCATATGGGTGGTGTGCCTGCTATATTTGTTGTTTCAGGGCGGCAAGACGTCGGTCATGCTGTTGTCTATGGTTACGCTGTTAATCGTTTATTTATGGATCGTTGGTCTGAGTGGAGTTCGCCGTGTGCAAGGCTCCCGGCAGCTTTCGCAAGGCTCGGAGTTTGGAGAACTGCTGCATGCGGGAGATCAGGTGCATGTAAAGCTGAGCCTCAGCATTCCTGGTTTTCTTCCGTTACCCTATGTCATTGTCCGTGAGGTCCTCAAGCGGCATACAGGTGAATCCTGGTCGTTTGAGGACAGTGTCATTCCTAGTCTAAAAGGGGGCGGTCAGCTTACATTTCAGACTCCCGCTTTAGAGCGAGGAAGCTACCACTTTGAGGAAACTGAATGTGTGAGTGAGGACATCTTCGGTCTGTTGGAGCACAAAGGCAGCTTGAACGCACGCGGTGAATTTCGGGTGCTGCCCCGAACGGTATTCATTCCGTATTGGCAGATGAATGACCGTCGCTCAAGGATGTCTGGACCGCAGACCGTTCAAACTCGAACGCGGCGTGAGACGACACAAATTAACGGTGTACGGGACTATGTATATGGAGATCGGTTTTCGCGCATCCATTGGAATGCGACGGCTCGTACAGGTAGCTGGAAATCCAAGGAATTCGAGCATGAGACCGTTCCAAAAACGATGCTTGTGCTGGACGTACACATGAAGCATTATGTAAACGCCGAACAGTTTGAGCTAGCTGTATCCTCTACCGCTTCATTGCTGGAATATGGTGGACGGGAGCGAATGGGGGTTGGATTGTGCACAGCTGGAGAAAAAGGCACTGTCTTTCAGCCAAGTGAGCAGACAATGGAACGACAACGAATGATGCATCACTTGGTAGACATACACACAACTTCACAAGGTAGCTTGAAATCCGCTGTAGAAAGCAGTGTGCGCCAGTTTCCGCAAGGCTGTTATTTTATACTGATTAGTCCGCTGAATGATTATCAGGCGATGGAGCTTCTTCGTTGGGCCGATACCCGAGGGATGACTCCGTGCCATGTCTATATCGGAGAAGGTTCTGCTGAGGGAGAAGCTGAAGAATGGATGAGCATGCTTCGTGCAAGGGGAATCAAGGGCTACGATGTTGAGAGCCTTGAAGAGCTCCCGGCTGTAATGGGGGGAGGGACACTATGAAGAGCTGGTTACAATCGTTAAAGGGTTCCTGGGCCCCCGCTTTTACATTTTTATGGATTATTATTATTGCCATGCAATGGGTTTCTTTTGCTTCCGAATTATGGCTGGAAGAGACGAGAGCACTTGTACTGATGACCATTACAATGCTGGCTCTGGTGAAGATTGTACTACCATTTCGTCCTTGGATTGAATTTATTGTTAAGGCGGCGGCGCTGTTTTTTATTTTGTATCGGACATTGGTGTCTTACTCCATCATTATCCCCTTCGGAGGGGTAGCCAATCGCCTGGACCAATTTATATCCAATATGTCTCCTTATATTTGGTTTTCCCTCATCGCTTGGCTAGTTATTGAAATGGTGCCGCTCATCGTTACAACGAAACAGCGGATTCTTGTTTTTGTGGGTATTAATATCGCCGCGCTGGCAGTGCTTGATTCCTTTACGCCAACTGTGCTGTGGGAGGAGGTTGCCTGGATCGTCTTTGCTGGTATGGGTTGGCTAGTGACACAGCATCTGCAGTATTTTCGGCAGCATTATCCTCAAGGGTGGAAGCATATTCGACGCTATCCATATAAAATAGCAGCCAATATTGCGGTCATTTTTGCGCTCATTATTATGGCTGGTGTCAATATGCCCGAGGTACAGCCAGCTTTGACGGATCCCTATACAGCGTGGACCCAGAGAAATAGCTCAACCACCGCCGGGATTAGCAATGGATCTGGGGCACTGAATCAGCGGATGAACACCGCATCAGGGTATAGTCGCCAGGATAATCGGTTGGGTGGAGGTTTTAATTTTGATTATTCTCCTGTCATGACCATCACGACCACTCAACGAAGCTATTGGCGGGGGGAAACGAAACGAACCTATTCCGGTACAGGCTGGAGTGACGGGGGAAACGATGATCAAACGCTAAATGATGTGCCGATGACCGCAGAGCTTGAAAACACACAAGAAACGCGGCATTCGACTGAGCAGGTCGTTCAGACCATTACGATGCAAAATGACCAGAGCTATCCTGTTCTGTTTGGCGCCTATTCGGTGCAGCGTGTTCAATCGGTGGACAGAGATTCACGGGCAGAGGGGTTACGTTGGAACCCGGAACAGGCGGAACTGCTTTGGAATCCATCCTCCCGAAGAACTGCTTATCCTAAAACGTATACTCTGGTATCACATGTCCCTGTGATCCCTGAGAAAGAGCTACGCACAAAAACTTTTAATGAGTTGTACAGAAAAAACAAACAGGAAGCCTATCTACAAATTCCAGATGAGTTACCACGGCGGGTTCGTGATTTGGCTCAGAACGTAACGTCAACGGCGAAAACGCCATATGAAAAAGTCGGATTACTACAGCAGTATTTGCAGCAAAATTATGCATATACGAACAATCCGGACCTCTCACGGAAAAGAAGCAGAGATTTTGTGGATGCCTTTCTGTTTGAGATTCGGGAGGGCTATTGCGATTATTATTCCACCTCATTAGTCATGATGGCTCGCTCTGTTGGGGTTCCAGCCCGTTGGGTTAAAGGGTATGCACCTGGTCAGCAGACGTTTTCAGATGATGCAACAACGGGCGAAGGTGACGAAAATATGTCCTCTTACTCCGTGACAAATGCGGATGCTCATTCCTGGGCGGAAGTATATTTAGGTGAATACGGTTGGGTTCCTGTAGAAGCTACGCCTGGCTTTGATATGCCGCTGCTTACGGAACAGGAGGATTCAAAGACTCCAGAAGCCCCAGAGGTTAAAGATCAGCCTGAACCAGAACAGCCTGAGCAGAACCCGCAGACTGATCCAGAGGAAGGTTCAAAGATTCATCCTGTAATCATAGGTTCTGCTGCTGCAATTCTGCTGCTGTGGGCTGCTTATATCGTCTGGCGTAATCGGGCAGACATTCACTTTTATCTGCTGCGTTTACGCAGAGGTAAGCCGCTGACCCCGGATGAAAAGGTGGTCGTCGAAACTGAGCACTGGTTAAGGTACATGCGAAGAAAGGGATTTGTCCGCGCCAGTCACGAGACGCTGAGGGAATCAGTTGATAGATGGTCGCTAGAAGTACCGGAACAAGCTTCTATTTTACATCAGCTGCTTGGACGATTTGAACAAGCGCGTTATAGTCCCTCATCCGTAACCGCAGAAGATTGGCATATGGTTCGCCAGCAGGCCTCTCTGTTACACAAAGAAGGATGGATAAAACGATGGGCTGGACGAAAAGCTGCGACGGATCAGAAGGATCAAGACTAGTCTATTTTTGATTTGGTTCAATTTGCCGTCTATTTTAATCTTTAGCTATATATTTAGTGAAAAAGCTGTCCGTTTGTTGCGGATAGCTTTTTACTAAGCCATAGTAATATGGTATAGTTTGTCGTATGAAACTGAGGTGACCGACGTTGTTTGAAATGCTGATGCCCAAATTACGGGTGAATACCGTCTTTGATATTGATCTCGAAGGCTTGTATGCTCAAGGATATCGCGGCATTATTACGGATCTGGATAACACGCTGGTCGGCGCAAAAGCGCCGAATGCGACTCCCGAGCTGGTGGCCTGGTTTGAGAAGGTCAAACAGGCGGGTTTTAAGCTTGTCATCGTGTCTAACAACAATATGGACCGTGTATCCGTGTTTGCTACGCCTTTGGACATTGAATTTATACATGCCGCACGGAAGCCTTCCAACTCGTCTTTTCGTAGAGCCATCCGTATGATGGGGCTGACTCCGGAAGAGACTATTATGGTCGGAGACCAAATGTTGACGGACGTATTGGGAGGTAACCGACTGGGATTGCATACGGTGTTGGTGCTACCGATATCCATTCATGATGAAGGAGTCATGACCCGATTTAATCGGCGGTTGGAGCGAATCGCGCTCACAAGGTTACGTAAGAAAGGCTTATGGCTTGAGGAGGAAAAGAAGAATGACTGAAAGACCTGACGGCGGCACTGCCGTCAAATGTAGTGGTTGCGGTATCACCGTGCAGACCACTAGCCCGGAGCTTCCGGGATATATTCCTGAAAAATTGCTTACTCGCGAACCTGTCATCTGTCAGCGTTGCTTCCGGATCAAAAACTATAATGAGACGTCTTCAGTGACGGTGGATCAAGATGAGTTCTTGAAGCTGCTCAGTCAAATTGGTGACAAGAATGCGCTCGTCATCCACATTGTAGATATTTTTGATTTTGAAGGTAGCTTGATTTCCGGTTTGCAACGCTTTGTAGGCTCCAATCCGGTTATACTGGCTGTGAACAAGACCGATTTGCTGCCTAAGGTAACGAATTGGAACAAGGTGCGTAACTGGGTACAAAAGCAAGCGAAGGAGCAAGGACTACGCACAGAAGAAATCGTACTGTGCTCAGCTAAGAAAAATCAGGGCTTTGACCGTCTGTTGGATGTGGTATCTGAGCTCCGTGGTAACCGCGATGTATATGTGGTCGGAGCGACAAATGTGGGTAAATCGACGCTTATTAACCGCTTGATTCGTGATTATAGCGATATGGAGCAGGAACTCACAACGTCCCGTTACCCGGGGACTACACTCGATATGGTGAATATTCCGCTCGACGACGGCAAGCACATTATTGATACTCCGGGTATTGTATACCCTTGGCGATTCAGTGAGATTGTCTCCCGTCAGGACTTGAGTGCTATTATGCCGGACAAGCCGCTGAAGCCTGCTGCGTATCAGCTTGATGCCGGACAAACATTGTTTTTCGGCGGTATGGCCCGATTTGATTTTGTGGAGGGTCAGCACCAATCATTTACCTGCTATATTAACGGTGGTCTTAAAATACATCGCACGAAGCTGGAGCGGGCTGATCAGTTGTTCGCTGATCATGCCGGGGAATTGTTATCTCCGCCAACACGCGATCAATTGGCAGAAATGCCGGAATGGACAAGACATGAGTTCCGCGTTCCACGCAAATCTCCATCGGACATCTACATTTCCGGTTTGGGATGGATCAGAGTGAATAGCGAGAACGGAGCTCTGGTTGCGGTTCATGCTCCTCGGGGAGTCCGTGTGCTTTTGCGGCCTGCGTTGATATAACGTTGCTGTAACCATGTTATAGGGCGGCAAGGAACAGGTACTGGTTCCTGCCGCCATTCATGTATTTGTGCGGCCTAATATTTTGCAATATGGGGGAGAGCAACGATGAACAGCGGGGAGTCTGAAGCGACCGAACAAGGTCTTGTACTATTGGGCGTATTGGGTGATCCGATCAAGCACTCCAAATCGCCTCTTATGCATAAAATAGCTTTACGGGCAGCGGGGATTGAAGGAGATTTTGTACCTCTTCATGTCAAACCGGATCAGCTGGAAGATGCCATGAAGGGGATTTGCGCTATGCATTTCCGCGGAGTCAATGTGACGATTCCCCATAAAGTCGAGGTTATGAAATATCTGGATGAGATTGATGAAGGGGCCAGACTCATTGGCGCTGTCAATACGATAGTGAATGACAATGGACGGCTCAAGGGCTATAACACGGACGGAATTGGCTACGTACGTTCCCTCAAAGAAGAGACTTCTGTCGATTTGAAGGGCGCAAGAATTGCTGTTCTTGGAGCCGGAGGGGCTGCTCGTGGCGTAATTCATGCTCTATTGGAGGAGCAACCGGAATCGGTTATTATTTTGAACCGAACACGTGACAAAGCTGAGCAACTGGCATTAGAGTGGACGACGGAGGCGATCCCAGTGAGGGGTTATTCTAACGAGGATGCCAAGAGCGTGCTCGCCACAGTGAATGTGTTGATTAACACAACCTCGGTGGGAATGTCCCCTTTATCGGATGAACTTCCACTGGAAACGAGCTTGATTCCGGAGGGAATCATTGTGAGTGATTTGATCTACAATCCGCTGGAAACGAGACTTTTACGGGAAAGCCGTGAACAGCGCGGCTGCACTGTACATGGGGGCTTGGGCATGTTCGTGTACCAGGGGGCTGTGGCTTTTGAGTATTTTACAGGGGTTGTCCCTGCTGTAGAGCAAATGAGAGCGGCTGTGCTGAGTAGCCTGTCGTAAGTAAGATTGTACATTAAAATTATGGAAATGCTGCATTGCATATGTGGCGACGAAGGGGTTAAATATACATGTTAACAGGTAAACAAAAAAGATATCTGCGTTCAATGGCGCATCATTTGGACCCGGTTTTTCAAGTAGGCAAAAACGGTACGAATGAGCATCTTATGCGTCACATCAACGATGCGATTGAAAAGCGTGAGCTGATGAAAGTGCAAATTTTGAACAACTGTTTGGACGACAAACATGAAATTGCGGAAGAACTGGCCGCGGAGACAGGTTCTGAGCTTGTTCAGATCATCGGGAGCACTATTATTTTGTACAAAGAATCCCGTGATCATAAGGAAATCGAGTTGCCTAGAGGATAACACGCGGGGAGAAAATTATGAAAATCGGTATTATGGGTGGTACATTTGACCCGATTCATATTGGACATCTGCTGGCTGGAGAAGCGGCAAGAGATGCCTATGGGCTGGATCAAGTATGGTTTATGCCTTCTCATATTCCTCCGCACAAACATCAGGCGGGGGCGAGCGGTAAGGAGCGTCTGGAGATGACGAGTGAAGCGGTAGCGGGTCATCCTGCTTTTGAAGTGCTGGATATTGAAGTGCTTCGCGGGGGAGTATCCTATACCATTGACACGATCAAGGAGCTTCAGGAGTTGCACTCTGCTGTGGATTTTTATTTTATTATTGGTGCGGATATGGTGAACTACTTGCCTCATTGGCAGGGAATTGAGGAACTGGCGCAGCGAATTTATTTTATTGGTGTTCGGCGCCCAGGGTTCCAGCTTGCGTTGGATGAGTTGCCGCATTATTTGCAGGACAAGGTACTGCTGGCGGATATGCCAGTGGTGGACATTTCGTCGACGGATATTCGAGAGCGTGCTGCGGAAGGGCGTACCATCCGTTATCTTGTGCCTGATCGTGTGCATGACTATATTACAAGGGGCGGTTTGTATGAAGTACAGCCGTGAGCAATTAATGGAAGCCGTATCTGGTCAAATGCCTGAAAAGCGCTGGAAGCACACACTAGGTGTTATGCATACCTCAGTTGAGCTTGCGCAGCGATATGGAGCAGATCCGGATAAGGCCGAACTGGCGGCTATTTTGCATGATGTAGCGAAATATTGGCCTGTCCAGCAGATGGAAGAGGTGATTCGCAGTCATCCCGAATGTGATCAGGAGCTTTTGGAACATGACAAGCAGCTCTGGCATTCAGAGGTAGGATACTGCGTTGCAGCAAGAGATTACGGAGTGGATGATCCGGAAATAAGGAATGCGATCCGCTGGCATACGTCAGGACGCGTAGGTATGAGCCTGCTGGATAAAGTCGTGTGTCTCGCTGATTACATCGAACCGGGACGGGATTTTCCGGGGGTTGAGCATATCCGTAAACAGGCAAAGAAAAGCTTGGAGCAGGGCCTTATCGCTGGATTTGACTCCACGATTACATTGTTGCTGGAAAAGAAAAAGGTTATTTTTCCACTGACAGTCTTGTCGCGCAATGACTTGATTCAACAACTAAAACAGAGAAAAACGGAGGTTCATGAATGACCCTAACTAATGAGCAATTAATGCAAACAGCGGTTGATGCTGCAAATGATAAAAAGGCAATGAATATTGTCGCACTGGATTTGCGGGGAATATCACTAGTAGCTGATTATTTTGTCATCTGCCACGGTAATTCGGATACACAGGTACAGGCGATTGCAACAGAAATTCGCAAACGCGCTCATGATGAAGGTGTAACCATCAAAGGAATCGAAGGAATGGATTCCGCCCGTTGGGTTCTAATGGATTTGGGGGATGTCGTAGTGCATGTCTTCCATCGCGACGAGCGCGAATACTATAACATTGAACGACTCTGGTCGGATGCTAAGGTTGTGGAAAAGGTATGAGTTTGATCGCCGGTACTTATGTCACCATTATGGTGGATCGTGAGGTATCTCCTTTCGGTTACTTTCTCACTGTTGGTGAGCAGGATGTGCTGCTGCATTATACGGAGCTGACACGTGAAATCGAAGTTGGTGAACGGTTGGAGGTATTTATTTTTCACGATACAGAGGACCGCTTGGCCGCAACTATGAAAAAGCCTTTCTTGTCGTTGGGCGAAATGGCAAAGCTTGAAGTGGCTGATGTGCATCCGCGTTTGGGTTGTTTCCTGGAGATGGGATTGGGTCGTCAGCTTTTGCTGCCGATTCGTGAGTTGCCAGAAAACCGAGATTTGCATCCTCGGGTGGGCGACTACGTGTATGCCATTATGGAGCATGACAAGCAAGGCAGACTGCGGGCTAAGCTGGCAGGGGAACAGGAGCTGGCTCCGTTGTGCTTCCACGCCCCTGATTCGTGGCTGAATACATGGGTGCAGGCGACTGTGTACAAGCCGCTTCAGATGGGCACATTCGTCCTGGTGAACGGAGGTGTGCTTGGTTTTGGCGCGATTGGAATGATTCATTCCTCGGAGCGTAACCGGATGCTTCGCTTGGGCGAAGAGGTCAAGGTACGGGTCACGCTTGTTCGGGAAGACGGTCGGGTCAATCTGGCGATGTCACCACGCAAGGAAGTAGGCCGTGATGAGGATGCGGAGCGGTTGATTGCTTTTCTGAAAGAGCGTCCGGGCGGCGGCATGCCTTATTCCGACGCAACACCGCCGGATATTATCAAGCAACGGTTTGGTATCAGTAAATCCGCCTTCAAGCGTGCGATGGGCAAGCTGATGAAGGAAGGACTGGTTACACAAAAGGAAAACTGGACCTACCTGGTGGAGAATATACCTGAACCGAAGGACGGGAATGGGGAATAAAAAATGGCTTCTTACCGGAAGTTTGCCTATGTGTATGATGAGCTGATGCAGGACATGCCGTACCCGGACTGGTTGCGCTTTGCACGGCAGGCTTGGGATCAGTACGGTATGCCTCATACGGTGGCCGAGCTGGGCTGCGGAACGGGTTCAATTACGATCCCCCTGGTTAACTCGGGCTTCGAGGTGGCTGGAATCGACTTATCCTCTGACATGCTGGCAGTAGCCCGTCGCAAAATGGAAACCACTCCACAGGGACAGCGATTGTTTCGTGAGGGAAGCGTTCGCTGGATACAGCAGGATATGAGAGAATGGATTTTACCCGAGCCTGTGGATTCTGTAATTTCTTTTTGCGATTGTCTGAATTACTTGTTGGAGGAAGAAGATATAATTTCTACTTTTCGCAGAACGCATGCTGGTCTAAAGCCTGGCGGAACCTTCTTGTTCGATGTACATCATCCTCAGACGTTTTTACGTTATGATGAAGAGCAACCATTCGTACTGGATGAACGCTCTATCTCGTATATCTGGACATGTGCGTTGGACACTCCCCGTTGTGAAATTGAGCATCATCTTAGTATCTTTGCGAAAGCAGAACAAGAAGGACGCGATCTATACCAGCGTTTCGAGGAAATACATGTTCAACGTGCCTATGACCCAGACTGGATGAAGGCAGAATTGTCCAAAGCGGGTTTTCGTGATGTGAAGGTATATGCGGATTTTGAATGGGTAGAAGCAGAAGATGACGCGGCGAGACTGTTTTATGTTGCTGTAAAATAGCAAGGCTTCATTTAGCGAGTATGGGAAAAGAAAGACGCTTTTCATGATGACATGAAGGGCGTCTTTTTGCACTCATATATTCACTTTATAGCTCAGCTGAAGCTCATCACCCGGTACACCCCGAATGCCCCAGTTCTGTTTGGGTGTTTCAAATATAGTAATCTCAAGATCCTGTGGAGAAATACCCAAAAGATCGTTAATTCTTTGGAATAACAGGTTAATGAGTTGCTTCTTAGCTTCTGTCGTTCTGCCTTCAAAGATACTGATTTCAATAATGGTGTACGCCTCAGAGCGACCATCGGCATATATAAAGTCTTCCTGATCCATAGGAAAAAAACGTTGAAACCTCTTGTCAGGAGGATATTTGAACGCATCCACCACAGCAGAATGAATCACCTCTGAAAGTTGCTTTTTGATTGGATTTAGAGTTTCTTTTATTCCGTAAATTTTAATCTGTGCCATTTCTCAGCTCACCTTTCTTATCTCAACTCATCTCAACTTGAAGCGATTTAATTCGAAATCATTATAAAACATTCGTATGCATGTGTCATGAACAATTAGTATGAAGAGGGTCTTTAACACCAAAGGTAGTCCTTATTTGACTTTTTTCGCGGTTTTCAATATAATAGTGCCATTATTAACGGTTAAACAATCGCTGATGAGGAATAGTAGCTTTGTCTGGACATGTAGAGAGCTGGCGGGTGGTGCAAGCCGGTTGACAGTGCAAAGTGAACTCGCCTCGGAGATATGCGTCCAACGCAGGAACGCCCTATACAGGTGCTTGTATCCTGTTATTAACCCGCATCGGATCACCTCCGTTATCAGGTGCAAAGGGAGTAGAACGCGAAGAACGCTTTCTGCTAACTAGGGTGGTACCACGGGAATATAACCTCTCGTCCCTAGCGCTGACACGCTACGGGATGCAGAGGTTTTTTTGTTGCATACCGTTTGAGGAGGAAAAGACAATGACAGACACACAGCCGAAGCACGGCTATCAACCGCAAAGTATTGAACCAAAATGGCAGAAATATTGGGATGAGAACAAGACGTTCCGTACCGGGGAAGAGCCGGGCAAACCGAAGTTTTATGCTTTGGATATGTTTCCGTACCCATCTGGAGCCGGCCTACATGTAGGCCACCCAGAGGGCTACACAGCTACGGATATTGTTTCACGATATAAAAGAATGCGCGGCTACAACGTACTGCATCCGATGGGTTGGGACGCCTTCGGTCTGCCTGCCGAGCAGCATGCGCTGGATACAGGGGAGCACCCACGCGAAATTACGGTGAAAAATGTAAATAACTTCCGCCGTCAAATCAAATCGCTCGGCTTCTCCTACGACTGGGATCGTGAAATCAGCACGACGGATCCTGATTATTACAAATGGACACAGTGGATCTTCATCCAGCTGTACAAGCGCGGCCTTGCATATGTAGCTGAAGTACCTGTGAACTGGTGCCCGGCGCTGGGAACGGTGCTAGCGAATGAAGAAGTTATTGACGGTAAGAGTGAGCGTGGCGGTCATCCGGTCGTCCGTAAACCAATGCGTCAATGGATGCTGAAAATTACGGAATACGCGGATCGTCTGCTGGAGGATCTGGAGGAACTGGATTGGTCTGAGAGTATTAAGGATATGCAGCGGAACTGGATCGGTAAGTCTACCGGGGCAGAGGTTCGTTTTCCAATTGAAGGCTATGACGAGCAACTCACAGTGTTTACAACCCGTCCAGATACACTGTTCGGCGCAAGCTACTGTGTGCTGGCACCAGAGCAGGAATTGGTGGATATTATCACTACGCCTGAGCAAAAGGATGCTGTGCAACAGTACCGTGAACAAGCTGCTCGTAAAAGCGATCTGGAGCGTACGGATCTGGCCAAGGATAAAACAGGCGTATTCACAGGAGCTTATGCAGTGAACCCGGTGAACGGCGAAAAGCTGCCGATCTGGATTGCTGACTATGTACTTGCAGGCTACGGAACTGGAGCGATTATGGCTGTACCTGCTCACGATGCGCGTGACTGGGAATTTGCCAAGCAATTTGGATTGAATATCATTGAGGTTGTCCAAGGTGGAGATGTCGCTAATGAGCCATATACTGAGGATGGACCGCACGTCAATTCCGGCCCGCTGAATGGACTTACCAACGAGGAAGCGATTCCGAAGATGATTGAATGGCTGGAAGCTGAGGGCAAAGGACACGGTAAAGTCACCTATCGCCTGCGTGACTGGCTGTTCAGCCGTCAACGCTATTGGGGCGAGCCGATTCCGGTAATTCATCTGGAAGATGGAACGATCAAAACGGTTCCTGAGGACCAACTTCCGCTCGTACTGCCGGAGATGGACAATATCAAGCCTTCAGGTACAGGTGAATCCCCACTGGCGAACGCAACAGATTGGATCGAAACCATTGATCCTGAGACAGGTATGAAAGCACGCCGCGAGACAAATACAATGCCGCAATGGGCAGGCAGTTGCTGGTATTACCTGCGCTTTATTGATCCGAAAAATGACAAAGAGCTTGTATCCAAAGAGAAACAACGTGAATGGATGCCTGTTGATTTGTATATTGGCGGAGCGGAACATGCGGTTCTTCACTTGCTGTATGCCCGTTTCTGGCATAAGGTACTGTATGATATCGGCGTAGTGGAAACGAAAGAGCCTTTTTATAAGCTGGTCAACCAGGGTATGATTTTGGGCAACAACAATGAAAAAATGAGTAAATCACGCGGTAATGTCATTAATCCTGATGATATTGTCAATACGTTTGGCGCCGATACGCTGCGTATTTATGAGATGTTTATGGGGCCGCTGGAAGCGACCAAGCCATGGAATGAGAATGGGGTAGAGGGAGCACATCGTTTTCTGTCCCGCGTATGGCGCCTGTTTGTTTCCGAGGATGGTAGCCTGAACGATAAAATTACAAATGACGGCGGTAGCGATGAGTTCAATCGTACTTGGCATAAAACGCTGAAAAAAGTAACCGAAGATCTGGATGCACTGCGCTTCAATACAGCGATCAGCCAGCTGATGATCTTCACCAACGATGCATACAAAGCAGACCTTCTGCCGCGTGCAGCAATGGAAAACTTCGTGCAAATGCTGTCGCCGCTTGCACCCCATCTGGCCGAGGAATTGTGGCAGCTGCTGGGGCACAATGATAGCATTACCTACGCGGCCTGGCCTGCTTATGATGAAGCATGGACGGTGGACGCCGAAGTGGAAATTGTTGTGCAAGTGAATGGTAAAATTGTGCAGCGTGCAACGATTGCCAAGGATCTTGATGCTAAAGCGATGGAAGCATTCGCTGTGTCGTTGGACAATGTTCAGCAGGCACTGGCCGGCAAAACGATCCGCAAGGTAATTGCTGTTCCAGGTAAGCTGGTTAATATTGTTGCCGGTTAATTGGCTTTAAGCCGAAGGAGACATCCACCTTTTGCATGTCTTCTTCATACTTGTTGTGCGTGGCCTGTATCAGCTCGGGAAAGACACTATGCAGGCTGATGTCCAACAGTGCGAGAGCTTCGGCAGTAATACCTCCGGGAACCGCTACTCTGGCCTGTAACTCGGCTGGTGTCATCCCGCCTTCCGTGAGCAGCTTTCCAGTGCCGATGATCATTTCACCGGCCAGGGCGCATAGCTCCGTACGGTCTATACCTGTAGCTTGAACTGCGGCTTGAATCCACTGGTCCATAAAAAAGGCCAAGAAAGCAGGACCGCAACTCGAAAAATCCGACGTGATTCGAGTATAAGATTCTTTAACCCGAATCGGCCTGCTGATGTGGGACATAAGCTCTTCCAGAAGGGTGCGGTCCTCCTCTGTAATCCGGCTTCCATGGATGCATAGTGAGGCTCCGCTGCCCACTTGGTGGGTGATACTGGGAATAATTTTGGACACTTTGGCTTTCAGTGCATGCTCCAAAATACGAATCTGCACCGGGCTTGTGATAGATACGACGATTTGCTCTTCTGTAATGACGTTGCGTATTTCATCCGTTACGGCTTTTGATTCCAGCGGCTTCACACAGATAAACAAAACATCGCTTTCCGCTGCCGTTTCACGGTTGCTTTGGGCTGCATGCAAACCTGGATAACGACGGGCTAGCTCGGTTACCTTGGAATGCGTTCGATTGCTTGCTGATATTTGCTGCGGCTTGAGTGCGTTAGAATTAATAAAAGACTCAATTAGCAGACTTCCCATGCTGCCAGTCCCGATAAATCCAACTTTCATTGTTCAACGTCCTCCTTTCATACTTTGCGGTATAGACGCTGTGCTGTCAGCTGTCATTCTTCTTAGTGTATGCGCCTGGTCTTGGCCGACATGACGAATTTTATGTCTGAGCATGTTAGATCGTGCCCGGGGTCGTACCACTTATTTGTGAAAATGCTCACAGCGAAACCGTATGGAGGTTGTTTGCACCCTCCGGTTTAACGGGAATTGGACAGACTTGCTCTGTTTGATTGAGACGGTGTTTTCAGTCGGCTCAATTTCCCGAAATCCATGTGGAGTAGGGGACGATACGGAAATGAAACGCGTATGGACAGGAACAGCGATAACGCTTGCTGTAATCGGGAGTGGACTTATTTTATTTGCCGGAGGACAGCGCTCTGAGCCGCAAGAGGAGTGGACTTTACTTAACCATAAGGTGGAGCAGGCTGTGGCGATGGATTCAGAGCCAAATGAGTCGCAGCGCAGCAGTGACTATGCCCAGAAAAAGCCTGCTGTAAAAGAACCCTCAGACAAAGCTGAGCGCAGTAGGAATGCCGAAGCCGCTGACAATGTGAAACGTGATACTGTGCAGATTTCTACTGGTGTATCTGCTGCTGCGAATCCGAGCTCAGACACAGGTATTGTTAGTTCGAGTGGTGCAACGACGAGTAGGACCAATACGGTAAGTGATTCGGTTACTACACCCGTTTCCGGCGAAAAAAAGGTAAACATCAACACGGCGACTGCTGCCGAGTTAATGGAGCTACCAGGGGTTGGGGCTAAAAAAGCCGAGGCTATTTTGAACTACCGTAATCAGCATGGGGCGTTCAAACGTGTGAACGATTTGGATCATGTAAAGGGAATCGGAGCTAAAATGTTGGCGAAAATGAAGCCGTATGTCAGCTTGTAACTTATATAAGATTACAATGTACAGGCCCTGAGAACGGCGGTAGCGGATATGGTTTACGTTTTAACTTGTTTATACGGGAGAGATGGAAATGAGTGCAGATGTACGCAAGGACTGGGACACCTATTTCATGGATATCGCTTATATGGTATCCACCCGTTCGCGCTGTGCGCGGCGTCATGTTGGAGCCGTACTTGTACAAGGTAAAAAGCTCTTGGGGACAGCCTATAATGGAGCACCATCCGGGGTGCCTGACTGTTCTGAGGCAGGCTGTATGATCTCAGAGGAGTATGAGGTCATTCACCGTGATGGGCGCGAGGAAATGGTTAAGAAGCAGCGTTGTATTCGCACTATTCATGCGGAGCAGAACCTGCTACTGTTTACTGACCGAATTGATCGTGAAGGCTCTTCAGTATATGTCACCGACCAGCCATGCTGGACGTGTGCCAATATGTTGGCGAACAGCGGTATTGTGGAGATTGTATACCACAGACCTTATCCCAAAGATGCCGACAAGGTTCGTGCTATGATGGAGGAAAAGGGAATCGCCTTTCGTATGCTGAAGACCTATCATCCACCGAAAGAAACGCTGATGGATGTAATGAATTAAAAAGTAAACGAGGAAGAACCTCTGACAAATGCTATTTTGTCAGAGGTTCTTTTTGTTTTGTGTTTTTTGGACAGAAAGCAATGTTTCCTACCGGAAGGTGATTGTATTCAAGCTAAACTTGTGTTAACTAGACCTATATTGACCCTTACTGTTTGTTGGATTACAGGAAGTGCAGGGGCATGTCTGTATTCTGGACGGATGCTTTTGTTGCTCTGGGCGGGGGTTACCCTGATCTTTCCGCTTATAGCTTTATGGATGAAAATCCCCATCCGGCATATGGTATTACTTTGGCTTGCATTCAGCGGTGGTGGATTTCATTGGTATTGGCATGATACGCATAATGTTAGCAGTATTCCCGATGCTCTCCATGTATCGTCTTCTATGGTGGAAGACATGTCTGTTCAAGCAGCAGGGCTTATCGCTTCTGAAGTACAGGTAGATGGTGATCGAACACAGTTTGAGATGAGAGTCACCTCAATCAATCACTACGGAAGTCATTCGAAAAAGGACGAGAATCGTGCACTAATTTCGGAACAGGTCATTGTTCATATCAAGTTGGCTGCCAAGCAGGAACAGCAACTTGCGGCAGCGTGGCAACGTGGAGATGCAATCCTACTGCGTGGCACCTTAAAGGCTCCTGCAAAAGCGGGGAACTTTGGTGGCTTTGATTACAGTGAATACCTGCACACACAGGAAATCCACTGGCTTTTCAAAGGCGATGGGGCAGCCTCGTTACAGAAGCAGGAGGCTTCACTGTGGAACCGCTACACTTTGTTCAGATGGAATGATCAGCTTAGGGAGCAGCTAGGGCAGAGAATGGAATCGGCATTTACATCACTTCATCACGCAGGATATATGAAAGGACTGGTACTTGGGGTAACAGATGAGTTGGACCCAGCAACGTATAACGAGTTTACGCAGCTTGGTTTAACGCATATTTTAGCAATATCGGGGATGCATGTGGCGGTATATGCAGCTACACTATTATATTTACTCAAGCTACTAAGAGTTAGCCGCGAGACATCTCTTACGGTCGTGATGATACTCATTCCGGCTTATGTCCTGCTGACAGGTGCCTCTCCCTCTGTTGTGAGGGCGGGAATTATGGCGATGATCGGCTTGTTTGCAGCCCGACGAGGTATGCTCAAAGACGGACTTAATATTCTAAGTATATCCGCGTTGCTCATGCTGATTTGGAATCCATATTATCTACTTAGTGTCAGCTTTCAGCTTTCCTTTTTGGTGACAGGTGGGTTGCTCATTTATATGCCGCTTATGAAGCCGTTTTTCGCCAAATGGCCTTTCCTAATCGGCGGTGAAGTTGCGATTACAATTACGGCACAGCTTGTTTCGTTTCCAATGACGGTATTCTACTTTAATCAATTTTCGTTGTTATCATTTACGGCCAATTTTGTGCTTGTACCCCTTATTACATATATCGTGCTTCCATTAGGTACGGTGGCGATGGGGCTTTCCTTTTTGTGGGGGGATGGGGCTCGTATTCTTGCGTGGCCGGCAGAGCAATTGAACGATTTGACCTTTTTACTAGTGAAATGGCTGAATGTAGATGATGCTTATGTGAGTATTTGGCCGTCTTCTTCCATCCTGTGGGTCATGGCGTATTACGCAGCTCTGTACAGTGTTTTGTACTGGCTCAAAAGGTGGCTGACATCCCGCAGGCAAACGAACGACATTACCGTCTTGAATTCTACTGCCATTTCATCACCTATATATACAGGATTAGCAGCTTCTCCAGAATGGGCGGCTATATTGCATACGGCTCCTGAACCTGAGGGAGCAGGGAAATTTGCAAGTCGACAGTGGAATGGTTATCGTCATTTGGCACTGGCTCTAAGTGTTATTGCTTGGCTTGGAATATTGTATACAGGTTACCAATCTCCTGGTGAGGGAAATACGGGAATTGTTCAATATCTGGATGTGGGCCAAGGTGACAGCATTTTAATTACAACACCGGGCGGGAAACATATCTTGGTTGATGGTGGGGGTACAATGGATTTTGCGACAGGGAAAAATGCTTGGCGCAAGCGTGCAGATCCCTACGAGGTGGGTGAAGATACGATTGTACCCTTGCTAAAGCAACGAGGTGTGCATCGCCTGGACGCTGTCATTTTAACGCATGGAGATCATGATCATGCCGGAGGACTACAGGCTGTGCTTGACCAGATTCCCGTATCTACTTTGTTTTTTAACGGTACCCTGACAGATAAAACCCCATTCCGTAAGCTGTTGAACACGGCTTTAGACAAGCAGATCAAGCTGTATGGTGCACATCATAGTATGGAATGGGAACCAGACCAGGCTACGAAAATCCGCTTTCTCTATCCGTTTACACTACCGGAGAACGAATCTGAGCAGTTGCCTGTTATGAAGGAACAGAATCATTACTCTGTTGCCATGATATTGGAGATGGAGGGAGCCTCTTTTTTGTTCACAGGAGATATGGATGATGCAGCAGAGTCGTCGTTGCTCTCTGAATTAACTCGTTTTTCATCAAGTGTGAAAGATGAGGGAGCAACGGGGGAAGTAAGGAAAGCTATAGATGTCATGAAAATAGCACATCACGGCAGCAAGTACTCCACCTCGGAAGAGTGGTTATCCTACTGGCGACCGAAAGTATCTGTTATTTCGGTCGGTGCGACCAATACTTACGGACATCCGAATGAAGCGGTATTGGAACGTTTATCGGCAGTTAATTCTGCTATATATCGAACAGATACGATGGGAGAGATACAGATTCGAGCACAGCAAGGAAAACTGAGTGTGCGGTACCAACGCAAATAGTTTTTTCAATCCTTTTTTATCAGTACAACAACACACTAAAACGGGTGCTCACTCTCAGGAGTGGGCTGTTTGCTTTGAATCCAATCTGCATGGACAGTAGCTGTAAGCTTTGATAGAATCATATGTGTAATGAAAATGAGAATCATTATTAATGGGAGGAATATTGTGAGTTATTTTAAATTCAGAGCATCAGCTTGTTTGTTCATCATTTCGTTAATGCTGGTATTGAGCGCATGCGCTACAAGTGGGGGTGGGACTGTAACAGAAAGCGGTCAATCGACTGCTCTCAAGACCACATCAACTGGAGATGAAGCTGCCACACGTACATATGAAAGTGATAAAGGTACAATTACTCTTCCTGAGCATCCCCAGCGTGTCGTAGTGGCAGTCGATGATTATGTAGGTGATGTGCTAGCACTTGGTATTACACCTGTAGGGGCTCCAGACACTGTATTTGATGCTCCATACTATAAAAAATATTTGAATGGTGTTGCAAATATCGGTGACAGTTCCGCATTGTCCCTTGAAAAGGTAATCACCCTGAAGCCGGATTTGATCATTACCTATGATGAGAAAGCGTATGAAAATCTGAAAAAAATAGCACCTACAGTATATATTCCATATGGTAAATATCAATATAAGGACCGTCTGATGGAGCTGGGCAAAGTGTTAAACAAGGAGCAGGAAGCGAAGAATTGCCTGGCTGATTTTGCAACCAAGATTGCTGAGAAGAAACAGGCTTTGTCTGACGTCATTGATTCGGGTAAAAAAATCGCTATTTTTGAGATTACAGGAAAAGAATTATATCTATATGGAAAATCTTATGGACGTGGAGGAGCCATACTTTATGATGAGCTGGGACTTCATGCTCCTGAGAAGGTAGAAAAGGCAGCGTTCGAGAAGGGATGGGCCAGCATTTCAATAGAGGCTTTACCGGAGATGCTGGGCGATGCCGATTATTTAATGTTGGGTATTAGAGGCGACGGAACAGACCAAGGAAAAGATATTTTATCTAAAAGTGTGTGGAAGAACCTTTCTGCCGTTAAAACAGGTAAAGTATATCAATACTCAATCGACGATTTTTATTTTCAAGATCCGATTGCTCTGACTTATCAATTAGAACTCATATCTGATTTTTTGGTTTCCAAGAAGTAACAATATGATCTTGCAGCTCGATAGGCTAGCATTTAGATGTATGTAGGAGCTAGGGGAAGGTGACTACCTTCCCTTTTTCTGTTATTCTAAGGGAGGATACGCTGGGGATTCTGGGCTTTTTGGTATAATTTTTTTTGTTGAAAAAATAAAATTAGTGTCAGACGTCTATCCTGCAACAATTTGCAAAATGGATGCGTCTGTAATATTGCAGGGAGAGGGGGATCCTTTGTGGTAGAGCAGGGACTCATTCGAGCCGCTCAATCGGGCGATCGCGACGCTCTCATTACCCTATTAAGAGAGATAGAACAGCATGTGTACCGTACGGCATATTACATTCTAAACAATGAGCAGGACGCCATGGATGCTTCACAAGAAGCCCTCATACGGATCTATTCCAAAATTAACTCTTATGAGGAAAAAGCGCAGTTTAAAACCTGGGTCCAACGCATTGTAACGAATATATGCATCGACAAATTCAGAAGAACGAAGCCCTCGGTTTCCATTGACGAGCACGACATGATATTCAACGATCCCCAAAACGTGGAGGTCGAGGTGTTGACCTCTTACATGGCACAGGATGTTCGTGAGGCTATACAACAACTTCCGGAGCACCACCGGACGGTAATTGTCTTAAGATATTTGCAGGATTTCTCCTATAACGAGATTGCAGATTCTCTGGATTTGCCGCTAAATACGGTCAAGTCATACTTATATCGTGCAAGACAGCAATTGCAAGGGCTACTTCAGGAATATCAGAAAGGTGGTGTATCAGGATGAAGTGTGGGGAAGAGGTGATGGATTGGATGCAGCGTTATGTGGATCATGAGCTGGGCGAAGAAGAGACGTCCCAATTAATGAACCATATTGCGACTTGCCCGGACTGTGCGGAAAAATTTCTTATTCTTCAGACACTCTCTCGCGAGCTGGAGGAATTGCCTACGGTTTCCCCGGCGTTCAGCCTGGTGGATTCCATCATGCCTCAGCTTGATGCCATTGACCGCGCACGTGAAGAGCAGGGAAGTGCGCTTCAGGAAATGCAGCCTGTGGCTGTAAAACCTGGACCAGTGCCTAGACAAAGTACCCAGCCTACACCTTGGTGGAACCGAATGGCTGGACGCGCTGCCATGGGCGTGGCTGCCGCTGCTGTTGTACTGGGGATTGTAGTGTTTAACTTCGAGCCTAAAACAGTGCAGGATGCGGAAGGCATACTTACAACCCAGACGCCCGAAGTGACGAATCCGCAGAATCAGACGGAAATTCTTCCAGGTACAGCCAATGGCAGTGGAGGCCGTGATGCAGCCATTGGTTCGGATTCTACACAGCAGCCGTCAGAGCAGGGGCAAGGAATGGATGCATCTCAGCTACCTGCGGATAAAGATCCTGACCTGAGCAAACAAGGTGCAACCAATGCAGATGATGAAAAGAACTCTTCCAAACGGGATGCTGGGAAACGTGACGATCAGCGAGCTGGGGAGGAAGATTCGACGAAGTCTGCACCAGCTGAACATTCTTCTCATCAGGATGAAGGGCAGGGACAGCTACGTATGGATCGTCAGGTGACAAAGGAAAATCCGTCTGCTGGAGATGCTCCTAAATCTGAGGACAAACAGTTAAGTCAGGAAAAATCTGATCGATCCACGATTGCTCCTGCTGAACAGGTGGAACCGAAAATGGAAAAAGCACCCCTAGCGGATACGGGTACCGCTCAGGACGATAATAATGGTAATACAAGTACGAATGATTCTTCTTCGTCGCTTAGTCAGGATTTGAAGGTACAGGATCGAATTGCGTCAAATGAAACGTCGAAAGAAACGACTTCCAAAAGTATCACAAAGGATTCGGGCAATGCCTTGGGAACGGATAGCAGCAATGCAGCTTCTAATGATCAGCAATCATCCGTGTCGCAAGACCCGGTTCGTAAAGAAGGATTTGTATCTAATTCACTGGTCTCTCCGGACAACAATAATGCTTCCAGCTATAGTGCCCAATCTGCCTCTACAGATCAGCTCAACTCGCCAGATGGTAGCTATGCGGTGGCTATTGAGGGCAAAAAGCTGAAAGTGTATAAGCTTTCTGATAACGGTGTAGACCGAACAACACTGGAAGTCCGTACTCTAAAAGGTGCCTGGGTCAAAGGAAGCTGGTCAGAAGACAGCCAGACCTTTATGTATGAGACGGAGCAGGATGGGACAGCAAGTAAATATACGTACACCGTCCCGCGCAGCACTGGAAAATAGTTTCCGTAAGTTGGCACACTTTTAAAAACAGAGAATATACTATATGAACCGACGTCGTATCCCGACGGCCGAAAGTTTCTAGAGCTTTCTGCTGCCGTGTTGATATAGATGGTGGTGAAGGGATCCTGTCTATAGGCAGGGTCCCTTCGTTTGTATCATGACTTGCCTTCCGGTCGGATGTCGGGTACGATCAGTGGGTGGGGGGAACGGAAAATGGATGTAAAAACAGCCTCTAAGGCTATTCGCAAAGGCGACATTTCGCCAGTGTATTTGCTATACGGCAGTGAAAAATATCAAATGAAGCAGTTTGTTGAGATGCTTAAAGAGAAAGTGGTGGAAGAGGAGCATCGTGACTTCGCCATCATTCCTTATGATTTAACCGAAACGCCAATTGAGGTGGTTGTGGAAGAGGCGGAAACAGCGCCTTTTCTGGTGCCAAAGAAGCTGATTATTGTACGGGATACCAGTGTATTTGCAGCAGGCAAAGATAGCGGTAAGATAGAGCACCGGCTTGAGACGCTGTTGACTTATATGGATAACCCGACTGACTATAGCGTCATCGTTTTTACGGTTCAGGCTGAAAAGTTGGATGAACGGAAAAAGATTGTCAAAAAGCTGAAAAGTGATGCTTCGGTTATTGCTTTTGCTCCAATGGGTGGAGATGATCTTATAGCTTGGATCCATAAGCGTGCAGGAGAAAGAGAAGTGCAATTGGCTGCAGGAGCTGCTGAAAGCCTCATTCAATTCACAGGTACCGGGCTGCAATCCTTGGCTGCCGAGATAGACAAGCTCTGCTTGTACGCAGGAGCACAGGGAACGATCTCATCCGCTGATATAGAATCCCTGGTGCCTCGTAACACAGAGCAAAACGTATTTGCGATGGTTGAGGATCTGGCTAATTTGCGGCTGGATAAGGCGCTTAGTATTTTTTATGAGTTGCTTAAGCAAAAAGAGGAACCGATCAAGATTGCCGCTTTGATCACGCGACAGTTCCGTATTATGTTGCAGGTCAAAGAGCTGGCAGGTCAAAGCTATTCCCAGCAACAAATTGCCAGTCAGCTTAGTTTGCATCCTTATGGGGTGAAAGTTGCAGGGGACCAAGCGCGGAGGTTCCGCCCTGAGCAGCTGCGTCAGCTTCTCTACGAATTGGGCGAGCTGGATTATCATATGAAAACAGGTGTCGTTGACAAGGTACTGGGACTGGAGCTATTTTTGATGAAAATGGGTGCGGGGGCTTCAATCTAATCCCCCATGTGCTGTTATAGAGTCAGCTCATGTAGCGTGGAAAGCTGACTCTATAAATTAACAAAAGTTATAAACTAAAAAAACCTGATCAGCCAAGGCTGGTCAGGTTTTTTTCATTAACGTATGAAAGTAGCTCTTGCTTACGCTTGAGCTGTAAGAGCGTTAAGTTTTTTCGCCAAGCGGGATTTCTTGCGAGCAGCTGCATTTTTGTGGATCAGACCTTTAGTTACAGCCTTGTCCAGCTTTTGGGAAGCTACTTTGAAAGCAGCAGCAGCAGTTTCAGCTTCGTTACCTACCAACGCTGTATCGGCAGCTTTTACTGCTGTACGAAGCGCGGATTTTTGGGAAGCGTTCAACGCACGGCGTTTGTCGCTAGTTTTAACGCGTTTGATAGCGGATTTGATGTTTGGCATTACATTCACCTCCTGTAAAGGCATTACTTATGAACACAAACGTTTCACAACTTAAAATATTTTAGCATGCCACACCTCAAATTGCAATAAGAAAACATTCTGAGGCGATGCGAATTACAGGATGAAAATGGATGTGCATAAACCTGTTGGGTGTCTCGCACACTATAGTCAAAGATGGTATCCAAGGAGGCTTAAAAGATGGATCTGGATTTGCAGAAGTATGCGGTACGCACGGATTTGGCATTAGAGGCAAGAGAACTGGCCGAACGGGATCAGCCTGTACCTCTGTCGGGCATAAGTGAGAACGTGGAGGAAGATAACGGAATCAAAATCACACGGCTGGACGTACTGAATGAAGAAGGAGCCAACCGTATTGGGCGGGTACAAGGGCATTACGTCACGTTGGAAGTACCCGGCTTGCGTGAAGGCGACACGGGGCTCCAGCAACGTGTAGCTATTGCATTTGCAAAAGAAATGGAGCATTTTATACAAAAAATAGGGATCTCTAATACGGCAAAGGTACTGGTGGTAGGTCTGGGCAACTGGAACGTTACTCCCGATTCGCTGGGGCCGCTTGTCGTTGAAAATTTGATGGTGACTCGTCAATTTTTTGAACTGACACCTGATCAAATCAACCCGGGCTATCGAGATGTGAGCGCAATTGCACCGGGCGTCCTGGGTATTACGGGGATCGAGTCCAGTGAAATCGTTCAAGGCATCGTGGATCGCACAAAGCCAGAACTGATTATTGCAATTGACGCTCTGGCGTCACGTTCACTGGAGCGCGTCAATACGACCATTCAGGTGGCTGATATCGGGATACATCCAGGTTCAGGTATTGGCAACAAGCGGCGCGGTATCACCAAGGATATTATGGGTGTTCCGTGTATCGCTATCGGCGTTCCGACGGTATGCTACGCTTCTACCATTGTCAATAACGTAATCGAACTGATGAAAACACATTTTACCAAAGAAAAGGCTTCTACAAAAGCAATCCTGGGGATGTTGGACGATATTTCAGAACCTGAGAGACTTGGGCTGGTGAGAGAGGTACTGCAGCCGCTGGGGCATGATCTGATTGTGACTCCTAAAGAGATCGATGAATTTATTGAAGATATCGCGAACATCATTGCTACTGGATTGAACGCTGCTCTGCACGAAGCTGTTGATCCTGGCAATGTCGCCGCGTATACGCATTAATCAAGGGTTGGTAAAATCGTATTTCGATACACGAAAGTCTCTATTTAACAGGAATCTAATTCTCTTTCAAAAAGGGAGGTGATATACCTGTAGTAGAGATTTTTTGTGTTCTAGTAATTGTTCTCCGTTCATAGAGTTGAAGTATAAGAGATTTCCGCAGCAGATAGGAACCCTATGTTCCGAATATAAAGCGGGTTTCGACGGGACGAAGGAGGACAAGGCTCACATGAAAAAAATTCAGACCTGGAACGTCGGAAGATGGAGAAGAAAAGGTATCGAAATTTTGGCGATGGGACATACGCTTGTGCTGCTGATCATGGGCTCGGCGCTTTTATTTGTCGTTTTGGGGCTAGGGGGATTGGCAGAAAATCGTCTACAAACATCTCCTGTTTCTTCGATGAAAGGATTGGCAGGTTCGGTGTCTAGCGGTTTTTTTGCGGATATGCTAGGTATGGAAGTACCTCATTTGGCACAAAAGAAGCAGCAATCTTCGTTGTCGGGTGAACAATGGTCGCCTTTTGTTTTTCAGATGCTTACAGGTATTAATCCGCAGGATCCCAAAAGTCTCATTTCTCGTGAAATTCCTGGCATGTCTGCGGGAGCGCCTGTCTTGCTGCGCAAGGGTTCGGGGAACACAAAGGTAGAGGGTCCTACGGATTATCAGCCCGATCAGGGAACGGCGGATGCCCCTGGTGGCTCAGATGCATCTGAGAACCCACCGACTACTACGCCGGATATTCCGACAACACCGCAAACAGATCCGGCACGTGAAGATCATCCAGGTGATACGGCCAAAGGGTACAAGCGTATATTAATCTACCATTCTCATCCCAGAGAAGCATATAACCCACTACTCAGCAAAACCAGTTCCAACCCCAATTCAGGTTCTAAATCAGCCAATGTGTCAAGGGTAGGGGACTTCGTAAAGAAGAGGCTGGAAAATCAAGGGATATCCACACTGCATGTAAACAAGGATTATGCCACTACAGTTCAAAATTACAATTGGAACTATTCCTATAAATATTCACGCGAAACAGTCAAGGAAGCTTTAGCTGGAAATAAAGGTTTAACTTATTTGCTTGATATCCATCGAGATTCACAACGTCACGGAAAAACAACAGCAACCATTAATGGGCTCTCTTATGCCAAGGTGTATTTTATTATCGGACATGACAACAAAAATTGGCGCGAAAATGAAGCTTTTGCTGCTCGTATTCATGAAAAGCTGGAAAAATCGTATCATGGCGTATCACGTGGTGTATGGGGGAAAGATGGTGGCAAAGGCAACAACGGTGAATACAATCAAAGCTTATCTTCGCATAGCATTTTAATTGAAATCGGGGGTATTGACAACACCGAGGAGGAGTTGAAACGCACCTCAGACGTTTTGGCGGACATGATCGGTGAAGTGTATTGGGAAGATCAGAAAGCTCAGAAAGCGGGCACTAACGTATCGGATACAAAAAAGAGCAACAGCGGCAATTAAATGAGGTAGCGGTAAGGGGGGAAGGTAATGTCTGGACATTTTCGTAAGAAAGCACTTGGATTTGTATTGCTCATGGGGGCAGGTATTCTACTGGGTATGCAACTGGCAGGATCTGGCCTGCGTTCAGTGTATGGACCGGAATGGAACGGGGATACGATTCAATCGGTAAATCAACAGAAAGTCGGATATGAACAGACGGTTATTGAGGATACACCCGCAGCTAACGCTCGTGCATATAGCGGTACGTATAGCACAAGTGGAAATGTTAAGGTTGAGCCGAAAACGGGAGCGGGTATAAATGAAGCTAGTGGAAGGGAAGAAAATGAGGAGCAGACGGAACTCGGGGCATCCAGGTGGTATTCGACGACTGCGCAGCATGTCAATACTCAGGACCTGGAGACACCGCGTGAACTGTTATCCGTCAAGGGACAACAAGCTTCGGTGGATACCATGGCGGACAAAACGGCTGGGCTGCTGCAAAACCTATCAAGACAGGGGATTCGATGGGTTGTGTCTGTTTTTGACGGAGTGACAGAATAGAAATATTGCTGACCCCCTATACAACTGCTATAATAAGCTGATTGACACTAGGCATTGTGTGGGGGTAAGGCATGACTGACATATTGGCAAGACAACGTAAAATTCGGAACTTTAGTATCATTGCACATATAGACCACGGTAAATCCACGCTGGCTGACCGGATTTTGGAATACACCGGTGCACTCACATCCCGTGAAATGCAGGAGCAAGTGCTTGATCAGATGGATCTGGAACGGGAGCGCGGGATTACAATCAAGCTCCAGGCAGTGCGACTCACTTATAAGGCCGATGACGGCGAAGAGTACATTTTGAATCTGATTGATACACCGGGACACGTCGATTTTACCTATGAGGTTTCCCGAAGCTTGGCGGCCTGTGAAGGGGCCTTGCTAGTTGTAGACGCGGCACAGGGTATTGAAGCACAGACATTGGCTAACGTATATTTGGCGTTGGACAACAATCTGGAAATTCTGCCAGTGCTTAACAAAATTGATTTGCCAAGTGCCGATCCTGAACGGGTGAAGCAGGAAATCGAGGATGTTATCGGCTTGGATACGAGCGAGACTGTCCACGCATCGGCCAAAGCTGGAATCGGTATCAAGGAAATTTTGGAACAGGTGGTCAGAAGCGTACCTGCTCCGCAAGGGAATCCGAATAATCCGCTGAAGGCGCTTATTTTCGATTCGCATTATGATCCATATAAAGGCGTTATTGTGTATGTCCGCGTCGTAGATGGTAGCATCAAGGCAGGTTCCAAAATTAAAATGATGGCAACTGACAAAACGTTTGAGGTTATTGAAGTTGGTGCTTTCATGCCACGTATGAGCATCGTGGACGAGCTGAACATCGGTGATGTTGGTTTTATCGTTGCTGGTATCAAGCATGTGGGTGATACGCGTGTCGGGGATACGGTGACAGATGCAAAAAATCCAACATTAGAACCGATGCCAGGCTATCGGAAAATTAATCCGATGGTATATTGCGGTCTGTATCCAATCGAAACATCGGAGTATAACGATCTGCGTGAGGCGCTTGAAAAGCTACAACTGAACGATGCTTCGCTCAGCTTTGAGCCAGAAACATCAAGCGCGTTGGGTTTTGGCTTCCGTTGTGGATTCCTTGGTCTGCTTCATATGGACGTTATTCAGGAACGGATTGAACGTGAATTTAACATTCCACTGATTACAACGGCACCAAGCGTTATTTACCGTATTAAGTTGACGAATGGGGAAACAATCCAGATCGACAACCCATCGAATTATCCGGAAATCGGACGGATTGAACATGTGGAAGAGCCCTATGTAAGAGCAGGTATTATCGTCCCTAATGATTACGTAGGTACGGTGATGGAGCTTTGTCAAACCAAACGTGGTGAGTACGTAAATATGGAATACTTGGATACGACACGGGTAACCATTACGTATCAAATTCCGCTGTCTGAAATCGTATATGATTTCTTCGATCAGCTTAAATCAAGTACCAAAGGTTATGCTTCCTTTGATTATGAGATTTCAGGCTATCGCCAGTCCAACCTGGTGAAAATGGATATCTTGTTGAATGGCGAGCAGGTCGATGCGCTGTCGTTCATCGTGCATAGAGATCGGGCTTATCATCGCGGACGTATTATCTGTGAGAAGCTGCGCGAGCTAATCCCGCGTCAAATGTTCGAGGTGCCAATCCAGGCATCTGTGGGAACAAAGGTCGTGGCGCGTGAAACCGTTAAGGCGATGCGTAAAAACGTCTTGGCCAAATGCTACGGCGGCGATATTTCCCGTAAACGGAAGCTGCTTGAAAAGCAAAAAGAGGGCAAGAAGCGTATGAAGCAGGTCGGTAACGTAGAAGTACCACAGGAAGCATTTATGGCGGTACTGAAAATAGATGAGTAAAGCTGCTTGAAGTATTCGTCCATTCTTTCATGGGGCATTTGCCGTGCATGGAGAATGGACGTTATTTATTTGAGCAAGCTATCCAGAGATGGAGTATTTGTTATCTCAGTTGCAAAAATAGTATAACAACAGTATCTTTAGCGTATTTCTAAAGATACTTTACTCTTACTGCAACACCTACATCACAAAAAATGACCGATGGTGGTGGGCAGCAGCAGAGTGGATGGAATCGTTCTGAAGAAGCGTTAGCGTTCGCCTTTATCCCCGGATTTTACCCTATTAAGTTTATTTACAAAGAAAAAATCCGGGGGTAACAGCGATCGGAAGAATGATCCATCCACGGAGCGTTCTCCCCCCTCTTCGCCATTTTTTTCAATCACCACACACTGAATTGACAAGGAGGATCGGTATGACCGCATCCATACAAAAACATGAACATTCATCCGCGCCTCAAGCGGTTTACCTGCATATACCTTTTTGCACGAATAAATGCTTTTACTGTGATTTCAACTCTTATGTGCTCAAGGATCAACCTGTTATGGAATATCTGTATGCACTGGAACGGGAGATGGAACATACAGTCAAGCTTCACCCGCCAGGAGAGATTAAAACCATTTTTGTCGGGGGCGGAACACCAACTACCCTAAACCCGAAAGAAATGGAATATTTCCTGAAGAGCGTCCGAACCTATTTCCCAAATTGGGCGGAAGATATTGAGTTTTCCATGGAAGCCAATCCAGGCACCACTGATTTTGAAAAACTCTCTGTGATGAAAGAAGGCGGCGTCAATCGACTCAGCTTTGGTGTACAGGCTTTTCAGAATGAGCTACTCACAGGCATAGGTCGTATTCACAGTACAGATGACGTATATCGCAGTTTGGAAAACGCCCGTAAGGTTGGCTTGGACAACCTGTCGATTGACCTGATGTTCGGTTTGCCGAACCAAACGGTGGAGATGCTGCATGAAAGCGTCAGTAGAGCGCTAGAGCTGGAGCTTCCTCATTACTCTATCTACAGCTTGAAGGTTGAAGAAAACACACTCTTCCATACGCTGTACCAGAAAAATCAGCTGCCACTTCCACATGAGGATGACGAACTGGAAATGTATTTACTCCTCATGCGTCGCATGAAAGAAGCGGGGTATGAGCAGTATGAGATTAGTAATTTCGCAAAACCAGGCTTGGGGAGCAAGCACAACATGACCTATTGGCGAAATGAGGACTATTACGGTCTCGGCGCTGGGGCACATGGATATGTTGGCAGAGAGCGTCATATGAACATTAAAGGCATTAACCCTTATGTGGAGGCTAGTCGTAATGGCTTACCACGTCTGGATAGCTTTGAGGTGCCGGCGGCGGAAGCCATGGAGGATTTTCTTATGGTCGGTTTGAGAATGCTAGAGGGCGTATCCAAGTCCCGCTTTGAAGCTCAATTCGGTCAGGCATTGGAGGATACGTTTACTGCTCCTCTCGGAAAAATGCTCAATGCGGGGTTAATCGAATCAATTGAGGACGGTTATCGTTTGAGTGAACGCGGCATTTTATTCGGAAATGATGTATTTGCAGAGTTCATCGGTTCAATCACGGTAAATTCATAAGTCGTAAGTCGTAGGCTTCAATACAGTACGTTTCAACTTCGTAAGCTGGGACAATCATTTTATAACACTATTCTGTCACAGCAGGGTAAATGGAGTATTGCGATTCTATGCGTGATGTTGTATATTTATTCATTATATGCGGCAAGCGGCAGGAGGAGAGCAAGATGGCTTCAGTGTGTAAAGATGTATTGTGCAGAAGTGCGGTTCCTGAGGATGTGGAGCCTTTATATCAAATGATTAGCGGCTATGCAGAGCGGGGGATTATGCTGCCACGTTCGAGGGAAGTGCTTACGCGCCAACTGGAGCTATTTATTGTTGCAGAGGTGGACGGCGAAGTTGTTGGTTGTGGTTCTTTATGCAAATTGGGCGCTGATCTGGTAGAGATTCGCTCCCTTGGCATCTCTGAGGGACATAAAGGTATGGGTATTGGCTCCAAGCTCGTGGAGGGCCTTATTATAGAAGCACGGCGGCAACGTATTCCTAAAATTATGGCATTGACCTACGAGGTCTCCTTTTTTATAAAAAACGGTTTTGATGTAGTAAGTAAAGAGATTTTCCCTGAAAAGGTATGGACCGACTGCATTCACTGTAGTAAACAAAACAATTGTGATGAAATCGCAGTGTTGAAAGTACTGAACTGACCTGTCAATAATGAGGTCAGTTCTTTTTTCATCAGGCCATAATCGTGCGTTTGTTATACAGCCTACATTGTTTAATCCTGGTTCATTTCTCATATGCTTTGAGCAACCACCAAATGAATTGATGATGAGGCTCCAGTTCGGAAGGTATTCCATTCAGGCTTCTTATGGGATGGTCCTTATGATAATCAGTATCATTATAAAAGTATGAAGTGCCGTCTAATGGAACTCGGTGTTTATATTTATACAAGGCGACAACATATCTTTCAGACGCTCCGCTTCTGCTTGGACTATATGTATATCCTTCCCAATCGGCTAGTGTTAAATCATCGTAATGTTGTATTGCCGATATACTGTATTTTATTTGCTTGGGAATACTTGGACTGAATTCTTGAGGTTAAAACAAAATGGTATTCCATATGCTTAAAAGTATTGTAGGAACCAAGATTAAGGCACAACACAGGGGGCTTAATTTACGAATTAGATGGATGACTGAAATAATAAGGGCTGCATTCAGGATGAAAACCAATGGCAAAGCAACTATTCTTCCTAGTCCTGTATACGGAAACAACTCAATTAAAATCTGAAACATACAAATTGTAGGTAAAAGTGCGATCGATGCGTATAAAAGATTGCGGCGATTAGTTCTCAAATTTAATTCCTCCTCAAGGACAAAGAAGCTATAATGGTATGGAGACATAGTCTCGAATTTTTCTATTTTCTGTGTCACTATACATAAATACGGTTTTTATACGCTGGATATTGAGATTTTTCGTGAAAAAGTGTAAACGTTGTGGATTCATTCCAGTAAACTAAACTGTTGTGATAAATCTTGTTTATTGAAAATACTGAACTGACTTGACAATGATCAGGTCGGTTTGGTATTTTTGTATTAACGGTTAGCACTCATCGCGAACGAGTGCTAATGATTCCATTTAACAATCATGCTATTATGGATAAACAACAAGGGGGGATTCGCTTGTTAACCGAACGTCAGAGACTCATTCTGAATGCGATTATTGATGACTACATTCGTTCGGCTGAGCCAGTGGGTTCCCGCAGCATATCCAAAAGGCAGGATGTCGGATTCAGCCCGGCCACGATCCGTAATGAAATGTCGGATTTGGAGGAACAGGGCTATCTGGAGCAACCCCATACTTCAGCGGGACGCATCCCGTCTCATAAAGGTTATCGTTATTATGTGGACCATCTGGTGCCACTGAATACGCTGAAGCCTATGGAAATGCGGGAACTGAAAGCCTTTTACGCCGAAAAGCTGAATGTAATGGAGCAAGTGATCCAGCATGCGTCAGGCATTTTGTCCCATATGACCAATTATACTTCCATCCTGCTTGGGCCGGAGGTTTTTCATACTTCATTGCGTCATTTTCAGCTGCTGCCGCTCAACGAAACGACGGCTGTGGCGATAATCGTGACCAATACCGGTCAGGTGGAGAATAAAACGGTAGATATTCCACCGGGAATTTCGATTTCCGAGATGGAGAAGGTTGTGAATTTACTGAACAGCAAGCTGGTCGGTGTGCCGATTTATCAGCTTAAATCGCGCCTTTACACCGCACTTGGTCAGGAGATGGAGAAGCATGTGTCTCATTTTGAGGACGCTATGAAGGTGCTGGATAAAGCACTGGATAATGAATCGGATCAGCGCTTGTATTTGAGCGGTGCGACGAACATGCTCAATCAACCTGAATTTAAAGATGTAGAAAAGGTTAAACATATTCTCGATCTGCTGGAGGAAACACCAACGCTGCTTAAACTAATGACACCTGTTGCCGGGGCACCTGAAATTCAAGTCCGCATCGGCACTGAAAATGATCATGAGGCGTTTGCCAATTGCAGCCTGATTACTGCTACGTATGCAGTAGATGGAGAAGCGTTGGGCACTATAGGCATACTGGGTCCGACACGGATGGAATATGCGAGAGTTATTAATATTTTGGGTATCCTGTCTAAGGATTTGACCGCAATGCTAACGCAACGGTTTAAATAGAACAAGACCGCATAGGTTGCGGTACTACATGTTCCGCGCCGGGATACGGTTTGTATCCTGCGCGGGTGCATTGTTGCGTGTTTTTGTAAAGGTAGTTATGACTTGAAGGAGGTGAAACATTTTGAAGGAAGAACAAGCGTTCCAAGAAGAAAAACAACAAAATGTAAGCACAGAGGAAGCCGCCGAAACGAGCCAGCAGGAAGAGCCGGTTAATGAAGCGGCAGCACTGGAAGACCAAGAAAGCGAAACAGAGCTGACTAAGCTTCGCGCACAGGCGGAAGAGCATCAACAGCGGTTTTTACGCGCTCAGGCGGATTTTGATAATTTTCGCCGTCGTACGCTGAAAGAAAAAGAAGACCTTGCCAAATATGCATCTATGAAGCTGGTTACCGAGTTGGTGCCTGTTTTGGATAACTTCGAGCGTGCGCTGGCAACAGCACCGCAAGGAGCGGAGTCTGAGTCATTCAGCAAAGGCGTGGAAATGATTTTCCGCCAGTTTGAGAGTGTGCTTCAGGCAGAGGGTGTAACGGCCATGAATTCGGTGGGACAACCGTTTAATCCGGATTTCCATCAGGCTATTATGCAGGTGGAGAGCGAAGAGCATGAGGAAGGCATCGTCGTTGAAGAGGTACAAAAAGGATACATGCTGAAGGACAAGGTGCTTCGTCCAGCGATGGTAAAAGTGAGCATGTAGCTTTTTCAATATACATTAGAAATACATCATTTTGATTCAACCATTCTGGCCTGCGGGCCTCGTATATACAGAAGGAGGAATTGTCCGATGAGCAAAGTAATCGGTATTGACTTAGGTACAACCAACTCTTGTGTGGCTGTTATGGAGGGCGGCGAAGCGGTCGTTATTCCAAATCCGGAAGGCGCACGCACAACCCCTTCCGTTGTTGGTTTCAAAAAAGATGGAGAACGTACTGTAGGGGAAACGGCAAAACGCCAAGCAATTACGAACCCGGATCGTACAATCATGTCCATCAAACGTCACATGGGTACAAACCATAAAGAAAGCATTGACGGCAAGGAATATTCCGCACAGGAAATTTCCGCTATGATTTTGCAAAAGCTGAAATCCGATGCTGAAGCTTACCTGGGACAAACGGTTACTCAAGCTGTTATTACTGTTCCAGCTTACTTCAATGACGGTCAACGTCAAGCAACCAAGGATGCAGGTAAAATTGCCGGTCTGGAAGTTCTGCGGATTGTCAACGAGCCAACAGCAGCTGCATTGGCATATGGTATGGAAAAATCCGAAGACCAAACGATTCTCGTGTATGACTTGGGTGGCGGTACATTCGACGTATCCATTCTGGAACTGGGCGACGGTTTCTTCGAAGTTAAAGCAACAAGCGGCGATAACAAGCTGGGTGGCGATGACTTTGACCAAGTGATTATTGATTACCTCGTAAATGAGTTCAAAAAAGATCAAGGCATCGACCTGAGCAAAGATAAAGCTGCTGTACAACGTCTGAAAGATGCAGCGGAAAAAGCGAAAAAAGAACTGTCCGGCGTACTGACAACGACGATTTCTTTGCCGTTTATCACAGTAGCTGATGGCGTTCCACAGCATTTGGAGTTGAACCTGACTCGTGCGAAATTTGAAGAATTGTCTGAAGGTCTGGTAGAACGTACATTGGGACCTACTCGTCAAGCAATGAAAGATGCAGGCATGAGTGCCAGCGACATCGACAAAATCGTTCTGGTCGGCGGTTCCACACGTATTCCGGCTGTACAAGAAGCAATCAAAAAGCTGACAGGTAAAGAGCCACACAAAGGCGTAAACCCTGATGAAGTGGTAGCTTTGGGCGCGGCAGTTCAAGCGGGTGTACTGACTGGTGATGTGAAAGACGTCGTTCTCCTTGACGTAACTCCACTGTCCCTCGGTATTGAAACCGCAGGTGGCGTGTTTACTAAAATGATTGATCGTAACACGACGATCCCTACGAGCAAATCGCAGGTATTCTCGACATATGCCGACAATCAGCCTAGCGTAGAAATTCACGTGTTGCAAGGTGAACGTGAAATGGCAGCAGGCAACAAAACACTGGGTCGTTTCCAATTGGGAGATATCCCTCCAGCACCACGTGGTGTACCACAAATCGAAGTTACCTTTGATCTGGATGCGAACGGTATCGTGAACGTATCCGCTACAGATAAAGGCACAGGCAAAAGCCAAAAAATTACGATCACATCTTCCAGCGGCTTGAGCGACGAGGAAGTAGAACGTATGATGAAGGATGCCGAGTTGCATGCGGAAGAAGATAAAAAACGCAAAGATTTGGTAGAAGCGAAAAATGCTGCGGATCAACTGATCTACTCTGTAGACAAAACGATTAAAGATCTGGGCGAAAAAGCGGATGCAGGCGAAGTCGAAAAAGCAAATGCAGCTAAAGAAAATCTGCAAAAAACGCTGGAAACCGACAACCTGGAAGACATCAAAAAAGCTACTGAAGAACTGACTGAAATCGTTCAGCAATTGTCTGTGAAGCTATATGAGCAAGCTGCTCAAGAAGCACAGGCTCAACAAGCTCAAGATGGCGCAGCAGACAGCAAAGGCCGCGACAATGTGGTTGACGCGGACTATGAAGTTGTTGACGAAGACCAGAAGAAAGACTAAGCTACGGATCGGGTAGTGGTAGCTTTACGGTACACCGATGCGTTATGATATACTGAATAGTAATTGCAGCGTAGCTGCCTTGATAAATAACAATTAGCCGAAGGGTAACAGTTATTTCCAAGATAAATAAGCATATTACGGGTTGTACTGCCTTGAAATGATGGGAAGGTCAAAGCCGGGTCATCCCGTGCCTTTGGCTTTCCTTTTATATGTAGTGCAGACACGTTGTAGGCATGGGGGTGGAACATTGGCTGATAAGCGTGATTATTATGAGGTGCTGGGCGTCGCGAAGGGCGCTTCGGATGAAGAAGTCAAAAAGGCTTACCGTAAGCTTGCGCGTCAGTATCATCCGGACGTGAACAAGGCTGCGGACGCGGAAACTAAATTTAAAGAAGTGAAAGAAGCTTACGATGTTCTCAGCGATGGTCAGAAGCGGGCAAGATACGATCAGTATGGTCATGTAGACCCGAACCAGGGCATGGGAGGCGGCTTCGGTGGTGGCGCCGACTTCGGTGGCGGGTTTGGCGATATTTTTGATATGTTCTTTGGTGGCGGCGGCAATGGTCGACGTGATCCGAATGCACCGCAGCGTGGGAACGATCTTCAATATACGATGACGATTGAATTCAAGGAAGCGGTGTTCGGTAAAGAAACCGACATTCATATTGAACGTACGGAAACATGTGATACGTGTCACGGTACGGGAGCCAAAGCGGGTACTCAACCACAAACCTGCTCCGTCTGCCACGGCAGCGGACAGGAAGAAGTGGTGCAGAATACACCGTTTGGTCGCATGGTTAATCGACGCGCCTGCTCCAATTGCGGCGGTTCCGGTAAAATCATTAAAGAAAAATGTACGACTTGTAGCGGTTCGGGTCGGGTACGCAAGCAACGTAAAATTCATATCCGCATTCCAGCGGGTGTAGATGACGGCGCACAAATGCGTATTAACGGTGAAGGCGAAGGCGGTGTCAACGGAGGACCGGCAGGTGACTTGTACGTCGTGTTCCGTGTGAAATCGCACGACTTCTTTGAGCGTGAGGGAGACGATATCTACTGTGAAATTCCGCTGACGTTCTCACAGGCAGCATTGGGAGATGAAGTCGAGATCCCAACGTTGACCGAGAAAGTGAAGCTGAAAGTTCCAGCAGGTACGCAAACAGGTACTTACTTCCGTCTTAAAGGAAAAGGTGTGCCAAAACTGCGTGGCGTAGGTCAGGGTGACCAGCATATTAAGGTCGTTGTGGTAACGCCTAGTAAGCTGAGTGAAGAACAAAAGGATTTGCTGCGTCAATTCTCTTCGCTTAGCGGAGAGCAGACACATGAGAATGAGCAGTCTTTTTTTGACCGTGTGAAGCGCGCCTTCCGAGGCGACTAAGCCCAATTAGGAATCGCGGAGCTTCAACCATGAATCAAAGGAAACTATTCCGCAATTGCGGGATAGTTCCTTTTTTTATATTCACGTAAACACATACATAACCATTTTTGTATAGGCATGTTGAACTGTTGAGACTTAATATCAAGTAGAAAGGGGTGAGTTCCATCGGAAATGTACAGCTCAAGCTACGTCGGGGTAAACCACTATTAAAGCTCAGAGGCCTAATTACACTGCTAGTATGTCTAGTTATGGCACTTGTGCTTCTGCCTGTAACCCTGTTATTTGCTGAGAGAGTGGAACATGAAACTGAGAAGGGACTGGAAGAAAAGGCAATGTCCATCGCGCGTACACTCGCCCATACGCCGCTTATTGTCGAGCAATTGCAAGGGACGGGTTCGTCTCCTTCTATGCAGGAGTATGTGAAGAGGGTTTCAGCAGCAAATCACATCCAGTTTATCGTGGCTATGGATATGAAGGGAATTCGTAAAACGCACCCGGATGCTAGGATGATCGGCAAAGCCTTTGTCGGCGGAGACGAGTATACTGCACTTCATGGCCATGAGAGCGTGTCCGTTGCGAAGGGAACATTGGGCTTGTCCATGCGAGCCTTTTCCCCCGTGTTCAGTTTAACGGGGAAACAGGTAGGGGCGATTGTTGTTGGTATATCCATGCAAGATGTACAGATGGCTCAGGAAGGCAACAACCGTCTTATTGCTATCGCCATTGGCACTGGAATGTTGATTGGTACTGGAGGTGCGGTTGTGCTGGCTCGTAAAATCAAAAATATGCTAGTCGGACTGGAGCCGCCGGAAATCGCACGCTTGCTGGAGGAACGCAGCGCTATGTTGCAATCCATCAAGGAAGGGGTTATTGCGGTAGATGAATTCGGTCGCGTCATGCTGATGAATGCAGAAGCGATACGTCTGCTTAGGCAAGCGGGGATTGAAGATTTCTCATTCTCCGGACAGGAGATTACCGTTTATTTATCCGCTTTTCGATTGCAAGAGGTCTTGGAAGCGAGTACTCCACAGATGGATGAGGAAATGGAGCTGGGTGGAATAACCTTGCTGACCACCAGTGTTCCGATACGGGTCAAAGGGGAAATTGTGGGAGCAATTGTAACCTTTCGGGATAAAACGGAGATGAACCAGCTTGCGGAACGTTTGACAGGAGTGTCCCTGTACACGGAAGCACTACGTGCGCAGGCTCATGAATTTATGAACAAGCTGCATGTCATTATGGGGATGGTACACTTGGGAATGTACGATAAACTGGAGCATTACATTATGGATGCCGTCGAGCATCATCAAGTGGAAATTGGCTCCATCACCCGGCAGATCAGGGACCCAGTTATGGCAGGGTTTGTGTTGGGGAAATTAAGCCGGGCCAGAGAAGTAGGGGTGATTTTTGAACTGACTCCAGGTAGTTACTTGCCCGAATCCAGTCAAACTCAGACGACGCATGAACTGATTACTATTCTTGGCAATCTGTTTGATAATGCGGTGGAGGCGATGGAATCTTTGGAGCACAAACGGATTACCCTTTCACTTTATTATGAGGAAAGCCAGAAGAACGGCTATCTGACCTGTATCATGTGCGATAATGGTCCGGGTATACCGGAAGGGCTTGTGAAGGCTATATTTGAAAAAGGTTTTTCGACCAAGGGAGAGTCACGAGGGATGGGTCTTTATCTGGTGACGCAAAGTGTGAAAAGATTACAGGGAAGCATAAAGTTGATCCCAGCCGAGCAAGGGTGCTGTTTTCAGATTACGATTCCATACATTATAGCGGGGAATGATGAACATGATTAATGTCCTGATTGTAGAAGATGATCCGATGGTTGCGGAATTTAACCGCAAATATATGGAGCAGGTGGAAGGTTTTCGATGTGGGGGTTGGGCTTCTTCTGTGGAAGAGGCTAAGAAATATATAGCTGAACAAGCCATTGATTTGATATTGCTAGATGTGTATATGCAGGAAAGCAATGGCCTCGATTTACTGTCATTCATACGGGAGACAGGTGTAAATATAGATGTCATTGTCATCTCGGCTGCAAGTGACATGAACAGTGTCAAAAAAGCGATGAACTTCGGCGCGGTGGATTACTTGATTAAGCCGTTCCACTTTAACCGTTTTTTGGAGGCCCTCACGGGGTACCGAGAGCACATTAGCATCGTGCGTGAGCGCAGCCTACTTTCGCAGGAAGAACTGGACCGACTGATTTATCATAAAAGCTTGACTAAAGACTTGGCACGGTTGCCCAAAGGCATAACTAAATCCACGCTGTCTATGATATGGAATTGTATCCAGCGGCATAATAAGGTGCTATTTTCCACCGAGGATATTGCGGAAAGTGCAGGGATATCCAGGGTGTCTATGCGCAAGTACCTGGCTTTTATGACAGAGATTGAGGCTCTTTCCATGGAAACCATATACGGTACCATAGGGCGTCCTGTTTACCAATACCGAATATTGCCACAGGCAGAAGGCATCATGAATAGTTTTATTTAAATCTTCTTTCTGATTACTTTAATTACAAAAGTGAATGATTAGTTTTAAAACCAAATAAAGCGTTTTCCAAGGTGTAGAATGGAAACATGATCATCATTCTTCACTTTATGGAGGGAGATTTATGGAAAATGCTACGAATCAGCCTGTCATTCAAAAGGGGCAAAGATGGAGTAAAAATTTTGTAGATGGCATCAGAATGCTGGGTAGGGTAAAGGTGGGGGTTATTCCTCTTCCACTCTATGCCGTGATCGCGCTAATTGTTTATGCAGCTGCAATTACTGAAAGACTTCCGAACGATCTGTTGGGCGGGTTTGCCGTCATCATGATTTTAGGTATACTTCTCAGTGATCTAGGGGCCAAACTTCCGTTGCTTAAGCATATTGGCGGGCCGGCCATTTTATCTCTTATGGTTCCATCGTTAATGGTATTTTGGAATATGTTCAGTCCATCTGCGATGGGTGCTGTACACACGCTTATGAAAACCTCGAATTTTCTTTACTTCTACATCGCATGTCTAGTAACGGGAAGTATTCTTGGCATGGATCGGAAAATGCTGATGAACGGAATTGTCAAAATTTTTGCCCCCATTATTATAGGATCTATTGCAGCTGTTGCCGTGGGGATGGTGGTGGGGATGGCTTTTGGCTATAGCGCCTATCATACATTTTTTTTCATCATCATTCCGATTATCTCCGGTGGGATTGGGGAAGGCATTTTACCGTTGTCCATTTCGTATGGATTGGTGCTGGGCAAGGATTCCGCAGTATTCGTATCCCAGTTTATCCCGGCTGCAATTATCGGGAACATTGTTGCAATCATAGGTGCGGGTGTTCTGAAGAGATTAGCAGAGAAAAATCCGAAAACTTCAGGTAACGGGAGGTTATTGAAACTGGAGAAAGATGCAGATAAGTTAGCTCCGGCAAGTTTGGAGCAATCGATTTCTTTTCCATTGATGGGAGGAGGTCTGCTGTTAGCTTGCACTTTCTTTATTGTGGGTAAGTTGCTGGAGCCGTATCTCCATATTCCAGGCCCGATCCTCATGATTCTGGCGGCGGCATTAATTAAGTGTATTCAGATCATGCCGAACACATTGGAGCAGGGAGCTTTTCACTTGTACAAATGTATAACGGCAAGTCTGACGTGGCCCTTGATGGTGGGATTGGGTATTTTGTATGTACCTTTGGATAGTGTAGTTGGGATTTTAACGGTTCCTTATGCCATCACCTGCGCATCTGTTGTAGTTGCATTGATTGTTACCGGATACTTCACAGGAAAATGGATTCACATGTATCCCGTAGAAGCTGCTTTAGTGACTAGCTGTCGCGGTGGATTAGGGGGCACGGGAGATGTAGCCATTCTGTCTGCGTCCAATCGGATGGAACTGATGCCTTTTGCGCAAATTGCAACACGTATTGGAGGGGCAGGCACGGTCATTTTAGCAACTTTGTTACTCCAATTATGGAGCTGATGAGTTTTATACACAGGACTAAGATTCATTCCAAATAGAGACATGGAAGGACGGAGAAAAATATGAGCAGTTTAATAGATGAAATTAGAGAATTACACGCAGGTGGCAAAATGGAGACCTTACCAAAGAAGCCAATTGAAACGATGGAGGGGCTGTCCAAAGTTTATACGCCGGGTGTAGCTGAAATCTGTATGGAAATCGCCAATGACCCAGCCAAAGCGTATCAATTAACAATCAAAAAGAATACAGTAGCAGTCGTATCAGACGGAACTGCGGTACTTGGATTAGGAGATATCGGACCGGAGGCCGCTATGCCTGTGATGGAGGGTAAAGCAGTGTTGTTCAAACAATTTGCAGGTGTTGACGCCTTCCCGATCTGTCTCGACACGAAGGACGCTGATGAAATTGTTCAAATTGTCAAAATGATTGCTCCTGCCTTTGGCGGCATTAATTTGGAAGATATATCTTCGCCACGCTGTTTTGAAATCGAGAGACGGTTGAAGCAGGAACTGGACATTCCAGTATTTCATGATGATCAGCATGGTACGGCAGTCGTTGTATTAGCGGGTCTGGTCAATGCATTAAAGGTATGTGGCAAAAAAATGGAGGATGTCAAAGTTGTATTTGCAGGGATCGGTGCGGCGGGTATGGCCTGCTCCCGTATGCTGCTTAAGGCAGGTGTACGCAATCTGATTGGCGTTGATCGACAGGGAGCTATTCATCGTGACGTGGAGTACAGTAACCCGCATTGGACAGAGTATGCGAACATGACTAATCCGCACAATTTAAGTGGAAGTTTATCCGATGTGATTGTGGGAGCTGATGTATTCATCGGTGTGTCAGGCCCGAATATACTGACTGTGGAGGATATACAGAGCATGGCAACTGATCCTATCGTGTTCGCCATGGCGAATCCGAAGCCGGAAATTGATCCGGCTGTAGCCGCACCTCATGTACGTGTGCTTGCTACTGGCCGCTCCGATTTTCCAAATCAAATTAACAATGTGCTATGCTTCCCGGGAATTTTCCGGGGTGCTCTAGATTGCCATGCTACGACGATTAATGAGGAAATGAAACTAGCTGCCGGACTTGCTATCGCTGATGCGATCTGTCCTGAGGAGCTAAGTGAAACTTATATCATACCGAATGTTTTTAATCCGAAGGTGGTTCAAAAGGTACGGGATGCTGTCATTCGTGCTGCATGGGAGACAGGAGTGGCCAAGTCAGGTGAAGCTCCGGCTGCTACTTTACACCCGTAAAAGTTATATTCTTCACAAACTATGGTTCACAGTCTTGGCCTGCTGTTCTCGATACCGCCTGATCCGTCTAGCCTTCGTAGGGAATATAAAATCGTGCCAATGAGCAGGATATAACAAAGCGTAACGCTCTATGCTCTTGAAGAGCAGTTGCGCTCAATACTACACAGGGAGATTTTGAGATGGGCGAAAAAAATATTTTGGCGTATTTCAAAAGTCCTGAGGAAGCACAGGGAGCCGCTAGAAAACTGGAAGCTCTCCGGGTAGCCGATGTGTCGATAGACCGATTTAGCCGGTATCCGCGGCAGTCTACTGGCAACGCCGGATTGCCTGTATTTTCAGGACAGATTAGCAGCTTGTCCTCACTGACACAGGGCGTGGACTTTACAGATGCAACTCCAGCAATACTGGCTGCAGCTGATCCGTCCGCCAGTGGCATGAGTGATGGAGGACAGGGCGGACCGACGGGCCGTGATATTTTGTTGACTGCTGTGGTGGATGAATCCATTCATCATCAGGCGATGTCCATCGTGGAACAAGCGGGTGGAATGCTGTGAAAAGTTTGGAAGGAGTAGTGACCGATGTCCAAAAACAAACGGTTTGATAAAGTGCTGACCAAAACGGAGAAAATCAAACGCATGCAATCTGCTAAAAATGAAGATGTAGAGTTCTCGGCAGATCAGGCAGATGCTGAGGATCTAGAAGCGATCCGGCGTAGCGAAGTAGCTGACCGTCGTCAGCAGCGTATCATAATCGACAATGAGTAGAATTTAATAAGACGGGTTATCTCCATTAATAAGGATGATTTGTGGGATAGCCCGTCTTATTTGTGTTCTTTCCTCTTTCTATTCATTATCCGCTGTATGCTGTTGCACTAAAAACAAGAGGACCGGCGACGAAAGCAGTAGTCGCAGGCGTTTGATTTTCAATAATCAGTTGGTAGTTTTGCACGCCCAGAGGCGCAACGTCTACCGTTTCGACATTAAGAATAATATTGTTATCGAAGACATTGGATTCCAGTCCGTAATAAATTTCCTTGCCGGCTCTCCAAATCCGTACAAGCACTCTAATGTTGCCGGCACCGACAAAACGTAGTCCAATCGAGGCTTTTAACTCTACTCGGTTGTTGACAGCTCCAGAAATAGCAGGATCAATAAATACAGACGTCGTAGCAATTCCAAGTCCGGCTGGAGAAATCGGAACAGGAAGATTTATACCATTAGTGATAGGTGTAATAACACTGGCATTATAATCTAACACCGTCTTTGCCATACTAAATCACTCCTTTTCTAGTATATTGTATTGTATGTACTAGAGTTAAGGGTGCTTGGACTAAAAGAGTGGACAATATATACAAGCTCTACAAAAAATATTTTGAACTTCGATAATATTAGCTTTTTTGAACTCCTGTGCATGTATATAGTACAATGTAATGTATGCATGTGAAATGAGGAGGAAATGAAAACCATGTTGTGGAATGAAATTACAATACATACAACCGAAGAAGCCATCGAAATGATTTCGAATTTTCTGCACGAAGCAGGTGCAGGAGGGGTTTCCATTGAAGAATCCGGTTCGCTCAACAAGCCGCGGGATACGTCCTATGGACAGTGGTATGATCGGCCTTTGAACGACATACCTGAAGGACAAGCGATCATCAAAGGCTATTTTGCCGAAGAAGTGGACATGGATCGTATTCGTTCGCAGATTGAGCCGCGCGTCGAAGAATTGAGAACTTTCGATATTGATCCTGGTGAGGTTCAGTATGAGCTGAAAACAGTTGATGAGGATGACTGGGCAAATGCTTGGAAGCAATATTTCAAGCCTTTGCGTGTGTCGGACCGTCTGACGATTAAACCCACTTGGGAAGACTATGAGCCTGCGAGTGAAGAGGAAAAAATCATTGAGCTGGACCCTGGTATGGCCTTTGGGACCGGAACGCATCCTACGACATCCCTTTGTCTGAGAACGCTGGAGTCTGTGATTAAGGGTGGAGAAGAAGTTATTGATGTCGGCACGGGTTCCGGTATTTTGGCCATTGGAGCTGTAAAGCTGGGAGCGAAGCATGTACTTGCCTTGGATTTGGACCCGGTGGCAGTATCCAGTGCGCGGGAAAATACGCGTTTGAACGGACTGGAGGAACGCATTACCATTAAAGAAAGTGATTTGCTATCCGTGCTTAATGCAAGCGATCCAACACTGGGTATCCAGTTACCGGTCAAGCTAGTGGTAGCTAATATATTGGCAGAGATTATTCTGCTGTTCATTGATGATGTATATAAAGCCCTGGAACCAGGTGGTATTTATATTGCTTCAGGGATTTGGAAGAACAAAGAAGAGGTTGTCGAAACTGCTTTGAAAGCAGCTGGCTTTGAGATTGCCGAAATAAGCCGGGATGAAGATTGGCTGGCGTTTGTGGCGAGAAAGAGGTAAGTATGGATTTTTTACAAAATATTTTTCGTGTAAATTTAAATGTTCTTCCCTTTTATTTACTGGCTGTGATCATATCGTTCACGGTTCATGAGTTTGCACATGCGTATTATGCCAATAAATTTGGTGACCCTACGGCCAAGCTACTTGGGCGCGTGACTTTAAATCCGGCAGTGCATATTGACCTACTGGGTACGCTGCTGCTGTTGATCGGAGGCTTTGGCTGGGCCAAGCCAGTTCCGGTTAATCGTGACAATTTTAGCCGTCCGCGCCTCATGGGCATTATCGTATCGGCTGCGGGTCCGCTGAGCAATCTGCTGCTTGCATTTGTTACTACTTTGATCTATGCCGTGCTCCTTCATTTTCAAGTATTGCCGGGGATGGAGAACCAACGGGTAGCTCAAGCAATCTATTTGTTTATCAATGCTCTGATCAATTTAAATCTATTTTTGTTTATCTTTAATTTGATCCCACTGCCTCCACTGGATGGATACCGGATTGTGGAAGATGTGGCCCCCACTCCTGTACGCCGTAAACTTCAGCAATTTGAACAGTGGTCGATCTTTATTTTTCTGCTTATCCTGGTCATTCCGCAGGTTCGAGCTGTAACAATTGAACCTCTTTACACGCTGGCCCAGATGATTTATATACAGTTTTTGCAGTTCTCTTTTTATATCACTGGATTGTTTGGAGCCTAAGGGCTCCTTTTTTTACGAGAATAGGTAGGTATAACCTGAATGGAAGAGGGAACAGACTGGTCATACAGGCGCAAAAGATGATATGATGTTGCTTGGTGATTTATTCGGATTTTGTACGGAACGTTAGTGGATAACAGTTATTTTTAGAATGAGGATTTTGCAAAATCCAGGAATAGGTGTGAGAGAGAATGCAGCGTTATTTTATTCCGGCAGAGCAATTTCTAGAAGATCACGTGATTGTTGCGGGTGAGGACGCGCGACATATCGCTAAAGTCATGCGGGGCCGTAGTGGTGACAAAATTATAGTTAGTGACGGGATATCTAGGGAAGCGCTGGTTGCATTGGATACGATTGAGCAGGATCATGTTACGGCGACGATTATTGAGCCGCTGAAGATGACCTCTGAACCGCATGTGCAGGTCACTATCGCTCAGAGTCTTCCTAAAGGAGACAAGATGGAGACGGTGATGCAAAAATGTACAGAAATCGGAGCAACCGGGTTTGTACCGTTTTTGTCCGAGCGTACGGTCGTGCAGTATGATGCCAAAAAAGAAGGCAAGCGACTGGAGCGTTGGCGCAAGATTGTAAAGGAAGCGGCTGAACAAAGCCACCGTAACCGGATTCCAGAAATTAGCGCGCCCATGACGTGGAAAGAACTTCTGGCTTCTTTTGCTGGGTATGATTTGATATGTTATTGTTATGAAAAAGAGCAGGGTAAACAGCTACGGGATGTAATCCAGCCTTTGGCAGGACAATGGGCGTCGACGGACATGCCGCGTGTTCTGCTGGTGGTAGGCCCGGAAGGCGGCTTTACTGAAGCGGAAAGCCTGGAGGCCGAGCAGGCCGGGGCACAGTCTACAGGACTGGGAAGACGTATTTTGCGTGCGGAGACCGCAGGAATGGCTGCATTGGCATGCATTTTATATGAGACAGGAGAAATGGGAGGGGTTTAATATGCCGTCAGTGGCATTTTACACATTGGGCTGTAAGGTAAACTTTTATGATACAGAAGCGATCTGGCAGCTGTTTAAAAATGAAGGTTATGAACAGGTGGACTTTGATGAGCAGACTGCTGATGTCTATCTTATCAATACATGTACCGTTACGAATACCGGTGATAAAAAGAGTCGTCAGATCATTCGCCGCGCGATTCGCCGGAATCCAGATGCCATTGTGGCAGTGACGGGCTGTTACGCCCAGACTTCTCCTGCCGAAATTATGGATATTCCTGGCGTTGATCTCGTTATCGGGACTCAAGATCGGGACAAAATCATTCCGTTCGTGCAGGAAATTCAAGGGACGCGTCAACCGGTGAACGCCGTGCGCAATATTATGAAAACGCGTGTATTTGAGGAAATGGATGTGCCTGATTTTGCTAATCATACTCGGGCCTTTTTGAAAATTCAGGATGGGTGCAATAACTTCTGTACCTTCTGCATCATTCCGTGGTCGCGGGGTCTATCCCGCAGTCGTGACGCTGCGAGCATTATTGCACAGGCGCGCCAACTGGTACACGCAGGCTACAAGGAAATTGTACTCACAGGTATCCATACTGGCGGTTATGGTGATGACATGGATAATTATGACCTATCTGATCTGCTGTGGGATCTGGAGAAGGTGGAAGGGCTGGAGCGTATCCGTATCAGTTCGATTGAAGCCAGCCAGATTGATGAAAAAATGCTTGATGTGCTGAACCGTTCTACCAAGCTGGTTCGTCATTTTCACATACCGCTTCAGGCGGGGGATGACACTGTATTGAAACGGATGCGTCGCAAGTACACGACAGAAGAGTTTTATAACAAAATGCTTATGATTCGCAAAGCAATGCCAGATGTAGCGATTACAACGGACGTGATTGTCGGATTCCCTGGGGAGACGGATGAAATGTTCCGCAATGGCTATGAGCTGATGAAAAAAATTGGTTTTTCGGAAATGCACGTGTTCCCGTACTCCAAGCGCAGTGGAACTCCTGCGGCGCGTATGGAGGATCAGGTGGACGAAGACGTGAAAAATGCACGAGTGCATGAGCTGATACAACTGTCAGAGCAGATGCAACTGGCGTATGCTGAGAAGTTTGTAGGTCAGGTGCTGGAGGTCATTCCGGAAGTTGCGCCGAAAGGGACCGAAGATAGCGGCATACTCCATGGATATAGTGACAATTATATTCAACTGGCGTTTGAAGGTACTGAGGATCTGGTTGGCAAGGTATGCCGCGTGAAGCTGACGAAGGCAGGCATTAATGAAAGTGAAGGCCAATTGGTCCGCGTACTAGAGAATGGGCTGCAAACAGCTCTGTAAGAACAAAAAAAGCCTGAACAGGCAATAGAGATGGCAAACAAGGATTTCGCCTTTCCTTACAGAGAGGACGGAATCCTTGTTGCGCAAGGAAGGGAGATTGCAGGATGGCAGCAAAAAAGGAAATTTCCGCAGGCGGCGTTGTGTTTCGCAAACAGGGGGAGCAGCTTGAAATTCAGCTCATTACTGACCGATATGGCAAGGTATCCTTGGCTAAAGGGAAAATGGAGTTGGGAGAAACAATCGAACAGACGGCTTTACGTGAAATTCGCGAGGAAACAGGGTTGAACGGGCGGATTATCCAGCATGTAGATATGATTGCTTATACGTATCAGCATCCAGAATTTGGGGAAGTAGATAAAGAAGTACATTATTATCTCGTAGAGGCACTGGATGGGGATTTACAGGCACAGATCGAAGAAATTAAAGGAGTTGCGTGGCATACGCCTGAGGAAGCATGGCGTCTCCAGCGCCAGGGTGGATATGACAATAATGATGTCATTTTAAGCAAGGCGCTGTCCATGCTAGGAATTAATGTTTGATTCTGTGGGGAGATATACGATCCTCTAAACGCGTCCACACAGGTAGATAGCAGAGAGGCAAGACCAGCAGAGAGCTAATAACGTTAAACAGAGTTTGGGCATGGGCTACCTTGGCTCCGGGCTCGGTAGATATCCAGGCAGCGGCCATCTCCAGACCAGGGATCAACGGCATAAAGAGCAAGGCTCCGCCTACGTTCAGCAGCACGTGGGACCAGGCTACAAATTTGCCGGACACGCTGCCGCCAACAGCGGCAATGAGGGCGGTTACGCAGGTGCCTACATTGGAGCCGATGACGATGGCGATCCCCACATCGGCTGGCAAGGCTCCCGCAGCGGCAAGGCTAATCGCCATGCCAATGACGGCTGCGCTACTGTGAACCAGCGCGGTCAGACAGGCTCCAGCAGCGAAGGCCCACCACATGTTGGCCGCAGCGTGATCAAGAAACCAGCGGAATAGTCCGGCCTGCTCAATCCAGGGGCCGACCGTTTGCATCACGCGGATACCTGCCAGAATCAGCGAAAATCCAGCAAAGACGAGGCTGATATATTGTACAGCCTGCGGACGGCTAAGCCCATTGGAGCCGGGTGAAGCTCCGGCGGACGCATACTGGCGATTGGGGACAGCTTCACCCCACAGGACGGCAGTGCTCCAGCATAGCAATGAGCCGCAGAGCAGCGGAACAGCCAGCATGCCAAGCTGGAGCCCCATCAGCTCGGTGGTCAGGCAGGTGCCGATATTGGTGCCGAGAATGATGCCGAGCGTGCGGCCGTAGGTCAACAGCCCGGCGTTAACCAGTCCGATCGTCAGCACCGTTACGGCGGTGCTGCTTTGCAGCAGGGCCGTAATGCCTGAGCTGAACAGCATGCCCCGCCAAGGGGAAACTGTGGCGCGGTTCAGCCAGCGGGTGAGGAAGGGGCCGGCTAAATGCCGGAGGGCTGCTTCCATCAGCTTCATCCCGCCCAAAAAAATAAACAGCCCGCCGCACAGTGGGAGTATAACATGTATAAACACGGGCATAGCCCCCTTTTCTAGGTAAAAATACTTATGTAACAGCCTATGATCTGTCGGGGACAGCCATGACAAGCATGGCTGAGCTCTTTTTTACGGAACGATATTAAGGACTTTGAGTAATCCAAGAATGGGAGTGAAGGATTTTGCCTTCAGTAATATTAGAACGCAGCCGTAAAAAAAGGCTGGAGCACGCACACCCTTGGGTGTTTAAAAACGAAATAGCCAAGATCGAAGGGGACCCAGAGGCAGGCGATTTGGTCAGTATCGTTAACCATCAGGGGCGTTATTTGGCGACAGGTTACTATAATCCAGCTTCACAAATTACAGTGCGTGTGATGTCCTACGAGCCGCTGGAAGCAATGGATCAAAACTTTTTTGCCCAACGCTTTCGCAAATGTCTGGAGCACCGCGAACGTTTTGTGACCGGGGGAAACGCTTATCGGTTGGTGTACGGCGAGGCTGATTTTTTGCCTGGACTGATTGTAGATCGATTTGGTGATGTGTTAGTCGTGCAGTTGTTAACGCTTGGCATGGATCGGCGCAGGGAAGAAATCAGGGATGCGCTCGTTGAAGTAGTGGGTCCTGTTGGTATATATGAGCGAAGTGATGTATCCATCCGTGAGCTGGAAGGATTGGAACAAACGAAGGGTCCTTTGTACGGTGATTGCCCGCGTCATGTGGTAGTGACGGAAAATGGCCTGCAAATCAAGGTTGATATCGTAGAGGGCCAGAAGACGGGTTATTTCTTTGACCAGCGTGAAAATCGTGCGGCCATAGCACCGTTGATGACAGGTTGGGGAGCACGTAGTGGAATTACGCTACAAGAAGTAGCTGCAGACTCAGGGGATGCGGGCACAACGGTCATGAAGCCAGTGAATAAAAGTGGTAAGGTTGTTGAATTCCCATTCTGGGATGGCGCAACCGTATTGGAATGTTTTTCGCACACGGGAAGCTTTACGCTCAATGCATGTAAACATGGTGCTAAAAAAGTAACTTGTCTTGATATTTCAGAGCATGCGATTGAAAGTGCGCGGGATAATGTCAAGCTGAACGGTTTTGAGGAACGCGTTGAGTTTGTCGTCGACGATGCTTTTCAATATTTGCGCAATCAAGTGAAAGGTGTAGAGGAACGCAATGCACGAGCCGGGGGCAAAGGAGATACATCCAAGCCGCTGACAGCAGGTGGCGGACGCACCTTTGACGTGGTCATTCTTGATCCGCCAGCCTTTGCCAAAACGAAGAACGCTGTCAAAGGAGCTACACGTGGATATAAAGATATCAACCTGCACGGGATGAAGCTGGTTAATGAGGGCGGCTATCTGGTGACTGCGAGCTGCTCGTTCCATATGCGGCCAGAGTTGTTTTTAGATACCATTAAGGAAGCGGCGGCAGATGCCGGCAAAATCCTTCGTCTGGTAGACTGGAGAGCGGCTGGTAAAGACCATCCTCAAATTTTGGGTGTGGAGGAAGGCCATTACTTGAAATTCGCCATCTTTGAGGTGCGCAGCCGGACACAGCTGTAGGTTTCATACAAGGTCAAAGTCAATCGCCTTTTTGGTGATTAAATAGGTAAAATAGACTCGTTTAGGTATAAATCAGTCCTGTAGAGAAGGCATGCACCAAGCCAATCTGCGGGACTGATTTGTTTTTTTAGAGGGAGGAAGAATTGCTACAACATGGCAAACGTACGTTCTTTTCTCCCTTGCCTGATATGCTATACTGTTTAATAGAATGTTGTTCGTTGGAAAGGAGGCCGCATCATGTCGGTTCGCTTGTTGATTGGCCGCTCTGGGAGTGGTAAAAGTACGTTAATCCGCAATGAAATGACGTCTATGTTACGCGAGGAGCCGCTAGGTAAGCCTATGCTGTTACTTGTACCGGAGCAATCGTCATTTGCTTCTGAGCATGCGTTACTTACAGAATCCGGAAACGGTATTCAGGGGTCGGTGCGCGCCCAAGTGATGGGATTTCATCGTCTTGCCTATTTAGTTATGCAGGAAACCGGGGGTTCAGCACTGGTGCCTGTAACGGAAGAAGGCAAGAAGATGCTTTTATATAAAATTATTCGTCGTCGCAAGGATGAACTGAGTTTGTTTAAGGATTCGGGAGACCAGCTCGGCTTTGTGGATCGGTTGAATACATTGTTTACGGAGCTAAAGCAGTATGGAAATGATACTCGGTCTGTACCGGAGCAACTGGAGCGAATGAACGCTGCTGGAGAGTCAACTCCGATTTTGCGCGGCAAGCTCAAAGATATCAGTCTAATCTATGAGGATTTTGAACGAGAGCTGACGCTTAAATATATTGACGGTGAAGATACGCTGCGCATGCTGGCAGAACAGATTGCTGAGTCTTCCCTTGTGCGTGGGGCAGATATTTGGATGGATGGCTACCGCAGGTTTACACCACATGAATACAAGGTGGTGGAGCAGCTTATGCTGCACGCTTCTTCGTTGACGGTGGCGCTGACTTGCAACCGCAGCTACGAGAGCGGACAGCTTCCGCATGAGCTGGATTTGTTTCATCCCTCAGCGGCTACGTATGTAAAGCTCAAAGGAATGGCAGACGAGCTGATGATAGAGACGCAGACACAATTACTGCGCCCTGATCCGCTGCCGAGATTTAAGGAGCGTCCGGCGTTGGCGTATTTGGAGGCTAACTTTGAACATCGTACAGGGTTACGGAATCAGGAACAATGGATGCGGCTGCAGCAGCTACGAGAGCAGTGGACAGAAGAACAGCCGGAAGGCATAAAACTGTACACTGCGGCTAATCGCCGTGCAGAGCTGGAAGGGGCTGTACGCGAAATGCGTCGTCTGGCCCGAGATGAGGGCGCTCGTTATCGGGAGATGGCCCTGTTTGTACGTCATATTGAAGATTATGAGCCATGGGTGGAACCGATATTCAAACAATATGAGGTTCCAGTATTTCTGGATCAGCGGAGAAGTGTTTTGCATCATCCCTTAGTGGAATTGATTCGGGCTTCGCTGGATATCGTGCAGCGTCGTTGGCGATATGAGGATGTATTCCGTGCGGTCAAAACAGACCTTCTCCTGCCGCTGGATGGTCGGGTAAGTCGTGAGGAGATGGACCGTTTGGAAAACTATGTACTAGCCTGCGGAATACAAGGCAGCCGTTGGACAGACGGTCGCCCGTGGCAGGCTGTGCCCAGCTTGTCACTGGAGCTGGAGGAGCAGGAACGGAGCCGTCAACGGGATGAAACGTTGGATTTGATGGAACTGTGCCGGGATGTGATCGTGACGCCTTTACGTGCGTTTGAGAAACGTGTCGGCAAGGCACGAACTGCACTTGAGAAGTGTGAAGCGGTATATCTGTTACTGGAGGATGCAGAAATCGGCCACAAGCTGGACGCCTTCATTCATCAGGCAGAGGAAGCAGGAAAACCTGAGCAGGCGAAGGAGCATCGTCAAGTATGGGATGCGGTGCTTGAACTACTGGATCAAATTGTCGAAATGATGGGTGATGAGAGGCTGGATACCTCTTTGTTTGCGGGTGTGCTGGAAACGGGATTGGCTGAGTTCCGTATGGGACTTGTTCCGCCAGCTCTGGATCAGGTTCTAGTCGGAAACACGGACCGTACACGTGTGTCCGGTATTCAACATGCCTTTGTACTAGGTATGAACGAAGGTGTGATGCCGGCTGTGTTCCATGAGGACGGTGTGCTGAATGAGCAGGAGCGTACGGCATTAAACGAACGAGGCGTAGAGCTGGCGCCGGATATGACAAGACGTCTGTTGGACGAACGTTTTCTCGCTTATACGGCCCTTACTTCAGCCGGTAAAAGCCTGTGGATGAGCTATGCAGTGACTGATGAAGAAGGGAAGTCGTTGCTGCCGTCTGAGTTAGTACGACATGTGCGGCACCTGTTTCCTAGTCTGGACGAGCGTCCACTGGCTGGATACCCTTTGCCTGGGGATGCTTGGACGACGCAATGGGAGTATGCTTCTCATCCGTCCGAGGCTTTACCGCAGCTCATTGCGCAATTACGGCATTGGCGGCGTGGCGGTGACATTTTATCCCCTTGGTGGGAGGTATATAACTGGTACGCAAGCCAGCAAGGGCGTGAGAAGGACAAGCTGCGTCAGCTGTTGACCTCACTTTTTTACGAGAACCATGCCGAAATGCAGAAGGAAACGAGCCGCCGTCTGTACGGCAGCAAGCTGCGTACCAGCGTATCTCGTATGGAACGTTTTGTGGCATGTCCATTTTCGCACTTTGCCTCTCACGGTCTTCGTTTGAAGGAACGTCAAATGTATCGCCTGAAGGCCCCGGATATCGGACAATTATTCCATGCAGCGCTTGGAGAGATGGCGATCAATTTGCGTAAACGCAATGTCAGCTGGGGCAGTCTCAGCACGGAGGAATGCCGCCAAGAGGCGGAAAGTACAGTGGAGCGTTTGGCTCCTCGTCTGCAAGGCGAGATTTTAATGAGTTCCAAGCGGTATGGCTACATTTTGCGTAAATTGAAAGACATCGTGAGCCGTGCCTCGTTGATTTTAGGTGAACATGCGCGAAGAGGTAGCTTTGAGCCGATTGGGCTGGAGTTGGACTTTGGGCCGGGTCAGCAGCTTCCTCCGTTAAGCTTCCGGTTAGATAACGGCGTTGTGATGGAAATTGTCGGACGGATTGACCGTGTAGATGTGGCAGAGGGAGAAAAGGGGTTACTTTTGCGTGTCATCGATTACAAATCTAGCCAAAAGGATCTCAAGCTGCATGAAGTGTACTATGGCCTGTCCTTGCAGATGCTCACCTACCTGGATGTGCTGCTGAATGCGGCGGAGGAATGGTTGGGCGAGACAGCTTATCCAGCGGGTACACTGTATTTTCACGTCCACAATCCGATGTTGCAGTCGCCTAACGGTCTTAGCGCAGAACAGGCCCGTCAGGAGCTTTTAAAACGTTTTAAGATGAAGGGATTATTGCTCGCGGATCGGGATGTAGTTGGGCAAATGGATACAGCATTGGACAAGGGATATTCCTCTATTTTACCTGTTGCGGTAAAAGCAGACGGCAGTTTTTATAGCAGTGCTTCGGTTGCTTCGCCGGAACAGTGGGACAGCCTGCTAGCTTCGGTACGTCATAATATTCGGACGATTGGCACACGGATGACAGAGGGCGATGTGGCCATTGAACCTTATCGTATCCAGCAAGAGACGGCTTGTACCTTCTGTTCTTTTAAGCCTGTTTGTCAATTTGACGACAGTCTGGACGGTAGTGGCTACAATCAATGGGGTAAACCCGGTAAGGATCAGATCTGGAATCTGCTGGGTCATACACAGGAAGGGAAAGGAGGAATGGACCAATGATAGGCACGTCAAACACTAAAGGCATGCCGAAGCCGGAAGGCAGTATGTGGAGCGATGACCAGTGGCGTGCAATTTCGGAATCTGGTAACAACATGCTGGTCGCGGCAGCGGCAGGGTCTGGTAAAACAGCGGTGCTCGTAGAGCGTATTATTCGTAAAATCGTCGATCCCCAGCTCGGCTTCAGTGTGGATCGGTTACTGGTAGCGACCTTTACGAAGGCTGCCGCCGCCGAAATGCGTCAACGGATACGCGAAGCGTTGGAACGTGTACTGGAGCAGGAACCGGAAAGTGAGCATGTACGCCGCCAGCTATCGTTGCTGAATCGGGCCTCGATTACGACGCTTCACTCATTTTGTATGGAGGTCATCCGCAGGCATTATCAGGCCATTCCCCTTGATCCCGGTTTTCGGATTATGAATGAGCATGAGACAGAATTGCTGCGTCAGGAGCTTCTAGAAGAACTGTTTGAGGAGAAATATGAGGCTCATGATGAAGGCAGTACATTCCGCAGACTGGTCGACTGGTTCAGTGGAGAACGCACCGATGATGCAATGTACGTGCTTGTTCAGCGGCTGTATGATTTTTCTCAAAGTCATCCGTGGCCAGAACATTGGCTGCGGGAGACAGCGGCAGCATTTCGTGTACAGGATGTAGCCGCTTTGGGAGAGACTCCCTGGGTTCGCAGCATTTTGGCGGATGCTGCACTTTCATTGCGCGGAGCAGCGAGCTTGCTGGAACAGGCGCATGAAACAGCTATGCAGCCCGGCGGTCCTGCACCTTATGCCGTGACGCTGCAAGAGGATGCGGCGATGGTGAAGGGATTGTTACAGGAGCTGGAGACACAGCCGTGGGCATCTCTATATGATCATTTTCAGACAGCTTCCTTCGGTAAGCTCAAGCCCGTCAAAAAAGATCAGACCGAGCCTGCATTGCAGGAACGGGTTAAAACGCTGCGTGAAGCAGCCAAAAAAATGATTACAGATATGAAGGCTTCCCTGTTTGGCAGGAGAGCAGAAGCCTATTGGGAGGAGCTGCACGCCGCGGCTCCGCTGATGGACGAATTGATAGAAACCGTGATTGTATTCGGGGAACGATTTCAACAACACAAGCAGTCAAAAGGGTTGGTGGACTTCGGGGATTTGGAACATTATTGTCTGAAAATATTACGACATCCCGATTCTACTCCGTACAAGCTACTACCTTCCGACGCTGCGCTCGAATATAAGGCGCAATTTGACGAGGTGCTGCTGGATGAGTATCAGGATACGAATACCGTACAGGAAGATATCGTCAGGCTGGTATCACGGGAGGAACCGGGTAACCGTTTTATGGTGGGCGACGTGAAACAGAGTATTTATCGGTTTCGGCTGGCGGAGCCGGGTCTGTTTTTGAATAAGTATCAACGGTACGGCATGCAGGAGCAGGAAGATGGCTTATTAATTGATCTGGCGCGTAATTTCCGCAGTCGGGAGGAAGTTGTCGATGCGGTCAATTTGGTGTTCCGCCAGATTATGAGTGTGGATGTGGCGGAAATTGAGTACGATGAACGAGCATGGCTGGTACACGGCGCATCCTATCCCGACCAGTCGGATCAAGACGCCGCATCTGTATACGCACCTGAGCTGCTGTTAGTTGATAAGGGTGGACATGGTCTTTCTGAGGCTTCGGAGCTGTCCGAAACGGGGGACGAATCTGCTTTACAGGAAAGTGAGCTGGCTGAGCTTGTGGAGTTAGAAACGGCACAGTTAGAGGCTCGTGCGATCGCGCAACGGATTAAAGAACTGACCGGAGACACTGGACAACCACTGTTGATTTACGACAGAGGATTAAAAGCGATGCGTCCGGCAGTCTACGGTGATATCGTCATTTTGCTTCGTTCCGCAAGCGTGTGGGCCCCCCTAATTGTGGAGGAACTGCGGCTTGAGGGCATTCCGGCCTCCGGGGAGCAGACGACAGGCTTTTTTAAAGCAACGGAAGTTGAGGTAATGTTGTCTCTGCTGCACATTATTGATAATCCGCAGCAGGATATCCCGCTTGCATCAGTGCTTCGTTCGCCGATTGTCGGCTTGACCGAAGATGAACTGGCACAAATTCGGTTGGAGAAGCCGGATGGATTGTTTTATGGCGCATTGCTGGCGGCGGCTGAGGCTGACCCACTGGAAGAAAGCGAAAAAGGGATTTCAGCTGAGATCATGGAGTTGGATATTTTCCCAGAGGACTCTTTATCTTCATCTGACTTTGGTAATAGAAATGACGGGAATACGTTGTCTGCCCGACTACGTTCATTTTTGCGTAATTTGGAAGCCTGGCGGCAGGAAGCCAGACAAGGTAGCTTAAGTGCATTGATTTGGAATGTGCTGGAGGAAACAGGATATCTGGATTGGGTCGGTGGACTGCCTGGCGGCTCACAGCGTCAAAGCAATTTGCGGGCGCTATATGACCGAGCGAGACAGTATGAGACTTCTACGTCCAACCGAGGATTGTTCCGATTTCTGACCTTCATTTCCCGTCTACGGGAGCGAGGCGGTGATTTAGGATCAATTAGCGGAGGGACTGAACCCGATCAGGCTGTTCGCATTATGACCATTCATAAAAGTAAAGGACTTGAATTCCCTATCGTGTTTATTGCCGGGACAGCAAAAATGTTCAATCAACAGGATCTCAATGCGCCGTTTCTTATGCACAAGGAGTTGGGCTTTGGTCCTAAATATGTGGAGGAACAAAATCGTGTCAGCTACCCTACGCTGCCTAATTTAGCGATCCGCCGACGCTCACAGCTGGAGCTATTGGCTGAGGAAATGCGGGTGTTATACGTGGCGCTTACACGTCCGCGCGAAAAGCTGATTATGACCGGAACCGTGAAGGATCTCGCTTCGCGCGCAGCGGGTTGGGCACGTGCCAAAGAACATACGGAAATTGTCTTACCAGACTATATGCTGGCGGCAGGCCGCAGCTATCTGGACTGGGTAGGTCCCGCTTTGATTCGGCATCCTTCTGCTACTTTGTTGAGGGAAGCCGCAGGTGATCAGGATGGGTACTATCACAGGCTGGAACATATGCCGGGAACAGACTGGTTATTTAAAATCGTGGCCTCGGAAACACTTTCCGGCTCTCGTGTGAACTCAGATCATGAGGAAGAGGTGTCGGGAGAAGAGCGCCAAAAGAAGACAGAAGCACTGAGAAATGCGGAGCTAATCGACTTGAACGAAGAGAGTGAAACGGATATTGAAGCTGCTCTTTCCTGGATTTATCCGTATGAACGGGCTGGCAAGACGGCAGCCAATACATCGGTTACTGAGATGAAAAGATGGCTGGAAATGCAGGAGATGGGTTCGGACGATTGGCTGAATCTATCTACCTCCCTACTAGCAGAGTTACCGGAGGATTGGGAGGATTCTCACACTGGGGGAAGTCAATTACACTTGCGCAGACCTAAGTTTATGGGGAATCAGCGTCTGACTCCAACGGAACGAGGAACAGTCTATCATACGTTGATGCTGCATTTGCCACTAGATGGGGGGATGAGCGCCGAAGTTATTGAGGAAACCAAGGCTCGTTTGCTCAATCAGCGTATGTTACTGGATGTTCATGTAAAAGCGCTAGAGACGGATAAAATATTACGCTTTTTCACTAGTGAGCTGGGGAGCAGAATGCTGGGGGCATCCCATGTTCAAAGAGAGCTTCCGTTTACTTATACCATGCGGGCAACCGATTACTGGAACCACAGCTTACCATCAATGTCACCAGGACAAGAAACAGATTCGGAAGGTGGGCAGGACGGAGATAAAGTGCTGATGAACGGGATTATTGACTGTCTATTTGAAACTCCCGAAGGACTCGTGCTGGTGGATTATAAAACAGATCGGATATCTGAATATCGTACACTGTCCCATTTAACAGACCAATATCGATTTCAATTGGAGCTGTATGCCCGTGTGATCGAAGAGATTACAGGCAAAAAGGTTGCTGAGAAGTGGCTGTATTTTTTAGAAGCTGGAGAGAGTGTACGGCTGTAGTTATATAGATAGGGAGAGGAGGAATAGCATGCGGATTTTGCATACAGGTGATTGGCATTTGGGCCGCACGTTGGAAGGACGCAGCCGTTTAAAGGAGCAGGAGGCGTTTTTGGAAGAATTGGCGAAAATGGCTGACGATCAGCAGGCCGATTTGATTATGATGGCTGGAGACGTATACGACTCAGTCAATCCATCGGCCGCAGCCGAGCAATTGTTTTATGAAACGTCTGCCCGTCTTACGGCTGGAGGAAGACCACTAGTCGTCATTGCGGGCAATCATGATCAGCCGGAAAGGGTATCCTCGGTCACACCGCTGGTGAGCGGGCGCGGAATTACATTGCTGGGACTGCCCCATGGGGAAGCGGTACGCGTTCATACACCGCGAACGGGTGAAATGGCATGCATTGCAGCCTTGCCATATCCCTCCGAGTCTCGTCTGAACGAGCTATTGTCTGAAGACGGAGATGAAACAGTATTGCGCGAGGCATACAGCCGCCGTGTGGGCTTGCTGATGTCACAGCTGGGTACAGCATTTCGGCCTGACACCGTTAATTTGTCGATGAGCCATATTTATGTGCTCGGCGGGCTGGAATCGGACTCGGAACGTCCGATTCAGGTCGGGGGGGCGTATACCGTAGATCCGTCTGCTTTGAGCATTGGGGCACAGTATACGGCTCTAGGACATTTGCATCGTCCCCAATATGTGAAGGGAGACGGGCTGATGCGTTACAGTGGCTCGCCGCTGGCTTATAGCTTTTCCGAAGCCGGACAAGCCAAATCGGTTACGTTAATTGACGTGGTTGCTGGCAAGCCTGCTCAGGTCGAGGAACTGTATATTACCAGTGGACGCCCATTAGTGAGGTGGCGTGCACGGGGAGGTCTGGAGGAAGTATATCGCTGGCTGGACGAAGGACTGGATGCCGATGCCTTTATTGATCTGGAAATTACGCTGGATGAAGCGATGTCGATGGGAGATATTCAGCGGCTGCGCAAAAGCCGTGAAGGCATCATTCATATTCGCCCAATGTATCCAGAAATGGCTGCCGCACAGCTGGAGCACCAACGATCAGAACTGCCAGTGCATGAGTTGTTCCGGGCATTCTATCAGCGGCAGACAGGTGGAGCACAGCCAGATGACGGATTAGTGCAGTTGTTTCTGGAACTGGTGGAACAGGATGATGCAAGAGAGCACGCTGAGGAGGATGACGCATGAAACCAATCCTTCTAAAACTGGCGGGGTTGCAAAGCTACCGGGAGTCACAGGAAATTCGCTTTGACGATTTGACCGAAACTGGACTGTTTGGAATTTTTGGCCCAACGGGTAGTGGAAAATCAACGCTGCTGGATGCCATTACGTTGGCTATGTACGGTAAAGTGGAGCGGGCAGTGAATGGTACACAAGGCATTATGAATCATGCTGAGGATACGTTGTCTGTTGCGTTTACGTTTGAATTAATGTCAGCTCAAGGGCCTCGTCGTTACCGTGTAGAACGACGTTTCAAACGTGCTGGAGGCGTATCGGTTAATAATACGCTTAGCCGTTTTATTGCGTTAACAGAGGATGGCGAGGAAGTGCTTGCCGATAAGGTGCAGGATGTGACGCGCTGTGTAGAGGAGTATATCGGCCTGAAAATGGACGATTTTACACGAGCTGTTGTATTGCCGCAGGGAAAGTTTGCGGAATTCTTGTCCTTAAAAGGCAGTGAACGTAGACAGATGCTACAGCGTTTATTCCATCTGGAGAAGTACGGAGATCAACTTGCACAGAAGCTAAGCCGTCGTGTGAAAGATAACGATAGCGCACTGAAAGCGTTAGAGGCGGAGCAGCAAGGGCTGGGGGATGCGAGTGCTGAAGCGCTTGAACATGTAGAGTTGCGTCTCAAAGAGGCGATTGCCAATGCAGAAGCTTCGCGTCGCGAGCTAGAGCGTGTCTCACGTGAATCGGAGGCGCTAAACAAAACCCGTGAGCTGGTCATCGAGCTCAGCCAAAGATCGAACGAGCTGGAGCAGTTGGCAGCACAGGAGCCGGGCATTGCTTTGCTGGAGCGCAAGCTTCGACAAGCAACTGCAGCCGAGGCATTGCTGCCTGCGCTGACGGATTGGAAGGAAGCCATTGCTGAAGCGGAAAAACGGCAAAAGACTGCCGAAGAAATGGAAGTCCTGGCCGCTACCGCGCAGGAGGCTGCGCTTGTGTCTACGCAAGCAGATGAGCAGGCCCGGCAAGCACTCAGTGCCGAAGAACCGAAGCTATTGCTTCGGATCGACCAACTAGAGCAGGCGCTTCAACTGGAGCGTGATACGGAAGCGTTGCGGACCGAACGGGAACGTCTGGCGGCCGAGCTTGTGCAAAGCGAACAAACCCTTGCTGAACATGCAGAAGGACTCGCAAAGGAACAAGAGCTACAGACGCGAGGCTTGAAGCGACAGCAAGAGCTTCAACAGGAGCTAAAGCAAAATGAAGTGCGGGCAGATGAGCGGCGTATGCTGCAAGAGGCTGTGCAACGGCTGCAACAGCTGGAAGTCGCGAATGAGCAATTGCGTGAAGCTGAACTGGAGTACACCGCTCAGGAGAATCGGCTTGTGCAAGCTGACGAACGTTTACAGCTGACGGACCAGGAGACACAGGAGACAGAGGCACGGCGTTCTGCCCTTGCTGCACAGGCAGCTGATGGCATTGAGGCATTGCTGACGTTGGAGGCAGAGATCACCGTCGATATGTCGTCACTGGCCTCCGAGGAAGAGCAACTGCGCCACGAGCTCCGTGCCGAGGAGCTGGGCCGTCTTGCTCAGCATCTCGCTGCCGAGTTGCGCGAAGGCGAGCCGTGCGCAGTGTGCGGCTCGTTGCATCACCCCGCGCCTGCCGTCGTCGCGGCGCATAGCGCGGATGCCGCTGCGCCAGATGAGCTGCACCGCCTGCGGCTTGGTTTGCAGGAGCTGCGCCTCACACTGCGCCAGCAGTTGCACGAGCAGCGCAGCTTGCTGGCCCAGCCCGCCACCGCAGACAGCGGCGCTGCCGCCACGGGCGAGCCTTTCACGCCTGCGGCAGCGCCAGCAGAGCCGCGCGGTGCCGCCGCTTGGGCGGAGCGCTGCACGGCGCTGGAGCGTGCTGCGGCAGAGCTAGCCGCACGTGCGCATACGCTGCCTGCCGAGGCACAGGCGCTGCGCGAGGCAGACGCCGCCGGACAGCAGCGGCGTATCCGTGCTGCCGCCGAGCAGGAGGCAGCAGCAGCAGCGCTGACGCAGGCACGCAGTAAGCGCGAGGCGTGCACCACGCGCAGCGAGGGGCTGCGCGCCGAATGGGCGGCGCAGCTAACGGATGTCGCTCCGAGCGAAGCTGCGGAGCGTTACCGTGCCATGCAGGAGCGCGACGGGCGTGCGGAAGAACTGCGGTCCCGGCTGGAGACGAGTGTGACCTTCCTCGAAGGAAAGGCGGCGCGTGTTCAACAGATACAGCAGAGTATCATCGAGGAGGACAAAATCATTATTGCCCGCCGTACAGGGCTCCAAAGCAAAGATGATTCGCTTCGTGAAAAGTTAGCACAGCTCCGAAAATGGGTTGGAGATGGCCAAGCGGCTTCATTGCTGGAAGAAGCGACCTTGCGACTGCTGGGACTGAAAAACGGAGCCGAAGCCGCGGCACGCCGCCGTACCGAAGCGGAAGAACGCAAGCAGCAAGCCGTTCATGCTTCACTGATTGCCCGGCAGGCCTCCGACTCGGCAGAAGAAAGACGGCAAATGGCAGAGTCCCGTTGGGGCAGCCGTCTGGAAGCATCCTCCTTCGCTACGGAAGCAGAGGTCATGGAATGCTGCCTGGGACCGGAAGAAGCCGCACGCTATGAGCGTGAAGTGAGTTTGCATCGAGAACGGGAAAAAGAGCTGTCTTCCCGCTTAAAACATGTCGAAGAGCAGCTGAATGGAGCAACGGTAACAGAGGAACAGTGGGAAACGGCCACTGCACAGCTACGTGATTGCCGTGCACGCGACGAAGAGGCGCTTCAGAATCGCGCGAAGGCTGAGCGTGATTTAGAGGACTTGCAGCATCGACATGTCCGCTGGATGGAGCTGGAGTCCAATCGTATACATTTGCGTAGCGAAGCGGAAAAAATGTCCAAGCTCCAGTCTGTTTTTCGCGGCAATGCCTTTGTTGAATATATTGCCGAGGAGCAGCTCATGCAGGTCAGTCAGTCGGCTTCACGCCGCCTGCGTTTTCTGACCAAGCAGCGTTACGCGCTAGAGGTAGATTCCAGCGGTGGATTTGTCATTAGTGACGATGCCAACGGTGGGGTCAAACGTCCGGTATCGACCTTGTCCGGTGGCGAAACGTTCCTGACCTCCTTGTCGCTTGCGCTTGCGCTGTCGGCTCAAATTCAATTGCGGGGCCAATACCCTCTGCAATTTTTCTTTCTGGATGAAGGCTTTGGAACGTTGGACCCTGAGCTGCTTGACACAGTGATCACCTCACTGGAAAAGCTGCACCATGATCAATTGTCTGTTGGTGTGATTAGTCATGTGCCTGAACTACGGGCCCGTCTTCCGCGCAAGCTAGTTGTTCTGCCAGCAGAGCAGGCTGGAGGCGGCTCACGTGTGGTTATGGAAACTTTTTGAAGCAATGTGATACAGGTCACAGATACAGTTTCAAACTATTGTTATAATACAGCCAAGCCGACAAGTTAATCATACAGCACCCCGGCGGACGTATGCTGCGGAAGAAATCTTCCCATCATACGTCCGTTCAGAGGGGCTCTGCCAAGAGCTCCCGGGGTGCTTCTTTTTTTTTTGCAAGCCGGAATTCGCCCAATTTGATGTAGCAAATAGCCCGTTTTTGAATAACATACGGTATACATGCAAGAGCCTAGGAGGAAACAACCATGGAAAAAAGCATGACAACCGAAAAAGTTACAGCACCGGAACAGACGGATGCTAAAACACTATGTCAAAAGCATATGCATCGTTATGTATGCGTATGGGTGAAGGACGGGACAATGTATGACGGCATTGTAGAGCATGTGGATGATGAAAAGATATACTTAGCCGTTCCTATGGGTGGAGACGAAATGGAGAATGTCAATGTTAATCTCCCATATCCGCCTAATAATTGTGGCTGCGGCTCCCGTGCTTATGGTGGCTATGCGTCTTATCCTCCGTATCCGTATCCGTACCCGTACCCGTATCCAGCACCCGCTTATGCATATGGGTTCCCATACGGACGCCGTCGCTTTAATCGTTTGATTCTGCCACTTGCAGCGTTGACAGCGATTAGCTTGCTGCCTTATTACTAATCCTATTTTCTTAGTCGTCAGACATAGTGAATTCCTGCTCTCTCCCGCCTACAGTTCTTGTGCAGTACAAGTGACTTTAAGGCGCATCCATACATTATCACCATGCAAGGCTGCTTCTTCGTTATGAAGAAACAGCCTCTTTTTCACGTAAAACATCCCGAATATGATTCAATGATTGAAACTGTATTAGTACAGTTCAATGAAATGAGGTATCCTGTTTATTCATAAACCATGGTAATATCTAGCGTGTAAAGAAACATAAGACGGAATAAGCATGTAATGAGTATGTAAAGAGCAGGTGGGAGGATATTGTGAAAAAATACGTTTCAATTTTATTGGATATAGAACTTAAAATTCGCGAGGGACAATATAAATCAGGTTACAAGTTGCCGTCGGTCCGTGAGGCTTCTGAATTATACAGGTGCAGCAAAAGCACGATTCTGCGGGCATATGCTGAACTTGAAAAGAAACACGCCATCTATTCCATACCGCAAAGTGGATACTATGTAGTGGAAAATTCGGGCGATTTACACCATAGCCATATTCAAGACTCCGTTGATTTTGCTTCGGCCTCCCCGGATTTGAATGTATTCCCTTATCTGGATTTCCAACATTGTTTGAATCAGGCTATTGACACCTACAAATATCATCTGTTCACTTATGGCGATTCGCAAGGGCTGGAAACACTGCGTCATACGTTGGTTTCCCATTTGGCTGATACTCAGGTGTTTGCAAAAATGGATCGGATTATCGTTACTTCGGGTGTTCAGCAGGCATTGGAGATACTCGCTAAAATGCCGTTTCCCAATGGCAAAGAAAAGGTTTTGGTCGAGCAGCCAAGTTACGATATATATTTGCGTTTTCTGGAGGAAGAGAACATACCCGTCAGTACCATCGTCCGGACAGCGGAAGGTATGGATTTTCACGAATTGGAGAATCAATTTAAGAACGAGAGCATCAAGTTTTTTTATACCATGTCAAGATATCATAATCCATTAGGAGTCTCTTACAACACAGAGGAGCGAAAAGCGATAGCTGCCTTAGCCGCCAAATATGATGTGTACATCGTAGAAGATGACTATATGGCAGATTTGGGGGCCGATCATCTTTTTGATCCCATTTATGCATACGACCAGACGCACCATGTTATTTATTTGAAAAGCTTCTCGAAAATCATTTTCCCCGGCTTGCGATTAGGAGTTGCGGTATTGCCAGAAGTCCTATTGAAGACGTTTAACACTTATAAAAGATATGTCGACACATCTATTTTGTCTCAGGCGGCGCTTGATATTTATATTAAAAATGGAATGTATGAACGCCACAAGCACACGATATATAAACTGTATTCGGAGCGCGTTCGTGCTCTTAACAAGGCTGTGGAACGATACAATCAGGCCGGATACGTTCAGACTTCAGCTGTAACTTCAGGAGTTTATATGCAGTTTAAACTGCCTCGGACGGTGAATTTGGAACGCTTGGTACAGTGTCTTTCCGCGAGGAACATCCAGGTTGTAGCTGGCAAAGGCTTTTATTTATCAGGCTATAGGGAACAAGAGAAATTTTTGCGCATAAGTATTTCGCGCGCGCAGTTGGATCAAATTGATGCAGGGGTGAAAGCTATTATAGAGGAAGTTAGTAAGGGAAACTGGTATTAAGACCCTTTTTCCGTTATGATACATAAAGAAACATAAGTATAACCAAACATGGCTGTATATGTTTCTATTCAGTGTGGGAAATACATAACTTTGAATGCCGAGAGCAAGGGCTGTTTTTGTCTATTTGCTTATGATCGGCTCACTGCCAAAGGAGGGTTTTGAATGGACGATCTGTTTTTGAAAATTGTGGATGGAACCATCCCCAGCAAGAAGGTGTTGGAAACCGACAATGTGCTCGCATTTCATGACATCCAGCCTGCGGCGCCAGTACACGTGCTCATTATTCCAAAAAAATATATTCCTTCGATGAACGCTGTGACAGAGGAGGATCTTCCTCTTATCGCGGAGATTCATCGTGTTGCGGTTGAGGTTGCGAAAAAGTTAGGAATTGCCGAGTCTGGCTATCGGTTGATTAACAACTGTGGCCCAGATAGTGGACAAGCGGTGGGGCATCTGCATTATCACTTACTGGGCGGCGCCAAATTGGGTGCCTTGACAGGTATTTCGGACTCACATTCTTAAAAAATGACAGAGCTTGTCTTTTCAGTAATACGGATGTGAATGGAGAAAAATGGCCCTTTATGTATTCATTTTTTCTTATAGGTTGACACCTGGTTTCCGTTTCACCTATAATAAAATTTGATGAACCGTGTTATTGCTCTTGGACGGTCTGGTCGGAGGGAGGGAAAACTGGTGTCTGAAACTAAAGTTCGCAAAAACGAGACAATTGATGCTGCACTTCGTCGCTTTAAACGTTCCATTGCTAAGGATGGCGTATTGGCTGAGGTGAAGAAACGCAAGCATTATGAAAAGCCAAGCGTAAAGCGCAAGAAAAAGTCCGAGGCTGCTCGTAAGAGAAAGTTCTAGGAGGATCTAAGCAATCATGAATTTGAGCGAACGATTGAACGAAGATATGAAGCAAGCAATGAAGAGTAAGGACAAGTTCAAACTCTCCACCATTCGAATGGTTCGTTCTACGATTAAAAATCTTGAAATAGATTTGAAACGGGATTTGGACGACAACGAAGTGCTTGATATTCTGAGTCGTGAGATCAAACAGCGAAAAGATGCCCTCCATGAATTTGAAAAAGCCGGTCGTGATGAACTTGCGACAAGCACTAAAGCAGAAATAGAGATCATCGCTCAGTACCTTCCCGAACAACTTTCTGAGGAAGAAATTAAAGTTATTGTACAGCAGACCATCCAGGAAACCGGTGCTTCTTCGAAAGCCGAGATGGGGAAAGTAATGACGGCCTTGATGCCTAAGGTAAAAGGCCGCGCTGACGGTAAGCTCGTGAACCAAGCGGTTCAGCAATTTCTGCAATAAACCTGCGACAAACAGGAAAACACAACACCCTCTGTTTACAGAGGGTGTTATTTCTATATATGCGATGCCTACCATAGAATGTAATGATGAGAAGATTCTTTTATGTAAGCGCTATTATTAATTGTGTGAAACGTGATGTCCGTTGGGTGCGTAAAGTATCTGACAGCCGTCAGGATTAGCAATATACCCAATAATTTCACATTAAATCCTGAAAACTGTATAGTTTGTCTAACAAAGTTTGGTATGCTGTAACATAGAAAGATCGAAAGGGGGAGAGAAATGCATAGAGAACATCACCACTCCAGTCGCAAATTGATCTTTTTAACGTTGTGGATTATGGTATCCGTTTTGCTGTTACCCTTAGTTCATTCCGAATCAGCGGCGGCCCAAACTAAAGGTGGAGCTGTGTTTGTTATACCAGTTGATCAGGAAATTGAGCAAGGTCTAGGCAAATTTATGGAACGTGGATTTGCAGAAGCAGCAGATTCCAAAGCAGGTCTGATTTTACTGGATATTAACACTCCCGGTGGACGGGTAGATACAGCGGAGAAGCTGGGTAAACTGATTAAAGACAGTCCAATTCCGACCGTAGCCTATATAAGGGGCGAAGCGGCCTCAGCGGGTAGCTATATTGCGTTGAGCGCAAACAAGATTGTTATGAAACCGGGGAGTATTATCGGAGCAGCAGCGTTAGTAGACGGTAGGGGGCAGGCTATCACAGATCCAAAAACGGTAGCTTGGTGGAAGAGTAGCATGGCATCTGCCGCAGAAGCTGGCGGACGTAATCCGGATATTGCCAGAGGTATGGTTGACTCCAAAACGACCGTATCTATTCCAGAGATGAACTTTAATAAGGAAAATGGTCAGATCATTTCTTTAACCAGTGAGGAAGCGCTGAAGTTGGGTTATGCGGATCACATCGCGTCTTCCGAACAAGAAGTTATCCAGTGGATGGGTTACAGCACGGATGATGTAATTCATGTGGAGCGAACATGGGCTGAAAAAGCAGCCGAGATATTGACCAACCCAATTGTGCAGACGTTACTTTTATTTATCGGTATCGCGGGTGTCGTTATTGAGCTGCTCGTACCCGGTTTTGGTGTACCGGGAATTTTGGGCATACTCGGATTTGGTTTGTATTTTTTCGGCAATTATATCGCTGGTTTTGCAGGTTCGGAGACGTGGTTGTTGTTTATTATCGGTCTGGCTCTGCTTATACTTGAAATGTTCATCCCAAGCTTTGGTATTTTGGGCATTTTGGGTTCAGTCAGCCTTGTCGCCGGAGTTGTTCGGGCAGCATACAACATGCAGCATGCGTTTATATCTTTGGGCATTGCCTTTGCAGCTGCGGTTGCTGTTGTGGCGATTATCGCAGTTGTATTCAAGGACCGAGGGATATGGAACCGTTTTATACTTAAAGAAAGTTTAACGGCTGAACAAGGCTTTTCTTCAGTTGTGAACCGGGAAATGCTATTAGGTCAACGGGGTGTCAGTCTGACACCACTTCGTCCAGCCGGAACGGTGCTGATTGCTGATGAGCGAGTCGATGTTGTAACGAACGGCGAGTTTATTGCTACAGATATGCCGATTATAGTATCCAAAGTAGAAGGTGGGCGAATTGTGGTCAAGGCTGACACTAGCGTCTAAACAAGTAAATAACAAAGAATTAGATTAATGGAGGATGATGCGAGTGTTCGAATCGGGTATTGTCAGCGTTTTGCTGATTGCCGTTGTAGTGATTATTGTATTGAGCGTATTTTTCAGTTTCTTCCCGGTGATGCTGTGGATTTCAGCATTGGCATCGGGTGTGCGTATTGGCATCATTACGCTGGTAGCTATGCGGTTACGGCGCGTCACGCCAAGCCGAATTGTCAATCCGCTCATTAAGGCAACCAAGGCGGGTCTGGGATTGAACATCAACCAGCTGGAAAGCCATTTTCTCGCAGGAGGGAATGTAGACCGAGTGATCAATGCGTTGATTGCTGCCCAGCGTGCTAACATTCCGCTTGAATTTGAACGTGCGGCTGCGATTGACCTGGCAGGACGGGATGTTCTGCAAGCGGTCCAAATGAGCGTTAATCCGCGTGTTATTGAGACACCTACTGTTGCAGCGGTCGCCAAGGATGGTATCGAAGTGAAGGTTAAAGCTCGTGTTACCGTGCGTGCCAACATTGATCGACTCGTCGGGGGTGCCGGAGAAGAAACGATTATTGCACGGGTCGGTGAAGGTATCGTTACAACCGTAGGTTCCAGTAATTCGCATAAGGACGTGCTGGAGAATCCGGATTCAATTTCGAGAACTGTATTGTCCAAAGGTTTGGATGCTGGGACAGCATTTGAAATCCTGTCCATTGATATTGCGGACGTTGATGTAGGTAAAAACATCGGTGCTTTTCTGCAAACAGAGCAGGCGGAAGCCGACAAACGTATTGCGCAGGCAAAAGCAGAAGAGCGGCGTGCGATGGCTGTAGCGCAGGAACAGGAAATGAAGGCACGTGTCGTAGAAATGAGAGCACGCGTGGTGGAATCCGAATCCGAAGTGCCGCTGGCAATGGCTGAAGCACTGCGTGGCGGGAAACTTGGCGTCATGGACTATATGAATTTGAAAAATATTGAGGCGGATACGCAAATGCGTGGCTCCTTAGGCAAACCGAATGAGAACTCGGGGAATGATAACAAGAACCGGGATTAATAACGGGACATAGCCGATGAATTACGGCAGCTAGGTGGTGAGTAATGAACTTTATCAGCTGGATCTTTGAGCATTTGTATATCCTGATCGTGATTGGCTTTGCTTTGGTGTCCTTTTTGGGGAAAAGCATCCAAGGCACAGGGCGGAAATCTCCGCCACGAAAAGGTATGCCCACCTTTGGTGGTGATCATGGTTCTCGTGGGCCCTCGACGTCATCCAGACCCTTCACAACGGAACATGGGCAAGAGCAGCGCCAAAAGGATGCTGCTGGAGAGTTGCAACGTCAATTTCCTAATGAACGACGGGTAGTTATGGAAGCTCGTCGTATAGAAGAAGTGGGCGATCGGTCAGAAACGGAAGAACGGATGGACCGGGATTCATTAGATAACGGTTCGACTCTAGAGGATCGGATCCGTGCTATGGAAGAAGAACGCAGATTGGTTTTAGCCCGTCTCGATCGTATATCCAACGCGAGGGAGTCAGGGGAAATTACAGATGCGCCAGAGATAGCTTCGCAAGACCGTAATACGGTGGATACGGCTGATCTGCGCAGAGGTGTGATTTGGGCAGAAATATTAGGTCCTCCGCGTTCCAAGCGCTATATGGGTGGAGGAAGACGTTAAAATGATAGTGGATCCGTCACGGCTTTGGCTGTGGCGGATCTTTTTTTGTGAGCTTTAGGAATACATAAGCATGCTCAGAATAAAAAATGAATTAACGACAAATGCTCTAATTACCTGACAACGAATGTGATAATCCCTTGTGCGCCCTAGGTTTCTCACATTTGTTGTCATCTAAAATGGTGGCATTTTGTCTAATTTAGGGTCTCGTTTATGAAAATATATTCGTGAAAAATGATCAAATGTAACAATATGAATGGAGCTTTCCAAAAGCAGTTTTCATTTTTTCTTTTTTATATATAATGTTCTCAATGATAGATACTTATGAAATTTACTCCAAATTTAGCTAAAATTTGATTTATATCGAGGTGATAAAACAAGATTATAAAAATGGAAAATTAATTTCTAGGAGGATGGGATAGATGGGAAATAGCTTGTTCAGAAAGAAGAGCATTGATCAGTTGATTGCCGCTACGCGGGGGGAAAAAGCACTCAAAAGGGAACTGGGTGCGTTTGATTTAACGATGCTTGGGATTGGAGCCATTATCGGAACGGGGATATTTGTGTTGACAGGTACGGGAGCAGTTACGGCTGGTCCAGGCTTGGTACTTTCTTTTGTGATTGCGGGACTCGCCTGTTTATTCGCGGCATTGGCTTATGCGGAGTTTGCATCCACCGTTCCAGTATCCGGTTCTGTTTACACTTTTACATATGCTACGATGGGGGAGCTATTGGCCTTTATTATTGGATGGGATTTAATTTTGGAATACATGCTGGCAGCCAGCGCCGTTTCCGCAGGTTGGTCGGGTTACTTTGTATCATTTTTGAATGGAATTGGCCTTCACATTCCGCTTGAATTCACTGCCGCACCGGGGACTTTAAAAGACCAAACTACTTATTTTAATCTCCCAGCTTTTTTAATTTTGATGGGTATCACGTTCTTGCTTTATTTTGGGATAAAAGAATCAAAACGGATAAACAACTTCATGGTAATTGTAAAGATTATTGTTATTTTATTATTTATCATCGTTGCTTTTAAATATGTGAAGCCAGATAATTGGACACCATTTATGCCGTTTGGGTTCAGTGGGGTGTTTGGAGCCGCAGCACTTGTGTTTTTTGCTTTTATTGGTTTTGATGCTGTTTCATCAGCGGCTGAAGAAACCAAAAATCCCGCTCGTGATCTACCGCGAGGCATTATTTTCTCACTCGTTATTTGTACGTTTTTGTATGTTATTGTTAGCGCGATTATGACAGGTATTGTGCCGTTTATGCAATTTGAAGGTATCTCTCACCCAGTGTCATTGGTATTGCAGGTTGCGGGCCAGAACTGGGTTGCAGGTATTGTAGATATAGGAGCTATCTTAGGGATGACAACGGTCATGCTGGTAATGCTCTATGGTCAAACTCGCATTATGTTTGCTATGTCACGTGACGGCTTAGTCCCCAAAGTATTATCCAAGGTTCATTCTAAATATAAAACGCCCTACATTAACACGTTGTTTTTTGGTACTTTATCTGCATTAATGGGTGGGCTGATCCCGCTGGATGAGTTAGCTAGTTTGGTGAACATTGGAACCTTGTCAGCATTTATTCTGATTTCGGTCGCCGTCATCGTTATGAGAAAAACACAACCTGATTTGCCCAGGGCCTTCCGATGTCCTGGAGTTCCGTATATTCCGATCCTGGCTATCGTTTCATGTGGGGTGCTCATTCTTAATCTGAATGGCCAGACATTTATTCGCTTTATTATTTGGCTTGTCATTGGTATGGCGGTTTACTTCTTATACTCTAGAAAAAACTCTCTTTTGAATCGAGATACCGAAAAATAACTGTGTCATCTGATGAAAATCAAAAAAAAGACAACCTTGTTTTCGATATGAAAATGAGGCTGTCTTTTTTGTTGTAAATTTTGAAAGGACACATCTTTTTCCTCTGCAATATAGCAGCTGCTGCGAATTGTAAGTTTAGCCTCATAAATGCGGGGACTGGATCATAAAATGTACAGTACAGATATCTGTGGCGCTGGTGTAATGGCGTTCACTGATAATAAGAATATAAGATGAAAAGCCAGCAGCGTAGCTGCCATGAAACATCTATGGGTACCGAATGGCAATAACAGAAGATGAAAAAATAGCAGCGTGCTGTCATCAAAACAACATTAGCCGTTGGATAACAGATGTTTTGATGACAGGAAAGGAGATTTCGCCGTATGAGCCGGATGAGCCGCAAACTGCGAAAGTGGGCCAGCGAGACGCTGGAGCTTCCGCAGGACATTCTATTTGACCTGCCGCGGTTAACCCTCATCGGCAGCCGCCAGCTTTATGTGGAGAATCACCGGGGCGTGGTGGATTTCACACCGAATCAGCTCGTACTTGCACTTGAGAAAGGCAGGCTGAGGGTGTCCGGCCATGATTTAGTCATTACGTCTATTCTGCCAGAGCAGGTAAGTGTGGAGGGACATATAACAGATATCCAAATGGAAGGAACGGAGGAAGGCTCGTGAAACATCCTGCTTTAGCAATGCTGCGTGGCACGGTTACCCTTGCTGTCAAGGGCGAAAGTGTGGAAGCTTTCATTAATTTACTCACCGATCACCATATACCTGTTTGGAACGTGCGGCCGATGGGTACTAGACATGCAGAAATGAACCTTCTGCTGCCGCACGTCTTCCTCCTACGCCCGCTTTTGAGAAGGACAGGCTGTAAAATGCATGTTCTGAAGCGGCAAGGGCTTCCCTTTACTGTTATACGGCTTGCCAAACGTAAATTTTTTATGGCTGGATTGGCTTTGTTCTGGATAGGTCTCCTGCTGATGTCTTCGCTTATCTGGGACATTGAAGTGAAGGGGAATGATAAGCTCTCGACGGACTCCGTTCTCAAAGCCGCCCGACAGGAGGGGCTGTATCCGTTTCAATGGAGCTTTCGTCTTTCCAGTCAAGACAAGCTTTCCCGTGCGCTCATGCAGAAGCTTCCAGAGGCATCCTGGATCGGTGTGGAAAAGCAGGGTACTTTGGTAACGATTCAGGTTGTTGAAGCTTCACAGCCTACCCCTGCGCCGCTCTACAGCCCACGTCATATCATCAGTAAGGCAGACGCGGTAGTCACTGAGATTTTTGCCGAGCAGGGTCGTCCTGTCGTGCATAAAAATACACGTGTCAAAAAAGGAGCCATCCTCATCTCGGGAACGCTTGGAGATGAGGAGAATCAGCAGCAGGTCGTAGCCAAAGGAGAGGTTAAGGGTCTTGTATGGCATGAATACGAAATTAGCAGTCCTACGGTGCAACGCAGCAGCACGTATACAGGTAACAGTCACGACCGCTTGTATCTGGTGTTAGGCAATCGTGCGATACAATTGTGGGGATATGGGAAAATACCTTATTCTACACATAAAACAACAGTTGAACATGATCCGCTAACTTGGCGTTCCTTCAAACTTCCGATGGGTTGGATGACTGAAAGTGTGAGGGAGACAAAGATACAAGAGCAGAAGCTTACGGAAGCAGAAGCGAAAATGTCAGGAATAGAAGGCGCGCGAGCTGATATTTTAGCTAAATACGGCAAAGGAACGAAAATAATGAGCCAAAAAATTTTGCATGAGAAGAGAGAGAATGGTAAAGTTTATATGAAAGTGCTTTTTGAAGTGGAGCAGGATATTGCGGAAGAACTTCCGTTAGTTCATAACCAAGGAGAATGAGGCTATTTGGCAGAACAACAACGCAGCATACAAATTGCATTGAACAATGCGGGAGAAGGACAGGCGTTATTTGGCCCGCAGGATTCCTTTTTAAAATTAATCGAAGCCGCTATTCCAGCAAAAATAGCATCTCGTGAGGCAGAAGTTAATGTTTTTGGTAATGCTCACGAGGTGGAAGTGCTCGAACAATTGTTCGATGTATTACTCCAGTTAATTCGCAATGGGTATATACTGACCGAAAGGGACGTCCATTATGCGATTGAATTGGCAAAAGATTTGCGCGCTGATCAGCTGCTCGATTTGTTCAAGGGTGAAATTACGACGACGTTCCGGGGGAAACCGATTCGCGTCAAAACGATTGGACAAAAGCACTATGTAACCACGATTAAGAAACGCGATATTGTATTTGGAATTGGCCCGGCGGGTACGGGTAAAACCTATCTGGCTGTAGTGCTGGCTGTAGCTGCCCTGAAGGAAGGTTCAGTCAAGCGCATTGTACTGACTCGTCCTGCGGTCGAAGCAGGGGAGAATTTAGGTTTTTTACCAGGGGATTTGCAGGAAAAGGTTGATCCGTATTTACGCCCATTGTATGATGCCCTATACGATGTGATGGGCCCAGAGCAGACTGCAAAGGCACTGGAGCGTGGGTTAATAGAAATTGCTCCTTTGGCTTATATGCGGGGACGTACGCTGGATGATTCATTTATTATTTTGGACGAAGCGCAAAACACCACACCCGAGCAAATGAAAATGTTTTTGACTCGACTTGGTTTCGGCTCCAAAATGGTCATTACCGGCGATGTTACGCAAATTGATTTGCCTCGTGGCAAAAAATCCGGTCTGATTGAAGCGAATGCGATTTTACAAGGGATTGAAGAAATAGGCTTTGTCCAGTTTGCAGAAGAGGATGTTGTCCGTCATTCCCTAGTTCAAAAAATCATTGTTGCTTATGACCGTATTGCCGAAAATCATGGATAGCCATTCAATCACGAGTATGGTGTGTACGATCAGAAAAAGTATAAAATGAGCAGTGTAGCTGCCTTGAAAAAGATGATGGAGAGGGATTGTTTTAGATGACCTCGAAGGAATTATCTAAAGGGAAAACGTTCCAGCATAGAATGAATGGATGGAAGTATAGCGTGGCGACACGCTATCTTCTGTTTTTATTTTTGGTGGTTCTTTTTTATGTAGGCTTTGCATCCAAGCTGCTTCCCGAGCGTTATGACATTCGGGTAAATCAACCGAGTGAAAAGGAAATTGTCGCCCCGATGCAGCTTCCTAACAGTAAGGCGACTTTGAAGGCTCAAGAGGAATCAGCTGAACGTGTGCAGCCCATGTATACCATTGTGCCAGTTCGCAACGATAACCTGATTACTGGTATTTTGGATCGAATTGAACGGCTCAATCAGGATGATCAGGTTTCCAGAGCAGATAAGATTTCGATTTATAAGGATGAGATTCCGCAACGTGCACGGGAATTTGTGCAAAATTTTGTGAATAACAGCCGTAATGCGGATGCCTACCCAGATAAGTTGCTGGATGAAGTGCTGGAAAAAACGAAAGAGCAAACGTACCGAATTCCAGAGGAGACATTCATTAAAATTCCGCGCCTTACATCTGAGGATATTGCTGAAATGCGGCCTGTTGCCCGTGAGATTGTGACAGGGTTGATGAATGATCAAATTACGGATGCCCAGACAGCTCGAGCCAAGGTAGCTGAGCGGGTTAGTACAAGCTCGCTTACCAAACGTACCTCACGGGAGGTTGTTCAGGAACTTGCAAGGCTTGTGATTACCGCCAACAAGTTTTATGATGATACAGCTACGAAGGACGCCAAGGTACAGGCTCGTGAAGATACACCGACAGTTTACATTAAACAGGGTGAAGTACTCGTCAAGAAGGGTGAGATTATTACCCAGGAAATCTATACACTGCTTGATGAAAATGAATTGCTCAAGGATAAAATCAATTATTGGCCACAATTTGGTCTACTGATGATGTCTATGATGCTTGCGTTGGGCTTGTTTATGTATATTCGTCAATTCCAATCACGAACACGAAACTTCAAGTATAATAATGCGCAGTTGCTCATGCTAGTATTAATCTTTGTGATTACAGTGGGAGCAATGATGTTAATTTCCATACTGCAGAACAGTGAACGTTCCTATCTCGGCTATCTGGCGCCTATCGCGCTTGGAGCTATGCTCGTAACGCTGTTGCTTGATATGTCGTTGGCTTTCGTATGTGCCGTTATATTCAGTATATTGGCAAGTGTTATTTTGAATGTCCGTCAGGGACAAATTTTTGACTTTAATTTTGGGTTTTTTGCTCTTGTGGTCTGTCTGGCAGCGATTTTCTCTACCCATCGAGCCAGCCAGCGTTCAACACTGTTCAAAGGGGCGATCATGGTATGCCTGTTCGGGGCCCTGTCTGTTTTTTCTCTGGCACTGATTGACCAAGGGAATTGGACTCAAACGACGACGCTCTATGGGGTAGCTTTTGCTTTTGCAGGCGGTCTGATAACAGCAATACTTGTTATTGGGCTAATGCCATTTTTTGAGTCTACCTTTGGTATCTTGTCGGCACTGAAGCTTGTTGAGCTGTCGAATCCCAACCATCCCTTGCTCCGCAAGCTGCTTACGGAGACACCGGGAACGTATCATCATAGTGTAATGGTGGGTAATCTGTCAGAGGCCGCAGCGGAGGCTATAGGAGCAAACGGCTTGTTGTGCCGGGTTGGTTCGTATTATCATGATATTGGTAAAACCAAGAGGCCTTCGTACTTCATTGAAAATCAAAATGGGTTGGAAAATCCACATGATACAATAGAGCCCAAGCTGAGCAAATCCATCATTATCGCCCATGCTCGTGACGGGGTGGAAATGCAATTGGATTACAAGCTACCCAAGCCAATTCGCGATATTGCCGAGCAGCACCACGGAACGACATTCTTGCACTATTTTTATCACAAGGCGTTGCGTGAGGCTGAAGAGCGAGGGGTAGAGCCTGACTTCACGGAGGATGATTTCCGTTATCCGGGACCGAAGGCACAGTCTAAAGAGTCTGCTGTGGTGGGAATTGCTGATAGTGTGGAGGCAGCAGTTCGTTCCTTACGGAAGCCGACGGTGGAACAGGTAGAATCCATGATTGAGAAAATTATTAAGAGCCGTCTTGATGATCACCAATTTAACGACTGTGAGCTGACCATGCGGGAGCTTGATATCGTGGCTCAAACCCTCAAGGAAACAGTAATGGGGATTTTCCATTCCCGTATTGAGTATCCAGAGGAAAGGCCCAAGTCTGAAAACGGAAAAGCTTAATATAACTTGTGCACGAAGCACGGTTAGAGCACTAGAATTAAAAGGAGCGGTTGGCATGGGCCTTCAATTAGCTTGGAATAATGAACAAAACGATATGGTAATTAACGAATCCTTGATTACGTTGCTGAACACCTTATTGGAGGAGGCAGGCAAAGTGGAAGGAGTCACAGACGGTGAGGTAGCCCTTACCTTCGTTAATGATGAGCAAATTCATGAGTTGAACAGGGACTATCGGGGAATTGATCGTCCCACCGACGTGTTGTCTTTTGCTATGAAGGAGACACTGGATGAAGAGCTTGAAATTATTTACGAACCGAATGAAGAAACTTCAATGAATGATGTACCGGATGTTCTGGGGGATATTATAATCTCTGTACAGACAGCGCAAGCTCAGAGCGAAGAATACGGACATTCGATTGAGCGTGAAATCGGTTTTTTGTTTGTTCACGGCTTTCTGCATCTGTTAGGCTATGATCATCAGGATGATGTGAGTGAAGCTGAAATGATGGGCAAACAGGAAGCTGTACTGGCTCAAGCGGGGTTGACAAGGTAATGAGACGTCAGCCTTGGAGAATGACCTTTCGCTATGCGGCAGAAGGCGTGATGTACGCTCTGCGTACGCAAGTAAATATGCGGATACATGTGGTCATGGCGCTCTTTGTCATTGTAGCAGGCTTAACTCTGCACATCTCCCGGCTCGACTGGTTATTCGTCTGCGTGGCTATCGCTATAGTCATTGTAGCCGAACTGTTCAACACCGCTGTTGAAGCAGCGGTGGATCTCATCTCACCTGATATTCATCCGCTGGCCAAAGCGGCTAAAGACACCGCCGCCGGAGCCGTGCTCCTGGCAGCGGTTTTTGCTGTAATTATTGGTATATTTGTGTTTTATAGGCCTATGTTAACGTTAATTAGTTCGCTGTTTTAATGGAAAAACCAAAATAAAATAGGTGCTTAATCGCGCTGGAGGAAATGAAATGGCTAAGAAACACTTTAAATCAGGCTTTGTCGCAATTGTTGGCAGACCCAATGTCGGAAAATCAACACTGATGAACCATGTCATTGGGCAGAAGATTGCCATTATGTCGGACAAGCCGCAAACTACACGCAACAAAATTCACGGCGTATTTACTACAGAGGACACACAAATTGTATTTTTGGATACACCGGGGATTCATAAGCGCCAGTCAAAATTAGGCGATTACATGAATCAGACTGCTTTTAATACGTTGGGTGAAGTAGAAGCGGTGCTTTTTCTTATTGACGCTGCTGAGGGTCTAGGCGGTGGCGACCGTTTTATTGCGGAACAGCTTAAACAAGTAAAAACGCCAGTTATCTTGGTGCTGAATAAAATTGATCGCATTGAGCCGGAAGCGTTGTTGCCACTGATTGAGCAGTATCGCAAGTTGTACGACTTTGCAGAAATCATACCGATCTCGGCCAAAATGGGCAACAATGTAAACACCCTGCTGGAGCAGGTGCAAAAATACTTGCCAGAAGGTCCGCAATATTATCCGGATGATCAAATTACCGACCATCCAGAACAGTTTGTCATCTCCGAACTGGTTCGGGAAAAAATTCTGCATATGACACGTGAGGAAGTACCCCATTCTATTGCGGTTATGATTGAAGACATGAAAGTGCAGGATAATGGGGTAGTGCATATTATGGCTGTTATTTTTGTAGAGCGTGACTCCCAGAAGGGGATCATTATCGGCAAACAGGGAGCCATGCTCAAAGAAGTGGGCAAACAGGCCCGCCAGGATATCCAAAACCTGCTAGGCTCCAAGATTTTCCTGGAACTTTGGGTTAAGGTCAAAAAAGACTGGCGCAACCAGGAACGCGTCCTTCGTGACCTTGGCTTCCATCGCGACGCTTAAAAACAGAACTTGATTCTACGTCACTTTAGTTCAAGGGTTTATTGAGGCTAAAAAATTGATATTAAATAAATATGTATAGTTGTTGTAAGCATCATAAAAAGGCCGTACCGATCTCTATGACTGAGATAAGTAACAGTTTTTTGGTCATTCAAAGCGCCGCGCATATGCGGCGCTTAACTCTTGCTCTTTTTACCCCTTTCTTCCAGTGATGAAATAAGGAGTGCTTTTAAAAGAGTTATTGTAACTGTGTGCACATTGTAGCGGAGCGGTGTTATAACCCTCATACAGTAGCCTTTTTCAACGTAATCCATTAATTTCATCGCATACTTCTCCCCTCTTCGCATCATCCTATTTTTGAGATGCAAACGTCATTTCCGAAGAAAGGATGAATACGATTGCGAGATTTTTCGTGGAAGTATTTTGCGATGACTGGAGATGTCGGTGCGTATCTGTTATATCGGGAGAGCGCCGTGACAAGGGAGCAAGACACGGATGAGGGAGAGTCGGACGAGCATGAAGAAGCTCGTGAATAGTACAAGCCACTGGCTTCTTCGCGAATGTTTGGGGGAAGAGGCATGCTTTACAGGGTGGAAGGAATCGTCATCCGCAGCATGGATTACGGTGAGGGGAACAAAATTATTACGCTTTGCACCGAAAGCGGAGGCAAAGCAGGCGTGCTGGTCAGAGGTGCAAAAAAGTCCAAAAGCCGTCACGCTGCTTTAACGCAGCCGTTTACGTACGGTGAATTCGTTTTTTTTCGAAACACAGGCTTAGGCACGTTGAATGCCGGTGAAATCATCCAATCCCACCATACATTACGCGAGGATATTACTAAAGCTGCTTACGCTTCTTATGCTTGTGAATTACTCGATCGGGTGCTACAGGATGAGGAAACAGGCGCGTTCTGGTTTAAGCAGCTTAAAGCATGTTTGGAGGCGCTGGAGAGTGGCAAAGATCCGCTGATCGTCATGAGTATTTATGAATTTAAAATATTGCAGGCGGCCGGATATGCTCCTCAGCTTGATGCATGTATTTCAAGTGGTCAACAATGTGCTGATGAAGATATGTTTGTCAGTCCGAGGCTGGGCGGAGTTTTGTGTCGGAGCTACAAGCATTATGATCCAGCTGCATTGAGCGTGACTCCACGTACATTGAAGTTGCTGCGCTTGTTCGCCAGAATGGATTTGAATCGGCTCGGCAACATTGACGTAAAGGACTCCACAAAGCTGGAGATCAAACATGTCATGCGTCAGTTCATGGATATGCAGTTGGAGGTCAAGCTGAAATCCCGCAATTTCTTGGATCAGCTCGACAAGTACGATATGTGAAACGCCCTATTCTCTTGACTGTATTGCTGAAAACGTGTAATATCCTACTATATATCTCCTTCGGGAGCAGATGCATTGAACGAGAAAGTAGCGGGATGTATTCTCTGTAATTAGCGAGTTGGGGACGGTGTAAGCCCAGTGGGAATTCTTCGTGAACAAGGCACTCGGGAGCGTCTGAATGGACACGGAAAAGAGGATTACGATCTGATTGGTGATGTAGGATCGCAATCAAGTAGGGTGGAACCGCGGGAGTCAGCTCTCGTCCCTACGTCTGTACAGGCGTAGAGGCGGGGGCTTTTTGCTGTCTCTAGCAAGGCTTTTGGGATAAAATAGCCCTGTACATACGAGCTTAATGAGAAGAAATCACCAACATTTGAGGGAATTGGAAAGGGAGCGTGTACCAATGAATTTTCAGCAGATGATTTTAACGCTGCAACAATTTTGGGCTGAACACAACTGTATTATTGTACAGCCGTATGACACGGAAAAAGGGGCAGGCACGATGAACCCGATGACGTATTTACGTTCGATCGGACCTGAGCCGTGGAACGTAGCTTATGTTGAGCCTTCTCGTCGTCCGTCAGACGGACGTTATGGTGAGAACCCGAATCGCCTGTATCAGCATCATCAGTTTCAAGTAGTTTTGAAGCCTTCACCAGATAACATTCAGGAATTGTATTTGGAGAGTTTGAGCCGTTTGGGCATTAACCCTCTGGAGCATGATATTCGTTTCGTTGAAGACAACTGGGAAGCACCAACGCTGGGAGCGTGGGGCTTAGGTTGGGAAGTATGGCTGGACGGTATGGAAATTACTCAATTCACGTATTTCCAGCAAGTGGGCGGTATTGATGCCAGTCCAGTTGCCGTAGAAATCACGTACGGTATGGAGCGTCTTGCTTCCTACATCCAGGACAAGGAGAATGTGTTCGATTTGGAGTGGGTCAATGGAATCACGTACGGTGATGTCTTCCACCAGCCTGAATTTGAGCATTCTAAGTATACGTTCGAAGTATCTGACGTCAAAATGCTCTTTACTCTTTTTAATATGTACGAAGAAGAGGCAAATAAAGCGATGACGCAGCATCTTGTGTTTCCAGCCTATGATTATGTGCTGAAATGTTCTCATGCGTTCAACTTGCTGGACGCTCGCGGAGCGATCAGTGTGACAGAACGGACTGGGTTTATTATACGAGTGCGTAATTTGGCGCGTCAGGTGGCTGCGACCTATCTGGAGGAGCGCGAGAAGCTGGGCTTCCCGCTGTTGAAGAAAGGAGGTGCGGCAAATGTCTAAGGATTTATTGTTTGAGATCGGGTTGGAAGAAGTCCCTGCACGTTTTATCCCGAATGCAATTCAGCAGTTGAAGCAACGTATGACGGCGTGGCTTGACAGTTCGCGTATTGCTTATGGTGCTGTAGAGGCTTATGCTACACCTCGCCGTTTGGCGGTACTTGTCAAGGAAGTAGCGGAGAAGCAGGAAGATATTAACGAAGAAGTTAAAGGTCCTTCCCGCAAAATCGCACTCGACGAGGCTGGTAACTGGAGCAAGGCTGCACTAGGCTTTGCTCGCAGCCAAGGTGTTGATCCTGAACAGTTCACGTTCAAGGAGCTTGGAGGCGTGGAATATATTTACGCAACTAAGAGCAGCATAGGTGTACCAACAGCGGATGTACTGTCCGAAGGTTTATTGCACATTTTACATGCCATGACATTCCCTAAATTCATGCGCTGGGCAAGTTATGACTTTAAATTTGTTCGTCCGATCCGCTGGTTGATTGCCTTGTTTGGTAGCGATATTGTTAATTTGGAGATTGCCGGCGTGCAGTCAGGAAATGTGACAAGAGGGCATCGTTTCCTGGGACAGGATGCCGTAGTAGAAAGTCCAGCTGACTATGTTGAAGTGCTTCGCAAGCAGCATGTCATTGTGGACATTGAGGAACGTCAATCGCTTATTGTAAAGCAGATTGAAGCGCTGGCTGCCGAAAAAGATTGGACGATTGCGGTCAAGGATGACTTGCTGGAAGAAGTGCTGTATTTGGTGGAAACCCCAACAGTACTGTTCGGAGGTTTTGATCCTGCGTTCCTGAACATTCCGAAAGATGTACTCATTACTTCCATGCGCGAACATCAACGCTATTTCCCAGTGCTGGATCACACAGGAGAGCTATTGCCATACTTTGTTACGGTACGTAACGGAGGAAGTCAATCGCTGGAAGTCATTGCTAAAGGGAATGAAAAAGTATTGCGTGCGCGGCTGTCTGATGCCAAATTCTTTTATGAAGAAGATCAGAAGCTGGAAATTAAGGAAGCACTATCCAAACTGGAAAGTATCGTTTTCCACGAAGAGCTGGGAACGGTTGGAGACAAAGTGCGCCGGATTCGCCGTATTGCTGATGCTCTGGCAGAGAAGCTTCGCGTTTCTCCAGATACACAGGAGTCGGTTAGTCGAGCAGCGGATATTTGTAAATTTGACCTGGTAACACAAATGGTATATGAGTTCCCAGAACTGCAAGGTGTAATGGGTGAGGATTATGCTCGTAAGGCTGGAGAGAAGGAAGAAGTGGCAAGAGCGGTGTTTGAGCATTACCAGCCGCGTTATGCAGGAGAAACGGTTCCTTCAACGAATGCTGGAGCGATTGTAAGTATCGCAGACAAGATAGATACCATTACAGGCTGCTTCTCTATCGGTATTATTCCAACAGGTTCACAGGACCCTTACGCGCTTCGTCGCCAGGCAGCAGGTATTGTGCAGATATTGTTGGATCGTAAGCTTTCGGCTACGTTGTCTGATGTGTTCAATATCGCGCTCGAGGTGCATGGCAACCTTGGAAATATGAAACGTTCCGCTGATGAAATACGTAAAGAATTACATGAGTTTTTCGGATTACGCGTGAAGAAACTATTGTCTGAGACACTTCGTTATGACGTTGTTGATGCTGTACTTGCAGCTGGATATGACGATGTTGCTTCCGTTGTTAACCGCGGAACTGCGTTAATGACTGCCGTACAAACAGGTGAGGTATTCAAAGCAACAGTTGAGTCCTTTAATCGTGTAGGTAATCTGGCTGCTAAAGCAGTTCATAAGTCAGTTAATACAGGTGAGTTTACGGAGCAAGGCGAAAAAACGCTTTACGAAGCATGGTATAGCGCTTTTGAATCTTATAGCGTAGCTTTACAGGAAGGTGATGCGACACGGGCGTTAGCGCTTGCTTCATCCATTACCCCTGCGGTGACGGCGTTCTTTGATTCCGTTATGGTTATGGCTGAGGATGATGCTGTTCGTAATAATCGTTTGGCATTGCTGGCTGCTATTGACTCAGAACTGAAGCGTTTTGCCGATTTTTCCAAGCTTGTAGTTTAAACGTCAGTTGTGGTAGTATGAACAACTTGAAAAAATGGGTATAAATATACGGAACGGTGTAAGAGTAATCTTGCAGCCGTTCCGTATTTTACTCGAATGCGGATGGAGATGGGGGATGCTCATGGAGGGAACCGGAACTTTACTGGATGTGCGGATCGTTGTTGACGGGGACGCTTGTCCTGTTAAAAGTGAAATTGCGGAGATAGCTTCCCGTTTTCATATTGAGGTTATTATGGTATCTTCATATGATCATCTCATTCAGGGCAGCAAAGGCGTAAGCATCGTTAAAGTAGACCGAAGCGACCAAAGTGCCGATCTCTATATTGCCAATCATATCCGCCGCGGCGATATTGTAACCACCAATGATTATGGTCTTGCTGCACTTGCCTTGGCAAAAGGTTGTGAAGTGATGTCTTTTCGCGGAGCTATGTATCGAAACGATTCGATAGATTTCATGCTTGACCGACGTCATACTTCTGCCAAAGAACGGAAAAAAGGACGTTATGGAAAAGGTCCTAAACCGTTTACATTAGAGGATCGTGAAGTTTTTCAACATAAACTGACAAAACTTTTACTTCGCTTGCAGGAGAATGAGTAACGGTATCGAATTATATTTACGTGCTAAAGAGATGAAGGTGGTTAATATGAGTGCCGGACAAGGTAACATACCGGACGATATCATTGAGTCAGTTTTACAACATCATGATATTGTAGATACGGTAAGCAAGTACGTGCATTTGACCAAGCAGGGGAAGTATATGAAAGGCCTCTGTCCTTTTCATTCCGAAAAAACCCCTTCATTCACCGTGACACCGGATCGTCAGATTTTTTACTGCTACGGCTGCGGCGCGGGAGGCAATGCCATCAAGTTTATGATGGAAATCGAAGGACTATCCTTTCCCGAAGCTGTCAGGACAATGGCAGAAGAAAGTCATATCCCGCTCGGCGAATGGCAGGGACGTGATTCATCGCATCAGCATCCTGAGTTGGACAGGCTGTTGCAAGCGTATGAGTTAACTTCTAAGATGTACCATTTTTTGCTTAAAAATACGGAGCACGGCAAACCAGCGATGGAATACTTGCGTTCACGAGGATTCAGTGACAAGATCATTGATCAATTTCAAATTGGCTATGCACCCAACCGATGGGATACGATCGTTCAGTTTCTGGAGAAGCGTTCTTTTGATCCCGTGGAGATGGAAAAGGGAGGGCTTATTTCTCCCCGGCATGAGGGTGATGGATATGTGGATCGGTTCAGAGATCGTATCATGTTTCCCATTTGGAATCGCAACGGAAAAGTTATTGCTTTTGCAGGCCGTATACTTGGTGAGGGACAGCCAAAGTATTTGAATTCACCAGAGACCAAGCTATTCAACAAGAGCCGAACGCTGTACAATCTTCATCATGCTAAAACCTCAATTCGCAAGCTCCGCCAGAGTGTTCTTTTTGAAGGCTACGGTGATGTCATCTCGGCATGGGAAGCTGGCGTACAAAATGGGGTGGCCGCCATGGGCACTGCTCTAACGGAGCACCATGCTACGATGTTAAAAGGACTGTGCGATGAGGTCATTATTTGTTATGATGGTGACCGGGCAGGACAAGCTGCTGCGCTTAAAAATTTTCCGCTGTTGGAAAATGCGGGACTTCACGTGAAAGTAGCGCTGGTCAGTGACGGTATGGACCCGGATGATTTTATCCGGCAATACGGCGGCGAACGATTCCAGCGTCAAATTATCGAAAGTGCTGTTTCAACGGTGAAATTTAAGCTTATATATCTGAAAAAAAACCATATACTGCAAGAGGAAGAAGGAAGAATCGCGTATTCCCGCGAAGCATTAAATGTCATTGCACCTCTGTCATCCCCGACCGAGCGGGAAGTGTATCTGCGCGAAGTATCAGCCGAAGTCAAGGTGGATTTTGAAACCTTGAAGCAAGAATGCAATTTACTGCGTCAATCCCTGCAAAAAAAACAGAACTTTGGGGATAATAACGAAAATGGGTGGAATAATGGTAGGCATAAAAAAGGGCAGGTCTCCACACCTAATCTGTTGCCGGCTTACCATGTGGCTGAGCGCAGGCTGCTTCACTGGATGATGCAGGATTTAGAAGCTGCAGAGTATGTAGAAAAGCATCTGGGCGACGCCTTTAATATTGAGGATCATGCAGCAATTGCTGCTTATCTATATGCCTATTACGCGCAAGGGAAGTTACCAGATACAAGCCGTTTTATTTCATCTTTGCAAGACGACCGGCTGGAGAAGAACGTAAGTTCGATCATGATGATGGATGCTCCAGGCGTATGGGCACCGCACATTTTGGATGATTATATTCATCAGGTGCGAAAATTTCCATTGCAGGAGCAACTGGATTTGAAAAGGGAAGAAATGAGAGCCGCTGAGCGCTTGGGTGACTTTTTGCGCGCAGCACAAATTGCAAGTGAGATTATAGCCCTAGAGAGACAATGAACACACAGAGGTCGGATGTTTCTAGGGAGGAGGGAGTCGAAAGATGGCGAATGATCAGCATACTGAACTGGAGACGGAACTAACACTGGATCAGGTCAAAGATCAACTGATTGAGTTGGGTAAAAAAAGTTCTTCTCTGAACTACAAAGATATCATGGAAAAACTGTCGCCGTTTGATCAGGACCCCGAGCAAATGGATGAGTTTTATGAGCAACTGGGTGACTTGGGGATTGAAGTTGTGAATGACAACGACGAAGAAGTTACCAGATTGCGTCAAAATGACGACCCGGAAAATAATGATGGGGATGATTTTAATTTCGATGACGATCTGAGCCTGCCTCCCGGTATTAAAATTAATGACCCGGTCCGGATGTACTTGAAGGAAATCGGTCGTGTACCGTTGCTTTCTGCTGATGATGAGGTGGAGCTTGCCAAACGGATCAATAACGGCGATGAAGAAGCTAAGCGTCGGTTGGCAGAAGCGAACTTGCGTCTGGTTGTAAGTATTGCCAAACGTTATGTTGGTCGCGGAATGCTTTTCCTGGATCTGATTCAGGAAGGTAATATGGGTTTGATTAAGGCAGTAGAAAAATTTGATTACGAAAAAGGCTTTAAATTCAGTACGTATGCAACCTGGTGGATTCGTCAGGCCATTACGCGCGCAATAGCCGATCAGGCGAGAACAATCCGTATTCCGGTGCATATGGTGGAAACGATCAACAAGCTGATTCGCGTATCGCGTCAACTGTTGCAAGAGTTGGGGCGCGAACCTACGCCGGAGGAAGTGGCTGCCGAGATGGAGCTGAGCGTGGAAAAAGTACGGGAAATTATGAAAATTGCCCAAGAACCTGTTTCATTGGAAACACCAATTGGTGAAGAGGATGACTCACATCTGGGGGATTTCATTGAGGATCAAGAAGCATTGGCGCCTGCAGATGCGGCTGCCTATGAACTTCTGAAGGAACAGCTCGAGGATGTACTGGATACGTTAACCGAACGGGAAGAGAATGTTTTGCGTCTCCGCTTTGGTTTGGACGACGGAAGAACCAGAACCCTTGAAGAAGTGGGTAAAGTGTTCGGTGTTACACGTGAACGTATTCGTCAGATTGAGGCCAAAGCGCTGCGTAAGTTGCGCCATCCAAGCCGCAGTAAGCGACTGAAGGATTTCCTCGAATAGAAGCGTAACATTGCGGACCTTCTGCGGCTTGAAGCGCGCAGGAGGTCTTTTTTTATCTCATGGCAGCCTTGGTGGAGGGGAAGAAGCTTGGACCAGGAGAAAAAACGGGCAATACTGTTACATGAAATTGAGCATTGGCGGCGAAGTCGGCTGCTCCCTGAGCAATATTGCGATTTTTTGTCTAACCTGTATCGGGAGGACGAAGATCCGTCGCAGAGCCAGAACCGTAACAACACCGGGCTGCTTACATATCTTAGACACGGGCATGGGATCGCCTGGCTTCTTGGTTTTGTCATTATTTCCTGCATTTGTTTGATCGGTTTTTATTTTACCGCTTTTCCGTTGGCAATGCAAATATTCTCGGCAAGTGCAGTTACTACGATTTGCTATGGAGTGGCCGCATTTTGGCGGTCTTCCGAAAAGAGTATGAGTGCGATGTTGAGCACTTTAGGCAGTGCGATTATGCTGGGTTCGGGTGTGTGGATCATTCAGCTCCATCAAGGTGAAGCTAAGGTTTGGTTTCTTTTGCTCGTAGGCCTATGCGGTGTGGTATGGTGTCTTGTGGGATTAACTTTGCGGATCAGCTTACTTCATTACTGTGGTCTTGCTGGGCTGCTTTTAGTGTACGCGGTCCTTATAGGCCGCCACTGGCCTACAGCAACTTTAGTGATGCTTGAGGCATTTTGGATTTTGCACGCAGTATTGTTGATCTGGCTAAGCTGGTGGGTACATCGCCGCTTTCCGGGTCTCGCTTTGATTTATTTCGCTATAGGCATGACACTAGCATTCATGGCTGAAGCAGACATGATTATCCTGCGCCATCAAGCGGCGGGTGATGTGGTATTTTACAGCATACTGAAGTTGGCATTTGTTGTAGGAATTTTATTTTGGACTCGAAAAAAATGGATTACGTGGGTGACGTCATGAAACTTTCTCAACGATTACAATATATTATGGAACAAATTCCTGCCGGGAGCAGACTTGCGGATATTGGCTCGGATCATGGACTACTCCCTGTGGCTGCAGTGCGTAGTGGCAGAGTACCGCAAGCCGTGGCGGGTGAGGTCAACGATGGTCCGTTACGTGCGGCTCAAAAGCAGGTGGCCGAAGCAGGTCTTACTGATCGCATTGCGGTTAGAAAGGGAGATGGCTTGGCTGTAATTAAGGCCAATGAGGTTGATGTTATTACGATAGCCGGCATGGGTGGTGCCTTGATCGCTTCCATTTTAGAGCAAGGGAAAGACAAGCTTGTTTCAGTGAAACAGCTTGTTCTACAGCCTAACGTAGGCGAGGATATCTTACGCCGTTGGCTCATCGAACATCAATGGGTACTAACAAGTGAACATATTATGGAAGAAGACGGAAAAATATATGAAATTCTGACGGCCGTACCTGATTCGGTAAGCCCACTGAAACAGGATGAGCTGTATCAACCATGGAAACTTCCCGATAGTTCGCTGGTACTGACACAGGATTTGTTAATGCAACTCGGACCGCTATTGGTCAAAGCACCGAATGAAATCTTTTTTTATAAATGGAAATTGGAGATTCGCAAGCTTGAGGATGTGCTGGCACAAGTGGCACGATCAGATCAGGAATCCGCACAGCATAAGCGGGAGCAATTGCGCAAGCAAATTGAACAGCTAGAGGAGGTACTTGCATGTTTGCCAAAGGACAGACAGTGATTAGCTACATGGAGCAGCTGGCTCCGAAATACTTGGCAGTTCCGGACGATAGAATCGGGCTTCAGCTGGGTAGTCTGCAAAAGGAAATCAAAAACATATTAGTAGCCCTGGATGTTAATGATGAGGTTGTCGAAGAGGCAATCCGTATAAAAGCTGATCTCATTATTGCACATCATGCGATTATATTCCGCCCACTTAAAGCATTGAACACGGATCAGCCTGCGGGCAGATTGTATGAAAAGCTGATCAAGAATGATATTGCTGTCTACATCAGTCATACGAATCTGGATACGGCTGAGGACGGCATGAATGACTGGATGGCGGAAGCTCTGGGTATTCAAAGTGAAGGTACGCTGGAGGATGTTCACACCGAGCAATTATTCAAGCTTGTTGTTTTCGTACCCAAAACACATCATCAACGGGTACTTGATGCCGTATTAGGGGCGGGAGCTGGACATATCGGCAACTACAGCCATTGCAGCTTTAACATTGACGGCTACGGAACTTTTGTACCGGGTGAAGGCACACAGCCGTTTTTGGGTGAGCCGGGTAAAATGGAACGTAGTGAAGAGGTTCGTATTGAGACCATTGTACCGCAGGGTGTACGCAGTAAAGTTGTTCAAGCGATGCTGAAGGCTCATCCTTATGAAGAGGTGGCTTATGACCTGTACCATATGGATTTGCAAGGCCGTAGCTTTGGTTTGGGGCGGGTCGGCAAGCTCAAGGAAACCTGCACGTTACGGGAGTTTGTCGATGTTGTAAAAAACGGTCTCAACGTCGAGCATGTACGTGTGGTGGGCGACTTAGATCGTACGATCAAAAAGGCAGCCGTGCTTGGGGGCTCTGGTAGCCGTTATGTGAACAAGTCGCTCTTTAAGGGAGCTGACGTATTAGTCACGGGGGATATTGACTATCACACGGCTCAGGATGCCCTTATGGCGGGGATTGCTATTATTGACCCTGGACATAACGCTGAAAAGATTATGAAGCCTAAAACTGCAGAGTGGATGCGTAAATGCTTGGTAGAAGGTCGATACTCAACAGAAGTACATGTATCTCAGGTGGAAACCGAGCCTTTTCAATTTTTGTAAAACCAACGCCTATGAGAAAATAAAGGGAGCTTTCTACTTTTTACAATATTTTCAGGGTTGTATCATGCGCGCGTTCCCTGTATACTATGTAATGTTGTTCGGAAAGTTTGACAGACAATCGCTGGCGGCGTGAGCCGCGAGAGGAAAGTCCGGGCTCCATAGGGCAGGATGCTGGATAACGTCCAGTCAGCGCGAGTTGAAGGATAGTGCCACAGAAATGGACCGCCGATGGCCGCTTGCGGCACAGGCAAGGATGGAACCGAGGTGTAAGAGACCCCGAGGAACGCTGGTGACTTCGTTCCTGGTAAACCCCATCTGGAGCAAGACCTAATGGGACACAGCTTCTTCGCGAAGCAGCCTTAGCCCGAGGCGTGTCTAGGTTGGTCGCTGGAGCTGGATAGCAATGTTCGGCCTAGATAGATGATTGTCGCTTGTAGTGGGAGGGTAGTTCCCGTCTGTACCACGAATAGCACAGAACCCGGCTTACGGAAAACTTTCCCCACTGCAACACCTTAAAATGTATAAATTTAACTTTTGTAAATGACCTGTTTGCATGAAAGCTTTTAATCCAAATGTATTTATTGAATTAAAAAGGGTGTGTCATATTCCAACGGGAATCATGGCACACCCTTTTTAACATACCGTATTTACGCAGAAATAGTGCCTTCTTAGAATGAAGCCCCCAGCATAATTACTGGGGCTTTCATTTTAATTTTTACTTCCTCTACCGTAAAACCGTTCGAGGATGAGGCACGTAGTTAGTGTAGCAACGCATTTGAATCTGTAGAAGCGAGGCCTGCACCTTTGTCCCAGATTCCACCATACTATTCAAATTCCAAACGAATCAGGGGTAACAGCGATCGTAAATCAAATGATTGGTGAAGCGGCCTCACGTACATATCCTGCCAACTCCATCATCGCACGCTTTTTACCACACTTTCCTCTGTGTACATCTTCAGTGCTCGATCCAATCGGTCAACCGCTTTAGGCAGCAGGGAAGGATCCGTATGCGTGAAGTTGATCCGCATGTGGTTGCTGCCACTTAGGTCAGCATAGAAGACTTGTCCGGGGACAAATGCGACTCCTTCCTGAATTGCGAGTTGCAGCAACCGATCAGAACGGAAGCCCTCGGGTAGAGTAACCCACATAAACATACCGCCGAGTGCATCATTCCAGGTGATTCCTTCCCATTGACGTTCTTTCATCAGCGATGTGAGACGTAGCATACGAGTGTAGTACTCGGCGGACACGGTACGAATATGTCCGTCCAAGTCAAAAAAGTCCAATAACTCATTCAAAGCACGTTGATCAATACTGCTGGAGTGCAGATCGGCAGATTGTTTGGCATTCGCGACTTTAACGACGATAGCTTGATCGGCTACCAACCATCCAGAGCGAACACCAGGAGCAACGGTTTTAGAGAATGTAGAAGTGTACATCACATGACCGTCTCCACCTAGTTGTTGATCAATTGAGAAAAGGGATGGAAAGTTAAGGTTTTCGTCAAATTTAAGACGTCCGTAAGGATCATCTTCAAAAATCAAAGTGCCGTATTTACGGCATAGTTCAACAACGCCTGTTCTGCGTTCCATACTCCAAACACTTCCTGCCGGGTTGGAGAAGGTGGGGATGACATACACGAATTTAGGCTGATGTTTTTTGATCTTGGCTTCAAGATCTTCTAATCGCATACCGTTAGAGTCTGTATCTACACTTACAATGTTGGCACCATAGGAATTAAATACCTGAAGAGCTGCCAAATAAGTAGGGGACTCCACCAATACAGTATCCTGCGGATCGAGCAACACACGCGAAACCAGATCAATGGTCTGCTGTGAGCCCGTCGTCATGATGATATTATCTCTGGTGACGGAGATGCCTTGGGATGACATGATTGCTGCAAGACGTTCCCGTAGAGGAATGTAGCCCTCGGTTAGGCCGTATTGAAGAGCGGTAGTACCGCCGAGACGAAATACCCGCTCATAGGCTTTAGCAACAGCTTCGATGGGGAAAAAGGCATCGGCCGGAAGGCCGCCTGCCAGAGATAATACATCTGTTCCCTGTGTCAGCTTTAAAATGTCCCTTACCATGGACGAGCCCTGAGTACGAGCCATACCCGAAAATTTGTGTTCCAATCCAATCATCTCCTGTGTTCTATACTGTACTATGAAATTTGTTGTATTATATCGATAATGAAGTATAACAGTAAACGTCTAAATGTAACAGTTGATTTTTGGAGGGGACGGTTCCGATGCATATTGATCTCAGCCGCAATAGCAGTGTCAAATTATATTTACAGATTGCCAAAACATTAGCAGATCGCATCCAGTCTGGATTGCTGCCTCAGGGCACAAAGCTTCCCTCTGTCCGTCATTTGTCCAGTCTGCTTGCGGTAAGTCCCGTAACTGTAAGCAAGGCGTATGCTGAGTTGGAGTCTATTCATTTGGTTACCTGTACACAGGGAAAAGGTTGCTATGTAGCGGAGCCTTCGGTAGCTGTTCAACGTGAGGGAGCACAGGACTTGTCATGGCAAATGTCGCTGATCGATTATTTGCCGCGCGCACAGTTATGGAGAAACTTTAACCATAGCAGACAGTTTCCTTATTCTTTTCATATAGCAGCAATTCAACCGGAGCTTCTTCCTACACGCGAAATCATCGCTGATACTCAACGTCTATCCTCTGGAAATCCCGATGCAATGGCAGCATACGGGACTTTTGAAGGTGATTTAGCGCTGAGGGAAGTGTTTGCAGATCACCTGAACGAACGCGGTATATGCACAGTGGCAGAACAGCTGCTCGTGACTAGTGGTGCCCAACAGGGCATTGACTTGGTGGCACGTACCTTTGTTGGTTCTGGTGATGTTGTCTACATGGAGGCTCCTACATATACGGGGGCCATTGATGTGTTTACCAGTCGTGGTGCCAAAGTAATTATGATTCCGATGGATGAGCAGGGCATGCGGATTGATATCCTCACACGTCTCTGTGACACTCATCCCCCAAAACTAATCTACACGATACCCACCTTTCATAATCCTACCGGAGTAACTTTAACGATGGCCAGACGCACACAATTACTGGATCTAGCTCAAAGTTATCATTGCCTCATTGTTGAGGATGATCCATTTTCCGACCTATACTATAAAACAAAGCCGCCACTCTCTATCAAGGCGCATGATCAGTCCGGACATGTGATATATATCAAAAGCTTTAGCAAAACCGTTGCTCCCGGCTGCCGTATAGCTTGTGTAGCGGCCACTGGCAGTGTAATGGATCGTTTGGTGGCTGCCAAGTCTACTACGGATTTGGGGAGCCCTCTATTAACGCAAAAAGCGCTATTGCCCTTTATCAAGAACCGACTTGATCAGCATCTTGTTAGGTTGCGGGAACAAATGCGGGATCGGTTGACAGTCGCGTTGCATACGCTCCAGCGCTATGCTCCGCCAGAGGTCAGTTGGTATGCCCCCGAAGGCGGCTTAAATGTGTGGATTAAGCTTCCTCCTAATGTTGATATTCCAGAATTGGAGCGGCTGGCTGACCGAGAAGGAGTTTCCTTTTTACCTGGTGCAGTATGCTATGCAGGTGGTATGGACAGTAATCATATCCGTATTTCTTTTTCGTATGCGGACAAGGAAACACTTAAAACAGGTCTTCACAAACTGTGCCGTTTGTTGGGCGAACTGCTTGATCATTCGGTCATTGTTGAACGGAAGCCTATTTTATAAGGGATATTTGTATTAGGGGGTAAACATCCAAGCACAGCACCCGCCTTCATAATATGCTGTACTAATTCACCGAAAGGAGTTGCACATTATGAGTCATTGCCCTTACGACCCGATCGTGTGCCCGCCGATCCAATTTGTAAATCATCAATTTTTCCCACAAGTCGTGCCTGTGGTTCATCCGATTGAAATTGTTAATCAGACGCACATTGTACCTGTACCTCATCACGTATTTCCGGTGAGTATAAAGGACCCTGGAGAACCTTGCTGTCATACTCGCAGTCATGGCAAGCGTCCTGTTCGAAGCAGTTCCAAGCGTTAATAAAGCCCAAAAAAGCAGCCATGGAGCAACATGGCTGCTTTTTTCCAATAAGGAATCTTACGTTTCCAGTTTCTTTAATATTGATTTTAACTTGTCACTTAAATGCTGTGGATAGAATTGCAAAGGAACATATGGACGTTGTGCTGCTTTCAACGCTTTATACACGTCAATTTGACCATATCCGAAATACTTGTCATGCCCGGGTGTGCCCAAGTCAATTACGCTGCTTCTCATTAAATCCATAACCTCTTTGTTGGTCAGATCGGGGTTAATGGATCGAATCAGTGCAGCAAGCGCTGATACATGGGGACTGGCCATTGAAGTACCCGACAGTGCAGCATATTGGTTCCCTGGGTACGTACTGGCAATACTTGCACCTGGAGCCATGACGTCTACATAATCTCCATAGTTAGAAAAGGATGCACGGTGCATAGAAGAATCTGTAGCGGAAACGGCAAATACTTCAGGATACGCTGCTGGATAGCCAGGTCGTTCCGTATTGTCATTACCTGTAGCTGCAACTAATACGACATCTTTATCATAGGCGTATTTGATCGCATCATGCAAAAATTCAGCTTGTGCGTAATTGCCCAGACTCAAATTGATGACCTTGGCCCCATGATCAGCTGCCCATATAATACCTTCTGCAACCGAGTAAGTCGTACCGGAGCCGGATTGGTCAAGTACCTTAATCGGCATGACTTTGTTGTACCATGTCATGCCAGCGACCCCCTCACCATTATTCACGAGGGCAGAAATGATGCCAGCGACGTGCGTTCCGTGACCGACGTCATCATAAGGCTTTTCAGACGGATTTACCACGTTATGACCTGAAAGGATTTGACCTTTTAGGTCGGGGTGATCCAAATCTACTCCTGTATCTACGACAGCGACAATTACGTCCTTGCTGCCTTTGCTTAATTTCCAACCCCGGTTGGTTTCAGTAGCCGGCAGATTCCATTGATAGCGGGAAAAGAGCAAATCATTGGGGATAGAGCTGTCCGCTTTGATAGGTGTTTTCTCATTGGTTAGATACATATAGTGAGGCTCAGTATAAAGCGGGTTCCACTTTCTTGAAAAATATTGTTTTAGTTCCTTGAAGTTCATCTTATCCGAATGAAATACATAGGTATAACCAAGCTTGCGGCCTGGCGCACAGTGTAAATCTGCTGCAATTTCCTGCAGCTGTCGTGAATCAGGATTGTGACGGAAGCGAACGACAATTTCGTTTTCGAAATAATGGCTTGCATTTTCGTTGTCATGGCCCGTCTTGACAGTAATATCGTGCAATGTGTCGGGATGTACGGATTCGATTTTGTAGCTGCCTTCTTTTGGATAGGGAATCAAACGCAAATTCTTCCGCTGATGCTTCTCCACGTCACGCAATACTTGCTGACTGACCAGGGCAGCAACGCCGCATGTTCCGTCAGCCGATGGTTCTGCCATGACAAAATATTTACCGCCTTCAGCCTGAAATGCAGCAGATTCGTAGGATTTATTTTGCATGACGGAACGGCGAGCCGCAGCCAAGCTGCTGTTGATTTGAGGATGACTGAGCAGACGAGTTTGTGCTTTGCTGCCCGTGTAGGTGCTCGTGTTCCCGTCGCGTGTGTGAATCCACAGTAACGTATGAAGATGACTGTGCGATTGCTGTAGCGTGCGAGTAAACTGTCTTTTCTGATCAGCAGTTTTACCATCAAGCTCCCGCATCACGTATTGAATATCCTGCCTTGCATCCATGCGTGTGAGGGTATCCGTAGCGGACAGGTCCAAAGCCAACATTCCTTTTTTGAGCTGCTTCTCTTGCTGTGGCACCATCTTGGCCGTATATTCGGGTTGCGGTGTAGGGCGATGATCACGGGAAGGCAGCATCAGTGTGATGAGAAGCACCCCGGCAGCTGCTCCTAGCAGGGGTTTTAACCATTTTCGCCGAGACATGGGACCGTCCTCCTTGAGTATTCATAAATTTATGGTTTAGCGTGAGGAGGTTGGCATGTTTTTATACCTTTCAATGCTCATTTGTGGTAGGATAAATACTGAAAATTACAGCTCTTTCGGTTAGAAGGGACTATTTTCGGGTAACCAAATTGATGAACAAGCAACAAATAAGGGGGAGCTGCCTTGATGTCAGCAGTCAACGTACAAAAATTATGTGAGTCGGCGCAGGAGAGACTGAAAACTGCCGTGAAACGGGTGGAAACATTCCTCAATGAGCATGCTCTGCCGCAACTGGCTACAGATGGCAATGAGGAGTCCGTACTTTTTTACAAAGGCTTTTTGTCGGATCTCCGTCATGTCCTTGTTTTTTCCGAAGTATCTTATGAAAAGCTGGGTGTGGCTTTACGCCGTGCCAATTTTGACGTCGATTTTGCGGAAAAGGCATTGTATAACGTTTACCATGACTGCGTGAACAGCTTTTTTTATCCCAAAAATGAATCTTACGCAGAGGATGGACGCTATGCGTATACGGGACAAGATGCTATCCGCTTCCGTAAAACGCCAGTGCCAGCCGCTCGCGAAGTGATCATGGACATCACGAAAAATTTTGAAGAATTGCGTGATGATCTGACTTATTATGAAAGTGACTATTTGACTCAGCGCCGGATGCAGACTCGACGTACTCATGCCTAAAGCATTCAACGGGGAAGATCATTTCTAATCAAAAACTAAGACAAGCAAGCCGTTTTCTACTTGCTTCCTGCCATTTTGGAGGAGGTGAAGGAAGCGGCTTTTTTCGTATGTCACCAACTGCCATATACCATGAACGCATAGGTGCAGGGTAGCGGGGGGACAATGAATCCGAGGTGATGATCATGAGCCAAGAGGCCAAGCCAATCGTTAAGTGTAGCGTAGCCAATTGCCATTATTGGGGAGAAAATAACTTGTGCAAGGCAGATTTGATCATGATTGAAGTTGATGGTCATGCCGGAAAGAAATTTAAAGAAGAATATGCGGGGGAAAGCTTCAGTTCAGAAGAACGTGATAAGGCTGCCATGTCAGCCGCAACCTGTTGCCACACTTTTAAGCCGAAGTCCGTGTGAATTTTATTACGCGATTCATTTCGCATTTGGAGGTGCAGTTTATTATGGAAGATCATGAAAACGACAAGCATCAGAATGAAGAGCATGTTAGCCGCAAACGTGTAGATTACCCCCGTCACATTCATGAACGATCTGCCAAGCGCCGTAATGATCGTGAAGAATATGCAGCAGAGGTTGCTCCCGGATCAGTTGTGACTCGACATGAGGTCAAGGGTGAAGAGCAGGTTATAAACAATAGTGGTCGTATTTCTGGCTATATTGGTCTGGCTGCAGGAATTGCCTCATTGTTTATGTGGTCAATTGTGCTGGGGCCTATTGCTGCAGTTTTAGGTTTTTTTGCTTATGTGAATGGCAGCAAAACGACCGGCATTTGGTCGATTGGTCTTGGGGCGCTGGCAACATTGAGTTATTTTGCTTTTATCCCGTTCGTTCGTTGAGCCTACTGGAGGAAAAAGCTCAGTTTTCTTTTGTATATCCGAGAAAAATCATCTTAGTGATATAATTACATTAAAGCTGATCTATAAAGCTCCGCTGTCTTTTCGACAGAAACGGAGCTTTTTTTCATTAAAAGGTATGGAAGTACATAGTAAAAAGTTGTATCATAGCAGTAATGACAAGCTATTTGGGATATAACAACTATAGAAAGTTGGGAACACCACATGCAAATTGATCCGCGCGTGTCCAAGTCCATGTTAGACATGCAGCTGTTAAATAATATGAGTGCTACAACCCAGACGGGTACAACGGACGCTTTTTCCGGATTACTGGAACAAGTAGGTCAGTTGGAAACAGATGGTGCTGTGACTCGAGAAAATTCAAGTGATGTTACCAGAGACGAAAACGGTTTACTATGGCTTCAATTGGGACCTTCCAGGGGAACGGCTTCGTCACTGTATCCCGCTCCTTCCAGTACAGCAACAGACGGACCCACAACACCTACAGCATATGATGATTTGATTAACGAGGCTAGTCAGAAATACGGCATTCCAGTAGCGTTGATTAAAGCAGTTATTGATACGGAATCTTCATTTAATCCGTCGGTCACTTCTTCGGCTGGAGCCAAAGGGCTTATGCAGCTTATGGATGCTACGGCTCAAGGTCTGGGAGTCAGTGACCCATATGATCCTGTTCAAAATATTGATGCAGGTGTTCGTTATTTGTCTTACCAGATTAAACGGTTTAACGGACAAGAAAATATGGCGCTGGCTGCATATAATGCAGGTCCCGGGCGGGTGCAGCGGCTTGGTGTAAATAGTGATGAACAGTTAATGGCTGTACTGGACAAGCTTCCGCTGGAAACGCAAAGATATATTACCAAAATTCAAAATGCACGTGAAAAATATACGATCTAAGCCCTATAGCTTATAACGAAAAAAAGTGCGTAATTTCATTTAGATTAGGTCCGCAGATAGGATCAATATGGGGAAAGGGTGTCGCTATAATGTAGCGGCCTTTCCCTGTTTTGGTCTTTTTTTGTTGTAGCAGTTATAGGAGAGAAAGGGGAGTGTAATGAAATATTTTGATTATGCGGCGACAACTCCACCTTTTGAAGAGGTGATTACAACAGTTGCCGAGGTCATGAGACGCCACTATGGGAATCCATCTTCAATGCATCGGTATGGAGAGGACGCGGATAAGTTGCTTAAGCGTTCGCGCGAAGTATGTGCTGCGGCTTTGGGAGTGTATCCATCAGAGATTGTCTTCACATCCGGAGCAACGGAAAGCAACAATCTTGCTATTAAGGGAGCAGCTTTGCAGTATCAGACCAGAGGCAAGCATATTGTTACTGTATCAACAGAGCACCCGTCTGTGTACGAAGCTTGCAGACAACTGACAAATCTGGGCTTCGAGGTTACATTTTTACCTGTCGATGCGGAGGGGCATGTGAGCGCCGAACAGGTTTGTGCCGCTGTCCGTAAAGATACGATTTTAGTCAGTATCATGCATGTCAATAATGAGACGGGAAGGGTGCAACCGTTGCATGATATCGGAGCTGCGCTCAAGAAACAGTTCCCCCGTGTGCTATTTCATATTGACGGTGTACAGGGGTTTGGAAAGCTACCGGTTGATATCCGGGGCTGGCAGGCTGATCTGTACAGCCTCTCTGCGCATAAGCTGCGTGGACCCAAAGGTGCTGGACTACTATTCGTTCGGGAAGGTGTGGAGCTTTTCCCACTGCATAGTGGCGGCTCTCAGGAGCAGGGTTTTCGTGCAGGTACGGAAAATGTACCGCTGCTAGTCGGTATGTCTAAGGCGGTAAGGTTGGCGGGCGAACGGCAAGCAGAGACAGCACGCCGTATGACCGAGTGGAGAGAACGGGTGGTCGCAGAAGTGAAGACAATCCGTCAACTGCGGCTGAACAGCGGGGAAGAAGCGCCGCATATTGTCCACTTTTCGTATCCGGGCATGAAGGCCGAGGTAATGCTGCATACGTTGGAGCAATTGGGTGTGGTAGTATCCACCAAATCGGCTTGCTCTTCGAAATTGGCTGAACCCAGTCGGGTGCTGCTGGCGATGGGATGCAATGAGGCGGAAGCGTCTGGCGGCATTCGTATCAGCTTCGGTGATGAGCATTCGGAACAGGATATCGATGAGCTTATACTTGCACTGCGACAGGCTGTAGCCAAGCTGGAATCCCTTGAAAGGTGGAAACGTTAAAATGCACTATGATATGTTGTTACTTCGCTTCGGTGAATTTACATTAAAAGGGAAGAATCGGACTCGTTTTGAAAAGGCAGTACTGAATCACGTGAAGCTGCTACTCAAACCGTTTCCCGGTGCTTCTTTGCGGAAGGAATTTGGACGGATTTATGTGGTTCTCGGAGGAGAGCCTTATGAACAGATCATTCAAGTGTTACAAAAAGTGTTTGGCATCACGACAATAAGTCCTGTCAAAATGGCTCCTGTCGAGCTTGGTGCTATAATTGAGACCGCTGTAGCTTTGATGCGTGAGCTGAATGTGGACGAGGGAACGACTTTCAAGGTAAATGCCCGCAGAGTGTGGAAGGAATTTGCCCATTCTTCACAAGAGATGAACCATTTAATTGGTTCTCCTATTTTGCGAGAGTTTCAAGCGTTGAGGGTCGATGTACATCGACCAGATATTGAGTTACGTGTGGAGGTTAGAGAGCAGGCGGCCTATATATTCAGCGATGTTATTATGGCTGTAGGGGGCTTTCCGTTAGGAACGAACGGTAAAGCTATGCTGCTGCTGTCTGGTGGAATTGATAGCCCGGTAGCAGGGTGGTCTTCCATGCGTAGAGGATTGGAAATTGAATGTGTGCATTTTTATAGCTATCCGTTTACAAGTGAGCGTGCGAAAGAAAAGGTCATTGAATTGGCAAGGGTCTTAGCAGGCTATGCGGGTCGGATTAAAATCCACCTTGTGCCGTTTACAGAGGTGCAGACGGCCTTTACGCGCACTGGACAGGATAATCTGATTATTACGTTAATGAGACGGTCTATGTTACGAATTGCAACGATGCTGGCTGAGCGTGAAGGAGCACTGGCACTCGTGACGGGCGACAGTCTGGGGCAAGTCGCTAGTCAAACGTTATCCAGCATGAATGTGATTGGCCGTTCGACAGAATTACCATTGCTGCGACCTCTCGTAATGATGGATAAGCAGGAGATCACGGAAATCGCAAAGCAAATTGGCACCTACGATCTATCCATCCTTCCATATGAGGATTGCTGCACATTGTTTGTTCCCAAATCCCCAACCACCAATCCGAATTTGTGGGTTGTTCAAAAGATTGAAGCCTCTATTCGGGATTTAAATGCCTTGATTGAACAGGCTGTGGCTGAAACGGAGACACTTGTCCTGGAGACAGGTGGAGCTATAGAGGGGCGTAAAGAGGAAGTTATACAGGAAGATTGGTTTTAAAATAAAAAAGCAGACCCACCAGCTAATTTGGGTCTGCCTTTTTATTTTAGTTAAAACAGTTTTTGAATCATTTTAGACGGCTTTTTCTCGACTGGATACTGCTCTGCGATTTTGAAGATATCCTGTGAGCAAAATACCAGCCATAACTGCGGCAATAAACAAGATACGCAGCGCAGGGTGCTCGGTAAAATAGGGTTCCAGCTTACGTTCTTCAGTAATCATATTAGAGGCTGTATAACCAAGAACAGCCGATCCCAAATAGATAATCCAGGGAAATTTATTGATCAGTTTGATAAAAAGAGTGCTACCCCATACAACGATCGGTACGCTAATTAACAGGCCAAGCACTACAAGTAGCAAATGCTGCTGGGCCGCGCCAGCAACCGCAATCACGTTGTCCAGACCCATAGCCGCATCGGCTACAACAATCGTGCGGATAGCACCCCATAACGTTGTTCCCGCTTTGACTTCGGTATGGTCCTCCTGGTCTACGAGTAACTTATACGCGATCCAGACTAACATGACACCCCCGATGAGTAACAACCACGGTACTTGAAGCAACCAGAGTACCACAATGGTGGCTGCTATGCGAATGAGCAGGGCACCACCGGTACCGTACAGTATCGCTTTTTTTTGCGTGGCAGGAGGCAGCTTTCTGGCGGCAAGTCCAATTACAATCGCATTATCTCCTGCGAGCAGAAGATCAATAAATATCACATTAAGCAGTAGCCAAAAGAACTGAAGTCCGGACATATCAATCGTTCTCATCTCCCTGATTAAACATCCTAAAATCATTGTATGTTGTTTATTTTAATACCCGTTTTTCGGAAATACGATTCATTATATTGCTGTTTGTTATTGATTTCAAGGTCTTTACTCAACAAATTTGACATCAATTTTTAATAAATGATGACTTATTTGACAAGGCTTATAAGCATAGCCTCGTCCTATTTCGCATACAAGTAGGATGGGGGTGTTTGTACACATGGAGCATATCATTTTGCTGTTGAAAATATTAATGATTAATTTGGTATTAAGCGGTGATAATGCAGTTGTTATAGCCATGGCGAGCAAAAACTTGCCTGCAAGGCAGCGGAGTCAAGCTATATGGTGGGGGGCAGTCGGTGCAGTCCTCCTGCGCTGTGTTTTGACTTTTGTAGCTGTCATTTTGCTGGGCATACCCTTTATTCAGGCGGCAGGCGGTCTACTTCTGTTATGGATTGCGTTTAAGCTGCTTTATGAGAATGAGGATCATGTGGGAGTCAGAGCAGAAACAACCATATGGAAGGCTATACAGGTGATTCTGGTAGCGGACTTTGTGATGAGTCTAGATAACGTATTAGCTATTGCAGCCCTAGCAGATGGGGATATCGCCATTATCGTCATTGGTATTGCAATTAGCATTCCGATTGTCGTCTGGGGCAGCAACGTGATTGCGATCTGGCTTCATCGGTTCCCTGTACTTGTTTTGCTTGGATCTGCAATCCTGGCTTTTACGGCAGGAGAAATGCTACTCCGTGATCCCCGATTGGGTGTGTGGTTAGCAGGTGCGGGGGAGCTAATACATGCATGGTTACCGGGACTTTTGGCCGCAGCAGTTGTCATTGTAGGAATATATCGTCAGTTACGAGCTCGCCATATTTGAACGTAGTTTTTTTGGAAAACATCGGCTAAAATATACTTAAAAACAATCACATTAAAAGACCTAAAAACAAATTCAGCAAACAAAGGAGACCACGATGAATTCCGGAAAAGAGCGTATGATCGGAGTGGGCATTGTTGCCGTAGGACTGATTATTTTGTTGGGGAAACTGGGGACGTTCTCCTTCTTGGGACGAAACTTTTGGCCTTTGCTGTTTTTAATACCTGGAATCGTACTGCATGCAATGTACATGAAGCGTAAAGTTTCACCCTTTATGTTGCTGCCGGCAGGGATTTTGTCGGTTTATGGCTTCTTATTTTTGCTCTGCAATATTTGGGGCTGGCATTTAATGGCCTATTTATGGCCTTTGCTACTTCTAGGTGTGGCGATTGGATTATGGCAGTACGCCATTAATGATATTTCGCTTTCTCGTAATGTTTATACAGGGGGCGTGATATTGGGGTTGATATCGGTGTTTTTATTGGTCATTACCCTGCTAAGAACGGGCATCATATATGTTATTGCAGTTTTACTGATCGGAGCTGGAACCTGGTTGGTCCTAAACAACCGTGGCAAACGCAAAAGGTAAAACGACAAGCTGTGAGATTTTATGGCGGTAAATTACGGAACAGGCAATAATGTCTTGCTTTATGACATATTTCAACTATAATATAATGGATATGATAAGAGCGTCGGAGATTTCTGACGCTTATTTTAAGGTTTTCACGCGAATCGGAGAGAGAAGCTGTCTGTACAAAGCCTGAAACATATAGAAGGCTGGCAGGGAGTGGGCCTAAAGAACGATTGTTAGCCTTGAATCAGCACTGCTTCAGGATAGAGACACTATTTTGATATACGGAAAGGATATGGATACAAACCATGCATGCAAGAGAAAACATTCGCAATATTGCGATTATTGCCCACGTCGACCACGGAAAAACGACGCTTGTCGACAAGCTGCTTCAACAGTCCGGAACATTTAGAGAACACGAGGCTGTTCAGGAGCGCGCCATGGACTCCAACGATCTGGAGCGTGAACGCGGTATTACGATTTTGGCTAAAAATACAGCAATCACTTACAAAGATTACCTGATTAACATTGTAGATACACCGGGACACGCCGACTTTGGTGGCGAAGTGGAACGGATTATGAAAATGGTTGACGGTGTTTTGCTCGTCGTTGATGCTTACGAAGGTTGCATGCCGCAAACGAAATTCGTACTGCGTAAAGCGCTGGAACAAAATCTGACGCCTATCGTTGTAGTTAACAAAATTGACCGTCCGGCAGCTCGTCCGGCAGAAGTCATTGACGAAGTATTGGATTTGTTCATTGAGCTGGGTGCGAATGATGAGCAATTGGAATTCCCTGTTGTGTACGCTTCGGCGCTGAACGGAACATCCAGCATGGATGCTGAAAAGCAAGACGATAACATGCAAGCATTGTACGAAACAGTTGTAGAGCACATTCCGGCTCCAACTGAGAAAGTAGATGAGCCTCTTCAATTCCTCGTAACACTGATGGACTATAACGAATACCTTGGCCGAATTGCAGTAGGTCGTGTAAACCGCGGTATCATCAAGCAGGGGCAAGCAGTCACAGTTATGCAGCGTGATGGTAGCAGTAAATCAGCGCGTATTGAGAAGCTGTTCGGCTTCCAAGGTCTGAAACGTATTGAAACTGACCAAGCGGGCGCTGGTGACATTGTGGCGATTGCGGGAATTAAAGATATCAACATCGGTGAAACCATTGCCGATCCAAATCATCCTGAAGCATTGCCTGTACTGAAGATTGATGAGCCAACGCTGCAAATGACCTTCCTGGTTAACAACAGCCCATTCGCAGGTCGCGATGGTAAGTGGGTAACATCCCGTAAATTGCGTGAGCGTCTTCTGAAAGAACTCGAAACGGATGTCAGCTTACGTGTTGATGAAACAGATAGCCCGGACGCCTTTATTGTATCCGGACGTGGTGAGTTGCATCTGGGTATCCTGATTGAAAACATGCGTCGTGAAGGTTACGAACTGCAAGTGTCCAAACCGGAAGTTATCGTCAAGGAAATTGACGGTAAGAAAATGGAGCCAATCGAACGTCTCCTCATTGATATTCCGGAAGAAAGCATGGGCGCGGTTATGGAAAGTTTGGGCTCCCGTAAAGCCGAAATGGTTAACATGATTAATAACGGCACCGGACAGGTTCGCTTGGAATTCCTGATCCCTGCACGTGGTCTGATCGGTTACACTACAAACTTCCTGACTTTGACTCGTGGTTACGGCGTAATGAACCATGCGTTTGACAGCTATGGACCATTTGTTGGCGGTCAAGTAGGTGGACGTCATCAGGGTGTTCTCGTGTCAACGGAAAACGGCAGCTCTACATTTTATGGTATGCTGGGCGTAGAAGATCGCGGTATTTTGTTCCTGGAGCCAGGTACTGAAATCTATGAGGGCATGATCGTTGGGGAGCACACACGTGATAACGACATCGTCGTTAACATTTGTAAAGAAAAACAATTGACAAACGTTCGTTCAGCAACAAAAGACGATACAGTTAAACTGAAAACACCTGTTATCTTCTCTCTGGAGCAGGCGCTCGAATATCTGAATGATGATGAGTATTGCGAAATTACGCCTAATGCCATCCGTTTGCGTAAAAAGATCTTGAACAAAGGTGAACGCGAGCGTGCGGAGAAACAACGTAAAACAGCACAAGCAAATACGTAATTAATTGGATTGGTCTTTGGCCACAGCGGCGACGCCCGGGAACGGGATGCGCCGCTGTATGTGTTTTAGGATTGTAAACTTGGAGAAAGCGATATTTCTCAAAACGCAGGAAAAGGTGTTGAAGCATGAGTAATCTTTCGAACGGATTGCCTCCCCGGACACAAAGCGGGAAAAAATCCGCCAAACCGAAAAAAACGAAAAAGAAAAAAAGCTTTTTCAGATCGTTTATGAAGTTTGTCTTGTTTCTGCTCATTATAGGTATTTTGGCAGCAGGTGGTTATACCTACTATCTTTACAATCAGGTAGAGGAAGTTTTGGATACGGGGATCAACAAGGAAGTACCCAAAACACAATTGGCTGAAGCTAAGCCTTTGACTATCTTATTGCTGGGAACCGATTACCGCCCTGATCATCCGACTTATTTGTCAGACGTTATTATGGTAGCTACATTAAACCCCAATACCAAATCGTCTACCATCGTGTCTTTACCGCGCGATACGCGTCTAGAAATGGATGGATATAAACCACGCAAGTTGAATGAGTATTATCCGGTGTTTAAGGCTAGAGAGAAAGAATCTGGTGAAGTTGCTGAAGAACAAATGAAGAAGATGATCGGCAAATATTTAAACATTGATATCGATTATGTGACGGTTATTAACTTCCAGGGCTTTAGAGATGTAGTAGATAATTTGGGTGGCGTAGATGTGACGGTTGATAAAAACATGTGTTATCGTGACCGTGCAGATGGTACCGATATTAACCTGTCAGCTGGAGCCAAGCATTTGAACGGTGATCAGGCTCTTGATTTTGTTCGCTACCGCAAATCGAATTGTCGTCCAAGAACAGCTGAATCTGACGATTTTGATCGCAATCGTCGACAAAATCAGGTGCTTCATTCCCTAATTGACCAAATGCAATCCTTTAACGCTTTGACCAAGTTTAGCGCAATTATTAAATCGGTTGATAAGAATATGATGACAGATATCGAGTCACAGCAAATGAAAAATATCGTACAAACCTATTGGAATATTTCCAAGCAAAATGTGAAATACAATCCGGTGGCAGGAACGTGGCGTAGCCCGTATGTGTACATTGATGAGCAACAGCTCGATTTGGCCAAACAAGCGCTACAAGAGGAATTAGCTAAAAAAGCAAGCGACACTACTGCAGCTTCTTCCAATTCCTGAGTATGTATCTTTCTCCTCTCTTATGTTATACTCGCAGCGAGTAAAGCTCTTATATAACATAAGGGGGTTGAGGTATGTCTAAAGTTATAGTGAACCAAGTCTAGGTCCAGTGAGCAATCACTGGGCCTTTTGTGTCTAATTTTAAAAATGTACAGGCTCAGAGCTATCTTCACTACAACTTTTCGTTGCTTTATCTGCTTTGGGGTTCTTTTTTCAGGGAATCAGCAAGTATTGGGTACCCGGTGAATAGGTATAGGTATGAAACACGAGATTGTCCACGCCGCTTTGGAGGGGATTTAATGAAGAAAATTTTTGTGCTGGATACGAATGTGCTGCTGCATGATCCGAAAGCCATTTTTACCTTCAAAGAACATGAAGTTGTCATTCCAGCTGTTGTTCTGGAAGAAATCGACTCCAAAAAACGCAACGCGGATGAGATTGGACGGAATGCCCGCAATGTATCGCGATTGTTGGACGGGTTAAGAGAAGTGGGTCATCTGCACAGTGGCGTTGCACTTCCCCAAGGTGGGAGGCTTAAGGTTGAGTTAAACCACCGAAGTTTTTTGAAAGTTCAGGAGATGTTCGGGGAGGTTTCGAACGATAACCGGATTTTGGCGGTCGCCTTGAATTATCATCTGGAAGAGCAGGAGCAGCCTGAACCACGTTCGGTCGTTTTGGTCAGTAAAGACGTGCTGGTCAGGATCAAGGCAGATGTACTGGGACTGCTGACCGAAGACTACCTCTCCGATAGAACAGGCGATCTAAGTGAGCTATATCCCGGATACTCGGCAATACAGGTGCACCCGTCCATCATAGATGAATTTTACTCTAACCGTTTTTTACCAATCAAGCCACTGGAACTACCTTATACGCTGTATCCGCATGAATTTGTTATTCTGAAAGATGAAATGGGAACTGGAAAATCAGCTTTGCTGAAAGTGAATCAGGAGGCAGAGCGATTAGAGCCGCTGTACTTAAGTAACGAATCGGTGTGGGGAATCAGCGCGCGTAATGCTCAACAGCGGATGGCATTGGAGCTTTTGCTTAATGACGATATCCCCCTCGTGACCATTACAGGAAAAGCGGGTACGGGCAAAACGCTGCTGGCGCTGGCGGCAGGTTTACTTAAGGTAGAGGATGAACATCGCTTCAAGAAACTGCTGATTGCTCGGCCTGTTGTTCCTATGGGTAAGGATATTGGTTATTTACCGGGAGAAAAGGATGAAAAGCTTCGCCCGTGGATGCAACCCATCTACGACAATCTAGAGTATCTGTTTGATGCCAAAAAATCAGGTGATATCGACAAAATTTTGATGGGCTTGGGCAGTATTCAGGTGGAGGCACTTACTTATATTCGCGGGCGTTCGATACCTGGGCAATTTATTATAGTCGATGAGGCGCAAAACTTATCCCGACATGAGATCAAAACGATTGTGTCCCGGGTGGGTGAGGGGAGCAAGATCATTTTGATGGGAGATCCAGAGCAGATTGATCACCCTTATCTGGATGCAGCCAGTAACGGTCTAACCTATGTGGTGGAGCGGTTTAAGCAAGAAGGGATTAGCGGGCATATTATGTTGGAAAAAGGAGAACGCTCCAAGCTCGCGCAGTTGGCAGCCGATCTACTATAAAATCCCTACCGTTATTACAATAATAGAGACCTCGGGAATCTCCCGGGGTCTCTTGTTTTATACACGTAAAAATTCAGAACAATGAAAGGTGAGCAAAATTTTACTTAAAGTTTAATTCGAGCTTAACTTCAAGCATTCCTGCTAAAGTGCGTACTTCTGTGGCTTTGACATATGAAATAAGCTGCTGTGGGTAGAAACCCAGATCAAAATCCTTTTCCAGCTTGTTGCGGGTCGTATCAGGTAGCTCCAGACCATTAAATACCAATCGATCCACATGAAATAAAATTGCATTTTTCGGCTCATTCTCTAGCGTGTAGTGACCTTCTACCCTTAATTTCATCGTTCCCTGCTGACCTTCTACCACAATTCGATCCTGCGCAAATGTAAAGTTGAAGTGATTAAACAATTCATTTTCTGACTTTAAAAAACGGTTAAAGTCCTCTTCACGAATGCTTATCGTAATGACTTTTCCATTTGTAACCATGGCACCTTGTTGTTGTTGAATGAATTGTGGTAAATTCTGCATAGCTTGAGCTAATGCTTTAAAGTGCTTATTTACCTCGTAGACACCTACATTCTCCCAATAAGCTGTCATTTCGCCAATTAGCTTGCGTAGGGTATCCGGGTCATTACTGGCGTTAACGCCGTCATTTACACGCGACTGAAGCAGAGCAATGCGTTTACGTTGTGCCAGTAAGTTTGTTTTGACAGTCTCCAGTTCCATTGAGGCTTGGGTGACTTGTTGTTCTGTTTTTCGCATAGATTGATAATTGGATTCATATTCTTGAAGCACATCCTGATCGTGATTAATCAATAATAAGTAGTAATCGTACAGAGAGAGAAGTTGCCTTATACTTTTCGCCCCTAGCACCACACTCAACAGTTTGTCCCTTTCCCCCATATAATAAGATCGCAGCACAGAACCTGCACGCTTCCGTTGTATGGTCATTTGCTCTTGCTGAACGGTGAGATTACTTCGCAGTTCCTGCTGACGCTGCAAAAGGGTATGCTGCTCCTGACTGATTCGCTCAATTTCATGGTCTATCTCTACAATCGACAGGCTATCTTGTAAAATCTGACTTTCTTCATGGGAGGGAGCGGCCAGGGTAGGACGTACATATATGAAAGTTAGCAACATAATGGTGGTCAGCAGGGTGCTGATTGTGATTTTTATTCGTTTGTTCATTTGGTTTCCCCTTTTATGTATTCCCGAAAAAAACTAATGGTAATGTATATGATCCTTTCTGTTTCTTTAACCATTCATTTTATTGTACAGCAGTCTGAGCATGCTTGAAACCCGAAACTGTTTACGTTCACGTATGAGTTCTTGCAGAAATGGAAATACAATTTAGTATCAAATAGATTCTATGAACTCTACGAGAGGCATAGGAATGAATAAACAGCTTTTATACCCTATTCAAATACCGGCAAGATCGGTTCATGAAGACGGTTATTTCAGGATGTTGTTAGGAGGGCTAGAGGCATGACTGCAATAAGACAAGATGCATGGAGTGTGGAAGATGACTTGATATTGGCGGAGGTGACATTGCGGCATATCCGTGAAGGTGGAACGCAGCTCGCTGCGTTTGAGGAGGTTGGACAAAAAATAGGAAGAACCTCTGCAGCATGTGGGTTTCGTTGGAATAGCTGCGTGCGCAAACGTTACGATGAAGCGATTAGTATTGCCAAAGCACAGCGCCAGAAGCGCAGTTATATCCGTAAGCAGAACCCGGTGGGTGTATCACAGGTTGCGGCTTTTGCCTCGCTTGATACAGTCGAAGGTGGATACAGAACGGATGGTGCGAGTGAGGATACATTATCTATTGATGCAGTAATTCGCTTCTTGCGCCAATGGAAGGGATCCGTCCAGGAAACGAATCGGCAGATTAAGATGCTGGAGAAAGATTTACGGGAAAAGGAAGAAGAATTGAATCAGCTTCGCTCCATTAATGACCGGCTGTCCAAAGAAGTGAATGATGTACAAACCGACTATCGTGTTGTGAATGATGATTATAAAGCTCTGATTCAGATTATGGACCGAGCTCGGCGCTTGGCTTTAATCACTGAAGATGAGGAAGAGCTTAAATCCAGATTCAAAATGGACGCCAATGGGAATCTGGAGCGCATTGAGTAACAAGATTACTTCTGCAATATTGAAATAAAACGTCAACTAGCGCTTTGCCGTAGTTGGCGTTTTTTGTATTTCTTTAGAGTGCATATGATATAGTAGAAAAAAAGATGGAAGCGAGACGATACAAAGGTGATTGATATTATTGGAGCGGGTTCGCTGGGATTGTTGTTTGCCGGGAGGTTGTCTGCTTCGGGTACAAAAGTAAGGCTGTGGACGCGTACACTTGAGCAGGCACGCGTCATTGCTCGTGAAGGGATTACTGTGTTTGATAAGGAGGGACAGACGGCAGTACATGTTTCCGGGGATAAATTGAAGGTAGCGCCATTGGCAGATTGGCAACGGTTAAATTCACAGGCTCCAGCACGATGGATAATGCTTATGACCAAACAGGGGGCGATTGAGGAAGTATTAGAACAGATCCAGCCTGCAGCTCAAATGGATAGAGATACAGGAATTGTTTGCTTGCAGAATGGAATCGGCCATATAGAACGCATTAGACAGGCTTGGCCTGAAGCTGTGGTATACCCTGCTGTGACGACTGAAGGAGCCAAGAGGCAGGGAGTAGCATCTATTGTACATGCAGGATCGGGTGTTACTGAAATTGGTAGTTCGGAGGAAGGGGAGGAGGCGAAGAACAATAATTTTAATCAATGTGTGCTAAATCAGCTGCTTGCAGCAGGATTTGACGTTTGCTTGTCGAAAGAAATCGAGAACGGTATGTATCGCAAGTTGTTGATCAATGCTGTGATCAATCCGCTGACAGCGGTATGGCGAGTTCGTAATGGCGAGCTGCTTTCGGACCCTATTCGAATACATATGATGCGCAGGCTGTACGATGAAGGCATTCAAGTGTATGAAGCTCATGGTATCCACTGGGAAAACGCATGGTGGGAGCAAATTATGAATGTATGCCGGGCAACGGCAGAAAATCACTCGTCCATGCTAGCTGATGTACTTGCACAGTCCATGACGGAAGTTGCTTCAATTAACGGACAACTGGTGCAGATGGCAGATCGGGCTGGAGTTACTGCACCAACTCATGAGGTATTGTGGCAATTAATTGAAGGCATGCGGCTAAAAGAGGGGTGATCAGTTGAGTCTTATACAAGGTACTATTATCACTTTCAGTATTCTTCCCTTTTTTCCGTTTTTGATCGTGTTTGCGGTTTGTCGCTACATTCTTAAAATGGAAAAAAAGAAATCGTTACTTACTTCTATGGATATTACCACGTTTTTTCTGATATTTTCCGTCGCAGCACTCTTTAACGTCATTTTTACATCTCGATTCGGTTTTTATTTGATTCTACTGCTCCTATTACTGGCCTTGGGTTTAATTGGAGGAGCTCAAAATCGAATAAAAGGGAAGGTTGATGGTAAAAGATTATGTAGAGCGGTCTGGAGATTAACTTTTATAGCGATGACATTGGCGTATATTTTGTTGACTGTTGTTGGTATATTTAAGAATATATTCAACATCATGTGATATAAGGTGACATGAAAAGGTGAAAAAATATGAATTAATCATGTTTTTTTGAAAAAAAAGCTCAATTTGAAGAAATGTAATGTAGATTTTTTTGACCGCTGGTTGTATAATCTATAAACATATACCACTTTAGAACTAGGGGGAAAACGCTAGATGAAAAGGAAAAGCTTTTTAGTCCTTTTGACACTCATTCTTGCAGTTGGTGCACTGCTCGCAGGTTGTGGCTCCAGCAAGAACGATAATGGTAAGGGCGCACAAGAAAACACCTCGACTACGCCGGCTCCGGCCGACAAGCAAATTTTGCGCATTAACCTTGCTTCCGAGCCGCCAACCTTCGATCCGGCACAAGCTCAGGATAGTCAAACTAACACGGTTCTGAAAACTTTGTATGAAGGTCTCGTACGTATGGGTCCTGACGGCAAAGAAATCCCTGGCGTAGCTGAATCTTGGAAAATTTCCGATGACGGCAAAACCTATACGTTCAAGCTTCGTGATACTGCAAAATGGAGTAATGGCGACCCAGTCAAAGCAAGCGATTTCGTATTTGCTTGGCAACGTGTATTGGATCCTTCCACGGCTCCTGCACCTCCATATGCTTACCAATTGTACTATATCAAAAATGCTGAGGGTTACAACCTGAGCACTTCGAAATCTTTTAAAGGCACTAAAGTTACAGACTTTAAAGATGTAGGTGTTAAAGCTGTTGACGACCATACATTGCAAGTAGAGCTGGAGCACCCAACTCCTTACTTCTTGGGATTGACTTCTTTCTACACTTTTTACCCTGTAAATCCTTCCGTTAAAGGTAATGATAAGTGGGCTGTTAAGAAAGATAGCATGATCACTAACGGACCTTACACATTAACGACTTGGGACAGCGGTCAAAAGATCGAAGTAACCAAAAGTGAAAACTATTGGGGTAAAGATGATATCAAGCTGAATAAAATTACGATGTCCCTTGTAAATAGCGGTGCAACAGAGCTGGCTTCTTATAGAAGTGGACAACTCGATTACGCAGGTATGCCAAACGGTGAAATTCCTACCGACCAAATTCCGGCTGTGAAAAAAGAACTGCCTAACGAATTTAAGGCAAAAGGGATTGCAAGTACGTACTACTATCTGTTTAATGTAACTGAAAAACCATTTAACAATGTTAAAATCCGTAAAGCGTTTGCGATGGCTATTGAACGCCAACCAATCGTTGAAAGAGTAACATTGGGCGGTCAAATTCCTGCATACGGCTTTGTACCTCCAGGTATCAAAGGAGTATCTCAAGAATTCCGTACTGAGAATAAAGATGATTACTTCAAAGAAGACTTCACTGAAGCGAAAAAATTGCTTCAAGAAGGTATGAAGGAAGAAGGCGTAACTACACTTCCTCCGGTAACATTGCTGTATAACTCCAGTGAGAGTCACCAAAAGATTGCTTTGGCAGTTGCTGATATGTGGAAGAAAAACCTTGGTGTTGACATCAAAACTCAAAACCAAGAGTGGGGCGTATTTATCCAAACACGTAACAAGCTGAATTTCCAAATCGCTCGTGGTGGATGGTCTGCTGACTATAATGATCCAATGACATTCCTGGATATGTGGACAACAGGCAATGGCAACAACAATGCAGGTTATGCTAACCCAGCATATGATGCTTTGATTGAAGCAGCTAAGAAAGAAACTGATCCAGCAAAACGCATGGAAGATTTTGCGAAAGCGGAGAAAATTCTGGTTCAAGACGATATGGTAATGCTTCCGATCTACTACTACTCAAATGTTTCTTTAACGAAACCGAATGTAAAAGACATTGGGCTTGACTTTAGTGGAGCAGTTGATTTCACAAGAGCGTATATTACACAGTAACTGAAGCTCGATTCTGAAGTTTGATAGTTACTTCGGGATATATATGTGGATAGAACCATATATATCCCGTTTTTTTTGTGTGTCATGGTCTTTTCCATCATCATGTAACCATGCAAATAAGTAGATTGGACAGTCCAATTCTATTTCGATAAAATCGAATGGTGTCGAAAAAAATTTATGGGGGGTGTAAACGGGCAATGACGCGTTATTTGATCAGTAAATTTTTCTATATGCTGCTATCTTTGTTCATTCTGATCTCTGCGACGTTTTTTCTCATGAAAGCAATTCCGGGTAACCCCTTCATGAGTGAAAAAGCGACTTCTCCTGAGATTCAAGCCCGGTTAATGGAACAATATGGGCTGGATAAGCCTGTATATGTCCAATATTTTAAATACTTAGGTGATATTGCTTCAGGTGATTTTGGTATTTCTATGAAAAAGCTGAATCAAAGTGTAACTGACATTATCGGACAAACTTTTACGGTTTCCCTCAAACTAGGTTTTGTTGCCATAATCGTGTCGATAATTGTCGGTCTCTTGCTAGGTATGCTGGCAGCTTTGTATCATCGTAGGCTAATAGATAACGTTGCAATGGTATTAGCTATCATGGGGATTGCGGTTCCCAGCTTCGTTCTAGCATCGTTGATTCAATTTTTCTTCGCTCAACAGTTAGGTTGGTTTAATGTTATGGGCTTTGACGGTCCGATGGACTACGTTCTGCCTGTTGCAGCTTTATCTGCTTCCCCAATTGCGTTTATCGCTCGACTAACGCGTTCCAGCATGCTGGAAGTGCTTCATGCGGATTACATTAAGACTGCCAAAGCTAAAGGCTTGAAATCCATTACAATTATGTTCAAACACGTTGTACGTAATGCTATTTTGCCGGTTGTTACCTATGTGGGACCCATGACGGCCAATATTATTACGGGTTCAGTTGTTATTGAACGTATCTTCGGGATTGGCGGTATTGGTAAGGTATTCGTAGATAGTATTACAACCCGCGATTATACCATGATTATGGGAGTTACTATTTTTTACGGTATTTTGCTGATGGTGGCGCGTTTTATTACAGATATTGCATATGGATTTATTGATCCGCGGATTAAGCTTACTGGCGGGAAGGAGGGATAACTTTATGTCTGTTAAAGATAATGCTGTGAACTTGGATAAGCTTCAGGTAAAACCGGAAGATTTCCAGAAGGTCGGGGCGGATGAAAAGCAGTCTGAAGTTATTCAGCGCGAAAGCTTGTCCGCTTGGCGAGATGCTTGGGAACGACTTCGTAAAAATAAACTGGCAATGACGAGCTTGAGTGTGTTGGTTCTCATTGTGCTTGCTTCAATTGTTGGGCCGATGCTGTCCCCATACGATGACCGCACCAATGATTTGTTGAGCACCAATCTTCCTCCTTCGGCGGAACATTGGTTCGGAACAGATGATCTGGGACGTGATATGTTTGTACGTACTTGGATGGGCGCTCGGATTTCCTTGATTATTGGTTTGGCTGCTGCAATGATTGACTTGATGATTGGAGTTATTTATGGTGGAATTATGGGTTACTTTGGTGGCCGCGTTGATGAAATCATGAATAAATTTTCTGAAATCTTGTACTCCATTCCTTACTTGCTTGTTACGATCCTGTTGCTGGTTGTACTGGAGCCAAGTATCACTACAATTATTATTGCGCTCTGTGTAACGGGGTGGATTAACATGTCGTGGATTGTACGTGGTGAGATGTTACAACTTAAAAACCGAGAATTCGTACTTGCTTCCCGTTCAATGGGTGCTGGTGCAGGTCGTTTGCTGTTCCGTCACTTGTTGCCTAATGCGGTAGGACCAATCATTGTCACACTGACTTTGACAGTTCCAAGTGCTATTTTCTCTGAGGCATTCCTGAGCTTCCTTGGATTAGGGGTACAGGCTCCTCAGGCGTCGCTGGGTTCAATGATTGAATCGGCTCTGACCGGGTGGATGTATTACCCGTGGCGGATGCTTTTCCCAGCAGGTTTGATCAGTTTGATTATGCTTGCGTTCAACCTTTTTGGCGACGGCTTGCGTGATGCGCTTGATCCGAAGTTGAAGAAATAGGAGGTGAGATCATGGTGAGTAGCAACAATTTAATTGAGGTTGAAGGTCTTAAAAAGTATTTTAATGTTGGCAAAAACCGTGTGCTCAAAGCGGTGGACAACCTGAATTTCTATATTCGCGAGGGTGAAACGCTGGGTATGGTTGGCGAATCCGGCTGTGGTAAGTCTACAGCGGGTCGTACGATTTTGCGCTTGTATGAACCTACAGCAGGTAGCGTGCGTTTTAACGGTACGGATATTTACAAATTATCACCAAGTAAAATGAAAGCAATGCGCCGTGATATGCAGATGATCTTTCAAGATCCGTATGCATCATTGAACCCGCGTTTTACCGTTTCTGATATTATTGGTGAGGCACTGGATATTCACAATATGGCGGGTAGCCGTGCAGAACGTAAGAAACGGATTGAAGAGTTACTTGATCTGGTTGGTTTGAACCCTGACCATGCAACACGCTATCCGCATGAGTTTTCTGGTGGTCAACGTCAACGGATCGGCATTGCACGCGCACTAGCGGTTAATCCTAAATTCATCATTTGTGATGAGCCGATTTCAGCTCTTGACGTATCTATTCAGGCTCAGGTTGTCAACCTGTTAAAAGAGCTTCAAGAACGTTTGGGTCTGACATACCTGTTCATTGCGCATGATCTGTCGATGGTCAAGCACATCAGTGATCGGGTAGCTGTAATGTATATGGGTAGAATGGTCGAGCTTGCAGAAAGTGCTGAATTGTATGCAAATCCGATCCATCCTTATACGAAAATGCTTTTGTCGGCGATCCCACTTCCTGATCCAGAAGTAGAAGCCAACAAAAAACGGATTATTATGCCAGGCGACCAAGCAGGCCCGATTCATGATGCATCTGGCAGCAAGACAGGGGCTTATAACCTGGAAAATGCCACGCTCATCGAAGTGTCTAAAGGACATTTTGTAGCTGAGCCTTACGCCTGATCTTGTTTTATGCACCAACCGCCGAGTTATTCGGCGGTTTTTTTTTGTAGGAAGCTTTGACGTGGACATGGGCTTTCGGTACAATCAAGCAGTAAGGTTTTAGTGGAGACAGGAGGCAGACCCATGAAGATAATTCCGGAAACGCTTCGCGGAGGGTCGGCTTTGGCAGAAGATTATATACAGGGTACAGGACGCGCAAGCGACTTGTATGAATATAATGTGCTGCATGCTGATGCTTATGCCCAACGGGCGAAGTGGCTGGATAAGACGGGGCATCTGCGATTAAACCGTAAGGATATCGTAGCATGTCTTCGTATATACAATGAGAAATACAATTCGTATGAGGCGGTTCGTGCTTCATTGGACCGTCTGGAAAGTCCAGATGCCTTAGTAGTAGCTGGCGGGCAGCAAAGCGGATTGTTCACAGGTCCGATGCTGGTCATTTACAAAGCTGCTACCCTAATTAAGGCGGCGAGAGAAGCTGAGGAACGGCTTGGACGTCCGGTTATTCCCGTCTTCTGGATTGCTGGCGAAGATCATGACTGGGACGAGGTCAATCATACATACGTAATGGCAAATGACCCACAAGCCGTCAAAATCAAGCTGAATAAGCAACCTGAACGCCGTTCTTCGGTTAGTGCCATTAAAGTTGAGGCTGTTGAGTGGAAGCAAGCGATAGCGGATATAGAGCAAAGCTTGCCAGATTCAGAACATAAGGCTGATATAATGCGCATGATTGAGAACGGGCTAACGGATTCATATGGACTGAGTGAAGCCTTTGCCAAGTTGCTGGGCCTTTTGTTCGGCACCTATGGATTAGTACTCTTGGATTCAGCAGATCCTTCGCTACGCAAGCTGGAAGCATCCGTTTTTAAGCGGCTGGTTCAGCACAATGATGAGTTGGAGCAGGCTTACCGGACGACTGCTGCGCGGATCGTAGATTATGGATATCATTTACAAGCCGATGTGCATGAAGGTGGCGCGAATCTCTTTTATATCCATGAAGATGAACGCTTGCTGCTTTTCAAAAAAGCTGGACTATTCACGGACCGACACGGTCTGGTGGTGTTTACTGTGGATGAACTGCTTGAAGAGATAGATAGACATCCCGAACGTTTTAGTAACAATGTGCTAACTCGTCCTCTAATGCAGGATTCACTGTTTCCGGTGCTGGCATCTGTGCTGGGTCTAGGAGAGATTGCTTACTGGGCGATTACACGGGATGCTTTCGGGGTGTTGGAGATGCAGATGCCGATACTGCTGCCACGAATGTCTTTTACGTTGGTAGAGCCAGGCGTGGAGAAGCATATGCTTAAGTATGAATTGAGTTTTGGTCAAGTTAGAGACGGACTTGAGGAACGGAAAAAGCAATGGATCGCCACTCAAGATCAGCTTGGAATGCAGGATCAGTTTTCCGGGGCTAAGGAAGCTTTTGTCCGCATGTACGAACCGCTTGTGCAGCAGACAGGTTTGATTGAAAAAGGTTTGCTACCGCTCGGAGAAACCAACCGCGATAAGATTCTGGCACAGATCGCCTATCTGGAGGCAAAAGTTCAGGAAGCGTTGCTTCGGCAAAATGAAACAGCACTTCGCCAGTGGGATCGTATTGAGTGGTCGATTTTTCCATTTGGACAGCCGCAGGAGCGGGCGTATACGATCTATCATTTTCTGAACCGTCATGGTCTCAGCCTGATTGATATGATTATGAGTGTACCATTGGATCTGTTGGGTACGCATCGCGCTATTTATGTATGATTTATTATTTTATATAGGATTTATCATGGAGCAAATTTAACCAATATGAAGGAGGAAACAAAGTATGACTTCCCATTCTCTGCAAAATAGCATAGTTCACGATCTTAAATTGGCCCCTGAAGGTCATTTGAAAATTGATTGGGTAGAAGCCCATATGCCAGTATTGAACCGTATACGTCAACAATTCGAGCAAGAGCAGCCTTTTGCTGGTCTGAAGGTAACCATCTGTCTACATCTGGAGGCCAAAACGGCTTATCTGGCTAAAGTGGTACAAGCAGGTGGAGCGCAGGTAACTATTACGGGTAGTAATCCATTGTCCACACAAGATGATGTTTGCGCCGCATTAGTTGAAGATGGCGTTACAGTATTAGCTAAATACAATCCGGACCCGGAAGAATTCAAAAATTTGCAAATCAAGGCACTGGAAACAAAGCCGGATCTCATTATAGATGATGGTGGTGACTTGGTTACTCTGTTGCAATCCGAACGGCCTGATCTGATTTCTACGATCCGTGGGGGAGCAGAGGAGACAACTACTGGCATTATTCGTTTGAAGGCTTTGGAAAAAGAAGGGCAACTTCACTTTCCGATGGTGGCTGTTAATGATGCTTACTGCAAATATTTGTTTGATAACCGCTATGGTACAGGACAGTCAGCTTTCGACGGCATTATTCGTACGACTAATCTGGTTGTAGCCGGAAGTACAGTGGTTGTGGTAGGTTATGGCTGGTGTGGCAAAGGGGTTGCAATGCGTGCGAAAGGGCTAGGAGCCAACGTTGTTGTAACCGAAGTTGATCCAATCAAGGCAGTAGAAGCCCATATGGATGGGTTCCATGTGTTGCCGATGGTAGAGGCTGCCAAACTGGGCGACTTCTTTATTACAGTAACTGGAAACAAGGCTGTAATTACAGGAGAACACTTTGATGTGATGAAGGATGGAGCTGTGCTGTGTAACGCAGGGCATTTTGATGTGGAGGTTAGTAAGCCTGAGCTTGCTAAACGTTCCGAATCCATTCGTACGGTGCGTCGCAATATCGAGGAATATCGCTTTAAAGATGGACGTAAAATGTATTTGCTGGCAGAAGGACGCCTCGTGAATCTGGCTGCTGCTGATGGTCATCCTGCGGAAATTATGGATACGACATTTGCGCTTCAGGCGCTTGGCTTGAAATATGTGAATGATCGTTACAATGAGCTAGGCAAAGCTGTTATTAATGTACCTTATGAAATTGATGAACAGGTAGCTCGATTCAAGCTTGATAGTCTGGGAATCCAAATTGACACGTTAACTGAAGACCAAAAGATCTATTTGGACAGCTGGAACGCGTAATCGGATTATTTCATCACGATTTTCGCTGCAAAAGTGTTGCGTTTTTAATGCAAGTGTTTGTTTAGGTTGGCATAATGGACAGAGAGTAAGCCCTTTATTCCGTGTTGTTTCGAAACCTGATGCATATTGTCGGGGGCCGGCTTCATGGGGTAAGGGGCTTTTTTGCATCTTGTGACGCAGGGCTACAATAACAGACATAAGGGTATGGATCCGGCTTCTATCACTTTTTGGTAATGAAAAAGAGGTCTTTGATTTTTTAAAGCGAATCTATTATGCTTAGGTGGTGGAAAGTGGGCCAAAGTGGGAGAATGGGGTAAGGGGTGACGAAACCAATGTTTATGGGGGAGTTCCAACATAGCATTGATGAGAAGGGTCGGCTTACTGTACCGGCCAAGTTTCGTGAACTTCTCGGTGCCTCGTTCGTGGTTACCCGCGGGCTGGACCAATGCCTCTTCGTGTATCCCATGGATGAGTGGGCTGTCATGGAGAAAAAACTTAAAGCACTGCCTCTGATGAAGGCCGATGCGCGGGCGTTTACCCGTTTTTTTTTCTCGGGGGCGACTGAATGCGAATTGGACAAACAGGGCAGGGTAAATTTACCGGGGAATTTGTGCGAATACGCCAAGCTTACTAAAGAGTGCGTCGTATTGGGAGTGTCCACCCGTGTAGAGATTTGGAGCAAGCATACTTGGGAGCAATATTTCAACCAATCAGAAGAAGCATTTAACGACATTGCTGAGAAATTGGTTGATTTCAACTTTGAATTGTAATTTAGGAGGTCAGCCGTTTGTTTCACCACATTACCGTACTCAAAGAAGAAGCAACACAGGCACTAAACATCAGGCAGGACGGGATTTATGTGGACTGCACGTTGGGAGGGGCAGGACACAGTTCCGTCATTGCATCACAGCTTGGCCCTGAGGGAAGGCTCATTGCCTTTGATCAGGACGACTGGGCATTGAACAATGCGCGAGAGAAGCTGTCAGCCTATGAAGGTAAGATTTCATTAGTGAAATCCAACTTCCGCCACTTGCAGGACAAGCTGACCGAGCTGGGATTGCCCGAAAAAGACGGCGTCCCGCAGGTCCAGGGTATTTTGTTCGATCTGGGTGTATCCTCGCCCCAGTTCGATGAGGGGGAACGGGGATTTAGCTACAATCATGATGCACCGCTTGATATGCGGATGGATCAGAGTAGCTCGCTTACGGCTTACGAAATTGTCAATGAATGGTCGGAAGCAGAGATTGCGCGTATTTTGTTTCATTACGGAGAAGAGAAGTTTTCACGGCGGATCGCAAAGATCATGATTGAACGTCGATTGAACAAGCCTATTCACACAACAGGGGAACTTGTCGATATTATCAAAGAAGGAATTCCGGCTGCGGCACGCAGAACCGGGGGACATCCGGCTAAACGCAGTTTCCAGGCTTTGCGGATTGCTGTGAATGATGAGTTGGGTGCACTGGAAGATACTTTGCATCAGGCAATAAGATGTCTGGCTCCAGGAGGCAGAATTTCGGTCATTACATTCCATTCTCTGGAGGATCGGATATGCAAGCATATTTTCAAGGAGTATTTGGCGAAAAGCATCTATCCATCTGATTTGCCTATTTTGGAGGACAAAATGATAGGCGATCTGAAGCTGGTGAACCGTAAGCCGATTGTGGCGTCAGAGCAGGAATTGGAGCTTAATCCACGGTCCCGGTCAGCGAAGCTGAGAGTTGCCGAAAAATTGTAAATTTAATGGAGAAGGAGAGGCGACATGGCTTATACACGCGGTAATTTGGCTGTAAAAGAAAGAGCCCGTCAGGAACAGGTTCAGCAACAACGGTATCGTGAGACCACCAAAGTCGTTACACGCCGCAGAGAGCTGCCGATTCGAGAAAAGCTGCTGTATCTATTGACACTTGTAGCGTGCATTGTCATTGCTGGTATGTTGATTAGCAGGTACGCTCACATTTATCAAATCAATTATTCGATTAATACGGCAAGCAAGGACATTTCCAAATTACAGACCAATATCGCCCAACTGAAGATTCAAAAGGAGCGTCTGGAAAATCAGATCGTGCCGACTGCAAAGCAACAGGGATATATCGAACCAACAAGAGAGCCCATTCGTGTGGAAAAGCAGGCTGCCAAATAGTTAAGGGCATAGCATCAAGCTATGCTCTGACGTACATTTTTTTTGCAGAGAGGTTTGAGCTATGGTCAAAAGAATAAAGCTTCGCACACTGCTAATAGGGGGATGTATTACCCTCTTTTTTCTTGTTCTGCTACTTAAGGTATTTTGGATTCAAGTTGTGAGTGGGGAGTACTGGCATAACCTGGTAGTTAATCAAGTAGAAAGAGATCAGGTGATTCAGCCCAAGCGTGGAACCATTACGGACCGTAAAGGAAACGTATTAGCTACGGATGCACCGGCTTATACGGTAGTTGTCAATCCTAGCATCATTCAGGAGTATGATTTGGAGAATGAGGTTGTAGCTAAGCTGCACCAGTTACTCAAAACGCCTGAGGATGAGCTGAGAGGACATCTTTCTGCAAAGGATAAAAAGGGGAACTACTTAAAAAATCGCGAGATTCGTAATGGGGGCTGGAAGGTAGATCCTGAGGTCAAGGCACAAGTGGATACGTTCAAAGAGTATTTGAAGGATAAGTATGAAGTAATTGGAGCTGTGGACACCGTTCAAGAATCCAAACGCTATTATCCGGAAAATAAGCTGGCTTCCCATGTTCTTGGCTATCAAAGAAAAGATGGCACAGCAGGTATGGGGTTGGAAGCTTATTATAATAAAGAGCTCTCGGGGACGGCTGGAAAGCTTCTGTATCAGCGGGATCGGAAGGGAGTTCCTCTTCAAGGATCGGAAAGTGTCTATGAGCCGGCACAAAATGGTAAAAATTTAAAGCTGACGATTGACGATACGATTCAGTATTATATAGAGGATGCCATGCAGGAAGCTATTGCAAAATACAACCCGAAAACGATGACTGTAGTAGCTGCTGATCCCCAAACGATGGATGTTCTCGGTATGGCGACTTACCCGAATTTTAATCCCAATACATATGGGAGTACACCCTTGGAATATTTCCGTAATAATGCTACTCAATCTATCTACGAGCCTGGCTCCACGTTTAAGATTGTCACCTTGGCAGCTGCGGTTCAAGAAAAGGTGTTCAATCCAAATGAATCCTACCAATCTGGTATGATTCGGGTCGGAGGCTGGGATATTCGTGACGTAAGCCGTAACTGGGGAACGTTAACCTATCTTCAGGGGGTCAAGCGTTCAAGTAACGTCGGTTTCGTCCATCTGGGATTGGATAAGTTGGGTGGCGAAAGGCTGAAGAAATATATTAATAACTTTGGATTCGGCGTGAAAACAGGCATTGATCTTCCGAGTGAGTCTACCGGAGCTATTACTTTCCATACCCAGTACAAATCCGAGGTGGCAACGGCTTCGTATGGACACGGACGTGTTCAGGTAACTCCAATCCAGCAGGTAGCTGCAATTTCGGCAATTGCTAACGGGGGGAAGCTGATGCAACCTCATCTGGTGAAAGAAATCATGAACCCAGATACAGGCGAAGTTCAGACGATTCAACCGAAGGAAGTCCGCCAAGTGATTACTCGGGAATCGGCAGTCCAGACAAGCAGCTATCTGGAGCAGGTCGTATCTGACCAAGAAATTGGTACGGGACGCCTTGCTTATATTGACGGATATCGTGTAGCTGGTAAAACAGGTACAGCGACGAAGGTCGTCGGAAAAGTATATGACCATTCGAAGGATGTCGTGTCCTTTATAGGTTTTGCACCAGTAAATGATCCGAAAATAGCTGTTTTGGTTGTTATGGATGAACCTAACAAATCAGTAGGCGGCGGTACAGCAGCAGCGCCTGTATTTAAAAAAATCGTATCCCAATCGTTGCAATATATGGGGGTTCCAAAAACGGGAACTAAAACGAATAAATCAGGTGGCGCTGTTGTAAAAACAGTGAATTTGCCAACGGTACCAACATTAACTGGTCAGGTGAAGAAAGATGCGCAAAATGCATTGCTCAAACAGGGAATTGCCTATGAAACGGTAGGCAAAGGCTCCAAAATTGTTCGCCAATATCCTGAAGCAGGCGTCAAAATGAAACCCGGACAACGCATTTACTTGCTGACTGAGGATAGTGCCAACATGACTATTCCTGATTTTACAGGTGTTTCGTTGCGTGACACACTTCAAGTTCTGACCCTTATGAAGGTTGGTGTGCAGGTAAGCGGCGAAGGTTATGTTGTCTCTCAAAAGGCGCAAATGGTAAATGGAAAGCGGATCGTCAGCGTGACGCTTCAGCCGGCCAAAGAAACGGTGACCGGAGTGAAACCGGAGGAAACACAGGACTCGACCAATGGAGTTGCAGCTAACCAGACCGGCAGCGCAACAAAAACGGAGGCCGATACTAAAACCGAATCCAGTACTACTGCTGATGCTGGAACAGACGCGGGAGCTCCTAAGGGAGGAATATCTGCTGTTGCAGATGAGAAAAGTGCTGCTGCGATTAAAGGCGAGGATAACTGATAGCTTGTTCTAATGTCCGTTCTTTTGAATATTCATGAGGTAAGACATGTCATGAGTATTTGAGGAACGGAGGGAGCGCGTTTGAAAAAATCTAACGTGACCATGCGGCGGAGGCTGGTATGGGGGCTAATGGGATTATTTGTACTGTTTGCGGCCTTGTCGATCCGGCTCGCCTATGTTCAATTGGGTAAAGGAGGCGAGCTCTCGGCCAAGGCTGAGGATTCGTGGCGCCGCAATATTCCATTTGCCGCCAAGCGCGGCGAAATTTTGGATCGGCAGGGTACGGCGCTGACCTACAATGTCAGTTCGCCGACAGTCATGGCGATACCAGTGCAAATTAAGAAGCCGGAAGAAACGGCACGCAGGCTGGCGCCCTTGCTGGATATGAGTGAGGATAAAGTGCTCAAGCTGATTACCAAACGAACAGCAAGCCAAAAACTTCAGCCCGGCGGACGGAAAATTACGATGGAGAAAGCGCAGCAAATTCGTGATTTGAAGCTGCCGGGTATCGTTGTTGCTGAAGACAACAAACGTTATTATCCTTATGGTGATCTAGCGGCTCATATTCTTGGGTTTACAGGAATTGATAATCAAGGGCTGACAGGCGTAGAGAAGCAGCAAAACAGTAAGCTTCGGGGAATCGACGGAAGCATTGCGTATTTATCAGATGCAGGTGGTCGTCTGATGCCTGGTTCTTCTGAAAAATACATTGAACCGAAGGATGGACTGAATTTACAATTAACCATTGATAAGTCTGTGCAGTCCATTATGGAACGGGAGCTTGACCAAGCCATGGTCAAATTTCAGGCGAAGTCCGCGTTGTCTATTGCTATGAACCCCAAGACGGGTGAAATATTAGGCATGGCTGGACGACCAAGCTATGAGCCAGCACTATACAAGCAATATGCGCCTGAAATCTATAATCGAAATCTGCCTATCTGGATGACATATGAACCTGGGTCTACTTTCAAAATTATTACACTGGCGGCTGCCTTGGAAGAAAAGAAGGTCAATCTCAAAAATGACCGTTTTTTTGATCCGGGATATATTGAAGTCGGTGGAGCACGCCTGCGTTGCTGGAAGAAAGGCGGACATGGAAGCCAAACGTTCCTTCAAGTGGTGGAGAATTCTTGCAACCCCGGTTTTGTAACATTGGGGCAGCGGTTAGGTAAAGAAGCACTTTTCAAGTACATTCGGAATTTCGGCTTCGGCAGCAAAACGGGAATCGACATGATTGGTGAGGGCAACGGCATTTTGTTCAAGCTACCTCAGGTCGGTCCTGTAGAACTGGCGACAACCGCTTTTGGTCAAGGGGTGTCTGTCACTCCGATCCAGCAGGTTACCGCTGTATCGGCGGCAATCAATGGCGGTAATCTTTATAAGCCTCACATTACAAAAGGTTGGGTTCAGCCGGGAACCGGAAAAGTGCTGGAAAAAGTAGAACCAGAACTAGTACGTAGGGTCATTTCAGAGGAGACCTCCCGACAGGTAAGAGAAGCGCTGGAGAGCGTCGTTGCTAAAGGTACAGGTCGTCCTGCTTTCATTGAAGGCTACCGGGTGGGAGGTAAAACGGGGACAGCACAAAAGGTCATTAACGGACGTTATTCTTCCTCGGAGCATATTGTATCCTTTATTGGTTTTGCGCCGGCGGATGATCCGCAAATCGTCGTCTATACCGCTGTCGATAACCCGAAGGGAATTCAATTCGGCGGGGTGGTTGCTGCGCCAATCGTGCAAAATATTTTAAAGGACGCGCTGATTGCCTTGAAAATACCGCCTCGCACCAATCAAATTGCCAAAGAGTACAAGTATGGAGAAAATCCGATCGAAACGGTACCTGATCTGGTAGGTGCTACTGCAGCTGATTTGTACGAAGATATGAATATGAACTTTATGCTCGTGAAATCTGGGTCAGGCAAGACGGTCGTGAGTCAGGCGCCGAAGCCGGGCTCCAGATTGGAGCGAGGATCAACGATCCGTATTTACATGGGGGATTGATAGGTTCATTTTATACCATACTATGAATAACGAGAGAGCAATGGAGGAATGAAAGATGCAGCTTCAACAATTGGCTTCACTGCTGGCCGTCTCCCGTGTGGTGGGTGACGGTACAGTGGATTGCCGAGGAATCGGGGCGGATTCACGTCGAGTGCAACCGGGGGATTTATTTCTGTGTTTGCCAGGTTTTACAGTGGACGGACATGACTATGCTGAGCAGGCAATTGCGTCCGGGGCGGCAGCTTTGGTCGTTGAACGTGAACTGGATGTACCTGTTCCGCAGCTTGTAGTTAAGGATGCACGACATGCCATGGCGGTTTTGGCAGATTATATGTTTGATTCACCGAGCCGACGCATGCGCATGATCGGCATAACCGGAACCAACGGTAAAACAACGATAACTTATCTGATTGAAAAGATTATGAAGGATGCGGGGGTGAACACCGGACTGATTGGTACGATTCAAATGCGTTACGGTGGTCAGTCTTACCCAATGTCTGGCACTACGCCCGAAGCGGTGGAACTGCAACGTTATCTCGGAAATATGGCAGAGCAGGGGGTTCAATGCTGTGTCATGGAAGTATCCTCACATGCGTTGGAGCAGGGCCGCGTCAAAGGAACTGATTTTCGCACCGCTATATTTACAAACCTGACGCAGGACCACCTGGACTACCACAACACAATGGAGGAGTACCGTGCTGCAAAAGGACTTTTATTCTCTAGGTTGGGAAATGCTTTCTCGCGGGATGCATCCGATAGCAAATATGCTGTTCTGAATGCAGACGATCCGGCTTCTTCCTATTTGCAGGCTCAAACTGCGGCCCAAGTGATTACATACGGCGTGGAAAAGGAGTCTGATGTGCAGGCATCTCGTATCACTATAGGTTCCAAGGGAACCTCCTTTCATGTGTCTACTTTTAAAGGAGATACCGATATTGAGCTTCGAATGGTAGGCAAGTTCAATGTGTACAACGCACTGGCGGCCATTACCGCTGCTTTGCTGGAAGGAATCTCGTTGGTGGATATCAAGCGCAGTCTAGAGTCTATTGCAGGCGTAGATGGGCGGGTAGAGCCTGTAGATGCGGGTCAGCCCTTTGCTGTTATTGTAGATTATGCCCATACACCGGACGGATTGGAAAATGTCCTTCGCACCGTAAAGGAATTTGCGGTCGGTAAAGTATGGTGTGTATTTGGATGCGGCGGCGACCGAGATCGTACGAAACGCCCATTGATGGGGAAAATTGCTGCGCGTTACAGCGATCACTCATTTATTACTTCCGACAATCCGCGAACAGAGGACCCGAAAGTGATTTTGAAAGACATCGAACAAGGGTTGATCGACGAAGGTGTACCCGCAGAACGATACGAATTGATCGTGGATCGCAGAACTGCAATTCATAAAGCTGTTGAAATGGCAAGCCCTGACGATGTAGTATTGATTGCGGGAAAAGGTCATGAGACTTACCAATTGATCGGAAAAACGGTGCATGAATTCGATGACCGCATCGTAGCCAAAGAAGCGATAAGGGGTTTATCCAAGTGATGAAAAGAACAATCGGTCAGATTGCATCTATGTGTGGAGGAATACTTCACGGAGAAGCGGACACCGAACAGATGGTCGAAGGCGTTTTTACAGATTCTCGCAGGGCGCAGAGCCAAGGGTTGTTTGTTCCACTCGTGGGTGAACGGTTTGATGGGCATAATTATGTGCAGCAGATCGTAAGCGAGGCAGGTGCAGCTGCATTTTTATGGCAAAAGGATCATGGAGCACCTCCGGCTGAGAACGCTATTGAGGTAGAGGATACGTTAGAAGCCCTTCAGCATCTAGCAGCTGCATACTTACGCGAAACCGGCGTTTCTGTCGTTGGGATCACGGGAAGCAACGGCAAGACGACAACGAAAGACATCGTAAACGCTCTGCTGGGCACGACTTTTAAAGTACACAAAACCGAAGGGAATTATAACAATCATATCGGTTTGCCTTTAACGGTACTGTCCATGCCGCAGGATACAGATATTCTCATTCTGGAGATGGGCATGAGTGGACGTGGAGAGATTCGTCTGCTGGCTAATATTGCCCAACCAGATGTAGCTATCATAACGAACATAGGCGAATCGCACTTGCTGCAGCTTGGTTCTCGTACGGAAATCGCTCGTGCAAAGTTGGAGATCACAAGTGGCCTTAAGGCTGGTGGTTTGCTGATCTACAACGGAGATGAACCACTGCTTTCACAAGTGTTGGCGGAGTCTGAAACGGTCAAGCCTGAAGGTTTAAAATTGTTTACGTTCGGGCTAGTTGCAGGCAACGATGACTATCCAACTGAAATCACTTCCGATGGAGAAGGCAGCTTATTTATAACAGCCCAATCTGGAAAAGAGGCTTTCCGGCTTCCCTTGCTTGGACAGCACAATGTTGTAAATGGTTTGGCAGCACTGGCGGTAGCGCGTCATTTCAATGTCGATGCAGACCATATACGTAAAGGGTTGTCGTCTTTAAAGCTGACGGGCATGCGCATTGAGGTCGTGAACTGTCCTAATGGATTTACCGTGCTAAACGACGCTTATAATGCCAGTCCGGCTTCAATGAAGGCTGCAATTCAGACGTTGTCTGCGTATAAAACGGACGGACGTAAAATCGCCGTGCTTGGTGACATGCTGGAGCTGGGACCTGAGGAAAGGCAATTCCATGAGGAAATTGGAATTTTCGCGGCAAAGCATGACGTAGAAGTACTGTTTACCTACGGTGCGTTAGGCACTTCGATTGCGCAGGGTGCGCAAGGGTTGATGCCAACTGCTAACGTGCACGCTTATACAGATAAGCAAGAGCTGATCCAGTATTTGCTGGTTCATCTACACGCCAATGATATTGTGCTGGTTAAGGCATCCAGAGGGATGCGACTAGAAGAAATTGTGGATGCGCTGAAAAACGGTCCGCTACAGAACTGATGTTGACGAGAGGGAGACTCCCATGGATATTCAATTATTACTGCTGACGATCGTCGTATCGTTTATATTGGCGGTCATTGCCGCTCCACTGCTCATTCCGCTGCTGCGGCGAATGAAATTCGGCCAGCAGGTCCGGGATGACGGGCCACAAAGCCATCTTAAAAAAATAGGTACGCCTACAATGGGCGGTATCGTGATTCTGGTGGCTTTTACGCTGACCTTTCTTAAGTTTTCAGCTATCAAAAATACGGACTTTTACGTTCTGCTGGTTGCTACGCTGGGTTTTGGGCTGATCGGCTTTTTGGACGACTATATCAAGATTGTATTCAAACGCTCGTTAGGTCTGACGGCGCGTCAAAAGCTGTTTGGGCAATTATTGTTTGGCGCGATCATGTGCTGGCTTCTGCTTAGTAATGATCATAGTACTGCGATCGGCATCCCTGGAACGTCATGGTCTTTTGATTGGGGCGGCTGGTTTTATTATCCGTTCATCATTATCATGATGCTGGCGATTAGCAATGCTGTCAATTTCACGGATGGGCTGGACGGGCTGCTGTCCGGTACAAGTGCCATTGCCTTTGCTGCTTATGCCATTGTCGCGATTCAGGCGACCTCGCTTCCGGCAGCAGTATGCTCAGCGGCTATGATTGGCGCTGTACTCGGATTTCTCGTGTATAATGCTCATCCTGCCAAGGTGTTTATGGGTGACACAGGCTCGCTGGGAATCGGCGGCGCCATAGGTGCCATTGCCATCGTTACGAAAAGCGAAATTTTGTTCCTCATTATCGGTGGTGTATTCGTAATTGAAATGCTGTCCGTGGTCTTGCAAGTAGCTTCTTTTAAAACACGTGGCAAGCGTATTTTCAAAATGAGCCCGATTCATCATCATTTCGAGCTGTCCGGCTGGTCCGAATGGCGCGTAGTTATTACATTCTGGGCTGTAGGACTGTTGTTGGCAGGACTCGGACTTTATCTCAACAAGGGGTTGTAGACAAATGAACCATCCAGACGCATACAGAGATCAGGAAGTCGTCATTATCGGGCTGGCCAAAAGCGGCGTGCAAGTTGCCAAGGTGCTGCACCAGGCCGGAGCCAAGCTGACAGTCAATGATAAAAAAGATAGGGAACAATGTCCCGAAGCTTCTGAATTAGAGGCTTTGGGAATTTCCGTTTTATGCGGGGGTCACCCAGAGGGGCTAATTCATCCTGGAGTGAAGCTGGTTGTCAAAAATCCAGGGATTCCTTATACGGCTCCTCCCGTACAGAAAGCTGTCGAGCTCGGCATTGAGGTCGTGACCGAGGTTGAGGTCGCCTACCATCTATGTAAAGCTCCGATCATCGGAATTACTGGCTCCAACGGAAAGACGACCACGACCACTTGGGTAGGCAAGCTGTTGGAGGCATCCGGCATGAATCCAATCGTGGCTGGTAATATCGGTACGCCCTTATGTGAGGCGGCTGTGGACGCCAAGTCGGACGAGTGGATGGTTGTGGAGCTGAGCAGCTTTCAGTTAAAAGGAACAAAGGATTTCAAGCCCGCTGTGGCCTGCCTGCTCAATGTAGCTGAGACCCATTTGGACTACCACGGAGGCATGGAGGACTACGTTGCATCCAAGGCGCGTCTATTTGCCAATCAAACGGCGGCGGATACTGCGGTGGTGAACTGGGATGACCCCGTCTGCCGGGAGCTCGTACCCTATATAAAAGCGAAGCTGCTTCCGTTCTCTATGACAGAACGTTTGCAGGAAGGGTTGTTCGCTGACCCGCCATACATACCGGATGTGACGGACGATATTGAACGTAGCATCGTATACCGCGATGGAAATGGTGTGCTGCATCCCATTATAGGCGTAGCTGAGATTGGACTTCCGGGTCGTTTTAACGTAGAAAATGCTCTTGCTGCTTGCGCAATCGCCATTGCTGCAGGCGCAGAACCAGCGAATTTGGCGGAACCATTAAGTACTTTTCGCGGCGTCGAACATCGGCTTGAATATGTTTTAGAACACGCTGGTGTAGCTTATTACAATAATTCCAAAGCAACCAATTCGAAAGCAACAATGATGGCCTTATCTTCCTTTAAGCAACCCATTGTACTCATTGCCGGAGGATTGGATCGCGGTTCTGATTATACAGAGCTCGTACCTTCATTGCAGGAAGGTGTGAAAGCCGTTGTGCTCTTGGGTGAGACACGGCATAAGTTGGCTGAGCGCGCCCAGCAGGCCGGAATAGAGCATGTCAAGGTCGTCGATAATGGGGAGGATGCCGCCGCTACGCTCGTGGAGGCTGTGAACAAGGCTGCTGAATTTGCTGAGACGGGAGATGTAGTATTACTCTCACCCGCCTGTGCAAGCTGGGATATGTTCCGATCCTATGAAGAGCGTGGACGTATTTTTAAAGAGGCGGCGCATAAATTGTAAGTAGGGGGGTTGGATAAGCCCCTACTTTTATGCAAGGGGTGGCCTCCTGATGAAGCAATCTCGTCCAGCGCCGGATCTATGGCTTTTCGTTTGTATTGTAAGCTTATTAGCCATCGGCATGGTTATGGTATACAGTGCGGGCGCCGTCCTCGCTTTTCACGAGTACGGGGACTCCTACTATTTTGTAAAGCGGCAATTGCTGTTTGCAGGGCTCGGTCTTGTAGCGATGTACTTTACTGCCAGAACGGACTACCGGATCTGGCAGAAATATGCCAAGGTTGTGTTGTTGATCTGTCTTGCGTTGCTGGTTGCCGTATTAATTCCCGGCATTGGTGTAGTAAGAGGCGGGGCACGAAGCTGGCTCGGTATTAGCTCTTTCGGCATTCAGCCTTCCGAGTTTATGAAGCTGGGTATGATTCTTTTTCTCGCTCGTTGGCTCAGTCGTCCTGACTATGATATTAGCTCTTTTACGCGCGGCCTGTTGCCCCCGCTTGGACTCATGGGACTGGCTTTTGGGCTTATTATGCTCCAGCCAGATTTGGGCACTGGCACGGTAATGATGGGAGCGTCCATGCTCATCGTATTTACGGCAGGCGCGCGTATGAAGCATCTCGGTCTGCTGGCTTTGTCGGGAGCAGCAGGGTTTGCTGCACTGATTGCAGCTGCACCTTATCGGCTCCAGCGCATCACCGCTTTTCTGGACCCTTGGTCCGATCCGCTTGGCGCAGGTTATCAAATTATTCAATCGCTATATGCGATTGGTCCTGGCGGCCTAGCGGGCTTGGGGCTTGGCATGAGTCGACAAAAATATAGCTACGTTCCTGAGCCGCAGACTGATTTTATTTTTTCCATTTTGGCGGAGGAGCTTGGCTTTATCGGTGGAATGGCGGTGCTGGGGCTCTTTTTGGTTCTCGTGTGGAGAGGAATGCGTGTCGCTATAACCATTCCGGATACCTATGGTAGTTTGCTTGCGGTGGGTATTGTCGCAATGGTCGCCGTACAGGTCGTCATTAATATTGGGGTCGTTATCGGTTTAATGCCGGTGACAGGAATAACACTGCCCTTAATCAGCTATGGAGGTTCTTCTCTGACCTTAATGCTAACTGCTCTGGGCATTTTACTAAATTTATCACGTTATGCGAGGTGAACGTTTATGCGCGTCGTGTTGAGCGGCGGCGGCACCGGAGGGCATATTTATCCGGCGCTGGCCGTAGCCAGACAGTGCGAAGAGATTGATTCGGACGCTGAATTTTTATACATTGGCGGTCAACGAGGACTCGAAAGCAAGTTGGTTCCTCAGGAAAAAATTCCATTTGAGGCTATTGATATCACAGGATTTCGTCGCAGCTTGTCTGTGGAAAATATAAAAACGATCATGCGCTTTTTCAAAGGGGTTCGCAGATCCAAAGCATTATTAAAGAAATTTAAGCCAGATGTCGTTATTGGCACCGGGGGATATGTATGCGGCCCCGTCGTTTATGCAGCTTCCAAGTTGGGAATTCCCAGCATTATTCATGAGCAAAATGCAATTCCAGGGCTGACTAATACATTTCTGAGTCGCTATGTGGATACAGTGGCTGTTAGCTTTGAAGGCTCAGAAGGAGCTTTCCCCAAAGCTAAAAATGTACTGTACACCGGGAACCCGCGTGCTACAACAGTTCGTTTGGCTAACCGGGATCGGGGATTTGCTACTATTGGGGTACCGATGAACAGCTCGGTCGTCCTTGTGGTCGGTGGCAGCAGGGGAGCGAAGGCCATTAATGACGCCATGATTGCAATGGCTCCGCAACTTTCGCAACTGAAAGACGTCCATTTTGTATATGTAACCGGTGAATCTTATTATGAGCAAACGCTGGATAGCATACGGAATCAGATCGGCTCATTGCCCAATCATCTACACGTGCTTCCCTATATTCACAATATGCCAGAGGTGCTGGCTTGTACCTCATTAATTGTTAATCGCGCAGGTGCGTCCTTCTTGGCAGAGATCACATCGTTGGGCATTCCGTCCATTCTGATCCCATCACCTAATGTGACGAATAACCATCAGGAGGCTAATGCTCGTACACTTGAAAAGGCAGGCGCATCCGTCATGATTGTAGAAAAGGAACTGAGTGGCCCGGCCCTGTTTCAATCTATAGCGGGAATTATGAAGGATGAGGCATGGCGGAGTCGTATGGCAGAGTCGGCGTCTGCGCTTGGCAAGCCTGACTCAGCAGATATTTTAGTAAAAGAAATGGAACGTCTTGCCCATAAAAGGTAGTCTGCAGCGCAGAATTGGGCGGTTGTCACACACCGGATGGTATTTACATAGGATACCCTATAGATTGTGACCATCACTCAGGCTGCCGGTTGTCAGGTGAGAGCCTTATAACCATGCGGGGCAAGCAACAAGGAGGTTTCAGTACAATGCAGCAATGGATGCCATTATTAGCGGAGCATGATATCGGAAAAGTGCTGGAGCATGAGCCGCTGTCCAAATATACGACATGGAGGATTGGAGGCCCTGCGGATGCACTTGTCATCCCGGATACCAAAGAGCAGCTGGCAAGAGTATTGAAGCTGGCTAGCGAGCACGGAATTCCCTGGATGCAGTTGGGTCGGGGCTCCAACATGCTCGTCTCTGACAAAGGGATACGGGGACTTGTGATCAAGCTGGGGCCAGGATTTGATTATGTTCATTTTGAAGATGAACAGATCGTTGCTGGAGGAGGCGTTTCACTGGTCAAACTGTGCGTTATGGCCAGCAAGCAGGGCCTGTCCGGCCTTGAATTTGCTGGTGGTATCCCAGGATCAGTCGGTGGGGCTGTCTACATGAACGCCGGTGCCCATGGGTCTGATGTGTCACAAATATTCCAGTCCGCTGAGATTGTGCTGGATACAGGGGAATTGGTTGTGTACGATGCCGAGAATATGCATTTCAGCTATCGTCACTCCGTGTTGCATGAGCAACGTGGAATGGTGACAGAGGCAGTGTTTCGGATGAAGCGGGGCGACCGCGAGGAAATTTCAGCAGCACTTGCGGCTTTTAAAGACCGCCGCCGGCTGACCCAGCCGTTACAGTTAGCTTGTGCAGGAAGCGTATTCCGTAATCCTCCAGGAGACTATGCTGCTCGTCTTATTGAGAGCGCAGGTCTCAAGGGCTTGAAGGCGGGAGGCGCAGAGGTATCTGTACAGCATGCCAATTTCATTGTAAATACCGGTCAAGCGACAGCAGAGGACGTGCTTACCCTAATGAAGCATATTCAAAGTACAATATCATCTCAAACCGGCATCAAGCTAGTTCCGGAGGTTTTCGTAGTGGGTGAGCGGTAAACTCGGAGGTGATACATTGGACAAATTGGTGATTGAGGGAGGCCGTCCCCTGTCAGGCACCATACGTATCCATGGGGCAAAAAATGCGGCACTACCTATTCTTGCAGCGAGCTTACTAGCACAAGGTAAGGTAGAAATTCGGAATGTGCCCCATCTTTTAGACATTAAGGTCATGCTGCACATCCTTGAAAGACTCGGCTGTACATGCCGACATGAAGAGGAAACGGTATACGTGGATACGTCGTCCGTCCGAACGTTCCAAATTCCAGAAGATTTGATGAAGCAAATGCGCTCATCTATCTTTCTGATGGGACCGCTGCTCGCCAGATATGGAGAAGTTTCCATTTACCAGCCCGGAGGCTGCGCCATAGGCGAGCGCAAAATTGATCTTCACCTAGAGGGCTTAAAAGCTCTTGGCGCAGAGATAGAGGAAAAAGACGAGCAAATTACATTTCGAGCCCACAAGCTAATCGGCTCGGACATCCACATGGATTTCCCGAGTGTAGGTGCAACGGAAAATATTATGATGGCTGCTGCGTTGGCTGAAGGACGAACAACGATCACCAATGCAGCGAGGGAACCGGAAATTCAGGATCTACAAAACTTCTTGAATGCCATGGGAGCCCGCATTATCGGTGCTGGAACCGACACGATTACAATTACGGGGGTCAGTCGCCTCAATCCGTGTACGTATGAGGTCATTCCTGACCGCATAGTAGCTGGAACGGTTATGATCGCAGCTGCAGCTACACGAGGAAGTGTGTCGCTGACCCACTGCAATCCATCCCACTTGTCTGCTCTGATTCATGTCCTCAGGCGGGCTGGTGTTCAAATCGGCATCTTGAATGATATAATGACCGTAAGTTGTATGAGTCGTCCCAAAGCAGTGGAAAGGATCGTTACCTCCCCTTACCCGTCTTTTCCGACGGATTTGCAATCACAGGTCATGGTTCTGCTTTCCTTGGCGGACGGATTCAGTGTCATGAAAGAGACCGTCTTCGAAAGCCGATTCAAACATGTAGATGAACTAAATGTAATGGGTGCTGATATTACGGTTGATGCAAATGCTGCTTTTATAAGAGGAGTTTCTCGTCTGTACGGGGCTACGGTAGAGGCTACCGATCTGCGGGCAGGGGCTGCGCTGGTCATAGCGGGTCTAGCGGCTCAAGGATGTACCATTGTCGAGCAGGTTCATCATATTGACAGAGGGTATGACCGAATCGAACGTCTTTTCCAGGGACTGGGTGCCCGAATGAGCCGTCAGTCTCCGGTGCCGGAGCAGCTGGATTTCGTAAATTAATGCCTGTAATGTCCCTCCGTTAACGGGGGGACAAAAGGCTTTTGTGGAGAGAAGCTATGCCAAATGCTCAAATACCTGTTCTTAAAAAGAACAGAACGAAAAAAAGTACAAGCCGGAAGATTGCTATTCTTCTCATTTTGTTGTTTATCGTACTGCTTGCTGTTCTCTTTTTCCGTTCTTCGTTGAGTCGGGTTTCTGAAATTCGTTTTGATGGTAATGTATTTTCGACCCGAGATCAGCTTCTTAATCGAAGCGGTCTGGCTGTTGGAGATCAGTATTTCGGAGTCAGTTCATCCGACATCTCTGAGAAACTGCGGGAAATTCAATCGATACAGCAAGTCACAGTGGACAAGCAGTTTCCGGGGATTATTGCTATTCACATTAAAGAGTTTGCTACGGTCGCTTACGAGTTGCAGAGTGACGGGAGCCTTCGTGCTATTCTAGCGAACGGGACAAGCGTGGGCGTGGGGAGTAGCGGAATAGCCGTTGAGAAGCCTATTTTGACCAAATGGAAATCTGATGATCCGTACAAAGCGAAGCTGTGTGATGCTTTATCACGCATTCCGGGGGAATGGACAGCCGATATTTCAGAAATTATTCCCGCGCCGATTCCTTCTTTTCCGGACCGCATCAAAATGTACACACGTTCCCAGTTTGAGGTTATTACAACCGTTTCTCTACTGAATTCTAAAATCAGCTATTTGAACCAGGTGCTAGAAACAGAAGATCCAGGTTTGATCACCATGTTGGAGGCGGATTCCTACGTTCCGTTCAAACCGGATACGAGTGAAGAGGGCCAAGAAAAAGATACTACTCAGTGATGTGAAAAAATGCTAGAATTGATTTTATGGGTAATAGACTTGCCTCCTTCTTTTTTCTTCAAATTTTTATGTGACTGCAACCATAAATTGGCTTCTAAAAAATTTGTAGAAAAAAGAGGGAAAGCATGGAGTTTGTTGAATATGTACAGAGTGTGTTTAAAGAACGAAATTCATTTTGGAGTCAGGAGGTGCCACAGACTTGAGCAACAATGACATCATTGTTAGTTTGGACATCGGTACATCCAAAGTTCGGGCTATTATTGGGGAAATGAATAATGGAACCTTTAATATTATTGGAGTTGGATCTGCCGACTCGGAAGGGATTCGCAAAGGTGCAATTGTAGACATTGATCAAACCGTGCAATCAATCCGTAACGCCGTGGATCACGCAGAACGCATGGTTGGTATTCAAATAACAGAAGTGTATGTGGGGATTTCAGGCAATCATATTGGCCTGCAAAATAGTCATGGCGTAGTAGCCGTGTCCAACGAGGACCGTGAAATCGGTGAGGAGGACATTGAGCGTGTACTGAAGGCAGCTGAGGTTATTGCTGTACCACCGGAGAGAGAAATTATTGACGTGGTAGCCAAGCAGTATGTCGTGGATGGCCTTGAAGGCATTCAGGACCCTCGCGGTATGATTGGAGTTCGTCTCGAAGTAGAGGCTACGATTGTTACTGGAGGCAAGACCCCGATACATAATCTGTTGCGCTGCGTTGAGAAAGCCGGCTTGAGGATTAAAGATCTGGTCTTGCTGCCTCTTGGAGCCGGACAATTGTCTCTTTCGAAGGATGAAAAGGTGATGGGTTCGGTGCTGGTGGATATTGGTGCAGGTTCTACGAATGTTGCCATTTTCCAGGAAGGAACGATTGTTGCCACATCTACACTTCCGATTGGTGGAGAATTTGTAACCAATGATATTGCCTACGGACTGAGAACCCTTACCGATCAAGCCGAAAAAGTAAAGCTTAAGTACGGCTGCGCATGGTATGATGATGCGGCAGCCGATGTCGTCTTTAAAGTGACGCGTATCGGCAGTAACGTGGATAAGGAGTTCAACCAGCAGGATTTGGCTGCTATTATTGAGCCGAGAGTGCAGGAAATTTTTCAACTCATTCAGGCGGAAGTTAAGCGCTTGGGTTACACAGAGCTTCCGGGAGGTTATATACTTACCGGAGGCACCGTCTCCATGCCTGGTGTACTTCAGGTGGCACAAAGCGAACTGGCCGCTTCCGTAAGGATCGCCGTACCTGATTTTATCGGTGTAAGGGATCCGGGTTACACGAGCGGAGTTGGAATCTTGCATAATGCTATTCGTTACTATCGCGGAAGATCGACTAGCGTTAGCAACAGTGGCGGAAGTACCAAGAAGCCGACTAACCGAACCAAAAGCAGTAGTCCCGCTGCGGAAGGCGAGCAAAAGCAGGGGTTGATTGAACGCTTAAAAAATATGTTCAGTGAATTTATATAACGTTCATTGCTAATTATGCCAATCATGGACGGGCCATCCATGCACATTGAGGGGGAGATGGAATAGTATGTTGGAATTTGATTTTGAAATGGAGAGCTTGGCTCAAATTAAAGTGATCGGCGTCGGAGGCGGCGGCAGCAATGCGGTTAACCGAATGATCGAAAATGGTGTTCAGGGTGTGGAGTTCATCACAGTCAATACAGATGCCCAGGCACTTCATTTAGCGAAGTCTGAGCATAAGCTTCAAATTGGGGATAAGCTGACCCGCGGTCTGGGTGCCGGCGCTAACCCGGATGTGGGTAAAAAAGCGGCTGAAGAATCGCGTGAGCTCATTATGAATACGCTCAAAGGTGCGGATATGGTATTCGTAACGGCGGGAATGGGTGGCGGTACTGGAACCGGAGCGGCTCCTGTCATTGCTGAAATTGCCAAGGAATGCGGCGCGCTGACTGTAGGCGTGGTAACCCGACCATTCACGTTTGAAGGGCGTAAGCGTTCCAATCAAGCTGAACTTGGTATTGAGGGATTAAAAGAAAAAGTAGACACTTTGATAGTAATCCCGAATGACCGTTTGCTTGAAATTGTGGACAAGAAAACCCCAATGTTGGAAGCATTCCGTGAAGCAGACAATGTTCTGCGTCAGGCGGTACAAGGTATTTCAGATTTGATCGCTGTACCGGGTCTAATCAACCTCGACTTTGCTGACGTTAAGACGATCATGACGGAGCGTGGCTCCGCTTTGATGGGGATTGGTGAAGCAACTGGTGAAAATCGTGCGGCTGAAGCAGCACGCAAGGCTATCATGAGCCCGTTGTTGGAGACATCCATTGAAGGTGCTCGTGGTGTGATTATGAACATCACTGGTGGCAACAACCTGTCTCTGTATGAGGTTAATGAGGCAGCTGAAATTGTAACATCGGCTTCCGATCCGGAAGTAAACATGATTTTCGGTGCTATCATTGACGAAGAGTTGAAAGAAGAGATCAAGGTTACCGTCATTGCCACTGGCTTTGAAGGCAAGCCAAGTCAACCGGCACCGGGACGTAAACCGGCAGCCAACCCGGCTACTTCCGAATCGGCGGAAAAAGGCTCTCCTAACTTGCGTCCATTTGGTAACACTCAAAGCAGTGACCAATTAGACATTCCTACATTCTTACGTAACCGTTCGCGCAATAATAATAACGATAACTAGTTTTAATTCAGACTGCCCGCATTCTCCTTGGAGATGCGGGCTTCTTTCTGTTTTCCGCATCCTGCAGTTCAGGCGCTTCTCCTCTTTCCGACAAAATTAGTCGGTCACCGTCCCCACCGTTAGACAGACTTTGAACAGCATGACTACTATACTTAAGCCTATCCTGCAAACGCTGGGCGGGTGAAGCCTTGGTTGTTTATATCGACTTGATTTTTTTGGCCAATTTGTTCATTGATGCTGTGCTGCTGATGGTCACCGCCTGGATGAGAAAAATTCGTCCGGTGTGGTGGAGGTTGATGGCTTCAGCTGGAATCGGCGCAATGTACGTGGTCATGATGTTTGTGCCGGAACTGTCCTTTTTATTTACGTTCCTGATCAAACTGGCATTATCGGTCATAATGCTGCTGGTGGCTTTTGGATTTGGCAGCATGCAAAAGTATCTTCGTACAATGGGTGCTTTTTACATGATCAATTTTGTAGCTGCAGGTGGCATTTTGGGGATGCATTATTTTCTCCAAAATACGGGGGAATTGTTTAATGGTATCTGGTACACCGCTTCGGGAGGAATGTCTTTTGAACTGAAAATCGCATTCTGGTTTATTTTATGCGCATTTGGCGGAGTGATGCTTTTCTTTCGTATTGTGCAGTCCTCAAAGCAGCGCACAGAAAGGATGAGTGGGTTTCTGGGACAAGTGCAGGTGTGGATTGGGCAGGATCATATTGAGTGTACAGGCTTGTTGGATACAGGTAACCAGCTCTATGATCCTTTGACCCGAACCCCGGTGATGGTCATGGAGGCGGCCTTGTGGGAATCGTATTTGCCCGCCTCCTGGCTTCGAAAATGTTCTGAGGGTAATGCTGACCAACTGGTGATGGAACTGGGGGACGAATCGTTTAGCTGGCAGGATCGTGTTCGTCTCGTCCCCTATCGTGGAATTAACCGCAGTCATTCCTTTATGCTCGCCCTCAAACCAGACCGAGTAGAGGTGGTGATGAATGGGGCTCATTTTGTACATCATCGAGTGTTGATTGGCTTGGATGGGGGAACATTGTCAGCAGAGGGTAAGTATCGTGCCATCATCCACCCGGATGTAACGGCACAAGAAGAGGGCAGTGCTGATACCAACCAGAAACGAGATGCACATTTTAGTGAGCATTTTACGGAATCAGGATGACGAGCATAAACACAAAATGATGTTTGAAGGCGACGAGAAATATCCAATGGTGAAATGGGCGGAGCACAGCTGGAATTGCACTATTTTCAAAAGGGGGAGAATGATATGTGGGAACAGATGAAATTGAAGATGAAAATTAGGCTAGCGTTGCAATTGCAATATTATCGTATTTTATTTTTATTTGGGCTGAAAAGTGAAGAAATTTATTATATTGGCGGCAGCGAGGCGCTCCCCCCACCGCTGACGAGAGACGAAGAAGAATATTTGCTGGGGAAACTTTCTTCTGGAGATGCAGCAGTACGGTCGATGCTAATCGAAAGAAATTTGCGGTTAGTCGTATATATTGCCCGTAAATTTGAGAATACGGGAATCAACATTGAGGATCTCGTATCCATTGGTGCTATTGGACTAATCAAAGCGGTTAACACTTTTGATCCAGAGAAGAAAATCAAACTTGCGACATATGCGTCTCGATGCATTGAGAATGAGATTTTGATGTATTTGCGTCGCAATAGTAAAACGAGAACGGAAGTTTCTTTTGATGAGCCTCTGAATATTGATTGGGACGGTAATGAATTATTGCTTTCCGATGTGATGGGGACGGAAAATGATACCATTTACCGTAATATTGAGGAGCAGGTGGACCGAAAATTATTGCATAAGGCACTGGATAAGTTGACGGATCGAGAGCGTTTGATTATGGAGCTGCGCTTCGGCTTACAAGACGGAGAAGAGAAGACACAGAAGGATGTTGCTGACCTGTTGGGTATCTCGCAATCGTATATTTCGCGTCTGGAAAAGCGAATTATAAAGCGCTTACGAAAAGAATTTAATAAAATGGTATAATGCATGGGTATATCCGGAAGCGATGGAAACGGCGAATAAAAAAATGCCCTCAGGAGATAATGTACATTAATGTTGCTCCTTGGGAGGTAAGACACGATGACCCGAAATAAAGTGGAAATTTGCGGTGTGGATACCGCCAAACTGCCGGTATTAACCAATGCAGAAATGCGCGAGTTGTTCACATCACTTCAGCAAAATAATGAACGATCAGCCAGAGAAAAATTGGTCAACGGCAATCTCCGACTCGTCCTGAGTGTGATTCAACGATTTAACAATCGGGGAGAGTTTGTGGACGATTTGTTCCAGGTAGGATGTATCGGCCTAATGAAGGCGATTGATAATTTTGACCTTTCGCAAAACGTAAAGTTCTCCACTTATGCGGTGCCGATGATTATCGGAGAGATCCGCCGTTATTTGCGGGATAACAATCCGATCCGTGTATCTCGTTCGTTACGGGATATTGCATATAAGGCGCTTCAGGTGCGGGACAGTCTGACGAATCTGAACTCGCGAGAACCAACGATTTTTGAAATTTCAGAGGCACTGAATGTGCCCAAAGAAGACGTTGTGTTCGCGTTGGATGCGATTCAGGATCCGGTTTCGCTGTTCGAGCCGATATATCACGACGGGGGCGACCCAATCTATGTGATGGATCAGATCAGTGATGACAGAAATAAAGACGTCTCATGGATTGAGGAAATCGCTCTGCGGGAAGCGATGCATCGCCTGGGCCAGCGTGAAAAGATGATATTGTCTATGCGTTTTTATGAAGGAAAGACGCAAATGGAGGTTGCCGACGAAATCGGTATCTCTCAAGCCCAGGTTTCAAGATTAGAGAAGTCGGCTATACAGCAAATGCAAAAACATGTAAAGTCCTAATGAAATGAATGCTTGAATGATTCAGCGATAAAAACGATCCTACCGGATCGTTTTTGCGTTTACAGGACATTTTTTGGGCTCTTCCGCTCATATAGTGAAATAAAGGATGTGATGCGTGTGAGTGCACCGGAAACGTCAGTAAGAGCAATGAAAATTTCCGAGTTTCAAACCAAGGATGTCATTAACATTGTAGATGGAAGACGTCTGGGACAAATCAGTGATTTGGAGATTGACGTGCGGCAGGGGAAAATTGAAGCCATTGTGGTTCCAGGCAGCAGTCGTTTTATGGGCTGGTTTGGAGGCGGAAGCGAGTTGGTCATTCCGTGGCGCAACATTGTGAAAATTGGTTCGGATGTTGTGCTTGTACGACTGGAAGGATTGCATGAGCCGCCGGGTGAAGGGGAGGAAAAGTTGTATATCGAACGTCAAGAGCGGAGTGACCGACGGGGCTTCTGAACTTGCAGATCTACGTATTTTAGTGTGTTGTGAAGACACGGCGGCGGCTTTTTGGTACACTGGGCAGTAGAGGTGAGAATGAATGGAACCATTTGTAGTGAACACCGAGGCTACGGGGGCTGCGCTTATGAAAGATGGCGGACGTCCCGTACCGGAGTTGTTATATATTCAATCTTGGGAGCGGCAGGTTCAGGGATTAACAGCGGGTTTTACAGGTCGTCATGGCGGTGTCAGTGAGGTGCCCTACGCTAGTCTGAACTGTGCGTTCCATGTAGGGGATGACCCCGAGCAAGTTATTCGTAACCGTCGGCTCATTGCTGAGCAGCTTGGCTTTGCTGCTGAAGCGTGGACGTGCGGTGAACAGGTTCATGGTCATCATGTTGCCGTGGTCAAGGCTGCTGATCGCGGGCGAGGCTTTATGGATCGTGCATCCGCTTTTCAGGACACAGATGGACTTTTGACGAATGTACCTGGCATTTTGCTGACGTCCTTTTATGCAGACTGTGTACCATTATATTTTTGTGATCCAGTGCGCCGTGTGATTGGGTTGGCGCATGCAGGCTGGAAGGGAACCGTTGCGGAAATCGCATTGAAAATGGTACAGACCATGCAAAACGAATATGGATCTCAGCCGTCTGATATACTAGCAGCTATTGGTCCTTCCATTGGTTCTGAATCCTATGAGGTGGATGAGCACGTGATGAGCCAAATTCGGGTTTTGGAGTATGATTGCCCGGGTAATGATAAATGGGAAGGTTCTGTTTACTTCCCCTTAACCAACGGAAAAACACTACTTGACTTGAAACAATGCAATCGACACATTATGATGAAAGCAGGAATATTGCCGAGCCATATCGAATGTACTACCTTATGCACGAGTAGCCGTAGCGATTTGTTTTTTTCATATCGCAAAGAAGGCGGCGTCACAGGAAGAATGGCGAGTTGGATTGGTCTGGAAGAGAGGTGAGTCCTCCCGTGTCTTTGGAGGAACGAATTAAAGAAGTGAATGCCCGTGTAGAAGCGGCATGTGCCCGAAGCGGACGTTCGCGTGATGAAGTTAATGTGATCGCTGTCACGAAATATGTTTCGGCGGCGACAATGACATCGGTATTGGATAGCGACTTAGAGCATGTGGGCGAAAATCGCTGGCAGGATGCTGCGGATAAATGGAGCAAGTTGGGTGACCGGGGAACGTGGCATTTTATTGGTCATCTCCAAACGAATAAGGTTAAAGATGTGATTGGAAAATTTAAATTTATACATTCGCTTGACCGCTTATCGCTCGCTCAGGAATTGGACAAGAAGGCAGCCGCTCTGGGACTGCGAGTTAAAGCTTTTGTGCAAGTCAATATTTCTGGGGAAATATCCAAATATGGCTTGTCCTCTGAGGCGGTTGTCCCCTTTTTGGAACAAATTCGCGAGTTGGAGCATGTGGACGTGATTGGCTTGATGACGATGGCTCCTCATGAGGAAGACCCGGAAAAAACTCGGCCTGTGTTTCGGGGATTACGTGAATTACGGGATAGGTTAAATGGACAAGCCTTGACCAGAGAACCCATCGTTCACTTGTCTATGGGGATGTCCAATGATTTTGAAGTGGCGGTTGAAGAGGGAGCGACCTGGCTGCGGCTTGGTTCCGTACTGGTCGGACGAGAGGAGGATTTCCATTGGGCGTAATGAATAAGTTCATGAACTTTCTGGGGCTTCAGGAAGAAGAGGAAGTTATAGAGCGAGAGGTTATGAATACGCCGGAAGATCAAGAAATTGAAACCCCAAGCTTTGATAAACGTAAGAACCAGAAGAGCACTAATGTTGTCAGCATCCATTCACAGAAAAATGTGAAAGTTGTCCTGTATGAGCCGCGTTCTTATGATGAAGCACAGGAAATTGCCGACCATATCCGTTCCCATCGCACTGTCGTAGTTAATTTGCAACGAATTCGCAAGGATCAGGCGCTGCGCATTATTGATTTTTTGAGTGGTACTGTGTATGCACTGGGTGGTGGTATTTCCAAGGTCGGGAACAATATTTTTCTGTGTACACCAGATACGGTTGAGATTCAAGGCTCTATTACGGAAATACTGGCTGACACTGAACAAGAACTTAACAGAATGAGGTGAACTTTTCTTGATCGAGGTAATTTACTGGCTATTTCAGATTTATTCGTACATGATCATTGCATATGTTCTGCTGTCATGGCTTCCTAATGCCAGAGAGAGTGTAATTGGTGATTTACTTGCCAAGTTTGTGGAGCCGTATTTGTCTCCTTTTCGCAGGTTTATACCGCCAATCTTCGGGATGATTGATATTTCACCCATCGTTGCGCTGATTGCTCTGCGTTTTGCGTCATACGGTTTGATTTCTTTGATTGGTAATTTCGTCTAGGAGGAGTTATGCGAACTGAGATTTATGAGCATTTTCACCCGGATGAACGGGATTATGTGGATCGCGCTTCCGAATGGATCAGTCATGCGGGAGCTTATCATGAGCAGAAGCTGACTGATTTTTTGGACCCGCGCCAACAGTACATATTGGAGACACTTGCTTCGAAGGAAGACAAGGTCACGATTAGGGTAGATGGCGGATACATGGCTTCGGAACGAAAGCGGGCGCTTATTGCGCCCGATTATTCGTATTTGGACGGTGAGGAGATGGGGATTCAGGTCCTTTCCATCACATCTGACGATCATAAAATAGGTACCCTTGAGCACGGTGATTATCTAGGTGCCCTACTGGGACTTGGAATCAAACGTGGGAAAATCGGGGACATTCATGTACTTGATGATGGGTGCCATGTATTGGTAGCTTCAGAGATTGTCGATTTTATGACGATGCATTTGCAGCAGGTACATCGTGTCCATGTATGGACAGAACTGTTGCCTGTAGCGAGTCTGCGAACGAAGGAAGTTGCATTAGAGGCGCTAGATCTGACTGTCGCTTCTTTACGACTGGACGGTATTGCCAGCGATGTATACAAGCTAAGCCGCAGTAAAATATTAACACCGATTCGGGCGGGACGGTGCCGGGTAAATTGGAAGGTGGAGGAGAATCCATCCACTCCACTTAAAGCTGGGGACGTTATTTCCATGCAGGGTTTTGGGCGTTTCAAAGTGCTTGAAACAGACGGGATGACAAAAAAGGGAAGATTCCGTGTCAAAATTGGTAAGTTTGTATAGCTGTAGGCAGGAATCACGAGCTTTCTGTCGAAAGAATTAAGCTATAGCGAAGAACTGGAACGATTTTGCTCTGTACAGTATTCACAAAACGGGGTATGATGACCGATAGATGATAGTGAGCGTCGTGACGCGGAAAATGTATTTTTTGTCAATCTTATAGGAGGTGGACGGCATGCCATTAACGCCATTGGATATACATAACAAGGAATTTGCCCGCCGGCTTCGCGGTTATGATGAGGATCAGGTTAATGAATTTTTGGATCAGGTGATCAAAGATTACGAGGGCGTTATTCGTGAAAATAAAGAACTGAGCACCGAGTTGTTGAACGTACAGGAGAAGCTCGATCATTTCGCGACCATTGAGGATACGCTGAGTAAGACGATTATCGTGGCGCAGGAAGCGGCTGATGAAGTTCGTAACAACGCCAAGAAAGAATCCCAACTGATCGTGAAGGAAGCGGAAAAAAATGCGGACCGTATTGTGAACGAAGCATTATCTAAATCCCGCAAGATCGCGTTGGAGGTTGAAGAACTGAAGAAGCAGGCATCGATTTACCGAGCACGGTTTCGTACACTGGTGGAAGCACAGCTTGACTTGTTAAGCCAAGACGGCTGGGAAGCCCTTGAAAACCGGGAACGCGAAGTACTGGAGCGCGAGCGTGAGATGAAAGAAATTTACTAATTTCATTTCTGACAAGCTTTTATTAGGCTTTGTTAGGGTTGACTTTTATCTTTAAACAGGCTATAACTGTAAATACTATACTGAATTCAATGATTATCCGTCCGTCGGCTGATGGTTGTTATTCAAGGCAACGATGTTGCTGATTTAATATTCGATGAATTTAACATGTTTAATTCGTTGATGGGAACGAGTACGTCATGATTTGTCCCTCAGAGAGTTGGCCTTCCGGTGCAAGCCAACGTTCAGAACATGACCGAAGATCCTCCCGGAGAAGTGAGCTGAAGCGCTTAAGATTTTTTATGGCGTGTGTAAGCAATCACCGTTTGCCATGCGTTATAATGGCGCCCTGCTGTAGTTGAGTGGGGCTCAGAGAGCCGTGATGAGACTGTATTTTAGAATGGTCTGTTTTTACGGAATCAGGGTGGTAACGCGAGCACAGTCTCGTCCCTTTACAGGGATGGGGCTTTTTTTGTTGCTTTTTTTAGGAAATGCTAGGGAAATCAATGATGAGCAGAGAGGGAGTATGACAGTATGAACAGAGTGGATGTTAAAGAAAAAGCACGGTCCCGTGACCTGCGCATCCTGAGCAAATGGAAACAAGAGGACACATTCCGTAAATCCATAACAAATCGTGAAGGAAAGCCCAATTTTGTGTTTTATGAGGGCCCGCCAACAGCTAACGGTAAACCGCATATCGGTCACGTGCTGGGCCGTGTAATTAAGGATTTTGTAGGTCGCTATCAGACAATGAAGGGATACCGCGTCGTACGTAAGGCAGGCTGGGACACGCATGGCTTGCCGGTAGAATTGGGTGTACAAAAGCAACTGGGAATCTCCCACAAACCTGAAATTGAAGAATATGGCGTTGAAAAGTTTATTAAAAAATGTAAGGCAAGCGTGTTTGAGTACGAGCAACAATGGCGTGATCTAACCGAAGCGATCGGATACTGGACTGACCTCGATAACCCGTACATTACATTGGATAATAACTATATCGAGAGCGTATGGAACATTTTGGCGACAATTCATGAAAAAGATCTGCTGTATCGTGGTCATCGTGTGAGTCCGTATTGCCCGGATTGTCAGACGACGCTAAGTTCTCATGAAGTAGCGCAGGGCTACAAAGATGTGAAGGATCTGAGTGCCACTGCCAAATTCAAGTTGCATAGCAGTGGTGAATATGTACTGGCTTGGACCACAACACCTTGGACCTTGCCGAGTCACGTGGCGCTCGCCGTCAACCCTGAACTGGAATATGCACGTGTGAAGCAGGAAGACGGTGTATACATCGTTGCTAAAAATCTGGTTGAGGACGTAATTAAAGGCGATCATGAAGTGATTGGCACACTATCCGGTTCAGAACTGGTTGGCCAAACGTATACCCCGCCATTTACGTATTTTCAGGTTGAGAAGGGTAATCAGATTCTGGGTGCGAAGTTCGTAACAGACTCCAGTGGTACAGGTATCGTTCATATGGCTCCAGCGCATGGTGAGGATGATTACCGGGTATGTCGTGAAAATGGTGTTGAATTCATCAACGTAGTGGATCTCCAAGGTAACTATGTAGAGGAAATCACTGATTTTGCAGGCCGTTTTGTAAAAGACTGTGATGTAGATATTGTTAAAATGCTGTCCGAAAAAGGCTTGCTGTACAGCAAGGAAAAATACGAGCATAGCTATCCGTTCTGCTGGCGCTGCGATACTCCATTATTGTACTATGCTATGGACAGCTGGTTTATCAAAACAACTGCGATCAAGGATCAACTGATTGCCAACAACAGCGAAGTCGAATGGTACCCGGGGCATATACGTGAAGGACGTTTTGGCAAGTTTTTGGAGGAACTGGTGGATTGGAACATCAGTCGCGATCGCTATTGGGGTACACCGCTAAACATCTGGGTTTGTGAAGAAACTGGAGAACAGTTCGCTCCACATAGTATTGCTGAATTGAGGGAACGTGCGATTGGCGTTGTACCAGCGGACATCGAGCTGCACAAACCATATGTAGATGATATTAAGGTTCGTAGCCAATGCGGTAAATACGAGATGACTCGTACACCGGAAGTAATCGACGTATGGTTCGATAGTGGCTCTATGCCGTTTGCACAGCATCATTATCCTTTTGAAAATAATGAAACGTTCGAGCAGCAATTTCCGGCAGATATGATCTGCGAAGGGATTGACCAGACTCGTGGCTGGTTCTATAGCTTGCTTGCGGTTTCGACTATGCTGACTGGCAAAGCTCCTTATAAAGCTGTCATGGCGACAGGCCATGTACTGGATGAGCAGGGGCAGAAAATGTCTAAATCCAAGGGTAATGTTATTGATCCGTGGGAAGTGATTGACGAGTACGGTACAGATGCTTTCCGCTGGGCATTGCTGTCTGATAGTGCACCATGGAATAGCAAACGTTTTTCCAAAGGCATTGTAGGTGAGGCTAAATCGAAGCTGGTGGATACGCTTGTAAATACACACGCTTTTCTGACTTTGTATGCGGATATCGACGGATTTGATCCGGCACAGCATCCGTTCAAACCATCGGCTCATAAGTTGGATCGTTGGATTTTGTCCCGTCTGAACAGCCTCATTTTGGTAGTGGACAAAGCGCTGGCTGTAAATGACTTCCTGAACTCATCTAAAGCAATTGAATCGTTTGTTGATGAGCTGAGCAACTGGTATATCCGTCGTTCACGCGACCGATTCTGGGGCAATGGTCTTACAGAAGATAAGCTGGATGCATACCGTACACTGACTGAGGTGCTGTTAACGACTGCCAAACTGCTTGCGCCGTTTACACCACTGCTTGCAGAGGATATTTACCTCAACCTAAGCAACGGGGAAAGTGTTCATCTGGATGATTATCCGACTGCCAATGAGTCCTTGATCGATTTGGAACTGGAACGAGATATGGAAACGGCACGCCGTGTCGTTGAATTGGCGCGTAACGTCCGCAACGAAACGGGTTTGAAAACGCGTCAACCGTTGTCCGAGTTGATTCTGTCCATGGATCAGGACTTTGAACTGAGTGGCTATGAGGAAATCATCAAAGATGAGATTAACGTGAAGCATATTCATGTTGAGACGGACGATAGCGGCTTTGTAGATTTTACACTGAAACTGAATTTGAAAGTAGCAGGCAAGAAATACGGCAAAAATGTCGGTTTCCTACAAAACTTTTTCAAAGGAATGTCTGCTGAGGATACTCGTTCTGTTGTAGAAAAAGGAGTGTTAAACGTCGCTTCTCCAGAAGGTGAAGAGCTGCAAGTTACGGCCGAAGAACTGCTGGTGGAGAAAAAAGCGAAAGAAGGCTTCGCTTCTGCTTCCGGTTATGGCTTAACGGTAGCGTTGAACACAGACATTACGCCAGAGCTGGAGCAAGAGGGTTGGGTACGTGAAGTGGTTCGTGCGGTACAGGATTATCGTAAAAAACTGGATCTGCCGATTGAAAAGTATGTGGCGTTGACGTTGGATGTAGATAACGAGCTGCGTCAGGCCATCGAAAGCTTCGATTCTGTGTTGCGTGAGAACGTATTGGTTACTACTGTGACATTTGGTCAAGCCGAACCGGTAGAACATGTGGATGTGAACGGTAAAACCATCGGCGTTCATATTGGAGAATAATTACAAGCCCCCTGTCCCATAATACAATAACAGGCAGCATATAAAAACGAGCCTAAGCATCGGAAACGGTTTTTCTCCGTTACGTGCTTCGGCTCGTTTGCTGCGTTCAGGGCAGCCATGGGAAAAGGGGGATTGTGCATATGACGGCACGATCAAGGCGTAGACAGGGGAGAAGTCTCCGAGGGATGAACGGAGAGGGAGCTGCCGTAGCCGCAGATAAAAGCAAAACAGGTAATCAGGCAGAGCAATTAAGTCGTGTTGAAAAGCTGATACGTGCTGTGTCAGAGCAGATGGAACGGACACGTATTGCAGATTATGCTTTGCTGCTGAACAAGCCTTGGCGATTACTTTGGCTAAATCTAATATCAGGCGTTTCCAGGGGAATCGGCATCGCGCTAGGTTTTACTTTTTTTGCCGCTACCATTATTTATGTGCTGCAAGTGCTCGGAGCGTTGAATTTGCCGATTATCGGTGATTATATCGCTGATATTGTACGAATTGTACAACGACAATTGGAGCTTACTACCTATTAGGCAGCGATCTCCACTTTGAAGTTCACGATTCGTCTTCGTGCGTATCCGGCTCCAGTAGACCTTCGCCCTCGCCATCTTCGATATAACGCTGATAAATGGAACTACGAATAACGGAAACATTTTGTCCATAAATGTCAGTAGCAACAAAGCTTTCGTATGGTTCTACGAAGCCCATATTATCGTCGCCTGCTTCAATTTCCATATCATCATAACTGTGGATTTCTCTACTTTCGGCCATGGCTGGTGTGTTAGAGGTACCCCAATTTTCGACGATCTGCCATGCATCTTCACCGTCGAAGCCGTTTTGATCATCACGCTCATCCAGACTTGTTCTGCCGAACGAGGGAGCGAGAAATTCTTCCTCCACTGGGCGGCGGTTAGACACTTCTGTTTCGGGACTGTACTCTTTACAGTAAATGGTATAGGGAACAGCCAGTAGGCGCTCATAGGGAATGGGTTTACCGCTGGCGGCACAAATGCCATACGTCCCCTTTTCCATGGCCATCAGAGCTGATTCGATGCGTTCTAATTGGAATTCGTCGTGCTCCAGTAAGGAAATATCCTTGGCTCGCTCGTAGGTTTCGGTAGCCAGATCTCCTGGGTGGTTATCAATAGGAGAAAGCTCGCCGGTTTGATCGCGTTGGGAATCGCCGAGTCCGTAATGGCCGTTGTCCTGCAAACGATGCTCAATTTCTTTTTTGCGTTCCAGCAGTTCGTTACGCAAGCCCTGCAATTGTTGCTCCGTCAATGGGGACATGGAATCCTCTCCTTGTTCTAGGTTTACATGCGCATGCGTTGTGTCGAGTATGCTCCTTGTAGTTTGCACCGGGAAGGCCTCTTTTACATAGGAAATTCTAATCAAATGCAGTGGAGTTCATTTTATAGATGATCTGTACTTGATAGCTTGCGGGTTTCGTGGACGATCTGAGAACGCTTATGCTACAATAAATGGGTTCAACAACGGATATAAGCGGATCGGAGTGACGAAGGACTGTGATTTATTTTGGTATTGCGCTAATTATTTTTTTGATTGATCAGGGAGTAAAATATTTGGTGGCTACGCGGATGGAATTGTACGAGCAAATACCAGTCATCGGCAATTTCTTTTTAATCACCTCCCATCGTAATCGTGGAGCCGCTTTTGGGATTTTGGAAGGTCAACGTTGGCTTTTTATCGTGATTACAATTGTAGTGGTGATCGGTATCGTCTGGTACCTGCGAAAAACAGTCAAGGCTGGACAAAAGCTACTTCCTGTTGCGCTAAGTTTGGTGCTGGGGGGAGCAGTCGGTAACTTTTTGGATCGGGCTATTTCAGGTGAAGTGGTTGATTTTGCGCAATTCAATTTTGGAAGCTATACGTTCCCGATTTTTAATGTGGCAGATTCGGCGATTGTCATCGGTGTAGCACTGATTATTTTGGATACATTGCTGGAATCGCGTCGGGAAAAAGGAAATGGCAATGATAGCATTGAAGGGAAGTCATAGCATGAGCGAAGTGAATGAAAATGGCGAAGCCGCAGGTCTGTCTTATGAAGACGAACTGGAGAGTGAATCTCTGGAATGGACAGCGGATTCCGTGGATGCCAAAACACGTATAGACAAATATATCGCCGAAGAAATGAAGGAAGTGTCTCGTTCTCAGATACAGCTGTGGATCGGAAATGGTCGGGTGTTGGTGAACGGTACGGCGATCAAGGCGAACTACAAGCTGGCTGAAGGAGATCGTATTGTATTATCGGTACCGGAGCCAGAAAGTGTAGATATTGTACCGGAAAATATTCCGTTGGATGTCGTTTACGAGGATTCGGACGTTATTGTTATTAACAAGCAACGTGGTCTGGTCGTGCATCCTGCACCGGGACACTCTTCGGGAACATTGGTTAACGCACTGATGTACCACTGCCACGATCTTTCCGGCATCAATGGGGAATTACGTCCTGGTATTGTTCACCGTATTGATAAGGATACATCAGGACTGCTGATGGCGGCTAAAAATGATCAGGCTCACGCATCACTTGCAGCACAGCTTAAGGACCATAGTGTGACTCGGAAATATATAGCCTTAGTTCACGGTCATTTGAGCCACGATCAGGGAACGGTAGATGCTCCGATTGGCCGCGATTCGGGTGATCGCAAATTGTTCACAGTGACGGAACGTAACAGCAAGCATGCAGTCACCCATTTTCTCGTCATTGAACGGTTGGGGGATTATACCCTGCTTGAACTTCAATTGGAAACAGGACGCACACACCAAATTCGTGTTCACATGAAATTTATTGGACACCCATTGGTTGGCGACCCTATGTATGGACGCAGCAAAGGGGTTCGTATGGATGGTCAGGCGCTGCATGCGGCGGTACTGGGTTTTAAGCATCCATCCACTGGAGAGTACATGGAATTCAACAGACCGATCCCTCCTGATATGGAGGATGTGTTAGCATCCTTGCGTAGTCGCTAAAACAATGACAATTTGCATTCCTATTCACAAACCTGAATAAATTATTAAGTTAAACCGCCTAAATGGCGGTTTTTTTATTGTGGGATAAGGTATGGGTAAAAACAACTATGGATAATTATACAATGAAGTTGTATAATTATTAGAGTGCTTCCGGTGGTTCCGGTTGAACGGGTGTTGACACACGATTTTCAATCTGTCATACTTCTCGTAGTTGCGATGAACTTTGTCCAAGAGATGGCTAACCATCTCACACTATGAGAAGCAGGACAAAGGAAATCCTGAATAGCACCTTTAAATCAGTCCCGTGAGGCTGGCAAGGTAACGTGAATGGATCACTGATCAGTGCATCCGCTGCGGCGGTATGTCTTCAGTGTGTCCGAGAGATCGGAGAACAGTAGAAGACTGTTCACACGAGACTCCTTGCCAAACTTGGGCAAGGAGTCTTTTTTGTATCCGAACACGGGACCAGGTCTGAAGGGAACATCACCTGAGGAGGCTGGAAGCATGAGTCATGAAACACATGTACTGATGGATGAAATTGCGATTCGTCGGGCATTGACACGGATTGCACATGAAATTTTGGAGAAAAACAAAGGTATTGACGATTGTGTGCTAGTAGGTATTCGAACACGCGGAGTTCATTTGGCGCAACGTCTGGCTGAAAAAATTGCTGAGATTGAAGGCGCACCAATTCCATGGGGAGAGCTGGATGTTACAGCCTACCGGGATGACCGGAGCAGCGTAGCCGAAGCTAAAGGAAATGGAAAAGAGCTTTTGATGAATCCTGCTGACGTATCGGTTCATGATAAGAAAGTCATTCTCTTTGACGATGTGCTGTATACAGGCCGCACCATCCGCGCGGCGATGGATGCATTGATGCACTGCGGACGACCGCAAATGATTCAGCTGGCAGTGCTAGCGGATCGCGGACACCGTGAGCTTCCGATTCGTCCGGATTACATCGGCAAGAACATCCCGACCTCCAAATCTGAGGAAATCGTAGTAGCCCTTCAAGAGACGGACGGTAAGGACGAAGTGACAATCATTCAGAACCGGGGGGAACAGCTATGATCACAACAGCCAGTCAACTTAAAGAACGTAGCCTGCTCGGGTTAAAGGAACTTAGCCGAAATGAAATCGAGTCCATTCTGGATCGCGCTCATTATTGGGAGTCTCAACCAGAAAAACTGGTTCCAGTACTGCAATCACGCTTTGCGGCCAACATGTTTTTTGAAAACAGCACTCGCACCCGCTTTTCTTTTGAAATGGCAGAGAAGCGGCTGGGCGCTCAGGTTTTGAACTTTTCCGCTGCGGCTTCCAGTGTGGAAAAAGGGGAGTCCATTTACGATACAGTACGTACGCTCGAATCCATGGGCATTGATGCAGGAGTCATTCGGTTAAAGCCAGCCGGTGTGCTGCAAGAGCTCGCCGAGAAGGTCAGTGTCCCACTGGTTAATGCGGGGGACGGCAACAATGAGCATCCAACGCAGGCTCTGCTGGACCTGTACACCATGCGCAAAACTTTCGGTGAACTTAAAGGCTTGAGAGTATCCATCATAGGAGACATTCTGCACAGCCGTGTCGCTCGCTCGAATCTGTGGGCCTTGCAAAAATTCGGAGCCAAGGTTAGCTTCTGCGCTCCTGATAATATGCAAGCACCTGATCTTGCGGCGTACGCGCCTTATGTTCCGATGCAAGAGGCACTACAGGCGGACGTGGTCATGATGCTTCGGGTACAGCTGGAACGGCATGCTGAAGGGATGTTGCGCTCAGCGGATGAGTACCGAGAGCAGTACGGTTTGACAGAAAAAAGAGCAGCGAACCTGAAGCCCGGAACGATTATCATGCATCCAGCTCCAGTGAATCGGAATGTGGAAATTGATAGTGCAGTTGTGGAAAGCGAACAATCGCGAATTTTTCCGCAAATGGCAAACGGGGTTCCGATCCGCATGGCGGTTATGGAACGGGCAATGAAGCTGTAGAAGCTGTCAGTAGGATCGTAGGAAAAAGTTGCAGAAAACTGAGCGGAGGAATATTTCAGATGAAACAATTAATAATGAATGCAAGCGTATTGAACGAGCAGGGCGAGGCTGAATTGAAATCCATCCTAATCGCCGACGGAAAAATTTTGGCTATCGCAAATGCAGATGCTGGAGTCAGCCTACTTATAGAAGAAGGGGCATCTGAGCAGGAGCGCGAAGTTGAAAAAATCGACGCCCAGGGAAAACTGGTCATCCCCGGTTTAATCGACATGCATGTGCATCTGAGAGAACCTGGCTTTGAATATAAAGAAACGATTGAAACGGGCAGCCGTGCGGCGGTGAAAGGCGGATTTACGACGATTGCCTGCATGCCAAACACACGTCCAGTGACTGACAATGTGGACACAGTCCAGCTGGTATTGAAAAAGGGACAGGAAGCCGGGCTTGCCAAGGTTCTTCCTTACGCAGCCATTACGAAAAACGAACTGGGTCGTGAGCTGACAGATTTTGAAGCGCTCAAGGCAGCAGGTGCAATTGGCTTTACTGACGATGGTGTCGGGGTGCAAAGCGCGCAAATGATGAAGGATGCCATGGCGCGGGCCAAAGCACTGGATATCCCGGTTATTGCACACTGTGAGGATAACACGCTTGTTGAAGGAGCGGCGGTGACGGACGGCGAATTTGCCAAGCGCCACGGACTTAAAGGCATTCCGAACGAATCCGAAGCCATTCACGTCGGACGAGACATTTTACTATCCGAGGCAACCGGGGCACACTATCATGTATGCCATGTCAGCACGGAGCAGTCAGTGCGGTTAATCCGCCACGCGAAATCTTTTGGCATCAAGGTAACGGCTGAGGTATGCCCACACCACTTGGTATTGTCAGATGAGGACATCCCTGGGCTGGATGCGAACTGGAAAATGAATCCTCCGCTCCGCTCCCCACGTGATGTGCAGGCATGCATAGAGGGACTGGAAGACGGTACGATTGACATCGTCGTAACCGACCATGCAGCGCACAGTGAGGAAGAGAAGGCAAGAGGTATGGAGCTGGCGCCATTCGGAATCGTTGGATTTGAGACAGCCTTCCCGCTGTTGTACACAAAATTCGTAGCCACCGGACAGTGGACGCTGGACTTTCTAGTGCGTCGTATGACTGCTGATCCAGCGCGTGTCTTCCGCCTTGATACGGGACGCCTGGAAGAAGGGGCTCCAGCTGACCTGACCATGATTGATCTGGAGCAGGAGCAGGCAGTTGATCCGCAAACGTTTGCCAGCAAAGGACGCAACACTCCTTTTACAGGCTGGAAGCTCAAAGGCTGGCCCGTGAAAACTTGGGTAGACGGCAAACTGGTATGGTCTGCTGACGAAGCAAAATAAATAGAAACCACTAAATAAATAGAACCTAATAGCAGGAAACAATATAGAGGAGTGAGACGGGATGCAGGCAAGATTGTTACTTCAGGACGGCACGCTGTTTACAGGCACATCATTTGGTGCGGAAGGTGATAAAACAGGCGAGGTCGTTTTCAACACAGGGATTACAGGCTATCAAGAGGTGCTGACTGATCCCTCTTACTGCGGACAAATCGTAACGATGACTTACCCGCTGATTGGCAATTACGGAATTACTCGGGATGACTTTGAATCGGTACGGCCTTATGTCCACGGCTTTGCTGTTCGACATTACGAGCCGGCGCCAAGCAACTGGCGTGCTCAATACAGCGTGGGCGATTTGCTGAAGGAATATGGCATCATTGGCATTAGCGACATCGACACCCGCATGCTTACCCGGATTATTCGCCATCACGGCACGATGAAGGGCATTTTGACGACTGGTTCCCAGCCGCTGGAAGAACTGAAAGAAATGATGTCTGACCTCACCATTGAAGAATTGCGTAATCAGGTTCCTATGACTTCCACACCTCATCCGTACAGCAGTCCTGGCAACGGAGAGCGGATTGTATTGATTGACTACGGTGCAAAAAGCGGCATTTTGCGCGAACTGAATAAACGGGACTGCGATGTGGTTGTCGTTCCACATGATACGACGGCTGAGGAAATTCGCCGTTTGGACCCGGACGGTATCCAGCTGTCTAACGGCCCTGGAGATCCAAAAGACGTACCCCATGCCGTTCGTACGGTAGCTGAACTGTTAGGGGAATACCCGATTTTCGGAATTTGCTTGGGACACCAGTTGTTCGCTTTAGCTTCGGGAGCGGATACGGAAAAGCTGAAATTCGGACATCGCGGTGGTAACCATCCGGTGAAAGAACTGGAGAGCGGACGCTGCTTTATCACATCGCAAAATCACGGCTACACGGTAAATGAGGATTCGATCCAAGGAACTGAGCTTGAAGTGACGCATATTAATAACAACGATAAAACGATTGAAGGTCTTAAACATACCAAGCATCCCGCGTTTTCGGTGCAATATCATCCAGAGGCTGCACCAGGACCTTACGACAATGGCTACCTGTTTGACCGTTTTCTGGACATGATCCGTGAGCACAAAAGAAATCATCCAAAGCAACCGCGTCAGGCTGCTATCGCCGCCGCAGTGAGAGGAGAGCGCTAATATGCCGAAAAATACAGAACTTAAAAAAATACTTGTGATCGGTTCCGGTCCTATCGTCATTGGTCAGGCAGCAGAATTTGATTACGCTGGTACACAAGCTTGTCAAGCGCTCAAAGAAGAAGGCGTCGAGGTAGTACTGATCAACAGTAATCCGGCAACCATCATGACAGACACCAACATGGCAGACAAAGTATACATCGAGCCGATTACACTTGATTTTGTAACACAGATTATCCGTCAAGAGCGTCCAGATGGTCTGCTTCCTACGCTGGGAGGACAGACAGGTCTGAATATGGCAGTGGAACTGGCTCGCGCCGGAGTGCTGGAGCGTGAAAACGTCAAGCTGCTGGGAACTCAACTGAATTCGATAGAACAAGCCGAAGATCGTGATCTGTTCCGTGATTTGATGCGCGAGTTGGAACAGCCTGTCCCGGAGAGTGTAATTGTAACAACCTTAGAGGAATCGTTAGAATTTGCTAACGAAATCGGTTATCCAATTATCGTTCGCCCGGCTTATACCCTAGGGGGAACAGGCGGTGGTATCTGCTCTACAGAAGAAGAACTGCGTGAAACCGTCAGCTCTGGCTTGAGATACAGTCCAATCGGACAATGTTTGGTGGAAAAAAGTATCGCAGGTATGAAGGAAGTCGAGTATGAGGTCATGCGTGACGGCAATGATAACTGCATCGTTGTTTGTAATATGGAGAACTTTGATCCAGTCGGCGTGCATACTGGTGACAGTATCGTCGTAGCTCCGAGTCAGACGCTGTCAGATCGCGAATACCAGATGCTGCGCTCCGCTTCTCTGAAAATTATCCGCGCCCTCAATATCGAAGGCGGCTGCAATGTACAGTTTGCGCTTGATCCGCACAGCTATCAATACTATGTAATTGAAGTAAACCCACGCGTAAGCCGCTCCTCGGCGCTGGCTTCCAAGGCAACCGGATATCCGATTGCTAAAATGGCTGCCAAAATTGCACTGGGCTACACGTTGGATGAAATTGTGAACCCGGTAACGGGACAAACGTATGCTTGCTTTGAGCCAACACTGGATTACATCGTGAGCAAAATACCACGTTGGCCATTTGACAAATTCATTTCTGCCAACCGCAAGCTGGGCACGCAAATGAAAGCAACGGGTGAAGTCATGGCCATCGGACGCACATTCGAAGAGTCCATCCATAAAGCGGTACGGTCTTTGGAAATCGGTGTACACCGTCTGCATCTTAAGGGAGCCGAACAGCTGTCTGATGACGTGCTCAAGGATCGCCTGGTTAAAGCAGATGATGAGCGTTTGTTCTTGGTAGCCGAGGCGTTCCGTCGCGGCTGGCAGCAGCAGGAGATTCAAGATTTGACGAAAATTGACTGGTGGTTCCTCGATAAGGTAGAGGGAATCGTCAAGTTCGAAGCCAACATCGCTGGAGAGTCTGAGCTGACCTACGAAACACTCTATCAGGCCAAACGTAAAGGTTTTACCGACCGCTCTATCGCCGAGATTCGCAGTATGGGCCAAAACGACAGTATGACAACCGAGCGTGAGGTACGTGAATTCCGTCTAGCTCAAAACCTGCGTCCGGTCTACAAAATGGTAGATACGTGCGCAGCCGAGTTTGAAGCCACAACTCCGTACTACTACTCCTCTTACGAGGTGGAAAATGAAGTTATTCCATCTAACAAAGAGAAAGTTATCGTACTCGGCTCCGGACCGATTCGGATCGGGCAAGGGATTGAATTTGATTACTCCACCGTACATGCGGTATGGGCTATTCAAAAAGCAGGCTACGAAGCAGTGATTATCAATAACAACCCGGAGACGGTATCTACGGACTTTAACACATCCGATCGCCTCTACTTTGAACCGCTCTTCTTCGAAGATGTAATGAATGTCATCGAGCAGGAAAAACCGATTGGGGTTATCGTCCAGTTCGGTGGTCAAACGGCCATTAATCTCGCAGCTCCGCTGAGTGCGGCAGGCGTGAATATTTTGGGTACGAGTCTGGAAAGTATCGATGAAGCGGAAGACCGGAAAAAGTTCGAGCAACTTTTGTCTCGTCTGGCTATCGCACAGCCTAAAGGCAACACGGTCACATCGGTAGATGAAGCAGTAGGAACCGCACAGGCGCTAGGCTATCCGGTCCTGGTACGTCCATCCTACGTTCTGGGCGGGCGCGCTATGGAAATCGTGTACTCAGATACGGAATTGCTGCGGTACATGGAAGAAGCGGTTAAAATCAATCCAGAGCATCCGGTGCTCATCGACCGTTATATGCTGGGTAAAGAAGTTGAGGTCGACGCCATCTGCGACGGCGAGACAGTATTGGTACCAGGCATTATGGAGCATGTAGAACGGGCCGGGGTTCACTCAGGTGACTCGATCGCGGTGTATCCACCACAGCACTTGTCTGCCGAGCTGAAACAAAAAATTGTGGAAATTACAATCAGTATCGCCAAAGAATTAAAAACGATCGGTCTGGTAAATATCCAGTTTGTCATTCATCAAGACCAGGTGTACGTGATCGAGGTTAATCCTCGCTCCTCGCGGACGGTTCCTTTCTTGAGTAAAGTAACGAATATCCCGATGGCGAATCTGGCTACACAGGCTATTTTGGGCGGTAAGCTTAAAGATGCAGGTTATTCAGAAGGCCTTTGGCCTGAAAGTAATTATGTCTCGGTTAAGGTTCCGGTATTCTCCTTTGCCAAACTGCGCCGTGTAGAGCCGACGCTGGGCCCAGAAATGAAATCGACAGGTGAAGTCATGGGACGCGATATTCAGTATGCCAAAGCACTGTACAAAGGACTTGTGGGGGCTGGCATGAAAATTCCATCCACTGGAGCAATCATCATTACAGTGGCAGATAAGGACAAAGAAGAAGCTGTCGAGTTGATGCAGGGCTTTTACAGACTGGGCTATAAAATTATTGCAACAGGTGGAACGGCGGCTGCTATGAAGCAGGCCAATATTCCGGTGAACACGATCAACAAGCTGAGCGAAGGTAACCCGAACATCCTGGATATGATCCGTACGGGTGAAGCCAACTTTGTCTTCAATACGCTGACCAAAGGCAAAACGCCAGAGCGTGATGGATTCCGTATCCGCCGCGAAGCGGTTGAGAATGGCATCGTCTGCATGACCTCACTGGATACAGTACGCGCTTTGCTAAGAATGCTGGAAACGATCAATTTCACATCCGAATCCATGCCGGTCCTAAGCAACTAATGCGTTACGAATAGATGTGAGGAAATAAGTAGCACAGGGAAGGACATTCATCAGCTTCGGCTGATGGATGTCCTTTATCACGGGCAAATGTACCCGAATTGACGTGAAAAGGGGATGTAGAACGGTGAATGGAGCATTTCAGCAGATGGCAGGACGGCTGATGGTTGCATTAGATTATCCCAATGCACAACAGGCTGAGCAGTTAATTCGGCAGCTAGAGGGAATTCCCTGTTATATAAAAGTAGGTATGCAACTGTTTTATAATGCAGGGCCAGCTTTTGTAGAACAGCTAAAGTCCAGAGGATACTCCGTATTTCTGGATTTGAAAATGCATGATATCCCTAACACGGTGCGGGGAGGGGCAGAGAGCATTACCCGCCTAGGTGTGGATATGTTCAACGTACATGCTGCTGGAGGCGTTAATATGATGTCAGCCGCTAAAGCTGGTGCAGAAGCAGCTATTTCCACAGACAGTTCGCTTTCCATGCCGCTCATTATTGCAGTCACACAGCTGACCAGCACGGATCAGACGACCATGAATAAGGAGTTAGGTATTCCTGGTACGGTACAGGATGCAGTAGTTCGTTACGCACAACTGACCCGTGAGGCGGGACTGGATGGTGTGGTAGCTTCACCTTTGGAAGTGCCTGCCATTCGTGCTGTATGTGGATCAGACTTTAAGACGATAACTCCTGGCATACGCCCGGCAGGTAGTGCTGCAGGCGATCAGTCGCGTGTGCTTACACCTGGGCAAGCCATTGCCCAAGGCAGCAGCTACATTGTTGTTGGACGTCCTATCACCGCAGCAGCAGACCCACGTGCCGCAGCGGAACACATTATTGAGGAGATGATACAAGTATGACCACATTCAATAGTATCCCCGAGCAAATCGCATCCCATCTGTTACGTATTCAGGCGGTGGCATTGCGCCCGCAACAGCCTTTTACATGGACATCCGGCATTAAATCGCCAATCTACTGTGACAATCGTCTGACCATGTCCTACCCGGAGGTACGCGAGCTGATCGCAGACTCATTTGCTGCCCTCATTCGTGAGCAATATCCCGAAACCGAAGTCATTGCAGGGACAGCTACAGCAGGGATTCCTCATGCGGCCTGGGTGGCGCAAAAGCTAAATCTGCCAATGGCCTATGTGAGGGACAAAGCCAAAGGACATGGGAAAGAGAACCAAATTGAAGGCCGCATCGGCGCAGGACAAAAGGTTATGGTCATCGAGGATCTCATTTCTACAGGAGGCAGCTCCATTAAAGCAGCACAGGCCGTAGCACAAGCAGGCGCTCAGCCGTTAGCGGTACTAGCTATTTTCAGCTACCAGCTAGACAAAGCGACTCAAGCCTTTGAAGAAGCAGGTGTGGAGCTGCAAAGCTTGTCCAATTATACAGCCCTGATGAACGTTGCCTTGCGTGAAGGAACTATTCAGGAAGAAGAGATGGAACTGCTGCGTTCCTGGCGTCAGGATCCGACTTCCTTTGGCAAATAAGATGAGCTATAGGGGCCAACAGAGCTAATGATTAGAGCGATTCGTACTCGTGCTAACCATTGTAGATTGTTATGGCTCAGGCCGTGTAAATCGAATTCGATCCGGTTACACTAACTCCTACCATCATGTGAAAAGAGGGAGTTCGGATGTATTGGATTTACTATGGCAGACTGTACACGACTAAATTTCAGGCAGGATGTCTGGCAAAAAGGTTGGAGCACGACGGCTGGATGTATGGCTACAATGATCCCCGCGCAGTGGAGGTGTACCGCTCGCGCAAAGGTCGTTATGGTGTCCGATTTATTCCGTAAGTCCACAAAAATAATTTTATAAAAGAAAATTTTCGAAAGACTATTGACGAAACACAAGAAAATGTTGTATATTAATTAACGTTGCTGTTATGAATGTGTAACGTGAATATACAAATTTTTTTGAGGGCCCTTAGCTCAGTTGGTTAGAGCGGTCGGCTCATAACCGATTGGTCGGGGGTTCGAGTCCCTCAGGGCCCATTTCCTCAAAAACCCTTGCGTAGCAAGGGTTTTTTTGTTGTTTATAGAGGGTGAGAAAATGGAGGGAAATAGCCCCTTTATTAGGGAGCGATTATAATTTGCAGCGAACCTTCTCTTTCTTCACTTTTTCTAAATGTGATTTAATTTTTTTAATCTTTCATTGCCATGAAGAATGCCCCCTTAGAATATATTAAACTACCCAGTGGGGATCAATATCTATTCTAGGGGATGCAATCCATAGGCTAGGAGAAGCTCCCAAAAGACTATTTTTTTGAGATTTTAAACTTGAACGGATTATATTCAATGGAAAAATCCTCCGCAGACCCCTTTGCAATTAAGGTTAAGTCCGTAGAAGAGTCAACTTTTGAGAATGTCAGAATTCCTTCTGTCTTCATACCAGGTAGTATTTCAGACTGTAACGCAGGATAAGTATAACTTACACTATCAGTTGTTGGTTCGTATTGTTTGTTTCCTTGAACCAATTTAGTATAAAAGTCATAATAATTTATCGTGTTTTTAGATTTATTTTCGATTGCCATATAAATCCGTGTTTCCTCTTCAGCAAACTCGACTTTTTGAAGAGTCATGATATAGCCCTTTTGTTTTATTGACTTATTTACTTCTATAGTGCTCAATGTAGGATCAATAAACATAGATTTTTCTATTTTATTTGCCGAGATGGCAGGAGCTGAGGTGTAGGTGCCGTAGGTCGTTCTATAGCGATATTTATCAATGACAGTACCGGTTACGTGGATAAAATCATTCTCTTTTGCATTAGAGAAGCTGGAAAAACTATTGCCGTAGACAAAAGTGTTTTTTTTATTATTTTTCGGATCAGCATTCACTTGAACATAAATCCCATTTCTATCCTCCTTAGGACCATTAGTGATTTGTCCATAAAAATCAATAGAGCGGTCTTCAAACTGATCAGCATTGACGTACATTTGTTCAAATTCTTCTTTAGATAATAATGAATGATCTTTACTTGATGATACTCCACATGCTGTTAATCCCATTATAAAAATAATAAAAGCACACAAAAGAGAGAAAAAAGCTTTATTTTTCATGAACCCAATATCCTCCAGCATAAAAATATAGTAGCAATAGTCTATCAGAACTAGATCTATTTTTCTATAAATATTTACAAATAACTAATTTCACTATTTTTTCTCACGTTTTTACCGAAATTTATTATGCCTGGCTACAATCAAGCCTTCATTTTTTACTTTGTGCAGCTGTTTCCATTGTTTGGTTTGCAACAATCGTATTATTGTTGAGTTATGTAAGGAAATGGTTAATGTCTCCGAGAGTACAAAATGTTATTGATAAAGCTACGGGCCTCGTTTTAATTGGATTCGGTTTAAACATGATCTTTAGAGTTCAAAGAACAGGACATTGAATAGCTATGAGAATAGGGGTTGACATCAGCCCGTCCATAAAAATAGCACCGCCCAATAAACGGACAGTGCTATTTTTACCGTTTTTATCTTAGGATACCTTAACAGTGTATACCATTCTCAATTTACCGTTACCGCCGTAAATCTCAACTCTTGCAGTCGTTGCAGTACTAGTTGTTACCACCCCGGAAGCGGAGACGGTGACATTTCCGCTCGCCACTTTATAAGTATCCCCTGGGTAATTTGACAACGCATAGGAATAATTACGTGGCAACGTAGCCGTTCTGTAGTATACTCCGTTAACTTCTACGACAGGCGTAATTACCGGAGAAGGGCCTACAGATGCGGACGCGCTAGGGACGATAATACTCCCAATAAGTCCCAGAGACATAGCTGTTGATAATAATATTTTCTTAGTATTCATAAAGAATTCCTCCTGATGTATGATTTTAATTCCTAAAATATACCATGTAAAATTATTGATTTCACTTCATTCGACAAATGTTGTCAAAATAATACAACAAAACGATTCTAAAGTCCTATAAAATACAAAAGAATTAAAATATAACAATTTAAGTTTTTTATTTACCATACTTTTGAACTATTCTTCATAGCTGTATAGTCTTTGATCACACGAAATAAAAAACGGACGTCAGAGTGATTTGCTCCAAGTCCGTTTTGTGTTTGTATCTATTTAGTTCTTGATATCAGTTGACAAGCTGGTGTGCAAGCCTCTCATCGCTATCTAGATTCTTTTCTACCATACGCTGTTTTAATGCAGACAGTTCCGCACACTGTCGAATTGCTTCCGCTACAAGCTGGGCGACCTGTTTGGCTCCTTCGTCAGAAAAATGGGTATTATCCGTTACACCAGCGGGGTAATTAGGATGCGCTTTTTCAGGCAAATGCATAAATAGCTGCTGTGACTCTTTTTCACCCATTGAACGATATAGCTGCTGAGAAGCTTCAAAAATATCGAGCAGGGGTGTCTTGGTTTCCGCGGCTACTTGTCTCATGGTAGCAGGATAGGCTCCTACAGCCAGCGGATCAGGTTCACCGTCTGCTTTGAAGCGGCGGCGGCTTACAGAGGTCAATAGCACTGGAATTCCACCACGCTCCCGAGCGGACTGAATGTATTGAATTAAGTTTTGACGATACTCTCCATCAGGATCGGTATAGCGAGTGGGGTCTTCTTTTTTCTCATCGTTGTGTCCAAATTGAATAAACAGATAATCTCCAGCTTGAATATCTTTTTCAATATCAGCTAACCGGCCTTCTGCTATAAAAGATTTGGTGCTTCGTCCATTGACGGCACGATTGTCCACATGAACAGACGGTGCCAAGTAGCTTTGCAAGTGTTCGCCCCAGCCTGTCATCGGTTTTTCGGTAGCCCCTTTTTGAGCTGCAGTGGAGTCCCCAGCGATAAACAGTCGAGTTGTCATCTGTTGCCTTGCCTGAGCATATCCATGTTTTTGAAGCCAAGTTTCCGCCAGATTAAGCCATTGATGGCATTCATGGTTGTCCTCTGACAGTCCCAAGCCGTGTCGCCCTTCCTCAAATACATGCAGTTCAAACGGAATACGTTCTCTGGATAATGAAAAAGCGAACAACAGACTATTTTCTACCGGTACAGCGCCATCATTGGCTGTAGTCCACATCAAAGTTGGAGGTGTCTGTGAAGTTACTTGCCGATCGGATGAAAAGGCTTGGAGCTGCTCCAGCGTCGGCTGTTCCCCTAAAAAATGTGTACGGCTTCCGATATGTGTATAAGGCTCATGAAATGAAATTACAGGGTATCCCAACAACAGAAGATCTGGTTTTACCATCCCTATAGTGGAGACAATGGAGGCCAAGTGACCGCCTGCTGAAAAACCGATGAGCCCCACTTGATCAGGGATGACTAGCCAATCATGCGGTGTTTGGCGAATCCATTGCAGAGCATGTTCTACATCCTTCAACAAGGAAGTAATCTCGAAATCGCCGACTTGATACTCCAGCACACCCGCATGAATACCTAGATCATTCAACCACCGAGCTATAGGCTCTCCTTCATGTGAGGCCAAATGCTCGTAGCCACCGCCAGGTAGTACCAATATAAAAGGACGAGCTTCACGAACTGCTACGGGATAGAGGGAGAGAAAGGAAGTGTCTGACGGAAATTCTTTTTTTATAATCGGTTCTTTAGGACTAACAACATGTAACATAAATAACTCCTCCAAATTTCTTTTTAACTGCCGCAAACCAAACAAAATCGACTTAAATTGGAATGATACGGATGTAAAAAATAATGCACACGTGAAAAAAATGATTTAAACCTTGTTATGAAAGCGCTATAATTTTGTTGTGATGCAAAGAGCCAGAGGGGGAGCGCAATGAAAAAAGGAAGAATGTTCTATACTATTTTTATTACGATTCTGGTTTTGGGAATAGGATTGGTGGCCAGTTTTGGCAGCTACATCTATTTTACAACAATTAGCTCCGTTGTGGAGAGAGTTTCCAATACCAAGCAAAGCTACATGGCACAGATCAGAAATAGTCTGGAGCAGAAAATTCAAACGATTGAATATGCTTTTAATACGTATAGCACGACCAGTTCCTTTAATGATGTTGTGAAAAATCCCATTACAGAAAAAGATTTTATAGCGTATCGGAATGTGAATACTCAGCTCAATTATATTGCTACGATGGGATTAGAGGGGACGGAATATTCGCTAATCAGTCTGGATCAGAATTGGAGAATCTCCAATGGAAGCCTGTCCTATTTGACGAAAACGGAACGAGAAAAGCTGATTAGTACCTATATCGACCACCAAGAGAAGGGACTATTCTGGGTTAAAACAGATAAAGGAATTCGTTTTGTTAATACCTTGCCTGTATTCTCTAAGAAGAAGCAAGCCATTGCTTTGTCAGATATTTCGCTGCAAACGTTAAATCATACGATTCAAACCGAGGATCATATGGCTGTTTTTATTTTGAATAAACAAGGCGATTTAATGTATGAAACCCAGCCTGCTGAACAATTATTGTCCACCCAACAGCTTCAGCATATTTCAGAAGCTGCAGTGAAGCCGAACAACACAGGTATGTTAACTTTGGAGAAAACGGATCAGCAGCCTGCACGACAAGTCATTTATGCCAAATCTGCTTACAACAATTGGACTTACTTAACGGTATTAGATAAGAAAGAAATTGCGGATGCCTTTCAAACGACCAAATTTGGGATCATCATGATGGGACTTGTATTAACGCTCTTAATGGTGGTAGTGGCGTACTTCATTGCCATTTACTTTACAAAGCCATTTCAGCAAATAAAACGAAGCTTGCCTAAAAATCCTAATTTCGCTTTCAAAAATGAACCTTCTAAAAATGAAATTGAATGGATTATTAATTCAATCGATAACATTGTAACCGAGAAAGAAAGCTTGGAAAGTCTCATTCAGTCCGAAATGCCACAGTTGGAGACCCAATTGATTCTCAACCTGTTCCGCAAACGTATTTCTGCAGAGGAATTGGCACGAAAAATGCCACGCTTGGGTTATCCGCCGATCGAGAATCAAATGTATATTACCTTGTTAGTCCAACTGGATAATCTGGGAGATCGAGAGCCCTCGGATAAAGATGTTTTGCTGCTGGCTATTAATAAAATCGTAGAAGAAACGATTCCAGAGCAGCAGCGAATGCTTCCCATCATTTTGAACGATAACACTCAGGCCACCATATTAATTCTGACAGGTAAGAGCGAACAGGAAATGAGAAAGCAAGTCCTAGATGATGCGACCCTTTTGGTTCGAAACGTAAAAGAGTATTTGAATGTATCCATCAGCATCGGCATTAGTACTGCGTATGATAACTTATTAGAAAGTAAAGAAGCCTGTGAGATGAGCAAGCAAGCTTTGCATCACCGTTTAAATTTAGGCAAAGAATCAATTATTTTTTATGAAGATATTTCCATGGTCATTTCAGGTCCGGTGCTGCTTCATTATCCTACGGAATTGGAATCAAAACTGTTTGATGCCATCCGAATAGGGGACGAAGAGCAGGTATACCATACCGTGCACTCTTTATTGGAGGAAATGATGATAAAAAACAATCATTCCATGAACTTTGAAGTGCTGTTGGTACGGTTTGTGAATAACCTCATCCAATTGGAGCAGCTATTAGGGATTGAAGTGCTGCTGACGCAAGACAATCATGCCTTGTATCATCGTTTGCTGGACATCCGTAACCCGGAAGAGATAGAACGTATGCTGATAGAGCAAGTTATTTTCCCTATGGTAAAAAGCATGAAGGAGAAGACCAATCAGCAATTCCGCTGTCTCTCGGAAAAAATTGCTGCTATTATCCGTGCTGAATATGACCAGGAATTATCATTAGAACTCATTGGAGACCGACTTCATTACAATCCGAATTATTTGAGCAGCATTTTCAAAAAAGAATACGGAACGACGTTTAGTGAATATCTAATGGGCTACCGGTTACAAATGGGCAAGAAATGGCTTGTTGAGACCGATATGACGATTAAAGAAATCGCTGAGCGACTGCAATATCATAATTCGCAAAACTTTATCCGCTCTTTTCGGAAAAAGGAACAGGTTACACCGGGAGCTTACCGAAAGATGAAGCAAGCCAATTAGCCTTTAACCGCTCCTAATAAAGCTCCTTTGACAAAGTGCTTTTGCACAAATGGATACACGATTAACATCGGAACGGTCGCAATGACAATGACTGCCATCTTAATCGTCTGCGCAGGCGGGATGACATCTACAGCAGTTCCTTCTGCCTGCATACCACTGGAAACGATTACAATTTGACGTAGCAAGACTTGAATCGGCCATTTTGCAGAATCATTAATATAGAGAATGGCGTGCATATACGTATTCCAGTAGGCAACAGCGTAGAATAGAGAGATGGTTGCAATAGAAGGCAGGGCTAACGGCAACATAATTTTAAAGAAGATACCAAAATCGTTGCACCCGTCCATCTTGGCTGATTCCTCCAAATCATCTGGCAGCGCCTGAAAAAAGTTACGCATGATAATCAGGTTAAACGCATTAATGGCCACGGGAAGAATCAAGGACCAATACGAATTGATAAGCCCCATGCTTTTTACAACCAGGAATGTCGGAATCATCCCCCCACTAAACAACATAGAGAACACTACAATGAAGTTAATCGTATTGCGGCCAAGTAGATATCTTCGGGATAATCCATAAGCCATAAAAGCAGTAAATATCATACTTACAACTGTACCGACGACCGTTACTCCAACCGAAACCCCGAGACCTCTAAAAATGGTGGGAGTCGACAGAATATAGCGATAGGCATCCAAGGAAAAAGTAACGGGGAATAAAATGAACTTCTTGGCTATCACTTCTTCAGTTGAGGCAAAAGAGCTGGCGATGATATTCAAAAAAGGTAAGAGACAAGTGAGGGCAATGAGAATCAATAGTGTACTGTTTACAATGTTGAAAATACGGCTGCCCAGCGATTCTTTTTTTCGTAATTTTTGTTTTCGTAATGGTTGCGTCAATGTGGTTGACCTCCTCGTAATCGTTTACATGTCAACCTTATCAAGAGGAAAGAATTCCGTATATAATCAAATCTTGAGGTGTTCTCTAATCATGGAGAAAAGCGGATGATCATTAGGTTGTGTTGTAATCATTAGCTAAGGTGAAAAGGTTGAAAAGTAGGCTGTATACTCAATTTTGTAAACGCTATCATTTGATGATTATATGCGGAATGCTGAAAATCGCGTACTCTTGAAAACGTATACAGGAACGTTTGAAGGAGGTCGAACTAATGAAAGTTTCAAGTGTCCCCGCACCAAACATGAAAATGAAAAAGAACAAAAGAACGACAGAAAGCCTTTTACGAATGCAGAAACACAAGTTGCTCTATTTAATGGTTTTACCCGGACTGGTGTACTTCATTATTTTTAAGTACTTTCCTATGGGGGGATTGGTGATTGCATTTCAGGATTATCAAGCTTTTCAGGGAATCACGGGCAGTCCATGGGTAGGAATGAAGCATTTTATTCGTTTGTTTACCGAGCCTACGTTTTTTATGCTGCTTCGTAATACACTGGTTTTGTTTGCGCTGAACATTGTAATCTTTTTTCCATTGCCCATCATTTTGGCACTCATGTTGAACGAGGTTAGGAAGATGTTTTTTAAAAACATTATTCAAACCATCATCTACATCCCGCACTTTATGTCATGGGTTATCATTGTTTCGATTTCTTATGTATTCCTAACCGTAGACGGTGGGGTGCTGAATGAAATGATTGCCGCGCTGGGCGGTGAGAAGATCAGCTTCTTAACTTCTCCACAATGGCTGCGAACCGTCTACATCGGGCAAGTGATTTGGAAGGAACTCGGCTGGTCTACCATCATTTATCTATCTGCGATTACAGTGGTAGATACGCAATTGTATGAGGCAGCAGAGATGGACGGAGCTGGACGCCTGAGAAAGACATGGCACGTTACCTTGCCTGCGATCCGCCCAGTCATTATTACATTATTAATTTTGAAGATCGGTAGCACGTTGGATTTGGGCTTTGAGCATATGTACCTGCTATTGAACTCATTAAACCGCGAGGTTGCCGAAATCTTTGACACCTACATTTATACTGCGGGCTTAAAGAATGGACAATTAAGTTTCAGTACGACGGTAGGACTTTTTAAAGGTGTAGTAGGTTTAATCCTGATTATGGGCTCCAATCGACTGGCCAAGAAATTTGGTGAAGACGGCGTTTACTAATGACGACGGGAAGGATGCAAAATGGTACGGTTTGTAGAAAACATGAACAAATGGTGCATGCGCCTGCTGCGCCTGGTCTACCTTAACTTGCTTTGGACGGTTGCTACGATTCTGGGCTTGGGTTTTATAGGCGTTGGGCCTGCAACCGTTGCTATGCTTAGTATTTTAAGGCAGTGGATTCGGGGCAATGAGGAAGTCGCCATTTTCTCGACGTTTGTACGTTACTTTAGAGAAAGCTTTAAAGAAGCAGCAATCATTGGCGGGCTTTACAGCCTTGTGGGTTACGTGCTCTACGTGGATATAGTCAACGTCTCGTCCTGGTATGTTCGTGTGGTGACGCTTATTGGAGCCTTTTTGTATCTCATCTCTTTGGCCTACATTTTCCCGCTGCTGGCTCACTATGATTGGAAAGGTATCGGACTGAAGGTCAAAATGTCGATAGTGATTGGATTTTCGTATTTACAATATACGCTTGTTCTTTTTGTAGCCATTGTCGTGCTTTTTGCATTGATTCTAGGCTTGTACCCAGGAATTCTAACTTTTGCCGGAGCAAGTATTATGGGTTATCTCGTGATGTGGATGACGCATCAGGTGTTCAGCAAAATAGAGCGAGAGGTTCTGGTGAAAGAGGAAGATATGGCATAAATATTTAAACAGAAAAGGAGCAAACACGATGAAAAAGGGAATCACGACGAAAAAGGGAGTATCGGGCCTTCTTGCTGTACTAATGGTCATGAGTGTTTTTTTAGCTGCTTGCGGTGACAAGGGAGCTGAGGATCAAAGCGGCCAAACCTATGATCCGAAGTCCAAACTGGAATTTACCTGGTTAAACGTATTGCATACAGCTTCTCCGCCTACAGAAACGATCAAAAGCAAAATTGAAGAATACACCAATTCTAAAATCACGTTCAATTGGGTGCCTGACGCTTCCAAAGAGGAGAGAATCACTACCGCGCTTGCATCCGGCGAATTGGCCGATATGGTGACTCTGACGATGATGACAAATTCTTCAGTACGAAGCTCTTTGAAATCAGGGCTATTCTGGGATGTAGGAAAGTATTTGGATGATTATGAAAATTTGAAGAAAATCCCGCCTGAAGTTCGGGAAGCCGCATCCATTGAAGGGGTACTGTATGGCGTTCCGTTCCAGAAGAATCTGGCTCGGGCGGGTCTGGTCATTCGCCAGGATTGGCTGGATCGCTTGGGACTGAAGGTGCCGACGACACTGGATGAGTTGTATGAAGTTGCGAGAGCGTTTACAGAAGATGATCCGGATGGAAATGGAAAAAATGATACGACTGGGTTTGTTGACAGATCGGATCTACGCTACAGCAGCTTCAAAACTTTAAGTTCCTACTTTGGCACACCTAATGGCTGGAAAGTAGATGAAAGCGGAAAATTTACGCCGGAATTTGATACTCCTCAATATTTGGAGACCTTAAAGTATTCCAATAAATTATACAAAAATGGATATCTTTCTAAAGACTTTGCTGTAACCGCTAAAACGGACCAGCAGCAACAATTTGCACAAGGTAAAGCAGGTATTTATACAGGCATGATCGATATCTCTAACCTCAGAACCTTGTCCCAAGGCTTACAAAAGGGGCTGAAGCTGGTACCGGTTAACAAGATTTCGAATGGAGATGGCAAATACCACGTATGGTCTGAGGGAAGCGGGGTAGGAGGTTTGCTGGCATTTCCGAAATCCGAAGTAAAAACAGAAGCTGAGTTGAAGAGACTGCTGCAATTTGTAGATGATTTAATTGACAAAGATGTATATATGTATATGACCGGCGGTATAGAAGGCACTCATTATAAGATCGAAAAAGATGGAGCCTTCAAAATTACGAATACAGATTTGTGGCAAGCAGATGTTCAGCCGTTTTCAAGCTCCAGACCAAGTGAAGTGACCTACAACTTAAAAGATGCCAATCCAGAGAAGGAACTGGCTAATGAGTTAGTCCGAGAAAATAATGAATTTGCTGTTCTGGACCCAACCGTGCCACTGGATTCAGTCACCGCTAATGAGCAAGGAACAGAGCTGGAGAAAATCATTACCGACGCCTCCTTCAAATTTATTATGGGTGAGCTTGACGAAGCAGGATTTAAAGCAGCCGTAGAAAACTGGAAAAACTCCGGTGGATCACGGATTACTGCTGAGTACGAGGAAGCGTATAAGAAAACGAAAAAATAATAGCTGAGCATGGCTGTTGCCCCCAGACTCCTTGAATAATTTCTTGGATGTTGAAATCCGGGGGCAGCTTATGCTTTCTTCCCAATACAAAATGGATCTAACATTCACAAAATATAAAGACAGGAGAGAACGAAATGCAATTGTATAACATTGTAGATTATGGAGCAGTTCAGGATGGCACGACGCTGGTTACGGGAGCGATTGCGGCTGCCATTGAAGCGGCCAGCAATGCTGGAGGAGGAACCGTTTTTGTTCCGTCTGGGACGTATCTGACAGGTGCTATCTTTCTGAAAAGTAACATTGAGCTGCATGTAAGCCCTGGCGCAACTCTGTCCTTCAGTACGGAACTGGCTGATTACCCTGTAGTAGAATCCAGATGGGAAGGCGTTCAGCGGGAAGTGCATGCGTCATGCATTTATGGGCAGAACCTTGAGAATATTTCAGTTACAGGTAGCGGAACGCTGGATGGAAATGGTCAGCCGTGGTGGGAAAAGCACCGCAATCATCCAGAGGAGTTACAGTATCCGAGACCCAAATTAATCAGCTTTGACCGTTGTCAGCGGGTTACCATTAAAGATGTTATGTTAAAAAATTCCCCCAGTTGGACTGTAAACCCCATCGCTTGCTATAACGTTACAATTGATAATTTGTCCATTCTTAACCCGGCGGACTCCCCCAATACGGATGGCATTAATCCTGAATCCTGTTCCAATGTTCGTATTAGCAACTGCAATATAGATGTGGGCGATGACTGTATTGCGATCAAAGCAGGAACTGAAGATACACAAGAGCGAATTCCATGTGAAAATATTACGATTACCAACTGTACGATGGTGCATGGACATGGCGCAGTCGTACTGGGAAGCGAAATGAGTGGTGACATTCGTAATGTTACGATCAGCAATTGCGTGTTCAAGCAAACGGATCGGGGCATACGTCTGAAATCCAGACGAGGACGTGGCGGAACCATCGAGGATATTCGCGTCAGCAACATTGTGATGGAAGATGTAATTTGTCCATTTATTCTGAATCTTTATTATTTCTGCGGCCCTCGGGGCAAAGACAAATATGTGTGGGACAAAAATCCTTATCCGATTACCGATGAAACTCCGTGCTTTAGACGAATCCATTTTTCCGATATTACGGCACGACAGGTTCATGCGGCTGCTGGATTCTTATACGGACTTGCAGAACGATATATTGCTGAAATCACATTTTCCAATATTGATATTTCTATGGCTAAAAATGCAATTCCCGGTCGTCCGGCCATGATGACAGGGATAGAAGATATGAACAACCGTGGTTTTTATCTAGGTAACGTGAAGGATATTCGTTTTCAACATGTGACGATTGAGAATCATGAAGGTCCTGCCTTTTATATTGAAAATGGGGAAGACGTTGAAATTAATCGTTGCCATTCGAAGAATACAGCTCAGCCCGAAAAGCTGATAGAACAAGTAACGATACAACCTTCTGAACAAAATATGATGAATTAGGAGGGCATGAAAGGAGGTACAACGTGGATAAGTTGAAAGCATTGTTGGGAGACCTTCCGGCAGATCGCTCTGTAACGGCAACTCTGCTGAATCAAGAAGAGCGTGAGGGATATCGACTGGAGTGTCTCCTGCTGGACTTGAACGGGATCGAGTCTGTACCCGCTTATGTAGCTACACCCTTACAAGGGAACGGTCCGTTCCCATTGGTCGTTTTTAACCATTCGCATGGAGGCAATTATACGAACGGGCGCAAGGAACTGATCCATAGCAGTTCTTACTTACAGCAGCCCTCGTTTGCTACAACTCTGACAGACATGGGATACTGCGTATGCTGCATTGACATGTGGGGCTTTAATGAACGTGGAGGCAAAACCGAGAGCGAGCTGGTAAAGGAAATGCTCTGGCAGGGCCAAGTGCTGTGGGGCATGATGCTGTATGATAACCGTCGTTTGGTGGATTATATGTGCCAGCGTGAGGACATTGATGCTTCTCGTATCGGAACAATCGGTATGTCGATGGGTGGACTCATGGCATGGTGGATGGCTGCGTTAGATGAACGGATACAGGTCACGGTTGATATTTGTGGACAGGTAGATGCCCATACGCTGATCGCCAAAAGGGGATTGGACCATCATGGCTTCTACTCCTATGTCCCCGGCTTGCTGAAGCATTTTACCACCTTGGATATTCAAAAGCGGATCGTACCTCGTCCACGGATGAGTATAACAGGTCAAAATGACCGGATGTGTCCTATTGAAGGAGTCGAGCATTTGGCAAAAGGGCTGCTGGAAGTTTATCAGGAGGCAGGTCACCCTGAGCATTGGCAGCCTGTGATTGCGGGCGGTGGACATATGGAGACGTTGGAAATGCGAACGGCGTGGCAATCATTTTTAGCCGAACACCTGTAAATCAAATGAAGGGATCGGGGTAACCATGCTAGTTGGAAAAGAATCCTTTTGTGATTTCCATACGATTCAGGAGGCGATTGCTGTATTGGAGCAGTCGGCTTCCAACGAAATGGAAACGCTAACTATTTTATCAGGTACTTATGAGGAAGAGGTACGAATTTACCGTTCATATCTTCATATTATAGGCATCGGGCAGGTAGAGATTCGAATGGATCGGTATGCCAAGGAGCGGGATGAAGCGGGTGAGGAAATAGGGACCTTTGCGACACCTACTTTATTTTTAGGCGGTAGCCATCTGATCTTGGAAAATCTCACGATTTCCAACACGGCAGGACAGGGAGAAGCCATTGGGCAGGCTGTTGCGGTATACGCTCATTGTGATGAAACGGTCTTTAGAAACTGTACCTTTAAAGGGCACCAGGATACTTTATTTACAGGCCCTCTACCTCCTGCACCGAAAGAACGACTCCAGTTTGGTGGAATCCATTTGAAGGAGCATCATAGGCACTATCGGCAGCTCTATCAGCATTGTTATATAGAGGGTACGGTGGACTTTATTTTTGGTGGGGCTACCGCGTATTTTGAAGATTGCGAAATTCGCAGTTTACGCCATCATAAGAACCAAACGAGCTACGTTACAGCTGCCTCTACGCCGCAAGGACAAGCGTATGGTTATGTATTCAACCATTGCTACCTAACTGCAGAGCCTGATATTACCCCGGTTTTTTTGGGGCGTCCGTGGCGGGAGTATGCCAAGACCGTATTTGTCGATTGTAAAATGGGCGATCATATTGACCCACGTGGCTGGGACAATTGGGACAATGTTGCGAACGAGAAAACCGTCTGTTATCAAGAATATAACGGACACGATGAAGTTGCTACGTTACGTAAGCAGCGTGTTCCGTGGGCGGATTGTTTTGAAGCGGGAACAGAAGCATGGAGCAAGGAACAGGTTTTTGCTGAAGTTACATTTTGGAAGTAAGGAGAAGTGAGGTCTCATGATGATCCAAAATCCCATATTAAAAGGCTTTAATCCCGATCCGTGTATTACACGTGTCGAGGATACTTACTATATTGTGGTGTCATCGTTTGAGTGGCTGCCTGGAGTGCGGGTGTACCAGTCCAAAGATTTGGCCCATTGGGAGCACTGCACAGATATTTTGACCGATCAGGTTGACTTAAGAGGTAATCCTAAAAATTGTAGCATTTGGGCACCGCAGCTTAGCTATGCAGATGACCTTTTTTATCTGCTCTATACGGATGTGAAAAGCACCAAACGTCCGTTCAAGGATGTTCATAATTTTGTGATGACGGCGCCTACGATCCAAGGACCGTGGTCGGACCCCGTTTATCTTAACAGTAGCGGATTTGATCCGTCTTTATTTCATGATGAGGACGGACGTAAATGGCTGTTGAACGCATTGTGGGATTACCGCATGTTGGAAAGCAATAAATCTTCCGGTATAGTCATGCAGGAGTATGACAGCAAGCAACAACAGCTCATTGGCGAGCCTGTTAAAATCTTTGATTGTACTCCTTTAAAGAAAACAGAAGCGCCTCACATCTACAAGCAAAACGGATATTATTATCTTGTTACAGCGGAAGGCGGAACGGGTACGGGGCATGCCGTTACCGTAGCACGCTCGAAGCAGATATCCGGGCCATATGAAGTAGACCCGCACAACCCAATGCTTACGTCACGTGATCAACTTGATTTCCCGTTACAATGCGCAGGACATGGCAGTCTTGTACAAACACCAGACGGCGAATGGTACATGGCTCATTTATGCACACGTCCAGTAGAGGGGAAATATGCCATTTTAGGACGGGAAACAGCCTTGCAGCAAGTGTACTGGAATGATGAAGGCTGGCTCCGATTAACTGCTGGGGGCCATACACCTCAATTGGAGGTACCCGCACCTCAAGGGATGTTCTCGGTTAAGCAAGAGCAGCAGAGTTATGTTTTTGAGGATTTTTTCGAGGGACCCACATTAGATAAAACGTGGAACACATTGCGTATCCTGGCGGACGATAGCTGGTGTTCATTAAGCCAGCGCCCAGGCTACCTTCGCATTCTGGCTGGAGAATCCATTCAAAGTCTGTTCCAGCATCACGTGCTTGCCATTCGGCAAACGGATCATCATTTCCGGGTAGAAACAGCATTGGAGTATAAGCCGACAAGCTATTTACAAATGGCGGGGCTACTACTGTACCTTAATGAAGAAGATTATTTGTACGCCTATATTAGCTATGAGGAGGGGCAAGGGAAGGTACTGCGCATGATGCGATGTGAAGCCAATACATTTACCTTAGTTCCTCAAGCAATTACGCTTCAGGACGATCTTCCTATACATTTAGCTGTGGAAGTCCATGCATCCCACGGGCAATTTTATTATGGAGTCGGAGACAAACCTGCTTGGAAGCGGCTTTTTGAAATGCAGGATATCAGCTTTTTATCCGGGGGTTTTACAGGAAATTTTGTAGGTATTGCTGCTCATGATATGCAACAATTCCAAGGAAGCTACGCTGATTTTTCTCATTTCTTCTATCATGGTAAGGATCTTCTTTCCTCATAAAAAAACATGATAATGATTATGTTGAAAGCACCTTAATGGGTGCTTTTTTCGTTGTTTCTGCACTTTACCTTTTCACATTATAACTTCGCAAAATCTCCAAAAAAGCGGTGCTTGCTTTCGTTTCAAATGTCGAAGAAGGAGTTAGGAAGGAGAATTTTCGAATAACCGGAAGATTACGAATATCCAGTACTTTTAATGTTCCCAGAGCAAGTTCCTTCTGAATGACCCATTGGGACAGCAAAGAAATCCCCAAGCCTGCTTCTACAGACTCTTTGATGATCTGTGTACTGCCAAAATTCATCATATGAGAAGGGGAGAACTGAAACCGTGCAAACATTTTTTCAGCCGCTTCCCGGGTTCCAGAACCTTCTTCCCGCAGAATCCAGATGTCCTCTTGCAGCTCACTTACATCCACTTGAGATTTACCAGCCAAACGGTGATTTTGCGGAACGACGATATACATTCTATCATCAGCAAATGATTCGATGTGTAAATGGTCATGCTGAAATTCTCCTTCGATAATGCCTACATCCAGTTGATTATGGATCATGAGTTTTTCAATTTCCTGGGTGTTGCCGATGGTAATGGAGGGCTGAATGAGTGGATACCGGACCCTCATTTGCGCGATCACATGCGGCAGCATATATTCGCCATACGTGTAGCTTGCGCCGATCGACAGGTTTCCTTTTGCTGTATGCATCAGCTCGTCCACCAAATACTGCATCCGTGTATGGAGACGGATAATCTCCTGAGCATGATGATACACAATTTCACCTGCTTTGGTTAAGCGTACATACTTATTGCTACGCTCCAGGAGGCGGGTTCCTACGCTACGTTCCAGCGTTTGAATATATTGACTTACCGCAGGTTGGGTCATGTGTAACACCTCGGCAGCTCGTGTGAAATTTTGTTTCTCCGCGACCATAACAAATACGATTAAAGATTGGTCCAAGGCCCATTCCTCCAAATTCATCATATCTATTTGCTTATTATCATTATTATAATGATTTATTTTTCTTATGACAAAAAACATATTAAGCTGGATGCATGTAGAATTGGAGGGGTTCACCATGAACAGTCATACACAACACACCAAATTATTTTCGAACAGAGGGCGATTATTCCAGCGTATATTTGGCATTGTCCTCACGATGTTATTTGCTTTGGCAGGCTATGGCCTGAACGAATTGCCAGGCTTTCATTATGTAGGTCCATTGGCTTGTGCCATGTTTCTCGCTATTCTGTACCGACAGTTGTGGGGATACCCTGAAGCTGTGCGCTTGGGAGTTGAGTTTTCAGCAAAGAAAATACTACGTGGAGCTATTGTGTTATTTGGGCTGAAGTTGAACATGGATGTTGTCATTCATCATGGACTTGGTTTACTTTTGCGTGATGTGGGCACTGTTGTATTTTCCATCTTTTTTACGGTTTGGCTGGCAAAACGTTTCAAGGCAGATGCTTCGCTTTCGCTTCTTCTTGGTATTGGAACAGGAGTTTGCGGTGCAGCAGCGATTGCAGCGGTTTCTCCCTTGTTAAAATCCAAAGATGAGGATACAGCCATAGGGGTAGGACTCATTGCCTTGGTTGGAACGGTATTTTCCATTTTGTTTACTGTGCTTCGGCCCTGGCTTCCTTTGACGGATATGCAATATGGAATCTGGTCGGGTATCAGTTTACATGAAATTGCACATGTGGCCTTAGCTGCAGCGCCTGCCGGACAGGATGCACTTGCAATGGGCTTATTAGCCAAACTGGGGCGTGTTTTCTTACTCATACCGCTCAGCTTTGTTTTAATGGTTTGGATGAAACGAACTGGAAAAATTCGTACAGACGCTAAAGTGGAGTTCCCCTGGTTCCTCATCGGCTTTATGGCTACAAGTATTGTGGGCAGCTATGTTTTTGGAAAATATATTGTAGTTCCATCTAGTCTGACGAACGGAATTTCTCAAGTTACCACCTTTATGTTAACGATGGCTATGGTAGGCATGGGGCTGAATGTGAGCTTTAAGGCTTTGCGGGAGAAAGCAATGCTTCCCTTACTGGTACTGTCTGTTACTTCGATCATTCTTATAGGGTTAACATTTTTAACAGTGTGAACATGAAGTATTCGTTTGTGATAAGATTGCTAGTAAACTAGATTAATAAAACTGGAAAAAGCTCTGCTTGCTGTATAGCTGGCAGAGTTTTTTAGTACTTTTGTATGATAAGACTGAAATATATACTGAATCAATCGTAACTTTTTACATATGATTCGCGTCTATCAAAATGGAGGTCCTGAGAATCATAGAGTGCAAGAATTTCATAAGCGAAAATTTAGAGAATGGTAGGGTACATAATGAAGAAAATTTGTTTATTTGCTTTTTTGTTTCTGTTTCTACTAGCATTTCCAAGAGAAAGCCATGCTGCATCTTCGAGTTCACATCTTCAGTTGGATGGTAAAGATATAAGTGTTGGCAAAGGTGTTCAGATTCAAGAAGTAAAGGGGAATGTACTGGTTCCACTCCGTCTCATTGTAGAGGAATTGGGTTATAGCGTGAATTGGGAGTCCAAGACAGGGACCATAACTATACATAAGCAAAATCTTAACCTCAGTCTTCAGGTCAACAATCCCATAGCCTCTGTCAATGATCATCAAATGGGATTGGCTGTAGCTCCTTTGCTTAGAGAGGGGACGACTTATGTTCCGCTTCGTTTTGTGTCCGAACAGACAGGGATTGATGTGGCCTGGAACAACGAGCTTAAAACTGTGTTCCTGACGACTCCGCCTACTTCAAGCGGCAATAGCGAGTCCACTCATGATCATTCTGCTACTCCAGCTGTAAGTAATCCTAAAGAGAGTGCGCGTACAGCTATAAACCAAATTAGCTTCGCTAATCACCAATTGACTATAGCTGTTAATGGAAAAGCAACCCCTAAAGTAACTACGTTGACTCATGCAGACCGTATTGTTGTAGACATACCTAGTTCAACGTTTTCTGAGGAATTTCTAGCATCGCAATCATTTGACAGTAGTGGACAAGGAAGTTTTCCAGTCACTGAAGATCCAGATGTTTCCCAAGTAAGATACTCCATGTTTAGTACAACCCCCGCATCGGTACGTATTGTGGTTGATCTTAATCACAGCACACCCTTTCATGTACTCAATGCGGATGATGGTAAGGTTGTTATAGCGTTGGATCAGGAAACGGAGGAGCCATCAACTACCGAGGACGTTATACCTACCATACCTGTTGTACCTGCGATTTCTTCTGATGGACACGCGCAAGGAATTGACGTCTCACACTATAATGGCAATATTGATTGGCAGCAAGTGGCAGCGGCAGGTAAGACATTTGCTTTTATTAAAGCTACAGAGGGCACAAAATATCAAGATAATCAATTTTTGATAAATGTACAGGGTGCCAGAGATGCTAACATCTTGGTTGGCGCTTACCACTTTTTGAATGCTACTACCGCGGATGGAGCTCGTCAGGAAGCAGCTAATTTTGCCAGGGCTATAGATTCAGCAGGAGGCAGGCTAGATCTGCCCCCTGTGATGGACTATGAAAATAACCCCAAAGGTCTTACTCCTGCACAAATTAGTGAAGTGGCTCATGCCTTTTTGGATGAAATGGAGAGGCTTACCGGGCGTCAGCCAATCGTATACACGGGCAATGTTTTTGCTTCCAAGTTTGATCCTACATTTTCTATGTATAAACTGTGGGTAGCCCGATACAGCACTACGCAAAAGCCGACCGCGGTTCCAGCTTGGAATAACTGGTGGGCTTGGCAGTACAGTAGCACAGGCAGTGTTCCGGGTATTCAAGGCCAAGTCGATTTGGATGAATACAACGGAACGATAGATGAACTCCGGGCTTCACTGGCAGGAGAGCTCGATTAGCCAAATCATATCATGATCAATCCTCGCGAATCCGGAACGGGATCTGCGAGGATTTTTAATGTCTGATTTGTTTAGTTGGGCATGATCCATACGATTTCGCTGATTCGAACAAAGAATTTTTTTCCGTATACATCTAAAATGACATGGTCGGGCTTACAATCGACTACGCATCCATCAATTCTGCCACGTGTTGTCTCAAGTACAACGTACTTGCCGATCACCGATTTTAATGTTTCTACGACGTATGGATCTACAGGGTGCACCACGACGTGGTGAGAGGTAGGATGGTGAGGAAAAGGTTGATTAACGTTGTAATTGAGCATTTGATTTGAATTCAATTGCTTCACTCCTTCAAGATTAGTTGTGTTATCCTATGCTCCTGCCTAGGAAAGGTGTAGGCTAATGCCCATCAGCGAAAACATTCATAACATTGCCGAAAAGCCCGGTCCATAGGAAAGCTCAATACATAAGCTATGTTGTACCTTGAATTGAAGGAGGCAATGACCATGAGTGAATGTGAAAGAGGTTGTGGTGGCGGTTCAGTAGGGGGCTACCCAGGAGTATGGACATCGACAGGAGCTATCCTGGTACTGTTCATTTTGCTCGTTATCATTACTAAGTCTTTATGGGTTTAAATTGAAATGAGTAGCTTAACCCCCCATCGGTATATAACCGATGGGGGGTTAAGTGTTTTAGAGGATGGAACGTATGATAAAACACCTCAAATAACAGCGTACAGGCCCTACACAAACTGTGCCGGGCTGGGCAGCTGTCATTTGAGGTACATTGGCATCTATAGACAGGAACGGACAATGGAACAGAGATTAAATTAACGCAATCGCCAGCAGGGTGAACAAGCTCAAAGTTAAGATTTGATTCCCATACCCGTAGCCAGGATAAAAGGCAGACGTTTGTACACGTCCGTTCCGTTCTTTTTTTAAGTACACATTATTACGATCCACATCCATAATGGTTCCTTCGTACTGTTTTCCGTCAACGGTGAGAATACGCACTTTTTTATTCATGCAGTTCAAACAGTTGTAATAAGCGTCCATTCCATCACCCCCTCTTATACATTGGCATTTTATGAGAGGGACGGTCTTATGGTAACGGCGAACATACAGGGAAAAGGTATTCCCTCGAACTTAAGGCCTGACTAGAGTTAGCCTATTCTTGATAGGGATTAAAAGAGAAGCCAGGATATCCATTGGTATGGGCGTAACCTCTTTGGGGGGCGACCTGAGGGTGGGGTGAAGTATCGGCAAGCCTTACATGTATCCCAGGTTTTCGGGGGGGCTGCTGCTTGCAGTCATTGGGAGGACCGATGATGACAGGCTTTTTAATTGGGGCGAGTGCTTCCTGAATCTTATTCTCATTCAGGCAGTAAGTATGAGCCAGAATGTTACTTGGCGTTAGCCGCAAAATGTCGGAGCCCAGTATGAATTCAGGGGTCGGAGCATTAAAAATGGTCAACAAATGAGTGTTGTCCATCGTGGCGACCAGATAATGCCACCATCCCTGAGGAACGTTAGCCACTTGGCCAGGTGTGATCGGAAAATGTCGTAACTCGAGGGTGAAGGGGTTAATCAGTGACACGGTTACTGCTCCAGAGATGCAGTATACCAGTTCTGTGGCATTTTGGTGATAGTGAGGCTCCACAACATTAGCTGTGCTAAGGCGAATATCCAGCAGCGATACATTCGCCAATGTATTCAGCTGCTGGATCGACAGCTCGTTGATCGAGTTTTGAGCATCCTTCTGAAACAAAACATTGTCTCTTAAATCATAGGTAAATTGTACAGTAGGGGAGGTGTAATCCATATATGAATCCACGCGTCGTTTCCTGCCTTTCTATTATTCGAAATTTGATGATCGTACGCTACCCTATGCATACGCCCATGTATGTGTGCGCGGATATGTGATTTGAATTAGTAGAAATCAGGCTCCGGTCCCGGGCAAGTTGAAGCGAAAAATAGCGAAAAAAGTCACGTATTCAAGTGTGGTCAGAACATGATCCATTGTTCTTAATACACGTCATCCCTTTAGGGATGGCGTTTTATTTGCTTGGGTAGTCTTAGGACCAGAGCCGGATGATACGTAAATGCGGCTTATGGTATACTGCAACGGACGTGTGAAAGCATGATTGTCCCATTCCGTATGTAGCCACGCGTCATTTCTGCAGCTAGGCATAAGTTATGTCATAAGAAACATCATCGGATAAACGTCCCTGAGTTGTACAGGCCGGAATGGTTGCACCGGACAGAACATGAAAGAGGAGGTTGTCTGGAATATGAAAAAGTTATCTATTTTAATCCTGTCCTGCGCATGTATGTTAGGTACTGTATTGTCAGTCGCACCAGGACAAGCACAAGCACAAACGTCAGCTTTGAAGAAAGGGGTTCAAAGCGAACGGGTGCTGGAGCTTCAACAGCAGCTTCATTCGCTCGGTTATTTCAAGGCTGGGTTTACTGGGTACTATGGTTCTCTGACCAGTAAAGCGGTGGCTCGTTTTCAACGGGATAACGGTCTGACACCTGATGGAGTAGCCGGAGCGGCTACACAAGCCAAGCTGGAATCCTTCGGAGAGGTGCGCGTAACCGCGCTGGATCAACTGGCTCGTATCATTTATTCTGAGGCTCGCGGGGAATCGTTTGAAGGTCAAGTGGCTGTCGGCGCTGTCGTATTAAACCGTGTTCAGTCCGGTGAGTTTCCAAGCTCGATCCCGGACGTTATTTTGCAGCCTGGTCAATTCACCGCTGTACAGGATGGTCAATACCGCCTGAAACCCAACAAGACTGCGTACCGTGCAGCCAGACAGGCACTTAATGGTGCTGATCCGACCAATGGGTCCTTGTTTTATTACAACCCGGCCATTGCTACAGCCAAATGGAGTAAAAGTCGCCCGGCTGTCATCTCACTCGGTCGCCATACGTTTACGAATTAATTTCATATGAGAATACGCAAATTTCTAGCCGTCAGTTGCTTCTTCTAGGAGCAGTGACGGTTTTTTATATTCACAAATTTGTAATATTTTAGTGGTGAATTATCTGATTTAATATTAAAAATTCTACCTATTATTCCGATACTCTTAATAGACAAAAAAATGAAATTAAAGGAGTCCTTCTAAAATGAGTCAACATCCTTACACTATCGAAGTAGATCAAGCCATGAAAACGGTACATATGGCGGTGAATGGAGTTTTTAGCCAGGAGGAGTATGATAGCTTTGTAAAAGATTATGTAGCCAAAACCTCATCCATTCAGGCGTCCAGCTTTACACTCAAGGTAGATTGTACCCAGATGGCACTTTTGGGTCCGGGAGAAGTGGAAAAATTGAAGGGCTCATTTGTACGTTATAAAGAAACTGGATTTACCAAAGTAATCTTTGGCATCAGCCTTCAACAAACCATTATTAAAATGCAGCTTGGTCGAGTAGCACGCGAAGCAGGATTAAACAACGTAGATATTGTTGTACAATAATGCGCTGATGTATGTGTAAGGGGGAAGCCTGATGAGCCATATCAAAATAAAAGCACTGGGTGTGTATCATCCGTCCCATTCGTTGGATAACGAATACTATGTTCGCCATTTTGACGAGCAGGGCAAAGATATTCGACGCTTCATGGAGCATATGGGTAGAAAACAGCGTTATATCATTGATGATCCGAACGAAAACGGTCTAACAATGGGAATTGCGGCTGCGCAAAAAGCTCTGGAACAGGCTGGTATGACAGGCCGTGACGTGGATATGATCGTGTTCTCCACTCAAGTTCCTGAGTCACTGTTTCCGATGAATGCATTGTTTGTTCACCAGGCGATTGGGGCCAGACATGATGTGGCCGTGATGGATTCCAACGCGAATTGTGCAGGGATGACAGTCGCTGTCGATCAAGTCAGTCGGTCGATGTTATCTAATCCTGACGTGCGGACAGCGCTTATTATCGGTTCGGATTATAATTCACTCATTTCCGGTCCGGAGGATGAGATTACTTATGCGAACTATGGAGATGCTGCATGTGCGGCTATTTTGGAGCGTACAGAAGAAGACACCGGATTTATAGATTCTATGTATTTTACGGACCCAGTCAATATAGATAAAATTTTGTACCCGGCTCAGGGGTTAGCGGCGACACTCCAAAGGAACGCCCCCGGAAAATATATTCAGTGGCTTCCGTTCGACGCCAATATGGCCTTGCCTCCTACATTTGATCTGCTTGAACGCATTTTAAAAAAGAATGGGCTGACGCCTCGGGATGTACGGGCTTATTGTCTGTCTCAGTTCTCGTTAGCAAATGTATTGAAGATTCAGGATCACTTGGAGCTAGAGGATGCCCAAATGATTTATGTGGGTGATCGATATGGTTACACAGGTACCAGTAGCCCGTTCATTGCTCTATATGAAGGTATTGAATCGGGTCGTATCCGGCGCGGTGATTATGTACTGTTCTGGACGATTGGAGCTGGATATCAACTGGTTGCTATGTTATTTAAATACTAGGAATATGAAGACCTTGCAGCTGCAAGGTCTTTTTGTGTATCACACAATGACAACTGTAATGATTTGGTTGTGTTATGTTTGATTATTTTGTAAAATTTAAACATTGAGTACATAAGGGAGAGCTTATATTGCGGACATCGGATAGCATGACAATTATGACAGAAAACATGGCACACAATTCATAATAGGAGCTGAAGGGGCATTAAGATCGAAAATTTATTTTATGGAGAACGAATAAAATTGGCCGCAGTCAGGGAAGAAGATGCCGAAGTGATGTTCAAATGGGGTGAGGATGCGAAGTATCTGCGAAATGTAGATACGGATTTGGCGCTCCCTTACACGTTGAAACAGATGGAGTCAGAAGGATCTCCCAGCTCTAACGAGGTCTATTTTCGATTAAGAACATTGGCAGATGATGTCTTGATCGGATTTGTTGCTATCCACGGAATTGAGTGGAATAATCGCAGCGGGCAGCTGGCAATAGGTATAGGTAATACGGACTACCGTGGCAAGGGCTTTGGGGCAGAAGCTGTAGGTCTCATTCTTCGTTATGCGTTTTATGAGCTCAATTTAAATCGGGTCGGCTTGGATGTGATTGAGTACAATACACAAGCGATCCGAACTTATGAGAAGGCGGGGTTCCAGCTTGAGGGTAGAGTTCGTTCTGCTGTTCTTCGTGATGGTAACAGTTATGATCGTATCATGATGGGTATCCTGTATTCTGAATGGCGCTCGACTGTTCAAGTATAATAGATACACAATTTGTTCATAAAATATTCCATAATAAGCCTTTTAATAACGTGAAAAGAGGTTTATAGTTAAAGGGTCACATGCCCAAATCATTATTAATTTGAGTATGAGTCAAAGCTGAGGAGGAATTTACATGGCAAACGTTGTAAGGTCCGTTACTTCACCCAAGAAATTTATTTCTGGACAAAATCTACTCTCGTCGTTAAATGACTATATTAAGGATTATGGCGATAAAGCCTTTGTCATTTGTGATGAGTTCATACTTGAAAGGGCTCAAAAGGAGGCAGGTGCTTCAATTGAAGCAGCTGGTAACCAGGTGGTCTTCGAGAAATTCCAATATGAATGTACAAAAGAAGAGATTGATCGTAACCGTGAATTGGTGCGTAAACATGGTTCGAACATTATCATAGGGATTGGCGGGGGAAAAACGTTGGATACCGCCAAGGCAACCGCTTATTATGAAAAGCTGCCTGTTGTTATTTTCCCAACGATTGCTTCTACAGATGCTCCTTGTACCGCGCTTGCGGTTATATACAAAAAAGATGGCTCTTTTGATGAATATCTGTTCCTGCCTACTAATCCAGACGTTGTACTGGCGGATACAGGCATTCTGGCAGCAGCGCCTGCACGTTTCTTTGCAGCTGGAATCGGTGATGCACTGGCCACTTATTTTGAAGCTCGTGCTTGCTATCAGGCTAACGGGGATAACCTGGTTCTGAACAAGCCTTCCACTACAGGATTGGGACTTGCTCGTCTTTGTTATGATACGTTGCTGGAAAATGCTGTGAAGGCCAAACGTGCTGTGGATCGGAAAGTATATACTCGTGCGGTGGAGGATACGATTGAAGCTACCATTTATTTGAGCGGTGTTGGTGCAGAATCAGGTGGGTTGGCAGCAGCACACGCCATTCATAACGGCATGACGGCTGTTCCTTCGCTTCATAAAGCACAGCATGGTGAGAAAGTTACATTCGGTTTGTTAACCCAGCTAGTGCTGGAAAATGCACCGAAAGAAGAACTGGAAACCGTGATTAAACTGGTTAAGGATGTAGGCCTTCCATTGACGCTTCGTGACTTGGGTGTAGAGGAATTTGTTGAGGCTGAATGGCGCCAAGTGGCTGAAGCTGCTTGTGCATCGAATGATACAATGGTCAACATGCCGTTCCCGGTTAGTCCTGCTGACGTGTACAATGCAATCATTGCAGCGAATGCAATAGCAGAATCCTATCAAGAATAGTTTCTTCCTAAATCACGAAAATGGGTTTACAAAAACGGGTCTGTCACATCACTGGCAGACCCGTTTCGTTTACGTGCACTAACATGTGAAACGAAAGAGGGTACCAGGGACTTATATCCTATCTTGTTCTGACCGATATACATGTAACAGGGAAATTAGGTTGGTTACACAGCAGGAGGAGATTTGATGTTGGTGCATGGTAAAACACGTAGGGGCAACTTGTACATCCATATGTCCAGCGGTTTTCACAAAATTGGAGATTATCGGGAAGAATATTCTGTAGCACCGGGTGATCGGCTGATGTCTAGACTGTCCAAGCGGATCTACACCATTGTATCCGTACATCTTGGTGAAGAGGCGTATGCCGATATTGATCTAGAAGAGGTTATTAGAAATAGTTAGAGTGCTTTATTTGGATTTGGTATAAAAAAGCTTCCACTTTGCTCCTAGAGCGAAGTGGAAGCTTTTTTCTTTCAGCGTAGGGACTCATGAAGAAGGTCTCGTGTGATGATATTATTTTGGTTCATAAAATGTCTGATTGCTGCTTGTGAATTGGTTGCAGACAGCTCCTTTCCCCATGTCATGGCATAGGCCCAGGCTGGCTGATTTTGCAGCACCTTCGCACTTGGCAGAATATCACTTTCTCCGATTCCCATAGGCTTGCCCTGCGCAAGCTTTAGCAATTCGGTGTAGTAGGAGGGTTTGTAATCATTGTTATAGATATCAGCTGCAAGAATATCTACTCGGTTAATACCTGGGAAGGACAAATTATAGGGAGTGCTATATGCGTTTGGAGCATTGGGACTCCACACCCACAACAGGTTATCCAGATGATGGACATGAGTGAACCGATCATACATTAGATTCCACAACTTAGCATAATTTTGCTTGTTTCCCCACCAAAACCAGTTGCCGTTCATTTCATGATAGGGCCTCCATAAAACAGGTACATCCGCGTCTCGTAAGGTCTTAAGGGACAAAGCCACCTCATCCAGATCAGCGATCAGTTGTTTATATTGCGGGGTACCCGGCGTGATGTAACGATTAAATTCAGCTTGAGTAATTTTTGCTTGTACGTTTTTCCACGTTTTAGGTTTGCCAGGAAGCGCCTGATGGAAGGTAACAGCTACGATTCCGCCGTCCTGACTCCATTGGATAGCACTATTCACAACATGCTGACGTTGCTCTCGTAGGGCTGTACGGGACTGGTTAGCCAATCCTCCAAACTCATAGCCGTGAAGTCCTGCGTATTGTCCGCTGATTTGTTGTAGCTTGTTATTTTGTTCATCCGGTGCCTCTAAGTAATCATGCTGCCCGGAAATTAGCATATCATCCGGTACATTAGATAGGTAGGCAAGTAATTGCTTGGCTTTGGCAGAGGCCTGAACATTAATTGGCGGGGCGGCATCGGCAACAATGAATGATTGCTGAGAGCCGCTGAAGAGTAAAACAAGCATTAGCAGTAGCACCCTCTGTAACCAAAAGCGTGTTGAGTGAGATTTCATGGCGCTCCTCCTTTGATGCATGGTAATGGGATTAGTATTTTTCTTTTTGCTTTCTAAGCTGTATATAGGCGCTAATAATAATCACCAGCAGACTAATCGTGGCCCATCCATTGAATTCCTGTAAGTGTATCCAGTTATCCCACACAAGGAAACCTAAAATTACAACGAGCAAACCCATTGCAAGATACATTTTGGTTTGTGCTGGACGTTGGGTTCGTTTTGAAATCCAATGTATGATGCCGAGAACGATGGCTGCCTGAAATAAAAATATGCCCATCATCATTAAACTTGCTATAAAGATTGGGGACATCGGTATCCTCCTCCTGGGTTTACAAACAGAATATGCAGGTTGTAACCGGGATGTGGATTCTTAGATGTCAATTTAATTATAAGTTGAGTAAACAAATGAGCGCTGGTTACGATCTTGAACAAGTTGACTAAATTATACCATAACTACCGTCCTGCAATGAAAGACGTCTAAATACCCACTCTACCTTGATTCGACATCATACTTTATATTCAGCGAAATATTGACATATGGATGTACACTTCACATATATGAAGATGCAATCAGAAATATATGTGAAGTATATGCATAAGAGCAACGCGAAATCGACGGAAAAGTTTGGTATGATTAAAGTGGATTGAAAAGGAGGTGCTCTTATGAATGAAGAAAACAGACCATTCTCTAGGTCAGCAGATGCTGAAGGAGCCAAAGCGAACTTTGATGCCAATCAGCGGAAGCTTCTCTCCGAGGGAGTGCCTAGCTTATGGCGTCAGGTCAGCAACCTGCTGATTCTGGTTGGCGTGATTGCATTGATTATCCTTTTAGGTCGAGTGCTCTAATGAGATATCCAAAAAAATCGAAAAGAATTTGAAGAATTAGGGATGTGAAATGGTGTTAAAGGCAGCTTTACTTTTTATATTGGCTGGCATCGCTGAAATTGGAGGAGGATATTTGATTTGGCAGTGGCTGCGTGAAGGAAAGACATGGTATGTCGGACTTTGCGGCGGAGTAATCTTGGCTGTGTATGGAATCATTGCTACCTTTCAGGTTTTTTCCTCCTTTGGGCGTGTATATGCAGCATACGGAGGTGTCTTTATTGTTCTTTCCATTGCATGGGGCTGGTGGATTGATAAAAAGACACCCGACTTGTACGATTTCATTGGTGGATTGATTTGTTTGGTCGGTATAGCTGTAATCCTATTTCCGCGATCAGGATGATAGGACGAAAAACCCTATTTTATTTTTGAAAACATGACTATAGGTCTACAAAAATAAGCTTCATATTCCGAAATAGAACTTAAGGAGGGGGTTCTATGAACTGGAATCAAATGAAGCTTAGATTGAAATTTGGTAGTGCTGTACCGAAGAGTGAAGGTAATTTCTCTTTTGGTATCATGTGTGGACTCTTAATCAGCATCGTGCTGTGGATATCAATCATTGGCTGGATCATGCTGATCTTTAAGTGATTTTACGAAATCACTGTACATATCAAAACAAATGAATTAAGGACTGCTCACAAACCTGTGTCTTATTACCCATGCTTTATTTTGTGAAATCGTTACGTAACTTGTCTATCCCGCGACCTATGGCTTCATCAATCATATCAGTAGCAGCAGGTGTATCTGCATCGGTGTCAGGAATGCGATTAAATCCTGGCTCGCGCTTGTCCAGGGATTGTTTATGTTCGATTTGATCGTCAGTACGATTCTTTTCAGAGTTATTATCTCTCATAGCACATCACAGCTCCTTTTATTAGGCATATTCAGCTTCTATACTTTACATAAACGCTTGTGCTCCAGACTAAACGTTGATAAAAATAAAACCGGGAGGGAGTAAATCCCGCCCGGTACTTCCCAAACAACTAGCGATGCTCAATCAGATCAATCGCTCCCAGAACAACATGAGCCAGTCCGAAACCGAGAATGCCTGTAGCTGCAAGTTTGTACTTACTGCTCAGCAACACAGCGCCTGAAGCCGATACTACCGTTCCAAGAACAGCTGGAATCATACCTTCACGCATTCGTAACACCCCTTCTGGTAGTTTGGAAAGACGTTTATTAGTGTAATTCAAATGTGCACAAGTTATACAAAAAGAGAATTTTATTATTTTTTTTAAAAAACACTTTACAATTCGATAAAATTATCGTATTATATGTTGGTGCCCAATTGAACGACATTTACATAACGAGAACACTTTTTAATCAGATGCATGTTTCTCAGATACTTGTAAGACAAGTAAGTGTAAAGATTAGCGTTCCTAAATTTATGCCGGGGTGGCGGAATTGGCAGACGCACAGGACTTAAAATCCTGCGGTAGGTGACTACCGTACCGGTTCGATCCCGGTCCTCGGCATTCTTGAATTACCATGGACACATCAAAGTTAATTGAACGAAAATAACGCGAGGTTCTGTGTACCTGCGGAATACTCCGTAACAGGTATGTAGGATCAACAAAAACGTCTCACCGTTAACATACGGAGAGGCGTTTTTTGTTTTGGAAAAATTAAGCGATCTTGTAACAGAGAGTTGGAGCCTTTCTATTGCATCAATTGTTATAATCATAGGACAACGAAATTAGGCCTTTATAATTAAATAGTAAGTATTTCTAAAAAATGAAGTGGCCCAAAACCTTAAATCAGAATGTTGTTGTTTTTAATTAACTATTGGGAAGGTGGTTCGGTGAAGCTGATATGAATCTGACTTTTCATATGGAACAGTTAAGAGCCTGTTTTATGAATTTTATCAATTATGTATATTTTGTAATGGATGAGAAAACAAGAGACATAGCTATTGTTGACCCATCATGGGATTTATTAAAGGTAGAGTCCTATCTTCAACATTTGAATGGCGATCTCAAAGCGATACTATTAACTCACTCACATTGGGATCATATTAATTTGGTAAATCCACTCCTGGAAAAATATAACCCGCAGGTATTCATGTCAACAAACGAAATCGATTTTTATCATTTTAGATGTAGAAATTTACATTCAATTAAAGACAAGGATTCAATCCAGGTCGGTGAAACAGAAATTAAAAGTCTTTTGACTCCTGGACATACCGCGGGAAGTGTATGCTATCTTTTATCAGATCGCTTATTTACTGGGGATACAATATTCATTGAAGGTTGTGGCTTTTGTGACCCAAATGGAGGAAATCCAATAGAATTATATAATAGTGTTCAAAAAATAAAGCGAGAAATTGATGACTCTATTCAAATTTATCCTGCTCATTCATTTGGTAAAGCGCCTGGTTTTACACTCAATCACCTCATGGATGAAAATATTTATTTTCAATTTACGAGTAAGGAATCTTTTATTAAATTTAGAATGCGTCCGAACCAAAAGGGCCTGTTCGATTTCAAATGAGTCTGTATTGTGGCCCAGTTCTAATGGTGAGAGAAAATCTTAAATATAAAAAATAATACATAACGATCTATCATTTGTCTGTGCCCCAGATGCTCAAGTTAACTAGAGTAAAACACTCGGATCAGTTCTTTTATAAGCCGCCAGAAACGTTGAAGCTGTATTCGAAAGATAATAATGACTTCAAATTAAGCATTTTCAGAAAGGTTTGCGAATCCAATCTGAACTTGGCCGTTTCCAATCAACTGTGAATTGACAGGGTTTGAGTAGAGGATTATAATGGAAAAACATTATTCCAATTATATGATTATATGAAAAATAAAGGAACTTTTCTGTGGTTAATCGCTGGCGGGTCACGTTAACCATCAAAGAGGGATATATCGTGAGAGATTGTAGCTTATCAAGTAGGATAAGTGAAAGGGCGAAGCTATGTATATGGGTAGTAGACATTATAGGAGATGATTTGGCAGTACGTTTTTATAGGAGATGAGTTAAGTGAGCTGGTACGTGTTTTTTGTGCGAACGGGTAGGGAAGAACAGGTCAAGCAGCTTATTAATGAGTGGTTGGATTCTGAAGTCTACAAACCCTTTATACCACTCCAAGAGAGACTCTTTAAAGTAGCAGGAATAGTAAAGAAAGAATGGGCTCCTTTGTTCCCAAGCTATGTATTTATTGAGTCGAATTTACCTGACTTGCAGTTCGTAACCAGTACAAATTCAATGATTTGCACTTCTAGTGATATCATTCGTTTATTGAGATACTCGAAGTTTGAAGCTTCAATGAGAGATTCGGAGAAACAAATGTTAGAAAGTCTATGCAATGATAGCTATTGTATAGAATCATCAACTGGAATTATTGAAGGAGACAATATATGTATCCTAGATGGCCCACTTAAAGGAAGGGGGAGTATAGTTAAGAAAATAGATAGACATAAACGACAAGCGGTCATTCAGTTAGAATTTATGGGTGATATCAGGTTAGTGAGAGTAGCTTTGGAAATTATAAGTAAGGTTTAAAGTGGAGAACTCGTGACGAGTTCATACTCCATGAGGAAGCTTTCAGAACCCTTAAGGGATTTGAAGGCCTTTTTTGATTTGGACTGCTAAGTTAGTAGTTTACTAGGGGGGATATGCGTAGCCTCGTATGCAGAACAACTAATGTTGAAGCGGGAAGATGCCGTGATGAAGGCGGCCGTCAGTTTTGTCCATGCAGATTATAACGCAGACGCTCCCCTTGATCGAGAAGTCTTTCATTCGGATGAGTGTAGTTACTTCGAGAGTTTGGTATTCCATCGGCGGAAATCCAACTTTGTGCTTGGCAGGCTAAGTGCCAAACAAGCAGTTTCGGTGCTGTTAAGCGAGCCAGACCTGCGCAACGTAAGTGTGGAGTCAGGTGTCTTCGGCCAGCCCATGCTTCGAATCAATGGTGTCCACAGCTATCAGGTGAGCATTGCCCACTGCGACTATATCGGAGCGGCTGTTGTTTTTCCCGAAGCACATCCCATGGGCATTGATATTGAGAGGATTGATTCTAAGCGAAATAAGACAATTGAAAGCCAACTGACGGTGGAAGAAAAGGAAAGAATCTCTGTCGTGCGGGGAGTAGGGGAGTACTCAGCTTTATTGACGGTTTTTTGGACAGTGAAGGAGGCCCTGTCGAAAATATTACGTACAGGTTTTACAACATCGCTGCATGTACTTGAAATGAATGAGACCAGGTTTGTGGATGGATACTTCCAAAGTACATTTTCACATTTTCCACAATATGCTGCCCAGTCTTACCAGTTAGGTGACTATATCTGCACGATTGTAGCACCGAGGAAGACGGAATGGAGTATGAATACTTCTCGGCTTTATGAAAAATTCAATGCAAGTTTTCATCGAAATCCGTTTGTAGATCATGTTTACTGAACACTAGGTTTGTTGAGTTTTAAATCATTTATTTTTTAGGAGGATACCTATGCATAAGGAAGAAGTATTCGATATCGTTAAACGTTGTATTCGTGAAGTGCTTCCCGAATTACAAGATCACACGTTCGAGTATGGCGATCGATTGGTGGATTTGGGTGCAGATTCAGTAGATCGGGCTGAAATTGTAAACAAGACGATGGAAACATTATCTCTTAATATTCCGCGCGTCGAATTGTCCGGCGTGAAAAATATAGGGGAATTGACAGATGCACTTTATGCGAAATTATGAAAAATTATGAAGAGTCTGAGTTAGTCGTTACGGGGATTGGCGTGACTTCGGCGATTGGGCAGGGGAAGGCTGCTTTTGCCTCGGCGTTGTTCAAAGGGCAGCATGCATTTGGCGTCATGCAACGCCCGGGCAGAAGAGGTGAAGCTTCATTTATAGGTGCGGAGCTGCCACCCTTGTCTTATCCGAAGGCATTATCCAAACGAATGTTACGTACAGCATCATTTTCGGGGCAGGTGGCCATGGTAACCCTTCAAGAAGCCTGGGATGATGCTCAATTGGATAACGTTGATCCTAGCCGTATTGGACTGGTGGTTGGAGGCTCCAATTTTCAGCAACGGGAGCTATTTCAGACTTATGAGGCCTATCGGGACAAAATGTGCTTTGTACCGCCGACCTATGGGATTTCCTTTATGGATACTGATTTGTGCGGACTATGTACCGAACAGTTCGGTATTCAGGGGTTAGCTTATACCGTCGGTGGTGCATCCGCGAGTGGACAAGTCGCAATCATTCAAGCAATTGAGGCCATTCAAGCAGATCGTGTTGATGTTTGCATTGCAATGGGGGCATTGATGGATATTTCGTATATGGAATGCCAGGCATTGCGATCCTTGGGAGCGATGGGAAGCGACCGATATGCCGATGAACCTGCAATGGCGTGTCGACCATTTGATCAGTCGCGGGACGGGTTCATCTATGGGGAATCTTGCGGGGTTGTAGTCATAGAACGGGCCGATTCTGCCGTGAGGCTTCGGGAGAAACCTTATGCCAAACTTGCAGGATGGGATATGGGAATGGATCGAAACCGGAATCCCAATCCCTCCTACGAAGGCGAAGCCCGAGTGATTAGAAGAGCTTTGGAGAAAGCAAAGCTGCTACCGGAAGAGATTGATTATATTAATCCCCATGGGACAGGCTCGGTCGTTGGAGACGAGATAGAAATAAAGGCATTACAGGATTGTAAATTGTCACATGCCTATATCAATGCAACTAAATCCATTATCGGTCACGGCTTGAGCGCGGCAGGAACTGTTGAAATTATTGCTACTCTTTTACAAATGTCGGAGTCGAGACTTCACCCTACCCGTAATTTGGAGGAGCCTATCCAATTGGACTGCAATTGGGTGAAGAATGAGTCCGTACCAGCAATTATTCACAATACTATGAATCTGAGCATGGGCTTTGGTGGAATCAATACTGCCATTTGTATGCAAAAATGTGAGTCGCGTATTTGAGAGAGGGGGACGATTATGGTTGTCGTGGGAATTGAGGCAATGAACGTTTTTGGTGGCTCTGCCTATCTGGATGTTATGCAATTAGCCCAACACAGGCAATTGGATCCTGCAAGGTTCGAAAATTTATTAATGAAAGAAAAGGCGGTTGCCCTACCTTACGAAGATCCAGTTACCTTTGGAGTAAATGCGGCAAAACCGCTGGTGGACGCTCTTTCAGAAGCGGAAAAAAACCGAATCGAAATGCTTATCACCTGTACGGAATCAGGTATTGATTTTGGGAAATCAATCAGTACATATATTCACCACTATTTGGGGTTGAATCGGAATTGCAGATTATTCGAGCTCAAGCAAGCCTGCTATTCCGGTACTGCTGGACTCCAAATGGCGGTGAATTTTATTCTTTCTCAGGTCTCGCCAGGAGCAAAAGCGCTTGTAATTGCCAGTGATATTTCACGATTTATTGCTGCTGAAGGCGGGGATGTCTTGAGTGAGGATTGGTCTTATGCTGAGCCAAGTGGAGGCGCAGGGGCCGTGGCAATGCTCATTAGTGAAAATCCTCATGTTTTTCAAATCGATGCAGGCGCTAATGGATATTACGGCTATGAGGTGATGGATACTTGCCGGCCGATTCCAGATAGCGAGGCTGGGGATGCAGATTTGTCTTTAATGTCCTATCTGGACTGTTGCGAGCAAGCGTTTTTGGAATACCAAAAACGGGTGCAAGGAGTGGATTATAAAGATACCTTTCAGTATCTTGCCTTTCATACTCCTTTTGGCGGAATGGTAAAAGGAGCGCATCGCACGATGATGCGAAGGTTGACTAAATCCAAACCAAATGAGATTGAGGCAGATTATTTACAACGTGTTAAGCCCGGATTGGCGTATTGCCAACGAGTCGGTAATATTATGGGGGCGACTTTGTACCTCTCCTTGGCAGGTACGATTGATCAGGGTACATTCGATGCTCCAAAGCGAATCGGCTGTTTTTCCTACGGGTCAGGCTGCTGCTCTGAATTTTATAGCGGGGTTGTTATGCCGCAAAGCCAGGAACATCTGCGGCGTTTTGAAATTGAGCGTAATTTGAATGATCGCTATCAGTTAACTATGGATGAATATGAATCCCTGCTAAAAGGCAGTGGCGCTGTACGGTTTGGAACCCGCAACGCCAAGCTGGATTTTCAATTGATTCCGGGGGTGATAGCTTCCGGGAAAGGGAGACAGCGGTTGTATTTGGAAGAAATCTATGAATTCCACCGTAAATACAGGTGGGAATCATGAGTTATCAAACGATTCAGGTTCGGTTTCAAGAATCGATTTGTTATATTCGCTTTTACCGACCGGAGGCAAATAATACGATTAATAATACCCTCATCGAGGAGTGCTTGCATGTACTTGCACTGTGTGAGGAGTCAGTTACGATCGTAGTTTTGGAAGGTTTGCCGGAGGTGTTCTGTTTTGGCGCGGATTTTGAGGGAATGCGTGAAAAAGTGGAAAGTGGACAAGAACATGCAATGAGTCCAGAGCCTATGTATGATCTGTGGTTAAAATTAGCAACTGGGCCCTATATCACGATTTCTCATGTGCGAGGAAAAGCAAACGCTGGTGGCGTCGGATTTATTGCTGCCAGCGATATTGTGATAGCCGACGAGACGGCACAGTTCAGCTTGTCAGAATTGCTATTCGGACTTTTCCCTGCTTGCGTTCTACCATTTTTAGTCCGCAGGATTGGATTCCAAAAAGCGCATTATTTAACACTAATGACGCAGCTCGTTTCGGTTCAACAGGCCCATGTATGGGGGTTGGTTGATGCGTACGATGCTCAGAGTGAGATGGTGCTACGCAAGCATTTATTACGCCTCAGACGATTGAGCAAGCATGGGATTTTACGCTACAAGCGCTTTATGGATGAACTCAACGATTTGCGTCAGTGTAAACCACTAGCGTTGGCGTCCAATCAAGAGGTGTTTTCAGACGCTCAAAATCTTAAGGGCATTTTCCGATACGTTGAAACGGGGCAATTTCCGTGGATGGACTGATGGTCTACGCCACAAGATGGGGATGTAGGAGGGAAGAAGATCATAATGTCACAATCCGTGGTTGAATTACTTGAAATCGAACGAGGTATTATTCAAGTGAAAATGCAAGATAGAGTTCATAAAAATACATTTACGCTTGAAATGACCCATGGACTAAGACAAGCGTTCAAGACGATCCAAGAAGATTCAACCTGCAAAGTCGTAATTCTAACAGGATACGATAATTACTTTGCCACGGGTGGGACGCAAGAGGGACTGTTGGCTTTACATGAAGGAATCTCGAAGTTTACCGATGAAAATATTTACTCACTTGCATTGGGCTGTAAAGTTCCAGTGATAGCTGCTATGCAGGGACATGCGGTGGGCGGAGGCTTTGTAATGGGGCTATTTTCTGACTTTGTAGTCCTAAGCAGGGAAAGTGTGTACACGACTAATTTTATGAGATACGGATTCACACCGGGAATGGGTGCCACGTATATTATTCCTAAAAAACTAGGGTTCAGCTTGGGAGAAGAGTTATTGTTAAATGGGGGCAATTATCGAGGTGTTGAACTGGAAAAACGGGGAGTTCCATTTCCGACCCTGCCCCGCAAAGAAGTGATGGGCTATGTAATGGATCTTGCCCGGCAGCTAGCCGAGAAACCCAGATTTTCTTTAATCACGCTAAAGGATCATTTGGTTGCTCCACTCCGGGAACAGCTTCCCAAAATCGTAGAACAAGAGCTTATCATGCATGAGAAGACCTTTCATCAAGCGGAGGTTAAAGAACGAATTATCAACTTGTTTGGAAAATAACCAAATAGAGATTCGTTGAACGCCTTTGCGGTTGTTCATGCGAACCAGCAACGAGTGTGAAAGAGGCATATAGCCTTCCTCATCACTCGTTTTTTCTTTGATATATTTTAGCAGGCAACTCCTGGCAATGCTTCAAACGTGAATAATAGCTCAAAATGGACAGGGTGATAAGCCTTTAGCTCATGTTATATAAACTTTGTGTTTTGAGGAGTTGGTGGAGAATGATGCGAAAACATGACCAAACATGGAACCTTGATATTCCGATCGCTTCTTTTATTGAAACTTGCCGGAAATTTCCTGAAAAAGAGTTATTTACGTTTGAGAAAGAAGGCCAGAGTCCTCAAATTCTTTCCGGAAATACGCTTCTACATCAAATACAGGCTTTGGGCAATATCCTATTGAAAGAACTGGCTGAGCAGGAACGGGCACTTCTTGTATTTCCTCAGGGTCTGGAATATATCAGCAGCATGCTGGCATGTTTTTATGCAAATATCGTGGCCATACCTACACCTATTACAGATTCGGAGCCGGATGAAAAAATCTTTGAGAAGATGATGCCTATCTATAGGGATTCCCAAGCCGTATGTATCATAACCAATACGGACTTCAAAGCATTTCTCCAAACACGGAGGGAGTTTAATTCAATCCGTATCCTGAATATTGATGAAATCTTTCAAGAAGACACCGTTGACGTTGAGATAGAGATGAGAATGCCAGCGCCGCAGGATACTGCTCTTTTGATGTATACATCGGGCTCGACATCCTTGCCAAAAGGCGTAATCCTCAGTCACAGCTGTGTGATGAATCAGGCCAAGGCCGAGCAATGGAGAATTGACCGGAATAGTCGTGTCGTTTCCTGGACGCCGCAATTTCATGCTTTTGGACTGCATAACAATATTTTAGTCCCACTTTTAAACGGGGCGTCGAGCATTATTCTCCCGCCAGAAAGCTTCGCTAAAAATCCGGAAAATTGGATTCATATGATTGACAAGTATCAGGCTACCCATACGGCAGCGCCAAATTTTGCGTTCGATTATTGCTGCTCCACACTGGACATAGCTTCAATTAAGCAATATTCACTTCGCCATCTCCAAGCGATTATATGTGCAGGTGAGCCCATCCGGAAGGAAACTTACGAGAACTTCATCCATAAATTCCGGGAATTAGGGCTACAAGAGGATATATTTTGTCCCCTCCTTGGCTTATCGGAGCTGTGCCCTGTCGCCAGTATAAAACCAGGTCAGTCGATGAGATTCCTTAACTTGGATATCCCTAGCTTGGAGCAACGAAGAGTCCAATACACGGATGAAAAGAATAAATCGAAGTCCGTAGTGAGCTGTGGGGAGATTGAAGATCCGACGCAAATACGAATTGTTCATCCTGAAAGGCATACACAATGCTTACCGGAGGAAGTCGGCGAGATTTGGATTAAATCCGCACGGATGGCAGAGGGATATTTAAACAGGAAGGAAGAAACGAATAGCACTTTTGAGGTAGCCCTTTCAGATACAAAAGAAGGCGGCTTTTTTCGTTCCGGGGACCTTGGCTTTATTGCGGATAATCATATCTATGTCATCGGTAGAGAGAAGGAAGTCATCATTATTCGCGGCAAAAACCATCATCCCGTCGATATTGAATGGACCATCCAAAAAAATATGCCAGAGTTGACCTTGCCCATCGCTGTATTTTCCTCTGAAATCAATGGTCAGGAAAAAGTAATCGTCGTACAGGAAATTGAAGCGCCCCTTCATGAGCAGGAATATAAACGTCTGGTCGAAAACATACTGAATGCCGTATCCAATACGCATCAACTTGAAATTTACGATATCTATTTGCTGCTTAAGGGAAGTATACCCAAAACGGGAAGTGGGAAAATCCAAAGAAAGATCTGCCGCAATGCTTATATCAAACAAGAGCTTCAAGCACTTTATCAATATCGGAGTGCGTTCTCACTATCACATTCGAATATGGAAGAAACCGCCGCAGAAAACCATGACAGTACCATAAATGCCGTTTCATTGGTTCAATCGAAGATTCAGGAGTATATAGTGCAATTTTTGTGTTGGGAACTGAATCTCAAGCACGAGGAAATGAATTTGAATACAAATCTTCATGGTTATGGCATCGATTCTATTCTTGTCATGAAGCTTATACGCGGCCTTGAGAAGTCCTATCCGATCAAGGTCAAAGCAAGAGAAATTTTAGAGAACCCGACGATTCAACTATTATCGGCATATTTAGCCCAAAAGGTGGAAGAAGATAAATCCACTGTACAGGTCAATACTGAGAAAAATTCGCTCAGTTTCCGAAGGAATCCGCTTTCTGAAGTTCAGAAAGGGTTGTGGCTATTACATAAAATGTCCCCTGAGATGAATGCTTACAATATACCAATATGCCTCCGGTTTAATACGAAGATTGAGATTGAGAGCATTAAACGGGCTTTTCACATCGTTTTAGAACAGTATCCTATTTTAAAAAGTGTGATTGAAGAGGAAAATGGGATACCTTATCAAAAGCTGCAGCCCACGCAGCCGCTTCATGTGCAAGTGGAGGATATTTCAGCCTTGGAAGCAGATGAGATTATTCCATTTATTAGGGATAAAGCGAAGCAACCATTCGTGCTGGAACAGGATCCTTTGATGCGTATTTATGTTATGTCCAGATCTGAACAGGAACATTTCATACTGGTTGTCATCCACCATATTATTTTTGATGGAAGTTCTTTCGGCATGTTTACACAAAGCTTTTTAGATGCCTATAAAAACGTGGTACAGGGAAAGACATCGACAGTGTTTCCACCCGCAGCGAGCTACGGCGATTTTGTTAAATGGGAGCAAACGATGTTAGCGAGTGCAGAAGGGGAGAAGTATCGTTCCTACTGGACACAACAGCTGTCAGGTGCTTTACCGACCCTGGAGCTGCCATATGACCGCTCTGTTTTTCCGGCTCAAAGCATGGAAGCACAAACATATTCCAAGCCGCTTCCGCTTAAATGGGTCAAACGGGTAAAGTCTTTTGCCCAAGCGCAATATACGAGCTTGTCTACAGTCTTGTTAGGTATGTATACGGTATTGCTTAACCAGTATTCGGGACAGGAAGATATCATTGTTGGAATGCCAGTTATGGTGCGCCCGGAGCAGCGTTTTGATAATTTAATCGGCTATTTTGTCAATATGCTTCCAATCCGGAGTCAGATATCGGAAACAGAGACATTCCTGGATTTCATGAAAAAATTGCAGCTGACAGTAGTCGATGGAATGGATCATGCCTCGTATCCTTTTCCGGCTCTGGTCCGAGAATTGAATGTGCCGCGGAAGCAGACGAGCTCACCTGTTTTCCAAGCAGCCTTTTCTTATCAAAACTTCCTTCCAACTTCAAGCTTTCAGCAGCTTTGCAAGCCATATAAAGATATCTTTTTCGTCGAATTGGTTGAAGAAATTCACCAGGAAGGCGAATACGAGTTGGTATTGGAACTGCAAGAGCAGGAAGAGGAAATGATATTAAATATTAAATATCGCTCCAATTTGTTCGATCATTCAACCATCATACAGATGGCAGAGCGTTATATAGAATTAGCGGAAGCACTTATGGAGAATCCCGCTTGGCCCTTGGAGGAGCATTCCTTACTCTTACCAGAGGAAAAGGACATCATCCTTAATGACTGGAATGCTACCGGAACAAGTTATCCTGATAAGTGCTTCCCTGAATTATTCGCAAAACAGGCAAGAAAAACACCTGAAGCTATTGCAGTTGTATATGAAAAGGAATCGCTTACCTATGGGGAACTAAAAGAAAAGAGCACTTTACTGGCCTTATATTTGCAGAAACATGGGGTAACTCCTGATACTCTTGTGGGGATTTGCATGGAACGTTCTTTAGATATGGTGATTGGGCTGTTAGGAATCCTGATGGCCGGTGGAGCCTACGTACCGCTCGATCCGGAATATCCGGAGGACCGATTGGAGTATATGCTTCAGGATTCCAATGTTTCACTGGTTATTACGCAATCGGGGTTGTTGGAGAAAGTATCACGCTTGGAAGGGAACAACGTTAGCTGTATTGTCCTTGATAAAGACTGGGATCATCTGAAAAGTGATGTGAAGGGTAGAAAGACAATCAAACGGGAAGTGCAACCTCACCATTTGGCATATGTGATATATACCTCTGGAAGTACAGGGAAACCCAAGGGGGTCATGATTTCACATAAAGCGTTGACCAACTTTCTTATTTCCATGGGAGAGCAGCCCGGTTTAACAGAGCAGGACAAACTACTTGCGGTGACAACGTATTGCTTTGATATAGCGGGACTGGAATTATATCTGCCTTTGATTAAGGGGGCTCAATGCTATATTTGCAGCTCCAAAAACATAAAGGATGCCGAAAGACTTAAGCGGGAAATTCAAAGAATAAAACCGACAATCATGCAAGCTACTCCTGTGACTTGGACTCTGCTCTTTCAAGCCGGCTGGAAGAACGAAGAGAACATGAAAGTTCTCTGCGGAGGGGAAGCCCTTTCGGAAACGTTGAAATCTTATTTTGTTCATAACAGCTGTGACGCATGGAATATGTTCGGTCCGACTGAAACCACAATTTGGTCTACAATTCAAAAGATCGACGCTGATAAGCCTATTTCGATCGGTAAGCCTATTGCAAACACCCAGATTTACATTTTGGACAAACATCTTAGACCTGTGCCTGTTGGTCTTCCGGGAGAGCTTTTTATTTCGGGCAGCGGATTGGCCAGAGGCTATTGGAACCAGCCAGAGCTTACGGCTGAAAAGTTCATAGACAACCCATTCAATCCGGAAACCAAGCTCTACAGAACTGGAGATTTATGCAGGTGGCTTTCGGACGGCTCTATTGAGTATGTGGGACGGATGGATTATCAAGTGAAAATTCGCGGGTTTCGGATCGAGCTGAGTGAAGTTGAAGGTCAGGTCAGAACATATCCAGGAATCGATGATTGTGTCGTGATTGCCAAGGAACAGGAGGGAAATAAGCAGCTTATTGCCTACTGTTTGCTGAACAATTCCGAGTCCGGTAAGCCTCCTCTTGATCCGAAGGAAGTGCGAAACTATTTAAAAACTTTCTTGCCTTTTTATATGATACCAGCATTTTTTATAGAGCTAGATAAGCTGCCTTTGACCCCTAATGGGAAAATAGATCGAAAAGAATTAATGAATCGCAGGATCGAGTTAGCAACAACAAGAAAGATCCATTTACCACAATCGGATGTTGAACATCAGGTTCTAACGGTATGGAAAAAACTTCTGAATGTTGATGATCTAAGTACAGATGATGCTTTCTTTGACGTAGGTGGGAATTCTTTTTCAGCAGCAGAGATGATCGGAAGGGTCAAGGAATTGTTGGAATGCGATATTTCGGTGACAGCATTGTTCAAGTATCCGACAGTTAAGGAACTCAGTGCCTACATTACAGAAACAAGAAGCGAGAATGTTGATTCTCAAACGGAACAATCACATTCACCGGAACAAACAGATACAGCTGAAAATACAGCCTTACCGAAAATGGTTTCAGGCGAAGATGACCTCGAGCTATCCTACCCAGATTATTTTGAGGATAGTCTCGCAATTATAGGGATTTCATGCCATTTTCCGGGGGCCAAAAACCATGCCGAGTTTTGGAGCAATTTGAGGGCAGGGGTGGAGAGTGTCCGCTTCTTTTCCGAGGAAGAATTGGTTGGATTAGGGCTGGAAAAAGAAATCGTCGGGAATCGAGGCTATGTTCCCGGACGATGCACAATTGAAGGAAAAGAGTATTTCGACCCTGAGTTTTTCAGCTTATCACAGAAAAATGCAGAGTTTATGGATCCTCAAATGAAATTGCTGTTGCAGCATTCATGGAAAGCCGTTGAGGATGCTGGCTATATTAGCAAAGAAATTCCTGAAACCAGCGTGTATATGTCGGCAAGCAGCAGTTTCTATCAAGCATTTATCCCAAATTTGGCGTCGCAATCACCTAATGTCCTGAAGAACGCGGATGAATATGTAACCTGGATTTTAGCACAGGGTGGGACAATTCCTACTATGATCTCTCATAAATTGGGATTTAAAGGTCCGAGTCTGTTTGTGCACTCGAACTGCTCTTCCTCATTAGTAGGATTGCGTCTGGCTTCGCAAAGCCTGTTATCCGGTGAAGCCAAATACGCTTTAGTCGGAGCATCCACGATCTTTCCTTTTACCAGTGTAGGCTATGTGCATCAACCCGGCTTGAATTTTTCCAGTGACGGACATATTAAAGCCTTTGACGAGTCGGCAGATGGAATGATTGGCGGAGAAGGGGTTGGGGTTGTTCTACTGAAGAAAGCGCCAGATGCCATTAGAGACGGTGACCATATTTATGCGCTTTTACGGGGAGTAGGTGTGAACAACGATGGAACCGACAAATTAGGGTTTTATGCCCCAAGTGTCAAAGGTCAGGCTGAGGTTATTCAGAAGACGATAGAATCAACCCGAATTCATCCCGAATCTATCAGTTATATCGAGACGCATGGAACTGGAACAAAATTGGGCGATCCTGTTGAATTTGCCGCCTTAAATGAAACGTACAGGCAGTATACAACCAAAAAACAATTTTGCGGTATTGGATCGGTCAAAACCAATATCGGGCATCTGGATACTGCAGCAGGTTTGGCGGGGTGCATTAAAGTTGCTTTAAGCTTATACCATAATGAGATTCCTCCTTCACTTAATTACGAAAAACCAAACTCTGATATCAATTTTCCTGATTCACCCTTTTATGTTGTTGATAGTCTCCAAAAATGGGAGAAGGCGTCGTCTCCTCATCGGGCGGCGTTAAGCTCCTTTGGAATAGGCGGAACTAACGCTCATGCCATTTTTGAACAATTTGCAGTCAATGCTGAATCAGAACGATTTAAAGATAGTTCTGTGAACGAAGAAGCTGTCTATCTGATTCCATTATCTGCAAGGCATCATCATCGGCTTAAAGTGTATGCACAAGAGCTTTCAGATTTTTTGATAGCTTCTGAAGACATTAATTTGTCGGATGTATCCTTTACGCTTCAGACAGGACGAATGGCAATGAAAAACCGGGTAGCTTTTATCGTAAAGAATACGAGCGAGCTGGTACAAAAGCTCCAATCGTTCACGAATGAACAAGAACCTATCGAGGACTGCTGGAGGGGAGAAAACAATCAGTCAAAAGATTCAGTGCAATTATTTGAACAGGAAGAAGTTTTCAAGGAATTAATGAGCAAATGGATTGCAAATCGTGAAATGAACAAGCTGGCAGAGTTGTGGACCAAAGGCTTCTATATAGATTGGCGATTGCTATATTCCAATGTCATACCGAAAAGAATAAGTCTACCTACGTATCCTTTTGCTCAGGAGCGCTGTTGGGCTCCTGAGGTTGAGGCCGGAGCAGTAAGAACCGAAACAGTGGATGCGCCTGCGATTAGCCGTACACTGCTATTTGAGCCTGCCTGGAAGGAGCAGGACGTACCACTGGAAGCCGAAGCCCCTGACTATGATTGGCGAATGGTCTTGCTTTGTGAGCCGGAAGAAGCTTTGCACGAGCGACTCGAAGCGAGCTTGAATGGAGCTGCGCAGGTGCTTGCCTTTCAATCCGGAAAAGGCCGGGTCGATGAGCGGTTCCAGGCCTATGCTGTTCAGGCCTTTGAGAGCATCCAAAGTATGCTCAAAGACAAGCCGAAGGGAAGAGTATTGGTCCAAATTGTGGTGCGGAACGCCGGGGAAGGACGGCTCTTTTCGGGACTTTCGGGACTGTTGAAGACAGCCCGTCTGGAAAACCCGAAATTCATCGGGCAGCTGATCGAAGTGGATCAGGGAGAACAGGCGGAAGGTATCCTGGCGAAGCTGGAGGACAACAGTCGAAGCCCGATGGATGGCTGGATTCGCTATGAGGAAGGTCAACGGAAAACCGCTTTTTGGAGCAGGCTCGAAACATCTGGGCAAAAAGAGGAGCTTCTATGGAGAGATGGTGGGGTCTATCTGATCACCGGCGGCTCCGGCAGTCTGGGGCTACTGATTGCAGAAGAGATTTCCCGGCAGACGCGAGCAGCGACCTTCATTTTGACGGGGCGGTCGCCGCTGGACCAAGACAAGCAGACGAGGCTGCAGGAGCTGGAGGCTTCAGGGGCCAGCGTGGTGTACAGGCAAGGCGATATCACCGATAGGAAGACGGTTATCGATTTACTGAACAGCATCGAGCAGGAATATGGGCGTGTCCATGGGATCATCCACTGTGCAGGGGTGATTCAAGATAACTTCATCATCAAGAAAACAAGGGAAGAATTTATAGAAGTGCTGGGACCGAAGGTGAGCGGACTGGTCCATCTGGATGAGGCAAGCAGTGGCCAGAACCTGGACTTCTTTGTGCTCTTTTCTTCCATATCGGGTAGCCTGGGCAATCCGGGACAGGCTGATTATGCGACCGCTAATGCCTTTATGGATGCATACGCCGAATACCGGAACGCACTGGTAGGGGCCAAGCAACGGCAGGGACAGACGTTATCTATCCGCTGGCCGTTATGGAAAGAGGGCGGAATGCGGATCGATGCGAATTCGGAACAGATCATGACGCAAAACATGGGCATTACAGCCATGCAGACTCGGTCGGGAATGAGGGCGTTGTACCAAAGCTTGGCCTCCGGCAAGGAGCAGGTGATGGTCATGGAAGGGGAGCCCGAGAAGATCGAGACCTACCTGACGAAAGCTTTCTCACAGGCCGGTGTCCGTGCCATCCAGGCAGCTGTACCTAACCAGGCAAGCGTACCTATGCTGGATGCAGGCTTGCTCTACGACAAAACCTTGCATTGTCTCAAGGTGCTGTTTGGAGAGGTGACCCGGCTGAGCGTCAGCAGCATTGAAACCCATGAACCGCTGGAAACCTATGGAATCGACTCGATCATGATTACCCAGCTCAATGCCAAGCTGGCGGGCTTCTTTGGAGAACTGTCCCAGACGCTGTTTTATGAGTACCAAACCTTGCGTGCTTTGACGGAATATTTTGTGGCGGAATACCCACAGGAGTGTATGCAGTGGGCCGGGATGAGCCATGACATGCAGCCTGTAGAGGAAATACTTGCGGCACCGCTGTACGCCGAGGAAGAGGCCGTGCCGGCTGAGACAAAGGCGGCAGCGAAGCCTGTCCGAAGCTTGGCCGGGTCTGCTCCTGCGGAAATGCGTGAACCAATAGCGATCATTGGGATGGCTGGAAAGTATCCCTGGTCCAGGGACATGAACGAATATTGGGAAAATCTAAAAGCAGGGAAGGACTGTGTCACCGAAATCCCGCGTGAGCGCTGGACGATGGAAGGATTCTTCCATCCTGATCCACAGGAAGCGGTGGTGAATGCAAAAAGCTACAGCAAATGGGGGAGCTTTATCGAAGGATTTGCAGAATTCGATCCGCTGTTTTTCAATATTGCGCCACGGGAAGCACTCGGTATGGACCCGCAGGAAAGGCTGTTCATTGAAGCCTGCTGGGAAGCACTGGAGGACGCGGGCTATACTCGGGAGCAGCTTGCGGTGCGGCATAACCGCCAGGTAGGCGTATTTGCCGGAATTACTAAGACGGGCTACGAACTCTATGGGCCGGAATTATGGAAGAAGGGAGCGCAAATATTTCCCCAAATATCCTTTAGTTCGGTAGCGAATAGGATTTCGTACCTCTTTAATTTGCAAGGGCCAAGCATGCCGATCGATACGATGTGTTCGTCCTCGTTGACTGCGATTCATGAAGCCTGTGAGCATCTGTACCGCGGAGAATGCGAAATGGCTATTGCAGGCGGAGTAAATCTGTATCTCCATCCGCTCAGCTATGTAGGACTTTGCGCCAACCACATGCTGTCGATAGATGGGCAGTGCAAGAGCTTCGGCAAAGGAGGCAACGGGTTTGTCCCTGGAGAAGGCGCGGGGGTCGTCCTATTAAAGCCGCTGTCCAAGGCGATCGCTGATGGGGACCTCATCCATGCGGTGATCCGGGGGACAAGCATCAACCATGGAGGCAAGACCAACGGCTATACGGTGCCGAATCCGACAGCCCAAGGGGAACTCATCCGGGCGGCATTGGAGCGAGCGGGGGTCCATGCGCGGACGGTCAGCTATATTGAAGCCCACGGGACAGGCACGGAGCTGGGAGACCCGATTGAAGTGACGGGTCTGACCCAGGCATTCAGGAAGGATACGCCGGATACGGGATTCTGCGCCATAGGCTCTGTGAAGTCCAACATCGGACATCTGGAGGCGGCAGCGGGCATCGCCGGGGTTGGGAAAATCATCTTGCAGATGAAAAACCGGACGCTGGTTCCCAGCCTGCATGCCCAAGAATTGAATCCGAACATCCATTTCGGCCAGACGCCGTTCGTCGTCCAGCAGGAGCTGGGGGAATGGAAGCGGCCGGTGGTTGAGATCGATGGAGAGACGCGGGAATACCCGAGGATTGCCGGGATTTCATCGTTTGGAGCGGGAGGCTCCAATGCACATGTCATCATCGAAGAGTATATCGCAGAAGAGAAGATGCCAATGAGCGTTACGGCTCAAAAGCCTGCGATCATCGTATTGTCGGCCAAAAATGAAGAACGACTGAAAAAGCAGGCCGAGAGATTGCTAGCCGTTATACGGGAAGGACAGCTCAGCGAAAGCAGTCTGGCCAATGTGGCATACACGCTGCAGGTGGGACGCGAGGCCATGGAAGAGCGCCTGGCAGTGATTGCAGGGTCTATGCAGGAGCTGGTGGACAAGCTGGAAGGATTCCTAGAAGGACGAGACGGTATCCCTGAGTTGTACCGGGGCCAGGTCAAACGGAATAAGGAGGCGCTGACGGCGCTGATAGAAGATGAAGACATGGAGAAAATGATTGCTGCCTGGATAGGGAAAAGGAAATATTCGAAGGTTGTTGATCTCTGGGTCAAGGGACTGGCAATGGATTGGAACATGCTTTATGGGGATGCCAAGCCGCGGCGAATCAGCCTGCCGGCCTATCCTTTTGCGAGAGAACGGTACTGGATCACGGATATTAAAACTAAATCGGCTTCCGATGAATCTGCAGATGCTGTAAAGCCAACAGATTCGTTCATTGCCCAAAAGACACTTGCCAAAATGGCAAATGTTTCGGAAATGAATAAGGAAGACATCGATGCTTCAAATGCCAAAGCTATTCCTTCGTATATCCAAAACATCCAGAGTCATATTTCTGCCAGTGTAAAAATAAAGAAGATGCCAGATCTTTCTTACCTAGCGGCTGCATACGAGACAATGTCCTCGACTACAGTCGACAGCAAAGCTTACTCGGAACAGGACGGAGCGACACGAGGGGCTGAACGGGAATGGAGGCTTACAGATGAAGGAAATGAATGATATCTTATGCAGGCTGTTATGGAGCCATTTGCGCTTGATGGGATTATGTCCATATGCGCAAATGGAAAAGAAAGCTATGATCGCAGATTTTAAAACAAAAACCGCCTTACTGAATTTATACGATCGTTGGCTTGAAGAAAGCATAGAGATTTTGGTACGGAATCAGTATTTGTATTGCAATGGAGAGTCATATAGCGTAGCGGGTACCGCTTCGGTCGATCTGCAGGCTGTATGGAAGGAGTGGGAATGGAAGAAAGGGGCATGGCTGAAAAATCCGGATCTCTCAGCCTGGGTATTTTTGGTAGAATCAACCTTGCGCAAGCTGCCGGAAATTTTAACCGGGAAAATACCAGCCACCGATATCATTTTTCCTAATTCCTCTATGAAACTGGTAGAAGGTATATATAAGAACAGTCCTGCAGCGGATTACTTTAATGAAGTGCTGGGAGATATCGTAGTTTCCTATCTGAATGAGCGGATTAAGCATAACCCGTCGGTACCGATTCGAATCATTGAAATTGGCGCAGGCACTGGAGGTACTAGCGCTTTGGTCTTCCAGAAGCTCGAACCTTATCGGGAGCATATTCAAGAATATTGCTATACCGACAAATCCAGAGCATTTTTATTACATGCACAAAAAGAGTACGGTCCGAAAAATCCTTACCTGACTTATCAGATTTTTAATGTGGAAGAGTCGGCTCAGGGACAAGATATTGATACAGGTGGATATGATATTGTGATTGCCACCAATGTATTGCACGCCACCCGGAACATTCGCCAAACGTTACGCAATGTCAAAGCGGTGCTGCGAGAAAACGGTCTGATTCTTATAAATGAAATCAGCGGTAACTCTCTGTTAAACCATCTATCCTTTGGCCTTTTAGAGGGATGGTGGCTTTATAATGATCCGGAGCTGCGCATTCCAGGCTCTCCCGGGCTATATCCCGAAAGTTGGCGAAAGGTATTGGAAATGGAGGGTTTCCGGTCCGTTTTCTTCCCTGCTCAGGAAGCGCATGATATAGGTCAACAAATTATTGTGGCGGAAAGCGATGGTCTGATTCGGAACAAACAGGAGCCTGAACACGACAAATCTCAAATGAAACAGCGTGACGAAGGAATTCGATCAGATATTGATGTAACAAGCGAGATGGCTGAAGAGTATGTCCAGGAGCTTATCGTAGGGAAGCTGGTAGAGGCTTTGAATGTGGACTTTACTATGATTGATATTCATGAGTCTTTCGCAGATTATGGCCTGGACTCCATTCTTGGCGTCAACTTTGTGCAGGCTGTCAATCAGGGGCTGGGGATTCATTTGCAAACCACCGACATCTTCGATTACAGTTCGGTAAAACAACTGACGCTATACATTTTAAGCCAATATGGAGATAAAGTTTCACAAGTCTTGGACCAGAGCGCTAATCCAATAGACAACATGGAAGATGCAAGTCGCGACATCCAAAAACTTAAAGACACGGATTATACGATTCATCCTGTTGAAACGGCAAGTATATCCTTTGAGCAGGAGAGACCCAATAAGAAGGATAAAGAGAGAGCTTTAACACCAAGGGAGCCCATTGCGATTATTGGAATGAGCGGGCGGTTTGCTGGATCAGATAATGTACATGAGCTTTGGAATCACCTTAAGAACGGTGACGATTTAGTGGAAGAGGTAACCCGGTGGGATCTTTCGAAATACCAGGAAAAACATGCAAGCTATTGCAATCACGGCAGTTTTTTGGGGGATATTGATAAGTTTGATCCGCTTTTTTTCAATATCTCGGGACTGGAAGCGACCTATATGGATCCGCAGCAGCGATTGTTTCTGGAGGAAGCGTGGCATGCTCTGGAGGATGCTGGCTATGCAGGTACAGGGATGGAGGGTCGCCGCTGTGGAGTGTATGTGGGTTGTGCCGAGGGAGATTACCAACAATTGCTGGGTGAAGACCTGCCTCCACAAGCGCTTTGGGGTCATATGGGTTCCGTGATTCCCGCTAGAATTTCTTACTACTTGAATCTTCACGGACCAGCAATAGCTGTAGATACAGCTTGTTCCAGTTCGTTAGTTGCAGTTCATCTGGCTTGCCAAAGCTTATGGACCGGAGAAACGGATATGGCTTTAGCGGGTGGTGTCTATATTCATACGACCCCCCGCTGCTATTTGTATGGTGACAGGGCAGGGATGCTGTCTCGCTCGGGACGCTGCTATACCTTTGATGACAGGGCAGATGGAATGGTTCCGGGAGAGGCGCTTGGCGCGATTGTGCTCAAGCGTCTTCATGAAGCTGTTGCTGATGGAGACCACATCTATGGAGTGATTTCAGGCTCAGCGATCAACCAGGACGGCACCACGAATGGACTTACTGCGCCAAGCCAGAAATCTCAGGAGCGACTCGAGCAAAATGTATATGATACATTTCATATCCACCCAGAGCAAATCCAGATGGTGGAAGCACATGGAACTGGCACCAAATTGGGAGATCCCATTGAATATCAGGCACTGACTCGAACCTTTAGAAAGTATACCGACAAGAAGGAATATTGCGCCATAGGGTCCATTAAGACGAATATTGGCCATACGCAAATTGCGGCAGGAATTACGGGAATGATCAAACTTTTATTGTCATTAAAGAATAAGCAAATTCCTCCTACACTTCATTTCCGGTCGGGCAATTCAAATATTCAGTTTGAGGATAGTCCTTTTTATGTCAATACGTATCTGCAGGACTGGGAGGTTGAGCCCGGAGCCAGACGCTGTGCTGCGGTCAGTTCCTTTGGTGCCAGCGGTACGAATGCTCATATGGTCATAGAGGAGGCTCCAGAGACGGAACGGACACATTCCGAAAAGCCTGGTTATTTCATTCCGCTGTCGGCACGGACTTCAAAACAATTGCGCCAGCAGGTAGAGCAACTGCTTGCCTATTGCGAACAGGAGCCTAAGGCGGATTGCGGTAATATGAGTTATACATTATTGCTTGGGAGAAAGCACTGTAATCATCGTCTTGCCTGTGTTGCCCGTAATCAAGGCGAGCTTGCCATGTCCCTTAAAAAGTGGCTGGAAAAAGGCAGTGCTTCTCAAGTTTATCATTCTGAACTGCACGAAAAAGATCAACGCATACAAACATCTTTGAAAAGATACGGGGATGAATGTATTTACAATTGTCAAAACGCAAGCGATACCCGCGAGTATTTGGAGCTTTTGACTACGATTGCAGATTTGTATGTTCAGGGATATTCGTTAGACTTTGAGTGTTTATTTTCACATGAACAGTACTCTAGGATTCCGTTGCCAACTTATCCTTTTGCAAAAGAGCAGTATTGGGCGCCTAGGAGTGAGGACAAAATTACAGGCGGCAGAGCGGCAGAGCGTGAACCAAAATTTACGGTCGCCAGAGCTGCGGAAGCGCCTGCCGTTACGAGTAGCCGTACACTGCTATTTGAGCCTACATGGAAAAAGCAGGAGATACCGCTGGAAGCCGAAGTCCCTGCCTATGATCGGCGAATGGTCTTGCTTTGTGAGCCAGACGAAGCTTTGCACGAGCGCCTCGAAGCGAGTTTGAACGGAGCTGTGCAGGTGCTTGCCTTTCAATCCGGGAAGAGCCGGGTTGATGAACGGTTCCAGGCCTATGCTATTCAGGCCTTTGAGAGCATTCAAACCATACTCAAAGACAAGCCTGAGGGGAGGGTGCTGGTCCAAATTGTGGTGCGGAACGCCGGGGAAGGACGGCTCTTTTCGGGACTTTCGGGACTGTTGAAGACAGCCCGGCTGGAAAACCCGAAATTCATCGGGCAGCTGATCGAAGTGGATCAGGGAGAACAGGCGGAAGGCATCCTGGCGAAGCTGGAGGACAACAGCCGTAGCCCGATGAATAGCTGGATTCGCTATGAGAACGGACAACGGACAATCGCTTGCTGGAGCAGGCTCGAAACATCTGGGCAAGAAGAGGGGCTTCCATGGAGAGATGGTGGGGTCTATCTGATCACCGGCGGCTCCGGCAGTCTGGGGCTACTGGTTGCAGAAGAGATTGCCCGGCAGACGCAAGCAGCGACCTTCATTTTGACGGGGCGGTCGCCGCTGGACCGAGACAAGCAGACGAGGCTACAGGAGCTGGAGTCTTCAGGCGCCAGCGTGGTGTACAGGCAAGCGGATATCACCCATAGAAACACCGTTATCGATTTATTGGACAGCATTCAGCAGGAATTTGGACGTGTCCATGGGATCATCCACTGCGCAGGGGTGATTCACGATAATTTTATCATTAAAAAAACTAGTGAAGAATTTATGGAGGTGCTGGGACCGAAGGTAAGCGGACTGGTCCATCTGGATGAGGCAAGCAGTGGTCAGAACCTGGACTTCTTTGTGCTCTTTTCTTCCATATCGGGCAGCCTAGGCAATCCGGGACAGGCTGACTATTCGACCGCCAATGCCTTTATGGACGCATACGCCGAATACCGGAATGCCCTGGTAGGGGCCAAGCAACGGCGGGGACAGACGTTATCCATCCGCTGGCCGCTATGGAAAGAGGGCGGAATGCGGATCGATGCGGACACGGAACAGATCATGACGCAAAACATGGGTATTACAGCCATGCAGACCTGGTCGGGAATGAGGGCGTTGTACCAAAGCTTGGCCTCTGGCAAGAAGCAGGTGATGGTCATGGAAGGAGAACCTGAGAAAATTGAGGCTTACCTGGCAAAAGCCGTTTCACAGCCCGATGTCCATGCTATCCAGGCAGCTGTCCCTATCCAGGCAACTGCACCTAAGCTGGATTCGAACTTGCTCTACGATAAAACCTTATATCTACTCAAGGTGCTATTGGGAGAGGTGACTCGGCTGAGCGTCAGCAGCATCGAAGCCCATGAGCCGCTGGAGAGGTATGGAATCGACTCGATCATGATTACCCAGCTCAATGCCAAGCTGGCGGGCTTCTTTGGAGAGCTGTCCCAGACGCTGTTTTATGAGTACCAGACCTTGCGTGCCTTGACGGAATATTTTGTAGCGGAATACCCGCAGGAGTGCATGCAGTGGACCGGGATGAACCATGACATACAGCCTGTGGAGGAAACACTTGCGGCACCGCTGTATGTCGAAGAAGAAGCCGTGCCATCTGCGGCAAAAACGGCAGCGAAGCCCGTCCGAAACTTGGCCGGGTCTGCCCCTGCGGAAATGCGTGAACCGATAGCGATCATTGGGATGGCTGGAAAGTATCCCTGGTCCAGGGACATGAACGAATATTGGGAAAATCTAAAAGCAGGGAAGGACTGTGTCACCGAAATCCCGCGTGAGCGCTGGACGATGGAAGGGTTCTTCCATCCTGATTCACAGGAAGCGGTAGCGAATGGAAAAAGCTACAGCAAGTGGGGGGGCTTTATCGAAGGATTTGCGGATTTCGATCCGCGCTTTTTCAATATTGCGCCACGGGAAGCACTCGGTATGGACCCGCAGGAAAGGCTGTTCATTGAAGCCTGCTGGGAAGCGCTGGAGGACGCGGGCTACACCCGGGAACAGCTTGCGTTGCGGCATAACAGCCGGGTAGGCGTATTTGCCGGAATTACCAAAACGGGCTTTGATCTATACGGACTTGATTTATGGAGAAAAGGAACGCAAATATACCCTCACACATCCTTTAGTTCAGTGGCCAACAGGATTTCGTACCTCTTTAATTTGCAAGGGCCAAGCATGCCGATCGATACGATGTGTTCGTCCTCGTTGACCGCGATTCATGAAGCCTGTGAGCATCTGTACCGCGGAGAATGCGAAATGGCTATTGCAGGCGGAGTAAATCTGTATCTCCATCCGCTCAGCTATGTCGGACTTTGCGCCAACCACATGCTGTCGATAGATGGGCAGTGCAAGAGCTTCGGCAAAGGAGGCAATGGATTTGTCCCTGGAGAAGGCGCGGGGGTCGTCCTATTAAAGCCGCTGTCCAAGGCGATCGCTGATGGGGACCTCATCCATGCGGTGATTCGGGGGACAAGCATCAACCATGGAGGCAAGACCAACGGCTATACGGTGCCGAATCCGACAGCCCAAGGGGAACTCATCCGGGCGGCATTGGAGCGAGCGGGGGTCCATGCGCGGACGGTCAGCTATATTGAAGCCCACGGGACAGGCACGGAGCTGGGAGACCCGATTGAAGTGACGGGTCTGACCCAGGCATTCAGGAAGGATACGCCGGATACGGGATTCTGCGCCATAGGCTCTGTGAAGTCCAACATCGGACATCTGGAGGCGGCAGCGGGCATCGCCGGGGTTGGGAAAATCATCTTGCAGATGAAAAACCAGACGCTGGTTCCCAGCCTGCATGCCCAAGAACTGAATCCGAATATCCATTTCGGTCAGACGCCGTTCGTCGTCCAGCAGGAGCTGGGGGAATGGAAGCGGCCGGTGGTTGAGATCGATGGAGAGACGCGGGAATATCCGAGGATTGCCGGGATTTCATCGTTTGGAGCAGGAGGTTCCAATGCACATGTCATCATCGAAGAGTATATCGCAGAAGAGAAGGTGCCAATGAGCGTTACGGCTCAAAAGCCTGCGATCATCGTATTGTCGGCCAAAAATGAAGAACGACTGAAAAAGCAGGCCGAGAGATTGCTAGCCGTTATACGGGAAGGACAGCTCAGCGAAAGCAGTCTGGCCAATGTGGCATACACGCTGCAGGTGGGACGCGAGGCCATGGAAGAGCGGCTGGCAGTGATTGCAGGGTCTATGCAGGAGCTGGTGGACAAGCTGGAAGGATTCCTGGAAGGACGGGACGGAATCCCTGAGTTGTACCGGGGCCAGGTCAAACGGAATAAGGAGGCGCTGACGGCGCTGGTAGAAGATGAAGACATGGACAAAACGATCGCTGCCTGGATAGGGAAAAGAAAATATTCGAAGGTTGTTGATCTCTGGGTCAAGGGACTGGCGATGGATTGGAACATGCTTTATGGGGATGCCAAGCCGCGACGAATCAGCCTGCCGGCCTATCCTTTTGCGAGGGAGCGGTACTGGATCACGGATATTATGAGCCCATCTGTAGAAAGAGTCTCTTCTGTAGAAAGAGCTGTTACGGAAGCTCAGGAAAAGGCAATTCCCGTCCAGACTCATGCGATGCAGCCAACAGCCCTAATACAACCCGGTTTTTTGAATAGTTCTGAAAAACCAAGCGCCATATCCTTACCGAATTTGTTGGACCATCAGCCGCACCTAAGCAAGTCTGCCAACCAGGAGGGGACAACGATCATGTTAACTTCACTGGAGGAGACATCGCACACATTAGAGGATGAGAAGAAGACGGAAGCGCTGTCGTCTATTCCTTCTGCAATATCGGCGGAAATATTGCAGGAGGAGCTGACAACAAGCCTGGCGCAGGCTTTATATATAGATCGGAGCGATATCGATTCGGATAGAAACTTTGTTGATCTTGGATTGGATTCCATTATTGGCGTAGAGTGGGTTCGTAGCATTAATAAGCATTACAATACAGCCATAACAGCGACAAAAGTCTACGATTATCCAACCATCCGGGATTTTAGCAAATTTGTAGAGAAGGAATTGTTGAGCAAATCAATTGCGCCATTCTCTGCCCAGTCTATTTCGGATCATTCTCCAGCAGAGTATTCACCGTCATCCGTTGCATTAGAGCCGGAGAAATCGGCAGAGGCTTCCATTCAGGTGAATTTGATGCCGATTTCGTTTGAAAAGCAGGCGCAGGCCAGCATGGCTGAGTGCAGCGCCTCTGCAGAGCTGTTACAGGAAGAGCTGACGGTAAGCCTGGCTGAGGCTTTGTATATGGAACGGAGCGAGATTGAGGCGGATAAAAACTTTATAGATACCGGACTAGATTCCATTATAGGCGTAGAGTGGGTTCAAAATATTAATAAACGATATGGTACATCTATAGCAGCGACCAAGGTCTACGACTATCCGACCATTCACCAATTCGCTGCATATTTGGCACAAGAAATCAATAAGCGTGGAGGAAGCTCCAATCAACAGTCCTTGAGCACAGTCCCGGACACGGACAAGCCTATTGCGAAAGTCCATTCGAAGGGACCTGACACGCTGCAATGTTCCCCAAGGCTATCGCCTAAGGAGGATTCCGAGCCATTCCACCTGGTAAAGGTAGCAGAGGATTCATCGCCTATGCCTTTGGAAAATAAAGACGTAATTGCAATTGTCGGGATTTCGGGAAGATATCCTGGTGCGGAAGATGTGCAGCAATATTGGGATAATCTCGCTCTAGGCAAAAATTCCATTATTGAGATCCCGAAGGACCGTTGGGATGTAAGCCAATATTATGATCCTCGTCCAGCGCAAGAGGGGAAAATCAATTGCAAGTGGCTGGGTGTTTTAGAGGATATGGAATATTTTGATCCGTTATTTTTCAATATTTCTCCTACCGAGGCGGAAGGGATGGATCCCCAGCAGCGCATTTTTATGCAGGAAGCATATAAGGCAATTGAGGATGCAGGCTATAGTGGCTCACAGTTGGGAAATAAAAAATGCGGGGTTTACCTTGGAATTTTAAATAATGAATATAGTATGCTGCGGTACAAGCATCAAGCGCAGTTCACCAATACTACTGGGAACAGCAACGCTATTGCAGCGGCTCGTATCTCTTATTTCCTCAATCTGAAGGGTCCGGCCATATCCGTAGATACGGCATGCTCCTCATCGCTGGTGGCAACCCATCTGGCATGCCAGGCGTTATCTAACGGAGAGATAGAAATGGCGTTGGTTGGCGGGGTGTCGCTATATCTGACTCCTGAATCGTATGTAGGCATGTCTGCATCCGGAATGTTGTCGCCAGATGGCCGGTGTAAAACGTTTGACAATAGCGCCAACGGCTTTGTTCCGGGGGAAGGAGTAGGGGCGCTGGTTCTGAAGCGGCTGAAGGATGCTGAGGCTGATCGGGATCATATATACGGAGTTATTATTGGGTCCGGAATCAATCAAGATGGAAAAACCAACGGGATTACCGCTCCAAGCACAAACAGCCAAATTGAGCTGGAGCGGGAAATATACAACAAATATCAGATTGAGCCTGAAAGCATTAGCTATGTTGAAATGCATGGGACAGGAACCAAGCTGGGCGACCCTATTGAATTGGAAGCTTTATCAACCGCCTTTAAAGAGAAAACCGATCAGAAGAACTACTGTGCCATAGGTTCGGTAAAAAGCAATATCGGGCATACTTCTGCAGCAGCGGGCATAGCAAGCGTGCAAAAGGTGTTGCTATGCATGAAGCATAGAAAACTAGTACCGACACTGAATTTCAAGAACCCGAATGAGCATTTTGATTTTGATAATTCTCCTTTTTATGTCAATACAGAATTGAACGCCTGGGAACCTTCCCGCGGGAACAAAAGGCGCGCCGCTGTGAGCTCTTTCGGATTTAGCGGTACGAACGCCCATCTTATTATTGAAGAATATCGTCCCGGGACTGGAACATCTGCGACATCACCAGCAGCCGCCGATATCCATAATCCCGTTCTCTTCGTTTTGTCTGCTAAAGGTGAAAAGCAACTAAAAACGTATGCCGAAAGAATGAGGAGCTTTATCGCATCCCGGGAAAATCTTAACCTCTCGGATATGGGGTATACGCTGCAAGTGAGCCGCGAGCCGATGGATTACCGGCTGGCTTTTGTGGCAGATTCAAAAGAGGCATTGCTAAAAGCGCTCGAAGGATTTGCGAATCATGATCTGGTTTCTGGCGTCCTAACGGCGCAGGTGAAAAAGAGCAAAGACGGGATTGTGATGTTTGAGGCGGATGAAGATGCCAAATCGTTGCTTGAAACCTGGATCAAGAAGAGAAAACTGAAAAAAATAGCGGAGTTGTGGGTAAAGGGGCTAACTATTGACTGGAACAAGCTGTATGGGGACATCAAACCTTACCGGATCAGTCTGCCGACCTATCCTTTTGCGAGAGAACGCTGCTGGGCGCCTGAGCTTGACAGCAAGGCAGGCAAAGGCATGACTTCTGTCACTGCTGCTTCGCTCCATCCTTTACTGCATCGAAACACCTCCGATTTCTCGGAGCAGCGGTTCAGTTCGACTTTTACAGGCCAGGAGTTTTTCCTGAAGGATCATGTGGTGAATGGACGCAAGGTTCTATCTGGGGCTGCTTGCCTTGAAATGGTCCGGGCGGCCGTGGATCAGGCAACAGGATATGATGAGGGCGGGCCAACCGGAATTTGCCTTAAAAACGTGGTTTGGGCACGGCCTATTATCGTAGAGGATGGGCCACTACAGCTACACATCGGACTTTTCCTGGATGATCATCAAGAGATTTCCTATGAAATATATGGGGAGAGCGCAGAAGCTGATGCAGGGATTGTGATATATAGCTACGGCAGTGCTACACGAAGATCGGCTGTGGAGGTCCCAACACTGAATATTAAAGACTTGCAGAATGTATGCAGTCGGAACTTCGACTCCACACAATTGTATGGAGTTTTCAGGGATATGGGAATGGATTATGGCCCTGGACATCAAGGGATTGAGATGGTGTATGCGGGAGAGGGTCAAGTGCTGGCTAAGTTATGCTTGCCGGCTTCCGTTTCTGACAACCAAAGCAAATTTGTCCTGCATCCAAGTATGATAGATTCGGCCTTGCAGGCAACCGTAGGCTTGACGCTGGGGTCTGGCGAGATCAAACCTTCTTTGCCTTACGCCATTCAAGAAGTTGAAATTATAAAAAATTGCAGCTCCATCATGTGGGCGCTGATTCGCTACAATGCAGACGGTCTAGCTGAGGAAAAGGCACAGAAGCTGGATATTGACCTGAGCGACGAAACTGGAGCCATCTGTGTCAGGATAAAAGGATATTCATCAAGAATTCTGAATAGGGACTTGATTTCCTCGGATGTTCAGTCAAATTCCAGTAACTTGATGCTTGAACCCGTATGGAAAGAGCAAGGGATTGCTCTAGGGGCTGAAATGCCCGTATATGATCGCCATGTCGTGTTACTCTGCCAGCCGTCCGAGATTTCCCGTGAACAAGTTGAAGCTCGGATGGACGGCGTGCAATGCATTGTACTGCAACCCGACCGAAACGGAATCGCGGAACAGTTCCAGCATTACGCCGTCCAGGTGGTTGAAGAGATTCAAAGCATTTTCAGGGAAAAACCCAATGGCAAGGTGCTGATCCAGATTGCCATAAGCGGACAGGAGGAGCAGCAGCTTTTCTCGGGACTTTCCGGTCTTTTAAAAACGGCCCGGCTTGAGCATTCAAAACTGGTAGGTCAGTTAATAGAACTGGGACAGGATGAGGACTGGGGAGCAATCATAGACATTTTAAAAGAAAACAGCCGTAGCCTCGAGGATATCCAGATTCGGTACGAGAAAGGCACACGGTGGGTTTCCTGCTGGAACGAAGTTCACATCTCTCAGGAAGCGGCGGGTAACCCGTGGAAGGATGGCGGAGTGTACCTGATTACTGGCGGTGCCGGTGGATTGGGACTCATTTTTGCCAAAGAGATTACGGATAAAGTCCATAAAGCCGTCTTGATTTTAACGGGGCGTTCCGCGCTGGATGAGGGCAAACGGGCTGAGATAAAGAAAATGGAGGCATTAGGGGCGCGAATAATATACAGACAGGTCGATGTGACTCAGGAGCAGGCGGTGACCGATTTAATCCAGGAAATTCAGGAGGAATTCGGAAACATCAATGGCATCATTCACAGTGCAGGAGTCATTCGTGACAACCGCATACTCCAAAAAAATAGCGAGGAAATGCTGGAGGTTCTCGCACCCAAAGTAATAGGGACAGTGAATCTGGATCAGGCAAGCAAGAATCTGCCGCTTGACTTCTTTGTTCTATTTTCGTCTGTAGCCGGAGGATTAGGTAATCAGGGACAGGCAGACTATTCTGCAGCTAATGCGTTTATGGATGCTTATGCCGGATACCGGAACACTCTGATAGCATCTAAGCAGCGCCAGGGTCAAACGCTATCCATCAATTGGCCGCTATGGAAAGAGGGTGGGATGCGTATTGATGAGGAAACGGAGAAGCTGGTAAGGCAGCGTACAGGCATGAGCGGCATGTCAACCTCTTCCGGCGTTCAGGCCTTGTATCGTGGCATGATCGCGGGCGTTGATCAGGTTATGGTGATGGAAGGCAATCTCGCAAAAATGAAGAAAAGCATGGGTTTAATCACGACTCCAGAGATTAGGCAGCCTGAAAAGGTGACAGGAATTTCAGAAGCTTCCCCTAAAAGCAATGCCGTACCGGATCTGCTGGACAAGGTACAGGCCGCTATGATACAGGCCGTGTCAAAATTGCTGAAAGTCAAACTTGAAGATATTGATGAACATGTAGAACTGAGTGAGTATGGCTTCGATTCCATCCTACTCACACAATTTAGCAACAACATCAATCACTTATACCGACTTGAGCTGACGCCGGACATATTTTTTGAATACACAACGATTCATGACTTCACCAGGTATTTGGTGGACGAATATGATGCCGTGCTTGGCGAGCAGTTTGCCGTGCATGCCCGGATTGAGCCTGCTGTCCAGGCCGTGGAGGATGATAGGGAAGACAGTACCCACGTTAGACGGCAGCGTTTCCGGTTTGCAGGCGGGAATGTGTTGTCCATGCCGCAACAGACTCAGGCTGTTCCTGAACCTATTGCCATCGTGGGAATGAGCGGTGTATTTCCCATGGCTCGGGATGTGGATGAGTTTTGGAAAAATCTTGAGGAAGGCAGGGACTGTATCACTGAAATCCCTGAAGATCGCTGGGATTGGAAGACGTATTACGGTGACCCTGAGCAGGAGGCCAATAAAACAAACATCAAGTGGGGCGGGTTTATTGAGGGGATCTATGAGTTTGACCCGTTATTCTTTGGAATTTCACCACGGGAAGCCGCACTCATGGACCCGCAGCAGCGTCTGTTGATGACCTATATCTGGAAGGCGATTGAAGATGCAGGCATTCAGGCAGGGAGTCTGTCGGGAACCCGCACAGGAATCTTTGTAGGTACCGCGAACAGCGGCTACAGCGGTATGATCTATCAGGGAAATGTGGGTGTCGAGGCGTATTCCTCCAGCGGTATGGCACCGTCTGTTGGGCCCAATCGAATGAGCTATTTCCTTAATATTCATGGTCCGAGTGAGCCTATCGAAACGGCTTGCTCCAGTTCGCTGGTGGCCATTCACCGAGCCGTTAGAGCCATAGAGGATGGAAGCTGCGAGATGGCGATTGCAGGCGGTGTCAATGTGATTATCACGCCTGAACTCCATATCAGCTTCAACAAAGCAGGAATGCTGTGTGAGGACGGTCGGTGCAAAACCTTCTCCGATAAGGCCAATGGCTACGTGCGTGGTGAAGGGGCCGGCATGCTTTTCCTGAAAAAGCTGAAGGATGCAGAGAAGGACGGAGACCATATTTATGGTGTAATTCGGGGTACTGCCGTCAATCACGGAGGCCGGGCCAATTCCCTGACAGCTCCTAATCCGAGGGCTCAGGCGGATGTGTTGGTAAATGCATATACAAAGGCCGGAATCGATCCAAGGACTGTCTCTTACATTGAGGCCCACGGGACAGGCACCGAGCTGGGCGATCCGATTGAAATTAACGGACTGAAAGCAGCTTTCAAAGAGCTTTATGAGAATACAGAGGGACCCGGGATCACAGAATCCCATTGCGGATTGGGCTCGGTGAAGACCAATATCGGACATCTGGAACTGGCTTCTGGAATCGCGGGTGTCATAAAAGTACTGCTTCAGTTAAAGCATAAAAAGCTGGTCAAAAGCCTTCATTGCGAGGCAATTAATCCCTATATAAAACTTGAAGGTAGTCCGTTCTATATCGTTCAGGAGGCGCGGGAGTGGAAGCCACAGCGGGATACTCAAGGGAAAAATATTCCTCGAAGAGCGGGTGTTAGCTCCTTTGGATTCGGGGGTGCCAATGCCCATTTGATAATCGAAGAATACATTCCTGGAAAGCAGGCGCAGAATTCTATTCCCCTTACCACCCCAAAATCGGCTATTGTGGTGCTGTCAGCCAAGAGTGAAGGACAACTGCTAGAGCAGGCGCAGCTATTACTAGCTGCAATCGGGGAGCATCCGTTCACAGACAGCAGTCTGGTAGATATAGCGTATACCCTTCAGGTGGGGCGCGAAGCAATGGAAGAACGTTTGGCTTTCGTTGTAGGCTCTCTCCGGGAGCTTGAAGAGAAATTGAAAGGATTTGTGGAAGGCCGGGATGGTATCCACGGCTTACACGTGGGACACGCCAAACGCCATAAAGAAGAAATTAGAGCTCGTGAAGACGGAGAGGGTGCAGGCACGACGATTGATGTTTTGGTTAGCGAAGGCAGCTATGGAAAAATCGCAGACCTTTGGGTAAAAGGAGTCGCAATTGACTGGGCCCTGTTGTACGGAGAGGCTAAACCAAACCGTATCAGTCTGCCAACCTATCCCTTTGCCAAAGAACGATATTGTATAACCGATATCAATAAACGGACGGGAGCAAGCGGTGTTGTGTTGGAACGGGAGACAGCAGTCGGCATTCATCCCTTACTTCAGCGTAATACGTCCGATATTTATGGACTGCAGTTCAGCTCCATTTTTACGGGGAAGGAATTTTTCCTGTCTGACCATGTGATAAGGGGGCAGAAGCTCTTGCCTGGAGTGGCCTACCTTGAAATGGCGCGGGCGGCAGTAGAGCAGGTTGCAGGATCTCCAGAAGATAAGTGGACGTCCATCCGGTTAAAAGATGTGGATTGGATCCGTCCAGTTGTGGTTGGGGAGGAGTCGGTTGATGTCAGTATTGGGCTCTATCCGCAAGATGGCGGGGAGATCGCCTATGAAATTTACAGCAAGTCTGGAGCAACGGACACCGAGCTGGTGGTGCAAAGTGAAGGCAGGGCAGTAATTGTTCCGGTGGCAGAGGTCCCTGCTATAGATATTAAAACCTTGCTGGAGCAGTGCAGTCTGGGCTCCGTTTCATCCCGTCAGTGCTATGAGGCGTTTGCGGCGATGCAGATTTCCTATGGGCCGGGACATCAGGGAATTGAGAAAATATATGTCGGAGTGGGTCAAGCGCTTGCCAAGTTGTCCTTGCCTTCTTCCGTTTACCATACGATGGAGCATTATGTGATGCACCCCAGTTTGATGGACTCCGCTCTTCAGGCGACGATAGGCTTGATTATGAGTGCAGGTGATCGCAAAGCTTCCATTAAGCCAGCTTTACCATTTGCATTGGAAGAGTTAGAGGTATTTAACAGATGCACATCAGAGATGTGGGCCTGGATTCGTAATAGTGAAGACAGCAGGCAGGATGGCCCGCTGCAAAAGTTAGATATCGATTTGTGTGACGAGCAGGGGAATGTTTGTGTGAGGATGAAGGGATTTTTATCACGAGTTGCTGAAAGAGGGACAGGGGCACCAGAGGAATGGACTGCACCGGAGACTTTGATGCTTGAGCCTGTGTGGGAAGAACAAGCGATTGCTCTGGAAGGAACAGCATCTGACTATCAACAGCATCTGGTAATTTTATGCGAACCGGGATATATTTCCGGGGAAATTATTGAATCGCAAATGAACGGGGTGCAGTGCCTCATTCTCCAATCCGAAGAGAAGAGCATTGATGCACGGTTTAGGACTTATGCGACACAGGTGTTTGCGGCAATTCAACATATTCTTAAAACGGAATCCAAAGGCAAAACATTGGTTCAGCTTGTCGTTCCGGTGCAGGATCACCAACAGGTATTCTCGGGGCTTTCCGGACTCTTAAAAACAGCATGGCTGGAGAATCCAGTACTGGTTGGCCAGCTGATAGAAATGGATGTGGAGCAGGATCCAGCAGGTATGATAAATATCCTGCAAGAAAACAGTCGCAGCTATATAGAACCACATATCCGCTATCAATCAGGTAGACGGCATGTTGCCGTATGGACGGAAATTAAAGCCTCCGGGGAAGCGATCAGCATTCCGTGGAAAGACAGGGGAGTATATTTAATTACCGGCGGAACCGGAAGTCTCGGTTTGATTTTTGCCGAAGAAATTACACGACAGGCCAGGGATACCGCTTTAATTCTTGTCGGACGCTCCCCGCTTCGTGGTGACACCAAAGCAAGGATTGAGGAGATAGAGGCTTTAGGTGCAAGAGTAGTATTCCGACAAGCCGATGTCGCCGATAAAAGGGCCGTTGAAGTTTTGATTCGGGATATTCAGGAAGAGTTTGGGAAGCTGGACGGAATTGTGCACAGCGCAGGAATGGTTAGCGATAATTTCATTATTAAAAAAACACGGGAGGAATTGCAAAACGTTTTGGCACCAAAGGTTACGGGATTGGTGAATCTGGATCAGGCTTGCAAGGAAATCCCGCTGGACTTCTTCATCCTTTTTTCATCCGTTGCAGGGAGCCTTGGGAATATAGGACAGGCTGACTATGCTGCTGCCAATGCCTTTATGGACGCCTATGCCAAGTACCGTAGTACGCTGGTAGAGCGAGAACAACGCCAGGGGCGGACGATTTCAGTCAATTGGCCACTCTGGAAAGAAGGCGGAATGCGTATTGATGGGGAAACAGAAAAGATCATGGAAGGGATGGGGATGTTTGCAATGGAGACTGGTGCAGGAATTCGGGCTTTGTATCAGAGCCTGGCTTCCGAAAAGAATCAAGTCATGGTGTTGGAAGGGCATGCCAGTCAGCTAAGAGAAACGCTCCTGCAGCAACCGTCCCTGAATCAGGCTGGAGATGCCTCCTCTATGATAAGGGAAAGCGAGATGGGTTCGGTCATCGGACAAGACCTGCTTGCCGAAAAAGCGGCAAATTATTTAAAGCAATTACTCGCTACATCCATCAGGCTGCCGGCAAGGCAGATTGAAACCGATGCCCCTATGGAGAAGTATGGCATTGATTCCATTATGATTAAACAGCTAACCCGTGAGTTGGAGAAAACGTTTGGAACACTGCCCAAAACTTTATTTTTTGAATACCAGAATATCCGGGAATTGACCCAATATTTCCTTAAAGTCCACCAGAAGCAGCTGATTAAATTGCTTGGAATCGAGACAGAGGTCAACCCTGCGAAAGAATTCAAGCCTTCTACGATGGAAAACGACCCGGGAAGGTCACTTTCTGATAGTCGGAAGCAATCGCGTTTCATGCCAGTTCAGGCAAGTTTCCAACCGCAACCGAAAAGAGCAGGCGAATCAGAGGAAATTGCCATTATCGGTTTGTCGGGCATGTATCCCGATGCAGAAAACATACGGGAATTCTGGAACAATCTGCGCGATGGGAAGGATTGCATTACGGAAATTCCCAAAGATCGCTGGGATCACAGCATGCACTTTGACGAGGACAGGAACCAGTCCGGAAAAGCTTACAGCAAGTGGGGAGGCTTTATCAAAGGTGTGGATCAGTTTGACCCCATGTTTTTCAATATCTCTCCTAGAGAAGCACAGATAATCGATCCTCAGGAGCGTCTATTCCTGAAATGCGTCTATGAAACGATAGAGGATGCAGGCTATACACGGGAATCGCTTGGACTAGAGCGGGGCCTTGGGCAGGATAGGAATGTGGGCGTTTTTGTCGGGGTCATGTATGAAGAATACCAGCTTTATGGGGCACAGGAACAAGCTAGGGGCAGAATGATTGCCGTTCCTGGCAATCCGGCTTCCATCGCAAATCGGGTATCTTATTTCTGTAACTTCCACGGTCCGAGCATGGCTGTGGACACCATGTGTTCTTCTTCATTGACGACCATTCATCTGGCCTGCCAAAGCTTGCAACAAGGCGAGTGTGAGCTTGCCATTGCTGGCGGCGTCAATGTATCCATTCATCCGAACAAATACCTGATGCTTGGGCAAGGCAGGTTTGTATCGAGTAAAGGACGGTGCGAAAGCTTTGGAGAAGGCGGAGATGGATATGTGCCGGGAGAAGGCGTAGGAGCCGTACTGCTCAAACCACTGGCCAAAGCTATTGCAGATGGTGACCATATATATGGGGTCATAAAGGGGACCTCGGTGAATCATGGAGGGAAGACAAACGGATTCTCCGTTCCGAATCCGAATGCGCAGGCCAGTGTAATTGGAAGGGCCTTTAAGAAAGCAGGAATTAACCCCAGAACCATTAGTTACATCGAAGCGCATGGCACCGGGACATCCTTAGGTGACCCCATTGAAATCGCCGGATTGCAAAAAGTTTTCCAGGAATATACGGAGGATAAGCAATTTTGCGCAATCGGATCGGCAAAATCAAATATTGGGCATTGTGAGAGCGCGGCTGGGATTGCTGGAGTTACAAAGGTGCTCCTTCAGCTCAAATACGGACAAGTCGTGCCTTCATTGCATTCAAAAACACTAAACCCGAATATCGATTTTAGCGATAGTCCTTTTATAGTTCAGCAGGAGCTGGGAGAGTGGAAAAGACCCGTCGTCACAATGAATGGGAAGACAGTTGAATACCCAAGAATCGCAGGTATTTCCTCATTTGGCGCCGGAGGCTCCAACGCACATGTGCTCATTGAGGAATATATCCCTGAGGAGCAGGAGACTAGACAGGCTGCCACTTCACTGCAAAATCCGGTAATGATCGTGCTGTCGGCGAGGAATAAAGATCGACTGGATGAACAGGTGCAAAGACTGCTTGCTGAACTCAAAGAGCCGGAATACTCGCAAACCAGCCTGGAGGATATAGCATTTACTCTGCAGGTGGGACGGGAAGCGATGGAAGAACGGTTAGCAGTCATAGTTAAGTCTACCCGTGAGCTTACAGAAAAGCTGGAGAGCTTTTTAGCGGGGAATGAGGATATTGACGGGCTGTATTTGGGTCAGGCAAAGAAGAATAAAGACATCCTAGCTGTTCTTGAGGCAGACGAAGACATGGCAAAAATGGTGGATAGTTGGATAAGCAAGGGTAAGTATACAAAGCTGGCGGAGCTTTGGGTTAAGGGGCTGCTCCTCGATTGGACTAGACTTTATGAGAATACCAGCCCTCGTCGGATTAGTCTGCCAACTTATCCATTTGCCAAGGAGAGCTATTGGATCTTCGCGCGTGGGGGCGAATCCCGGGACGTCGAGGCGGAAACTCCTGTAGTCGATGTGTCGGTACAAGAGTTCGTTTCCAGCCCTCCTGCAGTTAACCATAGCAACGATAATGTGCAGAGACAGACTTTGGCGAAAGTACCTGAAAAACCGCAGGGCATTTTGCTAAGCTCCGTTTCCAACATCCAGATGGTAGCAGATAAGCCAGAAAAGTCAGCTGTGCTGGCAGAATCCAAGCCTGCCCCGCCGCAACCTGAGGCCAAGCCTTCTTCGCCGCCGCCCATTGTTGCCAGGGATGAGGCAAAGCGGTCGACATATGCGCCAACGGCTGTACGGATAGAAACATTGGAGAAGGAACTGGTAGAAAGTCTTGCGAAATCCTTGAGTATGAATGAAATGGATATTGGCCGGGATGATCAATTTATTGATATGGGACTGGACTCCATTATAGGTGTAGAGTGGGTGCAGGCTGTGAATAAACGCTTTGGAACAGCTATTCCGGCAACCAGAGTGTACGACTATCCTAACATTAAAGAATTCTCCAAATTTTTGGCAAAGGAATTGAACAAGTCGGCGGGAGATACAAATCAGGCTCCTACAGAGCCGAAGCCTAAGCAGCCCATGCAAGTCTTGTTACAGAAAGTACTGCAGGGTGAGTTAGATTTTGAACAGGCCGACCAGTTATTCAACCAATTACACTCGTAGACAGCCAACACGATATTTGTCCTATTTCATACAGCTAGGAGGACATGTTTATGGATTCAAAAGATATTTTTCGTGCGGTGCAAGCAGGGGAAATCAATTATGAAGATGCTGAAAAACAATTGCTTCAATTTATTGGCGAGCTCCCGGATGAATCATTGGAAGCCAGTCCACAGGAATTATCAGAAGGATGGGCTTTCACGTTGCAACCATTGGACAGCTTCCACACGTCGGAGGATGGGCAGGAGATAAGCGCCTCCCAAATGAAGGTACAGTCTGTGGTTGAATTGCAGGAATTTGAGCACGGGATTGTCTTGTTGAAAATGAAGGACACGGCGCACAAAAATACATTTTCCGATGAACTAATTATCGGCCTGAATCAGGCGTTTGAGACAGTGCAGGCTAACGAGAATTATAAAGTTGTGATTCTGACGGGATATGACACCTACTTTGCCACAGGAGGCACCCAAGAGGGGTTGCTGGCTATCCATGAGGGAAAGGCGAAATATAGCGATACCAATGTTTACAAGATTGCTTTGGATTGCAAGCTGCCCGTCATCGCTGCTATGCAGGGACATGGGATTGGTGCTGGCTGGTGCATGGGGATGTTTTGCGATTTTATCGTGATGAGTCGGGAAAGCATCTATACTACTAACTTTATGAAGTACGGCTTTACTCCCGGAGCGGGTTCGACCCTGATTTTCCCTGAGAAATTCGGGGTTAGTATGGCACAGGAAATTCTATTTACAGGTACTAGATATAGTGGTTCGGAACTGGAAACCAAAGGGGTTCCTTTTCCGGTTGTACCGAGGAATGAAGTGGTGCCGCACGCCATGCAGCTGGCAAGAAAACTGTCTGAGTCTCCCAGGGAGTCATTAATTGAGCTGAAAAACCATATGGCCCAATCGATAAGAGAAAAGCTGGCGGCTACTATTGAAAAAGAAATAAAAATGCAGGATAAAACGTTTGTGAATCAGCAAGAAGTTAAAGAACGGATTCAATTCGCCTATGGACAGCTGCCGAATAGCAATGATTCCCACAAAACGGTCAAGCATGCTGATTCTAAAAAAGCTATGCTAGATATGCCGCGCGGTCAGGAACATAAGGAGTCTATCGCAATTATTGGTATGGCAGGGCAATTCCCGGAATCAGGGACTTTGGCTGAATTTTGGGACAATCTGGCTCAGGGCAGGGATTGTATATCGGAAATCCCTTCAACGCGATGGTCAATCGATGAATATTACGATACCGATCCCAAGGCTCAGGGAAAAACCTATAGCAAATGGATGGGTGTTTTAGAGGATGTAGATAAATTTGACCCGTTGTTCTTTAATATATCCCCTGCAGAAGCAGAGATGATGGATCCTCAACAGCGCCTATTTCTTGAAAGCAGCTGGAAATGCATTGAAGATGCTGGATTAAATCCAGCCTCACTGTCGGAGAGCCGTTGCGGTGTTTTTGTAGGTTGTGCAGCCAGTGATTATGGGAGGTCCATGAGTGGGCAGGGGCTAAATGCGCAGGTTCTTATGGGAGGGTCGCCTTCAATTCTATCCGCTCGGATTTCGTATCTGCTAAATTTGAAAGGTCCTTCTTTGGCTATTGATACCGCATGCTCTTCCTCTCTGGTGGCTATTGCTGAAGCCTGCAACAGTCTCCTTTTAGAAACAAGTGACCTTGCTTTGGCAGGCGGAGTCATGATTATGGCTGGTCCGGGGATGCATGTTATGACTAGCAAGGCAGGAATGCTGTCCAAGGATGGACGGTGCTTTACCTTTGATGCCCGTGCAAACGGGTTTGTCCCCGGAGAAGGAGTTGGGGTCATTTTATTAAAACGGCTCTCTGATGCAGTCAGAGACAAGGACTCCATATATGGAGTTATTCGGGGATGGGGAATGAACCAGGATGGAAAAACCAACGGAATAACTGCCCCAAGTGTAAATTCACAAATCTCGCTGGAAAAAGACGTATATCGACGGTTTAACATTCATCCCGAAACCATCTCCATGATAGAGGCCCACGGAACAGGAACAAAGCTGGGTGATCCTATCGAGGTGGAGGGACTTACGGAATCATTCCGATCCTATACAAGCAAGAAGGGCTATTGCGCATTGGGGTCACTGAAAAGCAATATGGGTCATATGATGACTGCGGCCGGAGTGGCCAGTGTGATGAAAGTGCTGCTGGCCATGAAGCACCACCAATTGCCGCCTACCATTCATTTCGAATCCTTAAATGAGCATATTTCTCTGGAGGATAGTCCGTTCTATATTAACACCAGCCTGCAAAGCTGGGAGCCCGAACCGGGAGTACCCCGGCGTGCGGGCGTAAGTTCTTTCGGATTTAGCGGCACTAACGCTCATATGGTTATTGAAGAATATGTTCCTGTAGTCTCTGCGGTGAATCTACCCCCAGTGGGTAAAGACAACCCGGGACTATTTGTGCTGTCCGCTAAAAGTGAACAATCCTTGAAAACCTATGCAGCAGATATGATGAATTTTGTTAAGTTGCACGAAAGCGTTAATCTCACGGACCTGACCTATACCTTGCAAGTGGGAAGAGAGGCCATGGACTGGCGTCTCGCGTTTTTGACGGATTCAAGAGAAAATCTGATAGATGAACTTGAACATTTTATTAACGGAAACTCGTCGGAAAAAGTGCTGATCGGCCGTGTGAACTATGCAGGTGGCGGAATCGAACTCTTGGATTCGGACGAAGACACTGGAACCCTGGTTCGGGCCTGGACTGAGAAGAAAAGACTTGATAAGGTAGCCAAATTGTGGGCCAATGGCGCAAGCATTGAATGGAACGCACTTTATGGAGATATCAAGCCCAGACGAATCAGTCTGCCGACCTATCCTTTTGAAAGGGCACGCTATTGGTTATCCGAAACAGACACTGGGCAAGGCAATGTAAATCTGGCTGTGACTGCCCAAATTCATCCTTTATTGCATCAGAATATTTCCGATCTCTCCGGACAACGTTATAGCTCTACTTTTACAGGCCGGGAATTTTTCCTGTCGGACCACAGAATCAAGGGCCAACAAACATTACCCGGGGTGGCTTACCTCGAAATGGTGCGAGCAGCTGTAGAAGAGGCAGTGGGGGCCGTAGTAGAAAGCGAGACCCATATTCAGCTGAAAAATATCGTATGGGCTCGGCCTGTGGTTGTAGCAGACGGACCGGTCAGGGTACTCATCAGTCTATATCCCCAGGACAATGGAGAGATTGCGTTTGAAATATGCAGCGGGATGGAAGGGGCCGACGCTGAAGGTATTATACACAGTCAGGGAATGGCTGTGCTGGAGAGGGCTGGCGAGCTACAGTATCTGGACCTGAATGTCTTACGGGCAGACTGTACCCGCACACCACTTTCTTCAAGCCAATGCTATGAAGCTTTCAAAGCCATGGGGATAGACTATGGACCCGCACACCGTGGCATTGAGGCAATCTTTCGAGAAAAGGATTACGTGCTGGCCAAGCTGTCCCTACCATCCTCTGTACTCCATACTCAAACTGAATTTGTACTGCATCCAGCTTTGATGGATTCAACTTTGCAGGCCACAATCGGCTTGGTAATGGGTTCGGAAGAAAATTTGCCTGTAGGCAAGCCAGCGTTACCCTTTGCTTTGGAGGAACTGAAGATTTCCGAAAAATGCACTCCAGTGATGTGGGCCCGGATCTCTCACGATGGGAGTGAAGAGACGTCGAATGGATTAAGCAAGGTGGATATTGATCTGTGCGATGAGACCGGAAAGATTTGCGTGCAGCTCAAAGGACTTTTATCCAGAGCTTTGGAAGGAGATGTGGGGCAAGCCAGCATCACTGAGGATATGGGTACACTGATGCTTGAGCCTGTCTGGCAGGAGACACCTGTCACCACAGGGGTGAACGCTAACGAAGATATCCAGCATGTTGTGATCCTGTGTGAAGTGGATGGTATCTCCGGGGAGGATATTGAAGCCCACATGGATGGTACTCGCTGCCTTGTTTTACAGTCCTCCAGCATGGATATGGACAGTCGGTTTGAAGATTATACCATTCAGATATTTGAAGAATTGCAAAGCATCCTGCTAGACATCCCCAAACAGAAAGTTTTGATACAGCTTGCAACCCGCGCTCGGAAGGACCAACAGGTTTATTCCGGGCTCTTTGCAATGCTGAAAACCGCTCAAAAAGAAAATCCGAATGTCATGGGTCAGCTGCTTGAGCTTGATGTAGAGGATAATGTCGAAGGAATCATTGAGAAACTACAAGGGAACCGGAGTGGCCTGCATAACGAACGGATACGGTACCAAGGGGACAAACGACAGGCTTTAATGTGGCAAGAAATTGAAGCCTTACGTGAAGATGCAGACCTGCCGTGGAGAGATGGTGGGATCTATCTCATTACTGGTGGCTTAGGTGGCCTGGGGTTTATTTTTGCCAGAGACATTGTGCGCAATGTGAAAAACTCCACCGTCGTATTGGTGGGTCGGTCATCACTTTCTGCGGACCAAAAGGCTCTGTTAAGCGAACTGAGAGCGCTGGGCGGTCATATAGAGTATCAACAGGCAGATGTGGGCCACAACGAATCGGTTACCGGGTTAATTCATGGTATCGTCGAGCAATTTGGCGGCCTTAACGGTATTTTGCACACAGCCGGAGTGATTCGGGACAACTTCATCATCAAGAAGACTAAAGAAGAGGTTAGAGAAGTGCTGATTCCGAAGGTCTCAGGGGTGGTGAATCTGGACCAGGCCAGCAGAGACCTGCCTCTGGACTTCTTTATCTTATTTTCCTCGGGCGCAGGAAGCCTTGGCAATATAGGACAGGTTGACTACTCCGCTGCTAATGGCTTCATGGATGCGTATGCCTCCTATCGAAATGTTTTGGTGACAGCAAAGCAGCGCCAGGGGCAAACGCTGTCGATAAACTGGCCTCTGTGGAAGGATGGAGGCATGCATGTCGACCTGGAAACGGAAAGGGCGATGCAAGACCTGGGCATGATTGCCATGCAAACGGAGAATGGAATCAAAGCTTTGTATCAAAGCCTGTCTTCCGGCAGAAGTCAGGTTATGGTGATCGAAGGGTATCCCCAAAGGATTAAAGCGGCAATTTTAGGCCAGCTCTCGGAAACTGATGTCTCAGGCCGATCTGTAATGGAAAGCGGAGGAGCACCGCTTATCGGAGAAGAATGGCTAAGGGAAAAAGCGGAGGGTTATTTGAAAACGGTACTTTCAACCGTGATCAAGCTGCCCGCTGAAAGTATAGATGTAAATGCACCAATGGACAGGTATGGGATTGACTCCATACTGGTTATGCAGCTTACCAATGAATTGGAAAAGACTTTCGGCTCATTACCGAAAACATTATTTTTTGAATACCAGAATCTCCGGTCATTGACGGGTTATTTCCTTGAATCGTATCGCGGTCGGCTGATTGATGCTGTAGAAGCGACAGAGAAGAATACGGCTCCTGATGCAGGCCCGAAAGTACCTATAAAAGCAACCATAGAGCCTTTAGTGTCGATATCGGCTAATCGTAGGCGTCCATGGCTTTTCCCGACAGGTATACAGCCACATCAGGAGAAGAAGGCATTAGACATTGCAATTATCGGCGTGTCGGGGAGATATCCGGGAGCATTGGGTATCCGAGAGTTCTGGGACAACCTAAGGGATGGAAAGGATTGCATTACAGAGATTCCTAAGGAACGCTGGGATCACAGTCTGTACTTTAATGAAAACAGAGGCAAGCCCGGAAAAACCTACAGCAAGTGGGGAGGGTTCATCGATGGAGTGGACTGGTTTGACCCGTTGTTTTTCAATATTTCGCCAAGGGAAGCGGAAACGATGGACCCGCAGGAGCGCTTATTCCTGGAATGCGTTTATGAAACGATAGAGGATGCAGGTTATACGAGAGAAACCCTTTGTGCAGAGCGGGAGCTTGGCGGCATAGAAGGCAATGTCGGGGTTTACGTCGGAGTGATGTACCATGAGTATCAACTCTATGGAGCCCAGGAACAAGCCAAGGGAAGGATGATTGGACTTCTCGGGAATGCCTCGGCGGTTGCCAACCGGGTATCGTATTTTTGTAATTTTCAAGGGCCAAGTATCGCTGTAGATACCATGTGCTCCTCGTCACTGACATCAATTCATATGGCCTGTCATGGACTACAGCATGGAGAATGCGAACTGGCAGTAGCAGGAGGGGTCAACGTCTCCATCCATCCTAACAAATACCTATTGTTGGGACAGGGAAGTTTTGCATCAAGCAATGGGAGATGTGAAAGCTTCGGACAGGGAGACGGATATGTACCGGGAGAAGGAGTCGGGGCTTTGCTGCTCAAGCCATTAGCCAAAGCCATAGCAGACGGAGACCGGATATATGGAGTTATCAAAGGAACTGCAGTGAACCACGGGGGAAAAACCAACGGCTATACCGTACCTAACCCCAACGCACAGGCCCGTGTGATTGGTCAGGCAATTAAGGAGGCAGGAATCAACCCCAGAACCATCAGCTATATAGAAGCCCATGGAACAGGAACTCCACTGGGAGACCCGATTGAAATTGCAGGCTTACAGAAGGCCTTCCGGAAATATACCGGCGATAAGCAGTTCTGTTCAATCGGGTCGGCGAAGTCTAATATCGGGCATTGTGAGAGTGCTGCTGGTATCGCCGCGGTGACAAAGGTGCTTATGCAGTTGAAATATAAACAAATCGTGCCTTCGCTACATGCAAGTACCTTAAATCCCAATATCGACTTCAGCGATAGTCCCTTTAAAGTTCAGCAAGAATTAGAAGAGTGGAAAAGGCCTGTAGTTGCCATCAACGGTGAAACCAGAGAATACCCAAGGGCAGCAGGAGTATCGGCCTTTGGTGCTGGGGGCTCTAACGCTCATGTGGTCATCGAAGAATATATTCCAGAAGAAGCTAGTCAGCAGCAAGCTGCTCCTGCATCCCTGAATCCTGTCATAGTCGTGTTGTCGGCCAAAAATAAGGAAAGGCTGGACGAGCAGGTGCAAAGATTGCTGTCTGCACTCAGAGAACTGAATGACCCGCATACAAGTCTCTCAGATATCGCCTACACGCTGCAAATCGGGCGAGAAGCGATGGACGAACGTCTGGCGATCATTGCAAAATCCATCCAAGAGCTTGACTGGAAATTGGAAGGCTTCCTACAAAAAAAGGAAGGCGTAGAAGAACTGTATAGAGGACAGGTAAAGCGTAATAGAGGAGGGCTTGTCACTCAGGAAGTCGATGAAGATATGGCTAAAATGATTGATGCATGGGTGGACAAAGGGAAGTATGGAAAGCTCGCTGAACTTTGGGTTACGGGACTGATTTTGGATTGGAACAAGCTTTATGAGGATGTGAAGCCTCGCAGGATGAGTCTGCCAACCTATCCTTTTGCCAGAGAAAGCTATTGGATACCCGTACATGAGGAAAAGAGCGCCGCAATAACAGAAGCCGCTTCGTCCCAATCATCCTTTTTGACACCTTTACTGCATCAGAACACTTCAGACTTTCTGGAACAGCGGTTCAGTTCAACGTTTACAGGCGAGGAATTTTTCCTCAAGGATCATGTTGTGAAAGGTCAAAAGGTTCTGCCTGGCGTAGCCTATCTTGAGATGGTACGGGCGGCTGTAGAACGTTCCACAGGAGATATGGACAACAGCACAACAGGAATCCGTTTGAAAAATGTAAACTGGATTCGGCCCATTGTGGTGCACAACCAGCCAGTTCCTGTACACACCAGGCTATCCCTGGAAGACACCGGAAAAATCAGCTTTGAAGTGTATAGCGGGCAAGTAGGAAGCGAAAGAGGGCATACCGTGCATAGCCAAGGTGATGCGGTGCAGGTTTGCGTAGAGCAAAAACCGAGACTAAACCTTAAGGCGTTACAGGCAGATTTTGGTCAACACAGGTTTAACGGATCGCAATGTTACGAAATCTTCGAGGAAATGGGAATGGATTATGGCCCGGCATACAGATGTGTGGAGAAGGTATATACACATCCGGGCAGGGTGCTAGCCGAGCTGGCATTGCCTTCCTTCATTTCTAATATGGCGGACAGCTTGGTCCTTCACCCCAGCTTGCTGGATTCGGCCTTGCATGCATCCATCGGGCTAATCATGGGCCAAGAGAAAGAAGGGCTACCGGGTAGCGCTGTACCAGCTACGCCTCATATGCCGTTTGCCCTCCAAGAGATTGAGATTTATGGGGCATGCACCCCGACCATGTGGTCGTTGATTCAATACAGCGAGGGCAGCAAGAAAGAAGACAAGGTACAGAAGCTTAATATTGACTTGTGTGATGAGGAAGGAACTATTTGCGTCAGAATAACAGGATTATCCACCCGGGCGCTGGACGGAGAAGTCGTCATTGAAAATGCACAAGGCGCAGCAGAAGGAGAAAGTGCCGCCGACCCGCTTGTAGGATCCGTAATGCTCATCCCGAAATGGGACCCGGCTGCTGTAAAAAAAGATGTCGTTTCCCCCTCACCGACAGACCGATTGGTCATTGTGGGTGGTACTGACAAAGACAGACAGGCCATCCGGGAGTATTATCCTAGGGCGCATTTCTTGGAGCTTCAAGCACACGATTCCATTGAAACAGTTGCCTCAAAGGTAGAAGAATATGGAGCCGTTGACCATATTCTGTGGATTGCACCCTGTGCTCCCGTCGAATCGGTGATTGCCGAATCCTTGATCAAGGAACAGGAGCAGGGAGTCCTACTCTTCTTTAGAATGGTCAAAGCGATGCTTTTATTGGGATACGGGACGAAAAAGCTAGGCTGGACAACGATAACCAATCAAGCTCAGTCGATGGATCAGAACGATACAGTCAACCCGACTCACGCAAGTCTTCATGGGCTGGTAGGCACCATGGCCAAAGAATATCCGAACTGGAAAATCCGTATCCTTGACCTGCAATCCGATGATGACTGGCCACTATCCGATATAATTACGCTGCCTTCGGACCGGCAAGGACGGATGTGGGTTTTCAGAAATGGGCAGTGGTATCGGCAGCAATTGATTCCATTCAAACAGACTTCAGGTTTAAAAGGACAGACGCTATACAAAGCCAGAGGCGTCTATGTGGTCATCGGGGGCGCCGGCACTATCGGAGAGGCTTGGAGCAAGTATATGGCCTGTACCTACCAGGCCCAGACGGTGTGGCTAGGCAGAAGGCAAAAGGATGCTTCTATCCAGGCCAAACTGGACGGATTTGAAGGCCTGGGACCTGTTCCATGCTATATCACGGCGGATGTAGCAGACGAAAGGGAGCTGCAGCGGGCATATGAGGAAATAAAACAGCGGTACTCCAACATAAACGGTGTGGTCCACTCAGCCATTTCATTTTTGGAGAAGGGCTTGGAAGATTTGACGGAGGAAGAGTTCCGGTCAGGGCTTTCAGCAAAGGTTGATGTCAGTGTACGCATGGCTCAGGTCTTCCAAAATGAGCCGTTGGATTTCGTATTGTTCTTCTCTTCCATGATTACCTATGTAAAGAATCAGGGACAAAGTAGCTATGCTGCCGGAAGTACCTTTAAAGACGCGTTTGCGCATCGTCTTTCGCAGGAATGGCGTTGTCCAGTGAAGGTCATGAACTGGGGATACTGGGGGAGCGGCGAAAACAATGCCTCCCAAAATGGAGGGCAGGAGGTAGAAAACTACTCCAGACTGGCGCAAATAGGTGTTGGGCTCATTGACCCGCAGGAGGGGATGGAGGCGCTTGAGACGCTTCTTGCCTCACCGATAGACCAAATGGGGCTTATGAAAACAACAAGACACCTGGAGATGGAAGGGACTAATCCGACGGAAGAGATTGATCTCTACTCGCCTAATTCGGCTCCGAATCTCAGGGATATTCAGGAAAATATTGCTACAGCAATACAATCAAGAAGCCATTTTATCGAAAACTATGCTGCAGACGATATGGGCGACCTCCAGGAAAGGGAGATGGAACATCTCCTAAGCAGGTTGTTACGGGAGCAGCTCTTGTCCATGGGGTTATCAGGGACAGATCGTCAGTCCGTCGACGAGTTCAAAAATAAACTCGGACTTCCTGAGCTATATGGCAAATGGCTAAAAGAGAGCATGGAGATTTTGGCACAGATGGATAACGACCTATCAGGTAGAAACTCCAGCTTGACGGATCGAGATGATGTCTGGCAGGAATGGGAAGAGCGCAAGCGTACTTGGCTGCAATATCCGCAGATGAGAGCAAGGGTCAATTTGGTTGAGACAACGCTACGAGCTTTACCGGAAGTGCTTACCGGAAAATCGTCTGCGACCGAAATCATCTTCCCCAATTCCTCAATGGAACTAGTGGAAGGAATTTACAAGAACAATCTGGTGGTGGACTACTTTAATGAAGTACTTGCTGATACTACTGCCGCTTATATCCAGGAGAGGATTATGGCCGACGCCGCTGCGGAAATCAGAATTCTGGAAATCGGCGCGGGCACCGGAGGGACCAGTGCCACGCTATTCCTGAAATTGCGCCCATACCGCAAACACATTCAGGAATATTGCTATACCGATATTTCCAAAGCCTTTTTGATGCACGCGGAAAAAGAGTATGGGCCGCATAATCCGTATCTCAGCTACCAGATTTTTAATGTTGAAGAACCTATTGCTGGGCAAGGTGTTGAGACGGGTAAATATGATATTGTCATTGCCGCTAATGTACTTCATACCGCAAAAGACATCCGCCAGGCGTTACGTAATGCTAAAGCGGTTTTGAAAAGCAACGGCTTGCTCCTGCTCAATGAAATCACAGGTAGTAGCGTGTTTACCCACCTTACCTTCGGATTGCTAGATGGTTGGTGGGCGTATGAGGATCCGGAATGGCGTATTCCTGGATGTCCAGGGCTTCACCCTCAAATATGGGAAACCGTACTGGACAAAGAAGGTTTCCATGCAGCGTTCTTCCCGGCGCAAGAGGCGCATGATTGGGGCCAGCAGATTGTTGCAGCCCAAAGCGATGGCTTGGTTCGGCAAAAGCGACAGCACAAACGAAGATCAATATTGATAGAGAAAAGAACCGTAGAAACGGTATCAATGAAACAACGAACTCAACCCAAAATAGAGGTAGCACAAGCAGAGGTAGAACATGTGCTGCGTGAAAAAAGTACGGCGTATTTTAAACATTTGCTTGGTGAGACGCTAAAAATGGAACCGGGAAGTATCGACTCAACGGTTGCCCTGGAAGAGTATGGAATCGACTCGATATTGGTTGTGCAAATCACAAATGTTTTGCGTGAAGTCATTGAGGATTTTGCCAGCACGCTGTTTTTTGAGTACAACACCATAGATGATCTAGTAGCATACCTTCTTCAAACGCAAAAGGACTCGTTGAAGAAGCTGGTAGGAATGAAGGAACAGGAGTTGACCGAAGAGACTTCCAGAGTTGAAGAGGTCCCTGCTTCGCAATTACTCGCTACTGTCCCAATGAAGTTTGACCGGGGAGGGCGTTTCCTTAAGCCTTCTGACAGCACAAAGGAAAAGCCAACGATACGATCCTCCAATATCAGGGATGTTGCGATTGTTGGGCTGTCAGGACGCTATCCGGGAGCTCGTAATATAGAGGAATATTGGAACAATCTAAGAGAAGGTAAAAATTGCATAACTGAAATTCCGAAAGACCGTTGGGATTGGAAGACCTACTTTGACCAAGAAAAAGGGAAAAGGGGCACAATCTATACGAAATCGGGCGGTTTTATCGAAGGCATTGATTTATTCGATCCGTTATTTTTCAAGATTTCTCCCGCAGAAGCCGAAACAATGGATCCGCAGGAAAGACTTTTCCTGGAAGCAGCATATGCAAGCATAGAGGATGCTGGGTATACCCCTGCCAATCTTTGTGAGAGTAGAAGAGTCGGTGTATTTGCAGGTGTTATGAACGGAAATTACGGTTTGGGACCTCAATATAATTCCATCTCAAACCGGGTTTCCTATCATTTGGATTTCCAAGGTCCGAGTATGTCCTTAGATACCGCTTGCTCTTCCTCATTGACGGCGATCCATTTGGCTTTGGAAAGTCTGTATAGCGGTACAAGCGAGTGTGCCATTGCCGGGGGAGTCAACTTGATTGTAGACCCTATACACTATATCAAGCTGTCGGCTATGACGATGCTTTCTAAAACGGGTGAATGTAAGTCATTCGGAGATCAGGCAGATGGATTCGTCGACGGAGAGGGTGTCGGCGCGATTGTGTTGAAGCCGTTGGAGAAGGCCATTGCAGATGGCGACCATATTTATGGAGTTATCAAAGGGAGCATGCTAAATGCTTCAGGTAAAACCAGCGGTTATACAGTACCTAGCCCTCAAGCTCAATCCTGGTTGATTGAAGAAGCGCTCCAGCGTGCGGATGTCGATGCAAGGACAGTTAGTTATATTGAAGCCCACGGAACCGGTACAGCTCTGGGAGATCCTATTGAAATTGCAGGATTGACAAGGGCATTCGAAAAATTCACAAAGGATAAGCAGTTCTGCGCCATAGGGGCGGTCAAATCGAATATAGGCCATTGTGAGAGTGCAGCAGGCATTGCAGGAGTGACTAAAATATTGTTGCAGCTTAAGCACAGCCAGCTAGTACCATCCTTACATTCAAGGAAGTTGAACCCTGAAATTAATTTCAACAATACTCCATTTATCGTTCAGCAAAGCCTGGAGGAATGGAAGAGACCGGTAATTACAAGCGATGGAATCACAAAAGAATATCCAAGACGAGCTGGAATATCTTCTTTTGGTGCAGGCGGGGCAAACGCCCATATCGTGATTGAAGAGTATATTCCCGAGTATCAAGAACAGTCTGGAACAGAATCCGACTCTCAGGGACCTGCTATGATCGTATTGTCGGCCAAGAGCGAGGAGCAGCTTAAGGAAAAGGGACGGCAGCTGCTGAATGCTCTTCAGGGTCAGCTATCCTCCGCAAGCCTATCGGATATTGCTTACACGCTTCAGGTGGGGCGCGAGGCGATGGAGGAGCGTTTAGCCGTACTTGTGGAATCTACCGCAGAGCTTGAGGAAAAATTAAAGAGTTTTGTGGATGGACGTCATAACATGCTCAACCTATATAGGGGACAGGCTAAACGCAACAGAGAATCGTTGTCTATTTTTTCGGGGGACGAAGACTTGCAACAAATGATCGATCTTTGGATTTCCAAAAAGAAATATACCAAGCTTTTGGAGCTGTGGGCTAAAGGGATAAACTTGGATTGGAAAAAACTTTACACAGGGAAGATGCCTCACCGTATCAGCCTGCCTACCTACCCTTTTGCTAAAGAGCATTACTGGACTTCTGAAAGCAAGGATCAAGTAAAAGCCTATGCATTATTTTCGCAGGGTGAGAGCGATGTAGACTTTGATGATATATTGTGCGGCAGACTCTTGGATGAAATGATGAACGATACCCTGTCTGTTGATGAGGCTGCCAGTGAAATCCTCAATATATGTATACGTAAATGAGAAGTTTCTACGTGCTGGGAGGCAATAGAAGATGAAGGACTTTTTTCAATATATTCTAGGCGAGGTAAAAAGCGGACGGATACAGAAAGAGGACGCCATTGTAAAAATACGCCAATTTCAAGCTCAAATGGTTTCACATGAGGCCCCGCAAAGCGGAACAGGGACTGCGGGGTCCTTGGCGGATACGGGAGTCCTTATGCTTGAGCCTTTCTGGAAAGAGCAAGTTGCTCATCAGAAAGTGGCACGCCCTGAATTTAGCCAGCATCTGGTGGTGCTTTGCGAACTGGATCATTTCGCGGAGCGCAGCATTGAATCGCTCATGAAAGGAACCCGTTGCATCAAGCTGCATGCCAGCCAAAGCAGCATGGATGAACGCTTTCAGGCGTATGCCCTCCAGCTGCTCACGGAAGTGCAAATGGTTCTCACAGAGGAATCCAAGGGTAGCGTACTGATACAGATTGCAGTTTCCGCACAAAGCGCACAGCAACCTTTCGCAGGACTATTGGGATTACTGCAGACAGCTGAGAAAGAAAACCCGAAAATCGTAGGGCAACTCGTAGAATTGGAATCTGTAGGTCTGGAAGAGGTGATTGAGAAATTAAAAGAGAACAGTCAATATCCAAAGAATAAAAGGATACGGTATGAGGATGGTAAACGTTTGGTTCTCGGCTGGAACGAGATGAAACCCACTGAGACAACGGGAAGAGTACCCTGGAAGGATCGGGGGACTTATTTGATTACGGGTGGTGCAGGAGGTTTAGGACTTATTTTTGCGGAGGATATCGCCCAGCGAGTCAGGGAAGCCACGCTAGTTCTTGTAGGCCGTTCAAATCTAGACGAAGGCAAACAGGCCATATTGGAGAAGTTGAAGGCGCTGGGGACCCGCGTTGAGTACAGACAGGTAGATGTAGCACGGAAGGAAGAGGTCTCCAAATTGATCCTTGAGATCAGGGAAGAGTATGGAGGCCTTGATGGTATCCTTCATAGTGCTGGAGTAATACAGGATCGTTTTATTATGAATAAATCACAGGAAGAGTTCGCGGAAGTAATGGCACCAAAGGTTGCCGGACTGGTGAACTTAGATCAGGAGACCAAGGAGCTACATCTGGATTTCTTTATTCTCTTCTCCTCAATAGCTGGGATTATGGGCAACCCCGGTCAAGCCGACTATTCTGCCGCTAATGCCTTTATGGATGCCTATGCCGCGTATCGAAACAGCCTTGTATCCTCAAAGGGGCGCAAAGGGCAGACGCTATCTGTCAATTGGCCTCTCTGGAAGGATGGAGGGATGCATGTGGACGATGACACGGAGAGGGCTTGGCAAAATATTGGCATGGTAGCCATGCGAGCTTCAAACGGTATCCAGGCTTTATATAACGGTCTGGCCGCTGGTCTGAATCAGTTATTAGTAATAGAAGGCGAGCAATCCAGATTGCAAAAGTATTTCCTGGAGTCCCGACCGCAGGAGAAAGAATATGTTGAAGAGTCAGCTTCTTCAGAGGTGAATCTTGAACTGCTTCTAGAAAAAACCTTATATCAGCTAAAACTATTGTTTGGAGAAGTTACCAAGCTGAGCATTGACAAGATTGATGTCAGCGAGCCTTTAGAGAGCTATGGCATTGACTCCATCATGATTACAAGGCTTAATCAAAAGCTGCAGGGGATTTTTGGAGAAATATCAATGACCTTGTTTTATGAATATCAGACGTTGGAGGCAGTGGCCGAATATTTTATTGCTGATTATCACAAGGAATGCGTACGGTGGACAGGAATCGGAAGCCCGATAAAGACGGAAGAGAAATCCGTCTCCATTTCCGCAACCTTGCATGCTGCCAGCGAGTTTTCTTTGTCACCCCTGCCAAAGGAAGAAAACAATCGTATCCGCAACACGGCTACTAACAGAGACCGTGTGAAACACGAGCAAATAGCGATTATTGGTATAAGCGGACGATATCCGCAGGCCAAAAATATGGAAGAGTACTGGAGCAACCTGGAACAGGGCAAAGACTGTATAACAGAAATTCCTGCGGAACGCTGGAAGAGGGAAGGGTTCTACTGTTCCGACATCAAAGAAGCGGTTGAGAAGGGCAAAAGCTATAGTAAATATGGAGGATTCGTGGAGGGTTTTGCAGATTTTGATCCTCTCTTCTTTAATATATCTCCCCGGGAAGCAATGAGTATGGATCCTCAGGAGCGAATATTCCTGGAAGAATGCTGGAAGGTTTTCGAGGATGCAGGATATAGCAGGGAACAGCTCGCCGAACAGTATAATGGCCGGATTGGCGTCTTTGCAGGAATTACCGGAACGGGGTTCAATCTATATGGACCAAAGCTGTGGGAACAAGGACAACCCGTATTTCCGCGAACCTCCTTCAGCTCGGTAGCCAACAGAATATCCTATTTCTTGAACTTAAAGGGGCCCAGTATCCCGGTTGATACCATGTGCTCTTCCTCATTAACTGCAATCCACGAGGCCTGTGAGCATATCTTTAACGGTGAATGCGAAATGGCTGTTGCTGGAGGAGTCAACTTATATCTTCATCCTTCAAGCTATATCTTTCTCAGTACGATGAGAATGCTATCGCCTGAGGGGCGGTGTAAAAGCTTTGGGGAAGGCGGGAATGGATTTGTCCCTGGCGAAGGTGCAGGGGTCGTACTGCTCAAACCTTTGTCACGAGCCATTGCAGACAAGGACCATATCTATGCGGTTATTCGGGGAACCCGTATCAACCATGGAGGAAAAACAAACGGGTATACCGTGCCTAACCCCGTAGCACAGGGTGAACTGATTAGAGAGGCTTTTGATAAAGCAGGCGTAAATGCCCGGGCAGTCAGTTATATTGAGGCCCACGGTACTGGAACGGAGCTCGGTGATCCTATTGAAATCACCGGGCTTACCCAGGCATTTAAGAAAGATACGCAGGACACGGGGTTTTGCGCTATCGGCTCGGTAAAATCAAACATAGGCCATTTAGAGGCGGCCGCAGGGATTGCAGGCATCGCTAAAATCATCTTGCAAATGAAAAACCGGAAAATTGCCCCTAGCCTGCATTCCCAAAAACTGAACCCTAATATAAACTTTTCCAAAACGCCATTTGTAGTCCAACAGGGGCTTTCTGAATGGGAGCGTCCGATAGTGGAGGAGGACGGCGAGCAACGGGAATACCCGAGGATCGCCGGGATATCTTCCTTTGGAGCCGGTGGGGCTAATGCTCATATCGTCCTTGAGGAATACCTCCCTGCGGAACAGGATGAATTTCAAAATACCTTTACTCCTCCAAGACCAGTCGTCATAGTTCTGTCGGCAAAAAGTGATGGAGCATTGAAGGAGCAGGTAAGCCAATTGGCTACTGTAATGGATCGGAATGAGTTTTCCGATCACGATTTGGTGAATGTGGCTTATACCTTGCAGACAGGACGTGAGGCGATGGAAGAGCGCCTCGCTGTGGTCGTTGAATCAGTGGAGGAACTTAGAAGCAAGTTGCGGGGCTTTATTGGAGGAAGACAGAGTATTGCACAGCTTTACCGGGGACAGGCCAAGCGGGACAAGGAGAGCTTGAACATGGCCTCAGAGGAGAAAACGCTCGATGAAACGGTTGATTTACAGATTCTAGCGGAAAAGTATGGCAGAATCTCAGACTTGTGGGTCAAGGGTGTCCATATGGACTGGAGCAGACTTTACGGTAATGTCCAGCCCCGCCGTATCCCTTTACCCACATATCCTTTTGCCAGAGAACGCTATTGGATACATGTAGATGAAGAAAAGCCTGTCGCCAATGCAGATGCACATCTACATCCATTACTGCATCAAAACACCTCCGTACTTTCTGAGCAAAGATTTAGTTCAACCTTTAGCGGCCAGGAGTTTTATCTGAAGGACTCCGTAGTTGACGGAAAGCTTGTCCTGTCAGAAGCGGCATGCCTTGAAATGGTGCGGGCAGCGGTTGAGCAGTCGTTAACAGTACAGGAGAAGGGTCAGGCAAACATCATTATTAAAGATATTGTATGGACACATGCTCCCGCTATAGGAGATCAGCCGTTAGAAATACATATAGGGCTCTTTCCGGGAGATCAAGGAGCGATTGGCTTCAAAATCTACAGCAGATTAACAGAAGCCAGGGACCCTGTCTTACACAGCCAGGGTAGTGCCGAACTGAAGATGTTAAATGAAGCGGAAACGTGGGATATACAGGCTTTGCAGATGGAGTGCTTTCAGCATGTTTCGCCTGGGATAGACGATGAAGCAGTGTGGGGCATGGGGGCCGACTACAGTTCGGGACATCAGGCCAATGAACAAGTGCATATAGGACAGGGGTTAGTGCTGGCCAAGCTATCGTTGCCTTCCGGTATAAGGAATACTGAGGGCTTATTTGTTTTGCATCCCTTTATAATAAATGCTGCTTTGCAAATGCCGCCGGCATACTTGTTTTCGAATGATGAAAATATCATGCGGCCTTCAGGCATTGACCCTCTACAGAAAATACGGCCGACTGCCATTGAGAGACTCGAAATTTTTCGGGAATGTCCCTGTGAAATGTGGGCGTTGATCCGGTATAGCAGAGGAAGCGGGGCTGGTCATAATACGCAGAAGTATGACATTGATTTGTGTGATGAGGCAGGCCAAGTCTGCGTGCGTATAAAAGGATGCTCCTACAAGGTAGTGGGCGCATGTGAGAAAACACCTGGTGTAATGATGCTCCAACCCTTCTGGAAAGAACAGGCGGTTGCGGAGGACACGATGGTTCCCACTTACGAACGACATGTGGTAATGCTTTGCGAAACAGATACCATTGCTGCAGGAGATATCGAGTTCTCCTTGGCAGGAATGGAATGTATCACTCTGCAATCCGGTATGGAAGAGGTTGATCGGCGCTTCGAAAAGTATGCCGTCCAGGTTTTTGAAAAAATAAAAAGTATCCTGAATGACAAACCCAAAGGCAAGGTGCTGGTGCAGATTGTAACGATGCCTCAGCATGAAAAGCTGCTTTTCGCTGGGCTGTGCGGCATACTCAAAACTGCGCAAAAGGAAAATCCAAAGATCTATGGTCAGTTAATTGAAGTTGAGGGTACAGAAAAAATGGAAGGGCTCATTGAAATACTAAAGACGAGCAGCCGACACCCTGCGGATAGCCGCATCCGGTTTGCAGAAGGCAAACGTTGGATTCCTGTCTGGAGTAAAGCAGAAATGCCGTCAGAAACACCGGATATTCCATGGAAAGACCGCGGGGTTTATTTGATTACTGGAGGAGCAAAGGGTTTAGGTCTTATTTTTGCTAAAGAGATTGCGCGTCAGGCCAAGGAAGTGACTTTGATTCTTACTGGACGTTCCCTACTGGATCAGGACAAGCAGACTTCATTGGAGGAATTGAAGGCATTGGGCGCCTGGGTAGAATACAAACAGGCGGATGTCACGCGGAAGGAAGCTGTGCTTGGCTTAATTGAAGATATCAAACAGACATACGGCGGAATCAACGGCATCCTGCACAGTGCTGGAATAATCCAGGATAACTATATTATTAAAAAGACTAGCCTGGAATTCAGGGCAGTGCTAGCGCCCAAGGTTACGGGACTGGTAAATCTGGACCAAGCCAGTAAGGACATTGCTCTTGACTTCTTTATCCTTTTTTCGTCAGGTTCGGGAGTGGGTGGTAATGCAGGTCAGTCTGACTATGCTGCCGCGAATGCTTTTATGGACGCATATGCCTGGTACCGCAATACCTTGGTAACCTCCATGGAGCGTACAGGCAAAACGCTGTCCATCAATTGGCCGTTATGGAAAGATGGCGGAATGCGGCCTGACCAGGAGACGGAGAAGGCCATGCAGAAGGTGGGTATGTATGCGATGAGGACAGAGACAGGAATGAGCGCCCTGTACCAAAGCATAGCCTGTATTTCGGATCAGGTCATGGTGATCGAAGGAGACGTAGATCTAATCAGCACAATGATGGTCATGGAGGGACAGCTTGAAGAAAGCGGTAAAGCATCTCGGGATCAGGCGCTCGGGTCAGAAGCTAACATCGTTCCCTCCACAGCAAACAAGACAGAGCCCGGCCAAGAAGAAGACCTGTTGCGTGAAAAGACGGTCCATTACTTGAAGACTCTGCTTTCAACGTCCATCGGCCTGCCAGTATATCGAATCGAAGAGAATACACCTTTTGAAAATTATGGGGTTGATTCTATAAAGTCTATGGAGTTGACCGATCAGCTGGAGAAAACGTTCGATCAGGTGTCGAGGACTCTATTTTTTGAATATCCGGATATCCGGAGTTTAACGGATTATTTTGTGGAAGCCTATCGAGGCCAATTGATTGCTTTGTTTGGTATAGATCAGGTAGCGGTGGCAGGCGCGAAAGCTGACACAACTGTTGCAGCAAACAAGGAAGTGTCCGGCAGAGAAGCGGACCTGCTGCGTGAAAAGACGGTCCATTACTTGAAGACTCTGCTTTCATCGTCCATTGGCCTGCCAGTATATCGAATCGAAGAGAATACACCTTTTGAGAATTATGGGGTTGATTCTATAAAGTCTATGGAGTTGACCGACCAGCTGGAGAAAACGTTCTATCAGGTGTCGAGGACTCTATTTTTTGAATATCCAGATATTCGGAGTTTGACGGAATATTTTGTGGAGGCCTATCGAGACCAATTGAACGCTTTGTTTGGCATAGATCAGGCAGCAGCTGCGGGTGCAAAAGCCGACACAACTTCTATAACAAATAAGGCAGTGTCCAGCCAGGAAGAAGAGCTGCTGCGTGAAAAAATGACAAGTTACCTAAAGAGCCTGCTCTCTTCGTCCACTGGACTGCCGGAACACCGCATTGAAGAGGACAAAAATCTGGAAAACTACGGTGTTGACTCCATAAAGTCAATGGAATTAACCGATGAGCTGGAAAAAAACTTCGGACCGCTATCGAGGACCTTACTTTTTGAATATCCGAATATTCAGAGTTTAATAGAATATTTCCTGGAATCGCATCGAGGCGAATTGATTGAATGGTTTGGTATGGAGCAGGTAAAAGCCCCTTCTCCGATATTCCGTCGTCCCCAATTTTCGGCAACCGAGGTAGAGGCTCAGGAGGAGAAGAAACAAGAAACAGGAGCGATGGACATTGCTGTCATCGGGGTGTCCGGGAAATATCCAGGGGCGGAAAATCTTCAGGAGTTCTGGAGCAATCTCCAAGATAGCAAGGACTGCATTACCGAAGTTCCAAAAGACCGTTGGGAGCACGATCTTTATTTTGACAAGGAGAGAAACAAGCCGGGAAAAACCTACTGCAAGTGGGGCGGTTTCATGGAACGAATAAGCCTGTCAGAGCCAGCATTCTTTCATCTCACCCCCTATGAGATCAGTTTAATGGACCCGATGGAGCAACTTTTCCTGGGAATAATATGGAATTTGCTTGAAAGTGCAGGATATACGCGAGAGGCATTACAGAAGAAGCACCAGAACAAGGTTGGCGTCTATGTGGGCGCTACGTATCACAAATACTGCTCCTGTGATATCGAACCGGACTCTGCCCAACGGGTAACATCATTTGGGTCTGTTGCAGTCGCAAACCCCATGTCGCATTATTTCAATTTCCAGGGACCGAGCATATCCATTGATACGATGAGCTCTTCCTCAGCTGTAGCTGTCCATATGGCATGTGAAAGCCTGATCAGGGGAGAGTGTCAAATAGCGGTAGCTGGCGGGGGGAATCTATTGACTAGTCCCAAAAAGTATATTGAATCCAGTCAAAATCAGTTGATTGGAAGTCATGAAGATAGCAGAAGCTTTGCAGATGGGGATGGGTACCTTCCAGCGGAAGGAGTTGGAGCGGTACTCTTAAAACCGCTTCATAAGGCTGTACAGGATGGAGATTGCATTTTAGCGGTTATTAAATCCACGGCAACCAATCATGGGGGACATAGCAATGGATATACAATCCCTAACCCAAATGCGCAGGCGCAACTAGTCGAAGAAAACTTTTTGAAAGCCGGTATAGACCCCCGGACGATCAGTTATGTAGAGGCAGCCGCAAATGGTTCTACATTGGGAGACCCTATTGAACTTGCTGCTTTGAATAAAGCATTCCAGAAATTTACGACTGAGCAGCAATTTTGTGCCATTGGCTCAGTCAAATCCAATATAGGGCATGCAGAAGCGGCTTCGGGAATATCACAGCTAACCAAGGTCATATTGCAATTGTGGCAGCGAAAACTGGTTCCTACCATTAAGGCCGAGAAGCTTAACCCTAATATTAATTTCAGTAATACTCCATTTTATTTGCAACGGGAGGTTCAGGAATGGGAGCGGCCTGTAATCGAGATTCAGGGAGAAGAACGGGAATTCCCGTTGCGGGCAACCGTAAGCTCCTTTGGTGCGGGAGGCTCTAATGTGCATTTCATTCTGGAAGAATATATCCCTTCAGAAAAAGACAACATTCATTTACGAGTGGCAGATCAGCCCCAAGTGGTGATTCTCTCGGACATAAATCGTGAGAGACTGATGGCGCTTGCCAATCAATTACTGGGATATCTGGAGCAGCAGAGCGATGATGCCTTACAAGATATTGCTTTTACACTTCAGACAGGCCGCGAAGCGATGATATGCCGGGCGGCAATCGTAGCGAATACGCGGCAGGATCTACTCACGGGTCTTAGGGAACTTCTCGAAATAGCCGATAGCGGCAACGGGCCCGAAGGGGCATCCATTCCTTTATTTATAGGAGAAAGCGCAGAAGACTCAAACACGAGTGCGCTTCTCTCAGGGAAAATAGGAGAGACCGTTTCTCAATTGCTGCTAGAGGAGAAAAATATGGAAAATATAGCGATGTATTGGAGCCAGGGGGGCAGGATTTCATGGGAGGCACTCCATGAGGATAAAGATGTTCGCAGAATCCCCCTACCGATAACCCTGTTTTAAACATAAACAGGGAACCGATCACTATCAGATGGAAAATACAAAATATTCTGGAGGTAAATCATGAGGGAATTTAAAGATAAGATAGCCGTAGTTACGGGAGCCGCCAGTGGGATTGGCCGTGCTATTGCGGATCGATGTGTAAATGAGGGCATGAAGGTCGTCCTCGCGGATATTGAGGAGGAGGCCCTTCTAAGGGCCGAAAAACAATTGAAAGACATGGGTGCAGAAACGTTATCCGTGGTGACGGATATTTCCAAAGAAGCTGATATACGTGCGTTAGCGCAAAAAACGGTTCAGACATTTGGGGCTGTGCATCTTTTGTTCAACAATGCAGGGGTGGACGCCGGCACGGGCTGCTTATTATGGGAAAATACGGTGGCGGATTGGCAGTGGGTAATAAACGTAAACATATGGGGGATTCTCTTTGCAACTGAAATTTTTGTTCCTATTATGCTGAAACAGAAAACCGCATGTCATATTGTGAATACAGCTTCCATCGCCGGGCTATTGTCCGGCCCTGGAAATGGCATATATAGCGCGTCAAAACATGCCGTTTTAAGCTTGTCTGAAACGCTACACCAAGAACTCAGATTGATAGGTTCCAATGTAGGGGTTTCAGTTGTCTGCCCCGGGTTCGTACGCACCCAAATTATGGATGCTGAACGAAACCGACCGACGGAGCTGAGTAAGCAGACCGGACTAGGAAATCTTCCCCCGGAAAGACAAGTCATTAATCAATTGGCCCGCAAGGCTGTCCAGAATGGAATACTTCCAGAGGATGTAGCAAATCAGATGTTTGAGGGAATCAAAAAAGGGCAGCTATATATCATAACAGAGCCGAAATTCAAACCTGCAATAAGACAACATATGGAGAATGTTCTTAACGAAAGCAATCCCACACCTTCCCAAATGCAATTAGTTCGCAATTTACTGTGAAATATTTATTTTAAATGGTTTTATTGGGATTTTATCAATGAGTATGTTGTGGGAGGTTAGAATGGACAGATCTGTGATTTTTATGTTTTCAGGCCAAGGCTCACAATACTACGGCATGGGAAGAGAATTATATAGGTTAAATCCAGTTTTCCGAAAATGGATGACCAAGCTGGATGAGATTCATACGGATATTACAGGCAGGTCCGTATTAAAAATGCTGTACGACGACAACCGTGGGAGAGGAGACGTGTTTGATAACCTGTTATATACTCACCCTGCAATTTTCATGGTGGAGTATGCCCTCACACAGGTATTACTGGAAAAGGGGATTTATCCTGATTACGTTTTGGGTTCCAGCCTCGGTGAGTTTGCATCTGTTGCTGTGGCTGGTTGTATGAGTTATGAAAATACTCTTCAATGCCTTGTCAAGCAAGCAGAAATGGTAGAAACCTACTGTCCAAAGGGTGGCATGCTGGCCGTAATTGGCGACCTCAGTCTGTATGACCAAATATCCGTATTGAATGCCAATTCAGAGTTAGCATCAATCAACTATGACTCGCATTTTGTCATTTCTGGAAGCTGTGAGGAACTGGAAGAAATTGAACGCTACTTGATAGCAAATGAGATTATATGTCAAAGATTACCGGTCCAGTTTGCTTTTCACTCTTCCTTAATGGACCCTATAGCCTTGGAATATACAGCGTATTTAAAGCTTAAGACCCTAAGGAATCCGACTCTAAATATGGTTTCATCTATGTACGGAGGAAAGGCGACATCCCTTGACTACTGTTTTCTTTGGGATGTCACTAGAAAACCTATCCGTTTTCGGAACGCTTTAAAATGTCTGGGAGACGGGGACGGGGTTATCTATATTGACCTTGGCCCCTCGGGCACTCTTGCTAATTTTGTGAAGTACAATTTTGGTAGCAAGAAAATGGCAAGTATTTGTTCTATTCTTTCACCTTTTCAAAACGATATGAAAAATTTGGATCGTCTATTTGAAATATTCGACTAATATGCATTCACTAGCAAAAAGGAGGACACAAATGATCGCATATCTGTTCCCTGGACAAGGGGCTCAAGCCAAAGGCATGGGAGTAGGACTATTTGACGAATTTCAGGAATTGGTTGCAAAAGCGGATGCTATTCTTGGTTACTCTATTAAGAAACTGTGTCTTGAAGATCCTGCTAATCAACTAGGACAAACGGATTTTACCCAACCGGCGCTATTTGTCGTAAACGCTTTGAGTTATCTTAATAAATTAAAAGAGACTGGAAGAAAACCTGATTATGTTGCAGGACATAGCCTGGGTGAATACAATGCCTTATTTGCCGCAGAGGCATTTGACTTTGAAACGGGCTTGAAGCTGGTTAAAAAAAGAGGAGAACTGATGGTCAAGGCTACCGGTGGTGGTATGGCAGCGGTCATAGGCTTGAACGAGGAAGTATTTAGAGAAGTTATCGAGAAAAATAATTTAAGGGGGATTGATGTTGCCAATTTTAATTCGCCAAGCCAGATTGTCATCTCAGGACCGAAGGACATGATTGAGCAGGCACAGCCAATTTTTGAAGATGCAGGAGCCACAAACTATGTGATTTTAAATGTAAGTGGAGCATTTCACTCCAGGTATTTGGAAGATGCCAGACAGAGATTTGAGGCCTATGCGTCGCAGTTCGAATTCTCAAAATTAAAAATACCAGTCATTTCAAATATCTATGCCAGACCCTACAGGCAGCAAGATGTAAGGAGTACGCTGATCAACCAGATCGTAAGTCCAGTCAAGTGGTCGGAAAGTATAAGATATCTAATGGGTAAAAGTGTAACCCAGTTTATACAGGTTGGGCCTGGAAAAGTCATAACAGGGTTGGTGAACGCAATACAACGAGACGCAGAACCGCTGATTGTGAGGGAGGATGAGGAACGTAGCGAGCAGGTACAGGAAGTAAAGTCGAAGAATAGTATATCCGGCCAACGATTTACGGCGGAGTCTCTTGGTCATAGCGAATTCAAAAAATATTATGGACTTAAATACGCGTATCTTATGGGTTCGATGTATAAGGGAATATCTTCAAAAGAGATGGTCGTAAAAGCAGGTAAGGCAGGAATGATGGGATTCTTTGGGGCAGGGGGAGTCAAGATTGGGGCCCTTGAGGAAGCTATAAAGTATATTCAGCAAGAATTGAACCAAGGCGAAGCCTATGGAATGAATCTTATTCATGTTCCCGATCACCTGGAAATAGAAAATAACATCGTTGATTTGTACATAAAATACGGTGTTAGAACTATTGAAGCCTCTGCTTTTATGAGTATAACGCCTTCTTTGGTAAGGTACAGATTGAAAGGTTTGAAACGAAATGAAAAGGGGATCGTAACACCGCAGAACAGGATTATAGCGAAAGTATCAAGACCCGAGGTTGTGGAGGCATTCTTGAGTCCTGCGCCTCAGAATATCGTAAATAAACTGCTCGAGGAAAATAGGATAAGCCGGGATGAGGCCCGGATGGCGATGGAAATTCCTATGGTAGACGATCTGTGTGTCGAGGCTGATTCAGGCGGGCATACTGATCATGCTGTTGCATATGTACTGGTTCCGTTAATGCTTAAAATGAGGGATGAAGCGTTACTTAAGTATAAATACAATAAAAGTATAAGGGTAGGGGCAGCCGGGGGGATAGGGACTCCACAAGCTGCTGCGGCAGCGTTTATACTGGGTGCGGATTTTATCATGACAGGCTCAATCAACCAATGTACGGTTGAAGCAGGGACAAGTGATGATGTAAAGGATTTGCTCCAGCAGTTAAATATACAGGATACAGACTACGCTCCCGCAGGGGATATGTTTGAAATGGGAGCGAAAATTCAGGTTATGAAAAAAGGAGTTTTTTTCCCGGCCAGGGCGAATAAATTATATGATCTTTACCGTAATTATAACTCCATAGATGAAATTGATAGCGGAACCAAAAAATATATCGAAGAAAAATATTTTAAGAAGAGTATTGAACAAGTATATGAAGATATTAAAGCTTATTACCCGGCTGAGATCATTGAAAAAGCTGAAAGAATTCCTAAACGTAAGATGGCGTTGATATTTAGATGGTACTTTACTTATTCTACACGACTTGCAATGAATGGAGACAAACACAGTAAGGTTGATTATCAAGTACACTGCGGACCAGCCCTTGGCGCTTTTAACCAATGGGTCAAGGGAACAGTCTTTGAGAATTGGAAGAACAGGCATGTTGATGAAATAGGACAAAAAATAATGGTTGAAACTGCGGAATACCTGAATGAGAGGTATAAAGCTTTAACGATAATGTGAGTATATGTGTGGAGAAAAATAGAAATCATTAAGATGATAGGGATAAAAGAAAGTGGGGTTTTTCATGCATAGTTATAGGACTCATAACTGTGGAGAATTGGATCAAAAACATGTCGGCGAAGTAGTGAGAATTGCAGGATGGATAAAAAATATGCGTGACCATGGCGGGGTTATTTTTATTGACCTTAGGGATCATTATGGAGTAACGCAGATTGTTGTTTCTGATAATAACGAATTGAAAGATTTTGTATCAAAGATCAGCAGGGAGTCAACCATTTCTGTTACAGGCACTGTATGTAACAGATCTGAAAATACGATTAGTCCCACTATGAAAACCGGGCATATTGAGTTAGCTGCTAATGAGATAAAAGTTTTAGGGAAGGTAGTGAATCCATTACCTTTTGAAGTATCTTTAGCAAATGAAGCTCGGGAAGATTTAAGATTAAAGTATCGTTTCTTGGATCTACGGAATGAAAAAATACACAATAATATTATACTTCGTTCTAAAGTAATTCAAAGTATCAGAAGAAAGATGATCGATTTGAATTTTTTAGAGATCCAGACACCTATCCTGACAAGTTCATCTCCAGAGGGCGCCAGAGACTATTTAGTTCCTAGTAGAGTGCATCCAGGCCAATTTTATGCCTTGCCTCAAGCACCACAACAATTTAAACAATTATTAATGGTTTCGGGCTTTGATAAATATTTTCAAATTGCTCCGTGCTTTAGAGATGAGGATGCAAGGGCAGACAGATCACCCGGCGAGTTTTATCAGCTGGATTTGGAAATGGCTTTTGCAACACAGGAAGATGTCTTTAATGTAGTTGAAAATATGCTATATGAAGTTTTCTCTGAATTTACAAATTTTAAAATCTCAAAGCCTTTTACCAGGATTCCATATCAAGAAGCCATGCTCAAATACGGGAGCGATAAACCTGATTTAAGAAATCCATTAATTATCCATGATGTTACAGAGCTGTTTACAGAGACTGATTTTAAAGTATTTAAAAATAAAACGATAAGAGTTATTGCTGTTCCTGGTTGTGGAGCACAGCCAAGAAGCTTTTATGACGATATAGTAAACTTTGCTATTGAGGCTGGAGCGAAAGGCCTCTCATGGATTAAGTTCAATGATGATATGTCTCTTAGTGGCTCTATTGCAAAATTCATCTCTGAAGAGGTGAAAAACGAATTAATACATGTTACGCAAGCTAGTTCAGGATATGCACTGTTTTTTGCTGCTGATCAACTTAAAAATGTCGAAAAAATAGCCGGTGCTGTCAGAAATCAATTAGGAAAAAGACTGGATTTGCTGGAAAAGGATATATATAAATTTTGCTGGATAGTTGATTTTCCTATGTTTGAATTGGATCCTGATACTCATAAAATTGGGTTTAGTCATAATCCTTTTTCGATGCCACAAGGTGGTATGGATGCGCTGCTGAATATGAATCCTCTTGATATCCTAGCGTACCAATATGATATTGTATGTAATGGGATTGAACTGTCCTCGGGTGCTGTCCGTAACCATGATACGGAGATTATGGTAAAAGCCTTTGAGATTGCAGGTTATACATATGGAGATATCAAGAGTAAATTTCCTGCACTCTTTAATGCTTTTCAATTTGGGCCGCCGCCTCATGCAGGTATAGCACCTGGAATTGATAGGATTGTTATGATCATTGCAAATGAATCGAATATCCGAGAGGTTATTGCTTTTCCAATGAATAGCAAAGCGCAGGATCTATTAATGGGAGCACCTTCGGAGGTTACTGAGAAACAATTGAGAGATGTTCATATAAAATTGGTAAATACTCAGCCAGAAACAGAATAAACAGTTTCAACAACATACTGAAAGCAAAGGCTGAATTCGGCACGTATTTGAATCTCATTGAGTGTGTTAAAAACTCTCCCTGCTAGATGCAGAGGAGAGTTTTTTTATTTAGCTCAGATTGGGGTTGTTCATTTTGCAATCTTCATCGGTACACTGGAAGGTATGGCAGGCTTATCGAGTGGAGCTATGCCAAAAAGTAGAAATTATAGGAATACAGGAAAATCGAAATAGCTAGAAACGAAAGAATCAGCGTCGCGGTGTATACCTTTCTTAACAATGTTGTTTTGGTAACATTGCATCTTCTTACAGCAAGATAAGCGGCCGGTACAAAGGCAAGCCCAAGTACCCAGAAAAAGATAATATTCAAATTGAAATTGGACATAGGCTGAAAGGGGTCGCCTATCAATTGGATGCTGGAAGCAATGAGATTGACGATCACAAGCAGACCCAGCAAGGGTATTACGGTTACACTGTCAGGCAAGGGAAGCCGCGAAGTACTCTTCTGCTTTCTTGCGTCCTTGAGCTTCCGCAGCCATCCAATAATACCGAAAATAGAACCAAGCGCAAACCAAATACCGCATCCCCCGACCAGAATATAACTAAAAATGGATGTTTGCAGGAAGGATATCGGCAATTGGTCATCGATCACTCCATATGACAACTGCGTCACTTTACCATCGGCATTGGTTAAGAAAAAAAGACGGCTGATATTTAGGCCCGCATGATCATAAGGAGTGCTCCCGGGAGTCACGCGTTCAAAAAAATAGGGTTTGGTTTCTACATAATCAACATGAATATTCATGGATGGAATACTCAGAGTGATTCCGCCATTGCCGTTGGCTGTGACTACTTCTTCCGCATTGGATAATACGGGTATAAGCTTCAATATACCAGATGATACTGCGCGAGCAGAACGGTATTTTCCCGCCACATCCCCGCTATGCTTCAACGTGCTGTCCGCTTGCGGAGTAGCGTCGGAACCCCCGACAAACAGGTCAATGAGTTCGCTTCTCGCCCCGGACATTTCATTTTCCACATTAGTCAGAATACTGATCCCAAAGTTTTGATCCGGCACGATAGAGACCAGAGAGGAGAATGAATCTGTATTTCCACCGTGCTCGATAACACGATAATCTCCCGCGAACCGTTCCCAAAAGCCATGGGCATTCCCCGGAAGCTCGGGATAGTGGGTATACGAAGCCTCATGCATTTCTCGCAAGGTTTCATTCTTGTTGAACAGCGAATGTTTTAAGGAATGGTCCATGTTCAGATGAGCAAGCATAAAATGAGCCATGTCCTCCGAAGTAATGTTTAACGCACCAGCCGGCACATCATTAAAGAAAACATTCGGCTTTGCCACCCAGTTTCCATCCTTCTTGGAGTAGCCTGTTGCTTTATGTTCGATAACCTCTGGGATAAGATCATACCGTTGTGTAAAGTAAGAATGTTTCATGTCTAGAGGCTCAAATATATGTTTCTGAATATAGGTTTCAAAAGGTATTCCGGATACACGTTCTATAATATAACCGGCCAGGTTGGTCCCATAGTTGGAATAAGCAATCACTGTTCCAGGCTCATAAATCTGTTGAGGCTGATTTCCGGGTGCGATATGCTCCTTGAGAGGCCTAAGATCAGCAGCGTTATGAACCAAAAGTTTTTCCAGGCGCTCCTCAAAACCTGCCGTGTGGCTCATCAGTGATTTCAGGGTAATAGGCTTATCAAAAGAAGGCTTGAGAAAGCCGTCAGGCAAGTATGTGCGGATGTCCGTATTCAAATCCAGCTTTCCCTGCTCAACCAGTTGCATTACTGCCGTCCAGGTGAACAATTTCGATACTGAACCGGCCTCCATATAGGTTGTTTCCGTACTCATGGGTGTTTTTTTCTCGATGTTTGAGTATCCGTAACCTTTTGAAAAAACAATTTTCCCGTCCTTTACTATGGAAACCGCAGCACCAGGAATCGCTGTTCCTATATATTTTTTCATAATTTGATCTGTTCTGTTTTCGATTTCGGAAATCGGAATTCCAGAGGGCGTGGTTGGAACGGACCCAGAAGCATATGCCTGGACCGGGATAAATGCCATCAATGCCAACAGGAACAAAGAAGCAAATCGTTTTTTCAATTTCATATCAAGTCTCCTTTTTGCTGCACTTGAATCTTTAAGGGCAGTCTGTTTTTTGGAACATTTTTAGTGTAGCAATCAAGTCTTTCTTATTTCTCTCCTGTTCCTTACTTTTTTCTTTCTCGAATTAAGCTTCAACTCTCAAGTGATTTACCGAAAAAAAGCTATATTTACGTTGGAACAGCTTTATATGTATGTTGCCAACCTATAAAATAAAGACAAGAAGAATCCTCATAGTTGAAAAAAATAGGAGATGACAATAAATGAAAGCTTGTGAACCTCTAACTATTTCATCTGAAAGCGGATACAATCTTCAAACCGATGAGAGTGTGCCAATTGCCCACGCTTGGAACATGATTGCGCGAGATCATAAGCAAGTGTTTGGCCGCAAGCCATTGCAAACAGAAGTAGAGCCCTCGATCATTATCCGTTATGCGCAGGAAGGAGATAGCTGCCCGCATTGGCCAGAGGGCTATTGTCTGCGTTTTGTTGCTGGTAGCAAGGGAACGGTACTCCATATTATTGGCCGTGATGAATTAGGAATTATTTATGGACTGCTTCATTACAGCCGTTTCGCTCTGGGTGTGGAGCCGTTCTGGTTCTGGGCGGAGCTTCTCCCGCCTAAGCGGGATACCATCGTTTTGCCAAGTCAGAATGTTGACAGTATACCGTCCAAGGTCCGATATCGGGGATGGTTTGTCAATGATGAGGTATGCTTGATTGGCTGGAAGGAAGATTATCCACCAACGGAGCAGGTGTGGCAGCCCGTTTTTGAAGCGTTACTGCGGTGCGGTGGAAATATGGTGATTCCCGGAACCGATTTACCACGCACAGGTATCCATCATAAGCTTGCAGCAGACATGGGCTTATGGATCACACATCATCATGCCGAGCCGTTGGGGGCGGAAATGTTTTTGCGCGCCTTTCCGGGTAAACAAGCTAGCTACAGAGAGCATCCCGAGTTGTTTGAACAGCTGTGGCAGGAAGCGATTGAACGGCAGAAGGAAGAGAAAATTGTATGGGTATTGTCTTTTCGCGGGCAGGGTGACAAGCCTTTTTGGGAAGATGATCCTTCCTTTAATACGCCGGACAAACGCGGACAATTAATATCGTATGTGGTTCGCAAGCAGTACAATATGATCTGTGAATTTGTGGAGCAGCCCGTGTGCTGTATGGCGATGTATGGTGAGATTGCCGAGTTATACAAGCAGGGGCATATTGAAGTACCCGAAGGGGTGATCAAAATATGGGCGGACAATGGTTACGGTAAAATGGTATCTCGGCGCCATGGGAATCTTAATTATCGTGTACCAGCATTGCCTGAGGCGCAGGATGGGGGCAAGAATGGAGTATATTACCATGTGACCTTCCACGACTTGCAAGCGTCGAACCATCTTACCCAATTTCCCTCCTCAGCCAGCTTGATTGTAGAGGAATTAACATCAGCGTTTACTACAGGGGCGGACGAGTACCTGCTGGTCAATTCAGGTAATATTTTGCCACATGTATATACGCTGGATTTAGTAGCAAATTTATGGACGAAGGGTAACGTGGATACCGAAGAGCAGCTTACTGATTTTATCGGGCGGCTGTACAGTAGTCAGCTTCAAGAGATTTCCCAATTATACCGGGATTATTCCCGTTGCACTATCGTTTATGGCCCGCATAAGGATGATCGAGCAGGGGAGGAATTCTATCACCATCCGGCTCGGCAAATTATGGGGTATTGGCTACAAGGCAAAGAAAGCAGTGATGAACGGCTGTACTGGGCTACTGGAGAAAGGCCTTTTCCTGAACAGGTACGCTGGTTCAAGGAAAAAGCCGAGTTGGCAATCCCGGATTGGGTTGAACTACGAGAGCGGTGTCTACGAATCATGAAGCAGTTGCCTGAAGATGAATGTCGCAGGCTGTATAATCAACTGCTTGTGCAGATTGAACTGCATCTGAGTGGTTCACGTGGACTGGCAAGCTTATGTAGCGCTTATGGGCTGTTCCTTGAAAAAGATTACCCAAGAGCATTTATACAAGCTTCTCATGCCGTTTGGAGCTACCGGATGGGTAAAGAAGCGTTATCGCTCGCAGGAACTGGAAGATGGGAGCATTTCTACCGGGCAGATTGGTTAACCAATCTAGATAACACTATTTCTCATGCGGACACTGTGCGGAGATTTCTTCGTCTTCAGGGAGACAGTCCGGATATGTTCCTGTGGTCCAAACAATATTTAATGCCAGAAACAGAGAAATATATCTACCTGGAGAATACGCATCGCAAGCCCCTTCCCGATGATGAATTGGCACGCTGTCTGGAGAAGGTATTATATTAAAAGGATCTTAGAACTTCTATGACTTCTGATAAAAGAACCTTTCAATCCATGAAGTTAGATGGACAGGAAGGTTCTTTATAACCTGATCTACATATTCGTTGAGCTTCTTGCCAAGTGTGGATGTGATTCTCAGCCATCTAACCGTCAATGTTTTTATAGGGCAATAGGTATTTCTTGGGGGAGAACTCGTGATTCTTAGCACGCCACGAAACTATGAAGGCAAGTAGCATAAGAATCAGTAACGCTCACGGGAAAGAGCTGCTTCCAAGTGTCTCCAGAAGAATTCCGCCAAGCAAACCGCCTCCACCAATGGCCAAATTCCAAGCGGTTACAAGCATAGACTGTGCCACATCTGCGCTCTCACAAGGCAACAGTTAAATAGACAACAGGCAGGTTGGTGACTTCTGATTCCCAGCGCCAAAGATGCGATAGCGAAGCCGAAGGTACTCACAAGTACCAGTAGACGCAGCCAGCGGTCAATGAATACACCGATCAACCCGATTCCGGCAACCGAAGTTATTCCAAAAATAAGCAGCACCACATCTGTTTGGGAAGCCAGTCCAGCTTGATTTAGATAGGGAGCGATATAGGTGTAAAGAATATTATGCGCTAGCACCCAAATTAAAACGACAGTTAAAGGTATATTTGATATAACTGAAATACTATTATTTCATGGAGGGAATAACCGTATGGTTATAACGGGTGTATGTCTGTGAATATGAATCATCTTGAAGTGTTTATGAAGGTTGCGGAGAAAATGAATATGACGGAGGCTTCCAAAGCGCTGTTTATTTCCCAGCCTGCGGTTAGCAAGGCTTTGATCCAATTTGAAAATACTTTGCAGGTGAAATTGTTTATTCGCGACAAGCAGAATGGACTCGTACTGACCGAAGTGGGAAAAGAAATGCTGAGTCTGGCCAGACAAATGAAGGAAATCGAAGATAAAATGGTTCAGCTTGCGTGTCAGGAGAATAAGCTTTTACGCGGTAAAGTAAAAATAGGCTCCTTCCCGGCAGCCTCTACGAACTTGCTTCCAGAAGCGATCTGCTTATTCCGCTCCCAATACCCCGATGTCACCATTGAACTGATGGAAGGAAACTCGAATCAAATTAAACAATGGGTGGAGGATCGCACTGTTGAAATTGGAATAGTAGCTTCTCCTTTCGATCATTATGACGTCCATATTCTTGAACACGATTCCATGGTTGCTATCATGCCGGAGAATCATCCATTGCAAGCAGAACATGAGGTTTCTCTGGAACAGAACAGGAACGACCTTATCTTCTGTAAAGGAGGACATGAATCTGCTGTATTAAACACCTTGCATGAGCAGCAAATTCCTTTCCAGGAGAGTCTCACGGTCCAAACGGCTGAAACCTTAGTCCATATGGTCCAAAAAAAGTTGGGCATTGGCATTATATCGAAGTTTACGCTTTCCTCGGTGTCCCATACACTAATCGTTAAAGAGATCATTCCCCAAATTTCGCGGGATATCGGAATTATCGCGCATTCTTTTGATGAAGCGACCCCGGCAGCCCGTGAGTTTGTAAAAGCGTTGGGTCAGTTATATCGTTCGAGTGAGTAACTTAATAAAAGGGCCTTTGTAAAAGCAAGGGCCCTTTTTGTTTGGTTTGTATTGGGGAGATATGAGGAGTGGAGTACAGAGATTATTTATAAAACGGGAGATTCATGCTGTTGTTGCAATACAGACTGAACAGCCCGCTGCCAGCCAGTATAATATTTCTCTCTGGTAGCCTCATCCATCTTTGGTTCGTATGCTTCATACATTTTAAGATTGGAAGCGATTTGCTCTGGATCGGACCAAAAGCCTGTGCCGAGCCCACCGAGATAGACCGAACCCATGGCCGACAGCTCGGCACATGTGGATCGGGTCACAAGGTTGCCCAGAATATCGGCCTGAAATTGCATCAGCCAAGTGTTGGAGGAAGCCCCGCCGTCCGTGCGCAGGCCGACCAACTCAATCCCGGACTGTTCCTGAATAAACTCTATAGCGTCCCGTACTTGGTAAGCGATGCTCTCCAGCGCAGCCCGGACGATGTGTCCTTTGCCAGTTCCACGGTTCATACCGATAATTGCTGCCCGGGCGTAGGGATTCCAATAGGGAGCGCCCATTCCGACAAAGGCAGGCACAAGATAGACGCCATCGTTTGCAGGAACGCTTTCGACTAAGCGTTGCATTTCCTCAAAGGTAGAGAACAGTCCTAAGTTGTCCTGCGTCCATTTGATGCTGTCGCCTGTTGTCCGGATGATGGCTTCAAGCGCATACGTAACAGTTCCGCCGGCCCCCCAGGCGATAGCGGTTACAAGTCCGTCACCGCCATCCACCGGATGATTCCCTACGTTCATTAATACAGAGGTACCCGTGCCAAAGGTTGCTTTGGCTGTTCCGGGCTTGAAACACAGATGCCCATACAATGCCCCTTGTGAATCCCCAATGACGCCCGAAATCGGTATTTTCTCATTGAAAAGGTCGCAATCTGCCGTATATCCGAAAATTGCGTCGGATGGTTTAACCTCAGGCAGCAGGGAAGAAGGAACGGAGAACAGCTGGGCAAGCTCTTCATCCCACTCCAGCGTGTGGATATTGAACAGCGATGTACGGCTGGCATTTGTAAAGTCGGTTGTATGGTTTTTACCGCCGGTAAGCTTCCAGACCAGCCAACTGTCCATGTTCCCTGCAAGTAGCCTCCCTTCAGCCAGCAGGTTGGCAGCTCCTTCCGTATGTTCAATGATCCATTTGAACTTGGCAGCGGAGAAATAAGGGTCAAGCATAAGCCCTGTTTTGGCGTGGATGGTTCTTTCGTGGCCAGCTTGCTTCAGCTCGGCGCACAGGTCCGCCGTACGTTGGCATTGCCAGACAACAGCATTATATATTGGCTGACCAGTCGTCTTATCCCACACCAATGCCGTTTCGCGTTGATTGGTGATTGTCAGCGCAGCTAGTGCGGACGGGTGGACGCAGGCTTGCTCCAATACGCTGCGGGCCGTTATTTTGACATTTTCATAAATTTCGAGCGGATCATGCTCTACCCAGCCGGGATGGGGGTAATATTGCTTATGCTCCATCCCGCTGCGGGCGATTACTGTACCCTGATGGTTTACAAGGAGTGCTTTGGTGCCTGAAGTACTCTGGTCAATGGCCAATATATATTGTTGATTGTGCTCCATATGCTTCGCCCTCTACTTATTAATCAATTCGAATGCAATTTGTTTGATATTGTCACCCGTAATGCCGTAGTGGTGGAAAACTTCCGCCGATTTACCGGCAATCGCCGGCTCATCCGGGATGCCGAGCACTCTCATAGGAACCGGGTGATTCTGCACAACAACTTCTGCCACGGCTGCGCCGAGACCGCCGTAAATGCTATGTTCCTCAACGGTAATGATGCGTCCAGTTTCACGTGCAGCGGTAATGATCGCCTCTTCATCCAGCGGCTTGATTGTATGCATGTTGATTACCCGGGCGGATATGCCTTCGTCGTTGAGTGCCTTGGCGGCATCGAGTGCGATTCGCACGGTTTCACCGACACCAATAATTGTAACGTCGTTGCCTTCTCTCACAGTTATAGCTTTGCCTATTTCGAATGGGTAATCATCGGTTTCGTAAACGTCCTCAACGGGATTACGCCCGATTCGCACGTATACGCCGCCGTCATATTTTACAAGCGCTTCGGTCAGTTTCTTCGTTTCGTGACGATCAGCAGGCAGGACAATCGCCAGTCCCGGAATTGCCCGAGCTACTGCGATATCTTGCACGGAGTGGTGTGACATGCCAAGCGCCCCGTAGCTGACGCCTCCGCTAATGCCGATGAGCTTCACATTTGTCCGCGAATAAGCAACGTCAACTTTGACTTGTTCAATACTGCGCATACTGAGGAAGCAGGCTGGTGAAGTCACAAACGGTTTTTTGCCGCTGTGGGCCAGGCCTGCAGACATGCCTACGATATTCTGTTCGGCAATGCCGACCTCGACGAACTGCTGCGGGAACGTATTGGCAAAGGGAGCCATTGCAGCAGAACCGCGCGAATCGCTGGCCAGTACCATGATATCACGGTCGTCTTTGGCCAACTCCAGCAGTGTGTCACAGATTACTTGGCGATTAGGAATTTTATTCATGCTTAATGCACCTGCCCTTTCTGCGTCAATTCTTCGATCGTTGCCTTTAGCTCTGTGAGAGCCAGCTCCAATTCTTTATCATTAGGCACATGGTGATGCCATGCCGGGACATTTTCGGCGAACGATACGCCTTTGCCCTTGGTGGTATTGGCCATAATTAACGTTGGCTTTCCGGCTACTTCAGGGGCGGACCTGAATGCCTTAAGCAATTCTTCCATATTGTTGCCGTTGATAGAGACGACGTTCCAGCCGAAGGCAGTCCACTTCTCTTCCAGCGGCTCCAGTCCCATGACTTCTTCGGTAGCACCGCTGATCTGGAGTCGGTTGCGGTCGATAATGCCGATCAGGTTATCCAGCTTATAATGAGAGCCTGCCATAGCGGCTTCCCAGTTGGACCCTTCGGCCTGTTCGCCGTCTCCCATTAAACAAAATACACGGTAAGGACGGTCATCCCGCTTGGCAGCTAGTGCCATGCCTACGGAAATGGGCAGGCCGTGGCCGAGGGCCCCGGTGTTCATTTCAATCCCTGGAACCTTGTTGTTCGGGTGGCCAATGAGTCGGGTGCCGAACTGGCTATAGGTCTCCAGCTCTTCTTTTGGGAAAAAGCCCCGGTCGGCCAGAATGCACCATAGAGATTCTACGGAATGCCCTTTGCTGGCGATAAAGCGATCACGGTCATCCCATTTTGGATTAGCAGGATCAACGTTCATGATTTCATAATATAAAGCCGTTAAAATGTCTGTATTGCTCAGCGATCCCCCCGTATGTCCCGTTTTGGCGCGGTGAATGATGGTTAGCAGGTCCATGCGGATTTGTGCGGCTTTTACTTTCAGTTCCTGGATTTCCATAATGTCCTCCTCAAGATAGGTATTAAAGGGATGGGCTTTGTCGCTTTAGACGTCTCAAACGTGAAGGTTCGGGCGCTTATTACGGGCGAGATCGGATCCTCTAAGCCAGCTTTGAATTTCCTGTTCCGTGGGATCGACCGGATCAGGCGTCAGGCCGGGTATATAATTGCAGGCCTCATAAATGGCCGGGATCACATTGGCGTGGATACCTACGGAATGATGGACGTAAGGCCCTTTTACGAGTTTTTCCTCCCACAGCGGCCAATCGTTTACTTCCACCCATACGTAGGAGCCGCGGGTATAAGGACCTTCAATACCCCGGGCACGCCCGAGGAACATGGAGTACTCACCGTGGTCGCCGTCAAATCGGGCAATGGTCATACCGCCACCGCGGATTTCGCCTTCATGAGTTCCGGGAGAATGGTCGTCGAAGAGAAAATGTTTGCGTAACTTCGGTTTGTTCTCTACGGAGAGCGAGACCGGGAAATTGCCACAGTGGAAGAGAAGTTCGCCGTTATCATTCTCAGGATGTCGAACAGTAATATCTGCGAAGAAGGTTGGCAATGTGTTCATGGAGGCAGCCTGTACCATAATGGAAGTAATGGCTCCATGGATATCTGTTTCACAAGTAACCGGAATTTGTTCGTCAGTCAGGATTGCATTGGCCAGACACGGCATAATAGATATGGCATCCTGCAAAGAGGACCAGCACTGAATTGCGATAGCGCTGCTTCCCGTCTCACGGGCGAAGGATTTCATGGCGACCTTTAAAGCGGCTATCCGTCTTACATCATCTTCGGTCACTTCACTGTAATCGAGTTTTTCTTTAATGTAATCCATCGTTTCCAGAAGCTCTGAGCTATTGCTGGAGGCGATTTTTTTGGTTCTAATCTGAATGTCGACAATGGTAATGGGATGAATCTCAATGCCGAAGCGTTCCAGCAGTTCGCCTTCATTGCACATCATCGTCCAGAATGAAGCGGGGCGGGGGCCAATCTGGAGAATGCGTAAGCTCTTGAATTGGCGCACGACGTTGGCGGCCGCCACAAAGTTGGTAAAGCCTCTTTCGAAAACCGGATCATTCACCCAACTGTTCGTTACATAGGTGAAGGGAACGTTGAATCTTCGCAGCACTTTACCTGTGGCGAAAATACCGCATTGGGTGTCGCGAAGGCGCATGCCGTCCGCAAGCGGCGCTTCATCCCGCGGTCCCCACAGCAGGACAGGCTTGCCGAGCGCCTTGCCTACACGAGCTACAGTATCTTCTGTACCAAAGTTGCAATGTGGGAAAAAAACAGCGTCGACTTCTTCTTCTTTGAATCGCTTTGCAATTAAATCCGCGTTTATATGGTCGTCATACAGCAAGCCTTCCTCATTAAGGCCCTCCAGGTCTACAATGTCGATATCCATGCCAAAACTCTCAATTTTCTTGCGAATTTCCACTTTGTACTTAAAGGCGTCGTCGGCGCTGAACGTAAATCGGCGCGTCGGAGCATAACCCAACTTTAATTTCTTCATGATCATGTCTCCTCTGTACTTGAATAAACAACATTTGCTGAACAAAATAGAATAAATAAACTAAACAAAACCAAATTAGTTTAGTTGTAAAAACTAAATTCAATGACTATTTCTATGTCGAGGCCATAGTAACATCGAATTAAAACGGTGTCAATTAATTATTTAGTGATATTTAGTTATAAAAACTAAAAAAATAACTAAACAAATATAAATAAATTCAGCTAATTATTGCATCGCATCTCAAATCGGTGTAAACTTCATTTATTCACTTCACTGCTGTGTTCATCTTATTTAGAATGGAGAATTAGGGCATGAAAATGGAAGACATTGCCAAGCTGGCCAACGTATCCAAATCAGCTGTTTCACTGGCCTTCAGCGGCAAGCCGGGTATTGGCCCGGATACGCGTCAACGTATTCTCCAGGTAGCCCACGAGGCAGGATACAGTCCCAAAAGCAAGACGATAACGGCTTCAAGAAGTGATAAGTCCTTGCTTTTTCTCGTGTGTACAAATTCGGGCATTGTCCTTGAGGAATACTATCAACAGCCATTTTTTAAAGAATTAATCCAGTTTATTGAGGAACGTTGCCGACAAAAAGGGTATTCGTTGATCTTCTCGACGGTCGACGTAGAATTTTTCCAGAGGGATATCCAGATGGTTGCAGAGGAGAAACGCAGTGCAGGCACCATTGTTCTGGGAACCAATCTGACCCGTGAGCAGATCAGTGATATTCATGGCAAGCTGCCGAATCTGATTGTGCTGGATACCTGCTTTGATACGCTTCCCGTACAATTTATCCAGATTAATAATGTTATGGGTGCTTATCAGGCAGGAGCTTATTTATGCGACATGGGTCATACCTCAATCGGTTATATTGCTTCAAATGTACGAATTCATAATTTTGAGGAACGTAAACGCGGATTTTTGGCGGCACTCATGGAACGGGGGCTGAAGATTCCGGAGGCACAAATGCTGGCTGTAGCGCCAACCATTCTTACTTCGCAGGAGGATCTGAATCGGCAGTTAACCGTTTATCTGGAGAGTGGGAAAACTTTGCCGACGGCCTGGTTCTGCGAATGCGACTATATTGCTATCAGCGCTATGAAGACCATGAGCGAGCTTGGCATCCGGGTGCCGCAGGATACTTCAATTATCGGCTTTGACAACATTACGGAATCGGTCATTGTTACGCCGGAGCTAACGACCATTCATGTAGAAAAAGAAAGAATGGCCGTTCTGGCTGTCGATCTCCTGACCGATACTATTGAGCAGGGAACGCAGGTTACAGCAAAAATCACAGTGGATACGAAATTTGTAGAGCGCAATTCCTGTGCTGCTCCTGCCACTTTCGTACCTAAAGGCGAGCTAACCGAGCAGGCCTGAGTAGAGGATAGATTTTGACAAAAGAACGGGGGGTCACCTTGAATGAATACGCGAATGGTTTCGATTCTACAGCATTTGCTGGCTGCGGACACTCCTGTCAACAGCGAGCATCTGGCAAAGTTGATCCAGGTTACTTCACGTACCGTACGTAGCGATATCAGAGAACTGGATGAATTTCTGGCCAAGCATGGAGCATCGATTCAGCCTGTTCGTTCAAGGGGGTATGAACTGAAAATCACGGACGACCGCAGCTTTCGTACGCTCCTACAGCAGTTGTTCCTGTATAACGAACCGGATGATCTCAATTCTCCTGAATACCGACAGCGTTATTTAATCTCGCGCCTCCTGCTTACAGAAAATTATTTGAAGCTCGAAGAGTTGGCGGATGAGTTATACATTAGCAAATCCACCGTACAAAATGATTTCAAAGAGGTTAAGCATATGCTACAGGCTTACGGAATCGGCATTGATAAGCGCCCGAATTACGGTGTCAAGCTGAGGGGCGACGAGGTTCGCTTACGTTTCTGCATGTCTGAATTCATCGTCAACCGTTCTGAAGAAGAAAGGGCTGGGGGCGTGGAGGCCGCATCGAGAATGGTTACCCCTTGGGAAATGACACTCATTCGAGGTATTATTCTGGAGCAAATCCAGAACCACGGGGTCACTTTGTCGGATGTTGCCTTCAACAACCTGTCCATTCATATCGCTATAGCTTGCAAGCGTATTCGCGATGGGAACCGGGTCGCGATGCTTTCCGATGAAAGGGAAGATTTTCGGGCTACCGAGGAATTTCGAGCCGCTGAACATATTGTTAGCCACATTGAAAAGCAAATGGATTTGACCTTTCCGGAGGATGAGGTTGCTTATATCGCCATGCATCTGGCCGGGAACAAGTGGTTTGAGGGAGTTACGGAGCAACAGACAGAAGAGACAGGGCCTCAGAAGCTCTTGGATCGGGGAATTTATGAGCTTGGCAGAGAAATGCTGGCTGAAATTGACAGGGGCTTTAACCTGAATATCAGCCGGGATCAAGAACTGTTAATGGGCATATGTCTTCATCTGAAATCGGCGCTAAACCGCGTAAAATATAGGATGAATATCCGTAATCCGATGCTGGATCATGTGAAGAATAATTATCCTTTGGCTTTTCAGGCGGGGGTCATAGGTGCCAAGTTAATCGAGAGCAAACTGAATTTGACCATACCAGAGACAGAAATGGGTTATTTGGCGATTCATATCGGGGCCGCCATGGAAAGGCAGCAGATGAACAACAGACCTAAACGCTGCCTTGTCGTATGCACTTCGGGTGTTGGAAGTGCCCGCTTGCTGTATTACAAGCTACGTAGCAAGTTCGGTGAAAGGCTTGAGGTTGCTGGCACGACCGAGTATTACAAGTTGCAGCAGGTTCCTTTGCATGGCATTGATTTTGTGGTAAGCACAGTTCCAATCCCGCAGACATTATCCGTTCCGGTCGTGGTAGTTCAGACTCTGCTTGGCGGCGGTGACATCGATAAGATTGAAGAGCTGCTGACGGATGAAAACGAATTTACTTTCCGCTACATTATGGAAGAGCTTGTATTTCTGAGACATAACTTTACTACAAAAGAAGAGGTTATTACTTTTTTGGGAGAAAGAATGCATGCTTCCGGATTGATCCGCTCTTCCGAGGGATTCATCGGATTGGTGATGGAAAGGGAAAATGCTGCTCCTACGGCTTACGGAAATCTGATAGCCATTCCTCATCCTATTATTCCGCAAAGCAACCGGACGGTATGGGCGGTCTGTACACTGAAATCTCCCATAGATTGGTCCGGCAAGCCCGTGCAGTTCGTCTGCCTGCTCAGTATTAACAAAAACGGCGACGAGCCTCCGGCGAAAATGTATAAGCATCTGATGGGACTACTCGACGACTCGGATATTATCCAGCAAATGCTGGAATGCAAAACCTACGGGGATTTTGCTCAAATTATTGTCAAACATAAACTGTATTAAAATAAAGCTCTGCACGACATCTGCTTGGATTTTGAACAAGCATCGTGCAGAGCTTCTCTATTTTTTTCCATTGTAAGCATTTCCGCTTCTAGTGGAAAAGGGTTGCGTTTAGAAGTCGGCAAGAATCGTATACACTGAATCTGTAAGCTAAAGAGATGAAATGCATGAGGTGAATTCAATGGATGAGTATCAGGAAATCATAATGGGACTTATAACAAATTCGGGTATTGCGAAGAGTAAAGCTATGGAAGCTATCAGCTTTGCCGAGAAGGGTAATGCGGAGCAGGCAGCAGAATGTCTTGAAGAATGCAAGAACGAGCTGGTCCAAGCGCATAAATCGCAGACGCGACTGATCCAGCAGGAAGCGGGTGGGACAGCTCATGAAGTGACACTGCTAATGGTGCATGCACAAGACCATCTCATGTCTGCCATTACGACCAAGGATCTGGCGAGACATATCGTGGAACTTTACAGCAGATTGAACCGTTACGAAGCAACAGTATCCATCACACCATTATCGGGGAGGAATAACCAATGAAACAAATTACGCTTGTATGCGCAGCAGGGATGTCTACAAGTATGTTGGTACAAAAGATGCAGAAGGCTGCACAGGCTCAAAATGTTGAGGTTGAAATCAGAGCTACTTCCGAAAGCTCTTTTAAAGAGTATGCGGACAAAACGGACGTATTGCTGATAGGACCGCAGGTTGGCTACTTGGAAGACGATTTTAAAACCAAATACGAGCCTAAAGGCATCAAGGTAAGCGTAATCGACAGAATGGATTATGGCATGATGAATGGTGAAAAAGTACTTGCCGAAGCCTTAAATCTATAATCGTCTGTACATATAGATCAACACTTTTTCATTGGAGGTGTTAAATGAAATATCATGAATTGAAAGCGTTTGATTCCAATTTTCTATGGGGTGGATCGACCTCGTCCTATCAGTTTGAAGGAGCATGGAACGAGGACGGAAAAGGGCCGTCTGTTATTGACACCCGTCCGCCCCGGGAAGAGATCACTGATTATAAGGTGGCAAGCGATCATTACCATCACTATAAGGAAGACATTGCCTTACTGGCGGAAATGGGCTTTAAGGCTTATCGCTTCTCGGTGGCCTGGACCCGCATTTATCCGCAGGGAACAGGGGAATTGAATCCGAAAGGCATACAGTTTTACAACCATTTAATTGATGAGTTATTAAAATACGGGATCGAACCGATCGTGACCATGTATCATTTTGATCTTCCGGCAGCTTTGGAAAAAGAAGGCGGATGGTCGAACCGTAGTACAATCAACGCATTTGAAACGTATGCGAAGACATTGTTCGAACACTTTGGGGACCGGGTGAAATATTGGTTAACTATTAACGAACAAAACATGATGATTTTGCACGGTTCCGCTTTGGGAACGTTGGACCCGAACCTGAAGAATCCGAAAAAGGAATTGTATCAGCAAAATCATCATATGCTTCTGGCTCAAGCCAGGGCGATGATTCTGTGCAAAGAAATGTTACCTGAAGCTAAAGTGGCACCGGCCCCTAACATCTCGTGCGTATATCCAGCGTCTTCGCGTCCGGAAGATGTGCTGGCGGCTGATAACTTCAACGCAATCCGCAATTGGTTATACCTTGATATGGCGGTGTTTGGCCGTTACAATACGCTGGTCTGGAGTTACTTCGAGGAAAAAGGCTATACGCCTGAGATTCAAGAAGGGGATATGAGCATTCTGGCCGCCGCGAAGCCAGACTTTATCGCTTTTAATTATTACAGCTCTGCAACGGTCAAAGCCAGTACCCAGAATTCGGTAGAAAAAGGCGGGATGGGAGATCAGCAAATCTCAGTTGGAGAAGTGGGTGTTTTTGCTGGGAGTGGAAATGAGTATCTGGAGCGAACGGAGTTCGGCTGGGGAATTGATCCGGCAGGCCTGCGTGTTACTCTTAGGAAGATCTATGACCGCTACCAGCTACCGCTGATCATTACCGAGAATGGACTGGGGGCTTTTGATTCCTTGGAAGAGGGCGATGTTGTAAGAGATGATTACCGCATCGATTACTTGCGCAAGCATATCGAGCAATGCCAGCTGGCTATTACGGACGGAGTGGAGCTGTTTGGTTATTGTCCTTGGTCCGCAATTGATCTGGTCAGCACCCACCAGGGAGTAAGCAAACGTTACGGATTCGTCTATGTTGACCGGGATGAGTTCAACCTGAGACAATTGCGGCGGATTCGCAAGAACAGCTTCCATTGGTACAAAAATATGATTTCCTCAAATAGAAGCGCTCTCTAGATTATTGTTCAACAGATGAAACTCTAAAACAGGAGTTGAAGGAATATGGCTAACGAAAAAAAACTATCGCATAAATTGCAAAGATACGCTGGGAAAATTCAGCAAAATCGCTATATGAGCGCTATATCAAATGGACTGATGTCCACCCTTCCTTTTTTGATTATTGGAGCATTTTCGACGCTTTTCTCCGCACTTGCCTGGGAGCCTTACCAGAACCTCATCGCACCCATCAAGGGTATTATCGGATTAGGATCGACGATGACAACTGGCATCGTCGCCCTCTATGCAGTCTTCTTCATTGCCTACAGACTGGCGCAAGCTTTTGACAAGGACCCACTGGTTCCCGCAGCAACGGCACTGCTCTCGTTTCTTATTTTGACGCCGATCCAAACATTCGATAAAGTCCGGGCGCTTCCACTTCAGTGGCTCGGTGCGCAGGGTTTGTTTGTCGCCATGTTGGTTGGCTTGCTCGCTTCCCGATTGTATATCTGGATTGTCGATCGCAACTGGACCATTAAAATGCCCGAAGGAGTACCGCCTACCGTTGTCAAAACATTCTCAGGATTAATTCCGGCGATACTCGTAGCTATGGTATTCGTTATCGTTTCCGGTCTATTCATGCATACGTCATTCGGTACGGTCCATGAGTTTATTTATACCTATCTGCAAGTGCCACTGGAAGGACTGGGTGGATCACTGGGGGCTATGATTGTCGCCCTCATCATTATGCAGGTGCTCTGGATGTTCGGAATCCACGGTGCAATCGTAACGCTTGCCATCGTCAAACCGATCTGGATGAGCCTGGATCTTGCCAATCTCGACGCTTTCCAGGCGGGAGCTCCGCTACCGAACATTATCGGGCTGGCTTTCTGGTATATCTTCTCAAACTATGCGCCGATGCTGGGCTTCGCTCTCCTGCTGGTCTTCTTGGCCAAGAGCAAGCAATTACGCACGATTGGCAAGCTCGGCCTTCCGGGGACTTTCTTCTCGATTCACGAGCCACTCAATTTCGGAATTCCAGTTGTTTTGAATCCGCTCCTGGCTATTCCGTTTATCAGTTCTCCTATCGTCTGCGCCGTCCTCGGTTATTTTGCAACAACTGCGGGCTTGCTGCCTGCGCCCATCGGAATTTACCCGGCATTTGGCACTCCGATTTTTGCTCTGGGCTTTATTGAGGGGAGCTGGAGACTTGCAGTTGCACAGCTTTTGCTCATTCCCGTTTGTATGCTGATTTACTATCCGTTTTTTAGAACGCTTGATAAACAAGCGTTGAACAGGGAACGCGAAGCACAGGAAAAGTCAGAGCAGGAGGGAACGGCTGGAGCCCAAGCTAGTATCGTTACTTCATAAATGAGCAATAAAAGGGAAAGCGGCGAACTGTTCGCCGTTTTCTGTCATTACAGCAATAAGGGGGATGCCGTATGATAAAGCTTGGCATAGCGGAGAATAAACGTTACTTTGTCAATGAAGGAGTTCCATTTTTCTATCTGGCGGATACCGTCTGGAGCGCATTTACCAACATCTCACTGGAGGAATGGGCTGATTATCTTGACTACAGAAGTAGCCAGGGGTTTAATGTTCTGCAAATCAATTTGCTGCGGCAGTGGGATGCCAGCGGCAGTGATTTGGATTACGAACCGTTCGAACGGATTGAGGACGGGAGCTACGATTTTTATTCGCTGAATCCAGACTATTTTGACAGGGCGGAGACAATGGTCGAGATGGCGGTGAGCAAGGGATTTGTACCCGCGCTTGTTTTGCTTTGGTGCAATTATATCCCGGATACATGGGCGGCCAAGCTTCGTGATGAGAAAAAGATGCCTCTGGAGGCGGTAGAACCGTATGTGCGTTACGCGGCAGACCGATTCTCAAAGTATCACCCTATCTATATTGTGAGCGGGGATACCGACTTCCCGTCAGAGCGAGCGAACGAGTATTACCGCACCACACTTCACGTTGTGAAGACACATAGTCCGGAGTGTTTGACTACTCTCCACATTCAGGGGAGACTGGCGGATCTGCCGGATGAGTTCATTAACGATCCTAATTTGGACTTTTACATGTACCAATCAGGTCACAATTCGCAGTTTCAGTCCAAGGCCTACACCTTGGCGTTGGACTTCTACAACAAGCGGGTAACACGGCCTGTGCTAAACTCGGAACCTTGCTACGAGATGATGGGATACAGCCGGAGAGAATACGGTCGTTTCGGCCGTGCCGACGTGCGTAAAGCTGCATGGCAAAGTCTTTTGTCCGGTGCGGAAGCCGGCGTAACCTACGGAGCACATGGAATATGGAGCTGGCACAAAAAAGGGAAACGCTTTGGAGTTACCGGGGAAGGTTTTGATAGCCCCTATGAATGGCAGGCTGCCCTTAAATTTGAGGGAGCGTGGGATTATGGATTCGCGAAGTGGCTGTTCCAGATGTACGGACTGGTAGATTTGCAGCCTTGGAACATAGTACTTAAAAACACGGAAGAGATTCGAGTTGCCTCAACCAGAGGCTTCGAAAAAATTGCTATTTATGTGCCGGTGAACACGGTCCTGAAGCTAGACGCCGATCTCAGAGAATATGACTTTACGATTATCGACCTGGAATACCGCCGATTTGCAGCAGCTTCGGTAGCGTTTCAGGGCAATGTAACGGTTATTGATATGCATAATTTTGAGGGGGATGTCATCGTGATTGGCGTGAAAGATAAGAATTGAGCATTCGGGCAATCTTCATTCAAATCTCTGTTAGATATCGCTTGCAACCTTTCCATCCTGAACTACGTCAAAGAGGTTGTTAATGGCCAGGCGGCCTAATTCAACTACAAGGTGGAACTTGACATGAACATGAGAAAAAGTGCATTTGCAGCCATTACAACTGTAGCCATTTTGTCCTTCTCCGTTGGAGGTCAAATGTCTGCGGCAGACCGTCAATTCAAGGATTTGGACAACGTAAGCGGCAAAGAAAAAATTATATCCCTTAAAGATCAGGGTCTGCTCAAAGGTGCCTCTGACACGCAGTTTCTCCCGTCATCTAAAGTGACCGCTGCCCAGGGCATTCAGTTGATCTCCGGCGGACTCCAGCTCAGTTTGGCCGCTATTGATTTTAATAAGGCGCCACAGGCCAGCGGACTGTTTACCCATGTTAAGGATACTGCATGGTATGCCGAAGCCTTTATCAACGCTCATTATAATGGTGTGGTTATTCCAAAGGATATCGTTCCTTCAAAAACCCTGACTAAGGAAGAGTTCACCCACATGCTGATTCAGGGCATGGAAAAAGCAGGCGCTCTTCCGATGATTAAAATCGCACCTGCGAATATTGCGGATGACAGCGAACTGGAGCCTTCTTACCAAGGTAGCATTCAACGCTCGCTAGTCTACAAGGTCAATACCTTGGATGCAAGTGAAAAGTTTCATCCAAAAAGCGAGATTACACGTGCCGAAGCTGCTGTTATGTTATATAATGCATTGGAATACCTGAATGCTCATACAAAATCGTCATAAATACAGCAATTAAGAGCTTTTCTTCTGAGAGAATTAAGCTTTCAGTTACTTGACATCATTATCGTTAATGTTATAATAAGGAAATCGAATTTAGACCTGCGGTAGCTGATTACCGTAAGGATATTTTCCTGGTCCTTCGGCATATAACACAGGTAACGAATAAATAAGCTGGCTCCGGATGAGGAGTTCAGCTTATTTTTTTGGATCAAAAAGCTTACCGTTTTCACAGATCTACATATTGAGAGGAGACAGGGGTATGTTTGGAAATGACTGGGATGATGTACTACGAGAAGAGGTCGAAAAGCCATACTTTAATGAATTAAGGTATACGTTAGCCAGAGAGTACAAGTTACATAAGGTATATCCTCCAAAAGAAGACTTGTTTTCCGCACTTAAATTAACGCCATTTCATCTGACCAAAGCGGTTATATTGGGACAGGACCCCTATCATGGAGAGGGACAAGCCCACGGCTTGAGCTTTTCCGTAAGACCAGGTGTGCGTACACCGCCGTCTCTGCAAAATATATATAAAGAGTTGCGTGATGATATTGGCACTCCTATTCCCAATCAAGGATACCTCGTTCCTTGGGCTGAGCAAGGTGTGCTGCTGCTAAACAACGTGTTAACCGTGCGTGAAGGACAACCGCAATCTCACCAGGGAATAGGTTGGGAACGTTTCACGGATGCTGTCATTGAAGCGATTAATGAACGTGAGCAGCCAGCAGTGTTTATTTTGTGGGGAAGCCATGCTCAGAAAAAAGCAAGCTTCGTGAATACCAGCAAGCATTTGGTGCTGAAATCCGTTCATCCAAGCCCATTGGCGGCTCACAGAGGCTTTTTTGGCAGCAAGCCTTTTTCGCGTACCAATGCATTTTTGCAGGAGCATGGAATGGAGCCTATTCGGTGGGAGATTCCTAACCGCTAGCACTGGAGGTGAGGACATGCGTCAGTGGAAGGGACGTCAGGTCATTTTATATCACGGCAACAACGGTCATACCCAGAAGGTGCGCGGCACGCTTGAAAAATGGGATGATATACGAAAGTGTGTTATTTTAGGCCCGAAAATGCTGGCTATTCCTTTTGAAAATATTACGCATATTACCATGCTTCCTCCGGGGCGTGAGCGTAGAAGCCGCCATCCGGCGAAGCTGAACGCTATCGGTTATGTAATGAGCGTTCCGTTACAGTTTGATAATGCCATTCATTTTCAGTCGGCGGTGACGATTTGGAGAGAAGATCAGCTGATTGCTTATAATGTAAAGCTGGTTAGTCACTCGGCACACAATGTAATCCTTGAAGATGGACAAACCTTATCTAAAGAAGAGCATCTGTTTGTGGTAAGGTCACTGCGTGGAGAACTTTAACTGTAATTATTCACCTTTTTTTGATGAAGGGTTCAATTTAGTAAGCTGCTAACCGATAAAAGTAATGGGATTGTTAATTATATCCTATTTTATAGAGATGAAACTAAGGGAGAGAAACGAATGGAGCGTATGAAACGTATGAGCAAACGGAGTACCTTCTTACTTGCTTTGCTGATGTTTGTATTTGCAGCATGGCCAGCGGGTTTGATCCGGGCTGAGGAGAGCACGACTTCCACGGTACAGTGGGACAGTCAAAATCCGACTACATTGAATCTGGGTGGAAGCCCCGCTCAATTAAAAGTGTGGTCATTGACAGAAAAGGGCAAAGAAGATGTTACACAAAAAGCAGAATGGATCTCTGGGGATTCAAGCATTTTAAAGGTAGATAAGGGACTCATTACTCCTGTGTCAAAAGGGCAGATTAAGATTGTTGCCACATATGAGCAGCAAACGGTAAGTACAACGATTACAGTAAAATCGCCTTACAGCAAGCTGCAATTAAATCCGTCTAGTCCCATTAATTTGACGATTGGTGGAGAATCAAAGCAATTGACTGCTCAAGGTGTACTTACTGGAGGTGGGACGGAAAATGTATCCGGTGTCGAATGGACTTCTTCGAATGCGGCTGTTGCTACCGTTGAAGATGGTCTGGTTCGTCCACTTGCCAAAGGCGTGACTTACATTAAAGCAAGCAAAGATGAACTCAAAGCACAAACGATTGTGTATGTGCGTTCTTCTTCACAGGCATTAGTATTGAATGCAACTGGGTCCAAATCGGTCTTTCTGGGTAGCTCTCCAATTCAGGTTAGTGCAACCGATGTCAACCTGACTGGCGGCAAGACAGATGTGACCAACACGGCAGAATGGACTTCCTCCAATCCGTTGGTTGCCACAGTCGAGCAAGGTAAAATCACACCGATGGATGCAGGCAATTCGACGATTACAGCGTCCTATCACGGTTTGAGCAAGACTCTGAAGATTAATGTACTTCCGACGGTTGAAAAACTGGTTTCAAGCAAAGCCAGTCTGACTCTCGAAACAGGAGGCAAAACTTCTCTTCCGAGTATATCTGCTTATTTGGTCAATGGGGCTAAAAAAGCAGTTCAATCCGATGTAAAATGGAGCTTAAGCAGTGAAAGTGCAGTTAAAATAGCAAATGGTAAGCTGATTGCAGTGAACCCAGGCAGTGCAACATTGACAGCAACGGTAGGTGCACTCAAACTGGATATTCCAGTGACTGTGCAATACAAAGTGCTCAAGCTGACCGCTTCTGAGAAAAAATATGTATTGGTTGCAGGCCAAGAAGCAAGTATTCCGACAGTAAAAGCACACATGGCTGGTGGCGGAATCCTGGATGTTACCAATCAGGTAAGCTGGGTAGGTACAACAGCCGCAGTTACAGTAGCAAATGGTAAAGTAAAAGCGGTAAATGGCGGTAACTCTGGAATCAAGGCTATGTATATGAACAAATATGTGAAAGTACCTGTCATTGTGGAAGGAGCCATTTCTACATTGACACCAAGCTTTTCGAGTGCTGATATGAATTTGAAAGGAAGTAAGTCCATCAAAGTCATCGGCATATATATGGATGGTAAAAAAGCTACGCTGAGCAGTAAAGTGAAATGGACATCATCGAATGCTTCCGTAGCGATCGTAAAAGGCTCTTCCATTAAAGCCGTTGGAATTGGAACAGCAACAATTACGGGCACATATCAAGATAAGTCGTTTAACGTTGAGATCAAGGTCACACCTAAGCTGCTCAAACTGGTATTGAGCAATAAAAACCTGAAGCTGCCTAAAGGCTCCTCTCAAGTGCTTAGTGTGAATGCAGTTTATGATTCAGGCGCTACTACCAATGTGACAAGCTCAGCGGTATGGACATCTTCCAAACCGTCGATCGTACAGGTTACTGGCGGTCAGGTGAAGGCGATTGATACCGGAAGTTCCAGTATCAAAGTAGTCTATGGTGGTAAGACTGTAGCGACATCGGCCAGAGTGTTAAAATAGTCTACGTATATTGCCACATCCACTTATACAAAATAACCCCCGGTCCAAAGACCGGGGGTTATTTTCAGCTTATTCTACGCCGTCCTGATAATGATTTTTCCAGTGCTTATCGCCTTTGTGTGCGAAGTCTTCAACTGTCTTTTCCAAAGTAGCTACCAGTTGGGCTTTAATCTCAGAAATTGTGTCTCGGAACAGTCTTTCTTCCGTACCATTGATTTTTTCACCATATAGAGCCTGAGCGGCTATAAATTGACGATGTTGCTCCACAAAACTGTCAATCGAATGCAATGCATGCTCCACGTATTGGGAAATGCTATGATGCTCGTTAGGCAGTTGCAATTTTAATTCATGAACTCTGTTTAATAATGCCATGATGATCACCTCGTGCGTTTTGTTATGTCAATAATTATACATTATTTTCGGAAAACTTTCATTAAATTTTGATTAAAATGTGACTTTTATTATGTCATGATTGCATTTTCACTGGTGATCAGGCCTAATTTTCGGAATTATTTCATTCTTTCCTTTGTGTCGTGATTTTAAAATTTAATATATATGACACGAAGATGATATAAGAGTAAGCTGCGACAGCTGTCTTTCTGACATGTTATAATGGGGGGAAAGCCCAGTAGGAAAGGTTGTCAGTATGGTATGAAGCTTTTTAAAGGTTTATTTTGGGGGATTCTGATCAGTCTTCTCCTGTGGTGTGCCTTGTTTGGGCTTGTCCGCTGGATGTCTCATTAAGTCGCTTCCTGTATCTTATACAATAACTCTTGCGACTGTATCCACGTCATTAACGGAAATCGTATATACGTGTTCGTCATCATAGAGCTTGAATTGCTGAGTTTCTTGGTCAGATAGGAGCTTAGGCCAGCCAATTACGGTACTTCCATTCAGTAATCGGATTACAACGGCTTGCATTTGGCTCACGGCCAGTTTGATCTCATCGTTCATTCGTACAACCTCCTCTCTATACTATTTGTCGTCGAATATTCAACCTTTTTTTATAGTCAGTAAGGGGTTACAAAAAATAAAATCCAGGGATTACCTTAGTTGAAGGCATCTACTGGAATAGCTTGAAGGGAAGAGGGAAATTGAAGAAAAAATTGCTAAGTTTTATAGCTTTAGTGCTGCTAGCTTTGGGCGCGTACTGGTTTGAAGGAGGCAATCTTCTTACAAAAATGACAGGAGAGAACCCGCCTTCATCGGCTCAGGTTACGCTGCAATTCCCGTCAGGTCGTTACCCTGAAACGGCGCAGCATATTAAGGAAGCCATTCAGGCGGGAAAATCACCGGTATGCACAATTGACCGTGAAGGAGCCGAGCAAAATCGCAAGCATTCGCTTGCAGGTGTTCCCACTCGTAAAGGATACGATCGTGACGAATGGCCGATGGCTATGTGCTCAGAAGGTGGCAAAGGTGCAAATATCAAATACATAGCCCCTAAGGATAATCGTGGGGCAGGATCATGGGTCAGTCACCAATTGGATGAGTATGAGGATGGAACTCGTGTGAAATTTGTTGTGAAATAGTGCTATTACTTTTTATTACCTTGCGCTGTTTCCTGTCTGGCCTTAATCAACGCCAGAAAATCAAAAAAATCACCTAGTGTATTGAAGCCGGCACCTAAAATGGCCAAGTCTTCAGCGGATAGTTGGTTAAACCATTCCATTTGCTTAGCATCAAACATATTATCACCGCCAACCATTGATAATGTATAGTATGTACTGACGGCAACGAAGGTCAGGGCTCTGGCATACCATTTAAGTATGCTTGTTTTTTGTGCAGAGGATGTGTAGAACTCATGTTTAAATTTAATTTTTATACTAAAATCGTCTCCATCGTTATCGTATTGCTTATACCTATGCTGATCCTGTATGTCTATTCTAATCAGACAACGACAGGTGTATTACGTGAGGAGCTGAATCAATCTAATTATAATCAGCTGACTTTTTTTCAAAACCAGGTGAATACGAATATTGAAATGATTTCCTCCTGGCCGCATCTGCTGATTCATGATCCCGATGTAGCCAGTTTTCAAGCGATTTTTTTGAAGGACAAGGTTCTCAATCTGGATGGAATTAACCTTGTCAAACGGATCCAAACCAAGCTTGGGCTTCAGGAAAGCTCTTCTAATTGGAGAACCGGGCTGAGTATCTATTCTCCTTCGCTTGGACGGGTTGTATCGGAGAATGGAGCAGGTTTATATGACCAGAAAAAACTAAATCAGCTGATAAAAGACGGCTGGCAGGTATCCAAAAAAAGATCATACGGGAAGGACCAATTTATATTTTCATTGTATACATTATCCCCGTTTTCTTCACTTGGTAATCCAGAAACCGCTAACACGATTATTAAGGTTGAATTTGACAGCAGTAATATTCAGGACATGCTTGACCGCTTCAAAGGTGATGGTCGAAAGGAGCCTTTTTATTATAAAAAAGGCGTAGGAGTGATCTTTAATCGTACTGCAAATGAAGAGCTGTCTGGAAAGCTGATTTCTAAATTGGAAAAAATGGGACTCCATGAAGTTGATAATCTGACTGTGAAAATTGGAGAAGAAAGCTACCTGGTTCATGCCGTTCTTTCGCAAACGACTGGTTGGTATTTGATTGATTACATGCCTTTGTCCGATATGATGTCTCCGATTTACTCATCGAATCGACTGTTTTATATAACTGTTGTTGGCTCGCTGCTGGTAGGCTTGATTGGCGCTTACTTGCTTCATTCACAGGTACAAGTGCCGATTCTTCAGCTTGTGCGGGCATTTCGGAGACTAAAGGATGGGGACTATGCTGTTCGATTAAGTCTAAGGGGGAGTCACGAGTTTGCTTTCCTGTCTAGTCAATTTAATCTGATGGTCGAACAGATTCAGGAGCTGTTTGAGAAGGTGTATGTTGAGCAGCTGCATGTCAAGGAAGCGCGACTAAAGCAACTCCAATCACAAATCAATCCGCATTTTTTTTATAATTGTTTTTCGTTTATTACAAGTATGGCAAAGCTGCGCAATCATGAGGCGGTTGTAGCCATGGCCCATAATTTATCCAGGTATTATCGGTATACGACAAGACAGGAGCGGGATTTGGTTCCATTGTCAGAGGAAGTCGAGTTTGTTCAATATTATTTGAACATACAGCAGATGCGTATGCCAAGGCTAACGTTCTTAATTCATGTTTCATCACAAGCCAGCAGTCTACTGATTCCGCCGCTTGTAGTGCAGCCACTGGTGGAAAATGCGGTGCTGCACGGGATAGAGCCTCAAGCGGAGGATGGTATAATTCATATTTTAACCGAGCGTGTTGGCTCGTATATGTACCTGATTGTGGATGATAACGGACTCGGTTTGAGTAGAGAGGCTATAACTGCCCTGACGTCAACGCTTGACAAGCCTGTGGAAGAGGATCATGGATACGGTTTGTGGAATGTGCATCAACGCATGCGATTACATTTTGGGGAAGATGCAGGACTGGAATTCTCTTTGTCTCCATTGGGAGGATTGCGTGCAGTTTTAAAATGGTCGATCTCAACAGAAGGAGAGCATGCGAATGGTTTAATTGAGCCTTCGCCAAATTCGAATATAGTTAAAACGGAGGGACCAGATGGTTCAGATATTACTAGTAGATGATGAGAGTTATGTAACAGAAAGTCTGGCAGCTACCATTCCGTGGGAGACGCTAGGCATCGAGAGGGTTCATCAAGCGGCTTCCGCATTAGCAGCGGTGGATGTGCTGGAAGCGTACGATATTGATATTCTGGTTACGGATATTCGTATGCCTGGCATGACGGGACTGGAGTTGATTGTTGAGGTAAACGAACGATGGCCACATATCCGAAGTTTGTTACTGACAGGCTATGCCGATTTTGAATATGCTAAAAAAGCGCTCCAGCTTAAGGCTTTTGATTACATTTTAAAGCCGGTGGATGATGAAGAGTTTATCAAATGTGTGTCAGCTGCCATGGATTCGCTAAAGGAAGAATGGGAAGCATTTGACAAGGTTCATCAATTACAATATAGCCGCAGAAACGATTTTGGTGTACTGCGGACCCATTTGATGCATGATTTGCTACTCGGGCGTGATTTGCCAGTACCAAAAATAGAGAGCAAAATGTCTGAGTACGAAATCAAGCTACGCACGGGACATCCTGCCAGTATGCTGCTTATTCAGCTAGGGAAGCATTTTTCTGATATGGACTATCATTCAGTCTCCTTAATTGAGTATGCGATTGGAAATATTGCCGAAGAAGTGTTCGCACCTGATTTTCACGTTTGGCATTGCAAAGCGCCGCATGACTGCTTAATTGTATTAATAGAAGGTAATTGGAATTCATTTCCTGAACGGAGCGCGGATGAGCAGAATCGTTTTTTGAGTGCGGCGATTGAGACCTTTCGAAAAAATGTGAGCAATTACTTGAAAGGGGAAATTTACGTTGCATTAACCGGATGGTTTAAGTTTCCAGAGGAGCTGCCTAAGCTATATCAGACAGCGATTAGATCCTTATACTGGAACCATCACGAGGAGACGGATACACTGCTATTCATAGAAGAACAGGCAGAACAGCCACACAGCTCAGTTAAGTCACTGGAGGGGCTTTATATGCACCCTACGCTTACTCATCTGCTAGAGTCCAGGCAATGGGAAGAGGCCGAAGCGAAAGTGAACCGTGTATTTGGAAAAATGGAAGAGGTGGGATATACACGCGAACATTTATATGAGCTGTTTATTTCGGTGACGAGTGCCTTTATGTATACAGCGCACAAACAAGGACGTTTCATTACACAGATGGACCAAGTAGGCTTCGATCCGTTACATGCGCAGAAAATGGTTCATTCGTTTCCCCACCTCAAAGAGTGGATACTTTCCATGATGAACAAACTTAAATCTGAATGGTCCGCAAGCGAGCAAAGCGCTAAAAGCTATGTGGTCAAGCAAGTTCAGGAGCTCATCTCCCAGGATAAAGGTCAGGAGCTGTCTGTTAAGACGATTGCCGATCAGGTTTATCTTCATCCAGTCTATCTGTCTAAAATTTATAAAGCTGAAACCGGAGAAGGTTTGGGTGACTACATTATCCGAATGAGAATGGAGCGGGCTCTTTATTTGCTTAAATATTCCAACAAAAAAATATACGAAATTACGACGGAACTGGGCTATCAGAATCCCCAATATTTCAGTAAGATGTTCAAAAAGCATTACGGAATGACTCCGCATGAATTTCGGGACCAGTAAAGATGGGACCAGTAAGGACGAAACCAACAAAGATCAGTTGGGAAAGGTGCAGAAATATTTATTTTGTGACATAGGCTGCGAAGAAAAGCCCTCTTATAATAAAAGAGTAGAAAATGATTTTTAGAGGGGGAACAATATGCGAGTTCATTCGAAAAAAAAGTTGCTGTCGTTGCTCGCCGCAACTATGGTATTAGGAGTTGGCCTTGTGGGCTGCTCAGGAGCAGGAAATGGTGGGAATGCGGACAGCACAGCTAAAACTGAAAACGTATACAAAGAAAAATACAATCCAGAAGTCACAATTTCCACGGTATGGGGTGTAGATCCCGCCTTAAAATTTAAAAATGGTGAATCTATCGAAAATAACATTGCGACAAAATGGGCTAAAGAGAAATTCGGTATTAATATCAAATCACTCTGGTCCGTCACAGATACGAATGGCGCATTTGCTACGAAGCTGCGATTGGCTATGTCCTCCGGTCAGGAGATGCCGGACGTGGTTGTATTGGGGACGGAGAATGAGCAACTGGCACAGGACATGATCGATTCCGGTATGTTTGCAGAGGCTGGTCCGTTGTTTGACAAGTACGCTTCGGATTCCTGGAAGCAGGCGATGAATCAGGATACAAACGTATGGAATCAGTATAGCCGAGATGGCAAAAAAATGGGTATTCCTGTGCTTGATTTCGCTTATAACCATGATTATGTATTGTGGGTACGACAAGATTGGTTGGATAAGCTGGGTATGAAGGCTCCTGAGACGATGGATGACCTGGAAAAAGTGATGGACGCCTTTAAAAATAAAAATCCGGACGGACTGGCTCCGAACAAAGTGATTCCGCTCAGCATCGGTTTCAAAACATCCATGAACACTTGGATGGGTGACCCGTCCTGGATTTTCGGGGCATATGGCACACTACCTCAGCAGTGGAACAAAGGCACGAATGGCAGTTTGGAATATGGCTCCGTGCAGCCTGGTATGAAGCCGGGTTTGCAAAAGCTGAGCGAGTGGCTCAAAAAGGGATATATTCCTCAGGAAGCAGCATTGTGGGATGAAAATAAAACGTCAGAACCTACAGTCGCAGGAACAGCCGGTATGATTCCTGGACCATATTGGATGAGCGGCTGGCCGCTTCAGGATACAGTCAAAAATGCGCCGGGTGCCGTGTGGAAGCCGATCAAGATTCCAGTGGGTCCTGACAACAAAGCCATGCGCCACGGAACGCAATATACCAATGGTGTTGTACTAATCAACAAACAAATGCAGCATCCTGAAGCTTTTTTCACTTATCAAAATTATTTGTTTGACCATTATGCTAATGCTAAACCGGACGGTGATTTGTCGAATGGGCTGTTTAAGGGCTACGATTATGATTTGGATGCGGGCGGAAAGCTAATGTCTATCGATAAAATACCAGGCGGTTATGTAAACTCTTTTCGTTATTTGCTGGTTCGTGATGGCGCGCGTATACCTGATGCCCAAATGAAGGCTTTGTTAAGTTTGGCTAACGGCGCAGAACCGAAGACCCGTCTGGAGAAAGATGTAATGGTGAATTACGGGAAAGATACTCCTGCAGCTGCCAAAGTGCTTATGGAACAGAAGGATATCTCCATGAAAGATCAGTTCACGGGCCCTACTACGCCAACCATGAAGGCTAAAAAGGACTATCTGGATAAGATTGAAAGTCAGACCTTCAATGAAATTATTTATGGCAAGCAGCCGATCTCTGCTTTTGATACCTTTGTACAGACGTGGAAAACAGCTGGTGGCGAACAAATTACAAATGAAGTAAACGAATGGTATAAAAGCGTCGAAAAGTAAAATCATGATGTTGTAATAGTTAGGGGGGCTGTCCCAAGGTGGACAGCCTTTTTACTACAGCTTTATCAGGATTGAGTAGAAATGAATGCGCTATTATGATGTGTGTGAAAAAAATTTCATTCGTTTGGCGAACTTAAAAAATGATTGCTTTTGTGCCATGTATGTTGGTTTTTTGAACTGTTGGGACAGCGAAAACGCTTTTATAATTGAAGTATACCATGAGAGTTACAGGAGGAACTGCAATGAGAAGTCTGCAACGTACGTGGCCATTTCATATCATGCTGCTGCCAGCCATCATTTTCTTAATTGTATTCAGCTACATTCCGATGGGCGGCATCGTGATGGCCTTTCAAAATTACAAACCTTGGCTAGGCATAACTGGTTCCGAGTGGGTTGGACTGGATAACTTCCGCTTTTTGTTTCAACGGGAGGACAGTCTTCAAGTCGTCTGGAATACACTAATTATTGCTGTGTTAAAGATGTTTTTCAATCTGGTGGTTCCGTTTGTTTTTGCTATACTGCTGAATGAAATTCGCAAGGTCGGCCTTCAGCGATCCATTCAGACACTGGTTTATCTGCCACACTTTCTTTCGTGGGTCATCTTGGGCGGAATTCTGATTGACCTGTTGGCTACAGATGGATTTATGAATCGTATTCTCGGTAGTTTCGGGATCCAGCCTATCTTTTTTCTGGGAGAAAATAACTGGTTTCGGTTTACTGTCATTGTATCGGATATATGGAAGGAGTTCGGATACAACACCATCGTATTTCTTGCTGCACTGGCGGGTATTAATCCTTCGTTGTATGAGGCTTCTGAAATGGATGGAGCGAGCCGCTGGAGACAGACGCTGCACATCACTGTACCTTCGTTAATTCCGATGGTAGTCGTTGTTGGAACGCTTGCACTTGGCAATGTACTGAATGCCGGTTTTGACCAGATTTTCAACCTTTATAATCCGCTGGTTTACCAAAAAGGCGATATTATTGATACATTCGTCTACCGGACAGCGTTAATCAATGGGGAAATGGGCTTTGCCACCGCAATCGGCTTGTTCAAATCCGTTATCAGTATGATTCTCATTCTGATATCTTATCGACTTGCTTACAAATGGGCAGGTTACCGCATATTTTGATTCCACGAGGCTGAAAGAGGGAGAGTCATGTATCATAAAACAACGCCATATCGCATCTTCAATGTGTTTAACATTTGCTTGCTTGTGATTTTGTCCATCATGTGTATCGTTCCGCTGATTCATGTGTTGGCGGTATCATTTAGTGCTAAATCAGCAGCAGATGCCAATCTGGTTGGGCTGTGGCCGGTGCAATTTTCATTAGAAGCCTATAAGAAGACGATGAATAACCCAATTTTTCTGCACTCTATCTGGATTTCTGTCTGTCGGACTGTATTGGGAACCGGCTTAACATTGCTTATTACCTTTTTAGCTGCTTATCCACTTTCAAAGGAAACATCTGTGTTCCGTAGCAGAAACGTATATTCATGGTTGTTCGTATTCAGCATGATTTTTAACGGTGGTCTGGTTCCATTCTATATGGTTATTCAAAAGATCCATCTTATGGACAGCTTCTGGGTACTTGTTTTGCCAGGAGCGGTCAACACATTTCTGGTCATCCTTATGTTGAACTTTTTTAGAGGAATTCCTAAAGAGATGGAAGAGGCCGCATTGATCGACGGAGCAGGACATTTTCGGACATTGTTTAGTATCTTTTTACCGATATCCCTGCCTTCCATTGCCACGATTGCGCTGTTTAGTATGGTATTTCATTGGAACTCCTGGTTTGACGGTCTGCTCTATTTGAGCAATGCGAAGGACTATCCGCTGGCGACGTTCCTGCAAACTGTAATTATTCAGAAGGACATGAGTTCCATGAGCATGAGTCCCAAAGAGATGGAATTACTTTCTCAAACGACGGTTAATGCTGCGCAAATTTTCATTGGTGCAGCGCCTATTCTCATTGTATATCCATTTTTACAAAAGTATTTTGTTAAAGGTATGACGCTAGGTTCCGTCAAAGAGTAACAGAATTCATAGAAGGAGATGATTTGTAGTGACGAATCAAAACATAATCAAGTACCCTCCCATTAGTGAGCGAGTTCCACGTATGCTGCATGGCGCGGACTATAACCCGGAGCAATGGCAGCATTACCCTGACGTGTTAGCGGAGGATATCCGTCTAATGAAACTAGCCAAATGCAACGTGATGTCTGTCGGTATTTTCTCATGGGTTTCATTGGAGCCTGAGGAAGGTGTATTTACGTTTGAGTGGCTGGATCGTATTCTGGATTCGTTTGCTGAGAACGGAATCTATGCTTTTTTGGCCACTCCTAGTGGAGCAAGACCAGCCTGGATGTCACAAAAATATCCTGAGGTGCTGCGTGTGGAGGCTAACCGTGTCCGTAACCTGCACGGGTTTCGCCATAATCACTGTTCTACATCGCCTGTTTACCGGGAAAAAGTACGTATCATGAATACGAAGCTGGCCGAGCGTTATGCTAACCATCCTGCTGTGATTGGCTGGCATATTTCCAATGAATTTGGTGGAGATTGCCACTGTGATTATTGTCAGGAGGCATTTCGTGCTTGGGTCGAGGATAAATACGGTACGCTGGACAAGCTTAATCACGCATGGTGGACAACCTTTTGGAGTCATACGATTACAGATTGGAGCCAAGTTGAGTCCCCGGCACCTCACGGTGAAACACAGGTCCATGCCCTGAATTTGGACTGGAGACGGTTTGTGACCGATCAGACCGCAGATTTTATCAAACATGAGATTGTGCCGCTCAAGGCTGCAAATCCAGCAATTCCGGTCACAACCAATTTAATGGAGTTTTTTGAAGGATTGAATTACTGGAAGTTTGCTGATCTGCTCGATGTTATATCCTGGGATAGTTACCCAACGTGGCATGACCGTGAGGGAGATGATAGCCGTCAGGCTGCTAAAGTGGCCATGATGCACGATATTATTCGCTCAATTAAGGGAGGAAAGCCTTGGATGCTCATGGAGAGTACACCAAGTTTGACGAATTGGCAAGACGTTAGCAAGCTGAAGCGGCCGGGAATGCATCTGCTATCGTCTTTACAGGCTGTGGCACACGGGTCAGACACCGTTCAATATTTTCAATGGCGGAAAAGCCGCGGTTCGAGTGAAAAGCTGCATGGTGCAGTCGTCGATCATGTTGGACATGAGCACACTCGTGTATTCGGAGATGTGACAGAGGTTGGCAATGCGCTGGAAAAATTGGAGGAGGTTATCGGTACTTCTGTACCGGCGGAGGCCGCAGTCATTTTTGACTGGGAGAACCGTTGGGGAATCAACGATTCACAGGGACCGCGGAACAAAGGTGTGAAATATGAGGAGACAGCTGAAGCGCATTATTTGGCACTTTGGGAGCAGGGAGTGCCCGTAGATGTCATTCATATGGATGCAGATTTCTCCAAATACAAACTTTTGGTAGCTCCGATGTTGTATATGGTCCGCAGCGGTGTGGGGGAGCGTATACAGAAGTTTGTTGAAAACGGTGGTGTTTTCGTAGCAACTTATTGGTCTGGTATTGTAGATGAACATGATTTGTGCTTCCTTGGAGGCTTTCCGGGTCCGCTTCGTAAGACGCTGGGGATCTGGTCGGAAGAGATTGACGGATTGCATGATCATGACCGTAATCACATTTTACCGGTTGAAGGCAATGAGCTGGATCTGCAAGGGGAGTATGAAGCTGTAGAATTGTGTGATCTCATTCATACGGAGGGTGCAGAGGTACTGGCTGTGTACGGCTCAGACTTTTATGCAGGACGCCCGGCTTTGACGGTGAACCGTTTGGGAGAAGGAAAGGCTTATTACATCGCATCACGCAACACCGGACTGTTCCACAGTCATTTTTACAGAAGTTTAATTGATGATGCAGGAATTAGTAAAGCGCTCAATGTGAAGTTGCCTCATGGAGTGAATACGGCGATTCGTACCGATGGGGTTCATGATTATATTTTTATACTGAATTTCACGCATGAGCCGCAAAAGATTACGTTGGATGGACGAACCTATGTGGATATGCTTGAAAATCATGAGATAGAAGACGGCAGCGTTCAATTGGATGCCTACGCTGTTAAGGTTTTAAAGACAGAGCGCAATAAATAGAACATGATATTAAAGTGTGATCTCTGTCGTTTTCCCGAGTGAGGGAACTGGTAGATTGGTCAGAGGCAATGAGAAGTATACAATTCGGATGGGAGATGACTTATGAAAACAGGTAACCGCACGATGGTATTTGCGATGTTGATCTTGCTATCCAGCTTATTGTATCCGTTCGGCTCTGTAGGGTTGGGTGCGGCTTCGGCCGCCCCTGCTTTCGCCAAAGGAGCAGATATAAGCTGGGTAGCAGGAATGGAAGCGCAAGGTATGACTTGGAAGGATAAAAAGGGTGTTCGTCGAGATATACTGCAAATTTTGCGAGATGACTATCAGATTAACTCGGTACGTATCCGTGTGTGGGTAAATCCTGACATGAAAGATTATGCAAGCGGATACATGAATGCCGAAAAGGCAGCAGAACTGGCGCAGCGAGCTAAAAAATTGGGTATGAGCGTTATGCTGACTCTACATTATAGTGATTCCTGGGCAGATCCAGGGCAACAGAACAAACCTTATGCGTGGCGCAATTTCACATTTACACAACTCATGGATGCAGTCTGGTCTCATACGGTCTATGTTATGAACACGATGAAAAGCAAGGGGGTAACACCGGACTGGGTGCAGATCGGTAATGAGACGAACAATGGAATGCTCTGGGAAGACGGCAAAGCTTCGGTGAACATGAAAAACTATGCCTGGCTCGTCAATACAGGTAATAATGCTGTAAAATCGGTAAGCAGCAGTACCAAAACGATCGTACATTTAGCCAACGGGGATAACGGTTCCGTGTTGAACTGGAATATCGGCGGGCTGATTGATAATGGAGCTCAGTTTGATCTCATCGGGCTGTCTCTGTATCCGTCTCCTTCTGACTGGCAGGGCAAGGTGGATCAGACGATTACCAATGCCAATAACCTCATTGCCAAATACGGTAAAGGTATTGTCATCAGTGAAATCGGGATGGAATATAACGAACCTGCAGCTTCCAAGGCATTTATTTCTGCAATCAAAACAAAGGTTCGGAACATCGGAGGCGGCAAAGGTACAGGGGTATTTTATTGGGAGCCGGCTGCAACTCCAGGTTACAATCAAGGTTATAACAAAGGTGCTTGGCAGGCTGACGGTAAACCAACCTCAGCTTTGGAAGGATTTTTAAACTAAAGAAGTATGTAAGAGTATATCAAAGAACCTCTAGTTCGCTGTCTATGCAGACTAGAGGTTCTTTATTGTTATCTTGAGTTACTTGGAAGTTATAAAATTAGGCTTCCCGGTTCACCTTGAAGAACGAAATGAGCTCTTCCAGCTCCCCGGACATCAATGTAAGCTTGTCAGAAGCTTGGACAATAGAAGCCATAGACTCAGCCTGTTCTCCAATGGTATGCTCGATTTGTTTGCTGCTGCCGACTGTTTTGCTAACTGTCGAAGACAGCTCGTCAGAGGTAGCTGACATTTCCTGCGTGCTGGCCGAGATCTGCTCCGTTGCGCTGGATACCTCCTGAATTTGTGACGACACTTTATTAGACGCATCTAAAATTTCAGAGAACATTTCGCCTGTCTGCTTCGTAACTTCCAGCCCAATGTGAACTTCTTTTGTACCAAGGCTGATGCCTTTTACAGTCTGCTCAATTTCTCTTTGGATTTCTTCAATGAGCTCTGCAATTTGTTTGGCAGACTCTTGAGACTGTTCAGCCAAATTACGCACCTCTCCCGCTACGACTGCAAAACCTTTGCCCTCTTCACCGACTCTGGCAGCTTCAATAGAAGCGTTCAGTGCAAGCAGATTCGTTTGACTGGCAATGCCTGTAATGATGCTGACGATATTGCTGATTTCGTTAGAACGGTTCTGCAGCGCATTAACGGAATCAGCTGTACTTTCCATTGTAGTGGAGATGGAGTCCATTTGAGCGGAAAGCTTTTGGGCTACCTGATTGCCTTCAACGGAGCGTTTTTCCATAGAATAAGCTTGATCGGCTACGGAAGAGGAGCTTTCGGCAATCGTTTGGATAACTGTCGACATTTCATTCATAGCTCTGGAGCTTTCAAGTGCTGCGTGATCCTGAGCTTCAAGCCCCTGGGTTATTTCCTGAATATTGCTGTTAATGACGTTCGTATTCGTACTGTTTTTCTCGCTAATGCTTAACAATTCCTGGGCAGATCCCGTAACCTCTTGCGTCGTATCCTGTACTTTCACCATGGTATCGTTAAGGCGTTTGATCATAGAATTAAATTTTTGATTGATAATGCCAAGGTCGTCCTCGCCTGTCTTGATTTTTACATTCAGATTCCCCTCGCTGACTTCTTCAATGCCCTTCATCAGGCTACGAATCGGGGAGAGGGTACGTTTTACCAGTAAATATTGGACCGTTAAGAAGATCGCAAGGAACAGAATGAGCAATGAAACACCATATACAAGCAATTTATGAAGTCCGTTAGGTACAGAGCTCGCGTCTACGTCAAAGTATATCGCACTTGTGATTTTACCGCTTTCATCTGTAATTGGGTAAACAATGGTCGTCCATGTACCAAAATCGTCAGTATAAAAGCTGCTAAACGCTGAGTCTTTAGATTGAAGCATTTTATTTACACCTTGTACATTTTCGTCTGGAAGAGTGTACATATCCCCAATATTCATCTTCGAGTCTTGGAAAGCTTGGACTAAATTTGTGGGAACGCCAATAATGGAAGTTTGATTTCCTTCTGTTAGTTCTGTGCCAAATATGTAAGCTTGGGCAACATTAGGATAAAATGTGTGGATAGAATCTAGGAATTTGCGTAAATCCTGTTGAGCAGAACCGTTATAATCTTTTTCGCTTAATGCTTGTTGTACTTTTGTTTTGTCAACATCTTCTGCCCATTTTTTAGTCAATACTTTAACTTGGTCTTGCAGCTGCGTGGTGAGAATATTCTTTTGAAGTATATAGCTGGATGTGATGAGAATAGCACCTATTAATACGATGTTAAGAAAAGAGATTAATAGATTTTTACCAAAAAAGGACATAGTTCTCCACTTCAAGTTTTTCACGTTTTCTTCTCCTTTGAATTAGCAATTTAGTTTCATATACAACCTACCCCATATATATTTCGACAATTTGCTTTCTAAATGTTAGGTATTTATTAAAAGGGAGAGAAGAAGGTTATTTAAAAAGAACGGCGGCCCCCTAGTGAATGAAACGATGGGACCGCCGCTTGTCGGCAAAACTGGATTTTATGTTGTTTTTCCGAATAATCTTACTAAATCATTTTATTGTTCAAACAATATTTAAAAAATAAGATAAATGAGGGCGAACGGGTATGCTTTATACCTATAAATACCTGGATTGCATTGAGGATTCTTGAGTTTCTGTCACTTATAAAAGAAGCGAAATGAGCAAAGGTAATGAAATGAGCGATAAGACTGAGCTAATAACAAATGCAGATGCAGCTTCCGTTTCCAGTGTTTCATAACGGGTAGCAATCATAGCGGCGACAGCCGAGCCGGGAAAAGCGACAAGCAGTACGGCTTTGGTTACATCCTCATGGGATAGTCCTATCAGAACAGCAATACCGAGCATAACAATAGGCATCACGATGGCTTTCAGCACAGCGATGCTAAGTGCTTTTGGACTGAACGTAATCTTTTTGATACCAATGGTTACCCCGATGGCAAATAGGGCTGTACCAGCAGTAATATTGCCGATTTGATCAAACATGGATTGTAAAAGTTTCGGAGCGTGGAATCCACATAGAGTCAATACGACACCAAACAAGGGTACGCAGGCAAGCGGCTCGCTGAGTCCATGAAGGACTGATTTCATAGTGACTTTAAATAAGTTGCCTTTAGTGCCGTCGGATTCTGTTGTTTTGCGCTGACCGACCGTTCCCAAAATACTTGCAAGCGGATCAAGAATGGCATTAACGACGATCCCAGTAATCGCAATAGGGATGGCGACTGCCGCACTTCCGAACAAGCTTCCCAGAACCGGAATTCCCATGAATGCGAAAGAAGGCTGTGTTGAATTCAATGCGAACATGGAGGATTCAGTCAGGCCTTTTTTGGCAATTAAGCGATAAACAATGAGCAATACAATATAAAAGCCGATTACACCAAGTAGCAAAGCCACAAGAAAGGGCCACTTTTGAATCAATGTCTCTCTTGGTGTCGTCGTAATACCAATAAACAAGTGTGCAGGTAGAGCAAACTTCGTCACGAGTGTATTTAATCCCTTAGAAGAAGCAGGGTTAAAAGCCTTAAACAATCCTGCGAAATAACCAATTAAAATGACAAAGAAAATAGGAATTAAGATAATAAAAATATGACCTGTAGCCATGATGTCGCCTCCAATGAAGATGTCCGCCAAAAATGGCGGACATCAGTTAAATAATCACTTTGCGTATGCAAGTACAAATTTGATGTTGTCGCTATTTTTTAAACCAGGACCGCTTCCTGACCATATTGTTTGATTGGTTTATATTTGCAGTCCCACATCGCATCTCGAACCGCTTGTGCGATATCGTCCGGTTGATGACGCGCTACTCCATCCTGAACTGCTGCCTTGGCCACAGCCACGGCTACCGCTTCAGATACTTCGCGTAATTCATTGATTTTTGGCAGCAGGGAAGCACCAGGCTGCGACAAATCAACCATTTGAGCTACTGCATGGGCAGCTGCTGCAAACATGCTATCTGTTATAATTTTGGATTTTACCACGATTGCGCCAAGACCAAGACCCGGGAACACGAAAGCATTGTTGGATTGCCCAATTTCAAACTTAATATTGTTATAGATCACCGGCTCAAAAGGACTTCCTGTTGCAATGAGGGCTTTTCCTTCGGTCCAGTGGATCAAATCTTGCGGAGTTGCTTCTGCCAGTGGAGTCGGGTTGGACATAGGCATAATAATAGGACGTTCTGTATGTTTGGCCATTTCTTTAACGATTTCCTCACTAAATGCCCCAGTAACACCGGAAGTACCAATCATAATCGTCGGTTTTACGCGGCGAATGACTTCAAGCAGTGGGATTTTGCCATCCTCAGCATGTTCCCAGTCACGGCATTCTGCAACATCACGCATATAAGGGACTTGGAATGGAAAAAGTCCTTCTGTTTCGTTGGTAAGCAGGCCACGGTAATCATAAGCCCAGAAGTTACGTCTTGCTTCTGCTTCTGACAGTCCTTCCAGCATCATGGCTGCGCTAATTTGGTCTGCATTGCCGATTCCAGCAGCTCCTGGGCCAAAGACTAGAACCCGATGCTTGCTCAGTGGGATTCCGGACAATTGAACACCGGACATTACACCTGCGAGCGTAACCGCTCCAGTACCTTGAATATCGTCATTAAAAGTCAAAATACTATTTCCGTATTTATTGATAATGTTCCGTGCGTTGACATTGCCCAGATCTTCCCAGTGCAGCAGGGCATTCGGGAAAAAGGAAAGTGCAGCTTGAACATAAGTGTCAATAAATTGGTCATATTGTTCTCCACGTACACGCTTATGACGATTCCCCATATATAAAGGATCTTCCAATAGCTTCTCGTTGTTTGTACCTGCATCAAGAACAACTGCCAGTACTCGGCTAGGATCTATACCAGCAGCAGCAGTATACACAGCAAGCTTACCAATAGAGATATTAATACCTCCGACTCCCCAGTCCCCGATTCCCAAAATACTCTCGGAATCTGTGGCTACGATCAGGTCGATATCATCAGGGTCTAGGTTCAAATTCTTAAAAGCCTCTCCAATACCCGCCAGATTATCAATAGATAAATACATACCACCAGGTTTGTGATATTCATGACTGTATTCCTGTATAGCCTGGCCTACTGTTGGTGTATAGACAATCGGGAGCATTTCGCTTAGGTGCTCAGAGAGCAAACGATAATAAAGGACCGTATTCCGGTTAAAAAGATCATTTAACGCAACATTTTTACGCAAATTATCTGGTTGGCTCTGAAATTGCTCGTAAACCCGTTGAACCTGCTCCTCAATAGTTAATATCGTAGGAGGAAGGAGACCGTCAAGTCCAAGCTGTTTCCGTTCTTCCAGGGTAAAAGCTACTCCTTTATTCAGCAGTGGGTTGGCAAGTAGATCTTTTCCGGTTAATTTAGTTTCGATAGATCCGTCTTCCGTAAAATGAAAAGCACGCATTTCCAATTCCTTCTTTCTAAAAAATTACATTTAATTAATCCTTGAACAATTCGTGAACAAGTATACGCCTTATTTTAAACCAAGTGAACAAGTATGTTGTGTGAAAAATGGTTATATAAGTGTTTACATAAGAAAAATTATGAAAATGAAAGCGATTTTCAATGTTTTTTGAATGAAAATTTCATTTAATTTTCATGATATTTTCGGAAAATCTTGATTGAATGTGATAATTATCATAGTTTTTTAGGTGTAGTTCGATTAAGCGTGCATGAAAAATAGCTTAACTTCATTTTATATAAACGAAGTTAAGCTATTTTTTGGCTATAGGGATGGTTGAGGGACAAAATTCAATGCTTCGCAGCTCAATGTTTAATGAACATCAGGCATTTAATTCTCCGATGCGATTGACGGCTTCATCAGTAACTGTAGCAGAGCGTCGCATCCAGCTGTTACGCCATTTCAATTGCATTATGATGACGAGGGTAAAGGCACAGAACGTGATTAGGCTCAGAGAGATAAAGCCCGGCATATAGGAACCCGTTGATTTGTACAGATGACCCAGTATAAGGGGGAGGAAGTACCCGCCTATGCCACCAGCAGCGCCGACAATGCCGGTCATGAGCCCGATTTCGTTGCCGAACCGCTGCGGAACGAGCTGGAATACGGAGCCGTTGCCAGCGCCAAGGCACATCATGCCTACGAACAGCAGCACAACTACCACGGTAAGTGGCGGTAAAAACGCAATGCCAGCGAGCATAATCCCGGCTCCCGCATACAAGTACATTAACATGCGTGAACCACCAATCCGATCGGACAAAAAGCCGCCTACAGGACGAAAGAAGCTTCCGGCAATCACACAAACGGTTGCAAAATCGGCGGCATGTACCGCGGAGAGGCCATATTGGGTATTGAAGAAAATAGTCAAATAATTAGAAAGGCCAACGAATCCGCCAAACGTCACGCAGTAAAAGGCACAGAATACCCAGGCATCCCTCTGTTTGAGCACCGAAGCATATTGCGACAGACTTTTTGGTGCCGGGCGGTGAGGGCTGTTGCGGGCAAAAATACTGAACAGAATGAAGACGGTTAAGATGGGGAGGATAGCCAATCCGAAAACGGCTTCCCAACTGCCAAAATGTTGAGCAATGCGGTTGGCGAACAAAGTCGCAAGGACGGTACCGCTATTACCAGCACCGGCAATTCCCATAGCCAAGCCTTGATGCTCTTTGGGGTACCATTGACTGGCCAACGGCAGCGCAGCTGCAAATGATGCTCCGGCTACGCCCAGGAGCAGGGCAACAACGTACAAGTGCTCCAGCGAATCAACCCACAGCCAGCCGAGCAGGAGAGGGATTATCGTAACAAGCATACCAATCTGTCCCGTGAGTTTCGGACCGATATAATCTGACATGAATCCGAGCACGAGCCGCAGCAGGGAACCACCGAGTATGGGTAGGGCGACAAGATTGGCTTTTTGTACAGGGTCCATTGGATAATCATTAGCAATTACAACGGCCAACGGTCCGATCATTCCCCATATCATAAAACTGATATCAAAATACAGAAAGGAGCCAAATAGGGTGGGCTTGTGTCCGCTTTTCCAGAAATTTTTTTTGTTCATTCTCCATCTCTCCTGTTCTAATTGTTGTTCTTTGTCTGCAAAATGTAATTTGAACATGAAAAAGCCGCAAATCGCCCCTACATGGTATCTAGGAAACGGTTTGCGGCTTCATTGCCGTGGTTGACACACCTCATTGTGAGTCGACTTGGTATGATCACGTTGGAGTGATTTTAATCAAATTATAAAAAAGGATCTGTTTTATGTCAATATACGTAACACAAAATCGCAAAAAAAATTAAATATAAGGCGAAAAATATAGCATTCATGTATTAAATGTTGACATGACATTCACAATTCAGTAATCTTAGATACATATCGGCACAACGATGTGCCGACATTTACGGCAACGGTGCCCTTTTCCATTGAATGGAGAAGGGCTTTTTCTGTCTTATTTTATTCGGAGAATGGGGCTGGTTTAATATGATGAAAAAACTGGTCGTCGTCGGCAACGGTATGGCAGGCATCAAATGTGTGGAGGAAATACTCGTTTTGGAGCCAGAGCGGTTCCAAATCACGATATTTGGTGCAGAGCCCCGTCCCGGGTACAACCGAGTGCTCCTGTCCAAAATGCTTCAGGAGGAGAGCTCATTTAAACATATCGTTACCCATGACTGGGACTGGTATGAAGAGAACGGGGTAAAGTTGTACGCGGGTGAACGCGTCTGTCGTATTGATGTTGCAGCCGGGATGGTGGAAACGGAATCCGGTATGAAAGAACCTTATGACATGCTCATATTGGCAACGGGCTCATTGCCTTTCATGCCGCCCATTCCCGGAGCTCGAAAACAGGGAGTAATCGCTTTTCGTGATGTGAATGATTGTGAAACCATGGCGAGATATGCCAAAACATACCGCAAGGCCACGGTTATCGGAGGGGGGCTGTTAGGACTTGAGGCCGCTCAAGGCCTACTGAATCTAGGGATGGAAACTGAGGTTGTTCATAATGCGCAGTATCTTATGAACCGTCAGCTTGACCGGACGGCGGCTGTGCTTCTGCAGCGAAAGCTGGAGCAACAGGGCATGAGGTTTCATTTGGTGAAGGAAACGGTCAACATCATAGGCCGAAATAGGGCGCATGGATTGATGTTTGCGGACGGAGACAGGTTGGAAACGGATTTGGTTGTGCTGGCGGTTGGTATCCGACCGAATATCGAATTAGCTCAGGACAGCGGTCTGACCGTAAACCGTGCCATTGTCGTGGATGATTATATGCGCACGAGTATTCCCGGTATTTATGCCGTCGGCGAATGTGCTGAGCACCGCGGGATTTCATACGGGCTAGTGGCGCCGCTATATGAGCAGGGCAAAGTGCTGGCAAAAGTCATTTGTGGTCGTGAAACGGCTCCCTATGAAGGGACGGTTCCGTATGCGCAGCTCAAGGTAGCGGGAATCCATGTGTTTTCCGCAGGAGACATTCGTGATGAGGGAAACGAGACAGCAGTCATGGAATATAACGGGATGCTGGAGGTTTATAAAAAAGTGATGATGCACGGCGGTGCTGTCACTGGCGCCATTTTGTTCGGAGATACGGCGGAAAGTACCTCGCTGCTCGGAATGGTACAGCGCGGAGCGCCCGCTACAGAGCTTACATCCCGGGATAACAGCGGAAGCAAAGCGGAGGATGCGGCAGCCGCACTGCCGGAAGAGGAAACGGTATGTGCGTGCAACGGCGTGAGTAAGGGGGCTATTTTGCGAGCGATCACTACGGATAAGCTGAAGACGGTGGAAGAGGTGAAGAGCCGGACCAAAGCATCCGGTTCCTGTGGGGGCTGTCGGCCGCTGGTGGCTGCACTGGTCAAAAATAGTTTGTTCCGATCGACAGTTTCCGGACCTGTAGTTACTCCGACCGCCCAAGAAGTAGTCCCTGTGTGTGGATGTACGCATTACGATCATGATTCGCTTAAAACAGCTATGGTGGACGCAGCTTGTCAGACTCCAGATGAAGTAGTGTCCCGTCTCGGTTGGACTAGACAACAGGGGTGTGAATTGTGTCGTTCGGCTGTACTTTATTATTTGGAATCCCTTGGGTTGCGCGACAGATCTGCGACAAATCCATTAGGTGCTGGCGTTGCGGTTCAGGATCTGCGCTTTACGAACCTAAATGTCGAGAATCAGGCTTTTGTTGAGTCGGACCTGATGGATCAGGCATTTGTAGAAGTAGCCTGGCTCAGAGAGCGGTTGGCAACTTTATGGGGAAGTCTCGCATTGCCCGCGTTGGTTACAGTTGCTATTTGTCCTGGATCGGCGTATCCGGCAGGTGTACTTGTCCACGATATTGGAATATCTCGATCTCCAGTAGGCTGGGAGGTTTATGCCGGTGGCCATGCAGAGCATCCAGTTCGCCAGGGGCAGCTGCTTGGATTGGAGGAAGACCCGGCAGAAGCGGTCCTGATGGCTGTAGCCTGCTTGCAAATATACCGACATAGTGCCCAGTATGGGGAGAAAATGTGGGAGTGGATTGAAAGGACTGGCGTTCTGGCATTACGGGAAAGTGTGCTTGACGCTGCTCTTCGAAGTGGACTGGCGGGTAGCCTGCGGACCACAATGCTGACAGGATGATGTGATGGGTTGAGTTCAGTTGTGGCGATATTCTATCGTGTGCAGACAATAAAATTCCGAAAAATGGCGAAGGGGAGGTGACTTTGATGCGTCAGTCAGGAGAAGGCAAACCGGAAGCTGGGCTACATGTATCGTCAGTAATGGATACGCAGTGCCCGTTTTGCAGCGTGCAATGTAAGATGACCGTTAGTGCGGGTACGGAGACACTTGCGGGTATCATCCGTACAGTGTATAAGGCGGAAGGGAAGGCTAATGCAGCCTCGCAGGGTAGGCTGTGCATCAAGGGAATGAATGCGCATCAGCATGCGACTCATGCGGAAAGGCTGGTACAGCCCCTCATACGCAAAGAGGGCAAACTTGTTCCCGTCAAGTGGGAGGAGGCGTTGGATACTATAGCTAGCAGTTTCTCTACGCTACTGTCCACACAGGGTCCCGATGCAATCGGAATTTACGGTGGAGGTTCACTCTCCAATGAAACGGCTTATTTACTCGGTAAATTTGCAAGAGTAGCTGTAGGTACGCGATATATCGATTATAACGGGCGCTTCTGCATGTCGGCAGCGGCATCCGCTGGCAGTAAAGTGTTTGGCGTTGATCGCGGACTGACCTGCAGACTGGCTGATATTCCGTTGGCTCGTTGTATTGTGCTTGCAGGCACGAATATCGCTGAATGCCAGCCGACCTTAATGCCTTATTTTCATCAGGCGAAGGAAAACGGTGCGTTTGTCATTGTAATTGACCCGCGCGTGACGCCAACGGCGGCGGCCGCCGATCTGCACCTGCAAATCAAGCCAGGTATGGATGCTGTACTGGCCAATGCCATGCTAAAGGTCATCATGGACGAAGGATTTGCGAATGAAGAGTTTATCCGCAAGCGGACCAACGGCTATGATCAGCTGTTGACTCATTTGAAGGGTGTGGATCTGAACGAATCAGCTGCGCTGTGTGGAATTGAAGTAGAAATGATCCGGCAGGCAGCACATGCCTTTGGCAGTGTGGAGACCGGCATCGTTTTTACGGCCAGGGGTGTTGAACAGCAGACAGATGGACATATGGCGGTGCGTGCATTTCTTAATCTGGTGCTGGCCACTGGCAAGATTGGAAGGGAAGGGTGCGGTTATGGAGCTATTACAGGTCAGGGAAACGGGCAAGGGGGGCGAGAGCACGGCCAAAAGGCTGACCAGCTTCCTGGTTACAGATCAATTGAGGATGAAGAAGATCGAGCCTATGTGGCGTCCGTGTGGGGAGTAAAACCAAGCAGTTTACCGGGTAAGGGAGTGTCCGCCTATGAAATGATGGAGCTTGTCCATCAGAGAGAAATCCAAGCTTTGTTCGTGATGGGCTCTAATCCTGTTGTATCTAACCCGAATGTCCGGCTGGTGGAGGAAGCCCTCAAAAAGCTGAATCTGCTGGTTGTGGCGGATATGTTTCTCACTGAAACCGCGCGGATGGCCGACGTTGTTTTGCCTGTGACGTCTTATTTGGAGAATACGGGGACGATGACCAATCTGGAGGGCCGCGTTCTGCTACGGGAAGCGGCGAGGTCCGCACCAGGCGAGGCTAGAGATGACTGGAACATTTTGTGTCAGGTAGCTGCAAAGCTAAACAAGGGCAGCTATTTCTCGTACAGGGATGCTGAGCATATCTTTGAAGAACTGCGGCTTGCCAGCCGGGGCGGTCCTGCCGATTATTATGGGATCACATATGACAGGTTGCGTCGTGAAGAAGGGGTATATTGGCCATGCCCGTCTACGGACAGAGCCGGTATGGATACGATGTTTCGGGAAACCTTTGCCCATTCCGATCAAAAGGCTGTTTTTACGGTGGTTGAAAGCTGTGGAGCAGGAGAGGAGATATCCGAGGAGTACCCGCTTATTTTGACGAACGGCCGCGTGCTGGCTCACTATTTGACCGGTGCACAAACGCGCAGAAGTCCGTCGCTGGCCGCACGAGAGATTGAGAATTATGTGGAAATTCATCCGCGGACAGCGCGACGCTGGCATATCAGGGACGGGGAGTGGGTAGAAATAGCATCACAGCGCGGCAGCTTCACTGTCCGCGGCCGGATCAAACCACATATCCGCGAAGATACGCTCTTCGTGCCCATGCATTGGGGTGGGATACAAAATGTAAATCGGGCGACCCGACCCGATCTTGATCCGTTCTGCCGGATGCCTGGCTTCAAAACGACTGCTGTACGCATCCGTCCCCTTCACCTGGCCGTAGCCGCGACCAGTGCAGATAATGGGGAATGGTCTGAGTTCTAGAGCAGGACTGAGTAAGTGACTTTTTCTTTGCATAAAAGGCCAGCCCCCTTTGTATGAGTGAGGGAGCTGGCCTTTTTGGGTTGGACAGTTTAGGGCCCGCAATCCCTAGACTGCGTGACGCCAATAATTAAAAATGCATTCGGGTTTCGGATCTGCTTGCTCCTGTTTTTATTTCTTTTCTGAGCATAGCTTCCCGCCAGTGACAATACAAACCCCAGGCGTCCCCGTTTTCTAGCAGCGGTTTGCAGGTATACAAACCTTCCTCTATGGAGTCGACTCGCCCTGCAACGAACAGTCGGACCGCACTGTTGAGTAACACTTGATTCGAAAAGGCTATAGAAGCTGTGCCTTGCAGCACTTCCTCCGTAATGCGCAGCTGTTCAGCGGGGGTCCAGTTATGCTCGGGTACCACCGAATCCAGCCCGTACATTTCCGGATCAATAACCTGTAGTGATACCTCGCCGTTAGCAAGCAGGTAAGTCCGGGTCGGCCGATCGATGAACAGATCCTCCGATCCTTCGCTCCCCTGGACGATCAGAGCCCTGCGGTAATTCAGATTTTGCATGAGTTTCGCCGTCTTCTCGAGCACAGTATTGTGGAAAACGCCGAATACAATATACGGGGAAGAACCGTAATCAACCAGTTTCTCGGCAGTATTCAGCACTGTGCGAAGCCCCAGCTCTTCGCGAATGGGCCGCATATCTCGCAGGGGCGCGCACCACTGTTCGGAGGCAACGAACAGTACACCAGTCAGCTTCGCGGCATGAATGGCGGTTTCACGTGTCATGTTCCGGGACGTTACCCCCATTTCCTGCAGCAAAAGCGGGAGCGTAACACCCCATTTGGGAGGGAGAGGTGCACTGCCATGCATCGTTACAGGAATTCCGCATGAGGCGAGTAGAAAGGCCGTTGCGAAGGTGGCGATAAATGAAGACTTTCTGCCATCGTACGGACCGGCGAAATCAATCCCTTCCTGCATCGGAAAGCGATGGGTATATTTACGGCAGATGTTTACAAATGCTTCCAACTCGGCAACACTCTCCATTTTAATGCGCTCCGCGGCAAAGAAAGCTCCGATTTGAGCAGGGGTTGCTGACTGGGTCATAATAAGTTCGGCAGCAGCTTCGGCTTCGGCGTAATTCAGATCCCGGGCGCCCCTTTTGCCGCGACCAACTTCTTTTAATATTTCAATGATATTCATGTTCGGGCCCCTTTCAGATTTATGCTTTTAGCATTTGCTGTGCTTTGACGATGGAGATGGCCACATCAACGATACGTTTGCGTTCGTTCATTGCTTTTTTGCGTAGCACATCATATGCTTCCGCTTCCGGGATACCGTTTACTTCCCCAAGTATTCCTTTCGCCATATCAATCCATTTGCGTTCTTCCAGCCGAGCGGTCAGTTGCTTGCGTTCACTTTGCCAGTGCTGGCGTTCAAAAAAGCGTTTGGCGCTAAAATGAAGAGCCCAATTCAGCTCATGGGCTGCCATAGAAGGGGTTAGAATGCCATCGACAGTGACATCAGCTTCACAGGCCTCTGTCGATGATAGCGCTGATTCTGCGCTGCACCACCAGAGCAATGGGATCGCTTTGGCTTGCTCCAGCCTGCCACTCCATATGCTGATAGTGCCGACAGGTATGTTTAGTACCGCCGCGTCTGCATTAAGAATTAGCTGTTTGATTTCAGATTCATTGCGGCAGGGCAGGGTTAGGTATCCGTTGGACTCTAAAAGGTGCTCAGGTCCTGCCTGCCATGAGGAAACGGCGTGTGTCTGCTCAGATACATAGTCAGAATGTAAGTGAATTACCAACAAGGAACGCAAGCGGGCTCCTCCTCTCTGTAACATGAAGGGTAGTTAGCGATGGGGATAGTAATCATTGATAACAAATATGACATAAGATTTTGTCTGCCTGCTTATTTTTTTCATCATCATCAAGCTAAAACGGACTTTTAAACCATTTTGGCGTGTTTTGGACTGAAAATCAATCCTAATTTTGTAGGGGAGTGATATTTTATACGTCATAGATATGTTACATGGTGATAAAATATAATTTTTTATAAGTTAATGCGTAAGGAATGTTGACATATCATTTGAAGCATTATATATTAGCTACAATACTTTTTAATTCCATACTCTGATGGATACAACGGCGTATTCGATGAAACGGCAATGGAGCCTGTTTTCTCATGTGGAGGGATATTTTGAATCCCCATATGTGAAGCAGGCTTTTTATGTTTTGAGGATACAAATGGAAGGGAAGTGACCTGATGAACGATATCCAAAAGTTAGTGTTGATCGGCAACGGAATGGCGGGGATACGCACTCTCGAACATTTGCTGAAGCTTGCACCAGGTAGCTATGAGATTACGGTATTCGGGGCCGAGCCCCATCCAAACTATAACCGGATCATGCTGTCCTCCGTTCTGGCGGGAGGGGCTGGTTTGCAGGATATTGTCATTAACGACTGGAGTTGGTATGAAGACAACAATATTCGATTGTATACCGATGATCCTGTCACAGCCATCAATACGGAAAAGCAGCAGGTGACGTCGCGCTCCGGCGTATGCATCTCTTATGATTTGTTGTTGTTGGCAACAGGTTCTAAAGCCTTTATTCTGCCGCTTCCAGGGGCCGACAAGGAGGGTGTTATCGGTTTTAGGGATATTCGTGACTGTGAAACGATGATGGAGACGGCAAAGACGCACAAAAAAGCAGCTGTTATCGGCGGCGGATTGCTTGGGCTAGAGGCAGCTAGGGGGCTGCTTAACTTGGGGATGGACGTCACAGTTATTCATATTAACGGATATATTATGGATCGGCAGCTGGATGAGGCTGCTTCCCTTATGCTCCGGCGCGAGCTGGAGGAGCAGGGAATGACTTTTCTGGTCAATAAGCGAACGGCGGCTATTACGGGCCGTCGTCGCGTGGAAGGATTGAAATTTGCCGATGGCAGTGAGCTGGAAGCAGACTTGATCGTTATGGCGGTAGGCATCAGACCAGACATTGAACTGGCGGTGTCGGCGGGAATTCCTGTAAACCGTGGCATCATCGTAAATGATTACATGGAAACGAATGTCCCTGGCATATACGCCGTTGGCGAATGTGCAGAACACCAGGGAATCACTTACGGACTGGTAGCTCCATTATACGAGCAGGGTGGTGTGCTGGCTCAGCGGCTCGCGGGAATGGAGACTCCCGGCTACAGTGGTTCCGTCACTTCTACAAGGTTGAAGGTATCGGGTGTCGACGTGTTTTCAGCAGGGCATTACAAGGATGAACCGGGAACACGTTCCCTGCGGTATCAGGATGATATTGGCGGCGTCTACAAAAAAATCGTGATCAAGGACGAAAAACTGATCGGAGCCGTTCTGTTTGGGGATACGTCTGACGGAGCCATGCTGTTTTCTTTGATCAAAAGTGGCGAGTCGGTGGTTGGCCGAGAGAAAGAGTTATTACTTGGCTTCAATCCCGGTCAACCTGAAGCTAGTGGCGCCATGATGCTGGAGCAGATGCCTGATGACGAAATTGTATGCGGATGTAATGGTGTATCCAAGGGTGACATTGGAGAGGCGGTTGCGGCTGGCTGCCGGAGTGTCGGGGAGATTAAGGCATGTACGAAGGCATCGGCATCATGTGGCGGCTGCAAGCCATTAGTGGAGGGACTCTTACAGCTATACGCAGGTGCAGAAGCCGGAGAAACGCTGAAAGAGGGGATTTGTAGTTGTACGACGCTTGACCGGGAAGCGATCATTGATGGCATTCGAGAGATGGGATTGAAGAGCGTTAAAGAAGTGATGAATGTGCTGGGATGGAACGAACCGGAAGGTTGCACGAAATGTCGTCCGGCCCTCAATTATTATCTAGGTATGGTATGGCCGATCGATTATGAGGATGAGAAGGAATCCAGATTCACGAATGAACGGTACCATGCCAATATACAGAAAGATGGCACCTATTCTGTCGTGCCCCGCATTTATGGAGGAGTTACTTCACCTGCCGACCTGAAGAAAATTGCTGCTGTCGCAGAAAAATACAATGTGCCTCTGGTTAAATTTACGGGTGGCCAACGTCTTGACCTGCTTGGTGTGAAAAAGGAGGATTTGCCGGGGATCTGGGCCGAGTTGGATATGCCGTCTGGATATGCCTATGGAAAGACGCTGCGAACGGTTAAGACGTGCGTAGGTAACACCTTTTGCCGCTTTGGCACTCAGGATGCTATGGGTATGGGCATTCGGTTGGAAAAGGCATTTGAACGGCTGAATGCGCCATCCAAAGTCAAACTGGCTGTATCTGGTTGCCCGCGTAACTGCGCTGAAGCGACGATAAAGGATTTAGGCGTCGTTGCTATTGACGGTGGCTGGGGGATCTACGTTGGAGGTAACGGCGGTATTAAGGTTCGGGCAGCTGAACTGCTTTGTACCGTTAAAACCGAGGATGAAGTAATGGAATGGACCGGTGCCTATCTGCAGTATTATCGCGAGCAGGCCAATTGGAACGAACGCACAGCCCATTGGGTGGAACGTGTCGGAGTTGAATCCGTCAAACAGGCACTCGCGAATGCAGAGACGAGGAAACAACTGGTGACCAGAATTGAAGAGACGTTAAGCACGACGACTGATCCGTGGCACGAAATTATTCACAACGAAGAGCTGCGCAAAAATTTTGTACAGTTGCCGGAACTTAAGGCAGTAACGGAATAGGGGGCTGACAAAATGGAGACCAATACGACAACCAACAGAGTCAGAATAGCTGATCTGAACGAAATTGACCGACGTGGAGCAAGGACAGTTCGCATTCATAATACAGAGATAGCTGTATTCCGTCTGAGCGATGGCAGCGTGCATGCGCTTGAGAATCGTTGTCCGCACAAAGGGGGGCGGTTATCCGAAGGAATGATATGTGGCTCAGCGGTCCATTGTCCGCTCCATGACTGGAAAGTTGACCTTTCCACTGGCCGGGTGCAAGAGCCGGATACTGGATGTGTGACTGCTTACCCCACGGAGATTGATAGTGAGAGCGGGGCGGTTTATATCGTAATCTAAGAGTTCTATACGTATTGTGCTGATGGTTCTGCTTTTTTTCCTCTATATAATAGAAGGATCAAGGTGAAAGGCTTTGTTGAAGAAGTGGTGCTGTTAAAGTGCAAATGATCTGAGTATACAGAAAAGTCGACCCTATTTTTCCGGGCGGCTTTTTTATCTTATAAGTATGATTTTAATTAAAAAATAGGTTATTGACTAAATCTTAGTCAATGACCTATCTTCTTTTCTCAGGATAACTCGCTTTATCTCTAGACAAATAAAAAAAGCCTTGAGAATCAAGGCTTTTGACGAATAGGACGGATGGGGATCGAACCCATGACCCTTACCCTGTCAAGATCATACCCTGATAAGTAACGTTCGGTAGGTTACGGTAAAAAACCAATGAAATAAAGGGTTTATAGTGTTCGCACGAACAGATGTTCAGTAGGTTTAAGTATGTCTAGGAACCTACTTTCGTATCAAAATTCGTATCAAAATATGATTCATGCTTTCTTGTAAAATGATCGTCCAAACATGTCAGCAGTATCCTCCTGAATGTCGGGCAAGATATGGGCGTAATTGTCGATCATGCGAGTATCAGACCAGCCCATTCGTTCTGCAATAACCTGAGGCGTTTCTCTATTCTTTATAAGAAAGGTAACGTGTGAATGTCGCAGATCGTGGAACCTTATTTTCTTCAACTTTGAGTTAGCTATTATTCTGTCAAAAGTGCGGCTAATGTTTCGAGGAGATACGGGAGTACCTAATGATGTTGACACCACTAACCCAAGGTCGGTGTAAACAAGCTTGTTACTCATCTTCTTTTCATTGGTGCGTATTTTATGAAGTCGTAAAGCCTCCATTGTTTCTGAATCCACGCGGATTAACCTGCTGCCCGAGATCGTCTTAGCACCAACTTGAAAATCCTTACCGTCACTACTCATAATCTGAGTAATTGATATAGTTCTCTTATCGAAATCCACGTCCTTCCAGCGAAGTCCTAATATCTCTCCCTTACGCATTCCGGTAGTTAGAGCAAGAAGGAACACAATATAATACATATCGTCTTTTGAAGCTTCTAGGAAAGCATGTGCCTGTTCCAAGGTCCATACCTGCATTTCCTTTTTTCGAGCTTTAGGACGTTCAACTAACGAAACAGGATTTTTGCTGATCATTTCCCAAGAAGCTGCTTTCTTCATGGATTCATTAATAATTGTGTGGCACTTTTGAATGTTTTCATCCGATAGTTTCCCATTAGAATGCAAATCATTATAAAAGTCTTGGATGTGGCGTGGTGTGATACTGCTAATGGTAAGGTGTCCAAGTGCGGGCAGAATATGATTGTTAATCATGCTGCTATATGTAGTCATAGTGCCTCGCTTAACATGCATCTTCTTATCGTTTAAAAAACTTTCCATGAAATCCTTGTAGAGTGTCTTTGACTGTTCAATAAAAGTACCCTTGTTTAGATCGTTCTCCATTTCGCTCATCGCCGCTTTTGCTTCTTTTTGAGTTCTGAAACCACGACGCATCTTTTGTTTGTACTTCCCATTCTCTTTGTAGTTTACTTTGAAGTCCCATTTTCCAGTCTCATCATTCTTATATACAGGCATTATTGTTCACCAGCCTTATGCTCGATTATATCGCTTGGCTGCACGCCGAAATGCGTACATATCTTGTTCAACACTTCAAACGATATATTTTCATCTTTGCCCATTTTCGCCATTGTTGTAGTAGATATCCCTAGTTGAAGCCGTAAATCCTCTTTGTTCATATCCCTTTCAATTAACAACTTCCAAAGCGGTTTGTACGAAAAGCCCATTTTAACACCATCCCAGATATTTATTTTACATATATAAATCATATCTTTACATTATCAAAGAAATAGTATTCTCGCAAACTTTTGAATTGAAAAAAAATTACGTGAAAATTGATCGTAAAATGAAAATAATTGTGATCTATTAGGTTTTGCGCATGGTAAATTAGTAACATGGAAAACAAAGAGAGAGCAGCACCCGACACAAACATATACCTGTTTGACGGTGGTAGGCGTAAGACGAGCGGCACCAGTTAGCCCCTTGCTATAAGACCTACAGAGAGCCGCAAGGGTAGGACAAGCGGGTATGCTACTCTTTCTATTTCCATTACTCCATTCTTGCTAATGTGCGCCTGACGAGCGCATTCCTCATGCAGGCGGTGATCCTAGCCGCTAAAGAGTGGATCAGGAGCGCAGCCGGGCGCGTAAGCAAGTACCGGATTCCAACAAAGCTTATATCATGATGTGGTGGCGGAACAGACGCAAGGCCGCGATACACGCCTCGCCCACATCGAAACTAATTACAACAAATTCGAGACAGCCGTAAAGTGGGTCATAATACCCCATAAATAAGGGCGGCATTTTGATCCGTACGTAATACGGACTATAGCGATTGACGGTAACCGCCGTGAAATAATTACCGTCCTTATATGCTCCTTTAACTCAGTGGTTAGAGTTCGGTTCTTATACAGCCGCGGTCCTTGGTTCGAATCCAAGAAGGAGTATACGCACAGAGAGTGGCGTAGATACGCTGCTCTTTTTTGTGCGCAAAAATAATAGAAAAGGAAGTGTTTTGTAATGAGTACAGAAGCAAGCGCAGTACGTAATGGTGGTTATGGGTATCTTGGTACGGATAATATCTTTAAGGTGGCTAACACCGAGGCTGAGGCCCTTAAATATAGCCCCACTGGTAAAGTAGTAAGCTTTGCAGGTCCACACGCATACGGCAACCCTGTTGTCCCTACAGGCACGGGTGAATACGACCAGTTAGCTATCAAGCTGCATGCGGATGGTTCATTGACGGAAAGCGAAGGTTTTACGATTCCTGCTCATATTGCCAAGGTAGTCAAAGAGCTGCAGTAGTGTTTATCCCCGGATCAGCTCCGGGGACTTTACAGCGCCTAAAGGTAAATGTGCGGTTCAAGTCCGCAGGGCGCTATTTGGAATCCATCATTTCAAAAGATGGTCCCAGTTTGTTCGTGAATGTAGGGACATTTTGCAGCACATAGTTTCCTGCAGAAATGATGAAAGCAAGGGCGATAGCGGCTATGATCGCAGTTTTCAAATTGTTCTCAATCCATTGCAACAAAAGACATACCTCCTTTCGAACTAATACTTTCGGCGCATAAAAAGGAATATCCTTCCTATGTGTCGAAATGTTGTGTCGAAGGGAGGTGAATGTTATGAGTAAAAAGGCGCAAGTAAAGATATTCTGTAACCGAAATTACTCTGAGCTAGAGAAAGAAATAAATACTTTTCTCCAAACTCTTTCCGATGAGATGGTTCATGATATTAAATACTTCTCGAATGATAGAACCTTCGAGGTGCTTATTCACTATTCAAAGTAAGTGTTCCTTTAGGAAGGCTATATGGTAATGAGGAGGGAGATCATGAATAGGAAAAAAGTTATTTACAGTATTTTAAAAGAGGTGCAGGAAGGCAACGATCCAAAAGCAGATGATTATGGATTATCCCAAAATGAATTTGCTGACATTGCTCAAATTATCAAGGATGAAGGACTACTAACGAACGTTGCAATAGCAGGAGGCAGAATTGTTTGGTTAAATGCCTCCAAAATCACTTTAAGAGGTATTGAATATTTGGAAGATAATAGCCCCTTATCAAAAGCGTACAAAGGTCTCAAGGAAGTACGAGACTGGTTAAAGTTGTAGTTTGCTTAACAGCGTTTTTTCAAGGGAGAAGACAGGATGACTCAAAAAGATATCATTACATTAATTATTGCTGGCTATGCAGCCCTTATCTCTACTTTAGTTTTTATATGGAATGTTGTGAATACAATTAGAGATAAGGGTAAAATTAGAGTCACAGGTTTTTTTGGATTCACAACAAATATCTATGATAATCCATATGAAGTTCTTTATTATGAATTTGTTAATTATGGGACAAAAGCTGTATACCTAGCGGGTTTTGGGGGCGATTTCACAAAAAAAATCGATGGTATGAGCCGTTTCTTGATTAACGTTCCTGGCCTTCCTAAAAAACTTGAACCAGGTGATCTGCATCAAGCTGTTTTTGAAAATTTTGAATCTATTGATGTTAATGTAAGGCGACTATACGCATATGACTCGATAGGTAATAAATTTTATATGAAGAGGAAAACCTTGAGAAAATTAATTAGGGATAAAGATTCTATCAGAGAATAAAATGTTCCTAAGCGACTGCTGTCTTGAATCCTATATTATTAAATCCATTCTTCCATCTACCAATAGATGGAAATGGGAGGTGATGAACTTGGAATTCGATTTTGAAAAGGCTGTTACAGAGGTCTCCAAAGAAGTTAATAGTAAGATAAAAGAACAGCTTCTGAATAGTTACGAGACGTTTAAAAAAGCTGAAAAAGATAAGAACGAACAGAGTATTTTAATGACAAGTATTTTAAGTACTGCTGTTAATGCCTCCTTAAACGCGACAGTGAGTTTATTAAAAAAGTACGATGAACATCTAAAAAACAATAAATGATGGTAAAGCACCCCAAAAGGTGCTTTTTTCTTTGCCCTAATTCCACCAGGAAGGAGGTGTTAACAATAGAAGAAAGCATATTAATTTACATTGGCCCGCCGATTCCATCGCGCGGGTTATTTCAATATGGAAGCTTTGTCGGAGATATACCGGAGTTTCTTGAACCGCTCATGCAAGTGGAAGAAATCCGGGAGTTGGTGGTAGATGTGAATCACTTGGTTGAGGCCAAGAAGGAAATGAGCATTATCGGTACTGAAAAGAACAAAGCATTTCAGTATCTATCAAATCCCAATAACATAGAAGCGGAGTTGAGCAAATTGGATGGTTATAAGAGCTTTTTAGGCAAGGGCATTTACATTGAAGGAGAGAACGGCGAGCTGTCACTTGTGGGCAAGAATAACCCATTGCCTGTGGCTGGACTGTCAGGTGGTGGCGGTGGTTCTGTAACAGTAGACAGCATTACTGACGCAAGTGACGTTGGTAAGAATCTCCTGAAAGTAGCTGATGCTTCTGCGGCCCGTACAGCCATTGGCGCAGGTACATCGAATCTAAAGGTTGGTACAGCAGTTACAGATGCCAAGGCAGGCAACTACACTCCAGCAGTTGCGGATATATCAGGAGCGACCGCACTAGGTAAGCAACTCATGACAGTGGCAGACGCGGCTGCAGCTCGCACAGCTATAGGAGCAGGCACGCCTGTTAGTGCAGCTACAACAGCAGCAAACGGTACAGTGAAGCAGGCAGCAGCACAGGCCAATAGCACAGCTACGGATGTGGCTGGTCTTGTTGGAGACTTTAATTCTTTGCTGGGTAAGTTACGTACTGCGGGTGTCTTGGCACCGTAATAACTATCATTAATACCTCTATATCAATTTACTTAATATATTTTGTAGTATATAATAAGTATATAGATTGATATGGGGGTATTGATATGAAAATAGTATTTAAAGATGTTAACGAGTTCTCCAGCATTCTTGCCAAGAGGGGGTTGTCTCAGTCTGCCCTAGCCAAAGAGGCTGGGGTAACGCAGTCTTATTTAAACCAGGTATGCAATCAGAAGAGAGATCCCGGGATTAAGTTCTGCGAGAAGATTTGTTCCGCTCTTGGCATGGAATTTGACGACTTGTTCAAGGTTGAACGTTCAATTGAAATCAGCCCTGATTTTCGAGAGTTTGGACTTTCGTTTCAGATACTTATTGCAGTATCAATCGGATTAGAAGAGTCAATATTTATTCAGTTCCTGATAGATTGGGAAAGCAATAACGCTGCGATGAAAACAAACCTTTCAAATGGTCGCCACTGGGTTGTGGTTCGAGAAGCGCAATGGGTTGAAATATTTCCGTTTTGGAGTTTGGATACGATCCGTAATTTGATTTCCAGTCTGGTTGAAAGAGAATTGATAATTGTTGATGGTGATTGGTACGTCATTCACCGTGAAAATATAAGAAAAGCATGTGAATAATATGGAGCACTTCACACGCTTCCCAAATCGGAGTTACGATTACATCCTAGGAGCAGAGTTAACAGCAACACAATTGAAAATTGTTTTAGCTGTGTGCCGCTGGACCTACGGTTGGAATCGTGAATACTGTAGTCTGTCGCTCACTGAGCTGTCGGAATTGACTGGTTGTAGCCGCCGACAGATTATACGGGATATTCAAACATTGGTGGATACGAGTTTCTTGGTGAAGGGGAAAGAGGGCCGCAAAAATCTTCTGAAATTCAACGAGGAGATCATAGAAGGACCATGATATTAACTGCATAGGTGTACGAATATACACCGCATTAGTAAGTATATAGTTATATCCCATGTGCAGTAATGATTAACTGTGTTTCCTGTGAAATATGAGGGGTATAATACACCCCCTAGACAATTAATACTTAATGGTGACACCCACGACACTATATTGGTGACACCCATGACACTATTAATAGTGACACCCATGACACTATCTGAAACTTTTCCTTCATTAGAGCGCATCCTCTAAAGAAAGATTTAAAGAAAATTAAAGAAATATATATATATTACATACACCGCTTTATTGAATGGACAAGACCCATTGCATAAAAGGCGGTGTATTTGTTGTTCATACATAAAACAGAAAGGATGATAACGATGATTGTGGAACATGAAGAGAATTACTACTTACAGATGAATCTATTGGAGAACAGAGAACTGAGAGTGGATGTTAATTTAAAGAATGACATACCCCTTGATCAATTAAAACGTGAGATAGCAGATAAGGTGGAACGGTATGCTAAAGACAACAAGGTGGATGTACAGTCAGTCAAAATACTCGTGCATCAACCACTTCCTTCGATGCACATGAACATAAGCTGGCCCTAACCCTTTATACCAAGGTCTTAAAGATTTAAAGATTAAAAGATTAAAAAGGAGGAGGGGCGCGCGTGAATCGAATTTGGCTGACTGAGAGGAAAACGGGTCCTTCTGGAGCTTAAAAATGGGTACGGGTGCGCATGAGCCCGAAAAACGTCCAGATTTTAATTTTGAAAAACACTTTCCTTTTTTAGCCCCGCAGGCTTCGTGTAATCCCTGCTGAGGGCTTTTTATATTGTGCTTGTATAATTTATCCCTTCTATTAATGCGCCGCTAAAAAGGTGCTTAAAATGCGTCTGATAGCGTGCCGTGATTTTGATGAATAAATGGAAAGTAGGTGGTCAGATATGGGGAAAGGAGAGAACAGGCCGGAGGGCATCGTCGGGACCAGTGAACTTGCAACAATTGTGGGCAAAACCAAGCAATGGATCGGGCAATTAACCCGAGATGGAGTGCTTACACAGGTAAGTCGGGGAAAATACGACCTTGCTGCTTCCGTTCAGGCATATATTCGGCATGTGACGGGGACATCTGAGGAAGGTAAGGTAAGTTTCGCAGAAGAAAAGGCGGCGCATGAGCAAATAAAAAAGGAAATGGCGATGCTGGACCTGCAAAAGATGCGAGGCAACCTGCATACGACGGGGGATGTGCTGGATGCCTGGGGGGAGCTGCTTGTTTCGTTCCGTGAACGGCTGCGCGGACTGCCGCCGAGGATTGCGAATGAACTAGCTTACATGACGGATGAAAAAGCGATCAGAATCTTGCTTGAGAATAGGATTGATGAAGCTTTGACCGAGCTTGGTAAATACGATCCTTTGGCGGAGAAAGAATGAACGCGCAGCGCAGGCAGACATTCAAGGTCCTGCAACAAGCCGTACGCCTGGTTACCCCTCCCGAACCTATCAGTATCGCAGATTGGGCAGACGAACACCGGATTCTGTCCCCCGAGGATTCGGCAGAGAAAGGACCTTGGAAAACAAGCCGTTCTCCGTTCCAGAAAGTGCCGATGGAAGCCATTTCAGACAAGAATGTGGAGTCGGTCGTTATGATGTGGGGGGCTCAACTCGGAAAAACGGCTGTCCAACTCAATACAATTGGTTATTTTACGGGCCATGATCCGGCTCCAATTATGGTGGTGCAGCCTGATTTAACCGTTGCGAAGGACTTTTCCAACGACCGCTTGACCCCGATGTATCGGGATTCGCCGCAATTATCCAAGCTAATTACAAAAGATAAAAGCCGAGATAGCCGGAACACAATCCTATACAAGTCCTATCCTGGCGGCAGGATCAACATCGCAGGGGCGAATTCACCCGCTTCCCTGGCTTCCAAGCCGATCCGAGTGGTCATCGCGGATGAAATCGACCGTTTCCCGGTGTCGGCAGGTAAGGAGGGGGACCCGGTTTCCCTAGTGACTGCCCGTACTGAGACGTTCTACAACAAAAAGCTTGTGTTTGTATCTACCCCGACCATCAAGGGCGCGTCACGGATCGAAACACTTTACAACGATAGCACTATGGAAGAATGGTGTGTGCCTTGCCCCTCATGCGAAGCTTACCAGCCGTTCAAATGGCAACAGATCAAGTTCAAGTATGACGAGGAAACGTCAAGCTGCACGTCTGTACATCACGTATGCAAAGAATGCGGCGCGATGCATGAGGAACATGAGTGGAAACGGGACTATGCGAACCGTGGCAAGTGGGTTGCTCGCAAACAACACCCAACCACGCGCGGATTCCATTTGAACAGCTTGGCGGGAACGATCAACATTACCTGGAAGAAGATCGTTAACGACTTCAAAAAGGCTCATCGTGGTGGTCCGCAGCTCCTTAAAACTTTTTTCAACACGAAGATGGCTGAGACATGGGAGGAAGAAGGAGAAAAAGTCGAACATGAATTGCTCCTGAATCGCCGTGAAATGTACATGCATCGGGTTCCAGAGGGCGTGAAATTCCTCACTGCGGCGGTGGACACGCAGGACAATCGGTTCGAAATTGACGTCATTGGCTGGGGAAAAGATTATTCTAGCTGGAGAATACAGTATCACCGGGTATATGGTGACCTGAAATTGCAGGACGTTTGGGATGATCTGGACGAATTTCTGTCCCGGACATGGCAGGATGCAGCGGGCAGGAAGTTTCGCATACGTCGAACATTGATGGACTCAGGTGGACACTTCACACGCGAGGTTTATAAGTGGTGCAAACCTCGTGCCTCACGCGGTATATACGCGATTAAAGGTGAGGACAGCGGCGACGGTACACATACGCCACTTCTGAATGGCACCACAGACAACAACGTCCACCGTGCTACGGTTATCCGGCTTGGGGTAGCCGAAGGTAAGGCTAAGGTATTTTCGTCGCTTACAATCGAACCTGGAAAGCCTGGGTCATGTCGGTTTCCACTTCCGAATCCAGATAACCCGGACCCGTTCGTATATGACGAAGAATATTTCAAACAGTTGACGGCAGAGCAATTGGTCACCCGCTACAAAAACGGGATTCCTTATACCGTTTGGGTTCAGACCAGGGCGCGGAATGAAGCCCTTGACCTTGCTGTTTATAACCGTGCAGCAATTGAAATGATGAATCCGAACTTTGACCTGCCGTTACCTGAGCCGGGAAGCGTGGTTACTGGTCCGGTAAGGCCACAACAGCGGAAGAAGAAAAGGAATGTTTCTAGCAGCTTGTAAATTATGTGAAGGAGGTGAACAGGGGATATGCCAAAAATGACTTTAGCCGAGGCTCAAATGATGTACAAGCTTTGGTGTGACGCTGAGGCGGCACTCGCTACAGGAAAATCATACACCATCGCTGGTCGGTCTATGACACGGACAGACATGAACGTGGTATTGGAACGCAAGAGATATTATGGTCGCATCGTTGACGATTTGGAGAATCCGGGAGTGAAACGCAGAAGCAAAGTAAGAGGAATCACCCCGTTTGACCGATGAACTGGCTGGACAAGACTCTAAACTTTGTGGCTCCGGGAATTGCGGCTAAAAGAGAGGCGTCCCGCCTGGATGTTGCAAGGCATGAAGCAGCTCAGGCAGTTATTAATAGCTACAAAGAGTCATTTGGTGGAAAAGGATACGGCAGGCATGGAGCTAGCCGCACAAAATCGTCAATGGTCATGTGGCAAACGCCAGTTGGTGACGCTGATGCAGATATTCATGAGAATATTAACGAGCTTAGAGCCCGGGCCAGAGACTTACACATGGGATCTGACGTTGTTGCAGCAGCTCACAAGGGTTTGCGAACGAACATCGTTGGTACTGGCTTACGCCTCAACCCTGCCTTTGATTCCAAATTTCTAAAACTCAGCGATCAGGAAAGCGAAGACTTGAGGGCGAGCATACACAGGGAATGGGCATTGTGGGCTGAAACAAGCAAATGCGATGCGGCAGGGCTCAATGATTTTTACGAGTTGCAAGCCCTAGCTTTCTTGTCAACCCTCATGAGCGGGGACGTATTCGCTTTGTTGCCAATGCTGCCGAGAGATCATGCGGTTTATGACCTCAGAATCAACCTAGTTGAAGCTGACCGTTGTGATACTCCTTTTAATGTGCAATTGGACGATTTGGATCGGGTCCAATCTGGCGTTGAGGTTGACGCAGACGGTATGGTGGTTGCGTACTATTTCAGCAACCGTCATCCGGGTAGCAGTAGGTTTGACCTGACAAGTGAAAGGGAATGGGTCCGGGTCGAGAAGTATGGCAAGCAGACGGGGCGATTGAATGTAATCCATCTTTTTGAAGCGGAGCGACCAGGGCAACGCCGGGGCATACCGATTATTGCGCCTATTATTGAATCTTTAAAACTCCTCAACCAGTATACAGAGGCGGAATTGATGGCTGCTGTTATAACGTCAATGTACACCGTGTTTGTAAAAACTCCAGGAGACGATGGGCAAGATCCGTATGGTATGAATGAACCGGAAACTGACAATCAGTATCAAGAACCTATACCGGGAACAGGCGGCGACAATATAAAAATGGGTCGCGGTGCAATTGTTTATCTGGACCCTGGTGAGGACGTTCAGTTCGCTGACCCATCAAGGCCGAATCCGAACTACGAGGCTTTCGTCAGGGCGCTGCTGAAACAGATTGCAGCAGCTCTTGAACTGCCATATGAAATACTGACCAAGCAATTCACATCTTCATACTCAGCGAGCCGTGGAGCACTATTGGAAGCTTGGAAAATGTACCGCATGCGCCGTTCCTGGCTGGCTAAAACGCTCTGCCAGCCTATTTATGAAGAATGGTTTGTTGAGGCTGTAACCAAAGGTAGAATAAACGCGCCTGGCATCTTTGATGACCCGGCTATTTTTGCTGCCTACACACGGGCTGAATGGCATGGACCAAGTCAGGGTTTACTTGATCCAACCAAGGAAGTAGGCGCTGCTGTTACCCGGATTGAGAACAATTTAAGTACAGCCACAAAGGAAACGGTCGAGCTGAACGGCGGATCATGGGAACAAAACATTCAACAGCGTGCGTATGAGAAAGCACGACTCAAGGAACTGGGACTGACCGAAGGAGCTGCACCAGTTCCAGTTATGCCATCTGAACCGTCTGATGAGGGCGACGAAGACAACGACGATGAGGAAGGGGGTGAAGAAAAAGATGGCGAAGAAGCTCAAACTTAACGGAACTGTTGTGAGTCAAAGCGTGGTTTGGATTTATGACTGGTTCGGCATTGCAACCATTAACCCTGCTGCTGTTTCGGATTTTTTGGATGAAGCAAACGGCGAAGATGTTGAAATTACAATTATTTCAGGCGGGGGTGATGTTTATTCCGGCGCAGAAATCTACACATCTCTCCGAGATTACCACGGAAACTCCACGGTTAAGGTTGTTTTTGCCGCCTCTGCCGCTTCTGTTATCGCTATGGGGGGCAAGAAGGTCCTCATGTCTCCTGCTGGGCAGATGATGATCCATAATTCATCTACATCCGCATGGGGTGACCGCAATGACATGAATGATACGGCAACCATGCTCAAGTCTGTTGATGATTCTATTGCCAACGCTTATGTCAACAAAACGGGCATGAGTCGAGAGGAATTGCTTGGCCTGATGGATCAGGAAACTTGGATGGACGCGGTGAAGGCGAAGGAATTAGGGTTCGTTGATGAGATCATGTTTTCTGAGACGGTCCCACAAACGACGAATAGCGCCGCTGGAGGTCAGGTTATACCCGAAGAAGTCATTAACAAAATACGCAACGAGTTCCTTTCTAAAGGCGGGTTCATCTCACAGTCTCCAGCTCTTGGTGACGGAGGACCAGAAGGTATTATTGACCTGAACGCCAAGACTCCATTAGCCAGCGTCAACACGAATAGAGGTGGCGCACCTACTGGATTAACAGCAGAAAGACTGAAAAATCAGATAAGCCAAATGAAGGGAGAAAACAAACCGATGGATTTAAACCAACTGAAAAACGAGCACCCAGACTTGTACAACGAGGTGGTCAGTCTGGCTACTACAGCCGAACGCAGCCGTATTAGCGCACTGACAAATATGGAGGGCGCCCCTGGAGCCAAGCCTTTTATTAAAGATGCCATCACAAATGGCGAAACCGCCGGTGATGTGGCTATGAAAATCGTTCAAGCATCAATTACGCGTGTGGGCCAAGAGGGGACGCAACGCCAACAAGATTCGGACGACAGCGGTGTGAAAAATGTATCCCCAGAAGCGCCTGTAATCACTGTCGGTGCATCAAATGATGACGCTGAAAACGAACAAGCCGTCAACAACATGATTGAGTATGCAAAGCAGCTCCAAAACAAAAAGGGAGGTCGTAAATAATGCCAGCTTATGAAAGCCAGCCGTATGACAATCTGTACGCAGGTGGAGTCGAACCGAAAACGGTCATTGCAATTATCGTCAAAGCGGGGTCTGGAGTGGTTAAACGTGGTACTGTCTTGGGCAGAGAAAGCCAACTCGCTGAAACAGATCCGTACGCAGGAACACCGATCACTGTGCCAGTAGATTCGAGTAAGACGGGCGGTATTGAGAATCCATACTGCATCTTGGCAGACGAAGAGGTCGACGCTACAACCAAGGATGCTCGGGCCGTGGCTTACACATCTGGTGAGTTTAATCGTGATGCTCTCAAGTTCGGCGGCACTGATACAGTTGCAAAACACGAAGTCGCCATGCGTAACATCGGTCTTATCACAAAACGAGTAGTTAAATAGGGAGGATTAATACATTATGGCAAAAGATATTTACGCATTTCCGCAGTTATTCCGTGTAGTCGAATCATTTCCACAGGATTCTTATTACCTACTGGACACATACGCATCCGAAGGGGAAACGTTCGACTCCGATGAAATTGAAATCCAGACTAAAAAAGGTCACCGTCCGCTGGCTCCTTATGTCAATGAATTGATGCCAGGTAAGGTTGTACTGCGCACTGGATTTACAGCCAAACAGTACAAGCCTGCGCTAGTTAAACCTATGCGTGTCATCACTCGGAACGATCTTAAAGTAAGACGTGCTGGAGAGACTTTGTATAACCCGGATTCTCCGGATGTTCGGGCGCAGAAACTCCTGATCGAAGACACGGCTGAATTGTTAAGCACAATCGACCGCCGAAAGATTCAACAGTTGTCCGAAACCATGTTTACGGGCAAGACAACGCAAATCGGTGAAGGTGTGAATCAGGAATTGGATTGGGATTTTACCAACAAGGAAGTTCTTTCAGGAAAAGACTTCTCGGACCCAACTTTTGATGTTGTTGCTTATCTCACAGAGAAGAAAATGAAGGTCATGCGAAAAAGTGGCTTGACCATGCGTAGGGTGTTGACCACTTTTGAAGTTGGATCTGCAATTACTAGTCATCCTACTTTGCTTGCAATGATCAAAGCAGAAAAAGAAACCCTTGATGTCGGTAATTTGAACCAAGACATTCTGCCAGAGGGCGTTGTATATCATGGTTATTTGCGTCAGGCTGCTATTCATATCTGGTCCTACACCAATTCATACACCGACGAAGAAGGTGAAGAGCAGGATTACATTCCTGCTGGAACACTTGCGTTACTGCCAGACGGAAAACCGTTTGAGTTTAACTATGGAGCTAACTTGATCATGGGGGATGACGGTCAGTTCCAGTATGTCAAGGCAAAGGTAACGCCGCAATCATGGACTACTAAAGAACCTGCAGCTCGTTACTTGCAAATGTTGGCCCGTCCTATCGTCGTTCCGCAAAATGTGGACGGATGGTATGTAGCTAAGGTTCTTAACTAAAAAGGAGGAAAACAGAGATGGCACATATAGCAACGTGGAATATCCGTCACAACGATAAGAATTACAAAATTGGTGAAGAGGTCCCTGTTAGTATTGGCAAAGAGGCGATTCAACGACTGATTGATCTTGGAATGGTAGAGGATGACAAGAAGAATACCGCCAAGCCTGCGGAATAAGGGGTTAGGAGGCGCGTCATGAGCGATATTCAAACTGAATTGATAAAACCGTTCAGTTTTAAGGATCAGATCGAGCGGGATGTGAAGTCCGTTTTCTTGAATGAACGTGAGTTTGCCGACTGGCATGAAATCGCCTTTATGAGTCCGCCGAAAAACGGACTGCCTGCCACATCTGAACCGCCTGTCAAAATGTTGGTTATTGTTGATGATGATGAACTGAGAGATCGGAAAAGTAGCGCCTCGAATCCAACAGATGGCGTTTACGATGCCGATCTTTTGTTTTATGCCCAGCGTGCCGACTTCCTGCTGAACTTTGGCAGGTTACCTGTGCTGCAGAGCAAAATCAGATTCGACGAACGTACCTATACGGTCACAGATATCCAAGATGATGAAAATATGGTTACTATCACGTTGGGGCGTAAAGGCTCATGATTCGCGTCGATGTCAAAGAGCTTGCGGTGATGAAGAAGCGCTACGAGAAGGTCAAGGCTCAAGCTAAAACGGCTGTGTCCCGAGCGATGAACCGTGTTGCATCTAATGCACGAACCAATGTAAAAAAAGAAATCGCAAAGGAATATGTGATCAAATCAGGCGATGTAAATAAAACATTGTCAACCACCAAGGCCAGCGCTTCATCTACTTCAAGCGTAGTGCGTTCGACCAGCCGGGGAACTGGACTGGATAAATACAAGTTCAATCCGAAACGAGCAACGGGAAAGCGGCCTAAAGTTTTGAAGGCGGCTGTTAAAAAAGGGGGAGCGGTAAAGGGGATCAAGGGCGCGTTTGTGGCAGACAAAAACGGAGTAAAGATATTCGTCCGTGAAGGAAAGAAGAGGCTGCCTATTCGCCGTCTGTACGGTCCTCCAGCTCCAGAAATGTTCAATCAGCAAAAAGTGCGTACTCCTGTTGAGCAGAAAGCCCGAGAAACCTTCGAGGAACGTATTATGCACGAACTGGATAGGGAGTTGAAACCATGACCCCATTTATGCTTAGAGACGCTTTGGTCAAAGAACTGGAGCGTCTTTTTGCTGACTCAACATATCTGAATGCACGTGGTGAGTTGTCCAAACTAAACATTTACGCGCAGAACCTGCCTGCAAAAAGCCAAGAAGATGATGACGATCATTACCCGTTCATTCTTGTTCGTGTGGGTGATGTTGTCGATGTTTCGGACACCGAAAACTCAACGTGCGCCATTATGTTGAGCGTTGGAATCATTGATGAAGGGCTGGACATGCGCGGTGAAGATACTGTCCTTAATATCACACAGCGTATCAGACAGCACTTTCTTTCCAACCGAACGTTGGACAAGCAATTTATTTTGGAACCTCAGCTCACATGTTCACTTTTCGAGGAAGAAGATATGTACCCTTACTTTTTCGGCTATGTGGACATGAGTTGGATCATTCCTGCAATAAGAGAGGGTGTTCAGATTGACTACTGAAAAAACAGAAATTCAAGACGTTAAACAGGCGGAAAAGCCGCCTGTAAAAGATAAGAAAGACGGTTCGTCTGTAGTTCCTGTTCAGCCGGTCCAAACAACCGAGCGCGAACAACTGATTTACATTGGTCCCAATCTTCCGGGTGGAAGACTGGCGAAGTATTTCATTTCACTGGGTGGGTTCCCGGCATATCTAAGTGACATTTCAGACAAAGTCCCTGCCATCACGGAACTGTTTGTCCCGGTTACTAATCTGGCAGCCGCTAAAGTGGCGATGGACCAGCCGGGAACTACTCATAACATTGCTTATGCCGCTGTGGTTGAGGCGATCCAAAAAGGAGGAATTTAAGTGGCTGAACGTCATGGTGTATTTATCACTGAACAGCCCGCATCTGTCATAACCCCTGTGCGGCTCAATGTCACATTGCCTGTTGTATTCGGTACAGCTCCGATCAACCTTAGTACGCTTGATGCTACACCAGTAAATAAGCCGATTCTGTGCGAATCGTGGGCTGACGCGGTTGCTGCGTTCGGATATTCGGACGACTGGGATGATTTTACCCTTTCTGAATTCATGCATTTCCATTTTAAAATTTCGAAACAATCGCCAGTCGTTTTTATTAACGTTCTGGACCCTGTGAAGCATGCAACCTCAGTCACGGCGGCTTCTTATACGTTGGTTAATGGCACGCTTACGGTTGCGGTGCAGGGGATCATTAAAACTTCTGTGCTGGTCACATCTGATGATGGGGCGACCACATATATACTAGGCACCGATTACGCTCTTTCCTTTAACGAAGCTGGTCATTTGGTGGTATCTCGTATCGCTTCCGGCGCGTTGGCATCTGGTGCAAAGGTCAAAGTTGGTTACAGCAAACTGGACCAAAGCAAAGTTACATCTGCGGATATTATCGGCGGTATGGATGTTGACACAGGTATTGCTACGGGGCTGGAATTGCTGGATCAAATTTTCCCGCTGTTCCGAATTGTTCCCGGTCTAATTGCTGCACCGGGGTTTTCACATAATCCTGTGGTCGGTGCGATTATGGTTGCAAAAGCCAACTCGCTTAACGGTGGGCACTTTAAAGCAACGGCCCTCACAGATCTGCCATCCAACGTTGTATATACCGAGATTGCGAAGTGGAAGAAGGACAATGCTTATACGGACCCACAGCAGATTAACACCTATCCGCTGGCTACCAAGGACGGTTCGGAATACCACATGTCTACGGTTGTGGCTGCAGCAACCGTTAAATCTGACGTTGATAATGGCGGCATTCCTTCGACTTCTCCGTCGAATACAAACGCGAATATTGACGGTACTGCTTTGACAGATCGTGATTTTTTACTTGGTCCACAGCAAGCGCAGTATCTTAATGCGCAAGGGATCGTAACAGCACTCAATTTTGTCGAAGGGTTTGTAGTGTGGGGTAACCGGACAGGAGTTTACCCGGATGCTAAAGACCCGCAATCTAGCTTTATACCGGTACGCCGTATGTTCAACTGGATTGGTAATACGCTGACTCTAACCTACTGGAAGTACCTTGATGATCCAACCAATAAGAAGATGATCGAGGCAATCACTGATTCAGTGAACGTCTGGATCAATGGTCTGGTAGCTGCAGGTTACTTGCTGGGTGGACGTGTTGAATTTAACGCTTCGGAAAACCCAATAGAAAATCTGATTGATGGCAAAATGAAATTTCATGTGTACATCACGCCGCCGTCTCCGGGTCAGGATATTGATTTTGTACTGGAATACGATGCTTCTTACTTTGCATCGTTGTTCGCAGCTTAAAGGAGGTTTGAACATTGGCTAAAGAGCAGATCAGTCAACGGACGATACAATATGAGGCTTACCGTAATGGTTCGGAGTATTTGGGGACTACAACCGTAGACCTTCCCGAAATCACATTACTAGCTGAGGACGTGACAGGCGGGGGTATTAACGGTACTGTCAATACTCCGACTATGGCCCAATTCGATGCCATGTCTACTACCCTGAATTTCAGGACTCACGAAGAAAGTTATTATTCCCTTTTTGCTCAAGAGATCCACGCCATAGATTTACGGGCAGCTATCCAGGTGCAGAACCGTTTAACCGGGCAGTTGGATGTTGTACCGTACAAGGTATCATTTCGCGGTAATCCCAAAACAATGTCTTTGGGCAGCTTGGAACCAGGAGCGACGTCCGACAATTCTGTGGAATTTGAAGTGACCTATATCAAGATCACACTTAATGGAGCGGTCAAGGTGGAAATTGATAAATACAACTCTGTTTGTGTTATCAATGGTGTCGATTACTACGCAAAAATCCGTCAGGCGCTTGGGAATTAATCATTTCCGGGCGTTGACCCGGATTAAAATATGGAGGATTATAACATGACTAATATCGCTAAAGAGGCAGAATTGAAACCAGTGGAGAAGGTAGAAGATACTTCACAATATACGCTTAAATTCGATAAACCTTGGGACTTTGAAGGCGAAAAATATACGGAATTGAAATTTGATTTTAATAAAATCAATGGTCGTAAGATGATTGCACTTACTAAAAGATTGGATCTTGATGATATGAAAACTCCTGTCAAGGCAATTAGTATGGAATTGCAAGCTGCTGTATGTGCTGAGGCTGCAAGTGTTCCGATGGAGTTGATTCTCGAACTTCCGGGCAACTATTTTTCTAAAGTGACTGTTATGGCTCAGAATTTTTTGCTGCTATAGATGCAAGTGAAGATGTTGCATCTGATATCCGGGAAATTGTACTGACTTTATCAATAGAAACCAGAAACAGCATTGATTTTTGGTTGGATCAACCGATAAGCGACCTGTCTAAATGGCAGGACGCTTTTTCTGCTTATGCAATTAAAAAAGAGAAGGCGCTAGAGGAAGTTGAAAAGGCCCGAAAGAGAGGGCGGTGAGATAGTGGGACGCGAATATGATGTGGCGATGAAGCTCGCGGCTAATTTGGACCAGAGCTTCTTTGGTGCGTTTGATAAGGCGATTCAAAAAGTAAATGGTCTTGAAAATAGCTTTAAAGAACTGAAAAATATCCAGATGCCTACTGGAGCGATTACCAATTTGCAGCAAGAAGTTGGGCAGTTAAATACTAAGCTGCAAAGCGTTAATGCCAACCGGGTTGGGGAAAACGTCTTTAAGCCTCTCAAAGATGATATCAGGGACGTGAAGACGGAGCTTACACGGCTCCAGTCCATGCGCTTGTCGGGAGACATAACCCGTGCGCTAGAGGTTAATGTGCAGGGGCTTGAACACAAGCTCAAGGCTCTTGGACATTTGAGGATAGGCGCGAAAGTATTCGAACCGATGATGGCAGACGCAAGAGCAGTCGAGGCGCAAATACGAGTCATTCAATCTATGCGGATCACAGGTGATATCGTCAAAGATATCCGAGAAGATCTTAAAAAACTGGAAAATGAATTTAAAGATATCAAGCGAATAAACGGCCCCAAAGACGTTTTCCAGAACATGATTAGCGAATTGAAAATTGTTATTCCAGATCTGCGAGAGATGAAGAAGCTTCTTGCAGACATAGCCCGCATTCGCATGCCTTCAAACCAATTCGGAAACGACATTGAAGCGTATGTAAGGCAGATTAAAGAATTAGAGAAGCGAATGAGAGATATCCAACGCATTAACGGTCCTTCGGGCGGTGGTGGCGGTGGATCTGGCGGAGATGATTCAGGGGGCGGCGGTACATTACTTGCCGCTGGTGGAGCTGGGATGATGGCGGGAGCTGCCGTGGCTGCGGGCGGCTTTTTTGCGTTTAAATATGCGGACGAATACCAGAAGGCCATGCTTCAAATTCAGGCCAGCACAGGGCAGACAGAGGCCCAAATGAAGGGCATGAAAGACATTGCCAAGAATCTGTACAATCAGAAGCTAGGTGAGGATTGGAACGATCTAGCGCTTGTCGTCGGTAAGGCGAAAAACGTCTTGAAGCAAACCGGGCCTGAACTAGAAAAATCAGCACGAGGCGCGATTGTCCTTCGAGACACCTTCGAAAATCTGGATGTTGATGAGTCTATTAAGACCGTCGATACCATGATGAAAAACTTTGGTATCACATCGGAGCAGGCTTACAATCTGCTTGCACAGGGCGCACAGAAGGGGCTGGACAAGTCCGGCGAATTGTTGGACAGCGCCAATGAATATTCGGCCTACTTTGCAAAATTAGGATTCAGCGCAGAAGGTATGTTCGATATTTTTTCTGCAGGTCTGGATGCCGGGGCCTTTAACCTTTTTATTAGGGCTTTATGGCGGCGACGCCATACCGAAACCTCTCTAATTCATGGGAAACCCTAACGTTGAGACGAGGGAAATCATGAGCGAAGACCGTGATATACGGGAACGTGCAACGACTATCGGTGAGAAACCGAGTACACGCAAGCGCGTGGAAATGGGAGGGGACTCTTAGGAGTTCTTGATATAGTCTGATCTGCATGGAAACATGCAGCTGCCTTTAGTGGCGGGTAAGGCGTAGCGAGCCTTGCTGAACAGTATGTGATAAAGTCGGTGACGGTATTAAGGAATTTGGTATCCGTACAAAAGACGGATCTAAATCATCATTAGAGGCATACAAATCCATCGGGCTCGGCGGTAAAGAAATGACAGCAGCATTCGCCAAAGGCGGTAAGACCGCACAGGAAGCATTCCTGAAAACCGTGAAGGCTATTGAAGCTGTGAAGGACCCGGTTTTGAAGAATGCTGTTTCTGTGCAGTTGTTTGGTACCCAAGCCGAAGATTTGGAAGCTCGCGTAATCAAGTCTTATGGCAATGTTAAAAAGCAGTTCGATAAGACAAAAAACACGATTGACGAGATGGCGAAAATAAAATATAGCAGCATGGGCGATGCCTTCAAGGGCATTGGTCGGCAGTTATTAACGTCGATCATTATTCCTGTTTCTAACTTGCTGCTGCCAGCCTTCAACAAATTTAGTAACTGGTTTAATCAAACAGGACCGATGATTAACAAATTTTTTTCAAGCGTAGGAACCAGTTTGAGTTGGGTTAGTAAAATCATTATGAAGACTGGACAGTTACTTCAAAATACATGGGATAGTACAGGATATTATACTGCTGCGGTCGGAATAAGCAATATCGGTAGGGAAATAGGACTGAGTGAGGAGAATGCCTACAAGCTATCCGGTGCTATTACCGATATAAATGATCGATTGTCCAGATTAAAGCCCTATGTTGATATTCTTAAAGGATTAGGTGATGTAGCTTACAACATCACAATTGGTACTGGTGATATATCAGGAGTACAACAAATCAATAAAGGTTTGCAGTCCATTGGATTCAGCCCGGATCAGGCTATTCAAATATCAAATAGTGCGGTTGATATATTCGATAATATACGAGGCAAGGCGGAAGTGTTTGTTGCAAGTCTCAAGCCAATCATGGGCGATATTAAAGGATATTTTAAAGAAGCTTTCACATTTGGGGCTGGTTTGGATTTTAGAGAGATTGTAGACAGATTGAGTGATCTTCGCAAATCTATCACGCCTGTAATAGAATCTATCGTCACCGGGATCGGCCCAGCATTGCATTCTGTTGCTTCTCTGCTTGTTCCACTTATGAAGGTTGGTAAGCAAGCGTTCAATGCGATAATCCCTTTGGTTATGAAACTATCTTCTTCTATTTCTTCCAAGCTTGGACCTGTGTTTACGTCAGTTTTTGGATATTTGACGAAAACTTTGTTGCCTCAGGTCAGTTCTGTACTGGCTGCATGGTTGCCTAAAATAGGAGCTCTGTTTAGCAAGGTCGGTGGTCTGATTATGGCAATATACAACACAGGTATTGCGCCTGTAATTGATAGATTGGTCAGTATATTTAAATGGGCATGGCCCGTTATCACCACTGCTGTAACTGGTGCTATCAACATTCTCAAGCCTGTTATAGGTGGAATTATTGATGTACTGGGCGGTGTGATTGACTTTTTGACAGGTGTTTTCACGGGTAACTGGGATCTAGCATGGCAAGGTATAAAAGAGGTTGCGGTGGGCATTTGGGAAGGTATCACGGGAGCCGTGAAAGCGGCATTTAACAATGTCATCGCAATTATCAATTCAGCCATCCAGAAAGTAAACAGCTTTAGTTTCACTATGCCCGATTTACTCGGAGGCGAGACAATAGGAAGTTTAGGCATACCCGAAATTCCAATGCTTGCGGATGGAGATATTACCAACCGTCCGTCCATTATGGGTGAGGCTGGCTGGGAAGCCGCAATTCCGATCAACAACAAGCCTAGATCCATGAATCTACTGGAAAAAACCAATAGACTCATGGGCTACAACCCAGGCGGAAACGGTGACAATCTGAATCTTAACTTTAATATTGTAATCCAAGGGAACGCGGATAAAGAAGTAGTGACGCAGGCGGTCAAAGCTGCAGAACCTTCTTTCCGTCAGCAGTACAAGCAAATGAAGCGTCAAGATGCGAGGACAAGCCTATGACGAAATATACCACGATCCAGGGCGATACCTGGGACATGATTGCTTATAAGGTGTTTGGCGATGAAACGTTGATGATACAGATCATGAATTTGAATCTGGACTACATCGACGTTTCTGTTTTTTCTGCCGGGACAGTTCTGCAACTGCCGGACGTTTCTGTGGTTGAAGAAACCGCCTCTGACTTGCCTCCGTGGAAGGTGTGAGCATGGACGATATCATTAACGCAAGACGTGCCCAAGTTGTTGTTAACTACAACGGCAAGGACATCACCAAAGAGTTGTCCGATTACTTATTGGATTTTACTTATACCGATGCAGAGCCGGGCACGTTGGACGATTTGCAAATTAACCTTGAAGATAAGGCACGTAAATGGTCAGGCCCTTGGTCGCCAAGCGCGGGAGATAGGATAGTTGCATATATAAAGACAATCGGGTGGGATAAGCTTGGAGAGATTAAGCGGCTCAATTGTGGCACGTTTGAGGTCGATTCAATCGACTTTGCCGGGCCACCCGATACGGTCAGCATTAAAGCAGTGTCTCTTCCTGTTACTACTAACGTGCGTCAGGAGAAAAAAACGAAGGCTTGGGAGTCTGTGACGCTCAAGTCTATTGCTGCTGAAATTGCCAAGCGTGCGGGTTTCTCTTTGATGTATGAGGCCCATAACAATCCGAAATACGACCGCCAGGATCAGACCGATGTGTCTGATTTGTCGTTCCTCAATGATCTGTGTAAACAGGAAGGCATCGCCTTAAAGGTAACGGGCAAAAAGCTTGTCCTCTTTGACGAATACGTTTATGAGCAAAAACCGCCAGCGCTGACCATAGAACGCGGGGTTTCGGATATTATCAGCTATGGTTTTACATTCTCTACTCAGGACGTGGCATATGCAGGTTGCGAGGTCAGTTATCAGCCTGCCGCAAAAAAGAGCACGTCTAAGAAAAAAGATGATAAGAGTACAACAAAAGCTGTTGCTGAATCAACTTCTAAGGATTCAAAAAAGAAGAAAGAGAAATCCGAGCAGCCAAAGCCTATTAAGGTTATTTATCGTCCGCCTGGCGCTCCGAAAGATGGACCAATCTTAAAGGTGTCTCAGAGCGTTGGTTCACAGGCTGAGGCAATTAACGCGGCCCGTAAGAGCCTGCGCGAAAAGAATAAAGAGGCTGGTAAAGCTACATTGTCTCTTATGGGTAATGTGGGCCTTGCTGCTGGGATGACCATCACTATAAAAGGCTTTGGCAGGTTTGACGGTAAGTACATTATCGTTTCCGCCACTCATGCAGTTGGTGGGTCGGGCTATACGACCAATCTGGAAATTAGGAAAGTTTTGGGGTGGTGACATGGCTGCAGATGAATTAGTAAGGATCGGCGTTGTTTCCAGCGTAGATACGGACACAGGAATGGTCCGGGTAGTCTTCCCAGACATGTCCGACATGGTTTCCCCGGAACTGCCGCTTCTAACAACCGGGACTGGTTGGGGGCTATCAAACGCGATGCCTGAGCCGGGCGACAATGTGCTGTGTGTCTTTCGCGGTGGCGGGCGGACAGATGGTTTCTGTCTTGGTGCGCTATATGATGGCAGCTATGATATGCCCGCCGATCAGTCCCAGCGTGGTATCTACTTCGAGGATGGCAGCTACGTGTATTTTGATAAAAATACAGGCTCCATAGAGGTCAATGCGGTCGGAGCTGTGAACGTACAAGCGAAGGCCGTAAGTATACAAGCGGATTCCGTGCAAATTACAGCCCAAACCGTAGAGATTAAGGCCAGCAGCGTAAATATAAATGCTCCAGCGGTCCGGTTCGGTGGTAATGTAACGGTCGTCGGATCGGTAAAGGAACTCAATGAACCGATTGAAGGTGAATAATTATGGCAGCTAAAATAGGGAGCTACGGCAATATTGCTTTTGTTGTTACGCCGGAGGTCATACGTACATTCCGGGAACTTACCCGTTCCTCCGCCAGCCGATGGGCGGACCATGAAATCATGTTGAAAAAGCCCAAAAGCCAGTTCTTAGGGCCGGGGCTGGACACCGTGACATTTACCATGTATTTCGCAGCGTGGCATGGGACTAACCCGCGAAAAGAAATGGAGAAGTTGGTGGAATGGGATCGGAAGGGAAAGGCTGGAGCGTTGACAATCGGCGGTAAAAAGTTGGGCGTTGGTCTGTGGGTTGTTACGGGTCTGGAGCAGGCTTGGAGTTACGTAGACAACCGAGGGAACCTGTTAGCTGGGACCATTAACATTACGCTAAAGGAGTATGTTAAATGAGCCAGTACAACCTTACGTTATCCGGTACTCGTCAGATTGATTTTGCACCAGCCAACAAAGAGGAAGAATTGCGACAGAATCTATTTACACTGTTAACGGCTTGGCGTGGATCGGTTGTTTTAAATCGGCAATTCGGATTTGATCCTGCTGCTTTGGACGAACCCACAGAGGTTTCCAAGGCACTTATTACATCGCAAATCTATGAGCTGGTCGGTGAGTATGAACCAAGGATTTTAATTCAGGAGATACAGTTTGTTAATCCGCAGGATGATCCTGACAATGGGCGGTTAATTCCGGTCATTTACTTCGACGAACAGGAGGTGAATGCAGATGACTACACTGGCTGAACTACCGGATATTGATTTTGTCCAAGCAGATGTTAAGGCAATGCAGGATTCACTTATTACGCTTTATGAATCAATCGCAAAGAGGCAGCTTGCCCCAGCCGATCCGCTACGTATTTTCATTGATGCAATAGCATACAAGATGCTACAGCAAGAAGTTAAGCTGAATCAGGTCGCTAAGGGGCAACTACTCCGTTATGCACGCGGCGCTGTACTGGATCATTTGGGAGCCTTCGTGGAAACACCGCGTTTGGGTGCCGATTATGCCATTACCCTAATCCAGTTCACGTTGTCCACTCCACTGACAAATGTCCAAATTATCCCCGCAGGGACCCGTATAGGTCCGACTGAGGGGGACGGGACCATATATTTTTCTACCAAGGAGGCCGTTTCGGTGCCGATCGGTGATGTTGTGGTCACGGCTGCAGCCGAATGTAATGTGTCTGGCACAGAAGGTAATGGATACATTGCAGGCCAACTCACAACGTTAATTGACCCACTTCCATACGTGGCATCTGTCACCAACCTTACTGAAACATCGGGCGGAGCTGCCGTGGAGGACAATGACCCATACCGCGAGCGGATTCACATTGCCCCGGAATCGTTTAGTGTAGCGGGTCCAGATGGTGCGTATGAATATTGGGCCAAAACTGCCAGTGCATCAATAGCAGACGTACATGTGGATTCTCCGAGTCCTATGCAGGTGGTGGTTACCGTGTTGCTTGCTGGTGGGGTCATCCCCACACAAACCGTTCTTGACGAAGTGTTCGCGGTGTTGGACGACAGAAAGCGGCGGCCTCTTACAGATAAAGTGACTGTCAGATCGCCCACAACAGTCGATTACAATATTGATCTGACTTACTATATCCGTAAATCGAGAGCGACAGACGTAACGAGTATTCAAAAGGCCGTAGAGGTCGCTTCATCTGAATACAAGCTGTGGCAAAAGTCAAAATTAGGGCGCGACATAAACCCATCTCAGCTAACGCATATGCTTGTTGCAGCCGGAGCTTCACGACTTGAAATTCGATCACCTGTATTCTTGGAGCTTAATTCAAGTCAGGTAGCCAAGGAAGGGACTACGACGGTGGTTTTTGGAGGGCTGGTCGATGATTAAGCTTTCAGAATTAAGCCTATTGGACCTGCTACCTGATAACTTGCGGACAGATAAGCAGGTGCGTGATGCAGCGATGGCGCTTGATGTAAAGATGGACGAGTTAACCGCAAAAATCCAGAAGGTTAATTTGTTCGGGCGAAGCGACTGGACGGACGAAGAAACGGACGAATTGGCTTGGCAGTTCCATGTAGACTACTACGACCCTACATTGCCGCTTGAGCAGCGTAGGGAGCTTGTTCGACAGTCTATCCCCCTCCATCGACGCAAAGGCACACCGAGCGCTGTGGAGGATCTAGTGACCACTATATTCGGCTATGGCAAGGTGGAGGAATGGTGGGAGTACGGCGATGATCCTGGCTATTTTCAGGTTGTTGTCTCCAACCCAAAGGCCACGGAAGAACAGGCGCAGCAGTTTATCGAGGTTGTCGAGTCTGTGAAGCGGAAAAGCGCCCACCTGCGCCGCGTTGTTGTCTTGGATTCGGCAAAGGGCACACATTACTATGGTGTAGGTACACAGCAAGTGGACTTCATCAATTTAAGGCAGGTGAATTAAATTGGCTTTCGACGGAATCCAAATTACTAATCGTGGTCGAAATCTGCTGGCAAAGGCAGAAGCTGGACAGACCAAAATAACATATACAAAATTTTCAGCGGGGGACGGGAAGTTAGCTGGGCAAATGCCGATTGCATTAAAGGCTCTTATCAATGAGAAAATATCCTTCCCAGTCAGTCGGTTGAAGATACAAAACGAAAATGTGGTTGTCCCAGGTTTTGAGTTTAGCAACCAGGGCGTTGCCTCCGGCTTTTTTTTTCGCGAAGTCGGTTTATGGGCGACCGATCCAGACCTAGGCGAGATCCTGTACGCTTATGCAAATTCCGGTGAGGGAGCCGAGTACATTGATGCTCAAAACACCTCCGCTGTATTAAAGAAGCTATTTAACTTCGAACTGACTGTAAGCAATACAGCCCAGGTGACGGTGGTTGTTGACGACACAATTATTTATGCTACTCCGCAAGATGTAGCGGATGTCCTAAAGAAATCTAAGGAGTACACGGACGAGCAGATTTTAAATGTAAAAGTCCCCGATGCCAGCACTACTCAAAAGGGTATTGTTCAGTTGTCCAACGATCGGACAAGTACTTCTATCACCACTGTTCCAACGTCACAAGCTTTGAGCACCGCTTATAATGACTTATTTACAGGTAGCTACAGGTCCCGAGGAAATGTACCTGCCAATTGGAATTCGGCAAAACTAGAAGGTAGTTATACCGTTAGTTTAGGAGATTGGACAGGATACTTAAACTATCCTGCTAACTCATACAGTTATGGCAAGCTTTTGGTATTAGGCGGTGCCGGGGCAATTGTACAAATGTACTTCACACACGATAATCCGGGCAGAATTTATGAACGGATATGTTTCAATGATACTGATTGGAGACCTTGGACAGAATTACTACTTACTAATGGCGGTGATTTACAAAGAATATTGTCGGTGCGTCTTGGAGACTTAGGTAAAGTAGCTGGAAATACCCAAGACATAGCTTCATTTAAAAGTGGTACATCAAATCTTACAGGTTTGGTTATTCGGCAAGTACGCGTATCTAATGGATCGGATTGGACATCAACAGCAACGGATTTACTACGAAGAACAGACGGAACCGACCAAGCTGTTTTAAGGTTTCAGGGTGACGATGTATTCTTTAAAAATGCTGATTCGTCTTGGACTTCCTTACGCGATTTAAAGCAATCTTCCGTTGATAAATTTACCAAGATCGCGAACGCTATCAACGGAAAAGGCGGGAACGCCAACGCCAGCATGACTGGTGATGAGTTCGCGGCTGCTATAACGAATCTGCCAGTAAAAAGATTCGCAAGCGGTACGTTCAATGGTCAGACAGCGACTGCGGCTAACTCCAGCGTGGGGGCCTCTATGACCGTAAGCGTCAATAACATGACTTTCCTTCCTAAACGTGTGTTCATCCGGCTAAGGTTGAAAGACACATACAACAACCTGTATATAGAGGGTTATGCAACCTCTACGATACCGGATGAAGGAGACACATCTATGTACGGAAGGTTTAACAATCGTATTAGCATAAGCAACTTCACACAACAAAGTGGGGGTTTTTCATGTTTGATTGGGAGCAGTAAAATCAATGATTATGCTGGCGCGTCTTCTACTGCGGTTATGGAAGCCTTTCAATGGTTCGCATTCGAATAAGCAGAAAGGGTGGGTATCATGCAAATTGGATCAAAAGTTTACTGGAGAAAAGCATCCGGCGAGGTAATTTTTATAACGCCGGAAATTGAAAGCGAGCATGCACGTGAGACAACCAAAGAAGATGATATGGGCTTTTACCCGCAACTAAAGGGATTCGATCCGGCGCAGGTTGAGGTATTGCAACTAACCTATAGACAGTATTACGAAGACTTTCAGCGCGCAAAGTCCTACATTGTTAACCCGGACACTGGCAAGATGGAGTTTGTTTATGTGGATACTGGCGAGACAAAGCCCGAACATCAAGCGCCACTCTCAGACCAAGTGAGCGAGTTAAGGACGCGCCAGGACAGCACAGAAGCCGCTATGCTTGCTCTTATGGACGTTTCAAGCACAAGCTAATGGAAGGGGGTGAAATAGATGTATTCATTTCTGGTTAACATGTGGGCTATGGGTAAAGTGGATGAGGAACGTCTTGGGCGTTATACACCGAAATTTATATCAGAAGATGAGCGGAAAGCGATATTAGCAACGCCGCAAAATGTTTAATCAGCGTATCCAATCGGATGCGCTATTTTCATGCCCTCGGAGTGGTCGAGGGCTTATTTACTTGAGAGGACGGGGGAAGTCATGGACGATAGATTAACACACATCTTTAAGGGAGCGGCGGCGGGGTTTGGGGCGATAGCTGGCTACCTGTTGGGAGGGTTTAGCGTGTTTGTACATTTGCTGCTCATTATGGTCATTGTGGACTGGTTGACTGGCTGGGCCGCTGCTTGGATACGTGGGGAGCTGCGCAGCCGAGTTGGGTTTCATGGGATTATTCGCAAGGTGGCAATCTTTTTGGTTGTAGTCGTTGCGCATTTCATTGATGCAGCACTGGGCGGACTGAATTATTTTCAAAATGCAGTTATCTGCTTTTACCTAGCGAACGAACTGTTATCTATTACAGAGAATGTCGGACGGATGGGCGTACCTATGCCTACTGTATTACGAAACGCTGTAAAGATTTTCGAGTCAAAAAGCGATCCAGCACCTAATCCGAACATGTCTGAGTCAGAACCAGAAAATAAAGAGCAGGGGCAAAAACCTGCTGTATAGGGGGAATTATTTTGCAAGCACGAAAAAAAGGTAATGCACAAGGGATCGACGTGTCCCATCACCAGGGCAATATTGATTTTAAAAAGGTAGCTGCAGATGGTATAAGCTTTGTTTTTATTAAGGCTACACAGGGACAGTCGTTTCGGTCCAAGACGTTTCTAACATTTGTAAAGGCTGCGAAGGCCGCTGGCTTGATGATCGGAGCGTATCACTACATTGACGATTCTGCCACGACACCGGATGAAGCCCGTAAGGAAGCGGCGAACTTTGTCAGTGCGATTAAGGACGCAGGAGGCGCGTCCACATTTGACCTGCCGCCTGTAATGGATTATGAGTCTAATAAGTCTAACTTAAGCAAAGCAGCGGTCACAGCCGTAGCCAAGGCGTTTTTACAGGAGGTTGAACGACTTACAGGTGTGCGACCCATCGTGTACACTTATCCGTCGTTTATCGGCAATTTTACTGGTTTGTCCAATTATCCGTTGTGGATTGCTCGGTACAGCGCTACACAGGTTCCGCCTGGTGCATCTGGATGGTCACGCTGGGACTTTTGGCAGTATAGCGATGGCTCGGCTGGTGGTACACTCCCGTCCGGCACACGTAAGGTGGCTGGCATCGCCGGGCCTGTCGACCTGAATGAATTTGATGGTACGGTAGACGAGCTTCGGACGCGGTTTAGCAAAAATCCTTCTGCACCCAAAGAGGAGAATGCTTCTGTTAAGGGTGGATCATTTCAAATTAACGGGGAGAGTGCGGGAAAGGCACTGATATTCAGCGGCAAGACTTACGTATCATTGCGTACGCTGGCTAGCGCACTTAGCATCTCTTTACGTTGGGACAATGCTAAAAAGGTGGCGTATCTGAACAATCGTAAATTGCAATCTGTGCAGCTTGTGGAAGGTGTCGCTTACGTACAACTTCGGCCAATTGCTGAATCTTACGGAGCCGAAGTTTCATGGGACTCTAAAAATAGAATTGCTGCTCTGAAAACGAAAGGGGATAAATAATCGTGCAAACATTAATCGAAGGCGTACAACCATACGTGACCACGATTGCTACAGCTGCCGTAGGCGTACTTACGACATTCGTTTTGGCTGGACTGAACACAGTTAAGCAAAAAGTAAATTTATGGTTGGAGGCCCGTACAACGGCGGCACAGAGGGAAGTAATCCATAAGGTTGCAGAAGAAGGATTTGCTTTTGCTCAAACAGCATTTAAGCAGGCCGGGGGAGAACGGAAGCTTCAAGAGGCTTTGCAGTATGCTTCACTTACTCTTACCAGTCAAGGTATCGTAGTATCCCAAGTAGAGTTAAAGTCTGCAATAGAGAAGGCATATCTGGAGTATAAGGCTAAGACAAAAGCGGTACTCGCTACTGAAGCACAGCCGGACGAGGATGCAGCACAGGTAGCAGTTAAGGAAGCTGTATCTGGTCTAGCTGCAAAGCTTAATGATTTCTTGGCTCAGGCTACAGCAGAGGCGGGAACCGTTGCTTCTGCGCAGGTTCAACCTACATTCGAGCCTATTTCAGCACCGGCAGAAGTTGTTAAAGCACCTACATCCACTGAATAGAGCAATAGAACTGTTGTATAATCTGAAACGTGAAGCGCTACTGTGCTCATTATTTTTAGAGCGGATAGCAATATGGTTATTAAGTAACTGGTGTAAATGATGTATCTTAGGCGGTGATTGGGTACATCTTGGCCGAGGCTTGTGTGGATGGCAGTCGGCTGGAGTTACGGGGACTGACGAGCTTAATAATCGTAACCATTAGTAGGGTCAGTAATTTGCTGAATTAGTTGGCAGTTTTCTTGAGAATAAGGCGCCTCTTGATCATTTACAATGAATTTAAAGAGGCGCTTTATATTTTTTATAATTATACAGTACAACCACCTGTTATTTTTACTTTTCTCTAATGTTGTTGACTAGCCCACTCAGACATGTTTAAAGTTGCCCAGCAACCGTTTTTAATAGTGTACTGAAACACTGAACGCTACTTTTCGTCATCAGACAATTAAACATGTACTAGTTAGCTACAGATCTGTCCACTACTTCTAAGCGAATGTTTTTGATAGACACCTGCCATGAGTTAGCTTCTATCTTAACGTACCGGATATGGCTCACTTCTGGGTGTTTACTCTTGTATATTGTCCAAGGAATAGTGTAAACACCATCATATCTATCATAATACAACGGTGTCGAATCCTCTAAGTACCATTTTACTCCATCCTGAGAATAGTACAGGGAAACCCACTCAGGACGATCTCCAGTATTTTCTGTTTTCGCATTGTAAACACTCTTTATGCTATACATGTCTCGCGGAACTCCAGGATCTCCTAGGTCAAAGGTGTAAGACGTACCTCCATCTTTAACTTCCCACGTTTGGCCTACATGGTAGGTATCTGCCGAAACTGTTTCAGGATAACTAGGAAGAATGGTGACTAAAGTAATCATTGCCATTAATAAAATTGAAAACCATTTATTTCTCATTTAATTTCATCCTCTCAAGTTGTTCCCGCATTAGATATCTAGTTGTTTTTTTATCCTGTTTTTAAAAGGCAGGTCTATTTATCAACCGGGTTATTATTTACTCTAAAATCATCGTAACTGAACAGATACGTAGTGTAGTAAGCCACGTCACTGTCTGAAGCGGCAAAGCAGTGTCTCAATTCTTACTGATTATGTTACTAAATCTAATTAATTCCTCATTAGAGAGCCAACCCCCTGTCATATCTTAACTATATTTGTAATTATGAAGAATAAAATGTAAATTTCATATAGGAGTAAATGCCTATTTAGCATTTTGTTATGTGCATTTTTAGAAAGAACGATATTATATAGAAGCATCAGTGACACCCTGCTGGGGTATTTTTCTGTTTTATAGGGGGAGGAACACATATGTTTAGATGGATATTTACCGTGTTGATAACAGTCCTATTAGCTGGCTGCAGCGTGCAACAAGATGTTGTAAAGCCTACTAAGAGCGACCCTGTAGCCGTTCCGGTAACGCAGATATCTGCCGATACGGTCAAGCTCGAATTTCCATCAGACCGTTATCCTGAAACAGCAAAGCATATTAAAGAGGCTATAGCAGCCGGGAAGTCACCAGTATGCACGATTGACCGTGATGGAGCCGATCATAACCGCGACCTGTCCCTAAAGGGTGTACCCACCAAGAAGGGTAAGGATCGAGATGAATGGCCTATGGCGATGTGTGCAGAAGGTGGAAAGGGCGCGGATATAAAGTACATAAGCCCGAAGGATAACCGTGGAGCTGGATCGTGGGTAGGTCACAAGTTGGATGAATATGCAGACGGAACAAAAGTTGAATTTATCGTTAAATAGTAAATCCCCGTTAACCTTAATTGGTCGGCGGGGATTTCTTTTGTTTATCTAGTAGTGGTTTATGGTATTTTTCTTCTAATTGCTTTCTTTTCTCTATCGCATCCTCAAGAGTTACAGCGGAAGCATACATATCTCTTGCCTTTTACCGTTATATTTATCTCATAAACTTCTCTACCATTCCTAACCCGCTTATAGATCCCTTTATGTCCTGTCTTACATCAACCGTACTTTTTTTGGTTAACAGTGGAAGTGGCACTCCATCGACAGTCTTCTCCGTTATTTGCAGAATCTCTCGTGTTTTACGGGCTTGTTCGAACCGCTAGGGCGGTACCTTTTAAAAGTATCTCTTTGCCACAGTCGCAGCGGCATAACCAGGTGGTATTGTCTCGACCTGTGCACCCAGCTCATGCATAACCGGTAATTTTAAGGGAACAATTATTCCTGAGTTGAGAAAAAAGGAGGATAATTATGTCAAACCCTTTTCGAGAAGCTGAGCGTAGATTAAGAAGACTGCGAGAAGAGGCCGAACGTAAGCTTCAGGAGGAGAAGGAACGCTTGGAGCGTGAGATTATAAAAGCGCGAGAAGAGGCCGAGCAAAAGCTTCAGGAGGAGAAGGAACGCTTGGAGCGTGAGGCTAGAAAAGCGCGAGAAGAGGCCGAACGTAAGCTTCAGGAGGAGAAGGAACGCTTGGAGCGTGAGGCTAGAAAAGCGCGAGAAGAGGCCGAACGTAAGCTTCAGGAGGAGAAGGAACGCTTGGAACGTGAGGCTATAAAAATGCGAGAAGAGGCCGAGCAAAAGTTTAAGGAAGTTGAAGAGGCTAAAAATCGAATCACGGACGTAATCAACAACGGCGCTAAAAATCTTGACCCAAAAGATGTAGTAAAAGCATTAGATTTCTTCAAAGATAATATTCCACCGGAAATCACCGAAAAAGGTAAAGAGTATGTAGCTAAAATTGAAGAAATTAAGCAGCAAATCGCACAAATTCAAGATGCGTTAGACATTGATAAGCTAAAAAGAGATGTATTAAGAAAAGCAGAAGAATTCTGTGAAGAATACCTTAAAGAAAAATTATCTTTTCTTACTGCAATCGAGCTAAAAGGAGTGCCGCAAGTCCACTTAGATTTTGACGGTAAACAAATTAGTGCAGAGATTAATGTTTTTGTCCTGTTGAAAGATACTGAAGAAAGTGAATTAGAACAAGGGTGGCTAGCTCGTCTATCCGTTCATGCAGTGCAGGAAATTGGAAAATTAGTATTACCGGACTTTCAAATGAAAATTGAACCTAATGAGAATTTCTTGAAAGACAAATTTGAAGAAATAAAGAAAGAAATAGAGGCTAAAAAAGAAGAATTAATCGCACAACTGATAATGGATATTCTACAGGACTATCTTCCCCCTTTAAGAGCATTAAATGAGGTGATTAAAATATTTGGATGAATTTAGTATGCTCCGGATGGTTTTTTTGTAGTTGTAAGCATAAGCCAGCCAAAACGGTAAACTTACGTTTTTGTGGAAGAACAGATCGAGTATTCAGAATTATTCTGGAGGATCGGCCGTTGAGCGATGAGTTGATAATGGTTGTGGACTACGGAGGTACAATAAAGAAGATTAAACCGGAGTCGATTAAGATTAACGGGTCCTCTCTTTCTTCCGTAATCAGTTTGAATTAGAGTAGATGAAAAGAAGAACTCCATTGGATTATGACCAATAGAGTTCTTTTTTTACACCACTATTTGGTTGCACTAGTCTTGTAGATATAAGATTTTCTAGGTAACAATCAAGAAAGTTTTACGTAATCTCCAGACACTCTTATTTTCGCCATGCCGGATTCACCTATATTGCTTATTCCTCCGGGGCTCTTTGCATGTGCGCGAACTTTCATACGAGTTGGGAGTGTCACTTCTGGCAGATCAGACCTTACTGGGGTTGGTTCAGAAAATTCCCATCCTGGAAAATGGTCCCGTCCCCTAGATTCAAGTAATTCCCAACTTTTCTCAAGCACCCGATCATTAAAGGCCAATCCCGGCGGAGCTTTCAATTCTTGCCAATCCCCCCACGCTGACTGTCCTTCTCCAGTCCTAGAAGTACCAGATGTTCTGACAAATGGAATCAACTCAAAATCAGCCACTCTTCATCCTTCTTTCCATAAGAATTTTTACATTTATATTATGTGTACAATTATTAGAAAAATTCATTTATAAAATTTAAGTTTACTACTTGAAGTGGTTGCGGATATTTAGCAGTAACGCGGCTAGACTTATTATCCAACCAGATAAGGATATGGTCCATAAGATTACATCATACATATTGTTACCTCCTATAGAGGGGCCGAAGCCCTTACTTAAGATATTTTTTAGGTATTATTTTTGATTTAGAATTTGCTCCCTCAAAGAAGTCTCCGGGTAATTCGATGAACTTCTCTAGATGGGGAAGCCAAACGAGATATACATCAACTTTAGGCTTATTTTCTCTTGTTTTTGAGAGTGGGTTACTCCCCGAAGCTTGTGATATCGACCAACTAGTGGGTATTGATTTTGATTTTAGTCCAGCCCTTTTTACATTCACTTTTATATAGGTTCCATCTCGTTCCGCAACAAAATCATAGTTGCTATTACTCACTAACTTAATAAGTATCGAATACCCTTTGGAACTATAATAAGAGTAACCTAGCAATTCAATCGTTTCCCAATTCAAACCTAATCCTCCTCATACTTAGATTGCCTGTCGAAGCCCCTTGTTATTACCAAAGTGTTGCTGGGCGAGTACGAAGGTAGTTAATCCAAATTTTTGCGATAATGACGTTTCCCCAAACGGTAAACCTTACGTGAGCAAATCCGTCATCATCTGTACCAACAACTTCCCCGGTTTGTCCCCGAAATGTGGAGTCCCCGATAACCTCAACCATTTCTCCAACGATCATTCAGCATCCCTCCTGCGTAAGGCCGCCGCCAATTGTTTATGTGAATCCGTTATGTTAAGATTGGGTGGAGATGGCGCTATACTAGCCGCCACCTCTGGTACTTTTAACGTTTACGCTGCCCGCGTCGTTTAGGTACCTTTTTCTTTTTCTTGCTCTCTCTAAACACTTTTACCAAACCGATAATTGCAGTTATCAGGTTTGTGAGTGCTGTGGAGAGCAAGACCCAATCTATTGCTCTCAAATCTCTTTCACCTCTTTCGGAAGGTAATGTTTCACTTCCTGAATATAATATACCACATCCTACACACTGTTGCAACCATTTTCGGAATATTGTATTCTGTTTATAGAAAATAATATTCCACTATCGGAATAAAAGGAAGTTGGTACGTATATGCCGTTTTCATATAAACCGCTGTTCAAGTTGTTGCTTGATAAAGACATGAAGAAAGAGGACTTGAGGCAAGCCCTGAGCCTTGGAAGGAACACTATTGCCAAGATGGGAAAAGGGGAGTATGTGTCACTAGAGGTAATCGACAAGATATGTACTTACATGGGTTGTACACCAAATGATGTGATTGAACACGTAAAGGAGCAGGAGGAATAACACCTTCTTGCTCCTTTTTAATGAATAAAATAAAAGCCCTCAACAACATGAGGACTTGTGTGGTATAATCTGGATTGGACAACGGGTGGGGTCACGGCGCAGCTTCCCGAAAGGGGGTGAGGCCATGACTACATTTAATGTACTTTACTTGATCTTAAAATTAACTGATACGCTGCTAAGTCTCTGGTTTAGGGGACGTAAGATTTATCGTTGGATCAGGTTGAAGCGCAACAAACAAAAAACCCACCGCTAAAGGTTAGGGCCTTGGTGGGTTTTGCTGAGTGCGCCGTGAGGCACATCGTTGTTCAGGGGGAGCTAGCAACTCCCCTTATTTCTATTCTAACATGTTTATTCAGGCAATGGAATTGCCTTTGTTGACTATATGAAATATAGAGCATGAGGGATGACCCTTCTTGCTCTTTTTTTTGCCTTGAATAACGAACGTTTGTTTGCATATAATAGTTACAGAGAGGTGATCAACATGTTACCAGACATCGAACGTAAGCTGCTGCGGATACTCTACAACTATTCTGCTGGGCGAAGACGGATGCCCACCATGAAGGAATTAGAAATAAAGACAGGAAGGCGTACAGAGGACATTAAAGCCGGGTTGGCGGCTTTAGAGAGGGACAACTATATTCTGTGGGAAGACAAATCGGATACGCGGCACATCCGCATTATCGAAGGATGGGATAGAGACCAGAAGATCGTTACGCCCCCGGGTGCTGCAAATAGATACTATACAGAATATTAAAACCCCGGATTGCTCCGGGGCTCTTTTTATTTACCGATATCAATTAACTCTTTATTACCAGCTTCCCAGCCAATTCCACTGTCTGCTTGTAGTTTGAAGTTCTTACTGTCCTTCGGAACCTCAAACACTACATTAGCTGTCTTGGTCAATCCTGGGTTGATCTTAGCCAAAAACAACATGTTTCCTGAATCGTTTACGTACAGATCGGCGTCACTCATTGGCTCATATTCAAGACCTGCAGCGTCGATAAGTTTGAACATGCTTGCATCAAGTGTGCGTGCCTCTTTGTCCAGGTTTTTAATGGAGAGGTTGACCACAATGTATTTATCAGAAGTCTTCTTCTGCAAATATTCATTCTGTCCAATAGTGGTTTTAGAACTGGCTTTGTTGGCCTGAACAGCAAGATTTCCTACCTGTACAGCTTCGCCTATTTTAGCCATTTTCGGAGCTTCTTCTTTTTTAGGTTCAGCTTTAGGCTCTGCCTTCTTCTCAGGTGTCACTGCTGGCGCTGTTGTAGTTTTAGTAACTGCATCTGTACTATTAGTTGAGGCTTGTTGTGTCTCTTTACCTTTTGAATTCAATCCTCCGATAATAAATAGCACAACAATTACCCAGAACCACCACTTCTTATAAAACGGCTTCTTCAAAACGATATCCCCCTATTTAACCAATAATTTTATAAAAATAGTATATATGACCTAGGAAAATATTGCTACGTATATTTACAAAATAGACCAGGCGAAATATAATGATTCCATCGCATAGGAATTACCGTCATTCGTCCAATGGTAGGCTAGAGAACCGCCCATTAACCTTTGGTTTAGGACGGTTTTTGTTTAAAAGGAGAGGACGAGTAAATGGTAGATAAGATAAAACGAGTAAGCAACCCTCTAACTATTATTGCAATCTTTGCAGGATTGGCTGAAGTAGCTGCAACCATAGCACTTGGTTTAATTGATCAGAGTATTCAGAGAATCTTTATTTGGTTCGTCATGTTATTTCCAATGTTACTAGTTGTGTCTTTTTTTATTGTTTTGTGGTTTAAGCCTGAATCCTTATATGCCCCAAGTGATTACACAAATGAAGAAAATTTTATGAAGAACCTAGCAAAAACTAACACACTAGTTAAAGGTGTGGACAGTGCGTTAGAGAAGATAAGTAATCCTGAAATTAATGCCAATGTGAAAGTGGATGAACTCTCTAAGGACTTAAATAATATAAAGAAGCTTGCGAATGATCTGTCATCAAATATTTTTGTTGTTAATAGGAATGAAGAAAAAATATATAGACTCATTTCTTTAGAGCCAGGCATCTCTTTTTCGGAAATAGTAAACAATATAGGACTATCTGCTCATATAGTTAAAAATATTTTGTTCAATTTAACCGAATCAAATAAAATAAGACCATACTTAGTTGGTGCAGAAACTAGGTATGAGATTTCTTGATTTTTTTATATACACAGTACATTTTTATTATTGTATTGGAAAAGTTTGCAGTCTATTTTGCTTTGTGCTATATTGATTCCAATACGGTTTTATTAATTTTCTTTGCTGACATTAGTCGAGCGGAGATAAGTCCATTGAATGCAGAATATCTTCCTAGTGGGATAAGTCTGCTCAAATAGCGGTACTTTAATGGCCGCTACATGTGTGATTTTTTGTTTTTAAAAAAAACTTCGACAATTCATAACACAGAAGGTGTGTATGAGAAGTTTTTCAAAAAACATTTATCGCCTATGTAGCGGCCTTTTTGCGTTCTTATATTCTATTAAAGGAGATGATTTGGATGGAATTACAAAGGAGTTAAACGCATTAACGAGGCTGAATAATGTGTGAAAGAATGGTGGCCCGTATGAGTAAAATTCCAGTTGTAGAGGAGTAGGAAATCTACTCGGGCCATGTTACTATCAGCCTCTCGTACATATAAAGTCACCATTATTTTAATAGTGTGTTCGCATTTTGTTCGCATTTTTGTTCTAGTTTGTAAAATACTGTGTTATACTCAACGTAACCTTCAAACGGAAATTACTACATGTAGGAGTTGTTATTTATGGACCAGCCAATCGATTTGAATCAATTTATTGAAAACTTAAAAAGAATCGGACTGCAAACTGATGAAATAACTAGATACTTGGACAGTCTGGTCATTCAAGTAGATCAGCAGCAGCACGAATCAACTTCCCAAGTTTAACTTTTTCCTCATGGGTTAACTCATGCCCCTTATAGCTCAGCTTTAATTTTACCAATTCCTCTATAGGTAATATTACATCTTTAACACTTTTAGCAGGCTCCTTCTCTAATTTATACGAGGGGGAGTCTTCTTGTATAATCACCGCTTTTTTAGCAGCTTCTTCTTTAGGTGAAGGTATCCAGTCATAAAGATTAACCTCAGTTTTTCCCAGCAAATAATCAGTTGTCACATTTAAAACACCAGCTATTTTGGAAACCATCTCAATGGATGGGTTTTTTGTTTTTCCCTGCAAGAAACTACTCATAGAAGAGTGTGGTATTTCTGCTTCCACCGCAAGTTTATACTGGGAAACCCCTTGTTGTTCCATCACTTTTTTTACTCTTTCATGCAGTTCCATTTTCCATTAAACCTCCGTTTATTACCGTATACAGGAATATTATTTCAAAATATAAGAATAGTCAAGAAATCAAGAGAAAACAGGAGATAAGGGCTAGTATTGTTTCGTTATTGAGTAATATCGGTATTTTGATATTTCGTAATTCTGAAATAACATGTGTTCAGGAGGTGAAACACATGACAAAAATCGGCAAGCGAATCACACAACTGAGAGTTGCGAAAGAGATGACACGTTATAGGTTAGCCAAGGAGAGTAACATTTCATTCTCCTATCTTAACAACATTGAGGAGGATAAGCATAATCCTTCTTTAGATATCATCATCAAAATATCAAATTGCTTAGGTGTCACGCTTGATGAACTGGTCAAGGGAGAGGAGGCATCACATGAACATACGAACTGAAATCTGGCTTGGACACACCATTCGCTTTATCGAGAAGGTGCCGGGTGAATGGGTGGGTATCGCTAAAGATATTGCTGATGCACTTCAATACAGCGACACCAATGCAATGACAAGGCACTTAAAAAGAAAATTTCTCACAACCGTCAAATTGACGGGTATGAATCAAAAGTTCACAGCATTAAGTGAGCAGGGAATTTACAAGGCTATTACCAGATCCAAACGACCAGAAGCGGAAGAGTTCGAAGACTGGATTTTCGAAATGGTCAAGCAGCTCCGACAGTCCACCGGTCTCGAAGGATTCCAGATATTCCGCATGCTGGACAAGGATCATCAAAAAGAAGCGATGCAGAAACTGCGCTCCAGCCTGAAACAGCCTGTTCGGGTGGACTTCATCAAAGCTAACACGATAGCGAACAAAGCTGTTTCATCCTTGTACGGTCACCCGAAAATGATCAAGAAAGACCAAATGACACCGGACATGCTGGTTAGCAGGCAGGAGATTCTTGAGGATACTGTCGATCTAATGGGCACCAAAGAACGCTTCGGGCTGGACATAGCGGTATCTCAAACGATCTACGACAAACACCTACATTAACGAAAGGGTGGTAGCTATGAACGAACCACAAAAAGAAACCACCGCGGCAACGGTGGTATCAAAGGAATCATTAAATGGACTGGACAACTTTCAGATTGCTGCTGAGTTGTACCGCTTAATTGAGAATCGCAGTTTAAGCGAACTGCGCGAGATTGCTAGATACATTGAAATCATAGCAGTCAATAAAAAAGAATGGCAGCAAGAAGATGGGATTATGGACGACGAAGCCTTTTCTTTATTACAGGGTTATCAATCTTCCCAGGAATCTTCGGGTGAGCAATGTAATCAGCAGCTATCCCAAATTGAAGAGCTTTCTTGTACAACAGAGCTTCATCTTCATGCAACACCGGAATCTGTTGCGGCTGAATCTCAAACTCGCGTTCGAGGTCTATTACCTCCCAAAGATAGCTTGTAACGTAATCCAGTGCGCGATTTTTGGCAGATTCCCGATCTTCTGAAATGACCCAAACATGGGCAATTGCACTGGCGATATCTGCACAATCTTTATTCTCTGGCATTGGAATAACATTTATCACAAATAAATACGGATTCAACTCTATCACCTCCCCTCTGGAGATAGTTTACCAGAATGAGGAAACAGAAAGAAAGGATGTCGAATATTAACGACTCCCGAACAAACGAAATTCATTAAAAGTTCAATCCATAACAATCTGCAACTGTGATGGGTGAATTCGATAGTTTTTATCGCCAAATCTGATATTCACATGGTTGAGTTCAAAAAATCGGTGCCACTCTTCATTGTAGTAAGTTACAGGATCAGTGTTTTCGATTAGACCGCTGTCGGTTATATCGGTCCATGTTCCTATGAGGTTAGCGTAAATTCGTTTCACTTAAAACACCTGCTTTCAGCAAAATTATGACCAAAATCTATTTTAAATGAGAAGGAAAAATCTTGGAAGGGAGCATGCACACACATGACACTCACAGTTGAACGATTGGAACAACGTCGGGCAGCTTGGAAGCGCCTGAATCTATTGGAGGGAATGCAAAAGCGAGCTGTTGCTGGTACTGCTGAATTCTTTGATGAAGCAATTGGCGAGCTTAAAGCGGAACTAGGAAGCGGACAGAGCGTCAAGGACAAGCCTTGCTGTGCGGTTTGCGGTAACAGCATGGAACTACAGTTCTTGCGCCGCTGGAACGAGCAGGACGTATGTAGGCCTTGTATATCTGAAATGACTCAGGACTACCCGGAGGGAGGTGAACACATTGGATAAGAAAACGCTGGAATGGATGGGCGAGCGAGTTAGAAAGGCTTCTGCTATACAAGAGGAAATTAATGCAGCGAATAAGATTATAGCCATGCTTAAATCCGCTCAATCTGTTAGGGTTTACTGCCAATCTACCTCGGTAGACATAACGATTTGGGGAGATCGTGTAGAAAATATCTTTTTAGCTGAGGTTGAGGCCCGAATGATCAATGTTGCCATTGATGGATACCAAGCAGCAATCAAACGTCTGGAATCGGAATTCGAGCAGCTTTAGGAGGCGGCTATGAACAATACTGAACAGCAATTATTCCTTCAATTCTATAATTCTCTTGCCCCGGAAGTGCAGCGGGACATTAAGCATTATCTGTTTGTGTATGACATGTACCTGGACGAGCAGAACCCGAAAGCCCGGGAAACGCTATTGGGTGAAATGAACATGCTGGAGCGCAAATACAATTTGGAGGTAACGCATGGAAATAAAAATACCCAGCGCTAAGGCGCACAACTTTAAAGCGCACCGTGACCTGTCAGTTAACTTTGGACGGATAACACAGATCACGGGCGACAATGCACAAGGTAAGTCCAGCATTTTGGAAATACCTTCGTGGACATTGTACGGCACAGATACCATGGGTGGCAAGCTTGATCCTACACCTACCAACTATGAATACGATTATGTTCAGGCCGAAACCCTGCTGGACATTGACGGAAAACAGGTGCTTCTAGGTCGGGGGATTGAGAAGGGTAAGGCTACTTACTACATTAACGAGGTTCCTAGTAAATACGGTGACTTTGACGAGATTGTAAAGTCCCTATTTGATAAAGATTTGTTCTTGTCTCTGTATAACCCGTCCTATTTTTTCACTCTTCATAAGGATAATCAACGGGATCTGCTTCTGCGGTACGTAACTCCTGTTTCCAACAAAGAGATATTTACCGAAATGAGCCGGACAAGCCCGGACGAAAAAACTAAGGACATAAAACTTAATCCACAAGCTGCCAAGCTGTCAGAGTTAGTCAAGAAGCACACGCTGCAGCAGTTGGGAGAAATCCATAAGAAGAACAAGAACGACAAGGATACGGCCTATAAACGGGCTCAAGGACGCACAGAGGCGCTTGTCGATCAGCTCCAGAAGCTTCCTGCAGCACCAGAGGATATCGAGGCGATTAAAGCCGAGGATGCTGCGCTGCTTGAGCAAATAAAGGCGTTGGAAGCTCAAACGGATCTTGCTGGAGAGACAAACCGGAAACGCACTGTCCTGAGCAGCACCATTGAATCACTGCAACGTCAAATTGCACAGGCCAAGGATCGGTATATGAAGGTCTACAACGAGCCTATTGAAGACCATTGTCCTTCTTGCAAACGTCCGCTTGATACGGAGTCTGTAGAGGCAGTCACGAAGGATAAGGAGCACCGGAAGGAAGAACTACGGGCAGCGCACCAAAAGCTTGTGGAAGAGCGAAAGGAGCTTGAAACCAAGCTTACAGCAATTGAGCCGGTTGATGTTACTGAGCAGATTGCACGAATTAGAGCGCTGGAACAGCAGCGGGACCGCACGGCGGACATTATCGCAGCCCATAATTCACGCCAACGCATGCAGGCCGACATCGACAAAGCCCGTACTGACGAAGCCGAAACGTTGGCAAGCCGGAACGATTCTATCTTTGTTCTGGACGCTATCAAGGCGTTTGAGGCGAAGGAAGCCGAGTTGCAGGCCGCCAAGGTTCAAAGCCTGTTCACAACTCTATCAATCTCTTTATTTAAAGAACAAAAGAATGGGGAACGGAAGCCTGACTTTGTAATTGAAAAGGACAATAAGCCGTATCCGATCTTGTCGCTTTCTGAGTCTGTCCGTGCTGGTTTAGAACTTCGGGAAGTCCTTAGCGAACAGAGCGGTGTGATATCGCCTGTAGCCGTAGACAACACTGAAAGCACTTTTAAGATCAAGAAATCTTCCGGTCAGCTCATTTTGGTCAAGGCCGTCGAGGATGCACCTTTAGAAATAAAACAGATTGGAGGCGAGTCGGCATGAAGCCACATGAACAACTGGAATATGAAATGGCAATGGAAAACATGCTCAAGGTCCTTCCTGCCATGTTGGGGATGTATGGGGCAGTAGCCAAGGCAACAAAGGCATATTATGACGAATTGATTGCCGCTGGATTTAGCGAAGCCCAAGCCCTTCATATAGTCTCCGCTCAGGGTATTACGGCACGCTTAGGAGGTGGGCAGTCTTGAAGAACGGAAAGAAGCCAACCCGCCGTCAGAAGCAAGCAATTGCACGAGCAGGCTATGACCCTGCTGATTGGCTTGTATGCAAGAACGGTCCTTTTATCCTTGAAATCATCAATAGAAAAGATGGCGAAACCAGCATTATCAGCACCGGAGAAGAACGCACTATTTAAATCATAGGAGGCCACACCAACATGGCAAATACAAACAACCAATTAACAATCTATGACTCTTACGCTTTCGGAACACTCACCCAGGAGGATGTTCAAACAGTTCATCAAACAATCGCAAAGGATTGCAACGAATCGCAATTTAGGCTCTTTATGGGCGTTGCCAAAGCAGCGGATGCTAACCCACTTATCGGGGAGATTTACCCAACTGTCTATCAAGGAAAGCTTACATGGCAATTCGGGATTGACTACCATATTCGCAAAGCAAAAGAAATGGACGGATATATGGGGTATGACGTTCAGGTAATTCACGAAAACGATGAATTTGAATATTCCATGGAACGCGCTGAGGATGGTCGTTATTATCTGTCGATTGAAAAATATAAAGGCGGGTTCCCGCTTGGCAAGCCAATTGGTGGATACGCGATGGCATACAAAGAAGGGTTCATGCCTTTCTCGGTCCTGATGGATATAGAAGAGGTTGAGCACTACAAGCGGTCTGCTATTGGGATGCAAAAAACAATGTGGACCAACAATTTCAAGGACATGTTTAAAAAGCACATGGTTAAGCGTGCGTTGAAAGCAGCTTTCGGCCTTAGATTTGATGATGGTGATGGAGAGCAGGGGGACGGTCCAGCTCCATACAATCCATATGAACGGAAAGACATCACTCCAGAAACAGACGTAACAGGTACGGTCAAGCCAGGGAACAAACAACCGACTGGTACCGATCCAGAACCGACAGTGAGCCCGTTGGACCAAGCTCGCGATGATATGAAGAAGAAATTCAGCCAGCTTGGAATCACCGATCCAGTAGACATGCAGACATATATTCTAAAACACGCCAATCCCAAGGGGGACAAGCCCTCACTACCAGAACTCAAAGGGCTTCTGAAAATCATGGACATGCACCTTGCGGAGAAAGCCGCCCAGGAGCAGGCAAATGACGAGCTTCCAGTGTAACAACCAAGTTGAAATATACGTCCGCTGTGAAGACTGTCATGTTTGCGGCAATGAGATAAACCCGGGCCGAGAGGAGTACATTCGCGATTTGCGAGTGTGCCCCCGGTGCTATGGGGAGCTGAGGGGAGTTGGCAGAGTTGCCCGAGGACATGGAGCAAATGGACCTGTTCGACTTCCCTGCTGAACCTACTGGACCAGTCTTGAACGGAATGTACTATGAGCGCAGCACAGATATGTTTGTCTCTTTTGTGTTGGGCCGCAGGCATTATGAAGAACCAGCAAAGGGATGTCCACACCTTAAAGAGTGGCAAGATCGGATTAAGAGGGAGAGGGCCATATGAACATTTCAGGAATAAGGTTTGAATATTTTAACGGATGCCAAAACGTGTACATTGACGCGGTTGGTGATGATTTAATCCCGAAATTTGAACATACAATTCCCGTTGAAGAGGGCGAAACCATTCATTGGGGGATGAACGAACATGGGATCATTAACTTCGGTCTTTGGAGAGATGACCCTAAAAAAAGACCGGGACATGGTGGTATGTGGTCAAGTAGGGCAGGAGTTGTAGGCCCACTGATTGAACGCAAGATGGTTGACGTTGGAATCAACGGCTTTTCCGCTCACATCACGGTTGAAACCCTAGAAAAAATCCTTCCTGATGAATATGAAATTAGGGAACGGGACTCGTACGGGGAAAAAGTGTATGAAGTTCAAAGGAAAGATGGGAAAAACGTTCCTTCCTCAAGGACAACGATGTTGAATGCTGGATATTGGTATGGGGGTCTGCCGGATGAAAGTTGATATCCTGGCATCCGGCTCAAAAGGCAACTGCATCGTGCTCACATCGGGAGATCAGACCATCCTGATTGACGCAGGCATTGCCAAGACTAAGATAGAAAAACGGCTGCTGGACGTAGGTGTACGGCCTGACCATATTACAGCTATCTTCATCACCCACGCGCACGGTGACCACATCAAGGGCCTGCCGATGGCGAACAAGTACCGCATTCCGGTATATGCGACTGAGGGCGAATGGAAAGGTATATCGGGCGTTGATGACGAGTTGCGCCGGGTTGCTGAAACCCGCTATGGAAAATACGAAACTATCAAGCTGGGTGACACCTGGATATATCCATTCCGAACCCATCATGATGCTTACGAGCCTGTTGGTTATGCCATTGAGGACGACAGCCGAGAACGAGCCTGCGTGTTATTCGATACTGGAAAATACGATCAGGAAATGATCGACATGATGGAAGGCAGTATTTATATCTTGATCGAAGCCAACCACGACCCCGACATGGTAGAGGTATCGGATTACCCTATCAGCATCCAATCTCGTATTCTCTCGGACTTTGGACACCTGAGCAACCAACAGACAGCAGAAGCGCTCCAGAAGCTTATACAGGGCCGTGGGGAACGAATATACCTTACGCACTTATCTAGTAAAAACAACATGCCCGCGCTGGCTGAAATGACCGTAAAGGCGGCGCTCAAGCGGCGGGGATTCATAGAAGGCACACACTATCATTTGGAGGTAGTTTCGGAATGAAGACTTTTAAAATCAGGATCATTACTAAATTCAAAACCAAAAATGAACTGTTTATCCCAGGTGAGGTACACGAGGCTCGCCGCCTCTCTTATAACTTTATGGATTTTAAAACGCCTTTCCAAATTGTTTCAGGCAAGAAATCAGGCGAGGAAGTGCCATTCAAATGTGCTGTTGTGGCATTAGATGCACCCCAACCAACGCAACATCAATTCGATGCAATTGTAAAGCAGAATGGCGAGCTGCTTGCGGATCTCGCTGTGGCTAAAGAAAAGTTTTCCGAGATCAGTGATGCGCTGGGCGAATATGAAGGGCATATGATCCCAGCAATCCGGCAACTGGTGCAGGACAAGGCCGAATTACTCCAGACGATTGAGCGTCACACCGACGAGCAGTTTAACGCCGAATTGCTTCTGCGGCGTATCCGGGAGCTGGAGACAATCGTCAACAAGCGCGATGAAATGATTAAATCCATTAAATCCGTAAGCGTTGTGATACGAGATAAGCGCAACCCTGTTGAGGTGCCTCGTGATGTAGCAAATGCGCTCGACTGGTGCCAATGGAACGGAGTCGATAACGACGAAATCGTGAGACATTTGGCTACTGGGATCAATGGTCCGACCGTGAATGTTTTACGATCTTATGTCCATGAGGGGGGCAACGGACACAATCTTTTGTGTGCCTTGCTTAATGGCTACACCACTGCGTCAGAAAATAACGAGTTGGCAGGCTTAATAGACAGCTTAACAAGCGTATGGTTCCGCGACAAGATGGGGGAAAACAACCGTCAGGATCTAAACAAAGTGATTTATGAATTCATGCGCGGTTTGGATAAAACAGCTTCATAAGCAGGTGAAACGGAATGGCAGGACCAGAACTCGACAACGGATATACCCGTGTAGCGAATGAGATTTACGAAGAGGTGGCAATGCGAAAATTTAATGGCATACAACTCAGAATGCTCCTGATCGTCTGGCGCTACACCTACGGGTTTGAAGGTCGGAAGTCAGCAGAGTTGTCCGCCACGTTCCTTGCTACTGCCCTTCGTAGTGACTTGAGCGGTATTAAAAAGGAGTTAAAGAAACTCTTTGAAATGAACGTCCTGAAAGTGTTCAGACAAGCTCAGGGCAAACATGGTCGCATGATCGGATTCAATAAATATTCTGAACAGTGGCTAGTGGGGTGCAATCCTCCACCGCAACCGTTAGAACCAGACGAATTTACTGGTGGAGAATTACACCCCCTTCCGGTGGACAACTCTCCCCCGCTAGAGGGGGACAATCGTCCCCCCAAGAAAACTATAAAGAAAACTATAAAGAAAACTATAAAGAAAGAAGATATATATATGAAAATTCCTCCTGGTAAAACTCAATATGCAGACACCGTATTTTTAACACCAGAGCAGTATGAAAAGCTTTGTTCTGACTTTGGTAAAACGAAGGTTGACGACATGATTGAGGCTTTGGACGAATGGCAAGGGAACCAGAAGCCTAGTAAACACAAGAAGGATCATAACAAGGCGATTCGTGTTTGGATTAAACGGGATCAGGCTCGAAACGCTCCCAAAGAATCAAACAGAGCTCGGGGAGACCAAGCCTTAGATAACTTGATGCGGAAGGAGTTGGGACAAGGTGGAACGGGCAAACGTGATATTTCTAATGAAGTACATCTCCAAGGCTTACCGGAGTTTTGTGATTGACGAAAGGGAAGTTGAATCCGAGGTTCAAGTGTGGCATGACCTTCTTCGAGACGTTCCTTTCGAAACTGCTCTAGAAAAAACAAGGATGCTTTGCCAGACGAATGAAAAATGGGCTCCAACGCCTGCGGAGATATACCAAGCATGTCAGCCTCAGCAATCTTATTATGCTCTGCAACGGGCAGAGGAACGGGCTGAGACTTTGGCTCTACAGGAGTATTTGGAACAAGCTGTGCCTATGCCCGATCACATACGCCAGCGGCTGGAGAAATTGCATTCCAGTAGGAGGCTGAACCATGAGTCTTGATGCTGAACGCGCAGTCCTCGGGTCAATCTTGAACAAACCCGAACTGCTAGATGATTGTTACCTGACTCCCGAAGATTTTGGAGCCGATGAAAGACACGGGCTGATCCTTACAACGCTTCGATTTGCTTATGAACAGTTCACCGGAAATCCTGACCCATTTGACCCGCTGTTGATGGTCCAACATTGGGGTGGGAATATTGCGAAGATTGGCGGGGTGACTTACCTCATGCAGCTTCGTGATGCGGTTCCTGCGGTTCATAACTACCAGTCCTATCAGGCTATTGTCCGCGAAGCTTTTGTTCAGCGCGAAGCCGCCAGAGCCTTTGAAGAAGCATCTGCTACAGGAGCAATTGATGTAACGGCTGTACAGGAACGAATGGACGAGCTCAACCAACTCCAAAAGGGACAGGCCGAGAACAACATGCTTCGAATGGCGGAAGTGCTGGACGGTCACCACCTAGAAATTCTGGACCGTGGTTCGAGGGCGGGGATTACGGGAACCAAAACAGCATCCGACGACTTGAATGAGATGGGGAGCGGTCACCAGCCTGGGGATGTAACCATCGTAGCGGCACGGCCTAGTATCGGAAAGACAGCCTATATTGTTAACGACTCTATAGCGGCTGCTGAGGGTGGAACTACTCCTGCCATATTCTCGGCTGAAATGCCTTCCAAAGACGTGTCAGAACGCCACATATGCGCCCTAGGCGGCATTGACAGCAAAAAGATACGAACGGGACGACTGACGGAAAACGACTGGGACAGCTACAGCAAGGCGCTTGAGATTTTAGAGTCTCTACCAATCTACATTGACGATACGCCAGGTATGACCATTGAGTATATTTGGCGCCAAGCGAAAGACCTTAAAAAGCGGAATCCGCGCCTAATCATTTATGTTGATTATCTTCAACTAATTGAATCGGAACGAAAATTTTCTAGTACGTCTGAACGTGTATCCTATGTTTCAGCACAGTTCAAGAAGATGGCTCGGGTGCTGGGTATCCCTGTAGTGGTAATCTCTTCGGTCGGTCGGAAATGTGAGGATCGGCAGGACAAGCGCCCGATGATGTCAGACCTGCGGGATTCGGGGAATATCGAGTTTGACGCTGACGTGATTATCTTCCTTTACCGGGACGATTACTATTACCCGGATACGATATTGAAAGGGGTCATGGAGCTGATTGTAGCCAAAGGCCGGAAGATCGGTACCGGAACAATACAAATGATGTTCAACCGGAAAACGAGTCGCTTCATGAATCTCACGAAGGACGATAAATATGAGCTTGAAAAGAAGGTGAGAGAACATGGGGCAAATCGTAGATGAAGCAGGCTATCAGAAGTCGCTGGAATGGCTCGTTTCAAAGGCTCTGAAGCTGGATGATCCTTTGATTGATGAATCTGCTAAGACGAATTTGAGAAAGCAATATGATCTTGTATCTGCAAAGGTCAAAGAATATCGGCGTGGGGAACTGGTTGCCAAATTCCCGGGCCTGAAAGAGCAATACAAGATTCTCGGGTGGACGTATCAGGAAATGGCTCCACAGACTGAACAGCAGACCTATGACAAGTTGGAAGAAGCGGAACCAACCAACACACCTACCGAACCGGAACAGGCTCCAGAAACGCCACCAGAGCCGCCAAAAGCTGTGCCGAATCTATCAGGTTGGTTGGATTAATTTCAATAGGAGAGGATGAACGGTATGCCTTACGAACCGAATGAAATTCACGATTACGACCACGATTTTTACGATGAGCCAAGTGAATTCGAACAGAAGCTGGAAGAACTCAAGGGATTCCTCATGGACAGTGTGAAGAAGGAACATCAGGAAAATGTACGACAACTAATCAAACAGAACAAAGAACTACAGGAAGTGCAGAGGAATCTTGAGGATGTCAAGCGAGAATACAACCAAAAAGTAGTCGAGCTTGATATGCGTAAACGTGACCTTGTGTACGAGGTCAGAAAAGAAAGATTGGCGGAATTGATGAGTGACTTTCGGGTCGAATTATTCCGAGCTTCCTCAACTCGTGAATTAGGCGAAAAATGTAATAAATGTAACGAAAACAGATATATAAACTTCAAGTCTCCGCAAGGTAATGACGTGACGGAAAGATGCAATTGTGCAGTGGGACGGACCGTATACAAACCAACCGCGCATGTGTGCTCCAGTTTTGAAAATAGAAGCGGAAAATTAATCGCATGGTACAAAGAGCATAAAGATGCGGACGGAATGAGGCTCGAAGAATTGAGTTATTCTGATGCACCACGACTTATCTATAACGGCGAGAAATTCGAGGACATCAAAGAGCGTTACCATAACGTTTACTTTAAAACCGAAGAAGAATGTCAAGCATACTGTGACTGGTTGACGGAACGGGAGGACAAGGCATGAGTGAACAATTTATAGCCATCGTTATTCCTGTACTGGACTATCCGGTTCATGGGTACCAGCCGGGAGATATGCGGGTCAAGCTGCAGGAAGAGGTAAACGAGCTGATTGAGGAATTGGAGTCCAAGGACTATGACCAACGCCGAACGCTAAGTGAACTGTTCGATGTTCTGCAGGTTACGGTAGGCCTGATCCGACAACAGGCACGCGAGACTCTACCGCCTGGAGAAGCTACCAAGGTTCTGCAAAATGTGATTGCCCGGGCCAACCAGGACCACCTGTACAAGATTACAGAGTATGGACGGCAGCGCAGTTGGGAAGTGTCGCGACGATGAATCTTTTGGAGATAGATCCGGCTATGAGATTCGTCGGAATTGATCCAGCGACGACAACGGGGGTTGTTGCTTTGGACATCGAGGGTAACGTCCTGTTACAGACAGCTATCCGTGGTAAAGGACCTAAGGTAGCCGGAGGGATAAGCACTCCGCAACTTGTATCCCTACAGAATCAGCTTTACCAACTGCTCCAGTCGGGGGACGAAATTCTTAAAGAGGATGCCGCGCCTGGTACTCAAAAGGGCATAACAACTGGGATGATACACGGAAATTTACGGACCATCATTCATCGTAAAGGCTTAGGTTTCAATCTCATCATGCCGAATGCTGTTAAAAAATATGTTGCTGTTACTGGATGGACTGGAGAGCCAGGCAGCAAGCGGCGTTTGAAGGATAAAGAGAAGAAAGAAGCAATGGCAGAAGCAGTTGAATCACACTTTGGATATACACATCCAAGCAATGACGTGGTGGATGCATACATCATCGCACGTATCGCACTCAACCTCTATAGAATGCGCGAATACATGCCGCTACTGGACACTCAACCATATCAAATCGAAGTCATAGAATCCATCTTAAATAAGGCATAACACCCGGGGCTATTGGGTCCTGCGGCGGGTAGCTGCGCCCAAAAACGCTCAGAGAGGGGCATTTCATGGGAACATCCGTCCCAAATTGGAAAAATGAGTTGTCTTCGCGGGGTCAGGGTGACGTTAAAACGTACACACTCAGCCCGGAAGAACTCGCGAAGATTGTCGGCAAGCCGATACCAAAATCTCATACAAAGCCGCTGACCTTCCGTGCCAAAACAAAGACCATCAAGGAGGAAAAACCAACTATGAAAACAGCATCAAAGGACGATCCAAAGCCTGCTGCTCCTGTTAAAGAGGTTGCAGCGGAAACACCAAAGTCTATAGCTCAACCGGAAGAAGAGTCCTATAAACCCGTGCTGACCAAGGCAGAGGACGAGGCGATAAAGTATCTGCTTGTTGGATGGGGGAAACAAGAACTTCTGCAAGAACACGCTAAATCTCCGCTTGGCTGGAGGAGCGGAACACCAGCAGAAGCTTTGAACGGCATGTCTATTTGGCTGCTGGCCCAGGCACTTATTGCGGGGTATACGGTAGAACTGACCCCGGAAGAAACATTGATCGAAAAATATGCTGATTCCTATAACGTGGATTCCGCATATAACGAAGGTTGGAGAAAAGGAGTTAGGTCAGCACTCAACGCCATGGGAAAAAGCATTGAAGGTATAACAAATTAGCCCCCAAGGGCAGAGAGGACATAACAATGGATAAAGTGAAATTGACGAAGGCACAGGCGTGGCATTTGGAGAACTTGAGAGAACATCATAGTGAACGCGATATTGTGGCGACTGCTATAAACGATCCGGGAATTACAGCACACGTAAAAGGAGGTATTAATTCAATAGATCACGATACCTTGATTCGTGCTTTATATATCGGATATGAAGTGGAACAAACATTGGAAGAGAAACTACATGAGGTATTTGAGGATACTCCACCCAGTCTCCCTAATCCTTCATGGACAGATGAAGATAATGTCAGAATGTCATATCAGTGCGGTTTTAGGACGGCGCTTCGTACAGCAGGCATTAAAGTACCCGGCATTAACGATTAAGCCCCATAGGGGATAAGAAGGAGGCTTAGCCCTCCATAAGGGGGAGAGACACATTAACCGGATAGATGCGGTTTTAGCAATTGGCGATCTGCTGGATCAAAAGTGTTCCGGCTGCACGACACGGGACGAATTTAACCGGAAGTACGGCAGCGTCACATCCAAGCTGGACAAGCACTGTAAAACAAACTGTCCTGTAGGTCGTCAATTACAGGATTATGGAAAGCAGCTCGGCAGAAAGGGCGATGAAAATGGAACGGATTATCTACGTCGCCGGGGTAAACCGGCGACACCTTGCAGAGCAGGCCAGCACTGTTCCGTATTGGCTCCTGAGCGCGACCCTGCTGCGAAAGTACCCCAGTTGGCTTGAGCCATACATGCGTAATCGGGCGGTGATATGGGACCCTGGGACGTTTACCGAGGATTGCATATCGTATCAGGGTTACAGGGCCTACATTGATCGGAACGTTAAATCTCGCCATCAACACATGCAGTATGACGAGATTGGCAACCCGGAAGCTACAGCATGGTATTTACAGGATATGCGGCGGCGCGGATACAATCCGGTTCCTATCTTACAGCCTGGCGGAGATACGGGGCTGCTTCAAACGGAACAACTGGTATTCATCGGAGGGACCGTGCGAATGTCTGAGGAAGAGCGAATTCGTTACCTTGATGGCTTGCTGTGCGGCCCTGTCAGAGCTCGCGTGCATCTGTTAGGAATGATGCTACCTAAATGGTTTGCCCCGTACAACGCTGCTGTGCAGGGAGACAATACGAGCTGGATTCCCCGAAGCGATTGGAACCGCCGTAAGAGTGTGGCGGAGTGGATGCAGGAATACGGCAAGCAATGGATACCAGCCGAGCCAAGACGTTCGGTGCAACTGACACTATTTTAAGGGGATACACCCCCTACTACCTATATATCAAGGGAGAGATATACAGATGAACAGACTAGCAAAGGAAGATGTTTTACCATCACTAAAAGAGCTATTAAAAAGGATTGAACAAGGTGAAAAAGACGTACTTGCGTATCAAAAAGATGCGTTGAAACAAGTTATTGAACAATATGGAACAAAGGAAAGACCTATGAGCGCTTATATGGCACTGGAAAATTGGCTGATTGAGCAGCATGATAAACCGATTGAAATTAGATCGGCTATGTTGTGGGGTGGTCTATGGATCATGGAAAAGATGGGCTGTATTGATTTTGATAAAATGCGTGTTCTTTATGGGGAATTCATGAGCCAAAAAATGAATTTGCGTTAGGGATGAGGCATAACAGCCTCTTACCCTATGCCCCTATATACCTTAAAGGAGCGAACCGATTTGGATGGACTAATCATTAAACCTAATTGGGCTGACATGGTGCTGTCGGGCATTAAACCGTGGGAGATACGCGGCAGCCGGACACACAAACGCGGCACCATCGGAATTATAAAGAGTGGCAGCGGCCTAGTATATGGCACGGCGGACCTTGTGGATTGTGTACCCATGACTTTTTACAACTGGTATGAAAACAAGGATAAGCATCATGTGGAGTATGCAGATGTAGATTACAAAACACCTTATGCATGGGTAATGCAAAATCCAGTAATTTACCCAGAACCTATACCTTATAAGCATCCACAAGGGGCAGTTATATGGGTTAAGCTGCCCTATAACCCGGAGCTACTACAAGGAGGCGGTAAAGGTGAGTAAACGGATAATTAATTTACCGGATGGTCTGCAACCTATGTCAGAAGAAGATTTGAAAACTATTTGGAACAAAGCCGACGATGCTCGGGGTGAAGAAGCTCATATGAGTAATGATGTGTTTGATTTGGTCAACGCTCTTGATGCCGCCTATGCACAAATAGACTCACTCCAGCAGCAGCTTGTAGATAAGGACTCCGCTGTCGCTGAATTACACGAATATAACCGGCGGTATGCTGCTGATGTAGATCATCTCCGTGAGCAGCTTGCAGAGAGGGACCGCAAAATAGCCTGGCTTACTAACGAGTTAGGGGAGTAACCACCAATACAGCCTATACAGGGTGTAGGTAACAACTGCACCCACTAAGGGAGGTAAACGGAATGATCAAACGTAAGCATCGCTCAGGCGGTCAGATCAAAGAACAGCGCGGCCCTAAAGTTCCGGGTCCAGACGGATATGATGCTCCTTCAATTGGACCGGATCTACTATTGAATAGCTTACAGACACCTTTACCCAAAGAGACAGTCAAGGAGATTCGCAGATTGGACCGTGCTGGCGTACCTCGTTCGCGCATCGCCAAGCTTACGGGACTGTCGAAGCTGCGAGTTGTCCATGAACTGGCGATGATGGGTGTGGTGAAACCTGATCCAGCTAACAAGTATGCTCATAAGAGCAAGCCAAAGGGGTGACCGTCAAATATGTGGTTTAAGATCCTGCTGGGCTCAATTCTAGTAATCTCTTTCCTCGGAACAGTAGCTGAGGGAGATAAGAATAAAGAGTCCGCTCGCAACATGGCCTGTATCTGTGTTGCATCTATATTAGCGTTGTCGATACTGTTCGTTTTCTATAAATAAAAAAATAAAACAACTGAGAGGGGTAACCACCCATGGCAAAAGCACAAAAATTTCATTCTGAGGCTCCGCGTGAAACATACGAATTGCTTGAGGACATGATTGATAAACATCACGATAGCCTATCAGGCTCTGACTTCCTCATTCTGTTTAAACACGGGGGATGGTTTTCCAAAGGTAAAACCTTGTTTGGTAAATTCAAAGTTCTTGCGGATGATCTGCGGAGCACAATGAAGCGAGATGCAATCTTGTATCTCAATGCTGACATGTGGAATCGGATGGCAGAACCGCAGCGTCGTTATGTACTGGATCATGCTCTGTTCACACTCGACCTTAAATATGACCGTCATGGTAAAACGAAAATGGCTGCAGACGGTCGTCCGTTGCTTACCACATTACCACCAGACATTGAGGGGTTCACAGAGGTTATCAAACGCCACGGAGCAATCACGGAGGACGTGAAGCGACTCGCAAAAGCTCTGACGGAAACGAACCAACTTACCATAGAGGATATTGCAAAGGAAGAAGAAGAGAAGCCGCAGGATAAGCCAGCAGAGCCACGTGAGGGTGTGAAGGGTTATATCCATCCTGACGGGACAATTGATATCAATGATCCAAACCAAGCGAAATTACCTATTGATGACGAAGCAGCCGCAGCCGCTGAGATTGCCGCAAGTGCTGCAGGTGGAGAGAACCCGGACGACGATTTGCCTTTCTAAGCAGACCGCACTTATACGCTCCCCGGCTCCGGTCGGGGGACTTATTTAATACAGAGCATGAGGTGATTACAAGGTGGGTCAACAGAGTTTTTTACCGGAGATCGACCGGAAGCGGACACAGGCTGCTGTGGAGGACGCATTGGAGAAATACAGGATATACAAGTACCTATATATAATAGAAGAAAGGGAATCAAGCACGACAGCCGCTTATAGCGACATGCCGCGTAGCAGCCCGACGAATGTTACTAGCGATCAGACAGCCAACATCGCTGTTCATAATGTAGATTCTCAGGCATATCGTGAGGAATATTGTAAGCGGGTGGAACGAGCTGTAAAGCGTATGCCCAGGATGGAAAGTTTCTTAATTGAGTCGCGGTATATGACAAAGGAACATGATTACATTACAGATTATTATGTATATAATTTTGCTTTCCAACCTCCTATGAGTGGAGGTAAGTATGCGACGATCCGTTGGAAAGCCTTCTATAAGTTTGCTTCTATTATGAACCTTCTTGTTGAGAAGGAGCAGAGAAAGGGTGGGAATAATGAACGAAATTGAAGTGGCTAATGATTGGGCGCAATACCCTATGACTCTGCGCCCCAAGCATGTTGAGGAAATAATGAAGATGAGCCAAAAAAAGACCTATGAGTTTCTGGCAGACCCACCCTTTCATGTGGCTCGGGCTGGCAGGGAAATATATATCAGTAAATTGGTATTTCGTAACTGGCTTGAAGGTACTAATTTTGATGTGTTCCAAAACAACGAAAGCAGCGGATCTTAGCCGCTGCTTTTTCGTATCAAAAAGTGATTCGTATCAAATTCGTATCAGAGCCATATTTCGTATCGGATAAGAGTTTATAAAAATAAGAAAAACCCCTTATAAATCAAGGGGTTTTCGGTATAGGACGGATGGGGATCGAACCCATGACCCTTACCCTGTCAAGATAATGCTCTCCCGCTGAGCTACCGTCCTGCGGTTACTAGATAATATCATGTATTAACCATATATGTAAAGTGAAAAAATAGAAGTCAGCCTGTACTTCATGACCATTTATATATATAATTCGAATTTAGCGAGTTTGCAATTTGGAATTAATGATAGGGGGAACAGATGATGGCCGCAGAAATTATAAGTGTAACAACAGAGGAACAGCTACAGGAGGCAATATCGATCCGTACCAAAGTGTTTGTCGAAGAGCAAAAGGTTCCTCTTGATTTAGAAATTGACCATTATGACAAGCTGGGAGATACGGCCCATCATTTGCTAATTTGTGAACATGGTGAAATGGTGGCCACTGGTCGATTGACATACTATGAGGAAGATACAGCTAAAATGCAACGTATTGCCGTTCTCAAGGAGCATCGTGCGGCAGGCTATGGACGTGTATTACTGCTAGCACTGGAGGAACGTGCACGTGAATTGGGGTTAAGATACTCGCTGCTAGATGCCCAATGTCAAGCCGAGAAGTTTTACGAAAAGCTCGGTTATGAGACGATCTCCGATGAACCTTTTGACGATGCGGGAATACCGCATGTACGTATGCGCAAAAAGTTGTAGTCGACAGCGTAAGGTGCATACAAATCTGTACAATGTGCATGCTAGTAAAAGTTCCTCCACTATACTATGGATAAGGAGCGATACAGTTTGGCTGATACAGAACGAGAGCAAATTACAGCAGTACGTAAAGACGGGGATGGCGACCTTACGTCTTTTCAGACATCTACCGGTCGGGTTTTAGATTATAACCAAGCATTGAACGAGATTGAAGCAGGCTCAATTGCAGGCGTTAACGTTTTCAAGGCCAAGGATGGAAGCGAACGAATTCGGGGAGATGCCGATGGAGATCCATCTAATAACCTGGATCAACTGCCATTGTTCTGACCTTAACTCGCAACATTAGAATACAAGTTCATCATTATATTCAAGAACAGCAAGCCGCCTGGCTATCCTTTGTAGGAAAGCCAGGCGGCTTTTTGTTAATTGTTCAAACTGTATTTAGCATGCTACTCTGCACGTTCCAACTCTGTAAGTTGATATACTCGTTGCTGCTCCAGAAAGGACATGACTCCTGCTTTCTCCCTGAATTGTTCCATATCATCACTATAGTGCATCAGATGAATCCGCTCTTGAAGAGATGGCGCCAAGCTTAGCAGCTCGTCCAACGTCGTATGGACTTCTCCAGCGCCTTGTAATTGAACCTCGTGCAGAATACTCCGACATCCTCGTTCATGCACCAGATGATGAAGCAAATCAGGGTCAAAAACCATATCTGCACTATAAAAAAGGCGGTCATTAATGAATATGGAATAACTGTTTTTACCCGGAATATGCCTTGTAGGGATTAGCTCCACCTGGATACCCGATACTAATGTAGTGGGTACACCAGGCGTTATTACGTTTACCTCGAATACATCTTCAAGCTTGTCAATCATACCTTGCTGTGACATTCCGCCCTTGAGCGTATGTTCCCACAAAGGGTGGATTAGTGGTTCGGCGATATAAAGTAGAGGCTTGCGACGATGGAGAATGTTCATTTGAAAACCGAATTCCTCCAAACCTCCGACATGATCTGCGTGAATATGTGTGATTAAAATTGCGTCAATATCAGGCAAAGGGACGCCCATTTGGTGTAATGCTAAAGAAGCGGTTGTACCGCAATCGATCAGCAGTTTGCCTTCTCCGCTGTCCAGCAGCGCGTTGTTGTTGTAATAATGCTTGGCAAAGGCACTGCCTGTGCCAAGCATTTGTATCGTTAGGCTCATTATGGATTTATCCCTCCGGACTTTGTGTACTAGGACATTCTACAGTCGTATTTTATCACCTATGCTGCTGGAACTAAAGATTTGGCTCCTTATGTAAAAACTTTGGACAATTTGTGAAACACAGCGCAACTTGTGCGGCTGAGCTAGGTATAAATGTACGACAGAAGGTTTTAAACAGATAACGATGGAGGGATTAGTAGTGATGAAATGGAGAAAAGTGATGGCCCTAGTGATGGCCTTTTCAATAATGGGAGGGACCGCCATTTCGGCGGAATCCGCCAAGGACCAAGTGCAGTTGATTATTAATGGAGAAGTGTCAAAAGATGGCGCAGTTGTCATTGATGGGAAAACCTATGTGCCCATCCGTGATTTTAACGGACTTGTAAATTTTGATCCATCCGGTGGAAAAGTTGTTTTCGACCAGCCTAACGTGCATATGTTCCTGTTCAAGGGAGATACGGTGTTTGGTAACGTGAATAAAGGCAATAAAGTGAAATTTAATGTATTCAGTCAAATTGATACCTTGAAAACAGATATCTCTGGAGTGAAGGTAGCGATCACCGACCCTTCAGGCAACGTGAAGGATATTCAGTCCCAAGATATCAAAGGAGCGCAAAAGGATAACTTCTGGTTCCGTACGAACGACTTTACGTATGATTTCAAAACAGCAGGGAATTACCGGGTTGGTTTCTACATTAAAGAGAGCAAAGACGGCAGCTATACCCTGGTGTCCGAAAAAGTCATTACAGCGATAAATTAGGCATACCACAAATTGACCTGCACCCTTGATCATGTTACGATACGGGGGAAAATAAAACAATTTGAAGGTAGGTATTTCCATGAGTGATCACAAACATGAACACGGTGAAGCCTGCAACCACGATCATGACCACGAACATGAAGAAATGGTTCTTACGCTAACTGATGAAAATGGTAAAGATGTAGAAATGGTGCTGGTAGAGACCTTTGACGTAGAAGATCACGTTTATGCTCTTCTGCTTGAGCGAGGCAATCCCGAAGCGGATGGCATTATTCTTCGTATGGAAGAAGAAAACGAAGAAATGGTGCTTTACAATATTGAGGACGAAGATGAGTGGAAACGTGTAGAAGCCGCATATAGCGAGCTTGTTGCCCAATACGAATAGAATTGGATGTAGCAGCTGCATAGCTCTTTAAGAAAAAGCCCCCAAATGGGGGCTTTTTTTGTTGGCTATCAACATATTTTGTAAGCATGTGTTGACAGTTCAATATTATGAAATAGCGTCAGTCTCGACGATAACCTTCACCTGATGTACTGTTCGGTCCTCAGGTCCTTTAACAGGCAGGCCTACTTCTACATGATCAACAATATAATCAATATTGTCCTGCGAAATAACTTCTCCTGGCAGTAAGATCGGAATACCAGGTGGATACACATAAATGAATTCTGCAATAATGCGGCCAGCAGATTCCTTGAAAGGCACGATTTCCGTATCTCCATAAAAAGCGTCTCTTGGAATAAGGGAGAGCTGAGGAATATCCGGTATCTTTACAACCAGCTCATGCTCCTGACCTGTGGAATAGTGCAGAGAAGCCAGCTCACGCAGAGCTTTCAACAAAATTTCAATTTCCTCTTTGGTATCACCAGGGGTCACCAAACAGAGAATATTGTACATATCGCTAAGCTCAACCTCGATATTGTAGTGATCTCTCAGCCAATTTTCGACATCGTATCCGGTAAGACCTAAATGACGGATATGAACCGTAATTTTGGTTGGATCATAATCGTAGGTAGCTTCCGTGCCGAGAATTTCACTACCAAAGCAATATAGTCCTTCAATCTTGTTAACCTCTGAGCGGCAATATTCAGCCAAATCAAGGGCTCGTTGTGCTATTTCATGACCGTTAAGTGCTAGGTTGCGTCGGGATGTGTCCAAGGAAGCCAACAGGAGATACGAAGTGGATGTCGTTGTCAGCATACTGAAAATCGTTTGTACACGTTGTGGGTTAACGTATCCGTTTTTCGTATTTACATTCAAGATCGAGCTTTGTGTCAAGGAACCGCCCAGCTTGTGGACACTTGTAGCTGACATGTCTGCTCCCGCCTCCATGGCGGACATCGGTAGATCAGGATGAAAATGAATCAGTACCCCGTGAGCCTCATCGACCAGGACCGGCACATTATAGCTGTGAGCGAGATCTACAATTTCTTTTAAGTCGGCGCACACACCGTAATATGTCGGGTTGATAACAAGGACGCCCTTGGCGTCAGGGTGGCGTTCCAATGCCCGGCGTACGGACTTGGTTGTAACCCCGTGGTGAATACCGAGATTTTCATCACTGACTGGAGAAATGAATACTGGTTTTGCACCAGCAAAGATAATGGCAGACATTATAGATTTGTGTACGTTTCTGGGTACAATAATTTTATCACCTGGCAAGCAAATGGACATAATCATGGTGATGATGGCTCCGCTTGTCCCCTGTACACTGTAGTAAGTATAATCTGCTCCGAAGGCATCTGCTGCAAGCTTTTGGGCTTCTTCGATGACACCTGTTGGTTGATGCAGATCGTCCAATGGAGCGATGTTGATCATATCTATGGAAAAGGCATTATCCCCCATAAATTCGCGAAATTCCGGATCTGCTCCGACTCCCTTTTTATGACCTGGGATGTGAAATTGAACCGGGTTGCTCTGAGCGTGCTTCTTCAAAGCAGTAAAAAGCGGGGTGTTGCTTTGATTCATTAGTGTTGTCACAACCTTTCGTGCAGGATTTCGACAATCCTGTGCAAGTGATAATAGAACAAAATTGAGTATAGCAGTTTGAAGTAGGAATGCAAGCGATTGAGGGCGCATTTATTTGCGAAAGAGTGGAGTAGGCGGAGAACCCGGTCTTTATAGCCAAAAAACGAAGGTGGAGGATGTGGATTAGATGTGGCAAAAAGGACGAAAAGAAGCTCCGCAGCGGCTGTGGACTCCTTTTTTTAGCAAATTGTGGGTTTTGGTATTTCTAGTCGAATTTATGAAAGGATCTCTTCTGGTATCCATCCTTCCGGTATATATGGGAGAAACGCTTGGTTTGTCAGCCGGGATTATTGGTTTAGCCTTTTCACTTCAATATTTTGGAGACAATGCGTTCCGGGCACCGGCGGGCTGGATGGCTGAACGGCTTGGTTACCGTGGAACGATGTCGACCGCACTGTTGTTTACGCTTGTAGCTATTATTATGCTGAGCGTACTGTCAGAGCCCGTGTGGCTCGTCGTCGCGTGTCTGCTGCTCGGTCTGGGTACTTCTCCGCTCTGGCCTTGTGTTATGACCGGAACGACCGAAATGTCCGGGCCTAATAACAGCAATGGCGCGGCGATGGGCACACTGGAAATTGCGTCTATGGGCGGAACGGGATTGGGTCCGCTCATTATGAACTTCGCCATATCCCACTATGGGCATTCTTACGGCATGGTGTTCATGATTTTGATAGGATGCAGTGTTGTATTGTTGTTGGTTGCTCTCATGCTGCCAGGACCGAAAAGGTCTGCTAACAAAGGTGACCTCGAACAGAGCGCTCTAGTGTCGTCTGATGGGCACATAAAGCAGAAGCGGGGAGTTCTGAAAGGAATCCAGGAGACGATTGGCGTGCTCAAAACAAAGCTTAACGTCAATCCGTTAATTTACCCGGCGCTGTTTTTGCAGTCTTTTGTTATCGGTTTAATCAGCCCGGTACTGACGCTATACGCTCGGACGGACCTCGGGATTTCACCAAACCTGTACAGCGTCCTCCTGATTGCAGGCGGTGGGGTGACTGTGCTGGCACTGATCCCTTGCGGCAAGTTGGTCGACCGACTTGGAACGGAGTATTTTCTACATGTTGGTTTTTTGCTAGCCGGAATTACACTGTTTCTCTTTTCAATCGTTCGCTCTATTCCGCTGGTGTTTGTATCCGTAGCGCTTATTGGTTTGGGATATGCGCTCATTTTGCCTGCATGGAACACATTTCTTGCCCGACTGATTCCGGAAAGCGAGCGAGCAACGGTATGGGGCTTTTTTTTAACACTTCAAGGCTCCGGCATGGTTATAGGCCCGCTCGTTTCAGGAGTGCTATGGGACCGTGCCGGACACACAGCACCATTTATCATCAGTGGGGTCGTGATGCTGCTCATGTTTGGCTGCCACCTGGCTCTGGCGCGTAATCCACGCAGGAAGACTGTGGAGGCCTGAACAGCACCTTGAAAAGCGGCGAGGGCTACTCTTTCGAGAAAGACATTCGGTACAGCGGCAGTAAATGCTCAAAGGTAGAACGCACAGCCTGTAATAATGCAGCCCCGTCGCTGGCGAGTGGATCTTCTCGGTCAATACGGATTCCACACATGACCTCCGCTTTTTTTACCTGTTGCAGCTTGTGGATGATCGTTTGAAAATCTTCATTATCCATGTGTTGTTGTTCTGTGCCTTCTGGAGCCATATGATCCATGGACCAGTAAAAATGATCCGGTAGGTTAGAACGTACATCACTCAGGTTGGCTTCGAGCGCCTGGGCAAATGTAGCTTTGTTCGGGCTTTCATAAATAATTGCGAAGATGACGAAAAGATGGGAAGCGAACATGCCTACCTCAAAATGCGGCAGCGCCTTGTATCCGCGCTTGTTTGCCGCCCAGGCAACCCAAGTATCTTTGGGGGGATTGACTTTCCGTCGTGCATGCTTGGCAACGTGAACGTGCATAGGCTCCCCACATAAGTCTGTCAGGAACGGGGCCAATTCCTCGCCAATTGCCTCTAGCTTGGGCCGAACCTGCTGAATCAGCACTTCCATACGAGGCTCCAACCCCGGTATTTCAAAAACATCGAAGTCCTTTGCAGTAAATCCACTAAATGTCATTCCTTTTCCTCCTGTAACTGGGTTAGGCCATGTCGTGTGGCGTAATATGTCCGATTATAGCATAATGCCGCCGGGCGTGGCCGACTTTAGACCAGGTTTGAAACAAGCATATAAGGCAAAAGTAGGATTGTGCGCTGTTACTCATAAAAATAGGTCAAATAACCAAGTACCCTTACATAAAATGAAGTATAAAATAGAGCAAGGGAAGATCAAGCGGGAAAGCCGCAGGCTTGCTGTAGCCGGACTTCTTGAATCGGACTTGAAAAAGGAGGGAATGCCGTGAACAAGGGCTGTGAGGTAGAATATTGCAATCTAGAGCTCCGGTTTAGCCGTCGGCATATCCATAATCTGATCAAGGATTTGATATCGGAAGGGTATTCGCTGTACTGGAGCGAGGATGAGTCGTACCTGGTTTTGTCGGTGAGAACCGGGCGCAAGCTGGTGAAGCTCCGTTTTCAACAGCTGCGCACAGGACACTACAAGTTGGCTGGAGATTATGTAATCCGCGATGCCAAGCTGGCTGAGTGGTTGGAGAAGCTGATTGGAAGCACCCGAGGTCATGCCATTGTCAAAAGAGTTAAGGATCATCATATTTTAGTAGAAAATATTTTGTTCGGTGAGGTTATTCGTCTGGTCGAGGTTACAGGCTTTAAGCAGCGTGTCATTTATCAGAAAGGACCGGTGCTGTCCGCACAGGAAATGGAGGATATGTACGCTTCCAATGAAGGGGAAACCCGGCTGCTGCTGCTCAAAATGGAAGTAGACGATGAATTGGAGAAACTGTTCACAGCGATGACAGCGGGAGATACAGCTAAAATCGGGAATTGCCATGAACGCCTGCAAACGCTATCCCACCAACTGTTGATGATGGAAGTGTAATACATCTGAACACCTCATGAAAATGGGGTGTTTTGATCTGTGAATAGACAGGGGTTCACTTCTGACACCAAAAACGTTAAAATAGAAGTGCACGTGTTCCGATTCACATAAAGTGTAATGCGGTAAAGCGGCGATGTAGAAGACAAAATATGTTGCAAAGGATGAGGAACCAGATGGCAAAACAGCAAATTGGTGTGATCGGCCTGGCGGTAATGGGTAAGAATTTAGCCCTTAATATTGAGAGCAGAGGCTTCACCGTCTCGGTTTTTAATCGCTCTCCAGAAAAAACGCACGATCTTATCAAAGAAGCAGAAGGTAAAAAACTGACGGGTACTTTCTCTATTGAAGAATTTGTGAACTCATTGGAGTCACCCCGTAAAATCCTGATCATGGTTCAAGCTGGTAAAGCTACAGATGCCACGATTGAACAGCTTGTGCCTCATCTGGACAAGGGCGACATTATTATAGACGGAGGCAATGCCTACTTCCCTGATACACAGCGCCGCAGCAAGGAGCTGGAGGAAAAAGGACTTCGCTTTATTGGTACAGGCGTATCCGGTGGTGAAGAAGGTGCCTTGAATGGTCCTGCTATTATGCCAGGTGGACAAGAAAGTGCCTATAAACTGGTAGAGCCGATTCTGACGGCAATCTCTGCCAAAGTGGAAGGCGACCCATGCTGTACATATATCGGTCCCGACGGTGCTGGTCACTATGTAAAAATGGTGCATAACGGTATCGAGTACGGCGACATGCAATTGATCGGTGAAGCTTATCACCTGTTAAAATCAGTCCTGAACGTGAATGCGGAAGAGCTTCATGAAATCTTCACGGAATGGAATAAAGGGGAACTGGACAGCTACCTGATCGAAATTACAGCTGACATCTTCTCCCAATACGATGCTGAAACAGGCAAGCCAATGGTAGACGTTATCTTGGATGCTGCTGGTCAAAAAGGTACAGGTAAATGGACAAGCCAAAGCGCTTTGGATCTGGGTGTGCCATTGTCCATGATTACCGAATCCGTATTCTCCCGCTTCTTGTCTGCTATGAAAGACGAGCGCATTGCGGCAAGCAAAGTGCTGAGCGGTCCTAATGCTGAGTCCTTCAGTGGCGACAAAAAAGAATTTATCGAAAGCGTACGTAAAGCACTGTTTGCAAGTAAAATTGTGTCCTATGCTCAAGGTTTCGCTCAAATGCGTGCAGCTTCCGATGAATATGATTGGGATTTGAAATACGGAAAAATCGCTATGATCTTCCGCGGCGGTTGCATTATCCGCTCGCAATTCCTGCAAAACATCAAGGATGCATATGACCGCGACCCTGCCTTGAAAAACCTGTTACTGGATTCTTACTTCAAAAATGTAGTTGAAACGTATCAAGATGCATGGCGTCAAGTGATTTCCGTAGCTGTATCTCAAGGTATTCCAGTGCCTGGCTTCTCCAGCGCGCTTGCATACTATGACAGCTACCGGACTGAGCGTTTGCCAGCAAATCTGCTGCAAGCACAACGTGACTACTTTGGTGCCCATACGTTCAAACGTGTGGACAAAGAAGGCGTATTCCATCATCAATGGTTCTAATGAACGGACGGATATGCATGAATAGCATTATGTAATACAACGGAAGCTTTTTTGCCCTATGGGTAGAAGAAGCTTCCGTTTTTTAATTTTTAATTATGGATATCATTCTAGGGTAGTAGAGGATTGTGTAATCTTTTGAGGCTATGGTATGATAGGGACAGAACGTTTTAATGCATTACCGCGTCTAAGCTTTGAGTTAAAACAAAAGAGACGGGAAGTTCCCGTCTCTTTTGTTAAGTAGGTTTTCTATTGCTCCTGTGCCCATTGCAGCATGCCGCCGGTCATGTTAGTACAGCCTTCATAACCTAGCTGCTGTAGATATTCGCAGGCTCGTTCACTGCGATAACCGCTCCGGCAAATAAAGATAATTTCACCGGTGCGTTCAATTTCTTCAAGACGACCCGGAAGTTGTCCGAGCGGAATGTGCTTGGCACCTTCAATCATGCCTTCCGCTACTTCTTCCGCTTCGCGGACGTCGATTAATTGCAATTGCTCTCCTGCTTGCAGACGTGCGCGCAACTCAGAAGGTTCAATCAGGGCGATTTGCGTCATGGCCGGACCTCTTTTCTGATAAATAATGGGTGCTGCGTATGTTTTTGATGTGTGCAAAATGTCACACATACTCTATGTATGATAGCTAAGCTATCTCTAGGCTGTCAATTGGCTTAATCCTAAAGGCAGGTATAGATTAATTAACCGACGGGATTCACTCGGGCGACCTAGATTAATATTTCTTATTTTTTGGGTGGAGAAATGAATGCTACAACTTGTATAATTAACGTAAAATAGGATGGTTTGAACCGAAAAGGAGCATGTACATTATGGATGTTATCGTTAGACCTACCCCTTCCTTGCAAGGAGAGATTGGGGCCCTATCCTCCAAAAACTACACTACCCGTTATCTGCTCACTGCGGCACTTGCTGAGGGACAAAGTACCATTTATTATCCAGCCCATAGTGAAGACAGTGATGCTATGCGTCGTTGTATCGCCGATCTGGGTGCAGTACTGGAAGAGGATGATGAAAAAATAGTTATTACAGGTTTTGGTAGCCATCCTCAAGCTGTGAAGGAATTGAATGTGGGAAACGCAGGAGCGGTGCTCCGTTTTTTGATGGGTATTGCATCTCTATGTCCGGATGTTACATTTGTTAATACATATCCCGACTCATTGGGTAAGAGACCACATGATGATCTAATCGATGCACTGGGGCAACTGGGTGTGGAAGTAGATCATCGTGAAGGTAAGTTGCCAATTCGTATTCAGGGTGGTCAGGCGAAGGGCGGTAAAATTCAGGTGTCCGGCTCGGTTAGCTCACAATATTTGAGCGCCTTGCTATTCCTTACGCCTTTACTGGAGGAAGACAGTGAAATCGAAGTGCTGCATGACTTGAAATCCAAGGTGGTCATTGGGCAGACCCTGGAGGTATTGCAAGAGGCTGGTATTATCATTCATGCAAGCGATGATTACATGTCTTTCCGTGTCCCGGGGCGGCAATCCTATCAGCCACGTACGTATACTGTACAGGGAGACTATCCAGGGAGTGCAGCGGTGCTAGCGGCTGCTGCAGTAACGAATTCTGATGTTACCATTCATCGTCTTAAAGAGCAGAGCAAACAGGGAGAACGCGCTATCGTAGATGTGCTGCGCATGATGGAAGTGCCACTGACACACGAGAACGATACCGTTGTCGTGAAGGGCAATGGCCGATTGAAAGCTGTCGAGTTTGACGGTGATGCTGCAACAGACGCTGTGCTTGCAATGGTGGCTGCGGCTGTATTTGCTGAAGGCACGTCCCGCTTTTATAACGTGGAGAATTTACGGTATAAGGAATGTGACCGCATTACCGATTATTTGAATGAGCTGACCAAGGCTGGAGCTCGGGTAGAAGAACGCCAAGCGGAAATTATCGTACATGGCAGACCGGAGGGTGTCGAAGGTGGCGTGGAAATTAACGCGCATTTTGATCACCGTGTTATTATGGCCTTGACGATTGTAGGTTTGCGTTCACAGAAGCCGTTAGTGATCAAGGATGCACATCATGTCGCCAAATCGTATCCGCAGTATTTTGATCATCTAACGACGCTTGGTGCTTCTGTAGAATGGGTAAAATAAAAGCAAACGAAGATGCGAATAGGAGGGAACAGGATGGCTTTTGAAAATCCGTCGAGAGAAGAGATTAAAACCATTTTGGAACAAGTAGGCAATATTGCGGTTGTTGGTTTGTCTGATAAATCAGATCGAACCTCTTATATGGTTTCTTATGCCATGCAGAAGCGGGGATACCGGATTATTCCGGTTAACCCTGCGGCGGCAGGGCAAACGATTCTTGGGGAGACTTGTTATGCCAGTCTTGCTGAAGTACCTGAGCCTGTGGAGCTGGTCAATGTATTCCGCCGCAGTGAATACTGTGCAGAGGTTGCGCGTGAAGCAGCAGCTATTGGAGCTAAGATTTTGTGGCTTCAACAGGGGATTATAAGCCAGGAAGCCGCTGACATTGCGCAGGAGCATGGAATGACGGTTATTATGGATCGTTGCATTAAGGTGGAGGACTCAGTGACCCAGGCTGTACGTAAAGGATAAACAAGGATCAGTGACCCGTGCTATACGCACATGAAAACCTTCTTCCCTTGCTTCACAGGGTTGAAGGTTTTTGGTGCGAAATGAGGAATATGGTAAAGTATATTATACTTTTAGCAATCCATATAATGTATGTATGCCTGATGATGAAAATGGTCTAGACGGATTCATAGTGTTATCTGTTGTGGTGATAAAGTTTTTTGACCTGTAGAAGCGTAAATAAATATTTTGGCAGATGGAATCATTGCTTTGACAAAAGTATTTATTCGGCTTACCATCAGGGATAGAAAGGAGAGGAATGCCATGAATTGGCTCGGATCCTTACAACAGCTCGGTCGTGCTGTCATGCTCCCGACGATGGTGCTACCAGCCGCTGCAATATTGCTAAGTCTCGGCAGCCTTCCTTGGTCCACATGGGGATTCCCTATGGTGTCTGATATGGCAAATGCGGCGGGACATGGGATTTTTTATTTTTTGCCATATTTATTTGCGGTTGGTGTTGCACTGGGGATGTCGAATCAGGCAGGTCAGGCGGGACTGGCAGCATTAGCTGGTATGGCTATATATGATCAGGTCACATTGAGATTTGGAAACGGACTCATTCAACCGGCGACGCTCATTGGTATCATTTTGGGGGTCATTTCAGGGGTGGCTTATAATCGCTTCAAAAGCATCAAATTGCCCGAGGTGCTTCAGTTTTTTGGGGGTACCCGATTTGTTCTGCTGCTTATTGGCCTCTTCTCGGCTGTGTTTGCAGGACTCATGCTAATTATTGCCCCACTCATACAGAGAGGGCTGCAATTTATAGTAGGTCTGGAATCGAGCTTGGGCGGCTTTGGACTGTTTATCTACGGTATTCTATATCGGTTGCTGGCGGCCTTTGGTCTGCACCATCTGCTTAATAATATTTTTTGGTTTCAACTGGGTACATATAAAACGCCGTCTGGCAACGTTGTGCAGGGAGATTTACCCCGGTTTTTTGCTGGCGATCCGACAGCGGGCTATTTCATGTCCGGGTTGTTCCCCATTATGATGTTTGCGATCCCTGCCATTGCGCTGGCGATCATTCAGGAAGCACGTGAAGATTTGAAGCCAAAGGTGCAAAAAACATTTTTGACGGCTGCGCTTGTCTGCTTTTTTACCGGAGTGTCGGAACAGATCGAGTTCGCCTTTTTGTTTGCAGCACCTTATTTGTTCCTCGTTCATGCGGTTATGTCTGGGCTGGCCATGTGGCTTACCTTTGAGCTGGATATTCATCACGGATTTTCCTATTCGGCGGGTTTTATAGATTATGTCCTTAATTTTCATCTCTCACATAACGCCTGGTTGTTAATTCCAGTGGGAGTGGCGTATGGGCTTGTGTATTATGTACTGTTTCGATGGGCTATCCGGCGGTTCCGTATTCCAACTCCTGGGCGCGAGGAAGGTTCGGTTCTGGAGGATTGGGCCGGCAATATTCCTTATAGTGCTCCGCTTATTTTGGAAGCACTTGGCGGGAAGGAAAATATTGTGCAGGTGGAGGCCTGCATCACACGTTTGCGGCTGACCGTCCACAATGACAGACTGATCGATACCGGAGCGATGAAGGCTTTGGGATCGGCCGGGCTTATCAATCTGGGTGGAGGTAATTTGCAGGTTGTATTCGGAACGTATTCAGAACTGATTCGTGAGGAAATCGCGAAGCTGATGGAGCGTGATCTCCCTCAAATTTTGTTCAACGCTCCTGTACATGGAAAAATGCTCCCGATTCATGAAGTGCCTGACAAAATTTTTGCGACGAAGCTGGTCGGGGACGGTGTTGCTTTTGTTCCTGAACGTGGTGAACTTGTGTCTCCAGTGTATGGTACTGTGATGCACTTGTATCCGACTATGCACGCTTTAGGCATCTCCACACGAGAGGGACTTGAGGTTCTGCTCCACATAGGGATTGATACTTCACAGCTAAAAGGAAATTTTACTGCTATGGTAGAAGCAGGCGATACGGTGGAACCGGGGCAATTGCTGATCAAATTTGATTTGCAGGCGCTGCGCGAGCAAGCTCCATCGCTGGTGACTCCTATGGTCATCACGAATCCGGATCGCGTCAAGTCGTGGAGCTTTGCTCCGTTTAAAACAGTGAAAAAAGGTCAGGCCTCGGTAATGTCCGTTGTGCTGCATGACAGGAATGTTGGAGGGGTAGAAACATGATAGAAGGCATCGGCGCCGCAGCAGGTGTGGCAATCGGGAAGGCATTTGTCCTGCCGAGCTGGGAGTGGGATTTACCTGATCAAAAAATGGATGCGGTAGATCTTGCAAAGGAATTTGAACGGTTGTATGAAGGGATACGCACATCCAAAAGTGAGATCCAGTTTATTAAGGATGAGTTTCGAGAGATGGTGGGGCCGGAGGAATCCAGCATTTTTGATGCTCATCTTGCGATATTGGAAGATCCAGAATTCATGAATGAAATTCGCGGAATTATTGAGCGTCAGTATAAGGCGGCCGAGGTGGCCGTGAAGGAAGCCATTGATCATTTTGTAACAATGTTTGATTTACTGGATGATGAATATATGAAGGAGCGGGCAATTGATATCAAAGATGTGGGAAACCGGCTGCTCAAGCATTTGCTGGGTGCACCGGAAGTGACTCTTCCCAAGGATACACAGCCCTATATTCTGGTAGCCAAGGAGCTCTCACCCTCCCAATCGGCACACTTGAATCCTAGCTATGTTTTAGGGATTGTAACTATGAATGGTGGTAAAACATCACATTCTGCGATCATGGCCCGCGCACTTGGTATTCCACTCGTTTCAGGACTGGAGAGCAATCTGAATTTGCCCGTTCAAACGGGAGATATGATGGTTGTGGACGGAGACCTGGGCAAAGTTTATGTGAATCCGGAAAAAACGGTAACTGATCATTATAAAATTTTGCGTGACGAGCAGCGACGCAGAAAAGAGCAGCTTCAGGTACTTGCTTCTGTAGATGCCGTGACCAAGGATGGAACCACCCTGAGGCTGGCGGCCAATATTAGTTCGATTAAAGAGCTGGAGGCAGCTTTGAAGCATGGCGCTCAAGGTGTGGGACTGTTCCGCACGGAGTTTTTATACATGGATCGCAAATCTGCTCCAGATGAAGAGGAGCAGTATGAAGTATATCGGCTGATAGCGGAAAAGGCAGGAAACCACTCTGTAGTCATCCGTACATTGGATATCGGTGGAGATAAGCCGTTGGACTATCTTCAACTACCAGAGGAAGAAAATCCTTTTCTAGGTTACCGTGCTATACGGATCAGTCTGGATTGGAAGGAATTGTTTAAAACCCAGTTGACTGCAATTTTAAGAGCCAGTGCAACGGGAAATATCAAGGTAATGTATCCGATGATCTCATCCGTGGAGGAGGTCCGCCAGGCAGATGCTCTTTTGAAGGAGGCTATGGCGGATTTGGATGCAAGAGGGCTTGCCTATAATCCAAACATTCAGCGAGGAATTATGATTGAGGTACCGGCTGCAGCGATGATCGCTGATCTATTGGCAGCTGAAACAGATTTTTTTAGTATCGGAACGAATGATCTGGTTCAGTATGTGCTGGCTGTAGACCGTATGAATGAGCAGATTGCACATATGTACCATCCATACCATCCAGCTGTACTTCGAATGCTGCGCATGACTGCACAAGCGGCACATCAAGCAGGAATTGATGTGAGTGTATGTGGTGAGATGGCTGGAGATGAACGTTCCGTTCCTCTTTGGCTGGAACTGGGGATACATCAACTCAGCATGTCTCCCCAATCTTTGTTGCGGGTCAAGCATCGTGTGCTGAATACGACTGCATCTGAGGCAACGACAGTCGCTCAGGTTTGCTTTGGCATGTCCACTGGTGCAGCGATCGAAGACAAGCTGACTGCAGCTAATGTCAGCTGCACTCCGGCCGGGCCTGGACGGCAGTAATATATAATGTCCGCAAAGCTTTGCACAGCCAACACCCCGTATTGTTGAGCTTGTCGTAGCAAACCTTAAGGCGTAGCACGGCTTGGACGAAAAAGAACCTTCAAAACCACTTATTCATGGTTTTGAAGGTTCTTTTTTTCATCTTGTTGACAGCCTCTTGAGATTACGGAAAATTAACTTAATCTCTTATTTCCGGGTGTTATCTGCTAACAAATCGCAGAACGCTTTTCCGTAAGGTGGAAGATCAGGCGGCCGACGAGCAGATACAATATGTCCGTCCGTCACAACTGCCTCATCCTTCCAAATAGCTCCTGCATTCTCCATATCATCACGAATACCTGGTGTGGAGGTTACCGTAACACCATCCAAAATTTTAGCAGAAATCAGTACCCAGCCTGCATGGCAGATTTGTCCAATCGGCTTATGAGCAGCATGAAACTCCTGTACGAGTTGAATTACCTTGGGATAGCGGCGCAGTTTATCAGGTGCCCAACCGCCAGGGACGAGAATCCCGTCATAATCACTGCTATTCAGTTCCTCAAAGGCATATTCCGCTTCAGCAGGTACGCCATATTTTCCAATATATTTTTTACCTTTTTCCGCACCGGCTAAATGCACTTCTGCGCCTTCTTCACGAACACGGTAAATCGGATACCACAGCTCCAGATCCTCGAATTCCTCATCCACCAGGGCGATAACCTTTTTTCCGGCAAGTCTTGACATCCAACCATCCTTTCGTGCGTCACATGATGACACCTCTGTTTTGTAATCTGTACTTTTACATCTTAAGAAAAAGAACGCTCGAAGTCCATTCCTTCGCAGATTCTTATGTTAGTAGTCTGCTCTTTGACAGCAATTGTCGTCATTTTCTGACCCGCCAAAGCTTTGGTAATTTGTTCATAGCTGCAATCTGTGGAAGGATTTGAGGTCCCAAAGTCGAAATAAAACAAGGTATGATAGATTTAATGGAGTTAACAATTATTTATTAGACTAGTAGATAGATATATTTGGATTCTGATGAGATCCTCGTATAGTTTGATCCTACGTAATGAGGTGGTTAAATGCAGAAGCAATGTCAATGTGGCAAACCGATGGGACTGGAACTGCGAAAGGTAATCTATGCGGGCAAGGTTGAAATTTTGCACGTCCCTGTATTCTCATGCTCGTCATGCTTTTCCAGTGAGGTTTTGCAGCATGTGACGAAGGACATTAAGGCACTATTACAAAGTCTAGGGAGCAAACCTACGGCACGGAGAATATCTTTTGCTCGCAACAATGAACTGGCAGAAATAATTCGCAAGCTTGTATTGGAGGAAGCGGACAATCCCAATGTGGATTGGCAATCTGCTTTGGAGGAGCGCATGGAGCTTCGAATTAATCTCTTACTGGATCTTTATCGCTATGCGAGAAGTCTGGGAGACGAAGATTGGATGAATGATGTAGAGAAAAAATTGGTTCAATTATCCGGTTTTACCAGTGAATCGGTATTTACGAATACAAAAAACTAAAAAATATGAAAATTTTCATGGTCACCATTGGATTTTACATGTTCTTTTTGTTACGATGTGAATAGGCCATACGACAAGACACAGAAAGGAATGTATATCCAATGGCGACGATGACAAAAATGACTACTGTTCAACAATTAAATACGGCTCTGGAAGCGTCATCAGACAAGCCGTTGCTTCTCTTTAAACATAGCACACGTTGTCCGATAAGTGCAGGCGCATATCAGGAAGTGGAGTCCTATTTGCATGGCGCTCCCAACGAAAATATTGAATACGGTATCATTTATGTAGTAGAAGATCGGCCGGTGTCCAATGAAACCGCGGACAGGCTTCAGGTGAAGCATGAATCCCCCCAGGCCATTTTAATCAAGGGCGGAGAGGCTGTTTGGCATACATCCCATTCGAATATTACAGCCCGTGCACTCCACGATCATCTCACATAGATAGAATGTGTGCTGTCGTTGCATAAAGTAGTATTTTGTCGTATCATGGTTCTAATTAGTTGATCTAGGATTCGGTTGAAAATTTATTGGCAATGGAGAGAAGGAATGTGACGGTAACGATCTATGATGTAGCTCGCGAAGCTGGTGTCTCAATGGCCACAGTGTCCCGCGTAGTTAACAATAATCCTAATGTGAAACCTCAGACCCGCAAGAAAGTGTACGAAGCGATTGAACAATTGGGATATCGCCCAAATGCGGTCGCTAGAGGTCTGGCCAGCAAGAAGACAACGACCGTCGGCGTGGTTATACCGGATATATCGAACTCAATTTTTGCAGAAATTGCGCGCGGTATTGAGGATATAGCGAATATGTATCACTATAATATTATTTTGTGTAATGCCGACAAGCGAAAAGAAAAAGAGATTCGTGTCATCAACACATTGCTTGAAAAGCAAGTGGATGGTCTTCTGTTCATGGGTGGTACAGTAACGGACGAGCATATTCAGGCGTTCCATACAGCTGCGGTCCCTATCGTTCTATGTGCAACGAGTGATGAAAAAGGAAGCTATCCTTCGGTCGATATCGACCATGAAGCCGCTGCTTTTGATGCAGTAAACACGTTGATCCGCCATGGACACCGTCAAATCGCAATGATCAGTGGTACGCTTCAAGACCCTGCAAACGGCTATGCACGTTTCCAAGGTTACAAGAGAGCACTGGAAACAGCCGGAATTGATTATCAGGAGGATCTCGTGCGAATCGGGAACTACCGTTATGAATCCGGTGTCGAAGCAATGAAATATTTTCTCGGCCTGAAGAAGAAGCCAAGTGCGATTTTTGCTGCTACGGATGAAATGGCAATTGGTGCGATCCACAGTATTCAGGATGAGGGTTTGAAAGTTCCTGATGATTTTTCGGTAATCAGTGTTGACAATATTCGTATGGCCTCTATGGTTCGTCCTCAGCTGACAACCGTCGCGCAACCGATGTACGATTTGGGTGCGGTAGCGATGCGTTTGCTGACCAAGCTGATGAAAAAGGAAAACGTGGAGAACCCTCGCGTTATTTTGCCGCATGAAACTATTTTGCGGTTGTCAGTTAATTATTTAGACTAGACGCAGTGCTGAATAGGATATACCTTCGATGAAAGCTCCTTTGATGGAGCTTTTTTCGCGGATATAAAGCTTCTTATGGACATCATCATCAAACCAAGAATAGAGGGATGCGTAATGAGCCGACTTTATGGATTAATGGGTGCTATGGATGAAGAAATTGAATTGCTGCTGGCAGCGATGACGGAAGCGAGCAAGACGGTCAAGACTGGAATCACGTACACTACAGGAATCATTCACGGGCAAAGAGTCGTTGTCTGCAAATCCGGTGTAGGCAAGGTTAATGCTGCGGTAACAACACAAATCCTGATTGATCATTTTGGTGTAGAACAGATTATATTTACGGGAGTGGCAGGGGCAGTTCATCCCGATTTAAACATTGGGGATATTGTCATCTCATCAACATGTATGCAGCATGATATGGATGTAACGCCTTTGGGCTATGCCAGAGGGGTCATTCCTTATCAGGACACCTCAGAGTTTGTAGCTGATCCCGAGCTTGTAAGTCTAGCTGAGCAAGCCTGCAAATCGTTTGGCGATCGGTATATTGTCGGCAAGGTACTTTCTGGCGATCAATTTGTTGCAAATCGTGAGTTAGTGACTGCATTGCATCAGGAAATGGACGGTGCTTGTACCGAAATGGAGGGTGCAGCTGTGGCTCAGACAGCTCATATGAACGCTGTGCCTTATGTTGTCCTACGATCTATGTCAGATAAGGCTGATGGATCGGCTCACGTTAATTATGCTGAATTTACGGTAGAAGCTTCACATCGTTCGCATCGTATTGTGGAGTTCATGCTCAAGCATTTGGGATAAGGGTATAATTTTTTAATACATGAATCTTCGGACAAACCGGATATGGTCAAACTGCTCCTGTGATGCGAGGGGCACATCCTTTCCCATTCGTACCATCAGACAGTTAGCAGGATGTGAGCATATTTCAGGATCATCCGTGGCGTACCAGACCATATCTACAGTTTTCATCAGATGTTCCATCATGCGGCGGTATTCCCATACGGAGAGACCGCTGCCTTTTAAATCCCAATGCCAATAGTATTCGGTGGTAAAAATAATATAGGATTCAAGTTGTCTGTCCTCAAAGGCAATCCGAATCATTCGGCTACCCAGGCCCAGACCACGATAGTCATCGGCTACCTCAACAGCTCCAAGTTCCAGTAAATCCTTCATGCCAGCTTCCGACCAGCGCTCCATCTCATCTGGGTAATGAAAAGTAACATATCCCAGAAGGGTTTCCCCGTTGTGGGCAATGATAATTCTGCCTTCTGGCAGTTCTGAAATATCCACCAACGCGTCGAACTGTTCCTTTGGTTTGCGAAAGGCATCTAATTGCTTGTGCATTTGAAATGAACGCAGTTGATCCGCGGATACGGGGCCTTCTACATAGATTGTTTGTCCGTTATGATCCAGCGTGTCCAAGTGGTACAGTTTTAAATGCTGCATGTGTACGCCCTCCTTGTTCGCCATGAGCTCGTTCCTCATATCCCCTACTTATAGCAAAAAAACAATTAAATGAAAAGGATGGTCGTCACATCCTGACCTATGATATACTGTTTTAGACATAAAATGTTCACAATTAAGTACTTAAATCAACCAGTACACCAAAGGACTTCATCTGCTTTATTGATTTTGTAAGCGTTATCTTGTCCTGTGTGATTCTCATTAATCCATTGTGAGGAGGCTTAACGCATGAAGATTGAAGAACTCCAGACTGTAGTTCCCACATCCAACATGGGCCCGTATGAACAAGCTTACAACAACTTTCAGTGGGAGGATGCAGAGCGTCATTTTACGTGGTATGAAACAGGCAAGGTCAATATGGCACATGAAGCCATTGATCGACATGTACAGGAAGGACGAGGTGAGAAAGCGGCACTATTGTATTGTGACGCAAACCGTCACGAAACCTACACCTTCTCTCAGCTTCGTGCTAGTTCTAACAGGTTCGGAAATGTGCTGCGGAAATACGGTATTGGTAAAGGGGAGCGGGTGTTTATTTTCATGCCACGTTCACCCGAGCTGGTTATTAGTTTACTTGGTGTTCTAAAGGTTGGAGCTGTTGTCGGTCCATTATTTGAGGCGTTTATGGAAACTGCGGTTAAGGATCGATTGGAGGATAGTGGGGCGGTGGCATTAGTGACCACACCTGCGCTTCTGTCACGGGTAAAACGTGAGGAGCTTCCTGAGCTGCGACATATTTTTGTGGTTGGTGATATGGATGCACGTGAGCAGGGAATTATCGATTTCGAGACAGAAATGCTTATGTCCTCAGAGGAACTTGAGCCAGAATGGTTGAATCGTGAAGATGGATTAATTATTCACTATACATCAGGCTCAACAGGCAAGCCCAAAGGCGTGTATCATGTGCAAAATGCGATGATTCAGCATTACTATACTGGCAAAATGGTGCTGGATTTGCGGGAAGATGATGTGTATTGGTGTACTGCTGATCCTGGCTGGGTCACGGGAACATCATACGGTATTTTTGCTCCATGGCTAAATGGAGCGACGAATGTCATTCGTGGGGGGCGTTTCAGCCCGGAAGACTGGTACCGCACGATTGAGCGTCACGAAGTGACCATATGGTATAGTGCTCCTACAGCGTTTCGAATGCTGATGAGCGCAGGGGAGCAGGTTGTTTCCAAATATGATCTCAGCAGTCTGCGGCATGTATTATCCGTTGGGGAACCGCTGAATCCAGAAGTGGTGCGATGGGGATGGCAAGTGTATACACAGCGCATTCATGATACTTGGTGGATGACGGAAACAGGAGCACAGTTGATCTGTAATTACCCTGAGCTGCCAATTAAGCCGGGTTCGATGGGAAAGCCACTCCCAGGTATTCAGGCTGCTATTTTGGATGACAGAGGGCAGGTGTTGCCTCCTGACCGGATGGGCCACTTGGCGATCCGTACACCATGGCCATCCATGATGAATCGTATATGGAACAATCCGAACAAGTTTCAGGAATATTTCCGCTTTCCCGGTTGGTATGTATCGGGTGATTCAGCTTACATGGATGAGGACGGATATTTCTGGTTTCAGGGTAGGATTGATGATGTCATTAACTCCTCCGGGGAGCGAATCGGCCCTTTTGAGGTGGAGAGCAAGCTTCTGGAGCATCCTGCAGTAGCGGAAGCCGGAGTCATTGGAAAACCAGATACCGTGCGGGGAGAGATTATCAAGGCTTTTGTTGCACTGCGTGAAGGCTATGCACCGTCTGAAGCTTTACAGCAGGACATCTATCGCTTCGTTAAGGAAGGGCTGTCTGCTCATGCTGCTCCACGCGAAATTGAGTTTAAGGAAAAGCTACCCAAAACCCGTTCCGGTAAAATTATGAGGCGCGTGTTGAAAGCCTGGGAGCTTAACCTTCCTACAGGTGACTTATCTACCATAGAGGATTGAAGTGCTGTGCATATTAGAATTAAAAAAGGGAGTCTCCAAAGCCTTAATGGCTAAGGGGACTCCCTTTTTGTTAGGGTGAATCTCATATTCACCCAACCTATCACTTTCTGCTTTTGTCTTCAGTTATGGACGGACGGCTCCGGAAGGAGCCGATTCCCCTATGGTATTCATGGAAGTGACACGAAACCAGCCTTTTGGCTTTTTCCCCGACTTATATTCAAAGCTGGGAGATGCGGTAGAGCCTATGTTTGTAAAAGGCTCCGCACCGCTTTCGCTGTAATACACGTTATAGCCTGTAATAGCGTCCGCAGACTTACCTGCGCTCCATTGGAGCGCTACGGATGAGCCAGCGGCTTTAGCTTGAGGCTGTCCAGGGGCAGTAGGAACCTCTGTAGGCTGTGCACCTGTTCCATCTCCCTCGCCCGGAACGTCTGGAGACTCAGAATCTGCAGGTGGCACCACAGGTGCTGCGCTTGCTTTCGTGCTTGGCCCAGACTCATGGCCGCCTACATCAACGGCGGTCACGTAGTAGCTGGAGCTGCTGCCCCCAGGGCTGTCAGAGAACACCTTGGAGCCGTCAGCCATAACAACCTTGCCAAGCCGTTGGAAGCTGCCCCCATCTGTAGAACGATACAGACGGTATCCTACGACGTCGCTGTTTCCGCTTGGGCTAAAGCTGATTATGGCTTTGCCGTCACTATAGCTTACGTTGATGCTAGATGGAGCGTTAGGGGCTGCTCCATCGTCCTTGCGTGGATCAATCTGAGTAGGAGCTTCCTTATCTGCATCCTGAGGCAGATAGTAGGACAACGAATTATGTCGTCTCATCACCTTAAAGGCTTGCTGAAGCTCTTTAATCAATTCTGAGATGGGCTTTTCCCGTTTTCTAACGGTCCGTTCATATAACATATCATCCGGTGTACCATCGCGTGGAATATAATTCACACCTTGGTAGGTAATATATTTCGCACGGCTCACACCATTTTCACTGTTTTTAGGTGGATACTTACTGTTATAAATGTCCGAACCATACGCGGATGCTGTACGGCTTACAATGCCGTCAGGTCTCTTGAAGCTGTCCGTTTGGAACAGCTGGGCATCTTTAGCTGTTACTTCATTCATGATTAGAGCCCATAAGCGACGAGCCCGCTCTTTTTGGACTTTCGTTTCAAGCTTATTGACAGGTTGCTTGTAACCAACCCATACACCCAGCGTGACGTCAGGCGTAAAGCCCTCGAACCAAACATCAGTGTAGGATTGCGTTGTGCCTGTCTTGCCGGCAATCGGAATCTTGCCGGATTGATCAAAGTTCCGCTTCACCAGTCTGCCTGTGCCTTCCGACACGGCTGTACGCAACATATCCGTCATCAGGTAGGCGGTTTGCGGTGAGAAGGCCTGCACAGGATTAGCCTGATGCTTATATACAATATTGCCTTGCGAATCCACAATCTTTTCGATCATATAGGCGTCATTAAACACACCGCCATTTGGAATGGCTCCATATGCATTCGTGAGTTCCTCGACAGTCACCCCATGGGCCAAGCCGCCAAGTACACCCGTTTGAGCGTTGTTATCACTGGATTCCAAGGTGGTGATACCCAGTTTTTTAGCAAAAGCCCAAGCATTGCTAATCCCTACTTTTTCGTTAAACAGCTTGAGTGCTATCGTATTTAGCGATTGATTCAGTGCATAACGCGCCGTAACCAATCCTTGATAGCGGTTGTTAGCATTTTTCGGAATGTGATATCCATTACTGCCATCTTTCAAAATAATAGGGGCATCATCCACGATACTACCAGGCTGCACAAGACCGCTGTCCAATGCAGGGAGATAGGCAGCAATCGGTTTCATTGCCGAACCTGGCTGACGTACCATCTGCGTGGCATAATTCATCTGCTCCTTTTGGAAGTCCCGACCTTCCATCATTCCAAGAATGGCGCCTGTTTTATGCTGAATCAGAATAGCCGCTGCTTGTTCGTCACCCTTGGTTTTACTAGTGGCAGAGAAGTTGTTTTTATTTTCTGCAATTTGACGCATAGATTTGTAGACGCTCTTATCAATGGTGGTGTACACCATATAACCGCCTGTGCGAAGCTGCTGTTCAGCTTCTTTGAGTAAATCGTTATCGTCCTTGGTCTTGGCATCTGCACTGGCATTAGCTGCTTGACCCGGATTGGTGACAGACATGAGTGCCTGCGCAGCCTGTCGTTCTGTTTCCATCATAAGGTATGGATAGGTGTTATAAGCTTTAACAGTGCGTGGTGCGAGAGATTTTTTGATATCAAAAGCCATCGCTTCATCATACTGTGCTTTATTGATTTTGTTCTCCTCCAGCATTCGACTGAGCACCAGGTGCTGGCGGTTGATGGCTCTTTTAAAGCCAGCTTCATTAAACTCGCCCTTACCGTTGTAAGCAGAATAAGAAGAAGGAAGCTGTGGCAAACCTGCCAGATAGGCGGCCTGGGCTACATTAATCTCGTTCAGATCATTCTCATTAAAAATACCTTTGGCCGCTGCTTTAATGCCAAAGACGTTGTAACCGCTTGAACCGTTACCAAAAGGTACTTTATTGAGATAGGCCGTAATAATTTGCTGCTTGCTCAGGAAGCGCTCAAGGCGCAGAGACAGCAAAATTTCTTTGACCTTGCGGTCATCCGTGCGATCGAGATTTAGAAAGACACGACGCGCAAGCTGCTGGGTGAGGGTACTACCCCCGGTTTGTACGGATTCATGCAGCGCCTTTTGCTTCACAGCACGCAGCGTTCCCGACAAATCGACACCTTTATGCTCATAAAAATGATTATCTTCAATGGCAATGACTGCGTCAATGACGAGTTGTGGAATCTCCTTAAACGTGACAGGTCTTCGATCTTCTTCTGTCCGAAGTTGTCCGATGGGAGAGCCATCATTGAAATAAGCGAAGCCTGTAATTGCATTCTTATCTACTTCCTGTAGGATCATGGATCTGGAACGCACGGGTTCGCTTTTTACAATAGAAGCGACATAGCCAGCGGCGGCCCCCCCTGCAAATAGTGCCCCCATAAAACCGATGATGATGACCCACTTTATGACACGGCCGAGCCTTCGCATGGTTGTCCTCAAGCGGGAAGGCTTTGGCGCTGATACATTGTTTTTTTCTTCAACCATTAAGTCTTCCTCCTTTATAACAGCCATTATTATAGCATAAAATTACAAAATGAACCCATATGCTAAAAAGCCTGTCTTTTGGTGTCGTTGACTACATAAAAGCAGTGTGTTATAAATAGGTCAAAGTAAATATCGTGAAAAGCAGAGAAAGACTTCAGTAGAAGGCGGATTCACGTTGTACAGAGAGCCGATGGGTGGTGTGAATCGGTAGCGTCCCTCCTTTGAATTACCGTCTGGAGCTGTCTGGATGAATGGAAAGCATTTGCAGGTTTGCGAAGCTACCATAGTAATCCAGTACCGGGTGTAGGCCCGTTATAGGAATGAAGTGAAAGAAATGTCTGTCTTTGACATGCGTTTCTTTAATTAGGGTGGTAACGCGAGTAGCTCCTTCTCGTCCCTTGGGATGAAAGGGGCTTTTTGGTTTGTCTAATATGTAATATTTTGGATGAAAAATAGGAGGTATACAGGATGAAGTGGGAAGAATTGAAGCCGGAGCAACAGGTAGAGGTCGAGCGACAGCTAGAGGTGATACAGCGGGGTGTGGCGGAAATTGTACCGGAGGATGAGCTGAAGCGTAAGGTAATCAAATCGGTCGTTAGCGGCGAGCCGCTCAAAATTAAGCTGGGTCTTGATCCATCTGCGCCCGACATTCACATCGGACATACGGTTGTTATGCACAAACTGCGCCAGTTCCAGGAATTAGGCCATCAAGTGCAACTGATTATCGGAGATTTTACAGGCAGAATTGGTGATCCGACAGGTAAATCGGAGACTCGTAAGCAACTGACTGAGGAAGATGTACAGCGTAATGCACAAACGTACAAGGAACAAATTTTTAAAATTCTCGATCCTGAAAAAACAAAGGTATTCTACAATTCCGAATGGTTAGGGCCAATGTCTTTTGCTGATGTAGTAACCCTGTCGGCCAAAGTAACGGTTGCCCGTATGTTGGAACGAGATGATTTTACAAAAAGGTACCAAAACGGATTGCCGATCAGCATCCATGAGTTCTTTTACCCGCTGATGCAGGGCATGGATTCCGTGGCTCTCCAAAGCGATATTGAATTGGGGGGGACGGATCAGAAGTTTAATCTGCTGATGGGCAGAACCCTGCAAAAAGAATACGGAGTTGAGCCGCAGGCTACTATTACATTACCATTGCTTGAAGGGCTGGATGGCGTCCAGAAGATGAGCAAAAGTTTGGGGAACTACATTGGTGTTGATGAGGAGCCGAACGAAATATACGGGAAATCCATGTCCGTTCCTGACGAGCTGATGCTGAAATATTTTGAGCTTGCAACGGATATCAACAACGAGGAGCTGGCAGAGCTGGCGAAAGGTGTTAAGGACGGCTCAGTACATCCACGTGATGCCAAAATGAAGCTGGCTGGAACGTTAGTGCGCATGTACCACGGTGAAGAAGCAGAGGAAGCAGCAAAGCAGCATTTTGTGACCGTATTCCAGCAACGTGCGCTGCCTGACGATATTGAAGAGTTCACCTTGACGGCTGATCAGTTAGAAGAAGGTGGCATTCGTGTAATCCAGTTGCTGACTCATCTGGGCTTTGCAGCATCTAATGGTGAAGCCAAGCGCAGTATTCAGCAGGGTTCGGTCAAAATTAACGAAGAGAAATGGACCGATGTGAACGAAGCATACACGCCGAAGGAAGGCGACATTGTGCAGGTAGGTAAACGGAAATTTGCTAAAATCAAGCTTGGATAATGAAAATATTTTCAAAAGCAGCGCTGAGATTGTATCGATCTCAGCGCTGCTTTTTTATTTCTGACAAGTGAAAAGTCATGGTAAACTTAGCACAAATAATCAAACATGTAGGTAAAGAGTTATACATAATGAAAACGTGGGTTGCACAATTTGGGTGTAGGATAGATAACCAAAACAATTACAAGTGCGGGGAAGGATTATATGGACTATTTTAAACGAATTCAGTGTGCGATTGAGTTTATTGAATTGAATCTCCGGGAGGATTTAAAAATTGCCGAGATTGCTTCACAGGCCTGTTTTTCAGCTTTTCATTTCCAACGGGTTTTTCAGGCCATTTCGGGTTTTACGGTTCAACAATATATAAGAAGGAGAAGATTGTCCGAGGCGGCTGAACAGCTAAAACAATCCAATCAAAAAGTGTTGGACATTGCTATTGAGTATCAGTACAACTCACAAGAAGCTTTTACCCGCGCTTTTGAAAAGAATTTTGGGATCACCCCTGGGAAGTATCGTAACGGTGATATCGAGTTTCCTGCGCAAAGTAAAATCAATTTTCTGGATTACCAAAAAAATACGATAGGGGATTTGGATGTGAATAAGCCGGTGATATTGCAGCTCGAAACAGTTAAAATTGTAGGATATGAATATAAAACAAATCTGAATAATGAGCAGCACTATAAAGAAATCCCAGGGTTTTATGGGCACTTTGGAGCAAATGAATATTTTATGTTTATCCCGAACAAAATTGCACCGGGAATGTCATATGGGGTTGCCTGTCGATTTGAAGACAACGGTGCATTTTCATTTGTGGTGGGCGAGGCAGTTGAAGAAGAGTCAAAAGAACTGGCAGAGGGTTTCGTATATATGGAGATTCCAGCAGGGAAGTATGCTGAGTTTGACGCTTCGGGTTCAGATGGACGGGTTCAGAATATACGAGACTTTATCTATGGCACATGGCTTCCTAATTCTAATTTTGAACGGAGGGAGGGGCCTGATTTTGAAATTACGGACGTGATGAATTCCTCCTATCCAGATCACTTGAGTATGAAGGTATACATCCCCATTGAATAAAACCCTCAGGCTCGATGCATAGGGAATATAAAAAAAAGCACCCGAATAAATTCGGGTGCTTTTTGGTGCTAATACAAGGATTAGCGGTTGTAGAATTCGACGATTTGTTTTTCATCGATATCTTGGGACAATTCGCCACGCTCAGGCAAACGAATGAATTTACCTTCCAGAGCTGCGTCATTGTACTCCAGGTAAGCTGCCAAGTGGTTGCGGTTTTCCAAAGCTTCTTTAATGGAAGACAGGGAACGACTTCTTTCACGAAGACCGATCACGTCGCCAAGACTTACTTGGTAAGAAGCGATGTCAACTTTTTTACCGTTCACAGTAACGTGACCGTGAGCTACCAATTGACGTGCGCCTGCACGGGAATTAGCAAAGCCAAGACGGAACACAAGGTTGTCCAGGCGGCTTTCCAGCAAGAACATAAAGTTTTCACCAGCGATACCGTGCATGTGTTGAGCTTTGTTGAACAGGGTACGGAATTGTTTTTCACCCAAGCCGTACATGTGACGCAGCTTTTGTTTCTCTTGAAGCTGCATACCGTAGTTGCTGATTTTTCTCCGTTGGTTTGCACCATGTTGTCCCGGAGGGAAAGGGCGTTTCAATTCTTTACCTGTGCCGCTCAGGGAAATACCGAGACGACGGCTCAATTTAAATTTAGGACCAGTGTAACGTGCCATTATAGAGTTAACTCCTTCATAATTAAAATTTGAGTTGGGGCTCTCTTTGCGCTCCAATTTGTTCGGCGCTACCAATTAAGGTAAGACGCACTACTGACAGAAAAGTTCAGCCGCTGTCCTGTCAGCAACAAAAAAGATGAGGGTGACACAAACTGTTACGCCCAAAATTTAAGATCCGCACAGTAGATAGTTCTGCCGTACAGTCTTTTTCATTAATATATACTATATGTAAGAGTGGGTCAATGTCAAGAAAAGAAAAAGAATGAAAACGTCAGAATTTGTCGATAGGGCTTAAGAACTAAAAAAGTGGGACGAATTTCTGAAAAATGGATGCAAATTTCTAGAGTTGAGAGTAAAATAGATCATATTATGAGCTATAGTGGTGTATAGCCGCTGTCTTGGTACAGCTAATTTTGCTGTGAAGGAGCGCCTTAATATGTCGGAATTTTCAACAACGGATCAGCAAATGCTTGACAGTAAAACAGTCCAGGCTGGCGGTGCTCCGCTGTTTGATGATAAAGGATATACGTCTTTTGCCTGGCTCCAGAACATGGATATGACACCCTATGATTTCCCCTATATTAACCAGCTGCTTGTCCAAGGATATCGGAGTTGGTTACAGCAGAGCAATGGTATATCCTGGATTAACGAAGAATATACTGCTGTTTTTAATTTTATAGGTGTTCGTGTTGCTGGTAGGGAAGAAGATGATGACGAGGATTTGGATTTGGTCGAACGTTGTTGCATATCTAGAGAGATGGAAGTGAGTCAGCGCAAACTTCGTGATGGAAGCCTTGCGTTTGTGTATATGGTTCCCATACTATGCCGTAATTACAAGAGGGAGCCCTTTGCCGCTCTTCGTTTTACACGGCCTGCTCAACATTCTGTCTCAAATCAGGCCACATTGTTAGCAGCTGCTTTACATTTTAAATCCTGCTTTTACTCGAAGTTTGAGTATATATTTATGGAAGATATCCTTGGGATGCAGAATCGAAGCGATCGTGAAGGTAGACGCCGTTCTATTTTATTTCAGATTGTAAAACGGATGCATGACAAAATTGACGTGGAAGGCGTGCTGGATGAGGTATTCGGGAGCATCGCCTATTTGTTTCCCCATGTAGATATCACCTTGTATATGAGTCAGGATCGACACAGTCGCAATCCGCAGGTCAAACCTTTGCTGCTGCATGAACGGGACGAAGATGTATGCGTCCGTGCATTTATGAAAGGGCAAATGGCTGTGAATGAGCCTGTCGGTACACAAGATGAAATGACTGAAATCGGCATCCCATTACGTGGCAAGCAGGGTGTATACGGTGTTTTCCATATGATCCTTCCATCGGGTGCGGATAGTATGAAAAAAGTGGATGTAGAGCTGATTGCCATGATGGCGGATACGGCTGGCACTGCATTTGAAAATGCGAAGCTGCTTGAGCAATCTAATGTACTTATTCATGAATTGCGTCTCATTAATGAACTGGTTCAGCGCTTGAATCAGAGCCTGAAGTTAAATGAAATATTTGAATTTGCCGTGCAGGAGTTATTAAAAATGTTCATGGCTGACTTTTGTTGTATTGTACAGCTTGATCAGGATGGAAGCTGTTTTAAGGTCATGTCGAGTAATGTGGAAAGCTTAAGATTAGAAAGTTACCCTCATGAAGAGGGATTTGCTGGACTGATACGCAAAACAGGAGAACCAGTGATTGTGTCGGACTATAGAAAGGATGGGAAGATAACCTCTCATTTTATGGATGCGACGGACTCCCAGTCTTTGATGGCTGTACCTATGAAGACCAGCGGTACTCCTAGAGGGGTTATACTATTGTCCAGCAAGCTTCCACACTTTTTCTCTTATGATAATTACAAAATGCTGCAAATGCTAGCCCCTCATATCGGGTTGGCGGTAACCAATGCTATGCTGCACGCTGAGGTGCGACGTTTGGCTAATATGGATATGTTAACAGGTCTGTATGTACGTCATTATGTGGACCAAATCATTCAGCAACATCAGGAAAAGGATTTCTGTGGATCTCTTATTTTGGTAGATATTGATCAATTCAAACAGGTGAACGATACGTATGGGCATCAGACGGGTGACGAAATTCTGAAAAGCGTCAGCAATATCGTTCGTTCGGCGACTCGCGATGAGGATGTATGTGCCAGATGGGGCGGCGAGGAGCTTGCCATTTATTTACCGCAGCTGGGGGTACAGCAGGCGCTCGGATATGCAGAAAAAATACGTTACCGTGTACAGCATGAAACCGAGCCTCAGGTGACTGTTTCTTGCGGGATTGCTGAATGGAACTGGCTGGACGAGCAGATCAGTATTGAATCTTTATTTTATAGGGCTGATATGGCCTTGTACGAAGCGAAAAATGAAGGACGCAATCGAATAGTTGTTGATCATGTAGCCAATGTGTAGAGAATATTTCTTAGGGAATGTTCTCTTTTTGTCTTGCATAACCCATTGCAGACAGGTAATCCTAAACGTAGCTTTATCGTGTGTATGTTTGAACTATAGGGAAAACACGATAAAGTGAACCAGGTAGCATAACTGCCTTGAAGCAGGATTATTGCTCATGAGTACAGTTATGTTCAGGATAGGACGGATGATGGGATGCATTGGAGAAAGCAATGGGTGATGCAGGTTTGTGGTGTGTTCCTTGTGATAGGTGTGTTAAGTGGTTGTGCACTGGATCGACAATATACTCCTGAGCAGATTTTTAAGAGATCTGTTGCAGGAATGGCTGGCAAAGAGATGGTAACGTTTACTGGACGGACTGCAATTAGAGCTGACAGTGGTCTGCCAACGAATAAGCAGTTTGAATATCGCGGTAGGCTAAGAAATCACGATGAATTGATCATGCATTGGGGCTCTACAGAAGCTTTTCGTAAGCAAGGTGGCTACGTAGTCCTGCAACAAGGTAAGTCCGAGCATGATGTTACACAAGAACATTTTCTTCGTCAGAGTGGAAAATGGGTTGCGCTGACATCCGGTTATCCCCCTCTGGGTGGAAATGGTATGTTAAATCGCTTCAATCCGATTCAGGAGCTTGAGGAATTAAATACACTGAATAAGAGCATTCGTATGGAAACGGGAGCTGCCCGGGGAACTTGGATGTTGAGGATTGAACCGGAATCTGCTTCGGCAAAGCGCTGGTTGAAAGATCGTTTAATAAAAGAAATGAATACGTTAAACCCTCAAATCGGGATATTAAAAACGCAGCATACAGGAACGAATCGAGAACTGCAAAAGAAGCTGACTCAAGTATGGTCACAAAGTTGTGAGGATATGAGCAACCAGTTGGAGCAATCCATTGTGCGTACTGTGTATCATCTGACCATAGATCGCCAAACAGGTTTACCCTTAAAGCTTTCATCGGAATGCAGGATTTCCCGACAGGGAGTGAATGAAGAGCTGCATCAAGAGGCTTTGATAACCAGAGTTACTTTTGAGGACTACAAGTAACGGAGCGGGCGTGATACAATGAATTTTGAATTAACCATTGTTCAAAAAGAATGAAATAGAGAAGGAGAGACACTACATGAAAGATCCTAGAATACTTAAGCTGGCGGAAAATTTGGTAGGTTACTCTGTTGAGGTGCAGCCTGGAGAAAATGTATTGATCGAAATGATTGGTACAGAGCGCGACTTGCTTAACGCCATCATTCATGAAGTTGGTAAAAAAGGTGGAAATGTTTTTGTACAACTTACAGACCGTAAGGTACAGAGCGCCATGCTTCGTCACGCGACAAAGGAAATGCTGGAGACCTGGGCTGAGATTGACCTTAACCGGATGAAGCAAATGCACTGCTACATCGGAATTCGTGCAGGGGAAAATGTAAATGATCTGTCAGATGTGCCGGAAGATAAAATGAAAATGTATAATTCCATTTATCAGCATGCGGTACATAGCGAACAACGGGTGAAACACACCAAATGGGTAGTGCTGCGTTATCCGAATGACAGCATGGCTCAATTGGCGAATATCAGCACAGAAGCATTCGAAGATTTTTATTTCGATGTGTGTAATCTGGATTATGCAAAAATGGACAAAGCTCAAGATGCATTGGCAGACCTGATGAATCGGACGGACAAGGTACGGATCAGCGGACCGGGTACGGATTTGAATTTCTCTATTAAGCAAATCGGAGCTATCAAGTGTTCAGGTCAATGCAATATCCCGGATGGCGAAGTATACAGCGCACCTGTACGTGATTCCGTTAACGGAACTATCAGCTACAATGCACAAACCCTGTATAATGGTATTACTTTTGAAAATGTTAAATTCCGTTTTGAAAATGGTAAGATCGTGGAAGCGACGAGTAACGATACGAAGCGGCTGAATGATATTCTTGATTCTGACGAGGGAGCACGTTATATTGGCGAGTTTGCCATCGGGTTTAATCCGCACATTTTACATCCAATGAAGGATATTTTGTTTGACGAGAAAATCGCTGGCAGCTTGCATTTTACACCAGGTCAAGCTTATGAAACAGCGGATAACGGTAATCGTTCATCCATCCACTGGGATTTGGTGTTGATTCAGCGTCCAGAATATGGCGGTGGTGAAATTTATTTTGACGATGTTTTGATTCGTAAAGACGGCATCTTTGTACTGCCTGAGCTGGAGCCATTAAACCCTGAAAATTTAAAATAACGATATCCGTTCTTGCTGAGAAAGCGATTTCAATGTATTATTATGGATGAGTAACGATACATGACAATTCAGTAAAGCGAGGGATCTCTATGTCCAATAATAACGCGGCTGTTGTTGAAATTGCACAGACGGCGAGCAAGTTCACCTCTTCCATCGTCCTTCATTCCGAAAATAAGTATATTGATGTGAAAAGTATACTGGGCTTGTTTACGACCCTAGTCAGCAGCCATAGCTATGAACTACACGTTCATGGACCAGATGCGGAGGAAGCTAAGAAAGCGATCATCGAGGTGTTCGAGAAGCACGGACTTCATATTTCAGTAGCCAGCTAACTTTATTCTTGAAGCAAAAGCATCCCTACCTGTAACTGTAGGGATGCTTTTTTTGTCAGGTTCTTGTATTAGCCTGCAATTTGGTCTAATATTAAGGATAGGACGTCTTGTGCGACATTGAGACATAGGGGGGAAGAATCCATGACTTCATCTGATTTGCAGGAACAATTGAATATCAAGGCTATTAATCTGCTTCAGGAAGATGCAGATAAAATAAAGAAGCTTATTGAAGTACAGATGGAGAATCTGGCAACCCGTTATTGCCCTCTCTATGAGGAAGTGCTGGATACTCAGATGTACGGATTTTCCAAGGAAGTGGATTTTGCGGTTCGCGCTGGACTTCTTCCGGAAATGGTAGGTAAACAGCTGGTCAGTGAGCTGGAACGCAATCTGGCTATTCTATATGAGGCCATGAATAATAAGGCCAATTAGGAAGACGGTTGAATTGATGAGAGCATGCGGAGTTTGAGAGCATGCTTTTTTTGATGCCTTTTTTTAAAAAATGTTCTTTTAGGATGGTAAAAGCGCATCGCCCTTCCACCATCCTAATGCACATTTTAAAACCTTAAAAGCTACACAAGGAAGAAGGATACACCTAACAATACATACACTACCAGTAGCATGAGTCCCTCATACCAGTTGGTTGAGCCATCCTGGGTGATGGATTTGGCGATAAATACAGCGACAGCAATGGCGACCAGCTCAATTGTGGTGAAAACAATATTCATCGTGTTTCCCATAAAGTAACTGATAAAAATCAGCACAGGGGCAACAAATAGTGCAATTTGCAAACTGCTGCCGATAGCTATTTCGACAGATGCACCGATTTTGTTCTTCATCGCCAGTAAAATAGCAGCGCTGTGTTCGGCTGCATTACCAATAATAGCGACGAGGAAGGCACCTACAAACAATTCGCTGAGCCCAAATTGGGTCGTAAATACCTCCAGTGTACCTACCAGCCATTCGCTGACAAAAGCGACCATGACGGTAGCGAGTACCAAATAGGCAATGGATTTGTTTCTGGACCATACAGGGGCATGCTCATGTGGCAATTCTTCATCTTTTTGTTCGGTCACATCAGCTAAATAGTCCTTATGCGTAATCATAGAAAAAATAAGCCACGCAATATACGCGACAATGAGCGTGCCTGCGACAATGAGGCTGAGCGTATCTGATTCGTTGTCCGTGATAACGTGTGTGTTCAGAAAGACAGCTGGAACGAACAAGGCAATAACAGCCACAATCATCAGAGAACCACTTAATCCAGCCAGCGATATATTGAAATTTTGCACTTTGTACTTTAAACCGCCAGCGAACAGACTTGCTCCGAGCACCAGCAGCAGATTACCGATGATGGAACCGGTAAGACTGGCCTTTACCATATCGTAAAGACCTTCTTTAACAAGAAAGATGGCGATGATCAGTTCGGCTGCGTTACCAAAGGTGGCATTTAAGAATCCGCCTAAACGTTGGCCAGCATAATGCGCGACACTTTCGGTCGCCCTGCCGAGAAAACCGGCTACGAATACAACAGAAATTGCGCAAATGACAAATTGGGCTATAGCGTTCCAATGCGTGTAATGAGCGACTGCGCTAAGAGCAAATGTCACTATAAGCAAAGCGGGAGATAACCATTTTTTCAATGAAGAGCACCTCGATATCAATAGATGTGTACAAGTTTGGTGAAAGCTGTCACTTGTATGGATTTTCTAAATTAATATACCCAAAATGATATAGGTTGTAAACGAAAGTTGTTTTTCATACGTAGGGTTTGCATTTGGAGTGGCTGAGGCTTTACAATACAAATAAAGGATGGATGAAGGGGGACATAGGTCATGGCAGAGCAAATTCAACAACTGGAAGCAGGAAACATCAAGATTTCCAACGATGTCGTAGGTAAAATTGCCGGGATGGCCGCATTAGAGACACCGGGCATTGCTGCAATGTCAGGCGGTTTATCGGAAGGCTGGGCCAAAAGGCTGAGCGGTAAAAATGTGCAAAAAGGCGTATCAGTGGAGGTTGGACAGCTGGAAGCTGCCATTGATCTACGTATTATCGTGCTCTACGAAACACCTATTCATGAGGTGTCCCGAATTCTTCAGCAAAATGTGCGAGAAGCCGTCGAAAGTATGACGGGTTTGCGGGTCGTGGAAGTGAACGTAAAAGTGGAAGGTGTCGCGTTCAAGGACGACGCAGTGTAAAAGAATCAGGAACCGATAAATTGACGTTTTTCACCAATTGTATACATGCCGGGAATTCCGTGGGATAACCCGAATAAAAACACGAAAACTGGTGGTTATAGAATCGCCAGTTTTCGTTTTGTGAATCAACAGTATAGCCATTTTTGCAGAGGGTTCCCATATTTTATACATAACCAAAAGAACTTCCAAAGCCACCGTTGTAAGTGGTCCATGGAAGTTCTTTTTTTAACGAAAACGGTTGGTTCTACGCGTTTGAAAGCGATTGGGTACTTCATTACGGACAGCTACCCCTGTGGTGCGTTCCTGCACCGCTTGTTTGGTGTTCTCACGAGAAATACTGAGCATAATGCCCATGGAAAACATCATGACAAGTAGGGAGGAGCCACCAAAGCTGATAAATGGAAGCGTTACGCCAGTGATTGGAATCGTTTGGGTTACACCGCCGATATTAATGAAGGCCTGAATAGCGATCAAACCCATGATGCCAGTGCCTACCAACGTTCCGAACGGATCATGGCAACGCAGAGCAATGATCATGCCTCGCCAAATGAAATACAAATATAGCATCAGGAATATGGCTGTTCCGACAAATCCGAATTCTTCACCAATTACAGAAAAGATAAAATCATTAAATGAATTAGGAAGATAGTGAAGCTTGATAATACCTTTACCAAATCCTGACCCGTTTAAACCGCCTTCACCTATAGCTTGCAAGGACTGTACCAGATTGTATCCTGTTCCTTGTCTATATTTTTCGGGATTGAGAAAGGCTTGAAAGCGTCCGATTTTATAATCTTGCTGGGCAGCAGCTTGTCCATCTGTGGTTCCAGAATCTCCTCCAAACAACGACCCAATGCCAAATACGATGGAAGCGCCTAGCACGAGCAGAACAATTGATGCTGTAATATGCTTGACACTGGCTCCACCGGCATAAATAATCAGACCACTGGTAGCAACCAAAATGAAGCAGGAGCCTAAATCAGGTTGAAGCATGATGAGTCCTGCAACACAGCCTACAATGACTGTTACAGGTATGTAGCCAGTCCGCAGATCTCTAAAGCGATCTCCTTTTTTGACAATAAGTGCGGATAAGTAAAGAATGATGGAAATTTTCGCAAGCTCCGTTGGCTGGAAGCCAACACTACCAAACCTGAGCCAGCTTTTTGCGCCGTTAAGTGAGCCTGTAAAAAGAACGATGATTAGCAGTAATATAGTTATGAAAAATAAAGGTACAAAAAGCTTTTTATATTTTTCCATCTTAATATTCATAGCTACCAACATAATAAAAAGTCCAAGTACAGCAAATGCAGATTGGCGCTTCACAAAATATAAAGAGTCAAAATTGTATTCTTTATTCAGCAGAGCTACGCTGGAGCTGGAACTAAATACCATAATTACACCGAATCCAACCAATAACAAAGTGAGGATCAGCAATTGAAAATCCGGTGTGCCTCTTCTTCGAGTCTCCGGCTTCGTATTTCTCATATCAGCTTCCCCCGGTATTCGCCACAAGGTATATTCCTCGCAGACGGTTATCATTTTATCGTTTATCCATTTTATCATATTATGTTTGTTGGGCTTCTGCAACCTCCCTGGAGCAACAGATATCGCAACAATTCCATATCTGCTACAATAGGATGAAAATGAAGACTTGAGAGCAGCGGTGCATACGTGGTGACGCTGCATGATTAATTCGGGAACTTGCCCGGTGCTTTAAAAGGAGAGGTGGAGCAGAATGACACAACATGCGATAGATAAGATCTGGTTTGATCGTTTGCAAGAAAACATGGTGGAGTGGCGTAGACATTTACATAAGAATCCCGAAATTTCCTTTCAAGAAAGCAAAACCGCAGCTTTTGTAGCGGATAAGTTGGAGAGTTGGGGAATCGAGATTCGCCGTCAGGTAGGGGGACACGGTGTTGTAGGCACCATTCGTGGTGCTAAACCCGGGCCTGTCGTCTTACTGCGCGCCGATATGGATGCTCTTCCTATTCAGGATGAAAAGGAATGTGAATATCGCTCCGGCGTGGACGGAGCCATGCATGCTTGCGGCCATGACGGACATACATCCGCGTTGCTTGGAACGGCTTACTATTTCAGTCTGAATCGGGACGAGCTGCAAGGAGAAATTCGTTTGTTGTTCCAACCTGCGGAGGAATTGCTGCCTGGCGGAGCGGTCAGTGTAATAAAGGATGGTATATTGGAAGGTGTGGATGTCATTTATGGCATCCATTTATGGACACCTTTTCCGGTCGGGACGGCCGCGAGTTGCGCAGGGCCGTTGATGGCGGCGGCAGACGATTTTTATATTGAAATCACAGGTAAGGGTGGGCATGGTGGGATGCCCCAGTCCACTAATGATAGTGTCGTGGCGGGTTCAGCTCTTGTTATGCAACTGCAAAGTGTTGTAAGCCGTTCAGTCGACCCATTACGACCTGCCGTGCTGACGGTGGGAACCATCCAAGGGGGCTCTGCGCAAAATGTGATCGCAGAAACGTGTCGCTTGAGTGGAACGATTCGTACGTTTGATGAGGAGACACGAACGGTAATGAAGGAGCGACTGCATGAGGTGACGGAGCTTACAGCCGCAACATACGGTACAACAGCACAGGTTCGCTATATTATGGGGTACCCACCAGTTGTCAATGACACACATGAAGCATCTCGTTTCTTTAATGAAGCAAAATCTGTTTTCGGCGAGGAGAATGTGCAGAAAGCGTCGAAGCTGATGCCTGCTGAAGATTTTGCGTATTATTTGGAACGTGTGCCAGGTTGCTTCATGTTCGTAGGAGCGGGTAACCCAGTTAAAGGAGCAGTTTATCCACACCATCATCCAAAATTTGATTTTGATGAGGATGCTATGATTAACGCGGTTCGTTTGTTTATTGCGATGTCTATGGGATACGCTGCGGAACGAAACGCAGGGGCAATTATGGGCTAAAATGAGTTGAATTGGGAACGGTTCAATCTGGAGTATGAGGTTAATGAAATGGGGTACCCTACTGTTGAAAAGGAGGGAGTACCCATGAAAAAGGTTCAGGAAGTTATGACTAAAAAATGCGTAACGGTTACCCCGCAGGACAATATTTATGAAATTGCGGTCAAAATGAAGGACAATGATACTGGTTTTATTCCGGTTGTGGAAAGCGAAGGCAGTGATAAGTTGATCGGTGTAGTAACGGACCGTGATCTTGTCGTTCGCGGTTATGCGGCTAAAAATTCGGGTTCGGGTTCGGTCGATACCGTCATGACGACAGGTATTCGTACAGCCAGTGCGGACATGTCGGTGGACCAAGCAGCTGAACTGATGGCAGAACAGCAAATCCGTCGTTTGCCCGTAACGGAAGGAGACCGTCTGATCGGGATTGTCTCGATCGGTGATTTGGCTGTTCGTAATATTTTTGCAGACAACGCTGGAGAGGCGCTTAGTCATATTTCCGAGCAGGTCCACTAGAAGAATAATTAAGGTAACATTAGTTTGGGGAGATCTTTACCCCGAGCTTCTAATCAGGAGTTCAACCCGAATATGGGTTGGGCTCCTTGCTATTCTGGTTGATATGCCAATAAACGGATAAGCTATTTATTATATAAGTTTAAAATGATGTATTGTTAGATTATCAGGAGGTAGTTATGAATCCAGATCATCCTTGTATTGTACAACGTGATTTTACCGTTCTGCTGGAAATGGGCTTGCCCGGTTCAGAATGGGCTCGTTCACAGTTGCAGATTTATGCGGAGCTGGTTAAAAGCCCGTCCGCTTTTCATACATACCACATCACTCCATTGTCTTTGTGGAACGCAGCTGCCCTCGGATGGAGTGCTGAGGACATTCAAAATAGTTTGCACTCCATGTCCCGTTGGGATATTCCACGTGATTTGTTGAAGGATATTGAACAGCTCGTTTCTCGTTATGGGACGTTGACGCTTTCACGGGAGGGTACGGAAGAAAAGCGAACTTATAGCACAGATACGATTGGCGCATACCGTGCTGAGCATGAGCCAGACGGAGGTATAAAGACAGGGAAAGCCAACAGCTATACAATGGGTGATCGCTTGATCTTGGCAGCAGAGACCCCCGCTTTACTGGGTGAGCTACTGACCAAGCAAGAGCTTAAACAGCTTGGTTTACTTCGAGTTGATGAGGAAAGCGCATCGGTTCCGCCCGAAAATCGAGGCTTGCTCAAGCAGGAATTAACGCGCTTGGGATATCCCGTTGTGGATACGGCAGGCTATCTTGAGGGGAATCAGCTTAGTTTCACCTTGGGAAAGGGACAAACGAAGTTGCAGCTTCGTGATTATCAAGTAAAGGCCGCTGATGCGTTTGAAGGAGCGGACGGCTTAGGGGGTAGTGGTGTACTGGTGCTTCCATGCGGAGCCGGAAAAACAGTGATAGGTATGGCGGTAATGAATCGGTTTCAGTGCGAGGTGCTTATTCTAACATCTAATACTACTTCTGTACGGCAATGGGTAGAAGAGTTAAAACGAAAGACGGATATTCCTGCCGATTCCATTGGGGAATATAGTGGTCAGAAAAAAGAGGTGCGTCCGATTACGGTGGCAACCTACCAAATATTGACACACCGTCGCACCAAAGATGGGGATTTTGAGCATATGAAACTGCTGAGTGAGCGGAAGTGGGGACTCATTATATATGATGAGGTTCATTTGCTGCCCGCGCCAGTATTCCGGGCGACGGCTGACATTCAGGCTACCCGTCGTTTGGGGTTAACAGCCACGCTGGTTCGAGAGGATGGTTGTGAACGCGATGTGTTCTCTTTAATTGGACCCAAACGGTATGATATGCCGTGGAAGGAACTGGAGCGACAGGGCTGGATCGCTCAGGTCGATTGTGTGGAGCTACGGCTTCCAATGACAGCTGAACTTTTGGAGCGCAGTATGCGTGCCGAGGGTAGACAGCAGTACCGAATTGCAGCCGAAAATCCGGTCAAACTGGAGGCGGTACGTAGCCTGATGCAGCAGCACAGCAGCTTGCCCACGCTTATTATTGGTCAATATTTGGACCAATTGCGTATATTGGCTCAGGAGCTCGGTGTCCCACTGATTACGGGTTCAATGAGCCAGACGGAGCGGGTGCGTTGGTTTGATGCGTTCCGCAAGGGTACAATTCGGACCCTATTGGTATCCAAGGTTGCAAACTTTGCGGTGGATCTGCCGGATGCGGCAGTAGCCATAGAGGTATCGGGTAGCTTTGGCTCTCGTCAGGAAGAAGCGCAGCGACTGGGCCGCATTTTGCGACCAAAGTCGGGCGAGAATAAAGCTTATTTTTATGCGCTAGTGACGGAGAATAGCAAGGAGACGGATTTTGCAGCTCGTCGTCAGCTGTTTCTGATTGAGCAAGGCTATGAATATGCGGTTCGCAGATTTAGTGTGACAGAGGCTATCGTAGGCCGGGATGATAAGCCTGGAGATCGTGGAAAGAAAAAGGAGGCCTAATCAAGAATGGGCGTAACGAACACGCAAGACAGCTGGAATGAGCTTTCATCAGATGAGCTGCTGGTGCTTAGACAATGCTTTATCCGGTACGCGGGACAGCCCATGAAGGAAGAAGAACCTATACAGCTTACCCGGGGAGCGTTAAGCGGAGTCGAAACGAAACTGGCACTGCGTGGATTACGTGCCCGGGGCTGGCTGGAGGCTGTTACCAAATCGTGGGGCGAACGAATTTTATATATTCCGGTTCATCGGCTACCGGATCTGTACGATATGTTGTTAGAGCAAAATCCAATGAACATGATGCATTCGGATCATCCGATAATGGTACATGAATCAATGACAGGCCTGGAGTCGGATTTGCTGCATGCGTTGTCACGTATTGCGGTACAGGGCGTTCCTTTGACGGCCAAAGGAACCATACATAAGCGGTCATTGCAAAAATTGAATGAACTGACCCCCTTTCGCCCAGAGGACCTGATAGGTCTTGGGTTGCATTATGCGCATGCAGAGCTGTATCCAGTGCAAACGGTGGTAATGATGGATTTGCTACTCAGTTTGGGTCTGTTAGTGAAAGAAACTGTGTCTTTTCGCGTTCAGGAAACGGAACTGGAGACTTGGATTCGTTTGTCTGCTTGGCAAATGCGCAAGCATATTTTTGCTACACTCATGGAAAGATACGGCAAGGCCGAAGCGTCTATGCAGCATTTTCGCTATATGCTGTGTGCCGTCTCCCAGTATGTACGATCAGAAGGGTGGATATCTATCAAGTGTTTGCTGCAATGGATGCTTCAGGTAGGTCTGATCCAGCAGGAGAGTACGAACGGAGCTGATCCCAAGAACGGTGCCCTTTTAGACCTTGTTCCTACAATCTCAAATACGGAAGGGTTTGCGGGAGAAACGGTATCTGATTTTAATTTCAATGGACCTTTCATGGAGGAATTGAAGGGTTGGCTGAAGGCACTGACTGCTTTTGGAATGGGCGATTGGGGCCAGACTGCATCGGGCGAACTGTGTTTTCGCTGGGATGTATCTGTGATAGATATGCTTCGTCCCAATAATTACGAGGATACACATCAAGAACAAGGTACTTTTTATGTACAACCTGATTTTGAAATATTGGTTCCACCAGATGTGGCATATGATGTGCGCTGGCGACTGGAATGCTGCTGTGAACGTGTGACAGGAGATCGGATGGTAGTATACCGGATCACCAGAGAAAGTGTTACAGAGGCAATCGAGTTAGGAATGGAGGCCAAAGCAATTCCTGCTCTTCTGCACAAGTTCAGCCGGACAGGTGTGCCTGATCATGTACGCATGACGGTAGAACAGTGGGCAGGCGATGTCGGACGGACGGCTTTTGCAACGGTAACACTTTTGCGATGTGGCACACAGGAGGATGCAGACATGGTTGCACGCCATCCCGCGCTGGAAGGATTGCTGGAACGGCTCGGTGACAGGGACTTTATTATTCCGGCGAGCTCTGCTGTCAAAATACGAAAAACGCTTGCTGCAATTGGATTAGGTCCACGTCGTGAACTGGAAGGTGTGGACGATCCGACTCATCATTATCCATTGATTTTGGAACCAGAGAACATAAGTTCAGGCAGCCCCAACAGTGAAATGGAGTCCGACCCTACTCAAGCCCGTTCTATATTTTCCCAAGAGGGAAGAGCAGGTTTTGTTTATACTGGGCGCACGCTGCATTTTTACGAACAAGAGCACACGCTGCCTGATCCGTCTGACTATTTTCCAGAAAGATCTACAGTCCCCTCCTCATGGACAAAAGAATGGAGGAGTTACCATACTTCCACTGCCCGGCAGTTAATCGAGCAAGCGATTCGTTGGCAGGCTGCTGTGGGACTGCGAATCGGTGGGAAAGAGGTTAAATGGATACCGGAGGCGGTGGTTCCCGGTGCACCATGGAGTGTCACAGGCTGGTACGCCTCAGGAATGGATGACGAAGCACCTTCTCCTGCGACTTTACAGCCAAGTGAATGGTCAGACATGCGGCTGCTGGTTCCTTTTACATAGTAGAGCCAGGAAGTGCATGAAACTCCTTCTTCTCAAAAGAAGGATGTGGTATGATAAATGAGTCTACTTTTTACAGGGTAGAACTTTATATAAAGTGAGATGAACATTCATGAGCGTAGCCGAATTGAATACGGTCAATATGGCAGAAGTGCTTATTAACGCCTATGAATTGGGCGATATGGTCAACCGATCCTTTGAGGTATCGGATTATTTATATTGGAAACAGCGTGTGGAATTGAACCCGTCTATTCAGGCGTGTGTACGCAAGCTGGATGCCAAAAAGGAGCTATTCGCGGAAACGGAGCGTTTTGGGCATTTTCATCCGAACTATCATGAAGCGAAGGATGCAGTGCAGGTCGTTGAGCTGGAACTGGAACAATTCGTGGATGTTAAGGAGTTCAAACGAGCCGAAAAGGCGCTGGATGATATGCTTCATGCCATGTCTGAAACGATTGCATATTCCGTGTCCGAGACCATTAAGGTGCCGAGCAATGATCCGAATGTGAAAAAGGGCGGATGTGGCAGCGGAGGGAAATGCTCCTGTGGATAGGTCATAGGAATGATACCGAGTGGAGGGGAGATGAAGCGAATGTTTGCCGAGCGGACAGGGTACATCATTTGGGTAAGCGATATCAAGGCTGCCCGCAATCTGGAGAAATACGGAAATGTCCACTTTATTTCAAAGCGTATGCATTATGTAGTTATATATATGAATGCGGATCGGGCAGAAGATACCGTTAAAAATATTCGCAGACTTTCCTATGTGCGTAAGGTCGAGCGCTCTTTTCGAAATGAGATTAGGACGGAGTACAACGACGATAAGGAAAAGATGAAAGAATATGAAATATAAGTTTCTAATGTCTATAAATTGTAAAATATTCTTAAAAGGTCAGCCTACGGGCTGGCTTTTTTTTGTAAAGCCAGGACTTTTGCATAATGGTCTTAATGCTGTTAGACCTAAAAAATCTTTAAAAATCACCCATAAACTTCAATTTTGTAACTTGTAGTCCCGGGTCTGTTGAGGTAACATATGAATATATTGGTAGATATAAAGACCTATCTGGTGGGGAGAGTGATCCCGTGCGTGACAAAGCAATGCAGCGATGGAGTACATACGAACCGTTCTACGTGGAGATGGGCGATAAAAAAGTCGCCGATATCGTGATTACAAATCATGCGAAAACTCGCTACTTAGATCGGATAGAGCAGAAACAGTCCGAGACGAATCATATCGCCGCCTGGCTTTGGGAATGCCTGAAGCAAAACAGGATGGAGTCCTACTATCATAACGAAGAGGATGTATATTTAATTGATGGTGATCTGGTCGTCGTGGCCGAATTTGGAGAGTTGCCCGGCGAGATGGATATTGCGGGGAATCCGCTGCACAAGATGATTGTCATTACCTTTTTGGGCCGGATGTCGGAGACCATTGAATTAAGGGATTTGAAGTCATACTATTCATGGCTACGCCATTCGCGGCGCATGACACTGATGAAAAGCACTCGTAAGCAAAAATAGACGGTGATTGGGCGGTCGGCCCTAGGCGAAAAAATCTCCGAACTTATGATTACCGTCAACTTTAAGTAGAAAGTATGCAGTTATTAGCTGCATGCTTTTTTTATTTCCAACAATATAACTCTCCAATTCGGTAAGTTTACTTGGAAATGCTTCGACAGATGTTTTTCTTATGTTAAAATAGGGAGATCAGAGGGGAGAGGGCTGTCAGTATGAACTTTCATCAGTTGCACATTTTTTATACCGTAGCGGAGCGCGGAAGCTTCTCGGCGGCGGCACAAGCGCTGCATATGACACAACCTGCGGTGACGATGCAAATTCAGTCTTTAGAAGATTATTTCGGCACGAAGCTGCTGCAACGTTCGACTAAAAAAATCGAGCTTTCAGAGGCGGGAGCGACACTATTGCCTTTCGCGAAAAAAAGCATGCAACTGATCAGGGAAGCTGACGAGGCGATGTCTGCTTTTACTCACATGCTGGAGGGAAGATTGCATATTGGCGCCAGCCTAACGATTGGTGAGTATATTGTACCAAGAATGTTGGGGCCGTTTGGCCAGGAATACCCTCATATACGTATGGCGATGAATGTGATGAATACGACTCAAATTATGGATGATATACTAAAACATCAGTTGAATTTAGGACTGATTGAGGCCCCAGTCCAGCATCCAGATATCGTGGTGGAACCTGTGATGCAGGACGAACTGAAACTGATTGTGCCTTCAGGACATGCGCTGGCCAAGGCTAAAAAAGTGGTTCTGGAAGATGTGTTTAAGCATCCCTTTGTAGCCAGAGAAAAGGGATCTGGTACACGTCAAGTGATAGAAGATGAGCTGAAAAGTCGTGGTGTGGATGCCTCTCGACTTGGTATTGTAATGGAGATGGGGAGCACTGGAGCGGTCAAATCGGCGGTAGAGGCTGGACTGGGTATTACCATGCTATCACCTTCTTCGGTGAAGCATGAAGTTGCGCTCGGATTGTTGAAAATTGTAAACATTTCAGATATCACGTTCAAACGAGAATTTTATGCAATTCATTTGAAGTCGGCGTTGTTGCCGATTCCGGTAGTAACCTTCCTGTCTTACTTGCGTCGTCATGATCAGGGAACGGACGTGCAGAGGGACTCGCAGGACGAGCTTGCAAAGCTGAAAGAGAAGGAGGATGCATAATGAAGGAGCAGATTAGCGTAAAACGATATGATTTACATACACACACCCTAGCATCTGACGGTATGCAGCCACCTGTAGATAATGTGCGCTGGGCCAAGGAAAAAGGACTGGCAGGTGTGGCCATTACAGATCATGATACGGTAGCTGGCCTGGAAGAAGCTCTGGAGGAGGGAAAACGCATAGGAATTACTGTGGTGCCAGGAGTGGAAATTAGTACTCGAGCTGGCGGTAAGGATATTCATATACTCGGTTATTTTATGGATTACCGCAATAAAGTGTTTTTGGAGCGGTTGGAAAAGCTTCGCCAGGCGCGGGATACCCGTAATGATTTGATTTTAAGTCAATTGCGTAGTCTGGGCGTGGAAATCACACTGGATGAAGTGGTGGCTACGATGGGCAGACCGCTGGCACCAGATGAAAGCATTGGACGTCCGCATATGGCGGATACGCTGGTTCAAAAGGGATATGCGAAGGATATGCGAGACGCGTTTGACCGTTACTTGGCGGAAGGAGCGCCCGGATATGTGTCTGTACCCCGTGTAGAGCCTGCGGAGGCCATAAACTGGATTCGTGAAGCAGGAGGGGTACCTGTGGTGGCCCACCCTGGCTTGTACGGAAATGATGAGCTGGTTCGCTCAATTATAGAGGAGGCGAAGCCTGTGGGCTTGGAGGTGCGACATTCGGACCATGATGCTGAGGCTGAGAGCCGATATACTGTGATGGCGGCGCAATATGGGCTTATTGCAACTGGCGGCTCGGATTTTCACGGCGCACGCCAAGGTGTTATTTTCCACGGTGATCTGGGTAGCCGTAGTGTGGAAGGTCAGGTTGTCGAGGAATTGAGGAAGGCTGCTGTTGGACAAAAGTAAATAAAAAGCCCCTTGCCTTATGCATGGAACACAAGAAGTGTACCGTGCAAAGAACAAAGGGCTTTTTTTGTGGATTCAATAGGCTAGTGATACTTAGCCGTTTTTGATGCGATTCGGCAGCTTTTTGATCAGCTCCTCGTCGGGTGTAATGAAGAGCGTACGCTGATGGTCGTAGATGACAAAGCCGGGTTTGGCTCCGCTGGGCTTACGTACATGCCGAATCAGGGTGGCGTCCACAGGTACACTGCTGGATTGCTTGGCCTGGCTAAAATAGGCAGCGAGTTGAGCTGCCTCCTCCAGCGTCGTATCCCCGAATTGCTCAGCACGTATAACGACGTGTGACCCCGGAATATCCTTTGTGTGCAACCAGGTGTCATTTGGTCCGGCCAGTCGATTTGTCACATATTCATTTTGCAAGTTGTTTTTGCCGACCAGTAACTCGATACCTTCGGATGATGTATAGACGTGCAGGGTTGGACGGTCGTTTTTCTTCTTTTTCTTTCCTTTTTTGACCCGATCTCTGAGATAGCCCTGCTGAACCAGTTCTTCACGTATTTCCTCAATGTCATTCATAGAGGCATGGGCTAGCTGCTGAAGAAGATTGTCCATATAACGGATTTCTTCGTGCGTTTTCTCCAGTTGTTCATCAATGACAGCCAAGCTGTTTTTATATTTGTTGTATTTTTTAAAATACCGTTGTGCATTATCCGACGGGTTGAGTAGTGGGTCCAGTGGGATGGTCATTGGACGCTGTTCCTCATCATAAAAGTTAGTGAGCGTCACTTCTTTGTCCCCTTTTTTCACCTCATGCAGCGAAGCGAACAGCAACTCTCCATAAATGCGAAATTGATCGGCATCTTCCGCCTCGGCCAAATCCTGATGGAGATAGTCGAGTTTTTTTAGGTTTTTACTCCGCTCGTTTTGCAGAAACCGCAGTAGGTCACTGACCTTTTGCTTAACCGTATCCCTTTCTGCTTTTTCACCGAAGAAGTCCTCCATACACTCACTGATAGTAGCGTACTCCTTACGTCCTTCTTGGATCAACGTCAGTGGAATGGCTGAGAATATCACTTTATCTTGTGCGTTTAGTCCAGATACCGGCTGAAAACGATGATTCCGCACGTCACCCATGATGTGACTGAATGTCCTCCATAGTGAACGATCACTATCACCAGATACTTCATTAGTTACTCGAGTTAGTATCTCTTCAGCAATGAGGGGACTGAGTCCAGTAAAAGTGTTCACGATCCAGCGTTTGGGAGCTTCTTCGGCCTCGATCGCTGTTTGATACGAGGATATGAAGCCTGCCTCTTCCGTTTCTAGTGGATTCAGCTTGTTTTGTTCAGGAGGCTCCGTGTATTGAAAGCCAGGCATAATGACCCGATAGCTGCTGATAGACGGTGTGACATGATGAATGCCATCCAGCATCACGCCTGTTTCCGGGTCAAGCAAAATAATGTTGCTGTGTCTACCCATCAGTTCAATGATAATTCGTTTGAGTGAAATATCTCCCAGTTCATCACGTTGACGTATATCCATGTGAATAATACGCTCCATGCCCACCTGCGTGATTTTCTCAATAACGCCTCCTTCGCAATGCTTGCGAAGGAGCATACAAAACATAGGGGCTTCTGTCGGATTAAGAAAGCTTTGTTCTGTAAAATGTACACGCGGGAAGGTCGGATTAGCCGACAGCAGCAGCTTTACGCTTCCGCCTTGTGCCCGCAGATTCAGCACGATATCGCGATCATTTGGCTGATGTATTTTATTAATGCGCCCGCCCCGGATGCCTTGCAGTTCGTGTACGATAGCGCGGGTTACGATTCCGTCCAATGCCATAATTATGTTCTCCTTTGAAGCAAATGTATTTTCGCCTTCCTTCTATGATACATAACTTTGGGACAAAACTTAAGCGGCTTTGTGATATTTCAGGTCCTGTCCGAATAGATTGAATCTAGAAAGTCTGTCCAGCTTATCAGCAATCGCGGCACAAAAATATAATAACGGACAGCCATCCTACGCACAACCGACGGAAACGGACTATCTGACCGGGAGGGAATTGGGGAGAATGGAACAAGCACACTGGCACCAATTAAGCAATGAACAGCTTTCAACAAGTCTGGAAGTCGACCCGAAGCAGGGTCTTTCGGAGGAACAGCTTGCGGAACGAAGAGAAAGGTCAGGATGGAATGAGCTGAGTGAGGGGAAGCGAGTTTCGGCAATCTTGCTGCTGCTCAACCAGTTCAAGGATTTTATGATGCTCGTATTGATGGGAGCGACCCTGATATCCGGACTGCTTGGCGAATATTTGGACGCGATTACCATTATTGCTATTGTTGTACTGAATGGAATTCTCGGCTTTGTACAGGAATTCAGAGCTGAGCGTTCATTGCGAGCTCTGAGACAACTGTCGGCTCCAACCGCCAAAGTGTTGCGGGGCGGCAAACGAATTCAAGTTCAGGCCAGAGAGCTGGTTCCGGGTGATATTGTGCTGCTGGAAAGTGGTGATCGCATTCCCGCAGATGTAAGGTGGTTGAGTACGAACGGCTGTGATGTAGAGGAGTCTGCCCTGACGGGGGAATCAGTTCCGGTGAGTAAGCATTCCCGTCCTATTCATGCCGCCGAAGTACCACTCGGGGATCAAAAAAACATCGGTTTTATGGGCACGATGATGACCAGAGGAACCGCACAAGGAATGGTTATACGTACAGGTATGAGTACCGAAATGGGTAAGATCGCAGACTTGATTGAAAATACGGAGTCGCAGGAGACACCGTTGCAGCACAGATTGGAGCAATTGGGCAAAATTTTGATTATCGTAGCGTTGGCGTTAACGGTGCTCGTTGTCGTAGCAGGCATTTTACATGGACAGCCAGCCATGAGCATGTTCTTGGCCGGAGTGAGCTTGGCTGTGGCGGCCATACCGGAAGGGTTGCCGGCTATTGTGACAATTGCGCTCGCATTGGGTGTGCAGCGTATGATTAAACGAAAGGCGATTGTGCGTAAGCTGCCTTCTGTTGAAACGCTCGGCTGTGCATCTATCATTTGTTCCGACAAAACGGGCACCCTGACCCAAAATAAAATGACAGTCACCAAGCTATGGCTGGACGGTCGCTTCTGGGGAGTTACGGGAGAGGGCTACGACCCACACGGGCATATTATGGATAGAGACCTTCCTGCTGATCTTAAAAACGGACAATCTCTGCGTAGACTGCTACAAGCCAGTGTACTTTGCAACAATGCTGAAATTGTTCAAGCTGATACAGAGGAGTTGCGTTCGAAAAAGAAGACCAAAGAGCCGACGCCGTCCGCCGTTTGGGAGCTGAAGGGTGACCCGACGGAAGGAGCACTGGTCACGTTAGCTGCCAAGGGCGGGGTCACGAGACAAGGGCTATATGAGCTGTACACAAGGGAGCGAGAATTCCCTTTTGACTCGGATCGGAAGCGAATGTCGGTACTCGTACGCCACCAGGGAGGACACATCGTCTTTGCCAAAGGTGCGCCGGATGTGCTGCTGGGTCAGTGCTCCTACATTTTATGGGAAGGAAATGTCGTTCCGTTAACGGGCACGCTGCGCCAAAAGGTACTGGCAGCTAACGAAGGAATGGCCTCAGAGGCGCTGCGTGTACTTGGTGTCGCTTACCGTGATATCCGCTCGCATGAGCGTGTCTCCACGGTTGAGGAGGCTGAAGCACAGCTGATCTTTATCGGGCTGACAGGCATGATTGATCCGCCACGTCGCGAGGTTCGCGAAGCCATTGGCAAGTGCCGTCGTGCTGGCATTCGCACTGTGATGATTACCGGAGATCACGGTACAACTGCAGAAGCCATAGCACAGCAGTTGGGCATTCTTCAGCGCGGCTCCCATGTGTTGACAGGACAGGAATTGTCTGTGATGGATGATGCGGCGCTGGACAAAGCTGTTGATACCGTCTCTGTGTATGCACGGGTTTCGCCGGAGCACAAGCTACGGATCGTCAAGTCACTTCAAAGACGCGGACATGTCGTAGCCATGACCGGTGATGGCGTCAATGACGCTCCGGCGATAAAGGCGTCGGACATCGGTATTGCGATGGGCATTACCGGGACGGACGTGACCAAAGAAGCGGCTGCGCTTGTACTGAGTGATGATAATTTCTCAACGATTGTAGCCGCAATTGAGGAAGGACGGAATATTTACGAGAATATCCGTAAATTTATCCGTTATCTACTCGCCTCCAATGTTGGTGAGATTTTGACGATGTTCTTTGCCATGATGGCCGGGCTGCCATTACCTTTGTTACCGATCCAGATTTTATGGGTGAATCTGGTGACAGATGGCCTACCAGCGATGGCTCTGGGGGTGGACCAGCCAGAAAAGGATCTCATGGAGCACAAACCTCGTGGCGCAAAGGAAAATATTTTTGCTCGTCGACTGGGCTGGAAAATCATTAGTCGTGGCTTGTTGATTGGTTTATGTACGCTAGCGGCCTTCTGGCTGACATTACGTATTGCACCGGATGACGCAGGACAATTGATCAAAGCACAGTCCGTTGCCTTTGCTACGCTAGTTCTGGCACAGTTAATTCATGTATTTGATTGCCGTAGTTCCCGTTCTATTTTCCATCGTAATCCGTTTCAAAATAGTTATCTCGTGCTTGCGGTGCTTTCTTCCGTAGTGTTAATGCTGGTGGTTATGTACGTGCCAATGCTGCAACCTATTTTCAAAACGGTACCGCTCGGTTTGCGTGAGTGGGCGCTATCCATTGTGGCAGCCGGGATTCCCACGTTTCTGATGGGAGCGGGAAGTGTATGGGGCGGTCGACGCAACCGTCGTCGCGGCGGAAATACACACTTTTCAGCGGGACGTACGAAGTTTTCAGCCTAGAAATCAGGTCATGTATACCGCATCGCTTTCCCACTATTGCCCTGTATGATATCATGGGATCAAAGCTTCATGAGGAACATGATATCAGCAGCAACGGCGGAGGTAAGCTATGGAATTCACAAAAATGAACGGTCTAGGTAATGATTTTATCGTTTGGTTTGGGCATCAGGATTTGCCGTCTGACGCCTCGGAATTAGCTGTTCGGCTATGTGATCGACATTTTGGTATTGGTGCCGATGGGTTGGTATATATATTGCCGTCAGAAAAAGCGGATTTCTGCATGCGTATCATTAACTCGGACGGCTCGGAGGCCGAGCAATGCGGTAATGCTATCCGTTGTGCTGCTAAATACGTATATGACCGTAAGCACATCAACCGTGAACAGATCACGATCGAGACACTGGGTGCAGGGGTACAGCAGGTCGAACTAACTGTAGAGAACGGACTTGTTCGTATGGTGAAGGTGGATATGGGAGAGCCGATTCTTGAGGGTTTGAAGATTCCAACTACACTGGATCTGTCTAGCGTAATTAATGAGCCCATTGAAGCTGGCGGAAGTGGTTTTCGTTTTACGGCTGTATCTATGGGGAATCCGCACTGTGTCATTTATGTGGAGGATGCGCCAAGCTTTGATCTGGAAGCCTGGGGGTCGAAGCTGGAATGCCATCCGCTGTTCCCTAAAAAGACAAATGTTGAGTTCGCCACGGTACGTAGCCGGAAGCATATAGATATGAGAGTATGGGAGAGGGGAGCCGGACCAACGCTAGCTTGTGGAACCGGAGCCTGTGCTACACTTGTTGCTTCTGTACTAAATGGATACAGCGACCGTCACGCCATTGTAAGCCTGAAGGGCGGCGACCTGGATATCGAATGGAGCGAGGACGATAATCACATATATATGACGGGCCCGGCTGAGATCGTGTACGAAGGTCGTCTGTTCTAAATCATGTGAACTTTAAAAATAGCGTGCAACTGGCCTATGAATCGTATAGAAGTGAGTGAAAAGAGGACCTTAGTAGGTCTTCTTTTTTTGGACTTACATGCCGCTGTATACAAGGAATACGATGAACAAAGCAACATTCTGTCTTTTTTTGGCGCCTGAACGATGTATAATATAGAAAATGAGAAAACAATAAGGAGGCCGTTCATAGTGCGGAAATTTCGTTGGATTTCAGCAGTTGCAGTCCTCATATTTGTAGCCACCGCGCTTCCGGTTCAGGCGGCGACCATTCCTGCTGGCGCGGAAACGACGGACAAGCAGGTTGGCTCGCTAACTCCGACAGTGGTAAGCCGTTTAGAAAAAGCGGTGCAAGAACTCATCGGTTCAAAGACAGCATTTCAATTTGACGATGTGACAGATATGGGGAAAACTTGGATTGTAGAAGGCGAACTGGAAGATGGAACTGCTACGTTGCAGACAGAATATAATAAAGAAAAAAACAGAGTGGATTCTACAACAATACGATATAAAATAAGCAGCTTAGGAAAGGCGATGAACGCGCCACTCAAGACGAAAGTGCTAAACAGCGCCAAAGCGTTTGACAGCAAGCGTCCTTTGCAATTTGAAGCATTCTGGCGGGTCAAATCCCCTTATCAGTCCAACAAGCCTTCAAATTACTGGGTATTTTGGGGCGCAGGAGAACAAGCTTCCTCGTTGTATGTGGATGTGGATCGAGGTAACGCTATTACCATCAACGCGGACTATGCGCTGAAGCAGGTGGACCCTTTGTTACTGAACCGTGCAATGAACACATTTAAGCGTGTGAGTGGACAGCGAATCAAGGTACAGCACGCTTCACGGTACAAGGACGAGACGAAGGGACTTTCATATTGGTCGTTCGAGGATGCAAACGAGGCGAGTGAGGTCAAAATTAGCGCGGTAACCGGTAAAGTGCTGGCCGTATCCACCTATGGGGTGGACTGGAATGATGACGCAGATTTCAAAAAAACATTTGCAAGCCCGAAATATACTGCCTCAGAAGCTTTGAAGCTAGTCAAGCCCAAGGCTCAAATGTTGTTTAATATCAATTTGTCGGGCTATAAAGTGAAAGTTCAAGGAAATCAATATACGTTCTCGAAGCAGCAAAAGGGAACGGATTCTATTGTGGCTAAAGTGAATAAAAAAGGGACTTTTTACGCTTACTCTCTTCATTCTTCTGATGGGAAAATGCCATGAAAATGTAGTAGGAAATAGAAAAGATAAATCAAGTCGTTTCACTCCTGAGATCATTTTGTCGGGGAGTGGGGCGGCTTTTTTTGTTTTTGGCTTATGTTTATAGTCTCTTTATGTTACATTAGTATGAAAATAAAGAGCGGGGTGGAGCAGAGGACATGAAACCGGATTTGCGTACTGTGCTGAATCGTGAAATTATTGTCGGAGACGGCGCAATGGGGACTTTTTTATATCAGCTAGGATTTCCAGTCAATACGTCTTTCGAAGAACTGAACATCACTTCGCCTGACGTTATATCAGACGTGCATAGTCAATATTTAAGTGCAGGAGCTCGATTGCTGGAGACTAATACATTTTCTGCAAATGATTATAAGTTAGCCCGGTTTGGACTGGAATCTAAGGTAGAAGAGATCAATCGTGCCGGTGTGAGAATTGCCAGAGCTGCGGCCGGACCTGAACATTATGTGGTAGGTGCGGTGGGTTCCATATGTGGGGGCAAACGGCTTAACATATCCAAGCTGGAGCTGGCAAGAAACTATGAGCAGCAAATTGATGCCCTTCTCTCCGAAGGAGTCGACGGCATTTTGTGCGAAACGTTTTATTCACTGGATGAAATACGCATTGCGCTTCACAGTGTACGTAAATACAGTGACATTCCGGTAATTTGTCAGTTTGCAGTTGATCAGGTTGGTCGTACCCAGGATGGTTTTTTAGTTGCGGAAGCTTTTTCGGTGCTGCGTAATGAGGGGGCAGACATCCTTGGATTTAACTGTCACTCGGGTCCGCAGGGAATTATGAGTGTAATGGAGCAGCTGGATGGCCCTTTGTCTGTACCGCTGTCCGTATATCCGAATGCGGGACTAGCAGATTATGTGGACGGTCACTATGTATACGGTGCATCACCTGAGTATTTTGGGGAATGTGCCAAGTCCTTTGTAGACCTGGGGACGAGGCTGCTCGGTGGTTGCTGCGGAACTACACCGGACCATATTGCAGCTATCTCAAAAGCTTTGAACCGTTTGCAACCGCCTCCGCTGGCTTCAAAAGAAGCTCTGTCGAAAGAGTCCTTTCAAGTGGCGGAGCAGATTGCAGATGAAGGGGAACGAGGAAATGGCAGACATACCAGCGAGCCCAACATTGTGGATCTGGTTAAGGAACGACATACGGTCATTGTAGAACTGGATCCTCCGCGCGATCTGGACATTACGAGGTTTATGCAAGGTGCTCATGCGTTGAAGAAAGCCGGGGCCGACGCACTTACACTGGCTGACAACTCGCTTGCAGTTACTCGTATGAGCAACATGGCGCTTGGACATTTGGTCAGTATTGAAACAGGTTTGCGCCCATTAATTCATATAGCTTGTCGTGATCGCAATCTGATTGGTACTCAATCCCACATGATGGGTTTTGACGCGCTCGGTATTGACCATGTACTGGCGGTTACTGGCGATCCGGCGCGGTTTGGTGATTTGCCAGGCGCCAGTTCGGTGTATGATATGACCTCTTTTGAAATCATACGCATGATCAAGCAATTAAATGATGGTGTTGCATTTTCCGGTAAGCCACTGAAGCAGAAGGCTAATTTTGTGGTAGGTGCCGCATTTAATCCTAACGTCAAGCATTTGGGTAAAGCCGTGCAGCGATTAGAGAAGAAAATTGCCTCCGGAGCTGATTATGTTATGACTCAGCCCGTTTACGACCACGAGCTCATTGCAGCCATCGCGGAAGCGACACGACATTTGGAAGTACCGATTTTTATCGGTATTATGCCGCTGGCTAGTGGGCGCAATGCAGAATACTTGCACAATGAAGTGCCAGGCATTCAGTTATCCGATGAGGTACGTGCACGTATGTCTGGTCTTGAGGGTCCGGAAGGACGAGCAATGGGCGTGTCTATTGCCAAGGAGTTACTCGATACGGCAATGGAACATTTTAATGGTATCTATTTTATGACTCCATTTATGTTCTATGAAATGACAGCTGAATTGACTTCTTACGTATGGCAAAAATCAGGCCGCGTACAGGCCCCCTTGTTTCGACTATAATAATCAATTACAATAGTATAATGGATGTGATGCCGATGTCATTGAGTATGACCGGATACGGTCAAGCCATCCTTCATTATGAGGGCTATAAAGTGCGCTTGGAATTGAAATCGGTGAATCACCGCTATTGCGAAGTGATGATGAGAATTCCGCGCGAATGGACTCGTTACGAAGATGGCTTGAGAAGAACGGTTCAACAGCAGATTAAACGCGGTCGTATCGATGTCTTCATCCACAGAGAACGTGATGAAGAACAGATGCCCGCCGCGCGGTTGAATGACACTGTGGTGCAGGCTTACCTGCATGCAGCGGAGCAGCTGGCGGATCGTTATGGAGTGAAAGGAACGTTAGGGATAAGCGATATTCTTGCTTTGCCTGACGTTCTGGGTGAGCCTGGAGAGGCTTGCCATGGAGACGAAGAGGACTGGGAAGAGCAACTACAGCGAGCTTTGAATGAAGCTTTGCAAGGTTTACTGGAGATGAGAAGGCGAGAAGGCGGGCATTTGGCGCAAGATGTGGAATCCCGTATTTTACGGCTGGAATCCCTGCATCATGAAATGACGGTGCTGGCTCCTCATGTTGTGAGCGACTACCGTAACAGGCTGAAACACAGGCTTAAAGAGCTTCAGGACGGTTCATTTACGCTTGATGAACATAAGTTCGGAATGGAGATTGCGTTATTCGCGGATCGCAGCAATATTGATGAGGAACTTACCCGGCTTCAAAGTCACTTTGGACAGTGCAAGGGATTGCTGCTGTCAGACGAGCCGGCCGGTCGCAAATTAGATTTTTTAATCCAGGAAATGAACAGGGAAGTCAACACGATCGGCTCCAAGGCTAATCATCTCACATTGGTTAATTTGGTCGTTGAGATGAAAGCAGAGCTCGAGAAAATTCGTGAGCAGGCTGCAAATATTGAGTAGCTACCTGGTAGCGGCACGGCTGCAAGAGTCACATGTATAGGGGGAAGGACCTGAATATGGCAATCAAATTGATCAATATTGGTTTCGGCAATATCGTGTCGGCCAACCGAATTATCTCCATCGTCAGTCCGGAGTCTGCTCCGATCAAGCGGATTATACAGGAAGCCAGGGACCGTCATATGCTAATTGATGCTACCTATGGCCGCCGGACGCGGGCTGTTATTATTACAGACAGTGATCATGTAATCCTGTCTGCGGTGCAGCCGGAGACGGTCGCTCATCGCCTATCCACTAAAGATGATGACAATGACGAATAAAAATGGAGTGTACTATGGCTAAGGGATTATTATTTGTAATATCCGGACCTTCGGGTGTCGGTAAAGGGACGGTAGGCAACGCATTGCGTGATAAGCTACCAGAGATAACATACTCCGTTTCTGCTACAACTCGAACACCTCGTTCAGGCGAACAGGATGGAGTGACCTATTTTTTTAAAACGCGTGAAGAATTTTTGGGTATGATTGAACGAGATGAAATGCTGGAGTATGCTGAGTATGTAGGGAACTATTATGGTACTCCACGTGATTTTGTAGATCAGACGCTTGCGCAGGGAAAAGATATTTTTCTGGAGATTGAAGTTCAGGGAGCGCTAAAGGTTAAAGAAAAATTTCCAGAAGGCATATTCATCTTTCTGCTTCCGCCTTCGCTAGACGAATTAAAGGATAGAATCCGGGGACGGGGCACAGAAACTCAAGCGACCATAGACCACCGTATGTCGGTAGCTGTGGATGAAATGAATTTGTTGCGTCACTATGATTATGCGGTCGTCAATGATGAGATTGATTTCGCTTGTAAACGAATAGAATCCATTATTATCGCCGAACATTGTAAGGTTCATCCTTAAACGAGGGCTTTACATATGCCAAGCGTACCTAAAGAGAAATAATACTGTATAAGCTGAGGTTGAAGGTGTACACTGGAGTTCAGCTTATACAGTCCCAAAACTACATGAAGAGGTGTCTATTCGTGCTGTATCCTTCCATTGATGAAATGATGAAAAAGGCAGATAGTAAGTATTCGTTGGTTGTAGCGGCTTCACGTCGTGCCAGACAGTTGCGCGAGGGTGAAAAGACGACTCTCAAGAATCCTAAATCCCACAAACAGGTTGGAGTGGCGTTGGAAGAGATTTACGCGGATCATCTGCGTCTTGAAAGCGGCGAAGACGAGTAAGAATTATACACAACTATTATAACCGGGCGCAATGCCAATTCCTTTGACAACCGCAAGGTTGTTATTTTTTTAGGTCAGGGGGAGTTAACGATGTTGAAGGGAAAAGTTATTATTCTTGGTATAACTGGCGGAATTGCTGCTTACAAAGGGGCTGCGCTGTGCAGTAGGTTGACGCAAAAGGGAGCCGAGGTTCATGTGATTATGACGGCCTCTGCCAAGGAGTTTATTACCGAACTTACGTTGCAGTCGCTCTCTCGTAATCCGGTGTACAGTGACACATTTGATGAAAGAGAGCCGTCAGTCGTATCCCATATTCATCTGGCGGATGCGGCTGATTTGGTGCTTGTTGCTCCTGCAACTGCGAATATTATCGGGAAAATGGCGCATGGTCTTGCTGATGATATGCTGTCTACAACGCTGCTGGCTACAACAGCGCCTATTATGGTGGCCCCTGCGATGAACGTACATATGTACACTCATCCGGCAGTCATGCAAAATATGGAGACGCTTGTATCACGTGGCGTGAAGATGATTGAGCCTGGTGAAGGATTACTGGCTTGCGGTTACGTTGGCAAAGGACGTTTGGAAGAGCCGGACACAATTGTGCAAACCATAGAGCGCTTTTTTGATCAGCAAGCTCAGGAACAAAAAACCAACATCAAGTCTGAACCACGATGGTTTGGTGGCGAATCTATGGAGGTTCAAGTGCCTGAGTCACTTGTGAATGAGAATGAATCGGTGCTTTCAGGCAAAAAAGTCATTGTAACGGCTGGAGGCACGATCGAGCGAATTGATCCAGTGCGTTATATCACAAATGATTCATCTGGCAAAATGGGCTTTGCCATTGCAAAAGTGGCTCAGGAGATGGGTGCAGAGGTGCACTTGATTGCTGCCAATACCAGCGCGGAACCGCCAGCTGGTATTATGCTTGAAAGAGTCCAGTCAGCTGAAGACATGTACGCCGCTGTATTAAAGCAATGGGAAACGAGCGATATGGTCGTTATGGCTGCTGCAGTTGCAGATTATCGACCACGTGAGATTGCACAGACCAAGATCAAGAAAAAAGATAGTGTATTTACGCTAGAGCTAGTGAAGAACGTCGATATTCTAGAATCACTCGGACAGAGTAAGAAACATCAATTTTTAATTGGCTTTGCAGCTGAAACCGAACATTTGGAGACGTATGCGATAGATAAATTAGAACGTAAAAATTGTGATTTGATCGCGGCAAACGATGTAACTGTGAATGGTGCTGGTTTTGGCGTCGATACGAATGCTGTTCAAATTTATGACCGAAGCGGGATCGTAGAGCGTATTCCTGTACAGTCAAAGGAAGAAGTTGCGCGTAAGTTGCTTATTATAGCCGCGGGACGCATGGGTGGGGTGCTGCATTAATGGAGACGGGCAATTTAGTTGCCAAGGTCATTGTCGATGTACCTGCCAAGGATACGGACCGCACCTTCGATTATCTGATACCAGACTCAATGAGACCTTGGATTGAGCCGGGTAGCCGGGTAGCTGTACCATTTGGCAAACGGACGGTGCAGGCTTTTGTCATCTCGGTAGTCCCAGCTGATGATCCACCGAAATACAGGATGAGAGCGATCCAGGAGTTGCTGGATTTGGTACCACCCTTATCTGCCGACCTAGTCGAACTGGGCAAATGGATGAGCGAACGTTATGCTTGTAATCAAATTATGGCACTGCAAGTGATGATTCCTACCGCGCTCAAGGGCAAGGCAGAACGTTATATCTCAATTGCCGAACAGCATGAGTTAACACATCCACAGCGTACTATACAACCGAATCAGGGCGATGAACTCGAATGGGCACTTCTGACCGACGATGGTATGAGTGATCCGACGGAGCGTCGGATTGTTAGCTTCATTCAGGAGAAGGAGCAAGTCCCATTGCAGCAACTCAGTCGACGTTTCCCTGAGGAAGCAGAGGTTATTAAATCACTGTTACGCCGGGGTGTGCTTCAGGAAAGTCAAGTTATTAAAGACAAACTTGGCAAAAAGACCATGAAATCCGTTGATCTGGCTATCGGCATAGACGAGGCATCAACGGCGCTGGAGCAATTTTCTGCCAAAGCGCAGCGTCAGCGGGAGGTACTTGCTTTTTTGCTGGAACGTAGCGAGTTTCTGCCTCTGTCGCTGAAGGAAGTCATGACCTCACTGAGTGTGTCTGCTGCAACGGTTAAGGCGCTGGAAGATAAGGGCTATGTGTTGCTGGAGGATGTCGAAGTGTTCCGCGACCCGTACCGGGGCAGACACTTCAAGCCTACAGAGCCACTCCCTCTCACAGTAGAGCAGCAGTCGGTATATGAACGGATTATTCGCCAGCTGGACACGCGTGAGCAGGGAGCTTATTTGTTGCATGGAGTCACAGGGAGCGGTAAGACGGAAATCTATCTACAGACGATTCAGCGTTGTATTGAGCAGAATCGTCAGGCCATTGTACTGGTACCTGAAATATCGTTAACCCCACAAATGGTAGAACGTTTTAAAGGCCGCTTTGGCGATCAGGTAGCAGTGATGCACAGTAGGTTGTCCGGGGGGGAACGGTACGATGAGTGGCGCAAAATACGCGAAGGCCGTGTGAAAGTGGCGATTGGTGCTCGCTCGGCAGTATTTGCGCCTTTTCGTGAGTTAGGTCTTATTATTATGGATGAGGAGCACGAAACGTCCTACAAGCAGGAAGAGACACCTAAATACCATGCGCGTGATGTTGCCATTCGCAGAGCCCATCAGCATGGGGCTGTCGTTATTCTCGGCTCGGCAACACCGTCGCTGGAAAGCTACTATGCGGCTCGCTCACAAAGCAACGACGAGTTTGCGCCGCTGCTGCTTGAAATGCCAACTCGCGCATTGGGGAACACGTTACCCGAAGTACATATCATGGATATGCGTGAGGAACTGCGTGCTGGCAACCGCTCTATGTTCAGCCGTGCATTGCATAATGGAATTGCAGAGCGGTTAGAGCGTAAGGAGCAGACGGTACTACTATTGAATCGGCGTGGGCACTCCACGTTCGTCATGTGCCGTAGCTGTGGCTATGTCGCGGGTTGTCCGCATTGTGATATTTCGCTCACGTATCATCAGCGGTCGAACAATTTACGTTGCCATTACTGTGGTTATTCCGAGCCCGTGCCTCAGACTTGCCCTGAGTGCGGTAGTGAGCATATTCGTTATTTCGGTACAGGTACCCAGCGAGTGGAAGAAGAGCTGGCGAAGCTATTCCCCGGTATACGTGTTGTTCGAATGGATGTTGATACAACGACAGAAAAAAATGCCCACGAAAAGCTTCTCAAGCAATTTCGTGATAAAAAAGCGGACGTGCTGCTCGGTACTCAAATGGTTGCCAAAGGCCTGGACTTTCCCGATGTGACACTGGTTGGTGTCATTACTGCGGATTCGGCTCTCAATTTACCGGATTTTCGGGCTGCGGAAAAGACATTTCAGCTGTTAACACAAGTAGCTGGACGGGCTGGGAGACATCAATTGCCGGGGGAAGTATTCGTACAATCCTATACTCCAGAGCATTATTCGGTGATTCACGCAAGTCGCCATGATTATGCTTCTTTTGTGAGGGAAGAATTGAAACACCGCCGCAATTTGCACTATCCACCATATTGTCGTCTTATTTTGGTGACCTTTTCTCATGAACAACTCCCGGTGCTGGTCCGATTGGCTGAGAATTATTCAGCAACACTACAGGGACGGGCCAGACAACGGGGCTGGTTCGGGAATATGGATCGTCTTACATCGGATGTACTCGACATTTTGGGGCCAGTAGCTTCACCCATTTCGAGAATCAAGAATAGATACCGATTTCAATGTATGATAAAATGGCGTGGAAATATCGATGCGATTAGTTTGGCTCAGCAAGTAGCTGATGAAATGGCCGAATCCGCACAGGCACAAAAGTTGCTGATTAGTCTGGATGTTGATCCGCAAATGCTTATGTAGAGTGTTGCCACAAAAGTTATTATCACAATTAATGCGGACAAGCCGTCCGTACATAGGATAATGTAGCAGTCGCGTGTGTGATGAATACAGTTAAGCCTAAATGAAACATAAAGAGGAAGGTGTTCTGTTGTCATGTCAATTAGAATTATAGTGTTGGAGCCGGATGACGTATTGCACAAAGTAGCAAAGGAAGTCACTAAAATTACGCCTAACGTGCAAAAGCTGCTCGACGATATGGCAGATACGATGTATGAAGCGGAGGGAGTAGGTCTTGCTGCTCCGCAAGTAGGTATTTTGAAGCGTCTCATTGTTGTAGATGCTGGAGATGAGCATGGATTGATTAAAATGATCAATCCAGAAATCGTAGCCGAAGAAGGGGAGGAATTGGGTCCTGAAGGCTGCCTGAGTATACCTGGGTTGAACGGGGATGTGCGTCGTGCCGAGAAGGTTACAGTCAAGGGACTGGACCGCGAGGGTAAGGCCATTACCATTACAGCGACAGGGTTGCTTTCTCGTGCTTTTCAGCATGAAATTGACCATTTAAATGGAATTTTATTCACGGATATTGCAGAAAAAGTATATGAGGTTGCGCTGGAACAGCCAGGACCGAACCGTCAGATAGGAGAGTGAGGTTCGATGAGTCAAGACATTCGTATTATCTTTATGGGTACGCCTGAGTTTGCAGTGCCATCGCTGAACATGTTACTGGACAACGGTTATAACGTGGTCGGTGTGATTACACAGCCCGATAAGCCACAGGGACGAAAAAAAATATTGACGCCTACACCAGTCAAGGAAGCGGCAGAAAAACGCGGATTACCTGTACTGCAACCGACCCGCCTGCGCCAGCCAGAAGCGGTGGCTCAGGTGGCAGAGCTGCGTCCTGATCTGATCGTAACCGCAGCCTATGGGCAAATTTTGCCTAAGTCCGTACTAGACTTGCCTCGGTTCGGCTGTCTGAATGTGCATGGTTCGTTACTTCCCCGTTATCGGGGAGGTGCACCGATCCAGCGTGCGATTATTAACGGTGAGACCGTGACGGGTGTGACGCTGATGTATATGGCGGAAGGACTGGATACTGGCGATATGATATCGCGAGTTGAGGTTGCTATAGAGCCGGAGGATACCTCCGGTACGATTTTTGAGAAATTAAGCGTAGCTGGAGCAAAGCTTTTGCAGGACGAGCTGCCTAAGTTGCTGGCAGGCCAATCAGACCGTACGCCGCAAAATGAGGACGAGGCTACCTATGCCCCTAACCTGAACCGCGACGATGAGCGTATTTCGTGGAGTGACAATGCACAGCAGATATACAACCGGATTCGCGGCCTTGTTCCCTTTTCCGGCGCGTTTACGCTTTGGGAGGGAAATGTTTTTAAAATATGGGCTGCTGAGCAGCCTTTCATAAATAATGACGTGAGTGGCTCAAATGCTCCAGCACCCGGGACGGTTCTTCAATTGACCGCTCGTGGCATTGAGGTGCAGACAGGCGAAGGAACTCTCTGGCTGACTCAGGTTCAACCGGCTGGCAAAAAAGTTATGGATGCTGGAACCTTTGCACGCGGCGGACAGATGAAGCCAGGCATGGTGCTCGGATGAGCGGGAGTCACTCCCGCCAGGGAGGCCAAGGCAAGGGAGTGGGTGCCAGAACCGGCAAGACTCGCAATCAGACGGCGCGGGAAGTTGCACTTGATGTGTTGACCAGTGTGGAGCAAGAGGGTGCGTATAGCAATCTTGAGCTAAATCGTCGGCTTCAGCAGGCAGGTTTGTCTGCAAGTGATGCTGGTTTGGCGACGGAACTTGTATACGGTACAGTCGCACGCCGAAATACACTAGATTATTTTTTGAATAAATTTGTTCAAAAAGGAACGGCCAAGCTTCAGGCTTGGGTACGTTCGTTGCTGCGGATGAGTGTGTATCAGGTGGTGTATCTGGATCGAGTTCCGGATCATGCAGTCGTTAGTGAAGCGGTGACCATTGCCAAGCGGCGTGGGCATCAGGGTATTTCCGGTATGGTCAACGGCGTGCTCCGCAGCATGCTGCGTGAGCCGGACAAGCTGCGTATTCCTGACGATTTGTCACCGGAGGAACGGATTTCATTAGAACATTCCCATCCACAGTGGCTGGTTAAGCGCTGGATTAAGCAGTACGGTGCAGATACTGCTGAGGCTATCTGTCAGGCTAATAATGAGCCCCCTGCGGTCAGCGTACGGGTGAATACGACAATGATCAGCCGTGATCAGCTGCTGGACGAGATGAACTCAAAAGGGCTTGATGCCGTTCCTTCAGCAGTTAGTCCTTATGGGATTGTTGTTCGTAGCGGTGGAAATATGGCGCTTACCTCGTGGTATACGGACGGCTTGCTGTCCGTACAGGATGAAAGCTCCATGCTCGTTGCCGAAGCAGTCGCTCCTGTGCCTGGCATGCTGGTACTGGATTGCTGTGCCGCTCCAGGTGGCAAAACAGCTCATATGGCTGAGCTGATGAAGGATCACGGACGGATAGTTGCGAATGATCTGCATGCCCATAAGCATCAATTAATTCGTGAACAGGCTAATCGACTTGGCCTGGATGCCGTGGAAACAGTCACTGGTGATGCGCTAGAACTGAAGGAACGATATGCTCCAGCTTCTTTTGACCGTATTTTGCTGGATGCGCCATGCTCTGGCTTTGGAGTGATTCGTCGTAAACCGGACCTGCGTTGGAGCAAAACTGCGCAGGATGTACGCGACATTACACAGCTTCAGCATGAGCTGCTGGATAGTGTGGCGGGACTGTTGAAGCCAGGTGGTATTCTGGTATACAGCACATGCACGATTGAACCGGACGAAAATGAAGGACAATTGACTCAATTTTTAAGCGAACATCCAGAGTATGAATTGGCAGAGGGTCATTCCTTCCCAGACGTGAGCCGCGAAAAGGATAGTATACAGGGAGGCTCGGTACAGCTGTTACCGCAGCATTTCCACAGCGACGGATTTTATATCGCGCGCCTGCGTCGGGTGAAATAGCGCGGAAGAGAATTCCAGGCAGCTTTCCACCAGTATTTCCACATTCCGCCGGAACATTTCCGGCGGTTTTTTGCATGAAGACGAAAAATTTTTACCCCCTCAGGGATTTGTGCTAAAATAGGAAGAATGAAAAATACTATCTGCGATCAAACAGAACTTAATGAAGAAGGAACGGGTGCAAACATTGATGAAACCTTTTATATATGATTTAACTCTGGAGGAGCTTCAGGACTGGGCCAAGAACAATGGCGAGCCTGCTTTTCGTGGAGGACAAATTTTTGACTGGCTGTATGTGAAGCGAGTCAATGATTTCAGCGAGATGACGAATTTGTCCAAGGCGCTGAGAGAGAAGCTTGAGGAGCAATTTAGTTTTGTGACGCTTAGTGAAATTACAAAGTTGGAATCGAAGGACGGTACAGTAAAATTCCTGTTCGGTTTGCACGATGATCATGCCATTGAAACGGTCATTATGAGACACAATTACGGAAACAGCATTTGTGTAACGACTCAAGTGGGGTGCCGGATTGGTTGTACTTTCTGCGCTTCGACGCTTGGAGGCCTCAAACGGAACCTGACGGCTGGTGAAATTACTGCACAGGTGGTGCAGGCTCAGAAAATTTTGGATAAAACCAATGAACGAGTGAGTAGCATCGTGATTATGGGCTCGGGCGAGCCTTTTGAAAACTATGAAGCGACCATGACGTTTTTACGTACAATGGTTCATGAAAAAGGTCTGAACATTGGTCAACGTCATATCACAGTGTCGACCAGCGGTATTGTACCGAATATTTATAAATTTGCCGACGAGGATACCCAGATTAATCTGGCAATATCCATTCATGCGCCTAATGATGCGCTTCGTTCGAAGCTGATGCCTGTAAATCGGCGTTATCCCTTTAAGGATGTTATGGATTCTCTACGTTACTATCTTGCTAAGACGGGGCGGAGAATTTCGTTTGAATATGCCCTGATTGGTGGTGTAAACGATCAGGCAGAACATGCTGAAGAGCTAGCGGATGTGTTAAAGGACATGCTGTGTCACGTCAATTTGATTCCAGTCAATCATGTGCCTGAGCGCAAGTATGTACGCACATCACGCAGTGATATTTTTAATTTCCAACGTATTCTTGCCGAAAAAGGCGTCAATGTGACGATCCGGCGTGAACAGGGTCACGATATTGCCGCTGCTTGCGGTCAGTTGCGTGCAAAGCATATGGAGTTGGGGTGAAACCATTTGATCAAAACAGTTCATGTCAGCCATGTCGGACGTGTACGTTCGGTGAATGAGGATTCTGCCTGGATCAGGCACTTGGAGCAAGGCTATATTCTTGGGATTGTTGCCGATGGTATGGGGGGGCATTTGGCCGGTGATACGGCCAGCCGCCTTGCGGTAGAGACACTTGCCGCTGATTTGGCGACGCTGGAGAGCGGATTATCCGCACATTCTTTGACGGCGGCGCTCAGCGACGCTATTTTGCATGCCAATGAAGTCATCTTCCAGACGGCTGCACGCGATGAAAAGTATCATAATATGGGAACGACAGTTGTTGCGGTTTTATTAAACGACGCATCCGGAATTATCGGACATATCGGTGACAGTCGTGCCTATGTCATTTCCAAAGGAGCGGTACGTCAGCTTACAGAAGACCATACTTTGGTTAATGAGCTGTTCAAAAACGGTCAGATCAGTAAGGAAGAACGGGAGAACCATCCTCGTCGCAATGTACTGACACGGGCGCTGGGCACTGATTCCGAGGTGAAAGTGGATATTGACTCCATTGCGCTGGAAAAAGGCGATGTACTGTTACTGTGTAGCGACGGATTAAGCAATCTGGTAACGGAAGAACAAATCAGCAAAGTAGTAGGTGCCGCAGAGAATCCTTTGCAGGAGCGCGCGGATCGTCTGCTACATCTGGCGTTGCTTGCCGGAGGAGACGATAACATTACTGTAGCTTTGTTTGAATTGCCCGACGACACGGTTTCATTGAGTGAAAAGGGGTGTGACGCATGATCGGGCACCTGCTAGGGGGAAGATACGAAATTATTGAGCGTATCGGTGGCGGCGGTATGGCGCTGGTGTATAAGGCTCAAGACATTTTGCTGAATCGCAATGTCGCAGTTAAAGTGTTGCGCCAGCAATTTGTTCATGATGAGGAATTTATTCGCCGATTTCGGCGTGAGGCGCAGTCTGCGGCCTCGCTTTCGCATTCGAATGTGGTCAGTATTTATGATGTCGGCCAAGAGGATGAAATCCATTATATTGTAATGGAGTGCATCGAAGGTAAAAATTTGAATGAGATTATTAAAGAACGTGCGCCATTGCAAGTGGATGAAGCAGTACGGATTGCTTCCCAGATTTGTGATGCGCTGGAGCATGCCCATCAAAATCAGATCATTCACCGAGACATTAAGCCTCATAATATATTAATTGGACGTAATGGACGGGTTAAGGTAACTGATTTTGGGATTGCTAGAGCTGTTACGTCAACGACCATTACCCAGACGGGTTCTGTTGTGGGTTCTGTTCATTATTTTTCACCTGAGCATGCAAAGGGTGTCGTCACCGGCGAAAAATCGGACTTATATTCTTTAGGTATTGTCTTATATCAAATGCTGACAGCGCAGCTCCCTTTCCTGGGAGAAAGTCCAATTAGTGTAGCGCTCAAGCACTTGCAAGAGGAATTTGAGGAACCACGTAAAATTAATCCGTTGATTCCGCAAAGTGTGGAAAATGTCATTCTAAAATCCATGCGCAAAAATCCAGAAGAGCGTTATCAATCGGCAGACGAAATGCTAAAAGATCTGGAAACCTGTTTGCTGCCGGGACGGCGTAATGAATCCAAGCTGGAGTTTACACATTTGGATGATGAGGATCAAACACGGGTTATTCCGGCTATTAAGCCTCAACAATTAGGGATGTCTTCTAGTGGCGATGATGTACCTGCTCAACCGCGTGAGTCTGAACAGCTTCCGAGCAAGCAATCGTCCAAAAATAATAGAAAAAAAGCGATCTTGTGGGTAACACTAGTGTTGGTGTTACTTCTGTGCATGGGCGGAGTGGTGTACTATGTGCAAAGTGTACTTGTCGTGCCTGAGGTAAAAGTACCAGGTGTATTGACACAAACAGAAGACCAAGCGAAGGTTAATCTCAGTAAAGCGGGATTACTCATTGAGGAGCCAATCCAGCATGAATACAAAGAGGGAATCGCGCCTGGAGTTGTATTTTATCAAAGCTATCCTGCAGATTCTTTAGTCAAGGAAGGAACCAAGATTAGTCTGAAAGTCGGGATTGCCAAGCCGCTCACCCCGATGCCGGATGTCAAAGGCCAAAGCTACGAGAATGCTGTTAAGCTGCTGACCGCCCAGCAAATTAAGGAGACGCAGATTCAGCAAAATGAGCAGTTCAGTGATCAGGCCGCGGGGACCGTCCTTAGTCAGACACCCGCTGCAAATGAGCCATTTGATAAGGACTCAGTCCAGGTTGTGCTCACAGTCAGCAAGGGCGCTGATACTGTGAAAATGCCAAGCCTGATAGGGAAGACGCAGAACCAAGCAGAAAATGAGGTTAAAAAGGCAGGGCTGAAGGTTGGCTCGATTAAAGAAGAATTTAGCTATGAGCAGGAAAAAGGAAGAGTAACCAAACAGTGGCCGTCAGAGGCAGGCAGTGAGTTGCCACCAAATACGGAAATTACGTTTTATGTAAGCACGGGTTACCCGCCAGAAGCGATTACACTACCATTTAATGTGCCTGTTGCGCCGAAGGAAGAGGGCAAAAACAGCAAAATTCGTATCACTTATACGGATGCGCGTGGAGAAAATCAGGAATGGGGAAGCCGTACGATTAATACGACACAGATGTTCACTATCAATCTGCTAATGGCTCCGAACAAAGACAGTGTTGTCTCAGTATTTAGAGATGGTGACTTTATTGATACGTATCCAGTCTCTTATATTGAGGCGAAAAATGGAACGGTGACGATGCCCCAAATTGCTCCGCCTGCTGGAACTTCACCAACGGATACACCTGATGGTACTTCCTCGCAGAATGGAAGTGGAAACGGCGAGGAAGGTGATAGCGGGGGATCTTCTAATGATACTGGCAATAGTGGAGGCGACTCGAACAATCAGGAGGGCACAGGAGGTAATGGTGACCCTTCCGCCTTTGTTCCTGGAACGAATTCCACGGGGAGTACGCGCAGTGAGTTGGCGGTTAGTCATAAAAACAACCCAGGCCACGCAAAGAAGGAAAAAGTGATTGAGGCTGTTCAGCATCAGTAAACTTGCAATAGGAAGATGCTCAACCTGTTATACGCAATGAAACTTGAACATTATGAAGGAGGACATCTTACACATGCCTGAAGGTCTGATCGTCAAGGCGCTTAGCGGATATTATTATGTCTCCAGCCTGGATCAGGATGGGCGTCCGGTATCTGGCGAAGCTACGGTACAATGCAGAGCACGCGGCATTTTTAAGAAAAAAGAGATTACGCCTCTTGTCGGTGATCGGGTCGTTTACGAACTGACTGAGAACGGGGAAGGTATGGTCGAGGAGATTAGAAAGCGTACGACAGAGCTAATTCGTCCTCCAGTAGCTAATACCACGCTAGCCGTGCTACTGTTTTCCTTGCGTGAGCCGGATTTAAACCTGCCTTTACTGGACAAATTTTTAGTCCATATTGAGCACGCCGGACTGGATACGATTATCTGTTTGACTAAGCGCGATTTGTATGAAGGCAGTCCTTCAGAGGATGACACCGTGCTGGCCGTTCAGGAAATGTACCGGAAGATCGGTTATGAGGTGCTGGTAACCAGTGCCCGTACCGGAGAAGGGACGGCTGAGCTTAAGAAGCTGTTGGCTGGTCAAATCAGCGTGTTTTCCGGGCAGTCAGGTGTAGGAAAGTCTTCCATGCTTAATGCTCTGGAGCCTGGGTTAACGCTGGAGACGAGCGCCATAAGCAATAAGCTGGGCCGAGGAAAACATACGACTCGTCATGTGGAGCTGATTCCTCTAGACAACGGAGGGTTTGTAGCAGATACACCAGGGTTTAGCCAGCTAGATTTTCTGGAGCTAGGTGTGGATGAGTTATCTCCCTGTTTTCGTGAATTCCAGCAGTATGCGGAAGGATGTAAATTTCGGGGGTGTACCCATATTCACGAGCCTAGCTGTAAAGTAAGAGAGGCCCTGGAAGAAGGCCATATTTCACAGGGACGATATGATAGCTATTTGCAGTTCTATCAGGAATTAAAAGAAAAAAAGCGGAGGTACTGAGTATATGTTAAAAATAGCACCGTCGATTTTATCCGCTGATTTTGCTCGCTTGGGCAGTGAAGTTGCGGAAGCTGAGGCAGGAGGGGCAGACTGGATTCATGTGGATGTAATGGATGGACATTTTGTATCCAATATTACACTGGGCCCACCTATCGTTCAGGCTATTCGTCCGCATACGACTCTTCCCTTGGATGTTCATCTGATGATTGAGCATCCTGAACGCTATATTGGCGATTTCGTAAAAGCAGGAGCCAACATCATCACTGTTCATGCTGAGGCCTGTGTTCATTTGCATGGTGTCCTTCACTTGATCAAGCAGCAAGGCGCTCTGGCTGGAGTGGCTCTCAATCCGGGTACTTCACCATACGCGATCAAGGAAGTGCTGCCAAATGTGGATATGATTCTGGTGATGACGGTCAATCCTGGCTTTGGAGGTCAGTCCTTCATTCCAGAGACGTTAAATAAAATCAGACAAATCCGTGCTTGGCTGAACGAATTGGGCCGTCCAGATGTACATATCGAGGTAGACGGAGGTATTGCGGAGGAGACGGCACCAGCCGTATTTGAAGCGGGGGCTGACGTGTTAGTGGCTGGTAGTGCGGTATTTGGCAGAGCAGACCGCGCAGCGGCTATTGCTGCGATTCGGGACAGTGCAGCTCGTTTGTCCAAGTGAAGCTGACTGAAGCATTGTGGATGACTGTAGCGAGCATGGCGACGGGGTTGACCCTTAGCTGTTTCTCGCTAGTGAAGGCTCCTTGGAATGCTGTTCTTTCACTTTTGGCTGTTCTAATTGTACTGTTTTATTTTCGAAAAAATGAACGGCGGGGTTTACGAATAGGTTTTGTGGTGTGCAGCGTACTTTATTATATCCTGTTTATTTTCATACTCTCAGCATATCTCTATGTTCGCGGACTTGTCTGATGGTATAGCCTGGGATGGTTGTGCATAAATATGGTTACATGAGCGGGATTCTCATGTAGCCTTTTTTTTGTGGGGCAACAACCCTTGACAGGTTGCATAAACTACAGAGAACGGATGCAGGAGGATGATGGGGAGGGTGAGGCATGAAGTTTTACACAATCAAGCTGCCAAAATTTCTGGGTGGATTCGTTAAAGCCATTTTGAATACATTCCAGAAAAACTGAATTCAACGTAATGTAAACACAGGATGTAGGATGAAAACTGGAGGTACACAGGGCACGCTTCCCGGGCACAACAGATAGGTAGCTCGGCAGTAAAAGATAGGAACGCACGGGAAGGTGCCTGACATTTTGTTCTCCTGAACCAGATGGATATTACTTTTCGAATAACCAAAAAAGCACCCGTTTAAAACGAGGTGCCTTTTGCTTATAACGATATTTTTTTACGACTACACGCGAGTCACTTTACCGGCTTTCAATGCACGAGTGCTGACATAAACGCGTTTCGGTTTACCGTTAACGAGAATGCGAACTTTTTGTACGTTGACGCCCCAAGTACGGCGATTACGGTTGTTAGCGTGAGATACGTGGTTACCGCTGCCAGGCTTTTTGCCTGTTACAGAACATTTACGAGACATGATTCCACCTCCTATTCTGAAAATAACCAAATTCCATACGGAACGGGTCTCTCTTCAGGCCGACTGGGTCAGCCGGACTTTGTAAGTCACTAACCTGAACAAAACAATACTTAAATATAATATCATAGTCAAAAAAGCTCCGTCAACTGATTCAAAAACTTTATTTATTTCTCTTTCGCATTATAGTACAATATGGGATAGTTATTGCTGCGATTATTTTGTATTAAAATGGAATGTGAATTCTTATTCCAGTCATGCCGGCAGTTCAGAGGCGGGACTATAGTCATCATTCCAGCCGATGATTTATTGTTAGGCAGTTGACTGGTTTTTCATTTTATATGACCTGTAGAAGAACGACCAGACGTGAGTACAAGAGCTTACGAAAGTGTGATATTCGTATTCGTCGTCTGGCTTTAGTATAATTCAATTGAACCTGTACGCACAGTTGAATAAGGTGTTGTGAAGGTTGATAGTAAAACAAGTGTATTAAGCTAGGAAGGGGAATTCTCTTGAGTAATCGTTCTTTGAATGGAACAGATTTTACCGCAATGGTTTTAGCCGGGGCGGAACAATTACAGCAGCATGCGGAACATGTCAATTCACTAAATGTATTCCCAGTGCCAGACGGTGATACGGGAACCAACATGAATTTGACGATGAGCGCGGGCGTAACGGAATTAAAGAGGGGGGACTCTTCCTCCATCGGTGTCATGTCCGGCATATTATCCAAAGGTTTGCTGATGGGAGCCCGCGGCAATTCAGGGGTTATCCTGTCTCAGTTGTTTCGTGGCTTCAGCCGTTACGCTGCCCCATACGAGGAATTGAATACCCTTCAGTTCGCATCGGCATTGCAGAGCGGGGTGGATGCGGCCTACAAGGCGGTTGTTAAGCCGGTGGAGGGTACAATTCTTACCGTGGCGAAGGAAGCGGCCAGGCATGCTGTGTTTTTCTCGCGCCGGACGAACGACATCACGGAACTGATGGAAGAAGTGCTTGCCAAAGCGAAGGAAACGCTTGCCATGACGCAGGACATGCTCCCTGTATTGAAGCAAGTAGGAGTTGTAGATTCGGGTGGGCAAGGTCTTGTGTACATTTATGAAGGTTTTATGCAGCATCTTGGAAGCGGCTTGGTGACGTCTTCAACTGCAAAAAGTGATAATGTACGCACGGTTTTTGCTCCTCACGTATCGGAGAGACCTACTGCTACTGCAGTTGTTCCTTCCCCAGATGCGCCGATTTCTGCGCAAGCGAAGCTCGAAACGGATAATATTGAATTTTTGTATGATATGGAGTTTTTTATTAATCGACAATTGGGCGAAGCGCAAGGTACCGATTTTGATGAGGAAGCCTTCCGGAAAGCGTTAGCAGTAGATGGTGATTCTATTATCGTAATTTCAGACGATGATGTCATCAAGGTTCACGTGCATTCTAAGGCTCCTGGTGAAGTGCTGAATTTGGCACTGCGCTACGGAGAAATTACACAGATTCGTATTTTAAATATGCGCGAGCAGCATCGTGATTTGTTGTCTGCGGGTATGGATGTTGCTCCTGAGCCTGAGTGGTTTGCTGAAATACCAACAGAGCCTGCACGTGAGGAAGAGCCGTCTGAGCCCCCCGCTCATGAACTGGCATCCTTTGGTTTTATAGCTGTGGCTTCCGGTGAAGGAATTGCTGATATTTTCAGAAGTTTAGGCGTCGATGTTGTCCTTTCTGGCGGCCAGACAATGAATCCGAGCACAGAGGACTTCGTTAATGCGGCGCGTTCGATTGCGGCTCAACATATTTTTATTCTTCCGAATAATTCCAATATTATTTTGGCGGCAGAACAAGCACGTGAACTGCTAGAGATGGAACGTATGGTGTCGGTTATTCCGAGCAAAACAATTCCTCAGGGGATTGCGGCAGCATTTGCCTTCCAGGAGGAAGAGGCTTTTGAGGTAAATCAGGACAATATGCGTGACGCAGTCACTCGGGTGAAGTCTGGGCAAGTGACCTACGCGGTACGGGATACGACACTGGATGACCTGCATATTACAGCCGGGCACTACATCGGTATTCAGGATTCCAAGATTGTAGCGACCGAGGAACACTTAATGGCAACGTCCCGTCTTTTGCTAGCGAAAATGCTGGTGAATGGCGATGAAATTGTTACGATTCTCACAGGTTCAGACGCGAATCAAGAAGACACAGATCAGCTTGTTGCATGGCTTAAAGAAAATTATGCGGATGCTGAAGTGGAAGTTCATGAAGGTGGTCAGCCGATTTATCCTTATTTGTTCTCAGTGGAAACCTGATGTGCTTTAGCACGCCCATGGAAGTCCACAACAAAAGGAGGTCTGACTGATGAGCAGTACCATCATTTTGACGGATAGCACGGCTGATATTCCACCGGAATTAGCAGACCGTCTCGGTATAGTTGTTGTACCATTGACAGTGATGTTCGGCAGCACAGCTTACCTGGACGGCATTGAGATGTCAGCGTCGCAGTTTTACAGCGAACTAGTACGGGCTGATGAGCTACCTACGACATCACAGCCTTCACCAGCCCGTTTTTTGGAGACATACACGACGCTGTTGGAGCAGTACCCCGAGAGCCAGGTTATCTCTATCCATTTATCCTCGGGTGTGAGCGGAACGTATCAGTCTGCTCTGCTGGGCAAATCCATGCTGGAGAAGCATGAACATAGAGTGACTGTGGTGGATTCCAAATCAGCTTCATACGGATACGGCATGCTAGTGGTTTATGCGGCAGAGCTGGCGGCTGCCGGGCATTCCCCGGCTGATATCGTTCGGGCTGTGGAACGTCGTGGGGAGCGCCGTCGTTTGTATTTCCTGGTGGATACCCTGGAATACTTACAAAAAGGCGGACGTATTGGCAAGGCAGCGGCAATGGTTGGTACGTTACTTAACATTAAGCCGATTCTTTCGATTGACAAAGAAGGCACTATTTATTCGGTTGATAAGGCGAGAGGGCATAAAAAAGCGACAGCACGTATAATTGAACTACTGGAGCGGGATTTAAAAGGCCAAAAAATTAATATTGCTGTGGGTCATACGGCAGATCGCTCAGCGGCAGAAGCGTTCGTGGCTCAGCTGGCAGAGCATTTTGAGCTGGGAGATCGAATATATACTGAACTTGGCGCTGTGATTGGGACCCATGTAGGGCCAGGAACGATTGGCATTTTTGTATGGCCGGCCGGAGATGAGAGGTAATATGCTGCAATTGGATCAAATACCTTTAAAACAAATACATGGCGTGAGTGCTCTCAAAGAGGGAGAGCTTCACGCTTTTGGCATTTCTAACATACAGGACATGCTGGAATATTATCCGTTTCGGTATGAAGATTACCGACTGCGCTCGCTAAGCGAAGTGAAGGATGGAGATAAGATTACAGTACAGGCCAAAATTATGGGCATTCCGGTGCTTCAGCGTTACGGGCGCAAATCAAGGTTGACTTGTAAATTGATGGCCGAGGATTGGATGTTTACCGCGACGTGGTTTAATCGGCATTTCATGAAGGAGCAGCTAACCTCTGGTCGTGAAATTGTGGTGACTGGTAAATGGGATCTCAAACGGATGCAGATGACTGTTGCAGATTCTGAGTTTCCTGATAAAGGAGTAGCCCGCTCGGGGACACTTCAACCGGTGTACTCTATAGGCGGCAAGATTACGCAAAGCTGGATGCGAAAAACAATGAGCCAGACACTCCAGCAGTTTGGTGAAATGATCCCCGAAATATTGCCTGAGTTGCTTGTGCGTAAATATAGTATGATGCCGCGCAAGCAGGCTATTGCAGGTATACACCAGCCTCAGGACAACCGCGAGGGGCAAGAGGCTCGTCGGCGGATGGTGTATGAGGAGCTATTTTTATTTCAGCTGAAAATGCAGGCATTCCGGGCGCTAAATCGTGGTCGAGCGGACGGGGTGGTACATACCGTGGATAACGCCACGATTCGTGAATTTGTAAGGGCTTTGCCTTTTGAATTAACGGATGCACAGAAGAAGGTAGAGCTTGAAATACTGCACGATCTACGCTCACCTTATTGTATGAATCGTCTGCTTCAGGGAGATGTTGGGTCGGGTAAAACAGTTGTTGCTGCCATCGGTTTATTTGCCACAGTACGTTCCGGTTTTCAGGGAGCGCTGATGGTGCCAACCGAAATATTGGCCGAGCAGCACATGCGATCGCTTCACAAGCTGTTTGAGCCCTTTGGAATCAGTGTGGGCCTATTGACTGGGAGTACAACCGGGAAGAAGCGTAAGGAGCTCCTAGCTGCTCTCCAAATGGGTCTGCTGGACATTGTAGTAGGCACCCATGCTCTCATTCAGGAGGATGTATATTTTCGCCAGCTTGGGCTTGTTGTAACGGATGAGCAGCATAGATTCGGAGTGAATCAGCGTAGTGTACTGCGTCGCAAAGGCTATAATCCCGATGTGCTGACGATGACGGCCACACCGATCCCCCGTACGCTGGCCATCACTGCGTTTGGCGATATGGATGTTTCTACGTTGTCAGAGCGGCCGAAGGGGCGTATTCCAATTTCCACCTATTGGGTGAAGCACGAACTGATGGATCGGGTACTTGGTTTTATTTCCCGCGAGGTAGATCAGGGACGGCAGGCTTATCTGATTTGCCCGTTGATTGAAGAGTCGGAGAAGCTGGACGTACAGAATGCCATCGATTTGCATATTCAAATGCAACAGGCTTTTCCACATTACCGCGTTGGGCTATTACATGGACGAATGACTCCCGCAGAAAAGGAAGAAGTTATGCGTTCTTTCTATGCGAATGAGGTTCAGTTACTCGTTTCAACGACGGTTGTGGAGGTGGGGGTAGACGTTCCCAATGCGACGCTAATGATCATTATGGACGCGGATCGTTTTGGGCTGTCCCAGTTACATCAATTACGTGGACGTGTCGGACGGGGAGCACATGCCTCGTATTGTGTACTGATCGCTGATCCTAAGTCGGAGGTTGGTCAGGAGCGGATGAAGGTTATGACCGATACGGACGATGGTTTTGAGGTGGCTAGACGCGATCTGGATTTGAGAGGGCCGGGTGACTTTTTTGGCACCAAGCAGAGTGGGCTACCCGAGTTTCGTTTAGCAGATATGGTAGCGGATTTTGAGGTGCTGGAAAAGGCGCGGGAGGATGCAACCGATCTGATTAAGGATTCGTCCTTTTGGACATCTCCGCAGTATGAAGCACTGCGCGGTTATTTGCAAAAAGAACAGATTTTCCAGGGGGATCTCATCGACTAATCCACCATGAATCATGAGGTTGTTCTAAACGTTTTAAACAGATAGGCACAATGGACAGGCTGGCCGTCATATATTTGGGAATGACCGAATGATATGGGAGGTGTGGCAACATTGAGCTATCAGCAATATGGAATTAGTCCGCAACTGGTGGAGCGGATTAAGTTGAAAATGAAGAATCGTGCGCTCAAGGAGCGGGTTAAGCAGCAGATTGAAGGTGTGACTAAAGCGGACCTGCAAAATAAAGCTAAGGTGCGTCATCTTGTGAAGTCCACTTCTGCTATTTTAAACGAGCGTTTGACGGCTGCACAGGAGGAGCAATTGACCGCCTTCGTATTGGCACAAAAAATTGATCCGTCCAATACATTCCATCTAATCAAGCTGTGGGGAATGTTCCGTTGATTGCTATTTGAAGAGGTGCTTCAAAGCGCTCTCCATGTTTTTTTGTGAAGCAGAGATGAAAAAGGATTGCCTGATATCAGGCAATCCTTTTTGGTTTGTATTAGTTCATTCCCCGGGCAATAGCTAGTGTGTGCTTATCATGAGACTTTTATTTGTAATGACCTCCAATTTTGATAGACCGTTCCATGGCCTGCCCGGCATCTGTTAACGACGATGCGCGCATGATGATGGACTGACCGTACCGATCCTTTAAAGTGTCCGTCACCTTTTCCAAAGCACGGGATCGCTCCAGATCCTCAAAAAAATCCAGCTGATACAGTTGATCATCCACCAATCCGCTTAAAGTAACCCCTGCGCGCTTCACGGGCATATGATTCCAAAAAGTATAAAAGATTTTTTTAACGGTTTCATATACCTTTTGGGTATGGTTTGTAGGATCGGGTATCTTCATTTGTCGGGAGAATCCGGTTGGTGCCTCGTAGGGACTGCATATACAATGAACAGTCACAACCGAGCCCATATATCCTTTGCGGCGGGCGTCCCGACACACCTCCTCTGTTAGTTCAAGCAGGATGGTTTCCACTTCCGCAGGCTGGAGATAGTCGCGGGGAAGAGTCATCATATGACCGATGGATTTGGGAGGTGTATTAAATGTTTCCGGCTTGACCGGGCTGTGATCGATCCCGTTAGCAGTTCGCCATATCACCTCTGCCTGAATATCGGACTGCTTGCCGAAATGAGACCGGAATCTGTCCTGTAGCCGGGGTAAGGGAGTACGTGCAATATCTCCAATGGTGTGTAGTCCAAGCTTCTCCAAATGCCGTTCCATGCGCGAACCGATGCCGAACATAAGACGTACTGGCTGAGGCCACAGCAACGCTGCAATATCGGATGTAGGCAACAAGAAAATGCCACTGTCATTTTTTTTAGCCCATATATCTGTTGCGGTTTTAGCCAGCATTTTGTTGGAGCTGATGCCAATTCGAATCCATACTCCTGTTTGTGCCAGTACCTTTTGCTGAATTTCACTTGCAATACTCACCGGATCCCCGAACAGGGAGAGGCTTCCGCTCATATCCAGAAACTGTTCATCAATGCTGAAAACCTCAACCAAATCCGTATATTCATTATAGATTTCTGTTATTTTTAATGAGACATCGATATAATGCTGCATACGTGGGCGTACAATGATAAGGTCAGGACATTTTTTCACCGCTTCTCCCAGGCGTTCTGCTGTAGATATACCGTATTTTTTGGCCAGCGGACACGCAGCTAAAATAATGCCTGAACGAAGTGCAGGGTCACCGGCCACAACGAGTGGCTTATGTTGGTATTTGGGATCATCTGCTTTTTCGATGCTGGTATAAAAACTTTGGCAGTCCGATAAGAATATGGTTCTATTTCTGCTTTCCTTCAAAAATCCGACCTCCTCTCCTGATATGTGTGGGTCATCCTTCCAAAATATTCTTGAATGTATACTCTTATAGTAGTATTATATACAGAACAAGTGTTCCTAATACAAATGTATTTTTTGGAACGTTACAGTTTACGGAAAACCTAACATGGCGTATCATAATATCTTGAGCAAAAACAAGTGGAAATGAATGAATATTGAGGGGAGAAAACCATTTTTATGAACCCAAAACGTCGACCATCATCTCAAAAACGCAGTAGGTGGCGTATTTTTGGCAGAGTTTTGCTGATTAATATCAAGTGGTTCTCGTTTGCGGGTGTACTTGGAGTGCTGTTTGCTGGAGGTCTTATATCCGGTTATGTGGCGGCACTGGTTCATGATGAACCTGTACGATCACGTCAGTTGATATATGAAAAGGTAAATGAGAACGCTCTGACCAGCTTTGTATTTTTTAATGATCAGGTAACTCCGGTTGGAAGAATGCGCATGGAGGAGGATCGACAGCTCGTTGATCTGAAGGATGTTCCTCAGTCTATTGTGGACGCCCTCATTTCAACGGAAGACAGCCAATTTTATGAGCATCGTGGTGTGGATTTAAAGGGAACTGCTCGTGCCGTTAAGCAGAAGCTTTTGAATGAAAACCGCCAAACAGGCGGCAGCACACTGACGCAGCAGGTAGCCCGAAGGGTTTTTCTCAGTCTGGATAAGACGGACAGTCGCAAGGTGAAGGAAATGCTGCTGGCACTGCGTATGGAGCGGTTTATGGGCAAGGATAAAATATTAACGGCTTACTTAAACAAAATGCCTTTTGGTAATGGTTCCGCTGGTTACAATTTATATGGAATCAAGTCTGCTTCGTTAGGGATTTTCAATGTAAGTGATCTACATAAGCTTCATATTGCTCAGGCGGCTTATTTGGCAGGTCTCCCGCAACTGCCATCTGTTTATTCCGCTTTTGATGGTAAAGGGAACTTCGATGAAGAAGGCTTCAATAAAGCGATGGAGCGCCAACGTGTCGTGTTGGGAAGAATGCTGGCAACAGGTAAACTTACGCTATCCGAATATAACGAGGCGCTTCAATTTGATGTGAAAGCCACTCTTGCGCCACATCGCGAAAAAAGTTATAACACATTCCCTTATTTGATGCTGGAGACAGAGCGGGAAGCCGCCCAATTGTTAGCGCTCCAGCAAAATCCCGATATCACGGCAGCCGAGATTTCCAAGCCTGAGCATGCCGAGCTTCTTCAAAATACGCGAGAAGAGTTGCAACGGTCCGGCTATCGAATTTATACAACGATAAATAAGAAAATTTATAACAATATGCGGCAGATTGCAGCCAATCCACAAAATTTTTCTCCATACAGTAAGAAGAAGGGATTAGAGCAGATTGCAGCAATCATGATTGATCATAAAACAGGGGCTATACTCGGTATGATCGAGGGCAGGGATTTTAATACCGAGCAAATGAACTATGCAACTCAAATGACACGTCAGCCCGGTTCTGCCATGAAGCCTATTGCTGCTTATTTACCTGCTTTGGAAAAGGGCTACACTCAGCCAGCCGGTCTTATTGATGATTCACAAATCATATTGAAAGACGGGCGTAAAGGTTATCATATTCCTAAAAATTATAACAGACGGTACGAGGGGCTTATGACAGCCCGTGAAGCACTCAATCGGTCAATCAACATCCCTGCGCTGAGGCTGTTCCTATATGAAGTTAAAATTCCAAATGCTTGGAATTTTGTGCGTTCTCTTGGAATTACGACGATTCAGCCGCAGGATGAACATGCTCAGACAGGGGTTTTGGGTGGACTAAGCAAAGGGGTATCCGTCGAGGAACTGACCGCAGCATATGGAACGATTCCCAATATGGGTGTATATAATGCACCTCATCTGATCAGCAAAATTACGGATGCCAACGGGAAGATCGTATATGAATTTAAACCGCAGACGAAGCGTGTATATTCGCAGCAAACCGCATTTTTGATGACGGATATGCTCAAAACGGTTATATCAGATCCGAGGGGAACCGGCAAACGCCTGCAAAATGCTTTTAAAAGCTACGGTGCCATTGATATCGCCGGTAAAACCGGTACGACACAAAACTTTGGTGATGTGTGGTTTATGGGGTACACACCTGACGTTACACTAGGCGTCTGGGCTGGTTACCGCCAACAGGTTAATACATTATCTCAAGAAGGCCATTCCAGAGCACAGTCAGTGTGGGCACTGATCATGAATGAGGCGGTCAAGGACCAGCCTGAGCTTTTTAAGAAAAAGCACTTTATACGGCCGGAAGGTGTTGTAAGAGTTACGGTTTCTAGCCTTACAGGTAAGCTACCAGGGCGTTATTCCCGTCAATCGGGTCAACTCGTGACTGACTGGTTTAATCAAAAGTATGTGCCTACCGAAGTTGGAAGAGAACAGCTTCCGCGTTCTGCTAGACCAGTGGTCCCGTCTAAACCAGATATCAAGGAAAAAGAAGTCCCAGAGGTTGAGGTACCTGCAATAGATAAAGAGAAAATTCCACCAGAGGAAACGGATCCTACTGTTCCTGACGCAGACACAGAGATAGATATGCCTGATGAGAATAAAGATTTGCCATCTACAGATACTCCGCAACCTTCTGTTGAGAACGAGCAGGTGACTCCTTCTGAATCACAAAGCCAGAGTGAGACTCCAAAAACCAAATCTGATGAAGTTATTTATCCTGAAATAATATCTGATCAACCCAAAAACTAAACGACGGGAACGGCCTAGTTTAAAATGCCGTTCCTGACAATGTCTACAGTGACCTGCGGATGAAAACGGACATTGGGGTATTCTTTATTCCAATCTACACTTTTCCATACTGCTGGATAATGAGCGATCAACTGTCTGCCTACGCCAAAGGCATCACATCCATTTTCCTGAAGTGTACGGATAATTTGTTTCGCATCCTGGGTCATGATTTCGGAAAGTTGACGGTTCAGACGCTGTACGTTAGCTTTATCTTGAAGATGGTTTCGTGCATATTCAACAATATCGACAGGCAATTTTAGGTTAAGCTCCACATCAATTTGTCCATCGCACTGAACGTTCACTTTAAGGCTACGTTTGACATTCTGGATTTTAGCCTGATACGTAATAAAGTTTTGCACATCACCGACAGGTCCTGGATGTATCCTTTTTACAAAGCGAGCTGTGTTTTTCCACTTTCCAGTCATTAAGACATATAAAACACCTTGCTCACTACTTAGGCTTCCTGTGAATTTTTGTCCGTGAAATAGGGCAATTCCACGTGCTGTAATATCTTCTCCTTCTTTGGAAAGATAGGGAAGTACAAAATCTTGACCCGGATCAAGCATTGGGGGGAGCAGTGTCTCCAGTGTCATTTCCGGGAACATACACATTTCCTCAAGGCTTCTGATTTTTTTGGTTATAAATTCGCCAATCAAGAGGCTACCTATGCTTTTTTGATCTATTATTTCCCCAGCTAATCCATCTACAATAGCTACCTTGACATGGGAAGTCGGATGGTCAGGCTCACGATACAGCACATCCAGATAGGGATATAAATCTTTTCGGGCCAAGCTTGTACCATACAGAATAACTCCGTATTTGAAAAAGCGGATATCCCCGGTTACTTTGGCTCGGATTTTGTCTGTACTTTGCCGAACGGAATGGCCGGTGCCTGAGTGAATTTCATTGGTGCTTTTACCTTGATTGCTTTGAGAATCGTCTACAACCTCTAGCGTTTGCAACAACATGCCTTCAGGAGTGAGATCATAAGCCGATGCATTTGCCAATCGGGCATCCTTCAAATTGTCCTGATCCCAGCAGCCTGTTATAAAAATGAGTAGAGTTAGCATTCCAAGCGCTCTGCTCTTTTTTTTCATGTTTCAGGTCCCTCCTTTTTTTTGAAGAGATAGGATAGGATCAGCAGCAGAAAAGGGAACACAATTAGGAAAATATAAGCAGAATTATTGGCTATGGAACCAATAAGCTCGAAATCTTCTCTTCGTTGAGGCAAATAGGCAATACAACATGAGGCGAGCACAACAAAGGGAACCGCCTTTTTGTGACTTTTTTGCTTGAATAGATAGCTTATTCCGTAAGACGCAATAATATCCACTTATAGCGCCAAAGATCGAAATGAGCCAAATCGGCAGAAAAATAAAATCGACCCGATCCATCGTCCCCATTGGAATGGATCTGAGCAAATAAATGACTGGCTCCGGCATTAATTCAAGCTGTTGGGGACTGAATACGGTTGTACAGGTAAATACGGTAAAACAATACAATAGTACCACGATCGCGTTAGCTGCCAGAATTGACTTGAGCTTGCTTGTACTTTTGCCCTCAACCATGGGAAAGACGACAAGAATGAACTCAAAACCAAACATCGCTAGGAGCGTTTCTTTTGAACCGACAATAATACGGGGCCATCCCGCCTCAGTCAGAGGTAGCAGATAAAGCGGGTTGGACTGCTTTATACCATAGCTAATTAACAGCATCATGGGAAAAATCAGAAATGAAATTAAAACAAGTACTCGGGCAATCGTTCTTAAATTTTCGCGAACCAGATATATGCTACTGAACAAAAACAGGGCAAGTATAGCCCAACGGGGAGTATATTGCAGCATCCAGCGATTAATGACGTCATAAGCGTTCACAAGAACCGAGGTACCCATGAGCAGATAGTAAGCAATGTAAGCCACAGTCAATGCTTTTCCAATCCAGCAACCAGTAATCTGGGTTAATATTTGATAAATCGAAGAGGAGGGAAAACGTCTTAGCAGGAGCCAGCACATCAAAATAATGAGTTGAATCAAAAGGCCACCAATAATGACAGATATCCAACCCCCTCCTTTAGCTGAAAGGTGCATCTGATAGGGAAGTGACAAAATATCTACGCCAATCTCAAACTTAATGATGAGAAAAAACAGTTGACCCGATGCAATGGTACTTTCTTTATTCACGTCTTTTCCAGCTCCTAGAGTCGTTCTGCTGCTTCAATTTTTGGGCTTGGGAATCATATGGTCGCTGATGGAATGTCCAAATCGGAAAGCGGATAAAAACATCTTTCATATCACCGAGCCGGAATGGTGCAAGAGGAGCAAAGTAGGGCGTACCAAAGGTCTCCAGCTTGCAAAGGTGGATGGTAAGAAAAAGTAAACCGAAAGCAATGCCAATGTATCCAAACAAGGCTGCAGCAATCATCATCGGAAAACGAAGGATACGAACCGCTGAGCTCATTTCATGAGAAGGCACTAAAAAAGAAGAAATGGCTGTTAACGAGACGACGATGATCATCGTATACGACACGAGACCAGCCCGAACGATAGCATCTCCGATGACGAGACCGCCAACGATTCCAATAGTTTGACCAACCCGACTGGGTAGACGAACCCCGGCTTCTCGTAGCACCTCAAAGATCAATTCAAGCAGCATAGCCTCCACAATCGCTGGGAATGGAACATTTTCCAGTGATTTTTTGATGGTATGCGCCAGCTCTAATGGCAAAATAGCTGGATGAAAAGCAATCGTCGCAATGTAAATGGCAGGTAGCGTAAAAGCGATCAAAAAGCTCATCATTCGAATCGTTCTTAGAAATGAACTAATAATCCAACGGCCGTGATAATCATCTGGGCTTTGGTAAAATGCAAAAAAAGAGACGGGAGCTATTAGAGCAGTTGGGCTACCTTCAGCCAAAATCGCTATGCGTCCCTCCATTAGATTGGCGGTCACACGATCCGGTCGTTCCGTGCTGAGCTGTTGAGGGAAGAGGGAAAAAGGGTTGTCCTCAATAAACTCTTGAATAAAACCGGGGGGGAGCACCATATCGGAGGAGATCGCTTTAATTCTCGTTTTCACTGCTTCCACTAGCTCAGGATTAGCCAAGTCTTGAACATAGACAATAGCGATTTTAGTCCGGGTTTTAGATCCCACATAAAAGTAGCGTACAACCAGTGACGGTGTGACAATTTGTTTGCGAATCAGATTCAGATTGATGGATAACTGCTCAATGAATCCATTGTGCGGTCCGCGAATAATCCCTTCGTTTTCTGGTTCGTCCGTACTGCGAGCATACGTTTTTTCGGAAGAAAGGATAAAAAATCCTTCCGCTCCATTTATCATAAAAATGCAATATCCCTGAATAAGCGAATCAGCAGCATTTTGAAGGTCGGTGTCTTTTTGACTGCTTAAGGTGGTGAACATTTGATGAGAGACTGCATCGGTTTTCTCATATAAGGCACTCAGGATATGAGTTTGAATCATCTCCTGATCTACGAGCGAATCAATATAGAGCAGCATACCGTCTTTGTCGTCAACGGAAATCGCCTGCTTTTTTAAATCATCCGTGTAAAAAAGTGCTTGCTCAATAAAGGAAACATTCCTACTTAATTCAACGGAAGCTGCGTCATGTCCAGCCAAGAGAGCACCTCCTTTTTGGATGAGATAGGCATAATGTGTGTCAAATGGATTGAGTTTATCCATGATCTGGTGACTTATCCATTCTCGAATCACCTTCACTTCACGTAACGCAATAGTTTTATACTAGAATTTAGGTTGATAAATGGGAGGTGGGTGGGTTGTTTTGCAGGGATTGAAAATTAATCGTGCAAGAACTAGAGACGAGATTACAAGGGGGCTTAATCTTGGGTGGGGTCAATTCCCAGATAATGTCCCAGTTTCCGTCGGACCTCGCTGCGAGCAAAGGATGAAAGCATGAAAAATCGCCTTTGATAGCCGCGGCATACATACAAAACCTCTACGCCTTCATGATTTCGGATTTCGCTGTATATTTTAACTCCTAGTGTTTTCATTCGCGCCTTTGTCTCTGCTAATTGAACAGCTACGCGCTGTTGTACTCCAGTCAGGCTACGAACATACAAATCGGGCATTTTTAGAGGAGAGGTATTTATAATACGAATGTCTCGTTCCAGCACATCCAGCACAAGAGTTAGAAGTACACAGTTCTTGACCAGCCCTGCGTCTTCTTCAGAAGGCAAGGGAGCTTTATTCTTGTGTTTCAGTGTCTTTTCGCTTGGCATAAAAATCTCCTTTACTCCGAGTAAGAATACAATATATAATTAGTATACAGAACATATGTTCTGTTTATACCTCCCTCATCATAGGAATTTTTCCATAGCTAAAGCAATCATCAATTATTGGAAAAGTGGTAGGGAGCGATACCCTATGTGCCATTCTGTAAAGAATTCATGCGTTTATCGCCAATGACAGTTAAACAGAGTTTATGTTAAGCTAATGGATAAAAACTTACATAAAAGGGGAGATCGTTCTGGCTGCGGTCAGCCTTTACTATTTAAATTAAGAAAGTGGAGAAAGAAGGTATACATATTGTCACGTTCGTTATATGCAGCTTTATTATTGTTGAGCCTCATTTGGGGCGGTTCGTTTATGTTTATCAAGGTGTTGTTGCTACATCAAGTAGGGCCATGGACGATTGTATTTCTCAGATCCAGCTTTGGATTTATTTTTATCGTCTTATTAATGCTACTTATGCGCAGGCCGTTTAAAATCAAAAGCATTCCGTGGAAATCGGTTATTCTGGTAGCTTTGGTCAACATGGTTTTGCCATGGACATTGATCGGTTTTAGCGAGACCAGAATAGCTAGCAGCATGGCTTCTGTATTGAATGCCACCACGCCAATATGGACCATGTTGGTGGGGCTTGTTTTTTTCGGGGCTATTTTTCATCGAATGCAGTGGTTAGGAATGGGTCTCGCTTTTGTAGGAATCATTATTTTATTGGGTATTAATCCTGCATCTATTATTTCTGTTGATCCTGTGGGTTTTGGATGTATGCTGCTTGCGACTCTCTGCTACGGATTTGGAACACAGCTCTCCAAACGTTTTCTCTCCAATCTTTCCATGTATCAGGCTACTTTTTCGACACTGTTTGGTGCTGCGGTAGGGGGTGGCATTATGATGGCAATTGTGGAGAGACCTGATTTGTCGATTGTTTCTGACCCAGGTGTATTGGGTTCTCTTATAGGACTGGGAGTTTTGGGATCAGGAGTAGCATATATTTTGTTCAACTACATGATTTTGCGGGGGAGTGCGGAATTTGCTTCTTCGGTGACGTATTTTGTACCAGTAAGTGCCATCGTATGGGGCTTTTTGCTCTTGAATGAACATATCGGCTGGAACGTTCTGACCGGGCTGGTCCTTATACTTGGAGGCGTGTTTATGGCCAACCAGCGTAGAACCGCCAAATTAAGTGGATAATAATCTAAACAGAAATAAAATACGCTTTGGTTATTATATTAAATGTGCATTCGCCAAACCTACGGTATAATGCGTTAATTCGCACATACAATAAAGCATGCTCACACATAAAATAAAATATGGTGCAGCAAAAAAGCAAGCTGTTTAGCAGGTGACAAGGTGTGGTATAATAAATTATAGAATTATATGTACCACAGAAATGTCGGAGTTTTATTCCACAAAAGAAAGGATCAGGATACCATGTGTCCCCGAAGGATACTTCCCCAAAGGACGATTTGGAAACGATTTGATCTGTCTTATACTTAGCTTTTCCGCGGAGTAACGTCAAGTTGCGAAAGCCAACTCTGCGGAAGAGGGGATTGTACATGCGAAGGACCAAGTCCTCCAGGCACATCTTACCCGGTAGCTTCCGTAAGAGTGGGTTCATCCACATCTAAACTTACGAGAAACCGAGGGAGCCTGTATGAGGAAAACTTACGAATCTATCGTGAACAATGGAGCACTGAGACAGATTGCTGTCATGTTGCTCGGAACATGCATTTTAGCTTTTACGTATTATCACATTAATGCTCAAAATCATTTGTCAGAAGGCGGATTTGCAGGCTTGGCCCTGCTGGGACATTACGCGTTTGGCATATCTCCAGCATGGAGTATGTTGCTGCTTGATATTCCCGTCATATTGCTGGCATGGGTACTGAAGGGCAGAAGATTTATGCTGCTTGCGTTAATCGGAGCCATCGCTTTTTCACTGTTTTATGCAGGATTTGAGAAGTATTCGACTCTGGTTATAGATCTACATGGAAATCTGCTGATAGCTGCTCTACTTTGTGGGGTGCTTACAGGTTTGGGAGCCGGAATCGTACTGCGATTCGGTGGAGCAACCGGGGGCGATGATATCTTATCTCTGCTGATCAGTGAGTGGCGCGGGTGGAAAATCGGCAACGTGTTTATTGTCAGTGACATCATCGTACTGGGATTATCATTGTTGTATCTGCCTATGAAGGAAACAATGTTTACAATACTGGCTGTGTGGCTTGCCGGAAAAATAATTACATGGACGACCACGTTCCAACTGCACCGACCTGTGAAAAAGGTACTGCCAGCGGCTATTCCCGCTAAAAAGGTGGTTGCCAAAACAGTGCCGGTCGTCCACAGCCTTCGTCAATAAGGAAAGGGTGTTACGTCAGGAGAGAAATCTTCTTACGTAACACCCTTTCGCTGTATTCAGCTTCTATCAGGAAGGCTTTAAAGTTGAATGAATGCGTCCATTCCGGTCATGAATAATTGCAGAAATCTGTTGGTGTTCTACAAAACTTTGAGCTTCGTCAATCGCCTCATTTTTGTGTTTAAAGGTTGAAATGGGCTGGTTGTGTCCCTCTTCTTTGATTGCCCAGCGATCCTCGTGCGGCACCACATGAATGGGTTCCTTTGCATCGGAAGAAGCGGAATGATGGTTGTGCATATTTTCGTTCCATTCCTCGGCTTGGGAAGTGGCAATCGCAATCGAGCGCCCTTCTTCATAGCCGTCACGGAGTAGGGCGTTAGCAATATCGACGGCTTTTTCTCGCACACGAGGCCCCAGGTTTTTCATGGATGGAGGGTAATCATGTTTGTTCCAAGGCATAGTTGCACACTCCTTATAACAGATGATGTATTATGTATTACCCGTTGTCGGCTTAAACAAACGGAAATCAAAAAAATGAATATATTGTAAAATGTATCTTGAGAAAAAGCGTATAATGGTGTGCAGAATACCAGAAAAAGGAGTGAAGTATTTGCTTGCCTGGGGTTTTGTTTTTTTGCTGACTATCATCATTCATACTACAGATAGCTTGTCCTATGCTCTTCGGCTTGGTGGTTTGCGAGCGCGTCGGATTGGATTGGCGTTAACCGTTGCGGGGATGCTGCTGTTGGTTTCACGCACCTCTAACATGGCGCAGGGGCCTTTACTTGGAGGGATGGTCGATCAGGCTAAAGCTGCAACACAAGTGGGCAGAACGGATATTAGACTGGAACTATATATGCATGGGGTACTGCTGGCAGCAACCGTTGGAACTATGCTTGCTATATTACTGTATCCAACAGTGGTACGCATGTCAGCCAGATGGATTGTGCATTTGGAGCATACCGGATCTATTCCGGCTTTGGTGCGTCATTTAATGCTGCGAAGTCGCTGGAAACATGCAGGCTACTACATAAAGCGCCCCACCTGGTCAATGCTTACTTCACTGATTAGTGGAGCGATACCCAAGCGTCTAATTATTCTGAATATAGCTGTCACTGCGATTTATACAACAGGAGTAGTATCTGCTTTATATGCATCATTCCTGTGGCCTGCTCAAGGTACAGCAATGTCAATGTCGTCAGGTCTAATCAATGGCGTCGCAACGGTATTATTAACCTTGTTAATTGATCCAAGATTGGCGGTTCTGTCGGAGAAAACGCTACGAGGGGAGCTACCCTTAACTCGGATGAACAGCATGTACGGCTGGATGATCATCTCGCGCTTGGCAGGTACTTTATTAGCCCAGCTATTGCTAGTACCGCTAGCCATTTGGCTTGGATGGGTAATGAGTTAAATGGCTAGCTTACGTAATGATGTGCTGCCACATCCCAAAAAAGGCTGGCCCGTGATCATCTATTAAAGATAGATCGCGGGTCAGCCCCAATGATTCCATGGCTATTTACTGTTCAAATAATGACTTATATGCTCCGTATCCTTCACGTTCCAAGTCTTCTTGAGGCACAAAGCGGAGCGCGGCGGAATTTATGCAATAACGCAAACCATCTGGACCAGGACCATCATCGAATACGTGCCCTAAATGGGAGTCAGCTTCACGACTTCGCACCTCGGTACGGATCATAAAATGGCTGAGATCAGTTTTTTCTTTGACATTGTAGCTGCGCAATGGACGGGTAAAGCTGGGCCAACCGCAACCTGCGTCAAATTTGTCCAATGAACTGAACAAAGGCTCTCCTGATACGATATCCACGTAAATGCCTTCACCCTCATGATCCCAAAACTCATTTTGAAAAGGGCGCTCGGTCGCGTTTTTTTGTGTTACTTCGTATTGAATAGGCGTCAGCCGATCTTTAAGATCGGATTTATCAATCTTGCCGGACCAATTTTGCTCGATAAAATCTTCACGTCCCGAACCTTTGCGGTAGCGCTTGTAATGAGCGGGGTTCTTCTTATGATAGTCCTGATGATATTCTTCTGCTTCATAAAAAGTGGCCGCAGGCAGGATCGGTGTAGCAATGGGCTTGTCGAAGCGGCCACTTTGAGCCAAAGCTTCTTTAGACGCTTCTGCCTTGATTCGTTGCTCTTCATTATGATAGAAAATAGCCGTTTGGTAGGATGAACCCCTATCGTGGAACTGTCCACCTTCATCCGTCGGATCAATCTGCTGCCAGAATAGCTCCAACAGTTTTTCATACGGGAAAACTTGTGGGTCAAATGTAATCTGTACGGCTTCCACATGCCCCGTTGTTTCAGAACACACCTCTTCATAGGTAGGATTTTCGGTATGTCCCCCTGTGTATCCAGATCTAACCTTCAAAATACCGGGTAATTCCTCAAAAGGGGAAACCATGCACCAGAAGCAGCCACCTGCAAAAGTTGCTTTTTCTACTGTGTGTGGATTGTTGGTGCTCATATTTGTCACTCCAATCTGAGAATGTTTAATTAGTTGTTATTTAAATAGCTTACAATTAAATTATATACGAGATTTTTGCAAAATCCAACGAAACGTCAGAAACCAAACAGCAGTGTAACTGGCTCTGTCCTCAAAAATCGCAACGAAACATCCTACAGAGACGGTGGCAAACTATCGCATTATATTCTATTGGCGCGTTGAAGCCTTTTTCGGTAGAGTATAAAGCCGCCGCCCACCAGTGCAGTATATAGCACCAAAATGAGCAAACCGGTGATTGGATGTTCTGCAAAGGTGCCGCCTGCATAAGCATACACCGCAATTGCGGGAAGCTTGCCAATAGCTGTACCTAGGATAAAGCTCCAGAACGGAAACCCTGCTACTCCAGCGTATACATTTACCGCTGCCTGGGGGATGACCGGAATCAGGCGAGCCAGCAGCACAGCAGCAAAAGGCTCCCTCTCCATGACCCGATTGAAGCGCTCCAATGCGGGAACCCGCTCCAAATAGGCACGTCCTTTGTCACGGAACAGGGTACGTACGGCACTATAAACGACCAGCGCAGCCAAGGTAGTGCCCAGCCAGCAGATCAGAGCACCTTGCCAGGGGCCTGCGGCATAAGCAATAGAAGCGATAATCAGCTTGTACGGCACAAACGGTATTAACGCGAATAAAAATGCGAGCAGTAGCAAAACTGGAAAGGAGGTTTGCTTGTCCGCCCAGGCGAGCCAATCATATCTGTAGATAAACGCGATGCAAAGCAGCGAAACATAAGCCGCGACGAGTAGCCATTTTTTCATTTACATACCTCTTTCAATATCCCTGTTCGGCTTATCGCTTATACAGAAAAAAATAGGGTTCACATTCCCAATAATGTGTGCTATACTGCCACTAATAGAATAGTTCCCAAAGGGGAGTAGCTCAACGAGTAAAGTCGTCATTACGGGATTTTTAATCCCCGGCTTTATTGGCAACGTAATGTTGTAAGCGAGACCTTTGCCAGGATTTTAGGAATCCGGGTAAATGGTCTTTTTTTGATGCCAAATTTGGGTCAAGCGCCGTTTCCGGATTCCGTGAAATGGCGCTTTTTTAGTATAAAGCGCTGAACTATGTACAGTATAACAAATAAATAAAAAAGGTGGGAGAAACGTATGGATTTTTTGTCAATTGAGTTTTTAACCGCATTAGTATCCATCATTATCATTGATCTGGTGCTAGCTGGTGACAATGCCATCGTAATCGGTTTGGCGGCTCGCAATGTTGATAAGGCCAATCAAAAGAAGGTCATTATTTGGGGGACGGTCGGAGCGGTCATCATTCGTGTGATTGCTACAGTGCTGGTCACGTATTTATTGCAAATTTATGGATTGCGTTTGATTGGGGGACTCGCACTTATCTATATTGCCTATAAGCTGCTGGTCGAAGAGAAAAAACATGAAATTTCAGCTACGAATCAAATGTGGGCAGCGATCCGCACGATTATTATCGCGGATACGATGATGGGCCTCGACAATGTACTTGCTGTTGCGGGAGCAGCTCATGGAAACATGCTGCTTGTTATACTGGGTCTGGCAATCTCCGTTCCAATCATGGTGTGGGGAAGTACGATTATCTTGAAGCTGACTGAACGTTACCCAGTAGTTATTACGATTGGTGCTGCTGTACTGGCTTATACTGCCGCCAAAATGGTGGTGGCGGAACCGCTGATTGCACACTGGTTTATGAACGGGGTCGTTAAATACGGCTTTGAGGTTCTGGTTGTGGTTCTGGTTGTAGCCATTGGGATGCGTGTTAAAAAAATTAAAAGTGAAAAAACAAGAAAGCAAGCGCAGCACGCCTAAGCTAACTTACATTAAGTAAACTTAGCTGAAGCTGAACGTTCATGCCGTAGAGGCTGTTCTGTTAGGTCCAATTGGACCCGGAGCAGTCTCATTTCTTTGCTTGTCAGCAGACTTCCATGTAAACTAGACAACAGATGAATGAGTGATTAAAGGTGGGAGCGAAATGGACAAGCAAACGAAGACAAGGGTAGCTATTGCAGGACTGGGTGGTATTGCTCGAAAAGTATACTTACCGTTACTGGCAGCACACCAAGGTGTAGACATTGTAGGTGTCATGAACCGTTCACAGGAGCCGGTGAGTTCCATTATGGAGCAATATAGGTTGCCAAGAGGAACGACTGATGTGAAGGAGATGCTAGCATGGGAACCGGAAGCTGTATTTATACATGCCGCGACCGAAGCTCATTTTGATCTAGTTATGGCGTGTATTGAAAAAGGGATTGCTGTGTATGTGGATAAACCGTTGTCCTATGATGTTCGTCAGAATCTGGAAATGACCGCTTTTGCGGAAGCGCAGGCCGTGCTGCTGGCGGTAGGCTTTAATCGACGTTTTGCCCCGCATTATGTAGCTGCTAAAGCATGGTTAGAGGAAGCAGGTGGATTCAGTCAATGTGCGGCCATTAAACACCGTACTGGATATGATCGAGGACCGGCGGCACAGACGGTTTATGATGATTTAATTCACATGCTTGATTTGCTTTTGTGGTTGGGTGGCGATGATTATGAGCTGCTGCATAGTAGTATGAATACGACGAGTGATGGATATATGGATGCTGCGTTCGGGACCGTACGTTTGGGGAATGCTACCGGAAGCTACAGTATGAGTAGACAGGCAGGGGCTGACATAGAGAAGCTGGAGCTTCACGGGGCAGGACGGTCTGTTGAAGTAATAAATATGGAACAGGCTGTTTTTATGCAAAAAAATCATTCACCACTAACGCAAACATTTGGAAGCTGGGATACGATTTTGGAAAGACGGGGATTCACCGGAGTCGTGAATCATTTTCTGGAGCATATTCATCGTCCGGAGGAGTGTGCTGTACGGGCTGGAAAAGTATTGGAAAGCCATATGCTGGCTGACGAACTGATCAGCCGTTTGAGTGTTTAATATGGAACGTCCGAACGTGATCTTAACAGTCCAGACAGACATCAAGAATTAGGTTGAAGGAGAAATGAATGAATGGAAGAAGATAACCGTGGTAAACAGCTAGAAGAAGCCATCATTGAAAATTATAAGCAAGAAGAAGATATGATGATCCTTGTATTTGCGCAATGGTGTATCAATCACGGGTTGGAGCCAGAGGAATTATATCGTGTAGCGTATCCGCATCAGGATAGTAACGAGCGTCTGCTACGAGTACGCAAGTTGACTGTATCGCGTGAAGAAGCGGGTGATATTCCGCTGGATACGGTATTAGGGGTACTGTCCATGTTCGGAAATGAGGACTTGGCGATGGTCGTATCTGAGGCGGCTGCCAGCCTTTCGTCGGAACGGAAATAGGGCTAGCCAGAATAAACAATATACTGTTATCATTTATGGCATCATGGACTCACTGTATTTACTTAAGACATTGTTGATGGGGAGGGTAAGCTTACGATGGAAGATATACCTATGCCAAGTACCTGTAAAGGCTGTGAAAGAGATATCTCGATATCGGAAGAGCAAATTACCAGAATTCTAACCAACATGAGACCCAAAATGGAATGTGTAAACGATGAAGTGTACGAAGCCAGACTGTTGGCCTGCTCACAATGTGAAGAGTTAATGTCCGGGCATACATGTGGCATCAGCGGAAGTATTGTTCGTGTACGTGCTTTGGCGGCAGCTCAAAATTGTCCCAGTTACCATGGTTCACGCTGGATAGGAACAGCCTAAAAGATACAATGCTCAGGCTCGGCTGAACTTGGATTACGGGTTAAAGTAGTCATACCTTGGTCTGCCCTAATGGCAGGCTTTTTGGTTTGATTGGACCTTTTCTTAACGATTGACAAAAAGTAGGCAATAAAATATATTAAACACGTGAAATGTTTTTATTTAATTATTAATATTTATATTAATATTTTCTAGATGTGATGTTGCGTAAAAATTAAGATCGGAAGAAGATCGGTGGTATGAGTGATATTTAGACCAAAAATGAAAGCGCAAACATTCGTAAGGGTGTTCCAACAATCTTAATATTTTGGGGAGGGTTTGTTGTGAAGGGTTCTATTGTTGTTAATACCGATTGGAAACAAGGCATTATTAATAAAAATATTTATGGACAATTTGCTGAGCATCTTGGACGTTGCATTTATGAAGGCATATGGGTTGGAGAGGACTCACCGATTCCAAACACAAACGGAATTCGAAATGATGTAGTGGAAGCCCTGAAAAAGCTGAACATTCCTGTATTGCGCTGGCCGGGAGGCTGTTTTGCCGATGAATATCATTGGAAAGATGGTATCGGACCAAAAGAAAACCGTAAGAGAATGGTAAATACGCATTGGGGCGGTGTGGTTGAAAATAATCATTTTGGCACACATGAGTTTTTTCAATTGTGCGAACTGTTAGATGCAGAGCCTTATATTTGTGGAAATGTCGGCAGTGGTACAGTTCAGGAAATGTCGGAGTGGGTAGAGTACATGACCTTCGATGGAGAGTCTCCTATGGCTGCATGGCGTCAGGAAAACGGTCGTGAGAAACCATGGAAGCTCAAATATTTTGGAGTGGGTAACGAAAACTGGGGTTGTGGCGGTAACATGCGCCCAGAATATTATGCCGACCTGTATCGCCGCTATCAGACATATGTCCGTAACTATGGCGAGAACCGCATTTATCGGATTGCAGGGGGGGCGAATGTGGATGATTATCGTTGGACCGAAGTGTTAATGCGTGAAGCTGGGCATCTTATGGACGGTTTGAGCCTGCATAACTATACGATCCCGGGAAACTGGGAAGGGAAACGGCAAGCACTCGGCTTTGATGAAGCGGAATGGTTCGAGACGATGAAAAAATCATTGCATATGGATGAATTGATTACTCGTCATTCAGCCATTATGGACCAATATGATCCTGACAAAAGGGTCGGACTGATCGTCGATGAATGGGGAACCTGGTTCCTGACTGAGCCGGGGACCAATCCGGGCTTCCTGTATCAGCAAAACACGATGCGCGATGCGCTGGTAGCTGGGCTGCACCTACACATTTTCCATAATCACCATGACCGAGTACAGATGACGAATATCGCTCAAATGGTCAATGTTTTACAGGCCATGATTCTGACCGAAGGCCCTGCTATGCTGTTGACGCCGACATACCATATATTTGAAATGTTTAAGGTGCATCAGGATGCACAAGCACTGGCTGTTCATGTAAAGGTGGGCGATTATGAATATGATGGGGATTCCATCCCACAAGTAAGCGTGTCCGCCTCCAAGGCGCAGGATGACAATATTCATATTAGCTTTTGCAACATCCATCCGGGCGAGTCGGCAAACTTGAATTTGGAGCTAAGAGGACTGGAAGAGGTTAAAAAGATCAGCGGTGTTGTTCTTGCCAGCGACGATATGCAGGCACATAATACGTTTGATCAGCCAGAGCGTGTGAAAAAGGAAGCTTTCACATCCTATCAGCTGCAAGGTCAGCATTTGGATGTTACACTGCCACCAATGTCGGTAGTGATGCTGACAATTGCTCCGTAAAAAAGCTGGGTTGTGGTATGTAAGCACAATTTCATTATTATTGGTTATGAACAAAGAGAGCGTTCAGGTGAACGCTCTCTTTTACCTACAATTGCTCGCGGTGAATCACCCTGAATTCTTTGGGCGACATACCGAAGCGGGAACGAAATACACGATGAAAATACGTGTAATTTGCAAATCCTGACGATTCGGCGGCTTGTTCCAGTGACATGGGACTGAAAATGATTCGTTCTCTCGCCATGTTAAGCCTGATGTCCAGCGTGTACTGCATAATGCTCGTATCGAATGTTTCCTTAAACAGATGTACTGCTCGGGATACGCTGATACCTACGTGTGAAGACACGTCATCCAGCTTGAAGTTAGAGGATGCATTTTCTTCAATATAATTTTTAATCTGATACGCAAGATAGTTATGATGAGTAGCGATAGGATGATCGGATAGCATACGGTCAAACTCCAAACATAAAATGCGCATGTAATAACTTGATATTTCCGGGTAAGGATTAGAAATACGTCGTTGCTCCATCACAAGCTGACGAAATAGGCCAAGCAGGGCTTCTGTGAGCTGAACCTTAATTCTGTTGGGTCGTTTATGATGGTTCCACCACTCATCTACCCAGGAACCACCGAAAAAAATGTGATAATCTCCACTTTCCACGACCAGATCTCCCATGGGATTCAACTCACTATGAATATCCAGTTCATAAGGCTCGGTAGGATTGAATAGCAGTAGATCACCCGCCTCAATCCGTGTCATTTCCCCGTTAATGCGGGCCTGGCAGCGTCCATCTGTTTGCAAACGGAATAAATAATTTTTAATCCCATCAGGCTGGTTCGAATAAAAGGGCTTTCGATGGAAGGAATAGCCTGCGGTAAGAACCTGACAAGGCTCGACGATAGACATGATGATGACTCCTTTGGACATATGGCTGTTTCAAATATTGACCAGATTGTTCATGTTTTAATCATATTATTCATTTTAAACGAAACAGAAATAGAATACTATGTGAACTGTAAAGCTTACATGTTAGATGAGAAAGTACATGTTGGAGGCCAAGGAGTGTGACGACGTGGAACGAATGAAGGCCGGGATTATCGGATGCGGTACTATTAGCTCGGTATATCTTGAAAATCTCCAAAAGAGCCCACTTATTGAAGTAGTGGCCGTCGCTGATTTACTAGATGAGAGGGCCAAGGAGAGGGCCGATGAATTCAACATTGAAAACGTATACAAGGTGGGTGAATTGCTTCGTCAGCCTGAGATTGAGCTTGTATTTAATCTGACCGTGCCTGGCAGCCATGCACTGACAGATGTGGCGATACTAGAGGCAGGCAAGCATGTGTACAGTGAAAAGCCTTTGGCGCATTGAAATTCACGGACCATCGTGCTAATGCTGAGCTGGCCTACCATGTGTTAGAAGCCATGCATGCTTTTCAGCGCTCATCATTGGAAGGCAATCACATTACGCTGGAAAGCACGTTCAAGCCGGACGAGGATTTGTATTATGGAACAGATATAATGGAAAATTCATCCTAATTAAAGAGGTGAAGGGTAATGGCTAAAGTAGGATTGCAATTGTACACAGTAAGGGAAGAGCTTGAACAGGATTTTGAAGGTACATTGCGCAAGGTAGCTGAGTTTGGCTATAAAGGGGTAGAATTTCATACCTTTTTCGGACGCAATGCCAAGGATGTCAGAGCGCTTTTGGATGAGCTAAATCTGGAAGTTGTCGGAACTCATATACAATATTCTCGTTTGTTGGATCATTTGGATGAGGAGATTGCATACCACAAAGAATTGGGCAATAAGTACCTAATCGTTCCTTATTTAACCGAAGAACAGCGACAGTGGGATGAAATTTTTGCTAATTTGAATCGTATTGGTGAAAAAGTGAAAGAACAGGGCTTGATACTGGCTTATCATAATCATGATTTTGAATTGACAGAAAAAATCAATGATCGCCCGGTATTCGATGCTTTATATGATGCGGTTTCCGATGATTTGTTACAGGTCGAAATGGATACTTGTTGGGTATACTATGGGGGCTATGATCCAGTGGAATACATCGGACGTTATAATGGACGCCTGCCTATCATTCACTTAAAGGATATGGCACGTGACGAGCAACAAAAAGCAGTGACTGTAGAGCTTGGCAAAGGCGAAGTGCAGCTTCAGGCCATTACAGACGCCGCTATTCAGGCAGGTGTGGATTGGGTCGTCGTGGAACAGGATTTCTGCTCAAACCCTCCAATCGAAAGCATTGAAACCAGCATTAAATGGCTCCAACAATACGCAGCTCAGGGAGGAAATATTCATGTCTAAAACACTCAAAATCGGGATTATTGGTTGTGGAGGCATTGCCAACGGCAAACACTTGCCGAGTCTTGCCAAGCAGAAGCGTGCAGAAATCGTTGCATTCTGTGACATCATTCAGGAGCGCGCTGAAGAGGCAGCAGAAAAGTTTGGAATTGAAGGGTCGCAAGTTTATAGTGATTACCGTCAGTTGCTAGAAAATAAAGACATTGAAGTCGTACATGTGTGTACACCCAATGACTCGCACTCAGAAATTACCGTAGCGGCGCTTGAGGCAGGTAAGCATGTGCTGTGTGAAAAGCCGATGGCTAAAACTGCTGAGCAAGCACGGGAGATGCTCGATGCAGCCAACCGTACAGGTAAGAAGCTGTCTATTGCGTATCAAAACCGATATCGTGATGACAGTTTGTATCTGAAGCAATTGGTTGAGCAAGGAGAGCTTGGAGACATTTATCTGGGCAAAGCCATTGCTCTACGCCGTCGCGCGGTTCCGACTTGGGGAGTATTCTTGGATGAAGAGAAGCAGGGCGGTGGTCCTCTTATTGATATTGGCACGCATGCACTCGACCTGACACTCTGGCTGATGGATAATTACAAGCCTAAAAGTGTACTAGGTTCAACCTTCCATAAGCTAGGGGATCGTAAAGATGCGGCAAATGCCTTTGGGCCTTGGAATCCTGAGGAATTTAAGGTAGAGGACTCAGCTTTTGGTTTTATTACGATGCAAAATGGAGCTACGATTGTACTGGAATCCAGCTGGGCATTGAACGTTGTAGAGTTTGGCGAAGCGAAGACGCTGTTATGCGGAACCGAAGGCGGAGCTGATATGCAGGATGGATTGCGCATTAACGGGGAAAAGAACAGCCGCTTGTTTGATACGAAAATAGATCTGGATGCAGGTGGTGTTGCCTTTTACTCTGGAGAAACGGAAAATGAAGCAGACCGCGAAGCTCGTCTGTGGATCGAATCTATTCTGGACGACAAAGAACCTCTTGTGAAGCCGGAACAGGCACTGGTTGTTACTGAAATTTTGGAAGCTATCTATGAATCGGCCCGTACCGGGAAAGCTGTCTATTTTGACTAAGCCCGTAATTATCTCGAATAGACCATCATTATAATGAAAGCAGCTTTTTTCACATATGATACAGGGAGGGATTTCTTTTGAAACTTGGAGTATTTATGGTGTTGTTCGGCGGACGTTCGCTGGAGGAGGCGCTGGATTATGTGGCTTCTCAAGGATTAGATGCTGTAGAAATCGGTACAGGCGGCAACCCAGGAGATAAGCATTGTAAGCCGGATGAGTTGCTGGAGAATGATACAGCGCTCAAAAATTTTAAAAAGGCAGTAGAGTCCCGTGGACTAACGATTAGTGCGCTTAGCTGTCACGGCAATCCTCTTCATCCGCAAAAGCATTTAGCCCAAGCTGATCATGAAACGTTTCTTAAAACCGTTCGATTGGCAGAAAAGCTGGAAGTTCCAGTTGTGAACACTTTCTCTGGCTGTCCGGGTGATCATGAGGATGCGAAATATCCAAATTGGCCTGTGGCTCCGTGGCCTAATGATTTTCAGGAAGTGTTGAAGTGGCAATGGGAGAATAAAATTATTCCTTACTGGACTGAGACGGGAAAATTTGCAGCAGATCATCATGTTAAAATTGGGCTGGAGCTACACGGAGGCTTCTCCGTTCATACACCAGCGACCTTGCTTCGTTTGCGTGAAGCTGCGGGAGAGGTCATTGGTGCTAATCTGGATCCGAGCCACATGTGGTGGCAGGGAATTGACCCAGTGCAGGCGGTTCAAATTTTGGGCCGAGAGGGAGCCATTCACCATTTTCATGCCAAGGATACGACGATTGATCCGGTCAATGTAAATAAATATGGACTTACCGATATGCAGGAATATACCAAAATGCTAGATCGCGCTTGGCAGTTCCGTACTGTGGGTTATGGACATGATGTAAAAACCTGGGCAGATATTATCAGTGCTCTGCGTCTGGTGGGATACGATTATGTAGTGAGTATTGAGCATGAAGATGGTCTGATGTCCGTGGAGGAAGGCTTTACTAAGGCTGTCCACAATCTTCGCCAGGTATTAATTGAAGAACCGCTGAGCGAGATGTGGTGGGTCTAACCTAATAGGGGGAAATGTTGATGATTAACGTCACCATTTGGAATGAATTTTTGAACGAAAAGTTGAATGATGAAGCCAAACAGATATATCCTGACGGGATACACAAAGCGTTGGCTGACGGCCTGGCAGGAGAGGGATTTTCCATTCGAACAGCTACTCTTCGTGATGATGCCGAGCATGGTTTGGGAGAAGAGATCCTGAATTCCACAGATGTGCTGCTGTGGTGGGGGCATAAAGCCCACGATCAGGTGAGCGATGAAGTTACGGCGCGTGTTGTAAAGCGAGTGCAGGGAGGAATGGGCTTGATCGTGCTACACTCGGGCCATTTTTCAAAGCCATTCAAAGCCCTAATGGGCACTAGCTGTGATCTGAAATGGAGGGTGGCAGGTGAACAGGAGATTATTTGGTCGGTGAATCCGTCACATCCTATTGCAGAAGGCATAGACGCCAAAATTTTGTTGAAGCAGGAAGAGATGTATGGCGAGTTCTTTGATATTCCAGCGCCGGATGAATTGGTATTTGTTAGTAACTTTGAAGGCGGCGAAGTATTTAGAACCGGATGTACTTTCCGCCGAGGTAGCGGTAAGATATTCTATTTCCGCCCAGGTCATGAGACCTATCCGACTTATTACCAGCCTGATATTTTGAAAGTTATCGCCAACAGCATTCGTTGGACTTCTCCGACAAATATTAACAAACCAATATATGGAAGAAGCGAACCTGTAAGACCTCTCGGTGGAGTGTTGGTATAATAACAATCATCACATTTTGATGAGCTGTATAATGAACAGATTGATAGGCGGAACCTCTAGGGATTCCGCCTTTTTGTATTTAACGATTTAGACATATACCTGCTGTGTTGGTTTGTTGTATAATCAGTTTTGGTCATGGCAACTTTATCAGCGCAGGTATTTAATTTAAGAAGAAAGTGTTTTCTTTCGGGATAAAGTATGCTAAAATGATATATACTAACAAAAGGAAAGCTTTATCAAACCGAAATGCAAAAGAAGGTGAAAAATTTGGAGAGTCAACCGCAATTTACAAAAATGTGTCCGCGTTTTGAAACCGCCTTTTCATGTTTGGGTAAGCGTTGGAATGGATTAATTATTCAATCCATGATGAGCGGTCCTAAGCGGTTTAAGGATATTTCCAATCTGATTCCCACAATGAGTGACAAAATGTTATCAGAGCGGATGAAAGATTTGGAAAATGAAGGAATACTTACACGTCATGTATATCCGGAAACTCCTGTCCGCATTGAATACGAGCTAACAACCAAAGGCCGTGCGCTTCAGCCGGTTATGGAACAGATTCAATTTTGGGCTGAGGAATGGATTAGATGAGCACCAAACTAAATAAGCGTTTCTCATAGCAAAACAGCCTTTTCCTAGGAAAAAGGCTGTTTTTTTATTTTGTGTATAGGACTACTTATCCATTTTACAGAAATGATCTGCATAGGCAGGACGGCTTAATAGCCTTTGACGCGCCCTGCAACTGAGAATAATCCTGCTGTTGCACGGCGGGGCACACGGGTTTGAATATCCAGCGCGGCCGAACGGAATGTACCCAAGCAGGAATGGCAAAGTCTTCCTGCATAAATGGGGGAACGGCAGGATTCACAAGGATAATCAAGCTGACTGTATGTGGAGGGAAACTTGCCTGCTCTTACCCAATCTGTGAGCAATTCTATAGGTGTGCCGGTTACGTCACTGAGCTGACGAGTATGAGTAGAAGGATGCTTCCATAGATAGTTAGAACAGCGGTCCAAGAATATATTTTCTTCCTGAATACAAGAACTACACAGGTTTCTAAGGTTTTGACGAAAAACGGAACCGCATTTTGGGCAATTAGAAGTATGTATCTCCATAGAAACCAGTCCTTTGTATCGAAACATAGTGAAATTTTAAATTTATTAGTTATATATTACTATGACCTTATACCTATATCAATCTTTATTTATGGAATCTCTGATCTTTAAGTGTATGTTGAAATCTGTGTTGACATTACTTTGTTACTTATGTATTATTACTTACATAAAGTTACTTAATGAATAAAATAAACTATTACTGATAAGGGGATCTTTATATGATGCCATCTTTATTTTTGGCCCACGGCTCACCGATGCTTGCTATTGAACAGACGGACTATACTTCATTTTTAGAGCAACTGGGGAAAAGCATTCGCCCTAAAGCGGTTGTTATCTTTACTGCTCATTGGGAAGCGCAAACGTTGACGATCAGTTCGATGGATGACGTGTACGATACCATTTATGATTTTGGCGGTTTCCCACCGGAACTGTACACGGTGAAATATCCAGCACATGGTTCTGTGGAACTGGCCAATAAGCTGGAAAAATTATATGAAGAAAAGGGCATTGACGTACAAACTGACCGGGTGAGGGGACTGGATCATGGATCCTGGACATTGTTGCATCGTATGTATCCTGAGGCAGACATTCCGGTAGTTCAGATCTCAGTAAATCCATATCTTTCGCCCAAAGCACAATATGCCATTGGTGAAGTGCTGCGTGGACTGGGAGAACAAGATATTCTGGTCATTGGCAGTGGAGTGACTGTTCATAATCTGCGTATCGTCAAATGGGGGGAAACGAAAACAGAACCTTGGGCTATAGATTTTGATGATTGGATTATTGAAAAAGTTCAAAGTAGAGATATAGAGGCTTTGGATCACTATGAAAGCGAAGCACCGTATGCTCGCCAGGCCGTACCAAGAGCAGAGCACTTTGTACCGTTGTTTATTGCAATGGGGAGTGGCAATCCTGCAAACAAAGCCAAGGTCATCCATAGAAGCTATGAGATGGGGAATTTAAGTTATCTATGCTTACAGTTTTAAAAAGTGTGTTGCCAGAAGAAGGACTAGTGTTAAAATGCTTCGCAACTGCTTCTGTATAAGTAGAGGAGTGGAAATAAATTAGGGAGTGTTATAAGCTATAATGGCTTATAACACTCCCTTTTACATAAAAAACGATTTATTATATGCGGCAAATCTCACGAGGGCACAATTCACAATGACATACGCCTTGCAGCATTTCCAAATCCTTGACAACAATCATGCCATTATCATATTCAACTGCATTTTTCTTACGTAGATCACTAAGCATCCGGTTTACGCTTTCCCGAGTCGCACCGATCATATTTGATAAGTCAGTATGAGTAATTTTTTTATGAATCAGGATATGTTCGCCGTGAGGCTCACCATAGGTATTGCATAGACGGATGAGTGTTGAACATAAAGCGCCAGGCTTGCCGTACATCATCAAATCGCGGAACTTAGTCTGAGTAATGCGATGATGCGAACCCATCCATTTCATAAAGTCAATCGCAAAATCACAATGCTGGCAAATAAGTAGCTCCAGATCTGTATGATCGATTACGCCAATATCACTGTCTTCCAGAACCTCAGCAGAAAAGGAATGCTTAGTACCGAAAAATGGATCGGCTTGACCAACAAGATCGCCGCTTTGATACATATATAGAATAAGTTCCTTACCCTCATCCGTTGTTTTGGTTACTTTCACGCGTCCGCGCTTAATATAAAACAGCTTATCCGCTGTATCTCCTTCCCAGAACAGATGCGAGCTTTCTGGCATAACTCGATCTTTCATCATCACTTGCAACCGGTTGAAGCTGGCCTCCGAGAAGCAACAGGTGTTGCCGCGGGCTTCCATTACATTTGTAGGGTTTCTCATCGTCCATTTCCCCTTTGTATCCTATGTTTTTTATCTGCAACTTGATCAATTCAAATTCATTATATACCTGCGCAATGCGTTTTTGGGGCAAGAAGAGGGGGTAAAAGTGGCAGAATTCCAAACTTTGTGATTTAATTCACTTCATAAAATAAAATTTTAAATAGATTGTGAAAAAAATCACAATATATCTTGAAAAGCTGTGTTACGATCAGTGCGTGAACAAGAGATAGTACACGAGATAACAGGAGGATGAGGGAAATGGCTGTTAAAAACGAGGTTATCCAAAAAGAGCAAAGCGCAGAGCAGTATATTCAAACGCTGATTGACCGGGGGAACCGGGCACAGCAAGCTTTCATGAGTATGAATCAGGAACAGATTGACGAAATCGTACAAGCTATGGCACTCGCAGGGATGGATAAACACATGTACCTGGCGAAGTTGGCTGTTGAAGAAACAGGACGCGGTGTGTACGAGGACAAAATCACCAAAAACATGTTTGCAACAGAATATGTCTATCATAGTATCAAAAATGAAAAAACCGTCGGTGTCATTGAAGACAATGATTTTGACAGTTTTCAAAAGATAGCAGAGCCAGTCGGCATTATCATGGGGATCACTCCAGTGACAAACCCGACTTCGACTACGATGTTCAAAGCGTTGATTGCCATTAAAACACGTAACCCAATCATTTTCGGTTTCCATCCATCTGCTCAATCGTGTAGTGCGGAAGCAGCCCGCGTCTTGCTCGAAGCAGCCGTCAAACATGGTGCTCCAGCTGATTGTATTCAATGGATTGAAGCTCCATCGATGGATAAGACAAATTCACTCATGAATCACCCGGATGTGGCTCTGATTCTGGCAACTGGTGGATCAGGCATGGTTAAGGCGGCATATAGCTGCGGTAAACCTGCTCTGGGTGTAGGCCCAGGTAACGTGCCTTGCTTTATTGAAAAAACAGCAGACATCAAGCAGGCCGTGAACGATCTTATCCTCTCTAAATCTTTTGACAACGGTATGATTTGTGCTTCCGAGCAAGCGGTTATTATCGAAGAGCCAATCTTCGAACAAGTGAAAAAATTGATGATCGCTAACGGCTGCTATTTTGTAAATAAAGAAGAAGCAGCTAAGCTCACTCAAGGAGCTATGAATGTCGAGAAATGTGCAGTGAACCCAGCAATCGTCGGGCAGTCTGCTGTGAAAATTGCTGAAATGAGTGGTATCACAGTACCAGCAGGAACTAAAATTTTGGTCGCTGAGATTGAAGGGGTAGGAACAAAATTCCCATTGTCTGCGGAGAAATTGAGTCCTGTATTGGCTTGCTATAAAGTAAAAAATGCGGAACAAGGTATTCAACGCGCTGCTGAAGTCGTGGAATTCGGGGGCATGGGCCACTCGTCCGCTATTCATTCGAACGATGAGGACGTTATCGCCCGCTTCGCAAACCGTCTGCAAACAGGACGTATCATTGTAAATGCACCTTCCACACATGGTGCGATTGGCGACATTTACAACACCAATCTTCCTTCGTTGACACTCGGTTGCGGTTCGTACGGTCGTAACTCGACTTCGTCGAACGTATCGGCAGTCAATTTGATTAATGTGAAAAGGGTGGCGAAACGGACGGTGAATATGCAATGGTTCAAAGTACCTTCCAAAATCTATTTTGAAAAAAATTCGACACAGTATCTTGCTAAAATGCCTGATATCACACGTGTAGCCATTATCACGGACCCTATGATGGTAAAACTGGGATATGTGGATCGTGTTATTCATTATCTGCATCAACGCCAAACACCGGTAGCTATCGAAGTGTTCTCTGAAGTAGAGCCAGATCCATCGACAGTTACGGTAGAACGTGGTACAGAAATGATGAGACGTTTCCAACCGGATTGCATCATCGCACTGGGCGGCGGTTCGCCAATGGATGCGGCTAAAGGCATGTGGATGTTCTATGAATATCCAGATACTGATTTCAATAACTTAAAACAAAAATTCATGGATATCCGTAAACGGATTTACAAGTACCCACGTCTGGGCCAAAAAGCACAATTTGTAGCTATCCCTACAACCTCGGGTACAGGTTCCGAAGTTACATCGTTTGCAGTAATTACGGACAAAAACCTGGGTAACACGAAGTACCCGCTGGCTGACTATGAGTTGACTCCTGATGTGGCAATTATTGACCCAGTGTTTGTATATTCGCTGCCTAAAACAGCTGTAGCGGACACAGGTATGGACGTTCTGACACATGCTATCGAGGCTTACGTGTCCGTAATGGCTAATGATTACACAGATGGTCTGGCAATTAAAGCCATTCAATTGGTATTCCAATACCTAGAACAATCGGCTCTGATCGGTGATAAGCTGGCTCGTGAAAAAATGCATAATGCTTCCACACTTGCTGGTATGGCGTTTGCTAATGCATTCTTGGGTATTAACCACAGTCTTGCACATAAATGGGGTGGACAATACCATACAGCGCATGGCCGCACGAATGCCATTTTGCTGCCGCACGTTATTCGCTATAATGCGAAAAAACCGACAAAATTTGCTTCGTTCCCTAAATATTCGCACTTTGTTGCGGATGAGCGTTATGCAGAAATCGCGCGCATACTGGGACTGCCTGCACGCACCACCGAAGAAGGGGTTAACAGCTTGATCGAAGCAATCCGTAAGATGAACAAAACACTCGGTATCGAGGAATCGTTCCAACAAATCGGTTTCGATGCGAAGGATTTCGAATCACGTGTAGACTATCTGGCTGACCGCGCATTTGAAGATCAATGTACAACTGCGAATCCGAAGTTGCCACTGGTTACGGAGTTGGCTGATGTCTATCGCAATGCCTTCTACGGACGTTTTGACCAATAATATAATAGGTACGAAGAGGCTTGTGAAAAAGCATTTTCTCGTTCAATACCGATGCAGGCTCTCTATATAGAGGGCCTGTTGGTTTGGGAAGGGAGGTGAACGGCAAGGCTAAGGATATAGGCGCGAAGCTAGGGAAAATAAAGTGATAAAAATCACTCATGTTGTGATTTTTATCACATACTACACTCTATCATTATTCTACAATAAGGGTGTAAGAAAGGTCCCGACACTGAGCGTAAGGCATCGGTGAACAGGCCGGGCTCAAGAAATAGCTTTATCGTGAAAAAAATCACAAGTCCGGAAGACCAAACAATTTGGAGGGATTTACATGTCGGTGATTGAGAGAGAATTACAAGAGCAACAATCTGGCTGGAGAGGTTTTAAAAAAGGCAAATGGACTAAAGAAGTCAACGTCAACGATTTTATTGAAACCAATATCTTACCTTATGTTGGCAATGAAGAATTTTTGGTTGGTCCTACCGCCAACACAACTGCACTGTGGGATATTGTATCCGATCTTACCAAAAAAGAGCTGGCAAACGGCGGCGTGCTTGATGTAGACGTGAATACGCCATCCACTATTATTTCACATAAGCCGGGTTATCTGGACCGGGATAAAGAGCAAATTGTCGGTGTACAAACAGATGCTCCATTCAAACGCTCTTTGCAGCCGTTTGGTGGAATTCGGATGATGATCGACGCTTGCAAAGCCTATGGTTTTGAAGTACCAGAAAGTATCATTGATATCTTCACTCATATTCGTAAAACTCACAACCAAGGTGTATTTGACGCTTATACAGATGAAATGAGAGCAGCTCGTAAAGCTGGTATCATTACTGGTCTGCCAGATGCATACGGTCGTGGTCGTATTATCGGTGACTATCGTCGTGTAGCTTTGTATGGTGCAGACTTCTTGATCCAAGATAAAAAACTGCAACTGAAAAGCCTTGAAGTTGATTCCATGGAAGAAGATGTAATTCGTCTGCGTGAGGAAATTTCCGAACAAATTCGTGCTTTGAATGAACTGAAACAAATGGCTGCTGAACACGGTTTTGATATCTCAAAACCTGCTAACAATGCGAAAGAAGCTTTCCAATGGGTATATTTTGGATATCTTGCAGCAATCAAAGAACAAAATGGTGCAGCAATGTCCTTAGGACGTGTATCTTCCTTCCTTGATATTTACTCTCAACGTGATATGGAAGAGGGTACAATGACAGAAGAACAAGCTCAAGAACTGGTCGATCATTTTGTTATGAAATTGCGTATTGTTAAGTTCTTGCGCACACCTGACTATAATGAACTGTTCAGTGGAGATCCAACTTGGGTTACTGAGTCCATTGGTGGTATGTCCGTAACTGGAGAAACTCGGGTAACTAAAAACAGCTTCCGTTTCCTGCACACCCTCTACAATCTGGGACCTGCACCGGAGCCGAATCTGACTGTACTGTGGTCGGAAAAATTGCCTGAAGGCTTCAAAAAATATTGTGCGAAAGTTTCTATTGAAACTAGCTCCATTCAGTACGAGAATGACGATCTGATGCGTCCGATTTATGGAGACGATTATGGTATTGCTTGTTGTGTATCGGCAATGAAAATCGGTAAACAAATGCAATTCTTTGGTGCTCGTGCCAACTTGGCTAAAGCTCTGCTGTATGCAATTAACGGTGGTAAAGATGAAAAATCTGGCGTCCAAGTAGGGCCTGAATTCCCAGCCATTACAGGCGAAGTTCTGGAATATGAAGAAGTGTTGAGCCGCTTCAAACCTATGATGGAATGGTTGGCAAAACTGTACATGAACACTTTGAATGTTATTCACTACATGCATGATAAATATAGCTACGAACGCATTGAAATGGCGTTGCATGATCGTGATATTCTCCGCACCATGGCTTGTGGTATTGCGGGTCTGTCAGTTGCTACCGACTCCTTGAGTGCCATTAAATTTGCAAAAGTTAAACCAATCCGTAACGAAAAAGGGATTGCTGTTGACTTTGAAATCGAAGGCGAATACCCTTGCTACGGTAACAACGATGACCGTGTAGATAACATCGCTGTGGAACTGGTAGAAAGCTTCATGAGCATGATTCGCAAGCATAAAGCTTATCGTAATGCGGTTCCTACTCAATCTGTACTGACTATTACTTCCAACGTAGTGTACGGTAAGAAAACAGGTACAACACCGGATGGACGTAAAGCAGGCGAACCGTTTGCACCAGGGGCAAACCCAATGCACGGCCGTGATAAAAAAGGTGCTTTGGCATCTCTGAGTTCCGTGGCTAAATTGCCTTATGAACACAGTCTAGATGGTATCTCGAACACCTTCTCCATCGTGCCTAAAGCACTGGGTAAAGAAGAAGAAACACGCAAAACAAACCTTGTTTCGATGATGGATGGCTACTTTGGAAGCCACGCACATCATCTGAATGTCAATGTGTTTGCTCGCGAACAACTGTTGGATGCAATGGAACACCCAGAAAACTATCCACAGCTGACGATTCGTGTTTCCGGCTATGCCGTTAACTTTATCAAGCTGACTCGTGAACAACAATTGGATGTTATTAACCGTACTTTCCACGGTACAATGTAAATAAGTATTACAATGACGCACGCATAGCGGATGCGGGAAGGATGATGCAACATGTTGAAAGGTCACATACACTCATTGGAAACCTTCGGGACCGTCGATGGTCCCGGCATCCGCTTCGTGCTCTTTATGCAAGGATGCTTGTTGAAATGTCAATATTGCCATAACCCGGACACTTGGGCCTTGAATGAAGGTAATCCGATGACGTTGGAGGAGGTATTGGCTGAGATTGAGCCGTATTTAGCCTATTACCGTTCTTCAGGAGGCGGATTGACCGTATCCGGTGGAGAACCGACGCTGCAAGCTCATTTTGTCGCAGAGCTGTTCAAAGAAGTGAAACGTCGGTGGAATTTGCACACGACACTGGACAGTAACGGCTTTAATGACGCGGGCCGTATCCATGAACTGCTGGACGTAACAGACTTGGTGCTACTGGATATTAAGCATATTGACAATGACAAGCATATTAAGCTTACAGGCAAGTCTAACGACCGTATGTTAAGTACGGCTCGCTGGTTGTCTGAGCAAGGGCGCAAAATGTGGATTAGACACGTATTTGTACCGGGTATTCATGATGACGAGCAAGATTTATTGAATTTGGGACGGTTTATCGGAACGTTGAACGGAGTCGAGAAATTCGAAATATTACCTTACCATCAAATGGGTGTTTACAAGTGGGAAATGCTTGGTAAGGAGTATCCGTTGGAGGGAGTTCCATCTCCTACAGATGAAGAAGTTCAACGTGCTTACCGACTCATTGAAGAGGGTCGTCTGGAGACTGCAGGAAAGAATGCTGTCTGTCGTCCATCATAATGTAAATGGTTCAAAAGCTATTTCCTAGTAATGAAGCCGCCGCCACATCAGGTCAGATGGGCGGCGGTTTTTTGTTGTTGAATTTTTTGCAGTCACAGGAGAAAGTTCCCTTTTTTTCATGATCAGCAAAATTTCCAGAAACTTTTTAACAACTGACGCGTCTAATAGTATGACTTTTTACGGGAATGATAATAATTTGGTGATAGAAGGAGACAGACAATGAATTTCAAGAAATGGACCATGCTCACCGCCCTTGCGGTGGCTCAGGTGGCCGCAGTAGCCCCTGTAGGAGCAGAAGCAGCATCAACAACCGTTCAATCCACCGATTCGGTTAGCGCACAGCAGGCTCAGGCCAATGTTGCTGATTCAGGCGTTCAGAATAGCATCGGAGATCAAGATGGAACTAGCACACAAAATGACACGGTTACACCTAATAACACAGGCGTTTCCAATGATCCATTGACTGGCCTGCCTACGGATACAACCAACGGATCGAACGTTTCCAATGATGTATACGGTGGAGACGGAACGATCACCAATCCTGGTGGAGCTCCAACATCCATGGGTGCTAATCAATTGATTTTGTACTTAAACAGCGCGAAAATGGAACAAAACGGACAGGTGTACACAGCAACTCAGCCGATGACTGTTAAGGACGGAGTTTCCTATGTAGCTATCCGTTCTCTTGTCAGCCGTGTCGGATTGCAGTTTAGTTATGACACTGCCACCAAAGAAACCGTAATCACACAAGGAACAAATGTCATGCGCTTCAAAACAGACAGCAAGGTTTATACGGTTAACGGTGAAGCCAGACAAATGAAGGGACCGGCTTTTCAGCAAAAGAACGTATTTATGGTGCCATTGACCTCGATTACACAGGCCTTAAATATTCCTTATACTGTGAATAATACGACTAAACAAGTTATCATGGATTTGAATCAGAAACCTAAAGCTTCCTTCACGGTTCAGCAAAAAGATATCTATGCGGGCGAAACCCAAGTTACGTATTTGACGAAGGAATCTTCTCCTACAGGTCTTCCGATTGTAAACCAACGTTGGGAAGGTAAGCAGGACGTATTTCAGGAGCCGGGTACATATGTAGTTACCTATTCTGTTCTTGACTCTGCTGGGAACTGGAGTGATCCTTACTCAGTTACAATTACAGTAAGACCACCAAATCAGCCGCCAGTGGCTCTGTTTACAACTGATAAAAAAGAGTACAAGATGGGCGAGAAAATCACCATTACCGACCTGAGTACAGATGATGAGAATGCTATCACTAAGCGTGATTGGGAGAATAAGAAACTTGCCTTCTTCCAACCAGGTGATGTAACAATTACGCTCACCGTAACTGATAAGCACGGCGCAACAGGTACCAAAAGTGAAACGATTAAAATTACAAATGAACTGCTGTACAACGAAGATGATTTCAATAAAATCTTCACACCATATGGTGATAAATATACAGTAGACGGCAGTCAGGTGCCTACCATGGCTACTATTCCAGTGACAAGTACTTCTTCACCGCGTCTTTTGATCCGTGCTAACAGCCCAGAACGTGTGTTCCAGGATGGTATCGTGTATCAAGAAACCGGATCAGGCAGCACGCGCATACTCGTCCATCATGTCAATGAAACGGGTAGAGATGTGAAGATGTACGTGATTGCGACCAACAACAATATCACTCCTGCCAATATAAATGTCGAAAATTCCGGTTTTGCTGGACCATCTGAATTTGCCACGGCTGCGGGTAAAGTCTCGATTCAACGATATTTTCAATCCATGCAGGATGGAAGCAAGCGTTCTAGCACAGTTCTAAATCCTGGCGAAAATCGCATTATTTTAGAGGATTTGAATGCACAAAAAATCAAGCAAAAACAGGTCATTTCTCTGTTATCCGATTTATATACGGATCAACCTATTCAATACACGGTTATTGTGTTAGATGCAAATGTAGATCCGTTGACCGTGATGCCTACTCTGGCAAAACTGCCTAAGGACGGTATTCACAACCGTGGAACGTACGCTAATGCTGATATCTCGCTCAATTATACCGAAGAGGTTGGTAAAACAGCTCAACGTATCGTTCTTGGTGATAATAAGGTAGACCCGAACCTGATTGGTACGGACGGTCTGGACGGCTCTTCTGCTTCCAATGCCGGTAATTTTGGTGTTGTATATAAAGTTAAATTGGATCATGTAGCGCCGTATTCACTGATTACGTTCAACCCGCGTGGGGGCGAATATTCCGGCTATGCGATGGTAAACAATCAGGTTGTGGGTATCCCGACGAACGGCGCGGTATGGGCTCCAAATGAGATGAGTGTGCTGTATCGCACAGGGCATATCGAGGAAAGTGTAGAGATGTATTTCACTGCTGCTGCAGGAAGTAACTTGCCAGTTTCCGTAGTAGTCATGCCTTTACCAGCTATTAAAAATTAATATGAATTAACCGGTGCTGTTTACCGGCTTAGACCTTGGGTCTCGTCATTCACCGTTTAAAAGTCGATGTCACTTGCAGAATATAGGCGTTCTCCTGCTGCGAATTTAATCGTAGCGCCGGAGAGCGTCTTTTTCTTATGTATAGATACGAATATCTCTTATAATATTGACTTTAATCGTGGTATAATAAATAGATGCAAGCCTAAGCCTGCATCAGAAAACCTGAAACTACAGACAGGGGAGGGTGAAACGCATGCTGACAAAGGATGAAATTATTGCAACAATGTCCGCTCAGGGGCTGCGTATTACAGATCAGCGCAAGACGTTGGCCACGTTATTTTCCGAGAATGAAGGGTATCTGTCCCCCAAAGACGTTTATGAATATATGGGTAAGAAGTACAGTGGACTTAGTTTTGATACGGTTTATCGTAATCTGCGTGTAATGCAGGAATTGGGTGTACTGGAACAGGTATCTTTTGAGGATGGAATGAAGTTCAAGGTGAGCTGTAATGAGCATCATCACCATCACCATATGATTTGCTTGAGCTGTCAGAAAACATTACCGATTTCTTTTTGCCCAATGCAAATGACGGATACAACGGATCAATTCCAAATCGTCGAGCACAAGTTTGAAATTTTTGGTTATTGCAAAGATTGTCAACAGAAGAATGGGCATACTGACAGTAATTCGGATGGGGGATTCAGACAGACGAGCAGTCACACTCACAGCCACGGGGGCTACTGAAATGAAAATCACCACACGCAGAGTGGTACAGGCTCCGATTAAGTTTTATCGTTCCTATATTTCACCGTTAAAGCCGGCTACCTGCCGATTCTATCCAACGTGTTCGGCGTACGCGTTGGAGGCGGTAGAGATGCATGGTGCGCTCAAAGGTTCATGGCTTGCTGCTAAGCGTATAGCCAAGTGCCATCCCTTTCATCCGGGCGGCGTAGATTTGGTCCCTCCTGCAAAAAAGGGAACAGATAGGTCTAGCGAAGATCGTTTGGCTACCCACTCTGAAAAGGGTCTGACTTGACAGCGCTATGCGGATTTGGTTATATTTTGGTTAATATTGTTTTCCTGCGAAGGGATGAGTAGGGTAAAACGCCCAGTACAGAGAGCCGGGGTTAGCTGCAAACCGGTCTGGAGCGAAGCCTGAATATGGTCCTGGAGGAACCTTTTTCGAGCGTATTTGCCACAATTATTAGTGCTTGGGAGGCAATCGTAAGGGGGAGGCGTGTTCCAGCGTTAATGGGCGGTCAGATGTGACCGGTGAAGCCTGTAGTCTGCGAGGATACAGGAAAATTGGGTGGTAACGCGTGAGGTGACTCTCGTCCCATAGGGGCGGGGGTCTTTTTTGTGCCCAATTTGTGCCAAATACATGAATTGGAGTACCATCATGTCAGCAGGTCTTATAGCTGCCGTGAACAAAACAGGAGGCAACACACATGTCCAATGAGAACACATTTTACATTACGACACCGATCTATTATCCGAGCGACAAGCTACATATAGGTCATGCTTACACGACGGTTGCGGGAGATGCAATGGCCCGTTACAAGCGGCTACGCGGTTATGAAGTGCGCTATTTGACAGGAACGGATGAGCATGGTCAGAAGATTGAGCAGAAAGCAAGTGCAGTAGGCAAAACGCCGCAACGTTTCGTAGATGATATTGTGGCAGGTATTCAAGAACTGTGGCGGAAGCTCGACATTTCCAATGACGATTTTATCCGTACTACGGAGGAACGTCATAAGGCTGTTGTACAAGAAATTTTTGATCGTTTGCTGAAGCAAGGCGATATTTACAAGGGAGAATACGAAGGCTGGTACAGCATCCCTGACGAGACGTACTACACAGAAACTCAGCTGGTTGACGTGGTGAAGGACGCCGAAGGCAATGTGGCTGGAGGAAAAAGCCCGGATAGTGGACACCCTGTAGAACTGGTCAAGGAAGAGTGTTACTTTTTCCGTATGAGCAAGTATGCTGATCGGTTGCTGCAATTTTATGAAGAGAATCCGCAGTTTATCCAGCCGGAATCACGTAAAAAAGAGATGATCAATAACTTCATCAAGCCGGGTCTGGAGGATTTGGCTGTATCCCGTACTACCTTCGATTGGGGCATTAAGGTGAAGGGGGATCCGAAGCATGTCGTGTATGTGTGGATTGATGCACTTTCCAACTACATCACAGCCTTGGGTTATGGCTCTTCCAATACCGAGCTGTATGATAAATTCTGGCCTGCAAATGTGCATATCGTAGGTAAAGAGATTGTACGGTTCCACACGATATATTGGCCGATCATGCTGATGGCGCTGGATCTTCCGTTGCCTAAAAAAGTATTTGCACATGGTTGGCTGCTCATGAAAGACGGTAAAATGTCGAAATCTAAAGGCAATGTTGTAGACCCAGTGACGTTGATTGACCGTTATGGTCTGGACCAACTACGATACTACTTACTGCGCGAAGTGCCTTTTGGGGCAGACGGAACATTTACACCAGAAAGTTTTGTAGATCGAGTTAATTCGGATTTGGCAAATGATCTGGGCAACTTGTTGAATCGTACCGTGGCGATGGTAGATAAATATTTTGATGGTAAGGTTCCAGCTTATGAAGCGAATGTAACAGCATTCGACGGAGCTTTGGAAGACATGGCAACATCGACTTATAGTAAAGTAGAAGAAGCCATGGAAAACATGGAGTTTTCCGTGGCATTAACGGCGATTAGCCAATTTATTAGCCGTAGCAACAAGTATATTGACGAGACGCAACCATGGAATTTGGCTAAGGATGAGGCAAAACGTCGCGAATTGTCATCTGTTATGTTGCATTTGGTAGAAAGCTTGCGCATCGCTTCCATCTTACTCCAGCCATTCTTAACCCGTGCTCCTCATAAAATTTGGGAGCAGCTCGGTATTAGCCAAGGTGAGTTGACTACATGGGATAGCGGCAAACAGTTCGGTCGTATTCCGGAAGGAACGCAGCTAGTCAAAGGTAATCCGATCTTCCCGCGTCTGGATTCAGAGCAAGAGGTTGCTTTTATCGTGGAAGCGATGACTGGAGGTAAGAAGCCGGAGGAAGCTACGACACAAGCTCAACCGCAGAATGCATCTGAGACGAGTCAGGAAGCACCGGAGGCAAAGGAAGAGATTGGCATTGAGGATTTTGCCAAGGTGGAACTGCGCGTTGCTCAGGTCGTCGCCTGCGAGCCTGTGAAGAAGGCCGATAAACTATTGAAGCTCCAGCTTGACCTTGGTTATGAGCAGCGGCAAGTAGTATCAGGGATTGCGAAGTTTTATACACCTGAAGATATCATTGGGCGCAAGGTGATCTGTGTGACCAATCTGAAGCCAGTAAAACTTCGGGGAGAGCTGTCGCAAGGTATGATTTTGGCAGCATCACATGGAGATCAGCTTACGCTGGCCACCGTACCGGAAGGTATGCCGAATGGTGCGGTTGTAAAGTAGAACGCTATGTAAAAATAAAAGAGCGTATGTCCAGGAATTATTCTTCCTGGGCATGCGCTTTTTGGCTTGCATCATATTTTGCTCCCGTTATACGTATGTTTTAGTAGGCAGGGCTTGTTTGCTTGTGTTCACTTAAGACAGGTGGGAGGAAATGATGATGACAAATATCAACGCTGGGTTGGCGATCATAGCCGGACTGGTTTCTTTTTTTTCACCGTGTTGTTTACCGCTGTATCCATCTTATTTATCGTATATGACAGGGATGTCTGCGCGTGAACTGGCTGAAGGACGGCACAAGGCTGAGGTTCGTTATCGTACGATGGGACATACGCTTGCTTTTGTATTGGGCTTTTCGGTCGTTTTCTATTCACTGGGTGCAAGTGTCGGGTTGCTTGGAGAATGGTTTGCCAATTATGGGGACACGCTAAGAATGGTAGCGGGATCACTTATTTTACTAATGGGGCTGGTATCTCTTGGTGTGGTGCGTCCTTTGATTCTAATGAGGGAGCATAAGCTTCGCTGGACATGGAAGCCTGCCGGGTACGCCGGTTCCTTTGTAATCGGAATTGGATTTGCGGCAGGCTGGTCGCCCTGTATCGGTCCCATGCTAACAGCTATTATCGCTTTGGCGGCAGTAGAGCATCACATTTGGTTCAAACTGATTACAGGCTATGCGCTTGGCTTTGCGATTCCATTTTTTGTATTAGCTTTGCTGGTAGGCTCTGTTCGACTATCCTCTCGCTATACCTCCATCCTCATCAAGACAGGTGGCATACTACTAGTTATTACGGGCATTTTACTGGTAACGGATCATATGACCCATGTAACGCTATTTTTACAACGGATTACCCCAGATTGGATGCTAGTTATGTGAAATATTCAATACGACTTAAAGGGAAATGTTCAAAAATGCGCTCTGTGATAAACTCTCGCAGTGCATTTTGCTGTTCATCGGGATAAACATATTTGTTTTGTCCCCAGCGGCCCCATTTTTTCTTGCGTTTCTCTATGTCCATCTCCAGCTTGGTTTTCGGATAACGTTTCTCGATGACAGCTTTGGATGTTTTGGTGAAGCGATGCTGAATTAATTCGAACGTCAAATCTTTTGTAGCATGCTGTGGCAAGGTTTCTCCCAATTTTCGCAGCAACTCGCCGTAACCTTCTTCCCAGCCGTCATACCAGATGATGGGTGCGATGATGAACCCCAGTGGATAACCGGCTCGTGCGATTTTGCCAGCGGCTTCAATACGTTCCTCGAAGCGTGAAGTTGCAGGTTCAAACTGTTTAATAACATAATCGGAATTAATGCTAAAGCGGATGCGAGTATGACCATTATGTTTAATATCCAGTAATGGATCAACATGATGATATTTAGTAACAAAACGCAGACGACCAAATTCTTCATCTGCCATGAAACGAATCAAGTCTCCAAGCGTTCCGGTGATATGCTCCAAACCAACTGGATCGGAGGTGCAAGCTGCTTCAAAACGGGTAATTTCAGGCGCACGCTCCTCGATATAAGCTTTAGCTGCTGATAAGATATCGTCAGTGTTGACATATACACGAATATACGGCTTTGCTCCCAAGGTTGTTTGTAAATAACAGTAGTGACAGTGCCCCATACAACCAGTCGAAATGGGGATGGCGTATTCGGCAGAGGGCTTGGATTGGTCAAAAGTTAACGTTTTACGGATACCGACAACCAAAGTTTTTTTTGCCATTCGGTACTTTTCAACTTCAGTTTCACCTGGTAAATTGGTAATTCGGTTGTGAGAGGTAGTCATCCGATACGGAATATCCTTGGCTTTAACCCAATCCATAATACGCTGGCCCTTAGGATAATTCAGTGCGTCTGGCTCAAAAAACACCAGATCAGGCAAAAATGGCTTGGTTCCTCTGGTTTGGACAGGAGTACGCTCAAGCGTAGACATGACTAACGCTCCTTTCGAAATAAATCCACAGTGCTCTGGTGTCCAACTTTAACATATTGCCGCAGAAATAAACGATACAGGGACGACGATATTAGTGTGTCCCGCTTAAATTGAACAAATCGTGGCAATAGCTGTGAGTGGAGGGATGAGACTTGCCAATGGGCAATGATAACATGTATCATTACATAGTAGGTTTAACGCAGGAAATGAAGGCGGTAAGCGCCCGTTCAATAACAGAAAAGAGGGAAACAAGTGCCAACGCCAAGCATGGAAGATTATTTGGAACGCATTTACCAACTGATTGATGAGAAGGGTTATGCTCGTGTCTCGGATATCGCAGAGGGGTTAGAGGTGCATCCTTCGTCCGTCACCAAAATGATTCAGAAGTTGGATAAGGACGATTATCTTGTATATGAGAAATATCGGGGACTGATTTTGACACCGAAAGGGAAAAAGGTCGGCAAACGGTTGGTTGATCGCCATCAGTTATTAGAGCAATTTCTGGATATGATTGGGGTTGACAAGGACCTGATATATAAAGATGTGGAAGGTATTGAGCATCATTTGAGCTGGGATTCCATCACCCGTATCGAAACATTGGTTGAGTATTTTCGTCGGGATGAAGATCGCTTGCGCCAGCTTCATGACATACACAAGGAATTGAGTGGAGATTCCTAAAAGCATCTGTCCTTACGGACGATGCTTTTTTATTTGTCCCGACCGCAACAAATATCCGGTTATTAGCGTCTATCCATTATATAGCAGGACAAGATAGGGGTTAAAATTAACAGGGTTAGCGGAGGATTGTAATAATATGAATCGAAAGAAAATAGTGGCATTGGCTGCTGGCCTACTCTTAGCAGTGCAGACTGCCATCGTTCCTGGAGTTCAAGCAGCTCCAACTGGTAATATTGAAATTATATTGGACGGACAGTCCCTGCAAAGTGACGCGTCACCGTATATTGTACAGGGAGCCAATGTTACGATGGTTCCTTTGCGAGTGATTAGTGAGGGATTGGGCGCTCAGGTCAACTGGTCGGAATCGTCCGGTACGGTAACGATTAAAGCACAGAACAAAAATATATCTATGGAGAACGGTGCACAAAGCGCTACTGTGAATGGCAAGTCAGTTCGACTGGATGCATCTGCCCGTATGACAAGCGGAAGAGTCATGGTGCCTCTGCGTTTTGTTGGGGAAGAGTTGGGATTAAAAGTGGATTGGCAAGCTTCAGAGCGAGTTATTACGTTAAGCAGTGGTAAGGAAGGTGTCTCTACTGGCGGGAACACTTCTGCAGGAAGCAGCGGCTCTATATCAGATACGCCTGCATCTGGCAATCAGGACAGTGTAAGTACAGATCAGGGAGCCATCGATGATGAGCAGGCGGTTGTCACTTCACCGTCAACGTCTACTAGTGAGGACGGTTCAAGTTCTTCACAGGCAAATGTTGTTCAGGTAAAGGCTTCAACTTCCATGCGTGGAGCATGGATTTCTACCATTAACGGAGATTGGCCTTCTTCCGCTGCCCGAAGCAGCTCAGAGAAGCAAAAGCAGGAGTTTACTAAAATGCTCGATGATTTGCAGGGGATGGGCATCAATGCGGTATTTGTTCAGGTTCGTGCCAGCGGTGATGCGCTCTATCCATCGAGTCTTGTACCATGGAGCAAGTATTTGACCAACACCCAAGGTAAAAATCCAGGCTACGATCCCTTGAAATTTATGATTAGCGAATCGCATAAGCGAGGGATGGAATTCCATGCCTGGTTTAATCCGTTCCGTGCGAATTCTACAGGAACAACCAGCGGTTTGGCTGCAAATCATGTGGCTAATCAACATCCGGACTGGATTGTTAAGAATGGTAGCCAATTGTACATCAATCCAGGAATTCCGGCTGCACGTCAGCATGTCATTGCGGCGATTATGGAGGTCGTGAGCGGATATGATATTGACGGCGTCCATTTGGACGATTATTTTTATCCTTACAGCGGGACTTTTGATGATGATGCGACCTTTAAAGCATATAATGCCAACAAAATCTCTAACAAGGGCGACTGGCGGAGAGATAATGTGAACAGTTTTGTTCGCGATTTGGGCAAAAGCATTCATGCCAGCAAGTCTAAAGTTCAATTCGGAATTAGTCCTTTTGGGGTATGGCGTAACAAATCTCAGGACTTAACGGGTTCAGACACGAAGGCAGGCGTTACAGCGTATGATACGACGTTTGCGGATGTAAGAACCTGGATTAACAAAGAATGGATTGATTATGTAGCTCCACAAATTTACTGGAGTATCGGTTTCCCAGCGGCGGGATATGACAAGCTTGTCGCATGGTGGTCCAATGAGGTCAAAAACTCAGATGTTAAGCTGTATATCGGTCATTCTCCTTATAAGATCGGCACCCCTGAAAAGGGCTGGCAAACGGCTCAAGAGCTAATTAAGCAGCTTGAACTGAACGAAGATTATAAACAGGTCAAAGGGGATATTTACTTTAGTGCACAGCATCTGCGTAAAAATCCATACGGACTCATTCAGCTTCTTCAAAATTATTATCAAATGTGATATAAATTGGATCATATAGGTTCTATTTGGGCCTCCGTTCTCATACATAAGCAGTAGAACTGCTTACTCCCAAGAGAACGGAGGTTTTTTGATCTATGCTGATCAATGCTGTGTTCCAGGGTGGAGGGGTTAAGGGAATTTCGCTGGCGGGTGCAGTTAAGGCTGCGGAGGAGCATGGAATTGTATTCAATCGTTTGGCAGGTACATCATCAGGTGCTATTGTAGCTGCTTTATTGGCTGCGGGATACTCTGCGGATGAAATGAAAGCCGTAATTGAGAAAACCCCCTTGGTCAAGTTGTTACGACGTTCTCCAGTGTTCAATATTAAGTGGGTTGGACCAGCAGCTCGTATCTTTCTTAAAAAAGGGCTCTACTCAGGGGAGGCACTGGAGCACTGGGTACGTGAGCTGTTACGAGCTAAGGGAGTGCGTACGTTCGCGGATTTACCTCCTGGCAAACTGCGCATTATTGCATCAGATATCACGAATGGACGCATTCTGGTGCTTCCTGAGGATATCAAACGTTTTGGTATCAATCCCTCTTCACTGGAGGTAGCTAAAGCCATTCGGATGAGCACAAGTATCCCTTATTTTTTTGATCCCGTTATGTTAAGGCTTGATTCTGCACTTGCCAAGGGAAAGACTTTTTCTCAGCAATTTGTATTTGTAGTTGATGGGGCTTTACTAAGCAATTTGCCGTTGTGGCTTTTTGATGAGCCTGTAAATGAACGTGAGGCCAAAACGATTCCAACGGTAGGGTTTCAAATGGTGGGCAAAACGGGGACGGAGACCAAAGTTTCTTATATACGGGGTCCATTGACCATGCTGCAGGCTATTTTTGATACCATGCTATCAGCACACGATGAACGATATATTGAGCAGGAGAATCGGTATCGGACGATTAAAATTCCAACATTGGGTATCCGCACTGCACAATTTAACATTTCTACAGAGCAAAGTGATTTGTTGTATGCTTCCGGTGTGCAGGCAGGGGATGCTTTTTTCCACAAATGGAGCATCACTTCTTACCAGCAGCAGTATAGCAAGTACCAATTGATGAAGGATACCATGTACGCTATGAAATAAACACTAACTCGCAGTTAAAGTTAATTTAAAAGGGTGTAAAAAAGGAGCCTCTTCCCGGTCATATTTGAATACGCGGGTGATGGCTCCTTTGTGCTACATTTTAAAGGATGATTATCATTAATGATATTTAGGTTGTTCTTCTTCATTTTTGCCCTTGGAACCTTCAATTACATGAAAAGGATACGCTTTGCGCTTGCCTGTAGTCTGCTGCTTACGTGCGTTGGCTGTTTTGGCCATGGTGCGCACAGAGGGTTTGATTTTGGGAGTACGATTGTGTTGCCCTGGCAGGTATTTGTATAGCAGAAATATAACTGCAAAAACAAGGACGGGAATTAGTAAACTCATGATAAAGCCCCAGCTTCCTCTCCATAGCATATCCACAATCCCATATGCACCCAAAGCAAGGGTAAGCCAGAAAATAACGGCATGTCTGTTCATTATTCACTCATCCTTTCACAGGATCAAGGACCGGACTGTTGAAGGTCTCCTTTACAGGTACGTTTTCCAACTCAGCATCCAATTCAAGCATACGCTTAAATGAGGCAATGGATACCTCCACTTGATCATCAGTCGGTTCTTTGGTGGTAAGTAGTTGCAGCCACAGACCGGGGTAACCTAAATAACGAAGTACCGGAATTTCACGAAGAGCATTGGTCAGCTTGAGAAATTCAAAAGAAAGCCCCAGTACGATCGGAAGCAGTAGAAGCCGTTGCCCCATGCGCTCCCACAGATTATCGTAGGTAAATAGGGAATAGACAAGTACTCCGATGATCACGGTCAGCATAATAAAGCTACTACCGCAGCGGTAATGCAGACGGCTGTATTTTTGTACATTGGCCGGGGTTAGTTCTTCCCCTGCTTCGAATGCTGTAATTACTTTATGCTCTGCGCCGTGATATTGAAACAGTCGCTTAATTAACGGAGTTTGGGAAATACCCCACAAATAAGCCAGTAGCAGAATCAGCTTAATAGCTCCTTCTGCGAGGTTATGCAAAATTTGGCTGTGAAACAAGCTACCGAATAGGAAATTCTCTACAATAACCGGAACGAGTGTCAATACAATTTTGCCAAACAGGAATGACAAAATACCGACCGCCGCCACACCGATCATCATACTCAGACTCCAGCGAGATTCTTCTTTTTTCTTTTGCTCAGCGCGTTCTTCCGGATCTACTTCATCATCAGCATACGCATCGGCTGAATAGTTCAAATGCTTGGTACCCTTGGCGCTGGAGTCGATGATGCTTACAATCCCCCGCAATAAAGGAATTCTGCGGAATTTGGATACCCAGGATTGCTCCTTGCGTGGTACTTCCAAATATGTGATTTCGCCAGTTTTGCGGCGAACTGCCGTGACATTGACACGCTTGCCGCCGAACATGACACCTTCAATGACTGCCTGACCGCCGTAGCTTACAGGCTTGGATGCTTGTGACAACCGTCTCACCTCTCTTAATACATGCTTTTTTGTATATTGTATCGAATTTGGAAGGGAATATCTAGTTAGATGAAACTGAGTGTAGTAATTAGGCCGCTCCAAGCTAAGATTCTGCTTTTAAAGGAGAAGGTAGAAATTCTTATCGTGGAGAAAGCTCATGCCACAGGCTTATAAAAAAAGCATTTATGGAGCTCGGACTGCTCACATAAATGCTACTCATTATAAAACCGAATGAATATTCGGAAACAACCTATTGCGAAATTGCCTCGACAACCTGGTCAACCAGCCCTTTTGAAGAGAGAGGGCCGCCAAATGTCCATGTCGTACCGCTCAGTGAATAGGTACGTTTTTCTTTAACGAAATTCAGACCGTTCCAGACCGAATTATTTTTCATGGGTGCGCCGAAAACATTATCGTCCGGCTGAACAATATAGATAAAGTTGCTGTCCTGAACGGCAGACAGAGCTTCAATGCCTACGGTTGAAAAGCCATACTGTTCAACTTTGCTCGGTTTCCAATCGTTAATCATGCCGATCTTCGCCAGTGTTGCCACGACGACTGAGTTATCTGAAAACATACGAAGGCTGGCCGCATTTTGCGAAGTGAAAGCCTGTGTCAGTATATAATGATAATCCGACTTGCCAGCAGCGGTGAGCTTTTCTTTGGCTTCAGCATAATGCTGATCCAGTTCGGCAAGCACCTGCTTAGCTTTGTCTTCTTTTCCAAGAGCACCTGCGATGCTATTAAAAATTTCTACCATTTTATCATGATCGTAGCCGTTACCATCGTTCAGATTATATTCGATCGTTGGAGCGATGGCCTTGAGTTGCTCATAGATAGCCTCATTTCCATCAACATTTGAAATGATCAGATCCGGCTTCAATGCAGCAATCGCTTCCAGATTCGGCTCGTTACGCGTGCCGACATCGACCACGCTACTATCGAGAGCCGCCTCCGGTGTCACGTATACCTTGTAGTTGGCATTGTCTGCATTACCAACCGGCTGAACGCCCAGCGCAATCAAATCCTCTGTAAATGTCCATTCCAGCACTACGACACGCTGTGCGGGCTTGTTGAGCGTGACCTCACCACGATTATGCTTTACCGTCACAGGACCAGTCGCTGTGTCAGTCGGTTTGCTACCCGACGTGGCTGTCTGATCTTTATCCGATGCTTTGTCGGCTGCTCCGCAACCTGCCAGAGTGAGCGTAAAAACCATTAACAATAAAATCCCGATTAATCCCTTTTTCATAGAAGCGTTCTCCCGTATATATGTTTTTAGGAAATGATAATGATTATCATTTTCATCATTATATTATGATAGAGGATTGAAATTTTGTCAATGTAAAAAACGAGTCCGTACCCTCAATTGGAAAGCTGCCATTATTCAGCATTCCTGTTCATTGTTAAACTATTCCCCCTTGGAGCATACTACCTAGCAAAATGGAATGCAGAATCCGATGGACGTACATGCATTTCCGATTGCAATTGTCTTTACGATGGGAAAAGTTTGCATATTGAAAGGGGATTAAACAACATGAGTGAAACCTACTCTATACCCAAGATAGGACATGAACAGGAGCAGTCTCGCGGATCTCAGGATCAACGTCATCATAACGACAGTGGTAGAGGCAGGCAGCAGTCAGGCAAAATACATACGCCTCTCATTCCTTTTGCACTTGAGTTGGGTTTTTTTGCGGGTTTGCTCTGGGGATTGCTACGCTGGCTGTTTTATAAGTTGCACTTTACGGTAGTAGCGCCTGGCTTTCTCGCGGAGCCTTTTTTCAAGCATTCGTTTATGAACACGATGGCGGGACATCTGGTAGGGCTACTTTTTTTTATTGGATTATCCGTCGTAGCTTCACTGGTGTACACTCTGTTGCTGCGCAGATTTAAGGGTCCTTTACCCGGAATTGTGTATGGTCTGATTTGGTGGGTTGTTTTATTTGTATTAACAGGTCCTAAGCTAGGAATGATGAATGCTCCTGATCGGTTAACATGGAATTCCTTATATACAGAAATTTGTGTGTTTATACTGTGGGGACTATTTATCGGATATACCGTTGCTGTCGAGTATACGGATGAAAGAAAGCGCGAGCCTGAGAAAGCTGAGGGCTGAACGTAACAAAAACTTCTCAAGCGCCTATCCCCTGTGTTAAAATAGCATTTGGTTATTTGACAGAGGGGAGCGGAATGAAAGATGAAGAATGACCGGGTGTTAAAGCTGCGGCAGGCGCTGGGCGAGCATAATCTGCGGGCTATGCTGATTACTAGCCCTGTCAATCGTCGATATTTGACAGGCTTCACAGGTTCGGCGGGTTATGTGCTGATTACGGAATCCCATAGCTATTTGCTGACTGACTTTCGCTATATGACGCAAGCGACCGAACAAGCCGAAGGCTTCACGGTGGTGCAGCACGCTGCACAGGTCATGGAAACGGTGAAAGAATTGCTGTCTTCCCATCAGATCAGCGAAACAGGCTTCGAGCAAGACGCTGTAACTGTTGCGACGCATAAAGCTTATAGCGAAGATTTGTCACCTATTTCACTGGTTCCGGTGTCGGGCATTGTGGAGAAGCTACGGGTGTACAAGGATGCAGAAGAGCTGGAAGTGATGCAGCGGGCAGCGGATTTGGCAGATGCTACATTTGCACACATTTTACCTTACATCAAGCCGGGTGTCAGCGAGCGTGAGCTGGATCTGGAAATGGAATTCTTCATGCGCAAGCAGGGAGCTACATCCTCTTCATTTGACACAATTGTGGCTTCCGGGGTTCGTTCGGCATTGCCTCATGGCGTAGCCAGTGCTAAGTTAGTACAAGCAGGCGAGCTAATTACGTTTGATTTTGGTGCGTTGCTGGATGGCTACTGCTCCGATTTGACACGTACAGTGGCTACACAAGGGGATTTAGCGCCTCAGTTGCGTGAGATCTACGATATTGTGCTTAAGGCGCAGCTTCACGCACTCGAACATATTAAGCCGGGCATGACAGGCCGTGAAGCGGATGCACTGACCCGGGATATTATTGCTGGCCATGGCTATGGAGACAATTTCGGTCACAGCACAGGTCATGGTCTGGGTCTGGAAGTACATGAATCAACACGCCTGTCTAAGGCAAGCGATGATATTCTGGAGCCGGGTATGGTGGTAACGGTCGAGCCAGGTATTTATGTGCCTGGATTGGGCGGTGTACGGATCGAGGATGATATCGTTATTACAGATAGCGGCATCAAGGTATTAACACATTCGAGCAAAGAATTTACAGTCGTTTAATAACGATAACAGTCCTGTAGGAGGGGTATTTTAGTGATTAACGTTAATGATTTCAAAACAGGATTGACCGTCGAGGTAGACGGAGATATTTTTACGGTGCTGGATTTCCAACACGTAAAACCGGGTAAAGGTGCGGCATTCGTGCGCTCCAAGCTTAAAAACCTGCGTAACGGCAACACTGTTGAACGTACATTCCGTGCGGGTGAAACGATCGGCCGCGCGCAAATTGAAAACCGTGGTGTGTCTTACCTCTATGCGAGCGCAGACGAGCATACATTCATGGATAACGAAACCTACGATCAATTCACACTTTCCAGCGATCAACTGAAATGGGAACTTAACTTCCTGCAAGAAAACATGAATGTAAACATCATTAGCTATAATGGTGAAATTCTCGGGATTAACCTGCCTAACAGCGTAGAGCTGAAGGTTATTGACACTGAGCCGGGTATTAAAGGTAACACCGCTACAGGTGCTACTAAAAATGCAAAAGTTGAAACAGGACTGAACGTTCAGGTTCCATTGTTTATCAACCAGGACGACGTATTGCTGATTGATACACGCGATGGTAAATACATTTCCCGCGCATAAATTTTGCAGCTTTTAGATTTCCTCTGTCCTTGTTAAGGGCAGGGGATATTTTTATAAGCACTAATATTAAAAAACAATGGCTCCGTACAGCACTTTCGTATTATACTGTACTAAAGTTATGCCGCAGGATGTCACGTTCAAGTCGTTTGGTGCCATCTCAAGGTTACATACTGTTGAGTCTGAGGGAGTGAATATCGTTGTCATTGTATGTCATGAAATTCGGAGGCAGTTCCGTCGGTGACACGGAGCGCATGAAACGCGTGGCAAAACGCGTTGTGGAGAAACAGAGTGAAGGGCATCAATGTGTAGTGGTCGTTTCCGCAATGGGAGACACGACAGACGAACTGATTGACCAGGCCAAATTGTTGAATGAGGAGTTGCCTGCACGTGAGCTGGATATGTTGATGACGACAGGTGAACAAATTTCAATCGCCTTGTTGTCGATGGCTATTCAGCAGTTGGGTCATGAAGCGGTATCGTTTACGGGATGGCAGGCTGGTTTCCGTACTGAATCTGACTTTGGTCGAGCACGGATTACGGATATTCAACCTCAGCGTGTGCTGGATGCACTGAGCAGCAACAAGATCGTTGTTGTAGCTGGTTTCCAAGGGATGTCTGCAGAGGGAGACATTACGACGCTGGGACGTGGTGGATCTGATACGACGGCGGTTGCGCTGGCGGCGGCAATTCAAGCGGACGCCTGTGAAATTTACACGGATGTGGACGGCATATATTCAACAGATCCACGGATCGTGAAGGTTGCTCGTAAGCTAAAAGAAATTTCTTATGATGAAATGCTGGAATTAGCTAATCTGGGTGCAGCTGTATTGCATCCTCGTGCGGTAGAATATGCCAAACATAACCGGGTACCGCTGATTGTGCGGTCCAGTTTTAACCATAATGAAGGAACGGTCGTAAAGGAGGATGCAGTAATGGAACAAGGCGTTGTAGTCAGTGGGATTGCATATGATAAAAATGTAGCAAGAATCAGTATTTTGGGCGTCGCCGATATCCCCGGTGTACTGGCGAAAGTATTTGGAACACTGGCGGCAGCCAAAATTGATGTAGACATTATTGTACAAAGCGGGGTTGAAGCTGGTAAAGCGGATTTCTCCTTTACAGTAGCTCTGACGGATCGTGAAGCAGCACTGAAGACGCTGGAAGGTATTCGTGGAGAGCTTCCGTACCGTGAAGTAACGTCTGAGGAAAACCTGGTGAAGGTGTCCATTGTAGGTGCAGGAATGGTTAGTCATCCGGGTGTTGCTGCGCAAATGTTTGCCGTACTGGCAGAGCAAGGCGTTAGCATTAAAATGGTAAGCACATCTGAGATCAAAGTATCGTGTGTAATTGAAGCGGGTAAACTTCATGAGGTTATTCAGGCGTTGCATACAGCTTATAACCTGGACACCGAGGAGCAAGCGTTTGTGGGTGGACCGCAGGACCGTCGTTAATAACTGCAACGTGAGATCTAGACACTGAATATGTCTAATGTGAACGATGCTTATGATAGGTAAAGGTTGATACAGGCCCTCTATTTATAGTTTGATAAATCATAGAATACAGCAGTAGGTTAAGAGGTTGTTCCATCAGTGAGAGTTAGACTGAGGGGCAGCCTCTTTTTTTGCTGAATCTATCTTTTCTACCCAAGGGTATCCCTTAGCTGACAAGGCTTTGAGAGGCCCTTTTTTATTTGTGCGAATTAGAGAATGGTGCTTAAACAAGCGGGAGAAAGGTCTGTTGAGTGTTGATAGGAGTTAGCAAAAGTTTGCCTAGGTTTTCAATATATTTTCGGCATAAAAAGCGAGAGTCAACCATAGACTTGTCTTAAAGAAAAAGGACAACTGTGAGGGGGCGGCATCGGTATGGAATGGCTGGAGTTATTTCCCGAACCGTTGCACGGTATACTCGGAAGGCTTCCAGAAACGGTATTTAAGCAACTGGAAGAAATCCGGGTCAGGGAAGGAAGGCCGTTGGAAATTAATGCAAATGGTGATCATCATTTTGTAACGTCTGCTGGTCGGCTGACTTTGAACCATGTGGAAGCCTATAAGCCTGACCGTGAGGATGCCCACCGACTGCTGGATTTTATCAGCAATCATTCCCTGTATACCATGGAAGAGGAGCTTCGTAAAGGGTTTATTACGATCCCTGGCGGTCATCGTATTGGCTTGGCAGGGAGAACCGTGCTCAACCGAGGACGAGTGGAGCATTTGAGGGATATAAGCAGCTTTAATGTAAGAATTGCTCGTGCAATTCCCGGCATAGCTGATCGGATATTGCCTTATGTAGCAGATCGAATGTCCGGGAGAATCCGGCACACCCTCATTTTGTCCCCTCCTCAGCATGGCAAAACGACACTGCTTAGGGACTTGGCTCGGCAACTCAGTTACGGAGGGATGGAAAGCAACGGGGGGCGACGGAATGGACTCAAGGTAGGCATTATAGACGAACGCTCTGAGATCGCTGGTAGTCACAAAGGTATCCCCGGTTTTGATGTCGGGCCTCGCACCGATGTATTGGACGGATGTCCGAAAGCAGAAGGCATGATGATGATGATCCGCTCGATGTCACCGGATGTCCTCATTGTTGATGAAATCGGACGACCGGAAGATGCGGAGGCGGTGCGCGAAGCGCTTCATGCAGGCATTGCAGTCATTGCTTCCGCACATGGCCGCGATGTGGCTGAAATGGCGACCCGGTCTGCGTTTGCTGGATTAACTACAGGACAAGAGCTGTTTCAACTCTACGTCATGCTGGAGCGGACGAGCCGGGGCGTCTCATTCCGGCTGGCAGATGCCAAGCAGCGCAGGCTTACACTGCCTGGAGAAGGGCAGAATGGGGGCATCTCCTATGCTTAAGCTGCTAGGTGCAGCCTTGGTTATACTGGCCGCTACGCTGGCAGGCTGGCAGCGGGCAAGACAGTTTGCGATGAGGCCGCGGCAAATCAGGGAGTTGATTCTTGCGCTGCAAAGATTGACCACCGAGGTTTCCTACGGGGTGTCTCCGCTACCAGATGCTTTCGCCAAGACAGGAGAGCCCTTGCGAGAGCCGCTGCGCACTCTGTTTCAGCAAGCCTCACGCTGGATGCACCCCTCTTTTGGCCTGACTGCCAGAGAAAGCTTGCATAAAGCTATTGAAGACTCGTGGAACCGTTCCTCTATGAAGCAAGCCGAGAAGGAAGCGATGCGGCAGCTTGCTTACAGTCTTGGAACCAGCGACCGTGAAGACCAGATCAAGCACATTGCGCTGACCATCCAACAGTTATCCCATGAGGAAGCGCAGGCGCAGGCAGATCAGGTGAGGTACGAGCGTATGAGCAGGAGCCTAGGACTGCTGATCGGAGCATTGATCGTCATTTTGATCTATTAGCGGGGTGCTCGAATGAATTTAGAAGTGAACGCAATTTTCCAGATTGCTGGAATTGGCATTATTATCGCTATGATTCATACCGTATTAAAGCAAATGGGCAAAGAAGACATGGCCCACTGGGTAACGGTCATTGGTTTCGTCGTGGTCCTGTTCATGGTGGTGCGAATGCTGGATAACCTTCTGCAAGAGATCAAATCTATCTTTCTTTTTCAGTAGGTGGACACATGGAAATCATTCAGGTGGTGGGCTTCGCCCTCATTGCCACAGTCCTCATTTTAGTCATTAAGGAACAGAAGCCGATGTTTGCCTTTTTGATTGCAACAGCTGCGGGAATCGTCATTTTTTTGCTGCTGATTGGCAAGATCGGATCTGTGGTTGCTGTACTGGAGCGACTGGCCCGGTCTTCAGGCATGGATATGATCTATTTTAAAACCGTATTGAAAATAATCGGTATCGCTTATATTGCTGAATTTGGAGCGCAAATCGTTCGGGATGCAGGACAAGACGGGATTGCTTCCAAAATTGAGCTTACCGGAAAGGTACTCATTATGGTGCTCGCAATCCCGATTATCAGCATTATTATTGATACCATTCTGAAGCTGATGCCCGCCTGAGGGGGTGATGCCATGAAAAGGCTAGGGGGCATGCCGAATCTCAAAGTAATTGCAATGTTGCTGCTATGTCTCTGGTGTGCCTCAGCTGCGGTCCTCTTTGCAGATACACCGACAAACGAATGGATCAGACAGCAGGCGGAGCAAATGCCCAAAGATGAAGTAGAACATTATTGGGACGGGCTCATGCAGCAATACGGCGGATTTTTCCCTGATCAGAAAACGCCTTCCTTCATGGACATGCTGCTTCCAGGAGGTGAAGGGTTCAGCATAAAGGGTGTATTGAGCGCTATAGCTGATTTTTTCATCCATGAAATCCGGGTAAATGCCAAGTTGCTCGTCACCATCGTCATGCTCAGCATTATGAGTATGGTGCTGGAAACGCTGCAAAGTGCTTTTGAAAGCAAACAGGTCAGCAAAGTGGCCTACGCTATCGTATACATGGTCATTATCATTCTGGCGATTAATAGCTTTAGTGTAGCGATTGGTTATGCCAAAGAAGCGATTGATAGTATGATTCACTTCATGATGGCAATGTTGCCTTTGTTGTTTACCATGTTAGCCTCGATGGGTAACGTCGTAACAGTTTCGGTGACCCACCCGCTGATTGTATTTATGATCAACACAGTCGGAACAGTCATTCATACGCTGGTTTTCCCGCTACTGTTTTTCTCGGCTGTGCTCTACTTGGTCAACTCGCTGACAGGCAAATACAAACTGACCCAGCTAGCCGACCTGTTGCGGAACGCTGGAGTAGCAGTGCTGGGAGTGTTGCTGACCATATTTCTAGGAGTCATTTCGGTACAAGGCTTGACATCGTCAGTTACTGACGGATTAACGATCCGCACAGCCAAATATATTACAGGTAGCTTTGTTCCGGTGGTCGGCAAGGCGTTGGCAGATGCGACAGATACAGTCATTTCGGCTTCGCTGCTCGTTAAAAATGCCATTGGTCTGGTAGGAGTCATTATTATTTTGTTCCTGTGCGCATTTCCTGCTCTCAAGATTCTGACACTGGCTCTCATTTATAAAGTGACAGCAGCGATCATGCAGCCTTTGGGTGATACGCCTATCGTGGAATGTCTCGATGCGATCGGCAAGAGCATGATTTATGTTTTCGCGGCACTGGCGGCAGTGGGTTTAATGTCCTTCCTTGCGATTACAATCATGCTCGCAGCAGGAAATATGACGGTCATGATGAGGTGAACCAATGCACGTAAACCAACAAGGGGGGAGGGGAGTGACGTGACCTGGCTGGGGAGTTGGCTTAAGGAACTGGTGCTAATCGTGTTGCTGGCTTCTTTTGTCGATATGATCTTACCGAGCCGATCTATGGAAAGGTATGTCAAACTCGTTCTCAGCCTGCTTATTCTGCTGACGTTGCTGTCTCCGGTCGTGCGCTTACTGAGCAGCAGCCCCTCCGAGGTTTTAGGGCGAGCATTGGATCTTCAACGTCAGGCTGAGACAGGCAAGAGGGAACCGACATTGGAGGAGATTTTGGCAAAAGGCAGCCAGTTAAAGCAACAGCAAGAACAAAGCTCCATGCAATGGGCTGGCAAAGAGGTAGCTAAGGAAATGAAAGGACAATTGGAACAGTATACTGGGTTAGCAATTCAGTCGGTCCAGGTTACCCTTGCAAAGATTCAACAGAAGGAATCGGGGCTGGAGGCAGGAACGGGTGTCCAGTCGGTAGTGGTCAAATTGGCGGAGCAGCAGCCAGAAAAAGAAAAGAAAAACACAGACGTCTCGCCTGGTGCAGATGCTAAGCCGATTATGGTGGAGCCTGTGGCCGAAAAGACAGTGAATATTCGTGTGGAGCCGACACATACAAAAACTTCAGATTTTAATGAAGGAACGCGAGAAGATGATCGTAATCCTGATAAAACTGCTGAGGACGGAAAGCCAACGGATACGAAAGCTTTTGGCTTAATTACAGGACTTCTACGTGAAAAATGGGGGATAGACAGCAAAAATGTTCAGGTGGTTTCTTCGCAGGATGGAACACATGAATGGTAACAGGAGGTGAGCAGAAATGAGCAAATGGCTGAAAAAGCTGGAGCGATGGCTGGGTGGAGGGGCGGATGGGGCGAAAAGATTCAACTCATTTCGTTGGCTGCTTATTCTTGGCCTTATCGGTGTAGCGATCATGCTTTTTAATTCATTCGTTAATGTGAAAAAGGTCGATCCAGAAAACGTAGGGCGTGAGCCGCCTGGCGTGATGAAAAATGAGCCTACGTTAGAGACAACAACAGGTGAAGAAAGTTCCTTTGCCGGGATCGAGAAGGTTTTTGAGGACAATATGAAACAGATGCTGGAGCAAATTGTTGGCGTAGGAACCGTCGATGTCATGGTTACGGTAGATTCCACCGAAGAAGTTATCGTTCAACGCAATGTAAAAGATATGCAGGAAGAGAACAACGAGACGGACGCCAATGGTGGACAACGGCACACTACTCAATATACACGTGATGGCGAGATTGTCACCTATGAGTCATCAGGTGGTCAGCACACCCCGATTGTGACAAAAAAAGTAAAACCGCAGGTGAGGGGAGTGCTTGTTGTGGCTATGGGGGCAGAAAACCCTACAGTGAAGCAGCTAATTGTCGATGCTGTACAGAAGGGACTAAATGTACCTTCCTACAAAATTTCAGTCGTACCGCGCAAGCAGGGATAATATGGAATTGAGGAACAAAGAAGTTTATATTTTAAACCATTAATGAATATGGAGGACGGAACATGAATAATAAAAGACAAACCGTTTGGCTGGTGTCCATGCTGAGTTTAATGGTCGTGCTGTCTGCGTATTATTTGTTTACGGAGGACTCGAGCCCTGCAAATCCACCAGTAGCCGATAGTGAGCAAGTGAGCAAGGTTAAGCAGGATGCCGCACAGGAAGCAACGACGAAGGCAGAGGAACAATTGAACGAACTGAAGGTAAATGAAGTAGTGACGAATGGCGAAGTAACTGATGGAGCATCAGCAACTTCCACAAAATCGGATACAGCTTCCACAACTGACCCAGCAACGGAAAACTCAAAAGGCGATAAAGATACGGCAGCTGCCCCTACTACTGAACCGGCGACATCCGATCAAAACACAACTGCGACGAAGACGGACGCGACAGCACAAAGTGACGACAAAGCAACCTCTACAGCCAAAACCGACCAGCAGGTACTGGATCAAGTGGCAACCGATCAAGCTGCCCAACCTACAGCAGCAGCAGTGATTGACAACTATTTGCTGGAACGGGATGTGGAAAATCAGAAGAAAAATGATGAACTGACTACCGCAATGAACGACAGCACACCAAAGAAAGCTGCGGAGGCTCAAAAGGAATTACATGTACTTGAAGATAAACAGGCTAAAATTACTGGAATTGAAGAAGAGCTTCAGCAGCAGTTCGCCAATGCGGTCGTCCGTGAGGAAGATGCTGATAAATACAAAGTAGTGGTTCTGAGTGAAAAATTGGATGCTAAGCAAGCGGTAACAATTGTCGATAAAGTCATGAAGGAACTGAATGTAACGCAGGATAAGATCAGTGTCCAGTATGTTACACAATAAGACAAAAAACGCGAAAAAGCCCGGATTTCTGCATTATTCCGGGCTCTTTCTATTTTTAATGATTGTGATATAATACATAAAGCTGTTTCAACAATGTTATCAGCAACCGGCAAAATGCTGAAGGAGTGATTAATAGAGATGTTTAAATTAAGCGAGATTAAGGAATTGATCAAGCTGGTGGATGAAACGTCTGTGCATGAGCTTGAAATTGAAAATGAAGGAACTCGCCTGTTGATCCGGAAACCGGGCAAAAGCGAGATCGTTACGGTACAGGCTCCTGTGGCAACACCTGCTTATGCAGTGGCACCACAAGCTGTTATTCCAAATCCACAAGTACAGTCCGATGTTGGACTTGCTGGGGAACCGAGGGAATATGCAAGCAATCTACATAAAATCGTATCTCCGATGGTAGGCACTTTCTATAGTTCTTCATCTCCGGATACGGCTCCGTATGTGAGTATCGGCAGCAAAGTGGGCGAAAAAACAACGGTATGTATCATTGAAGCGATGAAGCTGATGAACGAGCTGGAAGCTGAAGTGAAGGGCGAAATTGTGGAAATTTTGGCCGAAAACGGACAGTTGGTCGAGTATGGCCAGCCATTGTTCCTTGTGAAACCGGAGTAAAAAGCTTGTTTGAACCCTCTTTTGAGGGTTCGGCAAGACTACTCCCAGGGAGGATAAAGTCATGACATTTCAAAAAGTATTGATTGCGAATCGTGGAGAAATTGCGGTTCGTATCATTCGCGCTTGCCGCGAAATGAATATTTCGACAGTTGCCGTATATTCGGAAGCTGACAAGGATTCGTTACATGTGCGTCTCGCAGATGAGGCTTACTGTATCGGACCGACGCTATCTAAGGACAGCTACCTTAATTTTACGAATCTGATGAGCGTTGCTACATTGACTGAATGTGATGCCATTCATCCAGGTTACGGATTTTTGGCGGAAAACGCAGACTTCGCTGAAATTTGCGAATCGTGTAATATTACGTTTATTGGTCCTTCTCCTGAAGCCATTAACAAAATGGGAGATAAGGCCGTAGCCAAGCAGACCATGAAGGATGCCGGAGTTCCGGTTATTCCGGGTTCAGACGGGCTGGTTGAGGATTTGCAGGATGCGATCATCATCGCACGTGATATCGGATATCCGGTAATTATCAAGGCCACAGCAGGTGGCGGAGGTAAAGGTATTCGTATCGCCGAAGATGAGGATAACCTCATTCAGCAAATCACTACTGCTCAGCAGGAGGCGCAAAAAGCATTTGGCAATGCGGGTGTGTACCTGGAAAAATATTTGACCGGTATGAAACATGTGGAAATACAGATCATAGCGGACAAGCATGGTAATGTTGCCCATTTGGGCGAACGGGACTGCTCTGTGCAGCGTCGTCGTCAGAAGTTATTGGAGGAAGCACCATGTCCTGTACTATCGCAGGATGTTCGTGAAGAAATGGGTCAGGCAGCTGTTCGTGCAGCTTTGGCCGTTCAATACTCTGGTGCAGGTACTCTCGAATTTTTGCTTGGCCCGGACAATAATTTCTATTTCATGGAAATGAATACACGTATTCAGGTAGAACATCCAGTAACAGAAATGATTACTGGTGTAGACCTGATTAAGGAAATGATTTCTGTCGCTGAAGGACATCCGCTTTCCTTTACGCAGGAAGAAGTCACCATCAATGGCTGGGCGATAGAGTGCCGTATTAACGCTGAGGATCCGGATCGTAATTTTATGCCTGCACCGGGTAAAATCGGATTTTATCTGCCTCCAGGCGGTCCTGGAGTACGGGTAGACAGCGCAGCATATCCAGGTTATAGCATTCCTCCTTATTATGACTCTATGATCGCCAAGCTGATTGTGTGGGCACCTACACGGCAAGATGCAATTGCCAAAATGAAGCGGGCTTTGTCTGAGTTTGCTATTGAGGGCATACCCACAACGATTTCTTTTCATCAGCGCTTGCTAGAGCATCCTACCTTTATTAAAGGCGATTTTGATATTAAATTTTTGGAGGAAAACGAAGTTTAATCGGTATATTTCCTCAGTTTGTCATAATGAACGCCAAATGATATAGTATGGATAATAAGTGAGCATGTCTGCTTTGAAATCCAAAGCTGGAATGAAACTTATTTTGACCGAAAGGTGTTGAAGGTATGAGCACAGTGCCAACCGAATTCGAACGTACAGAAATTGGGGAGATTCAAATTGCCCCAGAAGTTATTGAAGTCATTGCCGGACTGGCTACCGTTGAGGTACCGGGCGTTGCGGGAATGAGTGGCGGATTTGCTGGTGGGTTTGCCGAATTGCTAGGCCGCAAAAATTTATCTAAAGGTGTAAAAGTGGAAGTCGGACAGCGTGAAGCTGCTGTAGACGTCTCCGTCATTATTGAGTACGGTAACCGTCTGCCTGAGGTGGCTGCTGCTATTCAGCATAATGTTAAGCGTTCGATTGAGAACATGACAGGTCTTAACGTTGTTGAAGTGAACGTGCAAATTCATGATGTTCAATTCAAAAGTGCCGAAAAAGTAGAAGAGCCGGAAGTGCTGGGCGCCGGACGGGTTAAATAGAGCGATACTTTGTACAAACCCCCGACCCTTATGGGTCGAGGGTTTACTCTAATTTAAGGAGGCTGTGCGTTTCGTGGCTAAAGTTATGGACAGACTTCTGCTGTTCTTGTACAGCTTAAGTATCGGAATTATTTCCATTCTCGCCATCCTCCTCCTGAGCGGGGCCATTCCGTATGTTTTAAGTATTGAGGATGAGCGAGTGGTGTGGTTTACCAGCCTGATTATTGCAGGGGTTCTGTTGTTATTGAGTCTTCGTTTTTTTTATATCTCTATTCGACGGAACCAAACCGTACAGCATTCTATTGATCAACGAACGGAATATGGTGACATTCAGATTTCAGTGGACACCATTGAAAATTTGTGCCTCAAAGCAGCTTCCCGATTTCGCGGGATGCAGGATTTGAAAGCACGCGTTCGCGTGTTGGAATCGGGACTTGATATTACGATTCGGGCGGTTGTAGACGGGGAAAGCTCCATTCCGGTGTTAACCTCCGAGGTACAAAAGGGGGTACACGATCATGTGGAAGAAATTACAGGAATTCCTGTGTCCAATGTGTCGGTGTACATCGCTAATGTTTCTCAGTCACCCAGCTTTAAGAGTCGTGTGGAATAGAGGTGATTTTCCCTGATGCCCTGGAAAGAAATATGGGGAAGTTACAAGGGCCGGATCATGGGGATCACGGCTGGTATTTTTTTCGGTTTTATTTATTTGTGGGCAGGCTTTTGGAATATGTTGTTCTTTGCATTGATGGTGTTCATCGGATATACGCTAGGAAGACGTAGCGATTCAGCGCTTGGTTCATTCCTCCCTTGGAAGGAATGGGGCGATTGGTTGTCGCAGCGTTGGCGTCCTTTTAAATGAACCCTGTGATACGTGTTCTCCAAAATAGAGCTGTAGCTTCTTTGCGCCCAACGTTTTGGAGGATGCGTTCACAGGTTTTTTTGTGGAAATTGGTTAGAATGAAAAATAGATATAGGCAAGCGTAGGAGGCAGGGCATGAAAAGACGTCTGGCGAGGGAATTAGCGGTACAGAGTATGTACCATATGGAAATGAATGAAGTGGATGCGGCAGCAGCCGTGGACATGTTGCTTCAGGAAGCCGCTGAGGAAAACGAAGCGGAAGTTGTCGTTAAAAACGCGGCAGTTTTAAGAGCGTATGTTTTGGAGCATGTGCGGGGTACGTGGGAGCACAAGGAAGCCATTGATGGGCTGTTGGTGGATTATCTTAAAGGCTGGCAGATCAGCAGACTTTCACGTGTAGATCGTCAAATTTTGAGACTTGCGGCATATGAGATGATTTTCCGTGAGGATGTTCCAGCTAAGGTAGCTGTTAATGAAGCGATTGAATTGTCGAAGCACTTTGGTACCGAGGAATCCGGTAAATTTGTTAATGGTGTACTGGGACGAGTGATTCAAGAACTGGAGCAATTGAAAGCACGTTTTTAAGTAGAGACTACTGAATCAGGTTGGAGAGTGGATAAACATGTCAGCACCGATCATTGATGGTAAACAAATCTCTCAGGATATTCGCGCAAGCATTCAGCAAGAGGTCATTCGTCTGAAAGAGCACCGGTTTCAGCCGGGACTGGCTGTTGTATTGGTAGGCGAAGATCCCGCTTCGCAGGTATATGTTAAAAACAAGGAAAAGGCATGCCATGATCTCGGCTATTACTCAGAGGTTCACCGGTTAACAGCAGATACTTCGCAGGAAGCATTGCTGGAACTGGTGGACAAGCTGAACCATCAAAGTACTATCCATGGAATTTTGGTACAACTGCCGTTGCCAAAGCATATTCATGAAAAAGCTGTCATTGACGCGATTGCAGTGGAGAAGGATGTGGATGGATTTCATCCGGTGAACGTAGGAAATTTGGTCATCGGTGACGATAGTCTATTGCCTTGTACTCCTGCTGGAGTCATTGAGTTAATCAAGCGTGCTGGAGTGGAGATAGCTGGTAAACATGCGGTAGTTATTGGTCGCAGTAATATCGTAGGCAAGCCAGTGTCTTTATTGTTGCAGCGTGAAAATGCTACGGTTACGATGTGCCACTCCCGTACAGCGAATATCGCGGATCTAAGTCGACAAGCGGATATCTTAGTCGTTGCGATCGGCAAAGCCAACTTTATTGATGCTTCGTTCGTGAAGCCCGGAGCGGTAGTGATAGATGTGGGGATGAACCGTCTGGAGAACGGAAAGTTGGCGGGGGACGTTGATTTTGAGAGCGTGAAGCAAGTGTCTGGTCCGATTACGCCTGTTCCCGGCGGAGTAGGCCCGATGACAATTACGATGCTGATGCAAAATACGCTTGTAGCGGCCAAGCGGTCGCACGGTTTGGCATAAGGGCAGCTGCCTGTGGCTGAACAACGTATTTACTCTATAAAGGACCTGAATCGTTATATCCGGATGAAACTGGAATCGGATCAGGTGCTATCTGATGTATGGATACGCGGGGAAATTTCTAATTTTACGCATCATTCGAGTGGTCACATGTACTTTACGCTCAAGGATGAGGGGAGTCGCATACGTTCGATTATGTTTGCAACCCATAATCAGCGGCTCCCTTTCGTACCGAAAGAAGGTACGCGTGTTATTGCCCGGGGAAACGTATCCGTGTACGAACGAGATGGACAATATCAGTTTTATGCAACTCAAATGCAGCCTGACGGCATAGGAAGCCTTTATCTGGCTTACGAACAGCTCAAGCAAAAGCTGGATGCAGAGGGACTGTTTGATACTGCTCGTAAGCGTAATCTCCCTGCCCATCCGGCAACCATTGGCGTGATTACGTCACCGACCGGAGCGGCTGTGCGTGATATTATTACGACACTTCAACGGCGATACCCGCAGGCTGGAATTGTGTTGTATCCTGTGCTCGTACAAGGAAAAGGTGCCGCACCCTCGATAATCAAGGCAATTGAAGCTATGAATCGTATGCAAGAGGTTCAGGTGATGATCGTCGGACGGGGAGGTGGCTCGTTGGAAGAACTGTGGGCTTTTAATGAGGAAGCGGTTGCGCGCGCCATTTACGCATCGGTCATTCCGGTTATTTCGGCAGTTGGACACGAAACGGATTTTACTATTGCCGATTTTGTGGCTGACTTGCGTGCGGCAACGCCAACCGCAGCAGCCGAGTTGGCTGTGCCTAATCAGGCAGAGCTACGGGATCAGCTGCTCCAACGTGAGCAACGGTTGCGCAACGCCCTCCGGCAGCGGCTGGAAACCAGCCGTGAACGCTTGGCGAGGCTTCAGCGTTCGCCAGTCCTGCTGCACCCACGCCGTTATATGCTACAGCATGCAGAGCGAATGGACATGCTGCATCAGCGGCTGATTCGCGCAGCGGGTAACCGTTCGCGTTTGAACGCAGAAAAGAACGCACGTATGCGTCAGGTACTAGAGCGGTTTAATCCGCGTGAACAAATTCGTTCGGCACGCAAGCAGACGGATATGGCGCAACGTCAGCTGGAGTCTGCGATGCGTGCTATTACGAAAACGGGACGGCAGCAGTTGCACACGGGAATTCGTCAGCTGGATGCGCTGAGCCCACTCAAAGTCATGGCCCGAGGCTATAGCTTGGTATACGATGAGCAGGAGAAACGGCTAATTAAGTCGCTCAAAGACGTACAGCCGGGAGATTCCATCAAGATTAAAGTAAGTGATGGGCAGTTGGACTGCCAAGTATGGGGAATGAAGGAGGACGCGAAGCACGGTGGCGAATGAAACGGAATTGAATTTTGAAGCGGCTATGGCCGCTCTTGAAGAAATTGTCGGACAACTGGAGCATGGAGACGTTCCTCTGGAGCAAGCCATTGATTTGTTCCAGCGGGGGATGAAGCTGTCTCAGCTTTGCAGTCAGAAGCTGGAGCAGGTTGAACGTAAAATTGAAATGATCGTGGAAGAGGATGGAGATTTGCGCAAGAAGCCTTTTGGCGGTGGATTGGATGAAAACGGCGGTGAAGGGCTTGAATAGACCGTCGTTCAAGGAATATTTGACCGGGACGACGGATGTAGTTTCATCCGCACTGATCGAGCAGTTCCCGGTCGATTGGAACATTCCCGCTGTTCTTCGAGAATCCATGAATTACTCACTCACCGCAGGCGGAAAACGGCTGCGGCCTCTGCTTGTGATCGCTGCTGCTGAAGCATTCGGTGGAAGTAGGGAAGCTGCGCTGCCAGTGGCATGTGCGGTAGAAATGGTACATACGTACTCCCTCATTCATGACGACTTGCCAGCCATGGATGATGATGATTATCGGCGAGGTAAGCTGACGAATCATAAGGTATACGGCGAGGCGGTTGCTGTCCTTGCGGGTGATGCTTTGTTGACCCATGCCTTTTACAGCATTGTGCAAGCAGGACGGCGTCACGGTGTTTCATCCGATGCGCTATTGTCCATTGTCGAGGATTTGTCCGAAATGAGTGGCGCGCGGGGCATGGTAGGCGGACAGGTTGCCGATATGTCAGGCGAGCAAGGAATGACGGGGATCGAGGAACTGGAATATATCCATCTTCATAAAACTGCTGATTTGATTATTTTCTCGCTCTTGGCAGGTGGACGGATTGGTGGGGCGGACAAGAGTCAATTAGAGGCGCTTCGCCGTTTTGGACGAGACTTGGGGCTGGCTTTTCAGATACAGGACGATATACTGGACCTCATAGGCGATGAGAGCAAAATGGGTAAGAAAACGCAAAGTGATGTTGAACAGGAGAAGGTTACCTATCCGTATTTCATTGGTATGGACGCATCTTTGCAGCAGGTGGAGAAACTCACCGCATCTGCTAAAAAAGTGATAACAGAGAGCGGTATTCCCGATTCTTCTCGTTTGCTGGAGATAGCCGATTACCTGATGAAGCGTGATCATTAGTTGCCTTAGAGCTGTTTTGACTTGTCTGCGTTTAAGCACAGTCAAAAAGTGTGATATAATACTTGTTAACTTTACACACAAACTTGAAGGAAAGCGGGGAGATATGCGTGCTGCTTCCACACATAAAGCAACCAGGCGATCTGAAATCACTGTCGGTTGAGGAGTTGGCTTCTCTGGCCGAGGAAATCAGGAGCTTTTTGATTGAGAAGCTGTCCGTGACTGGGGGGCATCTGGCATCGAATCTGGGAGTGGTTGAGCTCACGATCGCCCTGCATTATTGCTATAACAGTCCGAAGGACAAGATGATTTATGACGTTGGGCACCAAGCCTACGTACACAAAATATTGACAGGGCGAATGGATCGTTTTGATACACTTCGTCAGCGTGATGGACTTTGTGGTTTTGTAAAAAGAAGCGAGAGTGAGCATGATGTTTGGGAAGCCGGTCATAGCAGCACTTCTCTGTCGGCCGCAATGGGAATGGCTTTGGCTCGAGATTTGAAGGGCGAGGACAATAAAGTCATTGCAATGATCGGAGACGGCGCGTTGACTGGGGGGATGGCCTTCGAAGCGTTGAATCATATCGGACATGAGCGCAAAAATTTAATGGTCATTCTGAATGACAACGAAATGTCCATAGCACCTAATGTGGGGGCCATGCATAATTATTTGAGTAAAATCCGCTCGGACCGTCATTATTTGCGAGCAAAAGATGAGCTGGAAGTTTTGCTGAAAAAAATACCCGCGATCGGCGGTAAACTTGCCAAATCGGCTGGCCGTGTCAAGGACAGTCTTAAATATATGATGGTGCCTGGTGTACTGTTTGAGGAACTGGGACTTACGTATCTCGGTCCAGTGGACGGGCATGATTTGCCGAAGCTAATCGAAACCTTCCAGCAGGCTGATAATGTCACTGGCCCTGTATTGGTGCATGTCGTAACCACCAAGGGCAAGGGCTATAAACCTGCAGAGGCAGATTCACACAAATGGCACGGAATCAGCCCTTACAAGATTGAATCGGGTCAGGTACTCAAAGCTGTAGGTAATCCGATGTATACGGAAATTTTCGGCCGAACGCTGATTGAGCTGGCTGAGCAGGATGAGCGCATCGTTGCGGTCACGCCTGCTATGCCTGGTGGATCAGGACTGGTACCGTTTAGTAAAGAGTTTCCTAGCCGTATGATTGACGTCGGCATTGCTGAACAGCATGCAGCTACCATGTGTGCTGCGTTGGCAATGGAAGGGCTGAAACCGGTGTTTGCGGTGTATTCGACTTTTATGCAGCGTGCTTATGACCAGATTGTGCATGATATCTGTCGTCATAATGCGAACGTAATGTTCGCGATTGACCGTGCAGGTTTTGTTGGGGCTGACGGAGAAACTCATCATGGCGTGTTTGATGTGGCATTCTTACGTCATATCCCGAATCTTGTGCTTATGATGCCAAAGGATGAGAACGAGCTACGCCATATGATGAAAACAGCGCTCGATTATGAAGACGGTCCAATTGCTTATCGTTACCCGCGTGTTAATGTGGTTGGCGTGCCGTTGGATAAAGAATTACAGGCTATTTCCATCGGCAGTTGGGAGCTCCTGCGTAAGGGTGAGGGCTTTGCTGTAATTGCATCAGGACCGATGCTCCAGGTGGCGACAGAGGCTGCGGAGGCGATGAAACGTGAAGGGTTGCAAGTGGGCGTAGTGAATGCCCGTTTCCTGAAGCCTTTGGACGAGGATATGTTGCGTGAGCTGGCTCGTCAGCATACGAAGCTGATCGTATTGGAAGAAGCTTCTGAAGCAGGAAGCTTGGGTAGCGCTGTACTGGAATTTTACGCCAAAGCCGAAATCCAAGAGGCGCAAGTGCGCCTAATGGGGATTCCCGATCTGTTCGTGGAGCATGGCTCCATTAAAGAGCAGCGTGCTGAAGTAGGGCTTACCATTGAAGATGTATGCTTAAAGCTGCGTAAATGGGCTGCTGAACCAGCATATGGCATGGGACAGTCCGTATAGGGTAACTTGAAGCGAAGACCATGACGTTTATAAAAAGTATGACAAGAGCAGCCTGGCTGCCTAAAGGGAGATTAACATGTCTGTTCCGAAGGAACGCATTGATGTATTACTTGTAGAACAAGGCTTTTTTGAAAGCCGTGAAAAAGCTAAAGCTGCGATTATGGCTGGTCTAGTGCTGGCGGACAGCGAACGGATAGAGAAAGCGGGTATGAAGGTACCACGCGCCAGCGAGCTTAAAGTTAAGGGCTCGGTGCATCCGTATGTAAGCCGTGGAGGATTAAAGCTAGAGAAGGCCATTCGTCAATTTGAGCTGGATATGAAGGGCAGGACAATGCTGGATATTGGTTCGTCCACTGGAGGTTTTACGGATTGTGCACTTCAGCATGGAGCGGAATACGTATACGCCATTGATGTGGGTTATAATCAGCTGGATTGGTCGCTTCGTAATGATGAACGAGTATGCGTAATGGAAAAAACGAATTTCAGATATATGACACCTGCGGATTTGAATGGTTCTGTCCCGAATTTCGCAAGTATTGACGTTTCGTTTATTTCATTACGTATTATTTTGCCCCCGTTGCTTGCCTTATTGCATCAACCTGCTGATATTGTAGCTCTAATCAAGCCGCAATTCGAAGCTGGACGCGAAAAGGTTGGAAAATCCGGTGTGGTCCGTGATCCTGCTACGCATAAAGAAGTGTTGCAGACCATTCTGATGTTTGCGCATGAGCTTGGACTTACGCTGCAAGGTTTGGCTTATTCGCCTATTACAGGTGGAGAAGGCAATATTGAATTTTTAGCGCATTGGCGTTTGGATGGGCTTCCTGCTGCAGAATCGCAGCTGGAGAAGATGGATTTCAGACCACTAATTGAACGTACTGTTCAGGAAGCAGGGCAGACTTTTAATAATGGTCCATCGCGTAAGTAACATTCAGGGGTTCTCCATGAGTTCTGTGAACTTAAGGGAACCTCTTTTTGGTGTGAGGGATTGATTATAGAACTCACGTTCGCCTATAATGAGATGTACAAAGGAAAAGGAATTTTACATCTTGTCCTAGAATATGTCCATGAGGTGATCGGTCCATGGACACAAGATATGATACGATTATCATCGCTGTAATCGGGGTGATATTAGGGATATGGGCTTTATATAGCCTGCGTGCCTGGTTGAAGGAGCCAGGGCCGCTTGTGCTAAAGACAATACCGATTAACGAGGATTTGGATGAAGGGCCTGCTATAGATATACTCGAAGAAGCAGGTTATGCAGTAGTGGGTGGGAAAATGAAAATACCGCTTGCTTTTAAAGTGAATGGACATACCGTGTATAGCCGTTTGTTTATAGACTACGTGGCTGTACGAAACGGTTCGACATATATGGTCAAAACGTCACGCCGCAAGAAACCAATGGAGTGGAGTGGTCCTGATTTACGGGACAGGCTCATGCCGTATTTGTTGCTCTATCCGGGTTGCGCGGGTGTATTGTACGTTGATACGGACGAGCGAAGTATTCGCCTTATTACATTAGTGGAAGACCTCGAAGAAGAGGAATATGAAGGTTAATCCATAGGAGGATTATATGAAGGGTCAACGACATATTAAAATTAGGGAAATTATTTCACAACATGAGATTGAGACGCAGGATGATCTGGTTGAAGCATTGCGTAAGGCTGGTTTTCAGGTCACACAGGCGACCGTATCGCGTGATATCAAGGAGCTGCTGCTGATCAAGGTTCCAATGGACGATGGCAGATATAAATATTCAATGCCTTCAGATCAGCGCTACAATCCGGCCCAGAAACTGAAACGTACGTTGGTCGATAACTTTTTGCATATTGACTACACAACCAATCTGATTGTGATGAAGTGTCTGCCGGGAACAGCCAACTCGATTGCTGCTTTATTGGACAATATTGAATGGTCCGAGATTATGGGTACGATTAGCGGAGATGACACCATTTTGATTATTTGCCGATCGGAAGAAAACAGCGAAGCTATCGTGAATCGTCTTATGGGCTACATTTCCTAATTATAATGGCTACGCATATTAGGCGTTTTAATTTGTACATCATAGAGGTGAAAGAACGATGCTGGTCACTTTGTCTATACGGAATTTGGCGGTCGTAGAGGCCGTCGATGTTCATTTTTATAAAGGGTTTCATGTCTTGAGCGGGGAAACAGGTGCTGGTAAATCCATTATTATCGATGCGCTTGGGCTGATTGCAGGCGGTAGGGGCTCTGCTGATCTAGTACGTTACGGTTGTGATAAAGCAGAGATGGAAGCCTTGTTTGAGCTGCCGGTAAAACATCCAGTTTGGAAAACACTTGAGGAACAAGGGATTAAGGCCAATGCGGAGGAGCATTTGCTGATTCGTCGCGAACTTACGGTTCAGGGGAAAAGCTCTTCTCGAATTAACGGCCAGATGGTTAATTTAACAATGCTGCGTGAGGTAGGTGAGCAGCTCGTCAATATCCACGGGCAACATGAGCATCAAAGCCTGCTACGTGCAGATCGCCATCTGGCGCTTCTGGATACGTTCGGTGATTCGGTGATCGGTCCAGTCAAAACGCTTTACCGTGAGCGTTACAATGCTTTTGTCAAAGCGGAAAAAGAAGTAAGAGAACTGCAAAGCTCCAGTCAAAAGGCTTATCAGCTTTTGGATATGTACCGATTTCAATTAGAAGAGATCGCTGCGGCGGAGTTGAAATTGGGAGAAGATGAATTATTGGCAGAGGAACGGGTCAAGCTATCCCATAGTGAGAAAATGATGGATGGGATATCAGGAGCATACGAACTGCTAAGCGGCAGAGGTGGGCTGGATACGATCAATAACGTATTGTCCAGATTGAACGATGTCCAAAGCTATGACAGCAAAAGCCTTCAGCCTATTGCGGAGCAGATTCAGTCTGCTTTTTACCAGTTAGAGGACGCAGCATTCCAATTACGTTCTTATCGTGAGGATATTGAATTTAATCCAGGCAAGCTGCATGAAGTGGAGCAACGTTTGAATCAAATTACCGGATTACAGCGAAAATATGGTGATAGTATAGAGCAGATTTTGGAATACTATAGCCGTATTGAGCAGGAAACCGATCTGCTGGAAAATAAAGATGAGCGGCTGGAGCAGCTCATTGCAAAACGGGATGAGTTGCTTTCCGATTTGCTGGAGATTTCGGAAGAGCTTACAGAAGCACGTGAAATTTGTGCTGAAGAGCTTGCAGAGCAAGTGGAGCAGGAGTTAAAAGACCTGCAGATGGAAAGAACGTCACTCAAGGTGCGTATTGATCCAATTGAAGATCCACGCGGATATGAGTATAAAGGTCTGAAGGTAAGACCTACCAAGCAAGGCATAGATAATGCGGAATTTCTTATTTCCCCCAATCCAGGTGAGCCACTACGTCCACTTGGTAAGATCGCTTCAGGCGGTGAGCTATCACGTATCATGTTGGCGATGAAAAGTATTTTTGCGCGTCATGATCAAATTCCAGTACTCATTTTTGACGAGGTGGATACCGGGGTGAGTGGTCGTGCAGCTCAATCCATTGCCGAGAAGCTATATCGTTTATCTTCCGTTTGTCAGGTGTTTTCCATTACTCATTTGCCACAGGTGGCATGTATGGCAGATCATCAGTACCTTATTGAGAAAAATGTTCATGATGGACGGACCATGACTCAAATTGAGGGACTTACGGAGGACGGGCGTGTCAAGGAATTGGCACGGATGCTGGGCGGCGTGGAAATTACCGAAAAAACATTGCATCACGCACAGGAAATGCTGAATTTGGCGGAAGGAAAGAAAGCCTGAAAAGAGCGGCTGGCGTAATGTTTAACAGTTATAAAAGCCTGGGGGCAAGGTTACCTTATAGGTACGCAATTGGCGACCACCTTTACTCGTCAAGCGAAAGAAGCAAAGGGAGCGTGACAGCCATTGAATTTTTACTCCAGGATCAAATTGCTCGGTCTTTTGCTTGTTTTTCTTATGTGTTCTATCGGTAACGCTCAGTATGTGCAAGCAGCGCTGCCTCCACAAGCTTCTTTGGATTTGTTCGGCTCTAAAAGCATGAGGACAACCCAAGAAAGTGTAGTCCCCGATTTAAAAGTATACCCGGGGGGGCAGACGATTGGGGTCAAAGTAAAATCTTCAGGAGTGCTTGTCGTCGGTCACCATATCATTCAGGAAAGTAATGATCGTAAGGTGTCACCTGGTGAAACAGCAGGGATTCGCCTAGGGGATCGAATTACACACATGAACGGCAAGCCACTCAATAGCCTGGCAAGGGTTGCTGAGGCAGTAGACGAAGCAGGTAAGAACAAAAAACCGCTCGACATCACGCTTTGTCGAGGGGAGCAGACCATTTCCACCAAGTTAACACCAGCATATGATCAAGATGATAAAGCGTGGCGGCTTGGGTTGTATATTAGGGACTCGGCTGCAGGTGTAGGTACATTAACGTTTTACGCACCGGACCAGGGTGTATACGGGGCCTTGGGTCACGTAATTACCGATATGAATACCCAAACCCCTATTGTCGTGGGGAGCGGAGAGATTGTGCAATCCAATGTGACGTCAATTGCGAAAAGCCAAAGTGGGGAACCAGGAGAAAAACGCGCTCATTTTCTCAAAGATCATCGGGTATTAGGAAATATTGAACGAAATACGAATTTCGGAATCTTTGGGAAAATGTCAGATGAGCCGCAATATGGATTGTATTCGACTCCTATTCCAGTGGCTCTTGCGAATGAAGTAAAAGAAGGACCGGCAGAAATTTTAACTGTGCTGGAAGGTCAACAAATTCAGCGGTTTCAGGCGGAAATTGTACACATCTCTCAGCAGGACAAACCAGCAACCAAAGGACTTGTGATACGCATTGTAGATCCAAAGCTACTGGATAAGACCGGGGGAATCGTGCAAGGAATGAGCGGTAGTCCGATTATCCAAAATGGTAAGCTTATCGGGGCTGTGACACATGTATTTGTGAATGATCCTAAATCAGGTTACGGTTGTTTTATCGAATGGATGCTGCGCGATGCAGGAATCATGCAGAATAACGTAAGCTTGAAATCATCTTCTAATCTTAAGGCGAGCTAGTGGCCTTAAGATTTTTTTGTCGAAAAGCAGGGGAATAACTCATAATTGCAAGATAAAGAATCAATTATAATAGAAACTCTAAAAAAAATAAATAAAAATAATTTTCGACAGAAGGAATTCATAATTCGATGTCGAAATCATATACTCCGACAAGAAATATTTATATACTGTAAACAGATATCACAATGGAATATCACTCAATGAGGAGGAAGTACATTGCAAAAAATTGAGGTATTGTTGGCTGATGACAACCGGGAATTTACGAATTTGCTTGCTGAATATATTTCCGATCAGGAGGATATGGAAGTTACAGGAATCGCCTATAACGGCGAAGAAGTGCTCCAACGCATCGCAGAATCCCGCAACATACCTGATGTACTTATTTTAGATATTATTATGCCTCACCTGGATGGTCTCGGTGTGTTGGAGCGTTTGAGAGAAATGAACCTGACTCCACAGCCGAAAATCATTATGCTGACTGCATTCGGTCAAGAAAATATTACACAAAGGGCCGTACAGCTCGGGGCATCTTATTATATTTTGAAGCCGTTTGACATGGAAGTGCTGGCTAACCGTGTTCGCCAATTGGTGGGACCGCAGTTAGTTAGCAGCAGTCCGGTGACCATTTCATCCATGCGGTCCAACGTAGTACCTATGGGTAAGACGAAAAACCTGGATGCCAGTATCACAGCCATCATACATGAAATTGGTGTACCAGCTCACATCAAGGGCTATCAATATTTACGTGAAGCCATTACGATGGTGTACAATAATATCGAAATTTTGGGAGCCATCACCAAAACATTATATCCGGCAATCGCCGAAAAGTTCAAAACGACGGCATCTCGCGTAGAACGCGCCATTCGTCATGCTATCGAGGTAGCATGGACCCGTGGAAATATCGACAGCATTTCACACCTGTTCGGTTACACCATTAATATCAGTAAGTCCAAACCAACCAATAGTGAATTCATAGCGATGGTGGCAGATAAGCTGCGGATTGAGAATAAGGTGTCCTGAAAGAGTCAGAATGATTGATGAAGCAAGGGATTTTTGGGGTTTGACGTTTATCAATGATAATTGCAGGGATGGCTTCTAATCTCCAAAACAGCCGCCCAGATTACCGATAAACTTCTGAATAGTAGAAAACTAATACCGCCTTTTTATTGGTTCTTCCAAGAACCAGTAAAGGAGCGGTATTTTTTATGAACGATTTTCAATTTCAACTGGACAATTTAAAGTTTTCTTCAATTATCGTCATTTCATTGCTATCAGTCGTCGTTCTACCAAGGGAGAGAGTTGGAATTGTTATTGAACTATTGCTTGATCGACAAGCTCTATAAGAAATATAATTAAAACAATCTTTCAAATGAGGTGAATCGGATGTCATTCCGTATTGTTCGAGGTATTTAGTTTCCGGGCTGGAAAAAACGCGTACCAGCCGTCAAGGGAGAAGTCTATCCTTTTGGCTACAAAAACTAAAATTCTGAATGATATCGGTCTGCTAACTCGTAGTTTTTATCCTTAATTGGAAGGTGGAAGAAAAATGAATTCAATAGAATATAAAGAGTTTTATGATAAGGTTGGAAAAATCAACGGATGGGATTTCAGCAATGTGAAATGTATCTCCAAAGGAGTAAAATGGGACTTCTACAATGAAGTGGCGAAGACATGCAAGAAGTCGGATATATTGCTTGATATCGGTACTGGCGGCGGGGAAGCAATTTTATCAATAGCAGATTCTGCATTACTTCTAGTTGGGATTGACCATTCCACCGGAATGATTGAAACAGCAACCAAGAATTCTGCTGAATCAGACATAGCAAATGTTCGTTTTCTCCAGATGGATGCTGAAAATCTGAATTTTCCTGAGAACTTCTTTAATGTAACCTCTTCTCGACATTCATGTTTTTATGCAAAAGAAATAGCAAAGGTGTTAGTAAAGGGTGGTATGTTCCTGACACAGCAAGTAAGCGAAAACGACAAATTAAATATTAAAGAAGCGTTTGGAAGAGGACAGGCATGGGGTGCTAAGAAAGACTCGTTAAAAGCTAAATATATTACCGAATTAAGTGATGCGGGCTTTAACGATATACAGTCATTTGAATTCAATGCAAACGAATATTATCAGACTCCTGCAGACTTAATATTCCTCTTGAAACACACTCCAATTATTCCTAACTTCGGAGAAAAAGAAATTGATTTTCAAATACTCCAACAATTTATTGTGGACAATCAAACCGAAATAGGAATAAGAACAAATTCAGAACGATTTATGGTGATTGCTAGGAAGTAAAACATAAAGGGATACCCGTTTCTGGGTATCCTTTTTTTAGAACTTATAAGTTTGATGGAATAAGTGAATAAAGATTTTCAGCATCTCCCTCGCTATATGACGATACAATTGTTGGGGATTCTAAAACATAATGCTCTCCACGAGGTTATAAAATAAACCTGAATCAGTTGCACCAACCATCACGAAGGGAAATTTTCCTTTTGTAAACAGTTCTGAAATTCTCTTTAATTTTGATATAAACAAAGTGTCGTTTCTTGTCGATATAGTATCTAATATAAAGAGAACTGAGGAGCGAATATATGAAATTTAACATTCGAACAAAATTGATATTGGGTTTTCTTGCGGTAATAATCCTGCTGATCGTGATTAGTACAGTATCTATCTCAAAAATGAAAAACCTAGGTGACACTTCGATGGCAATTGATAGCCATTGGATGCCAAGTGTGACCATACTGGGAACACTAAATGGTGATGTATCTGATGTAGAGCGGATTTCATTAAACATTATTGTAGAACGTGACCCAGAGGAAATGGAGAAGGTTCAGGCCGAATATGATAAGGTTTTAAAAAAGGTCGAGGACGGCCGCAAAACATACGAAAAATTAATTGCTACCCCTAAAGAACGCGAAATGTACGAAGAATTCTCCAAAAATTATACGGAGTATTTGGCTAAGTTGCCTGAAGTGATCGAAGCAGGTAAAGCTAATGATTATGCTCAATCAAGCATCCTTCATCAAGAGTCCTATAAGTTATGGTATAGTTCAAACGATATGATCAGTCAGCTCATTAAATTGAATGCAGATGGATCTAAACAGACTACGAAAGAAGCTGTTGACAACTTTATTTCAGGGAGACAATTGATCATCGTTTTGAGTATAGCAGCCGTTATATTAGCATTGATCATGGCAATCATCATAGCCCAAATTATTTCTAAACCTATCTTGCGGATCAGTCGTGCTGCTGAAAGTATTGCATCGGGTGATCTTACAAGTGAAGCTATCATTGTGAAGGGCAAGGACGAGATCAATACGTTGGCACATTCCTTCAATGTCATGGTTGAGAACCTTCGTCAACTGATTCAATCTGTGAGTAAGACGACTGAGTTGGTAACCACTTCCTCAGAAGAATTGACGGCCAGCGCAGAGCAAAATAGCCAAGCTTCTGCACAAATAACCGAAACGGTGCAAGAAGTAGCTACTGGAACAGGAGACCAGGTAGATATGGTGACGAAATCGTCCCAAGCTATTGAGGAAATGTCTATCGGTGTTGAGCAAATCGCCATCCGCGCGCAAAATGTATTCGCATCTGCGCAAGATGCGGCCCATAAATCGGCTGAAGGTAACCAGATGATTCAACAGGCAGTTACGCAGATGAATGCCGTGAATGATTCGATGAATGGATTGGCAGATCTCATGGCTGGATTGGGAGAGCGCTCAGACGAAATTGGCAAGATCATTGATGTTATCACCAATATTTCTAGTCAGACCAACCTTCTTGCCTTGAACGCTGCGATTGAAGCGGCCCGTGCAGGAGAACATGGTCGCGGATTTGCTGTAGTTGCAGGCGAAGTTCGCAAGTTGGCTGAACAATCGGCTCATTCAGCTCAACAAATTACGGAGCTAGTGGGATTGATTCAAAAGGATACTACCCATGCTATTGAGGCGGTAGCGTCTAACGGGAAGGATGTCATGACAGGTCGTGAAGTTGTACAAAATGCAGGCGCATCCTTTGAACTCATTCAGGAAACCGTAAATAAAGTGGCCAGTGAAATTGAAGAGGTTTCTGCCGGATCAGAACAAATGTCTGCAAGTACAGATGAGATTGTTGGTTTTGTCAGACAAATTTCAGCGATTGCTGAGGAAGCCGCAGCAGGGACACAACACGTATCTGCCGCAACTCAGGAACAGCTGGCGTCCATGGAGGAAATTGCTTCATCTGCAAGAAACCTGTCTACGATGGCAGAGGATCTGCAAGGGCAAATTGGTAAATTCAAAGTATAATTCGTATACTGCTTTTTATGTTTCAGAGGAACTAGCTGCTCTATTGTGAGCGGCTTTTTTCTTTTTTTATTAATATATTGTGATTAAAGGGTGGAGATATGAGGAATCTGTAATTGGAAAGATATGATATAATGGTGGGAACTTCTTTGGGTTGGAGTGACATCATGGACAATAAGACTGAACTTAAAGCAAGTGACCTACGTCAGTTAGCGATAGAAAAAATCATAGCTACACCGTTTTTGAATGATTTTAAATATCTGAAAAGCAGAAAAGTTTTGAAAAAAGAAACCAAGGAATTTATATTTGGAATTTGTTTTGGTGCGACGAAATATGGTGCATTAAAAGTTTATATTATCGTAGAATCCAAAAGAATAAAAAAGAAGTATAGTACTGGGGCTTGTTTTCACAGTGAGCTGATTGCTCTCACCAAGAAATATACGGGAAACAGGGATTACCTTGTGTCCACAGAAGCAGAAAGAGAACGGGTGATCCAAGAGATTATTGAAGATATCTACACTTTCGCGTTGCCCTTTTTCAAGCGATTTGAACATGTAGAAACACTAGCAGAACAAGTACATAAGTCAGGCTTTTTACCGCATCGCAAACGCTTTGATAAGTTTAATCCTTTGACGAAAAGATTCATTGATTTTTATTATCAAGGGGAGTAATGTAGCCATCTGGGACATTTTTGTTCTCACCATTGGGCAGTAGGTAAGCATTTTGATAAGGAGAACGAATTCAATGGGGGGGATATTATCGTTTTTCAAAAGGATGATGTACAATTTGTAAAACGGGGCAATGTACTCCTTAGGAAAAGATGATTTACCTAATATGCTCAATTTCTTGCTTAGAGGCGAGTCGGATATTGCACTGGAGGGTACGTTTTTTATATGGGTAGACAATCGGATGAACAGCACAGAGGCTGTATAACGGGTATAATTTCAATGAATAAAGCTATAGGCTAAGTCATCGCATTGAACGGGCTAGTGGTATTAACCCAATTGATTCTAAAGCAAAGGCGGGGATGAGAGCATGTGGAATAGTCTGACTTGGGTGTTCTTCGGCGTGTTGTTGGTGGCGTTGGGTTGGATTGTTAAAGCAAGGCGTAGTCGCAGCAGCAACAAACAAGTGCATGAACAGCGGGGCAGTAATGTCGTTGAATTTCGTCCTCGTAAGTCCGCTCGACAATCCCGCACAGGAAATGAATCTAAGTCTAAAGTGTCTTCCGGTTCACGCGCGAATGAAAAAGCAGCAGGTATTCAGGCGCAAACTGGGTTTGGACTGTCTGACTCTATCCAGGGCACAGGCAAGCAAAAATGCTCCTTTTGTAAAAAAGAAGACAAATTAACCTTCTATGCGGATGACAATGGATCGCTGTATGGGGTATGCAAAGAGTGTAAGCATAAGGCGGAAAGACAGGATATGTTGCCACTTTAGTCTATACAGACGATTGAGGACCATCATTAAAAAATTCTTATAATTAATAAAAACTCCCAACCGATGCAGTAAATTGGTTAGGAGTTTTTTTGTTTGTGCTTTACATTGTTATCTAATTTGCCTGTCAATCAATTCCTCAAGCGCATCTGCTATGTGATCTGGTCCATAGGATAGCTCTTCCCGGCTTAAGCTCAACCAGGCATGACGCTCATCCATATCAAAGGCAGTCTCCAGCCAACCAGATAACCCTCTGCCCCTGCGGTCTACTTCTACAAGCACATGCACACCCTCGGGTTCCAACTGCATAATCAGCTCCAGCTCCTCGATATCACGTGCATACTCTGATCCGGGCGTAAATTCAAATTCCTGTACGTACGGAACACCGCGTCCCAGCTTAGGGTGACGTTCGCAGGTGGAGGAACGGAATCGGAAGCCCAACAGGTGAACCGCCTCAAAGACTGTATTCATATAGGGATGTGGCTCGATTTTGAGTGAATCACGATCGGTTGGGTCCAAAGCCATGCCAATATCTAATGCTGTTTCCAGCCAGACGGGCTGTTTGGCATGAGTAACAGGAGTTTCCAACGGCAATCTGAAGGAAAAAGGAATTTCAAGCTCCTGTCCTTGCTGTAGATGAAAGCCATCTGATACCTTGATCCGTGCAATGCAGCAGGTGGTGGTAGTTTTTTTATCATCGTGCTCCACGATATATTCAGTCTTGAGCTCAATGTCAATTTTGCCGATTTCCTGATCAATTTTGCCGCCTTTGATGCGCATGATGCCACTAAGTTCTTCCCCAGGCACATATACGGCTTGATCTACCAGTGTATCGACTTTAGCTGAACCGATTCCTGCGCTTGCTAAGATTTTGTTGAAAAAACTCATTATTCCGTCCCCCCAGATAACCTCATGGTCATGATATACAAACGAAAACTAAAAACTTGTACAGCTTAACCGGATATACGGGGCAATGGTTCGAATCGTTCCAAAAAAATGCAAGAAAAAAGTAACTGGTACTCACGTAGGCATATTGCAGCTTGTCGATCTATCTGTCTACTAATCGCAGTTCACTTTATGAGGAGGTATAAAGCAATTTCGACAGCGAGGCTCATAAGCCTCAGAGTCACCGATCATCACAATAGGTCCTACAGTGGAAGGTTTACCATTTACCATACGTTGCGTAAATACTGCTTCCGAGCTACCGCATACAGCGCAAAAGGAAGTCAGCTTCTCGATGTCATCCGCCATGGCGAGCAGACCACCGACATAGCCGAACTCCTTGCCCCGATAATCCAGATTCAGCCCATCGGCAATTACATGCTTGCCGCAATAAGCTAACTCTTGTACGAGCGACATAATATGACGACTGAAAAACTGGACTTCGTCAAAGGCAACCACGTCGGCATCTTTTGTTTCTTGTAAAATACGCTGAACGAGCTCATCTGTGAGTTTTCTGGGGATAGAGATAGCGGGCAGCCGATATCCGATCCGGCTTACTATTTCGTCCTCGGCATAGCGGTTATCTTCAGCGGGTTTGTAAGCGACCACTTTACGATGCCCGTATTGGATTAGTTTTTGACAGCGGCGAATCAATTCGCCGGATTTTTCACTGAACATGGGGCCTGTAATAATCGTAATTCGTCCTGTAGGCAAAGCGAATTCCCCTCTCTGTAACATGTACATAACACTGTAAAACTTCTTCTCCGAAAGAAAACGCCATTATAGATTACCATAACCAGCCGCATACAGACTAGAGAAAATATATTGTTTTTCGACATGTTTTTGTATGTCTATTCCTAAAACGTAAATGTGGTCGTCATTGCTCTGCCGCCTCTGGCATGATATGGTGAAGCGTAGTGGAATGAAGGGAAGAGTGAAAGGCATGGACGAAAAAAATACGGATTATAGTGCCAAAAAAGGAGCATTACTGGAGCAAGGGCTGATCAGCCCGCAAGCTCTAGAACTCATCACTGAGCTGGAGACAGAGCTGAACTTTCTGCGCAAGCAAAATGAATCATTTCGCAAGGCGCTGCGAGCCAAATCAGCACAAAGTCCAAGGATGTCTACTAAATTACGAGATGCGCTGTATGAATGATATGGAAAGATATCTGGATTAAAGGGTTATCTTTTTTGTAGCCTATGCCTAAATGCTATATTTTGTACAGTGAAATAAAGAGAGTACAATAAGCTATATATAATCAATTGTTAATGGAGGAGAAACATGACTATACATTGTGATGTCGCTATTTTGGGTGGAGGAACCGGGGGGTATGTAGCAGCCATTCGTGCCGCCCAGCTAGGCAAGGAAGTGGTTATCATCGAAAAGGACAAGCTTGGCGGAACCTGTCTGCACCGTGGTTGCATTCCGAGTAAAGCCTTGCTGCGCAGTGCGGAAGTATATGCGACGATTAAGGAAAGTGCACAATACGGTATTGAGACATCGGGAGCACAGCTTGTATTTCCTAAGGTTCAGGAGCGTAAGGAAGCCGTTGTGGAGCAACTGCATCAAGGCGTTCAATTTTTGATGCGTAAAAATAAAATTACGGTGCTGAGCGGTAAGGGACGCGTGATTGGGCCGTCTATATTTTCTCCAAAAAGCGGGGCAGTTGCTGTGGAACTAGAAAATGGTGAGATGGAAACGATTGTTCCTACACATCTCATTATCGCAACGGGATCACGCCCGCGTGTGCTGTCCGGACTGGAGCCAGATGGCGAATTTATCCTGAGCAGTGACGAAGCGCTAACTATGGAGGAGCTACCAGCATCCCTGATTATCGTGGGCGGTGGTGTTATTGGCGTAGAGTGGGCTTCCATGCTAAATGATTTTGGCGTGGAGGTTACGGTGGTTGAAGCCGCGAATCGACTTATTCCCACGGAAGACGAAGACGTTTCGCGTGAAATGCAGCGCTTGTTAACCAAGCGTGGTGTCAAGGTGCTGACGGGTTCACAAGTGCTGGCTAAAACATACGGCAAAGATGAGGAAGGCGTACAGATTGAGGTGCAAAAAGGGGAAGAAACCGAAACCCTCAGCGCTTCCAAATTGCTCATTTCTGTAGGGCGTCAGGCAAATGTGGAAAATATCGGGCTGGAAAATACGGATATCCGCGTAGAGCGTGGCTTTATCTCGGTTAATGAGCATTTGCAGACGAATGAACCACATATTTACGCCATTGGAGATTGCATCGGCGGCTTACAACTGGCGCATGCGGCGAGCCATGAAGGTTTGCAGGCGGTTCATCATATGGCGGGCGAAGAGTTTCACAGTGTGCCTAACCATCTGATTCCGCGGTGTATTTATACACGTCCTGAAGCCGCGAGCGTCGGCTTAACGGAGCAAGAAGCCCGTGAGCGTGGACATCAGGTGAAGACAGGGAAGTTCCCTTTTCAAGCTATCGGAAAATCGCTAGTATACGGCAGTCGGGACGGCTTCGTCAAAGTAGTGGCCGACGAGAAGACCAATGATATTCTCGGTGTACATATGATCGGTACGCATGTGACGGATCTGATCAGCGAGGCCGCTCTTGCGCAACTGCTGGATGCTACGCCATGGGAAGTCGGACAACTTATTCATCCGCATCCGACGTTGTCGGAGATTTTGGGAGAAGCGATGTTGGCCGTTGATGGACAGGCGATTGGCATATAAACGTTTCAAATAAATCGGTGCTTTTCTTTTTGGGGAGAAAAGGATTATAATGGGGTTAGCCAGAGTTTAGTACCAGGTTTTAAGACAAGATGGTACTAGGTACTGGAAGTAGGATGTTTGACACTTAAGGAGGTGCCTCAATGAGTTCTAAAGGCGCTGTAGACGCTGGCTTCAGACATGAACAGCTGGGACTTACTCACGGACAAGTTATTGATATGTACAGATATATGTTGCTCGCAAGAAGATTTGACGAGCGCAACATGCTCCTGCAACGGGCAGGGAAAATTAATTTCCACGTTTCTGGCATTGGACAGGAGGCGGCACAAGTAGGTGCAGCTTTCGGCCTTGACCGGGAAAAGGACTATTTTCTTCCCTATTATCGGGATTATGGATTCGTGCTTGCGGTAGGAATGACGCCGCGCGAACTAATGCTGTCGGCATTTGCCAAGGCAGATGATCCCAATAGCGGCGGTCGCCAGATGCCAGGACATTTTGGTAGTAAACGGCTGCGTATTGTGACAGGCTCCAGCCCAGTAACGACACAGGTTCCGCATGCAGTAGGTGTAGCTTTGGCTGCCAAAATGCAGAAAAAGGATTTTGTTTCGTTTGTTACGTTTGGGGAAGGCTCCAGCAATCAGGGAGATTTTCACGAAGGCTGTAACTTTGCTGGTGTACAGAAGCTGCCAGTCATCATTATGTGCGAGAATAATCAATATGCGATATCGGTTCCGATTCATAAACAGTTGGCAGGCAAGGTAAGCGACCGTGCTTTGGGATATGGTTTTCCAGGGATTCGAGTCGATGGTAATGATGCGTTGGCGGTATATGCGGCGGTGAAGGAAGCACGGGAACGTGCTGTCCGCGGTGAAGGTCCTACGCTGATCGAAGCCATGATGTACCGTCTGTCTCCTCACTCCACCTCTGATAATGATCTGGCTTACCGGACCAAGGAGGAAGTGGATGAGAACTGGGCCAAGGATGGCGTAGCCCGTATGAAAAACTACTTGATTGAATGCGGCATTTGGGATGAGTCCAAGGATGCGGATCTGTCGGCTGAGCTGCTGCTCGAAGTCAAGGAAGCGATTGAATATGCAGATAATGCGCCTTTTCCAAAGCCCGAAGATACGCTGCTGCATGTGTATGCAGATAGCGATGGGGAGGGCCGGTAACGATGGCGATTATGGAATATATTGATGCGATTCGTCTTGCCATGAAAGAAGAGATGGAGCAGGATGAAACGGTTTTTGTATTAGGTGAGGATGTCGGGGTGAAGGGCGGCGTCTTTACAACGACAAAGGGGCTTATGGACCAATTCGGTGAGCAACGTGTCATGGATACGCCATTGGCTGAGTCGGCTATTGCCGGGGTTGCGATTGGTGCAGCCATGTACGGAATGAAGCCGATTGCCGAAATGCAATATTCGGACTTCATGCTTCCGGCTACGAATCAGATTATTAGTGAAGCAGCTAAAATCCGTTACCGCTCTAACAACGATTGGAACTGTCCTGTGGTAATCCGCGCGCCAATCGGTGGTGGTATCTTTGGTGGTTTGTATCACTCTCAGTGTCCAGAATCTATCTTTTTTGGTACGCCGGGTTTGAAAATTGTTGCTCCATTTACACCTTATGACGCAAAAGGATTGTTGAAAGCAGCTATTCGTGACCCTGATCCAGTGCTGTTTTTTGAAAATAAAAAATCCTACAAGCTGATCAAGGGTGAAGTGCCTGAGGATGATTATATCGTTCCGATTGGCAAGGCTAATCTATTACGTGAGGGTGACGATATTACGGTCATCGGATATAGCCAGCCTTTGCATTTTGTCATGCAGGCTGCTGAGGAATTGGAGAAGGAAGAGGACATTACCGCACATGTTGTGGATTTGCGCACACTCCAACCGCTGGACCGCGAAGCCATTATTGAGGCTGCACGACATACAGGTAAGGTATTAATCGTGCATGAGGACAACAAAACGGGCGGCATCGGTGCCGAGGTATCGGCAATTATTAATGAGGAGTGTCTGTTCGAGCTGGATGCGCCGATTGAGCGTCTATGTGCTCCTGATGTACCAGCCATGCCGATCAGTCCACCGATGGAGAAGTTTTATATGTTAAACAAGGATAAAGTTAAGGAAGCCATGCGCCGTCTTGCAATGTATTAATAAAAGCTAGATTGGACGAAAGCATTCCAAAAGTATAGCGGGGGCAGCGGTAAAACGCGCCCTCCTATGATGTTAAGGAGTTGAAAAAAATGTCAGACCAAACACAATGGAACGACGTGACCATGCCACAATTGGCAGAATCGCTCGTATCGGCGACAATTGCCAAATGGCTCAAACAACCTGGTGAAACGGTAGAGCAATTCGAGCCGATTTGCGAGGTTATTACAGATAAAGTGAATGCAGAAATCCCATCCACATTGGACGGCATTATGGGTGATCTGTTGGCAGAGGAAGGTCAGACAGTAGCGGTAGGCGAGTTAATTTGCCGTATCCAGACGAAGTCGACTGCACCTTCGGCGGCAACAGGAGCGACACCTGTTGCACCAGCATCTCAAAGTACCGTACAAACACAATCTCAGCAGAGTGCTGGATCGGACCAGTCCATGAGAGGACGTTTTTCCCCAGCGGTGCAAACCCTGGCTGCTGAGCATAATGTCGACTTAAGCCAAGTACCAGGCACGGGCATGGGGGGAAGAATTACCCGCAAAGACGTGCTGAATTATGTGCAGCAGGGCGGTTCTGCTCCCACTGGAGTATCTGGACAGCCGACTGCGACAACATCAGGACAAGGCTCTCCTTTTGCAGGAAGACAGCAGTCTGCCACTCAGCACAGCACACCGATTCAAAATATGGACCCTGCTATTCCGGTTCGTAACAGTGGGATTCATTTGACGGAGGCTCCAAAGGCTCCTGTGATCGAAGTTGAGGGTGGCAACAATAACAGATCCGAGTATTTTATTGATGTTACACCCATTCGCAGTGCAATTGCTCGCAATATGCGACAAAGCGTTTCCGAAATTCCACATGCATGGACGACGATTGAGGTGGATGTGACCAACCTGGTAATGCTCCGCAACAAGATCAAAAACGAGTTCAAGCAAAAAGAAGGCATTAATATTACGTATCTGGCTTTCCTCATGAAAGCAGTCGTGAATGCAATCAAAGAATATCCGATCATGAATTCGGTGTGGGCTGTGGACAAAATTATCGTCAAAAGAGATATCAATATTTCGCTAGCCGTGGGTACAGAGGACTCCGTTCTTACTCCTGTTATTAAAAAAGCGGACCAGAAAAATATTGCTGGATTAGCTCGTGAAATTGACGATTTGGCACGTAAAACCCGGGAAGGCACGCTCAAACTGGACGACATGCAAGGCGGAACGTTCACTGTAAACAACACAGGCTCCTTTGGTTCGATTTTATCTTATCCGGTAATTAACTATCCGCAGGCTGCAATTCTTACCTTTGAATCCATTGTCAAAAGACCAGTGGTTATTGATGATATGATTGCGGTTCGCTCGATGGCTAATCTGTGCTTGTCGCTGGATCATCGCATTTTGGACGGAGTGATTTGCGGACGATTCCTGCAACGGGTTAAAGAAAATCTAGAAGGCTACACTTTGGATACGAAGCTGTACTAATCATCCGAACAGTGGGGGAAATGTACGGAGAGGAAGTGATAGGCCGTGAACAGACGACCGCTTGATGTAACCTATACGAATAGGATGGAATATGCCCATGCATGGGATGTCCAGAAGGAGATTGTGGGAAAGCTGGATGCGGGAGAGGCAAGAGAAACGCTTATGCTTCTCCAGCATCCACCGACCTACACGATTGGTTCTCAGCGGCATCCTGAACATTTGCTCCTCACACCAGAGCAACTGAAGGAGCAGGGAATCAGCGTCTTTCAGATTGACCGTGGGGGAGACATTACATATCATGGGCCGGGGCAGCTTGTCGGATATCCTCTACTTATGCTCGGCAACCGGGAGGCGCTGAATCTGCACGGATACCTTCGAAGTCTGGAAGAAGTGATCATCCAGTTGTTGGCATCTTATGGGGTTGAGGGAAGCCGTAAGCCTGAATATACGGGGGTATGGATCGGGAATCTAAAAATTGCGGCCATTGGCGTCAAATTCAACAAGTGTAAGCACCGTCGGGGCTTCGTAACCAGCCATGGCTTTGCCTTTAACATCAAATCAGGGATACAGCATGAGGGCTTTGAGGGCATTGTCCCGTGCGGAATTCAGGAATACGGTGTGACATCATTGGAGGACTGCATACAGAAGCCTATGTCGGTGGAGCAGATTGCGAAGGAAATTGTACCGTTCTTTGAACAGCAATTTTCATTTGCTGCGCAATGGCAAACGCATTCTTTCCAATAAAGGTAAGGCGGGCTATTGTGTATGTACACGAAAGCCCGCCTGTTTGCTTTACGTAACAGCTCGTCCACTCAAGGCTTCAATAGTGCCTTAGAGCAGCCGGATACCTTGAGCGGTATAGTTATTATAGTGGCATAATAAACGGCTCAATTACCATGAACAGCGTAGAACCAATCATAGCTGCGAGCATAATGTAGACGAAAAAACGAACCCATTTTTTGTTCGACATGTGTAACTCCTTTAGGATAGGTTTAAGTCATAGATAAGAACATCTATCCGTATTGTAGCGTAATCGGGAAAGAGAGGAAAGTTTAATGACAGTAAAAGTAGTAAAAGACCGAATTGTACAGGAATTTATGGAACTCGTACAGGTGGATAGTGAAACGAAAAATGAGCAGGAAATATCACGTGTTCTAAAAGAAAAGTTTAATGCACTCGGGCTGGAAGTAATGGAAGACGATTCTCGTGAAAGAACCGGACATGGTTCAGGCAATCTGATCGTCACCTGGAAAGCGGAAGGTGTGGAGCAAGCACCCAAATTATTTTTTACCTGCCATATGGATACCGTTACTCCGGGTAAAGGCATTAAGCCACAGTTGGGTGAGGATGGCTGGATTCGTAGTGACGGTTCAACGATTCTGGGTTCTGACGACAAGGCGGGAATTGCTGCTTTGTTCGAGGCGATTCGTGTCGTGCGCGAGCAGAATATTCCCCATGGTCAAATCCAGTTCGTGATTACGGCTGGCGAGGAATCTGGTTTGATGGGTGCACGGGCGATGAAGCCAGAAGTGCTAGATTCTGATTTCGGATATGCTTTGGATTCGAATGGTGAAGTTGGCTCTATTTGTATAGCTGCCCCAACGCAGGCACGTATTGAAATGAAGATAACTGGGAAGTCCGCTCATGCGGGGGTAAATCCAGAAGATGGCATTAGTGCCATTCAGGTCGCTTCTAAAGCCATTTCTAAAATGAAACTAGGACGGATTGATAAGGAAACGACCGCTAACATCGGCAGTTTCGAGGGCGGCGGCGCGACGAATGTGGTATGCGATTTTGTATTGATCCGTGCAGAGGCACGTAGTATTGTGCAGGAAAAGGTTAATCATCAAATCCAGCATATGCGTGAAGCGCTGGAAACCACCACACGCGAATTTGGTGCACAGGGAGAGTTCCGCAGTGAAGTCATCTATCCGGCATTCAGCTTTACGGAGCATGACGAAGTTGTACAGGTTGCACAGCGTGCAATTCAAGGACTGGGACTGGCAACGCCGACCTTCCATTCCGGTGGTGGCTCAGATGCTAATGTATTCAACGGGCTTGGAATTCCAACGGTGAATTTGGCTGTGGGCTACCAGAACATCCATACAACAGAGGAAAAAATCAAGGCTGATGACCTGGTGAAGGTTGCTGAAGTTGTCATAGCTCTGATTCAAGAAACCACAAAATAAACTTGTATCATACACTTGCAACATACTGAAAAAAGGTTCAGGTTAAAGACAGGAACAGCGTTCCTTCGTCTTTAGACCTGAACCTTTTTTGGAACAGCTAGCGAAGCGATGGTGGCGGTAGGTCCGTGTTCCTTTTGCCACTGACGCAAGAGTGCTTGAATCTGCCAGGCTTTACCAACGATATGGAGGGTGCTTTCAGTACGGTAGCTTTTCATTTCTGCATCTCCTCATGACAGGAAGTTTGTTATCCTACCACCAGCATATGTACAAAGTGGACAAGTTAGACTAACTTTGGTGATAATTAATAAAGAAAGATAGATATGAAGGAGGAAACTTACCGATGAACGAGCAAACGAACGGACAATTGAACAATCCAACAAACGATGCACATTGCAAGCCTTATTCCAATCCTGCGCTGGAGGAAAAGACCGTGTCCACACAGCCTATTTTTGAGGGAAAGGTCATTACATTACAGGTAGACACGGTAGAGCTTCCCGACGGCTCCACTGGAAAGCGTGAGATCGTAAAGCATCCAGGTGCGGTGGCTGTTTTGGCTCTACATGAAGGGAAAATGCTGGTCGTGGACCAGTACAGACAGGCGATGGGGCGCTGTGAGGTAGAAATTCCTGCAGGTAAGCTAGAGCGGGGTGAAGACCCGATGGAAGCAGCGGGGCGTGAGCTGAGAGAAGAGACAGGTTATACTGCCAAGTCGTTGAAGCTGCTACACTCCTTTTATACCTCTCCTGGCTTTGCGGATGAAATCATCCATCTGTATGTGGCCGAAGAACTGGAGTTAGGTGAGATGGAACCGGATGAGGATGAATTTCTGGAGTTGTTTGAGGTGACGCTGGAAGAAGCACAGACGCTCATTCGTGAAGGACGGATTAGTGATGCCAAAACGATTCTGGCCGTCTATGCGTGGCAACACCGCCAACATACAGGGAGCTTCTAAGCGGATGGATGAAAATATAGTAGAACTTAACGACTACTTTGCAGACTTGCATATTCATATTGGCAGAACAGAGAAGGGAAATCCGGTCAAAATTAGTGGCAGCCGCGATCTGACCTTTGCCAACATAGCTAAGGAAGCCTCCGGTCGTAAAGGAATTGGGCTGATCGGTATCATTGACTGCCATGCACCTAATGTACAGGAGGATATTCGTACCTATTTACATACGGGTGAAATGAAGGAAATCAGCGGCGGCGGTATCGTTTACCGGGATACGGTTATTCTCCTTGGCACGGAGCTGGAAATACGTGCTGAAGGTCGCCCTGAGGCGCACGTACTGGCCTATTTTCCAGATCTGGCGGCGATGGAGGATTTTACCCAATGGCTGGCCCGGCATATGAAAAATGTTAATCTTAGCTCACAACGAATCTATGCGCCGCCACGCGAGTTGCAGCAGCAAATTTACGGACGTGGAGGCATTATGGTGCCTGCGCACGTGTTTACTCCTCATAAGGGCATATACGGCAGCTCAGCGGCCCGTATGGAGGAATTGCTGGATATGGAGCTCGTTAGCGGGGTGGAGCTGGGGCTGAGCGCAGATTCATCTATGGCCGGTTTGATTTCGGAACTGGATCGCTTCAGCTTTCTCACGAATTCAGATGCCCATTCACTTGGGAAAATAGGACGAGAATACAACAAATTATCACTGGCAAAGCCGTGTTTTGATGAATTCAGAATGGCTTTGGAGCGGCGGGAAGGACGACGGGTGCGTGCCAACTACGGATTAAATCCGAAACTGGGCAAATACCATCGTTCTTACTGTCAAAGCTGCGGTACGATTATTGACGAGCAACAGATGGCGGATGAACGTTGTCCTGACTGTGGTCATACCAAGCTGGTGCGAGGTGTGCTGGATCGAATATGGAGCATTGCCGACCGTGAACAGTCCATGATTCCTTCCCATCGTCCGCCATACATTTACCAGATTCCACTGGAGTTTATTCCAGGTCTGGGCAAAGCCAAGCTGAACCAGCTATTGGTTGCATTTGGAACAGAAATGAATATTTTACATGAGGTTACGCAGGAGGAGTTAGCAGCAGTCGTCGGAAAAGTGCTAGCAGAGCAAATTGTGCTTTCACGCGAGGGGAGACTGTCGCTTGTATCCGGTGGTGGTGGAACATACGGCAAAATAGCTAAGTCCTAGTAAAGTCTTGTCCCTCTAAAGGCATATCAGCGTCTGCTTGTTCATAACCATAAATTATCTATGCCGCTGGCTTGGCACATCATTCGTGATGCTTGATCTGCAGTGAAAGCTGCCCCATTTCTAGCCATCAGCCGTCGGATTACGGTTGTTTTTTGGACAAACAAGCAGATGAAAGGGGCAGGACGCCGATGCAATGGTTTCGTCATACGTTAAAAGATCAGACGCCGTATTATGTTTTCTTGGCTGTGCTGTTTCTGGTGGGAGTCGTCTTTGGCGCACTTATGGTAAACGCACTCTCGCTGGAGCAGTTACAGGATTTGTCCCGTTACCTGAAGGATTTTTTTGTAACAGTCAATCAAAACGAACAGGGCTTCGCTGATTCGCAGGCGGCTTCGACCTTTTGGGATAGCGTATCTTTACATCTGAAATGGGTCGGCCTAATTTGGGTGTGTGGCCTTTCGGTTATTGGTCTACCGGGCATTCTTGTATTGAATTTCCTCAAGGGTGTGCTAATCGGATTTTCAGTAGGTTATATGGTGGGGCAATATTCGTGGAAAGGACTGCTATTTTCTTTGGTTTCAGTTGCTCCCCATAACCTGCTCGTCATTCCGGTACTGCTCGTCTGCAGCGTGGCTGCGATGACTTTTTCCATCCATATGATCAAAACCAAAATACTCGCTACCCGGCCGTCAGACGGGATGCTGCGTCCGTTGCTGTCTTATGCAGGATTGACTGCTGTGATGATGGTGCTTCTTATCGGTAGCGCGTCCTTTGAAACTTGGATCACCCCGGTTATGATGCAATGGGTCACTCCTATGCTGACAGCTTCCGTATCATCTTGATCCGTTTCAAAATGTTTGACTTTATTTGTATAGACCCCCTATAATAATAGGAGTGAAAAAAGTGCAGTAGGCAGTAGCTTTGCAGGGGGAGGGAGACACATGGAAGCACGGATCGAAAAAATTAAGCAGCAGCTGCAATCCCAGGGCTACAAACTAACGCCTCAGCGGGAAGCCACCGTCAGAGTTTTACTTGAGAACGAAGATGATCATCTGAGTGCGGAAGATGTATTTATGCTCGTCAAAGAGAAAGCTCCCGAAATCGGTCTGGCAACCGTATACCGTACCCTAGAACTGCTAAGTGAACTGCATGTCGTGGAGAAAATTAATTTTGGTGATGGCGTTGCGCGTTATGATTTGCGCGGCGATACAACCAAACATCACCATCACCATTTGATATGTGTGCAGTGTGGCAGTGTAGATGAAATACTGGAAGATTGGCTTGGACCATTGGAGGAGCGTCTGGAACGGGAATATAATTTTACCGTAGTGGATCATCGTTTGGACTTCCACGGTATCTGTTATCGTTGTAAGGCGAAGAACGATACGACGGCTCAGAAATCTTTGGGCAAATCCAGAAAACACAAATCTCAGGACTAAAAGCTGACTACCCAAGCTCTCACCGACGAAGATGCGTTCGGGAGAGCTTTTTTGGTTAGGAATCTGTTGTTCGAGATTAAGTGGTATAAAAAGGAATAGCTTGTCATACCCTTCCATAGAGAGTCCTAATAGGGACTATATTCTGAGGAAAAGGCGGCTGATCCACATGGTACTATCGTTGCGGAGAGGACTAAAATGGCTGCGTTTGGTAATATTGTTCGGAGTGCTGGCATGTATGTTCTTTTATAGCCTCAGGCTGTTTACAGATTGGATAACACCTGTAGATCATTACCGAATACCGGAAGGACATGCAGTTAAGGTATTTGGCGGGCAAAAAGTAAATGAAGGGTCCGAGCATCGAATAGCAGTGTTGGAACGTTTACGTTTCTTTTACTGGTATGGTGAATAGTCTAAGTAATCGGTCTTGATGAGCTTATGATATGAACGCACACGAAGAAGCAGACGCTGAGACTGAACCGTTGTATGCAGAACAAGGAGACTTTTGGAACTCATGAAAATGTACATTCAACCTTTCGTTCAATATATGGAAGAGGAAAAAGGTTTGTCGCACAGCACATTGGAAGCGTATCAACGGGACGTACAGCAGTTTGCCGAGTTCGCAGAAAGCTGTGGTATTGAGCAGCCGGATAACGTCCAACGGTCACATCTGGTACTGTATTTGGGCCGTTTGAAGGAACAGGGAAAAGCTGCGGCGACGATATCACGTAGCGTCGCCTCCATTCGCTCCTTTTTTCATTTTCTTATTCGGGAGGGAATTACGATCCATGATCCGTCCGTTCTGCTGGAGCTGCCCAAAGCGACTAAAAAGAAGCCCTCGGTGCTAACGCAGGATGAGATAGAGCGTTTGCTGGACGCGCCGGATGTGACTGCCCCGCAAGGGGTGCGAGACAAGGCGATGCTGGAGTTGCTGTATGCGACGGGCATTCGTGTATCGGAGCTGATTGCCCTAAACGTGCGTGATGTCCGCACCGATCTGCGCTTTGTGCACTGTGGCGGCGAGGCAGGCAAGGAGCGTGTTGTACCTATCAGCCGTGAGGCATCACAGTGGGCACAAGCCTACATGGACGAGCAGCGTCTATTATTGCTGAGATCCGGGCAGGGTGAAGAAGCTCAGGTAGAGCAGGAAGCCATGTTCCTGAACGTATCTGGTCAGCGTCTCAGTAGACAGGGCTTCTGGAAAATGATTAAGAAGTACGGCCAGGAAGCAGGCATAAGCGAGGATATCACGCCCCACACGTTGCGGCATTCCTTTGCGGTACATATGCTGGAGGGCGGAGCGGACTTACGCTCTGTACAGGAAATGCTGGGTCATGCTGATCTGTCAACGACGCAGGTATATGCGCAGACGGCCAGACGGAATATGAAGGAAGTATATGAAAAGCATCACCCGCACGGCGGCAACCGCACTTCTCATGAAAGCAAAGATCGAACGTAACGATACTTTGCTTTCATAGAAAATGTGATAATGACTATAACTTTACGATTGTACAAGTCAGGAGAGATATTAATGTCAACAGCCAACCAATCTACAATTCAGGAAGCAGCAGATTATATCCGTGCCAAGAGCGGAATACGTCCAGAGATTGGTCTTATTCTGGGATCAGGTCTCGGTATTCTGGCCGATTTAATTCAGGATGGAATTAGTATTCCTTATCAGGATATTCCCCATTTTCCTGTATCGACGGTAGAAGGTCACGAGGGAGAATTACTGTTAGGCACGATTGAAGGTCGCGCTGTCGTCATGATGAAAGGGCGCTTTCATATGTATGAGGGATATGGCCCGCAGCTGACGGCTTTCCCAGTTCGGGTGATGAAGCAATTGGGGATTCAAAGTCTGCTGGTGACGAATGCAGCAGGTGGTGTAAACACTTCCTACGAAGCAGGCGATCTGATGGTCATCTCGGATCATCTTAATCTGACAGGACAAAATCCATTGATCGGACCGAACGATGCTGGTCTAGGCGTTCGTTTTCCAGACATGTCGGAGGCGTACAGCCGCCGCTTGCGTGAAATTGCCAAGCAAACGGCTAACCAACAGGGCTTCAGTCTGCAGGAAGGTGTATATGCTGGATTGCTGGGGCCTAACTATGAAACGCCTGCTGAAATCGTTATGCTGCGTACACTGGGTGCAGATGCGGTGGGTATGTCGACCGTATCTGAGGTTATTGTAGCCCGTCATGCAGGTATTGAGGTACTGGGCTTCTCCTGTATCACGAATATGGCCGCAGGCATTCTGGATCAGCCTTTGTCCCATGGTGAAGTGATGGAGACGGCAGAGAAAGTACGTGAGCAATTTTTAAAACTTGTGCTAGCGATTATTCCACAAATGTAGATTGGGGATCATGTTCAACCGAAGCGGTGGACATATATCCCAAGAACCCCATATCCGATCGCCTTTTGATGGCGTGGGTATGGGGTTCTTTTTTCCATCAGCGGTTGAGCTGAGTATGATCTCCTAATGAAGAGGGGGTGTGCTCAATGCAGTTGAATTCGCTTTTTCTGCTACAGCCAGTTTATGTCGTTCTTGCACCTTGATCACAATAACCATAAAAATGATCCAGTAAATGGCTAGCGAGTTCAGGAAACGGCTGTCCGTTATATTGTTCAATACAATAAATAGGAAAAAAACCACTGCCGTCAGCCATGTATACATATCTGCTTTGCCAATTCTGAATTTAAATAAAGTTGTTATGGCGAGTGTAATTGTTGCCAGTAGTCCTGTAAGGCCCACATCGATCCACAGATCACGGAAACCGCTATGGCTGCTTGTCAGATCAAATCGGATGCCGTTCGCATAGATACTGGGTCGGGCTGCCCAGTAGGAGCCGTAACCATGTCCGAACCAGTAATGGCTCTGAATAGCACCACCAATCCCCTGCCAGATTTCCGTTCTTCCAGTTAAGGTCGTTGTTTTTCCGAATTCCGACGCAATCGCATCTCCATAAGTAAAGGTGAGTACCAAACCCAAAAGAACGAGCAAGCAGGAACAGCTAATGAAGAAACCGCGCAACGCAATGCTTCGGATTCTCTTGAATAGCAGTATAAACAATATAAATACGAAGAGCGAAGATGTAAGTACCAAAGAGGTGGTAGATTGACACTCGATGAGCAATAGGGCATTGAGTAAGATAAAGCCAATATGCAAAACTTTACGTTTACCCCTGAAAAAATAAATGACATGTGAAACAAAACTTAACAGAGAGACAGTTCCAAGTGTATTTTTATGACCAGAGATGCCCTTCCATAGCCCAGTATGTTCTACTCCACCATGAATGGCAAAGGAGGGAACGAGCAAAACGGCGAGTAGATTGAGTATGCTCAAAATACTTAACGTAACGACTAAGAGGCGAATGCAGCCCTGAGTTGTATAATGGGTGACCAAATAGAGCCCAAAGGTAGAGAAGGCAAGGAATTTGAGAACCATCAGCAAGGAAGAGGTCTGCTCTTGTTCAGCCCATAAGCAGGAGGCAGCGATGTACAGCGTGAGTAGAGTCAGTAACGGATTGTCGGCTAAGGTTGCGATCAATGACTTGAGTGAAGGTAGTAGCATGGTATAGCTGAACAACAGGATAAGCACGGAAATCGTGATAACTCTGGGGGACAAACCCTGACAAGCATAAGGAATCGAAAAAGCCAGTAAACCAGCTACTGTAAGTACATGTTTCACGATTTCACCACCTGGATACATTATGTATCTATAATATACAAAACGTATCTTCTTGTACAATAATAATAAAATATTTATTTTCATTTTTCTCAAGCCTAGAGCAAGCCCTCTTGTGCATATACTCAGTCCATGCTAAGAAAATGAAGAATTCTTCAACTTGGTCAAAAAAGGAAATTTTTACGTTTTTAAACATGGGGGTGTTCGGGTGGCGGATCATTTTACAGACCGTTTGAAGTTGAATTTGAGTGGTACGGGCAAAGAGTTAACGCCGCAGCAATTAAATGAAAATTTTAAAACCATTGAAAAAGAATTCATTGAACGAAGTGTAAACGTAAGCTGGTTTGGAGCTGCTGGTGATGGTATTCAGGATGACACGGCAGCTTTACAGGAATTGATTAATAAGACCCCCGATTATTCCATTCTTCACATCCCCAGTGGACGATACAAAATAACCTCTACCTTACAGATTCGCAAGCAGGGTGTGCGCATTTTTGGCATTCATAAGGGCAGATACCGACAAGGCAAAGGTGTTACGTCGATTGAATATTATGGTACGGGTCCTTGTTTTCAAATTGGAGATGAAAGTCTACCATCGTTTAGCGGATATCAAAATGTGCAGTTTCATGACTTATCGATCCGGTACGAGGGGGCTGACATAGGCACATTAAATAATCCGTTTTCGCAGTCAGTGAAGCGTGGATATTATGGCAAAGGTACTTTGGGTATTCAGGATTGGAAGGGTGGCGGAGTTGTCCTGGATAACGTCCTAATTGAGCATTTTGAAACGGCTTTTTGGGGCTATGAAAGTGATGTGAATTTATTTAAATGCACGGAGATTAATTACAATAAAACAGGGATTCACTTGCAGAACAGAAGTTCACAGTTTACTAGCATAGCGCTTTTTACATTGGGGAACGATACGGCATTGGATCTGAATAGCTCCAATGGGGCCAGATTTTTGGCTAGCCAGCACATTAAGGATGGAAGCTCCAATGATATTCCCATTCTAATTAATGATTTTATGAACGCTGAATTTATAGGTTGCTGGTTTGAGGGACTAAGCAGAGAGCATAAGATGACAGTGCCTTCTTTTATTCAAATTGGTGCTACCAAAGAAACAAAAAATGTGGCCTTGCGTGACTCCATTTTAGCGATAGCGGACAAATTCGATGACACCCAATCCGTATGTAACTATTTTGTGGATGTGGTCATTGGCAAAAAAGTTTTGGTGGACGAGGTGGGAGGGTATCCCCGTAATCTAAAGCAGCTTATTTCTTTCTCTGGTAGCTCTTCCACACAGCAGGTGACACTTCGCTCACATTTGGATTTTAGCTATAGCAATAATCGTTATGACGAGAATAATGGGACAGGGCAGGCTTTGCTGCTTGTCGAGAAATACTCAAACAACGGGATTGAGCATTTGGACGAAACCTTTGTTAAAGCCTACCTGGGAGCAAGGCAAAATCTTCCCGCAGGTAGCTGGCAGAAGGTGAAGTTTAATCAAATCAACCATGATGAGCTGATCGAATTCGATGCGGTGAATAGCCGATGGCGAGCCAAGCGAGCTGGGAAATACAGAATACAAGTCTACATTTCGACCGATCCTCAAGTGGATGGCAATCGTACACGGCTTGCACTTCATCTGAATGATGAGCAGCTTGCCGGGAGTTCCGCCTATGCTTATCTCGATGATAGGGTAATTGGCGGACTGAACTATAGTGCATTGAGTGGAGCAATGGAACTTAGACTGGAAGCGAATTCTTTTATTGATATACGGGTGTTCAGTCAAAATACGATGGATATTCTACCCGGTGGAGGAATCACATATCTCACTATAAGCCGAATTTAAACAATTATTTCACAGACGATAGATGTTCTGTCATTTATATATTGGAATATGCGCACCATGCTGAGTCAGCTTGGTGCTATTTGATGTTTTTATTCATATGGAATATTTTTCTTTCATTCTGACGACAATGGTTAGCAGCACGCGAATAGGCCGGAGGGGTAAGTAAATGGGCTCCGGTGCTTTACGCCAATATGTTGAGGAGGGAACCGATTGTGAAGAAAAAAGTGGTGGCGTTCATCCTGGCTTGTCTGGTAGCCTTGACTGCCGTCCCTGTCGGCGGTTGGGCCGAAGAAAGCAGACCTGAAAGCAAACCCAAAGAGGGATCAGCGGCTGAGCTGGCTCCCGAGGCTCTCTCGGCGATCCTGATGGATGCAGATACGGGCACAGTCATCTATGAAAAAAACAGTCGTGAAAAGCTTCCTCCAGCGAGCATCACCAAGATTATGACGATGTTGCTGACAATGGAGGCTATTCAAGATGGCAAGCTCAAGCTGACCGATAAAGTTCGGGCCAGCGAATATGCGTCTTCAATGGGAGGCTCGCAAATTTTCTTGGAGCCCGGTGAAGAAATGACGGTCGATGAGATGCTGAAGGGAATTGCAATGGCTTCCGGCAACGACGCCTCTGTGGCGATGGCTGAGAAAATTGCAGGATCTGAACAGGCTTTTGTCGAGATGATGAATGCGAAGGTGCAACAGCTCGGGCTCAAGGATACGCATTTTGCCAATTGCAACGGTTTACCCGTAGAGAATCACTATTCTTCTGCGCATGATATTGCGGTTATGAGCCGAGAGTTGTTGAAATACCCGCAAATTACGAAATATACGGGAGCCTATCAGGACTATTTGCGCAAATCCTCAGTCAAACCCTTTTGGCTGGTGAATACGAATAAGCTTGTCCGTTTCTATACTGGAGCAGACGGGCTGAAAACAGGCTATACGGCAGAAGCAAAGTTCTGTCTTTCCGCTACTGCGAAGCGTGATGGCTTGCGTGTCGTAGCTGTGGTGCTCGGGGAGCCAAATACGAAGATACGCAACAATGAAGTATCTTCCATGTTCGACTATGCATTTTCTCAATATACAATGAAATCCATATACAAGCCGGGTGAATTGCTGGGCAGCGTAAAAGTTGAAAAAGGCGTATTGCCAGAGCTGAAAATTCAGGCTGACCGTTCTTACAGTGTACTGGTGAAAAAAGGTGGCAACAAACAAACGTTGCGTCATGAATTGCAACTGGCCCCAAGCCTCAAAGCTCCTGTCCGGGCTGGTGACCCAATCGGTAAGCTGGTCGTCTATCAGGATGGACAACAGCTTAAGGAGTTTAATATCACTTCGCCTGTGGCTATCGAAAAGGCCGGATGGTGGAAATTGTTTAAACGTACCATGTCGAACCTATTTTCTTTGTAGATTTTACGGGGTTTTCTTCTAGTTTTGTCGGAGGGCAGGAATCGTCTGCGGCTACGTAGAAATCCTTGTCCAAGACCGGGAGGAGAGTGAGTAAGCATGAACCTGCAAATTGAAATGGAGCATCACCGGGGGGTACTGATTGTAAGGCTGTCTGGTGAGCTTGATCACCATACGTCGGACATGGTCCGTATGCAAATGGACGAGGCGATTCAGCGCCGGCAATGCGAGCATATTGTGCTCAGCCTGAAGAATCTTCAGTTTATGGATAGCTCCGGCCTTGGCGTTATCTTGGGACGGTACAAACTGATCAAGCAAAAGGGCGGAAAAATGGCAGTCTGTGATGTCAATCCGCCAGTACACCGACTGCTGGATATGTCAGGGCTGTTCAAAATCATGCCCATATATGACAACGAGGGAAATGCGCTCACGGAACTGGAGGTTGTGTCATGAGAGAAGGCACGGGAAACAATTTCATGAGCTTGCAGTTTGCTGCCAAATCGGAGAATGAAGCATTTGCTCGTGTGGCTGTCGCGGCCTTTATTTCCAGGCTTGATCCCACAATGGATGAGCTAAGCGATTTGAAAACCGTGGTGTCTGAAGCGGTGACAAACAGTATTATTCACGGTTATGACAGCGATCCGTCAGGTGTCGTAACGATCAAAGTCGGGATTGAAGCGGACGTGATCACGTTGGTTGTTGAGGACGCAGGGCGAGGAATTGAGGATATAGAGCTAGCCAAGCAACCTCTATATACGTCCAAACCTGAATTGGAACGCTCCGGCATGGGCTTTACGATTATGGAAAATTTCATGGATGAGTTTGAAGCAGTCAGTGAGCCGGGCGGAGGCACGTCGGTCCGGATGAAGAAAAGGATTGAATCCAAGAAAGCTTTATACAATTAGGAGTTGATCCTATGGAAGCAGGAGGAAAAAAAACTTCGCACAGCTATTTGGAGGATGCGGAAGTCAAGCGGCTTATTGCACTGAGTCAATCTGGTGATAATGAGGCTCGTGAGACACTGGTCAATAGTAATATCCGGCTCGTCTGGTCTGTCGTGCAGCGCTTTATGAACCGGGGGTATGAACCTGACGATCTTTTTCAAATTGGTTGCATCGGCTTGTTAAAATCGGTGGATAAATTCGATCTCAGCTACGAAGTCAAATTTTCAACATATGCAGTACCGATGATTATCGGTGAGATTCAACGGTTTCTGCGTGATGACGGTACACTCAAGGTTAGCCGTTCCTTGAAGGAAACGGCCAATAAGGTCCGCAAAATGAAGGACGAGCTATCCAAACGACTCAACCGCCTGCCTACAGTCAAGGAAGTTGCTGATGAGCTGGGAGTGACACCGGAGGATGTTGTTTTTGCGCAGGAGGCCAATAAGCCGCCTACTTCAATTCACGAAACGGTTTTCGAAAATGACGGTGATCCGATTACACTTATGGATCAGATTGCTGACGAATCACAGGAAAGATGGTTCGACAAGCTGGCACTCAATGAGGCCATTGGCGGACTATCTGAGCGGGAGCGGTTGATTGTGTACCTGCGCTACTACCGGGATCAGACTCAATCAGAGGTTGCAAGTCGGCTTGGTATTTCTCAGGTGCAGGTATCACGGCTGGAAAAAAAGATTTTACAACTGATCCGCGATCAGATTGCCCAATAATAACAGTCAGGATCTTAGTGACATCCTTATGCTTACGTATTACTAAAGGGTATTCCAAAGCCATTTTAATGGCAAGGGGTACTCTTTTTTGCGTGGGATAAAAGACAATACACAGAATAGGTTTCCTTGCTTCGTTCCATACTAATCGATAATTACGAGGATAAGGAGGGGATCGGATGACTCATAGTCCGGCTCCTACAGTAGCTCCTATTGTCTACTTGCGGCTCCGCAGCCGTGTCCGCATGATACAAGGGCAGGATTTACATTTGGGTGATGTAGCCCAACTGCTGACTAATCCTGAATGGGAAAAGGATTTGCTTGAGCTTGTTCTCAAGCGGCCGCAGCACCAGGACGGTAATCTGATACTGATAGACATGCTGCAGATTATAGCAAAAATTAGAGATCATATTCCGGGGGTCGTAGTTGAATCTCTCGGGAAGCCGCATGTACTTGTGGAACTTGTGGAGAAACCCCGTAAGCCGTCCAAAATACTGTTTGTTTTGGTATGGGTGCTTCTGTTTTTTGGCTCTGCGCTGACAATTATGAATTTTCATGCCGACGTTAGCATGATGGAGGTACAGGTTCGGATTGTGGAGATGATTACGGGACATAAGGATGAGCATCCGTACCTGTTTCAAATTGCTTACTCGATCGGCATCGGCTTTGGCATGATCGTTTTTTTTAATCACTTGTTCAAGAAAAATTGGAACGAGGAGCCGACGCCGCTGGAGGTGGAAATGTATCTGTATCAGGAAAATGTGGATCAGTATGTTGTGGCAGAGGAATATGAAAAGATGGCCCTTCTGCAGACAAAGGATAAGAAACCATGATATTTGTACAGGCTGCACTTCAGATTATTTTAGGTATTGCTGGGGGCCTTGCGGTGGGTAGCGGTGTAATTGCTTTTTTTATTGTGCTGGATATCATGCCGCGATTAGCACAACTTACCCGTACGTATAAAAAATCACGTGCATACGAAAAGGCAATGATTGTAGGCTCAGTACTGGGAACTGTGGTCGATTTTTGGAACATTTGCTTGCCACTACCGGGCATATTTACATGGATACCTGGGTTATTTTGCGGAGTGTTTATTGGCTTGCTCGCCGCGGCTCTAACGGAGGTATTGAATCTCCTGCCTATACTCGCCAAGCGACTCCACATGACCGTGTATATGCTCGGTCTGTTGATGGCAATGGTGCTTGGCAAGGTGACGGGTTCCTTATTTGACTGGTTTGTATACAACCGTTAACAACGAAAGCGAAGGGGGCAAGGAATATGGATCACAGAGCGGATCAAGAGCATCAGGAGCAGCATCAAGAAGACGGGGGAATTGGAAAGGAAAACCATACCGGCGGAGAAGAGTTGAGTCCATGGCAGAAAAAGCAGGCGCAGGAATCAGCACGTTTTAAACACAAAAAAGAGAGTGAGCGGTCTGATAACGTAGAGGAGTCCGTTCGCTACTGGCAGGCCGAAGATGATATATCGCCGAGGATGAAGGATAATAAGAATACACTTGAAACAGTATTAGGTTTGGGGGAGACCTTTGATGTCGTATTCAGGGAAATGACACTGGGTGGGCGTCATACTGGATATCTGTTCCTAAATTCCTTTGCGAAGGATCAGATCATGCTTGAAGTGCTAAAGCGGCTCACCTATCTGACGCCGGATGATCTCTCTTCGGATGGACTACAAGCGTATTTTGAAAATTTTATTCCACATATTCAGGTGGAGAAGACGGATAAGATGTCTGTGGTCATTAACAAGGTGCTGACGGGACTGAGTGCCTTTTTCATGGAAGGCGAGCGTTTTTCCCTTATTCTGGATACTCGTAATTACCCGGTGCGTAATCCGGAGGAACCTTCTTTGGAGCGGGTTGTGCGCGGTGCTCGCGACGGGTTTACTGAAACAATGCTTACAAATGTAGGTCTGGTGCGCCGGCGTTTGCGGGACCCAGGGCTTAAATTTGAGGCTATGCAGGTCGGACGTCGAACCCGAACAGACGTATGTTTGGGTTACATTGACGATATTGTGGATAAGGTGATGGTGGATACTGTACGAGACAAAATTAAAAATGTTAATTTGGATGGTATTCCGCTGGCCGACAAGCAATTAGAGGAGACGATTATCAATAAAGGTTGGAATCCATATCCATTAGTACGATATTCGGAGCGACCAGATGTCGTGGCATCGCATATCATGGAAGGAAGGCTCGTTATTTTCGTCGATACCTCACCCAGCGTGATGATTTTGCCTACCACTTTTTTTGACTTGTGTCAGCATGCAGAAGAGAATCGGCAAACCGCTTTTATGGGAAGTTATTTGCGCTGGGTACGTTTTATAGGTATATTCGCCTCGATGTTTCTGCTTCCGATGTGGCTGCTAATGGTCATCAATCCCGAATTAAAACCGGCGTTTCTTGATTTTATTGGTCCTCAAAAGGAAGCACATCTTCCGCTGATTGCCCAGTTTATCATTGTAGAACTAGGGGTCGATCTTATGCGAATGGCGGCTGTGCATACTCCGACACCACTGGCTTCCGCTATGGGCTTGATCGCAGCGATTCTGGTCGGTGATATAGCGGTTAAGACGGGACTTTTCGTGAATGAGGTCGTGCTGTATATGGCTGTCGCTGCCATAGGAATGTTCGCAACACCGAGCTATGAGCTGGGGTTGGCGAATAGACTGATTCGACTATTCCTGCTGGTTGCTGTTGCAATTTTTCACGTACCGGGCTTTGTCGTGGGTACGACACTGATCATTTTGATGCTGACGCTGCATCGGTCATATAATTCTTCGTATTTGTGGCCGTTCATTCCTTTTAATGCCAAAGCGTTAGCTTCCATCTTGTTCCGTATGCCTGTACTAGATGCGCCTAACCGCCCGTCATCTAACAAAACGAGGGACAATACGCGTATGCCCCATACGGATGCCGACACAGATTCGAACTCAGGCAATGGACAGGAGCATTAATATAAATGATCTGCATAAAAATCCATTGTTCTTGATGTTTTTTTTGCTATACTGGTGTAAACATTCGATGGAATATGACTAGCTTGTTCCAGAAAGAGAGGCGCCAGAACATGTATTTGCATGGAAGCAGTAAAATTAACAGCAATGGACATTTGGAGATCGGCGGTTGTGATACAACGCTTTTGAAAGAGCGTTTTGGCACGCCGCTATATATTGTTGACGAACAGTTAGTCCGCCGGCGCTGCCGGGAATTCATAGAAGCTTTTCGTGAAACCGGATTGAAGTTTCAAGTTGCTTATGCAAGCAAAGCGTTTTGTGTTATGGCGATGTGTGCTTTAGCTGCTGAAGAAGGAATGTCGCTTGACGTAGTTTCCAGTGGAGAATTGTTTACTGCGCTACAAGCAGGGTTCCCGGCAGAGCGAATCCATTTTCACGGCAATAACAAAACACCGGAAGAAATTGAAATGGCGTTAGATGCGAAAATTGGCTGCTTCGTCGTTGATAGCGAAATGGAGTTGCATTTGTTGCAGGCCCTTGCCTCCGAGAAAGAACAGCAGGTGAATATCTTACTGCGTGTTACACCAGGGGTTGAGGCGCATACGCATGAATATATGGCCACAGGTCAAGAAGATTCGAAATTTGGCTTTGACATTGGGAATGGTACAGCACGCCAAGCAGTGGAACAGGCTATCGAGCTGGACCATCTTAACCTGTTAGGGGTACATTCTCATATCGGTTCGCAAATTTTCGAAGTGAATGGCTTTCAAATGGCTGCTGAACGGGTTGCAGCTTTTTCCAGAGAAATTAAAGAACAGCTTCAGTTTTCTTTCAAAGTGATTAATCTGGGTGGGGGATTTGGCATTCGCTACACAGAGGAGGACACACCGCTGAAAGTATCCACCTATGTGCAGGCTATCGGCGAAGCGGTGAAAACCTATTTTTCAGGACTTTACGATGAACTTCCAGAAATTTGGATTGAGCCGGGACGCAGTATTGTAGGCGATTCAGGCACGACCTTATATACGGTAGGGAGCATCAAGGATATTCCGCAGGTACGTAAATATGTCTCGGTAGATGGCGGGATGACAGATAATCCACGTCCTGCACTGTATCAGGCCAAGTATGAAGCGATGCTGGCTAATCGAGCGCAGGATACGGACGAAGAGACGGTGTCCATTGCGGGCAAATGCTGCGAAAGCGGCGATATGCTTATTTGGGATGTAGAACTACCTCGTATAAATAGCGGCGACTTGCTCGCTGTTGCCTCAACCGGAGCCTACAATTACTCCATGGCGAGTAATTATAACCGAATACGTCGACCAGCAGTTGTATTTGTCAACAACGGTGAGGCCGAGTTGGTGGTGCGTCGGGAAACCTACGAGGATATCGTACGCAACGATGTTGTGCCACAGCGCTTGATTCGTGATCAAGCCAGTCCGGCGGTTCAGCCTAACGCCAAGATTACGGTTTCGTCCTGATTTTAGCATTGTAAGATCAAGCAGGCCATTGAGTCGGTAATAATACACCGGGGACAATGGCCCTTTTTTTTTGGACAAGACTTTGCTAAGCGCGGCAATTCATAGTAAACTGGAACTTGATGTTATTTAGTTCTCAAAACAGGTTGAAAAGGAGATACAAACAATGAAAAAAGGTAGAATAGATCTTGAAAACGGCGGTATCGTCGAAATTGACTTTTTCCCAGAAGAAGCTCCAAACACCGTTGCTAACTTTGAAAAGCTGGCAAACAGCGGTTATTACAACGGTTTGAGCTTCCACCGTGTCATTCCGGGCTTTGTGGCTCAAGGTGGTTGTCCAATCGGTAACGGTACAGGCGGTCCTGGTTACACGATTGACTGTGAAACAGCTACGAATACAACAAAGCATGCCAAAGGCGTTCTGTCCATGGCTCATGCAGGTCGCAACACAGGTGGCAGCCAATTCTTTATCTGCTACGCTCCACAACCACATTTAGATGGAGTACATACTGTATTTGGTAAAGTAACCAAAGGTATGGAATTCATTGATGCTGTAAAACAAGGCGACAAAATGAAAGAGGTTAAAGTATTTGACGTGTAATTTTACCGTTAATTACATGATCTTTTTTAAATAGCGTTGCACCTAAGCCGTTCTGTCTTTGGACAGGGCGGCTTTTGTTGTCTTTTGTTTGACGGTTTATTGATTTTCGCAATCACGTAGGCATTACAGTGCGTAAGATCACATTCGAAAAGTAAGTGTTGTGATAGCCTTTTCATAAGAATGCATTTTCCATTTATTTTATATGAGTATTCAAACTCAGTAAGGATTGGAAAAGAAGGGGGCTTATCACATTGTCTATTTTAACGCGCACAAATCGACTCGGATTTTTTGAAATCCGGCTGGAATCCATTGGTGGACTCGGCGCTAATCTGGCTGGCAAAATGTTGGCCGAAACCGGGGTGCTTGGTCTGGGGCTGAATGCTTCAAATTTTTCGTCCTACGGTTCGGAAAAAAAGGGAACTCCGGTTAAAAGCTTCGTCCGCTTCTGTGAGCCGGAGGTCGATATTCGGGATCACAGTCCGATTGAGCAACCGCATGTGGTAGGCATTTTCCATGAAACGTTATACAAAACGGTAAATGTAATCAGCGGACTGCCAGCGGATGGGATTGTAGTGGTTAATTCCACGCGTCCAGCAGAAGAAATACGGGCTGATTTGGGACTGGTATCCGGTACATTAGCGGTGGTGGATGCGATGGGCATCGCACTGGAAGAGCGAACCAAACTAAATACGTCCATGCTCGGTGCCTTGTTCCGTGTCTGTGATTTCCTGGACCCGGAAGCGATGAGATCGGTTATTCGCAGTACCTTTGAAAAGAAAAATCCACTGTTAGTGGAACCTAATCTGCGTACGTTTAACCGTGGTTATGATGAAATGGAACTGCACGTATATCCAGTTACTGATGACGCAGAGGATCGGGTTTTTGAACGTCCGCAGCCATTGCTGGGATACGAAACCCAACTACTGGGGGGCGTTATTGCAACTCAGGGAAACAGCATGACGAGAGATGTTAGTGGTTCACGTCAGGGGTATGTGCCTGAATATGAAGCTGATAAATGTACCCATTGTGCCAAGTGTGATTCGATTTGCCCGGATTACTGTTTTGTATGGGAAGAGCAAGCAGACAAACGCGGAAGAATGATGCCATTTTTGCAAGGAATTGATTACCAGTATTGCAAAGGATGTCTGAAATGTGTAGATATTTGCCCGTCGGGGGCATTAAGCTCGCGTCGCGAACAATGGGGATGGGCGGAACAGAATCGAGTTGCCCACCAATTTCCGGCATATGAAGGAGGGCGTGCGTAATGGCAAAACTGGAGGAAGAACTCAAACAGACAGGCGCCGCGCAAGTGACAACGTTCGAATCCGGTAATGAAATGGCAGCTACGGCGGCTGCGCAGATTAATTATCATATGATGGGATATTTCCCGATTACTCCATCTACCGAGGTAGCGCAGTATCTGGATCAGATGAGAACGAGAGGTCAGCATAATATTAAGCTGGTTGCAGCAGACGGAGAACACGGATCGGCAGGGATTTGTTATGGAGCTGCCGCAGCGGGAGCGAGGGTTGTGAACGCCACTAGTTCGCAAGGTTTCCTGTACATGCTGGAGCAGTTACCTGTTCAGTCAGGTACCCGTTTTCCAATGGTTATGAATCTGGTGACACGAGCTGTTAGTGGTCCCCTGGATATTCGCGGGGATCATTCGGACCTGTACTATGGTTTGAATACAGGCTGGGTCATTTTGACGGCAAGTACACCACAGGCTGTGTATGATATGAACATCATGGCACTAAAAATCGCAGAGCATAGCGATGTTCGGCTGCCTGTAATGGTCGCATATGACGGTTTTTATACGTCCCATCAAAAACGTAAAGTGCAATATTTTGCCGATGCTGAGACCGTGCGCGGTTTTGTAGGTCCTAACCCGAACTTGAATTATCCGAATATTACGGATTTTGATCATCCTGTTACCGTGGGTGCGCATATGAACGGTGATGACCTGACGAATAATCATGTTCAGCTATCCGAAGCACTGAAGCTGTCAGAAGGAGTATATGAGCAGGTAGCAGCAGAATATGCCGCTTTATCCGGTCGGGAATACCCGATTTTGGATCTGTATCATATGGAGGATGCTGAGGTCGCGGTATTCCTGTTGAATTCGGCGGCTGAATCGGCCAAGGATGTGGCGGATCAACTCCGCGCGCGCGGGATTAAAGCTGGTGTGATACGTCCGAATATCATCAGACCGTTCCCAGCTGCACAACTGCGGGAAGCATTACGCGATGTCAAGGCGCTGCTGGTAGGTGAACGTGCAGATTCGTATGGGGCAGACGGCGGTAATTTAACGCATGAAATTAAAGCGGCCTTGCAGGAGGACCCGCTGAACCGGACACTCGTGTTGAGTCGTATCTTTGGCTTGGGCGGCAAGGATTTTTATGCGGAAGATGCAGAGGCGTTCTTCCAGCTTGCGATTGAGGCGGCAGAGGCCGGACGAGCCGAGAAGCCCTTTGATTATTACGGAATTAATCCGGGTTCACCGGACAAGGTGATGCCGCAAGTTATGCAACCGCCACGTGGCAATGCATACCGTACGGGTCTGATTCAGGTTACGCCGGACGAGGCGACCGGGAAGCTCAAAGTCAAGGTACCACCCCTGCGATCGTTGACGACCAAACCACGCCGTCTTACACCAGGTCACGGGGCTTGCCCAGGATGTGGGGCATTGTCTGCGCTGGAACTGTTTTTCAAAGGTATTGAAGGGGATATTGTCGTGCTGTTCCAGACAGGCTGCGTATATGTGACGACGACAGGGTATCCATATACATCACACAAACAACCGATGATCCACAATCTTTTTCAAAACGGGGCCGCTACACTTTCGGGAGCGCTGGAAGCTTATATGGAAATGAAGCGCCGCAATGAAATTGAGATGTCGGACGATCCGACCTTTATCATGATCAGTGGTGACGGTGGGATGGATATTGGTATGGGTTCTGCGATTGGTGCGGCTCTGCGTAATCATAAGCTGATCATGTTGGAATATGATAACGAAGGGTACATGAATACAGGTTCACAGCAATCGTACTCCACTCCGCTCGGTCACATGACCAGTACGTCGGGTGTAGGGAAAATGCAAAAAGGAAAGCAAGGGCATCACAAGGATACCGTGCAAATCATGGCTGCTTGTAACATTCCTTATGCTTTTACAGCAGCTGAAAGTCATCCGCAGGATATGCTGCGTAAAGCAGCCAAAGCTCAATGGTATGCGAACAACGTGGGTACGGCCTATGGTAAGATCCTGTGCGCCTGCCCGCTGAATTGGAAATCCGAAGACAGACTGGGCACCAGCATTGTGGGCGCCGCAGTCGAGTCCTGTTTCTTTCCTTTGTACGAAATAGAGCAAGGCAGTACGACGATTACGTATAATCCGGAAGACAAGGGAAAACGGATTCCAGCTGCAGAATGGTTGAAATTGATGGGTAAAACGAAGCATCTTCTCAAGGAAGAGGCTACGCTGGCTACCTTTGAGCAGGAGATTGAGCGTCGCTGGACTACCCTGAAAAAGAAACATGAAATTTCAGAGCTATAATTCTGTTTTTTGCATAATCATCGATTAGCATTGTTAGCCGCTGTTACTGTAGTGGTTCGATCAAGATTCTTTGCGCTTATTGCGCAAAGAATCTTTTTTGTCGTTTATGGGTTGAAGCATAAAAAAACAGGTAATGATTTCCGATATAGGAGTGGAGGCCTATAAGAGGCACGTTAAAAAGTTTTCTTCTGAATTTTAAGATGCAATGAGGTGCAGGTAATGATTAAGCTGAATACAGTTGAAATAATCGAAATTATAAAGAAGCAGATCCCTAAGGTTATGAACATCAAGCCAGTAGAACTAAAGTTTACGGACGATTTTGGACGGGCATCGCTAGCAGCGACAGAACACAAATTCACGCTGACGAACCAGCACTATTCTGCCAAGGTGATGGATTGCGTGTTAGAAACACAGGTACGCCCCATTTTAATGTGCGAAATTATTTATTTTCTGAAATGCGAGTTTATTGACGGACATGTTGATGTGCGACTGGATTATGAGGCATGTTCTGAGGAAGGGCGGGGACCTGTTGCTTCAGCCGTAATTACCTTTGATCATGCAACAGAGTTGGGAGTCGAGGAGCTGGCCGATCTGATTGACTTGGCGCTTCATATGAATGATAAAACCTGGTTTGAAGAACTCTCCAGCCAATACGTCAAAACCAAAGCAGGCGCTTCTATTAGATAACTTGCTTTTTTTAGAAGTCGGTGCTAATATACGTAACAAGTTTAATGTTAATTCAATTAAATAAGAGCAAGATCCTTCGGGGCGGGGCGAAATTCCCCACCGGCGGTGATGACATGTTTGTGGATCGTTTTTGTGAGAAACAGCATGGCTTAGTCCGTGACCCGGATGCTGAATGATCGGCAGAAGGTGGACCTGGTGCAAATCCGGGACCGACAGTATAGTCTGGATGGGAGAAGGATACGAAGCGCATGTGCATGACGTGACATGTGCCGATTTTTAGCATACCCAATTGTGCGTACGGCTTATTTCGTTGTAGGACAGCATCGGGCGATAGCTTGCTTAAGCTTTCTTTTTGATGGGTGTTCTGAGCGTATTTGGTTGTATCCTCAGTCATGCTTTCTATTGGCAAACCTATGATTTCATGTCGTCTTAAGATGCATATGAACTGCGCTTGTATACTACAAATGTGACTCTCATCACCCCCATGACGGATTGAATCCGAACTGGGGGTTTTTTGCGCTTATAGCTGATGAATTAGGGATAAACTGAAATGTAGTGGAAAGGAGTGAAGGCATGTTTACCGGATTAGTTGAGGAAGTGGGTCGCATTCAAACTATTTCCAAAAGCGGTGAAGCGATGGTGCTGGGGATTTCGGGTTCCGTAGTGTTGGGCGATTTGAAAATAGGAGACAGTGTCTCGGTGAATGGCGTTTGCCTGACCGCGATACGGATTGGTTCGAAAGACTTTAAGGTTGATGTGATGCCGGAAACCTTTCGCAGCACTAATCTGAAAGAGTTGAGATCCGACAGCCGAGTCAATCTGGAGCGAGCAATGGCGGCGAGTGGAAGGTTCGGAGGACACATCGTGCAAGGACATGTGGACGGGACGGGAACGATTCGCGGGGTGACATCAGACCAGAATGCAGTTGTGTTCGAAGTTGAGCCTAAAAATCAAACATTATTTAAATATATTCTACTCAAAGGGTCAATCACAATTGATGGTATCAGCCTCACAGTCGCACAGCGTACGGGAGATACCTTTGCCGTATCCATTATTCCCCACACTTTATCCGAAACGGCCTTACAAGCCAAACGTGAGGGGGATACCGTCAATATCGAATGTGATATTTTGGGCAAATATGTAGAACAGCTTTTAAATTACAGAGGTGCAGCGGAGGCGGAGAGAGTAGAAAAAGCTCCTCTCAGTTTGGACTATTTGGCGAAACACGGCTTTGCCTGATATTGAATGGTAAGCCTGTTTAGGAGCATTCGTGGCACAAGACATAAGGAGGAAAGTGTTATGGATAGAGGTAGCCAAACAAGTGCAATGGCAAACGTCATGGAGCATGGCGAGTTGGAACATGACGAAGAGATTCGTTTGGATTCCATCGAAGAAGCGTTGGAGGATTTAAAAAACGGTAAAGTCGTTATTGTAGTGGATGATGAACAGCGCGAAAATGAAGGCGATTTTATCGCTTTGGCTGAAAAAGCGTCGCCTGAGGTCATTAATTTCATGATTACAGAAGGTCGTGGGTTGGTCTGTGTGCCAATCACACGACAAAGAGCCGAAGCTTTGGAATTGCATCCTATGGTAGAGCAAAATACAGATTTCCACGGTACTGCCTTTACGGTATCGGTAGATCATATGGAGACAACAACGGGTATTTCAGCGGCCGAGCGCTCCTTGACTGTACGCGCCTTGGCAGACGAAGCAGTCACAGGAAGTGATTTACGCAAGCCTGGTCACATGTTCCCGCTGATTGCTCGCGATGGTGGTGTCTTGCAGCGTGCTGGTCACACTGAAGCGGCTGTTGATCTGGCCCGACTCAGTGGCTTCAAGCCTGCTGGGGTCATTTGCGAAATTATAAAGGAAGATGGCTCAATGGCCCGCCTGCCTGATCTGGCAGTGGTCGCCAAGCGACATCAATTGAAACTGATCAGTATTCAGCATTTGGTGGACTACCGTCGTCGTTTGTCATTGTAAAAATACATCTCGGTTCCAAGTAAATCTGAAGTACTATCCGAAGTCCCTAAATAATTAAACTATGAGAGGTTGATTAAACATGGCACGTTTTCTAGAAGGTAATCTCGTATCGAACGGTTTAAAATATGGTATTGTGGTGGGTAGATTTAATGAGTTTATTACGAGCAAGCTGTTAAGCGGCGCAATTGACGCCCTTCAACGACATGGTGCGCAGGAAGATGAAATTGATGTAGCCTGGGTTCCGGGTGCATTTGAAATTTCACTGATTGCACAAAAAATGGCTGCAAGCGCCAAATATGATGCCGTAATTACGCTGGGTACGGTCATCCGTGGTTCTACTTCACATTATGATATCGTCTGCAATGAAGTGGCCAAGGGTGTGGCAGCAAGCAGCCTGAAAACGGGAGTGCCTGTTATTTTTGGGGTAGTGACGACAGAAAACATTGAACAGGCTATTGAACGAGCAGGTACGAAGGCTGGTAATAAAGGTTGGGATTCTGCATTGGCTGCGATTGAAATGGCCAATCTCGGCAAGCAATTTTAATTATAGGAATAGCTGAATAGAACGGTATAAACTGCAAGGTGAAAAGGGATTGGATTGTTAAGCAAGGCGATGACGTATATACTACAGAAAGAGGGATTGATAACGTAGAGCATAAGTGCTATAGGGAAAGGTATTGTTGAATGATGATTGGAGTAAGGCAGGGGGAAGCACATTGACAGTCGTAAACTACAAGCTGGAAACATTCGAGGGTCCGCTGGATCTACTGTTGCATCTGATTGATAAAGCCGAGATCGACATTCAGGATATCCCGATTAGCGATATTACTGATCAGTATATGGCTTTTTTGCACAGTATGCAGGAGCTGGAACTGGACATTACGAGCGAGTTTCTGGTGATGGCGGCGACGCTCTTATCTATTAAGAGTAAATTGTTGCTTCCCAAGCCACCTGTGATGGAATATGACGATTTGGATTTTTATGAGGAAGAGGATTATGATCCACGTGAGGAACTGGTCCGCAAGCTGGTGGAGTATCGTAAATATAAAGGGATTGCTCGCCATCTAAGTGAACGTGAGTGGGAGCGGAGTCTAATTTATGGCAAGGAGCCAGAAGATCTAAGCGCATTCCTGCCCACTGAACCCGCAAATCCGGTGCATGGGCTGCATGCAAGCGATTTGGTCGCGGCCTTTCAGCGTGCTTTGCGCAAAGCAGAACGACGTACGACGGTAACCCGTGTTCATCGAGACGAAATTTCAGTTAAGGACCGTATCCGGCAAGTTATCGGGGCGTTAGAGATGCTGGGGAACGGAGGACGGCTACTGTTCTCCAAGCTGATGCATGAGGATATGTATCGGCATGAGGTGGTTGTGACCTTTTTGGCTATCCTTGAACTGATGAAAATGAAACAAATTTTCTGTTATCAGGAGAAGCTTTTCGATGATATTGTAATGGAGTGGAGAGGGGATTTACGGGTTAATGGATTATCTGAAGCTGAAATCAATTATTGAGGGACTGCTGTTTCTCGCAGGAGAGGAAGGGTTGTCCACCAAGCAGATCGCCGACATTGTAGAGCAGCAGCAAGAGCTGGTTGAACAGTGCTTGGAAGATATGAAGCAGGACATGGAGCAGGGGGGAAGGGGCTTGCAACTTGTCCGTATTGCCGGTCATTATCAGCTTGCAACTTTATCCGAACATGCACCTTACTTTGAAAAGCTCGCATACTCTCCGGCACGTGCCTCACTGTCTCAAGCTGCTTTGGAGACGCTGGCCATTGTTGCCTACCGCCAGCCCATTACAAGAGTTGAAATCGAAGAGATTCGGGGTGTCAAATCCGAGCGGGCCATACATACACTGGTCAACAAGGAGCTCATTGAAGAGAAAGGTCGAGCTGAAGCCATCGGACGGCCAATATTGTACGGAACGACGAAATCATTTTTGGATTATTTCGGTCTGGGCTCTTTGGCAGATCTACCGCAACCGGAGTTGTTCGAGGATTCGGACAATTTGGAGGAAGAGACTCAATTATTGTTCGAGCGTCTGGAGAACAGCCAGCCTGCGGCCAACGATTTGGATCTTGAATCCCAATAAAGTTGCTCCGGATCTTGCGGCTCACTTATGTAAAAGCTCAAACATTCAGCCAGTCCTCACGTAGTTGGGGGCTGGCTGTTGGTATTTTAAGATGCATGATTTTCCGGCGAACGGTCATACTATTTTTGCCATGATATCTATAGCAAAAAGGTAGGGAGGACTCGCCAGTGTGGAAATGGATCAGTATCGCCATCATCGTCGTTATATTACTTGTGCTGGCTATTCTGCTCTCTCGTATTCGATTGAAGCTGGATATTGCCAAACATGACAATGATGATCGGGCGCATCTAGAGATCAGATTTCTATACGGGATGATTAAAATGAATTACGATATTCCGGCCATTCTCATAACAGGTTTAAAAAAAGGGCTTCTCTATCGGCTTGACCGCAATAAAAACATACATAAAACGGATGCTTCCGTAGATAGCGGAAATATTGATACAGAAAAAATAAAGCAATTTATACATGATATACGGGTTTTGCTCAAGGGAACGAAATCCTTACATCGATGGTTGCGACATACCTTGGCGCATGTGACGTTGTCCAAAATGGAATGGTCTACCAATATAAGTCTTGCTGATGCGGCTTATACAGCTACCTCAACCGGTATTTTATGGGGATTGAAAACGACCTTGATCGGTTTTGCTACCAGCTTTGTACGTGTGGACTGTATCCCGAAGCTGTTTGTCGTGCCCTATTGGGTGGATCGCTTGCGTTTTACTACCACCTTGACCTGTGAAGCAAATATGTCGCTTGGTTATTTGATTTTCTCTATGCTCATGTTAGCTTACCGCATATGGCGCGTTCCGGGTGGACCGGAGGCGTGGAAACGGGTTTTTTCCAAAAAAACTGAGGATCCTCAAGCTACCAGTGAAAGTTAAACAGTGGAGTGAGGTGAGACTCAATCCTTTCTGAACTATCGAATGACATACATATTTCCTTGAACCCCTGCGCACAATAGCGAAAGAAAAGGCAGTCTACGCTTGAGATAAGCAGAGGAGGAATAAATCATGTCAGATCACCCGATTCAAGGGCTCATGCAAACCGCAATGGAAAACATCAAAGCCATGGTAGATGTGAATACGATTGTAGGAGACGCAGTGGAAACACCCGATGGTTCCGTTATTTTGCCAATCAGTAAGGTAGGATTTGGTTTCGCTGCCGGAGGAAGTGATTTTAACGTAGACGAAGAGGCACTTCATACTTCCTCGGCGTCGGGTAATCATAGCGGGAAGGAAGGGCATCCTTTTGGAGGCGGTAGCGGTGGTGGTGTATCTATTCATCCCATTGCTTTTCTGGTTGTTGGCAAACAGGGGGCACAAATCGTTCCATTGGACAATCAAACGCATCTGATTGAGAAGCTCATTGACTCCACGCCATACCTGATTGATAAGGTTCAGTCTATCTTCCAGAACGCAGGCGGCAACTTGCAGACTCCACCCCCACAGGTACCTGTAGATGTTGCTACGGATCACAGTAATTCTGGCCCGGCTTACTTGTAAAAGTTATTGAAATTAAAAGCGTTCTCTCAGGAAGGTATCCCAAAGCCGAGTATAGGCTAAGGAATACCTTCTTTTCTGCTTGTACTTGGCCCTATCCCCGAATATACTGCCTTCTCCCAATGACAGTATGTATATGGTGACTGTATTCCTGTTGATACAAAGTATGCAGCGAGATTTCATTTTTTCGATTTCCTTCGGCAGCAAACTGGGATAGGTAGATGAAGTCCGGATAGATCACTTCATCCGTCAAATAAGCAGATACCGTGGCTTCCGGTCGACGATGTTGATTCAGGGAATCGATTATACCCTTCGCCGGCAAGATGCCAATCCCATGTCCATAAAACAAGTCTTCCTTCAGCTTAACGACATTTTCTCCTTTCCATTCCAATGTTTCAGACGACACATCCGGATTGTTGAAATACAGAATATCGCCAGGAGCCGCTTTATGACTTCCTTCCTGCTGTATGAGCCTGAGGTCGCTGTCATAGTGCCAGTCATACAGCAGCATATCTGCAAAAATCCGATTAAACTCACTTTCCAAAATGGAATCCAGCACTCCTTTGTACAGCACAATAACCATAGCTGTTGCACATTCAAAAGCGTATTGATGTCCGTTTAAAAAGATATCTCTGATCCCCTGTGCCGGTGTGACACCTGCTTTGATCTGAAAGCCACCTTTTTCCGTTAAATCCCAAAATTGCTGGTTGCAACGTGCGGTAGAAAACGTGGCAAAGGATACACCACTACGGTGTAATGCTTCTGCGGACTCTACAATCCGCGATCTTAAAATCATTTCAAACTGTAGTCGCTGCATGTTATAACCCCTCGATCCATATTTAACGTTTAGTAACTAATATATATGTATTCAGGGAGGGATGTTGCTTAGTTTGTGTAGAAAGAAAGCGAAAAAGGAGCAGCTAATGGCTGTCCTGTAAAGGAATTTTCTGTTATAAAGGTGGACATACTTTGAACAGCTTGGACATAGAATGGTACAAGACTTGCTCAAAACCGGAGGAATCCAAATGTTTAAAAAAAAGCAACACATCCACGCGGACCACAGCCATTTCTTGAATAAGGCACGCGCATTTGTTTTGCCGCTGGTACTTCTGCTTATTTCGTCATTGCCGCTTACGTTGCTAAGTCCGCAGCCCGTTCGGGGAGCGATAAAAACAGAAGCAGCACCGCCCGCATTAGGAACCCATGCACAGGCTGCTTCTTTAATTGATGTCACATCAGGAAGAATCATTTATTCTACCGAGGGTGACCGGGAGCTACGTATTGCCAGCCTGACCAAAATTATGACAGCGATCGTGGCCATTGAACATGGACGCTTGCAGGACCGGGTAAAGGTGAGTCCAACGGCGTATGCCAAAGAAGGTTCCTCGCTTTTTCTGCAAATGGGTGAACAAATGTCGCTGGAAAATATGCTGTACGGCTTAATGCTCCGTTCTGGTAATGATGCCGCTTCTGCCATTGCTGAGCATGTGGGGGGGACAGAAGAGGGATTTGTCCATTTGATGAATGACAAGGCGGTTCAGCTTGGGCTAAGCCATACACATTTTGCTAATCCGCACGGGCTGGATGCCGAGGGACATTATTCCTCAGCCAATGATATGGCCCGGCTTACTGCTTATGCGCTGCATAATCCAACTTTTGCCCGTATCGTAAAAACAGAACTGAAAAAAGCACCGAATCCCAACGATTCTTGGGACTACTCATGGCACAACAAGAACAAAATGCTGCGGCTGTATGAGGGAGCTGACGGGGTGAAAACAGGCTTTACCAAAAAAGCGTTTCGCTGTCTGGTCAGTTCGGCCACACGGGACGGTCGCCAGCTCGCTGCTGTTACCTTGAATGACGGGGACGATTGGAACGATCATGCCCGTATGCTTGATTACGGATTTCGATATTATCCGCTCATTCCGATTACGGACAAGCAGCAACCTATCGATGGTTACCCACTATTAACAGGTACAAGCTTTGCATATCCTTTACATGATAGTGAGAAGACCCAGTTGCACAAAAGACTAGTGTTGTATAAAAATTCCGCCTCTACAGACAGAGCGGACATATCTTTTGGCTTACGAGGACGGGTCGAATTCCTATTGGATGGTGAACTTATTGGTTCCGTTCCTGTGTATGAAAAAGGGAGTAAGCTGCCAGCTCAAAGTACCGTACGGCCACAGCAGGAGGCTCCAACTGCACAAGATCCTGCGAACAATACTCAGCAACGAGGTTGGACGAGCAGATGGAACGAAATTCTTAAAAATTTGTTTGGAGCCTAGGGCAAGCAGGAAATAGAGCTGCACGTGTCACATCATTGGGTAAAGGAGGAATCAGCCATGATTCATCTCATATGGGTGGCTTTGATTTGTATTGGATTTGTATTTGCTGCCGCGCAGGGAAATATTGAGGTGGTGACGAAAGCGGCTTTTGACGGGGCAACTACGGGGGTTACAGTGTGCTTTGGACTGATAAGTGTGCTGGTGTTTTGGATGGGCATGATGAGGCTGGCTGAAGATGGCGGGCTCTTACAGAAAATATCCAAGCTGCTTTCTCCTTTGGTTGCCTTTCTCTTCCCTGATGTTCCGCGTAATCATCCCGCTATGGGTTACATTTTGTCCAATATGAGCGCCAATCTGCTGGGTCTGGGGAATGCAGCCACACCGATGGGAATCAAGGCGATGCAAGAGTTGCAGACGCTCAATCCAGATAAGCAAACCGCCACACCAGCCATGTGTACGCTGCTCGCCCTGAATACAGCCAGTATTACGCTTATTCCTACGACGTTGATCGCGATACGGCTTAATTTTCATTCCGCACATCCGGCAGAAATCGTTGGTACAACACTGGTAGCGACCGCAATAGCCACCTTTGCCGCAATTGCGGCGGACCGTTGGTACCGTAGTCGAGAATTGCGCCGCCGTCCTCCAGCGATTCCGCCGTCCCAGACATCCTTGGCGCCACTCACCTCACCAGCATCAACATCTGCTGCCTCTTCAACAACGTCGTCCGTATCTTCACCTGCCGTTCCGCGAACGGGAATCAAGGCTGCCAAGGGCAGGGACACCACTTGGAAAGGATGAGGGAGGCATGCTTTATTTTATTAACCTCGTATCAACTTGGGCTATCCCGGTTATTCTCGCTTTTATTCCTTTATATGCATATGCCAAAAAGGTGCCTGTCTACGATTCTTTTGTGGATGGAGCTAAAGACGGCTTTTCTACCGCCATCAGCATTATTCCTCATCTCGTAGGCATGATGGTGGCGATTAGCATTTTTCGAGCATCCGGCGCTTTGGACTATTTGATCTCCTGGGTAACGCCATGGATTAAGCACTGGGGCGTCCCCGGTGAGGTATTGCCTTTAGGCTTGCTTCGTCCATTGACGGGCACTGGTTCACTTGCGTTTACGACGGATCTAATTCGCACCTATGGCCCGGATTCCATGATCGGTCGGATCGCTTCAACGATTCAGGGCAGCACAGACACGACGCTGTATGTGCTAACTGTATATTTTGGTGCGGTAGGTATCCGCAATGGACGGTATGCTTTGAAGGTAGGACTATTTTCAGATGTGGTTGGTTTTGTGGCAGCCATTGCGATTTGCCTGCTTATATTTTAATTTCTGTATCGTTTTTTGAACGGGGGTTGTGATTTTGCTCATGGATGGGTATCATTAGCATGAGGTGAATTAGCGAACATGGAAAGATTGCAGAAAATATTGGCCCAAGCTGGTGTAGCTTCCAGACGTAAATGTGAGGAGCTTATTCAGGCGGGCAGCGTGGAAGTGAACGGGGTTGTCGTAACTGAACTGGGAACGAAGGCAGACCCTGATCAAGATATGATTACGGTAAAGGGACGCCCGATCAAAACCGAGAAAAAAATCTATCTGATGATGAACAAACCTAAAGGAGTTATTACGAGTGCTTCCGATCCGGAAGGCCGTAAAATTGTGTCAGACTATCTGAAAGGCGTTAAGGAACGCGTATATCCGGTAGGACGTCTCGATTACGACACCGAAGGACTGCTGTTGCTTACCAATGATGGCGAGTTCGCCAATCTGCTCACTCATCCCAAGCATCATGTGCCCAAGACATATGTGGCAACAGTCAAAGGCGTTCCGCATGGTACTGAGCTGGACAAGCTGAAAAAAGGAATCGTGCTGGAAGATGGCATTACTGCACCAGCCGAGGTAGAATATAAAGATGTAGATCCGAATGGTAAGGAGTCTGTGATCCAGATTACCATTTATGAAGGCAGAAATCGCCAGGTAAGACGGATGTTTGAGGCCATTTCACACCCAGTCATCAGACTCAAGCGGATTGCCTTCGGAGATCTTTTGCTACAAAACTTGAAGCGCGGTCTGACCAGACCCCTAACTAAGGACGAAATCAACCGTCTCATTCAACTTGCCAAATCAGACAACACGAAAAAGAAACGGACAGGACGGGGGTCATAACCCCGGCCTTTTTGGTGTAAAGAGACTGTTGGATGAGAGTAAAGTTTGACCAAGCACAGGAAAATAGTAAAATAGAGAGAATGCTTTTTTTAGCGAAGGGGCTGGGAATATGTCAGAACAAAGCAACCGCATATTAATTGTAGACGATGAAGAACGCATTCGCCGCCTTCTGCGGATGTATCTGGAAAAAGAAGGATATGTAATTGACGAAGCTGAGGATGGTGAGATTGCCCTCCAAAAAGCGACTGCAAGCGATTACAGCATTATTTTGCTCGATGTAATGCTTCCGGGGATGGATGGAATTGAGGTATGTACACGGCTGCGTCAGACCAAAGCTACACCTGTGATTATGCTGACTGCCAAAGGCGAGGAAGTGAACCGTGTACAAGGCTTTGAAGTCGGAGCCGATGATTATGTGGTTAAGCCCTTTAGCCCGCGAGAAGTCATTTACCGGGTGAAGGCAATTTTACGCCGTTCGTCGGAAACTGCCTTTTTAACGAAAGAGGCGGTACCAAGCAATAGTATTGTTTTTCCGAATCTTATCATTGAGCATGATGCGCACCGGGTAACTGCGGGTGGGATTGAAATCAGTCTCACGCCTAAAGAGTACGAGCTGTTGCATTATTTGGCGGTGTCACCAGATAAAGTCTTCTCGCGCGAAGAACTGCTGAAAGACGTTTGGAATTACGAATTTTTTGGTGATCTGCGCACTGTGGATACGCATGTGAAACGGCTTCGTGAAAAGCTGAATAAGGTATCGCCAGAGGCAGCGGCTATGATTACGACCGTGTGGGGCGTAGGTTATAAGCTGGAGGTTCCAAAATAACGTGAACTTCTGGAGATCGCTGGTAGGCAAGCTGTGGATCACCATCATTTGTCTTGTAGGCTCTGTGCTTATTTTTCTAGGGCTTTTTTTATTGCCGTACATCAACAGAAATTTTGCGGCGTATGAATCGACGGAAATCAAGCATTTGTTCACCTATACATGCATTGTCGGATTTTTATTGACGACCTTTTTTGCCCTATTCCTTTTTACTAAAATCACACAGCCTATGCAGCTGTTGATTCAGGCGGCGAATGCGATTCGTGAGGGAAGGTATGATACTCGGCTTTCGCTGGTGACCAGTGATGAAATTGGAGAACTGGCGAAAACTTTTAATCATATGTCTACGGAACTGGAAGCAACGATCCGCAGTCTGAATGAGGAAAAAAACCATTTATCCAGTGTACTGCGAAGCATGTCTGATGCAGTAATCACCTTCGACAGAAGCGGACAAATCATCTTGACGAATCCGCCGGCACAAAGTCTGTTGGATATCTGGAAAAAGCTGGAGTGGCAGGAGCGTGATCTGGAGGAGTTTGGAGCTTCTGTACCTGAGCCTTTGCAGTCTCTGTTCCATACCGTTATGGACAGGGGAGAGGATGTCGGAGACTATATCCATGTCAAGAAGGGCTCCTGGTCGGTGCAGATGGCGCCTCTGTATACGGATAATGCAATCCGCGGTGCAGTAGCTGTGCTTAGAGATATTACGGAAGAAGTGAAGCTTGAGAAGATGCGGAGTGATTTTGTGGCCAACGTCTCTCATGAAATCCGTACACCTTTATCTATGATGCAGGGCTACAGCGAGGCGTTGCTGGATGGTATGGCGGGTTCACCTGAAGAATCCGAGGAGCTGGTACAGGTCATCCATGATGAATCATTACGCATGGGAAGATTAGTCAAAGATCTGCTTGATCTGGCCCGAATGGAGGCTGGTCATACAGACATGCACCGACAGGAAGTGGATGTGAATGAGCTGATCGAGCGTGTTCATCGTAAATTTACGGTACGTTCGAAGGAACAGGGACTGACACTCGATTACCATGAGCAAGGCCAACGTTTGCTGCTGCCTGAGGCAGATGAAGACCGACTGGAGCAGGTATTGACCAATTTGCTGGATAATGCATTCAGACATACACCCGGCGGGAAAAAGGTTACTATTGCGGCGGATCGAATTTTGGGAGAACGGCATGAGTTAATCCGTATTCGGATTAAGGATGAAGGTGTAGGCATTGCCAGCGAGGATCTACCTTATATTTTCGACCGCTTCTACAAGGCAGATAAGGCCAGAGTACGTGGTGAGGATAAAGGGACTGGTTTGGGGCTTGCTATTGTCAAGAATATTGTAGAGGCTCACGGAGGCTCTGTCTCTGCTGCCAGCGCATTGGGGGAAGGGACGGAATTTACTATTTTGCTGCCGATCTCCAACAAAACAAAGCTGGGTCTGTAACAGGCTTATAAGCCCCAACTGATATACCCCGGTTTGCAGGCATCCTCGGAAGAGGGTGCTTTTTGTTGAAAAATCAACATTTATCTTGTTCAACGTGGAACATCCTGTTTCAAGATAATTGCTCTCATGATAGATAACGGTATAAGAAAAAGACGCCTGGGTAGCCAGGCGCCTCTCTTTATTATAAACCTTGGACTTCTCAATACTGTCTGGAACTAATCTAGCACTACTTCTTGGGCAGTATTTAGTTCTGGCAAACCAACGAGTTGAACCAGCACATCTTTAGGCACGGCTTTATCGACGGTCAAGATCATGATGGCTTCTCCGCCGACAATTTTACGCCCTACTTGCATGGAAGCGATATTGACGCCGTTCTCCCCAAGCAAGGTGCCGACACGACCGATAATGCCTGGTTTATCATTGTGGGAGATGAGCAGGAAATGAGCTTCCGGTGCCACATCTACTGGGAACTGGTTCAACCGAACAATACGTTCGCCATAGCCTGCCAGCAGGGTGCCAGATACACGTTGCTCTTCGCCGCTCTGGGTTTTGAGTGTAACGGTAATCAGGTTGGTAAATCCCTTGGTGGCGGGCGCCTGAGACACGACAAGATGGATGTCACGTGTTTTGGCCAGATGTACAGAGTTTACAATGTTCACATCGCTGCCCAGATGACGGCTAAGTACACCTTTCAAAATATAACGTGTCAGCGGCTGTGTATCCACAGAGGACAAATCACCAGCGTAATCTACCTGAATTTCACGTACAGCCTGATTCGTGATCTGAGCGGCAAAGCTGCCCAGCTTCTCTCCAAGCGAGAAATATGGCTGCAATTGCGTCATGACGTTGGATGGTACTGGAGGCATGTTGACCGCATTTTTAAAAGGCTCATCACGCAAAATATGCAGCACTTGCTCGGACACATCGATAGCTACATTCTCCTGAGCTTCGACAGTTGAGGCACCCAGATGTGGTGTGACGATAATTTTCGGATGACTCAGGAATGGGTGATCCTGTGCTGGCGGCTCTGACTCGAATACGTCAAAGGCTGCACCGGCAACGATACCTTCATCAATGGCTTCAACAAGAGCCATTTCATCGATAACTCCGCCCCGGGCACAGTTGATGATGCGCATTCCTTTTTTCATCACTTCAAACTGTGGACGAGCAATCATATGTTTCGTTTCCGGTGTTAATGGTGTGTGTACGGTCATAAAATCTGCGTTGCGGATAATTTCGTCCACGCTCGCCAGCTTAATGCCCAGCTTCTCAGCGCGTTCTTCCGTTAGAAATGGATCATAGCCGAGGATGCTCATGCCAAATGCTTTGGCACGTTTAGCCACCTCACTGCCGATACGTCCCATGCCGAGGACTCCAAGTGTTTTGTTACGCAGTTCGACACCGAGGAATGTTTTACGATCCCATGTACCGCCAATGGTTTTGGCATACGCCTGTGGAATATGACGTGCTAGAGCCATCATCATCGCAAAAGTGTGCTCACATGTCGTAATCGTGTTGCCGTCAGGAGCGTTAATAACGATAATCCCGCGCTGTGTTGCTGCTTCAAGGTCGATATTGTCCACTCCGACCCCAGCTCGCCCTACAACCTTGAGGTTCTTACCTGCCGTCATGATTCGTTCGGTTACCCGAGTTTGGCTTCGAACGAGTAACGCGTCATAATCACCAATAATTTGAACCAATTCATCCTCGCTGAGACCTGTGTTCTTGTCCACCGTGACATCGTCTGCATCCATCAGTTGCTGGATGCCCAGGTCACTGATCGGATCGGATACTAACACTTTAAACATTTGGTTTCCTCCTCAAAGTTAACTTCTTTTATGGACAGGATGTACTTCAAACTGAAATACATTCCATAAAGAACATGAAAAAACTTGAAATGCTTCTAAAAGTACAGGAGAGCGGTGTGAAATACTAGTGTGATAACGCATTGACGCAGAAAAGGGATGGAATAGCATTATGCACCAAACTAACGACCAAAAGTCTTATGCGGAGACACTTTGCGGTTTTCGGGCATCAAAAAAACTCCCGAATCACATACTATCTCCATAGTAAGGGACGAGAGTTATCGTGGTACCACCCTAATTCGCAGCCATTTCGCAATGGACTGCCTTCAGCGGTCATAAAATGACCGAAAGGATAACGGTTTTCTGCCGATTGCATCTAATGCCGGGAAATATTCCCCAGACCTCGGTGCAATAACTCAGGAGCGCTGAAAGTAGTTACTTCGTCACCGGCTTCCACCCAAGCACCGGTTCTCTGAGGACGAAATCAATACCTTTTCTCCATCATTGTTGTTGTCGCTAATAATTTTTTCATAATGTATCATGGCTTACATGGGCATGTCAATAGGACATGCGACATGTGTGGATAGCCGGCTAGATATATAGCTACAGAATGCGGAAAATTAAGATTTAAGTCTTCTTGAATCCGCCCGACTTTTTGGCTATGATGCTAAAGAAGACTATGCAGAGGACTAACTAACTATGAAAAAGCTTAAAGTGAAATGGAAAAGAGCGCAAATTCATGAATTGAATGACCGCTTGCTGCTTTACAATTTGTATCTAACTCAGGGGCTGACCCTGCTGATTGGCGCAATCTGGATTATTTTTCAGAAAAGAAATGTGTTAGAACTATTTGCATTGCCGAACACTCTGCACGTCTTATGGTGGGGATTGGGATTGGCCGCCGCTATGTTACTTGTGGATCTGTTGCTATCCCGGATTATGCCTGAGGATGCTATGGAAGACGGTGGTATTAACCAAATGCTGTTTCAAAATCGTCCGGTTTGGCATATTATTTGTATAGCAGCTATCGTCTCCATCTGTGAGGAACTCTTGTTCAGAGGTGCGATTCAGTACAGCTTTGGTCCTTATTGGACAAGCATTTTGTTTGCGGTGATTCATATCCGATATTTACGGCATTGGATTCCCACTGGCTGGGTTTTTCTTAGCAGTTATGGATTGGGCTACATATATGTGCAGACTGGTAGTCTGTGGGCACCGATCATTTGTCATTTTGTGATTGACCTTATATCTGGTTTAGCGTTACGTTTTCGGAGGTATGAAGAATGAATCAGGAACTTAGCAGAGTGCAGACCTATGGTAGCCGTCGAAATGGTCGCAAAGGCAAGGAGGAGGACAGGTCAAAATCTAAACCAGTTCGCTCCCGTGCTTCACGGCCCGTGCCAGAATTGGCTCACGTTGCCGCTGCACCAGAAGTTGCTGTGACGATGGAGGATGACACTCCTGCCAGTGAGTACCGAACGCGGGCGGAAATGTTTCCGTCCCGCCGTATTCGGGTAAGCAAGTGGTTTTTAAATTTTTTGAGCACTCTTTTTGTGCTGATTACTGCAGCGTTACTGTGGTGGGGCATCAAGGGTGCACCACCCATCAGTGAAATGCTTTGGTAATATAAAGTTATTATGGACGTCTGTGCTTAGGTCAAGGCGCGTAATGATACGGTAAAGGCCTCCATCTCCGCATGAATAGCGGAGAATGGAGGCCTTTATTGCATCATCTATAGTTAATCCGGAGTATACGCAAGTGTCTATTAGCTGGCAGGAACCTCAATGCCTTGCGGATCGACAAATTGGTAACCCTTTTGCTCAAGGCGTGTCAATAGACTGTCCAGAGCCTCAGCTGTCCATGGCAGTTCATGCATCAAAATATTGCTGCCTGGATGGAGTTGTTCTGTTACGTTTTTGAGGAGTGCCTCCGTTTTATTAGGCTGATTCTTTTTCATTGTCCAGTCCAGAGAACCGACGGACCATGTCATGTATAGGAGACCGTTTTCCTTAGCGACCTTGCGACCTACGTCTCCGCCTGCACCATGAGGGGGACGGAAGAATACAGGGGCTTGCCCTGTAATGTCCTTAACAGCTTTTTGTACTGTTTCAATCTGTTTTTTGACCTCGGGCTCAGATTTATTCTTCAGCACGATGTGATCCCAGCTATGGTTGCCGATGGGCTGCCCACGGTCATGGATAAGCTTGAGCAACTCAGGATGCTCTTTTACACGGTAACCGTTTACGAAGAAAATTGCTTTCGCTTTGTGTTTGTCCAGTACATCTATGATTTTGTTAATCATGGCTGCTTCCTTAGGACCATCATCAAAGGTCAGTAACACGACTTTTTTTTCGGTACCTTGTTGGTTAGGGATTACATTGTAGGCTTTATCCAAGTGATACATTTTGTTATTGGTAGTTGCAGATGTTGCAGATGTCGCAGCTCCTGTTTCGTTGCTTTCGCTGGTTTTATCATTTTGTGCATTGGTTTTACCCGCTGAGTTATGATCATCACTGCCTGCTTGCTTACTGCTGCTTTTTGGGGAAGAGACGTTGCTCTGATCTTTAGCGCTGTTACTTGAGTCAGACGCTGCCGAATCCTGCTGGTTGCTTGTTGCCGCAGATTCCGGCTTGGTTGCAGTGCAAGCACTAAGCAGCAGACATGCGGTGAACAAAATGGCTGCTGTTTTTGTACCCATTATTTCATCTCACCTTCCTGTATTTTATACCGTATGAGTTTGTCACTACTGACGAACACTATGCTTGATTCTACCACAAAGGGAGGTTCTAATTGTGAAAACATCTTCATTTTTCCTGGGAATCGTCTTGGGCGCTGTCGCAAGCTCTTTGATCTCCCGCAACCGCAACATGTTGGGCTTATCTATGGACATGGGTGGAAAAAAAGGCGGCAATTTAGTGCAGAAAGCCCGTACTAAAATGATGGACGCGGCATTCCCCGGAATGGGCGAGATAACGCTCAATAAAGAAGACACCCATAAGGATCAAGACCATCATTTACAAACAGATAAAACCGCTCATAACGCCCATACTGCCAAGAACAAAGAAGAGAATATGAAGTTGATTAAAGACTTCATCAGCACAAGTCCCGATGTTAAACGTGAGGTCGAGCAAATTTTGAAAGAAACTCATACAGCCGTACCGGGATTGTAACCCAGAAACCTTTATTCCGAATCATTTTGCGGCTTTTTTGTAAAAGCCGTTCAAATGATTCTTTTTTTTATCTTTTTATTGCGTGCATTTACGATTATAAAATGATAACATGATTACATAGAACCATTTTCATCACAGGCATCATAATTGCATCATAATCTGTTAATAACACTCGGCTGCCAGGAGGAGGGTCCAGTATGAAAATAGAAAGATTAAGTCAGGACAAGATACGGATTTTCCTTACCTTTGACGATTTGAGCGAACGCGGTATTCAAAAAGACGATATGTGGCAAGAAATTCCAAGAGTTCATGAGCTGTTTACCGAAATGATGGATCAGGCATACAGTGAACTGGGCTTCGACGCCACGGGACCGTTAGCTGTCGAAGTCTTTGCGCTTCCTGCTCAAGGAATGGTTGTTATCGTCACCCGGGGAAAATATGACCATCAACAGTATGGTTCGGGTCCCGATGAGGAGCTTCCAGAAGAAGTCTACGAAATGGAAGTCACGCTGGAGCATAGCGATTCCATCGTTTACGCGTTTAGCGATTTCGAAGTTCTCATAGAAGCGGCTCATATGCTTCGTAGCAACACTACGGAAGCAGGTAAGCTGTATCATTATAGAGGAAAATGGATTCTGCATTTGGAACCAGAAGAAGTAGAGGAGTCCAAGCTTGCGGCTTTAATCGCGGTTCTTGCTGAATTTGGAGAAGGCTCATCCGTTACACCAGCTATGTTGGAAGAGTACGGCAAGCTGGTCATTCCTGAACAGGCAGTTGCTGTCATCTGCACTCATTTTGACAGCCGTTCTTGATTCGTTCTATTGAAAGTGATATCGAAGTGAATTTGTCGGCTCTGCGCTGAAAGCAGGGCCGACTCATTTTTATGGAGGGATGATGATCGGTGCTTCTGTTTTCGGTTTTAGCGGCAGCCACAGCGCCGGGTCTCGCCTTATTGATGTATTTTTACTTGAAGGACAGGTATGATTCGGAGCCACTGCACATGGTTATTAAAGTGTTTTTGCTCGGCTTTTTGGTGGTTCTTCCTGTCATGATTTTTCAACGCGGGCTGCTGCTTTGGCTAGGGGATCACACGTTAATCCAGGTATTCGGCATTTCAGCCGGAGTGGAAGAGTTTTTTAAATGGTTTCTGTTGTATCACATCATCTATAATCATACCGAGTTCGACGAGCCTTATGATGGTATTTTGTATGCAGCCGCAGTCTCACTCGGATTTGCAACGGTTGAAAATCTGTTATATGCCTGGGCGGGGCATGCTTCGATTAGCATGATGCTGATGCGATCATTGCTACCGGTATCCGGTCATGCGATGTTTGGCGTAATGATGGGCTACTACATGGGGAAGGCCAAGTTTTCAAAGGGCTTGAGGAGCAAATACATGTTGTTGCTGTCATTGGTGCTTCCATGGTTCTGGCACGGAGTATACGATTTGATTTTGACGAAATTTTCGCATGACTGGATCTGGTTTATCATTCCACTGATGGCATTTCTATGGTATGGGGGAATGGCGAAGATTAGTCGAGCCAATAACCGTTCTCCTTTTCGCTTGTTAAAGCGGGAAGAAAAGGTTAATATGTAACGAAATGGGACACACTGATCTGACAAACCTGTTAGAGAAAGAGGTGTCTTTTTTTGCGCATAAAAGTAAGAATTCATTGTAAAAGATGCGGGGAACGCTTTGTGCTAAGAGGACGCATAGAGCAAGGACAGATTCAGACCGGCTTTAAACGCTGCATTTGCGATAACTGTGAGTTTATTGTTGAAGTCATGGAAAAGCATGCATAAGAGAGCTTTCTTCTTGTCACACTATCGGTAGTGTACTTGAAGAAAGGAGACTCCCAATATGTATAAGCGACTTAGTGCCGTATTGTTCCCGGTGGTTACCCTGATGATGATAGGAGCATTTGTGTGGGGTTATCAGCAAAGCCAGATGAGAAAAGAGGTGTCTCTTCAGGCAGATAACATGTCGATTAAAGCGGAAAATCAATACCAGCGTGCGTTTCACGATTTGTCGTTTCATATGGATCAGCTGCATTCTCAACTCGGTAACGCGGTTGCTGTCCATAACACTTCACACTCGATGCACCGCAAATGTTTGATGAACGTGTGGAGAATTGCAAGTGAGGCCCAAAATGAGGTTAATCAGTTGCCTCTCAATGTAATGCCTTTTAATCATGCCAAGGATTTGCTGTCACATCTATCTGCATTTTCGTATCAGACCGCTGTTCGTGATCTGGATCACGAGCCTTTAAATGAGAAAGAAATTTCGAACCTGAAAACGTTATATAACAATTCCAAAGAAATTTCGAAAAACATGCAGGAAGTGCAGCAAAAGGTCCTTAGCAAAAATTTGCGATGGATGGATGTAGATATGGCGGCAGGTTCTCAAACTGGGCCGAAGGACAATACCATTATTGATGGCTTTAAAACCGTGGACAAAAAGGTGGAAAACTACAAGGAGCTGGATTGGGGACCGTCTGTAGCCAGCATCTATGATAAACGCTCTGTGAAAAAATTGAGTCTTCCGGCAGTGAATGCAGAACAAATTAAACGAAATGCCGCTGAATTTACAGGAAAACCGGAAAGTCAGATTCGTGTGAACGAAAACGGTAAAGGAACGGAATGGGCATCTTATACAGCTACCCTGCTAAATAAGAAGCAACCCGTGGCCAGTATGGATTTCACGAAAAAAGGCGGCAAGCTTATTTCTTATCATGACATGAGGGCAGTAGGTCCTAAAAAAGCAACACGTAATGAAGCGATTCGCTATGCTAGTGAATACCTTGAACAAAAAGGTTACAAAGGAATGAAGCCAGTTGCATATGATGAAAGCGGGAATTTAGCTAACATTACATTTGCGAGCCAACAAGGGGACGTGATTATCTATCCAGAAAAAATCACAGTCAGATCAGGCCTTGATAACGGACAAGTGATCGGTTTTCAATCCAGTGATTATGTGTATGAGCATAGTCATCTCCGCCGCATTCCGCAAGCGAAATTGAATTTGAATGCAGCACGAGCAAAATTGAATCCTGAGTTTCGTGAAACTTACCACCGTAAAGCCTTAATTGAAAATGAACTTTCGAATGAAGTTCTGTGTTATGAATTTGGTGGTAAAATCAATGGTTCCGTTTACCGGATATACATTAACGCCAATACAGGGATGGAAGAAACGATTGAAGAGGTTAAAGATTCAGATGAACCTCAGGTTACTGCAAGTAATGCGTAGTTGATTACATGAAAATGAATCAATAGTCACTCTAAACCTCCTTCATGAAGGAGGTTTTTTGTGCTTTAGTCATAGCTCGAACAAATATAATGCTTAATATAGGCATAAAGTCGTGGTATTATATACCTTAATTAGAGCTTTTAATGGACAAGGATGGTGGATCATTTGTTTCCCAAAATTAATGATGTGTTATACATACAAGTGGCTGGTACTGACCATAAGGACGAGATTTTTGAATTTAAGTCTCGTATTGCGGAAGAGGAGTCACAGAACTTTCTAATTGAAATTCCTATGTCACAAACAAGTGGACACTTGAAAAAATTGTTTCTAGGGGAAGAGCTGTCTATATTTTTTATGAGCGAGGGTGGGATTAAAAATTATTTCAATACCCACGTTACGGGTTTTAAAGAGGATATCCTCCGGATGGTTCGCATCCACAAACCTGCTCCAGACAGCATCAGCAAAATTCAGCGCCGAAACTTTCTTCGGGTTAAGGCCAACTTGGAAATTGCGGTAAAGCATGGTGAGAACGAGTCCAGATTTGTAGCAGAGACACATGATGTGGGAGGCGGAGGCGTTTCTTTTCAGACCCAGGGAGCTCATCATCTTGAAGAAGGAGAATCATTATCTTGCTGGATTTTGGTCCCTTATAAAAACGGAACTCAAGAGCATGTTCCGTTCCAATCTGAAATTGTACGTATTCAGCAGATGGAAAACGGCCGCAGACTCATTATGCTGAAATATGAGAAAATTGCTGATCAGGAGCGCCAAAAACTGATTAAATATTGTTTTGAACGGCAGCTGGAATTCAGGGAAAAATCTTAATCATCCGAAATTTTTCTTTTTTAGTAACCTGTCGCTTATTTTGCATCGCCTATAAATGTGTGGTATAATTTTCACGTCGCAGGCAATGCCTGCTTTTTTCTTGAGGTTAGGTTAGGAGGAATTCCCTGTTGGCAAGGCAACATGTATCTTCAAGTAACAAAATAAATGTAGCCATTGATGGACCTGCTGGTGCAGGGAAAAGTACAGTGGCCCGCCTGGTGGCGAAAGCACTTTCTTATGTATATGTAGATACCGGCGCCATGTACCGAGCAGCAACGTGGTACATGATGTGTAAGGAAATTCCTGCAGAAAATGTACAAAAAGTGCTTCAGCATGTACCTGAGCTGGTGATTGAATTAGTACCGGACCCCACAGGCCAAAAGGTTTATTGTAACGGGGAAGATGTAACCACTGTGATCCGTTCGATGGAAGTGACTAGCAACGTGTCTCAGTATTCAAGTATTGCTGGTTTACGTACACGTTTGACTGAAAACCAGCGTGAAATGGCTGCACGCAAGGGTGTCGTTATGGATGGTCGCGATATTGGAACAACTGTACTTCCCGATGCGGAAGTCAAGGTGTTCATGACCGCAAGTGTTCAGGAACGTGCCTCTCGCCGTTTTAAAGAACTGAGCGAAACTGATGATATCACTCTGGAGCAGCTAGAACGTGACATTGCGGCACGTGACAAGCTTGACGAGGAGAGGGAGGTATCCCCGCTTCGTTGCAGTGAGGACGCCATCGTGCTCGATACGACCCATATGGGCATTCAGGATGTCGTTGATACGATCGTATCTTATTGCTTAACGGAGAAGGATGGAGAGATCAGCCAATGATATATACTGTATGCGCCAGTATTTTGCGTCTCATTTACCGCGTTCTGTTTAGACTTGAGGCGGTAGGCAGGGAAAATGTTCCTGCCGAGGGCGGAGTACTGTTGTGTTCTAATCATATTAGTAATCTTGACCCTCCTACAGTCGGTATTTTGTTGAAGCGAAAGGTTCACTTTATGGCAAAAGCCGAGCTGTTTAATGTTCCTGTACTAGGTCCGCTAATTGGGAAACTGGGAGCTTTTCCAGTCAAACGCGGTGGTGTAAGTAAGGAATCCATTAAGCTGGCATTGAACATTTTGCGTGACGGTAAGGTTATGGGGATCTTTCCCGAAGGCTCCAGAGGAGCTGGGGGAATCGGTAAAAAGGGTGCTGCAAGCTTTGCGCTACGCAGTGGAGCGGCTGCCGTTCCGGTCGCCATCATTGGTGATTACAAGCTTTTCCGTAAAACGAAAGTGTTATACGGTAAACCTGTCAATTTGGACGCTTACCAAAAGGGTGCCGATATCGAAGGAGATCCGCTTGAACTGGCAACAGAAGCAATTATGTCTCGTATTCGCACGATGAAGGAAACGGGTAAGCCTACGAATAACTGAAAGGCTTGCATGAATTGTGTCTAAGCTCGGAAAACTAGAACAAAAGTTTATTTATGTTTTGAACTCTGCCATGCGCAGGTTTAAATAAATGGTTTTTTTTGAATTGAGGAGGGTATTGACATGTCGGAAGAAATTAAAAATCAAGAAGCTGCTGAAGCGGCAAATCAAGACGAGCTCGATCAAATCGTCTCCCTGAAAAAAGGTGACACCGTTAAGGGTACAATCGTGAAATTGGAAGATAACCAAGCGGTAGTAAGCATTGGATATAAATACGATGGAGTTATTCCAATTCGCGAGTTGTCTTCTGGTCTGGATAACGCAGAAGAAGCAGTACAAGTAGGCCAAGAGGTTGAAGCTAGAATTATCAGCATCGACGATGGCAAAGAAAAACTTGTTCTGTCCAAACGTGCAATCGACAGTGAAAATGCTTGGGAAAAGTTGGAGCAACTGTTCGAAAGCAAAGAAGTATTTGAAGTCGTTGTAAATGATGTCGTTAAAGGTGGCATCGTGGTAGACGTAGGTCTGCGCGGATTCATCCCTGCATCCATGGTAGAACGTCACTTCGTTGAAGATTTCAGTGATTACAAAGGCCGCACATTGCGTGTTGTTGTAAAAGAACTGGATCGTGAAAATAACAAAGTGATCCTTTCTCAAAAAGACGTTCTGGAAGCAGAATTCGAAGCCAACAAGCTTAAAGTAATGGCTGAGCTGAAAGAAGGTCAAGAAATCGTAGGTACGGTTCAACGTCTTACACAGTTCGGTGCTTTCGTAGATGTTGGCGGCGTGGACGGTCTGGTTCACGTATCTGAAATTGCTTGGACTCATGTCGATAAGCCTTCTGATGCAGTTTCTGAAGGAGATCAAGTGAAAGTGAAAGTCTTGAAAGTAGATCCTGAAAAAGGAAAAATCAGCCTGAGCATGAAAGCTGCACAGCCTGGTCCTTGGGAATCGGCTGCTGGACAATTCAACAACAATGACATCGTAACAGGTGTTGTAAAACGTCTGGTTAACTTCGGCGCATTCGTTGAAATCGCTCCTGGCGTGGAAGGTTTGGTTCATATTTCCCAAATTTCCCACAAACACATTGGAACTCCACAAGAAGTTCTGGAAGAAGGACAAGAAGTGAAAGTTAAAATTCTTGAAATGAATCCTTCCGAAAAACGTGTTAGCCTGAGCATTAAAGAAACTGAGGAAGCTCCTGAAGCTGCTCCTAAAGCAGAAAGAGCACCACGTGCATCTCGTGCACCTCGTGAGGAACTGAATAATCCTAACGTTTCCCTCAATAATTCCGGTCTGAGCATTACGCTCGGCGAGCGTTTTGGCGATAAGCTGAACAAATTTAAATGAGTTTAAATCAATACATTTTATAATAAGCATAACGTACACCATCGGCGGACCCAGAGGGTTCGCCGATTGTTGTTACGTGACCATATCGCCAATAGGTATGTTTTTTGCTATGATGATAGCGGAAGAATTGACAGGAGGAGTGAATTTATGGCAAGACCCGTTGTGGCTATCGTTGGTCGTCCGAATGTGGGTAAGTCCACTATTTTTAATCGGATTATCGGGGATCGTTTGTCCATCGTGGAAGATAAACCCGGAATCACTCGTGACCGTATATACGGTATATCGGAGTGGAATGGTAAATCCTTCAGTATTATTGACACCGGCGGCATTGAGATTGATGGTGAGGATGTCATTTTAAAATCCATCCGTATGCAGGCCGAACTCGCAATAGAAGAAGCAGATGTAATTGTATTCATGAGTGATGCGAAAGCAGGAATTACACAGTCAGATGAAGAGGTAGCTCAAATGCTATATCGTTCGGGTAAACCGATCATCGTAGCTGTCAACAAGGTGGACAACCTCAGTCGCGCCGATCTGATTTATGAGTTTTATTCTTATGGATTTGGTGATCCAATCGCTGTTTCTGGTAGTCATGGAACAGGGATAGGCGACTTGTTAGATGCCATTACGTCCAATTTGCCTGAGCTGGAAGAAGATCACTATGATGAAGACGTTATTCGTGTTGCCTTGATCGGCCGCCCAAATGTAGGTAAATCTTCACTGGTTAACGCCATTTTGGGAGAAGAACGGGTTATCGTTAGTGACATTGCAGGCACGACTCGTGATGCAATTGATACACCTTTTGAAAAAGACGGTCAAAAGTATGTGCTGATTGATACGGCAGGTATGCGTAAACGTGGTAAAGTTTATGAAACGACCGAAAAATATAGTGTAATGCGTGCCATGCGTGCCATTGAGCGTGCAGATGTTGTACTGGTCGTTATTAACGGCGAGGAAGGCATTATTGAGCAGGATAAGCACATTGCTGGCTATGCTTATGAAGCGGGTAAAGCATCGCTGTTTGTCGTTAACAAATGGGATGTCGTGGACAAGGACGATAAAACGATGCACCAGTTTGAAACGAAAATTCGCGATCACTTTCTGTTTATGACATATGCTCCGATTGTGTTCTTGTCTGCAAAAACGAAGCAACGTCTGCAAAAGCTGCTTCCTGTTGTACAGCATGTGGCGCAGCAGCATGTGTTGCGTATTCAGACACATTTGCTGAATGATGTAATTTCCGATGCGGTTGCCATCAATCCTCCACCAACAGACAAGGGACGTCGTCTGCGCATTAACTATGTGACCCAGGTTGCTGTTAAGCCGCCTACGATGGTTGTATTCGTAAACGATCCAGAAATAATGCACTTCTCGTATGAGCGTTATCTGGAGAACAAAATTCGCGCCGCCTTCAATTTTGAAGGAACTCCAATTCGTATCTTTACACGGCGCAAGTCTGACGAAAGTTAGGAGCGAATAGGTTGATTTTACAAATCGTTGCCATCGTACTCAGTTACTTGCTTGGCTCTGTCAGCTTTAGTTTGCTGTATGGAAAATTAAAAGGAATCGACATTCGCCAGCATGGAAGCGGCAATGCCGGTGCGACGAATACGCTGCGTGTGCTTGGAAAAGGCCCAGCTATTCTGGTGCTGCTGCTGGACGTACTTAAAGGGGTTATTGCAGTGCTAATAGGGCACTGGTTAGGTGGACAATCATCCTGGGGACCGGGTTTGTGCGGCATTGCGGCGATTGCGGGCCATAACTGGCCGGTATATTTTCACTTCCGTGGAGGAAAAGGTATTGCGACTGCTATTGGTGTATTGGCATCGCTTGCCTTACTGCCCGCACTATATGCCGGAATCATTGCGATACTTGCAATCGTAATGACGCGTTACGTATCCTTGGGATCGCTCATTTTTGTCATTTTGACCCCCTGGATATTACTCGTGCTTGGTTATGCATGGCCGTTATTCTGGACGGCTCTAATCATTTGTCTGTTCGCTGTGTGGAGACACCGTACCAACATAGTCAAGCTGGTACGGGGGAATGAGAATAAGCTTGGCTCCAAAGGAGGAGATCGTCTTGTCTGAGAAAATAGCTGTGCTGGTCGCGGGGAGTTGGGGAACAGCCCTGGCTTCCGTTCTTGCGGCCAATAACAACAATGTCTCTGTCTGGACGAGAAACGAGCAGCAAGCAGCTGAAATCAATGAGAAGCATACGAATGAGCATTATTTACCAGGCTCCATTTTGTCTGATCGCATTTCAGCTACAACTGACATGCAGACTGCGGTATCTGGTGCTAGAGCAGTGATTATCGTATCTCCTTCGGCTGCTGCTCGTCAGGTAGCACGTAGTCTGAAAGCTCATTTTAGCAAGGATATGCTGGTAGTGCATGCCATTAAAGGGTTTGAAACTGAAACGCTTAAACGTATGTCCACGGTGATCTCGGAAGAACTGGAAGTCGCGGAGGGCGATATTACCGTGCTGTCTGGTCCGAGTCATGCGGAAGAAGTGGTGAAGAAGTGTCCTACAACGGTCGTTGTAGCTTCCTCCAATGAGAAGGCTGCACAGGCCGCACAGGGGCTGTTCATGAACTCCTATTTCCGCGTCTATACAAACCGTGATTTGCTCGGCGTGGAACTGTCCGGGGCGCTAAAAAACATTATCGCATTGGGTGCGGGAATGTCAGACGGACTTGGTTTCGGTGATAATGCCAAAGCGGCTTTATTGACTCGTGGATTGGCTGAAATTACCCGTGCCGGAGTTGAGATGGGTGCTAATCCATTAACCTTTGCCGGCCTGGCTGGTATTGGCGATCTAGTGGTCACTGCAACGAGTCGTCACAGTCGCAACTGGCGTGCAGGGTCCCTATTGGGACAGGGCCAGCAGCTTGATGCTGTGCTAGAATCGATGGGCATGGTCGTAGAAGGTATTCGAACGACAAAAGCTGCATACGCCATCTCTCAAAAATTAGGTGTTCAGATGCCTATTACAGAGGTGCTGTATGGAGTACTGTTTGAAGGACGTGACGTCCGTAAGGCCGTTGAGGCGCTGATGGGTCGCGATCCTAAGACCGAGATGGAAGTCATGCCACTTCAAACTTGGGAGCAATGGCATTCTTAAGGGTCGGATGAGCTTTAATAATATAAAGGCTGTCTCATGGTAGATTTTTTCTATAATGAGATAGCCTTTTTTAGTTAGGCGTTTGGCATGTCTTATGTACGCTTAATCACCTTTTGTCTCCGCCACTCATAGACTGAGTTGAGCAATGGCGGAGGAGGGGAGATTGTGAATAAAAACTTTCCGAAAGATGCATTGAAGGCCATTAACAAAAAAGGTGGCAAAAACATATCCGAAAATGCAGTGAAAAAGCTGGCAGGCACGGTAAAGGCGGACACGCTTCAAAGCGAAGCGCAACTGCGTCAGCTTATCAAGCAGGTGTCTGCGATGGCCAACATTCCGGTGTCGGAAGATACAGTAAGGGATATCGTTGGTGCCGTCAAAAAGAGCGGAATGAATCCTTCCAATATGGAAGCGTTGATGAAAATGATGATGAAAAAATAGACCGCTGGCGGCACGCCGGTTAGTATTATTCACCGTGAACCGGGAAGGTTCGCGGTTTTTTTTATATTTTGGAGCAGCTAACCTCTTTTTCAGTACACAAAATATCGAACTGCCCTGTCGAACATGTTATAATGATGCCCATCAGGAAACGGAAGGAAAGACAGCAAAGGAGGAAACGATGTTGAAGGAGGCAATATCATCAGTGTTAGTAGACAGGCTTCCTCACAATCTGGCAGTTGCGCTGAGTAGCTTGGCTGAGAGCTGGTCAACAGTGTCGGTTCCGTGGATGCTGGGGGGGAGCTGTTCACTACTTGTGCAAGAAGTTGAACTGGATCGCCTGCCTCGGGACATTGATATTTATGCGGATATTCATGCTGCAAAGCAGCTCCATGCGCACCCCCTGGGTATGAGTATAGATCGACAGCAGGTTGACCGTAGCGGCTCTTACGTTTCATTGCTGAGCCACTATGACTTGGAGGGATTTCCAGTCGAGTTGGTGGGGGGATTTGAGGTATTATGTGGCGGAGCGTTATACCGCTTAGAGATCGAGCGACTACTTTGGTCGGCTGGGGTTCAGCTTGAGCTGGGGAGTGCTCCACTGCGTCTGATGCCGCTCAGTCATGAACTTTTATTCAATATATTGCGAAATCGACCCGACCGATATAAAGCGATTGCAGATGTTATGAAGCGCGACCCGCGACGTCATATCATTGTACTGAAGCAGCTACTAGTCAGTAATATTTGGAATGAGGAGCAATTGGACAAGCTTGCAGAACTTCTGCCTTGGCCAGAGTTGCACTCCGTCATCCTGATGGGCAATGAAGTATAAGCTGTGTGTGTTAGGAGAAAGACGACTGGAGGACCGTTCATGAATGTGCAGATTATGTTCAAGCCGTCAGGCAGGCGCGTACAGGTCGGTCAGGGTACGTCATTGCTTCAGGCTGCCCGTAAAGCGGGTGTATATATTCCCACTCGTTGTGACGGAAAAGCAGCCTGTCTGATGTGTAAGGTACAGATATCACCGGAATGGGCTGAATTCGCAGGCCAACCCAGCGATGCAGAGCAGCGTAAGCTGGGACCTTTACTGGATGAGGGAATACGCTTATCCTGCCAGGTGCGTGTCCAAGGCGATATGCAGGTAACCGTACCGGAGGATAGGCTTAAGGCGGCTATCAGGCGGCAACTGGAGCGTCAGGCGATGGATGATGAACTGTGGTAATGCCGATTATATCAGGAGAATAAAAAAGGATGGTTTCCGACGACTCTAAACGGTCAGGAGAAACATCCTTTTTTTATTTAATCTAGCGACGAAGTCATGGGAGAGTCTTGCCCCGCATATATTAGGTGAGTGGACCCAAACGTAAAATATCGTTTCTGCAATGATCGCTGTGTCGTAATCTATTTTTTAAAAAACTAAACATATTTTACGGAGGGGATACATATGATGGTATCAGTCCAAATGCATGTACGAGTTTACGCCGTTTCGCCGATTCCATCAGTCTCCTGAATCTCGGCGGCGGACGACTTCCGGGCATTTTAAAGGCTGTTCTGCCGCATCTGGGATCAAGCAGTTGGTTGAACACGAAGCGGATGCTCTTTAAGCATTTTTCCTTCGGAGACTTTTGAGGAGGGGATTTCATTGGAGAAAGTGGACATTTTTAAAGACATTGCCGAACGCACCGGAGGAGACATTTATCTTGGGGTCGTCGGCGCAGTCCGAACAGGAAAATCAACGTTTATCAAGCGGTTTATGGAGACGATTGTTCTGCCGAACATTACAAGTGAGGCGGACCGTGCCCGCGCCGTAGACGAGTTGCCGCAAAGTGCGGCAGGCAAGACGATCATGACGACGGAGCCTAAATTCGTACCGAATAATGCCGTCCAGATCAAAGTAACGGAAGGACTGGACGTGAATGTACGTCTGGTTGACTGTGTAGGATATGCAGTAGAAGGAGCAAAAGGGTACGAGGATGAAAATGGTCCGAGGATGATTTCCACACCATGGTTCGAAGAACCCATTCCTTTTCAGGAAGCGGCGGAAATTGGTACACGCAAGGTTATTCAGGAGCATTCGACGCTCGGTGTGGTAGTCACTACAGACGGCACGATTGCGGAAATCCCTCGCAGCTCTTATGTAGAGTCGGAGGAACGCGTCATTGAGGAGTTGAAGGAAGTTGGCAAGCCATTTGTTTTGGTTATCAACTCCACGCATCCGCGCAGTGATGAAACACTCCAGCTTCGCAGTGAGCTGGCTGCCAAGTACGATATACCAGTTATGACACTCAGCGCGGCGACTATGACGGAAGATGATGTTACAGGCGTACTTCGTGAAGTATTGTATGAATTTCCGGTGCATGAGGTGAATGTAAACCTGCCGAGCTGGGTCATGGTACTGAACGAAGAGCACTGGCTGCGTAGCAATTATGAAAATTCCGTTCGCGATACGGTTAAAGATATTCGACGTCTGCGTGATGTAGATCGAGTGGTTGGCCAGTTTATGGAATATGAATTCATCGACAGGGCCGGATTGAGCGGGATGAATATGGGGCAGGGCGTAGCTGAAATTGATCTGTATGCTCCCGATGAGCTATATGACCAGATTTTGGTCGAAGTCGTCGGGGTAGAGATTCGCGGCAAGGATCATTTGCTGCAAATGATGCAGGATTTTGCCCATGCCAAACGGGAGTACGACCGCTTCGCCGAGGCGCTGGAAATGGTCAAGACAACGGGATATGGCATTGCAGCGCCGTCATTGTCCGAAATGGCACTAGACGATCCGCAGTTGATTCGTCAGGGCACAAGGTTTGGTGTGCGGCTCAAGGCAACAGCACCTTCCATACACATGATCCGTGTGGATGTGGAATCGGAATTTGCTCCGATTATCGGAACAGAGAAGCAAAGTGAGGAGCTTATGCGCTATCTGATGCAGGATTTTGAGAATGACCCAATCAAAATTTGGGAGTCAGACATTTTCGGACGTTCGCTGCATTCCATTGTACGGGAAGGCATTCAGGGTAAAATCGCTATGATGCCGGACAATGCACGCTATAAGCTGCAGGAAACGCTGGGTCGTATCATTAATGAAGGCTCCGGCGGTCTCATTGCTATTATTCTTTAAGGCTAAGCCACACCCAAAAAAATGTATAAGAGAAATACCGTGGAGAGCAATTGGCTCTCTATGGTTCGCAAAAACAAAATATTAGACTGACCTCTAAAACCAGACAGGGGTAGCCATGGACGAGAAAATAAAGTCCTAGACTACCTCTGTTTTTATTGAGCTTTTCGTTTCTCCTAGCGGGATTTAGGTTCAAATGTAACAATCCGATTAATGAGTTTCACAACGTGATTACCCTGGTAGTCATTTTCATATTTGGTCTCTTTCAACGTAGCACCGAGGCTTATTTAATTTGCAATGAACGATTCTTATAATCGATATAGCAATTGACTGGCTATTTATTAAAAGCGTTGTTCTGGCATTCGGCAGGACACCCCAAATATTCAAATACTCTGCGTCCAGGTTCGTCAATCGGTAAGTACACTTCAATTCCAGGATACATGTGGCTGCTTACAGAAAGATGAATTTGCTTGTAGCGAATGGGGGCTAAATCGGCCATGGCTCCCATTCTGGCCAAAATGATTTTAGAGTGCTCAACTTCATTTGATGAGTCCTTTGGCTGCATACTCCAATATTTATTAAGATCGTCGTATTTTCGAAATCTGTCAATTAACTTTTTATACCAATGGTCGTATCGGGAAAACATGTTATACCTTTTGAAAGCTTGTATCCCGTAAATAGCATGAGACTCCCACTCTTCGAACGACTCAGCATCGAAGGTAGAACGGGGACGAATGGAAAAATCGGAGTTAAAATGAAAATCAACTTTATTCAGTTTTCCATTCATAAAAGAATCGGAGGGGATATCAAATAAATGGCGAAACGGCTCATTTAACCCCTTGATATCTAAGGTATGAGTAACGATCATTGCCGGAAATGGCAAATTACTCATGATCTGCTGCGCTTGCTCCAGAGCCAGCTCCAGAGACCGTCCCTCCAATTCGTAATGGATCGGAAGATAATCAGCGGCGAGAAGAAGATCATTGCGCTCATCTGAAGTGCACTCCAGATACTCAGCAATATGGATCATCGTTTGCCGATCCGGTATTCGACGAGACCGTCCAACCAATAGATTTTTATACGTAGGACATGCCTCATCATTAAGCTCCTGCTGAGTAAATCGTTTCAATAACGGGTGAGATAGCTCAGTATATTCCCGTTGACGTTTCATGCGAACAGCTTCAATCTCTCCCAATACGATTTTTAATGTTTTATATTGGAAGTCCTCGTCCTTGTGCATGGTCATCCTTTTTCAATCCTTTTCATAATGAGGTGTAGTTCTACACTTGGTGCAGATGATTCCCTACAGTATACTACATTGTGAAAAAGGTGAGCTATTTACAAGAGGTTCTCAATGATAATCATGGAGGAGATCGTATGATTCGTGCAATTGTAACAGATCCGTTTGCTTCAGGATATTTCGCGATAAAGGAAGCTGTCGCCCCACAGGCCCAGCCTTGGGAAGCGATCGTTCAAGTACAGGCCTTCTCTCTTAATCGGGGTGAAGTTGTAGATGCAAGGAATAATGGAAGACAGATCAGACCAGGCTGGGATTTTGCTGGGATCGTCATCGAGCAGGCCAAAGATGGCACGGGTCCGAAACAAGGAAGCCGTGTGGTAGGCCTTCTCCAAATGGGAGCATGGGCCGAACAAGTTGCTGCCCCTACTTCATTACTGGCTGAATTTCCCGATGATATTACCTTCGCCCAGGCTGCTACTTTACCGGTAGCCGGTCTGTCAGCGCTCTATACGCTTAGAAAAGGAGGAATGCTGCTCGGTAAGCGGATATTGGTAACTGGCTCGACTGGCGGAGTGGGGATTTTTGCACACCAGCTAGCAGCGCAATCAGGAGCTTTTACAGTAGGTGTAGCCAGAACAAAGGAAAAGGCTCTACTTGTTCAAGAGGCTGGTGCTAATGAGGTTGTCGTTGGAGATACGGCGATTTTATCGGTTGATACATTTGGACCTTATCATCTAATTTTGGATTCAGTAGGTGGTGATACGCTAGCTGCATTACTACCTCAGCTTGTGCCAGAGGGGATATGTGTATCTATGGGACATTCGTCCTCACCTTACGCAACGATTAATATCAGGGGCTTAGGGGGTAGGACCTTGTATAGCTTCTTTCTAGGAGAGGAGATAAATCGCTATTCGCCAGCGGAAGATCTGAAATTACTAGGTGAGCTTGTTTCAAAAGGCCAGTTAGTACCAAGGATCGAAGTGGAGGCATCGTGGAAGGAAATTGGAACTATTGCCCAACAACTGATAGATCGGAAGTTTTCTGGTAAAGCAGTGCTCCAAATAAGTTAGATGGGAGCGTCCTCATATTGAAAATGACAAGGAGATTGTATCTCCAGGCTAGTCTCCGCTCATGATGTTCACATTTTAAGCATAAGCAAAAATCGACCCTGTGGCGTACCCTGTCAAATAGAGAACTAAAAAGACACCTCTATGCAGCAACCGTTCCCCGTTATTCAATCGGGGGCGGTTGTTTAATTTTTTTGTGGAATTGTCGTATTTTGTCATATGTAGTCGGGATTTTTTCAATATTTCATAAAACCTATTTACATACTTGGTTTAAAGCGATATATTAAGTATCAAATTTGAATTATTTTGTGGATTGAACGAGGGGGAAATGAAATTATGAATATCCAAAAAGAGCTCCAAAGAAACAAAAAGCTAGGGCTGGGGGCTATCATGCTACTGGTGCTGGTTTTGCTGGTCACTGCATGTGGCGTGCCGAAAACAGAGAGCGGCACTCAAGGGACAAGCACTGAGGGATCGAATACAACAAACGGAAAACCGGACAATTTAAATCTAAAGGGTAAACGGGTTGCGTTGATCATGGAGTTTAACACGGGCACATTTTCGCAACAGTATGTTCAAGGTGTGGAAGAGGAAGTTAAGAAATTCGGCGGTACGCTGACTAAGTTTGTGGCAGATAACGATAAGGCTAAAATGGCTTCTCTGCTTGATAGTGCGATTAACCAGCAGTTTGATGTCATTTTGACTGATCATGGTGATGCATTGCTGGAGACAGGGCTGAAAAAAGCAATTTCCCGCAATATTCCGGTTATCGTGTTTGATGCTGCCGTCAATGTTCCGGGTGCGGTAGTGCTCTCACAGGATGACCAAAGCATGGCTGAGCTGACGCTGGAGCAAATGAAAAAGGATATCGGTGGCAAAGGCAACATTGTGAAAGTATGGGTTGCCGGATTTGCACCGATGGAACGTCGTCAGGTTGCTTATGGTGCATTTTTGAAATCCAATCCAGATATTAAAGAAATTGCGACTTTTGGTTCGGCTCAGAATCCTGCGTTGGATACGCAAGCCAAAATGGAAGCTGTATTAAAGCAATATCCTAAGGGCGAAATTACAGCCGTCTGGGCGGCGTGGGATGAGTTTGCCAAAGGTGCAGCCCGTGCCATCCAACAAGCGGGACGTACGGAAATTAAAGTCTACGGCATTGACATGAGCGACGAGGACTTGCAAATGATCCAGGACCCGAAAAATCCTTGGGTGGCCTCGGCAGCCGTAGATCCAACAGATATCGGGCGCGTACAAGTGCGCTATGCATATCAGAAGCTGCATGGGGATAATCCGGAGGAGAAAGTCGTACTGAAGGCTGTATATGTGCAACGCGAAGCGCTGCCAGATAAGCAAATTTCCACATCCGAGCTGTCCCAATATGTGAAGGGATGGGGCCAAAGCGAGCAGGGCTATAAGGATTGGATGAAGGAATATGAAACGTCCAAATAAAATGTTTGCATAACGCAAAGGCGCGCTTCGGCGCGCTTTTATCATAAGCAGGCGTGAGGGGGCACCATGAGTTCACAAGTATATACATTGGAAATGAAAAAAATCAGCAAACAGTTTGCTGGTGTAGATGCGCTGCGAGCTGTGGATTTTACGGTGCAGGGTGGCGAAATTCACGCTCTGCTGGGCGCCAACGGGGCAGGGAAAAGCACATTGATGAAGATTTTGTCCGGTGCGTATCGTTCCGATCAGGGAGCTATCGTAGTTGGTGGGAAGGAACTGAACATTAGTTCACCGTGGGAGGCCAAAAGGGCGGGAATTCACTGTGTGTATCAGGAGGTCGATTCAGCGCTTGTACCTCAGTTAAGTGTCGCTGAAAATATTGTAATGGACGATTTATCTGCACCTGATGGTCGATGGTGGGCTGCACCGGGTTCTATGCGCAGACGAGCGCGTGAGGCATTAGCACGTCTGGAGGTAGATATTGACGTAAGACGATATGTGTCTGAATTGACGTTGGCAGAAAAACAGCTTGTGCTTATTGCACGCATTCTGACACAGCAAGCAAATACCATCATTTTTGATGAGCCTACGGCGCCGCTCAGCGAGGAAGAAACGCGACGTTTGTTCCGCACAATCCATACACTCAAGGATGAAGGAGTTGCATGTATCCTCATCACACACCGATTGCCGGAGGTTATCGAACACAGTGACCATGTTACGGTGATGCGTGATGGTGAGCGCGTGTTCACGGGGCCTGCCTCTGATTTAAGTGTAGGCGACATCGTAACGCATATGCTTGGGAAAACATTTGAAGAGGAGTTCCCAAAAACAGAGGCACCGATTGGTGAAACGGTATTGGAAGCGAAAGGGCTTCACAAAGGCTTACGAGTGCACGGCGTTGATTTACAGGTCCGATGTGGTGAAATTCTCTCTATTGTGGGTTTGGTTGGTGCAGGCAAGACAGAGCTGTCACGACTTCTTACAGGAGCAGACAAGCCGGATAAGGGAGAGCTGACCTTTAAAGGTCGCTCCATTCGATTGAAAGAGCCAGCGGACGCGGTAGCTCAAGGAATTGTGTCCATACCTGAGGAGCGGCGTAAGCAGGGGGTGCTAATTGAGGAGAGTGTGGAAAGAAACCTCAGCCTTCCGCTTTTGGGCAAACTGAGTGTCCTTGGTTTCATCAGTCGGCATAAAGAACGAAATAACGGTAATGGGATTGTCGCCTCTCTCGGTATTAAGACGCCATCGCTCCGCCAGAATGTTAAATATTTAAGTGGTGGGAATCAGCAAAAAGTTGCGATTGGAAAATGGTTACATTCTGGAGCGGATGTATTTGTTTTTGACGAGCCAACCAAAGGTGTAGATATAGGGGCAAAAAGTGATATTTTCCGTATCATTGGCGAGTTGGCGGAGCAAGGAAAAGCGATCATTTATCTAACCTGTGAATTTGCTGAAGGGATTGGTATTGGTGATCGGATTGCAGTGATGTATGATGGCAAAATTATAAAGGAATTTGCGCGGGGCGAAGTGGAACAGGAACAGCTTCTGTTGTATGCCAGCGGCGGTGAAGAGGTGCATTCATGAAGGAAAAATGGTTAAACGTCTCATTTCGTTACGGTGCCGTAGTTGTCATTATAGGTGTGTTAGCGTTTTTTTCATCTACATTACCTTATTTCTGGACGTATGATAATTTAATGGACATTCTTGGCTCAATTGCCATTGTGACTTTCGTTGCCATTGGTGTGACGTTGTCACTTATTGTGGACGGTTTTGACCTATCGGTGGGAGCTACAGTATCTTTGACAACGGTCGTTTCAGCTTCTTTGATGGTCTGGTATGAGCAGCCTGTTGCGGTGGTCATTATTGTGTCTCTGGTTGTCGGTGCTTTGGTAGGACTGTTGAATTCATTACTGATTATTAAACTGCGTATTCCTGATTTGCTCGCAACCCTTGCAATCATGTATATTGTAAGCGGGATTCACAAAACGTACGCCCAGGGCTATACCATATACAATCATATGCAGTTTCCCGATGGCAGCAAGGCGCCGGGGGAGATATCTCCTGCATTTCTTTTGCTGGGGCAAGGTAAATGGTTGGGTATCCCGATTTCAGTTATTTTACTGTTGCTGGCTGTGGCAGCGGTGCATGTTTTCTTGACCTATACAAAGCATGGGCGTCAAATGTATGTAACGGGTGGAAATGAGGAAGCTGCTCGTCTGTCGGGCATACGGGTAAAAAAAGTCCGTACTTTGGCCTATGTTGCTTCAGGCGTATTTGCGGCGATTGCCGGTATTTTGTATGCCTCGCGAGTAGGCTCAGGCCAAATTGACGCGGGTTCCCCCTTACTCATGGAGGCGGTAGCTGCAGTATTCGTCGGTTTTTCGGTCTTTGGTGCTGGTAAACCCAATGTCATTGGTACATTTATTGGTGCAGTGTTGATCGGTGTGTTGGTTAATGGACTAACGATGATGAATGTGCAATATTTTGCCCATGATATTGTCAAAGGAGTAGTGCTGGTACTTGCGCTGGCCGTTACTTTTTACGTGTTAAACCGTCGTCGTACTTGAAATTGTCTGTGGACTGTATTACTATAAACCTTGTTCCACGCAAGAAGGGTGCCATAAAACGCCAGTTTCGGCCTATATTGCGGAGGTTAGGTATATTCTATGTATATTTAACGACGAAACGGAAACAGATGATAACATTATGGAAGGCAGTACGCCGCCCGGGTTATTTTATACAGGCGACCTCATATCGGTCATTAACACCGATAACCTTAATGCTGGACTACACTTGAATTGGGAGGTGAATATTATGAATAAAACGGATTTGATCAATCAGGTTTCTGAAAGCACTGAATTGTCCAAAAAGGACGTAACCAAAGCAATCGATGCAGTATTTGAGGCGATCTCTGGAGCGCTGCAAAGCGGAGATAAGGTGCAACTGGTAGGTTTCGGGAACTTTGAGGTTCGTGAACGTTCCGCACGTAAAGGACGTAACCCGCAAACAGGAGAAGAAATCGAAATCCCTGCGAGTAAAATTCCGGCATTTAAACCGGGTAAAGCGCTCAAAGACGGAATTAAATAAGATTTCTTACATATTCCCAATGCGCTGAAAAGACCGTGAATTTGATTCACGGCCTTTTCTTTTTGTCCTGTTTACTTCGTGGTAGAGGTGCTATGGACTGGAGAAGAGGAAGCTGTTCTGCCGTTTCGCGAGGCATAAGCGATCAGCACTAGGGGTTCACCTGTTAGCTCAGCAAATTCATGCTCCAGCTGTTGAAGTCGTTCGATTTGGGCAGGACTGAGATTGGCGGGAAGATAGTTTTTCATCAGATCCGTTCCTTTCTTTAATGGATGGGACTGCACGGATAGTATGGCTCGGGACACGCTAATTGTTGCAGGTGGCGAAGGAAGCATGTAGTTGACAAAACAAGCTTGAATCTCCATCATAAAAAGTATAGCTTCGGCTCTCAGGGAGGAAAAGGACATGGAAGATAATGTGACGGGTAGTAGTGAGTACGTCGTAATTAAAGCGAAAAGCAACGGATGTCAGGTTTTTGGTCTGACCAGAGGTCAGGATACACGCTTGCATCATTCAGAAAAATTGGACAAGGGCGAAGTACTGATCGTCCAATTTACGGATCATACTTCTGCTATTAAAATTCGCGGCAAAGCCGTTGTGATGACCAAGCACGGGGTAGTAGATACGGAGGATTAAAATGCAGGCATAGCCTGCTTTTTTTTGTTGTAGAATGAGAGTGAGGACCTTTACCGTAGCAAACCCACATTATGAGGTAGAGGTCAGGGGAGGCTCTGATGAAACCTTGGATTGTATTCGGTGGCTCCATTCTCATAACCATCGCAGCAGCTGTGTTGCTGCCGTCCTTACAGGTGCTGGACTCAGGAACCGCAGCAGTTCGCGAGACACAGGCGACGATTTCGCCTCAGCAACGGGTGCTGCTGTCGGATGACAATCTGGTGGATACGCTGAATGAGCTGCCGTTGACCACACCGATTGCAAGCGCAAGCTGGGAACATTCAGTCCTGACCCTGGATGTCAAGCTGTCTAAGGAAGAAACTGCCCCACTAGAGATTTATCAAAACATGGCGGAGCTTGCCGCTTTTAGCTTTTACGGAACGACGAATGTACGGCAATTGCTGCTTCGGGTGGTGACACAGGATGAATGGTCAGGAGAACGTCATTTGCTGCTTGCATCCGATATACGCCGGAACGAGTGGACGAACGAGGCATTGGAACAGCTGAGAAGCCGGGAAGGCGCGGAATTGCCAGAGGATTTGAAGTCCCGTTTCCGCATTACGGTAACGCCCATGTGGCAAAACAGGTTTAACGGTGTATATACAGATTAGATGTTTCTGCCGGTGGACCTACAGTACTTTAGTCGCGAATCATTTTAAATTGTGATATAATATAAGGCATTGCAATTATTTGAGTATAGCAGAAAGTCATGTCTCGGAGGCTTAGGATGAAACCGTATCGCGTACCCCAATTAGCAAGGAAATATGTGGAATACGACATGATTCAACAACATACGGAAATGCCGGCTTTTCCTGACAGCCGTACCCGTTTGATGTTTGTGTTTTTGAACCGGAATGCGCAGGAGCTGCATGCCAGTGAGGACGAACTGTACGCATTGGTAACCTCACTTGTGCAGATGGGGCTGGATACGCATGATATGATTGATACTTTATCGGGTATACGGAGCCCGAAGGAGATGCGTTCCAGACAGCTGAAAGTGTTAGCTGGGGACTATTTTAGCAGTCGTTTCTATCAGCTACTTGCACTGGCAGGCCGCATCACGGCCATTTCGAAGCTGAGTGATGCTGTATGTGAAGTGAACGCAGGGAAAATGAGTCTGTACTGGGGGATGAAGCAATTCCGATTGGATGCAACTCAGTATTTAACTCAGATGGTTCGTTTCAAAAAGGAGCTTTTTTTATCATTCACTTCACTTGTAGCAGAACAGGATCAGGAAATTTGGAAGCAGCTTCTCAACAAATTTGCCCTCTGTGACACCTTGGTGGAGGAATGGGGCAAGCGGACAGAACCGGACAAGTCCCGTTTCGGATATATGTTCTGGCATATTTATGGTAACGGGGACCGGAACGAGCAGGCATTGCTTTCAGAGAGTGGTACTGACACTGAAGCATGGCGTAAGCTTGTTCTGAAATACAAAGCCGAGGATGCGATACTGGACAAGCTTCGCACGGCTGTTACACACATCCGGCAGATCCTGTCAGATGATCAAAATACGGGGATCGAGGAATTTGAACGCATGCTTGAGCCTTACCTGAAGCTGCTAAATAGTCCGCACCCAGTTGTGAGGGAAGGTTAGGTGAACGTGATGGGATCAAGCGACACCAAGCCGAAAGAGCAATTCGTTCATGGCGTGTTTGAAAGCATAGCAGGTAAATACGATTTGATGAACGATATACTGAGCTTTCGCAGACATAAGGCTTGGCGGAAATTTACGATGAAAAAAATGAACATGCATCGCGGCGATACGGCAATTGATCTTTGCTGTGGTACATGTGACTGGACGCTTGCGATGGCACGAGCAAGTGAAAGTGGTCACATCGTAGGACTCGATTTTAGTCAGAACATGCTCAATGTTGGCGAGCGTAAGATTACATCAGAATCCCGTGAAAAGCAAATTAAGCTTGTTCAAGGCAACGCGATGGAACTACCTTTTGAAGATAATTCATTTGATTATGCGACGATTGGTTTCGGTCTGCGCAACGTGCCTGATCTGCGCCACGTGTTACAGGAGATGCAACGAGTCGTCAAACCTGGCGGGCAGGTCGTATGTCTGGAATTGTCCAAACCTACTTGGCAGCCGTTCAAGGGAATTTACTACACATATTTTCAACACATCTTGCCCATGCTCGGCAAATTGTTCGCCAAACGTTATGAGCAGTATAAATGGCTCCCTGATTCGTTGGCGCTTTTTCCAGGAAGGGATGAGTTGGCTGGCATCTTCCGTGAAGTCGGATTGAAGGATGTTCAGGCTCATTCTCTCACCGGAGGCATTGCGGCATTGCACATTGGAATCAAGGAGAGTCAGCATGTTTAAGAAAATTGCTATTTTTTTGGAAATGATTAAAATTGAACATACGTTATTTGCGCTCCCATTTGCATTCATGGGGGCTGTATTGGGGTCTGTTATCGTGACAGGCAACCTTCCCTCCTGGCCGCAGATCGGCTGGATTCTGCTAGCTATGGTTGGCGCACGTAGCGCGGCTTTTGGCTTCAATCGTATGATTGACCGGGTGATTGACGGGAAAAATCCGCGCACAGCAGGACGCGCTATCCCGGCGGGGTTGCTCAAATCGAGCGAAGTGGTGATTTTCATTATCGTCAGTTTGGTGTTGTTATTCTGGGCATCATTCAAGTTAAGTCCGCTGGCGTTCAAGCTGTTCCCGCTGGCCTTTTTTATGCTCGTTTTTTATTCTTACACCAAGCGTTTCACTTGGCTTTGCCATATTGTGCTTGGTCTGACCATTGGTTTGGCGCCACTCGGCGCGTGGGTTGCAGTAACGGGACAAATAGATTTGACTGCTATCGTACTATATCTCACGATTGCATTTTGGACGGCGGGATTTGATGTAATTTATGCTTGTCAGGATATAGATTTTGACCAAAACGAAGGAGTTTATTCTATTCCTGCCCGTTTTGGTGTAGCAGGTGCGTTGAACATCGCTCGGGCATTCCACGTCATTACGGCAATCGGATTTATTGTACTGTTCTTTATTGCAGATTTAAGCTGGTGGTATCTGGCGGGCATGATTATTTCGTACATTATTTTATTTTATGAACACTATATCGTATCTCCAAAAGATTTGAGTCGTTTGCAGACGGCATTCTTTACTATGAACGGTGTACTTAGCACTGTCGTGTTTGCCTTTACACTGATTGATTTGGTGGTGCGTCAATACTAATGAATAATCAGGTGAGCGGACATCAAGGCAAACGAATCGTTATTGGCATTACAGGCGCGAGCGGAAGCATTTATGGTGTGCGACTGGTAGAGACTTTGCTGGACTTGCAATACACAGTTCACCTGATCGTTTCCAATGCTGGCTGGCGGGTATTGAAAGAGGAGTTGGGCTGGAATGTGACTGACCGGGAAGGGGCTTTGAATGAACAATTCGGAGGCCTTCCCGGTTCTCTTGTATACCATCCGTTCACAGATATTGGAGCTTCGATTGCGAGCGGCTCTTATTTGGTGGATGCGATGATTATTATGCCATGCTCGATGGGGACGTTGTCAGCAGTAGCACACGGTTCGTCCGATAACCTTATGGCGAGAGCAGCGGACGTGATGATGAAGGAAGGTCGTCCGCTGATCCTTGTGCCTCGTGAAACACCTCTACATGCCATTCATTTGGAAAACATGCTTAAGCTTGCGAGACTCGGCGTCAAAATGATTCCGGCTATGCCGGCTTTTTACTTTCATCCGAAGACGCTGGATGATATTGTGCTGTTCCTCGTAGGCAAAGTATTGGACAGCTTGCGTATAGAACATCAACTGTTTACGAGATGGGGGGATTCCGATGCCGACGCCGGACACCAAGACAATCACAATCGGAAAAATTAAATATACAAACGCTTGGCCTATTTTTCATTATTTTAATCCTTCTGAGCTTCTCCATTCGGCGGAGATGGTTTCTAAAGTTCCGGCTGAATTGAATCGAGGTATGCTGAATGGGAGTTTGGATATCAGTGCGATGTCCTCATTTGCGTATGCATCGGGTGCTGAGGAAATGCTATTGTTGCCGGATTTATCCGTCAGTGCAGATGGTCCTGTGCAATCCATTTTACTATTTTCACGCAAGCCGCTGGACGAAATCAAAAACGGAACCATTGCACTAACGAATACGTCTGCTACATCCGTGAATTTGTTGAAAATTTTGATGCAAAAGGCATGGGAAGGTCAGCCTTCCTATTTTGACTGTGAACCGGATCTTGACTTGATGCTGGAACAGGCAGATGCAGGGCTACTGATTGGAGATCACGCGATTAAGGCATCTTGGCGAAGCGAAGGTCTGTATGTTACGGACCTCGGAGAAGAGTGGAAGCGCTGGACGGGCTATAGTATGACTTTTGCTGTATGGGCAGTACGACGTGCTGTTGCTGCTCAAAATCCTGCGGCGGTGGCTGAAATTGCAAGTGCGTTCCGCGCAAGCAAGCAGCATAGTCTGTCGGACCTGACGCCTGTTATTTCTGAAGCATGCGAGGAAATTGGAGGTCTGCGAGATTATTGGGAGCGCTACTTTACTAATCTGTGTTATGATTTTGGAGAGAAGCAACAACAAGGTTTAGAGCTTTATTTTCAGTATGCGCATGAACTGGGGCTGCTTGACCGACGAGTGAAGCCGCTTCTCTGGAGTGACAATACGCTGACACGGGTGAAAGAATGAAACGATTGGATTTGTTCGGTTTATTAAAGAAGGATATGAACTTTATAGAAGAAGAGTTGTATCGCAGTATCGACAGTACGGAGCCGTTGATTAATGATACGTCGCTTCATCTGCTTAAAGCAGGGGGCAAGCGTTTGCGTCCCGTATTTGTATTGCTGGGAGGCAAGTTTGGAGAATATGATCTGGACAAGCTCAAGCGTATAGCGGTACCTCTGGAACTGATTCATTCTGCCTCTCTCGTTCACGACGATGTGATTGACGATGCGGAAATGAGACGCGGTCAACCCACCGTGAAGTCCAAATGGGACAATCGGGTGGCTATGTACACCGGAGACTACATATATGCACGTGCGCTGTCTATTGCTGCTGGACTGCCGAATCCCGACATTCACCGGGTACTGTCTAAAGCGCTGGTGCAGATGTCCATTGGTGAAATGGAACAAATTCGTGATTTTTTTAATGTGGATCAGAGTGTGCGGAATTATTTGCTTCGCATACGGCGAAAAACGGCATTGTTGATTGCGGTTAGTTGCCAGCTGGGAGCTATGGCTGCAGGGGCACGAGAAAGTGTCAATTCCCTGCTGTACAGCTACGGCTATAACGTAGGTATGGCTTTTCAAATTCAGGATGATCTGCTTGATCTGTGTGGCACGGAAAAAAAGATTGGCAAGCCGCCGGGCAGCGATATGAGACAGGGGAATATTACGCTTCCGGTGATTTATGCGCTTGAACAGCCTGAGTTGCGTGCCGATCTACTGGCTGAAATCCGCCGCATTCAGGATGGAGATGGGCAAGGAGACGCACGCAAAGCGGTGGATATGATCAAAAAAAGTGAAGGAATCGCTAAAGCTGAAATTCTCGCCGACCGATATATTAATAAAGCGCTAAACGCGCTGGACTTACTACCAGATGTCAAAACAAAAAAGACGCTACGCGATATTGCTCATTTTGTAACACGCCGCTCCTACTAAAGTTGTGTTTTGGGTTTGCTGTGACAAAATGCTTTAACCGGTTCCAAGCTTTCTGTTACAATACAGTTTAGTACTGTATAAATACATTAGATTGGATTGGGAGTGAGCCGATGGATCGTACTTTTTTGATGGTTAAACCGGATGGTGTACAACGTGGATTGATTGGACGTATCATCAGTCGACTGGAAGACAAAGGCTTCAAAATGACGGCTGGCAAGCTTGTGCAAGTATCTAGAGAACAGGCAGAACGGCATTATGCGGAGCATGTGGGCAAGCCTTTTTTTGAAGAGCTTGTAGGTTTTATCACATCAAGTCCTGTGTTTGCTATGGTATGGGAAGGGGATAACATCGTTACGCTTTCCCGCTTGTTGATTGGTAAAACACAAGTAACTGAAGCTCTTCCGGGCACAATTCGTGGAGACTTTGCAGCACATACACCGTTTAACCTCATTCATGGTTCAGATTCACCGGAGAGCGCAGAGCGCGAGATTGCAAATTTTTTCATGCCGGAAGAATCCGTTCGGTATGAAAAAAGTGTGGCGACCTGGATGTAAGTTAAATTACGTATGAAGAAGGATGGTAGCATGACGGATATGGAACTGGGTCAGACGGACCCCGATTACACAGCGTTTATCCGCAAAATCAAGGACAGCACAGGTATTGATCTTGCACAATACAAAGAAGCACAGATGAAAAGGCGGTTAACTACGCTTCGCAACAAAAACGGGTTTCCCAGTTTTGTTTCTTTTTATGATGCCATGATGAAGGAAAAACCTCTATTCTATGAATTTCTGGATCGAATGACGATCAATGTTTCGGAATTTTGGCGAAATCCCAATCGGTGGGAAGTGCTGCGGGATACAATCTTGCCACAGCTGCTTGTGGGGAAGCAGAAGCTTAAGCTGTGGAGTGCGGCCTGCTCGACTGGTGAAGAGCCTTATAGCCTGGCTATGGTTCTCGACGGTAAAGGGATTTTAGGAAATTGTTCCATTACAGCTTCCGACATTGATGACGGTGCATTGGCAAAAGCCAAGGAAGGCAAATATTTGGAGCGTTCGCTCAAGGATGTACCTGAGCAGGTGGCTAGCAAATATTTTAAGCCGGATGGTGCGATGTATCGAATTGATGACCGTTTGAAACAAGCCGTGAAATTTCAAAAGCAAAACTTGCTGCTGGATCGGTTTGAGGATGGTTATGATCTCATTATCTGTCGAAATGTAATGATTTATTTTACAGAAGAGGCAAAACATACGTTGTATCAAAAGTTTGCAGCCAGTCTTCGTCCCGGCGGTGTGTTATTTGTCGGTAGTACAGAGCAAATCTTTTCTCCTAACCAATATGGTCTGGAATCGACGGAAACCTTTTTTTATCGCAAAAAAGCATAAGCCTGCATATATCATCCAAAGTTTGTAGGAACTTATTTATATCCTTGAGTAATTGATGGTTGGCTTATCAGCAAAGCACGTCCTTTAGCCCCTTTGGCTAAGAGGCGTGTTTTTGTTTATCTGCATACACGTGGCTTTTCTTGTCAAAGAAAGGTGCGTATACTATAATGAAGCACAGTTAAAGATTTTAGCGATGCACAGTTTAACAGTTTAAAGGGGGAACGCGTCATGAGTTTACGTTATTTAACCGCGGGGGAAACGCATGGTCCCCAGCTAACTGCCATTGTAGAGGGTATGCCGAGCAATTTAAAATTGGATTTTGAGGAATTGAATTTTCAGCTGCACCGTCGTCAGAAAGGGTATGGACGGGGTCGGCGTATGCAGATTGAAAAAGATACGGCGAAGATTGCCGGAGGCGTACGTCACGGCTATACCACAGGTGCACCGATTGCGCTGGTTGTGGAAAATAACGATTGGAAGCACTGGCAGAACATTATGAATATTGAGCCTATTGAAGGCAGTGATGAAGACAAGCGTCGGGTTCACCGGCCACGTCCGGGTCATGCGGATTTGAATGGCGGAATGAAATACAACCTGAAGGACCTTCGTAACGTGCTGGAGCGCTCCAGTGCACGTGAAACAGCAATTCGTGTGGCATGCGGCGGTTTGGCCCGTCAATTGCTGGCTGAGTTCGGAATCAAGGTGGCAGGTCAGGTCATCCGTATTGGGGAAATCGAAGCTCCTTACCGTGATTTGCCGATTGATGAGCTGATTGCCGTGACAGAAGCCTCCTCGGTGAGAGTAACCGATCCAGAAACCGAAAAGAAAATGGAAGCATACATTGATCTGATCAAGCAAGAAGGTGATTCAGTCGGTGGGGTAGTGGAGTGTATTGTAGAAGGTGTTCCGATTGGTCTGGGCAGTCATGTACAGTATGATCGGAAACTGGATGCACGTATCGCACAAGGCGTCATGTCGATTAATGCATTTAAAGGCGTGGAGATTGGCATCGGCTTTGAAGCAGGGGAATTGCGCGGTTCACAGGTGCATGACGAGATTCTATATGATGAGGAACGTGGATATCACCGTCGTACCAATCGTTTGGGTGGTTTTGAGGGTGGTATGACGAATGGAATGCCAGTTGTGGTTCGTGGCGTAATGAAGCCGATTCCCACACTCTACAAGCCGTTGCAAAGCGTCGACATTGATACAAAGGAAGCGTTCACCGCACAGGTTGAGCGTTCGGATGCATGTGCAGTGCCAGCGGCAAGCGTAGTCATGGAGCATGTCGTAGCTTGGGAGATTGCGAAAGCTTTGCTAGAAAAATTCGGTGGGGATTCGATTGAAGAGATTCGCGCGAATATTGCATCCTACGAAGAACAACTGGGGCGGTACTAAGATGAGTACGCTGACGGTACAACTTGGCGAACGTTCTTATCCTATTCATATCGGACGAGGGCTGTTACATCGAGCCGGAGAGTTGTTGAAGGAACGAGGAATTGCGCAAAAAAGCCCGTTGTTGATTGTTTCTGACGAAAATGTAGCGGGATTCTACTTGGCAACATTGGAGAGCAATCTTCAGGCATCTGGCTACAAGACAGTGTCCTTTGTCGTTAAGCCAGGTGAAACCTCCAAGTCGCTTGCTGTATTTGAGCAGGTCATAACAGCAGCCATTGAGGGCGGTTTGGATCGCAATTCAGCCGTTATTGCACTTGGTGGTGGTGTGGTGGGTGATTTGGCTGGATTTGTGGCAGCTTCTTATATGAGAGGTGTCAAGTTTGTACAGATCCCCACTACGATCCTTGCCCATGATAGTAGCGTGGGTGGTAAGGTCGGCATCAACCATCCTTTGGCGAAGAATATGATAGGAGCCTTCCATCAACCGGAACTTGTGTTATATGACGTAGATACGTTGTCTACCTTGCCTCCTCGTGAGGTATCTGCGGGGCTTGCTGAAATGATCAAGCATGGTTTGATCTGGGATGCTGATTTCGCCCAGTGGTGCCGTGACCATGCGACTGATTTACTTGCGCTGGATGCGACAGCTCTGGAGTACGGTCTGGAAAAGGGATGTTCCGTAAAAGCCGAAGTGGTGTCGCGCGATGAACGAGAAAATGATTTACGCGCTATTCTAAACCTAGGTCATACGATTGGTCATGCGATTGAAGCCATTGCGGGATATGGTGAGTTTTTACACGGGGAAGCCATTTCTATTGGTATGGTCGGCTCCGCACTTTTGGGCGTGAAGCTGGGGGCAGATCCTTCTTTGGTAGATGAAACGAAGGATATGTTGTCTTCGCTACGGCTACCGACCTCCCTTCCGTCACATCTCGATACAGATCGGCTGCTGGACGCGATGATGCATGACAAAAAGTTCAAAGAAGGCAGCATTACTTTTGTCGTCCCACGTAGCATCGGGCACGTGGAGGTTGTGAAGGATATTTCCGTCTCTTACATCCGACGAGTTATTGAACAGTTAAAAGAGGGGGCGTAACGATGTACAATCGGGGAATTCGTGGCGCGACGACCGTAGTGAATAATGAAGAAAACGAAATTTTGGAAGCAACATGCCAACTACTGGAGGAAATTGTATCCTACAATGAAATTCAGCCGGAGGATATTAGTAACGTATGGATTACGGTGACCCATGACCTGGATACTGCCTTTCCAGCCAAGGCCATTCGTCAGCTTGATGGCTGGGATATGGTTCCGCTCATGTGTGCATTAGAAATTCCTGTGGCAGGCAGTTTACCCAAGTGCATCCGTTTGATGGTACAGGTGAACACCGATAAATCCCAGCGGGAAATTAAACATGTATATTTGAACGGAGCACAGGCGTTAAGACCGGATCTGGCTTCCCAAGGGAAATAAGTGCCCGTTTTTAAAGTTGATGGTTGCCAAAGTAACATCCCATGAGATATAGTGTGTGTAGCAGAGTTAAGTAGAGTAGAGTTAGCCAGAGACAGAGTTGAGATGAGAAGAGTGCAGCCTTAGCCAATTCCATATGAGATTACAGAGATCGGCGGTAGCGGGTAAGCTTTTGTCTATGAAGAGATATTCTTCTACAGAGAAGCTTATTTGAGGCAACCTGTGCGGTTATACAAAAGGGATGAGTGTATACTTATCTATTTGCTGTAGTCATTTTACATATGGAGCATTCTTATAATTTCGATAACTGACAGCCTCTACCTTATCGGTAGAGGCTTTTTTATATTCTCTCCTTTGGTTCTGCGCCAATTTGGAAAGGAAGTGATCTCATGTTAACGCCGCATGTGGAGCAAGTGATAACGATGGCGAGTGAATTTAACCTGATTCCTGTGTACAAAAAAGTGCTGGCTGATATGGAGACGCCGATTCGGATTTTCCGTCGGTATGCCGAGCGGGACCGTGCCTTTCTGCTAGAGAGTGTAGAGGGAGGCGAACAGTGGGCGCGACATTCATTCATCGGTACAGACCCGTTTCTAATGGTCTCGGGTAAAAAAGGACGTTTGATATTGGAGCAACACGGTAAACGGCAAATATTAAACGACAAGCCGATTGAAGCGCTCAAAGCATTGCTTCGTAAATACCGTAGTCCGAAACTGAAAGAAATGCCTCCATTTACAGGCGGGGCTATCGGATTTTTTGGATATGACTTGCTTCAATACTATGAAAAGCTGCCAGAGCATTCGGTAGATGATTTGAATATGGATGATATTCGTTTTATGTTCTGCGATCAAGTAATTGTCTTTGATCATGTGAAACAGCAAATTTTGCTGGTCGGCAATGTTCATATAGGCGAAGGGTTTCGCGATGAGGACATTCGTGCTGCTTATGCTGATGTGGAACGCAGGTTGGAGGAAACGGCGCAGTATCTGCGCAAGCAGACCCCGCCTGAGCGATTAGGATCGGCTTCCATTCCTGATGATGTGGAACTAGGTGAGATCCAATCCAATATGACGAAGGAACAATTTATATCAAACGTAGAGCAGGCGAAGGAGTATATCCGCTCCGGTGATATTTTTCAGGTTGTACTATCCCAGCGTTTTCACATTGATACAGAGGCCTCTCCTTTACAGGTATACCGCGTGCTGCGCACGATGAACCCGTCGCCATATATGTATTATTTGAAAATGGATGACGAGATCATCGTAGGTACCTCGCCTGAGGCACTCGTCAAGGTGGAAAACGGCCGGGTAGAAACCCGTCCTATTGCAGGAACGAGACCGCGTGGGGTAACGGAGACAGAAGATGCGGCACTTGCTGAAGAACTGTTAAACGATGAAAAAGAGCGTGCAGAACATCTGATGCTGGTCGATTTGGGAAGAAATGATTTGGGCCGTGTATCACAGTTTGGCACAGTCAAATGCGATACGTTTATGGAAATTGAACGCTATTCCCATGTCATGCACATTGTTTCCAATGTGTCAGGTGAGCTACGTGAGGACAAAGATTTCTTCGATGCCTTCCTGTCTTGTCTGCCAGCTGGCACTGTATCGGGGGCTCCGAAGCTACGGGCCATGGAGATTATTGCTGAGTTGGAGCGGGAAGCACGCGGACCCTATGCAGGGGCGATTGGATATTTGGGCTTCTCGGGCAATATGGACGCTTGCATTACGATTCGCACGATTGTGTTTAAAAAGAACCGGGCCTATGTCCAGGCAGGCGCTGGAATTGTGTGGGACTCGGTTCCGGAAAGCGAGTATCAGGAGACGGTAAACAAAGCAAAGGCATTGCTGAAGGCAATCCGCACGGCAGAAGTGATGTTCCCGGCAACGACACAGCCCTATAACAGCGTCATCAACCAGGATTATTTGTATACTCCGTAACACACAAAAATCTGATTTTGAGGAGGAGACGACAATGGAACGACATGACATGATGCAAGTGGGGTTAAGCCGGATCATTGAGGGACAGCATCTTTCGCGTACGGAGGCCCGTAGCGTAATGGAACAGATTATGAGTGGAAGTGCTACACAGGCGCAAATTGGCGGGCTGCTGACGGCTCTTCGCCTCAAAGGGGAAACGGTAGATGAAATCACTGGTTTTGCCGAGGCTATGCGTAGCTACGCTAGTCCAGTGCAAGCTGAAGAAGGTAGTGGTCGTTTGCTGGACACATGTGGCACTGGAGGTTCGGGTATTCACAAGTTTAATATTTCCACGATATCCGCGATCATCGCAGCTTCGGTGTCAGTGCGGGTAGCAAAGCATGGCAATCGTTCTGCAAGTGGCCGTGCTGGGAGCGCTGATGTCCTGGAGGCATTGGGAGTCAACATTCATTTGACGAGTGATCAGGCTAGGTCATGTCTGGACCGAATCGGCATCTGCTTTTTATTCGCGCAGCTGTATCATCCGTCTATGAAGCATGCCGCCGCGCCGCGTCGCGAGCTGGGTGTACGGACGGTATTTAATATGCTTGGTCCATTGACGAATCCGGCTGGTGCGGATCGGCAGCTGTTGGGCATTTATGACGCCAACAAAACGGAAGTCATTGCCGAGGTATTGAACCAGCTCGGCTCCAAACGGGCCATGGTTGTCAGTAGTCTGGATGGGCTAGATGAAATTAGTATTTCAGCTGCGACACGAGTATCCGAGCTGAAGGACGGCAAGGTTCGCACGTTCGAGCTTCATCCGTCGGATCTGGGCTTGCAGACGCATTCTCTCGATCAGGTGCTGGGTGGCGACGCACAGGTTAACGCAGATATCATACGACGAATTTTGAACGGAGAGCATGGAGCTTATCGGGATGTTGTGCTAGCGAATGCAGGAGCGTGCATTTATGTATCAGGGGCAGCAGACACCTTGACGGACGGAGTAGCACGAGCGGCAGAAGCCATTGACTCGGGACTGGCACTCTCCAAGCTGGATCAATTAATACAGGCAACGGGGGAATATCAATATGTATCTTGATAAAATTGTGGTGACGAAGCGACAAGAAGTGGAGCAGCTTAAGAAGCATTTTCAAATAAGTGAAGCTGAACGATTAATTGCTGATTTACCTGCGACGAGAGGATTCGAAAATGCGATCGCGAGCGGACGCAACCGTCCGCTCGGACTGATTGCTGAGGTGAAGAAGGCTTCCCCATCCAAAGGGTTGATTCGACCGGATTTCCATCCTGTGGACATTGCACGTGCATATGAGGGAGCAGGAGCGGATTGCATTTCTGTACTGACAGATGTGACGTATTTTCAGGGGAGCCCTAAATATTTACAGCAAATTCGCGATCAGGTGAAGATTCCGCTGCTGCGAAAGGATTTTATCATTGATGAACGGCAAATATATGAAGCTCGTCTGCTGGGAGCGGATGCGGTGCTGTTGATTGCCGCTATCCTGGAACCGCGTGTATTAGGGTCCTTTTTACAGATCGCCAAGGACCTCGGGCTGGACGCATTGGTAGAGGTGCATGACAGCGAGGAGCTTAAAGCGGTGCTGGAGCTGGGGACAGCAACCTTGATTGGTGTAAATAACCGAAATCTGCGGACATTCGAGACTCGTCTCCAGACGACAGAGGAGCTGATCTCACTAATTCCTAAAGGGATTACGTTCATCAGTGAGAGCGGAATTGCGGGACCGGAAGATGTTAAGTATCTGTATTCGGTAGGTGCACACGGTATCCTGGTCGGGGAGCATCTGATGCGCAAGGAAGATGTAGGACAGGCTGTAGCCGAATTGATGGACGGGGTTAAAGCATGAACAAAACGGGCATAAAAATTTGTGGACTTCAAAGCGTTGAAGTGCTAAAATCTATGGTAAACTTACCGGTCGATTATATAGGTTTTGTGTTTGCCGACAGCAAGCGCCGGATTGACGGCGTACAGGCTGGAGAGCTGCTTCGCGTATTGGATGAATGGACCTCAGGCAGCAGACCGCGCAGCGTGGGTGTATTTGTGAACCCTGGTGATGCACTGTTAAATGATGTGATGGAGAAAGCACCCTTGGATGTCATACAGCTGCATGGGCAGGAAAGTCCGCAGCGCTGTCGGGAGATCAGGGAGCGTTTTGGTATACAGGTATTCAAGGCATGGTCTGTGGACAGTCAAGGGCAGCTAGAACGCTCGGCGGACGAATTGGATGCCTATGTCGGGACAATTGACGCTTTACTGCTGGATACATACGATCCCCTGTATGGTGGCGGCTCCGGAAAAACGTTTGCGTGGGATCGAATTCCTGCCTATCAGGCTTGGACTCATCAACATGGAATTCCTTTGTTTGTAGCCGGCGGGCTGACTGCCGATAATGCGGAAAAGCTAGTTCATGAGTATCATCCCGATGGGCTGGATGTATCCAGCGGTGTAGAGACGAACGGAGTCAAGGACATTGCAAAAATCACAGCATTCGTAGAAAGGGTGAAGCAGGCATGACACAATTACCTGATAACAACGGACGTTTTGGAACATTTGGAGGACGTTTTGTACCGGAAACGTTGATGAACGCACTGATTGAATTGGAGGAATCCTACCGTAAGTACGCGGATGATCCCGAGTTTAAAGCAGAGTTGAACGGGCTCCTAAAGGACTATTCTGGTCGGGAAACGCCGCTTTATCATGCGGAGCGTCTGAGTCAGCATTTGGGCGGGGCTAAAATTTACTTGAAGCGCGAAGATTTAAATCATACCGGTGCCCACAAAATCAATAATGCATTAGCTCAGGGTTTGTTGGCGAAGCGTATGGGTAAACAGAAGGTCATTGCTGAGACAGGCGCAGGACAGCATGGTGTCGCGACAGCGACTGTGGCTGCGTTGCTCGGATTGGAATGCAAGGTGTTTATGGGCGAAGAGGATACTGTGCGCCAGCAGCTGAACGTCTTTCGGATGCAGCTTTTGGGTGCAGAGGTCATTCCGGTGACATCGGGTACACGTACACTTAAGGATGCCGGGAATGAAGCTTTGCGTTACTGGGTCAGCCATGTCCATGATACGTTCTATATTTTGGGTTCAGCTGTCGGCCCGCATCCGTATCCGATGATGGTGCGGGACTTCCAACGTGTGATTGGTGATGAAACACGTCGCCAGATCCTAGAGAAGGAAGGCAGACTTCCGGATGTCATCGTGGCAGCGATCGGTGGCGGAAGCAATGCCATCGGCATGTTTTATCCTTTTATTGAGGATCAGGGCGTCGCTTTGATTGGCGTGGAGGCCGCTGGAAAAGGTGTCGAAACGGAATTCCATGCAGCTACAATGACCAAGGGAACACAAGGGGTCTTCCAAGGATCTATGAGTTATCTGCTTCAGGATGAGTACGGACAAGTGCAGCCTGCGCATTCCATCTCGGCTGGACTGGATTATCCAGGTGTTGGACCGGAGCATTCATACCTGAAAGATATTGAGCGGGCCAAGTATGTTCCGATTACCGATCAGGAAGCGCTGGATGCGCTTCAGCTTCTCTGCCGTACCGAAGGAATACTTCCTGCATTAGAGTCGGCACATGCAGTTGCACAGGTCGTCAAGCTGGCACCTACGTTGACGGCAGATGATATTATCGTCATATGTTTGTCTGGACGCGGGGATAAAGATGTGGACTCCATTATCAAGTATTTGGGAGGAAATCCGTCATGAATTTAATTGATCAGGCGTTTGGTCGCCTTAAAAATGAAGGCAAAACGGCATTAATTCCTTTTCTGACGGTAGGCGACCCGGATGTGGATACTACAATAGAGATCATTAGGCAGTTAGAGTCGGCCGGAGCTGACATATTGGAACTGGGTGTACCCTATTCCGACCCACTGGCTGACGGTCCTGTAATTCAGCGCGCGTCTGAGCGTGCACTGAAACGGCAAATTTCCATCCGCACGTGCATGGAGACAGCTTCTCTGGCTAGGGCGGCAGGTTCAAGCCTGCCTTTTATTCTGTTCACGTATTATAACCCTGTATTACAGATGGGTATGGATGCTTTCTTTGCAGGCTTGCAGGAGCACGGTATCAGTGGTCTGATTATTCCGGACCTTCCGCTTGAGGAAGCGGAGGAACTGGGAGGACGGGCAGCAGAGGTGGGTGTGCATCTGATTCCTCTGGTGGCTCCAACTTCTGAACAGCGGATCGAGCGAATTGTCCGTCAGGCCAGAGGATTTGTATACTGTGTATCCTCGCTGGGTGTAACCGGGGAAAGAGCTTCCTTTTTTGAAGGTATAGAGGGCTTTATCGCGCAGGTCAAACGGCATACGGATATTCCGGTAGCGGTCGGCTTTGGGATCTCTACTCAAGAGCAGGTAGCCCGGTTTTCAAACATTTGCGATGGAGTTGTGGTCGGCAGTGCTATTGTACGTCAGGTGGAAGAAGCCATTCCATTGCTGAATGATTCTGCGCGCAGGCAAGAAGGTCTTTTGCAAATTCATAATTTTGTGGCACAATTAAAGCAGTAATGGCTGTCAAAATAGAAAGTAATAAATATGTTCTGATTGGATAGAGGAGGTAGGGGCATGCAACCTAAACCGCATATTGTACATTTGCCAGTATATCAGCCCGGTAAACCGATTGAAGACGTAAAACGTGAGCTGGGACTCGATGAAGTCATCAAGCTCGCCTCGAACGAGAATCCGTATGGTAGCTCTCCCAAAGTGTTGCAGGCCATTCAGCAGGAGTTTGCTAACATTAGTGTATATCCTGACGGAAGTGCCGTAGCTTTGACACAGGCACTAGCTAAACGGACGGGTTTAAAAGAGGAACAGTTTATCTATGGCTGCGGATCTGACGAAATAATTGCGTTGATTACGCGTGCTTTTCTCCTTCCCGGGGAAGAAAGCATTATGGCCGATCAGACATTTTCCGTATACAAAAGTAACGTAGAAATTGAGGGAGCGGTTGCAGTTGAGGTGCCTTTGCGTGACGGTGTACATGATCTGGATGCTATGCTGTCCCACATCAATGACCGTACGAAAATTATTTGGATCTGTAATCCAAATAACCCGACGGGCACGATTGTACCCGAAGCAGAGCTGATTGCGTTTTTGGACCAAGTACCAAAGCATATCATGGTTGTACTGGATGAAGCCTACGCCGAGTTTGTGACGGATCGCTCGTATCCCGACGGCATTCGTTTGTTGCCAGCGTATGAAAACCTGGTTGTACTACGCACCTTCTCCAAAATCTATGGGCTTGCTTCGCTGCGCATTGGTTATGGTATGGGAGCTGAGTCAATCATTCGCTTGATAAATCAGGTTCGTGAACCGTTTAATACATCACGGGTAGCACAGGCTGCGGCCATTGCTGCCTTGGAAGATCAGGAATTTGTTCAAGAATGCCGGGATCGTAATGCGGAGGGCAGAGCTTATTTGCAAAATGAGCTGAAGCGTCTGGGACTGGAGTCTTTCCCGGCACATGGTAATTTTATTATGCTGGATGTACGTCGTCCATCCGGTGAAGTATTCCAGGAGTTGCTTCGTAAAGGTGTGATTATTCGCGCAGGTCATCACAAATATCCGACATATATTAGGGTGTCGGTTGGATCACAGCCGCAAAATGAGTTGTTTATTCGTGCGCTGGAACAGGTCCTGGGGGCGGAAGCGGCGAAAGTACGCCTATAATTTCCGCAGATGGGATTTGATAATTGATGAAGATTGCCATTTTCGGCGTGGGACTGATTGGTGGGTCCCTCGCACTTTGTTTTAAAGGGAAGCCGAATATTACTGTTGTCGGCCATGCTCATCTCCCTGAACTGATGGAACCGATGTTAAGCCGTGGTGTCGTGGACACCGCGACTCTCTCGGTTGAAGAAGCGGCAGCGGATGCCAATTTTATTTTTTTATGCGTACCTGTGGGCTTACTGGAGCATTATCTCGAACTGTTAAGCAAGTTACCGCTTAAAGCGGGTTGTATTATCACTGATGTAGGCAGCACGAAATCGGCAATTGCCAAGAAAGCATCAGAAATTTCTTTGCGCAACGCTTACTTTATCGGTGGTCATCCAATGGCCGGTTCAGAGCGTTCCGGTGTAAAGGCTGCTTCCGCGTTGCTGTTTGAAAACGCATATTATGTGCTTTCCCCGGCAGAGGGTGTGCCAGAGGAAGCATACAGTTCACTGGAACGTTTGTTAAAATATACTAGTGCTCATGTTGTGCGTGTCCAACCTGATATGCACGATGACATTGTCGGCGCGATTAGCCATCTTCCGCACATTATTGCAGCGGCGCTGGTGAATCAGGTGCGAAAGCACAATGATGAAAATCCGTTGTACCGTACATTGGCTGCCGGTGGGTTCCGTGATATTACACGGATAGCCTCTAGTGATCCGGTTGTGTGGCGGGACATCTTACTGAGCAATCGTGAAGTTTTACTAGGTCTGTTGGAAGAATGGAACGGACAGATTGAGCGTTTTACCCATTTACTGAGAATACAAGACGGTGAGGGAATAGCTGACGAGTTTTTGACAGCTGGGCACTTCCGCAGTGAACTGCCAGAGCGTCGCAAAGGAGTCATCGTCTCCACGTTTGATCTGTATATTGATGTACCGGATACCCCAGGGATTATCGGGCGAATTGCTATGGAACTCGGTAATCACAGCATTAATCTGAGCAATATGCAAATCATTGAAAGCCGGGAGGATGTCCCAGGCATCATGCGGCTTTCCTTCCGTCAAGAGCAGGATTGGGAGCGTGCTAAGACTCTGCTGGATTCGATGGGCTATAAAGTGGTGGTTTAGAAAGGAAAGTGTGTGTTGTGTAAGGAGGCCGCTTCGCGATTCATTTAATCTTACGATCGCTGTTGCCGCCGGATTTTTTTCGATCAGATTCTTTAATGGGAAAATCCGGTGGCAAAGGCGAACGCTCCGCTTCTCCAGATTCAAATGAACCTCTGCGCTACTGACCGCCTATAAAGCAACACGCACTTTCTGGGAGTGAAGTAGTAGAAAAGATTTAGAGCGGACGAAGGTTTCTTCGTCCGCTTTTTTTAAAGCTCCTTTTTTTGAATAAAAAAAAGACCACCCGGGTAAAGCCCCGGGTGGTAGCTACTTTTAGTGAAGTAGCTGAGTAGGATAGGAGTGGAGAGAAACCATACTGTACTTTTATTATATGTATACGTTTTCATTTTGTCAATAATTTTTTAAAGCGTTTTCTTTTTGTGTATTTATCCTTATTGGTGCATTTGAATAGAACACTTTCAATCGGTTAGTCATTTAATCTTGAAAAAATTTAAAATCCATTGAAAAGCTGTATAAATGAATTAGTTGCCAGCGTTAGGGAGGCATTGATGGAAATCGTGGGGATTTTGGACTTTTTTACTGGCGGTCATTTTGTGGTACAATGGGTAAGTCCATTTTGGATGTTGAATATTGTTGGGGATAGCACCGTTAATGTTGGCACTACATAGGGTAAGAAAATAACAAATGTTCCATGATGCTGTTTCATCCATTTGCGCAGAGTGCGCAACTTTTTTTGACCTGTTCGGTATATATAGACAGAATCGAACGGGAAAACAGCACATGTATGGGCGAGGAGGGTCTCACTCGGATGATGACAGATTCCCAGATGATTCAGGAAATCAAACAAGGTAATGTTGAGGTTTATTCAGAATTAATGAGGCGGCACCAACGTAAAATTTTAGCTTTTGTTTATCATATGCTGAAAAGTTCGAACCTGGAAATGATTGCTGAGGACTTATGCTCAGAAACGTTTTATAAAGCGTATCGGAGCCTGCACTCTTTTCGCGAGGTAGACGCATCGTTCTCCACTTGGTTATATACAATTGCACGCAATACGGTGCTAAGTGAGCTTCGCAAGCACCGTAGCGGTCAGGTTCCATTGGAGGAGAGCGGTTATGTACCGGTAGCTCCATCGGATGTAATTCCGGAGCAGGCCGTCCTTCGCGGTGAGAAGGTAGAGATGGTTCGTGAAGCGATCAATAGATTGCCTGAGAAGCAGCGATCTGCGCTGATTTTGCGTGAATATGAGCAATTAGATTATCAGGAGATTGCGACTATTTTAGGACAGACGGTCAGTGCGGTGAAGTCATTGCTTTTCCGGGCAAGAACCAGTGTGAAGACGCAGTTGGAGCCTTATTTTTTTGAGCCTCTCTATGAGGAAAACGAAGGGATGAGCAGCCAATGAAATCCAGGGACACTGAGGATTTGTTCGCTACAGGCAAAAATGTATCGAAACAAGACTCGGAGCGCAGACGGGCCAAAAGCTCGTCTGCTGGGTGGGAGCATGGTTCGGAAGAAAAAGAGTGGGATTTGTCAAAAGAAAATCGATCCACCATTCGTGATATTTCCTTTGAAATAACAGATGATAAGCTAGAGGCAATGAATCGCAGGGTCATGGATCGAATTTATGAAGAATCACCGTGGCTTGTTCCGGGCGAGCATCGACGTGCGCGTGTGAACCCAGCAGCCCGTAAGTATATGTCTGTATGGATCGCCGGCTTCTTGGCCGTATTTTTATGCAGCTTTTTGTTTTTGAACTGGAATGGAAGCTCCTCTCAGGAAAATCCCCCTCAAGCAGCTCCTGTCATGGACACTGGTATTTTACCGACAGGCCTGTTGGAAACTACAAGTACATCTCCACAATATCAATACCACATTAAAGATGTGAATAGTGGCATTATGGACCCGCTGGTTGCTAGCATTGTTCCTACTTATCCGCAATACTGGATGCTGTTGTCTGTATTGGCACTTGCGCTTGCTTTATTTTCTCTGGGCTGGATCCATCGGGCGAGAAGGGTCAGAAATTAGCAGGACAGCTGGTCCAATATGAATTCATAACAATGACTGAATAACAAAACAGCGGAGGAAACGACACGATGCTTATTGGCTTGATCAGACATGGATTGACGGATTGGAATGCGGTAGGGAAAATCCAGGGCCACAGTGATATTCCGTTGAATGAGGAAGGGCGCCGACAGGCACGCTTGCTAGCAGAACGATTAAAGGAAGAGCCTTATCATTGGGACGGGCTTATTACAAGTAGTCTCTCCAGAGCGAAAGAGACCGGGGAGATTATTGCTTCTGCTCTGCATCTCCCGTTGTTAGAGTCTGATGATCGACTAAGAGAACGTGCTTATGGTCAGGTCGAGGGCATGACGCAGGCCGAGCGTGAAGAGAAGTGGGGAGTCGACTGGCATCTGCTGGATCTCGGGCAGGAAAGCGATGCAGATCTTCAGCTTCGTGGGCTAGCTTTTATGGAGGCCATTTGGACGGGAAATCGGGACAAGAATCTGCTGGTCGTTTCCCACGGCGGTTTTTTGGCTAATTTGTATAAGGCTCTGTATCAGGAAAAATTCACGGAACGAATCGGCAATTTGTCACTTAGTGTACTCCAGCGTGAGGATATGGATTGGGCACCACTTTTGTATAACTGCACGAAGCATTTGCAAGAGAAAAGTGACTGTAACTCAAAAAGTTAGTAAAAGACCATGGCTTCTACTCATTGTAGGAGTCGTGGTCTTTTTTATTTTTTAATTATAGCTTTGCAAAAAAAAGGTTTAGAGTCTGAACAATCCGTCAAAGCTGTGGGTACAACAGGTAAGAATCAATTCCGGATGACAGTCCAGTGACGAGGCGATGGAACAATGAATCTGGCGGATATGCTGACATTTGCGGATATTGTGCATTTGAACAGAATCGCGGTGTATTACGATTGTGACTGTAAACCTAATTCCAAGCATGAGTTGATCCAGGGGATTTTGACGAAGCTCGGCAGCAGTAGTTTTTTTGAGACGCAGGTCAAGGAGCTGAGGTTGTCAGAGGTAAGGTTTTTGAACGCGCTGCTGTTCGATGACCGACCGTATTTCAGCATGGAGGAATTGGTTGCAATAGCCAAACAGTCTGTTGAGGAGGACGAAAGTCCTGGTGAGCGGCCAAGGGATATTGTGACCCGTCTGCGTTCTAGTGGCTGGTTGTTCAATGGTTCGACGCACAATACGAGGTATTTGTTCCAAATTCCGTTGGATATGAAGGAGCGTTTTCGACGTGTTATGGTACATGACTTCCAAAGCGGAATGACACGGGTGAGCGAACCGTCGTCGTACCGGGATGAAGGGCATCTGCTGGCAGAGGATTTACGGCTTTTCCTTCAATACATGGGGCAGCATGAGGTTCCGCTAAATCCCGAGGGAGCTTGGTATCGTCGCAATCAGCAGCAGCTGATGGAGCATTTGCACATTGCGGAGCCGCTTTTGGGTAAGGGAGGATGGCGTTTCGGGTATGGCTCCTCTTTTAAGTTTTATCCAGACCGAATGGCACTACTGTATGATTATGCCCGTCACTCCAAGTACATTGAGGAGAAAGGGGACCAAGTTGTGCTGACGGCAAAGGGAGAAGCGCATCAGGAGCATACAATTGAGCAGGAAATGATACAGCTATTCAGGTTTTGGTTAAGATTGTATAAAGGAGCCGTTCCTAATTTGCTCTCTCTAGTCTACTGGATTGGAGAATGTGCCAGGCCTTGGACGTCCTCAGAGTCGCTTTTTGTACATATCGGCCCACTGATTCGACCGTTTTACTATGATACGCCCCGTTCGGTCTTTGATCAGAGGATTATACGAATGATGCTTCACTTGGGTATGCTTCGTCAGGGTGAACATTCGACAGGACCATCTGTACAGATGACGGCCTGGGGGCTGAAGTTGGCGGGAGAGTGCCGCATTGGGCGGAACGACTCGGGTATACGGCTCCATTGACAAGCAGCACACATGTTGATAGAATTTCACCCAAAATGAGAGGGTGAAGTTGATGCTGATTCACTATAACGGAAACATGCCACAGCTCCATTCATCTGTCTATGTGGCAGAAGGAGCAAAAATTGTCGGAAAAGTAACGATCGGTCAAGATTCCTCTGTATGGTTTAATGCCGTACTGCGCGGAGATATGGCGCCTATCATCATCGGTGAACGCTGCAATATTCAGGACGGTGTCGTGGGACATGTGAACACGGATCAGCCCCTGTTGCTGGCGGATGACATTTCGGTAGGTCATGCTGCAATAATCCACGGTTGTACGGTAGGCAAAGGCACTTTAATCGGTATGGGGGCCATTGTACTCAACGGAGCGGAGCTTGGTGAATATGCTTTAATAGGAGCAGGGTCGGTCGTTACGGAAAATACCAAAATACCACCCTATACTCTTTCTCTCGGTACACCTGCCAAAGTGGTGCGCGAATTGACAGATGCAGATTTGCAGCGGATGTCACGAACGGCACTCAGCTATGTGGCGAAAGGAAAAGAATATAGGATCTCTTAAACTCATGTTGGAGGTGCATCCTATGGATAAAATGAAGGTTACTTATGAAGTAATGTTGGGCCTGTCTGCTGAGATGGTTTTGGACGAGGCATTACGTAAACACCGGAGTGAAAAACTCTACAAGGATATTGATGAGGCGCTAGCCTCCGGAGATGAAGTAGCTTTTCGTCATCTTACGGATGAGCTGAAAGCAATGAGTTAGAACAATTTTAGGAACCCTAAGTTGGATTTCAGACAAATCGTTAGTTCGAGATTATAATCATCAAACCTGACTGTAGCGGCGGTCAGGTTTTTTTGATACGCTTGGATATGATATAGTCTTTGTAGGATGGAGCCTGTACAAGGTAACTGTCGTATGAACGGAGGATGAAGGACGTGTCGTTATCTTATTTGTGGAGCCGGTCGTTCTTGACGAGCCGGCCTTTTTTGTGGCTGCTGTTCTGGTGTAATTTTGTGGGAACAGTGTATGGGTACATATGGTATGGGGGGCAGTTGGAATATACACTAAATTATCACCAGTTGTGGCAGATTGTATTTGTGCCTGATAGTCCGACGGCGAGTCTGTTTTTTACGATCTCTATAGCATTTTTGCTCTATTCTCCGCATCTCAAGAGCTTAAAGGTCATTCGCCAGATCATGGAGGCGTTGGCTGTTGTCACGAGTGTAAAATATGGCATCTGGGCTTCGGCTATTATTTTTTGGGGAGTCGCGCAGGGGGGACACATGATATGGCAGGATTGGATGCTGGTGGCATCTCACACGGCAATGGCGGTCGAAGTGTTACTGTTCGTGCGTTTTTTCACCTGCAAATGGACTGCTTTATGCCTAGCTGCACTCTGGACATTGTTAAATGATACGATGGATTATACATTTGGCATATATCCGTATCTTCCGAAGACGCTAACGGATGATGTACCGCAAGTGCGTGCTTTTACCTATATGCTGACCCTTGTCAGTATCATAGCGACATGGCTTGCCATGTTTGGGCGCAATCGAAAGGGAGTAGAAGTGGAGAAATAGAGATGAATATTGTTATAAACCAAAAAGAATATATATTTAAAAAAGGAATCCGTGATGATCTTAAAATAAGAAAGAGCTTTAATCAATTAGCCAAACAAAGCTTTGGTTTTGATTTTGAGGCTTGGTATCAATTGGGCTTTTGGAATGATAAATATATCCCTTACGTACTTTTAGATGGGGAGGTTGTTGTGGCTAATGTATCTATAAGTCTGATGGATTTTTGTTTGTCGAGTGAAATGAGAAAGTGTATCCAAATCGGAACTGTAATGACGGATACCAACTATAGAAATCAAGGGTTGAGCCGGTTTTTAATAGAACGTGTATTAGAAGATTGGCAGGGCAACTGTGATGCTATGTATTTGTTCGCAAATGATAGTGTGAAGAATTTTTACCCTAAATTCGGGTTTGTTTCGGTACAAGAATATCAATTAAACCGGAAAGTAACCGCAAACAACGTAGACATTAAAGTTGAGAAATTGAACATGGAAGAGCAGTCGGATTTAAATTTACTCAAAAATAAAAGTGCTAGATTAAATCCGTATTCACTTTTTGCTGCGAAAAGTAGTGAATGGCTGGTCTTATTCTATGCCATCTCGTTTTTTAAAGATAAATTTTGGTATATACCTCAATACGATACGATTGTGGTTGCAGATTTTGAAGGGGATACGATGAATTGTTACGATATTTATGGAACGGGCGAAATTCCTATGGATATCATACTGTCAGCGGTAACGAAACAAGAAACGAAGAAGGTTGTTTTTGGCTTTACACCAAGAGAACAGGAAGGCTGCAATATTTCTCTGTTGAAACAGGAAGATACGACGCTATTTTATAAAACTAAAGATCAAAACACATGTAAAGAAAACCAACGAATGTTTCCTATTTTGTCCCGGGCATAACCCGGCTTCAAACGATTCGTCCTAAAGCAAGTTCTAGTCCCGGTAACCTTGCCATACAGTAAGGTGAGGAGGGATGTCCCATGTTTAGGGGTCAGGCGTTTCAAATTATGATACGTATTGTTTCGAGTGTTGTTTTATCTATGGTCCTGCTGCTGTCTGTCTGCGTCCCTCCAGGTGTGGCAGAAGCGCGTGATCAGTCAAAACCCATAGGAAATACAAAAGAAATTGAGGAACTAGATCATGCAGCTGCGATACTGTACCGGGATGTCATGGACGGGAACATTGAAAAAGCGCGCGCGGATGTAGCCGAGGTGAGTCGATGGTTTGGCACCGGACAGGTGCAGGCAGCGTTATCTGTAGAGGCCATTCATGCTTTGTCCGGCAGCATCCTTGAGGTGCAGCAAGCTACACAGTCCGTCCAAGCATCACCGGATGAGTGGGTGAAGGCTGCGGCCAATTTACGACTTGCGACCGATGCGCTTGCACATCCGCGTCAGCCTTTATGGCAGCAGTATTATAAGATTTTAAAAGAAGATGTTAGTGGCTTGAACAGCCAGTTTGCTAAAGGTAACATGAAGGGTTTCAAAGCTGGAGCCGCAGTGCTGGAGGACCACTATGAGACGATCCGTACAGCAGCATTGATTCATGGCAGAACAAGTGAAGTTGTCCGGGCTGACTCATGGATTTCCTACGTCAAAGGTTTGGGGGATCAGCAAAATGCAGATGCCTCAGCGATTAGAGGGGCGTTGGATCAGGGGAATCCGACGTTTAATGCCTTGTTTGGACGTGAAAAAGACGCCACTGCCCTGGCGCCATTTATCCCGCGTGAAAGTGAGCGCCGGGCAGAATTGGCAATCGGCATGATTGTTCTGCTGGCGCTGGTCTATGCAGGTTATCGTAAATATCGAGCTGGTCTCTCTGGATAACGATGCAAAATTCAAACATTCGCGTCGTTGGCTGCTGAGCCATCCATATAGGTTAGCCCATCGCCCGGATTTCCGGGCTATTCCTCTTTGAACCCCTCTCCATGAACATCATGCACATCCTGTATGATAATAAACGCCCGTGGATCAACCGATTTAACAATTTGGTGCAAACGTCGTATTTCCTGACGAGGCACGACACAATAGGCAACATGCTTGGCCTGCTTGGAAAATGCACCTACAGCCGGAATAATAGTAACTCCGCGATCCATGTCCCTAATAATAATATCCGCAATGTCCATCGTGTGGTCGCTGATAATCATAAAGGCTCTGGCGGAATAGGCCCCTTCTTGTATAAAATCAATAATCTTGGACGCGATGAACACGGCGACTAATGTATATAGAATTTTTTCTTTTGGTATGTAAAGTAGTGAAGCACCGATAATGACAATATCAATGACCAGCAGAATCCTTCCCATACTCCAGCCAAACTTCCGGTTTAGAATACGAGCGATAATATCCGAGCCGCCCGTGGTGCCGCCAAAGCGGAACACAATACCTAACCCGGCCCCAAGCGTAACCCCTGCATATAATGAAGAAAGTATAAAATCGTGTTCAGTCTGAAACGTTCCCATCCATCCGAAATGAATCATTTTTTCAAATAACCACAGAAAAAAAGTGAGCGACCCGATACCTACCCCTGTATATAGAATTTGCTTGCCCCCAAGCATTTTCCAACCAATTAAAAATAAAGGAATGTTCAGAAGTAATGTGGAGAGAGAGGGTGAAATCGAAAAAGCATAATTAAGCAGCAGGGTGATCCCTGTAATACCACCTTCCATCAGTTTACTGGGTATAATAAAATAAAGCAGACCGAATGCATAAATGGCGGTCCCGAGCACAATGGATAAAATCATTTTAAGCTGTTCCATGGACTTGGATATCTTCATATAATCCCTCGCAGTAGCAGTTTAAGGAAGAACGACTTCATGCTGATTTTGCTAAATCGCAGCTCCTTATATGTAGTATACCTTTTTACGCTAGCTTTAAAAGACTGATGACTGTAAGTTGGGATCATAAGTACACAATTAAAAAAAATTTGTTTTAAAATGTGCTTTACGATAACATATGAATAAACCTGCACATGGGGGGATTGCGTGTTTCATGGAAAAATCATTAGATGAAATTCAACGTGAGGTAGACCAGTATATATCTCAATTTAAGGAAGGGTATTTTAGCCCTTTGGCGATGTTGGCCCGGATGTCTGAGGAAGTCGGGGAACTGGCGAGGGAAGTTAATCACTCCTTTGGCGAGAAACCGAAAAAAACGGATGAGGCGGACAATTCCATTGAGCTGGAGCTGGGGGACATTTTGTTCATCACAGTTTGCTTTGCGAACTCACTAGGTATAAATTTGACCGAGGCTCATGATAAGGTCATGCAAAAATTTAACACGCGTGACGCGAATCGCTGGACTAAAAAGGACACCGATTAGGCGTTTTGTACATATGCTGTACCAAACCGGTTACCCGGAGGTGCAGTGTCATGAAGGCGGAGGAATACGTTCAGAAAGCTTATCAGTGCATTTTGCAGAACGATTTTGAGCAGGCCGTGGAATGGTTTGAAAAAGCAATTTCAGCCCAGCCTGATCATGCGGAGCATTATTTCCGGTGCTCGGTTACCTATGCTCGCAGTGGTCGTTTGGAGCAGGCTCTCGCATATGCAGAGCATGCGGTTCGTCTTGCTCCACAGCAGGATGAATATGTTCTCCATCTGCATGCGCAGGAAGCCAGGCAGCATACGGAGAAGGCCAGAAAAATGCTGGATGTTGACAGAGCTACGCCACAGGTGCGTCAGGATGCGATTTTACTACTGGAACGAGCAATAGCCCTCGATCCGTTATGTGGGGATGCTTTTTTGCTGCTTGCATTGATTTATGACGAATTGAATGAGTATAAGCTGGCTGTGCAGGCTGCTCGTGAGGCGGCTGCACTGTTTCCTCACAATGTGCAGCTTGCCAACCTCATGAAGAAGTTATGCCAGCAGATGAATGAACAGATCTAACACAAATGGATGCATAAGGAGTTGTAGGGATATGTCAGAACCAATAAAAGTGGCTGTTGTAGGAGCAGCAGGGCGTATGGGCCGTGAAGTTATCAAATTGGTTCTTCAGGATGAGGAACTACAGCTTGTGGCCGCAGTGAACAGAACACATGCCGGCAGTGATGCCGGCCTTCTCGTCGGACTACCGGAAGCGGGTATCGCTATTGTGGAGGATGTGGAGCAGGCTTTACTGGAGAGTCGTGCGGATGTCATGGTCGATTTTACGGGGCCGCGTTTTGCGTACGCACATACAGCGCTTGCTATCAAGCATGGAGTTCGTCCGGTTATCGGAACGACAGGGTTTACCCCCGAACAGATTGATGAACTGGACAAGCAGTGTCGTGAGCAGCAAATTGGTGGTCTGATCGCGCCAAACTTTTCGATTGGGGTCATTTTGATGATGCGTTTTGCGGCTCAGGCAGCGAAATACTTCCCACATCTGGAAATCATCGAATATCATGGTGACCAAAAATTGGACGCGCCATCGGGCACAGCCATTAAGACCGCAGAGCTGATCGCCGAACAGCGTGAAGAGCTACGACAGGGTAACCCGGAAGAGGAAGAAACGTTAGAAGGATCACGGGGGGGTTACTATCAAGGGTTCCGTGTCCACAGTGTCCGTCTTCCCGGTGTGTTCGCACAGCAAGAAGTTATATTCGGAGGATTTGGACAATCTCTGAAAATTCGTCAGGATTCTTATGAACGGGCGGGCTATATGCCTGGTGTTAAAATCGGAATTCAGAAGGTCATGGAGCAGCCAGGGCTTGTATATGGATTTGAGCATTACATCGATTAAGAATACGCGAATGATTTGACGAATGAAATTATAGAATGAGGCAGGAGGAACTTTGAATGTTAAAGATTGCATTTATAGCGCATGACCGAAAAAAGGATGAAATGGTGAATTTCATAACGGCCTATGAGCATGTTTTTACAGATCACCAATTATTTTCAACAGGTACAACAGGTCTGCGCATTATGGAGCAAACCAAGCTTCAAATTCACCGTTTCATGTCCGGGCCGCTTGGAGGAGATCAGCAAATCGGGGCTATGGTTGCGCAAAATGACATGGACTTGATTATATTCTTGCGTGATCCGCTCATGGCACAACCGCATGAGCCGGACATTAGCGCCTTGTTACGTTTGTGTGACGTGCAGGGGATCCCTTTGGCAACTAACGTTGCAACTGCTGAAATACTGGTCAAAGCACTAGACCGTGGCGATTTTGCTTGGCGTGAGCTGGTACATAAATATAAACCGGGCATCGACCAGCAGGGTGATGTAAAATGACGTTGGACATCCTGATTTTCGGAGCCCATGCCGACGATGCAGAAATAGGAATGGGTGGCACGATTGCCAAGCATACAGCCGCTGGTTTAAAGGTGGGCGTGTGCGATTTGACGCGGGCTGAAATGTCATCCAATGGTGATGTGGATACTCGTATGTCAGAAGCTGAACATGCTTCGAAAGTGCTCGGGCTTGCTGTGCGTACGAATTTGGGTCTGCCTGATCGTGGATTAAATGTGACTCCTGAACATGTAGCTGCAGTTACAGCAGAAATTCGACGCCATGCACCTAAAGTTGTATTCGCTCCTTATTGGGAGGATCGGCATCCAGACCATGTCATGTGCAGCAAGTTGGTGGAGGAAGCGGTATTTAACGCCAAGTTGCGACGTTTTATGCCAGAAAATCCTGCGGTACAGGTAGAGCAATTATATTTTTATTTTATTAATGATATTGGCAGAACGGATTTGATTGTGGATATTACCGAGCATTATGAAGCCAAGGAACAGTCGTTGTTGAGTTATGCTTCGCAATTTCAGGCAACGCCTGGAAAGGATACAGTATCCACACCATTAAATCAGGGATATGTAGAACGCGTAAAAGCTCGTGACTCGTTGTTGGGTCAGCGCAAACTGATTTCGTATGCAGAAGGCTTTGCGTCCAAAACGCCATACCTGGTTAAGCTATTCACATAAGGATTTTGCAAAAATCCAATAAGCGACTTCCAATGATAAGATATAGATCGAAATGGTTTAGTTTGTCTATATCTTGTACTTCGGAGCGATTGGAATCGAATTTTGCAAAATCCTGACATAAGAATTCTATACTTGAGCATTTTGCAGAATGTTAAAATAAATCGGCAGAAAAGTTATCACTGATGGGCGGAAGGAGGCAGCTTAGCTTGAATGACAAACTGAAAATTGGAATTACCTGTTATCCGTCGCTGGGTGGCTCCGGCGTAGTGGCTACTGAGTTGGGTAAGTTGCTGGCAGAAAAAGGGCACGAGGTCCATTTTATTGCCAATAGCATTCCGTTCAGATTAGGCGGGGCGTTTCAAAAAAATATTTTTTATCATGAGGTTGAAGTTAACGATTATTACGTGTTTAGATATCCGCCATATGATTTGTCACTGGCGACCAAAATGGCCCAAGTCGCACAAATGAAGAATTTGGACGTACTCCATGTTCATTATGCGGTACCACATGCAGTATGCGCTTACTTGGCGAAGGAAATGGTGGGTGATCATCTGAAGGTGGTAACCACCTTGCATGGTACGGACATTACCGTGTTGGCACAGGATGAGTCGTTGAAGGACCTGATTCGGCTGGCTATTAACAAAAGTGACGCTGTGACAGCGGTTTCCAAGGATTTGATTCGGGAGACGATAGATGCGTTGGAAATTACACGGCCTATTGATTTAACCTACAATTTTGTAGATAAACGGGTATATTATCCACGAGATGCCGCTGCGCTTAGAAGTGATTTTGCCCAACCGCATGAAAAAATAATGATGCATATTTCCAATTTCCGTCCTGTCAAAAGGGTGGGAGATGTGTTGGATATATTTGAAAGAGTGCAACGTAAAGTACCTGCGAAGCTTCTGTTGGTGGGGGAAGGACCGGATCTTCCAAAAATCCGTTGCAAAATCGAGACTTTAGGTCTGCAAGATAAGGTCTTCTTTTTAGGTAAGCAGGATCAGATCGCAGAAGTGATTTCTATGGCGGATGTACTGCTGCTTCCCTCGGAAAAAGAAAGTTTTGGTCTGGTTGCGCTGGAAGCAATGGCCTGTGGAGTGCCGACAATCGGTTCTCAGGCAGGGGGAGTACCTGAACTCGTTGTGCATGGAACTACAGGGTATCTTGCTGAAATCGGTAATACGGAGGCAATGGCTGATTATGCAGTAGAGCTGTTGTCCGATGAAGCGATGGCGGAACGTTTCCGTGAAGCGTGTCTGACACGCGCCCGTACCGTTTTCTGTGATAAGCTGATTACCCGTCAATATGAAGAAATATATTACCGTGTGTTGGGACGCGAGGTGCCGGATCTTAAACCGATCAGCGTTTAAGGGGGCGGACTCGCGTCCGTTTTTTATATTGAATACTTGCAAAGGGGGAAACCCTGTGAATACAAATACTTGGCAATATGCTGACCAAGAGATGGCTCTTCATGGTAGAGAGGTCATACATACACTAACAGCAGCAGGACACGAAGCTTACTGGGTCGGTGGTTGTGTGCGGGATGAGCTATTAGGACGAGCTATTCATGATATGGATTTGACCACTTCGGCTGAGCCTGAACAGGTCATAGCGCTATTCCCTCACGTCATTCCGACAGGGATTCAGCATGGGACGGTTACGGTCATGCAGGGTGGTCATGCGTTCGAGGTGACCACTTTTCGTACGGAAAGCGGTTATGCCGATCACCGCCGTCCAACGGAAGTTGCCTTCGTGAAGGATATCCGTGAGGATCTGATGCGACGGGATTTTACTATGAATGCGATTGCGATGGCAGAACACGGAGAGCGGGTGGACCCGTTTGGGGGAGAAGCCGATTTACGAGCTGCTCTCGTTCGTTGTGTAGGCCGAGCCGAGGAACGCTTTGAGGAGGACGGGTTGCGGATGCTGCGTTGCATCCGTTTTGCCTCTGTATTTCGGTTCCGCGTTGCATTCAACACCTGGAAAGGTATGATTCGGCGCAGAGAGGGACTTCGTTACATAGCCATGGAACGTGTGCGGGTCGAGCTGGAAAAGATGCTGGCGGGCCCTGACCCTTTACGTGGGTTGGAGATGCTGGGGCGTAGCGGATTGCTCGGCTGTACGAAGGTTCCGGTTCCCTGGGAGCAATGTGAAGCACAAGCGCTCAAGGGGATCGTTCAACTGCAAGAAGAACTGCGGTGGGGCCTGCTCTTAATGTCTTGTAGACTTACCTCAGAGGTAGCTGACGAGCTACTAAGAGCTTGGACCTTCTCCAACGCGGTACGACTTCGGCTGGTTCATTTGCTGGAATGGGAGACCGAATTAATCTACAGTACTAGTGTCATAGCTGGCGACTCCGTTACGGAGGAGTCTGACATTATCAACGATGAGGCACTGCGTCGTAGCTGGATTCGACTGCTAATTAGACTGGGAAAGGATACAGCTTCAGACTGGCTTGATCTTTACAATACACTGCCTGCTTCATTCCGCGGATTATCGCCATGGGTAGAAAAGCATGTGGCGAAAACAGCCGAACTGGCAAGCTTGTGGACAAAGCAGGCTGTAGTCGTTCGTATCAAAGATTTAAATATTACAGGAAATGAACTGGTTCAGGCGATGAATCGACCAGGCGGACCTTGGCTGGGTCAGATGATGGAACAGCTTTTACAAGCTGTTGCCTGTGGAGATATTCCGAATGAAACAGAAACATTGCTTCAGGAAGCGAAACGGGTGATGAGTAGTGAATAATCATGAAAGATTGTTAGGCATACTGGAGGAAGGTACATCCGATTACGTATCAGGGGAGGAAATCAGCCGACGGCTCTCGGTTAGCCGAACAGCAGTATGGAAGCAGATCAACAAACTGCGTGAGTTGGGCTACAATATTGATGCCTCCTCGCGTCGGGGCTATCGGTTGATATCCCGACCGGATCGGCTAGAAGTCTCCAAATTGGCCGATATATTAAATACCCAATCGTTTGGCCAGCGTATCGTTGTACTGGATTCGACGGTATCCACTCAGCAGGATGCCATGCGTTTGGCAGAAGAGGGCGCGCCAGAGGGGACAGTAGTGCTTGCAGAGGAACAAACGGCAGGTCGGGGACGTCAGGGGCGGAAGTGGTATTCACCTCGTGGCAAAGGAGTCTGGTTGAGCATTGTGTTGCGCCCTACCCAGCCTTTGGCTTTTACCCCCCAGCTAACGCTACTTACAGGTGTAGCAGTGTGTAGAGCCATTCGTCGGCTGACGGGTGTGGAGGCTGGTATCAAATGGCCAAACGATCTGCTGATTCATGGTCGCAAAGTATCCGGTATTCTGTTGGAATCTGCAACAGAGGATCAACGGGTTCGCTATTGTATTGCAGGGATCGGCATTGACGTAAATTTGAATAAAGAAGATTACCCGGAAGAGTTATCGCAGGTGGGAACGTCATTGAAAATAGAAGCAGGGCGTGAAATTGACCGTACTGTGCTGATTGCCTCAGTGCTGGAAGAGATGGAACAGCTAAGTAAGTTGTATGCCGAGCAGGGGTTCCAGCCTATAGCCATGCTGTGGGAGGCTTTGTCCGTGACTATGAACCGTAGTGTACGGGCACATACCGGACAAGGGATAACTGTAGAAGGTACAGCTGTTGGCTTGGACCCTTCCGGGGCACTCGTGATAGAAACGGATCAGGGAGAGCGAATTCAGGTCATTTCAGGGGATATACAATTATAGAAGCGACCTTAGCTATGAAAACGACCGAAATCGTTCTATTCCCTGTGCAAAACTTCACGTGAAAAAGCTGATGTTTTTTGTTATACTGTGCAGGAGGCGGCATCGGACGGTCCGAGCTGCACTCCAGGGGCACATGCTCTACTTTAGCAAGTTTGTAAGACCATCATAACTTCATTTGAAGGTTACGTTGGATTCTGCTCTGAGCCGAACAGGACCGAGACAGAAGGGACGATCTCAAAATGAGTGTCTTTTTTGGCTGTTCGGACCTTTTGATGACGCAGATGTACAGGCGTTCATAAAAGGTTATTTTTTGTGCCAAAAAAAGATGGAAGGGAGCCATTCGCAATGGCAGGAAAACAAGCACTGAATATTGTGAAAATGAAAAAAATGAAGCAAGAGGGCATTCCGCTTAGTATGCTGACCGCCTATGATTATCCATCGGCTAAAATAGCCGAGGAGGCGGGAATTGACATGATTCTCGTAGGTGACTCGCTGGGTAACGTAGTTCTTGGTTACGATTCAACCATCCCTGTAACCTTGGATGATATCGTGTACCATTCCCGGGCAGTCGCAAGAGGCGCGGAACATACATTTATCGTAGCGGACATGCCTTTTATGACATATCACAGCAGCGTATCAGAAAGTCTTCAGGGCATCCGCCGTCTGATGCAGGAAGGACATGTGCATGCTGTTAAATTGGAGGGCGGAGCTGAAATTGCCGATGTCGTAAAAGCAACTGTTCAGGCAGGTGTGCCTGTATTGGGACATATTGGGCTTACTCCGCAATCGGTTAATCAAATTGGCGGCTATCGCATTCAAGGCAAGGACGAAGCGGACGCACGCCGGTTGATGGCGGACGCCAAGGCGCTGGAGCAGGCGGGTGCTTTTGGCGTTGTACTGGAATTGGTAACTGAGGAAGTGGCAACAGCGATTTCTAAAGAGCTTTCCATTCCAACCATTGGAATTGGTGCTGGACGTGGATGTGACGGTCAGGTACTTGTTTATCACGATCTGATTCAGTACGCATCGCCTTATTTCAGCAAACGCTTTGTTAAAACCTATGCCGATGTAGGCGGCTTGATCCGCAGCAGCATTGAGCAGTATGTGAGTGATGTGAAAGGGCGGGCATTTCCGGCCGCAGAGCATGTGTTCAGCGCGGATGACCGCGTTGTGGAATCCCTATACGGTAAGGCAAAAGGACAGACACAGGAACAAGCTAAGGAAAAGGTGGAATCTCGGTCATGATCATCGTAAGAGAAGTGGCTCAGCTGCGCAAGATTATTGCTGAACGTCGGCAGCTTGGGACAAACGGAGCAAAAACAATAAACGATTCTGCTTCTTTACAGCAACATAAAGTCGGCTTTGTACCAACAATGGGATACCTGCATGAAGGACATGCGAGCTTGATGCACAAGGCGCGTGAAATGGCAGATACGGTGGTGCTTAGCATTTTCGTAAATCCGATTCAATTTGGACCGAATGAAGATCTGGAAAGCTACCCCCGCGATGAAGCTCGTGATTTGGAGGTAGCACGGCGCGAGGGCGTGGATATTGTATTTTTGCCAACTGTAGCAGAAATGTATCCACAACCAACCCAAACCAAAATTCGTGTATCCGCTTTGACAGATCGCTTGTGCGGTGCCTCCCGTCCCGGCCATTTTGATGGTGTGACTACGGTGGTAGCCAAGCTTTTTAACATGATAGGTCCTGATTTGGTCTTTTTTGGAATGAAGGACGCGCAGCAGGTTGCTGTGCTCCAGCAGATGGTGACTGATCTCAATATGAACGTGACTATCGTACCTTGTCCCATCGTCAGAGAGGCGGATGGTTTGGCCCTCAGCTCCCGTAATGTGTATTTAAGTGCAGAACAGCGCGAGCAGGCGTTGGTGCTGTCCCAGTCACTGCGTAAGGTGCAAGAAGTGAGCGAAGATATTGTAACAAACACAATTACGATTCGTCAGCTACATCAAATGGTGGAGTCCACCATTACTTCCTCTCCTTTAGCAGACATTGATTACATTGAAATATTAACTTTTCCCGGTCTGGAGCCCCTTCTTCCCGAGCAACGGCTATGTGATGTTCAGGAAGATGTCATCGTAGCGCTGGCTGTGAAATTTGGCAATACCCGACTGATTGACAATATAAGAATACAGAAGGCGGAGGTGCTTTCCCATGTTTAGAACCATGATGAAATCCAAAATTCACCGCGCTACCGTTACGGAAGCTAACCTGAACTATGTGGGGAGTATCACTATAGATGAAGATCTCATGGAGACATCGGATCTGTTGGAGAATGAAAAGGTTCAAATTGTAAACAATAACAATGGAGCTCGACTGGAAACCTATGTTATCCCCGGACCGCGTGGGAGCGGAGTGATCTGTCTCAACGGTGCGGCAGCCCGTTTGGTGCAGCCTGGTGATACAGTCATTATTATTTCCTATGCTTCCATGTCGAATGAAGAGGCCAAAACATACAAACCAACAGTGGTATTTGTTGATGAACATAATAAACCAGCCCAAACGATGAACAAAGAAGTACACGCGACGATCATGTAATGAATGGGAGTGCGGATGAAACCCGTCTTTTAAGCGAAAAATGTGAGTGTATTAATCCATCTTTCATAAGGGCGGGATGCACATGTTCCAGCATGTATTCGCAGAAATGAACAGCATGTTAGATGATATCGTGAAGCATTACCCATCAGCCCAGGGCTCCCGCAGGCAGGAGCTGCTACAGCACTGGAGTCTGCTGCGGAGAATGAGTGACGGAATTATGGATGAGTGGCTGGCCTTTGAGGAAAAAATGGTTTGCTTGCGTGCGGCCGGATTTTCCGCAGAGACCGATATGTCTGACACTGAGCTGCCTGAAAAAGAGCTGCCAGCTTTTAATCGGGGGCAAGGGTATTATCGATTACTTATGTACCCTGAGGCGATCCAACAATTTGAGCAGGTACTACAGCATTTTCCGAACAGCTGGCAGAGTCGCATGTATATGGGAATGGCCTATTTTCAACTAGATGATCCAGCAGAGGCTGTATGCCATTTTCAGAAGGTGCTGGACCTGACTGAGCAGGCAGGACTAAAGGCGGTCATCTATAATGCGCTAGGCTGTCTGTTGGCAAAGCAGGCTGACGTAGAGGAGGCGCAAAAATGTTTTGCTCTCGCACATCAGTTCGATCCTGCGTTACCCGAGCCGCTGCACAATATGGAAGCCTGTTTGTCCGGTACCGAAATGCTTCGATACGACAGCTCCATGATGACCTGGATGTAGTTGTCAGACACCGAGTAAGACGATGCATGCCCACCTCCTCAGGCGGCGTGTGCATCGTCTTTTTTGGCTGTCTTAATTTCCAAACAGGCGATCTTCTGCTATGCTAATATATAGAGTTATTATTTTTGTAAGTGTCATAAGAAAGGATTAAGCCCGAATGAAATTTGCGGTATTGGATTTTGAAACGACAGGCACCCAGTCCGCGGATGACATCATTCAAGTCGGACTTGCAATTATAGATCATGATAACAGCATTTCCCGTGTTTACGGCTCTTATGTGAACCCTGGCAGATCTATTCCACCTTTTATCACTGGATTGACCGGAATTACAGACGATGACGTCAAGGATGCTCCTGCACTTGAAGAAATGATGATGGAGCTCGTGCCTATGCTGGACGATGTTGTGCTGGTCGGTCATAATGTGGCGTTTGATTTTAATTTTTTGCAAAACGCTCTGGATCGGTGCGGATATTTACCGTTTAGCGGAAGAATCTTGGATACAATGGATTTTCTGAAAATTATGTTTCCATCGCTATCTTCGTATCAGTTGGGGTTTGTGTCTTCTGAGTTCGGGCTGGCGCATGATCGCCCTCACCAAGCAGACAGCGACGCGTTGGCTACGGCTGAGGTGTTTTTAAAGTGTCTGGGTGAGCTTCAAGCATTACCTCTGATAACGATACAGCGGCTTAGTGATTTGTTTGCAGAGGAAGACAGTGACCTTGGATGGTTTCTTGATGGGGTGCGTGAAGAGAAAGAGCTTGATCCTATTCAGGATTTGGAGGGACATCAGTTTTTTCGTCAGCTTGCGCTAAAAGTGGAAGATTGGACGGAGCTAGCTGCACCGCGTAGAGAAGATGACCCGAATCCACTTTCAGGTGTTTCCTTTGAGGAGTACATGGATGATGTGCGGGACAATTTGCGTTCATCCTTGAGCCAATATGAGGAGCGCGAGGCGCAGATACAGATGATTGAGGGTGTAAATCAGGCACTGAGTGAAGACAAGCATCTGCTGATCGAAGCAGGTACAGGAACAGGAAAGTCTCTCGGTTATTTGCTCCCATCGCTGTATCACAGTGTAAAAAAAGGACAGCGCGTTATGGTAAGTACACATACGATCAACCTGCAGGAGCAATTACGCGAGCGCGACATTCCTATGCTGACCAAGGTGATTCCGTTTCCGTTCCGGGCTGCTATTTTCAAGGGTCGGGGACATTATTTGTGTCTGCGTAAGTTTGAACATAAAATAAACAGAAGAGACTTCGCGACACCGAAGGAAGACTTAATTACAGCGGCTCAGATGATCGTCTGGTTGACGCTAACAGAAACCGGTGATGATGAAGAACTGAATCTGAGCAACCGTGGAGGGGATTTCTGGGAAACGGTGGCGAGTGATTCAGAGTCCTGTCTTGGTCGTTCTTGTCCATGGTTCCGCAAATGTTATTATCATCGTGCACGCCATGAAGCAGGGATAGCGGATGTCGTTATTACGAATCACTCTAAGTTGTTCACAGACGTCAAAGCCAGTCACCAGTTGTTGCCGAGCTATGAACATCTGGTGATTGATGAAGCCCATCACCTGGAGGAAGTAGCTGGTAAGCACCTAGGTATGCATATGAAATATTTCACACTCGTGCATACACTGACGCGACTGTTCAAAGACAGCAAGAATGGACAACTGCCTTCACTTCGTCAACAGTTGGCAAAATCGGGGCACGAGAAGTCGGCGGATTGGGCTTCAACCATCGACCAGATGTATCCGCTCGTGTTAGAGGTTAAGGAAACTTGGGACCTGCTAAGCGACAAGCTGTTTGGCATGTTGCCAGAGCGAAGCGATGCGACACCGGGTGAAACAGGACAGTTTTCTTCCCGTCTCAAACCTTCGGCCAAGCCTGCAAAGTGGGATCAGGCGGGTGCTTTGGAAAATCAGCTATATGTAACGATGAGCGAAATTTTGCGCAAGGGCGACAAGCTGATGCTGGACGTCAAGGAAGAACATGACGATTATGCGGCAGATAGCCTTATTACAGATATCACGGGTCTGCTCAAGGATTTGGCGGGAATCCGAGAAAATTTGCGCTTTTTTATCCGACTCGATGATGAAACAACCGTATACTGGCTCGAAGCGAGTGGGCAATTCCGTAGTAAATCATTGCAATTTTATGCGGTGCCCGTCGATGTGAGCCGCCAGTTGAAAGAAATGTTTTTTGACAAAAAAAGAAGCATTATTCTGACGTCTGCTACCTTATCGGTAGATAAGTCGTTTCAGTACATGATCGATCAGCTCGGCTTGCAGGAGGCCGCAGATCAAGAGCGGCTGATGACTTCGCAGCTCCCGTCACCCTTTAATTACAGGGATCAGGTGTTGCTGGTCATTCCACGGGATTTCCCAAGCGTGAAGGGCAGTGTAGGAGATGCACACTTTGTAGATATGCTCGTTAGCTCTCTAGGAGCGACTGCTCAGGCGACGCGGGGGAGAATGCTCGTTCTGTTTACTTCCTATCGGATGCTCCGGCAAGTGTATGAGCCGCTCAAAGAGGCCTTAGCATCCAGCGAAATTACTGTGCTGGGACAAGGTGTGGACAGTGGGAGTCGCAGCAAGCTAACCCGCCGTTTTCAGGAAGCCAAAGCTTCTGTATTGCTGGGAACCAGCAGCTTCTGGGAAGGCGTCGATATTCCAGGAAAGGCTCTGACTTGCCTGGCCATTGTTCGCTTGCCGTTTCAACCGCCGAATCACCCGTTGCTGGAGGCAAAAAGCGAGCTGCTTCAGCAGCAGAAGAAGAATCCATTTATGAAGCTGTCTGTACCACAAGCGGTCATTCGCTTCAAACAGGGATTTGGTCGGTTAGTACGTACAGCGAGCGACCACGGGGTCGTTATCGTTTACGATACGCGTGTGATCGAATCCTATTACGGAAAGCACTTTTTGTACTCGTTACCGGGACCAAAAATGGAGCATATGCCATCGGAGCAAATGGTGCCCCGCATCGCCGAATGGCTCCAATCCGCCCCGGAGACAGAGGCATAACGGACGGACACTAAGTATGTTCGTTACAATTAGGGGGAGCAAGTATGAAATCAGATAAAATTTCAGAGGCTGTCGTACGGAGGTTACCCGTATATTTACGTTATCTGAATGCACTTCACAAACGGGAGGTGGCTACGGTCTCTTCTCAAGAGTTGGGACAGAGGCTAGATTTGAACCCGGCCCAAATCCGTAAAGATCTCGCCTATTTTGGAGATTTTGGTCGGAAGGGTATCGGTTATGATGTTTCTTATCTAATTGAGAAAATACGCCATATCCTGAAAATCGACCAGCAAATTAATGTCGTATTGGTCGGTGCGGGTAATCTGGGGCAAGCCCTTTCGAATTATAACGCTTATTTAAAAGACAATATGAAGATTGTCGCAGTATTTGATGCGTTTCCGGATAAGGTAGGGACCAAGATCAATACATTGGTCGTTCAACCGATGGATGAACTGGAAGCGACTGTGAAAGAAAAAAACATTCGAATCGGGATTATTACCGTACCTGATTTTGAAGCACAGCACGTGGCTGACAGGCTTATTGAGAGCGGAATTGGAGCGATCCTGAACTTTGCACCGACTACTCTCAAGGCACCGGCCAACATTCGGATTCATGCCACAGACTTTACAACTGATTTGCTTAGCCTCGCTTATTATTTGGAGGACGGAAAGGAAGAAACACAATATGACAGTGAATAAATGGATGATTAAAAACGGCTCTTTTGCCGTAAATGGATCAGAAGCTGGGGTAGTCCATGGTTTTATGATTGTGGAGGATAGCCGTATTACTTATATTGGCGAAACTTTGCCTGCGGGTGAGGAAGAGACGGAAGCGATCGATGGTAAGGGGCTATTGTTTTTACCTGGTCTGATTAATACTCATGGTCATGCGGCGATGTCTCTGCTGCGTGGGCATGGAGATGACTTGGCACTTCAAGTATGGCTTCAGGAGAAAATGTGGCCTATGGAAGCCAAGTTTACATCTACGGACGTGTACTGGGGTACGTCCTTGTCTGTGCTGGAAATGCTGAAAGGTGGAACAACGACCTTCCTGGACATGTACGATCATATGGATGAGGTGGCTCGTGTAGCTGAAGAGTCAGGTATTCGTGCAAGTCTGATGCGTGGAGCAATTGGACTATGCTCGGAAGAAGAACAGCGAATCAAGCTGGCTGAGGCCGTGACTTTTGCGCGTAACTGGCATGGTAAAGCAGACGGGCGTATTACAACGATGATGTCTCCGCACGCGCCATACACATGTCCACCTGCGTTTATTGAAAAATTCGTACAAGCAGCGCATGATCTGGACTTGCCACTGCATACGCACATGTCTGAGACGATCGCCGAAGTGGAGCAAAACGTACGCGACTACGGTTTGCGTCCAGTTGCACATTTGGATAAGCTTGGCTTTTTCTCCCGTCCTTCGCTTATTGCCCATGGCGTTCATTTGAACGACGAAGAAATAGCTTTACTGGCTGAACGTGGTGTAGCGGTTTCGCACAATCCGGGTAGCAACTTGAAGCTGGCAAGTGGTGTGGCAAGAGTGCCTGAATTGCTGCGTGCAGGGGTTACTGTTTCTCTCGGAACGGATGGTCCTGCCAGCAATAATAACCTGGATATGTTCGAGGAAATGCGTCTGGCGGCACTTATTCACAAGGGTGTATCCGGTGACCCTACGGCAGTTCCTGCAAGTGAAGCGCTGCGTCTGGCAACAGAATACGGTGCAAAGTCGATTGGTTTAAAAGAAGTAGGAGCGTTGGCAGCAGGCAACAAGGCTGACTTTATCGCGTTGGATCTGAATCAGGCACATTTCTTGCCCCGTACAGATCTTATTTCCCATGCGGTATACTCTGCAAGCGCCAAGGACGTGGCTCATGTGTGGGTAGACGGTCGCCAGGTTGTGAAAAACGGCGAATGCCTGACTATGGACGAGGAACGTATCAAACATGAGGCACAAGCCGCCTTTGAAGGGCTGCTGTCGCGCTAATTTAGGTGTCACATCCCCTTAGAGAGGAAGCACAGGTTTGAAAAATAAGAAAAAATGGATAGCGGTCGCCATTTTGGCCGTGATACTGATCCTGGTCAGCATTTTCTGGTATTATTCCTATGTTACTCAAGACCAGGTGGCTGAGAAAAATGCCGCTATCATTAAGGCCAAGCAATCAGCTGGTCTGGTTAGCACGACTCAAACATGGAAGTCTGTGTGGGATCAGGTATATTGGGTGGTTCAAGGGAAAAATGCACAGAATGAAAATATAATGGTGTGGGTTCCTTTTCAAAAAGTGGAAGGACAACCTAACATACCTGCCGCAGATAATAGCGGTGTTCACACCGAGTTGCTGAAGAACGGAGTCGATGAGCAAAAAATGACGGCAATAATTCAGCAGCAGCTTCCAGGTGCAAAAATTGTAAGGCTTCAGCCGAGTGTGTTCAATGGCGAATATGTGTGGCAGTTGTTTTACGATGATGGAAGTCATCATTACTACACCTTTTATCGTTTCTCAGATGGGGTAGCGACGGGTGTGAAATATACTTTGCCCAATAACTGAGCTGGTGTGAGGATTGGCAAATGTGGAATGAATGACTAGTAAATGATTAAAAGCTCAAGAAAAAGACGTAAATACGACAAAATTCGTATTTACGTCTTTTAGTTTTGCTATGCCGTAAAGCTGGCTGAAAGCCAGTGAAGCATCTTTACCTATCCATCTTCTCTCCTAGGTCAAATTCATCTTTGTGGCGGGCAATAGCGGAGTGGAGGATTGAATCTGGAGAAGCGGAGCGTTCGCCTTTGCCGCCGGATTTTCCCCATAAGAATCTAATCGAAAAAATCCGGTGGCAACAGCGATCGTAAGATCAAATCCTACACGCAGCGTCTCGCCTCCACCATAACCAAAGATTTTGCCTCATCACAACTCCTCCACACATTGCCTTCGATATTAGATATACGTTATGATATACTATATTTTATAAGTGATAGACAAAAATGATAGAAAAAAGAATTGCTGATCACTATAAGATCATGCAATTTGGTTGTTTGTTGACATTCGTCCCGTTTCTTCTGGGTTTTACATTTTGAGAGGAGGATGTTGTTTGAAATTGCGTGCAGTTCCTATCGTTGTGGCGGCAGTTTTGGCAGCTTTGCTGCTATTTGGGGGATGGTTCATTTACCGTCAGGTTACAATGCAAAGTCCTCTGGAAAAACTGGTATCTCAATATCCAGGCGTGACAAGCGCTCAAATAGATATTAAACAGGATCAGGTTGTATTGAAACTAGATCTCAAACCGCAGGCGGATGTGGCCAGATTGGTCGATGTGGTTAAGCAAAAAGGACAATCCATCATTGGCAGCCGCACCATTAAGTTGGATATCGCAGATCGTTCCAATTCAGCACTGAATCAATGGTGGTCTGAGGCTATGTTTCCTGTGGCCGAAGCGATGGAAAATAAAAAGTATACTCAAATTTCATCTACAGTTGAGCAGATGAAAAAGAAAAAGACGGGTATCAAAGCTGATACCGACATGGATTCGAACAATGTCTATATCCGACTCAGCGAAGGTAAAGCGACCAAGTTTATCGTTTTGCCACGTCAATCTCAGCAAATGGGGGTATGGCCTAATGCCTAGATGGATCAAGGAAATATTAATCGGCATTGTGCCGGTAACCATTATATTTCTCGTTTTTATTGGGGTAAATATTATCCCTCTTCTGGTTGCTGGCGTGATGTTCAGCGGCTTGTTAATGCTCATGCATGCGCGTGGCGGTTTGGCCGTAGGTGCTGGGCAAGAGCGTAAACGTAAAAAAAATGGTCCGGACAAGCTGACTTTTGAGGAAATCGGTGGGCAAGAAAGCGCTAAGCAGGAACTGCGCGAGGCCCTGGATTTTTTGAATCGACATGATGAAATTTCCAAGTTTGGTATCCGTCCATTAAAAGGCGTTTTGCTCACTGGTCCTCCGGGAACAGGAAAAACGCTGATGGCGAAGGCAGCGGCACACTACACTAATTCTGTATTTGTTGCAGCCTCAGGTAGTGAATTTGTTGAAATGTACGTTGGTGTTGGAGCGGGCCGTGTCCGTGAGTTGTTTCGGGAGGCGCGTACTCGTGCAGCCAAGGAAAAGAAGGAAAATGCAATTATTTTTATTGACGAAATCGATGTAATTGGTGGTAAACGTGAGGGTGGACAGCAACGAGAATATGATCAGACTTTGAATCAGTTACTGACAGAAATGGATGGTATTTATTCCGCAGATACACCGCGGATTTTGATCATTGCGGCAACAAACCGTAAAGAAATGCTGGACAGCGCCTTAACGCGTCCAGGGCGTTTTGATCGTCATATTCAAGTGGATCTGCCTGACAAGAAGGGCCGTCTTCATATTCTAAAAATTCATGCCAAAAACAAACCGATTCAGGAAGATGCAAATCTGGACAAAATTGCTGAGGAATCTTACGGGTTTTCCGGCGCACAGCTGGAGAGCGTGATGAATGAAGCGGCAATCTATGCGATGAGACAGGATCAGAAAATGATTGCGCAGAAGCATCTGTCGATGGCGATTGACAAAGTGATGATGGGTGAAAAGACAGACCGAGAATCGACCTTGGAAGAGAAAAAACGTGTAGCGATTCATGAACTAGGACATGCTATTATGGCCGAAATTGTTCGTCCCGGTAGCGTAAGCCAGGTAGCACTTAGCCCACGTGGGAAAGCGCTTGGCTATGTGCGCCACAATCCACAGCAAGAGCATTATTTATACACCAAGCAGTTCCTGGAGGAGCAAATTATGATCTCGCTCGCAGGGGCTACGGCGGAAGAAATGTACTATGGCGGTCGCAGTACTGGCTCAAGTAATGATTTTGAGCAGGCGCTGAACATCGTTCATACGATGATGACTTCCGGTTTGACTTCACTTGGCATTATTAACATGGAAATGGTAACCAAAGAAGAACTCATGCGGGAAAATGGCGAGATTATGGCTGACCTGCATACCCGAACTTTGGAGCTGCTGGAAAAGCATCGTCCTGTGTTCGACAACTCACTTGACATCCTGATGAAGGAAGAAACTCTGTCTGGAGACCAATTTAGATGTCAATTTAGTGAAAATGCTTTATTACCAGCATAATTTTTTATGCTGGTTATTTTTTTTTACTTTTAGTCCGTGCTAAGATATTATTATCTATTGGGACATAAACATGTATTTTTCGACAAAGAAGGATACAATATATGAGAGTGACCAGGAAAGGGTGGAGTAAAGAATCATGCAATTTAAAAAAATCGGCGTCATCGGCGGCGGCACCATGGGACAGGGGATTTCTGAAATGCTCGCGTCCAAAGGAATCGATGTGCTGCTGGTAGAGCAGACACCAGAGAAACTAGACTACGCCTACAATATGATTGAAACGAGTCTGGACAAACAACTGGAAAAGTGGGCAATTACTCAAGCTGAGAAAAAATTGATCTTATCCCGTATTCAAAAAGTAATCCATTTAGCGGAGCTCGGCAGCTGTGATATGGTCATTGAGACTATTACAGAGAATCTAGACGAGAAGAAAGCAGTGTTCCAAGAGCTAGACCATGTGTGTCCAAGCAATATTATTCTTGCAAGTAATACATCCACGCTGAGCCTGACCGAGCTTGCTAGCTCGACCAAGTATCCTGAGCGTGTTATTGGTATGCACTTTATTTATCCAGTATCCCGTATTGATCTTGTAGAAATTATTCGTGGTTTGAAAACTTCGGACGATACATTTGAAAACACTAAAATGTTCGTGGAAGAGATAGTGGAGAAAAAAGGAGTCATGATTTATGAATCTCCTGGATTCGTAACAAGCCGGATTATCTGTCTGCTGATTAACGAAGCGGCCCATGTACTTCAAGAAGGCGTGGCTTCCGCTGATGATATCGATGACGCTATGCGAATCGGATATAACTTCCAAAGCGGCCCTTTGGAAATGGCTGACCGCTTTGGTCTGGATTCCGTTTTGGCTGCTCTGGAGCGTATGTTCCGTGAATTCGGCGAATTGAAATATCGTCCGTCCATCGTACTGAAGAAAATGGTGCGTGCAGGTAATCTGGGCGTGAAATCGGGCGAAGGCTTCTTTAAGTACGACAAGGATGGTGACCGGATATGAAAATTCTCGTAATCAATGCAGGGAGTTCTTCCCTGAAATACCAATTGTATGATATGACGGACGAGTCCGTTCTGGCAAAAGGATTGGTAGAGCGCATCGGTATGGATTCCTCCATTCTGACGCATAAGCCAACCAATAAAGAAGAATACACTGAAGTTAGCGAGATTTTGGAACATACTACAGCCATCCGTAAAGTGCTGAACGTACTCACAGATGCTGAACATGGTGTAATCTCCAGTACTAGTGAAATTCAGGCTGTGGGCCATCGTGTGGTTCATGGAGGCGAAATCTTCAAACAGTCAGCAGTTGTAACGCCTGAAGCGAAGAGTGAAATCCGTCGCTTGTTTGACCTGGCGCCACTGCATAACCCTGCTTCCATGATGGGGATTAAAGCGGCTGAATTGAATATGCCAGATGTACCACAGGTTGTGGTATTTGATACCTCGTTCCATCAAACTATGCCTGAAAAAGCTTATATGTACGCCATTCCAAGAGTGTTGTACAATAAGTATAAGGTTCGTCGTTACGGTGCCCACGGCACTTCCCATGATTTTGTAAGTAAGGAAGCCGCCAAATTCCTTGGTCGTCCTTTGGAAGACCTGAAGATTATCACTTGTCATATCGGTAATGGTGGTAGTGTAACAGCAGTTCAAGGCGGTTTGTCTGTTGATACTTCCATGGGTATGACTCCATTGGAAGGTCTTATGATGGGTACTCGTAGTGGTGATTTGGACCCAGCAATCGTACCTTATGTCATGAACAAAGAAGAATTGACTGTCAATGAAGTCAATTCCATGTTGAACAAGCATAGTGGACTTTTAGCTATCTCCGGTATCAGCAGTGACATGCGTGAAATCACAGAAGGTATGGAAAAAGGCGAAGCTAATTCTACATTGGCATTCGAAATGTATGAATACCGTCTGCGCAAATACATTGGATCGTATGCTGCCGCAATGAACGGAGTAGACGTAATTGCATTTACAGCAGGTGTAGGCGAGAACTCCATCGTTCTGCGTAAGAGAGTGTTGGAGCAATTGACATTCCTCGGTATCGAGCTGGATGAATCGTTGAATGCTATTCGTTCTGGCGAGCCTCGTCGGATTACAACTGCAAATTCAAAGGTAGAAGTACTGATCATTCCAACGAACGAAGAACTGGTTATTGCCCGCGACACGTTCCGTTTGGTTCAGTAGTTCGGTTCGAAAGTGTAAACTTTATGCATGCGGACTATTGTTTGAGTTCCGCATGCACCAAACAGCGAGAGCAAACAGCCTGACCCAGGGGGAAGGGCTGTTTGATTTTCGGTTAAGAGGAGAGAGACGGTCATGACGAATAAAAGTACGATTGCCCAAGTGGGCCGCCATGTAGGGGAAACGGTTACAATCGGCGCTTGGGTAAACAATAAACGATCTAGTGGTAAAATTCAGTTCCTGCAACTGCGCGATGGTAGCGGGTATATTCAAGGGGTTATCGTGAAAAGCGAAGTGTCCGAGGATATTTGGAATGACGCCAAATCCTTGACTCAAGAGAGCTCCCTTTACGTTACTGGAGTGGTGCGTGAAGAACCGCGTAGCCAATCGGGCTTTGAATTAACGGTTACAGGCATTGAAATTATTCATTTGACCGAAAACTACCCGATTACACCCAAAGAGCATGGTGTAGATTTCCTGATGGATCATCGTCACTTGTGGCTGCGTTCCGCCAAGCAACGTGCTGTTCTGATCGTACGGGCGGAAATTATCCGTGCTGTACAGGAATTCTTTAACGGCAACGGCTTTACGAAGGTGGACCCACCTATTTTGACTCCTTCCTCTGCAGAAGGTACAACAGAGTTGTTCCACATTAAATATTTTGATGAAGATGCGTATTTGACACAAAGCGGACAGTTGTATATGGAAGCCGCGGCAATGGCGCTGGGCAAAGTGTATTCCTTTGGTCCAACTTTCCGTGCGGAAAAGTCCAAAACACGTCGTCACCTGATTGAGTTCTGGATGATCGAGCCTGAGATGGCTTTTGTGGATCATGAAGAATCCTTGCGCGTTCAGGAGCAGTTTGTAAGCCATATCGTGCAATCTGTTCTGAAAAACTGTGCGAAGGAGCTTGAAACAATCGGACGCGATGTTTCGAAGCTGGAGCAAATTCAAGGCGAATTTCCACGTATTACGTATGATGAGGCGATTGCCTTCCTTCAAGGTGAAGGTTTCGATATCCCATGGGGCGAAGACTTTGGTGCTCCTCATGAAACGGCGATTGCTGAAAGATATAACAAACCTGTGTTCATTACACATTGGCCAACTCACATTAAGGCATTCTATATGAAACCAGACCCAACCCGTCCAGAGGTTGTTCTGTGTGCCGATATGATCGCTCCTGAAGGCTATGGTGAAATTATCGGGGGTTCCCAACGGATTGATGATCCAGCATTGATGGAAGAACGTTTTAACGAGCATAACTTGGCTCGTGAAGCCTACCAATGGTATATGGATCTACGCACCTATGGTACCGTTCCGCATTCCGGCTTTGGTCTGGGCCTGGAGCGTACAGTAGCATGGATTTGTGGACTCGATCATGTACGTGAAACGATTCCGTTCCCACGTATGCTGTATCGTTTGTATCCGTAACCGATGACCGGATCATTCGACAAGACATCAGCGGCAGAATGGGCGGAGGGAGTAGCCTTTGCTATGGAAGCCGGAATGGTCCAGATTCCCTATGCCCTGCTCAAGCATTATCGGACACTTCGGCTGACAGATGGTGAAATGCTGCTACTGATGCAGTTGCTTGCCTTTAAACAAGCGGAACGTAATGAATTTCCGACATGGGAACAATTGCAGACCCGCATCGGATGTACTGCGAACGAAATCGCACTCTATTTCAGTAAGCTCATGAAAGAAGGATTTTTGAGAATCGATTCCGTAGAAGACCGCAGCTCATCCGTACAATTCGAACGTTACAATTTGACGGGGCTGTATCGTAAGTTGGCAGAATGTATGATCGCTGAGCGTAACGAGCAGCACGATGAAGATGACATTTTGTTTGCTGGAAAGCCGGATTTACTGAATGGAATAGCAGAATCCCCGCTTACAGAAGAACGGAATTTGTTTACGATTTTTGAGAAAGAATTCGGGCGACCATTGTCACCGATGGAATACGAGACGATCACCAGCTGGGTGGATCAGGATCGGTATCCCGAGGAGCTGATTTTGCTGGCTTTGAAGGAAGCGGTATTTGCAGGGAAGGTACATTTCCGGTATATAGACCGTATTTTGCTGGAGTGGAGCCGAAACCGTGTTCGTAATGCACAGGATGCCAAAGAATACGCCCAGCGATTCCGTGGTGGCGGACGCAATTGATATATCGGTCTAAGCCTTTTAGGCTAAGCAGTAGACTTATGTATCGAGGTTGTCACTGCAAATTGGCTAATGTGCAATGAGAACAATCTGGAATATCGCCTGTGCGCGTGAACTAAGCCGAAATGAAAGCGAGTAAATAGGCTTTAATGATAGAGGACACACCATTCCGTCAGGAGGGTGTGTCCTTTTTAAATATTTTTTTGAAATATGCAGGGGAAGGAAATTTCCTGGCGTCTATAGTATTGGGAAGGGGGAGAGCGTCATTGATATAGAGAGAATCATTGAACGAATACGGTCCGGTGACCGGCAGGCGTTCCGTGAGATCGTAGAGCTGTACAGCAAGCATGTATTTCATGTCGCCTATTCGGTACTGCATGACAGCAAGGAAGCAGAAGATGCCGCGCAGGAGGCATTCGTTCAGGTGTACAAGTCTCTCCCCCAGTACCGGAACGAAGGATTTAAAACGTGGTTGAGCCGAATTGCGCTCCACAAAGCGCTGGATATTAAGCGCAAACAGGACAGACGACCCGCAGAGCTTATAGACGTCGCACAATCCCTTGTACAGCTCCCTTCCCGGGATGAGGATGTGCTGGCTCGTCTCATTCGCGAGGAGCAAATTGAAGAACTATCGCAAAAAATCGCCCAGTTGCCCCAGCAACATCGGGATATTATTCAAGCCTATTATATGCAGGGCAAAACCTACGACCAAATTGCAGAAGAGACGCAGGTAGCTTTAAAAACAGTAGAGTCGAGGCTCTATCGGGCGCGGCTATGGATTCGAAACCACTGGAAGGAGGAGGAATGGCAATGACTGACCAACAGGATAAACCGTGGATTGAAGGGAAATCGAATGACTGGCATGCTTACATTGCAGGAACTTGCACGATAGAGGAGTCTGCCCGGCTGGAAAAGCTCCTGCTGGAAGACGAACAGGCGCTGATGCTATATCTTGTCGCACTGGAGCAACTGGAGTCAACTATGAAAGATTATTCTGCCTGGATGGATACGGAGCGCTTCACAGATCAGGTAATGGCCGTTCTTCCCGAGATAGAAGCTGAACCGAATCAAGTTCTGTTTAAAAAACGCCGCTGGTTTGAAAAACCTGTGTTTCACTACGTTGTCGCCGCAAGCCTAACGTTGATCTTATTGTCCAGTGGAGCCTTTGACAAAATGATGCCGCAAACAGATGGAAAGCCGATTCCTCCAAAAGAACGCGTTTCTTACAGTGAAGAGGTCATGCGAGCTACAACAACCTGGCTCGATAAATTAAAGCCCTAAATCATCGGATAAAGGCTGAGATGAAAAAACTCAAACAACAACCTTCAAATGGGGACTTTATTAAATCCCATAAATAGAAAGGAAGTGTAGCGATGCCTTATACGGAAAGAAGCAAGCTCTTGGCATTTCTATTGAACATCATTCCCGGTGTGGGTCACTATTACTGGACCAGAAAAGCCAATGCGTTTGTATACACCATTTTGTTTTTCGGATGTCTGGCGGGAGGATTATTTTTTTCAGTGGTTTCAAGAGACGAATTACCTTTATTGGCCAGTATGTTTGTTGCCGCTCTTTTTTGGGGGCTGAGTATGCTGCATATCATTATTAGCTTGTTGCGTTATGATTCTCGTGCAGCTGCTGTTCCATATCCCCCACATGCAGGACCCAATCCATATGGTTATTACTCGCAAAGTGGGCCTTATGGACATGCAGGTTCAACGGGAGAGGTACCGGAGGGGGCAACAGACGCGGATGTGGATGCACCGGGAGCAGGAATGGGATATGGTCCGGGCTATAACCATTATCAACAAGGACACTATGGTATGGCAGGATCACCTGCTTTTCAAAAAGGATCGGAGAATGAACGCTTTTTTACGATTTTGCTGTCGTTCATTCCTGGATTGGGACACCTTCATTTGGGGCTGATGCAGCGTGGTTTGTCTTTTCTGCTATCTTTCTTTGGCTTTGGAGCGATCCTCGTTTTTATTACCAGCATTACAAACGAATCCGGATTTTTGGCGTTTGCGGGCGTGCTGCCGATCATTTGGCTGTATTGCATGTTTGATGCGGTGCAGCATGTACATCGCAAACAAGCGGGAGAAATGCTTCAGGACCGGACTTTGTTTGAGGAACTGGAGCATGGAAGAGTCGAGGGACGGCGGAGTAAAATGCTGGCTACCATTTTATCGGTATTTCCCGGTGCTGGACATATGTATATCGGTTTGCAAAAGCGTGGACTCCAGCTTATGCTTCTGTTTTTAGGAGGCATCTATGTACTGGACGTGCTACATCTTTCACTCTTTTTGTTCCTGATTCCGGTGGTTTGGTTTTACAGCTTTTTTGATGCGTTGCAGCAAGTAAGCCGTTATGGACGGGAGCCGCTGATCGACAAGCCTGTGATCGGTATGTTTGCACAATATCACCGCTGGGTGGGCTTGGGGTTGCTATTGCTGGGCGCCTATTACATCTTAATCAACGTACTAGTTCCTACTCTGGATCGTCTGTTTCCGAATGGAGAGATTTATAATTTGGTTGACATGTATCTACGGACGATTATCGTATCCTTATTGTTGATTGGCGGTGGTATTTGGATGATGATCGGGAATTCCAAATCTAAACGAGTAAAGGAGAAGCAATAGAATGGATACTGAGTTTTCAAAGAGTGAGGCTCCCTTTAAGGGAGCCCATCATCCTCATGGCGATGGAGGAGGCTCCACAGGTATATTTGGTACATCGTCTAACAAAAATAGTTCCTCTAAAGCGTCAAACGCTCCGGCAGGGGTGTGGAAAGTCGGAAGGCTGTCAATGGGACTTTTCCTCGTCCTGCTGGGGGGCATAACGTTTGCCTCCAAGTTTTGGGGAGCGGGCATACTGGACCAGGCTTTGACCTGGTGGCCTGTCGTTTTTGTTTTGCTGGGGTTGGAAATTTTAATGTATACTGCTTGGAAAGGGACGCGTGAGCGCATTCGTTATGATTTATTCAGTATGTTTATTACGGCGGTATTGGTTTTTTGCTGTATCGGATTTGCCTTGGTCAGTTCATTGGGGATCACTCCGCAAGTCAGAGAAATAATGAGTTCGGTTCAGGAAACAAGGCTTCTCCCAGACTGGCATGAAAAACTGCCTGCCGGAGTGACCAAGGTGATTGTACAGGGAGAAGATCCTTATGCGGTCAAAATTGATGCAACCACCTCACCGGAGGTGCATGTGTTCGGGAGTTATGTATACACAGGCAAAGAGGACGAAATAAAGGGGCAAGATTTATATCAGACCAAGCAAATCGGCGATACCTTGTATGTATTACTGGGTCAAATTCCGACACGGTTTATGCAGACTCAGCAGCAGCTTGATGTTACGATTGCTGTACCTGAGGGAATTACGGTTACTGTGCGCGATAGCCGAGGAAATATAATTGAAAAATAGGGAGATCTTCCGGCTCCAACTTTACATTTCGTATCATTCACGCGATACTGAAAGGGAAGCCTGAGATGTCATCCATGTCGCTAACTAATGGTGCATTTGCTTATCAGGCGAAACTTGATGATGTGCAGTCGAATAGCGATTGTAATCGGAAATGAGGGAGAAAAATGATTTCGTTGAATCCTGACACGCTTACAGGGCGTGAAAATTATAAGCTGTTGACCGGAAGTATCATCCCAAGGCCGGTAGCCTTTGTAACGACTTTGAGCAGCGAAGGGGTGCTGAATGGTGCGCCGTTCAGTTATTTTTCCATCGTAGCTTCTGAACCGCCACTGCTGTCTGTATCCGTACAACGTGTTGATGGAGTACCCAAAGATACAGCACGTAATGCGATGGAGCATAAGGCTTTTGTCGTACATATCACAGACGAGGACAATGTGGGAGCGGTGAATGTGACGGCTTCCCGTCTGTTGCCGCAGGAGAGTGAGGTTACACTGGCAGGCCTTACCCCGGTCAAAAGTACAAAAATCGAAGTTCCCAGTGTGGCAGAAGCGAAAATACGTATGGAATGTATTCTGGAACAGGTTATACCGTTGGGAGGTCAGGAGGACACACCTGCCTGTGATCTGTTAATCGGACGCGTAGTGCAGTATCATTTGTCCGAGGAAGCGTATCAAAATACGTATGTGATTGCTAAGGAGTTGCGTCCAGTAAGTCGTTTGGCTGGGAACAACTATGCGAAGCTAGGAGAGCAATTCACGCTGGAGCGTCCCCAATAGGGGGCGTTTTTTTACAGCATATCCAAAATTATATCAGGAGGATTCTTATTCATCATATTTCCTTTTATGTCGCTAGTAGAATAGAAATACCCTTATTATAAAAAAAGAGAACGTTCCTGTGCTATCGCTTAGGCTCCGTTCTCGATATTCAATGACCACTTTTACAAATAAGGATACGCATCTTTGATATTTATGAGTTTATTTACTTCAAAGTTTTCAGCAGCAGGGAGCGATAGGTCGTTTCAAACAAAAATTCAAACGCCTCCAAATGCTTTTTAGCCTCAAATACATCACGGCCCCACGCATAAATGCCGTGGTTACGCAATAAAATTCCAGGCACCTGATCATTCAGCACACCAGGTACGAGCTTGGCAATCGAGGCAATATCCGCGTAATTAGGCAGCACAGGAATATCAATGGCAGCATTTTCTTTCCAAATGTTAAAAGCCTTGATCAGCTCAATACCTTGGATAGGTACAGCGCCTTGCTCACCGTAATATTCGGAAATCAGATTGTTAAACACGGTATGCACATGAAAAACGGCTCCGCAGCCTGTTAGGCGGTAAATTTCACAATGTATAAGCGTCTCTGCGCTTGGCTTGAGGTTTGTCGCTTCTGCCGCTTTTCCGTACTGGTCTACGAATAGAAAATCTTCCGGAGTACGCTTGGTTTTATCCTTGCCGCTGGCGGTGACTGCAAAATAAAATTGTTCGGGATGAAAGTCACCAATTCGGATCGACAAATTGCCGCTCGTGCCTGGGAACCAGTTGCGAGATGCGAATAGTTCTTTGACATCAGCGAGTTCTTCCAGTGCGCGGCGTTTTTCTTCCAATGAAATGTCTGCCAAGTTAAAACTCATTTACAGCACCCCTTGCTCCTGTTTTTGCTTTAAATCCTCGATAATGTCATCAAATGTTTCAAAGGGTACATGTGGTACGCCAAGCTCTTGACACTTTAAAGTCAGATGCGAACGGGAGTACACAAGATCGGCAATTTTAGCTCCTTCAAAATCGGTCAGGCTGTCGCCGATCAAAATCCGTTCGTATTGTTCGGAAGGGTATTGACGAATCACAGTCGTTTTACACATGCCACAATCATTTGTACACGGTTCCTCACATGGATGCGGCCAAGTAATCTGGATGCGATCCCCGGAAAAATCCGCTCCGTTGCAATAGACGTGGTCGTGTGGAATATCGAAGGGTTTTAGCAATGGATCAATAAAAAAATCAATGCCGCCACTGGTGACGAAAAATTGAATCTGCTGCTCTCGTACATAGCCCAAAAAGCGTGCAAAGCCCTCGCGTATACCAGCTTGTCCAAGTACATATGAGATAATTTCGTCCTTTTGCTCCGAAGGCATGAGGGCAAACATCGCACCTACGCCTTCACGAATGGATGTATGCCCATTTACGATCTGATGCATGATGGGCTCACAGCCTGTAGGTTGAAAATGCTTCATAATGGCGACAATATTGTCGCTGTTCGTAATTGTCCCGTCAAAATCGCAAAAAATGACGGGCTTCTTCGCTGTGCTCATCGTTCACCTCCCCATGTGTCGAGCGCAGATTGCAGCTCGGGGTGAGTACGGGCGTATTCTGCCAGAGGGACATTTTGCTGTACCGCTTCAATCGCCTGCACAAAGGCGCGCCCACCAGCTTCTGTACCCAGCGGATGACCGTGAATCCCGCCCCCAGCGTTGACAACAACGTCAGTACCAAAGTCACGTACAATTAACGGCACGAGGCCCGGGTGAATCCCTGCGGAAGGGACCGGCATACTGGCCTTCAGCGGTAGATCAGGGGTGATCAGCTCATCGCGGATCGCCATGTTTTCCTCACGCGGCATCGTCACTGAGCCGTAGGGAGAAGGGAAGAGGACGAGGTCAGCGCCAGCCAGCCGCATAAGCTGACCGAGTAGGACGGACGCCGAAATACCATAATGCGGCGATGGATAAGCAGCTCCCGCCAACGAAGGATGGGCTGCAATCGGCACCGAGACGGCAGGATCGCTACTAAGTTCATGTAGCACATCGTAACCGTAGGCCAACACGTTAAACAGTAACGCGTTGGCACCCGCATCAATGGCCTTGAGAGCTTGCGTCTTAAGCTGCGAGGTCGGCCCCGTTAAATTAGCGGCATACAGCAGCTTTTTACCGGTTTCACGCTCAGCCGCTTCGGCGGCTTTGATGCAGGCTTCGACACGTTTTTCAATCGGCGTCAGCGCGTTTTCAAACAAGATCTCGTCGTCCTTGATCAGATCAACGCCACCGAGAGCCTGCCGGGTAAACTGTTCACGAAGTTCGTCCAAATTGAGGCCAATTACAGATTTGAAAATGCTCATGAGCAGGGGACGATCATACACGCCAAGCTGCTCGCGCAAGCCACTGATACCGAATTTCGGTCCCGGAAAAGCAGAGCGGAATGCTTCCGAGAAACCCAGCTTCGTTAGCTTAATTCGGCCGTCCATCGAAATTTTGCCGAAGACTGTGACCAGCAGTGCGGGGATATCCCGGCTGAAGTTGACATCCGGGTAAGCGATGGTCAGGTCGGCGTACCGTTTACCGGGACCTCCATCGTGAATATCCACAGAATGAACCGAGCCAAGATGCTTTTGCATCGCGTCCCGTTTGGCTTGCGGGAGCTCAGTCCAGCTGCCCACCGTCATGCCGATGGCAATAGATTGGGCCTTTTGGTTAAAATCGGCTTTGTCATCGTATACCCGGTAGGTCGCCAAGCAATAGCTCATTCAATTCCCTCCTTGAGTACAGCTCCCATCTCGCGGGATCGTTCAGCGCACCGCTGCACCGCCGCAATCACCGTTTCGTAGAAGTCACCTTTGTCCAGCATTTCCAATGCAGCTACCGTAGAGCCATTAGGAGACATGATTTTGTGGCGAAGGGCAGAAGGCTCCTCTCCGGTTTGCTGCACCATGCGTGCCGCTCCAAGCGCGGTTTGCACCGTTAGTTCGTGCGCTTGCTCAGGGGTCAAGCCACCACGGATTCCCCCGGCAATCATGGCTTCCATCAGGTAGTAGACATAAGCAGGGCCGCTTCCAGATATCCCGGTCAAAACATCCATTTTCTCTTCTTCTATAACCGTTACCGTACCTACAGATTCGAACATCGTAAGCACGTTTTTACGCTGGTTTTCGCTGATTTCCTTGGAAAAGCTAATGCCTGTGGCTCCCAGCCCAATCGAGCTGGATGTATTGGGCATCGTCCGTGCGATCGGCTGCTTGCGACCCAGCAACGTTTGCATCGTACGAATGGACAATCCTGCGATTACCGAAATAATCAGCTGCTCATCAGACAGAAGTGGGCCGAGCTGCCCAAGTGCTTGTGCAGCATCCTTGGGCTTCATGGCAAGCACAATGACCGGAGAACGACGCAGAAGCTCGGTTTTGGCGGCATCCTCGGTTTGGAACAAGACTCCATATCGCTTTTGAAGTTCCTCAAGGCGAGCCTGATTACTGCGGTTGATGACGGTAATACCACTACGTTTGACGACAGAACGAGCCGTCATTCCGCGAATAATAGCCTCTGCCATTGATCCTGCCCCGAAAAATGTAATTTGCTCATTAATTAAAACTTTTGTTTGTGATTCACACATAGATTCATAACCTCCAAGGATACAGATTGATTTATGTTATTATTCCCTGATTTGTCCAGTACCGTACACGCGATATTTGGTTGAAGTCAAGGCAGGCAATCCCATTGGGCCGCGGGCATGTAATTTTTGTGTGCTGATTCCGATCTCGGCACCAAACCCAAACTCGAAGCCATCCGTGAAGCGAGTGGATGCATTGTGATACACGGCTGCCGCGTCCACTTCTTGCAGAAAACGCTCGACATGGGCTTTGTCCTCGGTGACAATACACTCAGAATGCATTGTACCGTAACGGGCAATATGCTCCAGTACTTCGTCCAAATTGTTTACGACCTTGATGTTCATAATGTAATCATTATATTCGGTGCCGTAATCCTCTTCTGTAACAGGAATAGCCCAAGGGGCCAATTCTCGTGTGCGTGCACAGCCGCGTAGCTCAACCCCCGCATCACGAAAGCGTTCTGCCAATCCTGTTAAGTGTGCTTTTGCATAATCCGAGTGTACGAGCAATGTTTCCATCGAGTTACACACGGACGGTCTTTGCACCTTGGCATTCAGTGTAATCGCTTCGGCCATTGCTGCATCCGCTGTAGCGTCCAAAAAGGTATGGCATACACCAGCTCCGGTTTCGATGACAGGTACGGTAGCGTTCTGAACAACATTTTGAATGAGTGAACGCCCGCCGCGTGGAATAATTACATCCAGCAAGCCGTTCAAGGTGAGCATTTCGTTGACCGAGGCACGGTCTGAATCTTCAACAAGTTGAAGCGCCTCGCGTGGCACAGCTGTTGCGTCTAGTGCCTGCTGGAGTACTTCGATAATCTTGCGGTTGGAGAAGAGGGCGGCTGAACCACCGCGTAGCACAACCGGATTGCCTGTTTTCAAGCACAGGCCCGCAGCATCCACGGTTACATTTGGACGCGCTTCATATATAATGCCGATGACACCCAGCGGCACACGTATCTTCTCAATTCTCAGACCGTTTGGACGTTCAATTTGCTCAAGGGTGTCGCCGACCGGGTCAGGCAGTGCCACAATTTGGCGTAATCCTTCGGCAATAGCTCCGATTCGGTCCTCGGTCAGCTTGAGGCGGTCGAGCAGCGACTCGGATGTTCCCTGTTCCCGTCCATGTTTCAGGTCATTATGGTTTGCTGCAATCAGCTCTTCAGTATGATTTACTAGAGCTTCAGCCATAGCAAGCAATGCTTCGTTTTTCTGTGCTGTAGTCAGGCGGTTCATGACCCCGGCACTTTTTTTGGCAAGATTGGCTTTGGTTCGTACTTCGCTAAACTGATTCTCCTCGGTTGTAGCTGTGTTAGTCGTTAAATCACTCATGTTACGGCCTCCCTACATACATAATGTAATCCATTCATCCCTGTGGATCACCTCAAGCCGGTGAATGGGACCGATTTTGCCCACAACCTCGCCGCTGGATAATCCTTGTACAATTCTGAGCTGTTCATCGTCATAATTGACGATGCCGCGTCCTAAAACTTTATTTTCCGGTCCGAGCACCTCAACGACATCTCCGGCATGAAAGCTGCCCTCGACACGTCGTACGCCAACCGGAAGTAGACTGTGTCCTCCGTGAACCAACGCTTCCTCGGCCCCTTCGTCTACATGCACCGCGCCCAGAGGGGTGGACATAAATCCAAGCCACTGTTTTTTCATCGGAAGTGAAGAGAGGTGAGTGTCAAAATAAGTTCCCGGTCCGTGTCCTTCGACGGCTGCGTTTAGATCGCCATTCGCGCTTACACGTCCCACATATACAGGCACACCGCCGCGTGTAGCGACTTTGGCAGCTTCGATCTTGGATCGCATGCCGCCAGTACCTACAGATGATCCAGAACCTCCAGCTAATGCATAAATCTCCTCTGTAATTTCCTCGATACGTTCAAAACGTACGGCATTCGGATGCTTGCGCGGATCTGCCGTATATACGCCATCGGTGTCCGTAATGATAATTAGATGCTGCGCTTTGACCAGATTGGCAACCAGCGCGGACAGCATATCATTATCGCCGAATTTCAATTCGTCAATCGATACAGTATCATTTTCGTTGAAGATCGGGATAACCTGCTGGCGCAGCAATTCTTCTACGGTCATTCCGGCATTATTCATCCGTTTGCGGCTCAAAAAGTCACTACGGGTCAGTAGAACCTGCGCGATCACTAGGTCAAAATCTTTAAAAGCCTGCTCATAGGCCTGCATGAGAAGGGCTTGGCCAACAGCCGCTGCCGCTTGCTTTTCATGTAGTAGCTTAGGGCGAAACGGGTACCCAATCTCTCTGAATCCGGCGGCTACTGCACCTGATGTAACCAGCAGCACTTCATGACCTTTTGCACGTAGCAAGCTGATTTCCCGGGCAAAATAAGCGATGGCTTCCCGATTCAAGCCACCTTCCACTCCAGTTAGAGAGCTGCTTCCGATTTTAATGACGATTCGTGTTGACAAGACGTCCACTTCCTTAATTTTACTCTTTTTAATGCAAAAAAACTTCCATCCTTTGTATGCAAAGGACGAAAGTTTGTGCTTCCGCGGTACCACCTTCATTGATGATTCATGATCATCCCACTTGAAACCTGTTAACGGCAGGGACCGCCTGATTGCGCAGGGCGCTCGGGGATAGGAGTTGGGAGAGAGTCCAGGTAAATTCTTGCAGCCTATCGGAATTTACTCTCTGAACAGGACCGAGTCTCTCTTAATAGTCCCTTCAACGCGCTAAATGATATTGGATACAGAATACCACGAAAAGACCAGGTTTGGCAAAGAAGTTGTAGCTGGAAAATACGGCTTAACCAAACAGGTTTAGCTTGCCAATTCGATCAGCTGCCTCGGTCAGTCGAGCTTCTGAGCTCAGCAGTCCCGCTCGCACATATCCTTCGCCGCCACTCCCGAAGCCAATCCCTGGAGCGACAGCCACCTTGGCTTCCCGCAACAACAGATCGGCAAAAGAAGTGGAAGTATAGCCCTGCGGCACAGGCAACCAACTGAAAAAGGAGCCGCTTGGGCGGGTCGCCTTCCAGCCTATTTGCCCAAGTGCATCATAAAAAGCGTTACGGCGTGATTCATAGCGGGCTACCAGCTCGCCTACGCAGTTCTGCGAGGCCGTCAAGGCTGTCGCCGCCGCTGCCTGAATGCCGCCAAACAAGCTTACATAAATATGATCCTGTAGGAGATTAATCATCGAGATGATTTCGGCATTACCGAGCGCGAAACCAACACGCCAGCCCGCCATATTGTACGTTTTGGACAAGGTATAGAACTCAATCCCCACCTCTTTAGCACCCTCAGCCTGTAGGAAGCTTACCGGACGTTCGCCATCAAATCCAATAGCGCCATAGGCGAAATCACTGGCAACTACAATACCGTTACGTTGCGCGAATTCAACTGTATCCTCGTAAAAGGAAAGTGGAGCCGTTGCCGAGGTTGGATTATTCGGATAGTTAAGGAACATTAACTTGGCGCGGCGGCGGTCTTCCTCGGAAATGGCTTCATAATCGGGCAGAAAACGGTTCTCTTCTTTTAATGGGAGAAAAGACATTTCCGCTTTAGCCAAGGCTACACCAGACCAGTAGTCCGGGTAGCCGGGATCAGGGACGAGACACACATCCCCGGGATTGAGTAAGACTTGCGGCAGCTGAACCAAACCCGTTTTTCCGCCAAACAGGATGGCGACCTCGGTTTCAGGGTTGAGCGTCACACCGTAATCCTCCTGATAGCGCTGGGCAACGGCTTCCTTGAGAAAGCTGTAACCACGAAATGGCGAATATTTATGATACAGCGGATTATCCGCTGATTCCTGCAAAGCTTTTACAATATGAGAAGGAGTGGGAGTGTCGGGGTTCCCCTGTCCAAGATTAATGACATCATGCCCCGCCGCGATTTCACGGTTTACATTTTGTACAAGTGTGGCAAAAAATTGAGTGGGTAACTGTTTCATGACGTCAGCGGAGGGAATAGAAAAATGAGTCATCAATTCACACGACCTTTTGGAATAGTTTAAGAAATAATCTATCACGATTTTACCGAGTTGTATAGGGGGAATTAAGCTTGCATGGTTGCGTAATCCAGACTGATCGGGCTATGATGGGGGAAAATACCGGACAATGGGTCGCGGGAAGCTCTGGCTCACAAGGAGGATGAAGGATTTTGACGTATCAGGAAGCTCAGCCGTTCAGTGTTGCACTCATACAAGCTCACATAGAGATAGGAAATCCCCCGGAAAACCGCAGTCATATCCGAGCTTTAATGGAACAAGCGATGAAAGTCGAACTGAAGCCGGATCTGATTGTCCTGCCGGAAATGTGGAACACAGGCTATGCCTTAGATCGCATTCATGAGCTGGCGGACAAGGAAGGGACGGAGACTCGGGCATGGATAGCAGCATTCGCTGCCACCCATGCAGTGAACGTAGTAGCTGGGTCGATCGCAGAGAAAAAAAGCGACGGTCATGTGTATAATACGATGCTCGTTTTTGACCGAACAGGCAGAGAGGTTGCTTCGTATTCCAAGATTCATCTATTCCGACTTATGGATGAAGAAAAATATTTGCAGCCTGGCGAAGAAAAGGTTTTATTCGCACTGGATGGCGGGATTCGGGCAGGTGCGTCGATCTGCTATGATATTCGTTTTCCTGAACTAGCCCGTAGTTTGGCCCTGTCGGGCGCAAATTTGCTGATCGTACCCGCAGAATGGCCTCATCCCCGGCTTCATCACTGGCGTACCTTGCTAACCGCACGTGCTATAGAAAATCAAATGTATGTTATTGCTTGTAACCGGGTAGGTCGCAGTGGAGATACTGATTTCTTCGGGCATTCGCTTATTATTGATCCATGGGGAGAAATCATTGCTGAGGGCGGAGAGCAGGAGGGGATCATCACAGGAACGATTGAGTCTGCCTTAGTGCAGGACGTACGTGGTCGTATTCCGGTGTTTGAAGATCGGCGTCCCTCACTGTATGACCGATAATCAGTGTAGAAAGGAATACTCCATGCTTAAGGAACGCATTGAATTTTTGTGTAAAAAGAAAAATCTGTCCCGTAAAGAGCTGGTAGACGGGCTGGTGACACCAGCACATTTCGCAAATATACTGGCTGACCGTTACCCGTTGGCAGAGGATTTGGCCGAGCAAATTGCTGGGCGTTTAGGTGTAAATCCCTCCTACCTCTTGCGTGCAGCGGCAGAGGATGAAGAGACGCTGACTACAGCGGATAAGATTTTCACAGAGCTGTCCAAGCTGGCTAATCCTGCCACGGAAAGCTATGTGGATCTACTGGAGGATCGCAACGATTCGCTTGTGGTGGAAATGACGACTTATTTGATGAAGGCCGTTTATTATCAGCAATTAAATGACCCAACGGCCTATGAATATTTACATCAAACCTATTTGAATTTTTATTTGGAGAAGTTTGGTCGCTCGGATGAGGTGGAGCTGCCCGCACCGCTAAAAAAAGCAATATTATTTTATAAAATCCAGTATTTCCGCTCGAAAAACCATTATTATGATGTGCTGAATAACGTTAAGCAGCTAAGCCGTCTGGTGGAAGAGGGGACGGAAAACTGGCTGAATGCGCAAAACATTATGATGGAGGCCTGTATTCAGGTCAAGCAATTTGATCAGGCGAAGCAGGTATTCGAGCAGACGATGCGCAGGGTATATGATGATCGGCTTTTTCACCGTTTGACGGGCCTGTATGTGGCTTACAGCGGATATTGTTTCGCCATGGGTTCTGTACAGGAAGCACTGTTAACGTTGTCTATGGCTGAGGCCAATTTGGTGTATTTGGAAAATGCACCAGATATGCTCACGACCATCCTGAACAACCGGATTATTATGCTAACATCGATTGGCGAGCTGGATAAGGCTTTGGAGGAAGTAGCACGTTTTGAAGCGCTGGTGAGCCGGGAGCGGGAGGAAATGCAGCAGATGATACTGCCCGTTACGCTGATATATCGTTGTGAAATCGCATTTACCTGGAAAAACTGGGGGCTGCTGTCACAGCATTTGGATCAGCTTCGCCAAACCAATCTGACAATAGATCAGCAAATGGGACTTGATTTTTATGAAAGCCAGCTTGCGCTTGCGCAAGGGAATCAGGATGCCTTTTGGACGCATGCCTTGCAATGCTTGCCTTATTTTGAAGCTATCCAGCATCCAGCACGGCTTGAACAATTATATGAAACGCTGGCTGTTGTGTCTGAGGACAGTCGTCGTTATAAAGAATCATCGGCTTATTATCGCAAACTGGTCTATCTTTTACGAAAAAAATAACCTGAAATCATTCGCTTTTCACAAAACTATCGGATGAGCGTGCAAAAGAATACTCCAAAGTGCGCAAAATTTTGTGTGAACCGTCCCAGAGTTCAAAATAAACCGGAAAAGTACAGGTTAAAGCTCCTGTTTTTCCGGTTTTTTTGTATGCGCCAAAACGTATTGTGATGTCAGATACCGTCTTCTATACTGAATTCATAAGGTACGACAATACAAAATACGAGGTGCAACCACATGATGAACTTTTTCGGTAAAAAGAAAAAACAGCAGGATGCGATAGAACAAGCAGATCAACTGATGAATAAGGGTTTGTCCGGATTATTTATGAAAGGTTTGGTACCCAAAGAGCATCGGGAACAGATCAACCAAAGCCTAAACTCGGCAAGACAAGCTCAAACGGCAGCTAACAGTAGTTTGTCGATGTCGGCGACTGCGGTTGTTATTTCGGTAACAGATACCGGGAAGCTCGTGAATTTTGATCCGATTGTGGTGCTAATGCTAGATGTGACAGAAGTAAACGGTAATCGATATCCAAAAACGTTGGAAACGCTCGTATCCAAGCTGCAAATTCCGCGACCTGGAGATACGGTGGGTCTGGGGAGCAATCCGGTAAATCCATCGGAGCTGATTTATATGGGTCTGGTGACAGTGTAAATGAGCAGGTCGTTTCACCTTTCTTGCTGACATATAATTTGAACAGATGATTGAAAAAGGGGTTTTGGAGGATGAAAGGATTTTTGAGTATTATCGGGGTACTTATGGTGTTTGGTGTAGGCTTCTCACCATTTTTGGCTAACTATTTATGGGATGATCCATTTGTGATTATGGATGCCCCGTGGTATAGGCCGTTAATTTATATAGGCTTTGCGCTTATTTTTCTACCTGGAATTTTAGGTGTGTTTTTTGAAGGCGGTAAGGTTAAGAAGGGTGTTCCTGGGGTTGGGATTATTACAAGTGTTCAGCTAACAGGGACTTATGTAAACAATCAGCCGCAGGTAAAGCTCGGGTTGACCGTAACCAAACATGGAGAAGACAAATATGATACTGCTTTGACGACGATTATTCCTTTGACTTCCATGGCTCAATTTCAGCCAGGCTCGATCATTCCGTTGGTCGTATCGGAGAAAGATAAACTGAAAGTAGGACTTGACCTGAAAGGGCAGGTGTCGCAGACGGATTTACAAGCGTTAATGAATGAGCAAATGGTCAAGCAGGGCGTATCGCCTGAGCTGATGGAAATTGCCAAAACCGGTGAGCAGGCATATGCGAAGGTGCTGGATGTCACACCCATGGGGGAAGCAGGACCTAATAAAATTAAGCTTCAATTTACGCTGAGTGTTACGAAAAACAACGGCGATACATTTAATGTAACCACGCAAAAGGTTGTTTTTTCTTCCCAACTATCCAAGCTGCAGCAGGGAAGTATTATAGAGGTCATTTATTCACCTCAAGATCCTTCGAAATTGGTCTTTAAAACACAAGTGAGTGAAGCCGAGGTACAGCAAGCATTTGGTTCTTCTCGATAATAAAAAAGTTTTCTGATACCTGTTTCAGATACAGCCCATAGGTGTATTATAATAGTATCCCGACACCAGGAGGTTGATAACGATGGATAACCAAAGTAGATCCGAACTGGCGAATAGGGATGGCCTGTCACGGCCGAGAGGCTTAAATAGACAGGTTGTCGGAAACAATTATGAAATGGGCTATGATCAGGATAAAAGTCCACCAGATTTAGGGAGACCCTGATCACAAAAAGGCGAGGACAGGCACTTTGGGATCACACAGCACATTGGAACTGAGGTAGGACATTCTTGGGAGACCAAGGCTAGAGACCTTAAGGAAAGAAGTGATGCGGGATGGATAAAGTGGAGTTTCCGAGCAAGCGTAAAGTAATCAGGCGAGGCTGACATGAAATTCAAATGAACATGAAATGTGGTTCGTTAAAGACAGATGGAAGCAACATCGCAACAGTGTAATCGAACCCGTAAAGTAAATGAAGTATTGAAAGCATAGGGGCGAAGCCCCGGGACCGTCTTCTTCTCTGGCTTTGGCTGAGGAGGAAGACGGTCCTTTTCACATTTGAAGCTACTTTTGAGAAAGTTGCTCGACCGTTTCTCGGAAGGTATCAATAAAGGCTTCGGCAGCTTTAGACAAATAACGTCCGTTTCGGTAGGCAATGGCTAGGGTACGGCTAGGGGTAGGTTCGGCGAGTGGCAATAATGCTGGAACAAACTCGCTGCTGGCGGCCCGGGCGATAAAACGGGGGACGAGTGTCACTCCCATACCTGTCGCTACAAGCGATTGGAGCGTCTCCATATTAGTGCTCTCAAACACCACATTGGGTTCAAAGCCAGCTTGATGACACAAATCCATCGTCAGCTTGCGAAAGCCTTGCCCTTTTTTCAGAACGACAAAAGGCTCATCTTTCAGTTCTTCCATATGCACAGGCTTCGGATGGTCTCCGTTTTTACGCAGGGCTAGGGGGTGACCTGGAGGAACGGCAAGATCAATCCACTCTTCACCGATCGGCACATAGGAAAGTGTAGGTTCTACTAATGGAAGAGATAGCAGGCTGAGATCTGTATCCCCACTGGCAGTTTTTTTCTCCAAATTCATGGATGAATCCTCGACCAACACGATTTCAATGTCCGGATGAGCTTTCTTGAATACAGGCAGCACATGCGGCAGCAAATGAGAACCTGTGATGGGCATACTGCCAACCACAACCTTCCCTTTTCGCAGTTGAGAAATGTCGTCCATTTCCTGCCGGAGCTGCTCAACTGCATCGACTATTTTTTTTGCCTTTTCCACAAAGCTTGCTCCTGCATGTGTTAATTCCACCGTGCTGGTGTTGCGTTGAAATAGAAGTACCCCAAGTTCTTTTTCCAGTTTGGACAATTGTTGGCTCAAAGAGGGCTGAGCAATATGCAGTTTTTCTGCTGCGCGTGAGAAGTTTTTTTCCGCTGCAATTTGCAGGGTGTATTGAAGTTGTCTGAATTCCATCGAGTTTTAAACCCCTTTTATATACGCTTTTATAATGGTTGTCGTCTTATAAGATTTACCTATTACTTCATAGACTGATTATACAATAATATAATGAAATTCCCAATCCCATATGAACTCCATGTGTTCACAAGCTGGAAAATCCCTATGTTTACTTTTATCTTTGATTTTTTAAATTATGGTATTTAATTCTGTTTGACATGGCAAATGGGTTCATCCATAATATTATTCATATTAAAACAATATGTTTTATTGGAGAAAAGGGGAAAATGGGATGTCCAAACTTATTGTATCTTTTAGGAAACCGTTTTTGGTTGGATCTTTAGCATTTCTTTTATTGGTTCTCGTGGCAGGATGCTCCGGCTCCAAAAATGATGCAGATAAAAATACAAACGCAACTAACCCAAGCACAACCGCTGATCAACCCGCGGAAGGGGGAACCTTTACATATGGCCGCCCGGCTTCCGTAACCTCGTTTGATTTGCATAATCAGATTACATCAAATAATGCTTTTGCTATCGACAAAGTATTTGAGCCGCTGGTTGCCTTTAACGGTGATGGAAAAATTGTGGATTGGCTTGCGGCGTCGCACAATATTAGCGCGAATGGATTAACCTATACTTTTGTTTTACGCGATGGCTTGAAATTTTCAGACGGCAAAGGAGTTACTGCCGAGGACGCGGTTTTTTCAATTCAGCGTCATTTGAATGTAGGAGGTCCTCTTGCAATAGCGGCACAGGTGGCTTCGCTTTCGGCTCAAGATGAAAAAACACTTGTAATTAAGCTTAAAGCGCCGTATACGCCGTTTATTTCTGAACTCTCAAATTTCTCCAATGGCATCCTTCCAAAGGATTTTGGCGGTGTCTCGGAAAAAGAATTCTTTAAGAATCCGGTCGGTACCGGTCCCTTCGTCGTTAAGAAATGGGATTCTGCCGGTGATCTTACTTTCAGCAAAAATAAATACTATTGGCAGAAAGGCAAGCCATATATCGATGAACTTGTCTACAAGCTCATTGAAGATGACAGCCAAGCGATTAACCAGCTGAAGGCTGGCGCGATAGACGCTATTGAGTCTGTAGCTCTTGAAAATGTAAATGAATTAAAACAAGGAACTGATACCAAAGTGGCGACCAATGGAAGCTGGGTGACAGAGCAATTGTTCTTCAATACCCTGGACGAGCATTTTTCGGATGTGCACGTTCGCCGTGCGTTGGCGTTGGCACTTGACCGTAATGGATTGACCAATGCGGTTACCTTTGGTTTCGCAAAGCCAGCCAATTCGCTTTTGCCGCCAGCCATTCCCTACAACACGAACGATACGATTAAAGCGCTCAGCTTTGATACGAACGCTGCCAAAGCAGAGCTTGCAAAATCAAAGTTCCCTAATGGGTTTTCTACAAAATTGCTCATTGCCTCTGGTAACAACTCAAGAACTCAGGAGGCACAGATTATTCAGGCGGCCGCCAAAACGATCGGCATAGACATTCAAATCGAATCTGTTGAGTTGGCCTCATTTCGCGAGCGTTTCTTTGCCTATGATTTTTCGGCAATGATCAACAGCGGACAGGCGGATTCTCCAGAAGCCAACTCGATCCTCGCTTTCCAGACAGATCCGGAAGGCTTTAGCAAGTCGTACTGGACTCATTACACGAACAATGAAGTTACCAAGCTCCTGCACGAGGGGCAAAAAACACCTGATGGGGAAGAACGTGCGGGAATTTACGCCAAGCTTCAACAAATCCTTGCAGACGAGGTACCTTACATCCCGCTTTATTATCCGGATATTCTGAAAGGTGTTCGTTCTTCCATTGATGGCCTGGTCGTGCTTCCCAATAACAGCGCTCGTTTTGAAGATGTACGTGTGAAAGGTAATTAGATCCTTGACGGCCCACAATTTATTTAAAAAGTCTGCCGGATTGTCTGCAAATCTAACTTTCCCACACAAATGGCTTGTGCGCGCTATGATAAGAGCGGCATCAGTAGTCATCTGTGTGGTGGTGGCAGTCTTCTTCATCATAAGGCTGGTGCCGGGAGACCCCGCCAAAATGATTCTGGGGGAATACGCCACAGCTGAGGCTATTGAGAGTATGCGCCATAGGTTGGGGCTGGATCGTTCTCTTTGGGAGCAGTTTATAGGCTTTGTGCACAATTTCTTTACACACGGTGATACCGGCGTTTCGATTGTTTTTGAGACTTCTTCAAGAGAGTTGATTGCAGAGCGGGCCCCTGTGACGCTGCTGCTCATTGCAATGACCTGTCTTTTTTCCATCATTGTTTCGCTGGTGCTGGCCACCCTTGCGGCAACACATAAAGACGGACTGCTTGACCACATTATACGCATCTTGCCTGCTGTAACGCTCGGTATGCCGATTTTTTGGGTTGGACTGCTACTGATTCTGGTATTTAGCGTTCGGCTTCGCTGGTTCCCCGTTGGGGGAGTCGGCGAGGGCTGGCTTGGAATCTTGTACAGTCTCGCCCTTCCTGCGATCACTGTCGGATTGTCGCAAATTCCCTCGCTTGTTCGTTCTTTAAGAGCGCAGATGCTGGAAGTGCTGGAATCTGATTTTGTTGTAACCTTGAAGGCAGCGGGAATCCCCGACCGGGTTATATTGGTAAAGCATGTCCTGCGCAATTCCGCTCTTCCCGCTCTTATGCTGCTTGGCGTAAACATTGCCTACCTGATGGGCGGCACGTTGGTAATTGAACAGGTTTTTGGCCTCAAGGGTATCGGAAGCCTGTTATTTTCAGCCATTTCAAACCGGGATTTTCCTGTTATACAGGGGATTGCTCTTTATTGTGCGATATCTGTGGTCATCATCGGCTTCGTGATTGAGGTTGCTTCTGGGTATCTTGATCCCAGGACGAAAGGAGAACAATGAAACGCACGCAATTAGATCTTCAGATTCAGAAGGCGGGTCATAGCAACCGCTCTTGGGGAAAAATACTGAATACTCCATCTCTTTTATGGGGCAGTATTATGTTTGCGTTACTCATAGGTATTGCAGTGTTCGCACCGGTTATTAGCCCCTACCAGCCTTCTGATCAAAATATTTCGGCAACTTTACAACCCCCGTCCTTCGAACACTGGCTGGGAACCGATCAACTGGGGCGTGATTTGTTTACACGGCTGATCTATGCCGCACGGACTGATTTGAAGATTATGGTGCTGGCGGAGATCATCCCTTTTTGTATGGGGGTGTTTCTGGGAATGCTTGCCGGGTATTATGGTAAATGGGTAGACACGGTTATCACGCTTTTGACCGATACGTTTATTGCGTTCCCTTTTTATTTGATTGTAATTATAGTGGCGTTTGCAAGCGGTACGGGTGAACAGGGGATATACATTACATTTGTCCTGGTTGGCTGGATTGTATACGCGCGCGTGGTCAAGGGTCTTAGCGCATCGTTTCGCAAGCAGGAATGGATAGCCGCTGCAAAAACTCTGGGAATCCCGGATATTAAAATCATACTGCGCCATCTTCTGCCGAATGTGTTACCGCAAGCGGTGGTAGTGCTTATGACGGACATGGCTGTTCTGCTTGTAGCCATTGTTACGCTAGGCTATCTAGGTATCGGCATTGCGCCGCCAACTCCGGATTGGGGAACTATGATTTCTGATGGGCAGCCCTTTATATCTACTAAGTGGTGGCTTTCAGCAATCCCGGGCTTTGCGGTAGTATATACAGGGATAGCCTTATCCCTTGTGGGCGATGGGCTAGCAGATATATGGAGAAGAAAATGAATGCTATGAATCCAATTTTAGAAGTGGAAAATTTGTCGCTCGCGACGCAATCGAATCATAAATTGGTCACCAATGTGAGTCTCAAAGTTGAAGCGGGCGAAAGTATAGGACTTGTGGGGGAATCCGGATCTGGAAAATCGCTCACGCTTCGCTCCATCATAGGGTTGCTTCCCTCCGGTATTGAACAAGTTGGCGGGCATATTAGGAGCAATGGCAGATGCGCAATGATTTTTCAAGACCCGATAAGGGCACTTGACCCTCTCTGCCCGGTGGCCCGGCAGCTTGCCGAGGTTGTGTACTACAGGCAGAAGGTGAGTCGGAAGGTCGCGCGCACAATAGCTTTGGAACTGCTTGAAATGCTCGGTCTTCCCGATTCCTTAAAGCATACTGACCGTTACCCCCGCCAGCTTTCAGGCGGCCAGTGTCAACGTATTGTTATTGCGATGGCTTTGGCGTGCAAGCCGGGCATCCTTCTTTGTGATGAGCCAACAACTGCGCTTGACGTAACGGTTCAACGGCAAATACTTGACGTTATTTCACGTCTTCAAAAGGAGCTGGGTTTTGCCATGGTGTTTGTTACGCACAATCTTGCTGTAGCTGCTTCGATGTGCTCAAAGCTTTGCGTTATGAAAGAGGGAAGAATCATAGAGCGGGGAGACACTTTGCCCCTTTTACAAAACCCGCAAAATCCGTATACACAGTTGCTGATAAGCTCAGTGCTTCCTCTCCCGGATCTTGAAAGGAGCGCGGATTTATGAAAACAGCCTTGCAGATAGAAAATATAACGGTTGCTTATGGTAAGTTCACCGCGCTTGATCAAGTAAGCCTGGAGCTGCAGGAGCGTACCACGCTTGGTCTTGTGGGAGAATCGGGTTCAGGAAAGTCTACCCTCGCGCGGGTAATAGCCGGGCTGATCGCCCCGGATGAGGGCCGGATCATGCTGGGTTCTCAGGTTCTGGGCAAGCGACGGAGCCGGGAGCAGCATAAAAGAATACAAATGGTTTTTCAAAACCCGGATTCCTCGCTAAATCCAAAGCATACGATCAGGCAAATCCTTGCCGAAGCCTTACTTTTTCACAAGATTGTTGACCGAGCTCAAGTGGACAAGAAATGTAGGGAACTGCTTACACGTGTTCACATCGATGAAAGCGCCCTTGGCAGATTCCCTCACGAATTTTCCGGCGGTCAGCGTCAGCGAATAGCAATTGCCCGCGCATTAAGCGTTGAGCCAAGCATACTTATCGCAGATGAACCAACGAGCGCACTGGATGTTTCGGTACAACGGAGTATGCTTGAACTGTTGAGCACACTCAAATCGGAGCTTAATCTTACGATGCTTTTTATCTCTCATGACTTGGGAGTTATAAATGCCATAAGCGATATTGTTGCTGTAATGCGGCAGGGGAAGCTGGTTGAGATCAACCCCAAGGAGAAATTCTTTTCTCGTCCTGAAACGCCTTATAGCCGTGAGCTTTTGTCCGCTGTTCCTAAAATGCCAATATCCCATTCTGCAGGAGGTATTTATGAGTCAAAATAATAAAGGATTTGTACCTCTTACAATATCGGAGTTTGATACGCTAACTAACTTGCTCTCCAAACTCCTGTCCACCCAAGAATCCCCGGTAATCATACCGGGCGAGGCGATCCTGGGAATTGAAGCCATAGCAGCAGGCATATCTGCGCCCGACCGTAAAATTCTAAACATTGTGACAGGTCCATATGGAACGATTTTTGGTAACTGGCTTGCGCGTGGCGGAGCAGAAGTCATCGAACTCAAAACATCTTTTGATAATGTGGTAACTGTAGATGAAGTCGCCGCAGCGATTGAGCGATATAACCCATGTGCGCTTTCTTTTGTGCAGGCGGAAGTGGTTACAGGAGGCTCTAATCCAACAAGGGAAATCATGGAGCTTGCGCGTCGATCAAACATTATAACCGTGATAGATTCAGTTTCTGCAATCGGGGGCGAACCGGTGCTTATGGACGAGTGGGGAATTGATTTTGTAGCTGTAGGGGCGCAAAAAGCACTATCCGGGCCTAACGGGATCAGCGCTGTGGGGATTTCTCCCCGTGGCTGGGAGTTTCTGGCCTCCAACGACAATGCGCCGCGCAATTCCATACTGTCTTTGCTTGACTTAAAGCGTTCCCCTAATCATGTGACGCCCGTGCGAGTTCCTGCCAACATCCCTGTTTTGGAAGCCCGTGCGCTTATAGAGGCATTAAAGCTTATTGAAGAAGAAGGTCTGGAAGCGGTCAACCGCCGCCATCGCGTAACTACATCTGCTGCAATTGCCGGCATTAAAGCCTTGGGCCTTGAACCTTGGCAGCGGAATAAAGATAGCTACTCAACGTTGACTACAACGGTTCGGATCCCTCAAGGCGGTAATTTCAATATCGAACAGCCCATAGGCATTGTCGCACCCGGAGATGGAGAATTGCATAATAAACTCTTACGCATTAACCATTTTGGGGCGAAGGCAAATCAACAAAGCGTTGAAGAAGCTATCCAAACGCTTGCTGAGCTTGTACATCAAGATCCTTATCATGCGCTTGCCGCCCAAAGGTTAATTTGGGGGAATGAAGATGGAAAATAAAATTCAAAAAGAGTTAACCTACAAAAATATATTTGTGGCGGGGATTGATGGGAAACGATTCGATATAACAATCGCCAATGGTCATTTTTCGTGTATTGCAGAGTCCTTATCCTCGCATACTCAACAAAATGGTCCAGATGGCGACTTATGGATTAGCCCCGGCGTAATTGATCTTCATACGCATTTGGCATGGACGGATTTTAATCATACTGACCAGGAGAAGCGCGATGAACTGGAGATCGAAGTGATGCAGGCGCAAGCCTTTGAGGCTACTTTCCAGGCTGGAGTGACTTCAGTGCGTGATGCAGGTGGGCTTTTGCCAAGTACGGTGAAGCATATAGGTCAGCATTATAGCCAGCCTTTAAGAGTTTATACCAGTGGTGATATGCTCGGAGCCGGAGACGCACGAGGTCTTAAGCATTTGGAACGGCGGGTAACAGAAATTATTGATTGCGGGGCAAGCTGGATTAAAATTCTTGCAACGGGGGGACTAGGCTCGTCGCCAGATACAGTGCTGAACCCGATTTTTTCTGAGGAAGAATTCTCTTTTATTGTGCGTAGCGCCCATGCACGCAACATAAAAGTCATGGTTCATACCTGGGGTGGACCTACTGTGGATTGGTCTATTGACGCTGGAGTGGAATCTATAGAGCATGGAATGTATTTGACCGAGGATCAAGCCAACCGGCTTGCGCAATCCAGGACAGCCTTTGTGCCTACTGCTTCCATCTATCGTATTGCTGCAGACCCGTCTGGAGTTCTTTCACTCGACAGGGAAATTTGTGATCGTGCTGCCCGCGCCGCCGAAGCCCACCCTAAAGCCGTTAGCTATGCCAAAAGAGCAGGCGTACGAATTGCGTTCGGTACAGATTTTGCCACACCTTCGTTACATGGACGTAACCTTGAGGAATTAGACACACTCATAGACTGTGGATTAACTCGAAAAGAGGCCTGGCAGGCTGCCACGGAGTTCGCCGCTGAAATTTTGGGATATGGGGACAGATTGGGACGTATAAAAGAAAACTACACAGCAGATACAATCCTTTTTAATGCTGATCCGTATAAGTCACAAAACGCCAAAGCACTCCGTGAAAGTATCGTATCGGTAATTCAGGGACAATTTGAGTGAGACCAATACTCCAGAGAGCATCTTTAATATAGTTAGACAATCCCCTTAACATTCTCCTGACAAAGTATGATTAGACTTAGTTCTGATTGTACAATAAAGTGTCTGGGAGGAAATTGAATGCTAAAATGTTGGGGGATACATACGAAAAAATCGGTGGCAGCACTCGTAGCGACTATGATGCTAGCAGTAAGCGTTGGGACGGCGATGGCAGTCGAAAAGGACACGTCGATTAAAAACGTAATTATTTTGATTCCAGACGGTATGGCTAATGACGCCACTGCACTGGCTAGATGGTACAAAGGATCTTCCTTAACGTTAGACAGCATGGCAAGCGGCATGGTGCGTACGCATTCTGCGGATGCTCCAATTGCCGATTCTGCTCCAGCGGGTACTGCTTTTGCCACAGGACATAAATCTCATACTGGGTATGTAGGTGTCCTTCCTGATGAAGCGACAATGCCCGGACAACAACCCATTGCAGCGGGTGACGCCAAAAAGCCTGTAGCTTCCATTCTTGAGGCTTCCAAGCTGGCAGGGAAATCGACTGGAATTATTGCGACTTCGGAGATTATGCATGCGACACCAGCTGATTTTACCGCACATTATCCTGATCGTAAAAATTATGATGCACTCAGCATGCAGCAAGCCTACAACGGGGTTGATGTAGTGTTAGGTGGAGGCGGCAAGTTTTTGGAGGCAGCAGGGCGTAAAGATGGCCAAGATTTGGTAGCCCAAATTAAAGACCAGGGTTATGACTTTGTCACGACACCTGAAGGGTTGAAAAATTCGACCTCCAGCAAGCTCTGGGGCAGCTTTTCTCCTGAAGCCCTTGCGTATAACCTGGATCGCGATGCATCCAAGGAACCTAGTCTGGCAGAAATGACATCGAAAGCCATTGATGTGTTGTCCAAAAACGATAAAGGCTTCTTCTTAATGGTAGAAGGCAGTAAGGTGGATTGGGCCGCCCATGCAAATGATCCAACCGGAATTATTAGTGACGTGCTTTCGTTTGACGATGCAGTGAAAGTTGCTGTGGATTACGCCAAACAAAACCAAAATACAGTCGTCGTAGCAGTGACAGACCACGGAAACGGTGGATTGACGATTGGTAGCAGCGATACAACTAGCAATTATGACAAAACACCTTTAGCTTCTTTTATAGACCCGCTGAAAAAAGCGAAGCTGACGGGTGAGGGCTTGGAAGCCAAGCTGAATGCAGATCGCAGCAATATTAAAGAGGTGCTTTCCACATATTTTGGCATCACCGATTTGACAGACGAAGAAGTAAAAACCATTAAGGATGCCAAAGAAGGAAGCATGAACTATGCTGTCGGACCGATCATTAGCAAACGTGCGAATATTGGCTGGACTACAGGCGGACATACAGGAGGCGATGTCGTGTTGTACACGTATGCGCCGAACGGAGACCGTCCAACCGGTGTAATCGACAATACAGATGTGAATAAATATATGACACGTGTACTTGGACTGGATTTGGATACGGTCAGCAAGCAGCTTTTTATTCCTGCAAAAGCCGCTTTTGAAGCTAAAGGAGCCAAGTTTTCTGCGGACACGAAAGTTATTACAGTGACCAAAGGCAGTAACAAGCTGGAGCTTCCGGTATACAAAAATGTCGCTACGCTGAATGGTAAAAATACCACGCTCAACGGTGTAGTTGTATTTAACGGCGTTGATTATTTTGTACCCCAGCAGGCGATTGATTTGATTCAGTAATAAGCAGAACCATCGACAAGGGCTGTTTCTTCCATTAGAGGAAGAGACAGCTTTTTTGTGTGTTGATATAAATGTGTATTTTTTGGGGCAGAAGTTGGAGGAGGTTTTTATAAAATGGGATTTTTTGTGAAACTAATCACGTTACATCCTCTCCGATATTGCTAGAATAATACATGTACGGTACAAGCCGCTGATGATGTGAAGTCCGGATGGACGAGGGAAGAAGGGATGAGTCACGGACGAATTATTACTGCGTCTGGCTGACGGCAAGGAATGGACGCATATGGAAATGATGGAGCTGCTGACACGTCTGGATGATGAGCCAACGCTTCGGGCTCAACTGCGCCACCTGGCAGCTCGCACCAAATTGGAGCGCTATGGCAAAGGTGTTTTTTTACGGGGATTAATTGAATTCTCCAGTATATGTCGTCAGGACTGCATGTACTGTGGGCTGCGCGCTTCGAATAAACAGGCAGATCGTTACCGTTTGCAGCCAGAAGAAATTCTGGCCTGTTGTGCGGAGGGGTATGAACTCGGTTATCGGACCTTTGTATTGCAAAGTGGGGAAGATTACTGGTTTACAGCAGCCCGGCTGACGAAATTGATTCGCGAAATTAAAAGCCGTTTTGCGGATGTGGCGGTTACACTGTCCATCGGTGAACGGGATGATGAAACTTATGAGCAATTATACGAGGCGGGCGCGGACCGTTTTTTGCTGCGGCATGAGACAGCTTCCCCCCGTTTGTACGCCAAGCTGCATCCGACGATGACGATGGAAAGCAGGCGCAGCCGTCTGCTGGCTTTGCAACGAATCGGCTTTCAGATCGGGGCCGGATGTATGGTGGGGTTACCAGGACAAACGAATAGTGAATTAGCAGACGATTTGGTCTATCTGCACAGCCTGTCACCAGATATGATCGGGATTGGCCCCTTTTTACCGCATAGCAACACGCCGCTTCGGGATGCCAGTCAGGGGAGCATGGAAAAGGCACTCGATATTATTTCGTTATCCCGATTGGTCGTTCCAGATGCTCTTATTCCGGCGTCCACGGCAATGGGAACGATTCATCCCCAGGGCAGGGAGAAAGCGCTTCAGGCAGGGGCAAATGTGGTGATGCCCAATTTGTCGCCACTAGCGGTGAGACCTAAGTATGCGATTTATGAGAATAAAATATGTTTGGGCGATGAGTCTGCCCAATGTCGACATTGCCTGGAGCTGCGGATTCGCGGAGCGGGATTTGAAGTCGATATGGGGCGCGGCGATAGTTTGAGGGTGCAACGACAGCTTATGAGACAGGAAACTTTGTGAGGCCATAACGGAAACATTGCAGTAACCATAAATAAGGAGATGGGTATACGTGAGTGGAGTACGGGAGAAAGTGTCGGCGGATTTTATTAATGAAGCAGAGATTATGGCAGCAGTGGAGCAGGGGAAACAAGAGGCAACAGATCGAAACCGTATTTTAGAAATTTTAGAAAAGGGGAGAGCCTGCCGGGGACTGAGTGCGAGTGAAGCGGCGGCTCTTTTGCATGTGGATGATCCTGAATTATTGGAAGAGATGTTCAAATCTTCGAGGGCAGTCAAAGAACAAATTTATGGCAACCGAATTGTACTGTTCGCCCCTTTATATGTAAGCAACCACTGCGTGAATAACTGCGAATATTGTGGTTATAAACATACCAATGACAGCTTTACTCGTAGCCGTCTGACACCGGAGGAATTGGTACAGGAGGTTAGAGTGCTTCAAGAACTGGGACACAAGCGGCTCGTGCTGGAAGCGGGGGAAGACCCAGTCCATTGTCCCATTGACTATATCGTCGATTGTCTGCGCCAGATCTATGAGGTCAAGGTAGATAACGGCAGCATTCGACGGATCAATGTGAATATTGCATCCACAACCGAGGAGGACTATCGGAAGCTGGCAGAGGTAGGCATTGGTACGTATATTTTATTTCAGGAAACGTATCATCGGGAAAGCTATCGTAAATTCCACCTGCAGGGACCAAAGCGGGACTTTGATTGGCACACCACCGCAATGGACAGAGCCATGCGTGCGGGTATAGATGATGTGGGGATCGGTGTGTTGTACGGTCTGTATGATTTCCGCTATGAAACCGTAGCGATGCTGAAACATGCCGAGCACTTGGAAGAAGCCTTTGGGTGTGGCCCTCATACGGTTTCAGTTCCACGATTGCGTCCGGCTGAAAATGTAGACCTGGAGCGATATCCGTACCTGGTCAACGATGAGGATTTTATGAAAATTGTATCCGTTCTTCGACTGGCTGTCCCTTATGCTGGTATGATCCTGTCCACACGCGAGGAGCCGGAATATAGGGATCGTGTCATTGGTCTAGGCGTGTCGCAGATTAGTGCAGGTTCAGCTACAGGCGTAGGGGCATATGCAAAACAGGAAACTGATGATAAGCCTCAATTTGAGGTAGGGGATCATCGCTCACCATCGGAAATTATTAAAAGTCTGTGCCGTGGTGGATATATGCCGAGCTACTGCACAGCTTGCTACCGTGAGGGGCGAACTGGAGATCGTTTCATGGAGCTTGCCAAATCAGGACAAATTCATAATGTGTGCCAGCCGAATTCGCTGCTAACCTTCCAAGAATATCTGCTGGATTATGGGGATGAGGAGGCGCGTGAACTGGGAGCTGCCGCTCTGCGAGAGAATTTGGAGCGTATACCACGTGAATCGACGCGCCGTTTGACGCTTGACAGACTGGAGCGACTGGAAGCAGGCGAGCGTGATTTGTATTTTTAGCAATTTATATTATTCGTAGTATCATTTCACACTATGAAAATTCTCATGATTTATAATAGAACTTGAAAATAAAAAGCAGTCGCGTTGGAATCAGCGCGACTGCTTTTGTGTATCTGGAAAAAAATATTAATGACGAGATAAGGTCTTTTAGGAATAACTGCCGGCTTCTACAGCTTGCTCCCATGCCAGCATAGCAGATGGGAAGCATTCAATAGCACGGGGAAAGACCCCCTGTACATAAGCGATGAAAATACCATAGTTCACAATCGGCACTCCGGCAGCTTTCGTTTCCGACATTCGATGAAGCATCGTACGCCGATTGAGCATGCATGCACCGCAATGAATAACCAGTGCATATTCGCTCAGATCATCAGGGAAGCTGGAGCCGGATGCATGCTCGATGATGAGACGTTTGCCTATCGTTTGGCGGAGCCAGCGGGGAATTTTCACTCGACCAATATCGTCAGATTGGCATTGGTGAGTGCAGGCTTCGGCAATGAGTACACGGTCTCCATCCTTGAGGCGATCAATGGCTCTTGCACCTCGTACCAGTTCGTCCAGATCGCCTTTATGACGGGCAAACAGGATGGAAAAAGAGGTAAGAGGCACATCCTTGGGCGTGTCGGCCGCTACTTTCATAAAAACCTGTGAATCGGTAATGACCAAGCGAGGTTTGCGCCCCAATCTCTCCAGCGTCAATCGTAATTCATGTTCTTTGGTAACTACGGCGATGGCATCGCTCTCTAGTGTATCGCGGATTGTTTGCTGCTGTGGCAGGATCAAACGGCCTTTTGGTGCAGCTTTGTCGATGGGAACGACCAGCACAACAACATCGCCGGGTGACAACAGGTCACCGACGATACGGAAACGATCCTCATTTTGGGGGAGTGTATTCGTGATAGATTTTTTCAGTTCCGTGTCTCCCTGGAGCAAAGATGCACTGAAAGGAATCAGGGTGAGATCCAGTTCAGTTGCCAGCTTTGTAGTCGTTTTATCTGATTCAGTAAGGGTATCTACCTTATTCAATACCCCAATAACAGGAATCTTTTTGTTGCGGAGCTTTTCGAGTAGCTCATGCTCGAATGGTCCGACTCCAACGGTGGCGTCGATAACGAGCAAGGCCAAGTCTGTACTATTAAGTATTTCTAGCGTTTTGTTGCGGCGCAGCTCCCCGACCTCACCCTCATCGTCCAGTCCGGCGGTATCCACCAGAACAATGGGACCCGCTGGGAGCAGCTCCATCGGTTTGAAAACGGGGTCCGTGGTCGTTCCTCCTACAGGAGATACCACAGCGACGGGCTGACCCGTCAGGGTGTTCAGAATGCTGGATTTGCCTGCGTTGCGGCGACCGAGCAGGACAATATGTGGTCGGTTGCTACGAGGGGTATCATTCATTCCCATGGTGAGTTCCTTCTTCCTGCCCCGGAATTCCGGGTTTGGTTACTGTATAGGGATGGCATAATTGGTCAATCCTCGAACGGGTCAGTAGGCCGCGATCTTCTGCAATATCCTCTGGTGTGCGACCTTGCACAATGGCTGCAGATGCAATGGAGGCAGCTTCATCATAGCCAAGCTCCGCGACCAGAGCAGAAGCCATCACGGCTGAGTTACGCAGATTTGTAGTGCAGCGTTCCTCACGCACGATCAGGCCGCGTACGCATCTTTCCTCGAATAGTCGAACCGCGCTGTTCAGAATATGTAGCGATTCCAGCAGCGATTCGGCAATCAGCGGCAGGAATGCGTTTAGTTCCAACTGACCGGAGGCAGCGGCCATAGTGATAGCCGCATCTTCGGCTATCACACGCATGGCTGTTAGTCCTGCCATTTCAGCTATTACCGGATTGACCTTGCCAGGCATAATAGAGGATCCGGCCTGAACTGGAGGCAGCGTGTATTCGCCAATACCACCGAAAGGACCAGAGGCCAGTAGGCGAAAATCGCCAGATATTTTGTACAGATTCACGGCGGCTGATTTGAGTAGACCGGACACCTCCACAAAGACATCCATATTTTGAATCGGGTCCATCGGGTGGTCGCTGCGACTCAGTCCAAAACCAGTCTCATCCGCCAGCTTTTCGACCATCCGATAGCTGTAAGCGCGGGGCGCGTTCATACCTGTGCCAATCGCCGTGCCTCCAATAGGGATTTCCCGCAGCCGCTCTTCAGCTTTATAGAGACGCCAGCGGTCGCGCGCTATAGCCTTTGCGTAGGCACCAAAGCCCTGCCCGGCCATCATGGGCAGGGCATCCATTAGCTGAGTGCGGCCTAGTTTGAGCAGGTCAGCATATTCCGTTTCTTTGTGCTGTAAAGCATCCTGTAACGAAGACATCGTGTCACATAAAGGCCGAAGCAGCCGTATTGCTGCAATTCGTAGCGCTGTGGGATAGACATCATTCGTAGACTGGCAGCAGTTCACATCATCCAGAGGATGTATAATCTCATACTGCCCTGGTCTGCCTCCTAGCTGTACGATGGCCAAATTAGCAATGACCTCATTTACATTCATATGGGTACTGGTGCCTGCGCCGCCTTGCATGGCATCCACGGTAAACATATGTTGGTGCCTCCCGGCGAGTATTTCGTCGCAGGCATTTACAATGGCAGAGGCCCGTTGGGCAGGGAGCCGTTTCTGCTCACCATTCACTTGAGCGGCTACTTTTTTTACCAACACAAGAGCGTGGATCAGGTTTTGGTTCACGGGTCTGCCACTGACCGCAAAATTGTTCATCGCGCGTGCGGTGTGAATACCGTAAAAGGCATCTGCGGGAATTTCCATCTCTCCTAGCGCATCCCGCTCGGTTCGCGTATTTGTAGACAGAGGGAAACCTTCGGTCATAGACCCGTTGCCGGAATGCGTGTCATATGCAGTAGCTGACGTGCACTTGCAGCGCGTTTTTCTTCAACCCGGGCATGAACCAGATCTGGCTCGACCAGCTTGAGGGCTTGTGTTGGACATTTACCAATACAGGCCGGACCGCCGTCCACGCCTTCGCATAAATCACATTTGCTGGCAATCATGCGCTCTTTGGGTTGCAAGCGTCCTGACATATTGGTATACAATCCATCCTGCACGACAGGCTGCCCGTTTCGATACTCGGGTACCATGTTAATCGCGCCGTAAGGGCAGGCGATCATGCAGGTTTTACAGCCAATGCAGCTTTCGCTATTAATGAGAATGCAGCCATCTGCGTTCGTAATAGAGCCGTTCGGACAAGCGTTGGCGCATGGAGCATCCTCACAGTGACGACACTGAACGGGTGCAGTGACCCCAAATGATTTGATAACCTTCAGACGAGGGTGAAAATGAAACTCATCATCCGGCGAGATAAAAGGGTTCTCCGCTGAATGTGCGATGACACATGCGATTTCACAGGTACGACAGCCGATACATTGATCGGGATCAGCTAAAACAAAACGGTTCATACAATTCGACTCCTCTCTAACTTACGACAAAAATAATGTATACAGCATAAAAATAACTTAATGTATTAATGAATGGAGTAATCCGCATCCCCTTTGGTGGAAATAGTGTTGCTGCGGCTTTGCTTGCCGGGCCCCCGTTGTTGGAAGGTGGTGTGCAGCAGATGATGCGACACATGACCCAGCGGCTCACCTAGAAATTCATCATAAAGTTTGATGATGTGAGGGTTCTCATGCGATTTTCGTACCTGGTGTGCAGCATCATGTCCATAAATGGAGGATTTACGTGCACGATAAGCTTCAATTCGTTGCTTTTCTAACATGAGCTTAGGTTGTCCCCCTCCGCTGATACATCCAGCAGGGCAGCCCATCACCTCAATAAAATGATAATCACATTCGCCCGCCTGGACACGATCCAGTAGCTGATAGGCATGTTGTAGCCCGGCGACGACCGCTACCTTGAGCTGCAGCTTGCCTACCTGAACCTCAGCTACTCGAATGCCTTCCTCACCACGTACAAAATCGAGCTGGAGCTTCGGCAGTTTTTCATTTGTCAGCAGCTCGTAACCTGTACGGATGGCAGCTTCCATGACTCCTCCAGTGACTCCAAAAATGGAGCCTGCACCTGAATATTGTCCTAACGGTGAATCGAATTCTTCATCAGGCAGGTTCGCAAAATCAATTCCGCGCTGCTTGATCCAGTATGCAAGTTCACGCGTGGTCAGTACCTCATCCACATCACGGTAACCGTCAGATTCCATTTCGGGACGATCGCATTCAAATTGTTTACAAGTACAGGGCATGATGGCAACGCTGTATATATTCGCAGGTTCCACCTCGTCCAGTTGTGCGCCATAAGATTTGATTAGCGCTCCTAACATTTGCATCGGAGATTTGCAGCTGGATAGATGGTCTAGCAGATCGGGATATTCAATCTCTGCAAATCGGACCCATGCTGGACAGCAGGATGTGAACATGGGTAAGGGACCGCCTTCGGTCACGCGACGAATCAATTCAGTGCCTTCCTCCATGATGGTCACGTCAGCTCCAAAGTTGGTGTCGTATACCCGGTCGAAGCCAAGGCGGCGTAAAGCAGCAGCCATTTTCCCAGGCGTCAAGGTGCCGAACGGCATTCCGAATTCCTCCGCGAGTGAAACACGAATGGCTGGAGCACATTGGACGATCCGAAACTGTCCAGGTTTGGTCATCATATCGGCTACCTTATTCAAGTTGTAGCTATAATAGGCAGCGAATAGTGGCTCTCTGATGTCGGCAGGCATATCGCGTTCTTGGATACGTTCCAGCCGTCTAGCGGCGCCTTCCTGTGAAGATGAACCTGCCCAGTCAGATGCGTATACGCTGCATATTTGTACACATTGACCGCAAATAACACATCGGTCTGCATTAACGGTTTGCGGTTCTCCGGGCAATCCCTCTATGGCATCTACTGGACAAACCCCAGCACAACGTCTGCATCCTGTGCAGAGCGTAGGGTCAATATGAATGACAGGGTCTGTGCAATCAGTCGTCTTCATACAAGGAGGCGAGGAGATCTTGTCTATTGTGGTTGACATGGTTTTCTACCTTTCTGCGGCTGATTTTGGCCTTATAGGCGTGGGAAAAAGACTTCCCGCCGAGGCTCTGGAGGTGAGTCGGATATACCTTTGGCCAGCCGTAGGACATGATTCGGGCAGGCCTCTACACATGCAGGCTGTCCGTTCTCTGTTTCCGCGCACAGATCGCATTTGCTTGCTGCGGTGCGGGGAAGGGCGACTCGATTTGCACGGTGAGTCAGGCCGGACTGCGTTACAACGTGTCCTGCCCGGTAGACCGGAGACACCTCAATTGCCCCGAAGGGGCAGGCCAAAACACAGGAGGTACAGCCGATACATCGCTCCTCATCAATCATGACGACGCCGTCCTCCTGACGAATGGCTTGCACCGGACAGGCATGTGCGCAGGGGGCATTTTCGCAATGCCGGCATTGCACCGGCACATACATATCCCCTGTACGTACAACATACACCTTGGGTACAACAGGTACGCTGACGGTTCCGACCGAAGCTCCTATGCCGTTAGCCTGACTGTGAACGGCGAAGCACGCCATTTCACAGGCTTTGCAACCGATGCACTGTCCGGCGTCTGCGACTACAAAAGAAGAAGCAACAGCGCTTGTTCTACTGGCTGCTCCCATTCTACTCGTCGAAGCTGACCGGTAATCTGTTAGACAGTGCATCATATTCCCTGTGCCGCTCATCTCGTCACCTTATCAGCCAAAATAGCTTCCTGGACGTTCATCTGTCTGCGAATCCGTTGGTACGATTCATGTACATCACGTTCGGCCTGCGCTTGGTCGGCGATCCGCTCCAGACGGATGGCACAGTATTTTAATTCCGGGGTTTTGGATACCGGATCGAGAAAATCAGCGGTCAGCTCGTTGCATGCTCCAACCCACCAGTGATAGGTCATGTAGGTCGCACCTTGTTGCACACGGTCACTGATTTGTGCCCGTGCCATGATGCGTCCCCGACGGGAGGATATGGCAACAATTTCGCCATCCAGAATATTCAGATCTGCTCCGTCTTCTGGGCTAATCTGAATAAAGCCAGGCTCATCAGACAACTGGCGCAGCGCGCGGCAATTGCCAGTCATGGTACGAACGGAATAGTGACCTACCTCACGGACTGTGGACAAGACAAGCGGGTATTTTGCATCCGGTTGTTCTTGTGGTGGACGCCATTCGCAGGCGAATAATCTGCCTTTGCCACTAGGTGTCGAAAATTGATTTCCTTTATATAAATACGGTGTACCTGGATGATCCTCAGTAGGGCAGGGCCATTGCACGCCGCCTTGCTGCTCCATTTTTTGGTAGCTGGCACCGGAGAATAATGGGCTGAGACTGCGCATTTCATCCCAAATTTCTTCTGTGTTTGCATAGGACATAGGATAGCCCATGGCGGTAGCAACCTCGCTAATAATGGCCCAGTCTGGCTTAACATCACCCTGTGGCTCAACGGCCTTACGGATGCGCTGAAAGCCCCGATCTGCCGAAGAATATACACCGTCATGCTCGCCCCAGGCAGTAGAAGGGAGGATGACATCGGCGTGCAACGCTGTTTTGTTCATGAAAATATCCTGAACCACGACAAATTCCAATTGGTCTAGGGCTTCACGCAACTCGGCGGCGTTCGGATCGCTTTGTACAGGGTCCTCGCCAAAAATGTAATAAGCTTTCAGCTTGTTCTCCTTCAGAATGAGGTGTGGTACCTCCGTAAGTGGATAGCCTTTTTTACGTGGCAGCTCAACACCCCATGCTTTTTCAAACTTTTTGCGAGCTGTGTTATCTGTTACATCCTGATAGCCAGGATACACATTCGGCAAAGCGCCCATATCACAGGACCCCTGTACATTGTTTTGTCCCCGTACTGGTCCGATACCCACATTCGGCTTGCCCAAATTTCCAGTCAACAGTGCAAGGGAAGCGAGCCCCTTTACCACATCAACGGCCTGTGAAAATTGACATACGCCCATTCCGTACAAAATTGTAGCGGTAGGAGCCTTTGCATATTCCCTCATAGCCGCCCGGATATCGGCTGCCTTGACCCCCGTAATGCCTTCCGCATATTCGGGAGTATATTTTTTAATGCTGTCTACGTATTCGGCAAAGCCTTCTGTGTTTGCTTCAACATATCGTTTGTCGTACAGTCCTTCATGCACAAGTACATGACCAAAAGCGTTCACCAAAGCCATGTTCGAACCGCCCTTTAAGGGTAGCCACATATTCGAAATACGAGCTGTTTCGGTCATGCGCGGATCGCATACAATAATTTTGGCGCCTCTTTGCTTGGCAGCTACAATGCGTCTTGCGACGATCGGATGTGTTTCGGGTGCATTATATCCAAACACGAAAATGAGATCAGAGTGTTCAATTTCAGGAATAGAGTTGGACATAGCTCCATCTCCGAGCGAGTAAGTCAAACCTGCTACAGAAGGGCCGTGGCATACACGAGCGCAATGGTCAATATTGTTCGTGCCAATGACCGCTCGCATGAACTTTTGCATGACATAATTGGCTTCATTACCCGGACCGCGTGCGGAGCCCGTTCCCATAATGGAGTCGGGTCCGTATTTTTCCTTAATTGCTGACAGCCGTTCGGCAGTATATTGAATGGCTTCCTTCCACTCGACTTCCTCCATAACTCCATTTTTGCGAATCATGGGCTTGCGCAAGCGTGCAGTCAGAATTTGCGGGTCATTCAAAAAATCCCATCCATAGTGTCCTTTCAGACACAGTGTTCCTTCATTCGTACGACCACCAGCCGGCTCTGCGCCAATTACCTGTCCTTTTTCCACCAGCAAATGAAGCTGACAACCGCTCCCGCAGTAGGGACATACGGTCAATACCTTGTCTGCCATAAGTGCAGCACCTCTTTTATATGAAATAGATGAAACTCGTAACATAAAAAAAGCCAATACAAAAATGCCGCTTTACGCTGCATCCTGTACTGGCTTATCCGCGAGCGAGGAGACAAGCTCCTTCCCGCTAATCCAACCGGTGTATGTGTTGTAGTTCTAGAGTAATGATAATGTGTCCGTCTCCATGGACGGAGGGGCAGACCTCCCAAGTATAAGTGAAGGGACTGCCGAGTGTTTTTTCGGCTTCGTTCATAAACTCCTTTTCTAGATAGGGACGAAGGACGTCCCAATATTCCCTGACCTTGTCCTCAGCCCCTTCATGAACGAGAATTTCGGACAAATTAGACAATGTACCTCGAATTTCTACCGTAATCCGGAGCGGCGAATCCAGTGAAACCTTGACGTTGTCCGGTCCTTTTCCCCGGTAGTGCTTGACAATACACACGGCCAACTTCCTGATGCGCTCACGGTATTCCAATTCGGTATTCAACATCTGGACACTCCGCTTCGAATCAAAATAAAGGCGTACTTGCCGCGCATGCCAGACAGCCTGTGTAGCTGGTTTAGAACAAGACGTAACCGTCCCGACCAAAGTGGTCTGCCCAGCACGGCGTATCACCCTTCTATGGTAGAACAGGTTGACCCGGAAAGATGTGAAATTCATTACACTGAACCAAAATTTTACATAGATTAGACCGCTCTTGAAGCAACTATACCTCTATGGTTTGTATGATGCTTCTCGTTCCATCGCGTTGTTTGTCCAGATCCAATACAAAAGCAGTTGAATGACAAACTATGGGCTGAGATTAGTAAATGTCATTCTCAAAGCCCTCTATACTAAAATAGCACAGTGCGAATCTCAGAGATTTATAGTAAATTATTCATTTATATGATTTGCAATATCAATTTATTATTATTACATTGGACGGAAATGCTAGTCGAACTCCAGAAGGCATAGATATGTTATCCAAAATGGTGGAAAAGTACGGGTTCAAGATGTAGAATCTATGCGATATTCAGTTTGTAGAAGGGCACGTCAAGGTCGTCAAATGAAGACTTAGTAGGAATTACTGCAACGTGTGGCTGAACATGAAGCCGCAAGTCAAGCCACGTTAGAATAAAGAGAAGAGGTTCGTGCTAAAATGCATGGACCTCTTCAAACTTGTAATAATTGATTTTTTATGAAACTTTACTGTTTAACCAGAACGGATAAATCGCCTTCAAAAACTTGCTCCTCTTTGTTGTTGAAAGTCGACAGCAATACAGTAACGAGTCCTGTTCCATTCCTCATCTCTTTTACTCCAATCACTTCAACAATGGTGTACAATTCGTCGCCTGGATATACTGGTTTAATAAATTTAATATTATTCATAGCAGTTCCAGCAATAACCTCATCACCGTAACTGCCTGTTTCAACCCAAAGCTTAAAAGAAACAGCTAATGTTTGAATTCCTGAAGCGATAATTCCATTAAATCTACCTTGTAATGCTTTCTCTTCATCTAAATGCATATATTGCGGGTCAAACTCCCTTGCAAATCTGGTAATATCCTCTTTAGTTAATTTTAAAGACTTGGTTTTAAATACTTGTCCGATATAAAATTCATGAAACCGCATTATTACACCTCTTGATTAAATTATTTGCTTATTTATAGAGTAGCATAATATCACCAATCATTTGTAGTCCCACTCAGCAAGTAACCCTCCGTACTTTTGTACAGTCAGATCAATGTAAGTGTCTGCTTTTTGAAGGATTATATTTCCATTAACATAAGTCTCACCGGTAACAGTGGCAGGGTTATTTGACTTCAATGCAGAGTGACTCTTTGGAACTGCTTATTTTATATACTTCGACATTCGATGCAAATAAATAAAAATTATTGACAACTGTTAAATTATGGACAACAATAGAATGTAATAATATATAAATATTGGTACTTCTGTATGGAGGGTGGTTTATCTATGAAAGTTACACCCACGATTAGAGCAGAATTGGAACAATATCTAAAACAAGAAGGTTTGAGCATGATGGAGTTTGGGCATATAGCGGGCATGAATAGGGGGATAGTAAGTAGCATAGTGTCAGGCAATAAATCTATGTCTGTTAACCAGATAGATCGCATTACCGAGGCTATGGGGTTACCGGAAGGTCACTTTTATGTCTTGTTCATAGAAAACTACATCATCGACCATCCTCCGAATATGAGACGAATCGAGCCATTTTTGTTTCGCTGTGCGGAGTTGGACAAGTTGGATGCAATCCGTCGAGTGGTGGGAGCCATCATGGACAATCTACTGTATTCACCCAAGCTATTTGAAATTGCAGAAGAATTGTTGGCGCAGGGAAGACATGCGGCTGCATTGCTGCTCTATGAGGGGGTAGCTGAAGCGGAGAAATATCAACATTCAGAACGATTGGCAGTCTGTCAATATCGTATATTCACGATTCAGATTGGTGACGACCAAAGCCGCAACCACAAGGCAGCTATACTATTTGAGCCTTATGTCGAGCGCCTAGATGATTTAGAACAACTTGATGCGTTAAAGGATTTGGCTAATGTGTACAGGTCTTTGCGTAAGTGGGACAAGGTTGAGGAAATGGCAAGGCAAATGAGAGGGAAAGCTGAAGTACAATATTCCATAAAGCATCAGCAGAAGAATCGAAAGAACAGGGAGCATGAAAAGGAAACCAGAAATCCGTTATTTGGATACATTGCTTACGCCGATTTGTTGTGTGCTAGTGTTTGTGAAGCCCAAGGCGATTATCAACAAGCTCTACAATATACATACGCCTATGCGGATTTAGACTGGGTTAAAGAGGATGACGAGGATACAAAACACTGGGTAAACCTGTTCAGTCAGTGGGCGGTAGGAAATACTTACGTATATAAGCTGTTGTCAGGAGAAATAAGCCTGCTGAACGATTATGTTGAATATATTGCTACAACATCAGCCGCTAACGAGAATGAAAAGCTTTCAAAACTGCTGAATGTTATAATCGCAGCAAACCAGTTTAGCATAGATGTAGACAATATACTCAAACGATTTGAAACGCTAATTGCGACTTTTTCACAGCAACCATCATCAGATGATATGTATACCCGACAAGTGATACCGGATTATATCGCGTGGTTTGGTTACGAATTAGGTTTTTATTATTTATACCGAGGGAAGTACATTGATGGCTTTAAATATTTGATGAATGCAATGGTAAAGTCACATATAATAAATAATGAAACTTACTTTATAAACTGTATGGGGTTGTTTGTTCGTTTTCAAGCCCATGCAGTTCCTGAAACTAAAGCTGAGTATTTCAATTTTATTGAAAGGGTGTGGGAAAACAATGTTCAAAAAAATGGTATTTTTAGTCATCGCGGCTAGCTTTTTGTTTATTGTTACTATGCCGGACCAAGCCTTTAACCACCACCATAGTATTCAGCCTAACGTTACCATTGGAGGATTTTAAAGAAAAAGCTCTGCTAACCTGATGGTCGGCAGAGCTTTCTTTAGTGCAGGAATTACCACACACGGCAGAATAACTATCTGAGGTGATCAGCTTGAACCATACATATAAAGTGTTAAAGTCGGATATAGAACTATTTGCTGCTGCATTAAGCCAGGTAAGAGTATATGTAGTAAAACCGTTGGGTGATGATATGATGTAAGTTTTAGACCATCTGTTTGCCGCAACTGCGGCCCCACGACTTATTATTTTTGCGTTATAAGGGGGAGTGCCAGCGTCGCTGTCACCAGGCACAAACACATGTGGAATATAGCAAATATATTTGGGTTTGACAGCACATTTAGACAGCAGTATGCTTGCTAAGGAAATATTGATGTCCTCGTTAGGTGAGGCTCCTATATGAACATAAGCCACTGCCCGGAAACATCGAAAGATGCCAATGGGTATAACAGGAATTGCCGGATTAAGGCTCTTCTTAATGTGGCTAAAGAACTTTGGTTCTTTTACGTCGTATAGTGCTAAAGCTCGACTTGGGGGAATCGGATATTTGTATGCTTTATCCTGCATGCAGAACGACGCCCTTCAGTTAGCTGAGGGGCGTTTTTATTTCAATGTTGTAGTATTGGCAATGATTTGGTTCCAGTGTGATCAGTAAAATATGGAGCCCACAACATGTTAAGGGGAGAGGGGTTGAACCATTCAATGAGTAGTCGAAGTTCGTCTGAACCGGATCCAGAACCAGGGAGTCTATTGGCAGTCGGGTTAAAACTAGATACCATAATTGAGTATGGTTGCTATTCCTCCCCTACGGGTTAGTATTGGGCCCGACTGCCTTAAAACAAGGAGGCAGTTGACATGTCAAAAATGAATTTTTTTCAAAAAAAACAGCAAAATAAAAGTGCTGCTCATATTCAAGGCTTTGATATTGAATTGAATCAGGAAAATACCCGTCGTATTGATCGGCTAGTCGATAGTTACGAGAATAGCATTCTTTCTCATTTAGATGAAGCGTACCAAAGAACGACAAGCTGGCAAGATCGTCTTGCAGATCGGATTGCATCATTCGGCGGTAGCTGGAGATTTATTACTTATTTCGCTATCTTTCTGACCCTCTGGATACTCTTGAACAGCTTGCCGTTTACTCGCTTTCATTTCGATGAACCTCCATTTATCTTGTTGAACTTGTGTTTGTCCTTTATTGCAGCATTTCAGGCTCCGGTCATTATGATGAGTCAGAACCGCCAAGCTGCAAGGGATAAGCATGAATCGATCATTGACTTCGCGATCAACTACAAAGCCGAACAAGAGATTGACGATATGCAGAGCCACCTTCATCGGATCGAAGGCGAACTGATTGAGATTAAAAAACTCTTACTTGTTCTAAAACAACCGAATGAAGAACATAAATGACACTTTAGATTATATAGAGGCCCCGTAGAGAAGTTTTTACCTGAATCGATTCCGATTAACGAATCTTATTTCTTCCGAATCAATTTGAATTTAGAGTAGATGTGAAAAAGGACTCCGCTGGTATGTAACCAGTATGAAGTCCTTTGTTGTTTATTATTTTGTTGAATACTCGCTTACTTCAAATGTGAGTATTTTATTGAATATTACATAGTCCTTACGGTTGCTGAATGGACCTTTGTTGTTATTGTGTTTATCGATAGCAAAGAATGAAGGGCCTCTACCAGCATCTTTAGCGTCATACCAAGCAATGAATGCACTGAGTTCTTTTTTACTTAGATCGAATTCCTTATCAAATCCATTGTCCATTGTTACAGTCAGAATAGCTCGGTCGCCAGTTGGTTGTGCTGGTTCGGTCGGCTCAGTAGGTTCAGACGGATTAGGCTCAGGACTTGGTGTTGGATTTGGCGTCGGTGTTGGTTCAGGTGTCGGTTTAGGATCTGGTGTTGGAGAAGGTTCCGGTGCTGGTACTGTATCTTTACTGTTGAAAAAGTCAAGTTCGCTTATATTTATGTCTTCACCACTAAGTGAATAAAGAGTGACGAATCTAACGCGTTCTACTTTTTTTTCATTTGGAAGCTTCTTCAGTTCTCCATTTCCTACGTTGGTTTCAAATATGCCTATATAACCTGTGTCTCGGTCGTAGAAACTAATTCTTAAATTTTTAGAATCACTTTTAAGCTTGTAAGAATCAATAGTTCTATCTGTACCTAAATCAATCATAACCATCTTATCTTTAGGAAGTAAATAGTTTGTTTCTTCATTGTTATCTGTTATAAGTGTTGTACTTGCTTTGCTTGCATGGGGTCTTCCTATAAAATATATGTCAGGTATCATTGCATCAACACTTTTTCCGTTGGCATAACCTCCCGTATAGGCACTCACTGATGACAATGGGAGGAAAATAGTAATAAGTAAAGTGAAGCATAAAATTAAATTGAGCTTTCTTTTCATGTATAAATCCCCTTTTTGTTTATTTGCTCAGTAATCATACAAAATTGAAAAAGGGAGTCTAAACATTAATGTCTATATATTCAAAAATAAGTTTAAATGTGGTTTTTAATTTCTGGAGTAATGAGCTCTGCCCGAAAACTGGTATGAGTCCTTTTTATTATGTGACAATATACGCGATACTTCGACATGTCTCCCAATATAGTATTGAGAAGATTAAATACTATGGAGGGTCGTATGATAAAAGGAATCGCAAAAGGATTAATCGTATTGTTACTGGCAGCTATCTTTTCCGTACAGGGTGTTTATGCTGAACCGGCAGCAATCAACCAACAAGCAGCAGTTGGGTATACGCTGGAGTTCCCAAGCTCACGTTATCCAGAAACAGGGGATGCAATAGCAGCCGGACATTCTGCGGTGTGTACAATTGATCGGGATGGAGCCGAAGAAAACAGGAAGGAATCGCTCAAGGGCTATCCGACGAAAAAGGGATATGATCGCGATGAATCGCCAATGGCAATGTGTGCAGAAGGTGGCGCAGGTGCTGATATCAGATACATAAAGCCTAGTGATAACCGGGGAGCAGGATCATGGGTAAGTCATCAGTTAGATGAGTATGAAGATCGGGACTAAAGTGAGGTTTATTGTAAAAAAAACAAGGACTCAACCAGTATAGAAGCTGGCATGAGTCCTTTTTAATACCCAATAAAAAATAAATATGCAAATATATTGATTATATTTATAGATTAGCAAGTTTATGTTTAGACACATTCTAAAGAATGTATTACCGTAGTATCTGTTATACAGCACTTCAAAATATACGACCCAATCGGGAGCGCAGATTAAGTTCTCATTCTATGGAACAAAACTGAGACTGATTGGTACAAGATACCTAGATAGACCAACTAATGTGCAAATTACAATAGATAATATTGATGAAGTATTTTCTCAAAATGGAACGCTTTTAAGACAAAATCTATCATATGAAAAAACAGGACTACCAGAAGGAAGACATAATGTAACAATTACTGTACCACAGCTTACCGGGGGTCACTATGATTTGGATGCAATTGATATTGATAAAAATGGTAAATTAGTAGATGTTAATACTGCCGCTAATCTTACAGCAAAAGCTGGAGACGGCAAGGTTACTTTAAAATGGGATCAAATAGAGAATGCAGAAAGCTATACAGTTAAATACGGAACGGAGTCAGGTAAATACACTGAAACTGCTACAGCAACAAAAGATGCCTATGGAAACTTCATCATTCCAAGTCTGACCAATGGAACGAAATACTACTTTGTTGTGAGTGCTAAAGTAAATGGTGTGGATTCAGAATACTCCAATGAAGCTTCAGCAACTCCACTAGGAGGAGGAGGCAGTCAACCTGATCCAGAGCCAACTACTGGAGATCGTGCAATATTGGTGGTCACTATGACAACAGGCTTGGAAAAAGAGTTTGACCTAAGCATGAAAGAGGTTAATGACTTTATCTCGTGGTACGAAAGCAAACAGGCTGGTTCTGGATCAGCTTCATACGCAATCAATAAGCACGATAACAATAAAGGCCCATTCAGCAGCCGCAAGGATTACGTGCTGTTTGATCGTATCCTTACGTTTGAAGTAAGTGAATACTCTAAATAAATCAAAAAGCTCAGCTGACCTTAATGGGGCGGCTGAGCTTTTTTTGTTAAGAAGCCCTTCCTTAAACCAAGACCTCGCATAGCCTATGGAGTAGGAGTACCCTAAAATAAAGGAGGCGTTACGTGTGGGGGAAATGAAAAGAGACTACGAGGGAATCACCGGAAGAGTTTGGACATCGATAGCTGCTGTATTGGCATTGTTCATTTTGCTGGTAATCATCTTAAAATTAATTCATTTATAAAGATTCTTAAGCTCCACCGGCATTTTTTCGAATTGCTGTTTAGCCCTGTGCTTTTTATCCTTTTGGTCATAATGACTAAAGCGTGTTGAATTTAATTTCTTGAGCATAGCCACATTAGTTCCCGAGGAATCTATAAGGTTCGCCGTTCGGCCCTAGGCTAATCCATGAGGGTCGCCTCTTTTTGGAATGGTTGGGTGGTACTTTCCATTAGCCAAAAAGGCGACTCTTTTTATCCTATTTTTGGATACTCAACAAGCCTGACTTTGCTTCAAGATCTTCTATAATTTCCATTGCAACAAAATATCCAAAAGACAATGTTAAAATATCCTCGTATCGTTTTCCTGATCCTCTTGCTCTACTTAATATGATGTTTTGACTTTCTTGTATTTTTTTTCTAAGGAATGATAGAGAAACCACAGGTGGATTGGAAGCGATCAAATCCATCATCAGAGTTGACAACTTTTTCTGAAACTCTTCAATCGGAAAGTCATTATTTTCTTTTGAATACAGATGCATCGTTTCAGGTGGATCTTTAAATGAAGTTTGATATTGAGTATTGAAAACACCTTCATTAGCTATTTTGTCCGCAATTAATTTACCAAAAACGATCCCCGATGCGAATGCTTGCCCAGGGATTCTTCCTATACCAAGATCACCATTAAATTGAGCTTCTCCAGTAGCAAAAACACGATTCAAGTTTATAGCCTCAGCATTAGCATTGATTTCGATTCCTCCTGAAGAATAGTGCATCGTTGGTGTAATTTTAATTCTTTTATTTTTAACTACCTTAGGACTAAATCCATATTTTTTGAATTTTTCATTTAAAACATTTTCATCAGCATGGCTCATATCCAAGTACATGTCTTTTTTTTGTTTGATACATTCAAGTTGGAATTTTAAAATCTCATCAATCATTTCGTGGTAATCATCTCGAGCAATTGCATCACAAATATACTTATCTTTTAATAATTGAACTCCATCCTCATCTATTATTTTCCCTTGACTCAAAGATACAACCCCGCCCAATAAAATTTGCCTTCCGTTATATATAGACCAAGGATGACACATTACTGTAGACATTCCCTTTAATCTTGCACCTATTTTTTTAGCTAAGATAAGCGTTTCACCAGTTGAACCCGGCGAATTATCATTGAAACAGAATTGTCCTGCATATCCTCCCGTAGCTAATACCAAATAATTTGTAAATATTCTGATAAATTGATCTGATTGTGTGTCATAAAATATTGCGATAATTCCTTGATCGTACTTTTCCAAATGAATCAAAATTTTATTACACATCGGTTGTTCAATATGTTGTAACAAACAATTGATTAATTTCTTTCCCCCATGTGATTTAATCAAACATTCAGGCATGATACCAAAGGATGTTTTCTCATAAGGAATTCCTAATTCTTTGAAGAAATTTATAATTATGTTGGAATTCCTATATAGCGCTTCAATTACTGATCGATCTGCTCCACATTTATCAATAGTAAGATTAATAATATTGTTAACTTCATTCTCTGATGGAACCCGAGTATTTGCGGCTGAAAGAAAGGAGTTGCTTTGTTTGGGTGCATTCTTTTTTGTTACAATCGTGTACTTAATATTATTTTTCGACAAATAATAAGCAGCAGTAAGCCCTGAGATCCCCGTACCGACAATCAAAATTGGAGTGTAGTTTTCAACGGATATTCCATTTTGTTTCATCATTCCAACTCCCTTTTAGGATGTGAATGTTATCTTCGGCTGAATCTCGTAGTCAGTTTTCTATTTGTTGCAACAAAACGCATCATGATGATATTCATAAAATTCTTGCTCCGTTGTTAATTGCCTGTAATTTATATCAAATTATATAACTATATTTCGTTTTATACTTTATATAGTTATTGAGAGCTAACAAAATCAAATACGAACAGTTTTGCAAAAGTAGAGGAAAAAAAGAACCATTATAGCAATCGCTAAGATGATTCTTATTACGATTTCCAATATCCTTGTTACCAACGAAGAATGGAATCCAAACAAAATATTTTCCTAATTGTACAAGTTTATTCCTTATATTGTCAACATTATCTGAGAATATATAATTGACTCAGCTTTCGCAGTATGAATATTCAAACAAATCCTTAATGTAATAACTGGCAGTACCTTAGAAAAGGCGACAGAGTTCATAGTATCCATCCTTATAGCCTTAACCTATCACTTCTATAGATATCATATCTTAGACCAATCAAACATCCCGTGGTATATTATTGACATTCAAGAGAGAGCCGTTAGCTTCTCTCCACTAGGTTCGAAAAACACAGGGGTGAATAATGATGAGTAAAAAGACCATGTTCGAGAAAATTTGGGATAACCATGTCATCTATCAGGAAGCGGGAAAGCCGAGTATTTTGTACATTGATCTTCACCTCGTACATGAGGTAACATCGCCGCAGGCGTTTGAAGGATTACGTCTTAGCGGTCGTCAGGTGCGTCGTCCAGAGCTTACGTTTGCAACGATGGATCATAACGTGCCGACTAAGGACCGTTACAATATTACGGACCCGATTTCCAAGCAGCAGATTGATACATTAACTCAAAATTGCCGTGATTTCGGTGTTACACTGTATGATCTGGATACGGTGGATCAAGGTGTCGTTCACGTTATGGGGCCTGAACTTGGTCTGACTCATCCGGGCAAAACGATTGTTTGTGGTGATAGCCATACCTCCACACACGGGGCGTTCGGAGCACTCGCTTTTGGTATCGGAACCAGTGAGGTAGAGCACGTAATGGCAACACAATGTCTCCAGCAAGCTAAAGCCAAAACGATGGAAGTTCGCTTTGTAGGCCGCCGCAAACCTGGTGTGACAGCAAAGGACATGATTTTGGGTGTCATTGCCAAATACGGTACAGATTTCGCCACAGGTTATGTTATTGAGTACACAGGTGAATCTATCCGCGAATTGAGCATGGAAGAGCGCATGACTGTGTGTAACATGTCCATTGAAGGCGGAGCCAGAGCAGGAATGATTGCACCGGACGAAACCACCTTCAATTACTTGCGTGGACGTCAACATGTAGCACAAGGAGCTGCTTTCGAGCAAGCGGTTGCTGAGTGGAAAGAGCTTGTCACAGATGAAGGCGCTGAGTTTGATGTCGTGCTGGAGTTTGACGTAGATGCTTTGATTCCGCAAGTAACCTGGGGCACCAGCCCGGGGATGGGTACAGATATTTCCTCAACTGTACCGATTCCGGCAGAACTGCCAACCGAAAACGAACGTAAAGCAGCTGAAAAAGCGCTTGAATATATGGATTTGAAGCCAGGTACTCCGATCACGGATATTGCGATTGATTATGTGTTTATCGGCTCCTGCACCAATGGGCGGATTGAAGATTTGCGTGCAGCCGCTGAGGTTGCCAAAGGTTACAAGGTTTCTGACAAAGTAACGGCCATCGTCGTACCAGGTTCGGGGCGTGTGAAAATTCAGGCTGAAGAAGAAGGGCTGGACGTCATTTTTACAGAAGCAGGATTTGAGTGGCGTGAAGCGGGATGCAGTATGTGTCTTGCGATGAATCCAGACGTACTGCAACCGGGACAGCGTTGTGCATCGACTTCTAATCGTAACTTTGAAGGTCGTCAGGGACGCGGAGGACGGACTCATCTGGTATCTCCAGCAATGGCAGCCGCTGCGGCGATTCATGGACATTTTGTTGATGTACGGGATTGGAAATTCAAGCAGGAAGAAGTAGTCCGCTAGGATACAGAGGAGGAATTACGATGGAAGCTTTCACAACATTAAAAGGAATTGTAGCACCTGTGGATCGGGTGAACGTGGATACAGATGCTATTATTCCTAAGCAGTTTTTGAAACGAATTGAACGTACGGGCTTTGGACAGTTTCTGTTCTACGAGTGGCGGTTTGATGAAGCGGGCAATATCAATCCTGAATTTGAACCGAACAAGCCTCGTTATGCAGGGGCGTCTGTGCTGATCTCTCGCGCTAACTTTGGCTGTGGCTCCTCACGTGAGCATGCGCCGTGGGCGATTATGGACTATGGGTTTCGTTGCGTAATTGCTCCGTCTTATGCGGATATCTTCTATAATAACTGTTTTAAAAACGGTATATTGCCGATCAAGCTGTCTGAAGAGCAAGTAGAGGAATTGTTTCAGCGCACGGCGCAGCATGATAACTACCAATTAAACATCGACCTGAATGATAAAACGATCACTGACGATTATGGTCTGAAAATTGAATTCGATTTGGATGAACATCGCCGCCAGTTCCTGCTGCAAGGCTTGGACGATATTGGCCTGACACTCCAGCATGAATCTGAAATTCTGGCTTATGAACAAAAACGTGCTGCGAAACAAGGCGCATAGGGTTAATTCCCAGTTCAGTTTCAATACGTAGTCATATAGCTAGCTCATTTGTTAGACAGAAAGCCCGTACTGGCATTACTTTTGCCTGCGGGCTTTTATCATGCTCAAAAAATAAATTGGAAAATAAGGGGTTGACGGTTCGACTCAGCATGGTATTGTAAATGTAAAATGATTGAAGGACTGTGTCTGTGAGAAATACCAAAAAATACATATATAAGTTAGGGGAATGAGAATGAAGAAATATGGTTGGGTGATACTAGCGGCTATCTTGATTTGGTTGTGGCCGTCCTCCCCTCATGCGAATGCGGCTGGAGCAGATTTGTTTTTAGATGGCAAAAGGGTGGAAGCGCCTGCAGATGCCAAGCCTGAAATGGTCAATGGAAAAATCATGGTACCGCTAAGGGTGGTTGGGGAGCAGCTTGGATATCAATTCAAGTGGGAACCACAATCCTATAAAATCTCAATTCAAAAAAATAGTACCGATATGTCCATGTATGTAGGCCGTACATCGGCTGATGTGAATGGAAAAACAGTTAGTCTGGATGCACCTCCTGTGCTTCGGGGAAGCTCGACCATGGTCCCATTGCGTTTTGTTGGGGAGCAAATGGGGCTAAAAGTAGATTGGAATAATAAAAGTAAATCCGTAAATCTCAGTCAAAAGGCTGTAACTCAACAAGCGAGTAAACAGTCTCAATCCCAACCATCGTCGCAAACGTCAACACAGAGTACAACAAGCACCAATAAAACGTCTTCAGCAACAGCGACGACAATAAATCCAGTTGAAGCAGACAAGCATACTGAAGCCGCATCTTCACCAGCCAAGCAGCAAAATACAGAACAGACCACAGCAAATGCGTTGCTTGTACAAAATATTACTTTTGAGGGTGAAACGTTAAAGATTTCTCTGAACAAAGATGTTACCCCTAAAGTATCCAAAATGACGGGGAATGATCGTATTGTTGTAGATTTACCCGGGGCTTCACTGGCGACTGATTTTCTTCAGCCGTTCCCGATTCGCACCGATGGCACGCGGGCGTTGACGAATAGTGACGGCGAGGATGTGCAGGAAATTAGATTTGCTCCCACAGATGGACAAAATGGGGGCGTACGCATTGTCATTGCTTTAAATCAAGCACGTGATTACGATCTTTCAACCAATGGCCTAGGCGATATCACCCTTCAATTGCGTGAGCGTAGTGTGAATCCGGTAGTGGTAACACCAACGAATGTCGAAGGACGGCGAATCGTCGTCATTGATCCCGGACATGGTGGCAAGGACCCTGGGGCAGGTAGTGTGACTGGGCGACATGAAAAGGAATTTACATTGGCGGTAGCGTTAAAGGTCGAGCAGCTTCTACAAAATGATCCTGACATTCAAATCGTATTGACTCGCAATGGAGATACGTATCCCACGCTGGATGAACGACCACAACTGGCTAATAGTCAACAGGCAAGCGTGTTTGTATCCATTCATGGTAATAGTATGCTAGCTTCAGATAAAGGAAAAACCAATGGCTCTGAAACCTATTATGCACGCCAGGACAGTTTGGCACTGGCAAAGGCGATGCATAAATATCTTGTAGCGGCTACCGGATTTAAGGATAATGGCATCAGGGTGGCAAACCATGTGGTGACGAGAAAATCACAAATGCCCGCTGTATTGCTGGAATGTGGCTACCTTAGTAATCTATCAAATGAAGCTGCCATGTTCACAGAAGAAACACAGGAAAAGATCGCCGAAGGTATTGTCGATGGGTTGAAGGAGTATCTTGGAACAGGCACAGGAGCAACTGAATCACTTAACTAAGGATGTTTACAATAAAAGCTACTTTCCACCTTTTAATGAAAATTCATGGGGTGAAAAGTAGCTTTTTTAGTTTTTTTGGCTGTGACTTTTGATGGAAAGCGAATGATCTATATTTTTAGTCAAAATTCGACAAAAATAGTTCTTTGGCACGTATATTTCTGTTATGATGGAATATATTCGCAACTTTTGGTGTGAGATAACGTCTATAAGGTTGTCTGATATTACATAAGCGCGTATATCAGGTCGCCGCACCGGAGCATGTGGCAAAAAAATTATGAATGGAAGGGTGACGAATGAAGAAATTTGGTTTTTTGTTGTTATTATTTGTCTTCATGTGGGCGGTTCCGGGTTATGGACATGCGGCTTCGAGTGGAACACAAATCTATCTCGACGATCAACAGTTAAGTGTCCCTAGTGGTGCTAAGGCACAAGTAATTGGCGGAAGTACAATGGTCCCGCTACGCGTAATTTCTGAAAATTTGGGATATGACGTGACATGGAAGCAGCAGGCGCGAACCATAACGATTGAGAAAGACAGTACCTCGATCCGAATGATAATCGGAAGTAAGACGGCGACTGTCAATGGAAGCGACATTAGTCTGGATGCTTCGCCTCTGCTGCGTTCCAATTATGCCCTTGTACCGCTTCGTTTTATCGGCGAGCAAATGGGACTGGACGTAAAATGGGACAGCAGCTCCAAGTCCGTAAAATTATATACCCGCAGTAGCGGGTCTGGAAACGGGGAATTTACACCTCCCAAGTCCGGAAATAACAGTACAGGTACTGGTAGTGTTACTGCACCAACGAATAATGCGAACTCAGGTGTTACACAGGTGCAGGGAGTTAGTTTCAGCCAAAACCGTTTAACCATCACAACAGCCAGTGCCGTCAAGCCGAAAGCGTTTACGATGGCAGGCCCTGATCGGGTAGTGGTGGATTTGCCAGCGACTGCGTTTGCTGACAATTTCGGAGAGCAGCAAAAGCTGGATAGCAACTTAAATGGTTCGCTGGACATTGAGAATGAAGCGGATGTGTCCGGTATCCGTTATGCTTTATTCCAAAAGGAACCTTCAACGGTGCGCGTTGTTATTGATTTGAAACATGCCATGAATTATACCGCATATAATGATGGTTCGAATCGTGTTATCGTCGATCTGGCTTCCAAAGATTCTGTGAATACCACGCCAGACGCAACGTTACCAGATGGCTCACAGCCGGATGACACGCAGACATCACCAACTAACAGCAATGGTAAAAAGGTCGTTGTTATTGATGCTGGCCATGGAGCAAAAGATTCTGGAGCAGTTGGTGTTTCAAGAAAAAATTATGAAAAGACCTTCAACTTAGCTATGGCTCTGAAAGTAGAAAGCATATTAAAGCAGAACCCCAAGCTTGAGGTTGTGCTGACACGCAGTGATGATACATTCTTGGAGCTTAAACAGCGCGTAAAAGTAGCTGAAAACCTTAATGCTAACGTGTTCGTGTCCATTCATGCTAACAGCAGCGGTAGCTCAGCTTCCAACGGTACAGAGACGTATTACCAGCGTAGTGCAAGCAAAGCGTTCGCTAACGTTATGCATAAGTACTTTGCTCCTGCGACGGGTCTGACAGACCGAGGCATTCGTTATGGCAATTTCCATGTAATTCGGGAAACGACTATGCCAGCCGTACTGCTTGAAGTAGGATATCTGAGTAATGCAAAAGAGGAAGCCACACTGTTTGATGAAGATTTTCAAAACCGGGTAGCTCAAGGGATTGCAGATGGAATCACAGAGTATCTCGACGTAAAATAGATCTTCAACAAATCGCTTGTCAACGTCAAGCAAGGAGGGGGACATATGAACAAGAAAATCGTAATTGCAGGTCTGCTGGCACTGTTTGCCATTGCAGGTGCAGGGTGTGCCTCTAAGCAAACAACGGCTCCTGCGACTCCATCTCAGGAAACACAAACTTCGAATGCACAAAATAGTACACCTGAACAGACGACCCCTGAACCTTCGGCTCAATCTGCTGAAAATAATGGGGCGAGTCAAACACCTGAATCTCCGTCAACAGAGCCTACAAAAACCAAGACGGACACGGAAAATTCAGGAGATCGACAAACACAGCAGATTACGGTGTACTATACGGATACACAAGAGAACGGCTTGAAAGAACAGAAAAAGGAAATTACCTATCCAAGCGAGCTGGAAAAATTGCAAAAAGCGTTTGAAGCTCTGCAAAAGAGTGGGGATTCTGCTCTTATCCCGTTGTGGTCCGAGAAAATTTCCGTGCATAAGATCAAATTAGATAACGGTGCATTGACTTTTGATATTTCTCTGCCGGACGAGGCTCGATTGGGAGCTGGCGGCGAGGAATTAGCTATCGATGCCTTGAAGAAAACGATGTTCCAATTCAAGGAAGTCAAAACGCTGGATTTGCTCGTAGATGGTCAATCTTTAGAGTCCTTAATGGGACATGTAGATTTGGATCATCCCATGAGCCGCTAACCGATCAGACGGTATGAAAATTTCTTGGAGATTTACACACTTTTCACGTGCAATCTGTGACAGATAATGATAATATAGGAGTGTATTTCTCGCCTATGCAGGCAGTCATGCACAAATAGTATTCGTTTCTTTCCGGATGATTATTTAGAGTGACCGTCTTGATGCGGGCTATCCCGTATCAAGACGTTTTTTTTGGTAGGAGGTAGGATTTCCGTGAATGCAGCAACCGCACGTCATATATTGGACACCATCGGTACGATGTTTCCGGATGCCCATTGTGAGTTGAACCATGACAATGCTTTTGAATTAACGATCGCCGTGTTATTGTCTGCTCAATGCTCCGATCAGATGGTCAATAAAGTAACGGCAGACCTGTTTCAAAAATACAAGTCACCTGAGGATTATTTGGCTGTTCCTCTTGAGGAACTGGAGCAGGATATTCGCAGAATCGGCTTGTACCGAAACAAGGCCAAGCATATTCATAACCTCTGTCGTATTTTAATAGACCAGTACGGGGGAGAGATACCTTCGGAGCACGATCAACTGGTTAAGCTACCGGGTGTTGGCCGTAAGACGGCTAACGTCGTAGTATCTACTGCTTTTAATGTACCAGCTATTGCGGTAGATACGCATGTAGAGCGTATTTCCAAACGGCTCGGTTTTGCAGGGTGGGATGATTCAGTGCTTGAGGTGGAAAAAAAGCTGATGAAGAGGGTACCTAGGGATGAATGGTCTTTGACCCACCACAGGCTTATTTTTTTCGGACGCTACCATTGTAAAGCTCAAAATCCTCAATGTCAGGTATGTCCGTTACTTGATGTGTGCAGGGAAGGCAAGAAACGTATGAAAACGTCTCTTATCAGAAAAGATAAGGAACGTAGAGCTTAAAGACCCACAGAGTAACAGAGGGTTTAACCATTTATGTGTAGAAAAGGATGAAGAGTATGAAGTGCATTTCGGTATATACAGACAATTTTGAAGCGTTCTCTGATATTTTTGAGCAAATTGTAACAACAGAATTTGCTGAAAACGAAGAGCGCGAGCTTGAGGGAATCACAGTTAGTCATTCCGGTGATGTACCTGAACATTATCTGGAGCGTATGTCACAAAAGCCAGAAGTGGTCGTAATGAAGGACAAATCCCGTGGGATTACGATTTTACAGCATGGTCAAGTATTTGAAATTTTGCTGCCAGTGCTTGAGACTGCAGCCAATTAAGTTCAATTCGCGGACGACATGCGTTGCATGTTCCGGTGTAGGCGGCTCGGCTGGTTTAACCAGCCCGAAGGCGCATATATACACGAACCTTGCAGACCATCCTGATATGGATAGAGCCTCGTTCCAATGAAGTGTGCATACATTTTGACCCTGAATTATGGTGTCGCGTTCCCCATGTTCTAAAAGGTGAATGTACGTGATGAGCAGGCTCACCCGTTGTATACATATCTTGCTTCGTCGGTGCTCTTTGAGGGCTTTGATGAATTGCATTCGGTTGCCTAAATATTTATTTTTAATGATCCGTTTTGAACAGAATAAAATGAACTTATTATTATCATGTACGAAAACAGCGTTCCCTAATGCCAAGTACTGGCGGGGAGCGCTGTTTAGTTTTTTTGATGTGATGATTCTCACAACGGCTTAGGAATGCTACAATATAGCTATTTGGTGCAGACAAGTGATAAGGAGTGGAACCGTAGCTTATGATGCAAACGATTACAGGAGATGCGGGAAAGTGGTTGGATACGATAGAACAGATACAGAATACATTGCGTAGAGCCGGGGATGAAGCGGGAGCGAAGGCGATAGGTGATCTGCTGGAAAAAGCATATGCGCAGGAGCTGACCATTGCCTTTTGTGGACATTTTTCAGCGGGTAAATCGAGCTTGATTAACAGCCTGTGTGGTAAAACTGTGCTGCCGTCTGGACCGGTGCCTACGAGCGCTAATGTAGTGTCCATCCGTTATGGACGTCCGAGAGCGCTCATTCATCCAGCCAAAACAGCGGGAAACCCAGAGCCGGAAAGCATGGAAGCGTCCCTGTCCGAGCTTGCTGAGTATTGTAAAAATGGTGGAGCCTATGAATCGGTTCAAGTGTGGGAGGATGTTCCGATATTATCTAGCGGAGGAGTGCTGCTGGATACACCAGGCGTAGATTCCACAGACCACGGACATGCGCTGGCGACACATTCTGCTTTACATTGGGCAGATATTGTTTTTTATGTGATGGATTACAATCATGTCCAATCTGAAAATAATTTGTCCTTTGCCAAAAGTTTGTCGGATTGGGGCAAGCCGTTATATTTGATCATCAATCAAATCGATAAACACCGGGAGCGAGAGCTTTCATTTACACGTTATCGTAATGAGGTGGAGACCAGCTTTCATGCCTGGCAGGTTCATTATACGGATATCCTCTTTACTTCCTTGAAGGAGCAGAATCATCCATGGAACCAGTGGAAACAGTTGACGTACCTGATTCCGAAATTGCTGGAGCGAAAAACAGAGCTTTTGGCATACAGTTTAGTGTCCTCTATGCATCATTTGGTAGAGCAACATGTGGAGACTGTGCAGGCAGCTGAAGAAGAGGAACTGAACACACTGTTAAAAGAAGCAGGTGGAGAAGAAGCTATTTTGCGCCTGGATATAGAGCAGAAAACCTTGCAGCAAGAAGATGAACACTGGAAGGTGCTTCCGGAGCAGGAGCGTAAACGACTGCGTCAAGAGCTGGATCATTTACTGGAACACGCACATTTGACGCCAGCGGAGCTACGTGAAGCCGCAGGCGAATACTTAGAGAGCCGCAAGCCGGGCTTCAAAACAGGAATATGGTTTGCAGGAGGAAAGACTGAGCGAGAAAAGGAAAGCCGTTTGGAACGGCTGACAGGAATGCTGACTGATCAGGTGGAGGGACAATTGCTTCCCCATGTACGGGAGCTACTGAGGTCTTGGGGTGACAGTCAGGGTTTGTGGTCCGCTGCGATGGAGCAGGAGCTGGATGACGTCCGCCCTGTGACGGACCGGCAACTGGTAGAGCAGACGGTGAAGGAAAATGCGTTGTCGCCGGAGTATACGTTGAACTATTGCAAGGATCTACGCGCTGCTGTGACCGCCGAATGTCGCCGTAAGGCGCTAACGCTGGTAGACCAGCTGCTGGCCCAGCTTGCAGTGCGAGCGGAAGCCCGCCGCGCGGCTCTCGCGGATGCACGCACTGCGCTGCTGGCGCAGGCGGACGCGGCGAGCCGCTACAGCACCCGTGTGCAGGCCTCGGCTTCGCACGCCAGCCTGCTGCGCAGCTTGCTGCCGCAGGCGTCCGCGCCAGGCGGCTTGCCCCGTGCGGACGCGCCTGCACCGGCGTCCGATACCGCCGCTGCTGCCCCGCCAGCTGCGGCACCAACGGGCGTTGCGCGTTCTGACATCGCTGGCCCGCGCAACGCATCGGCGCAGCCGCTAGCAGGAACGGCGTCAGCACAGCCTGCCGCCGGAGGCCGCCGCACGCGGCTGGATGCAGCAGCGGCCCGATTGAAGGCTGCCGCTGCCCTGGTAAGCCCGTACCCTGCCATGCAAGCGGCGGTACGGGATTTACATGCCCGCGCCGCTGCGCTGGAGGGTGGGCAGTTTACGCTGGCGCTGTTTGGAGCGTTCAGCGCTGGGAAATCCAGCTTCGCCAACGCTTTGCTGGGTGAAGCTGTGTTGCCCGTATCGCCGCATCCAACGACAGCGGCGATTAACCGCATAATGGCGCCTGCAAGTGCTGAGCGCCATGCCACGGCTGACGTCCATATGAAACCAGTGGACGCGTTGCGGGAAGATCTTAAATACTCATTTCGGTTATTAGGATTGGGGGAACCAGCGGCAGCGGGCTGGCAAGAAGCCGTTCATGCTTTATCTCCGGAAGGCATCCATCCTGCGGGTAGGCCTCATTATAGTTTTTTGAAGGCTGCCGCAGCCGGATGGGAAGAAGCTGAAAGCTTGCTGGGACAACAGCTTCAGGTGGATTTAGAGCAGTATCGGGATTTTGTTGCGTCTGAGCACAAATCATGCTTTGTGGAGCATATCGACCTTTATTATGATTGCGCTCTGACCCGTCAGGGCATCGTGCTAGTGGATACGCCAGGAGCGGATTCTGTGAATGCACGACACACAGGCGTGACTTTCAACTATATGAAGCATGCGGACGCTCTTGTATTTGTCACCTATTATAACCATGCGTTTACGCAAGGTGATCGCCAGTTCCTGAACCAACTAGGTCGAGTTAAAGAGACCTTGGCGCTGGATCAGACGTTTTTTATAGTTAATGCATCAGATCTGGCTTCTTCTGAAGAAGAACTGCATTCTGTTACCCGGCATGTACAGGAACAACTACAGGCGAATGGAATCCGAAAACCACGTATTTATCCGCTTTCCAGTATGCTGGCGTTGGAAGCTGCCGAACAGGGAGAGGCTTCGCTGCGTTCAGCTTCACGTTTTGATGCATTTGAAGATGATTTTTCAGCATTTGCAGCCGAAGAGCTGGCAGGTTTGTCCATTGCTTCTGCTATGCAGGAACTGGGTCGGCTGCGGAACCGCATAGAGCAACATGCAACCGATGCCCGGTATAGCGAGGAAGAACGTGAGATTCGATTAGAGCGATTAACTCGCATCCGTGGAGAATTGGAGCATACGCTCCTAGGCCTGACTGACAGCAACGGTGCATCTGTGTTATCGGGTGAAACCGATGAATTGCTGTATCATGTACGTCAAAGGCTGTCCTATCGGACTGGAGAATTTATGGCAGAGGCTTTTCATCCATCTGTTCTGCGTGAAGGAGTAGGTGATCTTCGTTCGGCTTTTGCATCTTGTGGTCGTGAGCTGATGCGTTTAATCGAACTGGAGCTGTCTCAGGAATTGCTGGCAACCACACTCCGGCTGGAAAAAACGGGCCAAATTTTGGTACACAAGACTATACAACAGTGCGTAGAACACATGAACCACCAGTTGCAAGGACTAGATTGTACGATTCCTGAATCCAGAAACTGGGCTGTTCCCGAGCTGAATGAAATTTCCCTGCAGGAGTCTATTCATTGGAAGGACTATTGGAATAGCTTTAAAAATCCAAAGCTATTTTTTGAAGGAACTGGGCGAGCGAATCTACAAACCAAACTGGAGCCGATATTACGCCAGCGAATCGGGGAAGCTGTGGATCAGCAACGAGAACGAATGTCTTCTTTTTACGTTACGCTGATGCAGGAGGAACAAATGTGGCAGAAAGCTCAGCTTCGAGAGCAAATGCTGGAGACGACTCGTGGCATGGAGCATGCCCTTATGGGCGGTGAGCAGCCACAGGTTTGGGAAGAGCTTGCTGGCAAGATTGCGGCTTTGGAGTAAAGATAAATAAGTACACCATTTATTTAAGTTCAGGACACCGGGTTGTGGGACAACCCGGTGTTTTATGCATGCTCCAAAAAGAAAGCAATACTGAGTAAATAGCCATATTCAATAATAAGAAAGCGATTTAATTTGTCTAATCACCCACCAATTGATAACCTGCCTGAATACGGCTTGTTATCCTCTTTGCCCCCTTGGAAAGCGAATGGTAAACTTCACTAAGCCATATAACAACGTCGTGCAACTAATGGAGGGACATTGACATGGAAGTGCTCAGGCAACTGCAAGTTTTTTTTCGCGAGAGGAGACACTATCTGTTTCTTTCTATTTTATGCCTTGCGATAGCGACGGCCCTGGGACTGGTGTATCCGAACCTGCTCCAAAGGCTAATTGATAACGCTATCATCCCCGGTGACTTCGGGAAAGTCCCGGCGCTGGCTCTGACTGTGCTGGGAGTAGTCATCATCAAAGGGTTCATGCAATTTTTACATGGTTTTTTTGGTGGACGGCTAGGTAACTACTTGGCGTACCGACTCCGCAATGCTTGTTACGAAAAGCTGCAATTTCTGTCCTTCAGATATTATGACACTGCCAAAACGGGGGATCTCATGTCCCGACTGACTGGTGATTTGGAGGCAATTCGTAACTTTATCGGGTTTGGTTTTGCCCAACTCCTCAATGTGCTACTGATGGTCGTATTCGGCTCTATGATGATGCTGTATATTAACTGGCAGCTCACCCTCATTACGATGATCAGCATGCCATTGCTACTCTTCGTCACATTCAAGTTTGAATCCCGGATTCATCCCACCTTTCAGGAAATGCGGATTGCCCTTAGCGCCTTGACGACAGCGGTCCAAGAAAATATAACAGGTGTGCGAACCGTCAAATCTTTTGCCCGCGAATCATATGAAGTTGAGAAATTTTCAGTACGTAATGAGCAATACAAAAGTAATCAAATTCAGGCTGCTTCCTTATGGAGTCGGTTCTTCCCCGCAATGGAACTGATAGCTTCTGTCAGTGTGGTCCTGCTGTTGGGCATGGGGGGGTATCTGGTCATTCAGAAGTCAATGACCTTGGGGCAGCTCGTCGCTTTCTTTAGCTTAATTTGGTATATTATCGGCCCCATCTGGAGCATTGGCTTTCATATCAATAACTATACGCAGTCCAAAGCTTCTGGTGAAAGGGTCTTGGAACTGCTAAATCAGTCCATAGATGTAACCGATGAAGCCGGAGCACTTAAACTCGATGCCGATCAGGTGGAAGGACATGTTACGTTTGAACATGTTACCTTTGCTTACGGAAATAAGCTCCCTGCTGTTGTTGACATCAATTTAGACGCACCTCCGGGATCAGTCATTGGAATTTTAGGCGGAACGGGGTCAGGGAAGTCTACCATTATTCAATTACTCATGCGCGCTTATAATGTGAATGCAGGAAGTATCAAGTTGGATGGCAAGGATATACGTCACTTGAAGATTCGCGATTTACGTGCTCAAATTTCTTCCGTGTTTCAGGAGACGTTTTTGTTTTCGTCCTCTATACGCAACAATATTTCATATGGATTAAGTCATGTCAGTATGGATGACATCATACGCGTTTCCAAACTGGCTCAGGCACATGAATTCATAACTGAACTACCGCTGGGATATGACACTGTCGTCGGAGAACGTGGATTGGGACTGTCCGGAGGGCAGAAACAACGGATCGCCATCGCGCGCGCACTACTCAAAAATCCGAAAATTCTGGTACTGGATGATGCTACCAGTGCGGTTGATATGGAGACAGAGCATGAAATACAGACCGGTTTTCAAGAGGTTATGCGTGGTCGAACAACATTTATAATTGCTCATCGAATCTCTTCACTTCGTCATGCCAATGAGATTGTGGTGCTTGAGGAAGGACGAATCGTCCAGCGTGGAACACATGAACAGCTCATTGCTACTCCAGGTCCATATCAGGATGTGTATCATATTCAATACGCCGATTACATAGCTCAGGCTCCAGACGGTGTATCCGAAGGGCAGGTGAGACCATGAATATACCCGCAGAAAAAGTCAAACCGTTAAAAAAGCCAACGAATGAACGCTTTGTCTATCAAGATGATGATGTCATTGACAAACCGTTTAACTGGTCAGAATTCAAACGTTTGCTGGCATACATGAAGCCTTATGCCCGTCAGATTCTGCCGATCCTTCTGGTCATGATGATTCTCGGCACCATTACCAAGCTGACCGTTCCTTATTTGATCAGTCTGGCCATTGATAAGGCAATTGCTCCCGCATGGCCTGCACTGCCCAGCGTAAAGTTACTGCTGCTCATCACGGGTGCCGTGCTCTTGTTATATTTAATTCAATGGGCAGCCAGCACATACCGCATTAAATTCACCAATATTATCGGTCAACGGGTTATTTACGATTTGCGTGAAGATTTATTCAAGCATATTCAAAAGCTATCCTTTAACTTTTTTGATAAGAGACCAGCAGGTTCTGTATTAGTGCGCGTGACAAATGACATTAACTCGCTACAGGATCTTTTTACGAACGGTGCAGTGAATGTCCTGATTGACTGCGTACAGCTTATCGGAATTATTGTCATTTTGCTGCTTATTAACTGGAAGCTCGGTTTGGCGGTAATTGTGACCGTTCCGATCATGTTTTTGATCTCGACCAAGCTGCGCGTACGCATCCGCCGTGCTTGGCAAGAAGTGCGTATGAAGAACTCACGTATCAACTCTCATTTGAATGAGTCCATTCAGGGGATTCGTGTGACACAAGCGTATACGCAGGAGCAGGAAAACATGGCTTATTTCGACGACATGAACAGCTCTAGCAAAAAATCGTGGGATAAGGCTTCTGCCATGAATCAGGTCTTTGGCCCACTTATTGATATTACCGGAGGATTTGGTACGCTTGTGCTGTTCTGGTTTGGAGCGCATTTAATTCAGACAGATCAGCTTACGGTGGGATTACTGGTTGCGTTTGCTAACTATGTTGGGAACTTTTGGGAACCGATTAATCGACTGGGCCAAATGTATAATCAGTTACTGGTTGCGATGGCTTCGTCAGAACGAATTTTTGAGTTTATGGATGAACAGCCGAATATTGCAAACAAACCGGGAGCAAAAGCCTTGCCGTCCATTCGGGGCGATATCCAATTTGAAAAGGTCATTTTTGAATATGAAAAGGGACGTCAGGCGCTTAAAGGTATTAATCTTTCTGTCGAGGCGGGCCAATCTATAGCGCTTGTGGGTCATACCGGATCAGGTAAAAGTACAATTATTAATCTGCTAAGCCGTTTTTATGACATTACGTCAGGGCGGCTTACGATTGACGGTCATGATGTGCGTGATGTCACGGTGGAGAGCTTGCGAAGCCAGATTAGCATCGTGCTACAGGATACATTTATTTTTTCGGGGACGATACGCGATAATATCCGATTTGGCCGATTGGATGCAACGGATGAGGAAATTGAAGCGGCTGCCAAGGCGGTCAATGCTCACGAGTTCATTGTTCACTTGCCAGCTGGCTATGAAACAGAGGTAGAGGAGCGGGGGGGAATGTTGTCCATGGGCCAGCGACAGCTCTTATCCTTTGCTCGTGCCTTGCTGGCAAATCCAAGAATTCTTATTCTGGATGAAGCAACAGCCAGTATTGATACGGAAACGGAGTTGAAAATTCAGGAGGCTCTTCAGGTTTTACTGGAAGGCAGAACTTCTTTTATGGTCGCTCACCGTTTGTCCACCATCCGGAATGCTGATCATATCGTTGTACTGGATCATGGGGAAATCCAAGAAAGTGGTAATCATGAACAATTGATGAAAAAACATGGAATATATCGGGGGCTGGTGGAAGCACAGTTCAGATTTTTGTAAAAAAAAGATCAAAAAATCGCGTTTTTTGTAAATTTAAATGCCGAGCACTATTGCATTCTTGGAGCTAAACCCTGAAAATAAAGATGAAAAGAGATCAGAGCAATTTCGTCAGAGGGGGAAGAGTTCAAGATGTGGGGTGCTCCTTTTTCTGCCAAAGCTAAGAAGATGCTGCTGCTGGGTAGCGGCGAATTGGGAAAAGAAGTCATTATTGAAGCTCAGCGGCTTGGCGTGGAATGTATTGCTGTAGATCGCTATGAACTGGCTCCAGCAATGCAGGTGGCCCATCGCTCTCACTGTCTGGATATGCAGGATGCTGAGGCGTTGAAGGCACTAATTCGTGAGGAAAAGCCCGACATAATTGTACCTGAAATCGAAGCTATTGCTACGGGTGCTTTGGAAGAATTAGAGCAAGAAGGATTTTACGTAGTACCAACGGCCCGTGCCGCCCGTCTTACGATGGACCGGGAAGGTATCCGCAGGCTGGCTGCCGAGAAATTACAGCTTCCGACTGCTGCCTATCGTTTTGCAGATAATTTTGACCAGTTGCGGTCGGCGGTTCATGAGCTGGGCACGCCATGTGTGGTCAAGCCTTTGATGAGTTCGTCGGGTAAAGGGCAGTCTGTATGCCGGGCACTCGAAGATGCAGAATCCTGCTGGAATACGGCGCTGGAAGGCGCGCGTGCCAAAACAACACGTGTCATTGTTGAAGCTTTTGTCCCGTTTGAGAGCGAAATTACCTTATTGACCGTCAGATCGGTTTCGGGTACGATTTTTTGCCCACCGATTGGCCACATTCAGAAAGATGGGGATTATGTCGAATCCTGGCAGCCTCATGGCATGACGGACAAGCAGCTTTCGGAGGCGGAGAACATTGCCCGTACGATTACGGATGAACTGGGTGGTTACGGATTGTTTGGCGTAGAGCTGTTTTTAACAGCTGATGGCGTCATATTCAGTGAAGTATCCCCTCGTCCGCATGATACAGGAATGGTGACCATGATCACGCAGGATTTGTCGGAATTTGCGCTTCACGTGCGGGCCATTCTCGGATTCCCGGTGCCATCCGTCACGTTGCTTACACCAGGAGCTTCAGCTACTTTGAAGGCAGAAGTGGCTACGCGGGATTTCGTAATAAGCGGTCTGCATGATGCATTATTGCTACCCCGGACACAGGTGCGAGTGTTCGGGAAGCCTGAAACCAAGCCGGGACGCCGGATGGCTGTAGCGCTTAGCGCTGCAGAAGATGTGGAAACAGCACGGAAGACGGCCAAAGAAGCTGCTAATATGCTGAAAGTGGAGGTAAATCATGTCTAACAATGTGATGATTCCAGTACTGACAATTCGTTCCGTAGAGCTTGGCGATTGCGAAGCCGTAACTGGACTACTAAGAGAAGTCGGGTACCCGATGACTTGTGGTGTAATGAAAGAAGTTATGGGAACAACGCGGGAGGACAGTCAAGCGAATATGATGGTTGCAGAAATGGATGGTCGTGTTGTCGGAGTAATCGGCATGCATACGGCTCAAAGTTTGGCTTATCCTGATCCTGCCGTACAAATCACCATGCTGGTCGTGAGCGGGGAGTATCGCGGCGAGGGCATTGGCAAGCGCCTGGTGGCTTGTGGTGAGGAGTGGGGACGTGCGCAAGGATGCTATCATTTATTCATTACCGGAGCGAATAACCGCATCAAACAAGTAGAGGCCCGAGCATTCTACAATCGAATCGGCTTTGAAAAGCAAGGCTACCGTTTCAGCAAAAAGCTTAGATAATCAGCCTATAACAAGACAATCTAATACTTAAAGCCTCACTACTTTTAACTTAGTTCCGCATGGGTCAATTCCGAGCGGGGCTATTTTTTTTCCAACTTTTATACCATTGATCCTTCTATAAAACATGATATACTGCTAGAGTAAAGATTACAAAGTTGTAACCAGACGCGTTCACACCAAGGCATTTATACAACAAGGAGATGACGAAATGAAGAATATGTTGAAAAAAACACTGGTGATGGGAAGTCTAAGCGCCATTTTATCCGCAGGATTCATCGTTCCGGCATCAGCTTCACCAGCTGACGATTTGACTGCCCAACTGCAACAATGGTTTCAAAATAACGGATATACCGTCAATATGTCCAACGGGACGACTACGATAACAAAGACCGTAATTAAGGATGTTTCTGAAAAGGACAAGGCTAAAAACAAAACAGCAAATCCTTCATCCGGTAAACAAGCAACAACCAAACAGGGTAGCCAAAAGGCATCGCAGTCTAGTAACAAGCAACAGACCCAAAAACAAAACACAAACTCAGGCGCGGGTCAGTCAGCAGGATCGGATGCACAACTGAGCAAGTCCCAATTTGCAGCTGAGGTTGTAAAGCTTGTAAATAACGAGCGCAGCCAAAAAGGTCTGAAGCCCCTCGCATCGAATGCGAAGCTTACAGAAGTAGCCTTAGTCAAGGCGAAGGATATGAGTACGAACAATTACTTTTCCCATACATCTCCGACCTATGGTTCACCATTTGATATGATGAAAAAATTCGGTGTAACTTATACGTATGCGGGTGAGAATATTGCCATGGGACAACAAACACCACAAGAAGTGATGAAAGCCTGGATGAACAGCCAGGGACACCGTGAGAATATTTTGAAGGCAGAATATACACAAATTGGTGTGGCTTACTACAATGGATATTGGGTACAAGAGTTCACACGTAACTAAGATGATCGTAAATACGTTCACAACGTCATGTCGCTGCTACGAAAAGATAGTGACGTGACGTTAATCTGGAGACCCGCTGACACGTTCAGCGGGTCTTTTGGTGTCTCTTATTCCTCCAGGGGCATAACCATTGCTTTATACCAGAAAAGACATAAGGGACGTATTTATAGTATGATATCAGCAAGTTGAATGGATTGCAGACTACTTATGGAAAGCCAGGTGAACAAATGAGCTACGAAATCGTGCATGAAGGTGCCTTTGCTATGCTCAAGGTGCAGTTGAACCCCGGAGAAATGATTAAAGCGGAAATGGGAGCGATGGTTTCCATGTCTTCCAGTGTAGATATAAAGGGGACGGTAGACGGTGGACTGTTACGTGGTTTAGGCAGAATGCTGAGCGGAGAAAAATTCTTTTTTCAAGAACTGAGGGCAGCCCGGGGATCGGCTGAGGTGTTATTAGCCCCTGCCAGTATAGGTGATGTACAAGCGGTGGAACTGGATGGCACGTATAGACTGTTGGTCCAAAAGGACGGTTTTCTGGCTTGCACGGAAGGTATTGAGGTTAGCACCAAAATGCAAAACCTGATGAAAGGTTTATTCTCTGGTGAAGGTTTTTTTATCGTAGAAATCAGTGGTCGAGGTACGGTATTCCTGTCCTCTTATGGAGCCATTCATCCCATTTACATCGCGCCAGGAGAGGAGCGTATTATTGATAATGCTCATCTGGTGGCATGGCCGGATTATATGGATTATAAAATTGAAAAAGCATCTAAAGGCTGGTTGTCCAGCGTAACGAGTGGAGAAGCGCTTGTATGCCGCTTTCGCGGTGAAGGGACGGTACTGATTCAAAGTCGAAATCCGGGCAGTTTTGGACAATGGATCAAAAGTTTCATCCCTGATAGTAAATAGTTTGGTTCGTCTGATTAGAGTCGTGAGGATAAACTATTCGCACAAGAAAGTATAATATTAAGGGTGGCCATTTGCCATCCTTTTTTTGCATGTTCATGGGAAATTATGTGTGACTCTAAGCGTTTATTGCGCTTTTATTCCGAACGGTTTATTTGCAAAATGATATGAGAAGCCTTATGTTTATTTCACTAAGCTATCAGGAGGGAACACGAGTGAATTCATCAAAATGGATTTGGCGGTCTGTCGGTTCCGTTTCCATTGCCGCCACATTGCTATTATTGTACGGATTTATTACAGCAGTACAAAGTATCACGGCTCCAGAGCCAATGGTTAGCACTCAACCTGTGCATTCCGGTTCATCGCAGACACAAACTGCGCCATCCGCTACAAATCAGACGGGAGAGTTTCGGGTAGCTGCCATTGGAGATTCGCTAGCCAAAGGCACAGGGGATGACTCCGGAAGTGGTTTTGTGCGTCGGTCGGTGAGCTTGTTAAATAATCAGGAAGGCCATAAGGCTCAGCTCATAAATAATCTGGGGATTAATGGACTGACGACTCAAGGACTATTGACCAAGCTGGATGAGCCTGGTGTTTCTTATGTGTTGAAAAAGGCTAACGTCATTATTGTCTCGATTGGCGGAAATGATTTATTTCAGGGGGCTCAGGCTGCCCAAACTGGCAAAGAGCCACCTACACTCAGTGGTTTGCGTAAAGCTGTGCCTGATGCCGCCAAACGTCTGCAAAAAGTGCTGACAAAGGTAGGGAAAATCAATCCGAATGCTAAAATTATCTATGTCGGATTATATAATCCATTCAGTGATCTGCAGGAAATGAAAATTCCCGGTAATCTTGTGGTCACAGAATGGAATCTGGCTGCCATGGCAATTACCAACCAAAACAGCAATATGACGCTGGTTCCAACTTTCGATTTGTTCCAGCAAAATTTGCCCGTCTATTTATCTTCCGATCATTTTCATCCAAACGGACAGGGCTATCAGGCAATCGCTGAACGTATCGCGCAAGGGTTTGCAGTTGCAACCACGAAGGATGCCGATAAAGTGGATAATGAACAACAGTCTACAAGTAGCCAACCCGCTGAAGTGAAAAAGGGAGGGAACAAGTAATGAGCATCCAATCTGCTGACAAGACCGGGGCTGGAATAACCCAAAATCCGACATCAAGGGATGCAGTGTCCAGTTTCCATTCCGCCAATCAGGTTGGCAGCGCAGGCAGAGACAGAAGCAATAACGAAACAGTTCTCTCTGTTCAGCACGTTAAGAAACGTATCAAACGCAAAATGATCATTCATGATGTAACATTCGACGTTCGTGCGGGTGAAATTTTCGGATTTCTCGGTCCTAATGGGGCTGGAAAAACGACGACTATTCGTATGCTGGTCGATTTAATTAAGCCTACGGAAGGGACGATTACTGTCTGTGGACATAATGTAAATCGTGACCCTGAGCAGGCTTTGCGGCATATTGGTTCTATTGTGGAAAATCCAGAGGTGTACAGCTACCTGACAGGGTGGGAGAATTTAGAGCATTTTGCCCGTATGCAGCCTGGTGTAGACGAGCCGCGTATCCGCGAAGTCGTTGAGCTTGTTCGGCTCGATCGCCGTATCCATGATAAAGTAAGTACGTATTCTCTCGGAATGCGCCAGCGTCTTGGTATAGCCCAAGCCTTGCTTGGTAGACCGAAATTGCTCATTTTGGATGAACCGACGAACGGGTTAGACCCCAAGGGGATCAAGGAAATGAGAGCTTTTATCCGTTTGCTAGCGGCAGAAGGCATGGCTGTATTTGTTTCCAGCCATTTGCTCAGCGAAATCCAGCTGCTATGTGATCGGGTGGCAATTATAAGTCGGGGAAAGGTGCTAGCTGTAGGTGGTGTACGGGAATTGGTTGATACGCACTCGCACATGGCCGTATGGCAACTGGAGCCTCGTGATCAGGGTCTTGCCATATTGCAAAATTCTCCGCATGTGCAAATAATTACGAACGCCGATGAATTAATTGATGACAGCATTGTGGCAGGCAGCGGAGCCGATGCAATTTTTACAGAAATGGATGAAGAGCATATTGCGGAGCTGGTGACACAAATGACGGCTTCCGGTATTTCCGTTAAAGGTGTAACCAAAATCAATCCTACACTGGAGCAGCTATTCCTGAAAATGACGGAAGGTGAGATACTTGAATAACATTTTACCGCTCGTACAAAATGAAACGCTCAAAATTATCAAGAAGAAACGATTTTATGTCATTTTACTTGTTTTACTTGTGCTTGTGCCGATTTTTACGTACGCTCAGATGAAAGTGGCAGAAAACAATCGCGAAAAATTCGGCAATGATTGGCGACTCGAACTGCGTCAGGCGATTACCGATAATCAAAACTCGCTGGGAAGTGACCGGGTTCCCGAGGAATGGAAGACCTACCGTCGGGTCTTTGTGCAGCAGATGCAATATTATTTGGAAAATGATGTGAATCCTAATGAGCCGAGTGGTGTCACCTTTACCAGAGAGTTTATGGATAATTCCATTAATCTGTTCGTTCCGCTGTTGATTATGGCCATTGCCTCCGACTTGGTTTCTGGAGAACGGACGACAGGCACGATAAAAATGTTGCTGACTCGCCCAGTCAGGCGGTGGAAAATACTGCTGAGCAAGCTGCTGACATTGTATATGTTCGTCTCGCTCATCATTTTAGCTGTATTTGTAATTAGCTATCTGATATCAGGCTTGTTTTTTGGTTTTCGCGGTTTTAATGTTCCGGTATTTACCGGATTTCAAATTGTTGGATCGACGGTGGATTTGTCTGCTGTACACGCGATTCCACAATGGCATTATCTGATGCTGCAAGCCGGATTGATCTGGTTCGTCAGTCTTGTGGTAGCTTCGTTAGCCTTCATGGTATCTGTCCTGGTACGAAGTACGGCGGCAAGTATCGTGGTCATGATGGCTGCACTTATTTCGGGCACTATTTTGACAAACATGGCTTCATCTTGGCAGAGTGCTAAATATTTATTTATGGTTAACCTCGAATTAACCGATTATTTATCTGGAAGCCCCGCCCCCATTGAGGGAATGACCTTACCCTTTTCTTTAGCTGTACTGGGCATTTGGGGGGCTGCGGCATTGATTGTTTCATTCGCCGTCTTTACGAAACGGGATATATTGAATTAAAATGGACAAGGTAAAAGAAAACATCTGTTTGCATTTTTGGTGAAAATCATCAAGAATAAGGCAAAACACGGTTACGATTAGACAAAGGGGGAGCATGAATGGTCGACAAAATCGACTTGTCTGCGGGAGTGTCCGGCACACAAAGCGGAGCTTCGGAATATGGCGCGGACGACATTCAAGTGCTCGAAGGGCTTGTGGCAGTTCGCAAACGGCCGGGCATGTACATCGGGAGCACCAGTTCTTCGGGGCTGCATCATTTGGTATGGGAAATTGTAGACAACGCGGTGGATGAACATCTCGCCAAGTTTTGCTCTCGCATTGATATTACAATGCATAAGGACGGTTCCGTTACAGTATCAGACAACGGGCGCGGTATTCCTACGGGAATGCACAAAACGGGAATTCCTACGCCTCAGGTTGTATTCACCATTTTGCACGCCGGAGGTAAGTTTGGCGGTTCGGGATATAAAAAATCCGGGGGTCTGCACGGTGTAGGTGCGTCTGTAACGAACGCTCTTTCGGAATGGCTTGAAGTAGAAATTTACCGGGACGGCAAGATTCACCGTCAGCGGTTTGAATATTGGCAGGACAAGAAGGGCGTGGAGCATGTCGGGGAACCGACCACAGGCCTTGAAGTGCTGGGCAATACTAACAAGACGGGCTCGAAAATTACATTTAAACCGGATATTCGTGTTTTTCAGGCAGGCATTCATTTTAACTACGATACGTTGGCTGAGCGCCTTCAGGAAATTGCTTTTCTAAATTCGGGCCTTCGTATTCAACTTAAAGACGAACGCAGCGGAAAGTCAGATGAGTATTTTTATGAGGGTGGCGCAAGTCAGTTTGTTGCTTTTCTGAATGAGGGCAAGGATGTGCTGCATGACGTTATTCACTTTAATGCCGAGAAAGAAGACATTGAAGTAGAGATTGCCATCCAGTACAATGCGGGTTATACAGAGACGATCGCTTCGTTCGTTAACTCCATTCCGACACGTGGCGGAGGTACGCATGAAACGGGATTCAAAACCGCTTACACTCGTGTCATGAACGACTATGCCCGGAAAACGGTGATGTTGAAAGAAAAGGATAAAAACTTGGAGGGCAACGATCTACGTGAGGGCATGATGGCTGTAATCAGTGTCAAGATGGCTGAAGTTGAATTTGTCGGCCAGACAAAGGATCAGCTTGGTAGCGCTTCGGCACGGAGTACAGTGGATGCCATCGTATCTGAGCAGATGCAGCGTTTTTTAGAAGAAAATCCGCAGATAGCACAAACTTTGATCAAGAAGGCAGTTCAAGCATCCAGAGCACGTGAAGCTGCACGTAAAGCTCGGGATGAAATGCGTTCCGGTAAAAAGCGCAGTGAAAGTTCCAATTTGAATGGTAAACTATCGCCTGCGCAGTCCAAGGATTTTACACGTAATGAGTTGTTTATTGTGGAAGGCGATTCGGCTGGAGGATCAGCCAAGCAGGGACGGGATTCCAAAATTCAGGCCATATTGCCGCTAAAGGGCAAGCCGATGAATCCGGAAAAATCCAAACTGGCGGATATTATGAAGAATGATGAGTACCGTGCTATTACAGCAGCTATCGGTGCGGGAGTAGGAACAGAGTTTTCGCTGGAAGACAGCAATTATTCCAAAATCATCATTATGACCGATGCAGATACAGATGGTGCGCACATTCAAGTGCTGTTGTTGACGTTCTTTTATCGGTACATGAAAGAGCTTATTGATGCAGGACGCATATTTATTGCTCAACCGCCATTGTATAAAATAACTCGAAAGTCGGGTAAGCTCGAAACGGTGCGTTATGCTTGGACTGACGAGCAACTTGATAATTATTTAAAAGAATTTGGACGAAATTTTGAGCTTCAGCGCTATAAAGGACTTGGGGAAATGAACCCTGATCAGTTATGGGAAACAACGATGAATCCCGATTCACGCACCTTGCTACGCGTTCAGATAGAGGATGCAGCCAAGGCTGAACGCAGGGTGTCCACTTTGATGGGTGATAAGGTGGATCCGCGCAAGCGCTGGATCGTGGAAAACGTAGATTTTACGGAATACGTAGAGTAGTGCTATCAAAAGAGGTGTATACATGAGCTTATCGGAGCAGTTTTTGCCAGCTTTTCTGGAGGAAGTGGTCGGTGACCGCTTTGGCCGATATTCCAAATATATTATTCAGGATCGGGCGATACCCGACGTACGGGACGGATTAAAACCCGTACAACGTCGTATTCTTTATGCAATGTACGATTCGGGCAATACGCCGGATAAAGCATATCGTAAATCGGCCAAAACCGTTGGGGACGTTATGGGTAATTACCACCCCCACGGTGACTCGTCGATATACGATGGCATGGTACGGATGGCGCAGCCTTGGAAAATGAGTCACGTGCTGGTGGACGGTCACGGTAACTGGGGCTCCCAGGATGATGATCCGGCGGCAGCTATGCGTTATACGGAGGCTCGCTTGTCTCCGATCGCAATGGAAATGCTGCGCGATATTGAAAAGCGTACGGTTTTGTTCAAGGACAATTTTGATAACTCGGCCAAAGAGCCCGTTGTGTTGCCGTCTCGTTATCCAAATTTGTTGGTGAACGGTTCCAGTGGGATCTCGGCGGGATTTGCGACAGAGATCCCTACACATAGTTTACGCGAAGTTATTGATGCCAGCATTGCGGTGATGGAAAAGCCAGAGATTGAGCTGGAAGAGATTATGACCTTTATCAAAGGTCCTGATTTCCCGACTGGCGGACTCATTATGGGTGGCGAAGGCATCAAGGACGCTTACCGCACGGGAAAAGGACGTATTTATATTCGTTCCAAAACGGAAATTCAGTCCTTGCGCGGAGGTAAGCAGCAGCTAGTCATTACCGAAATCCCATACCAGATCGTCAAATCAAGGCTCGTAACCGCCATGGAGAATATCCGTCTGGAGAAAAAGGTGGAAGGGATTGCCGAGGTTCGTGACGAAAGCGGACGAAATGGTTTGCGCATTGTTGTGGAGCTGAAGAAGGAAGCCGATGCGGAAGGGATTTTAGCTTATTTGCTGAAAAAAACCGACCTACAGGTGGCATATAACTTCAACATGGTAGCTATTGTGAACAAAGCGCCACATCAGCTTGGGCTAAAGTCCATTTTGGAAGCGTATATCGCCCATCAACGCGAAGTTGTCACTCACCGTATCCAGTATGAACTGGAAAAGGCAGAGGATCGTGCCCATGTGCTGGAAGGTTTGGTCAAGGCGCTGAACATTCTGGATGAGGTCATCGCAGCCATTAAAGCTTCCAAAAATCGCCAGGACGCGCAAAATAATTTGCAATGGATGTTTGGTTTTAGCGAACGTCAGGCAGATTCTATTTTGACTTTGCAGTTGTATCGTCTCACCAATCTGGAAATCACCACGCTTGAAAAAGAACTGGGTGACATCCAGAAAAAAATCGCACAATATCGTTCTATTCTGGAAAGTGATCGCAAGCTGATCAGCCTGATTCGCAAGGAACTGTTGGAAATTCGTGAAAAGTACGGCATTGACCGTCGTTCAGATATCCAGGGCGAGGTAGAAGAGATTAAGGTGAACCTGGAAGTCATGGTGGGAGCAGAGGATGTGCTGCTGACACTCTCAAAAGATGGCTATGTGAAACGTACAAGTATGTTGTCATTCACTCGTTCAGGCGGGGAACGTTCAAGTTCTGGTGTTAAAGAAGGGGATTACGTTACCCAATTGCTTGATGTGAATACGCTGGACATATTGCTCGTCTTCACCCAGCGCGGACAATACTTTTTATTACCTGTACATCAGGTGCCAGAGTATAAGTGGAAAGAGCCGGGCACTCCAATTGTCAACGTCATTCCGTTATCGAAGGAAGATCGTATCGTAAGTGTCATCCCGCTCAAAAACATCGAGGAAATTGGCAAAAGCCTGGTATTTGTAACAAAGAAGGGCCAAGTAAAGCGTACAGAATTGAAAGAATATGCTACAAAACGTTCCAGTGCCGTAGCCGCCTGCAAAGTAGCAGGGGACGATGAGGTGTTATCGGTAACGTTAAGCGAGGGTACCCGGGATATTATGCTGATTACCCGCGCGGGTATGAGTATACGCTTCAAGGAGCAAGAGGTTAATGCGATGGGGCGCGTCTCGGCTGGTGTCAAAGGTATACAGCTAGCCGAAGGCGATGAAATTATCGCGGCGTTGTGGGTAGAAGAGGATGAAGGAGAAGTGTTGGTGCTGACCGAGTCCGGTTATGGTAAGCGTACGCTTCTGCTGGATTATCCTACACAGGGAAGAGGCGGCAAAGGTATCACCACCTTTGAGTTCAAGGAAGGCAAACGAGTACGTTCGAATGGAACTCGAATCGTGGCTGCCTTCTATTGCCGTGAAGCTGTTCAATTATTTGCAATCACAGCAGAAGGACAAACGATGTCCTTCCTTTCGGAAAAGGCTCCTTTGACCGACCGAAAGGATACAGGCAAGCTGCTAGCTCCAGTGGAGAAGAAGGACGAAATTGTGAATGTGCTGCTGCGTAGTGAGCCGCAAGCTTCTCAGTCCATAGAATAATAGGAAAGTCAAGCGCTTTTTAGCTCGAAAAAGAGAGGTCCTCTCGTGCCATTCCGGCACGAATGAGGACCTTTTTGCCGTCATGCTGTCGAACCCTGACCAGCCTTCAAAACCGAGGTGAGACTTCCTTCCCCTTTTCATTTCGTGCTCCAAAAACGGCAGGAAACCGGGGCTGAATGGCGAAAATTTAATGTGATGAAATACAATCCGGACGGTGGCCCATACGGTAACTTTGATGCTTTTACTGACCCTGTTATTTAAAGGAGTGAGGCAAAATGCAAACGACCGAATTTGCGAAAATCTGGTCCAGAATGGCTAAGGATTATAAGGTTCATATGGAGCAGCAGCTGGCTCCATCACTAACGGAAGCTCAACTTACGGTGCTGGAGGTTTTGAACGAATACGGCCGTATGAAACCGTCTCAACTAATCCCATATCTCGCCACCACACCAGCCGCGGTTACGATGCTGCTGGATCGGATGGAGCGGAATCGACTGGTCACCCGTTTCAGAGACGTAAAGGACCGTAGAATTGTATGGATTGTTATCTCGGATCAAGGGAGAGAAGAAGTAGAGCGTGGATTGCGAATCCGGGATGATTTTCTGGGTTCTGCACTAAACCGAATTTCTCAGCACAATCAAAATTTGCTGGTTTATTTGTTGGGGAAAATTACAACGAAGGCGAAAACTTCAGTAATGACAAGTGAGGCTGAGGGAGTAAAGGAACCAATAGAGCGAGCAGAATAACTAGAATGGCGGCTACATGAAAAGTAGCTGTACGCAGCAGATTATCATTTTAAGGTAAGTAGGAGTGCGCGGATGTAAATACCTATCGTGGTATTCATACCGCGCTTTTTTGTGTTGAAGTATAGGTGATATTTGGGTGAATGTTGACATTTACATAAGAGATGATAAAATAATAGTTATGAATAAATAACATTTCGTATGCAAATAGTTTCTAGTATATGTATATGTATATGGATTGTCAATTGGATATTAGAAAGAAGGATGGTTCCAGTGAGTGATAGAGAGGAAGACAGACTTGAGGTGTACCGGATTATTCAATCGGTAAGGGAGGTTAACAAAACGATATTTTATTCCTTCTGGAATGAGGAGCAGCATTTGGATCTGACGGCCATTCAGCATATGGCTTTGGCAATTCTGAATAAACGCCCCAACATCGGATTATCCGAGCTGGCAGACATAGCGCATGTGGGAAGCAGCTCTATGAGTGGGGTAGTTGACCGCTTGACCAAGGCGGGATATATTGCTCGCGGACGGCATGAGCATGACCGTAGATCCTTAGTGCTGACGCTTACGCCGGAAGGAAAAGATATCATGCAAAAAGTAGACGCCATGTGGATGGAGCGCGTCTTGCCCATTCTGGACATCCCGAAGGAGCAGCTAGAGATGGTTCTGGATATCCATAAACAAATGATCATGAAATTAACACCGAAGGGAATGGATCAACTTGAGCAGTCCTCAAATGACACTACCAGGTAATGTACGCAGAGCACCCATTGTGGCCGCTCTGTTGATTGGCGCGATTGTAGCGATATTAAATCAGACGTTGATCAGTGTGGCTTTACCGAAAATGATGAGTGATTTGAATATAGATGCCAATATAGCTCAGTGGCTTAGTACGGGCTTTATGCTCGTGAATGGGGTATTGATCCCGGTGACCGCGTTCTTGATTGCCCGTTTCTCCACTCGTAAATTGTTTATTAGCGCGATGACTATTTTTTCAATAGGCACGCTGTTATGTGCTGTAGCTCCAAGCTTCAGCATATTGCTGATCGGTCGGCTTATTCAGGCCGCGGGAGCAGGTATCATGATGCCCTTAATGATGGTGGTTATCTTGAACATCTACCCAATAGAGCGTCGTGGCCGGGCGATGGGAACCTTGGGGATTGCGATGGGTTTTGCTCCAGCCATTGGGCCAACCTTATCCGGTTATATAGTACAGCATTATGACTGGCGGGTTTTGTTCTGGATCATCCTGCCGATTTCAGTGATTTCGATTGTGATCGGATTTATTTTTCTGAAAAATGTAACGGAGCAGTCCAAGCCAAAGCTGGACATTCCCGGCATCATTTTGTCTACGCTCGGTTTCGGTGGAATATTATACGGCTTTAGTGATGCAGGAACATCGGGTTGGGGAAGTATTCCGGTCCTGTCTACGCTTATCGTTGGGACTATTGCGCTTATTTTGTTTATTGTTCGCCAACTGAAGGCAGATGAGCCTATGCTGGAGTTCCGTATCTTTAAATACGATGTGTACAGCTTGACGACAATCATTAACGTGATTGTGACGATGGCTTTGTACGCCGGTATGATATTGCTTCCGATTTATTTGCAAAATATTCGGGGTTTTACACCGCTCCAGTCCGGTATGCTAATGTTACCGGGAGCGATTCTGATGGGGCTCATGTCTCCTGTAACGGGGGCTATTTTTGACCGAATCGGAGCACGCTGGTTGTCTGTAATTGGCTTGCTGATCATGGCTATAACGACTTGGGAGTTTACACGGTTGACCGAAACAACCACCTATATGACACTGTTAATCAATTATACGGTGCGGATGTTCGGGATGTCGTTGCTGATGATGCCGATCCAAACAGCCGGGTTGAATCAGCTTCCGCAACGATTGAATGCACATGGTACGGCGATGAGTAACACGCTGCGTATGATTTCTGGCTCGATTGGGACGGCAATTCTGGTGACAGTGATGTCAACACAGAGCAGCAACCGTTTGACATCGATTGTTACATCTGAGGGACTGACCGTGACGGATAAAGCGGGGATGCTGGCTGCAGGCAACCAAGCTACAATTTATGGGATTAACTCGGCTTTTATCATTGCAACAGTGTTGAGTGTGGCCGCTCTGATTTTAGCGTTTTTCATCAAAAATACGAATGCACAAAACGCCCATCCCCGTCAACAGCTGGTAAACAGCAAGAAGGGACAGTCCGTGGCTTCCTCGTCATAAAAGGATGAGATGACGCATTAATTTAATTTTCTGCAAAAAAAGAACCTGCAATGCATGTTTGTTTACATGCGTTGCAGGTTCTTTGTGCAAATGGGGTTGAAGATGTTGATATCCAGATAGGGCAGGGCTTTCCGGTTCAAATTTCAGACGTAATCATGTTCTCATAAAGCGACCGGGGCCATTCATTCCATGGAAATTGGACTGGAGGTAACGAGTGAAATCTCATATCGTCCTTGCTAACCGGATGCGGTGCTCCAGCGAGTAAGGACCAGAGCGCGAGCTGTTGACCGGGCCGGCTCAGATTACCGCCATATTTTTGGTCACCGTAGAGGGGACAGCCGATCGCCTGCATTTGCACACGAATTTGGTGTGAGCGTCCGGTGTGCAACTTAATCTGCACGAGACTGAGTCCATCTGCTTGTCCGATCATGCGGTACTCCAAAATGGCTTCCTTCGCACCAGCCGTGCCAGGCCGAACCGCTTGAACCGTGTTGGTACGGCTATCCTTTAGCAGATAATGGGTTAGACGGCCCTGTGGGGCCGTAGGAACGCCATTCAGAACTGCTGTATACAGTTTGTGAAAATGACGACTTCGAACCGACTCAGACAGGCGAGAAGCAGCTTTGGACGTCTTAGCAAAAATCATGGCTCCACCTACAGGCCGATCCAGTCTGTGAACTAAACCCAAAAAAACGTTACCAGGCTTATTGTGTCTAATTTTTAGATCTTCCTTGAGTAAAGACAACAGATCAGGATCACCACTGGCATCCTCTTGCGTTGGAACATTGACAGGCTTTACAACCGCCAAAACATGATTGTCCTCATAGAGGACAGGAATATTCGGCTGTGCATGCTCATGCCGGGTAAGTTCATTTTGAGTCATAAGAGGAATTTAAGCCTCCCAGCGTCCGAGAATACCACAAGGCAAATTCAATCCCGAGCGTGTGATCGGCAATCCAATTTCACCAGCGCTAATTTGGCCGCCGTACTTTTGTTGCATGGTCATGCTCAGCATGTTGCGCAATACAGTAGGCGAAATACCTGTAGTATAAGAGTTAATCAGCATGAACAGCGGTTGATCTGAAATAATGCTCATGCAGGATTCGAGAAACGGGTATAAGCTTTCTTCAAGCTTCCAAGTTTCTCCGTTTGGTCCGCGTCCGTAAGAAGGAGGGTCCATAATAATGGCATCATAACGGTTGCCCCGACGTTGTTCTCGTTGCACGAACTTGAATACGTCGTCCGTAATGAAGCGTACCGGACGGTCAGCCAGACCGGACAATTGAACGTTTTCCTTTGCCCACTGCACCATGCCTTTGGCGGCATCCACGTGAACTACACTAGCTCCAGCATACGCAGCAGCAGTCGTGGCTCCTCCCGTGTATGCAAACAGGTTCAGTACGGAAATTGGTCTGCCTGCGCCTTTGATTTTATCCATCATCCAGCTCCAGTTCGCTGCTTGCTCTGGAAAAAGACCGGTATGCTTGAAGCTGGTCGGTTTAATGTGGAATTTAAGCGGTCCATAGCTAATTGTCCAGCGCTCGGGGATAGGTTTTTTCATATCCCAGTTGCCACCACCGGAGGAACTACGGTGGTAATGTCCATGAACATTACGCCATTCGGCTGTTTCCTGGGCCAAAGGCCATATGATTTGCGGATCGGGACGACGCAGGACAATATCACCCCAACGTTCCAGTTTTTCACCACCGCCTGTATCCATTACTTCATAGTCTTTCCATTCTTGTGCTACATACATGTACAATCCATCCTTCAGCAGTCAATTCAGGATTCAGGCAGCAAGCTGCACAGAAATCCCCATATGGAGTCTATTGTACAACAAACCTCAGCAACAATCGAATGATTACATAAATAAGTAAGTAGTCAAATGGTCCAAAATATTTTTTCTAGGATGCACTTGTAATTATAGCGCTTCCATATTAAAATGAAATCAATCCCACTTGTACGTACAACCATCCGTTTTTTATCATAATAATGAAAGACGGAATGGATTGTACGTACATAATATTTTTTATCAACACAGCTGAAGTTCCACTTAATTAAACACAAACTGCCTAAACTGCCTGTAGCCAGCGTTTTGTGGTAGACGAAGCCTTCGTTCGAAGCTTCTGCCGAAGCGTGGATTCATGTTGGCGGAACGCATTATAAGGTAATGACCTATGTTGTAACTAATAATTTGTTTATCCATAGAGTTTATCTGCCAACAGCCGCATGTAATGCGGCTGTTTTGCGTATATTTCCATAAGATTAAAGCTAGTTTTTGAAATTAACATTTGACAATGAGAATCATTATCAAATATTATTTGAGTAACAGGGAGTGAAAGCATCCCATATTTCAAATAAAGGTGAGGGATGAACTTGGGTAAAATCATGATTGCTTATGCCAGTTTGACAGGTAATACAGAGGAAATCGCGGAATTGATCGCCGAGGGCGTCCGTCAGGCAGGGCACGAGGCGGAGTTGAAGGCTTCGTATGATTGCAGCGCGCAAGAACTGCTCGCATATGACGGGTTCCTACTGGGTGTATATACATGGGGAGATGGTGAGCTTCCTGATGAATTTTTGGATTTTTACGAGGAACTAGACGAGCTTGATTTGTCTGGTAAAAAGACCGCAGTATTTGGCAGTGGAGATACATCTTATACGCAATTCTGTGGCGCAGTGGACTTGGTAGAGGAAAAAGTCAAAGAACGCGGCGCATCGGTCATTCAGGAGAGTCTGAAGATTGAATTTAATCCATTGGATGATGATAAGGAGAATTGCCGAGCTTACGGAAGACAATTTGCACAGGCGGGTATTGGGGTGTCCTGAGAAGAGAGTGAGGGATAGGTATGCGCAATAGCGATGGCTTAAGCGCCTTTCCTCTTCTGCACGACTATCAGCTTGAGGAGATGTGGAGAACTCCACAGCCAATTCGTCAATCACAGAGGAAAAGAGGGCGTGAGGGTTGGAATTGGCGGCAACGGGTTCAATATGCAATAGGGCATGCGCTGAACGAATACTTTGGAATGGAAGTAGAGGTGCGGCGGGAAGTCCCTGTCCAGTATGTGCTGGAGAAATGGTGGCCCAAGCAGTCAGACAGCTTTGAATCTTTGTTCCATTATTGGGATGTCAAAAATAAAGTGTCAGGTGAGTTGTCAAAAATTTGTGGCTTAAATAATGACTTGCTGGTACCTGTAATGCTGTATGAACAATTTTGTACGTCTGTGCCTGAGTTAGAGGTCAATATTTCGCTTATTGTTCAGGCTGCTTGGCAACTATCAGCAGAAGCAGATTCCCTGCTCATTCAAAAGTACATCGTTGACTATAACCCTAACGTTATTAGTACGTTCCAACATATGACAAATGTATTTTGTTATTATGCATTTGGAGCTCTTCCTCAGCTTATTGAGGTATATTGTCTGCTAGAAGGCAAGAAGGTCCGTTTCATTCCGGGACCTTCTTCTTTACAGCAATCTCTGGATTACGTGCTGCTATTACGGGATTCCAAAGAGTATGTACATGGGACAACAGAACGCTGCCGTTGCGGGGGTTGCATGGAAAAGCAAGCTTCTCAAGGGAATAGAATGAATAGGAACACGAAGGAAGGGCAGGGGGCGAAAAACTGCAAACAACGGTCAGCTGTACCTACGCCTTTCTCATAACGTTACTGTGTAACCCTTTAATTGTAAACTATCCCTTTTCGTGAAAGAGCCTTGGAAACAAGGCTCTTTTTTATGAAAAAAAATTATGAAAAAACTGAAAATTTATGTTGCCTGAATAGATAAATATATCTATAATATTTCAATGTACAATAGTTATATGAAAATATTTAAATATAAAAAGACGGTTTGTGGATCATGGATCAGATTGTCCTATGTACATAAAGTTAGTCCTGTCTTTTGCATGGAATGTTGCCATGTGTTTATTTACGTTCTCTATTTGGTTTAATGGCCTAATATTTCAATTTTAAAATATTAGCGTTGAATAATAAAATTTTTTGGACAACAGGGGTGGAAGAAGTGAGTAAGAAAACTGTATTGCCAATCCTCATTGTACTGCTCATTCTGAGCGGTGGAGCTATTGGCTACTATTATTGGTATCAGGCAACACACTTTGTTAAAAGTGACGATGCGCGCATTCAAGCCGATCAATATAAGGTAATGCCGCAAATCTCCGGAGAAATTAGCCACATTGATGTGGAAGAAGGAGATGTTGTTCAGCGTAACGAACCGATTGCCGAGCAGGATGTATCGGGGCTGGATGCGAGTATGATCAGCAAGTCCGTACTGCGCGCGCCGATCAACGGAACCGTTATTAAGATTTATTCGAAAGAGCATGAAATCGGATCGCCGGGTAGTGCTGTTGCAACTATGGTGGATATGAACAGCTTGTACGTATCCACGAACATTGAAGAAACCGATATTAACCGTATTAAACCAGGACAGCTTGTTGATATTACGCTTGATGCAGCAGGTGACCAGGTGATTCAGGGTAAAGTTCGTAAAGTGGGCGAAGCCTCCAACGCCGTGTTCTCACTCGTTCCTGCAGTGAACACAAGTGGTAACTTTAACAAGGTGACTCAGCGTGTGCCTGTAGAGATTGCTGTGAACAAGCCGAAGGATATGAAGCTTATCCCTGGAACGAACGTGGAAGTAAAAATTCATACACCTTAAAAAGGAGGGGTCCATGTGGCTGCCAATGATATTGCTGCTGCTCCTTCGACAGATTCTTCCAAAGAACGCTGGCTTGCCTTTTTCGCTATCGTTTTAGGCGCCTTTGTCGCCATTCTGAACAACAGTCTGATCAATGTCGCCATTCCTAGATTGACGACGGATTTAGGATCTACGACGACACGTATTCAGTGGGTTATTACAGGTTACACGCTTGCATCTGGTGTAATTGTACCGATTACCGGATATATGGAGCAGCGCCTCGGATACAAAAAGTTTTTGATTCTTGCGCTCAGCGTGTTTTCGCTGGGAACGGGAATATGTATTTTTGCATGGAGTGATTCTTCCCTGATCGCAGCACGGGTGCTGGCTGGTCTGGGCGGTGGTGTTATTATGCCGCTGAGTATGACGATTATTTACAAAATTATGCCGCGTGAACAAATCGGTATGTCCCTTGGTATATGGGGGATCGCCGCAATGGCAGCGCCGGCTGTAGGGCCTACGCTCAGCGGATATTTAATTGAGTGGTTTAACTGGCGGTTCTTGTTTATTGTCAGTGTGCCAGTTGCTTTATTTGCAATTTTAATGGTTATTCTTCTAATCAAAGAACCGCCTAAAGTAGAGCCGAAGCCGTTTGATCTACCGGGCTTTTTGCTGGCCGCAACTTGTGCCGGAACACTTTTGTACGCACTGACAAACGGACAGCGTGATGGCTGGACTTCTTTTGGAATTGTATCCTTGCTGTTTGTTGCTTTCTGGGCACTTGTTTTTCTGATCTATGTAGAAAGCGGGAAGGATAATGCGGTAATTGAAATCTCATTATTCAAGAATTCAAAATATACGATTAGTGTTATTGCTTCCAGTCTGGTCATGATGGGGATGTACGGAGGAACGTTCCTAACACCGTTGTTTTTGCAAAATATCCAGCGTGTGTCACCGATTGATACCGGTATTATCCTCATTCCACAGGCCATTGCCATGGCGGCTATGATGCCTATTGCCGGGAAGCTGTTCGATAAGTTCGGCATTGTGCCTTTGGGACTTGTGGGCCTGACGCTAACCAGCTTTATGACCTATCATCTTCACCAGCTTACGCCAGATACTTCGCATGCCTGGTTGGAAACCGTAATGGCATTACGGGGTCTGGGAATTGGTATTTGCATGATGCCATTGTCCACGGTCGGCATGAATGCCGTTCATCCGAGCAAGGTAGCCAATGCGTCTACAGCGTCCAATCTGGTACGTACTGTGGCTGCATCTATGGCGATTGCGGTGCTAACCGCCATTATGCAAAGCCGTTCGGCTGCTCATGCCCAGCAAATTTCGGAGTCCATTACACCAGACTCGGCTCATACGCTACAAGCGACATTGGGCAGCTCATGGATGTCATCCATAAGTAGTTTAATCACACTGGATGCTACATCAAGAGGAATTGGGGATACGTTCCTCATTTCATCCATACCGCTGTTTTGCACGATTCCACTAATCTTTTTGTTTATTCAGAGGAAGAAAGCAAAGACACAGCCGGAAGCATAACCAAAGAACTATAAAATACGACTGGATGGCTTACATTATTTCCACGGACAGAAAGAAAGGGAATTATCATGAAAATATTGAGAGTAGAAAGTACATTAGCGGCTTTAGTGCTCGGCGGCGCAGTGCTGGCAGGCTGCTCCAGTAATAGCGGGGCGGCTCAGGATATGGTCGTTCCGGTTAAAATCAGCCAAGCACAGCAGGGAATTATCGGACAGGGAAATATTTATACAGGAACCGTAACACCTTCGGAGACGGTGAACATCGTGCCTAAAGTGGGCGGCAAAGTGGTTGAACTGCCTGTGGATATTGGCACCGAGGTTAAAAAGGGTCAAGTACTGTTCAAGCTTGATGATAAGGACATGCGGAATAATGTTGCGAAAGCCCGCGCCGCAGCAGCTGCGGCAGCAGCCGGAGTAAGCACCGCTCAAGCATCCCACGAATCTACGATGGTTCAAGCAAACTCGGGCTTAGTGCAGTCCAAGAGCGGCGTGATTCAATCCCAAAGCGCAATCAATCAGGCACAGGGGGCTATTAATCAAGCCACTACAGCCGTAGAACAAGCAACACATGGTGTCTCCTCAGCAGCCAATACGGTGAAACAAACGCAGCAAGCTTTGGCAGATGCACAGAAAAATGTAACACGTACACAAAGTCTATTTGATGCAGGTGCGAGTACCCAAGCACAATTAGAACAAGCCAAAACAGCAGTTGTGAATGCGGAAGCGGCTTACAATAATGCACAAAATGCTCAGGCTAATGCGCAAGATCAGTTGGTAGCTGCGCAGAAGGCCCTAACTACAGCTCGCAACAGCTATGATTCAGCAAAAAATAGCTATAGTAATGCCAATAGCGGTTACAGTAATGCGCAAAATCAGCTCAAAGTATCTCAAAATACTGCGGTTATCGAGTCCAGCCAACAATCTTTTAAGCAGGCTCAGCTGAATGTGAACATTGCTCAGGATGCATTGGATGACACCGTTGTTACATCACCGATCAATGGTATTGTGGGTACGAAAAATGCAGAAGTGGGCGAAATGGTATCCGCTCAGTCTCCTGCACTGGTCATCGCTAATCTGAGTACAGTCAATACTTTGATCTATGTTCCAGCGGAACAGATCAACAATGTAAAAGCAGGTGACAAGGTACAGGTTCGTGTTGCAGCTTCCAACATTGTAACAACAGGTACAGTTAAAAATGTAAGCCCGTTGGATGCAAGTGGAAAAGGATATCCTGTAAAAATCTCAGTAGCGAATCCAGACACGAAACTGAAATCCGGTATGTTGGCTGATATCAGCTTTGTCGCTGCCAATGCACAAGAAGGCATTGTGGTTCCTACTGCGGCAGTTCAAAAGGATCAAGGTAAAGAATATGTATATGTTGTAAACGGAGACCATGCGAAACGTAAGGAAGTGAAGACTGTTCAGACGGCAGGTTCCCAAACACTCGTTACCAGTGGTTTGAGCAATGAGGAGAATGTGATCGTGAATAATCTGGCATTGCTGTCCGATAACTCACCGATTACAATTAGCCAATAATTTGGCTCTAAACTCACGTACTATATAATAGTAGAAGTTTATTGTGAATATGCAAGACAGCCTGCTTAGCGGGCTGTCTTGTTTTTATTTCATTGAGCACATTTTACATAGGATTGATGTCGAAGCGGGACTATTTTTGACGAACATTGGTAGAATAGGATAGACTAAATTGGAAATAGATAGTTTACGAGATCTCAGACAAGCGATCGGAGGAATTGTAAGATGGAAGTGAAATTGGTAGTGGATTATGAAGCTTATGAGAATGGCCAAACGATGGCTAAATCTATTGAGGAACTGGCAGCCAAGCCGGAGAGCGCGCAAATTACTGATCTCATCATTGGAGATTGGGGCGGCGCCTATGAAAGTTCACCAGAGGATTTTATCCCAGTGTTAGTGAAGCTCAAAGATCAATTCCCTAAGATACGCAAACTGTTTATTGGTGATATGGAATATGATGAGTGTGAGGTTTCATGGATTAACCAGACGAATCTGTCCCCGTTGTTAGAAGCGTTTCCAGCATTGGAGTCCTTTCATATCAAAGGAAGCCAGGACCTGAGCTTGGAGCCGCTTCGTCATAGCCATCTTCAGGAATTGGTTATTATCTGTGGTGGCCTGCCTGCGAGGGTTCTTCAGCAAATACGTAATGCCGAACTGCCTGAACTGCGCAAGCTGGAACTGTATTTGGGTGTCGAGGACTATGGTTTTGACGGTAACCTCAATGATATTTTGCCGTTCTTGGACAGCAATCCTTTTCCCAAACTTACATACTTGGGACTCAAAGATAGTGAAATACAGGATGAAATTGCAATTGCAGCAGCTAATGCCCCTGTGATTGGACAGCTGGAAGTGCTGGATCTCTCACAAGGTACGTTGTCTGATAAAGGTGCAGAAGCGCTGCTGGCTAGTGAAAGTATAAAAGGGCTGAAGCATCTGGATTTGAGCTATCATTATATGTCTAGTGAAATGATGCAACGTTGGAAAAGCTCGGGTCTATCTGTGAACGTGGAAGATCAACAAGAAGCGGATGAGGAAGATGATTGGCGCTATCCATCACTGACTGAGTAATTTGTTAAATGGATTTCTAAAACGGACTGTTTTCAAAATTAAAATGATCTAAAGTGAGGCGGCTCTATGGTTAGGATGTCAGACTGTAATGTCAGCGAGCCGTTTATCTTGTTCGGTAATCCGGGGAATCGTCGAACTACCGGGCTGCAGGAGGCGCGAAGCAGATTAAAGCTTCCGCCCGCTCTGGAGGTTTCCTATAAGAATGTGCTGGAAGCTATTCGGCAGAAACAAGGTCTGAGCGAGCTAATGTTGCGAATAGCTGCACGAGCTACGCGGAATAGCGTGAATGGTAGTTCCTTTGTGCAAGAGAGCATTGATCAGTTACTGGCGGGGCAGATGGACAGTGGTCCGCTGCTTCGTCTGGATGCACCGGGCGAAAACTTTGAGGTAGAGCGTGAGTTGATTGCTCTGGGCGCCTCGGATGTTGAGGGAGACGATTCTCTGTTGCCATGGCCCGAATGGACACAAGGCACAGGTATAGCGGCGGCAGAAGCGCGACGTCTGCAGGAGCAGCACGGTCGTATTTGGCACCCGGCACAATGGTTCCGGGGCTATTGCCGTCTGCTGGCCTGGCTGCGGGATGAAGTGCCTCTGCTCTGGCCCTCGTCACACTGGATGAATGATCCGGCGGAAGTGGCCGTAATGTTCGACAAACGGCGTTGTAGCACCGATTTAGGCAAGGCAGACATAAGGGTCCCGCCAGTACTTGCATCTTCAGGTGGTGCATTTCGTGATGTTGATGATCTGCACACGGCAATGAAGGAGAGCGGGTTTCACCGCGTATTTGTGAAAATATTTTGTGGGTCCGGTGCTTCTGGTGTCATGGCCTATCAGGTACATCCCCATACACACGCGGAACTGGCGGTGACCACGATTGGAACGGAAATCATACACGGACAGCGCGTGTATTATAATGCCGGACGATTACGTCGTTATACGAATAAGCAGGACATTCATGCTATCCTTAACTGGCTATGCCTGGAAGGGGTACATGTGGAGCGCTGGATTCCCAAAGCGACCCTGAACGGGCGTGTTTATGATGTGCGTCAACTCGTGTGCGGATCAGAAGCTTGCCATGCGGTTTTGCGTTTGAGCCACAGCCCCATTACCAATTTGCATTTGCGTAATGAGCGGCTCTCGCTGAAGGAAGCCGGATTACCACAGAGTACGGTGGAATCGGTCCAGCTTACTGCGAAAGCTGCTATGAGTGTTTTTCCGGCGTCCATGGTCGCTGGGCTGGATGTGCTTGTTCCGGCTCATGGGGGTCGTCCCTATGTGTTGGATGTTAATCCGTTCGGTGATTTGCTGTACCGGGTTGAACATCAGGGTTGGAATCCGTATGAATGGGAAATGCAGCACCTCGCTAATAGGAGCGTGGTTAGGGAAAGGAAAGACAGATATGACTGATATGAACCAAATTGTCGGCTCTCATGATATTGTCATGATTACGCTGGATACCCTGCGTTATGATGTAGCAAAGCTGGAGGAAGAGAATTGTCCCAATTTGTGCGGCTCCGGCTCGTGGGAAAAACGCCATACACCGGGGAGCTTTACCTATGCTGCACATCATGCTTTTTTTGGCGGATTTTTGCCGACTCCGGCGAATACGGATAAGACTTCACATATCCGACTGTTTCACACAAAGGATACGGGACTGCGTACGCATCCACATACCTGGCTGTTCGATGCCCCGGATATTGTGTCCGGGCTAGAGGGTGAAGGTTATCGGACCATCTGTATCGGCGGCGTTATTTTTTTCACGAAGAAAAATAAGCTTGCCAAGGTGCTGCCTGGATATTTTCAAGAAAGCTACTGGCGTATGAACTTTGGCGTTACCAACCCCCGTTCGACGGAGAATCAGGTGAATCATGCTCTGAAACTGTTGGGGAATACAGACCCGTCGCAGCGCTTGTTTTTGTTTCTGAATGTATCAGCGATTCATGGGCCAAATCATTATTTTGTGAAGGGCTCTGCTAAAGATTCAGTGGAGTCTCAACGGGCAGCCTTGCGGTATGTGGATGGTGAACTTGGACGTTTGTTTGATGCCTTACGAAATCGGGGCAAAACGTTTTGTATGGTTTTTTCCGATCATGGTACAGCTTATGGGGAAGACGGCTATGAAGGACATCGTCTGGCGCATGAGGTAGTCTGGAATGTGCCTTACCGCGAATTTATATTATAGAGCAAATAGAAATATAGATTGCACTGGTAAAATATCAAGAAATCAATCCAGCGCGAGGAAGGAGCAGAAATGAAAGCCATGAATCTGAATCACTCGCATCCAACGGGTGCGGCAGCCCAGGAGATAGATACAAACTTAACACCGTCTAGGTTTCAGTGGCCTGAAACTCCTGTTGAATGGGCACGCACGATCCGTGAAGCTCCCTATCGCTCCTATCTGTACTCTTACCCACATAAAACGGCCTATCGCCCGTTTGATACACCGCTCTCGTTGCAGGAGTTGTGGGAGAAGGAGGAGTTAGAAAGCTATTTTTTGTATATGCATATTCCATTTTGCGCGGCTCGCTGTGGATTTTGTAACCTCTTCACTTTGCCGGACAAGCGTCTGGATGTACATAAGGAGTATGTGGATGCGCTAGAAAGACAAGCCAAGCAATGGGCACCAATTATGGGCCGTCGGCCTTTTTCGCGTTTTGCGATCGGCGGCGGTACACCGACCTTACTGGAGGCTCCTTTGGTGGAGCGTTTGTTTGACATTGCGGAAAATATAATGGGACTGGACCCTAAACGAGCTTCTATTTCGGTGGAAACCTCTCCTGATACTGTGACTGAGGATAGGTTGGAGGTGCTCAAGCGCCGCGGGACAGATCGTGTCAGCATGGGAATTCAGAGCTTTGTGGAATCAGAAAGTGCCGCCATATACCGACCTCAGAAGCCAAAACTTGTTAGAGAAGCACTTGAGCGGCTGGTGGAATACAACTTTCCTTTGCTGAACGTGGATCTGATCTATGGCCTGCCTGGTCAAACGGTGGAAACCTGGCTGTATTCTTTAGAGGAAGCACTGTCTTACTCGCCAGGAGAGATTTTTCTTTACCCGTTATATATTCGAGAAAATACGATTTTAAAGCCAGGCTATACCGGGCTGGATCATGATATTCGCCTTACTTTGTATGAAGTGGCGCGTGAACGGCTCAAACAGGCAGGATATGTACAATATTCTATGCGCCGTTTTGCTAAAAATGATGGTATATCCAGCAAAGAGCTTTTGCCCTACAGTTGTCAGGAGGAAGGTATGGCCGGTCTGGGGTGTGGTGCACGCTCCTATACACGCAATGTCCACTATGCTAGCCGTTATGGTGTTAGTGCAGCAGCTACGCGTAGTATTATCGCAGATTATGTTGCTGCGGAACGTCATGATCTGGCTGACTACGGCTTTATTTTAAATGTGGATGAGAGTAAGCGACGCTTTATCTTAAAGGCGCTTCTTCATCGTGAAGGTTTGGAGCTATCGGCCTATGCAGAGCGCTTCGGTGTATCCCTGTCGGACGATTTTACAGGAATGTCGTTGCTGCTGGAATCTGGTATGGCTGTCGTCGAGGAGGGTACGCTGCGACTTACAGAGGAAGGAATGGCCTATTCCGATGCGATTGGGGACTGGATGATCTCCACGTCAGTACGTGAGCGCATGGAAGGATATGTAGGCGCATGAGAGCGACCTTATATTATCGTGGTTCGTTGACCTCTTGCAACTATGCTTGTCCTTACTGCCCGTTCAGTAAAAACGTTGATAGTCGGGAAACGTTGAACAAGGATCGGGCCCAGTTGGAACGTTTTGCTGATTGGGTACGGGAACAGGGCGCTTTGGGGCATCGTCTCTCTATTTTTTTTAATCCGTATGGAGAAGCCTTAATTCATTCCTGGTATCGCAAGACCATGATTGAGTTTTCCCACATGGCGCATGTGGAAAAAGTGGCGGTACAGACGAATCTATCGACTAAGCTGGATTGGACGCAAGAACTGAACCCGGAGACTGCTGCGCTGTGGGCTACATATCACCCTGGAGAGACGAAAGAGCAAGTTTTTATATCGCAGGCTATAAAGCTATATGAACTTGGTATTTCCTATAGTGTCGGTACCGTCGGGTTAAGACAGGCATTTCCGGCTATTCGTTCCTTACGATCGCAACTTCCAAAGGATGTTTATTTGTGGATCAACGCCTACAAGGATCGCCCCCATTATTATACGGATGCCGAGATGGACGAATTGGCTGTAATCGACCCCTATTTCCAATGGAATTTGCAGGATTACAGCAGTCAGGGGCGAGCATGTCGTGCCGGAGAGGATGTATTTTATGTTCAAGGCGATGGACGTGTAAAGCATTGCTATCAGGATCGACGTGTAATTGGGCATCTGTACAGGGATGGCTTGGAAGGTCTGAGCGGCAAGCGCCCGTGTCGGATGAAAGAATGCGGCTGCTATATCGGCTATATCCATATGGAGGAGCAGCCGTTTCGGGAAATGTACGGTCGCGGCTTGCTCGAAAGGGTGCCGCGGGTACAGGTAGCTCCGGTTCCATCATTTGGCAGACAGGCTATTCATAGAGCAAATGAATCCATATAGCAAGGGACGTCCACGTCTATATGTAATACTATAGCACCTTGATCTATTAGAGAAACGAGCAACAAAAAAGAACCGACCTTTGCCCTCAAGCAAAGGTCGGTTCTTCTGTTTTATAATAAGTTTGTGTGACGATCTTATGCGAAATAATCAAGTTTGGACAATAGCAGTAATTTCTTCATCCAGATCCAATCTGATTTGTTCGCGATAGGCACGAATATTGTATTCGGAATATAGGTATCTCAGAATTGCTTCAATCATATTGGCTTCCACCAGATATTGACTGCGGCCCTGTACATGGACTTCTGCTGAATAACCTGTATCCTCTTCCCAGCTTAATTCTACTGTCACATCAGTGGGCTGGACACCTTTGCGTTCAGCCATATGCAAGCAAATAGCGTTGACAATCTCATCCATACTCAAAATCATAGCTTAGTAACGTCCTCCGCGGGAATCATCTGGTCTGCGACGATTTTTAATAGCACGGTAGATACCTACTCCGGCCATGATCAGGACGTAAATGGCGAGAACGTTAACGGCAAGGCCAAGCAAGCTGCCCAATGCGCCCATGTTGCCGAACAATCCACCGAAGAGCATACCTGCCAATCCGCCCAGCATCATACCTTTCAGGAAACCGCCGCCACCGCCAAGGAATCCACCAGTTCTGCTTGTATTACCAGCAGTTGCCCCTGACTTGGTTCCGCTATCTGACTTATTGATGCCATTGCTGTCATTCGCCTTGCTTGGTGTAGATTGGTACGATTTAGGCCCGGATTTAAACCCGCCGCCTCGCCTTGCGTCAGCTGTAGATGGTGCGATCATAGCAATGAATAGGGTAAAAGCCATCATCAGCATCATCATATTTTTCAAAGTGAATGTTTTTTTCATGTAAATATAATCCCCCTTAGTAAATTGTTTTATAGGTCAAACAACCGCTTACTAGTAATACGAATGGCATGGAAAAGGGTTTCAAAGAATTTTAATTTTTAAAAAATTAAATAATAACGTTCCTTAAATCCTATGCATGGATTAGCAAAAGCATTCAGCTTTGCGGCTTAAGTGCAAACGGATTAGTGTCCACACTGACATCACCGGCAAGCAGCATGTGCAGAACCATTTGGCACCATTCCAGACCTGCTTTAGCATTCAAAAGCCCTTTTTGTACTAAAATATAGTCACCAAAGTTTTTACTGCCAAAATGTAAATTCTCTGCGGGAATGTTGTTCAGAATATCCTCTAGATGCTGGATTTTCTGAATAAAATGACGTTTGCGTTCCTCCAGCATACGATTGGCACTACTTTTGTCTGTCAACCAAAGACAGAACAGTCGAAGACTTAATTCATCCCGTGTAACCGGAGCAGCTAACGCTTCCTGGGACCATTGCTGAAGCATATGGATTCCCTTGTCGGTAATGGTATACATTTTCTTATCAGGCTTGTCGGACTGCTGAATCCAACGGGAGGCTAGTAGTTCCTTGCCCTCCATACGGGCCAGTAGCGGATAGATCTGACTGTGCTTGGCCTGCCAAAAAGGCTGGATACGCAACATCAGATCATAGCCGGAGGATTCCTCTCTTGCGAGAAGCCCCAACAGACCATACGATAGTAAATTCATAGATCTTATCTCCTTCATCCATCATAGTAACGGTTGTAACAGCACTGCGGCAGGTATTCTGCAGCTTCATGAAAAGTGTACACTGAAACTGTATGGTTTGACAACTTTCAGACAGGTCGTTCACAGGTTAGCCAAAATTGGCTCCTGTCATTTTCCACGTATATGCGCTTTTTTTCATAAAAAAGGTAGTTTAAGCTCGTATGTACGAGCTTAAACTACCTGGTAACTTTCTGCCGAAGCGTATCCTATTTACTGTTCATTCCCGTCAACGACAAGCGTTAACGCTCCTGTATCTGGATGAATAACCATGCCGTGAACGGGGGCATTAGGGGGGAGAAGCGGGTGATTTTTAATAAGCTTCACGGTAGTTTTTACCCCTTCTTCAATGTTGTCAAAACCTTTCAACCATTTATTTAGCTTAATTCCTGAATTTTCTAATGTATTCAGCACTTCCTGAGAAATTCCGCGATCGAGCATTTCATTGACCATGTGGTCTGCATTTAATGCAGCCATGCCGCATTCATAATGGCCCACGACCACTACTTCGTCTGCTCCCAGCTCATACAGGGCGACTAGTACACTGCGCATTACGCTTCCAAAGGGCTGTGAAATAATCGCACCCGCATTTTTGATGATTTTCACATCACCATTACGCAGGTTCATGGCTTTAGGGAGTAACTCTGTTAGCCGTGTATCCATACAGGTGATAATGACCATTTTTTTATTGGGGAACTTGCCCGTTCTATAGGCCTCGTATTCTTTGTTTTCTACGAAAACACGATTGTACTCTAAAATGTCTTTGATGTGATCCACGATTGTTCCCTCCAGATTCTTATAAAGTTTGATATGTACAGCCCAACGTTTATTTCAGGTCTTAGGAGCTGGTCGTACATGTTGTGTGTTGATTATACTTTTTAATATAAGTATCATCAAGTATAGGTATTGTAAAGTTTTAACCATTTTAAGTTAAAGAGGTGACCTCAAATATGGCGCAACAGACGTTGGATCAATTGACGGCTTTAAAGGAGCTTGCACACAAAATTAGTAGTTATGGCGAAGCAGTAGGTCTGCTGCACTGGGATTTACGGACTGGTGCCCCGCGAAAGGGCGTTGACATTCGGTCGGAGACGTTAGGTATGCTGTCCACTGAAATGTTCAAGCTGATGATCTCGGATGAAATGGGACAATTGCTGCAATTTTTTGCCCCAGAAGACAAGCTGAAGCAACTGGAGGATAATGATCGCAGATTGGTGGAGGAATGCCGTAAAAATTATGAACTGAATCGTTCGGTTCCGGCAGACCGATATCGGGAGTATAGCATTCTTGCAGCACAGGCAGAGAGCAAGTGGGAGGACGCAAAGGAACATAGCGATTTTGCCGGATTTGAACCGTACTTGTCTAAAATCGTCGACATGAAGCGTGAGTTTATCGGCTACTGGGGTGTTAAGGATACAGAGTATGACACGCTTTTGGATCAATATGAGCCGGGGATGACGGTTGAAAAGCTGGATGCTGTGTTTGATCGTCTCAAAAAGCGCCTTGTGCCCCTATTGTCTAAAATTCAGGCTTCATCGAACCAGCCGGATAAGAGCTTTTTAGATGGTGTGTTTGATGTGAAGCAGCAGGAGAAGTTCAGCCTGTTCATTTTAGGACAGATGGGGTATGACTTTGACGCAGGTCGTTTGGATGAGAGTGTACATCCTTTCGCAACAGGATTAAATCCAGGTGATGTGCGTATAACAACTCATTATCTGCAAGATGATGTAACCAGCGCTATTTTCAGTTCGTTGCATGAAGGAGGCCATGCGCTGTACGAACAAAATATTGCTCCAGAGCTGGCAGGATCACTACTGTCTGGAGGAACCTCTATGGGGATTCATGAATCCCAGTCGCGCTTGTGGGAAAATAAAATCGGACGCAGTCGTGCTTTTTGGGATCGGTATTACGATGATTTGCAACAGCATTTTCCTGATCGTTTGGCGAAGGTTACGGCAGAGCAATTCTACCGGGCAGTCAACCGTGTGGAAAATTCACTGATTCGTATTGAAGCGGATGAGCTAACATATAATTTACATATCATTATCCGTTATGAAATTGAAAAAATGCTGTTTAATGAAAAGCTGGATGTGAAGCGTCTCCCCGAGGTGTGGAATGCGAAATATAAGGACTACCTGGGGCTTCTACCACCGAATGACGGACTGGGCGTACTTCAAGACGTTCACTGGTCCGGTGGTGATTTTGGTTATTTTGCTTCCTACTCGCTTGGCAATATGTATGCAGCGCAAATTTTGGCGACATTACGCAAAGAGTTGCCCAATCTGGATGAATTAATTGCTGCTGGGGAACTTGAGCCGATCAAGCAATGGCTGACCGAACGTATTTACCGTTACGGCAAGAGTCGGACGCCATCCGAGTTGATTGTAGCCATTACAGGTGAGGAGCTGAACCCGGATTATCTCGCCGACTATCTGGAAGAGAAATATACCTCCATATACAAGCTGTAATTTAGAAACTATAAAATAATCATATATGCATCTACCCCGCGTTCCTAGGCGAACGCGGGTTTTTTTTGTGCGATTAACCATTATAACGACAGTCGCATAACAATATATGAAGTCAACCGATGTAAAAAGGTGGGGAGGGAACAAGGATGAAAAACGGCGCTCGTTTCAAAGCTGTGGTGGCTGCGGCACTACTCGGATTACTGTTGCTCAGTGGGTGCACCCCTAAAGGAGGGGAGCAGACGATTGAGATCAGACTGGGCGAGGTAGCCCGTACGGTCTTTTATGCGCCGCAGTATGTAGCCTTGAGCCAGGGGATGTTTGCTCAGGAGGGACTGGATGTCCAACTCGCAACGATTCCCGGGGGTGACAAGGCGATGACGGCGTTATTGTCCAATCAGGCAGATATCGCGCTCATCGGCGCGGAAACATCTATTTATGTGTATCAGCAAGGAGCAGAGGACCCTATCATTAATTTTGCCCAACTGACACAGAAGGATGGTACCTTTTTATTTGCCCGTCAAACGCAGGATAGCTTTGAATGGGAAAAGCTGAAAGGACAAAACTTTTTGGGGCAACGCAAGGGCGGAATGCCGCAAATGTCACTTGAATTTACGCTTCGCAAACACGGCATTGATCCTCATAAGGATCTGAAGCTGATTCAAAATATTGATTTTGCTAATGTTGCCTCTGCTTTCGGCTCCGGTACAGGGGATTATGTGCAGCTGTTTGAGCCACAGGCATCTATTTTTGAAAAGGAAGGCCGTGGACGGGTAGTTGCCTCTATCGGTGTGGAGAGCGGCGAGTTGCCGTATACGGTATATATGGCTAAGCAAAGCTACCTGAACACAAATAGCGAGGCTGCACAGAAATTTACAAATGCTGTATATCGGGCACAACAGTGGATTGCTACGCATTCACCTGAACAGATTGCTGAAGCAATCACGCCCTATTTTAAAGATACAGATTTAGCTGTTTTGACGAGTAGTATCAAACGATATAAGGAACAGAGTACCTATGCTTTGAACCCGATGATTGAGGAAAAGGAATGGAAGAACTTACAGGATGTCATGACCTCGGCAGGGGAGCTTAAAAGTCCGGTTGTACTAGATAAGCTAGTGAACCCAAGCTTTGCACAACAAGCGATTTCATCAAACTCTACCGGGAATACTGAACCGCCTGTGAAAAAGAGCACAACTGAATCTACGGATGCAGGTGTCGGTGCTGGAGGTTCGTCATGATGGAGGAACGGAGTGGCCTCACTTCGGACGCGACCATCCCGATGGTGAGAATGGAGAAAGTGACGCATGTCTATGTAACGGATCGTGAAGCTTCGCTGGCGGTTGAGAATATTGATTTTTCTGTAGAGACAGGGGAGTTTGTCAGTTTGGTTGGTCCAAGCGGCTGCGGCAAAACGACGATCCTGTCCATGATCGCGGGGCTACTGCGTCCAGCGGCAGGCCAAGTCATGCTGCAAGGTCAGCCGGTAAGTGGTCCGAGTCCAGAGGTCGGTTACATGCTGCAGCAGGATTATCTGTTCCCGTGGCGGACGATAATGGATAACGCATTGTTGGGTTTGGAGCTAGGCAATAGAGTGGATGAAGCTGCGCGTGAGCGGACACGGCTGTTGCTGGAAGGCATGGGTCTAGGAGGGAAGGAGCATCTGCATCCGTCCCAGCTGTCTGGGGGAATGCGTCAGCGCGTGGCGCTGGTACGGACGCTGGCGACCAATCCGGGGCTGCTGCTGCTGGATGAGCCTTTCTCCGCGCTGGATTATCAAACCAAGCTACAGCTGGAAGATCTGATTGCGGAAACCTTGCGCGAGCGGAGAAAGACGGCTATTTTAGTCACACATGATTTGGCCGAGGCCATTGCGGTCAGTGACCGGATTATAGTGATGGGTCGAAATCCTGGTCATGTCCGACGTACCTTCGAGATTCCGGATTGCATCCGAAAAGCTCAGCCTTTTTATGCACGCGAGCAGCCGGGTTTTAATGAGCTTTTTCATGAAATATGGGGTGAACTGGAGGCTTCGGGAGCAAAGGAGTGAGTTAACGTATGAAGGACGAAGCGGATCAGCTTGAGCAACGTTGGATTCAAGGACTACATCAGGCGTATTTACGCAGCAGGCGTTCGCAGCGATGGTTAGTGACAGGTGTACAGACAGCTATTTTACTGCTTTTGTTTGTGCTATGGGAAATTGCAGGCCGTTTGAAGTGGATTGATGTACTGTTGTTCAGCTATCCGAGCAAAATTTTCACCCAGATCGGTAAGGATGCGGTCAGTGGTGAATTATGGGGACATGTAGGTGTCACCGTGGGAGAAACGATGGCGGGGTTTTTACTCGGTACACTGTTAGGTACGTTGCTGGCTGTACTTATTTGGTGGTCACCGTTTTTGTCGAGGGTGCTTGATCCCTATATGGTCGTGTTCAACAGTATGCCTAAGGTGGCGCTAGGTCCAATTTTTATCGTCATGTTTGGGGCGGGATTTACTGCTATCCTAATGACAACCCTCTCCATTACGGTCATTATTACGACACTAGTCGTATACAACAGCTTTCAGGAAGTTGATTCGAATCTGATCAAAGTGGTTCGTACGTTTGGCGGATCACGCCGAGATACGTTTCAAAAGGTGATTTTACCTGCATCCTTTCCTGCAATCGTCTCTACGCTGAAAGTGAATGTCGGTATGGCATGGGTTGGCGTGATAGTTGGTGAATTTCTGGTGGCCAAAAACGGCTTAGGCTATTTGATTATCTATGGTTTTCAGGTGTTCAATTTCACGCTGGTTATGTCCAGTTTGTTGATCATTGCTGTCGTAGCTACACTGATGTATCAGGCGGTCGTGTATGTGGAGCATCGTCTGCTTTCCGGTCGTCCTCATCGGTAATAATAAAATTTCTGAACATTTGTGTAAAACGTGAAAATAAAGTACCATGAAAATGAAATACTTAATATTTATGAAAATGTGGAAACAGATTTCATCTAGAGAGGACAGAATTTTTTCATGGGCTTTCGTACGATTAAAACGGCTATTGCCGCATTAATGGCCGTACTTATTGCGGAGGGTTTTGGCATTCATGGAGCCACCTCAGCAGGGCTTTTAGCGATTTTGGGGGTGGATGTCACACGCAAGAGAAGTCTCCGTACCATTTCGGCGAGATTTTTTGCATCCGTCGTGGGGCTTCTTTTTGCTTGTGTTTTGTTTGTGGTATTCGGATTTCATGATTGGGTACTAGCATTATATATTTTAACGGCGTTTCCAGTCATTGTACGGGTGGGCTTTAAAGAAGGGATCGTCACCGGCTCGGTCGTGGTTTTTCGTGTATTCAGCGGCGGCGTGATTGATATGGAGGTACTGCTGACCCAGCTAGCTCTGCTAGTGATTGGACTGGGTTCCGCGATGATTGTCAATTTAGCCTATATGCCGGGTTCTGATAATACAATGCAACAAATTCGGCAGGAAGTGGATCGGACATTTTCTGTTATATTCAGAAATATGGCCAATACGCTGCGTAGTCCAGCATACATATGGGATGGCAAGGAAGTTATTGAAGCGAACAGCGTGATAGCCAAAGGGGTCACTGAGGCGGGGCGTTCCTTGGAAAATCAGATGCTTCGTCCCCAAGAGGGTTGGAATGTGTATTTTTATATGCGAAAAGAGCAGCTGGATTCGATCCAAAACATGATGCAGTTGATCGCACAAATGTATCAGCATATGCCGCAGGCCAAGCTTCTGGCCGAGCTGTTCGACCAGCTTAGCAATGACGTTTTGGCTGGACATTATACAGGACAGACTGAGAAGCTGCTGGAGCAGGTTCGTGAAGAATTTAAAGCAATGGAGCTTCCCGCAACCCGGGAGGAATTTGAGATTCGTTCGGCATTATTGCAGCTTACACATGAGCTTCATCAGTATTTGAAAATTGCGAAAAAGGACAAGGCCCCTACTCCAGTGAAAAATTAGAGTAAAAGGCCTTGAGCGGCTACTATCCATGACGGACAGTAGCCTTTTCTTGTTCAGTGATGGTAGAAGCCGGATGACTGAAAGTCCGTTTGTGCCGAATTCGGTCTGTGATCCATAAGACAGCGGTGATCAGGCAAGGGTACAGCATAGCCCATCCGACAAAGGGGAAAACGATCGCCGTAAAGATGAACGATATCCAACTAATGGCAACGCCCCAGCGACTACCACGCAGAAGCTTAATTCCTGCTGCACAACCTCCTAAATAGGTCAGAATAAAGGTGGCGTTCGGGAACTGGATCAGGTTAGTGAGTGAAACAGTACCACTACCGTACAACACCATAATGATCACGAAGCAGACGCTAAGAAAAGCAATACCCCCAATAGGGGTATGGAATCGTTGGGATAACATGCCCATCCAGCGAAAGGCCTGTCCTTGCCGGGATAAAGCATAAGCGACACGTGAAGCGGCACCAACATAAGCAATAATAGTAGCGGTACAAATAAAGATACCCGTCAAGCCTGCAATTATCGCGCCCCATGGCCCGATAGCCCGACTAATCACCCATACGAGCGAAGCATCCGAATCCCCTGCAAGGTAACTTTGTGTGCCCACAGTAGCCAGCGCAGTTAAGAAATAAAGCAAACCAACAATGACGGCTGCAATGGTCACACCTCTAACGGCCGCCCGCTGGGGATTGGTGAATTCCTCTGACATATGGGACACGGCCTCCCAACCGATAAAACACCAAAACAGAATCGCGGCCGCTTGACCGACGGAGAGCCAGCCATGTGGAACAAACGGGGTGAAATGGACTGTTTCCATCTGAGGAAGTGCTGCGGCAATAGCGAATATAAGGACGGCAACGATAGCTATGACGACTACGATCTGAATACGTCCCGCGACCTTCATGCCGATCCAATTGATGATCAGGCCCACCGCCAACATAGCAGCGGCTAACATCATGCGGCTTTCCTCTCCCCAGCCCATGGCTGCGGTCATATAGCCAGCTCCAGTGAGTGCGGCAACAGGTGCCCCAATCGGAACCGACATGAGAAAAAACCACCCGATATAAGCACCAGCACGTGGTGAAAAGGCCAACGTGACAAAATGCGATACCCCTCCCGCATTCGGAAATTTGGCGGATAGAAGACCCATGGAAAGTGCCATTGGCAGGATGAGCAGGGTCATAAAGCCCCATGCCAGCAGCGATGCCGGTCCCGCCATTTGGGCGGCAAGTCCAGGCACAATCAATATCCCCGAACCCAGTACAGCTCCGATATAGAGTGCAATGGCCTGTGGAAGACCAATGGTGGATTGAAGTTTACTTTCATTTGTCATGCAGAAAAGCCTTCTTTCTCTTGTTATTTTCTCCAGCTTATCAGATAATCAATCTATCGGAAAAACGGAATATAACGATTGCTTGCATCGGAAAAACCGATTGAAGGAGCGGATTATGGAATCGCGGCATTTGTTTACCTTTTTAAATGTAGTTGAGGCAGGCAGTTTTACGCGAGCAGCGCGTATACTGGATTATGCACAGTCGAGTATCACTGCTCAAATTCAAACGCTGGAGGCAGAGTTGGGTACGCCGCTTTTTGATCGCATTGGCAAAAAAATCATGCTGACGGATGCTGGACGACGTTTGCTGCCCTATGCGCAGGAAATTTCCAAGATGCATGCTATGGCCAAGGATGCGCTTCGTTCAGAAACGGAATTGGCAGGCACGCTGAAAATAGGAGCACCAGAGTCTCTGGCCGCTTTTCGTCTACCGAGTCTGATCCGTGAGTACAGAGAACGGTATCCGAAGGTTAAAATTGTCCTTAAACCCGGTGAATGCTGGGAATTACGCGATTTGATCCGCTCCGGTGAGCTGGATTTGGCTTTTTTGCTTCAGCCTGAGACGGAGGATAGAGAACTGAATGTCACCACGCTTATTCATGAGCCGATGGCCTTGGTTGCTCCACTTAAGCATTCGCTGGTTACCTATACCCGGGTAGATCCTGCTGACTTGAAGGACGAAACCATTTTGCATACGGAGGCAGGATGTACGTACCGTATCCTTTTTGAGCAGTATTTGAATAAACACGGTATTTTTTCAGACCCTAGCCTGGAATTTTGGAGTATTGAAGCCATCAAGCAGTGTGTCATGGCTGGATTGGGTATCGCGCTGCTTCCGCTGGTAACGGTACAAAACGAGCTGCGAGAAGGTAAAATGGCGCGTTTAACCTGGGATGACAGTGAACAGCAGGTGGCTACTCAGGTCGCCTATCACACGAAAAAGTGGAAATCCCCGGCTCTTAGTGAATTTTTACAGATCGTTGAGCAGCATGTAACACATTGGCGTGCATGAGTTCAAGCCATCGCGGCATATGCTTATACAAATAATATTTTTTCCTTTTCGCCTATTCACTCAACATTCGCCCACAACCTGCATACATATGTATGGAATGATTGATTGTATGGAGGAGGTTCAAGAATGGCATTAAGTCATAAAAATCGTAGAGAGATTATTACCAAAGCGATCTGTGGTAAAGGTCGCAGATTCTCTACCGTAACCCATACCGTAACTCCGCCGAATAATCCGACGAGCATTTTAGGGGCATGGATTATTAACCACCAGTATGAAGCTGTGGCGGCGGGGGACGGCATTGAGGTCGTCGGGACGTATGATATCAATATTTGGTACTCATACGATAAAAACTCGCAGACCGATGTGGCCAAGGAAACGGTGTCGTACGTGGAAAATGTGCCGCTCTCGTATCTTGATCCGAAGCACCGGGCGTCTACAGTGGAAGTATCCGCCGAAGCTACACAGGAGCCGAGTTGCGTCGAGGCCAGTGTGTCTTCTGGAGGTGGCAGCGTAATGATCCGGGTCGAGCGGGAATTTGCGGTGGAGCTGGTGGCGGAAACGAAGATTGTTGTAGAAGTATTCCCGAATGGTAGCAGCGATGATTTTGACAAAGACTTTGATTTTGGAGCGGAAGAGGGGGACTATGAGGAGCTCGACCCCGACCTCATTGACGACGAGCTCTGACAGAAGTAACCAAAAAGAGGGCCGCTTTACTCTTTGCGCCGGCTGATTCTGCGCAGGGGGCAAAGGCCCTCCTTTTTTGTTATTGTGGGTTGAAATCCGTACGTAGTCCGTAGGGGGGAATATGATGCAGCAGCCGGGACAGTCGCTCATACGCTTCAGACAGATGCCAAATGATGAAAAAAAGCGTAGACTGGAGCGTTCAGGCATAGCGGTGCAGTGGATGGATAGCAGTATAGCAGATTTTGCGATAGGCTACGCGGTGCAAATCCATCAACTGCGAGTGTTGGAAATTCGTAGACGTGCCATCGAAGGCCCATCCAAAGTCCGCGCATACGATCTGTCTGAACTGGATCAACACTCACCGCTCTATGTCCGGATGGAGCGGCTGGCTGTACGTGCGTTGTACACCCTGGGTTTGGACAGTGGTGAGGTGGTACTGACGCCGCTGGGGGAGCGCAACTGTCAGGTGCGCGAAATCTCAGCACAGCCATGGCTGAACGATAGACGTTTGGCCACGCTATATGAAATTGCTGCGCGCGAAGGGGATGTTGAGGGTGAGAATCTTTCAGCGCAACGAGGGAGAGATCGACTGCTCATCGGAATGGACCCTGAATTTGTGCTGGTTCGTATGCCCGAGGGACGGGTCGTTCCGGCCTCAAGATATTTGGGTCGTCTCGGCATAGCCGGCTGCGATGCTGTTACTCGTCGAGGACGAACACTGTATCCAGTCGCTGAGCTTCGCCCTGCGCCGAGTGGAGATCCGGCCCATCTGCTGAAGCACCTGCGTCAAGCTTTTGCAACAGCAGCCCGGCGCATTGCCGACCGCACACTCATCTGGCAGGCAGGGGGGATGCCGCAACCGGGTTTTCCGCTGGGCGGACATCTGCATTTCAGCGGGGTTTCGCTAAACGGTGCCTTGCTACGGGCACTGGATAACTATTTGGCACTGCCTTTAGCGCTACTGGAAGACAAGCGTGCGGCTCGGCGCAGACCGCATTATGGCAATTTAGGTGATTTTCGCCGTCAGTCGTATGGAGGCTTTGAATATCGTACACTGCCCAGTTTTCTTATCTCGCCACAGCTGGCGAAAGGTGTGATTGGAATGGCGTTTCTCATTGCCTCTCAATATCCGCGTTTGCAACGTAGGCCGCTGGGTGAGGAGGAGGCTCACAGAGCCTTTTATGAAGGAAATCAACTTGTCCTTAAGGAGTATATGGAACCTCTAATTTTGGACATGGTTTCACTGGAAATATACTCGCAATATGAAGCTTATGTAGCGCCATTGCTGGACAGCCTCCGCAAGGGGAAACAGTGGGATGAATCACGGGATTTGCGCCCGTATTGGAAGCTTACGTAAAATCAAGTGTCGACACCAGGAATGGTTTCATGTTATCGACTGTCATTTTTGATATAATGAGAGATAATTATAAGTTTAAACGGAACAAAGTGTGGGGGTTAGTAAACGGTATGTCCAAATATACACCGATGATTGAGCAGTATTTATCCATAAAAGAGCAGGCTAAAGATGCATTTTTATTTTTCCGTCTGGGAGATTTTTACGAGATGTTTTTCGATGATGCAATTCTTGCATCCAAGGAGCTGGAAATTACACTTACGGGTCGTGAGGGTGGCGCCACGGAAAAAATTCCGATGTGCGGCGTGCCTTATCATTCAGCGGAAAATTACATACAGCGCCTCATTGAGAAGGGTTATAAAGTGGCTATATGTGAGCAAATGGAGGAAGCCTCAGCTACGAAGGGGATGGTGCGGCGGGATATTGTCCGCGTTGTGACCCCGGGTACGGTAATGGAAGGCAAGGTGCTGGGCGACAAATCCAACAACTACATGGTATGTGTCACAGAGACGGACGGGATGCTGGCACTTGCGGCGTGCGACTTGTCAACAGGTGAATTGTATGTGACCTCTGTGCCTGATTCGAAAGAATGGCTACTAGATGAAATTAACATTTATGAGCCTTCCGAAATGTTGGGGGATGGTCATCTGCTCGATTTTGTGACATCCCGTATGTCCCCCGTTGGACGGCGCGTTGTGTATACGGCTTGGGACAAATCCAAGGATGATCTGGTTCGGGATCAATTTGGCGAAGCCACATGGGCAAGGCTTACGGAGGAACGTAGACGGTGCGTATCGCGCCTGATTTCCTATTTGAATGAAACGCAAAAAAGATCGTTAGGCCAATTGACCCAAATCTCGGTATATGAGCCAAACCATTTTATGATTCTGGATCCATTTACCCGCCGGAATCTGGAACTGGTGGAGACGGTACGTGAACGCTCCAAGAAAGGCTCGCTGCTGTGGCTGTTGGATCGCACAGAGACATCCATGGGAGCGCGTCTGTTGCGTCGTTGGATTGACAAGCCGTTGTTGAGCAGCAGTCTTATTGAGGAGCGCTTGGAGGCGGTGGACAAGCTATATCACCAGTTTATTTTCCGAGAGGATGTACGTGCTCAGCTTAAAGAGATTTATGATCTGGAGCGTCTGGTTGGACGGATCGCCTTTGGCAGTGCTAATGCACGTGATCTGATCGCCCTCAAGCTGTCGCTGGCCCGAATTCCGTCTTTACGCGAATTGTGCGCTGAATCTCCTTCGAAGACGCTGAGACGAATTGCACAAATGCTGGATAGCTGTACAGACCTGTGTGCGTTGATTGAGGAAGCGGTGGCGGATGAACCGCCGATTTCCGTAAGGGATGGAGGTCTTATTAAGGAAGGCTACCATCAGCGTCTGGACGAACTGCGCGAGGCGAGTGTGAACGGTAAGCGTTGGATCGCTGAGCTAGAGGCCAAGGAACGTGCAGCAACCGGCATTCGGTCACTTAAGATTGGATACAACAAAGTATTTGGTTATTATATCGAAGTGACCAAATCCAATTTGGCTTCATTACCAGAAGGTCGATATGAACGCAAACAGACGCTAGCGAATGCGGAACGGTATATTACACCGGAGTTGAAGGAAAAGGAATCTCTAATTCTGGAAGCCGAGGATAAAATGGTTGATCTGGAGTACACGCTTTTCACCGAGCTTCGCAGTAAACTGAACGCTGAAATTCCACGTTTGCAAAAGCTGGCAGAACAAGTTGCTGAAATTGACGTGTATCAGTCGCTGGCTTCGGTTAGCTCGGAACGGGGATTTGTGAAACCTGAGCTGACTACAGGATATGATTTCGTAGTCGAGCAGGGGCGCCATCCCGTGGTGGAAGCCGTAATGAAAGATGGCGGTTTTATCGCAAACAGCACGGTGTTGGAGGAAGCCGATGCGCATATTCTACTTATCACTGGGCCGAACATGGCTGGGAAAAGTACGTATATGCGTCAGGTTGCACTTATTGCAATTATGGCTCAAATTGGCTGCTTTGTCCCTGCTGCACGTGCCAAGGTGCCAATGCTGGATCGCATTTTCACACGGATCGGCGCGGCGGATGATCTCATCGGCGGGCAGAGTACGTTTATGGTCGAAATGGCAGATATCCAAGTAATGACGGACAAGGCAACTCCGCGAAGCTTGATCATTATTGATGAACTGGGACGAGGTACGTCCACCAGTGAAGGAATGGCAATTGCACAGGCAGTCATCGAATTTGTCCATGACACGATCGGCTGTAAGGCACTGGTATCCACGCATTTCCATGAGCTGGCGCATTTGGAGCAAGGCCTGTCTTCGCTGCGAAATTACTCTATGGCTGTGCAGGAAAGCGGCGACAAGGTGAATTTCTTGCGCAAGCTCATACCGGGAGCGGCTAGCAGTAGCTATGGTATTTATTGTGCTCGGCTTGCAGGTTTGCCCAATAACATTATTGAGCGAGCGAATGGACTGCTGAATGGTTTTGAACAGGCAGCGGCTCAAGTAACGGCAGGTACCGAGACAGTAGTAGGAGGGAAGGAAGGGACTGATCTTCGTACAGTTTCAGGGACAGAAGATATTTCTTCTTTGACCGAATATAATTCAGGCCAGACATTGCGAGAAAGCGGAGAAACTGCATCATCAGCTCAGTCTTTATCACAGCAGGCCACCCTGGTAAAAGAAGATACTCTGCAGACGGTGGAAACTTTCAGCACGTTGGAGCAAGGAGCAACCGAAGTGGTACAGCTGTCCATTTTCGGAGAGCAGGAGCTTGCCGCCTCCAAGCCACACGCAGAGACAGTAGAGGCTAATCCGATTGTGCGCCAAATTTTGCGCAAGGTGAAAAATGCTGATGTCATGAATATGACTCCTTTACAGGCAATGCAGCTATTAAATGATCTTAAAAACAAGGCCAATGGCCTGTAGTTAAAATAAGTGACATTATTCTTATTTTTCATCACACTTTGAAGTCAGGAGGAGGTTAAAAGGATGTCTAAAATTCGGGTACTGGATGAACATATTGCGAACCAGATTGCTGCCGGTGAGGTCGTAGAACGTCCAGCCTCCGTCGTGAAGGAGCTGGTGGAAAATGCGATTGATGCAGGCGGTACGCGGGTGGACGTATGGGTAGAAGAGGGCGGCCTGCAAAGTATCCGGGTGACGGATAATGGAAGTGGCATTGAGCCTGAAGATGTGGAGACGGCATTCTATCGGCACGCGACAAGCAAAATTGGACATGGTCGCGACCTGTTTCAGATCACAAGTCTCGGCTTCCGAGGAGAGGCGTTGCCAAGTATTGCGGCTGTATCGAAAGTAGAGTTGCTTACAGCAGCCGGAGATGACGGACGTGCCCGTAAATTAGTGATTGAGGGCGGTAAGCTGTTGCTTCACGAGGATGCTGCTAGTAGACAAGGGACGGATTTTACCGTACGGGAGCTGTTTTATAATACACCTGCACGGCTGAAATATATGAAAACAATCCAGACCGAGCTGGGACACATTTCGGATGTATTGTATCGAATGGCGCTTTCGCATCCAGAAGTAGCCTTCACATTGCGGCATAATGGCAATACATTGCTGCAAACGCTGGGTAATGGTGATTTGCTGCAGGTGATTGCTGCTATTTACGGAACTTCTGCGGCGAAATCCATGCTGCTGCTGGAAGGAGAGAGCCTCGATTATCGAATTAGCGGCTATGTCAGCCGTCCAGAGTGGACGAGATCAAATCGAAATGCGATCTCGACGGTAGTGAATGGACGTTTTGTGCGAAGCTACGGGCTCAATCAGGCGTTGCTCAAGGCGTATCATACCTTGTTGCCGATCAATCGTTTTCCGCTGGCTGTGATCCAACTGGAAATGCATCCTTCTTTGGTGGATGTTAACGTTCATCCTGCCAAGCTGGAGGTAAGGTTCAGCAAAGAAGCTGAACTGTTTCAGCTGGTTGAAGATTCGGTAAAAGCTGTTTTAGGGCAGCAAGTGCTGATTCCGAAGGCAGTCAAGCGCGAGATCGGTGGCAAGGACAGTGGCTCGTTTGTGCAGGAGCAGTTTCACTTCTCGAAGGGAAATGGTGCGGAAGGGGATGCTCCTTCCGGCAAAGACCGGGGGGGAGCACTGCCACTTTCCGTGACTTCGCCGGAGAGCCAGGTACCGCGCCAATCCAATTACTTGAACAGAAACGAAGAGAATAACAGAGGTAGCCAGGAGCGTGAGCAACGTCCGAGCAGGGATAGCCTCTCAGTCATTGGACGGGCAAACAACCTTTCAGGTAAAAGTATTAGTGATGATGAACTGGATGCAGATTTTGTAGAAGAAAACAGCGGGAGTGAAGTTGGAGGGGACGTGCCGCTCCCTGATGGAGCGACTGTACAGTCGTCCGAAGGAGATAGTGCCGCAATAGGCACATCTTCCTTATACAGTGGAGGGATACAGGAAACGGCTGCTTCTGCTGCTTACCCATCTTCTATGCCGCCGATTGCGGGACACGCTACGGATTCCCGTCATTTCGCGGATCAGAAGCCGCGCCAGCAACGCCTAGATGCCGAGCAATTGGCAGCGGTGTCGGGAGAAGCTCCAGAGTTGCCCACTTTTCCTGAACTGAATTTAATCGGTCAGCACCATGGGACATATCTGATTGCGCAGAACGACCAGGGCTTGTATTTAATTGATCAACATGCCGCGCATGAACGGGTGAATTATGAATTTTATTATGAAAAATTCGGCAATCCTGCGTCAGTATCGCAGGAACTGCTACTGCCAATTACACTGGATTTTACGCCTTCCGAGACGGAAAAGTTGAAAACAAGGCTGCACTGGTTTGAACAGGCGGGGGTGTATTTGGAGCATTTTGGCGGTCAAACCTTCCGTGTCAGCTCTTACCCGTACTGGCTTCCCCAAGGGGAAGAAGCGGATGTCATTGAGGAAATGGCCGGATGGGTGCTGGAGGAAAGAGCCATTGATCTTGCTAAGCTGCGGGAAGCAGCCTCAATCATGTGCTCCTGCCGGGCTTCGATTAAAGCAAACCAGAAGCTGACTGACCGACAGGCTATCGTGCTGCTAGAGCGTTTGGCAGCATGCAAACAACCATATACTTGCCCTCATGGGCGACCTATTGTGGTTTCCTTTTCCACATATGATTTAGAGAAGCTGTTTAAAAGAGTAATGTAAGGGAGTATATATATGTTGCAGGATCGGGAAAACCGTGAAGAAGAAGAGCGGTCGAGGCTACGGGAGAAGCAAGTCGAATTACTGGTCACGACAGGGGATTCCCCCTCGGCAGAGGTTATGGAGCGAGCGAAGCTGCTTGCAGCCGAGTTAGGGGTGCTGTATGCCCCTCGTCGTGGCATATCGGTAGCTAAGCTAATTGCGGCTCACAGAGTCCGTCAAGCGTTGGTTCTGGTGCAGGGCGGAGTGAGGCTGATTAGTCCAGAACAATCACCGATGGTTTTTCACCCGAGTATGGGCTTCATTCGCGCCAAACGAGTATTAAAGGGTGAACCTGACCCGATGTTGACGGCTGCCCGGATCGTCCCGGGTGATACTGTGCTGGATTGCACCGCAGGACTTGGTACGGATTCTCTTCTATTTTCAATTGGAACGGGAAGCTCTGGACAAGTCACGGCTGTGGAGAGTTCTTTCCCCGTCTATGCTTTAATCAAGGATGGAATGAGGCATTACCGTTCCGGCAACGCTGAAGTAGATCAGGCCTTTTCCAACATTGACGTTCGTTTTGGTCATCATTTGGACTATTTGTGTAGTTTGCCGGATCGCAGTATAGATATTATTTATTTTGACCCCATGTTCCGTGATCCGTTGCTCGATTCCAGCGCAATCGGTCCATTGAGAGGGTTGGCTAACCCAGACGCGTTGAGTGAGGAAAGTATTATTCATGCGAAACGGATTGCACGAAAAACAATTGTATTAAAAGAAAAACGGGGTAGCGGGGAATTTGCCCGTCTCGGCTTCCGTGTGGAGCAGCGGGGCACAACGAAAACAGTGTACGGAGTGATTGATATTGACAGTGGCACCTAAGCCTAAACTACTTGTTCTTGTTGGCCCGACTGCGGTTGGCAAGACGAAACTAAGCATCGAGATGGCTCGACAATTTGACGCAGAAATTATTTCCGGGGATTCCATGCAGGTATACCGTCATATGGACGTTGGAACCGCCAAAATTTCCGAACAGGAAATGGAAGGAATCAAGCACCATTTAATTGATATTCATGAGCCTGAATACCCATATTCAGTAGCCCAATTTCAGGAAGACTGTCGTCGTCTCATACCTGATATTCAATCTAGAGGAAAGCTACCGTTTATCGTAGGCGGAACAGGTTTATATGTAGAATCAGTCTGCTATGAATACCAGTTTTCCGAGGTAGGGGCTGACGAAGCTTTTCGTCAGGAACAGCTTGACTATGCCGAACAGTTTGGAGCTGAGGCGCTTCATGCGCGACTACAGGCGGTTGATCCCGAAAGTGCACTTCGTTTGCATCCTAATGATCGTCGTCGTGTCGTTCGGGCACTGGAAATTTACCATGTTAGCGGAACGACACTTAGCTCTCAACTTGCCAGTCAAAAAAAGGAATCTCCCTACCAACTCTGCATTGTAGGTTTGACAATGGATAGGCAAATGCTATATAAACGTATTGAAGACCGAATTGACGGGATGCTCGATCAAGGGCTTGTTGCTGAGGTAACCTCCTTAATGGAACGGGGAGTGCGAAGCGATGCCATCTCCATGCAAGGTCTAGGCTATAAAGAGATATCCTCCTACCTGCGGGGAGAAGTGTCTTTGGAAGAGGCGGTGACTTGGCTAAAACGGGATACGCGTCATTTTGCGAAGCGACAGCTCTCGTGGTTTCGCCATATGAAGGATATCCAGTGGGTAGATGTCACTGATTTCGGAAATTTTTCTGCTCATGCAGCCCGAATACACGAAATTATAGCAGGAAAGTTCCGGACAGACCTTGAATATACTTCAAAACAATCCAAATGATTATTGGGGGTACGGCTAAAATGAACAAGTCCATTAATATCCAAGATACGTTTCTGAATCAATTGCGCAAGGATTCTATACCTGTAACGGTATACCTCATCAATGGATTTCAGGTGCGAGGGACGATTAAAGCATTTGACAATTTTACGATTGTTATCGACTCGGATGGAAAGCAACAGCTGATTTACAAGCATGCCATCTCCACCTTTACACCGCAACGCAATGTATCGCTTGTACAGCAACAGGATAACGCTAGCGATAACTGATTACGGCTTGACGGTCGCCCGGGTTCATGAAACTTTTCAGGCGCCCGTCTCGTCTAACTGTATAGGAATGTGACCGGGAGCAACCTGATCAGGGTTGTTCTTTTCATTCCGTTTACTTTCATGCTGCCGACAGCAAGCTTTAAGCTTATGTTAGGTATCATATGATTATTCGCGAAAGGGAGTCAGGGGAATGCCAAACGATTCATTGTCCAGATCCGGCAATCGCAATAGAAACACATCTAAAGAGAAGCCGAAGGGCAAGAAAAAGAAAATAACAGGTAAGCGAGTGGGGTGGACGCTATTTATTACAGCGGCGTTAGCCATATTTTGCGCACTTGGTGGATACTTATTTGTCATGGTTAATGGCGAAAAAATTTACAAAGCCAACAAGGACAAAATTACAGTGAACGAGACATCGAAGGTTTATGACCGCAACGGTGTGCTCATGGGTGAGTTGTCTGTGCAAAAAAGCGATCCTGTCAAAAGTGAAGAAATTCCACCGCTGCTCAAAAAAGCATTTATCGCAACCGAGGATAAGCGTTTTATGGAGCATCAAGGGGTTGATATTTGGTCTATCGGCCGGGCAGCCGTTAAGGATATCGTGGCCCGTTCGGCAGTGGAGGGTGGCAGTACGCTGACTCAGCAGCTGGCCAAAAACTTGTTTTTGACACGTGACAAAACCTTTTTCCGTAAAGCGACAGAGGTATCCATCGCAATGGCGCTGGAGCGGAATTTGACTAAAGATGAAATTATTACACTCTACCTGAACCGGATTTGGTTTGGACGCTCGTATTCTGGAATTAAGGCAGCGTCGGAAGGCTATTTTGGGCAAACGGATTTGAATAAATTAAAATTGTGGCAGGTCGCTACACTGGCAGCTATTCCAAAAGGGCCATCCAAGTATAATCCGATTAGTAACCCAGAAAACTCAAAGGCCCGGCGTGCTGTGGTTCTCCAGCTGATGTTTGAGCAGGGAATGATTGGAAAGCAGGAGATGGAAGAGGCCAAGGCTGTAAATTACGATTACAAACAGCCGGAAAAAGTTCAAAAGTATCAAAATTTTATGGAATACGTCATGGATGAGGCAGAGGATGCGTTGCCAGGAGTTAGCGGTAATGATCTGATTATTGGTGGTTATAAAATTCATACCACAATGGATGCCCAGGCTCAAAATGCGCTGGATCAGGCGATGGCAGATGATGACATGTTCGAAAAAAGTCCGGACGATCAGCCTGTTCAAGCCTCGATGGTCATTATTAACAACCAGACAGGTGGAATTGCCGCGATGGCACCCGGACGGGATTACAAAAAGGGAACCTTCAATCGTGCGACACAGAGCCGCAGACAGCCAGGATCGGCCTTTAAGCCGATTGTAGCCTATGCGCCAGCTCTTGAATCCGGTAAGTTTACGATGGATACCCCTTTGAGTAACGAACGCCAGAGTTTTAACGGATACAGTCCGAAAAACTTGCATGGTTACTCGTCGACCATCAGCATGCTCGACGCCATTACGAAATCTGAAAATATTCCGCCTGTATGGTTGCTGAATCAAATCGGTGTGGAAAAAGGGGTTCAATTTGCCGAGAGCGTAGGAATTCCGATGGACAAAAATGATCACTCACTTGCTATCGCATTGGGTGGATTAAGCAAAGGAACGAATACCCTTGAAATGGCGCAGGCGTACAGCGCTTTTGCTAATAAAGGACAATTCCAAAAAGCTTATTCTATTAAGCAAATTAACAATAGTGATGATCAAGTTGTTTATACTCATGAAGAGGAAACTAAATCTGTAATGAGTGAAAAAACGGCTTATGAAATGACACAAATGATGCAAAATGTAGTCAATAGCGGTACAGGTCGCAAAGCACGTATTGACTGGCCTGTAGCTGGTAAAACGGGTACGACCCAAAGTGGGATTAGCGGTAACAGTGGTAACCGGGACATCTGGTTTGTCGGTTATACACCGGAATATACCGGAGCGGTATGGATGGGTTATGACAAGCCGGACAGCAAGCATATGCTGAGAAACTACAGTGGGCAGTCGGCAGCCTTTTTCGGAAGGGTCATGGGTGAAGCTCTCAAGGGACACCCGGTTACGCAATTCAGCGAGCCGAAGGGATATGAACCACCAGTTGAGCAGAAGCCAGAAGAGCCGGTTCAGGCTACCGCTCCGAGCGGACTGAGCGGGTCTTATAGTCAGGACACCCAAATTGTATCGTTATCTTGGACTGCGGCTACGGGGGATAATGTACAATACCGCGTGTATCGCAAAGGGACTTCCGATACAGGCTTTGCGGCAATCATGGAGGCTATGAAGGGCACGAGTGGTGAAGACACGTCTCCTATAGCTGGAAACACGTATGAATATTATGTAGTAGCTTATGGGGCGGATGGTAAAGAATCCGAGGCTTCTAATACGATCCGTGTGGAAATTCCGGCAGAGACTACTCCGGTTGATCCACAGCCAGGGACTGATCCAAACGAGAATGGAACCTTACCGGATAATGGCGGGGCTACAGACGGACAAAACGGTACAGATCAGGGAAATACAACTCCTGGCGGTATCAATAACAATAATGGCTTAGGTCAGGTTCCGGCATCTCCTGGGGATACTAATGGGAATGGTGCTGGAGGCACAGGTAACAATAGTGGTAATTCCGGCAATGGAAACGATACTAATCAGGGAAATGGTCAGACTACTACACCGGATGCAGGTATTTCTGATGAAGATACTATGGTAAATCCAGAAAACACGGATGCATCTACGACTGAAGTCACAACGGATGGGACTCAAGAAGGCAATTCCAACGGTCATTCGAACTCCAATCGTGGACGTCACAATCGGAATTAGCAAGTATTGCTTTATGCAAGTTGAATTTGTTTCAAATCAAAGGTATTCTCAGTCCGTGAACTGGTCTGAGAATACCTTTTTTGCTGTTTTAAAGGGGTTCTTTTTGAGTGTACAGTTTAAATATGGTAAGCTGGTTTTACCAATGTTGGAGAGGAACATCATTTATGAAGCGCAAATTCGGAGACCGGGCCAACTGGCGCAGAATCACCAATCGCAAGTTTGCTTGCCGGTATGTAGAAAGTGACGCGTTTACAGGATATGTGACCCTGTATACAATTTTGAGTCTCAAGGAGCCGTTATGGAAAAGTTACGGTGGTCATACGTTTTGCATAGCCGATAAAGGATATTCCTGGCTGCAATATTATCCAAAAGGTGAGCACTACGTGGTGACTGCTATGTTTGATAATCGGGAGCAAATCGTTGAATGGTATATTGATACCTGCCGAAATCAGGGTGTGACCGATCAAGGAGTCCCTTGGTTTGACGATTTGTATTTAGATGTTGTGGTGCTTAAAAACGGTGAAATCTTCCTAGTGGATGAGGATGAATTGGAGGAGGCGTTACAACGGGGGCATATCTCAACGCAAGAGGCAGAATTGGCTAACCGTACAGCGGCTGATGTGTTACATCAGATAGATGCCCACGTGTTCCCCTATTTTAAAATGTCACTGAAACACCGGGCAGAATGGTTTCACAACGGTGATTTCAAGAGAGAACGGTGAAAGTTTTGCAGTGGATTAAAGACACTGGACCCAAACGTCCTGAGTTGAAAAGCAGGCAGAGTCGCCTTAAGAAAATATCTATGGTATCCAAGCGTCTTGTACTTTGTTTGATGATTTTCATTTTGGTCGGATTGGTATGGGCAGGTATCCGAGTGTGGAACATGAATACGGCTGCCTCTACCACTCCGCTCCAGCAAGTGCAAATTGGTATCGTACTAGGTGCTTCTATGTGGGGAGCTGAGCCCAGCCCTGGATTGAAGGAAAGGCTGGAAGAAGCCCTGCACTTATACCGCAACGGGACGGTACAGCGTCTAATTGTAAGTGGGGGACTGGATAAACCAGATTTTCCGTATACGGAGGCTGAGGGCATGCAACGCTATTTGGTAGGTAAAGGGGTCTCTGTACAGCATATTGTGTTGGAAAACCATGCGACCAGTACTTACGAAAATCTGCTCTATAGCCAGCGCATTATGAAGGAATATGGATGGACCTCCACCGTGATCATTACACATAGCTATCATGGCCCTCGGGCGATGGAGATTGCTCAATTCTTGAATTTTGATCATCCTCAGATGGCTCTGACGGAATCCAAAGTGCTGAATATGCCAATTCATCAATCAAGAGAAGTATTGGCATACGCTAAATGGACGCTGCAACGGTGGTGGATCAGCGCTCAAACTTGGGTTGCCTGAATTTAAGAAAAGGCTTTGTGCACGTTCCCGTTGCTTTTATGCTAATAAGGACATGCCAGGCCGAATACATTAATAGGGTAAGCTGTGCCTGAAGAAATGTTGAGGTGATGGATGCATGAACGGACGGGGAATCGCCGCGGGCAAGCGGTCGGAGGAGAGACCTTCCAGACAAATTAATGTCGTGCTGCGTAGCCCGGAGCCGATAGCTTCGGTGACTGTGGACGAGACGGAAGCAGTGGCTTCAACCAAGTCACAGGCGCTACCGCAGTATCTCAGTCTTTATCAGGAAATTCAGAAAGAACTCGATCATCTCGTCGGCTTGGATAACATCAAAGACCTGGTATTTGAGGTATATGCCTTTTTGCAAATCGCCCATATGCGCACGGATGCGGGATTGTTGAGCAATGCACACGTATATCACATGATTTTCAAAGGAAATCCAGGTACGGGGAAAACGACAGTAGCCCGCATTATCGCTAAAATGCTGCAAAAAATGGGGGTACTGAGCAAAGGTCATCTGATTGAGGTGGAGAGGGCTGATCTGGTCGGTGAGTATATTGGGCACACTGCACAGAAAACGCGAGATCTGGTAAAGAAATCTCTTGGCGGCGTGTTGTTCATTGATGAGGCTTACAGTTTGGCACGCGGAGGGGAAAAGGATTTTGGAAAAGAAGCGATTGATACCTTGGTAAAGTCCATGGAAGACCAAAAAAATCAATTTATTTTGATTCTCGCTGGATACTCGGGAGAAATGGACTTTTTTTTACGAACGAATCCTGGTCTTCCTTCTCGCTTTCCAATCCAGTTGGATTTTCCTGATTATACTGTAGATCAGCTTATCCAAATTTCCGAGATGATGGCCAAGGAGCGGGATTATATTCTCATGCCTCAGTCCATAATTAAAATGAAGGAGCATTTGCTAAACGAGCGTAATGACAGTCTTCATGCATTTAGTAATGCACGCTATGTTCGTAACGTGATTGAAAAAGCGATTCGGCACCAAGCTGTCAGGTTGCTCAATCAGTACCGGAGCGGGCAACCCGGCAAGCAGGAATTGATGACGCTGCGTCCAGAGGATTTGAAAATGGACAAAAGATAGGCGATAATAGGAATCTGAATCACATCGAATGGTATGACATCGAACGGGGGCCGGCCTGAACATCAGGTCGGTCTCTGTTCGAGAGTTGACATGAAAATAAAGGAGCAAACAATATGGCGAACTCCACTCATGATACACAAACTGAAATGCAGGACAAGGCGGTACTGGTCAGTCTGATTACGGATGAAGTCAAACGATCTGGCATCAATACGGAATACTCGTTGGATGAGCTGGTGAAATTGGCTGAGACAGCGGGAGTTGAAGTACTGAGCGTCCTGACACAGAATAAGGAAGCCAAGGATTCAAAATGGTTTATTGGCAAAGGAAAAGTAGAGGAATTGCGTGCAGTTGCTGAAGAATTGGGAGCGAATACAGCTATTTTTGATCAGGAGCTCTCGGGGGCCCAAGTACGGAATCTGGAAGAAAGTCTGGATCTCAAAATTATTGACCGGACACAGTTGATTCTGGACATTTTTGCTCAACGTGCAAAAACACGGGAAGGTATTATTCAGGTTGAACTGGCGCAGTTGTCATATTTACTCCCCCGTTTGTCTGGACATGGCAAAAATCTCTCGCGTCTCGGTGGCGGAATCGGAACACGTGGTCCTGGTGAAAGCAAGCTGGAGACAGACCGTCGTCATATTCGTGACCGAATCAGTGATCTGAAACGCCAACTGGAGGAAGTGACTCGTCACCGGTATTTGCACAGGGAGCGCAGACAAAAGAGCGGTATTGTTCAGGTTGCACTTGTTGGCTATACCAATGCGGGCAAATCGACGCTGTTGAAGCAACTGACAGCAGCCGATGTATATATTGAGAACCAACTGTTTGCGACGCTGGATCCTACCTCCAGAACAATGGAGCTACCGAGTGGAAAAGAAATTATTCTTACGGATACAGTTGGTTTTATCCAAAATCTTCCTCATGATTTGGTTGCTTCCTTCCGGGCTACTTTGGAGGAGGCGAATGAGGCTCATCTCATTTTGCATGTCGTGGACGCTTCCTCGGATATGCGAGACGAACAGATGAAAGTTGTAGAGACGATCTTGCAGCAGCTAGGGGCTGCGGACAAGCCTCAGATCGTATTATTTAACAAAAAAGATGCCTGTACCCCTGAGCAACTGGAAATGCTTCCTTCTGGGGAGGGCTATTTGAAAATTAGTGCTTTTGATGAAGGGGATTTGCTGCGCATTCGTGAACTGATTCAAGAGCATCTGAGTGGGGATACGCTGAGATTTCGCATTCCCGCGGAACGTGGAGATTTAACCTCGGTGCTTTATCGAATCGGAGATGTACTGCTGACAGAGTATGATGGCAATGATGTCATTTATGAGGTTGAGATTCAAAGAGGCGAGTACGAAAAGTACGGTCATGCACTTAGCGAGTTCACAGAAGGTTAACATCTAATGATGTTTTTGGGTCAATAAAATGAAAATGCTCATCGTTCAAAGTGAACAATAATATAACATGAATAGCTTAAGGCTGCGTAAGAGAGAGGGTCAAGAAGGTAAATGGTAGTTTTTAGTCCAGAAATTCAGAAAATTCAGGAAACTGCAGAACATAAAATACAAGAACGTATACAGCACATAGATCATATTGTAGATTCAAATCAGTGGAAGGTAATTCAGGCATTCCAGCGGAAGCAAGTGAGCGATTTTCACTTTGCGGGTTCTACGGGATATGCTTACAATGACCGGGGACGTGAGGTGCTGGAAGAAGTCTATGCGGATGTGTTCGGTGCGGAGGCAGCGTTGGTGCGTCCGCATTTTGCCTCGGGTACTCATACAATTGCCACTGCTTTATTTGGTGTGCTGCGTCCAGGGGATGAACTGTTGTACATTACTGGGAGACCTTATGATACCCTCCACAAAGTGATTGGTAAGCCCGGCGATGGAACAGGATCTTTGCAGGATTTTGGTGTTACTTATGGAGAAACCGCACTGACAGAGGAAGGTAAAGTGGACTGGGAAGCGGTGGAGGCTGCGATCCATGCCAATACCAAAGTGATCGGTATTCAGCGTTCACGCGGTTATGATTGGAGAGCTTCGTTTAGTGTAGCAGATATTGAAGAAATGACAGCACGTGTGAAGGAAATAAAACCTGACGTCATTGTCTTTGTTGACAATTGCTACGGTGAATTTACCGAGAAGCTGGAACCTACTCAGGTAGGTGTCGATTTGATGGCAGGTTCGTTGATTAAAAATCCCGGTGGTGGCATTGCAGAAACGGGTGGATATATCTCCGGCAAACAAAAGTATGTAGAGCTAGCATCCTACCGATTAACTGCACCTGGAATCGGTGGAGAAGTAGGTGCCATGCTAGGTACTACACGAGGCATATTTCAGGGACTATTCCTTGCTCCAACACTGGTTGGGCAAGCGGTTAAAGGGAGCGTATTCGCAGCTGCGGTCTTTGAGGAGATGGGATTTGAGACCAAACCTGCCTGGCATGAAGAGCGTACAGATTTGATTCAGGCTATTTCTTTTAGTGGACCAGAGCATCTAATTGCTTTTGTACAGGGCATTCAGCGTGCGGCTGCCGTGGATAGCCATGTGGTGCCGGAGCCGTGGGATATGCCGGGTTATGAGCATCCAGTTATCATGGCTGCAGGTACGTTCATACAAGGGGGAAGTTTGGAACTATCCGCAGATGCTCCGATTCGTGAGCCTTATATTGGTTACATGCAAGGGGGCTTAACCTACTCTCATGTTAAATTTGGAGTGCTTATGGCTCTGCAAACGATGAAAGAACGTAAATTATTGTGAGTTTTTCTAACATGTCATTGACACTTTGCATCAGCTAAATGTACAATAAGGTGAATAATAGATCACTGGAAGGTTGATGACAAATGGGCGACGAAATTCGCAGAAATATGGCCTTATTTCCAATAGGTATTGTCATGAAGCTAACGGACTTGTCAGCACGTCAGATTCGTTATTATGAACAGCATAACTTGATAGTTCCTGCCCGTACATCGGGAAACCAACGTCTTTTTTCTTTTAATGACGTAGAGCGTCTGCTTGAAATTAAGGCGTTGATCGAGAAGGGTGTTAACATTGCGGGAATTAAACAAGTCATGAATCCGGTTACCAAGGAATCGGAGGAAGCTACGGTTATTACAGCAGATACGGAAGTCAAACGCCGTGAAATGTCCGATACTCAGCTTCACCGCTTGCTGAAACAACAACTTGTTGCAGGCAAAAGACCAGGACAGGTATCCCTGATCCAAGGCGAATTATCACGGTTCTTCAATAAGAGATAATGCTTTGACTTACCTCTTGGCATAAGGTCGCTTTACTTTAAAACCCGGTCTCATCATTTAAGTAATTTATATAACAACCGATTCGTATATAGTGGTTACAGAAAGGGAGAGGTTAGAGTGAGTTATAGCAGAGAAGATATCCTTCGGATTGCGAAAGAAGAAAATGTTCGTTTTATTCGTTTGCAATTTACAGATTTGCTGGGCACTATTAAGAACGTTGAAATTCCGGTTAGTCAACTGGAAAAAGCATTGGATAATAAAATGATGTTTGACGGTTCTTCCATAGAAGGTTATGTGCGTATTGAAGAATCTGATATGTATTTATATCCGGATTTGGACACTTGGGTTGTATTCCCTTGGGTAACCTCGGATCGTGTAGCCCGTTTGATCTGCGATATTTACAAGCCGGACGGAGTTCCGTTTGCAGGCGACCCGCGGGGGATCTTGAAACGTGTACTTAAGGAAGCAGAAGAGTTGGGATATACTTCGATGAATGTCGGACCAGAGCCTGAATTCTTCTTGTTCAAAACGGATGAAAAAGGCGAGCCAACTACAGAACTGAATGACCAAGGCGGGTATTTTGACCTGGCTCCGATGGATCTGGGTGAAAACTGCCGTCGTGAAATTGTACTTAAGCTTGAAGAGATGGGCTTCGAAATTGAAGCATCTCATCATGAAGTTGCACCTGGTCAGCATGAGATTGACTTTAAATATGCAGATGCAATTAAAGCTGCCGACCAGATTCAAACGTTCAAGCTCGTTGTTAAGACGATTGCTCGTCAGCATGGTTTGCATGCTACCTTTATGCCAAAACCTTTGTTTGGTGTAAATGGCTCCGGTATGCACTGCAATCAATCCTTGTTTAAGGATAATGAAAATGTATTTTATGATGAAACGGATGAACTCGGATTAAGCCAGACGGCCCGCCACTATATGGCTGGTATTCTTAAACATGCACGTGCAATGGCAGCGATCACGAATCCAACGGTAAATTCCTACAAACGTCTCGTACCAGGTTATGAAGCGCCTTGTTATGTGGCTTGGTCTGCAAGCAATCGCAGTCCAATGATTCGGATTCCCGCATCTCGTGGTCTGAGCACTCGCGTCGAAGTTCGTAACCCTGACCCGGCGGCGAATCCTTATTTGGCCTTGGCAGTGATGCTGAGAGCCGGTTTGGATGGTATCAAACGTCAGTTGGCTCTGCCAGCTCCGATTGATCGTAACATTTACGTGATGTCTGAGGAAGAGCGGATTGAAGAAGGCATTCCAAGTCTGCCTGCAGACTTGAAAGAAGCTTTGTCTGAGCTTATTCGGAGCGAAGTTATCTCTGACGCACTGGGCGACCATGCTCTGGCCTACTTCTATGAGCTTAAGGAAATTGAATGGGATATGTATCGCACCCAAGTGCATCAATGGGAACGTGATCAATATCTGACTCTTTACTAAAATGGGAATCCCTTGGCGCTCTAAGCGTTGAGGGATTTTTTTGTATGTGGGTAATCCATCCGTCATTTGAGACTAATTAGTTCTCCCCACAATCTCCCCATAAAAAAATATTATTGAAGTAGACTCCCGGTAAAAGACTCATATTTCTCCATGCTATTCATCTCTATTTTTTTGGAGATGTGTGCATAAACGTCGGCTGTGAAAAAATTTCAAACTAACGTTGAATGCAAATATGTGTTGGATGCCTTGAAAGTCTTAGAAAATGAAGTCATTACACTCGGGTATACTGGCTCTTCTAAGCTACTCACACTCCAAAGTGACGAGTCGAGTTTCTACATTGTTCTTCCTTATAGGTGGCTGGTTAGATGAGTAAATACTATGCGAGAAAAATGATTTTTACTACTTACTACAGCGGCAGTCGGTCTTTGAAGATTAAGGAAGTTCGTTTGCTGGAAGCTATGGATGAGAGACAGATTTCTGTTTTTGAAAACGTGAGCAGTGACATTTTGGGAGTCGCCGCCAAACAGCAAGTGCCTTATGGATGTGGGTAATTTGAGGATTGAAAACAGATAGTAGAACTTACAGGAATATAACCAAAAGTCCACATGTTAAAAAGAAGAACCCAAAGAGAATCGATACAGAGCCTCTAAATTTCATGTCATCAATGTAAGCATCACTTGGTTCTGAGTCACCTTTGATCTTCCAGGCTTCGTTTGCACGCCATCCCCAAGTGGGATTTCGTTTACTTAAAATACCAAGCGAGAAAAAAATAATCGCAATAAAAATAAGCATGAATCCCATTGGATCAGCCCCTTTAAGTAAACTATACCAAAAAAGAACGACAGATGGAAAGTATCGTCCCTCAAGAACGGATAGAAGAAAAATAAGAGGGCTTTGCCCTCCATCTGAAGGTGTAATTTTAATCTGAATAGGCAACCGCGTTAAAACTTTCTATTCCTATTCGGGTGGCATCCGCTGTGCAAAATAGATATAAGGTATACACCAATTCATTTGATGGTGGTAGAGGGACATTGTAATCGGAAGCATTAATGGTGACGACCTGCACAGCGTTGGGATTTGCCTCGGAGACACTAACAGAGTAAAGGGCGTAAGCAACAGGAGAGTCGAGAGTGCCTCTAACAATAGAAATAGCAATAACGGAGTCAAATGGTGGAGTAGTGGGAAATGAAAGCTCAGCAATCCCTGATAATTGTACACGCATATTTTCCCCAGCGCCCGTCACGTCTAAGCCAAGCTCTGCGATGGCTACAGGAGTATTGGCTGGCAAGGGAATTGAGATTGTATTACCATAGCTTGCATTTTGAGATGTTCGAGCATCTAACAATCTAGTCATTATCTCATCTCCTTTTTGATAGTTTATGCAGAAGATATTCAGTGTTGAGGGCTTGGTAGATATGCCTCTAAGCTAATGCGGTGTATTGCGTCATTAATGGCCCCGAAGAGTAGAGAGGAAGGATACAAGATGGAACTTAGCGAGAAACAGCTGGAGAATGTGAGCACGCTTGGGGCTTAACTTACAACAAGAAGCCGACAAAAAACAATTTTTACTGTGACACGGTCGATCGGTTTGGAATGATCTTGTTGCTAAAGGGTTAGCTACAAAACGAGGCGGACGGGATGAGAAAAGTGCATATTTTCGCCTGACATATGAAGATGCGAAGACCGTTTATACAAAGCCAATGCCATGAAAGTATTTTGGAGCATTGCATTAAAAAGTTTTGAACCCATAGGGGACAAGAAGGAGGGGCAACTTTCCATAAAGGAGAGAGACACAATGCATCCCCTATACCAAAGGAGAGATAACCCGTGAGTAAATACAAAGTGTATGAAACAGTAGCGGTGAGACAGTTGGTTTATCTAGAAGAATACGAAGGGAATAGAATGCGTGAGATCGGAGCGCAGATTCGGTCTGAAAAGCCCAATATGATCATAACCCCACAAGAAATAGAAGAATTAGGGGGATTAGAACTGATTGACATAGATATTAGACAAATATACCTATAATGAGCGATAAGCACAGTGAGGTAATACACCTCAAACGCTACATAGAGCGGTTTTACGTGGATGAGGTAGGGAGTAACCACCAATACAATACGCTCACCCAGGAACGTTGGAAGGATGATAGATATGAATGTGTGGCCGATATCGGCTATTAAACAAGATGGTAAGTCCAGATGTGCCAACTGCGGAAAGCCGATAAGCGAAGCTAGAGAAAAACTTACAGGCAGGTTATACGATGGGGAGTTTGCTTGCTGTCGGGAATGTGATGATGAACATGAAGAATTAGGCAGCAGCCCCATTGAACATGGGATAAGATATCGTGATTTGAATATTAAGCCTATACAGGGTGTCGGTCACACGGCACCAAAGGGAGAATATATAGATGAAAATCGTAGTGAATAATGAGCAGGAAGCGGACTGCGTCGCTTCTTCCAAGACGGACACGAATATTCGATCATGGACTTGATCAAATCAGAAAAGGAAAAACAAGAAGACACAGAAGACTTGCAAGGAGAAGATTTTCGCATTTTGGCAGAAGGATTTTTTTGGTCAGAACTGCATATAGAGATTGATCGAAAAGAAGAAGAACTGAAATTTCGAAGACGACGATTGGGTGACAGGAGAATGCATACACTGTGGTACTCATACGACGGGAAACAATCGCGATGAAGATTAACCTATAGTGAGTGAAAAGCGATGGATTCTCCTGAATCGCGGGCTACTTGGCGATACGAGGATTGTTACAATCGTCTATGTCCGTGCTGCTCAGAACGTCTTATAGGAGACGATGAAGACGACGAATGCTGGGGGAGGAACAACAATGACAGATAAACCAGACTGGGAAAAGCGAATGGTTTACTGGATACTGGAAGCCGAAAAAGAAAAAAGTTGGGCAGATAATATAGAAAAACGGTTGTATTTTTCGAACACCGAAAATGAAATTATTGAAAGGAAACATAAAGGTACTCGTCGATACTCAAAAGGAATCTGAATCCCTAATACAACAAAGGATGCAGAGATAGCCAGACTAAACGGGTCACTCATGAAAGCCTTCCAGCTGTGGACTGATTATTTTAATGCACCGAACGCAGAGGGCAAAGTGTGTATTAATATCGAGTTATCTAAAGTGTTTGCGAATGCGGCGGTCAAGGAGGATGCCACATGATACGCGCATATACCACTATATTAGCTGCTGTACTGTTGTTTATAGGTGTAGTACAAGTAGATAGGTATATGTTGATTGAGACTGTGCCGGCAAGCGAGGTGAGGATTAAATATGGCAAATAATAACGATGAAAAAAATAAGCACCTATGAAAAAAAGTGCTTACTTTAAAGTTAGTTTTATTATTAAGGGAATATTTTGTAAATGTAGCCTTGATATAATGGGCATACTTTGTTGTTGCCTTTTTGTTGCCATTTATATAAATTAATATTTCCTCCAAATCCTCCTGTCATGTAAAATTTTTGAGTTGGAACTGTCGATTTCATATCCTCTTTAACTGTTGCACCTCTGATGCCACTTACCCATTTTTTGTTCCCTTGAGGCGGATCATATGGTGACTGAGAAGAAATATTTGCTGAAGTTGGGGCTTGTTCTGCAAAACCTAAAGACGGTACAGACAATGCCCCAAGAAGAACTGTGCCAGCAGCCAAAGCAATAATAGATTTTCTCAAAAGTAAAGCCTCCTTAGTTTGTTTTCTTCGTATGCAAACTATGGTGTAAGGTAATTATAGCGTTTTGATTTACATATATCTACCAAAAATAACGATTTCACCAAATTATCACATTATATAAAGGAATGATAAACGATGAATGACGATCAAATGTGTATAGTTAATAGTCTTGAAGATGAGTCTTCTGATACACAAAAGATAATCCAGGTAAACTTTTTTCGGACATTGAGCAGGAAGATATTCGAAAAACAAAGTGGCTTCTTAGTAAGTATGTTGATATGATCGAGGTGATCAAAAACTATGAGTTTGCTCTCCAGTAGATTGAAAACGGAATGTCTGCGTATGAGTTACTTTCCGCCGAGGGGGCAATTGCAAAACGAGAGTCAGGTCAGGAGTTAACGGCAGGTGTAACAGCAAACGTTGTAATCCTAAAGGACAAACGGCATATGAATTACAAATTCTATCAATTCATCACAAACAATGTCCGCTTCGCCGTAAACAACATGAGGGATCCACACGAGGGACTTGCTGCTAAGCTGCTGTTCATAGACGGTAAAAAATACCTCAAGGCCCAGCAGTATATGGAGAAGGGATACAGAAAAGATGTGCCTAGTATCTCAGCCACGACATTTGCAGTTAAACGACGACGAGCGATTGTAAATATAGCAAACAGTCTTAAAATTAATCGGACTTTGGATTTTGTGGTTATTGACTATGGTCGGGGCCGCAACAAGGAGGGTGAAATCGGACTTAGGGTGCCAGAAGTAAATTAGACCGTAAGGGCTTAAGCCTTTGCGGTCTTTATTGAGGTGTCAGAAGAAAATAAAGTTCTAGACAGAAAAATAAAGTAATAGTCTGACGATGCTTCATTAAGCTAACGGGCAGGAAAATTTAACCAAATAGCGAATGGATAGTCTTTGAATACTTCGAAAATACCGGATTCCAGGGTGTTAATACTGAGGAGTTCTACATATGTCATTCCCCTTTGATTGTATTAGTGATTTTATGTTTTTCGAAACGGAGTTGGAACAGTCAGACATTATATTAATTCCCAGGAGCAAGTCATCCTCAATTAATGGAAAGAGTTGCAACATTGTACCATAGCGGTATCGCTCAATTTATTCTACCTTCTGGTGGTACGATCCCTCATGTAGAAACAGCCGAATGGGAGTTTCTAAAAAATGTCGGGGTAGCGTTAGGAGTACCTTCAGAATCATTACTTAAAGAAGATAAAGCAACTAATACCTTTGAAAATGTACGTTTCTCCTTGGAAGTGTTACAGCAACAAGGAATTCATCCAAAAAAGGTTGTTTTAGTTCATTCAAATGATTAAACTAACGAATAACAGTAGGTTCAAGTAATCGATGAAACGAAGAGGGGGGAACCGAAATGAAGACGATCAAGTGCATGATGGACCACCTGTACTGGGCGGACGGGCGCATCTTGGACGTGCTTGAGGAGAGTGAGACGAAGAACAAGGACCTTCTGAAGCTGGTTCGGCACGTCGCGGTCGCGGAACGAGTCTGGCTGTGCCGATTGCAGGGCAAGGGCAGCACGCAATATTCGTTGTGGGAGGAAGTGGAAGACCTGAAGGCGATCCGGACGATGTTCGAAGAAAACGCCGAGCAATATCGCGTCTATATCGAAGGGCTCGAGGAATCCGAGTTGGACGAGATGATCGACTATGCGAACCAGAGCGGGGTTCCGTTCCGAACGTCCGTACGGGACATCCTGTCGCAGGTCCTCTTACATGGGCAATATCACCGGGGGCAGATCAACCGGGCACTTCGGATCGAATCGGCAGAGCCTGCCCAAGTCGATTACATCACGTTCGCGAGGCTCTAACAGGGCCTAATAATCACCATTACTCGGAATGGGATTGGTATTGAACTAACGGGACACGTTAGTTTAATGGAACAGCGACAGTCTAGGACCTTTATTTTTTCATCCTTGGTTGTCGCTGTTCTAATTTCTAAGGTCAGTCTAAAACTTATTTTATGGAGTTTTCTTCGAACAATAAAGTTGTGTACTAGCGAGTCAACTACAATTATTTTCCCCTGTGCGATATACAATAAAGTTGTGTACCAAAATCCAATATTTGCGATTTATATTTTTTTTAATATTCTAAAAATATGTACGTTAAACCCTTATAAATATGTTCTCCTGTCTTTAACTTTTCAAATATTTCTTTACCATAATACCGCTCTCTATTTAAACCAAAGCAGCCGTCCTGATTTTAGCAAAGCCTGATGACACTTGTTCATCAGGCTTTTGTTTCTACTAAGAAACATACTTTTGTTATTGTAGAAAGAAAATTTGAGGATGCTATGAATGCTGCTTCCTTTGGTTGGGCACAGTATCGTTTTAAACATGAGCCGATCTTTTACGCTCATCTGAAAAGCAAGGCTCCAGCCCGATACGGTGATCGGAACACAGACTACGGTATGGAAGGCTGGTCTTCCTGTTGAGGAACCGCTGCCTAGGACAGTATGGGAAGTTTCACGGGGCAATGTAAATAAGTATGTTCACCCCACTCAGATGCCCCTTGATCTACTAGCTATTCCCATTATGAATAGTAGCCAGCTTAGTGGCGTAGTTGTCAATTTCTTTGGCGGCAGCGGCTCTACCCTTATGGCCTGTGATTAGCTTGACCGCTGTTGCAGGACCATGGAACTGGACCCGGTATTTTGTGATGTGATTAAAATGCGATATCAGCTGGCAACCGGCATGGAGCCGGTACGTCTTTCTAATGTTGCAACACATTATTCTAAATCGTAAAGTACGTTTGCACGAGAAATGTCTATTGGTTCGTTTACAGGTATGTTAAGAAAATACTTTAACTGCCATGTCTGAGTTTTTTGAGCCTGGAGGCTTGTAGGCGTGTCCCATGGTGGATAAATACGTATTGCTCTTTTACCACCTTCACCTTTGTTAGATAATATTTTATGTTTAATCAGAATGGATTTTGGGAATACAAATTGCCCCAAGCTACTGTCTTTACGTGCACTAATAACCAAAAAGTCGATTGGATCTGATACGTCATAGGGTTGTATTGGTCCATCCCCAATTCTCTTATATATAGTCACAAATTGCCCGATCTTTTTTGGAGTTGTCTTTGCAATACGGAATCGTATAGAGTGGGCATTTAAATTAAAGAAGTAGGCCCCATAGTCAGAGTTTTGTTTTTCTGGAATTGGTCCAGTACATTTAAAATTGCATGGATTATAAACTGAAACTTTAGCGGCAAGCAGGTCGGTATGAATCTTATCAGATGCTGTCCAAGAATTTTGGTCACCAGAAGATATTTCTTTGTTAACCATTGTTATTTATTCTCCCCCATATATAAAACCGTTGTTTAACGTAGCATTCACTATATTAATGTAACCGCAGATGGTTCACAAGTTTGTGTATATTCTGCCTAGTATAAATAAAAAGGGAGACGCGTGAACGTCTCCCCAATGACAATGGGACAGACAACGAATAGCAAGAGACACTACTACAGCGCGAAATAGAGTTCGTAGAGGGTATCCTTGATCAATGGTATAGTACCGAAAGATTGTTAAGGCTGGTATAGCTCAGTGGGTCAAAGACCTACAGGCTAGAAATATAAAAATGCAGATAGTGCAGAATCTGGATCGGTTGATTGAACTGGATATAAGCTTCAGAAGGATGAGCTGTAATAATGCTAACACGATAGAGTCAGACCTATGCCTATTTTCCCAAGATGAAGTCAACAGCCCAATCTTTTTGGTTAATTGCACAATAAGCTACTTTGACTAGACTTTGGAGGTGATCATTAAATATGTTTCGACATTATTATTGGCAAAAGAAAATGCATCGGAGAAAATTTAGAAGATGTGTAGTTAAAAAAGTCAAAGTTTTACCGAAAGTTATTGTTAAAGGGATCCGAGGACCTCAAGGACCTCAAGGACCTCAAGGACCTCAAGGACCTCAAGGACCTCAGGGACCACAGGGACTGCCGGGTCCACAGGGAGTTCCAGGCGCTCAAGGCCAGCAAGGGCTACAAGGTTTTCAAGGAATTCCTGGACCAACAGGTCCAGCAGGACCAGTGGGACCGGCAGGAGCGATAGGACCAGCAGGACCAGCGGGAACGGTAGGGGCGGTAGGACCAGCAGGAGCAACGGGGGCAGCAGGGCCTGCTGGCGCCGGGATATCAGACTTCTTAAGTGTTTTCCGAGCAGATCCTGGTACGGGAACCGACACAGTTCCGGGTAACTCACCAATTACCTTTACTGGAGTTTTGGCTAATGTTGGTGGTGCATTTACTTTCACTCCTCCATCTCCAACGATAACAATCAACGAAACGGGGAGCTATCTAATAGATTTTACAATTCATAACCAAGGCAATGCTGACTTTAACCTTACCGTAAATGGATTCCCTGTTACCCCAGTACCTTTCACGGGTAACGGTGGCGGACCAACTTCGGCAGAAGTCATTATTACTGTAGGGGTCGTTCCTACAACTATTCAATTAGTAAATGCAAATGCAACCCCAGCCCAACTTCATAACTTTACCAATACTACTCTTACTATATTAAAGTTGACTATTTAAGCCATTCTTAATGATATATAGAACATTATATGTAGCCGCTTTAGAAAAGACTGTACGATTTCATATCGTCAGTTTGTCTAATTACACTCATAGTAAGCAGACGTATTTATGGGGGGGATTGTGTAGCATGGCAAGAGAACGTAGTGGTAGTAATAAGATCCATTAAACATTACCACTACTCCAAAGCCTATCTTTAAAGTTAAAATGGAAAATCCGTAGTAACATGGTAAAAAGCAATGATATTATTCAGACATAGAAATATGGATGCTAAGAAGGTCAGGAAACTTTTCCTACCTTCTTTTTTTGTTGTGACAAAATAGGAACTATTGCTTTGATCCGTCAGAAACGACAACTCATGAGCGGCAATCAATATAAATTTTCTTTTTCGATTGGTCGCGAAAAATGGGAAGCTACAGAAGAACGGGCCGAGGTCGATTGGCCTAAAGTTTAGGCATTGCATCAAGTCGCTATCTGATCTTGGTTTCTTCGCAAAGTAAATTAAGAAGCATCCGCAATCATGAAGTGACCCCTTTCAAGCAGGCAGCTATCAAAAAGCAATAATTAAGCAGCCTGAGTACTGTATTCATAAGGAGTCAGGTTGTTTAGTTTCTCATGAAAGCGTTCATGGTTGTAGAAATGGATATACTTCTGGATGGCATGCTCCACCTGTTGAGCTGAGGCGAGAGGTATATTGAAATCCTTGGTCGCTATGCAGTAACACCTCGCGCGTCCTGTCGCTTTCTTGCCTTTTTCACCGTATCTAACACCAGGCTCAAATCTTTCTGCTGCTGATCTGGTAGGCAACCATTACGTTGTTAAGAAGATCCTGAGTCGTGGAAAGGTAGAGTCTCTGTCCATTGAACATGAGGTAAGTGATGTCCGTTACCCACTTTTGATTCGGCTGGTCAGTCTTAAACTCCCGGTTCAGATGATTGCCAGAAACAACGTAGGCTACTTTCTTGCCATAGTAGTACGATGCTATGTCCCTTACTAAGCAATTCTTGGATCACCGCAAACTTTTTACTCTTGGGTACAGCATCCATTCCTCCGTTCACATTTGCAAGAGCTTTTTTAGCATTTCATTTTCCGCTTCGAGGCGTTTCAGCTTGACCTCCGGATATTCGGGTCGTGTTCGAGGTCTGCCGATGCCTGGCCCTTTTGCTTTGCCTCGTTTTCCCTCTAGAGCATTAACTAACTTATCTTCTCTTAGAAAGAGAAACCGGAATCGGCAGGAATACATGGATCTGGCGTATACCTGTAGCAATCCATGATTTAAACAAGCGAATCCCAAGGACTATCGAATTAACAGAAAATGATGATGTATACTTTCCAAATATTGAACAAATCTTTGAAGTTTACAAAAATGACAAGAACAGAATATTTAACGAGCTTCACTTCATCGAAGCAACTTTCATTTAGCATTATAATGAGGCTAAGAGTCTAAAAGAGGGGCTTAACCAGCCTAAAGATAATTTGATTATGCTTGATAATAAAAACAGAAAACATACGAGTTTGGAAAATTTGGGGAGCTATATTTGAAACTGAGGAATCTAATCCTGCGAAAAAAAATTTAACCTTTCAAACATGAAAAACAGGTTTAGCCATATATTCAAAAAGGACCGATAGGTCCTTTTTTGTTTGAACAGAGCGGGTGAATCTTCTAAGACTATGATTTTGAAATCTGGGATGAGCGTTATAAGCCCCCGCATTTTACACAGCGTTGTAAATGCTTCAAATCTTATTCTGAAATCATTGTCCATCTAACCTATTAAAATTATAGATATCTTGTTATGCTATGTTCTTCTTCACTAAAGTCTGTGGTTTTGATCCTCTGTGTCTTATGTTGCTAAATGCGATGCCACATAAAATGATGATAACACCGATCCATTGAGACCAGCCTACAAATTCTCCTAATACAAGAGAAGACATAATAACGGCCATGGGTAATTCAGATGCAGTCATAATTGTACCCATTCCTGACCCAATATGTGGCATACCTATGGAGTACAAAAGCGGAGGCAGCACAACTCCGAACACCCCGAGGACTAATCCAAAAGGACTCAATCCTGCCAGCACATCGAGGTTAAATAAGAAGGTTGGCGGAAATACCACAAAAACAGTAATAACAGCTCCGGTTGAAAGAAGGGCGCTTTTCAGTGTGGGCGAAGATTCTTTCGCAACAGCACCACTGAGGAAAACAAATAAAGCGAATGTTGAAGCAGCCAATAGCCCCCAAATCGTTCCTTGCCACGAGAGTGAGAGATCACCTTGAGAAAAAATGTTTGCCGCCAAAACCGAGCCGATGAGCAGTATTCCAATCGAGATAAGTTTACCCCTGGTTGGTTTTTTCTTCTGGAGAACCCATTCGTATAGTGTCCCAATCCAAACAAACTGAAATAAAAGGACGATAGCTAGGGAAGCATTTATGGTCTGTAGCGATTGATAATAAAACATACCTGTCAGTCCAAATGGAATTCCGGATAGAAGGAGTTTTGTAACCTGCTTGTACGTAAGGTTTTTCTTTTTTACAAAAATTACAAACATCCAACTCAAAACTGCACCAAAGAAATACTGCACACCAGTTACCTCTGGTGTTGAAAAACCAGCGCTATATGCCAGTTTAACAAATGTGGAAAGTATGCCGTAACAACAACCTCCCAAGAAAACAATAACTGCATAATGCCACAACTTCATGAACAATCCTCCTTTTTTGAATACAAAAAAGCCACACAAATGCGTAAAGGCATTCGTGTGGCGAAAATAGAGATGACTCTCTAGAAAAATCCACATCCATCGGGTTTTAGTATTTCGTTCATTTCGGTATCAGTATAAAAGCAAAGGTTTGTTCTTGTCAATAATCTGATTCGGAGAGAATCAGGATGAAATCTAAAGTAGGTCAAAGCGACAGTAACAGTTAAATACAAAGTAATATGATTAAATAGCAATCAAGCCCAAATTATTTTTTAAATATTTGGGCCAAAATTACTTCATATATGAAATGTAAGAATGTTCATGTGAATTCCTCTCTACAAGTTAAATTCCAGAGAAAAAAACCTTGCATTTTCAAAAAAGAGTGTTTTATTATTGTCCGCAAAGGGAGCTTGTACATCAACTGGATTGTGACTGTTCAATCAGGCAATACCATTTCTGGCCAGAAAAGACGTACCTTCAGCTAACTTTCACAAAATTTGAGGGCTGTGACAAATCGGAAATCGCTAACACAGCCTTACAGGATTTAACCGTCGCAGGGCAAAACCTGGATCGCTAAACTTCCAGCATGGTGATGTTGCCTAAGATCTATGCACGGGGCAGCTATTCAGTTATTTTGATGCAAAGTCACAGCCAGAGAGGAAGAGTATTCATGAACTATGACCAGTTGGCCAAGGAGATTTTGTCTCGAGTTGGCGGTATTGAAAGCGTTACCAGCATTGTTCATTGTGTAACACGATTGCGCTTTCAATTGAAGGACGAAGGATTGTCCAAAACGGAATGGCTGCGACAGGAATGATTAAAGGATTCAATGAACTGTTTTTGTCTTTCGGTTGGATTACTGAAACATCTGGGACGTATCAATTGTCTTGATCTACTTCATTGGTTTTAAAGATCCAACAGAAACAATGTCAACAAATATGGGCGACAAACAAGAACCCATTCCCAACATAAGTCAATTGAATGACCAACCATTTGAAATTGTTAGTCCGATGACCGGTACTGTTGTTAGACTCCAAGATATTAAAGACGAGACTTTTGCAGGGGAACATATGGGTAAAGGAATAGCCATCCGCCCCACGAATGAACGTGTCGTTTCCCCAGTGAACGGCATTGTACAAACGATTTACCGTACTAAACATGCCATTGGTCTCATTAGTGATGACGGGGTAGAAATACTCATTCATATCGGACAAGATACGGTTCAGTTAAAAGGTCAGCATTTCAATGCATTTGTTAAGGATGGTGATCGTGTTCAGGTCGGTGATGTCATTGTAGGGACCAAAAATGACATGGTTAATGAAAAAGAACATTTAATCAAAGTATATGTATAAAAAATAGGGAGGTACGTGGAAATGTTTAATGAAATCACTAAATTCCCGGATAATTTTCTGTGGGGTGGAGCTACAGCTGCGAATCAAATTGAGGGAGCTTACCTGGCTGATGGTAAGGGACTGACGACCATTGATTTGATGCCGACGGGGCCCAAACGTAATCAGGTTTCGACTGGCAACTTAAATTCATTTGTACCCGAGGAAGGCGAGTTTTATCCTTCACATGAAGCTATCGATTTTTATCATCGTTATAAAGAGGATATCGCGCTTTTTGCTGAAATGGGTTTCAAATCATTTCGATGTCGATCTCCTGGGCCCGTATCTTTCCCAATGGTGACGATATAACTCCAAATGAAGCAGGATTGCAATTTTACGATGACGTGTTTGATGAACTTCTGAAGTACAATATTGAGCCTGTCGTTACGATTTGTCACTTTGATTTACCCGTGAACTTGGCGAAAACGTATGGCGGCTGGAAAAACCGAATCATGATTAAACTATTTGAAAAATACTCTAAAACACTGTTTGAACGCTATAAAAATAAAGTGAAATACTGGATGACATTCAATGAAATTAATATGTTATTGCATCTTCCTTATACAGGAGCGGGCATTATTTTTGAAGAAGGCGAGGACAAACAACAAGTTCTGTATCAAGCAGCGCATCATGAACTGGTTGCAAGTGCACTAGCAGTCAAGGCTTGTCATGAAATTATTCCTAACGCCATGATGGGATGTATGTTGGCGGCTGGAAATGTGTATCCATACAGTAGCAATCCGGAAGATTACTGGGAAGTAATGAAAATGGAGCGTGATTCATACTTCTTGATTGATGTGCAGTCCAAAGGGGAGTATCCCGGTTATGCCAAACGCTTTTTCATCGAGAATGGAATTCAGCTACAGCTTGAGTCTGAAGATTTGGAGATTTTGAAGACATATACTGTGGATTACATCGGTTTCAGCTATTATTCGAGCCGTTGTACCAGTGCTAATCCTGAAATTCTGAAAAATTTTACGGATAGGAATGTGTTTGGTTCCGTAATCAATCCTTACTTGGAAACTTCCGAGTGGGGATGGACGATTGATCCAAAAGGCATGCGTATTACCTGCAACCAGTTGCATGAAAGGTACAACAAACCATTGTTTATCGTTGAGAACGGACTTGGTGCGCAAGATACTCTTATGGACAACGATACCATTGAAGACGATTACCGCATCTCGTATTTGGATCTTCACTTTGCAGAGATTGCTGAAGCAATAAAAGATGGGGTTGATATTATAGGGTACACAAGTTGGGGGCCGATTGATCTTGTGAGTAACGGTACCGGCGAAATGAAGAAGCGGTATGGTTACATCTATGTGGACAAAAACAATGACGGTTCTGGCACGCTTAGAAGAATTAGAAAGAAAAGTTTTCATTGGTACAAAGACGTCATTGCGAGTAATGGAACAAAGTACTTTCAGAAATAATCACTTTATCTGTAATGGACCGCATAATCTTAAATTTTTGAAACTGCTGCAAATTGAAAGGGCATCAGACACTGATGCCCTTTTCTTTAGTTAGGGTGAAAAATATTGTTTATTGAATTTTTTTGTATATATCACCAAGTTTAGTGGCTTTGGTGTAATACAACCGTTGGGTGAGGATTTGATAGATATTGTGGACTACGGGCGCAGTTGGAGAAGATTACACCGGAGTTAATTAAGATTAACGGATCTTATTTCTTTCGTGAGCAGTTTGAATTTAGAGTGGACGCGAAAAAGGAGACTTAATCAAATGTGTATTTTTCATGTCAGACAAAGCTCCCCTTACTTTGACAGTCATTAAGCTGTATGTTTATTAATGAGTATTAAAAGAAGGAGAGGACAAAAAAATGAGAATGAAATTAGGAAGGAAAGCTACTTTATGTTTTTCCACAATCGCTCTCTTGTTTTCAGTTATTGCTCCGTTGTCAGCTTCTGCAGATGCAGCAACTGTAACGCTTGACACTTACAAAAATTTCACAAATCAAGAAATAGTTTTATCACAATCAGTAATATTTAAAGATGACACGGCATATACAGATGTATCAGTTACAGGGAAAAGAGTGAAATTTTCAATTAATGGTTTGGAAAATCCTTTTAATGCTAATTATTATAATCGTTTGGTCTGGACAAGTGATGAAAATACACCGAGTATAGAAAATACGTTATCAGTAAAAATTGCACCAAAAACAGGGAGTCTTTACGGTTCCAGTAGCTATGAGAACCTTTCTCTGATAAAACAAAAGATCAACTCTGATTCAAAAGTATATGGATGGATTCAATTAGAATCAAAAGAGTGGGCTAAAGCAGGATCAGCTATAATTAAATATTAAAAAATCCTTAACGTTTGAGGTAAGTGAATGCTCAAATAAAACAGAAATCTCTGCTAACCACAACTGGTCGGCAGAGATTTTTCGTTGACCAGTTTGAATTAGAGTAGATGTGAAAGGCTCAACCAGGTACTGGCTGAGTCTTTTTTATACCCAATAAAAAATAAATATGAAAATATTTAGATTATATTTAAAGATCAGCAAGTTTATGTTTAGACAGGTTTTTAAGAATGATTTATATTGGTAATAGTTCAATATATTGCTAGGAAGAGATCGAGTGATAAGTAAAATTAAAGCATTATGGAGCATTTTAATTGTAGTGATAGTGTTCTTGAATATGTCAGCTTTAGAGGTAAAAGCAGAAGCTGAAAGCGATGAATGGTCGATTAAAACGACTATGGAAAATCCTAAGGTGGTAAGTGCTGTTTCTGAATTGAATGGCAAGATATTTATTTTCGGTGGTTCTTCAGAATCAAACCCATATAAGGATGTTCAAATTTATGATCCGAAAAATAATATATGGGCCTCAGGAAGTAGCATGCCTACGGCTCGTTCTACAGCAACTTCCGTTGTTTATAGAAATGATATTTATGTTATTGGTGGCTATACAGGTAATGCCTTTAGCTGGACAGGAGGCTCCTCAGTAAATAATGTTGAAGTTTACAATACCCAGACAGATACATGGAGTGTTAGGAAAGCTATGCCGCAGGCTGGCTTTAGGTTCGTTGACAAGTGTTTTGTATAAGGGAAAGATTTATGTGTTTGGTGGGATGACAACAAATACGCGTTCAGTTGCTACTGTCCAAGTATATGATCCGGCTTCCGACAGCTGTTCAACGAAGAAACCTATGCCGAATACACTTCATGGTTCCTCTGCAGTTGTACATAAGGACAAAATCTATCTTGTAGCAGGTAGACATATTGATAATAATTCAAATGTCTCACTAAACACATTTCTTGAATGTGATCCTGATAACGATAACTGGTCAACTAAACCCAATCTTTTGACAGCACGTGGAGGGGCCCAAGCTGTCATTTATTCCAATAAAATATTTGCTATTGCTGGAAAAACTGAAGCAGGTGGACGTAGTTATGAACTTAATACAGTAGAATCCTTTGATTTTGAACAGAATAACTGGTCTCCTGAGGCTAGCTTAAAGCAAGCCAGAAGTGGGGCAGGGGCTATAACATTAGGTGGACAAATTTACGTTATTGGAGGAAGTCAGAGTACATTGGCAAATTCTCCGGTTAATACTATAGAGATATTCGGGAAGATTGACGGTTCCACACCTGAGCCGGCACCAACTCCCGAACCAACTGATCCATCTCTACCAACTGGGGACCGTGCAATTCTGGTGGTTACTATGACAACTGGTTTGGAAAAGGAGTTTGACCTAAGCATGAAAGAGGTCAATGACTTTATCTCATGGTATGAGGGCAAGCAGGCTGGTTCTGGATCGGCTTCATACGCCATTAATAAACACGATAATAATAAAGGTCCATTCAGCAGCCGAAAGGATTACATGCTATATGATCGTATCCTAACATTTGAAGTAAGTGAATATTCTAAATAAATTTAAAAGCTCTGCTAACCTTAATTGGTCGGTAGAGCTTTTAACTGTTCACGCCTCTTATAATGTATCAAGGTATTCTTTCTGGGATTTGATATAATCTTCCACACCATCATGATAGGTAAATCTACCGCCATTTTTATCAATAATCCAGTTGATCTTCTCGTCATTTAACAAGACTCCATACATGCAGTGATGAAGCAGTTCAATTTGTTTTTCATCCCTAATTCGGATCAAGTGTTTTTCTTGTTCGTCAATGAGGTACCATTTCGTTTCTGTTTCATCTACATCTAGATCTACATCCGCATCCACATACAGTATTGATACCGACAAGGGGAATGGCCAGTCAAACCAATGTTCTCGCTTGTCTTCTCTATAACCTTCAAATGCCATGGTTATTTCCTCCTACTTGGATAATTTCCTGATTAGTTAAATGTAACTAACGTGCTGCGATTGTACGCTTTATTGAACACTGTTTTTTGGGAACTCGCAGCTATCCTCAGCCTTTGGCATCTTGGCACCAATGGGGTGAATGACCTGCCGTTTGAGGTTGGCACGAACTGCGATGCGTCTGTTTAGGCTGGGTTAATGGGGGGGAGGTCCGAACTTTATTGTAAATCCCTCATTTGCTCAATTTGTAAAGGCAATGCTGGTTCAAGGGAGAATTTTCGGCAGTAGCCCCTTTTGACAATGGACGAGTAGGCTTTTAGGAATACACACATTAAATTTACTGCTGTTCTTGTCTTATCCTATTGGCTCAGGAATATCGCCCCCATATTCTTTCCATGGCTTTACGTGCGCCATCGTAAACTTCTGCAAAAGTTTAGTGTAACTTTGGCAACCGTCTATTCCGCTATTGTTGTTGCATAATAGTTGTGTCCACTTTCGTCGTTCATTGTTCTGATCTGTATAGTATACGGAAACGCCGGGTAACAAAAAAGTTGAACGCTTTGTTACCTGATATCGAACGCTACTCCAATACTCTACAATAATTCTGCTGAGCGAAGACGGGTGCCCAACATGATGGAACTGGAGATAAAGACAGGTAGCAGTGTAGTGGACATAAAGGCGCGCGGTTGCTGGCTTTGGGAAGAAGGGGACAACAAGAGCGATATGCGCTCTATATTGTAATCATAGAGGGCTGGGATGGTGACCAAAAGATCATTACATTTTCCTCGTCTGGAAATAGGCATTATACGTTATTAAACCTCCAATGATCTGGAGTTTATTTTTTGTACTCAGAATATAATTTGTGCATAACACATCAGGAGCCTACATACATGTCAAAAAGACTCGAAGGTAATGGATTATGGGAAAGCAGCTGCATCTTCATACTGGAACATAAGGAAGCGTATCTAAAGCTCATGAAAGACCGTCAAGGGCGCGGCAAGCCAGAGTTGGATGATCAGGAAGTGCAGCTAATCGAACAAGCGCTAATAGATTCCTACAACTCACGTACGGCTGTCACGCGGTGAGGATGATTTTAGCTGGATTAAGTTGGAGGATATTATTTCTGCAAGTACATAAAAGGCCCTAGGTAACCGGGTCTTTTTTACGTCCTTTACCAAGTTAAAATATGTTTACTATTTAATATTTTTCGTATATATTAATATTTGGAAATTATTTTTTCATAAATTTTTCCTGCGAAAATAGATTGAATTAATAGAGGAGATTATCTCAATGAGCATTTCATTAAGAATAGAACGTAAATCCGGTGGTGAACCAATCGAGTTTATAAAAGGTGAGATCACTGGCTTTACTTATAAGAATAATAGTTCCATAAACCTTTCAGCTAAGTCTACAAACTTGGCTCATTCGCTACATATTCGAAGCAAAATTCCGCTTCATTCGCTTCCTTCAGTTATATACAATGCGGATAATTCCAACATGCTGTACACATGGGCAAACGCAGAATATAAACCTGATAGTGAGGACTACTATCGAAAATGTAACATCCAAGTCGTGAGAAATGAAAACGCGATCCGTGATATTACGTTTACACACGCTTATGTAGATAAGTATCAAGAACAAATTGATACCAGCAAAGAGATTCTTGAGTTTGAACTTGTTTTAAAACAAAAAGAAGATCAATTGGGAAAAATTCAGTACACTCCTCAGTTAGAACTTAAGGAAACAAGAGAACAGGATCAGCCTGATGTCTCGCAAAAAATACTAGAAGGCGCATATAGTAAGAATATGTTAGTGTATGCAGGAAATAATACTTTTCCGTTTGAAAATCCTATGGTAGAACTAGAAAAGACTTGGGTACGAGGCGTAGAGAAGGTAAAAGATTCGACAGACACTGTAATACATTTTCCTGATCGTAAAGCATTTACATTAGTAGCTGTTCCTATAGCTCGAAAGAAGTACGGGGACATCACAGCCAATTTACTTCAACATTCCCTTGATTACAAACCAGGACATTTACACTTTAATGAGTGGTCGTATGAGGCGCAGCAAATTAAAAAATCCAAAGAACATAATATGTATGTAATTGATAAAGCAGTACAAAAAGCTAACGACAAAAAAGTTAAAAGTTTTTCAAGTGAGGGGTCTATTGCAATTGAAAGTGACAGAGATTTGTATAACGCTTTTCACAAAATGAAGTACAAAATAGATGGAACATATGTAAAAGGACAATGGGAAATTACTACAATATATTATGATAAATATAATTTTGAATATAATTTTAAACAAATGTTTACTGGGGACAACAAGCTCGGTTGGGCTGCGGCCAACCTAACAAATTTAATGGAATCATGGGGAACACTCAATGAGTATACATCTTATGTTACAGTAACTGATACAAAAAAGGCTTGGAAGTGAGGTGTGAAGTGCAGATGAAGCGCAGATACATCTACATTTTGATCTCTCTACTAGTTATAGCTACTACTTTAATTTTTCTGGCAAATTCTGGAGACGACACAATCAGGAAGTACCCATATGGCAAAGATACGTTAGAGTTTTTTGGAGATGGGACTTTTCAGATTTACAGAGGAGGAGGAGCCGGTGAGCCTCCAATACTATACACTCATCAAATTGAAGCTCCAAATTCAGTGATTGATAACGTTCTGTCTTATAAAATAGAAAAAAATATCGTATACGTGGTTGGTGAAAAAGGCTTCATTAAATTGGATTCAAGTACCAACACGTACGAGCAAAAGAAACGGATTTCCGACTTTACTTCCAAAGATAGAGAAATATTCAATAAATTAATAGAAAAATAGAAGTTATCATAGCAAATGTGTTAGAAAGGGAGCTTTAATTTGTTCACTAAGGTTAAGTTAATATGCGCTTTAGTTGAGTAATTGTTATGTAAGTATTCTAAATTTATAAAGAATGGTTAACCACCAGTGGTGATTTTATGATTATTAAAATTGAAGGTCACTTTTTTCAAAATTTGATTACTGGTCACCAATGCACACAAGAAGAACTATATCAAAAGTATATACAAGCAAAAATGATAACTCTTAATATTAGAGATTTACCTGATATATTTTGTCGACTTCATAATTTTAATCGATTGCGTTTTGAAGATGACACAGAGGTTGGTTATGTGATTGATACAGATACAGACAGGATATACAGACCGATATATTGATGTTTAAAGCGATTTATCCGAAAGAGATCTTCCTATCTCCTTAAATTACAAGTAATGAAGGACTCACATAACTGGCTGACAGAACAAAAAATAGATACATAATAAGGAGAGGTCTTATAGCGGTGGGAAAATATACTTGTCCTTGCTGTGGTTACAAAACCTTAAACGATGAACCGCCTGGAACCTATGATATTTGTGAAATTTGTTTTTGGGAAGATGATGGTATTCAGTTTGCAGATCCTGATTATGATGGTGGGGCAAACATAGTATCTTTAAGACAGGGCCAGCAAAATTATAAAGTATTTGGCGCTTGCGAAGAAAAATGCATAGAGTTTGTGAGAAAAGCCTCAGATAAAGATATACGCGATACGAACTGGGAACCCTATAACTAACTGAAACGTTAGTTCTACTTGCCATCTAATGTTAAGAGGAATTTTCTTGAAGTTTTTGAAGGAGCAAATATAGATATGTGGGGTGGCACTGGAACGCGCCGAAGGGTTTAATCGATTAGCCAGGCAAAGAGTGGTACAAGGGCTTCTTCGGGGATTCCACCACAAAAACGGCCTTTTTTATCGTTGGGGATAAGATCAAAGTAACAAGCCAAGGTACTTGGAACTGGACAGAACGTTTAATATCGTAAGGCGAGTAGCTTGACCTTACATAAATTCTTTTGAAATATCACCAAACCGTTGCATAATCCGAAAGAATGGGTGATACCCTACTGGCATGCGCTGACGGGATGTTTATTGTTTTGGAATATAGTAGAATTCATTAATTGAGTCTTGAGGAGTGAAAAATATATACTCGAAGCCATAACTCAATGCAATTAAATTGAATTAAGGCAGATATAAAGAAGGACTCTATCAGCTAAATGCTGTAGGAGTCCTTCTTGTTGTTCTTTAGTTGTGGCAATAGTAAAAGTTCTTCATCAGTGGCACCTTGCTGGGTACGCTGGTAAAGTGTTTTTATTTTCCTAGAAGTCCATCCCATAAACAAGACCTCGCATAGCCTGTGGAGTAAACAAAGGAGGCGTTACGTGTGAGAGGAATAGAAAGAGGTTACGAAGAGACGGCCGGGAAGATTTGGACATCGATAGCTGCTGTCTTGGCACTCTTCATATTGTTGGTAATCATCTTGAAATTAATTCTTTTATAAAGATTATTAGGCTCTACCGGTTTATCTGGGTGTGAGCCTTTGTTTTGTTTACCTGCATGCCCTATCACTGAACGTATTTATACATATATTAAGGTGAACGACAAATAAAGGAGGTTTAAGACATGGGTGCATATGAAGGTGCAGGTGGCGGCGGTGTATGGACTTCTACAGCGGCAATTTTAGTGCTCTTTATTCTCTTAGTTATCATCACTAAATCACTTTGGGTTTAATTCGTGAAAAGAACTGTTGGATAATACCACTTCACTCATGGATGGCAAATAGTTGAACTCAATGAGCGCATAAGCTATTTGGCAATAGCTACAGTATTCGCTTCTCTTTTGGCGAATACTTGGTGGATTTCCTGCCATAATAGATTTGCGCTTATTGTATTTTGTAAGAAGGGGAATGTTTCATTGAATGGGTACAATCCTTCCTAATACCTAAATTTAATCTCAGATAGGGCTTTATTAGTTTGCAACAATAACTGGTATGAGTCTTTTATTTGCGATAATACGCACGATACTTTGACACATCTTTCAGTATAGTATTTAGAAGATTTATTATACTTTGGAGGTATCCTATGATAAGAGAATTGGCTTGAGGGTTAATTGCTTTCACTGGCGGCTATTGGGGATGAGATTATTGTGAAAATACAAGAGAGTAATGTAACTGTTGATCATAAGTACAAATTGGTAAAGTAGAATACCGAACTGTTCGCAGCTACGCTAAGTCAGGTAGATGGAAATAATAATCCAATATTCGAAAATGTACATGATCAACTTAAAAGTATTGAGACTAAAAGAGACATGCTAAATCGAAAAAATTAGGTGTTGTGATTTGATGCTTGAATTCTTTTTAAAGCTATGATTTTCTTAGTAGATTCAATATATTTTTCCAGCGGCCATTTCTTAGCTTTTGTTTATATAGCAAAATTACATAACATTTTCCCATTAGTGAGTTTATTCTTAAAATTGATTCTTGAGATGGGGTTATAATTACGGCGATACAATTTTAGTAGGATTATTCATCCAAAACTAAAAGACTCTATCCAAATATCGACAGAGTCTTTTGTATGAATATTTGTTTTAGGATGGAAAAAGTGTTTCGGAATCTGCGGAACCGCCGTCACCAAGCCAACGGTTAGGACCTGCAAATGAGAAAGTTTTCCCGTTTCCAGATATTTTGACATTAGCGATTTTCCAACCTGGTTTATACCCAGATCCATCAGTTCTAATAGTAATTTTTCTGATGTCACCTAGGTTACTAGTGCTGATTCTTGTTGTATCGGAATCTCCTTGTTCAAAGCTACCATTGAGTGTAGCGGTAGCATAATCTCCATTAGAACCATACAGAGTTATAGAGATGTTCGAGTCTGTTCCAGCATCTTTGAGATTGGCCGTATTTACAGTAACGACATATTCAACATTAGCAAAAGGCGTAACAGACTCTATACTTCTATTTGAGTCTTGTAATGAACTATAAGTGTCACTTGTGACCTGATCTGCAAAAGAAGGTGCAGCAAAAGCTACAGATGAGATAAGCATTGCTACTGATGCTAGTAAAGATACTTTTTTCATTAAATTGTTACCACCTTTCTAGTATTTGTATTTAATGTTATACATGTGTAATGTATTTGTATATAGTTCATTGGTTGTGAAGAGAAATTTTTTTCTTGTCTTTGTTTGTTGTATTTTATCTTTATGTGTCGGATATTAGCTTTCTAATAATCATGTAAGGAGATGATTATTTAGAGAAGGATTTTTAGCGCTTATCCAGAATGAATTGTCGAGGTGACCAACATGAATCATACATATGAAGAGTTGATCGAATATCGAATTGTTTTCAGCTGCATTAAGTCAGATAAGAGCATCTGTAGTCCATCCGTTGAGTAGGATATGATGGAGCTTGTGGAATACGGTGGTGGGCAAGTGGGGCCTTATAAAATTTAAAAATAAAAAATTGAGCAAACAATGCAGCAGCGTACAAACCCTGGACGGATTTACAGCCAGAATACTTAAGTGAAAAAAGCTGAAACAAGTTTGAGGGCTATAGGTGTGGTCAGTTGTACACAAAGTATTTGAGTCAAGAATGCTGCTGCTTTGACTGGGTACTATTTCGCTTCTGTTTTAACCAGTGGAAGCATAGTTGAATATGTCGATGGTATTTAAAAGGAAGGCAACTGAATTTAGCAGTTCTATGGAATTTAGGAGTTGGTGTATCGTTTAACACAAAAAAAGCAGGAAGAATTCTTCCCGCTTTTGCTTGAAAACGATTATTAGCGTCTGCGTTGTCTATCATTTACGCTAAACAGATTAACAGCCAGTGCGTTACCTCTTGCACGCGCAATGGCTCTTTGAGTGGAACGGATGTTTGATCTTCTTCTTCTCAAATCACGTCTGCAATGTCTTCTGCTCATATTATCACCTCCCTTCAAAGAAATGAAGGTACGGTTAAATCTTAGTGGCGTTTATGCTTACGCTTGGCAATTTTGATATTCAAGGCATTGGTTGCTAGTGCATTTCCGCTTCCTGTTTTAGCAGCTGCGGCTTGAAAGACTTTAACGACCAGATATCTGTTTTTCCCGATGCGATGCTTATACGTTTTAACTCTATTTCTGATCATCTGCATATCTCCTTTGCTTAGTTCTGCTATATACATATGTCAATTGTGATAGTAATGTATCAGCATAAATCTATTAAAAGCAAAAAGAAGCTAGTACCTATATTCCTAATGGTTAATAAAAAAACTCATGCGAACCTGTCTTCGCCTTTTCAACTTTACGTTGCAGGAGAATGTTATAGGCAGGTCGGCATGAGTCTAATAGTGTAGATAAAGATAATAGGCAGTTAGTATGAAAATTATTTACTATTAAGAGTGTTAAGTTTTTTCTCGTAGTACGCCTCTTGAGCAAGAATATGATTCAGTTGTTCAGAGAGCTGTTTATATTCTTGGCTGTCTTCTGGATAATTATTTCTTTCGAAAATTACAGCTTCGAGTTGCTTTTCTAAATACCTGAAATGGATAAGTATTTGTATATACTTAATACGGTCGTAGGTTGTTATGTGGGAGTTCTCTTTTGCATACAAATGATCCATTGTTGGAACTACACAGCTTATGGCGATAAATATCACAACAAACGCTGAAATTATAATTTTTTTCATTTAATTCCTCCTACAGAGCTATAAGTAATTAATATACCATATTTATCTAAAATAAAGAAAGATCTATTAGTTTTGCCCATGACAGTATAGCTGCTCAAGGTCAGTGGGGAATTATTTGAGATGAGGAGGCTGATTTTTAGTAGAAAAAATAGGGATAGGTTGCTGAAATGAAAAAAAAGTTGTGAGATACATAATAAACATAATAGCAATATAAAACCGGCTTGCCCTAGGCAGCCGGTTTTATATTAGTGGATAGAATAACGGGGCAGAAAGAACGAGAAATCAGTGGAAGTCCCGGAAGAGTCCTACAACCTTGCCCAAAATGCTGACGTGTGTCAGGCGAAGCGGTTCAAAGGCTGGATTTTCAGGTTGAAGCCGGATATGATCCTTTTCTTTGTAGAAGGTTTTAACTGTAGCTTCGTCTTCATCTGTCATAGCTACAACAATATCACCATTATCAGCGGTCTGCTGCTGACGTACGATTACATAGTCTCCGTTAGCAATACCAGCTTCAATCATGCTTTCGCCTACAACAGATAACATGAATATTTTATCCTCACCAACAAAGTGTTGGGGAAGAGGAAAGTAATCTTCAATATTTTCTGTCGCCGTAATAGGAAGGCCAGCAGTTACTTTGCCGACGACGGGGACACGACTAATGGAGTAATTAATCAAGTTGCTGTTATCCGATTCGTCTTGACCGAGTAACTCAATAGCCCGTGGTTTTGTAGGATCGCGGCGAATGAGTCCTTTTTTCTCTAAACGATCCAAATGACCATGAACCGTAGAACTGGAGGCTAATCCGACAGCCTCGCCTATTTCGCGTACAGAAGGGGGGTATCCCTTTAGACGCACTTCATTGCGGATAAATTCAAGAATGGCCTGCTGGCGGCTCGAAATCTTAGACATACCGTATCAACCCCATTTAGTAACGTTTGGGAAAATTATAGCATAGAACCTCCGTTCGTACAAACATAAGTTCTAAATAATCCCTAAAAATAATTACGAACTTTTGTTCTCTTTTCTATTGAACAAAACAAATGTTCGTGTTATATTGTGAAAACATAAGAACAAACGTTTGGAGGACACAGCCAATGATGAAATATAGCACTTATCAAAGTATTTTTCCGATGAATTTAGAAAATTTACAGGAGACTCGAAAAGAGGGTAGGGCACGTTTTATGCAGATTATTACCAATACTCTTTTACTTAAGCTTCTTATTATAGTGATTGTTGCTTGGATTGCAGGGGCAGGTGTACTTACAGTTTTCGCGGCACCTTCAGCTTCCAAGGAAGAAGTGACTAAACTGACCGTACAACCTGGGGATACGTTGTGGGAGATTGCCGCAAATCATAAACCGGAACGAATGGATACACGGGTATATATAGAAGGAATTGTGCGGATTAACGGTTTGGAGGATCGGGGAGTGCAAGTAGGTCAGGTACTCAAGCTTCCTAACTTCTGATCTTTAGACTATTAGAGCTTGTCAGGGAGCGTAATACGGGAGCCTTGACAAGCTCTTTTCTACATGTCAAAGTGTATTATATCTTTGCTTTTATGGAGGGGACACAATTTGGATATAGACAGCTTGGTACAGCGCATTAATGAATTAGCGCGCAAAGCAAAATCCGAGGGTTTGACGGAAGAGGAAGCCACAGAGCGCGCCAATCTACGGGAAATTTATTTAGGTAACATTCGCCGTAATTTTCGGCAGCAGCTTGAGACGATTGAATTTGTGGACGATGATACATCGAAAGGAAATGACGGGCTGAAGCATTAATGTTGTTAAAGTGCCCAAGCCTGCAATTTGCCTTTTGTTTTAGGTACCTTTTATGGTATCTATATAGATCAGCTTTGAGGCAATTGTTTTAATGTAATATATCTGGGAAGGAATTGAGAGATGGCCCGATCATTTGAAAGAAAAGTACGCAAAAACACAGCGCATTTAAATAAATCGCGCAAAAAGCAAGGCATTCAAACCATTAGCGGCGCAGGTTCTACAATGGATATTTTCCGTGGCCGTAACATTACTGTGCCAATTATGCTGGCTGGTCTTTCTGTATTGTACATGCTTATGAGTTACTTTTTGACTAAGACCGGTATGCGAGGGATGGATTGGCTTGTATTCGGCCTGTACTTGATGCTGGCTGTTATCTTTTTCATCCGTCGTCCTTATTTGAAAGTGGGAAAGGATACTCTCTATATGCTGAAAGGTGGTAGAAAACGTCCAATGACGGCAGGGGACATGAAAGCCATCAAGATTGAAAAGGGTTACGTAACCGTTGAAAGAAAAGGTAAGGGTGGTAATTTTATTTTCACAAAATCATTAGGTCGCTATGACACGGATGCCATTGCAGAGCGACTTGAGAAGTTTGCGCTATCCAATCAGATACAGGTAGACAAGAAATAACTGATTTAGCCTGTAGCTCTGTAACAAAGGCCGTATGATGTTATTTCATATAACATGCTGCGGCCGCTTGCTTAATATGGGCACACATAACGATTCAAATGCTTAATCAAGCAAATAGGCGTACATATACTGTGGAAAGAGAGTGGATAATTCAGATGACGATTCAGGCGGTAATGTTTGATCTTGATGATACCCTTTTGTGGGATGAACGTAGTGTAGAAGAGGCATTTGATGCAGCGTGTCAAACAGGCTCCCGTGAAGCAGGCGTTGATCCAAAAACTCTGGAGGAAGCCGTACGTAAGGAAGCACGCGCTTTGTATGAATCCTATGAAACCTTTAGTTTTACTCAAATGATCGGCATTAATCCGTTTGAAGGATTGTGGGCGAATTTTACAGCAGGTGAGCAACCTGAATTCCGCCAATTGGAACAGTTGGCCCCTGTTTATCGAAAGGAATCATGGCGCAGAGGACTCCAGCAACTAGGGATAGATAATGAGAAGTTGGCGGAAAAGCTGGCTACCCAATTTGCTTCGGAAAGACGCGCGCGTCCACATGTATATGAAGAAACGTTCGAGATTTTAGAACAATTGAAGGGACATTACAAGCTGTTATTGCTGACAAATGGCTCCCCTGATCTACAACAGGAGAAACTGGATGGAGTTCCTCAATTAGCTCCTTTCTTTGATCATGTTGTCATTTCAGGTTCATTTGGTCGAGGCAAGCCTGATCCGTCTATATTCCAGCATGCTTTGGGGCTTCTTGGTATTGAGCCTGAACATGCTTTAATGGTAGGAGATAAACTGACGACTGATATTCAAGGAGCGTTGGCAGCAGGTGTACACTCGGTCTGGGTGAACCGAAACACTAAAACCAATACCACAGAGATCAAGCCGAAGTTCCAAATCAAGCATCTGTCTGAATTGGACGGAATTATTCAATCGTTAAGCTAAGAAATCAATAGTCTTTAGAAACGAGTATTAAGAAAACTCCCTTCGCTATTGTTACAGAGCAGAGGGAGTTTTTTTATTCACACAAGGATAAATTCGTAATTATGCTTTAATGAAGGTTGGATCTTCATACGGTTCGGCAATCCAGCCATTTTCTTCGATGAACAAGCGGATTGCGACGATCTTTTGATTCTCCATTAAAGTGAAGAAGTGAGGTATATTTTCAGGTACGGAGATAACGTCCCCCGGTGAAAGCTCTACGTTAAAATAGCCGATCTCTTCAGGGCCTTTAATGATGAAGATGCCTTTACCAGCGACAATGGCACGGATTTCATCCTCGGTGTGGGTGTGAATTTGCTCAAACTTGGCCAGCAGCTCGTTCAAATTCGGCGTTGCTTCAGATAAAGTGATAACGTCCCATATTTTATATCCGCGACGTGCGGCTAAATCCTTGATTTCGGGTTCAAATGTTTTGAGAACAGCGGCCTTTTGATCATCTGTTAAGGTAAAGTTCTCTTGCAGCTCACCAGACAATTTGGAAGCATCCCAATGTTCATACAATATCTCGTGACTCTCCAGAAATTCACGTACTTGTTCTTCACCGCTAATTCGTTCATTGGTATTACGTATTAAGATTTCGGCCATATATATATTCCCTCTTTTCCACTTGGATTAATGTTGTATAAAGAATACCATGTCTTGAAACGTTGTACAATACAGGATTTCAACATTTTATAATGCAAATGACCATAGCTAAAGGATGCAGGGTTAAGTACGCTCTATAATGCTACAAACTATAAAAATGGATAAGAGAAGTCATTTTTACAAAGAACAACCTGTATAAAACGTATGTTTTTACTTCAATCTATCTAAATGATACGGTTTCTGCTAAACTAGGATTTAACGTTTTGCGGGGGTGAAGAAATTTGGATAAAGTTAGCTTGCAGGATGCATTACAACGAAGAATACTCCTTCTTGATGGGGCCATGGGCACCATGATTCAACAGGAAGACCTTTCCCCCGATGATTTTGGTGGGGAAGAGCTGGAGGGCTGTAATGAAATGCTGGTCTTAACGAGACCGGATGTCATTCAAGGGATTCATGAAGCATACTTGAAGGCCGGAGCAGATCTAATTGAAACGAATACATTTGGAGCAACATCCGTCGTTTTGGCGGATTACGATATACCAGAACGTGCCCGTGAAATTAATCTGGTGGCGGCCAAACTGGCGCGTAACGCGGTGGATAAATACAGCACTGCGGACAAGCCTCGTTTTGTAGTAGGAGCTATGGGCCCAACCACGAAAACCTTGTCTGTCACAGGTGGGGTTACATTTGCTGAACTGATTGAAAGCTATCAAGAGCAGGCCTTGGCGCTTATTGAAGGCGGGGTCGATGTACTGCTATTGGAGACCTCACAGGATACGCTTAACGTCAAAGCTGGAAGCATCGGAATTCGGCAAGCTTTTGAGCAGACAGGTATCGAGCTTCCGCTAATGATTTCAGGCACGATTGAGCCTATGGGAACGACATTGGCCGGACAAAATATCGAATCCTTTTGCATATCACTGGAACACTTGCACCCAATTTCGATTGGATTGAATTGTGCTACAGGTCCAGAGTTTATGCGTGATCATATTCGCTCTCTGTCTGAAATGTCCTCTGCAGCTATTAGCTGTTATCCAAATGCGGGATTGCCCGATGAAAATGGCCAATACCATGAATCGCCTGATTCATTAGCACGTAAAATGGCTGCTTTCGCTGAAAAAGGCTGGTTGAATATTGCCGGGGGATGTTGTGGTACCACGCCTGAGCATATTCAAGTTATGAGTGAAAGTATGGCGCAGTTTGAGCCGCGTCCGCTGGTAGGTCATCATCCTCCTGCCGTATCGGGCATTGAGCCTGTATATATTGAACAGGACAATCGTCCGTATATGGTTGGTGAGCGAACGAATGTTCTGGGCTCCCGCAAATTCAAGCGTTTGATCGTGGAAGGCAAATATGAAGAGGCATCTGAAATTGCCCGTGCTCAGGTAAAAAGCGGAGCGCATGTCATTGATATTTGTGTGCAGGACCCGGATCGCGATGAAATGACGGATATGGAAGCATTTTTGAAACTGGTTGTAAACAAGGTAAAGGTACCTTTAGTGATTGATACCACGGATATTAAAGTCATTGATACAGCACTTCAATATTCGCAAGGCAAGGCAATAATTAACTCCATTAATTTGGAGGATGGTGAAGAGAAATTTGAGAAAATGGCTCCTCTTATTCATAAGTACGGCGCCGCTGTTGTTGTTGGAACAATTGATGAACGCGGACAGGCTATTTCACGTGAGGATAAGCTTGAGGTAGCTAAACGTTCTTATGATCTGTTGGTGAACCGTTACGGTTTGGCAGCGGAGGATCTAATTTTTGATACGCTCGTATTCCCAGTAGGAACAGGTGATGAGCAATATATCGGTTCAGCTAAGGAAACCATTGAGGGCATTCGCATTATTAAAGAAGCGCTTCCCGGGGTGCATACCATCCTGGGCATCAGTAACGTATCTTTTGGTTTGCCGGAAGCGGGTCGTGAAGTGCTCAATTCCGTCTATTTATATGAATGCACCAAAGCAGGTCTGGACTATGCGATTGTAAACACTGAGAAGCTTGAACGTTATGCATCCATTCCAGAGCATGAGCGGAAACTTGCGGAAGACTTGATCTATAAAACAAATGACGATACTTTATCCGCTTTTGTAGCAGCTTTCCGTAACAAGAAAGTGGAGAAAAAAGAAAAGATATCAAACCTTTCGCTCGAAGAACGACTGGCTTCCTATGTAGTCGAGGGAAGTAAGGAGGGACTCATTCCGGATCTGGAGCAAGCGCTCGTGAAATATTCTTCGCTGGAGATTATTAACGGCCCGCTGATGAAGGGGATGGAGGAAGTAGGACGACTGTTTAACAATAACGAACTGATTGTTGCGGAGGTGCTGCAAAGCGCTGAAGTGATGAAGGCGTCCGTAGCCTATTTAGAGCCGTTCATGGAGAAGAATGAATCCTCAGTAAAAGGTAAGATTTTGTTGGCTACAGTCAAAGGTGATGTGCATGACATTGGTAAGAATCTGGTGGAGATTATTCTATCCAACAATGGTTACCATATCGTGAATCTGGGTATAAAAGTACCACCAGAACGCATTATTGAGGCTTACCGTGAAGAAAAGGCCGATATGATTGGCTTATCCGGACTGCTTGTTAAATCGGCACAACAAATGGTGCTGACCGCACAGGATTTGAAAAATGCGAATATTGATATTCCAATAATGGTTGGTGGAGCTGCTTTAACACGTAAGTTCACTAAAAATCGTATCCGTCCTGAGTATGATGGTCTGGTTGCCTATGCAAAGGATGCTATGGATGGGCTGGATATTGCCAACAAGCTTATGAATCCTGAGTCCCGCAAAAAAATGGCTGAGGACATGGAGGCTGAGCGGGAGGCTGAAGCGGCAATAGTAGTGGAAGCCAAGCCGCTCCCTAAGCTCACTCGAGCTGTGCGCTCTAACATTGCTCAGGATCTGCCCGTCTATATTCCACCAGATACGGATCGTCATGTACTGCGTAATTATCCACTGAATTATATTTTGCCTTACGTGAATATGCAAATGCTAATGGGGCATCATCTTGGTTTAAAAGGCAATGTTGAGCAGCTGCTGGCTTCGGAAGATCCGAAAGCGATTCAGTTGAAGGAAACCGTGGACAGCATCATGTTTGAAGCTGTGACGGACGGAATCATCCAGGCACATGCTATGTATCGTTTCTTTCCAGCGCAGTCCCAAGGAAATCAAATTCTGATCTATGATCCGTCGGATGTGAGCAAGGTACTGCACACATTTACATTCCCGCGCCAGCAGGTAGAGCCTTATCTATGTCTGGCTGATTTCTTGAAATCAGTGGAATCCGGGGTTATGGACTATGTAGGTTTCATGGTCGTTACAGCTGGTCATGGGATTCAGCAGATATCTACCCGGTGGAAAGATAAAGGGGATTATCTGCGCTCGCATGCACTTCAAGCGGTAGCACTCGAAGTAGCAGAAGGGTTAGCGGAACGGCTTCACCATATTATCAGGGATAGCTGGGGGTTCCCAGACCCTGCCGATATGACAATGAAACAGCGACACGGTGCCAGATATCAAGGCATACGGGTATCCTTTGGCTATCCGGCATGTCCAGATCTGGAGGATCAGGGGCCGTTGTTCCAGTTGTTAAAACCTGAGGATATTGGCGTTGAGCTGACGGAAGGGTTTATGATGGAACCGGAGGCTTCTGTATCAGCCATGGTGTTCAGCCACCCTCAGGCGCAGTATTTTAACGTCGAAAAGGTTTAACACCTTTATCAGATAGGATAGCAAATACCCTCCGAGCTTCGGAGGTTTTTTGCTGGTCAGCAGGAAGAAGGTTAATGTTATGGAATTTTATTTTCTCGGTACAAATGCAGGGGTGCCTACGATTCAGCGAAATGTAACGTCCATCGCTCTTCGTTTGTTGGAAGAACGAAGAAGCATGTGGCTGTTCGACTGTGGAGAAGGCACTCAACAAGAGGTATTGCGTTCGCCGCTCAAACTAAGCAGACTTGAAAAAATATTTATCACCCATTTGCATGGGGATCATCTTTTCGGTCTGCCGGGACTGCTGTCGAGCAGGGCGTATCAGGGGGGAACGACACCACTGACGGTATATGGACCGCCTGGAATCCAGCAATATATCGAGCTATCTTTAGGGATCAGCCAATCGCGTATCAATTACCAACTACATATTGTGGAGCATACGGGCGGGGTTCTGTTTGATGACGGTCAATTCCGGGTGGAGTCAGCTTTACTGGATCATCGGATCGACAGCTATGGCTACCGAGTTGTAGAGATGGATAAGCCCGGTAAGCTTAACCAAGAGCTGTTGGAGCGATATGGTATTAAGCCCGGCCCGGTGTACGGTAAGTTAAAGCGTGGGGAAAGCGTGGAGGTAGAAGGTGGAGTTATTTTGCATCCTCAGGATGTACTGGGTTCGCCGAAAAAAGGGCGTATCATCACGATTTTAGGGGATACGAGACCTTGTCCGAATACGGTAGTGCTGGCTCAAGATGCAACTGTCGTCGTTCATGAAGCCACTTTTCTGCATGAACTGTCAGATACAGCATACGAGTATCATCATAGTACGGCGCTTCAAGCAGCGGAAGCTGCAAAAGCCGCAGGTGCGGGTCAGCTAATCATGACGCATTTTAGTTCTAGGTATAAAGATCAGGAGCAGCTTCAGCCATTGCTGGAGGAAGCGCGAAGCATATTTCCCAATTCATTGCTTGCGGAGCAGCATGTGTTGTTATCGGTACCTGATATCGGTTAATAAACGATTGGAGAAGATATGTGCATGGGTGCCGGGGCAAGCCCCGGTGCCTTTGTTTTTCACCCAAATTATTTTCCGGGAAAGCGCAGGATGCGACAAGAGATGAGAACCCGTACACGGTGGTAGGGGATGAATTTGTTCTACCACATATAGAGGCGTGTCATATTCGAGTTTCTATATATCGAATTTAAAGGATTCTATTTCTTGAGTATGACCAGGAAATACAGGAGATTTCCTTTGAGGAAATAGCTCCTTCGATGGATTTCGACGAAGAAGTGAACTTATGTCATGTGAAAGCGACGGCTTTTAGCGAGGAATGGCGCCATTTTGGAGGGTTTACCAGCAATTCATGGACTTCATAAGCATTTTTGACTTAAGATAGATGAGATGAATGGAGACGGCCGATTATTTAATGACCTGAATAATTAAGGTGGTTAAATAAGAAGGAGAACATCGTTCATGGGATGAATTATAATTTTCAATGCTATGATGTGAATGGATTTGAAGTGGGGGAGGGGATTGCGATAAAATCGTTACTAATTGATCTGGATGGAACACTTTATCATGGAAATCGGATGATCAAGGGTGCGGATCTGTTCATATCCCGATTGCGTACAGACCAGATACCTTATGCTTATGTTACAAACAATGCTTCACGTACACCCGAATTGGTGGCTGAGCATTTGGTTGGTATGGGAATTGAAGCGGCCAGCCATGAAGTATATACTTCGGCGTTAGCAGCTGCACAATATGTTGCACAGCAAAGTCCTGGAGCTCGTGTCTATTGTATTGGTGAAACAGGATTACGCGATGCACTCACAGGAGCCGGTTTGCAGCTTGTTGAGAACCATCCTGATTATGTGGTGCAGGGGATAGATCGTCAATTTACATATGATGCGCTGGCCGCTGCCATGCGTTGGATTCGGGAAGGAGCAACTTTTATTTTGACAAACCCGGATCTCCAATTGCCTTCACATGATGGGCTAACGCCAGGTGCAGGTACGATTGGAGCTGCAATTGAAGCTGCTTCACAGGTAAAGCCTATTGTCATCGGTAAGCCTTCAAGCGTATTGATGAACTATGCGCTGAACCGCTTAAACATTAGGGCGGATGAAGCTCTGGTTGTGGGCGATAATATGCTTACAGATATTGCGGCAGGTGCAGCAGCAGGTTGTAAAACAGCTCTGATCCTGTCGGGCGTGACGACCCGCGCTAATATGGATGAACATGTGCATACCGTTGGAGTGAAACCTGACCTGATGTTTGAAAATCTCGCTGAACTGCAGGACTGGATGAAAGAAGAGCTGAAATAATAGAAAGTATATGTCTTACAAAACTTGCGAGAATTAAAAGCTATGTAGCTACGAAAGGAAAGATGTTGATATGCCGGAACTTCCTGAAATGGAAAACTACAGAATCTTATTATCAAAACAAATTTTGGACATTCCGATTACTGGAGTGACGGTTAGCCGTGAAAAGTCCATTAATACTGAAGTGGAAACGTTTGAGAAGCAATTGCTGGGAACGACCGTTGTATATTTAGAGCGTCGAGGCAAGCATTTGATTTTTCATTTAAACACGGGCGGGCGGCTCGTACTTCATCTGATGTTGGGAGGACTGTTATATCTGGGAACGGAGGAGCAGCGTCCAGATCGTACAGTTCAGATCGAATTAGATTTTAGTGGATTAAAGCTTTATTTTATCGGACTGCGCTTAGGTTATCTGCACTTGCTAACGGCTAAAGAAACAGAAGAAGCTTTGTCAGACCTGGGACCTGATCCGTTAGACCGCCGCATGACTTTGGAAAAGTTTACAGCACGTCTGAAGGGACGCCGGGGGATTTTGAAAACAACGCTGGTGAATCAGCAGATTTTTTCGGGTATTGGCAATTGTTATTCAGACGAAATTGCTTATATCGCCGGATTTACACCGGGTTCCAAAGTACAAAACATTGTGCAGTCCCCAGAAAAAGTGGAAAAACTATATCATGCCACTCAATCCGTACTACGTGAAGCTACTGCGGAAGGCGGGTACATGGAAATGCCTCTAATGGAGGGGGACACGCTAACAGGTGGATTTGATCATCAGTGTCGAGTATATGACCGCGAAGGAGAAGAATCTCCAAGTGGCGGAAAAATTGTAAGGGTTGAACTGGCGGGGAAAAAAGCATTTTATTGCCCGGTACAGCAGCATGATGCCTAAATTGCTAATCGGCTCCCATGTGAGTACGCGTGGTGGCTTTTCCAAAGCCGCTATGCGTGCGCGAGAGCAGGGGGGACGTTCATTTCAATATTTCCCGAAAAATCCTCGTAGTCTTAGGCTGAAGGAATGGAGTGCTACTGATGCTGCTGCTTGCAACGCTTACTGTTTAGAGCACCAGCTTCAATCCATTGCTCATTCGCCATATCCCGTTAATCCGGCTAATGGGTCCGAGCGTGGCCAGGAACTTTATGAGCTGACGATTGCTTCATTACGCAATGATCTGGATATTGCTGAAGCCTGTGGGTCAAAAGGGATCGTCGTTCATTTTGGGCATATGCATTCGTCAGACCCACTAGAGGGCTATCGTAACATTATTAACTGTTTTAATGATGTGCTGGAAGGCTGGCAAGGAAAAGCTAAAATATTGATTGAAAATCAGGCGGGGGATCACGGGCCCATGGGAACCACGCTTGAGGAAATGGTGCAAATCCGTCAGTTGTGCCAGAATCCTGACAGTATCGGCTTTTGCTTGGACACTTGTCATGCGTATGCAGCGGGATTATGGAACGGTGGAATGGACGAGGCTTTGATCGAAAAAGGGAATCGTCTCGGCTATTGGTCAGCTCTGTGCGGAGTTCATTTGAACGATTCTCAATACCCGTATGGCTCTAAAAAAGACAGACACGCCCGTGTGGGACAAGGCTACATTGGTACTCAAGGAATGCGTTGGATGACAGATCAGGATGCTGTAAGAGGTATTCCTATCGTTTTGGAGAGTGGGACGGGACCTGATGGGACACATCAGGAGGATATTCAAATGATTCTAAGCTGGGAGTAAATCGGTCTGATTGGTAATAACTATCTTTGAGGCTTGTGAGCTTGCATTTATGGGAAAAAGGAGGAGAAGTTGATGTATTTGTTTATGGACGATTATCGGCCTTGTCCTCCGGGCTTTAAGCTGGCAAGAGATGCGGATGAGTGTCTACTGCTACTTCATGAATACCCTATTTCAATACTATCGCTAGATTATGATTTGGGTCCAGGTCAGCCTACGGGAAAGGATGTGGCTGCTGCTATCGCAGAGAAACGGTTATATCCACGTGAAATTTACTTGCATTCCTCCAGTCCAGAGGGGCGGCGAGCCATGTACGAGCTACTCTATGCGAATAAGCCAGAGGGAGTCACCGTGCATAACGGGCCCATACCCGAGGAGCGTATGCGAGAGATCAGAAAAGAGTCTGAACGATGAAAGAGATCGGACAAAAAGAGGTGCGCCGTGCCATATGGGAGGGATGCAAGCTGGCTTTGTTTGTGTACACTCCCATGTGTGGAACATGCGCGGCTGCCCGTAAAATGCTGGAGGTAGCAGAGTATTTGCTCCCTGAAGAAGCAGTGGTGCAGAGCAACATTAACTATATTCCTGAACTGGTACAGGAGTACCGGATATCCAGTGTTCCCGCGCTTCTTATATATAATGGTGAAAACAAAAATCCTGAAATCATCTACAAAATGGAATCTGTAGAACACTTGCTGAGCAAAATAAGGAGCGTGATGGAATGATATCCATGAAGAGCATTACGTTGCAGCGGGAAGAAAGACGGATTTTGGACGATGTAAGCCTGGACATACGAGAAGGTGAACATTGGGCTATTCTGGGTCGCAATGGCTCCGGTAAAACAACATTGCTGGAAATGATGACAGGGTATATGTTTCCAAGTCGTGGTACGGTTGAAGTGCTTGGGCAAATGTATGGTCAATGTGATGTGCGGGAAGTTCGCAAACAAATCGGATATATCAGCCAGACTTTGTTGGAAAAGCTGGCGCTAAAAGATCCCGTTTGGGAAGTCGTTGCTACAGGTGCATATGCTTTTTTGCGCTTTTATCAGGAAATTCCGACAGAGGCAAAAGAAAAGGCCATATCTTTGCTGGAGGGTATGAATTTAGGCGACTTGATTCATCACCCGCTGGGGACGTTATCTCAAGGAGAACGTAAAAAGGTGATGCTGGCCCGCTCACTGATGGCAGAACCTCGTCTGCTAATTATGGACGAGCCTTGTGCCGGGTTGGATCTATTTGAGCGGGAAAAAATGCTGGTCGAGATTGATCGGCTCCGCAAGCGGGAGTTATCAGTGGTCTATGTGACTCATCACATTGAGGAGATTGTCCCCCTCTTTACGCATGTTGCATTGATTCGTGATGGTAAGGTCGCAGCAGCTGGCCCGAAAAAGGAAGTTTTAACGAAAGAATTGATTATGCACACATATGAAGTTCCGGTTGAGCTGGATTGGGATGGAGAACGCCCCTGGATTCGGGTGTGCACTGGAGGGTAATGTTATTTTGGAGGAACTATATATCAGTACAGATGAACAAAGTGAATCTACTTTGTCATCATCAAGATTTGTTTGTACAGCCAATCACGGTTTTGCACCCTATGCTCAAGAGGAGCTTAGAAGAATATTTGGCTCTGTTAAAAGCACGATGCTTTTACCTGGTGAAATTTTTCTGGCTACATTACCTGCGGAAGAAATTGAGGTAGTGAGGACAATTACAGGTCAGCCGCCGATGTTTTTACGTCACTTATTTCCTGTTCATTTTCAGGAAGAAGGAACGGACCTGGTTCAGGTACAGGAGCGTCTGGTTGCATTCATCCGTAACCGCAAGGAACTGATGGATCAACGTGTTTCTTTACAAGTGCGCAAAGGATCTAATAGCAGTTGGATTGAAAGCGCAGGTGCGCTCAAGCAGGCTTTGAGTGAACAATTAAGTGATCTACCTATGGAGCAGACAGTACAAGGCGCCGATCTTATTGTGTCCGTTTTTGCAGATACAGATACGTGGTATGCAGGTATATCGCGTCCTGAGGACAATCTATCGGATTGGAGCGGAGGCGCGGTTCGTTTTCAAAAAGAAGATGGACAAATTTCTCGTGCCAAATTCAAGCTATTGGAAGCAGAAGCAACGTTCGGCATAGATTTTGCCGCTTTCCATCAGGGACTGGATATTGGGGCAGCACCGGGTGGATGGACTTCCTTCTTACTGGAACGGGGACTGAAAGTTACAGCGGTTGATCCGGCAAAGATGGAGCCATCACTGATGAAGTACGCCAATCTGACTTTTTTGCGTAAAAATGCAAGTGAAGTCAAATTTAAAGAGAATTCGTTCGATCTGCTGGTTTGTGATATGAGCTGGAGTCCTAAGCAAATGGCAAGGCTCGTTACTGATTTACTATATAGTTTGCGAAGTGGTGGTACTGCTATCGTTACGGTCAAGCTAATGCATAAAAAGCCTTTGGCGCTCATTCATGATGTAATTGCTTCATTTGAAGAGTCCGGCATGCAGATTCAACGAGCTAAGCAGCTATTCCATAACCGAGATGAGATCACCCTGTACATGATCAAGTATGGAAAATAATACTTTACAATGGATACAGGTATGCTATATAATAAATCCAAATTGTTCCTTTAAAAATAATAATCACGTTTAAATCAAGGGAAAGCATCCCGCGAAAACGGTTTTCATGACGACATGGAAATTTGATTTTGCGGCAGCTTTCCCTTTTTTGCGTTGTCTGCTTGAGAAAGGAGGTAGGAGAATAATGAAGCAACCATCACAGTTGGAATTCGGATCAATTATCGGTGAGCGGTACCGTATTGTTCGCACATTGGGTTCGGGAGGAATGAGCCGTGTGTTCATGGCAGAGGATTTAAAACTGCCAGGCAAGCAATGGGCGGTGAAGGAGTCGGTTGCCGGGCCACAAGTTATGAAGCTTGTACGCACGGAGGCAGAGATGCTGATTTCGCTAAGCCATCCACGTTTACCGAGAATTGTTGATTTTTTTGAGCATCCTCCATCTGGTGCGGTATATCTGGTCATGGATTACATCGAAGGAATTACGCTGGAAGCATACATGAAGGGCTACCAAGGCTATATTCCACAGGAGCAAATCGTCCCATTCGCTTTGCAGCTACTGGATGTGTTGGACTATTTGCATACCCGTCAACCGCCAGTCATTTACCGGGATCTGAAACCAACGAATATTATGCTGACACCGGAAATGGAATTTATACTGATTGATTTTGGAATAGCGAGGAGCTATAAGGCTGAAGTGGATCAAGATACGGTAAAGCTGGGCACAGTGGGCTTCGCTGCTCCGGAGCAATATGGAGCTGGTCAGACGGATGCTCGTTCAGACTTATACAGTTTGGGAGCGCTGCTATTGTATCTTTGTACAGGAGGCAAATATAGCGAGTGGACTGTGGGAGTAGAAGGGTATATTCGCGGAGAATTGCCCCGCCATTTGATCCCAGTGATTCGAAAACTGCTGCGTCAGCATCCTGAGGAACGATTTCAATCTGCCGGGGAGGTCATTGGAGAACTGCGGCACAGTGCTGATTTTCAGCCTGCTCAACAAGGAATATCCGTTAATGATGCCTCAATGGATTATGCAGGTACAAGGGTAGTGGCTGTACTGGGTGTATCTGCCGGCTCCGGTGCTACGCATACAGCAATTGCGGTGAGCCACTATCTGGCTCGAAGGTCCCGCTCCGTAGCTTTGGTTGAGCTGCACAGCACAGCCAAAGCATTTGCCCGACTTCAAGAAGTCGTAGAAGGCACATCTGTTGGACAATCGAGTTCAAGTCGGCGTTTTGAAGTCGATGGAGTACATTACTGGCGACAAACATCTCGTGCGGATGTCATTTCTTTGTTGGGTGGTTCCTATAGATTTATCGTACTGGACCTGGGGAGTGGGCAGGACAATGAACGACTGGAAGAATTCTTGAGAGCCGATTATCCGCTCGTCGTTGGCTCAGGGGCCGAATGGAGAGTTCAGGATATAGCAGGGTTAGCCCGATCTCTTCAGCGCCATCCACAGCACAAATGGAATTACTGCTTGCCATTGGCAACCTCGGAGGCGGCCCGCAGGCTTCGTAAGGAGCTGGATCACGATAAAGTATTTGCTCTACCGTTCCACTCAGACCCCTTCGAACCGGATGATGAGATGGATCAGGTGTTGGACGAGCTGTTTCGCGGAGTCATTCCAGATACCCGGAGAAGACGCTTCGTATTCCTTAAGCGACGGCGCTAGATAGAAGGTATATATCAAAAGAGGCAGGGGAGAAGTTGTGTGTCCAAGCTAAGAAAAAGCAGTAAACAAAAACTATACGCCGGTTGCATTGGCGCTGGGATTGTTGGCATTATCTTTGCCGGCTACCTTATGGTTAATATCCATCAAATGAATGAGGTCAGGAAACAGGCTGAGGTAGAGGCAGAACTGAAATGGAAAGTGTATGAACAGGAGCAACGAACCGCAAAACAAGGCTGGGTGGTTGTCCGTGACATTTCTCCAGGTGAACAGATTGCATCTAATGATTTGAAGGGAATTAAAGTTCCCGGTTCTCAGGCTCCATCAAATTTGCTGGCAGATAAAAGTGAAGTTTCCGGAACCACAGCCAAGATTGAGCTTAAAAAAGGATCTGTGCTTACATCGGCTATGATAACTGCTGATGAACCCACACCTAAAGATTTACGCAACCGTGAGCTAAAGGTGGTGGTACTACCCAACAGCCTGAAGTCGGGGGACGAAGTGGATATTCGCATTCAATTTCCAACAGGTCAGGATTACATTCTATTATCCAAAAAGAAGATTTCCCGACTGGAAGGTCCAATTGTCTGGGTCACTTTGAATGAGCAGGAAATATTATCGCTTTCGAGCGCGATTGTTGATGCCTATCTGCATAAAGCATCCATTTATGCTCTGACATATGTCGATCCCCAATTTCAGCCCAAAGCAATCCCGACCTATCCGCCCAATGCGCAGGTGTTAGCGTTAATGAATAGTGATCCGAATTTGATACACATTGCTGAACAAAAGCTGTCCAAGCAGCTGCGGGATTCCCTTGAAAATGCAATTAATTCATCAAACAGTGTGATTTCAACACCTGTGGAAAGGAGTCTGAGTGAGGAAATTGCAGCTCAGCATGCGGGTGCTACTATAGAAAACCCAGCAAGCGGAAATGATGATACAAGAAATGAATATGAGAACGAGCAGGATCATCAAGAACAAACAAAGATTCTGACGCAGGACGGAAGCTCTGATCCGTATGCCAAATAAATGAGAGAAAAGGAACGGAAGTATGAAAACATGGATATTTGCCGGGCTTTGTGACAAAAGCGATACCTTGTTATACATCAGCAGCATATTAGCAGCTTCCGGCCAACAGGTACTGCTTGTAGATGCTACGTTGCGGGGACGGTATCGGTATAGCATAGGGATGCTTGACAAACCACTTCCCATTACGCAGTTTAGTGGTTTTGATGTAGCAATTGGATTTACAGCATGGGAAGACCTGCATATAGGTATGACGGCTGATCAGAAGGCAGAGCAGGCTTATGACATTGTTATTTTGGATGTAGAGTTACCTGATTTTTGCCCAATTTCTGTTTGGAAAAGGGCAGAACTGCGAGTTTGGGTCAGTGATTATAGCCGCATGCTAATGCATAACGGACAGAATTGGCTTGAGCATTTATTCAGTCAACCTGAATTTCCTAAAGATCTTGTATTTCACAAGCTTTTTTTACAGGCTGTGGATTGTGGTGTGGAGGAGCCGTACCTGTGGGAATACATGAACCATTTCCCAGCTTCTTGGCAGCAAGAGCCATATGTACTGCCATGGGATGAGGGGCTACTTGCTCTGAAACTGGAAAATGAGCATAAAAAACAGCTACTACTAAAACCGCTATCCAGAACGTATAAGAAACAATTATGCCGTTGTATTGGGGAATGGATGAGTTGGGAATTAAAAGTGAGTCGTCGTGCGCTAAAGCGTGCGGAAAGGAGTAGAGCATGAGTACCATTTTGTTTTGGAGCCCCATTAAGGGGGCTAGTGGAAGTAGCTCTTTGGCGGCAGCAATAGCAATTACCATAGGCAATCTATATCGGGGAAGACTATTATTGACTCATTTGGGTCGTAAATATACCGGTATTGAATCAGGATTACCTATACAAGAGTATGGTATGGACGATCCAACCCTACAGCTTCAGGAAGGGGGCTGGGATGCTGCCGCACGTTTAGTTCTGCGAGGGACACTGTCTAAAGAAAATATTCGTAATTATACGACGCCTGTACTCGAACATACTTTGGATGTACTTGAGGGAACCTCCAGCTTTGGAGCTGCACCGCCGTTACTATCTCCAGGGCTTGTACGGGCAGTAATAGATACAGCGAATCAATATTATGATTTAACGCTGATTGATGCAGGAAGTGGAGCAGGGTGGGGGGCTGTACAGCATGAAGCATGTGCACGAGCTAAACTGGCCGTTCTTTCACTCACTCAGAATATGCGAGAGTTAGACGCTTATTTTGAATCTGTGTCTCCGTTATCTACCTATTCATCGTTACCCTTATTGATTGTACTTGGGAAATATGATGTGCATTCTCAAGTGAATGAAACGAATATTCGCAGGAGATATGGCTACAAAGGTGCTTTGTATACAGTCCCTTATAGCACCGGATTTATGGACGCATGGAACCGCAGGGATGTGATCGGCCATGTGCAGCGTGAGGTGCGAAGTGGAAAAGAGCAGCACCGCAAGCTTTTTATGCCCGTGAGATGGGCGCAGAGTATACGGCATATCAGCAAAGCTATTCTGGAGGCGGCAGAGTCCGATCTTCGGCTCAAGGCTTTGGAGAGGGGCGCTTAAATGCTGTCCGCTCAAATGATCAACGGATTGATTCTTACCTGTATAGTACTGATGTGCATCGTACTGATTATTGTTAAATACCGAGGGAATCTTCACTCGCGACATTCAACCCTTCGGGTAGAAAAAAAGAACGAAGATGCCACATTCGAAACATTAATAGAGTATATCAAAAATGCACTTCATGAACTAAGTCATAGCCAGATGGCGGATGCCGGATTGCATGAAGAGGAATATAGACGGCGTATCCATCAAAGGGCGGAACTACGCAGGGCGTTAAAGGACTGTGCCAATGGCAGCATGGGTGATAAACGTTTTGTTAAAAATCTGATGGCTGAGCTTCTGATTAACGGTTACGGCTTAAACGAGAAAATTGTCGATATTGTTATGCCATTCTCCCGACCTGAGTTGTTTAGCATACAGGATCAATTCGAAATTATATTTTACCAATACCAGCAGAAGTTTGGCGCTGATGCACTATCACGTTTACTGGATACTTATGACTTGGCCGAAATGAGGTATTCACAGCAAGGTGAAGAAGATGGAAGTTATCTCGTTACCGCAGAGGATATTCGTTATATCTATGACTGTGAGTACCGCCCTCTTTCCTTTTTGGAGAAAGTGGATATTATTGTCCAGCGGATTTATCAGCATTACAAAGGCTTTTCCGTCATTGATGATATTCGTGACCAGCGGATCGACGGTGTAAGTGGGGGCGTCAGTGGTATGCCGGAAGGTGGGATTCCTGCATCATCAGACTGGCCTTCGGATAGGTATGTATTTGAACAAACATCTGCGCCTACTGCCAATGGTTATGAGAGCGTATGGATCTTTTATAAAGGTAAAACTATCCATCTTTCGTTCCTTTCCTTCGGATCTGAGCGTGAACTTAAAAGGGTGTGCCAAAATATTTATAAATACAATTACCCGGGACAGCTTTCCGAAGCGAATGGTTATAAGGTCAACGAAATGAAGGATGGGTCACGGGTAGTGGTGGTGCGCCCTCCTTTCTCAGAATCGTGGGCTTTCTTTGTCCGTAAATTCGATATTCAAAGCGCATCGCTGAAACAGTTAATTAAGGGACAGAATGCTGATTTTCCAATCCAGTTACTTTCTTATTTAATGAAAGGCAGCCGGATTACTGCTATTACAGGCGCGCAGGGTTCAGGTAAGACGACGTTGTTAATGGCGATGGTCAAGCATATTTATGCTTCGTATACGCTTCGTGTTCAAGAAATGGCCTTTGAACTGCATCTACGCAGCATTTACAGTCGCCGTAACATTCTTACCTTTCGAGAAACGGACCATATTTCAGGACAACAAGGGCTTGACTTGCAGAAAAAAACAGATGGAACCGTCAATATACTAGGCGAAGTAGCAAGTGATGAAGTAGCTGCTTGGATGATTCAAATGTCGCAGGTTGCCAGTCTGTTCACCATTTTTACTCATCATGCCAAAACATTTCGTGATCTCGTGTTTTCACTTCGTAATTCATTGCTCAAAACAGGAGTATTTCAGCATGAAGGCATCGCTGAGGAACAGGTAGTTCATGTCATTAACTTTGATGTGCATCTCAAACGTGATGCGGAAGGGCGACGCTACATCGAACGGATCACAGAATGCGTGCCGCGTGACCCGGATCATACGGATGCAGGTTCCAATGCTTCATCGAGCTATAGTTATCGCCACGTTATGGAATATCGGAACGGAAGCTATATACCGATGGAGCCCCTAACTGCCAAAAGTGCAAAAGAAATGTGTGAGCAGATGAATGTAAAGGATGCCAGAGATTTCCGCAGTTTTTTGACCCGCTATTGGGAGGAAGACTATGAGTCTTAAAGAAATTTTATTATGGATTTTACTAATATCAGGTGGGAGCTTTGCGCTTCTATATATAGTTTTGTGGGGGTTGCGTAAGCGCGGTAGTCATACAGTTCGCAGAGGACGAATTCATTCTGTTCAGGAAGGGCGCAAAGGAAAAGCGGTACTTCAACGTGAGCTGCAAGCTTTACTGCATAAGTTGTGCACGCTGTGTATGAAGGTCCCTTTCTTATCTGGATACATCACAAGTGTACGTAAGCGACTAGCTGGTCAGCATGCCTACGATGAGTACAAGCTTCGCCTACAGACCATGAAGATGACACTGTTCATCTGGGGGGCTTTTGCTTGCAGTAGCGTTGTGCTGTTCATGATGAAGCCAGGAATAGAGTTTGCTATATTGGCTGTTTTATGCGGAGTGGTAATCAACAGTCTTATTTTGGATATGGCCATTAGCCGGATGGAGAAAAGGCTACTTGCACAGATGATCGAATTATTCGCCAATGTACGTCATTATTACCATCAGCACGGTATGGTGGAGGAAGCCATATCCGAAGCGGCCGATTTGGCGGAGGCAGAGGCTGGGAGACACGCACGACTCATCCATGAGGCGCTAACAGATGTTGATCCGCACGAAGCATTGGAAAGATACTATGAGTCGGCTCCTAATCGATTTTTAAAAGCTTTTGCCGGTATCTCATATATGGTAATGGAGTTTGGTGACCGGGTTGAGGAGGGTGGCTCCATTTATTTGAAGGGGCTCGGCAGTCTCGCACGCGAAATCCAGTTGGAGCTGCTGCGAAGAAATAAACTGGACTATCTGTTAAAAAGTCTAAACGTGATCGCACTGGCACCTGTTTTCTTTACGACCCCAATCGAGACATGGGCGAGATCCAGCTTTCCATCCATGGATGAGTTTTATCAGGGAAAATTGGGTTATATCACGAAATTGTCCGTTTATATTGTGATAATCGTATCTTATTTCCTGTTACAGAAACTGCAACAGACCGATGAGACAGGATATCGTGCGGGTAGAGGCCGGAGGGTTTGGGAGCAGAAGCTATACCGTTTTCCCATCATTCGTAATGTGGTGGATTCTTTAATTCCGCGTCAGCATATGTCTTCTTATTTCCAAATAACCCGTCTATTAAAGGAAAGTGGTGCGGAGGTTAAGCTGGAGTGGCTCTACATACGCAGAATGGCTCTTTTTATCGTGGGATTGGTGCTCAGCATCAGTACGATATTTTTTTTACATGAAGCTGAGAAAACGCATATCCTTCACGCCCCAGTACAATCAGGTCAAATGTTTGGACGTTTAAGTCCGGTGGAGCAAAAAGAAGCTTCGAAGCAGAGTGAGATTGATCGCAAAATCATGCATTCGCTGAACATGAGGGCGAACAGCACATACGAACAAACGTACGTTGTTTTAGAGCATAATGCTAATGGAACTGCTACTCCTGAACAGCTATCCACAAATACTCGGCGTATCCTCCAAAAGCTGAAAGATTGGAATGATGAATACATCAAGTGGTGGGAAGTACTGATTAGTTTGATTGTTGGGTATGTAGCCTATCAAATGCCTATGCTTTTATTATATTTGCAACGAAAAATGCGTCGGTTGGATATGAGGCATGAGGTGTATCAATTTCAAACGGTTATTTCCATTTTACGGGTTATGGAACGAATGTCTGTCGAGGAAATATTGGAGTGGCTGAACAGATTTTCAGTTATATTCAAAAGACCTCTGCAAAAATGTTTGCTTCATTATGAACACGGGCCAGAGGCAGCTCTCGACTTGCTAAAAGAAGAGGCACCTTTGCCGGAATTTCAACGTCTAGTGGACAAGCTCCATTTGTCTTTGGGTAAAATTACGATTCGAGAGGCCTTCGATGATTTGGAATCCCATATGTCCTACTATTTCGAACAAAGAAAACAGGAGTATGAAAAAATAATAGACAGCAAGGCTATCTGGGGAAGGATGATTGGTTTTGCCCCGATGTATGGTCTTATCTTTTTATATTTGGTGATTCCGTTGATCGGTATGAGCTTTGTTCAAATGGATAACTATTATGAGCAAATACAAAAAATTCAGTAAAAAAGTTCTATTATGACTAATACAAAATAACAAGCTGAGGAGAGAAAAACAATGAATAACGCATCAACAGCTTTAAAGGTAGCCGCTGGGATATTTTTGACCATCGCTCTAATTACGATTGTAGTTATACTGTTTATTTCAGCCCAGGAGGCGACTAAAACGGCACAAAACAATTTTGCTGATATCCAGACCGAATTGTCGCAAGCCTCTTTTACGGTATATGATGGCACAACCATTAGCGGTTCCCAGGTGACCAATGCGCTGCGGAAGTTTCAGGGGAAGGACCAATTCGGCATTCAGATTAAAACCGGCAAAAATATGGCAGGCCAGTGGTACGGTAATGCTCTGAACATTAGCCCAGACAGTGAACAGTATGGCGCCGTGAATGGCGGCAGTGATAAGACTGGGAAAATCACGAATACGCTTAATGAGAAAGAGAATGAATACGTAAATCCAAGTGGCAAATTCAAGGCTGAAATCGTCAAGGACAAATCGAACGTTGTCCGTGGATTGTTGTTTACCCAGTCCTAAGCACTACAGTAAAGATAATAATCATAGGGGGGATGAGAGTATGTCTGATCACGCTTCAAGCATGCTGCGGCTTGGTGTGTCAGTTATTCTGTTCATAACCGCATGTGTAACGGCAGCAGACTTGTCCAGCCAGCTGGATGGTGCACTGGAATTAAGATCACAGCAGGAGGAGCATTCTGAAGGGCGAATAGCCCGTACTGCTGGGGTGGGGTTGCCGGAACGGATAAAAGGAACTCAGGTAATGCAGGCAATTCGCATGAACTTACAGGAGGGGATTTCGATTCATGTCGACGGAACAGAGTACGATGCGTATTCTGAACCGTTTGAGCCTGATGTATCGACCTTGGATGCTTCTTCTTTATATTCCATATACCCACAGCGTAATGGGAATGGGGACATAACATCTGTACGTTTTGAGAAATTGGAGGAGGAATGAAGTGGTTCAAACAATATCCAAGCTGTTGGGGGCACTGCTCGCTGTATTGCTTTTGTACATCGTACCCGCAGCTCAAGCTGCTGAACGGCAGGATGATATATCCGGGTTAAATACATATCATTCAACTGTACGTTTTGTTGATATGGTAAGAACCAAAGGTTACATTACACCGACGATGTATAACGATTTTATGCGTGATCTGGAATTGACAGGCAATATCTACGAAGTTGACTTGGAGCATATGCACAAAAAGTATGTACCGGACTATGCAGATGCCGCGAAGCCAGACAGTTTTCTGGGCAATTATGAAACTGTATATGATGGGTACTATAATCCGCAAATCTTACCTGTACTGTTTCCTGACAATCAGCAGCCAAAATCAGATCAGCTACGTCGGTATACCTTGATGGCCGGGGATTATTTTACGGTCCGGCTACATAATACGAATCGGACTCCTGCGGACTTGTACAAATCATGGCTTCTCGGTGGGGCAGATAGCGGAAAGCCGGCAGTTACAGCTTCTTACGGGGGCATGGTTCTGAATGAAGATTACTGATTTTGCAGTCATATTTATACTTTTGTTTTTGCCCTTTGGTGTAGTTAGTGACTTACGGGTCCAGAATCAGCGTGAAGTGCAGCAGCTAGAAATGAAATATACGTCGGCTCTCCGTACCGCAGTTCAGGATGCAGGGGTTATGCTCTCACAGAATGAACGTCAAGAACGCGAGGCCGGATACGGATCGGATAAGTTTTTTCGTGTAGATAAAGAAGCAGCGCTGCACACGTTCCTGCACACCCTTTTTCTTAATGTAGGCATTGATGGGGATATAGTAGCACAACGTGCATTATTGGATTACATACCAGCCATTGTAATTCTAGATTATGACGGTTATTATGCGTTCACTTCAGAAGCCTATACCGACGAGCATGGACAAGCTGCCATAGGTCCCAAATGGAGCGAAAAAAAGCCATATGCCTATGTTGATTCAGTAGGCAACAGTGTGGGGTTCACCTTGGATAATTATGTGCACGCATATGATGCGCGGAATCACAGGTGGGTGGAGGGCTTTCAAAAGGAACTTCAGGACCAGACCCCTATATCTTTACTGAATAATTCAGAAACTTTTGAGCAAATACGTCGTTCCACCATCGTTCGCAGCGTCCAAGAGGACCTGGCGCGAATTATTAATGTCCATAACGAAAAAGCTGCACGTAACGGCATAACTTATACGTTCACGCTACCGCTCATTCCGCAAGAGGAGTGGTACAACACAGTAGATGATGTGGGTCTGATCGCGTTTATCCAAGGCATTCCGGTCGGAGACAGGTATTACAATAACTATGGATTTGGTGGTGGGAGAGTCGTTAGAAAGCAAGACATTATAGGCGGCATAGAACCAGATACTGGGATGAAATATTTTTATAGAGATTCATGTCCAGCTCCCTTTAAAGCGAGTGAACGTTTTGCGGATGAAAAATCTGCAGCAGCTGCGGGATACTTTGAGTACAAATGTTATAATGGCTTAAAATAATCACCTTCATGGGTGGTTTTTCTTTTTTTAGGCAGATCCATATCAAAAACCTTAAAAATCGCTGTTTTCCATATTCCGATATGGTTGCAGAATGTGCTACAATAAAGCTTTGAAAGAAACGAAATGCATATGAAATAAGAACAGTCGGCAGCGCCGATGACAATAAGGAGCCAAAAACAGCTTATGAGTTTATTGACTGTAGAAAATGTATCTCACAACTTTGGGGACCGCGCATTATTTAAAAATGTTTCCTTTCGATTGCTTGCGGGGGAACGTGTAGGTTTGGTAGGAGCTAACGGTGTCGGTAAATCGACACTCATGAACATTCTGACTGGAAAATTGCTTAAGGATGAGGGTAAAGTGGAATGGACTCCACGTGTACGTTACGGCTATCTGGATCAGCATACCAAGCTGACACCGGGCAAAACGGTACGTGATGTTTTGAAAGACGCTTTTCTTCCTTTGTTGGAATTGGAAAAGGAAATGATGCAGATTACTGACAAAATGGGGGATGCTTCTCCTGAAGAGTTGGAAGTGCTGCTGGAACAGATGGGTGAAATTCAGGAGCAACTGGATATGGGGGATTTTTACCTCATTGATGTGAAGGTTGAAGAAATGGCGAATGGACTAGGTCTGTCGGCCATAGGACTGGATCGGGATGTATCTGCACTTAGCGGTGGGCAACGGACAAAGGTGCTTCTTGCTAAGTTGCTGTTGGAAAAGCCAAATGTTCTGCTGCTGGATGAGCCTACCAACTATTTGGATGTAGAGCATATTGAATGGCTTACGCGCTATTTGAAGGATTATCCCTATGCTTTTATTCTTATTTCACATGATACTGAGTTTATGAACCAGGTCGTTAATGTTATTTACCATCTTGAATTTGCCAAGATGACCCGTTATTCAGCTAACTATGAAAAGTTTCTTGAAATGGCGGATCTGAACAAAGCTCAGCATATTGATGCTTATGAGAAGCAACAGGACTTTATTAAGAAACAGGAAGATTTTATTCAGCGTAATAAAGCGCGTGCCTCTACATCTGGCCGAGCAAAGAGCCGTGAAAAGCAACTTGATCGGATCGAACGTATAGATAAGCCTGAAGAAGCTGCGAAGCCAACCTTTCAATTCAAAGAAGCACGTGCAAGCGGAAAGACGGTATTTGAGGGTATTGATTTTGAGATTGGTTATACGCATGCCCTTTTGCCTAAAATGTCCATGACGATTGAACGTGGCGAAAAGATTGCTATTGTTGGCTACAACGGTGTCGGTAAATCGACATTGCTCAAAACCATATTGGGAAAAATACCGCCAATCAGTGGAAAAACCTATCAAGGTGATTTTTTGCAGCCCGCTTATTTTGAGCAGGAAGTAAAGGCGGAGAAAATTACACCGATTGACGATGTGTGGAATGAATTCCCACATTTGAACCAGCATGAAGTACGAGCGCATTTGGCGCGTTGCGGTTTAAAGAATGAGCATATCACGCGTCCGCTATCTGCGCTCAGTGGTGGAGAACAGGCTAAAGTCCGTCTTTGCAAACTGTTAATGCGTGAAAGCAACTGGGTACTGTTCGATGAGCCTACCAACCACTTGGATGTTAAAGCTAAGGATGAGCTGAAACGTGCCTTGAAGGAATACAAAGGGACCGTATTGCTTGTATCTCACGAACCGGACTTTTACGAGGATTGGGTAACCAAAACGTGGAATGTGGAAGAGTGGTCAAGTAAAGTTAACTAACATCAACTAAATCCAATTCTGCATATTTCACACGAAGTGGGGTTTGCAGAATTAGGAAAATATGCTAAGCTATCTTTAGCTTATACAATAAAATAGTCACACTAGGGGAGCCGCCCATGCGGCTGAGACGGAATAAATGGATTTCGGACCCTTTGCACCTGATCTGGGTTATGCCAGCGTAGGGAAGTGAGCGCCGTACAAACAAGGCAACACCATCTTATTTTTGTTTGTGCGTGGGACGATACACGTATACGGATATCATTGTCCGTTCGATTATTGGACGTTCGTTAAACCACTTCCTTGGGGAAGTGGTTTTTTTGCGTTTCGTTCACTTTAAGTTGTTCGAGCTTCCGTAGACGATTCACATACAATCCCCTTTCATTACTGCTGGTAGACGTGGCTGACTAAGCTTAGATCCATTAGTCCAATGTGAGGTGAAGACAAAATCGAATTACACGCAATTTCGATGGAAAAGGGCACTTTTGCACAAGCAGCCCAAGTGGCTGCTGTGATTTGTCCGTATGTTCATTATGTACACGCGCGTTTAAAACAGAATGGTGCCTCTGCATTGCTTTCTTTGACTCGCAGCATGGTGGAGCAGGGAGTTTCTTTGCAACAAATTGTAGTAAATGATCGTGTGGATGTAGCTTTACTTACTTTGGTTGGAGCCGTCCAGCTACCAGCTAATGGATTACCTGTAGCGGATGTGAAAAGCCTGCTTCCAAAGGGTACACGCTGTGGAGTATCTGTGCATTCCTTGGAGGAGGCGCAGACTGCCGAGCGGGCAGGAGCGGACTATGTACTTTATGGTCACGTATATGAGACCCATTGTAAGCCCGGTATTGTACCGCGGGGTTTAGCTCAGCTTGAACATATTTGCAGGCTGTCGAACATTCCGGTGATCGCGCTGGGCGGCATACAACCGCACCATATCCCGGAGCTTTATAGGGCCGGAGCAAGCGGAATTGCGGTGATGTCTGGTATATGGAAGGCTGAGTCGCCCGTTGCAGCTGCGATGGAATATAGGCGAATGGCAGATCTTGTAGTTCACAGCCTGTAGCGAGAAAACGAGAGTAGAGGCAAGCTGAAAGCAGAATGGTTTATGGAGAGGAGACACGAAACAAATGCCAAAGATACACACAGAGGCAAGAGCGATAGGACACGCTGAATGCTTGGTCATAGGTGGAGGTGTCATCGGCAGTTCCATTGCTTATCATGTGGCCAAGGAGGGAAGAAGTACGATCTTGCTGGAACGATTGATCCCGGGTGAGGGAGCCTCAGGAGCAGCGGTTGGAATGCTGGCAGCGGAAAGTGAAGAGTTCACCGACTCTGAGCTGGCACGATTTGCTCGCATAAGTCGAGACGCATTCCCTGAGCTTGTCTGTGATCTGGAGCGTTTGTCGGGTATTTCGGTGGAATTCCGTACAGAAGGATTTGTGACCCCTTTCCGTACGGAAACTGAAGGCCAAAAACGCTGGAAAGCTGCTAAAACGCGAGAGGATGATTGTCCTATCTGGTGGGATGCGAGGGAATTGGCCCGACGAATTCCAGGTTTGGATGAACAAGCGATCGGGGCAATATATCGTTCAAAGGAGACACAAGTGGCTCCTGTCCAGCTTTGCCGTGCTTATGCAGGTGCTGCTGCGGTGCTGGGGGCAACGGTATGGTCTGGTACACAGGCAGAGCAACTGGTCATACAGAATGGTCGAGTTTGCGGTGTTCGAACACATAGTGGCTTTTTTTCCTGCGATCAGGTCATTATTGCTGGAGGCTTGGATAGCATGAAATTGCTAGCGCAGGTTGGATTTGAATATCCACTTTATCCGGTCAAGGGCGAAGCGGTAGCGGTCTCCTTGAAGGATCACCCGTTAGAATACACCATTTATGCTGATGATATTTACCTCGTGCCTAAACAGAATAACGAGCTTTGGATTGGGGCAACGAGCCTTCCGCATCAATATGACGAAGAGGTGACCGTAGGAGGCTTGGAGGGGTTGCTGGCACGTGCCTCTGCTTGGCTGCCGCGCGTCCGTGAAGCTTCTTTTATACGCACTTGGGCGGGCTTACGTCCGCAGGCCGCATCAGGTCATCCTTTTATAGGCACTGTCCCTGGGGTCGAGGGCGTATATGCTGCCGTCGGGCATTATCGCAACGGTGTCCTGCTGAGTGATGCTACCGGGCGTGCGCTGGCAGCTATGCTTAATGGGGCTGGTGCAGCTGAACTTGGGATAAGTAGATTTTCTTCTGAGCTCCTCAAGGAGGAAAGCTTATGAAGCTGACGATTAACGGCCAGAGCCTGACCTTTTCTAATCGAATCACTCATGTGGATCAATTGCTACATGAGCTTGATGTAAAGGTGAAAACTGTAGTGGTAGAGCTGAATCGGCGTATATTGACCCGTGAAGATCATGATGAAGCAGTACTGAAGGATGGAGATTGCCTAGAGATTGTACATTTTGTGGGAGGCGGTTGATCATGTTAACCATTGGAAAAGCATCTTTTACCTCAAGGTTGTTGTTGGGAACAGGAAAATTCACTGATCTGGATATCCAATCCCAAGCCGTAGAGGCTGCTGAGACGGAAATATTGACGTTTGCTGTACGGAGATTGAACTTGGAGGAACGGGATAAGCAGCATTTTCTCGATATGCTGGATTTGAGCCGATATACACTTCTTCCCAACACAGCAGGGGCTACAACAGCAGAGGAGGCCATTCGTATTGCCCAATTGGCAAAAGCCTCCGGCTTGTGCGATATGATTAAGGTGGAAGTCATTGGGGATAGCAAGACACTGCTGCCTGACCCTTTTGAAACGTTGAAAGCTAGTGAAAAGCTGTTAGAAGAAGGCTTTATCGTGCTACCCTACATATCGGACGATGTGATTCTAGCCAAGAGGCTACAAGAGCTTGGAGTACACGCCGTTATGCCTGGAGCTTCACCGATTGGTACAGGACATGGTTTGCTCAATCCGTTTTCATTAGAGCTAATTATTGAACAGGCGGAGGTCCCGGTTATTGTCGATGCGGGTATTCGCTCACCCAGTGACGCGGCAATGGCTATGCAGTTGGGGGCAGATGCTGTTTTGTTGAACACAGCCGTATCAGGAGCGAAGAACCCAGTAAAAATGGCTGAGGCCATGAAACTGGCTGTTCGTGCTGGAAGATATGGTTTTGAGGCGGGGATGATTCCTGTAAAACGTTACGCTTCAGCGAGCAGTCCGACAGAAGGCATGATTCAGGCATGAAGGTATCTGACAAATCCGGTGCAGGAGGAACACATCCAAGTGACCGTTATTCCAGACAAGAAAGATTCACACCCTTTGGACCGACAGGACAACGTCGGCTTGCTTCCTCTCACGTATTAATCATAGGTGTTGGAGCGCTAGGCACAGGTATTGCGGAAACACTTGTTCGCGGGGGCGTAGGTACAGTGAGCCTCGTAGACCGGGACTATGTGGAATGGAGCAATTTGCAGCGCCAACAGCTTTTTCAGGAAAGTGATGCTGCGCAAAGATGTCCCAAAGCAGTAGCTGCTCAGCGAAGATTAAAGGATATTAATTCGGAAACGGTTATACATGCACATGTACTGGATGTTAGGGTGGAAGAGCTGGAAGAGTTGATCCAGGGGGTAGATCTCGTAATGGATGCAACCGATAATTTCGATACCCGACTTCTTATGAATGACATGGCACTAAAGCATCGGATTCCTTGGATTTATGGGGGATGTGTGGGCAGCTATGGTGTAACCTACACCATTTTACCGGGTCAAACGCCTTGTCTTCACTGTCTGCTGGGAACTGTGCCGTTTGGTGGTGAAACCTGTGATAGCGCCGGGATTATTCCGCAGGCCGTACAGATGGTCACGGCTAACCAAACTACGGAAGCTTTCAAACTTCTGGGTGGATATCCAGAAGATTTGAGAGGAAAGCTGCTTTCGTTTGATTTGTGGAAAAATGAGTATGTAACGATAGCAGTAGATAGCGTTAAAAAGGAGAATTGTCCTTCTTGCGGCAACCAACCGACGTATCCCTACTTGTCGGCCTCTCATCGGCAGAAAACAGATGTTTTGTGCGGCAGGGATACCGTTCAAATTAGACCAGCAAACCCGACACATCTGAATCTTGCGGAAATAGCAGATAGATTTGCTTCTTTGGGAGAAGGAAAAGTAGAGCAGAATCCGTTTTTGGTTTCCTTTAGTACAAGCGAGCATCGCTTAGTTGTTTTTGCAGATGGCAGAGCGTTGATCCATGGGACAAAGGACGTGGCAAAAGCAAGAAGTCTGTATCATCGCTATTTGGGTTAAACCATAAAAGCAGAAAGCCATTCTTTGGAGAATGATTTTCTGCTTTTTTGTTACAATAATATTAATATGCTTTAATGGCTTATAACAAACTTGTTCGTATCCAATGTAATGCTATGTCCAAACCAGGTGGGTGAAAAGATGAGCCCGTTAATTTTACTTGTGGATGTAAATGAAGCGTCTCCCGTAATTGTTCTTCCATTGGAGCAGGCAGGTTATCAGGTGGTACATGTTAGCAATACATCGGATGCAAGCTCTTATGCAGCCCACAATCCGGTGAATTTGCTACTCCTGAACATAGGAGATGAACAGGCGGATACACAAGGCTTGATTCGCATTTTGCAGCAAAACCATCCTCATGTCCCGCTATTTGCAATGACTTCATCAGATGAGGAGGACCATATTGTTTCCTGCTTTGAACAAGGGGCACATGATGTGATCGTTCTGCCCTTTTATCCAAGAGTTTTTCAGGCAAGAGTGGCTAATTTATTGCGGATTTTTGGTATTGAACGTGATGTGAAAAGGGCGATCGAAGCGGGTGATTTACATATAGACAATGCAAGCAGAATGGTGAGCAGAGGGAAACAAAAACTGGAATTAACTCCGAAAGAATTTGATCTTTTGCTTCATCTGGCGATACATCTTAACCAAGTTTGTAGCAGGCAGCAAATTCTGAAGGATGTTTGGAAACATGATTATATCGTTGATACGAACGTGGTAGACGTCTATATCAGACATTTGAGGGTTAAAGTAGATAAAGGGTATAAGTTTAAAATGATCCGTACGGAACGAGGTATTGGCTATTCACTCAGAACACCAACAGTATCAGAATAGCATAAGGCATATAAAAAAGCCGGAACTTTTCGTCCCGGCTCGCATATTTCAAAATGAGTTTCATATTACAGCACGCGGCGTGCTTTAATGTATGTTCTTTTCCAGTTGCCGGAGTTCAAATCGGAGATGGTCACGCCAGGTCCGCCGTAAGTGTGTAAAATTTTACCCCCGCCCATATAGACTGCTACGTGGGTAATGTTGCGTCCTGTGGCACGGCTACCGCTTGAAAAGAACACTAAGTCACCTTTTTTCAAATTGGACTTGGATACGGCATGTCCGACTTTAGACTGTTGAACAGAAGTACGTGGCAAATCCACTCCGTATTTCTTGAATATGTGCTTCATGAAAGAAGAACAGTCAAAATTACGTGTAGTGCTCGTGGAAGCTCCAAACTTATAAGGAGTTCCCATATATTTTTCACCGTAGTTAATTACTTTTTGGCCTACTGAAGTAGTAGTGGCAGCTTGTGCCGTATTTGTTCCCTCAATTGCAAAAGTACCAAAGCCGATAGTGGCTGCGACCCCTGTTATAATTACCTTTTTTATGATTTTCTGCATATTCATGTTGTAAGTACCTCCAGAAATTGATTTGTGCAATATTTTGCTGAGTTGCTAACTAACTGACAGCGTTGAGTATAACAGTTTTGAAACCGCCTAATAGTTGGAAAAGAACTCTCAAATGCTTGAGGGACAAGACTTACACAGCGTTTATTAAAAAACGATTAAAAATTACAATTTGTAAAAAATATATCGATTCATAGATCTCTATAAACGGAAAAACCCTTGTTAATCAAGGGTTTTGAGTGAAAGAACAATCTGAACAATGGTTACAACAATGTCATAATTAATCCTTGCTTTGAATAACGAGTAGTAGACCGCTTTTGATGGAAATCGTACCTTTTGAAGCCGTTAGCTTATTACTGACAGCACGCGATTGTCCCATTTTGAGGGTGGCATTATGTAGCGGATACATAAATCCTTCCAGTTGTATACCTGTTACTTCGGCAGTCATAGGAAGCAGCGATGTATATGTATAGCCCATAGGCTGGATCTCAAGCGTTGATCCGGTGAGCTCAATATAATTATGTGCGTCCATAATAGCGCAGCTAATATGATGCTGCATTGCGCGTACCAATATTTGAACATTAGCTAATGTGTGATCCATCCGGGTGCCAGTCACACCAAGCAACAATACATGATCTACGTGCTCGTCCATAGCGATTTCCAAAGCAAGCTCAGTATCTGTTAAGTCTTTAAGTACTGGATCACACGCAATCATACGTTGGCTTGCTAATTCTACCTTTTCTTTTTCCTCTGGTGTGATCGAATCAAAATCTCCTACAGAGACATGTGGTGTAATACCGTGTTCGATCAGGAAAAGAGCACCTTTATCTGCACCTATAATAAAATCATCGGGTTGTATTTGATGTAAATCTTCTTCATTAAGACGACCGCCTGAAAATACAATCGCTCGTTTTTTTGTCATAATCAACATCCTTTCTTTCTGATACGATCCTATATATACCATCGTTTTTAAGTATACCGCGTTAAATATGGCTTGCACAATTTTGGAGGACACGGATACAATGAAACAGAAAAAAGGAAGTGTAATAGGAAGGAGAACGAAATGATTAACGTTTTGTTTGTATGTTTGGGCAATATTTGCCGCTCTCCGATGGGGGAGGCGATACTGAGACATAAAGCGCAGGAACGGGGATTGGGTGCAGAAATCGGGGTAGACTCGGCCGGGACAGGCGACTGGCACATCGGAAATCCCCCGCATGAGGGAACACTAAAGCAACTTAAGCTGCATGGAATCAGCGAACAAGGCATACAGGCGAGGCAAGTAACGGGCCGCGATTTTGACGCGTTTGATTATATTGTGTGCATGGATGACTCCAATGAACAAAACATGCGTAAGATTGCAGGTGGGGCGGAGGCTGATATTCTAAAATTTATGGATTTGCTCCCTCAAGAAAAATTAAGAGAAGTACCCGACCCGTATTTTACAGGGAATTTTGAAGAGACCTATCGATTAATGGACGCAGGGTGCGACGCCTTGCTGGACAAGATCATAGAAGAAAAGCTATAATGTGAACGAAAGATGACGGCAATAATTGCCGTTTTTCGTTATACACTTTTGAAAGCGTAACCAAATTATGAAAAAGAGGAAGGAGCTTTATGACCTATTAGGTCAATGCTCTCATTCCCCTTAGTTACCTGGAAGAATATTTACTCAGGCGCGATCCAAAAAATACATTAGCGCGTCAGGCAACTCGTTTTGCCAAAAGCCCCACAAATGTTTGCCATCCTTTTCACGGTAAGAAACTTCAGCGTTCCGTTCGCGCAGCAAATCTGCACATTGACGGTTAAGCTCTACAAAGTTGTAAATGCCAGTATCACTCTCAAATGCATCTTCCTGAAGGCCAACTGTCATCCACACCCGCAAATGAGACAGATCTTTCTCACGGGCTATGATTTCCTGCGAAGCTTTATAGTAAGCACCTGAGAGGCTGATAATGCGGTTGAACAGCTGAGGATACATCAAAGCCAAATGCAGAGACACACTGCCTCCCAGTGAATCCCCCGCCAAAATGCGGGACGCTGCATCTTTTCTTATAGGATACTTTTGCTCTACATAGGGAATAATTTCTTCTGCAAAGCAGGCGGTATACGCCTCAAAACGATTGCCAAAGGGAGCATACTCCTGAGTTCTGATTTTGGTGTTCACTTCCACTCCTACAATAATGAAGGGTTCGACGCCCTCATCTAGAATGAGGCGGTTGGCGTGAGTTGCAATGCGGCCAAAATTGAAAAATTCTTCTCCGTCCTGACAGTATACGACCGGGTAGCTCAATATTTCATTATAGCCGGGCGGCAAATAAATCCGGAGAGTTCTGGTCTCGCCAAGAAAGCGGCTGTCTACTTCGTCTTTAAGGATGGTTCGTTTTAAATACCGAGAATCCGTCATTTTTCGTCACCTTTCTTGGGTATTATTTTGCATTCGGGATCACAATAAGTTAAGATTACCCTGATTGCAATAGATGTTTAAAATTTCAATCATGTACTAAGCTGTTATAGTAAAAAACATACCCTGTTACACACACAAAAATGTGGCAAACTCAAAAAAAATAACTAAATCTTTGACGCGAGCGATATAACAGGTGTATAATAATCCTATAACAGCGGAACTTGATATTCAAATTTTTTTGTTGAGGTGAAGAAAATGAGCAAGGTTCCTTATGAAGTTTACACAGAGGAAGTTGAGGCGCTGTCCGTACTTTCTCCGGATGGTGAAATTATCAATAAAGATATGTTGCCTAAACTTACAGATGATCAATTGAAAGAAATTATGTATCGAATGGTATTTACACGTACTTGGGATGACCGTGCCGTTAACTTAGGCCGTCAAGGACGTCTCGGTTTCTACGCTCCGGTATCCGGACAAGAAGCAACCATGATTGGTAGCGAATATGCGCTCCAAAAAGAAGACTTTATTGCTCCAGGCTACCGCGATATTCCGCAAATCGTTTGGCATGGCCTGCCATTATACCAAGCTTTCTTGTATTCCCGTGGTCATCAACACGGCGGCCAAGTGCCGGACGGTGTTAATGTACTGATGCCGCAAATCATCATTGGCGCGCAAATTTTGCATGCTATGGGTATTGCGATGGGTTACAAACTGAAAAAGCAAAAACAAGTCGCCATTACATATACAGGTGACGGCGGTTCTTCCGAAGGTGATTTCTACGAAGGCCTGAACTATGCTGGTGTATACAAGTTGCCAGTTATTTTCTTTGTGCAAAACAATGGTTACGCGATCACGACTCCATTCTCAAAACAAACGGCTGCTCTTTCGATCGCTCATAAAGCAGTAGCTGCTGGTATTAAAGGCGTGAAAATTGACGGCATGGACGTGCTTGCAGTTATTAAAGCCGTTCAAGAAGCTGCAGAACGTGGACGTAATGGCGAAGGTGCTACATTGATTGAAGCCGTAACGTACCGTTTCCGTCCGCATTCCCTTTCTGATGATGCAACAAAATATCGTTCCAAAGAAGAAGAAGGCGAATGGAATGCGAAAGATCCGATTGCCCGCTTTGCGAAATACCTTGAGAAAAAAGGTCTTTGGACTGAAGAAGATACAGCTCGCGTAAAAGAAGAAGCTAAGGCAAAAGTGAACGAAGAGATCAAAAAAGCCGAGAAAACAGAGAAAATGACAATTCCTGGCCTGATTGATAGCATGTTCGAAACAACGCCTAAGCACTTGGAAGAACAAAAAGCTGATTTTAAATAATTGAACTTAAAAGAGACCGGGCGGTAACCCGATCCGGTCTGCTTTTCGATTGACCTGAACTGAAATTGATCTGTCAATGTTTAAGGAGGAAATGAAGCAAATGGCACAAATGAACATGAAAGAAGCGATTCGTGACGCACTGCGCGTAGAGTTGAAACGCGACCCTAACGTCCTGCTTTTCGGTGAAGACGTAGGTCATGTAGGTGGCGTATTCCGCGCTACGGAAGGTCTGCAAAAAGAATTTGGCGAAGAACGTGTATTCGATACTCCGCTGGCGGAATCCGCAATCGGGGGTCTTGCTGTGGGTCTGGGTATTCAAGGCTTCCGCCCTGTAGCTGAAATCCAGTTCGTAGGCTTTATCTTTGAAGCACTCGATCAAATGGCAATTCAAGCATCCCGTATGCGTTACCGTTCCGGTGGACGTTACAATTCTCCAATCGTATTCCGTACACCTTTTGGTGGTGGTGTTAAGGCAGCCGAGCTGCATACAGATTCCTTGGAAGGTCTTCTGGCTCAAACACCTGGTATCAAGGTTGTTGTTCCTTCCAACCCTTACGATGCAAAAGGCCTTATGATCGCGTCTATACGCGACAATGATCCAGTATTTTTCATGGAGCATTTGAACCTGTATCATGCATTCCGCGCTGAAGTTCCTGAGAATGATTACACAGTTGAACTGGGCAAAGCTAATGTAGTTCGTGAAGGTTCCGATGTGACGATCATTACTTACGGTATGATGGTACACACTTCGATTAAAGCTGCTGATGAGCTGGAAAAAACAAAAGGTATCAAAGTAGAAATCATTGATTTGCGTACCATTAGCCCGATTGACATTGATACCGTTGTTGCTTCTATTCAAAAAACCAATCGTGCCATCGTTGTTCAAGAAGCGCAAAAGAGTTCCGGTGTAGCTGCTGAAGTTATTGCACAAATTAACGAAAAAGCAATCCTGCATCTGGAAGCACCCGTTCTGCGTGTAGCAGGTCCAGATACCGTTTATCCTTTTGCTCAAATTGAAGATACTTGGTTGCCAACGCCAACACGTATCATTGATGCGGTTAATAAAGTATTGGAATTTTAATTAAAGCACACCGTAAATTTGGGAGGTTTTAAACGTGGCTAAATTTGAATATAAATTCCCGGAGCTAGGTGAAGGTCTTCACGAAGGCGAAATCATCAAGATTCACATCAAGCCCGGCGACAAAGTAACAGATGAAGATATCATCATGGAAGTACAAAACGATAAGGCTGTAGTTGAAGTTCCTTGTCCGGTTAATGGTACAGTACAAGAAGTATTTGCCAAAGACGGCGACATCTTTAACGTAGGTCAAGTCGTAGCTGTAATTGATGCAGAAGGTGAACTTCCTGAACAAGAAGATGCACCAGAAGCACCAGCTGCTAGCCCTGAACCAAGTGCTGCTGCACAAGGCGGAGCTGCAGGTACAGCTAGATTTGAATATAAATTCCCAGAGCTGGGTGAAGGTCTTCACGAAGGCGAAATCATCAAGATTCACATCAAGCCCGGCGACAAAGTAACAGATGAAGATATCATCATGGAAGTACAGAACGATAAGGCAGTAGTTGAAGTTCCGTGTCCAGTCAATGGTACGGTTCAAGAAGTATTTGCCAAAGACGGTGACATCTTTAATGTAGGTCAAGTTGTGGCTGTAATCGCTGCAGAGGGCGAACTTCCTGAACAAGAAGATGCACCAGCTGCTGTGAAACAAGAAGAGGATGCTGCAAAAGGCGGAGCTAACACAAAACCAGCTGCAACACCTGCTGCTTCTAACAAAGACGTACTGGCTACACCTAGCGTCCGCAAATTTGCTCGTGAGCAAGGTGTAAACATCGCTCAAGTGAGTGGCTCCGGCAAAAATGGTAAAATCACCAAAGAAGATGTAGAAGCTTTCAAAAATGGTGGAGGTCAAGCGGCTGCACCAGTAGCGAAAGAAGCTGCAAAAGCACAAGAGCCTGCTAAGAAAGAAGCGAAAGCTGCAGCACCATCTGCACCAGCAGTAGATCCACGTGCTGAGGAAGAGCGCGTACCATTTAAAGGTATCCGCAAAGCTATTTCCAATGCTATGGTTAAATCGGCTTATACGGCTCCGCACGTTACGATTATGGATGAAGTAGATGTAACTGAACTGGTTGCTTTCCGTACTCGTATCAAACCAATTGCTGAGAAGAAAGGCACAAAAGTAACATACCTGCCATTCATCGTAAAAGCTTTGGTTGCTGCTTCCCGTCAATTCCCGGCTCTGAATGCCACGATCGACGAAGAAGCAAACGAAATTGTCTACAAAAAATACTACAACATCGGTATCGCTACAGATACAGACAACGGCTTGATCGTTCCTGTTATCAAAGATGCTGATCGTAAGAGTATCTGGATGATTGCTGATTCCATTCGTGATCTAGCTGTGCGCGGTCGTGATGGAAAATTGGCTGCGAATGAGATGAGAGGGAGCACAATCTCAATCACTAACATCGGTTCCGCAGGCGGTATGTTCTTTACTCCAATCATTAACTTCCCTGAAGTTGCGATTTTGGGTACTGGCCGCATCAGTGAAAAAGCAGTCGTGAAAAACGGTGAAATTGTAGCTGCTCCAGTAATGGCTCTTTCCTTGAGCTTTGACCACCGTATTATTGACGGTGCAACTGCTCAAAACTTCATGAACTATATCAAACAGCTGCTCGCTAACCCTGAGTTGCTTGTTATGGAGGTGTAATCAATGGTAGTAGGAGACGCTTCTCTGGATATTGACACATTGGTTATCGGTGCGGGTCCTGGCGGCTATGTAGCTGCCATCCGTGCCGCACAATTGGGACAAAGCGTATTGATCGTTGACAAATCTGAGCTGGGCGGTGTCTGTCTGAACCGTGGATGTATTCCATCCAAAGCTTTGATCTCTGCAGCTCATCAATACGAAGCAGCTAAACATGGCGAGTCTTTCGGTATTACGGCTGAGAACGTAAAAGTAGACTTTGCTAAAACACAAGAATTCAAAAACGGTGTTGTTAAGAAAATGACAGGCGGCGTAAGTGGCTTGCTCAAAGGCAACAAAGTTGAAGTTTTCAATGGTGAGTGCATGTTCATCAACGAAAACGAAGCGCGTGTATTCAACGAACATGAATCACCACGTTACCGTTTTAAAAATGCAATTATCGCAACAGGTTCCCGTCCAATTGAACTGAAACCATTCCCATTTGGCGGACGCATTCTGTCTTCTACAGAAGCATTGAACCTGCCTGAAATTCCGAAAAGCCTGATCGTAATCGGTGGTGGATACATTGGTGCAGAGCTTGGACAAATGTACTCCAAATTCGGTTCCAAAGTAACGATCATTGAAGGTATGGATACAGTGCTTCCTGGTTTCGACAAAGATATGACTTCAATCGTTGCGAAAAGCATGAAGAAAACTGGCATCGAAATCTTCACTGGCGCTAAAGCGGAAAGTGCAGAGCAAACAGATAAAGACGTAACAGTGAAATTCTCCGTCAACGGCGAAAGCAAAGAAGTAACTGCTGATTATCTGCTTGTAACTGTTGGACGTCGTCCAAACACTGACGGTGAACTGGGTCTGGATCTGATCGGCCTCGAACTAGATGAGCGCGGAATGGTGAAAGTTGACCACCAAGGACGTACTAGCATTCCTCACATCTTTGCAATCGGCGATATCGTAGCTGGTCTTGCTCTGGCGCACAAAGCTTCTTACGAAGGTAAAGTAGCTGCTGAAGCAATCGCAGGCGAGCCGTCTGTAGTAGATTACAAGTGTATGCCGGCTGTCGTTTTCACAGATCCAGAATGCTCCAGTGTAGGCTACACAGAGACACAAGCCAAAGAAAAAGGCTACAATGTCAAAGTTGGCAAGTTCTCTTATGGAGCAAACGGTCGTGCGGTTTCCCTGAACGCTGCTGAAGGTTTTGTGAAAATCGTAGCTGACGCTGACACAGGTCTGGTACTGGGTACGCAAATCGTAGGTCTGGAAGCTTCCAACCTTATTGCTGAGCTGGGTCTGGCGATTGAAATGGGTGCTACACTCGAAGATATCTCCTTGACTATTCATGCTCACCCTACATTGGGCGAAATCGTTATGGAAGCAGCAGAAGTCGTGCTGGGTCATCCGATCCACGCATTGGCACCACGTCGCTAATACCATTTTTCATTATCTCGTTTTTGGTTTTCATACATGACAAAGAGAGGCAAGGAGCGCTATATCTGCGCTCTTTGTCTCTTTTTTTTCAAACTTTAGGATTTTCAGGACTACCATGAAAATTCACACAGTACATGGTCAACGAAGCACCGTACATGATAAACTAAATATAGATATTGGTGCAGAAAAAGAATTTTAAAGATTAGAATCTGGCGATGCCAGGTTTTTATTCATGCTCAAAGGAGAGGAATAACGTGCGTAACTATTTGGAACTGCTGGAGGATATTTTAGAGAATGGAGTAAAAAAAGAGGATCGTACAGGAACGGGTACACTATCTGTTTTCGGAAGACAACTTCGTTTTGATCTGGCCAAGGGCTTCCCCTTGGTGACCACCAAAAGAGTACATTTGAAATCCGTTATTCATGAGCTGTTATGGTTTTTGCGGGGAGATACCAACATTTCTTATCTCAAAGAGAACGGAGTTACCATTTGGGATGAATGGGCCGATGAGCAGGGCAATCTGGGGCCTGTATATGGATCGCAATGGCGCTCGTGGGAAACAACAGATGGACAACATATTGACCAAATTTCGAATGTCATTGAGGCTATTAAAAATAATCCGGATTCACGTCGACACATCGTCAGTGCTTGGAATGTGGCTGAAATCGAATCGATGAAGTTGCCTCCATGTCATTTTGTATTTCAGTTCTATGTAGCTGGAGGGAAACTTTCCTGTATGCTAACGATGCGTTCTGTGGATACCTTTTTAGGGTTACCGTTCAATATCGCAAGTTATGCATTGCTAACGCATATGGTTGCACAGCAGTGCGGTTTGGAGCCCGGCGAATTTATTTGGTCAGGAGGCGATGTGCATATTTATTCAAATCATATGCAGCAAGTGCATACACAGCTGGAACGTGATCCTTATCCGTTGCCTCAGTTAAAAATTCTGCGCAAGCCGGATTCGATTTTTGATTATACCTACGACGATTTTGCTTTTGAAAATTACGAGTATCATCCAGGGATCAAGGCGCCTGTCGCCATCTGATTAGAGGAGGTGGAAAAATGGGCATTTCAATGATATGGGCTATGGCACAAAATGGTGTGATTGGCCGGGATAACAAACTTCCCTGGCGCCTCCCTAGAGACATGGCTTTTTTCAAAGAGCAGACGATTAATAAAACGGTACTCATGGGACGCAAGACGTGGGAATCTTTTGGAGGAAAAAGCCTGCCAAACCGACGTAACGTCGTCTTGACTCGAGATCAGCGCTATCAGGCAGAAGGTGCGGAAGTAATTCATTCACTGGAAGAAGGGCTCCAATTAGCAAAGCAGGAGGAGTTAATGGTCATTGGAGGAGCGGAGATTTATTCACTGTTTTGGCCACATGCTGATCGGCTGATTGTGACTCGGATTGAGGAGACTTTTGAAGGCGATACAACCTTCCCTGAGCTGGGTTGGAACGGCTGGAATATAGTCAGTGAGACCCCGGGTATCAAGGATGACAAAAATCCCTATGAGTATCGTTTTGTTGTTTACGAGAGAACGGAATAAGAATAGACTGTATTCGACCCCACTCATTTGAAAAATTAATAAACCATATAAAAAATCCTTTTGGCTGTTGATGCAGAAAGTTGCATAAGTTTTCATCACTTTTACGCTGTATTGTGATACAATAAATCAAATTCAACGAGAACAGACCCTTTCATAATACAAACAGACAAATTCGAATTTGACTTAAATTCTGAATGGATGATCGGGGTTCATAAGCGAAGAGATGGGGGAACGTAACATGTCTACACCAACTGGATTTATGGAATACACACGACAGCTTCCTACAGACCGGGATCCGGCAGAGCGTATAAAGGATTGGGAAGAATTCCATAAGCATATGTCTGAAGAAGAGCTGCGTACCCAAGGGGCGCGTTGTATGGACTGCGGAACTCCTTATTGTCATACGGGGATGGATATCATGGGAGCAACTTTAGGCTGCCCGGTTCATAATCTCATTCCGGAATGGAACAATCTCGTATATCGTGGTTTGTGGAAGGAAGCACTAGAGCGGCTGCACAAAACGAATAACTTCCCGGAATTCACAGGTCGTGTCTGTCCTGCGCCATGTGAAGGTTCGTGTACAGTCGGCCTGATCGGACAGTCTGTTACAATTAAAACCATTGAGGAAGCTATTATCGAAAAAGGCTTTGAGGAAGGTTGGGTCGTTCCTAATCCGCCAGAAAAGCGTACAGGCAAACGTGTGGCTGTTGTTGGTTCGGGTCCGGCAGGTTTGGCTGCAGCTGCTCAGCTTAACAAAGCAGGGCACAGCGTGACTGTGTATGAGCGTGCGGACCGTGTGGGTGGATTATTGATGTATGGAATACCGTCTATGAAATTGGATAAGAAGGTTGTTCAGCGGCGTGTGGATTTGCTAGAGGCTGAAGGTATTCAATTCATCACAAATACGGAAATCGGCAAAGATATCCCTACCGATCAGTTGATTGCTGAATATGATGCGGTTGTCCTATGCGGTGGTTCTACGAAGCCAAGAGAATTCAACATTGAAGGTAGCGATTTGAAGGGTGTTCATTATGCGATGGACTATCTGAATGGTACCATCAAAAGTTACTTGGATTCCAACCTGGAAGATGGCAACTATTTGTCCTCCCAAGGTAAAGACGTTATTGTAATCGGTGGTGGTGATACGGGTTCAGACTGTGTAGCTACTTCTTTGCGTCATGGTTGTCGGAGTGTCACTCAATTTGGTACTCACACCAAAGCGCCTATGGAGCGTGACCCGATTGCCAATCCTTGGCCACAATTTCCAAACGTGTATTCTCTCGATTATGCACAGGAAGAAGCGAAGGCGCTGTTCGGAGAAGATCCGCGTGAGTTCTCCATCATGACGACCAAATTTGTAGGTGATGAGAACGGTAATTTGAAAGAGCTACACACCATTCAAATTCAACGGATTGTTGATGAAACGGGCCGCAAAATCTATCAACCGATTCCAGGTACGGAGCGCATATTCCCTGCACAAATTGCTCTTATTGCCATTGGATTTGATGGTCCTGAGCAAACGATTGTAGAGCAAATTGGTTTGGAGACGGATCGTCGCTCCAACGTTAAAGCACGTTATGGAAAATATGTTACCAATGTAGATAAGGTTTTTGCTGCAGGTGATATGCGTCGCGGACAAAGTCTTGTCGTGTGGGCTATTAATGAAGGTCGCGAAGCTGCACGAGAGGTTGATAAATACCTCATGGGCGCTACTGTTTTGGTGTAATTATAAATTTTATGTTACGGATCAGTAAAAGCTCCATCTTCGGATGGGGCTTTATTGTATTTCAAGCTGAGTCTGTCAGAAGCGAAAAATGAATAAATGATTATTAAGCTGTGAAACATGTGAAATTTATGTTAGTTAATATAACTCCAATTTAATTATCTCACCATATATTTCTTATCTATATTGATCATAACATAAAAAAGAGTGTTTAGTGTAGCTTTTTTATAGAAAAAAGAATTATTTCACAAGAAAATTAGATAAAATCCGATATTTGTGTCATGTAAATTAACATATACATAACTTTCATTGACTGTATAAAATCATGACCTGAGAGAACCATGGTATCTATGGTATAATACACGTATATTGTTGAAACGTTAGACTAAATGAATTTACAAAGGAGCTTTCGTCGCGAGAAGGCTCCTTTTGCATGAGGCCGGGATACCTGTGTTTTCATTAACGTTCCATGTATATGTATGATTCATGGGGGAGAAACAGAAGGCCGTCAGGAAGGAATGGAGTATGAATGAAGACGTTGATTATTGCTGAGAAACCAGATATGGGACGGACGATTGCCGCTGTTATGGAGCCGCGGGCTAAAAATAACCGTACTTATTTGGAAGGTGAGAAATACATTGTAACCTGGGCGATCGGACATTTGTTGGGTTTGGCTGAGCCGGATGCATACGATGAGAAGTACAAACGATGGAATATTAAGGATCTTCCTATTATCCCTGAGCAGTTCAAAATTGTACCGAATCCGAAAACAAAAGATCAGCTGAAAATGATTGGTGAACTGGCTAAACGCTGCAATGCCATCGTAAATGCTTGTGATGCTGGACGGGAAGGGCAATATATTTTTGCGTTGATTCAGCAGCAATTGAAGTTGCATCAGCCAGTTAAGCGGCTGTGGATTTCAGATTTGACAGCGGAAAGTATTGCGACAGGCTTTGAACGATTGCGAGATGCTTCGGAGTTTGAATTTCTGACTCAAGCTGCGAGGGCACGAAGTGAAGCGGACTGGCTGATCGGAATGAATGCTTCCAGAGCGTTCACAACACGACATAATACACTGCTGTCAGTAGGACGGGTGCAAACTCCCGTGCTGGCACTGATTCATGACCGGGAAAAGGAAATTGAGGCATTTCAGTCTCAAACCTTCTATGATGTGTGGGCTGAATTTAAGCAAGAACAGATTAAGTACAAAGGTGCGTGGCAGGGGGATCGGTTGACGAAGCCAGAGGAAGCTGAGGCGATCGCTGCGGCCGTTCGCGGAAAAACAGGTGAAATCACCAAATATGATACCAAGCAGACAAAAGAGTATCCTTTTAAATTGTACGATTTAACGCTGCTTCAACGCGAGGCGAATGCCAAGTACGGTTATTCGGCCAAAAAAACACTGGATGTGGCACAAGCGCTTTATGAGCGACACAAGGTCATTTCCTATCCGCGTACCAATTCTAACTATGTGACAGAGCAAAATATAGACGGCATGCACAAGGCACTACGGATGCTGGGGACAGGTCCTTATGCTGATCTGGTACAACAAGCCAACCCCAATTTGGTTCATAAACAAAATAAATCGGTCTGCAATCCATCTCGTGTTGAGGATCACCATGCTATTCTGCCGACGTTAAAAAGGCCAGGAACGTTAAGCAAGGAGGAGCAAAATGTATATGACCTGGTTATTCGCAGGTTTTTGTCACATTTTTTCCCACCTGCTGAATACAAAATGCATACCGTAATGACACAGGTGGACAAGCATCTGTTTAAAACAAATATCAAAGAGCTTCTTTCCTTGGGATGGAAAGTGGTTTTGAGTAAGGCTGATCAGGATAAAGGTAAAAAGAGCAAATCACCGAAAAAAGAGGATGAAGAGGAAACGGACGAGTGGACGGATAAGAAGTTTGAGATTGATGCGGGGCGTCCCGTGGATTGTGTTCGGGCCGAGATGAAAGAAAAGGCGACTCAGCCCCCTAAAAGCTACACGGAGGGTACATTGCTTAAGGCGATGGAAAGCGCGGGCAAACAGATGGAGAATGAGGAATTGCGTGAGGTCATGAAGGACGCCGGTTTAGGCACACCTGCGACGCGGGCCGCCACAATTGAACGATTGAAAAAGGTTGGCTATATTGAAATGAAGGGCAAAAAGATTCTTATTACGGAAAAGGGAAAGATGGCTATTGACCTGATCCGTCATGCTGGGGTTGATCTATTAGCCTCGCCGGAGATGACTGGTCAATGGGAACGTCGTCTACACCAAATTTCCAAAGGAGAGGCGGCTCAAGAGAAGTTTATGGATAACGTTAAAAGATTTACGTTGTCCATCATTGACAAGGTGAGGCAGCAGCCACCGGCTCCGGCAAATGCCTTTGGCGAGGAAGCGAGGGGAAAGCGTGCAGCTGGAAAAGAAGGCGCACGTAATGCACGCGCGAGTGGAGGCACCGCCGCCAAAGGGGTGGGGCGTGCTACATCAGGACGCGGTGGAAGCGCAACGCTGGAGCAGACAGCAGCACCAGCAAGTCGTGCTGCGGGAACAGCGGGTTCCGCTGCACGCAGCTCCTCCGATGGAGCCTCAGGCTTTTCGGTGAGCCAAAGGCAAGCTTTGGGTAGCTGCCCACGCTCTAATTGCGGCGGAAGCATTATAGAAGGCCGCAAAGGGTATGGGTGCAGCCACTACAAGAAGGGTTGTGGCTTTGTCGTCTGGAAGGAATATGCTGGAAAGCAGATTACCGGAACGATGCTCAAATCTCTGTTGACGAAGGGACAGACGCAATTGTTGTCTTTTAAGCGTAAAGATGGATCGACCGTCAAAGCGCGAATTGTTCTGAATGAACCAGGTACAGGACAACTTAGCGTTCGAGAGGAATCCTGAGACAGGGTTTAGACCACCATTTTGGCTGAATCAAAGGTTGAATAACATTTTAAAAACAAAAAAGGGACCCTATCCGAGGGTCCTTTTTTGTTGATGCAATTGTATGCTTTCGTGGATAACTCGTGGTACTTCCGTTAGCTTCTGTATCGTATACATCACGGAGTTCACGTTTTTTTGCAATTCAACCATATTGTAAATCCATTCCTTAGGCTGCTTGAGATACACAGCATGAATACCTGCGGCAAGGGCTGGAGATACATCAGTGCGCAGAGAATTCCCGATCATCCAGGTGATGCTTCGGTCCAAGCGATTCATCTGGATGATTTCTTCCAGTGCTTCGACATTTTTATGCTGGCGAATGTAGATGCGCTCATTAAAGTAGGTAGCCAGTTTCATTTGTTCAATCTTTCTTTCTTGAATGATCTGCTCACCCCCAGTATAAAGGTGGAGGGAATGCCCTGCTTTTTGGAGGGAGTTCAACGTTTCGACCATGCCTGGATACGGTTCGATTTCCTGTTCGTACACACTTCGGCCAAGAGAGCGAAGCTCCTGCTCTTCCCGAAAATCGAGACGGCGTCCGAATTGTTCCGAGAAAAATTGGTACGTATCTATCAGAGATTGTGGAAAATGCTCGCTGGCAAAGCCCACTTGATGAACTCCAGCCACATCAATTTCGATTTGTTTTTCACGAATCGTATTTTTCGTTAGATTATGAGTTGCAAACCATTCCTGAAGCAAATCGAAAAAGTGGTTGAGGATAAGGTCAAAATACTTGTTGCAGTGGACTAAGGTGTCATCAAGATCAAATAAAATGTGCTGCTTCGGATACGACATGATGCATACTCCTTCCAAGCCAAAGCTTTAACGCTGCTTTGGTTATAACTAAAAGTACAATTCAAATTACAATCCAATATAGGATTCCAAAAATACCTGTAAATCAGCCGCGCCATCGGGACGGATGCTGAATTTTTCCTTATGATAACGTCCGATGTGAATACGGAGCAGACCAGCCACTCGTAAAATCATCATATCAGACATGAGTGTATCTTCCAAACGGCTCAAATCATGGCGCATATCTTCGAGAGACTTAGGACCTTGAGCTACATAACGCAGAATTCGCAGCCGCTGCGGATCATTGACCGCACGAGTGAGCCGTAGCAGAAGCGTAGGCGGTTCTTCCTCGCTCTCCTCGGGAATATCTACTGGATACTGGATCAGCAGTGTGCGGGTATAAAAACAGTATGAATTAATCGGGCGATTATGGACAACCGGAAATAGGACTACTGTATCCAGGTCTTCCATGTGTGGCACGACTAGTCCAGCTGTCGCATACTCAACCAGTGCTTCCGGTTCCATTTTACTCAGTAGCATGCGCTTTTCCGCAGCGTCTTCTTCTGCCAACACACGTAGTTCGCCTTCCAAGGCCCGAAAATAATCACGATCCCACAATTTGAGGAGTGGTGCGTATACCTTACGAATGCGTAAAGATTCTTCAAAGGTTAAAAAAGGGATATGCGGAACGAGCAGCTCAAACATATCTTTATCCGGACCGTGGTCCAAATAAGAGATATAATCAGATATTTCATCCGATTCCGGTCGAAGTAACGCCCAGGCATAGAGTGCGTCATAATCGCTAAAAGGGCAATCCTGAGCTGTAGCAAGCTCAGTACGAACTTCATGTTGTAGTCGTGCATCCACCTTGTCGATCCATTCATGGCCCAAGTCCATATCTTGGACCCACTTTTTAGTCACATAGGCCATGAAGCTGCCGAGCAATTCATAAATTGGAGAAGTGTCTATTTTAATTTGATAACTCATGGAACCCAATGCCTCCTATTCTGTCTTCTAGCCCAGAGCGGTGAACGTAATTAAGCCCGTCCATAAGCAAAACATGAGCATTTTAATAATTGCTCACTTATTTATTATGGCTTGTTCTGCCAGGGATTGTCCACTATAATATGAAATAGTGCGTTGTGACGTGAATGGGTTCGGATTGAACATACGAGGCTCCTTAACCAAAGGAGTCGGATACATACCAGACAAGCTCTTTCCGTAAAATCGTCATCTCAGATGGCGATTTTTTTCTTCTATTCTCTAATACACTAATTACACCTGAATTTGTATGTGTTTGTCGGTTTTGCAGGACGGTATGGAATACATAGTGATAAGAATTATTATTGATTATGGAATCAAATGCAAATCATTTCTTAACATTAATTTTAATTATTTTATTTGTTCGATCAGGAGGAGCTAGGATGTCGTCGTCGTTACGGGTTCATTATTTTATTTTAATTGCTGTTATTATTGTTGCCGGATTATGCCAAGGTTTATTATTACCTATTCTGTCTATCTCGTTGGAACAAATGGGAGTTTCATCTTCACTAAACGGAATGAATGCGGCTGCCCTGTATATTGGCTCATTCGCAATGACGTTGGTGGCAGAACGGACATTGGGCTTGTTAGGGTTCAAAAAGCTGATGGCCGGAGGGCTTGTGCTAGTGCTCATTACGCTGCTGCTGTTCCCGCTAATCCCTGATATTCGGGTATGGTTCGTACTGCGTCTGCTAGTAGGTATTGGTGACAGTGCACTGCACTACTCTGCGCAGCTATGGATATTGCTGGTGACTCCAGCAGAGAAGCGAGGCCGCAACATTTCCTTTTATGGTATGTCATACGGTCTGGGTTTTGCATTAGGACCATTGGGATTATGGCTACTCGATTATGGAATGCTGGTTCCATTCGCTGCGTTGGCCTTATTGTGCTTGCTTGTCTTGCTGTTGGTGTTAATTAAGCTGCCGGACTCCAGACCGGAGAAGCTGGAGTCCGAGGCACGTCCCACTCAAAGATTTCGTCGCAGTTACAGCTGGGCATGGTACGCTCTTTTGCCAGCATTTCTATACGGCTATATGGAAGCGAGCCTGAACAGTAACTTTCCAGTCTATGGCCTACGTATTGGCTTTCATACCGATGAAATCGCCGCCTTGCTGCCGTTCGTCAGTTTGGGAGGGTTAGTGCTGCAGCTACCGCTAGGGATACTGAGTGACCGTTGGGGACGTAAAAAGGTGCTAATGAGCGTAGGTATAGCAGGGGGAATAACCTTTATGTTGCTACCATGGAGCGGTAATCATTTTATGTTCACTTTGATATTGCTGACCCTAGCAGGTGGTTTAGTAGGCTCCTTTTTCTCCCTCGGTTTGGCCTATGCCGCTGATCTGCTGCCCAAATCATTTTTAGCAGCCGCGAATGTACTGGCATCCTTTCACTTTAATCTGGGAAGTGTGATCGGACCTAATATTAGCGGAGGATTGCTGGACTATGGAACTCAAGGCAGCATGTTTCTTGTCCTTGGAGGTAGTTACGTTGTTTTCGGATTGTTAGGTCTGTTTTCCAGAAAAAGAGTACCGGCGGTTTAAAACTGCGGTTTGCATGGTATTTGTTTCACATTTACTATAAAATATAAACAGTATTGATGGCGCGCAAAGGGGAATCACTTAGATGATTAAAATTCGGAAGCTGACCAAGCAAGTGGGGCCTGAACGGACCCAGCTACTTCGAGGAATTGATGCTGAAATTCATCAGGGCGAATTCATTGCCATAGTAGGGCCAAGTGGAAGCGGCAAAACGACGTTGCTTCGCTGTCTTGCTTTACTAGAGCCATGGGATGAAGGCAGTTTAATTGTAGGTGGCAATGATGTGCTGAAATCCGGGTGGACGGGCAAGATGAAAATAAAGCGGGAATGGGCATACCTGGAGCAAAACCCGCATCTAAATATGAATCGAACCGCTCTTAAAAATGTGCTCATTGGCAGATCCGGTCAAACTCCAATGTGGAGAATGGTGACCGGTATGGTGCGTTCCGACGATTACATGGGAGCGATGGACGTACTGGAGGATCTGGGTCTGCTGGATAAGGCGCATGATAAATGCGACAAGCTCAGCGGTGGCGAGCGGCAGCGGGTAGCGACTGCGCGTGCTCTCGTGCACGGAGCCAAAGTTATTTTAGCTGATGAGCCTGTAAATGGACTTGATCCAGCTTCGGCAGCGCATGTATTGGAGACCTTTCGCAAGCTGTGTTCTGACGAGCGGGTGACGATCATTACTGTATTGCCGCTGGAAATGGCTGAACGCTTTGCTTCCCGTATATGGGGGTTGAATGATGGTGAATTGGTGTTTGATATTCAGGGAAGACGATTGACACAAGCAGAAAAGAACAAATTGTGAAGGGGACGGCAAGAGAAGTGAAAATAATGCTGTTGAGAATGGTAGCTGGCTGCTGTTCCTTGCTGCTCCTTGCTGGATTTTTAAGCGGCTGTAATGTTATTAGCGATCCCATTTCGCTGATGGAGACACCGACGATGTCTGACGAGAAACAGCAGTTGAATGGTGCAGTGAATACGCAACTAGGGGCGGTACAGCCTTTAAGACCGAATGACCCAGATGACCCGACGCCAATTCGGACGGGTGATCTGAACAATGATGGCACAGACGAAGCAGTGCTCTTTTATGAAACGCCAGATGAGAGCGTAAAAATACATGGTGCCTTGTTTGAAGATCAGGGCGGAACGTGGGTAAAGAAGCTAACGTTTGATGGGGAAGGCACTGTGCTAGAGTCATTTAAGCTCGTGGATTTAACGAATGATGGAACACTCGATATTGTAGCGGGTTTTTCCAGTGGAGATAGTGGCGATGGCGGGGATCAGAAGGGACTCATCGTGTATTCCTATACCGGAGGAACTCTGGAGAAAATATATGCTACAGGCTATACGGACTTCGTCGTAGATGATTTTAACCATAACAAGATGGACTTGAACGGGGATAATTTGAATGATTTGACGATTATCACGCTGCGACGTAATGAATTCTTTACAGTTAAAACATTTCAATTCAGTGGGGGAACCTTTAAGGAAATCGGATCGTTGGATTTGGACAGTCAGGTCTTAGGTGTCTATAATGTCGTTGCTGGCAAGGTAGCCGAGGGTAGGCAGGGGATTGTTATAGATACCAAAATTGCCCAGACCACTACCGTCTCCAATGTCATTGTGATGGATCACGGCAAGCTCAGGAAGCTTAATCTTATGGATGTCACCTTCAAGGATGCGACCATCGCCAGTGGTGATGTGGATGGTGACGGTATTCTGGAATTTGGTAATTTGGAGAAGCCAAAAGGTTGGAGTAACAAGCCGCTGGATGAGGTTCCATATTTTGTGTCGTTCTATCAGTGGGACGGGGCGAAAGGGACGATTTTTAAGCAGCAGCAGTATCGTGATTCTAATGAACAGGTCTACTTCAGATTACCGAAAGAGCTGCATGGCAAGGTGACGATTGATCCGAAAGTTTCGAAGAAGGACAGCTATTTGCGCTTCATTTTGGATGATACAGACAAAACGATTGCGGAAATTAAATTTTTCTCGTTGTCACAATGGGAGCGAAACAACGAAGGGTATAGCCAACTGTGGCGAACGAATGCGCAGGTCATTGGCATTAAGCGATCCAGTGAGCTGGAACCGCGTAAAACTATAAAAAACAAGATGGGGGAAAGGCAGGTAGAGTAGAGTGAGTAAAGTTTTAATCATGGAAGACGAGGAATCCATTCGCAGTTTTATCGTCATTAACTTGAAACGTAACGGTTTTGAGGTGCTGGAGGCGTCGGAAGGGCATGAGGCTCTGAATATTTTGAACACGGTGCGGGATATTGATATTGCACTGCTTGACGTAATGGTACCCGGTATGGATGGTTTTGAAGTCTGTCGGAGAATCCGGGAAACGAATGAACGCATCGGCATTATTTTTCTCACAGCGAAGGTACAGGAGCAGGATAAGGTGTATGCCTTGTCTGTAGGGGCCGATGACCATGTGAGTAAACCTTTTAGCCCGACGGAGCTGATTGCACGTATTCAATCGTTATTGCGTCGGGTGAATGTACATCGTGAAACAGCAGCCAAAGTGTCCTTCCAGTCTGGACCGTTTACGCTAGATTTGATTGCTAAGCAATTTAAGAAGAGCGGGCAGCTGATCGAGTTGACACCGACTGAGTTTTCCCTGATTCAATTTTTTCTCGAAAAAGAAAACACGCCGCTCAGCCGAGATGTTCTACTTGATCACGTATGGGGCAAGGAATATATGGGCGATCCGAAAATTGTGGATGTGAACATCCGACGTTTGCGGCAGAAAATTGAAAACAATCCATCTGAGCCAGCTTTTTTACAAACAGTGTGGGGACATGGATATAAATGGAAAGGTCAGTCTCAATGATCAAAAAGGGGATTCGCCGACAGATTGTGCTTCACTATTTTTTCGTAGTGTTCTTGGCGCTTCTGTTAGTAGAAGTCATTTTTATGTTTGCACTCCGGTCGTACTATTACGATTCCATTTACAAACATATCGAAAGCCGTATCGAATCGGTAAGTGAATTTGCACCCAAATTCAAAGAGCCGGAACAGTCTTTGCAATCGTATTTGTTAAATACATTTTCTCTGCCCTTCACTGAACTGCAGTTGCTTGATGAACAGGGAAATGTAATTGATAACTCGACTAATTTTGCAGCAGATCTAAGTGTGCAAACAAGTGATGTGACACAAGCATTAGCTGGAGATACGGGCAAATGGATCGGAAAGCAACCGAGTACGGGGCAGCAGGTGATGGCGGTATCTCAAAAACTGGACAATATCGTCGGAGACCAGGTGTATGTTATTCGGTATACGACTTCGCTGGAATTGGTAAATGATAAGTTGTTTACGATTACGCTGTTTTCTCTTGGCATCATGGCAGCTGTACTGGTTATTGTATTTGTGGTCAGTACAGGGCTCGCGAATTCCATTGTTAGACCAATTAATAATATCCGCGATGTATCTGCTCAGATGGCTCAGGGGAGGTTTGATGCACGCATTGAAGGCGATTATCGCTATGAGTTGGGTGAACTGGCTTCGACTCTGAACTATATGGCACAGGAAATTGTCAGAACAAATCAAATCAAGGATGATTTTATATCATCCATATCTCATGAATTGCGTACTCCGCTTACATCTATTAAAGGTTGGAGTGAAACGTTAAATTCTGGCGGTTATGACCCGGAAGAGACGAAAATCGGGATGAAGATTATTTCTAAAGAGACGGATCGACTGATTGGCTTGGTGGAGGAAATCCTCGATTTTTCCAAGCTGGAGCAAAATGCCATGAAGCTTGTGATGGGAACGGTGGATCTACGGGAGCTTTTGCAGGAAATTATGCTGAACGTATGGGCCAAAGCAGAAATGAAGCAGATAAAACTTCAGCTGGATTCGGAGGAAACGGCATATCTCGTCCATGGAGACGGTAACCGTCTAAAACAGGTGTTTTTGAACATTGTGGACAATGCTATCAAGTTTTCGCATGAAAGCTCAATTATTTTCCTGTCTCTACAACGGATTGATGGCAATATCGAGATATCCGTACAAGATACAGGGATTGGAATTAGTGCTGAAAATCTTGCCAGAGTCAGAGACCGCTTTTTCCAGGTAGACCACCAAAACGGTGGTACTGGACTGGGATTGGCAATCTCGCAACAGTTTATCGAGCGTCATCATGGTCAGATGCTCATCAGAAGTGAATTGGGGGCTGGAACTACCATTACGGTTTCATTACCTGCTCTGCAAGCAGAGCAGTCCGTGGAACCATCACAACTTACTGAAGGACAGATTTAAAGCCTACTTATAGGTGTAATTAGAAAAACAGCCAGTCCTCTCAATCGGGAGGGCTGGCTGTTTTTAATTTGGGGGTACGTTATGAAGTAAAACCTTCGGCACGCAAGCGTGTATTGCGCTCGTAAGCTTCTTTCAGCATACGTGTAGTTTGCGGTCGTACCGCCATTTTACCAAATACCGTTTCATTGGGTCCGATGACCATAATTTCGCCCGGGTTACCTTTAATGACAGCACCATCGCGAATCACAGCACCTTCACCGATAATCGCATGTTCAATATGGACGTTACGTCCAATACGTGTGTCAGGCATAACGATACTTTCTTTGATGGCTGATCCTTTACCTACCTCGACACCACTAAATACAACGGAGCGTTCTATTCGGCCCTCTACTTGGCAGGAATCATGCAACAAGCTACCCAATGGTTGTGTTTGACGGTTAGGTACCTTTTGTGCGCTCAACCTTGTGCGGCGTTCACGTGTATACATCGGCCAGTCCTTGCGTTGAAGGTCGATAGCACAATCATCCTGTAACAAATCCATGTGTGAATCCCATAGGCTTTTAACGGTACCCACGTCCTTCCAATAGCCCTGGAATTCATAAACGTACAAGGATTCTTGGTCCGCTAACATTTTAGGTATGATATCTTTACCAAAATCATGACTGGATTGAGCATCCTGTGCGTCTTCTAACAGGTAATTTCTTAAGTAATCCCATTTGAAAAGGTAAATCCCCATGGAGGCCAAATTACTTACCGGTTTCTCCGGTTTCTCTGCAAATTCTGTGACACGCAGATCTTCATCGGCACTCATAACACCAAAACGGTGTGCTTCATCCCAAGGTACCTCCATGACAGAAATGGTAGCTGCAGCTCCTTTTTCCTTATGGTGGTTCAGCATTTCACGATAATTCATATAGTAAATATGATCACCGGATAAAATAAGCACATGCTCCGGATTTTGGCTGTCAATATATTCGATATTCTTATGAATAGCATCTGCCGTTCCTAAGTATTCAGCGTTACCTGTGTTATAAGATGGAAGCAGGGTAATTCCTTTGTCATCTGTTTTTGTAAGACCCCATGGTGTTCCATCCCCGATATGTTCGTGCAAGGATTCTGCCTCATATTGCGTCAGTACACCTACAGTATCAATGTCTGAATTTACGCAGTTACTGAGAGGAAAATCGATGATCCGGTAATGACCGCCAAAAGGTACGGCGGGTTTTGCAATCGTTGAAGTAAGGGGAGCAAGACGGCGTCCCTCTCCGCCTGCCAGCAGCATGGCAATGCATTCTTTATTAAACATTTCGTTTCCCTCCCGGTTTAGTTGTCAGTGTAGTACATACATAAACGGTATGGGGTACTCTTGAAACCATAAGGTATATAAGATTCCCCCAAAACTAAGGTTTATTTTTTTCCTAGTCATTTTTCTGTTCATTGTGGCTAGAATGGGGTAATAACTCAGGTCAGCTTTGACCCAAAAGCGAATGCATTACCGATTCATACATTTTTACTTACAAAACATATAAGGGTGGTGACGTGATGACAGACCAAACTCTTCCGCAACAGGCTATTTCATCGGAAGATATTTATTTGTTTCATGAAGGAACGCTTTATCACAGCTACCGATCTTTGGGTTCCCACCTTACTGTGGAGAACGGAGAACAGGGCGTCCGCTTTACGGTCTGGGCTCCTCATGCTCTCCATGTCGGGCTTGCTACAGATCGCAACAACTGGAATGGGGAACAGGATTCCTTATATAGGGTTCCCAAATCCGGTTTTTGGAGTCGTTTTTTTCCGGGGATATCCCAAGGAACTTTTTACAAATACGACATTACGGGGGCAAACGGTGAACGATTCCTGAAAGCAGACCCTTACGCGGTACGTGCTGAAGTGAGACCGGCAACGGCTTCTGTGGTAGCTTCTATAGATGGTTATGCTTGGAACGATGCGATTTGGCGCCGAAAACGTAGAGCACCTTATGGAAAGCCTCTGCACATATACGAGCTTCATCTGGGCACTTGGAAGCAAAAAGAAGATGGTACGTTTTATACATACAGGGAAATAGCAGATCTTCTTGTGCCTTATGTGACCGATATGGGGTATACACATATTGAGCTGATGCCGCTGAGTGAACATCCGTATGATCTTTCCTGGGGCTACCAGCTCACCGGATATTTTGCACTCACAAGCCGGTATGGAGAACCGCATGATTTTATGTATTTGGTGGATCGTTGCCATCAGGCGGGAATCGGAGTGCTGATGGATTGGGTTCCAGCCCATTTTGCCAAGGATGCTCATGGATTAAGGCTGTTTGACGGATCGCCCCTGTTCGAATACGCGGATCCGCTGATTGCGGAAAAGCCCGGCTGGGGAACACTGACGTTTGATTACAGCAAGCCGGAGGTGCGTTCTTTCCTGATATCTAATGCGCTATTCTGGATGGATGTGTACCATATTGACGGCCTGCGCGTAGATGCAGTGACGAGTATGCTACGACTGGATTTTGAAAAGCAGGACGGTCAATATCGTTTTAACTCTAAAGGAGGCATTGAAAATGAGGAGGCTATTGCCTTCCTTCAACAACTGAATGAAACAGTATTCCGCTATTATCCGTATGCTCTGATGATGGCAGAGGAGTCCAGTGCCTGGCCGATGGTGACTTCCCCGGTAAGCGATGGAGGACTCGGTTTTAATTACAAATGGAATATGGGCTGGATGAACGATACGCTTGATTATATCGAAACGGATTTCGATCAGAGGCCGGAGCGCCATAATTTGCTGACATTCCCCATAGCTTATGCGTACAGCGAGAATTTTACACTGCCGTTGTCGCACGATGAGGTTGTTCATGGTAAGAAGTCGTTGCTTGATAAAATGCCGGGTAGCTATGAGCAAAAATTTGCCGGGCTTCGAGCGCTTCTCGGTTACCAAATCACCTCACCGGGCAAAAAACTCTTATTTATGGGAGGGGAATTCGGCCAATTCATCGAATGGAAGGATGAGGAGCAGCTTGACTGGTTTCTGCTGGATTATGACAGTCACCGTTCGCTGCACGCCTTTACGAAAGCGCTGAATCATTTGTATATTCAGGAAAAGGCATTATGGGAACTGGATCATTCGTGGGATGGATATCAGTGGATTGAGGCGGAGGACCGTGGGCAGAGCGTAATTACGTATTTACGTAAAAGTAAAAAGCCGGGAGATACACTGGTCGTGCTTATTAACTTTCAGCCCGTGCCCAGAGAGAACTACCGAATTGGGCTGGAAAAGGCCGGGAGTTATATCGAACTGCTGAACAGTGATCATAAGGACTTTGGGGGAAGGGACCAGCTGAATACGGGAATAATACGGACCGCCCCCATCCCTTGCCACGGACAGCTTCACAGCTTGGAGGTGACCATACCACCCCTGAGCATCGTTATACTCAAGAAAGCGCCTCGGAGGCCTAAAAAAGCAGATTAAACACATAAGGAGGAAGCACATATGAACATTTTGTTTGCGGCAGCAGAAGCACATCCATTTATTAAAACAGGCGGGTTGGCTGATGTCATTGGCGCACTGCCGAAGGCACTTCGTCAGGCGGGGTGCGACGTCCGAATCATTTTACCTAAATATGCGGGGATTCCCAATACTTATAAAAAGTCTCTGCGTCCGGTAGCGGTGAAGCAAGTAGCCGTAGGCTGGCGTAATCAATATTGTGGAATAGAGGAACTGACATTAGACGGAATCAAGGTTTATTTTATAGACAATGAGTATTACTTCGGTCGTGACGGTATTTACGGTTATATGGATGATGGCGAACGTTTTTCCTTTTTTAACCGGGCGATTTTAGAAGTGCTGCCTGAACTGAACTTTCGGCCGGATATTTTGCATTGTCATGATTGGCATACGGCGATGGTTCCGCTGCTTCTGAATGCTGATTATCGACATTTGCCCTTCTACAGTGATATTCGCACAGTGTTTACGATACATAATCTGCTGTATCAGGGGGATTTTCCGTATGAGGTCTTAACTGAGCTGCTCAACCTGGATGGGAGCTATTTCACCCCCGAGGGTGTGGAATATCATGGCAGACTGAATTTTATGAAAGGTGGGCTTACGTACTCGGATCATGTCACGACCGTAAGTCCAACCTATGCAGAGGAGATTCAAACGGAATTTTACGGATATGGGCTGGAGGGTCTGCTTCGTAAATTGGGAGATCAGGGTCGCTTAACGGGGATTGTGAACGGAATTGACACCAAAAGCTACAATCCTGCCACGGACAATCGTATTTATACGAAGTACCGCACGAGTCTGACAAAGAAAAAGGAAAACAAAATTGGCCTGCAGAAGGAGCTGGGTCTGCCGGTGCGGCCAGACGTACCTATGATTGCCATGGTAACCCGGCTTGTAGATATGAAGGGGCTAGATCTGGTAACGAGAGTGCTTGACGAAATCTTGTATTATGATGATCTCCAGTTTGTCGTGCTGGGAACAGGGGATCCGGCTTTTGAGCATTGGTTCCGTGAGGCAGCAGGACGCTATCCACTGAAAATGTCGGCGCAGCTCGCTTTTAGCGAACCTCTGTCACGAAAAATATATGCGGCAAGCGATATGTATCTTATGCCATCAAGGTTTGAACCTTGCGGGATCAGCCAACTGCTGGCACTTCGTTATGGAAGTATCCCTATTGTACGAGAAACAGGGGGCCTTAACGATACTGTGCAGGCTTACAATGAATCCACAGGTGAAGGAAACGGATTTAGTTTCACGAACTACAATGCACATGATATGCTGAACACCATTCGTCGTGCTGTTCATTTTTATCGCCAATCTGAGCATTGGTCGAAGCTTACACAGACGGCTTTTGCAGGAGAATATAGTTGGGATGTTTCAGCCGAAGCGTATATGGATATTTACCATTTGCTAGCAAAAACGGACTGGACAGAGTAGGAACACCCCAGTCATGTTAAAGAAAAAGGGAATCCCTTTAGCCAAGTTTTCTGGCTGAGGAATTCCCTTTTTTGCTATGATCAGTCGCCCCCACCACCACAGCTGCTTCCACATGAAGAGCCACTGCTACACGAAGAATGGCTACCAGAATCGCCTGAATCATGATGAGAAGAGCCTCCATGATGAGAACTGTCATGAGAGGAATGATGGTGCGAGTGATGTGTATCCCAGTTCGAACAGCCGCTTGCCGAGCTACAGCCGGATGAGCTAGCTAATACGGCATTACCTGTAGCATCCGGGTGCATGTGTATGGCAAATTGCTCAGGTTGATACCATGAATACCACACAAAAGCTAATAACAAGTAGTCGACCTGTAAATAGTTGACCTTAGGCAATTGCTTACCCTCAGGATCATCCACCGCTTTATTCACCCGCTCGCGCAGATGTTGTACAATCTTATGAACCGCTTGTTGGGCCTGCTGTGAAATGGCTATATTCTCCTGCGTATTCCAGCGGTCACCTGCTGGCTGCGCGGAAGTTGTGAGTTTGTAATAGCGCGAAAGCTCGTCGCTAGGTAATGGATGATTAAAAAAAGTTCCCCACAAACTGGCGCTATAGCGGTTCCAGCCAAAGCATTCTACATACAACCAGTCAAACCACGCCCGCTCCTCAGGCATCGGCTGAGAGCCGCCGGAATGAGGAGCATGGTGAAGCATACGACCAAAAAAAGCTTCCGAGAATTGCTGATATTCGCGGGTAAACATCAACATTTCGTGCCATAATTCATCCACATCACTACTGAACATAGGCACTCGATTCATAATCGCGCATAGCATAAAATATCGTTTTAGCTCATGCCAGCGCCAATCATATTCTTGCTCCGTCAGCTCAGGGTGGGCTTCGATTACACGACTCCTTACGCTATGAGCATAGGAGGCGGGAATGGATTGCTCCAGTAGCTGCATCAGCTCTGTAATCTCTGGATGACGCTCCTGCGCAAGGGACGAAGGGGATGGGGAGCTGAGGAAAAAAGCATTCCGGCTCCGTGTTTTTCTGTTTCCCCGGTTTCTGCGTATTGCACGGAATATAAACCAAAAAATGAAGAGGATCACCACAATAAACAACGTCCAAAAGCTGCTCATACTATCCATGATGGCTGACTACTCCTTTCTGAAAGAACACGGAATTAAGATTTAGCGTTCGTTATTCAGCAGAGCGAATTCTTTTTTTATCCGGGCTAGCAGTTCAGGATTCGTGATTACATCGCAAGCAGTCCATGCCAAAGTTCTCGCAGCCAGCAGCGTTCCTTCCATGGCCCGGTCCTGCATCGCCAAATCGCGGAATTCTGGTGTATGCAAGGCATGCTTCTCGTCAATAACTTGAATGTAAGGATGGATAGCAGGGCAATGAAGCGATACATTTCCGATATCCATGGAGCCGTGATCTTCGCCTTCCGTTATATCTTCTTGTGAAATGCCAGCCTGCACCAAATTTGCGGTAAACGCATCGGAAAGTACACGGTTCGTGACCATTTCATCATAAGAAGTCTCATAATTGGAGGTCTCCAAACGACACCCGGCCTGTAAAGCAGCTCCTTCAGCAATTTGAATAACACGGCGAGTCAGTGGGTTCAGTTCTTGACGTGTAGCCGCTCTTACATAAAATTGGGCTGAGGCGTAATCAGGAATAATATTGGCTGCTTGCCCACCCTGGTTAATGATCCCATGGATACGCACTGTACTTTTTACTTGTTGACGGAACGCATTGATGCCATTGAACGTTTGAATCACAGCGTCCAGCGCGTTAATGCCTTCGTGCGGGCTGGCAGCCGCGTGAGCAGATTGACCAAAAAATTCGAATTGTACAGCATCAATCGCCAGTGATTTGCCTGATTTTTCGTAACGGTCATAAGGATGCGTCATAAGTGCGATGTCGCAATCATCAAACAATCCGGCAGCGGCCATAGGGACCTTTGCACCGCGTGTTTCTTCGGCAGGTGTGCCATATACCCGTACTTCTCCACCAGTTTCGTCGATGATCGACTTGAGGCCGACGGCAGCACCAGTACTCATCATACATATCAAATGGTGCCCACAGGCGTGTCCTAGACCTTTCAGAGCGTCATATTCTGCCAGAAAAGCGACAACCGGCCCGGGTTTTGCAGCTTTGTAAGTTGCAATAAAGGCTGTTTCTATGCCCAATACAGGTGCCTGGACCTCAAATCCGTGAAAAACCAGTTCTTCTTTTAAACGGGCAGCGGCCAGAAATTCCTCGTTTCCAAGTTCAGGATTTGCGCCAATAAATAACGAAATGTCCTTAAACCGTGGGGCATGCTGCTCGATGGTCTGTTGAATGGTCTGTTTAAAATCCATGCTGAAAACTCCTTTATATAAGCTGTAATGTAGGTACTGCGTTAGGTATGCTGAAATTGTACTATAACATTCATTGCATAATCATGCATATTCATTTATAATGACACAATCTTATTTATTATAAAGAATTTAAGGAGAGAAAAAAAGATTGAAAAAGGCATATCGTTTTACCGCCCTGGTTTTGACGGCGGTTATCTTGCTGTTGACTGGTCTTCCCATGCTCAATGCATACGGAACGGAAGCAAAGCCACAGAAAAAACTTGTAGTGGGCATGAGTGCCGACTTTCCGCCGTATGAGTTTCATAAAGTCATTAACGGTAAGGATACCATTGTTGGGTTCGATGTGGATATCGCCAAGGAAATCGCCAAAGATTTGGATGCGGAGATGGTCCCTGAAGACATGAGTTTTGACTCTTTGCTGCCTGCTCTGCAAAGTGGTCGTGTAGACTTGGTACTGTCCGGTATGACACCAACGGATGAACGCAGAAAGAGTATTGATTTTTCGGATGTATACTATCGCTCCAAGCAAGTCATCATGGTACGCCCAGAGGATAAAGACAAATATCCGACGATGGATGCTTTGAAAGGCGAGAAGATCGGAGCACAAAAGGGAAGTATTCAGGAAGAGATTGCTCAAAAAGTGCCCAATGCCTCTGTAACTTCACTGGATAAAATATCTGACCTGGTACTCCAGCTGCGGACCCAGCGTGTGAACGCTGTCGTGATCGAAGATACGGTTGCTAAAGGATACACGTTAGACGGTACCGTAACCCTTGCCAAGGCTGTGCCTGAGGATGCGGGAGCAGAAACAGCTGTAGGTATCCGTAAAGGGAATGCAGAATTGCTTGCTTCTGTAAATAAAACGTTGGCTCGCCTGAAAGCAGACGGGTCGATTGAGAAGTTTTCCACGGAAGCGAGTGCACTTTCTGCGGATCGTCAGGTTTCTTCTAATAACATTGTAGATATTTTTTGGAAATACCGCAGTTTATACGCTACGGGTATCGGCTACACCTTGTTGCTGTCTGCGCTCGGAGTACTGTTCGGATTCATCATTGGTCTGATCATATCCTTGCTACGTATGAGTGGAGTACGCATCATTGAGTGGTTAGGTACCACTTATGTAGAGATACTGCGTGGCACACCTATGCTGGTGCAACTCATGATTATTCACTACGGGGTTGCTTTGACGCTGGGTGTCAATTTTACTCCACTCCAGTCTGGTATAATCACATTGTCTCTGAATAGCTCGGCATATCTGGCTGAAATTTTCCGTGCAGGTATCCAGGCAGTAGACCGTGGACAGATGGAGGCTGCCCGTTCATTGGGTATGGGACGAGGCAAAGCTATGCGTCATGTCATTTTGCCGCAAGCATTTAAATCTATTTTGCCTGCTATCGGTAATGAGTTTATTACGATCATTAAAGAATCATCCATTATTTCGACCATTGGGATGGTGGATATTATGTATCAGGCCCAGGTCATTAAGAACATTACCTACGAAGGGTTAAGTCCGTTCGTAATCGCAGCCGCTATTTATTTTGTAATGACATTCAGCTTGTCTAAGCTGCTGGGTTTATGGGAAAGGAAGTTGAGAGCCAGTGATCACCGTTAAACAACTGCGTAAATCGTTCGGCAAGAATGAGATTTTAAAAGGCATTGATATAGATATCGCCAAAGGTGAAGTCGTCGTCATCATCGGTCCCAGCGGTTCGGGGAAGAGTACGTTTTTGCGTTGCATGAATCTGCTAGAACAGCCTACGAACGGGGAGATTTTGTTTGAGGGCGAGCCGATTACAGCTCGTGGTCATAATATTAATGTAACCCGGGAGAAGATGGGGATGGTGTTCCAGCATTTTAATCTGTTCCCGCATAAAACAGTGTTGCAGAACCTGACGCTAGCACCAACGCAGGTTAGAAGACAGTCAGGGAAGGAAGCGGAAAAAATTGCGCTAGAACTCCTGCGTACCGTAGGGCTTGAGGATAAGAAGAATACCTATCCGAACCAGCTATCCGGTGGTCAGAAGCAACGTATTGCGATTGCGCGTGCTTTGGCCATGCAGCCGCACGTAATGCTGTTCGATGAGCCGACTTCTGCATTGGACCCTGAAATGGTTGGAGAGGTTCTGGATGTAATGAAGAAGCTCGCCGAAGGCGGCATGACCATGGTAATCGTGACGCATGAAATGGGCTTTGCCCGCGAGGTAGGCGATCGAATCATCTTTATGGATAACGGTCAAATTGTGGAACAAGGTACACCAGAGCAGGTATTTGGTACTCCAAGCCATGATCGCACCCGTGATTTTCTTGCCAAAGTATTGTAAGAAAGTGCTGATATGAGCTATAAAAAAGCCCTCCGTTTGACGGAGGGCTTTTTCTTTTTTTGTCACCATTTCACCATATTTTCGTAACAAATATCGATTTCTTGGTGACAAAATTGTAACGAGTATAGTATGATGTTCAAGGTTCCCAACATTTTCATGCGGATAAGGTTACAAAATTGTGATATTATGCAGTAAGCCAAAACTTACCGGGACAGCATGCGGTTATGACAAACGCTGAATGCTGGGCCCAAACTATGGGAAGTGCGGGGGACGTAACAACGGCAGTCTTTCCGAAACGTCATAAGACGATATGGAATATGCCTAGGGGTGAATTGCACAAGCATAGGGCTTCTCCTGAGTCCGAATCCGACAGCTAACTTCGCAGGCATAACAGAGGAGGTACATATCTTTGAAACATCTAAAACATATTGGAAAAACCATGAAATTTGCGGTGCTTGCCGCAGCCATTGCAGGGCTGGCACAGACAGCTGGAGTAGCGGATGCTGCTTCGCTTCATACTGCCAAAGATGGCGATACCTTCTTTTTGCTTGCTCAACGTTATGGAGTATCAGTGGACGAGCTGACGAAGGCGAACCCAAACATTGCCTCTAACAATATATATGCAGGTCTGCAAATTAAGGTACCTGGTGAAAAAAGTGTGAATGCAGCTTCGGATTCGAAGCCTCAGCTTCTTACGGAGAAAGCACCAGCGAATGAGGGGCCAACGATTGAAGCGTGGGGCAAAACATTTAACTATAGCAAAATAGTTGACGTTAAGGCTACTGCGTATTCTGCCGCAGCCGATGAGAATGGTAAATGGGGAGCTGTGGACTACTACGGCAATCCGCTTAAACTAGGTACAATTGCGGTAGACCCGAACGTCATTCCGATGGGCACGAAAGTGCTGGTTACAGGCTATTCCCACCCAGGTTTGCCGGATCATTCTTTTGTAGCTGTCGCTCGTGATCAGGGCAGCGCCATTACAGGAAAACGGATTGATATCTTTATTCCTGGCAACAAATCATTTGTGAACGACTTTGGATTTCAAAATGTGAAGCTGTACGTTATTGATAAATAGCATTATACGTGTATATGGTTTAATTAAACATAATATATATTATGTAAACTTAATGCCTGTATCCTACCGCATATAACTAGGTCAGACTCTTATCAGGTCCTATCCATAAAAAAGGCTGTCTTGACGAGCAGAAAACTTCTGCTGGTAAGACAGCCTTTTTACGTTGCTTTAGCTTGTAGCTCAATCATAAACATATGGTTATTTCTGTTCCGATGTGTGGAGTAGCCGGGGGACTGTCACAAATTTGTAGCCCTTAGCTTTTAGAGAGTGAATTAGACCCGGCAGAGCTTGGACAGTGCCTTGCAAGTTGGAACTTTGACCTCCACCTGCGTGCATTAAAATAATAGAGCCAGGCCCAGTAGCTGGGATCACATTGCGCTGAATTTGTGTTTTACTTAGTCCCTTCCAGTCGAGAGAGTCTACATTCCAATTGACAATCATGTAGCCATGACGACGTGCCCACTGGATTTGAGGCTCCGTGATTTCACCGTAGGGTGGACGAATCAACTTGGGGCGAAAACCTGCGCTGGCTTGTAAAATACGTTCTGTTTTTGTAATCTGGTTGCGAAAGCGTTCTGGTGTGGCCTTCCTAAAATCCGGATGAGTATAGGAATGGTTTCCTATAGCATGGCCTTCACGGATAATACGGCGTATGATCCCCGGATGCTTTTCCGCACGGTGACCGACGATGAAAAATGTAGCTTTGATGCCATTGGCGTGTAATACGTCCAAAACCTGCGGCGTATACCTAGAATCGGGCACATCATCAAAGGTTAGGGCAATTTGGCGGGTGTGTGGGCCGCACATTTTAAAAATGTCCGCATGTTTTTTTCGCAGCATTGCTAATGTAGGAGTTGCTCGATCTATGCTCTGTTGTACAGAAGAAGCAACAGTTGCTTCCTTGGGATGGGGCGTTCCGATGTTGGGAGGCGCATCCGCGTGAACGGGTAAACTTGAAAATGCTAGTAACAGTGCCAAGCCTGGCAACACTCCCCTGTACGGCATATGTATCCCCCCTTTCCGTGCAGTGATACCTAGTGGTGCTCTCGACTATTATGTACCTGTCCTATTAAAAATATGCTGGTTACCAAGTTCGGCTCATAAACGACTGGAAAGAAGTCCACGATGAAACGATTATCAATGAAGATGATGGAGCTAAACGTACATATTCTCTTAAACATGACCGAAAACAGGAGCATTTTCGCAAGTTTTAGCCTTACAACGAATTCGGTATACCGTGACAGCTGGTGTATAATGGGGATGCAATTCATAATTGTACAGACATGGAATTGAAGGAAGGATGGATAAAAGTGACCGACTTGTTTACTCCTTATCAATTAAAGGGGCTTTCTTTAAAAAATCGGATTGTCATGCCCCCGATGTGCCAATACAGCGTGGAGGCCAAGGACGGAAATCCAACGGATTGGCATCATGTCCATTATGTGAGCCGGGCAGTAGGAGGCACTGGACTTATTATTGTGGAAATGACAGCGGTCCATCCAGATGGACGTATTACAGATCGTGATTTGGGTATTTGGAGTGACGAACATATTCCTGCATATCGTAAGATTGTAGAGGAAGTTCACAAGTATGGTGCCAAAATTGGCATTCAACTAGGCCACGCTGGACGCAAGGCTGAAGATGCTGAGCAACCTGTGGGTCCTTCCTCGATTCCTTTTAGCGAACGCTTTAAAGAGCCGCACGCCTTAAAGACAGCTGAAGTCAGGGAACTGGTTCAGGCATACAAAGAAGGCGCGCGCCGCGCGGTGGAAGCAGGTTTTGACACGGTCGAGATACATGGCGCTCACGGCTATCTGATCCATCAATTTCATTCGCCTTTAACAAATGCCAGAGAAGATGAATATGGGCAGGATTTGTCACTGTTCGGTGTTGAGGTCATACATGCTGTTAAAGAGGTTCTTCCTGCTGATATGCCTGTGCTTATGCGGATATCTGCCAAAGAATACGTCGAGGATGGATATAATGTGGAATACATAACAGGCGTAGGGGAACGATATCGTGATGCGGGTGTGGACATTTTCCATATCTCTTCTGGTGGTGAGGGTCCGATTGGTTCTGGCGGAGGCCCGTCTGCGCGTGCCGGCTATCAGGTGGATTTGGCTCATACCATCCGTGAAAAGCTGAATGTACCTGTAATTGCTGTTGGCTTACTGGATGATTATGAGGACGCCCGTCGGGTTGTTCAGCAGAAAGAAGCTGATCTGGTAGCAATAGGCCGTGCCATGCTGCGTGATCCCTATTGGGCGTTGCATGCATCGCGGGAGCTAAAAGTACAGGCCGACATCCCAGAGCCTTATTTGCGCGGCTTTTAGATATTTTTGAAACCCTCTTTGCAAAGCTTGCGTAAACATGTGTACAGAGCTTAAAATTTAAGCATTCAACTCTAGGAGGAACTTCACATGTCTATTTTCAAACGATTAAGAGATCTTACGATGTCCAACATTAACGCCATTATTGACAAGGCAGAAGATCCAATTAAAATGACGGATCAATACATTCGTGATATGCAAGAGGACCTGGAAGATGCAGAGAAAGCGGTAGCCGCTCAAATTGCTATTGAAAAGAGATTCAAACAGCAATACGAAGAACAGGCTGCTTTGGTAAAGAAACGCGAAGAACAGGCACATACCGCTGCAAAAGCACAAAATGTAGATCTGGCTCGTCGCGCGCTGGAAGAAAAGAAATCTGCTGAACAAAAAATGAATGAGTTCAAAGCTGGTTACGAACAGAACAAAGCTGCAGCCGATAACCTGCGTGGCAAGCTGGATGAAATGCGCAGACAGCTGACAGAAATGAAAAACAAGCGCGAGACACTGGTTGCCCGTTATAATGCAGCTAAAGCGCAAACTGAAATTAACAAAGCTATGAACGGTTTTAGCTCTGATACGGCAACTGCCGGATTGAAGCGTATGGAAGAAAAAATGCTGCAAGCAGAAGCACGTGCCGAAGCGAGCAACGAAATGTCTTCTAAGGAAAAATCGTTGGATGAGGAGTTCAAGGAGCTGGATAAGAAAAGCGCCGTGGACGATGAGCTTGCCGCTTTGTTGAAGCAATACGAAAATAAATAAGAACATTTTAGCAGTGCCGCCAAGAGTGATTGCTCAGGAAGCGAAGGAGAAACGTTTTCTCCTTCGCTTTTCCCTGCCTGGAGGCGTAAAACATTATATGAAGGTCAAGAAGATGTGGAGGATGGTATGAAATGCATTTTTTAGAAACGATGAAAGCAATGCTTGTATGGACTGGTGCGGGGGCTATTTTGATCTTCGCATTAATGTATGTCGACTCTTTATTTACGAAGTATAAGGATTTTGCCGAAGTGAAGGCTGGAAATATGGCCGTAACGGTACGAATGATTATGAAGTTAGTTGCACAAGGTTATATCTTGTCAGGCTCTATCGCTACAGCTAATAATTTGCTCGAAGCGCTTGTGTATTCTGTGATTGCCTTTGTCATCCTGCTTGTTTTGGAAGTTATTGTACGTCTGCTGTTGCGGTACTGGGCTCAGTTTGATCTGGATAAAGGGACACAGGAAGGTAAAATTGGTTTCGGTCTGTTTTCAGGAGCGCTGCATCTGGTTGGCGCCTTGATCATTACAGCATGCTTCTAGGCTAAGAAAGGCAGGAATATAACCATGAGTGTGTGGAAACGAATTTCAAATCTATTTGCTAAGCCGGAGCCGCCGAAAGCAGAGAAAAGCATGCTTCACTTAAATCCAGGTGATATCTGTGAAGTGTCGCTTGTCACCTATGAAGTGGTAGGTCGTGTACATAATCGTGCCCGGAATGCCGTTGTTTTGACGCTTCAGGATGGTAATCAAGTCAGTTATCTTCATATTGAGGAACGGGAAACACTGCAATTTGGACTATATCAGGCCATCGACGGCAGACTTGACAACCCTGAGGAAGTGCCGACCATTTTAGAGTTGGATGATACAACGTATCATTTGGAGGAGCAGTATTCTGGGCATGTTACCGTCATGGGCCGTGCTCCTTTCCGACAGGGTGGAGAGCAGCATGTGTGGCAGTACCAGTCTGATGATTACCATCTGTTGCGAGTAGAGTGGCAGGACGGTCGCTTTATGCTTTATGAAGGAGAAGAAGTGATTACCGGAGACGTCAAGGTTATTCGGGCAAGCTAGGAGAGGGTTACACATGAGCAAACGCACCTGGCAGTATGCATTAAAGGTCATTGTGGCGCTGAGCTTGTTCGTATCCGTGTTAAGCGGCTGCGGCGCGCCAAGTGTAAAAGATACGTATCCGCTGGAATCGGTTAGTGGCAGCGGAAACTCGACCTCGTATGTATACCGGGCAGCTGGCAAGACAGTCCCGGAAGTAGCGGAGGAATTGAAAGAACAGCGTACACCGGAACAAATGTCACCGCAGAGCAATGAGCGGATGTTTCTGGTATATAGCGATGAGTGGTACCATTTGCAGCAAGATCCAGCTAAGAAGGAAGATACACTCATTGAAATTGACAGTAAAAAGTATGTCGAACAAAATTACAGTTCAAGCTTTGTAAAAGGATACTTAACCGCAACTGTACTAGATGCTCTGTTTGATTCGTTGCGTGGTTCAGGCTCCTATCGAGGCTACTCCAGCAGAGATGTATACCGACCTTCTCAGGGCCAATATCGTGCTCCTACAGTGCAGGAGAAAAAGGCAATTCCGCCGATTACGGTGGAGCGGAAAGGTTCGGTTACCCGTAGAGGAAAGAACTCGGATTCTAGCGTTGGATCAAGCGGAAGTTTGTTTGACAGAGGGTCCAGCAGTTCACCGAGCAGAGGCTCGATTTCACGTGACCGGAGCGACAGCGACGGTTCCAGCATATTTGATTCGCCGCGTAGATCTTATAGTAAGCCCAAAACACGTAGCGGTTCAGGTAAAATCAGCCGACGAAGTCGACGATAATGGGTATCGTCAATTTATTTGAAAACAAAAGATTCGCGGAACTGTGGTACTGATGCACAGTTCCTTTTTTTATTTTTAGAGATGACGTTGGTGATCATCTAGCGGCACAGCCAAACCTACACTTTTATGGATATAATAATGTAGAGATAATCAAAACTTTGTTTGATTGAAGGGATTGAAAATTAAATGGTACAATCTATTTCTTGGCCAGATCTTTCACAAAGACCATTTAATCTAATGGTGGAACGAAAAATGGAGTGTTCTCTGAATGTCCTGTATCAGGCTTGGACGAAGCAGTTTGACAGTTGGTTTGCAGCCCCAGGATCAGTATTAATGGAGGCTGAAGTGAACATGACCTTCTTTTTCGAAACGCATTTTGAGGGGAAGCGTCATCCACATTACGGAAGATTTCTAAGACTTGAGCAAAACCGACTGATCGAGCTGACTTGGATTACTGGCGAAGGCGGTACCAAGGGAGCTGAAACAGTTCTCACTGTTGAGCTTAAACCTCGCGGTAATGGCACGCATCTTTACTTAACGCATGCAGGTTTACCAGACGAGAATTCAAGAAACCAACATGAGCAGGCTTGGCCGCTTGTACTTGAGCAGCTCGACAAAAGGATGATGCCAGATAGATAATTCAGAAGGTTCCAGGCTAAAACTGCAACAAGAGGACGATTTTAAAATCGTTCTTTTTATATTTTTTGATGACAAAAATAAATATTTACCTTACATAAAAACAAATATTACCAGTTTACTAGATTATTTCATTGCCACATCTAATAGTAAAATATACAATTACAACAGGCGAAATAAGAGGATGGTGTATCTGTGTTATCTGCTTTTTTATATATATCACTTGGTGTATTCGATGCTTTGGCCGCTGTTATTTTGGTCTTAAAGCTTTATATGCTTCCCGTGAGGGAATATCGTAGAAAAATATTATTTTATGCAATTGGCATAGCTTTGTTTTCCTTTCTAATGAGGGAAGTTATAGGCTTGCCTAAATTAGATTTGCCGCTTCAGTATTTGTTAATGGTTATCTTTTTTAGATTTGGTTTAGGGATCAAAACCCATCTAGCAGCTTTTTCTGCTGGTTCTGGTCTAACGGCCTACATTAATTTACAACTTTTTGTATTTCTGTTTGCGTATTTTTTTGGAGTAGCAGAACCAGGTGCTATTAATGATACTTCTGGCTCTTCTATTTACGTTATTCAGTTAACTTCTATTATTATTGCGTGCTTTATTTCTTATATAATGGGAAAATATAACTTTGGTTTCTCGTTTATAATTCAGCCTCCACATGATTTTTTAAGAGCCGAAAATTACTTATCATCCCTAAATAAAATGTTGATTCTAGGTGCTCTAATATCAGCTGTCACCATTTTTATTACTTTGTATATGATCTATAGCTCAAATACAATAGGATTACTATCCATTTCATTGCTTACTTTCGGCGTGTCGTATTTCTTTTCAGAGAGAGGAGATTATGAGGGTGCTAGAAGCGCTATCAAGGTACATCGCAACGGAAATAAAAAAAGCTGATCCTGATGGTCCAACAAGTGTAGAAGTGATGGAGTATGCGCTTGGTATAAAAATTACCGAAGTATCATCGATACTAATGGTTGCGGTTATCGCTTGGATGACCGGGCATTTTTGGGGATCGTTATTTGCTCTGGTTACTATCATGTTTGTAAGAAGATTTTCAGGAGGGGCACACTTCAGTAATCTTACATTTTGTGTCTGTTTTACAACGGCAATATGTGTAACTATACCTCTCGTCTCTTTAAATTTATCAACGATTTTGATTATTAATGCTTGTTCAGTATTAGTGTTTTTAGTTTATGCACCCAATCATTTTATTTATATTCATAAGACCAATAACCACAAATATTATAAAACGGTATGTGTTTTAATTTGTGTGGTGAATTTTTTTGTACAATCCCACATAATATGCTTATCTTTAGCTATTCAAGCATTCAGTATTCTTCCTTTATGGAAAGGAGGTGAACGAAAATGGATAAGAAATTGGCGAGAGCTTTAAATTTAAGACTGGGAAAATACGCTAACGAATCTACCAAAAACGAAAAAACAGTATTTGGCGCTAAACCGATACCGGCAGAGCTCAAGAAAAAAGAAAAGAACTGATTATGTACCGCGTTACTCTAGACATTGTTCTTATACGATCGGGGTAACTGCACAGGCTTGTAAGGAAGCTTTTCAGCTGTGAGATCGAGTCTAGCGCATTTGAAGGCCTGGTACGATTCGAAGCTTCACTTGCTCTATTTCTCATAATAAGCTTGAAGCACTTATAAAGTTATGGAAATGACCCGTGGAATTCACGGGTTATTTTATTGCCAACATACTTATATAGTAAGCCCAAAACACGCAACAGCACGGGGAAAAGCAGCCGAGTTTGACGTTCTAAACTCCGCCCGGATTTGCCAGATAACGGTTTTAGCGTTATAACAGAAAGAGGGCATTTTAGAAGAACGGAGTGAGATTATGAATCATACATCATTAAACGCAGAAAAATTCCAGCGTAAAGCAGTTCAGGTGGAAGAGGCACAAAGCAGGATAGCTAGCTATGTTAAACAGGGTGAAAGGGAAGACGTAGAGCTGGAGCAGGCGCATGGACGTTATTTGGCGATGGATTTGACCGCACCACACCCGTATCCCCGTTTTCGTCGGTCAGGTATGGACGGTTATGCGATCCTAGGCTCGGACACCGAAGTGTGCTCATCCGGTCAGGAAATCTGGCTACATGTGATTGATGAAATTCCATGTGGCACCGTATCGGACAAGCGGGTGGAGACTGGAATGGCTGCCCGCATCATGACAGGAGCGCAATTACCTGAAGGAGCGGACACGGTTGTCATGCTGGAAGCGACACAGCTGCGTGAGGAAAACGGACAGACATATGTCGGCTTGAAGAAGCGTATAGAAGTTGGCAAAAATGTGACACAGATTGGTCATGAGATTCAGGAAGGTCGGCTTTTGCTTAGTAAGGGAACCTGCCTGGGAGCAGGGCACATCTCGGTACTGGCTACTTTTGGAGTACACCGGGTACCTGTTTACAGGAAGCCAAAGGTGGCCGTTTTTTCTACAGGATCGGAATTACTTGCAGTGGATGAGCCGTTACAACCGGGGAAAATTCGAAACAGTAATACATATATGTTGGCTTCTCAAATTAGAGAGGCAGGAGGAGAGCCGTTTATTTTACAAGCCATTCATGATGATTTGAGCCTTGCCCGTACTTCTGTACGTGAAGCGATAGCTGCCTATGATATCGTGGTCACGAGTGGAGGAGTATCAGTGGGGGATTTTGATATTATGGGTGATCTGGTACGACAGGAAGATGTGAATATGCTGTTCAACAAGGTTACGATGCGTCCAGGAAGTGTGACCACAGCCGCAGTGATTGACGGCAAGCTGTTATTTGCGCTTTCAGGCAACCCCGGTGCGTGCTTTGTAGGCTGTGAGCTGTTTGTACGGCCGACGATCCAAATGATGGTATCTTCGGCACATCCATATTTACAAACCTGGACGGCGAAGTTAGGCGCAGATTATATGAAGGTAAACAACTATACACGCTTTGTACGCAGCTCTCTGGAGATACGTGGTGGACAAGTATACGCGATTCCTGCGCGAGTAGATGAATCCAGTGTCATGGTGACCATTAAGGACAGCGACTGTCTGATCGTGATTCCTCCCACAACAGAAGGATTACGCGAAGGTGAAGAGGTGCGTGTACTGGTGTTACAAGGTGGACAGGTGACGTGAATACGAAACATCCATTTGTATGTCAAATCGTCGGATTCAAAAATACGGGAAAAACGACCTTTCTCGGAGGATTGATTCGTTATGTGCAGAAGTCAGGTCTACGCGTAGCAGTGATTAAGCATGATGGACATGAATTTGAAATGGATCATGAGGGTACAGATACGTTCAAGCACCGACAGGCGGGTGCTGAAGGCATAGCTATTGTTTCGGCTGGAAGAACAGCCATTTTAGAGGAGAATAGTCAGCCTGTCACCGGACTGATCCGGCATTTTCAGGCCTATGATTGTGTGTTGCTAGAAGGCTTCAAGCAAGAGGATTATCCGAAGCTGGTCATGGTGCGGGAACAATCGGATGCTCAGCTTACCGATAAGCTGACAAATGTACAGGGAGTAGCGGTTTGGGAGCATCAAATGGATTGGGCTCAAGGTCACTACTCAGATGAAATGATACAGATATTTCCTGCCGAGGCCAACGGACCCGCAGGCCGCTGGCTACTCGAACAGACTCAAAAGCAGATAGAAGGAATGAGGAATGAGCAGGGGTGAGACATCAATCGGCTGAGTCGGTTAGAGTCTCTACCCGCCGTTCGATCGCCTGAGACATGGTTTTGTCAGTCAGGTGAGCATACACTTCTGTTGTTTCTGTCGAAGCGTGCCCCAGCTGTTCCTTTGTTTTGTAAATATCATTTTGTAAATAATAGTCAGTAGCAAAGGAATGACGAAGCTTATGCACGGTAAGGTAAGGCTTGCCGAACCGTTTGGCGTACTTAATGATCATTGCCTGAATCGCTCTTTTGGTCATTCGTTTGCCTTCTGTACTGCCGTTAGGACGTGTGACAAAGAGAGCCTTTTCTTTTTTTGGAGCGCGGTAACGGGTATGTCTCAGGGACAAATAAAGTACGAGATCATCTTTGGATTGCTCGCGGAAATACACCGGCGTTTTAAAGGTTTCGTCGTTATTGCCTTTGCGGTACACATATAATAGTTTATTGTTTATGTCTAAATCGTCCAGATTCAGATTGACGATTTCAGATACGCGCAGGCCTGAGTTCAGAATGAGGCTGGCGATGCAGGCATCCCGTTCCTTATTTAGTTCATAGGAGTATAAAGCCTGCTTGTTATCGGCCAAATCTTGACCATAGCCTTCATAAATATAACCGATGAATTCAAGCAGTTCTTCCTCTTCCAGTATTTTACCTTTAAGCTTAGCCGCCGTATCCTTGGGTTTATGTATACGCTTGATTTCGACCTTAGCCATAATGTTGCGTTTGAGCAACGGATAAAAATTTTCATCCTCAGCGATCTGACTTAAATAATGAAAAAGCGAACGCAGAGACGATAGCTTACGTGAAATGGTAATACGGGAGTTGGAGCCTTCGCGCTTAGTAGACAGGAATAATCGAAAGCCTGTAATACTGTCCATATGAAGTGTCTCCAACTCTTCCAGTGTAACTTGGGCATTCGTTTCTCCGGTGGACAAGTCTTCCGCGCGAAGCCATGAAAAGAAAGCTTCGTAATCCCGCACATATTCTAGTAATGTGGAAGGGGACAGGTCGGGCAGCTTATAATCCATAAATTGCTGCACGTACCATGGTAATCCCGGCATTTTTTCATCTAGTTTGCGCCGGTCGATGATCTTTTGTATATTCATTGAGTTCCACCTCGTCCGGTCATAATATATATGTATTTTAGCATATTTTGAACAGCACTGGATGGGATGTAATTCGAAGTTAAAGAACAGATTGAACCGCCAAGAGAGGTGAAAGTATGGGGTATAATATCAAATCGGAACTGAAGCTGTCTATTAAGAGTGTACCGGAGTCGCAAAAGGACATTATTGTACAGCTCATGCAATTTTATTTATATGATTTTACAACCTATCTTCGAATTGATGTCACTGAGAAGGGGACATTCCCGGCTTATCCAGACTTGTATCAATATTGGACGAGCGGTGAACAGAAGCTACCTTTTCTGATTTGGAGACAGGATATTCCTGTGGGTTTTGCACTCGTTGACCGAATGTCCAGCAATCGAGAAGCTGACTACTACATGGCTGAGTTCTTTGTACTTCGTCCTTATCGGCATAATGGGGTTGGGACTTGGGCGGCTCATGAGCTGTTTGGACGTTTTAACGGACGTTGGAAGGTGACCCAAATGAGCACGAATAGGCCGGCACAGTCCTTTTGGCGTAAGGTGATTGGAAGCTATACGAAAGGTGAGTACAGGGAACAGACACATCCGGTAAGAGGGAATATCAGTCAGTTTTTCAATACCTGAAAAATTCGAAATAGAAATTAAGTAATGAAAAAGAGTCGGGGAGAGTATCCTATCGGCTCTTTTTTTGTTGTCAATTCAAGTCTTCTATCCATCTATAGAGCATTCCAATTAGAACCTGCATTGACACTATAAAGACGCAGGTATACAGTTATTAACATAATTCATATATATCTGATTGGAATTATCAACAATGAAACATCGGCTCCAAAAATGCAATGTAATCATAACATCACCCATCAGATCGGAGAGTGTTTTTAGGTGAAACGAACAAGTCGATTTGCAAAAATGGTAGCTTTAACCCTGTCGATGGTGCTGGTCTTATCGGCATGCTCGGGTAATAGCGGGGCCAATTCTACGAATACTGAGGCGAATGCAGCGGGAGGCGGGCAAGCTGCAGAAGGTGGAGATCTTACCTATGCACTGGCAACATCGCCGGATTCACTGGACCCGCATAAGAGTGGATTGGCAGTAGCATCTCGGGTATATCGTGCGATATTCGATAACTTGGTGGTAAAGCTACCGGACAATACGATTAAGCCTTGGCTGGCAACCGAATGGAGCGTTTCCGAGGATGGCAAAAGCTATACATTCAAGCTGCGCAAGGATGTTAAGTTCCATGACGGAACTCCGTTCAATGCGGAAGCCGTCAAATTTAGCTATGATCGGATTATTGATCCGCAAGCCGTAGTAGGTAATGCCGCTAACTTGCTGGCTCCCTATGAATCCTCACAGGTGATTGACGAATACACGATTAAATTGAATCTGAAACGACCATCGCAGGCATTTTTGAGCAATTTAAGTGTTCCGGCTGTAGCCATTGTTTCGCCAGCAGGAGTTAGAAAATATGGAGATCAATTCGGTAAGCATCCAGTGGGTACAGGCCCCTTTAAGTTTGTAAAATGGGACGAAAATGCAGAAATCAAAATCGAACGTAACCCGGATTACAAATGGGCACCGGAAACTATTGAGAATCAGGGGGCACCGTATTTGGACAGCGTGACCTTTAAAATTGTTCCGGAGGAGGCGACCCGGATCGGCAGTGTGCAGAGTGGGCAGGCTTTGGCCGCTGAAACCGTCCCACCGCAGAACATTTTAACGTTGAAGAGTGACCCTAATTTCCAATTGTTGCAGGTCAATACCCTAGGACTGCCATATACGCTGTTCATTAACCAAAAGAAGACACCGTGGAATGAATTAAAGGCGAGGCAGGCATTACAATATGGTATTGATGTGGGGACGGTCGTCAAAACGCTGTATCTAGGAACTTATGAACAGGCTTGGTCGCCACTCACTCCAGGTATTTTTGGATATGATAAATCACTGGAAAACGGTTTACAGCCTGATCTTAACAAGGCCAATCAGTTACTGGATGAGTTGGGGTGGGTTAAGGGAACGGATGGTTTCCGGGTGAAGGATGGACAACGTCTTACGCTGCATTATGTAGACGGCACACCGAACCGTGAAAAACGGAACGACATTGCAGCCATTATTCAGCAGCAGCTGAAGAAAATCGGTGTTGATGTGAAGATTGAAATTACCAAGGATATTGCAACAGTTGTATATACGAACGGAAACTATGATTTCTACGGAAATAGCCAGGTCAATGTGGACCCGAACGCTTTATATGCTTTTTACCACACAGCGGCACCAAATCAGCGGCCTACACTTCCTAACTTCTCCAATCCAGAGGTCGACAAGCTGTTGGAGCAGGGAGCTATTGAACAGGACGATGCCAAGCGGGAGGAGATTTATAAAAAGGTGCAACAGCTAATACGTGATCAGGCCGTCATCATTCCGATTTATGTTTTCCCTTATACGGTTGGAGCAGCCAAGTCAGTGCAGGGTCTCAAATTCGATTTAGTGGGTTATCCGCTCTTTAACGATGTGCGTATTCAAAAATAGTATTGCTAAATAATTTCTGGGGACCATCCAGTAAGGAAGGAGTGTGGGCTATGATCAGAGCTGTTGCAGAAAGACTGGTTACTTCTTTGTTGGTCATTCTGGGTTCCTGCATTTTAGTATTCAGCATTTTGTATCTGCTCCCGGGGGACCCGGTGGATTCGATTCTTGACCCTTCAACGGCCACGCCAGAGATGATCGCCAATTTGCGTCATAAGCTGGGAGTGGATCAGCCTTTTCATGTTCAGTTTTTGAACTATTTCGGAAATCTGCTACAAGGTGATTTTGGAAAATCACTGCTCAATGCTGATCCGGTGCTGCCTAAAATATGGGTCAATCTCCCGCCTACACTGGCGCTGACGCTTGCCGGTTCTGCTATTTCGGTCATTATTGGTGTCCTGCTTGGAGTGCTGTCGGCCATTCATCGGGATAAACCGATTGATATCATCGCTCGAATCGTTGGATTGTTCGGCATTTCTATGCCCACATTCTGGTCAGGCATTCTGCTGTTGCTTATTTTCTCCATTCACTTGGGATGGCTGCCTGCTATGGGCTCGGACGGTTGGAAAACTCTTGTGCTTCCGTCTCTCACTTTGGGCATTGTCGGTGCAGGGTTCATTGTCAGAATGGTGCGTAACAGTATGCTGGAAGTCATTAATGAGCAGTTCATCGTAACGCTCCGTTCCAAGGGTTTGTCTGAGAAGGTTATTATGTATCGCCATGCGCTACGCAATGCGTTGATTCCAGCGATAACGATGATCGGGATGCTGATGGGAGAAATGCTGGCCGGAGCAGTTGTGAGTGAGACGGTATTTTCACGGCAAGGCATTGGGCGTTTAATTGCGGACGCAATTATGGCTAAAGACTTGCCAGTTGTGCAGGGAGTTGTATTGTTCTCTGCCATCATGTATGTGATCGTAAATCTACTGGTGGATATATCGTATACGTTCATTGATCCAAGGGTTAGACGCTCGGCGTAAGCCGGAAGGATTCAGGGAGGAGGAAGTCGGTTGAGAGAAACAATGGCTGCCAAAACAATTTGGAAGGAAAGAAAGCTGCGGGTAGCTCGGCAAACTGGAAGGTGGCAACTCGGTGGAGTGTCGGATGGGTTCGTATATGCGGCGGGACTGATTATTGTGTTCGTAATCGTCTGTGCGGCGTTTCCACAATGGATTGCTTCTTATGCACCCACAGAAATGTTAAGCGACCATATTTTACAAGGCCCAAGTGCTTCTCACTGGTTCGGAACGGACTATTTTGGGCGGGATGTATTCAGTCTGGTTGTTCACGGAAGTCGGGATTCTCTGTTTATTGGCTTCATGTCGGTACTCGTCGGCGGTCTGGTGGGTGGAATTATTGGTGCGCTCTCAGGTTACATTGGCGGTACAGTGGATTCGATACTGATGCGATTTATTGATATTTTGATGACTATTCCCGGAATTCTGCTGGCTTTGGCGATTGCGGCGGCTCTTGGCCCAAGCTTGTTCAATATTGTGCTGGCGGTAGCCATATCTGCTGTCCCCGGTTATGCAAGAGTTATGCGAGGCCAAATCATGAGTATAAAAGGACGTTCTTACGTCATTGCTTCGCGTTCCATCGGAGTTACACCTTTCGGCATCTTTTGGCGTCATGTGCTTCCTAATTCCTTGTCCCCTTTGCTCGTGATGGCGACGCTTGGCATCGGTAGCGCTATTTTGGCCGGATCGGGATTAAGCTTTCTGGGACTTGGCACGGTAAAGGAAATTCCAGATTGGGGAACAGTATTGTCTCAAGGACGAGGATATTTGACAGTAGCTTGGTGGATATGTACCTTTCCTGGCCTAGCCATTACGTTGTTTGTGTTGTCAGTCAATATTTTGGGCGACAAGCTGAGAGACCAGTTGGACCCGAAAAAGAACGCAAACTAGCATCAGGAAGCCTATTCTTAAGTGCTATAGAAGGAGGGAGTTCGTTTGTCATCATTGCTGGAGATTGAACATTTGTCGGTCGATTTTCATACTAAAAAAGGTTTGCTGCAAGCACTCGACAACGTATCACTGACGATCAGGGCGGGAGAAACGGTCTGCCTCGTCGGTGAATCTGGCAGCGGAAAAACGATTACCTCCAAGGCGATTATGCGGCTAATCGATTATGAGAACGGACGAATTGCCCAAGGACAAATACGGTTGCAGGGCATAGATTTGACCGTTTTGTCACAGCAGGAATTACGCTCACTTCGTGGTAAAAAGATGGCGATGGTATTTCAGGAGCCGATGTCGGCGTTTGATCCGGTGTACACTATCGGGTATCAGCTGATAGAAATCATCATGGAGCATGACCGGAAGACACGAAAGCAAGCATGGGCTCATGCGGTTCATTTGCTGAACAGGGTAGGGATTCCTGAACCGGAAATTCGTATGAAGCAGTACCCCGGAGAGCTGTCCGGTGGGATGCTGCAACGGGCGATGATTGCAATGGCACTTTCATGTGGCCCTGAGCTGCTAATAGCGGATGAACCAACGACGGCGCTGGATGTAACGATTCAGTCACAAATTTTGCAATTGCTTCAGGAATTAAAGACAGAATTCAACATGTCGATTCTGTTGATTACGCATGATTTGGGTATTGCCGCAGAGGTTGCGGATCGAATTGTTGTGATGTATGCCGGTCGAGTTGTGGAGCAAGCAGTAACGGAAGAACTGTTCGAGCTGCCATTGCACCCTTACACTAGAGGGTTACTTCGTTCGGTGGCAACACTGGATACAGATCGCAGCAGCAAGCTGTTTTCGATCCCGGGGGCAATTCCGAGCCTGAGTGCATTGCCTTCCGGCTGCTTGTTTCACCCGCGTTGCCCGCATGCGACAGATCAATGCAAAAACGAAGCGCCACCGCTGGCAGCCAAGGATGAACGCGAGGTAGCTTGCTGGCATTCGGAGCAATTGGCTGCCTCCGACGAGTGGCATATTACAGAGCTATCGATGAAAGGGCAGATCACGGCAAATGCTGTTGCAAAGGCAACCGAAGTAAAGGAAGAATTGACGAACGTATCTGCTGTTGATGGGGCTAAGGTGAGCAGTCATGGCGTACAGGTAAAGAACTCCCCTAAATCCAATGAGACTATCACGGAAACCGTCCAGAACAAGCAGGACTTGTTTAGAGTGGATGGAATTCGCAAGTATTATCCGGTGAAAAAAAGCTTTCCCGGTCGGACGGGTGCTTCGATCCGGGCGGTGGATGATGTATCGTTCTCAATCCGGCAGGGCGAAACCTTTGGATTGGTCGGAGAATCCGGCAGCGGTAAGTCTACTTTAGGCCGGCTGCTGATGCAGCTGGAACGTCCGACCTCAGGGCAGGTATGGTTCCAGGATCGGGAGCTGACACGTTTAGGAAATTCTGAGTTGCGATCCGTTCGCTGTGATATGCAGATGATTTTTCAAGACCCCTACGGATCACTTGATCCACGGTGGAATGTGGGAGATATCATAGGGGAGCCGCTTGCGGTTCATGAAGGGTTGTATGGCAAGGCAAAGCAGGAACGGGTGGAAGAACTCCTGAGCGCTGTTGGATTATCACCTTCGCTGGTTACGCGGTTTCCGCATGAATTTTCGGGAGGACAGCGGCAGCGAATCGGGATAGCCCGTGCCATTGCTCTGCAACCGCAGTTTATTTTGGCGGATGAGGCAGTGTCGGCTTTGGATGTTTCCGTTCAGTCACAAATTGTCAATCTGCTTCAGGACTTACAGCGTAAGCTGGATACAACCTATTTGTTTATTGCACACGGATTGCACATTGTCCGCCATATTTCAGATCGGATAGGGGTTATGTACTTGGGGAAACTTGTAGAAATTGCGCCAAGTGACGAGTTGTTCAGGCATCCTGCCCATCCGTATACCCGGGGGCTTGTTGCCTCGATACCTAACCCAAATCCGAAAAACCGTCGGGAGCTAATTACGGTACAAGGTGAGATTCCTTCGCCTGCGAAGCCGCCATCCGGCTGTCGTTTTCATACCCGCTGTCCACTAGCGACCTCGCGTTGTCGTGAGGAAGCACCTGAGCTGACAGCGATTAGCACAGGACATTATGCCGCTTGTCATTACCCGGCCTAGGTTCAACCCCTTCCTTTGATCTGCTATCGGCATGATAAGAGAGCTACATTCTACAGGCCGTTCATGGTAAGATAAGGATAGAAGTATATAAATTCAATAGTAAAAGAGGGTATTATGATAGATAAATGGGTTCAGGAATTAAAAGATGATGAACAAGAGCTGATTGCGTGGAGAAGACATCTACATCAGCATCCCGAGCTGTCTTTTGAAGAAACGAATACGTCTGCATTTATCGCCGATCAATTGCGCTCTTTTGGTATTGAGGTAAGAACGAATGTGGGTGGAAACGGTGTGCTCGGGTTTTTAGAAGGCGGTCAGCCAGGTAGAACGATTGCATTTCGTGCTGATTTTGATGCACTTCCCATTCAGGATGAAAAGGATGTGCCTTATAAATCGACCGTTCCGGGCGTTATGCATGCCTGCGGACATGATGGTCACACGGCTGCGTTACTTGGAGTGGCACGCGTGTTGAGCCATAACCGTGAGGCGCTGAAGGGAAAGCTTGTGTTTATTTTTCAACATGCGGAAGAAAAACCGCCTGGCGGAGCCAAGTTTATGATTGAGGATGGCTGTCTGGATGGGGTAGAGGCGGTATATGGTATTCACCTCGCATCTGAAATTCCTTTTGGTAAAATTGGATTAAAGAGTGGGCCTGCGATGGCGGCTGTCGACGCGTTTACGATCCAGATCAACGGTAAAGGCGGGCATGGCGCACGACCGCATCAGACGGTGGACTCTATTGTTATCGGCAGTCAAATTGTGAACGGGTTGCAGCAGGTGGTTAGTCGCAGGGTGGACCCTATTGAATCAGCAGTGTTAACTATTGGGGTATTTCAAGCTGGAACTGCCTTTAATGTGATTGCAGATAAGGCTAAAATTGAAGGCACCGTACGTACGTTTAATAAGGAAGTGCGTAAGGAAGTCGAGAATGAAATTCGCAGTATCGTCAAGGGGTTGACTGAGGCTTATCATGCCGGATACGAAATTGACTATCTGAATGGCTATCCTTCTTTGGTGAATGCCGAAGCCGAAACGGAACGTGTACGCGAGCTCATCGGCAGACTGTATGGAGCAGACGCTTTTTTGGATTTGAAGCTGGTCATGGGAGCAGAGGATTTTGCTTATTATTTGGAGCATCGACCGGGAGCCTTCATTCATGTGGGTGCACGCAATGAGGATGAACGAACGCATTTTGCTCATCACCATCCTCACTTTGATTTTGATGAGCGGGCATTGCTCGTCTCAGGGCATATTTTTTTAGCACTGGCGCTTGAATACTTGCAATAATAGGCATATGTTTATGACTGACGACATATTAACGAAGCTGGAACCGCGCATAGCGCGGTTTTTTGTTGTAAATCCAAGTATTTTGACACCCATAAAGAATGAAAATTAAGTAATTAATTCACTATATGAAAAATTCATAATAGAATTAAATAAAAGGTATTAACTCTGAGGGAAGTTCAAACCTCCTATTATAAGCTGCGGAGCAGGAGATAAAATTGTATTATCTTGATTTTTCGCACAAGGAAATGGGAAAAAGATGACGAATCTATTGAGCAAGACACCGATGTAAGCGCTAACAAAACCGGTGTTGCACCGTATTTATTGGGAATGAATGGGGGTGAGTCTGAGAGGACATTTGTCAGAATTGTGAGAAGCAACGATAACGATAGGAACGAATTCAGAATCGGGTGATTACTTTTATCTCAAAATGACTCGCATATTCAATTGATAATGAAGAAGGAGGTTGAATTCATTGACTAAGGCAAAAAACAGGTTGAGAATTGCTTGTTTGGCGCTTGTGGTAGCGGGTGCTTCCTGGACAGGAATGATAGCGCCGACTCATGCTGCTCCAAGTGACGATTACAGTTGGAAAAGTGTGGTTACGGGTGGAGGAGGTGGTTTTGTACCTGGCATTATTTTTAATGAAACGGAAAAAGACCTGATCTATGCCCGTACAGATATTGGAGGAGCTTACCGCTGGAATGCTGCCAATGAGAGTTGGATTCCGCTGACGGATTCTGTGGGCTGGGAGGATTGGAACAAAAATGGTGTCGATGCACTAGCGACTGATCCTGTTGATCCGAATCGTGTATATATAGCTACAGGTACGTATACTAATTCATGGGATAAACAAAATGGGCAAATTATGCGTTCCACCGACAGGGGCAATACGTGGCAGACAACCAAGCTTCCTTTTAAGGTGGGGGGCAATATGCCGGGGCGTTCAATGGGTGAACGTCTGACGATTGATCCAAATAAGAATAATATTTTGTTCTTTGGAGCTCGAAGTGGTAATGGACTATGGAAAAGCTCTGATTTTGGAGCAACTTGGAGCAAGGTAAGCAGTTTCCCGAATCCAGGGACGTATGTACAGGACCCTTCCAATGAATATACCAGCGACATTGTCGGTTTAGCGTGGATCACCTTTGACAAAAAAACAGGCTCTTCCAATAAAGCAACGCAGACGATCTATGTAGGTGTTGCAGATAAAAAGCAAAGTGTCTATCGCAGTACAGATGGCGGGACAACCTGGTCTGCTATAGCGGGACAGCCTACGGGCTATTTGCCACATCACGGTGTGTTATCACCGGACGGCAATCTATATATTTCTTATAGCGATGGAGCAGGTCCATATGATGGATCAAAGGGTGAACTGTGGAAATTGAATACAGCAAGCGGGCAATGGACTAACATTAGCCCCGTAGGTAGCAGTAGTGCGGACAATCATTTTGGATATGGTGGACTGACGGTGGATGCCCAGAAGCCAGGTACACTCATGGTTGCTACGTTGAATGCCTGGTGGCCGGATGAAACGATTTATCGCAGCACTGATAGTGGGGCAACTTGGAGTCCTATTTGGGAATTTGATGGTTATCCGTCTCGTAAGCTGAAATACAATCTGGATATAAGCGGTGCGCCTTGGCTGACTTTCAATGCCAACCCTGCACCACCGGAAGTATCGCCCAAGCTGGGGTGGATGATTGGAGATCTGGAGATAGATCCATTTAATTCAGACCATATGTTGTACGGCACCGGAGCTACGATTTATGGCTCTAAAAATCTGACCAATTGGGATAAAGGCGGAAAGCTGGATATTTCAGTAGCCGCTAAAGGGGTAGAGGAAACGGCAATTTTGGATCTGGTGAGCCCTCCAACCGGCGCGCCTTTGGTGAGCGCAGTAGGTGATGTCTCTGGATTCAGACATGACGATTTATTCAAGGCTCCAGCTAAAATGCTGGATAATCCGACCTTTACAAGCAGCGAAAGCATTGATTATGCCGAGCTGAATCCTTCTTTTATGGCCCGAGTAGGTAAAGCGGATTATAAAAAAGATCCAAATGCCAAATCCATCGGTTTTTCCAATGATGGAGGAGCCAACTGGTATAAAGCAAATAGCGAGCCTCCCGGTACAGCAGGAGGAGGCAGCATCGCCGTAGCAGCAGATGGTAATGGCTTGCTGTGGAGTACATCAGACAAAGGTGTGTTCTACTCCAAAACTGGCGGCAACTCATGGACAGCAAGCACAGGGATTCCAGCGAATGCAAAGATCGTCTCTGACCGAGTGAACCCTAATAAATATTACGCATTTTCCTCCGGGAAAATATATGTGAGCACCAATGGAGGCGTATCCTTTACGCCATCAGCGGCAACTGGCTTACCGACAGCAGGCAATGCTGATATTGATGCTGTACGAGGAGCAGAAGGAGATGTGTGGTTCGCCGGAGGCTCCGAGGATGGAGGACCATACGGCTTATGGCATTCCAAGGATTCAGGTGTTACATTCACCAAACTCGATAATGTGCAGGAAGCGGATTTTGTAGGCTTTGGTAAGGCAGCGCCGAACCGTACGAATGCAGCGGTATTTATCGTTGGTAAAATTGATGGTACACGTGGATTTTACCGTTCGGACGATGCTGGCGCAAACTGGGCGCGCATTAATGACGACAAGCATCAATATGCTCGAGTGACCAAAATTATTGGGGACCCTCGGGTTTATGGACGTGCTTATCTGGGAACGAATGGCCGCGGCATTCTGGTGGCAGATCGTGTGGGTGGTGATCAGCCGTCTACCGGGCAAGCAAGTATTACACCAACGACTGCAACCTATGGAGTGGATACCAGCAATACGGATCTTACTGTCAAGCTAACACTTAACGGCAATACGCTAGAAGCTATTAAGCAGGGGAGTGTGGTGTTGAACAAAGGTGAAGATTATACGCTTAGTGAAGAAACAGTCGTTCTTACCAACAAGTATTTATCTAAACTTCCTAAAGGAGAGACAGCACTAAACTTCCATTTTAGTACAGGCAATGATGCGTTGTTTACGATTACGGTGAAAGAGGATACGCCAAGTGAGCCGGGAACAGGCGAGGGCGTTCTGAAGGTGCAAACCTTCAATGGGAATGTATCCGCCACAAGCAATACAATCAGTTCCAAATTTAAAATAACCAATACGGGAACCTCATCAATTTCCCTAGCAGACGTGACATTGCGTTATTATTACACCATTAACGGGGAGAAAGCACAAAATTTCTTCACGGATTGGTCGAGCGTCGGTACAGGGAATGTGATTGCTAGCTTCAAAACATTATCCAATGCGAAGCCAGGGGCAGATTCTTATGCAGAAATCGGGTTTAAATCGGCTGCGGGTTCTTTAGAACCCGGTCAAAGTGTGGAGTTGCAAACCCGGATATCCAAAGAGGACTGGAGCAGTTACACACAAACCGATGATTATTCATTTAATCCCACAGCAAACGTTTTACAAGATTCTGCTAAAATAACCGCTTACCTGTCTGGAAGCAAGCAATGGGGAATTGAGCCCTAAACCTTAATAAGGATAATCCTAAGTCAGCCACTCTAATGAGTGAGCTGGCTTTATTTTTGACGACCTGTTGTCCCGCATTCTTTTTTTGGGGAAAAAGCAACGACAAGTTGAAAACAGCTACTAATAGAGATTCAAATTATATAATATAATTATTTCACTATATGAAAAATTCATAATAAAAAAACTCTTTCTCGCATACGATCTCCACAAAACAAACACACCACTTTAAGTAGAAAAAAGAAACACTAACACGAACATATGTTCCTTTATCTCAAAAAAGAAACGCTCCTGTCCTTAGACAAAAAGCGTCTCTAATCCATTTTTTATATTTATCATACACCTCAAACAAGATGCCGGGATACTGAAATTAACAGTGTCATCGTAATGACATTCACAATCGTAGAAAGTAATACTGTTTGTGCGGCAAAATCGGGTTCATTTTTATATTCTTCCGCTAAAATACTTGTATTAACGCCGGTAGGCATACCCGATGCAATGAGCAAGGCTTGAGCCGGAATCCCCTTAAGACCCAGCAGCAAGACGAGCATAAAACCGACCATTGGACCAGCAATCAGACGTAGTACCATACTAATGTACACGGCTGTCCGGCGCAAACGAAAGGGATATTGCACAATTTGTGCTCCCAAAGTAAGCAGAGCCACAGCAACCATCGACTGACTAATATAATTCAAAGGTTCAGCCAGTAAATTAGGCAACGGACTATGCAGCAGATTAAGGAGCAAACCTAGCGCAAGCGCATAGGGAACAGGCATTTTAAAAAAGTTAATTAATATTTTTCGAGTATTGGCCTTGCCGTTTTGCACAACAAAAGTGCCGTATGTAAAAGTGACAAAGCTTTGAAAGGTCATAATCAGAGCTTGAACGGAAATGGCCAACGGGTCACCTTTAAACACCAGCTGATTGATTGGCAGACCATAATTTCCTGAATTATCTAGCATTACACTATTTGTAAAAGCTCCACGCATTCCGGGGCTGTATTTCAGAGATCTGGCGACGATAGTGCTGATTACGTACAGAATAGCTATGTACAAGGCATAAAAAAGTGAAACCTCACCCATGAGCATTAAAGAAATTTCCGAGTTATAAAGACCTGTAAACACAACTGCGGGGGTGATATAGTAAAAATTGATTTTAGCTAAGGTATACAAATCCAGTCGAAAATAATATTGCATGATACAACCAAAACCGATAAGTACAAAAATAGGTAAAACAACGTCCAAAAGAATGGTGCCGAACATGTCTGTTTCATCTTCTTTCTATTATGCGAATGTAAAGGCTGATTCTTAAAAATGCATGTGTAATTCTCATTATACTGTGTAAATAGGTTAGGCGTATAATAAAATTTTATAGTGATTTTGACAATATGGACTGCAGCTATAGTAGTGTCTCACACATTAGATAAGAAAAGATAAAAAATCAGCTTAGAGAAGCCGTTAATACATCTAGGGACATTTGAGCCCGGTCTTTACTATAAGGAGGAATCGCATCATGAGAAACACTTGGACAGCCTTACTAGCGTGTATACTGGTCTTGGGATTGGCAGCGGGAACCGCTGAAGCCAAGCAGGGACGCGGAAATGATCAGGAGGACAAACAGGAAGCAAAGACGTCTGTTAAAGACGGGAATGAAAAGAGCGGGGAAGAGCTAATCAATCCCCATGACTCAGACAATGATCAGTCCAAAAAACAAAAGGACAAAGCATCCGGGAAAAAGGATGAAAACAGAAAAAAAGACAAACACGCAGAAATCAGAAAAACCGAACCTGTTGCAGTAACAGATGATACATACGAGGAGTCCAAAGACCATAATGGTCACAAGGGACGCAACGGTTATAAGGGTCTGCTTCACGCGGTAGAAAATACGAAGGATAAGCCGGCAGGAGCGGTTATTGCGAATCTGCTGCTTACGAAATACCCAAACCGTTTGACTCCGGAGCAGGTTGCTGAACTTGAATTGATCCGGAATTCTGGTAAAGCACTGACTGAGGCAGCTGAGCTACTGGCTGAAAACGGAAATGTGACTGATGCCGTTTACATGCAGGAGGAGGCGGTACTGGCTAATGTGTCCGATCTGGACAGCTACAAAAAGCTGGGTGAATTCTCGAAGAAGGCCGGACGGCCGTCGGGTATGAAGCTGTTCGTGAATGGTGAAAAATACGATGCCAAACCGATTAACCGCAATGGGACCACACTTGTTCCGTTTAGAACAGCTTCCGAAGCTTTGGATGCAAAGGTTTCCTGGGATCCGAAAGAAAAGGCTGTTACTGTCACCCGTAACGGCGTGTCCGTCAAATTATTTGTTAACAGTCCGAAAGCATATATTAACGGTCAGCCGTATTCTATCGAGCAGCCAGCATCCATAGTGGATGGGACGACAATGGTACCTGTAAGGGTAATCGGAGAGGCCTTGGGGACAAATGTTAAATGGGAGCCTGAGAGCCAGTCCGTTGTTGTATACGAGCAGACAACAACAACACCTGCATCAACATCATAACGTGCTGTAAACAAAAAGGGCCCTGACTAACTGTCAGGCCTTTTTGTTTTACCTTGAAATTAATGATTTCGTATTCTTTTTAATGGTGAGAAGACAGATAGCCTTCATAATACTACCAAGCTATTCGCATTATGTGCTGGTCATGTGTACAATTAAATAGAGAACGCTTAGAAAAGGGAGTGTCATAGATGGATTTAGGATTAACGGGAAAAACAGCCTTTGTTGCAGGTTCCAGTAAAGGACTCGGCAAGGCAAGCGCACGAGAGCTGGCACGCGAGGGTGCGAATGTCGTCATTTCAGGACGGAACGAAGCAGAGCTTCAGCGGACGCAGGCGGAATTACTGGAAACAGCGAGTGGCCGCGTTGAATATGTAGTTTGCGATGTAACAAAACCAGAACATATCTCCCAGGCCATCCGCCGTACAGCTGATTTGTTTGGCACCGTGGATATTTTGGTTAACAATGCGGGTGGGCCTCCTGCCGGTACCTTTGATGATTTTACAGATGAAGTGTGGATGCAGGCCTTTGAACAAAATTTACTTAGTCATATCCGGTTGATCCGTGAAGTGTTACCATATATGAAAAAACAACAAAGCGGTAGGATTTTAAATATTGCTTCTTCCTCAGTTAAGCAGCCAATTCCGGGGTTAATCATTTCAAATACGCTGCGTACTGGAGTTGCTGGATTGGCAAAAACATTGTCTCTGGAATTAGCTCCTCATAATATTCTGGTACATACTGTAGCACCGGGGAGAATTGCAACTGATCGCGTGCGTAGCTTGGACGAGCATCGAGCTGAGAAAACCCAGCAAACGACGGATCAGGTTCGCAAACAAGCAGAAGAGGGCATTCCATTGGGACGGTATGGAGAGCCTGAAGAGTTCGGTAAAGTTGTTGCTTTTCTGGCGTCTTCAGCTTCATCCTATTTGACAGGGAGTACCATCCTTGTGGATGGCGGAATGATTAAATCGTTATAAAATAAAGATGCGTGCCAGCCTCAGGTTTAATTGAGTGCTGGCACGCTTTTTTAAAATTTATTTAGGAAGTAGAAAATCTTCATTCACGGACTGTTCAGCCCTCACGGCCTGGAAGCTCACAACCCTCATCGGTACATAAACCACCTGCATCTTGTTTGGACGAGCTGCCGCTTATCATGGTGAAAGGTGAGCGTTCATCCCATGCTTTTTGAAGCGCATCATGAAATACTTCCTCCGGCTGGGCACCAGAAATAGCAAATTTTCGATCAAATACAAAGAATGGCACACCCTGAACACCCAATTCAGCGCCTTCGGCTTCATCAGCTCTAACTTCGTCGGTAAAACGGTCACTGGCTAATATAGCAGCCGCTTCCTTTTGATCCAAACCAACTTCAGTAGCCAGCGCTACCAGCACTTCATGATCCCCTGTATGCTTGCCTTCGATGAAAACAGCTTGGAATAAACGCTCGCTCAGCTCCAGCATTTTGCCTTGTGTTTGAGCCCAAAGTGTTAAGCGGTGAGCATCAAGAGAGTTCGTCGGCACCATGGCATGAATATTATAATCAAGACCCGCAGAGCGTGCGTTTTCGTTCATTCGATCATTCATAGCCTGAGCCTCTTGCAGACTGACCCCATATTTAGCTGATAGTTCTTCATTGATCGTTTTACCACTATCTCTCACAGCATTCGGGTTCAATTCGAAACTCTTGAATGTCAATTGCACCTCATTGCGATGTGGGAATTGCTGTAATACTTGCTCCAAACGGCGTTTGCCGATATAACAGAATGGACACATATAATCAGACCAAACTTCGATATTCATCAGGAAAAAGCCTCCATGTATACGTATTTTATTGAGTAACTGGGAGTGGTGCTCCCCCCTTTAGAATGTGTATTAAGGTGGAACTTCATTAGTTACAATAAGAATTATAAAGCTAAAGCATTCAACGTGCAAATAATTAATGCTTGTCAAAAAATTAATGCTGTGATATTTTATATGTGTAACCGGTTACACATTGGAGTTGAACCTACACTATGACAACAATTAAAGAAGTCGCCAGCTTTGCAGGTGTTTCCGTAGCGACCGTATCCAGAGTTATTAATGAAACTGGATATGTACATGAGGATACACGGCGAAAGGTAGAGGCTGCTGTGAAGCAGTTAAATTACAAGCCTAATGAAGTTGCACGTTCTTTGTATAAAAAGAAATCCAGATTAATCGGCCTGCTGCTGCCGGATATTACGAACCCTTACTTTCCCTTGTTAGCTCGTGGGGTGGAGGATCGAATGCAGGAAAATGATTTTCGGATTATTTTCGGTAATAGTGATGAAGATCGCCAAAAAGAATTGGATTACATGGATACTTTTGTTCAAAATAATGTCGTTGGTGTTATTTCTTCTACCAATGATCCCGATGCCGATTGTTATGCCAAACTGAAGATCCCGGTCGTTTTTCTCGATCGAACTTCCAGTGACAGCCTCTCCGTATATGCAGATGGAGCCCATGGCGGTTGCTTGGCTGCTCAAGAAATGGTTGCCCGCGGCAGCAAACAAATTACAGTCATGCAGGGCCCTGCACATATTCGTCCAGCACAAGACCGTTTTCGCGGGGCGGTTGAAGAGCTTCAGCAATCCGGAATTGCTTACCATGTGGTCGAGACAACCTCCTTTTCGTTCAAGGAGGCCGAGTCGTGGGCCAAAGAGCTGTTTAGCAAGTACCCGGATACGGACGGAGTTATCGCAAGTAACGATATCGTGGCTACAGCGGTGATGCATGAGGCACATAGATTAGGAAAGAAAATCCCGGATGATGTTCAAATTATCGGGTTTGATGATATACCATTAAGTAGTTTGTTATTCCCGCCTTTGTCAACGATCCGACAACCTGCTTATGAAATGGGCTGGGAAGCAGCAGGGCTACTCATTCAGTTGATTGAGCAGTCGCAAGTAACGAAGTCAAGCGTACCTAATCTTCATTCGAAAGTACTTACCTATTCAAGCATACAATTGCCCGTCAAATTTATAGAACGGGAAACGACAAGAAAGGTGGATCATGATGGCTAAAATTTCGATTATCGGAAGCAGTTCTATGGATCTCGTAGTTACTTCGTCCAAACGTCCCGGTGCTGGTGAAACGGTATTGGGTGAAAGCTTTACAACCGTACCTGGAGGTAAAGGAGCCAATCAGGCAGTAGCCGCAGCACGACTCGGAGCGGACGTTACGATGATTGGACGTGTAGGGGATGACCATTTTGGAGAACAGATTTTACGTAATTTTGAAGAAAATCATGTTTATACTGGCTATGTGAAACCGGTTACACATATGGAAAGCGGTACAGCGCATATTGTACTCGCTGAAGGTGATAACAGTATTGTCGTGGTAAAAGCAGCAAATAATGAAGTGACACCTGCCTATGTGGAAGAAGCGCTTGACGTCATCCGAAGTTCGGATATTGTGTTAATTCAACAGGAAATACCGTCGGAAACGGTTGTTTATGTAAGTGGAATTTGTGCGAAGTACCAGGTACCCTTGTTGCTGAATCCAGCTCCGGCTCGCGAGGTGGATGACAGCGTAATTGCGAATGCGACCTACATTACGCCTAATGAGCATGAAGCTGCCATTATGTTTAAGGATATGAGCCTTCAAGAAGCGCTGCGCAAATATCCCAACAAGCTGTTTGTGACTGAGGGCAGCAACGGTGTACGGTTCTTCGACGGAGAACAGGAAGTCGTGGTTCCTACTTATAAAGTAGAAGCCGTTGATACAACAGGTGCAGGAGATACGTTTAACGCTGCTTTTGCAGTGGCATTGGCTGAAGGAAATTCGCTGGCAGACAGTGTGAAATTTGCTAATCGTGCTGCGTCATTGTCCGTAACCAAATTTGGAGCCCAAGGTGGAATGCCAACCCGACGTGAAGTGGAGGAGCAAATATAATATGAAGAAACATGGAATCCTAAACAGTCATATATCCAGAATACTGTCGGATCTCGGCCACACAGACTATATTGTCGTGGCTGATGCCGGCTTACCTGTTCCTGAAGGCGTTACCAAAATTGATTTGGCCCTTAAATTGGGGGTTCCATCCTTTCAGGACGTCGTTGATGTCATTGCAGCAGATATGGTGATCGAAAAAGTAATGCTGGCCGAAGAAATTAAACAAGAAAATGAACAAGCATTACAGTATATTATGCGCACCTTTGCAGGGGAGCAATTAGAACAGCCACAGCTTAATAAGCAGGCAGCCGTCATTGAGTTTTGCCCTCATGAACAATTCAAGGAGCTGACCCGGTATGCGAAGGCGGTCATTCGTACAGGAGAGGCTAAGCCGTTTGCCAATTGTATTTTGCAGGCAGGAGTTCATTTTGGATAAATCAATGTTGAATAAAAAGGAGGGTACAGCATGCAGATTCAAATGAAAGGAATTCACAAAGCCTTTGGAACCAATCAGGTACTGAGTGGTGTTGACTTTGATCTTCGTGAAGGAGAAGTACATGCCCTCATGGGTGAGAATGGTGCAGGCAAATCAACGCTGATGAATATTTTAATCGGACTGCATCGGCGAGATGAGGGAACGATCATCATTGACGGTCAGGAAACCTATTTTGCCGACCCCAAAGAAGCGGAGCAAAAAGGAATTGCTTTTATTCACCAGGAACTGAATGTGTGGCCGGAGATGACCGTGCTGGAAAATCTATTTATCGGCAAGGAAATGACATCCAAGTGGGGCTTACTAGACAGCTCCAAAATGAAAGCGCTAGCAAATGAACAATTCAGCAAGCTTTCGGTAAATCTTCCATTGAACGGTGAAGCAGGCGATTGTTCAGTGGGTCAACAGCAGATGATTGAAATTGCCAAAGCACTCATGACGGATGCTAAAGTTATCGTGATGGATGAGCCGACAGCCGCCTTAACCGAACGAGAAATTCAGAAGCTGTTCGAGGTTATTACTTCCTTGAAAAAAGATGGTGTTTCGATTGTGTATATTTCACATCGGATGGAGGAGATATTCGCGATCTGTGATCGGATTACCATCATGCGTGACGGGAAAACGGTGGATACTCAGGCGATTCCCGATACGCATTTTGATGAAGTTGTACGGAAAATGGTGGGTAGAGAGCTGACTGAACGCTACCCGGTAAGAACGCCTGCTTTGGGAGAAGTGGTGCTGGAGGTCAAAAATGCTTCGCATAAAGGGTTATTTGAAAATGTGAATTTCACTGTACGATCTGGGGAAATTGTAGGTTTTTCAGGCTTAATGGGCTCGGGACGGACCGAGATCATGCGGGCGTTATTTGGACTGGATGCTTTGGATCGTGGTGAGATTCATGTGCGTGGAAAAAAAGTGTCTATTCGTAAGCCGGATGATGCGGTGAAACTTGGGATTGGCTTCATTACAGAAGACCGAAAAGATGAGGGCTTGGTGCTGGACTTTTCCATCCGGGAAAATATGGTGCTGCCAAATCTGTTCAGCTTTACTTCAAAAGGATTTATTTCAGGTAAAAAAGAGCTAGATTTTGTTAACACTTTAATTAAGCGCTTACAAATTAAAACCCAATCGGGCGAAACAACGGTTCGCAGTTTGTCAGGTGGTAATCAGCAAAAGGTGGTTATTGCCAAATGGGTAGGTATTGGTCCAAATGTGCTCATTCTTGACGAACCGACGAGAGGTGTGGATGTGGGAGCCAAGCGGGAAATCTACCAGTTGATGAACGAGCTGACCGAACGTGGAGTCGCGATTATCATGGTATCCTCGGAACTCCCTGAGGTACTCGGCATGAGCGATCGTATTGTCGTGGTGCACGAGGGAAAGATCAGCGGAGAGCTGAGCAGGGAAGAAGCCACACAAGAAAATATTATGACGCTAGCTACAGGAGGACAGTAATATGACAACTATGAATGAATCAAAAAGCAGCAAAGGCTTTCAAATGTCACAAATCACACAGAAGCTTGGCCCGTTGTTGGGACTCATTATTTTGGTAATTATCGTATCGGTCTTAAATCCCAGCTTTTTGGAACCGCTTAATATTTTGAATTTATTGCGCCAGGTATCCATTAATGCGTTAATTGCGTTCGGTATGACCTTCGTTATTCTCACAGGCGGAATTGATTTGTCAGTCGGCTCCATATTAGCACTATCCAGTGCGTTTGTCGCAAATATGATGCTGGCCGGGTTCGATCCTATTTTGGCGATTATCATCGGTTGTGCATTGGGTGGCGTGATGGGCATGGTCAACGGCTTGATGATTACGAAAGGTAAAATGGCTCCGTTCATCGCTACACTAGCAACCATGACCATTTTCAGAGGATTAACACTCGTTTATACCAACGGTAACCCTATTACAGGACTCGGAGACAGTCTGGTATTTCAATTGTTCGGTCGTGGCTATCAGTTCGGTATTCCGGTTCCAGCGATTACGATGCTCATTACCTTTGCTGTCCTATGGATCATTTTGCATAAAACACCATTCGGACGCAAAACGTATGCCATCGGTGGTAACGAGAAGGCTTCGATTGTATCCGGTATTAAAGTACCGCGTGTGAAAATTTGGATTTACTCTCTGGCTGGAATGCTTTCCGCGTTGGCGGGTGCTATCTTGACCTCACGTTTGAACTCGGCACAACCGACAGCGGGTACTTCTTATGAACTGGATGCCATTGCGGCTGTCGTATTAGGTGGAACAAGCCTCTCGGGAGGACGCGGACGAATCGTAGGTACGTTAATTGGTGTGCTTATCATCGGTACACTAAACAATGGCTTGAACTTGCTGGGGGTTAACTCTTTTTATCAAATGGTCGTAAAAGGGATAGTCATCGCTATTGCTGTATTGATTGACCGTAAAAAATCCGCATAATACACCTAATCTGCGTAGAAGGAGACACATAAATATGAAAAAGCTTATATTAATCATGACTGCCTTGCTGCTCCTGCTCATGACAGGGTGTTCCTTGGAACCGCCCGAATGGGCCAAACCTAAAGCGGCCGCGAACCTGAAGGACATTAAAATCGGCTTGTCGATCTCAACGCTGAACAATCCATTCTTCGTCTCTCTCAAAGACGGAGTTGTGGCAGAGGCCAAAAAACAAGGAATGCAGGTCATTGTTGTGGATGCACAAAATGATTCGGCGAAACAAAGTAATGACGTGGATGATCTGATTCAACAGGGAGTAAACGCGTTACTCATTAATCCGACAGATTCGTCGGCCATCTCCACTGTGGTACAATCAGCGAATGCATTGAACATCCCGGTTATTACACTGGATCGTTCTGCTGACAAAGGAGACGTAAAAGCACTCGTCGCTTCAGACAACGTAGAGGGAGGACGAATGGCTGCCAGATATGTGATTGATCAAGTTGGAAAAGGTGCCAAAGTGATTGAGCTGGAAGGTGTTCCAGGAGCATCCGCTACCCGTGAACGTGGGAAAGGCTTCCATGAAGTAGCAGATAAGGATCTGAAAGTCATAGCAAAACAATCGGCCGATTTTGATCGGACCAAAGGTTTGAACGTGATGGAAAATCTGCTGCAAGGAAACCCGGACGTACAGGCAGTATTTGCCCACAATGATGAAATGGCGTTGGGTGCGATCGAAGCAATCCAAAGCTCAGGTAAGAACATTCCAGTCATCGGTTTTGACGGTAACGAGGATGCGCTTAAATCAATTAAGGAAGGGAAACTGACAGCCACCGTAGCTCAGCAACCCGAGCTTATTGGTCAATTGGCGGTGCAGGCAGCCAAGGATGTACTTCAAGGTAAAACCGTGAAAACATCCATTCCCGCTAAGCTGGAGTTAGTGGATCAATCGAAATAAAAAGGGCGCTTGACTCAACATATTAAGCTATTCGGACTGATGCTGTAATGCGCATCAGTCCTTTTTTTGGCTATTCTACAATGACGATACATACACATAAATGGAAGTTTTTTATTTTTGTATTGTAAGAAGAGACGGTAAAAGATAGAATAACAATTATATGATAATGAGAATCACTATCATATAATGAATTGTATATATCTAAGGAGGACGTATATTGTGCAACAAAGGTACAGATTAAAATGGGAATCCACGCTTTGTCTTGTGGTTCTTTTGATGGTTGTATTGAGTGCATGTGGAAACGCAGCTAGTAACAACCAGACAAACGACAAGACTAGCACTAATGATCCCTCCGGGCAATCCAAAACGGTTGTCATGCGCGAGTATACTGATGCCACTGGCAATAAGATCAGTATCCCTGCAAATCCACAGCGAGTTGTCACGACACAATATTTGGATGCTATGCTGGCCTTGGGAGTTAAGCCTGCAGGTGCTGCTTCCCATTTGTTGGAAGGCAACTATTTAAAAGGTAAGATTGACGGAGTTGCGGATATTGGGAACCCGACAAATGTAGAAAAGGTGCTGGAGCTACAACCGGACCTGATCATCACAACAGAAGATACCACGCCAGAAGTGAAAGAGCAGCTGGATAAAATTGCTCCAACCGTAGTCGTTTTGTTTGGAGATGGGGATGTATTTAAGCAACTGCGGGATATCGCAGCCGTGCTGGGTAAGGACAAGGAAGCCGAGCAGTGGATCGCTAGTTTCGACAAAAAGGCTGAAGAAGGTCGAAAGAAGCTGGCTGGAAAATTCAAAAAAGATGAAACGGTTACCATTTATATGACCTACGGTAAGGATGTGCTAAGAGTATATGGAGCGCGAAATGTAGGACATGTCATTTACCGTTCACTGGAATTGAATCCTCCTGAGTACATACGACAGAAGCTGGAAAATGACCCGAAGTTTAACTTTGTATACGATAGCATTTCAATGGAAAAGTTACCCGAACTGTCAGGAGACCGTATTATTATGCTGGTTTATGATGAAGCGACTAAGGACGGAATGCTTAAGCAAATTGAGCAAAGTGCACTGTGGAGAAATCTCCCGGCTGTCAAGAACCACAAAGTGTATTTCATCAAAGCCGACCCGTGGTTTACCTACTCACCGCTTGCTATTGACAAATCGCTGGATGAAGCCGTTAACATGCTTTCCATCGATCCTAAATAATCGCTCGAAATTAGAAAGGAGAAGCAATGACTATGCTTAAACGTTTTTTTGAATACTACCGTCCTTACCGGACTTTGTTCATCATTGATTTCTCTTGTGCCTTGCTGGCTGCACTGCTGGAGTTGGCTTTTCCGCTTGCAGTCAATCGGGTGGTCGATGATTTGCTGCCTAGCGGAAACTGGAAATGGATTTTATATGCCTGTCTAGCTCTACTCGGTATTTATGTCATAAGTGCTGCGCTGAATTACGTGGTTACCTATTGGGGGCACAAGCTGGGCATCAACATCGAATCGGACATGCGTAAAAAGCTGTTTGATCGAGTACAAAAGCAATCTTTTCGCTTTTTTGACAATAACAAAACAGGGCATCTCGTTTCACGTATGACCAACGATCTGATGGATATTGGGGAAATTGCTCACCACGGCCCCGAAGATTTGTTTATCGCATTGATGACACTGGGGGGAGCCTTTGGTATCATGCTCGGTATTAACTGGAAGCTGGCTGTACTGACTTTCATTATTGTACCCCTCATGATTTACTTGTCTCTTTATTTCAGCCGAAAAATGTCTGCTGCTTTCCATCGTATGTTTTCTGATATTGCGGATTATAACGCTCGTATTGAAAATAACGTCAGCGGGATTCGCGTTGTTCAAGCGTTCTCCAACGAAGCACATGAAATGGAACGTTTTGCTGAAAATAATGGGCGTTTCCGTAAAACGAAGCTGATCGCGTACCGGATTATGGCCTGGAATTCCTCAATTAGTTTTATACTAATGAAGCTGGTTTCATTGTTTGTGCTTGTGTGTGGAACATGGTTTGTTATCGAAGGACAGATGACCTACGGGGAATTTATCGCATTTGTGATGCTGTCTAATGTATTCCTGGGGCCGATTAAACAAATTAATTCTGTCATCGAAACGTATCCGAAAGGGATTGCCGGCTTCCGACGGTATCTGGATTTGCTGGAAAGTGAATCGGATGTAGAAGATCTGCCTGGGGCCAAGGCGGTTGGCCATCTTAACGGAGATATTCAATTTGCAGGTGTAACGTTTGGTTACGAGAACAAAGACAAGGTATTACGCAAAGTGGACCTATCTATCCATACGGGTGAAACCGTAGCACTTGTGGGTCCTTCAGGAGCAGGTAAAACGACACTTTGCAGTTTGTTGCCTCGCTTCTACGATGTCGAGGAAGGCAGCATTACCATTGATGGGATGGATATCCGTGAAATGAAGCTGGAATCGCTGCGATCCATGATTGGTATCGTACAGCAGGATGTATTCCTCTTTGATGGAACGATTCGTGAAAATATCGCTTATGGTAAGCTGGATGCTTCGGAAGAAGAAATCTGGGATGCTGCTCGTCGAGCTCAGATTGAAGACCTTGTTCGCTCATATCCGGATGGTCTGGATACAATGATCGGTGAGCGAGGTGTGAAGCTCTCCGGTGGTCAAAAGCAACGTTTGTCTATTGCCCGGATGTTCCTTAAAAATCCGCCAATTCTCATTTTAGATGAAGCGACATCAGCATTGGATACAGAGACAGAAGCCGCGATTCAGCAGGCGCTGACAGAGCTATCCCAAGGCCGTACGACACTCGTTATTGCGCATCGTTTGGCAACGATCAAAAATGCTGACCGCATTATCGTAGTTGCAGATCAAGGGATTGCCGAGCAAGGCAGACATGAAGAGTTATTAGCAGTAAAAGGGGCATATAGCCGCCTGCACCAAGCTCAATATGGAACGTAAATAGGTCGATATGACGCCGTAAATAGAGAGAGGAATGAACGAGTTTGACAAAGAAAATGTGGATTGTGATGATGCTTCTGTCAGTCATTTTAGTTCTTACCGCCTGTGGTGGAAACGTAAAGCAGCCGGATGAAAAGCAGAATCAAACTTCTAGTGAACAAAAATCAGAGGAAACGAAAACAGTCAAAACGATTCATGGAGATATTAAGATACCGGTTCACCCTCAGCGGGTTGTAGTGGATTTGTACCTGAATGATTTATTAGCACTAGGAATTAAACCTGTGGGAAGTGTTAAATATTATCTGGATAATCCGTTTTCGAAGGATCTTGTACAGGGAATTACAAGCATTGGAGACCGCGGAAGTGTATCCATTGAGAAAGTATTGACTCTGCAGCCGGATTTGATTCTGATTGGTTCCAAAGATGCTTCTGAATATGAAAAATACAGTAAAATTGCTCCGACCATCGTGATTCCTTATGGAACGTACAAGAATGTGCATGAGGAACTGACAGCTTTTGGTGAACTGCTTGGAAAAGAACAGGAAGCCAAAACATGGCTTGCTCAATACGATCAGCGAATGCAGGCTGCACGTGACAAGCTAAAGGGAATTGTTCAGCCTGGAGATACTTTCACCGTAATGGAAGCTTCGGAAAAAGAATACTATGTCTATGGTGATAATTTTGGCAGAGGAGGACAGGCGGTATACAGAGGACTGAATTTGACACCTCCGCCGCTTGTCCAAAAAGAATTATTAGGTGAGACTCAATGGAAATCGGTGTCAAAAGAAGTCATTAATCAATATGCCGGCTCTTATATCTTTCTGACGGTTAACAAGGATTTGGGCGCTTACGAAGGAGACAGCATATGGAAATCACTGAATGCAGTCCGGCAAGGTAAGGTTTTTGAGCTCCAAGAGGATCGATATTGGTACTTCGATCCCATCGCTATTGTAGGGCAAGCTGAAGAAATCGCAGATATGATCGTCCAGCGGAATAAAGAGAACGCCGCACAGAAGTAGTCGCTTCGGTGTTGTTGGCAGCCCTTTGGTATTTATGCCGAAGGGCTTTATTTTTCACAATAGGGCAGATCATTAGGCATTCCTCGAAATTTGCTATTGAAGCCGTTGCCACATTAATTTACAATAGTAAAGATTGCATGATAATAATTCTCATTATCAACATCATCTTCAACACAGTTCGTGATAGCTACATACTATTCAACAGTAAGGGTGAACAATAGTTATGAAATTATCAGAATCATCGGATAGCCCTGCTCAAAGTAATCATAACCAGTCGCCGACTCAATTCCACTCGCGACCTTGGGCGGCTTCGCTTATCCTGACAGCTGGGCTTGGACTTTTAGCGTTCGGTATCGCGCTATCCCTATCTTTTGGTGCAGCCTCTATTAGGCTAGAAGAGGTATGGAACGCCGTTTTTCATTTTAAACCCGAGTTACAAAACCATCAAATTATTTGGGAAATCCGTCTACCTCGGATTCTGGGTGGGGTTCTAATCGGAGTTTGCTTTGCCGTAGCAGGTGCAATTATGCAAGGAATGACCCGAAATCCGCTTGCTGACTCGGGCTTGCTTGGACTGAACTCGGGAGCCAGCTTGGCGATGGCGATTTGCTTTGCCCTTTTTCCCGGATCTTCCTTTTTACAGTTAATGTTGTATTCCTTTGTTGGTGCAGCTCTGGCTGTTGTGATGGTATATGGTACAAGCTCCATCTCCAAATCAGGTCTTACGCCAGTTCGTCTTGTATTGGCGGGCGCAGCTGTCACGGCATTGCTGTCTGCCTTAGGAGATGCAATTAGTTTGTACTTTAATGTTGGACAGGATTTAGCCTTTTGGTATGCCGGAGGGCTTAGTGGAACCAAGTGGGTTCAGCTCGGTATAGTTTTGCCTTGGGTTGTGGCAGCTTTTATCGGCGCTCTCATGTTGTCGCGCTCTATTACGCTGCTTAGTCTGGGAGATGAAATTGCGTTAAGTCTTGGTCAGCGAACTGGGGTGGTAAAGGTAGTCGGGATGATTCTTGTTCTGATTCTGGCGGGTGCAGCGGTGTCGTTGGTTGGTTCTATAGGTTTCGTGGGATTAATTATTCCCCATATAACCCGCAAGCTGGTTGGCGTCGATTATCGCTGGATTATTCCATGCTCGGCCATTATGGGAGCTTTACTCATTGTGTTTGCCGATCTGGCAGCCCGTATGATTAACGCACCTGAGGAAACACCGGTGGGCGTACTTATTGCCTTAATTGGGGTTCCATTCTTCCTTTATCTGGCACGTAAAGAAAGGAGGGCGCTGTAAGATGAATAACGTTACGAATGGGGCTATTGCCAAAGCTAGTCATCGTAAAAAAATCCATGATTGGATGGTTGTAATTATTCTGCTCGTATTGCTCATTGCTGCGTTCACCATAAGCGCGAATACGGGAACCATCCGGCTTTCGCCAATGGAGCTATTTAGAACCTTGTTTGGACAAGGGACTCCACAGCAGGAATTAATCCTCTTTGAATTCCGATTGCCGCGAATGGTTATTTCTCTTCTAATCGGTGCAGGTCTCGCTGTTTCTGGCTGCATCATGCAAGGGGTCTCACGTAACGGCCTAGCGGACCCTGGTATTCTGGGGATTAATGCGGGCGCCGGGCTGATGGTCATGCTGTTTGTATTGCTTTTTCCATCTATGCAAACTACGAATTCATTGTTTTTACTTCCCGCTCTTGCGCTGATTGGATCAGGAGCAGCTGCTATTCTCATCTACGCGCTTTCTTACAAGAAAGGCGAAGGAATTTCCCCAACAAGGCTACTGCTGAGCGGAATTGGCGTAGCGGCGGGTATCAGTGCTGCGATGATCATTATGACTCTTAAGCTGACACCTGAAAGCTACACGTTTGTAGCTAATTGGTTAGCAGGAAGCATCTGGGGCTCAAACTGGAAATTCGTAATGGCTCTGTTGCCTTGGCTGATTGTATTGCTTCCTTTCGCATACTACAAAGCAAATGTGATGAATGTGCTTAATCTGGGAGATCAGACGGCATCGGGGTTGGGTACACCTATCGAAAAGGAACGTATTCTCCTTCTCGCTGCTGCGGTTGGATTGGCCAGTTCTAGTGTTTCGGTTAGCGGCGGTATCGGCTTTGTCGGTTTGGTGGCTCCACATTTGGCGAGAAAGCTGGTGGGTCCGAAGCATAAAACGCTACTGGTAACCTGTGCTTTAGTCGGAGCACTCCTGGTCCTTGTAGCGGATACGATCACACGATCCTTACCTTTACAGAAAGAAATACCGACAGGTTTGATTGTAGCCATCATTGGTGCGCCATACTTTTTATATCTGCTGAGTCGCTCCAAAGGGTAACATCACGAAAGGATACCACCTGTCAATTAAAATAACCTTCAATACCACTAAGGAAGTGGGGCTGAAGGTTATTTTTTTCATTTGATTTAGCAGCCTTTCATCTCAACGGGAAGTATTCAAGGCATGAGAGGTTTGATGCAGCTCTCTGATCATTTTATGCAACGTGTAATTTTCCTGACGTGTCACGCCGTGTTGATTTTCCTGAACCAGCAACTGATGGATGTTTCGTTTTAGAATTTCACTTCGACGTTCCAGCATTTCGGTACTCATAAATAAATGAACACTCCCTTTGTCATGAATAAACCTACATTTTTGAAATGAGCATAGGCTGAATATAAGTTTGCCTTTCGACTTCTTTAAGTATATCGTGCTAGATGATCAAGGGAAAACGGAGCGAGACTGCAAATTACTTTTTCTCATCATCCATGCCGTGTCGACAGCGACTCACCCCATGAGTTCTTAGATATACTTCCTGATGCTGGCGATAACAGGGGATTAGTCGTAATTAACTTCATGTATATAATTTGACTAGCTCATGTTTTTTGATATAAACGGATTTAGTGTATTAATCCATTTAAAATTTTGCTGAAAGCTATGGAGGGGAGCAACTAGAACTGCAAAGGTGTATTCAATGCAATCATTGGTTTATTCCATATCAGCGAGCTCAGTTAACCAAATTTTGCAGTTCTAAATGTCGGAGTCATTACAACTACCTAATGAAAAGAAAAGAATAAGAGGCTATAACATTTTGGAAGTGAGGAGATACAATAATGATTATTTAAAAATCAAATGAAGAAATTGAGCTCATGAGAGGAGCTGGCCGAATTACGACTATTCTGCCAGTCCGCACCACTTGCCTTTGAGGCCGAACTTTTCAAGTCCTGTGTGTACGCCGTAGACGTATACTGGAAGCCATGATCCGAATGAAGCACGGCTCTGGATACGTCTATTTTGTGTGCATTCATAATACCAATTTCTTTATACCCCGGACCGAAAAGATCCGGAATGGTGGAGAAATAGCTGCTTTATTATCATTATTTGTATTGTGGATATACTGGCTGAACGGCTACCTGCTCAGGATCATGACCGAAGAACAACAGATTCGGCTTAACCTCCTGCACAATCTGCTGAATGCGGGCGATTGACTGGCGTGCCTGTTCACGGTCAAAGCCGTCAAACGGCACGTCGTTTGCGTAATTCTCCTGCGTGTAGGCAACATCAATCGTCAGCATGACCGGACCCGATTCCTTTGTTGTGACCAGCGCGGACTGATGACCCGGCGAATGACCCGGAGTATAGAACAGTTGCAAACCTGGAACCAGCTCATGATCCCCTTGAAGCAGTCGGTAATTCAAGTCCGCCTGCACGCATTCCGGTGGCGCATACTCCAGATTACCGATCGCAGCGTCTGCTTCGGTCTGCTGCACATAAATCGGTGTATTCGGAAAATGCGGATTGCCTCCAGCATGATCCATATGCATATGAGAGATTACGATGGCATGGATATCGTCCGGTTGATAGCCGATCCGATCCAGTACAGCCACGATACTATCATCGGCTGACATATGGGGAATGAAGCGCCCTTCAAACGGTGTACTTTTAAAATAATTTGGATTGTTGATAAACGAATCCGGCATACCGGTATCAATGAGAATCGGACCGTGATCTGTCTCCAGCAGATACGACCAGATTTGCAGGCGCACCAGTTCACCGGGCTGTGCATGATGGTTGAGTGAGGAGCGATCAATATCAAGCTGACCGATCGGTAACCAGTACAATTTGTTAATCATACAATCATCCTCCAATCTTAGTTTACATAATAATTATTATGTAGTTATGAATCAGGGTTTCGGCTGACAGAAAGTGATGTTTGTATTTTCGTTTGTAAGATCCGGGTGCTGGAGCCTCATGCTGTCGTTGTAATCTCACTCTTTCGAAAATTAATTTTTAATAGTTTAAATGATAAGGCATGTAGGCGTCCAGCAGAAATTTGCCCAGAAGCTGGATCACACGGTCATCATCTCGAAAATCGGTGAAATTCTTGGTGATCCACTGCTGCTATTGGGTGAAAATTACAATCAGCTAGCAGGCTATCATATGGAGATGGTGCACGCGCCGGAAGATGATCCGGATAGCGAGCTGGAAACTGCATATGATATTCATGTTTTGGCCGCTATGGCGATTTTGACTGCTACCGATCGAGAGCAGCGCCCCAGCTTGCTGATGAAGTAGAGAAGTGGTGCTGCATGCAAGACTATTGGCTATTTAGTTTTGTTTTGGATATGAATGAATTACATTCGGAGAACTTTTCTTGAGCGTGTTTTAATTTGTCTACATTGTGGGATCGACCCCCTCTGACCCTATGCCACCCCGTTAAGTGCTTTGAAATGTCTGCTTGAAGGCGATACCAGGCTGGACAAGAGGGGAGCGCTTTATTTATACTTAAAAAGCGCTAAAAAAACAGCGTATAATATAAATTATACGCTGTTTAGGTTTAAAACGACTTTTAGAATCTCTCCTGCATAAGATGTCGATTGAATTGTCGATAAAAATCAGACGAAAATGATCGTTTTACAGTATATTTCGGAATATGAACTGAATTGGAGGCGAACGGGATGAAAAAAGAGTTGCGACATGTGGAGCTCGATACAACTGAAGAAACTGATGAAATATATACTGAGGAGCTGGAAGCTTTTTTGATCTGGATGAAGGATGCGGGATATACGATACATACGCAAAAAAATTATATGGGGGATGTAAAGCAATTTTTGCGCACGTTGCGTGAAAAACCACTCGATCAGGTGAAGAAGATTCATGTTATGTCGTATTTGTCTAAAGCGCGGGAGGGAGGCGCCGGAGATAGTACGCGGAACCGGAAGCATGCAGCGGTGAACAGTTTTTTTAAAGCGCTACAGGAATTTGAGTTATGCAGCACAAATCCGGCAGCGGGAATTAAGAAAGCAAAGACTGAAAAGAATCGTATGCCCGTCTATCTGGATGAAAAGGATATTCATCCGTTTTTGCTCGCGGTGGAGGGGAAATATGCAAATCGTAATATGGCTATTTTTCTGCTGATGGTCTACATGGGATTGCGGGTGGGGGAGGTTCATTCATTGAATGTCTCGGATTACAGCCGAGAAAGACGTACCTTAGATGTGTTCGGTAAAGGGCGTAAGTGGCGTACTCTCCCGGTACCGGAAGCCGTATGTGATTTTGTAGAGCATGCGTTGGAGGAAAGATTGACGCCGTGGAGAGGTAAAGAGGATGCGATGTTCGTATCCCAAAAAGGCCGCCGTCTGGCAGTGCGCACCATTCAACAGATCGCTACAGAAACGTTCGAACGATTCCAGCAAGATAAGAGTATAGATCGCCGGGAGGCTTATTCCAGCCATAAGCTGAGACATACATTTGCGACAATGCTATTACGTAAGGGAGCAGATCTGCGTACCGTACAGGAGCTACTAGGGCATTCATCCATTCAGACAACCACAGTATATACACATGTCACTGATCGGGAAAAAGAAAAAGCAATGGATAAGCTGGATATTCAGATACCAATATCAAGATTGTAAGTATAGCATGAAAGTTGAGATTAAATGAAAAATAGTTTACATAATAATCATTATGCAAACTCGTCAGAGGAAATTACATCCTGACTTGAAAATCACATCAACGGCTTTAGGTCATTATGATCATGAACGTAGTATTCTTTTTCATAGCGTTAGTTTTGTTTTTGATTGATTTGCTCCAACCTGATACTGATTAGCTGCCACCCAATCATTTTGCGCATACGATTCGATTTTGGTTCTGCAACAGCATTCTTCAATAGATTAGCCTCCTTATTTTAGCGATCATCTTATGTTAAGCATGAGAATAATTCAGAATAAGCTGGAAAGCAATAGTGAATTAAAGGTTAGTACGATATTACCTTGACAAAGGTAATATTTTACTGCAAAATTAGTGAAACAAATTTATAAATATGGTTTATAAAGTTGTTTTATGATGTTATAAAAAGAAGGTGCTATGTATGGAAAAAGCTAATACAAATTTAATTAAAGAAATAAATCTGAACCTGGTTCGCAAAGTATTGAAACAGATCAGTAAGACAACAAAACCCCAACTAGCCGCATTGACTGATTTAAGTGTGGTAACTATCAATACCCTTATGCAGGAATTGCTTAATAATGGAGAGATCTTTGAAGATGAAATCGTCCCTTCAAACGGAGGCAGGCATGCGTTAACCTATCGTTTTAATTATGAGTATAGTCTAGCACTGATTATACATATTAACGAAAAACAAGGGACAGATGTAGTGTGTACTACGGTAGTGAATTTAAATGAGGATGCTCTGATGAAAGAAGAGCATCCCTTTCAAATTTTTAATGCTACACAATTTTATTCCACGATTCAAGACATCATTTCCCTCTATCCTTCCATTAAAGTTATTGGAATAGGAATCCCGGGACAATCTGTAAATGGAGAAATTACAGTCAGCAGTCATGAAAGATTAAATGGAATTCGGTTGGCAGAGGATGTGCAAAGCAAATTTGGTTTGCCGGTTATTGTGGAGAATGACGTAAATGCCGCTGTATGTGGTTACGTCTATAGAGAACAAATAGATGAAGATCAATGTGTACTGGCTATTTATTTTCCTGAGAATTCTCCACCAGGAATGGGGATTTATTTGCGAAATGGGGTTTTAAAAGGCAAACATGGATTAGCTGGTGAAATCAAATTCCTTCCGTCGATAGTTTGGGATGAGAGCAAGGGAACGGAAGTTTTCTTCAATAGTATATGTGAAATTATTCAAATATTACAATCTGTATTTGATCCTGATCGAATTGTGATCTATAGAGAGAATATAGAAGAAGTGTCTTTCTTTCATTTTTTAGAATCCTACAAATCTAAACATAAGATGCCTTTGTATCCTAAGGTTATTTTCTCAGATTTATTTTATGAAGATTTTAAAACAGGGTTGAGAGGGTTAACTCTAAAAGAATTGGAACGTCCAATCATTGTCTTTAAATAATGTATATATGATTACCTGGGTTTATTCTTATTGGTTAGGACTTGCGCCGATTTACCCTGGACTTCTTCATGAAACGCCAACTCGGTTTGGTAAAGAGAATTCTTCCAAACTCATGAGATATCAAATGGCAGTTGCTTATACAGGAACGACATTACTTCCTCCCATTTTTGGGGTTATAGCTTCTCAGACAAGTATTCATTTTTTCCCGATTGCCGTCATTGTTTTCCTTCTTTTTATGCTGTTCAGTTCAGAACAAGTGAATCGTACATTGAAAAAGAGAACTTTGAACGGTTAACCCAAGATTATATCTTAAATCATAAACATCCATGACAAAAATGTGCTTTTCTATAAATTATCGCTTGACCTGAAACGCGTTTCATCAGCTAAAGTAAACGTGTAACCTAAAAGAGAAAGCGAGGGCACTCTATGATCTCACTGATTTTACTTTGCTCAGTTATATGGGTTGGTACTTATTGGTGCTTAGCATTATCCGGGCAGCCTAAGGAAGTAAAACCTTACCGCTCCATCGATGATTTTTTTGAATAACTTTGTATGTCCACTTAATAAAGTAACTTTTTTTACTCACTTTATTAATATGTTTAATTAAATGGTTTAATAAGTGTACAGGGTATGTAATGCACCTATTAAATGAATGTTTGAAGATTTTAATAAAGATTTTGATGTTGATCCATGGAAAGAAAATGAAAAGCCGTAAATTAAACTTGGCTAATAAAGATCTTTATATATTAAGGGAGGATTTATATATGTTTAAACTGGTAGTAAGTGATCTGGATGGTACTTTTCTGAATAATAGTAGCACTTTTGATGTAGAATTATTTAATCAGGTGTATGGAGAAATGCAAGAAAATAATATTTCCTTTGTAGCCTGTACAGGCAAGCAGTGTGAAAGAGTAGAAGAATTATTTGGCGAGCACGGAAAAGGGATCTGGATCTTAGGGGACAGTGCTACGCGGATTAAAAAGGATGGAGTCGTCGTCAAAGAGTTTACGATTGAACGCAATTTAGCTTTACAAGCGATAAGAGACATCGAAAGTTTTTCCAATGATTTCATTATCATAGCATGTACAACGGAAGCAGCATTTGTTCATTCTTATATTCAAGACGAATACTATAAAATTGTGAAAGGCTCGTATAAAGAAGTGATTAAAATTGATTCATTTGATCAAATCAACAGTAGCTTTCTTAAAATAACTGTATATGATCCAACTGGAAGAAGTTCCTTATTAAGAAAACATGTTGAAAAGACTCTAATGGATCGAATTTATATCGTTGATTCTGAAGCAAATTGGCTGGATATTACAGCCCTTCATACCCATAAAGGGGAGACGGTAAGAAAACTCCAAGAGATATTGGGGGTTACTGAGGATGAGACCCTGTCTTTTGGAGATGGTGAAAATGATGTGGAACTTATGAGTATAGCAAAATATAGTTTTGCTATGAAAAACGCATGTGATAATACTAAAAATGCAGCCAGTTTTATCACTAAATCCAACGAAGAAAACGGTGTCTTATTAACGATAAAAAAAATGATGGATTTACAAAAGCAATAATATTAATTATCGTTATGGAGAGAAGACCCCAAATTGCCTCATGAAAGGACTATACGTAGCATGAAAAATAAAATACTGGTTTTTGATATTGGTGGCTCTTTTATTAAATTTAGTTTGTATTTTCAAGGTGAATTTATGTGCAAGGGGAAAGTTAAAACTCCATTGGACTCACTTGAGAATCTGCTTGTAGCTTTGAAGCAAATTCATAATCAGTTTATGGATGAATGTGAAGGTATAGCCGTCAGCATGCCAGGTATTGTGAATTCGGAAAGCGGTCACATGGTGCATGGCGGTTCATTAAGATATATAAATGATATAAATATGCTTGACGTTTTTAAGAAAGCGTTTCACAAACCTGTAGCGATTGAAAATGATGGAAAGTGTGCTGCTCTTGGAGAAGCATGGCGTGGTTCATTACAAGGGATTACCGATGGTGTCGTTCTGGTCGTTGGAACAGGGATGGGCGGTGGAATCATCTCTCAAGGGAAATTGTTGAAGGGCCATCATTTATCAGCTGGGGAGTTCTCCTTCATTAGAACGAACAACGAAAATGCAGACAATGATGATTATCTGCTTGGTATGCAAGGGAGTAGTTTTGTTTTAACTAAAACCGTTGCGAAAGCCAAAGACCTTCCTGCAGATTCTATGACAGGTGAAAAGATATTCAAGTTCATTGAAGAAGGTGATGGCACGGTCCAAACGATTTTTCGAGAATACTGTAGGAACATCGCAACACAAATCATTAATTTGCAATCCATACTTGATCCTGAAAAGTTTGTAATTGGGGGAGGCATATCTGAAAATCCTTTACTGGTTATTACCATTAGGGAAGAGCTAGAAAAGCTTTATAAGGATTCTTTCTATAATTTTGTGCGTGCAGATATTGAACAAAGTAGATTAGGCAATGAAGCGAATTTGCAAGGTGCTATATATAACTACAAACAATCCTATCATCTTGAATGATAACAAAAGTTATATTTCGATGAGCGCGGGATTGAGTATTACAAACAAATAAAATAACAATAAAAGAGCGTGCCTTAACTTTGGACACGCCTTTTTTGCATTACAGACGTTTGATATAGGAGCTTTATATAATGAAGCTGGATTGAAGGTTAGAAGCCGAGTTTTACATGAACTTGGATGTCTGATTTATCTTGTCCTATCTAGTAAGGAATCATTAAGTTTACATAATATATATTATGTTTTTTTGTGTGGTAAAATCTGCAAGTGGATCACTCTTATCAAGTGTCCGCTTGCAGATTCAAGTTTCACTGACAATATAAAAATAACTTATTTTTTATATTGAGAATATACGCATGCGTCTATATTTCATTTTCCGGGGGAGATTCAATCATCACTCCTTCGACATGCTTGCGTCCCAGCAGTTTTCGTTTTTTGCGGTTTTCCTTGGTTTCTAAAACAATATCCAGATCATAGTCGTCAGGATACAATTCAGTAGCAGCGATGTGAAGGGCGAGCCTCTTTTTGTTTATGGTTAGCTTCTGTCCTTGGATTAAAATCCCGACATTCCCCCGTTCATCCTCGGTTTTGTATACAATTCCAGTTCGATCCAGGTAGCCTACATAAACACTATCACCAAGGGCAAATGGCTTGGTTTTGAGAGGAATTTCTTGTTTCCCCCGTTTTGTGACTGTACCGTCTAAAGCTGCTTTTTTAGGGAGAGGCTTATTTGCATCATCAGACTTTTCATCATCTACAGAAGGGGGAATAACAAACGATTCCTGTGTTTTCCGAGACACTCTGCCTGCAGAAATGGCCTCAGAACGCTCGATAATACGTGTCCACATGCCCAGCTTCAAGGCAATCGCATATGCATAGCTTTCTCCGGCCTCTCCAATGCGAAGTCGGTACAATGGTTGCAGCGTTTCGGTATCAAACTCCATACGAGCATTCTGAAATCCCGGTGTGTTTTCAGCAAAATGCTTGATTTCGCTAAAGTGGGTTGTAGCCACTACTGTCGCCCGGCGACGGTGGAATTCTTCTAGCAACGCGATAGAGAGCCCTACCCCTTCTCCCGGATCGGTACCAGATGCCATCTCGTCAATCAGGATCAGAGTAGAGTTGCCCGTCGTTTCTAAAATGCTAATCATGTTGCGGATGTGTGCAGAAAAGGTGCTCAAAGCATGTTCAATGCTTTGTCCATCCCCGATGTCAACCACAATTTCCTCGAATACAGCCATTCGGCTGCCATGCAAAACAGGTACCAGTAGCCCAGATTGCACCATTAATGTTAATAGACCGACGCTTTTGAGGGCCATCGTTTTTCCGCCTGTGTTCGGTCCGGTGATGATGAGTGAGGAATATCCTTCACCAATTGAGAAATCAAGCGGCACCATGGTATTGGACATCAACGGGTGACGTGCACCTCGGATGTCTATAATCCCGTCAAGGTTAAGTTCGACAGGGACAGCATCCAGAGTCATGGCGTATTTGGCTTTTGCCAATAAAAAATCCAGTACACCTACCGTCTCTGTATTGATGCTTAGTTCCCGATTGTATAACTCAGCCATTGCCGTCAGGTCTCCCAGTACTTTCATTTCTTCTTTTGATTCTTCTGCCATGTTCGCGCTCTGATCGAATTGCAGATTCGTGATCTCGGCAGGTTCAACGTAAACCGTTTGACCACTTCCCGATTCATCCAGTACATTGCCTTTCACTTGTTTACGGAATTCTTTTTTGATTGGAAGCACGTAACGGCCATTGCGCTGACTAATCATATTTTCCTGCATAATGGATCGGTGACGGCTGGTGAGAGAGTCAAGTTTTCTCTTGATACGTTCTTCAGTAACCGCAATTTTTTTGCGAATTTTAGCTAGTTCTTTACTGGCGATATCCGTCACACGTCCCGAATGAATACATCTTTCGATTTCGGATAGAAGTGGCTCCATGCTATACATGGAAGATGCATAAGCGCTGACGGTTGGAGCAGCGTCCGCCTTGGAATGCATATATTTTATTAGTTGAATGCAGCTTCTAATGAATTGGGCCATATGAGAAAAATCGCGCTCGCTGAACATATACCCGGTCCCGAGCAGATGAAGAATGTGCTCCATTCCTTCCAACGAAGGGACAGGGACGCTTGCTCCATGGCGAATGATCTGTAAGGCTTCGTTCGTTTCGTCAAGACGAATCTTAATTGTACGGATATCAGTAATTGGGCGCATAGAAGCAGCGTGACGCTTACCCAGGTAAGAAAAAGCACATTCGGAAACTTTTGTTTTAATTTGATCATATTCCAAACGCAGCATTGTAGTTTCGTTCATGAATAAATCGCTCCTTTAGTTGTGTAGTGTCAGGATTTTGGAAACCTTGCTGTTAAAATAAAAAAGGGCGGAGAATGAACAAAACGTTCATTCTCCGCCCTTAAGGAAAGAGGGAATTTATCATCAAATAAGCCTGTTATGCAGCTTTTGTAGTTCCGAGTTCCGTGTTTCCAATTTATTCACGCAACAGCTCTTTTCTAAGCTATTTGGATCGAATGGAAGACGTTTAAAGGGAAGTTACAAAATCTGAAAACAAAAAAACCGCGCTGAACACAGCACGGAATAGGGCCTGGATGAAGATAATCCCGAAGGCGATTTATGATATCCGCATGTTCTTAACTAATATCAGGGTAACAACAAAGCAACAAACAAACCTGTCCCCGAAGGATACAAGCGCCTGATGATACTCCCTGAATATGCAATTGCTTAGTTAAGAACGTTCACCGACATCAAAATCTCTCCCTTAATTGAAGATATAACCATACTATACGATTGGACAGGCGTTGAAGTCAAGGTCGACTTCTTTAATTCGATACAATGGTGATCATAAAAATAACATAATATATATTATCCTGAATTTCGAAAGCCCGTAAGATCAAAGAAGCCAGAGACTCACCGCTCAAAAAACCTGTAAGAATCAGGGTGTATTAACAGGGGGAATATTCCAAAACGGCTTACCAGCACGTAGATTCCGGAAGAATTCCAGACGAAACCTTGCAATCGTGTAGCCCCTATGAACCGGTTCGCAGCAATCTTGTTTGAATCGCTCGTACAGGTTATAGGCCAGTAATTTGACGAGCAGGTCAATTTCATTGGCTTCAAAAGAGCCCGTGGCGATTTTATCGATGGCAAATCCGCACTTGGCTTCCTGGATGTAGTTTTCCATACAACACCGCTGGTTGTAAAAGCGCCACAAATCGATGGATTCCCACTCCAGGCTCGTGACGATCGCTTCATACTCCCAATCGGTATCCAGCAGGAGACAAGCTTGGTCGTCCTGAACGACTTTCGCCTTGCGGATGACGGCGACCCGCCGCGGTTTCTTCCAAGACGTGGCTTGGTACCAAAGGGCGATGCCTTCAATGATCCAGTCTTCGTCCACGTAACGTTTCCAATACCGACAAGCGGCCACTTCAGCCGCCAAACGTTTGGTCCATTTCATTTTGCCCACATAGCCGATCTGCCGTCCTTTCCAGAGCGAATAGAAGTCTTCGCCGCCAAAGCCCTTGTCAAACCGGGCGTATTGGACCGGGTGCTGACCTAAGAGGTCAAAGGTCTCTTTCAGAAAAGGGGCGGCCTCGGTGGACGAGTGAACGTTTCCTGCCCGTAGCACGGCATTCAGGCAAAGGCGGGACTGTCCTTCAAAAGCGAGCAAGGGATGATAGCTTTTGCGCCCCGTCTTATGGGCATTCACGCCTTTCGCCGCTTGGGCCTGATTGCCGTAGACCGACTCCACGGTCGAATCCAAATCGAGAATGAGCTTGGAGGGCAGACAAGGCCGAATCACTTCGAGGTTCACTTGCCGAAGTTCCATTCGTACATTAGGATTCGTTTTTCCCAGCCGATCCAGTTCCTTGTACAGAAGCGAGTGGTGTGGACAGCGTCCACCGAGAAACCGCTGAAGGAGGGAGTCCTTTTGCCATCGGCGAAAGTGAAACAGACACTCACAGCCCAGTATCCAGCCGACGATGAGGTATAGCAGAATGCGGTGCACTGGGAACAGCGCATTGTGAGCTTTGCCTCCGGTTAAGGTTTGGAGCACAAGGCTCAGTTTAATTTTTTCGAGATAATCGAGGAAGATCTTGCTTCCTCCGATGTTTGTGGACTGGTTTAGGGAAAATTAGGTCTTGATTTTATGGATGGGTGTGGTAGACTTCACCTAAAAGGTGCTCCTCTCTTTGGGTGATTTTGTTCTCGACAAACACCATTCTACCAAAGATTTGAGCCCTTTTTTTATTTTTTATAGAAGGTTACTTTCAGGATAATGTACAATTGGTTAAAAGGTAAATTTCCTAATGCATTTGTGGAATTTGAAGTGTATATCCCCACTACAAGGCAAATAGCAGATATTTATGTTGAGCATCAAGATGGAGAGTATGAGGGAATGAAATGGGCTTTTGAATTTCAGCATAGCTCCTCTTACCATTGCCCAATGGGAAGAACGTCATAATTTATTTGAGTCCGTTAGTATTCAAGATTTCTGGATCTTTGATAAGTCCAAATTCATGAAATTTTCTTCGGCTAGAGACTATACAGATGCTAGAAAAAGAGTGGATTTCGATGAATACATTTATAAAAAAACAGGTTTGGTATACTTTCTCGATGTCGAAGAAGCCAACCTTAACCATTGAGTTCAATTACTCTTTAACATCAAGAACGACCAATGTAAACGGCCACGATAGAAAACAATATTTTACTTATCATAATCCTGAAGATATTTCGGTTCAAATATCTAATGTGAGAGTAAGAAAATGCAAAACATACGATTATTGTGTTTTGGTTTCGGATAGTTTAGAACCATTCATGGAAGATCGATTGAGATATATCCTGAATCTTCTTTTACAAAAAAGTTTACAAGAGCGGGAAGAACTTTTTCTAAAAAAACTGCAAGAAATGGTTAGCTTTGCTAGCGCTATCTATGGAGAAAAGTTTATGAATCGCTTAAAGGTAATTATTGGGGATAGTGATAGGGAATTTTCTTATTATCAAACTTCAGTAGGTTCATTTGATGACGGATCTTATGATAAAGAGAGAACTTCAATAAATTTAAAGATAGCGAAGATATTTCATTAAGAGCATTAACAAAGCTTATTTCCCCTAGTGATTTTGTGCTGATTGGTGCTTTAAAGAGACAGGGGGACATGACTCTACGAGAGTATGTAACAAGTAAACACAAAAATGAGATCTCGTTAGTGGAGTATGTGTATACAGAGCACAGAGACACTCTGGATAGATTAACAAGGAGAAATAAAATCTTCGTAAATAAAATGCTGGAAGAGGTTAATATCAAGCTTTGTGTTCATGGTGGTGCACGTACTTCTACGGACTATGCAATTCAATATTTATACCTTGATTCTATTTACGAAGTGGAGAATTGCATCAACAAGATTAAGGAATTATTATTTATATCAGATCCGTTTGCGTAATTCTGATCATCAATTGTTTAAAAATAGCCTACAATAGCCGGTACCAAAGAATCCTGAATCATGAAATTCATGAACACCGCATAAGAAGAAAGATTTTGCGCTGGTTGTTGATATTATTTATCCGAAAGGAATAAATGTTCGTATATTTATCTGTTCTAAATTGACACTGACGCCCATAACTCGACCGCTATTGAAGGGCATACCAGCTTGTTAAATCCAGAATTCCCCAAGGCGTTGCTCAAGCTCTTATTCCAGCGTATCCGGAACTGGAGAGGCGCTTTGAGCGCGACTTTTTTTGTCAATTCGAGTCCATGCGGTTCTTGTGTTATATAAATGCAGTCCATTTAAAGAGGTTGGGAGGTATAAAGATGCCAAAAACGATATTAGTTGTAGACGACGATGAAGAAATCGTAAAACTCATCACAAAGAGTTTAAGGTACGAGCAATTTGCAACAATTTCGGCATGTTCCGGGAAAGAAGCCTTATCTGCATTGGAAGAAAATCACATTGATTTCATCGTTCTTGATATAGTGATGCCTGATATGGATGGACTTGATGTCTGCAGAAGTATCCGAAATTCTTATAATGTCCCAATTCTGTTTTTAAGTGCGCGTGATAAGGACATTGATAAAATCGTCGGGCTCGAAATAGGAGCAGACGATTACATGACCAAACCTTTCAGTATTCAGGAGCTTGTCTCCAGGATAAAGGCTCACTTCAGAAAAGTGGACAGGCTTTTTAAAGAGTGGGATGAACTTAGTCCCAGTAACGAAAAGGCGGATGCTCCGCTCATTTTGAACGATAAGACGTTTGAAGCATTTCTGAATAGCAGGAAGCTCGACTTATCAACGAAGGAATTTCAGATTCTGTCTATCCTCATGCGCCACCCCAATCATGTATTGACTCGTGAGCAGATATATGAAAACGTCTGGGGAGACGAATACGGAGAAATAAATACCGTAACGGTTCATATAAAAAATATCCGTAAGAAACTTGGTTCTGAATATGACTTTATTAAAACAATATGGGGCATAGGATATAAATACACGGAAAGAGAGCAATAGTATGAAACTGAAAATAAAGCTTCCTCTTTTGTTCCTGCTGATGTTTATAATATTCATGTTTTCGATTGGAATGTATCTGAAGCTTGTCTTTGCAGTATATTCCCCTATACGCAGTTCATTGCTGGACTCGCGATATATAGCATTGCTCCTGCCCATATTTGCAATTGCCTGTTTCATATTTATTATTCTGATTATCTATATTCATTTTTGCATAGAGAAACCCATTCAGCTTCTGAATACCAGGCTTGAAGAAGTAAATATTGTACATCCACTGCCTCCGCTAGCTCTGAGAAGTAATGATGAGATCGGAGAACTTTATAAGCACTTCAATAAGATGGAGCATCGGCTTCAACTCGCGCACAAAGAGCAGATCGATATGATCGCGGCAATTGCCCACGACTTGAAAACACCCTTGACATCTATTAATGGTTTTACTGAACTGCTGGCTACACACAAGGATTTACCAGAAACTGAAAAGCAGGAATATTATGATTTGATTCAAAGGAAGTCAGGATATATGGTCGAACTCATCAATGATTTCTCCAGTTTCACCAAAGAAAAACTGGAGTTGGAATCTATGGTAGCTAAACCTGTAAAAGCATCAAAATTATTTGAAAACATTGCCCTTGAATATGAGTATGAGTTGGCGGGACTTGACAACGAGCTTACTTGCCGCCATTCATTCACGGAAAATATATTGCTGATGGTCAATGAACCGAAGATACGTCGGGTTTTCGGCAACCTCTTTAGCAATGCTGTAAGATATGGAGGGAAAAATAAACTGAAAGTGTATATGACCGGATACCCGCTAGGACAGTATGCCTTTTTTCAAATCGAAGATAATGGAATTGGAGTGCCGGATAAGGATATATCTTCTCTGTTCCTCAAATTTTTCACTGTGGATAAATCGCGGCAAATCCAAAAGGGCGGGCTGGGTCTGGGTCTTGCAAGCTGTAAATCCATTATTGAACATCATAGGGGCGAAATTTGCGCCTACCCTTCCGAATATGGCGGTTTGGGGATAAGATTCAGCCTTCCCTTGGCCGCACAACACTGATTTTATTTTTGCACATTTTCTTTTACTACAGGAGTTAAAGGCTGCTGCCAGGTGTGAACACCCAGGCAGCAGCCTTTTTTGTTTTTTCAGCGGTTTATAGTTTTTTATATTCTCTTTATAAACATTTATTTTTCTTTTAAAGAAGCTTTATCTTTGTGTTGTAAAAATTACTTGTAGTAAAAAAACTACAATCACTAGAACTGGAAAAGGAGGATGTTGCAATGTCAATTGAGTTCAGCCGTTGGCCCAATAACTACATGATGTCATACCAAGTCACCAAAGCTTTAGGTATGGCAAGCCTCGGTGCTACGGACGTCACCGAGATCTACGAGGCCTGCAAAAAAATCGACCCCGATGACAAGGACACGTGGCACAGGGAATGGCTCATAACGGCTCAGGCATTGGAAAGACACGGCAAGGAGGCCGAAACGGCTGGAAACTGGTATACAGCACGAAACTGCTACATTCGTGCCTGCAATTACTACAGAATTGCGGAATATGTGGTGATGGATGATGACACCGAGAAAATCCGTATATTTAAGAAAGTAAATGAACTCTTCGAAGCTGCCGGAAAGTACTTCGATGTCCAACCGGAGAAGATCCAAGTCGATTACGAAGATGTCAAGTTGGATGGTTACTTCTTCTCCCCTTCCTGGCAAAAAGGTCCGAAGCCGACCCTTTTTGCTCTCAACGGTGGCGACGAGTGGTCAATTGAAAACTATTTCTGGCTAGGTCCCGCTTTTATTTCGTGTGGATATAACTTTCTGGTCTATGACCAGCCTGGCACCGGCCTCTCGCTGTACGAAAAGGGAAAAGGAAGACGAGCGGACAGTGAGGCTTTCCATTCCCGAGCAATCGACTTTCTTCTAACGCGGCCGGAAGTCGATCCCGATAAGATTATCGTGCACGGGGAGAGTTTTGCGGCTTACGACTCGCTGCGATTCGCTTCGTTCGATCACAGGATTGCTGCCGTCATCTCTGACGGCGGTACGCACGCCTTCGACTGGGATGCCATGCTTAAATGGATGCCGCCGAGTCTGGCCGCACACGGCATGAGAATTCTGGGGGCAAAAAGCTTGGAGGATTTTGCGGGGAATCCGCGTTTTGCCTATGATCTTGAGGGCGTGCTCCACCAGATAGAATGTCCGCTTCTTGTAATGCACGGAGCGGAAGAGATATTGGTTCAGCCAAATCCGCTGACACAAGCCTTGAAGAATTACGAGCAAGCGGGTTCGAAAAACAAGACGTTCTACCCGATAGAGGATAGACGACTTGGCGGATTAGAACACTGTCAGGTAGACAACATCAACGTGCTGCATGAGGTAGTGCTGAATTGGCTCTGCTCAATTGGGCTTGGGCCAGCCTCGCCTCGCTTAAGCGATTGCCAGGACATCATAAAGTAGATTTATTGAAAAATTTCTGATTGAGCTTGTTCAGGAGTGTCGTACTTAGAATCCTGAATAAGCTCTCTCTTTATGGAGGAGTTGAAGGCTATGAGTATTTTATCAAAGGAAAAAAATGGAGGAACGCCCGCCATACAAATTGAGGGAGTGCACAAAAAATTTGACGACTATATCGCATTGAACAATCTTTCGCTGGAGGTGAGCCGAGGAGAGATATTTGGATTTTTGGGACTGAATGGCGCTGGAAAGACAACGACCATAAAGATGCTCTTGGCGATGCTCAAGCCAACCTCCGGCAAGCTCTATATGTTAGGTGAAAAGGTCGATGCCGGAAACTATAAATTATGGGACAAGGTTGGATATTTGGAGGAGGCTACTTTTTATCCCGATTTAACTGTAGTTGAAAATCTTGACATAGCACGACGCATGCAAGGGGTGCCTGACAAAGATTCCGTAAATCGGGTTATCTATAAGTTGGGGCTTGAGCCGCACAAACAGAAAAAGGCAAAGAATCTTTCTTTAGGAAACAAACAGCGCCTGGGACTTGCGAAAGCAATGATTCACAATCCGGAAATTCTAATATTGGATGAGCCGATAAATGGCCTCGATCCCGCAGGCGTGGCGGAGATACGGAATATGTTATATGGCCTAGCGAAAAATTTCGGCGTAACTGTTTTTATATCCAGCCATCTGTTAGAGGAGCTCTCGAAAGTTTCCACACGCATTGGGATTATTCACAATGGCCATCTTGTTAAAGAAGTCGCAATGGATAAGCTGGAGCAATCGTTACAGAAAAACTTAGTGGTGAATGGCCGCGACAAACATGCCTTAAAGGAGGTGCTTGAAGAGCATGGATATGAATTTGAGGAGACAATAGACGGCTATATTAAACTAACCGATGACCACGCAGCGGATAGTCCTGAACGACTGGCCGAACTGCTGGTTAAATCTAATCAACCGCCAACATTGCTTCGAGTGATTACGGAGGATTTGGAAGGATATTTTCTCCGCACAATTGGTATGACAAGGGGGAATATATAATGAATATTTTTTCTGTCTTACATTGTGAGATTCGCAAGATTATCCGCGCCAATGTGTTTTGGTTGGTATTTCTTATTTTTGCATTTGGGCCAATCATGATGGGTGTCGGAATTATTTTATCCAGTGACGCCGGCGGCATCAATTGGAAAATGTATTTAACCGAATTGCTTGATAGTCTTGCCCCGCTGGGACTTATCGGGTACACCTTTATCGCGGCATGGGTATTTGGACGAGAGTTTTCGGATAAAACAATTAAAGATTTGCTTGCAAAGCCCGTTTCCAAATCGAAAATTGTACTTTCCAAATTTATTGTAATTTTAGCATGGAGCCTATTACTTTCCATGTATATGTTTGCCATAGGTTTTGCCGTGGGGGGTATTCTAGGAGTTGCGGGCGGGTCAGCTTCTTTTATTTGGAATATCTTTTTTAAATTCATTATAACATCGCTATTGTTTATTATTGTTACCACACCAGGCACTCTTCTGGCCAATGTGAGCAAGGGATACTTGGCACCATTAGGACTCATCCTGATAATCGTCATTCTCTCAAATGTTTTGGCCTCTTTTGGATTCGCCCCCTATTTTCCGTGGACCATCCCGTCGGTATTTCAAAGCACCGGGTTTTTAAAGTTGAGTAGTATAATCATTCTTGCGTCTACGGGAATAGCCGGAATAGTCGGAACATTTGCCTGGTGGAGATTTGCCGAGCAGCAATAAACGCGCTACATGCACTGAGTTGTAGATATATCAATTATGAAAAGGAACAACAATCTCTCCGCTGCTCGCACGTTCATGCTTGACGATAAACTAAGCGCTGGATTGGAGAGTGTACCACCATATCTATCAAAGCGGCCGTAAACTTTATAAAACTGCCAGTGACAAAGGGCATAAATATAACGATCAGAGCAAGTTTTCGAAAATTATTGAATGCAACGGCTCGCATTATTTCATTACATTAAATTATCCCGGTATTGTCAAATTGAATATGGAAGATCACCGTATAGAAATTATAGACGAGCGGATAGAACCCGTTCAAAAGATGATCTTTGACCCTGAGCGCGGCTATTTGTCCAACAGTGTTTAGGAGGAGGCGCTGTTTGGATGGAGGAAGCCGGTCTTGCAGTGGAACTGAAAAACATGCCGAGTATACGGTTCCCGAAGAACTGCGGCTTAAATTCGAGGAGCGACCGGTCCTAAAAACGGCGTTTGAAGCGTTGACGCTCGGACGCTAGAGAGCGTATCTGCTGTATTTTTCAGAACCGAAGCAGTTCAAAACGCGCGTTTCAAGGGTTGAAAAATACACACAGCCCATTCTGGAGGGCAAAGGGTTGAACGATTAGAACGGACAAATGGATCGGATAGTCTCAAGAAATACGAAAGGCGAGGAACATCTGCCGAAGAGCAGGTGTTTTTTGCTTAGAATTACAGAGGGAGCAGCAACGATTTTTCAAGAATACTATAGAAACATTGCAACTCAGATTATTAATTTACAAACAATTCTTGACCCTGAAAAGTTTGTAATTGGGGGAGGCATATCTGCGAATCCTTTACTCGTTGTTACCATTAAAGAAGAGCTAGAGAAGCTATATCTAGATTCGATCTTAAATTTTGTACGTGCAGATATTGAGCAAAGTAAATTAGGCAATGAAGCCAATTTGCTAGGCGCTATATATAACTACAAGCAAACACATGATCTTGAAGTATGACATTCATTTTATTTTGACGGGTGCATAATTGAGAAAAATAAACCGTTACAAAAAAGAGTGCCTTTAACCTGAGACACGCTTTTTTGTATGAAAGCCACTAGTATAGGTGACTTCTATGAAAATGGGAAGGATAGGCCCTGTGTGCTCTGTACTTCGTAGTTAAACCTTCAGCTTTGCAAGAATGTCCTCCATCTTCTTCAGCTTACGATAAACAGCGGAGCGATCAATTCCTAGCTGTCTGGCTGCTTCGGCACTATTGCCACCACAGACCTGCAGCATCTGCTGAATGTATCGTCCCTCGGTTAACGCCGTATATTCCTTCAGCCCGCTCAGTTGACTGCGATTGGCCTGAATGAAATGGTCCAATGTGAACCAGTCTGTAACTTGTTCGACCGGCTGCTGCTGGCGCAGCACGGTCTGATCAGTTACGATCAATCGTTCGATGTAATTACGAAGCTCACGCGCATTCCCATGCCATGGCTCGGCTAGCATTCTTTGAAATTCGTCCGCTGGCAATACATACTTTTTATCATATACCTTATTGAAATGAGCAATAAAGCTGGAAATCAGTCCGACGAGATCCAGTCTGCGACTACGTAGCGGCGGGATATGGATCGGAATGACATTGATTCGATAGTACAAGTCCTCGCGAAACAATCCTTTTTTCACCATACTCCATAGATCACGATTGGTAGCAAATATCATCCGGCATTGAATGAGAATGGCTTCGGTGCTCCCCACACGCCGGAATTCACCACGCTCAAGCACATCAAGCAGTTTGGCCTGTATTTCCAGTGGAAGCTCGGCGACCTCATCAAAGAACAAAACGCCTCCTCTGGCCACCTCAAACAAGCCTTGCTTCTCGTCCATTAAACCGGGCATAGCCCCCTGAACATATCCGAACAGCTCATATTCGAATAATGCGGCTGGAATAGCGGCACTATTAATCGGAATGAAAGGTCCGTTCCACTTCGCGCTCTGGCGGTGAATGTATTTGGCAATTACTGATTTGCCTGTCCCTGATTCGCCCAAAATCAGTACTTTGCTATCGTAAGAAGCGATCTGGTCACACACCTGAATAATTTGCTTCATCGCCAGGCTCTCAGCAATGATCCCGTTATTCTTAAGTACAGAGGCTGAAGTGACTGAACGTTTGCTGTTCTCATACGCATGTGGCAGCGTAGGGGCAGCTATGATGGATAATCCACCTTTATAGTTGTTAGTACTGGTAACAACGAGCTGCACCTCATCTGTACTATCAAGTATTGGAAGAGCAGTGGACTTGAGCTTAAAGCCACGTACAGTGTTGATATACTGAGTTACCTTTTGTTTGGACTGTATTGCTTTCATTGTTATTGATTCCTTGTAGTAGCCGGCTTTCACCAGGTCCTGTACATTGTAGCGCAACAGCTCCTCCAACGGAATGCCGATAGTCAAGGCAGTGAATTCATTGGAGATTAAAATATTACCTTTGGAATCCGTGACAAACAGAGGGGCAGGGGACTGATCGCTCTCATCGGTGGAACGTTTATCTATACGTCGGGTCATGATCGATCAACTCACTTTTGGATTATCGAGGCTATGCTGAAGTGATTGTTTCATTTTTATTATATCTGCTTTACGCTACGAACAACAGAGGTTACCCAGATAAAAATTAGCACGCAAATCTAATCAAAAAACGGACCGTTTCCTATTAAATATGGATATGGTCCGTTTTTTTCTTTGTTTACAAGTTATATTATACTGATGCTATCTGCTCACCGGTAATCTGTGTCTGTCCAAGACGATTTAGCAGTGCCTGCGCTTCGCTGAACATTGTCGTAATCATCTGCTCAACTGTCGTAATCTCGTCGCACAGGCCGCATATTTGTCCTGCCATGACCGAACCGCGATCTGTATCACCTTCGAAGACGGCTTTGCGCAGGGAGCCAAGGCTGATCTTCTCCAATTCGTCACGGGAGGCATGCTCTTGCTCCAGCTTGAGGTATTCGGCGATCATGCTGTTCTTGATGCTGCGGACGGGTCCACCGATGCTGCGTCCAGTAACCGTAGTGCTGGTATCGTCGGCGTCAATGACGGCTTGCTTGAAATTGTCATGCGTCGGGCATTCGACGGTGGTGAGGAAGCGCGTTCCGACCTGAACTCCCTGTGCGCCGAGTGCAAAGGCTGCTGCAATTCCGCGTCCATCGGCAATGCCGCCTGCGGCAACGACAGGGATGGATACGTTGCTAACAACCTGTGGAACGAGTGCCATGGTGGTTGTTTCACCGACATGGCCGCCTGCTTCTGTACCTTCGGCCACGAGGGCATGTACGCCGATAGCCTCCATTTTTTTGGCAATCTTGACGGAAGGGATGACGGCGATCACCTTAATGCCATGCTCCTTGAAGATTGGCATATACGGAGCTGGTGTGCCCGCGCCCGTCGTAACAATGTTGACTTTTTCCTCGACGATAACCTCGATCAATTCGGGAATATTATGCATCATCAGCATCAGATTTACGGCAAACGGCTTGTTGGTGGCTGCGCGAACCTTGCGAATTTCTTCACGAAGTACCTCAGCCGACATGCCGCCAGAGCCAATAATGCCCAGCCCGCCAGCATTGGATACAGCACTTACGAGTGGTTCACGGGCAATTTGGGCCATAGCACCTTGGAAAATAGGGTACTGGATACCGAGCAGTTCTGTAATATTCATGGTTAATTCCTCCAATATAAATTTATAGGTTGTACTATACTTAATACTAAAAATAGTGATTTGCTAATATAGCAACGGATTGATCAAACGGTTTCAACAGCAGCTGGTGCAGGGTTCTTACCATTTTCCAAGGCCTTATACAGGAATGTCAGCGCGAACCCGACCAAGGCAATAACGAGCGCAATGTAAAAGGCGTTGGTGAATATGCCGTTATTGGCGGCAGCTACCGAGTTCGCAATTCGCGGTCCAAAGAATGCGGCACCGGAATAGCCTATAAAGGTTATTCCGTAGTTGACACCATAGTATTTCATGCCAAATTTCTGTCCGACGATTGAAGGGAAGACGCCCATCGTACCACCAAAGCACAGGCCGATGCCAATAATGGCAATAGCAAATCCAACTATGGAGCCGGATAATGCAAGTGTCAGCATCATGGTGGCAATGACCAGATAGATCATCATCAGACAACGCAGATGGCCAATCTTGTCTGATATGGCTCCCCAGAAAATGCGTCCCAGACAGTTGCTAAGCGAATAAAGACTCACGAACAAGGCTGCTATACTGGCCGATAGACCGAACATCGTCTGGCCAATGACGGAAGCATTGGATGTAACCATCATGCCAGATAAAGCGCCGATCAGGAACAGGCAAGCAATGACGTAGAACAGGGGTTGCTTGATCATCTGCCGCCAGTTCAAGTTCACGGCAACCGGACGTAAACCTGACGTCTGCGGTGGTGTCCAACCAGCAGGGATATATCCTGCCGGACAAGCTTGAGTAAATAGCCCACCTGCCAAAATGACGATCAGAAAGGAGGTGCCAAGGATCATCATAGTGGTCTGAACTCCTGAGTGGGTAATCATCGCGTTTGCAAGTGGGGCAATGATTACTGTTCCACCGCCATAACCTGCGGTCACGATTCCAGCCGCGAGTCCGCGTTTGTCTGGGAAGAACTTGATGGTGTTACCGATTGTTGCCGCATAGACGACACCTTGTCCAAGACCAGAAATGATGCCATACGTCAGATATAGCATCCAAGGTGCAGTCGCAAGGCCAGTCAAGATGAAGCCAAGTCCAAACATGGTACCGCCAATGAAGATGGCAATTCTGGCACCTCCCCGGTCTACGAGCTTTCCGCCAAGAATCGCCGGAATCGGTGCAATTGCGCCGTTAATCGTAAAGGCCATCATAATTTCAGGCATGCTCACTGCAAGCATTTTACTCAGTGGCAGTGCAAAAATGCTGAAGGCGTAAATAGAGCCGACGCAAATATTGATCAGGGTCGCGGCGATTAGAATGCGCCAGCGATTCAGTTGTACATTTTCCATTTCGTGTTGGTCCTTTCTGATGCAGGATCAGTGCGCGTGGGATGAAGCATTACTCCGCAATTCCATAATTCGTGTCTGGTAGTCCGTTTGACAGCTACCGGTATCTCCTGAGCTGTACTATACAGTAGTCAAAGCGACATCCTCATGCTTCGCTTGCTCGCTACCCTTGATCGTAATCACGTCATGCAGCTTACCCCAATGTTCACAGAACATGCCGGCGTCCATTTCCTTCAGTTCTGGTGAGATGACAGGCATGAAGTCCATCTGATCGAGAATCTGGGTCTGCAAATCAATGCCAGGCGCGATCTCTGTCAGTGTCATTTTTCCATCTTGCAGCTGGAATACCGCACGTTCCGTCACATAGACGACCCGCTGCTTGACCTTGGTCGCATAAGAGCCACTGAAGGTAATTTGCTGGACCTCCTTCAGGAATTTCTTAGTTTTACCCTCCTGTACAATCCGAAGCTTGCCGTCCTCAACAGCAATTTGCAGGCCTCCTGCTGTGAAAGTTCCGGCAAAGACGAGCTTTTTGGCTGATTGGGAAATGTTGATAAAGCCGCCACAGCCCGTAACACGGGTACCGAACTTGCTGACATTCACATTCCCGGATTCGTCGGTCTGAGCCAGCCCTAGCACGGATAGATCAATACCACCACCGTCGTAAAAGTCGAACTGGGACACATGATCTACGATGGCCTCAGAGTTGTACGCATGCCCAAAATCCTTGATGCCTGCTGGTACGCCGCCGACTGAGCCTGCTTCGGTTGTCAGAATCAATTGGTCGCTGACGCCTTCCTCTGCCGCAACCGTAGCCACACATACCGGAATACCCACGCCAAGATTCAGAACGGTATTTGGTACTAGCTCAGCTGCGGAACGACGGGAGATAATTTTACGCTCGTCGAGCGGAATCACTTCCATGGCGTCCATCGGTACCTTCACATGTCCTGCGAAGGCAGGGCTGTATTGTGTGTTTTCAGTCTGGAAATGATTTTTCGGTTCGGAGATAATTAGATGATCGATCAGAATGCCTGGCACTCTAACATCCTTCGGATGCAGGGTCCCGTTCTTGGCCACAGTCTCTACCTGAGCAATTACGATACCGCCAGAATTGCGCACTGCCTGAGCAATCTGTAGAACCTCCATATGCAGACCTTCCTTTTCCAGCGTCAAATTCCCGTTCTCGTCAGCTATGGTACCGCGGATCAATGCGACCTGAATCGGGAAGCTCTTATAGAACAGCCATTCTTCGCCTTCCAATTCAATCAGCTTGACGATCTCCTCCGTTGTGCAGGCTGACATTTTGCCGCCTTCCACACGAGGGTCGACGAAGGTCTCCATGCCTATCTTGGTAATGACACCTGGGCGCTTGGCAGCAATTTCACGGAACAGCTGTGTGATTACGCCTTGCGGCAAATTGTAGGCTTCACATTTATTGTCTTCAATTAATTTAGCCATAGCAGGCGAAGCAAGGGCGATCCCGCCGATCCAGCGTTTGATCAGACCTTCATGGCCTAGATGGCTCATTCCCTTGGTCCGGCGGTCGCCAACCGCACTGGCATGAACAACTGTTAGGTTGCGAGGATGACCAGATTCCAAGAATCGTTCTTCGATGGCGATACCCATCTCCTCGGCCCAACAGGAGAGCCCAAAGCCGCTTGCGGCAATGGTGACTCCATCCGGGATAAGTGCTGCTGCTTCACTCGCTGAAATGATTTTGGACATAGAGTGCTCACTCCTTCAATAAAATGGATTGAAATCATATGGATATAAGTACATAGATTAGAAGTTCACATTACGTGCGGGCAAGCTGCCGAGTGTCATGTGCAAGCTAATTGCCGTCATCACGGAATAAGTAGAAAAATAGAAAAGCGGATATTCTGTTTATTGTGTGAAAACATTCACTTTCACTCCGGAATGAATTGTGAATATTTTCACTTGAATCATAATGCGTGTTTTTTTTCTCGTCAACGGGGGGCCAACGACTCGGGATAGAGGTGAGAAAGTGTAGCAAAATTGCGAATATGATGAGGGGTGAAAGGTTAGAAAAGCATGCAAATAAGGAAGAAAAATTGTTTATGGCAAGGGGCCTGAGCATAATAGAGCCTTGGAACACGGGATATAAAAGGAACGATGCCTTGTTTCAATAAGAAGAATCAAGGGGAGCCGAGGGAAAGTCTGGGGAAGTTATTATGCGTTGGCAAAAATGCAACACTTTCTTGATCTTGTGAGAATGGACGATGGGCAGAGGAGCCATTAAACCTTGAGTGTACTGGGGATATTCAGCAAGTAAGCACTATGTAAGTCCAATACATAACAATTCATATACCCAGGGCGAAGGGAGAATTCTGCATGAACAGTTTAAGGAGTTCAAAAATAATGAAAAAAATTTATGTTGTCTGTCGAGGTAGATTTTTTCGCAATTTTGCTACGATAGACTTTTTCGGAAATGGAAATACTTGACTGTAGAAACTTGGTATTACTTAGCTATCACAGTCCGTCCCGAGCTAAGAGCTACGTTTCGAGCCCTGTCCTCGAAGGAAGCAAACGCCTGATAAATGAAAAAGATATTGCTGGCTTGCGCAGGAGGATTTTCTACAAGTATGCTGGTGGAGAGAATGAAAGAGGCGGCTCGTGCACAAAATGTGGAAATTGTAATCGAAGCTTGTAGTGAGAGTAGCATAAGAGAGCATATGCCGGTCAATATTGTTATGCTGGGCCCCCAAATGGGACACGCGGAAGATGACGTGAAGAAAGAAGTGGGCAACGAGATTCCAGTCACTGTAATCAATATGATGAATTATGGAATGATGAATGGAGCGAATGTGCTGAAAACAGCGCTGGATATGATTTAAATCGCCAACTTTATAAAGCGTTATCATTCCTCACATTTAAACCTTTAAGACTACTTATAAGCAGTCTTAAAGGTTTTTTATTTCTGTATCCATAAGTTATGTTCAAGCATCCATATTTTGAAAATTCGATAAATTAAACAACAGAGATTAGATATTGATATGTTAAAACTACAGAATAGAAAATTAATCTCGCAATAAATATTATGTTAACTTAGTAGCGAATGGATGTTATTATCTTTTGGATGAGAATGATAATCATTATAATTGTAATCATGAATGGAACTCGTATGCACTACGAATCCAGATAAGGGAGGAAGCGATAACAAGATGAAGATACATAATTCTCCGTCTACATTTAATGATTACTATAACCATATAACCATATAGCCGATTCAAACCTTATAAACGATGAAAATGATCTCACTCAATCGGCATTGAAACATGAACATATTTATCATATACCCGAATAGTGGGGAAGCGGTGTGCATCGTACACATTTTTTACGTAAAGGCTTCGAGCTTTCGCACAGTAAAATGCTATTTCATGATCCAGTCCAGATTACAAGAAGGTTCGTTACGCCTTATTTAGAACTAGCGCTGAACATCGACTATTCAGCCGCCTGGTCCGTGGATGAATTTCGTTCAGAGCGTGAGCATGGAAGGCATGTACAGCTCATTTACATGAATGATGTGAAGATCCATGCGGCGATGCCAGCAAGCAAGGCGATGAATCACATGGAGCTGCGTTTTAACCCTTTGCTATGGAGAGAATTGCTACAAGAACTGGATATTCGTCTGGAGCAATCTTTTGCTTGTATGGAGACGCTAATTACTCCTGACATGCGAGCTATTGCTTAGGAATTGTCATCTCATCCTTATCAGGGCATAACCCGACAGCTTTTTTTGGAGAGTAAGGCACTGGAGCTTATAGCTTTTTTGTACAAGAGATGTGCACCTCTTCCCCTAGACCGACGATGTTGATTAAGCCCAATGATGTACAGTCATTCACGAGGCGCGAGATATTTTACTGCGTACACTGGTTCAACCTCCGAGCCTGATTCGGCTGGCACAGATGGTACATATAAATGAACAAAAGCTTAAAAATGGCTTTAAAGAGCTATTCGGCACGACGGTATTTGGCTTTGTGCGCCAGCAGAGACTGGAAAAAGCCAAGTAACTTTTGGAACAGGAGCAGATTTCCGTCAGTGAGGCGTTAGCGATAGTCGGTTATAGCAACTTTAGTCATTTTGCCGCACTACTCAGTAAAACATTTGGTTATCTCTCGTTGCCAACGTAAAAACACCTTCAAGGTTATCTCCATATCTTACGACATGGTTCGATTCTCTTGAAGGTGTTTTGATTTGTCTCACGTTATGGGGTCAGTCTCATCCCCATTAATGCTAGTAGGGTGTTATTCATTAACAGGAGTGTCCTTATGACAAATGATGAGCATTCCTGGTTTCAAGAAGCAAAAAAAGTATAACCGAGGCAGGGATTTAAGACGTCCTGCAGTGCCCGCCCTTTGGGTATTGGTAAATCAGGACAACAGGGCCATGATGAGGGCTCTGAGGCCTGCGGAAACCAGGAGGAATAACTCTGTAAAATTATAGGAAGAATAGGAGCGATTCAATTTTATCTATAGTATAATGGTTACTTCAATATGGGATGAAAACAGGGAAAGAGGAAACGAATGCCTACTATACTGGTTGCTGACGACGATGCGAACATTCGCGAACTCGTCTGTTTATTTCTACGCAACGACGGATTCGCAACAGCCGAAGCCGCAGACGGCAAGGAAGCACTGACCGTCTACGCTACAACGCATGTCGATCTTGTCGTGCTCGATATTATGATGCCGATAATGGATGGTTGGACGTTATGCAAGGAGCTCAGAAGAGCCAATCCTGATCTTCCCTTACTTATGCTGACTGCGAGAGGCGAAACATGGGAGAAAGTGAAAGGTTTCGAACTTGGAACCGATGATTATTTGACGAAACCGTTTGATCCACTGGAATTGACAGTTCGGGTCAGAGCACTGCTGAAACGCTATCGGATTGGCACCACGCAGATGATCCAGTTCGGCAACGTCATCCTTGATCGGCAGACCTATAAGGTGATGAGAGGGACGGAGTCGCTCACGTTGCCGCTCAAGGAGTTCGAATTGCTGTATAAGCTCGCTGGAACACCTGGACAAGTGTATACGCGCGAGCAGTTGATCGATCAAATTTGGGGGATCGATTATACTGGAGATGATCGAACGATAGACGTACATATTAAACGCCTGCGCGAACGGTTCGCTACAACACCCGATTTTCGTATCGAGACGGTGCGTGGACTTGGCTACCGGCTTGAGGTTTACGAATGATCAGATCCTTATATACACGTGTTGTCCTGACATTTCTGGTCTCCGTCCTCGCGGGCACGATCATTGCTTTTTTTGTAACATTTTGGGTGTTTGAAGAGAAATTGAACGAAAATTTGCAAACCACCTTATTTAACTTTGGTCAGGACATTGTCCGGGTTTACGAAACCATTCCGTTACGTGAAGCGGACTTATTCGTAAGTGGAATGAAACAACTCGATTCCTATTATATTCGAATTTTTGATGAAACGGGGCAGTTCCAGTCTTACGGAACGCTTAACGGACAAAAACCTGTTACTGTGACGATGGATCAAGTAAGGAAAGTATTGGGTGGAGAAGTTGTTCAAGTTAATCCGAGTAGTGTTTCAATGAACCTCTTGGGACTGAGGTTGAAAACGGAAATGGGAATGAAAGCGATGTTTGTGGAGCCGCTTATGTATCCTTCCGTCTCTTTTGCCCAAAAATGGTTATTTACTTTTTTGACCTATTCGTTGGTAACAGGAAGTCTATTGATTTTGGTTGCCTCTATATTCCTAGTCAGACCGATCAAAAAACTGACAAAAGCGACCAGACGTATAGCAGTTGGAGATTTCAACGTCAAGCTGAATATTAAGCAAAAGGGTGAGCTAGGTACTTTGGCTCGCAGCTTTGAAGAAATGATGCATGATCTACAGCAACTTGAGCAGATGCGTAGGGAGTTCGTCACGAATGTGTCGCATGAAGTTCAGTCGCCGCTCACCTCGATATCCGGTTATGCTATAGCACTCAAGCAAGTAGACATAGCAGATAACGAGCGAAGCCGTTATCTCGATATCATCATCGCGGAAGCAGATCGGATGTCCAAAATGAGCGATAGCCTGCTAAAGCTGAGTTTGCTTGAATCGCAGTCACAGCAGATGCGGCTGGTCACGTTCAGCCTTGATGAACAGATCAGACGAGTCATCGTCGCGATCCAGCCGCAATGGTCGGCTCGCAACATCCGTTTCGAGCTCAATTTGAAGACCGTTCGCCTATTGGCGGATCAAGATCAATTAAACCAGGTATGGACGAACATACTCGGTAATAGCATCAAATTTTCCAAGGATGGCAGCGTTATTAACGTCAGCATCAAGCAAGATATCAAAAGCGTAACAGTCCGAATATCCGATACGGGCATTGGTATTTCCCTTGAGGACCAGAAGCGTATATTCGAGCGATTTTTTAAAGCTGATCGTTCCCACAGTCGTAAATATGGCGGTAGCGGTATGGGACTCGCCATCGTTAAACAGATCGTATCGCTTCATCAAGGCGACATTCGAGTGGAAAGTGAACCCGGCCAAGGAACGACCGTCATTGTCACCTTGCCAATCACAACGCCACCAGATTAGTTAGATTCATAGGGTATCATTCGGATTATCTAAACCGCATTTTCCATGATACAGCATAATGTGCAGTTTCCTTGGACAACGTAGCATTTTTTTGCTTGTTCATACTCCGTTCATATTGTCGTCATAGGGAGTACATCTTCTTTCGTTAAGCTTTCATTAGCGGCTCGTTAAGGTAGCCCAACAAACAGAATGGGACAGGAGAAGTTGAGCGTGAAACGAAGAGAGGTAATGAAAATGAGGAATGGAACGAGAACAAATAAAGTACGAAGCATTTTGCTTAAAATAATAGGAACAATAATTATAGCAATCGTGCTTTTTCTAGCCGTTGTCTATACAGTTAATATTATCAGCAGCAAATCAGAGCAAGGAAAAATACAATCCTATGGTCAGTTCGTACCTGTAGATGGGAAAAAAATGAATGTTTTGATTCAAGGAAAAGGCGAAGAGACCGTCGTGTTACTACCAGGTTATGGAACAGCAGCACCAGCACTTGATTTTAAACCGCTAGTAGAAGAGCTATCTCCATTTTACAAAGTCATCGTTATTGAGCCTTTTGGTTATGGATTAAGTGATCTAACCGAAAAGGAACGAAACACAGAGAATATTGTAAGTGAAATTCATGAAGCTTTACAGAGTCTTAAAATTGACCGATATATTCTAATGGGTCATTCCATTGCAGGCATTTACGGACTGGATTATGTGAACAAATATGAAAACGAAGTGAGTGCTTTTGTCGGGATTGATAGCAGTGTTCCAACGCAAGGTGGTATGGATGCTGAATTACCAATAAAAACGTTTAAATTTCTCAAAAAATCAGGTTTAGCCAGATTGGTAATGAAACTAACTGGTGACCCATATGCTGGACTACCCTATGATGATGAAACAAAAGAACAAATGAGAATTCTTTCTCTCAAAAACATGTATAATTCCAGCACCTCAAACGAAATGGAAAATATTTATCCTAATTTTAAAGCAGCTAAAAATTTAACATTCCCAAAAAATCTGCCCCTTATTTTCTTTATACAAGCGAATAATACAGATGTGGAAAGATGGATACCACTACATGAAGAGCAAGTCAAAAATTCTGTTCATGGAAAAGTAATGACACTTGAAGGAGAACATTATTTACACCATACCAAATCAAAGGAAATCGTTGAAAACTTCAGGAGCTTTATGAAAGAAATAAAATAAGTGCACTGAAAAAGACACCTTCACTATTTTCTACAAATGTATAAGTGATATAAAAAACCGTCCTTTGGTCATATCCCTGTCAAGTAGACAGATGAAAAAAGCTATGCAGCCAGCGCGTGCGGATACTCAATCGGTGCGCGCTGTTTGAGTTAAGACTGAAATCACTCGTAGTTATAAAAGTAGAGACAACAACAGGCAGGTGAGCGTATCGTCCAATTGCTGAACGAGCCAGTGATGCTGGGTGACCAGCTGCCTTCGGAAAGACACGACATTGAGCTGAGGCGCATAAGTTTTGGGTATGGTGACCAGCCTGTACTGCGGGATGGTGAGCATGTTTATGCCATTCCGTTCTTTCACAGCGCTTGTAGGGCCTTCTGGTAGCGGAAAAAGTACGGCCTGTATGCACGATTATGGAAAAGACAGCATGAAGGAAGAGAGTCATAATCTGTATGAAATCATGATACAAACATTAAGAAACCGCCCCCGGAGGATGCCATATCATATCTCCAGGGGCGGTTTCTTGTGCTGTTATTTAGAATCATCGGCTATGACAGCTTGTACGGGCTGCCTGTCACGAAGCAATGGTAACAATAGCATCGCTCCGACCAAAAACAAGCCGGCGCTCACGGTATATACGGTGTTCAGGGAGGATTCGTGTTTGAGTGTTCCGCCGATACTCATACCGACGACCATCATCCCAGAGAACAGGGGAGAGAGGGCACCACCGACGCGGCCGATAAAAGCAGCTTCGGCGTTTTTCATCATCATTGTGTTGATACCGATATGAATGCAAGGATAAAATAGGCCGCTGAAAACTTGTAGTGCCATGGTCAGCACAATATTGTGTGACCATCCGACACCAAAGGTTGTCAGTGTGCTGACCAAAAGTCCGGCCACCAGCAGCAATTGCGGCTGTGCTTTTTTGGCAACCCCCATAATCAGGCCGCCTCCCACCAGCATAGCCGCTCCGTTCGCCATTAACGGCCATTGCAGGAATTCCTTGTTTTGTCCAAGGTTCTCGATGGCGACAAAAACCATTAATGGTTGAATAAGTCCGACCGCCAGCCCAATTACGGTAAATGTTCCCCCAAGCGTGCGAAGTGTGCGGTTATTCCATACATAACGTATTCCTTCTTTAAGCTCTTGAATGAAATGAGTTGGTTGATCATCTATCTCAAGTGATTGTTCATCTTGTGGAATGCGAGTCAGAACAAGCGCCGAGATGAGAAACAATATTCCGGTTATAGACATTGAAGTGAAAATTCCAAAGTGTTGATAAATAAATGTACCGATAACAGGGCCGATAACCATAAATAATGCCATGAGAGATTGAAAAAGGGCCATCACTCCCTGTAGCTGTTCTGGTGCTACATGCTGCTTAAATATCTTCATCGCAGACGGCTGAGAAAATTGAGATAGAATGGCTGAAAAGAAAGTGGACAGCAAAAGCACCTGCCATGACCCGTACCATAATGCCAACAAAACAATAAAAATAGAGGCCGCGGATAGCAAATCGCAACTAATCATGGTCCGTTTGGGCCGCCAACGGTCCGCGAATGTTCCTCCAATGATAGCGAACAGAAAAATAGGCATGAATTCAGCAACCGAAATGAGCGATACGTATACGGGATCATTATTAGTCAAATCTGTTACATACAACAGTATGGCAAAGTTGCGCACCCAAATGCCCAAATTTAGCAGCGCATTGGAGGCGATAATGGTCCTTATATATGGATTTTTAAACAACAACAAACTCTCCTTTCCTGTTTTCAGGGCGCAAACCCCTTGAAATATCATTTTTATAAACAAAATATATTTTTGTCTATATAATAATAGATAATATAATAAATTAACTACTGATTAGTCAAATGTGTTTTGAAATCATGAAGAAAGTAGAGCATGGAAAATAAAGAGGTCAATGATCCTTAAGGACGTGAATTAGAATAGTGGTAAAAGTACTCACTTTAAACTTGTGAATTGGGAATGATAACTAAACGAAAAAAAGATCAACATAATAAGTATTATGTTAACTAAAATGTTTATCTAGTAATAGGGATCTGAATCCGATGTACCTTTTAAAATCATAGTGATATAATTACGCGTACATGCCTGAAAAGGAGCGAATGGAACGTAAATGAACTTTCAAGTAGATTTTTTATCTTTTTTTGTAATTCAGGTAGATGGAAAAGAAGGACAGGGTGGTAAGTCCTATAAGCATTACGCTACAATGGACGACTACGATTATGACGAAAGCGATGTTAAAAAATTTCTGGACGGGGAATTTGCTCGTATTAGCAAGCGTAAGGTTGAAAAAAACCCCAGCACAGAGCAGGCACCGACCAAAATCGGCCGCTTTATCGTCGAACCGGAGCATGAATTGAGCAGTAATCCGAATTTCAATATGTTCGCCCGACTGCGGGCAGCAGAGGATAAGGAAGATTTTAAAAATGCTTGTGACGATTTGGTGCGGATGTATCTGGATACGAGCGCAGTACGCGGCGGAGCGCTGATTATTGTACAGGCTACCTTGAATACACACTCGGATGATCCGTTTATTTTTGTGCTTAAATGTGATTTCGAACCTAAAATTGCCAGAATTACTGAAAGTAGTCTGGTGAGTGAGGTCGAAATGGCTATTTCTGCCCGTAATATGAAATCCATCATGTATCCTTACATGCTTGAGGAAGGGATGAACGATGAGTGGGAGCTTAAAATTCACCAGTCTTCGCATGCCCGGTATTTTGAAGATTTTTTGAAATTCGTGACCTATGAGCAATCCATGCCGGAAATCGTCAATGAGCATGTCATGGGCTTCGTTCAGAACTATGTAGAAACCAAATGGCCGGATGCATCTAATGAGGAAAGACAGCAGGAAGAGCGCGATCTGGAATTGTGGGCGGCTAGCGAAAAACGGGATCTGCAAGGGAAATGGGAACCCCTTCAGGTCGTAGAGGCTGCACAGCATATTGTCGAGCTGAAACCAGAAATTGAAGTTCGTTTCAAACTAGATGATACGGCCGTGCGTGGGCTACTGTCCGACTTTGGCGCCAAACTGCATATCACGAAACTTCATGATAGATATGCACTTATTATTGAAGGTGATGCATTTACGTTTGAAAAGGGATTTTCACCGATTGAGTTGCTCCAACCTGAATCGTTTGAAACGGTGGCTGAGCGGCTAAAAGAGAAACGCCAGCATGAAAATGAAGACGTGGATGGCGGTACGCCACCTTGGTAATTCGAATGCATAGCAGGACGACAAACTGAACTTTTACATTTATAATGACTAAAAAACTGGCCTCTCAACGGATATTACCGCTGTGGAGGCCAGTTTTGTTTAGTATTTATGTTCGCGATCTACATATGAACTTTGCTAATTTGATTCTTCAGCTTGTCCGCAGATTGAAGCAATCTTGCACGTTCCTCGTCATTGAGCGGAAGATCCAAAATTTCACGTACCCCATTGTGATCTACGATACTTGGAACACCTAAATATACGTCAGATACTCCGTTATAATCTTCCAGCAAGGTGGACACATTAAGTACCGACCCCTCGTCCCCGAGAATGGCGGCTACGATTCGGTCGAGAGCCAGCCCGATAGCATAAGAAGTTGCGCCTTTAGCATCTATAATTTCATAGGCAGCATTCTTGGTATTTTCAAAAATTTCATTTTTCGTTTCTTCACCCAGTTCCAGTGGAGTTCCAGCTACGTTGGCTGTGCTCCATACAGGTAACTCGGAGTCACCGTGTTCTCCAATAATATGGGCGTGGATGCTTCGTGGATCGATGCCCTTTTGCTTCCCGATCAAATAACGGAAGCGTGCGCTGTCCAGCAACGTACCTGACCCAATGACTCTGCTTGAAGGCCAACCACTGCGTTTCCAAGAGATGTAGGAGAGAATGTCCACTGGATTGGTAGCGATCAGCAAAATGCCATGTGTATTGACCTTGACGATATTATCAATAATACTTTCAAATATTTCGGCATTGCGCTTCAGCAAATCAATGCGCGTTTCTCCAGGCTTTTGTGAAGCACCTGCTGTAACAATAATGATATCTGCATCACGGCAGTCTTCATAATCACCTGCCCACACTTTGACACCACCGAGAAAGGGAAGCCCATGATTCATATCGAGCATTTCCCCCTTCGCCTTTTTGACGTTGACATCAATAAAGACAAGTTCTGACATGCGTTGGCGCAGCAGTAGGGTATAGCCGGTTGTTGTACCAACCGCTCCCATGCCGACAATGGCCACTCTACTTCGTTTGTAAGGTTTTAAGCTCATAAAATCCTCATCTCCTTCTCGGGTTGAATACCTTTTCATTTTGGGGTATTTCTTAAAAATTTATCTTTCCAACTTAGTGTACCGTATATATTTACCCACCGCAAAGAAATATGACATTTTTCCTTGACTTCAAAGACGAGCTCGCTAATAATTAATCGAATGATAAGAACACGCACTAAAGCGTTGCAGCACCGATATTGACGCATGAAATTATGGAAAGAGGATTCGGCATATGGACTTATTTCGAAAAAAAACAGGACTGCTCCCGCATGAGGAAAGCGGATCTACAGGTCACTTAAAGAGAACAATGGGTGCCTTTGATCTCACCATGCTAGGTGTAGGATGTATTATCGGTACTGGGATTTTTGTTATTACTGGCAAGGCAGCAGCAGAAAATGCAGGTCCTGGATTGATGCTCTCCTTTGTTATTGCAGGTATTGCCTGCGTACTAGCAGCCTTGTGTTATGCGGAGCTTTCATCTACAGTTCCCGCAGCTGGGAGCGCTTATGCGTATAGTTATATTGTATTTGGAGAAATTTTGGCCTGGGTACTGGGGTGGGACCTGATTCTGGAATACGGAGTGGCGGCCGCCTCTGTGAGTAGTGGATGGTCTGCTTACTTTCAAGGCTTGCTGGCTGGATTTGATGTACATTTACCGCTGGCTTTAACCGCAGCCTTCGATTCAACTAAGGGAACCATTATTGATCTACCAGCCGTGTGCATCATTATGCTCATTACACTGTTACTGAGTCTCGGAGCCAAGGAGACGGTCCGATTCAATTTAATAATGGTTTGTGTTAAAGTCGGAGTTGTATTGCTATTTATTGGGATCGGTATCTTTTATGTTAAGCCTGACAACTGGACACCATTTTTGCCTTATGGTTTTTCTGGTGTTTTGAGTGCTGCGGCAATCGTATTTTTTGCTTATCTGGGTTTTGATGCCATCTCAACTGCAGCCGAAGAGGTTCGCAATCCGCAGCGGAATATGCCCATCGGCATTATTTCTTCTCTAGCGATCTGCACGGTACTGTATATTGCGGTTTCAGTTGTACTAACTGGAATGGTACCTTATACGCAGTTGGGGGTAAGTGATCCTGTTGCGTTTGCTCTCCGCTTTATTCATCAGGATTTTGTTGCCGGATTGATTTCAGTCGGTGCGATTGCGGGGATGACCACCGTTTTACTGGTGCTGTTGTTTGGTCAAACGCGGTTAATTTTCTCTATGTCACGTGATGGCCTTTTACCCGTTTTTTTATCCAAAATAAATGCCAAAACTCAAACACCGATACGAAGCACTTGGCTGGTGGGCAGCATTATCGCATTGGCTAGTGGATTGTTTCCATTACATGCACTGACCAATTTGACGAGTATTGGAACCCTGTTCGCTTTTGCTGTGGTATCGGTAGGGGTTATCGTGCTGCGCAAGAAACGCCCTGATTTGAAAAGAGGCTTTACCGTGCCGTGGGTGCCGTTGCTCCCGCTTTTAAGTGCTTTGGTTTGCATCGGTCTGATGCTTCAGCTTCATATTAGCACCTGGATTGGATTCATTGTGTGGCTCCTGCTTGGATTGCTGATCTATTTCTTCTATGGATACCACAAAAGTTTGTTGAACCGTAAATCTTAATAAATTCTAGTATAAAAAAAGCCGGCATCCTGCACTTTTGTGAAGGGTCCGGTTTTTTTTGACATTACGCGAAAAGTGTCACATAGAGGCGTTTATGGTATAATTCTGTTTCAGATAAGCTTTTGGCACGTGATTACAGCATGCCATCGAGGGAGGATTTTTATATGAAACTGCGCTGGCGTGCGCTCTTAGGGGGAGTACTGCTACTGACGGGCATTCTACTGACTGCCTGTTCTGCTGAAGCCCCAGAAACGTTAACTAAACCTCCGATTGAGGAACCTGATGACCAGGGTCAGACGATTACTATTAATCCACCAGTGACTCCAAAGGTGGGCGATCCCAACGCCAAATATGTAGTTCAGACGCGAATAGCGGATTTTCATTTAATTGATAACAATAAAGGGTTAGTTTGGGGAGTTACCCATAATGAGCTCCGGCTTTATGATACTCATGATGGCGGAAAGACATGGAATAATATTTCCCCCTCCGAAAATGTCCAATTTCAAGACAAACTTGAATATGGAAAGGACATCAGTTTCACTGATTCTCGTCACGGTTGGGTTGTCCGTCAAAATTTGGACAAAACAGCAACCGTCATTCTGAGAACAGCAGATGGAGGACAGAGCTGGGATGTTTCAGCGCTTCCAAGCGGGGATCATGTGAGCTCGATTCAATATGTAAATCCAACTACTGGCTGGATCATGGCATATGTAAAACTGAATGAGCAGGATCAACAAAAACTGTTGTATCACACCACTGACGGGGGAGCCACGTGGAATAAAGTTGCGCAAAGTTCTGGTACGACATCCAACAAAACAGGCTCAGGTTTACCCGATCGGGGCAGTCTGGCAGGAATGAGCTTTTCTTCCAACAATCAGGGATTTGTAGCGATCAATCTGGATAGCAGTGTTAAGTTATACAAGACTTCGAATCAAGGGAAAACCTGGACTCCGGTAGCTAACAGAATACAAGGCTGCCCTCAGGCCAAAGCAGAAGCTCAGCAGTCTCTGAAAGGGAGCAGTTCCTCGTATTGGATTCCGGTTCTTTGCTATGGGGCTAACGGCACAAAATATAATGGACTGTTTACAAATGATACAGGGGCCCAATGGAGCGGTGTGCCTTTGGGTCTGAGTAGCAACATTAATTCTATTATCCCTGGACGTACGTTTCTAAACGAAAAGGAAGGGTGGATCATAACTGAAACCGGAATGAGCCGTACATTGGATGGGGGAAAGACGTGGACAAGTCTCACAGGCAACAAAGTGCTACCTTTGAAGCTAAAAGACTACCCACGTTCAGTCAAGCTCCGTTTCGCTTCTTCTTCGGTGGGTTGGCTCCTTTTGGAACGCCTTGATGACAAGAAATCACTGCTGCTGAAAACGACGGACGGCGGTGCGAACTGGAGAATTTTATAATCGCTATAAAGCTGATTGCCCTGGGGTGTTTTTCCCAGGGCGTTTTATTTTTAAAAAATTTAAATTTTATACGACTATATGTGAAAAAAATCACAAACCAACGAATAAGCCGCTGTTATACTAAACCTGTAAACAACGATAGGAGTGATAATCATGAGAGCGAATCAGGATCATATGTTAACCCAATACTACCTTCAATTTTGTTATACTTGCCAGGATGCCTATGGTTGCACGACTGAAGAGGACTGCAAGCAGTGTGCAGAGCGTTACGCTGAAGACGAAGATCATGAAGTTCTGAATGAAACACAACGTTATCTCCAGCTTGTACATGTGTAAATCGATGCATCATTCTGATATCGCCATATCTTGAGCCTCCCGGATTATTCCGTGGGGGCTCTTGGCGTTCTTGAGAGTTGCTATCAAATTTGGGCAGGAACATACATATACTGTTATAGAAAGCTTAGGTCAGGTCAGGATGCCCGGTAGTTTCCCTGTGGAATGCCTGGCGGAGAGGAGTGCGGTGCATGGGATTTGAGTCATTATGGATGTTCGATTGGCTGGGCACGGTACTGCCCGTATTTTTCGTTGTCGTGTTGGGAATTGTCGTGTTGTCTGCAGGCAGGGAAGTCATGGAATGGAGTCGGAATAAAAGACAGCCTGTATTGACGGTCGGTTCCCGAATTACAGCCAGAAGGACACATCTCCAACAGAGGCGGCAGGAGGAACAAGGGACTCGTACCTATACTTTCTATTACGTAACCTTCGAGGTGGAGAGTGGCGACCGGATGGAGTTCAAGGTATCTGGGGAAGAATATGGTCAATGCGCTGAAGGTGATGAGGGACGGCTTACTTTTCAGGGTACAAGGTATATCGGGTTTCAGCGTCTTAATCGCTATAGCTTGGAACAGGTTAAAATGTAGATTTCAGTCTAATGTTCTTGGATTCATTTACAGCCTTCTGCGAGAAATCAGGGTAGGGGGCTGTAGATGTTTCTTGTACAGCACATTTTGGTACATATATATTAGAACAGAGTAGTTCAGAGGAGGAATGATTTGTGTCATTTGAGGGACAAGTTGTTATTGTAACAGGAGCGGCGCATGGCATCGGGAAAGAGGTCGCTTTTGCCTACGCTGCTCAGGGTGCCCATGTTGTATTTGCGGACCACAATGAGGAAGAGGGTGCCGCAGCCGCTGCAGCAGCCCGGAACGAAGGCTATCAGGCCATTTTTATTCCTTGTGATGTGCGGAAGGAAGAAGATATAGTGGCGCTAATCCGTGCCACGGAAGAAGAATACGGTACGATTCATACGCTAATTAACAACGCTGGCGTGTCCAAATGGAAATCTCCATATGAGTTAACGATAGCAGAATGGGATGACATTTTGAATACAAACGTACGCAGCTGTTTTATTGCCACTAGGGAAGCGGCTAAGGTAATGAAACGAAACGTAGAAGGTGGCTCTGTGGTCAATATGACCTCTACACGAGCTTTCATGTCAGAGCCGGATACAGAAGCCTACGCGGCATCCAAAGGAGCCATTGCGGCCCTTACACACGCGATGGCTATGTCGCTAGGAAAGGACGGGATTCAGGTCAATTGCATCAGTCCGGGTGGATTGAAACCGGGGATTATGAGCAACTGCGTGCAGAAGACCATCAACAGCATCCGTCTGGGCGAGTAGGAACCCCTAAAGACATCGCACGGGCCTGTCTGTATTTGACACAACCTGGCAATGATTTTGTAACAGGCACGAATCTGGTAGTAGATGGTGGCATGACGCGCAAAATGATTTATGAGCCATAATAAAAGCCTAAATGAGTAGTCCCAGTCTTGGGGCTATTTTTTTGTTTTTCTGGACTGTCACCCATTGGGCATTTGTACCATACGATAGGGTATGTGATGGAGAAGCGAGGAGGGGACGCGGTGGCTGTAATCAAGACCAACTCAGAGGATGTAAGGACCCTCGCCCGACTGATGCGGGCTGAGGCCGAAGGCGAAGGAGAGCAGGGAATGCTCATGGTCGGTAATGTTGGGGTGAACCGGATTTTATCCAATTGCCTGGATTTCCAGGGCATACGTATGATGAATGACATGGTGTTTCAAAGCCCCGGCGGGTTTGAGGCTACTCAGAAGGGGTATTTTTATCAGAAAGCCCGTGATCGGGACATTCGACTTGCCCAGCGTGTAATCAATGGAGAGAAAATACGTCCGGCATCCAATTCATTATGGTTTTTCAGACCTGCCGGAGACTGCCCAGATACCTGGTATAGCCAGGTCAATACCGGACGTTTTAAAGCCCACTGCTTTTTTAGCCCGACTGTACAGGATTGTCCTAATGTATATTAGACAATTTACAGAATGGCTTGAAGAATTAAATTTAAACCATTTTAGGAGGAATTTACATGATTTCACAGCAAGCTTACCGTCCCGTATCTTATGCTTCCGGCAATGGGTATCCCGAATGGCCAAGAGGGATGACTCCAATCGGAACCATGCAGCCTATGACTGGCTTTCCACCTCAAGTAAGTAGTGGCAGCCCTATGACACCAACGGGTACCGTAGTGCAGGTTCAGACTCCGCAATACGAGCAATCATACATCGAAAATATTTTACGCTTGAACTTAGGAAAAACGGGAACTTTTTATATGACCTATGAAAATAACCGGGAATGGAATGCGAAAATATTCAAAGGCATTCTGGAAGCAGCAGGTCGGGACCACATTATTATTAGTGATCCGGCGACGGGCAAACGGACCATTCTACTAATGCTAAACCTGGACTATGCAACATTTGATGAGCCGTTGTTGTACCAATATCCCGGCGTCATCGGGAACCCGGGTGCATCCCCGGTTCGCTGATGCCTTCATATATATGAGTCTACATCCTCTGCCAGACGGCAGGGGATGTATTTTGTTTATAATCTTTCTCAAATATAGTAGCTTTCTTGATGGTAAGCGGCGAAAACGAGAGCTTTACAACCTAAATGATAGAGGAGCTGTTTTTTCTGACATTGCTTGTGGTTTGACTGTATAGAGTATAGTTATATAATTAAATATAAGCTGATGAATGATCTAATCATTTATGCGGAATATGGCTTTGGAAGCCGGAAGGAGTGAATGTGTTGGGAAGTTGACGCTGCTTATGATGTGTTATCGTTCTGTCTATGATGAAACTATCCGAAGGAGGTGCGCCTGTCTGCCGTAATGACGGCTGATGGGGAGCATATTGAGTGACCCTTTACCGAGTATGTTTAACTTATTTATTGTTTTTGCATTAGTACTATTGAATGGTTTTTTTGTATCTGCGGAATTTGCCATGGTGAAGGTCAGAGGCAGCCGTATTGAAACATTGGTGGAAGCGGGCAATAAAAAGGCCGTGTACGCCGCCAAAATGTTACACAACTTGGACGCTTATTTGTCTGCCTGCCAGTTGGGTATTACACTAGCATCGTTGGGACTAGGATGGATCGGAGAGCCGGCCATCGCACATTTGATCGAACCTGTATTTACAGCCGCCGGATTAGGAGCGGTATATGTGCACGGTACTGCCGTGGTTATTGCATTTATTGTCATTACGATTCTGCATATTGTCTTGGGTGAATTGGCGCCCAAAACGATAGCTATTCGTAAATCTGAGACCATTACGCTGTATTCAGCCATGCTGATGACTTGGTTTTACAAGTTGATGTATCCATTCATATGGGCGTTGAATGGAATGGCGAACAGCCTGCTGCGTTTATTCCGTCTGGAGCCGGTATCCGAGAATGACGATTCCGCGCATACCGGAGATGAAATACGCATTCTGATGAAAGAAAGCAATAAGAGCGGACTAATTGATAATACGGAATTGGCGCTTGTTGATAATATATTTGATTTTACCGACACGACCGCCAGGGAAATCATGATTCCGCGAACTGAGATGATCTGCTTATACAGTAATGAGTCCACAGAAGAAAATCTCGCGATTGCGACGGAAAGCATGAGAACCCGTTATCCAATCTGCGCCGAAGATAAGGACCATATTATCGGCTTTATCCATATTAAGGACCTTCTACGGGCGAACACACTGGATACCCGTACGATGATTCGACCGATTCTTGCTGTCCCTGAATCTACGCAAATTAGTGATCTGCTCAAACGTATGCAGCGTAGCAAGACGCAAATCGCAATTTTGATTGATGAATATGGCGGTACATCGGGTATGGTAACACTGGAAGATATTATGGAAGAAATCGTTGGTGAAATTCAGGATGAGTTCGATCAGGAGCGTCCAAGTTGTGAGCAGATTAATGACGAGGAATTTTCCATTGACGGCATGTTATTAATTGATGAAGTGAACGATCGCTTTGGACTGGATCTTGATCATGAGGATTATGATACGGTAGGGGGCTGGCTATACTCACATGTCGAGGTTATTCCCCCACTGCCTGGCCAGTCTGTAGTGTTTGAGGGATGTATGTTCACGGTAGAAGAAGTTGAAAACAAGCGGATTTCACGTATTCGGCTGATAAAACAGCCTATCATCGTGGAAGAAGCAGGAGTCTCATAACGGAATAAATCTAGAGAGCGACCTTGAACGATGTGGGGTCGCTTTTTAATTTGTCTCCTTTACAGAAAGGACATGAATTGATATGATGTTCGTGTAATTGTCAACCTTATTATAATTCTTTAGGTTGACAATAAAAAAGAATTTCTCTACGCTGAAAATCTTATCCATTTACATGATCATTAAATTTTGGGAGGCAAGAAGTATGAATTTACTAAACAAGGTTATAGAATGGGACTCGTTGGCTGAAAAAGCAATACACGGCAGCCGTGTATTGCTGGAAGAAGGCATAGCGGTACTGGAAGCCGACGATGAAGAATTATTACCGATTATGCAAGCTTCATTTCGGGTGCGGCATCATTTCTATGAAAAAAAAGTAAAGCTCAACATGATCATCAATGCCAAAAGTGGCCTATGCCCGGAGGATTGCGGTTATTGCTCACAATCTATCGTATCCACGGCGCCTGTGAGCAAGTACAGTATGTTGGACAAGGAATCACTGTTGGCTGGAGCTAGGGAAGCAGTAGCGCGGAGAGCAGGGACCTATTGCATCGTAGCTTCCGGCAAAGGTCCAACAGATCGAGAACTGGATCAGGTGATTGAGGCAGTACAAGAAATTAATCGCACGATGCCGCTCAAAATTTGCGCCTGCTTAGGGATTCTCAAGGGAGATCAGGCACGTCGGTTGGCAGAGGCTGGGGTACATCGATACAATCATAATTTAAATACAAGTAAGGCCAACTATCCCTCGATTACAACCACACATACATACGATCAACGCGTCGAAACTGTGAAAATGGCTCAATCTCACGGAATGTCTCCATGCTCTGGCGTTATTATCGGGATGGGGGAAACGAATGAGGAAATCGTTCAAATGGCTTATGCCTTACGGGAGTTAGATGCTGACTCTATTCCGGTTAACTTCTTGAATCCAGTCCCTGGAACCCCGTTGGAGGGAGCAAAGCGAATATCACCTATCCAAGCTTTGAAGGTGCTGGCACTGTTCCGCTTCATCTGTCCATCCAAAGAAATACGCGTTGCAGGTGGACGAGAGTTGAATTTACGCTCGTTACAACCGCTATGCCTGTATGCAGCGAATTCAATTTTTGTAGGAGATTATTTAACGACAGAAGGCCAAGAGGTCACATTTGATCATCAAATGATTGAAGATCTTGGTTTCGAAATTGAGATGTGTGCCCTTTCAGCCGTATAATAGAAATTGTACAAACTTGGAAGGGAGAGTTAAACGATGAGCGAAAAAGTATTTATTAGTCCAGGTAAATATGTGCAAGGGAAAAATGTGATTGATAAAGCTGGTGAGTATGTTAAGCCATTTGGTCATACTGCCTTGGTTATTGCGGACAAGCTGGTTTGGGAGATTGCAGCCGACCGCGTGGTAAAAAGTCTGGAACAGACTGATATTACGGCGGTTAAAATTGAGTTTCAAGGGGAAGCATCCAAAAATGAAGTCAACCGTATTGCGGATCAGGGACGAAGCGCCCAGGTCGACATTGTCATTGGTGTAGGTGGTGGTAAAACGCTGGATACTGCCAAAGCCGTTAATGAACTACTCGGTTCCTCGGTTGTGATTATTCCAACAACCGCTTCTACAGATGCACCCACCAGTGCACTATCCGTTTTGTACACCGATGAGGGTGCATTTGATACCTATTCCTTTTTCAGTAAAAATCCTAGCTTGATTTTGGTGGACACGAAAGTCATTTCTCAAGCACCGCCTTTGTTCCTCTCCTCAGGCATTGCAGATGCTATGGCGACGTGGATTGAAGCCCGTGCGGTCATTGAAGCTCGCGCAACGACAATGGCTGGTGGTTTGCCAACCTTGGCGGCAGAAGCCATTGCGTCCAAGTGTGAGGAAGTTCTTTTCGATTACGGACTGCAGGCTTACGAATCCGTGAAACGCAAAGTCGTCACACCTGCGCTTGAAGCGGTAGTGGAAGCCAATACGTTGCTAAGCGGTTTGGGCTTTGAAAGCGGCGGTTTGGCAGGCGCACATGCGATTCACAATGGTTTTACCGTTCTGGAAGGAGACATTCATCACCTGACACATGGTCAGAAGGTAGCTTTTGGCACCTTAGTCCAGCTTGCCTTGGAAAAAAGACCTTTGTCCGAGGTGGAGCGGTATATTGACTTTTATCTAAAACTCGATCTGCCTGTCACGCTGGAAGACATTAAGCTCCAGGAAGCTTCCCGAGAGGATTTGTACCGGGTAGCTCAGGCTGCTACCAAAGAAGGCGAAACTGCTCACAATCTACCATTTGCTGTCACAGCGGATGATGTGCTTGATGCGATTTTAGCGGCTGACCAGTATTCACTTGCCTACAAGGCTAAAATTGGATATAGAAACTAACCCCATACGAAATAAAGTAGAATCAAAGGTCGCTGATCAGCGGCCTTTTTCCCATTATTTAACTTGCAGCTTATGTTATGATTTTTATGGTACATAATCAGGAAATGCCGGGAGTATATTTATGGCTCCCCTAAAATTTGAGAGGGGTTTAGCGATGGCAAAATGGAATGTAGAAGATCAAGGTACTCAATATAGTATTGAGTACAAGCGTAGCTTAACTGGCGGAAAAATTATTGTAAATGGAAGCGAGCAGAAGGTTAAAAGCCAGAACGCATTTTTGAACTTGATTGATTTTCCAATTAGATTGAAAGAAAAAGCTGTAAATGTTGTTGTCATTGGCAACAAAGCAGATTTAGCCGTGGACGGTGTGTATCTTGGGTCCAATCAACCTTATGTTCCTGTGAGTAAAGTTCCCGGCTGGAGTTGGGCTTTTGTCGTGGTCAGTTTAGTTATAGGATGGCTATTTGCTGGCATCTTTGGTCTGTGTTTGGGGATATTAGGCAGTATGTTTTATGTGAAATCATCTTTATCCATGCATCAAACCACCAATCGAAGAGTTGTAAATTGTCTTATTGTCTTTTTCATCATCAGCGTGATACAAATTGTTTTTGGAATTGCAGCGAATTCTTGGATTAACACGTTGTAAAATAGATCTAACATAGCCTATAGGATGAAGCAAAAAGGCTCTCCCGCATGAAGCGGTGAGAGCCTTTTTGCCGTGTTAGATCGCCCAATTTCCTTTACGGAAGATAGGTTCCTCAGTACCGTCCTCGGTAACGCCGTTGATGTCCATTTCACCTGAACCGATCATAAAGTCGACGTGTGTCAGGCTGGAATTCAGGCCGTTGGCAGCCAACTGCTCTTGAGTCATATCCTTGCCGCCTTTAAGGTTAAATGCATAGGCATTACCGATGGCCAAATGGTTAGAGGCATTTTCATCAAACAACGTATTATAAAATAAAATATTTTTATCAGAGATAGGTGACTTATGAGGTACGAGAGCAACCTCACCCAGATAGTGTGAACCTTCATCCATTTCTACGAGATGCTGAAGAGTTTCCAAACCGGTCTCTGCCTGTACATCGACAATACGTCCATTTTCAAAAGTCAATGAAAAGTTGTCGATGATATTTCCGCTGTAGCTAAGTGGCTTGGTGCTGCTGACCTTACCGTTCACTCCCGTTTTGAGCGGAGCTGTAAACACTTCCTCAGTAGGCATATTGGCTACAAAAGTATGTCCCTGTTGGTTGACGCTTTCGGCTGCTACCCACAGATGATCTTTTGCCAATTCGATGGTGAGGTCTGTGCCTGGAGCCAGATAATGCAGCTTTTTATAGCGTTTGGCATTTAAAATATCAGATTTGCTGGAAAGGGTTTTCAAATGCTCTTTCCACGCCTCCACGGGGTTATCCAGATCCACACGCACGGTGCTGAAAATGGCATCCCACAGTTTATCCATTTGCTCTGAAGCTGGCAGATCAGGGAATACTTTGGCAGCCCACTCTGCTGAAGGATAAGCAATCAGAGACCAACTGAATTTGTCGGCCATTTGATATTCGCGGTATTGACGTAATTCATGTGACCGCACGCGCTGGGCAGCAGTAATTCGGCTGGACGGAATCCCTTTAAGCAAATCCGGATTTTCTGCAATGACATGCAGTACAGCTGCGCCATTTTCGACCTCTTCAGTCATTTCGGCTGCGTACCATTTGGGAGCAATATTAAAAGTTTCATCAGGAGCTAGTTCATACTGTAATCGAGTAATGGTCTCATCACTCCATTTTACTGTAACCAGCTTGGCTCCGGCAGTATACGCTGATTTGACGATAAGTCTCACGAGTTCGGCGGACAAGATTGGCGCATGAACGATGAGTGTCTGCCCAGGATGTACATTGGCGCCGACCCGAACGGCTAACTCGGCATATTTTTGCAATTTTTGTTGAAAATCTGACATGTAACTTTCCTCCATTTCACGAAAAGCCTTAAACAAGGCTTGGGTAACTTGCGCAGTTTTTTTTGCAAATTCCACACATAGCTTATATATTGTACAATGTAACGAAAAGGTTCACAAATCAGTTTTGGTACTATTTAGTGAAAATGAAAGGGCGGATAGATGAATGACAGAGCAAAATTCACCTCAGGAAGTGAAAGAAGTACATATTCAACAGGCACAAATGACAAGAGATGAGAATGGTGCTTATCTGGGCCAAGTGGTATTTGGAGTAGACGGACAGAGTTCTGTATATGAAATCACATTCCACAGTAAAAGGGGAAAGGAATGGGATTACAGTCTCCATTTTGCGGGAGAGCCACGGGTGGAGGAAGAGATGCTGAAAATGGATAGCTGGATTGAAGAGAATGATGATTTGTTCGACTATTTGCTAGATACGGCATGGAGTAAATTACCCGAGTAATGTAAACATGGTCTATTTTCGTGACAAGCGGATTATATTTAGCAGTGTCCGCATAATCTGCTGACATGGGGGAAGCCTAAAGGTCGATATTAACAGGAAATTCCATGTGAATAGGAGGGTGAAGCTTTGGCAAATCATCTGTTCACCGAAGGAATGACGGCAAATGAAGAGGCTGCTCCCGATCTCCTGAGCTTACGGACGCTGTTTGTAAATATGTGTTTTATTGGAGAGCCGGGAAGCCGCTCCTGGGTGCTGGTGGATACGGGGATGACAGGATTTACAGACTCGATTATACGCCTGGCAGAGGAACGGTTCGCTGGCCCTCCGATCGCTATTGTGCTTACACATGGTCATTTTGATCATGTAGGTTCGGTTATTGAGTTGGTACAGCATTGGGGTACACCTGTTTATGCACATCCTTTGGAATTACCTTATTTGACGGGAATGAAGGATTATCAAAAACCTGACCCTAGTGTAGGGGGAGGTTTAATGTCGGGCATTTCCTTCTTATACCCCAATGATGCTATAGATCTCGATGATCGCATCACATCCCTGCCCCAAGATGGCAGTGTCCCCGGTGCCCCTGGTTGGAAGTGGCTGCATACGCCAGGACATACGCCTGGTCATGTATCGCTTTTTCATGAGCGAAGAAGGTTAATGGTGGCCGGTGACGCTTTTATTACGGTGAAACAGGAATCGGCACTGGCCGTTATTTTACAGGAAAAAGAAATACATGGACCTCCTGCGTATTTTACAACAGATTGGCAAGCTGCGCAGCGTTCGGTGGAAATGCTGGCCAAGTTAAAGCCTGAGATTGCAGTTACAGGACATGGCCATTACATGCGTGGTGCTGATCTGACAGATCAGCTGGAGCGACTGGCGGGAGATTTTGAGCACATGGCTGTACCCAAACAGGGCCGTTATGTGTAGTGATGTGTGAAGGACGATGCCTTGCGGGGCATCGTTTTTTGTGTGGACGTGGAATTTTTTTGCTCAGCATGGTATAGTCAAGCCAAAAGCTAAACGCTTTCATTAAACATCGTCATTTCATCAAGGAGGATTTTTTGATGACACAACAACATGCTGCAATTGGTGATCTTTATTATGGAATACCGGCGATTCGTCTTAAATTTGGACGATATGAAGCGGTTGCCCTGCCGGGAAACGGCGCAAATCTGATTTCTTTTCGTGACAATGAAACGGGATATTCTTTTCTGCGTGAGCCAGATGCTGAGAGCATAGAGGCTTTTAAGCAAAGCCCGTCCGTTTACGGAATTCCTTTCCTGTTCCCTCCGAATCGGTATGAGGATGGAAAATTCCTGTGGAATGGTGTTACATATGAGCTGCCGATAAATGAAGAGGCGACCCACAACCATCTGCACGGCTTTTTACACACTGTTCGGTGGGAGGTTGAGGACTACGGTTCCGGGGAGCAAGGTAGCTATGTGGTAATGAATCAGCATGTAAGGGAAGGACATCCCATGTTCCGCTATTTACCCTTCACCTTTACCATGAAGTTAACGTACAGCCTGGACGAATTTGGCCTGCATCAGCGTTATGTGATCCATAACGAGGGCGATCAACCGATCCCCAACTTATTTGCCTTTCACACAGCGATTCGCGTTCCGTTCGTACCCGATAGCTCGCCTGAGGATTACAAGATTAAGGTCACAATCGGTGAGCGTCGTGAGCTGACGGAACGGTTGTTGGCCACAGGTCAGTTCCAGCCTTTATCTCCGGAAGAGGAACTGCTGAAGACGACGGGAGTTAGTCCTTATTTTGCCTCTATGGATAATCATTACACGGCAGCTCCGCAAAATGGACGCAACTACATGGAACTGACACACAGTAAGACAGGGGCTACCCTCGTATACGATGTAGGTACAGCTTATAAGCATTGGATGATCTGGAATAACAAAGCGAACAAGGAATTCATCTGTCCTGAACCGCAAATGAACATGATCAATGCACCGAATCGTCCGGACCTGCCAGCTGAGGAGATCGGATTGATTGCACTGGCTCCAGGCCATATTTTTGAGGCAACCAGCCGTTTGTATTGTATAACACCTAATAAATCGAAATCCTAGCATTTAATTTATCCTTATAAGCCTGTATCGTGTCCAACGGTGCAGGCTTTATTTGGGTATGTAAAGCACAGGTAAGGGACAATGGGGAAGGAGGACGAAAAAGGTTGCAGAATGCCAAGCAGTCATAGTATGATACGAAACAGGAGATGATCAGATGAATTTTCCTTTTCAAGCCGTCAAACGCAAGCAAATCGCCGATGAAGTAGCTGAACAGCTGCAACGAAAAATTGCTGCTGGTGAATGGAATGTGGGCACAAAGATTCCAACCGAGCCTGAGCTCATGAAGCTATTCGGAGTCGGGCGGTCTACAGTGCGTGAAGCGGTTAGCGTTCTGGTACATGCCGGTCTATTAGAGAAAAAGCAAGGACACGGAACTTTTGTCTGCCAACCGACGACTTCTCAAGAGCCATTGGATTACCGTCTAAGCCGTGCTGAAATTATTGAAGTTTATGAAGTACGGAGTGTATTGGAACTAGAGATTGCCAGATTGGCTGCATTACGTCGTAATGACGAGGATTTACACTTAATGCGTGCGGCGCTGGACCGTCGTGCTGCAACTTTGGCCGCTGGAGATTTGTCTGGGTACTTAGATGCGGATATCACTTTTCACTTGGCTGTTGCCGGAGCTACACGCAATAAGGTGCTTACAGACGTATATGGCAGCTTTGTAGAGGCCATTCGCAAGGCGTTGAACAATCTCATTACCGATCCAGCGATGCAAAATCATTTTACTTTGCAGCATGAAAAAATATATGAAGCAATCCGGGATCAGGATGGCAAGGCTGCCGAGCTGTATAGCATTCAACATTTGGACGGCACCAAGCTGGAGCTGCAAAAGCATATGGGAAGTTCATAAATTTTTTTACTCTTAAACATCAGATGATCAGATGAATGATAAAACGGATTTTAAGCCTTCTACTCGAACATCTCCTAAAATCAATCAAAAGGTGGTATCTGTATGCGTAAAATATGGGTGTTGGACACAACGTTAAGAGATGGAGAGCAATCACCAGGAGTTAGCTTAACCAGCACAGAAAAGGTGGAAATTGCTCTTCAGCTGCAAAAGTTAGGCGTAGATCGGATTGAGACTGGCTTTCCAGCAACCTCGCCTGGTGAGATTATCAGCATGCAGGAGATTGCCAAACAGGTTACCCAAGCAACACTGGTTGGTTTTGCACGCTCGAAGGAACAGGATATTGATGCAGTCAGAGAGGCGCTACAAGGAGCTGAGGATGCCTGTCTTCATTTGTTCCTGGCTACCTCGCCCATTCACCGCCAACATAAGCTGCGAATGGATAAAGCGAAAGTATTAGAGACCGCTGCAGCTGCCATTCGTTATGGACGCAAGTATTTCAGCAAGGTAGAATTTTCAGCAGAGGACGCCAGTCGTACCGAGCTGGACTTTATTTGTGAGGTCGTGGATATGGCGATTCGTGCTGGAGCGACAGTCGTCAATTTACCGGATACGGTGGGATATGCCTCGCCGGACCAGTTCGGTGAAATGTTTAGAATTGTAAAACAACAAGTGCCCGGTATCGAAAAAATACAACTTAGCACACATTGTCATGATGATCTTGGTATGGCAACAGCTAACACGCTGGCGGCCATCCGTAATGGTGTAGACCAATTTGAAGGTACCATCAATGGCATCGGTGAGCGAGCCGGAAATACACCTATCGAGGAAGTTGCACTGGCCCTTGACACTAGAACCGAGCTCTATGGTGCACAAACGAGTCTGGTTTTGGAGGAGCTGTATGCCACCAGTCGCCTGGTGAGCAAACGTACGGGGATGTCGGTACCGGGAAACAAGGCCATTGTTGGAGCCAATGCGTTTGCGCACGAGTCTGGTATACATCAGGACGGAATGCTTAAAGAGCGTACAACGTATGAGATCGTGTCCCCTGAGCGTATTGGTCTGAAGACAAGTAAACTTGTATTGGGCAAGCACTCGGGTAGACATGCATTTAAAGAAAAACTGGCGGACATGGGGTTTGAAGCTTTGACGGAGGAACAGCTGCAAGAGGCGTTCCGCAAATTCAAGGCCTTGACGGATAAGAAAAAACAGGTGTTGGATGAAGACTTGCTCGTCCTGATGGATGAAAGCCGCAATGCCTCGCCTCAAATGTACACACTGGATTCCATTCAGGTGTCCTATGGCAATCAGTCGGTTCCAGTCGCATCCATTCGGTTGAGTAAACAAGATGGGACAGCAATTGATGAAGTAGCAATGGGTAACGGTTCTGTAGATGCGATTTTCCATGCTATAGACAAGGCCAGTGGTGAAGAGGTGGAGTTGGAGGATTATTCGATCCAATCTGTAACATATGGCAAAGATGCGTTGGGGGAAGTACACGCCATTTTGAGGCAAGGTGAGTACACAGCACTGGGAAGAGGCACAAGTACTGATATTTTGGAAGCTAGCGCCAAAGCTTACATCGATGCGCTGAACAAGCTACTGAGTAGAAAAGAAGTCCATGGCAAAAGAAATATCACCATTAGCTGAACTTAGTGACCCAGGATAGTAGCCGAAATCTCCTTTTGCCTCCTCTGGCCTCATCGTAAAAAAGCGCTTGCAAAATAAATGATAACATTTGAAATTTAATGTATAATAGGCAAGAGAGATCACCATATTTTGTCTGAATTACATAGGCCAAGAGGAGGAAATGAGTTGAACTACCGCATCGAAAAGGATACGTTGGGCGAAATCAAAGTACCGGCAGACCGTCTGTGGGGAGCGCAAACACAGCGCAGTAAGGAAAATTTCCCGATTGGTTCGGAGAAAATGCCATTAGAGGTCATACAGGCGTTCGCGGTGCTTAAAAAGAGCGCGGCGATCAGTAACTATAAGCTGGGTAAGCTATCACAGGAGAAGCAGGATGCCATTATTTATGCAGCAGACGAAATTCTCGCAGGGCGAGTTGATGACCATTTCCCATTGGTTGTATGGCAGACAGGGAGCGGTACGCAGTCCAATATGAATGTGAATGAAGTGATTGCTCATCTGGGAAGCCAATGGTTACAAGAGCAGGGAAAAGATACGAAGCTGCATCCCAATGACGATGTGAACATGTCGCAAAGCTCAAACGATACGTTTCCTACAGCGCTTCATGTAGCGGGTGTCATTGCAGTGGAGGATCGTTTGTTGCCTGCCATCGATAAGCTGAAAGAGACTTTTCAACAGAAGTCAGAGCAATTCAAGGATATTATAAAAATTGGACGAACCCATTTACAAGATGCGACACCGCTTACGCTGGGCCAGGAAATAAGCGGCTGGTATGCCATGCTGGACAAGAGCAAGCGAATTATCATCGACACGGTTCAATACATGAAGGAGCTGGCGATTGGCGGTACAGCGGTGGGGACAGGAATTAATGCTCATCCAGAGTTTGGCTCCCGAACCTCTGCGGAAATTTCCAGTTTCACTGGTAAAACCTTCACTTCCGCACCCAATAAATTTCATGCATTGACCAGCCACGATGAAGTGGTAGCCGTACATGGAGCAGTCAAAGCGCTCGCTGCCGATTTGATGAAAATCGCCAATGATGTTCGCTGGCTGGCAAGTGGTCCGCGTAGCGGCTTGGGTGAAATCACGATTCCTACTAACGAGCCAGGTAGCTCCATCATGCCCGGTAAGGTAAATCCGACCCAGAGCGAAGCACTGACGATGGTCGTTACGCAAGTAATGGGTAATGATGCAGCTATCGGCTTTGCTGCGAGTCAGGGTAATTTTGAACTGAACGTGTTTAAGCCAGTAATCATATACAATTTTTTGCAGTCTGTTCATCTGTTGGCCGATTCCATGATTGCTTTTAATGACAACTGTGCGATCGGCATCGAGCCTGATCTTGCTAAAATTGAGCACAATTTGAATAATTCGCTGATGCTGGTGACGGCATTGAATCCACATATCGGATATGAAAATGCCGCTAAAATCGCCAAACTTGCACATGCAGAAGGACTGTCTTTAAAAGAAGCGGCACTCCGCAGCGGACTGTTGACTGAAGAACAGTTCGATCAATATGTAGTACCTGCGCATATGATTCATCCTAAAGCCTAAAGCACGACGATTGTCTCTGCTTAAGCCTTATAAAAAATATACAAACCAGCTCATCGAGTGCGATTTAGCACAGACCATGAGCTGGATTTTTTGTTTTCTCATATATTTTTTTACTTAAGATTAGTATTCTGTGTGATTTGAGGGTATATAGATAGAAGGCGAAAAATTGAACATCCATTTTCAAGATAGGAGAAGCGTATGGAACAGACAACCCTTATAAATTTGATTGTGCTTTTGCTGTCCAGCTTGCTGCTGGTCGGTGTGCTGACTACCAAATTTTCCAGCCGTTTCGGTATGCCTGCGCTTGTTTTGTTTATTGCCGTAGGTATGGTGCTTAGTCAGTTTATTTATTTTGATAATGCCTTTATCACACAGCTGGTGGGCATTCTCGCGCTCATTGTAATCTTGTTTGAAGGCGGGATGCAGACAAAGTTTGCAGACGTTAAGCCAGTTATTCGACCTGCGTTATCATTATCAACGTTAGGGGTCATCATTACGACCGTAGTCATTGGCGTATGCGCCAAGTTTATTTTAGGCGTAAGCTGGATGGAATCCATGCTGTTTGGCGCTATTGTCGGATCGACGGATGCGGCAGCCGTGTTTTCCGTTCTAGGAGGTAAAAACATCAAAAAACGAATTACCTCGACGCTCGAAGCGGAATCCGGCAGTAATGACCCGATGGCTGTATTTCTCACGGTAACATTGATTGAGCTGATACATCACCCTGAGCAATCCATTTGGATACATATCTTGTTGTTTTTATGGGAAATGGGTTTTGGTTTAGTCGTTGGTTTTGTACTTGGACGTATAGGTGTATATGCGATTAATAAAATGAATTTTGATTCATCCGGTTTGTATCCTGTAATGGCGCTGGCATTTGCAGTCTTGACGTATGCGGCGGCATCGTTACTGGAGGCAAGCGGATTGCTGGCGGTATATGTCATGGCCATTGTCTTGGGAAATTCCGACTTGACCTACAAGCGATCCATTATTCATTTTAACAATGGTTTCGCCTGGATGGTGCAGATTATGATGTTTGTCCTGCTCGGCCTATTGGTCTTTCCTGATCAATTGCTGGGCATTGCGTGGCAAAGCTTGGCGCTCTCCTTCATCCTCATGCTCGTGGCTCGTCCAATAGGCGTGTTCCTAAGCTTGCTTTTTTCCAGGTACTCTGTGCGCGAGAAGACCCTGTTATCCTGGGCAGGACTGCGGGGGGCGGTACCTATTGTACTAGCAACCTATCCTTTACTGGATGAGATGGATGTAGGACCCTTGTTTTTTAATGTTGTATTTTTCGTCGTGCTCACCTCTGCGATCATTCAAGGTACAACTATTTCGTGGCTAGCGGTGAAGCTTGGCTTGATGGACCCTAACGAAACATCGTCTCCTTCATTGCTGGAATTAGTTTCTCTGGGGAAAACCACTTCGGAAATCAACCACATTCAGGTACAAAAAGGGATGTCGATAGCGGGCAAAGCGATTCAGGATATACAGTTGCCTGAAGATATTTTATTCACAGCCATAATTCGGAACGAGCAAATTATTGCCCCGAGAGGCACGACGGTGATTGAACCTGGCGATACATTGTATGTGCTTAGTCCCAAACTCAAGCGTCAGCAGATGAAAGAACTGTTCATGCTACTCGAACCAGAGGCTGCTCCGTAAAAAGCGTAGGGTACTCTTAATTACAGTCCTTCACATTCATGTGGAGGACTTTTTCCTGTATTTTTTTCAGAGTGGATGAATCTGTTAAAAAATTGACACTATCATTCTACAAAATTAGTTTATGATATTGTCGTTAGATGTCGCTGCCTATCGTTACGGATCATTTGATGGGCAATAGTGATGAATAAGATAGAAGTCACCAATAACAGGAGAGATGATGAATGAAACCGGAAGTCTTGCCACAGCGTGCAGCAGCTCGCAGGCAGAAAAATAGAAAAAAGAAACGAAAAGGAAAATTCGGTCGCTTTATACTGCGACTTTTTATTGTATTCCTGTTAGCAGGAATAGGGGGTGGTGCGTGGTTGTTCCTAACGTCATCTGGCAAGGACATGCGCTATTTGGCTGCCGATACGCTGATCACGACCCAACATCGTCACTGGGCGAAGTACTTTATCGGTGAAGCAGAGGCGAAAAAACGTGTGGCTGAATATTCGGCCCGTTTTGAAGCGATGGGTGAGGAGAAGGACAGACATACAATCAATCTACCTGATCTGATACCGACCAAAGTACAACAAACGCCGCTGGTTGAAGTGGAAGAGGTATCGGGCCGTAACTATCATGGCTATGTTATGACAGTGCATGACCCCACTAAAATCCGGCTCGGGGTTCCTGCCAAGGTCGGCCGGGGAGAAAGGGTATCTAGTATGGTCGAGCGTTTAGGAGCTGTTGCTGGTGTAAATGGCGGTGGCTTTGCCGACCCCAACTGGAATGGGAATGGTTTTAAACCGATTGGCGTTGTCATTTCCCAGGGTGAGATATACTACAATGATATGGGTAAAAATGCCTCTGTTCAAATCGTAGGTATTGATAAGCAGGGAAAAATGATAGCTGGTCACTATTCGTTGTCCGAGTTGTCCAAAATGAATGTGCAAGAAGCGGTTACTTTTCAACCACGCCTAATCGTGAATGGGAAAGGTCTGATTCGCAATGCAAGCGAGGGGTGGGGAATTGCTCCTCGTACCGCAATGGGGCAAAGAGCAGACGGGGCCATTATATTCGTGACCATCGACGGTCGTCAGCCTGGGTACAGTATTGGTGCCAACTTGTATGATATGCAAAATATTTTGCTTAAACACGGAGCGGTTATCGGTGCTAATCTGGATGGAGGTTCTTCAACGGTGCTAGTCAAGGATAATGCCATTGTGAACAAGCCTTCTTCTGAATACGGAGAGCGGTATTTGCCGACTGCGTTTCTCGTATTTGAGCATCCAGAGACTGTTAGTATCCCGAACATATGGGAAGGTCTGAATCCTGGAGACATTGACGCAGCCAAAAAGAGATAGATTAGGAATGAATAAGTTCATTAAGTGAACGGAGACTGATGACCAGCCAGAGATTCATGGTAAATTAAAAGAAGAAATATACGAGGGAGATCTGGCGACAGCACGCGAAGCGCTAATCCGTTTAGACAGCAGCACTGTCCATCCTTATATAGAAGCACATAATCCTAACACTGAGCTTCTATCCAGTGTCTATATGTTCCCTCAAGGCGAAGCATTGCGCTATTTTACAGTAGGTGGGGGTGTGCTGAATCTGGTTGAAGTGAAGGACGGTTTTCCAGTTGTCACCTATCAAGGGTATGTGGGTGCTCCCTTTGATAAAACATTTACAATGGAATACGATCCGCTGGAGCGTTTTATGGTGAATAAAGCCAAAAATCAGTGGGGAACTTATCCGAAGCTAAATAAGCCGCTGATCTACGAGTTTACTACAGGATGGGGAGACAGCAGCACTACTTATTATGGACGGATTACCACGCTAAATAAAGAAGAACTGCTGGGTACTACGGGTGATCCCGTAACTGGACTCCCGGCTAATACCAAACAAATTATGAAAACCTTCAAGCTGCCGTGGGAATCGCGTACAGATGCCCCAGCAGGCGATGGAATAAGTTAAGAGCAGCAATAGTAAGGAAAATTTAAAAAGCGCGTATCGTTGAAGTAAAGATACTTCCCGGTACGCGCTTTTTTAGATGGAATTTGTACTTTTGTTGCTTCATGCTTGCTTAAGTATCTATTAGGCCTAGTCACAGGGTTGCTGTCATAGACCGCAAAGTAGCAGATAAGTGGAGAGATGATATGAGAAAACAGGAGCAAAGTGTATGCTCCTTATGTTGTTTCTAGGGTCCGCTTCTGAATAGCTCTGTATAAAGAACCTTGTGAAATACCAGTGCCTTCTATAATTTCTTTTACAGAGTATTCCTTACTGTCATACATTCGTAGGGCCAAGGCTATTTTATCCTTGTCGACTTTCGGTCTTCCAAGCTTTTTCCCACGCTTCTTACTTGCTTCCAATCCTTCTTTTACTCGTTCAGCGATGAGATTCCGTTCCAATTCAGCAATCACACACATCATTTGAAACATAGCCTTTCCTGTTGATGTTCGTGTGTCCATATTCTCTTTTAAGGAGACAAATTGTACTCCTATATCTTCAAATTCTTGAATGATACTTAAAATATCGAGCGTTTTACGACCCAGACGTGAAATACTCTCTACTACAACAATATCATTTGCCCTAATCACATTCATTAAATTCTGCAGACCTTGACGGTCTTTCACTGTACCAGTGAATTTTTCATCAATTATCTTTTCGCAGCCATATTCCTTTAGCATGCTAAGTTGTCTGTCTAGGTTCTGATCAATCGTGGAAACGCGGGCATGGTTTTTGGTAATGTAGTTGTAAAAAAAGAGATGTCGTATGTGCTTGAAGGTGATTAAATGACCTCTCAAACACGTTAGTTATTCAAGAAAAGGGCCAGATAATTGAATAACACTTGGTGGTTAAATTGGATATTTTACACATAGGTTGTTTTCTTTTGGATACCCATTTAGGTACCTAACATTCAGGTACCTAACATTCAGTAGTAGAAATTTGACTGTTTGCACTTCACTTTGGTAAAATTATATGTTAAAGAATTATTATGTAACATGGTTTAGATATCGTACCAGTTTGTGCATATATTCTGATTAGAACGCAATAATATAATGTAGAATAGGTGGAATATCATGAATACTAATCATGATTTTATGGATCATTGGTTAACCATAGACTCTATACAAAATAAAATAAAGAAAGAATTGGAGAATGTCCTGCAAGCGGAGTACAGCTTATCTTTAAAAGAATTCTACGTACTCTACTACCTTTCCAAAGCACCAGACAAAAAGCTCAGATTACAGCAATTGCAAGAGATGATCGGTTTAAGTCAGAGTGCGCTTTCTAGGCTAGTAGGTAATATGGAAGCGAACAGCTGTGGTGCATTAGAAAAGCATGTTTGTACAGATGACCGTAGAGGTTCCTATACTCGCCTAACTGACTTAGGTGAGAAGAAACTACAAAGAAGTTTAGTTTCTTTCCGAGAAATACTAAAATCATATCTCTCTACGGTTAATGTTGAAGGATTAATGAAACAGTTAATAGAAGAGTTATAAAAATTCCTAATCAGTCAAAGTACTCATTTTTCAGATGGAGTACTTTGACTTGACATGGAGAAAATTTAGCGTTAAATTATATGCATGTGTCATGCATTTAATTTAAATAAAAAGGAGTTTTTTATCATGGAACATTTATTTAGTCCTTATAAGATAAAAGGATTGGAGTTAAAAAACCGTATTGTGATGTCTCCAATGTGTCAATATTCGGTTGAAAATAAAGATGGGATCGCTACGGATTGGCATTACCTGCACTATGTAAATAGAGCGATCGGTGGAGCTGGATTTATTATGATTGAAATGACAGATGTTGAGCCTGATGGCCGTATTTCAGACTTTGACTTAGGATTATGGTCAGACGAGCAAATCCCTGCTTTAGCAAGAATTGTAGAAGCTTGCCACCGTTATGGAGCAAAAGTTGGTATTCAAATCGCTCACGCTGGACGTAAAGCAGAAGATGCTGCTGTGCCAGTTGCACCTTCTGCTATTCCATTTGATGAAAATTCAAAAACACCTAGAGCTCTTTCAACAGATGAAGTGAAAGAAATGGTAGAAAAGTTTCGCAAGGCCGTACAGCGCGCAGTAAAAGCAGGATTTGACACAATTGAAATCCATGGTGCTCATGGATATTTAATTCATCAATTCCACTCTCCTTTAACAAATAAAAGAAATGATGAGTATGGAAAGGATCTAACTAAGTTTGGCCGAGAAATTATTGAAGCAGCCAAAGCTGAGATACCAGAAGATATGCCGTTAATGATGCGTATATCTGCTAAAGAATATGTAGAAGGTGGATATGGAATTAACCAAAGTATAGAGTTTACAAAAGAATATCAAAAAGCAGGAGTAGATATCTTTGACATCTCTTCAGGTGGTGAAGGTCCTATTGCTGCTTGGGGAAAACCTGGTACGCATGCTGCTTATCAAGTACCACTAGCTCGAGAAATTAAAAAAGCTCTCAATGTTCCGGTCATTGCAGTTGGAAGATTGGATGCCCCTGCATTGGCAAACGCTGTTATCGGAAATGAGGAGGCAGACCTTGTAGCTGTTGGACGAGGAATGTTACGAAATCCTCATTGGGCATTAGAAGCTGCAGCTACATTAAAAAAAGAAACGACTGTGCCTACACAGTACGCAGATGGTTTTAGAAGATAAGTTGAAATGACAAAAGATAAAAACCTAAAGGAGGAGTATAAAAGATGTCATATATTCAAGACAAAGTAGTCATTATTACAGGATCTTCAAGTGGGATTGGAGAAGCAACAGCGATTCATCTTGCGAAGAATGGAGCTTCTGTCGTTCTAGCTGCCAGAAATGAAGAGAAACTAAAAAATCTAGCAGAGCGAATCAATAAAGAAGGGGGGAAGGCTTCTTACAAGGTGACAGATGTTACCGTCAAAGAAGACGTTCAATCTCTCGTAGACTTTACAGTAGATAAATTCGGAAGAGTTGATACGTTAATTAACAGTGCAGGGATGATGTTGTTCTCCATGTGGGATAACGCTCATGTAGACGAATGGGAAACGATGATTGACCTTAACGTAAAAGGTGTGCTGTATGGAGTAGCTGCGGTCCTACCTCATATGAAGAAACAAGGAAGTGGACAAATCATTAATGTAGGTTCTATTGCCGGTCATGCGATTGGTGAAGGTCATGGTGTGTATAGTTCTACGAAGTATGCAGTAAGAGCAATTACCGAAAGTCTACGTAAAGAGGTATCGGTCAAACATAATATTCAAGCTGTTTTAGTCTCACCAGGTGTCATTGCAACTAATTGGCAGGATACAGTGACAGATGAAGATGTAAAATCTGTACTGGGAGAATTAAATAAGGTAGCTATTGACGTAGACTATGTAGCTGAAACAATTGGATTTGTGGTTAATAAGCCTGCGAACGTCATGATTAATGATGTGATTGTCACACCTACAGCACAGGAATGGTAATGAGGTAATTTGAAAGAAAGACTTCTGATTACGAAAGAAAAGAGAGGTAATTTACCCCACTTGATTTTGTCTATAAGAATTAGACAATAAGTTTTTACACTTATAGTTTGTTTTAAATTGAATAGAGTAAAATAATATCAATATGGTCAGACCATGTTAATATCATTTTTATCACTATAAGATAAATACTCATTTAAATTCATTTTTGGGGAGGTTTTTTCATGAAGGTATTAGTAGTAGGAGCTAATGGTCGAGTAGGTTCACATCTTGTTGATAAACTAGTTGAGAACGGACATTTTGTTTACGCAGGAACTAGAAGGGATAACCTCACAAGCAGTTCGAACAATGTTCGCTATGTTCATATAGATTTATTAGCGAGCCCTGAAGCAATAGCTGAGAATATGTATGATGCAGAAGCTATTTTCTTTGTAGCTGGTTCTAAAGGAAAAGATTTATTGAAGATTGACTTAAATGGTGCTGTTAAAGTGATGCGCGCTGCTGAGCACAAGAAAATAAAAAGATTTATCATGCTTAGTTCAGTTTTTGCCCTAAATCAAGACAAGTGGAATCAGTCTTTTCTAAAAGATTTAACAAATTATAATATTGCTAAACATTTTGCTGATCATTGGCTAATTAATAATACCAAGCTAGACTATACAATATTACAGCCTGGTGTTTTAAAAGAGGAGCCTGGATCTGGAAAAATAGATGTCAATATTGATTATCCTGGTGAAAATTCTATAGAAAATGTAGTGGATACGTTAGTTCAGAGTTTGCAAGACCCTAATACCATCGAAAAAGTCATCACAATGAGCGATGGTAAAACTCCTATATCAGATGCTTTGCGGAATTTATAAGAATAGCTTTTATATGTGCTAATTAAATAAAACGAGCCTGGGTTAGAAAACTTTATTATCGTTAAACGGACTATTTATAACTTAAGGGGGATTTAGGAAAAATGAGCAAAACAGCAATAAAAGATTACGATGAGATTATTAAAGTGGTGAATAAGTATATAGAAGGTCTTATTTCAGGGAACAAAGAAGTAGCAAAGCAAGCTTTTCATAAAGATGCAACTATGTACGGTTACAATACAACTGATGGCTTTCTAGGAGGACCTATTCAAAACTTATGGGACTTTATGGATAAAGCTGGTCCTGCAATGGATCTTAAATCAAGGGTTGATATTCTAGATGTTGAAGGAACGATTGCTTCTGTTCGTATAAGTTTAGAGAATGATGCATATGGCGAATCATACACTGATTTTCAGCAATTACTTAAACTAGACGGTGAATGGATCATTATTTCGAAGTTATTCCATCTGCATTCGTAAAAAGTAATTTCCAAATAGAATCATAAGCCTGTCTCAAAAATAGAGGACTGTCCACTGTTTTTGAGACAGGAATTAAAACCTTTTAAACAGTCAGATCGGTGATAATTATGGGTAAAAAAGCAGGACAAAACCAATGTAATGCGAATCCTAGACAAGAAGAAGATTACGTATAACTACTATTCCTACGACAGTACAAAGCTTAATTTTATTGATGTCACCATTTAGATGATTATTGGCTTGTCTAGTTAGTGTTAGCTAAAAATTACGGGTAACTTTAAACGTGGTAACATTCGGAACTTTCGGTCTATTAGCCTTTATAAATGTAAGAGTTTTCATAAAGGGTCCAGAAATAAAAAAGCCTGATATACAAGAGGGGATGGTGAGATAATCCTCTTTTTTCTTTTTATTGAACTAAAAGAAGGAAATTTACGGTATTCAAAGGTTTTAGAATATCTTATAATTTAAAAAACAGGTGTAGATTTGAAACAAAGTACCGTTTATAAAAAAGATGTACCGTTTTAATGAAAGTTATACCGTTTGCAAAAAAGTTACGATGCTTTACCCCTTTGGATAAGATTATCTAAGGGGTGTTTTTTAGTGAATTGAAAAGTACATCTGAATTAAAAGGTGAATTAAGGAACTGTTGAGTGACAACATAGTTGTTCCGTTAAAGGGCCAGATTGTGGAGCAAAACTTTTAAAGGGAATTGGATATTTAAATTAAAGTGTAGAAGCAAATAATTGTATAAAGAAATCCAATTAACTTCCTTAAATAACCATTTGTTTTATTTTCGAATTAATATATAATAATGCTAATTAATCTAATTTTATTTAAATTCTATGAAGAGAAAGAGCACGTTATTGTTTCTGTTCCAAAGAGAGCTGGTGTTTTGCTGAAAACCAGTGTTCAGATAATAACCGAAAATCATCTCTGAGAAGTAAAGCCGAATGTTTAGTAAGCTTTATCGGTATCCACCGTTACAAGGGACAACGTATGATTGTACGTTTGTAAAGGGTAATAAAGTGTTATTCAAACATTTTATTAAACAAGAGTGGTACCGCGAGTTTCAATCTCGTCTCTTACTGAGACGGGATTTTTTTTTTAGGATGTTTTTTTTACAATAAGAATTTAAGAAAAGCAGGTGAAGGCGTAATGAAGACGCTACTATTTGTAACAGATTTATATTATGAAGCAAAAGGAAGAAACTATTATGAAGAGGATTTATTTCTTACTTCTAAACTTAGAGAAGCCTTTAATTTGGTCATCTGTCATCCTGACGATATCGAAGCATTTGAAGATCATGCTGATTTAATTGTTTTCCGAAATGCAGGTCCAGTCGCAAATTTTAAAGACAAATATGAAGCGTTCCGCAACCGAATTGTTTCTAAACATTTAAACACATATAATTCGTTTGATGGGAAGGCTGATATGAACGGAAAAGAATATTTAATAGAACTAACAAATGCTCATTTTCCTGTTATTCCAACGATTGATACGCTTGATTCCCTAAATAAACTCCCTAATGTAGACACGTATATCGTAAAGCCGAAAGATGGAGCAGATTCTATCGGGATGGAATTTGTTACGAAAGATGAATTGAGTGAAAAAGTTAATTCAGAATCGAAAAATACATTGGTACAACCATTTATCAATTTTGAATATGAAGTCTCATTTTATTTTATCAACAAAGAATTTCAGTATGCTCTTTATGCACCGGATAAAGATAAAAGATGGGAATTGAAAGAGTATGTACCTACGGAAGAAGATTTAGCTTTTGCTAAACGTTTCATCGACTGGAATAATCTTGACTGGGGGATTCAACGAGTTGATGCCTGTCGAAGCGAACAAGGGGAGCTTTTATTAGTCGAATTAGAAGATTTAAATCCCTATCTTTCCTTATTAGAATTATCTGAAGAGACACGTCAGAATTTTGTAGAAGCAATGAAAAAATCATTACAAAAAGCTCTTCAGGTTTAAATTTTTACTGTTCTTATAGAACTATACCAGCTAATATAAGCATCTTAGTTATTCCATTATAGGGCGCGATTGTGGAGTATCAAAGGTAGAAAATGATCAAACTTTTTTATAAAACCGAAACTTAAATCTGTAGAATAAGAATCCATTTTGATCAATCTTTTTTTCAAAGTGGATTCTTATTATTTACCGTAAAAAATACGAGTTTGTGAGGTGTTTTTGATCAAACTTTATTTCAAAGCAACACTTTTATGAAATTTTTAGATTGATTGGAATTCTCTTATTCATATTTAATTTAAATGTCCCATATGGATTCACATGGTTATAAAATAAAGGTGTTAATCCTCTAAAGTCTTCGGGAGTCATCCTCTTTAACCAATACTGATTGTTATTATAGAGAATCTCTTGAACCATTAAAGTATTGATATAAACTAAGCAGTTTTGAAGCAATTGGAGCGATAATGCAGATACTTCTTGGTCTTCTAGAGAATTGAACCGAATTTCGCTATTCTTTCCATAAAAAATGTAATTGTTAACAGAATTCCAATGTTCAACGGTATTTAGTCCTTCATGGATTTCTCTACGAACTTCCTCAAAATGCAGATAATCACATAAGAAAATGGTTTTTATCGCTTTCCCTAACTCACATAAAGCTTGGTAAGTCGGGTGCTTCGTATCTCTCGTAAATCGCTTTAAAATAGCTTCTGCTGATGCAGTTCCTAACCGTAAAGCAGTCGCAAACTTAATGATTTGCTCATACTGTTGACGGATGAGATCCCAGTTAATGGGCCTACTTAATACAGGTTGTAAGTGAGGATATTCCTCATTCATTCCGGCTTCAGGACGATATAATTTTTGAGAGCCAATATTTTTGAAGCGTGGCATCAGCTTAAAATCAAGCAAATGACAAAAGGCAAAAGCAACGACACTTTGTCCATGCGTGTCTACATAATTTCGGTCTATTTCCATGTCTGTACAATGACGAAGAACACCCTCCATCATGGCTGCAACTTCGGAGGAAAGACAAGTTTTAAGCTGAGAATAGATACATGCTGACTTGCGATCTGTATGCCAATATATCATGACTCCATGTCTTTTATAACGAGGATGCCATTCAGTAAGAAGGTTTTGATCCCACGATCCAAAATGTTTTGAATCGGAAGCGCAGGCGGTAGTAGCTTCCCCCCACACCTCTTTTATTCGATGGTAAATGATTTGCTTGGTAACCTCTGCATTGGCTTTTCGCAAGTGATCTTTATGAATAAATTTATTACGGATATACTGAAGTTCACGATAGCTATCTTGGTTATTTCCAGCAGAGACAGCTTTTAAACCTGTATTTGTTCCCAATCCAAATAGACTGAGAAGTAGCCGACGTTGAATCGTTTCCTCATCTAAAATAGACCGGTCCGCTGTAGTTTTAAAGTGCTTGGTGAATCCAGTATGAAAGTCTGTTTCTTTTAATAAATCTAAGAGGTTGATATTGGACCAACGGTTTCTGATCTCCTGTTTAATCATAGACAAATGTGGAGGTTCGGGCTGCTTTTCTAGCGGGGTAACACGAATCCATCCCTTGTTATTTCTGCTGGTAATCGCAACTTTATCGTTGCTCTTATCTTCAAAGCCTTGGTTCAGTAAATAGAGCTTATCTTTCATCAGTTGTATAATGTCCGAAATAAAAGGCTCTACATCGAGTGGCGCTTTTAGCGCTTGGAAATATTCTTCTTTGTGTTCTTCAAAATCTTGGGGCAGGTCTTCATCAGGATTTCGATATCGGTCAGCGCCCTCAATCCAGATTTCCTTACACCGAAATCGCGTGCGAAGGGATTGTAAAACAGCAATCTCATAATTAATTCGGTTAACTCTCTCTATCCCCTTGCTATCTTCCTCAATAATGATATCCTTCCACTTAGGCTGAATGACTCCTTCAATAGGAACTTCGTCCCCAACTGCAAAAAAACGCTGACCACTTTCACTGTATTCTTGAATAAGTTGAAGAGCTTCAATGATAGGTTGATGGGATAGATTATTAGACTTAAACGTAAGGTTTTTTAGGATATCACAGAGAGCTCTCCTATAGTGCCCTCGATAGGAAGAGTGCATCTTTATATAAATTTTTTCTTTGTATTCTCGGTTGTTTCTTGTCATGTCTTTAATAATATCCCGAATGGTGGAAGAGCTTACGATTGGATATAAAGTATCTTGAATGATTCCATCTGGATGATCAACTGTTGCTTTTAATAAGTTGAGAATGTGTTTATTTTTCCCCTGTACTTTTTCTAACTCTGCCACTGTTTCATTACGGGTTGTATTCTTTGCTTTATTTCCAAACTTAAGCGTGATTTCATCTAACAAATCAGCTAAATAATCGATGATTTCAGCTTGGCGATGCCAAAATAAAATAGCAAGTAAGGTGTAGCGAATAGGCATTGGGTGTGCACGCAATTCTGTTACTGTCTCAGTAGCTGCACGAAGCCGATATTTCTTTATTAATTTTGGAGTCAAATGATGAAATAAACCATCTGGAATTTGAAGGTGTCGAATAGCCAATAATTTCTTAACTTCCATCTCCATTGTATTGACACTTGGTTTACGAGGGGAAGAAAGTAGGTGCCGAAAAGCTAAAATGTCCCTTTCCTCTTCATCAGATTCCCCCTTATCATGGGAGTCTAATAAAGAATCTAATCGAGCGCATGTCTTAGAAGATAATTGCTGATAGGTTTCTTGGTAGAAACCCTTTTCAAAGGTATCAATAGCAGAATCAATTATTCGGTTCAATCTCCCGGCAGAAGGTGGTTCAACTTTCCACTTGCGAAAAAGACTATATGCTTGGTTTTTTAAATAGTCTGTATCATGTGTAAATGGAACCTGTTCTACTAACCATTGTTCTAAACGTTCATTATCTTTACGGGTAAGTTCCTGAAAACCGAAGAAGTCTCGAATTTGCTTTCTATGGTAGGTGTAATTCCTTTCTTCAGCTCCCCAACGATATTGGTCGAATAGATCAGGAGACAGCTCGAGTTGCTTTGCAATATACTCAACAACAGGCCTTGGTATGTCACTTCTTTTGGTTGGGAATCTAGCCTCATGCTGAAAATACTTTAATAACACCGTAAAACCAAGACGGCTCGCACCAGTTTTGTTACCGATTAATTTACGCTCGATGTTAACCAAAATAAAATGTTCTAACAGCTCGTCTTCTGTCCAACTCCTCTTCATGTCTGTCTCTCCCTATATATGTAATATTTTTACCTATACTGTTAGTTTAGGTAAAAATAAACATTAAAAAGCCTTATTCGGCCTATATATTTTACATATTAATATCTACTTTGCGGTCTATGACAAGAACCCTGTGATCAAGCCTATTAGGCGTCATTTTCTGCTTCGAGAAATACGGAAATCAGGATACGGGCGTTGTTTTCACCCACGTTTTTGGCATAATGGGGGATAGCTGCCCTCCAGCTAAAGGAATCTCCTGCTTCCAAAGTAGCTGAATCCTCGCCTTGCTCCACGTATACCGTGCCCTCCAAGATAAAATGAATCTCATCCCCCGCATGAGCATGCTCCTCTTCTGTAGATGAGCCTGGCGGCATGTCCACCAGCATCATTTTAACGTTTCCTTGCCCCCCCAAATGATCGACCTGGAGGTTGTTTTTACCATATAACGTTTTACGACGCTCGTCCTTACGAATCACTTGCATCCGTTCCTCTTCTTTAAGAAGCAGAAAAGCAAGGGGAACCTTAAGCGCATTTGCGATACTGTCCAGTGTTGCGATGGAAGGGGAGGTTTTATTATTTTCTACTTGACTCATAAACCCTTGCGATAGTCCGGTTCGTTCACATATTTGCTGGATGGATAAATTTTTACGTTTACGAGCGGCGCGTATGTTGCATCCTATACCCATAGAGCGTTCCTCCTTTAAGGGAATATAATGTATACTAATTTATTATTTATCATACCAAATAATTTGTTGACAGACTACAGTTTCTTATGATAAATTCACACTACAAAATAATTATTTCTATTACTAATAATTCGAGTTTGATTCACACTAATGTGGTGCGGCAGAGATTCAGACAGTATTATTTTTTTAACCAAATTATTAGTAATATAAATTAATTATTCATATGCACTTGTATGAGTGTAATAAACAAACAGAATGGAGAGATAAACATGAGTTCAGCAAGCAAAAACATTTCTACAATTATGCGGGTGGCGCTGGGAATTTTGTTTTTGGCACACGGAATTGCTAAATTCCAAATGGGGTTGGGTAATGTAGCAGGCTGGTTTTCCAGCATTGGCGTTCCAGGATTTTTAGGTTATGTCGTTGCGGTGATTGAGTTGGTCGGTGGGATTGCATTGATTCTTGGATTGCTCACTCGCTATGTATCTGGGCTTTTGGTTATTGTTTTGATCGGCGCCATTTTTACAGCAAAATTGTCCGGCGGGTTGATGGGGAATGGTCAAGGCGCTGGCTATGAGCTGGATATTGCTTTTATTCTGGTAGCTCTTCATCTGGTATTTGCTCCAACGACTCGATTGTCTCTGGATTCTTTGTTCAGCCGTCGTGAGTCAACCAAACAATAATTTTTGATTAGCTTTAGTCCTCCAATCCATGTAGAAAGAGGGAAATCTCATGACAGCACATATTCATGACAACACCAAAATCGGGCAGGTTTCATTAAAGGTTAGTAACTTGGCGCGTTCTATTCAATTTTATACAGAGGTCGTTGGCTTTCAGCTGCTGCGTCAAACGGCGGATACCGCTGAATTGACTGTCGATGGGAAGCATGCGCTACTGATCCTTAACTATATTAAAAATGCAGTTATTCTGCCGCGTCAATCTGCTGCCGGGTTATATCACTTTGCTATTCTTCTCCCAAACCGTGTAGCTCTGGGCCTGTCTTTACATAATCTGCTGGCTCATGAGATTGAAATCGGACAGGGAGACCATGATGTAAGTGAAGCTCTATATATCCATGACCCTGATAATAACGGAATCGAAATCTATGCAGATCGTCCCCGTGATCAGTGGAAAAAGGATGCAAATGGATTTTACATGATGGGAACAGATCCCGTGGATGCAGAAGACTTGGTTGCGATTTCCGAAAATCTACCTTGGCAGGGACTACCGCAGGGAACGGTAATCGGGCACGTCCACTTCCATGTGTCTAATTTGCTCAAAGCACAGCAATTTTATTGCGATGTGCTTGGCTTTGACATTACGTGCCGGTATGGCTCTTCAGCCTTGTTCGTTTCCGCAGGTGGTTACCACCACCATATGGGCTTGAATATATGGGCAGGTGAAGGAGCACCACCAGCTCCAGAGCACGCTGCCGGATTGGATTATTTTGAATTGATCGTACCAGATCAGAAGGAACTGGATGCCATTGTCGCTCGTTTAGAGGCAGCAGGCTATGGAGTGCAAGAACGCGAGGGCGCCAAGTATGTAGCTGATCCGTTCCGCATTCAAATTAAACTGATTAACGGTCAAATCTCGTAACAAAGAAGGCACGTAACAAAAAAGGGTATTCCTATTAAGCCGTAAAGGCTGGGAATACCCTTTTTTCGTATACTTAGAACAAGCTCCAGTCCAAATCCCGAGACATCTTCTCCAGCAAGTGTACACCAGCTGTACTGTTGCCCATACGGTTCAGAGAAGGTCCAACCAGTCCAATGCCATATCGTCCGGGTACCATCGTCATAATACTGCCTGATACGCCGCTTTTGGCAGGTAGTCCGACTTGAATGGCGAATTCCCCTGAGGCGTCATACATGCCACATGTCGTCATAAATGTTTTGGCGATCTGTACATAGCGGCGGGGAATCAGCGGTATACCTGTCACTGGATCTCGACCATTGTAAGCTAATACAAGTCCCATACGAGCTAAATCAGCACAGTTCAATTTGACAGCACAATGTCTGAAATAAACTTCAAGCACATCCTCCACATGACCTCTTAAAATTCCTTTTTCCATTAGAAAATAAGCAAGGGAACGGTTCAAATGGCCTGTAGCTGATTCTGAATCGTAGACATCCTGATCATATTCCAATGTGTCATTGTGGGTAAGCAGACGGAAAAATTGGAGAACACGGGCAAATCTCTCTTCTGGACTGTTCCCGCGAATCAGAGAGGAGACTGCGATTGCTCCGGCGTTAATCAGTGGGTTAAACGGAATGCCCGGCTCAACTAGTTCTAGCTTTAGCATGGAATTAAAACGGTCTCCGGTAGGCTCCATACCCACCTTAGAGAAGACAACGTCCTCTCCATTATCCATCAAGGCCAGAATGAGCGTAAATACCTTTGAGATACTTTGCATCGTAAATTGGATTTCCGTATCCCCGGCCACTACGGTTTCACCCGCACCGTTCATTACAACAACACCCAGCGCGTCGGCTGGTGCTTTGGACAGTTCGGGAATATATGCTGCTACCTTGCCATGAATATACTCATGACGGCTTTGTTCTACCCATTCCGGCAGTTTGGTCTGTAATCTCTGCCACTCCGATGTCATTTCTTTTCCTCCAGTCAAGTAAGCAATCTGTGGTATTTTATTGTAGAGTAAGAAGTGATAGCTATACGCCTATTCTAAAGATATTTCTGGTCGAAAGACAAGTTTGAATTGAATTAGATAAAAGGAGGCAGTGACTTGTTGTTATCTCATAATGAACCGAATTTTGATGAAGACTACGATGAGGTTATTAAGGGTCGAAGACTTAGAGGTTTTGTACATAGTGTACTGGAGCAGGTTGCAGCCTTATCAGACAAAAATCCTGAATGGGCTAATCCTATATTAGAGCAGTGGGCAAATGATGTGGAAACGAGCCGAAATGAGCGTCTGGAGCATGAGCGCACCCGGGAGAGGCATGTGCATCTATTGTTTTCTCAGTCTGCCGCAGGCTCGATGAAGGGAGGACTTTCGGGTGCAGGATTGCGGCTTGAGAGTATCGTGCTGTCTTTTAATGATCAGTTTTCCATAGGACCATTGTGGAGGCTGGAAACATTAGAAGGACAAGAAAACCGTCACGGCTGGTTGGCTGAACGGATGATGCATTATGAGTTTTTCCATTACGCCAATTGGGAGCACCGTATTGAACAGATGATGGTTACCCTAAGTGAAATTCCAGATGAGAAGTCGATCACGATTTGGTGTGGCTCTAATGCTGACGAGCAGGTCGGATTACGCTTTGTATTATATCTCTTGCGCAAAAGAGCTACACCTATTCGGGTCATTAATGTCACGGATACATTGGAGCGGGAGCCGGATGATCATTTATATAATGAGAGTCCATTCCCTTTATCCATGGGCGTGGTGCATTCGAAAGAAATCGAACGGTTCATTAAGCGAAGTGAAGATGAACTTTATGTGGTGTGTATGGAAGACCGACGTCGATACGAACGGGAGTGGTTGGAGCTTAGCGAGCAAGATAGTGTCCTGAGATTATGGGACAATGACCGTATTGTCCATGTGCCGGAGGATTATTTGGATCAGGCCTTGCTGGATATGATTAGCAAGATACAGTTAGCGGATAATCTGGGATTTGTGAACACCGGAAAAATAATAGGTCAAGCTTTAACGCAGTGGTCGCAGCCAAGAAGCGATACTTTTTTGGAATACCGGATTCAATATTTGATCGCCCATGGCAAACTTGATTTTCAGGGGATGCCGGGAATGATGAATCGTTATGCTGTGAGAATAAAGGAGTAAAGCAAAAAGTGATCAAATAAAAACTGCCGATGGGATCGGCAGTTTAGTTTAAAGACCTTCTGATGTATCAGGTTGATTCATCAGAAGGTTATTTTGCTATGTACTTGGAATCAATAGTAGCTGCTTGAATTCAATGAACTTATGATAGCAGGCAACAGAGCAACAGCCATAATGATATAGATCACGATTACAATAGCGGCCCAAAGAAGGCCTGCTTTAGCATAGTTAGCTTTGCTCGGATTAGTCGAGCCGCTAAATGCCCACACAAACAGCATAATAAGTCCAACTACCGGTATAGCCATCAAAAGTAAACTGATCATCCACTCCTTGAATGATACAGGAGGCGGGTAAACAGGGGCTGGCCTGGATGGTGCTCCTTGCTGAATGTTTTGCGGGTTAAACTGGTTAGTCAATTAGATCTTCTCCCTACGTGTTTAGTATGTTGTATTTCCTATATTGACCAAAACATCATACATGATATGACAATAAGCAACAAGTAAAATTCAGTAAACAGTCTAATAGTACTATCAAACGATGAAAAATAGGTCTATACACCCTATTGACGAAGCGCTTTTTATATATTATTGTATTGATATTAACATTTTGTTTTTATCAACTTATTCAAATTAAAAATTACATAAAGCATTCGTCACTTTTGAATCAAAAGCGACAAATGACTCATATATGAACAGGTAGGTGACGCAAGTGACAGATGGATCGAAACATAATCACAGTGGCTTGACGGAAGAGGAGTTCTTGGCCCTGTATGATGCGAATGAATATGAGCGCCCATCCGTAACGGTAGATATGCTGCTATTTACGGTAATGGATCAGCTCCAACAAAATTACCGGAAGCTGCCGGAGAAGACCCTTCAGCTTCTTTTGATCCAAAGAGGGGAGCATCCCTATATAGGGCAATGGGCGTTGCCGGGTGGTTTTGTAGGTATAGATGAAAGTCTGGAAGAGGCTGCACGACGCGAGCTTAAAACGGAAACGAATGTGGATCAGATTTATATGGAGCAGCTATATACTTGGGGAGATGTGGCACGTGATCCTCGTATGCGGGTAATTAGCTGCGCTTACATGGCATTGGTGGACCACGATTCCTTGGAGGTACAGGCGGGGGATGATGCCGCTGATGCCCAATGGTTTGAGCTGGATTACAGCGTAGCTCAGGAGACGCGGACGAAGCAGCCGGAAGGTTACACATGGGAACAAGACATTGATATCACATTGAAGCATGGGGACATCCATCTATCAGCCAAAGTAAAAATAACTGAAATTCTTAAGGGAAGAACCATTGAAATCAAGCGAGAGGTGCTGGAGTCACAAGGAATTGCTTTTGATCATGCCAAAATTATTGCGTACGGTATAGAGCGTCTGCGCAGCAAAATAGAATACACAGATATCGCGTTTCACCTGATGCCAGCTCTATTTACACTGAGTGAGCTTCAGCAGGTGTATGAAATTATTCTAGGTAAGGAGCTGTTGGCCGCAGCTTTTCGTCGCAAAATAGCTGATCTCGTGGAAGAAACCAATGAGTATAGAAAGGCGGCTGGACATCGTCCGTCCAAGTTATACCGATTTAAGCCTCGGTCGCGTTTTATGTAGCATAAGGAATATGAAATGAGGAATCTTCATGGAAAAGTTTACATTTTTTTATCGCAGTCATTCGCCATTTTCGCAATGGTATCCTTCTGATTTTGTCGTGGATGGATTGGAGTTTAACTGTGCCGAGCAATATATGATGTTGAAAAAAGCACAGCTTTTTGGGGATGAAGAGGCGGCCTTGAAAATTATGCAAGCCCCTACCCCAAGGGAGCAAAAAGCCCGGGGCCGCAGTGTGCGCGGATTTGACCAATCCTTGTGGGAGGCCAATTGCCGGCAATTTGTATATGACGGTAATTACGCCAAGTTTACACAAAATCCGAATTTGCTCAAGCACCTGCTTAAAACGAAAGGAACCACTCTGGTTGAGGCTAGTCCGACCGACACCATTTGGGGTGTAGGCTTAGCTGAGAGCGATGCTCGTATACGGAACCGCAAGCTATGGCGTGGCACGAACTGGCTAGGAGAAATATTGACAAATTTACGTGAGGATGTATTGCAAAAGGAGGAATAGTCATCATGAAAAATACAATGAATTCCCGGAGCAACCGGGATGCCCGATCGCATATGGCGCAGGAAACACTATCCATTTTGGAACATGGGAATTATACGAATATCAAACTGGTTCAAGTAAATATGACAAAAGAGATAGGAAATGCGGTCACAGGCTCGAAGTTATATACACCTTCTCAGCTGGTAGCTGTAAAACAAGAGGCAGAGCAAAGAATAAAAAGTATATTGGGGCCTTCTTCCCGTATAGACGAACAGACGATCATTGCAAAATTGGAAATTACGGGAGAAAGCACGTTACAGGCGGCATACAGACTCCAGGTAGAGGAGAAGCTGGCCCACGTGGCGTGTTTGAATTTTGCATCAGCCAAAAACCCGGGAGGTGGATTTCTCGGAGGTAGCCAGGCTCAAGAAGAAAGCTTGGCTCGTTCGTCAGCGTTGTATCCTTGCATTTCACAAATGGAAGAGATGTATGGACATAATCGGAAGCTGCGGAGCTGTTTTTATTCAGATTATATGATTTATTCGCCTGAAGTTCCGGTATTTCGGGATGATCAGGGGACATTGTTGGAGAAGCCGTATCAAGTCGATTTCCTGACCGCACCTGCTGTAAATGCTGGAGTTGTGCGAGAACGGGAACCAGAGCAGGTGAATCGGATTGGTGAAGTGATGCTGGAGCGGATTCGTTACATTCTTGGAATGGCTAAGCAAAACGGCGTAGAACATCTTGTGCTGGGAGCCTATGGTTGCGGAGTATTCCGCAATAAGCCGGAAGAGGTTGCCCTCTGGTTCAAGCAAGTACTTGTAGATGAAGGATATGGCTTGTTGTTTGACCGGATTGTTTTTGCAGTGTTGGATCATAAAGCAGAGCAGCGTACTTTAAACAGCTTTAAAAATGCTCTATCCTGAAGCTTGAGCTGTGCATAAAAACTGTTTACTATAATATCTCATGAAAAAGGAAGGTGCTGAATGAATCCATCTTCGAATATAACCTGGCATGTGTCCGATGTTGATAAGCAAGCGCGTCAGCTTTTGAATGGACATAAAAGTCCGGTGCTTTGGTTTACTGGCCTGTCTGGTTCGGGAAAATCAACGGTATCCTCCACACTTGAAAAAGCGTTATACGCACGAGGCATACACACGTTTATTTTGGATGGGGATAATGTTCGGCACGGTTTAAATCGGAATCTAGGTTTCCTGCCCGCTGACCGTAAAGAAAATATCCGCCGTATTGCTGAAGTTGCAAAGCTAATGGCACATGCGGGTGTTCTAACGATTTGCGCCACCATTTCCCCTTATCGTGAAGATCGTGAAATGGTAAAGGACATTTTACAGCAGGAAGGTTGCTATGAGATTTATATACAGTGCAGCTTGGAGGAATGTGAGCGACGCGATCCAAAAGGAATGTACAAGAAAGCACGTGCCGGAGAAATTCATCATTTTACGGGGATTGATGCTCCCTATGAAGTACCGCTGGAACCGGATTTAATCGTATCGACTGAAGGTCGGGAGGTAATTCAGTCGGTTCAGGACATCTTGGATTTTCTTGATAGGAAGCAGCTGCTTTTATGATTTTATGATGAATTCTAGATGAATATTGTCTGAAAGCCTCCATGGCAAAACTTCGAGAAGCGATCTAAGTAATCATTACAGAACGTGAAAATTGAAGCATACCTATTAGTAAATAAATACAATACTGCATATACGGCAAGCCTTATGGGGCTTGCTTTTTTGTTTATGATTTTAAACTAATTCTAAATCCTAGATTATAATAATTATAAAAAAGTATTGATTTTTGTTTGTGCACAATTTATAGTGAAAGGCACATAGTCAACCAATTCATTCAAGAGGTGATGTCAATCATGAGTAACCAACCAACGAACCTGACTACAAGCTGGGGCGCTCCTGTTGGAGATAATCAAAATTCGATCACAGCAGGCTCACGGGGTCCCGCACTAATTCAGGATGTGCATCTGCTGGAGAAATTGGCGCATTTTAACCGGGAGCGTGTGCCGGAACGTGTCGTTCATGCAAAAGGTGCAGGGGCGCACGGATATTTTGAAGTCACTAATGATTTGTCTGCATTTACAAAAGCAAGCTTCTTGTCTGAGGTGGGCAAGCGTACACCGATGTTTATTCGCTTTTCGACTGTGGCGGGTGAGCTGGGCTCGTCCGATACTGTACGCGACCCGCGTGGTTTTGCGGTGAAGTTTTATACAGAAGAAGGCAACTATGATCTCGTGGGCAATAATACACCTGTGTTTTTTATTCGGGATGCCATTAAATTTCCTGACTTTATTCATACGCAAAAACGTCATCCCCAAACTCATCTGAAAAACCCGAATGCGGTCTGGGATTTCTGGTCCTTATCTCCTGAATCGCTGCATCAGGTAAGTATCCTTATGTCTGACCGCGGTATTCCAGCTACACTTAGACATATGCATGGTTTCGGTAGTCACACGTTCAAGTGGGTCAACGCCGAAGGACAGGCAGTATGGGTGAAATATCATTTTAAAACGGAGCAAGGTGTGCAAAATCTTGATGTGGATTTGGCTGCGAAAATTGCCGGTGAAAATCCGGATTATCATACAGAAGACTTGTTTAATGCCATCAAAAAAGGTGATTTTCCTGCATGGAAACTTCATGTGCAGATTATGCCGGTAGAAGATGCAGATACGTACCGCTTTGATCCATTTGATGTGACAAAAGTATGGTCTCAAAAGGATTATCCGCTGATTGAGGTTGGGCGCATGGTGCTGAATCGCAATCCTGAGAACTACTTTGCTGAGGTAGAGCAGGCGACATTCTCTCCGGGTTCATTTGTTCCTGGAATTGAAGCATCCCCGGATAAAATGCTGCAAGGACGCCTGTTTGCCTACGGCGACGCACATCGCTACCGTGTAGGTGCAAATCATAATTCGTTGCCGATCAACCGTCCGCATGCAGAAGTACACAACTACCAACGCGATGGTGCATTACGCAGTGACAGCAATGGCGGAGGATCTGTTTATTACGAGCCTAATAGTCTCGGTGGACCCAAAGAATCACCTGCGCACAAAATTGCTCCTTTTGAAGTGTCTGGCGAAGCGCAAAGTGTAGCCTACGATCATCATGATCACTACACACAGCCAGGCGACCTGTACCGCTTGCTCAGTGAAGAAGAGCGTGCACGTCTGGTCCGAAACATCGTAAATGCGATGAAGCCCGTAGAAAGTGATGAAATCAAACTGCGTCAGATCGGTCATTTTTATAAAGCTGATCCTGAATATGGACGTCGTGTAGCCGAAGGTTTGGGCTTGACCGTTCCTCAAGGCGAGTAGAGGTATCTGCAAACTCTAACCTGAAAGCCGTATGAATATATAATAAAAGGATGTCCCAACACCACGTACATGGTGGATGGGACATCCTTTGTTTTTGAGAGCGATGTAAATCAGGTGCTGCTATATCCTCTGCAAGCGAGGTAAATAGATTACAAGAAACAGTGACCGTCCTAGTGCAAATACGATAAAGGATAGCCAAAGTCCGTGATTCCCATAATGGGGAACGCACCAGAAGAGAGCGATCAAAAAGCAGAGCAATGAGATCAGCATCGAATTACGGATCGGATACGTTACCGTCATCCCCGTAAACACACCGTAGAATACCAGTCCCAGTCCGGCTGCCAGCGGAAAGACCACAAGCCATCCATTATAAGGGCCTGTAAGACTAATCACTGTGGCATTATCCGTAAATAGTGAGATAAGCGGCTCTTTCAGTGCGAAATACAATCCTCCCGTCACTACGCTGGTCACCAGTGTCCAGAACCAGGACAAGTGAATAACTTTTTGTAGCATTTTACGATCCCCGGCACCCCGAGCCTGACCCGTCATGATGCTACTGGCGTTGGCGAACCCATCAAAAAAGTAAGCCATAATATAATGGATCTGCAACAAAATAGCGTTCGCCGCCAACTGATCGGTTCCAAAGCTCGCACTGCGCGCCGTAAACAGATTAAACATCGTCAGCAGACAGGCTGTACGGATCATAAGATCAAGGTTTGTTGCCATGACACTTTTCAACTCTGAAGCTCCAAACCAACCTCGCCAATTCATCTGTCCGCTTTGCTTCCATTCTTTCCAAATCGATGAGCGGAACACCAGGACCAGACCCAATACACATGCAAGAATTTCTGCAATCAGAGTAGCGCTTGCCACACCAGTGACATTCCAATGCATGATCTGTGTAAATACAATAGCTAATACCATATTGATTACGTTCATTGAAATTTGCAAAAATAATGTAGCCTTCACACGGGACAATCCCATCAGCCAGCCGAGCAGCACATAGTTCACCAATGTTAGAGGTGCTCCCCAAATACGAATGTTAAAATAAATCGCTGCCTGCGCCGCCACATCCTGCGCCGGATGAATTAGCTGGAGAGAAGCCAGCAGAATTGGCTTTTGTAACACAACGAATACCGCACCAATGAGTAAAGCAATGGCCAGTGGGCGCATGAGAGCAGCTATGCCCTGGTCGTTATTTTGTGCCCCTGCGGCTTGTGCCGTGAAAGCTGATGTGCTGACTCGCAGAAAGCCAAACAACCAATATAAAGTATTAAAAATAAGAGTGCCCACCGCTACACCGCCTAAATACGCGGAATGGCTTAAATGACCGATTACAGCTGTATCCACCGCACCGAGCAGCGGGGTTGTAATCGTCGAAATAATTAAAGGGATAGCTAAAGCAAGATAGGCTCGGTGGGAAGGCAACATGTTGAAAAAACCTCCAGTAATGATTGTGTATAGGGATGGCGATCCGAATGAAATAATGCTTCTTTGGGAAAATGCTCAAGCACACTGCCTTCTTTCATGACCATGATTCGATCACTCATAAAGTGCACAGCCGCCAGATCATGTGAGATAAACAGATAAGCCAGTCCTAGCTCATCCTGCAAATCTTTGAGCAGATTCAAAATGGTGGCTTGTGTGGTCACATCCAGACTTGCTGTTGGCTCGTCCAATACGATAAAATCCGGCTCTGTGCTGATGGCACGTGCGATGGTTACACGCTGCTTTTCCCCACCGCTGAGCTGATGTGGAAACTTGTCCAGATAGCTGGCTGGAAGCTTTACCATCTCAAGCAAATGTTCTGCTGTATCCCGACGTTCTGAGGACTTACCCGCCATAAAGGAAGGAACATAGTACTTAAGCTGGTCCAGTGGCTCCAGCAGGGATTGCAGGATGGTTAGTCTGGGATTCAAAGCCGCGGATGGATGTTGAAATACTGCACCCAGCCTGCTGCGAATCCGTTTTAATTCGCTCCGCTTTAGCCCACGGATAGACTGTCCATCCAGTCTAAGCTCACCTTGATCAAACGGGTCCAATGTCAAAATACAGCGAGCGAGTGTGCTTTTCCCACTGCCGCTTTCCCCGACGATAGCCAGACATTCTCGGGGGGAGATCGACAGAGCAACATCTTGCAGCACCGTTTTACCTCCAGCGTAAGCCTTCGTCAAACCGGAGACGGTCACGACAGCATTAGACGTGTCTTGCTGCTGAGCGTAGGCGGCTTGATTATTCATGTAAAGCGCTCCTTTCCAATGCGTTCTGTTCTTCAGTGCTGTTGTAAGGCAAACGTGCTGGAGCGCCCGGAGACAGGGGCGGAATAGCCGCCAGTAGACGACGAGTATACGGGTGGGCCGGATGGTTCAGCACCGCTTGCGTTTCACCAGTTTCAACCAGTGAACCTTCGCGCATCACTGCGATTCGATCTGCATACTTGCGTACATGACGCAGGTCATGAGTGATCCACAAGACGGAAATACCCGTCTCCGTCCGGATTTGGTCAATGAGCTGAAGCACCCGATGAGCTGTGAGCGTATCCAGCGCAGTTGTAGGCTCGTCGGCAATAAGCAACTTCGGCTCCAGTAGTAGTGCAGCCGCAATAGCTGCCCGTTGCAATTGACCGCCGCTGAGCTGAAACGGATAGCTGCGGTACACGCGCTCGGCGGGAAGCTGTACGCGCTCCAGCACCTCGATACAGCGTTGCTTACGTGCCTTGCGATCTTGTTTGCCGTGGGCGCGCATCAGCTCGTCCAGTTGGCTGCCCACACGCAGAAAGGGGGTGAAAGCCCCGTGGTAGTCTTGAAAAATGTAAGATATTTCACTACCAAGCAAAGAACGTCTTTGTTTAGCGGATAGATCCAGCAAATTCTTGTCCTTCCACGCAATAATTCCTTCCGCTGTAACAGAAGAGGGGAGGAGGCCGCCGATAGCGAACGCCGTCATGCTTTTGCCGCTACCGCTTTCGCCGGCAAGAGCACACCATTCCCCCGGACGAATGGCAAGCTTCAGTTGCTCTACAATCGTTTTTACATTTGTCCGAATCGTTAAGCCTTCAATAGTCAGCATGTGCCAGTTCACTCCTCTGTCCGGGTTTTAACATCATAACGGTCGCGCAGTTTGTCTCCTAATACATTCGCCAGTAGCACTGTTAGCACGACAGCTATCCCTGGAACAAGCATCAGATGGGGAGCCATTTGAAAATACGCTCGTCCTTCATTCAGCATCGTACCCCATTCAGGAATTGGCGGCTGTGGACCTAAGCCCAAAAAAGATAGGGAGGCAATCATTAAAATGATTTTGCCGATATCCAGCGTAGCCAGCACAAGAACATTCCCAATTGCATGGGGGAGAATATGCCGCATGACAATCCGCAGGGAGGAGGTACCCGCCAGTATGGATAACGAAATGTAATCCTTTTGCTTTTCAGCCAGAACGGTACTACGCACCAGGCGTGCATAACCAACCCATTTTACCGCAGTCACCGCGAAAATAAGATTTACTAAGCCTGGTCCGAGCAAACCGCTCAGTACAATGGCAAAAATATAATCAGGTAATGTCATGAAGGCATCGACCACCCGTTTGAATACACGATCCATCCAGCCTCCAATAAACCCTGAAAGCAGACCAAGAGGGACCCCGACAACAAGCGAAACGACCAAAATCAATAGACTGGTTCCGACAGTCGTCCGAAGTCCAGCTATCACTCTCGATAGTACATCTCTGCCCAAATGATCTGTTCCCAGCCAGTGTGTAGCGCTGATCGATTGTAGTCGATTCCCCATCTGGATACGATACGGATCTTGCGGAGCAAGAAACGGAACGACTGTAATTGCTGCAAGAATGAGCAGGATGGAGAGCGACACGATCCATGTATTGGACAATCGCGTTCTGGTGAGCTGCCTGTTTTCCGCATGTACGGATTTTATCATGATAAACGTTTCTCCTTCAAAGCGATTTCAGGATTGACCCAACGGTAGGACAGCTCTACCAAAATATTGATACATACAATGAATGCAGCCATAAATACGGTATAGCCCTGAATAATGGGGTAATCCCTTGCTGCAATGGCATCCACAATCCATTTGCCCAGCCCTGGATAGGCGAATAGCACTTCAATCACGACTGTGCCTCCCAGTAGGCTGCCTATACTCTCACTGAATACCGTAATGAGTGGAACTAGACTGTGACGGAGCATATGTCTGAAAAAAATGCGGATGGGGCTGATTCCACGCGCTTGCGCCGCTTTGATAAAGTCTTGCCCCGAGCTTTCAATCAGACTTGCGCGGATCATTCGTACATAAACGGCCGCCATTGCCAATCCCAAGGTAAGAGAAGGCAGTACCAAATGAAAAGCGGTTCCTTCACCCATAGACGGCAAAATGCGCAATTTAACTGCAAACCATTCAATAAACAAAAGCCCCAGCCAAAAGCTGGGAATCGAGGAGCCAATTAAGGCAAACACACGACTGGCTCTGTCAATCCAGCGGTTACGGTAGAGCGCCGCCATCGTTCCCAACGGGAGAGCTATTAGCAGCATAATGAACAGAGACCCTCCGGTCAGCAGCAGTGTATAAGGCAGTTTTTCCATAAACTCTGTGAATACTGGACGATGGGTTAAATAAGATTGTCCAAAATCAAACTGAAGCAACTGAACCAACCACTTACCATATTGCACAGGTAATGGTTGATCCAGCCCCAGTTGGCTGCGCATATCCATAATTTGCTGATTGGACACAGCTACATCGTCGACTCGGAGAATGCTCCGGACGGGATCGCCCGGAACAAGCTTAAGCAGACAGAAGCTCACAAAGGAAAGAATAAGAAAGAACAAAACCAGTTCAAGAAACTTTTTGGCGATGGATTTAAACATGCTAGTTCACATCCAGGTCCTGGGTCAGCAAGTAGTATTCACTTTGGCTAGTTACCCAGTTATGTACGTAATCGCGATAGGCCACTACGTTGTTTGGATGGACCAGAAAGGATTGCAGATTTTCTTGGTCAATCAGCGTGACAGCCTTCAGCGCCAGCTTGTTGCGTTCTTCCTCATTCACGGTGGTGTTCAGCTGTGAAATCATACCCGTGAGTTCCGGTACATGCACACGCCCATAATTCAGTGCTCCTTCAGGCATGTAAGCCGCATTCAGAAAATAGCTTGCATCGCCGCGCGGGGCTGTAATGCTACTATAAGTCGCTAAATCCCAATCCTGATGAGCGGCAAGATATTCGTCAATATTATCAACCTGACGGATATCAATCGTAATGCCAAGTTCTTTAGCGTTAGCCTGAATAAGCTGAGAGATGAGTGGAAGCTCCGCTCTCGACTGGTAAGTTAGCAATGTAAGATGAAGCGGCTTGCCGTCGGGGTTCGCAACTTTACCGTTCTGTACTGTATATCCAGCTTGCTTGAAGCCTTCTCGGGCAGCATTCAAATCAAACTGTTTCGTAATATATTCCGGTGAAAAAGGAAAGTCGGACAAGAACGGGCCTTGAGCAGGGGTTCCCTGACCAGACATGATACCACTGGCGATCTCATCCCGGTTGATCAGGTTATCAAATGCTTTACGAACAGCCGTCTTTTTCAGATCGTTATTGTTCATATTGTAAATAAGCTGATGCGTTCGCAAACTAGGAAGCGAGTCAACCTTAACGGTAGAATCAGCTTTCAATAGCTCCAGACTTTCAATTGGCGGGCGATACACAATATCAGCAGTTTTGGCTTGAAAAGCAAGCTGACGTGCATTGGCGTCTTCGTTAAACATGAATTTAGCATGTTTCAACTTTACTTCACCGTTCCAATATTGTTCATTGCGATCTAAATTCAGTTCACTTCCAGCACGGAAGCTGGCGACCTTGAACGGTCCCGTCCCTGATGGGAAGTCATCTGTAACTGTGGTGTCTATAATAGCGGTATTCGGATGAACCAGCTCGGACACAAATTCCGGGAAAGGCTTGTCTGTCGTAATGGTCAAAATCTGTCCATCCGCATGAATATCACGGATATGTAGCGCATTTTTGACCGATGGATTGAGCTTTAGCGATCTTTCCAAGGAGGCTTTGACAGCAGCGGCATTGACGGCTTTACCGCTGTGGAAGTTCACACCTGATCGGATGTTGAAGGTCCAGTGCTGTCCGTCCTTGCTGTCCCATTTATCTGCAAGCCAAGCTTCCAGCTTAAGATCCTTGTTCACTTTGATCAGTGTTTCACTTACTCCAGCACGAACAGCTGTGTAATTTACATCTGAATGAGGATCTATAGAAGGGCTTTGCACATTGAACAATAAGGTGACACTTTTATCTTGTGGTGCAGCAGATGGAGAGGGTGAAGCTGACGGAGATGAAGCGCAGGCTGCCATCATCACCGCAATCACCGCAGGTATAAATAGTTTAAAATACGAACACTTAAACAACAGGGAATCCTCCTTAATAGTAATCGTAATTTTTACGCTTTAATTCATAAATCATATCGTAACCAAATGAAGGAGCTTTGTAAATATGTAATTGATGAATGTGTATGTAAATTCATATGAAAAAAGGCTGCATAACCAATAGTGAGATGGTTAGCAGCCTTTAAGTATATTTAGATATTTTTAATTTGGGATGGAAAAAAATTTATGAATTAATGCATGGGTGCTTTGGCAGTGCCATGTTCAACATGAACTCTGCGGATGAAAAACGCAAGGATCAAACCGACCACACTGATGATCATCGCAAAGAAAAATGAATTTTGTGATCCGATTGCCATGGCATTAGCCATTTCATTTACGGATTCAGGCATACTGGATTGGCTCAAATAGCTGTCCATGCCTTTCGAGAGAATGCTTACCGCTACGGCTGTACCGATAGCACCAGCAACTTGTTGGAGCGTGCTCATAATGGCCGTTCCGTCTGGGTATAGATCCATAGGGAGCTGGTTAAGGCCGTTTGTCTGAGCTGGCATCATAATCATGGAAATGCCGATCATCAAGCAACTATGAAGCACAATAATGAGTACGAGAGTTGAAGTTGTTGTAATGCCGGACAGGAAAAACAAAACAGCGGCCACAATCACAAGGCCTGGAATAACAAGCCATTTGGGACCAAATTTATCGAATAGGGAGCCCATAATGGGAGACAAGAGACCGTTGATAATCCCACCAGGCAGAAGTACCAAACCTGCTGTTAGAGCAGACAGAGCCAGCCCTTTTTGCAAAAAGAGTGGAAGAATCAGCATCGTAGAAAGGATCGTCATCATACATAGGAATACCATAATAACGCCGATAACGAACATTGGATATTTAAACACACGCAAATTCAACATTGGCTGCTTCATTTTCAATTGACGTACAGAGAACAGTATCAACGATACCAGACCGACGATCACAGGAAGCAGAACCATCGGGCTAGCCCAACCTTCGCCACCTTCTCCGGATTTACTGAAACCAAACACGACACCGCCGAAGCCAATGGAAGACAGGAGGATAGATAAAAGATCAATTTTGGGCTTGGTCGTTTTTGAAACGTTTTGCATAAATAAAATACCGCAAATCAGCGAGAGAACCAAAAACGGAAGAGAAATCCAGAAGATCCAGTGCCAAGACAGATTTTGCAGTACCAGTCCTGCAATGGTAGGTCCCACCGCAGGTGCAAACATAATTACCAATCCGATGATCCCCATAGCCGCGCCTCTCTTTTCAGCCGGGAAAATGATCAAGATGGTGTTAAACATCAACGGCAATAACAGCGCTGTACCAATGGCCTGAAGAATACGAGCGATCAATAGCACTGAAAAAGTAGGTGAAAGTGCAGCAACGAGGCAACCAGCTATTGAGAACAGCAACGATGTAACAAACAGCTGTCTTGTCGTAAAGGTTTGAATCAGCAATCCCGATACAGGTACTAAAATACCGAGTGTCAGCAGGTAAGCGGTCGTCAGCCATTGGGCTGTTGCAGTTGTAATATGCAAAATCTGCATCAAATCATTCAGTGCAATGTTAAGTGCCGTTTCACTGAACATTCCAATAAAGCCACTAAGGAGCAGGGCAATCATAATAGGTAGCACCTTGAACGTTTTGGGTTCAGAGGGTGAACTCGTTTGACTCTTTGTACTCATGTTGTTTTTGTTCCTCCAATAAATTAATGGGTATTGAATTATAACGATCGGTCTATATATAATAAACATGTTGTTATTTTTTTGTCAAAGTAAATTATAAATAATATATAATGAAGGATGCTGTATATGGCTGCTAAACCTGAATCATACGAGAATATCGTACAAACTGCATCGAAGCTCTTTTTTCATCAGGGGTATCACGCAACTGGACTGAATCAGATTCTTGCGGAGAGTGGATCACCGAAGGGCTCACTTTATTATTATTTTCCGCGTGGTAAAGAAGAATTAGCTTTGGAGTGCATAAGAAGAGGGAATGAATTTATTAAGCAAAAATTAAAACAGACACTGGACGAAAACGATAATCCTGTACTAGCCATTCAGAATTTTATTCGTAATACAGCTGAGGAGGCAGACCGTACCGGCTTTAACGACTTCATGCCGATTGGCTTCTGGGCTGCTGCGGAAACTTCCTGTATTAGCGAATCGCTACGTCATGCTTGTGTGAATACATTTGCAGATTGGCAGCGCATTTATATGGAACGTCTTCAGAAATCGGGCTGGACAGAAGAAAAGGCACACAGTCTGGCGGTACTTATCATTTCGATGCTCGAAGGTGCATTAATTTTGGCTGTTACGCAACAGAGCAGTGCTCCTATTTATAATATCGTGGATTACATTCCACAGTTGGTCAAATAATCCTGTCTCTTCGATTTTCAATAGCTCCTAATGAGCTCCAACAAGCAACTTTAAAAAGCCGATGTTCTCGTTTTTGAGAACTTGGCTTTTTAGTGGTTCTGAGACGTAATTTTACTCACATTACCAGCACCAAATGATGAAAAGTATGGTAAAATGGAATGAATTTGATTTTGATTTTGCACGAAAGGAAGGGTGATAGCAAATGGCAAAAGCGAAGGTAGCCAAACGGCCTACTCGGGATGAATTTGTACTGGAGGAAATCGGGAATCAGCTTGTAGAAGCACAACGTGAGCAATCCGAAATCGTATTGACCGTATGGGGACGCCAAGAAACAACCCGCGGACAGATCGTTAAAATGGACCCGAGAACGGGAAAGGTTCATGTGGAGAGTAATGGAGAAACAGAAAAAGTTCCTTTTATGGATATTATGAGTGTAAATTACCCGAGAGATTAGTTGTTGTGATTACATAAATATAGCAGAAAGGGACGAAAAGAATGACAAAGTTAGGGTCTCCCTTACTGCTGTGGGAAAGTAACAATTTACAATTCGCGTATACAAAAACAACCGAGTGGTTTAGAGCCATCGGTTGTTTTTGTATACTGCTGCATGAGTGGGAAGAGAAAGCCGCGTTATTGTGTTGGCACTTTCCCTTGTACATGCTTATGTAGCTTTTATCGGGCTGGTATGACTGGCACGTGCTTCGGCTTTCTTAAGCACCTTACGATCAAAAATGAAGGGGCCAAACGGCAACAGCGATGCAATCAAGGCTGCAAGACTTTGCAGTAGCGTTATTTTCCGCAGAATCAGCATGACCACAGTAGCTATGACATAAGCCACGAACAGTACCCCATGGATCATACCCACCCAGCTTACCATTTGCGGCATTCCAGCTGCGTATTTAAGCGGCATAGCGATACACACAAGCAGTAGATATGAAATCGCTTCAATATTACCAATGACACCAAACATCTTAAAGGCATTTTTGAACATAATACACCTCCTTCTCCTATTGCTTAAAATTTAATATATCCTATAATGCAATGTTATTAAACGGTAGAAAGTTACGATATATCGAATATTTACAGCTGAACCCCAAGGTTATGTCAGAGCTTTCACATGACTGAAGTATCTCCCATCAAATGCTTCATTTCGCTGATTCCAACGTACCACAGCTTAGCGTGCCCGGAAACGATAATCGTAATTTCGTTTAAATTGTTGAAACAAACAATAGGGCTTAGAAAGATGGCTTGGAGTAAGAAAAAACACTAAGCTGGTCAAGTTCGAAGGCTTAGCATATGTTGTTTGCGCGACCCTATCAGTAAAAATGCTAGTGTGAAGTCTAAACATTTTGTATGCAAATTCCGATAACAGTTAAATGAACGTGTGTACATTATAGTGTGAATTTTAAAAGCTGGATGGCAGCAGAAGGGTTTATAAGCTTAACTTATTAGTTTTGACAAATAAAATTTCCATACTGGTATCAAGGAGAGCATAGATCATGAATAAAAAACGTTTGCGTCAATGGATGGCTCCGTTCGCAACGGCTACACTGATTTTAAATACGGGATATGGCATTTTGGCCCCCGATGCAGTGGCTAGCACGTTGCCGACTGAGAGGCATAACTCAAATCTGACAGGACTGAATACAGCACAGTTACATACCAAATTAGCAACCGCTCAAGGTCGTAATGTGCCGGTTACTTCAGGCACGAAAGTGACTACGTTAACAAAAGGTTATGGTCAGAACACCTATCTCAACCAAATGCTAAAAGTAATGTCGAGCCAAATGGTTACTGCGAATATCGCGCCGGCAGAGGTAAGCAATCTGACAGCGGTTCCTACAGAAACAACAAAAGTAAATTTGTCCTGGATCAATCCGTCGGACCTTAATTTCGACCATGTAAAAGTGGTTGGTGTCACTAACGATGTGTATGTAGATAATATTAGAAGTAACTCTTATATGTTGAGCGGTTTACAGCCGAATACGACCTATACCTTTCGAGTGAAGACGGTGAATAAGAGCGGAGATGAATCACAAGGTACGACAATACAGGCCAAAACGGCTTCCATTGATGTCCCTGTAGATAAGACACCTCCAGGAGAGGTAAGCGGGCTGACAGCGACGAATGTCGGATATAACGCTTTTACCGTAAATTACATATTGCCTAAGGATGCTGACCTGAGCCAAGCGATCATCTATTTAAATGGTAAGGAAGTGCAGCGAACTACAGGGACGTCCTATACGTTCAGTGGATTGATTGCCTCCACAAATTATACAGTTCTGGTCAAGACTATTGACAAATCCGGCAACATCTCTGGAGGAATCAGTATTCCGGTTACGACCTCAGCGCTCAGCGTTGATACCGTGCCCGAAGTGACAGGAGCTTCAGTGACATCAGTTAATAACTATAGCGTCACTGTTTCCTGGACGAGACCCAGCGGAATTAGTACAGTCAGTCTGTATAAGGACGGGCAACTGGTAACCGATTCATCAGGAACATCCTATACATTCAACAATCTTTCTTCAGGGCAGGCCTATTCGTTCACGATTAGGTCCAAGCGAAGCACAGGTGCATTGTCCTCCGGTGTGAGACTGACTGCCACAACGGACAGTACGTCCTCCAATTCGTCAGAAGTGTCCAATCTTGAAGTAGATAGCAAAAGTGACACCTGGATCAAAATCACCTACGATATGCCGAGTAAAGCCGACAAGGTGAAGATATATGTTGATGGAGATTATGAGGGAACTACAAGCTCTGAGTCCTATAAAATCACGGATTTGCGAGAAGGACGCTGGTATGAGATTAAGGTCGTGACTGTCAATAGTAATGGAAGAGAATCTAGCGGTGTAAAGATATCAGAACGCACGGATTCGGATGGTTACTATTCTTCTTCGTCATCTAGTTCATCGAATTATGAGAAAGCGAGAGATTTGATGCGAATTGCAGAAAACAGTCTGAATGCCTCGGACTGGCGTTCTGCCAGAGATGCAATCAGTGATCTGCCGAGCGGAACCCGTAAAAGCGATTTGCTGGATCGGTTAGAAGCTATTCGCAATAGAGCGATTGGTACCAGTAGTTCATCATCCGGGACGAGTTCTACAACAACAACTTCTGGTACAACGTCCTCATACCCTAACAATGCGGTTTCCTCATATTCAACTTCGTTCACCCTGACACCAGGAGCTAAATCAGCTTATGTCGATGGTCGTGCTACGACGATGGCTCAGGCTCCGCGAATCATAAATGGGGCGACGATGGTCCCGCTGCGCTTTATCAGTGAACGGATAGGTTACGAGGTAAATTATGAAAAGGCGACCAAAAAGATCATTCTGACTCGACCTACAGATGGCAAACAAGTAGTGCTTCAAGTCAAGAATTCGACCCTTGCCGTGTATGAGTTAAACAACTCCCGGAGTTATTCGACGAACATCACAGCTCCGGTTATTGTTAACGGCTACACGCTGGTTCCACTACGAGTGATTAGCGAGCTTTCGGGGTATCAGGTGAACTATAATACTGCATCCAAACAAATTACGATTACAAAATAAATGCTTCTGCAAAAAAGGGTTCTAGAGTATTCACTTTAGAACCCTTTTTGTGTATTAGGAAGTGTATGTAGAACAATGACAAACTGTTACTCTGTAAACAAGTTATCTTGATTGAAAAGAATATCGAGTTGCTTAAGCTCGTCACTTGTTAGTCGAACACCCAGAGTTTGAAGATTGGACTCGATTTGATCAGGCTTGGTTGCACCTGGAATAATTAGATCAACGGCTGGACGCGTTAATAGCCAAGCTAGCGCAATCTGTGCAGGATCTGCACCCTTGTCTTTCGCGAATGCTTTGAAGCGATCCACGCGTTCCAAGTTTGCTAGAAATGCTTCTTTTTGAAATAAAGGATTATTCATTCGTGAAGTGTCATTAAAAACATCATCCTTCTTATATTTACCGGCCAACAGACCTGATGCGAGCGGGAAAAAAGGAATCAGTGAAATTTCGTGCTCTAGACAATAAGGAATAACGTCGGCTTCTGCATGACGAACCAGTAGTGAGTATTCAGCTTGAAGAACATCCAAGTGCTTATCAGCATTAAAAGCCTGAAGCTGCTCAAAGCTTAAATTTGAAGCGCCAATGGCTTTGATTTTCCCTGACTTCTTCAGCTTTGCAAGTGTGTCAGCAGCTTCAGCCAGCGGGGTCCGGCTATCGGGAAAATGAAGAAAGAAAATGTCAACATAGTCTGTCTGTAATCTCATCAGGCTGTCATCCACAGCCTTACGTAATGCATCTGGACTGTTGTCGACTTCCAGATGGCCTTGATTAAATTGGGTATTAGAAGAATCTTTGGTAGAAATTACAAGATGTTCACGGCCACCATAATCCCGGATGGCTTCACCAATTAACTCCTCAGAGTGGCCCATTCCATACAGAAATGCGGTATCAATGAAATTGATCCCTTTTTCAAGGGCAGTCCTAATTAATTGTCGGCTTAGAGTATCATCGACTTTTGGATACATCATTGAATTACCTACCACACCTGCTCCAAAACCAAGTTTAAATGCTTTTAATCCTGTTTTTCCTATTGCTATTGTATTGTTCATGTTTTTAAGCTCCTCTTTTGTATGATGTGGAATCCTAGGAAGGACTCTAATGCACATCTTACAACCTGGTGTAAACACTAGGTCAAGCAGAGCGATCAGGTATCGAAAACTGATTAAGTTTGGGTTTCAAGTGGCAAAAAGTTATGGCCAAATTTTTGCCCGGTTTGCAATTTCAATTCAATCATATCCTTAATTTCTTGAAGTTCTTGCAGCTGCTGATCTATCTTTTTTTGGTAATCGTAAAGCCTATCGTACCATTCAATATTTGATATGTTGCTCTCATCTAATTGAAGCTGGATCATAGGTTTTAACTCCTTCAGCGACATTGGTTGTGTCAGGAGTGTCTTCATTCCGATGCAAAATGATAAAACGCTACTGATATATAAATGTCAGTAGCGTTTTATATCGTTTAAGCATAGAACAAGGAAGAGGCGTATGCCTGATGAAATCGAACTAACCTAGATAGTAGATGATCTTTTTTTAAAAATTTGACGATCATATCGGTAATGACCTGAGTGGAATTTTAATACTTACCTGTCCGCCGCCTGTCTGGGTGGAGTTGGCAATAATCAGCTTTCCGCCATGTAGGTTGACAATGGATTTTGTTATATACAGGCCCATCCCGTAATGCCCGCTTAATCTTCTGGACGAGTCACCCATATAAAACTGCTCGGCGGCCTGTTTGAGACCTTCTGTAGAGAAGCCCGAGCCTTCGTCTAAGATGCTGAACTGAATGCCGTCTTCCACAGATTCTACGATCACCTGGATCTCGCTATACTCAGGTGCCTGATCTACCGCATTAGAAGCAACATTCATAATGGCGCGCTCAAGTAGAACTGGGTCTGCATACAGCGTCTTAGGGAGGTTACATGCAGCGAATGCTACAGATATTTTTTTGACAGCAGCCAAGGCTATTATTTGATCTTTCACTTTCGTTAAATAGAAGTCAGAATCCATCGTTTCCGCCCGCAGGGTGACAAGCGTTTCCGCTTTTGAAATTTCAATAAGAGTCTTAATATACTGCTCCATCTGCCTGGTGCTTTCCGATATATAATCCGTATAGTTCTTTTGCTCTTCGGACTGATCGGTCTCGGACAGCAGCTCTACGTTTCCACGAACGATAGTGAGTGGTGTTTTGACATCGTGTGCCAGGGCGGATATTTGCTCGCGACGTGATCTTTCCAGATTCCACTGTTTGTGAAGCGAAGTCTTTAAAGTTTCTTTCATTTTATCCATGGAATGCAGCACCTGATCGATCTCCATCACGCCACTGAATTCGATTGAGAAGTCCAGATCCTGTGCTTGAATTTGTTTGGTGGCCTGCTGCAACCCACTCATCTTACGTGCCAGCTTTCGTCCGAAGGAGGAAGCCAGCAAGGCACCTCCCCCCAGAAAGGCGATACAGAACACGGCAAAAAAGGACAATTCCGCGTTCGGCAGGTATTGACGCAGGATAGGAAGTTCAAACTGAGCCGAGACAGAATAGCGCATCACAGTAACTTTATCATGATGTGAGACTTTTACATAGTTATAGGGAAATTGATAAGCAGTATCGTTCTGCTGCGTAACACTCCAAGCAGTTTGAGCCTGCTTTTCAGAAAGGTTTCCCTCATTGAGGCGGCCTTCCGAAGTGAATGATGCGTATTTATACAGTTTCTGCCGAGAATCCGGCTGTAGGGTCTTGCCAGCTTCAATGATTGTCTTGTCCGCCCGCACCTGATTCTCAGCATAGTTCGCGGGGAGAATGGTCCCACAAGACATCAGGACATAGAAGATGAGAACCAGGAACAGAGCGAGCGCAATCGTCCCGATACAGAACATAACTAAATAACCCAGAAAAATGGTTCGTAGTTTGGTTGTCTTGCATGCTTGCTGTACTTTGGTTACTTCCATCGGTACCCGATTCCCCAAACCGTCTCCACTGGCGAAACCTCTACTTTGCCAAGCTTGGCTCGGATATTTTTAATATGCTCCACGATGGTGGCGGAATCGCTGTCCCCATCCAAGCCGAAGACAGCTTCGTAAATCTGCTCTTTAGGGAACACCTGTCCCCAGTTCAGGGCTAGAAACTTACATATCTCATATTCGCTTTTGGTAAACGGGACTACAACATTCTGAACGGTGATTTCCTTGCCGGACAGATTGAAATGAACTTCCCCGATGCAGAATACATTACGCCGTTCACGATTCTCCCGTCTGAGATGGGCGTTGATTCTTGCGCGCAACTCTCCAGCACCAAACGGCTTGACAATATAATCGTCCGCCCCTTCCCCAAGCCCTAACATCACATCGTTCTCCATGGATTTTGCGGTGAGGAACAGGATCGGGCAGTCTATTTTGCTGCGAATTTCCCGACAGAGTGTGAACCCGTCCATGGTAGGCATCATCACGTCAAGCAGGATGAGGTCAAAGGCTCCAAGCTGCATAGTGAGAACCTGTGGGGAGTCGGAGACCACCGTGACAACATGGCCATCTTTCTGCAAAATATTTTGAAGGAGTGCCAAAACGGCGGGTTCATCATCAACGGCCAACAAGTTTGCCATGCTTAATTCACTTCCCTTGCTTTCTTTACTCTAGTCTTTATTCCGACGAATTGTGTCCTTCCCAACGACAAATCCATAATCCTAATAATACCATGATGACTACGGTCCCTACTACGCAATATCTGACTCCCGAATCAAGCCGTATAGCTTCAGGAATAGATACTGCTGAGTTTATACCGTATTGCACCCAGATCGTGATGAACCGGGCAGTCCAAGCAGAGGGGATGAATATCCAATTATGATCACCCAGCCCTGTAAGAAGCAAAGCGGACAATAGACTCTCCATAATGCCTAGACCGATGGAAGCTCCCTTGCCGAACCGCAAACTAATGAAAAAATGCAGAAAATAGAGGAATACACTGGACATAAACAGAATGCAGGCAGCCAACACATAAAACTTCAAGCCATACGGTGACTCTCTCATAAGATATATATAGCCAGCCCCAAAGCCACCGGAGGCAAGCAGCACACTGCCAAATCCCAAGATCAGGAGCAGGCTGAGCTTGCTCAGGAAAGGTAGCAGCTTCACTGGCGAGATCAATAGCTGCTGGAAATTGCCAGCGACTGCCTCCTGCTCAACAGCAATGGAGCAGACAATACCAATCATGGTAGGAAGAACCACGGCCAAGACCTGCAAATAGCCGTCCACCTTTGAAATCGGTGAATACGGAGTAAAGGAATAATAGGCTAGAAAGATTGCTATGCCTAAAAGCGGCACAAACAGCTGCACAAGCAGTAAGGGCTGCCTTCTAAGTTTAAGCACATCGGATTTCAGATAGCGGAAAAAAGAAATCATCTTATTTAGCCTCCCGCTTGCGGAAGGACATCGCCGTCAGTATCGACAGAATTATAAACAGGCAGATTGTGATCACTAGGCCGGGCACAATCACGCCTTTATCCAAAAGCGGATCTCCTGAAGGAACGGCAAGCCCATTAGGTAGCACTTTAATGACGGCGCACATTAATCGGGCTGGAATAGCATAAGGGACCGCCCACCACACAGAGGACGTAGCGAACAAAATGGTGCAGGATACGTTGCCCAGCATATTAATAATTAGAGTGGCAAACATGCCTATTCGGTCCGTCAGGAACAGGCAAAGTGGAACTTGCCACAAAAAGGTGATGAAGAGGATTAGAGTTGCAGCAACGCTTCCTGCTAGTGTCACAGAAGTTGAGAATACGAATCCGCCAAGAGTTATCCCTATAAATAGGACAATAAAGGAAACCATTAAGAGTCTTACGCAAACCCCGATTTTACCGTACCATACCTGAGCCAAATCTACAGCCATGCCGAGGACAGCACGGTATTTCAGCTTCTTGCAATCCTTTTGGATCACTCCTGAGCACATTAAGGTGAGGGCACCTGGCAGCAGCATGAAATACCACCAATTGTAGCTGGCGCTTTGGAGCATACGTCCCCCCATGAGTACGGTACACAGAAGAAGAGTAGCGATGGGGGCAAGCCAGACCAACTTTTTTGTGAAGGTACGCTTTAATTTTAGATGTTCGGCGGCTATATATTGCTGCATCCTACTCATCCCCTTTTCGGTATTCCTGTGCAATCTGCATGAACAACGATTCCAGGCTTTGTCCTGGAGTGACCGCCTCTTGATAAGCTAATACGCCGCCGGCAATGATACCGACATGGTCAACGATTTGTTCGACTTCGGATAAAATATGGCTGGAAAGAATTACGGTAATTCCTTGCTTCGGGAAGGAGCGAATCAACTCGCGTTGCTCCTGAATACCAATGGGGTCTAGTCCGTTGGTTGGCTCATCTAAGATCAATAGCTTGGGATGATTGAGGAGAGCAATGGCAATGCCCAGCCGCTGTTTCATACCCATCGAGAACTGGCCCGAGCGCTTTTTCCCGGTATGGGTCAAATCAACAATGTTCAGCACTTCATCAATCTGCGAATCAGGCAATCCCAGCAACGTTGTACGAACTTTGAGGTTCTCTCTAGCTGTCAAATTTTCATAGAGTGGAGGGGATTCGATCAGTGCGCCGATCTGAGCAAGATCTTTTCGGGACCAGGGTTTTCCTTGAAATAAAATCTCACCGGATGTCGGGCGTAGCATACCGGTTAACATTTTCAAGGTGGTTGATTTTCCAGCCCCATTTGGGCCAAGTAGTCCATAGACGGAATTCTCCTGAATAGACAGTGTAACGTTGTTCACCGCCTGTTGTCGTCCGAAGGTTTTGCAGAGATTTTTAGTCTGTAAAATAATGTTATCCATATCAGTTCATCCTTTTCATTTGTTCTGACAACTACTTTAAAGATCAATTCTAAGAACTTTATAAGGATTTAAAATATTAATTTCAAACTTTATGCATTCATGCACTATTCGCTATAATGGATACAGTGATTTAGGAAAGGGATGTAATCATGAAGAAGGTCATCGTAATCGGATCAGGAATTCTGGGGGCATCGACAGCATACCATCTAGCAAAAATGGGTGCTAATGTCATTATTGTAGATCGTAAAGATAAAGGACAGGCTACTGATGCCGCTGCTGGCATTATCTGTCCCTGGCTATCACAGCGACGCAATCAGGCTTGGTACCAACTAGCCAAAGCGGGAGCGCGTTTTTACCCTGGGTTGATTGAAGAACTCAAAAGCGAGGGAGAAACAGAAACTGGCTATGCTCAAGTGGGGGCTCTCAGTATTCATGATGATTTGGAGAAAATCAAAAAAATGGAGGAGCGGGCACACTTACGACAAGCGGATGCACCGGAAATCGGTGAAATTACCCGGCTAAATGAAAAAGAAACCCATGAACGGTTTCCTTTGTTAGTAGAAGGTTATCATTCTGTTCATATTAGCGGTGCCGCCCGAATAGATGGGCGTGCGCTGCGGGATGCGTTGGTCCGATCAGCACAAAAAAACGGGGCGGTCCTTATACAAGGAAATGCTACGCTTCAATATGAGTCCGACCATGTAACGGGAGTAGTGGTCGGTGCACAAAGCTTCTCGTATGACAAGGTCATTGTTTGTGCAGGTGCATGGGCAAATCAACTACTGTTGCCTTTGGGCATTCATTTTAAGGTTAGTTATCAAAAAGCACAAATTATGCATTTGCAGGTTTCTAATAGGCAAGACACAGGCACTTGGCCTGTAGTCATACCGCCTTCTGATCAATATCTGCTGGCTTTTGATAAACAGAAGATCGTAATAGGGGCGACTCACGAAAATGAAATCGAAGGTTACGATACGAGAGTAACAGCAGGTGGGATGCAGGAAATTCTGGATAAAGGTTTAGAGTTGGCCCCTGATTTAGCAAACAGCACTTTTCAGGAGGTAAGAGTTGGTTTCCGTCCTTTTACACCCGGTTTTCTACCGGTGATCGGAGCTGTTCCAGGCTGGGATGGTCTTATAGCGGCAAATGGGCTTGGAGCATCCGGGTTGACCATGGGCCCCTTTATTGGAAATCAGCTGGCAAAGTTGGCACTTGGAATGGATTTAGATATCGATATCAATGATTATGATATTCGAAAAGCAATAGATGAAAGTTGATCCTTGACCGGAGACAACAATATATATGCTTATGAAGTCGCCATACTGGCGACTTTTTGTTTTAGTGCTATATTCATTCTATACGTCATTCATCATGTCATTGAGATGCGAATTTTTTAACGATTGTGTTGTGGTTTGCATGTTTTTCAAGTAGTCGATTTTATAGATACAGGAATAGATCACATTTAATACATAGTCAAAGGCAATCTGCGATGAAAATGTACCAATCTTGGCATGTTTTACTTCGTCATTAGGCACCTGGATACAGATATTACTGAGTTTGGCCAATTCGCTTTGATTGGTTGCTGTAATTGTGATAAAAGGGATATTTTCATGTGCGAAATGCCGTGCTGCTTTTAAAAAAATCGGCGACTTTCCGTGGTAAGTTAAAAAAACAGCGCAATCCTGTGTCGTAAGATTAGCCGTATGGTAAGCCCACTCAGACAGCTCCGTGGCTATAAACACATACTTGTTTATTTTTACCAATTTATTTTGGAAACTTTTCGCACGGATTTGTGAATCACCTAACGCATATATAAAGATTCTTTTCGCTTGATCCAGCAGTAGGGCTGTTTGCGACAATAAATCATCATCCATGAATGTAAAGTTTTTTTCAATCGTTTCTTTCATTAATTCTGCAATTTCTTTCGCTACTTGAAGTGGGGATTCATCAAAACCGAAAGGATAGTTGGGGTCTACATTGGAAATGTTCTGGGTATTCTGCTGAAATTCCCGAGCAAGTTTGATTATGAACTCCTTGAAACCAGATAGCCCAAGTTTATGTGTTAATCGATTAATCGCGGAATGCGAAGTATATGTTGCCTTTGCAAGCTCCTGAATATTTAAGTGCAGGATACTTTCCTTATGAAGCAAAATATAGGATGCAATGCTTTTTTCGTTTGGTGTAAAGTTTTGCATTTCGGATAATTGCATCAGTATTTTCAACAGGTTCACTCCGGTTCAATTGAAATAACGTTTGATAAAGGATATAAAATAAACATTTTGTTTAAAAACAACCCGCCATGTTGACAAATAATCGGTTGAATGTACCATTTTGGCGGCAAATCCTTTACGATCAACATTCTTCTTCTATAATAAATGAAAAAGAGCCTAAGGGGGAAATAATATGCTTACCATCGGTTATATTGGAAATGGGAAAAGCACGAACCGTTATCATCTTCCTTTTTCATTGAACAGAGCTGATTTGAAAGTGAAGACGATATACACACGTAATCCAGATAAAGGGGAGTGGAAAAAAGTCCCTGACGTGCAGTATACAGATAATATTGAATCTCTAATGAACGATAAGGAGATTCAGTTGATTGTTATCTGTACACCTGTAGAATCCCACTACGACTATGCGAAAATGGCGCTTGACCACGGGAAAAATGTACTTGTTGAGAAACCTTTTACGTTAACCAAAGAAGAAGCCATGTCGATCTTCCAATATGCTAAAGAGAAAAATCTGGTTGTACAATGCTATCAGAATAGACGTTACGACTCGGATTTCCTCACTACCCAGAAGATTATTGAATCAGGAAAACTTGGAGATTTGCTGGAAGTGGAGATGCATTACGATTATTATCGCCCTGAGATCCCGAACTCCACTTCTCATTTTTCCAAAAAAAACAGTTACCTATACGGACATGGCGTTCATACCATTGACCAGGTTCTTTCCTATTTTGGGAAGCCGGACACAATTCGTTACGATGTTCGTCAATTGCTGGGTTCTGGGAGAATGAATGATTACTTTGATCTGGATTTTTACTATCCCTCGCTCAAGGTATCCATCAAATCCAGTTTTTTTCGCTTAAAAGAGCGGCCGAGTTTTGTTGTATACGGCAAAAAAGGCGTTTTTATAAAGCAAACGAAGGATCGTCAGGAGGAGCATCTGAAATTGTACTATCTGCCTAAGGGACACGCCGATTTCGGCATCGACCTGCCCGAGCATTACGGCATCTTAACATATCTGGATGATAAAGGCGAGTATCATGAAGAAAAAGTCGTTTCTGAAAAGGGAGACTATGCTCGAGTGTATGACGATATTTATCAGTCGATCGTATTTGGTAAAGAAAAAGTGATTAAAGACGAAGAAACGATAATTTGTATGGAAATACTTGAAAAAGGTATAGAGGAGTGCAACTAAAATGAAGTTGGGAATTGTCGGAGCAGGGATGATCGTAGGAGATCTATTGAGCTTTATTCAGGAAATCCCGACCATTTTATTAAAGGGCATTTGTTCTAGACCTAGCCACCAGGAGAAATTACTGGATTTGAAAAATAAATATGGAATATCTCAGATTTATTCGGATTACAGCGAGATGCTGATGAACCGTGATGTGGATACAGTTTATATCGGGTTGCCTAATCATCTTCATTATTCATATGCCAAAGAAGCATTATTGAGTGGTAAACATGTCATTTGTGAGAAGCCGTTTACTTCCAATTTGCAAGAATTTCTAGAGCTAAAAGAAATTGCTCAGCAAAGAAAACTGGTATTGGTGGAAGCCATAACGAATCAATATTTGAAAAATTATTTGTCAATGAAGGAGTATCTACCTAAACTTGGTGAAATCAAAATAGTTGAATGCAACTATTCTCAATACTCATCTCGATATGAAGCTTTCAAAGCGGGAATAATCCAGCCTGCGTTTAATCCGGAAATGTCTGGTGGAGCCTTGATGGATATTAATTTATATAATATTCATTTTGTTGTTGGATTCTTCGGTAGCCCAAAGAAAGTGGAGTATTGGGCGAACATGGAGCGTGGAATTGATACTTCAGGTATGCTGCTGCTTGATTACGGTGATTTCAAGTGTGTCTGCATAGGTTCAAAAGATAGTACGGCCCCCAATGCCGTGAACATTCAAGGCAATAAGGGCTATTTACACATGGCAAGTTCTGCTAATATATGCGACTGCTTTGATTACACTGCGAATAAGGAAACGCCAATTCGTGTGGATCTAAAAGATCATTCGCATCGAATGTATGACGAATTCGTTGAGTTTGATCGCATCATCGAAGAAAAAGATTTTGGAAAAGTCTCGAATATGCTTGAACATAGCGAGAAGGTCATGAATGTCATTGAGAAAGCCAAGCAGTCCGCCAATCTTGTATTTGGCCCTGATAAACCATTTTGAGAGTAGCAGACATATGTCTGCTACTCTTTTTTATCAGATTCACAATTTCCGGTCCAACAGCATGCCTATTTGCTCTGCCATCTCGACAGGAGGGAGAGGTTTATCATTCAAAAACCACCACTCCATAATCCCTACCACAGCGGACGCTGCATAACGGACAACCACTTCTTCGTTTAGTCCCCGATTTCTTGCTTCATTCATGTCGACCTCTTCCCGAAGTTCATCGATCATAAATTCAAGAAACTGAGTGCGGAAGTAAGGGGCGCCTTTGCTCACCAGCATCGTGGAGAAAAATAAATAGTTAGCCTCAAAATATTCAAACCAAACAATTTCGGCCTCTGTAAAGCTCAAATGAGCCGATTCAATACATAATCTTCGAAGTTCATTGATGTGTGCGGCGATCAGCTTATCCAGCAAATCATATTTGTCCACGTAATGAAGATAGATGGTTCCCCGGCTTACATTCGCTTTGTCGGATAGATCCTGAATCGTAATATGGTCGAAACTCTTTTCGGTCATCAACTCCGTTAATGCTTTTTTCAAGGCTTCCTGTGTTTTGAGTATTCTCCTGTCCACTTTCACTGTGTTCAACCCCTAAACTTCTAAATGATAATTGACTGTTTTAACTTATATGTCTATTAGTGAACAAATCAAGCGTATTTAACAATTGCAAGCATTCTGTATCAGCTTATAATAATAGACACAAGTTCAATAATGTATCTTTTTCAATTATAGATGCATTTATATGAAGGATCAATGCAAAGAAAGAGGAGATATCACATGTCAGATACTCAAAAACTTACGGCTGCACAGCGAACGATTGGGGACTTCTCACCAAAGATCGTCGAGCTGACCGACAAGGTGCTTTTTGGGGACGTTTGGGAACGCAAAGAGCTGGCCCCACGCGACCGCAGCCTCATTACCGTAGCAAGCTTGATCACCGGAGGGAATTCCGAACAACTGGGCTTTCATTTGGGTAAAGCCAAAGACAACGGCCTGACGGAAGAGGAACTGATCGAAGTCATTACCCATCTTGCCTTTTATGCGGGCTGGCCGAAGGCGATGTCCGCTATTACAGTGGCCAAAGAACTATTCGCAAAAGAAAACTAAGTCTCGAAAGGATGTTCATTCTCTATGTCCAATATTCAAGATAAAGTCGTTATTATTACAGGTGCTTCCAGCGGAATCGGAGAGGCAGCGGCCAAAGAACTGGCATCTAAAGGTGCGAAGCTTGTGCTGGCGGCTCGCCGTGAAGACCGTTTACAAAAGCTGCAAGAAGAAGTTGAACAAAGCGGGGGTACAGCCAAACTACAAAGTAACCGATGTGACATCGCATGAGCAAGTGGAGGAGTTGGCTTCGTATGCACTTCAAGAGTTTGGGAAAATCGACGTACTTATCAATAATGCCGGAGTCATGCCGCAATCGTTTCTCTTTAAGAAGAAAATTAATGAATGGGATATGATGATTGATATTAATATCAAGGGCCTTTTGTACGGGATTGCTGCTGTTCTGCCTGCGATGCGGGAACAGAAATCTGGCCATATCATTAATCTGTCTTCTATTGCCGGACATAATGTCTACCCCGGCGGCACTGTATATTGCGCGACCAAACATGCCGTAAGGGCGATTACGGAAGGTTTACGTCAAGAAGAGGCGCTCAGTGGTACCCAGATTCGTACAACGAATATCTCTCCAGGAGCTGTCAGCACTGAATTGACGGAGGGAATCACGGATGCAGAGTTAAAACAAGCCTACGATGAGTTATATCAAGGAGCGATTAAAGCGGAAAGTATCGCACGTGCGATTGCTTTTGCGATTGAAGAGCCAGGAGATGTTGCGATCAATGAAATGATTATTCGCCCTACCACACAACAGGCGTAAGTCAACAGCAGGAGGAATGACGATGAATTATCGTACAGTAGGAAAAACAGGAATCAAGGTTTCAAATTTATGTTTTGGCACGATGTCCTTCGGCGGAAATGCCGATGAAGAAACATCCAAAAAAATGTTCAACCGCTCCTGCGAAGCTGGCATTAACTTTTTCGATACAGCAAACGTGTACAGCAACGGTCGCTCCGAAGAAATTCTGGGCGAGTGCATCGAGGACTGTCGGAATGAGATTGTACTGAGCACCAAAGTTTTCTATCCGATGGGACAGGACGTGAATGCTAGGGGGCTTTCCCGTCGTCATATCATGCTTGAAGTGGAAAACAGTCTGCGACGCCTGAAGACGGACCGCATCGACTTCTACTTCGTGCATATGTTCGACGAAAATACGCCAGTGGAGGAAACGCTTCGTGCACTCGACGATCTTCAAGCGCAGGGCAAAATCCTTTACCCAGCGGTGAGTAACTGGTCGGCCTGGCAGATTGCCAAAGCGGTCGGCATCTCTGCCAAGGAGGAGCTGGCACGCTTTGAATTGATCCAGCCGATGTATAACCTGGTCAAACGTCAGGCTGAGGTAGAAATCCTGCCTCTTGCCGCTTCCGAGCAGATTGGGGTCATTTCGTACAGCCCTCTGGGAGCCGGGATTCTTACGGGCAAATACGGAACGAACAAACGACCGGAGCAAGGACGGCTGGTCGAAGAGCAGCGGTATACGGACCGCTATGCGGATGAAATGAATTTTGCCGTCGCCGACCGCTTTACTGCACATGCAGCAGAACGAGGTGTGGAGCCCTCGACGCTTGCGGTAGCCTGGGCGATGTCCAATCCTATGATCACGGCGCCAATTATTGGCGCAAGAAACCTCGCGCAGCTGGAAGACTCACTGGGCGCTGTCGATGTAGAGATGACTCCAGAGTGGCGCGATGAGATTTCCAGACTTTCGGTGACTCCCGCGCCTGCTACAGACCGGGGCGAGACGCTACTGCCGAACTGGGCTTGAAGACCGAAGACCGCCTAAATGATGTTGGGGAAGTCGGTGGTGTCCTCGTTTTATAGGAAATGACGCTGGAAGTTAAACGTATCATACCGAAAAAGAGACGGCCTAAGGTCGTCCTTTTTGCTTCTTCGCCGATCAGTCTAGATACTTAGTCATTCATGACCTAGTCGTATTTTTCCTTCAATCGCTTGATGTCCGCTCTCGGAGGAGCACCGAACATGCGGGAGTATTCGCGGCTGAATTGGGAGGAACTCTCGTAACCGACCCTGAAAGCGACGTCTGCGGCGTCCGCCGATTCAGCCAATAAGATGCGGCGAGCTTCCTGAAGTCTCAGCTGTTTTTGGAACTGAATTGGGCTCATGGCGGTTACCTCTTTAAAATGCCGATGGAACGAAGAAACACTCATGCTGGCGGTGTCTGCAAGATCTTCGATCCGAAAAGACTGGTCCCAATTTCGGACAATATGGTCGATAGCTTCCCGGATCCGATAGGTGCTGCTTCCTTCGACTGCAATCTGAGCCAATTCGACTCCATAGGGCCCCTGCAGCAACCTGTACAGAATCTCCCTCGTGTAAAGCGGGGCGAGAAATGGGATTTCTCCCGGGGTGTCCAGCAGACGGGCAAGCCTGAGCACGGCGTCCTGAATGGACGATTCCATTCGGCCGACGAACAGGGCACGCTTGGCATTATCTTTTGACGTGACCTTAATATCACAATCGTTCAGCACTTCAAGGATCTGGTTCTGTGTAAATTCGAGCTTAAGACTCAGGTAAGGAGAGTCAGTAGACGCTTTTATAATTTGACCGATCACAGGCAGATTCATGGAAGCGATCAGATAATTGGACGGTCCATATTCAAATCTCTCCTGTGCCAGCAAAATTTCTTTCAGACCTTGAACGACAACACAAAAAGAAGGCTTGTAAACCCGATAAGCGGGCTCAGTTATGCTGGAATGCTGATAGAAAAATAGGGAAGGGATCGCCGTTTCCTTGGCGCTATTCTGAAGCGAGTGACGCTCGATTAATTCGGTAAGCTCCTGTTGCTGTCGAATAAGGTTCTCGGACATTCAAATCCTCCTTGCAGGTTTGTCTGGTCCCATTATAAGACTTATCCGCCTGTAGCAACAGTAGCCGTAATAGGATTGGGCAATCATTTAAGACGAATGAGATATCGCTTCGCTTTTTCTGTTCGGCATAATAAGACTAAGCTCACAGAATCAAGCAAGGGGGGGAACAACGGAATAGCTGAAGCGGCTGAATAAGAAGAGAGAACGGGTGCTCTGTCGGTGGAGGGAGTGACAGAAGCCACTACCGCAAGCAAACGACATTATCAAAGAACAAGTTTAAAAAAGGGAGGAGATGAATTAATTGAATCGTTGGTTTAGGAACTTATTGGTTCAAAGGCTTATCACATTAATAGAGTTTGAAGAGCATGAATGTTTCAAAAAATTATATAATAGTTCTCTTGATAGGATCGTAAGCCAATTAACTAAAGAAAAATAATGAACATTTTTCATACCCACCCTCCTACTGGATAAAGAATAAAATGATATTAAGAAAGGAAGATGTATGTTGGAAAAGCGCAAATTGGGAAATAGCGGTCTGGAAGTTTCCGCAATCGGACTTGGATGCATGGGAATGAGTTACGGTTATGGGCCGGCTTCGGACCAAAAGGAAATGATCTCGGTCATTCGGGAAGCGGTCGAGCGCGGCGTGACTTTCTTTGATACCGCCGAAGTATACGGACCCTACACGAATGAAGAACTCTTGGGCGAAGCTCTTCTTCCCGTTCGAGACCAAGTCGTGATTGCCACGAAGTTCGGCTTCAATATGCAGGATGGCAAGCAGTCCGGGATGAACAGTCGCCCTGAGCATATCAAGAAAGTTGCCGAAGAATCGCTTAGACGGCTCAAGATTGAAGCCATCGACCTGTACTATCAGCACCGAGTCGATCCAGATGTGCCGATCGAAGAGGTAGCGGGAGCCGTGCAAGATCTGATCCGGGAAGGAAAGGTGAAGCACTGGGGATTGTCTGAAGCAGGAGTGAAGACCATTCGTCGTGCACACGCGGTTCAGCCACTCACTGCAATTCAGAGTGAATATTCCCTGTGGTGGAGACGTCCCGAAGAGGAACTCCTCCCTGCCCTAGAAGAGCTCGGTATTGGCTTCGTTCCGTTCAGTCCTTTGGGCAAGGGCTACCTGACGGGAAGTTTTAACGCAAACACGACATTCAACCATGACGATTTGCGCAGTATTCTTCCACGTTTTACTCCAAAAGCGCTGGAGGCCAATCAGGTGCTGGTCGACCTGCTTAAAGAGATGGGTGAGCAGTTAAAAGCAACGCCAGCCCAAATCGCACTCGCCTGGCTGCTAGCCCAGAAGTCGTGGATCGTTCCGATCCCGGGCACACGGAAATTAAGCCGTCTGGAAGAAAATCTAGGCGCATTCCACATTAAGCTCACATCCGAAGATGTGCGCAATATTAACAGCGCAGCCTCGCAGATCACTTTGATGGGCGCCAGATATACGGAGGAACTGGAGAGAAGAACGGGTCTTTGATCTAATTCTTCAAGTCATATCCCAACCATGAGGAAATCTCTTTTGTTAAAGTAAATAATTGAGATGAGAAATCGTATTTCTCCGCGATATTAAAATCCTGTCCTGCCTTATGAGGTGGAGTGAGTATAAGTCCAATGTTCATTAACTCGCTGCTGGTAAAATAGCATTAAAATCATCCCAAAAATCGAAATAGCGGCAGTCATGGACGAGGAAATAAAGTCCTAGAACTGCCGCTATTTTATTGAACTTTCGTATCCGTTAGCGCAATAGTTAATAAACATTTATTTGTTCGCGGCACCGACTGCTGGGGCTGGGATATTCCGTTCAATCTGCTGGCAAGCAGGAATCGCGAGACAATGTCCTTTTAGTAGAGAAATGAGCTTATTCATCTTTGAAGCACGCTTTTTGGGATTGACAGAGGTATGGCTGCATGAGAAAATGTACGCGCGTACATAAAATGATTTGGAGGTGGGTAATATCGTTTCGCGCAAGGAAGTAGCAGAACTTTCCGGCGTGTCTGAAGCGACGGTATCCCGGGTCTTAAATGCAGTAGGTCCTATCAAAGAGGATACGCGGAGAAGGGTTCTGGACGCAGCTAATCAGCTTGGATATGTTCCTAGTGCGCTGGCCCGTAACTTTGCCCGAAGCAAGAGTGGCCATCTTGGTGTGGTTATGCCTTATGTCCCGAAGGCGCACCTGTTCTCAGCCTATTTTTTCTCTGAGATGCTGAGCGGTATCGGAAACAAGGCCAGAGACAGCGGACTCGATCTGCTTCTATTGTTCCGGAAGCCGGGGGAACGGATTGATTACAGTAGTCTTTTCCGCCAGCAAAGGATCGATACCTGTATCATCCTTGGAGCCAGGGATGACCACGATGAGGTGGAAGCTCTAAAGAGACTTCAGGAAGAAGGGCGTCCATTCTGCGTCATGAATCACCATTTTGAAGGGCAATCGTTCTGTGAAGTGGATGCAGACCATGTAGAAGGCAGCCGAGCGGCTGTAAGTCACCTCATCGAGCAGGGATACAAACGGATTGCCTTTCTCAACGGCCCGGATATCTATTCCAATAGTACTGAGCGAATGAAGGGTTACCGTACCGCGCTTCAGGAGGCCGGTATTGAATATGACCACGATCTGCTTCTGGAAGGTAACTACAGCCGTCGAAGCGGGCTCGAAGCCTCAGCCACAATAGCAGACAAATTGAATGATATTGATGCCGTATTTGCGGCGAACGACCGGATGGCCCTCGGGGTAATGCAGGGTCTCCGTGAGCGCGGACTGCCAGTTGACCGGTTCCCAGCGTTTGTAGGCTATGACGATTCGGATGCGGCTGAGATGGCTGTTCCGCCGCTAAGCAGTGTCCGCGTTCCTTTTTATGAGATGGGAGAGCTTGCAGCCTCGAAGCTTATACCCGATTCTCTGGACCTTATTCCAGCCCTGGAACTGACCGGGTCCGACTCGATAAGAGAACTCCTGTCCACAGAGCTGATTATCAGGGCGTCATCCATTCGTCCATAACACCAATCGTCAAAAACTCGTTGAAACTCAGACCCATAAGGAGGATCACGACATGTCTAATCGTCTTCGTATCGGAATGGTTGGCTACAAATTTATGGGCAAGGCTCACAGCAACGCTTACCGTAGTCTACCCATGTTCTTCCCAGATGCCCCGCTGCAGCCAGAGATGTCCGTTATCTGTGGACGCAACGCGCAGGGGGTTCAGGCGGCTGCCCGCCAGTTCGGCTGGACCGAAAGTGTTACGGATTGGCGTGACCTAGTGAAACGTAACGATATTGATCTCATTGATATTAACGCCCCGAGTAATGCCCATAAGGAAATTGTCGTTGAGGCTGCCCTCCAGGGCAAGCATCTGTTCTGTGAGAAGCCGCTTGCGCTCTCGCTGGCGGATTCCCGTGACATGCTGCAGGTAGCAGAGGAAGCAGGGGTCAGACATATGGTAGGCTTCAACTACCGCTTTTCTCCGGCTGTCCAGCTGGCAAAGCAGCTAGTCGAGAGCGGTCGCCTAGGCAAAATTTATCATTTCCGTGCTTTCTTCCTTCAAGACTGGATCATGGACCCGTCCTTCCCGCTGGTATGGCGGCTGCAAAAAGAAGTGGCCGGTTCTGGCTCTCATGGTGATCTTGGCGCCCATCTGATTGATCTCGCTCGCTTCTTGGTCGGCGAGTTCCATGAAGTGATCGGCATGAGCGAGACATTCATCAAACAGCGCCCGTTGGCTTTGGAGATGAGCGGGTTGAGCTCCAAAAGGAGCGCAGAGGCAAATGCACCGATGGGAGAAGTGACAGTCGATGATGCCACGCTGTTCCTGGCACGCTTCGCCGGAGGTGCGCTGGGCAGCTTCGAGGCCACACGTTTTGCTGCCGGACATCGGAGCACAAATTCATTCGAGATCAACGGTAGCCTAGGCAGCGTGCGGTTTGACTTTGAACGAATGAACGAACTGGAAGTGTATTTCACACAGGATAAGGAGGACGTTCAGGGCTTTCGCCGCGTACTCGCCACCGATCCGGCACATAAGTACTCTGAAGCCTGGTGGCCTGCAGGACATACAATTGGATTCGAGCATACCTTCACCCACGAGATGCTTGAGATGTTGAGGGCCATCTCCGAAGGACGACAACCTTCGCCGAACTTCCACGACGGTGTCGCTTGTCAGGCTGTGCTTGAAGCGGTAGAACGCTCCATAGAGGAACGCCGCTGGGTATCCATTGAAGAAATGTAGTATAACAATACATTCCGAAAGGTGAGTGGTTACAGATGCGCAAGGCACTGATTGTATGGGGTGGATGGAACGGACATGAGCCGGAGCAGGTGGCGGCCATTTTTGAACGCATTTTGAAGGAAGAGCAGTTCGAGGTGGAGGTGTCTAATACCCTTGAAGCCTACCAGGATGCAGAGAAACTGCTTGACCTGGACTTAATCGTTCCAATGTGGACCATGGGACAGATTGAGCAGGAACTAGTCAATAATGTCTCAGCAGCCGTTCAAAGCGGCGTAGGTCTCACAGGCTGCCATGGCGGCATGTGTGATGCCTTCCGGAACAACGTGGATTGGCAGTTCATGACAGGCGGGCAATGGGTTGCGCATCCCGGCAATGACGGGGTGGAGTACATGGTGAACATGAAGCGCGGCTCCAGCCCACTTCTAGAGCACATTGAGGATTTTCAGGTCAAAAGCGAGCAGTATTACCTCCACGTAGACCCGGCAGTTGAAGTGCTGGCAACCACACGCTTCCCGGTCGTACCAGGTCCCCATTCAGCCAATGGGCCAGTGGATATGCCTGTTGTATGGACGAAGCGCTGGGGGAACGGACGCGTCTTCTACAATTCGCTGGGCCATCACGCAGAAATCATAGATATGCCTCAAGTGACCGAGATGATGCGCAGCGGGTTTCTATGGGCAGCCGCAGGCAAACAGGCGGTGGCCACCCAGGGCAGCTCGCTGGCAGAGGCTTATACAGGCATGACAGACAACCAGCAGCGTTAGCGTGGACCGGATGAATTGGTAGTACCTCTGGCAAAGAGTTTGACCACCTGAACTCACCATGGTCAGAAAGGGACAGAGCACAGAAGGAGAACAGACAACACGGACAGTAATACCGTTAGGCGTGTGCCCTTATGCAATGAAGTCCTGATTGAATTCGTATTGCCAGTCTCTAATAGTATCCGATGAAATAAAAGAATGCCATTATCCATTTTTTCTGAAGAAGAAGGGAGTCCAGGCATGAACAAAATGAAAGTAGGCATTATCGGGTGTGGTAAAATTAGCGGAATTTACATGGAAAATTGCCATCGTTTCGACATTCTGGAGCTGTACGCAGTAGCGGATCTGGACCAAGGTCGGGCAGAGGAGCAGGCAGTAGCGTTTAACGTTCCGAATGTATATTCGGTAGATGAGATTTTGGCTGATCCGGAGATCGAACTCATTATTAATTTGACCATTCCGGGCGTTCACGCTGACGTTTGTCTCAGAGCTCTTGAGGCAGGCAAGCATGTTTATGTGGAGAAGCCACTTGCCGTCACCCGTGAGCAAGGGCAGGCTGTCTTGGATCTTGCTCATCAAAAGGGACTGCTTGTCGGCTGCGCACCGGAGACCTTCTTCGGTTCCGGTATACAGACATCATTGAAGCTGATTGAAGACGGAGTCATTGGGAGTCCGGTAGCCGCTACGGCTTTCATGATGAGCCGTGGACATGAACATTGGCATCCTGATCCTGAATTTTATTATGCAGTCGGCGGCGGTCCAATGTTTGATATGGGCCCCTATTATTTGACGGCTCTGGTGCAATTGCTTGGTCCGATTGCTACCATTTCAGGCATGACAAGCAAGGCGATGGATCAACGAATGATTACGAGCGAGAAAAAGAGAGGCCAGACCATCCCCGTCGATATACCGACCCATGTGGCCGGATTGCTGCGCTTCAAGCAGGGGGCTGTCGGCACGCTAATTACCAGCTTTGACATCTTTGGTGGAAGCACTCTGCCACCGATCGAGGTATACGGCACTCATGGCACGTTACAGGTGCCTGACCCGAACACGTTCGGAGGGCCAGTTCGCTATAGGGTGCTAGGCGGGCAAGAATGGACAGACGTTCCGCTGTTGTCGGGCTACCAGGAGAACACAAGGGGCATCGGTGTTGCCGATATGGCCTACGCTATCCGCAGCGGACGGCCTCACCGCGCCAGTGGTGAATTGGCCTATCATGTGCTGGAGGCGATGTGGGCGTTCCACGATTCCTCCGATCAGCAGACCTTCTATCCAATGCAAAGCACATGTCTGCGTCCAGCGGCTTTACCGGAAAACCTGCCTTTGTACACGTTAGATACGTAAACAAAGGTCAGCCTAGTGCTAGTCGGCAGCATTCAAAAATTACAAGACTGGAGGGCATGTCCCAAAAGTCAGTTTTTGTTTTTTTACATTCCGCTTTGAATGTTCATTTCTATTGAAAAGAAGACTCCAGCTCCGTTTTGACCGCGGCTTTGGAGTCTTCTCAGTTCAATTTTCGGGAAATTTGACAGAGCGAGAAGTTGTGGAAGTCCTTTCATAAAGGATTATAGAACAAAGACTAAAAGAGGAAAGACAAAGCAAAGTAACCGTCATAGGTACGTCGGATAAGAAAAGCTCACGTGTGCATTCACCGGTAATGAGAGGGTTCACTTGGTAACCTAGCTTTAAACTGACGAGGAGTCAATAATCGAAAATATGATGAACTGAAACGGATTTTCTTTACGCACAATTGGGACTGCCTTAGTGGCGAACAGTTAGATCGAACGAAGAACATTTTCTCCGCTACATTTTCCGGATCGCCGTCATACAGACAGCCATTCAATTTGCATTCTTCATCGATCATCTCTGGCGTGGTCGGATTATGCTCCCAAAAGACCTGATCTTAATTTCGGTCATAAAATCATTCTTTACCGATCGTTCTAAATATGTTATATTGTTGGCGTGGGAGGAATACACGGATAAGAAGCCAAGAGTTATGAGGAGTGGTGTGAGATCTTGCCGTGGAGCTCTTCTACGCATATTAGAATGATCATTCTTATTTTAAAAGATGGAGAAGGGATGGATTGACATGGAATATCGTGTGTTAGGAAATACAGGCCTTAAAATAAGCAGTTTTGTATTAGGTACAGGTACTTTTGGTTTTTGGGGGAACAATACGGAGAAAGAAGCTGCAGTCATGTTGGATGAGGCTTTGGCTGGAGGCATTAATCTGATCGATACAGCGGATGTCTATTCAAGTGGTCAATCCGAAGAAATTCTAGGTCAAATCCTAAAAGGACGCAGACAGGATGTTATTCTGGCCACGAAAGGCGGAATGCCCATGGGCAGTGGGCTTAATCAATCCGGTAACTCGAAATATTGGATTAAGCGTGCAGTAGAGGGTAGCTTGAGAAGGTTGCAAACGGATTATATCGATTTGTATCAACTACATCAGCCGGATCTCCATACTGACATTGAAGAGAGTCTTGACGCACTTACGGACCTGGTTCGTGAAGGGAAGATTCGCTATATTGGTACATCCAATTTTCAGGCATGGCAAGTGACCGAAGCACAATGGACTAGCGAACGCAAAAATACCGCACGCTTTGTATCCGAGCAAGCCCCGTATTCCATATTGAATCGAAGTATCGAATTCGATTTGCTTGCTGCAACCGCTAAATACGGAATGGGTGTAATGGTTTGGAGCCCACTTTCGGGTGGTCTACTAACGGGAAAATACCGCTCGGGAGAAGCTGTTGCCCCAGATTCAAGAGCAGCAAGTTCTCTAGGGAAACTTTCAACTGTTGTAGATCCGAATCGAGAAGAAAATCGCATCAAGTTCGAAGCCGTTGCTAAGCTCCAAACCCTTGCAGGTGAAGCAGGATTAACTTTGCCTCATCTTGCCATGGCATTTACACAAGCTCATTCGTCAATTACTTCTGCTATAGTGGGGGCAAGAACAATTGAGCAACTTCGTGAAACGTTAAAAGGCAGCGACATCCGATTAAGCACTGATATCCTGGATGCGATAGATGCTATCGTTCCGCCAGGAGTAACCCTGGATGCCCTGGAAAAAGGATGGACGCCTGATTGGTTACAAGCAGACAAACGAAGAATCCTGGGTTAAATATGTAAGACAGACCTCATACCTGTAATGTATTCACTTATTTTAAATCTAGTTTGCCGATCCTTCACTAAATTGTATAATGATTATTCGAGGTGATGACGATGGCAAGATCAAAAGAATTTGAAGTTAATGAAGTATTAGATAAAGCAATACACCTATTTTGGGCACAAGGATATGAGAAAACCTCAATGCAAGATTTGGTTGAGTTTATGGGCATTCACCGAAGAAGTATCTATGATACCTTTGGGGATAAGCATGCCTTATTTATGAAAGCTCTCGAACGATATGAAACGAAGCAGACCAGCAAAATGAGGTTTCTGATTGAAAAACAAAAACCGATCAAAGAATTAATTCGGGAGTTGTTTGAGGCGACAGTAAGAAATGAAGGAGAACCTCTAGGGTGTTTTCTCGTGAATTCAGGCGTGGAACTCGGCGTGTTGGATCCAGAAGTTGCATCCTTAGTTGATGAGAGTTATTCGCGAACTGAAGAACTCTTGACTAACCTTGTTCTGAAGGGTCAACAATCGGGTGAGTTCAAGAATGACTTGGATCCTGTAGTTATTTCTCATTATTTAATGAATGCGTGGTTGGGGCTACGTACGTTGGTTAAGACAACAACGGATCAGCAAAAATTAAAGAATATTATTGATATGACACTGACCGCTTTGGATTAAAAGTGGAATTACAGCATGACAGGCAAAAGGAGCCACCTAAATGGAGGACTGTTTGTTTCCTTGATACAAGTTTTTTCTTGTCCCTCTAACGAAAGAAAGAACTTGTATCTCATGCCTCACACAAGTCAAAGAATACCGCTCCAAAATTAAAATTCTTAGCCACAAAAAAATTCTTTACTGTTCGTTCTAAAATTGATATGCTAATAGCAAGTTAGATCTAACTGTTTTTTATTCCAATAAGAATGATCGTTCTAAAATCGTCTTTAAAACTCATTTATACTAATCTGCATGTTATGAAGGAGAGAATATTATGAAGTATACAGTTATCACAGGAGCAAGCTCAGGGATTGGATATGAAACGGCATTGGGCTTTGCTGCACGTGGCAAAAACTTAATCTTGGTAGCTAGAAGATTGGATAAATTAGAAGAACTTAAATCAGCAATTCAGGATATTGATCCTACTGTAAATGTTATTGTTCATACAAGTGATCTGTCTGTTACAGATCAGGCCTACACACTATATAACAATTTAAAGGAATACCAAATTGAGACCTGGATTAACAATGCGGGGCTCGGTGAAGCTTCTTTTGTAGCAGAACAGAATTTAGATAAAGTTGAAACTATGTTACGTGTTAACATCGAATCCTTGACGATCCTTTCTACACTATATGTGCGAGATTATGCTGATGTAGAAGGAACTCAGTTAATTAACGTCTCATCCGCACTCGGATATGCCATTGCTGTTGGGAGTGTTGCTTATTCTGCATCTAAATATTACGTTAGTGCCTTCACAGAAGGGCTTGCAAAAGAACTAGAAATGAAAGGTGCAAAACTAAAAGCTAAGGTTTTAGCACCAGCTATAACAGAAACGGAATTCGTTAAGAAATCATTAGATACTGAAGAATTTGATTACAAAGCAAACATGCCTAAGTACCACACTGCCAAACAAATGGCGGACTTCATGTTGGATCTTTATGATAGCAACGAGGTGGTAGGGATTGTAGACCAGAACTATGATTTCAACCTGAGAGGCCAAATCTATCCAATCATTTCAGAATTTTAAATTCAATTCATATATCCTTGAATACATTAAAAGAGGAGAGTATCCGAATGAAAAAATTGTGGAGTAAAACAAACATTGGAACAATGGAATTACCTCATCGTTTAGCAATGGCACCAATGACACGTAGTAGATCGCAAGAAGATGGTACACCGGGAGAGCTAACTTCCCTTTATTATGCTCAACGAGCGTCAATGGGACTCATTATTACTGAGGGTGTACAGCCTTCTGATGATGGGCAAGGTTACTTATGGTCACCTGGGATCTATACGGATAAACATATCGAAGGATGGAAAAAGGTTACAGATGCAGTGCATAAAGCAGGTGGATATATGTATATCCAATTAATGCATGCTGGTCGCATGTCGCACCCTGATAATACACCACATCATCGCCAACCTGTTGCGCCATCTGCAATCGCGCCCGGTGTAGAAATGTTTACTGCTAAAGGTATGCAGGATATCCCCGTTCCTCGTGAGTTAAGTGAAGAGGACATTCAAACGACCATTGCTGATTTCCGGAAAGCAGCAGCAGCGGCTATTAAAGCAGGTGCGGATGGCGTTGAAATTCATGGAGCAAATGGCTATCTGATTAATCAATTTATTGGAGAAAATTCGAATACACGGACGGATGAATATGGGGGATCTATAGAAAATCGTGCTCGCTTCGCGATTGAAGTAACGAAAGCCATAGTCGAAGAAATTGGAGCAGAAAGAACAGGCTTCCGTATCTCGCCAGGGACACCTCTTGGTGGGATTCAAGATGGTGAACAAGGTCCTGAACTTTTTCGTTATCTTGTAAAAGAATTAGCTAAATTGGATTTAGCTTACCTTCATGTCATGCATCTTGGAAATGAAAAACTGCTCCAAGACATTCGTTCAATCTGGACGAATCCTTTGTTAGTCAATCGTGCTGGACGAGCTCTGGAGGATCTTAGCGTGGATTTAGATCGTGGCCTTGCTGATCTGGTGCCTGTTGGTGTGTGGTCATTAGCCAATCCGGATTTAGTGGAACGACTTCAAAAAGGTGCGCCGTTGAACGAAGCAGATCCGACAACATTCTTTGGTCTGGGAAGCAAAGGTTACACGGATTATCCTACGATGGAAGAATTAGAATCCCAAGAGGGGTAACAATAGTGAATATGGTAAATCATGGCGTGCGACTGAAAGTTGTACGCCATGATTTATCTACTCTACCTTGATTTTATTAGCCAAGAACTAAATATTTATTTTGATCCACCTACACTCGTAACTAGTGATTGCATTCATGGTGTGCTACCCCAAAATTAGCAAAGGAAGAGGATGAATCATGAGAGCAGCACAAATACAGAAATATTCAAAAAAAATCCAAGTGGAATTAAATGATGTTAACATACCACAGATCAATAGCCATGAGGTTCTTGTCAAAGTAAAAGCTGCAGGTGTAAATCCACTGGACATTCTTAATCTGAATGGCAGTGTTCGGATGATTGCTGACTATAAGTTGCCATTAACTTTAGGGAATGAACTATCGGGCATTATTGAAGCCGTTGGTGATGATGTTTTGAATTTTAAGGTTGGTGACCCTGTTTATACGAGGTTGCCGCTTAATAAAATCGGTGCTTTTGCTGAGTATGCGGCCGTAAATGAAGAGGCTTTATCCATCATACCTGAAAATCTATCTTTTATTGAAGCTGCTGCGGTACCCCTTACTGCCTTGACTGCTTATCAAGCATTGCACGATGTACTCCATGCCCAGCCGAATAGAAAGCTATTCATTCCTGGAGGAACCGGAGGATTTGGCGCTATGGCAATTCCCATTGCCAAATCAATGGGATTACATGTTATTACAAGTGGAAGTGAAAGAGGCAGATCACGTACACTGTCGATCGGGGCTGATCAATTCATAAATTATAAGGCAGAGAATTATGCTAACATACTGTCCGATATCGATTATGTGATCGACACCTTGGGTGCCAAAGAGATCAAAGCTGAACTGGGCATTTTAAAACCACAAGGGAAATTGGTATCATTGAAAGCCGGACCTAATTATCGCTTTGCGGTTGACAATCATTTTCCGTTGTGGAAAAAAGCATTGTTTGGTCTAGTGGGTGCTCGCTTAGATTCTTTAGCACGTAAGAATCAAAATGAATATCGCTTTTTATTTGTGCAAGCCAATGGAAGTCAATTACAAGAAATCACTAAACTTGTTGAAAAAGAAAATATAAAGCCCTCTATAGATTCAACTTATACGTTTGGTGACATTAACAAGGCGCTGATTAAAGTGTCGACGGGCCACTCCCAAGGCAAAGTAATTGTGACCTTCTAAATAATAAGCAACTTATGTGATGTTGCTTGCGTGTTCTGAGAATAAACAAATTATACTGTAGGCCGAAGTAAGCACATCTAATATTACAAACGCCGTTCCGAGATGACCTAAATAAACGATTATTGCTGGAAACGTAACAACAGGTGAAGCGACACGGGATTTAATATTACTTTGTGAATCCAAAAAAGGGGAGAAGAACAGATACTTAGTCATGTGGATGTTGATTATTTAAAGAATTGGTTCTCATTAACGCAATCCCCCTGACCAAAGTTTCTGGCAGGGGGATTGCATTAATGTAAGTTCTAGTTCACATACTTCTCTATCGTGCTTCGGACTGCACCAGGACCTGCCAGCATCTCATGAAACATGGCTTCAATCTTGTCGCCCAGACCAATCTCATATAATCGGACACCGAACAGTTTGTCATCCTCGAGGAGGCAGCGAATCTCGGAGGTCTGATCGCCCAGCTTCGTGTTCTGCAAATATCCCTGCAATGAATCCAGTAATGGGTCCGGGCTGAGTGTGAAGGGTGCTCCTTGATCATCCACTCCCAGCAAATAGCGACACCAGATCGCAATGGTCAAGGGAATAGCAGTCAAGTTCGCAGGATCAAGTCCTGCTGTGCTAGCATAAGACTTTATGGTTTCACCAAAACGGATGCTCATCTTTTGAGAGGTATCTGTGGCAATCCGCTGAGGCGTATCCGGAATATAGGGATTGGCGAAGCGTTCCTGCAATACCTCGTCAATAAATGGTTTCGGTTGGATAATAACGGGATCAACTACAACAGGCAAACCTTCCTTGTAGCCAATGGTTTCCACCAGACGACGCAATGTGTGATCCCTCATTTCATCTGCAATAAGCTCATATCCAAGCAGACACCCAGCTAGGGCCAGCGCTGTATGCAGCGGATTGAGACAGGTAGTGACTTTCATCTTCTCCACTTTGTCCACCGTATCCCGATTCGTGAAGATGATGCCATCTTCCTCCAGTGCAGGTCTCCCGTTCGTAAACTTGTCTTCAATGACCAAATACTCGCTAATCTCAGCATTGACAAAGGGAGCCGTATACGTATGCCTTGAGGTAACGATCATCTCCATGTCGGCTAACCCCAGCCCCCGAAGAGCAGACTGTACTTGCAAGGAAGGGCGGGGAGTAATTTTGTCAATCATGGTCAGGGGGAAGGTTATTTTCTCCTCATTCTGCAGATAGTCTGCAAATCCTTCCTCTACCAGGCCTCTGCGAGTCCACTCCTTGGCGATAGCAATCATACTATCCTTTAACAGATCGCCGTTATGGGAGCAATTATCCATGCTCACAAAGGTCATTGGATGCCGCCCCTTCAGGTAACGCCGATAGGCAAGCGAAGTAGCTATGCTCATCACATGCACTGGCTGTTCAGGACCATTCGTCAAATCCCTCTCCACAACAGCCAGATACTTGCCGTCGGGCCCGGTCAGGGCGTATCCTTTTTCCGTGACAGTAAAGCTGGCCATCTGCAGGGACGGATTCTCAAATATTTCAATCAGACGGAGGTAGTCGTCTGGACGATTTTGCTCTGCTGCGAGTCCCTCAACGATGCTTGCGACCACGCTCTTGTGAAATCTTCCGTCAGCACTCATCAACACCAGTAAGGTTAGATTGTCATAAGGCTTATAGACTTTGTCGATCATTTCAAAATCAAAGGCTTCGGCCGCAATAATACCTGTATCCGCTTTCAATTTATTCAGCAGTTGTTGCTGCGCGTTGGCTATCAACCCTCGAAAAATATTGCCTGCGCCGAAATGCACCCATTGTGGTCTAACTCGGGTGTTATTGGCTACAAGCTCCAGATCATATTTTGGCAGTTCGATGCCTGCTGCTCCCCAGGCCGCCTTTTCTGAAAGGCCTTTCCGGTCAAGTTGGAGCATTTATTTCACTCCTTTGCCTTGAGCGAGACTATCCCAGACACCCAGCAAGTACATAACTCCCAGTGCACGGTCATACAAACCGTAGCCTGGCCGACAATTCTTTTCTTCCCCCCATAGATGTCTGCCGTGATCAGGGCGTACATATCCCTGATAGCCGTTCTCGTAATAAGCTCTAACTACTTCCGGAACATCGACGCTTCCGTCCTTACCGCGGTGTGACACTTCAATAAAGTCGCCATTCTCAAACACCTTGACATTACGAATATGAGCAAAATGAATACGATTATGAAACTCCCGAATCATGGCTGGCAAATCATTCTCAGGATTGCTCCCCAGTGAGCCTGTGCAGAAGGTTAGACCATTATATGGGCTGTTCACTGCATCTAGGATGCGCTGGATGGTCTCACGACTACGGACAATTCTCGGCAATCCGAAGATGGGCCATGCCGGATCATCAGGATGAATGGCCATCTTGATGTCAACCTCCTCGCAGACCGGGATGATGCGCTCAAGAAAATACTTCAGGTTGCCAAACAACTTGTCTTCTGTGACATCCGCGTAAGCAGCAAAAAGTTCATCCAGTCTCGCCAACCGCTCCGGTTCCCAGCCAGGCATGGTGAACTTTCCGGCTCCCTCGAGAATCCGATCCACCATTTGGCGTGGATCATCGGTAATGGCAGCCTTTTCATAAAAGAGGGCGTTGGACCCGTCAGGCAGTTCCTTATACAGTTCCGTTCTTGTCCAGTCAAAGACAGGCATAAAGTTATAGCAAATCACCTTGACTCCCACTTTGGCTAATTTTCGAATGGTGTCGATATAAATGTCAATATATTGATCGCGGGATGGCAGGCCGATTTTGATATCATCGTGGACATTTACACTTTCTACGACCGCCGTACTAAAGCCCTTGCTCGTAATCTGATCAGCTACCTCCTGAATTCGCTCCATTTCCCATACTTCACCGGCTACCTTATCATGTAAAGACCAGACAATGCCCATAACTCCCGGAATTTGCCGGATATGATCCAGTGTAATATTGTCGTTGTTTTCACCATACCATCTCCAGGTCATATTCATAACGATACCCTCCCTGATTGTATTTCGTTTGTCTTGTATACAAGATTGAGTTGATCATAAATTATAGGGTTTGTTCTTGTCAATGATAATTTCAGAGGGGTTCGTCAGCTCAAAATGCTTTATAATATAACTAGATTTATAAAGTAAAGGTAGGAATGATATGTTTACAAAAGAAGAAATCATGCAACTGTTGAAAAAAGATATTTTGTCACTGACCTTAAAGCCGGGTACTCTTCTCAGTGAGACGACCTTGTCAGAACGCTTCCAGCTGTCCAGAACTCCGCTACGCGATGTATTGAAGTGGCTTGCGCTTGAGTCCTACATTGATATTTATCCTAAGAAGGGGAACATTGTGTCCTATATTGATCTAGAGTCCGTTGAACAAATTATTTACTTAAGAAGCGCATTGGAAAAGGAGATTATGAAGGAGCTTTCTTCGCAAATTACATTAAGCGATGTACAGAAGTTGAGTGATATTCTAGACAGACAGAGAGCTGTGATTGAAGAAGATCATGCTACGGATCAATTTCTCAGTCTGGATGATCAGTTTCACCAAACCATGTTCCAATTGGTGGGACGGGGGTTTCTTTGGCAGCTCATTCAGCAGTCGAATGTTCACTATATCAGATATCGCAAGCTGCATATGCTGGAAACAGGGAAGCTGATGGGCATCTGGCATGAGCACCAAGCTATGCTTGAATACATGCTGAATAAGGAAACAACCAAAATGGATGATCTGGTTCATCATCATCTCAGAGAGGATATCCATTCGCTCGATTTTCTCCGGAAGTTCGCTGATTATATCAAGAAATAAGGCAGCTAGCTCAAATTAACATGTATGAATTTTAAAGTAGTGGGTAATTCATGGAGGCTGTTCTACAAGTTGAATATGTCGGTGATAGAGCGAGTAATAAACGCGAGACTGCAGCAAATTTATGGGCGGAAACGTGCCGGCCTGTGTCATTCCATTTTTGCTCGTGAGCATTGTTATTTACCGTCAGGCGGTGGTCAAACTGGAGGAATCCTCACAGGAGTTTGCAGCCTTGTATACATGTTTCAGGTCCCGAAGCAAACGGATATTAAGCAGTGGAAAAAGGTGGAGCTACTATATCAACAAGGATACGCTTACCACTCCTGCGGCTGCGGCGGCCCCGGGTACAGACCCTCCCGGCTGTCGGAGGTACCTGAATTTCTGGAGATACAGCGAACGTTTGAGAATAAGAGAGAGGCGCTGCTGTACCGACTTTTGCAGAGCTAGTTGACGCGGGCTTATAACAAACGTAAGTGAAAGTAAATTTGGCAATTGGAACAAACATATCCTGGATATATTAATACATATCACAGTGTTTCACAGTAAGTGTAAGCCAGGAATAGAGAATGAAATAAATTATCTTCTTTTTAGTTATCATAAAGAAGAGCCTATAGAATCACATTTGAGATGAAGTGAATTATAGAAACTTTCATGCTTTCCCATTTTCCCAAGTGCAAAGATGAACATGCCCGAAAAAAAATATAAGAGGTTCACTATACGCGCTTCGTTCGCTGAACTAACGGGCAGGTTAGCTCAATAAGAACCCGACGCAACTTCAGGGTTTCCTTAGGCTACATAGGAGCGATAGGGAACTATGCAGTAACTGAGTTCGGCTCGAGCCATGGTTTTTGATGTGACTAATGATAGCGGAAAATCAAAAAAGAACCTGGATAGTTTTATCAGGTTCCTTTATATTGCATATAAAACAGACACGATGATATAATCAGATTACGACTTCGTAAATTTTTAGGGACATAATTATTACATCTTACAATTTAACTTTACCATGCCGCTAAACTCTTGTCAAATGTTTTTTTCTCAATTTAATAGTTAGGAGAGATATTGAATGAGTTCTTTGGTTCTCGGTTTTCAGGAAATGGAAAAAACGCAGTTTTTGCTGGTTGGCGGAAAAGGGTTAAATTTAGGGGAATTATCAAAAATTGAAGGAATACCTGTACCAGAAGGTTTTTGTGTTACAACAGTGGGGTATCAAAAAGCCATCGAACAAAAAGAAACGTATTATGCATTGTTGGACCGACTAACAAGGCTAAAAGCAGAAGAACGAGCTCAAATTGGTGAAATCAGCAGGCAGATTCGACAAATGATTATGGAAGTAGAAGTTCCTTCCGATGTTGTGGAAGCAGTTACTCACTATCTCTCACGGTTTGGAGAGGAACATGCTTACGCAGTGCGTTCTAGTGCGACTGCTGAAGATTTACCACATGCCTCTTTTGCTGGTCAACAAGACACCTATTTAAATATCATTGGCAAAGAAGCAATCTTGCAGCATATCAGCAAATGTTGGGCTTCCCTATTTACGGATCGCGCGGTTATCTACCGTATGCAAAATGGATTTGACCACAGTCAAGTTTATTTATCCGTTATCGTTCAAAGGATGGTTTTCCCGCAGGCTTCAGGAATTTTATTTACCGCTGACCCGATTACATCCAACCGGAAACTGCTATCCATCGATGCCAGTTTTGGACTTGGAGAAGCACTGGTCTCTGGCTTGGTCTCTGCCGATTGTTATAAAGTACAGGAAGGGGAAATCGTCGATAAGAGGATAGCAACCAAAAAATTGGCTATCTATGGACGAAGAGAAGGCGGAACAGAGACCCGGCAGATCGATCCCGATCAGCAAAAGACTCAAACCCTTACTGAACAACAAATTTTACAACTGGCACGCATGGGAAGACAGATCGAAGCTTATTTTGGCTATCCACAAGATATCGAATGGTGTTTGGCCCATGATACTTTTTATATTGTCCAGAGTCGTCCAATCACGACTTTATACCCGATCCCTGAAGCAAATGATCAGGAAAATCACGTTTATGTATCTGTCGGTCATCAACAAATGATGACTGACCCGATAAAACCATTGGGATTGTCTTTTTACCTGTTAATAACTCCTGCACCCATGCGTATAGCCGGTGGAAGGTTGTTTGTTGATGTTACACATATGCTGGCTTCACCTGTCAGTAGAGAAACTTTCTTAAATACCCTGGGACAATCTGATCCGCTCATAAAAGACGCATTTATGACCCTAATAGAGCGAGATTTTATAAAATCGTTACCAGATGATAGAACAGAACAGAGTCCCGGTAATAGCAGTAAAGGTAGGTCGTCTGCAGGTTTTCAAGCACAAATCGAAAACGATCCGGCAATCGTTTCTGATTTGATTAAGAACAGTCAAACATCGATAGAAGAATTAAAACAAAACATCCAAACGAAATCAGGAGCAGATTTATTTGATTTTATTCTGGAAGATCTCCAAGAATTAAAGAAGATCTTATTTGACCCACAAAGTTCAAAGGTTTTTATGACTGCTATGAATGCTTCGTCATGGATCAATGAGAAAATGTACGAGTGGTTAGGTGAAAAAAACGCAGCAGATACGCTTTCTCAATCTGTACCAAACAACATTACTTCGGAAATGGGTCTGGCGCTATTGGATGTCGCAGATGCGATTCGTCCTTATCCGGAGGTAATTGATTATTTACAACATGTAAAAGATGATAATTTTTTGGATGAAATGGTTAAGTTGGATGGTGGACAGGAAACTCAAGACGCTATCTATGCTTATCTCAACAAATACGGAATGCGATGTGCCGGTGAAATCGATATTTCGAGAACTCGTTGGAGTGAAAAACCAATTATACTTGTCCCCATGATTCTCAGTAATATCAAAAACTTTGAGCCTAATGCTGGCAATTGGAAATTTGAGCAGGGGCGACAGGAGGCTTTGAAAAAAGAACAAGAGTTATTAGATCGATTGAAGCAATTACCGGATGGTGAACAAAAAGCCAAAGAAACAAAACGGATGATCGATCTGATCAGGAATTTTATCGGTTATCGTGAATATCCTAAATACGGCATGGTTAATCGCTACTTCGTTTATAAGCAGGCTTTACTAAAAGAAGCCGAACAACTCGTACAAGCTGGCATTATTCACGAAAAAGAAGATATATACGATCTCACTTTTGAAGAACTTCACGAAGTCGTACGCACAAATAAACTGGATTATCAGATCATCAGTAAACGAAAAGACGATTACAAATTATATGAAAAACTAACTCCCCCGCGTGTAATCACGTCTGATGGTGAAATCATTGCGGGTGAGTACAAACGAGAAAATCTCCCAGCTGAAGCGATTGTAGGTCTGCCTGTTTCTACCGGAGTTATAGAGGGACGAGCACGTGTCATCTTAAACATGGAAGATGCTGATCTGGAAGATGGAGATATATTAGTCACCGCCTTTACTGACCCCAGCTGGACACCATTGTTTGTATCCATAAAAGGCCTAGTCACCGAAGTTGGTGGACTGATGACTCATGGAGCCGTTATCGCACGTGAATATGGCTTACCCGCTATTGTCGGAGTGGAAAATGCTACCAAGCTGATAAAAGATGGGCAACGAATTCGTGTGCATGGAACAGAAGGGTATATCGAAATATTGTAATGGCTGAATACGCTAAGTAATAGCCTCTGTCATAATGGACGGCATTAAATGCAACCTGTCATGGATAAAAGGGCGGTTATCCTGTTCGTCCTTTTATCCATGACACAAAATGATTTATACATAGCTGACCCGATAATCTAAATCTCTTGTCCTTTACGGGAATAGGTACAAGTACTTTTCCTCGACTTGAGACAAGAACTTGTACCGTTAGAACAAAAAATCCGCTAAAATAGCGGCTTTTAATGTCTTGTTCTCGACAGTATCGGGTGTTAAATACCCAAATGTGCCCTCAGAGTCGAACCTGCATATTCGCTTCTGAACAAGCCTCTTTCAACCAACTGCGGCATTAGTTTTCCAAAAAATATTTTCATAGATTCTTCTGAACCGCCTGGAAGAGCTATAAATCCGTCAATAGCCCCAGCCTCAAACCGCTCAATAATATCGTTCAATACGTCCTCAACTGTTCCAACGGAAACCCAATGAGCAGATCCGACGACCTCGGGTCTTGCCAACACATCTTCCACTGTAGGCTGATGGTTTATAATATACCGGCGCAAAAGCTCAGCATGTGTCCGGCTACGGACTGGGTGATTCGGATCGGGAAGCATATCGGCAGTTACGCGATGTTCCAAAGCAAAGCTGCTTAAATCAAGGCCAAGCACTGACTTGAGCAGTGCATGTCTGCGCTCCATACTTAGATGCGCATGTGCTGACTTATGTAATTCATGCGCTTCCTCGCGAGTTTCAGCCAAGAAAAAATATAATCCAGGCAAAACTTTGATGGCGTTCGGATGGCGTCCATGTTCTTTGGCTCTTTTTCTCAGATCATTTCGCAACTCCACTCCGGATTCAAGGTCTGGCATGGCCGCAAAAATAGCATCCGCTATTGAAGAGGCAAAATTTCGTCCTGTATCTGACGTGCCTGCTTGAAATAAAGGAATAGATCCCGATGTATGGGCAGGTAAAGTAAGCGGTCCCTGGACACTGAAAAAATCGCCTGAATGATTAATTGAAGAAACCTTATTCTTATCAGAAAAAATGCCTGACTCGCGGTCAATTACAATCGCTTCATCAGGAAAATTCCATTGCTTTCGCATATCTTTCTTGCGGTGAAGGCATAGGCGAATCACCGAAATTTTCTGCGCCTTCAATCGAAGTTACGATATTCCAGCCTGCGCGCCCGTTACTGAGCCAGTGCAACGACTGAAGCTGCCTTGCGACAACATACGGTGGATTGAAAGTGGTGGAAACCGTTGTCACTAATCCACTCCGCTTGGTTTCACGAGCAATCGCCGCAAAAATCATTGTAGGATCGGGACTGCCAAAGTTAGCGGAATCGCCCAGCATCTGCGGACTAACATAAAGATAATCCGCCTTGAAAATAAAATCGAGCTTTGCCTTCTCCGCCATTTTTGCCAAATCAATGTAATAGTCAATTGACCCCATCTTTTCCACACCGCTGTCCTGGTGCCGCCAACCGTCTCCTTTCATCCAAGTCGCAGATAAGGATAATCCAATGCATAATTGTCGATTTGTAGTCAACTCTATCAACCTTTCTCTATAGAAAAATAATGTTGCGCCTAGGAAATATTCCGATCAGTGCATGCTTAAGTAGGCGAAGCCAACCGAGTTAACATCCAACACCGACGTCTCTCCATGGCAACAAGCGCTCGGTGATCATAATCAGACCTCCGAATTAGTTAATAATGATTCTCATTATCAATATAGATTGTAGCAAGTACTACACAAAATGCAAATATACAAATCGCGAACGCTATATGTAGGATTATCTAATCCAGCCTTGCTGTGTGATTATTTATGATGATCTAATCTTAATCTATGCGTGATGCAGAGGGAGACACACCGAAATTATTTAAATACTTTTGATCTTGAACTTAAATTCTATTTCTTTTAGATGATAGTAAAGTCTATGAATTAATCCGTTTCCTTGGTTAGATAGGATTAAGCAATTGTTTCTATTCAACAAATATCCAAATAGTGATTGAGCTATCGAGAAACGATAGTTCAATGAACAAGACAGCAAGGCTATAACATGTCAAGTTGCATTAGAATTTAAAGAGCTGGAAGTTGCAGTTTCATCTGACCAACCTCCAGCCCGCAAGCTTAAATATCCCGTCGCTCAGGCCAGCTGCAGCGATGGCTTCCCTAATGAGAACCTTACGGTCATGGAACCCACAATTATAGTGAGTTCTATGATGTCCTTCGTCATTGGGGTAAAGTGACTGACTTGACTTGAGCAGAGGTATTTCCGTAAATATCCTTGGCCAGTACGAGAATATGCAGCGTATCGGCTTGGGAGGAACCACCCTGTTTGTATTTAGTAGTTGGAAGCGTTGCTGACCAATTGGCTTTATCTTCTGTAATATCGACACGAATGCCATTGACATAAACTTTAAGCTGTGCAATATCGCTTTGATCTGTGACTGAACCTTCCAAAGTGAGAACATCATCCGTGATTGAAGCATTCAACTTAAGTTCAGGGGTTCCTGTTTCCTTGCGTTTAGAGGGTGGGAGAGCAGTTTGCGGGTTATAGGAAAAGGTTTCATCCTCAAGCGCTGGCGTGCGTGCTGCAATAGGACGGTTTTTGGTCGCCTGCTCATAGGAATAAGCGTAACGAAGCAGGTCATTATCGCTGTATGCGGCACCTGCCATCGTCAGATTAACGGGCATACCGGTATCCTTCATAGCGCCCATACTCACAGACACACTTGGGATCCCGTACTCGCGTAGAATGAAATTCGTATTGGAGAAATAGTTGCCATTCTCCCAAGCCTCCTCATAGGACGTTTCATTCACATCGGAGTCAGCTTTGCCGATATTCGAATTTGCCGGGAATGCAATAAAATCAAGGTTGTTTTGCTTCATCCAATCTTCAAAATCAATCTTTCGTACATTTTCAAGCCCCCTCAGACCTTCCTGAAACTGAGGAATTTGTTCGTAAGGAGTGACGCCTTTCTTTATGGTTTCAATGAATACGTCATAGTGGCCAAGGTCTCTACCACGTTTGGCATCTACCGAACCGGGCGGATTCGGGAAGACGGTTGCAGGGTCGATATTAGCCCATGACGGGAAATTCGGATCGCCCACACTTTTAAGGAATTCCTCAGCAGCATAAGGATTAAGCAATCCGAATTCCTTTTCAACCCACTTTGCCGGCATCAAACCACGTTCCTCAGGTGTTTTTGCTGTTGCCCGGTCTTTCTCGCTGTTCGCCTGCAAGGGGAAGTCAACTTCCACAACCTCAGCTCCAAGAGCAGTTAAATCCTTTACAGCTTTTTCCCATAATGCCTGTATCGAAGGTCTGAATTTGATCGGAGTTGTGGTTTCATGGTCCTTACCAATATAGATTTTCGGAACGCCAATGCGCTTGCCTTTTAAAGCTTGAATGTCTCGCAGCTCTAAATAGGATTTGGGACGGACACTGTTGACAGAAGGGAGTCGAACGGCTTTCTGTTCTCGCCAGAAATCCCCCTTGGTGATCTTATCTTCTACAACGATCACGTCAAGCAAGCGGAGCATGTCCTCGACAGTCCTCGTATGTGGGACAACGACATCCCGTATAGGGAAGAGCGGCCAATTCCCCCGAATGGAGATTAGGCCCCGCGATGGCGTGTAGGCAATTAAACCATTGTTAGATGCTGGTGATCTTCCAGAGGATACCGTTTCTTCCCCCATACCGAAGGCAGCAAGGTTGGCGGCTGTTGATACGCCAGATCCGTTAGAGGAGCCAGAGTACCAAGCTGCAGCCAAATAATTTGGATTGTACGGACTTTCAGCACGGCCATAAACGCCTCTTTGCATTCCCCCTGCTGCCATTGGTGGCATGTTGGTTTTACCAATGAGCACCCCACCGGATTTGCGTATCTTCTCTACTGTAAAGGCATCGTCTTTTGCCATCAGATTTTTGAAAGCCGGAGATCCAGAAGCGACAGTGAGTCCCTTAACCTTGTAGCTGTCTTTAACCGTGTAGGGGATGCCTTGCAGTGGACCGGTCTTAATACCCTGTGCCCTTAGTTGATCAGCCTGAGCGGCTTCTTTTAGTACGTCGGGGTTCAGAACAGGGATGGAATTCAGCCGAATGCCACTAGCATCATAGGCATATACGCGGTTAAGGTACAGGGCGGTGAGTTCGACACTCGACAGTGCTCCTGACTTCATCGCGTCCTGCATCTGAGCAATCGTAGCCTCTTGCAATTGAAATGTAACTAGGGAGGAGACGGGTTCACTACTGGTTTTATTTGAGGAAGAGGGCGAAGGGGTGGCGGATGCAAGGGAGCATCCCGTGAGAGTTAAAATCATACCAGTCGCGATCCATTTGCAATAATTACCGATTACATTCCTTGCATTCGCTTTTAGCATTCGTGCGCACATAGCATTTTCACTCCTTAAATTAGATAGGATCAGGAATTTGAATAGAGAGGAACGAGAAATTCATAAATGTTTCTAATTATACTACTTATTTTCATATGAAATGTCAATTTTTGTAATACGGATATAAAGGGAGCCATTTAAGGTAAAATGGTGCCCGAGATTACACTAGGGAGCTTCCCTAGCAAATCCCGAGCACCAGAGGGCGTTTTCCATGGGTTACACTTGTAAGTCACTGAGGATGAAACACCCAGACATTCTCAATATAGTAAACATTTGGCTAAGATAAATACGAGCGATCATAATGAAAATTCAATGAAATCCACGTAGGCATCCCAGGTTCCGTCATCGCTCGTCAAGGTGAGTTTGACGTCCTGATCTCCGGTAGCGTGAGTAATGTTGGATAAAGTTTGGACAGTCGGCGTTTTGCCCGTGAAATAAAAGGAACCCACAGTTACTCCTCCAATAACCAAGTCCACTTTGGCCGTACTAGCATTGCTTGAAGCCCCCCGTACTGAGATATTATGCGTAGGGTTGGCAAAATACTGTGAGTATGATGCATAGTCAGCAGTGGCATACAGAGCAGCCCCGTCAAAAGGTGTACTGATCTTGCCCGCATAAGTGCCGCCAATGTTCATGTTCTCAGCTTCAACCTTTGTCCCCGTATTGTTCCCCGTGTTGGGGGTAAACTGCCAGGCATCCAAATTAAATAGATTGCCGTTTCCTGTCCCAGTAAACACCAGATAAATGTTGCGAACCCCAGTTGCATTATTGATCGTGGTCTCTACTTCTCTCCAGGTCTGCATACCTCCAGTTGAAGGTACTTTTAAGGTGCCGACTAAAGGGCCTGTCTCACTGTCAAGACGTACTTCAATACTACCACCGACATTTGTGGCAACATTGGCTTTGAACGTCTTTGCTCCGGTAGAGCCAAAATCAGCCTTCCCGACAGCGACCCAGTCCCCATTGTGAATATTGGTCACATTCAGATTACTGACCGGACCGCCAGTGGCTTGAGTGGGCTCGGACGTAATACCCGCCTGCCACGCCATGGTTTCCGCTTCAACTCTGGTATATGGATTTAGATTGGATAGCTGAGCTATTCCAGTCATATTCCCTTGTACCTCCTGGATGCTTCCATTGGTATTGTACACCAGTTTATTAATGTGAGGAGAGCGATAGCCTTTTCCATTTCCAATTTGTGCCTTGCTGACCGTTTGGGCATGATACACGACGTACCACTCATTTTTAAAGTTAAATACAGCATGGTGGTTGTTGCCGCCAACGCCGAAGAATGTATAGGGGTTTTTCAGGAAATGGCCTTTATAAGTGAAGGGGCCCATCGGGTTATCGCCGACCATATAGCCGATTTCACCTGCAGGGTACTGTGGCGGGTGTGTCCCGGCAAAGTTAATGCAGTAGGAATAATAGTATTTGCCATTGTACTTATGAATACCAGAATCTTCAAATAAGTAAGGTGCATCAATGGTGGTTGTGCTTCCAACAACACTTATCATATCGGCCCCCAACTTGATCACTCTAGCTGTTTTAGGATTAGCAATGGAAGCTGGATCGGATTCGTTAGGAATTCCCCCACCGCTATACAGGTATCCTGTGCCATCATCATCCACCAACACAGCCGGATCAAAAAGCCATGTCACGCCAGCCATTCCAGGCGTACTATGTGTCACAAGCGCTTTACCGAGGGGGTCTGTCCAAGGTCCGATCGGCGTGTCTGCTGTCAGGACTCCAATTCCTGCCCCACCATTGGCAAAATAAAGAAAGAATTTATCTTTGCCATTCAATTTTTTATGCGCAATTGCTGGAGCCCAGGAGTTAGAGGCCCATTTGGCAATGCCTCTACCGTTGTTCTTGTTGTTGGCACCTGCGACCGGTATCGTTCCGTGATCCGTCCAATTCACCATGTCCGCGGAGGAAATGACCTGGATGCGATCCAGTGCACTGAAGTCATTGTCTTTAATCGATCCATCATTGTTATAAACATACGTATCACTTGACATGTAGACATACACCCTTCCACCATATACCAATGAATAGGGATCAGCTCCCAATTTATGATCCACTAGAGGGTTGGAATTTCCAGGGAGTTTAGCCAGTGGTCGATTGGCAGCATCTACACTTAGCACGAGAGAGACACCAAGCAATAAAGTGAAGGAGAGAAATAAAGCTAGACATTTTCTAATCATAACAATAACCTCCGTTTTTTTATATGGTCCAAAGCCGAGCTATTCGTAAATTTATCAAACTCAAGAATATACTCAGACCTCTACCCGTAAGGAGAACTGCTGTGAAGAGGGCACGAGAAATAGACATGAAATCGCTTACATTTATTGAATTTAAAAGTGAACTACGAGAGGAGAGTCACCATATACTGGTCTCTGTTCATTTATTGACAACTCCAGTTATGTGTTGGAGAAAGTATAGTAATCATAAACATTGGGTTATTAAATATTAATATGTAAATTGATTGCAAATAATGGTTTTATTTGGCGCAATCATAGCATGTTCTATCAAAAATAACAATATCATTCTATTTTCTAAAAAAAGCGAATCGAAAGGAACGTAAATTACGATACCAATGGCATGCTGGACCTTTTGCAAAATCGAGATATCCGACCTGTTATCCCAAGCAAGCGCAATCGACGGGTGAAACTTTAAGTTGGCATTAGTTAAACACACTATGTCCATACGTTGTATGCTGAACATGACTGGATAAATTAGTATGAATGATTGCAGCAGAAGAGGCAGCCCTGCAGGGATGCTTTTGCCTGTCCAGGGGAGATTGCATTAATGCAACACTGATATCCAATTTCCAGTATCCTAAATTAGTGCAATAAATGTTGTAAAGTTAGTATGGGCAGTTACCTGATTCATTCATTATTATAAATGCTGTAATCTACATTACCTAGAGTGGGGTGACAAAGTTGAACGAAAGTAAAAAGAAGACGGATCGGCAGTCTGCTGATGGTAGGTGTGTTGACATGTCGGCCGTGTTGAACGGGTGTAGCAGCAATAGCGAGCGGTCACAAGCCGGGTGACACAAAAACTACATGTGCAGGCTGGAGATAAGAACGGTAAATACGATCAACCGGTAACAATTACGTATTTGTGACCATGGGGTTCAGATGTTAAGTTCAAACCAGGAGAAATCATACCAAATGGACAAAAGAAAAGCTGGGAATCGAGTTGAAAAATCAGTAGGTTTCTCCATCCACAAACAATGCATTTAAGACAAAACTGCGTTTGTCTCTTGTATCAAGCGCTGACTTGCTGATATTATCTCATATCGCGGCGAATTGTTTGATCAATATGCTGACGAGACATGGAAGGAATGTCGAGGGACAAGAACATGGCCCGATTACCAATTATCCAACAAATGGTAGTCATCTTGAACTTTCGAGTTCGTTATCCGTTTCACGGATCGACTTTATCACAAATTCAGAGAAAGCTTTTACTGTTGGAGATAACCACTTTTTCTTTTTAATCAGCATATGGGAGTATATCGGATCGAACTTTTCGGAATGACTTACGATTTTAAGTTTTCCTCTATTCACGTCTTCTTTAACTGTAATATAAGGCAAAAAAGAAAATCCAAGCCCACTCATAACGGTTTGTTTAATCGCCTCAATACTCCATAACTCCATGGTTTGAAATGGGTGAATATCATGCTTTACAAGATATCTTTCAAACATGGTCCGATAACTACAGCTTTCTTCATTCGTAATAAAAAAATGGTTGGTGTTCTCTCGCTTATATTCATCGAAATGGTCTGGACCGTCATTGCTGCACACCAGGACAATGTTCTCCTGGGCCAAAGAATAATGAATGCATTTTTCCGGATGTATTTCCGGGTAGACCATGAAAGCCACATCTACACGTCCACTGATTAAGTCAACCTGGTTTTGTTCACATGTACCGTTGATAAGGATGAATTTGACATGAGGATATTTCAAAGAGAATTCCCTTATAATCGGGCTTAATCTAGAAATTGTTAAAGACTCTGGTGCAGCCACCTTTATAGCACCTTTAACCTCCTGGTTGCTTCGTATATTTCTAATCTGGTCATGAGTAGCCAGTAGATCTTCTGCCAGAGGTATTAATTCTCTCCCTAATTGAGTAAGTTTCAAGTGCCTTCTTTCGTAAGTGAAAAGCTCCCCGCCAATCTCTTCTTCAAGCGACTGTATATGGGCAGTGATCGTGGTCTGAGTGTATCCCAATTGCGATGCAGCCCCTGTATAACTTCCGATTTCGATAATCGTCTGAAATGTAATAAGGTGTCTAATTTCCATCGATGTTCTCCTTAGGTTTAATTTCTATCGATAAAAATGATAATGATTTTGAATATTTCAATTTTATTAATGAACAGATCCATCATACATTAGAATCCTTCTGATCGTAAAATAATCTACAAGGGAGGAAACAATGAATGGAACCGTTCAAAATTTCAATTCCAGAGCAACAACTGCATGATCTGTCTATCAGACTAAAACAGGTTCGATGGCCTTCGAGTTTCTCTGTAGAACCATGGGCTCTGGGGACAGACCGTTCCTTTTTAAAGAGATTAGTTGATTATTGGAGCACGGAATACAACTGGCGTGAACAGGAAGCATGGTTAAACCGTTTCCCGCAGTTTATGGAACATGTGGATGGCTTCGATATCCACTTTGTACACGTTCGGGGTGAAGGCACATCCGCACGACCACTGTTGTTGACTCATGGATGGCCAGGATCATTTGTAGAGATGTTAGAACTAATCCCTTATCTAACAACTCCATCACTATATGGTGGACATGCTGAAGAGGCTTTTGACGTGATTATTCCCTCATTGCCAGGCTTTGCATTTTCGAGTAAACCCACACGACCGGGAGTGGGGTCCAAATACGTAGCTACGCTTTGGGCAAAACTTATGGATCGTTTGGATTATGAAAGGTATTTGGTTCAGGGAGGGGATATTGGAGCAGGGGTCTCAACATGGTTAGCATTCATGTACCCTGAACGGGTGATGGGACTTCATCTCAATTATATTCCAGGAAGCTACAAGCCACCCCTCACTCCGAATACACCATCTGTTAGCGAAGAAGAGCAAGCTTACTTAGACATCGTAGCTGAGTGGTTGGACCGAGAAGGTGCTTATAGCGCCCTTCATAGAACGAAGCCGGAAACACTGGCTTTTGCACTAAGTGATTCCCCAACCGGTCTTGCCAGCTGGATGGTAGAAAAATTTCAAGGTTGGGGTGACTGTGACGGGGATATCGAAAGGTCTTTCTCACTTGATCATATCCTCACTAACATATCGATTTACTGGTTTACCAATTCGATTGCTTCTTCCATGCGAATATATACTAAAGGTACCAAAATGCCACTGCATTTCACCGAAGATCAGCGTGTTACTGTTCCAACAGGGGTTTCCTTATTTCCCAAGGAGCTGCCCACGCCTCCCCGAAGCTGGGTAGAACGCGCCTATAATATTACGTACTGGGAGAAAGCGAATAAAGGCGGTCATTTTGCCGCTATGGAAAATCCTAAATTGTTTGCCGAACATCTAAATCATTTTTTTCATTCCATAAGCATCTGATAGTCTCTATCCTTGAGAGGGTTATGAACAACCAGTACATTTTTTACCAGACATACATTTACCCCTTAAAGGGGAATGGACACAAAGTTGGCCCTCAAACTTTGTCTTAGAGATTACCACAGTGAAACTGGAGTTGACCTGACTACTAAGATCATGTGAAAAGGGGCAAATTTTAATTTTGTGTTACTGTAAAATATGTAAATGCAAAGCGGTAACACAACTCAATATTCTTCTACAAAATCACATATGAGATTCATTCCGCTTCGGTAGGTTCACATATTAGTCCATATAAAATGAGAAAAATATCGGGGTGTATACACTTAAATAGATACATTTATCCATACTTCTCTTAATGATAATTCAGCCTAGTATATTCACAACCTCAACCATACTACACAGCTTCGATATTGTTATATGAATAAAACTGATCGAAACCGTCAGTATCACTCACTAATCTCAAGGCAAAGGAACATAGATGAATGATCCAACAAAATAACCAGTACTCTTGAATGAACTTACAGGGCAAAGAGAGCTTGGAATAATTCATGCGCATTAAAAAGCCCATGTCGTTGGCTTTGCGTCTAGTTATCGAAGAAAAAAAGGACATTGACCATTTAATTAGTCGCTTATTTAGCGGCTTTTTATATTTTGGAACGACTGACCGAACTAAAGATGAGAGATTTTATTGTATTTCCGGAAAGTGTACAGTTCATACTTTGGAAAACCTGACAAGGCCTTGATCGATATGTGGGTGAAAAGGAAAACTGAAGAGGGGGCTATTCGAAAAAATAAATGCGGTGAAACTTGGGGGCACAGTCTAATAAAGCAATTTAATCGCTCCGTAAGCTTGCTAATGATCTCAAAAGAGGGCATCGCATTTCCTTTCTCAATTTGACTAATGTAACCTCTGGTTCCAACATCTCTAGCTAGATCCTTCTGACACATTTATAAACCTTTTTGTAAGTTCTTTATCTTCTTCCTAGTAAATAAGAATTTGTGTAGCCACGGTATTGGAAGAGGGAGAGGGCTTGGTAATTACAATCGAGCCCTTTTTATTTACAGGTGCAGGGTATGTCGTTGAGCAAACGGATGGATGGCCTTTATGTGTACCCGACAATAGCTCTGTGGCACAACATGAGCATACCATAATAAGGTGTCTCAGCCGGTGAATACAAGAATAAGCAAAAGCTATAAAGAATGAACTGTACCCTGTCAGTCAGACATGAAGAAGAAACTACGTCTACTTGGCAGGGTACTTTCATTGGTTTCTCTGACTTAAGGAGGAAGAATTGATGTGGAAGAAATGTAGTTTGTTTTTATTAGTTCTAGCATTTGTGTCGATTTGCATTTCTGAAATGCCTGCGTCTGCTGCCAGCTCTACAATTACCAAGCATATAGGAAATTCTAACAATGAAATTTGAAATGGAAGGAGAAGATGTCAAAACGTGCTATGACAGATGAAGCCAAAGCATTGAATCCTTGTTTTTCAATCTTCTATACCGTGAATATGAGAAAAGGCTGAACCAGCTTGTGAAAGCTTTTTATATTATTTTGTGCTGCTATCCTTCCACTGAGAAAGCTAGGACAGAATCAGGATTTTGAGGCTTCTTTGAGGATGTTATTACATAAAAGCGGATCTTAATACAATCTTAATGCTGTAGGCAAATTCGTAATACGGTACTGATTTTGCTCATGATATACTAAGGATTGAGAGAGAATATAGTAGAGGGTGGGCACAGGATGGCAGCAAAACAGAACGATGCCGGGTCCATACTTGATCGAATTACTGACTTGCCGGTAAGAAAAAGTAGAGGAAGACTGAAAATTTTTGTTGGATATGCACCAGGTGTTGGGAAGACCTGTGCAATGCTTAGCGACGCTCACGAAGAGCAAAAAGAGGGTATAGATATCGTAGTTGGATATATTAAACATTATGCCCGGCCATACACTGCGGCGTTGTTGGAAGGACTTGAACTTCTTCCTTACATCAAAATTTCAAATAAAGAATCCTCAACTAAGGAATTTGATCTGGACCAAGCGCTCCAGAGAAGTCCTGACCTTATTTTATTGGACGATTTGGCCCATACCAACGCGGCAGGATGCCGACATAAAAAAAGATATCAGGATGTGGAGGAACTTCTTCGCGCAGGAATTCATGTATATACGACGATGAATGTTCAACAGATCGAAAGTCTAACGGATATTGTCTACTCCATTACTGGCATTTCCGTTGACGAACGCATACCGGACAGTGTATTTGACAGTGCTGATCAGGTGGAATTAGTCGATATTGAACCGGATGATTTAATAGGACGTTTGAATAGGGGAAAGATTTACCCTGAGGAGGAGAATACACAGGCTCATTTATTTACCAAAGAGAAGCTGACGACTCTACGTGAAATTGCTTTGCGTAATACAGCAAGTCAGTTAAACCGAATCGCGGAGCAAATCAGTGAGCAGGCGAAAAGAAATGAATTTGATACGAAAGAACATATTCTGGTCTGTCTGTCTTCGGCTGCTTCCAATAAGAAAGTGATCCGAACAGCAGCAAGAATGGCGGCAGCTTTTCATGGTCATTTCACCGCGTTGTTTGTGGAAACACCAGAAGCGAGAGAATTGACATCAAAAAATAAAGCGGAGTTAAGGGAGAACCTTAGGCTGGCTGAGCAAATGGGTGCACAAATCGCAACGATGTATGGAGACGATATTCCAGGACAGATTGCCGAATATGTCAAAACAAGCTGTGTATCGAAAATTGTCCTAGGACGCTCCCCTTACAAGAGGAGAGGGCTTGCAAAATCCAATGTAAGTGATAAACTAACGGCCTTACTTCCTAATATTGAAATCTATATTATCCCCTATACTCAGTCTTCCTTCTATAAAAGATTGCCTTTTTACGAAAAATACCCATTGCTGTCGTTGGCAGATACTATCAAGACCATTGCTATCTTGGCTGTGTGCACAATTATTGGCTTGTGGTTTAAGTATTTGGAATTCCGAGAAGCTAACATTATCACCGTGTACATTCTGGGAGTTTTGTTAAATGCAATTGTGACCAAGGGCAGAATGTATAGCGCCATTTATTCGGTTATGAGTGTACTTGTGTTTAATTATTTTTTTACCGAGCCTTATTATTCTTTACAGGCTTATGATTCAGGCTATCCGGTCACCTTTCTGGTCATGCTGGCTGCTTCTTTCATGACGAGTACACTAACTATGCGAGTAAGAGAGCAGGCTCGGCAATCCGCGCAAAAAGCTTACCGTACCGAGGTGCTTCTGGAAACAAGCCGGAAATTGCAACAGGCCAAAGACTCTCCGGCTATTATTAATGAAATGGCACATCAAATGGTAAAGTTGTTGGACAGAATGGTCATTTTCTATTCAGTTGACCAAGGGGTACTGTTGGCGCCGCAGTTTTTTCCAAAGAAAGAATCTGCAGTTGATCCAGGGGTCTACACAGGAGGCAACGAACGTGCAGTTGCAGAGTGGGTATATAAAAACAACAAGCGTGCAGGAGCAACGACGGATACTTTTTTTGGCGCTAAGTGTCTATATCATGCGGTGCGTGGAGGAGAACAGGTTCTTGCGGTGGCAGCTATTGTAATGGATGAGGAAGAACCTTTAGAAGTTTTTGAAAATAGCCTAATGCTTGCCATGCTGGGAGAATGCGCGCTGGCGCTAGAGAAAGAAAAACTGAACGAAAGACAACAAGAGATTTCCATGCAAATCCAGCAGGAGCAACTCCGTGCCAGTCTGCTTCGGTCCATTTCTCATGATTTACGCACTCCACTTACCAGCATCTCAGGCAATGCGGGGATTCTTCTTGGAAACCCAGAGGTACTAAACGAGGAACAGAAAAAAGGTCTATATACGGATATATATGACGATTCCATGTGGTTAATCAATTTGGTAGAAAATTTGCTGTCTATTAGTCGAATCGAAGGTGGTACTCTAAATCTGAATTTTCAGGCAGAATTAATGGAGGAAGTCATTTCGGAGGCTCTGCTTCATGTGAATCGCAACAGTGTGAAGCATGTCATTCAGACGGAACTGGATGATGAATTGATGATGGCTCGAATGGACTCCCGACTTATTGTTCAGGTATTGATCAATATGATTGATAATGCAATCAAGTATACCCAAGATGGCTCTCACATCACAATTTCAGCAAGACGCGAGAGACTTATAGTCATTGTAGAAATCTCAGATGATGGCCCCGGTATTTCTTCAGAAGAAGTCAAGGTTAGACTGTTTGAGATGTTTTATACGGCAGACAACATTCATGGGGACGGACGTCGTGGATTAGGATTGGGGCTTTCTCTGTGCAAATCAATTGTGAATGCTCATGGAGGTACTATTGGTGTTAAGGACAATATCCCTAAAGGGACGGTTTTTTATTTTACCCTGCAAGCTGAGGAAGTGAATGTTCATGAATAAACCTTTTATTCTTGTTGTGGAGGACGATAAACCCATCCGCAAGCTGATTACGACAACGCTGGAGACACAGGGGTATAAATATCATACGGCTGAAACAGGGGAAGCATCGATTTTAGAAGCAGTATCCAAGCAGCCGGATCTAATGATTCTGGATTTGGGGCTGCCGGATATGGATGGTGTAGATATCATAAAAAAGTTTCGTGCATGGTCGAATATGCCTATTATCGTGGTCAGCGCACGCAGCGAAGATCGGGATAAAATAGATGCGCTGGATGCCGGAGCGGACGATTATCTAACAAAGCCCTTCAGTGTAGAAGAACTGCTGGCCAGACTTCGAGTCAGTTTACGAAGAATTCGAAATGACAGTGATAAGCTCCTGAAGGATGCTTCCAGCTTTATTAATGGAAATTTGAAAATTGATTATGCAGCAGGATGCGTATGGATTGGTGAAGAAGAAATTCACCTGACCCCAAGCGAATATAAACTGCTTTGCCTGCTGGCAAAACATGTAGGCAAAGTACTGACCCATAATTTTATCCTGCATGAAATCTGGGGCAACCACAGCTATGACATTCCTGCCCTGCGTGTGTTTATGGCAACGCTGAGAAAAAAAATAGAAAAAACATCATCACAAACTAAGTTTATTCAAACACATATCGGAGTTGGTTACCGTATGCTTCAGGTTGGAGATGATGGCTAGGTAACAATACCATTATGTAATTAGAGATCATGCTCTTATGGAGCATGGTCTCTTTATTTTTCATCTGCCACTAAATCTTAAGATGATCTTTATACCTATATGAAAACCCTAATCCTAAACTAATGGTGAAAATGTTACGCTGAACTCTGAAGTAAAGAGGATAAGGAGGTTCGGCATGTGAGATGGGCACTACCTTGTTCGTCTGTTTCATCGGCTAAGCTGTCAACTGAGTGAAAGGGAAAGAGGTATGGGGAATGAATGAAATTTTAACAAGTGCGGGTCTGATCTCAATTGTGCTGGCGGTGCTGTATTCCGTTAAAAAAATATATGATTTTATCGATTTGCAGAAGGTGACACGGAAGGATATCTATGAGAACTATGATATCTATAAAGCAGCTCAGAAGTTTGCTCTCGGTACACCCGTCGATGAGATCAGAGAAATCCTGACAAACAGCTATGAGTTAGACGATAACCAGGTTGAAGAGACAATGTTTTTGGCTCTTCCTCATCGGAACGATACCGATGGTGGTTATCTTGCCTTTATCAAGGCTGTAAATCGGGTGCTGGAACAAGAGGTTTATAGCTAAACTCCGAAAGAAGGAAAAATATGAATCGTCAGGCCGCGTTACCTGGTGTTTGCTCCCAATCTGGCCAGAGAACAATTTCTACAAGCGCTGAGTGAAGAAGAAAAATTATTTGTTGCTTTGGCATCCAATCCTGATCAACAACACCATTTGTAAGAATTAGGAGTAGAAAATGTTATTGAAAGCTTAGAAGGCTTATTCCACTTGTTGAAGACGGAGTGAGCCCTTTTTACATGCAGAAAATTCAACTACAATAAGCAATTAAAACCGGCAAGTCATATATGCAAAGAGGAAGGGAGAATAAGTTCTATAAATTCCATGAAAGCGTTTGACATATTTGAATATCAATCTATAATTATGAACAGAATTGGACCTCACTGAGATGCAAGTATCCTGATTTTTTCAATCTGAATCGGATTAAGATGTCGCCAATTTTCAAATAGGTCGCTGCCTATGAGGAATACGATAATTGATAGAGCTGTTGTTCATAAACAGCAAGCTTCATAACCAGGGGCTTGCTCTTTCATTTACCTAAGGAGAATGGGTCGGAATGACACTTAAAAAAAGAATCTTTTTATTGTTTTTTCTCAGCGCGTTTATTCCCTTTATCAGTATATTTGCAATTTCTTACTATACCATTGATTCCATTTTTGCGAATAAAATCAATGATGGAATTCGGAGCAATCTACAGCAGGTAACTTCATCACTGGAAAATTCAATTACCAACCTGAATCATGTTACTCAGCAATTATCATATAGTGGTACATTAGGAAAAAAACTGGATGAAGTCTTGAAGCCTTCCTCCAATATATTTGAATTGATTGAGGCTAGAGATGAATTAAAGAATGAGTTAAATGTCGTAACGTTTACTAATCCGAATATAGGTCTGACCTTATACTATTTCCAGAAAGAAGGCACTACACAGTTCGCTAACTTTCCCATCAAAGATCGTTTTTCTCCCGAGTCTTTGCCTGTGCTTTCCAAATCATATGGCATTGCGTACTATGGTCCCCATATGAGTATGAACCGATTTGATGATCAGCTTGTTTTATCTGCTATGCGAAAGGTACAGCTGCCTCAAAGGGACGATGTATATATTTACGTCGAATCCGGCTTTCGTCTTACACAGGATATACTGGGTTACAATCAATACAAAGGAGCTTTATCGCATTTAATCCTGAATGGTGAGGGCAACATTGTTTACAGTGAAATTCCAGAAGCGATGAAGGTCGGAGAGAATTTCTCCAGCATATCGAAAGGTACTGCAAAAGATGGAATATCCCGTGATTACCATTGGTTTAAGGAGGACTCCAGTCAGAATTGGAGCGTCATATCGGTAATTTCGCAGGCTAAGTATCAACAGGAGAAAAACCAATGGTTGCTTCAAATATTACTGGTCGCTTTATTTTTTCTCGGCTTTACCGTATTTCTGGCTTGGCTTCTGTGGAAGATGGTTTACAAACCACTAGGTCTGTTCCATTCGGAAATTAACGGAATGTCTCAGAATCCACAAAAGGCAGGAAGCCAGACCCGCACTCAAATTCCCGAGTTTGATTTTCTGTTGGGAGAATTCTCAAATATGCAGCATCAAATCGGCGACCTGTTCAAGGAAGTGCAGCAGAAAGAGAAGATTCGTGCAGATTTGGAAGTGGAAAAATTGTTATATCAGATCAATCCTCACTTTCTAATGAATACGCTGGATACTGTGCACTGGCTGGCCGTCATGAACGGACAAGGAGAGATTGACAAGTTGGTGCAATCCTTAAACAAGCTGTTGTATTACAATTTGGGTAAATTAGGGCAAGTATCCACGATGGAAGAGGAAATTGATGCGCTAAGACAGTACCTAATCCTGCAGCAAATTCGATATGACTTTGAATTTGACGTGCGTATTTCAGCGGATGATCAAGTTCTTCAAATACCTGTGCCTCGTTTTATTCTGCAACCGTTGGTTGAAAATTCACTTTATCATGGACTGAGTGACGAAGGTTTTATTCAAATTGAAGTTACACTTGCCAAAACGCTGAATATTTTAATACAGGATAATGGAGCAGGCATGACCGAGGAAGCGATTCAAAGACTTCTGAATAATCGTATAGCTGAACATAAAAAAGTAGGGATGGGCATCGGACTCAATTATGTCCACCGCATGTTGAGGGCACAGTATGGAGATCAAGCACAACTGGTGATCGAAAGTGAATTGGGTACAGGGACAAGTATACTGCTCATACTTCCTATCAAAGGAGAAGATGTCTGAGGATGATTAAGGTATTGATAGTGGATGACGATAAATTAGTACGAAAAGGAATAAGCTCCGCGATGCCGTGGAACGAGTTCAATATGGAGGTTATAGGAGAAGCAAGTAACGGGTTGAAAGCACTGGATTTTCTGAAAGCCCAACCGGTCGATCTGATGCTGACAGATCTCGCGATGCCGGTGATGTCAGGTATTGAACTGATGCGAGCTGCAAGGCAGCTCTATCCAGAACTACATATTGTTGTATTAACACTGCATCAAGATTTCGATTATATCCAGGAAGCGCTCAGACTTGGAGCCATCGACTATATAGCCAAAGTTCAGCTCGAGAAGGAGCAATTCGAACACGTGCTGCATCGAATACATACCCGGATTGACGAGCTGGCGAATACAAGACGAAAGCTGCCTCTGCTAAGTGAGACCAATGTCCATTATCGCCATGTGTATGCACTTGTTTCACTGGATCGCAAGTCAGGACAGAGCTGGCCGATTGAACTGACATCCAATGTAGACGAGATCCGATGGGAGGTTGAACGGAACAGCTGGATGTGGACGGCACCCATGGACGTAGAGGATCAGCTGTTCCATAAACTGAAGGAATCCCTGGATCAAGTTCCCCAAGTCGCCTTGCTGGTTATGTCCGATGTACAAGAGCGAACATGGTCGCAAATCCAAAACTGGATTATGAATTATACAGAAACGTCCTTATTCTATGCATACAATCCTTATGATCCTGTCATTTCCGTTTCGATGAATGTGGAGGACTCATTTCCAATAGAACCGCAGGATGAAGACATGGATCGTATTAGGCAAAGTTGGTTCCTATCACCATGGACCCACAACGACAGTTATTACAACCAACTGATTGAACAGTTCAAATCACTAAGACTGCATAAAGGCCAGCTGATGGGATTGCTATACTCTATAGTTATGGAATGGAATCACCTTTTTGCTCAGACTACGTTGGGTAGAATCTCAATGATCCATTCTTTTCAATCCTGGTACGAGGTAGAAGATTGGATCAAGCAGACCTCTGTGGGCATTCGTAAGGCAGATGAACAGACTTCGTATTCACAAGAAATTGTAGACGCCGTGAAAAAAGCGATTATGATCATGCAAAATAATTTGGACCAAGCTTTTACAGCTTCAGGTCTGTCCCAACAACTGAACATCAGCCGAAGCTATTTCAGTCAATGCTTCAAGGATTTGATGGGGAAAACCTTTAATGAGTACTCCCGATTTATACGAATAGAGAAGTCTAAAGAGTATTTATTGAATACAACCAACACGATTTTCTGGATTGCGGAGCGAGTGGGTTATACGGATGAAAAATATTTCAGCCGAATTTTTCGCGAATTGACAGGTCTGCTGCCAAGCGAATATCGACAGCTCGGCAGAGGGGATAAATAGCGTACTCTCCCAGATGACCAATAATCCGGGCGAAAGAAGGGAAAGCGATGATTAAGAAGATGGCTGCATGTGTTCTTGTCGTCAGCTTAATTACAGTGACAGTATATTTCAGCAACCCATACTTCCGGGAATCGCCAATGGGACCAACGAAAACAATCTCGGACACTGCCGCTGCCGATCCATTGGGGAAATATGAATATCCCGTTTCCATCCGACTGGGATATGTGGTAGATCCAACAGGCGCAGATCTCTCTGGAGGAGAAACACTTGAGAAGAATATATGGAAAACGATGATTAAACAAAACCTTAACATTGATGTCCAGGTATTATGGCAGGTGTCGAAGGAAAATCTGAGTCAGAAAATCGATCTGGCTATCGCCAGCAATGATCTGCCGGATGCCATGATTGTAAATCAGCTGCAGCTGAACGAGATGATCAAGGCTGGAGAAATTGAAGACCTAACCGAGGCATACAATAGTAGCGCATCACCGGAAATAAAAAAAATTATTGATAGCACAAACGGATTGGCTATGGAACAAGTGACCTTCGATGGCAAGATGATGGCTGTTCCTTCTGTGACAGCGGAAGACTTCAGCATGCTCTGGATTCGACAGGATTGGCTGGACCGTCTTGGACTGAAGCCGCCGAAAACGGTAGATGATCTGGAAGCTATCGCCAAGGCCTTTGTAGAGAATGACCCAGATGGAAACAGTAAGCGAGATACGATTGGCCTTGCTTCAAGCACTGGACTGTATAACGATTTCAACAACAGTGCTTTTTCTTTTGATCTAACCCCAATCTTCGCAGCATATGGATCTTTCCCGGGATATTGGCTGAGCAAAGATGGAAAACCTGTATACGGTTCGGTTCTACCGGAAACGAAGGAGGCCTTGGTCAAACTGCGTGAAATGTACGCCAAAGGCCTTCTCGATCCAGAACTGGGTATCCGCAAAGAAGCGGAAGAAACAGTTATTAACGGTCAGGCGGGGATGTTCTTTCAAGGTTTTTATGCTGGGTACTGGCCCCTTCCGAGCGCTTGGCAGAACGAGCCGGAGGCGAACTGGCAAGCATACGCACTCCCGCTGGATGCAAACGGAGCATACCATGTGAAGGTGGATAATCCGTCAAGTTCATTCTTGGTGGTACGAAAAGGATATGCTCATCCCGAAGCGATCATTAAAATTAACAATCTGTACCTTCGTGATGAGTTCAAGTACGGTACGCGTTTTATGCTGGGCCGCAATTTCTTTGCTCCGGCAGATGAAGCACGATATGAATCGAAGGCAGCGCAGGATATTCTGATGGGAACCAAAACACCCGCCGATTTCAAGGACAAGTCTGAATACAAATTGCTGGAAAACTTAGTTTCTACAATAAAACAAACCAAATTGAAGCCTTATGATCAATATGGTATTTCCTATTGGAATGAACACAGCGACAGCTTTATGCGGGGTTATTCGCTTCTTGTAGGCGGAAGAAATTTTTTCGATCCAAACATCCATAAAGTTCGAAGCCTTACCTATATACGAACTCCAACGATGGAGAAGGCTTGGGGTGAACTATCAAAACTGGAACATGATACATTTTTAAAAATTATTTTAGGCGCTGAACCGATCGATTCATTTGATCAATTTGTCGAGGAATGGAAGGAACAAGGGGGCGATCAAGTGACTGTGGAGGTGACCGCAGCCCATAATCATCGCTGAAGACCATCATGAATGTGATACGATAAATTCTACAAGACACTTTTATAATTCCATTAATCAAGCCGACAGATTCTGTTTCAGGAGCTGCCGGTTTTTTTGTTCTTCACTTTGATTAGTAAGTAAGGATAGACAAATGTATGTCGGTAAGTAGGATAAATGCTTACAAGCCAACTATGGCTTCATGATCCCGAATGAAACCGTATACATTTCTCTATCCAAACAGACGTTCAATCCCTATCTCGATTTGTCTTCTCCGAGTCTTATAATGAAAGCGCAAACAACAATGATAGAGAAATATTCAAAACGAAGGGGAATCGAATGTGATGAGAACTAAATGGTTCATAAAAAGCAAAATGTTGACGAGACGTCTGGCCGTGCTGTCGATGTCTGCTCTGATGATTTCAACCCTTGCAGCTTGTGGGGGTTCCTCCAACCCTCCCACTGCGGAGGAAGCGGGCAAGTATGAGGTAACACCGGGAGACCCATTCAGTGCCTATAAAGACCAAATAACCGTAACGATGGGTCGTGTGACTACAGCCAACCCGAAACTGCCGGCTGGAGATACGTATGAGAACAACGCGTATACTCGGCTGGTCAAAGAAACGTTTAACGCTCAGATTAAAGACCAATTTGAAGCAAACGGAGAAGATTACAGCCGTCAGGTTTCTCTCGCCATCGCCTCTGGGGAACTGCCTGACATGATGCGTGTCGATTCCAAGGATGAGCTCAAAGAACTGGTTGATAATGATCTGATTGAAGATATGACGGAAATTTACAAGCAGTATGCCACAGATAACATCAAGAACATTTACGAATCTTATGAGGGCCGTGCATTAGATAATGCGACGATAGATGGACGTTTAATGGGACTTCCTGCTACTTCCCTAGATTCCGCGCCAACCATGGTCTGGGTTCGTCAGGATTGGCTGGATCTACTGGGAATCCAACTTGACGCAGACGGAGACGGGGCCATCAAGCTGGATGATGTGGAGAAAACGGCCGAGGAATTCTTGAAAAGAGATCCTGGCCAATCCGGGAAACCGGTAGGTATTCCCTTTGTGAACACCCTGAATACAAGTGACTATAATGGTTCTGCCTATACCATGCTGGGAGTTGCCTCCACCAAGGGTGCATTCCCTCAATACTGGATGAAGGGGAAGGACGGCAGCATTGTTTATGGCTCGACAACTAAGGAAACCAAGCAGATGTTAGGCGTCATGGCAGATTGGTTCAAGAGAGGCATCATCGACCCGCAATTTGGAACACGCACATTTGATGATATTACGGCACTGTACACCAACGGCCAAAGCGGTATTGCTTTTGGACCGTGGCATATTCCTGACTGGGGTCTGAGCAGCGTGAAGCAGATGGATAAGAATGCGAAATTCACGGCTTACACTTTGGAGGATGCAGACGGAAAGGTAAACGTGGCACACGCCAATCCAGCCAATCAGTTTATCGTTGTGAGAAAAGGATATGAACACCCGGAACTCGCCGTTAAAATAGTAAACCTTTTCTACGATAAACTGGCAAATGATAAAAATGTGGAAACATCTATGCCAGAAGCCGCCAAGTATCAAGAGAACGGCGTAGACGGTTCTACCAGACCTTTTAATATTGAAGTCAACTCGGCTACCTCGCTGCTGGATGATTACTCTGACGTTGTTCGCGGGATTAAAGGGGAGATCAGTCTGGATCAGGTCCGGACAACCGAATCAAAGAACAATATTGAAAGTATCCAAACCTACTTGAGCGATATGGATACGGATAACGTAACAGCCTGGGCGAAATATCACTCGCGTATCAACGGAGTGGGACTCATCGACAAACTGACACGGGAAAACAAATTCGTCTGGATGACACCCGCTTTCTCTGGCACTACACCAAGCATGAAACAGACATGGGCTAATCTGACCAAGATGGAGCAGGAATCTTTCATCAAAATCGTGACTGGTGCAGAATCTCTGGATTACTTCGATACTTTCGTTAGCAATTGGAAGAAACAAGGTGGGGACCAGGTAATTCAGGAAATTGAAGACGAGGCTGCATCCGAAAAATAAACAATCATGAACTGCTAGAAGGGCTGCGATAAGTAGCCTTTCTTCAGGAAAGGGGTCCATCCATGAAACAGGGAAATGATAGAGCAAAAGTTCGGTTGGGCACGGGTGCCATGTATCATATGATGATGCTTCCGGGAATTTTATTTTTACTGGTATTCAGCTATGTTCCGATGGTCGGTGTCATTACGGCGTTTCAGGATTATATACCAGCCAAGGGGATGTTTGGCTCCAAATTTGTAGGGCTGAAGCATTTTATTTATATGTTTAAGCTGCCAGACATCGCACAGGTTTTTAGTAATACGTTGGTGATTGCCATTGCCAAGATTCTATTGGGAACAATGATGGCTATCATTTTTTCCATTTTGTTAAATGAGATCCGCATCAAATTCGTTAAAAAATCCGTACAGACAATTGTTTATCTGCCACACTTTCTATCCTGGGTAGTTCTAGCATCCGTGGTTGTTAACATGTTCAGTTTGGATGGAATTGTGAATCAAATTTTGGCTTTTTTCGGTCTGGAGAATATTAATTTTCTCGGCAGCAACACCTGGTTCCAGCCGCTGATTATTGGGACAGACGTGTGGAAGGAGTTCGGTTACAGTTCCATCGTCTATTTGGCTGCAATTACTTCGATTGATCCGGGTCTGTATGAAGCGGCAGGAATGGATGGAGCCAGCTGGTGGAGAAAAGTATGGCATATTACATTGCCAGGTATGCTGCCTATTATCCTGCTCATGGGAGTGATGAGTCTGACCAATATTTTGAGTGCCGGCTTCGATCAAATTTATAATCTGTATAATCCGGTTGTCTATGAGTCGGGAGATATTCTGGATACTTATGTATATCGGATTGGACTCGTTGGGCGACAGTATAGCTTCGGTACAGCTGTTGGCCTGTTCAAGTCAGTGATCGGTATTGTTTTGCTATTGTCCGCCAACCATTTGGCCAAGAAATACACCGACCGAAAAATATTCTAAGGAGGCAAAGCCTATGTCATATTCTGTAAGCCTAAAAGATCGAATTGGCCGGTTTGTCATCAATGCCATCGTCATATTGCTGGCATTGATCTGCCTTCTTCCGTTATGGAATATCGTTGCGATTTCATTCAGCAGCAGCGAGGCCGTGTCAGCTAATGCTGTAGGTCTCGTACCGGTCAATTTTACAACAGCAGCGTATACGAAAATTATCGATGATGCTCAGTTCTGGCGTTCCTTTGGCATATCTGTTCTACGTGTTGTGCTCACACTTATTCTCAACATGATTCTTATTATTTTAATGGCATACCCGCTCTCCAAGTCGAAAAGGGAATTTAGGGGCAGAAACATTTATATGAATGTTATGATTTTTGCCATGTTGTTCAGCGGCGGGATGATCCCGAGTTATCTACTGATCAAAAACCTCGATATGCTTAATACAATTTGGTCGCTTGTTCTACCGGGAGCTGTCCCTATATTCAGTGTCATCCTTGTCATGAACTTCTTCTCTGCTGTACCTAAGGCGCTAGAAGAAGCAGCATTCATCGATGGGGCGAATCCGCTCCAGGTGCTGTTCAAAGTATATGTTCCCGTGTCCATCCCTGCGCTGGCGACGGTAGCACTATTCAGTATCGTGGGAACGTGGAATGATTTCTTTAGCGGTTTGATCTATATGACCCAAGTCAGCAATTATCCGCTAATGACTTATATTCAGTCCCTTAACGTGAATATTGCCGAACTTCTTCAATCCGGCACCAACTCAGCACAACTCAGCAACCTGACTGAAATTTCAAACAAAAATCTAAATGCGGCCAAAATCGTAGTCGCTGTCATCCCGCTACTGCTGATTTATCCGCTGCTTCAAAAATATTTTGTGACTGGAATTGTTGTAGGATCGGTAAAAGAGTAATTGTATGATGTGACTTGATTAAGATAAAAACACTATGCGTCTATTGGAAAGGTTGTAATGAACAATGGAAAATAAAAATTGGTGGAAAGAAATCGTTGTATACCAGATATATCCACGGAGCTTTCAAGATAGTAATGGTGATGGAATCGGCGATTTGAAAGGAATTGTTTCCCGTCTGGACTATTTGCAGCAACTCGGTATCGGTGCGATTTGGCTATCACCAGTTTGTAAATCCCCTCAGGATGATTTCGGTTATGATATTTCGGACTATCGGGATATTGATCCGATGTTCGGGTCTTTGGATGATATGGGGATGTTAATTCATGAAGCTGGGAAACGTGACATTCGAATCATATTGGATTTGGTGTTGAACCATACTTCCGATGAGCATCCATGGTTTCAAGAAGCAAAAAAAAGCAAAGAAAATCCGTACCATGACTATTATGTCTGGAGAGATGGCGTTGAAGGAATGCCACCAAACGACTTGGGTTCCATCTTTGGTGGTTCAGCTTGGGAATGGGTACCCGAGATAGGACAATATTATTTACATCTTTTTTCTGTAAAACAGCCGGATCTCAACTGGGAAAACCCAAAAGTCCGACAAGAGATTTACGAAATGATCAATTGGTGGATAGGCAAGGGTGTAGGCGGTTTTCGGCTTGACGTAATTGACTTAATCGGAAAAGAACCAGATTTGAAAATTACCAGCAACGGGCCGAATCTGCATAAGTATATCAGGGAACTCAGCAAGGAGACGTTTCAAAAAGCTGGAGACCTGCTGACGGTTGGAGAAACATGGGGCGCTACGCCAGAGATCGCCAAATTGTATAGCAACCCGGACGGCAGTGAGTTTTCAATGGTATTTCAATTTGAACATATTAGTTTGGACGAACAAGAGGGGAAAGGGAAGTGGGATCTTAAGCCTCTAGATTTTCAAGAATTAAAAAAAGTGTTATCTAAATGGCAGACAGAGCTGAAGGGGGATGCCTGGAACAGTTTGTTTTGGAATAATCACGACTTACCCCGAATCGTTTCTCGTTGGGGAGATGACGGAGAATACAGGATAGAATCGGCTAAAATGTTGGCAACCCTTCTTCATGGCATGCGAGGCACACCATACATTTATCAGGGGGAAGAATTAGGAATGACGAATGTTCAATATCCAATTGAAGACTATCGGGATATTGAGTTACTAAATTTCTACAAAGATAGAATTGAGAAAGGATACTCTGAAAACAAAGTTATGGAGTCAGTCTTTGCAAAGGGGCGTGATAACGCTCGAACACCAATGCAGTGGGACGCTTCCGACAACGCTGGTTTTACATTAGGGAACCCTTGGATTAAAGTAAACCCGAATTATAAGGATATCCATGCACAAGAAAGTTTAAATAACCCTGAATCCATATTCCATTATTATCGGAAACTAATCCGATTAAGGAAAGATCATGAAGTGATCATATATGGGGATTATGAGCTGATGTATCCCGAGAATAAAGATTTGTTCGCATACACTCGAACGCTGAAAGGAACCAAACTACTTGTAGTATGTAATTTTCAAAAATACACAACCCATCTCCCACTTCAGAAAGAGCTGGCAGAGACTAAACAGCTGCTAATATCCAATTATCCAAATAACATGTCTGATATAGAAATGCGTCCTTATGAAGCGAGGATGTACCTTATCGATACACTCAATAAATGAAAATGAATATCGTACAAAAGTGTATGATCAATAAATTTCTAATCTTAACTGGTTGAAAAATATTTATGAATTGAATTTAGAATAAGGGAAAAAGGATCAAGCAATATGAAAAGGGCATGGTGGAAAGAAGCTGTGGCTTATCAAATTTTTTATGGACTCCAATGGGGATGGCATTGGTGATATAAAGAGGATGATTCCTTTCATAGTCGAGGTATGAAAGGAATCATGGATTTGTTGATCAATCACACAAGCGACGAACACCCGTGGTTTATCGAATCAAGATCTCTTCGCTAGATTTGATTACTTACAGAATAAAGCTGAGACAAGTGACCTAAAGCCATATATCCAGCGCAATGTTATGGCCAAAATGGATTTAAATGTAGTTAAAGAAAGCCAAGAAACCATTGCCAATCGTATGGATGGGAAAATTCTCAGGGAAGACGATTTTGAGTCATTTAGGTAGTTTATATCTCATGATTTCGGAGAAATCAATAAAGAGAATAAACGTATTTTCAATTTCCATCAGTTTAATCGTGAACGGGATACAGCCATTGTTTCCCTCATTTTAGGATCTGGTCTTAGGCTCTCTGAGGTAGCAGGTATTAACATTGAAGATCTGGATATAAATAAAGCTTTAGTGCGTGTTATACGCAAAGGTAATAAAGAACAATATGTATATTTCAGCAAGCGTTACTGGATTTAGAAAATTATCTGCAGATCAGAGAATCTAGATATATCCCAGAAAAAAACGAACCTTTTTTGTTTATTGCAGCTCCCATAGGTCGTAAAGGAAAAAGCAGACGCTTAACTCAGCGATCCATAGAGAAACTGATCGAAAAATATGCTACAGCTTTTGGAAAACCAGCTTTAACCGTGCATTCTCTGAGACATTCATTTGCAACACGTTTTCCAACAGAAGTCATATAAGAAATGGGATAAACTTGTTGTCACTGAACATCAACGGACAAATATCACGAGAGGTGTCGGATGATAAAAACATTATCTCATTAATTGCTGCGGAAATCGCGGCTTTTTTATTTTATGAGATAAAGTTCTTGTCAAAACCAAATGACAAGAACTTTATCTCATCACCGATTTTGACAAGAATATTATCCCATTTCCAACAAACCAATTCGGGTTATTGTACCATTTCACGATAGGAGCACCCCTTGAGTCACGGGCTTGATCGTTCACAGCCGAAAGTGGAAGATCTATAATCTTAGGATCATCATCGGAAGTATTGAGAAGCACATAGACGAATTGAAGACTTTATACATTTTTACAATAAGATACGTGCCTGTTATCTTCTGTCGCAATTTCTATTTTAGCGGCTTTTTTATGTTATCGGTACAAGTTCTTGTCCCGAGCCAAGGACAAGAACATGTTCCGATTGCCGATTTGATGATGATCTAAACAGATAACTTACAGTCCACTATTCACCACAACACACAAACTGATGTTCATTCGAAGGTCATGTTTGATTTTCGTGTGTAAAACTGGGTGGAGAGTTGGCTATTTCTGATGAGACGAGCGAATACAGGTGGGTTCCAAAGGAAAATGTTCAATTCAGTAAGCCCATTAATATACGGGTGAAACCTTCTTCCAAGATGAGCCACTATACAATCCAACGTTTGCTTTCTTCAGGCACAACAGGCTTGGTTTCATCTGAACGGGCAGGATAGAGCAATAGCGACAAGACCTATCCCAGTAGTTCTTTGGCTCCGTTCATCATTAAGGGCATAGCCTGTTTAACAAATGATTCCGCACTTATTGGGCACCCCTCATTGTTCCAAACGTAAGCAGCCCCATACATCCCCCAACTTAACATGATAGAAGCTGTATTTATTAAGAAGTGCGCGTTTGGACTCGATGGCATCTTGTCTTTGTCTATAAAGGAAAGAAGTATCGTTTGAATTTTTTCCTTTATTTGAATTTCGAATACAAGTCCAAGCGATGTATACCTTCTTTTGCACATCGTGCTTAGACCCTTGTGAAAATCGCACACACCCAGAAAAATACTCTGAATTGTTTCTTCATTTAGAACTTCGTGACCGTTTATTCTACGATTTATGATTGTCATAAATGATTCCATTAGTTTGGCCTCAAGAATTTCGAATTTATCTACAAAGTGCGCATAAAAAGTCGCTCTGTTAACAGTAGCCCGCTCTGCAATATCCCTAACGGTTATCGATTCAAAGTCTTTTTCTTGAATTAATGAAGCAAAAGCGTCTTGAAGGAGTCGCCGTGTACGTATCACACGAGGATCAGCTTCATTCTTTTTAATGGTCATCGTTAAGATCTCCCCTAATAAAACGACATTATAGAAATGGTGTTGTCTATACAACGGTTTATGGTTATTGATGATTGCGTACCATTCGGTTGGTATTATAACATATAAATACAACAAGTGTTGTTCAAACTACTAATGTTGTATTGAAACAAAATGCAGAATGCTGCTTTTCCAAAAGGAGGAGAGAACCATGTCGGTTTCACAACCGTCACTAACGATGGAGCACCAACTTTTTTTTGATGTTATTGGAGAACGCCGGTCAGTTCGTAGCTATGATCCCGAGATCAAGATTTCGCGGGAGGAATTGACCGAAATATTGCGGCAAGCCACGCTCGCTCCTTCAGCCGCTAACCTGCAGCCGTGGCGTTTTCTAGTTATCGACTCGCCGGAGCTGAAGCAGAAGCTGCTTCCGATCGCATTCACTCAACAGCAAGTGGTCGAGGCTTCGGCTGTCATTGCGCTACTCGGAGATTTGGAGTGTTATAAATCGGCCGAGAAAATCTACGGAATGGCGGTCGATGCGGGTTACATGCCTGCAGAGACGGCTAAATCGTTCGTGGAACGCTATACCGGGATGTATTCGAGCATGCCGCCCGAGGCCATCCGCGAAAAAGTTTATACCGACGGCGGGCTAGTATCGATGCAACTCATGCTTGTCGCCCGCGCTAAAGGCTACGACACGGTATCGATGGGCGGCTACAACAAACAAAAGTTCATGGAAGCGTTCCGGATATCAGAACGCTACGTTCCGATTATGCTGATCGCCATCGGCAAGGCGGCGAAGCCCGGTCATCCGACGGTGAGGCTGGCAGTTGATGATGTAGCTTTCTTTAACGAAATGCCTAGAGAATAACAAAATGAAAAAGACTTGGCGCCCGCATAATCAACGGCCAGCAGAGACTTGAGGGATACCATCGTTAATTTCAATTCTTGTTTTGCTCGATTGCTCGGGACGGTAGTACAAAAAGATACCAGCTTGAAGCGCTCGCAAAGATTGAACAGCAGATGCTAATGTTGTAATCGTTCCTTTCGAATAACAACGAAGTTATTGGTGGTATTCAGCTTACAATTAATTATTCCGAGGTTTTCGAGATTAGGTACAACATGAGGTTAAATTGAGGGTGTTCGTGTAGACAGGATTATTATGGCAAAGGAATTGGAGAGTCCCCATTTTGTTATACTATTAATGAGGCTAAAACAATGGGTTACGAAATAATCTAACTGACAACCATACACACCGTAAAGATGCTACAGATTCAATAAACGACTTGGATTTGTTGCTAGTCAAGATAGTATGAAATTCACTCAGTAATTAGTCCATACAACTAACGCGAAACGTTAGTTGTACAACAGTATGGAGCAGTTTTGCCAGTTGGCAGCTGCTCCATTTTTATTAAGCTAACCAGGTTAGCGCAGCCGGCCAAACGATCGGCTGATCTTTTCATTACGCTTATGGGCAGGTTAGTGGAATTAATGTAAAGAAGGGAACACTTCATAACCGTGGCCTAGAATTGCCGAACCCCATTAGGTAGCGTTTGCGTAAAAGCGAAAGGATAAAGTTCTGAGATACATTCAATGCTACTTCGGATAAACTTGATTCTTTTCAAATAAATTCCTAACCTGATCGGCCATAAATTGTGTGGAATGCGGCATTTGATGACGTACCCACCACTCCACAATGCCAATAAAAGCAGAGGCCATGAATTGGGCTTTTAACTCATTGTCGATAACGGGCTTATTGTCAGTACTTTCCATTTTATTCATAAGATTGACTGAGATGAAATTCAGCAATCGGTCCCGGAATAGAAAGGCTCTTTGATTGGAAAACATAGCAGAGAAAAACTGGAAATTGTCACGCAAATAATCAAAAACCGGTTTGGGCTCTTGTACCATTCCTTGGCTAAGCGGATTGGCCTCCCGTTTCTTGCACAACGAAATCAATTCGTTGATGTGATCTTCAATGCATTTATCCAAAAGGTCGTATTTGTCACTGTAATGCAGATAAACGGTGCCGCGGTTAACATTGGCACGCTCCGCTATCTCGTTAATAGTGATTTGTTCAAAATCTTTTTCCGAAAAAAGCTCCAGAAACGACTTCGTTATGGACTGCTTGGTTCGGAGAATGCGTCGGTCGGTTTTAACAGCGTTTTCCATTCCTTTCGTTACCTCCTTCAGTTAATCAACAATTCTTAGGGTGTTGTTGTATATAAAACAAATACGCATCCATTAACCATTGAGTAATCGGGGCTTCTGTCTATAATATTAATCAACGACCGTTAAATATTCAACACACGTCACCAAGAAAAATTTTGGGTAAAGGAGCATTTAACAATGGAAAATATACGAGATAAAGTGGTGATTATAACTGGAGCCTCCAGCGGAATAGGGAAAGCTACAGCGAAGTTGTTGGCACAAAATGGCGCAAAGGTGGTATTGGCAGCCAGAAGAGAGGAACGTCTGCATGCGATTGCTAATGAAATTAAACAGGGTGGCGGCGAGGCCGTTTCTGTAAAAGCAGACGTCGTTTCTGCCGAAGATATGCAGAATTTGGCCAAGTTTACCTTAAGTGTGTATGGCCGAATTGATGTATTGGTGAACAATGCAGGGGTCATGCCGAGTTCCAGGCTGAATGAATTAAGAGTAGAAGAGTGGGATCAAATGATCGATGTGAACATCAAAGGCGTTTTATACGGTATCGCAGCGGTATTGCCTACCATGCGGGAGCAGCAGTCCGGTCATATCATTAACCTATCCTCTACAGCCGGTTATCATGTGTCCCCTACAAATGCCGTATACGCGGCCACCAAGTTCGCAGTTAGAGCCATCTCGGAAGGGCTGCGCTTGGAAGAGTCTTCGACTTCGCGTATTAGATCTACCTTGATTGCTCCTGGTCTGACGAAGACCGAACTTTTTGACAGCATTACCAGCCCGGAAGTGCAGACGATCGCCAATCAAATAAGCGGCATAGGGATTTCTCCTTACAGTATTGCTAGAGCCATCGCGTTTGCCATTAATGAACCTGATGACACCCTAATCAGTGAAATTATGGTTAGGCCGACCGCGTTGCCTTGAACATTTCCAAACAAGATGATAGGGAATTTTCCTTATGGCTGAAAATCAAAATACTGGTCATCCACCATCTAAGGCTATTATCCAACTGTAAGCTGATAACGGAAAGATGAATTTACTTTATATATAACAAGAGCTATCATGTTAAATTGTTTTTTGAACTAACTGGGAACGTTAGTTCAATGAAACAGCGACAGTCTAGGACTTTATTTTCTGTCGCTGTTTCAATTTCTAGGGTAAGTCTAAAACTTATTTTATGGAGTCTGACGGTATGACAATTCAAAAAGCCGCGCGGAATAAGAACATCCAGTCTAATCGGGAGACAAGAACATGGTCCCATTGAAAGTCACTATTATAGCGGCTTTTTTGTTTTATCGGTACAGGTTCTTGTCCCGATTGCCGTAATGAACACAAACATGATCCAATTAACAATTAGACATTTATCTATACATTTGTAAAATAGCAAATGTCGTTATGCTTACCTCAGAAATTTCAGAGTAAGACTTTAAATTTCATCAGTGGGGAGACGATTGCCCCTGATCCGCCCCAAATGCTCTTCTACTGCCATCTGCAGGAGCGCTAGAAGCTTTACTACAAAACCGCAGTGAAAGAAACAGACCACTTCAGATTGAAGTAAAAGTAATTTAAGTAATTTAGTTTAAGAAAAAGGAATGCTTAAAGTCGATCTGAAAAATGCCTGTTAGTGGTCGTGGAGCACTTAGTGATCTTAATGCACCTTCATATCTATTCTCTATATTAACTGACCCTCGCATCAAAAACATCGAATAAGATTGATCAAGGAGTGGATTTTGAATAATGATGTCTTTAACCCACAGTAACAACCATCATCAGATTCCAAGTGGTTTTTCGAGCACATTTTAACAACCTGCGAAAATGATCGTCAATCGAATTGATGTAATTTGACATAGGCTTAACAATTAATAAAATTCTTGGTTTCGAGGGGGGATTGGAGAAATGTAGCTGTAGTTCAGCAAACCTGGAGCTGTCATATATACGAGTGAGACAAAATGGAATCAACCCGGGCAATACCAAATCTGCACTGCTAAGTGTCATTTCCTCCGTTGTGGCAGATGTGGGTTCCTCTCCATAGGACGTCATGTACCAGAATTCATCACCTCTCACGTCTACATGTTGCAGCTCAGCCTCGTCTACCGTTGTACCCAACCCGGAACTCGTTGATACGATTGAATTCATTGGAATAGATGGATTTTAACCTGAAAAATATCGAGGGAAAATCATTTTTTTCATCACTATATTGTACAACCTGTTGTCTATAAAGTGGGATGTAAACGAATACAACAATTGAATTCATCATGTTATTATGAATCCACAGCAAGAAAGAAGTTAATCCTGCTGAGTAAAAGGAAATATAAAACAATTTGCAAGGAGGATTTTTTCAACCCTTTGGGATTGGAAATGGATTTAAAACTAGCTTCGAAAACTAACATACCAGGAGGAATTAACATGTCAAATTCAAAAATTAAAATCGCCGTAGCTTGTGGAAGCGGAGTAGCAACTTCTACTATCGCAGCAGATGGAGTGAAAGAGGTATTAAAAGAAGCAGGAATTGAACATTACGATATCATTAAAACGAGTATGGCGGAATTACCGAATATTATTGACAACGTCGATATTGTTCTGACAACTAATAATTTTAAAACCGATGAAAAGCCATATATGAACATCATGGGATTTGTAACAGGGCTTAATGAAGAAAAATTGAAAAATCAATTGGCTGAAAAACTGCTGGATTTAAAAAATAGTTAAGGTGGTAGATCATAATGGATACTGTGCATAATATTATTAAATCTATTACTGATATGGGAGCAACAGCTATTTTACCAATAATAATCACCGTATTAGGTCTAGTTTTTCGAATGAAAATTGGAAACGCTATCAAATCAGGCCTTTTAGTTGGGGTAGGCTTCTTAGGTTTAACATTAGTTGTTGGCTTGCTCAATTCCTCCCTAAAACCGGCAGTTGATTATTATGCAAAAATCGGTTCTGGATTTACAATTGCAGATATTGGATGGCCAGCTGTAGGGGCGGCATCTTGGGTGCCTCCTTTTGCAGCATTAGCAATTCCTCTTGGTTTAATTATTAATCTAGTATTAGTTCGACTTAGATGGACAAAAACGTTAAATGTGGATATATGGAATTACATGCATTTTCTAATTCCAGGAGCTTTGGCTTACTTTCTTTTTGACAGTTTCTGGTTAGGGTTGGTAGTAACATTGGTGATGTCTGTTATTGCTCTATTCGTTGGTGATTTAATTGCTTCAAAATGGCAAGAATACTTTGGTTTAGAAGGTACAACCTGCACAACTATTATTTATTCAGCTTGGGGTTATCCGATTGCCTGGCTGGTAAATAGAATCATTGATTTCATTCCTGGTTTAAATAAATTGGAGTTTTCTCTGAGTAAAATTAATAAAAAAATAGGCGTTCTCGGGGACCCAGTTATTATTGGATTTATTGTTGGATTAGTTTTAGGGGCAATTACTAAAAGACCTGTTACAGAGATTGTGACTATGGCCACAGGGATAGCTGGAGTTATGGTATTAATGCCTAAAGTTGTTGGAGTGATGATGGACGGGCTATCTCCAATTGGGAAATCGGCAAAAGACTTTATGATTAAACGCATGGGGAATAACTCCAATCTAAATGTGGGGATGGATATTGCGCTAGGCTTAGGCGATCCGACTACTATTACAACTACAGTCGTTTCTATTCCAATTGTTATGTTATTGGCACTCATTTTACCTGGAGTTCAGTTCTTTCCAATAGGACTGTTAATGTCTGTTACCTATATTTCTGTAATGTGTACGTTAACAAGTAAAGGAAATCTATTCCGTTCTATTGTGTCGACAGTAGTATTTTGTATTATCACATTTTATTTGGCAGGATTTGTTGCACCAGGTGCAACACAGATGCTTAACAGCGCAGGTGTCGAGTTAAAAGGTTTAGGGACAGATGTTACTTTTTCTGAGATATGGAACTTATTAATTTATTGGGTAAGCACTTTAGTTAAATAAAGACTAGAGAAGAGGAAAAATAATGAATCTGATTTTACCTTCAATATTTGCTGCAGATTTAATGAACTTAAAAAGTGAATGCGATGTTTTATATGAAGAAGGATTTCAAGTACTTCATGTAGATATGATGGACGGAAATTTCGTCCCTCATATCGCATTTGGTCCAGAACAAATTAAAAATATAAAAAAACAAGTGAATATGAAATTAGATGTTCACATGATGGTATCAGCCCCAGAGCAGCATATAGCGAGTGTGTTGGACACTGGAGCAGAAATGATATCAGTTCACTATGAATCAACTCCTCATATTCGTTTTGTCATTGATCAGATTAAGCAACATGGAAGGAAAGCAGGGATCGTCATTAATCCTGGGACGGACACCTTTTTATTGAAACCTTTTCTAAACATCATTGACTATGTTCTAGTTATGTCGATCAATCCAGGAAGACCTAATCAAGTTTTTATGGAAGAAACGATTGATAGAATAAGAGAACTGAAAGTAATGATAGGTCAACGAGATATTCAGATCGAAGTTGATGGTGGAGTCGATGAGAGTATAGCTAGTCAATGTATCGAAGCTGGAGCATCTTTGGTTGTCATCGGATCATATTTATTTTCGAATAACAAAGCACATGTGAAGAATTTGAAAAGTCTAGAACATGGAGAGAGAAAGGATGAGAGAAAATGAAATCATTAAAACTGTATGGTGCCAGAGACATACGTTTTGGAGGAGCGGAAAAACCTCAAATACTGGATGGAAAAGATGTCATTGTAAAAATAAAAGCATGTGGCATTTGTGGATCTGATATCTCTCGATATAAAAAATTGGGTGCAGTCACACCTGGTCAGGTATGGGGACATGAATTTGCAGGTGTTGTAGAACAAGTTGGCGATCAAGTAACAGATCTAAAAGTTGGAGACCATGTTGCTGGATGTCCAGCACTAATTGAAGAAGATGATTATTATTATCGAGCAGGTCAACCAGCTAGAGCGAATTCATTGCATGCAATAGGTGCTAAGGAACCTGGTGGATTCGCCGAATACATTAAACTCCCAGAGAAGAATTTAGTTAAAGTACCTGATGATTTGGATTTCGAATCAGCTTCTATGGTAGAACCTTCTACTGTAGTTTTACATGGGTATTATCGAACCAATCTATCGGTGGGCGACGATGTGGTCATTGTTGGAGCAGGGGGAACCATTGGGTTGTTTGCTGTTCAATGGGCAAAAATATTTGGCGCGAAAAAAGTAATTGCGGTTGATATTGATGATGAAAAACTTCAAATTGCGAAGGAATTAGGCGCCGATTATACGATAAATTCTCTGAATGAAGATGTTCTGACAAAGGTCGCTGAATATACGGATGGCATGAATGCAGATATTGTAGTTGAAGCAGCTGGAACGCCCCATACAGCAGCAACTGTGTTTGGTTACGCCAAAAAAGGCGGCGGAGTTGTGTTCCTAGGTATCCCTTATGCAGACGTTGCGATGGAAAGATTTTATTTTGAAAAAATCCTAAGAAGTGAGTTAACCGTGTGGGGATCATGGAGTTGTGTATCCGCACCATTCCCAGGTAAGGAATGGGCAACGACTGTTCACTTTATGCACAATAACAGATTAAATACTAAAAAAATGATTACACATCGTATACCGCTTGAAGAAGGTTCAGAAATGTTTGAACGATTAATGGAAAGAAAAGAACTTATCGGCAAGGTAATCATGTATCCAGAAAGCTGAAGGTGAACTTATGGACAAATTAATTAAACAAATGGAAGTCATTATGAAAGAATTAGAAAGAAGTATTTCCTTAATGAATGTTGGTGAAAGTGAACAAATTCTACAAGTCTTGTATAATACAAAGCGGATTTTCCTTGCTGGTTCAGGGAGATCAGGTTTAGCGATCCGTGCTTTCGCTAATCGACTGTTGCACTTAGGTAAAACGGTTTATATTGTTGGTGATATTACTACTCCAAGCATTCAAGCAGAGGATATTTTATTTATTGGTTCTGGTTCAGGAGAAACCGCTGGTCTAATAGTAAATGCAAAAAAAGCAAAGCAATCAGGAGCAAAGGTAATTCTTAATACAACGAATTCGCAGTCGACTTTGGGGAAACTAGCTGATTACATGCTTTTAATTAATGTTGACAATAAAGAAACGGATACTGATTTAATGGAATCTTCTATTCAACCAATGGGATCGGCATTTGAGCAATTAAGTCTTCTCTTGTATGATGCGATTGTTTTGGAATGGGTAGCTAATTTTAATGAAACCTATGATGACATGAAATTAAGACATGCTAATTTGGAATAAACGTTTGATTTGAGGCAGAACAAAATTTCGATTCTTCACAGAGCGCCTCCAAGAGCAAAGATTAAATTGAGTAATTTGAATACGACCTAAACTTGAAGCCTCTTATATAATCCTCTGGAGCTGTCAATATTATTATTAACAAGGAAGGAGGAGAGAGAGCCATGCAGCTTGATGATAGAAGCAGCAGCTTGCTGCAAGAATTGTTATCAAATCCAAGTGTGAAGAGTAAGAACTTGGAACATAAGTATGGTTTAAGCCGCAGGCAAATCAGTTACAGCCTTGAAAAAATCAATGACTGGTTAGAGGGCCAACGCCTACCAAAAATTGAACGGAATAAACAGGGTGTTTTTATTGTTGATGCTACTCTCTTCTCTGCTGTGCCTAATGAAGTAAACAAGCCTTCGACAAAAAAATATATTTTTTCTGAAGCAGAGCGAGTAGAACTTATTATTCTGATCCTACTGAGTCGTAGTGAAGAATTATCTTTATTTCATTTTACCAGTTCCATTTACGTAAGCAAGAATACCATACTAAATGATCTAAAAGCAGCACAAGAATTAGTCGAACCTTATGATCTTAGTATCCGTTATTCCCGGTTATCTGGTTACTCAATTGAGGGTGTTGAATTTCAAAAAAGAAAGTTATTGATTGATGTCGTTAACAAAATTCATCACATGTACAATGGGGAAAAATGGGTTCAACAGTTAGCAGAGATCACTGAAAAAGAAGTGCAACAGATTCATGAACGTCTTGAAAAGATTGAAAGCCATCTGAGCTTGAAATTTACAGATGATAAGATGAAAACTTTGCCGCATATCCTACTGATCTTGCTGCGAAGAATCAAACTTGGGAAAACAATAAATTCCTCTCATATTAGCTATGAAGAATTATCGGATACCAAGGAGTACCAAGCGGTTCAAGAACTACTATCGGATTTGGTGCATATCCCGACCGAGGAAAGATTATTCATCACACTGCAAATTCTTACGACGAATGTTTCCTCATCTGAGCTCCTTGGGGAAGACATTGTATCAGATTTAAATCAGGCATTGAAAAAGATGCTGGAGCGATTCGAGAAAATGTCCTGCATCCTCTTACAAGACAAAAAGCAGTTGTTGCATATGATCATGCTGCATATAAAACCTGCATATTATCGCATTAAATACAAACTTACTATTACTAATCCACTACAAGAAACAATTAATAGTGAATTCATAGAACTGCACCACCTTGTAAAAAAGTCAGCAAAACCTTTAGCTGATTACATTGGCTGTGATATTCCAGATAGTGAATGCACTTATTTAACGATGCTGATAGGCGGTTGGTTAACAAAGCAAGGAGACAGCATTCTGAGTAAAACAAAAGCAGTAGTGGTTTGCGCTAACGGAGTATCCGTTTCTAAGCTTTTACTAATTACTTTGAATGATTTATTTCCTGAATTCATTTTTTTGGATTCCTTATCTGTGAGAGAATTCAAGATGTATGATTTGGAATATGACATTGTTTTTTCTTCCGTATATCTGCAAACGAACAAACGACTATTTATAGTCAAGCCAATATTACAAAAGGAAGAAAAGATCTCTCTACGAAAACAAGTGATGGAATTATTGCATGGATTCACTCCATCTGAATTAAGTTTGAAAAATATTCTGGAGATCGTTGAGAAATATGCAACCGTTCAGAACAGGCAACTTCTTGCAAAGGAATTACAACACTACTTTACAAGCCATCACTCGTTGTCTTTCAAATCACAACCCGAATTACAAAAGACAAATTTGCATGACCTGATAATGCCGGAGAATATTACATTGCTTCCTTCAGTATCATCTTGGGAAGAGGCTATACGATTAGGGGCGCTACCGCTGCTGCTTCAAGGGAGTATCCAACCTTCTTATGTAGAAGCTATGATCCAACATTACGATGTGGAAGATCCGTATATCATTATTAGCCCAAATGTGGCAATTCCTCATGATAGTCCTGAAAGTGGGGTAAACGAAGTAGCTATGAGCTTGCTCCGTTTAGAGCAAGGCGTTGAATTTGCAAGAAATAGGCCGATAAACATCGTTATTATCATAGCCGCTGTCGATAAACAACAGCACTTAAGGGCATTGGTTCAGTTAATGAAACTTGTTGAAAGTAAAGATGATTGTGAAGCTATCATTCAAGCCCAAAGTGCAATGGATATCCATAGTATCATCAAAAAATATGGTACGGATTATTAAAAAGATATCTATGTTTTCCGATTTTTATAAAAGGGAGTAATTATTATGAGCGCAAAAACGATAAATGGACTCGTGTTTGATCAGGATTTAATTCAACTGCACGCACGTTACGATTCGAGGGAAGAGCTTATCAAAAGCTTTGGAAAAAAGATAGAAGAGAAAAATTATGCCAAAAAAGGATATACAGAATCTTTGCTTCAACGTGAAATCGAATATCCGACCGGAATCAACATGGGGACAATTGGTATAGCAATTCCACATACAAATAAAGAATTCGTTAACGAAACTGCTATTGCCGTTGCAGTTTTAGATAATAGCATAGAGTTCGAGGATATGGGGGGATCTGATGTAACTGTCAACGCAGAAATTGTGATGGTACTTGTAGTAAAAAATCCTAAGATGCACATCTCATTTTTAAAGAACTTAACAAGTTTGTTTCAAGAAGAAAAATTCGTTAAACGTTTTCAAAATGCAACTAATCCTGCCGAGATCGAGGAAATACTCTTGAAGTTGCTTTAATAGAGACACATAAAATAATGTTGTAAAATTAATTAAATTGGTTGATGGGACCGGATATGAAATTGCGACATATAACAATGATGGAAAACTGGATTTACAGCCAAATACAGATTATCATCTCAAAGTAGAAGCGCAAGGCAATATCACTAAGGTTTATTTGAACAATAAATTAGTTATCGACACAAAAGATCAAACTTATAAAGAAGGATACTTTGGTCTCAATGTATATATATTCTTACCTTCAGTCAGTCATTTTCATCGACCTATCAATTATAAGGACGCGATGCTCTCGCTTCATTTTATTAATCGAGAGCAACAGGGATGCGCATCATAAATAATAAGTTTGAATTTTCACCAAGCTTTCCGTCATTCATTGGAAGGTGCCCTGATCAGTAGCATCTTTCCAATGAATGACGGACCTCTACATAAAAAGGTGTCCAGCGACCTTAGAGATAGTGGGACACCTTTTGCTGTTTTTACGCTTCATTCCTTGATTCAACCTTGCGCTACGAAACGATTAACTTCTTCCAACGACGGCAAGGCAGCAATCGCTCCAACTTTAGTACACACGATGGCGCCGACTTGATTGGCAAGTGTCACAAATTCCTCCTGCTGCTTCGCGTTGGAGGTAAATGCCTTAGGCTGACTCAGCTAGCCCTGTAATGATGTTTAATTCCTCTTCTGGATATTGTGATAAATTCCTCCAGCCTGCCGGGTCCATTTTCTATCAATGTCCTGCAGAGACAGCTGACGGTCAGCTCCGCGATTGAACACGAAATCCCGTTCGCCGTTAGCGGTAAGGGAAACAAAGGCAAGTGTAGTCGGAGTTGCCGGATCAAAAAGGAGCATGGACGTATCCACATGGTGCTCATCCAGAAAGGCTGAAACAAAAAAAGGTGGGATCTCAAACAGTTATTATAGGGAGACATACAGGCCTCAATTTCATTATTCTCCTGAGAAAAATTGGATGAACGATCCTAACGGCTTGGTTTACCATGAGGGAGAGTACCACCTGTTCTACCAGCATACGCCCCGTGATACGCGGCCTGACTTTGGTCGCATGTATTGGGGAGAACTCCCACCGACAATTCTGCCTGGAGAGGACGGAGCGAGCTTCTCGGGAAGTGCGGTGGTGGATAAGAACAGTACAAGCTGACTTTTCAACGAAGAAGGATCAGGCTTGATTGCAATTTATACGAATGAGGGCAATCGAAAAACGTTTGAGCAGATCTTTTCATTGGACATCAGATACCTATAATCTTAGGAGGTACCCAAGTCAGAATGCTGGACTGTACTAGATCTTGTTAAAGAGCATTAAAGACTACTCCAACTCAATTGAAAATTGATACAACCATTCGTCAATGCTGTGGTCAGGTACATTTAAAGCACGGTAGGTCGCTGGAACATCCGGGTATCCCCCTACATCTTCCTGACTATCAATTATCTTTCCTCGACCAGTCAGAAAATCGGAGATAATTCGTTGATCTGTTGCATCCCGGTCCTGCGGCCTTGCTCCTGCATGCTCAGTGACCTCCTTTACTACTTCTGAGGCAGCTAGTGCTTCAAGTCCTTCAACCCAAACAGGTGGATTGTCAAGTTCCTTGATTCCGCCAAAAGTCAGCGGGACTGACTTGCCATTACGGTCATAAGCAAGATTATCTTTGAGATAAGCCCAGCCGCTTTTACTGTTCGTTCCGACAATTCCTAACCCTTTAATCGTATCTACTCCATGCCGCATGTAATTCCCGACGATACTGACTCTAGGGCCTTCCGGTTTGATCCCCGTGTCCGTCCATTCATTCTCCACGAATCCGAGTCGAATTGCCCATTTTCCTGGATTATAAATAACATTGTTAACAATTACGCCCGTCGTGAATGCTTTGAACCATGGATTACGTTCCATGTTATGAGCATAAAGATTTCCGATGACCGCTACATCCTGGACGTAATCATGAACGAGCGTGCCCATGGAATGAGGGCCCTTCTCATGAACGGAATTATACAGGCCCTCGGCGATAATACTATTGCTGAGAGTTACACGGCGGCTAGTCGCTTGAGTTCCGCTGGTACGTGGACCTGAAAAGGACATGTTCTCATCCACTCCCCAAGAAAAGGAGCAGTGGTCAATGACAATGTTATAAGCAGAGGCTCCATAAGTGGATACATCTGGCTCAAAGCCTACGCCTTGGGCGCTGTTACCGTTGCCCATTCGAAACCGGACATGCTGCATTAACACATCATGCGTTTTGATTTGCATACCTCCCTGAATGAATGTAATGCCAGGGGAGGGGGCCGTCTGACCTGCGATGGTCACGTAGGGTTCTCTCAGCTCGAGACGCTTCTTTTCTAGATTTATGACACCGCCGACTTCAAATACAATAATCCGCGGTCCCTTGGCTTCTAATGCCGCTCGAAATGAGCCTGGGCCGTCATTGTTCAGATTGGTCACCTTGATTACCTTTCCGCCTCGGCCTGCTGGAGTGTCAGTCCCGTATCCCACGGCTCCCGGGAACACGGGTTGGGCTCCAGCTTGGCTAGCTGCTACAGCCCCCATCATCCATACGCACAACAACAACATACATAAGCCCACCTTACATCCTTGTTGCAAACAGCTTCGTACATTCATTTAGAAAATTCCTCCTTTTTTTCTCATGCTAAGGATAATATATATATCCTAATATAGCTTTTTTTGAAAGTGGTTCCAACTATTTCAGCATAAAAAGATTTGAATCAGCCGTTTTTGTCGAATCTATCGCTGGCTGTATCAGGCCGCCTTGCCCAAGCGAATATGGAGGTGCTACGGAACAAAGTTAAGCGGAGGATGTCTGTTAATAATTACTCTAAAAAAGAAAGGGATTTAGTAGGCTTGAGAAAAAATCTTTTTAAAGTTACTTTAATAATTTTAAGTATAATCATATCTATTATTTTGTTATTTATTGTTTATGTGACACAAGTTGAAAAACGCAGTATTCAAAGCAAGGTAATAGAAATATCTATGTCTTTAAGCGGATTAAAGAATGAGCCTACACAATTCAAGGAAGCTGCAATTAATAATAATGAAAAGCCATATATTATTCCGAAGGACGTAAAATTTACAGCTAATGTTGAGTTGCAAACAATTGATAATATGGAAGTATTCTCTCTAAGTAATAAAGATCAGAAAAGTGAAAAGCGGTAAGAAATGGGCTGGGCACACCAATACAAGTAATCAAATGAATTGATAAAGAAAAGGATTGAGATATTACGAATGCTTGGGTAGTTCAGCAAAGTATTGGACAAACAGACTGGTTAGAGCCCGTAACCGAGGAAGTGTATATAATAAACTCTAATAAAAAATGAAAAAAACACTAAAACAACGGCAGCCGATCGTCTGCTGTTGTTTTAGTGTTTCGTTGTATACTGTAACCTTTATGGAAAAGGGAAACTGCCTCTTTCTTGACAGAACAGCTATTCGCGCTCAAAAGGCTGCAGATATAAGGATGACGAGAACTACCCTTTCTAACAAGGACCCAACTTGCGTAGCCATGACTTGCGGTGATAGGGCATTCCATTTCGAATCCACCATTCAATGACCCCTACATAAGCAATCCCAGCATATTGCAATATCACATCTTCGAATAAATCCGTGTCTGAGATCATCAAAAATTCTTTTAATATTATCTCTAAGTAAATATACTGTGTTGACCCTATTCCGAGTTGGTCGAAAGGAAGGGTTGTTGTCATAGGAGATGCGCACACACAATAAACCCGAATACTGGATATGGAAGCTCAGTGGCCTTGGAAGACGCGCTATACTTAGCGAAGATGTTACAGAAACATCATTATACCGACGTATTTCGAAACGAATCGTAAAGATCGTATAAAGGCTATTCAGGATACCGTAAAAACCTTTGATGTAAATAAAGGGTTTGATTTTAGTAATGGTTTTGATATTGGTATGTTTAGTGGAACCGGCATTGATCCAGAATACAAGGTTTATTGGAATAATTAATCCCCGAGTTTTCATAATTGGCCAATACCTCCATAGCTGTGGAGGTTATTTGGTTTGATCGGAAAAAGGATAGCATGAACAAAACGTTTGTCAATTTGTCTACTCTCAATAATTTTTACAATGTACTCTTCATGAATAACACGGAGATCCACGTGCAATCCTCAAGAATTTCTTCATAAAGAGTTCATTTCTTAATGATATGGGTGACATGAGGCACTTTAGCGATGCAGGCTGGATAAGAACATAGTCCCAAAATAATAAAAGTTGCAATTGAATTTTTTTTGGTTTACAATACACACAAATGATACAATATTCTATCAATAAATAAAGTTTTATTTCATTTTTAGCTTTGAGAGGAATGATGAAGGTGTAAAAAAGAAAGGTAATCCCCTAATCCCCGAGCTTATGAACCACATTAGTTGACGAAATCAAGCGGTCTACGTTTTTCGGGATGAACTAGGCCGTTTAAAGATAAATACTTTATTATAAGTTATTTATGTATGATGTGACAGCAGGATTGGGATGATTCTAATAATGACAGTTAAGGAGAGATTTTCATGGCATGGTTGTTTCTTATTGTTGGAGGAATTTTAGAGATAGGTTGGGCCTTAGGTTTGGCATTTTCAGATGGGTTTACAAAAATAGAAATTGTAATCCCTACTGTCATTCTAATGGTTGGAAGCTTCTATTTTTTTGCGAAATCCATAAAAATCCTACCTGTATCTACAGCCTATGCAGTTTTTACGGGACTTGGTTCTTTTGGTACCGCTCTTGTTGGAATGATTTTTTTAGGAGATAAAGTAAGTGCACTTAAAATAATGTTAGTGTGTATGCTGATTTTTTGTATTATAGGTCTAAAGTTAGTATCTAATCAACCAAAAGAAGAAGCAGGTGTATAGAATATGAGTTGGTTCTTTTTAGTTCTAGCAGGTTTATTTGAAGTTGGTGGGGTCATATTTTTGAAATTTTCAGAAGGTTTCACTAAACTGAAGCATACATTAACTTTCGCTTTGTTTCTCGGGTTAAGTTTTATTTTTCTTTCTTTGTCTTTAAGAGAAATTCCAATCAGTATTGGCTACGGGATCTGGACAGGTATTGGTGCCTCAGGAAGTGTACTGTTAGGTATGTATGTTTTCAAAGAGCCTAAGAATGTTAAAAAATTAGCATTCGTTGGCGGAATTATCTTTAGTATAGTTGGATTAAAGTTAGTATCCTAGCAATTAAAAAAACCAATAAATTTGAGGTGTGATTCCTGTTATACTTTCAAGTGAACCACTATTGAATGCAAAAAACATTTGCTCACCAAGAGGTGCGATATGAAGAAGCAAGAACTTACGTCAATTAAGCAAATACGATTGAATACTATTTTAGATGAAGCGACTAAGTGCTTGATTGAGAAGCCGAGTGCTTCCATGCATGAGATTGCCGAATCTGCAGGAATCGGCATTGCAACCTTGCATCGTTATGTTGAGAGCCGGGAACAATTGATGATTTATTTAGGGTTTCGTGCTATAGAAGTTGTTGCAGAGACTACGAAAGATATCAGGTTGGATGAAGAGAATTACGAAACCTATATTCCTGAGCTCATTGAGGCCTTGATTCCACTCGGTGATAAAATTTATTTTCTGAACCATGATGCTAGCGTCAATGCTAACAAAGAAATCGAGGAAGAAGATGAGAAGTTAAGAGAACCTATACTGCATGCAATTGGGTTTCTGCAACAGAAAGGGTATTTTCGTGAAAATATTGACAAGAACTGGATTGTCAATGTACTGTACTCACTTCTATTTCTTACTTGGCAGCAAGTAGTCGAAGGGAATATTGCCAGAAATTCCGCAGCTGAGTTGGTTGTGAATACTTTTTATCATGGTTTTAAAGAGCATAAATTGTAAGTGCACAGTGCTTAACAATGATACAATTTAGTTTCAAAAGATACATTATATATCATTCACAGGGAAGTAAACTTCTCTAATCAAGTATTGAAGGCGGGGATGATGTATGTTCATTGAAAATGCGATGGGGAAAATCAATATATCCAAACAAATTATTTCTAAAATTACTCTCAAATCAGCAAATGCTATTACCGGGATCACGTGTACATCAAATGGAATTATTGAAAATATTACTAGTCGCTTCGGCGGAAACAGTAGTCAAAATGGCATTGAGTTAAAGGAAACCGCTACGGGACTCGATATTCACTTATGCATAACCATTCAACACCGATTAAAAGTGCCAGAAGTCTGTAAGGTACTTCAATCGAATGTTAAGGAAGCTGTTGAAAATTTCACTGGAGTAAGCATTGACCGCGTTAATGTAACTATTGTGGGGGTATCCATTGATTGATCTCATACGGGAAACGTTAACCATTCATCAAACGAGAAGGTAGCCGATCAACTTGATCGACTACCTTTATCCGTTTTTTCTTGTATAAGAATCATTAGTAGGGGCGAACGGTTGTGGACAAGAGCATACATCTTGAAGTTATCCTAGATGTATGCGAGGTGCGGATAAGGGATAACTGTTTGTTGGGTCCTGGCGTTCATGTCTATACGGCACCACACCCCATAGATCCATATGAACGAATTAAAGACCCTGAAAATGGAGCACCTGTTTCTATTGGCAACAATGTTTGGGTATGCGGAAGAGCTGTGTCGATTGGCCATAAAGTAATCGTCGCATCAGGAGGGGGGAATCCTGCCAAAGAGATCCGCTCGATAAATCTGAGTGAGGATCTTAACTAAGAAGAAATATATTTAGTCTCATATAGATGTAAGATTTAAATTGAAGAGCTATATCCAAGACAGGATTGAACCATGAGGTTTGAGAATCTTTCATGTGAGTGATTGATTCAACTTCAGAAGGAATATGCAACGAAGCTCCTCTGCCACGTGAATCCTTACACTGGCTTAGCCCTAATCGACGATCCGGCGGTTATAACCATTCAGATCAATAATGAGGATTCGGTCTTTAAGGGCACGGAAGATATAAAGGATACGAAGGGCATCGTACCGTACCGACAGGAGTTGCAACGCCGCTTTAACCGGTACCTGCTTGCCAAATATGATACAAGGAAGAATCTGTCCGATGCCTGGACATTTAATGGCGTCTGTGCTCTAGGCACAGAGGAAGATCCGGAGGAGGGCACCGTGCTTTTCCCGGAGGGAGATTTCTATCAGGTTCAGAATAACCCTATGGGTGAATGGACAGGTATAGAGAGCCCCGCACGCTATGCCGATTTCACAGAATTCGGCATTTATATTAACCGTCGGTATTATGGCACAATGATTGACCATGTTCGCTCTCTGGGGGCGAAAGTACCCATTGTGACTAGCAACCTATTAAACGGCGCTGCGGATGTTTATTCCCATGCTGACGACGACTTGATGGAGAACAATACCTACTTCAACCATCCGATACCTCCCTTCGACGAGGCTAAGCCGAAAGTGGCAGATATGCGGGAATATGTAATGTAACTTCCAATCCATTGACCGTTCATAAGGACAGCTTGTTTCTTCGCACTAACATGCTTCCGATGGCCAGCACGGCAGTGGTGGCGGGCAACCCCTTTATCTTGAGCGAGTGGAACGAGTATGGTGTTAACCCGTTCCACTCCACGGCGTTCATTTCGATGGCAGCCTATGCCTGTCTGAACGACTGGGATGGTCTCATCGTTTATTGCTATCATACGTCTGAAAGCTGGAACGACCAGCCTGCCGATGAGATTACCAACATATTTGATGCTTACAACGATCCATCCCTGATCTGTCAGTTCGGTTTTATGGCCGCATTGTTTCTCGGGGACCTCGTGCGTCCGGCGGAGCACCGGGTGGATCTGGTCTTCACGCAGAACGATCTGAAGACCCTGCCGCCAGCTTTCAGTATGCCGAACGCCTATCTCCCTTACATTACAAGCCTGCGCAACGTATTCTTGGATCAAGGGGATGCCTATACCGGTGACGCAGACGTTGCTGTTACCGCCGGATTTGTAAAAAATGGCGATCTTTCTCAGGCTAAACGCGCCGTATATTACGCCTGGTCTCCATATCGGGACGCCCTGCGGCACGCGAACGGCGAAGGGCGGCTGGAGCGTCTTGCCGCGAAGGCAGATGAAGAACTGCCCGGAGCGAAGCTGGGCGACAGGATCATGGTCTTCAATGAGATTGCTCCCTTGGCTGGCGAAGGCGATTACACTACGTTTGCCGCAAACCTGGATGTCGCGCTCAAGCGTTGGGGCCTTCTGCCCGACGACCGAGGACTCGTGGGCAGTGCCCTCGTCTCCGATACCGGTGAATTGGCCTTTGATCCGAAGGCAGGCACCTTCCGCATCCGCACCGAAGGCTGTCCTTACTTCAGCGGCGATCCTTCGAACGGCATCGCGTTGACAAAGGATATTTCCCTTTCTCTTATCAACCATCGCATCTCAGCGGCATTGCTGCCTGTAAAAGGCACTTCCGTAGAATGCTCAGAAACCTACCTTTTGATGGTCCTCGGCCACACCGGCATGGACGAAACCATCTTTACCACGGAAGGCTTATTTACGACTGTCGATTTTCAGGGGAAGCTGTACGCGGACACCCCGGAAGGAACCTTGTTCGTGCGCTGCAAGTCCGCAACGCTTACTGCTCTGGACACGGTGAGCACGCCAATCGCCAGCATCGAATGCGCTCCTGCTCATGACGGCGTGACCTTCGTTCTGGACGGAACAATCCCTGCTGTCCATTTCCTGCTGGAAAGGAAATAAGGCTAGAGGTAAAAAGTTCAATGCAGCAAAAGGCAATTTTACCGATTATTTCGTGAGCGTTGCGAGATGTAGTAGGCCGTTATAGTGCACGGATTTAAAATAGGAGGAATCGAAGCCGGTGGTGAACCATCGGCTTTCTTATTATTAGCGTGGCCAGTCAAGCTAGACACAACCAGCTTATTAGTGTCCAACCGGGGCAAGAGCCGAGTCGCCTAGAAGCTTCGGCATCTGGAACATTCAAGAGCTGATTCAGCTGAACTTTGGGCCGCTGTATGGATTATCTTTTACCGGCCTTCCTGGTAAGGGAACCGCTGTGTGAGTACATATTCCAAAGTTAAGGGGAAAGTAAGCGCTAACATAAGATCTCAAAGGAAATCGAAACTTTTCCCCGTAGGTGCTGGCTTTGAAGCCTACTACAATAAAGGAGGACACAGAGAAACATACTGAAGGAGGCTGCTTATGAGTTCGAAAATAGAGGAGGTTGCGGTGCGGACCCCCAAAAAGGTTAAATGGTTGTCCCCACTACAGGAGCTAAGGAAAAACTGGGTGCTATATGCGATGTTCATCCCGATTGCTGTTTTTTTTATCATCTTTGCCTATATACCGATGACAGGCATCATTATGGCTTTTAAGGAATTCAACTATAGGGATGGCATCTTCATGAGTCCATGGAACGGACTGGAGAATTTCGAATATTTTTTTCAATCCGGCAAGGCATGGCTTGTGACCAAGAATACCATCATGTACAATCTGATGTTTCTGGGATTTTATACGTTCTTCTCAATTTTAGCCGCGGTGCTGATCTCGGAGACATACAACAAATTTTTCAAAAAGGCTACCCAAACTTTTATGTTTCTGCCTTATTTTATTTCCTGGGTTACAGTGTCCGCATTTGTGTATAATTTTCTGAATTATGAATTCGGAATTGTAAACGTTTTCCTGAGGAATATCGGGTTTGAAGCTATAGACATCTATTCGTCTGGCGGCTATTGGTATCTTCTGCTCCCGCTGCTATACGTGTGGAAGTGGGTTGGCTTTGGCAGTGTCCTATATCTAGCGGCAATTGTAGGGATTGATCAGGAGATTTATGAAGCAGCAACAATTGACGGCGCTAGCCGTTTTCAAAAAATCATGAAAATCACGCTTCCTTTGCTCAAGCCTACAGTGGTAGTGCTGATTCTGTTGGGGCTAGGAAGGATTATGCGCGGCGAGTTCGATATGTTCTACCAACTGATCGGCAACAACGGCGCGCTGATGAATTCCACAGATATTGTTGATACATTGGTGTTCCGCTCGCTGATGGGCACGCAGGATTTTGGCATGGCTTCTTCGGTGGGGCTCTATCAATCGGTACTCACACTGATTATTATCCTGTTCGCTAACTACCTTGTCCGCCGCTATGACAAGGATAACGCACTGTTCTAACTTGACCATAAGAAAGGAGGAATCTTTATGACAAAAAACAAATTGAATTCGGCGCCCGTCTTTAAGGCCTTCTCATACATTGTTGTCTCGCTTATCGCAGTTCTATGTTTGATGCCTTTTATCGTTCTAATCTCCGGCTCTATTTCGGAAGAAGGGCAGGTTTTAGCCAAGGGTTATTCCTTTCTGCCACGCGGCTTTTCGTTGGATGCCTATGCCTACATCTTCCGCAATCCCGGTGAGATTCTTTCTGCTTACCGCGTCTCGCTGATCGTGGCGGTGGTTGGAACGGTGCTTTCGCTGCTGTTCTCCACGATGGCGGCCTATGTAATGTACCGTAAGGAAGTAAAGTACCGGAATAAACTAGCGTTTTTTCTGTTCTTCACCACATTGTTTAACGGTGGATTGGCCCCTTATTTCATCTGGATCACCAGTTATTTGCATCTGAAGAACACTATTGCAGTACTAATTTTGCTCCCCATGTTCAATGTTATGTATGTGCTGATTCTGCGCAGCTTCATACAGGGCTCTGTGCCAGAGCCGCTAGTGGAATCGGCCAAAATTGACGGGGCGGGAGACTTTCGGATTTTTTGGCAGATGGTGTTGCCGCTCTGCAAGCCCGCACTCGCTTCTATTGGTTTGTTCACCATTCTGGCCTACTGGAATGACTGGTGGACCCCGATGATGTTCACTGACAAGGAGCAATACGTGCCATTGCAATATTTACTCTATAAAATGTTGTCTTCAATGAACATGTCTGCGGCTATGGCCCAACATATGTCGGCTCTTGACACGCCTAAAGAAACGTTCAAGCTTGCTATGACAGTGATTGCTACAGGACCAATTGTGATTCTGTTTCCGTTCCTTCAGCAGTATTTCGTAAAAGGTATTACAATTGGCGCCGTAAAAGGGTAAACCCTACTGTGCGGATGCAGAGGCAATACGTTTGTGAATCCTGCATAAATGAGGATTTATATATAATTGCGATTTTCAGAGGGGGAATAAGAGTGAGAAAAGTAAAGAAAAAAGTTATGTTGATCCTGACAACGTTGCTGTCACTGACGATGCTGCTGTCTGCCTGCTCGAGTAGCAACGATGCCGCCACAAGGCCAGAACCGAATCAGAAAGAGGAGGTTGTGCTGAAGGGTTACCTGCTCGGTGAAGCACCGAAGGGTATGCCGGATGTGCTCGCGAAGCTCAATGAAAAGCTGAAAAAAGACATCAATGCCACCATTGATCTGAATTACATCGGCTGGGGGGATGTGCAGTCGAAGTATCCATTGTTGTTGGCCTCAGGCGAAGATGTGGATTTTATCTTTTCGGCAGATTGGAATTATTATGTCGAACAAGCGAATAAAGGAGCCTTTTATGAACTTAAGCCTGAGGATATAGCCAAATATATGCCGAAGAAATCGGCTGCTATTGATCCTACAGCTTGGGAAGAGGCCAAGATTAACGGTAAAATCTTTATGATTCCAAAAACCACTCCGGACAGCAATGTCTTTGTGGCTGTACTACGCAAGGATATTATGGCGGAAGCAGGCCTTACCGAGGTGAAGAGCCTCTCTGAAATTGGTCCTTATCTGGAAGCTGTTAAGAAAAACCATCCGAATATGATCGGCCTAAACCTGGACTCTCAGGTTGATCTTCCGACACCGTATCAACAGCTGATGCGTGATAAAATTGGCTATACAGGCGGTCCTTTCGGAGGCGGTCCTTTGGCTCAAGGAGTAGCTTACGATTTTACAGATCCGACTGGGAAAATCTACAGCATGGTAGAGGAGCCTTACCTAAGCGCACAAAGATATGCTGCCGGCATCATGAAGGACTGGTATGACAAAGGTTATGTTAACAAAAATCCATATTCAAATAAGATCCGCTCCAAGGATAATTTTGTGGAAGGCAAATCTGCGGTAGCGTTTGGCAACAGCATAGATATTGCATCCACCCTAGAAGCTGCTCAAGCGAAAGGAATTGAAACCTATATCATTCCGTCCTTGATGCCAAATGGTAAGGTCCCAATTGGAAATTATATAGGAGCTGGAATTTCCATTGCGGCCAATTCCAAAAATCCGGAACGTGTGATGCAGGCGTTCGACCTTATTATGGAAGATCCTTCTTATGTGTATTTGACTTATTTCGGGATCGAAGGCAAGAACTACGTCATCACACCAGACGATAAAATCGGGCTGCCGGAAGGGATAACAGCCGATACAAATACCTATCCTCCGGATGCTGCGGGCTTCTGGTTCGTAAATAAGGCTTTGTTTAAGCCGATGAGTACTTGGCCACAGACTTATATTGACTTTTGGAAGAAACAGGACGAATATAATACCTCAGACTTCGCATTAAAAGGCTTTTCCTTCAACTCGGAGAATGTCAAGACGCAGATTGCAAACTTGGCCAATGCTTCGACACAATATGCCAATCCAATCTATATCGGCGCAGTCAAGGATGTAGACAAAGCATTTGACGAACTGGCCAAAAATCTGAACAGTGCTGGTCTGGATAAGGTCAAAGCAGAGGTGCAGACCCAGGCTGAAGAATTTCTGGCAAAGAAGAAATAACATTTGATCACCGTCGAATAGGGAAATGAATGAGTTACTGGTCATGGTACTTTTTGAAGAGCGCAGCAGGCAAGCTGCGCTTCTTTTGGCAGATGTTAGTATACGACGAACTGAGAGAATCGCTTGTAATAAATATCAAATGGAGAGTGAGAGATGATGAGTAATATTAGCTTAATGCCTCAGTTAAAGAAGGAAAATGGGATATTCAATTTGTATGTCGATGGAAATCCATTTATTGCACTGGCAGGGGAGATCCATAACTCCAGTGCCTCTGACTTGAACTATATGAAGCATAAGGTTTGGCCTCAACTTAGAGAATTACACTTAAATACAGTAATCGTACCGGTCTATTGGGAACTGATCGAACCGATGCAGGGGGAGTTTGACTTTCATCTTGTTGATGGAATTATTGAACAAGCCCAGGAAGAAAACCTGCGACTGGTATTCTTATGGTTCGGGTTATGGAAGAACGGAAAATCCTCATATGTTCCAAGCTGGGTTAAAAGGGACTACGAGACCTACTTTCGGGCGGTATATCAGAATAAAGAATCTTCCGATACGATATCGCCATTATGTGAGAAAGCCGTTGAAGCTGATGCGGCTGCGTTCAGATATTTCATGGCTCATCTGAAGAAAGTGGATGGAGATCGCCATACCGTTATCATGGTGCAAGTTGAGAATGAAATCGGATTCTTGGGCAGCGACCGTGATTACTCCGATCATGCGAACGAGCAATTCAACGACTCGATACCCGATGAATTGGCTGCGATTTTTGGCAAGGTAGGTTCATGGAAGGAGGCGTTTGCGGATGATGCGGAAGAATACTTTATGGCTTTTCATTACGCTCGGGCCATCGAACGAATCGCTAGCAGTGGTTCTGATGAGTACGCTCTTCCTATGTTCGTGAATGCATGGCTTGAGCAATTCCCATGGAAGCCCGGATCTTTTCCTAGCGGGGGGCCGATAGCAAAGGTCATGCAGATTTGGAAAGTGACGGCTCCGACCATCTGTCTTTATGCGCCGGATATTTATGTTCCCAATTTTGCCGAGGTTTGTGAGGAGTATACGGCCGGGAACGACAACCCCTTGTTTATTCCCGAAACTAGAAGAGACGTCGCTTCAGTGACAAACGTATTTTATGCGATTGGAAAACATAATGCCTTGTGTTTTTCTCCTTTTGGCATTGAAAGCATCTTTGCCCCTCCTTCAAAAGACAACGCAAATATCGAATTGGGTTTAGCTCTGAATATCGACTTTTCTGCCTTTGTTTCAAATGGAACCGGCCCCTACCTCGCACGCAGCTACGAGCTTCTCGGCAATATGCAGGCGATCATTCAGAAGTACCGCGGTACAGGAAAAATGACGGGATTTATTCAAAATCATGAGCCCGGCTGTATATTGTCTTTCACCAAATATGATTTGAAAGTAAACTATCAGCGCAGACAGGAAGGGAAACCGGTGTCAGGCGGCCTCGTAATCGAAGCGTCGGATAACGAATTTATTTTAGTCGGCATTGGATGTTCATTTGAATTTCTGCCTAAGCGCGGCGACACTTCCAAAGTGGACTACATTAGCATCGAGGAAGGAACGTTCGTTAAAGACAAATGGATCCGGGGGCGTGTTCTGAATGGGGACGAAGCCTCTTATAGATTAGCAGTCGGCAGCAATCCATCCGCCTTTTGTGTGGAAATGTATCAATACCGTTGAACAATTTGAATCTCTGCTAAGCTATTGATAACGATGTCGGAGTCATAATGAGAACCTAGGCAATGATGAATCCATAGAAGAAGACGGAGTGAAGGAATGAAGGGGATGGGAGCAGCGTTGTTGATATATAATGAATGAAAACGTCGTAGGGGAAGTGAGCACATCATGAGGCTGCTGATCGTAGAGGATGAAGAGAGAACCAGGGAAATGCTGTGCAAGCATATTGCCTGGGGGGAGTTGGGTATTAATGAGTTGGAAACGGCCCGCAATGGCATGATTGCTCTGGAGAGGTTCCAGAGCTTTCGTCCCGACATCGTGCTCTGTGATATCCGGATGCCGAAGATGGATGGTATAGAATTCGCGCAACAGCTTCGTAAGATTGATGTTTCATGCAAGCTATTGTTCCTGAGCGGATTCTCGGACAAGGAATATCTAATGTCAGCGATCCGGCTGAATGCTCTCGACTTTATTGAAAAGCCGATCAATCTAGATAAGGTGAGGGAGGCAGTTCGAGAGGCAGTGGAGTCCAGAAAAAAGGATAAGCAAAAACGAATGGAGGAGTGCCAACTGCAGGAGGCCTATGATGAAGGTCTGCCTTATCTGAGACAGGAGATGGTCCGCAAACTTATTTCAGTTCCTGATTCGCTCCATGTGTCGAAGGCTTTGGAGAGTAGAGAAACCTTTCTTTTGCCTCTGGAAGGACCGTATACTGTGCTTGCATCGTGCATGTACTGGCAGCCACCGCAATATCCCAAAGATCCGAGGCTAGTCCAAGAGGCAGTGTTGCGGGAGCTGAATATGAATAACAAGCTGGCTTCGCTGCAAGGCATCTGCGGTTTCGATTCACGGAATTTTTTAATCTTTATTCTGCCGGGGGTTTTCGGCTGCAGCTACCGGGAACAACGTAAGGTATTGGAGGATCTCTACGCCGAAGCGGCCGGGATCATAGGCAGCAATATCCGTTTCTGTATGGGGGTCGGAGAGTCGGTAAAAGAACAGTTGCAAATTCCGAATGCATACAGAACTGCTCTCGATGTGTGCAGTCTGCATTATTACAGCGAGGGTGATCGGCTAATCTTTGCCAATGCACTTGGTGGCAACCGATCACTTGCTACCGACTGGAACATGGTACGCAGTCTGCGCGGACTTCTGAAGCAGGGGGAACTGGAAGCTGCCCGCAGTCTTATTGTGAATTGGACCAAGCAGGCCAGGGCAGCACGTGATCTGAATATTGTCCGGCTCAAGGATTCCTATTTCCAACTCTTGCTGGTCATTCTCGATACAGCTGTGCAAATGGGGTTTACGGATACGGATGAGGACATGGAGCGGCGGTATATCTGGAAGGAGATTGACCGTGTTCCCGACCTGGCAAGCATGGAAAAATACATCCTCTCCTTCCTGGACTTGTTCCTGGTACCGCCGGAAGGGGAAGGTAGCTCGGCTAAAATGAGAGAGATTCTGCATTATATTCACAAGTACTTTCATGAAAGGGGTTTCACAATTCGAGATATTGCTGATCATGTGGACTTGAGCGAAACTTATCTCTGCTCCCTGTTCAAGAAGCAGAGAGGGGGCACCGTCAAGGAATATATCTCCTCGCTGCGAGTGGAAAAGGCCAAGGAACTACTTCTGGACAAGGAATTGAAGTTGTATGAGGTTGCAGAACGGACCGGCTTCACCGATGCCAATTACTTTACCACCTTTTTCAAAAAATGCGCAGGCTGCACGCCTTCGGAGTACCGGGAGAGGATGGCCAAATGAAACTGAAGTCCAGGAGAGCGTTCGCTGATTTTAGCATCCGGCATAAGCTGTTCGCTTCCTATATGCTGGTGATCATTATCCCGTTGGCCCTGCTGCTCTTCCTGCATCTGTTGTTAACCGCGAATGAAATGGAGAAGCAAGCGTTGACTTCGGCCCACAAAATGTTGGAGGAAACTAAATCCTACCTGCATTACCGTGCAGAGACAGTTAATGAAGTGTTGAACTTCATTGCCTTCAATGATACCGTTCAGACTCTGGTAGCCGAAGATCCGAGACGGTATGAGGATATCAATCTCTGGGGAACGGATGCCAGAAGGCTCGACCGGATACTGGCGAAATCCCGCTACAATTCGGATATTGAAACTGTCCAGCTCTATATGAAGCAGGGGCTTGCTTCAGCCACAGAAAGTCCCGACTATTTGAACATGGACAAATTGGAGAACAGCCTCTGGTTCAAGAACTTTATCGCTTCCCATTCCGTCTTCACCTGGCTGCCTTCCTCCGCTATTGAACAGGAAGAGGGCAGCGATGAAGTATCCGTCCTGCGAGTCATTCCAAATGCGCACAATATACAGGTGAGTGATGGCCTTGTGCGTGCCCGGATCTCGCAAAGCACAGTTCGTTCCGTGTTGGAACATGCTGTTGCCACTCCGTCTACCTCCGTAGTCTTATTCAATAACCGCGGTGATGTTCTAAGCACCTCTGGTGAATTTCTGTATACCTCCAAGGAATTTAAGGATATGCTGTCTCTGGTTCCGGCCGATGGGGAAATCGACACTATAGAGTTCAATGGGCAGCAAATCCTGCTTGGACTGGAGGCAATCCCTGAGACGGATATGAGTATAGCGATGATTGTGCCCTACTCGGACATACTGGAATCCAGCAACCGGATGCGCAATCGGCTGATCTTAATTTTTTTATTCATTATTCCCCTTACCTTTATTCTGTCCTTCGTTATTGCTGGTTCGGCAACCAAACGTCTCCGGCAGCTCATTCGGCATGTGCGCAAGGTCAAGGACGGCAATTTACGCATGTCACCGCTTCCAGCCAACCAAGATGAGATCGGAGAGCTAACAACTAATTTTAATATGATGGTGGAGAATGTATCGCGGTTGATGGAGGAGACCTACACGCTCGGGCGCGAAGTGAAGAACAAGGAGTTGAAGGCACTGCAGGCACAGATTAACCCGCATTTTCTTTACAATACCCTGGATCTAATCAATGTTATGGCTATTGAATCCGGTAATGAGGAGATATCCAAAGTAGTAGACCGGCTGGCTTTGTTCTATCGTTTGAGCCTGTCGAACGGCAGTGAGACCGTCACTTTGGAGAGTGAACTGCGGCATATTGAATCCTATGTGTCGATCCAAAACATGCGATTTAATAGTGCGATTACACTGAGCTTGAAGGTTTCACCGCTGCTGCTGGGCTGTGAGGTGCCCAAAATCATGCTGCAGCCCTTAATCGAGAATGCGATTCTGCACGGCATTTTAGAGAAAGATTCGGAGACGGGCATAATCCAGGTATCCGCTATGGAGGAGAAGGGCGATCTGGTCGTGGAGATCAGCGATGACGGCATCGGCATGGTGGAAGCAGTAGTGGAGGCTTTGTTAATCAGGCCTGTTAGCAAAACCACGGGCGGGTTTGGCATCAAGAACATTCAAGAGCGGATTCAACTGAACTATGGGTCGTTGTACGGATTGTCCTTTACCAGCCTACCTGGTGAAGGAACCACTGTATGGATCCGCCTTCCCAAGTCAATCAAAAAGTAAGCGCTTAAAAAAACGAAGAAAATCAAAACTTTCCCCCGTAGAGTGCTGGTCCTGCAAAGTTTTACAATAAGTAGAAAGAAGTATGTACATGGTTATTTCTTAAGGCTCCCTAACCCTGCGAGGCTGTCAGTACACATAAAGTCGTGGAATGAATAACGAAACGTCGTTCAAGGAGTAGAGCTGGCTTTCAGGCTCAGAGTAAACTTGAGTTAAAACATCTTCACAGTTGATGGAAACTTTAATTTTTTGGGGGGAAGAATGATGATTTACAAAGATGCCAGTAAATTTATTCATGAGAGAGTCGAAGATTTAATTGGAAGAATGACACTGCAGGAGAAAGTGGCCCAGTTAACTTGTGCAAATTCATATGGTGGAGAAACCGTGTATGATACTAGACACGGTAAATTAAAAGATGGCATTGGTACCATCAGTTATTTAAACGACTCCCTAACGGGTGACAATAAGAAGGATAAGGAGACAATAAAGGGCATACAAAAGTTTCTTGTTGAAGAAACCAGATTAGGTATCCCTGCGCTGTTTCATAGTGAAGGGATAGCAGGGGCGCAGATCCCAGGCGCAACTACTTTTCCGCAGTCTCTTAATCTTGCTTCTGCCTGGGAGCCGGCGTTAGCACAAAAAATGGGTGAGGTCGTCAAAAAACAACTAAGGGCATATGGATTCAAGGCTGTGCATTCCCCCCTGTTCGACTTGGGACGGGATCCGAGATTCGGAAGAATCGGCGAAACCTATGGAGAAGACCCCTATTTAGTTGCGCAAATGGGCGTGGCGTTCGTCAAAGGCGTCCAAGGTGATCATGAGATCATGGCTGCCGCTAAGCACTTTGTCGGTTATGGTAATGCTGAAGGGGGAAGAGGCGGCGGAGAACAGCAAGTCGACGAGCGAAGATTGTTGGATAGTTATTGCTTCCCCTTTGAAGCGGCTATTCATGAGGCGGACGTGAAAGCGATCATGAATAGTTATGGGATTTTAAATGACCAGGCTGTGTCTACGTCAAAGTGGCTGCTTACCGATATTCTGAGAGACAAGTTGGGATTTAATGGCTTGGTTGTGGCTGATTATGGCAGTATCACGCATGCAACATTACGGTATAGAGTGGCAGAAGATCATAAAGAGGCAGGCATTCTGGCACTTAAAGCCGGACTAGATGTGGAACAACCCGGCAATCAATGTTACCAGCATTTAATAAAAGCGGTTGAATCAGGCGAACTGGAAGAGGCCTATATAGACAATTCCGTAAGACGAGTTCTTGAGACCAAATTCAGGTTAGGGCTATTTGAGAATCCTTATGATGATGGCGATTTTTTTTATGAAATTAAAAAAGCGGAGAATGTGGAGTTATCACGGGAGATTGCGGAGAAATCGATGGTATTGGTAAAAAATGAGGACAATATTCTGCCGCTCAAAAAGAGCCTGAAAGTAGCACTGATCGGCCCCGCCTCAGACACCAAAACCAACTTCTTTGGCGGTTATTCATCGGTAGGATCGGCCAGCACAAGAAGTAGCGATTTCGACAAATCCGAAGAAGACAGCTTCCTGAGAATGCTTTATACAGGGGCAATAACCGACGATAAAGAGTCATTAAAGTCGATGGGAATTGAATTTGATGACCAGCCCACCCCAGAACAAAGAGAAATCATTATGAATATGATCAGACAGAATTTAGCTTCTGAAGATTCCTCGAAAAGAGTCTATAAAACGAATGAAGAATTTGTTCAAATGTTCTACCCGGATTGTAAATCGGTAAAAGATGTGTTGGAGAAAGAGCTTGGGAAAGAACATGTGCTGCACGCCAAAGGCTGCAATATCTCCAAACCTATCGACAGAGGGATTGAAGCGGTAAAAGCTGTGGTGCAACAGGCGGATATCGTCATTGCCGTATTAGGTGGTAAAGAAAGCATGATTGATCCTGAAGCGACTTGCGGTGAAAACAAAGATAATCACAACATTGGTCTTGAAAATTCTCAACTGGAAATGATGGCAGAAGTATTTAAGTTGAATAAACCGGTGATTTCAATTATTGTTGATGGCCGTCCATTACCTACTCCATTGGTAAGCGAATACAGTAAAGCAGTCCTTTATTCGTGGCTGCCTGCACAGTCTGGAGCCGAAGCCATTATGAATATCCTTACCGGACAGAAGAACCCTAGTGGAAAGCTGCCGGTGACTATTGTCAAAGAAGCAGGTCAGATTCCCATGTATAACAGCAGACTACCGCTCTATGTTGAAATGAATGAATGGGCTGAATATATCGACCCCACCCAAAATAAACCGTTATATCCATTTGGTCATGGATTAAGTTATACGCAATTTGAATACGGTGACCTGGAACACGACCGCTCGGTTCAAGTTGACGGAGAATTGAATATCTTATTTAAGCTGAGCAATGTGGGACAGATTGCCGGGGATGAAGTTGTACAGGTTTATATCCGGGATCGGGTGAGCAGTGTTGCAAGACCTGTGAAGCAACTGGTTGGATTTGCACGGATTAGCTTGGACATTAACGAAACAAAGAAGGTTTCTTTCAAGGTAAACATGAAGCAACTGGCATTTCATGACTTGAATATGAATCAAGTTGTGGAGCCAGGTAACATGGAAGTGTTTATAGGTGCCTCATCCCAAGATATTCGATTAAAAGGTACCTTTGAGATTATAGGTGAAAAAACTATTGTTGAACGAAAGGCATTTTCATCAAATGTAACGATTACAGAACTGTGAAAACTGAATTAGCAATTCCTCTATTTCCATAACCGTTTACTAGGAGTGAGAAAATGAAAGTAGATAAAATTCATCATTTTTCTGATAAAGGTAACTCTTGTATTATTAATACGCCACGGCCCCCGAGGCATTGGTACAATTATTTGTGGAGCGAGCAAGGATATTGCACACAAGTTTCCCAAATTGGGCATGGCCGAAGCTATTATATCAATTCAAAAGCAGACATGTGTATGATCAATAATCAGGATGCCAAATACCTGTACTTGCGCGATGATGACGCCAATGTGTACTGGAATATAGGGGAAGGCCCATTAAATGAAGAAGTCGAGGATTTCTCATGTGATCACAATATTGGATATTCCATTCTCCAATCACGAAAGAACGGCGTCCATGCTTCCTGGAAGCTTTTGGTCCCGCATGAAGGCTATAACGAGGTATGGGTAGTCAAGGTCAGGAATAATACGGATAAAGTTAAGAATATCAGCGTATTCTCTACCGTGAGCTTTGAGCTTGAAGGCTTTAATTACCCGCGGTATTACGAAATGTACAGGAGCTGTGAAACCTTCTTTGATGAGAGGCTGAACGGTATTTACTGCCAGTCCAAACATCCCTTCGCGCCCCATAACAGATACAACAGTTATATCGCCTGCTCGGAAACCGTCCACGCCTTTGATGGCAATCTGGGAGAGTTTTTGGGAGATCTGGGGTCATACACTAGGTTGGATGCCATGCCAGCACCGTTGTTCCAGCGGCCGGACGTTGTAGTGAAAGGGAGAGATTGTACGAATTCTTTAACTACGCTTGTCAACCTCGGTGGGGTCTTGCAGAACAAGCTGGTACTGGCAGCTGGTGAAGAGAAGGAGCTGTATTATGTGCTGGGCGTCAGTGAATCGTTGGAAGAAGCGGTTCAAACGATGGAGCAATACAGCAACAGGGACCGTATCGAACAAGCACTACTGGAAACAAAGGAGCACCAGAAGTGCAAATACGCTGGCCTCCATATTGTTACGCCTCATGAGAAGCTGAACGTGCTTATGAACGAATGGGTGAAAAAACAGATTGACTTCTGCATAGTCGGCAAGAAGGGGGTTCGGGATAATCTTCAGATTGCCGTAGCCCTTCTAAATTACAGACAGGAAAGGGCCAAGGAGGAAATTATAGAATGCTTGCGGCATCAGTTTAAGGCAGGACATGCTGTGCTGACTTGGTATCCATATGATGCTACCCGTTACTCAGACCAGCCGTTCTGGATTATCTGGGCGGTGTGTGAGTTGATTAAAGAAACCGGAGATTATTCTCTTCTGGATATGGAGATCGAATATCAGGATGAAGGCTCGGCAACGATGCTGGAGCATGTAAAGGCTGCAGTCGACCGGTTGATTGAAGATAAAGGGAAACATGGCCTGGTGCGGATTTTCTTCGCGGATTGGAACGATGCCTTGAATATTACAACGGACCCGGATGCGGAATCTGTCATGCTATCCCAGCAGTTTTGTTATGCCCTGAAAGAGTTGTCAGCGTTGATCCGGCGATTGGGCGACACAGGTTATGCTGGGTACTTGGATGAACAGTACCATATCCTCCGCAATGCGATTAACGAAATGGCTTGGGACGGAAGCTGGTATATGCGCGCTCTTAGCAAAGAAGAGAATATCGGCTCCAAAGACAGCAAGGGGAGCACAATCTATATTAACGCACAATCGTGGGCCGTACTAGCTGATATTCCGGATGAAGAGAAGCTGCCCAAGGTGCTGGATTCCATGGACAGCATGGAGCATGATTTTGGTTTCCCGATCAATATGCCTCCCTATACGGAATATTCTCCCCATGTAGGCAGAATGGCCGGCATGCTTCCCGGGCTATTCGAGAACGGCGGAGTTTACTGCCACGCAACCGGTTTCAAAATTATGGCGGATTGCAAGGCAGGCAGGGGAGTAGAAGCCCTACGTACATTGCTGAAGATCATTCCAGACAGCGAAGCGAATCCATCCACACAATCTGGAGCGGAGCCGTATGTCTTCACTAATTGTTATTCAATTCACCCCAAATATTATGGGAAGTCCTACCAATCATGGACAACCGGAACCTCGGCATGGGGACTCATGTCCCTCTTGGAGGGAATTATGGGGATCAAGCGGGATTATGATGGTCTCCGGATTGACCCTTGCTTCCCGGCAGATTGGGAGGAAGCCCAGGTATTTAGGGAGTTCCGTGGCACACGTTATGATATTACCATCCGGAACCCATCACGGTTGTCTGAAGGACAACCCGAGATACAGGTGGATGGAAGCCTTATCAATGGAAATCTGCTGCCTCTCTTTCAGGATGATCGGACCCATTCTGTAGAAGTTGTTCTTAAGCCCAAACCTTCGAACACAAAAGTCGTCATATGAATAACGGAAAGTCGTTGTGGGATCTGCGGCCTAAAGGTTTGGTTATCGGTGTGGTGAAAGGTAGATTTGAAAATTTGTAGAGGAGTTGACAGCATGATTGGTACTTGGAGTTTTCTGCACCAAACGCCTCAATCCACGATTAAAATGCAATTTATCATTGAAAAGAAAGAAACTTATGTATTATCAGTTGTTCTGGAACCGTTTCCGTTTCCAATCGAAATCACTGCCTTGACTGTAGAAGGCAACATGCTTCAGGCCAAGGGAGTATCATCATTTGTACCAAATGAAACGCTTGAATTTGAACTGACATTTAATGATGAAGAGTTTCAGGGCAGGATCAAGATTCCCTTCCAGGAAGCATTCTTCGTAAAAGGTGTGAAAGGGCCTGGCCCATCGCTCGCGGATACGCTCATTTCCGAAATCGCTCCTTATCGGAAGCATGATGTAAAGCAACGCGACGATACAGAGATTTACCTATCCGTTGAAGCTCTTCTCAGCAAGATGTCCATTACTGATAAGATTGGTCAAATGAGTCAGTGTATGTCTACAAACCTCTCGCTTGGATCAGAGCTTGCGTCTGACACACCGGAAAAACTGGTTGCAGAAGGCCGGGCTGGTTCAGTTCTGTCGGCCGTAACGGGTCGCAGAGTGTTCGAACTCCAAAAAATAGCGGTGGAGCAATCCCCGCATAGTATTCCGTTGCTATTTAATTTTGACGTTATACATGGGTTTCAGACGGTATTTCCCGTGCCGCTTGCTTGGTCCTGCAGTTGGGACTTGGAATCTATCAGGGAAGCTTGTGCGATTGCCGCAAAAGAGGCTACCGCCAGCGGTATCACATATAACCATGGCCCGATGGTCGATGTTACGAGAGACCCGCGTTGGGGTCGCGTCGTAGAGGGCGCAGGCGAAGATCCTTATCTGGGAAGTCTAATCGCCAAAGCTCAAGTAGAAGGCTATCAAGGTAACAGTTTACACGATCCTGATACACTCATTGCTTGTTTAAAGCATTTTATTGCATACGGAGCTGCCGAGGCAGGAAGAGATTACAATACGGTAGATATTTCGGAAGGTACCTTGCGGAATGTTTACTTACCGCCCTTCAAGGCGGGGATTGAATCGGGCGCCGGGTCGGTGATGAATGCCTTTAATACGTACCAGGGGGTTCCTGTGGCAGGAAACCGCTACCTCCTTAACGATGTACTGAGAGGAGAGCTGGGCTTTGACGGTATATTGATTTCCGACTACGGCTCCATTGACGAAATCGTCGCTCATGGGTACGCAAGGGATAGCAAAGAAGCAGCAAAAAAGGCTCTTGATGCAACGTTGGATATTGAGATGGTGACTCGTTCTTATGATCATTTACATGAATTGATCGAACAGGGACTCGTTACGGAAGAACAATTGGACCAAGCGGTACGTCGGATTTTGACTTTTAAGTATAAGATCGGCATTATGGATGACCCGTTCCGTTATGTACGCCCGGAAATAGAAAAGGAATCTCACTTCCATCCGAGTCATCTGACAGCGAGTCGGAGTCTGGCGCAGAAATCCATCGTTTTGTTGAAAAATAACGGCTTGCTCCCGATTACAAGCAAGGAACGAAAGATAGCTGTAATTGGTCCATTCGGTGATAGCAAGGATCTGCTGGGACCGTGGCAGTGGTCCCGATATGCGAATGAAACCATTACGCTCTGGCAAGGGATTGAAGAACAGGGAGTACCGGCGGTAGATCTTTTGCTCGAAGAAGGATGCAAGGTTGAGGAAGCGATTGTAGGAGGACTGGAGCGGGCAGCTTCTGCGGCGGAACAAGCCGACATCGTTATTCTTGCCCTTGGTGAGAACAGTGAAATGTCTGGCGAGGCTGCATCCCGCATGGATATTACGCTGCCGAAGGCTCAACAAGAACTAGCGGAGGCAGTTGTTAAGGCAGGCAAACCGACCGTATTGGTTCTAACAAATGGACGTCCTCTTGTGCTGGATTGGTTTGAGCATCATATGGACGCCATCGTGGAGACATGGTTCCTTGGATCTCAAGCCGGGCATGCCATAGCAGATGTGCTCTTTGGCAATTATAATCCGTCTGGCAAACTAACGATGAGTTTCCCCGCTCATGCCGGACAAGTACCAGTATACTACAATCACTTTAGCACTGGGAGGCCTGTAACGGAAAGCAATAAGCATTTAAAGTTCTTTTCCAAGTATATAGATGGTTCTAATGATCCCCTGTATCCTTTTGGTTACGGGCTAAGCTATACGACGTTCGAGTATTCGGCAATTTGGTTATCCCAATCGCAGATGAATGCTTCAGAGACAATTACTGCCAACGTGACGATTACCAATACAGGTATGATACAGGGAGAGGAGACCGTCCAGTTGTACATTCAGGACCTTCATGGCAGTGTGGTCCGTCCAGTGAAGGAGCTTAAGGGGTTCCAAAAGGTGATATTAGCCGCAGGCGAAGCACAAGAAATCCGCTTCACCATCGCCGAAGCGGATTTGGCTTTTTGGGATTCGGATCGAAAATATGAGGCCGAACCGGGGGAGTTCAAGGTTTATATCGGATCGAGTTCTCGCGATGTGAAAGAAGCGTCATTCGAACTTCTGCCTTAAACGAGTTCTGGTACTGGAAAGGTCCTTCTCTACGATGCTGCTGGGTCCGATCCTGTGGAAGGATTAGCGAAGTAGAGAGGGAGTTCTGATTGTTTCAGCTGGTCCATTTTTACATTGGGGAAAGGTAGCGACTTCCTTGTTAACATTCATATACCGCTGTTTATAAATTTGTTCAAAGATAGCGAAGCAGGAAATGTGCCGATAGAAGCCTATAACACTTAATTATTTTATAAAGCGCTCGCTATGAGTCTTATGTAACACAGTTGCAATATTTCCAGTTAATTCAGTCCTCGATTTTGTATTTGACTATTGAGTGGAGTACATTTATCGGCCAAGATCAAAATATATTCTGTTTAAGATGAGGAAGAGAAGTGAATTGTTAACGCATCCATTTGAAGTGCCAGAGTCAAAAAAAATACGTCTTATTATTAACACTGATGCTAAGAATGAGGCAGACGATCAGTATGCGATCGTTCATGCTTTGTTGACGCCTCGATTTAATCTGAAAGGGATCATTGCTGCACATTTTGGTGAAAGACGGACAACGGCTTCAATGCAGGAGAGCTATGACGAAATCATTAACTTGCTTGACTTGATGAATATGAATGATGAGGTGCCGGTGTTCAAAGGGACAGAAAGATCGATACCCAATGAGAACACTCCTACGATGTCTGAGGGAGCTGAACTCATTATTCGTGAGGCCATGTTGGACGATCGACAGCCCCTCTATGTTATTTTTCTTGGAGCAATCACAGATTTGGCTTCAGCGTACCTGGCTTGTCCGGAGATTGCAGGCAGGTTTACTGCCGTTTGGATTGGAGGCGGACCTTGGCCTAACGGTGATTTTGAGTTTAACTTAAGTAATGACATTGCTGCAGCGAATGTGGTTTTTCGTTCCAATATCCCACTTTGGGTAATATCAAGAACCTATTTCTACTTGGTTTCCTCAATCACTAAATTGGTGTCCAGAATGTATTAAAGGAGGATATCATAGTTGGTTACATCAATTCTCGTTGTTTCATAGTTGCCCGATTCATCAAATTAAACTATTGAGTTCGTGTCCAAAGTGCTTAAATCGGATTCCTTTCCTACTTAGCGATTTAGCACTAAACGAGCCATTTACCTGTAAGTGTGGATTTAAGCTAGCCGATATCGGTAGCACCCCTTGGTCACAATGGAAAATGAAGGTAGAGATAGCGGATGTTCCAGTTTCTAAATGGATAGCACAAGGGAAGAGAGATGATTCTAATCGGTTGCTTTTTTCACCTCTAGTTAGTTCAATCCAACATTTTACTCTGGAACCTAAAATTCAATCTAAGTGTTTTTTTAATGTGAAAGTTACCTCAACTCAAGATTACTCATATAGAGATGAGTTTAAAAATGATTTATATAAGCAAAATTGTAGATGTTTCAAAACTATAGATCATTATGTTAGAAAGAAATTCATCAAAAAACATCTTAAATGTATACTAATGCTTCAAGAACTTAGAAAAAATGAAAATGAAGAGTTTCCTCCCATTTGTCCATATGCCTATGCATATGTATTCTGGAAGCAAACTTTATTAGGGAGAGAGCATTTTTACAATAATCTAGTTATTTCTAGAAGACCCGGTATAACTGTTGCAACTGAACTTATAGAGGACATCATAGATGACTACAAAAATAGGCTCTTTGCTCATACCAATCTGTCTATATATGATAACAGAGAAATGGTTCACTGGGTAATAAATCGTGTGACATCTGAACTATGTCTCAATTATTTTTACGAATGGCTTAAAATAGCGGTGGAAGGAGCCGAACAAATTAGTGTTCCGAATCGAGATAAATTAGATATTATGTTACAGAATAGTATTCCTAGAGCAATTCTTAAACACAACTCTGATGTGAGTCAGAAACAAAAGATCGAAATCATTCTTCCAAATGTTGATAGAAGAATTAATTTAAATGAATTTAAATGCACGCTAAGTACTAAAACAATGAAGAAATTGTTATTCAAGATGAATTCTTTTAAGCCATTAAGTGTAGCCATGAGAATTTACGAGAATCCAAGTGATGAAAATAAACGAATTGAATCTTACGTTAAGCAATATGTAATGAAGTTAAGAATATAAAAAAACAAACAGATTTAATTCGCCTTTATTAGGCGATTTTTTATTTTTGCTGTAATAATAATCATGAGATATAATTAAAATTATATGGGAAATGAGATAAGATTCTTGTCATTTATGAGATAAAGTTCTTGTCATCCGACATGTACATCGACACAAAGTTACCTACCAAAGAAACCCTTATTTTATAAGGATTTTTCTGTTTTTAGTAGGCAACTTTGTGTCATTATTTCGTGACACAAAGTTGCCTACTTGACTGGGAAATGACACTAAGTTACCTACTTGACTGGAGAAGTAAAAGTCTTATGCAATAGCATTACTGATACAGCTATGCTTATCTGTTCAGAAACAAACTTTAGAAGATGAATAACGCTTTTCCAACAAACGTTTACATGAAAAAATCCGTTCGATACTTTTTTAGAATTCGACAGAAAAGGTGTTTTTTCAACAAAGGAGTGTTTAATCAAAGATCGAATATATAGAACTATGTCAAACTTCTACAAAATATTGGAGGAAATGCATATTATGTACTCACCAGTCCGAAAGATAGAGAATGAGATGGGGAGAAATAGATTTTATGTTTTTAGTAAGAGGCTTGGTAGGGAGGTCAGACTTTATAATTCCCTTCAATATGATCATTGGGTATTAACTGAAACTGACCTTTCTGTCTTGGATTACTGTGAGAGGCCACATAAAATCACAGTTTCTGTGGCTGGTAAATGGGGCGACATCGATTGGGGAGGGTTCCAAATATTCCGGCATTTGCAAAAATCAGTGTTTCCACAACTACGACCCTATCGTATGGATAAGACTACTTTCCATCAGCATTTGGATTGGGCAGAAACCTTCACTGCAGATTATCAAGTCAAATTGGAGCAGCTACTGGAAAACACGGATAATTCCTAGTTTCACGGATTAATTCGAGAGATGTTGTGTACGGGCAAGCGTTTAGAGCAAGAAGCTATACTATTATAAACTGTATTTCAGCCACTGGTTGTTGCCGAATTCTATAAGATTCGTGGTAATACTTTGTATTGACAGTGTATTTCACAATAGCCGCGACTTTTGCGGCTTTTTTCATTTATTGTTATTAGTTGTTTTCTTGGACTGGGACAAAAATCAAAATTGAGCCTTCTATTTTTACCATAAAAATGCAAGTAAATCCGTAACTGGCCGATCAAGGAAACAAGGTTGTTACCAGGTTGGTGTAGAGCAAGGTAACGTCTGGGTATCTTGGCGGCTTATTTAAATGGGGGATGAAGAGCCAGTTGCAGACTACATTCTCAGTTCCCGGCTACAGCAAGCGATCAAATCGTCCCGGAAATGCGGGTCGCCGAAACAGACCACATCATTACTAAAAAGCAATGGGGAGCTTTTTACGGAACGGAGCTCGACCTGCAGTTGCGTCGCCGGGGAATCGACACCATCGTCTTATGCGGCATCGCTACCGGGCTTGGCGTGGATACGACCGCGCGGGAAGCGTTTATGAATGGGTATCAGCTGATTTTGGCGATCGATGCCATGACCGGGTTTTCTCAAGCCGAGCACGATCACGTGAAAAATTTTATTTTTCCACGCATCGGGCGTGTTCGGACAACACAGGAAATCATTTCTGCCTTTGCTGAAGTTTGAACCCAAAGGAGATGTGCCCTTGGATTTATCAGGTTCCAGGGGTCGTTTTTTTATTTCAGGAGGTTGGTCTCTATGACCCAAAAGAGAAGTCCCAAGTCCGATAGGATGTACCCCTGGTATGTCTTATCTGTAACCAGTCTCGGAGCGTTCCTGGTTCTGGTCAATATCGGAACGCTTAATGTCGCATTGCCGGAATTAAGCCAGCAATTTCATGCGAATGCGGCAGCTTCCAGCTGGATTTTACTTTCCTATATGCTGGTAAACACTATCCTGATTTTAATCTTCGGACAAATTTCGGATATTTTCGGAAGAAGCCGAATGTATTTAATAGGAATGGCCATCTTTACCGTATCCAGTTTACTACTCGGTTATGCTTTTAATGTAGAGGTACTAATCCTTCTTCGGATCGTACAGGCTGCCGGAGGAGCGCTCGTAGTGACGAACACAACACCGCTGATTACCGATGCGTTTCCCCAATCGCAGCTGGGCACCGGTCTCGGTCTGAATTTATTGTCCGCTTCCGTCGCGCAGGTGCTTGGCCCGGTCGTCGGCGGCGTGGTCACGACCGCCTGAGGCTGGAGGTGGGTGTTCTGGTCTAATGTTCCCTTCGGGATCATTGCTCTCATCTGGGGGCTCTGGATTCTAAGGGTGAAGCCCCTAGCGCAGCTCCATAAAAAAGTGGACGGATATGGAGGCATCATGATCTTTGTCGCTTTAGCGGGTCTAATCATTGCTTTATCCAAGGGGGGGAGAACTGGGCTGGGGAGACAAGCAGGTGATCGGAGGTTTTGCGATATTCGCCATATTTACTACTATATTTTTATGGCATGAGCATCGTTCAGCATCACCTCTACTAGATTTAAGCCTTTTTGAAAGCTGGACGTTCAGTATGGGGAACATCGCTACATTCTTTAATTCTTTTGCCCGTACGGCGGTTGCTCTGCTCTTCGCTCTCTATTACCAATTTGCCTTCCACCAAAACGCGCTTAATGCCGGTCTAAGGATCCTTCCAATTACGATAGGGATGTTGGTCATTTCTCCGATTGCTGGCATGTTGACTAAGAAGGCGGCCATTCGAGTTCTGGCCTCACTTGGAATTCTTATTTCTATAGCAGGACTACTACTACTCCTATTCGTGGTCGGTGGAAATTTCTCTTACGGGGTCACCGCTTGCGGCATGTTGTTAATCGGGGTCGGGACCGGTTTATTCCTTACCCCCAATACGACGGAGATCATGTCAAGCGTTCCGGAGCAAAGCCGCGGGGTGGCGAATGGACTGCGGTCCATGCTATATAACTTGGGTCAAGTGCTGAGTACGGCTCTTTCTTTAACCATCGTCGGCGCAGCGCTGCCAGCCCACCTGAAGAACGTGCTGTATTCCGGAAAGAACAATGTGATTTCTGCCGTTGATTTTGCTTTCGTCATTCACGGTTACCGCTGGGTCATCATCGCACTAATAGGGACTTCTCTACTCGCTCTTGCTGCCTCGTGGTTCCGTCCGCAACAGAAAAAAGCTTACGAAAGCTCTTCAGCGGCCTCTTGACTTTGACGCATTGATGCCGCGTCAATCCGTCCGATCCTCATCGATCGGTCCTGCGGCTGCCGCCATAACCCCAGCGCGTCCGGTAAGCCCAAACTTCTGGAGCTAGCGATATATATCCGGCGGGTAGTGGAGCGTTGCGATATACTTTCACACGACAACAAGATATCCTCTTCTCCTAAATTCCGCCTTTTGGAGGCGCGAAAAAGATGAGAGTTCTAAAGTTAGAACATGTAGGTGTTCTAACACATAACGAACATTGTTCTTTACGAACAATGTTCGTTATGGTATAAATATTGTATGAACGTCCAAATATTGCATATGCGGTAAATGATACAGTAACATATAGTGGAAGTACTTATACCTGTCTTCAGGCACATACTTCCCTTGTAGGCTGGGAACCATCCAATGTTCCTGCTTTATGGAAGAAAGGCGGCAGCGGAACTACGCCACCTACAACACCGCCAACAACGCCACCAACAGGTCCTTCAGTAACAAAGCCTTCCGAAGTTCCAAGCCACATATGGACATACACAATGAATGCGGGCGATAAATTCGGTAAAGGCGGAGATTTTGCTTTATTGCTGAGTGCTGTGATCAAAAAGGAAAGCAGCTTTGGAGCAGGCTTACCAGGCAGTCCATCAGCCGGCGACGGATTGATGCAGGTAGAACCAAACACACGTAATGCTTATTTATCTCAATTCAGCTCAAAATTTGGCCGTGCTTATAATCACGGCAGTGAACAAGATCAGGTATGCTTGGGCGGACTGATTTTAAATGAAAAGATTACTAGATTCGGCAACATATATAATGGCTTATTACACTATAACGGAGGAGATAACTGGTATCCGGGAGCTACAGACTCTTATGGCCGTCCTATTCTGGCCAATCAATATGCAGATGCAGTTTACGCTACTTATAAGGGCTATGGCGGTAAGAACTAAGATGTTATTTATTTTCCACCCTTGCAGGTTTTACAATCCTACCGTACATGTACACCCAGTTTTGTAAGTAATACCGGGAGTGGGCGGGGGAGGACAAAGGCAACGATGCACATCCACCACAAGCCGGGAGAGAACATGGATGTGGATTGGGCCGGAAAAATAAACTGAAGTTAGTGTTTAAACACTAACTTCAGTTTAAGGGAGGAATTATGAGTATGGAAATTTTTGAGCAGTATGAATCCAACGTAAGAGCATATTGTAGAAACTTCTACGATGTGTTTGACCGGGCTAAAGGTGCACTGATTTATTCAGAATCCGGAAAGAAATTTGTTGATTTTTTTGCAGGAGCAGGAGCTTTAAATTATGGACATAACAACGAATACATCAAACAAAAGATACTCGCTTATCTTGAATCGGACAGTATTACTCATGGGCTTGATATGTACACAAAAGCGAAACGTGAATTTATCGAAAAATTCTCGCAGATCATATTGGAACCCCGAAAGTTAAACTATAAAATTCAATTTTGCGGGCCTACAGGTACAAACGCTGTAGAAGCATCGCTGAAGCTTGCCCGAAAGATCACTAAACGGACTGGTATATTTGCGTTTATGGGAGGATTTCACGGAATGTCGCTGGGGAGTCTGGCTGTTACCAGCAACATTCAGAAAAGATCTTCCTCCGGCATAGCATTATCCGATGTTACCTTTTTCCCATACTCCGAGAGTCCAATTGACTCATTCGATACTATTGAATACATGGAAGCCGTTCTAAACGACGGTCACTCGGGAATCGAAAAACCGGCGGCTATTATATTTGAAACCATTCAGGCGGAAGGCGGCGTAAATATAGCTTCACCCGAATGGATGCTCAGGCTGAGGGAACTTAGCGACAGACACGGTATTCTACTGATTTGCGATGACATTCAGGTTGGCTGCGGACGCACCGGACCGTTCTTTTCATTTGAACGTGCCGGGATGATCCCTGATATTGTACTGCTTTCCAAGTCAATCAGCGGGTATGGCCTTCCCATGTCTATTCTGCTGATGAAACCGGAACTTGATGTCTGGAAGCCTGGTGAGCATAACGGTACGTTCCGGGGAAACCAGCTTGCTTTCATTGGAGCTACAGCTGCGTTGGAATATTGGGAAATGAATAATTTGGAACAGTCTGTGAAATATAAGGAAGCATTTGTAAGAGAATATTTAACCAAGCAGATTTTGTCATTACATAAGGGCCTGACCATTCGGGGTGCAGGTTTGATTTGGGGTATTGATTTTTCCAATGTGGAGGATGAGCGAATCACGCAAAAAGTAGTAGAGGAATGTTACCAAAACGGTTTAATCATCGAAAGCGCAGGAAGAAAAGACAGTGTTATAAAACTTATGCCTCCGTTAACCATCGAGCTTGAACTTTTGCAGCAGGGTTGTTCAATTATCAGACAAGCTATTCAAGAGAATATAAATAAAGTATTGGAGGTCGAAAGTTATGGATAAAATCGCCATTATAGGAATAGGATGCCGTTTGCCAGGAGGAATAAGGGGGCCTGAGGAGTTCTGGGAAGCATTGACTGCGGGAAAAGATATGACTTCCGATTTACCCGAAGGCCGCTGGGATTTAGAAAAGTTTTATGATCCTGACAAATCAAAGCCAGGCAAGCATTACACCTGTCATGGTGGATTTTTAGATAAAATAGATGAGTTTGACCCTTTGTTTTTTGGTATTTCTCCAAGGGAAGCGGCCTTTCTTGATCCACAGCAAAGACTGATGCTGGAGACATCATGGGAAGCAATGGAAGATGGAGGCTTGGATCCGGCCAAGCTAGCAGGAACCAATACCGGTGTCTTTGTAGCGGGCTTCACCCTTGACTATCAAGCAATACAATTTAAAAACGAATCGGTTGAAAGTTTAGATACACATTCGGCAACGGGTATGATGATGACAATGTTGTCCAACAGGATTTCATATATATATGATTTCAGAGGTCCAAGTTTGTCTGTAGATACAGCGTGTTCGGGCTCTTTGGTTGCAACACACCTTGCATGCGGGAGTTTATTGAATAATGAATGTAATCTCGCAATAGCAGGCGGAGTAAGTGTTATAGCTACACCTGAGTATACCATAGCGGAAAGTAAGGGTGGTTTTTTATCTCCCGATGGACGGTGCAAAACTTTCGATTCCAGTGCAAACGGTTATGCAAGAGGAGAAGGAGCCGGCGTTGTGGTTTTAAAACGCCTGTCAGATGCTATCGAAGACGGAGATAGGATTTATGCCGTAATAAGTGGATCGGGTGTAAACCAGGACGGCCACACAGACGGGATTACTGTTCCAAACGGGCAGGCTCAGGAAAACTTAATGAAGGAGGTATACAAAAAGGCAGGAATATCACCTTCAGATATAACATATATTGAAGCTCACGGCACCGGCACTCCGGTTGGAGACCCTATTGAGGCTAATGCAATAGCACGAGTGGTTTCAACAGACAGGCCAAAAGATAAAAAGTGTATTGTCGGATCTGTTAAGACAAACATTGCCCACCTTGAGGCCGCTGCAGGAGTTGCCGCACTGATAAAAGCTTCACTAATCATAAAGCATAAGCAAATACCTCCACATCTGCACTTTAAGAATCCAAACCCTAAAATTCCCTTTGACGATTTATGTATACGAATTCCTCAGACCCTGGAGCCTTTGCCGCAACCCGCATTGGTTGGCATAAATTCATTCGGTTTTGGAGGAACAAATGCCCATATCCTCTTGGAGGAAGCTACAGATCTCCAAAAAGAGGGTACTCCTGAAGTTAATGTAAATACCGGATGGCCATATATGATTCCCATATCTGCGCGCTCAGAAAAGGCGCTAAAAAACTATGCGCAAAAGTATGTTGATTTTATTAATGGAAGTGGAGAAAGTATTTCTTTATATGATATTGGAAGCATGATGAGCAAAAAGCGCACCCATCATGACTATAGACTAGCGGTTTCGGCATCTTCAAAGGAAGAACTTGCAGGAAACCTGGAAGCGTATATTAAAGGACAAGCACGCCAGGGGATGTCTGCGGGAAATGTTGAGGCAGGAAAGTACAATAAAGCTGTTTTTGTATATACAGGTATGGGGCCCATATGGTGGGCTATGGGCAGACAGCTCCTTGAAAAAGACCCTGTGTTTAGAAATATGATAGAAAAATGCGATAAACTTACACGTCAGTATGCTGGATGGTCTCTACTGGAGGAACTTCTCGCCGATGAGGAGAATTCACGTCTGGACCAGCCCCAGTTTGCTCAACCTGCCAATTTTGCTGTTCAGGTGGGTTTGACTGAAGTATGGAAATCCTTGGGTATTATACCCCATGCGGTGGTAGGACACAGTGTTGGAGAAGTGGCTTCTACATATGTTGCAGGAATTTACAGCCTTGAAGATGCCATGTTGGTAAGTATTCACAGAAGCCGTGCACAGCAAAAAGCAGTAAACAAGGGCACAATGCTGGCGGTAGGTTTACCAGAAAAAGAAATTGTGGCCCTGCTGGATGAGAACATAAAAGGTGTTTCAATGGCAGCAATCAATAGCCCAAATTCGGTAACTTTGTCAGGTGATCCTGATGCCCTTGAGCAGATCCAAAAACAGTTGCAGGATAAGGGGGTTTTTGCGCGGCTTTTAAAGGTCAATGTAGCGTATCACAGTTACCAAATGGAACCATATGAGCAGGAGCTATTGGAGGCATTAAAAGGAATAAAGTCCCAGCCTGCCGGGATACCGATATATTCCACGGTTACAGGGAAAATGCTGACGGGTACAGAGTGTGATGGACATTACTGGTATAAAAATGTAAGAGAGCCGGTACGTTTTGAAGCAGCAATGTATGAAATGATTTCGTTGAATTATAACTTATTTATTGAGGTGGGCCCTCACCCTGTTTTAGCAGCTTCTATTTCTGATTGTCTGTCAGCTAAAAACGTTGAAGGTAAGAAGTTGTTCTCTATAAAAAGAAATGAAAACGAACAGGTTTCAATACTGGAGAACTTAGGGAATCTATATGCACTGGGATACCCTATAGATTGGAACAAGATTTACCGGTACCAAGGTGAGTTTGTAAGTCTCCCTCTTTATCCATGGCAATGGGATAAATACTGGATGGAAACGCAGGAATCAAGTGAATTTAGGCAGGGAAAAAATAAGCACAAGTTTTTAGGACGCCGTTTGAAAACTTCCAGCCCTATATGGGAGATTGAACTTAATACTACCTATATGACGTATCTTTCTGATCATAAAATACAAGGTATAGAAGTTTTCCCCGGAGCAGGGTATGTAGAGCTGGGAATGGCTTGTGCCAGAAGCTATTTTGGAGAGGGTTTTTATACAGTTGAAGATATAAAGTTTGAAAATGCTTTATTTTTAAATCAAGGAGTATCACCTGTGGTGCAGGTGGTTTTGGATCCAAAAACCGCAAAATTCGAGATTTCAAGCAGGATACCGGGACAAGATAAGACTTGGACATGCAATGCATCCGGCACAATAAGAAAACGGCAAAACATAAAGATCACTGCTAAAGATGAGTTGATTCAAATACTTGGCAATTGTACCAAAGAATACGGAAAAGAAGTATGTTATAAAACCTTCTATCAAATGGGTTTCCATTATGGTCCTTATTTCCAAGGTATAGACAAGATATGGAAAGGTGATAACGAAGCTCTTGGCAGGATCGAGATCCCTAAAATACTGGAGATTGATAGCTCTATCTACGGTCTTCACCCGGCGGTATTGGACGCCTGTTTCCAGGTTACCATTGCGGCAGTTGCACCACTTAATGAAGATGAAAATAACGAAGGCCAATCATTCCTACCTGTAGGAATAGACAGGGTGCAGCTTTATGGAAGGCCGGAGCCTGTCATGCTTTGTCATACGCAGATGGTAGATAGGAAAGATAATAATTTGAACGCCAACATCCGTCTATATAGTGAGGACGGAAATCTAATCGCCGAAATACTGGGCATAAGAACTAAGGAACTTGGAAATAGTGGAGGGTCTGATGCTGGAAGAGTTAAGGATTATCTTTATGAGATAAACTGGGAGCTTCTAAAAAGTGAAGAAGTTGATACCCGCACAGCTGCTGCTAACTCTGGAGCATGGCTTATTTTTGTGGATCATAAAGCAGCAGGAAAAGAACTGGCAAATCTCCTTGAAAAAAGGGGAGAAGAATGCTTTATGGTATATCCTGGTGAGAATTTTGGTTGGCAGTATGAAGAGCGTGAGATATATATAAACCCTCGAAGCATTGAGGATCTTAGAGCGTTGTTTGATGAATTCTCAAAAATTAAAACGAAGCTAACAGGTATTGTATATATGTGGAGCCTCAATATCCTTGAGATCCAGGAAGTTAGTAATACAGCTATAGAAAAAGCTTGTTTTGAAAACCTGTTTGTATTAAAACACCTGGTACAAGCAACCACAAATCTGGGATTAAATTTTAAGCTGTGGGTTATTACAAGAGGAGCCCAAATGATCAACAGGGCTACTCCAAATTCTGCATTCTTACAGTCGTTGGTATGGGGCCTTGGCACCGTCATAGGTTACCATGAGTTGCCTTCAAATTGGGGAGGCCTTGTAGACCTTGACATAGAGGCCAATGCGGGTGAAATGGAAATGCTGTTAAAAGAAGTCTTAGGTAATGGAGAGAACCAAATTGCTTTCCGTAATGGGAATAGACTTGCAGCAAGAATCGATAAACTGCGGATTGATATGCAGCATCAAGTACCCGTACATCTTCGCCCCGATGGAAGTTATGTTATTACAGGTGCTTTTGGTGGCATAGGTATGATTACAGCCCAGTGGATGGTTGCCAAGGGAGCAAGACATCTGGTACTGCTTGGACGCGGAGAATTTCCAAAACGTTCTGAATGGAACAATGTAGAGCCAGGCAGCAGCCTTGCAGAGAGGATTGAGTTTGTTCGTAAGCTGGAGTCCCAGGGGGCAACAGTATATATTGGATCAGTGGATGTAACTGATGAGGAAAAGCTTGCTGGATTTTTTAAAGATTTTGATAAGGAAGAAAGGCCTCCTATTCGAGGTGTTGTACATTCTGCTGGTATTACGGATGATCAATTTCTTGAGGTTAGTAAAGATGAGACTTTTTATAGGGTCCTTTCGCCTAAGGTAAATGGTGCATGGAACCTTCACCGTATGACAGAGGGACGGCCTATTGACTTCTTTATTTTATTTTCTTCAGTTGCTTCTGTATTTGGTTCACCAGGCCAGGGAGCATATGCAACTGGGAATGCCTTTTTGGACTCACTTGCACATTACCGTTTATCGAGAGGACTTCCTGCACTGAGTATCAATTGGGGACCATGGTCAGAGGTTGGAATGGCTGCAAGGTTTATGGAACGTGATCCGGAGTATTATATACAAAAATCCATAGAATCTGTAACGGTAGAAAAGGGAATTAGGGCTATGGAGCACCTTGTTGGAGAAGCTGTTGCACAGTCTGTGGTTCTACCTATACTCTCGTGGCAAACGTTTGGGGAAAAATGGTTCTCACCCATGAGTTCTCCACATGTGCTTAAAACTCTTTTGCAAGATGAGTCAGGACAACAAGAGAATATAAATAAATCAAAGGTGGATGTTGATATCCTGGAGGATATTATTTCATCTCCAATACAGAGCAGGCAGAATATCGTTGAAATGCATATTAAAACAATAGTAGCGAAGGTTTTGCGTTATAATCCTGAGGATCTAAGTACCAAACAACCACTAACTGTTTTTGGGATGGATTCCTTAATGGCCACCGAAATAAAAAACAGGATGGAGGTTGCCTTTAAAACACCTGTTTCCATAGTAGAACTTCTTAAGGGTTCCAGCATATACGATCTTTCCGAGCAAATGATATCAAAGCTATACGAATCGGGAAAGATTTCAGAACAGGATTCCCTAAATATGGGTAAGGCTGAGTTTGAAAGAATACCTAAAGTTTCTGAAAAAGAGTACTATGAAACCTCATCTGCACAAAAGATGATGTATATCATTAATAATCTTGAGGGTAACAACATTGGGTATAACATACCTGTGGGAATTTTATTTGAAGGTGGGATTGAAAGGGTTGCCCTTGGGGAAGCATTAAAAACATTGATACAAAGGCATGAAGCATTTAGGACATCCTTTGAGATGATTGATGGGGAGCTTGTGCAAAGGATACAAGATGAAGTTGATTTTACTATAGAATATTTTGAGTCTGAGGAAGACGGAGTAGAGAAAATAATCGATGAATTTGTAAGACCGTTCGATTTAAGCAAAGCACCCTTAATAAGAGTAGGTCTTATAGAAATCCATGCTAGCAGGCAAATACTTTTGCTTGATGTACATCATATAGTCTCGGATGGAACTTCAATAATCAGGACTTTTGATGAAATAGTTTCTATATTAAGTGGTGAAAGCCTTCCGGCAATGGAGGTGCAATATAAGGATTTTGCCCAGTGGCAGAATGGCTTGTTTAGCACTGAGGTTTACAAAAAGCAGGAAGAATACTGGCTTAATAGGTTCAAGGGTGAAAGTCCTATCCTTGATATGCCTACAGATTATCCTAGGCCTGTCCTTCAAAGCTTTGAAGGAAATAGGTTGCTATTTGATTTAGACAGTCATTTGATGGATAAATTAAATGTACTTTCCTCCCAAACAGGAGCCACCGTGTATATGATACTTCTTGCGGCATTAAATACACTAATGTATAAATACTCAGGACAGGAAGACATAATTATTGGTACTCCTATAGCGGCAAGAACTCATTTTGATACTGAAAGAATACTGGGGATGTTTATAAATACCCTGGCATTAAGGAATTTCCCAGAGGGAAATAAGGCCTTTACTGAGTTCTTGGAAGAAGTAAAAGAAAGCTCCTTAGAAGCATATGAAAATCAGGAATACAGGTTTGATCAGTTTGTGACAAAACTTAACGTAAAGAGAGATTCAAGCAGAAATCCTTTATTTACTGTTATGTTTAATATTGTTCCTTCTGATGAGCATATTATGGAACATCGTGGTGAATTAAAGTATTCCAAATATCCGGTTGAAAGTAAAACATCAAAATTTGACCTAACATTCCAGTTGATACCAGATGGTCATAATATAATATTATGGATGGAATATGCTACACGTCTGTTTAAGAAGGAGACGGTAGAAAGGCTTGTTCAGCATTACTTTAATATCCTTGAAGAGATAACCTCAAACCCTGAAAAAAAACTATCAGAAATCAATATGTTATCCCAAGAAGAAAAGGAGCGAATAATATACGGCTTTAACGATACGAAGGTTGAATTTGAACATCACCTGACGGTACACCACCTGTTTGAGCAGCAGACGAAAGTACGTCCAGACAATATAGCAGTAGCGTATGAAGGCCGTAGATTTACATATGGCCAGATCAACCAAAGGGCAAACAGGATAGCAAGGTACATGCTAAAGGCTGGCACTGGTAGAGAAGAAGCCGTAGTTGTCATGCTGGAGAGGGGACCCTTATTTGTAGAATCGGTACTTGGTATATGGAAAGCAGGGGGGGCTTACATACCTGTAAATCCAAAATACCCTACACAAAGGGTGCTTGATATATTTAAGGAATCTAAAGCTGCCTATGTGTTGACCTTATCAGATTATGTGACCCAGCAGCTTAGTGAGAACTATAAAGGCCGAATTATATACCTTGACCAGTGTGAAAAAGAGATTGAGGCTGAAAGTGGCGAAAACCTAGATCTAGATATAGACATAAATAGTTTGGCCTATGTTATATATACATCTGGTTCAACTGGTGTACCAAAGGGAGCTATGATAGAGCATCTTGGCATGATAAACCACATCCATGCGGAAATAAAGGAACTTTGTATAACTAACAACAGCATAATATCCCAGAACTCGCCTCAATACTTTGATGTATCTGTATGGCAGTTCTTTGCAGCCCTAACCATAGGAGCTCAAATTATCATCTATCCAGATGAAATAGTAAAGGATGTTGCAAGGTTTACGAATCGGATCATAGAAGATGGCATAACGGTCCTTGAGGTGGTACCTTCATACCTTGCTTTAATGCTTGAGTATGTGGAAAATACAGGGAATAAACCGGAAAAACTTCATTACTTGCTGATAACGGGAGAAACCGTAAAATCCGGCATAGTAAGGAAATGGTTTGACCTATGTCCAAATACTAAAGTAGTTAATGCCTACGGACCTGCAGAGGCAGCGGACGATATTACTCTATATACTATGGAAGCTGCTCATGAAGGAGAGAACATTCCTGTAGGCAAGCCTATACAAAATATGAATCTATATATAACAGATAAAAACATGAACCTGTGCCCTATCGGAGTAAAAGGAGAGATCTGCGTCTCTGGAACAGGTGTAGGAAGGGGTTATTTAAATGACCCTGAAAAAACAGCCCATGTATTCCTTGAAGATCCTTTCAGAGAAGAAAAGGGGATAAGGCTGTACAAAACAGGAGACCTGGGAAGATGGCTGCCTGACGGGAATATCGAATTCCTGGGCAGAATAGACCATCAGGTTAAGATCCGCGGATACCGAATAGAGCTTGGAGAAATAGAAGCTCAGCTTCTAAAACATTCTTCAATAAAAGAAGTTGTGGCAGCAACAAGGGAAGACCCCCAAGGGAACAAGTACATCTGTGCATATATAGTTGGAGAAAGTGAATTGACAATACCGGAATTAAGGGAGTATCTCTCCAAAGATCTGCCAGACTACATGATCCCTTCATATTTTGTACAGTTGGAAAAACTGCCTTTATCAGCGAATGGCAAGGTAGATAGAAATGCCCTGCCTGCCCCTGATGGAAATATTAATACAGGGGTAGACTATGCTGCACCATTCGGTGAAATTGAGGAGAAGCTTGTACTGATATGGAGCCAAATCCTTGGAGTCCAGAAGATTGGAGTAAATGATAACTTCTTTGAATTAGGAGGAGACTCATTAAAGGCAACCAATCTTGTATCAAGGGTTCATAAAGAATTTGACATAGAATTTGCATTAAAAGAAGTGTTTATGGGTCCTACAATTTCGGCAATAGCAAAAAGTATTAAAAATAGACTTAACGATACAGTGGAAATCGAAGAAATTTTAAGCATGATTGAAAATCTATAAATAGGAATTAAAAGAGATGAAATAGAGAAGAGGGACGAAGTTATGGATAATTTGATGAAAAGAATAGAATCTCTTTCTCCAGAAAAAAGAAAGCTATTTGAGACGATGCTAAAAGAAAAAGGAAAAGATGTTTCAAAATATACGCCAAATGCCTTTTCTGGAATACCTTCTGCCAGAGAGCAGGAATTTTACCCTATGTCATCTGCCCAGAAAAGGCTGTATATACTAAACGAGCTTGAAGGAGCAGGTACTGCATATAACATGCCAGGCGTCGTACTGCTGGAAGGAAACATTGATGCAGTACGCTTCGAACAGGCATTCAAGGAGCTAGTAAAAAGACATGAGGCTCTGCGCACATCATTTCATATGGTTGAGGGTGAACCAGTACAAAAGGTTCATGATTACGTGGATTTCAGTATTACGTACCTGGAACTGGATGAAGAAAAAGCAGCAGAAATAGTCAAAGAATTCATAACGCCCTTTGATCTTAGCCAAGTTCCATTACTGAGAGTAGGACTTGTAAAAACGAACGAAGACAGGCGTGTTATGATGTTTGACATGCACCACATAGTATCAGATGGTATATCAGTCAATATACTTATGAGTGAGTTTTTGGATTTGTACCAAGGGAAGACCCTTTTGCCACTACGGATACAGTACAAGGATTTTTCTGTATGGCAGAAGGAGATGTTTGCCGGAGACTCAATAAAGAAGCAGGAAGAATACTGGCTCCAGACATTTAAGGGTGATATACCGGTACTGGATATGCCTACTGACTATCCAAGACCGGCGGTACAAAGTTTTGAAGGAGATGCTGTAAGCTTTGAAATAAACCCTGAACTTTCAGTCAAACTAAATAAGCTTGCAACAGATAATGGAGCTACCTTATACATGGTACTGATGGCTGCATATAACGTACTCCTGTCCAGATACACTGGACAGGAAGACATCATAGTTGGAAGTCCTGTAGCCGGAAGGCCCCATGCTGACCTGCAGGGTATCATTGGTATGTTTATAAATACCTTGGCCATAAGGAACTATCCTGAGGGAGAAAAGACCTTCGTCCAATTCTTGCAGGAAGTAAGGGAAAATGCGTTTTTGGCTTTTGAAAATCAGAACTACCAGTTTGAAGAACTTGTAGAAAAACTTAATCTCATGAGGGACATGAGCAGGAATCCTCTTTTTGACACTATGTTTGCACTGCGCACTTCAAACAAGACAGAATTTGCAGCATCGGGTATAAACTTCAAACAATACAACAACTGGCTGGAAGGCAGAAAGGCAAAATTTGACCTTATGCTTGAAGTGGTAGAGGGTCAAGAAGGTATAACATTTAACCTTGAATATTGTACCAGGCTGTTTAAGAAGGAGACAATAAAAAGGTTTGGAACCCATTACATTACCGTTCTTGAAGAGATAACGGCATGCCCTGAAAAAAGGTTGTGGGAAATTGATGTACTGTTACAGGAAGAAAAACAGCAAATCCTATATACCTTTAACGCTACAGAGGCACAGTATCCTAAAAACAAGACTATCCATCAGCTTTTTGAAGAGCAGGCAGAGAAGAACCCTGATCATGTAGCTGTGGTATTTGAGGGTAAAAAGCTTACATTTAGTGAACTCAATAAAAAATCAAATGGGTTGGCCCATGTATTAAGGGCTAAAGGAGTCAAACCGGACAGTATCGTAGGTATTCTGGCAGAACGCTCACTTGAGATGATAGTAGCAATCCTAGGGGTATTAAAAGCAGGAGGGGCATATCTTCCCATAGATCCAGATTATCCTGAGGAAAGAATAAGTCATATGCTGGAAGACAGCCGGGCAGTGATCCTGTTGACCCAATCACATTTTATAGACAAATATACATCAATAGGTACAGTAATAAATTTAGAAGATGAGCAGGAATATTCAGATGAACAATATAACTTATCGGAGGTAAATAAACCTTCCGATCTAGCTTACTTAATATATACCTCAGGCTCTACAGGTAAACCCAAAGGGGCAATGATAGAGCATAGAAACATAGTAAGGCTGTTATTTAACAGTAAAATGCAGTTTGATTTTAACGAAAATGATGTATGGACTATGTTTCATTCTATGAGTTTCGATTTTTCCGTATGGGAGATGTACGGGGCGTTGTTATATGGGGGCAGATTGGTGGTAGTTCCTAAAATGACAGCACGCAGCAATGTAGAGTATCTGAGACTTCTAAGGAATGAGAAGGTGACCGTATTAAATCAGACACCTTCAGCCTTCTATAATATAGCCAATGAAGAAGTATCATATGAAGAAAAAGAACTTAAGATAAGATATGTCATATTCGGAGGGGAAGCATTAAAGCCTGCATTGTTGAAGGAATGGAGAAAGAAGTACCCGCAGACTAGACTCATCAATATGTATGGAATAACCGAGACAACAGTGCATGTCACATATAAAGAGATAGAAGAGGAAGAAATTAGATCTAATGTGAGCAGCATAGGAAGGCCTATACCAACCCTTACAACATATGTAATGGATAAGAACATGAAAGTTGTTCCCATTGGAGTAGCCGGAGAGCTTTGTGTAGGAGGAGACGGAGTTTGCAGAGGATATCTTGGAAGACCGGAGCTTACAAAGGAAAAGTTCGTTCAAAATCCGTACAAGCCGGAAGAGAGGTTATATAGATCTGGAGACCTGGTCCGGTTATTATCTGATGGAGAAATGGAATACCTGGGTAGAATAGACCACCAGGTAAAGATAAGAGGCTTTAGGATAGAGCTTGGTGAAATAGAAGCACAACTGCTAAAGCATCCTTCAATTGAGGAATCTTTGGTGATTGCAAAGGAAGACCATCAGGGCAGTAAATACCTGTGTGCATATATAGCGGGAGAAAATGAGCTGACAATATCAGAACTAAGGGAGCATCTCTTAAAAGAACTGCCCGAATACATGGTACCATCATACTTTGTGCAGCTTGAAAAAATGCCATTGACAGCTAATGGCAAGATAGACAGGAAGGCATTGCCTGAACCCGAAGGTAATATAAATACGGGAATAGAGTATGAAGCGCCTATAGGCGAATTTGAAGAGAAGCTTGCACTGATTTGGCAAGACATCCTTGGAATTAAGAAGATAGGAAGAAATGACAACTTCTTTATGTTAGGTGGACACTCTTTAAAGGCTACAAGCCTTGTAGCGAGAATTCACAAAGAGTTCAATATAGACATGCCTCTTAAGGAAATATTTAAGGCTCCAATTATAGCGGAAATAGCAAGGTATATGAAGGAAGCAAAGGAGAGTATATATCAATCCATCCAAACTGCTAAAGAGATGGAATACTACCCTATGTCATCAGCCCAAAGAAGGCTGTATATATTAAATCAGTTTGAAGGAGCAGGGACAGCATACAATATGCCAGGCAGCTTGCTGGTTGAAGGCAGTATTGATCTGGAGCTTTTTCAGAAGACCTTCCAACAGCTTATAAATAGGCATGAGACCCTTCGAACATCTTTCCATTTCATAGAGGGTGAACCCGTCCAGAAGATCAATGATCCTGTGGGTTTTAGTGTAGTGTATCTAGAATCTGACGAAGAAAAAGTGGGGGAAATCGTAAAAGAATTTATAAAGCCGTTTGATCTTGGAATTGCTCCGCTGCTAAGAGTAGGCCTTGTGAAAACGGGAAAAGACAAGCATGTCATGATGTTTGACATGCACCATATCATATCTGACGGTACGTCCATGGATATACTGGTACATGAGTTCATGGATATGTATGGAGGAAATAACCCTTCTTCCCTCCGTATACAGTACAAGGACTATTCTGTTTGGCAGAAGGAACTATTTGCTGGGGACAAAATAAAGAAGCAGGAGGAATACTGGCTCCAGGAATTTAATGGAGAAATTCCTGTGCTGAATATGCCAGTAGATTACCAAAGGCCTGCGGTTCAAAGCTTTGACGGAGGTTTTATCCGTTTTGAAGCAGGCAGTGAGCTTACGGGAAAACTTATTAAGCTTGCAAGGGATAATGGGGCTACTCTTTACATGACATTGCTTGCTTCATACAACATACTGCTGTCTAAGTATACGGGGCAGGAAGATATTATAGTGGGAAGCCCTATAGCTGGAAGACCTCATACAGATTTACAAGACATAATAGGTATGTTTGTAAATACTTTAGCCATGAGGAACTATCCCCAGGGAGAAAAGACCTTTGCTGAGTTTCTAAAGGAAGTAAGGGAAAACTCTATAAGGGCTTATGAAAATCAGGACTACCAGTTTGAAGAACTGGTGGAAAAGCTTAATGTAAAGAGGGATATGAGCAGGAATCCTCTTTTTGATACTATGTTTGTATTGCAAAATACCGGCTCATCAGAATTGAAGATAGATAGGCTTAAGTTTATACCCTATACAAATGAATTTAGAATATCCAAATTTGACTTGACATTAAATGCTCGGGAAACCCAGGAAGGTATTGCATTTGATTTGGAATATGCCACAAGGCTGTTCAAGAAAGAGACTGTAGAAAGGTTTGCAGCCCATTACCTTAATGTTCTGGAAGAGATAACGGTTTATCCTGGAAAAAGGTTGTCAGAAATTGATATGCTTTCACAGGAAGAAAAGCAGAAAATACTATATGACTTTAACGATACAAAGGTCCGGTATCCTAAGGATAAGACTATACATCAACTGTTTGAAGAGCAGGTAGAAAAGACACCCAATAATATTGCTGTAGTGTTTGAAGATAAACAGCTGACTTATAAGGAAGTAAACGAAAAGGCAAACCAACTGGCCAGAAAATTAAGAGAAAAGGGAATAAAACCTGATAGTGTAGTGGGAATTATGGTAGAACGTTCCCCGGAAATGATCATAGGGATCATGGCTGTCCTAAAAGCTGGGGGGGCTTATTTACCCATAGCTCCTGAATACCCTGAAGACAGGATCCAGTTTATGCTTGATGACAGTGGCAGCCAAATTATTCTGATACAGGATAAATTTATAAATGCTAAAGGTAGTTACAGAAATGCTGAATTTATTAGCATAGAAAATCAGGAACTATTTACTGGGGATGTATCAAATCCAAAGTTAATTAGTAAACCTGAAAACTTGGCTTATGTAATATATACATCCGGTTCTACCGGCAAACCCAAAGGGGTAATGATAGAGAACTACTCCGTAATCAACCGGATCAACTGGATGCAGAAGCAATACCCGATAGCTGAAGGTGATGTGATCCTGCAGAAAACTCCCTATACCTTTGACGTATCGGTATGGGAATTATTGTGGTGGAGCTTTACTGGGGCCAAAGTCTGCCTGCTGATACCGGGAGGAGAAAAAAATCCGGAAGAAATCGTGAAGGCAATCGAAAAAAATAAAGTTACCACAATGCACTTTGTACCATCCATGTTGAGTGTATTTTTAGAGTATGTAGAGGAAAAGGGGATAATAGAGGAAATAGCAAGCTTAAAGCAGGTATTTGCCAGTGGAGAAGCACTGAACCTGAAGCAAGTAGAAAAGTTCAACAAGCTGCTGTACAAAGAAAAAGGAACAAGCCTGCATAACCTGTACGGACCAACAGAAGCAACAGTAGATGTATCCTACTTTGGCTGCTCTACGGAAGAAGAATTGGAGCTTGTACCTATAGGAAAGCCCATAGATAACATTAAGTTGTATGTTGTCAGTAAGGAAAAGGGCCTGCAGCCGATAGGAGTAGCGGGAGAACTATGCATAGCAGGGGATGGACTGGCAAGAGGGTACTTGAACAGACCGGAACTTACAGAAGAAAAATTCGCAGCAAACCCATTCGCACCGGGTGAAAAGATGTACAGGACAGGTGACCTGGCAAGGTGGCTGCCTGACGGCAACCTAGAATATCTGGGCAGGATCGACCATCAGGTAAAGATAAGAGGCTACAGGATAGAACTGGGTGAAATAGAGAACCGGTTATTAAAGCATGAAGCAATAAAAGAAGCGGTGGTATTGGACAAAGAAGGAGCTGACGGAAATAAGTATCTTTGTGGATACGTCGTACCGGATCAAGAAATAACCGTACAGGGGATGAGGGAACACTTGTCAAAAGAGCTCCCGGACTACATGATCCCTTCCTACTTTGTGCGGATGGAAAAGCTGCCATTGACCCCTAATGGAAAAATAGACAGGAAAGCATTGCCTGTGCTCGATAGCAATGTTAATACCGGCGTAGAATACGTAGTACCTTCGGGAGAAATAGAGGAGAAACTTGCGCTGTTGTGGCGGGATATCCTTGGAATAGAGAAGGTAGGAAGAAATGATAACTTTTTTATGCTTGGGGGACACTCGTTAAAGGCAACAAGCCTTGTAGCAAGAATTCACAAAGAGTTCAATATAGACATACCTCTTAAGGAAATATTCAAGACACCAACCATCTTAGAAATTGCCAGATATATTAAAGACTCAAAGGAGAGCCTATATCAGTCAATCCAACCGGCAGGAGAAATGGAATACTACCCTATGTCATCTGCACAAAGAAGGCTGTATATACTAAACCAGCTTGAAGGGGCAGGGACAGCATACAACATGCCTGGTATTATGCTGCTGGAAGGAAGCATTGATACAGCGCGTTTCCAGGAAGTCTTCAGGCAGTTGGTAAAAAGGCATGAGACTCTTAGAACATCGTTCCACATGATCGATGGTAACCCGGTCCAGAAGGTTCATGACCATGTGGAATTCAGCGTGATGTACTTTGAAACTAACGAAGAAAAAGCCGCAGAGTATGCTGGGGAATTTGCCAGACCTTTTGATCTTGGCAAGGCTCCTCTGCTAAGGGTAGAGCTTGTAAAAACGGGAGAAGACAGGCATCTTATGATGTTTGATATGCATCACATTATATCCGATGGTGTCTCCATGGACATACTGATTCGTGAGTTTATGGATCTTTATGAAGGAAACAACCCTCCAGCACTTCGGATACAGTACAAGGACTACGCTGTATGGCAGAATAAACTGTTTGATGAGGGCGGAATTAGCAGCCAGGAGGAATACTGGCTCCAAGCATTCCAGGGAGAAATACCTGTACTGAATATGCCGCTAGACTATCCAAGGCCTGTAATACAAAGCTTTGAAGGGGATTTTTTTAGCTTTGAAGCAGGCAGTGAGCTTACGAATAAATTAAACAAGCTTGCAAGGGATAATGGGGCTACGCTTTACATGACACTGCTCGCGGCATACAACATATTGCTGTCTAAGCACACCGGACAGGAAGACATAATCGTTGGAAGCCCTATAGCCGGAAGGCCACATTCAGACCTGCAGGATATCCTTGGTATGTTTGTAAATACCTTGGCTATGAGAAATTACCCCAAGGGAGATAGTACCTTTGTAGAATTCTTGAATGAAGTAAGAGAAAACGCTCTAAGGGCTTATGACAATCAGGATTACCAATTTGAAGAACTGGTTGAGAAGCTTAACTTGAAGAGGGACATGAGCAGAAACCCACTGTTTGATACTATGTTTACCATGCAAAATGCCTCTAAGGTAGAATTTGCAGTACCTGGTATAAGCTTCAGACCTTTTAATAACGGGCTAGAGTATAGAATATCAAAATTTGACCTATCCATTGATGCAATAGAGCGTGAAGATGGTATGGCTTTTAGCTTTGAATATTGTACTCGGCTTTTCAAAAAAGAGACTATAAAAAGGTTGGCGGCTCATTACCTTAACGTGTTGGAAGAGATAACCGCAAATCCGTTTAAAAGGTTGTCGGAAATAAATATGTTGTCCCAGGAGGAAAAACAGCAAATAATCTATGGCTTCAATGATACAAAAGTAGAATATCCTAAGGATAAGACCATACAAGAGCTATTTGAAGAACAAGTGGAAAAGACGCCTGATAACATAGCAGTAGTATTTGAAGATAAATACTTGACTTACGGAGAACTTAATGAAAAGGCCAATCAACTGGCTTGGATCTTAAGGGACAAGGGATTAAAACCTGACAGTGTAGTAGCTATAATGGTAGACCGGTCCATAGAAATGATAATAGGTGTAATTGCTGTATTTAAAGCAGGAGGCGCGTATTTACCCATAGACACCGAATATCCTGAAGAACGAATCAGATATATGATCGATGACAGCTTGGCTGGAATTATTCTTACGCAAGAACATCATAAAGAAAAAATTAAATTTGATCTTGATATTATAAGCTTTGATGACTGTGTGAATTACAACGGGAGAACAGAAAATCTTCCTGTCATTAATAAATCTTGTAATTTAGCATATGTCATTTATACATCAGGAACCACAGGAAAGCCAAAGGGGATCATGATAGAGCATAGAAGTCTTGTCAACATATCTTACGCATGGAAAAAGGAATATAGGCTTGCGGATATGGATGTAAAGCTGTTGCAAATCGCAAGTTTTTCTTTTGATGTATTTGTGGGAGATGTTTCGAGAACGCTGCTCAACGGAGGCCAAATGGTTATTTGTTCATCCGAGGAGAGATACGATCCTGCACGATTATATTCACTTATTAAAACCCATAAAATAACCATCTTTGAATCCACACCGGCACTGATTATTCCTCTTATGGATTATATCCATGATAATGCTTTGATTATTGATAGCCTCAAGTTGCTTATACTTGGATCAGATACTCTCTCTGTGGAAGATTATGAAAGATTACAATCCTGGTATGGAGAGAAACTGCGGGTTGTTAATAGCTATGGGGTTACTGAGTCCACCATAGATTCCAGTTATTACGAAAAGAGACTGGGAAGCTATTTGGAATCCGGGAGTGTACCTATCGGAAAGCCAATGCAAAATATAAAATACTACGTTGTTGACAAACACTTGAGACCTCAGCCTACAGGGGTTTTGGGTGAGTTGTGCATAGGGGGAGAAGGGCTTGCAAGGGGATATCTAAACCGGCCCGAACTGACAGCTGAAAAATTTGTACCTAACCCGTTTATATCAGGGGAAAGGATGTATCGTACAGGGGATCTGGCCAGATGGCTGTCTGATGGGAATATGGAATTTTTAGGAAGAGTAGATCATCAGGTAAAGATAAGGGGATTTAGAATAGAGCTGGGGGAAATAGAAGCACAACTGCTAAAGCACGTTTCAATAAAGGAAGCAGTGGTTATTGCAAGGGAAGATCAGAAGGGAAACAAGTATCTGTGTGCCTATGTGGCAGGGGAAAATGAATTAACAATAGCAGAACTAAGGGGACATCTCTTAAAGGACCTTCCAGACTATATGATACCATCCTATTTTATGCAGTTAAAAAAGCTGCCGCTGACTCCCAATGGCAAAATAGATAGGAAGGCATTGCCCGAACCTGACGGCAATATCGATGCTGGAATAGAGTATGTCGCACCCTTGGGTGAAGTGGAGGAGAAACTTGCGGGGTTGTGGCAGGATATCCTTAGTATAGAGAAAGTGGGAAGAAACGACAATTTCTTTGAGCTGGGGGGACATTCCTTAAGGGCAGCAAATCTTATTGCCAGGATTCACAAAGAGTTCAATGTAAACATACCGCTTAAAGAAATATTTAAGAGCCCAAATATGTCTGAAGTTGCCGAGTGCATCAAGATTGCAAAGGAGAGTGTATTTCATTCTATTGGGCCGGCTGGGGAGATGGAGTACTATCCAATTTCATCCGCCCAGAAAAGGCTGTATATTCTAAACCAGCTTGACGCAGTTGGGATGGCATACAACATGCCTGGTATTATGCTAATTGAAGGCAAACTCGATAAACTGCGCTTTGAACAGGCTTTTAGGGAGCTTGTTGACAGACATGAGTCTTTCCGTACCTCATTCCATATGATAGATGGTAAACCGGTACAAAAGGTCCATAGCAATGTGGATTTTAGTGTTATGTATATGGAAACCGATGAGGAAAGAGCTGCGAAAATAGCCAGTGAATTTATTAGGACCTTTGACCTTGATGAGGCTCCTTTACTTAGGGTTGGGCTTATAAAAGTTGGAGAAGACAGATATATTATGATGTCTGATAAGCACCATATTATATCTGACGGGGTGTCTGACGACATACTGGTAAGAGAATTTATGAGCCTGTATGAAGGTAAGGAACTTCCGGAACTTAAGATTCAGTACAAGGATTTTTCCGTATGGCAGAACAGGCTGTTTGCTGATGGGACAATTAGTAAGCAGGAAGAATACTGGCTCCAAGTATTCAAAGGAGAAATTCCTTTGCTTAATATGCCGCTAGACTACCCTAGGCCAGCTATACAGAGTTTTGAGGGAGATGTGATCAGTTTCAAAGCAGGCAAGGAGCTTGCTGTTAAACTGAACAAACTTGCAGTGAATAATGGTGCCACGCTCTACATGGTACTTTTAGCTTCATACAATGTCCTTTTATCCAAGTACACCGGACAGGAAGATATTATAGTTGGAAGTCCCGTTGCAGGAAGGCCGCATACTGATCTTCAGGACGTTATTGGTATGTTTGTAAACACGCTAGCCATGAGGAATCACCCTCAAGGTGGAAAGACTTTTGTGGACTTCCTTAATGAAGTAAGAGAAAACTCCTTAAGGGCTTACGAAAACCAAGATTACCAATTTGAAGAACTGGTAGATAAGCTTAACCTGGAAAGGGATCTGGGCAGAAATCCACTTTTCGATACTATGTTTGTACTGCAAAATATCGAGGCATCAGAAGTGAAGATGGATGGGCTAAGGTTTATGCCCTATGACAGTGAAGTAAGAATATCCAAGTTTGACTTGACTTTAAACGCTGAGGAAACAGAGGACGGTATTGCATTTGAATTGGAGTATGCTACCAGGTTGTTTAAGAAAGAGTCAGTTATAAGGCTTATTGCCCATTACCTTAATGTATTGGAAGAGGCAGCAGCCTTTCCTGAAAAAAGGCTATTAGAAATTGATATGCTGTCACAAGACGAAAAACATCAAATATTATATGAATTTAATAATACAAAAGCAGGATACCCTCGGGAAAAGACCATCCATCAGATTTTTGAGGAACAGGTGGAACGGACACCCAATAATATTGCTGTAGTGTTTGAAGATAAACAGCTGACTTATAGGGAGCTAAACGAAAAGGCAAACCAACTGGCCAGAAAATTAAGAGAAAAGGGAATAAAACCTGATAGTGTAGTGGGAATTATGGTAGAACGTTCCCCGGAAATGATCATAGGGATCATGGCTGTCCTAAAAGCTGGGGGGGCTTATTTACCCATAGCTCCTGAATACCCTGAAGACAGGATCCAGTTTATGCTTGATGACAGTGGCAGCCAAATTATTCTGATACAGGATAAATTTATAAATGCTAAAGGTAGTTACAGAAATGCTGAATTTATTAGCATAGAAAATCAGGAACTATTTACTGGGGATGTATCAAATCCAAAGTTAATTAGTAAACCTGAAAACTTGGCTTATGTAATATATACATCCGGTTCTACCGGCAAACCCAAAGGGGTAATGATAGAGAACTACTCCGTAATCAACCGGATCAACTGGATGCAGAAGCAATACCCGATAGCTGAAGGTGATGTGATCCTGCAGAAAACTCCCTATACCTTTGACGTATCGGTATGGGAATTATTGTGGTGGAGCTTTACTGGGGCCAAAGTCTGCCTGCTGATACCGGGAGGAGAAAAAAATCCGGAAGAAATCGTGAAGGCAATCGAAAAAAATAAAGTTACCACAATGCACTTTGTACCATCCATGTTGAGTGTATTTTTAGAGTATGTAGAGGAAAAGGGGATAATAGAGGAAATAGCAAGCTTAAAGCAGGTATTTGCCAGTGGAGAAGCACTGAACCTGAAGCAAGTAGAAAAGTTCAACAAGCTGCTGTACAAAGAAAAAGGAACAAGCCTGCATAACCTGTACGGACCAACAGAAGCAACAGTAGATGTATCCTACTTTGGCTGCTCCACGGAAGAAGAATTGGAGCTTGTACCAATAGGAAAGCCCATAGATAACATTAAGTTATATGTTGTGAGTAAGGAAAAGGGCCTGCAGCCGATAGGAGTAGCGGGAGAACTATGTATAGCAGGGGATGGACTGGCAAGAGGGTACTTGAACAGACCGGAACTTACAGAAGAAAAATTCGCAGCAAACCCATTCGCACCGGGTGAAAGGATGTACAGGACAGGTGACCTGGCAAGGTGGCTGCCTGACGGCAACCTAGAATACCTGGGCAGGATCGACCATCAGGTAAAGATAAGAGGCTACAGGATAGAACTGGGTGAAATAGAGAACCGGTTATTAAAGCATGAAACAATAAAAGAAGCAGTGGTATTGGACAAAGAAGGAGCTGACGGAAATAAGTATCTTTGTGCGTACGTCGTACCGGATCAAGAAATAACCGTACAGGGGATGAGGGAACACTTGTCAAAAGAGCTCCCGGACTACATGATCCCTTCTTACTTTATGCAGATGGAAAAGCTGCCATTGACCCCTAATGGAAAAATAGACAGGAAAGCATTGCCCGAGCCTGACGGAAGTATGAGTACGGGAACAGAATATGTAGCGCCGCGGAATGAAGTGGAAGAGAAACTGGTTGAAATATGGCAGGAAGTGCTTGGAGCAAAACAGGTAGGAATAAGGGACAACTTCTTTAAAATAGGCGGAGATTCTATACGTGCAATATCATTAGTCAGCACAATATGCAAAAAGTTGGATATAAACATCCAAATCAGGGATATATACATGAATCCTGATATTGAGAGATTGTCTGCATTCTTAAAAGTAAAAGATACGGAAGCTTTTAACAGTAAGATGGGTAAAGCAAGGGAAGAACTGGAGTTATTTAAACAGCGAATATTGATGAATGAAACTCTCTCAGAAAAGTTACCTTCGGACATGGAAGATATATATCCGATGAGTCACATAGAGCTGGGTATGATTTATCATTCCAAAAAAGACTATGAAAATGCAGTTTATCATGACCAATTTGCATTTCATCTGAATGACAAAGACTTTGATTTCCCAGCATTTAAAGAAGCGATGCTTCTAATGACGTCAAAACATGATATTTTAAGGACGGTTTTTAATTTAGAGGATTTTGAAACTCCTGTGCAAATTGTTTACAAGGGCAGTAGTCTTGATATTGAGCAGATAGATATCATGAATTTTAGCAGGACAGGGCAGGTTGAGTATATAAACAAATATTTGGAAAATGACAGAGCGAATCCGTTTGATATATCAAAGCCCCTTTGGAGGATAAGAATATTCAAACTTGACGCAAACCATATTTGTCTGGTTCTGATATTCCACCATGCTATCCTGGATGGCTGGAGTGTTGCTTCATTGATTACGGAAGTTTCAAACCTATACTCTAAGCTTAAGCAAGAAAAAGATTATATACCAACACGGCTTAAATGCAGCTATAAAGATTATATAGCAGACCAAATGACAATTAAGGACAACCAGGAAGTAATTAATTATTGGAGAGAGGAATTAAGTGAATATAAAAGGTTGAATATGCCTGCAAATATTCATGGAAAAACAAAAAAATCTTATAAAGTAGACCATGTAACACGCCATTTAAGTCAGGAATTTTTAGGTGATTTAAGAAGTACTGCCAGAAGATATGATGTAAGCTTAAAGACACTTTGCTTTGCTGCATACACTTATATGCTCAATATGCTTTCATACGAGGATGACTTTGTCGTAGGTTTGGTAGAAAATAACAGACCTGTATGCGAAGATGGAGATAAGATGCTGGGGTGCTTCTTAAATACGGTTCCCGTCAAAATGTGTTTTGATAAAATCGATATATGGGAGGAATTGATAAAAGTTGCAGAAAAGAAATTAATAAACTTAAAGCTTTATGGAAGACTGCCTTTATTTGAGATCATAAATATCCTGGGCGGAAAAGAAAACAAAGAGGAAAATCCTTTATTTGATACCATATTCAATTATGTGGATTTTCATATATATAACGAGATAATAAACAAAGAAATCGGTGATGTTAAAGATAGAATTTCAGTTGATGAATATGAAGCAACCAATACAAGTCTTGACTTTACAGTAAGTAATACATTCGATGATCTTAATATAAGCTTGATCTACTCGGACAAAGTATTGGAAAGAAAACAGGCAGAAGAGTGTATAGACTATTTTATTAATATTTTAAATATGTTTATCCATAACCCCAAAGGGTCAGTTGACAAGCTTATTATATTAAGTCATGAAGAAAGAAAGCAGTTGCTGATAGACTTTAATGATACTAAGAAAGACTATCCGCAGGACAAAACCATACATGAGCTGTTTGCTGAGCAGGTGGAAAGGACACCTGACAACATAGCTGTGGTATATGAAGACAAGCACTTGACTTACAGGGAATTGAACGGAAAGGCAAATCATTTGGCCAGAGTATTGAGGAACAAAGGGGTAAAGCCTGACCGTATTGTAGGAATTATGGCCGAACGTTCATTTGAGATGATTGTGGGGATATTTGCCATATTGAAAGCTGGAGGGGCGTATCTGCCGATAGATCCTAATTATCCTGATACAAGGATAAAGTATTTGTTGGACGATAGTGGTTCCCAGATCCTTTTGACCTCCAGGACCTTTATGGAAAATAAGCAGATTGATGCGGATATTATATATCTGGAGGAAGAATATTTAAATGAAGAGAACTCAAAGCTTGAAAATGTAAACAAACCCTCGGACCTTGCGTACGTCATTTATACATCAGGTTCGACAGGGAAGCCCAAAGGTGGAATGATTGAGCATACTAGCGTTGTAAACATAATTACAGCCCTCCAGGCCATGTATCCGCTTAAAGCGGAAGACGCTTTTCTATTTAAAACAACTTATACCTTTGACGTATCCGTAGCTGAGATATTTGGCTGGTTCCTCAACGGAGGAAAGCTTGTAATATCACGCCAAGGTGTGGAAAAGGAAGCTATGGAGTTAGTAGAGGTAATAAACAAGCATAAGATAACCCATGTAAACTTTGTACCATCAATGCTGAATATAATGGTACATACTTTAAAAGATAATGGTATAAAACTGCCATCAACTCTCAGGTATATTTTTGCTGCTGGAGAAGCGCTGCCCAAAAAGCTTGTCCATGAGCTTTTCGATGTCTCAGAGAACACATCTCTGGAAAATATCTATGGGCCTACAGAGTCCACGATATATGCAGCGGGTTACAGTATAACAAAGAAAATAGCAGAAGAACTTATAACAGTACCTATAGGGAAAGCTTTACAGAATGTATACCTTTATATACTGGACAAGCACAACCAATTAACTCCTGTAGGAGTGGCCGGTGAACTTGTGATAGGTGGAAGCGGTCTTGCAAGGGGCTATTTGAATAGACCTGAACTGACAGCAGAAAAATTTGTACCTAACCCGTTTATTCCCGGCGAAAAAGTGTACCGCACAGGGGACTTAGTAAGGCGGCTTCCTGATGGGAACATCGAATTCATGGGCAGGATCGACCACCAGGTAAAGATAAGAGGCTTTAGAATAGAGCTTGGAGAAATTGAAGCACATCTGGTGAAGCACACTGCTATTAAGGAAGCAGTGGTTATTGCAAAGGAAGAGCAGCAAGGGAAGAAGTACCTGTGTGCATATATTGTAGGGGAAAATGAATTGACCATTTCCGAGCTAAGGGAGCATCTCTTAAACGAACTACCTGACTACATGGTACCAGCATATTTCATGCAGCTGGAACAGATGCCATTTAATGCCAACGGTAAAATTGATCGGAAAGCATTGCCTGAACCACAGGGGAATATTAATACCGGAGTAGAGCATGTAGTTCCTAGAAACGAAAGAGAAGAAATACTGGCCAAAGTATGGGAAGACGTACTAAAAACTGAAAACATCGGGGTAAAAGATAATTTCTTCAGCCTTGGAGGAGACTCAATAAAAGCCATACAGGTAATGTCGCGTCTTAACGTCCATGGGCTAAAGCTTGAAATGCGGGACTTATTCAAACATCCTGTAATTGAGGAACTCGTCGAATATATACAATCTACAAGCCGAAGAATTCATCAAGGCCCGGTAGAAGGCATAGTACCGATAACACCTATACAAAGATGGTTGTATAAACAAGACAGCAAGGATATCCATCATTTTAATCAGGAAATAATGATATATGGGCGTAACGGATTTGAAGAAGCTATTATTCGAAAAGTATTGTCAAAGCTTGTAGAGCACCACGATATTTTTAGAACAGTGGTAAAAATAGAGGATCAAAATATACTCCAATACAACAAAAACCTTGAAGGTGAACATTTTTCATTGGAAATTGTAGACCTTAGGGACAGCTATAATTACCGGGAAAAAATAGAGCTGGAAGCGTCGAGGATTCAGAGGAGCATGGACTTGTATAACGGTCCTTTAGTTAAGGTTGGTCTGTTTAAGACTAAAGAAGGGGACCACCTGCTAATAGCTATTCACCACCTTGTAGTTGATGGGGTATCGTGGAGAATCATACTGGAAGATTTGGACATAGGATACAGACAGGCGCTAAACAATGATGAAATAAAATTCAGCAACAAGACCGACTCTTTCAAAGATTGGGCACAGAGGCTTGATGAGTATGCCAATAGCCCTGAACTATTAAAAGAAATAAATTACTGGACCAATTTGGAAAAAACTGAAACAATACCGCTTCCAAAAGACCGAGAGATTGAAGAAAGAAGGTATATGAATAACAATAGCGTCAAGATCGAGCTGAGTATTGAAGAGACTGAGAAGATGCTAAAGCGGGTAAACCATGCTTATAACACAGAAGTAAACGACATATTGCTTACCGCCTTGGGATTAGCAGTGAGGGAATGGACCGGAAATGATAAGGTTCTGATCAGTCTGGAGGGGCACGGCAGGGAGGAAATCATTAAAGACATTGACATAAGCAGGACCGTGGGATGGTTCACCACCCAGTATCCCGTGGTGTTAGATGTCAGCGGACAACTCGATATTTCCCGCATGATCAAATCGGTAAAAGAAAACATCAGGCAGATACCTAACAAAGGGATAGGTTACGGCATACTAAAATATCTTACCTTGCCGGAAAACAAAGCCGATTTAAACTTTAATCTAAACCCTGAAATAAGCTTCAATTACCTCGGTCAATTCAACCAGGATAATGTAGACAATTTATTTGGAGTGTCTGATATTCCTGCCGGAGAGTCTACAGGACCAAACTATAAAAGTGAGTATTGTATTGATATTAACGGCGGAACTGTAGAAGGCGGGAAGCTGGAATTAAACTTTAGCTACAACCAGGGCGAGTATGAGAAGAGTACTATTGAAGGGGTAGCGGTGAGTTTTAAAAAGCATTTAGTAAACATAATAACCCATTGTGCAGAAATGGACTATTCAGAAGCTACACTCAGTGATTTTACAGTAGACGATCTGAATATGGATGAGTTTGAAGACGTATTGAATAACTTCGAATAAAAAGAGTTTGTATTTAAGGAGGAGTACTTATGAGTGATTTGAAGAAACAAAACATAAAAGATATGTACCGGCTCACTCCTATGCAGCAAGGGATATTGTACCACTATATGATGGATAAAAATTCAGACGCCTACTTTGAGCAGATATCACTTTCTATAAAAGGCATCCTGGACATTGATTGTGTTGAAAAGAGCGTTAATATCATTATTGAAAAGTATGACGCTTTGAGAACAATTTTTTTGTATGAAAATGTAGCCAAGCCCTTACAAGTAGTCATGAAGGAAAGAAAGCTGTCTGTCAGCTATGAGGATATTACCTCCCTTGCCGAAGAACTAAGGGATAGGTATATAGAAGAATACAGGGTTAAAGACAGAAAAAAGGGCTTTGACTTATCAAGGGATATTTTAACAAGATTAAGTGTAATTAAAACAGGCTACCAATCTTATAACATGGTATGGAGCTTTCATCACATCATTATTGATGGGTGGAGTCTCGCAAATATATTTAGAGAATTTATGGAAAACTATGAAGCCCTGATGAATAGCCGGGAGCCGGAGTCAGGAAAGGTATATCCTTACAGCCGCTATATCAAATGGTTGGAAGGCAGAAATCAGAACGAGGCCGCAGATTACTGGGAAACCTATCTTAAAGGTTACGAGCATCAGACAGTCCTTCCCCAAAACGGCAGGTCTGCAAGTGATGATTTCAGGATTGAAGAAACGGAGTTTAAAATATCTGAACAAATAACTAGCGATCTTGAGAAGTTTGCAGCCAAAAACAATACAACCATGAGTACCATTATAAAGACCATATGGGGGATATTATTACAGCGGTATAACAATACCGATGATGTGGTGTTTGGTGAGGTGGTATCGGGAAGGCCTCATGAAATACAGGGAATTGAGAGCATGGTGGGTTTATTTATAAATACCGTTGCAGTAAGGGTGAGTTGTGATGAGGATAAAACTTTTACCGAACTGATCAAAGAGATGCAGCAATCGGTGCTTGAATCTGACCGGTACAGTTTCTATCCTCTGGCGGATGTGCAGTCAAAAACATGCTTGAAAGATGCCTTGATACATCATGTCATGGCTTTTGAAAATTACCCTATGGATGAAGCGGTTAATGCTTCATCCAGTAATGGCATTTTAAATGTAGTTGGAATGGAAATATTCGAGCAGACGAATTATGATTTTGGGATACTCGTTGATGGCGGTAAGGAATTATCTATTAAATTCAGTTACAACTCACTGGTATATGATGGTAATTTCATAGAAAAAATCAAGGGACATTTTCAGTCGGTAATAGAAATTGTAACCGATAATCCCGATATGCATATTAGGAATATTGATATACTCACCGAAGTGGAAAAGAAAGAAATAGTACACTGCTTCAATAATACAACGGAGGAATACCACAGGGAAAAGACCATTCACCAACTATTTGAGGAACAAGCGGTGAAGACACCTGACAATGCGGCAGTGGTGTTTGAGGGTAAGCAGCTAACCTATAGGGAACTCAATGAGAAGTCAAATCAGCTTGCAAGAGTGTTGAGGGATAAGGGAGTTAAACCAGACAGCATAGTGGGTATTATGGTAGAACGCTCACTGGAGATGGTCATAGGTATATTTGGCATACTTAAAGCCGGAGGGGCATATATGCCTATAGATCCTGACTACCCTAAGGCAAGAATCGAATATTTACTCGAGGACAGCGAGATAGGGGTGCTGATTTCCCAAAAGCAATTCCTGGAGAAAGTGGAGTTTTACGGGAAGTATATAGACATAGAAGATGAAAGCCTTTATGCCGGAAACCCTATGAACCTGGAAGTGGTATGTTCACCGCAAAATTTGGCATATATCATTTATACATCTGGGTCTACAGGAAAACCTAAAGGGGTTATGGTAGAACATAAAGGGGTAGCAAATCTGGAGGCGTTTTTCAAGACCCGCTTAAATGTAAGTGAAAGCGATAGGATTATTCAATTTGCATCAATTTCATTCGACGCTGCAGTTTGGGAAATATTTATGGGACTATTGGCAGGAGCAACACTATATATATCTTCAAGCGATATTATCAATGACTATCGAAGATTTGAAGAATACCTAAATGAAAATGAGATAACTATTGCTACTTTACCACCTCCGTATCTGGCAAATCTGGACCCGGAAAAAGTAACTTCCTTAAAGAAGGTAATTGCAGCAGGTTCGGCTTCCACTCCCGAACTTTTAAAGAAATGGAGCAACAGGATTTCATATATAAATGCTTATGGACCTACTGAGACAACCGTATGTGCAACGGTATGGAAAGCAGATGATTGTGAGACGGCCGATAAGTCGGTACCTATTGGTAAACCTATTACCAATACCCGGGTGTTTATAGTTGATGAAAACAATAATCTTAAGCCCATAGGTGTTGAGGGTGAACTCTGTGTTTCCGGGGCAGGATTGGCGAGAGGATACTTGAAAAAACCGGAATTTACCAGGGAAAAGTTTGTACCGAACCCATTTATGCCTGGAGAACTGATGTATAAAACAGGAGATCTTGCAAAGTGGCTTCCTGACGGGAATATTGCATTTGCCGGCAGAAAAGACCACCAGGTTAAAATAAGAGGGTATAGAATCGAGCTTGAGGAAATAGAAGCAGCCCTTTTGAAGCATGCTGATATAAATGAGGCGGTGGTCATTGACCGGGAGGATTCAAGTGTAGGCAGGTATCTTTGCGCTTATATAGTGTCTGACCGAGAAGTGACAGTGACCGAAATAAGGGAGCTTATATCTAAAGAGCTGCCCGATTATATGATTCCATCCTATTTTATGAGGATAGCAAAAGTACCGTTAACCATAAATGGAAAATTGGACAGAAAGGCGCTGCCGCTGCCTGATGGAAGAATAAATACAGGAACAGAGTATGCAGCGCCTTCAGGTGAAGTGGAGGAAAGGCTTGCGCTGCTGTGGCAGGACATCCTTGGAATAGAGAAGGTAGGAAGAAATGATAACTTCTTTATGCTCGGAGGACACTCGTTAAAGGCAACAAGCCTTGTAGCAAGAATTCACAAAGAGTTCAATGTAGACATACCTCTTAAGGAAATATTCAAGACACCAACCATCTTAGAAATTGCCAGCTACATTGAAGACTCAAAGGAGAGCCTATATCAGTCCATTCAACGTGCTGGGGATATGGAATATTATCCCATGTCATCCGCCCAGAAAAGACTATATATATTAAACCAGCTTGAAGGAGCTGGAATCGCCTACAATATACCTGGCATAATATTGCTGGAAGGTACTGTTGATAAAGCACGTTTTGAGCAGGCTTTTCATAGTCTGATAGAAAGGCATGAGAGCTTTCGAACCTCCTTCCATATGATCGAGGAAGAGCTGTCTCAGAAAGTCCATGACAAGGCGGACCTAAGTATCATGTACCTGGAAACCAGTGAAGAGAAGGTTCCCGAAATAGTGGAGAAATTCATAAGGCCCTTTGACCTTGGAAAGGCTCCACTATTAAGAGTTGGACTTGTAAAGATTGGAGAAGCCAGACATATTATGGTGTTTGACATGCATCATATCATATCGGATGGAGTGTCCAACGACATACTGGTAAGAGAGTTTATAAGCTTATATGAAGGGAAAATACTTCCTCCACTGCGTATACAGTACAAGGACTACTCAGTTTGGCAGAGGGAATTGTTTGCAGGAGCTGCCATAAGTAAGCAGGAGGAATTCTGGCTCCAGACCTTTCAGGGAGAGATCCCTGTGCTGGATTTATCCACCGACTACCCAAGACCCGCAGTACAAAGCTTTGAAGGAGACTACATCAGCTTTGAAGCTGATAGCGAGCTTGCGGTTAGACTTAACAAGCTTGGATCAGACAATGGAGCTACATTATATATGACGCTTCTTGCTGCATACAATGTGCTGTTATCTAGATACACTGGACAGGAAGATATTATTGTGGGAAGTCCTATAGCTGGAAGGCCTCATGCTGACCTTCAAGACATCATAGGTATGTTTGTAAACACTCTGGCCATGAGAAACCACCCGCAAGGAGAAAAGACTTTTATTGAATTCTTGAAAGAAGTTAAAGAAAATGCTTTGAAAGCATACGACAATCAGGACTATCAGTTTGAAGAATTAGTGGATAAGCTGGACATAAGGAGGGATATGAGCAGGAATCCCCTCTTTGATACCATGTTTGCCATATACAATGTTGGAAAAGCAGAGCTCATAACGTCTGATCTAAGCTTCAAGCCGTACAACAAAGGGATAGAAGGCAGAATATCAAAATTTGACATCACCTTAAATGCATTTGAGACTGAGGATGGTATAGCCTTTGAACTCGAATACTGTACAAGACTGTTTAAGAAAGAAACAGTTGAAAGACTTGGGGCTCATTACATCAATTTGCTGGAAGAAATTGCAGCATACCCCGAAAAAAGGCTTTATGAAATCGAAATGTTATCACAGGAAGAAAAACAGCAAGTATTATACAGCTTTAACGATACTGCTCTCGAATATCCCCTGGATAAAACCATACACCAAATGTTTGAGGAGCAAGTGAAAAAGACTCCTGATCATATTGCAGTGGTTTTTGAAGGTAAACAATTAACCTACCGAGAACTGAATCAAAAGGCAAACCAATTGGCCAGGGCATTAAGAGAAAAGGGAGTAAAGCCTGATGATATTGTAGGCATAATGGTGGACCGCTCGCCTGAAATGGTTATAGGTATAATGTCAGTAATCAAGGCTGGGGGGGCGTACCTTCCTGTAGATCCTAATTATCCATTGGAAAGAAAAAGGTATATGATGGAGGACAGCAAGGCCAAAATTTTACTCACCCAAAATCATCTTATGGATCGTGATGATTTCGATGGTGAGATTATTGATTTATCTGATTATGATTATAATTTTATAAACGATGTGAATATAAAATGTATAAATAAGCCTGGTGATACAGCGTACATCATCTATACCTCTGGCTCAACGGGAAACCCTAAAGGTGTTTGCATTGATAATAAGAGTGTATTAAACCTGGTAGAGGGTCTGTTCCAGAGAATATATAGCAAATATGAATCACCGTTGAATGTTTGCCTCATTGCCCCTTATGTTTTTGATGCTTCGGTGCAGCAGATTTTCGCAGCACTGCTAATGGGGCATGCATTGTACATTGTACCGGAGGAAGCAAGGAAAGACGGTAAAAAGCTGCTGGACTTCTATAGTGAAAATAGGATTGATATTTCGGATGGAACGCCCATACACGTAAATATGATGTTAAATTCTCCTCCTATAGATAATAACCTAAAAGTGAGACATTTTATTATAGGCGGAGATGTTCTTCCATTTGATGCAGTAAAAGACTTCCTAAGCAGATTTGAGGATGTGCAACCTTGCATCACAAATGTTTATGGTCCTACCGAATGCTGTGTGGATTCTACGGAATATTTGATTACTGCGGCGGGGCTTAGTAGATTGGATAATATCCCCATAGGCCGTCCTTTGCCAAACACCAGAGCATGCATACTTGGTAAGAAATTAGAAGTAAATCCTATAGGTATCGCTGGGGAATTATATATATCTGGGGATGGTCTTGCCAAAGGCTATTTAAACAAGACGGGGCTTACTGCAGAAAGATTTGTATCTAACCCGTTTATAAAGGGAGAAAGAATGTATCGTACTGGGGACTTGGCAAGATGGCTGCCTGACGGGAATATAGAATTTTTAGGCAGGATGGACCACCAGGTAAAGATAAGGGGATTTAGAATAGAACTTGGAGAAATAGAGGCTCAGCTATTAAGACATGCTTCAATAAAAGAAGCTGTGGTTATTGTAAAGGAAGACCAACAGAAGAACAAGGATCTGTGTGCATATTTCGTTGGGGAAAATGAACTGACAATAACTGAACTAAGGGAATGCCTTTCAAAAGAATTGCCCGAGTATATGATCCCGGCATACTTCATGCAGCTGGATGAAATGCCTTTGACAGCCAATGGTAAGATAGACCGGAAGAACTTGCCCCACCCTGCTGCTCATTTAAATACTGGAGTAGAGTATGAAGCACCTTCAGGTGAAGTGGAAGAGAAGCTTGTACAATTGTGGCAGGATATCCTGGGGGTTGAGAAAATAGGGAGAAATGATAATTTCTTTGTGCTTGGGGGGCACTCATTAAAAGCAATAAACTTTGCAGCCAAAATTCACAAAGAGTTCAATGTAAATATATCTCTTAAGGAGATATTCAAGCTGCCGACAATTGCAGAAATTGCCAAGTACATCCAGGAAGCCCAAGAGAGTATTTATCAATCTATCCAGCCCACTGGAGAAATGGAATACTATCCTATGTCGTCTTCCCAAAGAAGGCTGTATATATTAAATCAGCTTGAAGGAGCAAGGGTGGCATACAATATGCCAGAGTTTATGTTGTTAGAAGGCAGTATTGATATAGAACGTTTTGAGAAAGCCTTAGATCAGCTGGTAAAAAGGCATGAGGCTTTCCGGACCTCCTTCCATATGGTAGATGGTGAACCGGTGCAGAAGGTCCATGATGAGGTGGAATTTAGTATCATGTACATGGAAACCGGCGAAGAAAAAGCCTCAGAAGCAGCAAATGAATTCATAAGGCCATTTGACCTTGGCAAGGCTCCTTTACTAAGAGCAGGGCTCGTAAAAATTAGAGAAGACAGGCATGTCATGATGCTTGATAAACACCATATCATATCTGACGGGGTGTCGGATGAAATACTGGTAAGAGAATTCATAAGCTTGTATGAAGGAATGAATCTTCCAGCACTTCAGATTCAGTACAAGGACTATTCCGTATGGCAGAATAAATTGTTTGCTGACGGCACAATCAGTAAACAAGAAGAATACTGGCTCCAGGCATTTAGGGGAGAAATACCAGTACTTGATATGCCGGTAGACTACCCAAGGCCGGCTATACAGAGTTTTGAAGGCGATATGGTCAGTTTTGAAACAGGCCGGGAACTTGCACATAAACTGAACAAGCTTGCCGTGGATCATGGAGCAACACTGTATATGGTGCTTCTAGCTTCATACAATGTGCTTCTTTTCAAATACACCGGACAGGAAGATGTCGTAATTGGAAGCCCTATAGCAGGAAGGCCACATACAGATTTGCAGGACATCATAGGCATGTTTGTCAATACCCTAGCTATGAGGAATTACCCTCAAGGTAAAAAGAATTTCAGCGAGTTTTTGATGGTAGTAAAAGAAAATGCTCTAAGGGCTTATGAAAACCAGGATTACCCATTTGAGGAACTTGTGGAGAAGCTTAGCATTAAGCGGGATTTGAGCAGAAATCCGCTGTTTGATACTATGTTTGTCTTGCAAAATAAAGAGGCATCAGAATTTAAGATGAATGGGCTAAGGTTCATGCCCTATGATAATGAGTTCAGGGCGTCCAAATTTGATTTGACCCTAAACGCCCAAGAGACCCAGAATAATATTGTATTTGGGTTAAAGTATGCTACTCGTCTGTTTAAGAAAGAGACAATAGAAAAACTTGGGGTCCATTTCATCAATGTACTGGAAGAGATCACAGCTTACCCCGAAAAGATGCTGTCCGAAATAAATATACTATCTCAGGATGAAAAACAGCAAATACTAAATAGTTTTAATGATACAAAGGCAGAATACCCTAGGGATAAGACTCTACATGAGCTGTTCCAAGACCAAGTGGAAAGGACACCTGATAATGTAGCTGTAGTGTTTGAGGACAAGCAATTAACCTACAGGCAGCTCAATGAAAAGGCAAATCAGCTTGCCAGAGCACTAAGAAGTAATGGTGTAAAGCAAAACAGCATAGTTGGAATAATGGTAGAAAGATCCGTAGATATGCAGGTTGGAATACTGGGAATTTTAAAAGCAGGAGGTGTCTATTTACCAATTTCAACCAAACTTCCTGAACTAAGAATAAAAAAATTACTGGAAGATAGTAATGCAACTATGCTGTTGACGCAATCACATTTAGCGGATAAAGCAGAGTTTTACGGTAATATATTACTGCTTGATTCCCCTGAAATATACATTGGAAGTGCTGAAAACCTTGATAAAATAAATAAACCAGAGGACTTAGCTTATATCATTTATACATCGGGATCTACTGGAGTTCCGAAGGGTTCAATGATAGAGCATCGAAGTGTAGTTAACTTGGTTTATGGACTAAGAAAGCTTGTCTATGAAAATTATGATAATTATTTAAATGTTGCCCTTGTGTCCCCTTACTTTTTTGACGCATCTGTAAAACAAATATTTGCGGCTTCTCTCCTTGGCCATACGCTGTTTATAGTTCCTGAGGATACAAGGCTAGATGGTGAGGGCCTTCTAAAGTACTATAACAGGAATTCAATTGCTGTTTCAGACGGAACACCAGCACATATAAAGCTTTTAACAGATACTGCCAGGCCTGGCGAAAGTCTTTCAGTTATGCAGTTTATTATCGGAGGGGAAGAACTTTCATGTAAAGGTATACAAGGTTTCTATGATCGGTTTAAAGATAATAACCCTACTATAACAAACGTTTATGGTCCAACAGAATGCTGCGTAGATTCAACTTATTACCATTTAAGCCGTGAGAAGGTGAGAAATCTAACAAGTATACCTATAGGTATGCCATTGCAGAATTATAAGATATATATACTTAATGAAGACATGAATATCTTACCGGTTAATACAACTGGTGAAATATATATATCTGGAGATGGGCTGGCAAAAGGCTATTTGAACAAACTTGAATTGACTACGGAAAAATTTGTAGCTAATCCTTTCAGCTCTGGAGAAAGAATGTATCGTACCGGTGATCTTGGAAGGTGGCTTCCTGACGGAAACATCGAATTTATAGGCAGAGTAGACCATCAGGTAAAGATTAGGGGCTTTAGGATAGAGCTTGGGGAAATAGAAGTGCAGCTATTAAAGCATCCTTCAATAAAAGAAGCTGCGGTAATTGCAAAGACAGACCAGGAGGGCAACAAGTATTTGTGTGCTTATATAGCAGGGGAAAGTGAATCTACAATATCAGATTTAAGGGCGCTTCTCTTAAAAGAACTTCCCGATTACATGATACCACAATACTTTGTTCAGCTGGAAAAGCTGCCTTTGACAGCCAATGGCAAAATAGATCGGAATAATTTACCCCAAAATGACGGTACTTTAGCTACATCAGTAGAGTATGTAGAGCCTTGCGGTGAAGTTGAGGAGAAGCTTGCACTGCTGTGGCATGATGCCCTTGGAGTACAAAAAATTGGTGTGAATGATAACTTCTTTGAACTGGGAGGATACTCACTGAAGGCAATATCCCTTATAAGCAGAATTTATGAACAGTTAAATGTTGAGGTACCACTAAAAGACTTTTATATGGCCCCAACCATAAAGGAAATTGCCCGTTTTATACACAATACGTACGCCAATGATTATATTACACCAAGTCCGGCAATTCATTTTAATTCAGCAATGGAGAGTCTTATGTTTGCATTCCCTCCAGGAGGAGGAAATGGAATAGCTTATGGTAGTTTATCAAAACAAATGAATGCTTATTCCATATATTCCTTTGACTTTATAGAAAATGAGAGCAGGATGGAGGAGTATGTGAAGGCAATTACTTCTGTCAAACCCGAGGGCCCATATATTCTATTTGGTTACTCGGCAGGAGGTAATCTGGCATTTGAAGTTGCTAAAGTATTAATTGAAACTGGACATCATGTATCCGATATAATCTTTCTGGATTCGGCTAAATCATTTGTCCTTATTGAGGAAGAAAGCGAAGATGCTAAGAAACTTGCTGAGCAACAGGATAAAGAATTTATAGAAGAAAATGAGAAACTTATAAAAGGCATGTTTGGAGATAACCAGGCAGTTATTGAAAAGGCCATTGAAAGAATGAGAAATTATCATAAATACACTAGAAGTGTTATAAACTCGGGACAGATAAACTCCAATATCCATCTTATTATATCACAGCAGCAAGACAATGAAGGTGAAGCTGATTTATGTGAAGGATGGAGAGAGGCAACAACGGGAGAGTTCAAAGTATATAACGGATTTGGCAGTCATTTTGATATGTTAAGTACAGGATATATAGATAAAAATGCGGCTATTATTAAAGAAATATTGGAAGAGATCAACCAATAGTTCAGATATAAGGGGTAGATATAATGGATAAGATTAAATTGTTTTGTCTGCCGTATGCAGGAGGTTCTGCAGCAGTATATAAATATTGGGAACAATACTTGCATGATAGGATTGAGCTTTTCCCGATTGAGCTTGCGGGAAGAGGCAGCAGGATTGGTGAACCGTTTTACGGAAGTGTTGAGGAAGCGCTTGAAGATATACACCGTATTATCATAAGCAACCTTGAAGAACAACCTTATGCGTTGTTTGGCCACAGTATGGGCAGTGTACTTGTATATGAACTTGCCTATAGAATAAAGGAGCTCGGACATCCATATCCTGTCCATATGTTTATTTCCGGCAGATATCCTCCGGGTTTTGTAAGTAAGAAGAAGGTACTCTATGATTTGCCGGATAAGGAGTTTGTGGATGAGGTATTTAAGCTGGGAGGCACGCCCAAAGAGGTTCTGAAAAGCAATGAATTAATGGAGTTGTTTTTACCGATACTCAGAGAGGATTTTAGAATTACTGACACATACAGGCACATTGAAAAAAACGCTAAGCTTGACTGCGATATAAGTGTATTGTGGGGAAAAAGAGAAAAGGGAGCCACTATTTTTGACGTTGCAAAATGGCATGATTATACGTCCAAAAGTTGTAAAATTCATATGTTTGACGGGGATCATTTTTTTATACACGATTACAAAAAGGATGTAGCAGCAATAATAAATAGTAGTCTCATCGACTTTGCAGACAATGGTATGTGAAGACTGAAGTTTATTTAAAATTTAATATGAAATCAAGAGGCTAAGTTTTTAGGTTGACTTTAATGACCTGTAGACTTAGCCTCTTTCCAGTCTAATCAAAAATTTCAAGAAAGTAGAACCTACGTCCTATTGGAATTATTTTCATGTTTCTGTATTACGACGAAAGCAGCGCTCCATTCCTATACGCTATCCCAACGGTACATGCTTAAAGACACATCGGTGAAAATCCTGGAAATTGCGCCGCCAGGGGTTCAAACGTATTTCAATAACGATCCGAGCTCTATGCTACTAGCATCATTCATTGATGAAACGATGAAGGTACTTGGTACGGATGCGGACGAGGTTCTAGTGGAAGAAGCGAAAGTATTTCGAAACAACCCGGGCCCGAACGAAGGTATTTTTGTGAACCAGTTAAACAATATGATGTTTGAGCCGCCAAAGGGTCATTAATCCGTTTAATACTTAGCGTATATTTTCGTTAATTATCTCAACTCGCTTTTAGAAAATCCTTGATTATCAAGGGCGTGTACATCGAAGACATGTAAACAACGTATTCGCCTTGACAATGAGCCTCGCGGCATCGGAGTCTAAACACGTGCGCCGATGCCCATAGGACACGGTTTACCTAGGGCTTGCTGAACGAATCAAAACTCCAACAGGCACAAGGGTTTAGGGCCTCTTATGTCGAAGGAAAACGGGGCAGCCCCGTGAAAAACCGTGCACTTGGAGGCGTCAGGATTGTATCAGCGAACCGAGAACCAGATGAACCTGCCCGTCGACTTTTTTCTGCCGTTCGGCGGAAAGCTCGCAGAAGATAACCGCTGGGTGCTGCTGGCCCAGATGATTCCGTGGTGGATGCTCGAAGAGAAGTATGCGAAAAACTTCAAGAAAAGCCTCAAGGGCCAAAAAGCCGTTTCGATCCGTATCGCGCTCGGCGCACTCATCATCCAGGAGCGGCTTGGCACCGATGATCGGGAGACACTTCGTCAGATTCTGGAGAACCCGTATCTGCAGTACTTCCTCGGTCTGCCGGAATATCGGTACCGCCGTCCGTTTCATCATTCTCTCATGACGCATTTCCGCAAGCGATTGGGTGGCGAAATTCTGGATGAAGTGAATGAATGGATCGCTCTGGAAGAAGCGCGCAAGTGTCGGATGATTCATCGGACGACGATGAACCTGGCAGCGGAACTGACGCAGCGTCCGGTAAGCCTTCAGAAACGCAGCCACAGCAGATGGAACTGACGAACGAGGGCGAACTGCTGCTGGACGCTACCTGCGCGCCGGCGGATATCGCCTACCCGACGGATTTGTCGTTACTGAATCAGGCCAGAGAAAAGCTGGAGAAGATCATCGACATCCTGCACGAACCGGAACGTGGAAAGACCCGCAAGCCCAGAACATACCGAGAGCGTGCCCGCAAAGCCTATCTGGCGGTTGCCAAGCAGCGGCGCGTGAAGCCGCGCGCGATACGAAAAGCGATCGGCAAGCAGCTCAGGTTCGTTTCCCGTGATCTGCGCATGATCGCCGAACTCGCCGATATGACGAGCGGCCTGCCGCGGCGTTTGTACAAGGAACTGCTGGTCATTCAAGAGCTTTATCGTCAGCAGCAAACGATGTATGACAAGCGGACACACAGCATATCGGATCGGATTGTCAGTATCGCACAGCCACATGTCAGACCGATCGTGCGCGGCAAAGCCAGGGCAAACGTCGAGTTCGGAGAGAAGCTGGCGATTAGCGTGGTGAACGGCTACGCTTTCCGCGAGCATCTGTCGTGGGATAGCTACAACGAAGGGCAGACATTGCAGGACGCCGTAGAGCGTTACCGCGCCAGATTTGGTTATTATCCCAAAGCGGTGCTGGCCGACCAGATCTATCGAACCCGCGACAACTTGCGCTTCTGCAAAGAGGGAATTCGCTTAAGCGGACCGCAGTTGGGTCGTATTAATAATGGTTTCGCATTTTCAATAACCTTAGATATAGTCGAGCTATTTCATAACTACACTCACCTAAAATCACTTTGCGATGATTCGCTGCTCTCATCAGTTGGAGTAACTACAGACAATCTCTTTGTATTAGCAAAGTTAACATCAATTAAAGACTTTATGAGATTATTAATAAATTTACGCCGACCAATCGGAATTATTGGTTCGATTTCAACTTTACGGGAATACGGGTTTCTCAGTTATGAATCTGTTAATTCAATGGACATTACGATATATCCGATTAAAAGTGAAACAAGCAATTTTCGGAACACAATTCCAGAAAATCCAATTAACCAGTGTGCAAATCATTTAAGATTATATATTGATGGTGATGGTTATATTTATCCTTGCTATGGACTAGTGGGGCTGAGAGAGTTTTCTTTGGGTAACATTAAAGATGGTTTTGAGAATTCAACTTTTGTAACAGATAATTACGATTTAGATTTATTAGAGTTAAAGAGAAATGGACCGAAGCTACATGAAAGTACAAATCAGCTACAACGAGTATCAACACTTCCTTGGATTTGTGAACGTCATAGAATGGAGTTGTTAATGGATTGAAGTATCATTCAAATACTCAAACATTGTTATTTCACCTTGATTCTATATTTCCACACATGAAAATTCAAGAATTACTCCCACTATCATTAAATAGAAGTTATGTATATAAAGCCATCACAGCGCGTGAAGATTTTCTTTTGAAGATTCTTCCTATCAACTCTTTGGATAGATTACAACGTGAATATCTTGCTATACAAACACTATTTCGCGAAGGAGCTCCCGTACCACGTCCCCTCAAAGAAGAGAATAATATAATACAAATTAATGAAGTGGCATTTATGGCAAGGGCTTATGAGTTTGTTGAAGGTCATGCACTACAAATTAATAAATCCAATTTCTTCTCACTAGGCACTTCAATTGGTCATATACACAATATTTGGGATAAGATGAAGAAGCCGAGTTGGCTCCGAGATATTACAATTAATGAGTTACTATATAACTCATTGGACGCAATAAGAAATTCTTACAATGATTGTGAAAGTCTCTTATTGACTGAACGACTAACAAGCACAATAGCTGTAATATTAGAAAAGTATAACGATGAATCTTTATTTGGATGCTCACATGGGGATGCACACCACTTAAATGCAATACAAACAACTCTTGGACAAACTGTGATAATCGATTTTGAAGATGTTGGTTGGCAGTGGAGAATATATGATCTAGCGACTGCAATCTGGGGCACTTTTGGGAGAGGGGGGACCCCTGAAATTTGGAAAGAGCTTATTTCAGGGTACTCCTCTATACGCTTTTTAAACCAGGAGGAGGAAGGCCTAATACGTTTCTTAATTTTTGCCCGTCATTTATGGTGGCTAGGCTTACATGCTAAGAACTGGAATATGTGGGCGCGACAATATTCAAAAAAACATTTTTTCGAGTCAGGGATTAATTTGTTAATAGCCATAAGCAAAGATGTTTGTGGACTTAAGGTGCTGGGTGGTCTCTAACAGTACATTCTCTTAGGTATTCGTTTGCAACGCGACATCATAAGGAAAATAATAATGTACCTAAACCAAGGAAGAGACCAGTTTAATTACTTGGAAGTATTTCGACCTACTGTGACCTCATTTGATAATTACGTAAAATATAATTTTGACGAATATTTATAACTGAAGTATAATAATTTACGGAGGTTATACATATATGGATAAACAAATGAAAATGCATTACATGAATCGAATCGATGAAAAATTGTCTGATCTTCCGTGGTTTATTACGGAATTTATTGATAGTAGAAAACGAAAACTTTCTCCCACAACGCTTCTGAACTATTGCCATGACTATATTATTTTTTTTGATTGGTTAGTTGCAGAAAATTTTACTGAAGATAGCCGTAAAAACATTAAATTAGCTACTTTGGAGAAACTAACGATTCGTGAAGTGGAAAATTTCCTATCTTTTTTGGAGTATCAACTAGGCAATGCCAAGCTAACCATCAACCGTAAATTGTCCTCACTAAAATCCTTATTTGATTACTTACAGAACAAAGCTGAAACAAATGACTTAAAACCATATATCCAGCGCAATGTTATGGCCAAAATGGATTTAAACGTGATTAAAGAAAGCCAAGAAACCATTGCCAATCGTATTGATGGGAAAATTCTTAGAGAAGACGATTTTGAGTCATTTAGGCAGTTTATAGCTCATGATTTCGGAGAAATCAATAAAGAGAATAAACGTATTTTCAATTTCCATCAATTTAACCGTGAACGAGATACAGCTATTGTTTCCCTCATTTTAGGTTCTGGTCTTAGGCTCTCTGAGGTAGCAGGTATTAACATTGAAGATTTAGATATGAACAAAGCTTTGGTGCGTGTTATACGAAAAGGCAATAAAGAACAATACGTGTATTTCAGCAAGCAAGCGTTACTAGATTTAGAAAATTATCTGCAGATTAGAGAATCCAGATATATCCCAGAAAAAAACGAAAGCTTTTTGTTTATTGCAGCTTCCATAGGTCGTAAAGGAAAAAGCCGACGTTTAACGCAGCGATCTATTGAAAAACTAATCGAAAAGTATGCTTCAGCTTTTGGAAAACCAGCATTAACCGTGCATTCTCTAAGACATTCATTTGCAACGCGCTATCATTTAGAGAACAATGATGTGCCTAGATTGAAAAACCAATTAGGACATTCCTCAATACAAACAACCATGATCTATACACATTTAACAGATGAGGAAATGAGGAAGGCAGTCAATAATATGGATAAGTAATGTAGAGCGCGTCAAGTAAGTGACACTAAATTGCCTACCTGACTGGGAGAATGACACAAAGTTACCTACTTGACTGGGTGAGTGACACAAAGTTACCTACTTAGCTTGATAAATAAAAAAAATTACCTCATTCGCTTGAAGAAAAAGAACTAAGTCACTCAAAAGTATGATTTAACTACTAAAGTAGGGAACTTTGTGTCATTTTAGTAGGGGATTTTGTGTCAATGTACATCGATATTCAAAAATGCTTTAGGCTTATTCCAACAGAAGTCATTACATATTCACAAAACTCGTATTTTGTACATATGTATATAAATCGGTTTTACCCCTTGTTTTTAAGGTTTTTGCCGTTCTTGTTGATTGATACAAATCTCCCCTCGTTTTTGACACCAAAGCAAGGCAATCGTTGTAGATAGAATACTGAATAAAGTTACCTTTCCTGTACCAAATCTATGCAATAATCTACTTGCAAATAAACTGGATACAACAGTACAAAACGAGACCGTTAACGATATATAACCTGCCATTTCTGTTGCGGCGCCGATATCAAATTTCATAATGGACCATGCACTGCCAAGTAAGGCATCTGGCAGTCCGAGACCTATAAATACGAGGTAAATAACTATAAGTAGTACCGTAACCATCTTCGTTCTCTCCTTAATTTGTGTGGAATCTTTAATTGTGCGTTTTCTGTGTCTTGCCGGAACAATATGTCCGGACCAGTTCGTATTCCTCTGTTAAGCCTCTATTTTATTCTTTCAAGAAAACTACAATATATTTGTTTGAACATTTCTTCCTCTTCATACTCAATTAATTTCAAAAGTCTGATAATTAGTAAATCCCTAAACCAACGATTCAAGATACGATCTTCTCCTTTTTAAACTTCTTATTTTATATTATCGCTACACTTAAATCGAAAAAGAATGAGTTGCCAAGAAAACAGGCTAATCACATATTTTTAGCAGAAAATTACATGCTATTCCTTCAACCCCTCCTCTCTTCGCTTAAACTGTTGTCTAAACTCCGACGGTGGGAGTCCAAACCGAAGTTTGAACACTTTGGAAAAGTGAGCAACGCTTTCGAACCCAGTAGTGAAACAGACATCGGTAGCAGACAGTGACGTCTCTAACAGTAACTTCTTAGCTTTATCCAACCTCCTATTGCGAATCCATTTCAACGGTGAGGTATGATATATTGCCTGAAACTCCCGTTTGAACGTTGACAGGCTTCTACCAGACAAATAAGCCAGATCATTGAGGGATACGGGATTTGTGAAATTTTCTTCCATAATCTTATCGATACTACTGTTCCTATCATGGTTAGATAGTTGCAACAGTTGATATTGAAAATGATCATTTGAGTCTACCAGGTGAAATAGAAGTTCCATTAACTTGATCCGAACGAGTGCATCTCTAACATCGTCTGGGTTGTCGAAATAGGGTTTTAAAGACTCAATGTAAGATAGAGTGAGGTCATTAACCTTAATAATGGATACAGGAACTTCACCGTTCACTGGATAAATCGGTTTTAAACCAGCGAATTGGACAAATTCCTCAACCAATTTCTCATTCAGGAAAAACATCATATAATCAAGCATGTATTCAGAACCGGGTTCCCCTGATTTCTCGTATTCAACCAGCATAGACTTGTTAATAAACACCATTTCATTGCTCCGGACGATATACTCTTGATCTCTAAAACGTACCGTGTAAATGCCCGATTTAACAAACAACAAAAGATGTTCCTTCAGGAAGCATGTTCCTATATCACCTTGTGTATGCAAATAAAATTTAATGACGGATAACCCGTTCTGCTTTAGACTTCCTTTTTTATCTGGTGCACTTTCCAGCTCTTGCGGAGCTTTGATCAACTTGCTAGTTCTCATGGACATTAGGAAGCCCCCTTTTTCTCCTACATCACCTTAAGGATAATTTCGTAATTAGTTAATAGAACTGGAATTGACTTCCCTGAGATTTAGTTGGATTTCCATCCGTAAGGTCTTGCGTTCTAACTTTACCTATAAGATAACAGGAAACAGTAATAGATACTTTACTCCTAGGCTCAGATCATTTGTTCATTTAGCTCAAAATTTAATAAGAGCGCAATACCTCATGTCGTAATCCTAACTCTCTAAATATGTTAGCTGAGCTATAAATGCATTCAAATCAAGTTCTGTTCTTCTCGGATGTCATATCATAATCCTCCTTGGTATGTAATAAAAAGCTATTAATTTCATCGGAACCCTGCTGTTCATTTTGTATTGTGAGATCAACATTTCATCTTTTAAGAATTTCAGTATAATGATTATTTTTTTCGAAAACTTGCATGATTATCCTCAAATGTATATCTAGTCTACATTTGTAGACGATGTGAAAAGGGAGAATACTTAATGAGTACCGCCAGTGTCGTTATTTCAAGCAGCAAGATCGATTTATACAAAATCAAAAGAACTCCGATATTGGTAGCATTAGTTATAGGTGCTTTTATAGCAATTCTTAGTGAAACTTTGTTAAGCAATGCATTGCCTGAACTGATGCAGGAATTTGGAGTGACAGCTTCAACCATTCAATGGCTTACTACCGCTTATATGCTTGTCGTCGGCGTACTAGTTCCAGTACAGCGGTGATGCAGCAATGGATATCAACCAAGCAGTTATTTACAGCAGCAATGGTTACGTTTCTTGCTGGAACCTTGATTGCGGCATTTGCTCCAACATTCAGTTTTCTACTCACAGGTAGGATTGTACAGGCATTTGGTACGGGGCTTATGATGCCTCTGATGATGAATACGATATTGATTATCTTCCCGCTGGAAAAACGCGGTGCTGCAATGGGCCTGATGGGTCTAGTGATCATGTCTGCCCCAGCACTTGGACCTACGCTTTCAGGTGTTATTATCGATTCATTAAACTGGCGCTGGTTATTCTACATCCTCATTCCCTTGGCTATGATTTCTATTTTTGTAGGAGTGAAATACCTGACCAATGTTATGGAAATCACCAAGCCCAAGATTGATATTCTATCCATCATTTTATCTACACTCGGCTTTGGTGGCATTGTTTATAGTTTCAGTAAATCCGGTGATCTTGGATGGTCAAATCCGGAAGTTTACTGGACGCTAAGTGTTGCTTGTTTGTCATTGGCGTGGTTTATCTTCAGACAACTAAGGATCAAAAATCCGATTCTTAATTTGCGCACCTTTAAGTACCCTATATTTGCCTTGATGGTTGTGCTGATGATCACCATGATGATGAGTATGTTCTCCACGATGGCACTACTGCCTATGTATTTGCAGGGAGTATTACTACTTACAGCCTTTAAATCAGGTATTATTATGCTTCCTGGTAGTATTATAAACAGTTTGATGGGACCTATTTCCGGAAAACTGTTTGATATTTTCGGGCCGCGGGTCGTCATTGTTCCATGAGTGGTCATCGTTGCATTTGCAATGTGGATGTTTACAGGAATTGATGCTTCGACTACCACAACGTATATTATCCTAATGCATTCTATATTCTTAGTGGGAGTATCCCTTGTGTTGATGCCAGTGTAAACCCCTGGACTGAACAGTTACCCAAAGAATTATATCCTCACTGTACGCCATTTGCTGCAAATGGCAGGGGCCTTAGGTACCGCTTTGCTTATCAGCAAAATGTTTTCGGCTCAAAGCAAGTGTTTGGCCGATTCTGCAGAGATAGTTGCTTTTTCGGTTGCATGCTTGTAAGGAGTCTATGCACTGGGACTCATACTTTCAGTAATATCCATTATAGTAGAACTCTTCATCATACGTTTTAGGAAGCAAAGTACAATTACTATTCAAGAGAAACTGCACCCCAGTTTCTCTTGAATAGTAATAATCACATAACTTAGTATCATAACCAATTTCACAATTTTGAGTTTAACTTAGTATTTTTTAAGCGCTTCAGAATTAATCTCGAAATTCATTTATTATTTTTGTGGTATATGTTTTAGGAACAGCAACGTCTTTCATTTTCTTTACCGTGTTGTGAAGTAAAGAATAATGGATTTAACTTTACCTTTATTCTAGGAACAATGTGACAATATTTTACCAGACAATATACAAATAAGAAGCCACTGATTTCCCAGATCAGTAGCTTCTTATTCATGTAATAGACTTATTCTGACTTAGCTTGTCGTTAGTTCCTTATACTAGCTCCTTTTTATGAGTATCTCTTATTACATGTGTACTGCTTAGCGTTACAATATGCTGTGGTTCCAGCCCTAGAAGCACTCTTCCGTACAGTTCCATGCAAGTAGAAGCTGTGGTAAACGCATGATTAGCCCCACCACGAATATCGCGGAATATTTGGGATAGTCGGTTCGAATCCAGTATTACACTTCCGCCGCTTTCGACCACTAACATTTCAACGGCTTCCCAACATAACATTGCCGCATATCCAATATCCGTTTGAACCCGCGCGAAGTTTTGTTGATCTAGGAGCTCACAGTTCTTTTCATAAGTCTCTAGAATTTCAACGGATCGATGGATATGAAGATGAGCAGATTCGATCTTCATGGCTGCCAGTCCTACCTTGTACTGGATATGTCCAATTTCTGCCTGGGATTTGTGGATTGTCATGGCTATTCCCTTATGGGGTGCCTTTTCAACAAAGTGTTCCAACGCTCCTCTTGCAAGTCCCAGAATTGTGCTAATTCCTGTTGTGAGACTGGTTATCAAAAATAAATAAGGTTTGAATCTGTCTTCGCCTTTTAGATGCTGCAGCATGCTTTCATCAACTTGCTCTGCATCCTCATAAGCGACAAACTCATCAGAAATAAAAACATCATTCATTTCCAAACTGTTACTTGCCGATCCTTTTAGGCTCATCGTGTGCCAATCATCAATAATTTTAATTTCATCCATGGGAACAACAGCAAGCTGCATTTTGGGATCTTGCTGCATTCCACTCGCATCCTTTAAATTTAACAATGCATGTGTTGCATGCTTAGACCCGGAACCAAAGGCCCAACGACCATACTCAACCAGATAACCTCCCTCAACTTTCCTCACCACTGTTTTGATGGCTTGAAGTACCGAGCAGAATCTCACTTCGTTGACTTGATTGAAGATTTTACTCACCACATTTGAGGGTAGTAGCTGGGATGCACTATAGTTATTTCCATTTAAATTTTGAATCACCCATCCAACAGAACCATTGCCTTTCGCAACTTCAGAGACAATTTCAATCATTGCCCTTATGCTAACTTCAAATCCACCATATTTCTTCGGTGTTCTGAGCTTAAAAAGTCCTGCACTTGAAAGCTTTTCGATAACTTCTTCCGGTATGTGCATGTTTTTATCAATTTCCGTACCATATTCCTTTAAGAATGGAACTAATTCCGTAGCATTCTGAAGAAGTTTTTGCTCTTCATTGGTAAGTGAAATTACTTTACTTAGGTTTGACATTCCAAACACTCTCCTCTTTACACGTATTAGATTTTAATATGGATCATGATATAAAAGACTCTTAAACTATTCTTATATCGATACAATTCAATTTCGGGTTATTCATCCTCGCGCTATATCTCATCATCATGTACCTCAATAAACTTCTAGTTATTTGGAAGACAGTACTTTAAAATAAAAAATATGACGACGAAGAGGATAATCTCGTTGCATTATTTTGATCATCCGTCCTTTAACCTCAACGATTTCAACAGAACCATCTTTGTGTTCCATGTAGAAATCAGGTGTATACACACGTTTTTTTATACTTCTTGCCACAGTGTTCCACAGCCTGCATGATCTCAAAGGTTTTATGAAGCTCTAGCTTATGAAGGTAACCTGCAATAATTAAAGGAACAACCCGCTTATTATAGAAGCGCTCCTCCGCTTGGTTATCAAATGTAAGACGTTGAGTAGGTAAAGGCTCCCGAGGCGGTTCTCGAATTTTCACATGAGGGTTCGATGTAAGGAATTCTATGAGATCGGCTTCAGACATATGCATAGACTCACCTCTTCTTCATTTGCGATGTTCACCCTCCAACAAATGAAATAGAAGAGCGAATAGATAATCGTAAATAATCTATTCGCTCTTACACCTTTTAATAAATCTGTGGTTGAATCAACAATGCTTCTTGAGAAGCATTATGACCAATCGGAGTCTCCTGACCACTTTTGGACTTTCACTCGTCTAACAAATACGCCAAGAACAAGGCCGGCAAGGGCAACAAACATCACGAAGAATAATGCGTTCTGCATACCAGCCGTCAAAGCCAATGTTGCATTAGCCGGGTTTGAAGGATCAGCAACATTGTTCATAAAGTCTCCTACTCCGCTTGTCATGACACTAACCGCCATAGCAATCCCGATCGCTCCTGCAATTTGCTGCAGCGTGTTCATAATAGCCGTACCATCCGGGTACATCTCAGCAGGTAGCTGATTCAGACCATTCGTCTGAGCAGGCATCCACACCATAATAATTCCAACCATCAGACAGGTATGCAAGACGACAATCAAAGCGATTGACGATGCAACCGTAATATCAGAATAGAACCATAGGGTGGCCGCAGTTAGAATTAGACCAGGAACTACCAAAAACTTAGGTCCGAATTTGTCAAAGAGCGACCCAACAACAGGAGAAAGCACAGCTGAAATGATGCTGCCTGGAAGAAGAGTCAATCCAGCTGTCAAAGCACTTAATTCAAGAACACGAATCAAAAACATAGGAAGAACAAACATCGCTGCAAGATCAACACTCATACAAATGAATACTAGCGCCGTACCGATGGCAAACATCGGGTTTTTAAGTGTTCTTACGTTCATAAGAGGTTCTTTCATGTTCAGTTGTCGAATGACAAATAGTATCAATGCAACAACACCGGCGATCAGAGATACAATGACTACAGGGTTACCCCAGCCATGATCTCCTTCTCCAGCAGTACTAATACCGTAAACCAATCCGCCAAAACCAATTGTCGACAAAACCAGAGAGTAAATATCAATACGTGGTTTAGTTATTGGTGCTACATTTTTTATAAATGTAACGCCTATCACCAAAGCAACCACCAGAGTCATTAACGATACCCAGAATATCCAGTGCCAGCTCAGATTATCAATCAATAGACCTGAGGTGGTTGGACCTAAAGCAGGTCCCGCTGTGAACACAAGAGTGACCAGCCCCATCGCTTTTCCGCGTTTCTCGGCTGGGAATATAATGAGAGCAGTATTAAACATCAAAGGAAAGAGCAGGGCTGCTCCAGCAGCTTGAAGTATCCTTCCTAATAGCAATATATCGAAACTTCCCGCCATAGCACCTATTGCTGACCCTACGATTGAAATAATGACTGATGTCAGGAAAAGTTGCCTCGTTGTAAACCACTGTATCAATAATCCTGAAAGGGGAACTAAAATTCCCAGTGTGAGTAAATAACCACTTGATAACCACTGGACCGTGGACTCCGTAATTGCAAACTGATTAATTAAATCGCTGATAGCGATATTAATTGCTGTTTCATTAAACGTACCTATGATACCTGCAAGCATTAATGCGAACATTATGGGTAAAACTTTAACATTTGGGACCTTTTGCTCTTCTGAAATAGTTCCTGATTGCAAAACCTTCACTCCTCTGTGTCTTTCTAATTTCCACTGCATAGCATAAACAAAGCATTACAGAATACCTTTACTTAGAAATAATGTTTACCAGAACCGCGATGACAGGTAGCGCATTGTGTTATGTGTATATGTAAACCTCCTCTTGCATACTTATCTCATTCCCTCTCCAAATCTGTAGAGGAGAACTTTCAACTTTTTGATAATAACACACGCATGTCAAGTCCCCCCCTAAACCAAAGGAAAAGTCAACCCCCTTTTTTTTGAATCTCTAAAACAAAAAAAGCCGCGATCTATGCGACTTTCTAAGTGATAATCTATTTTATAGTTATCTACGTTTCCTTTCTCAAAGCCTCAACGATACTCGTTTGATTTAATCGATACATCGGCCAAGCTGTAGCAACGAGCGTTGTTGCTATGGCACCTGCACAAGCAAGAACAATGCTGCCCCTAGAATCGTCCAACCTACATCGACAGCACCTTTGAAGAGACGATGTATACCATAGCTCAATACTGTTCCGAGTATACTACCGTATACCGCAGCGTATAGGCCGTAAAATACGCCTTCCAACAGAATCATTTTCTTTACATTACGTTGTGTCATGCCGAGGGCTTTAAGAACTGCAAATTCTTTGGTACGCAGAATGACATTGTGCTGACGGTGTTCAGTATATTCAGGAATGCAATCAGGACAATGGCACCAATAAATCCATATAAAAAGATCCTGGCGGTTGTCGCGTCGTTCTTGGCTTGAGCAAGTTGCTCCACTTTATCTGTTTAACTGTACCCCTTCTATAATTTTATTCTAATACACGTTATTAATGGGGAAACGTTCCTACAATTGATTTTCTTTGTCACCTCTCCGTTTACCCGTGTTTCCAAAGTATAAGCTACAAGATAGAAACTTTGCTTAGATAATTATCTAATCCGCAATGACAAAATGTTCTTGTCCCGCGACAAATGTCTACATCACTTTGGGCACACTATTTTACGTAATTACATATGAGAATATAGTTACATTATTTTTGGATCAATCTACTAGTAAGGATTTTATATCATTAGTTATATCAGATGTTAGCAGCTCATAGCCGTACCGTCCCCCGCTGAATCACTACTGAAATATTTAAAGAACGATTTAACAGGCACCCCATATGATTAAAGGGTGCCTGTTTTAAATTCATTATTTTTAGCTGGCTTTGTGTTACACTTTTTAACCAACCGATCCTAGTTCTCACTCCGGAGAGCATCTACTAACTTTATTCAACCTGTACATCGGCCCAATCGTTGCGACGATCGTCGTAATCATCGAACCTGCGAAAGCGATGCCGATACTGTACCACGGGAACACCCAATCTGCATCCAAAGCACTCGCAAAGAGAACTTGTATTCCATAATTCAGCGTCGTCCCTAGGATAATTCCGATCACGGCGGCAAATAGTCCATAAAATACGCCTTCTAAAATAATCATTTTTCTCACTTCCTTCTGGGTCATGCCGATGGCCTTGAGGGTTGCAAATTCTTTCGTACGAAGAATTAGATTCGTACTTACTGTATTTACAATGTTCAAGAAAGCAATTAGAACAATGACACCGATAAAACCGTAAAGCAAGATACTAAAAGTCTTTGCATCGTTTTTAGCTTGAGCGACCTCTGCCACTCGATCATGGTAGTTAAAACCAGCGTTTTTATCAGTTAATGATTTAAGATAGTCCGTTATAGGATGATTTGATATATCGGGATTAGCGAGGATAAATATTCTGGAATAAGTGTCGCTACCCATAATCTTGGAGTATACTTTCGGCGTCGTAATAAATGAAAGATCTTGACCTGTACTATATTTCTTCGATAACAAATCTTGATCGACAATTCCGACCACAGTCACGGTTTGATATTCATTATGATTTCCGTCAATTGTTCGGATTTTGATGTGATCTCCAACCTTAAATTGGGTTTGATCGAGAATTAGTCGTTTGCCTTCTTCTGTCATCATCATTATTTTTTGTAGGACGATAACGCCATTCTCTTGGTTCATTTTCTCTTTGTCAATCTTCCCGGCCGTGAGTTTGGATTGCAGAGCATCCAAGCCATTGTCTCCGTAGGACACAAGGAAATTATTATCTGTTCGATATCCTTCCCCTTCGGAAACGATGTATCGATCCTTATGAAATCCATAATATTTGGGATTGATCTTATCCTTAGGGATGATTGCATCTACTTGATTCCTGTAAAATTTGTAGGCTTGTTGAACAGCATCAAGCTTAGAAACATTCCGATACACAGTATCGTCTATTCGACTTGAAGGACCATCATAGGAAAGCGAATAAGAATACTGCGCACCCGAGAGCTGTGTTATTTGCTGCATGAAATCAACCAAACCACTAAAGACAATAAATAAAATAATACTAATAATCATGGAAAAGGCTGTAATCCGGAAACGTTTCTTGTTCCGTTGCAAGTTTCTGCTTGCGAATTGCCCTACGACGCCAAACAGCTTTTTAACAAACAGAGACTTTTTGACCTTTGTGATATTTTCAACCTTCGAGCTTCCCGCATTTTTCAGCGCTTCAAGAGGATATACGCGAGCTGCTTGTTTTGCTGGTCCAATAGCGGAAAGGTATACGCTCAGCAAGCCCAATAAACCGGCAGAGATTAGAATCGGTAGGGAAATGACCATTCTCATATCATTTAAGAAACCTAACGTTAACAAGCTGATATTGTAAAACAATACCTTCATAAAAAGGGTTCCTGTGAGAATCCCGATGGGTATGCCGATCAAGCTTATCAGGGTTGCTTCTTGCATCACAATTTTGCGAATTTGGGCTGGTGTAGCTCCAATGCATCTTAACATACCGAATTGTGAAATCCGCTCCAGTACAGAAATATGAAAAATATTATAAATCATTGCAATCGTACAAATCATTATAATCGCAATGACAGCAGCGAAAGTTAGGATTAAGCTGTTATTCACACCTTCATAAATGCTTTTGCCATACAATTTAAGCAGTTCATTATTGTACTCAATTCTTACATTTTCAATAAAGTTATCCCTATCCAGTTGCATAGCGGAACCTTGTTCGACATTACTCAGCTGTAAAGAGGACATCAAGGCTTCCGTCTTTTCTTTGATGTTCTTCAAAGATTTCATTTTGACGTAAATAAAGTAATTTTTGTAGTTATCGATACTCTTGTTATCATTGAAAGTAATTGCAGGAAAGATGTATCCGGAAGACCAATTCTCTTTGCTTGACGGCTTCATAAAGCCTACAACAGTATATTCTCTTTGGGATTGAGCTTGGAAGGCTTCGTCAAGATCCCAACCATAATCGCCAAGTCCGTTAATCTTTTTGTCTTCACCAGTTGACGCCACCTTCCGGATTCCAAGGTTTAGCGTAATTGTTTCGCCAAGCTTTGGTTTTTTTAAAAAATAACTCAGACTCGAAGATGAAAGGATAATTTCATTCGAATTTTCCGGGTACCTGCCCGAGTCTAGCTGTGACTGAAGCATGTTCATTGCATTCGCATTATATCCCTTGACATTCAAGTACCGGTAGGGTGCGGCAAACGGATCTTCCTTCTTTTCCTTCTCTTTTGTTTCCCTAAGGACAGCATATCCTTCTCTACTGATGACGCCGGCACTTTTTACGGCTGCATTGTTTTTGACTTTCGGGATTGCTTCTCCTGAAATACCATTGAAAGAGACGTGGTAATCTCCGAAGTCCTGCATGGTTTGTCTGACTGACTTATCCCAATAGCTCATCCCGATTGTTCCAATGGAAGTAAACAGTGTAACCGACAAGATTATACCTAAGATTGTAAGCATCGATCTTTTTTTCTGTCCCTTTAAATATTTTCCAGTAAGATCTGTGTAGCTTTTCAACTTTCACTCACCTCATTTGCCTGTAGAAGGACTCCGTCTTCGATTCTTACGACTCGATCTGCGATTTTAGCAATATTCAAATCGTGCGTGATCATGATTAACGTCTGATTATATTTTTTAACTGAAAACATAAGTAAGTCCATAATATCCCTGCTGTTTTTACTATCCAGATTTCCGGTAGGTTCATCCGCCAAGATAATCGACGGTTTATTAATTAACGCACGGCCAATCGCCGTTCTTTGCTGTTGTCCGCCTGACAATTCGGATGGAAGATGATGTCTCCGCTCGGTCAGACCTAATATACCCATTAATTCCTGAACATAATTTTCATCTACCCTTTTGTTCTCTAATAGCATCGGTAACTTGATATTTTCCTCTGTAGATAGGACCGGGATCAGATTGTATGATTGAAAAATAAATCCAATTTTCCGTCTTCGGAATACAGCGAGCTCCTCTTCACTTCTGGAGTAAAGATCCGTACCATCGATGATGACCTGTCCACTAGCCGGGCGGTCCACTCCACCTAGAAGATGCATTAAGGTACTTTTTCCTGATCCACTGGCTCCTACGATGGCAACAAATTCTCCATGTTGAACAGAGAAATTGACATTTTTTAAAGCTTCAACCTTTGCCTCTGCACTTCCATAGGTTTTACACAAATTAATAGTTTTTAGTATTTCCACCTGTTTACCTCCTGAGCTAATGTTTCACTTTGTATGTTTGTTATTATAAAGATCGAAGCTTACAATAAAGTGAAGAGGAAGCTTACGTTATTGTAAGCTTCCTCCACTATCCCATTTATTAAACGAAACTCTAAATTCTGTTCCTAGCCCTAACTGACTTACAACGGTGATCATACCGCCTTGCTCTTCAATAATGGACTTGGATAAAGACAAGCCAATGCCAAGACTTTGCGGCTTTGTCGTTCTTCTCCCTCTATAGAATCGTTCAAAAATGTGAGGCAAATCTTCTGGGGAAATGCCTTCTCCTTGATCTCGAATGATTACTGTCTGGAATAATGAATTTTTTTCTAAAATAACATCAATTCCTCCCTCTAGTGGCGTATGTTCCAGTGCATTTTTAATCAAGTTAATCAAGGCTTCTGTTAGCCATTCTTCATCCGCCCAAACATACATATCTTCTCCACCATGAATGTGAATCTTCTGCTTCCTTTGCTCGGATAACATTCGCAACGAATGTACAGCATGATCGATCATTTCTCTTACTCGAACGCGTTCTATCAGGAACGTTATTGCTCCGGCTTCGACCCGTGCCAGCTTCAGCAAACTGATAATCAGCCATTCCATTCGCTCTAGTTGTTGACGGCCTCGATCCAGAAATTTCGTTCTCATTTCTTCTTTCATATGAGGATCATTTAGCAAATTTTCATTAAAAACGATGAGGATTGCTAGTGGCGTTTTGAGCTGATGCGAAATATCGGAAAGCAAGTTGCGTAGAAACATTTTCTCTTGTTGGAGTTGCCGAAGACTGTTGTGTAACCTTTCGGCCATCGCGTTAAAGTTTCGTCCTAATGCGCCAAAGTCCCCTTCATCATTCTCCGGAAGCGGTTGATCAAACTGATGTTCAACAACTTGCTCCGCTGCAAAGGTTATGGTTCGAATCTTGTTAAATATTTTGCGGTATTCCCATCCCAATAACAGCAGTAATGGAATACTATAAAGCAAAACCTGAGCCGCCGTTTTCATGGGTAAGGCGTTATCCGAGAGTACAGGTTGATCGTTTACGGGCATATCTTCCTTATATGCATATTGAGCCAGGCTGCGTTTTCCCTCTACGATTTCATTTTCTTGTGCACCCTGAGTGATAAAGTGGATAATTTCATTTTCTAGTTGAGGAGCTTGCTTCAAAACATAACCAATCAATGCAGCATTTTGATTAACCACGGCCTTATTGATCTGACTGACTTGATAACTCATATAAAAGAATATGATTACCGCTAACATAACTTGTAATACGATCGCTTTAACAGTAATAGACTTCCACTCTGGATTACGGACGAATTCATTCATGGTTTATCTCCCTACAATATCTGCATTCCATTTATATCCGACTCCTCGAACGGTAATGATGTATCTCGGTACTGCAGGAACATCCTCGATCTTCTCTCTTAACCTTCTGATATGAACTGAAAGGGTGTTGTTATCAATGAATTCTCCTGACATATCCCACAGACTGTTAAGGATGATACTTCTGCTGCAAATTTGCTTGGGGTGAGTCATTAACATCAATAGCAATCGATATTCCAGCCCCGTCAATAAAAGTTCCTGATTGTTTTTAAGAACAATTCCTTCTAGAACTCGAACTTCAATATCGTCGGATATCCATCTATTCGGTTCATCCTTGGGCTTATGATTGCGCCTTAATACGGCTTTCATTCTAGAGAGAAGTTCTTTGGTACGGAGCGGTTTGGTCATATAATCATCTGCTCCCAAATCAAGACCAGCAACAACATTTGTCTCCTCATCCAAAGCTGTCAAAAAAATGATGGGAACCTGGGATAATGCACGGATTTCCCTACACAGGTCATACCCTGAACCATCAGGTAAATTTATATCCAACAAAATTAAATCGACGTCGTCTGTCTTTAATGCCTTTCTGGCTTCTTCCAAGCTACCCGCAAGAACAACGCCATATCCTTCACTTGTTAAAGTATATTCAATACCGAACACCAAATTATCATCATCTTCAACCAGTAAAATTCGATTCATTGAGCACCTCAGTTTAATTCAAGAAAGTTTTTAAAATGCTTACTTATTATAGTACATAATTCCACTTTCAAATAAATGGCGGCGGTAAAACTACACCGTTTTTCCACTGTATCATGAAAGATATCTTTCACAAAGCTGTTTAGTGGAAAATTTATTAAAGATAACTCTGGTTCACCCATTAAACGTCACAAAAAATCATCAACCAATGTGGAATAATTTTTAAGTTGAGAAAGCCTATTTCTAAGCCACAAAAGACATGTAGGTGTCGGGCCATTTTCTTCACATTCTGTGCAATGGCCGTCATCAACGCCTGCCTTTTATAAGCTCAATGATTGTCATTGTATAATCAGCATAATTTCAAATAGGCATTCCCTGTTATTTAGGGTTTGCAATATAAAAAGTAATCTTGTATCATTTTCAGTGAATGAACGATCACTAACTTAAATAAAAGGAGAAATATCTTATGAATGAAATGGATACAAGCCGTACACTGCGTTTGTTATTCCCTCAATGGCAAGGAGGGAACAACCCTCCTTACGTTCTGGGAGCTCACTTGTTAAACTGGCTTGCTCCCAAGTCTAATGGTCCTTTTGAAGAAGTACCCGTCGATCTGAACCCTAATGTAGAAAAAGAACAAGGTATAATTGCCAAAAGTACCGTATTGCAACAAGCTAGATCAGCCAAAAGTCTAATTCATAAACATAACCCTGAACGTATCGTTGTCCTTGGAGGGGATTGCAGTGTAGAACTTGCTCCTTTTTCTTATTTGAATGAGAAATATGATGGAGATGTTGCTCTGTTATGGGTAGATGCTCACCCTGATGTCTCGATCCCTGAAGACTTTGAAAATCATCATGCTCATGTTCTTGCCAATTTGCTTGGGGTAGGTGATCAGGAATTTGTTGCAGAGGTGCCCCATCTTTTTAAACCTGAACAAATCCTATATGTAGGATTGAACGACATGATCGATGCTCTTCACTCAGAGCCCATGAAAAATATGAAATTAGATATTGTAGGTCCCGATGAAATTAAGCAGGATAGTTCTAAAGTGCTCCAATGGCTAGCTGAGAAAAAACCGTCCAAGATTATTATTCATTTTGATCTGGATGTTCTGGATATGAAAGAATTCCGTTCTCTTCTGGTTGCTTATCCGGGAACATACGAAGAATACACCAAGAGCTTCCCACAAGGATCAAGTATGGAAACCATTATCCGAGTTTTGCAAGATGTAGCCAAATCCTATGATGTAGTCGGTCTAGGGATCACTGAACATTTCCCTTGGGACTCTTATTTCTTGGCGAACATGCTGTCTCGTTTACCTCTGCTTGGAGATATTGATAATAAAGAGCGTCCAGTCTTTAATACACTTTAATCCAAATGCAGACTATGGTAATGTACATGGTATGATGGATGTACATTATTTCGCGAAACAAGGAGGTTACAGGGATAAGAGCCAAGAAGGTATCCCTGTACATTTGAAGTACAATGAATAACTCTGAACCGCCTAAATCGAAACGAATGAAACAAAAAGACGATAGCAGACGCTTGCTCATCGAGGCTGCTGTTCGATGTTTTTCACGCAATGGATTTCACAAAACAGGCATTGTCGAAATTGCAAAAGAAGCAGGAATGAGTGCAGGGAATCTGTACCGCCACTTTCCAAGTAAAGATGCATTTATTATTGCACTGGTGGAAGAAGAACAGCGCCATGCCTTGGCCAAAATGGAATTTAAAGAAACCGAAAAAGATCCTCTCGGACAGATTCTGACGATTATAACTAGTTGTGTCAGTAATCCCGTATATCCTATGGACCAGAGATTATGGATCGAAATTTTGGCTGAAGCTTCACGCAATAAGGGCGTGCGACATGTCTTCAATCAAAGTGATATCATCATGCGTGAATCATTCAAAAATCTGCTTACAAGTGCTATTCATGAAAAACAAGTAGATCCAGAATATGATGTGGAGACCCTTTCTCTCTGGTTGTATGCGCTGATTGACGGCCTTATTGCACGTACAGCCACTGACGAACATTTCAGTTTTGATCACCATATGAGTCAATTCAATCAACTGATTCGCCAAGCATTAAAACCCAAAGAGCTCCAATAAAAGAAACAGCGGTAGCTATGGACGAGAAAATAAAGTCCTAGACTGCCGCTGTTTTACGATTACTTTAATGGCGCCTCCGTCAGCTGTTTTTTGGCGTACAATAACCATCCTCGCAAACATTGCCTGATTCTTGGTTTAGAGTCGTATCTAACGTCATCAGCGGATGTTCCTCGTCCCATACTTTTTGCAGCGCCTCCAGAAACACTTCACTTGATTGTGCGCCTGAAATCGCATATTTGCGGTTGATGACAAAGAAAGGTACACCTGTAGCTCCAAGGCTGCTTGCTTCACGCCCATCTGCACGAACTTCATCCACATATTGCGTGCTTTCCAGCACGTTGAGCGTTTTCTCGCGATCCATACCGGCTTCCGCCGCTATGTCAGCCAGTGTGCCCGCGTCGCCGATATGCTTGGAATCTGTGAAATATGCTTTATACAGAAGCTCCAACACTTCCGCACTCTTGCCATAGGTACCCGCAAACTTGATCAATCGATGCGCATCGAGCGAATGAGTAGGGATTATTCGGTCAAATTGAAAATCCACTCCATCACCCTTCGCTTGTTGGGCAAATTGTTTATGCATGGCCTTGGCTTCTTCTCTGCTGCCACCATGCTTTGAAACATACAAGTCGTGTACATCGTAAGCTGGGTATTTCTCGGCATAAGGATCTAGCTGGAAGCTCCGGTACTCCACATTCACTTTATCTTTGGATGCAAACAGCCCCAGCCCGTCCTCGAAACGCTGTTTTCCGATATAACAAAATGGGCAGCCAATATCCGACCAAATCTCTACTTTCATTTCGTTCCTCTCCCTTCACTTGATAAACAGATGGAATCCTTTCTCAACTGTTGTATACAATCGGCATTTGATGAATTAAGGATGGCTCGGAAGCTGCATGATACATAAATTTAGCGATATTTTCTCGGGATACCCCCATTTTGGCTGGCTGATCGCCTAGCGAGTAAGCATAATGAACGTTTTCCTTATGCCTTACATTTGGATTAATAATCCGAACTACTGTCCAGTCTAAAGAAGATCGCTTGATGATTTCCTCAAGCTTTTTCATTTCGTAATAACCATTCGGAAACATCACCTTGGCCATAATTCCCGGTACAATTGTGGCAATCGAATTCCGATCCTTATCAGATTTCAAGGTTGGAGTAGCAAGTGTAATGAGTCGTTTCTTATTTAACTTTCTCATCGCATTTACAATAACCTCATGACCATCCGCAACAGGGGTACCTTTTAATTTTCTGGACGTATCAAGTGCGGGTCCCAATGTGCTAATGATGACATCGGCATTCGACAGTGCTTGTTCCACCAAGTCTTGATTAGATAATTGACCCTCGACAACATTTAGCTTCTCATGTTTCTGTCCAATTTTCCCCGCATTTCTAGCATAAAGGGTAACGTTATCCCCGTTTTGAATTGCTACCTCAGTCAAAATTTTCCCAATTGCACCACTACCACCAAAAAGCGTTATGTTCATTAGTCGATCACCTCGATATTTTATTGTTAGATTGCTCTTTTGACCCAATGAACATTTAGGTTACAGCAAAACTTTATCGAACTTTTGTTGAATATATAACGTCCGTTGGTTATTATTATATGGATTATGTTGATTTCTTCAATCGCTAAAAAAGTGATTTTTGTTTTATATTCAACGGATTCGAATAATTTGTTAAATATCTTCTGGAGGCTATACATTATGGGAGTTAAAATCGATCGTAGAATCCTAAAAACAAAGGCAGCCATATTTAATGCATTTATAGGTTTGATCTCGGAGAAGGATTTTGAAGAAATAACTATTAATGAGATTGCGGATCGAGCGAATGTTAACAGGGGAACCATTTATTTTCACTACACCGATAAATACGATCTTCTTAACAAATGCATCGATGAGCATTTGAGCAGAATGATCTCCGTTTGCATCTCAACCGATCCAAATCAGGAAAAGGTTGATTTTATTCATTCTTTGTTACCTGTTTTTCAATACTTTGAGCAGAACCATACGTTTTTCGCTTCCATGCTTTCGAATAAAGGAATCCCTGCATTTCGGGAGCATATGTTAGAGATCGTGACGGGGAACATAAAAGACCAAGTCAATATGGAGGACCTTAATAAGGGGTATGACAAGCTATTGATAACGCAATTTATGGCCTTTGCATTCATTGGGGTAATCGAATGGTGGATTATAAATAACATGCCACATTCACCGAAATACATGGCCGAACAGGTATGGGGATTGTTTAAAAGGAATCAGGTGTACCCTTCATAAGCGAGATAACCCGTTCTTTAACTTAAAGATTAGCGAAAACAAGTTATTTGAGAACATCATGTATTACACGATGTTCTCAACGAGTATGAAAAATGAGGTATCACAATTCTGCATAGTTACTAATCGTCCTTTCTCTTCCAAAGAATACTTTATTTTCCTTTAACACCTATATGCTTAATGAAATATGTTAGAGGACCCATGCCGAATCCTGAGCTTGGCGACCCTTTTCCTCAAATACTTTTTTGAAAATGGACTATCTTGATGCTTGGCGTTCATTTCTTATCTTTTGTCTATACATCCCTGGAGCCAAACCAAAATGTTTTCGGAATAGTTTAGATAGATGTGCTGTATCCTGATACCCCACATACTCAGCGATCCAGTTGATGGTGTGATCGCTATTTAGCAGCCAGTGTCGTACCTCCTGAAGTCTAATATGTGTAATGTATTCTTTAAACCCACAATCGGTCTTCTGCTTAAACCACTGACTGAAATAGACTGGATTCAAATGGACTTCAGAAGATACCTCCTCCAACGTTAATGATCTTCTAAAGTGACAGTTTATATAATGTAAAACGCGTTGCACCGCAGGTTCCCCAGCTGTATTGATAAGTCTATCCAAAAGATCAGGTATTTCTGTCATACTTAGAAGCCAATCCGTATCCCCATGCAACTGATTCACAGTAATGACTTTAGCTCCTGCGTAATTCTTTGTGATCAGCTCCTTCACTTCCATGAAATCATTCTCGTCTATTTGTATAAGAAGAACACTCATGAGCTCCTTCCCCCTTTTATGCTCGAAGTATACGAATAGATTTTATGGAATAAAACATACCGTGAAACAGTACACATTCCAAACAATACTTGATTTACACCATGAAAATCTAGATTAAGACACTATTAGGATGTTCATTTCCATTGCTATAATAACAATATGTTAAATAAACTAACTCGAGGAGGCTAAACCATAATGGAAAGTATAAAAGAGTTAAATGTATATCCTGAAAAAGGACATAGCATCATGTTTGTGTTCCGAAGAAAACCAGGGATGTCACTTGAAGAGTTTCGCTATCATTATGAATTCACTCATGGACCTCTTGCTACCAAGCTTCCGGGGCTTATTTCTTATCGGCAGCATCCTACTCGAAAACCAGGGAAGGGAGATGGAGCCTATGTCCCTGACGAAGCACCCTATGATGCTGTTTCGTTATACATCTTCGAAAATGCAGCCGTAGCAGAGGCAGCTTGGGTTTCGCCGCAAGGTTTGTTAGTGGATGAAGATACACTAAAATTTATAGATACTGAGACCATGATTAGTTTGCCTGTTATCCCTCGGCAAGTCCTCTAAATTCATGTTCATAACATTAAATTTGAAACAGCCGAAACACCTCCATTCGTTATGGAACATGTTTCGGCTGTTTTACCTCTACTCTGTAATGATTTTTCCATTGGTAGCGATGACTTCTTTGTACCAATTGAAACTCTTCTTTCGTGTTCTCTCAAAAGTTCCCGATAAATCATCGTGACGATCGACATAAATGAAGCCATAACGTTTACGCATCTCTCCGGTGGAGTTGCTTACGATGTCTATGCATCCCCAACTAGTGTATCCCATGACCTCGACTCCATCTTGAATCGCTTCTGCGACTTGCACAAGATGCTCGCGGATATAATCAATTCGATAGGAATCCTCAACAATCCCCTTCTCATTCGGGACATCTATTGCGCCTAGGCCATTCTCGACAATAAACAAAGGTTTTTCATATCTGTCATAGAACTGATTTAACGTGTAGCGCAATCCCTTTGGATCGATTGACCAACCCCACTCTGAAGCTGAAAGGTACGGATTTTTAACCGCGCTCATAATATTGCCTCTGGATTGCTCATTAAGTTCAGGATCTGTTGTTGCACAGTAACTCATGTAATAGCTAAAAGAAATGAAATCGACCGTGTGTTTAAGTGTCTTCAGATCCTCTTCTGTGATATCGAGATCAATATTGGATTCTCTGAAATAACGCAGTATATACCCAGGATATTTACCTTTGACTTGCACATCTGCAAAGAAGAAATTCTCCCTGTCTTTACGCATGGCTTCCAACACATCCTCTGGTTTAGGTGTAAGAGGATACATTGGGCCACCCGCTATCATGCACCCGATCTGAGCATCGGGAATAATTTCATGACAAGCCTTCACTGCTAAAGCACTTGCAACGAATTGGTGATGGATAGCCTGATAAGTTACTTGCTCAGTTGCCTGATCAGGATAAATTCCTCCTGCAATAAAAGGACCATGAAGCATCATATTAATTTCGTTGAATGTCAGCCAATACTTTACTTTGTCCCCATACCGATCGAAAACAACTCTCGAAAAACGTTCAAAAAGAGTAATCACTTCTCGATTAGACCAGCCACCGTACTTATGGACGAGTCCAAGAGGCATTTCATAATGAGAAAGTGTAACTAATGGTTGAATTCCGTATTTGAGCAGTTCATCAAATAACCGATCATAAAATTCCAGACCTGCTTCGTTAGGAATGGCTTCATCTCCATTCGGAAAAATCCGGGTCCACGCTATAGAAGTTCTTAGTGTTCGGAACCCCATTTCTGCGAACAATGCGATATCCTCGGGGTAACGATGGTAAAAATCAATGGCCTGGTGTTTGAGATATTCACCATCAGGCTTATCCAGGATCTGACCGAATATTCCGTCCGACAACACATCTGAGACAGATAATCCCTTACCATCCTCAAGATAGGCACCTTCGATCTGATTCGCAGCCACGGCTCCGCCCCAGAGAAAGTCAGGGGGGAATAAATCCCCCGACGTTTTAATTTCATTCACCGATTTTTTTGTAAAATCCATTGTTTTTCACCCTCCAAATTTTCTTTATCCGATTACCTTCATTAAAGGATCTTTTTCATCAATACTTCCGATTGATTCTGCATTAACATCGACATAGTCATTATAATTAGCTACAATAATAGGAGTTACCGTGTCATAGCCAGCTTTTTTAATCTGTTCTATGTCGAACTCAACCAACAGATCGCCAGCCTCAACATGTTGACCTACTTCAACGTGAGTCTCAAAATGTTGACCATTCAGTTTAACGGTATCTATGCCAATATGAATCAATATTTCTGCTCCACTGTCAGCCACAACAACAATGGCGTGTTTCTTCTTGAAAACAGTCGCGACCGTACCTTTCACAGGTGACACCGCTCTTCCTGTAGTGGGTCTAATTGCAATTCCTTTGCCCATCATACCAGCTGCAAAGGCAGGATCACTGACTTGCGAGAGTTCTACCACTTCTCCATGAATAGGACTAAGAATAGGTTGAACACGATCTGGATTATTAAATTGTACCGTTACGGGTGCTCTAGGATCACTCTCTATCGTCCCTGTAATTGTATTATTCGAAGAGACGGCTACAGCTTCTTTTCTCTCTGGAATATCTTCGAATCCAATAATGAGTGTCAGAACAAAACCAACAACAAAACTAACTGCACAGCCGATCAAGAAATACAGGAATGTGGAACCGAAGAAAAATGGTAACCCTGCAATCGGCCCGGTACCAATTCCCGTGGCACCAACTTTAAACCATCCCATTACTGCACTGCCCAGGCCTCCAGCAATAGCAGCTGCGATCAACGGTTTTTTTAACTTAACGGTTACACCGTAAAGAGCAGGTTCGGTAATCCCGATAATGGCATTCAGTGCTGCTGTTCCAGCTACAGCCTTGAATTCTTTGTTTTTGGTTTTCAAATATACCGCAAGAGTCGCCCCTGCCTGACCCGAATTGGCTGCAACTGCAATCCCCATTATATAGTCAACACCATACTTAGAAAGGGATTGGAACATGACTGGCAAGAACCCGTAATGCATACCTGTGATGACAATCAGCGGATAAAATCCTCCGAGAAGAAGCCCCGCTAGCCATCCATAGTTCATGTATAGTGAAATAAATCCGACGGCGATTCCATTTCCTATGAGTGTACCAGCAGGTCCAAGCGCAATAAGAATGATAGAAGAAACAATCAACAATGTAAGCAGTGGCAAAAAGATAGACTGAAGAACCTTAGGAATGATACGTTTTAAAACCTTTTCCACATAAGACATAAACCACACGCCCAGAATAATGGGTAATACAGACGATGCGTATATGACTGAAGTAATCGGGATGCCAAGTAGGGTGACAGGTGATTCACCGTTCAAAAGAGCACCTAAGTTAGGATGAATCAAAACACCCGCAATCGCCCCAGCGACATATTGGTTAGCATTAAACTTTTTCGCCGTACTAAAAGCAAGAAGGATAGGCAAGAAATAAAAAGCCGCATCAGCGAATACAGATAGCAACTTATATGTGCTACTTTCCAAAGATACGAGTTCAAAAGACGAGAGTAATGTCATAATCCCTTTAAGTAATCCCGCCCCGATGATTGCTGGAATGATTGGAGCAAAAATACTTGAGATGACATTAAAGAAGGAATTGAGAATCCCTTTGAAGCCTTTCGAACCTGATGCAGAACTACTATCATCCGCAACTTGACGGTTACCCAGTAATTTTATAAATTCGCTGTGAACATCGGATACCTTATCCCCAACAATAATTTGAAATTGCCCCCCATTGACTGTCGCTCCCATAACACCCTGTATAGCCTGAATACCAGCTTTGTCTGCTTTCTCATTGTCTTTAAGGGTAAGACGCAATCGAGTTACACAGTGAGTTACATCTTTTACGTTTTCTTCTCCACCTAATAAAGGCAGTATTTCTCGTGCAATTTTCTGATTGCTCATGCTGATCCCCCCGGGATTTTAATGAAAAACGGAAACAAAAAAAGACCCAAATTCAACCAACTTACGCCCCGCGGTAGTCGTAAGTTCGTTAGAATTTAGGTCTTGCCTGCTCGAAGCAGTTACAATCCTACTTATCCTAAAGAATTATTCGGTTTGTGAATATGAACATAATTTAGCACGTACTTTGGAATCTGTCAACGCTTACATCAGGTGTAAAGATCTCAACTCCTGTTGACCACTCTTTCAATATGGATCGTCAAATAGAGTAATTCGTCCTTGTTTAAGAGATAATCATAGCTTAGCTTGATGTATTCTTTGATTTTCCAGGCACATTCATAAGATGGCTTATACTTTTCTTTCACGATATTTAGCAATTCCTCATCTTTACTTTCCGTCATAATTTTATTAAACATCCGCTGGGAAAAAAATTTGAGATGAGTTACGAATCTGAAATAGTTAAGCGATTCTTCATCCAAATCAATTCTGAATGTATATTGAACAATGTTTAGGATTTCTTTAATTAATCTTGTGATATTTGCCGCTTCAGGTACATTTTCGTTCATTTGAGCATTAACGATATGGAGGGCAATAAAGCCAGCCTCATCTTCAGGGAGTTCCACACCAAGACGCTCTTTAATTATGGACAGAGCTTCCATGCCGATTCCAAATTCCAATCTATAGAATCGTTTTATTTCCCAAAGGAGTGCATTATGAATATCTATCCCTTGTTGATGACGTTCGATTGTAAAATTAATATGATCGGGAAGCGAAATATATATGCTTTCATTCAGTTTTCGATTCGTTTTCTGCATAGCATAGTTAATAATATCTTCTGTAAGCGACATAACCTCCAACGATATTTTGTTTAATAACGTCTTTAGTCTATCGGTAAGTTCCTTATTCTCAAGGCTAAATACTTTTTCAATTTTGGACTTATCAACGGTGTCGCCTTTTTTCTTTTGAAAAGCAATCCCTAAGCCCATAATCACCAATTCCTTGTTGTCTTCATTCATCGCCGTGATCACATTATTGTTGATCACTCTTGAAATCAACATGAATATCCCCCCAATGTTCAAAAAGCATCAAAAAAAGACAAGTCTCCATTGATCACTACGCTTGTCTGAATTGTATGTGATTCTAACATTTTGCTCAAATGAACGTCAATTATCAAATTCAATGTAAGGCTGTGTAGCCATCAACATTTTTGTTGTGCTGCACTTACTACGGACATGATTTTTTTAGCTAAAATAAGACTTCTCAGACAAGTAAGAGACAATTAATAGGCGTCCTACAAACCATATGAACCATATGTTGCAACTTTCCATGCCACCTGGCGAGGATTACGCCAACGCCAGATTTTTCTACTAACCTTTACCACTCTTAATATCATCCTCTGAAAGTCATAGTTAGTTCGAGCGAGGCATCACGAGTATGGCCAGGGATGCTTTCCCACAGCCCTTACTTGGCGGTACTTCCACTCAGAGAAATTTTATATATAGCGAATCAGTGTGATTAATCTACAACACCTCCAAGATTATTCCCGATCTCTCTCATAAATAGGGTATTATCTTGAAGGTGTTTAAATTTTTCCAACACTATGCAATTGTCTGTTACTTTCTGTTAGTTTCCCCAAGTTTAACTCTTCTTTATAGATAGACTATAAAAAACATAGCTATAAGCCCTTTTTTATTTCAAGCTTAGTCCGATTTATAGTAAAAGCCAATTGCAAAATAAAAAATACGTTCCTAAATACCCTATATAATGTGTTTATATATATTTTGTATACTGTATATAGTATATAGTATATAAATTTAAAATAAGTCTAATCTGTCTGGATGTTTCTTGACCATTATTTAATTGCGTACAGCATCTCTTCCCAAGCTGTTATCCCCCTTGAAAAGTCACTTTTAAATTAGAAAACCTATTAATTTATCTCCTTCAAATCACCAATACTGCTCTTAGAAAATCTAAACATAAAAACATGCTCTACTAACACTACTTAGAAATTAATATCTCTTATTTAGGTGATACTACCTAATAGAGGTAATAGATATGGAATAACACATATTGGAGCACAATTTGCCTGAGCTAGGTCATACGGAAGGGTTAATTATCTGTATTAACTGCTAAGCCATTTCCTAAGCAGCCTTATGGATGAGATGCATTTTCAACTTGTAGTAATGGGGATTTTAAACGTGGCGAATTATTCTAACTTGGGAGACTGTAATGCCACCCCATATCCTATAAACATATAACCTTATAAAATCATGTTTTATTAATTTCCATGTTTGATCTTCATTTGATACACTCGAAATCACTTCTAAATATCGTTCTTTTTCTTTCCCGTTCTATCAGCTAGAGTATATTCAAGAAATGAAAACTTGATTTCTAACATATCGTATCTCTTATTAAGTTCAAAGAACTCAAGACCATCAATTATAATCTTCTCTCTCTTATGGAAATTATAATTGAGGATAATTGACCAGGGCATGCACGGACAGATTCTTACGCCTTTCACCACTGCAGAGCAATCGCCCTTATTCACTTTTAATGAGATTGCTCCGTGGTCGTCTTTCGAGTTCTGCTAACTTTCCAAGGATATGAAAACACCCGATACGGTTGTGAGCCGACCGGGTGTTACGTGTCCAGGCAGAAAAATGTTACTTTAATTGGTTTTGAGGACCAAGTTTCAGATACGGATGCACGCAACCGGGCTGTAACCACTTCGTCGAATCAAGCCAATGCTTAACGAGTTCCGTCGTGAGATAATTAAAATTTGAATAATATCAATAGTTAACGTCTAAACATTCTCATTTCCCCAAATGCTTACTAGATCATTGATTTGAAGCGATACGACCTTTAGTTCTCCGCCAATGGCATAGAGTTCCAGCCCCCTGCTTTCCAAGTCCGGGAAAATCATGTCTGAAATGATTGTTTCTCCATGATTTCCGAAGACCTCGACACTTGACCAATCCACGTAAATACTCAGTTGTACCCGTCCATGCTCTGGCTTCATAGGGGCCTTGTGTATTGCTGTGAAATCGGAATGAAAATCAATGGCGCTCGACTTCGTCCGATCGACGAACAAGTCCCCATTCGAGATATTATATCCAATGATCGTCTCCTGATTAGAAGACTTCCGCACTTTAAACCCGAATTCCACGGCAGTGCTGATTTCAAATTCTGCAATAATTTCTGCCTTTGCAGCAGAGAAATCAGACAACACGTTCACACCTGGCTTAATCGTCAAGTCTTGCAGAGACAAAATTGGTTTTCTTAGCTGACTTAATTCACTTATGGGTGCTTGGATTAAGTGAAGTCCCTCCGGATAAGTCCTAAGCTGTAGCTCACGGGGAATTGACATCTTGCCACGCCATTCCTCTGAAGGTAGCGTGGTACCATAACGCCAATTGTTCATCCAGCCGACCCAAATCTTTCGACCGTCCTCGTTTGGAATCCCATTCCAGGTCACGGCCGCGTAAAAGTCTGATCCGTAGTCTACCCATTTAATAGTATCGAAAGATTCCAACGTTCCATCCAGAGCAAATGCCTTACCGTCAAAGTTGCCTATGAAATACATCATGCCAGAACCACCTGCCGGTGGTTCCGGATCATCTGGATTCACACCATTTCTATCCCCGACACTTAGCATCAGAATCCACTTCGTGGTATTAGGATCCTCATCCACTTGGATTTGAAATATATCAGGACATTCAAATATCCCTCGGTGGATATGCGGAATGTCAGAACCGAATTCGCTTGCAAAAGACCATTCTTTCAGGTTTGGAGATGTGTAAAATTCTACACGTTCTCTTACGGCAAGGACCATTATCCACATCGACGATTCATCATGCCAAAACACCTTCGGATCACGAAAGTCTAGCGTTTCCATTGGGAATAAAACCGGGTTACCTTCATATTTTGTCCAGGTTCGACCTTTATCCCTGCTGTAAGCAATGCTTTGCACCTGCGGCTTGCCGGGCTGAGCCCTGTTGCCCTCATTCGTATAAATTGCAACCAATCCTGATCCTTCTTCGTTGAAAAATCCGCTTGTATTGTTCTTATCCACCACCGCACTTCCCGAGAAGATCGCTCCGTCCTCTCCAGGCGGAATTGCCGGTGAGAGTTCGTCCCAATGTATTAGATCCTTACTTACCGCATGCCCCCAATGCATGCGGCCAAAGTCAGGCTGCGTATCATGGGGCGTATGCTGGTAGAACAGGTGGTACTCTCCTTCATAGTAAACCAAGCCGTTGGGATCGTTCATCCAATTTTTCTCAGGTGAATAGTGGAATTGAGGCCTGTATGTCTCCCTATAATAACTGTTTCGTGATCCTTTTCTGCTGCTACTGTCGTCCGTTAGGAACATGTCTTTAATGGTATCCACTCTCCTATTGATTGTTGATAAGGTGTTTAACAGCCCAACCACCTTTTATATATTTCAGCCTTGATCTTTAAGATATCGGTCGTAGCCTTTCTGCTTGATTTCCAGCCATTTGTCTAGTCCCAGTCTGGACAGCTCGGCCTTATATTCCGCCCATTCTTCTTCCACTTTGCCTGTTTTGATCCATTCTGCCCGTTTGCGGTTAACGTAAGCAAACAAATCGGTTTCCAGTGTGGAGATCTGCTTCTGATCCTCCAGCGAGAAGAAGACTTTCGGGAAATTATGGTCAGCCTTCATATAAGGAACGAGTCTTTTCTTTATGAGCTCGAGCCGCCCCACTGCATCGTCGGGCTTGGTCGTTACTTTTCCGTAATATTCGTCAAGAATTGCCAATGGACCACCGATATTCGTTTTTTGACGCAGCTCGACTGGCGCAGTTCCCTTAAGCGGAAGATGCTTCAGCATATGACTCGCTTCATCGTATTCAAAAATGTTCTGCTGAGTTTTGTCGCCGTAGGTGCCCCAGTTGTCCTGTACGGACTGGATGGGTTCATACAGTTGGTCAATCCATTTTGCTGTAAGCTCAAGATTTTTGTTGTCACTGGTAATCACCATTCTCCCCCGGTCAAAGCCGAGATTGTTCGTGCGGGTCACATTGACTTCACCGCTTGGCCCCGCGAGCGGATTCATCAATTCATATTTATCGTTGTCTCCTGAAATGTTCGCCTTATCCCATTGAAAATAGAGACCATATTTTTCATTCTGTCCTTTGGCCAGATACGTATTGTAATCCTGCTCGAATGACTCTTCGTCAATGAGGTTCAGCTTATAAAGCTCATTAAGGTATTTGATCCCCTCTTTATAACCGTCCTGATCGGCAGTGAAGACCACTTTCCCCTCATTGGTCACTACAGTATGATCGCCGTTGTCCCCAAGACCAAATGATCCAAACAGAAAATTCAGGTCCTCATTGCCGTTATTGAGTATAAAGGACAGCGGGATTTCATCCGCCTGGCCATTTCCGTTAGGGTCGTCATTTTTAAATGCGAGCAGAACTTTTTTTAAATCCTCGGTGGTTTTTGGCATTTTAAGTCCCAGCTTTTTCAGCCACTCCACATTGATCCATGGCATGTCGTTTACAGAATGAATGCTCTCCTTCCCGGCCCCCAGCTCTTCAATCCAAGGAAAAGCATAAATATGCCCGTCCTGTGCAGTTATCATGGATTTGTACTCAGGTGCTTCCTTCAATACCTTCTGTAGATTCGGCATGTATTTATTAATCAAATCCTCCAGAGGGATAATGGTTCCATCCTGTCCGAGGTTCAACAAATCATAGTCGGAATAGCCGGCATCCAGTATGGCATCTGGAAGATCTCCACTGGCAACAGCTAGGTTTCTTTTTTCAATGAAGGAATCGGAGGTGAAGTTGGTAAAATCGATATGCACCCCTGTTTTTTCTTCCAGTCTTTTATAAATCAACTTTTCATTTGGATCGGAAGGTGCCAGCGGCGAGCTTTGAGTCATAAAATGCAAAGTAACTTTCTCTTTAAGCGGCAGAGTAACATTTTCCAGCTTGTAATCTTCGGATGCCGCGGAATTATTGCCTGAACCGCCACATCCGGCAAGCAGTGAAGTAGAAAGTACCAACACAGACAAAGTTAGTAATGTTTTTTTCATCTCTATACCCCCGGTTTTTTATTTGATCGAACCTACCATGACACCCTTTTCGAAATACTTCTGGAAGAATGGATACATGACAATCAAAGGCAAACTTGATATGACAATGGCAGAGTACTTAATCATTTCAGACAATTTCTTAAGCTCCGCTTGTGCCATCGCATCGGCAATCATGCCGGGCTGAACCTGATTCTGTATCAAAATGGAGCGGAGTACCAGTTGAAGCGGAAACAGCTTCGGATCATCCAAATAAATCATGGCGTCGAAATAAGAATTCCACTGTCCGACAAAAGCGTATAAAGCTAGAACAAAAATAATAGGCTTGGAAAGCGGCAGAACGATTTTAAAGAAAATACTGAGCTCGGAAGCTCCGTCTATACTCGCCGCCTGGAACAGCTCTTTCGGAAGTCCCTGGAAATAAGTCTTTGCCAGAATAATATTGAATACGCTGATCGAGCCGGGCAGAATAATGGCCCAGACCGTATTCAACATGCCTAAATCCTTAATCACCAGATAGGTAGGAATCAGACCCCCACCGAAAAACATCGTTATCAGGAAAAAGATCATAATGGACCGTTTCCCTACCAACTCTTCAATCGCAAGCGGATAAGCCGCGAAGACGGAAAATAATACGGTTGCGAACGCAAAGGCTGCTGAATAAAAAATAGCATTAAAAAAACCGCGGATCATGGCACTGTTGCTTAGGATTTTGGCATATCCCGTGAGTGTCCAGTCTGATGATGTAATGGCAAACCCTTTGGTAATCAGGGTATTTGGAGTTAAAAAGGACGAAAGCACCACATAGACCAGCGGTAACAGAATAGCGAGAACAAAAAAACCAAGTAGAATATAATTGATAATGAGCAGAATCCGGTCCTTCCCGGTGTAATGAATATCCATAAATACCTCCTTCTTTAATACAGCCCTTCTCCTTCGTTCAGCTTCTTGACGACGGTATTTACGAAAATCAACAGGACTACATTAATTACGGAATTGAACAACCCGATTGCCGTAGAATAAGCATAATCGCCGGATTGCAACCCCACCTTGTATACGTAAGTCGCGATGATTTCCGAGGTTGGTGTGTTCAGAGCCGTCTGCATCAGGTAAGCCTTTTCATAGCCGATCGACATAATACCTCCTGCAGCGAGAATGAACAGGACGGCCATGACGGGTTTAAGAGCTGGCAGATCAATGTGGAAGATTCTCTTCATCAATGAAGCCCCATCAATTGTTGCAGCGTCATGCAACTGCGGGTCCACATTGGCTAAGGTGGCCACATAAATGATAGAGGACCAGCCCGCTGTTTGCCATATACCGGACAAAATATATACCGTTCGGAAATAGGCGGGATCAGTCATAAAAGAAATCGGCTTGCCGGTGAAGGTTGTTACCAAAGCGTTCACTATTCCAGCTGGCGATAGAAAAACAAACAGCATACCGGCAACAACAACAACCGAGATGAAGTTAGGTGCGTATACAATAAGCTGAATATTCTTCTTGAGCTTCGCTCCTCTGATCAGATTTAGCATTAAGGCCAGAATAATCGGTACTGGGAAACCGAGAATAAGACCGTAAGCGCTTAATTTAAGCGTATTCATTAAAATGTCATAAAAATTTGGTGATGAAAGAAACCGCTGAAAATGTTCAAATCCAACCCATTCGCTGCCCATGATTCCTTTTCTTGGGCTGAAATTTTTAAACGCAATGATCGAGCCGTACATGGGAACATACTTGAAAATGACGGTAAGAATTATGGACGGAAGCAGAAACAAATACAATATATAATTTCGAACCATGTAGCTTAACCAATGGTTTCTTTTTTTTGTTTCTGAAGCCTTTAGTCCCCTTTTTTGAACGATCGAATTCCCCAATGTTTTCCCTCCTACTGTTCACGGCTTGTTATACGACACAAAATATAAGCCATGTTATGTCACCTCTCTGACATAATTCACCAAGATGTTTTCAAATACTTGCTTGTAATATCCACACCTCCAACAGAACTAGAATTTTACACATCCCCAAAATGAATGGGTTTACAATTTACATTTGAACACTTTTTACTCTTACAATTTAGCAGATGTATATTTAATTAGTCAATATATTTCGGGTGAATAAATTCATTCAAAAAGCATATTTCAAGATAATTATAATGTTTTTAGCAAAAATACATCAAAAACACACGATATAAATAAACAAATGTAAATTTTTATTGTTCATTTGAATAAATTCATTGTTAAAAACATGAAAATACTATATATTTAGAAATATGGAGAATCTTAATTCGGAGAATAAGGTGAACAAAATGACGAGAAAGTCAAAGGTTACGATACAAGATATCGCTGATGCCTTGGGGATTTCTAGAAACACTGCATCCAAGGCGCTTAATGGAGTAGAGAATATTCCTGCCGTAACGAGGGACAAGGTGATCAAAAAGGCAGTGGAGCTTAAATACAAACAATTTTCTTATATGGAAACAGCCTCTGAAAAACAGGGCAATATCGCACTTTTGACCTGTAATCTTCCCAATAGTTCACACTTTGGATCGCTACTGATCAGCGGGCTGGAGAAGGAAATCAGCAACCAGGGCTATACATTATCCATTTATTTTGTCCGTGAGAACGATATCAATTCGATGACCCTGCCCGGCAATTTCGAATCTTCGAATGTGGCTGGCATCTTCTGCATCGAAATGTTCAGCAAGGAATACAGCAAGATGATCACAGATCTTTGCATCCCAACCATTTTTATTGATTGCGCTGCGGATATGATGTATCCAGAATTGAAGGCGGATCTGGTATTAATGGAAAATGAACACAGCACATACTGTGTTACCCGGAAATTAATTAATCATGGCTATGAAAGCTTCGGTTTTGTAGGCGATTACAATCACTGCAAAAGCTTCAATGAACGCTGGACCGGATTTAATAAGGCCTTAGCTGAAGCAGGAATCGCCGTAGATCCTGCTCATAGCATTGTAGCGCCTGACCGCAACTTCTTTATAGAGGAGAACTGGATGGAACAGCAGTTGGATGCCCTGAGGGAGTGTCCCTCCATCTTTATTTGTGCCAATGATTTCATTGCCATCAGCGTGATCAAATCTTTGAAAAACAAAGGGATTAAAGTTCCGGAAGATGTTGCTGTCTGCGGGTTCGATGATGCTTCGGAATCCCGGGTTGTCGAGCCTCATCTTACAACCGTGCATATTTATAGTAGTCAGATGGGTATTATTTCAGCCGAAATGTTATTGTCCAGAATCAAAGACAATACCATGCCATACCGAGTGACTCATGTTGCAACGGATATCGTATACCGGGACTCGACGCCTGTTCTAAACTAAATCTACCAAGAGGTGAATTAATGTGAAAAATGACGGAACGGTTCTTTGTGTGGGCGAGCTGCTTATTGATTTTTTCTGCACGGATATTGATGTCAATCTTGCCAAGGGTCAGCATTTCTCCAAGCAGGCCGGCGGTGCTCCGGCAAATGTAAGCGCAGCCGTAGCCAAACTCGGAGGAAAAGCGTCATTCTTGGGAAAAGTCGGAGCCGATCCCTTTGGCATGTACCTGAAGCAAACTCTGGATGAGCAGCATGTGGATACGTCCATGCTCCTTTTTGATCCGGCAACGCCGACTACACTGGCCTTTGTTTCCCTTGCCGCTAACGGCGAACGGGATTTCGTGTTCAACCGCGGAGCTGACCGTCAACTGTCTCTGCAGGACATTAATAGAGAATGGACCCGGCAGGCTGCCATTCTGCATTTTGGCTCGGCAACGGCCTTGCTCGCCGATCCTTTCCGAGAAGCGTATTTGTCTTTATTGGATGGAGCGAAGGCCAATGGGCAATTCACCTCCTTTGATCCCAATTACCGGGGAGACCTCTGGAAAGACAGGCAGGAGGAATTTATCACACTGTCCAGAAGAGGAATACACAATGCGGATTTGGTAAAGGTAAGCGAAGAGGAATTAAACATCATTACAGGGCTGGCTGACCGCGATGCTTCATTGGATCTTTTGCATGGGTTGGGAGCCAAGACGGTGGCAGTTACCTTAGGAAAAGAAGGAACCCTCATCTCAAGTGGTGCCTCCCGTTCGTTAATCGGCAGTATCGCTGTTAAATCGATCGACTCTACTGGTGCCGGAGACGCCTTCGTCGGAGCAATGCTGTATCAAATCAGCCAGTTGAGTCAGCCTAAGGCATTTACCTCTAACGCGAAGCAGCAGCAGGAATTTGTGACACTTGCCAATCAAGTTGGCGCCATCGTGTGCACTAAAGTTGGAGCGATTGCAGCCTTGCCGTCGTTGGAAGAAGTTAATCGTTTCGTAGCGCAAGGTTGAATCAAGGAATGAAGCGTAAGAACTGCAAAAGGTGTCCGACGATCTCTAAGGTTGCTGGACACTTTTTTATGTAGTGATCCGTCGTTCATTGGAAAGATGCTGCTGATCAGGGCACCTTCCAATGAATGACGAAAAGCTTGGTCGATGAAAATGAAAACTTTTATATCGCAAATGAAAGAAAAAATTATTCGCGAAGTACCAAAAATTGGAAACCAAGCCTATACAAATAGAGTGGTTGCATTAAGTCAATTTACACTTAGCCTGATTATTTTCTGACTTTGCTGATGAAAAACGGATATTCAGGGAACACTTCAATCTCCAGTTCCGATACCAACATTACATACTTGGATTTCATCAAAAATATCGAATGTCTTCTTATGTATTCTTCAACCCATATATAGAAGGTATCGTCTTCAATCATAACCGCTTCTGTAAATTCCCTGCTTAAGCTTGGATTTTATAAGGGTAGTTTTGATTGGAAACTTTGTGTCGATGTAAAAAAAGTTTGTGTCGCTGCTGCGCGGCGACACAAACTAAACTCATAGAGATACAAATGTCATTATTTAACCAACTTTAATCATTCATCTTTATGTTTTAGTTTCACTTTAACTTCATTAAAAAAAGCCGTTGTATCCCATACATTGAGACCAAAGTTTCCTTCTTTATAAGTTTGATCTTTTGTGTCTATAACTAATTTATTGTTCAAATAAACCTTAGTGATGTCGCCTTGCGCTTCTACTTTGAGATGATAATCTGTATTTGGCTGTAAATCCAGTTTTCCATCATTGTTATATGTCGCAATTTCATATCCGGTTCCATCAACAAATTTAATTAATTTTACAATATTATTTTTTATATCAACATTTGCTGCATACGAATTCTTTGCAGTTAAGTCAGAACGAAAAACCAATGAACCTGCTCCAATGGAGTTATCTATCAAATCTTTTTCAGAATTACCGGGGTGGGAATCTGTATCTGGCACGTTTATATTGGCTTCATATACAAAATTCCTGCCGGTCACTTTTGATACTATGAAAGCATCTCCCTTACTCTGTCCCTGTTTTCCATGAATGGTGTCCGCCCAGTTCCCGTTAACGATGGTCCAACCTGATAAGTTTGATTTAAAAGAAGAGTTCTTTTCTTTCCATACACTCTTTAGAGGATATAGGTCCAAAGATTTCAGCTTCACATTTCCGCCCTTACTATAAATTTTTAATCCTTTGCTTGCAGAATCCGCGAATATCTGATCGGTAATCACGGTCGTACCATCATTACCGAACACCTCTACAGCTGATCTATCAACAATTACCTGCAATTTAACCGTGCCGTTTTTTGCCTGTAATGGTCCCTCATGCTTGGCAACTACACTACTTCCGTAATCGAAATCTCCTGAATGAGTCCGGTCTACAAATAATTGTTCGTTGTAGACATCGTAACCGACAGTAGTATATTGCTCACCTCCTTCACGGATCTTGAAGCCAAATTCTGTTGCCTTAGTATCCGATACATCAAACAAAGCGATCAGTTCAAATGTATCTTCTGATAAATTAGAAAGAAGATGGCTGTTACCCGATATCATTTTATTGGTATACGATATACGATCCCCTCTGTCACGAATGCTTTTTAGCGAAATAGGGGTTTGTTTTAAACGTAGACCCTTTGTGGTTTGAGTGAGCTCCATCTTCCGCGGCAGTGTTGTTGAACTTCTCCACGTTGAGGTGGGTGTATCGTTGGCATACTTCCAATTACTCATCCAGCCGAGCCAATATTTCTCACCCTTCTTCCCTTCTACTCCACTCCAATCCACAGCAGCATAAAAATCAGCGCCATAGTCAGTCCATAACACTTTATCGGAAGTATTTTCATTTTTAAACGTTTTACCGTCAAAGCTGCCTACAAAATACTGCATGCCCGATCCGCCTGCCGGAGCACCATCATTTATACTTACCTGTAGGACCCACTTTCTTTTTGAAGGATCGCCATCAACCGGCAATTCGACTAACGTAGGACATTCCCATACTCCTCCGATGCTGCCGTTTGTGGAAGGAATCCACTGTCCAGAAACAGCGGACCAATCTGTGAGGAGACCGCTTTGTTTCATATCTGTTTTCTCCGGCTCTTTTGCAACCTGGTCAACTTTATCCGATATGGTCCCTTCATTATAAACATTAACATCATCAACATTTATATGACCGTAACCATCTTTGGCATGGTCTACTACCTTGATATATAATACTTCACCAATATATTTGGACGCGTCCCATACGTATTTTGAATATTTTTCTTCATTAAATTTTATATTGGCCTGGCGGATCAATTCTTGATCGTCGGCTGCTCTGACCAATGATACATAGGTATTGTCGCCATCATCGCCTGCTCCTAGTAACAGATTGATTTCTCCGGATCCGCTTAATTTAAAATAGGAGGAATGCAGTTCACCCGTTGCTTCATCTCCCTCGTGAAGCTTGGAATATCCCCACAAGTGATAATTCCCCTCATGTCCGAAGGGTCCACCCCAATAAGTCGCTTCACTGGATACATGATCATTCGAAAAAGTATCACCCTGGGTCACCGTCCATCCGGTTAAATCGCCTGTTTCAAAATCATGATTGATGATTTCTTTCTCATCGGTCATGATATTTCTACCCAGTTGAACATCCTGAAATATCGCAGAAGAGTGCAAAAGATGTAATCCAAAATGGCCGGACAGGAAGGTTGCATCATCGATATCATGAATGAGATTTCCGTCCAGATACATCTTTATATTTGTTCCAAATGTGCTCACTTTTAAATCATGGCTTTGATAAGTATCCAGCGTTACTGTGGTTTCAGCCAGAACCGTTTTATTCCCGTCTTCCATTTTCACAATTTTCACTTTATCGTTTAAAGCATCGATACTCGCCATATATCCATTTTTCGCATCAGCATCCGTCCGGAAAACAAGTGATCCTGTTTCATCTCCTCCCTCTGACAAATCTATAATCGCATTATATATAAAGTTGTCCCCAGTCTTACCACTTATGATAAAAGCATCATCTGCAGATGTACCGCTTTTCCCCTCCATGGTATCTTCCCACCGGCCGGTTACAGCTGTCCAATTAGATAGATTGGTTGCAAAGTTAGAGGTGTTCTTGAAATTCACATTTCGGAAGGAAGCTGTTGAATTCCAGGCGGTCAGACCGTAATAACCATAATCAAATTCAGTATCCGTTTCTTTAATTACAGACTGATTATCTATAAACACCTGAATGTCATGACCATATACGTCTACCTGCACGTTGTAAGTTGATGAGGTTCCCAGGGTTAAAGACTTGCTAGCAATTTCTGTATTCGATCCATCGACATTCTTATTTAAAGTAACGACATCATTTTTGGCATCCAGGCTGACGACATAACCGTTTTTCGCATTCTTGTCAGCACGAAAAACCAGACCTCCTGAGCCTTCCCTGCCATTCTTTTTATTAAGGGTAATATCTCCCTCATAGGTGAATGAACCGCCTTCCTGTGAAGACATAGCGTACGAAGTGGTATCCACACTGTTGGCCTGTATTCCGTTATCTTCACCAAATTCGCTTGCATAGGTCCACTGTTTTAAATTGGGGGAAGTATACAACATTACTTTATTCGCTGCGGCCAAAGACATCACCCATTGTCTGGAGTCTTCATGCCAGAATACTTTAGGGTCTCGCCAATCCGATATCGGGGGATCCGGCATTACCGGATTTCCTTCATACTTGGTCCAGGTTCTGCCTCTATCTAAGCTGTACGCAATGCTTTGAACCTGGCCGTTATCCCCGGAATGAGTGAAGATCGCAACCATCGCTTCTTTTCCGAACCCTGCTGTATTGTTCCAATCGATCACAGCACTTCCCGAGAAAATCTGACCGTTTTCATCTGGATATAACGCAATCGGTAAATGTTTCCAATGAATAAGGTCTTTGCTCACCGCATGCCCCCAATGCATCGGTCCCCATTTCGTCCCATAAGGATGATACTGGTAAAAAAGATGATATTCACCCTTATAATAAACCATTCCATTCGGGTCGTTCATCCAGTTAGCCTCAGGCGAAAAATGAATCTGATTACGGTAAGTTTCATCGTAATAACCAAGATCCGCTGCAAAGGCGGGAGTTAACGGTAAACTAAATACCATAAAGCAAATAAGCAGCATACTTAACTTCCTCTTCACCATCGTTCACATCCTATTTTAATATTTTGAACACCTAGTGTTATTCTTAATACCACAAATAAAGCGTTTACATTTATCTCTATAACTCAATTTCTTATGTTTACGCTGTTTTGGTCACAAAAATCCGACAAAGTCCGGCCAAGGATGACTCCCTGACCGGCACGTTTTAAGCCAAAACCCCAAATGCGTACCCAATAATGCCTACTGCGAATAAAGCAAAAATCAGAGCAATTGCGTTCACTTTCTTTTTCAGTAGCCTCATGCATAAAAAGGTCAATAATAGTGGTAAAAGTCCGGGCATCAATTGATCCAAAATCATCTGAACGGTCGTAATAACCTCTTTTCCATCCGTTCCCACATATCTTGATACCACCAGCGGCACATTCAGGGTGGTCCATTTGGAAACAAGTGCGCCCATAACGAAAAGCCCCAGTATGGAGGCTGACTCCGTGAGTTTTTGCAACCGGTTTCCAGACATATCGGAGACAATCTCCGTACCTTTGTGATAACCGTATTTCAGACCGTACCATTTCGTTGCCAAGCGTGCGGTGTTAAAGAGAAGGAAGAAAAGAACCGGTCCGACAAGGCTGCCGGATAAGGCGATTGAGGCTCCGAGTGCAGCCAGAACCGGGCGTAAAGTCCCCCAGTAAATGGGGTCACCCACTCCCGCAAGGGGTCCCATTAAACCGACTTTGACTCCACTTATGGTGGCATTGTCAATCGGCTGGCCGCTTGCTTTCTGCTCTTCCATCGCAGCCGTTACACCCATAATAGGCGCCGAGATAAACGGTTGAGTGTTGAAAAATTCCAGATGTCTTTTCAATGCCTCTTTTTGATCTTCTTTCTTGCTGTACAGCCGCTTAATCGCAGGGATCAAGGTGACACAGAAACCGATCGACTGCATTCGCTCAAAATTGAACGAGCCTAACAGGAAGCATGAACGGACAAACATCTTATTTAAATCACTTTTAGTCAGCTTCTTTTCTTTCATAGTGCTCTCCTCTCCCTTCAGGTAGTTACTATAACTCTTCAATTTCTTCCATCTTCTCATTACGCTGGTTGTATTTTGGGCTCAGCTGGATGTAAAGCAGAGCCAGAACCGCGCCAATGACCCCAAAACCAACCAGATTAATGCTGGTAAAAGCTGCAATGACAAAGCCCAGAAAGAAGAATGGCATCAGGTATTTGGCTGCCATCATATTAATGACCATCGCATACCCTACGACTACGATAAAGCCGCCCGCAATTTGTAGTCCTCTTGTGATTACCTCCGGAATTGCGTTAAGCATAGCAGTCACCAGGCCCGTTTCTGCGGCAACTGCCACCAAAACAGCGGGCAAAGCAACGCGCAGACCTTGCAAAAGTAAGGCAATAAAGTGACATAGCTCAATTCCTTTGAAATTTGCAGATTCCGCATACTTATCAGCTAAATGCTGGAAGAAGACAGTAATCGTCCTGACAAAAATGGTAAGCACTTGTCCGGCGGCTGCAATTGGAATCGCAACGGCAATTCCGGCGCCGATCGATTGATGGCCGACGATAACCAAAATGGTTGAAACCACACTGGCTAGAGCAGCGTCTGGTGCCATGGATGCTCCTACATTCATCCATCCCAAAGCCATTAATTCCAGAGTACCGCCAAGTATAATGCCAGTTTTGAGATCGCCAAGGACAAGGCCAATCAACGTACACGCAATCAGAGGACGATGGGTTTGCCCTTCATCTAGAACGCTACCCATGCCACATATGGCCGCTACCAGTGTTATCATCACAATTTGAAAAACAGTCATTTCTATAACTCCTCTCTAGTTGCCGCCTGGTATTTACGATCACAAATCCTGCAGTTTGGTAATCAAGTTGATTTTCGGATCACTGGCTACTTTTCTGATTTCCAGCTCAATGCCTCTTTCATGCAGCTTACGAAATGCATCTACATCCTGTTGGTTTACGGATACCGCCCCGGTAATCTGTGTCTTTCCTTCCTTAAAACACATTCCTCCAACATTCACCGAGCGGATGGGTACTCCCCCTTCTACAACCCGCAGTACATCCGTAGGGTTGGTAAAGAGGAACAATGTTTTAAAATCACTGTATTTGGGGTTATTATAAGCCTCTATCGCTTTGTTAATCGTTACGACATACGCCTTAATTCCAGGCGGCGACACCTGAAGCAATAAGGTTTTGCGTAATGTATCCGCTGCGACTTCATCGCTAACCGCGATGATCTTGTTGCACTTCGCTTCTTTCACCCAAACGGTCGCCACCTGACCGTGAATCAGACGGTCATCAATACGAACTAATGCAATTTCCATTCTATAATTCCTCCTCTAATTGACTGTTTCGAATGGCACGAAAAGACATCATGGAATCGTGCCCCGCATGTATCGCTAGATTTACCAAATTCTCTACTTGTTCAATCCCTCTGTTTGCAAGAAGGTCAACGATCATTGGCAGGTTTACTCCTGTCACAATATCCATTTTTTCATGGTTAACTGCAATTCGGCTGGCAGCATTATAAGGACTGCCGCCGAATAGATCAACAAGGAAGATAACACCGTCCGTCCAATCCAGCGATGCCAACGCAGCCTTATATTTCTCTACAAGTCCGCTGACACTTTCACCTGGTTCAAACGTAACACCTGCCACATTATCCAATTGGCCGAAAACCATTTCTGTTGACCTCAGTATTTCTTCAGAAAATTTCCCGTGTGTCCCAACAATTACACCGATCATCTGTCTCACCCCCTTTGTTTCTCTCCACATATATCTATGATGCAAGTTCTGTGCCAAACTTCTGTATAGATCAGAGGGAATTTTGTAAACAACAAAAAAAACCCCGTTGCGTCGGAGGTTTTTTCCAGTCTGAACAGATCATTATTTATCAATCTCCACTGCTTTCATACACATATGAAAGCGTTTTATACTCTTTGGCCATTACTGTGGAATAAAGTTATATACTTCGCTCAACATTTCGCAAATATAATATTTTTCGTCATCAGAAAGAGTAAGATTCATACCAGAAACAAATATGCTGCATGAACGGTTTACCACCTCGAATATGTGCTGGTCGAGCTGTTTCACTTCCCCCTGATAAACAAGTCCATCGCGAATAACCATACGTTCCAGCGCATAAGCTGTGTGAGTAGAAATTTGGACTTTTGTTGCATAATCAAATTTGACTTCTAATCCAAGTTCCAGCTCTTGCACAAATCTCATCACCATTCCCAGAATTTTGTGGGGATTCAAATAAGTCATAAATTCTTTCAGACTTTCCTCGCATAACTCCCTGACGACTACACTTTGATCCACAGCAGGGATCTGTTTGTTATTCAGCAGTAGCTCTCTCAATGTCTGCTCACCGCTTGCTTCAATCAGCTTTTCCAAAGGAATAAACGGGATTTCCGGCTCGCTTGGCCGTTTTACTCCAATCACAGCAAGAATTGTTCGCTTAGACCGCATATCCTGGACCACTTTATCCAACTCCCTTACGTTTGCCGGGACAACAAGTATTTCCTCATCCGTCAAATCGCAGACAATTTTCTCTACAAACTCTTTCAATTTGACCGCTGCACCTTTGCCGGAGGAGCAAACCGTCACAATTGCCTTATGCACTACTTTCACTGCGGCACTGCTATTGTTATATCCCCTGAAATCCTTTAGCGATTGGTATATTTCCTCTATCCCCATGTCAAAAACACTGGCCTTTCGGACAGCCTCCAGCGTGAGCGGAGTTGAAACCATATCAATAGTCTTTACATTGATTCCAACACGTTCCATAATAGTTTCTTCAAGATTGAGCAAAGAGCCCATATCAACCAGCAGCAACACGCCTCTACCACGGTCAATGCTCTTTACTTTATCGATAATAAGCTCCAAAATTTCCCTAGGACTGACATCGAGAGGCATATCAACAGCGCAAAGATTAGAACTGCCCAGCAAGCTGTCTACGACGCCGACGATGCTGCTCGCTGTACTGGTACCGTGTGCTGCCACAATAATTCCCACACTACCCTGTCGTTCTTCCTCAACAGATTTCAGAAGAATCGCCATATAAGTTATTTCGGCCTCCGGTACATGTACACCAAACTTAGACTCGATCAAACTTTTGATAGTCTGGGCCAGTCTGTACTCTTCATCATGTTCATTCATCGGTTCATAGATTCGTGCATCACCGTATTTTTTCTCTCTGGTGCGCTTGAAAAAGGCGCTTAAATGAAGACTGAAAGCATACACGAATCTCTCGCTGTAAATTCGGTTTAGTTCCTTTTTGGCCATTTCCTTAATCTGCTCGGAGAATTCAAGGATGTCTTTGTCCACAATTTTCAGAATTCGTTCCCTGCTCCCCTTGGTGTTATAAAAACGGTTATAAAAGCTTTTAATATGGATATTGACATCCGTAGCAATAAATCTGTGGATGTAGGCGTCGTCTAGCCCTTCTTCCTTCAGCATGCCAATCTTGTCTTCAATTAGTTTGTAAAGGTTAAACGGCAGCTCGGAAACAACCTCTTCATCCAAAGCTTTTCTTCCTTCAGGAGTAATGTATAGGCACGAGGAAATACATCCGATTTCCTTCATCTTATATTGCGTTTTATCAATATTAAACAAACCATCTCGGATATTTCCCGGCAGGTTTTTAAAATCAAGTCCTATTTCTTCTTTGTTTTCATGTATGCTGTTTAAAAAACCTTTAGCGCATACCAGTTGGATGTTCGACTTTAACTGGCCGATATTGCCGTAGGTGACGCTGCCGATCAGTGCTCTTACTACCTCTGGTTCAATCCTAATCGGCTTGTTTACCCTATTGGACTCGTTAGCAAACAAATGCTTCAAAATCAGCATTTGCTCCTCAATAGCACGTTCCTGAAGGGAAGGGATATTGATTGTGATGGGTATGCGCCTAATGAAGGTTTTTAGCATGGATGATCCGGGATCCTCCGTCGTAGCTCCAATCAATAACACACTCGCATCTCTTTTTCGATCCGTTTCGCCCAATTTGTTATAGGTGTGAGTATCCATGAAATAGAAAATCATTTCCTGGCCTTCCGGGGGTAAACGGTGAATCTCATCCAAAAACAGGATGCCTCCGTCAGCTTTCTCCACCAGCCCTGCTTTTTCATGATCAGCGCCTGTAAACGCCCCTTTAACGTGACCAAAGATGTGGGAAAGTAGCAAGTGGGGGTTATTGAAATAATCAGCGCAGTTAAAAACGATAAATGGCGCATGCTCTGAAAACCGCTTCATATACTTGCCATAATGGTACATCAACCTGGCAAACATAGTTTTTCCAACACCCGTCTGCCCGACTATCAGGGTATGCAGACCTCTAGGAGGATACAGAATCGCTGCCTTCCCCTGCTCAACCTGGTTACGCATGCTGCCCCTGAAACCGATCAAGGCATGGAACGGATCGACCTGTTCGTCAGGCAGCAATACCTCTTTGATGCTTTTGACCTCAATTTGTTTCTCTTTCAGCTGAACCCGAAAGGTGTCCTCGATAATCTGCTTGTGCAGAAATCTGACCGGTCTTCCTTTGATTTTAAGGATTAGATCGTCACGCAGCAGATTATTCAACTCTTTGCTCACATTGTTTCTCAACATCTTTTGATCATCAGCAATTTCCGCAGCCGTAATCCCTTCCCCCGCAAATAAAGCCTCTTTGGAAATTTTCTTGGTGCTTTCGGCAATATACTCTAAAATCTTATCTATTCTTTTCACCTGTATTCCTCCAGCCTGAATCAGTCATTGGAAATTGATTTCAACCTGCTTATTTAGGGAACAGAATATGGTTTTTCAGCGCATGAGCTACTCCATCCTCGTCATTCGAGAGAGTAACGGTGTTGGCAACAGCTTTGACCTCAAGGGGAGCATTTTCCATGGCAATGCCAAGTCCCGCAAAGGCCAGCATGTCGATATCATTGTAGTTGTCACCAATAGCCAGACAATCGCTTTGTTTCAGTTGGTACTCTTTTAGCAGAATTTGAATGGCTGCGGTTTTGAAAGCCTTTTTTGACATGATTTCCAGATAAGTAGGCTTGGATAAGTAGAGATTTACTTCTTCGCCGTATACGGGTCGCAATACTTGAAGGACGCGTCTGATCTCTTCGGGATCACCCATGCACAAAATTTTACTGGTTCCATCAGTCTCTTCCCTCCAACCATTGGTAAGCTTAGAAAAACTATAAATGCGAGGCTCGATATTGGTGATGTCACGTTCTTGAAGCGCCCATGCATCCAATTGCTCAATATACCACTCATCATCCTTATACAGGCTTACGTGAAGATCATAGGCAGCCAGGCTGTCAAGCAAACGCTGTGTCATTTGCTTATCTATATAACGGGTGTTCAGCTTGTTCCCGTGTTTATCTATAACAAGTGCCCCACTGTAGCATATGAGAGGCTCCGAAATACCAAGATGCTTCTGCAATGGAATAATTGCTTTTGGCATTCGCGCAGAGACAAGAACCACTGGAATCTGCTTATCATTTATAACCTGGAGAATGGTTTCTTTGGTTGCTTCCGTGATTTGATGCGCCGAGTTAAGCAGCGTCCCGTCAATATCAATGCAGACAATTTTATAAGTTTCCATAAATGATTCCTCCAGCTCCAGTGTATTTTGTTATTCAATGAATGAGTATACAAGAAAGATAGTGTATATAACCAAAAATACAACACACATAATAACTGTTACTTATTACGACAAGCTTTGGCTTGTTTTGAATCGTTTCTATCAGATAAAATTACTCGGTAACGTTAACATCTAGGCAGGAGAATTGCATAGGCATAGAGAAGTAGATCTTTCATAAATGACTGACTGTGAATTTGTGCCGGAAATGTATGGAAAAGGAGTTTGAATAAGTCAATGATACGATATGGATTACAACAGGAACAAGGATTCAAGCTGGTTATGACGCCCGAATTGCGACAAGCAATCACGATCTTGCAATATTCTTCGGCTGATTTAATATCCTTTCTGCATGAACAGGCGAACAATAATCCAGTCATTGATTTGCCGGAGTTTAATATGTCCATTGGCGGTATCAAAGAAGAAGCAGAGCAGTTTTCACAGAAAGATCAGGGAGAGCTGATTGAACATTATCGTGGCGGAGAAAAATATCCATCGGTCCAGCGAGCAACCCCCGTTACATTTCTGGACTTTGTCCCCAATCCGAATGATACCCTGTTTGAACACCTGAACAGGCAGCTTGGACTGGTATGTGGGCTTACAAATTCACAGCGTATGGTGGCACGGTACCTCATTGGCAATTTGAACGAAATGGGATATTTAGAACTTGATGTTCCAACAGTCGCCTCACTAGTGGACGTTCCCATAGCCGAAATTGAGGATATGCTCTTGGTGATACAGAGTTTTGATCCACCGGGGATCGCCTCTTACAGCTTGGAAGAGTGTCTTCTTCTCCAGCTCCAGCTTGCTGGCATGGATGATGAATGCATAGTCAGAATGGTAAGCAACCATCTGGCTGATCTGGCAAACAATCGGATACAAAAAATTGCGGATGCTCTTGAAATCGGTAGGCGAGAGGTTATACAGATGGCCGATCGAATTCGCAAGCTAAATCCATGCCCGGGCGCAGCATTTGCTCATAAAGAGCAGCAATACATCATAGCAGATATCACGGTCGAAAAAGCCAACGGCGAATATCTTGTCCTGATTAATGACATTAGTGCGCCGCGGGTTGAGATCAACCCTTTTTACCAGCAAATGATGCGGGATCTACCGAATAGTGAAACCAAACTTTTTATCCATGAGAAGATGAATACGGCAAAATGGCTGATCAATAGCCTGAAGCAACGTCGGCTGACCCTTCTACGGGTTGCCAAGGCCATTGTGGAAAAGCAGCAGGATTTTTTTGAGCATGGCGTGTCTTTCCTCAAACCAATCACCCAAAAGGAGATTGCCGAAAAGACGGGCTTACACGAATCCACGGTCAGCAGGGCGGTCAGTAATAAATTTATACAGACGCCTCGCGGATTGTTCGAACTCAAATTCTTCTTTACTTCCTCCTTGACGTCAGCGGACGGAGATGCTGCTTCATCGGAGAGTGCAAAAAAGCGTATCAAAAATTTGATAGATGATGAGGACAAGCAAAAACCGTTATCGGATCAGGCTATTACTACCCTGCTGGGAAAGGAAGGTTTGCATTTATCACGCAGAACCGTGGCGAAATATCGGGAAGAACTAAGATATCTTTCTTCTGCCAAAAGAAAAAAGTTTGAAGTTTGAATGGTTAAAGATAGTGGCGATGCAGCAAGACAGGCAACGTCTCAGGAAAGCTTGATCCGACTCGCTAGTTCTTGAATTCACCATTACACCCCCTTTCTTGAACTAGGATGTTTTCACTTTTGAAACGTTTCCAATTTGCTGTAAGAAAAACGTCAGTTAGTAGATCCACACTATGAATCGAAAGAATGAGGCTAATATTTTTCAATAAAATCATGTAGTTTCGCCTTGCTTGAAGACAACGGGGAGACGATACACTTGCTGATCTAAAGTTTCACCTTCGATTTTCTTATAAAGTAATCTGATTGTCATACGTGCCATCTCCTCCACTGGCTGCCTGATTGTAGACAATATCGGATGAAAATAAGGATGATCCTGAATCCCGTCGTAGCCGATAACCTTTACATCCTCTGGAACGCGAATGCCCTCCCTGCGTGCTCTTTCTATATAGCTGGCGGCTAACATATCGGTAATAGCAAAAATGCCGTCCACATCGCGGTGCTCATTTAGGAACTCGTTAAAATAGGCATCGTCGTCCACTATAGGGTCGGGCTTCTCGTAGATTACATATTCGACTCCCAATGTTTGCGCTTCATGAATGAAACCTTTTCTCCGATTCATGGTTTCACTGAAAACGGAAGTGACGCTCCCCATAAAAGCCGGTTTCTGGGCTCCCGCTTTAACAAGCTCCCTCAAAGCCAGACGCCCTCCCTCATAATTATCGGAGGTCACACAGGTAATTTTTTTGTTGAAGTGCCTATCAATACTTACAATCGGAATGTCATTGCTTACGCTATTCTCTATATCATTGTAAGTAATGCCGACAATACCAGCCACTTTGTTTTGCCGTAGCATATCCAGATAATATAGTTCCTTTTCGGGCTTGCCGCCGCTATTACATAACATGAGCTTAAAGCCTTCCCTATCCAACTCATCCTCAATGTAATAAGCCAGTTCAGAAAAAAAAGGATGCCAGATACTTGGAAGCAGCAAGGCTACCATCTTGGATTTCCTCATCTTGAAATTTCGAGCGACTTCATTAGGAAAATAATTCAGTTCTTGTATAGCTTTCTCCACTTTCCTGCGTGTTTCTGGTTTTACAGAGCCCGAGTTGTTAATAACGCGGGACACCGTTCCCACAGCTACGCCAGCTATGTTAGCTACATCTTTAATACTTGGCATCTCCCTCCCCCTATCTCTCTTTATGAAAATTATAATAACACTAAGATGGAAACGTTTCAATTATGTTTGAAACGCTTTTTTTGCTGACTGTTTTCATGCTTCCTAAAGAATGTCTTCGCTTTAATGAAGCTCTATTGTCAGTTGTATGCGGATCTAAAAAACAAGGCTTGTGATGAAAATTATCATTAGAGAGAACGGTTAAAATCTGTATCAATTTTTGTTCCGGAAATATGCCTACGCTTACTCAAGCGTTCTCTCCAGTACATCCGTCAGAAAAATGATTTGCTCTCGAGCTTGCCCTTTTCATGATTACAAATGCCCACGGCCTTTATAAAAGCTTTTTATCTTCCCTGCCGGGCTGAAGCGCCAGTGTGGATTCCATTAGATATACGTCCTTGTCCTCTACATCTGTTCATATTCATCTCTATCCTTCTTGTTTTAGTGGTTAATCCTAAATTTCCTCCGAAAGACACGAATAGCGTTATTAAAAGTTACATGCCGACCGTTTCTTTAGTCCCATTTGCCAATTTATCGAAGAGATCACGTTAAATTTGTAAAGGCAGCCGATAATCGGCTGCCTTTACGTTTAAATAGTGTTTGCAAAATTATATTTCTTATCTTCTAGAATAGGCTTGCAGATTTGCGTATATAGGCCTTACAAGAGCACATTTCTCAAGTGCTTGCCGTATCAACATTTGCCCAATAGAGCCGCTGGTGCCAAACAGGTAAAGCCTTCCTGGAAAGTGTCTTAGAACGTTGATGCTACTTTGGCCACTTCTTGAAGTCCTTCTTTTACAATCACTTCTGCACGATCCTTGTACTGATTATGTCCTTCAATAATAACATCGGTAGTTTGAATTCCGAAAAGGCCAAGATTCATCTTCACTGGTTTAACCGCTGATTCGAAGGATGCCATCGGCTCTATCGAGTACATTCCTCCACGTGCGCTTAGCAATGCGATTTTTTTATCACCGGCAAGACCAACAGGACCTTCAGCAGTAAATTTAAATGTTTTGCCAACCTGGGAGATATGAGCGATGTAGTTGACCAACGGTGCAGGTGCCATGGTGTTCCAGAGTGGAAAGGCAATGACTACTTTATCTGCGGCAAGGAATTGATCCAGATAACGATTGGACGTTGTTGTGGCTTCCAACTCTTCTGCCGTAAGTTCATAACCTTGACTTAATTTATAGATGCCTGTGATCACAGTATTCCCATAAGTAGGAAGGTTCTCTACGAACAAATCAAGTTCAGTAATTACATCAGACGAATGGGTATCTTTATAAGTCTTGAGAAAAGTCTCATACATCTGAACACTTACTGCTTGATCTGCTGGACGATCATTCGCTTTAATAAAAAGTACATTGGACATAGTAATTTCTCCCTTATAGTAAGATATTTATCTCAGTCCATTTCATATTGTGCCTTTTTTAAGCACATTTAAAACTTTTAAATGCAACTGCGATGAGCACATTATAATTCATTTATTCCTTAATCTCAAGTTCTATTTCTGTACGAATGTTAGGTTACAAAATATGCTTTATAACGTTGTAGTACAGGAGTGACACCTGATTGTTTGGTCAGTAGGAGCAATGGCGTTTTGAGGGGGAGCCCTTTCACAGTATTCGTAACCATATATATCTATCATCTGAATACATCTATAGATGACTAACCGTGATCGATGAGAAGGTATACTTTTAAACATTTTTCTTACAACTAGGGTTTTAAATAACTTACTTTCGTCTATTGATTGAACTTACCATCAAAATTTATATGACTATCTAAAAGATATTGGGAACGGGTCTATTCTGGTAGTATCCTTTAATACTTTAACAGGTATTACCATACCAGTGCTGTTCTCTATATACAATAGTTGCAAGTATGCGCAATTGTGGGGATGAGCGATCAGTGTACTGTTATAACAAAATCCAGCAAGAAAATAAAAAGTCGCCAATATGGCGACATCTTTAACTCTTAACCACTAAGGCAGCATCATTGGTTAAAGCTTTTGAGATGCATCTTTGAAACAGCACATTACAAATTTATGCCTGTTTTTTTATTTTTTTTACTAATTAAAGTAAATCTATACGGTTAGCGACATCATCGATTGTAAACTGACTCAAATATTTTATAGTGTGCTGTTCAGTTTCATACAGAATTTTTTCCAATTCAAGATCAAGCTGTTTAGCGGCATCTCCACAATCGATATCAAAATCAGATTCTGATATATCCGTATTTACTGCATAATAAATATCACCTAAAGTAATTAGACTGGGAGCTTTTCGTAAAATGTAGCCCCCCTCACGTCCACCTTTTGACTCCACGATACCTGCAATGGTTAAAGACTGCATGACTCTTCTCATGAATGTAGCATGCGATTTAACTTGACTCGCAATCATTGCACTAGATAAAACGCTGTTACTTTTTGCTAGCCATACGACAGAATGAACGGCTATTTTAAAACGGGGAGGACCAATGTGGATTCCGCGATTTGCTGTACTCATATGAACACACCTTTTCTCTGTTTAGTTATTATTGGTTATTTAAACTGAATTGGAACTGATAATAAGCTTTAAATATTCTCAATTCGTTCTGCTAAAGAATATATACCTTTTTCTTTCCCGTATATTCAATAATAATCTGCACCGACTCCTTAAACCGCAGCGCATGCACAATCTCCCGCTCCCGCAGAAACTTGAGGCTGTCTTACAGATCCACATCATCCGTCTTGTCAATCAGCCACTGGTATGTAGCTTGGGCCTTTTCTTCGGCGGCTATTTACTCATACAAATCTGCCAGTGGATCACCTCTAGCCGCGTGTAGGTCGTGATGAACGGAACCCCTGTTGCACTGTTGTAGAACAAGACTACTAGACTGCCGCTGCTTTATTAACTAACGTACCCAGTTAGCATAATGACCTGTTTGTTGACTATATGTCCCTAGATTAAGTTCCCCTTTAATAAAGACTGTTCGGCATAAGAAGATCTCTCTTAGAGAGAGCGTTACTTTGTCTGATTGAACAACTAACGTACACCTTCCTCAATAAAAAATTTCAGCCCTTGAGAAAGATAAGGTATCACCAATTGGATATATTCTTCAGTTGGCCTTGTATCGTTATATTGCCAGTTAACGGCCGCCCCGTAAATGCTCCAGCTTAACATTACAGATGCAATTCGAACGGATTCCTCACGGACTCCTGCATTCTGATTCATCATCATCTCGAAAAATACTTGCTCAAGTTCTTTCTTAATTATCGCTTCTATTACAGAAGTAAATGATTCAAAGCTTTTTCGACATTGGGAAGCCAGCGAAGATTGAAATTGAGTAACCGACATAAATACACTGGCAAGCGTCGTTTCATTGAGCTGGTCATGTATTGAAATTTCTCTCATTACGTTCGTCATTAGATGTTCTTCCAGTGTTTTTTCGAGCAGATCGTATTTATCCATAAAATGATAGTAAAAGGTGGCACGGTTGATCGTTGCTTCTGATGTAATGTCTTTAATACTGATATTCTTAAAATCCTTTTTCGTTGAGAGGAGAAGAAATGCATCCATAATTAATCTGCGTGTACGTACAAAACGTGGATCGAGCCTGTTTTCCGTCATCTCATCTCACCTCCACTTTTTAGACATTTCACTGCATATGTCGTATATCCGATAAAAACGTAATTTTATCGGTTGAACAGTAGCTACCAGTACTTACAATATAACTATACAACAAGTGTTGTAGAAATAATAGATGTATGAAAGACGAGGCTACGTTATGATAATTACAATTTTTGGCGCCAGCGGCGCTATAGGAAAGTTGGTCGTAAAAGAAGCTTTAACACACGGCGACCAGGTAGTGGCTTATGTAAGAAGAGCGGATGCTCTGCCTGAAAATCACCCGAATTTACAAGTGGTTGTCGGTAGCCTGGATGACCACCGCAAAATGAAAGATACGTTTACAAATTCAGACGCCGTGATCAGCGCGCTTGGACCGGCGCAGGATAAATCCAGAAAAGTGAAGGATTTGTCGATCCCCGGGCTCATGAAACCATCATTCAAACCATGCAGGCTTTAAATAAAAAACGTTTTGTCACACTGGGGACGCCTACCGTGAAAGCAAAAGAAGACCGTTCACAAATCAAACATAGAATGGACTGTCGTACGCATTATCAATCCGAATATCAAACAAGACGGCAAGAGCTATGGAATTTCGTTCGGTGATACGAAGTCAGGCATGAATGTATCTCGGGAAAACGTTGCGAAATGCTTGTACGATTTTGTTTGTAAATCTGCCTATATACAAAAAAATGCCGATTGTTTTTAATAAATAAGGAGAAAAAATGACAATTACAATATGGATTATACAAGGATTATTGGCAGCCATGTTTCTGTAGAATTAACAGACGCGGGATTCTGGAAAAGCGGCTTTGCCGCAGTCGGCGCACTCCTTTTGGGTATTACAGTATCATGACTCATATTCGGGTAAAAGGCGGCCTTAGAAACGACGACGATTATTATTCTCGGTATCCTGCCTTTCGTACCGCTGTTCCTGCTCTATTAATTAACTAAAAGAAAGGCTGCCCAAAATGTCAAATATGGATGGAAAACATTTATTCGCTGGGCGAATTGATTGCGGAACAGCACAAGCGAAGGATCGAAGCGGCTGAGCGGGTTACAGCTATTTTGCAATGGCCAAAATGCCGGATGAAGCGGGACTCGATTATTATTTAGAAGGTCACAACAACTTTGCCTTGGGAGTGACCCGTCGACACTTTAATCAACGCTTTGTTAATGTCCCCAAACGTATAAGTTGAATCTATAGAGGGCTTGATATTTTCTTTTTCAACAAGTTTAGTGGTATCTTGTAATTGACTTCCATTGGATTGCACAAATAAAAAGCGATATTCATTTTGATTCTTACGTGCTAAAGAATTGTACATTGACAACAAGTTTATCCCCTATTTCACTCAATGACAGCTGGTACTAAGTCGCTATAGAGAAGCTTTGTGTCATTCCCCCTTGAACAGGGTAAACTTTGTGTCATTCTCCTCGAAAGGGACAAAGTTTGTGTGATTACATGACGAAGCTTTATTACTTATCCATATTATTAACTGCTTTCCTCATTTCTTCATCAGTTAAATGAGTATAAATCATAGTCGTTTGTATTGAGGAATGTCCTAATTGGTTTTTCAATCTAGGCACATCATTGTTTTCTAAATGATAACGCGTTGCAAATGAATGCCTCAGAGAGTGCACGGTTAAAGCTGGCTTTCCAAAAGCTGTAGCGTATTTTCCGATCAGTTTCTCTATAGATCGCTGAGTTAAGCGTCGGCTTTTTCCTTTACGACCTATAGAGCAGCAATAAACAAAAAGCTTTCAGTTTTCTCTGGTTTATATTTTGATTCTCTGATCTGCAGATAATTTTCTAAATCCAGTAAAGCTTGCTTGCTGAAATACACATATTGTTCTTTATTACCTTTACGGATAACACTTACTAAAGCTTTATTCATATCCAGATCTTCAAGGTTAATGCCTGCAACCTCACAGAGCCTAAGACCGGATCCTAAAATGAGGGAAACAATGGCTGTATCTCGTTCACGATTAAATTGATGGAAATTGAAAATATGTTTATTCTCTTTATTAATCTTTCCGTAATCATGGGCTACAAATAACCTAAACGACTCAAAATCGTCTTCTCTGAGAATTTTCCCATCAATACGATTGGCAATCGTCTCTTGGCTTTCTTTAACTACATTTAAATCCATTTTGGCCATAACATTGCGCTGGATATATGGCTCTAGGTCACTTATTTCAGCTTTATTCTGTAAGTAATCAAATAAGGATTTTAGTGAGGACAATTTACGGTTAATGGTTAGCTTAGTATTGTCGAGTTGATACTCCAAAAAAGATAAAAAATTCTCCACTTCACGAATGGTTAGTTTCTCTAAAGTAGCTAAATTCTACCCTGGAACGATTCGAGATTTTGCTTGAATATTTGCTCTCTGGTATAACAGGCATTATTCATTACTGGGTTCAAAAACAGGACCGTTTATCCATAGAAAAAATATCGAGCGTTCTTAGCGATATTCACTTCAAGAACGTTCAAGACTTATTTGCCGACGAACAAAACAGGGCTTAAATCGTCCAAGAACGATTTAAGCCCTACCCGATATCTAACTTACACCGATGACTGGCAGCTTGCCATCTCTCAACGATGCCAATGCTAAACTCGATTCTTGATCAGGTAAGTGTATGTTCTCTTAATCTTACGGCTGGGCCTTCATCCAGCGGCTACTCAAGGCAACAAACAAGGCAACGCAGAGAGAAACGCTGGCAGAAATCCAGAAGATGGCTCTGTAACCGGCGGAGTCTGCCACCAGGCCTAGAACGAGACTACCAATCACGGTTCCAAAATCGGACATGGAGATAAATAACCCCATCCATACTTTTCGACGTTCTTTTCCGAGTGTGATGCTCAGGTAAGCGGCAAGCACAGGATACACATTAGCTATGCCATAGCCGATCATCGCACCGCCCCCGTACAGCATCCATGCATTACCTGTTACTGGGGCAAAAGCTACAAGTGCCAGACCTATCGTGAGCGAAACCAACAGCATGCCGACATATACGGAATGCCAGTTCCCGTCCGAAGGCAGATTCTTACGGAAAGCAAATCTTGCTGTCACGATCACGCCCGATTGAATAGCAAAAAACACCCCCGCATTGCCGATTCCGGTCTGTATCACATACAAGGCAAGAAACGCCGTTACCGCGCCAAACCCAATCGTTGCGCTCATCATCACGAGGCTGCTTAGCATGAAGTGACGGTTCCAGAGCGTGGATCGTGCGCTTCTATCTATTTCATGCTTGGTTATCGTTTGCTCCGCGGGACGCTTTGCCGCTTTGATGTGCTGCGTGGCTCTTCCTGTTCCATAGCCCGAGATGAGCGTCAATGCGCCCAAAACCAAAAGTCCTGCGTAAAATCCGTTCAGTCCAGCTTTTTCCCAGGCGATCCATCCCAGTGCAGGCATCATAACCGAGGGTAGCAAACCAAACAACAAGTATAGAGATAATCCCTGAGCACGGTCACGCTCGGGCAACAGGTCCATAACAGCCATTTGCACGGTCAACGAAAAGAATGCGGCGACAGCGCCTTGCAAACCCCGGACAATAATGTAAGAAACGTTGCCTTGCCATACAAACAATAGCAAAACTAACAGATGCCCCGCCAGAATAAAACGTAGAATGCGGGCAATCCCGAATCGTTCAACGACGATTCCCGCCCATGGTCGCAGCAGCATGCTAACTAGCAAATACATCCCCACGATCATACCGATCTTGTCGTTTCCATAGCCAATGCTTTGCGTATAGAGAGGCAATATCATCTGAACGAAGGCGTTAGCACTATAAAACAAAAAAGTGAGGGTATATAGGCGTAGCAACACGGGGGAAAATGCACCGTTGCGAGCGTATGGCAAATCTTTGCTCCGATTCATGCCCAGGCGCCTTTACGCTGCCCTGCGTCAACATAGAAAGGCCTATCCTTCCGAATTGTACCCAACTCCGGATGTCCGGATAATGAGGCGTCTAACAACTGCTTAACTGCTGGTTCCCTGGATACCTTCATCTCGGCTATCGTCGAGAAGCTACCGCATAAGCTACCCTGATCTAATACAGTCCATCGGTCACATAGTGCAAAAGCAGCCTTCAGGTTGTGCGTGATGAATACGTAGGACATATCCCGTTGTTTCTTTAAATCGCGTAAAACATCGATAATATGTACCTGGTTGGCAATATCCAAGCTGCTGACAGCTTCATCGAGCACGATAAAGCTGGGTCTGGAGATCATGGCGCGTGCAATGTTAATGCGCTGTAGTTGTCCACCGCTGAATTGTCTTGGCAGCTTGTTCATGGCACTTGCAGGTAGTCCGACGATGTCCAAAGCTTCGCCGATACGGTAATCCTTTTCCCCATTCGTTAGTCGCTCGAAATTGTCCAGGGGCTCCCCGATGATTTGTGCTGCCGTCATCTTGGGATTTACCGAAGAATAACAATCCTGAAATACGGCCTGTACATGCTTCCGTAACTGTTTCTTCGTTCGATTGTCGCAAGCATACATATCCTTACCATCAACAAGTACTGAGCCCCGTTGAGGGCGCTGCAAGCCAAGCATGATTTTGCCGAGTGTACTCTTGCCTGCACCGCTCCCCCCCAACAAACCGATGCATTGTCCTGCCTCCAGCGTCATGGAGATATCCTTCACGACAGCTCCCTGCAACTTCTGTTTCGATTTCCACCAAGAGTTGTTCGCAGAATCATACGTGTGAGTGACGCCAGAAAGTTCTAGCAGTGCCATTATTCTTCCCTCCGTTCATTCATTCAACCGACTGCGTAGCAATTCTTGTGTATAGGAATGTTGTGGTCGATTGAATATGGATAATACGTCGTTATGTTCCACGATCCGTCCTTCATGCATCACGATGACCTCGTCTGCCATCTCTGCGATGACGTCAAGATCATGCGTAATAAGCAGGATGGCAACGTCCTGGTTCATCCGCAGTCTCTCTAGTTCCTCCAATACATGGTATTGATTAATGGTATCGAGGGCTGTGGTGGGCTCGTCCGCAATGACGATGGAGGGTGACAGACACATCGTTAGCGCAATCAACACGCGTTGCAGCATGCCTCCGCTAAGCTCGAACGGATATCGTTTGAGAAGTTCCAGCGGATCAGGCAGCCTTACACTTTCAAGTGCCTGCACAGCCAGTGTCAACGCATCCGTTTTACTACACCGGGCATGTGTGCGGATCGTTTCGACAAACTGGCTTCCGATGGTATGAACAGAAACCAGTGCATTCATTGGATCTTGAACAATATATCCAATATCATTTCCGCGAATGGTGCGTAACTGCTCTTCAGTCATGCCGTTCAGTTCATCACCTCTCAGTCTGATGCTGCCGTTTATGCGGATGGCAGGATCGAGTAGCTGAAGAATCGATCGGCAGGTTAGCGTTTTGCCGCTGCCACTCTGTCCTGCAAGACCTACGACGCGTCCAGGCTGCAACGAAAACGAAACATCATGCAGCAATCGTTGAGAAGCGCCGTCTTCGATCACATCGGCACAGACATTATGAAGTGCAAGCAATGGTTCAGGGGTTGCCGATCTGACGTGATGTTCTTCGAACATTGCGGGTGCTCCTCTCCTTCACTTTCTTTACGCCGAGCAGTTGGGAGAGCGACTCCCCCAGTACATTGAACGCGGTGACTACAAGTAAAATACACAATCCCGGATATAGCATTAGGGAAGGGTGTTCGCGCAAATAGCCGCGTCCTTCATTAATCATCGCTCCCCATTCCGCGGTAGGCGGCTGAATGCCGAGTCCCAGGAAGGAAAGAGCTGAAATATCCATGATGGCCCACCCCATCTCTAGCGTACCGATCACCACAATTTGCGGGAAAATATGCGGGAAAACGTGTCTTCTCAGGATCGCTAATCGGCTGGAACCGCAAATGAGGGCAGCCAGTAAATACGGCTCGGAACGCAGATGCAACACCAGACCCCGGGTCATACGTGCATAGTACACCCACTGTACCAGCAGCAGTGCAATAATGACCTGATATATCCCTGGTCCAAGCATACCAACGATGCCAAGCACAAGGACGAGGTTCGGAAATGCAAGCATGCCGTCACAAATCCGCATTAATAGCTGATCCAGCCAACCGCCTACGTAACCGGATAACATGCCAATCGATACACCAACCAGCACAGATATGGAAAAGACACCCAACACCAGTCCAAACGTACTCCGGACACCATAGATGAGTCTGGACAACACATCCCTGCCCAAATGGTCGGTACCCAGTAAATGCTCAGCCGAGGATGGAACGAGCTTGTCAGCCATTCGTATCTGATTCGGATCATGGGGAGCTATCCATGGAGCAAAGATAGCTGTTACTGCGCAAACACACAAAAAGAACAGGCACAAGCCTACGACCAGCCGCTTGCCAAAAAACAAACTTTTCAATTTCATATTCCTACCTGCTCCTTTCTTGCAAGGAAAGCCTCGGATCAGCAGCCATGTGCAGAAGATCGGTTAGGAGACTTGTACATAAGTAAAGACATGCAGCAAAAAAAACATAGCCCTGAATGACTGGTAAATCGCGGTTGAAAATGGATTCCACGAAAAACCGCCCCAAACCGGGCCAGGAGAATACTCGTTCTACCACAATCGTTCCCGTGATAAGCCTACCCAGATTCATACCGAATCCGGTAATGATGGGGAGGATGGCCAGTCGAACCACATGTCTGAGCATGATGCTGCGCGGCTTTAGTCCTCGTGTATGCGCATAGTCCACGTAAGCCTGCTTCATCTGCTCCAGAATACTCTCGCGAAACAGTCGGGCATAGGTTGCCACAAGTGCCAAAGAGAGAGTCAATGATGGTAAAATCAAATGCTGCCATGTGCCCTTTCCTTCCACGGGAAGCAAGTCCCCGTGGAGGGCAAACAGATAGATCAGTAAGTAACCCAGCATGAATTGCGGTAAGGATGCGCCGATGTAGGAAAGAATGCGCACCGCATAATCTACCCACCGCCCGGCGTGTACGGCCGAGAGATACCCTAGTGTGACAACAGCTACGAAAGCGATCAACATACTGCTCCCCGTCAACTGCAACGTTGCGGGCAACCGTTGCCAAATCTCTCCCCAGACAGACTTGGAGGACAGGTACGACGTCCCGAGGTCTAGCTGTAGCATGCGAACAGCAGATTGAACGTACTGAGACATAAAGGGATCGTCCAGCCCCAGTTCTCCCCTCTTCTCCTGTAGCATTTGCTCGTTAGGCTTGATATGAGCTGCCGAGAAGTACGCCTCGGCCGGATCAACCGGAGAGAGCCTCATTAGCACAAAAGCTACGAAGGTGGCGAACAGCACGAGTGGAACCAGCGTCAGTGCTCTTCTAAAAATATAACCTGCCATGAGTGGCCCTTCCTTTTCTTTATTTTAGGTGAATGCTATTAAATGGATGATCCCATCTGCTCTCCGGAAATGAAACGTTATCCAGTGTTTTCTGGTATACGTTATATTGACGAATATAGGACAGGGGTATAATAACCGATTCTTCCTGAACTTTTCGTAAAATCTGATCATAAAGCTCTTGTCTCTGTTTCTCGTCAACGGAAGCCAGTACTTGCCTGATCTGTTCGTCAAGCTCTGCCTTGCCTTCAATATTGAGATGTGCCTCTGCAACGCCAAAGGTAGGCTCCGCTACCGCATTGACCAATGTATGTGGATCGTAAGGCACTCCGGAGTTGAACCAAAAGTTCATGTCATAGTCTCCCTCACGGAAACGTTTGGTCTGTTCGGTCAGCTCAAGTCCCGTCAACTGAAGTTCAACGCCAAGTCCAGCCCATTCGGCCTGAAGTGTCTCGCCCATCGCTTTCTGGATGCGGTCAGTTGTATCGTACATCAGCTCAAACGACAGCTTCTCGCCATCCTTTTCCCTGGTACCGCCCGATGCCGGAACCTTCCATCCTGCCTCGTCCAGATAAGCTGCTGCTTTGGAGGCATCGTATGCAAATCCAGGGAACGTCTGGCTAACGTAAGGATAATCGGTCGTTAGCATCTGCGTCGCAGGCTGTTCCACGTCAGACGTGATGCCTTTGACCATCGCAGCCTTGTCAAATCCGTGATGCAATGCAAGCCTTACTCGCATATCCGTCAGCTTTTCATTCTGCGTATTCAGGATTAAGTTTCGCGTGCCCAACGGGCCCGATACTTCCGTTTCGAATGCATCGTTCTTTTGCAGGCGCGTGAATTCGTCAAGGCTAATGGAACCCTCTCCGAAAATGAGATCAAGATCGCCTTTCTCGAAGGCTAGTACCCGAGTTTCGGCATCCGGTATGATGCGGACCGTGATCTTGTCCAGTTCAGGCTGTTCGCCCCAATAGTTCGGGTTTTTCACGAATACGCTGTATTCATCCTGCTTGTATTCTTCAAGCATCCATGGCCCCGTGCCGATGGGAGACTGAATGCTTTCCAGCGTATTGTCCCCTTCCGGGAAGCCTGCATCGGCCAAGAAGCGGAATGGACGCACGGTCGTTAAGTCCTGCAAAACCGGATAGTACGGCTCTGACATGACAAGCTTGACGGTGTACTCGTCAACAAGCTCGAGGTGATCCAGCAATTTGGCCGTTCCCAGCCAGCTATGCGTCGTCTTGTTTTGCAGGATCGCGTCTATGTTACGCTTGACGCTAGCGGCGTTGAACGGTGTTCCGTCCGAGTATTGGACGTCCTCCCGAAGATGGAAAGTATATTCTTTGCCGTCCTCGCTAATCTCCCAACTGGTGGCCAAATGAGGCTTGATTTTTCCCCCTTCGCCGTACTCAACCAGCGGTTCGTAAATCATGGATTGTGAGAACAGCTGTGATGGATAGTACGCGTGCGGATTAGATGGACCCAAATCCCTCATCCATGAAACCGTTATTTCTTTAGCTCTTTCCTGTTCCCCGTTAGCTGACGCAGATGGTGCTGCCTCCTCTTTTTTGGAACATGCCGCTGTCACAGCAAGCAGAAGCATAAATAGCATGACAAGTATGCCTTGGAACATTTTTCTCTTTCGCATGGTAAAGCCCCCTAAAACATTAATGAGAATGAAAATCATCTTCAATTTATGTTAAGGAGTTTGGTATGATTGAACAATGGATATATTTCTGATTTTTTATAGCACAAAAAACAGAACCGGGCTTGCGACAATTGACTTGTCTATGCATGTCTTGCTTGGAACCGCGGTTCAAAATACATTTGGTTAAGGAGCACAACATGGAACGTTCAACAATTGACGGAAAAGAAATTTCCTTTTTGCCGAATGAAGGATACGACATATACATCCCTCAAAGCGTGAGCCTTTTCCGCAGGCTGTCCTGCAAACAGCTTATCCCGAGCTCGCCTGGGGCGCATCGCCTCGTCGTGTTTAAGTCGACATCCGGTGTGTTGCACTTGAGGAAGCATTTCGTGCAGACCGAAAAAAACGATGTCTTACTGCTTGCACCTGATGCGCAGGCCAGCATTCAATTCGTCGATCCGCACGAAGAAACATTGGGGGCTTCATCGTCCGCCACGCAGCTGAATACCGCGGCGGCCATCGTCATCGTGTTCAGTGTATACCGGCTTGGAGAGTCGAAACCAGCCAATGAATTACTGTCCATGATTCCGTACGAGACGCGCATGAACATTACTGACGAATCAAGGTTACTTGATTTGGCAGGAACGCTCGACCTCTCATTGAAGCGCCCCACTCCCGTCCCCGAAGAGTCGAGATTGAAACAGCAGATTGCGTTGCAGGAACTACTCCTGTTCCTGATGGAAAACATTCGACGGAATACGGAAATATCCGATAACATTCAAGCGGTGAAGCATACAGTCACTTATATCGAATCTCACTATCAGCAAAACATTACGGCCCGCCAGTTGTACAGCATCGCAGGTGTGGCTAAATGGCAATACAGTACCTTATTCAAGTCCATTACAGGAAAAAAACCGTTGGACTACGTGTTGGATATTCGTATGAAACACGCCAAGCGGCTGTTGTTACAGACCGAGGACACGATTGCACAGATTGCCCAAGCCGTGGGATTCAAGGATGAGAGTTACTTTGCGCGCAAGTTTAGACAAACGGAAGGGATCACTCCCCGCCAGTACGAGGAGGCTGCTTCAGTCAGCTCATCTCCCGTGCTCATGCCCGAGGTTCCTTACAAACGGATCGTTGCCGTTGGTTATTCGCTGGGCGATCTATTGTCCTTGGGTATCACGCCGATAGGCGCAGATGTGGAGATCATAGGTAAAAGAGGTCTGTACTGGGATTCCATCAATGGTATTGAGGATATTGGATTACTGGGTGAACCGGGCAAAATACGTAAGCTTCTTCCTGACCTGATCATTCATTCTGGTTTCCGTCAAGATTGGATCGAAGAATTGGCATCCATTGCCCCAACCGTGCTCATCGATCGCTATGAACACGTCTATTCAAGAATCATGCAAACAGCAGAGCTAATGAACCGGCAGAAGCTTGCACAACAATGGATTTATCGGCATCGCGCTGCAAGTAAACAAATGTGGATAGGCCTGGCGAAGCATATGGATGTTAAGCAAACAGCAGCTGTGTTTTCCATCGTTGAGGGCAATCTCTACATCATGAGCATGAAAGGCTTTGCAGTTACTGTATACCACCCTGACGGCATGCAGCCTCCTCCGAAGGTGAAGGAACTAATCCGGGCAGGCATTCCTTTTCAACTGACGCGACCGGAACATGCCTGTAGCTATGAAGCCGATACCCATTTTATTCTCATGGATAACGATCCCCGTACGATCCGGTTATACAGAAGACTGATGCAGTTACCATACTGGAACTCGAAAAGCATCGACCGTATTATTCTTACCGAGAACAAGTACAATTTCGATGATCCGCTCACGATGGACAGATTGTTGCTAGAGCTTCCTCAGATGATTCTGAAGAAAAGTCACTAATGACCACATTGATTTCTCCACGCCAAAAATAGGGATGTAATCAATCGCCTCTTACTACGATTGGTTACATCCCTATCCCCTACAGCGTCATATCCTGCAGCCACTGCAAAACAAGCAATCATACTTCCAATATTACCGACTCCAATAAATCCAATGGTTTTTTTCATATGTCAATGTTCCTCGTCTGATGTTTGTTCACTGTAAGTTTTTTATTGATTATCTTGGCTTGGGACAAGAACTGTACCGATAAAATAAAAAAGCCGATAAAATAGCGACTTTCAATGGGACCTTGTTCTTGTCCCTCGACATCCTTGTAGTATGTATTCAGATAATATTCGCGCAAATCTCGGGGATCTGCGGTGACTAGTGTTTCCTTATTCGATCGCAAAAAACGAGAAAAACGATATGCAGCTCACATTCATGATAATGATATCTAAATATAACTAAAAAATGACGGGATCGTGTGTCAACGCTCCTGTCATTTTATAACATTATTTTTGACATTACATCTCTTTCAATTGAATATTACTTTAACCTTGCAAGGATCTTACTTCGATGATTATATATTTTGAAGCATGTGTGCTCGTTAAACAGTGGATTAGAAGCCTGCCGTCCAACCCGCGTCTGCAGCTATAACAGCCCCGTTCACAAAGCTCGATTCGTCTGATGCCAGGAAAAGGGCTACTTTTGCGATTTCTTCCGCCTGCCCTACGCGAGGAATTACGCCTTGTGTAACCTTCGTTCGGGACGCGCCAAACTCATTTAAGTTATGAATCGTTGAAGTAATGTTTGTGGCTGTCGCTCCTGGCGCAATGGCATTGCATCGGATACCTTTTTGAGCATACATGAACCCCGTGTTTTTCGTAATACCGATTACCGCATGCTTTGAGGCAGTGTAAGCAGCGCCCGCATGCGCGCCGCTGAAGCCGCCCGTAGATGCCGTATTTATAATCACTCCATTCCCTTTATCCAGGAAGATCGGGATAACTTTTCGAATCGAACGCATAACGCTTTTTGTGTTAACATCGAATATAAAATCCCATGTCTCGTCGTCCACATCTCCTACAGGCGCCATGTTATCCATAACGCCCGCATTGTTAACTAAAATATCGAGAGTTCCGAATTCATTAACAGCAGTATCGATCATAGCATGAATATCATTTAAATCAGCAACATTGGTTTTTACTGCGACGGCGGTTCCGCCAGCTGATTTAATTCCTGCTGCAACCGATTCAGCTCCTTCAATGTTCAGGTCTGAAACAATAACACTTGCGCCTTCTTTTGCAAATAATTCTGCAATTGCTTTCCCCATTCCTGATGCTGAGCCTGTAATGACCGCAACTTTTCCTCCCAAACGCATGAAAAATCCCTCCAATGTTTTTTTGAACAACCGTTCATCTGAAGTATGGATCAAATTCTAAATCAAAGTCAATTGTACGAAAGTACACGCCCGAACGGGGGATTCTCAAGAACGAGCACCTCAAAAGGCTGCCTCATGAAAGTCCCTGAAGAACTGTGTAGGTGATTAGTTCACGTATTGGAGCTAGTCTGATGAATCTTTTCGAAGGAGTTTAACGATTAGTGTCAGGTCAATTTTTAGGGATTGATCCAGGTGATGCGGTTAGTTACAGCAACAAAGGATTTATGTTCAGAAACTTATTGCATCTGACTGGTCTTTACATAACTAAGTGATATTCCAGAGTGATACTTTTTGAAGTTTTCCCAACAACTAAATTAATCATTAATGATCTTAGGTCCTATAAACCAAAAGAGTGTATAAGATGAAAAACTGACGCCGTTTAGACCAGCTCCAACCATGCCTACTTCAGCAAGCATCTTACCAGCCAAATTCGCTCTCAGCCTTTCAAAAAAAGAATAAGCACTTTATCCGGAATATCAATTACGAGCAGGTCTGGAATAAGATAAATAGTTTTTGTATTTTTTTAATCTTTCAGGCAACTCGCCAGCCTTGGAATTAGGTTTTAATGAAACTTTATATAATTCATCCGCATGCTCGAATTTCCCGGAGATTAGAACATGAGAATGCGCTCTATCTTCTTCCGCGACATTGAATTTAACTTTGCCCTGTTCAACCTCCAAAGTGCCCTTTACACCGCAAATTCCGCATATTGCAGGATAATTATCATCATGATTCCTGATTTCAACGAGTTTGGAATGACAGATTGGACATAAACCAGATTCGCCAATATATTTCGCTTCCGTATTCGGGTTCATTAGTGTTTCAGCCACATGACGACCAGATTGCCTAGCTCTGTTCAATTCATTTTCCTTGAAGACTACTGATCCAGGCAAGCCAACCCAATTGACCAGCATTTTGTCTACAACATTGATTTGCATCGGCAGCGTGAAAAGATGGAGCATTGGCAGTGCAAGTGTGTCCCACTCACTCCCTCCTACAGCTATAAGAGAAGCCACTCTTTGCTTAAAGCTTCTTTCATCTGGGCCTTTACCAGTAGTTATTCCTCTTTCTTCGCGTTGCTTCTTGGCAATCATTCGGAAGGCAATATCATGGGAAGGGCCCATCCGGTCATTCAGAGTCTTCAACAGTCCACTCGGACTCTTCTCATAAATGGCGAGCTCACAATTAACCCGTCGCATTCCATTATTTTTTCTTCAATAAATCCATAATCATCGTTCTTTATCACACAATCTCCTGAGCCACACTTTTCAAGCAGGCTGACTACACAAGCATTACAACCGGTGCAAGGTTTAATTTGCAGGTCATTAAGACGTATAAGCTCTACCTCGGCACCTATCTCTTCAGCACCCATCAGAGCTTCCTTCACAAGGATTTCTGAATTACTCATCCTTCTACCGCAACTGATCCCTAAAATTTTCATTAATATCCTCCTGCAATTTGTATTTGTTAGGCATAGATCCTGAAGCAAATCCATGCGAGAGTTTCAGCTTTCTCCACTAATTTCGCATAAATTTCCTCACATAATTCCAAAAATATTCCCTCACAGAGTTCTGATTTTAAACAATATTACTCATTTTTTGATTAAAGTGTCATTTATTGCAGCGTGTAATAATTTCAGTATATATAATAAAAACGTTATATCCCATGTGCTGGAATTTAAATATGGTCCAATATAGTGACGATGTTTTGTAATATTGCACAAGGATTAAAAAGCTTTTGGAGGCTGCTCTCGTGAAAATTCAAAAAATAATCAGAAAACTTAGCGACTGTTATCTTTCCTTGCCCGAAGAGGCCATGCAAACAAAAGAAATCAGTGAATTTACTATCCTGCGGTTGAGTTCCATTTTCCAGGCTGACACAGCTTATATAGGCAAGCTTTCGGATTTGCCAAAGGACTTTCCTACAGACACTCCTCTTTTCTGCATTCAGGATTGTGATGCACTTGTAGACTCTTATACTTGTCTTACCCTTCTGCCAAATGGACTGGATCTGCTGGATCTTTCGGGAAAGATTTCATCTATACTTGCTCATGAGAATCGGCTCATTGAGCATATGCACACTCTGATATCCGCACTTTACTCAAACAAAGGTTTACAATACTTGACAAACGAGGCCTCCCGCATCTTTGGTAATCCGGTAATCATTGTCGACGCAGGCTATAAGTTACTCGCTATGTGTCAGGCCCCCATCCCCAGCCGACCTGATATCGAACAGCAGCGAAATTTGGGTTATATTCTTGACAGTAATATTGAGAGCATGAAGAAATCCAATCTGTACGAACTGACCCGTATGGCTCTTATTCCTTATTATTCACGCGATCCCGAGACCAACGACTGTTGGATAACAGCTTTTGTGTACGTACATGGTATAGAATTCGCGCAGGTCAGTGTTATGGAACTGGATCGTAAATTTACAGATATTGATTTTGAACTCGTACAATTTCTTTGTGAGCTAGTTTCGGTAGAATTGCAAAAGAACGACTTTTATAATTGCAATCAAGGAATGATGCATAGTTTTTTGCTTTCCGAACTGCTTACAGGCGAGCTCAATGATGCTAATGTCATCGCAATGCGACTGGCTCATCTGGAATGGACTCTTACACCTTACCTGAGAGTGCTGACCTTGACAGACCTGAAGAACGGCTTTTTTGACGGGAAAGTTCAGTTGGTTGCACAGCATATGATCCAATTACTTCCGGATAGCCGTTGGATCGTATATCAGGGACGTATTGTATTTCTCATTTCCCTCGTTGATTCATCCTGTAAAATCATTGCTGAAGACAAACGAATTCTGGAATTTCTCCAAGTAAACGGCCTAACTGCTTCGCTGAGTGACTGCTTTAGTCATTTAACCTTTTTGCGAAAATATTATAAGCAATGCCTAACCGCCATCGAGATTGGTTTCCAACTTAATTCTAACAAGCCAGTATATATGTATGAGGACTATCTCTGCGAGCATATTGGAAAGATCATATCGGAACAGAACGATCTCGCTGACTTCTGCCATCCAGTTATCCAAAAGTTAATTGCTTATGACAATGCCCACAAAACAAGTTTGCTACCTACCCTTGAAGCCTATCTTCAATATGTGGACACTCCAAATATTGCTGCTAAAACACTTTTTATTCATAGAAATACTTTGTTCTATCGAATCAACAGGATGCGTGAGCTTTTCGAGATTGATCTAAGCGATGGTGATATTCGTCTGAAACTTCAAATGACTCTTCATTTTCTAAAACTGAAAACACAACGCGGCGATCCTAAAGATCAGAGTATAGAAGGGTAAGCAAATGCAAAAAAAACATGCAGACAAAATTTCTTATCGATACTTTGTCTGCACGCTGGTCTTTTCTTTCTATTTTTAAATTTAATGATAGCCCATAAGCATTCAGATAGTTCGCTGCTGTTCTAAGATGACCAGTATGTCTAATTCCATCATTAATCAGCTTACCAGCTTTAGGCCAACTGCTGAACCGAGTACCATCGCAATGAACAGAATTCTCGCGGTATTACGCGGTTCACTGTAAAAGATCATGCCCAATATGGCCCCGCCAGAAGCCCCAATACCGGTCCAGACAGCGTAGGCCGTTCCCATGGGTAGTGTTTCCATGGCCAGGGATAGAAACAAGAAGCTCAATCCAAAGCCTGCAAGCAAGTAAAAAGCAGACAGGAAATTCCGATCTTTATGGAGCTTATTAATCATGAGAACTCCCATCATCTCAAATACGCCTGCCAAAATTAGAAATACCCAGTTCATACGTCAGTGCACCTCTTTTCCTTGTTTCTTCTCTTTGCTCTGTATTTTGAGCCCTACAACTCCGAGCAGAAGCACCCCGATTAGCAACAATTTAGATCCCTGTACCTCAGCATCAAACAACAAAATTTCTGCCAATACAGTGCCGGCCGTTCCCAACCCGACAAACACTGCATACACCGTACCTACCGGAAGCGTACGGGAAGCCATAATCATGAGTATGAAACTTACTAAAATTCCAACTAAAGTGCCCCCCCACTCTAACCATCCGCTGGCATGTTTCAGGCCGATGACCCATCCAACTTCAAATAATGCCGCAATTACAACAGATAACCATGTCTTGTTCATTCTGTGCTTCCTCCTTTTTGATAATGCTGCAAATGTAGTATGGATTTATAGCAGCAATAAAAAAAGCCTGAGAGAATACTGCATACAGCAGTTTTTCTCCCAGGCTTTTATCCCTCCGTGGCACAGTACGACGACTGTGAGTTTTCTCTCGGACCAGCCGATATTACATCGCGGAACCCTAGAAAACATTTTTGAATTCAATTATAGTTAACATTATACACATTAGTGAATAAATTACAATATAAAAATTAATAAGAATTCGTATATCACCCTAAACTTATATCATTGTTTTGGTCATTATGAAATCAATTTGTTCTTCATCACCCATATAAAAAGAGTGTGCGCCAGTTTGAACAAACCCCATTTTCTTATAAAAAGCAATGGCGTTTTCATTTTTTTCCCATACACCGAGCCAGATCTTCTTTTTATTATGTTCAATCGCAATTTCCATAGCTTTATTTAGCAGATATTTACCAAGCCCATGTTTTTGAGATTTGTTTTTTATATAAATCCTCTCAATTTCGAGCGACTCATCACCCATTTTTTCGGATTGGGCGTCATTCATATTTACCTTTAAATATCCAGCCAGTTCTTCATTGAAATAGATGAAAAAGATTTCTGAAGAGACGTTGGACAATTCCTCCTCCAACTGTTTAAAGTTAAATGCTCTTTCCAAATAGGCTTTCATATTTTCAGGTGAATTCTGATCTTTAAAAGTATCGTTGAATGTTTCAATACTTATTTCTTGGAGTATTTGTAAATCTTCACGGCTGCACTTTATTATTTTCACAGTCACTTTAATGCATCTCTCCTTCATGTAAATCAATAATTTCTTTTGTTCCCCTTTTTTACAAATTCCCAGTCATCCCCTATATTTTCTCTTACTCTTTGAAGAAGATTGAAAATGGTTTCTACTTCTCTTTCCGAAAATCCCTCTAATGCAATGTTATTGGAATAATCATTTTCTCTTTTTATAAAAGGATAAACATTGTTCCCTTTCTCTGTTGGAAAGAGTTTTTTAATTTTTTGGTTATGGTTATCTTCTTTCTTTTCAATAAAGCCATTAATTACAAGTTTTTTTATAGCACGAGATGCAGTTGTTCGATCTACTTTTATCATCTCGGCTAACTTTTCTTGAATGATTCCTGGGTTTTCACATATTCGCACAAGGTACAAATACTGCCCTTTTGTAAGGTCATATTCTTTAAATTCTATATTACTTATAGAATCTAATGCCCTTGCGATCATTCCAATTTCACGAAGCACTTCCTTCATAGTTAACTCCTTTGCCCCTATTTTATTGCAAATGCAATAAAAATGATATATATTGAATTTACCTTATTTTTATTGCATTTGCAACAAAAAAATATATTAAAGAGGTCGAGTAAAGTGAAATATATTTTTTTTGTATTAGGAATTTTTATATTATCCCTTGGAATTTCGTTCACTATACAATCAGACCTTGGGACTTCACCTTTTGATGCACTTTTGGTAGGACTGTCCATAAATGTGGGGCTTACTGTGGGAAGTTGGGAAATCATAATAGCTATAATATTGATATGTTGTAATTCGCTTTTAAAAAGACAAAGACCTGAAGTTTTGGGGTTGTTAACAGCATTTATAACGGGTATTGGTATTGATATGTGGCTTTTTTTATTACACAATTTGATAGCACCTGAACTATGGTACAGCAAAGTTGTTTGTTTTGGAATTGGTTTAGTTGTTGTAGGATTAGGAACTGCAACATATTTACAGACAAATTTTGCACCAATTCCAGTTGACCGATTAACATTAATCATACAAGAATTAACTAGAACAAATCTATTTTTTTCGAGAACACTCATCTATCTTATATTCTTGATCATAGCAGTCATTTTAAATGGCCCCATTGGCATTGGAACTTTGTTAACCGTTTGTTTAGGGGGGTTAATACTCAATTACTTTATGCCACTTACTGAAAAAGTACTTGACCGCATATTAACACACTCTCATACATCACTAAATCATGAGAAAGATAAAAAGCATTCTATATAGAATGCTTTTTATCTTTCTCAACTAACCTGATCTGTTAAAAGATGTAATATCCAAGTTGATACTGAAGCTTGATGCTCATATCTCTTTGTTTCGATCTTAAGTTTCTCTAGAAGAATTGGTACTGTTATTTGTCTCTCAATTGGTACTTTAATTGTGTCTAATTCATTTTTATAATGTGTTTGTATTTTGAAGGTCAATTAATAAAGGAGTGTAGCTTTATGTTCTGTGGATTATCTGCTTTTCCACTCACGCCAGTTAACGAGACAGGTATTAACGAAAAAGCATTTGTGACACTAATTCAACGATTAGTTGCAGCTGGTGTAGACTCAATTGGTGCATTGGGTTCAACTGGAAATTATGCATATCTTAATCGAGAAGAACGTTTACGTGTGCTTCGACTTGCTGTCCATTCATCTGAGGGGATTCCCGTGATGACAAGTATAAGTGCGATTCGTACTTCTGAAGTACTTCGATTAGCGGAAGATGCACAAAGAGCAGGAGCAAGCGCAGTGCTGTTAGCTCCTGTTTCTTACCAGGCATTAACAAATGAAGAGGTATATTCGTTGTATGAACAGGTGACAAACTCGCTCTCTATTCCGCTCTGCGTATATGATAATCCGGGGACTACACATTTTCATTTCAGTGATGAGTTGCACGGTCGGATTGCTGAGCTGCCTAACGTTCGTTCTATCAAGATTTCTGGAGTGCCTTCTGATCCTGAAGCAGCCAAGGCACGCATTAGAAAACTGCGAACGGCCATTCCTCCCCATGTAACTATAGGAGTAAGTGGAGACTCATCCGCAGTCACTGGCTTGGATGCAGGCTGTGAAGTATGGTACTCAGTTCTTGGTGGTTTGTTTCCAAGGGCGTGCCAAAAAATGACCCGTTTGGCCCAGTCCGGTTTTGCTGAAGAAGCGAAACAACTCTCGGCGCTACTTGAACCGCTTTGGTCGTTATTTCGTCAATATGGCAGCCTTCGCGTTATTTCAGCAGCAGCAGAAATAAGTGGCTTGATCTCAAGTCCCAGTCTTCCTTTGCCCTTACAACCATTGAATCAATCAGCTAGAGAACACTTGAAATTCATACTAAAGGATCTTCAGTCTACAGAAACATTCTGTTCACCATTCGGCTAATACCTTTTCGAAGGGGAGACTACTAAGCACGTTTGCATTAAAATTTTTCGTTATGAGTGTTGGAGGAACAACAGATGTGGTTCACATTTGCAATTGGTGCTGAACGTGTTCTAGAGGCTTTGAATTACATTGTCCTAGAAGCAAACTCATTACCTCTCGAAGTCGATAAGGCTATTTCGAGACCTTATTGTCCAATACTTTGCTGAACTACCCAAGCATTCGTAATTTCTTAATCCTTTTCTTCGTTAGCAACAGAACTATCTACTAAAAACAGCCAGCTATAATAGCTATAGCTGGCTGTTATACGTTTTTTCAATTTACTTCCAAGATCAAATCCATGCTGTCCTGTGTTAAACCAAATTTGAAGATGAAACGCTAGGTTTTGCAGGAATCACATGTAATAACTGTTTTGAATTTGGATCCTCCAGATTCACATGCACTTGATCATAATTAAATGAATTCGTAACAATAACCATTACCGTAGGATCATAACCCGCAGCCTTAATTTGCTCCAAGTTAAACTCAACTAATTTGTCATCAATGCCAATTCTATCATTTTCCTTAACCAATGGTTTAAAGTGTTGTCCCTTTAATTTCACAGTATTAATACCGATATGAATCAAAAGTTCTATACCGGAATCAGATACAATGCCAATCGCATGCCCGGTTTTGTACACGCTGCTTACCGTTCCGTTTACCGGAGCTGTAACAATTCCGCTAATTGGAACAATCCCTGCTCCTTTACCCATCGCTTCAGAAGCAAACACCTCATCGCTTACACTGCTTAAAGGAACAATTTGGCCATTCACAGGTACCACAACCTCGTTTGGATTTGCTTGATCACTCAAATTCGTCACACTCTTATTCGAAACACCGAAGAAATAAGTTAAAATGACGGCTCCAAAGAATGCAATAATTAATCCGATGACTTCTCCAATGAAACCTTGGCCTAAATAAGTTGGAATAGCCAACAAGCTAGGAAATGTAAATGTGGATGCATGTACTTCAAACGATCCAATGACAGCACCTCCAATACCAGCAGCGATCATTGCACAGTAGAATGGACGCTTTAATTTAAGGGTTACGCCGTAAATTGCCGGTTCAGTGATACCAAAAATGGCTGTGATTGCTGCAGAACCCGATAGGCCTTTGATTTTGGCATCCTTGGTTTTCAAAAATACGCCTAGAGCAGCACCTGCTTGAGAAAGTACGGCTGCACATACAATTGGCAACCATTGGTCGTATCCTTGATTAGCGACATTGTTTATCATCAGCGTAATCAGCGCCCAATGGACTCCGAAAATGACAATCGACTGATGGAACGCTCCTAAAACCAACCCAGCAAGTAATGGGGAGAAACCAAAGATTGCTAACAATACCATGGCGAACAGGTCACTGATCTTTGTGCCTAGAGGGCCGATAACAGCCAAAGTTAGAGGCAACATGATAACTAGAGAAACCAGAGGGGTTAGCATATTACGAATTGATTCCGGAAAGAATTTGTTCAACAAAGGTTCCAAGTAAGAGAGGCCCCAAATCGACAACAGAATGGGAAACACAGACGCCGTATACGTAATTGGTATGATCGGTATGCCAAAGAAATCAATCGTTTGTGAATTGGATACGATCTCTACTAAAGACGGATGAATGAGTGCACCAGCTAACGAAACGGCTACGAATGGGTTGACTTTAAGCTTCTTGGCCGCAGTAAATGCCAAGAAAATCGGCAAAAAATAGAAAATGGCATCACTTGCTGCATTCCATATTTTATACGCACCACTGTCAGTCGATATCCAGTTCATTGTTGTAAATAAAGCTAGAATGCCTTTCAAAATTCCGGATCCAGCCAAGGCTCCCAGAAATGGCGTAAATACGGCCGAAACAAAATCCATCAACTGACTGACAGGATTAAATTTCCCAGTTCTTTTTTCTGAAGCGCTTTCATTGTTGCTAGAAGCATGTAATGCCATTCCAGGTAATGATGTTAGTGCATCATAGACTTGAGCAACGGAATTACCAACAACCACCTGATACTGTCCGGCACTATTGACGACGGTAATGACCCCATCTGTGTTTTCAATCTTTTTGGTATCTGCAGTACTCACATCATTTAATTTAAATCTCAATCTAGTGGCACAATGCCACACCGCATTTACATTCTCTTTTCCTCCTACGCCATCCAGAATATCCTTTGCCAATTTTTGATAACTCATAGTTGTCCCCCCTATTATAAATGCCCGGACCATTTTCCACATACCGTATTACAAAAACGATACAAAATGATCCGGGGGTGCCTTCATCATTTAGTGATTCTCATCCTAATCGTTGGTGGTTCTATGAAGATCCTCGCCGTTTGTATCAATAACTTGCTTATACCAGTAAAAACTATCTTTATAATGGAATTGCCCATTTCCATTACCTTCATCATCATAGTCCACATAAATAAAGCCATATCTTTTGCTCATTTCAGCAGTACCTGCACTGATGATGTCGAAAGGGGCCCAGGTACAATAGGCAAAAACATCTGCCCCTTCATGTATTGCCTCTTTCAGTGCTGCAATATGCTCCTGGTGGTATTCGATGCGATAATCGTCATGAACTTTATTGTCCGCTGTTAAAACATCTTTAAATCCAAGACCATTTTCAGCCACCATCATGGGAACATGATACCTGTCCCAATACTTAGACATGCAGAGATATAATCCTGAAGCATTTATAGACCAGCCCCAGCGATTCGCTTTCAAATGGGGATTTTTGACGGTAGAATTAGGGTCCATCGTATTCTCACTAGCTTTAACAGTATTTGACCAGTAATAAGAGACTGCAAGGAAATCGGCTGTATTGTTCCAAAGCAACTCTTTCTCCGATTCCGTAATTTCCAGCTGGATGTCATGGTCTTCGAAATACGTCAATGAATATTCTGGATACTCTCCTCGAATCAGAACATCGCTGTAGAAATATTGCATTCGATTCCGTCTGAAATTCAGTTCGACATCTGCAGGTTCACATGAATAAGGGGCGGTTAACGTATCGGCCAACATCATTCCCATTTGAAGGGATGGATTTAGCTTGTGGCCAAACTCAGTAATCTTTGCAGAAGCTACGAATTGGTGATGAACCGCTTGAAACTGAGACTGCTCGTAATGATCAACTTTATCTTTCAGTATGCCAAGGGAGGCAAATGCCTCTTTGTGGACAAGGTTAATTTGATTGATAATGATCCAATATTTAACGGTTTGATGATATCTTTGCAGGACGGTTTCCCCATACTTCACGAAGAAATCAATCAGTTTCGGGTTTGTCCAACCGCCATATTGCTCAACCAAATTTAAAGGCATTTCATAATGGAAAATCGTGACGATTGGCTCAATATTTTTTTCTTTCATGTACTCAAATAATCGATCATAGAAGGCCAAACCCTGCTCGTTTGGAGCGGTATCATCTCCATTCGGAAAAATCCTGCTCCAAGAAATAGACAACCGCAACGTTTTTACATGCATGTCTGCTAACGCATCGATATACTCACGGTATCGTTCGTAGAAATGTACTCCTTGGCGCTTAGGGAAATAGTATGTCCCATGTTTGTATTTTTCGTATGTTTCTGAATCCATGTTATTAAAATGTAGATCAATAGGATCAGCTCCTGGAATAAACGGCTGAATATCAGCGGTACTTAACCCTCTTCCATCCCTGCGATGTGCACCTTCTACTTGATTAGCAGCAATAGCCCCTCCCCACAGAAAGTCTTTTCTTATTTTGCTCATGTACGTTTCCCCCAAATGTATTTAAAATTTTTGTACGATAAAGACTCCTGCAATAACCAAAAGAGCTCCCAATAATCGAGGAATATTCAAAGTGTGCATACTAGCACCAATTAATCCAAAATGATCAATGATCACCGACACGATTATTTGTCCAGCTAAAACGTATCCAACCGTAGCTGCTACTCCTATTCTGGGCATGAGAATGGTTGTCGCCAATACATAAAAAGCACCCAGTAGTCCTCCTGTCCACATCCACCAGGGAGCTTCAAACCATTCTTTTTTGAACAACGATCCTTTTACAAAAAAAGATATGATTATTAATGAGATGGCACCTACTGTAAAAGAAATGGCCGAAGCAACAATAGGTGATCCCACCACTGTCCTTAGCTGCGCATTAACACTAAATTGTGTAGGCAAGGCCATTCCTGCCAATAATGCGAAAATTATGAATATGATAGCCATGTATTTTCCCCTTTCTCTTACTTTGATCAATTAGCCAATCTGAAATTGAACGAAGTGCTTCAATAAATCGTTTATCCGATTTTAGAACCACGAGAAAAGAAAATACCAAAAGAACGGTTTCAAGTGTGTCCATTGCAAAAGTAATCCCGCCTCACAGTATTATCCCCTCTCAAATTCTGAAGATTGAATATCTCCTACAGATGAGTCAATAATATATCTTAAATATGGGAATACTAGATTGATCACCTTCTCAATTTATCGATTAATCATTGACAACCCGAGTATAATTCACGCAGTATAATAAGTAAAATTAATAATAAGTATAGGAGGTATACTAAATACTTATATGGATATTAATTATGAACTCTATAAGATCTTCTATATCACAGTAAAAGCTGGAAGTATGTCTAATGCGGCAAAGGAACTATTTACATCACAATCGGCAGTTAGTCAGTCCATAAAACTGCTTGAAAATAAGCTAGGTGGACAGTTGTTCCATAGAAGGGCACAAGGAGTGTCCCTTACTGCGGAAGGAGAGATATTATATCAATATGTAGAACAAAGCTATGAGTTATTACAGGCGGCTGAAAGAAAATTTTTGGAATTAAGGAATTTAGATGCTGGCCAACTAAGAATAGCCGTAAGCACAACAGCTTGTAGTAACTTCTTGATGCAATACCTAGAGACATTCTCCTTGGCTTACCCTAATATCGAGATTTATATCAAAGATCAATCTACTCATTCTACAATTAAGCAGCTAGAGTCAGGCGAAGTTGACATAGGAATCATCAATCTGAACGGAAGCAGAGATTCTCTGACGGTGATTGGAAAAATAGAAATACAAGATTGTTTTGTAGTAGGTGAGAGATTTAAAGAAATATGTGATAAACCAATATTCTTAAAAGAACTAGTAGTAAATTACCCGATCATTCTCATGCAGAAAGGACTTAATACAAGAAAATATATTGACAACTTTTTCACTTCATATGGCTTAAAAGTAATACCTAAAATAGAACTGAGTACCATGGAACTGTTAATTGAGTTTGCTAAAAAAGGTTTGGGCATATCGTGTGTAATCGAGGATTTTGTTCGCAGCGATTTGGATCAACAACAGCTATTCATAGTGCCCATCCAAGAAATCATACCTAAAAGGTTTTTAAGTATTGCTATCAAAAAAGACTTGCCCCTTTCTTCAGCAGCTCAGAAGTTTATTGAGCTTTTTCAAAGCTGCACAGTATAAATTTATAAATTGGGTTATCTATTAAAGAATTGTCTAAAAAAAGCTCACTAAGGGCTTCTTATTTGACAGTCAACGAACCTCGCTTCAACCGCTCCAGAATGAGGTCGTCTGCTCCTGCGACAACTGGATGGTCGGTATAGTGAGCATTAAATAGGTAGATATCTAATCGGCAATGGAATAATCAAGTTCTTGTCCTTGGCTCGGAGCATGAACTTGATTTCTTAAAACAAAAAAGCCGTCATTTAGGCGGCTCCTAATGCAACATGGCTTTTGTCATCCGACATTTTTTTATTAACTCAAAGCTCAAGTTTACCAACCAATTTTTTTGAATCAATCTCCTCGTTCCGACATGACGTACCAACCGCAGTGCCCTTCGGCTGTTAAAAGTATAAATTTTTAGAAAATTCATAACTTTGGAACTATTTTTTTTCACAAAATTTAATGAACCGAAAACACAAAATAGCAAGTCTCTAAGTTGCAAGAGACTTGCTATTTTTAAGTTTTGGCGACTTGACCCTTAAGAATGAAGTGAATACTGCCACAGCGAACGTACCGAAAACATTTGTTGTGTGATGTATACTGTGTACGAATCGAATCGTTTTTGTTGCCGAGCGCATCACAACCGAGTGAGCTTCTACCCTGTGACCAGACAGGAAACGAACCCTTTGAAACCACTCACCAGATATTCTGATAAGCCCTCGTAAATCACGGCTTTTAGATGACAAGGGATTGCCGCACCTGTTCACATAACCGATTTAAAATGGTGTGCGTCATGTAGAAAAATTCTTGGTAATTGGATGGCTGCGTTTATGGATTTTCTAATTTATTGCTAGCAAAACTTTGGATTAGAAGGATCGTAAATTATGATCTGAAGATTGTTGAGAATTAATGATTATATTTTCAACATAATCACCAGCTAGTTTAAGCTGAAGGTCAACAAAGTGCTCAACGCATTCACCTTATGCTTATGCCGTTCTTCTTTAGTCCATTGCTCGATATTCTCTAGGCGCTCTCCTGGTTATTTCCTTGAAGTTACGATGAAAGGTTCTTAAATTGTTATAACCACACTTGATTGCAACTTCACCAATCGCCTGCTGGGAATTTTTCAGCAAATAGCATGCCTGTGAAATCCGAAAATGATTTAAGTAGTCTGTGAAGGTGATGTTCATTTGTTGGACAAACAACTTTGATAGATAAGGATAGTCATACTGCAGATATTTTGCAATGTCTTTTAATGTGCAATCAGTAGAATAATTTTCCTCTACATAAAGCAGCATCTTATAGAGCACCTTTGTCTGAGGTGATTGCTTAACTAGGGTAAACGATTTCTGATTTATCAGATCAGCACAAACAGCATATAAAAAACTTTTCTGGCTATAGATTGAATTCAGCTTACTAAAATCAATAGCTCTCTCCAAATGCAATGCACTGTCATTTGGAATTAAGCCTTTTAAATTCATAAAAAAGTCGCCGATCAACTCTGGCGAAAAAAGGATGATTGTAATATTAGAGTAATCGATGGTCTTAAATTCATGCATTTGATTTATAAAGATAAAGACCAGATCATTTTCCTTCAAAAGATACTCTTTTTGATCAATGGATACATATAGCTGTCCATCATTAACATAGATCATTTCATATGCTCGGTGAAAATGAAGGGGAAAGCTATAATTCTTCAAAGGAAAAAAATGAAAGAATTCTTCCCCCTCCATTCCATGTTTTTCAAATAAGACCATACAACTCTCCTTTGCCAGAACACTAATATTGTCTTAAAGTGTACTATATTTTGGATAGAATTAACAAATATTATTTCCTATAATAAAATAAATTGAATTTAAAGGAGGATATAAGACTATGGAGTATCACGTAGCAAAAACTGGTTCAGATCACGGCCAGGGGAGTCAGGAAGATCCATTTCTGACAATCAATAAAGCAGCTTCTGCTGCTGTGGCAGGAGACACGGTTATTGTCCATGGAGGGGTATATCGTGAATGGGTAAAACCAAAATTTAAAGGATTAAGCACCAAGAGAAGAATTACTTATCAAGCTGCAAAAGGTGAAAAAGTAATCATTAAAGGCTCAGAGCATATTCAAAGTTGGCAGCATGCAGAAGAGAATGTTTGGAAGGTTGTATTGCCGAATGAGTTTTTTGGTAACTATAACCCATATGCTCTTGAAGTGTCCGGAGATTGGCTCGTAACAATTGAGGAAACCAAGCATTTAGGAGACGTTTATTTAAACGGTATGTCTTTTTATGAAGTTAGCCGCTTTGAACAACTGATCGATCCGAAGGTTACAACAGAAGTATTGGACCACTGGACAAGAAAAATGGTTCCTGTTCATAATCAGGAACAGACAAAATATGTCTGGTTTGCAGAAGTGAATGCTGATAATACAACCATATATGCGAATTTCCAAGGCGCTGATCCGAACAGAGAATTTGTTGAGGTTAACGTTCGCAGATCTTGTTTCTATCCCCAAGAGACAGGGATTGATTATATTACAGTAAGAGGCTTTGAAATGGCGCAGGCCGCAACACCATGGGCACCTCCGACAGCGGATCAGCCTGGACTGCTTGGCGCCAATTGGAGCAAGGGTTGGATTATTGAAAACAATATCCTTCACGATGCAAAATGCAGCGCCATCAGTATTGGTAAAGAAGCCTCCACCGGGCATAATTATCGCTCCGTCCGGAAAGACAAACCCGGATACCAGTACCAGCTTGAATCTGTCTTTTCTGCTGAACGTAATGGCTGGTGCAAGGAAAAAATCGGCTCCCATATTATCCGTAATAATACGATTTATGATTGCGGTCAAAATGGAATTGTGGGTCACTTGGGCGGTGTCTTTAGTGAAATTCATCACAACCATATATATAAAATTGCTCTGAAACGTGAATTCTACGGTCACGAAATTGCAGGAATCAAGCTCCATGCAGCCATAGATGTCCAGATTCACCATAACCGTATCCATGACTGCTCTTTAGGATTATGGTCAGATTGGCAGACACAGGGAACAAGGATTAGTAAGAATTTATTTTATAGCAATAATCGTGATTTGTTTGTTGAAGTAAGCCATGGGCCATATATCGTTGATCACAATATAATGGCTTCTGAATATTCTCTGGACAATGTGTCACAGGGTGGAGCTTACATAAACAACCTAATCTGCGGTAAGATGAATCATTGGAAAGAAATGACACGATCTACACAGTATCACCTCCCCCACAGCACCAAAATCGCAGGTTTTTCTTTCATTTACGGCGGTGATGACCGTTTTTATAATAATATTTTCATTGGAGCTGATGGATTAGAAGGTGTCGGAACGTCCCATTATAAAAACCACACGGCTTCTTTAGAAGAGTATATTGAAAACGTACACAAAAATCCCGGAGACGCTGAAATATTTAACTTGGTGGAACAACCTGTTTATATTAATAACAATGCGTATTTGGCCGGAGCAGAACCGTTTGAAAGAGAAAAAGATAAGATAGTTGACAAAAGCTTTCATCCAAACTTCAGAATAGTTGATAAGGGAGAAGAAGTTTATCTTTCCTGTGAATTACCGGAAAATTTCGATGTTTTTCTAGGTGAAGTACATTCAACAGCAACATTAGCACGGGTACGTATCGTTGACGCTGAATTTGAGCGCCCCGATGGTAGTGAAGTGATCCTGGATACTGATTTGTTGGATATGCAGAGAGTAGAAAAGTCTCCAATAGGGCCGATTACACTTTTGAAAAAAGGTAAAAATTATATTAAAGTTTGGTAATCCCTTATAGAAAAAGCCTTACACCTCTATAAATTATGGTGTAAGGCCTCTTTCACTGATATCGCTTGAATATTTTTTCAAATATAAGATTTTTGAATTTAATTTTATTAATGATCTGGCACATTTAGGCTTGCATCACGTTCTAGAGAACATCAACAACGATGTGTCACTACCCTTGAAATCTTAATCTTCTGAACTAATCGTTCAAAATTACGATCTTACCATTCGCATCATTACTCTCCATTAAAAGATGAGCTTCCCGGATTTCTTCTAGCTTGAAAACTTTAGCAATCGGCGGAACAATTCCATATTCTTTAATATGATAGAACAGGTCGATTAGTACGTTTTCTTTGATAACTTCACTTGTAAATGCCGTAAAATAAACACCTGTCGGTATATCAATTAACGGTTCAAAGGAATCAAGTGTCCATTCATTTCCCAGTATCCCTGACATGCATAAGGTCCCTTGCTCTGAAACCAGTTGCAATGATTCCTTTATTGTGACGGTACCGACCAACTCCAGGACCTTGTCTACGCCATTTGGAGCGATTTTATAAACTTCTTTTGTAAAATACTCATCATCGAGTAAAGCAAAGTCTGCTCCAGCCTGCTGAAGATATGCCAGCTTTCCGCTGTTCCTAGTGGTTGATATGACTGTGGCGCCTGTACTTTTTGCTAGCTGAAGGGCAGCCAGACCAACAGAACTCGTCCCACCGCGAATGAGAAGCACTTCGTCAGCAGTTAATTGGAGACATTCGAATAAGGACGCATACGCCGTATAATACATTTCTGGAATTGCAGCGAGCTCAGTCCATTTCATTTCAATTGGAATGGAATAAACCTGTTTTGAAGGAATCAAAACATATTCAGCATAACTTCCATCAAATTCTCGGCCTAATCCCCCCATTAATGAAGCAACACGCTCCCCTTTTTGAAATGTGCTGTCAGATGGATCTTCGATCTGCCCTATGCATTCAATACCAATAATCCGTGGGAATTTGACGGATGGGGAATGTCCCTGTCTTGTAAACATTTCAGAGCGGTTTATTCCAAAAGCTTTGATCTTAACAAGTACCCAACCTGGTTTAACTTTGGGGATTGGAACTTCTTTTATCTTTAGTTCTTCAGGTTTACAGGCCCCTTCCAGTACAACAGCCTTCATAAAAGTGATCTCCCCGATCTAATGTAGATTCGTTTTTCAAACTGAATGAATAATGCATTCGTTCCAATAGCGAGACACGCTGACAATACACTTCCCCACAGAATCTTATCTATATTCATGGTTCGTAAGCCATCATTTAATATCGAGCCTAACCCGCCTGCATTTATAAATGCTGCTATAGTCGCCATTCCAATCGTAGATACGGATGCTAGCCTTAATCCTGTAAAAAGAGCTTTGATGGCCAAAGGCACACGAACATGAAGCAATACCTGAATACGGCTCATACCAAGCCCAGTGGCTGCCTCAATAATAGACTGTTCAACATGATTCAAACCTGCAATAAACTGACGTAGTAGGATATATTGGTTATATGCTATGAGCACGGTGATCGCTGTCGTTTTACCCAAGCCTGTCACGGGGATCATGATTGCGAAAAGGGCCAAGCTGGGAATTGAATAAAGAATCGAAAAAATATAAATGAGTAACCTGGATATCGTTTCTGAAGTCAGGGCTAAAATTGTTAAGAGTACTGTGACGACAATGGAGATCAGCATGATCACAATTAGCATCTCCACATGCTCCAGTAATGCAATTCCTAACTTATCCGGATGCTTAATGGCATATTCGATCACTTTAACCCCTCCCAGAAACGTTCTTGCTCTCTTGAAGATTGAATAAGCGATGCGACAAATTCATCTGCGGGATGAGCAACAATTTCTCTTGGCGTATCAAACTGACAGGCTTTACCTTGATTCATGATTATTACCCTGGTTCCCAGCTTAAATGCTTCATTGATATCATGCGTTACGAATAGGAAGGTTTTCTTAACTCCCCCATGAATCCGCAAAAGTTCATCCTGCAAATTTAGACGAGTCATGGCGTCTATGGCTCCAAAAGGTTCATCCAATAACATTGTATTAGGATTTGTTGCTAAGGCCCTAGCTAGTCCAATTCTCTGTTGCTGACCTCCCGATAGTTGAGAAGGGTAACGATTTAGGTAGTTTACTGGATCTAACCCAACCAAAAGTAACAATTTGTGCACCATTTCTTCCACCTTCGTTTTTTCCCATTTCAAAAGCCGGGGCACAGTAGCAATATTTTGTCCAATGGTCATATGAGGAAACAAACCCACTTGCTGAATAACATAGCCAATCCTTCTCCGTAGCGCTACAGGATCAATTTCAGCAATGTCATCACCAAATAGTTTTATCTTCCCTTGGGTAGGTTCAATTAAACGATTTACCATTTTCAATAGTGTGGTTTTTCCTGATCCGGACGAACCCAGTATGGTTATAAATTCGCCTTCCCTAATAGACAGATTGACATGATCAACAGCTAAGTCATTGGAGTTTGCGTATGTTTTGCACACATTTTGGAATTCAATTGCTATAAGACTCATGTTATCCCCCACACTCATTTAATTGAGTCATAAAATTCTTTTGCCACATCTTCATATTCTTTTTTATCCACGTCCACTTTTGCATTCAAGGCGGTTACCGTTTCCGTATCCAGCGCCGCACTCACCTTATTAATAACCTCAGCTATCTCTGGATTTGTATCCAGCACATTATCACGAACAACAGGAGCCAAGTTATACGGAGGCCATACTTGTTTGTCATCTTTCAACAGTGTGAACTGATCTTTATTAACTAGTTGCCCTTCTGTTGTGTAAGCTGGGGCAACATCCGCTTCATTGTTTTTAAGCACTTCATATTTCAAGCTGTTATCATATACTTTAGATGACTTCCAATTGAACTTACCATACACTTTCTCTAGGGCTGGAATTCCGTCTGCACGTTGGTCAACTTCTCCTTGTGAGGCGAATCGAAGCTTACTTACATGTTTTTGTAGATCAGTAATTGTAGTAATTCCTAGATTTTTAGAAACTTCCGAACGAATAACAAGTCCTGCTCCATCATTTGCTTTAGAGTAATCTAGCCAAGTAATTTTAAATTGCTTTTTATATTCTTCCTTAACTTTCTTATAAACCGCGTCAGGATCAGTGAGCATATCTACTTTCAATATGGATAATAAACCGGTACCTGTATATTCTGGATACATATCGATATCGTTGTTAACAATAGATGAATGGATAACGGAGCCCGCAATATTGGGTACTCGCTCTACCTTATATCCCGCACCCTCTAAAGCCAAAGCGTAAAGTTCACCCACAATCAAATTCTCAGTAAAATCTTTCGTACCGATCCGTATCGTTGCTGCTTTATCTTCAGCATTTTCTGTTTTATCACCACATGCACTTAAAATGAGCGACAATACAAGAAAAATTGAAATTGAAAAATACAGTTTTCTCTTGTTTCTAGACATATCTTTTACCTACCTTTTCAAAAATCTATATTTAAACAAAATACGCTCGGACATATCAAGCATTACCCCGACTGTAATTGCTAAAATTCCCACCGAAAACCCACCAATCAAAAGTAAATCCACTCGATTAAGTCCTAAACCAGTAAAGATGATTTCCCCTAATCCACCCGCTCCTATTTTGGCAGCCAGGGTAGCACTCGCAATGACCTCAATGGCAGCTATTTTAATCCCTGTCAGAATCATTGGCGCAGCTAATGGGAATTTGACTCGCCGTATTACCTGTTGTTCTGACATACCCACTCCATGAGCAGCTTCAAGCAAAAAAGAGGGAACAGACTCTAAACCGGCTATCATATTCATTAATATAGGAGGAATTCCCAACAGTACCAGGGCAATTAAAGCTGGTTTTGTTCCCGTCCCCATAATAGGGATTAGAAGGAGTAGAACAGCTAAACTAGGCATAATTCTTAGAACTTGGAACAAGGATACGATCCATTTCTCTGTTCGTTTGTACTTACAGGTTACGTAACCCAACACAATTCCAATGGAGGCAGAGCAGAGTAAAGCTAGTAAACTTATTATTATATGCTCTTTCCCAGTAGCTAAAAAAACATGCATGTTATTTGAAAAGTAGGCTGTTAATTGCATCCATAAGCTGTCATTCAAGGTTTCTCCACCTTTCGTTTAATTTGCTTTTTCCTCGACCGCTTTATAATATAAGCAATATAATCGTTTTGAAAGTAGGCACCTTTTTATTAGATAGGAACCAAAAAGTAACTATTGGAGGATTAGACCGAATGATTACAAAAAAAGAGTTGCCTCTTTGTCCGGTGGCGACAACGGTTGGACTTATAGGAAACAAATGGAAGTTGCTAATAATGAGAGACCTTTTGAAAGGAACCAAACGTTTTGGTGAACTTCGTAAAAGTATTCCAGAAATCAGTCAAAAAGTTCTAACAGAAAATTTGCGGTCTATGGAAGAGGATGGTATCGTCATTCGAACCGTGTATGCCGAAGTACCACCTAGAGTCGAATACAGCTTGAGTGATTTAGGGAATACTTTAAGACCCATCATTAATGTTATGGAAACGTGGGGTTTGGAATATCATAAGCTCAATGAGGAAATTCCTCGTAACATGAAGGATTCTTAAAAAACTGAGCCCGATTAAGTGTTTTGAGGACGAGAATGACAAGCCTTTGAATATTTTAAAAACAACGGAGGACTAAGGTTAACATTAGTCCTCTTGGGTATTGTTCGTGCAACTGATAGTCACTCCAACTATTTTGTGTAAAGTTTCAATAGCTAACCTGCAACAACGGAGATGATCAACTTTTAGAATATAAATTGGACCAGGAGCATATAGAGCAGTGTACCGCCAGCGATGGATATCAGCATGTTTCTTCTCCAGAGATGCAGCATAATAATGAAGACAATGGAAATCAATTCGGCCACACCATGAGACCCAGAGAAAAAAGTGACATCCTTAACACTGTAAATGACCAGCAGTCCTAAAGCTGCCGAGGGAAGTACTTTGCCGAGATACTGTACATATTTAGGTCTGGGACGTCCCGAAGGGAACAAAATAAATGGAATAAATCGGGTCATTATCGTTCCCAAGACGACCATTCCTATCGTTGTGATGTTTTCAAACAAAGTCATGGACATCGTGTCTCTCACCTGTCATTCTATCTAGTGATTTTCTCATGAAGGAGAGCACGATAAGAAGACCTATCATAGATGGAACGATGAAATTTTCGCTATTAAAAATAAGCAGGCAAAGGATCGAAATTCCCAAACCCAACAATGCACTATGATGTGTGCTCTCTTTCATCCATTGTTCAATAAAGATCACAACAAAGAGCGCCGTCATCACAAACTCAAGCCCCTCCATATTAATGCGCACCAGAGATCCGAGAAATCCACCAATGGCAGCGCCAAATACCCAGTAGCTATGATTAAGCAGGGTTACGAAAAACATATACCATCCCTTGTCGACTTCTTTGGGGATGTTTGCTGTGTAATTAATTGAAAACGATTCATCACATAGTCCAAAAATTAGATAGAATTTTTTGAATCCGGTGCCTCTGTATTTTTCAAGCATGGATATGCCATAAAATAAATGCCGGGCGTTCACCATTAAGGCCATTAGCAAGGCACCTAGTGGATTGAACGGACCGAGCAGTAAATGCACTGCAACAAATTCCATGGATCCGGCAAAAATAAATAGGGCCATAAGGATCGCATACCCCGCACCAAAGCCAGATATATTCATAAGAATGCCGTAGGCAATCCCTAGAAACAAGAATCCAGCCAGTATGGGAAGTGTGGAAGGGAAAGCTGATTTAAAGGCCAATTGAAGCTTACTTCTGTGTATCATCGTTGCTACATCTCCTTGACAAGATTACATTTCTTCGTTAGTTTAGCAATGTAAATCCATACAATCAATGATACAATTGTATGCATTACAATATTGTGAGGTGTGCTATGCCATTTAATTCGTTTGAACATTATCCGATGTCGTGGAAACCTGACAGGGATAGATTGCAACGACCGCTTTATCGCTCTCTCGCCCTATTGCTGGAACATGACATCAGACATGGCTTTTTGGCTCCGGGTACAAAACTTCCCCCTCAGCGAGAGCTGGCCGATTTTTTGGATGTGAACTTCACAACGATTACACGCGCATACAAGCTTTGCGAGCTTAAAGGATTAATTCATGGTGTGACCGGAAACGGCACCTTTGTTTCAGCCAACGCGGCTCGGTCGGTCACCATTTCAAAAGATCCATCCTCAAACGTACATATTGACCTTGGTTTTGTTGCCTCATTTGAGCAAACCAATGATCTGGTTACTGAGGCCTTAAAGCACGTGGTAGAGAAAAGTTATCTGGAACAGCTATTGAATTACAATGATCCTGCAGGTGTCCCGCATCATAAACTGGCTGCTCTCAATTGGATGAAGGCTTTTGGCATCCAGGCCGATACTGAACATATGGCGATCGTTTCAGGAGCCCAAAATGCATTAGCTATTACACTCTTAGCACTGTTTGAACCCGGGGACCGAATTGCGGTTGACCAGTATACGTATGCCAATTTTATTGAAGTCTCCAAAATGTTTCGTATCAAACTAGTTCCCATTTCAGGGGATGAGTATGGTATGTTACCTGAAGCTCTGGAAGACCAATGTTCTCAATCGAATTTACATGGTGTGTTTTTAATGCCTTCCTGCGCTAATCCCACGACCATTGTAATTCCGGAAAAGCGAAAAAAAGAATTAGCTCAGATCATTCAAAAACATCATTTGATCCTGATTGAGGACGACATTCATGCCTTTTTGTCAGCGGACATTATAGATCATTATGGTCAGCCGATGTATCAGCTGCTCCCTGAACAAACGGTTTATATTTGTAGCACCGCCAAATCCATCTGCTCAGGTCTTCGAGTGGCCTATATCGTGTTTAACGAAGCATTCAAAGACACAATGATGAAGGCCATATACAACGTCAACGTCAAAACATCCTCTTTGGACGCAGAGATCGTAACTGAGCTGATTCTGTCAGGAAAAGCAAATATGATTGTTACGAAGAAAAAACAATTGGCCGAGACAGCCAACCAGTTATTTGCTGAATTCTTCCCAAATACTCTCCACGGGGGACATCCACTGAGTTTTTATCGATGGCTACGTTTACCAAAAGTTATGCACGAAGCTTATTCTGAAGGTTTTTTTCTGGAAAAAGGGGTTCGTGTATTTCATTCCAATCGATTTCTGAGCGGTGGGAATGCAGAAGAAAATTATCTAAGAGTAGCGCTTTCATCCACTAGTTCTTTAGAGGAATTAAGAAGAGGATTAGAGATTTTAAGAGAGAGCCTCGAATGAATTGATGTCTTGATGCGTATAGCTACATTCAAAGGCTCAGGCATTATTTTATTTATATTTCATAACAAAGTACGAATGTTCACAGTACAAACAGTGTATGTCTTTTATTCGTCTAAAATGGAAAGCTTCCCTATGTAGCTTCCATTTTAGACGAACATTTGTCCTACTTAGCTACATATCCATCGAACAAAGAACACCATCAGATGTCGTATTGAAATGAACCTCTACGAACTTGGAACAGCGCCAATTTGTTGAAGTAATCCAAGCATATCGGGTTGACCATATTCTTCTACAATTTGCCCATCAGAGAATCGATAAAAATTCATCGCTTGAACCTCGATGGTTTTCCCTGTTGGAGGAAAACCGAAGAAACTGCCTTGGTGCGTACCTCGCATAATGAATCGCGCAGCTACCTTATCGCCTTCAGCAACCATCTCCTTCAGTGTCCATTGGATATCAGGGAAGCCAGTTCGCATCATTTGGATAATTGCAAGATATCCATCCGGTCCCTTCATCGCATCTTCCCGTGCTGGGACATAGAAAATCGCATCTGGGGCAATAAGTTCTTCTGCTAGCTTTACGCTAGCCGTATTTATGAACTCTGTAAACCGGTGCATCTGTTGTTTATTCGCTTCAATTGTCATTCTCAAATTCCTTTCAAAATTTTTTATCCTTTTCGTTTCGTGCCCATCACCATTGAAGTAAAAGGTTCCTGCTTGATCAGTAAATCTCCCTCACACATCAATATCATAATTGATAACTAAAGACTTCAAAGTTACGATATTAATTTAACTTAGGTTTTCAAATTCATAATAAGTTCGCTCGTGTTTTTTGTGAAGTAGGCACCTTAATGTTCTATAGTAACCATTTGGTAACTAATAATACTTATTTATTCATTCATTTCATCAACATTATATTCGAAAAAATCAAAATCAGCATATTGTTGATGTTTAACACGATCGGCACAGGTCAAGCCAACAAAACTACCTGTAAACTCACCATACTTGCTATATTCATCAGAGAATATCGTGGTATCTAAGCCAATTCCAATAGCTTCATATTCTTTACCGTCATAACTCCTGAGCGACTGAAAATGTGTTCCTGCATAAAAGCGAAGTGTATACGCAATATTGCTGTAGGACGTAATCGGATTGTTCGCTGCCTGGTCCACATCCTGGGAGTTTACCGTCAACGGTTGTTCGCTAATTTTCCAGCTTGAACTGCCTCCCGTAATGAGAAACAACGAAATATCTCTAACATAGCATACGTTTCCCCTTTCGTTGATCCAGCTGTTAAGTCTCTTAGCATCCAGCCAATGAATATGTATTTTGTGGTAATGGATTGTTCTTCCCAGTATATTGACATATCAGGTCCTCCGTTTTCCTCACATCTGCCAATAAGAGGCGATCAGCGGATGAAGTCTATCATTTTGTAGCTTTACTATGTCCACTGCAGTTACGTGGTTAACAAAAATGCTGACATCTATGTAACTCGATGTCAGCAGTCAGAAATCAGCACTGTCCATTGCTGTAAAGATACACTACGAAGTCAATAACCTTCAGCAGAATAAAAATAGTGAGTAGTTCTTCACCCATCCACCACATCTGCTTGCAAATCTGTTGCAATTTCAATCATCTTAGGCACGACAGCCTCATCGGAAATAGCCACATACACATCCCCCATGTAATGGCGAAAAGGTATTTCTACGTCAGCATACTTCCACATGAAAAAATCTCCCTCAATCGACATGGTGCTCTCAGCACCTTGTATAATAAGCACTCGTGAATACGAAAAGTCTGGCTGGGATGCAAAGTAATCTTTGCACTCCTCCAGGGAAATGGATTGCTCCACCGGACTTTCCTGCATGGAACGGGTGATTCGAAAACGCTGGTTCATTGATCTGCCTCCACAATTATGATTAAGAAATTCTGGCTTTCATACCTTATAATGTCCACTTGCTGATGTCAATGTTGATGGAACTATATGGATATTTATTATGTTTTCAAGCAGTTACTTTTAGGATGCATGTTCAAACTGACTGTTGTATAGATCAGCATAGAAGCCGCCTTTAGCCAGCAATTCCTCATGGTTACCCATTTCGATAATGTCACCATCCTTCATGACCAGAATCAGATCCGCATTCTTGATCGTCGAAAGTCGGTGAGCAATCACAAAGGAGGTTTTCCCCACAGTCAGCTGGTCCATCGCTTGTTGAATCAGCAATTCCGTACGCGTATCAACCGAGCTTGTGGCCTCATCCAGAATGAGCATGGGTGAATCTTCAATCATCGCTCTTGCAATGGTAATCAATTGCTTTTGACCGGCGGAGAGATTGGCTTTGTCGTCCAGCACTGTATCATAGCCCTGCGGCAGTGTTTTAATGAAGCTGTGCAGCCCCACCGCTCTACTAGCAGCTTCCACCTGCTCATCGGTAACATGATCTTTGGAAAAGACGATATTGTCACGAATCGTTCCTTCGAACAGCCAGGTATCCTGAAGCACCATACAGAATAATTCATGAATATTCTCACGCGTTAATTGACTAATCGGGGTTCCGTCAATGTAGATTTCTCCATCGTTCAGCTCATAAAACCGCATGAGCAAATTCACGAGCGTGGTCTTACCGGCGCCTGTCGGACCGACAATGGCAATTTTCTGACCAGCTTCAGCTTTCATGGAGAAGTCCTTGATAATCATACGGTCTGTATTATAGCCGAAACGGACATGTTTGAATTCGACATCCCCTTTGGCGGTGTCCAGCTTTATGGTCTTGTGACGCTCATCTGCCAATTCTTCTTCACCCAGAAATTCGAATACACGTTCACTGGCGGCAGCCGCCGACTGCAGATTGGTTGCGGCCTGTGCCAGCTGCGACAAGGGCTGTGTAAACAGACGAATATACACCATGAAGGCGACAATAGTTCCGATAGTTATAGTCTGTTGGTAGACCAGCAAAGCTCCCACGACACAAACCGCGACATAACCAAAATTTCCAATGAACATCATGACTGGCATCATCAGACCAGACATGAACTGGGACTTCCATGCATTTGTATATAGGCGGCTGTTAATGCCATGAAACACTTCCTTGGCTGCTTGTTCCCCGTTATATACCTTGACTACGTTATGACCAGCATAGGTTTCTTCGATATGACCGTTGATCTGGCCAAGCTCCGCTTGCTGTGCTACAAAGTATTTCTGTGAATGCTTCATAATCACGCTCATCAGGCAAAAGCCGATCAGCGTAGCTACAATTCCGGTAACGGTCATGATCCAGTTTGTATAAAGCATCATAATCAAGGCGCCCACAAAGGTAGCCAGTGCACCGACAAGCGTGCCGAGACTGTTGTTTAACGTTTGTCCGATGGTATCGACATCGTTGGTTACGCGGCTAAGCACATTACCGTAACTCGTAGAGTCAAAATACTTCAAAGGCATATGATCGATTTTTTGAGACAGCTCTGTCCGCATCTTCTTTGTAAGACGCTGTGAGACGGTTGCCGTAATGAAGCCCTGGAAATAGTTAAAGATAAGACCAAATCCATATAAAAGCGCCAATACAAGAACAATCTTCTGAACAGCACTTACATCAATCCCGGTTACGATTCCTTCCTGAATCAGGTTGGCAATATCACTGAGCTTATCCGGGCCAATCACGTTGAGGGTGGAGCCGACCAAGGCCAGTACCATAGCTAGTATAATCATAGGCACATAGGCCTTGATGTAGGATATAAGCTGTCTGATGGTCTTTTTAAAATTATTCGCTTTTTCACCAGCACCCTTGCCCCCCGCAGGGCCTTTACCCATGGGACCTCCCTGATTCATTTTCATTTGCTGGCTGTCGACGGTGTGTTCATTCTTATCCATGTATGAGTTCCTCCTTCGAAAGCTGCGAATATGCGATCTCCTGATAGGTGCTGCAGTTCGTCATCAGCTCTTCATGCGTGCCGCTCCCTACAATCTCTCCCTGGTCCAGCACGATAATCCGATCAGCGTCTTTGATCGTACCTATGCGCTGACCAACGATAAGTGTCGTAGCGTGGCCGGTTTCTTTTTTGAGAGCGGAGCGCAGAATCCGGTCTGTTCTGTAGTCTAGTGCCGAGAAGGAATCATCGAAAATATAAATCTCCGGCTGACGGTAGATGGCACGCGCAATGGACAGCCGCTGCTTTTGACCACCGGACACATTCGCTCCACCTTGCGAAATTCTACCCTGATATTGACCATCCATTTTTTCGACAAACTCCGTTCCTTGAGCAATACCAACGGCTTCTTTGACAAGTTTCTCCGAAGCTCCTGCTCTTCCGTTATCACCGTACGAAACGTTGGATACGACCGTACCGTTGAACAGTACAGCTCTCTGAGGAACATACCCGATTTTGTTATGGAGTGCCTGCTGATTATAGTTCCTGACATTCACACCGTCCACGAGTACCTCTCCCTCGGTCACATCATAGAAACGGGGAATCAGATTGATCACGCTGGTTTTGCCGCTGCCTGTAGCGCCAATAAAGGCAACCGTCTCGCCTCGTTTCGCCGTGAAGCTGATGTTGCGAAGCACGGCCTCCTCCGCGTCCGGATATTTGAAGCTGACATTACGGAATTCCACTTGCCCCATAACGCTCTCTTCTCCAGTCGTCTCATGCCCATTAACGATGCTGGATTCGGTATTCAAAACCTCCATGATCCGTTTGGCAGAGATCGAGGCGCGAGGCATCAGGATGAATATCATACTTACCATCATAAAGGCCATAACCACCTGCATTGCATAAGAGGAGAATACGACCATATTGGAGAACAGCGTGATGCGGTCTGGTACGGCCGCCCCGTTAATCAGGTAAGCGCCGATCCAATAGATAGAGACACTCAGACCTGACATAATAAAGGTCATACCTGGGCCAATCATCGTCATTAAACGGTTCGCAAACAGGTTTGTATTCGTCAACTCGACGTTAGCCTGCTCGAACTTCTCCTGCTGATACTGATCTGCATTATAAGCGCGTACTACCCGAAGTCCGATCAGATGCTCACGTGTTACCCTGTTCAGATTATCGGTGAGACGCTGGATTCTCTGGAAACTTGGAAGAGCGAAAACAACAATGACACTTAGCATCAGGATCAGAGCAGCCACGGCCGCTCCTGTGGAGGCGGTCCACTGCCAGTTTTTATCTGCAATCTTCACAATGGCCCACACGGCCAGAATCGGTGCCTTGATGATCACCTGCAGCCCCAGCGCAACCACCGTTTGAATCTGCGTAACATCGTTCGTGGAGCGGGTAATGAGGCTTGCCGTCGAAAAGTTGTTCATCTCTTCCATCGAAAAGGATAAGGTCTTGTCAAAGACCATCGCACGCAGACGCATAGCCAGCCCTGCAGCCACCTTTGCCGCGAAATAGCCCACAATAATAGATGCAATCATACTGCCGACGGCACAAAACAACATGTAACTGCCGGGAATCAGCAGTTCGGACACAGGCGTTCCTTCCGTTTGCAGCTTGGTCGTAATTTCCGCCATATAATCAGGTAGCTTCAGATCAAGCCATACCTGCACAACGATGAAGGCTAGGCTGCAAACCACAAGCATCCATTCATTTTTCTTGAGATATTTGAATATCTTTAGCATTCTGTTGCTCTCCTTTTATCTGATAGTCTTTGATGCTTGGTGAAGTATGGTGCATCCTGCTCTGCATAGAAATTCAGCTTCTAGAGACAATAAGCTTAATGAGTCGGATCAGTTCTTTGGCATCTTCTTCGTCTAACTTTCGAAGAACATTCTCGGTCCATGCGATTCCTTCATTATGCCTATCAATCATAAATTGCTTACCTGAATCCGTAATGAATACAATTACCTTACGTTTGTCGCTGACATCAGTACGCCGTACAACTAGTCCTTTCTTCTCCAGGCTCTTCAGTGCCGTTGCTACCCGTCCCGTACTGACGGACAAGTATTCGCTCAAGTGGCCAGAGGTAACCCCGTCCTTATTGAAATTCAGACAAATGAGAATCCCCATTTCGCCACGTGAAAAGTGCCCTCGTTCCTCTAATGCCGGTTTCCGCGATTTGACGATATACTCGAATAGTTCTGTCGCTAATGCTTTATAATCCAATGGTCACAACACCTTCTCGCTAATACCTTATAGTATGAGATAATTAATCTTATAGTATAAGATAATAATAATGTCGGGTTATAAAGTCAATTAGAGAAAATATGGAATACAAAAAATTCTCCGTAACCAGCTTGTATTTTTACCAATTTTTCTACACAAAAGTCCAATGGAAATGACAAAAGAAAACTTGAGGAGCAGTTTGCAGCAGATATGGAGAAATCTCATGAATCTTGAAAAAGACCGCATCAGTACGGCTCAAATAATATTACTTGGGCTTTTCTCACTTATCGGGGATATGTAAGAGACTGCTTCTAAAAGTAAAGCAGCAGCTCACTAGGACTTGAAAAATAAAGTCTTAGACTGCTGCTGCTTTTACCAACATTCACTTCTACTATTAAAATCAAAGATACTACTACTATTTTTAAAAGCATTTCCTGATAGCAGCATTTCGCTGTTCAAGCAACCATCTCCCGCCACTCAACTGTGACCCATGATATCAACAAGATCAAACTATTAGGAACGGAGCGCTTTCCGAGGTACAAAAGGTGAATTTCCTTACAACCTAATAAAACCAGGATGTAAACAGATTGTTAACCGGTTTATAGATCATCATGACCAGAAGCAATGGGCTCGGCACATTGATTTTGTACAAGGAGCAGACCACTACACCAATGCCCGTGATCCAAAACAAGCCCCAGACCAGAAGGTCACGGCGCCTGCTTCCTCGTGTCAGCAAAGGCACATCGATGACCGCACAAACCGCTGCTGTTGCCAGAAAAAGCAGTAACACTATTGCGCTCACTCCTTGATATCTTCAATAAAAGATTTGTCTGTAATACCAATTCGGTTAATCGACACGCTGGCTTTGTAATGGATAGGTAGCGATTTTAGGTAATTGTCCCCTTTTTTCTGTTGTAGCCTAGCCCAAGCTTGGGGGTTGGCACGGTAGATCAACTGTCCAAAGCCCATAATATCCACATTATAGCGCTCATTAATTTGCTTAACTGCAGTTTTCATCCGCAAGATAATTCGTTCTTCCGATTTCCTTTCCAGCCCTGTAATCACGCGCTCTGCTTCCAGATTATCTTTGCTCATTACCTCTTCAACATTACACAAGGCCTTTACATGGATGTAAATATGTGGTTCACCGTCAATCATCTTGACTTTACGTTTGGTGTCTGTATGAAGTGCTTCAATGACGATGGGTCGTCCGTCGTCTCCTATTACAGAACCTGAGCTTTTGACAACGTTATTGGTGATATAATTGTAGCCAATCGTCTCGTTATCGCTTAACCACCCGATCATCTTATCCTTCCGAAATACGGCTATATTACTGTACTGTAATTTGGCTGTGGGCGAGCTATCTTCCACATTGCTCTTCTTTTCGCCCTCACTAACACTGCCGGACATCTTCACTCCGGTTAGCACCGGATTCTTCCCCTCGTACAACAAATCTTCAATAAATTGGTTCAAAGAAACAGCGACTGTTTTGCCCGATGTCTTATAAGATTTGTCCAGGGAATTATATAATTTACTTGCCGGCAATCTCTCTAGCGGGGTAAGGACCTTCAGAACATCTTCGGCAGTGGTGTCTTTGGCGACCATGGCATAGTAATCATTACGCGGCTCTCGGCTCCGCTTCATCATATCAAGTGCCTCGCTAATTCCTGCCCGGGCAAGCTCCTCTCCAATCACCAGTATACGGATATGTCCATAGTAGCCGGCTCTCGCACTTTCCAGACTGTACTTGCGCTGGGCTTCATAAATCGTTGGGACCGTAAAGGTAGATACAATCACTGGCACCCCGGCACCTCCCGTCCCTCCCGCCGCCTGCGAGGCAATTGCTGAAGGAATAACCACCTGCAGTGTAACCTTATAGCCAGATTCAGCCTTATCTAGCCCCATTCCCAGCACAAAGGCCATTTCATTTAACTCCTGTCTTTCCCAGCACCCGCTGAGCAGCATAGGGACCAAAAGGGTAAGCAGCAGTCGCGAAACAGTTTTACGGTTTTTTGGGCTCATCTGCCGACTCCTTTTGCTTGGTTGTGCTTTGACGGTCAAGATTTTGAATCATACTTTCTGCCGGCCTTGTCTTTAAACGCGGCCAGGTAAAGCGGAAGATGGAATCCTTCAGATCATTTGAACGGTATGGACCGATCGGACTCATATAGGGCATGCCAAAAGAACGCAGACTCGCCAAATGCAGCACGATTAAAAAGATACCGAATAGTATTCCGTATAGTCCAATAAAGCCAGCTAGTCCGATAAGAACAAAGCGAATGATTCTTGCAGCGATCGACATGCCCGTCTCTGGTATCACAAAACTGGATATGGCCGTAATGGATACAATGATAACCATTGCTGATGAGATAAAGCCCGCGGCAACCGCCGCCTGTCCTATTACAAGTGTTCCAACAATGGATATCGCCTGCCCTATATTTTTTGGAATCCTCACTCCCGCCTCCCGCAAAATCTCATACGTTAATTCCATGAGTACTGCCTCCACAAATGCAGGAAAAGGAACGCTTTCTCTCTGTGCGGCAAGGCTGATAACCAGATTGGTAGGGATCATCTCCTGATGATAAGTCGTAACCGCCACATAAAATGAAGGCGCAAGCAACGTAATGAAAAAGGAAAGAAAACGGATGAACCGTAGCAAGGTGGCAATATCGGCCCGCTGATAATAATCTTCGGCAGATTGAAAAAAAGCGACAAAAAAGGTAGGCACCAACAGGACAAAGGGGGTTCCATCCACAAGAATCGCCACTTTGCCTTCCAGGATTCCCGCTGCGATAGTATCCGGCCGGTCGCTGTTATAGATCGTGGGGAACGGCGTAGCAGCCGTATCTTGAATAAACTCCTCAATATATCCGCTCTCCAGGATACTGTCCGTATCTATTTTGGCCAATCTGCGCTTCACCTCCTGCACCAGGTCAGGATTAGCGATGTTGGCGAGATACATAATGGATACACTGGTTTGAGTCACCTTACCAATTTGGAAGGTTTCTAGCCATAGCTGGCTATCTTTAATTTTCCTTCGAATCAGCGCCGTGTTTGTCCGCATATTTTCCGTGAACCCTTCCATCGGCCCACGTACAACTGATTGTGAGCTTGGTTCGCCTACATTGCGGTCCTCCCATCCAGGCAGTCCGATCCGTAGGGCGCTGGATGTTCCGTCAACCAGCACCATGATATTACCGGATAACAGCTCATGAACAAATTGCCCAAGGTCATGCGTGACGGATAGATCCCCCGCAATCAGCATACGTTTTCGCAAAAGCTCAATCTTCTGATTAGCATCAAGATCTCTCATTTGGTCAGGGGTACAACGTTCCTGAAGCGAAAATAATATGGAATTATGCAGAACCTGTGTATCCACAAGACCATCAATATAAAGCAAAGCGATATGCGTAGACTCATCCAATTCCAGCTTTTTAGTGATCAAATCGGTGCTTGTCCCGAGCAGTTGAACCAACTGCACCAAATTGTCCTCCAAGCGGTGTGATAATGTGCCAGTAATTGTATCCTTCATGTCACAACCTCCGCATTCCGTGAGCAAACTACAAATAGTATGACAGAAGAACTTGATAATTATCCCCTTAACATTCCTTTTCGACTATCAATTAATAATTATGTTATAAAATCACATACTAAAGGAAATGACAAAAGAAAACTTGAGGGGCAGTTTGCAGCAGATTTGGAGGAATCTCATGAATCTTGAAAAAGACCGGATCAGTACGGCTCAAATGATGTTACTTGGACTTTTCTCGCTAATCGGGGAAATGGCACTTGTGTATCCTGCAGCAATGGCAACCGGAGCCCACGAGGATGCGTGGATTGCCGCCTTGATTAGTATTCCGCTAGGACTTGCATGCGTAAAGCTGATGATATCTACATCAAATATTGATCCAACTAAAACGATTATTGAGCTTTCATTACAAGTATTAGGAAAATGGGTGGGTGGAGCTGTAGCATTGAGTTATTTATTCTTTTTCCTGATTGCAGCCTCCACCTATATCAGAGAAATCGAAGATTTCATGTGCACACAGATTTACGAAGGGACACCCGGCGGGGTCATTCGCTTCATGGCGATTTTTCTGTTGGTGTATGGCTTGCGGCTGGGTCTTGAAACGCTGGGCAGAGCAGCCCAGATTTTTTTTCCTTTCTTTGCGTTTTTTCTGATTTGCCTAATCGTTCTCCTGTTCCCCGATGTCAAGATGGAGCGTATCCATCCTATTTTGAATACATCGTTTCCTGACATGCTGCACACCATTATGTTCGGTGTATTTTATCCCTTTGGAGAAATGTGCGTGTTCTTCATGGTGTATCCCTATGTCCAAAAACAAAGCAATACGAGCCGCAATATATTCATTTCTTTGTTGATCGGAGCTGTTGGACTCAACCTCATTTTGTTTCTCTCCCTAACAGTACTCGGGGCATATTTCTCAGAACACGAATTTTACGCTGCCTATATTCTTGCCCAGAGAATCAACATTGCCAATTTTTTGCAGCGGATTGAGGCTTTAATGGCCACCACGTGGATCATTAGCACCTATTTCAAAACAGCGCTTTTCTTTTACGCATTTGTTTTGGGGACAGCTCAGCTACTAAAGCTAAAATCCTATCGGCCATTGATCTTTCCAGTGGCATTTCTGATTTACGGACTGTCGCATCTGATTGCAAAAAATATTATTTTCTACGTCAAGGAGATCCCCGCCTACTGGGTAGATTGGGATTTCACCCATGCCATCGCTTTCCCGTTAATCCTGCTCGTTGTTTATCATATCAGGAAACGTATCAGTCACAACAACCAGCTAACGTAACTTTCGGGGCATATTCGGCAATCTTACGCACTTCTCCCTCCACAATTGCAAACCTTCTTCCATCTTCCATGCTCTCCGTGATCGCAGAGTTCATTCAATTAGACCTTTTGTAGAGTACCTTGATAGAGTACTTTACAGAAGGTCTAAAGGACGTACTTTTTTCTTAATCGACCAATTCAAAGTCCTTTATCGTTGCATTCGGTCTTAAAATCTTTTCCTGGTCAAATATAGCTAGCAGTTCATCATTTTTAACTTTGACAGGCCAATTATGATTAGCAAGAGCTCCTTTGCCCAAAGTAATAATATCGGCTGTACAATGTTCGACCATCTGACTTGCTTTAGATGGGTCTTCCAGGTGTCCATTAGCCATCACTGTAATGTTTCCATACTTCTTGGCAAGCTCAGCAAGAGATTGTCTACTACTGTCTGGAAAGGCTGGTTGCCAAGCCTCATATTCCGTGACATGGATATAATCAAGCCCCGACTGTCCTAACTGTTGGAAAATCACTTTTGCCTCTTCTTCTTTACCAGCCCACTTATGCTCATAATCATTTACTTTCCCTTGGGAGATTCGAATCCCAACTATAAAGTTTTCTCCTACGGCTTGCCGAACTGCACTCGATACGTCAACCAATAAACGAACACGATTGCTGAGGGAACCTCCGTATTCATCCGTTCCCTGGTTTGTATAGTCCGTAAGAAACTCATCCAGTAAATAACCATTTGCACCGTGAATTTCTACGCCGTCAAATCCAGCTGATTTGGCACGAACAGCAGCATTCACAAATCCCTGAATTACGTTTTCAATATCTTTCTTCGTTGCTTCCACAGGCATCGGAAAAGCTCCTTCACCGCCATAAAACGCAAGTTGCCTCCTTGTGGTTGCACTGCTGATGGAGTCAATATATTTGATTCGAATCGGTTACCTTGAGATAAAGCACTCGCGTGTTCTAACTGAACAATAATTGCTCCGCCAGCCTTATGAACAGCTTCCACCACCTTTTCCCACGATTTAGCCTGTTCGTCAGTGGCCATCCCGGGCTGGTTGAAATAACACTGACTAAACAGCTCATCTGTATAGGTTCCCTCAACAATAATCAAACCAAATCCGCCATGTGCAAATGAAGCATAGTATTGTGCCATTTGATCCGTTGCAAAGCCTTCTGGAGAAGCACTCGTGCGTGTCATAGGTGCAACACCTAATCGATTTTTCAGCACTATATTTCCTATTTTTGTAGTTTCGAACAATATGCTTGTGTTAGGAACTATCCAAGAACCTCCTGATGTTTTTAGTTCTACAAAATTAAATCGTCCAATCTTCCGTCCCGAATTTTGCTGACCCAAGCAGGATCAACCAATAATGCATACAGTCGATCTTAGAACCCTGTAGTATACTGTGTAGGGATTGCAGTTTCTTTTTTCAATTTTGAAGCGGCTTCCAGTGACCAATAAGGATTTCTCAACATCCCTCTACCCACAGCAACCAGATCGGCCTCTTCATTTCCGATAACTGCATTCGCCAAAATTGGATCTTCTAGTCTTCCAACGGCCATCACCGGAATATCCAGAGCTTCTTTGATTTCTTTTGCCAAGGGGACTTGATACGCTGCGTGAGTTCCTGGTCTGCCCCATGCAGCTATAGGTCCCTCACCGCCAGATGAAATATCAAACATATCTACTCCTGCCTTTTGATATTCCTTGGCAAAAGCAATGCTTTCCTTAATACCATATCCACCTTCTACGTATTCTTTGGCAGAAATACGCATCAAGAGCGGCATATCTTCCGGCATCTCGCCCTTCGCTGCCTGAATGATCTCCCGACCAAAAAGGGTAAGGTCTTTACCGTATCTATCTTCCCGTTTGTTCGTAAGCGGCGAATGAAATTGATGAATCAAATAGCCATGTGCACCATGAATTTCAATGGTGTCGAATCCAGCCTTGACAGCGCGAGCTACAGCAGCACGAAATTTCTCGACTAGTCCTTTAACCTCTTCTGTTGTAAGCGCGCGAGGTTGTTTTGAATTTTCATCAAATGCAATGGCAGATGGCGCTACAGGAACTTCAGCATCTTCCGCCTTGCGTCCGGCATGCGCGATCTGGATTCCCACTTTGGCACCGTAGCTGTGACAAGCATCTACAATCCGTTTGAGAGCAGGAATCTGCTCATCTGACCATAAACCAAGATCAAAATCGGAGATACGACCATCCGGCTCTACATCTGTCATTTCAATCATGATAAAACCAGCTCCGCCTACCGCTCGGCTAACGTAGTGTATATAATGCCAATCTGTGGCGACCCCATCCTTTTTGTCAACCGAATATTGGCACATTGGAGGCATAACTACGCGATTTTTCAATTCCAAACCTTTAATTGTATAGGGACTAAATAAATCTTTCATGTGAGAAAGACTCCTCTCTGAGTTATATTATGAATACATCAATCAAATGCATGCACAAGCATATATATTAACATGTTTGTTTCATTTGTCAACTTTAGGTATGATTTCAAAACTTCAAAGTAAAATACGCCATTTACTCGTTGGTCCTCATCTTCAGATTTTTTGCAATGCATCAACAACTGAATCGTCACCAGTAATCAGATCAAAAGCTCGCTTGTATGTGTTCTTCTCATCTAAAGCTGCCACAATGGCACGGGCTACATCCTCACGAGGGATACTGCCATAGGTGATATTCTCCGCAGCAGCCTGCGCAATTAATTAATGTATCTGCACGGCCCAAATGGTCTATGGTGAAATTCACCAATGACTGAACTTCTGCATTGACATCTTGTTCTAATTAAATATTAAGTAACCGAATGGTTTAGCACATTACCAAATTAAAAAACATGCGCATGCATTTAATTTAGTGAAAAAATTACTTGCTGTCAAGTTTTGAATGCAAATATGGATTGCTTATTTTTCAAAAAAATACGTGGATGATTTGAATAAACTTTGCTTTCTCTTTTCATTCTAAGTTCTCATCCTTTTCGGCACGTTAAACTGTGAGCGCTTCTGGTATCCACTAGGAAGCGCTCGTACTGTATATTAATTTTGATGTGGAGGTAAATCTACATTCTCATGCTCTCCATAAAAAAGCTCAATGCATTGGACACCCACTTCTTGGGATGAAGAACAAGCTGAATTTCCAGCTTGAGCTCGGCATGCTCAAAGGGTAACACCTTTAGCTCTTCCCGTTCAATCTCCTCCAGCGCAGCCATTAGAGGTAGAATGGATATACCCTCTCCAGTTTTGATGCTCCGTTTGATCGCTTCCGGATTACCCAGCTCCAGGCTCACGCGATAGGTGATTCCATTTGCTCGAAGCACTCTCTCCAACAGTTGTCTGTAGTTGCACGTATGCTCGGGCATAATCCACTCCGCATCTACCAGATCATCCAGGCTGATTCGCTCTTTAGCGATAAGCGGATGGTTTGGATGGACAATCAGCACAAGCGGTTCTTCTCGAATCGTAATCCACTGCAAGGCCGGATTGCTTGAATCGTCCGCGAGGATCAGCCCGACATCGGCCTCCCCTTCCCTGACCTGGTGCAAAATCATCTCTTCGCGATCCGTATGCAATCGTATGTTCAGATCAGGGTATTCTTTGCGAGTCGCCTGCATATACGGCGGCAGAAAATACGAAGCGATGGAATCCATAGTACCGATCGTCATGGAGCCCCCACCCTGCTTAGCCAATTTTTCTTTCGATTGCTCAAAAAGCTCCAGCATTTGTCCGGCAAGCTTGAATAGCTCTTCCCCGGCGGAGGTAAGACGAATCTTGTTGTTGCTGTAGCGCTCGAACAATTTGACTTGATACGTTTTCTCCAGCTTTTGAATCTGGGTCGTGACGCTGGATTGTGCGTAACCGAGCACTTCTGCTGCTCTTGTAAAGCTTTCACGAATGGCAACTTCCCGAAATGTTTGAAGATAAATGAAATCCAATCTGGCCACCCCATCGGAAATTTTGATTAGAATCATCGTTTATTATAGATAACTCTGATGCTGTCTCCTATGTTACATTAGATTTAATTCAACGGGAAGGGATAACTGATGATGATGAACGAACAACATATTCATGGGATTTTCATACCGCTGATTACACCTTTTACGCGTGACTATAAGTTGGACATCGATTCGTACCGGAAGTATGTTACCTATCTTGCAGGCCATGACATCCAGGGTCTGGTCGTTAACGGTACGACAGGAGAGTCGCCAACCGTATCCTGGGATGAAGTGAAGCAAATGGTTCAGGTGACGCAGGATGTTTTGAAGAGCATGAACAAAAACATTCCGATCGTCATTGGCACGGGAACGAACGATACTTATTCAACGGTGCATCGGACGGAAATGGCGGCTGAATTAGGAGCGGATGCAGCCATGGTGGTCACTCCGTATTACAACCGGCCGACGCAGGAAGGAATCTTGGAGCATTTCCGTGTCGTATCTCGTGTAGGCCTGCCTGTGCTTGTATATGAGATTCCTGTTCGCACGGGCAGTCGCATGACAATAGATACAATACGCAAAGTGCTGGACCTGGATGGCGTAATTGGGCTCAAGGACAGCACGGGCGGTCTTGATCTGCTTTTAAAATTGACCCAGTACGAGACCAAACCTGTCCTCTGCGGAGAGGATGCCTATTTCCATGCCATGCTATGCCAGGGAGCTGCCGGCGGTATGCTTGCATCCGCTCATCTCAATATCCAGAAGTATGTGGATATATACCAACGTTTTGTGGCTGGCGACATGAACGGGTCGCGAGACAATTTCATGCTACTGGAATCGGTGATCCAGCATGTATTTGCAGAGCCAGCCCCGGCCGCGATCAAGTGGTGGCTTACCCAGCAAGAGATTATTGCCGCCGAGCAATTGCGTCTGCCACTTATGCCACTGTCGGATCAGGTGAAGCAGGGTCTCCTGAATTCAATCGTATCCTGATAAATCAGCTTATCTCAGACTACCCAATCATAACGTAGAAGAAGCATCTCCTGGACAGGAGATGCTTCAATTTTTAGCCGGAACTGACAACCTTCAGAAAAACGAATTTAAGAAGATACTCTCTATGGTAGAACGCTGTATCGGTGTTTTCATCCTAATGAGGTCCGCAATCTGAAAAGCTTACAAGCAATAGCTAGATGGTTGTTAGTAAATCCAGTTGCAGCATTAAGGGAATTCTTTATGTAAGCGAAATTATTGCAAAAAGAAGGCGGCCGGTGAATTTCACCGACAGTCCTTCTCTTCCAAGCAGTATACTCCTCACTCCTATTCGCTGGACAGCTCCTTGAGCGATTTGACTTTACCATGGGGATGCTGTTCTTGCTTTCGTGACTTCCAGGCTGCTTCTTTCCTTTTCTTCTGGTGAGCCATAACAGATATCCTCCTTTGGAAATTGTGATGTATACTACTTTCTTAAGTTGTCATTTCTCAGCTCTGTTCATTCATAAAACTAAATTCGTTGGATTTTTGTAATAATTCAGGGGTTCCAAACCGTTTCAAAGGAATAGCTGGGAGCATGGCTTCATGTATTCTGGGTTTGCTGGAGATTGCATTAATTGAGCAAACGGCGCTAACTCAAGCGCTGCACTGGGAACAATTTTTAAAAAAACAGCCGATTTCTCCTTAACATACTAGAAATCGGCCTTTGCCTTCCGAAAAGAGGATTTAGTACATATAATACAACACAAATAATCAGAAATATCGGTGATGCGCCCGAAAGATTGGAAGGTGTGTAAGAAGGCTACTTATCGGCTGAACCGCTAGTTTCCGAGAAATAGTTATGTAAGTGATATAAAAATTCATACATTAGCTGTTATTGTAACTCCCTAAAGGACATGTTTTTTAAGAGACTATGAAGAACTTGCATTCTTCATGGTCCTGTTTAATGAACTAATGATCAATTATTCAGCAAATGATGCAAGTGAACTGCCTTCCCACATTTCCCCCTTATTCAGTGTCCAACCATCATTATAAAGATTGTAGGCACCTTTATTAGCTGCGGGGCTCCATCCCTCATCCCAAGCTAAGAAATAAATGGTTTTCGGATATTTTTCTTTGATGGCATTGATAAATAAAGAATAATCCATACTACCATTGGTTGCCTGCGGACCGACTTCTGTGAAAGCAAAAGGCTTATCAAGAGCTGTTAGCTCGTCATATCCTTGAATCGAATAAGGATCTGAGAAATAAGCGTCTAATCCAACAATATCAACATATGAAGATCCAGGGTAAAAGTCTGTCTTAAAGTTTCGGTTGGCGTCTGGTGCGTATACCCATATCAGGTTGTCCAATCCTCTTGTATCGGTCATATAATGATAGACTTTTTTATAAAGCTGTTTATATAAAGTGATACGTTCGCTATCCTCTTGGTTATAGTCGGTGAGTCCCCACCAGAACCATTCTCCATTCATTTCGTGAAGAGGTCTGAAAAGAACAGGAACACCTTCATCTTCTAACTGCTGAAGGCCAACGGCAATTTTGCTTAACATAGCGTCTAATCGCTGGCCCTCTTCAGTTGATGAGTCTAGGATTCTTTCATACTGACTGTTTGAGATTGGGGTTTTATAATTTCCAGAGTTAAACGCAGGGTTAGCCAGATGCATACTGATCTGAGGTATACCTCCGTTCTTCCAATGAGAGATTAAATCGGTGTTACAACTATAATCGATCGAATCGGCAATATTAGAAGTCTCCATCCATCCTCTTGAATAATCACAGCCATACACGGCAGGGGACTGTCCTGTTGCATTTTCAATTCGATTAGCTTCGGTCATAGAAAATGACGCATTTGTGTACCCGCCGAATGCTCCTGACACTACGCGATTTTCCGATGACAGTTTAGCGAGCCAGTTCATCACTTCCTTGGTTGTGGCTTGTCCATTAGGATTCACCGTATGTGCAGATGCTGTCTGTGAGAAAGTCGAAGCGATTAACAGAATCCCCAATATTCTTATGTACCACCTCTTCTCTAAAGGAACGACTGGTCGATTTTTACCATCGTATTCATTTAATTGATTTCACTGTGATATTTCTCCCTATGACACTTCTGATTGCAAGCTACATTATTTTTCATTCTAGCGAGTTGATACCAACTCCTTATAAAAATTTGATTTTTACGAATAAAAGCACCTCAATTATATCGACCTCAAATGAATAGATTAAAATAGTTCTAAAAGAGTAAAAATAGTTCTTATAACAACTATCATTCAACTTCACAAAGAATGTTAGAGATAAGAATATGCTTAAAGTAATATTTTCCTTTTCATTCTTATGAAAATATTCTTTTCAAATTATTGTTATTATGTGCTATATAGAAGACTTTATGCCCGCACATTTGACACGCCATGTTATAAAAATCAAAAGAAATAAATAGCGGCTAACCAACGTCTATCAAAATAAGTTGATTACATCTGAAGGCTTAGCGTAGATTTTCGCTAAAACAAAAAAGCCGCCAAAATGGCGACTTCTTATGCGTATATGTTGTTGTCTCTCCTTGCAGTGCTGAAGTCTGCACCTGTGTTCGATAAACCTATTGTTCCTCGTTAGCTTTTATTCTTCAACTTCAACAATGATGTTAACCATAGATGCATCGTGATTTTTAATGCGAAGTGGTGCTGTGAAAGCAGATAATATCTTTTTACCAATTAATGGTGCAGGGTTTATGTCTTCGTAAATGAGCATTGTCGGCTCTTCATATTTTTCATGGTCTAAGAAGGCATGGTGAACAAAATAGCCGTTTCTTTTGGCTTCTTCCAGATTTTCAATGCTCATGGTATCAATGGCCACAGCTTTGCAGTTCGGCAAATTTTTACGGATGAATTCCGCTGCTTTGGGAGAGACGGCTGGGAAATTATTAGCGTATTTCTCAAAATCCGTATCTCGGTGTTTCCAATAGCTTGTATTAAAGATGAGAATATCCGCTTCATGCAGCTCTTCATATTCCTGAAGCATTTCAATGGTAATAAAGCCGTTCGGATCAAGAGGACAATCAATTAACAGCGGTTTTCGATAGATGAATTCTTCAATCGGAACAGCATCTATTCCCTTACCGTTATTTAAATGATGCCACGGTGCATCGACATGGGTGCCGACATGAAGATACATACTTAACACACTTCCATTTCAGGCATCCCCTTTGTCCAAACGCTCTCTAGGCTCTAACTTCACTTCTGGCAATCCTGGATAAACAGGCATTCCTTCATATATTGGGTAACCGATTTCAACGTATTTTGACATACTAAGACGCTCCTGTAATTTTAGTTTTAAGAATCCATTATTATAGGGGATATTCGCCTAATGTGTAGCTTCCGAAAAGTATAAGCGGAGTACAAACAGACAAACTGATAAAAAGACCATACCCCTACAGGTCAACTCCCTCATTTTAATTTATATTTTATATTCAATCGCCCTATCTTTCATGAAATCGTACGACCACTTCTCCTTGATTGTCCTTTTAAGAAAGATAATATAAAAATAATAAACGATTATCCTAAGATATTAAAATAGGTATCTCTCCAAGCAGATTCTTTAAGTTAATAGAATCCCACGGCATATGCTCCGTTATACCTAATCCAACTACATCTGTTTCTTCAGATAGTTCTTTAATCAGATTAAGTAGCTGAGGCATTTGCATTGTTCCCGCAGGAGAAAAATTATAAGGTGCTTCAGGGTTGGCGAATAATAAAGAACGAAATGCTTTTGGGTCAAGCACATCTAAATCAAGGTGAATAGCTAGGTGCTTAATGCCACTTTCTTTAATCCACTCTCTTATAGATTCAGTACTATTCGTTAACTCTTTGGTTCCTGCAGTTTTAATTCCTAGTCTTTGAATCATTTCTGTGTCTGATTCTACAGGAGCTATATCTAGCCTTTGAAACGCTTCTGAAATGACTTCTGATTCTTGTTCTGTAGGAGCCGCTAATCCCGCGATAAAGACATTTTCAGGTTTTAGTGGGATTTTCACATGTTTTGTGAACTCCTCATCTCCTTCTCCCAAAAGATTTCCGAGCGGTAATGTATGACCGTTATCATAGCCCACATATCTAACTAAATCACTGTGAGCATCGATCCAAATTAAACCTAATTCCCCACCGTATCGTTCGTTCAAATAGGCAAATGGAGCTTGTTCCACTAAGCAGTCACCACCAAACATTACAATGCGATCTGGCTTATGAGCATCAATGATATGCTGAGCAGCCTCTAACTGTTCAAGTAGCTGTTTTCTCCCATTCATACCGTTTTCGTTTTCAAGCGGAGTACCCTTATAAGCTTGAACTGGAACATGAATAAGAGGTTGTTCATTATCCGGAGCTAGCCAAGCAAGCAGTTCGGCTCCAAAAGAGTAATTAGGATTGTTTCCCCCTTGCCATTGTGGCATTAACAGGCGTATTGTTTTTTTAGTCATGTTTTTCTCTCCTTTACTTCAAAAGTAAGGTTAGTATAAACTGAACACAAATAAAAACGTAGTACGCACTATTTTGATAGGTACTACCCGAAAGGATAGTGTAAACATGAGTATGGCTGAATTTAAAGGTAAAGTTAAAAATATTCAAGATACACCTTTTGGTTATACAGTTTCATTGATTGGTGGTAAATGGAAAATGGTTATTATTTATCTCCTAGCCGAAAACCGAACAGTTCGCTTTAATGATCTGAAAAGACAGATAGGGGCTATTACTTATAAAACATTGAGTTCACAACTAAAAGAACTGGAAGCGGATGGTCTGGTGAATCGAAAAGAATATCCTCAAGTCCCCCCTAAAGTCGAGTACAGTCTCACAGATAAAGCAGAAACGCTATTACCTGTTTTGGAAGGGTTATGTGAGTGGGGAACAAAAAACCAAAATAATTAAATCCAGTTTTCTACTAAAAATCCTGTATGCGAAAAATTGTCCTGTTTTCCAACACTGCTATCCCAAGTTAAACTCTATGGTTAACAGCAGTGACACTTTGTTTATTTAGCTCTAAATGCTGAAGATGCCGTATTCATATACTTCCTCTTATTCTCCAACCGAAGAGGAAAGGCGGCCTTCCATAATGGCTCTGATTTGTTCGGTCGGCATCTTCGGGTGTCTATCGTGCGTCAGCAGAACGTTGATTCCCTGTTCCACGTCCGTCAGCTGTGTGTAACAAAAACCTTGTACGACAGGTGAATGCAGCAATGACTGGACATCAGCATGCAGCCGTTCTAGAAATTCTATTATCTTAATTATCGCTTCAAGCCAGATTTATCTCCCGAATCACTTCAAGCGGAACCTTCGGTTTTCGGTCTTCCGTCAACAATCCGTTGACTTCCTGCTGTACATCGGTTACCTGTGTATAGCAATAGCCCGAGAGATAGGGGGTCGCTTTAATTGCTCCGGTGACTGCACGGAAACGTTCGATAAAAGCTTCGACTGAATTCACCTGGTTTCCGTATCCCCAGCCCATGTCCGTCTGGAAGGCAATGCCGCCGAATTCGCTTATGATAATTGGTTGTCCCCGGTAGGCATATCCTTCTGCAAAGGCATATTTCCAATTGTTAAAGGAGATGCTGTTGTTTACAATGCTTTCCTTGTCCTGATATCGCTCCAAAAACTCTTCGCCCGTCTCCACATAATCATGAAGGGTTAAAATATCCGAGACTGTATGCTCCCATCCGTCATTGGTAATCACCGGACGATACGGATCAATCGTCTTCGTCAGATGATAGATGGTTTGCGTGAACTGCTGCTGCCTTACATCATGTCCAATGGTCGATATGCCCCACGATTCATTGAACGGGACCCAAGTTATGATGCTCGGATGATTGTACTGCTGCGGCACGATTTCCAGCCATTCCTTCGTAAAGCGGCTAACCGCCTGATCATTGAACTCAAAGGTCGCCGCCATTTCCGACCAGACGAGCATGCCTTTCACATCACACCAATATAAAAAGCGAGGGTCTTCCAACTTCATATGTTTACGAACCCCGTTATATCCCATCGCGGCTATTTTATCGATATCTTCGATAAGAGCTTCTTCAGACGGCGGAGTCAGATGTGTTTCCGGCCAGTAGCCCTGATCCAGAATCAGCCGCTGGTAAAGAGGACCATTATTCAATAGAACCTGTCCGTTTTCAATCGATATTTTCCGCATGCCAAAATAAGAATACACCCTGTCGCACTCTTTCTCATCCTCATACAGAATAAACTCTACATCGAACAAGTTTGGCGATTCCGGTGACCACAAGCACTGCTTCCATGGACCACCGGCTTCATGAAATACATGGACCTCTACCGTTATCCAGGGCCTGTCGGCAGATAGGTTGACCTTTTTCACATGCTGTCCTTTCAGCGTAATCCGTGTCTCTAGGCGTAAATTATCTTTACCCTTGATACCCATGAGCTGAAAGTCAAAGCGGATCATATGACGGTCGATATCCGGTGTTATCTTGACCTCATTGATTCTTACCTCATTCACATATTCAATCCACACACTTTTCCAGATTCCGGTGCTCTGTACATAAAAGCATTCAAAGTTTTGATCCACCCAACGCTGCTTTCCCCGGGGCTGCGTGCAGCTCTGACTATCCTCCACTTTAAGCACGATGCTATTCTCCGAGTCGTAAGTGATATAGGGTGTGATGTCGAAAGAAAACGCAGCATAACCTCCTTCATGCTCACCAGCCATAAATCCGTTCACCCAGCATTTCGCTTTATAATCTACACCCTGAAAATGTAGAATTGTCCTTTTCGCTATTGCCTCCTGCGGGACCTTCACGCTCCTGCAGTACCAGACCACCGGATGGAAGGTCTCGACTCCGATCCCGCTTGCCTTGGTTTCATAAGTAAAAGGTACGAGGATTTTGGCTCCCTTCGGAAAATGATGATACCATTGCTCGCTTTCACCCACTTTGCCGTCGTCGAAGGCGAAATCCCACACCCCATTCAAATCCAGCCACTCTTTACGGACAAATTGCGGCCTTGGATAATTTTTGATATAAGCGTTTGTAGTCATACGGTTTCCACCTATCCTTTGATATATAATTAGTCACCTTAGCCTGATGACTTTACAGTGCATTGCTATCATCTGTAGGTCCGATCGTCATCCTTTACCTCCGCTTCGAAATACAAACAATAAAATCGATTTGTTACACTATTATTGTATCTTTAGGGGATTATATAGTGATGCATTTTTAATGTCAACGCTTTCAAGTTAATTTTATGTAACTAATAAACTGAATAAGGCTTTAGCTACAGAGCACCTGCAACTAAAGCCTATCCATTTCACCAATATCTCAATCCATGACATAATTCACAGTCATTTTGATATTCTGATCATAATCTCCAAATTGCTTTCCGAACAGGTTGAGCCCACCTTGATGCACCGCATCTGGCTTAATTCCGATCCGCAAACGCAATTTGTGGCTGTTTTGCAGGTTGAGCTGATCCAGTGTAACCGAGGAAACCTTCTCCATATCCAGCGCAGTCTTCTCTTTATCTACTCGCCAGGTCTTGAGCAACCCATACTGGGTAGACCACTCATACCACCAGGCAGGATTCAGCTTGCCGCGCCTGTCTCCAAAATCACCGGGACACGTCCACATGCCAATCTCCACGCCATTAACCCACAAGGAAATATCAGAAGGCCAATTGTTGTCATAGTTTGGTGCTTCAGAACACATTTCCATCGATAGCTCAAGCGATTCTATTCGCGCTCCTGCCGGTATTTCGAGCGGCATTAAATACTCGACATAGCCCTTGCGGAACCATATCATCTGGGCTCCGATATGCTTCGGGTGGAAAAAACTCGCCGGTTCGTCCTCGCGTATGATCATCCCGTCTGCATTGGCCATGCCGCACGTCGGTGAAACCTCACAATCGCTATAATGACCGATCGGCATGTCCACTTCGTAGATCTGTACATCCCCTTTGGGTACTGCTTTTTCAAGATTTAGCGCAATATGAATGTCATCATAATTGCGGCTGCACATCTTCATCGCGCCGCGAGAGGCAGGCAGCAGCTCTGTATTAATCAGTCTAGCAGCCTCCAGAACCTTGATATTGTTGGCTACCGTAGACACCGGAAGTTGAAGAGCTTCCGCTATTTCTACAATATTAAGGTTTTTAGAAATCAAGAGGCGGAGAATATCAACTCGGGAACGGGTGGATAAAGCATGCGTAACCGTTACCAGCTTGTCCGGATCATCAAAACTAAGCTCAAGCATTGCATCACCCATCTCAATTTACTGTGATTATATTACAATTAGTTTACTTGTATGCTTTGAAGGAGTCAATAAACTTGTATTAAATTATTAATTTTGTATTAAATGCCGATCATGTCCGATTTCTCTGGTTCAAGAACCCATAGGAAAGACAGCGATTTTTGAGCGGAACCCTGTATACAAATGCAACACGTTATTCCTTTGCTTTATGCAATAAAAAGCCGCTGATCTTCGGATTAAGATCAGCGGCTGATGCTCTCTTCATTTTAAACTTTCTTTAATACCCATACTCCATACGGTTCCAATGGTACGGTACCAGTAAGCCTCCTACCGGAAAGGAGTTCCTCCGTCTCAACACTCAGTTTAACCTGAGCCGTTTCTCCGCTGTAATTCAGTAGAAATACCAGCTCTTCTTGTACATCCGCACGAATAGCGACTTCTACCGTCGAAGGAGCTTTGCACCACCCCGCAAGCGGAGATGTCACCGGCAGCTGTCTTAGGAGCTCAGCCGCTAATGCTAGGTCAAAAGCTGCACCCCAATAGTAGACCAGTCCCTTGCCGACACGGTTGACGGTCAAGGCCGGTTTCCCTTCATAGTAGCTTGATGCGTACTCTGCGAGTACTTCTACCGTATCAGCATGAACATTCAATATATCGTTGAAGCCTGGAGCCCAAAAATCAAGAGCTTGATCCTTAAATCGCACCGATACAGGTGATGCCGTCCCATTTATCATCGTAAAGTCCTCTACGTGGACGCCGCTCATTGCGGCTGCAGGGCCTGGGAGTGGCTGCATGCGGCAGTGACCGAACTCGTTCTTATAACCGGTGCGGCAGCCGAAGATCAGGATGCCCCCATCCTCTACATATTTCTGTAACATAGCTGCCGTACTGTCTCGTAGGATCGCCGGATGCGTGTATACCAGCACCTTGTAATTGGCCAGTTCCCGCAGCTGTTCTGATTCCATACCCGGACGGATTGTAACCATATCCGAAGGTATATGTCCATACTGCAGTGCCTTGTACCAGCCGAGCTCACTTTGCTTTGTCAAGGGACCATACCATTTATCCAACTCGCCATCCCACTCGTTATCATAGTCACGAAGTAGAGCAACCTCTGCCACGTAACGTTTGCCAAGAATCCGCCCTCCAACCTTTTGCAGCTCCTTTCCGACGCGGCCTGCTTCTGCGACCCGACGATTCGGCTGATTGTGATAATCATTAATTCCATGCCAGTACATTTCCGTACCAAACGTTGCCGTTCTCCAGCGGAAATACAAAATCATGTCTGCCCCGTGAGCAATGCTTTGGTAGGTCCACAATCGCATCTGCCCCGGGCGCGGAGATGGCATCTCCATCCTGTTCACCCATCCTCCTGGACCGGATTGCTGCTCCATCACGCAGAAATTTGGTGACATCCCTCTGACGTTACTTAAAGTAAGCCCCCACTTGCGATCCAGCAATGGCTTCTCCCCTTGGTCCGGATAAATGGTACTGAATTGAGGGTAAGAATCGTACGAGAAAAAATCAAGCAGTTGATCCGTCATTTTATGGCTATCCAAATGCCCGAATACACCGTTGGTTGTCACCCACTGATTAGGCGCCACTGACCGAATAATGTCCACTTGTAGCTTGGCAAACGAAATGGTGTTATCGGATATAAATCGCTTCTCGTCCAAAGCCTGATGAGGATTCGTTGACCCGGATACGGTCGGACGAGTTAGATGGACCTGATTCCAGCTGTCGTAAGTTTGATTCCAGAATACAGCCCCCCAGGCCTTGTTGAGTTGCTCCAACGTACCGTATTTTGCCTCTAGCCAGCGCCGGAAAGCCTGATGATCTGCCTCGGCATAGAAGACGTTTATCTCGCAGTTCAGCTCATTATCAATTTGCCACCCAATGATGGCCGGATGATCTTTGTAATGTTGTGCCATCTCTCTTGTAATACGTGCGCAAAGCTCCAAATAAACGGGACTGCTGTAGTTATAATGCCGACGCTGACCGTGTTGGAACGTGACCCCTTCCATGGATACGTTCAGCACCTCGGGATACTTATAAGTAAGCCATGCCGGTGGCGTAGCTGTTGGTGTGCCCATGATCACTTGAATCCCGTTCGCGTCTGCCTGCTCCAAGAAACGGTCAAACAGCGTGAATTCGAACTTTCCTTCCTCCGGCTCGAAGATCGACCAAGCAAATTCTCCAATCCGAATGATGCTGAAGCCCAGTTCCTTCATTCTTATGAGATCGTCCGACCACAACGATTCGTCCCAGTGTTCAGGATAATAACAAGCTCCTAAATGAAAGCGATCTAAAGATAAGGATTTCGGCATGCTCCAATTCTCCTTCAGTAGAAGTGATAGTACAAAAATGTGATTCTCTGATAATCGTATCTATTGTAATATAAGAATAAAAGGATTAGAATAACTCGATTTTGCTAATTGAATTACTTTTTTGCTAACTTACTCAAGGAGATGGATACATGATTAAAATAGATTGTTATCTTCCTTCACCCATTCTAAAAGGTATACTGTTTCCCGAATCGTTAGGGCATTACAAGAACTTCCCCAATCATGGGGAGCGAAGGAATGCAGGATTACTGAAAGATTACAATTTACATATCATTTTTGCAGGCAAAGGCGCTATTGTGCATGATGGGAAGGAAATCGAGCTTACCCCTGGCATGGGCTTTCTTTTCGGCAAGCATACGACGCAGCAATATCGAACTAAACCCGAGGATCCCTGGGATGTCCGATGGATTCATTTTGACGGGCAGGATGTAGATTCGCTATTACAAGGTCGAAGCATGCACGAACCGTATCTGTTCTCGCTCCACCGGCCAGAACGTTTAAAACCGCTGATGGAAGAAATGTTGCAACTTGCCCAAACTTACCGTCACGACTATGATGTACAGATCTCTTCCCTGCTTTATGAAGTCCTTCTGGAGATCGTCCATCATTCCCACCAAATTTTCGGCACCTCTCCCGGCGGCACCGTCCATGAGAGGATTCGTCATACGGCGGAATATATTCGTATGCATTGTCGAAACATGCTCGATTTGAAGACAATGGCTGCAACGTCAGGTTATAGCTCCTTTCATTTTAGCCGACTCTTCCATCAGATCATGGGTAGTACTCCAGCTCAATATTTGCTCCAATGCCGAATAACGCTGGCCAAACATTTGCTTGTATCTACGGCACTCACTGTAAAGCAGATTGCACTGGAAACCGGCTTTCATCAAAGCAGCTATTTTATCAAGAGATTTCGGGAGCATACAGGCATCACGCCGGAGCAGTTTCGCCAGCTGAGAAGGATGGGTTAGTACAATCCAAAAACTCCTTCAATAGCTGGGCGTGTGTGTATGGCAGCGTACAAATCGAAATTACAAATTATGCAGTTGAATAAAAGAATAAGCGGCCGCTTAGGACGTTTGGTTAACATGTCCTACGCTACCGCTTTTGTTAATGTTTTTTATTTCGCTTATATTTGGGATTAATTTGTCTGTTTGGATATCGCTCCGAAATATTCTACAACTACCTCACGGAATTCCAGAGTAGCCCGCGAAATATACCGACTCCTGTGCCATAATAAAGCGATCTCCCGTACCAATTCGTGATTTTCTACTTGGAGATATTTAAGATGTTCCCGTGAATTTCTTGCCGTGCTTGGTATGAAGGCTATGCCAATTTCAGCTTCCACAAGCGTACTAAGCCTTGCAGGTTCATCCCCCTCATACACATACTTAGGTATAAAACCTTCCGATTTGCATATAGAGTCCACTAAATCGCGAGTACCGTAGCCTCTCTTTACACCGACAAACCATTCATCCCTTAGATCTGTCAACGTTACACTGCTTCGATCTGCCAGCCGATGTCCCTTTGGAACAGCTACAAGGATTGGGTCGATAAACACGATTTGGCATTCGATGTCATCTCCCTCTATTGGAGGTGAGGACAAGCAAAAATCGACCTCGCCTCTATGAAGAAGCGTTACCATTTCCTGCGTAGTCAGCATTTGCACATGAAATTGAATATAGGGTCGCTTTTTCCGAAACTCTCGAAGGATATTGGGTAATGTGCTAGCGGTGGTCACCGCCAATTCGAGAGTGCCATGTTCCGGGCTGGATAAATCACTAAGCTCCTGCTTCCCCTGCTCCAATTCAAATAAAGCCCTCTCTGCACGGTGAAGGAATCTGCTTCCGAACTCATTCAATCGCAGTTTCCTCCCTGTTCGATCGAATAGAGGAACCCCCAGATCTTCCTCCAGGCGCTGAATCGTTTTGCTCAGCGACGATTGAGTAACGTGCAGACTTCGTGCAGCTTCGGTCACATGTTCCAAACGAGCTACCGTCAGAAAATATTGCAGTTGAAGAAGTTCCATTATGATCCCCCATTCATTCCCCCAAGTCAATGAGATTATAACATCAAATGCGTTGGAATAAATAATCGGTTTCAAGTACGATGACATTAATTCGCTATGGGGGGACCAGAAATGAGCGTTCGCAGCTGGTGGTTAATGATTTCAGTTGGTCTAGGGATACTATTGAACCCATTAAATTCTTCGATGGTTTCTGTTGCTATTCCAAGTCTGCAAAAAGTGTTCCAACTTGACTTTACAGGTGTTTCCTGGATTATTTTTTCTTTCTACATTGCAAGTAGCATCGCTCAACCTGTCATGGGAAAAGCCAGCGATTTATTCGGTCGTAGAAAGATATTTCTTACCGGGCTTGTTGTAGCCTTCATTGCATCATTATTGGCTCCATTATCACCAAATTTCGGGTGGCTCATCGTGTTCCGCATTGTGCAATCCATCGGAACAAGCATGATGGTTGGGGTTGGAATGGCTATTGTTCGAATTCATATTACAGAAAAACAAGCAACTGCGTTGTCTATTTTGTCCATATTCCTATCTGGAGCAGCAGCAATTGGCCCCTTTATTGGCGGAGTCTTGATTCATTGGTGGAATTGGCCTGCTATCTTTTTCATCAATATTCCGTTTGTGGTGGCCAGCTTTGTATTGGCTTGGAGGAATATTCCTAAGGATGAACTGCCAACATCCTTAGCACGCAACATGTCCTTTCGTAAATGGTTTGAATTGATTGATGCATCAGGGATTCTGCTCTTCACAGTGGCTTTGGTTACCCTACTCGTTGGATTACTCTCAGCACAATCATTTGGACATATCTCATTAGGAAATGTCATTGTCGGGCTGATAGGTCTCGTTGCGCTGGGGATATTCGTACGACATGAGTTAAAAGCGACATCACCCTTTATCCCTTTACGCACATTCGCCAAGTACCCTGCAATGACTTGGGTGAATGTTGAATTCATGCTCGTTAATGTACTATATTACTCGCTCTTTTTCGGGCTTCCGTCCTACTTGCAAATGGTACGTCATGTCAGCGAGTTCCAAACAGGCATTCTCATGCTAAGCTTAGGCTTGTGCTCGCTAATTACTTCTCCAATTGCAGGACAATGGATCGATAAATCAGGACCCAGACCGGCATTGCTGGTGTCCGCAATTCTGATGACATTGGGGTCAGTGTGGCTCGTGACATTGAATCCAACTTCACCGGTTATCAGCGTGTGTTTGGCTTTAGCTGCATTCGGAATTAGCAACGGTTTGAACAATGTAGGTATGCAAGCAGCCCTGTTCCAAAGTTCTCCAAAAGAAATAATCGGTGTAGCATCCGGATTATTTAACACATCCAGATATCTGGGAACCATTATCTCTTCATTATTGATAGCTATCGTAATGGGAGGTACGTTTAGCTTCAAGGGATTTCAAATGCTTGGGATCATCCTTACGGTAATTGCATTGTCTTTGGTATTCATGAGTCGGCGGCACCGGGAGTCAGCGCAATTGCATGAGTCGTAGGTTCACTAAGTTCATATCTCAAACCATTGCGCGGCACCAATCATCATGCATCAAATGTCATTTATTTGGCGTAAAGATCTACTACAACAAGTTTTAATTCAGCGACATTGCTACATAAAACTTCGCTACATTCAAACCACAAAAGCCGTAAATCTCCGGGGTTATTGGAGACTTGCGGCTTTTGTGGTTTGTTTAGATTGCCCCAAAGCCATTTGAAAGCTTTGGGGCCCAGTTTCCCTATTTTGAACTCGGAGCTTGTTTTTAATGCCTTGAGTGAAAATTAGGTGGACATTATTCCATTTTCGTCTGTTACTAGTAAATTCGCTAGCTCTGTTTCCAACAACGCTTTAACGGTTTCTGGATTTTCTTCAAAAGGAAGTTCCAGTGAGATTTGCAATACATTTTCCACATGCTGAACAGTAAAGAAAATGATTGGATCCCGATAGATGTCCCTCTCTTCTGGCTCGATATTTTTAAACAGCTGATATTTATCTGACGCTTCGCCAAGGTAATTGAAGACAATAGGTAGCTTATTCAGGCTATGCTTCAGATACCTGTTAGACTGCGGATACAACGAAGCCATTTCATCATTGTATATGAGATTTAGAAAATTCAGGTTACGCGATACGGCCAACTGCATACTGTTTCTGATCTCATGCCCATGTTCATCCGCATCTGTAAGCAGTACAGGGATTTGGTCTATAAATTCACCTATAATATCAAAATACTGCTTGTCCTCGTATGCCCGTCCATAATTGGTGAGAAGAATAGGAATCTCGTCCACTTGCAAATATCTGCGGAAAAAGCGGTTAGCTAGGCGTATAGCCAAGTCCCACATGTGTCCGATTGCGTCAGAATCATTCCAATCTGCAAGTTCTACTGTCACATCTGTGCCCGTTGTATGGTTGCGCTCATCAATTGCGAGGACTACAGCATCCGAAGCAGCAGCAAATGCGGACAAGTGAAATTTGTCAACAATCTCTTGATCGCCCATGCCCTGAGGTCCTTTCCGGACCTGACTCACATAATCACGGTAGCTTCCTGCTAGTTGCCCTTTTACATTGCTCATATCTTCATATGCACGGTACAACTCACTCTTAACGACCTCTCCGCTCATGCCATCATAGATGAGATGTGAACAAGGGAGCAGCAGCAAATGATCCCTTAAATTGAGGCGGACAAGCGCAATGCGATATAATAAGTTTCCGGTTGTTTCATAAGGGTTCATAAAGAATGCAGGCAATATATGTGAGAGTATACGATTTTGCATCTCTGCACCGTAGTTCGATAAATCTATCATTGGAATGTCCATGCGCTCCTTCATGGACAACATTTCCCATTCCCATCCGACATCCGTTTGGACCAACACACTTCTAAAGAGTTCATGGCGCTCTATCAGGCGTTGCATGATTGCAGATAACCGTTCTACATCCAGCAGGTAACTATCAAAAGGAATGACACCTCCTGAGGATTGCGGATGCTCCAAATGATAATGTTGAGCGGGAGCAAGCGCATAGCGTTGTAAAGGCTCTCCTGCCAGCATCGTGCTATTCCATTGGTCATTCATCCGCAGCAGATGTTCCAGCCATTCCTCAGCATGCCGCTTCACAGCTTCATCGTCTACCATCGTATCTGTGTACAGCTTTTCACAGTCAGGTACTTGAGCAGCTGCTTCAAAAGGAAGCAAATGATGTGGATGAAGGTCAGGATGAAGGCGTGACAAAATGACTTTCTTTAGGGCCTCTGCTTGTATAGAATCAAAAGGATCTATGTGCAAAGTTAATTGATCTCGCCCTTCAACAGTTGTTGATTGGAAATGAGCATATACGTCATAAGCCTTTTCGATGATGTCGATTGCCTCGGCAATATCACGTGTTAACATATCCGGCATCGAAGTGTCTGCTCGCATATACTCTGACATTTGGCGAATAGTCTGATATTGAAACACCTGATTAATCCCTATTTCAATGCCAACAGCCTGAGCCTGTGAAACCAATTGAATGGCTTTTAGGGAGTGTCCGCCTAAATCAAAATAGTTATCATCAATGCCAACAATACTGACACCCAGATTCTGTTTCCAAATATCTACCATTTGCCGTTCCATGTCGTTTCGCGGTGCTGCATATTCAACACCTGTTTGAATGTCTCCGTCCGGCACAGGAAGCAATTTACGATCAATTTTTCCGTTAGTGGTCAACGGCATTTTCTCCAATTGAACAAAATAGCTTGGCAGCATGTACATCGGAAGATTGGGAACCAACGCTGCTTTAAGTTCCTGAATGGTCAGATCCCTATCAGCCACAAAATAAGCACATAAATCTTTTTGTCCTGATTCATTCTCACGAGCAATAACCACCGCTTTACGGATCGCAGGCAGGTTCATTATTTGCGCTTCCACTTCTCCAAGTTCAATTCGGTAACCCCGAATTTTCACCTGATGATCCATCCTGCCTAAATATTCAATATTTCCATCTGCCATCCATCGCGCCAAATCTCCTGTGCGGTACATACGTTTTCCTGGTTTGAAGGGGTCTGCTATAAATTTCTCATCTGTCAGCTCACGATTTCCCATATAACCTCGCCCTACTCCATCACCACCGATGTAGATTTCACCTGCAATTCCTATGGGAACCAACTTCCGATTCATATCCATAATATATACGTGCTGGTTAGCCATTGGCTTGCCAATCGGCACCGTATGTGTCCAAGCTGTCATCGTTTCCCCGTCAATGTCGTACGCAGTTGTGTCTACGCAGCACTCGGTAGGACCATAAACATTAGTTATTTGCGGACGATATCCGGGCCGGGTGCTCAAAAATGTTTTAACGAGATGACCGGGCAGCGCCTCTGCTCCAAAAATAAAATGCTGTACATTCAGATCTGCAACGGAGTCTTGCATTTCCGTCAGCATATGCATGTGTGCCGGTGTACCATCAGTAAAATCAATCCGTTGGGATCTGAAATAATCAGCCAAACGATGACCATTGGTGCTAATCTCTCTCGGCACCACGTGAAGCGCATGCCCAAGAAGCAGACATGGGAAAATTTGTTTCACTGATGCATCAAATACATACGGCGATAGCCATGCCATCCGCATTGGCGATTTGTATTTCTTATATACTTGTTGTCTAAATGCGGTTGTCATATTAACGACATTAGAGTGTTGAATCATCACTCCTTTGGGTTTGCCCGTTGTACCTGAGGTATACATCACATAAGCCAAATGGCCAGGGTCACATACTTCAGCCAAGTTGGAACAGTCTTCTGCGGATAGCCTGTGACTATCAGGTGAAATGACCAGCACATCCGACGGTACCTTCGCGGCCATTTCTGGCTTGGCAACCATAAGCCTAATATGGCTGTCTTGTAACATATAGAGCATACGTTCCTCCGGAAACTCAGGGTCGATAGGTACATATCCCCCACCAGCTTTTAAAATACCAAAAATCCCCACAATCATTTCGATAGAGCGCTCCATAATCATTCCGACCAATTGATCCGCCTGGACTCCTTCTGCTCTTAGCACGCGAGCCAGTTGGTTTGCACGCACATTTAATTCGTTATATGTGATCTGGCTATCTCCAAAAACTACAGCTACTTGATCTGGAGTCTTCTCTACCTGTTCTTCGAATAATTGATGAATGGTTTTTTCACATGGGTATTTCACCGCGGTATTTCCCCAGACATCCAATATCATTTCGATTTCCTGCGGCGTAATGATCTCAATTTCAGAAAGCTTTGTCTGTGGTTCATCTACAACAGCTTTAATCAACTGGATGAAGTGATCGGCCATTCGTTTAATCGTGCTTCTCTTGTACAGGCTATCGGCATATGTGAAGCTGAAAACCAAACCTTCAGAGCTTTCCATGGCCGTAAGTGTCAAATCGAATTTTGCCATATTCTGTTCGCCTGGGCACAGAGTAACCTGTAAGTCTTGGAATTCCGTCGTACCAGAGTCCATGTTATCTAGCTCAAAAAGAGTATCGAACAGCGGATTTCGGCTCAGGTCCCTCTGTACATTCAGTTTCTCCACCAGCAATTCAAACGGATAATCCTGATGCTCAAAGACATCAAGCACCTGGTCCTTTACTTCCTGAACGTATTCGTAAAAAGACTTATCCCCTTCAGGAAAGCTCCGCAATGCAAGCGTGTTGACAAACATGCCGACGACAGGCTGCAAATCGTGATGCTGTCTACCTGCAATAGGCGTTCCAACAACGATATCCTCCTGACCGCTGTACTTAAACAATAGGGTCTTGTAGGCTGCCAGTAATACCATAAATAAAGTAGCTCCCGCCTGCAAACTGATTTCTTTCAAACGGTCCACGTCCTGAGGTGAAATGGCAAAGGAAACAGTGCTGCCCGAAGTGCTACGTGTTGCAGGTCTTTCAAAGTCGACTGGGATACCCAAAATTGGAATATCGCCGCTCATTTGCTTGAGCCAGTATTCTTCTTGTTTTTCCATCCATGAGCTACCAATATCTCCTTGCTGCCATACCGCATAATCCTTGTATTGAATTCGCAAGGCGGGCAACGTTTTTTCTTCATACAGTGCGGGCAGCTCGTTCAGCAATATACTCATGGATACACCATCTGAAATCACATGATGCATGTCAAACATAAACCAATGACGCTGTGGAGATTCTTGCAACAGAGCAGCTCGAAGTAACGGTGCCTTCCCAAGATCAAAAGGTCTGATAAATTGTCTCATCATTGCTCTTGCTTCGTTCTCGCCGTGCCCCTGCATAACCTCCAAAGTGAAATCGACATGGTCGTGAATCCGTTGTACCAGTTTATCATCTACGAATTCAAAAGAGGTTCGCAATGTATCATGACGCTGAACTAATTGCTTAAGCGCTCTTTCTAATCTTAAAAAATTCAGTTCCCCTTCCATCAAAAGCATGGCAGACATATTGTAGTTATTCATGCTGCTCAAAACGTATAGTCTATTTTGAGTTATAGATGCTGGATAACTGTCTCTCAATTCGGCAACAGGAATCGCTGCAAATGGATTTGGAGACAATTCATAAACAGCCTGCGCCATTTGCTCAATTGTTGGAAAGTCAAATACATAACGCAACGGTAACTCGATATTCAGTTCTTTGTGAATTTTTGCGGCCAACGCTGTCGCACGAAGTGAATGTCCGCCAATGGCAAAGAAATTATGATGAATTCCGACGGACGGAATGTCGAGTACCTCTCTCCAAATTTGTGCTAACTTCACTTCCATGGCAGTGCGCGGCGCTGCATATTCTGCAGTCAAATCAGCATGTTCCTCGAATGCCGGCAGTGCCTTGCGATCAATTTTCCCGTTCGGTGTCAGCGGCATGTTCTGCAGTTGTATAAAATACGACGGTACCATATAGTTCGGCAATTTTTCATTCAGCAAATTCAACATCATACTGCCGCTGATTTCTTTTTCAGCTACGTAGTAAGCAGCCAAATGATAGTCTCCCTGCTGATCTGCACGAGCCATGACAATAGATTCTTTAACACCGTCCACCTTAATAATTTGCGCTTCAATCTCACCGAGCTCAATCCGATACCCGCGGATTTTGACCTGATGGTCAATCCTACCCAAATATTCAATGTTTCCATCTGGCAACCATCGTGCCAAGTCACCTGTACGGTACATTCGCTCATAGCCAACTTCCTCTGCTGCAAACAGATTGGCTACGAATTTTTCTTTTGTCAGCTCTGGACGGTGTAGATAGCCGCGTGCCAGCCCCGGACCGGATACACACAGCTCACCAGGGACTCCTGCAGGTGAAAGATTTCCGTGTATATCCACCATATACACGCGGTGATTAGATACAGGCCGCCCGATGGATATGATTCCACCTAACTTAGAATTTTCTTCCGATACCGGCCAAAGAGACGTTGCAACGGAATTTTCGGTAGGACCATACGCATTGTAATAAGCCACCCGGTCCTTCCATTTGGACACCAGTTCTGCGGTAGAGGCCGATCCTGCTGTAAGCAGAACACGCAAATCAGGCATGCGATCCGGGTTCAGGTATACAGCATAGTTTGGCGGCAGCGTTGCAATTGTAATTTTGCAGGCAGCCATGTACTGCTCGAAACGTTCATAATTCAAAATAGTCTCGGAGGAAGGTATATACAATGTCGCTCCGCATAGTAAAGACTGGATTATTTCCGAGCATGACGTATCAAACGAATAACTGGCAAACATGACAACCCGATCGGACAAGCCAATACTCAACTTTTGCTCGAAGTAGGTTTTAAGATTACTAAGACCGTGATGCTCAAGCATGACTCCCTTAGGTTGACCCGTCGTCCCGGACGTATAGATGACATATGCTAGATCGTTTGGACCCGATACAGCCTCCAGATTCAAACCGTTTTGATGATATACGGACTGCATTTCCCCGCGTACATCCGCTTTTCTTGTATCTGAAGCGACTCCGTCCTGTTCACCGTCAAGCACCAACACCTTGCCTCCAAACAGCACCTTTTCCATCAGGTGCTGTTGCGTTAACAACAGTTCGGTACCTGAGTCGTCTAACATGTAGCGGATGCGTTCCTCCGGATAGGTTGGGTCTATCGGGATATATGCTCCCCCCGCCTTCAAAATTGCCAATATGCCCACAATCATATCTACGGAACGCTCTGTCATCAGACTAACCAGACTATCGGCTTTCACGCCATAGCTGCGTAAAGTACGGGCCAACATGTTAGCGCGCTCGTTCAATTCATGGTAAGTCAATTGTTGACCTTCAAAATATACCGCTGTCTGATCCGAAGTCTGCAAAACCTGTTCCTCGAACAGTCCGTGAATTGTTTGTTCACGCGGATACTCTGCCGTGGTATTTCCCCACACCTGGATGATGTGCTCCCGCTCCTGCATAGTCAACAGATCCATTTCCTCAATTAAACTATCCGGGTTCGCTATAATTTGATCCAGCAACTGCAGTAGATGTCCTTGAATCTGCGACACACTCTGATGATCATATACCTGGGCATTATAGGTAAAATCAATCTGTAGCGTATCTCCCTGAAATACTATGATGCTTAAATCATAGCTTTCTTGCTCAGTATTGGCCCCTTCCAAAGTAGTCTCAAACACCATTCTATGGCCAAAGAGTGCCAGTTGTTGCACTTTCGTTGTAACCATTTCAGACATTGGAAAATGTTCATATACCGCAGATTCATCGGTTTGCTGCTGCACTTTTCTCATCAACCCGATAAAGTTGGCTCCTGCTTGGGTTCGAATGCGAACTGGTAAGGTGTGGTTGCCCAGTCCAATTGAATTCCTCAATTCCAATATATCTGTCAAAGGACTTGATATGGAGCAAGCGAACACCACATCATCTGTACCGTTATACTTTTGCAATAAAATTCCCCAGGCTGTCTGCAGCAGCGTATTTATCGTCACCCGCTCATTCAGTGCAATTCGCTGCAGTGCCACCGTTCGTTCAACATCCAAATTAATCTCCAGATGCTCTGTCTGATATGGACTGCGCCCCATCAGATTGGCATATGGCAATTGAGGTGCTTCTTCATAGCCTTCGAGCAGGGTACTCCAGTAGCGGGAAGTCTTTAGGGTGTCCCTATGTTTTTTTAGAATCCCTTTGTCTTCTTCCGAAATCAGTGTCATTTCGCCCAGTTTTGTATTCGGATCGGCTACAACGGTTTTGACCAACTGTACAAAATGCCTTGCCATGCTTTCTATCGTTTCCCGTTTAAACAAAGATGTAGCGTACAGAAATTGGAGCTGGATAGATGCTTCCTCCTCACTGACTTCAAGCGTCAGGTCGAATTTCGCAGAAACCTGCTCTATGCCAAAAGAGCGGAAGAACAACTTGTCCAACTTCACTTCTTTTTTCTCCACATTCTGCAATACAAACATCGTGTCGAACAACGGATTACGGCTCATATCTCGTTTCAGGTCGAGCTTTTCCACCAGCTCCTCAAACGGGTAATCCTGATGTGCATATGCTTGTAGTGCACACGTCTTGGCGTCCTCAATGCAGTTATAAAACGTCTGTTCAGCGTGAGGATGATTACGTAATGCGAGCGTGCCGACAAACATACCGAGCATAGGCTCCAGGTCAGCATGCGGTCTACCTGCAATCGGAGTACCGACAATGATGTCTTCCTGCCCTGTGTAATAATGCAGCAATGCTGTGTATGCAGCCATAAGTACCATGTACAGCGTAGAATCCGTAAGCACCGCCAGTTCTTTTAAACACTGAGTCAATTCCTGTCCCATTTCAAATTCAACAGCGTCACCTTTCGTACATCGTGTTGCCGGACGCTCAAAATCAGTTGGCAAATCCAGTTGAGGCAAATCACCACTAAATCTATTCAGCCAGTACTCTCCCTCACTCTTTATTCGCTCCTGCTGAGTTTTGCTATGCTGCCACACAGCATAGTCCGTATATTGAATACGCAGCGGAGATAATACTTCACCGCTATATAAGCGGGCAAAATCACCAGCTAATATTTCAATAGATACCCCGTCTGAAACGATGTGGTGCATATCAAGCAGCAATAAGTGCTGCGGCTCCTGTCCTTCTTCGTCCAATCCCCATTTGACCAGCTTTACACGTAGCAACGGAGCGATCCTCAAGTCAAATGGGCGCACAAAGGAACGGGTATGTTCTTTTGCTAAATTCTCAAGCATAAGTTCATTGGATTCTGTCCGCAGTTCTGATATTGTGGCATATTCCAACTCAAAGTGAATCGTATCGTGCACCCGCTGCATCGGCACACCATTCACCAGTTCAAAGCTTGTCCGTAGGGCCGCATGACGTGAAATTAATTGATGGAATACCTCTTCCACCTGTTTCATATCTATCGGACCGATTACTCTCAGTGCTGATGTGGTGTTATAGCTTATTCCATCCGGATCCAGCTGGTGAAGCACATACATCCGTGTCTGTGCGAAAGAAAGCGGGTAAGTGTCGCGTTTTTCAGCCACCGGAATGGATGCATATGTGATTTGATCCTGTTCTTCAAGCAAGGCCGCCAATTGCTCGATCGTCGGTGCCTCAAATATGTTTTGCAATTCCATCGGTTTATTTAAATCTTTGCGAACTCTAGAAGTCAGTGTCGTCGCCCGTAGCGAATGACCACCAATTTCAAAGAAATTTTCGTTGATGCCTACTTGCGGTAGACCCAGTACATCCTGCCAGATGTCTACCAATTTTATTTCCATCCACGTTCGGGGTGCAACATGGTCGGCCAAACGATCTTCTGGTATCGGCAGTGCCTTTCGATCAATTTTACCGTTTGGCGTAAGAGGTACGTTCTGCAATTGAATGAAGTGTGAAGGGACCATATAATTCGGGAGTTCTTCATTTAGCATCTTGCGAAGCTCGCTCCCCGTCACTTCCCGTTCCGCCACGTAGTAGGCAACCAGTTCGTGTTGGTTTTGGCTGTTTGCATGTGCCAGTACGATGACCTCTTGCATGCGATCTGCCTTCAGCATAGCCGCCTCAACTTCACCCAGTTCAATCCGGTAACCGCGAATTTTGACCTGATGGTCAATCCGGCCCAGGTACTCAATGTTGCCGTCAGGCAACCATCTTGCCAGGTCGCCTGTCCGATACATGCGTTCATAGCCCGCTTCCCCGCCAGCAAACGGATTGGTCACAAATTGTTCAGCCGTTAATTCCGGACGGTGCAGGTAACCGCGTGCCAGTCCTGGGCCGGATACGCACAGTTCACCGGGAATTCCGGATGGTGCAAGCTGTCCATGTGCATCGACCATGTACACGCGGTGATTCAGTACAGGGCGTCCGATTGATATAGCCCCCCCTGCTTCGGGACCTCTCGGTACAGGCCAGACAGACGTTGCTATGGAATTTTCCGTTGGACCGTAGGCGTTAACATAGGTCACACCGTCTCTCCATTTAGTAACCAGCTCAGTGCTGGTCGCCGATCCGGCCGTGAACAGGATGCGTAGTTCCGGCATTCGTTCTGGGCTCAAATATATGGCATAGGTTGGGGGCAGCGTTGCAATTGTAATGTGATGATCCGCCATATACTGCTCAAACTTGTCATAGCTGAGAATGGTCTCTGATGTCGGGATACATAAAGTGGCCCCGTTGAAGAGCGCCTGAAGCATTTCCCAGCATGCCGCATCAAAGGAAAAGCTGGCGAACGATACAACACGGTCGGAACTGCTGATTCGCAATGTCTCCCTGAAATACGTATGCAGATTACAGAGTCCACGATGCTCGAGCATGACTCCCTTAGGCTGGCCTGTCGTTCCAGACGTATAGATTACATACGCTAGGTTATGAGGACCGGATGTGGCTTCCAAATTCGAACCATCCCTGTGATATGCGGATATAGCTTTTCCTTTTGCCTCAGCCGTACTTGCATCCGCACTGCCTTCGCCCATTTCTGCATCCAACAGCAGTACCTTGTCCCTAAATTCTACTTTTTCAACCAAATGCTGCTGCGTTAACAGCAGTTCCGTACCTGAATCGTCCAGCATATAACGGATGCGGTTCTCCGGATAAGTCGGATCGATCGGAATGTAGGCGCCCCCTGCTTTCAAAATACCCAAGATGCCGACAATCATGTCAATCGATCGCTCTGTCATCAGGCCGACTAGGCCGTCTGCCATCACACCGTTACTGCGTAAAGTACGCGCCAGACGGTTCGCTCGCTCATTTAATTCACGGTAGGTCACTTGCGCTCCTTCAAAATATACAGCTACCTGCTCCGGTGTTCGCAAGACCTGCTCCTCAAACAACCCGTGAATCGTCTGCTCACGTGGATATGCTGCTGTCGTGTCACACCAAGCATCCAGCATTTGCTCGCGTTCCTGCGCGGTTAATATATCCAGCTCGCAAATCCGGCCAGCTGGATTGATCTTGATTTGCTCCAGCAGTTGCAGCAAATGCCCCTGGATCTGCTCTACCCTTTCATAATCATATACCTGGGCATTGTAACCAAAATGAACTCGTAGCGTCTCTCCCGGTAACAACACGATGTTAAAATCATAATTCGTCTGCTCAACCGCTCCTGCTCCGGTTATTTTAAAATCAGCTTCCTCCCTTTCACCTAATTGCTCAATTTGTTCATCCACCGGATAGTTCTCAAATACCATAATATGATTAATCAGTTCCACTTTTTGCTCTGCCTGTGCCTGAATCTCATAGAGTGGGAACGTTTCGTATGATCCCGAAGCAAGCGCCTGTCGCTGAGTTTGCTTCATCAGCTCTGTAAATGCAGTTGCTTGCCCGCCTTGAATACGGACGGGGACCGTGTTAATGAATAGTCCAATCATCTGCTCTACTCCGGCAATGTCCGCTGGACGTCCAGATACCACGCTCCCGAAAACGACATCCTCTGTGCGATTATACTTTTGCAACAAAACACCCCAGGCCGTTTGCATCAGCGTATTTATCGTTACCTGTTCTTGCTTTGCCAATTGCAGTAGGGCCGCTGTCAGGTCTATACCCAAATCAAATTCCAGATATTCGGCCTCATATCCCTGGGTCTTCCCTGTTTTGGCCTGCGGCAAAACCGCCGTCTCCTCATAGCCTCGCAGGTAACCGCTCCAATACTCCGCTGCTTCCTGACGGTTCTGTCCCTCCAGCCATTCGATGTATCGGCTGTAGGGTGTTACCACAGGCAATTGCGGTTGCTTCCCTTCTGCTAGGGCGGTATATCCTCCAAAGACTTCGTTGGTAACCAGCGACAAACACCAGCCATCCATTATGATGTGGTGGAAGCTCCATACAAAATGGTATGAATCATCTGATGTACGCAAGATAGATACACGCATCAGTGCATCCTTTGCCAGATCAAAGCCCCTCTGCTGATCTCGACGCGTGAACTCCTCGATATACTGCTCTTGCGCCGACTTCTCCTTCTCACGTATATCCTCTACGTACAGTTTTCCGCGTTTATTCCGGTACACCACTTGCAGCGGCTGGTCCTGCAAATCGCTCCGGAAGTTGGTCCGCAGAGCTGAATGACGCTGTACCAACAAGTCCAGACTGGCGGCGAATGCAGCGAGATCCAGCGCTCCCTTCAATTCAAAGGTGGACTGCTCCACATAGGCGATCGACTGGGAATCCAGCATGTTGTGAAACAGCATGCCTTTTTGCATCGGCGTCATGGGGTACATATTCTCAAGCTCTCCGTCAGGCTGAATCTGCTCCACCATCTGGTCCAGTTCTTCAAGGCTTAAGTCCGAAAGCAGCACATCACTTGGTGTCAATTCGGAGTGCTCCCGAGATGCACAATGCTGAACCACTTCCAGCACGTTCTGCTTGAATTGCTCTGCTAGTTGCTCAGCAGCATTTTGTTGGAGTGCCTTAATGTTGTATTGAATACTTAGTTCCAGCATGCCATCTGTAACGAGTCCTCCCACGTCCATAACACAGGACATTTGGGTCAATTCATGAGTATTAGCTCCGCTGGAATATGGAGAAAAATGCATGCCGCTATGCTGCAGTGTCTGATCAAATTCGCCCAAATAATTAAAGCTGATCTGTGGCTCGGCGTATGTTGCCCCGGACGGTCCATTCTGGCTGAGATATCTCCAGATGCCATACCCAATTCCTTTATGTGGAATGCTGCGCAGCATCTCCTTCATCCGTTTGATGTGCCCGGAGATATCATCTTCCCGGTTAATCCGCAGCAGTACCGGGTATTGACTCGTAAACCAGCCAATCGTCCGTGATATATCCGTATCCTTTATGATTTCTTCCCGGCCATGGCCTTCGAGAAGAATCGCAACCTTTTCACTGCCAGTCCAAGCGCTTAACGTCTTGCCGAGTGCCGTCAACAACAGATCATTCACTTCTGTGTTGTACGCGCGGTGGGCTTGCTTCAGTAGTTGATCAGTCTCTTCCTTCGTAAGCCTCACATTTACGATACCCATGTCTTGCTGCATAAACTTATCGCTATGCTCTTGGGACACTGGAAGTTGGGGCGACTCGGATGCCGCCAGTTCATTCAATTGCTCCCAGTATACGTGCTCACTTTCCATCTCAAGGCTGTCGGCATAGGCTGACAACCGCTCCGACCAGACCCGGAAGGAGTCTGTTTTCGTCGGGAGCTGTATGGTTTCTCCACGTACAGCCTGCTCATAGGCATTCGACAAATCCTCCAACAGTATCCGCCACGATACGCCGTCTACCACCATATGATGAATAGCCAGTAGCAGATGGTCCCCATCAGCGCAGTGGAACAGGCCCACTTTCAACAGAGGTCCTTCATCCAGTCGGATGTTACTCTGAATAGTGCTGGCCCAGGATTCTATAGCTTGACCCAATGTGGGACCGATCGGCACGTCTTTGAAATCGGCCACTTCCAGATCATACAGCTTTCCTTCCTTCACTCCGCGGTTCCACGCTTCCCAGCCTTGCTCTGCCTTGCGGAACACCATCCGCAACGCATCATGGTGCACCGCCAACTGCGTCAGTGCCTGGCGTAGCGGCTCTTCCTCGAATCCCTGCTCCCGGTGAAGCATAACCGCCTGATTAAAGTGGTCCGGCACAGGCTGCTCTTGTTCCACAAACCACTGCTGAATCGGTGTCAGCAGCACAGCTCCGCTGACCTCTTCCTGATCAGCTAATTGGGTATCCGACACACGCAGGTGCGTAGCTAGCTCAGCAACCTCAGGGTACTTAAACAAGTCTTTGATATCCAGCTTGTATCCTGCCTGCAGTAGGCGTGAGGATACCTGAATCGCCTTGATCGAGTCCCCGCCCCGATCAAAAAATTGATCCGTCAATCCGACCGGACCGCCGCCCAGTACAGCCTCCCACACATGAGCCAGAGCCTGCTCCTCTGCTGTCCGCGGAGCCCTATATTCCTGCGTGGAACGGGAAATCTGTTCCGGTGCCGGCAATGCCTTGCGGTCGATTTTGCCGTTGGGTGTGAGCGGCATTTGCTCCATCTGAACAAAGTGCGAGGGAACCATATAATTCGGGAGTTCTTCACTCAGCTGCTTGCGAAGCTCACTCCCCGTCACTTCGCGTTCCGCCACGTAGTAGGCAACCAGTTCGTGTTGGTTTTGGCTTGTCGCATGGGCTAGCACGCTGACCTCTTGGATACGACCTATTTTCAGCATAGCCGACTCGACCTCGCCCAGCTCAATTCGGTAGCCGCGAATTTTAACTTGTTGATCCATCCGTCCAGCGTATTCCAATGTACCATCTTCACGCCAGCGAACAAGGTCTCCCGTGCAGTATAGGCGATCTCCGTCCACCCACGGATTAGCAAGAAATCTCTCAGCCGTCAATTCAGGACGGTTCAAGTAACCGCGTGCGACTCCGTCTCCGCCAACAACCAGCTCACCCCATGCTCCAATCGGCTGCAGGTTAAACGCCGAATCGACCACATACGCCGTCGAATTGCGGATAGGACGCCCGATCGGCACAGAATCAAGCTGTTCTTCCTTAATATGATAAGCCGTCGAAAAAGTAGTATTTTCCGTTGGTCCATAGCCGTTAATGATATTCATGTCCGGATTATCCCGTAACACCCGGTTAATATGCGGCGCAGACAGCACGTCGCCTCCGACCAGCAAATACTTCACATCTCCGAACAATTTACTGTCCTGCTGCGAAAGCTGATTAAATAGCGGTGTAGTCAGCCACATCATGGTGATGCGATGATCCCGTATGGTCTCCTTGAGCTTAGCTGCGTCCAAAAGATCATCCTTATGCACGAGTACAAGCTGACCACCGTTCAGTAGCGCCCCCCAAATTTCAAACGTAGACACATCAAATACAAATGCGCAAGTCTGCAACATTCGAATTGATTCATCGAACGGCACATAATCCGTATTACGTACCAATCGCACGACACTTTGATGCTCAACAACGACGCCCTTAGGCTTGCCAGTTGATCCCGAGGTATAGATGACATAAGCAGCATGTTCGCCCGCTCCATCTATCCCCAAATTGGAAGCATCCGAACTGTAGGACGTATCATCATTCAGATTGACAATCTGTCCATCAAAATAGCAACGATCCAGTAAATCTTGTTGAGTCAGCAGCAGTTTGGCTCCCGAATCCTCCAGCATATAGCGAATACGATCTTCGGGATATTGAGGATCTATCGGCACATACGCGCCTCCAACCTTCAAAATAGCCAACGTTCCGATAATCATATCCAACGAACGCTCCGTTAGAATGCCGACAGGCTCATCGGCCTTCACTCCAGCAGTCTGTAGCGTATGCGCTAATCGGTTAGCCTTCTCATTGAGTTCCCGATAGGTCAACGATTGATGATCCAAAGTGACGGCCACGTGATCTGGCGTACGTTCAGCCTGCTCCTCAAACAGCTTTTGGATTGTCTGATTGCGCGGATATACAGAAGCCGTGTCGTTAAACTCGCCTGTAATCTGTTGTCTTTCCGTCGTTGTCACCATTTCCAGTTCTTCAACGCGAATATACGGGTTGAACGAAATTTGCTCCAGCAGACGGGCAAAATGTCCATACAGACGCTCAAGCCTGGTTTGATCAAAGCTCAATGCGTTATACATAAAACGAATCTTGATGCCTTCTCCCGGCATCACGACAACATTCAAATCGTAGTTGGTTTGTTCTGTGACCACCACGTTCGAAATCGTGAATGGTTCCTGCCCATCACTTCCCAGCTGTTCTACCTGCTGTTCCACCGGATAATTTTCGAATACCATAATGTGCTTGATTAAATCCTGCTTCTGCTCGGTCAGTGCCTGAATTTCATATAGCGGGAAAGTGTCATAGGCATTGGCAGAAAGCGCCTGCCTCTGAGTTTGCTTCATTAACTCAGCAAATGCAGTTGCCGGTCCACCTTGAATACGGACTGGTATGGTATTAATGAAAAGTCCGATCATTTGCTCTACTCCCGCAATGTCCGCTGGACGTCCCGATACCACACTACCGAAAACGACATCCTCTGTGCGGTTATATTTTTGCAGCAAAACACCCCAGGCTGTTTGCATCAGCGTATTTATCGTCACCTGTTCTTGCTTTGCCAGCTTCTGAAGTTCCGCCGTCAGGTCTATACCTAAATCAAATTCCAGATATTCAGCCTCATATCCCTTCGCCTTCCCTGTTTTGGCCTGAGGCAAGACCGTCGTCTCCTCATGGCCCTGCAGATAACTACTCCAATACTCCGCTGCTTCCTGACGGTTCTGCTCCTCCAGCCATTCGATGTATCGACTGTATGGTGTTACCACAGGGAATTGCGGTGGCTTTCCTTCTGTAAGGGTGGTATATCCTCCAAAGACCTCATTGGTGACCAGTGACAAGCACCAGCCGTCCATTATGATGTGATGGAAGCTCCATACAAAATGGTATGAATCGTCTGATGTACGGAAGATGGATACCCTCATCAGCGTATCCTTTGCCAGATCAAACCCCTTCTGCTGATCCCGACGCGCGAACTCCTCGATATACTGCTCCTGCGCCGCCTTCTCCTTCTCACGTATATCCTCCACGTACAAATCTCCGCGTTTACTCCGGTATACCACTTGCAAGGGCTCATCCTGCAAATCGCTCCGGAAGTTAGTCCGCAGTGTTGAATGACGCTGCACCAGCAAGTCCAGACTGGCAGCAAACGCTACGAGATCCAGCGTTCCCTTCAGTTCAAAGGTGGACTGCTCCACATACGCACTGGACCGGGAATCCAGCATGTTGTGGAACAGCATGCCTTTTTGCATCGGCGTCATGGGGTATATATTCTCAAGCTCTCCGTCAGGCTGAATCTGTTCCACCATCCGGTCCAATGCTTCCAGGCTTATACCCGGAAGCAGCACATCACTCGGCGTCAATTCAGAACGCTCCCGTGATACACAGTGGCGAATCACTTCCAACACGTTCTGCTTGAGCTCCCTGGCTAGTTTTACTACATTATCTTCCTGTAATACTTTTGTGTTATAACGAATATCCAGTTCAAGCATTTCATCTGTTACAATGCCCCCCACATCCAGGGAACACGGCATACGGGTCTGTTCGTTAACATCTGCTCCACTGGAGTACGGTGACATGCGCGTTTCGCCGTGCTGTAGCGTTTGATCAAATTCGCCCAAATAATTAAAGCTGATCTGTGGCTCGGCGTATATTGCCTCGGACGGTCCGTTCTGGCTGAGATATCTCCAGATGCCGTATCCAATCCCTTTATGTGGAATGCTGCGCAGCATCTCCTTCATCCGTTTGATGTGCCCGGAGATATCATCTTCCCGGTTAATCCGCAGCAGCACTGGGTATTGACTTGTAAACCAGCCGACCGTTCGTGATATATCCGTATCCTTCATGATTTCTTCCCGGCCATGGCCTTCCAGAAGAATTGCAACCTGCTCACTGCCAGACCAAGTGCTTAACGTCTTGCCGAGTGCCGTCAGCAACAGATCGTTCACTTCTGTGTTGTACGCGCGATGGGCCTGCTTTAGCAGTTGATCAGTCTCTTCTTTCGTGAATTTCAAGCTCAAAGTAGCTGTGTTATTTATGGTCAATGGTTTTTTATTATAATCCAGCAATTCTGAAAGTTTTAAAGACTCGTATGCCGTCAATTCATTCAATTGCTCCCAGTATACGTGCTCACTTTCCATCTCAGGGCTGTCGGCATAGGCTGACAACCGCTCCGACCAGACCCGGAAGGAGTCTGTTTTCGTCGGGAGCTGTATGGTTTCTCCACGTACAGCCTGCTCATAGGCATTCGACAAATCCTCCAACAGTATCCGCCACGATACGCCGTCTACCACCATATGATGAATAGCCAGTAGCAGATGGTCCCCATCAGCGCAGTGGAACAGGCCCACTTTCAACAGAGGTCCTTCATCCAGTCGGATGTTACTCTGAATAGTGCTGGCCCAGGATTCTATAGCTTGACCCAATGTGGGACCGATCGGCACGTCTTTGAAATCGGCCACTTCCAGATCATACAGCTTTCCTTCCTTCACTCCGCGGTTCCACGCTTCCCAGCCTTGCTCTGCCTTGCGGAACACCATCCGCAACGCATCATGGTGCACCGCCAACTGCGTCAGTGCCTGGCGTAGCGGCTCTTCCTCGAATCCCTGCTCCCGGTGAAGCATAACCGCCTGATTAAAGTGGTCCGGCACAGGCTGCTCTTGTTCCACAAACCACTGCTGAATCGGTGTCAGCAGCACAGCTCCGCTGACCTCTTCCTGATCAGCTAATTGGGTATCCGACACACGCAGGTGCGTAGCTAGCTCAGCAACCTCAGGGTACTTAAACAAGTCTTTGATATCCAGCTTGTATCCTGCCTGCAGTAGGCGTGAGGATACCTGAATCGCCTTGATCGAGTCCCCGCCCCGATCAAAAAATTGATCCGTCAATCCGACCGGACCGCCGCCCAGTACAGCCTCCCACACATGAGCCAGAGCCTGCTCCTCTGCTGTCCGCGGAGCCCTATATTCCTGCGTGGAACGGGAAATCTGTTCCGGTGCCGGCAATGCCTTGCGGTCGATTTTGCCGTTGGGTGTGAGCGGCATTTGCTCCATCTGAACAAAGTGCGAGGGAACCATATAATTCGGGAGTTCTTCACTTAACTGCTTGCGAAGCTCGCTCCCCGTCACTTCGCGTTCCGCCACGTAGTAGGCAACCAGTTCGTGTTGGTTTTGGCTGTTAGCATGTGCCAGTACGATGACCTCTTGCATGCGATCTGCCTTCAGCATAGCCGTCTCAACTTCGCCCAGTTCAATCCGGTAACCGCGAATTTTGACCTGATGGTCAATCCGGCCCATGTACTCAATGTTACCGTCAGGCAACCATCTTGCCAGGTCGCCTGTCCGATACATGCGTTCATAGCCCGCTTCCCCACCTGCAAACGGATTGGTCACAAATTGTTCAGCCGTTAATTCCGGACGGTGCAGGTAACCGCGTGCCAGTCCTGGGCCGGATACACACAACTCCCCTGCTATTCCAGCAGGTAAAAGATGACCAAGAGCATCGATCATGTACACCCGGTGGTTGGGTACGGGACGTCCTATGGAAATGGTCTCGATTGCTCCGGGGTGCTCCGACACCGGCCAAATGGACGTTGCTACCGAGTTTTCTGTCGGTCCGTAACCATTAAAATAGGAGACCTGATCCTTCCACTTGGTTACGAGCTCCATCGAGGAAGCGGAACCAGCGGTGAACAGAATACGCAGATCCGGCATTCGTTCTGGGTTTAGATACACGGCGTAGGTAGGAGGTAATGCTGCCACCGTAATTTTATGATCCGCCATGTACTGTTCAAACTGGTTGTAGTTCAGTATGATTTCTGAAGTAGGCACGTAAAGTGTCGCGCCACAAAATAGCGCCTGGAATATTTCCCAGCAGGCAGCATCAAATGCGTAGCTCGCAAACAGTAGGGCACGATCTGACGGACTTATCTGCAATGTTTCATCAAAATACGTTTTCAGGTTACACAATCCATGGTGCTCCAGCATTACACCTTTAGGCTGTCCTGTAGTACCTGAAGTGTATATGACATAGGCTAGATCGTTTGCTCCTGATACAGCCTCCAGATTTGACCCTTCCATGTGATATATAGTTGGATCTTCATCCAATACTAGGACTTTTCCTCCAAAAGCGGCCTCTTTGACCTTTTCCACAAGATGGCTTTGCGTCAAAAGCAGGTCTGCACCGGAATCGTCAAATATATAACGGATACGTTCCTCTGGATATGACGGATCGATGGGTACATATGCCCCTCCTGCTTTAAGAATAGCGAGGATGCCGACCACCATATCTATAGAACGATCAGTCATGAGTCCAACCAGCCGATCGGTTGTTGTGCCGTAACTACGTAGGGTACGAGCTAGTCGGTTAGCACGTTCATTCAGCTCAGCATAAGTCAGACTGGAGTTCTCACAGACAACTGCTATTGTCTTCGGTGTCTTTTCTACTTGTTTTTCAAAACAAAGATGGATGGTATCACTAGAAGGATATGAGATCTGTACTCCGCTAAATTGGGATAAAACCTGACTTTTCTCTTCCGTCGTCAGAAATTCCAAATCGGAAATCAGTAGATCCGGCTGTTGAACAATCTGTTCCAGTCCCCGTTTAAGATGAGCTGCAATTAGCCTAATCCAATTTTCATCGTAAACCAGCCGATTGTAACTAAAAGTAACTTCATACTGTGATCCAGGAACGACAATCACATTAAAATCATAGTTGGTCTGTACAATATCCTCCACGTCGGTGACCTGAAGTGTATCAGGCCCTTTTTCCGCATGAATAAGCTCCTCTGAATAAGGATAGTTCTCAAAAACAACAATATGACGGAGTAAATTTTGTTTCAAATCCGTGTGATTCTGAATATCTGCCAAGGAAGAATAAGAGTACTGAGTAGACTCGATGTTGGAGTTTTGCACAGATATAAGCAGATCCGAAAATCTCTGGTCCACATCACTGGTTATGCGTGTTGGTATTGTGTTAATGAACAATCCCACCATATTTTCAATTCCCGGAACTTCATCTGGTCTGCCGGATACTACGGACCCGAACACAACATCCCGGCTGTGGTTGTACATTTGAAGCAATAATCCCCATACCGTCTGAAATACAGTGCTGACTGTCGTGTGGTAGTGTTTAGCTATTCTCTCCATTCCTTGAGTCAGTTCTTTCCCCAGCTTGCATGTGTAACGTTCTGCTTCGAAGATTGGATTCAATGGACGGTTATAACCCGGCAAAATTGTTTCATTTTCAAGCCCATTTAAATACCCTCGCCAATAGGCTGTCGCTTCTCCCTTGTCCTGTTGTTCCAGCCACTGAATAAAACTGCTGTACGGATATACCGTATCCAATTGTGCAGGCACTCCGGACCGAAGGGAAGTATATATGGTAAAAAATTCCTGGGCTACCGTTCCCATGCACCAACCATCCATTATAATGTGATGAACACTCCAGACAAGCCTGCAAGAGTCATCATCCCATTGAAACAGGGCAAGCCGAATCGGAACATCTTTTTCCAAGTCAAAACCCGCTTGACGCTCTGTCTTTAAAAAGTCAGTAAAATGCTCTCTTTTCTCAGCTTCAGGAAAAACACTGATATTTTCGAAATGAACCGGCATCGCTTCACGTTCTTCCAGGACAATTTGAAGCGGACGTTCTGTTTCTTTATACATAAAAATGGTACGGAATATATCATATCGATTCATGAGCTGCTGCAAGCTTTGCTGAACCAAATGAACATCTAGCACTTCATTAAAGGTAATAACGGTCTGCTCAAAGTAAGCTTCTGATTTTGCGTCGAGGATGGAATGAAACAACATTCCCTCCTGCATCGGGGATAGCGGATAGATATCTTTAATATTTACCTGTGCCAAATCGTTCACCTTTCCTTTATCCATGCAGAATTTGAGTTTCAACTTGCGGATATCCTTTATTTCAACAGATTTCCCAGCTTATCCGATAATCGGCTTGATATTTGTTCAAATTGCCCCATAGACAATTGATTATATGTAAAATCCGTAGGGCTGCGCTCCGCCTGATCCTTAGTGCAACAATGATGGATAATATTCAATAGATGTTTTTTAAAGCCGATCGTTAATCGCTCTACCGTCGCTGCACCATATTCAAGCCCGTTATATTCAAATCCAAACCGAAGGATTCCGTTCGTTATCATGCCGTTAATGTCAAATGTATTCGTCTTTTCCGCACGCGGGCTTCTCTCACCATTGGCTAAGTCTGCTAATCGAGAAATACGCCAAGGCATGTCTGCGCTGTTTTCTTCGTCGAATTGTCCCAAATAATTGAAGCTAATTTCCGGGAATGGTGTTGCGACTAGAGAAGCGGATTTAGTCTGGTCTTTGGTCAAATAACGTAAAATACCATAACCGATTCCCTTATTAGGCACCCGCCGCAGCTTATCTTTAACCATTTTGATCTGATAGGCCAAATTTTCGGGTCTGTTGACCTCGATTACAAAAGGATACAGGGAGGTAAACCAGCCGACTGTACGAGAGATGTCCAAATCTTTAATGATCTCCTCCCTGCCGTGCCCCTCCAGCAAAATCGGGATTTCGTTGTAACCGCTCCAATCATAAAAAGCCAGACCCAAGGCTGTAAGTAACAGATCATTCATTTCCGTATGATAGGCATGATGTACATGCTTCAACAGCTTTTCCGTCTCATCCCTGCTGAGTACCACCTCCGCTTGGCGTCGATCTTGCATCAGGCTAACCGCGATTTCATGATCTCTTGGCAACCGACGTATCCTGCGTGAATCTACATTGTTCCAGTAGCTGATTTCTTGGCGTACCTGTACACTTTCGGCGTAAGTGGTCAGTCCTGAAGCCCACTCTTTGTAAGCATCCGTCTTGGCAGGCAGATTCGGCATCTCACCGCGAGCTACCTGATCATAGGCGGTGCCCAAATCTTCCAGCAAAATTCTCCAAGACACACCGTCTACAATAAGATGGTGGATAACGATCATCAGATGATCTTCACCGGACAAATGGAATAAAGCCAAACGTATGAGAGGACCTCGTTGCAGATCCAAACTGCTTTGCAGCTCATCGCCAATGTGTCGGATTTCTTCTTCAGGCTGGCTTGATTGTGTCAAATCATAGCTCGTTAATGTAAAGAACTCACCTTCGTTCACTCCCCTGTTATAGGCGGAGGCTCCCTTTTCCTCTTCCACAAAAATGATGCGTAATGCATCGTGATGGGCTACCAGCTTGTCCATAGCGTTTTTCAGCCATAATTCATTCCATCCTCTATCATTTTGCAGCATGACCGCCTGATTATTATGGTGACGATCTCTCCGATGATGCTGAAAAAAATCGAGTTGAATGGGTGTCAATTCTACCTCACCCTCTACAATCCCCTGGGGAATGATACGGGTGATTTTTTTTATAAACGGTGCTATCAAGTGAATTTCAGGGTAACGGAATAAGTCCTTTACTTCCATTTTTAGGCCTTTGGCATTTAAGCGGATTGCAATTTGCAATGCTTTAATCGAGTCCCCGCCAAGCTCGAAAAAGTTGTTGTGTAATCCAATTGGTTTAACACCAATCACTTCTTCCCAGATCAAAGCAATTGTTTTTTCCAATTCATCCTGTGGTGCCTCATATATGCTATCCACCGATGCTATTTCATCTGGTTCGGGCAGATTGGATCGGTCTATTTTCCCGTTATGGGTCAATGGCAACTGTTCCAATACAATGATTTGGGCTGGAACCATGTAGACTGGTAACTGCTGAGCCAGTTTATCTCGCAGCATGTCTTTCTCAGCTGCACCTGCAACATAGGCGCATAAGTACTTTTGTCCCGCCGTGTCCAGTCGATCAACTACAACCGCCTGGCGTACTCCTTCCGTTTCGAGCAAAATAGATTCGATTTCTCCAGGCTCAATCCGGTATCCGCGAATTTTATATTGGTAGTCAGCTCGCCCGATAAAATCAATATTCCCATCTGGCTGCCAGCGCGCCAGATCCCCCGTACGATACAAGCGTCCACCGGGCGAGAACGGATCAGACACGAACTTCTCCGCCGAAAGCTCCGGTCTGTTCAGATATCCCCGCGCTACAGAAGCTCCACCAATACACAGCTCGCCCGTTACACCGACAGGGACCGGACGCATCTTGTCATCAACAATATATAACTTATGATTCGGTAGAGCTCTGCCGATAGGGACAATACCGGACAGAGGCAATTTTTCCAGCTCGTCCTCATAAAAGCTAGATTCGATTGCGGCTTCGGTAACTCCATACGTATTAATAATCCGCATCTTGCTGCCAAAACGGGTCAACATCTTACGGTAATCTGCAACAGCCAAGCTATCTGCTCCAGTAGTAAGCAGCTTTAGGGAACTGATATTTGTACCATGCTCATAGATGTAATTCAATAGCAGAGATAAAAGCACAGGAGGCGTCTCAAACGTAGTAATCTCCTGCTGCTCCAACAGTGTAGCCAGGGTAGCTGGATCATTTCTCACGTTTTCAGGACAAATGACCAAGGTACCTCCATTGACAAATGCCTTGGCCAAATCGCATGCAAACACATCAAACGACATGCTTGCAATTTGCAGTAGCTTAACAGGGAAATCTTTAAATCCTTGGCTGTGTCTGTAACCGAGTGCGGTGTTGACATATTGTTGATGTTCAACCATAACGCCTTTGGGCTTACCTGTGGTACCCGATGTATAAATGACATACGCCAAAGAGCTGGGCTCATATGTGGAGATATACTGCTTGTTCGAATCCATCTCGGGCTGGAGTGGCAAGGTAGCGAGATCGACTACCTCGCCCATAAAATCCATTGTTTTCAGCCAGCCCGTCAGGTGAGATTGCGTAAGCACAATCGTCGTTCCACAGTCACGCAGCATATATTCAATACGCTCTTCTGGATACACGGGATCTACTGGCACATAGGCAGCTCCGGCTTTCATAATTCCCAGCACCGCCACTATCATCTCAACAGACCTGTCAACCATGACAGCGACCAGACTCTCCCGTGTAATTCCACGCTTCTGCAAAAAATGGGCAAGAGCGTCCGCTCTATCATTGAGTTGTCTGTAAGTGAGCATCGTATCTTCATATATGACGGCTGCTAGTTCTGGTGTACGCTCCGTCTGCGCTTCGAATAGCCCGTGAAAAGTAAGTGCAGGAAACTGGACAGCGGGTCCGCTCCATATTTTCGTCAAATTAGCCTCTTCTTCGGTTGTTAACAGCCGAACGTCACGGAGGCAAACATCTGCATTGCTGGCAACTTGGAGGAAGACATGCTTCAAATGATGGGCCAGATGCTTCATCGCTTCACTGTTGTATACCTTGCCGTTATAGGACAATATGAAACTCATTGCCTTCTTGTCTTCAACTTCAATATTAAAGTCATACGGTATTTCTTCGAATAACCGGGCGTCCTCAATAATGAATCCAAGTTTGTCTTGCCAGTCCCGTCTCCCGATCATGTTTTCCAGCGGATAGTTCTCGAATACAACGATATGATCAAGCAAGCGTTGCTTGAGTGCAGATTGCGACTGGATTTCAGCAAGTGAACAGTATCCGTTCATCCTTCCTTGGACAGAGGCTCTCTGGACATCGCGCAACAATTCAACAAAACTCTTTTCTTCATTTAATCTAATTCGTAATGGAATAGTGTTAATGAACAATCCCACAATTCGCTCTACTTCATCCAATTCCGACGGGCGGCCAGATACCACCGTGCCAAAAACTACGTCCTTGCTTCCGTTGTAACGGCCAAGTACAATTCCCCAGGCGGCCAGAAAAAGACTGCTGAGCGTGGTCCCATTGCATTCAGCAATCGCACGCAAAGTGCTGGTCTCTTTTTCCGTCAGCGTCGTTCTATATTCCTGCAGCAGATAGCCGCCTTTTTCAGGAGTTGTAGCTGAAGTTTTTAGCATCGGAAGTCCAGCCGTTTGTTCGTAACCTTGTAATACAGAACTCCAGTAGTCCTTGGCCGCCTCCTGATCCTGTTCTTCAAGCCAGTCGGCATACCCGGTGTAAGGTCGTGGTTCAGGCAATTGAACGGAACGGCCTGTACGATAGGCCTCATAGGCCGTTAACAACTCGTCCATTATGATGCCAAGACACCAGCCGTCCATAATAATATGGTGAAAACTTAAAAGCAACGTATAAGCATCTTTATCCGTTTGGAGTACAGCCATCCGGATGAGCATATCCCTGCTCAAATCGTAATGGGTGTTACGGTCCACATCCATAAATCTACGAATAGCGTCGGCTTGCTCCTTTCCGGTCAGCTCTGTCATATTTTCGTAAGTAATCGCCGTGTTTCGCTTTTTAAAGACAATCAGCCGCGAACGAGAAGCGGATTTATGATAAATGTTCGAGCGCAGCGTTTCATGACGCTGAACCAGTAGCTGAAAGCTTTTTTGCAGGGCATTCCAATCCAAATCTCCCCGAATAGAAATACGTAATTGCTCGTAATAAGCCTGTGATTCTGGTTCCATCAGCGCATGAACGAGCATTCCTTCCTGTAAGGGAGTCAAGTTGACCACTTTTTCAATTTCAAGTCCTTTGATCATGGATATCCTCCTCGTACGAATCGTTATAGATTCTCATAAAACTGCCTCATGTCTTCAAACTCATCCAGATCCAAACCACGTGCTCCCACATCCGATGGTGTTAGTTGCCGTTCGGATTGGTCCAGACAATGCTGAATAATGCCCGACAAATGATGTTCAAAACGCAACAGAAGCATTCGGATAGTATCTGCTTCATACGCGTGATGGTTATAAAGCATGCAGATGGAAAGCTTACCGTCTTTCAGCCGCCCATCCAGATAGAGGGGATAGGCTAAATCTGAAATGCTACAATTCTGGCTGGACCATAATTCAACATCCATAGGCGATGTATGAAAGTGAGAGGAACTGACCGATTCAGAATGAATCAAGCGGAAGCCAATTTCCGGGTAATACTTAGCATTAAATTCCGATCTGCCGGAGGTTGCAGAACCATATTTTAGTAATCCATATCCTAAACCCTGGTTGGGCACTTGCCGGACCGTCTCCTTTACGTTTCTGAGCAAAAGAGAACTGTCTTCCCCAGGCTCCATGTCCAAAACAAGCGGATATATGGAACCGAATTGACCTACGGTTCTTGAAAGGTCCGGTTTGTCCGAAGTCACAGTTTGTTGCTCCCGATCATAATGTTCAAATCCAATGGCAATCTTAGACTGTCCGGACCATTCCACTATAGTCAGTCCCAATGCAGCAAGCAGTAACTCAGCGGTCACCGTATTATAGGTTTGGTTAGCCCGTGTCAACAGCTGACTTGTTTTCTCGTCCGAAAGCTGTACGATGCAATTTTCTACTGGACGAAGTGTTTCGGAATCGGAATGTGCAGGTGTATCATGGTCCTTCGGTATAAATTCTCCATCAAAATTAACCTTATCCAGCCAGTAGAGTTTCTCTTTGGCCAGCTTTTTGCTGTCTGCATAGTCTTCTAGCCACCGCATCCATGAGCGGTAAGAATCTGTTTTGTCAGGAAGCACTATCGGTTCCCCGTTGAGAGCTTGTTCATAGGCAGTTGTGAAATCCTCAAGCAGGATACGCCAAGATGTGGGATCAGCCACTAGCGGATCTACAGAAAGGAAGAACTGGTCGGGGCCCGACATCCGGAATAAGCCTGCGCGTACTCTGGGTCCCTCAAACATTCCATAACTGTTTTGAATCCGGAAGCATTCGCTCTGTAATTGCTTGCTAGCTTCATGGTCATCATCTGCAAGAAAGAACACATCAAGTGTGAACATTTCTTCATTTTCATCTCGGTATATAAGGGTAGACGGTTCGTCGATCGACGCCAGACCAAGCCGCAATACCTCGTGATGAGTAGTTAATGTTTGCAGCACAGACCGCAATAGATCCTCATCGAAGTCCGGGTTGCCTGCAAATAGCATGGATGTTGCCGTCCGCAAGGTGTAAAATGTGCCCAGTTCATTCAACTGCCGCTGAATCGATGTTATTGGAATCTCTCCATGTATCGAATTCTGGTCTGTGTAGCGGAACAAAGTTGTCACAAGCTTGCTGAGATCCTCAATGAACGGGTGCTCCATCAAAAGAGAAATGTCAAGGGAATAACCATGCTGACGCAGGCGTGAGGCCACCTGAACAGCCTTAATAGAATCGCCGCCAAGCAGAAAAAAATGATCTCGAACGCCTATATGATCACTTCCCAAAACGTCTTGCCATACCATAACCAACGCCTTTTCCACATCATTTCTCGGAGCAACATAATCCGTTTGCAAAGAGTCATGTCGGTCCGGCTCAGGTAACGCTTTTCGGTCCGTTTTTCCATTGGATGTAAGAGGAAGCTGCTGCATTGGCACCACATATGCTGGAATCATATAAAACGGTAGCTTTTGCTTGAGCGCATTCTGCACGTCCAGCGGACTTAATGGCTCAGAAGCCACAAAGTATGCACACAAATCCTTGTAGCCGTCTTTGTTCTCCCGCGCTACGACTACTGCTGATTGGATTCCGTCTATAGACAGCAACTGCGCTTCGATCTCGCCCAGTTCAATACGATATCCTCTCACTTTTACCTGTTGATCGATCCGACCCAGATACTCAATGTTGCCATCAGGCATCCAACGCGCCAAATCTCCTGTGCGGTACATCCGCTCATAATCCTCCGCTCCGCTGTTAAACGGATTGGCAGCGAACTTCTCCTTGGTCAATTCCGGTCTATTAAGATAGCCACGGGCTACTCCTATACCACTGATACAAAGTTCTCCCACCACTCCAATCGGCTGCAATCGCTCCGTACCTTCCTGTACAACATACAATTGAATATTATCAATCGGTTTACCGATCGGGATCACCGAGTGCTCTTCCACAGGCTCGCATTCAAAGAATGAAACGTCTACAGTAGCTTCTGTTGGACCATACAAGTTAATTAGTTTTGCGCTTCCAATCCCTGACATAATTCGATAGAAACGCGCCACCTGCTGAGGAGGCAATGCTTCACCGCTGGCAAATACATGTTTTAACGTTTTCAATTGTGCTTGCACCGTTTCCCTTGGTTGCTGCTCCAGATATTCCAGAAAAATATGCAGCATCGCGGGTACAAAATGAAGGGTGCTCACCTTGTCTTCATTAATCGTGTTCAGGATCTGTTCGGGAGACTTTTCTCCACCGATTGGCAACAAGCTTACTTTTGAGCCCACCATCGACCACCAGAACAACTCCCATACGGATACGTCAAAAGTAAAGGCAGTTTTTTGCAAAATCGTATCTTCTTCGCTCAGCCCATATCTATTGTGCATCCAGCAGAGCCGATTCACGACTGAGCGGTGCTCAACAATAACCCCTTTCGGTTTCCCTGTGGAACCGGATGTGTAGATGATATAGGCCGCATGGTTTGGTTCTGCTACAGGCGCAAGGTTGGAGGCATCTTCATGCCAGCTACTCATGCAGTCGGTCGTAGGCTCCGTCGATCTGGACGTTTGAGAAACCATGATCGTGGGAGCATAATCCAACACCATTACCTTGCAGTCCGCATATTGCTTCAGCTGTTCTGCAAACTGTGGTTGTGTCAGCACCAGTTGTGTTCTCGAATCTTCAAGCATATATTGAATTCTTTCCTGTGGGTATCCCGGATCAATGGGTACATAAGCTCCACCTGCTTTTAGAATTGCATAGATGCCAATCATCATCTCAGGTGAACGCTGAGCGATAATCCCCACCGGCTGATCCGGTCCCACTCCATCCGCCCGCAGCGTTCGCGCTAAACGATTCGCCAGCTCATTTAACTCTTGGTAAGTCATACACTTATCTCCAAATATGATTGCCATGTCATCTGGAGTCCTGCTAACCTGCTGCTCAAACCTTCCGTGAATCGTTGCATCCCGCGGAAAATAGGCAGAGGTGTTGTTGAACTCATATAGTAATAAGTGCTTATCTTCTTCTGTCAGCATATCCATGTCAGCCAAGCGAATTCCGACATCTTGAGTTACGATTTCCAACACTTTTATATAATGGAGGGCAAATCGCTCAATCGTCTCCAACTTAAATAGGCTGGTCGCATACTCCCAGGTTAAAGTTAACTGGTCTTGAGTTTCCGTTACATGTAATGAAAGATCGAACTTCGATACACCTAAATTAAACTCATTCGGTTGCAAACGAAGTCCGCCGAGTTCAATGACCTCTGTTCCCTTATTTTGCAGACTGAACATCGTATCAAAGATGGGATTGCGGCTTACATCGCGTACTCGATCCAGTTTGTCGACCAGTTGGTCAAATGGATATTCCTGGTGCTCCAACGCAAGCAGAGTGTTATGTTTGACGTCCTCCAGAAAAGCACTGAATGGCTGGGATGCCAGCGGTCGATTACGGAGAACTAAAGTATTCACAAATATGCCGATCATTGCTTCCGTATCCGCATGCCCTCTACCCGCTGCCGGTGTACCTACGAGGAAGTCCTCTTGCCCGGAGTATTTGCTTAACAGCACATTATAAGCTGCCAAAAGCACCATAAAGAGCGTTGCTCCCGTGTCTCTTGTCAATTGATTAAGTCTATCCGTCAGCTTGGATTGCACAATGAAGGTAAGGCTGTCCCCTGCGAAGCTCTGACTTGACGGACGAGCAAAGTCAGTTGGCAGGTCCAATACAGGGAGCTCGCCATCCAACGTGTCTAACCAAAATGCTTCATCCTTTGCTTGGCTGTCTCCGACATAATGTTGTTTTTGCCAAACGACATAGTCTTTGTAGTGCACGTCAACGGGGGCAAGTGGCACACCCTGATACCGCGTGCTGATCTCATCCATTAATACTGCCATCGAGAAGCCGTCTGAAATGATATGGTGCATATCGATCAGCAACATAAACTGGTCACGATGGATTGCGAACAGCTCAGCACGAATTAAAGGAGCCTTACTCAGGTCAAAAGGCTGAATAAACAGTTCACGGGCGTGATTAGCATCCTCTTCGGAAATTGGAGTAACAGGAATGTCCAGTGAAAGCATATCCTGTACCTTCTGCACGGTTTCCCCGTCTACTATCTCAAAATACGTCCGAAAGGATTCATGCCGTGAAAAAACCTCCTTCACTGCATCAATGAACCTGGAAACGTGTAACTCTCCCTCTATATGCAGTTGACCTGATACATGATACGCTGCACCTCCACCCAGTTGATCCAGCACATACATTCTTTTTTGAGCGGGAGATACCGGATAAAAGGGCTGTAAATCTGCCCGAACAAGCGGCTCAAACTTTCGCTTTTGTCCTCCTTTTACATGTGCAGCCAGTTGTGCAATCGTTTGCAAATGTAAAATTTGTACCAGCGGAATATATACTTCGAATTCCTTGTTAATTCTGCTTAGAAGAACAGTCGCTTTTAAAGAGTCTCCACCCATTTGAAAAAAATTATCGTTGTATCGGATATCAGATACATTTAAAACTTCCTTACATATAGATATCAGTTTGTCCTCAGTCATATTGCCGTCAGAAACCTGCTTCTGCGAGTCCTCTATCTTGATATCTTCTGGTTTCGGCAATAATTGAAAATCCGGCTTCCCATCAGCCAAAAGAGGGATGCTATCCATCAGAACCCAAAAACGAGGTTGCCCATAATCAGGAAGTATTGAGCTAACACTCTCTTGCAGCTTCGCTATATCCCACGAATTAGAATTATTGTCCACTATATAAGCCACTAGATACGAAGAGTTACTGCTCTCACCGTCTTTTCGTGCCGTCAAAACACAGGCATCCAAATCCAGTGCTTGCAAAAGATGTTTCTCTATCTGCTCAAGATTCACGTGATGCCCGCGAATAAGAACATCTCGGTCGGCTGCACCGATATGTCTAATTCTCCCTCCAACCTCGATATAAGCCCATTCCAACGTCGTTCCCAGTAAACCAGCGGATGTGGCCAAATATACTTGTCCGATGGTACCCGTAGGAGACGGATGTTTATATTTGTCCAGGACACAAGGATAATTCCCTTTAGAATCCGCGTATGTCGCCCACACTTCCAGAAGCCGCTTCCTTTCCGTACTTCGAAGCAAAGACAGCGCAGATACACGCATTCCGTCTTCCTGCACAATCGAGCTCAGCAGATGTAAAAAGTATTGCGCCCATACTTCCATAGTGTCTTGTTGAAAAAGACTCGCAGCATAGTCAAAATCAAGCCGCAACTGCTGACCAGACTCCGTAACATTCAGAAACAACTCATATTGACAGGACAATATTTCATGCTCCAACAATTCTGTTTCCAGTCCGTAATAGTGAAACTCTGGAATGGGCCTATCCATATTGAACAATACTTTAAGGACGGGCAAATGGCTTAATCCTATCTGGGCAAGTCCGGCAAAGCTGTATTTCTGATAAGCATCCAGCGTATGCATTACTCGCTTGACCGTCTGTGTGAATTCCGTGAACGTTGCTCCAGAGTCTACCTCACAAATCACTGGAAGCAAGTTAACGCAGTTGCCAATTAGCGGGGACACACCCATATGAGATTGCCCTGCGGTTGGAATACCTACCATTATTTGATTTTGGCCTGTCAGTCTGTGCAAGAAAAGCTGAAAAACAGACAATAAAGTCACAAATAAGCTGTTGCCAAGCCGAATACTGACTGATTTCAGTTGCTTCACCAGAGGCGCATCCACCACAATGGTGTGCCGTGCTCCGCGCGAAGAAGGAAAACTGATGTTGCGTTGGATAGACGGCAAGTCAAGGGCGGGCAATGGCTTCGCAAGTACATCTGACCAAAAGGCAAGGGCAGCCGCTCCGCCTGCCTCTAACTGGTTTTGCTGCCATGCTGCGAAATCTCGGAACGGAACAGGATCGGGAAGCGTGCAGTGTTCCCCTCGTACACAAGCTGAATAAAATCGTTCCAATTCATGGAAAAATACACCTATGGACCAGCCATCTGCAATCAGATGATGAAATGTAAATGCAGCGATGTGCTTCTCATTCGACGTTTTTAAAAGCTGGATACGGAATAAAGGTTCCCCCCCACTTATTGGGAATACGGTCTCCCTGTCCTTGTCCATCCAAGCACGGATATCATGTTTCTGTTCCTCTACAGAAAGACTGCTGATATCATGTAGCGGAATGCGGACAGCCATTGCCGGGGCGATGATCTGCGTTTCTCCGTCCTCCCCCATAAAGGTGCGTAAGGCTTCGTGGCGTTTAACGATGCAATGGACAGCCTCATTAAATTCCTTAACATGTAGCGGACCCCGGAAACGCAGTAAAACAGTCTCATGAAGCGACTGCGATTCCTTTGAATCCCAGACTGAGGCGAACCATAATTGCTTCTGATCCGGAGTCAGCTTAATCGTCGATTCCTTAAGGTTTGCAGTTGCAGTTTCAGGAAAAAAATCCTTATTTAGATCGTTTGCATGAGGGTGCAGATCCGGCAGAAATCCTCCTTTGCGCAGCTCATTAACGCTCTCTTTAATTGCCTGTACAATCCGCTCTATATCTTCCGAAGTATGAGCCGTTGACAAAAAACAGTTCCGGCCTTCCCATATATAAATTCCTTTATCCAGCATGTGATAGAAGAATAGTTCCAAGTCACCTTTAAGGACGAAGCGGAACAAGGAACCGAAGTAAACGACCTGTATAGGTATCTGTTCCTCCGTAAAATAGTGATTCAGTTCTGCTGCGAGCGCCTTCGTACGACTATTCAGCTCGTTATGCAGTTGCCCCCTGTCCTTCTCCAACCGCTTTAGTACGGCCAGGGAAGCTGCCATAGCCAGGGGGTGATGGCAAAAAGTTCCCGCTACAAACGTCCGCTGTTGCTCATGCGGTGGATAAGAGTCATCTCCGAAGTTCCACATTCCTCCATCAATTCCATCCATGAACGATGCTTTCCCTGCCACGATACCGATGGGAAGACCGCCGCCAATGATTTTACCGTAAGTTACAAGGTCGGCTTCAATGCCGTACCACGTCTGCGCACCCCCCGGCTGAATACGGAAGCCCGTAATTACCTCATCAAAAATGAACGCGGCCCCGGATTGCTCCGTAATCTGGCGTACTTCCTTCAGAAAAGCTGCGGGCTGGAAATCAGGGCGACGACTCTGCACTGGCTCTATGAGAACAGCAGCCAGTTCATGGGCATGGGAGCGGATATATTGGAGTGACTCGTCCGTTCCATAGCTGAGCACAACGACATCGTCCACCATGTGCTGTAGTACACCTGGTGCGAGAGGAGTGGAATGTTGTTCCCTGCCATCCGTTGTTCCGCCCAATGCCAATACTCCGTCAAAGGTACCGTGATAGGAACCAGAAAAAATCACCACTTTATCCCGCCCGGTGGCAGCCCGTGCTAACCGAAGGGCAACCATAATCGCCTCTGTCCCCGAGTTATATAGCGCAATTCGTTCCATGCCTGTCATTTGGCAAATTTTTTCGGCAATCTGCCCGGCCATATTGGACATCGGTCCAAGGCACATTCCGTTATGTATTTCCTTTTCTATCGATTCACGAATAAAGGATGGGTTGTGACCAAACAAATTGACCCCAAACCCCATCGTCAAATCAATATATTCATTACCATCCAGATCCCAAATTTTAGAACCCTCTGCACGCTGGGATATAATCTGATACACCATTTCCTTGTGAGCAAGCCTAAATCCGGCCACATTCCGGTTATTGGCGTATACAGACCTGTATTGCTGAGTATACTCTTTGGTCTTTCGTGTGCGCATCGTGTAATGTTCAATCAACTTTTGCAGATGCTTTTCCTGCCTAAGTGAAAGTGAATTATGAGCTTGTACATTTATTTTTTGATAGGGAACAAATGCTTTCGATTTTTTTCTGTCTGGCAAAACAGCTGACACGGAAGCCTGTACGGGGGAAACAGAAGTAACTGTGGCAGCTACCTCCTTCATCGCGGATGGCTGAGGTTCGACAGCAGTTTGTAGTGAAAGCGATTCAGGCATTGCCACTGGTGCAAGCCGAGATTGACACAGTATTTCCATCTGCTGCGACATGAGTTGAAGTTGCATTTCTAAAATTCGTTCTCTCCCCGCAAATACATCCTTATTTGATAGCTCGCTTTCTTGTGGTGCGGGGCCTTCTATAGGGATAGTAGATTTTTGACTCCAGCCCGACAAAACGGAAGGTACCGAAGAAGTGATACTAGACGACACAGCCAGCTGATGCTCCTCCGAATTCTGGAACAATTCTTCAGAGGTCGAGGCTATCCTATCAGCAATATAGTTTGTCAGCAACTCCAGCGTAGTCAGTGATTCAAAAAACTCGTTCATCGGGATATCCAAGCCAAACGTACTTTTAATGCTGTGTCTAACCTGAGACAGAAGAATAGAGTCTAAACCAAGTTCTAAAAAATGTTTTTGCGGCTCTAATTCGTCTGGACTGAGTTGGGATACACTTTCGATTATTTTTGACAGTTTATTAGTAATCGTAGATTTTTGGGGATTGGAAGCAGATTCCGTCGAAAAATACTCATTCACCATCTTTTCAGACTCCTTTACTATGGGGTATTCAAGGAATTAATTTTATCCTTTCCAACTGTGACGCTAGCCTAAAAAGCACGAAATAACCTAGCTAGGGGTACAAGATAAAGTTCTCATAGGAAGGTAAATATGAACGGTCCATTGTATAAGGAACCATCCTTATACTAATAAAATATAATTATCCATCTGGTAAAACGAGGATCTAATTTGTTTTATTAAACCATTAATGGCTAAATTCTTTTATTCAACTTATTATGCAGGATATAGTTTTTTTCCAGTATTGATTCTTAAAAACTCAAATATTTTCTTTTACTCGCTGACATGCGTCCTCATAAAGTTTAAAAGTTATGATACTCAAAGCTTAAATTAAAGACTCAATTTAAAAGTAAATGTTAGAATTCATCATCTAATTTATGACAATTTAATTCGATGAAGCTATACGCATTGTAAGAATTCACGATGACGAATAAAGTTATGTCTGCGCTAGTAAGCTTGAATATGGTTGCTCTTCCCTTTGCGAGCGATTACAACCACTTGCAAAATATGACCTTTGTTGACTCCTGTCGATTCAGCGCAGCCTCACGGCCCACTTTCGATTTTCTTCATCTCCGACTGGCTTTTTCATAACTGATACCCACACTACTAAAAATGCCAAGTCCTAAAAATAGAACCTGACATTTTATCAAATTTGGAGGGTAAAGACGCCGAAGTGCACTTTACTCAATTTTCTGGCAACATCAATACGGGATTGGACAGTTCACTTAACTTCTCACATTAATATACGTTCGCGTATCAAGATGGAAGTCACTTCGTTTCTTGACATTAAGCGAACCAGAACTGCCTTTGATCTGGGGTTAGTGGGATGACCGTTTCATCCACGTCCACTGTCGATACTTCTGAAGGGTCGGCTATAGACACACTTTGCTTACCTGGACCTGGGCCTTTCCCGTTCGGGGTCAGATCAGGCAAGAATCCCCCTTTACGCAGCTCATCCACACTGTCCTTGACAGCTTGTATGATCCGCGCAATATCTTCCTCTGTATGAGCGGTCGACAAGAAGCAGTTCCGCCCTTCCCAGATGTAAATACCCTTTTCCAGCATGTGATAGAAGAAAAGCTCCAGATCACCCTTGAGTACGAAGCGAAATAGTGAACCAAAGTGAACAATCTTCATGGGTATCTGCTCATGGGTAAAGTAACTATTTAACTCTGCTGCCAACGCTGAAGTACGGCTGTTCAACTGATTTTGCAGCTGTTCGCCGTGGTTTTCCAAATAATTCAACACTGCTAGGGATGCCGCCATCGCCAGCGGATGATGACAGAACGTACCGGCTACAAATGTTCGCCGATGCTCATTCTGAGGATAGGAACCATCTCCGAAGCTCCAGGTGCCACCGTCAATCCCATCCATAAAGTCGGCTTTCCCTGCTACGATACCGATTGGCATCCCTCCGCCAATAACTTTACCGTAGGTCACAAGGTCAGCTTGTATTCCAAACCACGCTTGAGCGCCTCCCGGTTGAATTCGGAAGCCTGTAATCACTTCATCAAAAATAAAAGCTGTACCGGATTGCTCCGTGATTTGGCGAACCTCCTGCAAAAAGACCTTCGGCTGAAAATCGGGACGACGGCTTTGCACTGGTTCCACAAGCACAGCAGCCAGCTCATGCCCATGTGTGCGTATATAATCCAGCGATTCGTCCGTTCCATAGTTAAGTACAACGATATCGTCCACCATGTGCCGCAAAATGCCAGGCGCAAGAGGTGTGGAATGCTCCTTATTGTTGCCAGCGCTACCCAACGCAAGCACCCCATCATACGTACCGTGATAGGAGCCGGCAAAAATGGCTACTTTGGCTCGCCCGGTGGCAGCACGCGCCAAACGGAGGGCAACCATAACCGCCTCGGTGCCGGAATTGTACAAAGCGATCCGTTCTACACCGGTCAGCTTGCAAATCTTCTCGGCGACTTGTCCTGCCATGTTGGACATAGGTCCGACACACATGCCGTTCTTTAGCTCTGCCTCAATTTTTTCACGAATAAAGGCTGGATTGTGTCCAAACAGATTAACACCAAAGCCCATGGTCAAATCTACATATTCATTCCCATCCAAATCCCAAATTTTGGACCCGTCTGCACGTTGAGAAACAATTTGATAGACCATTTCCTTCAAAATAGGCCGGAATCCGGCTACATTACGGTTATTCGCGTAGACAGACCGATACTGCTGAGTGTACTGCTTGGTGCTTCGCGTCCGAGCAGTATAGCGCTCAATCAGCTCTTGCAGATGATGTTCTTGGCGGTGTGAAAGCAATTCATGAGCTTTGACCTCCAGCTTTTTATAAGGTGTAAACGGTTTTGCTTCATGGCCTGCCTTCTTCGGAACAGCTAGTACAGGTGGAACTGTCGCTAATGCAGTTGCGACCTCCTGTTTGGTTTCAAAGCTCTCTGCGCTTCCTCTATTTGCTGACGACAAATCCCTTTCCGGTTGAAATGATTGGGAAACGGATGTCGGAGGAGTTGGTTGAGTTCGGAGCACATCAAGCTGCTGTGACATCACGTGCAGCTGCTGCTGCAAAATCTGCTCGATACCAGCAGAAGTCGCTATAACTGATGTGCTTTGAAATGGGTCTTGCCCGGACGTGACTATTCCATGAGGCGATGTACCAATTGCGCTGGAATCCTGCCCTGTCCAGGTTGATACTGTAGTAGCATCTACCCGATTAAGGGGTATTTTCGGTTGGATTTCCACAGCACCAACTGCTGCCTCGTCAGAAACGGAAATACTCACCTGTTCTGCGACGTAGCTAGTCAACAGTTCGAGCGTGGTCAGCGATTCAAAAAATTCATTCATTGGGACATCCAGGTCGAATGTATCCTTGATGCTGTGGCGGACCTGGGACAAATTAATGGAGTCCAGCCCTAGTTCTAGAAAATGTGTTTGCGGTTCCAGTTCCTCAAGACTAAGTTGTGACACATTACCGATCATTTTCGCTAATTTTTGTCCAATGGAAGATTTATACTGTTCAGTAAACGACGCTGACGTCGAATACTCATTCCCCATAGTTTCAAACTCCCTTACTATTGTATTTTTATAAACGGGTGCAGTCTGCTCCGCTCGAACCTGTTCTGGAACATGAATCCAGCACCTTTTCCTTTCAAACGGATACGTAGGCAGAGAAATCCTTTTGTACGGGTGACCTGCGTATAGCGTGTCCCAATCTATTTGTGCGCCCTGTACGTACTTCACTGCTACTTGCTCTAGTGCTTGCAAAGTGTCCGAGCTTCCGACGGCTGTTTCTGTACCACTACTGCTATCTACTTTTCCAATGTATACACCTTCAATGGCCTTGCCCTGCTCATAAAGCTGAAGTAATTTCGCTTTCAGAGCCTCCGCTCCTTCGGCTATCACAGCCACTCGGTATGTTAAGTGGCTTCTGCCCGTGTTAGCCGTATAGCAGACATCCTCCATCGGCAATTCTTCCTCACGTTCAAAGCGATCCACGTACCGTGCAATCAACTCACTTAAAGCTCCTTCAGTTCGCGCCGACAGTGTCAGTAGCAATGGCGATGATCCATTTTTTCGGTCGGTGGTTTCTTGGTCCGCACTCTTTTTCGCTATATATTCTTCCAGCACCACGTGGCAGTTTGTCCCGCTGAAGCCAAAGGAACTCACCCCGCATCTTCTCGGAAATCCGTCTGTCTTCCATTCCCTCAGTCTAGTGTTGGCATACAGCGGAGATTCTTCAAAATGGATGTTCCGGTTGGGTGTGCGAAAATGAACGAGCGGTGCAATCTGTTGATGCTTCATCGACAGCACGCATTTGATCAATCCCGCAATCCCAGCAGCTTCGTATAAATGCCCAATATTCGTTTTGACCGTGCTTATCGCCACAAACTGCTTGCGCTGTGTAAATCTACGGAATGCCTGGGTAATGCCCTTAATTTCAACGGGGTCACCCAACTTGGTGCCAGTACCATGGGCTTCAATATAGCTTACCGTCTCGGGATCGATCCGTGCATCACGCCACGCCTGCGAAATGACTTCTGATTGAGCCAGCGCATTGGGCGCGGAAATTCCAATCGTACTGCCGTCCTGATTAATCGCGCTTCCTTTGATCACACCCAGAATGTGATCTCCGTCTTTTTCCGCTTGGCGAAGCGGCTTTAAGAGAACGGCTCCAACGCCTTCGCCCCAGCCTGTGCCGTCCGACTGATCGTCGAATGCTCGTGCCCGGTCATCGGAGGATTCCATGCCAATGCCAGCTTTCAACGGCAGCAAAATGGTCTTCACTCCACCGGCCAAAGCCATCTCACAGTCTCCATTCAAAATCGACTTACACGCCAGATGTACCGCTACGAGTGACGAGGAGCATGCCGTATCAATGGTCAGTGCTGGGCCTTTTAAATCAAGCAAATACGCAATCCGACTGGAGATAACGGACGGAAGATTGCCTATGCCAAAGTTTGGAATCGCTCCTGGCTCCACTTCGGACAACAATCGTTCATATTCAAAGCTGGTTTTGGAGAATCCAACATACACCCCTACCTTTTTCCCCGACAGCTGTTTTCCTCCATAGCCTGCATCCTCAATCGTGCTCCAAGCAGTTTGCAGAAATAAACGTTGATTCGGGTCCATCAGAGAAGCTTCACGTGGAGTCAGCTTGAAGAAGGTGTAGTCAAATTTGTCCACTTCGTCCAGATAGCCACCTTCGGCGATTTGCATGTTTCGGCCTTCCATATTCAGACGGGAAATAAAAGCTTCGGCATCCTTTTTTCTTTCATCGCTATATGGACTGATATGATCTGTACCGGAAGCTACATTCGCCCAAAACTGCTCCAGTGTATCCGCATGAGGAAACTTACCGGACATGCCAATGATAGCAATATCCAGGTCCTCTACCTCCTCTTTGGATTCCAATTGCGGTGCTGTGTTCACCTTATGACCTAAGCCCTGACTGGATATATATCCAGCTAGCTTGGCGATAGTCGGATAAGAGAAAAAGTCCGTTACCTCAATATGAATCCCGAGTTGTTCCTCTAATTGGTCCACGATCTGAACGAGTTGTAAGGATGTTACGCCGATATCAAAGTAGCTATCTTCCTTCCCAATTGACTGTACATTTAAAATAGCTTGGCAAATCCCAATCAGTTTTTGCTCGATCTCACCTTGAGGTACAGGGGCATCGTTCGCTTCCTGTATATTTCGAGCGGCCTCGGTTAGGGATGCCAAAACTACATCAAATTCTCCCTGCTCGTAGCTCTGAGCCAGCTTGTAGCGCTGAACCTTTCCACTAGTAGTTTTGGGAATACGGCGAATTGGAACTACATCTTGAATATGCCATCCTCCCCGATAATTCAAATGGCTTTTCAGCCTTTGGACTGTTGGCAAAAATAACTCTATTTTTTTCGTGTGCATCACAAAAACAACAATACGATCCTGTCTAGTTTGTGCATCATGTACACCGCAGACAGCTACTTTCCCCAGATCCACCCCGTCCAGTTCCTCTGCAATCCTTTCGATATCATGCGGATAAATGTTCTGGCCGTTCACGAAAATAATATCCTTAGCTCTGCCTGTAATCACCAGTCGTCCGTTTCTCATAAAACCCAAATCTCCGGTAATGAGCCAGCCATCCTCTGTCTTGACCTTTGCGGTAGCCTCAGGATTGTTATAGTACCCAGCAGTCACATTTTTGCCGCAAATTTGGGTGTATCCGATTACATCGTCCTTTAGTACCTGATTTTGCTCATCACAAATGCGAACAGAGGTGCTGGCCATGGGGTAGCCCAAATCCGCAAACGTAAGACAACGCTTATCGGATGAATCTACTTCTTCTATAGGTTCACCTACATGTAGCTGTTGCCGATTTAAATGAATAGTAACAAAATTATCTTTATCCAAAGGTGGAGTGGAGACACCTACGCTGGCCTCTGCCAAGCCGTATACAGGATACATGATATTTTTTTTTAATCCATGTACACTCATGGCTTCCATAAATACATGGCAAAGCTCCACCGATATGGGCTCAGCCCCATTTAAAATCATGCGAACACTTGACAAATCCCAGTTATCCGCTGTTTTGGATTTATATTGATCAAGGAAAAATTTATAACCGAAGTTAGGAGAACAGATTTGAGTCACCTTATGCTCCGACACCTTTTTTAGCCATAATGAAGGACGTCTTATAAAAAGAGCTGTTGGCATAATGAGCTGCTTGGCATGGGCGATGATACAGGTTAAATGAAAAGCGATCAATCCCAAATCATGTGTGAGTGGCATCCAGCCCAGATACGCATCACTTGAAGTCATTCCCGTTTGACTGGCGATATCCCGAATATTGTATACGAGATTCTCATGCGTCAGCATGACTCCCTTGGGATCACCTGTCGAACCAGAGGAAAATTGAATAAACGCCAAATCCTCCGGTCTGGATTGATGAATGGTCCCTTTGTTCTGATCGGAATAATCAAAATCATGGCTAGAAAAGGTCGCTTCTTTCACAGAATCAAAGAAATCCAGCATCTCATGCTGATGAGAATACTTTTCTAACTGCTCTAATACTTTATGATCCGCAATCATGTAAGGGCAAGTAAGGGTACTCCAGATTTTAAATAGCTTCATTTTATGTTCATCATTATTCCCGATACTTACAGGTACGGGGACGATTCCGCCGAGCAGACAGCCCCAAAACACATTCACAAAGGTATGATTGTCTTCAATTTGCATAATTAGCTTATTGCCAGGCTGTACTCCTTTTTCCTGCAATTGATGAAGTACCTGCAGTGCTTGCTCCAGAAGCTGACTGTAGCTTACATACTCCTCCTGTGTATCACCCGAAATGAAAATAATTCCATTTTCAGCTCTACTGGCTCGGTCCTGAATGATTTCAATTAAAGTTTGAAACTGCTCCATCCTGATCCCTCCTCAAAAGGTCTAAAACTTCCTCCTGCTCTCCTGCAGATACTTGTTTGGTTTGCAATATCAGGCGAATACACTCCAGCGCTTCGCGTCTTAGTTCATAAGCAGAAGAAGATTTGCCCGATTCTATGCTTTTGAGTAACTCCTCCAACCTGTGAATAGGTAAAATAACCCCCTTATGATACTCATCCTCATTCCAATTGGCATTGGGTGTAGACACCGCCACCGCCAGCGGTTTGACCAACCAATCACGGATCGAAAAACGACGTTCCAGCTCAATCCGATCCAAGTCTCTGTCCAAGGAAAGCACCTCAAAAGCGATGTTTGTTTCCTTTGCCAAGTTTTTCAGCACCGTTCGCGGTCCTAATTCAATTCCCTGCTTCACCCCATGTTTCTCCATATACTGCATCGTTTGTATCCACCGCACTGGATGGATCATTTGCAAATGCAAACCTTGACGAATGCTGTTGGCATCCGTATATGGCAGTGCTGTAACATTAGAAATGACAGGCCACAGCGGTTCATGAAACGTATATTTTTGCAATTCCAATGCTAATCGGTCAGCAGCATGCTGCATAAGCGGGCTGTGAAAAGGGCCGCTTACCTGCAAACGGGTAATTTGGAACCCACGTTGCTCTAATTGTCCCGCCACCGCAGCAACAGAGGCATGATGACCAGAAACGACGTATTGATAGGAGGAGTTATAACAAGCGATGGAAATAGGCTGACTGGTTACGTCATAGTGATCGCACAGCTCTTCTAGCAGATTTAAATCAGCCCCTCGAACAGCAATCATGCAACCCACTCCGGCCTCTGAAGCTTCTTCCATAAAGCGTCCCCGTTCTTGTACCACCCGCAAAGCATCGCCAAACGATAAGACTCCGCTGCTTACCAATGCAGAATACTCACCCAAACTATGCCCTGCAGAAAATTCGGGAATAATCCCAACATCGTGCATGTAACGTCTGAATGCGATTACACTAATTGTGAGTAGTGCAGGCTGGGTGTAGGATGTTCTGGATAATTGGGAGATGGGTCCTTTCATACATAAAGTTTTCAAATCATACCCCAAAATATCAGCAGCCTCTTCAAAAATGTGACTTGCCTCTGAAAAACCGTCATGCCATGCCGCTCCCATCCCGACATACTGAGATCCTTGTCCCGAAAAAAGCAAAGTCATGCGATTCATGTCCAACCCCTTTCCTCACCATAAAAAAGCGGTAAAACAAATGTTTTATGGGATTCAGATGTTCACATTCCTATGTATTTAAGATAGATACAGCAAAAACAACAAAATGTCTTGCCACAAACAAACAGTAATCGACATGTTAAAGTAAATCGTTTTTGAGTTTCATGATGTAATCAGAAATAAAAGTGTGTAAGTAGACTTGGAAGTGTAAAAAAATGGAGTGTGCTGGAAGTTCAGAGTTGATACTTAGAAACTTCAGCATCATAGATGAGTGTAAGACATAGGTTAAGGCTATTAATTTATTATAAACATTAAAATGAATTAAAGTACAGTGATATATACTACATATATTTTATAAACCAAAAGAATATCCTCTTTTGTTTAAAAAAAGGAATTGTTTTCAGCTTTTTAATGAATTTACATGAAAATTTCGTATTCTAAACTATTGACTGGCATCTATCGTTAAAACAAAAAAAGCCGCCAATTTGGCGACTTATTATACATAGTTGTTGTCCTTCGACAGTAATCGACGGTTAGGCGTCGTCATAGATACGTAACTAATTAAGTAGCGAACTCCAAAGCGATTTATCTCCTTATGCAGTTTCCTTAATAGCTACAATGTGCAAGCGGCTAGTGTCGATCCTCCACTGACTTCGTTGTGGCTTCGTTCAAACGCTGTAAAATGGTAACAGCTTCAGCCCGTGTAACTAGTGCTTTGGGGCGAAGGTATCCTTCATTAGCGGTAAGGACCCCCATCTTGGTTAGGGTGTAGAATGCTTCTGCCTTTTGATCCTGGGAATCGCCATCATAGGAGTACTCTTCTCCAGTCTTGTCGATGTACAGCACCGGATAGTAGGCCGAGAAATTGTCATTGTAATTGGCCTGACGAACTTTCATATCCTTGTACTGCGCAGCTGCGGAAATCACTTCCTCAATCTCAGGATGAAGCGTCTGATTGGTATAATCCGTCCGAAGAGAGGCAATCATCATCACATCCCAGCGGGTCAATGGTTTGTCAGGCTTGACATAGAATTGATAGTTTGGATATTTCCCCCCAACACTTTCAGCATACGGCCAAACATAGTCCCCGTTGAATATTGCTGCAAAATCTTTATTCGCCCAGTGTTTACGCGCATCCACAAAGTCGGAAGATTTGCCGGAAGAATGATCGATTTCTGGAAAAAGCTTATGAAACATATGTACAAATTCCGCTTTCGTTATGGTTTTGCTTGGCTTGAAGGTCCCATCTGCATAGCCCTTGACAACGCCCTTGTCGACCATGGAACGAATCGATTCGGCAGCCCATTCATATTTTGTTCCTTCCACATCTGAAAACGTGTTTGCCGCGAATGCAGATTGACCGAAAAACAGTGTCGTCGCAACCAACGGGGTGATAAGCCATTTCTTTTTCAACATCTCTTCACACTTCCTTTAGGTAAAATTTATGTATAAAATAGTTCTCTAGACTCAATTTTATATCGGCATTTCAAAAGAAAATGATGATATTAGAGAGAAAAAAAGTACTGTTAAACAGTATTTTGGAATATCGACAATCAGTGTTTGAAAAATGCCATGGATACAAGTTCTAAAGCTTCTTCATATTCGGGTAGCCCGTCGGGAATTGAGAAAGCTTGTGGAGGCCTTCATGGGCCGATTTCTCCTGTATTACTCTTCCGACCTAAGCCTGTAAGTTCGACCCTGGCATCGATTAACCACTTCATGTAATCTGCCCACTAGTTAAAAAAACAGCCGAGCGCTCGGCTGTTTTTGGTAGAGTTGAACTATCGTTCTCAGTTACTTTAGTGAATTTCAGCCCATAGGACTGGGAACTTTTGTCCCCGGATATCGCTATTTCTTAGTAGCAATAAGCGAGATTAGATTCATATACTTCCCGTCATCTGCATTCAGCAATGCATTATTAGCACGTGCATAATCGTTGTTACACTGAAGCCATTCATACCAAGCTTTCGAGAAGCATCTCATTTCTCTTACCGATTCAACGTAAACATTTGGCGACTGTTCCCATAATTTCCGCCACCAATCGCATGTATGCCACTGATTATCAACCTCACTAAGTGACAAGAACGGCTGCAGTTCCACGGGTATAACCCCATCAAACTCCATCTTTACCCCTGGCATTGCTATAGCCAATTTACCTCCTTCTTTAACTAGCGGCGCAAGATGGTCATCTAAGTACTGCTCATTCGCTCCAAAATATTGATACGCATCTACGCTTATAACTGCATCAAAGTATTGTTCCGCAAAAGGCAAGTGGCAGGCATCTGCATGTATGGGGATAATTTGGCTTTCCAAACCAAACTCTCTGAATCTTCTATAGTTTTCAGTTGCACTAATCCATAAATCGACAGCAAACACGGTTATGCCAAACTTTTGCGCCAGATAGATAGAAGTAAGTCCGGTCCCACAGCCCAAATCCAGCACTCGCATTCCTTTCTGCAAAGTCAAATTTTTCGATAGCTCCTCAAGCATGATAATCGAACTAGGCCCCATTAAATTTGCTCTTATGAAATCTACGTCATCTAGATCTCGACGGATCATTTCTGCTGACCCCCTCCTACTTTCTTCATTTCATATTTCCAATAAAGCAATTCTTCATCTTTGTGATCAATTTGAAATCCTAACTTCAATAACAAATTCTTAGAGCTGATATTGTCAGGTACGCATCTTGCCGTTACGATTTGGACCTCTTCATGATTTAAGGACCACTCTATTAATTTTTGAGCGGCTTCATAGCAATAGCCTTTGCGGCGATGGCTTTCATTCGTTGCAAAACCGATCTCAATCATACCGTTCTGATCAGGATCTCCTAAAAAACCAATCCCTCCAACAATTTCTTGGGTATCCTTCTCCACAATGATCCAAGAGTCAAAACCTCTAGTGCCATTATTTTTTATCAAAAGTTCTCGAAAATAAGGTAAAGCTTCAAAGAAATCAGGACCCGGCCATTCATCACTGGTTTTATAACCCAAAGCTTCAATAGCACCTATATCACGTCGGGCTGCTGCTTCGATTAAATTAAGATCAAGTGTTTTTAATATGAGCCGATTCGTTTGAAGTTTCATGTATTGTCCACCTTTCTATTTACTTAGATTGAATCTTTCATTCAAGAAGTCTGGATGTATTTGACCAAATTGGAGTAATTCCCTTCTATCCCCCTTTGCTAAAAATTAGAAAAGGGCAGGAATGAACATACGTCATTCCTACCCTCATATCACCTGCTATTTGAGCCATAAAAAAAATCCGCGCTGAACCAGCACGGATTGGACTCATTATAACAGGTATCCCTAAGGATCTGGTAATATCCGTTGTTCTTAACTAATTCCGAAGCTTTCAAATCCCACCCGTAATACAAAAATTGGGCAGACGAATAGTAGGTGCATGAAAACCTCTTTTTATGGAATTGGATTAGTAAAGAACAGCTCCAGACAAAAAAATCTCTCCTTAGTGAATTACCCTTATTATACCAGGGCCAATTTTATCTGCCAACCTTTCACATGTTACAAAAGCGTTTCATTAGGACTATCCTGCTGGTTAGCTTAAAAGCAACCGAGTATCGGCTGCTGTGGTAGCAGCAATTGCATCATGACCCTACAGGCCTTTTCCCCCTATAGCACGCAGTTTAATGGGCTCCGCTCCGATAATCAACGGTCGGCCGCGTTGTATCGACGCCAGTACCTCTTCGTTCTTAAGACTGGCTGCATGGGCATCTGCATCTTTCCACAGTTCGGTCACATACACCGCATTCGGGTCGTCGTCTGACACATTGACTATATACAAATAGCAGTCATTATTCGACTTCAACAGATCGGCCGCTTCTAGCAAGATGTCTGCAAGAGCATCCCTTTGCCCTGGACGTGCCGTCAACTTTCCATACATAGCAAAATGGTTCATGATCCTCATCCTACCCTCGAGTAATGTTTGACTTCATCTTATCATAATGTTCCGCAATGTCAGCGCTAATTTCAGCAAGCTTCTCCACAAGCGCTAAAAAATAGTCGGTACCATTCCCCCATCCATACGGATTGGAGAACCTTTAAATGCAGATGCATAAGGACTACATACAAATGTAGCTAGTCTACCTATTTCAATAGGCTTGATAAATCGCTGTATTTCAGATTGAGGCAGGTTGGTAACCATAAAATCCTTCTCTTTTTCTAAAAAAGTCATATCTTCATGAGGATACATACTCTCAATGATTTGGTGCACATTCTCCGAGAGTGTTGGTCCTGGCATGATCGTATTGACTGTAACTTCTGTTCCTATTGTTAATTTAGATAAGCTTTTTGACAATGATAACAACATAGATTTTGTCATACAATACTGAGGCATTTGTCCTGAAGGCATAATTGCTTCTTCACTCGCAATAAAAATAATGCGGCCATAATCATTTTTCAACATTTTAGGTAAATAAAATTTTGATAATCCATTTGCAGCAAGAACGTTAGTGCGGAAGTATTTTTCCCATACTTCATCGTCTACGTCCTCATATTGCATAATTTCATAAATACCCGTATTGTTAACTAAAATATCAATATTGGGGTATTTTTCGAATAAAGCATCTCTTTGTCCAATATCCACAATATCGGCTGTGGCATTTTGAGGAGAGGTAGCTGGGAAATCTGACTTAATTTCATTTACAGTTCGTTCTACCTCTTCATAATTTCGTCCATTAATTAGTACATTAACACCTTCTTTGGCTAGTTCAATGGCAATTGCTTTACCTATACCTTTCGTTGATCCTGTAACTAAAGCTGTTTTATGGTTTAATCCCATATCCATAATACACTTCTCCTTTTTAAAACAGTCTTGTGCTCCGGATAGTGATTATATTATCTTGTCTGGATTGTCCAGTAACTAGTATAATGCGCCAAAGTTCTTGTTTAACACGCCAAATGACAAAACTCATTAGGAATTGAATCAATGAATAGTCGGCAGTCCTAGCGTGCTCCTGATATCGAGTTTGTACCTAGATGTTCAGTCCGCCAATTTGAAGGTGTATCACCCTCCCATAGGCGGAAGGCGCGGTAAAACGAGTTCTGGTCTTCATATCCAATCAAGAATGCCACCTCTTTAATATCAAGCGAGGGGTCTACCAAGTACTTTCGTGCCTGCTCATGTCTAGCTTGTGTCAACAGAAGCTTGAAGCTCGTGTTTTCGTCAGTAAGCCGGCGCTGCAAGGTACGATCGCTCATACCGAGCTCCTTCGCCACAGCCTGAATGTCGGGGCGCCCTCCTGTAAGGCTACGTTTCATGATCCATTTGACCATCTCGGTAATTGAGCGGTTGCGCTGCTGTTCATCCAACGATCGGTCCAGAACAGGAGTCAGGATTTCCAGCAACTCTTCGTTGTACGAGACAAAGGGGCGGTCCAGATCTCTTCGATGCAGCGTCAATCGGTTACGTTTTGCACCAATCCGGATACGACAGCCGAAGTAAGCTTCAAGCGCCTGTACATCGCCCATGGAGTGCGAAAATTCAACAAGCTGCGCGGTCAAAGGTTGACCTGTGCCCCGGCGTCCAATCTCCAGAAGACAAGCCAGCGTGATACCAACCAGCATCGGCGGACCAGATTGCTCGGGAGACAGCCATTCCAGATCAATTGTGCAGTGCTCGCCCTCCTCAGTGATATGTAGGCTTTCAGGGGGACACAGTTGTTTGTACCGAGCCATTCGGTTTAGAGCGTCGCGGTAGTCCCGAGCGTGGTAAGTCGCTAAGACGGTCGGTGGGTACTTCGCTGTATCAAAGACGGTCGCAAGCTTGATGATTCCTTGGGCAGTGTCACCAATGAGATCAGAATATGCCTGCCAGATCGCGAAATATTGGGCGGTGGTGACTACTGGTTCAGTAACAATGGTGATCGGCAATCGTGCTTTGCGAGCGACGTCGTGAGCGCCAAACCCTAATTGACATAATCCTGCCCACAATCCTGGCGGGATATTAATACGGTCAGAGGTATGAGACTTCATACATATGGGCCTCCTTTATATACTTACATATTCATTAGTTTTGGTTGCAATGGGGTCCCTCTTAAGTACACATAAGAATACTCTTAAGTACGTTAAGGTGTCTACATTAACGTAATAAGCTGCGGCAAATGTTACATCTTCTTGGTATCTGTGCTACTTTAACACCAAAAAAACACACCCATATGTTTATGAGTGTGTTTTTAAAACCTCAAACCACCGACACTCCTAGGAATGTCATTCCCTCCATGCTTCTTATATTTAAAAATTAAGGCTTCAAGAAAGGCCCGTTTTCACCGATCTTACCAGGAGCAGGATTACCCGGGAGATCAAGTACATATACCCTTAAGTTTCCTTTGCCCGAAACTGCCAGATTGAGCGTCCCATTCGTGACCTCTTTGACGTCTCCGGTAATAGCATCTTTATAAGTGCCGTTAGGAATATTCCGAAAAACAGCTGATTCACTAACAGTAACTAAAGCATAACTGTCTATGCCTTTTGATGAATCCGTATAACGTCGCTTGTACGCCATTTGTCCGCTTACATCCTTTGTAGAATACTGTCCTTTCTGCAAGGCAGGAATACTTCTTCGAATTTGATTCAGTCGCTGAATGTGCTTTACAAGTGGGTGCTGCAGGGTTTGAGCAACCGAACCTGAAGCAGAAGCTACCTGTCCGAAATCGGAGGCTACTACTGTACCTTCAATATGATCTCCATAGTAAGCACGTCCTGTGGTTGCTAATGGACACGTTGGACCACAGTCGATTGGCTTGCCTGCCTGAAATTCGATTTCTGAGCCGTAATACAATGTTGGAATTCCACGGAAAGTCCACATTAAACTCATATTCTCAGCCCATGCAGCCGTGCCCCCCGTATACCGGGTCGATGATTTGTTAGGTCCATAATCATGGCTATCTACATACACTACGTTATAGGTCGCATCGTTATAAGTGTCATCCGAATCCTTGCCATTCCAAAATGCGTTATTCGCATCACTAAAATTCATATGCATCCTCATATCAATTACATTCATCCCGGAGGATTGCGAATGGTCCGGTTCATGATACAAATTCCCTTTGAGGAATGCATTATCGGATAAAGGCTGATTGGCTGTACCAAGATTATTTTCGTGTTGATATTGTTCCAACGCAGCTACTTCATCATTGGTGCTATACTCTTTGCGTTCCTTCCAAGTGAAGAATTGAGTCGAATGATTCACAGAACCTCGGTTCCATTTATCGTTAACGAAAGCACCTACTTCACCGAACATATAGAAATTACGTCCTTTTTCACCAAACTTCTCAATCGCCCGCTCCTGCGCTGCAGGAAGAAAATGACGGTTCCAGGTAACGCGTGGAATGTGCACAGCGGTGTCTATCCTAAACCCGTCTACACCCATATCTATAAATCGATTGTACGCTTCAATTAAATAATCTTGGACAGGCTTCGACTCTGTATTAAAGTCAGCCAGATCCTCATGCAGCCAACAACTCCGTGAATCTTCCCCTTCCCAATTGCCGATCCAGCAACTGTGATAGTACTGTGAAGGAAACATGCCAGAGGTGGGGTTGGGCCATTGGCAATTGTAGGTTTTTGAGTTCATTGGGATTCCCCAATTCCGGCAGGTGTTGCCCTCCGGTTCCTTCGTTGACCATAGGTCACCGTTATACGGCTTGCCTGCGTCATTCTGCTGAAGGCCATCGTACTCGATTCCTTCTTGAGATTCGTCATAGTACCAGGTCCACTGATTATCTCGAATACCGAATACTTTTGGCGTGAATAGACCTTTTGCACCCCAGCGGCTAGAGTGATTGTACACAACATCCTGTATAATTTTAATATCTTTGTCGTGTGCAGCATTAATCAAATCCTGGTATGTTGCACCTGGTGACTCTAACCTGGGATCCACTCGAAAAAAATCGTAACCATGATAGCCGTGAAAGTCATAGTCAGATCGATTCAATACAACCGGTGTAATCCAAATCGCTGAGAAGCCAAGAGCCTTGATATAATCCAGTTTATTGATTAACCCTTGAAAATCGCCCCTAAACATTGGATCACTGTTGGCTGCATTGCCGCTTGAAACATGATTCGCACCACCTCGGTTGTTCGAAGGGTCCCCATCATAGAATCTGGCAGTCATCACAAAGTAAATTGAATCTTCACGCATATCTGTTCCGATCGGACTTCCCTTTGAAGCAGGAGGTGATGAAGTTCCTGTTGTTGCACTTACCTCAATACTACTTTCCGATTTGTTGGCTGGTTCTGCTTTATCGTATGCCTTAACTGTATACGTATATGTCGTTTTCGCTTCCAATAATGAATCTTGGAAGGTAGTACGGGGCGTCGTATAGACCTTTTTGCCTTTAGTTCCTCCTGTGCGAGTGATCTCATACCCGCCGATTCCACTTCCACCAACATTATCAACAGAAGGATCCCATTCTAATTGGATTCGTAGTCCATCAGCATTGGCTGTCAATCCTTGAGGTATAGAAGGTGCTTCTAAATCAATAACTGGAGGGTTACACGGATTCTTAGCTCCTGTTGTTGTGACGATGCCGTCTTTGATAGTACTTAAACCAGCAGCTAAATGATAATCAGCGCCTTTATTATTATCCCAGACAGAGCCGTTGTTAAATGCTGCTTTCATCGATGTTTTGGAGCCAAGATCAATAGTTTTTTTGGCCCAATCCAAGCAAGCGTTTTCATTCATGCTGATACCCGGCGGGGATGTCCAGGATGAACCATCGGGAGCATAGTGGATATTTACATCGCTCCAGCCACGGCTTTTCTTAAAATAGTAAACTATCGCTTGGTTGTCTGGAAGGGCTGTAAAATCAAGGTTCTTCGGCAGATTGGCATATGTTGCATCGGAGATATTTTGCTTGATGAGAGAACCGTTGCGATAGAGATCATAATCTGATACTCTACTACCATTAGAGATGTTTTCGGAGGCTTTCCATGAAAGTTTTACTGATGTACTTGTAACGTTTTTAGGCGATTCATCAGCATTGATCGGCGTAACAACACTTACTGATGTTAATACAAGTATCCCCGTGATCATGAGTAAAAATAAGCGTTTCCAAGATCTTCGTTTATAACTCCTCATTCTCTACGTCCCTTCATCTATATTCTTCTGGTCGCACAGTACAATAAACGATCTCTCCCTTCCTCTTTCTCATACAAATGATTATGCTAGCACTTTCATGGATTATTTTATGTTTTTATGGAAGAATTTAGAGTGGAATATGTTGATTTATAAGGAGGAAATAGCGGATTTTATGTAAAAACATCTTTTTCTTTTTACGTGTAAATTAAACCTATTCGAAATCTCAGCAACTTAAAAATGATCAAGCAATAGAATTCGGTTGTGGAGCGATACCCGCTTGTGTTTTATGGTGGGCAAAATTATTTTGCTCACCATTTCAAAGGTTTCTGATTACTTAAATGCATCCCAAAATTTCATTAAATAAATCTGTTTGGTTCTCTCCAGGCTCCTATATATATCTCTTATGACGGATCGAAAATAAAGCAGCAGATCTAAATAGTTCTTCGAATCACGCTTTTGGTTGCCCCCGCCTCAAAAATCGTCTCAATCAGCACCAATACACGGTGTACTTCTTCGCTTTTGATTGCAATCTCCGCTTTTCCTTCGATGGTGGAGACAAAATTTTCATAAAAGCTTTCTGCAGCAGCAGGTATTTTCTCAATCGGGAACTTAAGGGTGGATTCCTCAGATGGCGGCGCCATCGTTTTCGTCAATCCTTGACCTGCTTGAATCGGCTTGGGTTCCACGTGAGCGACATCTGGATTTCGGGTGACGATCTCTCCGCTCAAATCCCAATCCCTAATCACTGCGGTTCCTTCGGTTCCTTTAATATACCAGCGCGGCAGCTTTACGTAATTGGTTGTACCCACTTCAATGACTGCTTTCAGGCCGTCCTTGAACTCAATAAAGCTGGTAAAGCCGTCATCCACTTCAGTCCCCAAAATATAGCTTAGGGTAGCAGCTACGCTTTCTATTTTGCTGTCCGTAATCTGAAGCAGCTGGTCCAATAGATGTACTCCCCAATCCAGCAGCATTCCTCCTCCATACGCCTTTAGTTGCCGCCAGTCACCTGGAATCCCATTAGCCCCCTGAACTCGCGATTCCAGCTGGAAAAGCTCGCCTACGGTCTTATTGCCAATTATATCTTTTATAATTCGGAAGTCTTCATCCCATCGACGGTTTTGATGTACCGTAAACACACGATTTTCTTTCTTCGCCACCTCAACAATATCCAAGAAATCCGCGCTCGTTATCGTAACTGGTTTTTCGCAAATGACATGTTTTCCAGCTTGTAGCGCCTGGATCGCGATTTCCTTATGAACATCATTAGGTGTTGCTATCAAAACAATATCCACGGCCTGATCTGCCAGAACAGCATCCAGGCTAGCGTAGGTTTTATAGCCAGCAGCCGCAGCCAGTTCCATTCGGTAATCGACAATATCATATACACCGCCAACGGCAAGTTGCTGATTAGATTCGATCAATTGAACATGGTAGCTTCCCATGCCTCCATAACCGATAATGACTACATTGTATATACGATTGCCCATTTTCATCTTCCTCCACTTCTGATTTAAGCCTACCGCATATCAAGCGGTTGCTCATAGATCCATAAATTTCAATGTCCTCGTAACTCTCCCTTCACTTCGTCGGATAGCTCTATCATACAAATCTCATGAAAAGCTTTCCTCCTCATTTCTTGCTGTATTATTCCCGAATATTGTCCTGCGGTATTTCAATGGTGATGTTCCTGTCGCTTCCTTAAAGAGATGATGAAACGTCTTTACACTACTGAATCCTGCTGCCTCTGCGACCTCAGTGATCGGATTGTTTTCATTCAACAAAATCCATTTTGCCTTATTCAGTCTGTAATCATTCAAAAATGCTACAAAGGTCATCCCCGTATTCTTCTTAAACAGTCTGGCGAAATAATAGGGACTGAAACCCATATAATCAGCGACATTCTTCAGCGAGATGGTTTCATGATAATGGCATTCCACATACTCAAAAATACGTTCCAGTTTATAAAGGGTGTCCTTTGATTGTGTTAAGGTTCTTTCAGAGATTTCAGGAAGCCTTGGCGTCATGCTTCTCGGCACTTCACGCATAATAAGAGTCAACATCTCAAACAGCTTGGCTTTGATCATATAAGCATGACCTTCGTGGTGGTTGACGTTCTCATCATAAATGCTTTGAATCAGAGGAAGCATTTTAGCTGCTGTTTCTTCTGGCCAGTTCCAGCTTGATTGCTCCATCTCCGTAAATATATATCTAAGAGGGCGTTTCTGATCACTTAATGTGGAAACCTCTTGAAAAAAGCTCAGATCAAATTGAATAACCACCCGTTCGCTGTCGGGAGAAGCCAAAAAATAATGAACATCACCCCCATTTATAAACTGAACTTCACCTTTTTTCATCCGTATCGAAATATCGTTAATTCCCAGATCCAAGGTTCCCTGAGTCACATAAATAATTTCAATTTCTTTATGCCAATGAGGATAGCAAAGCACGTCACCTTTATTAATAAAGCTCCGGAAAGGAAAATGTCGGTCAAGCTCCGGGATTTCCAAATAAAAATTCATTTTGGTAGACTCCTTTTGTTGTAAAGTTCAAAAAAGCCGTACACATGACTATTGATAATTATGCTGCACTGCATTCCTTCTTCTCCTCTTCATTTTTCTCCTTCTCAACTTTCGAATAAAATTCCCTCTCCCTTTTGAATTGTAAGCGTTTAACATTCTTTTTCCTACCCTATCAATCATAGTTGTATTAAGTAAAACCACTGTTAGGTATCCTTACTAACCTAATTTTGCAAACACAAAGTTATGCCTCAATTATGAGCGGTTTGGCGCCCGAAAACAATTTGGGCTGATCTTATTTCTCCCTTCCGCTTGCAGTTTCTTCAGATAACCAAGTTTCGCCTTAACTAGATTAAGCAAATACGTGTAAAATTGTCGAACGATTATTTTTACATTTTTTATATAAAGAGATATATACATTTCCAATAAAAAGGTATAATCTAGTAAAGCAACAGAATCCATATAAAAAATATAGACTTATGGAGGGACGGACCTTGAAGAGACTATTCGCTTTAAGTTGTGCTTTCTATCTGCTAATCGGCATTACTAGTGTGGTGCTTGGAGCATTACTGCCGGTTCTACTGCCTTACTATGGACGGGGGTACAGCGATGGCGGATTATTGTTGTTCCTTCAGTTTTTCGGATTTCTTGTCGGCGTTCTGTTCTCCCCCTTCATGGCTCTACACATCGGTCGCAAGTCTATGCTGTCCATTGCTCTGGTTAGTATCGTGGCAGGGTATGCCTTCTTGGGTGTACTCCCCTCATGGACCTGGGTTATCGTGATGACCATCTGGGTTGGCTTCGGCTCAGGCATCATTGAGTCGTCCATCGGAGCGTTCACGATTGAGTTCACCGAAGAGCAGAAAGCCGTAGCCATGTCCAAGCTGGATGTCTATTTTGCACTTGGTGCACTGCTCATTCCCGCAGTGGTAAGCCTGTATATCTGGCTTGGAATGTGGTATCTGACCTTCTACACCATCTCCCTTCTGACGTTTATTCTGGGACTGTTCTGGATTACCATGCCTGCTTCCTCCTCTTCCCACCTTATCCAAGCAGATCTCCAAACCTCTGAGCGATCGGTCGAACAAGCCCGGTACTCGGTACAGCACCGTGTGTTACTGGGAATATTCATTGTATTCTTCTTTGTTTACATGGGGCTTGAACTGGGGCTCATGAACTTCCTGCCCTCTATTCTGATCGAGACCCTGCAGATTCGGGAATCCGTAGCCTCGTTGGGTGTTAGCATACTCTGGATTGCGATGATCATCGGCCGCATGTTCTCAGGGAAGATTGCTGAGTCAGCAGGATATATTCCTTTCCTGCTGTGGAGCGGAATCGGAACTTTCTGCTTTCTGGTTGCAATGGCGTTTGTATCCAGTCAGTGGGCTACATACCTTCTGATTTTTGGTGCAGGGTTATTCATGTCCGGTCTCTTCTGTATTGCCCTCGTCTATGCGAACCTGCTGATTCCGGGAATGACCGAGAGAACGACCAGCATTCTGATTGCGTCAGGCGGAATTGGCGGAGCAGTTCTTCAATATGTAACAGGCTGGAGCATGAGCGAATGGTCGGTGACGACTACCCTTTGGATTTTGGCGGCTTTCAGCCTAATTTTACTGCTGGCAGTCATTCTCTCGCATCTGTGGAATGGCAGGAGCAGACGGGTAGTTGACTCCCTTGTCCATCAGGGCAAGGAAGGATGAGATTCTTTATTCTTGAGGGAGGTGAGGCCCGCCGCGTTATGTTGTAGCAGGGCAGTACAATTTTTAAAGAATGTACTTAATGAGAATGTATATTCTGATATGGAGGGAAACATCGTGCATACCTTAACCAAAGAACGCTTCAGATACGGAAAAGGCATTACTCTGATTGACGATTCCGGTAAGGAATATTTGGATGGCGTGTCTGGCACCTTCAATCTATCGCTCGGTTATAATCACCCTCATGTCGTCACCAAGGTACAGGAACAAGTCGCCAATCTTGCCCACATGTCCTCATCCTTTACCGAGCCTTACGTCGAGGAAGTCCTGGATCATCTGATCCAGTATACGCCGAACGGCATCGACGCGGGATGGATGAGAGATATTACCGGCTCCACGGCGAACGAATGCGCTGTGAAGCTAGCCCAGAAATATACAGGAGCGCTCGATATAATCAGCCTGTATTTATCCCATCATGGGCAGACCCAGTTCGCAACAGGCATATCCGGCAACGCCTTCCGGCGGAGGAAATTTCCCAACTCGGCTGCAGCAAATTCCCTGCATGTACCTGCTCCCTACTGCTATCGCTGCCCGTTTAATTCTTCGCCTGACAAGTGTGGTTATCAATGCGTCGAAGCCATATCGGATGCCATTGAGTATGCAAGCTCAGGCTCTGTGGCCTGCATGATTATTGAACCCATCTTGGGCAACGGAGGCAATATCATCCCACCTGCAGGATATTTTAAGCGGCTCCGTCAGCTGTGCAACGAGTATGGGCTGATCCTGATCGCTGATGAGGTGCAGACCGGGATTGGGCGGACAGGCTACATGTTCGCAAGTGAGTTGTTAGATATCCAGCCAGATATCATTACTCTCGCCAAGGGTCTCGGCGGCATTGGTGTACCGGTAGCAGCGGTATTAATGCAGTCTCGGCTTAATGTCCTGGAGAAGCACGAGCACTCCTTCACCTCAGGCAGCAATCTAATCTCGGTTACGGCAGCCAAAGCCACGCTGGAGGTTGTATCTGAGCCCGGTTTTCTGGAAGCCGTTCGGTCCAAAGGAAGCCTGCTCGGAACCCTGCTGACGGAGATGGCCGACAAGCACGATTGCATCATCGGTGAGGCTCGCGGCGTCGGATTGATGTGGGGACTGGAAATTGTCGACGAGGATAATGCCCCAGATGCAGTTAAGAGCAATGCGATTATCGACCGCGCTTTTGCCGAACAGCAGCTAATTCTCAGAGGCTCCCGTTACGGTTATGGCAATGTGGTCAAAGTGAGACCTTCCCTCACGGCTACGGAAGATGAGATTGTCGAAATTGTTAAGCGGCTTGACACTGTTCTGACCACCCTACACTAACCATCTGCCTAACAGGCAAAAGGAGGACTATTTATGCTTGCACTGGTATACAAATCAGCTTGGGATGTCGCACTTGAGGAAAGACCTGTCCCGGAGATTAAAAAAGATAACGATGTACTCGTCCGGATCCGGGCGACAGGCGTATGCGGTACGGATTTAGGCATCATCAGTGGCAAATATCATGCCGTGCCGTCCACGATCTTGGGCCACGAATCAGCGGGGGATGTGATCGCTGTAGGATCAGCCGTCAGTTCACTGCAGCCTGGGGACCGTGTGGTGATTGATCCAACATATTACTGCGGTCAATGCGAAATGTGCCGGACAGGAAGACAGAATCATTGCACACATAAAGCCGTAACAGAGACCGGAGTCAGCGCCGACGGTACGTTCACCGATTATTATGTGACTGAGGACCGTTTTTTGTACAAGCTGAAGGATCATATCAGCTACGAAGAAGCGACGCTGACCGAACCGCTGAGCTGTATGCTAACCGGGATCAACCAGATTAACCTGCTGCCGAACTTCACAACCGTTATTCTAGGCGCAGGTCCGATCGGGATTCTGTACAGCTATGCTCTTGCTTCGAAAGGTGTAACTGGTTGCCTCGTTGACATCTCGGAGGAGCGGCTCGCCATAGCGGATTCCATTGCCCCTGAGCGATGGTCCGCGCACGCCACACTGGAGTCGGCCATTCATGAGCTAGCTCCGTTAAAGAATCAGGTGGACATGATTGTGGATACCACAGGAGTGGTCGGCACTGAGGTATTAAGCCAGCTTGCGAGCGGCGGGTATTTGATGCTGGTGGGGCTGAGAGATGGGATAAGCTCGTTTAATCCGAAAGAGGTCGTTGACCGTAGCCTTAAAATCATCGGCTCGATTGATTCTCTGGGCACGTTCTCCACGGCGCATTACCTGATTGAGCAGCAGATCATTCCCGCCAAAAAAATCATAACCCACTCGTATCCGCTTGATGACTACCATGAAGCCTTTAAGACACTTGGATGCAATATCAGCGAACGGACACTTCAGCCTTCGTCTCAGGCGATCAAGATTGTGCTGCAATCGAATGGCTCGGGCAACTAAATTTAGCTACTAACAAGGGGGAGAATGGACATGACGAGCATTCATCATGTTACACCGACGAATCATGAATGCACAGGAGACCCATCAGCGTCCGTTCCAGTCAAAGCGGTCATCTTCGACATGGACGGGGTGTTGGTAGACAGCGAACCGATTTATTTTGAAGTTGAACGCAGCTCCTTTGCCCATTTCGGTGCGTCCATGACGGAAGAAGAGCACCATACCTATGTTGGAGTGACACTCGAATCTATGTGGCGTCAGGTACTGGACAGACATCAGCTCACCAATACGGTGGAAGAGGCCCTGACCTATCACCGAAAAAATGTGATGCAGACGATGATTGCACACGAGGGCCTTGTGGCGATCGACGGACTGGAACGGTGGCTGGACTGGCTGCAAGAGAAAGGGATTCCGGTCGCGGTAGCCTCTTCCTCTCCACGAGCGCTAATTGATCTCATTATGGAAAAGACAGGACTTGGCCGTTACTTCGACATTCGAATCACCGGTGAAGAGGTATTGCAGGGTAAGCCGGCACCGGACATTTTCTTATACGCCGCCGAACAGCTAGGCATTGCACCGGCCCATTGCATCGTTATTGAGGATTCACAGAACGGTGTCCAGGCAGCCAAAAGCGCAGGAATGCACTGCATCGGCTTCCACAACCCCGGCTCCGGCCGGCAGGATCTGTCCAGAGCCGATCGCTGGATTCTCAGCTATGACGACCTGTGGGCGATCAAAGAGAATCTGCCGTTTGATGAGCAGTTGCTTGCTAAGAGCAAGAGCCGAAATGTACCGGAAGGCATACCCCCTTTATAATCATATGGAATCGTCCAATCTTTACTATGATTGAGGGTATTAAATAATGCCCCTTGGAATATACACTGGAGAATGCATTTATCCTTCCCTGTGTGTACTCTAAGGGGCGTGCTTTACATCGAAGTGGTCTAGTTGAAACGAGTAATTTTCCCGGTTCAACACACAATCGTCGTAAAAACTGTCTTTTTGACATTTAACTGATCTCCTGACGGTTTTAAATCCTCTATTCGTATGCAGCAAAACTTATATAGAAAAATGGGGTGCTGTTAACACCCCAAACTGGATTCATCGATATATATCCTGCTTCATCTGAACAGTAATTTTGCCGTATATTCAGCTCTTTCTGTCTTCTTCGGTAATTAGAGAACTGTAAGCCGGAATTGTAACTGTTCCTTTCTTCACCTTTACATTCTTTGAGGTGGAGAAGACCACTTTCCATTTACCCTTATCGAAATCTTTCATCTGCAGGGTAACCGGCTCTCCAGACAGGTTATGATATACATATAGTGTTTCTTTGCCTGAAGTACGTTTAAATGCGGTCACGCTGGCAGAACCTGCTTGTATAGGTTGCAGACTGTCGCTGCGTAAAGCTTCATGTTCTTCCCTCAGACGGATGAGTGTGCGATAGCTTTCCAGCAGGGAATCATCGTCCCTCAGCTGCGCTTCCACTGATACCTCGCCTGTGTTGTATTTGGGTTTCTCCCACGTCGTTTGACCAGGGCCATCTCCCTTGTACCAGCGCATAGGCTCACGAAGATACTCATCAGGCTTCTCTCCCTTCATACCGATTTCTTCCCCATAATAGAGGAACGGCTGACCCGGAAGCGTCAAAAGAATGGAAGCAGCCAGCTTGGCTTTTCGCACATCTCCGCCCACTTCGCTCATGACACGGGTCTGGTCATGGTTGCTCAGGAACGGAGCATCGAGTGCCGCCTTATTATACGATTTGTACAGTTGCAGCGTTTTCTCGGCGAATGCCGCGATACCCTGATCTCGGCCGTTTTTCACGGAGTTCAAAATCGTTCCACCGAGGTCAAAATTAAACAGGGAATGGAGCGGTCCGTAATAAGGAGCTATGGTCTCCGGTTTGTCCCATACCTCTCCTGCCAGATATACATTTGGATTTACCTTCTCCATCTCGGAACGGAATTCATTCCACCATGCGATGTTCTTATCCGCACCATCCTTCGTCTGTCCTCTAAAAATATGCATCGCCGCGTCAAGCCGGAACCCGTCTGCACCCTGCTGCAGCCAATACTTGCCGACTTTGATCATTTCTTTGCGGACTTCGGGATTGTCAAAGTTCAGATCCGGCATGCCCGACCAGAATGTACTGTAGAAATACCCTTCGCCATTCGGGTTCTTATGCCATACCTGCTGACCCCACGAGCCCTTTTCTTCCAGATCTGTGTTCTCATCCGCCCATACGTAATAGTCGTGGTATTTGCTTTGTGGGTTGGCACTGGCCTCCTTAAACCATGGGTGCTCGCTGCTCGAATGATTGATAACAAGGTCCATGATCACCTTGACGCCCTTTCGGTCCGCTTCTTTCATCAAGGTGCGGAAATCATTTAGACTCCCATACTGCGGGTCCACCTGATAGTAATCAGTTACATCATATTTATGGTAGCTTGGAGATGGATTAAGGGGCATAAGCCAGAGGCCGCTGACCTGCAAATCCTTACCCGAATGGGGTTTGCCATCGTTTAAGTAATCAAGTTTTTGTGTGATTCCTTTCAAATCACCGTGTCCGTCTCCATTCGAATCATAAAAAGAATTGATATAAATTTCATAAAATACGCCGCTTCCAGTAGAAACCGGAGGCTTATGTCCGTTCATTTCCTGCTCTGCCATTGCACCTGAAGCGAACATCGTGAGCATAGGCACCGTTAACATGGCGGTGGACAATCTTCTTAAGCGTTTGTTACGTGTCAAAACAAATCAGCTCCTTTGATTGTTATGGGTGCGTTTTCATTATAAATAGAAACAATCCAAAAAAAGGGGATATTTATTATCTATTATGGTGGAAAATATCGATCTTATTGCTTTATCTCTGTATCGAACGAAAGAGGAGCAGACTCTATGTCTACTCCTCTTTCGGAAATTATTCTTTTTCTTAGATTTAGTACTTTCGATTTGCTGAATAAAAGATTGTCTGCTGTCGTCCAAATCAGTTCAGGAAATATATCTTAATTTAATGCGTTTTGAAGCTCTGTGCAGCGAAGACTTTACTGAATTTTCACTCTTGTTTAAGATTCTAGCCGTTTCTTTTATGGAGTATCCTCGGACTAAACGCAATTCAAGTACCGTCCTTTGCTCGGTATTACTTGCCATCAAAAGAATTCGATTGACCTCCTCCTGAATTTCAAAATCGAGGATATCCCAGTGATAATAAAGCAGTTCCTTGCGTAAGTTGTATTCATCCATCTTTTTTCGTTTTCTGATTAAATCTATAGCTAAATTTTTGGCAATTCTCAAAAGTAAAACCGAATACGATCTTGAGGCAAGTCAGGTGAAGCTCTTATAAACCGAATAAAGCACTCATGCAACAAATCTTCGGCATCCTGTTTGTTATGCAATATCCTTAATAGATAGCCAAAGAGATCTGATTTGCAAGATAAATATTGATCCTCCACATCTTTAATATCCATATTACTGCTTGTCCCTTCTGTTTTGATTGGAATCGGTAAGTCACTTTATAGTCTTAAATTCATATCCCTGCTTTTTTAAATATGTTATGATTTCAGGCAAGGCTTTGGCAGTTTCTTCTTTCCCATAAGTGTCATGCATGAGTACAACTGCTTTTTCTCTAGTCCCCATGTTCCTTATGAATTCGCGAATTAATTGTTCAGCATTCTTAGGTGCACCTTCTGCATCTTTAGGTAACACATTCCAGTCAATCTGATGGTAATCCTTATCATGTAGAGCTTTGTCCAGCACTTCCATACCATTGGGATCATTTCTCTGCCATGTCATATGGCCACCTGGAAAACGAATTACTCTTGTGGAGAAATTCTGCCCCAATATTTGCTTTAAAACTTGATTTGTTTTTTCAATATCCTTCATAAAAATGCTCGAATTCACAGTTTGATTAGGATATAAATAACTGTAGTCATGTGAGTAGGTATGATTTCCGATAGCATGTCCTTCTTTAACTACTCTTTTTGTTATTTTTTTAGCCACTTCATTTTCTTCTACTGCCTTTCCTACCACAAAAAACGTTGCTTTCACATTTTCTTCTTTAAGAACATCCAATATCTTAGGCGTTACGGTGACCGATGGGCCATCATCAAAAGATAAATAGACTACTTTTTTACCGTCTATCCCCTCAGGCCGATGTCCTTGCATTTGCTGATTCAAGTATTTTTCAACAAATGCTGCATCTTCAACACCCGAAACATTTTTTAGAGGTGATTCGCTCCCTTTGGATTCGTTATTTAATACCGGCTGTTGTTTACTACTAAAGATATCAAAGAGTTTTAAAATAATTAGAACAATACAAATGATAATAATAAACAGTAGTCTTCTTCTATTTCTCTTCATCCGATGAGCTCTGGTTCTATTATGCGTATAGCTTTTTTCCATTAGTATATGTTCCTCCAAAAATCTAGAAGCTGTTTACGTTTCATTTTGCGACCATGTGCCAATTGAAATTATTCGTATCTCAATGCATCTATAGGCTTTAAACTTGCTGCTTTATAAGCCGGGTATACTCCAAATAGGATGCCTGTGCCCGCAGAGCTAAGAAACGAATATATAATAGGCGAGATCGTAAATTCAATGGTCATATGTGTCGTTGCTTCGATTATTTTGGACGCTCCTATGCCTGTTACAACCCCGATTGTACCTCCTAACAGACCAAAGATGACCGCTTCAGATAGAAATTGAATCATAATATCTCTCGGCTTGGCACCAATGGCTTTCCGAATACCGATTTCTCTTGTACGCTCTATAACCGAAACCATCATAATATTCATAATTCCGATTCCCCCTACCACGAGCGATATCGCGGCTACACCACCCAGTAAGCTGGTCATGATATTATCTACACCGGAAGCTGCACCTGCTGCCTCTGACTGACTCATAATTTGAAATTGATCCGGTTCCGAGGGTTTTAGCTGATGCGTCACACGCAAGCTTTCCAATATGTCTAGACGAGCCTGATCCATCAAAGCTGGTGACTTGGCAGACACGTCCAATCCCGTAATGTTTTTCTCACCCAGACGGTTCATCATGGTTGTAGCAGGGATGTAAATTTGTTCATTAGTACTATAGCTTAAGTTCGTAACTGGCTGAGTATTCAATACTCCGATCACCTTGAAAGGAATCTGTTTAATTTGAAACGTTCGTCCCAATACATTTTGGGTATCTCCACCAAAAAGACGTTGAACCGCTTGGCTTTCAAGAATGGCGACATTCATGCGTTTATCCATCTCATCGTTGGTAAATGTTCTGCCCTCAGCAAAGGAAAACTTTTTGACCTTATAGAATGAAGTGGAAGTCCCTACAATAGTAGCGTTATAGTTATATCGCCCCCACGCAGCTTTTGAATTGCTCGATATATTTGGCATCAATGCATCTATAGAATTCTTTTGTTCCAACGCCTCGACATCAGCCCAAGTAAACGAGGGCGTGTTGTCCAAATCTATTTCACCATCGACCATTGTCATAGCTGGAGCAACCATCAATACGTTATTCCCTAATTTATTAATTTCTGCTTTTATGCGGGCTGTAGAGCCGTTTCCGATCGCCATAATGGCAATAACCGCTGCCACCCCGATAATAATACCGAGAATCGTTAAAAAGGAGCGCAGCTTATTGGTCGTTAAACTATTAATTGATACACGGATCGTTTCCATCAAATTCATAGGCTCGCCATCCTTGATGAAATTCTTCTATTGGTAATGCTTTCATCACGCTCAATATCTCCATCCCGAAAGCTGATCAACCGCTTGGCATATTCAGCGATTTCCAGCTCATGAGTAACCAAGACGATGGTTTTCCCCTGCTCATTCAAACCCTGAAATAGCTCCATAATCTCGACGCTCGTCTTCGTATCCAGTGCCCCCGTTGGCTCATCCGCCAGCAGAATAACAGGATTATTCACCAACGCACGCGCAATAGAGACACGTTGCTGCTGACCGCCAGAAAGCTCGTTAGGTTTGTTGTACATCCGTTCTGCAAGGCCTACACTTCGAAGCGCCTCCACGGCTCGTTCCCGGCGTTCCTTGGCAGGTATACCTGCATACATCATAGGTAGCTCTACATTTGCTAATGCTGTAGTTCGGGAAAGTAGATAGAATTTTTGAAACACAAAACCCAGTTTCTGATTTCGAATCTCGGAAAGCTCGTTCTCACGAGCATCCAATATGGAATACCCATCCAGATAATACTTCCCGGTATCAGGATGATCGAGGCAACCAATGACATTCATCATGGTGGACTTACCCGAACCAGAGGGACCCATTATGGCAACAAACTCACCTTCGCTAATAGATAAATTCACACCACGTAGAGCCTGAATCTCCTGTCCGCCTACCTCATATATTTTTTTTAATGCTTTAATTTCAATAACGTTTTTATTTAATTGGACTTCGTTCATTGTGCCTGACCCCCATCAGGGTCCTGGCCCTCTTGACTGCCATTCGAACCAGCACCGTCCTGAGGCGGAATAATAATGGTCTCGCCTTCCTTAACACCGGACTTGATTTCGGCCTGATCCGCTGTATAAACACCCAGCTTCACAGGTCTGAATTCATAATCTGCAGGGTTTGCTGGGTTCTTCGCTACATATACTCCGTCCACTCCACCTTCGGATCTCAATGCAAACAATGGAACGGACAGCGCGTCTTTACGTTCAGCCAAGAGGAGTGATACATCCATGTTCATCCCCGGTTGCAGCCTTATTTTTTGGCTATCCAAAGACAATTCAATTTTGTATGTAGTCACATTCGATTCCGTCACCGGCTCTGGAGAAACGAAGCGTACTTCGCCTTTAAATTGTTTGTCCGGGAATGAATTCGAGTGCATTGTAGCCTGAAGTCCGGTCTTCAATTTAGCAATATCACTTTCGTTAACCTTGGCAAGAACCTTCATAACGCCTGTATTGGAGTTATTCATTACAATAAAAGGTGCAGTAGGACTAGTACCCACATCGCCGTTGACCTTCAAAATGATCCCGTCCCACGGTGCCGTAACCTGTAATTTGCTCAGGACACTTTTCTTCTGCTCTAATGCCGTTTCAGCCTGCTGTAAAGAAGCCTGTGCAGATTGGATGTTGGAAGCTTCAGGCGGGGACTGTGCAGCCTTTAATTGTATTAAAGCTGTTTTAAAGCCCATTTCTGCCTCCTCAATTGCCTCAGTCTGTTTGGTCTGTGCCTTCTTGTACTGCAGCTCCGCATTGCTCATATCCAGTTTTGCCTTATCCAGATTTTGCTTGGCTGTCGCCAGGTCACTTTCTGCTGCCGCATCATTCTGAACCAGATAAGCCTGGTCATCATAATCCTTCTGGGCCTTATCCAAAGTCACCTTGACTGCCACCTTTTGTGCAGCGGCTTCCTCTAACTCCATATCGTTCTTGGCTGTTTTAATCGCCATTTGTGCCTTTAAGACATTGGTTTTCTGGAGCTCGATATCATTGGTTTTGGGTCCGCGCTTGGCTTCCTCCAGCTTGGCCCTTGCAATCGCGACATTGGATTCGGCATCCTTAATTTGCAGCCTGGCATCCGAATCATCTAATCGTGCTAGAACCTGACCTGCTTTGACACTATCTCCTGCTTTGATATTGACAGCGATGAGCTTGGCACCCTCGACATTTGTAAAATTAATATTTACTTCCTTGGAAGCCTGAACGGTCCCAGTCACTTTAAGCGAATCCGTCATGTTTGTTTTCTGTACCTGTACAATCTGGTTCGCAGGACTCTCCACGGGCTTTTCCTGCCCCTTTTTCATATAAACAAAACTTCCAATTCCCGCTATAATGATCAAGACAAGAATACCTATAATCCCTTTCAATCTTTTTTTCCTTCTTAACACTTGCAATGCATCTTTCTTTTCTGTTTCCGACAATGTTATATCCCCTTAAAATGTATTTTTTCTAAACCCTATACGCTCCACGGTTTGTTTAAAGCATGTTGCAGCAGCGTTATTTGAACAATTAGTTCATCCTTATTCCGTTCAATTTGCTTCACTTTTAACTGATTCGTGGCTACCTCCGTACCTGTAGCAAATCCTCGTTCCTTTTTTTTACGAGATATATCTAATACTTTATTGGCGTTCTGTAGATTACTTTGCATTTGTTCGTATTGTTCATAACTCTGCTGTAAGTTAAAGTACATATTCTTCAGTGTTTCTGCTAATTGATCCTTGGTATTTTCCAATCCGCCTTCCGCTGAGTCTACATCAATCTGTTTAATTTCATAATCGTCAGTTCCCGAGTTCCACGTGTAATATTTAATTTCCATCTTTGCCAGCTTGACTGCCTCCTCCTGTCTCCATACCGAAGGACTCGCCGAGATGGCACGCGTCACAAGCGTATCTAAATTCGTGTTATCCATCTTCCGGTAAACAGGTCGATCCACCAGTTCATACACCGTACCTTGAGGTTGGCCCATTTGTGTATTTAGTGAATCGATTGCTTTTCGCAGCGCTGCTTTTGCAATCTCCACATTCTTTTGTGCTTCTATACGAGTCTGAATAATCGTACTTTGATCACCTGGAGAAATTTTCCCGCGTTTGGCTTTCGCCTCAGCAGCTTTTTCTTCCAGTAGTGCGAGCGAAAGTGCATCCTCACTGCTCTTCACTTTGTTATCAGCCAGAAGTACATCATAATAGTTTTTCATTGTAATGTAGTCTGTCTGATCTTGGGCAAGCTCGATTTGCTTCTTGGATTCCAGATAAGAAACCGTCGATGAGGCATACCCTTTCCAAGCTGAACTACTAGCCGCATCCTCTTCACCGTTGCCTGCACCTGCTGGGATGAAATCCAAATTCTTACCTGCATTTTTTAGGTTAATCCGGTTACGATCTATCGCTTGCTGAGCCTCCTTCAAGCTAAAGCTATTAGATCGTGCCCATTGCTGTGCTTGACTCAGTGTTATTTTCACACTTGCATTGGAAACCTGCTGCTGCTCTGCATGAACAAAGGACTCTGAAAAAGAACTGGCCGATAAGGCCAACAACAATAAAATGAACATACGTTTTTTCATAGAACCCCCCTCTTTCTAAGTTTCATCAAGTATAATAAATGCGTTGTTATATGAATTTTAATTCTTCCTCTTCATTACAATTTCTTTGCACAACTCCCCATCAAGGATGTCGTGAATTGAGAACTGCATCTTCTATCATCCGTGCAGATTCCAGAAGGGAGGTATAATCCTGCCCTCCTGCTATTCTTTCACACACGGCTTATCGCTCTTTACAGCATCTTTAAATCCAATTGACGAAGGTACAGGAAACGTACAATAAGAAAGGAAAAGAATTGGATTGCCCAAAAGCAAAGCATAATCTGAATAAGCGTAAGATGAAAGGGTGCTACATTTATTCCAGATGGTTCTGACATAAATAAACAAAGCACTACTCCTACGGATGATACGACTAATGGCAGAAGAAATAGGAAAGCAATTTGTCTGGATGCAGCTCGTCTCATTTTCCTTGAGTTTAATCCGATTTTCGATAAAGCTCGGTATATTTCCTCATCCCGTTGAAGATCTACATACAATCTGAAATACAACAGACTTACAGTGCTTGCCAACATAATAATGGCGATAAATCCGCCAATAAATTCACTAATATTCAGATCCATCTCCGATGTCAAATAATCCACTGCTCTAGAGTTAAGTACCCCTTTGTTCACCTTGTTGGCCAACACGGAATACAACCATATCTCCTGTTGAGTTTCAGAAGTTTCTAATGAAAGTTGACCATTCTTCCATTTTGGCACAAAATAATAAACAGATTTGTATGCTAATGGAACATTGAAGTACCGTTGTTCAACTAAATGGTCGTAAGTTCGATCTGAAACAACAAGTAACCTTCCTAGTTCAGAGATGATGTTTTCAACAAACTTTATGCTGTGGTCTATCTTCTGAGTATCCATAATCTGAATATTCATAATCTGAGATTTTCCTTGATTGTAAGTTAGCTTTTTTTCAAAAAAGGTTTTCTGTTCTTCTAAAGACATTCCATTAGAATCAAAAATGAAAAAGCCTTGATGATCCCGAAGTGCGGCTGTCTGTTTTAGTTCCTTAAACCTGGAAGTAAGAGCTTCATAGTTGGATTGTTTCATCACAGGTGCGAACTGTTCACGAAAGGGAAAGATCAGTATTTCACTTTTCGAATAATCTACCCCAGCCGTATAAAGATTTTGGTCAATCTCTTTTTCAAGCTCTCTAGAACTTACTACATCAGAAGAAAGTGCAAATGAATAAGATTGCTCCCTTAGAAATCTTTTTTGCTGCTGCATGGAGTCAAAAGTTGACGCTGCTCCTACACAGGAAATGATAGAAATTAAGGTAATCAATGAAAATAATCCAGCATTATTCCTAATTTTGTATGTGATCTCAGATAACCATAACAAACGTGTTCCGCTCCAAGACCATTTCCTGTTAGCTCTAAGCAGTTGAATGAATAGTACACATAATTGAGTATAAAATAAGTAAGTACCAATAAACCCCATTACAATTGTGTATTTAAATGTGTCTCCAACCGAATAGTGCAATATATAAAAAGAAAGAGTCCCTAAACGATACGGTGCCAGATAAATGTATGGTGGAAAATCAAGCTTCATTAAATATACAGCCGCTCCTATTAACGCTATCGCAAGAAAGGAAAGACTCCATGAAGCTTTTAATTCCTTTTTGAGCTGTGGAACCTTGTTAAAAAGCTGCTGTAATTTAAAATGGCGTATGAAGAAAACAGACACAAGTGAGATCAATATAAACAAAAACATAAAGCCAATTCCTGTGAAAGCCAGTGCTTTCCAAGGAAAATAAAACGTTAAATACATTCCTATGACATTGGAGCCCAAAAGCAGAAAGAATTTCGCTGAAATAAATCCTCCGATAATCCCAGTAACCAAGGATAAAAAACCTATAATTAGATTTTCATATGCCACCAAAAAATAAATTTGTCTGTGATGTGTCCCTAAAATGGTCAGTATACCCAATTCTTTCTTACGTGCAGCAACAAAGATATGGTTTGTGTATAATACGAAAAAAAAGGAAAATACAAAAATCAACAGATCAGCAACTTGTAATCCTTTTTTTACATTAGCTGCTGTGATTGCATTTGAGACATCCGGGTGAAAAATAAATATCGCATATACGAAAAAAATCGAAATCATCAATGAACTGCTTAAATAATAAGGTACATAAGCACGTACATTGCGTTTGAGATTATTCCATGCTAACAGACGAAAGCTCATGTGCATGTCTACTTCCCCCCAAAAAGGAGAGCATATCTATGATTTCCTGAAAAAATATTTGCTGACTATGACTACGGTGGATTTCATTATATAACTCACCATCTTTTATAAAAATTACCCGATCACAATAACTGGCTTCCATTGCACCGTGTGTTACCAGCACGATTGTGGAATAATCTACACGGTGGATAAGTCCCAGCATTTCCATCACAACACGTGAAGACTTGGAATCGAGATTTCCAGTGGGTTCATCTGCGAGCAGGAGTGAAGGAGAGTGAATAATAGCCCTACCAATGGCTGCCCGTTGCTTTTGTCCCCCTGACACCTCATAAGGCCGTTTATCCAAAACATCAAAAATATCCAGTTTCTTCGCTACCTCTTCCAGTTTAAGCTCCATTTCCTTTAATCCTTTTTTATTCAGCATCAGAGGAAACAGTATGTTCTCTCCCAAAGTGAGGGTTTCCAGCAAATTAAAGTCCTGAAATACAAGTCCCAGCTCTTTGCGACGAAATAAAGCCAGCTTATCCTTCTTGAGCTGATTTAGATTTTCACCTTTAATGCAAACCTCGCCAGAAGTCGGCATATCAATGGTCGAAATCATGTTTAATAATGTGGTCTTCCCACTACCAGACGGCCCCATAATACCAACAAACTCACCTTGTTTGATCGTTAAATGGATGTTGTTAAGGGCTCGGTAGGGAACCTTGCCATAATATATTTTGGTGACTTGATCCATTCGTACAATCTCCATAATTCATTCCTTTCCTTGTTCTATGTTATGATCATAATCCATCCAGACAAGTGAAGCGATCGATTAACATTACAAAAACCTTAAATGTGTTGTAAGGTTTCTCATTTGTGAATTGAAAACAGGATTTGAACCGTTGTCCCTTCACCAACTGTCGATTTCAGTTGAATATCATGATTCAGTCTTTTGCAGATTTCAGACACCAAATAGAGTCCCATCCCGGTTGATTCACGATACTTCCGCCCATTTTCACCTGTATAATAAGCCTCAAATACCCGTTCTACATCTTTTTTAGGGATACCAATCCCCTCATCCTGTACTTCCAACACAATGACATGCTCTCTTACGTCAGACATTAGTTTCAGACTGTGGGCATGACCTGAAGAGTATTTCACCGCATTGGTCACCAATTGGTTAATTATGAATCTTAGCCACTTGGCATCGGTAATCACACTCAACTGCTCGTCCACTTCATTGGAAGGATAAATTTCGTTGCGAATCAATAATCTTTTGTTATCATAAATCACATCACTAACCAGTTTTCGTAATACAACAGGCTCCACATGAAAGTCAGGTTCAAAGGATTCCAATCGTGACATATACAAAATCATGTCCAGTCCTTTTCCCATTCGATCAATCTCATCGTGAATCTGATCCGATTCGGGATCTATTTTTCCTTTAAGGATTAAATGAATAACAGAAAGAGGAGTTTTCATCTGGTGAACCCACTGATTGATAAACGTAATATGATCGCGCTGCTGATGCTCTAACTGATGAATTCGGGACTGATACAATCGATAATATTGTAAAAGCAAATGTTGCAAAGAAGAGGCTAACGGATTAAGTACCTTCATCTGAATAAGCTCATCTAAATCTCTAATGTTTGCAGTGGATAATATGCGATATAAACCAGAGTACATGACATACTGGAAGAGCAAATAAACCAGCAATATGGAGGCCCCAAAAAAGACGGAATACAGGGCCGTCGACCAGTTACGGTAACCATCCATCCAATAGATACTTAACACAAGAAAAAGTTGGATGATATTAAAAATCACCAGCGAAAAATGGTCACGCCAAAAAAGCTTCACCGTTCTTCCTCCTCACTCAAGTGAAGCCGATAGCCAGCCCCTCTAACCGTCTCTATGATATCCCCTAGTCCCAGCTCACTCAGCTTTTTGCGGACCCGAGTGACATAAACATTCAGTGTGTTTTCGCCCACATATTGGTGATCATCCCATAAAGCCTCTAAGAGATGAACTCTACCCACAACCTGCTTAGGATACGTCATCAATAGCTCTAGCAGTGCTGCTTCCTTCTGGCTAATTTCTACCTGCTTGTCATGGAATACAAGTTCCATAATATCGGGATATAGCGTCAAATCTGCCACTTTTAAGGAACGTGATTTTGGGGCAACAGCATAAGAGCCATAGGCACGTCGCAGATTGCTTTCTACTTTGGCTAACAGTACTTCGGGATAAAATGGTTTCGTAATGTAATCATCTGCTCCGTTTTGCAAAGCAATGACCTGATCCATTTTATCATCGCGTGCAGAAACAAAAAGGATGGGGCATGTAGACTGAGTCCGTATTTGCCTGCACCAATAAAATCCATCAAAGCGAGGTAGATTCACATCAAGTAGTACCAAATCAGGCTTTACCTCTTGAAAGATAGCCAGAACTTGATCAAAATTTGAAACGTTAATCCCTTGATAACCATATTTCTCAAGATAAGATTGGAGCAAGGAACTGATTTGAGGATCATCCTCTACTATTAATATCTTTTGCATCGTGTTTTCTACCTTCTTAGTGCTTGAATTTTTAACAACTGATTTCTCTATATAATGCCTTTATTCGATCGTTCAAGCAATAACAACAATCTAACCCCCTTGGTTGTAGATTTAGGAGGTTTTCATGGTGGTGTATATTGAATCCCGAATAATATGCATGGTGCCGAGCACCAGAGTGATTAACAATATAATTATAATAACAATAACGGTGACTGTTATAATGGTTCTTTTAGGAATTTTTAATGTTTCATTGAAACTTTGCTTTGGATCTTTCAAAATCTGCTCACTTCTTTCCTTGCCTAGCTGTTTACCAGCATAACAGCTTCTACATAATGAACAACAGTTGAAACTTACAAAAACCTTTATTTTGTTGTAAGGTTTCTGATTAGCCACAAACCATCGTCAGATTAAACTAGCGTATGTACATAACAAAAATGCCCGGCTAGAGAATCTTTTTTCTGATTCTCAAGCCCGGGCATTTTATCCTCTCTATCCTTTTACAGCGGAACCCACCGTCATTGCCCGCTCCACTTGTTCACTCAAGAACAGATAGACTAGTACCATCGGTAGGGAAGCGATAGTCATAACAGCTCCCATGGCCCCCCAATCCGTGCTGTAGGAGCCCTGGAAGAAAAGCAAGCCTAGCGGCAAGGTCTTCATATTCTCATCAGAAATCAGAATATAGGCCAAAGTGAACTCATTCCAGTTGTTCAAGAACTGAAAAATGGCTACAGTTGCAATTGCAGGCATTGCAAGCGGCATAATGATTTTCAGGAACAGTCTATAAATATTAGCTCCATCCATACATGCCGCCTCTTCAATCTCCTTAGGAATTCCTGCCAGGAACCCATAGAAAATCATTGACGAGAAAGGAAGGCCAATTGCGATATAGGGAAGAATAAGAGCTCCATACGTATTCGTAAGATGAAAATCGCGAACCAGAATCGCCAGCGGTATCATAATAACCTGTAGCGGCATAAACATTCCTATGATCATATAAGTTCGGACAGCAGAACGAAACCTCCATCTCATGCGAGCCACTGCAAAGGCAAACATCAGTGCCAATAAAAGGATGAACAGAGTCGAAATCGTTGATACGACCAGACTGTTCAGAAAGTAACGAGGAATATTAAATTGCGTCCAAGCATTGATGTAATTTTCGTAACGAAAATGCGTTGGTAGTCCGAATGGGTTGGTAACAAAGATCTCATCATTGTTCTTCAACGAGTAGGAAACCATCCAGAACAACGGATAAATCGAAACAATCACATACAACCACAGCGGTATCTGCAGGACAGCTTGTCTGAACTTGCTCACAGCGGTTTTACTCATTTCGTTCTCCTTTTCAATACGCACCTCATCAGGCGGTTTGTCCGCGATCGAACAGCTTATTGATAACTAAAGTTGCCAGCAGCGAGATCAGTACAAGCAGCACAGATACAGCACACGCATAGCCATAGTTGCTCTCCATAAAAGCATAGCGGTAAATCATGAATGTCATTGTATAATTTGTAGTACCAGGTCCCCCGTTAGTCATAATCAGCATCTGCACAAAGGCGCCTATCCCAGAGGTAATCGCGATAATAAAGCAGAATTTGTACGTTTCCCTCATCAGAGGAAGTGTAACATGCAGATGCGCTCTCCATTTGCTGCAACCGTCAATCGTGGCGGCTTCAAAATAGTCCTCAGGTACTGACTTAACCCCTGCATATAGCAGCGCGAATTGATACCCCATAAACTGCCAGGCATTAACGAAGGCGATGGCAATAATTGATGCTGTCGGGGAGCTCAGCCAATTTTGCTGATACGGGATATTCAAAAGATCGAACAGCCGGTTGATCAGTCCGTTGGTCGGGTCGTAAATGGCGATCCACAGCTGGCACACCACAGTTACCGACAGAACAACCGGAATAAAATAAGCCGTTTTCAGTATTTTCCGCCCGCGTGTACGCGGGTCTGCACAAATCAGCGCCAATAGCGTTCCCAGTCCAATCTGAAAGACCACCAGTACAATTGCAAATATCAATCCGTTCTTAAGCGAAGTGGAAAGTAAAGGATCGGAAAAGAGCTCCCGGTAATTACTCAATCCCGAAAAGATCGGCGTACTAAGGCCATCCCACTCATAAAAGCTACGAAGAACGGTCTGCAGAACAGGATAAATCAGGATCACACTGTACAGGATCAAAGCAGGGAGCAGAAACAGTGCCAGCGCCGGTTTGTTCCCCAAATATTTATTCATGTGTTGCTTCCACCCCTTATTTTCGGGACGGCTCCCCCCCCAGCGACTTATGTCGCCAGAGGTTGCTTGTCCCTGGATTATCAGTTTTCTTTCTCCTCAGTTTTCTTTCTCCAATGTACTGTTCAGATTGTTCACAAAACCCTCTACCAAAAAGTTGTCCACCATCAGATTCTGGGTATTGTCATTGATTGTGTTCTGAATTTTGGTATTGCTCAGAAGCTGAGCATATTCCTTGGCGTTTGGCAGCAACTCTTTGGCGACTCGCTGCATCATTGCTGGAACATTGGAGGCGATTTGCTTATCCACTTTCGGCGAAACGATAGGACTTCCGAGTTGGGTATATTTGTACTCGGCTGACTTTGTCGCAAGGAATGCTGCTACCTTTACGGCAGTTTCCTTGTTCTCGCTACTCGACGATACTGCGTAACCCTGTGGCGAGCCTGCACCGTCGATAAAATATTTGGACTTCTCGTAGGTTGCTTCATCCTTTGCTGGCCAGTACATCCAGTCGACCTGGTCGCCCAGCTTTTCCTGTGAACTGTAAATTTCCCATTGTCCGTTCACAAACATGGCAGCCTTTCCCTGATAGAACAGGGACGATGCCTGATCATAATTGGTGTTCGTGGCATTTGCGTCGAACAATCCGGCTTGCTGCAATTGCTTCATCTGCTGTGCTGCCGTTACAAACGCTTCTGGCAATGCTTTTACACCTTTCTGATCAAGTGCTCCGAATCCTTGCGGCTGCTCTCTTGTGACCAGCCCATTATAAAAAGCAGTCGTAATCCACTTTTCCTTGGCAAAGATCGACATGGGCACATAACCTGCAGCTTTCAACTTTTTAGCTGCTTCGCCCATCTGATCAATCGTCTTAATCGGCGTTTCGATCCCCGCCTTCTCAAAAATCGACTTGTTGTAATAGATAAGCTGGAATTCAATGCCTGTATCCGGATAAGCATACACATGATTATCTGGAGCTACTAAACGAGATTCAACACCCGGATTAAGATTCTCCTTGAATTTAGCCGTTGTCTCATAGTTGTCCAGCACCTCGACATTTTTGGATTTTGCTAAAGTTTGCAGAGTTGGCCAATCCGTGAAATAAATATCCGGCATGTTTCCTGTCGCTGCATAAGTCTTCAGCTTCTGGTACCCGTCCTGAACGGCAGGATCCAGTTCAATCTCAACGTTTGGCATGTCCTTTTTGAGTTCTTCCACCGCATAATCGAACGGCTTGGTGGTATCGGCGTCAAAATGCTGCGCATATACCTTCAATTTGATCGTTGTGTCTCCCGTCCCGCCCTGGGAGGAAGCTGATTTATCTCCGCCACAAGCGACCAATCCAATAGACATGGTGAGCACTAGCAAAGCTGCACCCCAACTTCTGTAAGTTTTTTTCATTTGTTTAATCCCCCTCATGCAGTGTGTTTTATGTTTGCGCTTTCATTTGCATGACTACAGTATACTCCCGCTTCTTTTCTTGATTAAGGAATAAAACGGGCATAATCAGTAAAAAACGGGACAAATAGAGCAGCGGTTTTCCGTATAGGAAAACCGCCAGGCTTAAATCGATGTTGTTCTGCCTCGCAGGTCAAGAGCTACCTTTTTTGGAGTTGCTCATATTCAGTCGGTGTCATGCCAAAGCGTTTCTTGAAGCATTTGCTGAAATAATTGGGGTCACTGTATCCAACACTTTCAGCGATTTCCGCCAACTTCCGATTTCTGTTCAGTAAGAGCTCCTTAGCCTTCTTCATCCGAATGTGTGTAATATGATCCACTATGGAGAAGCCGGACTCCTTACGGAAGACGCGCCGCAGATAGCTGGCATCGACGAAAACCCCGCACGAAACCTGCTCAGCAGACAACTCTGTGTCTGCATAATGCTCCTCGATATAGGTGATCGCCGCAGCAAAAAGATTGGAAGCCTTCGTAGAGTGCATATTCTCCATCAATTGGATCAGCCTGCGGTACAAAGCGAGCATCCATCCTTCAGCAGCCTCCCAGGAATCTAACTCCCGAAGCCGGTCATAAGGAGACTTGTTCAAACCTTCATCCCATAGCCGATCATAAGGAATGCCGCGTTCACTTGCAAAGGAAAGTGCTAGAGATACGATTCCCATAAGCATCGCGTCCGCGTATTCATCCCCCCACTTATATATACTAAGCTGCTGGATTGCCTTACGGACTTCCTCTAACGTTTCACTGTCTTTCAATCGAAGGTCTAGCACGACTGCATCACGCAGATGGCCCAAATCAGGCATACTTGCTCTGCCGTGCAACGCTTCGCTACCATGCTTACCCCACTCGGTACTTTCGCTCTCCTGCAGAAACACCGGTAGTTTCGGCTTAATACGTTCCAACATCGAGAGCATTTCTTCTGCATTGAACGGCTTCAACAAATAATCCTGCACTCCGGTTCGAACCGCCTTCTGTAGGTATTCAAATTCGTTATGTCCAGATATGAATACAATAACGATGCGTTCGAACTTGACTTTCAACCTCTCGGCTAATTCAATTCCATCAATGAAGGGCATATTGATATCTACGAGGGCGAGATGCGGCTGATGCCGCTCGGCTTCTTGAAGTGCTTCCTGTCCGTTCCTTGCTTCGCAGCAAACCCGAAAGCCATGACTTTCCCAATCTATCTTTATACGCAGAAAGTCTCGGAACAGCGGCTCATCATCGACAATCATCACTTTATACATCTTGGTGTTCACTCCCCTTTGGCAGCATCGGCAACGACAGGTCAACAGTTGTTCCCTCCGCGAGAATACTTTGAACGGATATCCCATACTCCTCGCCAAAATACAGACTCAGTCGTTGCTGAACACTGTAGGTACCGATTGATCGTATTCCTTCTTTCGGTAAATGTCTGGACATAATTGTCTGAACTTGGAATTCATCCATCCCCACACCGTTGTCCTCCACCCGAACGATCACCTTATCACCCTGTTTAAAGGCAAAAATACGGATAAAACCTTTTGTTCCTTTCTTCTTAAGACCATGGTAAATCGAATTCTCGACAAGCGGCTGAAGCGAGAGCTTCGGGATAGGTGTACCTGCAAGCTCGGCAGGGATATCCACTTCATAGCGAAACACATCGGGATAACGGATTTGCAAAATCGTCAGGTAATCATCAGTAATCTGAGCTTCCTTTTCTAAAGTAATTAATTCCCGTCCCTTGTTCAGCACCATTCGATAAAAATCTGCTAGCGCTTTTGTAGTATCTCTAGCCTCATCATTACGATCTAACTCATTGAGTGCATAAATGGTATCCAAAGTGTTGTACAGAAAATGCGGTTTAATTTGGGCGCTTATCAGTGCGAGCTCATATTCACGCTTACGGTTCTGTTCCTGCCTTACCTCATCCAGCAGCTCCCGAACTCGTCTTACCATAAAGTTAAACGCTTCAGCAATCGTACCGATCTCATCCTCTGTGCGGACTGTCGTAACCGCTTGCAAGTCACCAGTTACTACTTTTCGCATGGCCCTAGTCAGTTGTTCGAGTGGGCTAACGACCATTTTGGATAGAAAGCTAGCGCCCAGCCAGGAAAAAACAAGGCACAATACGCCGATTAAGAGCGACAATCTAACATTTTGCCGGACATCAGCCGTAAGCAGGCTAAGAGATACGATATTGACCAACTTCCACTCCATCCGGTTATAATCAGTGACCGTTACCAGGTTACCCTCATACTCGAATGAGCACGTTCCTTGGGATGCATTAGGCGCACAACGTTGGATGGCCTCACCTAGCTGTGGATTCACCGGATTCATCAGCATCTCATTGTCTTCTGCCACCGCCACGCGCATTCCGTTATCTAAAAAATAATAAGATTTGGGCGCATCCGGATCGCTGGAACGGAAGTAATCGGACAAACCTTCTTCCTTCACTAACAAAAAAAGGGTTCCATAGGGTTCGCCCGTGTCTATATTAATGACCGTCTTCCCCAACGTCAAAACCGGAGAGTTCGGATCTGGTGTTAGGAAATCTCTCTTCTCCATATCAAACCAGAGTGCCTGTCCATAACTTTCGGATTCCCTTACCCGCTTAAGCATGCTATAGATCTTGCGATCATCCCCGCTTTCGGTATAAGAGGCGAAAATTGTTCCTTCATTATCAATGAATACAGCGGCATCCACCTCACGAAAGATTGACAAATCAATGGATAGGCGGCTCTGCATCAAGTTTCCAAACTGAATAGACTCCATCGCAGTACCAGGTTTGGCACCGTATGAATCATACATCCGGTTAATATTCGTCACCATAATATTGGCCGCTGTTTCCACACTGCTGAATATGTAATCGGTCCGAGACAAGATAAGCTGAGACTCATCGACCACGTTGCTGGTGGTTCGGTCTATCAAAGAACGGCTGAAAAGCTGGTTGGACAACAGTCCAAGAGTAAGCAGAGAAACAATAATTAGCGGAAGAAATACCGTTATAACCTTGCTTTTAAAGCGAAGTCGACCAAACCACTTACGAGCTAGTGACAGAATATTCAACTAGGACCCCTCCGTCATCAAGAGAATATTCATCATGTTAACACAAACAATCTCTACAGTAGTAGATCAAAAATAATGTTAAAAAATTCAACCGTCCATCTTGAAAGTGCTTTAAAGATGTGTTAGGATAAAGTCGATTTTTAGTAAAATTATTAACTAAAAAGGTGTGAGCTCTTTTGGCAACCATTAAAGACATTGCCCGCGAAGCGGGTGTGTCTGCCGCAACCGTTTCAAGGGTTTTAAATAACGATCTGTCACTGTCCGTAAGCCCAGACACCAAAAGCAGAATTTTTTTGGTTGCCGAGCAACTCGGGTATAAGCCTACCCGGCTGAGGCAATTAAAGCAGAATACGGAACGTGCTGGGAAAACGGTCTCTCTCCTGCTGTGGTGTTCTATTGAGGAGGAAAGAGACGATCCGTATTACGCCTCGATCCGTCGTGGAATCGAACTACGCTGTGAAGAGCTTGGACTGACGTTGAGCCAGACCTTGCGAGGCCGCTCATCCATCGGCACCCTGCAGAAGGCGGACGGTCTGATTGTTGTGGGCGGCGTTGATCCTGAAGAGGTATTCAAACTTCATCCTGACAAGAACACCATTGTCCTTGTCGACCAGTACCATGAACAGCTGGAGTATGATTCTGTACGACTTCATTTCCGGCAAGCTGTTGATCAGGCACTCGGACATCTACTTGAGCTTGGCCACCGACAAATCGGATTTATCGGCGGTAAGAGCGACGGTGAGCGAAGAGCGCATTATTTTGAACGATTCATGCGGGAACAGGGGTTGTACAATCCTCAATTCGTCCGTATAGGTGCCTGGAGTACCGCGGATGGTTATCTCATGATGAACGAGCTTCTAACCCAACAGGAACGACCGACGGCCTGCTTCGCTGCAAGCGATCCGCTCGCTATTGGTGCCCTCCGCGCCCTTCATGGACATGGAGTCAAGGTACCAGAGGATATGGCTGTTGTCGGCTTCGACGACATTGAGATGGCAGCCTTCGTGCAGCCTCCGCTAACCACCGTCCGTGCCTATCCTGAACAGATGGGAAAGGCTGCCGTGCAACTGCTCTCTGAACGGTTTGAGGGGCGTGAACCACCTGCGTACAGCGTGATCGGGACTAAGCTTGTCATTCGGGAGAGCTCATGCAAAAAAGGCTAACATCAGTACTTGAGAGTCTTATTGTCATTGATCAGTATCCTTACGTAAAACAATAATGATAACCCCCTAAGGAGTGAATATCATGAACATTCATGTTAACGAGACGCTTGGTTTGTTTCATTTGCAGTCCAAGGATTGCAGCTATATTATCCAGCTTGTAGAAGGATATCCCGCACATGTCTATTGGGGAGCTCAACTTCATCATGACCAAAGTCTCGCAAGTATATTGGAGCTTAGGGAGCGTTGCTCCTTCTCTCCCACTCCCGTTTCTTCCAGCCGTACAATTTCTTTGGACACGCTTCCACAGGAATACCCCCAGTATGGAACAAGCGACTTTCGTCAACCAGCTTACCAGGTTGCACTTGCGGACGGGACTCGGACTACGGAGCTGAAATATAGTGGTTACCGTATTGAACCGGGTAAACCAAAGCTCGAGGGACTTCCTTCCGTCTATACCGAATCGGATGATGAAGCCACAACCCTCTTTTTGATCCTTGAAGATCCATACTCTGGGCTTAAGACTACACTGCTCTATACTGTATTTGCGAATCACAGTGCCATTGCGAGGTCTACTCTTTTTGAACAAAAGGGAAGCGCTACCATGAATATTGAACACGCCATGAGCGCCTCTGTCGACTTCGCCGATTCCAACTACCAAGCTCTCTACTTACCTGGAGCCTGGGTTCGGGAAAGACATATCCAACGCCGCGATCTTGGACCCGGCTCCCTTCGGCTCGAGAGCCGAAGGGGTTCCAGCAGTCACCAAATGAATCCATTTCTGGCACTGCTTCGTCCTGATGCGACTGAAGATCGTGGGGATGTGTACGGTTTCAGTCTAATCTACAGCAGCAACTTCGTCGCACAGGCAGAAGTAGAGCAGTTCAACCAGACTCGTGTAAGTGTCGGAATCAATCCTTTTGACTTCTCCTGGCGGCTTGAGCCGGGTCAGTCATTCCAGACCCCTGAAGCCATATTGGTCTTTTCTGAAGAAGGTCTTGGGGGCATGTCACGCACCTATCACCGACTCTATCGCACACGTCTTTGCCGGGGGACTTACCGTGACAAAGAGCGTCCTATTCTCGTGAACAATTGGGAAGCCACGTATTTCGACTTCGACGCCGATAAAATCGAAGCGATTGCCAAGGAAGCAGGCCCCCTTGGAATTGAGCTCTTTGTTCTAGATGACGGTTGGTTTGGTAAGCGCGACAACGACGACAATTCGCTTGGGGACTGGTTTGAAGACCGTCGCAAGTTGCCTGGCGGCCTTGCCGACCTGGCCAAACGGGTTAATGAACAAGGATTACAGTTTGGCTTGTGGGTTGAGCCGGAAATGGTATCACCTGATAGTGAACTGTACCGCAACCATCCCGACTGGTGCCTGCATGCGGAAGGTCGGCGGCGGACGGAAGGCCGATCCCAACTGGTGCTCGATCTCTCCCGCAAGGAAGTATGCGACTACTTGTACGAGACGCTTAGCTCCGTATTCTCGATCGCTCCGATATCTTATGTCAAGTGGGACATGAACCGTAACATGACGGAGATTGCTTCGGCTACAGCTCCTAGCGAACGACAAAAGGAAACTGCGCACCGTTATATGCTCGGACTTTACGATCTGTTGGAACGTCTGACCTCCCAGTTCCCGGACATCTTGTTCGAAAGCTGTTCCGGAGGCGGTGGACGATTCGATCCAGGAATGCTCTACTATATGCCGCAGACATGGACCAGTGACGATACTGATGCCATTGAAAGATTGGCTATCCAGTACGGCACAAGCATCGTGTATCCGGCCAGTACCATGGGCGCACACGTATCGAATGTACCGAATCACCAGGTGGGGCGAATCACCTCCCTCGCTATACGCGGCGACGTGGCAATGAGCGGGAATTTTGGCTACGAACTTGACCTAACTGCCTTTACAAATGAAGAAAAGGAGCTCGCTGCCAAACAAATCGCCCAGTATAAGGAAATTCGTTCCCTTGTACAGCAAGGAGATATGTATCGACTCCTTAGTCCATTTGAGGGCCGAGGCGACACGGCCTGGATGTTCGTTAGCGAGGACCAGTCCGAAGCTTTTGCCGCTTACTTCCGTGTACTAGCTGAACCAAATGGCCCCATCCGGCGACTAACTCTAAAAGGACTTGATCCAAATAAAAAGTATATAATCGAACACGGGGCGACGGGCAACTCTGAAGTCCATACGGGTAATACCTTAGTGGAAGATGGCGGTTCCCCCTTCCGCGTAGCATTTGATGGAGAAATTTTCGGAGGTGACCGCCTAATGAGAATTGGGCTTGTGGTCTCCGATCTCACTGGAGATTTCGCCAGCTCTACCTTCCGCCTTAAAGCTGTCTCCTGCTAATCATGGACCAGCCAGTGACGATAAAAAAATTTAAACAAGGCAGGCCGATTTTCCGGCCTGCCTTGTTTTATAACTTTGGTCCTTGTAGATTAAAGACACACAAGAGATTGCCAAGCAATTGATCATTTAATAGCATCCTTGACTTTGATTCTCCATATCATATGATCAGAGCCTGCTCCCCAATAATCTTTTAATAAATAATCAGGAGTTCCAAATTTCTTTTTCCATATTTTCTGCGCAATACGATATCCACTATCTGTAGTCAGGGTGAACAAGTACAGTTCCTACCTCGCACAAATTTTTAAATGTAGCATTGGTAGATTTACTTATTAGTTCACTTACTGGTCCATATTCAATAGAACCTATTATATGATTCCCATCTACAGCGATTAAGAAGTATCGTTGTTCACCGTGACTCTCAAAGTCACGTTCCAAATATACCCTCTTAGTCTCAATTTCCTCATCTATGTCTTCCAGCATATGACCAATGCCTTCTTTAGCAAACGTGTCTATAATCACAATTCTAAACAATTCATTTATCTTTTCGATGTCCTTAATTTCTGGCCTTCTGATTTCGACATTATTCATCTAATTTCAGCCGATGTACGATTCAGTACGAGACGCTTTGAAAGCACACGATTCGATAACTCCATCAGGCTTTTTATTTCATAAGTGGGTTGAATGCCAGACACGTTTGTTTTCCCAGCAGGGTTGAACCAGCAGGTATCGATTCCGTATTGGTTCCCTCCTTGAATATCCGAGGTCAAAGAATCACCGACCATGAGAACCTTACTTTTATCTGAAATGGCTAGCTTAGTAAATGCATAATCGAAAATACCAGCTTGTGGCTTTTGGCAACCCACTTCCTCTGAAATAATTACCTGCTCAAATACATCACGCAGCGGTGAAAGCTGAATTCTGGAGGTTTGCACCTCTTTGATTCCATTCGTAATGATCGCCAAACGACAATCAGACAGCATATCACATAATTCAACCGCTCCGTGCATCAAAAAAGCACCTTCACCCAAATAACGTAAATATGCTGCACTAAAGGCGTCTGGATTGAAATCTAGATCATGAATAGTAAATAATCGCTTAAACCGTTCCACACGCAGTTGCGCTGAGGTAATGTGTCCTTCCTCTGCTTCTCGCCACAACGCACTGTTGATTTCATCATAACTAGCTTTATACTCAGTGGCCCCTAGTGGCAATCCAAATTGGGTAAACGTATTATGTAGCGCATGACTCTCTGCCTTTTTAAAATCAAACAGCGTATCATCGACATCAAATAAAATAATTTCGTATTTCATAACGACCTCCATATCATTGCTTTACTAAATTGTTCAGTTCTATGAGTCTTAGAATTGTTTTCTGATAGGGCATAAAAAACGGGAATTAAACTATCAATGTAACATGATCTCCCGGTTATTATACAGATCCTAGTTAAGCCGTCAAGTCACGACAACCAGGATGAAGTAATATTACCCAACAGTTTATTTACTTTGTTTGTTTTATCAGATAAATCGAGATCGTATCTTTCTTCTAATATTTTGTCAATCTTGTTTATTGTTTATCATCTTCTATATGTTTTTGATTTTCTGGCTGTCCTAATTGAAATTAAAAGATTACCGTTGGAACCTATGATAACAATATTTCGCTAAAGTTGGATATTGGTGACGAACATGAACTGATTGACGATTTGAGCTAGTGAGAAGCGCATGCGTTTTGCCAAGCCGCTGACATATCGATTTATAAAAAGAGGAGAATGCTTCCTCAAGCTGCCCCTGATGAGACAAGCCTATAGGTAACCATTCTCCTTTTAAAAATTTAGTCTAATTGTTCTCCATTCGTAGCAATAACATTTTTATACCAATAAAATGATTTTTTCTTTATGCGACGTTTTGTACCTCTGCCCATATCGTCCTGATCTACATAAATATATCCATAGCGTTTTGACATTTGATTAGTTCCGGCGCTAATCATATCGATACAGCCCCAGCTCGTGTAGCCAAATACATCTACACCATCTGCAATTGCTTCTTTTACTTGTTTAATATGTTCTTTTAAATAAGAAATACGATAATCATCCTCAATTTTATCGCCCTCCTCTAATACATCTAAAGCGCCATATCCATTTTCAGCAACAAATAATGGTTTTTGATAAAGATCATACAATTGGTTTAAAGCAGTTCGTAGACCTTTAGGGTCAACCTGCCATCCCCAATCACTTGTTGGCAAATAAGGATTTTTAACTCCTCCTGTAAGTAGATTTCCTACCGCTCCTTCGATTCTTTCTGGATGTGCACTGACTGCGCTAGACATATAGTAGCTAAAGGACACGTAATCAACCGGATAATCTCTCATAATTTGTTCATCTTCGGGTTCTGTTTCCAGTACTACATTCTTTTCTGCAAGCATTTTAGCTGTGTAAGCAGGATAATAGCCTCTTGCCTGAACATCTGTAAAGAACAATGAGGTACGCTGTTTATCTACTGTAGCTTGAACATCATCTGGATCACAGCTATAAGGAACAAGTAACTGATAACTAACCATGCATCCTACCATTGCTTTAGGATTACTCTCTTTGCATGCTTTGGTTGCAAGAGCACTTGCTACAAATTGATGATGAGCGCCTTGAAATTTTGCTTGTTCAATATTAGGGTGATTTTCCTCAATAACCCCTAGACTTACATATGGGTGATGGGTCACACAGTTAATTTCATTAAAAGTCATCCAATATTTCACTTTGTTTTTATATCTGTCAAATACAGTTGAAGCAAAACGAACAAAGAAATCTATTAGTTTACGATTCACCCAGCCACCATACTTTGTTGAAAGATGTAGTGGCATTTCATAATGAGATAAGGAAACAACAGGCTCTATTCCATACTTATTCAGTTCATCAAAAACACGATCATAAAACGACAATCCTTCCTCATTGGGTACTAACTCATCACCATTCGGAAAAATACGAGTCCAAGCAATTGACATGCGATAAGCTTTAAAGCCCATTTCTGCAAATAATGCGATATCTTCTTTATAATGATGATAAAAGTCTATCCCATGTCTTTTGGGATAATATTTTTTACTTGCAGGATCTTGAGCTTCTTCTATTTGCTTATGAGTCATTAAATGCCACTGATCTGACCATTGCTCTTTCGGCATCTTTTCATCAAACGTATATACATCAGCCAGAGAAAGTCCCTTGCCGCCAACATCACTTGCTCCTTCTAGTTGATTTGCAGCCGTTGCTCCACCCCACAAAAAATCTTCTGGAAATTTTGTTTTCATTTGAAACATGATAACCCTCCTATTAGTACATAGATCCTATGTCAACAAACTATTATTTTTATGAACAGAAATGCATTAAGAAACTCTAACAGGCTTTAATTGATGATCTCATCTTAGCTTGCAAGCGCCTTCTGTTCTTCTTTATATTTCTGATTGTCCATGATCTTAAAGAACGGGAAGTAAATAACAAAGGATACAGCAAACAAAATAAGCTGTAAGACGATCCCCGAGACACTACCAGTCATCAGATATCCGCCTATAAGTATTGGCATTGTCCCAGGAGGCAACACACCAATGGGGCTCGCTACCCATCCATAATACATAGATAGATAGGTTATCAACACGCTAATAACTGGTGTTATAAGAAACGGAATCAAAATGATTGGGTTTAATACGATTGGCATACCGAAGATTAACGGTTCATTGATATTAAATAGTCCGGGTCCAATGGCTAGTCGTCCCATTTGCTTCAATTGTTTACTCTTAGAAAAGAAAAACATTGCGAGCACAAGACCAAGTGTTGCACCGGATCCACCGATAAAGATAAGATATCTAAATTCTGCCGTAACAATATTATCGACGGGTAATCCTGCTGCGTAGGCAGCTGCGTTCTCTGATGTCAACTGTAACCAGATAGGTAACATGACAGAACCTACAATTGTAGAACCATGTAACCCAATCGCCCATAACAAATTGATTAATAAGAATACAAAGATTGTACCAACTAGGCTTGTACCAACATTGGTTAAAGGTTGTTGTAGAAGTTTTGCGACGATAGTGTGAACGTTTTCAAAATGAGTAAAGTTTTCAACAAGTAAACGTATAACCCATACACTCACGATGACAATAAAACCTGGAATAATTGCTGTAAAGGATTTTGCAACAGTGGGCGGAACTCCATCTGGCATTTTGATAACAATATTCTTTTGAACGATCCTACGGTAAATTTCTGTCGAGAATATTGCAATAAGCAATCCTACGAATAAGCCTTGACTCGAAAAGTAATTAACATTCATTGCTGTTGTGACCACTTTATCTACCGTAAAAGTTGTATTAGGCGTGACAACAAAATACGAACATAATGCTACAGCCCCTGAAGCAAGTGGGTCCACTTTATAACTCTCAGCTAGCCTATATCCGACAGCAAAGGTAGCAATTAATGCGACCAGATTAAATGTACCATTGTAAGGATAAAGTAAGGTTGCTTTGATATCTGGATGAGCTTTTAAGAAGTTTATATAAGCTGGAATTGGCAGATTTGCTAAGATTAGAAACACGGAACCGATAATAATAAATGGGATTGTTAGAACCATTGCATCGCGAAGTACTTGTAAATGCCGTTGACCAGCAATTTTGCCTGCAATTGGCATTACCTTTTCTTCTAAAAACTCAGTTATTTTACCCATAACATCGTGTCCTCTCCCGAAGATGTAATTTCTTGTAGCGATGCCACTTCTATTTGGCTTGAACAATCTCTATTTTGAACGCTTATATAGCTCGATCATTTCTGTAACAAGCAGTGAAATGGTTTCTACACTCATGAGTTGGTCTTCTGCATGCATTAATATCAGTGAGAAATCAAGTTGCTCTCCATTTGCTTCTCTTTTTACTAATGAAGAATGCGCTCTATGTCCTTCTCTAAAAAATTGCTTTGACTCTTCTAACTTTCCTTCTGCTAATTGAAATTCTCCTTCTTTTGCCGCATAAAGTGCCTCAATTACTAAGCTTTTAGCTGTACCTACGTTACTAATAATGTTAAACGCCACCGTATAGTATTCTTCTTTTACCATAACTTCTCCCCTCTTATCTTTTATTGTTTAGTAACAAATTCTTAATTCAAATCCTTTGTTATTTGCTTTTTATTAACTGTAATGCATCTTCTAACACTTTTTCACCGTTCATCATACCGTAATGTTGCATATTAATAGCTTCAATAAAAATATTTTTATCTGCCAATTTAGTTTCTAATTGCTTTTTCAAATATTTCACCTGAGGCCCTAATAATATGACGTCTACATTTCTCTCTTTCAAAGTAAATTCAATTTCAGAAGCCGATTTGGCAAAAATATCTACTTTTATGCCTTTTTCCTCAGCTGTTTTTTGCATTTTCGTTACTAATAAACTTGTACTCATTCCTGCTGCACATACTAACATAATTGTATTCATAATCTTTTCCCCCTTAAATTCCTTCATTTACTGAACAACTTAAGTTTACAATTAAATCGCTTTCTTTTTAACCGAACCTTTTTCCAAAAACAATAGGAAACGTTTGTGGTGTAAAAAACGGCTCCTTGTTGTTTCAGTTTAGTAACTGCATGATTTCTTCCACGGAGTCTTTGGCAAGAATTCGTTGGACGATCTCCTTATTTTCTATAAGCGAACCGAGTTTCTTATACATGTTTTCTAAATCGACATTGTTTCCTTCTTTAATGTTTAACAAACAAATCAACTGTACCATTTGCTTATCGTTCCATCGAATTGGGCGTTTTAACGTACATATGGTCCAGAAAGTTTCTGTCGTAACGGGAAGAGTCGGATGTGGAATGGCTACTAGATTACCAAAACTTGTTGGAGCCAATGCCTCCCTTTCTAATACTAAAGATACATAATCATCAGGTACAAGACCTTGTTTAACCAACTTACTACTTAAAAAATGAATAACGCTTTCCTTTGTTGTTAATTCTTTTTTCACAAACACCCGGGATGGATCAAGATAAGTATGAGCTTCTCTTTGCTGTTCTGAAGAGGATAAGAGGTTCCTGATTCGATTTAGATCCTTATCATCTAAAAAGGTATTTACTACATAGACGGGTATCCCTATATCCTCTTTGATCGGAACTGTACTGATTATAAAATCTATAGAGGATAAATCGGCTTCTGCTAATTTATAATAACTGATTGTATTTACAATTTGTAACTTATTTTCAAATGAATTAATTAATCGATAATACAGTAATTTTGCGCTTCCGACACCTGAAGCACATACAATAATCACTTTTTTTATCTTGTTGTTTTTATTTTTCATTCTTTCTAAAGCAACTCCAATGTGTAAAGCTATAAAAGCTACCTCATGTTCTCCAACTTCTAAATTCAAAAAATTATTAATACACTTACTGGCTATAAGAGCTCCTTCAAATGCCGCTGGATAATTTACTTTAATTTCATTTAATAAGGGGTTTCTAATATTCATTTTGTACCTAAGTCTGTTCATTGCAGGCCTAATGTGAAGTGTGAGTGCTTGAATGAATTCAACGTCATGATTGAAATCCCAATTTAATTCTTTCTGTAATTTATTCAGAATACAACTCACAATGGATCCGACTTCATCCAACTTACTGTACTCTGACAAACTTTCTTTTGGAAGCAATTTAGTACCTACCAAATGGGTAATAACATAATTGATCTCCGAATCAGGAAATAGCAATCCTGTAATGTCTTCTATTTCTTTGACAATTTCATGGGCCACTATTTCTTCGAAAGGGTAGTCTTTTTGTAAATATACCGACGGATTATCAATTAAAAATCCCTCTTCGATTCTCTTACAAGCAATAATTAAATGAATAGCAAGGTTTTCTAAAGAAATATCTGATATTTCAATTTTGTATTTGTTTACTTTTTCGATTATTACTTCTTTAATTTTCTTGTATTCCTTTTTATCAAATAAAGGAAAGTCCTCATGAGATTGATCGAAGTTTTCTTCTCTTTTGTATAAATAATTTGATAAACATGTTCGTTTCATAAATTCATCACCCTCTATATACAAGCCGTAGTGGGGGCGATTTACTAAATTCAGGTTGTACTTTTCCAGTATTTTTCGCACTTCTTTTAAATCGTTTTGTATTGTAGATTTAGATACAAACATTTCTTCTTCAATAGTCACTAATTTTATATAGCTATTTTCTAACAAGAAACGGCTCAACAAATAAATAACTCGGTTATCTTGTTCAGAAAAGTCAATTGTAGAATGACTGAGTTTATCATTAGTTAAGTCATTGAAATTTTGATTAAACAAATCTTTATCGGTAATTTTTATGTCGTATCCTTTTCCCCTAATCAATTCTAAATTTAGACCCATTGGAGCAGACTTAATTTGTATATACTTCAAATCATTACGTATGGTTCGATCACTAACATTTAATTCTTTAGAAATCCATGCAGCAGTAACAGGATGATTTGAACTAATTAAGTATAAGAGTATTTCTTTTTGCCGTTTTGAAAACAATCTTATCCCTCTTTCTTTAAACTTACTTATTTAAAGGTTATGCCATCAAAACGATGGACGCAGCTGTGTCAAATTTACAGTATCATAATTTTGTTTTCTGTCAAACAACGTATCAAACTCAGCATACAGTCGATCAAATCTCGCTGATCCATGCTACTGCGCTCCAAGCTTAGTATAATAAACAAAATCGTGATTATTCATTCCGTCAACTGTATGTTAGATGTCTTCCCTAAGCTCAGGCATGATCTTGATTTGTTAACATCAAAAAAGTCGACTCCTTATTAAATAGGAATCGACCGTTTAAAATCTTAGTGATCATCATTAATCCATTTTGCTAATGTTTGATCAAAACAATGAGGTTCTTCAAACATCGGGTTATGCCCACTATATTCAAAAATCACTTTTTTCACGTTCTCGTAGGTGTCATCGACCCTATCCCATAATGAAACAGGTGCAACCAAATAATCATACCTTCCCAAACCAATAAATACGGGTTTATGGATATCCGCCAGGGATTGTATCAAATTCATGTTACCGAAAGCTTCTCCCCATAAATAATCAATGATAGGCATGTTCGTGTACACATCATTCCACGTGTAAGCCGCATCATAGGCATAATCATAAAAGCTTTGGGCTCCCATTCGTATACACATGTGAATAAATCTTCCATCAGGGTCTCTTTTGATATCTTCCTCTAATAAAACAATGTCCTTTTCAAAACGTTCCTTTCTTTCTGGACTGGCCGTTTCATAAAAGAATGAAGCGCTTTGCCGCTGTCTTTCCTGGCTGTTCGTAGGTGCTGAATTTAAAAGCACCACTTTTTGAACATAGTCCGGGTATTGTTTAGCATATTCCAAAGCCATAAAGGCATGCCCGGAATGTCCTAATATGATAAATTCGTTTAGATGAAGGCATTGTCTTGCTGTTTCTATATCATTAATAACTTTATCCAAAGTATAGTCTTCTGGTTTTAAAGCTCGAGTCGGTTTTGCAAACCCTCTATGATCCAGAAAAATAAACTGAAACTTTTTATATAAATGGTCTGAAAATAAGCGAGGATAATATACACTACTGCCGATCACCAATATCGGCCTTCCGTTACCTGTTATAGCATATTTCAGCTCAAATCCATCACTAATAACTGTTTGATAAGTGCTCATTTATAATCTCCTTTTCTTTTTTAAATCACTCCCTTTCCTTTGTGTAATTCCCTTGTATTCTCCATAGAACGTTCCAACACTTCAACTCACCTCAGAAAGTACATTTATTTTTATGAGAAAAGTTTAACATGTTTTTTTCAAAAACAAAACTGGTTTACTCTTGTCTTACTTGTCTTTACTTATGGGATTCATACTTCATTTTTGACAAGCACATCTTTTTGGAAACAAAAAAACCGCGATAATCGCGGTTTTTTATGTAGAGGTCATACTTTTATTTGCTTGGCGACGTCCTACTCTCCCAGGACCCTGCGGTCCAAGTACCATCGGCGCTGGAGGGCTTAACGGTCGTGTTCGGGATGGGTACGTGTGGAACCCCTCCGCTATCGCCACCAAACATGAATTTACATCGTAAATTCTTTAACAGGAATCAGCATCGCCAAATGCTGTGTGTTCGCTTGTTTCATATAAGCTACTTGAGCTTATACAATACAAAACTTACACCCTGAAAACTGGATCCGAAACTCATTGCGTTTTATTCTTAGGATAAGCCCTCGACCGATTAGTATTGGTCAGCTCCATGCATTACTGCACTTCCACCCCCAACCTATCTACCTCGTCGTCTTCAAGGGGTCTTACTAATTGGGAAATCTCATCTTGAGGGGGGCTTCACGCTTAGATGCTTTCAGCGCTTATCCCTTCCGTACATAGCTACCCAGCGGTGCTCCTGGCGGAACAACTGGTACACCAGCGGTACGTCCATCCCGGTCCTCTCGTACTAAGGACAGCTCCTCTCAAATTTCCTACGCCCACGACAGATAGGGACCGAACTGTCTCACGACGTTCTGAACCCAGCTCGCGTACCGCTTTAATGGGCGAACAGCCCAACCCTTGGGACCTACTTCAGCCCCAGGATGCGATGAGCCGACATCGAGGTGCCAAACCTCCCCGTCGATGTGGACTCTTGGGGGAGATAAGCCTGTTATCCCCAGGGTAGCTTTTATCCGTTGAGCGATGGCCCTTCCATGCGGTACCACCGGATCACTAAGCCCGACTTTCGTCCCTGCTCGACTTGTAGGTCTCGCAGTCAAGCTCCCTTCTGCCTTTGCACTCTTCGAATGATTTCCAACCATTCTGAGGGAACCTTGGGGCGCCTCCGTTACTCTTTAGGAGGCGACCGCCCCAGTCAAACTGCCCACCTGACACTGTCCTCGCACCGGATTACGGTACCAAGTTAGAACCTAGATACGATCAGGGTGGTATCCCAAGGATGCCTCCCTTCAAGCTGGCGCTCAAAGTTCTACGGCTCCCACCTATCCTGTACAGATCGTACCCAAATTCAATATCAAGCTGCAGTAAAGCTCCATGGGGTCTTTCCGTCTTGTCGCGGGTAACCTGCATCTTCACAGGTATTAAAATTTCACCGGATCTCTCGTTGAGACAGCGCCCAAGTCGTTACGCCATTCGTGCGGGTCAGAATTTACCTGACAAGGAATTTCGCTACCTTAGGACCGTTATAGTTACGGCCGCCGTTTACTGGGGCTTCGGTTCATAGCTTCGCCCGAAGGCTTACCACTCCCCTTAACCTTCCAGCACCGGGCAGGCGTCAGCCCGTATACTTCGCCTTGCGGCTTCGCACAGACCTGTGTTTTTGCTAAACAGTCGCTTGGGCCTTTTCACTGCGGCCCCCTCGGGCTATTCACCCTACCGAGGCACCCCTTCTCCCGAAGTTACGGGGTCATTTTGCCGAGTTCCTTAACGAGAGTTCTTCCGCGCGCCTTAGAATTCTCTTCTCGCCTACCTGTGTCGGTTTGCGGTACGGGCACCTTCTCCTGGCTAGAGGCTTTTCTTGGCAGTCTGAGATCATGACCTTCGCTACTATAATTTTCGCTCCCCATCACAGCCCAGCCTTACGATGTGCGGATTTGCCTACACACCAGCCTCACTGCTTAGACGGACATCCATCAGTCCGCGTCACTACCCTACTGCGTCACCCCATCGCTCATAACGGATTACGGTGGTACAGGAATTTCGACCTGTTGTCCTTCGACTACGCCTATCGGCCTCGCCTTAGGTCCCGACTTACCCTGAGCGGACGAACCTTCCTCAGGAACCCTTAGGCTTTCGGCGGATCTGATTCTCACAGATCTTTTCGTTACTCATACCGGCATTCTCACTTGAATGCAGTCCAGCGCTCCTTACGGTACACCTTCAACCCGCATTCAACGCTCCCCTACCCCTGATGCATTGCATCAAGCCATAGCTTCGGTGGTGTGTTTAGCCCCGTTACATTTTCGGCGCAGAGTCACTCGACCAGTGAGCTATTACGCACTCTTTCAATGGTGGCTGCTTCTAAGCCAACATCCTGGTTGTCTGTGCAACTCCACATCCTTTCCCACTTAACACACACTTGGGGACCTTAGCTGATGGTCTGGGCTGTTTCCCTTTCGACAATGGATCTTAGCACTCACTGTCTGACTCCCGGAACTAAATCTATGGCATTCGGAGTTTGACTGAGCTTGGTAACCCTTGCGGGCCCCGCACCCAATCAGTGCTCTACCTCCACGATTCTATTTCCGAGGCTAGCCCTAAAGCTATTTCGGGGAGAACCAGCTATCTCCGGGTTCGATTGGAATTTCTCCGCTACCCCCACCTCATCCCCGCATTTTTCAACATGCGTGGGTTCGGGCCTCCAGTGCGTGTTACCGCACCTTCACCCTGGACAGGGGTAGATCACCCGGTTTCGGGTCTACGTCCACGTACTAAAGATCGCCCTATTCAGACTCGCTTTCGCTGCGGCTTCAGCTCTTCACCTTAACCTTGCACGGGAACGTAACTCGCCGGTTCATTCTACAAAAGGCACGCCATCACCCATAGATCGGGCTCTGACTTCTTGTAAGCACACGGTTTCAGGATCTATTTCACTCCCCTTCCGGGGTGCTTTTCACCTTTCCCTCACGGTACTGCTTCACTATCGGTCGCCAGGGAGTATTTAGCCTTGGCAGATGGTCCTGCCGGATTCATACGGGGTTTCACGTGCCCCGCACTACTCGGGATCCGTCTCGGAGAGAACAAGTTTTGAACTACAGGGCTTTTACCTTCTCTGGCGGGCCTTTCCAGACCTCTTCATCTAACCGGTTCCTTTGTAACTCCATGTGAGACGTCCCACAACCCCAAGGAGCAAGCTCCTTGGTTTGGGCTAATCCGCGTTCGCTCGCCGCTACTGACGGAATCACTATTGTTTTCTCTTCCTCAGGGTACTTAGATGTTTCAGTTCCCCTGGTCTGCCTCTATTCTGCCTATGTATTCAGCAGAAAGTGACTGTCGATGAAGACAGCCGGGTTTCCCCATTCGGACATCCCCGGATCAAAGCTTGCTTACAGCTCCCCGAGGCTTTATCGTTGTTCGCCACGTCCTTCGTCGGCTCCTGGCGCCTAGGCATCCTCCGTGTGCTCTTTGTAGCTTAACCTAGTATTTACATGGTAAATACGATTCGCTTTGAATTTCGGTTCAACACTTACGTGTGAATGAAATTCAAGGCAGCTACCTTTATTTCACTTGTTTACACAAGATCAGCTTAAAGGAATATTCTAAAACGCAATTTCGTTTCGGTATCCAGTTTTCAAGGTGCAATACAGTTTCATCGAAACTGTAGCCTGTGTGAATATCGGTCTAACTCAAACGAGTAGATGATATTCATGCAGTATGTTGAGAGTTTGAACTCTCAAAACTGAGCAACGAGTGAGTAAGTTAAGGATATTCATTTCATTCACACGAACGTGATGAACCAAATTGAATACCCGGTCGCAGGTACATTGTACCTGCTGATTTGAATGTTTCCATTGCAGGAAACGATTCTCCATAGAAAGGAGGTGATCCAGCCGCACCTTCCGATACGGCTACCTTGTTACGACTTCACCCCAATCATCTACCCCACCTTCGGCGGCTGGCTCCCTTGCGGGTTACCCCACCGACTTCGGGTGTTGTAAACTCTCGTGGTGTGACGGGCGGTGTGTACAAGACCCGGGAACGTATTCACCGCGGCATGCTGATCCGCGATTACTAGCAATTCCGACTTCATGTAGGCGAGTTGCAGCCTACAATCCGAACTGAGACCGGCTTTTCTAGGATTGGCTCCACCTCGCGATTTCGCTTCCCGTTGTACCGGCCATTGTAGTACGTGTGTAGCCCAGGTCATAAGGGGCATGATGATTTGACGTCATCCCCACCTTCCTCCGGTTTGTCACCGGCAGTCTGCTTAGAGTGCCCAGCTTGACCTGCTGGCAACTAAGCATAAGGGTTGCGCTCGTTGCGGGACTTAACCCAACATCTCACGACACGAGCTGACGACAACCATGCACCACCTGTCTCCTCTGTCCCGAAGGAAAGGTCTATCTCTAGACCGGTCAGAGGGATGTCAAGACCTGGTAAGGTTCTTCGCGTTGCTTCGAATTAAACCACATACTCCACTGCTTGTGCGGGTCCCCGTCAATTCCTTTGAGTTTCAGTCTTGCGACCGTACTCCCCAGGCGGAATGCTTAATGTGTTAACTTCGGCACCAAGGGTATCGAAACCCCTAACACCTAGCATTCATCGTTTACGGCGTGGACTACCAGGGTATCTAATCCTGTTTGCTCCCCACGCTTTCGCGCCTCAGCGTCAGTTACAGCCCAGAGAGTCGCCTTCGCCACTGGTGTTCCTCCACATATCTACGCATTTCACCGCTACACGTGGAATTCCACTCTCCTCTTCTGCACTCAAGCTCCCCAGTTTCCAGTGCGACCCGAAGTTGAGCCTCGGGATTAAACACCAGACTTAAAGAGCCGCCTGCGCGCGCTTTACGCCCAATAATTCCGGACAACGCTTGCCCCCTACGTATTACCGCGGCTGCTGGCACGTAGTTAGCCGGGGCTTTCTTCTCAGGTACCGTCACTCTTGTAGCAGTTACTCTACAAGACGTTCTTCCCTGGCAACAGAGCTTTACGATCCGAAAACCTTCATCACTCACGCGGCGTTGCTCCGTCAGGCTTTCGCCCATTGCGGAAGATTCCCTACTGCTGCCTCCCGTAGGAGTCTGGGCCGTGTCTCAGTCCCAGTGTGGCCGATCACCCTCTCAGGTCGGCTACGCATCGTCGCCTTGGTAGGCCTTTACCCCACCAACTAGCTAATGCGCCGCAGGCCCATCCACAAGTGACAGATTGCTCCGTCTTTCCTCCTTCTCCCATGCAGGAAAAGGATGTATCGGGTATTAGCTACCGTTTCCGGTAGTTATCCCTGTCTTGTGGGCAGGTTGCCTACGTGTTACTCACCCGTCCGCCGCTAGGTTGTTTAGAAGCAAGCTTCTAAACAACCCCGCTCGACTTGCATGTATTAGGCACGCCGCCAGCGTTCGTCCTGAGCCAGGATCAAACTCTCCATTAAAGACCAACCGAAGCTGGTTTATAGAAAAGAGCGATAAGCTCATTTTGAAACTGACGAGATAAAAATATCTCTTGTTTGCTTCCATTTTATACAGCCCGATGGCATGTACCAAAATTTCAGCGTTGGATTTTGTAAACAAAATCCGTACTCACTCGTTGTTCAGTTTTCAAAGATCAAATCAACAGCCGTTTAACTGGCTGGATATATAATTTATCACGTGTATACCTATCAGGCAAGTTGTAATATTTCCCAGTTTGCTAATTTGTATTTCTACACGTTGTAGTTTTTATTAAAACACTCCAACACACGGTAATTTACCTGGAGCAACCAATGCTCTCTTATCTCCTACTTAAACTGCAAAGTTGATCAGGTATAAACGTCATAAATCAGAAAAGCAGGTGCTCTTTATGTATTGGAGGAGCCGCTGCTTTCGCTTTTTTAGATAAAATACTGAAATGTTCGCTTAGCTTAAAGCTGTAGCCAAATCCTGTATCAAAAGTTCAGCAGGCTCATGCCCTACAGCCAGGCGGATAAGCGATTCAGGCATGTGTTGTTTTTTTAGACTCTGCTTATTGAAGCCGTAGTTTGGTGAGATCACCTGGCTCTCCATAGACCCCCAAGATACACCGATCCGGATCAGTCGCAGTTTATTGATCACTCTACATATATCCTCATAAGTCGAATCCTTTAGTTCAAAACTGAATAATCCAGCATACCCTTTGAGCTGTCTACATGCCAGCTTATGTTGTGGATGAGAAGGAAGTCCGGGATGATTCACTTTGGAAATGGACGGATGATCTGATAGAAAACGAGCAACCAACAGAGCATTCCTTTGATGGGCTTCCATACGGAGCGGAAGTGTTCTTAGACCCCGAATGAGTAGCCAGGCTTCAAAAGGAGCTAACGAGCCGCCAATCAACTCATACTCTTCAGCATACATACGGTTTATTATCTCTTTAGAAGCGATCACTGCCCCTGCAATTAAATCATTATGACCACCCAAGTACTTGGATGCGGAGTGAACAACGATATCTACGCCCCATTCCAATGGTTTTTGGAAAAGGGGTGTAGCCCATGAATTATCTATGATTGTACGTATACCCTTTGCTTTGGAAAGCCAAGTTACCTCCTGAATATTTACCATATCGAATGTGAATGAGGTAGGAGACTCCATAAGAATAGCACGGGTCTGCGATTTGATGGCATCAGCAACTGCTTCCGTAGAAGTCGAATGTACGATTGTATAGTCTATATGGAACCTCTTTAAATATTGGGCTAGGCTGACGGAGGTTTCATATATGTGTCCGACCAGAATCAGATGGTCCCCTGCGGATAAGCTACACATTAGAGAGGCACTGATAGCAGCCATTCCGGAAGCAAAGCACTTGCAATCCGCCCCACCTTCCAGCGCAGCAATCATTTGCTCTGCAATCTGAACGGTAGGATTGGTTCCCCTCGAATAGACATAATGCTCCTTTTCATTATTAGCCGCTTCAGCATAATCTTCGTAAGTATCAAAGAAAAATGGAGCAGTCTCATAAATAGGAGGAGCAGCAGCCTTAGCAAAATACCCTAGTTCGTCCTCAAATCGGAGACAGATAAGCTGATCATCCGAGAAACTCAAACCTGATCACCACTTTCTAAAAAATTTCAAACCTATAAGAGGTAGTCTCCTCAATCCGGGACTCAAATATTCTATACGTCAAACTCTTCTAGACCCTATGCTGGTTGATTTGCGAAATTCGGATAATTATGAGGCTTCCAAATGTCTTTCACTAAATATCCAATTCATAAAAATAGCGTATATTTTTGGGGTGCAGGGCAAAGATATGCTTTATCAATAAAGAGGGGGTTCACTTGTGTTGACACGTTGGATTAGAAATGTTCTGAAACCTGGAAAAAGGTACACACAGGATATCGAAAAATCTAAACAGCAGGCCTCTTCAGAACCCATAAATCCATCATTAGCATATACTCTATCAATACTAAAATTAAAACTCGGACAAAGCTCTGATTTTATCATTCGTGATTTTTCCGAAAGTCCTGTCCATGCTGGACATCTCGCCGTTTGTTATATCGAGGGGCTGATTGACCAAAACTTGCTTTCCGATTTAATGGAGGGCTTAATTACAGAGCCGGTCTTCGCAGCTTCTTTTAAGCTTGAAGAAAATACCGCAGTTTCGCTAATAAAGAGAACAATCCCGTCAGGAAATATTCAAATGATACACTCGCAAAATGAAATTTATCAATCCATCCTCTCCGGTAATGCTGTCATTGCTATCGATGGAAGTACATATGCCCTGACAGTTTCCATCGCCGGCGGAGTAAGACGAGCTATTCAGGAACCCAGTACTCAAACCGTAGTTCGGGGTCCTAAAGAAGGATTTACGGAGGATGTCTCAACCAACATCACACTGATTAGAAGAAAATTGCGGACACCTGACCTTAAGTTTGAAAGTCATATTATTGGGCGATATACACAAACTAAAGTTATATTAGCTTACATTGAAGGTGTCGCTAATCCAGAAGTCGTGCATGAAATTACTAAACGGCTTCAATCCATTGATACAGACAGTATACTTGAAAGTGGCTACATAGAAGAATTCATACAGGATGAACCACTTAGTCTCTTTCCCACCATGCTGAACTCAGAGCGTCCGGATACAGTCGCAGGAAGCCTTTTAGACGGACAAGTAGCTGTTCTGATTGATGGGACGCCATTTGCTCTGATTGCACCTGTAACCTTCTTTAATTTCTTTCAGACGGCTGAAGACTACTACCAGAGATATGACATTTCATCTTTTTTAAGGGCTCTTCGTGTGGTATCTTTTTTAATCACTTTGTTGCTCCCTTCTCTATTTATAGCCCTGACGACTTTTCAACAGGAAATGATCCCTACCACGCTGTTAATTACACTGATGGCTCAACGGGAAGGAACTCCTTTTCCCGCATTATTGGAAGCATTAATGATGGAATTGATGTTTGAAGTAATTCGTGAAGCCGGTGTGCGAATGCCTAGGGTCATCGGGCCAGCCGTTTCCATCGTAGGAGCTCTAGTTATCGGGCAGGCAGCGGTGCAAGCCGGACTGGTCTCAGGTGCAATGGTAATCGTTGTTGCCTTCACAGCTATATCGAACTTTGTGATCCCATATGTCACCTTGGCTTCAGCAGTCCGATTGTTGCGGTTTGCTCTTATGCTAATAGCGGGGGCTCTGGGCTTATTCGGTATTCTGATAGCGCTTATCCCCCTTTTAGTTCATCTTGTATCACTCAAATCATTTGGAGTTGATTATTTTATGCCCTACAGCCCCTCCTTTAAGTCCAATATGAAGGATCTTGTCATTAGAGTACCGTGGTGGGCTATGAAAACAAGACCAAATGGAAAATCAGCTTCCAACAAAACCAGACAGGCAACTCACCAATACCCTGCCATTTCAGATGAAATTAGAAATGATGACAAGTCTGATACCGAAAAATAGGAGAGATCAATGGTGAGCCAATTTAGAGTTAGTTACGTTCTGTGTATTGCAGGATTATTACTTACAGGGTGCGTGGATCGAACAGAATTGAATGAATTAGGCATCACAACAGCAACTGGAATTGATGGACATCAAGGCGACTGGATCAATACTTATCAAATCATCATTCCATCAGCTATGACGACTGGCTCAGGTGGTTCTTCCACGGGGGCATCGCAAAGCGCTGTACATACTTTTTCTACACATGGAAAAACACTAAGAGAGACCGTTACGAAGAGTAGTCTGGAATACCCACGTAAATTGTATTTTGCTCAAAATAATGTAATCGTTATTGGAAAAAAAGCAGCAGAACAAGGCATTGAAGAAATTATTGATATTTACCTCCGTAACCTTGATTCACGGGAAACTGTAAAAGTATTTATTGCCAACGGAGAGGCTCGTGATTATTTAAAAAAGCTTGTACCACCAGAGAAAATTCCCGGTCAAGCTTTAGAAAATATTATAGAAAAAAACAGAAGATATGGATCGATTTATCCATCCGTATCTATGTATGAATTTATTTCGAAAATTAGCTCCGATAGTGGTGCAGCCGGAGTTCCAGAAATATCTCTTGAGGGCTCCGAGCCGGAGAAACTAGATTCTGTTGATGTGTTCAAAGAAACATCCGCTAAAAGTAAACTTAAGTTGTCGGGCCTAAGCATTTTCCGGAAAGACAAGAGAGTCGGACACCTAAATGAAAAGGAAAGTATAGGGGTTTCATGGTTAAACAACCAGATTAAAAACACCACTATAAACTATGTGGATGGGAATGCTACGGCTGCTTTCCTCATCCGGAAGGCCAAGGTTAAGATTACGCCAATAAAGAACTTAAATCATTTTTACCTAAACGTTGACGTTAAAACTACCGGAGATCTTTTGTCAGCCTCTTCGCAAAGAGAAATGAAAAATATGCAAAGTATAGACCAATTGCAGAAGCAAGCAGCAGAAATTATCGAGTTGCAAATCCGGGAAGGCTGGAAAGCCTTACAGCAAAATAATATCGACCTTATTGGTATTGGGAATAAAATTCATCAGAAGAACCCAAAAGACTGGAAAAAAATAAAGGAAACGTGGCCTAAGGAGTTAGCAAACATGGATATAAAAATAAATGTAAAAATGAAACTTGCACGTCCAGGATTATTTGGAGAGTCTTTTAACGAGCTATTGAAATGAATGGAATAAACAGGCAGAGGTGAATTGAAGCAATGCGTCAAAATTCAATCCGAGTATCAGAGCTGATCATTTGTATGTCTTTGTTTGAAGTTGGAAGTACAACTTTGTTTTTAATGGGAGCTGAAGCAAAGCAAGATGCTTGGTTAGTCATGTTGATAGGCGCCTTAGCAGGACTACTTCTGTTAATGCTCCATCTTGCTATCCATCATCAAGACCCTGAATTAGATTTGTTCATGTTGTTTCGCCGTTACATAGGAAAATATGTGGGTACAACGATTAACCTGCTTTTTGTGATGTACTTCACATATGAAGCTTCTCGGAGCTTACGCGATTTAGGCGAGGTGACAGTCCTGGCTTTGCTACGCCAAACCCCCTTGTGGCTCATCATGTTGATCACAATCATGGTTGTATCCAATACGATTCGTTACGGATACAAAGTATTGTTCCTATTTTCCTTATTCCTTTTCCCTTTTTTTGTACTTGGATATACTATAATTACTATACTAATTCCGGCAACCGGTCTCTTTCACTTTGAAAATTCTCTTCCGATTCTAGAGGAAGGATGGAAACCCATTTTTAAAGCCGCTATTCCTGAGCTTATCTCCTTTCCATTCGGACAGATTGTATTATTTCTTGTATTTTATCCGCTTGTACATAAAGACCGGAATCTCACAAAAACTGTGATCTTTGCCTATAGTATTACCGCCCTTTCTCTGATATTTATCAATCAATTGAATATTTTTGTTCTCGGACCTAAGATCGCCGTAGATAGTACACTTCCTCTGTTGGAAGCCGTTCAGTTGATTGAATTGGCGGATGTGTTCGAACGAATGGATGCCCTTTTCACCTTGCTTCTTTTTCTTGGATTGATCATCAAAATGTCCTTATTTTTTAATGGCGCCGTGATAGGACTTGAAAAAATAACTGGAGTCGGATTTAAAAAGTGGATTTTCCCCCTTGCAGCACTTATTTATGGGCTTTCTTCTTTGTCCCCTAACTTTACTCATCACATGGTAATCGGTCGAAAAATTGTAATTAATACTTGGTTCCCTATTTTTCAGATTGTACTCCCTTTGTTTCTGTTTACAGTTATTATTATTAAAAGAAGAAAAAAGACAAATAAACAGTCCTCTTCATGAGAAGATGGTAGTTCAATACCCCAAAGTTCTGCCTCTATCTCAGTAGCTACACCATACACGGTAAGAAGCGCAGAACTGTAGTAGCCTATCATTCAAATTTTATGATGCTTTTTCTCTTTCATCGGCACGATGTGAAGTGTTCCATCCTCGCTAAACTCTGCGTAGGCGATTTCGTCGATACTATCATATCCCTGCTCGCGCACCTTTACTTTAATCTCTTCAATATCGATTGACTTCCCACGCATAGATTCGTTCAGGAGCTTTCCTTTATCAATGACTGTAACAGAAAAAAGGTCAGGCTGTGCATCTATTCCCATATCCTGAGCGGCGGGTGGCTCGTATTCGGGTTTGCGCATGACTGACAATGAACCATTCGTTTCTAACGTGGCGTACCAGACCTCACGAAGAGAAAAAATATTTTGCTGGCGTAGCATGGAGAGCAGCTGGGTAAATTCTATATCATATTTTTCAAGCATCTCTTGATTGACCTGGCCCTTATCCACGAGTAGCACTGTTCGACCTTCTGCCATATATCCAAATTTCACAAAACGGGTCGTCGCCTTTTCAAAAAAGTAGGCCAGCGCGCACCATAGTGCCAAAGCAAATAAAAGCTGCCCAATGGTCACCTTATCGTCATATAACGTATTTCCCACAATTTCGCTTAACACCAATGATGTTAGGAAATCAAGTGGTGTTAACTGACTGAGTGTTTTTCGACCTGTAATAAAAGTAATGATCCACAAGCCAAAAAAGCTGATGATCAATTTGACACCAATCGTAACAAATACCTCCATAAATAGGCCTCCCGGAAGAAGTTGTTTTCCTTATGTGTTATTTACACCTGTCTACCTCAGCATAAACAGAGGGTTATTCCTAAAATGTCCGATTAAAAAAGCCCGCTACCAACTAGAGGCAGCGAACTTTAATTATGGCTAGTATATAATCTTAATCTTTCAGATGTTTATCAAAAAACTTCTTAACAACGTCCAATATATGTGGCTGGGTAAAGGCAATATGCCAGCCCCCATAATTTTGTACATAGTAACATCATTGCCCGCTAGCATGGACTCTGGAGACATGATTATCTACTTTTCACAAGAAGCTGAATCGCTTCTTTAACCAGCTTATCCGTGTCTCCTCCTGCCTCTTGCTCTTCCAATATACATCGTTGCAGATTCTCTGCTACAATTTGGGCAATCGCTTTATCTGATGCGTTACGTACGGCAGATAACTGGCTAACGACGTCTTTGCACGATTTACCTTCATCCATTAAACGAAGTACCCCACGTACCTGTCCCTCAATCCTCCTCAGGCGCGTTTTCAGTTCATCACTGTAATTGTAATCCATAAGTAATGCACTCCTTTTTTGACTTACCATATACACGTATAGGTATATTATAAACCAAAAAAATAAATAGGATACCCTAAATAAATAGATTCACCTTCCCCTGCGAAGCATCCCCCAAGTAGGCGGCTACTCCAGCATATTCCAAACCGTCGATTAGCTCTTCTTGCTGCAGTCCTAACAAATCCATGGTCATGGTACAGGCGACGAGCTTGATCCCCTGCTCTCGTGCCAACTCTATAAGCTGCGGCAAGGAAAGCGCATTGTGCTTTTTCATGACATGCTTGATCATCTGTGGACCGAGTCCGGCAAAATTCATTTTGGATAGTGCAAGCTTTTTGGGTCCACGAGGCATGATCCAGCCAAAGGCTTTTTCGAGCATTCCCTTATTGGTGCTCACGATTTCATCCTTGCGCAGCGTATTTAGCCCCCAAAAAGTAAAGAAAATAGTTACTTCATGATCATATGCTGCCGCTCCATTCGCAATAATGAATGCAGCAATCGCCTTATCCAGCTCCCCGCTGAATAATACAATCGTTGTTTTGGACTGAGCATGTTCTTGATTATTTGTATAAATTCCTGCTGTTGTACTCATATGGATTCGCTTCCCTTAGTTTCTCCAGCCCATTCGGATATGCCTGAAAGCACAGATTTGACTTTTTTAGCGCCTTTGGAAACTAAGAACTGACAAGCCATTTCACTGCGTGCTCCAGCTCGGCAAATCACTGCGATCTCTTCTTCCAAGTTCAGCTCAGAAAGTCTGTTCTCCAGTTCGCCAAGAGGGATGTGCTTAGATCCAGGGATATGTTTAAGCGCAAATTCAGCGGGTTCACGAACATCAAGCAAAATGAAGTTCTCTTTTCCAGAACATTTTGCTTGTAGCTCTTCATGGCTTATCGTAGAAGAAAATATTTGCTCCTTCTTCACTTCAGCCGGATTTGCTTTTCGTAAATAATGTCGCATTACATCTCCTTCTTGGAGGGTGCCCAAATATTGATGTCCGGTGTTTTTAGCCCAGCTCTGAAAATCGGCTAATGAACCTTTGTCAGTCGCCTGAACCTCTATAATCTTTCCGGGAACGAGCTCATTCATAGCCTTTTTTGTTTTTACAATAGGCATAGGACAAGCTAGCCCTTTGCAATCAAGAATATGATCTGCTTGGATATTGTTAGTTGATGACATTCTATAACCTCCGCCTGTTTTTTGAGGGGACTTAGTTTAGTTAAATTTCTTTATACATATACCCCTATGGGTATTAGAATAACGAGACTCGCTTCTCTTGTCAACTTATTTGGCCGTTTTTTCTCAGAAGCAAATGAAATCATGTCTTGAACAAAATAAAATTAAAAGCAAAAAAAGCCGCGCAAAAACGCGACTCTAATACATAAACCAAAATTAATCGTCTTTTTTCATCAGTTCTGGTAGATCCAGCGACATCGAAATATTACACAGCATACCTCTGGCGAGAAAAAGCATCGTTCTTTCCATTGCTTGTTCAATACCTGCCCGTCGGAAAGCATCATAAACCGTCGTATGAATTTCACGGAATCCTTGCTGCATCACGCTTACAATCTCATCCTCGCGGATCGTCTGCGCCTGCATTTGCAAAAGTGTTTCATTGCGGTATTCCATCATAATTTGCGAATAGGCTGCAATTAGCTCTTGCTCGAGCTGTTCAGATGAGGCCGAATGAATGACTCTGTGAAAAGAGTCTATGATACGTGCAAATGAAACCTTCAGGGCTTCAACAAGCAACGCTTCCTTGGTAGCGAAAAAACGAAAGACATAAGGCTGAGAAATATTGGCCCGTTCCGCAACTTTGGCTGTTGTAGCTCGGTAGTAGCCCATCTCTGCAAACACTTCAATGGCAGCAGATATGATTTCCTTTTGGCGATTTATAGATGTTGACGTAGCTTTAGCCATGTTTTTTTCATCCTTTTATTTAGCACAGTTTTCTGATTAGTGATTAATCAATTACAAATCAGTATAAACGACATAACCTAAAAATGCAATGAGTTTGAACAAAGTCGCTTCCGCAATTCTGACGGAAACGACTCTGTTATATACATCCAATTATGGCGTCTTAGAGTTAAAATATAATCGGATATAATTGACCTTTTGCGTTTTGGTTTGATAGGAAAATACTAAATAATAACTAAGTCCTGATGTGTTATTGATCGTATAATTAGCTTCTGCTGTGTCAGGTATGTCTCTAGAGGTGTCAACGGTTTCCGTAGGTTGGCCCAATTCGTCAACAACTTGTTTGATAAGCAACTTCTTATAGTCTGGATCGGAAGATGTGATTTCTGTAACTTTATCGCTTCCATCCAGCACGATGTCTGTATGATCCTTAGCGTAGCTTCTCATAGGACCTGTAGAACCTGACTCGGATTTCCCCCACAGCTCAAATAACAGATCGCTGCTAGTTCCCAAGCCAAGACCTTTAGGCAAATTCGGTAAGGTCCCCTGCTTGGCTGCGCTGAATATAGCGGCTGCGGAGCTGTGTTTACTGTGAGATGAAGCTGTACTACTGGCAGGTTCTTGATGGGTAGAGGTTGAGCCTTGCCCATTAGTATTGGGATCCGTGTTTTGATCTGTAGAACTAGCAGGTGGTGTGACTGTTTCTGCTTTAGTAGGAGCAGTTGATTTTGCTTCCCCGCTATTGCTGCATCCTGTCATCACAGCAAAACCTATAGCCAAGAAAGCACTAGTGGTGATTAGCTTGCAAGCCAACTTTTTACGATCATGAGATTGATGTGTATGCTTCATTATAAGATCACTCTTTCCTTGTTCATGGGTACAAAGCAAGTGTAACCGAACCTCGTTTCCAGAATACCTCTACTTGTATCCAACTTGTAAACAAGGACATTGATGATTTTCTAACATACCCTATTTACGACCGTAAGCTCCCAGCTGTTGTTTAGAAAAGGAGTAAGGAGAGTCACTCTTCTTCAACCATATATTCCCTTTAATGATGAAGATGTATACAGCAAAAACAAAGTAGATCGTACCCGCAATCCAGTCTATTGCCGTTGGGATGTCTCGCTGTACTATTTCATGAATATACCAGATTCCGACTGGAACATGCAGGAGAAGTGCCGTAAACAAGCCAGGATTATATAAGGTTTTTGCTTTAATATTGACAACGATACCGTGCCAAACGACCTGAAAGAATCCCATAAAAATTGGTGCGAGTCCAAGCCAGACTACTTGCGGGAACCATACGGGGAGCAGATAAAACACGTAGGCAATTGCCACATTGATAATCATCGCTGATTGAGTGTTTAAGGGGTAATGATCCGGTGTATCACTTTTAAACATAACATTGTTAAATAAACCAGCAAAATATCCAGGCCAGCGGTACTCCTCAAATTGATGAAATAATATAGCTACAAAACTCAACCATAACATGCCTGTTATATCCGAAAGGATAGCTGGATTCATAAGTAAAACAATACATACAACCACACCGATTATAGCCCCTGCATCTTGCCAATATTTTCTTAAAAAATTCATATTAGTCACCCCTATGATTTATTTTTGATCAAAATATCTTTCGAACAGCAGATTTAATTGTTCCTCTATTGAAGGTATTTCCACAACTGCCCCTGATTCAAGAATCGGACTCATCAGTGCAGGCAGAAAAATAGCTCCAAATATTTGAAGCATCATCGCTAACAAGCGCTCCGGCTGTTGCTCACCTGTCAGCTCCTTGATCGTGCTCTGAACCTTTGGAAATCCCATGATGTTTAAAAACCTTCCGTATTCCTGTTGAGATGTAAAGGGCGTGCTGCCCATGGCAATAATTCGCGAAAGAAGCTCTGGATATTGACGAATGACCTGTAGATAGTTAAGTAAAAATTGTTTCAGTCTATCTTGGGGGGGCATCGCTGTATTGTCCAAAATAGAAAAGGTGTGCTGAAAGCCATTTAATATCACTTCAATAGCTTCACTGAGCAGATTTTCCTTGGAGCCAAAATAATAATTAACTAAAGAAATATTAGTAGCAGATAGGTCGGCAATTTTTCTGATTGTAACCGCTTCAAAACCTTCCTTTTGAATAAATTCCAGCGTAGCGTCTAAGATTTTTTCTTTGGTTTGTTGTTTTTTGTCTGGGTGATTCATGTTTTTCCTCCTCCTGTTTCGTCCAATCATAACGGATGAATGAAATGGGACGATTTTATGTAAATGACTTTTCAAACAATAATTAAAACGTTGTTTAAATTACTGTTTGAACTCAGTTTAGCACTTTATATTTCACAAAACAAGGAGCAATTTGAGATTTAGGGAATAGAAAAACCCGCATAACGAATGAGATCGTTTGCGGGTCGATTGAATGGAGATTGAGAAAAGGCCTAAATGGCCCAATTTCCTTTGCGGAACACGGCTTCTTTACTTCCGTCTTGCAGTTCGCCGTCAATATCCAGCTCAGCTGAGCCGATCATGAAGTCAACATGAGTCAGGCTGACATTGGCACCGTTCTGGAGCAGCTCCTCCCGGTTCATTTGTGTGCCATTTTCCATATTAAATGGATACGCACTGCCTAGAGCCAAGTGGCAGGAGGCATTTTCGTCGATACCTGTATTGTAAAAAATGCGATTGAGATTGGAAATCGGTGAATCGTGCGGCACCAGTGCAACTTCTCCCAAATAGCTGGCCCCTTTATCCGTAGCGAGCAAATGAGTCAGATGCTGCTCGCCGGATTCTGCTGTATATTCAGTGACTTTACCGTCCTTAAAGGTAAACGTTATGCGATCCACCAGTTGTCCATTTAAATTGAGTGGCATGGTACTTGTGACATGACCATTCACACCTGTACGCTTAGGCATCGTGAACACTTCTTCTGTCGGCATATTCGCGACAAAATAATCTCCGTGCTCGTTCTCACCACCACCGCTGCGCCAAATATGACCGTCAGCCAGTTCAATTCTCAAATCTGTTCCTGGTGCACGATAATGGAGGCTTTTATACTTTTTATGATTCAGCTTGTCTTGTACCTGTTCAAGGTTTTTCAAATGTTTCTGCCAATTCTGAATAGGATCAGAGCCATCTACACGGTTCATTTGGAAGATTGTATCCCACATGACACGTATACGATCCTCTTCTGCTACATCTGCAAATACTTTATCGGCCCAAGCCTTCGTCGGCGCTTTAATCAAACACCAGCTAATTTTATGATTTCGGGTATATTTGGAAAAACCTTCTCTCGCCGTAGCTGCCGCCTTAGTCGCACGAGATACCTTTTGTGGATCAATGCCTTGATATAAATCCGGGTTCGGCACTTTAATCGTTAGTGTGGCTCCACCCTCTTCGGCAAATTTCTCCATCATTTCTGCCTTCCAAGTAGGGTAGTAATCAAAGCTGGCTTCGTCACCATGTTCAAAACGACTACGTGTAATGGAATCATCCTCGAACTCTACCTGTACATATTTAGCGCCTGCTTCATAGGCTTTGCTGACAATCAGGCGTGTAAACTCAACAGTTTCCAGTGGTGCAGTTACCAAAAACGCCTGTCCGGGCTGAATGTTAACCCCTACTCTTACGACCAGTTCTGCGTATTGCTCCAACAATGATTCAAATGTACTCATTTTTCCACGCTCCTGTTCCGTTTTGATTATATTGAATGATTTCATCACTACAGTACGGACTGCTTCTCCAGTTCACGTAGCTCCACTCTTCGTATTTTACCCGAGCTGGTTTTAGGAAGCTCTTGAATAAACTCTATTTTTCGTGGATATTTATAAGGTGCCGTCCATGTTTTCACATGATGTTGCAGTTCCTTCACTAACGCTGGTGATCCTTCTACCCCAGCTTTGAGTACGACAAAAGCTTTTACAACATGTCCACGGATTTCGTCAGGGCTGGCTACGGCAGCACATTCCTGCACGGAGTCATGCTTCATAAGCGCTTCCTCTACTTCAAAAGGACCAATAGTATAGCCAGAACTGATAATGATATCATCACCACGTCCTTCGAACCAGAAATATCCATCCTCGTCTTTGCGAGCCCGGTCTCCCGTAACAAAATAATCTCCGTGGACACTAGCTAATTTGCGTTCTGGATCATGGTAATACGTATGGAATAATGCCGGCAGATCGGCACGCACTGCAATATCCCCCACTTGCCCCGAAGCCAGCGGAATGCCCTCCTCGTCTACGACCTCAACGAGTCCCGGTGCAATAGATTTGCCCATCGAGCCTGTGCGCAGAGGTGCATCCTTTAAATTACCAATAATTAATGTGCTCTCTGTTTGACCGTAGCCGTCACGAATCGTAATGTTGAACTGCTCCTGAAACTTATTAATGACCTCCTGATTGAGAGGCTCTCCCGCAGAAACTGCGCTGCGCAATTGGGATAGATCATATTGATCCAAACCATCCGTTTTCGCCATAATCCGGTATTCTGTCGGCGTACAGCACAACACTTGGATTCCGTACTGCTGTATGAACTGCAAATAGCGACCCGGACGAAACGGACCATTATATACGAATCCGGTCGCTCCATTCCCCAGTACAGATAAAAACGGACTCCAAATCCACTTTTGCCATCCTGGTGCAGCTGTAGCCCATACTACGTCTGAAGCTCGAATATCCAACCATGGTGATGTTATCCGCAGATGGGCATATCCCCAGCCATGGCTATGTACAACACCTTTAGGATTTCCCGTGGTGCCGGAAGTATAGGCCAGAATGGCCATGTCGTCACGGTGCGTCTTCACAGCTTCAAAAGTATCTTCCTGTCCATCCATCAGCTCATTCAGCACGAGCCAGCCAGATACATCTGCCGTGTCGTCCCCGGAGACCACGATGCGATAATCCAGAGCAGGCAAATCATCATTTATTTTGTCCACTTCGCTTGTTACTCCGGTCCAGGCAATGACTGCGCGCGCTTCTGAATGGCGAAGACGAAATGCAATATCCTTGGCACGTAGCATTTCTGAAGATGGAATGACAGCAAGCCCAAGTTTCAAGCAGGCCAGATAAATTACATACGCAATAATACGCCGTGGTACTACGACCAGAACTCTGTCACCTTTGTTAAATCCCAGATTTGCGAGTCCTCCAGCCAGTCGGTTAGCCTTTTTCAACAGCTCTCCATAGGTGATTTCTTCGTATTCTCCTGTCTCACTCAGCCACTTGAGTGCGGTTTTACCAGCATCATGGTGTTCCATTTCCGAAGTCATATTGTAATATTCAGGCGCAAGCCATTGTTGTTGATCTGTCAAATTATACCTTCCCCTTTATACATAAGATGAGATCCACTTTCTTACTGTAGTATAACACGTCTTAGTACCAGGTTCTAATACCAGAATCATTTTTTTTGGAAAAAAATAAATTTTGTAAAGCGAACGACAAAAAGAAAGAGCCTAATTACAGGCTCTTTTTCTTCACTACTATCGTGATTTACAACTGGAGTTCTACCACTGTAGAAGTCGCTTCCTGACCGTTTACGAGCAGTGCAATCCGGTGCGCTCCCGCATAATGGCGACGAGTGGTCAGGTCTGCAAAACGGTGTGTCCGTGTACCTGTAAGATGGGTTCCTCCAGGGACCGTTTTGTCAGATAGCAAAAACAGTTTACGTGAGACTTGTCCTCTCGCCTTCACAAAGTCGATGCCGTACTCGATGCGGACTCGTACCGGGTCACCTTCACGAAGCTGAAGCGCGTAGCTCAACTCACAGCTATCACCAAGCTTTAGCATGGCAGGGTCTGTGGTGAAAGAGGCTCCCGTGACTAACGGCGCCCCGTCTGTTTCATCCGCATAGCCGAACATTGCCATCACTTCGGGGATGGATTTGCGAATCAGGGTCCGACAGCCATGACGCACAATCCAGTCGGTGTCAGGATGTGTTCCTTTCCACCGTTGAGCCGTGGCAATGACCACATCAGGATGATCCTTGGCAATATCGTTCAGGTTGTTGGCTACACTTTTACGTACATACAGTGATGGATCGGCCTTCAGTAGTTCCAATACGGCCAATACTGGAGCAGGATCGCGTTTAAACACAGGCAACGCCTGTCCCCAGGGTAGCCGTGGACGACAGCCTTCGCTGGCAAGTCGGCGGACGTGTTCACTTTGTTGTCCGGCCCAGGTCGTCATCTGCCGCATCATCCGTTCCGGTTCACGCAGAAGGAAGGGTCTCACGGCGAACTCCGCAGAGGACTTAGAGGTGAACCGCTCCAGTGCCTTCATGGACAGTTCCCAATGCTCTTCTCCCTGCCCATACACCTCCACAAAATCGGGGAAAAACAAGTATGGAAAACCACTGCAATGCTCGTCTATAGCAAAAAGAATATCCAGAGCTTCTTCATATTTACTGGGCAAAAATGCCCCTAATGTTAACGAAATACGTCGTATTCGTTCTTTTAGCTCCAGTTCATCCCATTTTTCATCCATCACTTGATGGATGAATCCGTTGGTATCGAACGGCCTGTACGCAGACTGTACTTTTTCACCGAATAGTTGAAGAAAATTCTCCGTGTACATATTTTTTAAGGGCTCGGCCATTATATATCTCCTTTTGTATGAGGTTGAGAGAATTGTAGCAAGGCATACTAAAAATGCCAAGTCCTATGGTTAGGACCTGACATTTTTACATTAATACAAGAAATCGATTTACTTATAATTCGTGTTGGGCAAACCAATTGGTAATACGTTGCAGTCGTTCCACGCGAAGCTGCGGGTGCCCTTTTCGTGAAAGCTCGTGACTTGAAGCTGGAAAACGGACAAATTGCGTAGGTTTCCCCAAGCGACGTAATGCTGTAAACAGCTGCTCTCCCTGCTCTATAGGACATCGCAGATCCTGCTCCCCGTGTAATATGAGCAGCGGTGTGTTGATTTGCTGCACATAAGCCAGCGGAGATTGCCTCCACAAAAGCTCGCAATCCTCCCACGGATTCCCGCCGACTTCATCTTCAGTAAACGAGTACCCTATGTCACTCACTCCATACATGGACAGCCAGTTAGATATGGAGCGCTGGGTCACAGCTGCGCGGAAACGATCGGTATGGCCGACAATCCAGTTTGTCATAAAGCCACCATAGCTGCCTCCTGTTACACCCAGCCTTTCCGGATGAATGAATGGAAATTGACGTATAGCCTCGTCCACTGCGCTCAGCAGATCGGTGTAATCGCGTCCGCCGTAATCTCCAAGGACGACATTGGTGAAAGACTGTCCATACCCTCGGCTTCCTCCCGGATTCGTGTAGATGACTGTATACCCCTGAGCGGCCAGCAACTGAAATTCATGAAAAAAAGAATTGGAATACATGGCATGAGGACCACCGTGAATCTCCAAAATAGCAGGATAGGATACCCCCTCCTTAAACCCAGCAGGCTTCATCACCCATCCCTGCACCCGTCGTCCATCCTCAACCTCAGTCCAGAAGCTCTCAGGCACACTGATCTCAATCTCATCAAACAGAGAGTCATTCACTCGTGTCAGCCGTTCCTCAGTTCCTGAATGGATCGCAACCCGGAACAAATCGCCTGGTAAAGAAACATCGGTGGAAGCCGCAATGATATGCCGCTCATCCGAAGTAAGTTCGAATTGGTAAATTTCCCGTTCTCCTTGCGTTAAAATTTTAAAAGTTCCATCAAGCGTAAACTGATATACGTGTACATTTCCTTCAAGGGTTACCAGCGTATACAGGGATTGACCGTCGGCACTGAAGCGTGGTGGTCCTATATGAAGATGTGAACGCATGTCGCTCATACCCGCATTACCGAGGTGAGCGTCAAGCGTCTCACTAACGCATACTGCCGTCCCCCCACTGGAAGGAACCGTGTACAGTCGGGTCTGAGTAGCGCCTTTGGCATGTCGATCATGACCGTAAAAGGCAATCGTTGAACCGTCAGGAGAATAAGCAGCACTCTCGATGTGCAGTTCAGAATGGGTCAGCTTAAGCGGTGCTGCTGCATCACCATTTGAAGTTGCAGGAGCTATCGTAAACAAATCATTCTGCTTACGTAAATCCGTATCCTCTTTCGAATGCTCTGCTATTCTGGCGACGAATAAAATACGTTGACCATCCGGTGACCACACAGGCTCCGCCACATCATAAGCGCCGGAAGTCAGTTGAACTGTGTGCCCCGAAGTCACATCAGTTACATACAAGTGATCACGAGTATCATCCCACAGTCCATATCCGTCGGATTTAGCTTTCGTTCGATTAACGACTCGTCCCTTAAGTTGTGCCTCCTGAGTTCCTCCATCGGATGTAGGGCTTGACGGGTTCTCGGCCGTTTTAGCTACAAACGATATGCAAGTCCCATCAGGAGACCAGGCTAATGAACGAACATTGTTCTCTACGTGTGTAAGCTGTCGTGCCTCCCCTCCGCGTTCTGGAATAATCCACACCTGGCGCTTGCCGTCTGTTGTACGGAGAAAAGCTAGTTGTGATCCATCTGGTGACCAGACAGGCGTTTCATCTTTCGGTCCGTATGTAAAGGGTAATGCGCTAGCGCCTTCGGACGATAATAGCCAAATTCCTGAGTTATAATCTGTCCACTCTTTATTAATATACTGTTCTACGTAAGCGATTTCACCACTAATAGGATGAATAGCTGGATCGCTAACCCAGTGGAGTCGATATAAATCCTCGGCTGTTATACAGCGCTTGGTCGTACTAGATTGTGAGTCGCTCAAAAAAATTCCTCCTTTATATCATTAGATTCCACATCTTTAAATTTTAATTAATCCGATTAATTTTATGCGATTTAAATGAATATACAATTACGTTACTCTTTTTATTTATCTCTGTCAATTTGTCTAAAACTAAAAAGACCCTCTCTCAGTCGCTATCGACCCGAAAACACCGCTACTTCGGTTGCTTTCATGAGAGAGGGTAACGTTATTCATCAATCACAATTGGAAAATAGGAGAAATGGAGGGAGCCCCATTAGGAATAGCAGCCAGTGATCCATTTTCTTTGTGTAGGTTCGGCACCTGCTGCCAAATAGTGCTGGGAATCTCTCGCCGCAGCACAGGAATGATATCCTCGGCAAACCGATGCAGCTGTTCAAGCTGCTCCTGCTCTCCCAGCCCATCCACGCTTATGCTGAGTACCTGATGGCCGAACGCAGTATAATAGTTCCGTATTTTTTCGAGAACGCTGTCCGCAGAACCAATCAGAACTGGACCGTTGCGGATATTGTCCTCCAAATTTGTAAACGGGGATTGATTATGTTGAGCCGCCGTCGTCGAGTGGTAAGCATCATAATACGGGCGATAGCGTCTGATCGCTTCCTCGTCTGTATCCGCCAGATACAAGCTCCCGGCTCCGGCACCAATTACGGCTTGAGCAGGATCATGACCGTAATAAGCGAGCCGTTCACGGTAATGATCAATTAAGCCTTTATACTTGGCCTGAGGATGGAAAGAATTTGAGGAAAATAACGGCTCTCCATATTGTGCAGCCAGCTCCGTCGATAATGTACTGGAGGCACTTCCATGCCATATCGGAATTTGCTGTTGATACGGGCGTGGCTGTGTCGTGACCTGATACAGCGGGGGCCGATAGTTGCCCTTCCACGTAACCTCTTCCTCGCTCCATAGCCGTTTGAGCAGACGATAGCGTTCTGCTAACGATTCCCACTGCTCTTCCTCCGTAATTCCAAACAACGGGTAATGGCGTGGATCATTGCCTTTTCCGATAATCAGTTCTAATCTTCCGCCCGATAAATGATCTAATGTCGCATAATCCTCAGCTACGCGTATTGGGTCAAGTATACTAAGCACCGTTACCATCGTCAGCAGACGAATCCGTTCAGTTCTCGCTGCTATAGCGGTCAGAACGAGTGGAGGTGAAGACGACAAAAAAGGCGTACCATGCCGTTCCCCCACACCATACGCATCAAAACCAAGCTCCTCTGCGAGCACAGCCTGCTTAATTACATTTTGGAATTTTTGCTGCGAACTCCAGGCTTCTCCGGTAATCGCATTAGGCAGATTAGCCATTAGGCTGAACAATACAAACTTCATTCGCTCCTGCCCCCCTTCTGCGAACGAATCGGCTTCGTCCGTTCCCTATGATCGCGTCTAATTTCGGTTAGCTGTCTCGGCTTCATTTTTTTCACGAATGTAGGTGGAGAATAATTCAGGATTCACCACTTTACGCAGTAAATGCATCGTCCCGTCCCCTGTTCCATGGTCAAAAGCATGGATACGTTCATACCCCCAACGCTCATACATGGATAGCAAATAGGGATGCTTTTCCGCAGTCGCCAGTGTCACAGCAGGAGCACCGACCTTGTCACGAATAATCGTTTGCTCTACCCAATTCAGCAGTTTTTTCCCATATCCTTTGCCCTGGGCAGCCGGGTCTACAGCAAACCACATCACAAACGGTAGATCGGTTATAAAATTAAGGGCTCTATTTTTGAGATGGCTAACGGTAGCCTGAATGACACCGTCTACTTCCAGCACATAGCAATCATTATTTTTAATGTTTTCTTGAATGAGAGCAACATCTGCCTGAGCGGCAGGCCATCGAAGCTCCAACTGCCGAATTGTTTCATACGCCTCATACGTCACATACTGCAATCTTTCTGCATCCTCTTGGAGTGCCAGACGATAGATTTCACTCATACTAACCCGCCTCCCTATAGTGTTATTATAATGCTCGTGAATCACCAAAATAATTAATCCTATCTACTTAATGAGATATAAAAGTTAACATAACTGTAGCATGCTCACCATCCAGCGACAAATTAATTTTTTCTATAACTCCATTTAAAATAACAATAGCCCCTAGAAAGATGGGAATTCGTTAATTAAAGTCAACGCAAAAAAGCCCGAAAATCGGGCTTTTTTACTTTCTAGACGAATAAAATGCTGGCCATATCTCCGGCATTCAAAACACACCATGTATGTTGTATTACTCCGCAGGGGCAGTAAAGCTGCGTTTGGCAAACTCGCTGTCCAGCATATAAAAGGCGTTGCTGTCTCTTTCAATGCGCTTAAGCTTCTGGATAACACTGTCGAACAGAGCTTCCTCTTCGACTTGCTCATCAATAAACCATTTCAGGAAATGGATCGTTGCATGCTCGCGTCCATCGAGGGCCAAGTCAGCCAGATGATAAAATTTTTGCGTGTTTTGCTGCTCATGCTTGTAGCCATGCTCAAATACGTCCAGCATGGAATCGTAGCTGTTTTTTGGCTCCGGCAATGCAGCCAATGTGGCGCGTCCTCTACGGTCATTAATGTATTTATACAGTTTCATGGCATGAAACCGTTCCTCCTCAGCTTGTACCAGGAAGAAGTTTGCAAACCCATCCAGACTTTCACTGGAGCAATAAGCAGCCATCGCCAGATATACGTGAGCGGAGTAAAATTCAAAGTTCATTTGCTCATTCAGAGCCTGTGCCAAATTGTCATTCATGTCTCAGGTCACCTCGGTCATGTATGTAATAATGTAACGATCATAGTGTACCACGAATCCGATCACAAAAAAACGGACGGAAGTGAATTAAATGATCTCACATTCCGCCCGTAATCTCTACAATTAGTTTACAATCAAGGCTCCAGACCCCAGACACGTTTGTCATTTATATACAATGGTGCTTTGCCCCAATCCGTATAAGATGTCTTGGTTGGATCATAGGAAAAATCATCACTTTCGTTATAGTTGCTCCAGTCCGTCTTGTTCATGCGAATCTGAATGTCCCCTGTGTTTTCCCCTGCTGCCAGACTTCCCGCACCAGCTCCAAAGGAGATTTCCAGATAATAATCTGCGCCTGTAACGGCCTTATCCAGTTTCACAAAACGTCCCTGAACGTTACTACTGCCCAACTGTGCATAGTCACAATGGAATTCCTGTGACTTGTCGCCATCTACGGTGTAGTAGTATCGCAGCTTGACATTTTTCAGATCAACTGCTTCTTTACCCTTGTTTACAATACGGAACAGTGGCCGAATTTGATTATCTCCCGGGTTTGTGTCGCCCACGCGGTATTGGGCAATCACATCTCCCGTTGCTGGAATGGGTGCTGCCGTAGGCTTGGCACTGACCTCGGCAGAATCCGGGCTGGTTCCTAAAGAATTTGTTGCACTTGCCACATAATAATAAGTGGTTTCATTCACCACTCCTGTATCCTTGTAAGTGCTGTCTGTTACCGTTGCTACTGTGGTATAAGGGCCACCACTGGTTGTCGAGCGCTTGACTGTATAGCTATCGGCACCCGTCGCTTTGCTCCAGGTCAGTGTAACCTGAGCATCCCCCGCGTTTGCCTTCACATTTGCCGGAGCTTTGGGAGCTGTAGGCTCGGTTGGTCCACTACCGTTAATGAGACGGTCATACTCGGCATAAGCCGTTGCCATATCAACTTGGGACCAGAAACGGTGATACGTAAATTCTGGAGCGCCTTTATCCCATTTTTTGGTCTGCTTGTTCCAAGAAGTCGTGTATTTATCTTTAAGATAGGACCATTGCGGATCTTTGGTGATATTAGGGCGGATATCGCTGTAGCTGGAATACGTACCATTACCACCTTTAGACGGATCAGACGGTGTAGCGTCGGTGCCAGGGATCGTGTTGCCTTGCCCAGTCTTACCACTCCAGCCGCTCGGGATATACACTTCTTTGGTAAAATAACGATAATAATCCTCGCGCGCTTCCTTCGTTGTAATGCCTATACCATCGTTATAACCCCATGCAGCATCAAGCAAAGCTTTAGACAGATCCTTAGCTTCCTTGCCTAACTCGGAATAGTCTCCTTTTTCAGCTTTCGTTCCAGCAGCAAAGAAAGTAAGTGCTTTAACATAGCTGCCCAGCACTCCGGCATCCTGCCCCGGATTCTTTGTTACCACATGGAGATTGGTATTCCCTTTATGATTGGCAAATCCGCTCCAGGTTTCAGGCTTTCCGCTCCATTCCAGATTGCTCGGTAGCCAGAACTCACCTTTAGCCACTGTAGTAGCCACTTTCGGATTCTTGCCACCCAGAATACGCTTGCCTTGAGCGTCCAAATAGTATCCCTGTGCATCAGTCACAGGCCGTTCGTTGGCAAATACATAGCTCTTGGACCACGCTATCCAGTTTTCCGTCACTTGTTTAGCCATTTTAAACTGCTCGGACGAAGTATCCCCTTTCTTGGCTAAAATGTAGTACAGCTCGGCAACCCGCTCGACAGGCCAAGCCTGCATCCCGAACCAGTTGTTCGACGGTGGATCGTTATATACAGGAGCCCCTGTATAAGCCATGCCATAAAAGGTACTTGTGCCAGATGGATAAGCCTTGTAGGCACCATCCCAGCTATTCGTCGCTCCGCCTGCAATGGCCCCCTCATCGGATTGCAGCCAAGTATAAAACTCCAGTTGGCGCTTCAGCGAGGTCGCCCAGTCCTGTCCCGCCGTTGGTGAATTCGGTATTAATCCACCATCTTGATCGGACAACGCATACGCTGCGACGACATTTTGATAGCCCTGATGTGCATGGCTGGCACCAATACGCCAAGCCCAGTTGCCGCTTTGGCCAAGTCCGCCGCCCCAGGCTGTATACCATGCCATCAGATAAAGACTGGCATCCTTGCCCGTACCAGCAATTGGACTTCCGTTGGAAGCGCTTCCGGTTTTCTGGAAGTATTTATCGTACATGCCGTAACGCAAAAAGTCTCCCATCTTTTTAGCTTTATCCAAATATACGGAGTTGTCATATCCTAATTCCTTAGCCCAGTACATTGCTTGAACTGCCCGTGCATCTGCATCGGTGGCATTCGTGTAACGCCATTGCTGTGCAGGGGCATTATTTTCCTTGGTAAACAAGCTCATAAAGCCTTCATTAGGCTTGCCAAACTTTTGATTGTCTTGCGATGGGTGTGGTACAGCCTCCCAGACCGATTCCTGTTCCCCGCGCTGGAAGGTGTTTACATAGGCTGCTGTATGCGACGGATTCAGAAGATTTCCGAAGCCGTACCAATTATCCACGTCCAACAACCAGTGCATCAGATAAGTCTGGTTGTTGCCATAGGTTGCCTTCAGCTCAGAGTCCAGTGGATCCTTGCCACCACCATACTGTCCACTCAGACGGCTTGGGTATTGATCCGGCTGTGAGTATTCTGCGGCATAGGTGGCGGGGCTGTTCGGGTTGTAGTTACTCATTGTCGGCTGCTCTTCCTTACCGTCGCCTTCATTAACAGGAATGATATATTTCTCCATGTTGTCCCATGCGGATTCCAAATGCCCCCAATCCCCGGTATAATGACCATACAGCACTTCCAGCCACATCCAGTAGCTGTACGCTTCCGAAGTCGTTAAGTGTCCGTAATCTGGAGCCTCGCTCATAAGCGTTTCAACGGAATGATAAGGGATGCCTTCTTTTGAAAAGTATCCGCTAGCCGGATCCTTCAGCTGTTTATACAATTGTAAAAAGCGTGTCGATTCCGGTGTTGCGGCTGATGCACGGTCGGGTCCTGCCTGAAATAAGCCCAAGGTTAACGGAAGTACCAAAATGGCTGACATGACCATAGAGACAGATTTCCTGAACACTGATTTTCTGCTGATCACTTTTGCATTCATCCTCTCCATTATCAATTTTGGCTTTACACAAGATTTTATTCCGAAAAACGACAGCACAAAAAGACAGCATCATCACCTCACTTTCCCATAAAAAAGGTGGAGGACACGCTGTCTATTGCTCCAAATGCTTCGCATTGGCCCTGGAAAAAATATACCACACTAGGCGCCAAATGAGAGTCGAAAAATTCTATAAGTTTAGAGATTCACAAGGAAAATTGACGAAATCGATTGGAATCGGTACTATTTCACAGGGAGGCGTTAAAACATGAAAATTTTGCTATTGCTTGGTTGTATCGTGATGTTTTTAGCCGTAGCTCTGGGAGCGTTCGGCGCACACGCATTGAAAAAGAGACTTTCCGTAGACATGATGAGCATATTCCAGACAGGAATTCAATATCAAATCGCTCACGGACTGGGTTTGCTGCTGCTTGGAGTTCTTGCTGACAGCCTTGTCCATTCTTCTCTCATCGTTACCGCAGGCTGGGTTATGCTGGTGGGTATTCTCCTGTTCTCCGGCAGTCTGTATGCCCTTAGTATATCTGGTGTGAAAAAGCTTGGGGCAATCACCCCCATTGGCGGGTTGGCTTTTTTGGCAAGCTGGGTCATTGTGATCGTGGCGGTTGTGCAAGGTTAAACAAGGATAAAGGAACAGAGACTTGGAAAAGGAGGCGCTTCCAAGTCTCTCGAATTATTGACATAGCATTCCTGAGTATATGAAAGAATACATTATTTCGTCTGCACTTGTTGCGCCTTCTGAGCGGCTATCCGATGACCTTCGATATAACGTCTCGATTCTGCCATCTCATGCTCCTGAGCAGCTTCCATAATAATATGAACCCCCGGCTTGTACTGCTCCAGCAGTTCCATGTAGAGGGCATAGTTCATGTCACCAAAACCTGGCGGCACCGTCTCAATTTCACCTGACGATGACAACCGCCGGTCTTTGGCATGCGCTGCGATAATCCGAGGGCCCAGCAGTTGGAAAGCTTCGCGGATGATCTCATCCTGCTGCGCCAGATTTTCCGTTTTCAGCAGATTACCCGGATCAATCACAACACCGATGTGTGAAGAAGGTACTTCCTCCAGAAAGGCAGCCAACTCTACGGCAGTTCCGACCAAGTGATCGTTTGCAGCTTCCAATCCTACGAATACGCCCCACTTCTCCGCTTCATCTGCTAATTCACGCACTACTTCCCTTACAACTCTCCAGTCACGTTCCGTATAGGCGGTACCATCCTCATTACGTCCGACTTCGGCTGCAACCATTGGTGCTCCTAACAGACCCGCATATCGTATCAGCTCTTTGAAGCGCTCTACATTTTCACGCAGCAATTCCTCATCCTGTATAAAAAAATGTAAATAGCACCCGAGCACCGATATGGATACACCATGCTTACGAAATTCTTCTGCGATAGACAGTGCCAATCCCGGATTGAACTTACCCGGTTTATTAAAATCCACATCACTGATCGCTCTCCACGGAGCCAGCTGAACATGAGTAAAGCCCGCTGCGCCTACCTTTGCAGCCAATTCACGATAAGGCAACTTGCCAAACAAATGTGCCAATACACCTACTGTCACTAAAAATCACCTCTTATTATTATTGTTGTATGCTACTTGTTACCGTACTCTGCTCCAAGGTCTCATTGATGATGTACGTAATCCGTTCCACTTCATCATGAATAAAAAAGTGTCCTCCCTCAAAGGTAAACATACGAAATTGCTGATCCGTATGGTGTGCCCATGCCTCCGCATCTTGTAAGGTCACCGTGTTATCGGTCATTCCTGTCAAAGCGGTGATAGGACAATGTAAAGGTGCGGCTTTAGCCATGTACCTATACAACTCGACAGCTTTGAAATCCGCTCTTAACACCGGCATAAAATAGTCGTATAATTCCCGATTGTCAAAAATCGCTTCCGAAAGCTGACCGTACCGCTGCAAATGCGTCCTGAACTGATCTGCGGGCAGATCGTGTAACCACGGGGAATTTCTTGGGACATGCGGTGCCCGTCCACCCGAAACGAACAGATGAGCAGGCTTGCCATATCCACCGTCCACCAGCTTGTAGTACAGCTCGAATGAGATCATCGTCCCCATACTGTGGCCGTATATGGCATAAGGATCGCCGGGGGCTATCTCTTCGCTGATCTTCTGCAACAGATCCTCGCTCATCTCCTCAATGCTTTCCTTTAGTGGTTCCCCAGAACGAATACCTCTGCCCGCTAATTCCAGTGGAACAAGCTTAATCTGCGGAAGCAGCAACTTTTTCCATTTGAAGCTGACCGACGCCGATCCGCCTGCATACGGGATGAAAAATAATGTGATAGGTGCCATTCTTGCAACCTCCTGCCTTGCTAAGTTCTAACTTTTTCATTTTAGCATAAAAAGGTATATTTACCCATTTCAAATATTTTGCAAATTCCAGAAGAAAGGTTGAGAAAATCAAGCACATTTTATATAAGGCAGGAAATGTCTTTCTAAAGAAAGAACGGCTCTATGTTTGAATATAATCATGTGTTGGGTCTTTTATTTTTTCAAATCGAAAGGAGTTCTGCGCCATGAAGTACGGTTTTTTCGATGATGTCAATCAAGAATATGTCATCCACACCCCTCAAACCCCTTATCCCTGGATTAATTATTTAGGTAATGAACGATTTTTTGGACTGATCTCCAATACAAGTGGCGGCTATGCATTTTACCGGGATGCTCGCTTACGTCGCTTAACACGTTACCGGTACAACAATATTCCTGTCGATAACGGTGGTCGTTATTTTTATATTTATGATGATGGGGATTATTGGACTCCAGGTTGGATGCCAGTCAAACGGGAGCTGGAGCAGTATGAATGCCGCCATGGACTTGGCTATACCTCAATTATGGGAGAACGCAGCGGTATTCGGGCCACCCAGCTGGCTTTTGTGCCCCTTTCCTTTGACGGCGAGGTCCATCAGGTTAAGCTTCAGAACACATCGTTACAAACCAAAAAGATCAAACTCTTTTCATTCGTGGAATTTTGTCTGTGGAACGCCTATGACGATATGACCAACTACCAGCGCAACTTGAACACCGGCGAGGTTGAAATACAAGACTCTGTCATTTATCACAAAACGGAATACCGTGAACGTCGCAATCACTATGCTTTTTTCTCTGCTAATCGTCCGCTAGCGGGTTATGATACAGACCGTGAAGCTTTTCTGGGGCTCTACAACGGATTAGATCAGCCTCAATCGGTCGCCGCTGGGCAAGCCTCGAACTCTATTGCCAGCGGATGGTCCCCTGTCGGATCACATTGCATTGAGGTAACGCTGGAGCCAGGCGAAGAAACAAGCTGTAACTTTATACTCGGTTATGTGGAAAATCCCGAGGAAGAAAAATGGGAGTCGCCCGGTGTTATTAATAAAAAACAAGCACATGCCATGATTAAGCAGTTTGCGGATGAAGCTGATGTAGAACGAGCGTTGAGTGAGCTGCGGACCTATTGGAATAATCTGCTGTCCAAGTATACCCTTCAAAGCCACGACGACAAGCTGAACCGAATGGTAAACATATGGAACCCTTATCAGTGTATGGTTACGTTCAATATGTCGCGTTCCGCCTCGTATTTTGAATCTGGTATCGGGCGTGGAATGGGCTTCCGGGATTCGAATCAGGACTTGCTCGGCTTCGTCCACCAAATACCGGAGCGGGCAAGAGAACGGATTATCGACATCGCCTCTACTCAATTTGAAAACGGCGGAGCTTATCATCAGTACCAACCGTTAACCAAAAAAGGAAATCACGAGGTTGGCGGTGGCTTTAACGACGATCCGTTGTGGCTTATTGTCGGTACCGCAGCGTACATCAAAGAAACGGGAGACTTTGGCATACTGGATGAACAAGTGCCCTTTGACGGAAATGTAGAGCGTACGGCTACGCTGTTTGAACATTTGAAGCGTTCTTTTTACCACGTTGTGGGTAATCTGGGCCCGCATGGTCTTCCACTCATTGGCCGGGCTGACTGGAACGACTGTCTGAATCTCAACTGTTTTTCTGCTACACCAGATGAGTCCTATCAGACAACTCAGAATCTGGAGGGTCGAATAGCCGAATCCGTGTTCATCGCCGGACTATTTGTATATACGGGACCGGATTTTATTGAGCTTTGCAAGCGCAGAGGACTGGATGAAGAAGCAGCAACCGCTCAGGCATATGTGGATCGTATGCGAACAGCCACATTGGAGCATGGTTTTGACGGGGAATGGTTCTTACGTGCTTATGACCATTATGGAGACAAAATAGGGAGCAAGGATTGTGAGGAAGGCCAAATTTTCATTGAACCTCAAGGCTTCTGTGTCATGGCAGGAATTGGCGTTGAAGAAGGTCTAGCTCAAAAAGCTCTCGATTCTACACGTGATCGTTTAGAAACTCCCTACGGCATTGTGCTGCAAAATCCACCGTATTCTCGCTATTACATCAATCTGGGCGAAATCTCATCTTACCCTCCCGGGTATAAGGAAAATGCCGGTATTTTCTGTCACAATAACCCTTGGATTATGATGGCGGAAGCCGTAATAGGACGTGGGGATCGCGCTTTCGAGCTATATAGCAAAATTGCCCCCGCCTATCTAGAGGACATTAGCGACATTCACCGCACTGAGCCGTATGTGTACGCTCAAATGATTGCGGGCAAAGATGCTGTTCGTGCAGGCGAAGCCAAAAATTCCTGGCTGACGGGTACAGCGGCATGGAACTTTATAGCTATTACTCAATCCATTCTCGGTATTCAGCCCGAATGGGATGGTCTGCGTATTGATCCGTGCATTCCTACAGCCTGGGACGAATTCACAGTCACCCGCGTCTTCCGCGGTGATACCTACGTGATTCATATCACGAATCCACAGCATGTCTCCAAGGGTGTAGTTACTGTTACCTTAGATGGCACCGTCCTTACGAATAATATTCTGCCGGTTGCAGGGGACGGGGCTATCCACCAAGTAAAAGTGTTGCTAGGCTAACAAGTTCATGGCCTTCAAAAAAATTAGCTTCAACTTCATCACATAGTATCTTATAATACGAGAATGGCTAAAGATACATTAAGTGTGGTGACATCATGAACAAGACAAAACGGCTTACTCAAACCATGGATTACAAAACAAAGCAAGCCCGCTGGGTACGCAAAATGTTATTACTGTATTGGATGATTATAGCTGTACATTTTATCGTCCAGCTGGGCAGCTACTTATTTCTTGATTACTCCGCTTCGCCTTATGAATTTTACGTCGGAACCCTTATTGTTCCCACGCTAATCATGAGTGGTTCCAACTTACTGGCAGAGTTGGCTCATTTTAAATTTAACAGGTATTCTTTTGTGATCCTGTTTATGGCAAGTACCGTCATTTGCTGGATGATTATTCGCCTAAACTATGATATCCGGATTATTACAGCGTTGTGCTTGTTGCCTATTTTTTCTTCTATCCTGTTCTTCAATCGCCGCTTAATATGGCTTTCCTTTGTATTACAAGTAGTCGTCTTTTTTCTGTTGCTGGCAGTGGATGCATCATTTCGTACCTATTTGTCAGACTTTGATATCGTGGCGATTCCAACCTTTTTGATTATGTCCACCTTTATTGCTCTCATTATTCAGGCCAGCGGCCGCGATTTGTTAGTGGATTTGTATAAAACAAAGCGCGCGCAACAGGAATTAATGATCAGTAACGCGATTATCAGCAAAATGTCAATGACTGATGGTTTGACAAAGCTGTACAATCATTTGTCCTTTCAAAACTTTTATGAAAAAGCACTCGAATATGCCGAACAAGGCGCGATCATCCATCTGGCGTTAGTGGATATTGATAATTTCAAGAAGATCAATGATACTTACGGACACCAGTTCGGAGATAAAATTTTGGAAGGCATCTCGCAAATCATTACAGAACAGATTACCGCAAATGACATTCCGGCTCGCTATGGCGGTGAGGAATTTGCTATTTTGATGTTCGAGCATACTTTCGAAGAAGCTTATCAGATCGTCGAAAACATCCGTCGTGAAGTGGAGAAAATGACCTTTCAGGAGAAATTGCAACTCGTTTCTGTAACCGTAAGCATTGGACTGAAAAGCTATACAGAGGAAATGAACAAAGATAAAGATGTATTTTTTCAGCAAGCAGATGACTATCTGTATCAAGCTAAGCGCTCCGGGAAAAACAAAATTGTTGCTCTTAATCATATCGCTTAATGTAAAAACACTTCATTTGATGAGACTCCGGCATGAGCTTGCCGGAGTCTTTTGAATATAGAGCTTAAAATTTAATAGAGTTGACAATTCCATAAGTTGAAACTAAAATTGTTACATATGTATTGGTTATTTACTTACAATAAATAAGTTCGAAGGAGATGGTTTTTTAAATGTCAACCCTCGTTATTGTCGTTCACCCTGATCTTGCGGAATCTCGCATTAACAAAAGATGGGTGCAAGAACTCAAGAAACAATCTGACGTGACCGTTCACAACCTGTATGAAGTATATCCTGATGAGCAAATCAATGTCGCCCAGGAGCAGGAACTGCTAGAGCAGCATGACCGTATCGTTCTGCAATTCCCTTTTTACTGGTACAGCACTCCTTCCCTACTGAAAAAATGGCTGGATAAGGTTCTAACCTACGGCTGGGCATATGGAAGCGAAGGTGGCAAGCTACAGGGCAAAGAGTTGTTGATCGCCTTGTCTGCTGCCAGCGTTGAGGAAAATTACCAACATGACGGACGGAACAGGTATACGATCGAAGAGCTGTTGAGACCTCTGGAAGCTACAGGCCATATGATTGGTGTCAAATTGCTCCCTTATTTCGTACAATATGGTGCTGCAGTTTTGACCGATGAGCAACTAGAGCAATCCGCACAAAAATACGCGCAAACGGTTATTTCTTAATTTTTTACTAGAAAGCCCCTTGGACGGCGCCTGCCATACCTGCTTTACAGCAGACGGCAGCTCCAGCCAAGGGGCTTTACTGATCGATTTACATCGTAACCAACGTACTGGTTACCTGTGCCATACTTTCTTTAATAATGTCGCAGCCCTTACGCAAGTTTTCCAAGCTTATCGTTAACGCTGGCATGATTTTAATTACCGTATCGTTACGCCCAGCACGTTCAATAATGAGTCCCCTACTAAAGCAGAGAGTCGCTACCTCCTTGGCGAACGCTTCTCCCAGATGGGATACATCAATTCCCCAGATTAGTCCCATGCCGCGAATTTCAATTAGAGGATCTATCGATTGGATATGTTCACGCAAGAACTGCTGAACAAAAGCCTCTTTTTCCTTCACTTGTGCTTCCAGCTCTACCGTATCTCTGAACTCCAGCGCAGCCTTTGCCCCGACAAAAGCAAGCTGATTTCCACGGAAGGTGCCGTTATGCTCACCTGGACTCCATATATCCAATTCTGGCTTGAGTAGCAACAGAGACATTGGCAAACCGTATCCACTGATCGATTTGGACAAAACAACCATATCAGGAACAATTCCCGCCCGCTCGAATGAGAAGAACGAACCAACTCGACCGCAACCGACTTGAATATCGTCAACAATGAGCAAAATATCATGGTCATCGCACAGCTGTCGCAAATCACGCAGCCATTCGGTATCTGCAATATGAATACCGCCTTCAGCCTGTACCGTTTCCAAAATGATCGCGGCAGGCTTTTCCACACCCGAGTGAGTGTCTGTTAAAAGCTGCTCCATATACAAAATGGTATCCATTCCGTTAAATGTGCTGTTATAAGGTATGAAGGTAACATTGTTCAGGGGAACCCCTGCGCTCTCTCGCATGGAGTTGTTGCTGGTAATAGATAAACTACCCAGCGACATTCCGTGGAACGCGCCCATAAAAGCGAAAATACCATTTCTGTTTTTCACCTTGCGTGCAAGTTTCAGTGCTGCTTCCACCGCATTGGTTCCGGTCGGTCCGCAAAATTGCAGCTTATAATTCAAGCCCTTGGGCTGGAGAATACGCTCTGAAAAAGACTCAATAAACTCTTGCTTAGCTGTCGTGTACATATCCAGACCATGCATAATCCGATCGGAACTTAAATAATCCAATATCCGGTTTTTCATAAAATCATTATTATGCCCATAGTTCAAAGCCCCTGCCCCAGCAAAAAAGTCAATATAACCCTTGCCTGCCTCCGTGTACAGTACATCGTTTTTAGCTTTGTTGAAAACAACTGGAAAACTTCTGCAATAGGATCTTACATTGGACTCCAGCGCTTCGAATGTGTTCATGATCTCTCGTCCTCCCGCTGACCTGATTTTAAAAAATACAAGCATGGAAAGCAAAAAAAATGTAAATATGTAATCTAAATGAGTAGACAGTCTGAATTCACACTGGGATATCCACACCAAAGAATCATAAGTATGATCACAAGAACAATTAAAGTACGAAAATTAAATACAGAGATAGCACATGAGAGTATGTTAGTAGAAGATTAAATAGTGGGTTTTTCTAAGAGGCCTATCAGAGGATGTCAACTCCTATGTAATAAAATACCATAATTTTCATTTAAGTCAATGCATGTTTCTGATGTGTTTTGTTAAATTTTTGTAATTTATCATCAATGGCTTGTAGTATATTGTTAAAAGAAAACGAAAAATGTCGTATTATAGTAATAAATCTCAAAAATAGTACATTTCCATATCAAATAGATATACATCTGGACTAATTGTCCACAGGATTGTCACAACAAACCTGATCTTTTGACAGACTGTCCAAAGGAGTTTACTCTATCAACAGGACCTGCCAAAAACTTGTTGTAAACATTGCAGTTATCCTAACTATTTGGCTCGAATTTGATAGAAAGATAAGGAAATATGATCATGTCTAATGTTTTAATTATTGAAGATGACAATATGTTGGGAGAGACCCTTTCCTTGTATTTAACAGGAGAAGACTACAACGTTACTCGAGTGGAACAAGCGTCTGAGGGTATTGCCCGGCTTGAGATCGTACAGCCCGATATTATTTTGCTGGATCTGCTGCTTCCAGATTTGGATGGGGTAAATCCCTGCCCACTCATACGCAAGCATACGGACGTGCCCATCATCGTGATTTCTACAGAAAACAACATATCAGAGCGTATTCGTACACTTACGTTGGGAGCAGATGATTATATTTGCAAGCCTTTTAGTATGCAAGAGCTAAAAGCACGGATGGAGGCTCTTTTCCGTCGTATTGAAATCACGCGCTTGCAAGGAAGAGGCAGAGCACCTGAACCTGAAACCGGCATTACTTTGGATCTAGCGAGAAGAATGATTACCGTTAACGGACAGAATGTGGAGACAACATATTCAGAATTTGAGCTCATGAAGCTTTTTTATTTGAACCGGGGAATTGTATTCAGCAGGTATGCTTTGATTCAGGCTCTCCGTGGCACAGACTCCTTTATTAATGAAAGGGCTGTGGACGTACATATTAACCATTTACGCAGAAAAATCGAAAAAGACCCTAAGAAACCGCAATTAATCAAGACCATCTGGGGAATCGGCTACAAATTTATGCAATAACACGGTCAGCTCCAGGGAAGTGATGACTTGATTTGGTTAATATCCTTCTGAACCGTGCTCAGATGCTTTTTCCAGTCTGGATACAGTGCTCCTGTTGAGGTTTCATTGCTGCGCTTCAATGCCTTTTCCAGCTCTATTACCTTTGCCAGCAACTCAGGCGCGCACAGGTTCCCCGTTCCTCCCTTAAGTGAGTGGATTAATCGAAGAGCAGAAGATAACTGCCCATTGTCCATTTTTCTCACAACTCTTTTATCGAGATACTGGTATTCCTGTATCCATTTATAAAGGGCAAATTGAAAAATATACACCTTGCCATCCATGCCTGCTATCGACTGCTCAGCGTGAATACCATGTAAATCTTGCAGCCACGCTAAATTAATCCAGCTAGTTAATACTCTAGCAGCGGTCAGTTCATGGACAGGCTTGAACAACACGGCATTAATACCAGCACGAAGACAAACTTCCTGTTCATGCTGCACAGCATCAGCGGTAAAAGCGATAATGGGAAGCCTGTTAAAAGCTTTGTTTCTCCGAATATGCCTCGCCGTCTCAAAACCATCCATCTCTGGCATATGCAAATCAAGCAGCACCATATCCCAGTAACGCAGTTCCAGTAACGCTATTAGTTCTCTTCCGTTCGTGACCATCGTTACCTCAAAGTTACGCTCTGCTAAAAACTCGGTAATCACCACCTGGTTAATTTCGTTATCCTCTGCTATGAGAATTTGATACTTCTGTGTTGTATCCCCTATCTCATTGTGGGAACTCATCGTCGCATGAGTCTCCAGAGTATTACCATCTGCTGGCACTGACTGTTCCTTCTTCCAGCAGAGAACCTCCAGCAGAGCGTTTCGGGTAACGGGCTTGGACAAAAAGGCATCCACACTATGATTCATGTCCCCTGCAGCTATTGTTTCCATCTGAAACACGGTTGTAAGTCCAATAATCTGAGTTATCTGCCTATCCAGCATTTGAAGCCACTGCCTCCGGGAGTCCAGTTCTCTCAAACCTTCCATCCCCATATCGATGATAACATAATCAAAATGCTCACCCTTTTGAAAAGCGTCCACACTTTCTTGGAAGGATGAATTAGTGAATGTTTTTAATCCCAAGTCTTGCAGTAGTTCGTTCAAGCTGTATCTCACCAGTTCATGCTGCGCAACAATTAAGGCTTTGCCTTTGATTTGTTTTTCTATTCGTGTGCTTCCTGCATTCAATTCCCCATTTTCCAGCTCGACATTAAAGTAAAATTGACTGTACTCTCCTAATCGACTTTTCACCTCTACTTTCCCGCCCATAGCTTCAGCCAAATGCTTGCTAATGGCCAAACCCAGCCCAGAGCCCCCATATCTGCGGCTGGTTGATGTACTCGCCTGGATAAAAGGGACGAATAGCTTGTCTATACACGTCTCGGAAATTCCTATGCCCGTATCTTCTACCATAAAAGAAACGCCTACTCGCCCTTCCTGCTGACTTAGCATTTTTACCTGTAACAATACATGTCCCTGATCCGTAAACTTGATGGCGTTGGTCAGAAGATTTGAAAGCACCTGCTCCATTCGAAGCGGGTCTCCCTTAAAGCTTTTCGGTAACGCCGGGTCCGTTATAAATACGACCTCTATTTCCTTATCTTCAAGTAAAGTTCCAACGGTATCTGCGAGATGCCGAAGCATTTTTTCCGGCTCGAATTCTACCTTTTCCAGTTCCAGACTGCCGGCTTCCATTTTGGAAAAGTCCAATACGTTACTGAGCATGGATGAAAGGGTACGAGAGGAAGCGAGAAGCTTGTGGAGGTAATCTCTTTGAACGGCAGTCAGTTCAGTCTTATTTAACAGCTTTGACAGACCGATGATTCCATTCAGCGGGGTGCGAATTTCGTGACTCATATGAGCCAAAAAAGTGCTTTTCGCACGGTTAGCCTCGTCCATCTCCTTTCGCTTCTGCTCAGAGGCTTTATACTCTGTAATATCCAACACGTGACCGATAACATGCCTGGTATTCCCGTCCTCCCTAACCGGATGTAAGGTAATGAGAGCCGAATATTCCCAAAACTCCAATTCAAATACGGTCCGATCACCGAACCAGGCCTGTTTGTAGTATTGACTTAGCTGCTCCATCGTTTCAGAGGAAAGCTCCAAAATGTCCCCGAGACGCTTCACATGCTCCCTTTTATTGTAGTTGACTTGTAGATTCAGACCCACGCGCTCCAGCAATTCACCTTCAAGCAGCCTATAATAAAATTCATCACCACTTTTCTCCAGCCTAAAGGTAAAGCCAGGTTGAACCCGAAGTAAATTCAGCAGGTCACGATCTTTGTCTAACAAACGTTGTCCATATGAATACTTAGCGGTGGTTAAAGCGTGCACAAACAGCGTCATGAACATTAGACCCATCCCCAGCTCCAGCACGCAGGTCAGCAGTGTTTTATCACTTATGCCAAAATATAAGAACAGAATTCCTGCCACTCCATAAAAAACACCTGTAATCGCCTGACGAACAAGCTGCCGCTGAAAAATCAAAACTAACAATAATATCAAGATAGCATATAGCACTAAATCTCGAACCAAGTGTTCGCCCCCTTATAATCTTCCATGTTTTGTGAGATATCGAAAATATAAAAAAACTCAGGACAGATTCCTTATGCCATAAGGCTTAAAGAACTGTCCCGAGCATTCATTGTACTATACATTCCATAGGGTTCAAGTTCATTTTAATATTTGAAACGACTGATCATTACCTTCAAATCAGCAGCCATCGTTGAAAGCAACTGTGCAGAAGCTGATATTTCCTCCATGGAAGCCAGTTGCTCTTGTGAGGAGGCAGCAACTTCCTCAGATGTGGCGGCATTACCAGTTGCAATCGTCGCCAGCTCGTTGGCTGTCGCTGCAATTTCTTGTACACTGGCTGATATTTGCTGTGCAATCGCAGCGACCTCCTCTACCTGAGGCGTTGTCTCTCGAATGCCTTCCATCGCATGACCCAGCTTGACAATGGTTGCTTTGGAAATCTGCAGTCCATCCTGCACCTCAGTCGTGACCCTGTCCATCGTCTTCACTGTTGTTTCGGTTTCATGCTGAATTTCGGCAATCAAGGTGGCAATCTGTGTGGCGGATGTCTGAGACTGCTCTGCCAGCTTACGCACCTCATCAGCAACGACGGCAAAGCCTTTTCCATGATCACCCGCTCTGGCTGCCTCAATAGCTGCATTCAATGCCAGCAGGTTTGTCTGATTGGAGATATCACCGATAACTTTCGTAATTTCACCGATTTCATGAGAGCGGGCTTGCAAGGTTTGAATCATCTGGTTGGAACGCTCTACTGATTGATGAATGGAATTCATTTGCTCGCCTGTCTGCTCAACAGACTTTCGTCCTTCCTCGGCTTGCAAGGCAGATCGTTTGGCCAAATCAGCTACCAAAATCGATCGTTCAGCAATTTGGGTGATCCCTTGTGCAATTTCATCCAGGGCCACCGAATTATTTTCCAGCCCTGTAGTCTGCTTCTCTGCACCACTGGCAATTTCTTGCACAGCCTGGGACACCTGCTCACTTGCAGCACTGGTTTGTTCCGCGCTTATTGTGAGTTCATTCGAAGAAATTGCGACATGATCTGCACTGTTCCCTACGTTCTGAATGACAGATCGCAGGTTATTCTGCATATTTTGAAAAGCCACTCCTAATTCTCCGATCTCGTCCTCGCTCTTTACTTGAATGTCCTGTGTTAGATCTCCGGCGCTCACATTTACCGCTTGTTCTTTTAACTTTAAAATCGGTTTGATGATGGAACGAATCAGGAAATAAACAATGATAATACCAATCACAAGACAACCGACGATGGTTAGTAAAGTGCTGATCAAAATCGGGCCTGCTGCTTCATCGACTTCAGACAAATACAGCGTTCCGCCTATCTTCCAGCCAGTCAGCTTGTTAGTTGCATAGTTCATATATTTGGACTGGCCTTCATACTTATACTCGTATTCACCAGTATCGCTCTGAAACATGCGTGATTCAATATCTGTAATTTTGGTGCCTGCTTCCTTCGTCGGATGTACAATGTAGGTATGGTTGCTGTCCAGCAATATGGCATAACCTTCATGACCTACTTTAATATTGTTCAACGTCTCTTTAATACCACTAATTTTCAGGTCAATGCCAATAACACCCGATCCATCTGACGTTGCCCGGGACACCGTAACCGTCATTTGCTTCGAGCTTGCCGAAAGATAGGGAGAACTAATCGCTGTCTTTGCTTGCTCTTTTATCGCTTCATCGTACCAAGGTCTGACCCGTGGATCATAATTGTCCGGTAATTGCTTCTGTGGATAGGTTATAAATTTACCATCCTTCGTACCATAAGAGATGGATTCTGCTTCAGGATGAAGTGCAGCATATTGCTTAAAAAACTCTTCCAGTTTGGCCGCTTGTTCCTCCGTCTCTACCCGATTGCCTTTTAGTCTTTCTGCAAAATATTCTGCGTCATGTACCTTGGGTTCGATAGTACTATCAATAATAAAATTAGTGCGGATGATAGCCTGCTCGGCACTTTCTTCAATCTGGTTTCGAATCTGCTGACTGGCGCTCACAAACGACAAAGCCCCCACGATCATGGACGGTAAAATCAGAAAGGCAATAAAGGCGACCATTAGCTTCGTTTTAAAATTTTTGCTGAGCATCCTTGCGACTAGCCACTTTTTTCCTGATAACTTCTTCATTAATAAACATCTCCATTTCATTACCTAGATTTCCTAACCTATGGTGAACCTCTTCGTCTTGCCGATGATGACAATCACCCGACAGACTCTCTTTCACATTTTTCACATCTGCTGCTAAAACGCTTGGACATAAAAGATATAAACACGCTAGTTAAATAGGTATATGTACTTATTTTCGAAAACAGCAAGGCTGGTCGGAACCGGTTCTTTGATATAATATACCTAAAAAATATTAAAAAAAATGCGTAGCACATGTTAAGAAAATATTAGTTTCATTTCACTATACCTACCTCTTAACATGAAAATAATCCCCTTGAAGGTAGCAAACATAGGGTCATTTTCGATAATCACCATATGCTTACTACCCCCAAGGGGATTAGGTTTGATCGCTTTATTCAGTTCAATCCAACAACACCTTCAGATCTTCAAGCCTGGTAACAGGTGCCTGACAGGTAAAATGCTCACACACATATACGGCTGGTTTGCCTTCCACAAGATCGTAATCACGGATATAAGAAACCGTCTCTGCAATCTCCGACTGTCCTTCATCCTTCAAAATAACGACCGTATTCGGCCTGAACCCAGCTCGAACTGCCTGAATGAACTGTACGGTCTGCAGATCGTCCCTATGACCTACAATCACAATCTCCTTCGTCGTTCCCGTCGCATACAACAACGCGCTGAGTAACGCGGAGTGGCCTGACGGGTAATGAGCAACCATACCGCCAAAAGCCTTAAACTGCTTGGCTGCATAGTTCTCTAATTGAGATTCACCCGTTAGCCGCGCAAGCCTCACAAAATTATAGGCCGCGATGCTGTTACCCGACGGAATCGCACCGTCATAGATTTCTTTAGGCTTGGCAATTAGCTGCTCACTATCTGACCCATAAAAGAATAATCCGTCCCGTTCCTCATCCCAGAACAAATCGATCATATTTTGATTGAGCGTCAACGCCCGTTGCAGATACTCTATATCGAAGGTCGCCTGGTATAACTCGATCAAGCCCCACACATAAAAAGCATAATCATCTACATAACCGGGATAAGCTGCTTCTCCGTCCCGATAACGTGCCAACAGCCGTCCGTTCTCCTGTCTCAAATGGTTCCACAAAAACGTCTCAGCCTTCCGAGCTTGCTCTGTATATCTCGTGTCTCCAAAAGCTTGTCCCGCCTTCGCCAGAGCAGCAATCATCAACCCGTTCCACGAGGTCAAAATCTTGTCATCCTTGTGAGGATGAACACGTTGCTCTCTGGCAGCAAACAGCTTGGCGCGTAGCTCACTAACCCGCTGCTCCAGTTCCTGCTCAGTCAAGTCATGCTTGATCCCATAGGCTTCCAGATTGATATCAATCAGGTTTGGAATGTTGTGGCCTTCAAAATTTCCGTAAGGTGTAATTCCATACAAATCGTTGAAAAAGGCGGCATCCTCATCGCCTAGTACAGCCCTTACCTCAGAGTCGTCCCAGACGTAGAATCTCCCCTCTTCTCCTTCGGAATCCGCATCCTCCGCCGAATAAAAGGCACCATCTGCATCCGTCATGTCTCTTGCGATATATGTAAAGATTTGTTCTGTAATCCGTCGGTACAGTTCCTTGCCTGTCACCTGCCAAGCCTCTGTATACGCGATGGCCAACAGAGCATTGTCATACAGCATTTTTTCAAAATGCGGCACCAACCATTTCTCGTCCACGGAGTATCGTGAGAACCCCATGCCTATATGGTCGTAGATTCCGCCCCGGGACATCGCATCCAGCGTCTTCTCTGCCATTTCCAGTGCCTGTTGATTTCCCGTATGCTGTGCATATCGCAGCAAAAAAGACAGGTTATGCGGAGAAGGAAACTTAGGAGCTTCCCCGAAGCCGCCATATTCCTTATCGAAGGTGTGGCTGTATTCATGGAAAGCTTTATTCAAGCTCTGTTCATCCAGTTCACCGCGATAACCTGCAAGCAAGTCCTGCCGCTCATGCTCGGTAAGCACCTGCTCACTCAGCTCCACCAGCTCTTCGGGCTGTTCTTTCCACCGGGTACCCACCTTGTCCAGCAGCTCCAACAGTCCGACACGGCCAAATTTCTGCTCCTTGGGCAAATACGTCCCCGCAAAAAAAGGCTTCTGATCCGGCGTCATCAATATCGTCAGTGGCCAGCCTCCATGCCCCGTCATCGTCTGGCAGATGGACATATAGATATGATCCACATCCGGACGTTCTTCACGATCCACCTTAATGGATACGTAATCCCTGTTTAATACCTCAGCTACTTCTTCATCCTCGAAAGATTCTCTCCCCATTACATGGCACCAATGGCAAGTTGATTTAAGCCTCACTAGGAATAGCCTACTGACAAAAATACAGGTTTACCCTCCCGAGAGGCTTTTTGAAAGGCTTCGGGCCCCCAAGCCATCCAATCAACTGGGTTATAAGCATGCTGCAGTAGATATGGAGACTTTTCATTTATTAAGCGGTTAGCCTTCCGTTCCTTGCCTTCAATAAACTCTCTCATCGTTAAACCTCCCAAAGGCTTGTATTCATTCTTACACTTTCAATATAACCATTTCATAACAAAACTAAAAGACCTCAAACGAGGTCTTGTGGATTGAATTTATAGAATAACTCATTGTATACCTTGTTGGCTGCTTTAATCGCTTCTTATGAGGGCTGGTTCAGAACGGTTGCTGTTATGTTATTTCCATGACTCCGGTACTTCAAAATCTTTTGCCCTTCATCATTGAAACTTATTTCTGGAGGGGGATTGTCTTCGTTCTCATGATGTACTATTTCTTTAGCTCCCACACGCCCCTCCTCCTTCTACTATAATTTTCAAATCAAGTGCAAGTTTATAAAATGCTCCCCATCTGATTTTCCTGTATGTTGGCTCACTGATCGGTGGCTGAAACACAAAACTGTACCCCTTTGATCTGTAATGTAATCATATTCCTTTGTCATGTACCGCGACTCAATCAGAAAACTTTCCATCTTGGGCATACGCTTCACAGCTCTTCCCACCCGTTTACAATATTCCTCGCGATACGCTTGAGAATCTACATTATATATAGCTATATTAGCTGTCTGATCGCTAGTAACATTCGTCGGGCTACTACGCGGTATGTCGCTATATGCGGCTGTCGTGCCAGCTTCTCGTTCTTCAACACTGAGGTACTTGTATATCCTGTATTTCTCCAACGCGGCTTCAACAGCAGCCTGCGTCCGCTGATAGTACTTCTGCAGGAGTTAAAATATCTCGTGCCCTATTATTCATGAAGACATCTCCCTTGATGTAATTTATTGATCATCAAGATTCTATCGTTTTTAAACAATTAGGTCGAGAATAAAACTATTTCACCCCTTCGCTTTACACTTCATTACTGTAGTTCTTTGACTAGCTTGCCGATATGGGCCGGAGCCGTCAAACCTTCACTCTCAGTCAGCGTACCATCCGCATCCAACTTAATAGCCAACTGGTCGTATTCACCCGTGCCTGTGGGCACGACAGGGTTGCCGTATGCGTGTGGATCATCAAAGCTAACTACTCTACCAGTGGGGCTATATTTAAGGGCCTCAGCCTCGGTATTTAACACCTTAAAAATATTATCCGAACCAAGATACCCATATCCGCCATTACGTACTGCGCTTGCCTCTGTACTCATTACAAAACACTTCCTCTTCTTATTTATATTGTGAAAACAATAAGAGCAGCGCATATACGCCACTCTCATTCATCCTTAATTTAGGTGCACGGTGTGGGAATTGAACCCACGCCCTTTAGGATTGCTTCACGACACTTGCACCACTCCTTAGACTTTTAGACTTGTGGAAAGGATCGACCTTCTTCATCTCAAAGCGATGGCAGGTATCACGACACCAATGACTGCACCTAACCACGCCCGTGGACATCTCAAGTAATACCTAACAGTCTCGTTCACAGTCACTCACTCTCCTTTTTTACGAGCGTAATCAAGACCGCCTGCATACTCCTTACCATCAACAATGAGTCGAACTTGCACTGATCTGCTTATAATGTTTGGTGCGATCTTGTAATGTTGCATTAGCCATTCACTGTGCTCGTCAATGATGCCAGTGAACTCGCTCATGACTCAGATCTCCTTTTTGTCTTCAGACAACAAAAAAAGCCCCTCATATTTTTGAGGTGCTCGGACGATTCCGTTTATTTAAAATCAACCACGTGGAAAATTATCAATTTATTTTTACAACTACAACTATGTCATTATAATCTCCATCATTCATATAATCATCAAATCCGATATGCAAATCATGTCCGTCTGAACTTTCTATTTTCATTTTACTCTGAATCCATTCCCCATTAGGAATCGGAGCAGGATAAAAAGAGAAACCCGCGAGGTAGTACGTTGCATCATGATCAGTTCGTTGAATACTCTCATTACTTGGAAAATTATCGGTACTGAGATATTCTTTTATGTTGATGTGATTAAAATCATAGATGGCGAGTCCTTGTGGCCGGTCTGCATTTACAGTATATTCGAATTCCGCTTTTTTATCTTTTGGTATAGTAATTATACTGTACTTACCTCTCTCCAAGTCATGAATAGTGTGGGGGAAAACATCTGCCATGATAAAACAACTCCTTCGTATGTTATTTAGTAAGTATGTGGAGTTTGGGGCTGCTTATTCATTAACCACGGTCAAGTTATCGGTCATACACATCAACTTACAATCGGGCCCGCCTGTGCTCTACCATTAAGCTAACCGTGCATAATACTGATATTGAAGAAACTAAAAAGGTCGGCACGATAGCCGACCTCCTCACTGCATTTAAATAACTATAATGTGATTATTACAGTTCTCCTCGTGAAGTGCCTATACGAACTGAAAGCTCGCCCTCCATGTATGCTTTACCCGAGGAAAGAGATACATAATACTTATTAGCACCAGGCCAAGCGCTTGAGCTAATTTCACTGTAAGTGCGACCAGGTTCTACAGTTCCAGACAACATTTGTGTACCTGTTTCTGAGCCTCTGTTTACCGAAAATTTAATTGGCTGCTTACCGTCATTACGTATCCATACTTTAACATAGCCATAACCTGAGGGTATATCGAAATTTTCTGTAAGTTCTGTGTTGCGGAGAGTTCTATCAACCACCGATTTAGTGGCATAAGGAGTAATAACATGATCTCCCGCCTTTGGTGTATTCACATCGGTCGATGTGTTTGCAGATTGGGAAACTGCTGTTGAGTCAGTTGCAGCTGGTGCAACATCCGTAGCTGCTGCTGAAGCAGATAATGGAATTGCAAGAGCTAGAGACAAAACAGATACTACAGAAGCTTTTTTAATGTTCTTCATACTCATAAGCCCACTTTCTTTGATTTTTTATCCTGTGTACTTTATCAATCAACTAGTATGTATAGAAACTATTAGAGTATTCATGATCGATAAAGTTTTTACAGGTAATAATGACATTTACATTATAAGTCTTTTATTGTAATTATTCAACAAAAAAATGGGTTTTGATTCCATGTTAGCAGAAGCCCGGATTTGAACCAGGACGTGGGGATCTGACCCCCGCAGTGCACCTCGCATTCTGCATCAAACCCCGCCAGACCGCACGAACGCGTTTCGTACAGCCTGGGCTTACAGGTAATGATATAAGCTTTGTTGGAATCCGGTACTTGCTTACGCGCCCGGCTGCGCTCCTGATCCACTCTTTAGCGGCTAGGATCACCATGCATGAGGAATGCGCTCGTCAGACGCACATTAGCAAGAATGGAGTAATGTTTATGTGGTCAAGGGATATATAGCACGCCTAGCGCCTTTCGGCTCCCTCCTGCCTTATGTATTGCCCCACAAGGAATAGAATGCCCGCTTGTCCTACCCTTGGTCTTATAGCAAGGGGCTAACTGGTGTCGCTCGTCTTACGCCTACCACCGTCAAACAGGTATATTGGCGTGTCGGGTGCTGCTCTCTCTTTGTTTTCCATGTTATAAGAATACACTATTGAAAATCTAATGATTTATAGTTACTTCGAATAATTAACAAAAAATTATTAATTATTTTTCTAAACGTTATATTGTGTCATTACAATTGGTAAGGTGTCTTGTTATGGATAATACTTCATACATAATAAAATACGTCGCTCTTTATCTTCGAAAAAACCGCGGAGAAGAAGATACAGATCTTGAAAAGCACCGCTTCGTCTTGAGAAAGATATGTGTGAAGCATGGATGGAAGTATGTTGAATACGTTGAAATAGCCAGTTCTGAAACAATAGAGTACAGACCTAAATTTAAGAGTTTGCTGTCTGACGTCGAGGAAGGTATTTATGATGCTGTTCTTGTAGTTGATTATCAGCGTCTTGGCAGAGGGGAACTTGAGGATCAAGGAAAGATAAAACGTATCTTCCGTGATAGTGAGACGTACATAGTCACACCTGAAAAAATATATAACCTCGTTGATGATACTGACGATCTGCTTGTGGATGTAAGAGGACTACTTGCTCGTCAGGAATATAAGATAACTACGAAAAATTTGCAACGCGGAAAGAAAGTCGGAGCAAGGCTTGGCAAATGGACAAATGGACCGGCTCCTCTCCCTTTTGTTTATGTTGCAGCAATAAAAGGGCTTGATGTCGTTCCTAAAAAAATGTTATCTACCAAGAAATGAAATCCAGGATTTTTGGAGGTAAAAGCTTAGAAACAATTGGCTGGGATTTTAATAGACGTAGCATTCCCGGTCCCGGACCTAAAAATGGATTATGGCACTCAAATACGATACAGGGAAAATAAATTCGAACAAAACAAAAGGATCTGGTCACAAAAAAGAAATCTCAACCACTGGTTATCAACCCACGAGAAGAATGGGGCATTGTAGAAAACTGTCATGCCGCTGTAAAAACTGAGGAAGAACACATGAAATTATTAGCCATGTTAGAGAAAAATAAAGGCAGGGACATATGCCCTGTCTGGCCTAGTGTTTTGTGGGAAATGAAAGAAAATGATGCGTTATAATCTGATGGTTATACCACTAACTCACTTAAGGCCTGTAATAAATACGACCACTTGGGCAACTATTGTAACAACAGTGGCGTGAAGGTTAATGTCCTTACTGACTTTATAGATTGGGAGATAGCCGATTACGAACAGAGAATTATTGATAGTGATAATTACATAAACACTGATGTAATCGAAAAGTTAGAGAATATACACGAGAAGAGTATGAGGAGCGTAAAGTTAAACGGCAACAAGAAGTATCTGCTCTCGAATCCGAATTAGCGGTCCATCGTTATGAGGTAAACTACGACAGCAGAGAGAAGAATAAAGAACGGATGAAATTAATAAAGTCATTTAAAGACATTTGGTCTTCTGAATCTGCAACTGAAAATGATAAGAATATGATTGCAAAAATGATCATCTCTAGAATAGAGTATATCTACGATAAAGGTACGAACAATCTGAATGTATCTATTCAATTTAACTAAACCCTTATTCAGTAAGGGTTTTTCTTTTGAAGCTTAAGCAAACGTGACACCAATGGCAAGTGGAATAGCCGACAGATAGGAAAATGGGCTTGTTATTACGCTTAGCAATTTCAAAAGCCTCATCTGACCAAGGGAACCAATTTACTGGATTGTGAGCATGCTGTAGCAAAAAGTGATTTTTCCTTGGCTAGTCTATTCGGTTTGCTGCTCGTTGTCATGGGACATCACCACTTCCGTAGTTGTAGGTATGAAAAAGCACTGATGGATATTCTCCATCAGTGCTTTATTTACTGTAATCGTACCTTATTAGAGTTTAGCATTATACTCATTAGAATTTATATCAAATATCTCCAGAGCTTTCAGTAAGGCGTATTCACTTGTTCTAGCCCCTTCTTTTGAAAAATGCGCATCCGGAAACGCGGGAGACATATGATGGTACCCGGGATAGACATGTAATTCCACTAAGACACCATCAAAGGCCAGTTGTTTTGCAAAAACTAAGGCCTCATCAATGAATAAATCAAGGGTACCTATATTTATATAAGTCGGTGGTAATCCGGCCAATGACTTAGCACGGGCCGGCACATAATACTCACTTACCTCCTCCTGACCCGGTTCATCCCCCAATACAGATTTCCAGCCAAAATAGTTGCTTTGTTTTGTCCAAATAAACTCTCCTGAGTATGGATGCTCTGGTGCGGTGCTTGTGCGATCATCTAGCATTGGCCTCATTAATCTTAGATGATGGATTTCGAATTCCTTCTGATCACGAATGTACAAGGCTAGGCCAGCCGCCAATCCGCCGCCAGCGCTGCTGCCCCCTACGGCAACTTTCTGAGTATCTATCCCTAACTCTTCCGCATGTTCAATACACCATTTTAGGCCCGAATAACAATCCTGTAACTGACTTGGCTGTACATGCTCTGGTGCTAGGCGATAGTACACAGATACACAACAAAAACCATGTTGTGAAGCAAGAGATGCATTAGCAGGACGATCCACGACTGGACTTCCTAAGACCATCCCGCCTCCGTGTATCGAATAATATAGAGGCATCTTATGATGCTTTGATTGTGAGGGCTTAATGATTTCTATTTGAATATCTGGACCCCTAAAATAGCTTGGCACAACCTTTTTTTCTAATGTAATAGGGAACATCTGCGTTACATCTATTTGTTGCATCATTTGAGATTGATTTTTACGTGCTTCCATTAGTGTAGATTCGGTAAGGTCGGTTATTGGTATTAAATCAACTGCACTGATAATTTCTGGATCAATCAGATGTCTACTTCTACTTCTTTGCTCCCCCATAGTAATCGTTTCCCCGCTTTCTTGTTTTAAAGACAATGAATCAATACATATTTCAATTGTTGCTGTCGTTTATATTCATATTTTAAAGATTAAAATAAGCTTTATAAATGAAAACAACGATTTAGAATCATTTTTGGCATAAAAACAATAATAAAAAAATGAAGTACAGCCTTTGAAATAGAATGGGTCTGTTGGATCATTGAGGGAGGGTGAGCGGAATTTTGGGATCAAGAACGGTATGTAAAAAGTTCAAGAGAGAAAATGAAATGCCAAAAACGTATTTCGGAATCTGGATGTGGGAGATAATGCGAGAACACACATCAAACCTTTTACCAAATAAAAAAGACGTGACCGGATTGGTCGTTCACAGCGATCATCCGATCACGCCCTAAGCTCACCACGTTATGAGGCCAAAATTAAATTCATTTATGCGGGTAGAGTACCACGCCACTTTACAAACTAGGTATTTTTATGTGAATAAACTATTTTCTTAATGGTTTCGGTAGAGAGGAAAAACTCCTTAGCTAATTGCTCGATACTGCTGCTATTTTGAAAAGCATTTCTGATTGCGGCATTTCGCTGTTCAAGCAACCTTCTCCCGCCACTCAAACTGCCCCAATTCATATATTCCGTTTTTGGCTTGGGAATATACAGAGTCTCTCCTTGAACATATTTTTGAATTTCCATAATTAGTTTTTGAGGTAAAACTTTTGTAGCATTCGTATATTTCAATTTTGCTCGCCCCTTATTTTGATTCTTTAAAATAAGGTGCAAAGCCAAAAATATTAAAAAAGCTTGTTCAGCGTTAAAAATTGTTTCGCCCCATACAAAGTAACGCTTTCCTAATAATTGGCTTTGCATGAGTGTAAGAAGTCACAGACAATCCCAATAGATTCTCCATCAGTAGGCACCCCCTTTTACTTCGCAAGTATAGCATAACTTCTGCTCACCTGGGACCAGCTAAATGATATCAGTACAATCCAACCATTAAAATTGAGCTGATATATAACTGATCTTCATTCGTTTATGAGGTGTTGCCGGGACTTTTGTTTGCCCGACTCTTGTTATTTGCAAGCCGATGTTTTATATTGACATAAGAGAAGGTCAAAAATAAAAGAGGTGACGGACGAGATGTCTCCACGCACGAAGGAACAAAACGAAGAGATCCGGCTGCGGCGTCTGGCGCAAATCCGGAAAGCCGCTGCCGATGTGTTTTTGAATAAAGGGCCTTTACTGGAAATCCGCGATGTGGCTGTGCAGGCGGGACTCGGCTATGGCACGGTATACCATTATTACAGCAATAAGGGCAATTTGCTCCACGATCTGCTATGGGACGCGTTGGAGCGGGCCGGGGGATGGCTGGAGGCCCCGCGCGCTTCGGCTTCGGGGGAGGCGCCAACGGGCTGGCATTTCGGCTTGGCTGCTGCGGCGGACACCGGGAACTCGGCTGCCGCGGATTCCCAAAGCGAAAGCCGCGAACCGGCCGCTGCCGCAGAGCTTGGCCCCGTCGCCGTCGCCGGCATTCGGCTGCTGCAGCTTTGGGCGGAGGACCACGCCCTGTACCTGCTGCATAAGCTGGCCGGTGAGGGCTTTGCCTCGCTGCCTGAAGCGCGCTCGGCCCCGCTCTCGGCCGCCTTTCGCCGGGAGGTGCTCGCGCCGCTTGCCGCGCTGCTGGAAACCGGTCATGCGGTGGACGGGACTGCCGCTTCCGGCGGAAACGCGGCGGAGCCGCCGTATCCGCTACAGCGCGCGGAAATGCTGCTGGCCGCCTTGGTCGGCTGCGCCTCGCTTTCGCTTCGCCGCGGAAAGCTGCACGAGGAGGCCATGGATATCGCCCGGTTTTTAAAATTATAGAATTGATAAGGAGCGAATAGACAAAGATGATCATTCTAAAATCACCTAGGGAAATCGAAGAAATGAAGCCGGCGAGCCAAATCGTTGCGGACTGCTACCGCGAGGTGGCCAAACTGATCGAGCCTGGGATCACCACCCGGGAAATCAATGACTTTGTTGCCAGACACATCACCAAGCTGGGCGGCAAGCAGTTTACGAAAGGGTACAACGGTTTCCCCGCCGAAACCTGCATTTCGGTCAACGATGTGGTGGCCCACGGCATTCCTTCGAACCAGGCGCTTATGGACGGCGACTTGCTGAAGCTCGACATCGTCGTGGAATACGGCGGATGGTTTGGCGATTCGTGCTGGTGCTATGCGGTGGGCAATATCCGGCCGGAAGCGCAAAAATTAATGAAGGTGACAAAGGAATGCTTGGATCTGGGGATCGCCCGGGCACTCCCGGGGGGCCGGCTCGGCGACATAACGTCGGCGATTCAACAGCATGCGGAATCAAACGGGTTTTCGGTCGTACGCGATCTGCTGGCGCATGGGATCGGGCGGAGCCTGCACGAGGAGCCAAGCTACGAGCATATCGGCGTAGCCGGCAAAGGCATTCGGTTAAAGGAAGGCATGGTGTTTACGATTGAACCGATGATCAACCAAGGTACGTTCCGTATCACGATCGACGATGATCAGTGGACGGCGAGAACGGCCGACGGCAAGTTGTCAGCGCAATATGAGCATACGATCGCAGTTACGTCGGACGGACCACTGATTTTAACGGCCCAGTAAGTATAGAGGCGAACGGACGGCAAAGCGTCATTTAGGAAATAAGTCGCCAACCCGGCCTGCTTGGCCTGATGAAAGTTCGTAATCCGAAACGCGAAAAAGCGCTGGTTCCAGCCTGGGACCAGCGCTTTTTCTACATGGTTTGTAACTTTACCGATTTACGAAAAACCACGTTGTTATGCGGTTTTTTATTATGACTTTGGTATCGTGTTACGGATTTACACTCTTTCTTGGATAGCCTGTCTTGCGTGTATTTTTTTCATTGCAAATCTTGCTATTGGCTGAGCAATCAATAGCTCAATCCAAAATGCTACACCAAAATTTCTAAACCAACTATGAAAGAAGTTCTGAAAAGGTTCTAGGCTTATTTGTTTCGTACCAACCCAAGTTCCTATAATGGTTAGAAGAACAGATAAGACCGTAACATTCAATAAAGTATTCAATAAAACTCTAGCATTAAATCCATCTGTTTGTCCTACGAATTTGGGTATCACTTTACCCACTAACGGTCCCGCAACCAATCTTACTAACAAAACAACGATAATCCACATAAACGGAATAATCTTTAGCGTTTCTAAATAATTTTCTTTACTAAAGCCGCGCTCCAATCCCATAATAATCGGGGCGATCGTGTTTACTGAAATAATTGAAATAATCAATAAAAATAATATACCTTCTTTTGCGTTTTGAGGCAGTCTTTCTTCCTTATACATATTGTTTCCCTCCGAAATAAAAATATTTCAGATGGTAGACGTATCATGCGACATATATTTTTGGTCATTAAAACTAGTACCAATATCTCTACACACTGATCTAACAATTATAACAACTTTTTTTTAAACAAATGAACGGGTTTCTAAAAATTTTTTTTGCCAGTTAATTGAACAAACTCCAACTAACTTTAATTAGAGAAATCTGATAATCTAAGTTTACCAAAAGAGACATTAAGGAGTATATGAATCAGATGAGCAACTTTCTAAGTGAATTTGAGGAAAGATTTAGGGCAGGATTTTTGGATGATCTTAAAAGCATATTGGAAGAAGTGAAGAATGAGCAGGTTTACGCTTGTGCTTTTGGCACAGACAGCGATTTTATCACCTTGTTTCTTGCTGTTAATACGGAGGAATCACTTGTTAGACATATCACAAACATGAAAGCCCAAGACCTGTGCAACAGCAAGGAAGATGAAAATTATTATAGATGGGCATTAAGCGAATATCAATATGGCGATACAACACATCTCAATCATATTAGCAAATTTCTGTATGCAACCGAAAATGTGTTTGACTATAAAGATGAAATGATAAAAATTATGGCCAAAGTAGTTAAGGAAACAGACGATGTACTTTTTAATCAATTCGGCCAATCCAAAGAAGATATTATTTTTTTCGTGTCCATGACGGATGATGATATGGCCGAGGAACTGGAAAATCAGTCCGTAATTCAGATGACAAACGCCAAATTAGTTGATGACTTCTTGCATCGTTATCAATAATACTAAATCATTCTCTTTCACATGGTTCAACTTTTTTCCAATCTCAAACACTCACTTACCAGCTACTTATTTGTAACCTTTTGAAGATAAATACGGCGCTGGAAGGTACGTTAAATGGGAAGCAGTGAGATTAACCCCTTGCTTCCCATTTACTTATTTTGCGAATAATTGTTCTTTCAACCACTGCCTATAAAACTGTAGTTGCTCTTTGGTGTGAAAATAATGTTTTCCATGTTCCATCACTTTTAGATGGCAATGAAATCGGCTTGCAAACGTAGATATGACATCATATTCACACAAGTCATCTTCAGTACCATAAAGAATGGCAGTTGGCTTATTCCATGTATCAACCGGATGTGATTTTACATAACAGTAATAATCCCAATAAAGTGTTTGCCCAATGGGTGTAGATACTTCTCTTTCAACTTTTAATCTATCCTCACTTACACTGAACCATGTCATCATATTTTTGATTATTCTCTCCATATCTAGCACTGGAGAAAGAAACAGACATTGTTTTAGTGGGAGATGATTATAAGCAAGCAAACTAAAATACGCACCCATGCTACAAGCGAAAATACTAATGTCATCCCATTGCTTTTGTGTGTAACGCATGATTATGTCAAGATCATGAACACAATTTTGAACTTTACAGACGTACGCTTCTTCTTTGCGATCACCATGTTCAGGCAAATCAAAACTAATGACTTGATACCCTTGTGCCGTTGCTTCTTCTGCAAATATAATGATCACATCATCTGCCTTGTTTGACATATTACCGTGGATAGCTATAAATATCTTATCTGATTCACCACCCCACAAAATTGCCGGAATGCCCTCGATTTTCAATTCTTGCTTTATCATTACTTTATCCTCGCTTAAAACAGCCAATGGTACGTTGTCTTCCTGATCAAAATGTTCTTTGCGATTCCACTGCTCCAAATTTATTTTGTTAGAATTCATGATCAGTACCCTACTTTCACCCGATTCAGAAAAATTGAGTGCTATATCCTATGATACTACGATGGTAAGAAAAACAAACTACGCCGCTATCATACTCATGGTATGGGAATGCGTTTGTTTTATTGTAGCGAGACTCCGGTGCAGCTTATGATTGACGATTCCGATCACCACGTCCGGCTCCATTTCATCCTGATGGGAGAGCATAACCATTGCTGCAATATCTCCCATCTGATATGCCGCCGTCAACGCTCTCAGAAAAGTTTTCGAGTTTTCACTTTCCGGTAAGGATAACTCTCCTTTGAGAAGATCCTCCCTGACTGCTCCAAGCGATTTTCGTGCCCGGTGGAGTGCAACTTTTACCGCTCCCTCCGTTGTTTCAAGCATGTCGGATGTCTCACGAATCGAATATCCAAACACATCTCGCAGCAAAAAAACAGTTCTCTGAAGCGGAGATAAATGATTCATTAAGGAATGCAACGCTATCTCGATTTCAAAAGATCCATGATCGGGTACAGTTACTTTCGCTTGTTCCCTATTCAATATCCGAGTGTAGACTGCTTTTCTCCGTATGTCATCAATCCAGGTGTTCTTAGCAATCCGTAGCAAAAGCGCTTCGGGATTTGTATGCTCGAAGCTATTTAACTTACCTAATGCTTTGATCCAAGTGTCCTGAGCCAGTTCTTCCGCATCCCAATTTGATTTCGTAAGCGACAGACAGTAACGTTTCAGGACCGCCTGTAATTCCTCCAAGTTCTCGATGTTTATTATATTATCTGTCATTTGTATAGAATCATCTATGCGCATAGGTCCTCTCCTCCACGGTCTTATTCTGCCCTTTCCTAGAGCAAAGCCATTTGCTACCTCCAATGTAAACGAACAAGTGGTTGTAAAAGTTACACCATTTACGTAAATCGTTTTCCCATTGAAACCTCCGTATCTTTTTATGGCCTCGGTTCGTTTACAAGGAGAAATCAACTGGAAACAGGAAATTGGGGGTATAAAAAATGAGTGTTTATGTGCCTTATGTTGTCGAGCAAACTGCTCAAGGTGAAAGATCGTACGATATCTATTCCAGACTATTAAAGGATCGTATTGTGTTTGTCGGGGCAGCCATTGATGACCATTTGGCTAACAGTATTATTGCTCAATTATTGTTCCTGGCGGCAGAAGATCCGGAAAAAGAAATTTACATGTATATCAACAGCCCGGGTGGCTCTACTTCCGCAGGATTTGCCATTTATGATACGATGCAGTACATCAAACCCGATGTGCACACGATATGTACGGGATTTGCTGCTTCGTTTGGCGCGATCCTTTTGCTGGCGGGCGCCAAAGGGAAACGTTCGGCGTTGCCGAACAGTGAAATCATGATCCATCAGCCGCACGGCGGCGCACAAGGTCAGGCCAGCGATATTGCGATCAGCGCAAAACGAATTTTATGGACGCGTGAAAAGGCAACCCGTATCACAGCTGAACGGACCGGGCAATCTTTTGAAAAAGTCGAAAAAGATATGGACCGGGATTTTTACATGTCCGCTCAGGAGGCACTGGAATATGGTGTTATTGATCAAGTGATAACTTCTTTGTAAAGTATGCTCAAAACCTAATGATCTGCAAGAAACTTCAAGAAATAATACGAGGTGATATCATGTTAGCAAGCTTACAAGGCAAGGAAGTAACTATTCATTTTATAGATGGGACAAATGTATGCGACGGGATATTGGATCAGATTGACGACAAGTTCGTTAAATACGTTACGCAATATCAGACGCTTGTTGTTCCTATTACATCCATTCGCACCGTATCCATTGACATTAAGGAACGGCAACGCTATAGAGTTGGATTCGCCCCATGAACCTATTCTAGCATGGGTGGCAATTACATTGTACGGAGGCCCGATATTATGGAAATTTCACAGGGGGTAGAAATGCTTCAGCTAGATTTTCATGGGAATATGATTCACCCTATTCTTTTGTGGGATCAAGAAATGGCTGTTTTAATAGACACAGGACTCCCTGGGCAAATGGAAGATTTACGCGTGGCTATGGAAAAGGTAGGCGTGTCGTTTGACCAACTAAAAGCTGTGATTTTGACGCATCAAGATGTGGATCATATAGGAAGTCTTCCTGAGATTTTGCAGGAGTGTGGCAGTCATATTAAAGTCTATGCACACGAACTGGATAAGCCGTATATTCAGGGGGAGATCCCTCTTTTAAAAGATGGTCACCTTGTGAATCCCCCGAAGGGCAAAGTGGACGATACCTTAATAGATGGTCAGGAACTGCCGTTTTGCGGCAGGATTCGCGTCATCCATACGCCTGGGCATACTCCGGGTCATATCAGCCTTTATTTAAGGCAAAGTAAAACTCTTATTGCCGGGGATTCGATGTACAGTGTAAACGGGATTCTCGCGGGAATTCATGTCCCGACCACACCCGATATAAAAGTAGCTCATCTCTCATTAAAAAAGTATTTGGATCTCGACATTGCATCCGTAGTTTGTTATCACGGGGGATTAAGTAATGTACATGTGAATGATCAGATATTAGGACTTACCCAAGGATTATAAAGTTAAAGTTCCGGTAAGTTACCTTTGGTGAAACAATGTTGTGAACGAGAAGATTATTTAAAATAACACTTTGTTAATTCGTGATTGAACTTTAACAAAGTGTTATTTTGCATTTCACAAAATAGATCTTCATTGTTTATTCCTGCAACCCATACTCCCCGTGTGCTAACTTGTATATAGATCAGACTTTAACTGATTAAAAATATATTCTTGCATTTGATCTAAAAGAAGAATGATGTTAGCATCTTTGCCATTTTTCAAGACCCACTGAATAGACATCATTGAGTTAGCAGCATATAGTTCTGCTAAATACTCTAATGCGATCGAAGTTGAAGAATTCTGTTGCTTTAAATAATCTAAGCAAGTCCTAAACAAAATTTGTTCAAATTCCTTACGTAGATCTGCTGTCACTTCATGAACGGCTAACAATGTTGAAATTTCGAGCTTATTCTTAATCATATTATCGGTTACAAGTTCTATGGCGTTTGCCACCTTGCCATCTTCCGTGGAATCAAAACGCTGCTTAATTTCAACTTTAAAATCAGAAGCATACTGTTTAACTATTTTTTCTAGCAAGTCGTACTTATCCAAATAATGACTATAAAAGGTAGAACGTCCGATAAGAGATTGATCACAGATTTTTTTGATCGTAATATCTTTAAAATCATGTTGTTGGAGTAATTCTATTAAAGCTCGCTCAATAGCTATTTTTGTTTTATAAATTCTGATATCTTCATTCATTCAACCACTTGCTCCTTATGTGTAAGTTTTCGAACACTTCATATATAACATGTAAGACATCTTACAGATTATGCGATACTAATTATTTTTTATGTAGTAACTATACTCTATAGTAAGCACATACCCAAATTGAAGGAGGAAAATATATGTTTAAATCCTATGTCAATAATGAACAATTCAATCTTCAAATTAATCGTTTTATCAATGATTATTATCAAGAAGATGATCAATACGTACCTATTAGCCGACTCGCACAAATCCAACAAGAATTAATCAATGCTGCGTCCATTACACCAAAGTATTTACTAAAGAAACAGGTGGTAGCAGGTCACAGGGAGTTAGCATTTAATGAAATGAAGAAATTCATATAACAACTGTAAAAATATATTGTTCGTACGCAACATGCCCATCAAAATCGTAGTTCCATAGCTTCAATCGTTATTATCCAATCAAAGCAGATGTTTTTTCAACAACGTCCATTCGCTCTCATTAATGCCCGATCCTTTTCTTTTAATCGCGGACATGCGTAACAGTAACCAAATTCACGATCCAAGCAATAAGCCAGGCAACAAGCTGTTTTCACTAACATTTTTTGATCAGGGATATTTGGGTGTTCAATGAAATTTGGTTTAATATTAAACGGGTTATTACGGAGTCCGAACGCACTAGCATCGACATCGTGTGTGAGCAATTTGAAAAAAGAAATGATCCTGGTTCTACTTTCTTCATCAGACGCTTCGGCCAACTCTTCTTCCATTTGAGCATACAACGCATTAACGATTTGTCCCCATAATGGAATAGCGTTTATGGGGGCCAGTTGGGACAAAAGTTGGATTATAGGCGTTACCTGTTCCCTGTAAAAGGAATCAAGCGATTTCTTCTCCCCCTCATCCCAGTCCATTATCGAAATTTGGTTAAATCGCACTTCGTTGATTTTAAATGAAAAAAGCGGATAGCCGTCAACTACATATAATTGTACGGATAAATTAGATAATGATAAATCCAACAGCAACACGTTGCCTTGATACAGCATGTGCTGCATCGCACCGCATACCCCGGCGTACCAGCTAATAAAAAAAGCTGCTGCTGCTGAACGTTCTTTAGCTTTGATGAGCGTGCCGTATGTGTCGATTAAGTGATTCATATTTTCAACTTTTAATAGATCAAATGCAGGGATGGTAAGCACGGTTTTATCGAGCTCATTCAAAGTAAGGAAAAATTTTTCTTCCAAATGTTGAAAATCAACCGTGCCCATAGCATACACTCCCATTATTGTTCTCTATTTTTCAAAAGCATGAACGACATCGTTAATAGCATGAAGATCTGCCAATGGAGACATGCCAAGACTAAACCATTCCTTGCCTCCCATCATGTGAACCTGTTTTTTTTTCACGGCTGTCATGTTTTTCCATAAAGAGCTGTTCAGCATTTCCTCATATCTATTCCGAACTTCTTGACTGGAGTCATCATCTAACTGCAAAATGATATGGTCAGGATTATATTCCGGTATTTTTTCCAATGAAATGGATAGACTTAGCTCACCCTGTGGATATTCTTTAATCGGCTTTAGACCTAATGTCTTATGGATGAAGATTCCCCGATCACTATTTTCTCCGTAAATAACGATCTCCTTCGCCATAATCATCATGTACATGACTGTCTCGTCACCAACTAGAGAATGAAGTTTCTCCTTCGCTTCAGTTTCTTTCGTTTGCAAATCCTGAATGACCTTTTCAGCCTGTTCCACTTTGCCTAGAACCTTGCCAATATCCCGTAACTCATCACGCCAATCATCCCGCTGCGGTAAAAGCACCGTTGGTGCAATTTTGGAAAGCTGAGCATAATCCTTATCGGACCACCACGTAGGGGCAATAATTAAATCCGGCTTAGAGGCCAGAATAGCTTCAAAATTAGGAGTTTGGGCAATTCCCATCTTCAGTGTATCTTTAAACGGTTCCTTTAAATAGGATGGGAAATCCGGATGATAGTTTTGTACCGCAACAGGCGTAACGCCAAGTGCATATAACAACTCTGGGTAAACAACAGAGAGTCCAATGACCCTTTTGGGCTCCGTTGGAATACTAAGGTCCCCTTTTAAAGTTGAAATAACGTGCTGCTCAGCAGTGGCTCCTTTATTCGCTTTTTCAGAATTGCTAGCTGTGTTTCCTGCATTATTGGCTCCACAAGCAGTACTTACAATGACGAACAATACGATAATTAAACCTGCGATTATATGTCGTTGTTGCTTCATTCTTCGGTGGTCCTCCTGATCATTTGATTTATTTATGACAACCTCTAATTAAAATTGATTATCATTATCATATATTAGGAGTATAGATGAATTTATAATTTCGGAATATTGACGATAGCGACTTTTTTTCATGCACGATCCCGCCAAATCTTTAAAACTTCATCCAGCATAAGCTCATGAGTGAAAGCCGTATATTCTACCCAAGGATATGAGGGAAGGAAGTCCACCCGGCTGTTCCTGACAGCTTTCAAATCACTCCATAGCTTAGAATTCATGAGTGTTTGCCAACTTAATTGTGACTGAATGTCCTCGTCTACGATGAGCAATAAACGATCTGGATCAAAATTCGCTAGTTGGTCAGGCGTTATCTGCTGATTTTGACTCAAAAGATCGACGCCTTGCACAGGCAGAACATGCAGATCATCGTAAAATACTGTGCCTAGGCTTCTACTGCCCAAAACATTGTAACGATCACCGGTGATTCTCAGAATGAGGAGACGATCATCCTTGAATACATGTTTCACTTGCTCTCTTACAAAAAGAGCCCTTCGATCATATTTTTCAAGCCAAGTCTCGGCTGCTACGGTCTTGTCCAGAAATTTCCCAATTAAGCGCAAATGCGTACGCCAATCGTTCTTCACCCAGGGTACAAAAAATGCAGGTGCAATTTTCCTCAGCATTTCCTGTTCCTCAGGAGATACCAGAGTGTCGATACCAACAATAAAATCGGGTTCAGCAAGTCGAATTTCTTCTCTCTTGATCCATTGATTTGAACTTAGAGGAAGCACGGCATCCATGTGATACTTTCGCTTGTAATAACCAGTCCATGGGTGATCGGCTGGTGCGGCGAAAGGATTAATTTGAAGCGCAATCAATTGTCCAATGTTGGGGAAATCGTAGGCGACTATTTTTTTTCTGCTGTTCTGCATAAATGCCGCTGGAGGCACGCCCGATACCTGTTTAAATTTGCGCCGAAAATAAGTATCGTCATGGTAACCTACATGTCGTGCAATATCTCGAAGACGATTTTGCCCACCCGACCTCATCAGCTGTTGTGCCTGCTCGATTCGGAACACTGCCAAATAGTCGATCGCGCTGCAGCCATACCTTTTTTTGAATAATCGCATAAAATGACGGGTACTCATTCCCCCCACCTTGGCCAAGTGATCGATTGTCAGTTCTTTCTGGTAATGCTGCTCTATATAGCCTTTGATATAGTCTAGGGCTGTTTCCGAATCGTTTCCTTGTTCAAGATGGGCATCTTGCAAGATGGTATGCAGCAGTTCTTGAAAGAGAATTTGCCCGCGAAATCGTTTTAAATGATCCTCATCCTGCAAGTATTGGTTAATGGTATCGCACAACGTATTAACAGAAACAGGCGACGTAACGATAACTTCCCCTTTAGCCGGAAACGGGCTGTTCTTCTTAATAATCTGCATCGAATGGGCTGAAGATACCTCATCGTCCATAACATCAAATCGAAGATAATAAAACCCTCGTTCATCAAAGGAGTGCGCGGCTGCTTCGATGAGTTCTCCTGGCGTACACACGTAAACGCTGCCCTGTCGAAGTTCGGTGAATTGCCCATCAATCGTTAGCCAGCCTTGACCGCTTGCCGCAACAAGAATCGTGTGGGATTCGATAAACTGAAGTCTTAGCTCCCAATCATTTGCTTGATTCTTGATATGCTCAATTTCTCGTAGCTTGAAACACATCCCTTCGAGGGGTGCATATTCTTTATGTTTAAAGTTCTTTTCTATATCAACCAAGTAATCTCACCGCCCTCATACTAGCTAAAACATTTAACCTTGATACAAGTCAGACTTTAACTGATTAATAATATATTCTTGCATTTGATCTAAAAGAAAAATGATGTTCGCATCTTTGCCATTTTTCAAAACCCACTGAATAGACATCAAGCATACTGTTTAACTATTTTTTCTAGCAAGTCGTACTTATCTAAATAATGACTATAAAAGGTAGAACGTCCGATAAGAGATTGATCACAGATTTTTTTGATCGTAATATCTTTAAAATCATGTTGTTGGAGTAATTCTATTAAAGCTCGCTCAATAGCTATTTTTGTTTATAAATTCTGATATCTTCATTCATTTAACCACTTGCTCCTTATGTGTAAGTTTTCGAACAATTCATATATAACATGTAAGATATCTTACAGATTATGCGATACTAATTATTTTTTATGTAGTAACTATACTCTATAGTAAGCACATACCCAAATTGAAGGAGGACAATATATGTTTAAATCCTATGTCAATAACGAACAGTTCAATCTTCAAATTAATCGTTTTATCAATGATTATTATCAAGAAGATGATCGAGCACAAGCTGACTTGGAAAAGATGATTCCGAAATTAAAAGACACCCATAGCTGGTATGAAGCTTGGCTCAATTTTGCAAAGAAACGCGAAGACAGCAAGGACTTTGACTTAGCCTCAGTCTACTATCAAGCTGCAGAATTTTATCTTGCAACCACAGACCCCAATAAAGAAAAAATGTATCGAAAATATAGAGAAATGTTCTATAAAGGCTTTCATGATTTTGATTATGAATCCTACAAGATTCCCTATGAAGACTCGTATCTTCCTGCTGTAAAATTATTGACACCTGGAGCTACGAAGACATTACTTGTCTTTGGTGGCTATGATTCTTACATGGAAGAGATGCTTAAAATGATGAGATTTATGAAGGGAATTGATTACAATATTATTGTATTCGATGGCCCTGGCCAAGGAACTGCTTTAAAAAACGGCCTAAAATTCATTCATAACTGGGAAAAGCCCATATCAACGGTGATTGATTATTTCAAATTAGATCGTGTTAGTCTCGTAGGTGCTTCTTGGGGAGGATATTTAGCAATGCGTGCGGCAGCCTTCGAAAAGAGAATCGATAAAGTAGTTGCTTTTAACATTTTCTATTGTGGTTTAGATGTCTTAAAAATGGGAATGTCAGAAGAGACTTACCAGAGCATAGTGCAGCTAGTCGATCGTAATGAAGTAGATCAAGTGAATTCATTATTCGAACAGATGATGACTCACAATATTGATTTGCATTGGAAGATTACCAAAGGGATGGAAAACACCGGTGTAGCAACGCCTTTTGATCTCATTAAAAATTTCGAAAAGCACACGATGCAAGGCTTTGGAGCATTCATTAATCAAGATGTTCTTTTATTAGCTGGAGAAGATGATCAATACGTACCTATTAGCCGACTCGCACAAATCCAACAAGAATTAATCAATGCTGCGTCCATTACAACCAAAGTATTTACTAAAGAAACAGGTGGTGAGCAACACTGCCAAGCAGGCCACAGGGAGTTAGCATTTAATGAAATGAAGAAGTTCCTATAACAAAGAGATATAAATACTATAATTTCTCGCATAAAAAATTCAGAGTATTGTTAATGCGGATATTAAGTAAATATTTAAAAGAATTATGTATAACGAATGGTTTCCCCAAAAGGGGAAACCGCCTTTTTTACGTCTCATTTTGATCTGCGTATTTAATAAGAATTTTATCCCCTATGATTTTTTTTATTTCTGGGTAGGTTAAATGATCTAATCCTTTATTTGTTCCTACAATAATTATACCTTCATCATCAGATCCGCTAAATTAGCGGCTTTTTTGTTTTAAAAGTGCTGGCGCGTCAGTCCTTTTTTTATAAAACATCAACGTGGTTTCCATATATCGCAAAACCGAGAATGGATGGTATAATGAAGGATGATTTAAAGGAATCTGTAGTGTAGTGAAGGGATGATTCATATTGATAAATCACGATAATCTTGAAGAGTATCGAGACCCGATTAATTATGATCTTGAATTTGGCGGTGAGACTAATAAATACAATTTCTATCTTGATATGGCTAGATTGAACCCAGGCGAGGTTCTGGAACTTGCATGTGGTACAGGATTGACAACCATTCATTTATCAAAATCGGGGATACATATAACAGGTGTTGACATTTCTTCATCGATGCTTGAATATGCGTGGGTTAAAGCTCAAGGTTTGCCTGTGGATTTTATTGAAGCTGATGCTCGTACATTCGATTCCGAAAAGCGTTTTTCCATGATTTATTTGACAGGAAATGCATTCCAGGCATTTTTGAGCGATGACGATCAACGAGCCTTACTCGAAACCGTCTACAAGCACCTAGAATCAAATGGGATATTTGTTTTTGAAACACGAAATTCCTTGGGAACCGATTTATCCAACCAAGAGGAAAGCATCTGGGGAAATTTTATCGATAAAGATGGAATTAAAGTCAAGATATCTGGGACACAGTCGTATGATTCAAGTAACCAGATCATGCACTGGGTCACGTTCCGTGATTGGGGATCGGAGAAAACAATTTCTCGAATTGCATGTCGCTTTACTGATAATGACACGCTTCAGCGTTTATTAACGAGCCGCGGCTTTTGTATCGAAAATCAATATTCGGACTGGGATAAAACACCGTTTACCCCTTTATCTCCTTCCATCATTACTGTTTGTCGAAAACATGGAGCCTAAAACGAATAATCCCGGAATGTTCATCCCAAGTGTTTGACGACCGCGCGTAAGATATCTATGTCATTCGCATGTTTTTGAAGGAACAACAGGCTATTCCAGTGATTCCCGGAAAGAAAAATCGCCGAGTCATCCCTTGCGGTGGAGGAATATTTGGAAACAGTTCGGCAGAATCGTCAGATTGGCTTTGTACGTCGGGAAGCAGCAATAACTAAAAAGGGTGGAATTGATAAACTATATCAATTCCACCCTTTTTTTGTGTGACGAGTTCAGTCTCTTTTCTTGGTACCGCTTTTTACTGTGAAAAACAACAATGATAAGAAGAATAGAGCCTGTGAAGTTTTAACCATCAACCGGATTCCTTCACCTGAATCTTTTATATCAAACAGAATATCAGCTATGGATACCAAACCTGTAGTAATAAGTATAATCAATGCGAGTATGTACACGTTTAGTCCCCCTTTTGTTCGGTTTTACAGCAGGAAGAAGACAATAGCTCTGGATGCGGGTTCGGCCAACCATGCAGGCAACCCAACATATTTTAAGGCGTAAGCAAGACCGTCCTCTGCTGTGCCTGTGAAATCTACCATGATATCCAAAGCTTGCATTATTACTTGATAGCCAAGATAATATTTCAAAGTTTCTTTTGCACCGTCGGTCAAAAGTGGTATCTTATCTACATAAATTTTTATCTGTTCATTCCAAGCACGTGATCCAATATTCTTTAGTTTAGAAATTAATTCTAACGCAATTTCTTAAACTTTTGCATAAAATCAATCCTCTCTTCATATATTTGGTATTTTAATCAATATAATAACATGAATTATATATACTTGTAAAATAGGGAGATATAGTAGATGATTTTTCCTGTAATAATATCTATTCATAGGATTTGGATAATAAATGGTTATTATAACCTGTGAAAAGAGACTGTTTATTGAATGATTTTTGACCGAATGATGGCCGTTCGTTAGACTTTCAGCGTGATATATTTGTATCATGGAAAATCAAATAAGGATCACATCCACAGCTTTCGAGCCTCGGTGAACCAGGTCGGCCAATGTGCCGGCCTTTTGATTTTTCAACAAAACCATATTAGGAGAACATAAATCATGTCTACAGAAGCAAGTGCAGTAAGAAACGGTGCGTACGCATATTTGGTAAATATATTGAGTCTCAAAATCATATACTTCAAACAATAAATGGATGCGCATACGTCTGTTCCCTTCTTGCTCTAAACCTAAATGAAATCCTTCGACTAAATAGCGAAATATTCGCTAAAAATAAATAGCGATTATTTCGCTGGGATATTCTTGGTTTGGAGGTGAGAAGATGTACCAAAGAATCCGAGATTTGCGTGAAGATAGAGATTTGACTCAAACCCAAATGGCTGAATATTTGAATTGTAGTCAACGAATTTATAGCAATTACGAACGCGGCGATGTTGATATTCCTACAAGGATTCTAATCAAACTAGCTGATTTCCATAACACAAGCACAGACTACTTGTTAAACAGAACGAAACAAAAAAAACCTTATCCGGCAGGCTAGCTACTTTTAGAAATAAAAAAGGTAACTCCTCATGAAGGAGCTACCTTTCAAAAATTTTTATAATCGCCCCCTCCAATCTTCTGAACTACCTATTTTAACCCTTCTTTCCCGTCAAATACTTCAATCATTATTAGTGCCCCCATTTTATAACCCTCAATATAAGCCGAAGCGGACAATAAGGAAATTAAAACATCTTGTAAATCAGAAAGTTCTTCAATTAATTTGTAATCCTGTTCTGGCAATTTTGTTTTGAGGGCTTCCTCAGCATCAGCTATTCTCTGAGAGACCAGTTCAAACTCAGTGTCTTTCGATTTGATTCGTTCACTTGGGTTACATTTTCCGTAATAAAAGTTCTCCAAGATACTCATGATCTACTCCTTCTTGATATGTATTATTAACCCTCCGACTAATTTTAGCGAATTATTCGCTAAAAATCAATAGCGATTATTTCGCTAAGATATTCTTAGTTCGAGGTGAATATGATGTATCAACGGATTCGAGATTTACGTGAAGATAAAGATTTGACTCAAACTCAAATGGCCGGTTATCTGAATTGTAGCCAGCGGATATACAGCAATTATGAACGTGGGGAAATAGACATTCCAACGGAGATCTTAATTAGACTAGCTAATTTCCACCATACAAGCACAGACTATTTACTAAATAGAACAAACCAAATAAAGCCCTACCCGGCAGGATAACAGCTTTACCGAGTTCCCCCAAGGCTTGATAAGTCGGATGCTTCAAATTGTTTCGTATAAACCATTTCAAGATCGCTTCCGTCTCGGCGGTACCGAGACGCAACGCAGTAGCGTACTTCATCATTTGATCGTATTGCTAGCGGATCAGCTCCCAGTTGATCGGCCTCGTAAGAACCAGTTGCAGGTTGGAATAAGCATCGGCCATGCCGGGTTCGGGCCGATACAGTTTCTGTGAATGGATCGCCTTAAGACGCGGCATGAGCTGGTAGCCTAGCAAATAGCAGAAGGCAAACGCGACTTCGCTCTGTCCATGTGAATCGACATAGTTCTTCTCGACTTCCATATCGGTACAGTGACGAAGCAATCCCTCCATCATGGCGGCGACTTCCGACGAGGAACATGATTTGAGCTGCGAGTAAATGCACGTTGAATTTTTCTCGACATGCCAGTAAATCATCACGCCGCGGCCTCGGTACCGGATGTGCCATTCCGTCATGAGATTCTGATCCCATGCGCCGAATTTCTTGGAGTCTGACGCGCAGGACGTGGTACCCTCGCCCCAAACCTCTTGCATCCTCACCTTGAAAATGTGGTTGACGACATCAGCTATGGCATTTCGCAAATTGTCTTTATGAATGAACTTCCTTCGCACATAGAGCAGGTCCTTATATGACTCGCCATGATCCCCGGCACTCACACGTTTCAGTCCAGTGTTGGTGCCAAGTCCATAGAGTGAGAGAATCAATCTTTTTTGCAGCGTTAGCTCATGAAACGAAACTTGGCCGTTGTCTTCAAAGGCATATCTTCACCAGTATCATCGAGCATAGCGATGCTTTCAATGAGGGCATCCAATTTCGCTGGTGATGAAATAGGCAGTTTCAGGATTGTCGCTTGGAAAAAATTTTCTTCGTGGGTATGAATGGCGGAACGGATCAGACGTTCAATACGTTCAGGTGACGGTGGTTCTACATTCAGTTCCCGGGAACCGACCGTAAACCGATTCCTTTATATGTTACCACTCCTGGCTACGATGAAGGACATGCTGGCATAGCCATTCCGACATCTCTTGTGAATCTTGAACGGTATTTTCTCGAAAACCAAAAAATTCTCGGATTTGAGCGCGGTGATATTTGATCATCCGACCGTTCCAATCGTATTGTGCATACAGTTCTGCCGGCACTTCGATTTGCTTGGCGATGTATGAAATGACGGCCTTAGGAACTTCAAATTTATGGAACGGAAATCGCGCCTCGTATTGGAAGAACTTAAACATGACTGCGAAACCGATCCTCGTCTCACTGCTCTTATTCCCTATTTGCTGCATTTCGTTCGGGAGATAGGTAAAATGCTCAATCAGCTCGTCCAGTTCCCAATTTCGCTTCATGTAATCCCCTCCGAATAAAGTTCCTATTACTGTGAGTATCGGAACTTAGCGCTTGAAATAAGTATATCCAAGCTGTATATTTTAGACAATATGAGTCTCAAACAACTCGAAGTTCCATATACAAAAATTAATTCGGAACTTTTATTTATTCATGGGGACTAAGCTAACGGACAGTTTAACGCAACAATATTCTGGAGCAGTAGCCTTAGATTCAGGTTATTTAACGACCCCGATTTGCAAAGGCCTTCAAGATCGAAACATTCGCAGTATGTGTGTCCGCAACAGTAAGAATTGCCCTACCGAACTACGGATGGACGGAGAATTAGCAAAAGAAACCCGAAGTCTCATAAAAGACGTGGGTTTCTCGTCAATCTGAGTAGCCTTTAGGACTACTTTTTATTTCCCAATATTAAACCAACCGGGCATTGCTTGAATTACATTCCAAAGTTTTTCTGGAATATTAAGCTGGTTGAGTTTCGAAACGTTCAACTCAGAATCTACCTCGGCTTCACGTCCATTTGCGACCTTTTCAACCCAGTTAGGATCCATAATTAACGCATGCCCAATGGCGACTAGCGGCAATCCTAATTCCGCAGCTTGAAGAGCATCATCCGGTGTTAGTATGGAACCAGCAGCCATCACAGGTATCTTACCGTTTGCTCTTTCAAGAATTAATTCAAGCCGTGTTTTTTCATCTTGACTATCTACTGGCTTTGAAGACACATTATCTAATGAAGCATGAATATAATCTAAATCCTGTTCAACAAGGAAATCAATTAATTCATACGTGTCTTTCATACGTAATCCGTCCACTTTGTGGGATTCTTCAGGGGAAAGCCGGAAACCAATCATAAATGGTTTTGCAGCATGTTTTTCAATGACATTTTTGATTTCGTTAATAATCGCCAATGGAAAACGCAAGCGATTTTCAAGTGATCCTCCCCATTGGTCCGTCCGTTGATTCGTTGCTGGCGACCAGAAGTTTTGAATTAAAAATCCATGTGCCCCATGAATTTCGACGCCATCAAATCCGGCTTCAATCGCTCGTCTTGTTGTATCTCCAAAAGCACGTACAATCGACAAAATCTCCTCATGTGATAGTTCTCTTGTTTCTGGCGTTGAACCTAAATTAGTAATTTCGGGTTGCAATGCACTCGCACTAACTGCATCCAAATCGGGCAAAGCTTTATTGCCAGCATGAAAAATCTGTAGGATCGCTGGAGAGCCTCCACTTTTCGCTGCTTCAGCTAATTTTCGTAAACTTGGAGTAAATTCATCATTGTACCCAGCGAATTCATTCGTAAAACCCTGCCCATTAGGTGTAACATGAGTACACCCTGTAATGACGAGTCCTACTCCATTCACTCTTTGTTTGTAATACTTTACTTCGTCATCCGAAATGGTAAGATCGTCATTGCTTGACCAGGTGGTCATAGGTGCCATAACGATACTATTCTTCATTGTTATTCCACTTCTGAATGTGAAGGGTTCAAATAACCTACTGTATTTTTGATTCATTTCCTTAACCTCGCTATCATATTTTATTTTCTGTTTCAGTGTAATTGGTTACCGTTACAGTAGGTCAAGGATTTATTTTTATATGATTACATGTAGAATTATTGTGTTTTCGATCTTTTCATGATATATATTTAGTTACAGTAACTGTAACTAAAGGTGGGACAAATAGATGTTATATTCAATGACATATGTAGTGGAGAATTTAAATGTATCTGCAAAGACACTTAGGTTTTATGAAGAGCAGGGGATATTACCAAATATATCTCGTGACGAAAAAGGTCGTAGAGTTTATAACCAACAACAAATAGATTGGATTTCTTTTATTCGTTGTCTCAAAGAGACAGGAATGCCTCTTTCAAAAATCAAGGATTACAAGGAACTTTATGAATTGGGAAATAGCACCTATTTGCAAAGAGAAGAAATGTTGATGCAGCATAAATTGGAAGTTCAGAAGAAAATTGACAAAAGTCAAAAACACTTGGAAGAAATAAACTATAAACTAGCCATGTATGAACTTCAGAAAGAAGAGGTTATGAAAAACCCCAACTATAACTTTAAATGTCACGGTCACGGCCTGGAGATTAAGATGGTGAATTAATGTAATGTACTTGCGCTAACGGGAAACGATAGTTCAATCTCCAACTAAGACTAGGCTGCCGATCAATGTCGGCAGCCTAGCTCTGTCTTTGCACATTAACGTAAACAACCCAACAAGATAAATGTAGGTTTATTCCATACGTTTGAGACGCAGGAATTTCTCCAATCATAGCGAAATTCCCAGAACTTATATTTAACATATTTATCCATCTACTTTGCCCCTGGTGACAGCGACGCTGGTACTACCCCTAGAAGTCATAACAAGCGAATTTTTTAAACAAATTCTCACTAATTACCAGATTACTGTGGAGGGAACGAATACTTTTTGCCACCCCAAGCCACGAGAAGCGCAAGGAATAAGAGTATGAATAATGCCCATGAAAATGATCCCGCACCAAAAGTATCAAGTAAAATACCCCCAGCCATCCCGCCGCCAGCGATAGCCAGATTCCATACGGTCGTGTTAATCGGCATGACCATATCCACTTTGCTCTCCCCTGCAGCCTGAGCAAGCGCCGTTTGCAATAGCGTTGCTGCGCCGCCGAAAGTTAACCCCCATACCGTAACAATGATATAGATCATAAGGACATTGGAGTTGCTAAAGCTCATAGCAATAGAAATAAAGACGAAGGAAATAAGACTAATAAGGACAAGCTTACGCAGCCAACGGTCGATGAATACGCCCGTTATCCATATACCTACGAGAGCAGCAATGCCAAAGAAAGCCAGCGCCAGACCCACTCTCTCCCCCATCCCATTGGCCGCAAGAAATGGAGCAATATAAGTGTAAAGAATATTATGGGCTGTCATCCAGGTCAGTACAACCAATAGTATGGGCCGAATCCCCGGTGTAAGGAAGACTGCATAGATCGAAGTTTGCTTATCGGAGGACTGTCCCGGATAGTCCGGCACCTTCCAAAGCACCCACGCGATCAGTATAACAGTCAGTAGCGACATGATTCCAAAAACAGAACGCCAACCCATAAGGTTCCCCAGAAACGTTCCCGCAGGGACACCAATAGCCAAGGCGATGGGCGTTCCAACCATGGCAACCGCCATCCCCCTCCCCTTCAATGTAGCAGAGACCATGCGGAGAGCGTAACCGCCGATCATTCCCCATAGAACTCCAGCCGAAACTCCTGCCAGTAGACGGGCAGCCAGCGTCAGTATGTAGCTGGAAGAAATTGCGGTGACACTGTTAAAAACCAGGAATCCGCAGATAGCCAGAAGTAACAGCGGACGCCTCCGCCATTGGCGGGTAACTATAGCTACAGGGATGGCAGCCACTAAGGAACCGATAGCATACACGGTGACCAATTGACCGGCCATTGCCTCTGAAATATGAAGCCCCTTACTTATTTGCGGAAGCAAACCAGCCGGAATCGTTTCTGTCATAATACAGATGAATCCTGTCATAGCCAAAGCGAGCAGGCCAAGCCAGGGAAAGGACCTAGAGGAAGCGGAAGACGCGATCTTTGCAGTAGTAGAAGAATTATTGCTGGACATTAGCGCAGCTCCTTAATATCGATTTGAAAACAAGTTCAAGCGGAAGACCAAGCAAATGTGCCAGTGATTTGACCTCCTTACATTTATTTATGGATCGATCATTCCATATTTTAAAGAGACCTCCCGCTCTTGTCAATCACTTTTGGATCGATTAGTATATAAGTACAAGGTAAAAGGAGGCTACTCCATGGTTAGAACCGGAAGACCACGTAAATTCAGTCGCGACGAAGCGATCTCCCAAGCTATGATGTTGTTTTGGGAGCATGGATTTGAATCAACCTCTTTGGCTCAACTCAAAAAGGCGATGGGCGGCATCTCCTCAGCCAGCTTTTATGCAGCTTTTGAATCAAAAGACGCATTATTCAAAGAAGCGCTGGACCAGTATTTGGCTACATACGGACAAGTATCGACAAGCCTTACAAACTATTCCCTTTCATCGCGCACAGCTATTGAATTAGCCTTAAGAAGTTCAGCAATCATGCAGACTGAGCAGACCCATCCCTTGGGTTGTTTAGTCATATTCTCTGCAAATACTTGTTCGCCAGAAAACACTCATATTCGAGAACTATTGATCAGGCAAAGAGCAGTGACTAGGAACAAGTTCTATGCTCGTATTGAGCGAGCTACCAAGAACGGAGAACTTCAAGAATCCACAAATGTTAGCATGTTAACCACACTATTCGTTACCTTTCTGGAAGGTATATCTACGGAAGCCAGAGATGGTGTGTCCCTAGACAACATTGATGCAGCCATAACTAAATTGATGGAGCTTTGGGATACTTGTGCCTGAGAATGGCTCAGTTTTCATAACCCATAAGGGCATGCCAATAGAAAAAGGCAATCTCCGAAAAAGGAGATTGCCTCTCTACCCACCTCTTCAACAACGACTAACAAACCTGTATCTATTTTTATGCAGAATTCCGTCTGTACAGGAAAATGTTTTATTGGGATGCATGGATGTTTAACCAGCAAGAAAGTTTGATTTGCCGTGAGTATTATATACAGTAAGTAGAGAAATGGGTTCTCTTTGTTTGCTATTCTACATCTTTAAGATTTGAACAGAGATCTTAATTAAATACTCTTCATAACCTCTAACTGAAAGATCATCTAACAAAACATCCTCATAAAAAAATCCCTGTAATTCTATGCTCTTATCTTTAGCATAACTTATTATTTGATCATAAGTGTCACATACGCTTGAGTATCCCTCTGTATGGTACGCGATTAAATATGTTCCTTTTTCTCGCTTGAAATTTGAATAATTTGATTTTTTACTAACTCTAGTAAAAAGATAATCATAATTGAATGTTTCATTTGTTAAGACTCTTTTAGTATCTCTCATCCAGCCTACTGTATGGGAAGCATCAATACTATAAATGTTCAAGTACTTTTCGTGTTTTATCATAGAATCGTAAATGCTTTTATCATTTGTGTAAGGATCAGCCTCTGTTACTACCAAAAACTCCTCCTTTTTTTCCTCAATAATAATATCAGTTGAAATGATCTCAGTTGCTGCTTGGGTAATTCGTTTCTTCTCTGATATTATACTTTTCATTTTTTGCAGTTGTTTAATTTTTGAATTCAGCATTGCCTCTTCTTTCCCAAGTAGGACAATGAGCTCCTGAGGTGACCTTTTATTTAAATACTCTTTTATCTCTTTTAATGGCATTTCTAATTCTTTAAGTATTGAAATCACTTTAAAAACATCGATTTGATTAATTGAATAATATCTATACCCATTTTCAGCTTTAAATTCAGGAGAAAGAATTCCAAGTCGATCATAGTGAAATAAAGTATCCTTGCTAATACCCATCACTTTTGCAAATTGTCCTGACGTTAAATGAGTTTGAACATTATTCTCCATGAAAACCCTCCTTGACTATGGTGTTACACCACACTTTATTATAACCAAGTAACCTTCAAATAGCAGTAGACCATGAGGAGTATCTAATCGAAAGTAATACCTAAATAATTAATCTTGGGAGGATATAAGGAATGAAAGTTCTAGTTACAGGAGCAACAGGAAGTGTGGGAAGTCATATTGTTGAACAACTACTTGCAAAAGATATAGAAGTAAAGGCATTATCAAGGAAGGAAAGCAACTTGCCTAAAGGCGCACAAGTAGTTCTAGGTGATCTTGATATTCCCGAAACTATACAAGCACATCTCCATACTATAGATAGCTTGTTTCTGATCACTCAGAGTGAACAAACGGACGAAAAATTTATAAAAAACAAAAGAATTATTCAGATGGCAAAACAAGCTAATGTTGCAAGAATTGTAGCCCTGTTAGATTTTGAAGGGAACCCAATTGAGGACGTTATTAAAAATAGCGGAATGGAATGGACTTTACTAAAGCCAGTGGAATTTATGAAAAATGCACTTTACAGTGGTTGGACAGAATCAATCCAAAAAGAAGGACTTATTCGTACGGCTTTCCCTGATAGTTTAAGCGCTAGAATTCATGAAGCTGATATCGCTGATGTCGCAGTAAAGGCACTAACAGAAGAAGGCCATGATAAGCGGACATATGATTTGACAGGACCAGAAGCATTGTCTCCAAAAAGTATGATTAAACAAATTTCTGTAGTTATAGATAAATACATTGATCTTGTTGAAATTACAGAAGAACAAGTAAAACAAGATTGGAAAAGCAAAGGCTATGACAATGAATTTATTGAATACTTTATTATAGGGATTGGGAAAAACCCTCCTAAAGGAGCCTATACCGTTCTACCGACAGTAGAACAAGTTACAGGCAAGCCAGCCAGAACATTTACTCAATGGGTTAATGAAAACAAGCATTATTTTGTATAACCCCTTATGTACTTTTACTAATTACCTAACGGAAAACGTTAGCTGAACGAGGAATGGCAAAGAGTAAAACGATACTACATTAGACTGATGATCCAAGTAATAGAAACAGCGGCAGCCATGGACGGAAAAATAAAGTCCTAGACTGCCGCTGTTTTATTGAACTCAGTAAAACCGCACCTGTAATTTCGTTAGCCAAATTTTTTCCATGTTCATAAGGGATAATCGCATCTTCAGTACCGTGAATCACCAGCCTTACCTCCATAAAGTACTTTCAGTTCCTCTTCCTTCATCGTAAAAGTATGTTTTTCTTCAGGAAACCGTTTATTCTTCACATCAGCAGTATAAGCTTGAATGGACTCCAATATAAACGGATTCAGCGAATGGTATTGTTTTACAAACTTAGGAACACGTTCAACACCATAGCCTAAAATATCATGATATACGAGAACCTGGGCATCCACATCCAATCCAGCACCAATTCCAATCACCGGAATCGAAAGGGCTTTGGTTACTTCTTCTGCAAGTTGTCTTGGAACACATTCCAAAAGAAGAGCAAATGCTCCAGCCGCTTCACATTTCTTAGCATCTTCCAGCAATTTTTTAGCGGCTAATGCATCTTTTCCCTGCACCTTATATCCGCCTAAAACTCCAACAGTTTGCGGAGTCAGTCCCAGGTGGGAGCAGACAGGAATTCCTGCTCTTGTCAGGGCGGCGATATGTTCGACGACTTCATCGGCACCTTCCAGCTTCACCGCATGGGCACCGGCATCTTGAACTAATTCCCCAGCATTGATTAATGTATCTCTAACAGACAAATGATAGGTTAAAAACGGCATATCCGTAATGATAAATGTATCCTTCGCTCCTCGTTTAACAGCTTTCGTGTGGTGAATCATGTCTTCGATTGTAACTGGAATTGTTGAATCGTAACCCAGAACAACCATTCCAAGCGAATCACCAACCAATATGACGTCAACGCCCCCTTGTTCTGCAAGCTTTGCAGAAGGATAGTCATAGGCTGTTAACATGACAATCTTTTCATTGTTTTGCTTCATTTTCAGCAAATCTGTAGTTTGTTTCAACGTATTCCCTCCTCCTCAATTTAAATGTGACATATATTCAAATGCTGTTGTTCCATATACACTTTTAAAGTGTTTATTTAAATGGGTTAAATCAACAAAACCACATTCTGCTACTGCTGAATAAATATCTCTATTTTTTTCTATTAACTGCTTTGCACGTTCGATCTTGCAGTTAAGAAAGTATTGGTATGGTGAAATTCCAGTATGAGCATTGAATAATCGGATAAACTGAAATTTCGATAAATTAAGCTCTTTACATATCTCGTCAAGTTTAAGTACATGTTCTAAGTTGGTATGAATCATATCCTTCGCTATTCGAATTAAAACGTTCTCTTTCTTATTGTCTGTAGAAAGATTGGTTTGAAAAAGGCTATCCGTCAAGGATAAAAGTAATTCGCTACACAAAGCCTCATCTTTTTCGCTTAAGATAGCCTTAGAAAGACTTAATATTTTTTGTTCAAGGCTATAGTCATACACAATTGGCGTTGAAAACCGTACGATATCCTTGTGCTCAATAATCTCTAAAAGCAATTGTGGCTCAATATATAGCATGACATAATCAAGCCCCACCTTATTATGTGCCATTCCGTCATGCGCCTGTTCTGGATTAAAAAGCATCACACCATTTTGATAGGATAACTGTAAGCTGCCATCCAAGGTATACTCTTGAATTCCACGCAATGTTACGCCTATTGCATATTCCATGTGAGAGTGCTTCTTATACTTAAATTCAGAAAGACTTGCTGATAGCGCAGTAATACCTGCTGATTTCTTATAGATAAATTTGTCCAATTCAATCACCCCTAACAAGCTTACCTACATCCATATCATTATGGCCGCATAGGCTAAAAACAAGGCCATCATTATATTAACAGTCTTTTTATGCTTCTGTAAAAACTCCTTGAAGATTGCACCGAAAAGAACCCATGTCACAAATGCTAAAAAACCAATAAGCGTTATAGCGACAATACTTATCGTCACCGCAGGTATTGCGATATAGTGGGGCATAATAAAACTAGGAATTACAGTCATTGTAAATAGTACTACCTTTGGATTTAGAAACTGCATAAAGAAGCCTGACATAAAGGTAGCTGATTGGTTTACGGTTGGATTGGATGTATCCATTTTGTAAACTTGATAGGCGAGATAGAACATATAACAGCTTCCGATTATCTGCATAACAATTAAAATTTTCGGTATGATCGTTATAAGCATTGTATTCAATATAGCAGAAATAACAAGTAATAAACCAAAAGCTAGAGTTGCTCCATACGTATATTTCATTGCTTTTTTTGCCCCAAAATTATGGACTGTAGATAGTATAACGATATTAGTTGGACCTGGTGTAAAAGTGGCAATAAAGCAGTAAATTAAAACAGATGTAATATTCATGAGGAAAACTCCTTTAACGTATTCTCATGAAATAATACATCTTAAGATAAATGGCATATAGTATATTATTGCAGGTATTGTACCCTTCGTAGTCACCCTTCTGCTACGCTGTTTGCTATATCAAAATTTCCTTTATCCAAGAGTTGCATCGTCAGTTCCTTGTTGTCCGTAGCTGTCTTCAAAAATTACTTAGCCCGAATCCTCTACCGTTAAAGATGTTTTTAACCTTACCGACAACAAACATAATCATGGATTATTGTGGTATTATTTCGGATTATTGTTAATACTACGTATCTGAGGAGGGTGAAAATGAAGTTACATACCAAATTTTCAAGACAATTATGCCAGAATATCGATCTCATTTGTGACTTCATGGGAAACAGTTCGGATTTTATTGTTCGTGAGATCACGACTGGCCATAAACACGCCGCTCTTTTTTATTTGGATGGAATGACTGACATGCAAAAGGTACAGGACAACGTGATCCGTCCGTTGCATGATCGTGTTTCCTCTGACGAGATCACTTTACCGTTATTGAAAAACGCAATTTTGGACATTGGTGAAGCAAGCTTTACTCAAAACTTTGAAGATGCCTTGGAACAGATCCTCTCAGGTAGTCTTCTCCTACTACTGAACGATACGGATGAAGGATTGGTCATTTCTTTGCCTGGATGGGAAGAACGCAGCATTACGGACTCGAAGACGCAGCCTGTGGTCAGAGGTCCGCAAGAAGCGTTTACAGAAACTTTACGTACGAATACGACTATGGTTCGTCGAAGGGTGAAGGATACAAGAGTACGTCTAACTACGGTAAAAGTTGGCGAAAAAACCAAGACCGATGTATCTGTCATGTATTTACATGGGGTCGCTGACCCAAAAAAGGTGCAGGACATGATATCCAAGTTAAAGAACATGCATGTAGAAGGCGTGCTTGAAAGCGAATATTTGGAAGAATGTCTCCATGAAGATAAGCAACTCACGATATTTCCGCTCTTTTATAATTCTGATCGCCCAGACTCTATTGCAGCAGGAATTATGGAGGGGAAAATTGCGATATTTGTGGATGGATCTCCCTTCGCCATCCTTGCACCTGCGGTGTTTGCAGATTTCCTTCAATCCGCAGAAGATTATTATCAATCCTTTATTTACAGTAGTATCATTCGAATATTAAGGTACATCTGTCTAGCAATCTGTATGTTGGCTCCGGCCATTTATGTCGCATTAACGACATTCCATCAGGATATGATTCCAACAGTTTTGTTATTAAGCTTATCCGCGCAACGTGAAGGAGTACCGTTTCCAGCATTTATTGAGGCGATGATCATGGAAGTGGTTTTTGAAATTCTGAGGGAGGCAGGTCTTCGTATGCCACGGACGGTCGGTCAAGCCGTTTCAATTGTTGGGTCAATAGTGATCGGCCAGGCAGCTGTAGAAGCAAACATCGTTTCGGCTGTTATGGTCATTGTTGTTGCAATAACTGCCATTTCGAGCTTTGTCATTCCCTCGTACACCTTTGCCATTCCAATCCGGATATTACGTTTCGCTTTCATAGGCATAGCCGCTATGTTTGGTGTGTACGGATTGACTGTTGGTATCCTCATGCTCTTTGTGCATCTGAATGGGCTTCATTCGTTCGGTGTACCGTATTTGAGCCCCTTTGCCAATTACAAATCGTCGGAGCAGAGGGACGCCATATTACGTTTTCCATATAGAACTAAAAAAAAACATCGCAAAAACTAAAGGAGTAGACCATCATGAACTCGTATCGATCCACCATTTTATTACTGTTTATGTGCATCTGGCTAATGGTGTTTCTTACGGGTTGCTGGAACAGTAAGGAATTGAGCGCAATTTCCGTCGTGATGGCTATGGGCATTGATGCAGTTGATGACCAATATGAAGTCAGTTTACAAGTGGTTGACCCATCGCAAATGTCTCAGAATTCCCCCATGGAACGGACGCCAACGATCGTTTTTTCCAAACGCGCCGATACCATATTTGAAGCTATTCGAAAATTAACAACGGAATCGTCCCGAAAAATGTATATGTCTCACTTAAAGTTTGTTATTTTTGATGAAAAAACGGCCAAAAAAGGAATCAAGGAGCCGCTGGACTTTCTGTTCCGTGATCATGAAGTTCGGCCTGATTTCTATTTGGCCGTTGTCAGAGGAAACACGGCAAAGGAGGCCGTTACTTTTGTAGCTCCGACCGAGGTCTTGCCTGCAATGGATATGTATAAGGCATTAAGGCTTTCTGAAAAAGCATGGGCTCCAACTTCCGCGGTCAATGTGAAAGATATTTTACAAAAATTTACAGAGGATGGCATTGAACCGGTTCTCACCGGTATTCGACTGACAAACCTAGAAAAAGGTCTAACTATTGATAATGTGACAAAGTCGCCCCAACATGTTAAATATTTTTTCACTGGAATTGGTGTTTTCAAGGGCGACCGACTTATCGATTGGATGGATGATTCACAAAGTAAAGCCTTTACCTATATATCCAACCGTGTTTCCAGCACCGTAGCTTCCATCGATTGTCCGAATTCCAAAGGAAAATTTGTTGTTGAAGTAATCCGTTCCAAAGTAAAGATGCGTCCAGAAATAATAGACCATGAGCCGCACATTTCTCTTATTGTGGATACAGAATCCAATATCGGAACGGTCTCGTGCAATGTCAACCTTAAGAATGAAGAGACATTTAGAGATCTTCAAAAATCAGCTAAAGAGCATCTGGAACAGTCTTTGAAGGAAGGCATTTCGTACGCACAACAAATCGGTTCCGATATATTCGGGTTTGGAGAAGCTCTTCACCGCAAGTACCCACGTGAATGGCATAAATGGAAAGAGGATTGGCCACAAAAATTCCAAACGCTTAAAGTGGATATTCAGCTCAATTATCGTTTGATCCGGTTCGGAGAAATCACCAGTCCAATCGATATGGGACTACACAATCAGGAGTGAATACATATGCTTTATGTGATTCTCGTAAGTTCCATTTTAACATCGCTGTATGAGTTTAAAAAATTCAAGAAGAAACAATATGTGCGTGAAATTGTATTCAGCTCGGTATTGTTGACTATAGGCGTTATATTGATTATCCTACGGATCGCCAACATTGAACTGCCGACTCCACTGACGGGCATTCGAATCCTATTCCAACCGGTAAGCCGGTTACTTATAGAAATGTTATCTTAAGGGGGCATTGGAATGAATTCCAACTTGACCGTTCGACAAGCTATTATGTGGTTTACATTATATCAAATAGGAAGCGCATATCTGGTGCTCCCAGCGGCAATTACTGCTGCCGCTAAACAAGATGCCTGGCTCTCCATCCCAGTCTCCTTAGGTTTCCATCTGTTATTGATACCTTTATATGCCTCCATCGCTAGGCAAATACAGGGGAAATCTTTCGTAGAGCATCTCCGTTGCCTCTTCGGTCCCTTGGGCGGGACGATTAGCATCGTTTTCATTTTTTTCTTTCCCTTTCTTGTGTTCATCATGACGCTTCGAAATCTAGGTGACTTTATCACAATAGATATTATGCCGGAAACTCCCTCCGACGCGATATATTTCATCATGCTTATAGTCATTTATTTCGCCGTTCGATCAGGCCCTGCTGTAATTGGCCGTTGTGCGGAAATCCTGTTTTTTTTCCTTCTGGTTCTATATCTTTTGGTCAGGATTACCCTTCTTCCTGAGACCAACATAAATAATGTGCTCCCTATTTTTGAGTATGGTTTGAACCCTATCGTTCTCGCTTCGTTCAATTTGTTTGCCTTTCCCTACCTTGAAGCAATTCTGTATCTTTTTTTTGCACAGTACATTCCCGATCCAAAGAAGTGGAGAAAGACAGTGATTACATGTGCTTTGATTAGCGGCGGCATGTATTTTTTCATGGTTCTACAAATAATCGCCGTGATGAGTGAAGGTGTTGTATCTAATTTGACGTTTCCTACTTATTTTATTAGCCGAACAATCAGTAACGGGGAGTTTCTTCAACGGTTTGAAATTGTCGTTGCAGTGTTCTGGTTTGTTACCATTTTTTTTCGACTCGCATTGCTTTTATATGTTTCAGCGCAAGGGCTTGCAGATGCTTTTCGTCTTCGAAGCGCTAACTCTCTCTTAGTTCCTCTGATCCTAATCGCAATGGCAATGGTTCATTCTATTTGGCCAAATATGCAATTTTTAATCAAGTTTTTTTCAGTATGGCCTTTTTACGCCATGATTTTCGGTATCGTGTTTCCTATTGTGCTATGGCTGGTGGGTAAGGTAGGCGGCTCGTTGAAATTCCGTAAAAAGTATCACTAAAGTTGCATTGACCGTATGAACATACTGTCCAATTCCAGCCTCTCCACCACGTCCAAAGGACATGGAAGACGCCTATTGGGCTAGGGGACTTGCTCTTGTTGTAATCATTATTGCAATTTAGCAAGAAGTAACTCCAGTTCCTCCCTCTCCAGATGTCTCCATTGCCCACGTTCCAGATGATCCAAGGTAATATTCATAATTCGAATACGTTCCAACTTTAGCACCCTGTAGCCCAAGGCCTTGCACATTCTGCGAATTTGCAAGTTCAGACCCTGCGTCAAAATAATGCGGAACTCGTATTCGCTCGTACGATCAACTTTGCACGGTTTGGTAATGACGTTCAATATTTCAACGCCACGAGACATGGCCTGCGTAAACTCGTTTGTAACAGGTTTGTCTACAGTCACTATATATTCCTTCTCATGACCATGCTCGGAACGCATCATTTGATTGACAATGCTTCCATCGTTGGTTAATAGAATGAGTCCCTCTGACGCTTTATCCAGCCTGCCAATGGCAAAGATACGTGAAGGATAATTGACATAACTAATAATATTGCCAGCCACTTGCTCCGCTGCGGTACAAACAATGCCTATAGGCTTATTCAGAGCCAAATATACAGGTTCAATGGAATTAAGCGGAATAGCTTTTCCATCAATCAGCACGATATCCTGTGGCTCTACTTCTGCGCCCGCTTCACAAACATTTCCATTAATCGTAATTCGTCCTGCTGCAATCAACCTATTGGTTTCCCGACGTGAGCAAAATCCTGTCTCACTTATGTACTTGTTAATTCTCACGATTCACCTGCTTCTGATTATAATATGCGAGTATAAGTAAAATAATTAAAAAAACACCTGATTGTTCTTGCTTAATCAGATGTTCGCCGTTTACGACAACTTATACTTTCCCGGCTTATTTGCTACTGCTGCCGCCGCTTTTATTCCTTGTTGGTTTGGCAGTGCCGCCTTTTGTGCCACCTGCCGCTTTGCTTCCCGGTGCGCTTGTAGAAGCGCTTTTTGTCCTTACTGGCTTCGCAGTTTTGTTCCAGCGTGTCCAGCCCTTACTACCTGTACCTCTGCCGGTCCCGCCGCCCTTGCTTTTTCCACCCATATGATCACTCCATTACTAGTCGTTCAGATTTAACTAAGCTATCATACCATTACTTTGATCATAATGCCCATTTGTTTTAAAAAATTGAAGCATAAACTGTGCCAAATAAAGGAGCACATAATCATGTGAAAGCTCACACATGTTATTGTAGGCCGCGAAAAAAGCTTTCTTTTCCCCCACTTAAATGGCTAATTTTCTCTAGAAAAGAAGGATACAGGATGAATAATGACGTAAGGCTGTTTGTGGTTCGTCACGGTATTGGGACTGGTAATGAGCCGGATGCTCCGCTCAGAGTTCCAGAGGGCTTCGAGCAAGCCAAGCAGTTGGCGGATTTTCTACTGCATATGGATGGTTTGCATGTAGACCGTTTGATTTCCAGTCCGTATAAACGAGCTTGGCAGACAGCGGAAATCATTGAAGAACGATTAAACATCAAACTTGATCCACCTGAAGATCGTCTTAGAGAACGAGGGGTGCCCGAAGTTACGGCTGAAGAGTCTGAAAAAATGGTTAACACCCGGGTCACTGCCTTAACGGAAGAATTGCTGGAGAGCGGTCGACACACCTTTCTGTTAGTCACCCATCGCTTGATCATAACACTCCTGCTGCATCATTATGCTCCAGATTTTATTCTGGAGGAAATCACGAATCCGGATCTCTATCTTTTAACTTTTAGTGATGGAAAATGTCAGGCGAAGCATTTGTGGAGTACAGAGTAAACTGTTGTAGTTTAATTCAAAAAAAACTGGGAGGTCATCTAATTATGCAAGGAATGCTCGAAAGAAATCGCATCACCGCTGTTACCAAACCCGACGTATCCAACATGTCTGTTTGTATCGAAAATGTGAAAAAGGCGGTTCTCTCCAATCTTCAGGGGCCGGCAGCCCCTACGGATTATCACCAATTGATGGGAAGACTCCATGCGGCAAAAGCCAAACTACCGAAAATATATCAGGAAACGGTCGCGATTCCGTTTATTAAGGAATTGGACAAGCTTGGGCAACAGGGCTTCACTGAAATTTTGATTCAGGACCCAAGTAGAACTAGAGCTGCCGGACTCATGCTGGATATCGCTCAGAGCATTCTGCAAAACGGAGAAGGCTACAATGCACTTGCGACCGATGCTTTTCAGGAGATTGTGAGTGACCTGTATGACGGTTTTCTTAGCGCAGAAGATCGTGAAGGAATAAAAGAACCGGATCTCAGTATTATTCCAGCACTTGTTAAATGGGGAGAGCCGGAAAATGGCCCGTACACATGGCCCGCTGATGCCACAGCAGTATTTAAAGTGCAAGCAGCGATTGTCAGTCTTCCTCCTGCGCATGCGACAAATGGACTGCTGGCTTGGTCCAGTATCCCGCATGAAGTATGTGGTCATGACATTTTGCATGCTGATCTGGGTCTAATTCAAGAGTTGGCCAATGTCGTTAGAAACAGATTAAACAGCGAAAACATCGGACAAGGACTACCGGACTACTGGGCTTCCCGCATCGATGAAACCGCCTCGGATGTATTGGGTGTCCTTAATCTGGGACCAGCAGCTGCCATTGGCTTAATCGGTTATTTCCGGGGTATGAATGCCGCCTTTTCGGGAAGAGCTCAACTTCGAAATGAAGGACCTACCCGTGATCCACATGCTGCAGATATTTTACGGGGATATTTGGGTGCCTACGCCACTGCACTTTTGGAATTCGACCAAGCTGGAGCATGGGCAGAAGTCATTGAATCGGAAGTCGACAAGGATCTATCAAATATTAAGCTTAACGGCAGAGCCATCGACGCTAATACAGCAAAACGTTCTGCACGAATTGTAGCTGAAGCCATTATGAAGACTAAACTTGCAAGCCTTGAAAATCACAGTCTGGATGAAATCCAAAACTGGAGAAACGAGGATGAGAGCGTCGCCGCACTTTTACGTACCTTGCTGCAAACCACCGGTTCTCTTACCGACGAGCACCGCTCTGGTTTCTACGCCGCGCATGTGGTAGCTGCTGCTGTTACTGAGGGACTTTCCCGGGAAGCGGATCTGCAGGTTATATTTAATCGGATGCTGTCCCTGTTAAAGCTGATGCACGATACCAATCCTGCTTGGGGACCACTTTTCGTACAGCATCCCGGCGATATTTCACGTCATCTGCTCTATCACCCTGCCACTCCAAACCTGATTTCCCTCTAAACAAGCCATATAATAACCCGCAAAATAGTTTGCTTAAGAGCAAGCAGTCTTTTTGCGGGTTACTTTAATTCCAATCCCTTAAAAAGACGCTAACATCCCCCTTAACGGCTACACGTTAGAAAGTCAATGAACACTTAGTATTTTTGCTTCTGCACAGGCTAATAATGATAGGTGAGAATTTGCAAGTAAAAAATCAGCCATAAAGGAGTGAAACACATGTCTGTTGATGTTTATCTTAACTTTAATGGAAACTGTCGCGAAGCAGCGGAGTATTACGCAGAGGCATTTGGGACTGAGAAACCACATATCATGACGTTCGGTGAAGCACCACCCAATCCCGATTATCCTCTACCAGAAGAAGCCAAAAATTTGGTCATGCACACGCGGCTTCAAATTGATGGTAGTAATGTCATGTTTTCAGACGTTTTTCCTGGTATGCCTTTCGTAGCCGGAAACAACATCAGCCTCGCCATCGTCAATAAGGACGAAGAGAAAATTCGATCGTACTTTCATAAGTTAAAAGAAGGGGGGACCGTAAACATGGAGCTTCAAGAAACATTCTGGAGCAAATGCTACGGTAGCCTTAAAGATAAGTTTGGAATTGAATGGCAATTGAGTTATGACAATGAAGAATCGCCCAAAGAACAATAAAAAAGACGTTAACCCAGCCATATTTTGCATGGACATGGGTTAGCGTCTTTTCATTATGCATTTAACTGGCTTTCGACAGCAAGTAAAGGAAATAAGGGGTAACCAGTATGGTGATAATAATTCCGGTTGGAATATCAGCTCCAAAACTAATCGTCCGAGTAAGTGTGTCAGCAATCAAAATGACGAGTGCACCAACTAATGCCGTCGTAGGTAGCAATAGCTTATGATTGGGTCCTACTAGCTTGCGTGCTAGATGGGGACTGACCATGCCTACAAAAAAGAAATTTCCGCCAAGTGCCACGCTACCAGAAGCGAGCGCAACGGCAGCAATCGTCAAGCCGATAAACTCCCTTTTAATTGCTACGCCGAGCCCCGATGCTGTCTGATTCCCCAAATTCAACGTATTGAGTGTGTTCGACCTGTAAAAAACGTAAAAGCAAATGATAAGCACCCACGGGAGCAGCACCATAATATAGCTCCAGTCGTCCCCCCACAGGTCTCCAGCCTGCCATCTCAGAGCAAAGTCATACTGTTGCTTGTCTAGCCGGAGTGTCAACATCAGAGATAATGCGCTGTAGCCACTGCCCATAGCGACACCGGTTAAAATTAAGCCTGTAGGCGAGATGTCTCTTCCCCGCCTGAAAGCAAACATAAAAATCAAAAATGCTGCCGTAAGGCCGCCTGCAAAAGCCAGCCCAGGAAGAAGAATAGGCGATAGCAATCCTTCACTAGCGAACAACGTAATATACATAAGTACAAATAACCCTGAGCCTGAGCTGATGCCGAGTGTCCCCGGGCTGGCCATGTCGTTTTTGAGCAAGCTTTGCATAATACAGCCTGATATCCCCATGCCAATACCTACCAATATAGAAAGCACAATACGTGGCAGTCGAAAGTCAAACACGATCAGGTTCTGTTTGCTCGTTCCTTCGCCAATGATGACCTTGAAAACTTCGAGTGGAGAAAGGTTCATTTTCCCAACATTCATACTGAGTACAGCCACTAGCAGCGTCAGCACTACTAACAGTAAAATAATGCTAATCCCCCTGGTATTACGGGACAGTTTCAACTAAACTCCCTCCTCTGCTTGCGCACAAGGTAGAGAAAATAGGGTACGCCCACCAAGGCAAAAATAATGCCAAGGGGTGTTTCGTGAGGGCGATTGATCAGTCGTCCGAGTAAATCCGCCGCCAACAGAAAGACTGCTCCATACAAAGCTGAGGCCGGGATAATATACCGATAATCCGTTCCGACCAGATGGCGCATAATGTGTGGCACGATCAAACCAACGAAGCCAACAGGGCCGACCACAGTAACCGATAACCCTGTTAAAATTAATACAATTAAGGTTGAAAACAGCTTAATCCTATTCGCACGAATACCCAAGCCTGATGCCACATCCTCCCCGAAGCTCAAAATCGTAATCGAGGGAGAAAGCGCGATGGCACAGACCAAACCCACTACAAACAGTGGCGCAATGAAAGCTAATTCGCCCCACTTGGCACTGGCTGTACCACCAGCAGACCAGTAATCAAGGGCTTGGCCAATCTCATACTTAATAGCGATAAACGTACTAAACGCACCAAAAAGCATGGAGATGGACATTCCTGCTAACACCAGTCGCTGAGGCGTCATTCCTCGCTTGCCTATAGAAGCGATGTAATACGTGATGCCAGTAGTGATTGCTGCACCTAGGCAAGAATACAGCATAGTTTCTCCGTAGGTACGACCAGGCAAAAAGGCCATACATAACGCAATAGCAAATGTCGAGCCTGAACTTATGCCAATGAGTCCCGAATCCGCTAGTGGATTACGAGTGGTTCCCTGCATAATTGCCCCACACACAGCCAAGCTGCACCCTACTATGATATCTGCCACGGTACGTGGAAAACGCAAGGTGTGAATAATCTGATGTTCCGTAATGTTGGGATCAAACTGAAATATAGCCCCCCACGCCAGCTTCAAGCTCATTTCCGCAGCACCAAAGGTAATAGATGCTGCGGTAACCACCAGGAGCAGGAACACGCCCATGATCATATAGCCTATAAAATGAAATATTCCTTTTTTATTTGGTTCTTTGTGAGTAGACATCGATTACACCCTTAGTTGGTCAATTATGCAACGTTACTTAGTCTGTTCCAGCAATTTGCTAATAATATAATCTAGCTGCCCCGTCATACTAGCAACGTCCGAATAATAGAACAGTCCTGCATATTTCGCTGGAATTTCGATGATATGTCCGTTTTTAACGGCTGGAATACTGCTCCAGATTTTTGTCTTCGCATATTCGGATTCCTTGCCTTCCTGCTTAAACCAAAGGACATAATCTCCAAAGTATTCAGCAGCTACCTCGTAGGATAAAGAACCTCGACGCTCTCCGGAGCTTTTAACCAATGTGTTGAGCTTTTCCGGTTTGTGAAGTCCAAGATAATTGTAAAGCAACGTTCCTCCACGTGAGCCTGTTTCATAATAAATTCCATAGGAGCCACTGCCCCAGTCCTCGAAAATGCTAAACGTTTTGTCCTTGAATATGTCGGAATTTAGTTTTTCTTTGGCCTGACTCAGCTTGCTTTCAAACAGTGAAATCACTTTGTCTGCTTCTGCTTCATGTCCTGTGGCCTGACCAAGAAATTTCAAACGTTCTAGGGAGGTCATTTTGTCCTCAGGTATCACAAGAACAGGCGCAATTTTAGAGAGCTTATCATAATCCTTTGTATCATATGTAATGATGAGATCAGGATCATACTTCATAATTTCCTCAGTTTCCCACTTTTCGATATTGGGGATGTCGTTAAACTTATCGTAAAAAGGCATCGTTTCTTGTTTCCACCCCATTACTGCGGCCGGCTTAATCCCTAGTGTAAATACATCGCCAACATACCAGTTCACTACTACCCGTTGAGGATTAGCGGGCACCTTCACATCTCCTTTTACCGTAAAGACTGTACGCGTATCAGAATCACTGCTTACCTCTTCCTTCGTGGGCGACGCGGGTTTAGCAGATGAATCAGAGGAACTGCCAGCATTCCCACAACCTGAAATAACAAAAATCACTACGAATAGTGCACATAAAATCATGTGAAATTTCTTGTTCATCATACGATGCATGTTGTAAATCTCCTTTGAAATATAGTAAGTGCAAAACATACTTAAAATTAGTGATATTGATAATCATTATCACTAATATAAAAGTGTAAATTTTATATTAGTGATTGTCAACTGTTTCTTTATTTTTTTGTTTTACTTTAATGGGTTCTCCAGTGCTCCCCTTCTATTCGCTTCATGCCATTCCTGATAGATTCCTCCAATTTCATAAAATGCTTTGTTCATTGCAGTTGTCAGCTCCTTCGTGATTTCCTTGGTATATTTTAAATGAGTATTTATGTTATCCACTTTATATTTGCGAAGCAAATTTAGATGAGCAATGATGTGAATTGTATCTTCGATGATCCAATAAATCACATCCTCTTCCTCTTTCGTAAGCTTGTTCAGCATCTGTATGCCTCTTTCATACATCTGGAGCGTATAACCCCGCTTGCCCACTTGCACATACGGGCTCAGATCATCATAAAAATCCGTACGGAAAGGTCGTCTTACATATTGCTCATACTGGTCTTCATATATTGAAGTTTGTTCAAGCTGTTTAATAGTCATATCTATGAGTTCTTGTTCGCTATATATTTTTTTCATCAGATTTTCCCTTCCCTTTCTCTACTAAATAAATTCAAGTCATAATCATGTTAGATCACAAGTGATGCAATAAGAAGTCAAATTCTTTTTTTACCAACCATTAACAATTCTGTTTGATGCAAACGATAATTAGAATAGAGGGAATTTCCTCAATATATCCAACTGAAGGAGACAGGCGAATGAATAGAGTATGGACGAAAGCATCAGCTATTCTATTGGTAGTGGTATCCTTAATATTCAACGGAACGTACGCACTCGCAGCTTCGGCAACATCAACGTATATCGTTACGTTTCAACAAGCAACCTTGGTATCCAACGATCACGTAGGCAACGAATGGGCCATTGCTGCCCAGGTGGCAGATCAATCCATTAGTGAAGGTAACAGCGTGAAGGTGAAGGTCAAATCGAATGGTAGCATAAAGCTGTATGCGTACGCTGAGGAACAAGACAAAATTCCTGATGAAGGCGAAGCCACCAAGAATGTAAAGGTCTCCTCGGTTTCTGCTAAAGGTTCTACCGTTAAGTTAAGAGTGACGGTTACTGAAAACCGTGGACGTTATTCAGGTCATCAAGCCGTTTGGGAATTTACGTACAAGATTAAGAAACAATAATAGAATGCTAAAAAAAAGACCGTCACTCCCCAGGAGCGGCGGTCTTCGCTTTTACAAGTCGCTGTAACTGGGCACGTACCATTTCGGTATATAGGTTTGAAAGTAATTATACGCCTCCAAAACCTCTTCAGCTCGTTGCACCATATCGTCTACCTCTTCTTTGCCAAATGGAATGGCCCAGTGAATCGATGAAAGCTGATTGCTTGCAATATACAGAGCCATTAATCTAAAAAATAAATCAGGTACATGGTTATTAAAATAACTGTGGATACGGCCCGAAGCGAATAAAGGACTTAATGCTGCACACCAGGTAATTCTATTGAATTCCTCCCAAGGATCACCATAATCCATTCTATTAAAATCAATGATACCCAGTTCACCAGATGGGTTAACCACCATATTGCCTACATGATAATCCCCATGCTGAAAAGTCTGGGGACGATTTTCTAATAGATGGCGGTTTTTCTCAATAAAGCTTATGGCTTGATCTGCTCCCTTTAGGGGAATACCGCATGACTTATAGTTTGTAATATATCTGTTGATTTTGGCATTATAATGTTCAGCCCGTGGGACTCGATCTTGCTCCGCATGAATCTCATGCATTTTTTTTAGTGCATCTCCTGCCTGAACTCCGAGTTGATACTGTTGTGCTGAGGTTAACGTGAGGATAATCTCTTCAGCATCTTTCCCTTCGATCCAGGTGAACAGAGAATACACAGATTGACCATCATGACAAATCCCAAATTCAAGCGGCCGGGACATGAACAGATTCTCCACGTGATTCAACTTTGTTACAGCTTCAAACTCGCGTTTCTTTTTATCATAATGAACCATATCCGACATTCTTAGCAGCAAGTCCCTACCGTCAGTGGTTTGAATATAATATTTTTTGTCACTAGACCAGCCTTTATGAATCTCTTCCACGCTGCTCCACATGCTGGCACCCGGTATTTCACTAAAGAGTCGATTCACGCTCATCCCCCCACGTTAAGATAGCCTTACTTACTATATTTGCTTTCCATAGTTTACCTTTGAAATGACAGAGGAATCAATCTTCTTCCAGGAAAAACTCAAATAAAAAAGGCTGAAAAGACAAGTCGTCTCTTCAACCTCAATATTCACTGAGTTGCCATCGTGAACACCCATCACTTGTATTGTCAAATCAGTAAGAATAAGAAAACTCATGTTTAAATTCGTCAACCCGTTGAATGGTTTTCAGAATATTGCGACCTTCACGTGTGCCATCAATAATACGACGAGCTTGTTTACTATCCCCGATATTAATAACTTCTACTTGATGTTCTTTACCATATTCGAGCAAGCTGTCCATCAGCGGACTGTATGAACGCATACCCAAGCATACGAATCCAAGGTCAAAAGGAATCTCAAACTCCTGTTCTCCATGCTTTACTTTGAAGCGGTCGCTACACACTTCTGTCAAAGCTGTTTCCGTATGGACGTTCACTTCCTGCTCCTCTACCATTTTCATCATGGAAATGCGAGTAATCATATCCAGGTCTTTACCCAGTAGCGGCATCATCTCAATGATGGAAACCTCTTGTGCCCCACGCTCTGCGTAATATTCGACGACATCCAGTCCCACAGCTCCGCCACCAACTACAGCAATGCGTTTACCTTCAAACTCCTGGAATTTCTCCATGTTGTGCAAAAGATCAAAGATGGAGAACACTTTTGTGCCCGGTTTGCCCAGTTGTTCATGCAAACCTGCAATTGGCGGAAGAAGTGGTGTGGACCCCGTCGCATTGACAATAATATCAGGATTCAGGGCACTAATCATCGCCAAATCGGCTCGGGTCCCTGTTACAATGTTCAGATTGGTTAACTGTTTGGTGCGTTGAATCAGATAATCAGGGAAATCATTGATACGTGTTTTGTCTGGCAAGCGGGCAATATCACGAGCCAAGCCGCCCAACTCTGGTTTCTCCTCAAAGAGGGTTACTTTGCAGCCTACTTCGGCTGCCGTACATGCTGCTTCCATGCCGGCAGTGCCCCCACCAATAACAACAACCTGAACATTGTTTTTAACACGTTGTTTCCGGTATTCTGCTTCCTTGAACAGATCCGGATTTACCGTACAGCAAATCGGTTTACTTTTGGAGATACGATGATCGGCACAACCAATGTTGCAAGAGATACATTTTCTAAGCAAATGTTCGTAGCCGTTTTGCACTTTAAGCACCCAGTTCGGTTCTGCAATCAACCCTCTACCCATAGCCAGCAGATCAGCGTCACCTCTCTCCAAAATATCCTGCGCAGCCTGTGGGCTCCGAATATTACCTGAGGTCATCGTGACCTTCCCGAATTTTTCTTTTACCGCTTTAGCCATATATGAGCGCCAACCATCCGGCAGGTTCATCCCGTCAATCTGGAACTGGATCGAATCATTCAGAGCAGCAGAAACGTTCAGAATATCTACCTCATCATTAAGATACTCCAATAACTCGAGTGTATCTTCCAGTGTGTTCCCACCTTCTGTGAACTCTTCCGCGCTAAAACGTAAGCAAATAGGGAAAAATGGGCCGACCACTGAACGAATTTCATCAATGACTAATCTGGCAAAACGAGTACGGTTTTCTGCGCTTCCGCCAAATTCATCCGTGCGTTTATTATACATCGGTGAAAGAAACTGACTCAGCAAGTAGGAGTGTCCCGCATGAATTTCAACACAGTCAAATCCTGCTCGTTGCGCTCTTCCCGCTGCTTCTCCGTATTTGCGCACAATGGCGTAAATTTCTTCTTTTTGCAGAGGTCTTGGAATAGCTCCGCCCTTTTTAGAAGGAATATTCGAAGAAGATACAGGCTGAACTCCGTTCAGTCGTCCCGCATAAGCCGAAGCACCCGCATGGTTAATTTGTACAGAAACACAGGCTCCATAAGAATGCAGGGCTTCTGTTAATCTAAACAGTCCGGGAATAAACTGGTCGTTATCCATACGCAACTGGGTTGTTCCGTTTGTACCCATCGGGAAATCCAGACAAACATTTTCTACTGTTATCAAGCCGGTACCACCTTTGGCCCGTTGCACGTAATAGTCAATATGATCCTGAACAAAGCTTCCGTCCATGGCAGCAAAGTTAGTTCCCATCGGGGGCATAACAATCCGATTTTTCAAGGTCATGCGTCGTATGGTTAGAGGTTCAAAGATAGCAGGATAGTGGTTCATTGTTCTTCCTCCTTGCGAGTTTACAAATTTCATGTTCAAGCTTCCATAAAGCATTCTCATATGTGATTTTTTTCACTTTTGGGAATATCGAGATGTTATTGAGTACGATCATTCCTTATGACTTGATTTTATATCATCTAATCCATAAATTCTAATGCTATTTTATGTATCAAATCATAGTTTCAGTCTATAGATTAACTGGATTTAGACATAAAAAGGAACAATCCTATGAGAAATGTTCCTTTAGTGTGAAAAATCATGCTTATATTCCGGACCATCTACCGATCCGTTCTTTTGAAACCGTTGGGTACACGCTCCAAAATCCCTTCCCTAACATATTTGTCCAGCAGCCCACACATTGCGGCATATCCATTTTTTCTGAATAAAGGTACGTAGGCTGTGGCTTTAGGAGAGATTCCAAGTTGTGAACTGTGCGAGCGATTGGTCTATACCCTTACGCCTCATTTCTATTTCCCTTCCTCCTCTCCATCACTAGAAGTATTCCATTCAGAAACCAAAAATCCCCTGCCCGAAAAGCCGGGTGAGAGTCCAATGAAAGGAAACACCTCAGCTTGACGTCAAGGGAGACTTGTCTAGATTATACTTTTAAATCACCATCATAGGTGGCAATCATATTGTACAGTTCAGGACGACGGTCACGGAAAATGCCCCATTCAATCCGTCCTACTTCCAGCTCATCCAGGTCAAATTCAGCAGTAAGCACTTCCTCATCAGTACGACCCGCTTCTGCGATCTTGTTCCCTTGATGCCCGGCAATAAAGGATGAACCGTAGAATGTAATACTGGAGTCCTCGTCTGTTTCAGTTCCGATCCGATTGGAAGCAATGACTGGAATCAGATTGGAAGCAGCATGACCCAGCATGCAAGTCTGCCAGTGATCTTTGGAATCAATGGCAGAATCCTGCGGTTCCGAGCCAATAGCTGTCGGATAGAACAAAAGTTCTGCGCCCATAAGCGCCATACAGCGGGCCGCCTCAGGGTACCATTGATCCCAGCACACGCCTACCCCAATTTTGGCATAACGTGTATTCCATACTTTAAAACCGGTATCGCCCGGATTAAAATAAAATTTTTCCTCATACCCAGGACCGTCCGGAATATGGCTTTTGCGGTATTTACCCAACACTTCACCGTCTGCGTCAATGACAGCAAGACTGTTGTAGCGCGCGTAGTTTTTCTTTTCATAAAAACTGATGGGCAGTACAACCTGTAATTCTTTGGCGATCTTCTTAAAATGGTTAACCGCCTTGTTGTGCTCCAGCTCAGTTGCATATGAATAATAATCAGACTTTTCCTTCTGACAGAAATATGGAGTCTCGAACAACTCCTGCAGCAAAATAATTTGTGCGCCCTGCGCAGCCGCTCCACGTACTAGCTTCTCTGCTTTGCTTATATTTTCTTCGATATTGGTAGAGCAGCTCATTTGAGTCGCTGCCACTTTTACTTTTCTCACTTTAGTCCTCCTTTTAGATGTTGTATCGTTCAACGCTTTAAAGCAGGCATCTGCTGGGTCGTACAGTGTACGTTACCGCCTTCACGGATGACCGCCATACCGTCTACAGTCCGAATGGTGCGATCTGGAAATACATTTTCCAGCACTTGCTCAGCTGCAAGATCGCTCTCAGCGGCAGTGCCGCCAAACACTGGCAAAATGATACCGCCATTCACAAAGTAGAAGTTAATATAGCTCAGTGTCAATCGGCTGTCTTCATAATCCACACGCGGCGGCTGACCGATCCGAATCACTTCCAGCTTACGGCCTTGGGCATCCGTTGCTTGTTCCAGAATACGCAGATTTTCCTGCGTGATTTCGTAATTTTCATCCTCAGGATCATCACATACTTGCATAATGACCTTGCCAGGAGCTGCAAAGCAAGCAATATTGTCCACATGGCCATCTGTTTCGTCGCCACTAAGACCACGTTTTAGCCAAATTATTTTCTCTACACCTGTATACTCACATACATACCGTTCAATTTCTTCTCTGCTTAATTCCGGATTTCGGTTGGAATTGAGCAAACACTCTTCGGTTGTAATCAGTGTGCCTTCGCCATCTACGTGCAGTGAGCCGCCTTCCATCACAAGCGGTGCATCAAACCGTGGAACTCCAAGTTTGTCCAAAATTCGCGACGCAACCTGATCATCCAGGTCCCATGGAGCGTATTTACCACCCCAGGCGTTAAACTTCCAGTTTACACCTGCCAGCTGACCATGCTCGTCTGTGAGAAAAGTAGGGCCATTGTCACGCAGCCACGCATCGCTGTGTTCAATCGGCAGCAGTTCTACACGTTCCCCAAGTTCAAGCGCCTTAACGCTCTCCAGATCATCCGGATTTACGACCACAGTAACTGGTTCAAATTCCGCCATGGCGCGTACAATTCCGGCATAGCCCTTGCATACATCAGCATGCATATTCGGGTAAACCATTGAAGATTTTACAGGCCAAGAAATATACGTGCGTTCATGTGGCGCCCATTCAGGCGGCATCTTATAATGTGAATCCTTAATTTGCATGTAATGAAGCTCTCTTTCTTTTTCATAATGTAGACTCCGCTCCTATCATACAATAATATGATCTTTGTCTCAATCGAAGCGGAAAAGTTTTAATAATTTACAATCACATTTGAGTAAATTACTTTGAAAACGTGATTGCTTTCACCGTATTCCCATCAAAATCCTTCACAGTGAAATGTGCTCCCTCCAGCACACCGTAAGAGGATGGATAGTTATCTTTTGGCAGCGAGATCGAACCGGGGTTCAGTATAAAGACCCCATTTTCCACATCCGCTACCGGAATATGAGTATGTCCCTGGATGAACACATCTCCCGCTTCCAGTGGTGGTAAATTTCCGATACTAAAGCCATGTCCGTGCGTGACATAGATTCTCCGTCCTTCATGATACAGCCAAGCATAATCACCCATCATAGGAAACTCAAGTAGCATCTGATCCACCTCTGCATCGCAATTCCCGCGCACAGAAACCGCAATGTGGGACTTGTACTTATTCAGCAGAGCGGCCACTTCTGCCGGATTATACCCTTCTGGTAACGGATTACGTGGTCCGTGGTACATATAATCTCCGAGCAAGACAAGACGATCGGCTTTCTCCTCCCTGAACTTTTCCAGTGCCAATTGCAACCAGTGCAGCGAGCCGTGAATATCTGAAATAAACATCAATTTCATGATTGTTCTTTCCTTTCTGAATAGGCTAAAAAACATTCCACTTAAGTACATTATTGCATTATTCCCTGAACAAATCTGTGCAAAAATTTTCTCTCGTTTGATAATACTCTTTTAAGAAAATAAACTACAGCTCCGAGTGAGCTGTAGTTTATTATTAGTTCCTTTTGTACTTGGTCTTATCATCTTCGGTGATTTTACGGATTACCGTGCAAGGGTTTCCAGCAGCAATCACACCAGAAGGGATATCTTTGGTAACAACACTTCCTGCACCGATAATGGAGTTATCGCCTATAGTAACACCAGGCAGAACGCTGACATTACCACCGATCCACACATTATTGCCGACTGTAATTGGAAATGCAATCTCCAATCCCTCATTACGTTGTTCTACATCAAGAGCATGACCCGCAGTATAAAATCCGCAGTTAGGAGCAACAAACACATGATCACCAAAAACGATTTTTGCCCCATCAAGCAAAACTAGATTATGGTTACTATAGAAATTTTCACCGATTTCAATGTTATAGCCATAGTCACATACGAAAGGTTGTTCAATCAAGAATCTATCAGTTGTTTTCCCAAGTAAAGTTTTGATGAGTGTTTCTCGTTCTTCGATATTTCTAGGATGGAGCTGATTATATTCGTGGCAGAGAACTTTAGCGTGTAAACGTTCTTCAATTAACTCTTCATCATAATTAGCATTGTATAGGAGTCCTAGTTGTGATCTTTCTTTTTCTGTCATGTCCATCCTCGCTTTGCTTATTTAGATACAGAATTCAGATTTCTTTTAAAGCTTCATTGTAGGATTCCACATGCTCACTCTTCAGAACTGGAAAGCTACTCACATTGAAATTTCCACCAAATTACCTTCTGGATCTTTAATTACGCTTTCATAATAGCCGTCACCTGTCAATCTTGGCTGACCCACAACTTCATATCCTGCATGCATGAGCTGCTCTGTCTTTTCATTCACCCGTGCTTTACTTCCAACGGAAAATGCCACATGAGCCCAGCCCGTAATATTTATCTGTGGTGAATGATCTACTCCCGTTTTACGCATTACCTCTAACCTTGCTCCATCCTCAAAGGTGATAAAATAGGACTCAAATCCTTTTGTAGCGTTATAATATTTATCGTTAGATTTTCCATCAAAATATTGCTCGTAAAAGCTTTTCATCTTTTCTAAGTCTCTCACCCAGATCGCTACATGCTCAATCTTCATTATTTTCCTCCTTCTGCAGCCCTCATCATTAATTTATACTGGACTCAATTTTTAACATCGTTATTATTAACGTTTTAATAAGTCTCAATATATCTCAGTAATTAATTTTTGTCCAATCTATTTATCATCAATTACCAATAAATAACGCTTACGAATCATTCATGAAAGCTCTTTCGTCCTCAGCTTGTAACCCGGTTGCTAATACCCCTAAAAAATTAGCGACCGCTTCGTAAAAGAGAAGAAGCGGTCGCTATCTATAAGCCTTCATTGTAAATTTAATACTTAATCACTGGTTTATTTATAAATTAACGTTTCAAGCTTTCACCGTTCGTAGCAATAACTTCTTTGTACCAATGGAACGATTTCTTCGGATATCTTTCAAGTGTACCGCTGCCATCATCATGACGGTCTACGTAAATGTAGCCATAACGTTTTTTAAGCTGAGCGGTCGATGCGCTGACAAGGTCAATACATCCCCAAGACGTGTAGCCCAAAACCTCTACTCCGTCCTCAATAGCTTCTCCAACTTGAACCAAATGATCATTCAGGTAGTTGATCCGGTAGTCATCTTCAACCGTTTTTTCGCCTTTTTCATTCGTGATCAGTTCATCAACGGCGCCCAGGCCATTTTCAACGATGAACAGTGGTTTTTGGAAGCGATCATAGAACGTATTCAGGACATAACGCAGACCTTGCGGATCAATTTGCCAGCCCCACTCACTTGCCTCGAGATGCGGATTGCTGACACCACCAAGGATGTTACCTTTACCTTTGACTTTTTTAGCTTCGTCAGCTGTCTCACAAGTACTCATATAATAGCTGAACGAGATAAAATCAACGGTATGCTTCAAATCTTCGGCATCACCTGGTTCAAAGTGAATAGAAATTCCGTTTTCTTTAAAGAAACGTTTCATGTAACCTGGGTATTGACCTCTTGCGTGAATATCGGCAAATGCCATGTTTCTGTGATCAAATTCCATCGCAGCAATCACATCGTCCGGATTAGGTGTCAGCGGATAAGTAGGCATGCTCAGCACCATACAGCCAATTTTGAAATCAGGGTTGATCTGATGACCGATTTTTACTGCTCTTGCACTCGCTACAAGCTCATGGTGAATAGCTTGATAAAGATCTTGCTCACTAAGTTGATCTTTTGGTGTGCTAATTCCTCCACTCATGAATGGTGCTTCAAGAATGGAGTTGATTTCATTGAAAGTCAACCAGTATTTAACTTTATTTTTGTAGCGATTAAATACAGTTGTAGCATAGCGCTCATAAAAATCAACAAGCTTACGGTTTACCCAACCATCGTATTCTCTGGACAAATGTAAAGGTGTTTCATAGTGAGATAATGTAACGAGTGGCTCAATTCCATATTTGTGAAGTTCATCAAACAAATCATCATAAAATTGCAAGCCTTTTTCGTTAGGCTCCAGTTCGTCACCTTTAGGGAAAATACGTGACCATGCGATAGAAGTACGGAATACTTTGAAGCCCATTTCCGCAAAAAGTTTGATATCTTCTTTATAATGATGATAAAAATCAATACCGATCAATTTCATGTTATCTTCTGTTGGTACATCCGTAACGGGCCCCCAGCCACCACGAGGAGTTACATCCTGAATGGACCAGCCTTTTCCATCTTCTTGATAAGCGCCTTCGAGCTGATTAGCAGCAACTGCTCCGCCCCACAGGAAATCTTTTGGAAACTGTGTACTCATATTTTCTCCGCCTTTGCTGATGTTTTTCATTAACTAGGATAGAAATACGTTACCTCTATGCTAATGTGTTATAAAGTACTTCTAATTGAATCTTAAGGTTTGTAACGCGTTTCATGTCAAGTATTATTTTAAAAACTTCCAGAGCTTATAATTGTATTATCTCCAATAATTACTCCCATATTTATAACTCTTCTATTATTGAGTAAAATGGCTATTCTTCAAATGGCGGATCTACATGAATATCTCTATCTGGTTCAGTGCTTACCCAGCGAGTAAAGATAACCTGAAAGCCGGCTCGAGTCGGCGCGCAGGCAAAAGGACCCGCCTGTTGTCCCGTTTCATAAGGAAAACGTGCTACACGTACGGTGCGCCAGCTTTGATTTTCGGTTCGAGCTCTAATGATAACTGCATCCTGTAGCTGTGAAGCACGAATCGTCACATTTTTCCCTACCCAATCAGGTACAGGAGCTAATGACCAATCGGAATAGCCATCCGTGACTACGACTGCCAGTTGAGGAATTCCATCATTTAATTCGATTCCGGCTTTAATCCACTTTTGCTGTCCTTGATACAGCATTATACCTGCCTGATCGTAGAGCTCCGTAAATGAGCCTAATTGAAACGTGACTTCGATGGCAGAGCCTTCTTCCCAGTCTGTAAGCAGGGAATGTCCGCTACTGCGTTCAAATCCATACAAAGTTTTTTCCCAGTAGTCGCTTCCTTCTCTGGTTTCAACTTTAAGGAACTGATCTTCTTCTATGGATGATACAGGGTGATTAGTCCATGTCCCTGTAGTCCATGCAATCGATTTTTGAGTCATTAATCTCATCCTCTCATTCTTTATTGAACGATGCCCTATTTCCTTTTCTCCACCAATTGCAAATTGTACGTCAGACTTTCAAGGGTCACCGAAATCAACCCACGCATGTATTCATCATGTGTATCGTTTTTCACAAAAATCTCGGGCATATGTTCTTTGGGTACATCTTTTAGACAGCCGTTATAAATATCGTCCAACAGAGTCGGCTTGGATAACTCTCCAGTCAAAGCGATAGATACAGGATCTATAATCGCAATAATGGAAGTTATCGTTTTGATCGCCAAAGGAACAAATCCCTCTGTGCTATTTAACTGTTTAAGCTGTTCCTCTCTTGTTAAATCAAAGGGTAAGAAGGAAACCTCCCCAGCAAATTTGGTATTTCCTTTTAACAAATGTCCATCGACAATAAAACCCGCGCCAGGGAAATTGTCTTTGGGAAACGTAACAATAGCAAAGGTTTTATCCTCATCATAATTCTGCATGTTATAAAATCCGTAGACTGTCAAATGCATATCATTTTCAATGGTAACTTCTAATCCGTATTTATCTTGAAGCCGTGGACCTACAGGGACTCCTATGAGCAGGTCGAGATCACAAACATCGATAATCCCTTGATGAACAACCCCGGGGATGCCAATCCCAATGGCTTTGACGTTTCCATAGTTATTAATCAGCTCTCCAATTTGGGTTTCTATGACCTCATAATCAATATGAGGCACATTGGAAGTATTCTCGATGATGATATCACCAAGCAAATTGGCAACAGCATAAGTAAGAGAATGTATACCGCCTTCCGTTTTCACATTTAAACAGATAATATAAGAATAGTCAGCGTTATATTTGTAACGTCTAGCCGGACGTCCGCCATTCGACTCTTCCAATTCCGTCTCTAATACTTCCCCGGTTTGAAGAAGCTCATTCAGAATATTTCCGCAAGTTGCCACACTAAGACCTGTGATACTGGCTATGGATGACTTGGTTGCATATTCCTTGGATTTCAGTGTGTTTTTAACTAACTCTACATTAATTTGTTTAACCCGAATGGTATTATTGGAGACTGGTTGTATTTGAATACACTCCTTTTCCAGTATTTATTAAAAGGTTTATAATAAGTTGTAATATAACGCTCTGCCTGCAAAAAGTCAATTTGTACACATTTTCCTCTTCTCTTCGATCATCATGCTATACTAGAAATAAGAATCAAATTTTTAGTGCGGCATCTTTGCGATGAAACTAAGTGAAATTGGGGGGATTCTGTTGTCAGCTATTGAGTATATAGCAATAATCGCGTTGCTCCTCTCCGTCATACTTTTAATTAAGGTCTACAGCCTTCAATCTCGGCTTAATGACTTGAAATCCGACGTGGAGCGTCTTGAAAATCGTTCAGGAATACAAGGCGCATCGCTGTCAGGTACCATCGCTGCCACTCCTCCACATATTCTAGATGCAGGAGCTTCAGAAGATATCAATGAAAGGTTGCTCCTGCTAATTAGGGAAGGTAAAAAGATTCAAGCCATAAAAGAGCTGAGAACCGCTAAGGATCTTTCCCTTAAGGATGCAAAGGATTATGTGGATCACTTGGAAAAACTCTAAAGAAAGGAAGAAATAAGATGAGTGCCAGCAAAACAAACGCCATGCGCATATTGGACGGGCAACATATACAATACAATATTTTGAGTTATGATCATCAAGACGGAAAAATAGACGGGATGAATGTGGCTGAGAAAATCGAGAGAGCCCCGGAAATGGTTTTCAAAACTTTGGTTGCACATGGCAAACAAAATCTGTTTGTTTTTGTGATTCCTGTACATAAAGAGCTTGATCTCAAAAAAGCAGCCAAATCCGCGGGAGAGAAAAAAATTGAAATGCTTCCAGTTAAGGATTTGCAAAAGTATACGGGATATATTCGCGGTGGCTGCTCCCCCATAGGAATGAAAAAGCTCTACCCCACTTTTATCGACCAGCCTGCATTGGAACTGGAAGCCATCGTTGTGAGCGGTGGGAAAATTGGGACCCAACTGGAGTTGAGTCCACACGATTTAGCTCTAATCATTCAGGCACAGTTTACAGATCTGACGCATACAGCATAAAACTCACCACATGATCATAAAATCTTTATGCGTATTTTCTCTTATCCCATACTTCATCAAGCTTCAACCTGGAGAGGAAGATCTAATGATGCATAATGATTGCCCGAAAAATGCAAGAATCCCCCAACCCATCAGAAGTGATGGTGCTGGGGGTATCGACAAGGGTCCACGTGATGTGATGAGGGATCTACAGAATCCTGATATGCTGGTTCCCCCCGTAACGGACAATGGTCTCATTCCAAATATGAGATTTTCTTTTTCTGATGCTCATATGCAGCTTAATCATGGTGGGTGGTCAAGAGAAGTAACAGTAAGGGAATTACCTATTGCTACAACCCTTGCCGGAGTGAATATGAGTTTAACACCGGGTGGTGTACGTGAGCTTCACTGGCATCAGCAGGCGGAATGGTCATATATGCTGTTGGGAAGTGCTCGCATTACGGCAGTTGACCAAAATGGACGTAATTTTATTGCTGATGTGGGTCCCGGGGATCTCTGGTATTTTCCTCCTGGCATTCCGCACTCTATACAGGGGCTTGAGGATGGGTGCGAATTTTTGCTGGTTTTTGATGATGGCAGTTTCTCCGATCTGAACACCCTATCCATCTCGGATTGGTTCGCACATACTCCCAAAGACGTACTTTCTGCAAATTTTGGTGTACCAGAAGCTGATTTTGCAGCGATTCCTCAAGATCAAGTATACATCTATCAGGATTCCGTTCCCGGTTCAATCCAAAGCCAAGCTGTTCCCTCTCCTTACGGGACATTGCCCCAATCCTTCAAGCATGAATTACTAGCCCAGCCCCCAATCAAAACGCCGGGCGGAAGCGTACGAATCGTTGACTCCTCCAATTTTCCGATTTCCAAAACCATTGCAGCCGCCCTTGTTGAGATTGAGCCCGGAGCCATGCGAGAAATGCACTGGCACCCCAATAATGACGAATGGCAATACTATCTTACAGGGCAAGGACGGATGACTGTCTTTGGTGGTAATGGCGCGGCCCGCACATTTGATTTTAGAGCCGGAGATGTCGGATATGTGCCTTTTGCTTATGGTCATTATATTCAAAATACTGGCTCTAGCTCACTATGGTTTCTTGAAATGTTTAAGAGTGACCGTTTTGCGGATGTTTCACTAAATCAATGGATGGCTCTTACCCCCACAGAACTGATTCAGAGTAATTTACATGTAGGTACTGATGTGATCTCTAATTTACGAAAGGTAAAATGGCCCGTCGTCAAATATCCTGGTTATTCTTATGACCCTAAAAAGAAATAACCGGGAACGGTATCACGCTCGCCACTAGATCAGTGAACCTTCTTTTTGAATATGACGGGTTGATTCAATTGCCCCCTTCATTATTACTTCCATTTTCACGTATCCTTCTATCCAATCCCGCCAACATATCTGCATACTCTTCAGGCATTCCAGCGTGAACCATTCCCACTTCCAACTCTTCATCAGACAACGAGATATGCTGAATCGGTTGGCCTGTTACTTTCCCGATAATCTCAGCCACTCCGCCAAAGATTAGCGACTGAGGTCCGGTGATGACTATACAAAAAAAACACCGTATCGGAATACGGTGTTTTTATAAACTAATTAACAAAGACTATTCCTCAGAGTCTACATTGTGGTAAACCTGCTGAACATCCTCCAAATCTTCTAATGCATCAATCAATTTATCGAATTGAACCTGTGCATCTTCTGGAAGAGAAATATCATTTTGGGCAAGCATGGTGAGCTCCGCAACGGTAAACTCAGTCACTCCTGCTTGTTTGAAAGCTTCCTGCACAGCATGGAATTGATCAGGTTCTGCATATACGATGACGGCTTCATCTTCTTCAATGATGTCACGTACCTCTACATCTGCCTCCATCAGCAGCTCCAGCACTTCATCTGCGGTTTTACCCACCAGACCAATAACTGCTGTTGAATCAAACATGTAGGCTACAGATCCACTCACGCCTAAGCTACCGCCATTTTTAGTAAAAGCAGAACGCACATCTGATGCTGTACGGTTAACGTTATTGGTCAGTGCATCTACAATGACCATGGAACCGTTCGGTCCAAAACCTTCATAACGAAGCTCTACGTAGTTTTCATCGCCAGCACCTTTTGCTTTTTCAATAGCACGGTCAATGATTGCTTTGGGTACATTGTACGTTTTTGCACGTTCTAAAACGACTCTTAATACCCGATTGGATTCAGGATCAGGTTCGCCCTGTTTGGCTGCCACATAAATTTCCACGCCAAATTTAGCATATATACGACTCGTATTAGCATCCTTGGATGCCTTCTTTTCTTTAATGTTATTCCACTTACGTCCCATAATATCCCGCTCTCTTCCTGTATGAATATACACAACGAACTTCATTATATCCTTGTATATTATATCTCCTAAAGGACATACGAACAAGTTCAAACAACTCCGTTATGGAAAAATAAACAATTCTACCTAATTAGGGATGCTTGGAAATGTGAACTTTCAATTCTCCTCATCTATGGACAATCCCCCTATCAATCTCTAAGATGAGGAGGAAGTCTGACTTGAAGGAGATCATTCACTTGGATGTCTTGTACAAAAAGTTGAGCCATAATCATGAAATCACAGTATACGAAACCACTGAGCTGTATGGTGAAAAGGGATTATTTCGAGTAATGCAGTTTTCAAATACAGCCGTCCAAGGCGCGGTGGACTTGAATCATCCGCAACGCATTGTGTTCGAATATCCGAGAGCAATCATCCATCTCATGGAGCTAAACGATCCGTCATTTGAAGATGTATTTGTTATTGGGCACGGTATAGGTACAATAGCGGGTCATTTTACAGATAAACGCTTTAAGATTGCCGAGCTGGATGCACAAGTCGTAGAGTTCAGCCGAACATTCTTTGGATACGATCAGGATAATGTGACTGTTGGCGATGGACGACGCATTCTGGAGAAGGAAGCGCCGGATGCTTATGACTATATTATTTTGGACGCCTTCACGGAGCAGGGTACACCCTTGCATTTAATATCCTGGGAATTTTTCAAGATGACCAAAGAAAAGCTGGATTCCGAAGGCTCCCTGATCATGAATTTAATGGGCAAAAGTGAACACGACCACCTGATCAATGCCATTCACACAACGTTGCGTGAAGAATTCGCCTATGTCACAACTTTCTCGCTCCCCTCGGAAGGCGCTGCCGACATTCAAAATATCATTATGATTGGTCGGGACAAGCCCATCCGGTTTCAGGCACGTCAGATGGCGGACTTTCATGAGATTACACTTGGAGAAGGTCATATTCTACGGGATACAGATGCTTAGTGTAGTTCCAATATTCGTCTCTCTACATCTTCGATATGAATCGTCTCTTTGTTGCAGCTTTTTCGTTCCACTAACTCTACTTTCCCGTGTTCGGCATCTTTACCAACGACGATGCGCACGGGAATACCTACTAAATCGGAGTCTTTGAATTTAACCCCGGGCCGTTCCTCCCGATCATCCAGCAGCACCTCCACGCCACGATCCTGCAGCTGGTTGTATAATTTCTCGGCTATTTGCATCTGAAGCCTGTCTTTCACAGAAATCGGAATAATATGAACTTGAAATGGGGCCAGCGCATAAGGCCATATCATTCCGTTCTGATCGTGATTTTGCTCTACAATGGCGGAAAGGATCCGGGATACGCCAATGCCATAGCAGCCCATAATCATCGCTTGCTCAGTTCCGAAAGCATCCAGAAAAGTCGCACCCAGCTTCTCACTATATTTGGTGCCTAGTTTAAATACGTGTCCGATCTCAATCCCACGATGAAGTTTCAATTCCCCTTCGTCACATCGAGGACATCTATCCCCTTCTATGGCATTCCGCAAGTCAGCCACATGCCGAAGATCTATATCGCGCACTGGATTCACATGTCGATAATGATAATCCAGCTCGTTGGCGCCTGCGATACCGCTGGACATTTGGACAACGGCGTAATCTACCCACATAGGGATCGTCAATCCGCATGGGCCTATGAACCCCGAGGGGGTTCCAGTCGCCTTTGACACAGTGTCTGCACTTGCTATTTCGAATTTTTCACTACCTAAAATATGTTTAACTTTCACTTCGTTGACCTCATGATCACCCCTGACAACTACAGCAACAGGTTGATCGTCAGCCATATAAATCAGTGTTTTGATGATTTCTTCAGGTTCTATGTGAAGCGATTCAACCAGTTGATCTATTGTACGCAGACCTGGAGTATGGAATTTTTCCATTTTAGCTGTATCGAAAGAAGGATGGCTGACATGTTCATTTTCATCTGAGACTGGGGCTATTTCTATTTCCCCCGTCGACCGCGCCACGGCTTTTTCAAGATTAGCTGCATATTCACAGCAGGTACATGCTACAATTGTGTCCTCTCCAATATCAGCTAAAGCCATAAATTCATGGGTTTCACCTTCGCCACCAATGGCACCCGCATCTGCTTCTACAGCACGAAAATTCAGACCACAGCGGGTGAAAATGCGATGATATGCCTGAAACATGGTCCAATAGGTATGATCTAGTCCTTCCCAATGTGCATCAAACGAATAGGCATCCTTCATTAAGAATTCTCTGCTGCGAAGCAGGCCAAATCGAGGACGTCGTTCATCCCGAAATTTGGTTTGAATTTGATACAGGGTTACAGGCAATTTGCGATAAGAATTCACTTCATTTCGTATTAAAGACGTAATGACCTCTTCATGTGTAGGCCCCAAAGCAAACTCCCGATCATGCCGATCTTGCAAACGCATCAGCTCAGGACCGTAAACATCGTATCTCCCTGATTCTTGCCACAGCTCCGTTGGCTGCAATACAGGCATCAGCAGTTCCCCAGCCCCTACGCGATCCATTTCATCCCGTACGACTTGCTCTACTTTTCTGAGCACCCGTCTGCCCAGTGGCATGTAGGTGTACATTCCAGCCGCCAGTTGGCGGATAAATCCTCCCCGCAGCATAAGCTGATGACTGATCACTTCGGCCTCTGCGGGTGCTTCACGCAAGGTTGTCAGTAATAATTGGCTTTGGCGCATGTGTAGCTACCTCCTTGTATGGACGATAAAATGTACGCAAAAAGACACATCCGTCAGGGACGAATGTGTCGTGGTACCACCCTTAATTTGACCGTAACCATACACGGAACGGTCCTTCATCAGATAACGGCGTCTAGCCGGTAACGGTTTATCTTACAAACCGCTACAGCTCGCAAGGCAGGGAAACGTTCATTCGCGGCGAGAAACCTTTCAGCCCATGAGTTTCTTCTCTGTACAGCGGGTATTGAACCTTTGATCCTTGGTCTACACTATTCCTATATATTACAATTTTCACCACTTTACACGAAACGTAAGTTCTAGTCAAGGAGATAATCGTCTATCTGGAGCTGTCCAGGGACATGAACGATATTTAGATTTCAAGATAATCAAATTCCGTTGGTTACCATATTGCATAATGAGCGGCCAGATTTTAGGACGAATACGCCTGCGAAAACCCAGAACAAAACGGACAAAGCGAGGCGAAATATCCCAAATACGAACTGCTTCCTCCTTCACTCCTTTAGGTAGCTCCTTGGAAAACAGAAAACGGTTGAGCGAACGTGTGATAACGCCTGTTATTGCTTCAAGCGTACTAACATCCATTACAATGATCGTATCGGCGCGCTGGAGTCGCTCGGTAAAATAACGCTCATGATAATTCCCTTCGATGATCCACTCTTCCCTTTGGAGCACTTCACCCAGCTGTTTGAGAAATTGTTTGTCAGTGCTCCGCTTCCACTCCGGGCCCCAATACAAATCATCCAAAGAGATATACGGCAATTGAGTCCACATGGAAAGACGTTTGGCCAAAAAAGTCTTACCGCTTCCCGGCGAGCCGATCACGATAATACGTTTAGCGTGCTGCACAGCACGAAACTCGTTATCCTGTCCTGCATGTAAGGGCCGCATGGAATAGATCAATCGATAGAGTAAACCTACTACCAAAGAACCTCCCTTTAAAAGCAAATAAAGGAGGCACAGTGGCAGAAAAACAATTACGTATTTCACACTGTCCATCAGACAACATGCTCCTTTTACAAATTCAATAATTGAGGCCATTACGTACGTGAAGCTCCAAATACGCGTTGTTGTAGGGTAGAGTTCTCTTGATTACTTATGTATCTTTCTTTTTAAAATACACGCCCTTGAAAAACACAAAATTTTGCGAATGTGTGCCATACAGCTCCTGAAACCTAGAATGGAGTTTATTCATAGAAAGGGTCTCTGAAACCGTCCGATCCGTTTGCAGGGTCAAGTCGACACAGCTAATTCCAAATTGGCACACTTGCTCCATAGGATAACCTTGGGTAATACCATAAATCATCCCGGCAATAAAAGCATCATCTGCGCCTGTGACATCAATGACCTCTTGAACAGGATGCATAGGAATTTGTCCATGAGTTCCATCCTGAGAGGCGTACAAAACACGATCAGCACCGCAGATAAAAATGACATTTTGAACCCCAAGTTTGTGAAAAATCCGGGTGGCATCCAACATATGCTGATCATCTGTAAGTTCTAGCCCCAAATAGGCTTCAGCCTCCACCGGTTTACATACCAGCCATTCCACCCCATGCAAATTTCGGGGAAGCTTTCTCATCTTGGAGGCTGATACCGAAGAAACGACAATCGGAACCCGATGCTCATGGCAGACATGTATGGTGGCCGCAATTACGTTCATAGAGAAATTAGTGTCCAGCAGAACCAGTCGGGACGAGGCGATTAAAGGAGCATTTTCAAAAATTACTGAAGGACGAATCTGATCATAAATCTCCATTTCTGCTGTCGCTACAATCAGTTCACCACGCTCGTTCAGCAAGGCAGTATAAACTCCAGTTGACGGTTCACCTTTGACTTGCAGAGGAACCACGTGCATGTAACGGCTGGACTGCTCGATAATAAATTCACCTTCCGCATCGTCTCCAACCGCAGTTAGCAGGCTGACCCGCTGGCTCAACCTCCCTAAATTTTCAGCTACATTTCGTGCTACCCCACCGCAAGATTGCAGCCTTGTACTGCTCGGATTGGAGGTATGAAGCTGAAATGTACCTTTAATCATGATTTTACGATCCAGATTGGCCCCCCCGATACATAATATTGGTTTGCTAGAGGGCCAAGGCTCGTCCTGTTCATTTTTGTGGATTTTTTTTAATTTCATCATTTGACTCCTTTCTCGAGTCTATTCGTTAGAATGATTTAAATTTGTACAGAAATAGGCACTATATAAAATTAACACGTTCCAAATGTCATATTCCCAAGAATAATGTCGAGTTCGTTAAAATATCCTAAAGTTACACATGCAAAAAAACACCCTATCGTAAAGATGCCTTCCACTTTTACGATAAGGTGCTTGGGTTGGAACTGCGCATAGTTCTTCCTTACATTATTTCAAAATGAATAGAGCTGCTCCGTGAGGAGGTAAATCTGCGGACAGTTCTTGTGCTAAAACACCTAAATCTACATGGTTCCATAAATCTCTGGCATTTGGATGCGCTTCAATGCCAAGGTCTTTTAAGGATACACGCACCTTTGAAGCTTCATCTCCAGCATTAAACAAAGCTACATATACATGACCTTCCTCGTTATGTGAAGTCCAAACGATATGTTCATCCTTTCTATACACCTGCCGCGCATTCAAACCGTTGTGATGAGCATTTAACACTTCTTCATTAGTTAGCAAGGAAAGGGTCCATGCATCATTATCCCGCAGTTCCCCCCCGAACATCAGTGGAGATCGGAAAATGCTCCACAAGGTCATCATCGTTAGCTGCTCATCCTTCGTAAAGCGTGTCCATCGGTCATGGCTGCCGGAATCTACCGAATCTACCGAACGAATACCCAGATGACCCAGTGGTAGCATGTCGCAATCCGGCCAGTGACCTGGACCTACATGTTCCGCCCATTTTTCGCAGCGCTCAAACATACCATACAGTAAAGGCCATACATCCCAGAAGTCATCCGTCATACGCCACATATTCGCGTTTGCGATTAAATCGGATGCATGCTCCAGCGGTGCCGGACCAGGCGATAGACTCAACACCATCGGACGTCCGCATTGGGCGATAGCTCGCCTAATCAATTCAATTTCCGCCAAATGAATACCATAGAGACGTGATGCAGCAATGTCATCTACTTTGACAAAATCCACACCCCATTCCGCATACAGGTCAAACAATGAATTATAGTACTCCTGTGCGCCCTCCTTGGATGCATCTACCCCATACATATCTGTGTTCCAAGGACAAATAGAGTTGGGATGCGCAATTTGTCTCGCCGTGGCTGTGGTTCCCAAAATCGGGGTATCCTGGTGCACCGCCTGACGGGAGATGCCTCTCATAATATGTATACCAAATTTCAATCCCAGTCCGTGTACATATTCCGCAAGAGCTTGGAAGCCTCGTCCATCTGCTGCCGAAGGAAAACGATTCACCGCTGGAATAAGACGTGAAAATGAATCCATTTCCAATGGGACAAACGGGCGATACTGTGAAGATACTGCTCCTGACTCATACCACTGAATATCTACAACGACATATTCCCAACCATATTCCTTCAGGTGCTCCGCCATATATTGAGCATTTCCCCGTACTTCCTCTTCCCGTACTGCTGCACCGTAGCAATCCCAGCTATTCCACCCCATAGGTGGTGTATGCGCTGTCAAATGATGTTTCATTTCATTCATCCTTTCATCTAGTATAACTCATCCTGCTACTAAAAATCCCCTCAGTACTACGTTACTATTATAATGTAAACCCTTACTTTTGTCGCTCGTCATCTTTTCCATTTCCACTTTTTATACATTTAAGTTGACTAACTTAAAGAATGTGGTACATTTAAAATTGCTTGTTAAAAAACTTTGACTTGAATCAGAGGGTGATTTTACGTGTGTGAACATGCTTATCGAATTTTGTTGTTTTACAAATATGTCAACATTGAAGATCCTGCCACCTTTACGGCAGAGCATCTGGCTTACTGCAAGGAGCTGGGCGTCAAGGGAAGAATCTTGATTGCTGCGGAAGGAATCAACGGAACACTGTCTGGTACAGTAGAGCAAACTGAGCAATATATGCGTGATTTGCGCGCCAATCCGAAATTCCACGATATCGTTATTAAAATAGATGAGTCTGACGGTCATGCGTTCAAGAAAATATTTGTACGCCATCGTCAGGAGCTTGTTACGCTGCGTCATGAAGATGAGCTGGACCCTAATGAAATTAGCGGTAAGCGTCTGTCACCAAAGGAGTTTTATGAACAGCTTCAAGATGAAGATGTAGTTGTTCTGGACGGACGTAATGACTATGAATATGACATCGGTCATTTCCGTGGGGCTATTCGCCCCGAAGTCGAATCGTTCCGTGAATTTCCACAATGGATTCGCGACAATATGACTCAGTTCAAGGACAAGAAAATCTTGACGTACTGCACCGGAGGTATCCGTTGCGAAAAGTTGTCCGGTCTTCTGATCAAAGAAGGATTTAACGATGTAGGCCAGTTGGATGGCGGCATTGTGACTTACAGCAAGGACCCGGAAGTACAAGGACGTTTATTTGACGGTAAATGCTACGTGTTTGACGAACGAATCTCGATTCCGATCAATCATACGGATGAGGACGTCATTGTTGGCAAGTGCTTCCATTGTGAAACGCCTAGCGATCATTATATCAATTGCCCGGTGTGCAATCTCCAGCATATCGTATGTCCGGATTGCGAAGAACAGCATCAGCACTATTGCTCTGACGATTGCCGAATCAAAGCGGAAACCGTGGCTACTGCATAAATTAGCAGCATCATTGGTTCATTATAACAAGAGGGATGCCCTATTAGCCGTTCAACATGGCTGTGGGCATCCCTTTTGTTGTTTTCACAATAAGTGTCGAAAGCTTCATAGTATGTACCTATGACCTTGATTGTATTTTCATCTTGGACGGGCTCGAAAGTAGCGTCTTATAATGGAAAATGTCATTACAGAAAGGATGGGTGGAATTCATGATTCAAATCGTACTTTCAACTCTATTATCCGTTATCGTTCCGCTGTCCATTCCGGTGATCGCCGGATTTTTACTCGGCAAATTCATGAAGCTGGAAACGAAACCGCTCTCGACTTTGTATTTATATTTTTTAAGCCCCGCAATGATTCTGGACACGCTACTCAAAGCACAGCTTTCCTGGCATGATGTGGCGCAGACTGCCGCTTTTTCAATACTGAACCTGCTGCTGTTGTGGGGAATTGCACAATTAGCGGGGAAAATCTTTAGACTGAGCACTCCGGAAACGGCTGGACTTACCTTAATCTCTACGCTGACCAATAGTGCAAATTATGGCCTGCCCCTTATTTTACTTGCCTTTGGGCAGCTCGGTCTGGATAAAGCCTCCGTGTATGTCGTCATCCAGATGATTATGGTCAATACCATTGGCGTTTACTTTGCAGCCCGCTCTGAATTTTCTATTCAAAGTGCTGTTAAGTCGGTGTTTTCACTTCCTGCGATCTATGCAGCTCTACTTGCCATGGGATTGCGGTTGCTGGACTGGCATCTTCCCTCAGGGATTCAGTCAGGCGTCTCGATGATTGCTGCCGCCTATTCTCCAGTCGTGCTTGCGATCCTTGGTACCCAGGTGGCTTATGTAAAAATATTCAAGCTGGAGTCGTCTATTAAAAAAGCCAGCTATGCCGGACTAACAATTCGGCTTCTGCTCTCGCCGCTTGCGGCTTGTCTTGCTATGCTGATACTGGGAATTTCAGGCCTTTTGTTCTCCGTTCTCTTCATTTTGGCCTCGATGCCGGTTGCTGTGAATGCTGTCATTTTAGCAGAAAAATTTAATGCATCGCCAAAACTGGTTTCCACCTGCATCCTGTGGAGCACGCTTGCCTCATTCCTGATTTTGCCTATTCTGATTATGTTGGTAGCAGGTTAGCGAGCAAAAAAGACTCTCTACACCATAGAGAGCCATGCGCGATTCTGTCTCCATTCTACTTGCACAGGCGTTTCAAAAAAAGCACTAAGCGTTTCACTGCTTAGAATATCAGTCGTTTTACCTTTGGCAAATACCGTGCCCCGGCGGATTAGAATCGTATGCGTGTACATCGGTAGAATTTCTTCGATATGATGTGTAACATACAGTAAATTCGGCGAAGCCGGCGACTCCGATAACTGGCGAACGCTATCCAGCAATGCTTCCCGGGAGAAAAAGTCCAAACCATTACACGCCTCGTCCAAAATCAGTAGCTTGGGCGAGGCCATTAATGCACGGGCGATAAGCACTTTTTGCTTTTCTCCCTGTGAGCATCCCTGATACAACCGATCCACCAGATGAGCACACCCCAGTTGCGTCATAAGCTGAACGGCCTGTTCATAATCTGTATCCGTCGTCTGATCATAAAGTCCAATGGAGGCAAATTTGCCACTAATGACAACATCCTGCGTACGCTGACTCCCATTAATTCTTTCCTGTAAAGAGGAACTGACCCAACCGATAGATTTGCGCAGTTCCCTCAGATCCACATCTCCAAAGGTATGGCCCAATACACCGACACTACCTGTGGTTGGCCATATGTAACCGTTAATCATATTGAGCATCGTTGTTTTACCTGACCCATTCAAGCCGAGTACAGCCCAGTGCTCTCCCTCAGCTACCTGCCAATTGATTTGGTCCAGTATGGTGCGGTTATCTCTCTTCCAGCTTACATTGTTAAGTTCAATGACAGAATTCATGGCTGTACATCCTTTCTATTCGTCGTATCATCAGATGTTTATACGCATAGTAAAGATCATCGTCAGTACGTCTAGCTTCTCTTTCATGTAAGCATAGCATAGGGTCACTGGTTGTTCAATTTTAAATAACCCACTCCATTGTTCATATAGGAGTGGGCTCAACATGTACTGCTCATGTAAATTCTCTCGCTTCATCTACTGTTTCTTACGTTCGCGAAATCGACGTACCTTCATCAAATTACCGCACATCTTATCGTCGCAAAATCGCTTTGACCGATTTCGGGTATCATCGTAAAACACCCATCGGCAATCGGTGTTATCGCAAATACGAATTCTGGAGCCGCCGCTATTGACGAATGCCTGGGCAAAATCGGCTACCACCTCTGCCAGCACTTTTTTCCAGCCGTTTGCCACAGGTTCCAGCACAATGTTGAAATGCTCATCCTGTTGCTTTAATAAGCGAGTGACCGGCCCCCCTTCTATCATCTTCCGGTTAATCGTATCCACCAGATCAGATGTCATTTGTCCTCCGGAAGTCAGGTGCTCAGCGAAGCTACGCAATTCCCGCCGGAGAATTTGCATTTCTTCGATATCTTCTGCACTGGCTGGGACCGGAGCGGAAAATTGCCACTGTATGAGAAAGTCATTTTGCCATTCCGGCTTCAACAAACGATCTTCTGAACGCCCGCTACCTCTCCAGTCATGCCATTCGCTGTTTACAAAATCAGTCCAAAGTGTATTCAAAAGAGTTCCCCCTACCGCCTGTAACCACTAAAATCATTTTAACTGGTTGCAAATCTTATTTTGTCATGCTACATTATTAATTGTAACGATTTATTCTACATTTAGCTAGTTACATCCCTACAAAAGGAGTTGGGTTAGGTGAGCCGAGATAGAGTAAATATGCTGGTATTGCAAAGAGAAAATTCATGGGATAAGGAAGAATGGATTGTTCCTCTTGCCGCAGCACTTCACGGTGTGAATACACAGGAAGCCACTTGGACACCACCAGGTGGAGGAAACACGATTTGGCAAACGGTTCGTCACATTAATTATTACAATGAGCGTATTTTGAGACGTTTAACTGACCGACCTGTAAGCTCAACTGGAATAAGCAACGATGAGACATTCGGTCCGCCAGGGGATACTGAAGACCATGAAGGATGGCAGAAGACACTGAAAGAAGCAGAAGCTATTGTAAACCAACTGCTTGTCGCCATTACTGCTTTGACTGATGCTGATCTGGATAAGCCTTTCGGCTCCGAAACTCTCGGTGCAGAATTATCGCGGTGGACGCTGCACGATGCATATCATAGTGGACAAATCGTACTTATACGTAAACAACTGGGTACTTGGCGCGTTTAAAAATAAGTATCCTAATTAAAAAGGATGAATTATGAAATATTCATCCTTTTTTCTGTATTAGCTGCTGGCAATGAAGCAATCTACTGGTCAAGATATTTTTTCTTTTTTTGAATCTTTAATTACATTCTTATTTTTATCTTTACTCTTATCTTTATTCTTGTCTTTATTTGTATCTTTGCTTGGGACGGAGACTTTCCTTTTTTCATTAGCCAGTCGCCAATAGCTTAACACTTTACGGTACATGGACTTATCTGTTAATTGGTTAAAAATATATGGGTCCGGCTTCGTATTCACCTCAATAATCCACGGGATAAAGCGATGATCCAGTCCAATGTCCACACCAATTTGCCGGAAATTCGGATATGTTTTTTGCAGTTGTTTGGCGATGGTAAGACCCAGTTCATTTAGTTTCTTGACCAGCTCCGCCTGTTTGCTTTGCGATAAATGGGATTTTAGTAACTGCTCCAAGGCCATCGGCTTACCACCACTATGATAGTTAGTCACGATTTTACGAGGATGACCAAGACGTCCAATAATTCCGGTAGACTCCCATAGCCCTTTTTCATTCCGCTGCACCATAACCCGAATATCAAAATAACGCATTTGATGGCGTAGTAAATGGATTCCCTTTTGAATGAGATAACTTTTCTTCCCCGTATGTTTCGATAGGCTGGTATATAGTGCATCCAAATGTTTGAATTCTTGACGCGTTTCCTCATATTGATAGGCGAAACGCTGGCCGGCCTCCTGCTCTACTCTCATTACACCTTTACCAAAGGTACCTCGTTCGGGTTTTACATAGACCATACCGTATTTCTCCAGCATTGACTTCAAATTTGCTTTGTTATATTTGCGAGTTTCTGGTACATAAGGTTTGATGCTTCCATGCTGGAGCAACAATTGGGTTTTATGCCATTTGCTGCGCAACGCCTGCGCTTGTGAAGAATTCACTTGCCCCTCTCCTCTCTACTCTCAGGTAGAACGCTCCTGTTAAAAAAGATCAATCTATCGTATGCGCTAACTCCCCATTCGAAGCTTCATCAGCCCTGTCCTGCATAGAAATGGACGTTTGACCTGCCCGGTCGAAAACGCCTGTCCAAGCATACGATATTGGGAGACGCTGGGAGCGTATATTTGCACATATAGGGAGTGAATAACATGTCAGCGCAATCGGATGGGCCACGAGAGGGTTCCCTTACAATCGATATTCTGATTCCCGCAATTGATAAAGATATTGCCACACTACCGCTGGTGATTGACAGTCTGCGCCGTCACGTGCAGCACCGAATTGGAACTATTTATATCGTTTCACCGCAAAGCACCGGGATTCGCCGTCTGTGCGTAAACAAGAAATGTACATTTATAGACGAAAAAACGGTGCTGCCCATCACCAAAAAACATATTCATTACGGGACAACGCGCTGGGACCGCTCAGGCTGGCTGTATCAACAATTGCTCAAAATGAATGGCGACAAAATCAGTAAAGCCTCTTTTTTTCTCGTCATTGACGCGGACACGATTTTGATTCGTCCACATACGTTCCGTAAAGACGGAAAAACGATTTTTTACTACCGCAGCTGGAGCCAGCCTGAGTATTTTCGCACCTATCACAAGCTGATAGGCGTTAAAGCTCCCTCACCAAAGTCCTTTGTTACTCACTATATGCTTTTTGAAAAAGCTCGGCTTACCCAGCTCAAGCAAGTTATCGAGGCCCGACATGGAAAACCTTGGTACAGCGCAATTATCCACAGTATAGACCGGACAAAACAGTTTGGGTTTTCCGAATATGAAACGTATGCCAACTATTTATACAGCAATCAACCCTCTCGGATGATTTTGCGCAAGTCATTGAATAAAGCGCTTCATAGTCGGGCTTCTTCCCTGTCGCAAAAACAATTGGATGTCTTGGCCAAGAGCTATCGCTCCTTATCTTTTCATCAACGCAAGGTGTACCAGCTTGCTCCAAAAACAAAGATTGAATCATCGCTAAAATAGTTCTTAAAATCCTGCAAAATGATGCAGTCCAAATGGATCTGCATTGAAGGAGGAAACGTCCGTGCGCATCGTATTGTTATGCGGTGGTGCCGGAAAACGGCTATGGCCACTATCCAACGAAATCCGGTCGAAGCTGTTTCTCCGGTTGTTGTCCGCTCCTGACGGGCGAAAGGAATCTATGCTCAGCCGGGTGTACCGTCAGCTCACCTTAGCTGGGCTGGATTCCTCAGCCCTGCTTCTGGCTCATCGGAGTCAGGTAAATCTAGCCTTTCGCCATACAGAAGGTCGTTTGCCCGTTCTAGGCGAGCCTGCCAAACGTGGAACCTTCACCGCAGCTGCACTGGCGGCTGCTTATTTTCACACCAGAGGCACGGGGCTGGATGAAGTTCTCTGCATTGCTCCAGCGGACATGTATGCAGGGGAGGATTTCTTCCATAGCATAGCAGCGCTCTCCGGCTTATTGCTTGAGAGCGGAGCCGATCTGGCTATGCTTGGGACAAGGCCTACTCATCCCTCCGACCAATACGGCTATGTCGTTCCGGGTCTGCAAATGATACGGGAAGGGAAAACTTCTTATGCGCAAGTTGCCCGCTTCACAGAAAAGCCGGATCTCTCCGGGGCACAACAGCTTATTCATCAGGGCGCGCTGTGGAACTGTGGTGTTTACGCTTTTACATTACGGTATATGCTGTCCTGTATGGAGCGAAGTTATTTGCCGCTGAACGATAAAGCATTATGCGCAATGTATGATAGCCTCCCGGTTCGCAGTTTTGATGAGGAGATTGCAGAGCGTGCCGAACATGCCATCGTCCTGCCCTACGATGGCGAATGGCACGACATCGGCAACTGGCAGGCCCTAACAGAGCAGCTAAGCAGCCAAGTGATCGGGCGTGGACAGATTAGTGGTCAGACTCTTGGTACGCACATCGTCAATGAGCTGCCCTATCCAATTCATGTCATTGGCGTGGAAGATATTATTGCTGCTGCGAGTCCCGACGGCATTCTCATTGCGTCCAAGAGCCATGCCCACGTAATCAAGGAGCAGCTAGGTAAACTTCAACTTCACCCCATGCATGGTGAAACCTCTTGGGGCAGTTACCGGGTGCTGGACGAGTTTGATCATCGGAGTCTGAACGATATACTGGCCATACGGCTGACGGTACTGCCAGATCACCGCTTGAATGGCCGTATTCACGGCAGTGGACTTAAAGTATGGACGATTGTGTCCGGTCGTGGAGAGGTCATGCTGAACGGAGAACGTTTTGCTGCCGCAAGCGGTTCTGTATTTAGCATTCCGGTTGATACGTATCACACGATCCGTGCCGATCTGGATACACCACTGGAGCTGATTGAGGTACGTCTGGGGAACAGCTTGGTGAATGCCTTCTATAAATCCGAGGCCTGACAACACATAGATCAGGATTTTGCAAAATTCGATTCCAGTCGCTCCAAAGTGCAATATATATACGAACTAGAGCATTTCGATCTATATATTGTTCATTGGAAGTCGCTTATTGGATTTTTTGCAAAATCCTCAGATATAACATAGCACGCTACGGATTCTGAACGGAGGTCGCACATAATAAATCGCTCCTGAGCAAGGTGAAAAAATCCTTGCTCCAGAAGCGATTTTATTTTGTGATGCCATATTTTCTTGAGATAATAGTTCTAACCTTGGCAGATAAATATACCTCGTTGCCTTTGACTATTCCGGCTTCTTTTAAAAAATGCCGGACGATCTCTAACTGATAGTGTATGCGTACTTTCTTGGGCAGGCTCCAACCCGTTTCCACGGTAACCGCGCGTGCACCTAAAATACGGGCTGCAGCAGTGCGGGAGGAACCTGGGAGCTCATGCAGCCGAATGTTGAAATGTCGGTCGCTCACCAGGATGGAGCGATTCATTCGCTTAATAATCCGGCGAACCGCAGGAACCACCGGATTGGCTTTGTTGGTGATTAGCGTTTGACCAAGCACCTTGGCATCCTTTTGTGACAATCCGTTAGCCTCATGCAAGTCGAGATACCATTCAGGTTGATGCTTTTGTGTTAATTTGAATAGAGCAGCGGAAAGTGGTTGTGTTGCCAGCTGCTTTTTTTTGCGCGGAAAGGTTCGATTAAGATCAGGTATTCCTCTAATCCGTTTGCGGTAAGCCTCTTGATTTACAATCGGTACAATTATAAGCTTACCCTGGCTAAATCGCAGTTTTTGCTGATTCAAAAGCTTTACCAGTTTCTCAGCAGCTCGTATGCTTGCTATTTCTTTACCATGTATTCCCGCCACCACCATCACACACGGACCTTTCTGTGCCCCTGTGGCTATATAATAAGGAGTTGCCCAAGAGCCCTTTCCGAGCATATACCGTTTAACCTGCATTCCCCTCACCTCCGTGTAGGCTGTCGTTGTCCTCTCTTTTGTTCTCTCCGACGGATGATTTCACGGTATAGTCTTAAGTAGTTACTGGTCATCTGTTTGTTGGTAAATCTTTGAGTCACATACAAACGCAGCTTCGCTGGTGACGGGTAGTTTTTTTGCTGTGCTTTTCGTGCCATTTGGCTAACCGATTTGCAAATCAACTGTGGAAAGCCCGAGAGCACCTCGGGAACGGAGCCGTTTTTTAATGCCAGCACTGGTGTTCCACAAGCCATGGCCTCAACCATAACGAGTCCAAATGGCTCTTCCCACAGTGTCGGAAACAACAGACACTCTGCATGTTTCAGCAATTTCTGTTTCTGATCGCCTCCAACTGCCCCCACATAGCGTATATTCGGATTACGCTGAATTCGTTTCTGAATCTCTTTGCGGAAAAATTCTGGAGCTTTGATAGGACCTGCAATAAGCAGTTTTTTTCCTGTTCGTTCTGCAACCTGAATGGCCTGCAATACACCTTTATTTCGTATAATTCTGCCCATGAACAGCAAGTAGCCACGCTTCTCACTGCTGAACTCGTATTCATGTGTGTTAATGCCGTTATAGATATAAAATCCTTTGCCCCTGCCCATCAGCTGACGTGCTCGTTTACTGACATATACCGGGTTTTTACCGTGTCTCTTCACTGGAAGATGAACGGTGCATACTGATAGACAAGGCAGCTTCCTACGCCCTACAGCAGAACGAAAGGTATGATCATGAATGATATGTGTGTCGGAAGGCATATGCCGGAGTACATATTGGGGGATCTGACTATGTTTCAAACCCTTGGGATAGGTAATCAACCGCGCACTGCTCCTGCTCCCAAGAGCGGCAAAAAGAGATACATGATGCCCTCGTCTCACCAATTCCTCAGTTAATTCATGCACGACCTTTTCCGTTCCGCCCTTGTTGGAGGGTACCGGCTGTGCATCTGGATAGTTGGAAATGACCTGAACAATGGTTAGACGCCGTTTTTTGAGTGCTTTATTCTGCTTTGAAGCCATACGAATTCCCCTTCCTGACCGGAAATACGGTGTGATCCTTACAATGTCAACGGGAATCAGAGCATACTCCCGTACAAGTTATAAATTGTAGTATATAGGTATGTATATTTTGCGTGATTGCTTGTGCCAATCGTCTGCAAGTCGCTTTTTGTCATACGAGCCTATCTATAAGTGGAGTCTATACAATTTGTCAAGCCAAAATTAAGGAGAAAATTCTCATCGTTTTCTAATAAATGAGGACAAAGCGTTGGGGTAACAGGTTTGTAACCATGAGTGGTAAATTCCGGATATTTTATTTGTGTTATTGTCATTTCAGGACATCAACACAATACGAATAACGGAGGAATTTATATATGAAACATACTTCTAAAAAATTGTGGATGGGTATTTGCTTTACTATGACTTTGGCATTGAGCGCAGGGAGCTTCGTCGTTGGACCAGCCACCACTCATGCTGCTTCGGCAAGTAAAGCTGATCGGATTATTTCTAAAGGCTCCCAGTTTATGGGCGTGCGTTATGAGCATGGAGCCCCAGCTGGCAATACAAGCTCTTTTGACTGCTCTTCATTCACTCAATATGTATTTGCACAAAATGGCATTAAGCTACCACGTTCGTCTAGACAGCAATCAACTGTTGGCACTTTTGTACCGCGTAGTCAGCTGAAAAAAGGCGATTTGGTCTTTTTCTATGCACCAATTCATCATGTAGCCATTTACATGGGGAACGGCAAAATTCTGCATACGTATGGTAAAGGCGGCGTAACGGTTACAGATCTAAATTCCGGATGGTGGAGTCGCAATTACACAACAGCACGTCGTGTCCTTTAGAATAAATTTCAGATGATAAAAAGGGCTGTCCCGCTAGTAGATGTATCTACTAGCGGGACAGCCTTTCCTGTTGTCTTTGGGGCAGCGTGACGATGACTACCGTTCCTTCTCCTTCTACGCTCTCCATGCGTATCGTACCCTGATGGGCATCTGTAATTGCCTTGGCAATTGGCAACCCCAGCCCCGTTCCTCCGGTTTTACGATGCCTGGAGCTATCTACCCGATAAAATCGTTCAAAGACCCGCTTGATCTCGCCCTCAGGTATTCCGATCCCATAATCCTTAACCTGGATATAGACATCCTTTTCATCTGTAGATAACCCTATTTCGATCTCATCCGAGCTGTATTTTAATGCATTATCCAGCAGGATCACTAGCAACTGCTTTATTTTTGTCAGATTGGCATCCAGCCAAATTTCGTTCTCTTCTGTTAAAATAGAAATTTGACGATCATGTACAGGCTTGAGATGCGCTACCACCTGTTGACAACAACCGATCATTTCTATCCGCTCATGCGGCTCAGGATCTTTCTGCTGTGAGGAGGCAAGAGTCAGCAACTGCTGTGTCATCGTACGCATTCGCTGAGTTTCTTCATAGATCGATTCAATGGATTCCTTACGAATGTCCTCGTCACGCGTGCCCCACCGCCGCAGCATGTTGGCATAGCCCTCAATAATCATAAGAGTGGTGTTCAGCTCATGTGAGGCATCTGAAACAAACTGCTGCTGGCTCTGAAAGCTTTCTTCTAATCTCTCCATCATTCGGTTAAAAGTGGCGGTCATTTGGGACAATTCATCTTGATTATGACTGCCAGCGGGGATTTTTTTAAATTTCAAGCTTCTTTCAATTTCCTGCATCGTTTGAATACTACTGGAAATCGGCAGCAATATGGCATTCGCCAAAATCGTGCTTCCTACCAAGCTTAGCAACATAGCCCCTACAGTCGATGTGATGAGAATCGTATTTAAAATATCGAGATTGGTTTCGAGTGCATCCCATTTTTCCACGATCTCCAGCGTCCCCTTCTGATTGCCCTCCAGAGAAAGCACAGGCAGATGGATAACCAGAATTTTATGACCCTGTACATCTGTCAGTTGAGAGCTTTGAGAAGTGTTAAAACGTATATCGCCCAGCTTAAAGCGGGACTGGCGACTTACTTCATACAAAAGTCGGGATTGCTGATCAAATACCCTCAAAATGGTATCTCCAGAAAGCTCATCTTTCAGTTTGGGGCCCCATGCATTCTTCAGAATCATCGTGGGTCCGGTTTCGGCAATGATTTCAGTCCACTTATTTTGCAGCACTTCTCTTTCATTTCGCGTAGCGATTTTGACGAACAATAGGTGAACTGTAACATCCACAAACAGGAGTATCGACATCACTAAAATAGAACTGAGCAGGGTGATTTTGGTCCGAAGCTTCACTAGTCTTCCTCCCGGATGAAGTACCCAACACCGCGCACGGTTTTTATCAATTTCTTTTTGTATCCATGATCAATTTTTTTGCGAACATATCGGATATACACATCTACGACATTCGTATCACCGACAAAATCAAATCCCCACACGTCCTGAATCATTTGATCCCGCTGCAATACCTGATTTTTGTGCTCCATCAGATAAAGAAGCAGATCATATTCTTTTGGCGTCAGTTCGATTCGGTTTCCTTCCCGCACTACTGACCTGGTTTTGCGTTCCAACACCAAACTGTCCACTTGGAGCCTAGACGGCGGCTTGTCCTCTTCTTTTAAAGCGGTAGCTGTTGGCTCCATTTGATGCCTCATACTGGCCCGCATCCGCGCTAATAACTCCTCGATCTCAAAAGGCTTCGTAATGTAATCATTGGCACCTTCATCCAGACCTGAAACCTTATCAGGAGTCGTGTTACGTGCAGTGACCATAATTACTGGTGTATGATTGTCCACTTTTCGAATCTGCTTCAGTACCTCGACCCCGTTCATCTCCGGCAGCATTACATCCAGTATGATGATATCCCATGTACCTACTAGAGCTTTTTCCAATCCTTCTCTGCCCGTCTGTGCGATTTCAACTGCATATCCTTCATGGGATAACTCCAACTGAAGCAATCTGGATATCTTCTCTTCATCATCAATGACCAGCACCGACTTTTCCATTGCAAAACCACCTATTTTCTATAGAAAAAACAAATGAGTAATGGAAATGACATTCATTTTTTATTTGATTTTAAGCTTTTATCCGTGTAGTCGCTCTATAATATAACTTTGTTATTCAATTTTTTGATGTTAAGGAGTAATTTATTCATGTTAATTAATGTAGATTATGCTTTATTTCACTGGATCAATGAACTGGCTAATTCCCTCGCCTTTTTGAATGGAACCATGCGTTTCTTGGCGCAATATGCACCATATTTATTCGGAGTGGCTTTGCTGATTTACTGGTTCACTTTTAAAATGCCGCATCGGATGATGGTTTTAGAAGCCGTTATAACGGTTTGTATCGGTTTTGTAATTAGTTGGGGCCTTGGACATTTGTTTTACAGAGATCGACCTTTTGTCGGACATTCAGTCATTCAGCTTGTTCACCATGATCCTAATGCTTCATTCCCAAGTAACCATGCACTTGGAGCGTTTGCTCTGGCTTCCATTTTATGGCTTCATCATCAAAAATTCCGTGTTCTCTGGGTTATCTTGGCTGTACTCATCGCAGTATCCCGCGTGTGGACCGGAGTGCATTATCCCTCGGATATTTTGGCAGGTGCGCTTATTGGTGCAGGTTGTGCCGTCGGCGTTCATCAATTCATTCGAAGCCGGAAGCTTCCTGGCATCTTCATGCAGGCGGCTATTATATTTTATGGAAAATGGGAGCAGAAGCTGGGGCTCAATCCTGGTGAACAGGCCAGAACTAAGATGACTGAACACACTTCCTCTGTCCAAATGAAAAGCAGACGCTAAAGCGTCTGCTTTTTTATATGCTTCATTTATTTATGCTACCTATTATGCTGTCGATTTGGAGCGAAGTGGCAGCATTCGTCGTTCTTCGTACCGCTGATAAAACCAAATACAAGCCGCCATCCAGCAGCCACTCATAAAATAGCCACCCACAACGTCGCTCGGATAATGTACGCCCAAATAAATGCGGCTCGTTCCGATTGCTACAATCAGCAGACTGCTGAGCACAATAAGAAGGATACGCCCCAGCCTAGAAGGAACATGCTTCCACACTAAAAATGTCAGCGCAGCGTACATGCTGAAAGCTGTCATGGAATGTCCGCTCGGAAAGCTGTATCCATTCTCTTCAATAATACGGTTAATCTCCGGTCTCGCACGCTGAAAAAGCAATTTCAGTATCGTATTCAGCATTACCGATCCCAACACAGCAGCCGCCAAAAAAAGCAGTTCTCTGCGGTGTCCCAATACTCTATAAAGCACGAACATGGCAATTAAAATGATGATCACAACTGGAATCCCGCTGCCGATCATGGTGAAAAATTTCATTAGACGGGTCATGGCGGGCGACTCCAGCTGTCGAATAGCCGTAATAATTTTCTGGTCAAAATACCGTATTTGATGGTCGCTCACCCATAATGCGATTAAGCCAAAACCGAGCGCACATACTATACATGTGAGCAGTGCTAAGGAAATGGGCAGCTTTGTTGGTGTTTTCTTCATTTTCTATAGTTCCTCCATAACATTCATTGCGTGATAAAACAAAGTCCAGCATTAGCTTTCGTATATATCTTACTTTACCCATTTTTCTGTTATCATTTCATTCAAAGACTAGGTGCATCCTCCACATGTCGAAACCCATTTTTTTGGAAAAGGTGGGATCAGGCGCCCATGAGGTATCCCTGTTGGTATATAGCCGGGTGCTTTTTGCACGCTTCTCATGCAATAGCATCCGTCCTCCTTTATTTGATGATCATATCATTCTATGGACGTGGTTGGAGTTCTCATATAGCCTCTCCCAACTTTAAGAATCATTTTATAATATAAGGATTTCATATTGACTACAAAATCACAAGCGGAATGTAGCGAAAAAGCAGCATCAAAAAAGGACGCCATTCTAAGCCTTATAAACGGCTCGAATGACATCCTATGATTACACGTGGCATACTACAAGCGCAAATCTTAAGTTAAACAAATATCATCTTCTATTTAGGTTGGTGTGACTTCTCCAAGTTTAACCTTACTCTCTGCTTCCTCTATTGGATAGCGTCTGCGGAACCACAGCGACTGAAGCAGCAAAAAGGTGCCGCTTACTGTCCAATATAATGGCATGGCAGAAGGGGCATTAAAGGAAAAGACCGCCATCATAATCGGTGAAAGATAGCCCATGATCGCAAATTGCTTGCGCTGGTCAGGCGTCATCTGAAGCTGAGAAAGCTTGGCCTGTGCCAAGTATACAACTGCGACGACGATTGCCAAAATCCAGTCCGGCTGTCCGAGCCGGAACCATAGGAAGGAGTGAGACGCCAGCTCCGGGGTTAAGCGGATTGCAGTGTACATACCGCTCAAGATCGGGAGCTGAATGAGAATAGGCAGACAACCGATATTAAGCGGATTGAATTGATGCTCTTTATAAAGCGACATCATTTCCTGCTGCATACTCTGCTGGCTGGTGGTATCTTTCTTGTTTTCATACTTCTTCTTAATTCGGTCCAAGTCGGGCTGCATGGCGCTCATCTTACGCTTCATCCCCTGCTGGGCACGCGTTTGACGCATCATAAGAGGCAGTAAGGCCAGCCGGACAATGAATGTCAAAGTCATAATCGCCAGCCCAAAGCTTCCACCAAACCATTGCGCCAATTGCTGAATAAGCCAAGAAAGCGGGAACACCACGTAATGATTAAAAAATCCGGGTGTCTGTGCATTTATCTCCGCAGCATTCGCACCACAACCAGACAGCAGCATAACCACCGCCAACGCTACCATTAATCCTAATATCCGTTCTTTTTTACCCCAAAAGGTGAATCCCTTGAATCGTTTCATATGTTCCTCCTCGTTGATTGGCTGTGCCATCGTTCAACGAGGGAGAACAATCGGATGCATCTTCATCCGGCGCTTCCTTACGCCGGATATGTCGGGCCAGCCGGACAGGCATGTCCTGTCCACGGGCAGACATCGGCATCTGTGGAGAAGCATGCGACCTTACGGGCCCGCCTTCGACCCAGCATTCGGGTACATTGCCGTGCAAATGAGCGAGATATGCATAAGTCACTGTGCACAGCAAGCCGATTGTAAATAAATAAGGGAGTAGGTCCTGGAGCTCAAACAAGGGATTCACCTCCTTCGGTTTGTTGCTACAATTATAGCACGAAAACCGGACAAGCGACTAATCTTTAATTAGAGATACAGGTTGGACACAAGCAACTGAATTTAAGTATTTATGCTCAAAACAACCAAAATGTAAATACAACATGAAACTTTTGGGTTTATTTACAGTCTAATCAAAGGTGACTTTCTATAAAGCCTTACTCCCCTATTAACCATTAAAGGAGCCAGCGCGTATGAGAAAAACGATACACAGCACATTGTTTACAGGATTGGCGTTAGCCAGCATTGGGCTGCCCTTAATCAGCGATGGATTCACTGAAAAGGCAAGTGCAGAGCAATCTGCAGTCTCCATGAGTAACGCCGCTTATAGCACCACAATCCAGGCACCTGTGATCAAACCTTCCTGGTCTTTTCCCGTTATCCCAATCGATAGAAACCGATATCCAGATAAGGCGGTAGCAATAGCGGAAAACGGTAAGGTATTCGCGGTTGACTCGAACCATAGACTGGTTGCCCTTGAGGCCAGTTCGGGTCGGAAATTGTGGCAATATGGTGATCAACTTACCCCTGTTTTAACGTACAACAAAGGTATCATCTACGGAATGACACGAAGCGGTTCTATCTATGCCGTTACAGAAGCTGGCAAGAAAGTGTGGTCCACTCCGCTTGGATTTACTGAAGCATATGGTATTCAGCGCATTGGTCCAACTATATATATTATGCAATCGGTGCAAACGGCTGCCATTGATGCTGTCAGTGGCAAGGTGAAGTGGAAAATCAGTGAGGATAAGAACTCATACAGTGGTTTGGGCGAAATAATGGAAACTGACGGTGTGCTTATCCGCAACTATAATGTACAGGGCAGCCTGACCTTTGAACAGATTAATGCCTATGACGCTAAAACCGGCAAAAAGCTTTGGGACAGCTTCAGAAGTTCTTTTCCACTGGCCGTTAAAGACGGGATTGTCTACTCTGTTGCCAATACGTTTATGATTGATGATGACCCGGTAAATCGAAAAGTTACGATAGCACAGTACGACCTCAAGACAGGTGAATCCAAAGGAGATCGTCAGTACCGATGGACTGAGGCTGAAAATAAAGATGGCACTTTCCAATCTGGAGGCATATACGGTTCTGCTTTTTTGTACGGTAAAGACCTTTATGTCTTTCAGGGAAAGATACTAGCTTCCTATGACTTCTGGAACTATAAACCAGATAGCAAACCTGCTCGCAAGTGGGCGCAAAATGGCTATGATCAACTTGTTCCTTTATTGTCTATTCATGAAGGTCGCATGTTCTACCAAGATTTTAGTACATCCAGACTGACTGCTATGAAGCTGTCCTCAGGTCAATTCATTCATTACGACGGCGATAATCCGACCGTTCAAGCTGACGTATTCGGTAAAGGAGTCTATGTCGGGCAATCAGATGGCGTATTTCATGGCTATGATTTGATGAGCTTAAAGCCCGTGTTTGCTGTCAACACAGGCTCACGCTCCTTCGGTCCAACGCTCAAATCCGGTGGAATGATATTTATTCAAAGCGGAAACCGTCTGCTTGGCGTCAAGCTCCCTGCTTCTTTAAAATAAGACCAAAGATTTTAAGCAGCATTCTCGCTGGAACAGCAAAAGGTTAACGGATAGCAAGCATACGATTCAATGCTAGTACAGCATCCTGTCTGATCTGAGCATCCACACGAATCACACCCACAGGCTCACCCCGATCAAACTGCTCCATTGCCCACAGCAAATGGGGAAGATCGATCCGGTTCATGGTCAGACAGGGACACATATCGGGATTGAGCGATTCAATCTGCTGTTCAGGGTACTGCTGTTTGATTCGTTGCACGAGATTCATTTCTGTGCCAACAGCCCATTGGGTTCCCGGCTCTGCCGCGCGAATGGTATCGATGATGAATTTTGTGGAGCCCGCGCAATCTGCGAGCTGTACGACCTCATAAGAGCATTCGGGGTGCACGATGACCCGGATGTTCTTATCACGCTCGCGGACATTGCGAATGTGATCTACTGTAAACTTTTCATGAACAGAGCAGTGCCCTTTCCATAAAATAATTTTTACGGTTGCCGGGTCCTGTTCAGTCTCCAGCTGATCGGTCATGGGATTCCACACGGCCATTTCAGCCAGCGGAATTCCAAGATCGTAAGCTGTATTGCGGCCCAAATGCTGATCCGGCAAAAACAAAATACGTTCCTTTTGCTTCAGCGCCCATTCCAGCACTTGTTTGGCATTCGAAGAGGTCACGGTAGCCCCGCCATGTCGCCCTACAAAGGCTTTGATCTCTGCTGTGGAATTTACATACGTTAACGGAATGATCGTATCTCCTACCAACTCCTGTAAATGCTTCCACGCTCGTTCTGTCTGCTCTATGTTCGCCATATCTGCCATTGAGCAGCCTGCGCGCATATCCGGCAGGACAACAGTCTGTCGATCAGTAGTCAGCATATCCGCTGTCTCGGCCATAAAATGTACCCCACAAAATACAATAAACTCCGCTTCCTGATTTTGTGCAGCCATTTGAGCAAGCTGTAGAGAATCTCCTGTTATATCAGCAAACTGAATAACCTCGTCCTTCTGATAGTGATGGCCCGGTATAAGCAGCTTGGGTCCCCATTTTTGTTTCAGCTCGGCCACTCGCTGCTCCATGTCAGCAACCGTCAGTGTCTTATAATGCTCTGGTATAAGCCCTCTATTTCCTTGTAAAATGTCAAGCATAGACATTAGAATCCCTCCATATCGATGCGGCTGATCGTTTCCGCTCTCACGAACAGATAACCGCTTTGTGTACATAACTGTTTACAAGTGTCTTGACACTTATATTTACACATGCCTACAATAATCTCAAGAGTTTTTGAATGGAATTATTTTTAAGCAGGGAGGAATTACTGTGATTTATCTGGACTATGCCGCTTCCACACCTATGTGTGACGAAGCTTTAAATATGTATAACGTATTAAATAAGGAAATGTTCGGAAATGCCAGCAGCCTCCATGATGCGGGCGGTCAAGCAGCCTACACGCTGGATTACAGCAGGCAACGAATAGCAAATATGATTGGCGGGCAAAAGGAAGGCATCTATTTTACAACCGGGGGAACAGAATCCAATATGTTGATTGTGCAATCAATCCTGAACGGGTTGCCGCCGCATAAAAAGCATTGGATCATGAGCGCTTTGGAACATCACTCGATGTACAACCTTGCTACTTTGCTGGAACGTCAGGGCTATGAACTGACCATTGTGCAACCGGATCGGGAAGGACGAATGACTCGCGAAGCTCTTTTACCTCACCTGAGAGAAAACACCGGACTTGTATCTGTACAACACGCCAATTCGGAAACGGGACTGGTTCAGGACCTTGCTGCCATATCTCCCCTGCTACACGAACGGGGTATTTTGCTGCACAGTGATGCGGTACAGACATTTGGGAATATTCTCTTAGATGTAGAAGCCATGGGAGTAGATGCACTCTCTGTATCGAGCCATAAAGTGTATGGCCCCAAAGGTGTCGGTGCTGCATATCTCAAACCCGGAACCCCGTGGCGTCCCGTGTACCCTGATACGCTACATGAAAACGGATTTCGTCCTGGAACGGTTAATGTTCCCGGGATTGCAGCCTTTGTCGCGGCGGCAGAAATGATGACCGAACAGATGGAGTCGCATCAGGAGCGATATGCTACCCTGAGAAGACACTTTATTAGGAAAATTCAGGAAAGATCCATTCCGTTACGTTGGGTCGTACAGGAAAGCGAGAATAAAGCAGTGCTTCATCATATAGTTGGATGTTTTTTTCACGGTTACGAGGGACAATATGTTATGCTGGAATGTAATCGCAGAGGTGTCTGTATATCAACCGGAAGCGCATGTGCCGCCGGACACCACGATCCTTCGCCTGCCTTACAAGCGCTTGGAGCATCCGACCGTGAAGCATTACAATTTATCCGTATTTCTTTCGGAAGGGCAACCACCATCGAGGAATTGAATGTACTGGTAGATATTTTGACAGACCTGACGCATCGACAAGAAAGGAGCTTATCCCGTTGACTGAATCTTTAAAGCGGTCAGGTACGGATCGCCGCGAACAGCTGCTGTTGTGGCTCAAGAGCGAATCACCGCTGACCGGGAGCGAACTGGCACGCAGATCCTCCGTCTCCCGACAAGTAATTGTACAGGATATTTCCCTGTTAAAAGCAAGCCAAGAGCCTATCCTTGCAACGAGTCAAGGATATATTTATATGGAGCCTGCGGGTCAGACAGCCCCCTTAGCCTCACGTATTATTGTGTGTAAACATCGACCTGAACAGACAGAAGAGGAACTAAAGCTGATTGTGGACTACGGTGTAAGTGTGCAGGATGTTATTGTTGAGCATCCGGTATACGGGGATCTAACTGCTCCGATACGGGTTGGAACTCGCAAGGAAGTGGACGATTTTATCCGTAAAATCAGTTCCACCCAGGCCACTTATTTGTCCCAGCTGACGGGAGGCATCCACCTGCATACCTTGAATGCCTCAGATGAAAATAAAATTAACGATGCCTGCGCTGCATTGGAGCAAGCAGGCTTCCTAATGACGGACTAACTTAGTGCGCTATAGCGGAGTAAAGAAAATCCTGTCCAGTATGTGGAGTGCAACTGTGCTCCACATGGACGGTATGTAAGTAGCGAGAAATAAAAAAATCCCGGCCCCCTCATATAAGGGAATCGGGAATGAACTATGTGAGCTTAATTTCAAGCAACTCATATTTGATTACAGCCATGGGTGCATCCACATGAATGATACTGCCCACTTCTTTCCCCAAAAGTGCCTTGCCTAAAGGACTCTCATAGGAAATTTTGTTATCCAGAACATCCGCCTCAGCAGGACTTACAATTTTGTATTCCATCTTCTCCGAAAATTCGATGTCATTCAGAATGACAGTCGATCCGATACTAACGGTTCTAAGGTCTAAATTACTCTCGTCCACGACCCGGGCTTTGGTCAGCATCTTCTCCAATATGAGAATGCGGGTTTCCATAAATGCTTGGTCGTCCTTGGCTGAGTGATACTCACTATTTTCCTTCAAATCACCGTAGCTGATAGCCAACTTAAGCCGTTCGGCTAGCTCCTTACGTTTTACGGTCTTCAGTTCCTTAAGCTCATCCTCTAGCTTGGCCAATCCCTCTTTAGTTAACAATACTTCTTCATTCGACATATTTTATCTACAACTCCTATTTCAGCATTTGCTTAATTCCAATTCAACGCTCAAAAATACAATAAACGAACTAAACCGTTTCGGTCTAAACATTGCTGATTGGAAACGCTCTTGGGATGTATGCAAATTGCTCATTTGGCTTGCTTTATTGTAGTTTACTCTAAATCGGACCAACATGCGAAATAAATTACTGATAATAGTAGCCAACTACCTTCAGCCAGGGTGATTCTTATAGTAACCAATGCTCTCTTATTCGCATATCGTATGATCATAACGTATATTGATGAGCACATGCAGTGCCGCTGTCCTTGTCCCGAATTTTGTGAAAACCAGGCAGGAGCAGTATATGGCGGGAGGAAGATTCAATGGCTTCCTTAGGAAAGAATGGTAATGGGAATGGGAATCGTAAATCCAAATCCCCCCCCAACGGTCAAAAGAAAAATGGATTAAACAGTAATTCGGCTATCTTTTCTGCTCTTCAAGGGAAAAATGTGGAGGTCTTAGTGGCAGCCCTCCTACTAACGGGAAAACTAAACGTCGATTCCGTGACTTTATACAGACAAGCAACATTATTTTTAGGCCTCACTGGAAAATACAAAACATTAGCATCTACTCCTTCCAATGTCGATAATATGGTAAAATTTTTAAATGATAATGGAAATATGACACTTGATCAAGTAATACAGGCCTTTTCACAGAAAGTAAACAATTAACAAGTGGCGAAAGGAGATATTTGTGGTGAGTGAGTTTGATGGAGAATATTTTGCAGAGGTTGTCATTATTGTGATACTAGTTGCCTTGTTCTTCTATGGCTCCTCAGATATAGAGGGACTGTCTGCTCAACCAACACAATCCTAAAATGATAGTACCCGCTGCGGGTACTTTTTTCATGCTTCTCTCTTATATAAATACAGCTCGACAGAACACCATAGTGGCAGACATATCGTAAAAATAAAATAGAGCATCTATAGACTCTCACGAGGTCAATAGATGCTCTTACTTTTTAACGGACCATCCTTTCTACTTAATGGCCCTTTACTTCTACACTTATCGTTTGACTAGAAACTTCTCCTGAAGCATTGACTAACTCGGCCCGATACTCGTATGTACCCGGCTTTTGATTTTGGATGTTGGTGACTGCACTTTGGGCCTGCGGGCTTTGGCTTGGAAGATCCTGGGCGTCGATCAGTTCTCCATTTTCATATAAGTTGTATTTTGTCGCATTCGTGCCCCACCACATGTTCATTGTAAGGGTGTAGGTGCCGTCACCGTCCCAATTGTCATGAGACAGCACTGGAATACCAGGCGAAGCATCGGTCACTTCAACAGTTAACGGGTCGCTGGTCGTTTTACCAGAAGCGTTGATCAGTTCTACAGTATACGTGTAGGTACCATTGGTCTTGCCTGTAACAGGAATGACTGCATGCTGTGCTCCAGGGGAAGCGGCTTGCAACGATTGGGTGCCAATCAGCTTGTCGTTTTCATACAACTTGAGCTCATCACCATTCGTACCCCACCACAGATTCATGGTGATGTTGTAGTTGCCATCCTTCAGTCCAGTGTCCTGCCCGTTATCATGCGACAGCACAGGTTTTCCCGGCACTTCACCTACAGCAGTCTTTTCGACTCTAACGGTTACAGGATTGGATACCACTGTTTGACCGTCCAAGGTGACGCTGGCTGTAATCTCCGCGCTCCCCTCTTTTAGGGCCTTAAGTTCTCCATAAGTATCCAGTGAAACGGATTCATGACTGCTGATATACTGAACAGAAGCGCGGCTTAAATCAGCTTCGCTGCCATCTGTCAGCGTACCCTTGAGATGTGTCGCTGCCGTATCCCCAATGTTGAGGGTCGTTTGATCCATTGAAAGCTCTACTTCCTGCAAAGCTGCGCCTGCCTGAGCTGAAAAATCATCCAGTCCACGCGGTTTCAACTGATAATTCCCTTTGAAAATCGCCGAAATTCCCTTCAGCTTCACTTGCTGTCCTTCTTGATATGGAAAAGATGTCCGTGTTAAGCCTGTACGTGCATCGACGCGCACATGGTGACTTACTTCACCAGATACTGCATCAAATTCAAACGAACCTGCGGGAGTCGCGTCTATCACATTACGAATCATTGCCGTAGGAAGCTCAACCAACTGTCCTTGGTTCGCATCACTGAGTTCGATGATTTGTACAGCTTCCGGAAGTTGTCCTTCTCCCGTTTTTTCAATTGCCACTGGATCGGTTAACTCTAGCTCACTATTATACAGTGCCAAGCTTGCTGTAAGCTTTACTCGATCCCCTTGATGAAAGCCGCTTTGGTTCTGATATACATAAATACCGCCACTTTCATCCTGCATGTAAAAGGCTTGACCACCGAATGCACCTGGTTCTGTCGTCACAATACCCTCTAAGGTCACGACTTTGCCAGCCGGGAGACTCCGTGCTTCTGCGACACTGATACGAGCTGGAACCGTATTGCCTTCCTCAGGCAACGGCTGGGCCGGGACATCAGCCAGCACGACGGATTGGGTCAGCAGATTGCTGCCGTTTTGCCTCAGTCTAAGATTAGCTGAACCACTGGTTCCCGGCTTGATCCGCACCGTCAAGTCCTTATAGGCATGCCCTTTGCCGTTGGACTCCAAACTAAATGTTCCGCTATAGCCGTAAGAGGTTGGCCAGCTTCCATCCGGATTTTGAATCTGGGCTACTTGATTGCCGCCCGCTACATAAATACCTGTGCTAAATCCGCTAATCGTGCTGTTAGGAGCCAGTTGGTCGGCAGTAACTCGAATTTGAAAAGGCTGTGCATTGGGCAGCTGCTCTTGACGAACGATGCTGTACACTGGTTGCGCACTGGCTGTAGATCCGCCATAGGACCCTGCCTTGAATGTTTGCTGATCCCACCATTTGTAGCCGGCTGCGGGAGCGGACCAAGGCTCGGCTTGTGGTTCCGTGGAAGCCTGTGGCTCTTCAAAAGGCAGTAATGCCGTCGGCTGGTCCAGCTGTAAGCTTTTCACTTCCGTCAGGCTGGTATACTCCTCCTTGTTGGACAACCAGTCTACGATATTGACCAATAACACAGCGTCATCCTGCTCCTTAAAGCCGTCATACGTTGTCTTCTTGGTTCCTGTCTCTTCGCGCAAATATTTTGGCGTTGCATCTTCGACAGGAGACGAGTCCCCAATGAAAGCAGCTTTGCCTAGTCCTACTTTCGATACAGCTGCATAAGGTCCTTCTGGAATTCCGCCTCCGTTATAAACGCCCTGATCTACCGCGTTGCCCCAAGCCTGATTGGTTTTAGGAAGATATACGATTCCCTTGGCTTTCGCTGGGTCGATAATCGCGAGTGTTGATCCTGCATGCATTGCCACATTACTCACTCCAGCTGTAATGCCAAACGCCTGCGCTGGCTCGACAATCTGATTGGCCGTGATATCGCCTAATGCATTGTAGCGAAAGCGCACACCAAACTGGCTGCCCAGCCAATCTGAGCTGACTACGCCCTGCATCGCTGCTGAGCTTTTTTCTTCTGCACTCATTCCCTTCGCAGGGTCTTCCCATGCACCACGACGGTAGCCATTAATGCTCTCCGATCCGTCCCAGCGATTCTTGTTGCGGTCCGCGTTATAATGATCTCCAATGAAAAAAATACTATTGCCTGCTTTTACATACTGCTCCATTGCAGCCTGTTCGCTCTGTTTAAAAGGAATATTTGGCTCTGCCGTAACAAATACATCATAATTCTTTAGATCATTGTAAGTAATAGGCGTAGATTGGCGAAGCTCGTGTACATCATAGCCATTGCTCGCGAGGGCTTGGCCGAAGTCTGAAAATCCACCATCAATCACCCAATCTGCTGCGCCAGCTGTCTGTCCATGTGTATTATCAAACAGCACTTTTCTACCAGCGTTCTCATTGACCACTTTCGCAGCAATGAAGGGGGCTGGGTCCGCCGGACCTTCTGCCCGTACCGGTTGTATGCTGCCCGCAACACCAGCGTACAACGATAAAGTGAAAACCATAGCAGTTGCGTATTTGAAGCTACGGGATGTAAAGCGACGAAAGATTCCCATTATTCTCCTCCTGTTTGTTGGTTTAAAGCCCCTCTGGGGGGCATCAGATACAAATTTTAGCATTCATTTATGTTCGAATATGCATTGTTTTGTAAATCTTTAGGAATAATGAATAGGAAGTAAATTCCAATAAAAGAGATACACCGTATGCAGCAATGTGAGTACCGCAAATAGGATTTTCCCAGCAGCCCGGGGTCTCCTTTCCCCTGTAATCAGCTTTGCGCCATTCACGATCAATACCCATACGGCAATGAGAGCTGAAATGAGCGGTAACGTGCAAATTCCCCAGATATACCAGGCGGAATAGCCATACACTATCTGATTGTTACCATAGATGACCTGCACCCCGAGAAAAATCGAATTTAGTGACGCAATGAATGCAAGGTTGGACGAAATGTGATTATTCGTTTTACGGATATCTCTGATCACATATCTTACAATCCAAATCAGCAAGGTTGTGATGAAAAATAAGGAGGCGGCAGCGTAGCTGACAAGCAGAGTCCAGGTACGGTGCCAAAGTGTCGTCTGCTTCATGGTCTTACTGTCTGGGGCAACCATCATCCAAGTACCGTTTTCCTGATACAGCAAAATTTTAAGCTGGCCCCCCTTTTCCACAAACAATCCATCACCTGCTGCTTGAAACACTTTGTCTGTTGCTTCATTCTCATTTGGGTGTTTTCCTTTAACAATTAACGTATGATCATCTTGAATCCGCACGGTGTATGTAATGCTTCCCAGTATCCGAATCCATTTTCCCCAACCATGAACAGGATTAGAATCCACCTGATATACGCCCTCGATCTCTGGCGAAAGTTTCACTTGTGTGGAAGAGCGAGCTAGTGACTGCGAAACGGCCTGCGGCTCTGAGGGCAGCATTTGGGCTATCGCATGGATGACTTTTCCATGAAGCAGGGTGTCCGTGTCAGCTGAATTAATGATCACAAAAATACCAATCTTTTGGGACGGAATCAATACCATCTCAGAAATAAAATCATCAATTTCCCCGGTAGCCCACAGCATAGGTACTCCCGTCTCCAAATGACCACGAAAAAATCCGTAGCCCACGCCATCCAGGCGTGCATCGACTGCAAATTGCTGCGCATGTATCACTTTTACCGTATGTGGCTGGAGCACCACTTTGCCCTCATACTTGCCTTGGTTTAAATGAGTGATCAGATAATGGGAAAACTCGTTGGGTGTGACGTTCAACGCTCCTGCTCCCGGCAGATTGATATACGACAAAGGCTGTTTCAAATACGCTCCGTCCTTCCACTGATACGACTGGGCCAGTGCAGGATGATTTAACGGCAATTCCAGTGTCGCGCTGGGCATATTCATCGGCTGGAACAGATGTGTACGGAGGTAATCATTCAGTCCCTGACCGCTTACTTGCTCCACGATATTACCGATCAGACCGTAGGCGACATTGCTGTAATCATACTGAATTCCAGGTTTGCGGATGGGAGGCTGATTTTGAAAATACGTGCTGAGATACTGCTCTGTGGGCAAAACGCCTACCCGAGTCGAGCTGTTAATGTTGTACAGCGCTTCATCCAATCCCGAGGTATGTGTCAAAAGCTGATGCAAATTGAAAGGCTGATTTTGGTATTGTGTAGCTTTATAGCTGTGGAGATAGCTGTTCACGTCTTCATTCAAATCAAGCTTGTTTTGCTCAACCAGCTGCATCGTGGCACTTGCACTAAATGATTTGGTTAGAGAGCCGACACGAACAATGGTCTTTGCTGGATCAAATGCCACGTTCCGCTCCAGATCTGCATATCCATAGCCTTTACTAAAAAGGATTTGGTTTTCCTGGGTCACGACGACTGCAGCCCCCGGAATATGCAATTTTTCCAATTCTGTACTCATGATATTGTCCACTGTTTTTTCCAATGAATCAGGTGTTATGCTGTCTGTTGCCCATGCCGAAGCAATGAGCAGGTTCCAGAGAAACAACGCTGCTAAAAATGTGGATAGGTAGCAAAAGCCTTTATTCTTCATATTGAAGTACCATCCTTACGTATGAAGTTGATTTAATGATTTGAACCGTGCGGTGATTGCATAGCGAGCAGATATTTATACTCCGTATGGAAGCCATCAGCATGGCGCTATGGAATCATCGCACTTCCCATCGCGGGAGTGCACATAATAAAGCGAATCCTGATCGAGTCGCGTAAGCAGAAGGCTTCTTACCTGTCGATCAGGATTCATGTGTTACAGATTAAAAATTAGTGATTCAGTTCGTTACATCATCAACCGTAGATTTTCAAGATTTATGATGTGCCAAGTCTTGTGTCATGTCTTTGTCCGTGTTCCGAGTTATCTTTTGTATGGTGGCACGGATACTTTTTACATTTTCCTCGATAAATCCGGGTTCCAGCAGTTCATAATGATTGCCAATCAAGCTATGCTCTTCATAGCTACCTTGTGTAGCGTCTTTCCATAAAAGTCGATTATCTCCTGTACCCTTGACCGTTTCTGATCCAACGGCGACAAAGCCGTGAATATTCGCCTGAACGCTCTCTGTATTCACAAGCTGGTTGCCATATACCGCGTAAGCGATCATTTTACGTTGGTACGTTTCATTCAACAGCTCACGGTAGGAGTCGGGAACTTGTTCCAGCATGTCATGAATTTCATGCTCTGTTTCTTCAACTGTGAAGGGCAGGGCTTCCGCCCTTTTGACCGAATCGAGCATAAAAATATCGGATACAGTATGACCTTGACGTTCCAGTGTGTCAGCAACCTTATGCGCCAGATTACCACCTATGGAATAACCAAGCAGCACATACGGACCTTGCGCTTGCGTGCTGACGATCAAATCAACGTAACGTGCCAGCATGGCCTGCTCATCCGCAGCATCATCTACGAACTCCAACCCATACACGACTGCGTCCTGATCCAGTTGTTTCGCAAGCTCCGCGAACGACAGCCCGTATCCAAGCATAGGAGGAAAGCAGAAGATGGAGATCGGACCGTGTTCATTCAACCGAATGATTGGACTATCGGCCTTGTACTCCAGATCGGCTTTCAATAATGTGAGCGCCTGCGCTTCTATAGTTGGGAAGTCCAGAACACTACGGATGGGAAGCTCAATATCTGTAGCAAGGTGAACTTTGCGTATAAGCTCCAGTACTTTTAAGGAATGTCCACCTAACGTGAAAAAGTCATCGTGGATACCCACTTGTGGAATTTCAAGTACTTCCTGCCAAATGGCTGCCAGCAACTGTTCCACATCGGTTCGCGGTGCGACATATTCTATACCCGTGTGCAGCCCTTTGTCCGGCACAGGTAAAGCTTTGCGGTCGATTTTGCCGTTTGTCGTCAGCGGAAACCGATCCAGCTGTACAAATGCGGATGGAATCATATAGCTCGGCAGACTGGCCGACATAGCAGCTCGAATCTCACGGATGGTCAGCTGTTCATCGGCAGTGAAGTAAGCACATAATTGCTGCTGACCTGCTCCATCCCGCAAAGCGATAACAACGCTATCCCGCACGGACGGTACACTTGCCAGCCGCGCCTCCACCTCGCCCAGCTCAATCCGGTAACCGCGAATTTTAACCTGTTGATCAATCCGTCCAGCGTATTCCAGTATGCCGTCTTCACGCCAGCGAACAAGGTCTCCCGTACAGTACAGGCGATCTCCGTCCACCCACGGGTTAGCAAGAAATCTCTCAGCCGTCAGCTCAGGACGGTTCAGATAACCACGTGCAACTCCGTCTCCGCCGACAACCAGCTCACCCCAAGCTCCGACCGGCTGCAGGTTAAATGACGAATCCACTACATACGCCGTCGAATTGCGGATGGGGCGTCCGATCGGCACAGAATCCAGCTGTTCTTCCGTAATGTGATACGTCGTCGAAAAGGTTGTATTTTCCGTTGGCCCATAGCCGTTAATGATGTTGATGTCCGGATTATCGCGCAGGACCCGGTTAATATGGGGTGCAGACAAAACATCACCACCAACCAGCAAATACTTCACATCGCCGAAAAGTTTACTATCCTGCTGTGAAAGCTGATTAAATAACGGAGTGGTCAGCCACATCATGGTGACGCGATGATCTCGTATCGTCTCTTTAAGCTTGGCCGCGTCCAATAGATCATCCTTATGCACAAGAACAAGCTGACCGCCGTTCAGCAGCGCGCCCCAAATTTCAAACGTAGATACATCAAATACAAACGCGCAAGTCTGCAGCATTCGGGTCGATTCATCAAATGGCACATAATCCGTATTGCGGACAAGGCGCACGACACTTTGATGCTCAACAACGACACCCTTAGGCTTACCTGTTGAACCTGAGGTATAAATGACATAAGCAGCATGATTACCCGCTCCATCTATACCCAGATTGGAAGCATCTGCACTGTAGGACGTATCCTCATTCAGATTGACAATCTGTCCGTCAAAATAGCAACGATCCAGTAAATCCTGCTGGGCCAGCAGCAGCTTGGCTCCCGAGTCCTCCAGCATATAACGGATACGGTCCTCCGGATATTGAGAGTCTACCGGCACATACGCGCCACCAGCCTTCAAAATAGCGAGTGTTCCCGTAATCATATCCAGTGAGCGCTCCGTCAAAATGCCCACAGGTTCATCGGATTTCACCCCTGCCTCACGCAGCGTATGCGCTAAACGGTTGGCTGTCTCATTGAGTTCCCGATAGGTCAATGATTGATGACCCAAAGCTACGGCAATATGATCCGGCGTGCGCTCTGCCTGCTCCTCAAACAGTTTTTGGATCGTGTGATTGCTTGGATATGCAGAGGCAGTGTCATTAAACTCTCCTGTAATTTGTTGTTTTTCCGCCGCTGTAACCAGTTCCAGCTCTTCTACGCAAACATTCGGGTTAAGCAAAACTTGCTCCAACAGGTTCACAAAATGTCCATGCAGACGCTCAATGCCTGTTTGATCATAACTTAACGCGTTATACATAAAACGAATCTTGATGCATTCTCCCGGCATAACGACTAAGCTCAGATCATAGTTAGTCTGCTCTGCAGCCACCACATTGGAAATCGGGAATGTATCCTGCCCGTCACTTCCCAGTTCCTCGACCTGCTCATCTACTGGATAATTTTCAAACACCATAATATGGTTAATTAAATCCTGTTTCTGATCGGTCAATGCCTGAATCTCAAACAGTGGATACGTATCATATGCATGAGAAGCCAGCGCCTGCTCCTGCGTTTTCTTCATAACTTCTGCAAAAGATTCCCCTGCCTCACTAAGAATGCGAACGGGAATGGTATTAATGAACAAGCCGATAATATCCTCTACCCCGATAATATCTGATGGACGGCCTGAGACGACACTGCCAAATACGACATCACTGTGGTTGTTATATTTTTGCAGCACAATCCCCCATGCGGTTTGTAATAACGTATTCATGGTCACTTGATATCGCTTAGCCGTCTCCTCCACCCGGAGGGTCAACTCACGTTCCAAAACCGTCACCCAATCACTAGCCGTGTTGCCTTCACTCTTGCGACCGGATTTTACAGCTGGTAACGCTGTTTGCTGCTCATATCCGGATAAATAGCTGCTCCAGTAGTCGGTTGCCGCCTTGCGATCCTGTGCTTCCAGCCATTCAATAAAGCGGCTGTACGGCACTGCCGGTGCCAGTTCTGGTACTCTGCCCTCCTGAAGTGCTGCATAGCTTTCAAACACTTCTTTGTTTATAAGGGACAGACACCAGCCGTCCATGACGATATGATGAAAGCTCCATACAAAATGATAGCTGTCTTCTCCGGTACGTAAAATCGCTACACGCAGCAGGACATCCCGACGCAGATCAAAGCCCCGTGCTTTATCTTGTAGCTTGAAATTTTTCACCCAGGAATCTATTTCATCCTCATCTAGATGGTGTAAATCTTCATATTGAAAGCCGCAATCCCGATTTCGATACACCACCTGCAACGGTTCCGTATTTCTGCCAAAATAAAAATTTGTACGCAGCGCCTCATGTCGCCGAACCAGAATATTCAGGCTTTCTGCAAAAGCCCGAATGTCCATCTGACCTCGCATATCATAAGAAACCTGCTCAAAATACGCGTCATTCGCAGCTGCTTGACTATCTAGCTGGCTGTGAAACAGCATCCCTTTCTGCATCGGGGTCAGTGCATATACATTGTCAATCTCACCCGCAGCACCCATTTCAGATAAGAGGCTGTCCAAGCCCTCCACACTCATTCCTTTATAGGAAATATCACTTGGGGTAAGCTCCGGGTGTTCTTTATGGATGCAATGCGCCAAAATTTCACGCAGGCTCGATTCTAGAAATTTCGCCAATCGCTCGATCGTCTCCGCTCTATAGCTCGTACGGCTATAGCTAATCGTCAGACCCAGTTGGCCTCCCGAAATGATGCCGCCAAAATCAAGCGTATACGTTCGAGCCATGGTCGGGCTCAGCGGCATCCCACCCTCATATGAGGATGATTGCAAGTCGTTCCCTTTCATATCCTGATCGAACTGTCCCAAATAGTTAAAGCTGATTTCGGGATCTGTCGTAAATATGGCTGGAGATGCCTCCGGTGCCTGTGTCTGGCGGTCGGCTAAATATTTCAGTACACCGTAGCCAATCCCTTTTTGCGGGATGCCGCGCAGTCCTTCCTTCACACGCTTAATCCGTTGCGAAAGTGCCAGTTCTTCCGGCATTTCGAGCAAAACAGGATATTGGCTTGTAAACCACCCTATCGTTCGGGTAATGTCCACCTCTGGTAAAATGGCTTCACGCCCATGTCCCTCCAGATTAATCAGGAAACGCTCATGTCCGCTCCATGCTTGCAATGCCATTCCTACCGCCGTCAACAACAGGTCATTAATTTCTGTACGGTAGGCACGATTGGCCTGCTTGAGCAGCTGCTCTGTCTCTGCATGTGTCCACAAAGCAGTAACCGACTCACTATCGCCAATCAATGGCTTTTCGTGCTCGTTATGCCCGTAATCCTGCGGCAAAGGAGCCAGTTCCGCTTGTGCAAGTTTCCCCCAATACGCTCGCTCACGTTCCATAGCTGGACTGTTGGCATAAGCGTGCAGCTGCTCGGCCCACGTTTGGAACGAATCTGTTTTATGAGGCAGCTGAATCACCTGTTCACCCTTGGAGGCTTGATCATAGGCAGTCGCCAAATCCTCGAATAATATGCGCCAGGATACTCCGTCCACCGCCAAATGATGAATCACGACCAGCAGATGATCTCCATCCGGGCAACGGAACAGCCCCAGTCTCATCAGCGGACCTTCGCTTAGGGAAATACCAGATTGAATTTCATTGCATTTCGCTTCAATTATCTTCGCCAAATCTTGCTTGTTTACATCGCTGTCATTATAGTCAAAGCACTCCAGATGGTACGGTTCGCCTTCCTCTACACTGCGGTTCCATGCTGTACATCCGTTCTCCGACAAACTAAAAACCATACGCAATGCATCATGGTGCGATGTAATCTGATGGAGCGCCCGCCGTAGTGCCTGTTCGTCATAGCCTTCCTGACGATAGAGCATGACAGATTGGTTAAAATAATGTGGTTCTCCCGTTGGCTGTTCAAAAAACCAGCGCTGAATCGGTGTAAGCACTACATTTCCTGTAACCTCGCCCTGCTCGGCTATTCGGTTAACAGGCTGAATATATGTGCTTAATCCCGCAATTGTCGGGTATTTGAACAAGTCCTTCATTTCCAGCTTGTATCCAGCCTGAAACAAGCGGGACGATACTTGGATGGCCTTGATGGAGTCACCACCCAAATGGAAAAAGTTATCCTGAATTCCAACTTTCGGGATACCAAGAATGGCTCCCCAAGCCGTAGCCAGTGCCTGTTGAACATCCGTTTCGGGTGCCACATAATCCATACCTGTATCGAGATTGTGCTCAGGTGCGGGCAGTGCCCTGCGGTCTACTTTGCCATTCAGCGTCAAAGGCAGTCTGGAGAGCTGCACAAAGTAAGACGGCACCATATAGCCAGGCAGATCCTGCGACAAAATGTTACGTAAGTCGCTGGCGCTCAATTCACTGTCTGTTGCAAAATAGGCACACAGCTGTTTTTGTCCGTGATCATCCTGCCGCACGGTAACAACCGATTCCTTCACACCTGGAATCGTGGACAATCGGGTTTCAATTTCACCCAGTTCAATGCGGTAGCCGCGAATTTTGACCTGTTCATCCATTCTTCCCTTGTACTCCAGTACACCATCAGCACGCCAACGCACTAAGTCTCCTGTACGATAGCAATATTCTCCAGACCGGAATGGACTTTCAATAAATTTTTCCGCCGTAAGCTCGGGCCGATTCAGATATCCTCGCCCAACACCGTCGCCACCGACGATCAGCTCTCCCCAGGCTCCGACAGGTTGCAGCTTCAACGAACGATTGACCACATAAGCGGTCGAGTGATCAATTGGACGTCCAATGGGAATAGCCTGGGTTTGCGGTTCTGTAATGTCATAGATGGTGGAAAAGGTGGTGTTCTCCGTCGGACCATAAATATTGGCCAGGCGAAGCTGCGGGTACTCCTTCAACACACGATTGACGTGTGGTACAGACAACACATCACCACCCACGAGCAACTCCTTCAAGGACGCAAACACTCCGATTTCTTGCTGCGAATACTGATTGAATAAAGCCGTGGTCATGAACATCGTGTTAACACGATACTTGTCAATTGCCTGTTTGAGCTTGGAGGCATCCAGAATAGTGTCATGGCTTACCACATACAGTTGTCCCCCGTTCAGCAGCGTTCCCCAGATTTCAAATGTGGAGGCATCGAACACAACTGCGCCCAATTGCAGCATACGTGTATTTTCATCAAGCATGGCATAGCTTTTGTTTTTCACTAGGCGCACGACATTACGGTGCTCAATCATCACGCCCTTCGGCTTGCCTGTCGTACCAGAGGTGTAGATCACGTACGCAAGATCGGAGGAAGATCCCCCTGTTGTAATCGCAATTGTTCCATCCGTCTGAGCGTCACATTCAGACTTGCTATTGCATCGCTGTTCATCACTCAAATCGATGACCGGAATGCCGGGTTCAAAAGGAATCTGCTCACGTCGCTGTAACAGTAACAGCCCAGCACTGGAATCCTCCAGTAAATAACGGATACGCTCTTCAGGATAATCAGGATCAATGGGAACGTAAGCCCCTCCGACCTTCAAAATCGCCAGCATACCGACGACCATTTCAATGGAGCGTTCAGCCATAATCCCTACTCGCTGTGTCTCTGGCTCGGACCCGCGCTGTATCCCATGGGAAGCGAGTATGCGTGCCAGACGGTCGGCACGTTCATTCAGCTCGCGGTAGGTAAGCTGCATGTCCGCAAAGGTGATGGCCAGCCGATCTGGTGATTGCACTACCTGTTCCTCGAACAGCACATGCAGTGCTTGATCTCGTGGATACGGATAGTCTGCTACCGTATCATTGAATCTCTGCACAAGCAGCTCTTTTTCTTGGGCCGAAACCATTTCTATAGCCGAAAGAGCGATATCCGGCTGTTTTATAACCGCATTGATAAGCTGCTGCAAATGTTCAGTCAGTCGTTCGATGGTTTCCCGTTTGTACAGCCGAGTTCCGTATTGAAGAGCACAGGAAATTTGTTCTCCATCCTCCACTGCGAACAGACTCAAATCAAATTTGGCCGCCGTTTGTTCACTTGGATAAGATGCCAATTGCAGCCCCGCCAGCTGCTGCTCTTTTTGCTCTAGGTTTTGCAGTGCAAACATGGTGTCAAATAACGGATTACGGCTTAAATCTCGATCCACGCCCAGCTTCTCCACCAGCTCTTCAAACGGATAATCCTGATGTTCAAAAGCCTTTAACGCGTTATCCTTGACCTCCAACACATAATCGCGGAACGTTTTCCCGCCTTCTGGATAATTACGGATTGCCAGTGTATTGACGAACATCCCGATCAGACTGCCAAGATCTGCATGGGGCCGCCCTGCAATTGGCGAACCGACAATAATATCTTCCTGCCCGCTATAGTGGCTAAGCAAAGCCGAATAGGCAGCCAACAGCACCATATATAATGTCGATTCCGTCTGCACCGCAATGCTTTTTAAGCCTTCGCTTTGTCGTTGGTCAAGCGTAAATTCCAGCACATCTCCTTCAAAGCTTCTCACCGCTGGGCGTGAATAATCAGTCGGTAGATCAAGCACAGGTAGCTCTCCTGCGAAGGTATTGAGCCAGTAGTTTTCCTGTTCCCGGTAGCGTTCACTTTGCTGCTGCTTCTGTTGCCAAGCGGCGTAGTCTTTATACTGAATGCGCAGCGATGGCAGCGTGTCGCCTGCATATAAATGAATGAAGTCCTGAATCAGTACATTTATAGAGGTACCGTCCGAAATGATATGATGCATATCTATGAGCAAAATATGATGCTCTGGGTCTGTTTCAATCAAACCAACTCGGAATAACGGAGCTTGCCCCAGATCGAACGGCTGAACAAAGTTATGTACCAGCTCATCCGTTTCCTTTGGGGCAGCTCCGTGAGCATAGGTCAATTCCATGCGAAAAGGAACCTCGTCATGTACTCGCTGGACAGGTTCACCGTTCATGGTCTCAAAACTTGTGCGCAATGTTTCATGGCGTTCAATAAGCTGACGGAACGCGTTATCCAGTGCCTTGTGATCAAGTGAACCGGTCAGAGTCAGGGCACCAGGTATGTTATAGCTAATTCCCGCTCCATCAAGCTGATTGAGGATATACATCCGTTTTTGAGCCGAAGAGACCGCATAAAATGGCTTATTCTCCGTAACAGGGATGGATTCATAGGTGGTTTGCTCCAGTGCTTCAATAACCTGCGCCAGCTGTTCAATTGTCGGATGCTGGAACAAATCCTTTAGCTGCACATTTTTATGCAATTCCTTATAGATGAGTGATATGACATGTGTCGCCCGCAGGGAATGTCCTCCTGCCTCAAAAAAGTTATCCTTAATCCCAATGCGCTCAAGCTCCAGCACATCTTTCCAGATGCTAGCCAGTTGTGCTTGTAATTGATTTTGAGGAGGTACATATTCTGCGCCTGAGCTTACACCTCCCTCTGGCTGTGGCAACGCTCGGCGATCCACCTTGCCGTTGGGCGTCAGTGGCAATTGCTCCAGCTGTACAAAATACGACGGTACCATGTAGCCCGGCAGCTCCTGACTCAAAGCACTACGCAGCTCACTTGTCGCTACTTCCGCATGGGTGACCACATATGCGCAGAGCAGCTTTTGCCCCTGCTCATCTTCATGTGCAATTACAACAGCTTCTCGGACTGCCTCCAGCTTCAACAGCTGTGCTTCCACCTCGCCCAGCTCAATCCGGTAGCCTCGAATTTTCACCTGTGCGTCGATTCGTCCCTTATATTCCAGCGTCCCGTCCGCATTCCAACGCACCAGGTCCCCTGTTCGATAGCAGCGTTCGCCGCCACGGAACGGGCTGTCGATGAACTTTTCGGTCGTCAGGTCTGGGCGGTTGCGATATCCGCGAGCCACCCCGTCACCGCCGACGATCAGCTCCCCCCACGCTCCAATAGGCTGAAGCTGCATCGAACGGTCCACGACATATGCCGTCGAGTTATGGATCGGGCTACCAATGGGCACAGATGCCGATTGAACGCCGGTAATGGCATGTGTGGTGGAAAAGGTCGTATTTTCCGTCGGACCGTAGCCGTTAATGATATGTAGATTCGGATGGGCCTCCAATACCCGGTTAATATGCGGTACGGACAGCACATCACCACCAACCAATAGCTCCCGCATCCCCTCAAATAGTTCCAAGTCCTGCTGGGATAGCTGATTAAAGAGTGGTGCGGTCAGCCACATCGTGGTAATGCCGTGATTGCGAACAACTTCCTTGAGCTTGGGAGCGTCCAAAATAACATCCTGACTCACCAGCACCAGCTGTCCACCGTTCAATAACGCACCCCAAATTTCGAAGGTGGACGCGTCAAAGACAACAGACCCGGTCTGCAAAATGCGTGTGTCGGCATTCAAGCGTGCATAATTTGTGTTTGTCACCAAACGCACGACATTACGGTGCTCCACCATAACCCCTTTGGGCTGGCCTGTAGTCCCTGAGGTGTACATAATATAGGCCAAACGACCAGCTGCGCTCGCCTTCGGTTGTTCTCCAGCTGCATAAGCCTGCTGTATTTGTTCTGCTTGTTCTGATTGCGTAGCTTTTGGTTGCATGGTTTCTGGTTGTATGGTTGTCGTAGAAGCAAGTTCGGGACTGGCGAAAATGGAGTAGAACGGATCTAGGCAGTCCACGTATCCCGGATCAGTATTCGTCCCGTGATCATTCGGCAAAATTGGATCGTAACGATCAGCATCATCCGTTCCATAAATTGCAGCATCGCTAAGGTCAAGCACCATTCCCTTAAAATCAGTGGGCCGATGTTCCATTCGCTGCACGAGCAGTATGTCCGCACCGGAATCCTGCAGCAAATAGCGTATACGCTCATCCGGGTAATCAGAATCAATGGGTACATACGCTCCACCTGCTTTGAGAATTCCGAGCATACCGACAATCATCTCGATCGAGCGTTCAGCTACAATGCCGACCGTCTGCTCGGTGCGGATTCCCTGCTTACGTAAAGAATGAGCCAGTCGGTTGGCCTTTTCATTCAATTCTGCATAGGTTAGGCTATCTTGCCCACACACTACCGCCACCTGCTGTGGTGCCTGCTTCGCCTGTTTCACAAACAATTCATGAATAGACGCATGACGTGGATAATCCACAGTTGTATCGTTGAAGGTATGGACCAGCTGCTCTACTTCTTGCTCTGACAGTACTTGTGCTGTGGAAATCGCCAACTCTGGCTGCTGCAAAACAATAGTGTACAGCCGCAGAAGCTGCTCAACAAAGTGCTCAATCGTCGTCTCGCTATAACGGTCGCTACTATACTTTACGTTCAGGGAGACCGCTTCATGTTCCCATTGAAACTGGAAATCCAGTTCAGATTGTACGTGATTTAAAAAATCAGAAATATGAATATTTTGCAAGGATACTGTGGTGTGAATAAGAGGCTTTTCATCCTCATTACGTTGAATGTCAAGTAATTCAGAATAGTTCCAAAAAGGAATGTTTTGATGTTCAATAGCTTCGCCGACAGAGGTTTTGATTTGAGACAGCAAAGCTTTGAAGGTTGTGCTGGAATCCAGCGTATTTTTCAATAAAAGCAGATGGTTGATCGGCTTTGTAGCACCGTTGCCAGACTTGGCTACCGGGATGCCCAGCAGCACACGTTCCTCACCTGTGTATTTATGCAATAAGCTCTCTACTCCAGCAAGCAGGACCATAAACACGGCCCATGGAGCGCCACCTGTTATAGATGATATTCTTTGGGAAATTTCAGTTGGAAATGTGAGTGTGTACGTATGGGAATTTAAACTCGTTACAGTTGTACTTCTGGACACATGGTTGGTGTATGGTAGGCGGATGATATGATCCTCAGATTCCAGTTTATGACTCCAGTAATTTTTTTCCTTCTCAAATAAGGCTTTCAATGACATCCCTCCTGCTTCTCGGGGCCTGTTCCCCCGGTTGGATGGTGCGTTGTTACGTACATGAGCGTTGTGTCAGAAAAAGAATACTTTGCAGGCAAGGGCAGTCGGACAAGCCGCCGCCCTCTGCACAGCAAAGTGAAATCATTGCATCTTAGAAAACTGATTTAGAAAACAAAGTCGATGGAATCCGGCGAGAAGCCTTCTGGCTGCTCGTCCGTGTTCACCTGAATATCGCTTAACAGCAAATCTGGGTCGGTTCCAATCTGGGACAGGATTGCTATCAAATCTCTGGTTAATCTCTCAATAGCGTTGGCCCCAAACAGCTTCGTGCAATATTCAAAGGAACCCTTGATTTCCCCATCTTCATCACTCATGGACAAAGTCAAATCGAATTTAGAGATACGATGCTCCTGAACATACGGGCTGAAGGACAGCGTCTCAAGCTTCGCTTCCTGTGACTCCGTATTTTGCAGTACAAACATAGTGTCGAATAACGGGTTACGGCTTGCATCCCGTGCTACATCCAGCTTTTCCACCAACTCTTCCAGTGGATAATCCTGATGCTCGAAGGCTTGCAACGTACGATCTCTGGCTTCCAGCAAGTAGCTGTGGAACGTTTGGTTGCCCCTCGGCTGATGCCGGATGGCTAGCGTGTTGACGAACATTCCGATCAGCGGCTCCAGTTCAGGTAACAAGCGTCCTGCTACTGGCGTACCGATGATCAAATCGTCCTGACCGCTGTATTTGGACAGCAGAACGGTGTAGGCACTCAATAGCACCATGTACAGCGTACTTCCAGTCTGTGCCGCAATTCGGCGCAGTTGCTCAGATACATTCGCGTCCACTGTAAATTCATACATCGCACCCTCGAAGCTGCGAACAGCAGGTCTAGGATAAGCAATTGGCAAATCCAGTATCGGCAATTCTCCGGCTAAATGCTCCAGCCAGAAGTGTTCCCGGCGTTGGTATGACTCACGCTGCGTCTCCTGCTGCTGCCATACGGCATAGTCCTTGTACTGAATTTGCAGCGGCTCCAATTCCTGCCCTTCGTACAGTTGTACCAGCTCCTGCACGATATTGTTAGACGATACACCGTCTGAAATAATATGGTGCATGTCGTACATCAGGAGGTGGCGCTCTGGTCCAGTTTGAATGAGACGGACACGCAGCAGTGGTGCCTGGCGAAGATCAAAGCTGCGTACAAAGGACTCGATATAGGCTTCGGCTTCGGACTCCCTGGCCTGCAGGTGTTCTACTGCAAACTCCACTTGATCGTAAACCCGCTGAACGACCTCGCCTTCCACCATTTCAAAGGAAGTCCGCAGCGTTTCATGGCGGGCTATTAACTGACGGAACGCATCCTCCAGCCGATCGGCCTGAAGCGGTCCCTCCACGGTTAATACACCCGGCATATTGTAACTGAGATCCCCACCTTCCAGATGGCTCAAAATGTACAATCGTTTTTGAGCCGAGGAAACCGGGTAGTACGCCTGTTGCGCCGCCGCAGGGATCACCGTATAGGTGTCTGTACCGTGCGTTGCGATGAGCTGGGCTTGCTGCTCAATCGTGAAGTGTTGGAACACCTCACGCAGCGTAATCCGACTGTCCAGTTCCTGATGGATTTTAGCCACCAGCGTCGTTGCCCGCAGGGAGTGTCCACCCACGTCAAAGAATGAGTCGGTAACTCCTACGCTGGACAGCTTCAAGACATCCTGCCAGATTTGGGCTAGCTTGGTTTCCAGCGGTGTCCGCGGTGCAACGTACTCCAGGCCTCCTTCGAGGCGTGCTTCCGGTGCCGGCAACGCCTTGCGGTCGATTTTCCCGTTCGGTGTCAGCGGGAAACGATCCAGTTGTACCACATACGTCGGGATCATGTAATCCGGCAGCTTCGGCTGCAGCGCATTGCGCAGCTCCGGCAAACTCAGGGACTCTGAAGCTATGATATAGGCACACAGGTCCTTGTGTCCGTCTTCGTTGTCCCATGCTGTGACCACGGCTTTCTGAATGCCGTCCACGGTCAGCAGCTGCGCTTCTACCTCGCCCAGTTCGATCCGGTACCCCCGGATTTTCACCTGGTGGTCGATCCGGCCCAAATACTCAATACTGCCGTCTGGCATCCACCGTGCCAAGTCGCCCGTCCGGTACATCCGGTTTGCGTGATCCGCTGGATCAGCTGCTGCCGCATCAGCGAACGGATTCAGGACGAACTTCTCTGCCGTCAGCTCCGGCAGGTTCAGGTATCCTCGTCCCACACCTGCACCTCCGATATAAAGCTCACCTGCGATACCGATCGGTACCAGCTGTTGCTGGCTGTTCAGGATGTACACCGACTGGTTCGCTATCGGCGTTCCGATGGATACTGTGTGCTCCCCTTTTTCCAGCAGTACGTTCAGGGACTCCACATCTTCAATCGTATAAGCAGTCGCATCTACCGTCGTTTCGGTCGGGCCATACACGTTCGTAATGACTGGACGATACCCGGACCACTTGTGCAAGAACACATTTACCAGTTGCACGGATAATGCTTCGCCACCGATCAGGTAATGCTTCACTTCCGGCGCTTCCGTCACACTGACGCTTTCGTTCAAAATATGCAGATGTGCAGGTGTGCCGTCCGACAGATCAATCCGGTGCGTGCGGTAGTAGGCGATCAAATGCTCTCCGCTCAGACTGACGTCACGGGACACCACATGCAGGGTGTGGCCTAACAGCAAGCTGGCAAAGATTTGCTTCACTGAAGCGTCAAATACAAATGCCGACAGCCATGCGACATGAAGCGGCTGTTCATAACGGCTGTATACTCGTTCCAATAAAGCATCTACCAGATTGCTAACACTGCCCTGCTCGATCATGACCCCTTTCGGCTGACCGGTGGTACCTGACGTGTAAATCATATAGGCCAGGTTGTGCGGACCGGCGACAGGGATCAGATTGCCCGCATCCTGTGCTCCCAACTGAGCTTGAACGTCCTCGTCATCCAAGACTACAGCTCGAACTGTGGATGGCAAGCTGAGCGACAGGTTGGCGACTCTGCTTGTAATCACGACCTTGGCCCCACTGTCTTGGAGCATGTAGTCGATGCGCTCCTGTGGATACACCGTATCCATTGGTACATATGCGCCTCCGGCCTTAAGTACCCCCAGAATGCTCACCAGAATATCCGCAGAACGTTCCAGCAATACGCCAACCGGTTGATCTGCTTCGACCCCTTCCGCTCGTAACACACGAGCCAATTGGTTCGCACGCTCATTCAGCTCAGTGTAGGTCAGCGCGGTGGCCCCAGACACAACTGCTATCCGCTCAGGGTTGCGCTTCGCTTGCTCTTCAAAGCGCTCGCTGAGCGAACGGCCTTGTAATGCTCCAAGCAGGCTGTGCGCATTCGGATCATTGAACACCTTCAGAATCTGCTCGGTTTCTTCTGCCGTAATCAACTCCAGCTCACCCAATTTCGCATCCGGGTTCGCCGCGACGGCTTCGGCCAAGCGAACAAAGTGACGCGTCATCCGTTCTACCGTTTCGCGCTCGTACAACGCAGTTGCATACTGCAATCCGAACTGGATACCTGCCTCTTCCTCTCTGGCTTCCAGCGTCAAATCAAACTTCGCTGGCGTTTGTTCCAAGCCGTATGGACGGAAGCTCAGATCTGCCAGCTGCAACTCGCCTTCCTCGGTGGTTTGCAGGGTAAACATCGTATCAAACAGCGGATGGCGGCTCATATCCCGCTTAACATTTAGCTTTTCCACCAGTTCCTCAAATGGGTAGTCCTGATGTTCATAGGCTTGCAGAGCACAAACTTTCACTTCTTCCACGTAGCTGCGGAAGGTATGTTCCGCTGTCGGATAGTTTCGCAATGCCAACGTACCGACGAACATCCCGAGGATCGGTTCCAAATCTGCATGCGGTCGTCCGGCAATCGGTGTGCCGACCACAATATCTTCTTGCCCGCTGTATTGGTGTAAGAGCGCGGTGTACGCAGCCAGCAGCACCATATACAGCGTAGAGCCTGTGTGCGCCGCCAGTTCCTTCAGACGTTCGCTAGCTTCGCGCTCCAGCCCGAACACCACCGTATCACCTGCCGTACTTCGTACCGACGGACGGGCAAAGTCCGTAGGTAGATCCAGCACAGGCAGTTCACCCCGGAAGGTGTCGAGCCAGTACGCTTCCTGACGTTGCATCCACTCTTGATGGGCTTCGCTTTGCTGCCATACCGCATAATCCTTGTACTGGATACGCATTGGCGAAAGCTCTTCACCGTCGTATAAGCGGACAAATTCATCGGTCAGTACTCCCATGGACACACCATCCGAGACGATATGGTGCATATCGAGCATGAGCAAATGCTGCGGTTCCTGCTCGGTTTCTTGTACACCCAAATCTACCAAGCCTACCCGCAGCAGCGGAGCGACTTGCAGATCGAACGGACGTACAAACTGTTGCACACGTTCTTGTGCTTCCTTGCTGACCATCGTGTCCGCAGTCGCACCCTCTACCTGTACCTTCGTATATTCCACCTCGAACGGCACGGTGTCCTCAATCCATTGCACCGGCTCACTGTCCACCAGTGCAAAGCGGGTACGCAAGGTCGCATGGCGGGCGATTAATTGACGGAACACGTCCTCCACTCGCTTCACGTCCAGCGGACCACTCACTTGCAGCACTGACGGCATGTTGTAGTTCACATCATTCGGGTCGAACTGATGCAGCACATACAGTCGTTTTTGCGCCGAGGAAAGCGGGTAGGAGCTGCGTTCTTCCGTCACCGGAATGGACGCATACGCCACTTGGTCCAGACCTTCCATGACCGCTGCCAGTTGTTCAATCGTTGGCGCTTCAAAAATACTGCGCAGTGGAAGCGGCTTGTTCAGCTCCTTGTGAATTTTCGAGGCCAGCGTCGTCGCCCGCAGCGAGTGTCCGCCAATCTCGAAGAAGTTTTCCTTCACACCGACCTGTGCCAGACCCAGCACATCCTGCCAAATTTGCGCCAGCTTCACTTCCACCCATGTCCGCGGTGCTACATAATCCGCTCCGCTTTGCAGGCTGCCTTCCGGTGCTGGCAGTGCCTTGCGGTCGATTTTACCGTTCGGTGTCAACGGCATCTGCTCCAGCTGCACCAAATACGAAGGCACCATGTAGTTTGGAAGCTCCTCGCTCAGTAAGCTGCGCAGCTCACCAGTGCTCACTTCCCGTTCAGCAACATAGTACGCCACCAGTTGGTTTTGCCCCTGTTCGTCCGCTTGTGCCAGTACGATGACCTCTTGTACGTCCTCCACTTTCAAAATTTGTGCCTCGACCTCACCCAGCTCGATCCGATAGCCCCGGATTTTCACCTGATGGTCGATCCGGCCCAAATATTCGATGTTGCCATCCGGCATCCATCTCGCCAAGTCACCTGTACGGTACATCCTTTCATAGCCCGCTTCGCCAGCCGCAAACGGATTCGATACAAATTTCTCAGCCGTCAGCTCTGGACGATCCAGATAACCCCGAGCCAGACCCGGACCGGACACGCACAGTTCACCCGCTACGCTCACCGGAGCCAAATGTCCATGCACATCCACCATGTATACCCGATGATTCGGCACAGGGCGTCCGATGGAAATCAGTTGTCCGGCTCTCTCATCCTCGGATACCGGCCAGATGGATGTCGCCACCGAGTTTTCGGTGGGACCGTAGCCGTTGTAGTACGCCACCTGATCCTTCCACTTGTACACCAATTCTGTTGAAGATGCAGAACCCGCAGTGAACAGAATACGCAGGTTTGGCATCCGTCCCGGCTCCAGATACACCGCATAGGTCGGCGGCAAAGCGGCCACGGTGATTTGATGATCCGCCATATATTGCTCAAACCGCTCGTAGTTCAAAATCGTTTCTGACGTTGGCACATACAACGTGGCTCCACAGAACAGCGCTTGGAAGATTTCCCAGCAAGCTGCATCAAACGAATAGCTGGCGAACAGCAGCGCATGATCCGACGTGCTCATCCGAAGCGTCTGATCAAAATACGTTTTCAGATTGCATAGCCCGTGATGCTCCAACATTACACCCTTCGGCTGCCCCGTTGTACCCGACGTATAAATGACATACGCCAGATCGTTCGGACCAGACAACGACTCCAGATTGGAACCATCCTCGTGATACACACTCTGTGCTCCATCCAGCACCAGCACGTTACCGTCAAAAGCTGCTTTATCCACCAGATGGTTTTGCGTTAACAACAGCTTCGCACCCGAGTCATCCAGCATATAGCGGATACGCTCTTCTGGATACGTCGGATCGATGGGGACATACGCGCCACCAGCCTTCAAAATCCCGAAGATACCTACGATCATGTCCACAGAACGCTCGGTCATCAGACCCACCAGTCGATCCTTCGTCACGCCTTGACTACGCAAGGTACGAGCTAATCGATTGGCGCGTGCATTCAGTTCACGATAGGTCAACTGCTCTCCTTCGAAGAACAACGCTGCCTGCTCCGGTGTCTGCGCCGTTTGTGTCTCGAACAAGCCATGGATCGTTTGCTCGCTTGGATACTCAGCAGCTGTATTTCCCCATACGCTGAGAATTTGCTCGCGCTCCTGCTCACTTACCATATCTAGCTCCTGCACTCGAATGTCCGGCTTCGCCACCACCTGCTCCAACAGCTGTATCAGATGGCCCTGAGTCCGTTCAACGGCTTCACGATCATATAACTTCGCATTGTATTCAAATCGGATTTTCATCGCTTCCTGCGGCATAACGACCAGATTGAAATCATAGTTGGTTTGTTCAATCATGCCGGCATTGCGAATTTCAAAATCCGACTCTGCACCTTCGCCAAGTTGCTCGACCTGCTCCTCCACCGGATAGTTTTCAAACACGATAATGTGGTTGATCAGATCTTGCTTTTGCTCGCTCAAGGCTTGAATTTCATACAGCGGATACGTTTCATAATCTTGAGAAGTCAGCGCCTGCTTCTGATTCGTTCTGATCATGTCGGCAAAGGTGTCCTCAGCCCCACTGCGGATACGTATTGGAATGGTGTTAATGAACAAGCCCACCATATTTTCGATCCCCGGAATATCCGCTGGACGACCAGACACTACACCGCCAAAAACAGCGTCGTCACTACCGTTGTACTTTTGGAGCAGCAAGCCCCAGGCTGTTTGCAGCAATGTATTCGCGGTCACGTGGTGCTGCTTGGCCACCATTTCCATACGTCCGGTCAAGTCCTTGCCCAGATCGCACAGGATATGCTCAAATTGTGCACCGTCCGCTTTCACGCCTACTTTTCCGGTCGGAATCGAAGTTTGCTGATCATAGCCGAGCAAATAATCCTTCCAATAGGAAGCTGCAGCCCCTACATCCTGTGCTTCAAGCCACTCAATATACTGACTATATGGAGTAACGGGGGCAAGCTTCGGCTCTCTATGCTCCACGGCTGCAAAATAAGCCTCAAACACCTCATCCGTGACTAACGCCACACACCAGCCATCCATCAAGATGTGATGAGAGCTCCACACAAAATAATAATCCTCATCACCTGTTCGTAAAATCGCCACGCGCATCAACGCATCCCGGGACAAATCAAATCCGGCTGCCTTGTCCTTGCGAATAAATTCCTTCACATACGCGTCACGTTCCTGATCATCCAAATGACGCAAATCTTCACATTTGAAACCAACATCCTTGCGGCGGAAAATGACCTGCACGGGCTCATCCTGCCAACCGCTGATGAAATTGGCTCTAAATATCTCATGCCGCTGCGCCAAATGATTCAAGCTATCTTGGAAAATATCCGCTTGGAAGCGTCCGTGCAAATCAAAGGTCGTTTGTTCAAAATAAGCACCTGACTCTGCATCCATCAGACTATGGAACAACATGCCTTTTTGCATCGGCGTCAACGCATATACATTTTGCAGTTCCCCCATGTCACGAGTCCGTTCTACCAATTGATCCAGCTCGGCCATGGTTACATTTTTCAGCATGACATCGCTTGGCGTCAGCTCTTGCTGTTTGCGGCCTACACAATGCGTAATGATTTCCCGCAAGCTGGTTCGGAACGCTTCGGCTAACTGCTCCATCGTTTCACAGCGATATTCCTGCTTGCTGTAGCTGATCGTCAATTGCAGCTCGCCTTCCGAAATCAGTCCGTTCATATCCAGCGTGTGCGTTCTAGCTGCATGGGCGCTAAGCTCTGCACCGCTAGAGTAAGGAGATACGCCAATGGATTGATTTTGCATATCTTGGTCAAATTGTCCCAAATAGTTAAAGCTGATTTCGGGTTCGGTTGCAAAACGCTCTTGCTCACGTGCTGCGGACAGGTATCTCAACATCCCGTAGCCAATGCCCTTTTGCGGAATGCGGCGTAGTCCTTCTTTCACATGTTTGATGCGTTGTGAAAGGTCTTGGCCCACGCTCATATCCAGCACAACCGGGAATTGAGTCGTAAACCAGCCCACGGTGCGCGTAATATCCAGTTCTGGCAAAATGGACTCCCGTCCATGACCTTCCAGGCTCACGAGCACTCGTTCCAGGCCCGCCCAGCGATAAATAGTCAGTCCCAATGCGGTAAGCAGCAAATCATTCATCTCCGTGTTGTAGGCACGATGCGCCTGTTTTAACAGCTGCTCCGTTTCCTGAGCTGTCCACGTGACCGTAATGTTCTCGCTGTCCCTATTCAAGGAATGAGAATGGGATTCGTCTTTTGGAAGCGGCTCATACATTCCCTGTTCAATGTCTTGCCAGAATGCGAGTTCTGCTACCATGGCCGGGCCGTTCGCATATTGAGACTGCCCATCAGCCCAGGTGCGGAACGAATCCGTTTTGTGCGGAAGACGAGCGGCTTGTCCGTTCAATGCCTGCTCGTAGGCTGTCGTAATATCCTCAAACAAAATGCGCCAAGATACGGTATCCACCACTAAGTGATGAATCGCCATCAGCAAATGATCTCCATCGGGACAATGGAACAGCCCCAGCTTCACCAGCGGTCCTTCGCTTACATGAATACCCGCTTGAATTTCATTTACTTTGGCCTCGATCGCCGTAGATACCTCAGACTCATTTCTGAAGTCGGCCCGATCCAGTGTATACAGCTCGCCCTCCCCAACCGCACGGTTCCAAGCTTCATATCCGTACTCCGTAGGACGGAAAATGATACGCAGTGCGTCGTGATGGCTCACGACGTGATCCATCGCTGTGCGCAGGGCCGTTTCATCAAAACCGTCCTTGCTATGCAGCATAATGGACTGGTTATGATGATGAGCATCCGTCAGGTTCTGCTCAAAGAACCATTGTTGAACAGGTGTCAGTTTCACAGCGCCCACCACTTCGCTCTGATCCGCCAATCGGGTCACCGTTTGGACTTTCAGTGCCAATGCAGACACGGTTGGATGACTGAACAGGTCTTTCATCTCCAGTCGATAACCTGCTTGCAGCAATCGGGAGGATACTTGCAAGGCCTTGATCGAATCGCCACCCAGTTCAAAGAAGTTATCCTGCGTGCCTACCGCTTCCACGCCGAGTACTCCGGCCCATACCGCAGCCAGTACCTGCTCCACCGTGGTACGCGGTGCCACATAGGCTGCACCGGTATGAATGCTTCCTTCCGGTTCCGGCAAGGCCTTGCGGTCGATTTTGCCGTTGTGGGTCAGTGGCAAGGTCTCCAGACGCATCAAGCGTGCAGGTACCATATGTGCTGGCAGTCCAGCTTCCAGCTCAGCCTGTACCTCCTCAATCCGCAGCTCTGCTTCTCCTGTGATGTATCCGCACAAATACTTGTGTCCACGCTCATCCGTCCGGTCGATGACTACCGCTTGACGCACACCCGGCACCCGCTGGATCGCCGTTTCAATCTCACCCAGCTCGATCCGGTAGCCCCGGATTTTCACTTGATAGTCCATCCGGCCGATAAAGTCCACATTGCCGTCCGGCATCCACCGCGCCAAGTCGCCTGTGCGGTACAATCGTTCACCCGGTACGTACGGATTCGCTACAAATTTCTCGGCCGTCAGTTCTGCACGGTTCAGGTAGCCCCGTGCTACCCCAGCTCCGCCAATACACAGCTCACCCAGTACACCGATCGGCACCGGATTCAGCTGGCTGTCCACGATGTAGAAGCGCGCGTTCAGCCACGCCTGGCCAATCGGTACACTGCCGCTGTCCGGCAGCTTCGACAGTTCTTCGTCGTAGAAGCTGGAGTCAATCGCCGCTTCCGTGACGCCGTAGCTGTTCATAATGCGAATATCTGCGCCAAATCGTTCTTGCAGCACCCGGTAATCCGTCACGCTACAGCTATCCGAGCTGGTGATCAGCAGTTCCAGACTGCTCATGTCTAGCCCCTGTTCATGCACATGCTGCATAAACGGTACAATCAAGGCCGGTGTCGATTCGAACACCGTAATCTGATAGTCACGAATCCAGCCATATAGACGGCTTGGATCAATGCGATCGTCCTTCGGACAGATAACCATCGTGCCGCCGTTATAAAGCGTCCGGGCAATATCGCCGACGAACACGTCGAAGGAGAAGCTCGCCAGTTGTAGCAGTCGTACCGGGAACTGGTTTAGACGGTAATCCCGGCGATAGGCCGCAGCCGTATTCACCAAGCTGCGATGCTCAATCATGACGCCCTTCGGACGTCCCGTTGTACCGGACGTGTAGATCACGTACGCCAGATCCTGCGGTTCGTTGATGTGCTCGATATCGGTGGTGTCTCCGGTATACAGCGACTCATCGTCCAGCGCCAGCACGGTATGCAGACGCAAGTGCGCTGCGGGTTCGACTGTAGCTTCGCTTTCCTCCAGCCAGACCTGTGCACGCTCCTGCAAGCCCGTTTGGGTCAACAGTACCGTCGCACCACTGTCCTCCAGCATGAAACGAATGCGTTCTGACGGATAGTCTGCATCTAGCGGCACATATGCGCCTCCAGCTTTCCACACCGCCAATACGCCGACCAGCATGTCGACCGAACGTTCACTCAAAATGCCGACAATCGACTCGCGGCCAATACCTTCATTTCGCAGTCTGCGCGCCAATTGGTTCGCACGCTCGTTCAGTGTGCGGTACGTAAGCTGCTGCTCCTCGTACACCACCGCCACGTGATCTGGTACAAGCTGCGCTTGTTCTTCCACATAGGTATGGAACAAGGCTCCTGCTTCAACAGCAGCAACATCCGATACTCCCACATCTCCAAAACCGTAGATGATTTGTGCCTTCTCCTCGACGGTTACCATATCCAAAGCTGCCAGTGGCTGCTGCGGATGCAGTGTAATTGCACGTACAAGCTCGGTAAAATGCTGTGCCAATCGCGCGATGGTTTCAGGCTTGTACAGCGCCGTGCTGTATTCCAGACTGCACAGAATGCCTTCCGGCTGCTCCACTGCATCCAAGGTCAGATCAAACTTGGCCGTATGATTGTCCGTCGGATACGTCTTAAAGGTCAGACCCTCCAGTTCGAACTCCTGCTGCTCAAATGTTTTCAACTCAAACATCGTGTCAAACAGCGCATTCCGGCTCGTATCCCGCGTTAAATTCAGCTTTTCAACCAGTTCTTCAAAAGGATACTCCTGATGCTCATAAGCACTGAGCGCATGCTCCTTCACCTCTTGCAAGTAATCCAGGAACGTTTTGTCGCCAGACGGATAATTGCGGATCGCCAGCGTGTTGAGGAATACGCCTACCAAGCCCTCCAGTTCCGCATGCGGTCTTCCGGCAATCGGCGTGCCGACGATGATGTCCTCCTGCCCTGAATATTTATGCAAGAGCGTGCTATACGCGGCCAGCAACACCATGTACAAGGTGGAGCCGGTTTGCGCGGCCAGCTGTTTCAACTGCTCGCTGTCCTCCAGGCTGATCGCAAATTCCAATCGAGCTCCTTCCAGACGCTGTACGGCAGGTCTTGCAAAATCCGTTGGCATATCCAGCGCTGGAATGTCACCAGCCATCGTGTTCAGCCAGTAGCTTTCCTGCTCACGAAGACGTTCACTTTGCATATCGGCATGCTGCCAAACGGCATAGTCCTTGTACTGGATGCGCAGGGACGGCAGTTCCTTGCCTTCATACAATTGAGAGAACTCCTGCACGATAATGCCTTCAGTCACGCCATCCGAAATAATATGGTGCATGTCATAGAGCATGACGTGACGCTCCGGTCCGGTTTCCACCAACTGAACCCGCAGCAACGGTGCTTGTGCGAGATCAAATGCACGTACAAAGTCCTGTGCGTACTGCTGGGTCTCTTCTTCGCTTGCCTGCACATGCTCCACGTTGAATGCGACGCCCGATTCAATCCGTTGAATCACCTCGCCATCCACCATGTCGAATCGGGTTCGCAGGGCTTCATGACGGGCAATCAGCTGGCGGAAGGCTTGCTCCAGTCGCGTTTTATCCAAGGAACCTTCAATAATCAAAGCGCCTGGCATATTGTAGCTAACCTCTCCGCCTTCCAGGTGACTCAGCACATACATCCGTTTTTGCGCCGAGGAAACAGGATAATATACACGTTCCTCCGCAACAGGGATGGATACATACGTTTGCTGTGTCTGATCTTCTCCCATCACCTGCACCAGTTGCTCAATCGTCGGATATTGGAAAATATCTCGCAGAGCCAGCTTGTAATTCAGCTCCTGATGGATTTTCGCCATCAGTGTTGTGGCGCGCAGAGAATGTCCTCCCACTTCAAAGAAGTTATCCTGGATGCCTATCTGCCGATGATTCAAAACGCTTTGCCAAATACGTACCAGTTGCTCTTCCAGCAGTGTCCGCGGTGCCACATACGCCGTGCCTCCTTCGAGGCGCGCTTCCGGCGCAGGCAACGCTTTGCGGTCAATTTTTCCGTTCGGTGTCAGCGGGAAATGATCCAGTTGTACGACATACGTCGGGATCATATAACCCGGTAGCTTGGGCTGCAGCATGTTGCGCAGCTCAGGCAAATTCAGCGCCTCAGAGGCTACGATATACGCACACAAATCCTTGTCTCCGTCTTCGTTTTCCCAGGCGGTGACGATGGCTTTCTGAATGCCTTCCACGGTCAACAGCTGCGCTTCCACCTCGCCCAGTTCAATCCGGAAGCCCCGGATTTTGACCTGATCATCCATCCGGCCAATAAAGTCCACATTGCCGTCCGGCATCCACCGTGCCAGGTCACCTGTGCGGTACAATCGTTCACCTGGTACATACGGATTCGCTACGAATTTCTCGGCCGTCAAGTCCGCACGGTTCAGGTACCCACGTGCTACCCCGGCTCCGCCAATGCACAGCTCGCCCAGTACACCGATCGGCACCGGATTCAGCTGGCTGTCCACGATGTAGAAGCGTGCGTTCAGCCACGCCTGACCAATCGGCACATTACCGCTGCTTGGCAGCTTCGACAGCTCTTCATCGTAGAAGCTGGAGTCAATCGCCGCTTCCGTGACGCCGTAGCTGTTCATAATGCGGATATCTGCGCCAAATCGTTCTTGCAGTACCCGGTAATCCGTCACACTGCAGCTATCCGAGCTGGTAATCAGCAGTTCCAGACTGCTCATGTCTAGCCCCTGTTCATACACATGCTGCATAAACGGTACGATCAGGGCCGGGGTCGATTCGAATACTGTAATCTGGCAATCGCGAATCCAGCCATACAAGCGGCTAAAATCAATCCGGTCGTCTTTCGGACAAATAACCATCGTGCCGCCGTTATAGAGCGTCCGCGCGATATCCCCGACGAATACGTCGAAGGAAAAGCTTGCCAGCTGCAGCAGTCGTACCGGGAACTCGCTCAGACGGTAATCCCGACGATACGCCGCAGCCGTATTGATCAAGCTGTGATGTTCGATCATGACCCCTTTCGGACGTCCCGTTGTCCCGGAGGTGTAGATCACATACGCCAGATCCTGCGGTTCGTTGATGTGCTCTACATCCGCGGTATCACCGGTGTACAGCGACTCATCGTCCAACGCCAGCATCGTCTGCAGACGCAAGTTCGCTGCGGATTCGGATGCTGCTTCGCTAGGTGGCGAATCTGCTGTTCCATTCAGGGTTCCATGGAGAGTACCTGATTCCATCGTTCCAGCTCCAGCCGCTGTTTCTAACTCGGCCTTAAACTGCCCTCCCGTCAAGGCCTGTCGGCTTTCATCCAGCCAGACCTGCGCACGGTCCTGCAAGCCTGTTTGGGTCAACAGTACCGTGGCGCAGCTGTCTTCTAACATGAAACGAATACGTTCGGACGGATAGTCTGCATCCAGCGGCACATAGGCGCCTCCAGCTTTCCATACCGCCAATACGCCGACCAGCATGTCCACCGAACGCTCACTCAAAATGCCGACAATCGACTCGCGTCCAATGCCTTCATTCCGCAATCTACGCGCCAATTGGTTCGCACGCTCGTTCAGTTTCCGGTACGTAAGCTGCTGCTCCTCGTACACCACCGCCACGCGATCCGGCACAAGCTGTGCCTGTTCTTCCACAAAGGTATGGAATAAGGCTTCTGCTTCAACCGCAGCAACATCCGATACCCCCACATTTCCAAATCCATGGATGATTTGTGCTTTTTCCTCGGCAGGTACCATCTCCAAAGCTGCCAGTGGCTGCTGCGGATGCAGTGTAATTGCACGAACAAGCTCGGTAAAATGCTGCGCCAATCGCGCGATGGTCTCAGGCTTGTACAGCGCCGTGCTGTATTCCAGACTGCACAGAATACCCTCCGGTTGCTCCACTGCTTCCAAGGTCAGATCAAATTTGGCCGTATTATTGGCTATCGGATACGAATGTAAGGTCAGACCTTCCAGCTGCAACTCTTGCTGCTCCAATGTTTTCAACTCAAACATCGTGTCAAACAGCGCATTCCGGCTCGTATCCCGCGTCAAATTCAGCTTTTCAACCAGCTCTTCAAAAGGATAGTCCTGATGCTCATAAGCACTGAGTGCATGCTCCTTCACCTCTTGCAGATAATCCAGGAACGATTGGTCGCCAGACGGATAATTGCGGATTGCCAGCGTGTTGATGAAGACACCTACCAGGCTCTCCAGTTCCGTATGCGGTCTTCCGGCAATCGGCGTTCCCACTACGATATCTTCTTGGCCTGTGTATTTATGCAAGAGCGTAGTGTACGCCGCCAGCAGCACCATATACAAGGTTGCGCCGGTTTGCGAAGCCAGTTCTTTCAGGCGTTCGCTAACTTCACGCTCCAGTCCGAATTCGATCGTATCTCCTGCCGTACTCTGCACCGCCGGGCGGGCAAAGTCGGTTGACAGATCCAGCACAGGCACTCCGCCCCGGAAGGTACCCAGCCAGTACGCTTCCTGACGCTGCATCCACTCCTGATGGGCTTCGCTTTGCTGCCAGACCGCATAGTCTTTGTACTGAATCCGCAATGGCGATAGCTCTTCACCGCCATACAAGCGGACAAATTCATCGGTCAGTACCTCCATCGACACACCATCCGAAACGATATGGTGCATGTCGAGCATGAGCAGATGCTGTTGTTCTTGCTCTGCTCCTTGTATGTCCAAGTCCACCAAGCCTACCCGCAGCAGCGGTGCAGCTTTCAGATCAAACGGACGGACAAACTGCCGAACCCGTTCTTGTGCTTCCTGACTGATCGTCGTGTACGTAGCTGTGTCTTGATCTGTATCCGAAGTCGCACGCTCTGCCTGTACCTTCGTATATTCCACCTCGAACGGCACGGTGTCCTCAACCCATTGCATCGGCTCATTGTCCACTAGCTCAAAGCGGGTACGCAAGGTTGCATGGCGATCGATCAATTGACGGAACACATCTTCTACTTGTTTCACATCCAGCGGACCGCTCACTTGCAGCACCGACGGCATGTTGTAGTTCACATCATTCGGGTCGAACTGATGCAGTACATACAGTCGTTTTTGCGCCGAAGATAACGGGTAGAAGCTGCGTTCTTCCGTTACCGGAATGGACGCGTATGTTACTTGATCCAGACTTTCTAACACCGTTGCCAACTGTTCAATGGTTGGTGCTTCAAAAATACTGCGCAGTGGAAGCGGTTTGTTCAGCTCCTTGTGAATCTTCGAGGCCAGTGTCGTCGCCCGCAGCGAGTGTCCGCCAATCTCGAAGAAGTTTTCCTTCACACCAACCTGCGTGAGGCCCAGCACATCCTGCCAAATGTGTGCCAGCTTCACTTCCACCCACGTCCGCGGTGCGACATAATCGGCTCCGCTTTGCAGGCTGCCTTCCGGTGCTGGCAGGGCCTTGCGGTCAATTTTGCCATTTGGACTCAGCGGCATTTGCTCCAGCTGTACAAAGTACGATGGCACCATGTAGCTTGGCAGCTCCCGGCCCAGCTCACTTCTCAGCTCGCTGGCACCCATTTCTTGTCCGGCGACATAGTACGCCACCATTTGTTTTTGTCCCGTTTCATCCGCACGCGCCAGCACTACGGCTTCGCGTACCGATTCCACTTGGAGCAGCTGCGTTTCGACCTCGCCCAGTTCAATCCGGTAGCCCCGGATTTTGACTTGATGGTCGATCCGGCCCAGATATTCAATGTTGCCGTCCGGCATCCATCTCGCCAAATCGCCTGTGCGGTACATCCGCTCATAGCCTGCTTCCCCGCCAGCAAACGGATCTTTCACAAATTTCTCGGCCGTCAGTTCTGGACGGTTCAGATAACCTCGGGCTACGCCGACACCGCCGATGCACAGCTCACCCGCAACCCCGATCGGCTGCAATTGCTCCGTGCCTTCCTTCACGATGTACAGACGAATGTTTTGAATCGGTTTTCCGATCGGAATAACTCCATATTCCTCATCCGGTTCACAATCAAAGTACGATACGTCCACCGTCGCTTCGGTTGGCCCATACAGGTTGATTAGCTTTGCTCCGCCCAGGCTCGACACAAGCTGTTGGAACCGTGCGACATGCTGTGGCGGTAATGCTTCGCCACTGGCAAAAACGTGGCGCAGCGTTCCCAGCTTCGCCTGTATCACTTCCCGTGGCTGCTGCTCCACATATTCCAGGAACGCATGCAGCATGGCAGGTACAAAGTGCATCGTACTCACGCCATCGCGAGCAATCGTGTCGATGATGTCTTCCGGGTTCTTTTCCCCGCCGACCGACAGCAAGCTCACCTTCGAGCCGACCAGCGACCACCAGAACAGTTCCCACACCGACACGTCGAACGTGAAGGCCGTCTTTTGCAGAATCGTATCTTCCGCACTCAAGCCATAACGATCATGCATCCACAAAATCCGGTTCAAAACGGAATGGTGCTCCACCATCACGCCCTTCGGTTTCCCCGTGGAGCCAGAGGTATAGATGACATAGGCTACATGGTGCGGTCCGGCCAGTGGCTCCAAATTCGAGCCATCTTCGTGGTAAATGTCCTCGCGATCCAGCAACAGCACCTGGCCGTCGAAACTCAGTGATGCTTGCTCCGCCAGATGCGATTGCGTCAGTACCAACTTCGCTTCCGAGTCCTCCAGCATAAAGCGGATACGATCCGCTGGATAGTCTGGATCGATGGGCACGTAGGCTCCGCCTGCTTTGAGGATCGCATAAATGCCTACGATCATGTCCAGAGAGCGCTGAACCAAAATGCCCACGGGCTGATCCGGTTCAACACCTTCCGCACGCAGCGTCCGAGCCAAACGGTTCGCGCGTTCATTCAACTCCGCGTAGGTCAACGATTCCGATCCGCACAACACTGCCACCTGATCCGGTGTTCGTGCCGCCTGCTGCTCAAACGTTGCACTTAGCGTCTGATCCTGCGGATAGGCTGCCGCCGTATCTCCCCACACCTGAACGATCTGCGCCTGTTCTTCCGGTGTCACCAATTCCAGCTCATTTACTCGAATATGCGGATTGTCGATAATTTGCTCGATGACATGCAGTACATGTCCCTGCATCCGCTCTATCGTAGACCGATCGTATACATTGGCGTTATATCTGAACAGGATGCGGAAGGTTTCATCGGGCATCACAATCAAGTCCAGATCATAGTTTGTTTGCTCGACAACCTCTACATTCGTAATTTCAAAAGCGGACGGACGAGCTTCACCCAGCTGCTCAACTTGCTCCTCTACCGGATAATTCTCAAATACCATAATGTGATTAATCAGATGCTGCTTCTGCTCGGTCAGCGCCTGAATCTCGTATAGCGGGAAGCTGTCATAGGCTCCCGAGGTCAGTGCCTGTTCCTGCGTTTTCCGCATCACTTCCACAAAAGTGGCATTCCGTTCACTTTGAATCCGCACCGGGATCGTATTAATGAACAAACCGATCATATGCTCTACGCCGGCAATATCTGTTGGACGTCCAGATACAACACTACCGAAAATAACATCCTCATTGTTGTTATATTTCTGCAAAATAAGGCCCCACACGCTCTGCATCAGCGTATTAATCGTGACCTGCTGCTGCTTCGCAATCCGGTGTATGGCTTCGCTCCACGTTGGATCCAGATCTACCGTTATTTTTTCAGAGATATATTCGCTGGTGTCGCTTGTTGTAGTGGATACAGTATGATCTCCGCTGTCCGCCACTTGGTCTTTCGGTGAAGTATCCGATCCAGGTAATAACGTCTGCTGTTCAAAGCCCGCCAAATAGCTGCTCCAGTATTCTTTTGCCGCACGTTCATCCTGACGTCCCAGCCATTCGATATATTGGCCATACGGTGTGATAGGAGCGAGCTCCGGCTGCTTCTGCTCCAGCAGTGCAAAGTACGTACCAAACACTTCGCCTGTAACCAGCGATAAGCACCAGCCATCCATGACAATGTGATGGAAGCTCCATACCAAATGATACGTTTCTTCATCTGTTTGCAATACCTGTACGCGCATGAGTGCATCGGTTCCGAGATTAAAGCCTCTAGCTTGGTCCTCCAGCTTAAACGCCTGGATATACGCCTGTTGCTCCGCTTCCTGCATGCCGCGTACATCCTGGAAGGAAAGGTCGCTATCTTTGTGACGGAACACGATCTGCAATGGCTCCTGACTTTGCCCTGTCTCAAACATATGGAAATTCGTGCGCAGCGCTTCATGACGCTGTGTCAGTACATCCAGACTCTTGCGGAAAATTTCAACATCAAAGCTTCCTTTTTGATCAAACGAGGCTTGCTGGAAGTAGGCGCCTGACTGCGGCTCCATCAAGCTATGGAAATGCATCCCCTTCTGCATTGGCGAAAGAGCATATACATTTTCCAGCTCGCCCAAAGAAGCCGTTTGCTCCGTCAATTGCTCCAGTTGCTCCAGTGTCAAGCCTTTGAACAATACATCGCTTGGTGTTAGCTCACTCCGCTCTTTGGAGGCACAATGAGTGATCACTTCCTGCAAGCTTTCCTGCAGCAACTGCGCAAAGTTTTCTACATTTTGCTGATGATATACCTTACTGTCATAGCGAATTTCCAGTGTCAGGGCGCCCGCTGTAATCATTCCGTTCACATTCAAAGGATGCTCCAGTACGGTATGATCACTCATCGGCTCTCCACCTGGATGTGAAGACAGCGTGATATCCCCATTTTCCAAGTCCTGATCAAATTGTCCCAAATAGTTAAAGCTAATTTCAGGCTGCAAGGCAAGGGAATGATGGGCATCATCCTGAGACATATATTTCAAAATGCCGTAGCCAATGCCCTTTTGTGGCACATGACGCAGGTCTTCCTTCACCCGTTTGATTCGCTGCCCTACTTCTGCCTTTCCGTCCACACCCAGCAGCACCGGATATTGGCTTGTAAACCAGCCCACGGTACGGGTGATGTCGATATCTGGAACAATGGCTTCCCGGCCATGTCCCTCCAGATTGACCAGCACGCGCTCTTGACCGCTCCAGTTATATAACGCTGTGCCGAGTGCGGTTAACAGCAGATCATTGACCTCGGTGTGGTACGCACGGTGTGCTTCCTGTAGCAGCAGTCGTGTTTCCTGCTCGCTCCAAGCCACGGTCACAATTTCACTGTCTCTCAGCGGATAATGCTGTCCTTCCGCTCTCTCATGATCCTTAGGCAACAATGCAGTTTCTATTTGAGCGATACGCTGCCAATATTCGCGTTCATCTTCGATGGCCGGACTATTCGCATATTGTGATAAGCGCGCTGCCCAAGTGGAGAACGAATCCGTTTTATATGGCAAACGAATGGCTTCTCCACGAACCGCCTGCTCATATCCCGTGGCAAAATCCTCAAACACAATCCGCCACGAAATCCCGTCTACGACCAAATGGTGAATGGCAATCAGTAGATGATCCCCATCCATGCAGCGGAAAAGTCCCAGCTTCACCAGCGGTCCTTCGTTCAGACGAATGGAACCTTGGATGGCATTGGCTTTCGTTTCAATCGCCACCGCCACATCTGCAGCGTCTTCGATACCCGTCAAATCAACAACGTCCAGACTGTATAGCTGACCTTCGTTCAAACCGCGATTCCACGCTTCATAGCCCTGTTCGGTCTGACGGAAGACCATACGTAGCGCATCATGATGCTCCGTTACCTTGGTCACCGTTTGATGCAATGCGGCTTCATCAAAGCCTTGTGCTCTATACAGCATCACCGACTGGTTAAAATAATGCGGCTCTGCCGAGGATTGTCCAAAGAACCATTGCTGAATCGGGGTTAGCTTGGCGCTTCCCAAAACTACCCGCTGATCGGCTGTACGGCTGACCTTGTGTACATAACCACTCAGCAACGAGACAGAAGGATATTGGAACAAATCCTTCATGTCCAGCTTATAGCCCGCTTGCAGCAAACGGGAGGATACCTGGATTGCCTTGATCGAATCGCCGCCCAGATCAAAGAAATTATCCAAAATCCCGACTCTCTTCGTTCCTAATACAGCCTGCCAAATGGACACTAACGTCTGCTCCAGCGCTGTGCGCGGCTCTACATAGTCCGCTCCGCTTTGCAGGCTGCCTTCTGGTGCTGGCAGGGCCTTGCGGTCGATTTTACCGTTCGGTGTCAACGGCATTTGCTCCAGCTGGATGAAATACGATGGCACCATGTAGTTTGGCAACTCCTCACCCAGTAAACTGCGTAGCTCACCAGCGCTTACATCTCGTTCAGCGACATAGTACGCTACCAGTTGGTTTTGCCCCTGTTCGTCTGCCTGGGCCAGTACGATGACCTCTTGTACGTCCTCCACTTTCAAAATCTGTGCCTCGACCTCACCCAGCTCGATCCGGTAGCCCCGGATTTTCACCTGATGGTCGATCCGGCCCAAATATTCGATGTTTCCATCCGGCATCCATCTCGCCAAGTCACCTGTACGGTACATTCGTTCATAGCCTGCTTCGCCAGCTGCAAACGGATTCGATACAAATTTCTCAGCCGTCAGCTCTGGACGATCCAGATAACCCCGAGCCAGACCCGGACCGGACACGCACAGCTCACCCGCTACGCCCACCGGAGCCAAATGTCCATGCACATCCACCATGTATACCCGATGATTCGGCACAGGGCGTCCGATAGAAATCAGCTGTCCGGCTCTCTCATCCTCGGATACCGGCCAGATGGACGTCGCCACCGAGTTTTCGGTGGGACCGTAGCCATTGTAGTACGCGACCTGATCCTTCCACTTGTACACCAATTCTGTTGAAGATGCAGAACCCGCAGTGAACAGAATACGCAGGTTTGGCATCCGTCCCGGCTCCAGATACACCGCATAGGTCGGCGGCAAAGCGGCCACGGTGATTTGATGATCCGCCATATATTGCTCAAACCGCTCGTAGTTCAAAATCGTTTCTGACGTTGGCACATACAACGTGGCTCCACAGAACAGCGCTTGGAAGATTTCCCAGCAAGCCGCATCAAACGAATAGCTGGCGAACAGCAACGCATGATCCGACGTGCTCATCCGAAGCGTCTGATCAAAATACGTCTTCAGATTGCATAGCCCGTGATGCTCGAGCATTACACCCTTCGGCTGCCCCGTTGTACCCGACGTATAAATCACATACGCCAAATCGTTCGGACCAGACCACGGCTCCAAATTGGAATCATCTTCGTGGTACACCGTTTGCTCCCCATCTAACACCAGCACGTGACCGTCGATAGCTGCTTTGTCCACCAGATGGCTTTGTGTCAACAACAGCTTCGCCCCTGAGTCGTCCAGCATGTAGCGGATACGCTCCTCTGGATACGTCGGATCGATGGGGACATATGCACCCCCGGCCTTCAAAATCCCGAAGATACCTACGATCATGTCCACCGAGCGCTCGGTCATCAGACCCACCAGACGATCCTTCGTTACACCTTGACTACGCAGGGTACGAGCTAATCGATTGGCGCGTGCATTCAGCTCGCGATAGGTCAGCACTTCTCCTTCGAAGAACAGTGCTGTCTGCTCCGGCGTCCGCGCGGTTTGCGCCTCGAACAAGCCATGAATCGTTTGCTCGTTTGGATAGGCTACCGTTGTATTGCCCCAAACCTCGACGATTTGCTCACGCTCCTGCGCGGTTACCATATCCAGCTCATGTACGCGAATGTCCGGCTTCGCTGTCACCTGTTCCAGCAGCTGTACCAGATGACCTCGAATTTGCTCTACACTTTCCCGTTCAAAGGCCAGTGCATTATAACCAAAACTCATGTGAATGGTGTTCCCTGGCAGTACCACCAGGTTAAAGTCATAGTTGGTCTGCTCGACAGACTCGGCTCCGGTGATACTGAAGCTGGACTCATCGTCGTTGCCTAATTGCTCCAATTGTTCCTCTACCGGATAGTTCTCAAAAATAAGAATATGATTGATCAAATCCTGCTTAAGCTCTGACAATCCCTGAATTTCATACAGCGGGTACGTATCATAGGCATGGGAAGCAATGGATTGCTCCTGGGTTTGCTTCATCACGTCTGAGAATAAGCTGTCCACTTGACTGCGGATGCGTACAGGAATGGTATTGATAAACAGACCTATGATGTGCTCCACATTTGGAATGTCTGCCGGACGTCCAGATACCACGCTGCCAAACACCACATCATCTGTGCCATTATATTTTTGCAGCAAAAGGCCCCACACCGTCTGCATCAACGTATTGATCGTTACCTGATAACGCTTGGCTATGCGCTGAATGCCTGCCGTTAGCTCCGCGCCCAAGTCAAAATCTAGACGCTCCGCCTGATATCCTGTTTTGCCCTGAATTTTAGCCTGTGGCAGGCGGGACTGTTCCTCATATCCTTCCAGAACCTTGCTCCAGTAACCTGATGCGGCCTGACGATCCTGCTGCTCCAGCCATTCGATATATTGACTGTATGGCGTTACAGGGGCCAGTTCCGGCTGTTTATGGGCCAGTATCGAAAAATAACTTGCAAACACTTCATTGGTCACCAGCGACAAGCACCAGCCGTCCATCACGATATGATGGAAGCTCCATACAAAACGGTACGAAGCCTCACCTATACGCAAAACAGCGACACGCATCAAGGCATCTTGTGCCAGATCAAAGCCTCTCTGCTTGTCTTTACGCGTATATTCGAGGATGTACTCGTTTTGCTGCTCTTGCTCCATATCCCGCAGGTCTTCCACATAGAGTTCGCTGCGCTTATTGCGGTACACGACCTGCAGCGGTTCATCCTTCCAGCCGCTGTAGAAATTCGTGCGCAGTGCCGTATGCCGCTGCATCAATACATCCAAACTTGCCGCAAACGCATCGATATTAAAATGTCCTTGCAGATCAAAGGAGGCCTGTTCAAAATAAGCTCCCGATTGCGAGTCCATCAGATTGTAAAAGAGCATGCCCTTTTGCATCGGCGTCAGCGCGTATACATTTTCCAGCTCACCTATATGTGCGGCCTGCGCTGCCATGTGTTCCAGTTCTCCAGTCGTCAGACCTTGGAAGGACACATCACTCGGCGTCAGCTCCGGCTGTTCCTGAGTGACACAATGTGTAATCACCTCTTGCAAAGCGGATTGCAGAAGTCCCGCCACACGTTCCAGCGTTTCTTTGCGATACTGCTTACGACTGTAAGCGATCGTCAAGTGCAGCGTGCCTTCCGAGATCATCGCGTTCAAATCCAGCGTGTAGAGTAACGGTGAATGGGCATCCTCTGTCTCCCCTGCGCTATAGGATGACAATGTGATTCCACTATTTTGCACATCCTGATCGACCTGTCCCAAGTAGTTAAAGCTGATTTCCGGTTCTGCTCCAATCGCCTGCGCTTCATCCGACGCGAACGCAGGGGACAGGTAGCGCCATGTGCCATAGGTCAACCCTTTATGTGGAATGCGGCGCAGACCTTCCTTCGTTTCTTTAATCCGCTGGGCCAGCGTCAGGTTGACATCTGTGTCCAGCAGCACCGGATACAAGCTCGTAAACCAGCCTACTGTACGTGTTATATCCACCTCTGGCAGGATTGCTTCCCGGCCATGTCCCTCCAGATTCACCAGCACCTGTCCGGCGCCTGTCCAATTGTGCATCGCCAATCCTAACGCGGTCAGCAGCAAATCATTGACCTCGGTGTTATAGGCGCGATGGGCCTGCTTCAGCAGTTGCTGGGTTTCAGCTTCGGTCCACTCTACCGTCAGCACTTCGCTGTCTGCATTCAAGGAGCCTTCGTAGGCGAAATCCTTAGGCAGCGGCGCCGCTTCCGCTTTGGCCTGTTCCAGCTGCTTCCAGTAAATTTCATCCGACGCCTCCGCAGGACGGTTGGCGTAAGACGACAACTCCCGTGCCCATGTTTGGAAGGAATCCGTTTTAAAGGGCAATCGTACAGGCTCGCCTTTGATCGCTTGCTCGTAGCCTGTCGAGAAATCTTCAAACAGAATCCGCCACGACACCCCGTCTATCACCAAATGGTGAATGGCTATGAGCAAATGATCTCCCTTTGCTGTGCGGAACAATCCGAGTTTGACCAAAGGTCCTGCGGACAGGTGGATGCTGCTTTGAATTTCATTTGCCTTCGCTTCCATCACTTCCGCATAGGCTACTTGTTCACGGTAGTCTGCGGTTTCCAGCGTATACAACGCGCCTTCATCTACACCGCGTGTCCAAGCCGTATAACCCGAGGAAGTCTGACGGAAAACTGTACGAAGCGCATCATGATGCTTCACGATGTGATCCATGACTTGGCGAACCGCCGTCTCATCAAAGCCCTCGGCACGATAGAGCATGACCGCCTGATTAAAGTGCTGCGGACGCTCGCGCTCCTGCGCAAAGAACCAATGCTGGATCGGAAGCAAAGCGGTTTCCCCGCTCACTTCTCCTTGATCTGCCATACGACTGACCTCGTGCATATGCGGTGCCAGTGTTGCAACCGTTGGATACTGGAATAAATCCTTCATGTCCAGCTTATAGCCAGCCTGGAACGCACGCGATGCGATTTGGATCGCCTTGATCGAATCGCCGCCCAGATCAAAGAAATTGTCCAAAATACCAACAGTCTGTAGTCCCAGTACTGACTGCCAGACCGCTGCCAGAGCACGTTCTTGCGCGGTACGCGGCTCAGCATAATCCGCTCCGGTTTGCAGGCTGCCTTCCGGTGCTGGCAGGGCCTTGCGGTCGATTTTGCCATTTGGACTCAGCGGCATCTGCTCCAGCTGTACAAAGTACGATGGCACCATGTAGCTTGGCAGCTCCCGGCCCAGCTCACTTCTCAGCTCGCTGGCACCCATTTCTTGCCCCGCGACATAGTACGCCACCATTTGTTTTTGGCCCGTTTCGTCTGCACGCGCCATGACCACGGCTTCTCGTACCGATTCCACTTGGAGCAGCTGCGATTCGACCTCACCCAGCTCAATCCGGTAACCCCGGATTTTCACCTGATGGTCGATCCGGCCCAGATATTCAATGTTGCCGTCCGGCATCCATCTCGCCAAATCGCCTGTGCGGTACATCCGCTCATAGCCTGCTTCCCCGCCAGCAAACGGATCTTTCACAAATTTCTCGGCCGTCAGCTCCGGTCGGTTCAGGTAACCGCGGGCTACCCCGATACCGCCGATGCACAGCTCCCCTGCAACCCCGATCGGCTGCAATTGCTCCGTGCCTTCCTTCACGATGTACAGACGAATATTCTGAATCGGTTTCCCGATTGGAATGACCAAATAGGCTTCATTAGGCTCGCAATCGAAGTACGATACGTCCACCGTCGCTTCGGTTGGGCCATACAAGTTGACCAGCTTCGCTCCAGCCAGGCTCGACACAAGCCGTTGGAACCGTGCGACATGCTGTGGCGGTAATGCTTCACCACTGGCAAAGACATGGCGCAACGTACCCAGCTTCGCTTGCATCACTTCCCGCGGCTGCTGCTCCACGTACTCCAGGAACGCATGCAGCATGGCGGGTACAAAGTGCATCGTGCTCACGCCATCGCGGGCAATCGTGTCGACGATGTCTTCCGGGTTCTTTTCCCCTCCCACCGACAGCAAGCTCACCTTCGAGCCGACCAGCGACCACCAGAACAGCTCCCACACCGACACGTCGAACGTGAAGGCCGTCTTTTGCAGAATCGTGTCTTCCGCACTCAAGCCGTAACGAGCATGCATCCATAAAATCCGATTCAGCACAGAATGGTGCTCCACCATCACGCCCTTCGGTTTCCCGGTGGAGCCAGAGGTATAGATGACATAGGCTACATGGTGCGGTCCAGCCAGTGGTTCCAGATTCGAGCCGTCTTCGTGGTAAATGTCCTCGCGATCCAGCACCAGCACCTGGCCGTCGAAACTCAGCGATGCTTGCTCTGCCAGATGCGATTGCGTCAGCACCAGCTTCGCGCCCGAGTCCTCCAGCATAAAGCGGATACGATCCGCCGGATATTCTGGATCGATGGGCACGTAAGCTCCGCCTGCTTTGAGGATCGCGTAGATACCCACGATCATGTCCAGCGAGCGCTGAACCAAAATGCCTACCGGCTGATCCGGTTCAATACCTTCGGCACGCAAGGTGCGTGCGAGACGGTTGGCTCGCTCATTCAGCTCCGCGTAGGTCAACGACTCCGCTCCGCACAGCACCGCCACCTGCTCCGGTGTGTTCGCTACCTGCTGCTCGAACAGCACACTTAACGTCTGATCCTGCGGGTAGGCTGCCGTCGTATTTCCCCACACCTGAACGATCTGCGCCTGTTCTTGCGGGGTTACCAATTCCAGCTCATTCACACGGATATTCGGATTGTCCACAATTTGTCCGATGACATGGTCGATATGCCCCTGGATACGCTCCATAGCAGATCGGTTATACACCAGAGCATTGTATTCAAGCAGGATGGAGATATCCTCGTCAGGCACGACAATCAGGTTGAAATCGTAGTTGGTTTGCTCGGCAAGTTCCACATTGGCAATAGAGAAGCCATTTTGTGCTCTTGTCTCACCGGAACCGCCCACCTGCTTCATCTGTTGCCCGATCGGGTAGTTTTCAAAGACCATAATGTGATGAATTAGGTCTTGTTTTTGTGCAGTCAGTGCCTGAATGTCGTATAACGGGAACGTGTCATAGACACCAGAGGCCAAAGCCTGCTCCTGTGTGCGCTGCAATACTTCTGCAAATGTAGCATCCGGTGCACTGCAAATACGTACCGGAATCGTGTTGATAAACAACCCGATCATATTCTCCACACCCGGAATGTCTGCTGGACGACCGGATACCACACCACCAAATACAACATCCTGATGATTATTGTATTGCTGTAAAATAACGCCCCACACGCTTTGCAGCAAGGTGTTAATCGTGACATGTTGTAGCTTGGCCATTTGGTTCAATGCCGCGGTCCGTTCTTTACCCAACATAAATGGAAGCTTTTCCGAAACATAGCCGGAATGGGAACCCGCACCGCTTCCGTCTGGTTCTTCATCCCGTGCAACTACAGAAGCTTGCGTGTTCTCACCAGGCAACAAGGTTTGCTGCTCAAAACCCGCCAAATAGTCACTCCAATAACGGGTCGCTTCCTGTACATCCTGATCTTCCAACCATTCGATATAGTCACTATACGGCTTGACAAGTGCGAGCTCTGGCTGCTTGTGCTCCAGCAGGGCAACATAGGCACCAAACACTTCATCCGTCACCAGCGACAGGCACCAACCGTCCATCACAATATGATGGAAGCTCCATACAAAACGGTAGGAGCTATCACCCGTGCGGAAGACGGTTACGCGCATGAGCGCATCCTTGCCTAAATCAAAGTTTTGAGCTTTATCCTGGGACACAAATTCAGCTATAGCGTACTCACGGCCTCGGACATCCTCATAACGGAAGCTCGGATTTTTATGACGATAGACGATCTGCAACGGTTGGCCATACCAACCACTGTAGAAATTCGTCCGTAATATAGCATGTCGGCTAACCAGCAGCTTCAGACTTTCCTCGAATAGGGACGGTTCAAAGTGGCCCTCCAGATCAAAGGTCGCCTGTTCAAAATACACGCCTGTTTCTGCATTCATCAGACTATGGAACAGCATCCCCTTTTGCATGGGGGTTAACGGATACATATTTTCCAGTTCCCCAACCGTCTTGGTCTGCTCCTTAATCGTTTCTAATTGCTCCAGGGTCAGACCTTTTAGCAATACATCACTTGGAGTCAATTCGGTCCGCTCCTGCGTAACACAATGCTCGATCATTTCAAGCAGGTTGGATTTTAACAGATTAGCCAGCATGTGGACGGTGTCCTTACGGAAGGCTTTGCCGTTATACCGAATGTCCAGTTCCAGGATGCCGTTCGTTACGATTCCGCTCACATCCAGAGCATATTTCATCTTCGTCCGGGCACTAACGACCGATCCAATCGAGTAAGGAGACCAACGCATATCGCTATTTTGCAAGTCCTGATCAAACTGGCCGAGATAGTTAAAGCTCACTTGTGGCTCGACAAAAGCTTGATATTGACCAAGGTGCCGTGCATCTGCTTGCTGACCAACCGTTTGGCCGGATTCACTCAAATATCTCCATATACCGTAGCCCATTCCTTTATTCGGAATATGACGCAGACTCTCTTTGACCTGTTTGATGCGTCCCGACAAAGCGTGATCACGACCGATGTCCAGCAATACCGGATATTGACTCGTAAACCAGCCTACCGTACGAGAAATGTCCGTATCCGGCAAAATATCCTCACGTCCGTGTCCCTCCAGGTTGATCAGGCTGCGTTCATGGCCGGTCCATGTGTACAGCATCATGCCCAAAGCAGTCAGAAGCAGATCATTCACTTCCGTGTTATATGCGCGGTGTGCTTGCTTCAACAGCCGTTCAGTCTCTTCTTCCGTAAGCTGGACGACCACTGTATCCGTGTCAGCTAGGATAAATGGCTCAGCCTGCGCTTGATCCTCAGGCAAACGCACTTGGTCAGCCCAAGCGGCTGCGTTCAGTTGCTCCCAGTAGGCGTGTTCACTTTCCATGGCTGTGCTATTCGCATACGCGGAGAGTCGCCCAGACCAGGAACGGAAGGAATCCGTTTTGTTCGGCAGCTGAAGCACTTCCTGATGAACAGCCTGTTCATAGGCAGTAGCCAAATCCTCGAACAAAATACGCCAGGATACCCCGTCCACCGCCAAATGGTGAATCACTATCAGCAGATGATCCCCATCGGCACAGTGGAACAAACCAGCCTTTAACAGCGGTCCTTCTTGAAGCTGGATACTGCTTTGAATTTCGGTGGATTTCGCTTCAATTGCCGCGCTGAGCATGGCTTCATCCGTCAAATTTCTAAAGTCCAGCACGTCCAGGTGATACAGCTCGCCTTCCTGTATTCTGCGGTTCCACGCTTTATAGCCTTGCTCGGTCTTGCTGAACACCATCCGCAGAGCATCGTGGTGCTCCGTCAGCTTGCCAAGCGCCTGACGCAAAGCAGCTTCGTCAAAGCCCTGCTCCCGGTGCAGCATAACGGCCTGATTAAAGTGATGCGCATCCACTTGCTCCTGTGCAAAGAACCCGTGCTGGATCGGAAGCAACGCCGTCTCTCCGCTCACTTCTCCCTGATCTGCCATACGACTGACCTCGTGCATATGCGGTGCCAGGGTTGCGACGATGGGATAGCGGAACAAATCCTTCATGTCCAGCTTGTAGCCTGCCTGGAACGCACGGGACACGATTTGAATCGCCTTGATCGAATCGCCACCCAGGTCAAAGAAATTGTCCAACATTCCGACGGTTGGCACGCCTAGGACGGATTGCCAGACCGCTACGAGTGCCCGTTCCGGTGCAGTGCGCGGCTCTACATAATCCGCTCCGCTTTGCAGGCTGCCTTCCGGTGCTGGCAGGGACTTGCGGTCGGTTTTACCGTTTGGTGTCAGCGGCATCTGCTCCAACTGAATGAAATACGACGGCATCATATAGCTCGGCAATTCCCGCCCCAGCTCATGTCTCAGCTCACCGGCGCCAAGCTCTTGACTCGCGACGTAGTACGCCACGAGCTGTGTTTGGCCCGTTTCGTCCCCACGGGCCATGATGACCGCTTCTTGTACCGACTCCACCTGCAACAGCTGCGATTCGATCTCGCCCAGTTCGATCCGGTAGCCCCGGATTTTTACCTGATGGTCCATCCGCCCCAAATATTCAATGTTGCCGTCCGGCGTCCATCTTGCCAAATCGCCTGTATGGTACATCCGCTCATGGCCTGCCTTGCCACCAGCAAATGGATTATTTACAAATTTCTCAGCCGTCAGTTCTTCACGTTTCCAATACCCACGGGCTAATCCTTCCCCTGCAATACATAACTCGCCCGGCACACCGACGGGCTGCAACTCTCCACTCGCATTCATGATATAGATTTGGGTATTCGCGATGGGACGTCCGATATTAATGTCTTGAGCATGGGTCAGTTCCTGTACGGCCGACCACACCGTCGTTTCTGTAGGTCCGTACATGTTATAAATGCGGGGACCGTTTATTTCTTGCAGTGCTGCGAGCAGCTTGGACGGAAGGGCTTCACCCCCGACCATAATGACCTTCACGTTTCGCAGCGCGCGGGAACCTGCTTCATGACCCAGCAGCATTTGCAACCGGGATGGGGTCATTTGCAACATCTCAATAGAATGTTGAGTAATCAACTCACCAAGCGCCTGCGGATTCACCTGATGCTGGCGGTCGCCAAGCACAACAGACATTCCACCCAGCAGGGGCAGGATGGTTTCCAAGACGAAAATATCGAATGAAATGGTCGTGAGTGACAAAATGGTTTGGCTCGTTTCAAAGTCAATGGCTTCGCGCATCCCGGTAATAAAGTTGAGTACCGAGCGATGCTGGAGCATAACTCCTTTCGGATTTCCAGTCGAACCCGAGGTATAGATGACGTAAGCCAAATGCTCTGGGCGGGCAATCGTCTCCAGGTTGCTACTTTCTCCCTGATACAATGCTGCATCCTCAAGAAACATGGTATGGGCATGGCAATGGTGCTCTTCTGCCAGCTCACGACGGGTCAGAAGCACTGCGGCCTCGCTGTCTTCCAGCATGTATTCAATACGAGAGGACGGAAATTCGGGATCGATTGGCACATAAGCACCACCTGCTTTGAGAACGGCCAGGAGACCTACAATCATTTCCACTGAGCGCTGCACCATCAGACCCACCAGCTTGTCAGGTCCTACTCCCTGGGCTTGAAGCATTCGGGCCAATGAGTTTGCCCGTTCATTCAGTTCCCGATAAGTCAGACTCTGATTTCCAAACACCAATGCCACTTGGTCTGGCGTACACTCCACCTGATCCTCGAACAGCTGATGGATCGTCTGTTTGGACGGAAATGCACAAGCAGTGTCATTAAATGCCGCTGTAATCTGTTGTTTTTCCGCTGCTGTGACCAATTCCAACTCTTCAACCCGAACATTTGGGTTGAGCGAAATTTGCTCCAGGAGGCGAGTAAAATGTCCATACAGACGCTCAATGCCTTTCCGATCAAAACAGAGCGTGTTATACATAAAGCGAATCTTTATGCCTTCTCCCGGCATAACGGCTACGTTCAGATCGTAGTTGGTTTGCTCTGTAGCCACCACATTCGAAATCGTGAACGGTTCCTGTCCTTGGCCTCCCAGCTGCTCTACCTGCTGCTCCACCGGATAATTTTCAAATATCATAATATGATTGATTAAATCCTGCTTCTGCTCGGTCAGTGCCTGAATTTCATACAGCGGGAACGCATCATAGGCATTGGACGCCAGCGCTTGCCGCTGTGTTCGTTTCATCAGCTCGTTAAAGGCTTCGCCCTCTTCAGACTGCACACGCACTGGAATCGTATTAATAAATAGCCCGATCATGTGCTCCACACCTGGAATATCGCCTGGACGACCAGACACTACGCTACCGAACACGACATCCGAACTGTTGTTATATTTTTGCAACAGAACGCCCCATACGGTCTGAATCAACGTGTTGACCGTCACCTGATTTTGCTTCGCCACCCGTTCGATCTGAGCAACCAGCTCCGGCTGGAAGTCACATTCCAGATCTTCAGCAACATATTCCCCATCTTGCATCGATTTAGGCTGTGTTTTTTGCTGAGGAAGCGTAATTTGCTGCTCGTAGTCTGCCAGATATCCACGCCAGTATTGCAAGGCTGCCTCACGGTCCTGACGCTCCAACCATTCAATAAATCGACTAAACGGCGTGACAGGCTCCAGCGTTGGCTCATGACCCGCACGCAGTGCCAGATAGCTACCGAATACCTCCTGTGTCATAAAGGACAAGCACCAGCCATCCATCAAAATGTGATGGAAGCTCCAAACAAAGTGGTACGTATCATCCCCGGTTTGCAAAATGGAGACACGAATGAGTGCATCCTCTGCAAGATTGAATCCTTTCGCTTTATCCTCGATGACAAAAGCTTCAACACAAGCTTCTCGTTCCTCTTTTTCTAGTCCGCGCAAGTCTTCATAATATAATTGCCCGCTACGATTACGGAAGACGACCTGCACAGGTTCATCCTTCCATGAACTGATAAAGTTCGTCCGTAACGCCTCATGACGCTGTACGAGCAAATCAAAGCTTTTGCTGAAAGCAACCACATCAAAACGTCCATTCAATTCAAAGGTTGCCTGCTCAAAATAAGCTGCCGAACTCTCATCCATTAGACTGAAGAAGAGCATGCCATTTTGCATCGGCGTCAAAGCATACACATTTTCTAGTTCACCCATATCTTGTGTATCTTTCACCAATTGCTCCAGCTCGTCCAGCGTTACATGTTTTAACAAGACATCACTTGGGGTCAACACCGTTCTTTCCTGCGCAATGCAATGGCTAATCACCTCACGCAAGCCGGATGCCAGTAGTTCTCCAAGCCGTGCAATCGTTTCGTGCCGGAATTGTGTGGTACCGTAGCGAATAGTGAACATCAGCTCGCCATCCTCGATTAATCCATTGATATCTAGTGCAAAATCCATAGCCGCGTTCGTGCTAACAGGCACACCGATGGAATAGGAGGAAGGCTCCAGATCGTTGCCTTTATAATCCTGATCGAATTGACCCAGATAGTTAAAACTGATCTCAGGCTGAGTCTTTAACTGCACGCCTGCTTTCTCCAGAACATTCATATCTGACAGGTATCGCAAAATACCATAGCCGATGCCTTTTTGCGGAATATGACGCAGCCCTTCCTTGACCCGTTTAATCAGCCGAGCGGTATTTCCACCTTGTCCCAGACTTCCATCCAGTACAACCGGAAATTGGCTCGTAAACCAGCCGACTGTGCGCGTAATATCCACGTCGGGTACAACGGCTTCCCGTCCGTGGCCTTCCAGGTTGACCAGCACTCGTTCGGAACCAGACCAGTCATAGACGGCTTTTCCGAGCGCAGCCAGCAACAGGTCGTTCATTTCCGTGTTGTACGCGCGATGAGCTTGTTTGAGTAGCTGCTCGGTTTCCTGCTTCGTCCAGCGGACCGTCACAACCTCGCTGTCTCCGAGCAGTGCATTGTCATTCGCAAAATCCTTCGGCAAAGGCTTCGCGAGGCTGGCTTCCGCCTGTTCGATATGCTGCCAGTATGCAAACTCCCGCTCCATCGTCACACTATTTGCGTAGGCTGACAGCTGTTTGGCCCATACCTGGTAGGAATCTGTTTTATGCGGCAGTTGAATAGCTTTACCCGTTTTACCTGCAACGGCCTGCTCATATCCGGCTGCCAAGTCCTCCAGCAAAATGCGCCACGATACACCGTCCACAACCAGATGATGAATCACGATTAGCAAATGGTCGCCTCCAGCGCAATGGAACAGACCGAGCTTCACAAGCGGACCCTCGCTCAAATGAATGCTGGCTTGAATTCCACTCGCCTTGGCTTCTACAGCGGTGGATTCGTCTTCAACTCCGCTAAAATCTACGATGTCCAGTGTGAACAGCTCGCCTTCCTTTACACTGCGGTTCCAGGCGGCATAGCCTTGCTCCGTCTCACGGAATACAGTGCGCAATGCGTCATGATGCTGGACAATGCGTTCCATCGTACAGCGCAGCGCGTCGACGTCAAAGCGCCCGGCTCGATACAGCATCATCGCCTGGTTGCTGTGGTGCAGGTCTACCGGCTGTTGCTCGAAGAACCACCGTTGAATGGGTGTCAGATCTACCTTGCCTACTGCCTCTTCCTGACTGGCAATCTTGCCATCTGTACGAAGCAAAGGACTGAGTGACGCTACCGTCGGATTGCTGAACAAATCCTTCATGTCCAGTCGATAACCTGCTTGCAGCAAGCGGGACGATACTTGCAGCGCTTTGATCGAATCGCCGCCCAGTTCAAAGAAGTTATCCTGCGTGCCTACCGTTTCGGCACCCAGCACCCCGGCCCACACTGAAGCTAAAACCTGTTCTACCGTAGTACGTGGAGCCACATAGGCTGCCCCGGTATGGATGCTTCCTTCCGGTTCCGGCAAGGCCTTGCGGTCGATTTTTCCATTGTGGGTCAGTGGCAAGGTCTCCAGACGCATCAAGCGTGCAGGTACCATATGTGCTGGCAGCCCTGCTTCCAGCTCGGCCTGTACCTCCTCGATCCGCAGCTCGGATTCTCCTGTGATATATCCGCACAAGTACTTGTGTCCACGTTCGTCCGTCCGGTCAATGACTACCGCTTGACGCACACCTGGCACCCGCTGAATTGCCGTTTCAATCTCGCCCAGCTCGATCCGGTAGCCCCGAATTTTCACTTGATAGTCCATCCGGCCGATAAAGTCCACATTGCCGTCCGGCATCCACCGCGCGAGGTCACCTGTGCGATACAATCGTTCACCCGGTACATACGGATTCGCTACGAACTTCTCGGCCGTCAGGTCGGCACGGTTCAGGTATCCCCGTGCCACCCCGGCACCGCCAATGCACAGCTCGCCCAGTACGCCGATCGGCACCGGATTCAACTGGCTGTCCACGATGTAAAATCGTGCGTTCAGCCACGCCTGACCAATCGGCACACTGCCGCTGTCCGGCAGCTTCGACAGTTCTTCGTCGTAGAAGCTGGAGTCGATTGCCGCTTCCGTGACGCCATAACTGTTCATAATGCGAATATCCGCACCAAATCGTTCTTGCAGCACCCGGTAATCCGTCACGCTGCAGCTATCCGAGCTGGTGATCAGCAATTCCAGACTGCTCATGTCCAGTCCCTGTTCATGCACATGCTGCATAAACGGTACAATCAAGGCAGGGGTCGATTCGAACACCGTAATCTGATAGTCGCGAATCCAGCCGTATAGACGGCTTGGGTCAATGCGATCATCTTTCGGACAGATGACCATCGTTCCACCGTTATAAAGCGTCCGCGCGATATCCCCGACGAATACGTCGAAGGAGAAGCTTGCCAATTGCAGCAGCCGTACCGGGAACTGGTTCAGACGGTAATCCCGGCGATACGCCGCAGCTGTATTCACCAAGCTGCGATGCTCAATCATGACGCCCTTCGGACGTCCCGTTGTCCCGGACGTGTAGATCACGTACGCCAGATCCTGCGGCTCATTGATGTGCTCCACATCCGTGGGATCCCCAGTGTACAGCGACTCATCGTCCAGCGCCAGCACGGCATGCAGACGCAAGTTCGCTGCGGATTCGGATGCTGCTTCGCTGTCAGATGGCGAATCTGATTTCAAGCTTAATCCCTCATTAAGGCTGTCTCTTTCCATCGTTTCAATGCTAACCGCCGTTTCCAGCTCACCCTCAGCCTTTCCTTCGGCCAAAGCCCATCGGCTTTCATTCAGCCATGCTTGGGCACGCTCCTGCAAACCTGTTTGCGTAAGCAGCACCGTAGCACCGCTGTCCTCCAGCATAAAGCGGATACGGTCAGACGGATAATCCGCATCTAAAGGTACATATGCACCTCCGGCTTTCCATACCGCCAATACGCCGACCAGCATGTCCACCGAGCGCTCGCTCAAAATACCAACAATGGATTCACGCCCAATGCCTTCATTCCGCAATCTACGAGCAAGTTGGTTCCCACGCTCGTTCAGCTCGCGATACGTAAGTTGCCGCTCCTCGTATACAACTGCCACGTGATCCGGCACAAGCTGCGCTTGTTCTTCCACATAGGCGTGGAACAACCCTTCTGATTGCTTTTCATTACTCCATGCAGATACGCCCACTGATCCAAAACCGTCGATGATTTTCGCTTTTTCCGAAGCAGTCACCAACTCAAGCTCATCTACCAGCGCATCTGGTCTGTTAATCGCTTCTTCAATAATATGCAGCAAATGCCCGCGGATTTGCTCTATAGCTGTACGTTCCAATACTCGCGCGTTGTACTCTAAATGGACATGAATTTCATCACCCGGCACAACCGTAATGTTGAAATCATAGTTCGTTTGCTCCGATACGGAAGCATTTGTAATCGTAAAACCATTCTCACCACGGCTACCCATTTGCTCCATACGCTGTTCCACTGGGTAGTTTTCAAACACCATAATATGGTTCACCAGGTCCTGTTTTTGCTCTGTCAGGGCCTGAATTTCATACAACGGATAGGTTTCATAAGCACGGGAAGCCAGTGCCTGCTCCTGTATCTGCTTCATTAACGCAGCAAACGTAATATCTTTCTCACTGTGAATCCGTACAGGAACCGTATTAATGAACAAACCAATCATTTTGTCTATGCCCGGAATATCCGCTGATCTGCCGGATACGACACTGCCAAATACAACATCCCGACTGTTGTTATACCGTTGCAGCACAACGCCCCATGCTGCTTGCAGAAGGGTGTTGACCGTCACTTGCTTTTGCTTAACCAGCTTGTTCATCCGTTCCGTCACTTCGCGGCCCAGTGTAAACGAAAGCTTGTCCGCTTCATATTCTTTAGCGTGACCGTCCAGCTGTTTTGCCTGCGGCAATACCGTCTGCTGCTCGAAACCAGCAAAGTAATCACTCCAGAACCGTTCAGCCTCCGCGTTGTCCTGTCGCTCCAGCCATTCAATATATTCGCTGTATGGCGTTATCGGGACAAGCTCCGGCTTGCGGTCTTCGAGGATGGCAAAGTACGTATTAAATGCTTCCCCCACAACCAGGAACAAGCACCAGCCGTCCATCAAAATATGGTGGAAGCTCCATACAAAACGGTACGACTCCTCGCCTGTACGCAAAACAGACACCCGCATCAGCTCGCCTGAGCTGAAATTAAAGCCTTCGACTTTGTCACGCTCAGCAAAATCAGCAATGTATGCGTCCTGCTCTCCTTGTCCCATTGAACGCACATCTTCAAAACGGAACCCGGCATGTTTGTGGCGGTACACCACCTGTAAAGGCTGCTCATTCCAGCCGCTATAAAAATTAGTTCTGAATATTTGATGGCGATCCACCAGTTGATTTAAGCTTTCGGCAAAAGCCTCCACTTGAAAGCTGCCTTGCAGATCAAATGTCGCCTGCTCAAAGTACGCCCCGGATTTCGGCTCCATTAAGCCGTGGAACAGGATGCCTTTTTGCATGGGTGTGAGCGAATAAATATTTTCCAGTTCTCCCGCAGCAGCCGTCTGCTCTACAATATGATCCAGCTCTCCAGCCGTCAGTCCTTGGAAGGACAAATCGCTTGGCGTCAGCTCTGGCAACTCTTTTTCCACACAGTGAGCCAATACCTCACGCAAGCTCTCCTGAAGCAGATCAGCCAGCTTTTTGATTGACTTTTTCATGAACGTTTTGTTGCTGTAGCTGATCGTCAACTCCAGTGCACCGTTTGTGATCATGCCGTTGATATCCAGAGCATACCGCTTGGTTAACGTGTCACTAATGGAAGCTCCGATGGAATAAGGAGACATGCGAAAGGCATTATTCTTTAAATCCTGATCGAATTGTCCGAGATAGTTAAAGCTGATTTCCGGCTCGCTGATAAAAGGGGCTTCCCCTTCCCTGTCAGCAAGATATCTCAAAATCCCGTATCCAATCCCTTTATGCGGCAAACGGCGCAGTCCTTCTTTGACGTTCTTGACACGCCGTCCCACATTCCGATCCTCGCCCATATCGAGTACAACCGGGAATTGGCTGGTAAACCAACCGATCGTACGCGTAATGTCTACATCCGGCAAAATGGCTTCCCGTCCGTGCCCCTCCAGATTTACAAGCACCTGACGGATGCCTGCCCACTCCTGAATTGCAGTGCCCAGAGCTGTCAGCAACAGGTCGTTTGCTTCTGTATTGTAGACGCGATGAGCTTGTTTCAAGAATTGTTCCGTTTCTTGTACCGTCCACGCTACTGTCAGTGTCCGATCATCGCGAAGCTGTGGCTTAGCCTGAGATTTACGAGTGTAATCTTTAGGCAAGGATGTCTGACTCTTCCCTGCTTGCTCAATCTGCTCCCAATACGCACGCTCATTCTCCAACGCTCCACTGTTCGCATAAGCGGATAGCTGATCTGCCCACAGACGGAAGGAATCCGTTTTGTTGGGTAAACGGACAGACTCGCCCTGTAAAGCCTGCTCATAACCGGATGCCAAATCCTCCAGTAAAATACGCCAAGACACGCCGTCGACCACAAAATGGTGGATCGCTACCAACAAATGGTCTCCATCGGTGCAACGGAACAGACCCAGCTTCACCAAAGGGCCTTCATCTAGACGGATATTGCTTTGAATTTCGCTGGCTTTGTCCTCCAGCAAATGAGCAAAGTCAGACTCATTTGTAAAATCAACTACTTCGAGGCTGTACAATTCTCCTTCTTGCACGCGACGGTTCCATGCTTCATACCCACCGTCCGCATTTTGGCGGAATACGATGCGCAAAGCATCATGGTGCTCGACAATGCGTTGCAGTGCCTGACGAAGCGCCGTTTCATCCAATCGATCCTCACGATGCAGCATCAGAGCCTGGTTATAGTGTTCAGGATTGGATGGCTGCTGTTCAATGAACCAGTGTTGAATCGGTGTCAATGCCACGTTTCCACTGACTTCTCCTTGATCGGAAACGCGGCTCACCCGCTGCACTCGTCCATTCAGCTCAGCAATCGTCGGATACTGGAACAACTCCCTCATTTCCAGCTTGTAACCATTTTGCAGCAGTCTTGAAGACACCTGGATGGCCTTAATCGAGTCGCCCCCCAGATGGAAAAAGTTATCCAGCACACCAATATGCTCAATACCAAGTACAGATTGCCACACAGACACTAGCGTACGTTCTACCTCATTACGTGCCGCTACGTAATCCTCACCGGAATCCACGCTTCCTTCTGGTTGCGGCAATGCCCGACGATCCACTTTGCCATTTGGTGTCAACGGCAATTGCTCCAACTGCACAAAATATGACGGTACCATGTAACCCGGCAATTCTTGGCTCAAGGCGCTTCGCAGCTCGCTAGCCGCGATATTCGCAAGGGTGACTACATATGCACAGAGCTGCTTTTGCCCCTGCTCATCCTCACGTGCAATGACGACGGCTTCTTGCACCGCCTCCAGCTTCAGCAGCTGTGCTTCCACCTCGCCCAACTCAATCCGGTAGCCCCGGATTTTCACCTGTGCGTCAATCCGTCCTTTGTATTCCAACGTCCCGTCCTCATTCCAGCGCACCAAATCGCCTGTGCGGTAGCAGCGCTCTCCGCTGCGGAACGGGCTGTCTACAAACTTTTCAGCCGTTAAATCCGGACGGTTCCGGTAGCCACGTGCCACCCCGTCGCCGCCGACGATCAACTCCCCCCATGCCCCGACAGGCTGAAGCTGCATGGAACGGTCTACGACATACGCTGTGGAGTTGTGAATCGGACGCCCAATCGGCACCGCTTCCAATTGCACGCTGGCAATCGCATGAGTTGTAGAAAAAGTTGTATTTTCTGTCGGCCCATAGCCGTTAATGATCCGCAGGGACGGATGAGCCTCCAGCACCCGGTTAATGTGCGGTACGGACAGCACATCACCACCGACCAGCAGTTCTTGTACCCCCTCGAACAGCTCCAAGTCCTGCTGAGATAACTGGTTAAAGAGCGGTGCAGTCAGCCACATTGTCGTGATACCATGGTCGCGCACGGCTTCCTTGAGCTTTGGAGCGTCCAAAATGACATCCTGACTTACCAGCACGAGCTGTCCACCATTCAATAGCGCACCCCAAATTTCGAAGGTGGACGCGTCAAAGACAACGGCGCCAGTTTGCAAAATGCGTGTATCAGCATCTAATTGCGCATAGTTTGTACTTTTCACCAAACGTACGACATTGCGATGTTCTACCATAACCCCTTTGGGCTGTCCGGTCGTGCCCGAGGTGTACATCAAATAAGCTAGTCGGTTTCCAAAATTACGTTCTTGTTCTCCAGCAGTGCTGTCTACGACAGACGAGGATGATTCATTTAAAATCTCATTTTTCAGATTAGTATAATCGGTATAATCCGCATGATAAGCCTCGTTTTGCTCCCAATGTACGGTATTCAAGCCTTGGTCATTCTCTGCCCCGTACACCTTAGCATCGCTCAGATCCAGTACGATTCCGGTGTATTCCTCCAGTTGCTGTTCTGCATGCTGCACCAGCAGCAACTTCGCCCCCGAATCTTCCAGCAGGTAACGTACACGTTCAGCCGGATAATCAGGGTCAATCGGCACATATGCGCCGCCCGCTTTGAGAATCGCCAACATGCCGACAATCATATCGGTGGAACGCTCAGCAACGATACCTACAGTTTGCTCGGCGGTAACACCGTATCCGCGCAACGTGTGAGCCAGTCGATTTGCTTTAACATTCAGTTCGCCATAAGTTAAACGGGCATTTCCGAACACAACTGCTGTCTGATTCGGTGTACGTTCAGCCTGTTCCTCAAACAACTCATGAATGCCTGCTTCGTGTGGATATTCCACCGCAGTAGCATTGAATACGTCGACGATTTGTGCCCGTTCTTCCTCACTGATCAGCGACAATTCCTGTATCCGCTTGTGTGGGCCCTGCACCATATGCTCCGCCACACTCAAAAATTGTCGAATAATTCGAGCAATTTCCTGTTCACTAAACAGCTCGGTACGATAATCTAGGTACAGCACGAGTCTATCGTCATCCAGCATTTCAACCATGTGAATATCGAAGTCGTTCACCGTATCTCCGCAGAAATCGTTATCTACCTGCTGAATGGCTTCATCAAACCGGGAGAAACTCAATGTACGATACTGGATGGAAGCACCAAACAGACGCTGAATGTCCAGACTGCTTTGCTGTTCACGCAAATCCTGAATAATTTTGTTGTATGGGTAACGCTGATGCCGCAAAATGGACGCCTGCTCCTTCCCTACACCTTGCAGGAAGGTCAGCAGTTCGGATTCTGGTTCGACCAACAGACGCGTAGCCACGGTGCTGACGAACATACCGATGGTATCCTTTTCTTTCTTAGACGTACGGTTGGCATAGAGTGTCCCCACGGTTAGGTCCTGCTCTCCCGTCACTTTATGCAAATAAATATACAGAGCCGCCAGGAAGAACGTGAAAATACTAATTTTATGTTCCTCGCAAAAAGCCGTAACACCACGATACAACTCATGTTCCAGTATAAAGCTCTCCCGGCGTGCAGCTGTGCTCAGTGTCAGCGGGTTATATGATTTCAAACCTGTAGTCTCTGGCAAATCGGCAAACTTTTCTGTCCAGTACGTTTTGTCCTTCTGATAACGGTCTGATTGCTCATAGCTTTGCTCTACCTGGATAAAATCCAGATAGGGATTGCCTTTGGTCGGTGCATCTTGACCTGTACCATGCACAATATCCATATAATGTCCGGTGATTTCATTAATGGCCTGATTCATGGACACGCCATCTGAAATAATATGATGCATTTTAAAATTAAACCATGTTTCTTCTGCTCCGAGCTGCAAGATAACAAATCGGTACAGCTGCGAATCCAACAATGAGAACGGCTGTGGATTATGACGCTTTAACCATACATTCGCTTCTTCCGGGGCAACTTGGAGCGTTTCTATATTTTCCGCCGTAAACGGCTCTACATATTGATATGGAATCCCATCCTGAGCAGTGATCTTGATACGGAAAGAATCATTTTGGGCAATCACCCGGTTCATTGCTTGTTGCAAGGCATCTATACGAACAGTTCCCCTGATTTTTACTGTTGCAATAATTGTTGATGTGTTCCGATTAGGATACAGAAGCTCCGTATACCAAATCCGTTGCTGTGGCTGGCTTAGCGAAAATAATTGAACATCTTGCTGTGTCATCCGTCTCTCTCCTCGCAAAATAGATATTGGTAAAAAGGACATTCGCATATTTATGCGGTTTGTTCCTCGGGATGCTTTCGAAATTGAAGCTCATACAGCTCTGCATAATGACCTCCCTCGGCAAGGAGCTGATCATGGGTACCCTGCTCTTTCAGTTCGCCATCGGCAAGGACACAGATCGTATCCGCCCGTTCAATCGTAGACAATCGATGGGCAATAACTAATGTCGTACGATCCTTCATCAGCTCATTTAAGCCCTGCTGGACTTCATATTCCGATTCTGCATCCAAAGCCGAGGTCGCTTCATCCAACAGCAAAATCGGTGCATTTTTGAGCAAAGCACGGGCAATTGCGATCCGCTGTCTTTGACCGCCGGACAAATTGGCTCCGCGTTCACCGACAATCGTGTCGTACCCCTCTGGCAGCTCGCCTATGAAGCCGCTGGCATAGGCTGTTTTGGCCGCAGCCTCTACTTCTTCATCCGTGGCAGCCGGTGAGCCAAAACGGATATTATCCGCTACTGTACCGTGGAACAGCGTAGCCTCCTGTGGTACATAGGCCATTAAATCCCTGACCTCATCCAACGGAAATTCTTCTGCCAAGCGACCACGAACCCGCAGCACACCTTCGTCCGGTGGGTAAAATCCCAGCAACAGCTTCATGACTGTGCTTTTGCCACCACCACTCGGGCCGACAAGCGCGGTTACCTGCCCTTCTGCCACGACCAAGTTTAACCTTTGCAGCGTTGGATGGTCAGGCTGATAGCCAAAGGTGATGTCGTGCAGCTCCAGCGCAGCCGGAGTCTGTTCAATGGCGTGGTCTGTACGCAAGGTCTCAACATCGCCATAGAATCCCCCAGATTCACGGGCTGATAAAGCTGCCGTCTCGGGATCGATAAGCCTAGTCAGCGGTCCCTTCTTTTTAGCCGCGGGGAACTGCTCCTCTTCCTTCGACTCATCCAGAATTTCGCGAATACGCGCCAAGCCTGCCAAGGAGTTTTGTAACAGTGTTACAGCCGCCCCTAGCTCCAAAAACACCGTTGAAATACCGGTTTGCAGCTGCACAATCTGTCCCAATACCCCCAGTTCCATTTGCTTCTGCGATACCAGAATCAATCCGGCGACAAGCACACCGCCCAGCGTGATGAACTCTATGACAAAATTGCACATATCCTGCAAGCCCATATGACGTCCCTGCCGAATGCTGATGCGGTTTATGTCCTCGCTTGCATCGTTACAAAGTCCACCTACCTTTGTCCTCAACCCAAACAACTTCACCGTCTGCAAACCGGAAAGCAAATCACTCAATCGTTCCGTGAACCTGCTCATCCGTCCCTGTAACTCTTCACTCGTCTTTCGCATTTTCTTCGCGAAATGAGCGTTTATCCAGGCTGAAGCCAGCCCAAGTAAAACCGCCATAATCCCAAATCGCCAATCCAGAACCATCAAAATGACCAACGAGCCCAAGAAAAGCGAAATTTCTAGTATAATCGAGCGGATATGAACGGTGTAAGCCTGCTCCAGCGCCTGTACATCGTTCGTCATACGGGATACAAGATCACCCGAATGGTGTTTTTCGGCTTTTTCGTACGATAGCTTGACAATGTGGCCAAATAGTTTCATTCGTACATCGGCAATCGCCAGCTTTACACACCGTTTATACATATAGCTGCACAGGGGGGAAATAAGACTTAATGCCAAAAATGTACCACTGACCAAATAGACCGCTCGGTATAGCTCCTGTACATCGCCATTAACCGCAAAATTCAGCAAATAATGCACCACGAAAGAAAGTAAAATCGTGATGCTGGCATTGGTCAGACTATTGCCAACCAGCCCGGTAAAATACCATTTTCGATGCGGCTTCATCAGGGACATCAACTGCTTAAATTCATAAAACCCCTGCTTGAAGGTCACGACGCTCACTCCTTTCCTCAGGCAACGAATTACCGTTTTCCGCCGTATGCTGTTCTTCTTCAAAATTTTTCAAATACAGCTTTCGGTACACACCATCACGACCTAGTAATTCCTCATGAGAACCCGATTCCACAATGCTCCCCTGATCGAGTACAATAATACGGTTCGCCTGACGTACGGTTGACAGTCGATGAGCAATGACCAGTACCGTCCGGTTTTGCATTACCGCATTCATCGCATTCTGCACCTGAGCCTCCGACTGACTATCGAGTGCTGAAGTCGGCTCGTCCAATAAAAGCAGCGGAGCATTTTTCAGTAATGCTCTTGCTATAGAAATACGCTGTTTTTGACCGCCAGACAATCCGCCTCCCCGCTCGCTCAACAGGGTTTCATAGCCCTCGGGAAGTTGAACAATAAAATCATGCGCATGTGCCGCTTTCGCCGCCTCGACAATTTCTTCCCGAGTCGCCTCCAGACGTCCATATCCGATATTTTCTGCAATGGTGGCCGGAAAAAGCCACGACTCCTGAGATACCATCGAAATATGACTGCGCAGGCTTGTTAAATTCCAATCTGTCAAACTCTTTCCAAATAGTTGAATGGTTCCAGCATGCTCTCCAGGTTCATTAAATCCGCAAAGCAGCTTGAAAATCGTGCTTTTACCGCCACCGCTGGCACCGACAATCGCCACCATATCCCCTTGCCCTGCCTGGAAGCTGATATCCTTCAGCACTGTGTTCCCTTCATCGTAGCCAAAGGTCAAATGCTCAAAGCTGACTACAGCAACACCATCAACGCCATCATCGCTTTCTGCTCCGCCTTCACTCATTCGGTTGGCTTCCCCATCTGCATCGTCTTCCAAATGAGGCGCCCTATTCTCTCGCCTCTGATCTACCAAGGTCATTTCGCCGTCCTGACGTTCATTCTGCCAATCCAGCACCTCAAACAAATGCTTTGCGGCTCCACCCGCTTCCTTCATTTGCGAAATGATTGTCGGCAGCATGGCAATAGGCTGTAATATGAACGAAATCAGGTATAAAAAAAGTACAATGCCTCCAGCATTCAGCTCTCCTTGTTGTATCAGGTATCCTCCGTATACAATGACCAAAATAATTGGTGTTGCCAGCATCATCACACCTACTGGAGTAATGGCTGCATAGCGCTTTTCTAGCCTTAAGCCGCGCTTGACGACCTCCTCCATAATCACCATATACTTCTTCAACAGCACAGCTTGCATATTGAATGCCTTGACGATAGGGATTCCTCCGATTGCATCTTGCCCCACAGCGTTCAAATGAGCAATTTTCTCCTGAAGATCTGCGGAATATTTTTCAATCGGCTTGCTCATTAGTGATGTTATGATCATTCCTATTGGCATGAGCGCAAGACTTGCCAATATCAGTTTCCAGCTTGTCAGTAAAAGCAATATGAGTGATGCCGTAAACACAAGCGGTAAATAAAACAGATTGGAAAACTGCTGGATAAAAAAGTTCTGTAATACTGCCGTATTATTGGTTAGACGGGATACCAAATCTCCGGTAAATTTCCTTTCCACGCTGGAAACCGGTAAATCGCAAAACTTATGTACGAGATCGCCTCTCAAGTCGCGCAGAGCACTAACACTAAAACGCGCTGAAGCGTACCTCATCACAAACTTACAGGGCATTCCAATTAGCGTCATACCAACAACCAGATAGATCATGTTCTGGGTAGAGGAGAATGTCCCCTGTGCCATTTGCTCAATAGCCTTACCCAAAATAATGTCAATAGCTGCCAAACACAAGGAGGCGATCACCGTTATGAAAACCCATAGATTATACGGCCTTACATAACGTGCGAGTCTCCGAAAAGCAGAATTTGATCGAAACAAGGGCATCCCTCTTTTCGTTGCCCACACTTTTTCAGTGCGAACTTTTTATATTGGCTGTGGACGTCGTTGAGATAAACTCTGGGTTTGGATGCATGAGTATCCGTACAGAATAAAATGCGATTTTGAACTATGCTGGAATTTGCATCTTGTTTGTGGGTTGGTTGTCGATTGTTGCTGAGATGGTAATAACGAAGTGTATCGTGATGTGTGGGACATTCAACTCTGTCTGAATCGTGGTTGTAGGGTGCTTGTGTTGTAAGCTGTATGAGCTGCCGCCGCGTGGGCCATCGGCGAGGATGTAGAAAGAATGTTCTCGACTGCGCTCATAACTTCTTGTTCTTGTTCATGGATGAAAAAGTGATTACCTTCGAACATCTGAACATCCATAGGTGATGTCGTATGCTGTTGCCAGGCATGGAGTGAATCTGTGCTAACCTCAAAATCCATCATTCCGCCTAAAACGGTCATCGGGCATACCAGTGGATTTCCCGGCTGATAAACATAAGTTTCACATACCTTAAAATCTGCACGCAGACGAGGCATAATAATTTGCATCAATTCTGCATTTTGCAGCACCTCTTCAGGTGTTCCCTGCATCAAACGAAGCTCTTCGGTGAAAGAATCGTCTGCTAAATCATGGAGTCGTTTTTTGGAGTATGGAAGATGTGGTGCGGATTTACCAGATATGATGATATGCACAGGTAGCTTTCCAGTTTTGCTGTACAACTGTCGTGCTGTTTCAAATGCAATCAGTGCACCCATACTGTGCCCAAAAAAAGCGAACGGCTTATGCATGTATGGGGCCATAGCGGGAATCAACGATTGAACGATGTCCTGAAGAGTATCCATTGGAGCTTCTGTTGAGCGGCTTTCACGTCCTGGAAGTTGTATAGGCAACACGTTAATATCAGGCGCGAACCTAGACTTCCAAGAGTTAAATATGTAAGCGCCACCACCAGCGTAGGGGAAGCAAAATAGTTGGAGCTTCGCAGTCGGTTGGACCTCTGTTTTTGCGAACCAAGATTGTGATCGAGTTGTCAAATGAATTCCTCCATCCTCTATGCAGTTCATAATTTTACAGTAAATCCTTATATCTCTTTTTTTCTTCCAACACTTTCTAACTGTTTTTAAATATACAAACTTTAAAACCGCTTGGCATGGGACAAAAGGGCTAAATTGATGGAGCTCATAAAAATAAAATAAAATCCATATTATGTTATTTGTTTCCAAACTTCAAAAGCAACAATTTCACTTTTTGTATTAGTTATCTGTCAATCATGATCTGTTAATTTAGTTTAAAACGAAATTTTTGGTTTTCACGAATTTTGTAAAACTAAACTCATTATGATTTACATTGAAGCTCCAACCCCTTATCCTACAACAATTTTATCTTTACATGCCATTAACATAAATGTAACAAATTCAACCTGATATCATCCGACAAATTCCGCCTTTTTCCGCAACCCTCTTTAACCTCCTAAATAATGGATCGAATTTGTATCAAGCTCACATAAGCCAAAATTAATAACTCTTTAATTTTGTAATAAATATTGTTATTTCATAGTCCTAAAGGACCATATTTTTCATATTTTTTTCTGACTCTTCGTCTAAAAAATTCAGTTCGGATTGAGTTTTTCTCTCCCAAAGCTATGAATTTTCTTTTCAAACTCTAATAGAAACGTTTCTATCTCGCTTCAAAAGTACCTGTTCTCTAGAAATTTATAGCCTTACTTTTAATCTTCCCCCTCAAAAAACAGTAACGGCAAACAGCAAGGCTCCCTGTTGTTGGAGACTTGCTGCTTTATAAATTTCATTATGTTTGACTTCACTATCGGTCGATATGCAGAGTGTTGTAAGCTTTATAATAGTTATGCCCCAATCTTATTAATTTAGTGGAATGGAGTATATGTAATGGTTTCTTGTATATTTTCCAAAATGCGAAAGCCTTATGGTATACAAAAAGAGCACAGCCTTAATGGGCTGTGCTCTTTTATCTTGCTTGGCGACGTCCTACTCTCCCAGGACCCTGCGGTCCAAGTACCATCGGCGCTGGAGGGCTTAACGGTCGTGTTCGGGATGGGTACGTGTGGAACCCCTCCGCTATCGCCACCAAACATGAATTTACACTGTAAATTCTTCCGTACGGTTATTCGGTTCATCACTTATCGTGTGAATGAATAGCCATGCGCTTATTGTATGTCACTTGTACATACTTTCAAGGTTACACCCTGAAAACTGGATCCGAAACTCATTTGCGTTTTATTCTTAGGATAAGCCCTCGACCGATTAGTATTGGTCAGCTCCATGCATTACTGCACTTCCACCCCCAACCTATCTACCTCGTCGTCTTCAAGGGGTCTTACTAATTGGGAAATCTCATCTTGAGGGGGGCTTCACGCTTAGATGCTTTCAGCGCTTATCCCTTCCGTACATAGCTACCCAGCGGTGCTCCTGGCGGAACAACTGGTACACCAGCGGTACGTCCATCCCGGTCCTCTCGTACTAAGGACAGCTCCTCTCAAATTTCCTACGCCCACGACAGATAGGGACCGAACTGTCTCACGACGTTCTGAACCCAGCTCGCGTACCGCTTTAATGGGCGAACAGCCCAACCCTTGGGACCTACTTCAGCCCCAGGATGCGATGAGCCGACATCGAGGTGCCAAACCTCCCCGTCGATGTGGACTCTTGGGGGAGATAAGCCTGTTATCCCCAGGGTAGCTTTTATCCGTTGAGCGATGGCCCTTCCATGCGGTACCACCGGATCACTAAGCCCGACTTTCGTCCCTGCTCGACTTGTAGGTCTCGCAGTCAAGCTCCCTTCTGCCTTTGCACTCTTCGAATGATTTCCAACCATTCTGAGGGAACCTTGGGGCGCCTCCGTTACTCTTTAGGAGGCGACCGCCCCAGTCAAACTGCCCACCTGACACTGTCCTCGCACCGGATCACGGTACCAAGTTAGAACCTAGATACGATCAGGGTGGTATCCCAAGGATGCCTCCCTTCAAGCTGGCGCTCAAAGTTCAACGGCTCCCACCTATCCTGTACAGATCGTACCCAAATTCAATATCAAGCTGCAGTAAAGCTCCATGGGGTCTTTCCGTCTTGTCGCGGGTAACCTGCATCTTCACAGGTATTAAAATTTCACCGGATCTCTCGTTGAGACAGCGCCCAAGTCGTTACGCCATTCGTGCGGGTCAGAATTTACCTGACAAGGAATTTCGCTACCTTAGGACCGTTATAGTTACGGCCGCCGTTTACTGGGGCTTCGGTTCATAGCTTCGCCCGAAGGCTTACCACTCCCCTTAACCTTCCAGCACCGGGCAGGCGTCAGCCCGTATACTTCGCCTTGCGGCTTCGCACAGACCTGTGTTTTTGCTAAACAGTCGCTTGGGCCTTTTCACTGCGGCCCCCTCGGGCTATTCACCCTACCGAGGCACCCCTTCTCCCGAAGTTACGGGGTCATTTTGCCGAGTTCCTTAACGAGAGTTCTTCCGCGCGCCTTAGAATTCTCTTCTCGCCTACCTGTGTCGGTTTGCGGTACGGGCACCTTCTCCTGGCTAGAGGCTTTTCTTGGCAGTCTGAGATCATGACCTTCGCTACTACAATTTTCGCTCCCCATCACAGCCCAGCCTTACGATGTGCGGATTTGCCTACACACCAGCCTCACTGCTTAGACGGACATCCATCAGTCCGCGTCACTACCCTACTGCGTCACCCCATTGCTCATAACGGATTACGGTGGTACAGGAATTTCGACCTGTTGTCCTTCGACTACGCCTATCGGCCTCGCCTTAGGTCCCGACTTACCCTGAGCGGACGAACCTTCCTCAGGAACCCTTAGGCTTTCGGCGGATCTGATTCTCACAGATCTTTTCGTTACTCATACCGGCATTCTCACTTGAATGCAGTCCAGCGCTCCTTACGGTACACCTTCAACCCGCATTCAACGCTCCCCTACCCCTGATGCAAGCATCAAGCCATAGCTTCGGTGGTGTGTTTAGCCCCGTTACATTTTCGGCGCAGAGTCACTCGACCAGTGAGCTATTACGCACTCTTTCAATGGTGGCTGCTTCTAAGCCAACATCCTGGTTGTCTGTGCAACTCCACATCCTTTCCCACTTAACACACACTTGGGGACCTTAGCTGATGGTCTGGGCTGTTTCCCTTTCGACAATGGATCTTAGCACTCACTGTCTGACTCCCGGAACTAAATCTATGGCATTCGGAGTTTGACTGAGCTTGGTAACCCTTGCGGGCCCCGCACCCAATCAGTGCTCTACCTCCACGATTCTTTTTTCCGAGGCTAGCCCTAAAGCTATTTCGGGGAGAACCAGCTATCTCCGGGTTCGATTGGAATTTCTCCGCTACCCCCACCTCAT
>NZ_CP150243.1:1142500-2580000 GCF_037975315.1 Paenibacillus sp. FSL P2-0322 | reverse complement strand
ACGATTTTAATTTTTAGTTATATGAGCAGCTACTAGGCTCTATAACATTCTGATAATTAAACCTGCCGTCTCTTCAATCGCCTTATCTGTAACATCAATAACCGGACAATTCAGCTCTTTAAACAAAGACTGCGCATACGCTATTTCCTCTTCTACCCTCATCGCTGTAGCATACTGCACATTATTAGGAAGCCCCATAACCTTTAGTCGCTCACTGCGTATTTTCAACAGTAACTCTGGCTCGATCGTTAATCCGAATACTCGACCACGCTGAACATCCTTCAACTGAACAGGCGGTGTCAGCTCCGGTACAATCGGTATGTTGACCGTTTTATAACCTTTATGCGCGAGAAACATGGATAAAGGGGTTTTGGAAATACGGGATACTCCAAGCAATACAATATCCGCTTTGAGAATGGCGCTCACATCTTTGCCATCATCATATTGAACCGCAAAATCCAAGGCCTCTACACGACGAAAATAGTTATCGTCCAGTCGGTGCAGCAGACCAGGCTTCTCTTTGGGATCGTTATGGAACGTATCAGCAAACGCCTGCATCATCGGTCCCATAATGTCGACAGCCCGCACATTCAGCCGGACAGCCTCCTCTTTCATCGCTTCTCTCAATTCTGGCTGTACCAGCGTATAAGCTACGAAGCCTTTACGCTCGGCAACTTCCTCCATCACCCGGCTCAGTTCGTCTTCATCCCTCACGTTCATAAATCTTTTGATCTCTGTGTCCGGTAACTCAAATTGGCGCATGGTCGCCTGTACGACAGCTTCTGCCGTCTCGCCAATCGAGTCTGAACAGATCGCTATAAAATGACTGCTCACCTGAACCATTCGATTCCTCCCATTAATCCTCTGCTACCATATCGAGCAACATTTTAATAATATTCGTTTTTGTAATGCGTCCCACGACTTTCCAGTGCTCCCCTGGCTTGTCGGAGTCGGAAGGGACGACAACAGGCAGGCTGTCGATTTGACGGGCAATAATTTTGCGCGCTGCCTCTAATACCGTATCCTCTGGGGAAACGGTGACAACATTCGCCTGTCGGGTCATCACAAGGCTGACAGGAATGGTTGCTGCATTGGGATTCCCTAACGTTACCTTAAGCAAATCCTTGCGGGAAGCTACCCCTGCCAAATCTCCGTCTTCATCGGTGACGATCAAATTGCTCACATTTTCCAAAAAGAGAGCTACGACAGCTTCCTGAATCGTGGTTGTTTCTCGTACGATGACTGGAACACCATGAAGATCGCCGACCTTCATTTGCAACAGCCGGAACTTTTCCTCCCGGTTCGGCGTGCCCCGCTTTCCAACAAAATATCCGACCTTGGGCTTTGCATCTATGTAATTCAGAATGCCCAATTTGGATAGGTCGGTCCGAATGGTCGCCTTGCTGAGATTAAGCATTTCCGCAATCTGATCCCCGGTAATCGGGGCATGCTTTTGTACGATGTTTAAAATTTCTACTTGTCTTGCCGTAAGGTCGATGATGAACGTCCCTCCTTTTTTCTTGCGATCTAATATTGAATATAATACGTCATATATAACAATAAATCAACCTTAAAAAGCATATAAAACATCACATATATAAAATTAAGGCAGTTATTCATGTCTTTTTATCATTTAAAACACTTATTTAACACAAAAAACGGGTACTTTGCACCCTGCTCTTTCGAGTAAGGCGAAGTACCCGCTCCCTTATTCGTATCTTAAAGCATCAATTGGACGCAGCTTCGACGCCTTTCGCGCCGGATATACTCCGAACAACACTCCAACCCCCATACAGCACAGAAAAGAGTAAAGCACGGGCTCTATCGAATACACAATCGGCATTTGGACGAATTTCTCGAGCAGCTTTGCACCTCCGAGACCCACCATTACGCCAACCAGTCCACCCATCAGACTGAGAAAAACAGCCTCAGCCACAAACTGCAGCATAATATCACTGCGTTGCGCACCAATCGCTTTACGAATCCCGATCTCCCTCGTACGTTCCGTGACGGACACCAGCATAATATTCATAATGCCGACACCTCCAACGCCAAGCGCAATTGCAGCTACACCGGCCAGCAGCATATTCATAATCCGATCAACCCCGGACACTGTTTTTAAGATTTCCGTCTGGGTCATGATCTGAAAGTCATCGCCCTCTGATGGCTTTAGCTCATGTCTGGCACGTAGCACCTGCCGAATTTCAGCACTTGCCTGATTAATCTTCTCCTCTGTTGTTGCAGAGGCGTTCACCTGCTGAATACTCATATTGCCTAGCCGTTCCATCCCCGTTGTAATCGGTACATATACCTGCTGACCACTGTTACTCATATTGGAATTGGAATTTGCCAGCACACCAACCACCTTAAAAGGAAGCTGTTTAATCATGATCGTCTCACCGACCGCTCTTGGGGCATCCGGACCAAAAATATTACGGGCCGCATCACTCCCAAGCACGGCCACATTCATTTGTTTATCCACTTCATAGTGGGTAAACGACCTGCCTTGAGCTAGTGACAGCTTTCTCACATGAACGAATGCCAGCGAAGTCCCCTCAATTTGCGCGCTGACCTTATTGCGACTCCACGTAATATCTGCATTGGTCATGGCACTTGGCGCTACCTCTGCTACTGCTTTTTGCTCCTCTAGCGCATCGATATCTTCCAGAGATATTCCTTTCGTCTGACTGAACGACATGGAGCTGGAGCCATCATATGGAGCATAAGGATAGATCATCAGCAGATTATTTCCCATACTGTTGATCTGAGATGTAATCGTAGCCGTTGATCCTTTACCAATGGCTACAATCATAATCACAGCGGCCACTCCGATAATAATGCCCACCATGGTCAGCAAAGATCGCAGCATATTGGTTCGCAAACTGTTGAGCGATACACGGATAATTTCCTTAAACTTCATGCCTTCACTTCCTCTGCCGCCATTCTTCGTTTCCCAACAGGCTGATCCTCTTCAATCCGCCCATCCCGAAAATGAATCAGACGCTTGGCGTATTCCGCAACCTCCTGATCATGAGTAACCAGTACAACCGTTTTCCCCTGATCATTCAGACGCTGAAAAATCCCCATTATTTCAACACTTGTTTTGGAGTCCAATGCGCCTGTCGGTTCATCCGCCAAGAGAATGACCGGATTGTTCACAAGTGCGCGCGCAATAGACACCCGCTGCTGCTGACCGCCTGACAATTCGTTTGGCCTATTGTTCATCCGATCGCCTAGACCTACGCTAGTAAGAGCCTCCATTGCCCGCAAACGACGCTCCTTGGCAGGAATACCCGCATAGATCATAGGCAGTTCCACATTCTCCAAAGCCGTTGCTCGCGGGAGCAAATGGAATTTTTGAAATACAAATCCGATTTTCTGATTACGTATAATAGCCAGTTCATCCTCGCGGGCATCTAATATCGAATAGCCATCCAAATAAAATTGTCCCGATGTAGGTAAATCCAGACAGCCGATGACATTCATCATCGTGGACTTGCCTGATCCAGACGGTCCCATGATCGCGACAAAATCACCGTCAGCAATATCAAGTTGTACCTCACGCAGGGCATGAATTTCCTGATCTCCGACCTGATACACTTTTTTCAAATCCTCAATCTGAATGACGTATCTCATACCCGTTTAAAAACCTCCCTGCATGCCGCCCATAGCAGAAGGGTCCGGCGGAGGTTCAGGAGCAGGCACAATAAGCGTGTCACCCTCCTTTACACCTGACTTGAGCTCGACTCGATCTGGCGTGTAAAATCCGAGTTCTACGGGCTTGAATGTGCGCGCCCCTGGATTCGCAGCGTTATTAGCGGAAACATACACGCCATCCTGTCCCCCTTCCGATCTCAGCGCAGTAGCAGGTACGAACAATACATTTTTGTGTACTCCCAAAATAACGGCCACATTCATAATCATGCCCGTTTTGAGCTTGCCTTTCGGGTCATGAACAGACAATTCCATCAGATACGTCGTCATCCCTTCATCCGTAGAGGCTTCCGGTGAGACGAATTGCACCTTCCCTGGAAATGATTCACCCGGATATGCATTGGTAGTCAACACGGCTGAAAGACCCTTCTTTACTTTGACAATGTCGGTCTGACTTACCTTCACAACCACCTTAAGATCGTTGGAATCCGAGTTATTCATGACAATGAATGGAGCCGTCGGACTGGTCCCTACATCCCCGTTCACCTTCAAGATTACCCCGTCCCAAGGTGCTGTGACCTGAAGCTTGTTCAATTCATTTTTCTTCTGCTCCAGTTCCGTCGCCTGTCTTCGAACCTCTATCCGTGAGGCTTGAATATTGGATGCATCAGCCGGAACCTGAATTTTGCGAAGCTCTGCCATTGCCGTACGATATCCGATTTCAGCTTCTGAAATGGTGCGACGTTTTTGCGACATGATTTTGCGGAACTGCAGATCCAGACCATCATAGTCCGTCTGTGCTTTATCCAGTGCTTGCTCTGCCTGCTCCAATTCACTGTTGGACACCGCACCGGCATCATGTAAAAACTTTTGGTCTTCATATGCCTTTCGCGCCTGTTCCAACTGCTTTTGGGAAGTTTTCTTCTGACTTTCGGCTTCTTCCAGCTCAAATGATTCTTGCGCTGTATCGATAGCCATTTTGGCCCGAAGTACATTTGTTTTCTGAATTTCAATATCCTCTGCCTTCGGACCTTTCTCCAATTCAGCCAGCTTGGATTTGGATATTTCCAAAGTATCAGACGCAGTCTGAATTTGCATTTTAATTTCTGAACTGTCCAGAAGAGCCAGCACCTGTCCTTTTTTCACCTTGTCCCCGGCTTTCACATTTACCACTGCCAGCTTGTTATCACCTGCACTCGTGAAGTTTAACTTCACTTCCTTGGACGCTTGCACGGTACCGGACGTGTCCAGCTTCTCACTCACATCGCCGCGCTCTACTTTAAGCGTCTCATCCTGAACCAAAGGTGCCGCCTGCTCCTTGGGCAGATTCAGATATACTGTCGTTCCGCCTCCACCTACAACCAGTAGAACAATTGCAGTCCATATCCACTTTTTTCTCCGTTTTTTCCGTAACTTGATTAAAGCATCATTTAAAACCGTTTCTGCCAACGCCTTTTCCTCCCTATGTGCTCCATGGCTTGTTCAACGTATACTCATTTTGATCCAACTCGATCGCCAGCTCTTCCATTTGCCGTTCAATCTGGTTCACTTTCAACTGATTATTTTTCAATTCCATCTCGATAATTAGACCTCTGTCCCACTTTTTGCGTGATAACTCCAAGGCCTCTTTTGCCGTACGCAAGCTTTCTTCCAGTTGTACATATTTTTTTTGGTTTTCCTTAACCGTGGCATACAAATTACGGAGTGATTCGGCAAAATCCTTTTGACCTTTGGCGAGCTCCTCTTTGGCTGTATCGACATCCATTTTAGCTAGATCGTAAGCACCTGCGCCGTTGTTAAAATCGAAGTATCTCACATTAAGTTCCGAAGTTTTGATGCTATCCTCCAGCTTCCATAAATTTGGATTCATGTCTGTCAGCTGTTGTATATGTATTTCGATATCCAGCTTCTTCGGTTCCTTGTACACGGGCCGATCAACCAATTCATAGGCTGTTCCGTTAGGCTGTCCCATGAGGAAGTTCAGAGCATCCCTAGATTTTTGCAACGCAATTTTCCCCTGCTCTACTGTTTGCTGAGCCTGGCTTCTGGTCTGTGTACTCTCGTTTTTCGCATACTCAGACAGCTTGCCGCGCGCAAATTTGGCAAGTGCAATCTTTTCCTCCGCTTGGGCAATTTCAAGCGCTTCTAGATCATTTTTCACTTGATTCTCTGCCACGAACACACTTTGATAGCTTTTCATCACATTAAAATAAATCTGGTCTTTGGCGAACTGCGCCTGCTTTTTGCTGGCTAGATAAGATAGCGTCGAAGAGTTATAACTTCTCCAAGAGGTATTATCATCAACATATTCACCGTCTATAAAATCAACAAATGCATTTCCCAGATCCTTTTCTGCATTTTTCAGTTCCATTCTGCGACGCTCTACGTCCCGTTCGGCGGTACGCGTATTGTAATTGTTCGTCTGTGCCCATTCCACGGCCTGCTTGAGTGTTAATGTAGGTAAAGCCTGACCCGTTACGGATGATGTCTTCGATGTAGCCTCAGTAGATGGACTAACCGACGTACTTGATGCTACATTTCCTGATAAACTCTCAGACTGTACAGTGGAGGCCAATCCTGATGATAAGGACAATACAAGCAGCACGACAGCCGCTTTTTGCTTCATAGATGAATCTCTCCCCTTTCGGTTCATTCCCCGAATCTTTTCCATTTTTTTCGACATAAACTTCCACGAACTCTTTGCATTCTAATTGTACTTTCAGGTTTATGTTGGTACAAGGTGTCAAAACAATACATTTTTGTAACCTTTACTTCCTGATTACTCGCTTTATACTACTTTTCGTCCAATGAGATATTGATTCAACCTATTTTTACCTGAACTTTACCTAATTTTCAGCTAATTTTAAGGAAACCAACAGCATCTATTAAGGTTTGGAACATATACTAGAGAAAGAATAACAGCCGCTCACTGGGAGGGTTAATAGATGATAAAAGAATCTCGCATGACAACCACTAACGAACCGTCTGATTTGTGGATGACCCGCTTTTTACGTGAATCAGAACAAAAAAAGAAACAACTGATCCGGGAAGCCCGGAAAAATAACGATATACCGCTGATGAACAGCATTTCTTTTCACCTTGCCCAACGGGATCAGCAGCATCTCATCGGATAAAATGACAAGTGAATCTTATGCTATAAATAACAGATTACCTCTAGTTATCTGCTTCGTATGCTAGATGAAAAAAATCCGGGACAAATCGATGATTGATTTGTCCCGGATTTTTGTGATCATCAAATCTAATATAAAACCGCATAGCTTGTTCCGTTCCTATTCTTCCATCTCCGCCTGCGGATCATAGAGATATTGATCGAGTGGAATACGCCCGCTTTCATTAAAACGTATGCCTTCCTCCTCCAAATACAGACGCTGCAGGGATGCGGACTCATCCTCCTGCAAAGCAATCTCCCCCAAACGGTTGACCACTCTATGCCAAGGAAGTCGGTGTTTTTGGCTCAATGTATGCAAAATTCGCACCACCTGTCTGGCACCTCTTGGGCTTCCGGCCTCTGCCGCAATTTGACCGTAAGTCATTACTTTTCCCTCAGGGATCAACAGTATAATTTGAAGCACACGGGCAGTGAAAGGCTGCATGTTCTAATTCCTCCGTATTACTATTGCTTTTTCAATAATTATAGCACCCTGAACAGAGGCTAAAAACCCCTGCTCCTACGAATGTAAGAAGCAGGGGAAAACCCATCGTTTAAATTTAGAATCCGCTCAGACCCTGCCTTTTTAAATCCTGTGCTACCAATCGGGCCAGTTCCCTTGCACCTTCATAGTTTGGATGGAGTGTATCACCGTTCATATACAAGGCCAGTGTAGCGTCTTTACCAATAGAAGTGAAATAAGCTGAGCTAAGAACATTCAGGTCGACTAAAGGCGTTTGTTCCTCTTGAGCCAGTGCCAAAATAGCGCTTCTATACCATCTATTTTCTGCGTTGTGTACATTGTTAGCATTAAAGTCAGTGGCTCGTCCTTGCGGAGTTGACAGGATTACCGTCGCCCCTTTAGCCTTAACCTGCCGAATCATATCCTTCATCCAGTCCTTAAACTCGGCTTCGCTTTCGTTATGCTTTGGATTGGTGTCATTGATGCCCAATTGGAGAATAAAATAATCCCCCGGCTTAATATATTGGACGATGGCCTCCAACTGACCGTCCTGGTGGAAGCCTCTAGCAATTTGGCCTCCTGACGCCATATTGCGAATTTGAAAAGTATTCGTGTTCACAAACTCTGGCAGCAGTTGGCCCCATCCCGCCTGCACGCTGCTATCTAGCGGATAATAGTTACAAACCGTAGAATCTCCACCGATATAAATCGTTCGATTCGTAACCGGATTGCTAGATAATTGCCTGATTTCCAATGCACTGAGTGTGAAGACCGCGCCCTCTTTGCCTTCAGTAACTAGCAGATTTAGCTGCCCGTCTGTCACTGGAATTTGAAAGCGATCCTTGGCCCCATTCCCTGTCATATTAATGACCTGATACACCCCTTCAGCCGCAATACTCGAACGAGAGGTATCTCCTAAAGTAACCGACACCTCATACAAACCAGGAGGAAGATCAACGTCAAAAGTATTCTCGCTTTTCGTACCTGTAGCCAGGAACCGTACCGCATCACTTGCCACTCCAGTCCCCGAAGCGCTGACATTACGCATATTCTCAGGGGTACGAAAGCCATACCCACGTGCTGAGTCATAGGACAGCGAAGCACTCACACCGGTATAACCCGTTTCGACCGTACCTCCGCCAAAATCAAACTTGTACTCGCCAGCGGATGCATGTGCCGGCGTAGCTATGCCCATACCTGGTGCACCACATAAAAAAGCTGCTAAAAGCATACCAGTCAATCCTTTTTTCCATTTCATTCTTCATTCCTCCTTCAGATTTTTAATTGTACGAAGCAAAGAATATTTTATTTTTGTAAGCGCATACATAAAATTCTACCCATTGTTGCAGGGTTATGCCTATGTGATTATTATGCAAAAGAAAAGTAGTTTATTCGTTAAGCTAAAACTTGTACTTGTACACAAAAAAGCCTCGCAGTTACAACTGCGAAGCTTTATGAAGCAATATTTCTTCATATCAAAATCACTACATTAATCCGCAACCAAAATTCCGTCAAAGCTCTCTGGACCTACACGTATTGTACCCAGCAGGTTAGCAGAAACAAAAGCAGTGTACACCAGTTGTGGCGTAATCGGCGGATTGAAATCATCTGCTGAGAACGCAATAACCTGTGGAGCTAATAAACTCAAACTAAAAGTGGATGTAGCCGAATAAACAACAGGGTCAGTTACCACAGTACCTCTTACAATAGTGATAGTAATTCCTACTAAAGCAAGCGGAAGTTGAAGCGATATGGTTCCTTTAAGCAGAACCCGTGGCGTACCTGTAGCTCCCTGTGTGTTTAATCCGATCTGTCCAAACAATTGAGGTGTATTCAAAACCGTGATCGGAATAGCAATAGAGTTAGCTGTCGAAGCGTTTTGGGATGTTCTCCCATCAATAAATGTTCCCATGGTTTCCCCTCCTCTCTCTACCAGATACTCATAGACTATGAAAAAGTTTGTTTTGTGCTTGGACTGAATATCTTGTAAAACACACAACTTCTGATGAATAGGCTAATGTGCAGCCCTTTCCCTGGCCCTGTGAATACACTAAACCAACACTGGGAAAGGAGGGATGTCATGTCTAATAAGTTTAGAGCCACCTTAAGGGGGGCTAATGAAGTGCCTCCTGTCAGAACAAATGCGACGGGAACAGCCGAATTTCGTTACCGTCCAACGAGCCAACAATTAAGCTTTGAACTGACTGTACGCAATATCTCACGGGTAACCGAAGCGCATATTCATCTGGGACGAAGAGGTGAAAATGGCCCTGTTGTTGCTACACTGTTTGGTCCTTCGAAGTTTGGGATAACCGTTAGAAGAGGCGTCGTTAGCGGCGTGCTCCGTGCATGTGATCTTACCGGTCCGCTCAGAGGCAGAACCATTTATGATTTGGTGTGCCAAATTAGAGAGGGCAATGCCTACGTCAATGTCCACACCATCCGTCATCCGAACGGTGCCATTCGTGGACAAATTAGACGCGCACCTATCAAACGCTGCAAATAACGAATGATCATGAGTATAAAAAAGAACTTCCATGTCACTCATTTTGAGGCTATGGAAGTTCTTTTCTTAATTCAGGATTTTGCAAAATTCGATTCCAGTCGCTCCGAAGTGCATATATAGACGGACTAAACCATTTCAATCTATATCTTGTTCATTGGAAGTCGCTTATGGGATTTTTGCAAAATCCTCAATTCTTAACAAAAGTTAAGAAGTTCATAAGCGTTTCTTAAGCCCTTCCCTTCAGGGTTGTTAAGAACTTTATCTTTTAATAGAAAGAGTTCAACAAGATACAGTTCACTCCTGAAAGGAAATGAAGCTTATGAAGCCTAAGACCAAAGAAAAAATTCCCGAATTGCAGTTGGTCAGAGCCATGGCGATTTTAGCCGTCTTGATGGTACATGCCACTTCTTATGCAACGGTTCAGCTTACAAATTCCAGTCTTTATGTTGTATACAATGCGCTCAATGTGTTGATGAAGTATGGAACCCCCGTATTTATCGCGCTTAGCAGCATGGTACTGTTCTACAACTACAAGGATCGTCCGATGGGACGACAGCTCTTAAGCCGCTTTTATAAGCAGAGGTTGCTGTACATCCTCTTACCTTACGTCATGTTCTCTCTATTTTATTTCATCCTGTCCCTTATGGCTGGCAGCTCCGAACCATGGAATATAATCACACTTGCGAAAAGCTTTGCTCTGAAGCTGGCCACAGGCAAAGCGTATACTCATTTATATTATATTTTTATCATGATGCAATTCTATCTTGCATTTCCATTCGTACTGTGGCTGTTCCAGCGTTGTCGGCAACTTCCACAATGGTCTATTGTCCTTGGGCTGTTGGTACAGTGGTCATTTGTTATTGGAAATAAATTTCTATTTCAGGTTCAAAATAAGGGCAGTTGGGCACTGTCTTATATAGCCTGCTACATGCTGGGTGCTGCTCTCGGTTACTACTACCCACAGCTGAGAACGTGGTTTCTGATGCGTAAGGGGGAACGAAGTGTTGCCGGAGTGTTGACATGGATCGCAATTTGGGCTTTATGGCTGATTTCAGCCACCATGCATGTCTATATGTGGTACGAAAATAGAATGTACGGAATCTCGTACAATTCGCTAGTTTTTGAACTTATGTATAATATGTACAGCCTGTCTAGCACGCTGGTAATACTACAGATTTCCTTTTTAATGTTTAGACGACAACATTCCTTTGTGACTCGCAAACTGGAACGTCTGGGCACACTGTCCTTTGGTGTGTATCTGATTCATCCGTTCTTCCTGCTCCTGTATCGGCAGTTTTCACCACATATCGGTTCTCCGCAGCTTATTCATGTGTGGTATGCCGGAGGTTTTTTCTTTGCACTTCTTTGCTCTTGGCTCGTCGTGTCGATCATCTCCCGTTTCCTGCCATTTGCTTGGATCTTGTTCGGTCAACTACCAGAAATAGAAAAAAGACAATTCAAGCAAGAAAACCGTATTTCTTCAACTGAAACAGCACTATCCAAAGGCTGACGACCCCAAGCAAGCGAACTGAGATGAGTGTCCATAGCCTCCATCTTTAAAAAGGTATATAATACGCCCATATTATATACTGCTGGAAAGAACAGAAAGGGTGCACAACCATGCATAACGGAACCATTTTATTAGTAGACGATGAACCTGAAATTATTAAGCTGATGCAAATTTATTTGGAAAATGAAGGATATCGACTGCTTATGGCACGAGACGGATTGGAAGCGCTGGAGCAAGTCAGTCGGGAATCGATAGATGTGATGGTGCTTGATGTGATGATGCCCAATATGGACGGGGTTGAAGCTTGCATGAAGATCAGAGAAACCGAGCATTTTCCGATTATTATGTTGTCTGCGAAGGGACAAGATATGGACAAAATCACAGGACTCAGCGTTGGGGCCGATGATTATGTCACTAAGCCGTTCAGCCCGTTGGAGCTGGTGGCACGCATCAAATCCCAGCTGCGCAGAGTACGGAAATACATCCACTCCTCCCCTGCATTGGAGCATGAAATGATACTGGATGAACTCTCCATTAATTCTGCTACGCATGAGGTCACTCTCGCCGGAGAATCCATTAAGCTGACCCCGCGTGAATTTGCCATTGTCGAGCTGTTGGCACGTAATCGTGGTCAAGTGCTGAGCATGGAGCAGATCTATGAAAAAGTGTGGAAGGAGCAATATCTGGAATCCAACAACACGCTGATGGTTCATGTGCGTAAAATTCGCGAGAAAATTGAGGCTGATCCGAGAAAACCTAAATACCTGAAAACGGTGTGGGGAATCGGCTACAAAATGGAAAAATTCGATTAATGGAGGATTCACGTCTTGAAGGCAAAACGATATGACACATTGGGATGGAAGCTGGCAGCCCTTAGCCTTGCCGCCTTCACTTTAACCGGACTGATTTTGATGGTGTTTTATTATGGAGCATCTTTGCTACTATGGCTGAACCCTTCCCGTTCATTTTTTGGCACTCGTCTAATTCGCTGGACCGTGAATCATATTGGGTCCCCACTCATCATGCTGATTGGAGGGCTGCCTTTATATATTTATTTCTTTTTCCTTTTTACCAAAAATACGATTGGCTATCTTCGCGAAATTACGACGGGTATGCAGGAGTTTGCTGATGGAGATCTGTCCTATACGATCCCTGTTTCTTCAGCGGACGAGCTGGGTACCTTGGCGAAAAATATGAACACCATGGCGGACAAGCTCCGTCTCTCACTGGAAGAAGAACGGGCTTCCGCCAAAGCCAAAAACGACCTGATCACCGGCGTATCTCATGATCTTCGTACCCCGCTAACATCCGTGATCGGTTTTTTGGAATATATTGAAACCGACCGCTATCGGGATGAAATTGAGCTGCGCTATTATGTGAACATTGCTTATGAAAAGTCATTGACGCTTAAAAAGCTGATCGATGAGCTGTTTGAATACACGCGTGTGAGCGGTGGCAGTCTGCCACTGGAGCTGGAGCCTGTAGATCTCGGCAAATTGCTTACCCAGCTTGCTGAGGAATTTGTACCCTCGCTGGAACAGGCGGACATGTCCTACCGTGTCCGAATCGTCGAGCCTGTTCGGATTCTAGCCGATACCGACGAGCTGGTACGCCTGTATGAAAATTTGTTTTCCAACGCTATTCGATACGGAAAAGACGGCAAACGCCTCGATATCACCATAGGACGCGAAGACGACGAGGCGGTGGTAATCTGCACTAACTACGGCACCCCAATTCCTGCGGAAGATGTCCCGCACTTGTTTGAGCGGTTTTACCGGGTGGACAAATCACGTTCCAAGGAAACCGGAGGCACCGGACTGGGCCTTGCGATTACCAAAAGTATTACCGAGCTGCATGATGGCCGCATTTCGGTTAGGAGCAATCGCAGACAAACAGATTTTGAAACCCGTTTTCCCCTCTACTCCTACACATAAACAAACGAACCAGCCAAAGATCGTATCTCTGGCTGGTTCGTTTCTGACTTTTATGGAATACAGGATTATATTCCTTTATTTTGTTCAAACAATACTTCCCCATTGGATTCAATAATCTTTTGGTACCAGTAGAAGCTGTTCTTTTTTCTTCTTTCCAGCGTACCCGTACCATCGTTGTTTTTGTCTACATAGATAAAGCCGTACCTTTTTTTCATTTCTCCCGTTCCCGCACTGACAATGTCGATTGGACCCCACCAGGTATAGCCAAGCACTTCGCAGCCATCCTCAATAGCTTCATGCAGCTGGATCAGATGCTTGTTCAGATAGTCTACCCGCTCGGGATCATGAATTGAACCGTCTTCCAAAATTTCATCATGACTGCCGTAGCCGTTCTCTACAACAAACAGAGGCTTCTGATATCGGTCGTACATCTCATTACACACATAGCGGAAGCCCTTCGGGTCAATTGGCCATCCCCATGGCGTTTTTTCCAAATAGGGATTGTCGAGTCCCATAATTCCCCCTGTGTTGCCCAAGATGGGCATACCTGCTTTATGTGTCGTACTTCGATAATAGCTAAATCCTAAATAATCCGCTGTATGCTCCCGTAGTAATTGTTCATCTCCGGGCTCCATTTGAACCATGATGTTATGCTCTTTCCAGATCCGTTTGGCATAGCTTGGATAATAGCCCCTAAGGATCACATCCGAATAAAATAAGGATCTTCTTCTCAGCTCATAGGCTTCAAACACATCGTCCGGATTGCAGGTATTCGGATAGATCGGGCTCAGGGATAACATAGCGCCCATCATCGCGCCCGGGATAATTTCATGACACAATTTAGTAGCCAATGCGCTGGCAACGAAAACATGGTGACTAGCCTGATAAATGGTCGGCAGTTTGTGCTCATCGTCTTGAACAACAATGCCTCCTGCCGCCAAAGGAATGGTATGAAAATGGTTGATTTCGTTGAAGTTCATCCAATATTTCACTTTGTTTTTATAACGTTTGAAGACAACTTCCGCATACTTTACGTAGAATCCAATCAGCTCGCGGCTTTTCCAGCCTTCGTATTTACGAATCAGATTCAGAGGCAGCTCAAAGTGAGAAATGGTGATGACCGGCTCAATTCTATACTTCAGTAGCTCATCAAACAGATCATCGTAAAATTGCAGCCCTTTTTCATTTGGCTCGGCATCATCCCCATTCGGAAAGATTCGGGACCATGCAATGGAAGTCCGAAAGCATTTCATGCCCATTTCGGCGAACAGGGCGATATCTTCTTTATAACGATGGTAAAAATCAATCGCTTCATGGCTGGCGTAGTACTTGTTTTCATCAATCGTATCATCAAACGTCCCGCCTACTATTCCTCCCCGAAATGCATCGCTGATTGCTGGCCCTTTACCATCCTCGTTCCATGCCCCTTCAGCCTGATTCGCTGCTATAGCACCACCCCATAGAAAATTATCAGGAAAACTTTTGGCTATATGTGCTGTCATGACTCATTTCCTCCTTTATTTAATGTACGGTGAGTAAAACACTTTGCAAATCAACGGATTTTTGCTGTGTCTGGGTAACCTTTTGGTAAGCAGTGCTGTTGGTAACAATAATCGGAGTGGTCAGGTCATAACCGGCTGCCTGGATTTTCGGAATATCAAATTCAAGCAGCAAATCGCCTCGTTCAATCCGTTGCCCTTGTTCTACATGCTTCGTGAAATAGTTGCCTTTCAGCTTAACCGTATCTAGTCCCACATGAATTAACAGATCCAGATGGTTATCTGAGGTGATGGCTATCGCATGGCCGGTTCGAAATACGAGCGAGACAACCCCGGAAACCGGTGAATATACCTTTCCTTCACTCGGTAGAATGGCTATTCCTTGACCCATCGCTTCTGTAGAGAACGCAGGATCAGGAACCTCATGAAGCGGAACAATTTGGCCATGGATAGGCGCATAGACATTCTCGGTGACTTCGGTATGTCCAGGTTCAGTTTGTAAGGCAGGCTCGGATTTTTCTGCTTCCGTCTTTCCTGTCTCCGCATCCGTTGCCCCGTTTCCTTCATTAAAGCCCAGAATATAAGTCAATACGGTAGTAACCACAAATGAAATGATGATACTAATCAAATAAAAAGCAATTGTATTCGTAAAGAATGCCGGAATCGTTGTTATTGCCGGGAACACATAAGCAAGCACGGTCGTTTGGAAATGTCCGGCAATGGCCCCTCCGATCATTCCCCCGATGACGGCGGCAATCATTGGTCTTTTCAGCTTCACGGACAATCCGTAAACGATAGGTTCTGTAATACCAGCGAACAGTGAAGGGAAAATAGATGACAGTGCGTAAGCTTTCAGCTTTTTGTCCTTGGCTTTCAGAAAGACCCCAAGAGCGACACCGGATTGGGCGAAGGTCGCAGAAGCCATCATAGGTCGAATCGTATCAAACCCTTTGAGGGAAAGATTGTTGATCATCGCAGGTGCAATCCCCCAGTGTAAACCAAACATCACTAGGAAGGTCCAGCCGCCTCCCAGAATGGCTCCAGTCAAGAGACCGCTTTGCGTACTCAAAAATTCAATACCATCCGCAATACCTTTACCGGTGTACACTCCCAGTGGACCGATCACAATGGCGGTAAGCGGAACCATAATTAATAAGGAAACAAGCGGGACCATAAACAATTCAATGCTTTTCGGAACCACCCGCTTCAGAAACCGTTCCAGATATGAATACAGCCAAATGGCTAAAATTGCTGGAATAATGGATGTCGTATAACTCATCAGGACAACGGGAATGTGGATAAAGGAAGCAATATCCCCCGTGTTTTCCATCAGCTTGGTGAAGTTAGGCTCCAGCAGAGCGGCCATAATGGCAGCAGATACGATAGGCTGGGTCTTGAATGTTCTCGAAGCTGAAAACGCCAACATCAGTGGCAGGAAGAAAAATACGCCGTTGCCTGCGGCAGCAAGGATAGCATAGGTACTGGAGGCACTGTCCAACCACTCTAACTGTGTAAGAATAACCAGGATAGCTTTCAGCATCCCTGCACCAGCCAAAGCAGGTACAATCGGCTGGAAGATAGAGCTCATGACGGTAAAAGCACGACTGATGAAATTACCTTCCTTTGCATTATCCTCTTTCTTTTCGTTGCCGCTTTTTACCTGAAGGTTATAGTTCTTCGCAATCGTATCATAAACCTCGTTAACATGATTGCCGATCACCACCTGGTACTGCCCTCCGCTTTCTATCACGGAAATGACACTGTCGGAATTTTCCAAAGCCTGTTTATTGGCTTTTTGCTTATCCTTAAGTGTAAATCTCAGACGGGTCATACAATGGTACAGATCACGTATATTTTCTTCTCCGCCTACATTAGTTACAATGAATTTCGCTAATTCATCATGTTTGCTCATAATGCCTGCCTCCAATGTTCTCTGGTTGATATAAAAAAAACCTGAGTAATCCCCGATACCAAAATGCAATTTAGTATCGAAATCACTCAGGTAATGCCCACGAATGGTAACACCCTGTTAGTTTTCAGTTCTGTTGACCAATCTGGAAATGTGAATCATAAGATACATCATTTCATCATTGGTTAATTTCTGCTCAAACTGCTTATTCACATACACCCCTATTTTTTGTACACATCTGTGCTCTTCTGGAAATTTGATTTTCAGGTCTTCGAACAAATTCATGTACTGCGGGTCTGCCGATTCGTGGGCAAAAAGCCGCTGGGCAAAAAATTTAAGATGGGTTACAAAACGGTTGTAATTCCATGAATCTTCATCAATCTCGACATTGAAGTGGTATTTTACAATATCCATAATATCCTTGATGACTTTTGACGTTTTTAGCGTCAGATCAAGCTTCTGGTTATCCAGGCGGGCGTTGACGAAATGCAGGGCAATAAACCCAGCTTCATTCTCATCGAACGTGATGTTGATCCTGTTACGAATCATCTCCAGCGCGTGTTTTCCGATCGCGAATTCTTCGCGATAAAACCGCTTGATCTCCCAAAGAAATCGGTTTTCAATCGGTGTTCCCCGTTCATGCCGTTGGATGGCGAATGAAATGTGGTCGATCAGGGCTAGGTAAATATAGTCACTAATGTCTCCAGCCAATCTCGGTCTGGCATACTCCACGATTTCATCCGCGATTTCAATACATTCCATCTTCACATCTTTCAGCAAATCCGCCAGCTTCGCGGATAAATCCTGAGTTTTGACTACAAACAGCTTCGTGATTTTTCGCTCATCGATGGTATCCCCCGGTTTCAGGTTGAATGCGATTCCATTTCCTGTCGCAATGACCTCTTGGGCGTCCTCTTCCTCTGCTAAAACGACATTGTTGTTAAGCGCTTTCTTCAAAATCATGCGACCACCTGCTTTTATTTACTGGAAGGCCATTTTTTAAAAGACTCTGTTAAAAAATGTGCATACACTAAAAAACCTGAACAGAATACCGCTTCATAGACGTTATCGCCCATTTACCGGAACTCCATTCAGGTTATGCCTAAAATAGTAACACCCTGAAAATTATGAGATTCATTTTTGTAATCGTTTTCTTGGCTTCATTATAATAGAGTTTCTTTTTTTCTGTCAACCCTTTATTAAAAAAAGCCTTCCATCCGCTTACTGCGGCTTCGGAGTCCCTGAACGATTCACAATCCAGATGCCCGCCAGTACTAAGAAAATGCCAAGCAAGGTAGCCGCTTTGAGCGCCTCGTGAAGAAAGATCCAGCCGGACACAACACCGATGATAGGAACCAGCAACAGCGTAACAGAAGCTTTACTTGCTTCCATTCTAGTGAGAATATGAGTCCACAGCAGGAATGCAAGAGCAGACGCCACAATGCCGGAAAATGAGATATAAAAGATCGACGCAGCGCTAAAGTTCGGCTCCCATCGCTCAAACAACAGGGAGTACAATAACAATCCGAGCGCACCGAACGCCATCTGCCAGGTCGTAAACTGGGTTTTATCGCAATGCTGGAGCTTGAGCTTGATAATCAGGTTCGAAAGTGCCCAAGCAATCGCTGAACTCACCCCAAGCAGCATGGCCCACAAATTGCCGCCCAAATGAATGTCCATAGCAAATAATAGCCCCAAGACCCCTGTAGCAATTCCAATCGTTTTGCGTGTGTTCAGCCGCTCACCTGGAATCATAAAATGAGCCATAATGGATAAAAACAGCGGCATGCTGTACGTAAGCACGGAGGTTAAGCCCGCATTAATGTAGTTCAGGGATATCTGAATCGCAATATTAAAATAGGTAGTCTGGAGAATCCCGCAGAGTATATACCATTTTATCGTGTGCCTGTCAGGGTTCGGAACCCGTTTCCACATCAGAATTCCGAACAGAAGTAGCGTCCCTGTGAGAAACCGAAGAGCCGCAAATTGAACAGGTTCAAAGGCTCCATTGCCCAATTTCATGATGACAAAATTAAAGCCCCAGATCAGGCATAAGAGCAGGCTCAAGCCTTTCATGCATCATACGCCTCCGTTTAGAGCACTTCTCCGCCCGATTCAATCACTTTTTTATACCAGTCAAAGCTTTTTTTCTTGTAGCGGTTCAGTGTTCCGTTGCCCAGATCATCCTGGTCAACGTAGACGAAGCCGTATCTCTTGGATGCCTGTGAGGTCGAAGCACTGATCATGTCGATGGGACCCCAGGCGGTGTAGCCGAACAGGTCCACTCCATCCTCAATGGCTTCCCTCATTTGCTCGATATGTTTTTTCAGATAGTCGATACGGTAATCATCGTTAATGGTGCCGTCAGGATTCATTTGATCTGTCGCACCCACGCCGTTTTCTGAGATGAACAGTGGCTTTTGATAGCGGTCATACAGGTTATTGAGCGCATAACGTAATCCTTTAGGATCAATCTGCCATCCCCACTCGGACTGCTCGAGGTAAGGATTCTTCACGCCACCAATCAGATTTCCGCTTGCTTTGGCATGCTGATCGGCAGTGGCACTGGCATTGTTGGACATATAGTAGCTCAGGGACACGAAGTCCACGAGGTTATCTCGCAAGATTTCATCGTCGCCAGGTTCTTTATGCAGAACAACACCCTTTTCTTTGAACATACGTGCGGTATAGGACGGATAATACCCTCTAGCTTGTACATCACTGAAAAAGAAGGACACTCGTTCTTCCTTTTGGCATTCAAGCACATCATCCGGATTGCAAGTATTCGGATAAAGCAACAGATAGCTGATCATACACCCAATCTGGGAGTTCGGTATAATCTCATGACAGGCTTTGACTGCCAGCGCGCTGGCTATAAACTGATGATGGGCAGATTGATACTTGTCCTGCTCCAGATTCGGGTGATTCTCTTCAATGATCCCCGCGCTGACAAACGGATGATGTTTGACACAGTTCATTTCGTTAAACGTAATCCAGTACTTTACTTTATCCTTGTAACGGGTAAATACAGTCTCGGCAAAACGGACGAAAAATTCAATCAGTTTCCGGTTTTTCCAGCCACCATATTCGGTGACAAGATACAAAGGCATATCGTAATGGGTCAGCGAGATGACAGGTTCAATTCCTTTGGCCAGCAGGGCATCAAAAACCTTGTCATAGAATTGCAGCCCTTTCTCATTGGGTTCTGTCTCGTCGCCATTCGGGAAAATACGTGTCCAGGAAATGGAAGTGCGAAAGCATCTAAAACCCATCTCGGCCAGCAGATTAATATCTTCTTCATAACGGTGATAGAAATCATTTCCCCGACGTTTTGGATAATTTTTGGTGCTGTTTGGGTCCAAAGCTTCCTTGACCTGCGCATGGGTCATCATATGCCACTGATCCAGCCAATGCTTTTTGTCGAGTGCTGGATCAAAGGTAAATACATCAGAAATCGAGAGCCCTCTTCCATCTACGTTGTAAGCCCCTTCAATCTGCATGGCAGCGGCTGCCCCGCCCCATAGAAAGTTCTTGGGAAAACCTTTTGCCTGTTCCATGTTGCATTCCTCCAAGTAGGTTATAATTTGTGAAGAAGTATGCGGAACCCATGTCCTTCAAATGCATCCCGGATTGCTGCATACGCTTTATGCTTTCATGCTACAATCTGGGATGCATTCCAGGTCAAGAACTAAATTTTTGGAGTTGAATGTCATGCATAATATAAAAAGAATTGCTGAAATTGCGGGGGTATCGACAAGTACCGTGTCTCGTGTGCTTAATCATCATCCATATGTCAGTGAAGCAACGCGGACCAGGGTGATGGAAGTCATTCGGGAACTGGATTATATTCCGAATATTAATGCGGTGCAGTTGAAAGTAGGCCGTACCAAGGTTATTGGGATCATGACCCCAACGATTAATAATTATTACATGCAAATCATCAAGGGAGTATCCAATGCGGGTAAAGAGCAAGATTATCAGGTTTTGATCTACCAGACGGAGGAAAATCAGGATTTGGAAAGCGCGGCGTTAGAGCTTTTGAGGCAGAAAAAAGTGGACGGGATCGTCATTTTACGGCGTATGCTGGATTGGTCTGCTGTGAGGCATTACACCAAGTATGGGCCGATTGTGACCTGCGAGCCATTAAAAAATAAAGAGATTTCATCCAATTATCTCGATCATTATGAAGGATTTCGGATTGGATTAGAGCATTTGGCCGAGCTGGGATTTAGAAAAATCGCCTGCACCGTAGGCAGAAAAAACAGCGTAAACAGCCAAAGAAGACTCCAGGCCTATTATGACCTGCTCGCGGCAAGGAAGCTGCCAGTGAATGAGGAATGGTTGCTCAGTGGTATCCATACGGTGCAGGACGGAATGCGAGCGTTCGCCAAGCTGGAGTCTTTAAAGGAACGTCCCCATGCCATCATGACAACCAATGATTTGGTGGCATGCGGTATTATCTCAGCTGCTCGTAGTAAAGGGTGGAAGGTTCCAGGAGATTTAGCAGTGGTCGGCTTTGAAGCTGACGAAAGTCAGGTAGCCGACGCCATGGGACTGACCAATATTACGAACCCATTGCAGCGAATCGGACAGGAAATGTTCCGTACATTATATCAGCAATTGAACGGACAGCCTTTGGAGCCAGCCTCCCTTGCTTTTGAATTGAAGGTCCGCCAGTCTACCTGCTAATCCATCTACAAACTAACCAATCAACAGTGTATAGACGATACCCGGCCCGTGTACACCGATCGTCAGATCATTTTCAATATCCGACGAGCGGCTCGGTCCAGTAATAAAATGAATGCCTGCGGGCAATTGCTCACGCCCGGCTTTGTCAAAGCGGTTTAGAATTTCGCCCAGTCGTGTTCGCAAGCGCTCTACTGGCAGAAGAATGATCAGTGCAGTTGGCAAAAGGCTGACTGCACGGCCTTTCTCCGGCGAGGATAACACCGCTACCGAACCGGTGTAAGCAGCCGCTTCGTCGGCGATGACGATGCCAATATCCGCCTCAGCGGCGCGGGCCTTCCAATCCTCGACTGGATCGGTGTTCCACACCGTTAAACGGACTTCCGGCAGCACCGATTCCAGCTGGAGCGCATCCAGGTCCGGCTCATTCTGCCGGACGATATAGGCCGCTCCCAGCTCTCGCGCTTTGTGCGCGATCCAGTCTGCGGTCTGCTCCAAATCCGGCAGACGCACGACATGCCCGCCAACACTTGTAAAGTTGGCGGTGAACTCCTCGATGCGCTGCTCCGTGCTCCATTCGAATTCGTGCCAAAATGCAGGTGCCCCGCGAAACGGCTGAACTGGCGGCTCCGTTTGTCGTGGACGCTTGAGCCGCTTCGCGATGCCGTCCATAAAGCGTACCTGCTTGGCACGGGATTCTGCTTCCATTTGATGAAGCCACGTTTCATGGGCCGCTTTTGCTTGCGCAGAAGGATTACTCTGTTCACTCATGCTGCATCCCTCCTTTACTTCTATCTGCCAAAATCTTCTCCATTCGGCTCAGAACATCCGGCTGCATCACGTTGCGTTCCTGCTCCAGCTTATGCTCCAGCGTGTTCCATTGCTGACGGAAGGATTTTTTCGCCAAAGAGGGAGCCACACGGTACGTATTCCATCCCTTTAGGGGGCCCAGCTTTAGGGTAATTTTGCCCTTACGAACGACCGCTTTCTGGGCAATCTGCCCTAGCCGAATCGCCACTGCGAATCGCTTCGAGCTGGAAACCACAGTCGCAAAACCTTTCATTCCTACTGTTTCCAGCTTATCTCCTTGTCCCGCCTCTACCTTACGTCTACGCAAATATACCAGCATATCATGCAGCGGTATTTTGACCGGACAGGCTTCATAACACGCACCACACAGACTGGACGCACTCGCAATATCGTTCCACTCTTCGATGTTGCCATGAAGGGCAGGCGTAAGCACTGCACCGATAGGGCCACTATATGTCCCGCCATACGCATGCCCGCCAATGTGTCGGTACACCGGACAGGCATTCAGGCAAGCCCCACAGCGAATGCAATTCAGCAACTCTTGAAACTCGGGATTGCCTAGCTGTAGTGAACGTCCGTTATCTACGATGATGATGTGCATTTCGTCAGGCCCATCGGCATCTTGGCTGCGCCGAGGGCCTGAAATACCAGACATGTACATGGTCAGCTTCTGTCCAGTAGCGGATCGTGGCAGTAATGTAGCCATCACCTCCAAATCCGTCCAGGATGGAATAATCCGTTCCATGCCCATCAGTGTAATTTGCGTTTTGGGCAAAGTGGATACCATTCGTGCGTTGCCTTCATTTTCAAACAGGACCATGGAGCCTGTCTCGGCGATGGCAAAATTACACCCGGTCATGCCAATATCCGCTTCTAGAAACTTCTCACGCAGCTTTTTGCGGACAAAGCCCGCCAAAATCGTCGTATCCGCGGACAATTTCTCCCCTGCTTCTTTGGATAACAGCTCGGCAATCTGATAACGGTTTTTGTGAATCGCCGGAATGACGATATGAGACGGGGGCTCTCCTGCCAGTTGAATAATATATTCACCGAGGTCACTTTCAATCGTCTCGATACCCGCACCCTCCAGCGCCTGATTCAAATGCAACTCCTCCGACACCATCGACTTGGATTTGACGACGGAGCGGGCTTGGCTATGCGCAGCAATATCCAGTGTAATACGTACGGCATCGGCTGCTGTATCGGCAAAATGAATATGCACCCCGTTGGCACGGGCATTTTCTACAAATAGATTTAAATAATAGTCCAGATGGGCAATGGTATGCAGACGAATTTGACGGCCCCGTTCACGCCATTCCTCCCAATTTCCGTGCTGTTCTGAAGCCACCCGCTTGCCGTTGCGCAGCCGCTCCGTAGTGAAACGAACTGCATTCCGCAGAAAATCATCATTTAGGGCCAGCTCTGCGCGTTTTTTGACCTTTTGGTTCATGGAATGTGAGTGTACGGCGGTCATGCGTGCTTCACCCCTTCGTACAGCAGCTCAGCCAGATGCATCACCCGAACTGGCTCCTCCCGATACCGAAGATTTCCAGCAATGTTCATCAAGCAGGCCATATCTAGTCCGACCAGTACCTCGGCTTCGGTCTCCCTGATGTGGTCCACTTTTTCAGTCACCATCGCTCCCGAAATATCCGGCATTTTCACCGCGAAAGTCCCGCCAAAGCCACAGCAGTCCTCAGCAAAGGGAAGTGGTACTAATTGCAGCCCCTTTACACTGCCAAGCAGCTTCATCGGTTCCTCCTTCACGCCGAGCAAACGTGTGCCATGGCAAGACGGATGGTAGGTTACCGTATGCGGAAAAGACGCGCCCACATCGGTCACGCCAAGCACCTGCACCATAAATTGCGTAAACTCATACGTCTTTTGCTCCAGCCTCCGTGCCGAATCGAGCCATTCGGGTTCATCCTTAAACAACTCCGGGTAATGATGAATCATATATGTGCACGATCCGGAAGGAGATACGACAAAATCGCTGTCGTTAAACGCTTTCAAAATCGTTTTAGCCGCAACCCTCGTTTCATCCCAATAGCCGCTATTATAGGATGGCTGTCCGCAGCATGTCTGTACCTTTGGAAAATCCAGCTGAACACCATATCTGACAAGCAAGCGTGCCATCGCTTCCCCTACCTTGGGATAAATCGCATCACTCAGGCAGGTAATAAATAAAGATACCTTCATACGGAACACCCTTCCGTCCATGGAATAGCTATTACTTTATAACTGAAAGGTTACCTATAGTGCCGCTGCGCAGTCAGATGGTGCTTCCCATCGCTGTTGCCCCCAGATTCTTTACTCAATGCTAAAAATCCGGGGGAAGTGATACTTTAGAAGCTTGCAGTGGGATTCTCACTTATAACTTTTTTACATCATCAAAGAATCCCACTGCAATAGCGATCGTAAGACCAAATGAAACGCAAAGCAGCCTTCACCTTGGAAACTCCCCGCTTCACACAACCGTAACTGGAATAGCCAGCTCCGCAAGTTGACTGCGAATCGGGTCCGACAACCGCGAATCCGTAATAATCTCGGATACCTGCGACAGGTTCACGACGTGCGTAAACGCCTGTTGCCCAAATTTGCTCGCATCCGCCAGTAAAATCACACGGTCTGCAATGCTGACCATTTTCTGCTTCAAACGTGCTTGCAGTTCATTCGATTCACTAATACCGCGATCCAGATGAACCCCCTGGCTGGAGAAAAACAATTTATCCACATAATAGGTTTCTAGTGAACGCTCTGCGAGCGGGCCTACAAATGACAGCGAGCGTTGAAGCAACTGCCCCCCTGTCGAAATAACCTCGATTTTTTCCTTACCCGCCAGCTCTGTAGCTACCCGAATTGAATTTGTTAATATTGTCAAAGGAATATCCGGTAAACTTGACGCCATATACCAGGCGGTTGTGCTGGCATCCAGCAAAATACGATCATTCGGCTGAATCTGCTTGACCGCTTCCTCGGCAATCCTACGCTTTTCCTCTGCGTTCATAATTTCCCGTACCGCATAGGGCGTTTCAGGCTGCTCGTTTTTGACACTGACCGCTCCCCCATGCGAACGGCGCAGTCGTCCCGCCTGCTCCAGGCGGTCCAGATCACGGCGGATCGTTTCCTCCGTTACTTTGCACAACTCACTCAATTCGGACACCCGTATGCTTCCTTTTTCATTAACGAGCTGCACAATCATCTCATATCTTTCTGCGACCAGCATGGCAATCTCACTCCACATCTTTAATGTACAAAAAGTCCCGCCACCCGCCGGAATTGCCCGTAGGCATCCTCCCACGCTTCTGACTCGGCAGGTTCATATTCCTCCACGGAAATAGAATCCGCGATGACCCGGCGTGCTTCCCATATATCGGCGAACTTTCCCTGTGTCATCCATTGTACCGCAAGATTGCCGATTGCGCTCGCTTCTGCAGGTCCCGCCCACACTGGTTTTTGAACCGAATTAGCTGTCCATTGGCACAGCAAGCGATTTTGAATCCCTCCTCCGACCATATGCAAACCATTAAACCGTTGTCCTGACACCTGCTCCGTAAGCTCCAAAATGTAACGGTACTTTAACGCCAGACTCTCCAAAACACAGCGCGTGATTTCTCCCGGCGTCTCGGGCAATGGCTGCCCGGTGTTGCGGCAATATTGGCGAATACGTGTTTTCATATCCCCGGCGTGCAGAAACAGTTCATCGTCCGGGTCAATCAAAGAAGTGAATGCTGGAGCCTGTTCTGCCATATGAACCAGTTCGGGGAAGGAATAGGAGTATCCCTGCCGCTCCCATTCTCTGCGCGCCTCCTGTAAAATCCACAAGCCCATAATGTTTTTAAGCAGCCTGTAAGTTCGACCGACCCCACCTTCGTTCGTAAAATTAAAACGAAGCGTATCGTCATTGATTACAGGCTGTGCCGTTTCCGTTCCCATCAGGGACCATGTTCCGCAGCTCAAGTACGCAAACGAGTGCTCCAGCGCAGGCACGGCAGCCACAGCAGATCCCGTATCGTGCTCTGCTACTGCAATTACAGGAATCGCCCCAATACCCAGATCGGTCATGACCGACGAGCGGATAGTTCCTGCAACATTTCCTGGCTCCAGTACCTCACCAAACCAGGAACGGGGAATATTGATTCCAGACAAAAGCTCATCATCCCATTTTTGCTGCAACGGATTATATAATTGCGTGCTAGTCGCATTCGAAAACTCATTGTACATTTCACCTGTCAGAAAATACCGCAGCAGATCTGGAATCATCAAGAAATGCTTTGCCTGCTCCAGCAACGGTGAACTCGCATTTCGCATAGCAGCCAGCTGATAAATCGTGTTAAACGTCAAAAACTGAATGCCTGTACGCTGAAAAATGGAGTCTTTTCCCAGCCGTCTCTGTATTTCTTCCATCACCCCGTGGGTGTGCCAATCCCGATAATGATAAGGGTTCCCCAGCAATTCTCCGGTTTCCCCAATTAATCCAAAATCGACCGCCCAGGAGTCAATCGCAAGACTGGACGGATTCACTCCCATATGCTTGGCTTTGAGCAATCCTTGCTGAACCTCGTGATACAGACGCAACAGATCCCAGTGCAGACGCTCCCCAACCTTGACCGGATCATTCGAAAAGCGATGAATTTCCTCCACCACTATACGTGAATCTGTCAATTCTCCGAGTAGAACCCTGCCGCTGCTTGCCCCCAAATCATAAGCGAGGATGCTCACCAGCTTGCACCACCCTTGCCTCTTTGCAAAATCTGCGTGCCATACTCAGACGCTAAATAGGCTTTCATCGGGTCTGCCGGTAACCCTTGCTCTTCACGGATCGCTCTGAGCAATGGTGCCACATCGAACTCAAACGCTTGGCGCACGGCATCCTCCGCACCCAGCACATCCTGGCGACTCGCCGCTTCCTCCACCTCTGCATGATTGATCAGAAGTGCCTTCGCATATTGAGTCTGCACATTCAGCACCGAGCGAATCATCGCCGGAATTTTGGGTTCAATATTGTGCGATTGGTCGATCAAATAAGCAATTTTATCGACGGTATGGCGAATATCCGCATCCACATCCTGAGCCGCATTCAAAATCTGATAAAAAATCAAGAACAGTTCATACGGATTCGCGGAGCCCACGATCAGATCATCATCCGCATATTTGTAGCTATTAAAATGAAAACCACCTAATCGCTTCTCATCAATTAGAAACGCGACAATATGCTCCACGTTGGCTCCCGGCAGATGATGCCCTGTATCCACCAGCACCTGTGCCTGCGGCCCCAGCTTGGTTGCGAAATTGTACGCCATACCCCAATCGGCAATATCCGTATGATAAAAGGCTGGCTCGAACGCCTTGTATTCAATCAACATGCGCATGTCAGGAGTAAGCGCCTTATACATTTCACTGAGCGCTTCCAGCATCCAATTTTTCCGTTTGCGAATGTCCCCCTGGCCGGGATAATTCGTTCCGTCTGCGAACCATAAGCTAAAATCGTTAGAGCCCGTTTCCTTCGCAATATCCACGCATTCCAGCAAATGGTTTATGGCCTTGCGGCGGATGGCCGGGTCTACATTGGTGACACTGCCGAGCATGTAGTCCTCGTCTTGAAACAGGTTGGGATTCACGGCCCCAATCTGTAGTCCCAAGCTTTCGGCATGACTGCGAAGCTTGCCGTAATTGTCTACTGTATCCCACGGAATGTGGATCGCAACGGATGGACATAGGCCTGTCACGGCATGAACCTGCGCAGCATCCTCCAACTTTTCGAACGGATCACGCGGCACGCCTGTTTTCTGAAAGACTTTAAACCGTGTACCTGAGTCGCCATATCCCCAGGATGGTGTTTCTATGCTAAGCGCTTTCAGCTTTGCCTTTACTTGCTCCAGGTCAATGCCCCGTTGTTGCTGTTGCTCCTCGAATAAGGCGTACGCTTTGTCACTCATCGTGGTTCCTCCTTGGAAAATGAAGTGAGTTACGGGAGGCCGCTTCGCGTGCGGATTATTCTTCCGATCGCTGTTGCAACGGGATTTCTCATTTTATAACACATGATAAGGTTAAAATCCCGTTGCAAAGGCGAACACATCGTTTCTTCAGAACAATTCCGCCCGCTCTGCTGCTGACCACCCATAAAGTCACTTCTATTTTTAAAGTGTTAGTGTGTATAAGCCCTTCGAAACTATCGTCATGTGGCTTGGATTAGTGAAATAAATTAGTACATTAAATTAGTTCATTATAATCCTAAGTGTTGAGCCGTTGAAATGAGTCTATCGCTTACATAGGTTCATTTTAATTCGGCTAGCGTGTAAATGCTGCGGGAACGCCACCGTCGATGGTCAGCATACAACCTGTCGTTTTCTCTGCCTTGGACGAGGCGAAAAAGGCAATGCCCTCGGCGATATCCTGCGGGTAAATGTTGACCAGCAACGTCGTCCGTTTGCGGTAATGTTCCTCCAGCTGGTCGGGCTCAATCCCGTAGGCGGCAGCGCGCTCGTTGCGCCAATTGGAGTTCCAGATTGCCGAGCCTTGCAGAATGGCATCCGGCAAAATGGTGTTCACACGGATACCATATTCACCGCCTTCTGCGGCAATACAACGGGCTAAATGCGCTTCCAGCGCCTTGACCGAGCTGTAGGCTGTTACATTTTTTCCTGCGTAGACCGAGTTTTTGGAACCGACGAACACCATGCTGCCGCCAAGTGTCTGCTCCTTCATGAGCTTGAACGCTTCTCGTGCAACCAGAAAATAACCCGTTCCCAGCACATTCACATTTAAATTCCATTCCTTTAACGATGTTTCATCGAACGGACTGGATGTAGCAAGCCCTGCATTGTTGACGATGATATCTACACCGCCATAGGTCAATGCCGTTTCTGCATAGGCAGCCTGAATTTGCTCCTCCAGCGTCACATCCATTTTTACGGCGATGGCACGATTTTCTCCGTAGCTGCTATTTATCTCTGCGGCTACCTTTTGCGCGCCTTCTAGATTCAGATCTGCCAGTACGACATGTGCGCCTTCATCCACCAAACGACGTGCGGTTGCACTGCCAATTCCGCCTGCACCGCCTGTAATGAACGCAATTTTACGGGAAAATTCAGCTTCTGCTGGCGCGAGTGACAGCTTATAAAGCTCCAGCGGCCAATATTCCACGTTATATGACTCGTTCTCGCTGAGTGAAACAAACTCTCCTAACGCCGTTGCTCCTCGCATGACAGCAATAGCCCGATGATACAAGGCGCCGCTTACCTGCGCGTTGCTCCAGCTTTTTCCTGTGTTGATCATACCAATACCCGGAATCAAAATTACACGTGGCGCAGCCTCAAACATAACATCTCCCTCATGCCGATTGCGCTCGAAATAAGCTTGATACTGCTCCTTATAGGCTGCTATACCCTCGGCAAGCTTAACTTTCAAGCCCTCTACATCCTCCACATCCGGTGTCCAATCTACATAGAGTGGCTTCATCTTGGTATGGACCAGATGATCCGGGCACGCAGCCCCGACCTGGGATAAAGCAGCAGAATCCCGGCCGTTCACAAACTCCAACACATCCTCCGCGTCATCAAAGGTGAGGATCATCTTTTTCTCATCACTGACTGCACCACGGACGGATGGCATGACCTGGGATGCAATGATACGGCGTTCTTTATAAGTAAGCGCTTTATATTTTGTGCCTCCAAATGCCTGCTTTTCCTCTTGACGAGCTTTAATATAGCTTTCTGCTTCTTGAATGATTTCGATTGTTTTCGCATAAGCCGCTTCGGATGTCTCTCCCCACGTAACCAGACCATGCTTTTCCATCAATACCAATTCAGCTTGTGGATGATCGAGTACACCTTGGGCAATCATTTTCGACAGCTTAAAGCCAGGACGGATATAAGGCACCCATACAAAACGGTCACCGAAAATTTCCTTAGCAATTTCCTTGCCGTTGTGCGCACAGCACAAGCTAATAATCGCGTCCGGGTGTGTATGATCCACATGTCTAAAAGGCAGAAAAGCATGCAATAGCGTCTCAATTGAAGCCCGTGGATGCTTGGCATCTATCATACAGTTCGCCAAATATGCGACCATATCCTCGTCAGACATATCTTCCCTTTCAAATAAAGGACGAATATCCTCCATACGAAGCCCTGTGAAGTTATGCGCTTTCATTGTTGCGAGATCGGAACCGCTGCCCTTAACGTACATCACTTCTACTTCACGCCCACGAAAATCTTGTATCATCGTTTTGGCCGAAGTGTTGCCGCCTCCCCAGTTGCACACACTCCTATCTGTGCCAATCAGGTTAGAACGGTATACGAGCTGTTCCAGCGTGCTTTTCTGCTCAGATGCTTGTGAAGAAATCCACAGACTTTGTACCATAGGAAAAAGACCTCCAAGTTTAGTTTTAGTTTTGAAAGGCTTTATTACAGTGGTTATTCTTTGTTTATGGAGACTATAACACTTTTGTTTTAATTTGAAAATAAGTAATACAAAAATAATCAAAAATAAATTTTAATTTTTACCCATCTATAAAACGGATATATTCATTGTAAAACGATCATTTCCACGCAGAAAATAAAGGCCATGTCAGAATCGGTTATAAGAACCTTTCTGGCACAGCCTCATTTGTTTAACTCATCTAATTACCCAACTATACGCATCACTTTGGCTAGCAGCTCGTACGAGCGCAGGCGCGCTTGATGGTCATATACCTGAGAGGTTGTAATCAGCTCATTGGCTCTCGTCTGGTCGATTATCAAATCCATCTTTTGCTTGACGGTGTCAGGACTGCCGATGGCTGAATACCCCAGCATATTACCACGAACCATCTCCTTCTCGTGCTCACTCCAAAGCTTTTCCATGTCATCCACTGGTGGCTTCAGTCCTCCGCTGTGCCCGCGCAGCACATTTAGAAACTGCTGTTCTTGTGAAGTAAAGAGCCATTTTGCTTCCTCATCAGAATCTGCAACAAGCACATTAACACCGACCATCACATATGGCTTATCCAGTGCTTTGGATGGCCGAAAATTGCGATGATACAACTCTAAAGCCTGTAACAAATGAGCCGGGGCAAAGTGGCTGGCGAACGCGAACGGCAACCCAAGCTGACCTGCCAGCTGTGCGCTGAATCCGCTTGATCCCAGTAACCAGATGGGAATGTCCAGCCCCTCTCCAGGAATCGCTCTTACTCCCGGAACGGCTCCGTTTAGCGCTGGATTCAGGTAAGAACGCAGCTCATTCAATTGCTCGGGGAAATCTTCCCCAGTACTGTGAAGCCCTCGCCGCAGTGCCCTCATCGCGGGTTGATCCGTGCCTGGAGCCCGGCCAAGTCCTAGATCAATTCGTCCCGGATAGAGCGACTCTAGGGTTCCAAACTGCTCTGCAATCATGAGTGGAGCATGGTTAGCCAGCATAATACCGCCTGAACCGACCCGAATCTTGTCTGTATGTGCAGCTACATGCCCGATGATCACGGACGTAGCCGCACTGGCGACCGCCTGCATGTTATGATGCTCCGTTAGCCAGTACCGATGGTACCCCCATTGTTCAGCATGCTGGGCAAGATCCACCGTGTCGCGGAAGGAATCGGCAGGAGTGCCGCCTTCAATGACAGGTGCAAGATCTAATATAGATAGTGCAACGTTACGCGTAGTCATTATATATAAACCCCCTGTCAAAATATTATTTTACATATTTCCCTCAACGTCTTAATTCTTTGACCCATCAATTGATACGTCAATTATGATAATGTGTTCCGTTATGAATTGCAAATGATTTAAATTTTTAGTTTTTATCAAAAAACAGTTTACTTTTATAATAAGCTCATCTATTATGCAATATATGTGGATAATGTTTATCCACATTAGCCTGGTTATAAATATTGAGGTGATTGCTAGTGCATATGAAAACAGGTGTCGAACAATCTGTCTACGCTCTTCTTCTACTCACGATGCTGCCGGACAAAGCCGTTTTACCTGGGGAGGCCATCAGCCAGCAGTTAGGTGCTTCACCTACTTATTTTCATAAACTGTTACGAAAATTGGTTAGCTCCGATTTGATTACTTCTGTACCTGGTGTCAAGGGCGGGTTCAAATTAAAGAAAAAACCTGAGGATATACGGGTATTTGACATTTATCTAGCGATTGAGGGACAACAAACCCTTTATTCTTCCAGTGGTATATACAACGAAATGCTTGAATTAAAGAAAGACGATGAGTGTTGTTTACTGGCAAATTTGATGGAAGAAGCGGAAGCCTCCTGGAAGGCAGTTCTGAAAAGAGAAACCATCGCGTCACTATCCGCTGACTTTTTTAAAGAAGGATATGATGACAAAATTACTTCTTTAGAGAACTGGATTCAGGAAAAAATGGTCTTGTAAAGAACTCTAATTAACAGAAAGGAATATGAACATGAACGATTATTTAGTAAAAGCTCTTGCCTACAACAATCAGGTACGGGCTTATGCCGTGAGAACAACGGAAACGGTAAGTGAAGCCCAACGGCGTCATTATACCTGGCCCACAGCATCGGCTGCATTGGGACGTTCTATGACGGTCGGCGTCATGCTGGGAGCCATGCTTAAGGATGAGGATAAACTGACGATCAGAATCAACGGTGGCGGACCTATCGGCACCATTCTTGTCGATACCAACTCCAAAGGTGAAGTTAGAGGTTATGTAAAAAATCCACAAACCCATTTTGAGCTTAATCAGATAGGGAAATTGGATGTCGCCAGAGCTGTAGGAACAGATGGAGCGCTAATTGTATCCAAAGATATCGGCTTAAAACACCCGTTTGTTGGACAGGTCCCTCTCATATCGGGTGAACTGGGCGAGGACTTCACATCTTATCTCGTCCAATCCGAACAAATTCCTTCTTCTGTGGGAGCGGGAGTTATTGTTAACCCGGATAACTCTATACAGGCGGCTGGAGGTTTTATTATTCAGCTGATGCCAGATACACCAGAAGAGGTTATCAGTTTTATCGAGAGACGAATTGAGAGCATTCCAAGCATCTCCGCAATGGTCATGGAAGGTCTTACACCAGAGCAGATTCTAGGTCAGATTTTAGGAGAAAGCAACATGAACATACTGGAAATCATGCCTGTACAATTTCATTGTCCCTGCTCACAAGAGCGCGTTACCAATGCCATTATCAGCTTAGGGAATAAGGAAATAGAAGATATGATCCATACCGATGGAGAGGCTGAAGCTCATTGCCACTTTTGTAACGCACACTACCATCTTACCAAAGAAGATCTCGAAGGCATGCTGGAAACAAACATCATTTAAATATGGGCTGTTCCCAAAAAGTAGGTTTAGCTACTGGGGAACAGCTTTTTTCTTTCCCAATGCTTCCGATGGTTTCTTAATCCTAAACACGGTAGACTTGTTCATGATGTAAGTGATAATGTTATATTATTCCAATCACTTGAGATGAGGTGCGCTATGCTTGAAAAAGATACGCATGAAATTCTGGCTTATTATGATGGCGGTGCAGAAATAGGCAGGTTAGAGCGAGGCATAGGAAAAATAGAACTGGAAAGATCAAAAGAAATCATTTCACGTTATCTCAGGGAGTCTACTCATGTTATTTACGATATCGGCGGCGGTGTAGGGGTCTACTCTTCGTGGCTGGCGGAGCTGGGATACGAAGTTCATCTATTTGATCTATCTTCCCAAGCCATTGAATTCGCTCGTCAGCAGCAACTGAATAAACCCATCATCAGCAAGCTGGAAACCGCGGATGCCAGAAATCTTGATCGTAAAGATGAAAGCGCGGACATCGTGCTATTGATGGGACCTTTATATCATTTAACGGAACAGAAGGAACGAGTAAAAGCACTGCAAGAAGCGGCGCGTGTCTTAAAAAAAGGTGGAACGCTGATTACTTCAGCTATTTCCAGGTTTGGCTCGCTACTGTGGGGGCTATCGGTGTACGGTGAGTGCAATACCATTGTGGAGGAAGATGCGTTCATGGATATGGTCAGACAGGAGCTAACAGTTGGTCAGCATGTGCGCCCTGCTGCTTATCCCTCTTTTCTCACACGCTCCTACTTCCATACACCGGATGCCTTGCGCGCAGACTGGCAGGCGGCTGGATTACCGAAGCCTCGTATACTGGGTGTGGAAGGACCCGTCTGGATTGCACCCGGATTTGAGGAAAAGTGGGTGCTTCCTTTCCATCGCAGCCGCTTGCTGGATATATCACGGCAGGTTGAAGAGCAGGAATCCGTAATCGGTATGAGCCCGCATATGCTTGCGGTAGGTACCAAGTCTTAAAACTCAGCACCTCTACAATTACGGTCAGATGCCGCTGCTTTAATAGTTCACGATCTATTGCTACGATATCCTCTCCAAGAGGATTAGCTATACCGTCCAAATGCTGAGTAAACGTCATTCGTCCACTCTTCATAGGCCGTAAATCCTTCATCACGGTTTCAAGAGCAGCTTCCCACTTCTCATCTGCCGGGTAATATAGCACGTAGTCTAATTCTCCTTTGGATGCCAGTTGAGGTAATAGGATTTCTTGAAGCAACATGTTGATTTCTTTTAAAAAGGCTTTATTGTCCGGACTTCCTCCCAGAAAAATGCCTTGGGGGTTGCTCAATACAGCGGTATCCCCATTATTAGATAAAAAAATTTTACCCGGTATAGTGCCGCTAATGACACCTTGAATCGATATGTGATGCTTCATTGTAATAAAAAGACCGAATGCCTTATAAAAATAAGATTCCGCGAGTTCTATTCCTTGAATCATGTGATGAGCACACATCTGTCCGATTTGCCTCCCATAAGCCTATGAGAGATTCTTTCTTATTCATTTAAATACATAAACCTCTCATAAGCTTTTTGATTTGTTTGTTCGTATTCAAACATCATCACTCCTTTAAACGTATTAGAGGATTAGGCTCTAAGATGGTCTGTACTTGATGCCTCGCTTCATTATGGATAAAACATACAATTCGGTCAAGTGTACTTCTGGTAATGAAGAAGGCCTCGGCAGCACAATTGAATGGCTTCTGTGTATAGGCTATTGTAAGGATAGGAGACTTTTCCCAGATAAAAGAACTTACAGGAGGTTGTTTTCCTTGATGATCCTTGAGCTAGTGGCCATTATTTCTATTGCTCCCTTGTCCACGTTTTTCTCCTTTAGATACCGCTTGTGGAGACAACTATTATGAGAAGTGAACATGAAATGCTTCATACCATTCTCCATCTTGCTCAAGAGGACGAACGGGTACGTGCCGTGATTCTGAATGGTTCACGCGCCAATCCACATGCTCCACGGGACATTTTTCAGGATTATGATATCGTCTTTCTCGTATCCTCCATGGACAGCTTTATTCAGGAACGTCGCTGGATCAACCATTTTGGTGAATTGATCATTATGCAGACGCCCGATGAGCATATGGAACCTGCTCCGATGCCCCGTGATCGCTTTGCTTTTCTCATGTTATTTACGGACGGCAATCGCATAGATCTTACTCTCTATCCTACAGAAAACATCGCCAATTGGACCCGAGACAGCTTAAGTGTACTGCTGCTGGATAAAGACGGGCTTGTGCAGCCTTTCCCACCGCCAAGTCTTCAAGATTATAAGACGATACCCCCAACCGCCCAAGCCTATGCGGATTCCTGCAACGAGTTCTGGTGGGTCAGTACTTATGTGGCTAAAGGATTATGGCGACAAGAGCTGCCCTATGCTAAATTTATGCTGGATCGGCCTGTTAGAGATGCGCTCCACTTGATGTTGGAATGGCATATTGGTATACGAACAGACTTCGCGGCAGATCCGGGTAAGCAGGGAAAATATTTCGAGAACCACCTTGAGCCTGAACAATGGACAGCCTACATCCAAACGTTTGCGGATGCAGATTATGAACATATGTGGCAGTCTCTTTTTATCATGGGAAATTTATTTAGAGAAGTTGCCTTGGAAGTAGCGAACCATTATGGTTACGAATATCCGACTCTGGACGATCAACGTGTTACGAACTATCTCCATCACGTAAAAGCTCTCCCAGCAGATGCTAAGGACATTTATTGATAAAAAACCAGTCGGCACTTGATTTATATGTGCTAGGCTGGTTTTATTTTTATACACTAACGTTATTCTGTCGTATGTGCTGCTTTAGATATTGCGCTGTTCGTTCCGGTTGCGAGATCGGAAAATGATGGGCTGCCGGAATATTCAGCGTATGCAGGGCATGAAATGGCTCGGGCAACTTATAGATCTGATCCTTCACACCCCATAGAATCGAAACCTCCTCTTTATCCATTCTTTCGGGTATCTCAGGGACCGACCGGAAGCTATCGGACTTGGTTAGCATGGCTAGGGCTTGCGCAGTCGTCTTTCTTACGCGTGGGGAACGCATTTCTTCAAGAACATATGTGATGTATGCTGACGGGATATCGTCGATACTTTCAAAACAAGTCTGCGCAAGCAATTGCTTGCGTAAGCCTGACTCGCTGAGTCTGCCTAGCATACTCTCCGTAATTCGTGCGCTCCGATATCTGCGCGGAGCAGTATGCAATACAGGCTGCAATAGGTGTAAGCTACTGATACGCTCAGGTACGCGTTCCCATGCCTTAGCAGCTAGTAGTCCGCCGAACGAATGACCTACAAGGCAGATTGGCGTTTCCAAAGCCTGAATAGCCTGCACTAACGATTCAATGTGGCCTTCTAGTACATCCTCCTTATGATGGTATGGGGAACGGCCAAAACCGGGAAGATCCACCAAGCAAACAGAGGATTCCGGAAATTGATTTGCCAGCGGTATCAAACAATCTGCCCCGCTGAAAGTACCGTGAACTAATACGATCGTTGGATTTCCATTCTTCACCCTTCGCTCCAGGGTAGCTAATGGCCCACGTCTGTTGCGGACATATCCATCTGTATCTATGGTGGAATGAGCAATCCTGAAATCAAGATCAGTAATGACAAATGGGAACATGCTTTTGTTCGTTGCCTGTGACAACCCGTATTTACGTTGAATCTCTCGTGCTGCATCCAGTGGGTAGTCCACATCCACGATAAAATCGAGTGATTCCTTCGGAATACCTAACTTTTGGCCCAGAGGAGTACCCAATATACTGGTTAGCCAAGCTGGCGAGATCGAACCGAGCGGTTTACAGACACGAAGCTCCTTCGCCATATTCGTTCCCAGCTCTATCATCGTTGGACTCTGCTGCCTGTCATCCATCAAGTAGTATGTTTCACTAGCAGGATGTGATTCCTTCGTAAGAACACTGATCAATTCGGCTGCATGATCTACATGGACCAAGGGAAGCCAATGAGATTTTCCGCCGGGGACAAGTCCCATAAGCTTGCGCGCTGTAGAACCTACGAGAATGCCTAGCCCACCAGTTTGGGGCGTATCCCCAGACTCTGAGTCACCCATGACAACGCTCAAATGGACAACCGAAAGCGGAAATCCTTCCTTGTGTGCTCCTTGACGAATACGCAAATCAGCCAAAAATTTCATCCGTTCATATGGAGGCGCCTGTTCCAAATGAGCGATGACGGGCTCGGGAGTAATCCAGTTATGATCATTAAAAGGGCTTTTGTAACCAACCAAATGAATAAAATGTCGTAACCCTTTGCTCGCATGAATATGTGTAGCCAACGTTATCATTTCTTCTGCCGCTTGTAGAAAAGCTGCTCTCGCATCCTCCTCTCCCAGCAGAATATCCATCGGGCCTCCTGCGTGAATTATCACATCTGCTGTCTCCACGAGTTGCCTGTCAACAGGATTTAATCCTAGAGCAGGTATACTCAAATTGCCAATAACCGGTGTTAATTTCCCGATATGCCATGCTGTCTCCAAATCCATTTGCCTGCATATTTGTTCCCACTTCTGCTGCGAACGAACCAGGACGGTAATAGTGTGTTCCGCCTTTGAAAGTTGTCGTAACGTATGCATGCCGATAAACCCTGTGCCGCCCGTGATAAAGATATGTGCCATATACGAAACCTGCCTTTTTTAATTTTTAGTACTTCGTAGTACTAATAAAGATTAAAAAAATCACTTTAGCAGAAGTGCTAAAGTAAATTTTAAATTTTCGAGTATGCTCGGGTCCTGGCTTGCATGCTGCAGAAAGAGCGCACCTTCAATGGCCGAGACGATGAATTGGGCCGTCGACCTCGCAGGAAGTTCAGCCTGAATCTCTAATCTTTCCCTTCCCTCGTTCAGCAATATTTCTACGGTAGTGATTTGGCTTTGGAAGAACTGGCTTATTTTATTCCGAAACAAGGCGCTATCTTGAGGCATTTGCGTATAAAGAGTAATAAAGGGACAGCCTCCCAAACAATCTGTCTCTTGCTCTGTCAGCAATTGAAGAAGGATTTCAAAACGTTCCTGAACAGACTGATCCTTACGCGAAACAACTTCATAAATCATCTCATTATACGTTTGAATCAGTTGATCCAGAATGGCTGAAAGTAGCTCTTCTTTACTTTTAAAATAATAGTAAATGTTGGTTTTGGACACATTGCTCACAGCCACAATTTCATCCATACTTGTTGCATGATATCCTTGGGTAAGAAACAATGAGGTGGCGATGCGCAGAACAACATCCCGATTCGTGATTTTATTTTTTTTCATCATATTTAGCACTATACGGTACTAAAAAAGACTTGTCAACCTTCGCTGGAACATGTCTGCTCCAAAATATTATTTTTCGGCCAGAACCCGGTCACCTCTGCTCGCAGGCTGAGAAATAACCAAAAATTCAACATCCTGATTCGTTTCATTAAACATTTGATGAGGCGCCATAGGAGGAACCTCACATCCTTCCTGAGATCCTAATTGGATTCGTTCACCATCCACTTCAAGTACCGCTTTACCTGATAAAATAAAGAAAAATTGGCGCGCATGATGATGATAATGTCTCACCTCATGTGTATTTCCAGGCATCCGCTCATGAATAATGCTCAAATCATTATTTTTCACCAAGCGCCAACCATCACATTGATCTCCCCATATATAATGTTCAGCATTATTTTTACTTATTTTCATATTGAACTCCTCCTTTTGCAATTACAGTTTTATTTTAAATATGGATTCATAGAGCTACAATCTTAATTTTAAAAAACGGCGGGACAAATGTAAAAAACACTCCGACTTAGTCAGACTGTTTTTATATATCCGCCTCGATAATTTCCTCCAACTTTATCCAGCTAAAATCCTCTTCCCCACGGGATAGCTTCACCTCTCGCCGACTTGTGTTAATCACCGTGACCAGTCCACGCAGCTCCTCATCATCAAATGGATTGAACACTTTTAGCGTAATAGGCTTACGTTCGTTATAGGATACGATAATGGCCTGTTCAATCTGCTGCATTTCCTGATCGTCCAGTGCTGGCTTGCCGCGCCTTCCTTGCTCCTTCATCAGTCTTAAATATGCCTCCCGATGCTCAGGCAAAATCATGCGCGAGCTTTCCCATATGCCATTTCCTTCAAGCTTTTTCCCCATCGTAAGCCCCTCCTATGCTGTTCTGGTTACCGGATGCCATGCCAATACATGATCTAATCGAAAAACACGTGGCTGGCCTGTCTGTAAACAGGTGGCTCGTATCAAGCCATTCTGCACACGATGCACCTCGATACGCCGATGAGACAGTTTGCCCTTCCGATCCAAATACACGATTTCCACGATCTGCCCCACGTATTTTTCCAACATGATCCTTCACTCCTTATCAGAACGTTTGTTTGTATTATATGCGAACATGCGTTTGATTATCAATGTAAAAAAATCCCCTGAGGGATTTGACTCTCTCAAGGGATTTCGTAACAATGTAATCTGAACTTAAAAATTTAACTTCTACAAAAATTTATTATTTAGTTCGTTCCCTTACAGCAAAGTAATTTTCTTCATTATCTGCAAAGTTAAACACTCTTCCGAAAGGCATAGTTACAATTTCTCCAACTTTGACATTTTTATTTGATAAGTCGTCATATAATTGATCAAGATTTTCCGAAAAAAACATTAAAGAAGGTGTACCGAGATTTAATTCAGGTGACATTTTAGCAACGAATTCCTTATTGTGGAGAATAATGCTTGTTTCTGCACCCTTTGCAGGAGCAATTTCAATCCATCTCATTCCTTGACCATTATTTTCTTCAGAAATTACTTTAAATCCTACTTTTTTTGTCCAAAAATCCAGTGCCTCATCCTGGTTATTTACATACAACATAATTTGACCGACTTTACTAATCATTGATTTTTCAACTCCTTTGTATAAGTAATTACCAAACCTCGATGCCCCTAATCCCATCTCCTCACTTTAAAATTCATAGGTGGATAGCTTAATATCTTCTTTATTCAAATCTTTCAGCGGATAGACAGGGCCATTCCAATAAGTCAGAATATCAAGCGGCTCATTAGTACCATGTTCTTTTAAAGAAAGAGATAATTCAAGTAATAAATGCGGAAGTTGATAAGAGCTTGTTAAAAACTGATATTCCTCTGGACTTTCACAGTCTTCTGCTCGATAGAACACAAAGTATCCCTCGGTATGATCCCCAATGAGTACAATATAGCGAGCAAGAAACATAATTTCGCCATTGGCAAAAGGAATGGAATGTGTCGAAGCAGAGATCAAGTCGGTCTCTAATCCCTCAATACGAAGGGTAAGTTCATTGTTAAGAGCATCCATTCTTTCCCTTTGTTCGCTGACGAGGTGTTCATAATTTACAGGGACAAGCCCTCCATTCTTGATCGTAGCGATCAGTTCGTCTATAAATACTTTTTGAGACAACACTCGATTGCTCATCCTATTCATCTCCATATTCGTGAAAATAAGCATGGAATTCTCGCTTTAACATGTTCAATATTTATGTATTAAAAATCTTGATTCCTTAACTCCCCAGCATTTTTGTGACTGCATTCACGACCCTTTCCATCTCAAATGGTTTAACAATAAAGTCTTTTGCACCTGCCTGAAATGCTTTTATAATCGCTTCCTGCTGCCCCAAAGCAGAACACATCAAAATATTGGCTTGGGGATCAAGCTCTACAATCTTTTTAACAGCCTCAAGTCCGTCCATCTTAGGCATATTAATATCCATGGTGATTAAATCGGGACGAAAGTGTGCGTATTTCAAAACAGCATCATACCCATTTTCTGCTTCCGCAATAACAGCGTGACCTAAATCCAAAAGAATATCCTTAAGCACAGAACGCATAAATAAAGAGTCATCCACTACTATAACTGTTGCCAAATTAACCTCTCCAATCCGTTGTCAAATGATATGCACGCCCAAACTTCAATATCGGTGAATAAACTAGTAATATTAATAGAAAGAATCTGTAAAAATAAAAACGCTACCAATGAATTATAAAAGAAATTTGAAACTAGCTACTACAGAATTAGTTTTCAAAAAAACGTTTCACAATGACGTAAATCATTTCTGAAAAGCAAATTACAAAGGACTATATATCTACTGAATCTAGAGCACTAGCCCAAAAAGTACAATCTTCTTAGATAGTTATAAAAAAACTGACGCCGGTATCATTCCGACGTCAGTTTTTAAACTTATTCGTTTAAGAATTCCTTATTCATTCAGAGCTTTTTTCAAAGCCTCCAGATTGTTTTTCATCACACCAAGGTAATCCAGGTTCTTCTGTTTGTCTTCATCCGTCAATCCTTCGAGCGGATTCAGTACATCGGTTTTTGAACCGATTTCAGTAGCTACGGTCTCAGCGACCTTCGGATCAACAAGAGTTTCGAAGAAAATCGTTTTAACATTATTTTCTTTAGCAAATTTGATAATACCCGCCAGCTTGTCTGGTGTAGGCTCTTGTTCCGGAGATAATCCGGCAATGGGTACTTGGGTCAGACCATATTGCTTAGCCAAATAACCAAAAGCAGCATGCTGTGTAATAAAGTCTTTACGTTTTACATCTTTCAGACCTGTTTTGAACTCGTTATCCAGCTCTTTTAGCTTGGCGATATAAGCATCAGCGTTTTTCTCATAATCAGCTTTGTTTGCCGGATCGGCTGCCACAAGCCCTGCTTCAATGGACTCTACTTCTTTTTGGGCCAAGACTGGATTAAGCCATACATGAGGGTCCAGCACATGATCGTGATCATGGCCTTCCTTTGCGTGTGCTTCTTCTCCTTCTTCCTCCTCAGCAGTGCCTTCCATCAGGTTTAACCCTTTGCTCGCTTCAACTACAACACGCTTATCGTTGGACGCGCTGCTCAAAGCCTGTTCTGCCCAACCTTCGACGATACCGTTATAAACAAATACGTCAGCATCCTTAACCTCTGCCATATCTTTGGCGCTTGGTTCCCAGTCATGCGGCTCAGCACCGGCAGGAATCAACGCGGTTACGTTAGCATGGTCTCCAGCAACTTGCTTGGTAAATTCATACATTGGATAAAAAGTGGTGACCACATTCAGCTTGTCTGCTGTTTGTGCCGCATTCGGCTCGGTTTGGGAAGCATTTGTAGCTGTATTATCAGATTTGGCTCCGCAGCCAGACAAAATAAGTGCTAGTCCCGCAGACAATACAAATGATTTTTTGAACCATGTATTCATATTCATTACTCCTTTATGTGTTAGTTTTTAGTCACTCTCACTGTAATTACACTCACTGGCCTGTCGCATTCTTCCGTCGGGAAGCCTGCTGCTTGCCCAGCTTACGGACCAGCTTTTGAATACCAGCTCCTACGATCAGGAATAATAACAGCACCATGGCAATTGTCCCCCCTGGGGGTGTACTAAGTTCATACGACGCCGTTAAACCCATAAATACGCCGATCAATGCAGTGATCATAGATATCCAGATGGCTGCCGCGAAGCTCGGTGCGATTCGAATCGCCAGCGCCGCAGGGAGCACGATGAGTGAGGAGACAAGCAGTACACCGACAATCGGCATTGCAGCAGCTACAATCATCCCTGTTAAAATACTAAATGCAAATGAGATGGACTTGACAGGAAGACCATTAGTCTTCGCCGTTTCTTCATCAAAGGTAATCTGATACAATGGACGCCGGAATACAAAAAAGAAAATACCTCCGATCACAGCCACTACAATCATCAACATCAGCTCTGTCTGATTGACCGCTACTACCGAACCGAACAAATAAGCGGAAAACCCTTTGTTGATGCTCTGATTCAGATTCATTAAAATAACGGCCGTCGAGAGGCCACCTACCATAATAATAGCCACAGATATCTCACTATATGTTTTATAAGACCTGCGGACGTATTCAACGATAATCGCGCCGATTACGGCAACAATAAATCCAGTTATCGTTGGGTTAATGCCTAAATAGGCACCCGCTGCCACCCCTGCCAGCGATACATGCGATAGCATGTCCGCCATGAGAGCCTGACGCCGTAGCATCAGGTATACTCCAAGCACCGAGGCCAGCAGTGCAATTACCCCACCGGCACAAAATGCCCGCTGCATGAAGTCGTAGTGCAGCATTTCCATCCGCCATCTTCCTTCCTCTCAAGCTCAATAATTCGATCCAGATAATGTTGCACTTCCGATAGTCCATGGGTCACCATGACCACAGTTCTTCCATATTCCTTAACCTGCTGATTCATCAGATCGTAGAAATGATGGCGGCTTTCCTGATCCATTCCGGTCGTAGGCTCATCCAAAATGAGCAAATCCGATTCCTGAGCGAGTGCTCTTGCCACACAAATACGCTGCTTCTGTCCACCCGACAATTCTCCGATTTTACGGTGACGCAAATCCCACATGCCTACTTGACGCAGCGCCTGCTCAGTCAGATCATGATCCTCAGACCGCATACGGCGTAACCAAGAGCCATGAGTATATCTTCCTGAACGGACAAATTCCAAAATCGTACTTGGAAATCCGCCATTGAAAGCAGCAATTTGTTGGGATACAAATCCGACAACGAGCTTTTTGCCTTCACCTGTACGGTTAGACATGAACACCTTGCCCTTCCAAGGCTGAAGCAAGCCGAGCAACAGTTTGAGCATGGTTGATTTGGAAGCACCATTCGGTCCGGTAATAGCTACAAATTCTCCCGAAAAAATTTCAACATTGGCATCCACCAAGTTAGGAACGTCTCCGTAGCCAAATGTGACCTGTTCCAATGAGGCCAATAACATGACGCAAATCTCCTTTTCCTTTAAAAAGCCTGGAGCCATCTGAGCGATCATCATTTGCGCAGATTCTCCAGGTCGTTTATGATCATTAAACCATCTACCGTAATTATTACGATTTGGTAATAAAAAAATAAGCGTTTGATAAACGTAACCTTTACGCATTAGCAAGTTTAACAGTTTAGGCAAGGTTCGTCAATGTTTTGGAAACTCTTTTGTTTGTTTACTTCACCTTGTCCGGGTATAAGCCTGCCGCCAAGGTTTTCAACGCGATCGGAGCGCGCACGCCTTCAGCCGCTGCGGATAATGGCAGTACTATAAACCGTTTGTTTTTGATCGCTTCCACACCAGCCAGCGCAGGCTTGCTCAGGAGCAGCTTCTCTTTATCCGCCAGTGAAGTATCACCATAGTCGAGAATGACAATGACGTCAGGATTACGGTTCACAACCTCTTCCCAGCTTACCTCGGTAAAACTTTTGTCGATATCATCAAAAATATTTTTCGCCTTCACACTTTCAATCAAAGACGTTAGGTAATTGTTGGCAGCCGTAAAGGGCTTGTCTTCTCCGCTGTCATAGACAAACACCTTGGGTGGCTGTTCAACAATACCAATTTGAGTCTGAATGGACTGCACTTGTTCACGAATGTCATTTACCAGCTTTTCTGCACGCTCCTCAACCCTGAAAATACGCCCAATATTTAGTATATCCTGATACACATCTTCTAACGTGGGACCCGGTTTATTGGAGGACTCCTGTACATAGGTCAGCACCCCTTGTTTGGCTAGCTCCTCACGGGAACCCAGATTTTTATCATTAAAGGCACTCTTCCAGCCCGCATAGGCAAAATCCGGTGCAGCGGCCATAAACACCTCTTTGGACGGATATTGTCCGGCCAGTACCGGGATTTTGTCATATTGAGCCTTATATTTTGGCAAAATCTGATCATCCAAATACGCAGTTCCTACCATAGAGGATTCCAGTCCAAGAGCCAGCATAACCTCAGTCGCATGCTGGTTCAATGTAACCGCGCGTTTGGGCGCCTCGGGAAATACCATTTTAACGCCCATGTTCTCAAGCTCTACCAACGTCTTATTGGTTGCCGATTGCAATGCGGCAGGTTGCTGCCCGTTTGCCAATGGATCGCTTGTTTGAGCTGTGTTTCCTGCTGCGCAGGCTGATAACAACAGCATCATCGCCAAAGCGAGCATAACCAGCGGTAACGCGGGCTTGCTATATTTTTTCATATGTACCGTCTCCTCTTTTATTTGTAGTATATCTTACCTCATCGTATCACCTTTTCTGTTGACGTTATGGATAGCCTCCTCTCCTGAGAGAATCCGGTAAAAAGGTAATATTCGGCTTCCCGGTTTTTGGATGAATGCAGATTTCTGTCTCCACACCGAATACACTCCACAGCAGGTCTGGCTGAAGCACATCCTCCGTTATGCCAGAGGCTACCACTTTGCCTTCTTTTAATACATACATTCGATCACAATAAAATGCCGCCAAATTCAAATCATGTAGTGCAGCTAGCGTAGTTATCCGAAGTGTTTTGACCAAATCCAAAATTTGCAACTGATACCTGATATCCAGATGATTCGTCGGCTCATCCAAAACAAGAAATCTCGCCTGCCCGGCCAAAGCTCTGGCGATCAATACCCGTTGCTTTTCTCCGCCGGACAAGGTGGCAAAGTCCTGATCCGCCTGAGCATCCATGCCTACCCGCTCCAGCGCCTGCTCGACCAGTTCATGATCGACGACAGTATCTGCTTCCAGCAGTTTCTTATGCGGATGGCGCCCCATCAGCACGATGTCCCGTACTGAAAAATCAAACGTTTGCGGCGCATCCTGACTCACCACTGCCATTTGTCGGGCCGTCTCTTTATACTTCATCCGCAGCATATCCTGGCCATCCAACGTAACCAAACCACTGTCAGGCTTTAGCACACGATACATATTTTTGAGCAACGTCGATTTCCCGCTGCCATTCGGACCGATCAATCCGACCAGCTCCCCTGCTTTTACCTGGAGACAGATGCCGTCGATCAGCCGTTTGTCGTGAATACTGAAGGTCACGCATTCGACTTCTATATTCATTTTTCGCCTCCAAACGAGTAGGAACTACGACGCAGCAGCCACACAAAAAAGGGTCCTCCGCACACAGCCGTCACAATACCAATCGGCAGCTCCTGTGGAGCCAGCACGAGCCGGGCACATACATCAGCCCACACGACAAAAATAGCTCCCGCCAACAGACTGACAGGCAGTACACGCCGATGATCTGATCCCACTATCAGCCTAACGATGTGCGGAATCATAAGCCCGACAAAGCCAATCGAGCCACTAACTGATACGACTGCCCCGGTTAAAAGAGACGCCACAACAACCAGTAATACGCGGAACGCCTGTACGTTCACACCGAGCGTTACTGCGGTCTCTTCACCCGTTAGCAAAGCATTCAGCGAACGGTATCGGGTCAGGAGCACAGCCGTTCCAACGGCTACAATGAGGCTTGGAATAAAAAGCGTATCCCATTGAGCACCTGCCAGACTTCCCATCATCCAATACATCGCGTCACGAATGCCTTTTTCATTCGGGGCCATCGTAACGATAAAGCTAGTCACTGCCGACAGCATCATAGACACCGCCACCCCTGCCAGCAATAAGCGGGTCGTCGATATGCTCCCAGCCACACGGGCTAACGCGAACACCATAAGCATTGCAGTTAACGAACCTATAAAAGCAGATAAAGGCAGCGCAAGTCGTCCTAAAAATCCGAAAGCTCCGAACACAATCACCAACGTGGCTGTTACCGAAGCCCCAGACGAGACTCCTAAAATATAGGGATCTGCTAACGAATTACGGATTAATGCCTGTATAGTCGCTCCTGTAACAGCAAGTCCTGCTCCTACGACAACACCTAGCAGCACGCGTGGAAAGCGGATTTCCCAAACGATATATTGCTCAGGCTTGGTCCATGTCACGGGTATCCACTGGTCCAGCCAGGGAAGATGGGACAGTGCAATTCGCCATATCGTCCCCGGTGTGACAGCTACAGGACCCAGCATAACCGCGAGTGTGACCGAAAGCAACAGTCCAGCAGTCAGCAGCAGAATTGTTGTAAATCCCCAAGTAGGCTTGCCCGCTAGGTGTGCGCGAGAATTATGTTGTGATGGATTAAGGTTGCTCGTTCTCGAAGTCATGAACTACTACTCAATGGCTTTTCGGCAGCTTCCAACTTTCTCAATTGTTCCTCGATCTCGGAAGCAGAGAAATTCTCACCCATGACAACCGCTACATCGTTCACTGGCTTTTGCGGGCGGATCGGAATGATTTCCAGCTCCCGATAGGCAAATTGAAACATCATCTGGCCCTCTGATTCCAGAAACCGCACAATTCCTTTGGCCCGGTAAATTTCAGCTGGCAAACTGCGGAACAACTGTTCAAACTCGGATCGTGGCACAGGTTGTCCAAAGAAATGCGTGTGAACAACTACATGGTCGTAGGAATGATAATGCTCCCCATGTTCGTGGCCATGGGCGTGATCACGGTGATCATGATCATGATGATCTGTATGGTTATCATGATCATACGTCTGCAAATGATTTTCCGAATGAGAATGTTTACTCTTAATATCAACTGCGGATTCCTTATGCCGCGAAACGTCCATACGCTCCTCTCCTTGAGTGGAGAAAAAAATACCCGCGTCCACGTCACTTCGTTGCGTGCTCACAGTCAAAGCATATGGATTTAACTCTTTTACGAGGGCCTGTACTTTCTGCAACTCGCCCGCAGCCAATAAATCGGTCTTGTTAATAATCAGTTTGGAAGCGCACCGAAGCTGATCCTGCATCAAACGAAGCGACTTGCTTCTCTCGTTCCCCGAGGCAAAATCCAGAAATTGACGCGAGTCTATGACCGTGATAACGGATTGTAAAATCATAGAAGAATAAATGGAGGCGTCTGTCACTGCATCTACAATCTCCATCGGGTTAGCCACTCCGGTACATTCTACAATAATCACGTCCGGCTTATATTCATCAGCAAGATTCATGAGCTCGACGCCCAAATCCCCGCGAATGGTACAGCATATACAACCGCTGAGCATTTCCTTCATGGGTGCTTGGCCATTCACCAAACTGCCGTCCAGATTAACATCACCCAACTCATTCATCAAAATGGCTGGCTTGAGGCCCTTCTCCTTGTAGTAAGCCAGCGCATGCTGAAGAAGAGTGGTTTTACCGCTACCCAAAAAACCGGATAAAACAACAATCGGTATCATATAACCCCTCCTTGTCTTTGCAACATTTAATATGGATCGTACCGTAAAAGTTTCCTTCTTGCAATCATTTATCGAAATTTAATCGTAATAATTACTAATAACAAACATAAATATATATGACCACTCTTTGAATTGTCAATATAGGAGGTGAGACAAGCACAATCCAGCGGGCATGATTGTCCCTCTACAGACATAGGATGTAGATAAGAACCCTTATTCCCAAGGAGACGTGGAATGAAAAACAGTACGCTGTTGAAGATGCTGCCTTTTATAATTCCGTTTGCCTTTCTCATCCCTGTGCTTGTCACGCTATCTCCCCAGTGGCTTCGTTTGTTAGATATGGGCCAGCTGCAACCGTTAAAAACGGTATTTATGGGCATTTTTCTGGAAGCTGTTCCGTTTCTCCTTATCGGTGTACTCGTCTCATCCCTTTTGCAGTGGCTTGTACCGGAGACATGGATTCGCAAAATAGCGCCTGCGCATCCTGTACCGGGTGTCCTGCTGGCCTCCTTACTAGGTATGCTATTTCCCATCTGTGAATGCGGCATGATCCCTGTCGTTCGGCAATTAATGCTCAAGGGAATGCCTGCCTATATGGGTATCACTTTTATTTTAAGCGGGCCCATTATCAATCCCGTGGTACTGGCTGCGACGATGATGGCTTTCCCTTCCCATCCCGAGGTCACTGCCGTTCGAATGGGTTTGGCTTTTGCCGTCTCCGCGATCATCGGGCTGATCGTGTATGCCTTTGTACGAGTGCATCCGCTCAAACGGTCGTTGCTCTCTTTTAACCAGCAAAAGCAGAACAATCAGACTCATCGGCATACTCGCACATGGCGGGGCTTTTTTGTACATGCTGGTGACGAGTTTTTGGACATGAGTAAATATCTCATTATCGGCGCACTATTAACAGCCTGCATTCAAACCTTCATCCCACGCGATGAACTGCTTTCGTTAAGCAACGGAACGGTTGGATCGTACGCCTTTATGATGGGTTTTGCCTACATACTGTCGCTGTGTTCCACCTCCGATGCCTTTGTAGCCACTGCTTTTTCACATACCTTTACACTGGGTCCGCTGGCAGCCTTTCTTGTACTCGGTCCGATGCTAGACTTCAAAGGCACGCTCATGCTGCTAAGCACCTTCCGCACCAAATTTGTCGCCATCCTGGGCTTGCTCATTGTTTCACTCGTTCTAGTGGGTTCTATAGCTGCTGAATGGTTATTAGGGAGGTGAATACAAACGTGAATTCAACCTTTAGCATTCGCTGGCAATACGGCATGCGCTCCTTGCTCCTGATCGGATTGGCTGTGTACATCGTCTCATTAAGCCGCACGAATGCACTTCATTACTACTTGGCTCCCCATATGCAAAAGCTGCTCCTACTCTGTCCTGTACCACTCTTGTTCATCGCATTGGCGATGGCATGGCACGGAATCATCGGGGAGCGGGACGGTGAGGATGTATGTGATTGTGAGCATCCGTTGCCGCAAAGCTGGTTCAAAAAAACACTCGTATATGGAATGCTGCTCATCCCGCTCCTGTTCGGTTCTCTGCTGCCCAATCAGGCACTTGGTAGTGATATGGCCGCCAAAAAAGGCATGTCCTTCACGTATCCCAACCCGGATATCCGACGAAAAACGGATACACAGATCACAAAAGCATCCACCTCCTCCCTTTTATCAACTGCATCTTCTGTCCCAACTTCGTCCCCTCCAGAGGGAAAATGGAGTCAGGAAACGCTGGATAAGCTGTTCGTTCCGCCTGATAAGTACAATGTAGAATTCGCTGAGCTGGCGAAACGCCTGTATCAGCAACCTATCATACAGATCAAGCCAGAGATTTTTTCCGAAACTATTGGAGCCATTGAATTATATAAACAAGCTTTTGAAGGAAAAAAAGTACAGGTGACAGGCTTTGTCTATAAAGACGACAACCTGCCGGGTAAAGGCCTATTTGCAGTAGGAAGATTCCTCGTCATGTGTTGTACTGCCGATGCCATGCCATTCGGGATCATCGTCCAATCCCAGAAAGCCCCGTCCTTTGACAAGGATACCTGGGTGACCATTGAAGGAACACTGCATGCCACACAAAAGGGCAACGCTCCCGTACTTGAAATTCGATCCGAAAAAATAACCGCTGTCGAGCAGCCAGAATCCCCTTATGTCTATACCCAAGCAGACTCGGTAGCTACCTTTGATCGCTTGAACACAGCACACTAAACCCACCAAGGAGGAAAAATGATGAATAAAGTTCCTGTTATTTTAATCAGTGGTTTTCTTGGAAGCGGCAAAACAACACTACTTTTGCGCCTATTAGCCCATACTCGCCAAATCCCCCTTCGTGCTGCTGTTTTAATGAACGAAATGGGCGAATATGATGTAGACAGCGCTATAATTTCAGAGGAAATGCCTGACGTAACAGTAGAAGGATTGCTAGAAGGCTGCATTTGTTGCAGCAAAAGAAATGAGCTGGCAGGGGCTCTGCATACCCTGCTCAGCCAGGAGCCAGATCTGATCTTCATGGAAACCACCGGGGTAGCCAACCCCGAACAAGTACTGGAGGAGCTTCGCTCCCCTCTACTGGCAGATCGGCTTTATCTGGTTCACAGCATCAGTGTTGTGGATGCTGAGCTGTTCCATGAATACAACAGCCGCTTTACGGCTGATAAAGAACTGGTTCGCACCCTGCACGGACAGCTGCGCACCGCAGACTTCATTGTGGTGAACAAGACGGATGCAGCAAGCAGCCGTGAAGTGACGAAGGTCGTCAAGAGCATCCGCAAGCTCAACGATACGGCCAAGCTGCAAACTACTGAATATAGCCGAGTTGACCTTGAACCACTACTAGAGCCTGTTCTGGCCTCCGCATCCGTTGCCGCGAAACCTGCACAGACACCTCAACCAGCACCTGCACAGACACCTCAACCAGCACCTGCACAGGTCCAGCTCACTGATGCAGATGCACCGTTCGTCCCCATTCCCGTCAAAAGTATCGGAAGCACCAGTAGTGTCTCCAGAAGTACGGCTTTCAAAGTTATTTCGACACACAGTCATAACCACGATCCTAAGCAGCCTCATTCGTTCTCCCGTCTGGAGAGCATAACGCTGCATCAATATTCTCCTCAGCCACTCGAAAAACAACGATTAGAAAACTTTCTAACCGGGTTAGGTTCCTCACTGCTTCGAGCGAAAGGTTATTGCGTGCTTCCTCAGGAAGGTACAATGCTTTTGCAATTTTCAGGAAATCACTTGGAGTGGCAGCCTACTGCACTTCCCGTGAGTCAGGGATATGTCACGCTAATTGGGGAGCAGCTCGACAAAGCATCCATTACCGACCAATGGGAACAGTGCTTCATTTCGCTATAAATGACAGGTCTAGATTAAGACAAAAAAACCTCCTGCATCTGCAGGAGGTTTTTTAAAAAGCGATGTTCACGGATTATTAGCATAATCCATAAACATAACGCTCGACTGTTCTTACTTAAGGTTATATTTTTTGTTAAAGCGATCCACACGGCCACCGATATCCACGTTTCTTTGTTTACCAGTGAAGAACGGGTGGGAAGCGGAGCTAGTATCTACACGGATAACTGGGTATGTGTTGCCATCTTCCCATTCCATCGTTTCTTGCGAATATTTAGTGGAAGCACTCAGGAAAGTAAATCCACAGCTAGGGTCCAAAAAGATAACTTTGTTCAATGTTGGATGAATATCTTTTTTCATTAGTTTCACCTAATCTTTCATATAGTTTTAGTTTCAAACTCAAACGTACTGGCGCAATACTCCATCAGTTGGCAAAAGGAACGGTTATGTCCCAGAAAAAAAGACGACAGATCATAACGGTTGCGCTCAAGCTCGTAAACGACAAGCAAACGATGCCGCATATATCGCATCGCCCATTGCACGAACGCTCCGGATCTTTCGTCAGCCTTCATCGTTATATAAGCATATAGTGAATGGTCCTCCGGCTCGTCCCAAATGCTGACACCAGCACAGGAGAACTCGGTAGCCACGTGCTTTCGATTCAAAAGGCAAAGCGTGCCATGTAGCTCGGCATCTATCATACAGCCTTGAAAAAAAGCCGTTTTCTTAGGTGCAAGCTTTAACTTTGGACGCTCTGTCCACTGGACTAATTCAAGTTTTCGCCGGTTCCATAACGCAGGCTTTTGCAAACTTAACACGATTTCTTCATCGTTAACTGGAGAGATCATGCCGCAGCTCCTTTCATGAAGCCCTATATTCATTAGAATTACAGGCTCCGTTCAGGATGCAGGATCATTCAGGTTGCTATATAGCAAGCCTCAAATTATCTAGTTTCACGATGGATCGTGTACTTTTTCAGACGCGGAGAGTATTTTTTCATTTCAAGACGCTCCGGATGATTTCTTTTGTTCTTGGTTGTTGTATAGTTGCGATCACCGGATTCGGTGCATGCCAAGGTAACAATTACGCGCATTTCTCTTCCTCCTTAATTGGAATACATGGTATACAATTACAATAGTAATTTTTACGATTAGTTCTATTCTATAATTCATGCTCCGCTTTGTCAACCTTAGAGTCACGGTTTGTCGCTTCTTCTACCGTGTTCCAGCGATTACGGTACTGTGCAAGCTTCGGATGAAGTTCCTGGGGTTCGCTCGAAAGCAGCAATCTGACATTTCTAATCCATTCTCCAAACGATGCATAGGAAGCGCACAAATTTGCAGTTTCAGGACTCATGTACAAAAAAAGTGGGGTCGTATACTTTTCCGCCAAAAAACGGATGGCTGCTTCAATCGGCGTATACTTTTTACGCTTACCTTCCCAACTCTCAATCACAACAGCACTCAAAGCCTGCTCCCGCTGCCACTCTCCCAGCTCGTCCACCCGCTTGTAATACGAACGTACCGGCTGCTTCCACATTCTTCTGACGGTTTCTTCATGTAGCGGATACAGCACCAGCTTTGTAAAAGATAATGCAGCCCCCGTTTCGGCAAAAAGCTCCAGCTCTCTGGCTGTAATCTGCTCGAACGTATCATAGTAAACCATGGTCCCTTTATGCGTCTCGATCGGAGGCTCATAACCATAGGGCACATATTGAAGGTTTCTTGTCATGCTGGACACTCCGTCCTTCCATAGATGAACTTTTCCTTCTATATTATACCCTTGTTTTGGCATGAGTTTGCATCAAATGTTTATCCTTGTTCAACAGCAGGCGTATTACGGCGTGAACCCCTTCGGAATTGCAACGCATAAAGTCCCATCGTCACAAGCGCAATCAGTGCAAGCACCGTAAAAATATTGCTAAAATTGAACACCTGCACATTAGATACGACAGGATTCAAATGAAAGGACGACGAACTATCCAGCGTTTTGCCCAAAATACTTGTCGTGATCGCTCCGGCAATGAAATTCAGCAGAGATAGCAGCCCCATTCCAACACCAATCTGGTCTTTCGACAAGGTACGAGAAATCGTGTTGGACATGGCAATTTGCATGAAGGTCTGACCTACGTTTCCGAAAATAAGCAAAAATAAAATCAGATACGGAGATGCACCCACAAACGTAGACAAGCTGATAAAACAGATGAACAAAAGCGATACAGCTGTATAGACGAGAAACGAATTTCCTTTACTATCCGCCAAACGCCCCCCTCTTTTACCCAATAGAGCCGAAGCAATAGCAGCCGGAAACATAACCAGTCCAATTATTGCCGGCGTAAGCTGATTGAGACTGTTCAGAAACTGCGGTGCCAAGTACGGCAATCCAAAGCTAATCCCCGTCCCTAAAAAAGCGATAAGGAGCCCGTATGAATATTGCTTGTTACGGAACAGCTTCGGCTGGATGAATGGATCATGCGCAGTGTTAATGCGCCATATAAACAGTGCAAATAACACCATACCGAGCAGAAAAAACATCATATTGGTTTGCGAAATCGAAAGTAACAAGAAGGCTACTGTTCCACCCAGCAATAATCCACCAAGAAAATCGAACTTCTGATCCTCTCCACGCTGATCGTCCAAATATTTACGAAAGAACGGCAATGCGATCAGTGGCAGCATGGAAATGACGAACAAAAAACGCCAGCTTGCAAAGCCTGTGATCAAACCGGAAATAATCGGAGCCAGTGCAGTACCTAACGCCAAGCCGATTGCTGTGACACCCAAAGCACGTCCTCTTTTTTCAGCCGAGAAATAACGGACTGGGACGATCATAGCAGTTGCCGGAATAACAGCAGCCCCTGCAGCCTGAAGCAAACGAGCTACAATGAGCATCCAAAATTGATTGGCCAACAGTCCAATAAGCGAACCCAGTGCAAAAAAGATAATCCCAAACGTCAGCAAATCCTTAAGACGATATTTATCTGCCAATTTGCCGTAGGTCACTGAACCAACCGCATACACAATCATATAGCCAGTCAGCAACCAACTTACATCGGAAGCACTAATATGAAACTCCTCCCGAATCACAGGCATAACGACATTAAACATAAAAGCGTTCATCACTGAAAAAACAAGTGTGAAAGCCAACACACGCATAAGCTTATCCGCATTGGGATAAGTTTGTTCATTTATCATTTGGTTTTCTCCCTCTCCTGTAAACCTCTTATCTAAGATCGTATTTCACTGCTTTTGAATATCCCTATCCGGGCAAACTCTCTATATATCCGCTCAAACGCGGGTGTTCGCATAACGGTAATCGTGGAGAATTTTTTTAAGCAGGCCGCGCAGCGTCTCCGATTCTCCGACAGATAACGTTTCACCTACCGAGCTTTTAATTGCCTCAATGGTACGTTCAGCTGTCTTGTGAATCTCCAAACCTTCCTCAGTCAAATAGATTTGCTTCATTCGTGCATCTTCCGGGTGACTTTTGCGTACTGCCCAGTTTTTCTTAACGATCCCGTTAACCAGGCTGGTAACGCTTGATTTATCAATAAGCAATAGCTTTTCCAAATCCGTATTGGTGACTCCAGGCGACATCGCCAGTATATAGAGCGTCTGCGATTGTGGGGAGGTGAGCCCCAAAGGGCGCAGTGCTGTTTCAATTTCGCGCCGGACGGTAGTGAAAATCCATTTAATTAAATACATCGTACTCTCTTCCTCCCAAGGAAGACAAACGGGATACACCTCACTTCCCATCTCACTACTAACCTCCATATCTATCTAATTTCAATAGTTTGAATTCCAACTAATTTTAATCAGCTGCCTAGTTGGTGTCAATACTTTCGTAAAATGATGTTTTATTAGATAAGGTGAATTTCAAATTTTGAATTCATCCTTTATGGAAATATAGGCATAATAAAAGACGAGCCCTTGAAGGAAACCCGTCTTTTACTTCATTCATCATTCATTACTGTTTTATTGTTGCTTAGTCTGCAGTTTTCACTTGAACTAGCGGATATTCTTCTCCATCAACGGTAACCGTACTAGCATCATTCAGCTCCAGCCGTTGCCAAATGGTCAACAGCGTACGATAAGGATACTTCTTCAGATCATACTCCGATGGTGCGTCAGTGTCTGTGTTGGTTCCATTACCACTACCCTCAGTAGAAATCTCTGAAGTCGAGCCTCCGTCCGTATTGTCTGTCACTGCTCCAGACTGATCGCCGCTTTTTCCGCTGGATGTACCACCACGAGCTGTGGAACCACTGTCCGTGGATTGTCCATCTGCTGTCGTGCTTTTTGTGGTGGGGTTCCCAATATTTACGTCACTGGATGGATCATTGTTCGCTTTAATGGCTACTTCCTTGTCGTTCTGTTCAGCAAGCGTAAAATTTTCGTATAAGTGCTCCTGTTGATCCGCCCCGACAATGACGAGCTTCTTAGGCTTAAATTCTGCCTGCTCTGTCGATGTCTGAAACGCAAACAACAGCTTGACCATTTTCGTAGTGGACTTGGTATTAGGCACATGTGTCACTATCGCCGTAGGCTCCTCTTTTACGGGCACTGTAGGCTCTACAGGCTGTTGTACAGGCTTCGGAGCAGCAACAGGCGCAGGTGTGTCAACAGATCCGATCACTCCGGTTGCTTTAAGGCCACCTAGCGTACCTACAATGACAATCAGCACAATCCCGGAAATCACCCCACCTTTACGGAAACGACGAAGTGTTTTGACCAAGGGCGTGTCCGTCTCCCGCTTTGCTGCCAAATAGAAATTTTTAAAAGCAGGCTTTGCAGGTTCAAAATATTGACGCCACAGCGTTTTTTTGTGCAATCCCTCTCGTCCTTCCTTTTGGAAGAATAGAAGTAGCGCACGTCGATACGCCGGTTCGAAACCGCCACGTGGAGTAGCAAACTCGGGGTGTTCCTCTGACCATCGGATAAAACGGTACATCGTATCGTTATCCTTCGCCCATTTGCGGATCGAACCGACTAGGCGAGCGAAGTCCAATATTCCTTCTCCCGGCCCGTCAGAACGATAGAAAGCAGGCAACAGACGGGCAAAATGGCCTTCCGCAAGCTGCTGGGGCAGCCAGCCATAAGCCCAATCCTGTACCTTTTCTACTTCGCCAGGCTCCAGGCCGTCCAGCACCGACGGTTCCGGTTCCTCTGTATTAAACCAATCGTAAGCCGCAATCAATCGCACTGCTTGTCCCTTGAGAGGAGCAGGCAGCTTTCCAACCCACTGCACCAAATCGGGCCGTGTAAAAAAGGGAATCTGTACGACCTGATCGGGTGATATCTCTTTTAGCTCTACTTCGGTAAGTAAATACCGATCCGACGCTTCCTGCAAGCGCTCTGTCAATCCAGATTGCTCCAACGGGGACAGTTTGCCTACGGCAGAGTTGCTGTCCCATTGACGCAAGCGTTGGTGAATGGCAGCCACAGCCTCTACTGGTTTTCTTTCGGCACGCAGTCTGCCCATCAGCGCAGATTCTGCCAAAAGCTGAAAATCGGCATTCGCCGACACTTCGATATACCGACTGCCCCATTCGTGCACAACAGCCAGCAGTCCCTTGGCATCCGGTGTTCTTTTCATCTGACTGTCCATGTAGGGAATGAACAGCATTTTTGTAAGTGCTGGATTACCCAACACTTTCGTAAAATATGCCTTGCCTAATGATGGATTTTCTTCAATCGTATGATAAATATACGTGACTGCTTCCGTATTTCTGGCAGTATAAGCATTGTTTAGCGAACGGATTAAATATTCCACCAACCGATTTTCGCTGCTGCGTGCATGAACTTTATAATAGTCCTTGAAACTATCGACTAGACCTACGTCTGGAATATATCCATCCTTCACCCGATCAAATTCATGATCAAAAAACGACAGAAACAGATCATTCAGCCTCATTTTACGTGGCAGCGCATCGGGTGGCGATAAATAATCAGTCAAGCTTCGTAACACAGCGATTCGTTGTTCGTTGTATAATGCCCGCTCTCCCTGCTCAATTCTGTACAACGTAATGAGCTCATGATAGCTGGATGGCGTCAAATCACGCCCGGCCTCCATACCTGTCAGCATTTGCTCGGCAAATTTGAAGAAATCGTCCGGCGTCTCACCATTCAGCAACGTACGAACAATCCAGTCAAAATACGGCTGTCTCACCTGCTCTGCATCCACATTAAGTATTCGACTATGGTTAGACAGGTCAAATACAAAGTCCTTTTCCACATTCCGATCACCGGGACGCAAACTAAAAGGCTCAACGAACATCAAGTGAATGCCTTTTCTGCTGTTCGGTTCCTGTGCATATGTAAGAAATCCGAGTCTGTTACGAAATGCATAAGGCAGTGCCGCATACAGCACACCCAGTAGCTGCTTGGCTGAAGATCCGACCGCTTCTACAGGAACATTCAGCGCTACATATACCTTTTTGCGACCTGCTGCGGACATCATGACTGCGTATAAAAGCTGTTTGAACACTTCTTCGCTCAGCTGTAATTGAGTCAGCACTGTAGACGGGTCAACAGCCGGAAATACACTTCCACCCGGTAGACGCTCCAATTCCGGCAAATCCGTTCCCTGCTCAATATCATAGGTATCAACAAAGGATGTGTTCAGCCACTGCTTATAGTCAGACGGAGATTCACCATGTCCGGCTGGAATCACATAGTTGTGCGTGAAAAAGGCGCTCCGCAGCCCAGTAAAATCCGCGGCCTTATAAATACTGCGGCCAAGCACTACATCCCCGGACTCCGTCCGTACCAGATGTATAGCTTCCGGATAGACGCTTTCCTGTTTCTCACCACGCGCCGTCAAAGCAGCAGGCGCATCATATACACATAAGGGATGGAGCACCTTTTTAATAAAAGAAGCATCCAATCCTTTGGAATTAGCCACTGTATCGAAGCCTTCCGTAGAACGGAAAATACCACGCCGTTCCCGTGTGTACATCTGCTGTTGTATTAAATGAGAGGTAGAATAACTCACTGTGATTCTCTCCCCTCAATGTACTTCAACTTATAAAGCAGCCAAATGAATGGCTCATCCACACGGATCGGACTAACCAACCCTTGCAGCTTTTGCTCCACCGGATTGCTACCCAGCGCGGAAACTGCGAAATAGGCCGTATCCGTAAAATATACATCCATCGTGCCCTTGAACGGCTTATCCACCTTTTCGATGAAGCGTCGAACTTCGCCATCAATGTTCGCGAACTCATCCAAATCCATATATTTGCGATGCTCCATCGGATTAAAAATATTGCTGTTCGTCTTGATGTATGTGCCTTCTTCATCTGCCAACGCAGTAAGCATATCACTTTTGGTCAGGACGACAGCGGTCGGAATGTCCGTTTTCCCTTTTTCCTGATAAGCGATAAAATCGCCGAACATCGTAAGTACGACATCACGCGGTTCATCATATTGCGAGACCCATTCACCCGGCTTATCGCCAAGGTTAATCTTAATGCGCTCCCGAATAGAGCGGATTTGCAGTGGATCGACCATAAAGAGAATACCTGCAGAATTCTTAATATGCTGTCCATGCAGTCCCAGATAGTCCTGATCTACCATTCCCTCACCGGCGACATCAAAAAATACCAGCGTCAGTGGCGGCTTTTCCTCATCCTTAAATACAAACTGGAAGATAAAAGGCTCCTGCATCTTTTCTTTTTGTGTCGATGTAAGCAGATCCCCTCGTTCAAATAGGGGTTCCTCATACATGGTGCGGAACTTTCGGCTGATCTCTGCATTGAGCGGCATGCAAGCCGCGTCAAAATGATCGGCCGTAACATGCTGCAACGTGTGAATCAGTGAGGTCATATAAACAGATTTCCCCGCCTGCGAAGCTCCAATGATCGAAATGATATTGCTAGGCACCTTACCCGCGGTCACGGGCAGTTCGTTATGGCAGTGCGGGCACAGTCGGTGACGCGTCAGCTCGCCATAACGGTCGGTCAGTCCTGTCAGTACATGATCAGAATACAATCGATGTTCCTCAGGGACATCATGGGGATGCAAAATCGCCTCCATATCATGCACACTGTCCAAACCAAAACGCTCCCGATATTTGTTCAACAGCTCATCTTCACCCAAAGCGTAGTCCTCGTCATCTTCACGGTGATGAGAAGCACGGAATACCACTTCCTCCGGGGAAAATTTACTAAAGCAATAAGGGCACACAATATCATAAAATAACGGCCTTGGCGCTGCCTGTGGCTTTCTTCTGAATAAATTGCTAAGAAAACTCATCGGTTGCGGCCTCCTTTCATTCAGGGACTAATTCATATACCGTGCCATATTTCTGGCCATCCGTAAAAAACAGCCGCACATATTCATCTCCCCCCACTTCAACAGAGGGTAAAACATTCCGTCCCGCGGCAAAAGGTGCCGTGAACGGATACAAGGTTCCATCGTCCCGGTCTGCTGGATAACCCCCGCGCTTCTTCACGTAGCAAAGCGCCTCTTGCGGGACAGGAACTTCGGCTGTCACCTGAATCTGGACGGTTTTGCGGCTGCGAAACCAGCTTTTTTTATGGTGAACTGCATATCTGATTTTAGCCCTCCCCGTGCTCAACTCCAGTTGGTTGGCTCCGTCTTGCTGACGGATCACGTAAGTGTCTCCATCCTCCCGAACAGCTGGATATACGATATACCGCACGCGTCCAATGCCTTCAATTCGGTCACGATAGCTGCCAGCAGCCTTATACTCCTCGCGTGTAAAAAGTTTTAGGCTTGAAAAAGGCGGTAAAACTTCACCTTCATTTTGCCCATTCACACCTGCATCGGCTGATTGTTTCGCAATATATACCACGGCTGCGCCCTCAGGCCACTGCCAGCGTAACACAACCCGGTTGTCATCAATTTTGTGGCTCAGCTCCGAAATAATAGGATCACCGGGCTGTGCTTCCCTATACTGCATAAGTTCCAGCCTCCCGTTCTAAAATCCACTGCTGCGTCGATTGCGCGTCGGGGCTTCCGGTGCCCCTCTCCGGCGTCCTGATGGCGCACCCTGACTTCCTCCACCGGAAGATCGGCGAGTATTTTCCGCAATCGGCAGAACAAGCGAAAAGACAGCAATAAGGGCTGCCAGTACGAGCGCTGCCACCAAACGAATCATCAAGTCGCCTATAGGCGAGCCAGATAGTCCCTTTTCCAAAATAAAACCAGCGAGCAAGCCTGCCGGGACTCCTCCAATCGCAAAATTCCGTGCGAGAAAACGGTTATCGAACATCAGCCCAAGAGCCAATCCCAATAAAGCGCCGATAATGACCAGCGCCGTTACGCGATAAATGGCAAAATACAGACTGTCGGCATACTCACCTGTCCGCTCCGTTACCAGTGTGCGATCACCGATTTTGTTATATATTTTTCCGAACGCCTGAGTAAGTCCTTGGGCATTGGCTACATTAGAATAAGTTCCGCCCGTCAGGTCAGCAATATTTTGCAATAAGGCTATACCATCCGACTCTGCCAGTTTCAGCCCGATCGTATTAATCGGAATCTGGCGGGCGATATAAGGAGCCAATGCTGTCTGGGTATCCAGATCGCTAAAGCCATCAGAGAGCATGATAACGAGAGAACCTTTTTCTGCATTACCTTGGGTTTCAATCTCTTTGATCGTCTCGTCCAAAGCAAGCCCGATCTCTGTACCGCCTGACATTATAGTCTGCATACTATCGATTTTGGAATAAACCGCTTGCTTCTCTGCATCTGTGCCAATGGGAGTAAATGGCTGAACCAACTGCGCAGCAGATTCAAATGAAACAATGGCTACCCGCTTGTCTCCATCCATTTGGCCAATCAGACTCTTGGCAGCCGTTAGGCGCTCATTATCGGGATCTGTTTGCTGCATACTCCCGGAATTATCAATCACAAGCACGAGGTCCTGTACGCTCTTGCGCCCTTCAGGGTTAACCTGATAGCCCAACTCCAATAGCAGACCTGCCACGAACAACATCACTAGTGTAGCAGGCACCAGTAACTTCCAGGATAACCCGGAGTAGCGCTGCCGCCATGAATGCCCATTTAACTGTGGCGAAATTAGTTCGCCAATCAGACAACCTAGGCCAATGCACAGTGCCATGATGCCAAAATACAGCCCAATCACGACGATATGCGGCCAGTGCCCTATCAATTTGTGAAGAATAAGCTCTCCCAAGATGAAGCCTACTACAGCACCCAACAAGCCGAACAGTAATAGGAGAACGTTAAATTTACGTTGCTTCATAAGAATCGTTGCTTCCTTCCATCATTAAAGTAGGATTAATATGTGGCTACCGCAATTCCGGCAACCGGTCCACGTCGATTCCGTGAAACACGAAACCATTCGCAGTATATGTCTCATAATACGTTTTGCCGTTGCGGTAAACCATCAGATCCTCCAGATGGAAGCCGCCCATCAAATGCAGCTTTTCCACCCCGCTGCTGCGACGCTCATGTACAAAACCCAGCTTGTAAATACGCGAAGTAATGTCCACATCCATCGCATAAGGAAGAAATTCGCCTTCGTAGTCACCAAAGAAGTACTTTTCTTCATACCGATGCTCATGGGTATAGTCGAGCAAACGTACGTTAATTCCACCATGTTCCTCTAACGTTTGATACAGTTTCTTAAACAGCTCATCCTTCGGAACGACCAGCCGATTTTCATATGCAGCAGCTACATTGGCACGCCGCAATAATTCTTCTTCGAAGGTCTGATTAAACGGCTGTGAACTGAGAATCAAGGTTCGACAGGTCTGCGTAAGTCGATCCACCAATGCGGACAGGCCCCCGTCCAGCAATCCGGATACAGGCCCCATATGCCGGGTATCAAAGAATATAGATTTTCCCCGCTTGCTTTCCAGCTCACGCATGACATCCTCCGTCACACGCTCGTAATACTCGAACAGGTTTTGACCTGTGTAACTATCAGCCTGCCGAATACTATCCGTTGCAGCTTGATGCAGTTCACGCTCCAGGCTGGAAAGCTGTACTGTAATATGCTTCGCCTGTGCATGCCATTTCTCTAGTGCCAGTTCATAGCGACGAAGCAGCTCCAAATCCGCTTGAATCCGCAGCATGTGCAGCTTGTGCCCGTAAACCGTCTCGGTCAGGTAACGGATCAAGCTACGCACATTATGCTTATCCATGAGTGGCAGTCGTTGAAAAGGCTGGTCCTCCACCTGACCGCTATACAGGGTGTCCAGTTCAGCGGTACTAATCTGCAAGTCATTGGACGTATCCCGAATCAGCCCCCGAATGGCCGTAAGCACATTTCCTGTTTTATTTTCATCCGTCCAGTCTGTCAACTCGAATAAGCCGATTTCAGGATATTCCTTGGAAGCTGCATTCACAGCCAACTGCAGACCTGATTCCGCCTGAAAATCTCCCAACCGTTTGTGCATAATCCGTTCACAGTTATCGCGGAAAAAGGCTTCGCAGCCCTGACCGAACAAGGCTTCCTCCGCCTCACGTAATGTCATGCGCTTCAAGGAGCCGTAGCTGGCTCCGCTGGTCATCAGTGCGCTCATGTCCGTGATCGCCTCATTACCAGGAACGAGATCATTTCGCGTGCGACCGCGTTTAGCAGCATCTAAACCAAAATAATTCAGCTTATCGCGTATGTCCCACTCCTGCTCTGTTCTCATACGCTCTAGCAGCTTTACATAAAAGTGATACAGCACCGTGAGTGCGATTGACTGGTTAGGGCGGTTGACTCGGGAAAATCCAGCCGACACATAACCCTGCCGCCCGGATTCCGTCATGATGTTGTTTTTAAACGATGTATTGTTGTATCCCCCATCCTGTGACCGATAGGAATCTCCTGCCTGATAGCGGTTTTTAAGAAGCTGAATGTGGCAAATGATGTCACAGCTTTCCCGCAGGCTATTCGGCACCGTTACGCCGCGTTCGTTCTTGTCGGACAGCACATAGACGAGATCGAACAACGGTGATGGAGCATGGGATACTGGAATGGTCAATTTGTCCTCGGTCATATGAAGCGGTGCCGTAAACGTATACTCTGGACTCTGGATATAGTCCAGCTCCCGCATGAAAGCAACGGACGTTGCACTACTGTAGCCGAATTGGACAGCCTGATCGCTTTCATTCACCAACACATACAGATCCATTTGTACCGATTTAAAAGACTGTGCAAAAATATACTCCGCCAACAGCGTAATTTCAGGGATTAATACGTTCATGGGGTCATCCGCTGTCGTCAAAATCGACAAATGGACACGCTCGAACGAAGAATACAACCGACCGTAATCTGCCAGATGTCCACTAGCCCGGCGCAACGCGGTGTTAAGCTCAATTAGCTGCGATTCATGTGTATAAAAAGCCTGGTGCAAGTCACGGCGTATCGTTTGGTGGCCACTTTCCTCCGGTACCGCTATCGTATGAACAATAGCATCCACCGAACGATCTACAGCCGCATGTTCTTCCTGCGAGCGGATCTGAATATACGTTACTCCCGTGCTGTTATCCCACTTGGTCCGGTTGATATCTGCAATGGTGTTCATCACTGGGTTCATGCGATCACCGATAAAAAGAAACACGGACGGGAAATGGATGCTACTGCGTCCATCCCCGCTTCCGATTAATTGGTCCTCTGCGGCTGCATAGTCAGCCGCATAACGTAACAGCTGCTCTCTCATACTTTACTTCAACTTTCTGCGGATGTCGTTTAATTTTCCAGCCATTTGAGCATAGAATGCATAAAGTTCCGCTCCGTTAGCCAGCTCCACCTTTTCATATTCCAATTGATTGCGGGCCTCTGTGTAAATCGCAGCCAGTTCGTCCAGCTTCGACAGCAATGGTGTAATATCCTCAGATGAAGTCAATACAGCATCACGGCGATCCGCCTTGCGCATTAGAGCAGCAAATTTCTTTTCTTCCAAACCACGGAAGTTTGTAAACACTTCAAACTCCACATAATTACGGCTCTTCATGACATTGGCAAATGGCTCCCAAGCCTCTTCCTCTTCGTCGCGATCATAGACGTACAAAGCACCTTTTTTCGTAATCGTGTCCGTATAGAGTGCCTGAATGAACTGATCCAGCCATTTTTCTTCATCCTGATATTTGCCCAGCAAAGCTTCCAATTCAGCGGCTTTCGCTTCAATTAGTGTATATTTCGCCAGTTCTTCACGAACCACCTGTGTTAATTCTGGTGAACGGATCAGGTTTTCCTTCGCCATCTCTTCATTGATGCTGCCAAAGATGTCCTTGCTTCCGGCCTGCTCCAGCCCTTCAGCCAGCAGACGTTTCAACTCAGACCATGCTCTTTTGACTTCACCCAAATTCGGCTTGGATTCCTGCAAGCGCATATCGTAGCCTGCCAGCATCGCATTCAGATCTAGCGCATGTGAACGGATTACAGTGAAGCGGCTGCTCGTATTCTGATCGACATCCTTTTCCCGAATCACGCCAAGTGACTTGGCACGGTCAAAATCATTACGAATGCGGGCATTGTAAGCTTGCACACGCGAATTGACGTAAGTTTCGCCCCATGACTTTTCAGGAATCGGCGACGGCAGATTAGTCCAATTGTTCTGACCTGTTTGCACCAGATGACGGCCAATACCTTCGCGGTCAAGAATCGTTTTTTCATAGCTTTCTTCATACACTTTGAGCGGCGTATATACAAACAGAGGAACACCATTACGCGTATTGAGCCAGAAAATCCGGTTACGAACTTGACTCTCTTTAATAGTAAAGTGTGATTTGCCAATTGCATTATTTTGATAATTGCGAACGCCTTTCAGGATATTAGGTGACTGTACAGGTACTGAAACGAATCCCCATGATGGGAAGTACAAGTTGCCAGAGCTATTGCTCAAATGGAACACAGGTACAGCTTCCTCATCCAGTTTGCTCGCAATGTAGCGCTCCACAAATTTTTCAATGGCTTCATCTTGCCCGTATTTCATGACGAGGAAATCCTCCATGGAACGGGTAATGAGATCACCGAACTTATCAGTCAAGAAGTTGGAGATTGAGCTAATGATGTCCATATCCTGATCCTTCACCCATTGATCTGAATTTTCCAGCAATTCTTGGGCAAAATCACGAATCAAATCATCACCGTTGCGGTTGTCCAGCAGCTTGGTCACAACTTCAGAAATATCCGGTACACTTACCAGATTCCAATAGTACGTTTTATTACCTTTGTGATCGGACTGTTCCTCGCCGTTAATCAGCAGATCGCCATTCTTCTCGAAAATTGCGCTCAATGCGTTCAAAATTTCAGTAAATACATTATAAATGCGGCTATTTTCCTTGTTCAACAGGTCATACAGGTCTTCATAAAATTCAATGAGCTGCTCTGTACGTTCCACATCAGCCCGCAGCCAATATTCGTTAATTTTCGCTTCAATGTACGCATTTTTCTTTTTATCCTTGGACACAAACGCGCTCTTGGCATCGCCCAGCTTTTCGTTCGCCTGCTCACGCGCCCATTCAATGTCCGTTGGAATACGGTGCAGTGATTCACGCAACGTCTCAACATATGACAGCAGCATTTTCAGCAAGCTAAATCCTTTTTCAGTATAAATCATGCGGGATACATAAAACGGCCCTTGCTCAGGATGCAGAAACATCCGGCGGATTTGGTCCGTAAACTGTCCTGTAATTTCGCCAGGAAGCTGTTTCTTCGCTTTGATATACTCTTCGCGGGCACGCGTCAGGAACGTTTGCTCCAGCTCGGTGTCCATATTGACAACTTGCATTTTAACAACATTGCTATAACTCAACCGTTCACTGTTTTCAAAGCCCGGAAGCGGCTCAGGTACACGGGATTCAAAGTTTTTGATCATGCTATCCAGATCCACGCCCAGCTTGCGGGCAAACTTCTCTACATCCTCTTGATTTGGCGATTGCTCAAACATTTTGGACATTTTGCCAAACATTCGATAGGCCAGATATGTCGTCATTTCCTCCATTGGCAGTACCGCCGAGGAAGCCCCGATAATATTGTAATCGTAGTTTGCCGGATAGGCCTTATTCATTTGTGCGATGTTGGTACGGATATTGCTGATATAGTCATGAATGGCAAACTCTTCACCTGACTGTTTTTCCTCACTCGCCATAAAGTTGGTGATGTTCTCGGCGGTGACATTCATGCAGTAATCATAAGCATTTTCCAACAGCTTGCCTTCCGTATTCGTGGCCGAAATGAGATGACACAGATTAAACGGCGGAAGCGGCGAGTTCACGGTCAAAATATTTCCGTACTGCTGTTTAAAGCGTTCACCACGGCTGTCTACATTCATCCAATAGTCCAGTTCTTTCAGTGCAGCATAGCCGTTCTTTTTAATATATTCACGTGTATGCTCGCTCAGGCTTTTGTTCGCTAAATTAATATCCGGTGTAAACAGATAACCTAATGTATTTACACGGTCTACACCTGCAGAGCCATAGTCACGCTCAATAATTCCTCGGACGATATATGAGATATCGAGGAAAGTGCCGCTTCCTGTACCGCCGGACAAACCGGACAGCAAGAACACCATGAGCTTCTTGTTGGTGCCTTCAGACAAGGTTTTGATTTTTTTATCAATACTTTGTACGACCTGATTGATTTTGGTGAACAGCAGTAATCGTCCTGCCTGACGTACCCCTGCCGCCCCGTTCATACCATCGGTAATGCTCAGCTCTGGAGACAGCCAATCGGTAATGTACGGCTCAAGAATGCTGCGGTTTTGCAGCAATCCGCCGATTTCCGCATTGGATAGCAATACAAACTCATTGATGGGGTCCAAACCAATCCCCTTGTATTTTTTGTTACGGTCTTGTTCATTCGTTTCAAAAGCGAGAAATTCCACATTGTCCGGTTTATCGCTCTTTTTCTTGGAGATCGGATCTGCTGGAAGCTTGAATCTGCGGTTAATTTGATATTTCAAGCGGAGAAGGGCATCAATTCCCGTGCCTCCGAGTCCGATAATTAAAATAGGATTATCAATAGTATCAACTCTGATCTTATCGCTTACGATCCCCCCGCCGAGTGATACGTCTAATTGTTGGATATGCTCTCTAACTACTGGTTTCATAGATATGACCTCCTAAGGGTTCGTTTAGCTGTTTACTGAAATAAATTCCAGTAAAATGGTTTTGTCCACACTGGCTAACGGGATGGTCAGACGATCACCGTTTTTGAGTTCAAGACCGTTGCCTGTGTCTACAGCCCGTCCGGATTTCTCAATCGTAATCTCGGGGGTACTGCGCACAATGATACGATCCTGATTGGCTGGTGTGAACACGACCTTGTCGGTTCCAGCAAATTCCGGTGCCAGTTGCAGCAACTGGTGCAGATTAAATTTGCCCCGGAAGGTGTTCAGCTTCTTGTATTGTGGATACGTTTTTTCGCCAGTGTTCTCATCCCGGATTTCCAGTACGATTTGACCGACAAAGCCACGGTTGGCCTTTTTGACAGCCTTCCAGATGAAATATGCGGCAACCAGCAGAATGAGCAGCCCCAGCCCTAAAAGAATGAGTGGCATTAGCTTGGACTTTTCAGCAGGTGTTGTTGGCTGTGTCGTGCCCGTATTCGTACCGCTCGTCGCCCCTGCTTTAGCACTGATGGTTACAGGCTGTGTTTCACGGTAGAAGCTCTTCTCCTCTGCTCTAACGGTTAGTTCGTAGTCATGCTCATCTGGAATCGTATAGCTACCGGTAAAAGAATCCCCTGCATTGGTTAACGGCACCTCATTCGTTGTACCGGAATCCAGATCCTTGACCTTCAGAACAGCATTCATATTCGCATACAATTCCTGATCCTGAAGCTGCTGGCTATTGCTCGTCAGGTAGGAACGAATTTGAACTGCATCGCCTTTTTTGTATGATTTGGCGGACGGTGCGTCCATTTTCAGCTCCAGATCGTAGTTAAACACCAGATTAATATCAATCTGATCCTGCTGGACTCCCTTGACTTGGAGCTTCCAGTCACCAGCCACAGGCTTGAGCAGTTTAATCAGCGAGTAGCTTTTGGACTTGGACAGCAGCACATCGCTCGAAGGAATCGGCTTGGTGTTGCCCGACGGGTCTATCAGTCTCGCATCCACCGGTTTCGAGGACATGATCGAAATGTTAGCCTCCAGCACACTATCGTTCGGTACGGTTACCGTTACATCCTGATAGTCGCCGTTTGCCGTAATGGACTGCAAAGGCACCACTTTCAACTTCAAATTGCTGGCGAAAATTTCACTTAAAATGTTCGGCAAGTCATCCGCTGAGCTTGTAATAAAGGACTTGCCGCCCGTTTGCTGCGCTATGTCGGCAAGCTTGTTTTTATTCAGCTTCCCATCTGCATTCAAGCCGATGGTGTAGATCGGAACGCCGCTATTTTTAGCCTCGGCTACAGCCTGTGCCATATCCTGATCGGATTGGCTTTCGGTTCTGCCTGTCGTCTTATTAAAATCGTTGTTACCGTCGGCCAACATGACGATCATAGGCGCATGTCCAGCTGTTTTACCATCTTGCAAAATGCGGATCGCTTCCTTGACACCCACGGAGGTGTCAGTATACGCCCCCCGGTTCAGTCCGTCAATAAACGTCTTCAGTTCCTGCTTATCCGCTTCGGATGTAATATTAAGCAAGGCTTTCTCGCGCTGTACGACATCCGTATACGCTACAATCCCGACCTTGTCATTTTGCGTCGACAGCATATCAATGAACATTTTCATGGCTTCATTGCCAATTTTCCCAGGATCACTGGTGTTCATTGAATTACTTACATCGACGACCAGCACCGCATCCACCTTAGAAGCAGAGGGCGAAGCGGCATTCGCCATCTGTGGCTGCCATGCCAAAATCGAGGTCATGATCATTGTACATATGATTCCGATGACCAAAAACCATTTTCTGTCTCTACTAAACATCGCTTGTACCCCTTTGCCGGTTAATTCTCATTCTAAATTACAGTTGTACTCCCCTACTATTAAATTATAATGAGTTTTACATGAGCGCCAGCTGAAAATACTGCCCGAATGGTCTGAATCCAACCAAAAAGCCTGTTATACCGCGTGATTTTACCAATATCCTGCAGTAATGATATAATTATACCCCAACAAGGGCAATCGGGCACCAGCCTTCTCCTTTATACGACAAAAATGACAGTAGCGAAACCCGCCCATGTAAAATATTGAAGTAAAAATCCAAGCAGAAAGAGGAAGTACACTATGATCTCATACGGATGTCTGGCGATTATGTTTCTTTTTGTCGCCATCAAATCACTAATTTACTATATACATAAAAAACGCGCCCCGTCGATTACACAAATCGACACCGAGCTTCTGGCACTGCTGAACCGGAGAAGTGAGCGCAATGAATAGTTCCAAACAAGCTGTACAATTTCGCCCATTTACCCGCACAGAGCACGCCTTCCAAAAGCTAAGAGTCTGCAAGCGTTGTGGACAATTCACCGCCCTTTGGGAAGAGAAATGTACATCATGTGGTCGGGATACACTAGTTCCTGTAGAGCAATATGCCAAACTTAGAGCCAAACGTTATTTTCGTAAAGACCTTGCCGTCGGCGTCATATTGCTGGCCGCTACTGTTTTTTTCGGCCACTCGCAGCAACAAATGTTTCTATGCGGTATCGTCGGTGCGTTCTTTCTGCTGCCCTTGGTGCTTCTACAGCAGGGTATTTATCCTTATGAACAGCGTAGGCAGCTTATACGTCTGTTCAGAGGTCGTATAGGGCAGATCCAGGAAGGACTAAACGTTAATCATAAAAACGCGGTTGCCCTGCGGCAGCTCAGTGAGCGTGTCTCCTATGAAATGCTGCGTGAGATGGCTGTACTCATTCACAATGATCGGATAAGGCTCCAGCAGGTCGCCCTGCTGCAATCTTTTGTTCTCCGCAAAGACATGGAATTAACGCTCGATCCTCTCCTGATCAAGAGCTTCGAGCCGCTTATGGTCAGATATATCGGAGAGATTGCCAGACTCAATCGTGAGCTGATCAAGGACCGGACATTCCGATACGTAGTCTTTTATGAGCGCCGTATTCTGGAATTGGCAGGGGGCGAAGATATTCTCGTCCGCGTAGCCAGTGCAGCTGTCCGTAAAAAGCGCTACGTAGTCACCCATGCCGCTTTCATTTCCAGATATGTACGCAAACTGCCAAAGGAACGAGTCCAGCGTTTATATCATATCATTCAAGAGAATCCGTTAGAACCCTTTGGAGATTTGGCCGATGAAGTAAAGATCATGTACCTGATGGAGCAGTATAAAAACTGATCTGTCCTAACGCCCTTCTATATATGACGTCATCCCGATCACAAATCACTGCAATGAATCAGCAAAAAACCGTCAGGATCGCCTGGGTGGTATCATCCCCTTCAAGTAGACACTCTAAAAAAACCTTGTGTGTTACCATGAGGGTATGAGTGAACCTGGAGGGGATTTTCGTATGGCTAACCAACTCAAAGTTTGGGTGAAGAAGGTTCGAAATGCTGAACCGCTCGATTGGCGCAAGGGTTCATCCAGCCCGATGAAGGGGCGTACACGTACCTCCTTTTCCAGTATCAAAGAAGAACGAGATTACTTGATAGCTCAGGGGTGGACTACTTAAAAAGCGATATTCAAATCTGGTGACGGAGCGAAGCTCAGCGGTTTCAGGATAAACTCAAAAAGCGCGCCCCGATCGAGTATCGGCACGCGCTTGCAGCTTAGCTTTTTTCATTCGTCTACTTGACAGGGGTATGACTACTTGAAGGATTCATTTTATTCCTCTTGGTACAAACTTGTTTTTATTAAGATTCAGGCAAGCTCTGTCCTCCGTCAATAATAATTGTTTGTCCCGTGATGAAGCCAGCCTCCTTAGAGGCAAGAAATGCAGCTGCATGTCCCATTTCTTCAACGGTTCCAAACCGTTTCAATGGAATAGCTGGAAGCATGGTTTCAATGTATTCTGGGAAGGTTTGTATCATTTCAGTCATTGTATTACCGGGCATGATCGCATTGATTGTAATACCAAACGGAGCTAACTCAAGCGCTGCACTGCGAATAAAACCGAGTTGGGCAGCCTTACTGGCACCGTAATGCGACCATCCTACAAATCCTGTCGCCGGCCCCGTAATCGAAGATGTTAACACCACTCTTCCATATTCAGCTTTTTTTAAGAATGGCAGACAAGCCTGTACAGAAAATAAAGCTCCACGCACATTAGTATTCATCACGCTATCCCATTCTTCAGCAACCATTTCTTCAATTGTAGTCATAGGGGCAATACCTGAGTTAGCACACAACACATCAATGCCGCTAAAGGCCACCGATACTGAATGTGCCATCATTTCCATAGAAGATCGATCCGTGACATCACCTCTAAAGCCTTGCGCGTATCCACCGGATGCTCTGATTTCGGCAGCGCATATCTCGGCCTCATCTAGGTTACGAGAAATAATGGCTACTTTAGCTCCCTTTTCAGCAAAGACTTTGGCGATTCCTTTACCAATCCCCTTACTCGAACCAGTTACAATAACCGACTTGTTTTCAAATGAATTTTCCATTATGTTTTCCCTCCTTCGGAGAGAGCATTTGCTCTCTAAATAGATCAAAAAAATATCTTATAATAATATTAATAGAATGCATGACTAGATTAATCTTTTCCTGTGCACTTAACGTGCCTCTCCCTGGACAGAAGAAGGATTCAAAACGTTTATGATGATATTCACATTTTTTAGCTTTGTCAATAAAGTGGACGCACAAGGCTACTTCCATATCTCGACATGGTTGAGCTCTCTTGAAGGAGTTTTGATTTGTCTCACGTTAAGGGGTCAGTCCCCCTCCCCAACTCCGGACGTTTTTTTATTTTAGGATTATCGTGTCTAATTAGCTGTCTTCTTTATTGGCCTTGCAGTTTTTGCTGCGCATGTCTGATGGAAGTAAAGTTAAAAGCACGCACTCCCTTGCTGTCATACACAATAATCTCTTTATTCAAATATGGGTGTAAACCATTAAAATATCCAGGCATAATCAGTCTGCGCATAAATAGGTTTTTACCCAACATACGGGGGGAATTGGTCGCTACGACAAGCATTTGCTGGGTTGCAGACCATGGGCTAGGTTGAATATATGACAGACAATACTCGCCTGCCGTAAAATCGCCGCCCAATGTATACCCTTCCTCCGTACATGTAATTTGCAGATCAGCTTGGTGCTTCTGAAGCAGCTCATGTCTGGACAAGCCCGAAGTGACACATATCACGTTGCTATCAGCCAGTGCTTCCTCTGTAATATCATTGGAAGACACCACCGGATAATGAACACCGATATACGGATTCCAAGTCGCTGTTCGTGGGCTAGCCAAGGCGTTCGCCGTCCGTCTCACCGCCTGCTCTTCCTCCGGTGTAGCATAGCTGGATGGAAGGACAATGTGAAGACGATCCATATAAACGTCAAGCACACCCATACCATGGCTCAAAACGTTTCTTCCCACGCTTTTCGAATCCACAATTTCCTTTTTGGCATCCGATTCTTTTGAAAAGCATTCACTGCTTTCTTCCTCCCGTTCGGCAATCAAACGGTATTCAGGTGAGGGACGTTTATGTGAGTGTGTTTTAACAAAGCGAAAGCGGCTGTATTCCCGCAAGTCCAACACGAAAATACGGGCTCCGATACGAACTTGGGCCAATTCCAAGGGCATGACCTCTTGAGAAAGATGAATGATAAATTCTTCGGCGTGAACTGCCTCAATATCCAACTCACCTGTGGCACTCATTTCACCGTACAACTCGGCATATTCCTCATTTTCATCCATTCGCGTCAGTTCCAGCCAGTAAGCCCGGTTATGTCTGCCCCGTTCCGTCCGATAGGCAATACGCTGAGGTACGACATCCCTTTTCCATTGCATAAGCCAACCCAGTACGCCGTCCAGAAGTCTCAGCTCATGCGTATCCCAGTGATTAGACTGCCGCTCTACGACACCTTTAAAATGATCAGATGGAAGCTCTGTTACAGGGGCTGTGTATGCTTGTGCAAATAAGTAATCCTGATCTCCGCATACATTCAATATTGGCATATTCAACAGATTTATCAGATGCTTGGGATGTGGCGCTCCAGAGATAACCGCAATAGCCGCAAACCGAGAAGGATAAGCCTGTGCCATCGCCCAGGCCGCATATGCTCCGTTCGAATAACCCGTCAGATAGATCCGCTCTTCGTCCACTCGGTACGCTTGCAGTATGACATCCAGCGCCTCCAAAAAAGCAGCTTCTCCAATATAACTGCCCAACGTTACACCACGGCATGAAAAAGTAACGAATATAGCTTCCTCTTCCCAGCCTTGCCCAAAACCTCGATTCTGAAAATCCGGCAAGCCCAGTTCATATCGCTTGCCTGGCATCAGAACGATCAGAGGATACTGTCGGTCAGTCGAATAGCTTCTGGGAAGCTGAATGGTATAGCGTTGCAAACTATTATCCAAACGGGAGACAAAAAATCCTTCCCCAATTCCGTCATTAGACAAAAAGGTGTGTTCTTCTTGAAGTAAGGACGGGGAGTGTGACTGTTCGGCATGTCCACACGTGAAGATTTGTTTTAATAGCTTGATATATTCACGTACAACCCGGTAATCCCAGATTTCAAAAGGATCTTCCGGCAAATCCGTTAACCTTTTTAATTCCTCAAGCAGGCCCTCTATTTGTATTTTCTGCGCAGAATGAAGAATATCTATAGCGCGGGCTTGAATGTACCGGTCATACTCTTCCTGCAAGCCCTCCACGACGACTGACAAAGGCCGCACAAGTGCCGAATACACAAAATGATGCTCCACAGCCTCATGATCCCGATATGTAACGGTGAAGTGCAGCATTCCCGTATTCCTGGCCTTTTCCTCGTCCCAGTCATAGCTTTGCTCCTGCTCCCAATGTGCTGGAAAGCGATCCAGCTTCATGCCTTCATCATTCGTTACCTCGACCCATAACGTTTGATCTAAGGGAAGATCTATCCGATCCTTACGCAGTAAATAAAATAAGATCGGGCTGTCTTCACCCTCCCTGCCAGCACTTTTCTCAACCTCTAACCAAGCCATATGAAAACGTATATTACGCTCTACAAATTCACGTTGCAGTTCTGTCACATCTGGTTCGTCGCATACCTGATTTCCACTGATACGAATAGAGCGGGCCTCCTCGGGAATAAACGCAGCAATGATAACTACCGTGTGATCGCCTTCCTCCAGATACAAGCGAAAAGGACCGGATTCCGCATATACCAGTGTGCCATCTATCCAAATTTGTCCCGTTCCTTCAAAGGGTCTGAAAATCACTTCCTGTGCAGCCATACAACGAAGATTTGAAACCAGCAAAAGCCTTTCTTGTTCGGCCAAAGGCGGAAAAACACCTAGATTTAGTTCGGCAGTCCGAGGATCCAGCTCGGTCAATAATCGGCAAGTTGCCTTTCCTCCGGCTGAAAGCTCTACTCCTTCTTCATCACAAGCCTTTTCCAAATTCCATTCCTCATGGGCAAAATAACTTGTCCATTCCCTGCCCACACCGCAATTTTCCGGGAGCATGACCGGACCGACTGCATAAGCAGACCTCAGACGTACCGGATGATCCGACAGCACAGTTGTTGCTTTTTCCAGATGTGTGAACCTCATAACATTCCCCCTCCAGGTTTTTGTTTCCTCAGAGACGTAGTCGCGGTTATATTCCGTTTAACATTCAATTTAACTATATAAAACTATTCGTTATTACCTCTACGTACTCCTCTGTTCTTCTCAAAAAAGTAGCTATGATAAAACAAAAAAAACGAAGAAAGCAGAGTGCTTCACTTCGTTATTAAAAATTTCTATATCTAAAAACCTATTTAATGCTGCCATGATTGTTGCTAACAATACTAGGGTATAGTATGTTTAGGGTGAAGTTACTATTTTAAAAATGTGCATAACTCGCTTGAATTTGCTTTTCCAACTTAATGCGTTCTAACTTTAGCTCCCAAATCTGTTCGCTCCACGAGTTTCGATCCGCCGCGTTATTACTATTTCGTAAGAGATCAAACAACCTCAGCAATTCATCGTTAATCTGATCAAAATGCCGCCACAGCGTATTAATCTCAGAATCTTTAGTCTCTTTGCCATTCTCCAGCAATTGATGCCGCAGGGCTTCTTTGAGCTCCTGTTGCCACTCTATATCGTTCAATTGTTTCGCATAATTAAGAAGATCCAGATAGTCATCTACCTGCAGGTAACTGCGTGTTTTTATCTGTTTCATAGGGTCTCTCTCCTTATGGCTCAATCTATTACCAAGTATTATACTCGGTTATTAAGGGAAAGCAATACTTTATTCTACAATACACAAAAAAAGAGGCAGCCTCAGCTACCTCTCTTGAACATTACGATTATTTTCTTACAATGCTGCCTGCAAATCTTCGATCAAATCTTCCAGATCTTCAATCCCAACCGAAATCCGCACCAAACCTTCGGTAATACCTAGCTCTGCACGACGTTCTACTGGAATAGAGGCGTGCGTCATACGTGCCGGAACACTAATCAGACTTTCAACCGCTCCCAAGCTTTCAGCCAGTGTAAAATATTTCACCTTTTTCAGAAGTGCAACCGCGTTAGCGTCGCTACCTACATCAAAGGAAATGATGCCGCCAAAGCCTTCGGCCTGGATTTTGGACAGTTCATGCTGTGCATGGCTTTCCAGTCCAGGATAGTACACTTTGCTAACCTTCGGATGTTTTTCCAAAAAGGCTGCAATTTCCTTCGCATTTTGCTCAATCGCTTCCATACGCAGACCCAATGTTTTAATACCTCGGATCAATAACCAAGAATCTTGCGGGCCGAGAATAGCACCAATGGCGTTTTGCAGAAAATGAAGTTGTTCTCCCAGCTCGTCGCTGTTCACAACAGCCAGACCTGCTACAACATCGCTATGGCCGCCCAAATACTTGGTAGCAGAGTGAATGACGATATCAGCCCCAAGTGTAATTGGCGTCTGCCAATAAGGGGTAGCAAATGTGTTGTCGACGATCAATAAAAGATCATGTTTTTTTACAAGCTCCGAAACAGCGCGGATATCCGTAACCTTCAAAAGCGGGTTCGTTGGCGTTTCGACATACAATGCCTTCGTATTCGGACGAATTGCTTTGGAGATGGCTTCCAGGTCAGTCGTATCCACAAATGTGGACTCAATTCCGATACGGCTGAGGACTTTGCTTACAATACGGTAGGTGCCTCCGTATACATCATCGGTCAGCAAAATATGATCCCCTGCATTAAACAGTGAAAATACCGCATGGATTGCTGCCATACCCGAACCGAAAGCAAAACCACGCTTTCCTTCCTCCAGATCCTTGATCAGCTCCTCCAGAGCAAACCGGGTCGGATTGCCTGTACGCGAATATTCGTATCCCTTATGGACGCCAATTTCCTCTTGCTCATAAGTGCTTACCTGATAAATAGGAACGTTAACCGCGCCTGTATGGGGATCGGTAGGAAGCCCGCCGTGAATCAGTTTTGTTTTGCGTTTCATTTTATATCCCGCCTTCATATATTTTTTTGCTCAGATAACGTTCGCTGCTATCCGGGAAAATGGTAACAATATGTGCGCCATCCGGTGCATTTTCGGCTTCCAGTAAAGCGGCATGTAAAGCAGACCCTGAAGAACTGCCAACGAGAAGACCTTCACGTGCAGCCAGTTCCTTGACACGGTCAAAAGCATCAACATCGCTAATGGTGTGAATGGCATTAAAATATCCTTTATCCACAAATTCAGGGATTAATTCCATGCCAATTCCTTCCGTTTTATGTGGACCTGACTCGCCGCCATTCAAAATGGACCCTTCCGGCTCCACGATGACCGTTTTAAGGGCTGCATTTTGTTCCTTAAGATAACGCGAGGTTCCCATAAACGTTCCCCCCGAGCCTGCACCTGCCACAAATACGTCCACTTTGCCGTCCAGATCGTTCCATATTTCAGGTCCCATTGTCGTATAATATGCCTCGGGATTATCCGGATTACTGAATTGCCGTGGCAAGTATGCATCTTTTATTTCAGCAGCCAATTCTTTTGTTTTTTCGATAGCTCCTTTCATCCCCTCACTTGTCGGGGTATGAACGATGCGTGCTCCCAATGCCTTCATCAGGTCCTGCTTCTCTTGGCTGAACTTCTCAGGCACAGCAAAAATAACCGAGATATTATAATGAAGCGCCGCCATCGCAAGACCAATACCTGCGTTGCCTGCTGTTGCTTCAATTAATGTCCCACCTGGCTTCAGCTGACCTGTTTTTAATGCTTTTTCAATTAGAGCCTTACCTACCCGATCCTTTACGCTGCCGCCGGGATTCATAAACTCCAGCTTCGCAAACAGGCGAATTCCTCTCGGTAGAGAATAGCTGTTCAGCTCCACTAATGGCGTACGTCCGATGAGTTCAAGGGTATTTTGATATACATTCATAATTTCAAGCTCCTTTTAATGGCGAATCCAAAATAAACCAATGGTCAAAAATTAACGCCTATTGTCGGAGAAGTTCGCTATCATCTCCGAGAAAACACAGTAATACGGTAAGTATTGATGCAATAAGATTTTATGTGTATTTGAAGCTTTTGTCAAATGGACCAGTCACAATACCCACACACCCTGCCTGCTTGCTCGATATGATAGAGAAGATGTCACAAAATATCCCCGTGCAACATAAGAAGGAGTTCATATATGGGAAAGCAATTTCTGAAGATAGCTGCCGTATATTTTGCCCTCAGTGTGCTGCTTAGTGTAATTATTGGCGTGTCGGGTGATTACAGTCTGTCCAATGTTCAGTCTCATATCCATTTGTTAGGTTGGATTGCACTTGGAATTATAGGTCTGATCTATGTGACCTTTCCTGCACTTTCAGTTACTATTCTGGCACATATCCATTTTTGGATGCATAATATCGGTCTGCCTGTGTTGATATTGGCGATTATAGGTGAAATTTACGAGGTTCCAGAGGCTGGAGTGTGGATCACCATAGGGTGGGTGTTACTCGCGGGGGGGACTGTGCTGTTTATGGTGAATGTGTGGGATAGACTGCGCTAGAGCAAATAAGTTCTCTTCATTTGACCATAAAAAAAGGAGCCTGATCATGTCAGGACTCCTTGATATCTTCATTATATGTTAGCTATACACCAGCTGTGCTAGCTAAGTGTTCTATACTGTTACTTCACTGTTTCATCCTGTACATGTTCTTTACAGAAGTTCTCAACAGCTTGCAGCTCATCATCTTCAAGTTCAAGATCAATGTAACTATTCGTTACTTTTTCAATTAATTCATACTTTAGCAGTCCCGTCTTTTCTTCGTCTACTAAATAAAGACAACGGATATACAGTCCGTTTTCAGTGTATAGCTCGTCGTCCTCCTCTACCTCTACATCAATGATAAATTCATAACGCTGTCCAGTCAAAATACCAAAAGCATCTTTAATCTGATCTACTGTGTACGTTGTAAAATTCAACATGTTTTTATTCCCTCCGGGTTTCCTTCAATTACGGTGCATTCTACGCCCGCAGGCAGTAGTTGTTCAACTTGTGTGCGTACTTCTTGACGTCTCAAATCCTGGCCCATGATGGATATCCAGCCTCGATCATTACGCGAGCGAATTAAACGCCCTATGCCTTGTCTGAGTCTAAGTGCCATGTGAGGCATATCTATCTGAATAAACGGATCTGCTGCATCCTTGCGCAGAGCCGTAAAAACCGGATCATTCGGAGGAAATGGCAGTGACCAGATAATGACGTGCGACAGAGAAGGTCCAGGAATATCCAATCCTTCCCATAATGTAACAGCGCACAACACACTTTCCTCATCATTCTGAAAAGCTGAGATCAGATGGCTGATTTCAGCCGAACCTTCGTACAGAAAACGATAGGCTGATGCCTCCGGGTAAGCAACGAGATCCTTCTTGAATGCAGCCAGTTCCTCCTGTGAAGGAAACAGGATAAGCGCTCTTCCCTGCGATTTCTCCAGCAGTGTCAGCGCTCTCTGGATTGGATCATGCCCCACTTGCAACGGGTACAGTGCAGCTTGCATCTGATCGCTGTAGTCATAAGGTGAAGCAACAGAAAACGTTAGTGGATTTTCAATACCGAGACTCTGTGCCATATAGTCAAAAGAGCTCTCTACGGAAAGCGTAGCTGAAGAGAATACGATTGGTATATGCTGCGCAAATACTCGTTCTTTGAGAATCTCTTTTACCATCTTCGGCATAACCACAAGCGTTAACCCATCCTGATCCTCCATCACCCACGAAATGAGAAGTTCAGGACGCTTAAACAAAGCCAATGCGGTTTGAATCATTTCCAAATGTTCTTCCACAATTTTGACTTGATACTCATCCAAAGAGAATAGCCCGCTTTCAAATACAAGCTCTTCTTCGATCGTGCCGATCAATTCACCAAAGCGGTTTACCTCTCGAATCAGCGACTCATTCAGGATGAACTCCTTGCGATTAGAACCCTGTACAGGCTGACTGTTCTTATCAAGCGCAGCGAACAAAACCTCACTTTGGGAGATCGCATCTTCGATCGTCATTGCCAAAGATTCTCGCACTTCCCCCTCGAGAAGTCGGGTAATAATAGACTCAAACTGAGCGTGCTTAAGCTTGTAGGTAAGTGCATTTTGTGCCGCTGTCTCCAGCAGATGCCCTTCGTCAAAGACGACAGAGCTGTGCTCCGGCAGCAACGGCAGCTGACCCTCGCGCTTTCTCGCTTCGTAGGTCCATACATGCTCCATATAAAAGTCATGAGAGCAAATGACCAGATCTGCCGCTTTGCGGTAATGATCACGAGACAACGTCTGACCGCAACGATGGCGCTGATGGCAAACGAGACAGTCTTGAAATACATCCCATCCGAGTCTGCTCCACTGTCCATCTGTTAGCTCGGGATACTCCTTCCGATTTCCGTAAGGAGTGAAGGACTGTAACGTATCTGGAAAATGAACAAAATCCGGCAGTTCCTGATAAATATCACGGAAAATATCTGCGTCCTCATCCAGTCCGCCTCGCACCTCATCCAGCTTATTCAGGCAAATATACTGATCCGGCGACTTCCCCAATCTGGCATCAATCGTCAGACTCAAATGCCGTGCCAGCTTGGCGATATCCCCTTCCGGCTTTACCAATTGTTCAATTAACGATTCATCCGCACAGGCGATAATCGCCGGTTTTCTCATGTATCGAGCATATGCAATAGCGTACAGCAGGTATACCAGCGTTTTACCAGTGCCCACACCTGCTTCTGCAAAAATGGTCTTTTTTTCCTTATAGGCACGTTCTAGCTGGAATGCCATATAAATTTGTTCATCCCGAACCTCAAAGCCGACTTCAGGCAAAACTTCATAAAATACATCCGCAATCCAGTCACTTGCCTGCTCAATAAACGGCTTGGACGGATCAAAGGCAAAAGGGTAAGTAGTCAATCGGGCTGTGCCTCCAATTCGTTCATAATGTGCATCCTTTCATTATAACGCAAAACAAGCTAAAAAGAACATGAAAACTGTAAGAACAGCTTACATTTTTTATTTCGCCATGAAATTCTATAAATAAAGGACATCAGGGTTCGTTTGTGTGAGTATGCTACGAGGAGGATTTGGCGAAGGATTTGGTGGAGAAAGCTTGGTAAGAGATAGGTTAAGCAAGGGAAGTATTCATAGCATAATGAGAAAACAAAGAAACCAGCTAATGCTTTCAGGCACTGGCTGGTTCCATGTTTACTTTTGCTTCATCAAATCTGGAATTTGTTCAAGAAGCCGTTCTCTCGTGATGGCATCATCAAAATTCCATGAGCTGTCGAGTGTATATACCCGTTTGTTTTGAACCGCGGGAATGGTCTTCCATATTTCACTGTTCATCAGATTATTAGTAACTGCAACTGTTTCTTTACTCTGATCCGACAGAATAAATAGTTCATCCCCGATAAATGCAGGAAGCACCTCGTTAGAAATGGTAGCAAAGCGCTCTTTTTTATCAATCAGGTCTGTTTGTACCTTGGGAGCCGGTTTAAAGCCAAGCACATCATACAAGGACACGGATGCACCCTGATGTCCCATAACATACAGGTTCTTCCCCATAACTAACAACACTGTCGCTGTCTCTCCTGGCTTAATGTCAACATCCAGCTTGGCCTTCATTTGTTTGGCCTTCTCGTCATATAAGGTTTTGAATTGGTCTGCCTCTTTAGTTTTTCCAAGAAGTTTACCTAGCTCCTGCATACGTTCAAAAGTTGCCTGGTCGGAATGAAGAGCCACGGTAGGTGCAATTTTAGCTAACGTATCAATCGCCTTTTCATCCCAATTGTCGTGAAGAATAAGGTCCGGTTTCAGCATCGTCACTTTTTCCAGATTCACTGGGTAGCCTACATCGGTAATATCCTTGGTAAGGTCCGCATACACAATTTGTGACTGAATGACACTCAGACTCGCACCTGCTGGACGTACACCCAAGGCAAGCAAATCCCCCGGATCACTGCCTACATAAACGATCCGCTGTGGATTTACCGGAATCGTTACTTTACGTTTTTGAGAGTCTGTATATTCTCGGGTGGTCGGCGTTGTTGATGCCTCTTCCTTTTGAACCGTGCTGTTTGCAGCCTGTCCTGCTGTAGGGGAAGTTTGGGCAACATTTCCTTGAGAGCTACAAGCTGATAGTACAACGGCTATAATGAGCAGTACTCCCGCCAGTATAGGGAGTTTGGTCGATTTTTTTACATGTAGCATATGGATGTATCCTCCAAGTTATATAGTCTATAGAAAATGATAATCATTATCATTCACTTAATATTACATAATAGACCCATCTTCTGCAACGGAAATTTCCTTAATTCATGATATTAGAAGCTACTGGAGGGAAGGGCAATTGTTGATCATATCGCTGCAATTCTTTTTTATTCACAACAAAGGTGTTGGTACAAAGATCGTGGAGTCCCTGTTTTTTGGCAGTAAAAGCAACCACAATATAAATAATATGAGCAATTACAAAAGAAATGGCTTTAATCCAATAACGTCCTGAGGCATGTAAGAATCCAAGACGATTTCCTTCCTTGTCTACAACAATTAAAGAGAACACCAGCTTACCCGGTGTTGCTCTTACCTTCGATGATTCCCATAACACACAGTACAACCATGGCACTACGAGCCATAAGATCAGCGGCCACAACATAAGCAGTACTTGTATGAAACCCGTCTCCTTTATGCCCAGAATATCTGGGATAATGTAAATTGCGCCCCCTACTAAAAGGACTATGGCAGTAAGGATGATCAGATCAATCACAAACGCTGCCGTTCTTATCCAAAATCCTCCGTATATTCTTTTTGTACAATCACTTGTTGCTGTCATGATATGTATAACTCCTTTTGCAAATGAGATTTAAAATCCAGTTTATTCCTTTACCCAAGAAGATATCATACGGTTCCCCACCTATATTGTCAATTTACGAGTAAATGCTCTTAAACAAGTAAAAGGACCTATTTCCATGCATCAAAATGAAATTTTTCATAGGAGTTAAGAGCTTATATCAATGATTTTTCTCTGATTGGGTACAAAATAAGCTCAGCCACAATCTCTTAACCCCCTATAAGTAGTACTTTGGCATCGAAATAAATCCAGCCTTTTCATGCATAAAAAAACAGCGTATATGTAAATGAAATTACACACACGCTGCTTCACAATTCATTCCGTAAATCTGACAAACGACCGTATGATTAAAATGAGTTCGTTCTTGCACGCTTATACACTATATTTTTTTGCATTCAATACTAAACAAACCTTCTTCTCCGCGCAGCTTTGCCAATGCCTCGACAAAGAAATAATCGCCATAGATAATGGGAACGTTGATGTATTTTTGCTCAGGATAATGTACAGTCCCGTTCATCAGCAATCCCTCATGCTCCTCGCCCCACGCTGTACATGTATGATGCAAGCCCTCGAGGATAGATGCTGCAGCTTCTGTAAAATGCTCTGCACGCGTCGAATATTTTGCCAGCTCCAGCAAACCACTGGCCGCAATTGCCGCCGCCGATGAATCCCATGCCCCGCGGTGCTCTTCTTCTGCTCTAAAATCCCACACAGGCAGGCAAGCATCGCCCAGCTGGGACAGGAAAAAGTCAGCCGTGTTCTCGGCCACCTTCAAATAACGCGAATCGCGCGTGTACCCGTACGAAAGCGTAAAACCATACAAAGCCCAAGCCGTGCCACGTGCCCAGGCAGAACCGGGAGCAAATCCCTGTCCACCATGCTCGGCGACCTTTTTTCCAATCTCCGGATCGAATTCGATCACATGTGCGATAGAGCCATCCGAACGGACAAATTCACGTGCTACGGTATCTGCATGCTGCACAGCGAGAGCGGCAAAACGCGGATCTCCGCTTTCCTCCGAAGCCCAATAAAGCAGGGGTAGATTCATCATACTGTCTATAATCGCAACGCCCCGTGTATCCATGTCCTTCGAGGGGAAGTTCCACGCACGAATAAAACGGCCATTCACGTTAAAACGGGCAGCCAGCAGATTGGCAGCCAATAACCCACGTCTTCTGGACTCAGAATCTCCGTTCAATCGGTGGGCGGCCACGCCGCTGAGCAGCCAAATAAAGCCAAGATCATGGTCTACAGCTTCGCTATTATAGAGTATTTTTTCCAAACGACCCTCGCACCGCTGTGCAATCCCGGCAGCCACACTGTCAGGACGCGCCCGATTGGCTAGCCATAGCAGTCCCGGATAAAAGCCTGCTGTCCACCACGCTTCTTCACGATTATCATAACGTCCACCCTCTGCAACATGTGGAAAAGCGTCCCCCAGTCTTGCCGCCAAGGCAAGCGTTTTATCCAAAGCCAGCTCCCACGATTGCTCCAGCCACGCTTCTGTTTTCGTCATTTCTTTTTCCTCTCCCTTTTTCCACATGTTTAAAAATATATATGGCTACACCAGTTCCATTTATTCAGGTAACCGAATGATAAAGGAAATGCGGTTGCCTTCACATTCCAGACGCGCTCCCTTAAGTAAACCATTCCGACAGGCCACAGAAGCTAATTCTTCCGGCCAGACCACATTCGTTCCTTCCGTCGTCGGGATGACTTCAAGGCTTGCACCTGCGTATTCTACTCGAATGCTTTCCGTTTCTTTCCCAGCTGACATGACATGATGAATAACACTGCGCTCCCGACCGTCGTACGCCATTAGGGGAATAAGTGCCCCTACATTCTGAATATTGCCTTGAAGCTCATACGCCACTTCAATTTTGCCGGGTACCTGACGATAATGCGTTCGGATTTCCCTCACTCCCGGGAATGGGCCTTCCCACAGGAGTGTAAAATCCGTTGCTCCGTCAGACGCTGAGCTTTGTTCCATCTGTACGGTTCCTCCACCATCCTGCGGGTCAATCCCTCCATCCCGGTCGAACTCCAGCGTACCGGGAATGCCTTCCGACAAGCTGTGCCACTTTCCGTCCTCCGTTTGCCAGGCCGGGGTATAGCTCAGCGGGAAAATATCTCCCTCCGCGAAGCCTGTAAAGCCGCGGTCTGCATGACCTGCTGAGGACGGACCGATCAGCGACGGCAGCGCAGACTGCTGAATACGCACGATGCCCGGAATATTGTACGGGTCGTTGACCGATGTTTGCACAAGCATTTGCTGCCCGTCTACGGCTGCAATGACAGTCTGGAACCAGCCATCCGTTGCCAACACCCGGCTGCCGATCTCCGCCGGGATGAAGGTTGGAGGAATGTGATCCATCTCCTCCCCATGTAGAAGGGTGTGGGCCAGTACAGCCGCCGTCCACAGACTGTAGCAGGTATGATTCGAGTACACCTCGAAGCCATGTCGTGCCTCGGACGAATAATGGTTGCGGACGATATGCAGCTTGCCGTCATCCGTCTGCCAGCGGCTAATCGCTTGCCAGCATAGATCTGCTGCCCGTCGGAACGCACCTGCGAGCCCATGCTCTCCTGCTGTAAAAGCCCGCTGTGCATGTGTTGTAAAGACAAAGGCCGCCGCCGCTTCGTTCCACTGATGCTGGGCGCTTCTTCCACGCGGCGGAATTTCCCCGTGCGGGGATAGCGCCAGTAATGTGCTGAGCGCCCCCCTGCGAAGGTGGTCACGCAGTTCGAGTGCGCAGCTGCCATCATATCCGTTCTCCAGCATCACGCCCAGATGAAAACGTGTAACGATATCGTAGGCAAATGGGCTATTGGGCCGATCCAACGGACCATCCTGATACAGGCCCAACCCGGTAAAACGAGGCAAATGGTAGCTGCGGATATACGTCTCCATCCATTCCGAATCGGCTGCAATTCCTTCCGTTGCACGCAAAAACTCGCCGGAAATCATAATCGCATTCCAGTTGATCATCCGGTTCGGATTTTTCATTTTGCTCATCGTAAAAATGTAGGTCTGCTCCGGCTGAATTCTGCTCAGTTGCTGCTTCCATGCCATGGCTTGTTCTGGCAGCAGATTTTTAAGGAGCCGATACGCTCCCATCATCATAATTGGAAAAAAGTCTGGGTGGTGATCTGGCGCTTTTTCCTCCACTACACAAGCTATGCTATGCGTCAAGGCCGCAGCAGCAGATTCCAGTAAATCATGCCGACCTTCTTTGACCAACACCGCCGCAGCCAACGCATAGGAGGGGGTGGAGTAGTACCGTTCACTTTCAGAATGGGGGTCAATGATAGCTCCGGTTTCGTCCTGATGCAGGGCATATGCACGAACCAGCTTTTCCAGCACAGCCAGCTTATGTTGGTGAGTCCATCCGTCATTCACTCGATTTGGCGCGCTTTCCACCTGTTCTATAAATCTCTCCAGCTCCGTCTGCCAAGGGTACACGCTGCCTGTCTGCAGCTTATTCATCCTGTCTGCCTCCCATTCAAAATGAAAATTAATGTATGGTAAAAAACAGATTGCAATCTACGCTTGCAGAACCGTTCCATTGATTGGAGTCCAGTTGCAGCGATGTTTTATAAAACACAAAAGGAATTCCGTCATGATCTATGTGCTTCACAGCCTCCAACCCCGCCCGCAGCACGCTGGCATCATAATCTAACCTGACCCCTGCGTTCGCTCCCTTCCATTCCACGAAGCCTGCTCCCAGATTAGGCTGAATACGACTGATCAAAAGCTCCTCCACATCCCGTGACTTCATGCTCACGCCAGACGTTTCAAACTCAAAATGATCTGTGACGGTAAGCCTTGCCCCCTCGTTTCCCTCCAGCACATTCCATGTAAAGGAGCGGGTGAAGACTGCCAATTCTTCTACAGGATAAGCAGATGTCAAATCAAGCTTAAGCCTTGTGCCCGTCTGTACCTCCTCCTGCTCATCCAAAGCAATATCCAGCACAGCCGCCTTTGCCTGTGCGCCCGATTGCTGCATAGTCCCATTGATGACAGGCACGGAATGACCGCCGGAGGAGATATTAATAATCGACTCTCGTCCCGATGAAAAATAGGCTTTCGTGTACAAGCCTGCTCCCAGATCGCACAATATATTTTCGCCACCGCCATGAAGGATGAAATGTCCAAGATCGTTATGATTGTGCGGTTCATTGTTATGCCCAGCCTTCGCTGAAAATGCAAGCATGACACCTGGTTCACCCTTTTGGCTTTCGGGTCCACTATGGCTGGAACTGCAGCTGTGGCACATCAGCCAACCGAGTTGCGGCAAATAATTGGTAACGGTCTCACCGCTCCCGAATGCCAGAGGATTCGTCCAGACCAAGTTGCGCAATACATGAGCCCAGCGGCGACAGGGGTCTTCCAACAGACCAGGTACGCGGAAAGGGAGTGTAGATGGTCCTCCTTGCAAAGAATTCAAATGAGAAATGAGTCCGGAAGGCAATCGTTCCGTTTCACTACTGTCCGAATAATTAGCGAAAATACCATCCGACAGATGAACCCGCTCTGCAAAGGCTGCGATTTGCCTAACCTTTTCCGAGTTCAGAATATCCACAGCTCCCTCGGTAAACTCACGCAGCATATCGGCAAAATAAGTGAAATAACCAAAGCCGTATACCCAGTAACCTACGCCTTCGGGACATCCCCCATCCTCTCTGTAGCCTGCCAAAAAACAATCCAGCGCGCCCAGCATACTCTCGATGGCTACCGCTCTGGAAAAGTCGTCTTCTACCAGCAGCAATGCTGCAATTCCGCAACCGGAAGCACATACTGCCGACCAATTATGATCTGCGGTTTCCCATCCAAAATGACGAGGCTTCCAAAAAACGGGTTGCAGCACACGACGTTCAATCTCTTCGTGCACCTGAGCGACCACATGGCTAGCCAGTTGTTCTCCTAGCAGCAATAAAATTTCAACCAGCGTTTGTGCTGTTTCGGACGCGAATAAATCCACCTGCTGCCAAGGCGGTGTTACTGTGTCCTCTTCATTGACATGTGCAGGAAGCGCCCATGTGTACTCGCTACATATGTCCAGCAGACCGCTTTCCACCTCTTTCATCTTTCGAGGCTCCGGCTTGACAACAGCTTCAAGCACTATAGCAACCAGTCGTCCACGCCGTTCAAAGTACACATCCTCATACGGCTTGCGCTCTCCTGTATTAGTAAATTCCCGAAACAGAGACAACGGCAGTTCAGGCCATGATGTTTCCCGATTATCTTTACAGACACGCACAATATCCATCCAAAGTTCGGCGTATATCGGCTCAGAGACAGTCGTCCGCAGCCTTTTTGTCCAATTACTCCTTAACCGTTGCCTTGCTGAATCCTGCATGCCGCCAGCCAGCGCCTTAACGAGCCGCGAAGCAGGCCAAGCCTCCCTCAGAAGACTCATTTGCATTTCCTCCCCATGAGAAGCATTTGTTTCACCTTCTTTTTTGTTAACGCTTTCATTGTATCTAACAATCATCCTAAATTCAAAGGGGTAGTAAAACAATTGAGAAAAAGTAAAAGAACCTCCATGCCCCGTTGCTGTGGTCATGGAAGTTCTTGTTTTACACTATTGCCAATCCCCGTCCAGATTCGCTTTGATCATTTTTTCTAAACTGTGGGTTTCTCTTGTTTCCACTTTCTAATCCCGTCATCTTCCAGAATACCCAATGCTGCATCTGAGATATTAGGATCACGTAGCAAAGCGTCCTCGACTCTAAATTTAATATCGTCAGCATCTGCCAGCGTCATGCCCGGTGTAAGCTCAATCAACCCTTCCACGTGATAGTAGCGTCCCTCCTGTAAAATACGCATTTGATAAATATCCGTTACATGTGTATCTGCTAGAATAATGGAAGCCACACGTTCTTCGATATCAGGAGGAGCAGATACACCAATCAAGCCTACCATGTTGTCGTAACCGACCCGGAAAGCAACACCGACCATCAGACAACCGATGAGTATACTCGAAATTCCGTCCAGCAGTTTAAAATCTGTCAGCGATGTGACCACCACTGCTAGCAGAGCAAGTACTCCACCCGTTGTTGCTACCAAATCTTCATAAAACACCAGCCGGGTTGGCGGTGCAGCACGCCCCACATGGCGGAACGCAGTGGTGAAAATGCTTAGCCCCTTCGCTTCTACTCTGGATTCATGCAGCACTTCTTTCATCGCTTTGCTCCATACAAATCCGTCCACCACTAGTGACAAAATCAGCACTACTACATTAATCCAAAATCCATGTGTAGATTCAGCCGGATGCTGCAGCAAATGAATGCCTTCCAATGCGGTTTCATAGGCCATAATCGTTACAACAATAACGGCAACCATACAAAACAGGTTAATCACTCGTCCAAAGCCGGTAGGAAAGCGTTTTGTCGGTTTTTTCTCTGCCAGTACACTGCCCGCGAATACAAACATTTGATTCACTGCATCCGCAATGGAATGCATCATCGTAGCAAACATAGAGCCGCTGCCTGTCAAGGCAAAAGCAATCCCCTTAATCAGAGCAATGCCGGTATTACCTAACGCCGCCGAGCCCGAGGATTTGTTTCCTTTTTTGACCATACTCCAAAAGGAGTCCTCTCTCTGTTTCACTTCCATCTTGTAGCTCCTCCTGAGGTATACATAATCTGATATATCCACATTATGTAATCGTTTGTTATGTATATTTTTAACCCGTCCATATTCTACCTAACCATCTGAGGAGAATCAATACAAACGATAATATTTTCCATGGAAAAGGAATGCCCCATGTCCCCCTACGACATGAAGCATTCCCGTTACAACCTTCTATCAGACATACCCTCAGGTTAACAACACAGATAATCTCCATGCGCTGACGATCGACATAAGTGCCTGTTTACCAGCTTGATTTCGTAATTCCTGGAATTTGGCCTTTATGTGCCAACTCGCGGAACGCGATACGAGACAGCTTGAATTTGCGCAAGTATCCTCTAGGTCTGCCTGTCAGCTCGCAACGGCTTTTCAGGCGGGTTGGAGATGAGTCACGCGGAAGCTTTTGCAAAGCTTCGTAGTCCCCTTTTGCTTTCAATTCACGTCTCAGGTCCGCATATTTAGCTACAATATCCTGGCGTTTCTTCTCTTTTACGACTTTTGACTTCTTGGCCATGTAAAGCTCCTCCTTGTGATATATGCCAATCATGAAGGTTCACCATCACTACCGCGAGATTGATGAACACGGATATGGACATGATTTTATACCTTAAATAGTAATCATTACGATTACTTTTTAATATAACGCTGCTCCAGGTGTGTTGTCAACCCAAGCGGTTTGAATCACGACATTAAAAAGCCGTTGAAACAGCAGCCCCCTTCACTCTTGTGAACGGTCTGCCGTTTCAACGGCTTTAAAATTTGCTGACTGACTTTGTTCATTCAGCCAAATGGCAAGCTACCCAGTGATCTGGACGAGCCTCACGATAGAGTGGAATCTCTTTGGAGCAACGGTCGATTGCAAAGGGGCAGCGAGTATGGAACTTGCAGCCCGAAGGCGGATTAACCGGACTTGGAATATCCCCCTTGAGCAAAATACGTTCTCTCTTCAGCTTCGGCACCGGAATAGGTACAGCCGACAGCAACGCCTTCGTATACGGATGCAACGGATTCCCGAATAGCTCGTCACGCGATGCCGTTTCGACCATGGAGCCTAAATACATCACGCCAATACGGGAACACAAATGTTCCACCACGCTCAAATCATGCGAGATGAACAAATATGTCAGACCCCGTTCGGCCTGCAATTTGGCGAATAGGTTAATAATCTGCGCCTGTATGGACACATCCAGCGCTGATACCGGCTCATCAGCGATAATTAAATCCGGCTGAAGCGCCAGCGCTCGGGCAATGCCGATCCGTTGGCGTTGACCTCCCGAAAATTCATGGGGAAAACGGTCGATATGATACTCTGACAATCCACATAGCTTGAGCACGTCCAGCACAATCTGCCGGACCTCCTCCTTCGTTGCTATACCGTGATCCAGTAGCGCCTCACCAATGGCATCACCAATCCGTACACGCGGATTCAGCGAGCTATATGGGTCTTGAAAGATCAGCTGAATTTTGGGACGAAGTTCCTGCATCCCTTTGGCTGACAAGCTGTGTAGATCCACCCCTTTGTATTTTACGGTACCGTCCGTTTTATCCGTCAATCTAACAATCGTGCGGCCCACCGTGCTTTTACCGCTCCCCGATTCCCCTACCAATCCGAAGGTTTCACCCTGACGGATCGTAAAGCTGATATCGTCTACCGCCCGCACATGTCCTGAAGTACGGTTCATAAATCCGGACTTCACCGGAAAGTACGTTTTTAAGCGGTCTATTTCCAACAACGGCTCAGCCATGAACAACCGCCTCCTCATATAACCAGCAGGATGCTTTCTGCTGAGCTGAAACTTCTTTTAATGTAGGCTCCTTTACACGACAAATGTCCATGCACTGCCCACAGCGGTCATGAAAATAACAGGAAGTCGTCAGCTCCAGCGGATTAGGGACCTGCCCGGGAATGGAATACAGTTCCTCTTGGCGCTGATTAAGCACCGGTTTGGATTTTAGTAACCCTTGTGTATAAGGATGCTTGGGATGATTAAACAGCTGTACCACTTCGCCTTCCTCGACGATCTTGCCTGCATACATCACAATGACGTAATCAGCCATTTCGGCGACAACACCCAGATCATGGGTGATTAGCATGAGCGACATATTGGATTGGGCTTTAAATTCACGCAGCATATCCAGGATTTGCGCCTGAATCGTTACATCCAACGCCGTGGTTGGCTCATCCGCGATAAGCAGCTTGGGACCACAAGAAATAGCAATCGCAATCATAATTCGCTGCAGCATCCCCCCGCTCAGCTCATGCGGATAACTTTTTAAAATCTGCTCCGGCCGGGATATACCGACCTGTTCGATCAGCTCCAGTGCTCGCTTACGAGCTTCCTTACGGCCCATTTTCAAATGCTCAATCAGTGGTTCGCATAGCTGTTCACCAATGGTCATGACCGGATTCAATGAAGACATCGGCTCCTGAAAGATCATGGATATTTCATGTCCGCGAATCGTGCGCATCTCATTTCTGCTAAGCTCTAGCAGATCGGTTTCCTCAAAGCGGATGCTTCCGCCTGCCACTTTACCACCGGGACTCTGGATCAGACCCATGATGGACATCGCGGTAATACTTTTGCCGCATCCCGATTCACCGACAATGCATACCGTTTCCCCTGGCTTCACACGGAAGCTGATATCATCCACCGCTTTAACCGTTCCTTCTTCTGTATAAAAATGAGTGCTTAAATGTTCAATAGAAAGTAAATTGTCCATGGTGTATGATCACCTACCTCTTATGTTTCGGGTCAAGTACATCCCTCAGCCCGTCACCAAAAATATTAATAGCGATGACTGTAGCAAAAATAGACAGTCCTGGCGGTATCCACAACCACGGACGTTGCTGAAAATCCAGCACATTGTTAGCGGCATCAATCATGTTGCCCCAAGTCGGTGTTGTGGGCAGCACGCCAAGGCCAAAGAAGCTGAGCACAGATTCACTCAGGATGGCTCCGCCAATATTCAATGTAGCGATAACGATCAACAACGGTAAAATATTCGGCAGCAGATGCTTGAACAGCTTTCGACGATTCGAGAGTCCCAGTACCGTCGCGGCTTGCATAAATTCACGTTCCCGCAAACTAAGCATCTGGCCCCTCACCATCCGTGCAATCCCCGGCCAGTTGACCAGACTAAGCATCAGCATGACAATATACATCCGTTGATCGGGTGGAACCTTCCAGTCAGATAGCAGCGCGCCCATAATAAATAGCAGGGGCAAACTGGGAATCGTCAGCAGCAAATCAGCAACGCGCATAATAATCTGATCCGCAATTCCGCGAAAATATGCGGATATGACCCCCAGCGTAGCCCCCAAAAAGACTGACAATACCATTGAAGCCAAACCCACGGTAAGAGAAATTTGACCTGCTTGCATCACACGTGTCAACACATCCCGCCCCAGCTTGTCTGTTCCTAACCAGTGATGGATATTTGGCGCCTTGTTCATCATTAATATATTTGTTTTATTATCGGAATAAGGAGAAAATAGCGGACCGATAAAACAGAGCAAAAACATAAATACCACGACAAGCAGACCAGCCATAGCAAGCTTGTTTCTGAACAGCTGCCGGAGCGCTTGCTGCCACATTGAAGATTTAACAGTTGTTCGCAGTCTGCCGTTGCTCTTGCTCAAATTACTGCTCACGGATGACATTCCTTAGCCCCCTTCTTACACTTTCACACGCGGGTCCGCGATGCGATACAAAATATCGGACAACAGTGTTCCGATAACGCTCAATATGGCAATTAGCATCGTAAAGCCCATAAGTAGTGGATAATCCCGGAGCGAAAAGGATTGCATGTACAACTGACCGATTCCTGGCCAATTAAAAATCTTTTCAATAATCAGGGACCCGCCAAACAGCGCAGGTAATTCGAAGCCAACGAGCGTAATGGCAGGCAGCAATGCATTTCTCAATGCGTGCGTAAAAAGTACCTTTCTTTCCTTTAAGCCCTTTGCACGGGCTGTGCGTATATAATCCTGCTGGATCACGTCGATCATATTGCTACGGAAGTAGCGGGTCAACGACCCCAGTCCCAACAGCGTCATAACGATCACTGGCAAGGTCATATGCTGGAGAACCTCCTTCACATACTCCATACCTGTAGCGTTACTCCCCGTATTAAGCATGCCACCGGGTGGCAACCACTTCAGGTCAACCGCTGCGATTTTAATCAGATACAACCCGATAAAAAATGAGGGCACAGACATGGCAGCGAAAATCACCACCATTACCAGAGTATCAAACCATGAATACTGCTTATAAGCAGCAACCACACCGATAATGACTGCGATAAACCAGGTCAGGAAGGTCGATACAACGGCCAGCAAAAACGAGTTCCAGATATACTCATTAAATAAGGTCAGCACCGGCTTTTGCTGGGCAAGCGAAAAACCAAAATTTCCATGCAGCGCATTGCCCAGCCAATTTCCATAGCGTTCAAGAATAGGCTTATTCAGGCCGTAAATTTCTCTCAGTTCCGCCTTTCTCTCTGGCGACAGCTTCAGATTGCCGCTAATGAAATCTCCCGGTGTCATGGCATACAGGAAAAAAATCATCATCGAAGCGGCCAACAAAATAATAACCATATACGTCAGTCTTTTCGTTAAAAACGAGCTCATGACAGACTCCTTTCAATTCAAGGTCAGGCTACTCATTACGTTTCCCCTATTTGGGAGGCCCCTTGATCCGAACCTGATGTTCTTCACAAGGGGCCCGCAAATGTGGCTTATTTAAGGGACCATTCGAACAGATTACCAGACAAGCCAATGAACGGACTGACCTTTACATGTTCCATCCGACCATTGTAGGCATACACCGTCTTCTTATAGTTGGTAAAAATTACGGGCAGTTCATCGTTTAGCAGCACATATAATTCTTGATATATTTTCTTGCGTTCTTCCATATTCGTCGTAGACAAGCCTTTTTCATATAGCTCTTTTACCTTTGGATTGTTATATCCCTTGACTTCTCCATTGACGAATTGCTCGATTCCATCTGATGGATCTGTCAGCATGCCTGTCGAAAAGGCGGCAAGATCATAATCCTTACCTTCTACTTTGGCGACCATTGCATTAAAGTCTGCAAAGATTTCCGGCTGTAGGTCAACGCCAATCGCTTTGTAATTTTCAGCCGCAAGCGCAATAAAGGTATCTGTTTCTGGACGTTTAGAGGTCAGCAGATGAATGGTCAGCTTCTGACCGTTTTTCTCACGGATGCCATCACTACCTTCTGCCCAGCCCGCTTCATCCAGCAGCTTTTTCGCTTGCTCTGGGTCGTAGTTATATGGATTGATTCCATCGGTCGTGTAAGACCAGAATATTGGGGAAGCTGGAATGTTTGCGACCGCCCCTGCTCCCTGAGCTGCGTCGACATAAATGCTTTTCCGATCCAGTCCATAGGTCAATGCTTGACGAACCTTTTTATCCTTAAGCTTTTCATTTTCAAGATTTACTTGCAAATATCCGTAAGTGCTAGGGGTATACGGCAAAATGTTTAAAAAGCCAAGCCCTTTTAGTTTGTCTATATTTTCCTGAGTTGCGGTGAATTGAGCAAAATCGGTATCGCCTGTTTCTATGAATTGCCAAGCGTCGCCTTCTGCTGTTTTGTAAATGAAATGCTGTGTTTTCGGTTTGCCTTTGAAAAAGTGATCATTCGCCTCCAGACGAACTTCTTGCCCTGGAATGAACTTTTCCAACTTATAAGCCCCATTTCCCAGAGGGCTACTATGTAAATTTTTAAAATAATCCAGCTGTCCGAACTTGTAATCCTTGCCGTAGTAGGCTTTGGACAGTACATAGTCACCCAGAATCGGCAGAGCCAGCGCGTTTGGTTTTTCCAACGTCGCAGAAATGGTCTGCGCATCAATCACCTTGATTCCTTCAATTTGTTTTGCCTTGCCTTCCGTATAGTCTTTGCCGCCTTTAATGTTCAGCTTTCGGATTTGGCTGTCACCAGGATAGGCTTTGTCATAGATCAACGTCCAGGTAAAAGCGACATCCTCTGCTGTCAAAGGAGAGCCATCACTGAATTTTGTACCGGGAACCAGATGAAACGTGTACGTTAGATTATCCTTAGAAATATCCCAGCTCTTAGCCAGATTTGGCAGCGGAAGCCCCTTCTCGTCTACCGTGACCAGCGGAGTCCACAACTGCGAAATCACGTTGCCATCATAGCCGCTTTGGTTAAAATACGGAGTAAACACCCCGGCTGGGTCAGTCAGACCAACAATAATCGTGTCGCTTCTCTTTTTGGACACTTCCGGCAATTTGGATAAATCTGAAGCTTGTACCAGACTTGTTAATGGCTGCGCTGTAGCGGCTGTCTGTGCGACATCACTATTTTGCGAAGTAGCATCATTAGCGCTATCTGATCCACCACTAGAGCAAGCTGCTAATAAGGTAGAACTTGCCAGAAGTAGACTGCTGAGTAGAATAATTCCCTTTTTCAAAATAATCCCCCCGAGTTAATTTAGTAAATTCCGATCGAACAAGTTGTAATTAATAAGATAAATCTCATTATAGGAATCTATTCCGGTTCTGTAAAGAGAGAACTCCATTTTTTATGTAAAAAAATAGACGTCAACTCATCTGGATTCCAAATGATCGACGTCTTTTTGTTTAAAGTGTTAAAGTCTAACTGGTGCGTACAGCCTAATTTCGCTCCATATAGCCAAGAATGCTTCGATGCATTTCATCCACAGCCGAAAGCCGTGCGCTATATCCGAGTAATGTTTCGCCATCAAAATGTGCATGGATGAAGCCAGAGGCCCGGAGCTTGAAAATATGATCGTGCGTGATTCCCTTGGACAGCTTGAGATGACGGACAATCTCAATAAAGGTTCGTGGGGACTGGCTTTGGTACAAATATTTTAAAATCTTTAGCCTGCTCTTCTCCCCCAAACTTCGGATCATTCGATATTCCTGTGGGGATAAAAAATCGTCCTCCTGAACATAAATCCCTGCCGAATAATGGCACAACAGGAGCGACCCAAATCGATAAATGATATTAATCGGCTGAAAATGGTATTGAGGCACCAGCAACACCCGTGTCAGCCCTTCGGAAGGCTCGAACCGGAAGCCATTAGTGGTACGATCCACCCACTCCATAGAGCTATGTAAGCCCTTCTCCTTATTTCTCCGTTCAGCTTCCTGTTCCAGACCGCTTAGAATACTTGTATCCACATGGCGGAAATACTCCTCGTCCCAGCCAGATAGCAGTTGCAAAGCAAGTTTGCGAAGCTTCTCCATGTCGTCAGGCAGCGAGACCCCATAGGCTGATGCCTGTTCATTTAATTCCTGTACAGTCCGGTTCTCCAGACGGTCTACGACCTCTTCAACGTTCCCCTGATCAGAAAGCATACAGACGAGTCCATAAATAACCTTCCAATCTGCATTGATTTCCATGGACTCCAGCAATTTAGACAAACCTGGAGACAGCGTTCTACGCACTTGCTCCGCCCACCCGGCTGATAAATCGGTCTTCTTGTAAGCCTTGCGGCAAATAAAGGTGTGTAAGCTGCTGAGCAGCTCAAACACCGGTCCATATGCTACATGTACATCGTAAGGAGCATTCACGTCGTGACTCATCGCTTTCTGTCCTCTTTTCTTTCATGTCTGATGTCCATTATACATACTATCGTACACCCGTTCATTCTTAGTGATCCATTCATACGAGAATTTAGCAAAGCACAGATACAAATATGAAGGAAACAAGCATCATAATCAAGACGAAAAAAAAGCCTGATCTCATCAGACTCTAACTGTTCAGCTATGAATTAAAAAAGGTTGTCTCCCACAAATATCGCAGGAGACAACCTTTGGACAAATAATATGATGCTTAAAGTTTGTTAGCTGCTACTTTCCACTCTAATATTCCTGTGGATGCTGAACCTTTGGATACCATTTCAATTCTTAATTTCGTTATTTTTACAGGCGTAAAAGTGGTCGTATTATACTGGTCTGCCGAAGTACCCAATCCATTAGCCTGCTTGACATTGGACCAGCTACGACCATTCCAATACTTAATCTTGTAAGATTTAGGAACATCAACGCCAGCGCCATCTTTGAACCAATATACATCGGTTTGGGATATCGTATATTCTTGATCAAAATCATATTGGACCCATTGTGTACCCGTCTCAGGCCAGTTACCATACACAGCATGACTTCTATCGTTGGAATTGGCAGGTTCAAATCCATCGTTTAGCGCGCTTACATTTTCCCAAGATGAAGTATAAGAGCTGCTAGCCGTTGCCGCAGGTGCTATGTTCACGATTTCATCAGGATCTGTTTCAATTGGGCCATCGTCGTCTTTAGTCGTGGTTGGAAAACGAGCCGTATCTTTTTTGATTTGACTCCAGGTATAACGCAGCATCCAAACATCCCAGTCGGTGATATGATCGGAATTGCCGGCCCACATAATGGTGTTCGTTGGGAATCCACCTGGTGGACGCTCATGTTCTTCATAAAAATCGTTTAATCCAAATCCGTGACCAATTTCATGTTCAGTAATCTCAATCTCATCAGCGTTCACCGTACTCAGAACGTATTCATCGTTCATACGCTGTCCCCAGTCGCCGCCGGCCCCCCCGCCAAAATTTTCTGTGGCCCAGAGGTACATATCAAAGCGTTTATCCAATCCACCTGGATACGAATAGTTCGGGTCCGAAAAATGCTCAAATCGGGATATTTCATTAGGCGCAACTGGAAGCGCAGCAGGAATTTCCGGTTTTTCAGAAGCTAGTGTATCTGTAATGGTATCCGTATAAATGACCTCGTCAGGCTGCTTGTTCAGGAGCAGTGAAGGATCGGCAACAGCCCAGCCTACCACTTTTACTTTAATATTCTTATAGGGCCAACCGTCATATCCTTGAAGATGATCTGTCCAATGGTTCATCTGCCGATCTATCATTTTAGCAATATCCTGGCGTTGCTTCAGTGTGACGGGCTTAGAGGATTGCCAGCGTATAACATAATTAAGAGTCCCTTTTCCCGCAAAAATTTGATCAAAAATCGTATTTTTACGAACCGTCGAGCCTTCAGTCAACATCCTATTCTTCCAAACCCATTCCACTGAGGATTTGAGATAAGCTGGCATATCAGCTAACGTCGAATCACCCGTTGCCGCAACCACAGAATCCCCGTTTAGATGAGAATCCGCTGATACAAAACTAGCGTTTCCCATCAGTAATGAACTAGCAATGACTACTGAAAAAGAAGCCATCATCATTCCTTTTCTGTTCAACATGTATGTACCTCCATATCCATTTGTATTATTGCAATAGTTTTCTTGAAATAACTATCTCTATCACCTCTCTTTTCGTGTTTGCGAACTAATCTAGGAGATTAAGATTACACTATCAAATCTCCTTGTCGTTTTTTGTAAATAATCACAAATCATATTATCACTGGATTATTGCATCGTCAATATTTTCCTTAATGATTTAAATTAGTCATTTTAATCGTATCTTGGAACATATACTTGATCTTTGCATGCACAAAACTGGTATTTTATAAAATGAAAAAACCGTTTATTCACTAAATCAATTCCACCATAGAATTTGATTTTGGAACAAACGGCTCTATTTATAAGCTTTTTTCACACTACTCTAGCATTTTTTAGCGGTTAGGAAAACGAGAGGTATCCTTCTTAACCTGGCTCCAGGTATAACGCAACATCCAGGTATCCCACTCTGTTATTTTGGGGGAATTTCCGGCCCACATAATAGTTGGCACAGGAAACCCACCGGGTGGACGCTCATGTTCTTCATAGAAGTCAGGCAAGCCGAATCCATGCCCCATCTCGTGCTCTGTAATCTGGATTTCATCCGAATTCAAGGTGTTCAGGATATAATCATCAGGCATACGTTGCCCCCAATCCCCGCCGGCTCCGCCTTGAAAATTGGACGTTCCCCATAAGTACATATCAAACCGCTTGTCCAGGCCACCTGGGTAAGAATAGTTAGGGTCCATAAAATGTTCAAATCTCGATAGTGCGTTAGGAGCAACCGGAAGTTTAGCTGGAATATTCGGGTCTGTTTTACTTAAGTCATCCGTAATGGTATCCGTGTAAACGATTTCATTAGATTGTTTGTTAAGAATCTGTGATGGATTCGCAACGGCCCAGCCTACTATTTTTACTGTAATATTGTTATAAGGCCAGCCATCATACCCTTTCAACTGCTTATTCCAATTATTGATTTGGCGACTCAGCATGGAAGCCATATCTTTACGCTGCTGAAGAGTGATATTTTTAGAGGATTGCCAACGCACTACATAATTTAGCGTTCCTTTTCCCGCATAGATTTGATCAAAAATCAAATTTTTACGGTTGGTGGAGCCTTCTTTGACCATTCTATTCTTCCAAACCCATTCTACCGATGGCTTAAATTTAGCAGGTATATCAGCAGCAGCCAAATTAATATTTGTCGACTCTATATCGGAAGTGCTTTCCAAATCTGAGGCTGCTGAACCAACGTTAGCCCCGCCAACCAGTAAAGAAGCAGCCACTACTAATGAAAAAGAAGCCATGATCATTCCATTTTTCTTCGGCATTTATTTAACCTCCATACCTTTTATTTTTACGAGACATCTAAAAGGACAACGCCTACTCTCTTATTACACCCACTCTCGATTTTGAATAAAATTACAATTTTATACTATCATTGGAATGATATAGCGTCAAACAAAAATATCCCCTCTACAAGGAGGGGATAAGTATCCATAGACTAGGCTCGCACTCCTACTCTATGGATATCAATGCCGATTCTGCCAGTGAAGCCAGTAGCTTCGCTGTTCCGGGCAACGCGCGTTCGTCCAGATCAAAGGCAGGATGATGCCATTCCTGGCTTCCCGCAGTGCCGACAAAGACAAATACACCGGGGATGTTCTTCTGATAAAACCCAAAATCCTCGCTCGCCGAGGATGGTATGGGACGAACTACGTCCAGACCGACCGCTTCTGCCGCCTCCTCCGCGATGACGGCCAACTTACCGTCGTTCAGCACAGGCGGCGGACCCTCGATCCAGCGGATGGATGCTTTCGTGCCGAAAGCATCCGCAACGCCTTTTACGACCTGCTCGAAGCGCTCAGTCACCTGGGCGCGAACATTTTCGTCAAATGTGCGAATTGTTCCGTCCAAATGGGCGCGGTCAGGAATGATGTTCCAGGCGTTGCCACTGTGCAGCTTCGTGACGCTAATGACCGCGCTATCCAGCGGATTAACGCTCCGACTCACAATGGATTGCAGCGCCGTAATGATATGTGACGATACCACGATGGGGTCAATCCCTGCATGCGGCACTGCCGCATGTGTGCTCAGACCCTCCACCTCGATGTAAAAACCATCCGCCGCTGCCATTAGCGGACCTTCTTTGATGCCGACCGTGCCTACGGGCAGGTCCGGCTTGTTATGTAGGCCAAATATGGCCTGCACCCCTGCCAACGCACCGCTGTCCAGCACTTGGGCAGCGCCTTTGGCCTTTTCCTCAGCTGGCTGGAACACCAGCCGAACCGTGCCTTTCAGCTCCTGCTCCCGCTGCTTCAACAATACGGCTGCTCCTAACAGGGATGCGGTATGAAAATCATGCCCACAGGCATGCATCTTGCCGGGATGCACCGAAGCATAAGGCAATCCCGTCTCTTCCTGAATAGGCAACGCATCAATGTCTGCACGAAGCGCGACAGTTGGTCCCTCCTGCTGTCCGCCGATTTCCGCTACTAATCCGGTACGCAGCGGCACATCCAGAATGGTTATGTTCTGTTCTTCCAGCAGACGGCGGATAAAGGCGGTAGTTTCAACCTCCTCGTTAGATAACTCGGGATTTCGATGCAGATGGCGGCGAATGTCCACCAGCTTCTGCTCCAAAACCTGCTCCTTCATCCCGGTTGATCCACTCATCCCTATTCCTCCTTCGTGAACCCAAAATAGTTACAATTCTCTCAGACCAACAACATCTAGGACTGCACAGGCAACCCGGCAAAAGCTTCATGCAATAACTCGAACGAGCGCACGCGCTTGTGTATATCCCTTATTCCTGTCGTAACAATTAGCTCATCGGCCTGATACTTCGCTTGAATTTCCGTCAACACAGCATAGATTTCGTCTTTATTCCCTTTGTTAATTTGCGCTTGTGTAGCTTCAATTGTATATTCTTCACCTGATTGCTTGCCGAACTCTTCTGCACTTTCCAGCGTGCCCACCGTAGCCGTCTTGCCACTGGCCAGATGAATTTTGTACAACTTGTGCTCCCCTGCTAACTCCGCAGCTTTCTCGGAAGTGTCCGCTACGATGACTGAAAGCGCAAAAAGAGCTTTCGGCTCACGTCCATAACTATAATCGAAAGACTCCCGATACGTACGGAATGATTCCACTGCAATCTGCTCATTACTATTGATAAATTGCGAGAAAACGTAGGGCAACCCCAAACGCGCAGCAATTCCAGCACTGTCTGTACTTGTACCCAAAACGTAAATATCCGCTGGTGTTTCTGGAATCGGATTCGCCTGTAACCCGGCTAACGGTCCTTCTTCAAACGGAATATTATGAATATAGCGACTTACTTCATCAATTTTTTCTTCGAGAGAAGGCGCGTCATGAACGTTTCGTTGTAACGCCTGTGTGGATTTCGGCAACCCGCCCGGCGCGCGTCCAATTCCCAAATCTACGCGACCCGGTGCAAGAGAGGACAGCACATTAAAGTTTTCAGCTACTTTATAAGGGCTGTAATGCTGAAGCATCACTCCACCAGAACCGACTTTAATACGTTCAGTGCGTGCCAGCAAATGGGAAATGAGTACCTCTGGCGAAGAGCCCGCAACCTGCTCGGAATCGTGATGCTCTGATACCCAGAAGCGCGTAAACCCCAATTCCTCTACACGCTGTGCTAGCTTAATCGTATTACGAAGGGCCTGCGCTGCCGTTTCCCCCTCGTGTATAGGGCTTTGATCCAACACTCCGATTTTAATACTCATGTCTCCCTCTCCCGTCTAAATTGAATAGTTATATTCCGGTGTAATCCGTTTCAGGAATTGTTTGGTACGTTCCTCTTTGGGGTGGTTAAAAATGTCGTCCGGTGTGCCTTCCTCGATAATATGACCGCCATCCATAAATACCACATGATTTGAAACATCGCGCGCAAAGCCCATTTCATGTGTAACGACAATCATTGTAATGCCTTCCTTCGCAATCTTGCGGATCACCGACAGCACCTCACCCACCAATTCAGGGTCCAGCGCCGAAGTCGGCTCATCGAACAAAATCACTTCCGGGTTCAGCGCCAAGGCACGCGCTATGCCGACACGCTGCTGCTGCCCGCCGGATAGCTGGCTTGGATAATGATTCAGCTTTTCACCCAGACCGACCTTTTCCAGCACTTCAATGCTAATTTTTTTCGCTTCCTCCTGCTTGACCTTACGGACAACGACAAGTCCCTCCATGACATTTTCCAGCGCTGTTTTATGCTTGAACAAATTGTATTGCTGGAAAACCATAGCCGTCTTTTGACGTAGAGCCAAAACATCCCTCTTCGCAGGTCGCTTGCAGTTCACTGTAAAATCGCCAATGCTGACTTCCCCATCATTCGGCTTTTCCAGATAATTAATGCAGCGTAGCAGAGTCGTTTTTCCTGAACCGCTCGGGCCTAAAATAACGACGACCTCGCCTTTGTTCACGGTCAAATCAATGCCTTTGAGCACTTCATGTTTGCCGAACGACTTCGTAATATTTTGCAGACGGATCATGATGCTCGACCTCCATTAAACACATTGATTTTTTTCTCCACCAAGCCGGATATTCGCTCAATTAATACCGTCAAGCCCCAAAATAGCAGTGCAGCCGCGATATATACCTCTAAATATTTCCAGTTGGTAGATGCCAGAATTTCAGCCTGTGCCTGGATTTCTGTGACCGAAACCGTGAAGGCCAAGGTAGAGCCATGAAGCATCCCAATAACGGAATTCGTCAGGTTTGGCAAACTCACCACGAACGCCTGCGGAAATACAATCCGTCTCAGCACTTGCCACGTCGTCATACCAACGGCATAAGCCGCCTCGATTTGCCCCTTGTTGACCGATTGGATTCCAGAACGGACGACCTCAGACATATACGCGCCACTGGTAATGGAAAACGAAATGAGTGCAAATACCATATAAGGAACATCTTTGGAATGCAGAGGCCAGCCGAAATGCTTCGCTCCCGCATCAATCAACAAAGGCAAACTGAAATAAATAAGCAGCAAATGCATCAGCATCGGTGTGCCACGGATAAAGGTAACGTAACCGTGAGAAATTTGGGACAACACAGGAACCTTATAGATTCGCGCCAGTGCCGTTATAATACCGATGACCAACCCTGCCAGTACGGAAACCACCGTAATAATTAAAGTGTTGGGCAGCGCGGAGAACAACCCTAAAAAGGCAGTATATATAAATCCAAAATCCAGACTCATATGCCTTTACCTCCTTTACTAAGACGAGGACTTCTCAGGTAGCGCACCACAAAACTTTTTCGTTTCTCGGGTTCTTTCTGTACTGCATCCCGATGCTCGTGCCGGAGAAGCGTATTTTCCAGCACCTTGAACAATTTTTGTAAAATCAGACTGATCACCAGATAGATAAGGGATAACGCGATATAGGTTTCAACAAAATGCTGGGTAGCCGACCCTAATGTCTGTGATTTCCCTGTCATCTCCATCGCTCCGATCGTAAATGCCAGCGAAGTATCCTTCAGATTGCCAATCACCAGATTGGAAAATACCGGAACCACCACAGCCAGCGCTTGCGGCATTATGATACGTGTAAAGGTCTGGTAGCCTGACATGCCGACGGACTGCGCAGCCTCGATTTGTCCTCGATCTACTGCCTCTACTCCTGACCTGATAATTTCGGAAATAAAGGCTCCACTATTGAGCGCGTAGGTCGCTACGGCAAACCACAGCACATCCCATCTGGAGGAATTGATATCCACCAGCTTTAGTAGCTCTGGCAGGCCGTAATACACCAGAAACAATTGGATTAGAATAGGTGTTCCGCGAAAAAAGGAAACATACACTTGAGAAACACGTTTGAGAAATGGAATGTTATACATGCGAGGCAGCGCAACCAACAGACCAATGATAAGCCCCAATACAAGCGAGCTTGCCACAATAAACAAGGTGATGTGTAAGTAAGACAGCATTTTCGGGATAAAGCTAAAAACATAGTCAATATTGAACTCTCTGCTCATATGCCTGCCTCCTTTCTATACATCAGCGGTCAGAATACATAGAGTACCCTGACCGCTGAAATGTCCAAGTCTATCCTTACTTCTTACTGCTGCTACCTTCTTTTTTCACATCTTCCAGAGACTTAGTGAAATCCTCTCCAAGCCATTTAATGCTCAGCTTCGACAGCGTACCGTCGTCCTTCACTTCCTGAATGGCTTTGTCTAGGTCATCCGCCAACCCTTGCTCATTTTTGTTCAGTACATACAGTACATCCGATTGAGTCAAAGGATCACCAACGGTTTTCAGAGCTACTTCTCCTTTTTCATCGGTGTTAAAACGGTTCGCAAAGTCTGTCGTAACGGTAGCATCTATACGGCCGCTCGTAATTTGTTGCACCGTATCATTGGCTGCACCACTCGTATAAACGATATTCAGGGCATCTCCGTGGGTTTTGTTATACTCTTTCAGCACATACGCCGCATTACTGGTTGGGCTGGTGAGTACCTTTTTCCCTTTCAAATCATCAATTGAATGAATGGTATTGTTATCCTTCGCTACAGCGACTCTGTTCAGAAAAATGCTATACGGATTTTTGTTGAACAGATACTTGGCTTCGCGCTCCGGGTTTTTTTCCATTTGATGCGATACCAGATCAATCTTGCCGGCATCGAGACTTAGCAGCAAATTTCCAAAGTCCATCGTTTTGAATTCAAATTCGTATTGAGGCAGGCGCTTGTCCAGCTCCTTAATCAGCTCCACATCAAAACCTGTTAAATTTCCGTTTTCGTCAATAAAGCATACATTTTTGAATTGAGTACCTGTGCCTACGATAATTTTCTTCACGTCTCCGCTTGAACCTGACGCGCTAGACGCGTTATCTGAGGAACCGCAGCCTGCCAACACCAGGATGATTGCCATAACAGACAATATTGCAAACCACTTTTTCATATGAATCCCCCTCATCTCTTTGTATATCAGCAGTTTGCGACATACATGGTAGCTACAACATCCAATAATTCATAATTCCTATAAGCTTAATCGGTTTTAGGATGTGATTAATTTAACACCTGGAAACCTATACGTCAATCCACCAAGCTATAGAACATTTCTATAACAAAACAGCACCCCGGAAACCTTCTGTCAGTGCATCTGCAAAATCCGAGGTCACTGCACAGTCTTCTTTGGTCGCTATTATGCTAATCTGCATAGACACCCCAGCTACCTCTGGAACATGGATACGGAATAGTTTCTGATCTTTCACTTCACGGTTCACACAGACATCCGGCAAAAAGGCAATACCCGCTTCTTCCAATACCAGCTTTTTGGCCGTGACCACATTGTCTACCTGAAAAGCAATGTCCGGTGGCTGCTCCAGTGATTCAAAAGCGCGATGAATCCTCATCCAATCTAGTGATCCGCATTCGAAAAATACCAGTGTTTCACGTTGAATATCCTGTATGCTGGCCTTTCCTGTTTTCATAAACGGATGGCCGTCGTATACATACAGGGAAATCGGATCCTCATAAAAAGCAAGCGTACGGATAGCCGGATGCATCACTTTACGGACAAAACTAATGTCTACCTCACGGTTCAACAGTTTATGTACCAGTTGATCCGTCGTAGCCGTCACAATTTTGTAGTTAACCTCTGGATAACGGGCACGAAGCTGCTTTAATATTTCAGGAATGATGTAGTTCGACACCGATATCGTGCAGCCAATTCGAATTTGCTGAGGGGCTTTCTTACGCTGTTGGAGCTTTTGCTTCCCTTTTTGCAGCACCTGAAGCATCTGCTCCGCATAAGGAAGAAACTTTCGTCCATCCTCCGTCAGAACCGTTTGCTTGCTTTGGCGGTCGAACAGCTTGCATTCTAGCTCGCGCTCTAGCGTCTGAATCCGTGCTGTAACGGAGGGCTGGGACAAGAACAAGGCTTCTGCCGCCTTGTTAAAGCTCCCATAATGATTCACGTATACAAAGGCTTCCATATTCTCGATATTCATACGCAAGTCCCCCAGTAAGTTTTATATACATTTATCCAATATGTTAACTTGGTTTTTTTGTATCATAAAACTCACTGAACGACCTGTCAATGGAAATATTGAAAATATCTATAATTTTAATAGCTCATTTAGTTCTTTAACAGAACGTTCCAACCGTGCAACCAATTCTTCGGACAACCCGTATGCTCCATCTGGCAGACGTTCGACCCACTGATCCACTGCATACACCCCGCCAAGAATATGTCTTCCGCCCAGTGCATTAATAACCGGCTTCAAGGCATAGTCAATGACCAGCAGGTGAGCCAGCGTACCTCCGATAAATAAAGGCAGGACAGGTTTCCCTCTTAGCCCCTCCTGCGGAACCAAATCCAGGAATATTTTCAATAGTCCTGAATAGGACGCCTTATAGACTGGAGAAGCCACAATAACGGCATCCGCTGCTGCAATCAGCGCAAGTGATGCTGTGACGTCGGGGCTGTTAAAGTTAGCCGTGACCAGATCCTCCGCCGGCAAGTCGACCACATTCAGTAATGTAACCTCCGCTCCAGCCTGCTGCAACTGCTCCGTTGTATAGTTAATCAAGCCGTATAAACGGGATTGTGTAGACGGACTGCCTGATAGGATGACAACCTTGGACATATTTTTTCCTCCTTCTGTTATGCGTCAACCTTCACTTTGGATTTGGCTGCTGTATAGCGGTTCTCAGGAATAGGCACGCCCAGGTTTTCACGCAGTGTGCTAAATTCATAATCCTGACGGTAAATACCGCGTTCCTGCAAAATAGGCACAACCAGATTTACGAAGTCATGCAGACCCGATGGTACATCAGAACCAATGATGAATCCGTCTGCTCCTTTTCTTTCAAACCACTCCTGCACTCGATCCGCCACCTGCTCAGCGGTTCCGATAAAAGAGGTTCTCGGCGTAGCTGAACGCAACGCAACCTCGCGTAAGGTCAAGTTTTGTTCCTTGGCTACTCGTTTGATTTTATCTGTACCGCTGCGGAACGCATTGCTGCCAATACCATCAAGCTCAGGGAATGGCTCATCCAGCGGATATTGTGAGAAATCATGATGATCGAAGAAACGTCCCAAATATTTTAACGCAGCCTCAATCGTCACCAGATTAGTGATCTCTTCATACTTACGTTCCGCTTCCTCCGTCGTGCTGCCAATAATCGGCGATATGCCCGGCAAAATGACAATATCCTCTTCGGATCTACCATAGCGTACCGCACGTTCTTTCACATCACGATAAAACTGCTGCGCTTCCTCTAACGTTTCATGTCCTGTAAATACAGCATCCGCTTCCTTGGCGGCCAGGTTTTTGCCATCCTCCGAGGAACCTGCCTGAAAAATAACCGGCTGTCCCTGCTTGGATCGTCCAATGTTCAGTGGACCCTGCACAGAGAAAAACTCACCTTTATGGTTCAATGTATGCAGCTTTTCAGGATCAAAGAATACGCCGGCTTCCTTATCACGAACGAACGCATCCTCTTCCCACGAGTCCCACAGTCCTTTGGTAACCTGTAAATATTCCTCTGCAATTTTATAGCGCTGCGGATGCGACGGGTGCTCGCCTTTGCTAAAGTTAAGGGCAGAGCCTTCCAGCGGAGAAGTTACCACATTCCAACCTGCACGACCTCCGCTAATATGATCAATGGAAGAAAACTGGCGTGCTACCGTGAACGGTTCGCTATAGGAAGTCGACAGTGTGCCGACCAGTCCGATATGCTTCGTCACCCCAGCCAAAGCGGACAGAATCGTAATTGGTTCAAAACGGTTCAGAAAGTGGGGAATGGATTTTTCGTTAATGAACAGGCCATCTGCGATAAATACGAGGTCAAACTTTCCTTCCTCTGCCTTTTGCGCCTGCGTTTTATAAAATTCAAAGTTAACACTCGCATCCGCAGGTACTTCAGGGTGACGCCAAGTCGTCATGCTTCCCCCAACACCGTGAATAATCGCACCAAATTTAATTTGTCTATTCTTAGCCATAACTCTTCCACCTCTCTTGAACATAATTGTTATCCTACGGCTATCATTTTTTTAGGGTAGCTAGGCTGCTAATGGTTTGTAGGGCAGTCTCCGCTACTTATTTTGAATAGGCAGCGGAGCAACTGATCCTTTTCCTATTGGCCTATACTACTTGATTGTAACTTTCCAGCACTTTACCCAACTCTTCCAGATCCGGGTTGAGCAGTGCTTCATATTTATTATCCCCGCCTACCTCGACGACAGGGACATAACGAATACCATATTTGGTCTCCAGCACGTCACGCAGCGCATCATTTCCGTCCACTTGGATATTTTCATACGGCTGATTTTGGGATTCCAGGTACGATTTGATCTCTCCACAAAAATGACAGCCGGTTTTACTCCACAATACAACTTTAGGTTTGGACGACATATACATACCTCCGTGAGCTTAATGTTTATAATCCCGATGAATTAAATAAGAATTATATCTATAATGTATCCTCCCCCCTCCTTTCCGTCAATCGCTTGTGCAATAGACAATGATAATTCATCGATAGAAAATTTTAATTATATATTGTATCTCATCGCTTATTGGCAGCTTGGTTATTTAAATTTAGGGGAATTGGAGTTTAAATGTGCCTTGACGCGGATATCCTTGGAATAGTAGCGTCCTTGTGGCGAAATGAAATGAGGTTGAGCAAATGCAGGATTGGGCCGAGGTTGCTATACGCACATTGATGGCTGTCGCTATATTATTTTTAATCACCAAAATTCTTGGAAAACGTCAGGTATCCCAGCTTTCCTTGTTCGAATATATAACAGGAATCACGATAGGTAACCTGGCTGCTACCATTCCTATGGAACGTGAATCCACCTGGTATCTAGGCCTCATAGCCTTGTCAGTATGGGTACTGACAACACTTGGCATTGAATATTTGCAAATTAAAAGCAAGAAAATCAGAGATATAACAGATGGAAGGACAACAATCCTGATCAAAGACGGCAAAATTTTAGAGGATAATCTGAGAAAAGAACGGCTCACCCTGGATGAACTCATGGAGCAGCTTCGAAGCAAAAATGTATTCAAAGTATCTGACGTGGAATTTGCTCTTATGGAAACCAGTGGCGAAGTCAATGTGCTGTTAACCAAAGACAAGCAGCCTGTGACACTTAAGGATCTGAATATGCAGCAATTACCGGAGAAGGAACCAACAGCAGTCATTATGGATGGACAACTTATGGAGCAACAAATGGCATATATGGGGATCACTCAACAATGGCTGGATGCCAAGCTAAAGGAAAAGAGTCTAACGGTCAAAGATGTATTTTTCGCGCAGGTGGACCCGCAAGGAGAACTGTACATTGACCAATATAGTGACAATGTACAGCTAAACAAGGTGCAGGATTCGAATCAAGCCGTGCTGACTTTGCTGGAACAATGCACAACGGAGTTGCAAAAACTCGCATCTGGTTCCAGTGAGCAACAAAGAAAACAGCTATATGAGCAATGCTCACAAAGCTTGAAAGAAGCTATACAGGAGATGCAGCCGGTAAATACATCTAAGTCCTGAGCACATACGCATATGCCATAAGAGTATGAGTATGGGAACTAAAAAGGAGCGTCCTTCAGCCGTTTGTGGCTTTGAAGACGCTCCTTTTTAAATTACTGTGCCGTTGTACATTTCACAGTTGCTGCTGCCTTTCATTACTTTCTGGCGCAGCGGCAGCATAACTGTAAATACCGTTCCTTCTCCCACCTTGCTGGATACAGAGATAGAGCCGGTATGCATCTCTGTTATTTTATAAGCAATGGAAAGTCCCAAACCACTGCCTCCTGCAGTTCGGGCCCGTGACTGGTCTGCTTTATAAAAACGTTCAAAAATGCGCTGCCGATCCTGTTCGTTGATGCCCTGTCCCGTATCCGCAATGCAGATAACCGCCTGATCACCGTTACTTGAAAGAGAAACAGATATGCTTCCACCCTGTGGTGTAAATTTAATGGCATTGTGAAGAAGATTCACCCAAACCTGGCCCATCAGATCCTCGTCCGCGTTGACCTCAACTATATCCACCTCAACAGTCATCTCGATTTTTTTAGCCTCCCATTGCGGTTCGCAGGCGAGAATAAGCGAAATCAGCTGCTTGTCCAGCCGATAAAGGGACGGACGAAACGGATACCGCTCCGAATCCAGAATCGCCAGCTTCATGAGATTATCGCTTAGCTTGGATAGACGAATACACTCCGTCTCGATGATCGTCAAATACCGATCTCGCTGCTCACGATCCAGATTCTCATCCTTAAGCGCCTTGGCGAATCCGATTATCGAGGTCAGTGGTGAGCCGATTTCATGGGATACGTTCGAAATAAACTCCTCCCGCAGTTTTTCCATAGCCTTCAGATTTGCAGCCATATCATTGATACTGTCCACCAACTGTACATAAGGATGCGGCCTCCGATGTTTTCCGTTCCGCCCGCCGAGGTCCCAATCCAGATTAATGTGAAAGTCTCCTTGCGAAATACGTTTTAAAGCATCGATCATTTCGGTAAAAGCGTGCTGCTCTCTAGGCTGGATGAAGCGTCTTACCGTCATACTGATAATACCGAAGAAGAAAAAGCCAAGCGTCGCATTAATAAGAAAGACGAACAAATCATGAAAAGCCCATGACATGCGCGAATAGATCGCCGCCGTAATAAAGTACGCGGCAGTCCAGCTAAGATACAGCACCAATAACACCAGCATGAGTCTCGCAAGGATATGGAGGAATCCCGGTTCCCGCTTCATTGCCTTACCTCCAGCCGATAACCCAATCCTCGGATCGTACTGATCCGGAAAGAGTGCCTTGCCTCCGGAAATCGTTCCCGAAGGCGCTTGATATGGACATCAACTGTTCTTTCGTCTCCCTCATAATCATAACCCCAGATCTGTTCGATCAACTGGTCGCGGGTAAAGGTTTTGCCAGGATAGCTGGCCAGCTTAAAGAGCAGCTCAAACTCCTTGAGCGGCAGGGTAATCTCCTTCTCTCCAGTCCGACACTCAAATGTATCGCTGCGCAGGACAAGATCTCCGACAGTCACTGATTTTGAAGCCATGATACGATAACGTTTTAATAAAGCCTTCACGCGTGCGACAAGCACCATGGGGTCGAATGGTTTGACAAGATAGTCGTCCGTTCCGAGCGCGAAGCCTTTCACGATCTGTGACGTCTCGCCTTTGGCTGTAAGCATAAGCAGCGGCAGGTCGGTCTGCTCTCGCAGCTTACGGCACAGCTCCCAACCATCCATTCCCGGCATCATGATATCAAGAACAAGCAAATCGACCTTGATTTGATCAAAAATGCGCATCGCGTCCAAACCATCCACCGCCTCGACTACCTCCAGACCTTCCATTCTCAAAAAGTGTCCGACCAGTTCACGAATATGCGGATCATCATCAACGACTAATACACACGTCATTTCAATCCCCCCTAACTAACTCTGCCTTAAATCTCTCGTCCTCGTCAAGAAGACCGCCATCTTATGCTTTACGCATATAAGCACGCACCGTAAGCGGCGCGAAGATCGCCACAATGACTGTAGCGCCAAGCAGTGAGATCGCCAGTTCCTCGCCAATCGTTCCCGTATTCGCAAGCTCCCTGACTGCGTTCACAAGATGTGAAATCGGGTTGACGTTTACAAACCACTGTAGCCAACCAGGCATGGTGTCCACAGGCACAAATGCATTGGAAACAAAAGTGAGCGGAAACAGAACAATCATGGAGATGCCCTGTACACTGGAAGCAGTGCGGGCAATCACGCCAAAGAAGGCGAAAATCCAGCTGACTGCCCAGGAACACACGATGACCAAAAGCGCGGCGATAGCGACACTCAGCAGTCCTCCCTCTGGCCGATACCCCAAAATATACCCCATGGCGAAGGTAAGTACAGTCGCAATAGTATACCGGATACTGTCAGCCAGCAGAGCTCCAGCCAAAGGCGCAATGCGTGCGATTGGGAGTGACTTGAACCTGTCGAACACTCCTTTGTCCATATCCTCACGTAGTTGGACGCCGGTAACGACGGAGGTCGAGATCACCGTCTGCACGAGGATGCCTGGAATAATAACAGGCAAATAATGCTGCACGTCTCCTGAGATGGCGCCGCCAAAGATATAGGTAAACATAAGGGTGAAAATGATCGGCTGGAGCGTGACATCAAACAATTGCTCGGGAGTATGCCGGATCTTCAGAATGCCCCGGTAGGCCATCGTCATGGAATTGAAAAACGCCTGCCTGAAACTCACAGACTTCTTCAATGTGCGATCAGAACCTGTCATAACAGTAGTACTCTTCATGCTCTCGCCCCCTCCACAGCATGCGCTCCTTGGGACGTCTGCTGTCTGTTTACTTGTGCCCCATGACCAGTGATGGACAAAAACACCTCGTCGAGCGTCGGCTTCTGCACACTCATCTCTGCTAGACGAATCTCTCCGGTACGGAGGGCGATCAGCAGGTCCGTTACCCGATCTGCGTTGGCCATCGGAGAGATAATCTTTCCAGCTTCCACTGACACGCTGGACTTAACTGAAAGCACCTGTTCAACGATCTGAACAGCTCTCTCGATGTCCTGTTGATTTTGCACTTTGAGTTGCAGAGTCGACGCCCCCACTGCCGCTTTCAGTTCATCCACCGTACCCTCAGCGACTACCCGGCCATGATCGATCACCGCGATTCGATCAGCAAGTTGATCCGCCTCGTCGAGGTACTGGGTTGTGAGCAGTACGGTGGAACCGGTCTTGACCAAACTCCGGATCGTGTCCCACATCTGGACACGCGTGCGCGGGTCTAGTCCAGTAGTCGGCTCATCCAGGAAAATCAGCGGCGGCTTGGCAATGAGACTTGCGGCCAAATCCAGCCGACGGCGCATACCTCCGGAGAAATGCTTTAGCGGTCGTTTGGCCGCTTCGGCCAAGCCAAATTCCTCCAGCAGCTCCGCTGCCTTATGACGCGCCTCGGCACGTCCCAGTCCAAGCAGTCTGGAGAAGATGATCAGGTTCTCGGTAGCGCTAAGCGACTCATCGACCGATGCGTACTGACCTGTCACCCCGATCAACTGACGCACAACCTGCGGCTCCTTTACTGCATCGTGCCCGAAGATACGGGCTGATCCCCCATCGGGCCGCAATAACGTTGACAGCATTCGGATGGTAGTCGTTTTGCCTGCTCCATTAGGACCAAGCACTCCGTAGATCGTGCCAGCACGCACGTTCAGGTCGACACCGTCAACCGCCTGCTTGTCACCAAAAGCTTTTACGAGTCCCCTTGCTTCAATGGCCAAGGTCTCTTTTCTGTCTGTATAAACCACATTCATATCCTCCCTGTACGGTTTCTATAGAGAGGATAACCCACGTTTATGAACTGAATATGAATAGAACCGTTTACGTTTCCCAAAATGGTCGACGATGCCTTTCTGACAGAGAAGCCAAAGAAGTCCCATATGGGACCTCTTTGGCTTCAACTCATGGATATCCTTTTAATGGAATAATGGAATTAAACCTTTATTTCCAGATTTGGATTCATGCTAAGCACTAACTTTGATATTGAACCTATTTACACTGTAAAAAAATAATCTCGTTCTACCTTGCTCACTCTTAAACCAAATGTTTTATACCACTCGGATTTCCCTTTTTCCTGCGCTACCTTGTGCAGCTCGTTATATTTCCAATTTTTTATAGCGTCCAGAGACTCCCAATAGGAAACTGTAATGCCTACTCCATTGTGGTCACGAACACTTTCCACACCTAGAAAACCAGGCTGTTGGGCAGCCAGTTCTACCATTTTGTCTCCCATCACTCCGTACCCACCATCTCCTTCCGTACGTTCAGAAGTAAAGATAGCCGCATAATAGGGCGGACGAGGAGTTTTAGCAATTGAATTCATATGACCCTCCTAAAACAAAATTAAATAACCTTTCTTTAATTTGATTATAATCATAAATATTAAATAAAAAAAATGAATATATCTGATATGATGCATGAATATATTTCATAAAAATAGGAGTGAACACGAATTTGTTTAAATATAAGATTTTTCTTTGCGTAGTTGAAATGGGAAGTTTCACAAAGGCCGGGGAAGTTTTAAATCTTACACAATCAGCAATCAGCCATGCGATCTCTGGATTGGAACATGAACTAGGGCTGACTCTTCTGATCCGAGGTCGTTCAGGCATCAGATTGACCAATAACGGGGAAAGATTAATGAAGCGATTTAGAGAGATTGTACAAATGGACGAAAAGCTCTACCAAGAGGTAGCTTTAATTAAAGGATTGGAAATCGGAACCGTAAAGATCGGCACATTTTCAAGCGTCTCTATTCATTGGCTGCCCCGTATTCTAAAAAAATTCAATGAGCAGTTTCCTCTTATTGAAGTAAAACTGCTCGATGGGAACTACCATGAAATTGAGAGCTGGATAGTCAGTGGGGAAGCTGATTTCGGCTTTGTGAACCTACCCACGTTAGACACATTAGAGGCGTTGCCATTAAAAGAAGAAAGCATGCTTTGTCTACTTCCTTCCGATCATATTCTTGGAAAGCAAGCCTCAATTCGAGTAGAACAGCTCAGAGATGAGCCTTTCATTATGCCTGTTGCAGGCTGTGACACCGATGTAAGAAATATTTTTTCACAGCATCATATGTCACCTAAAATCAAATATGAATTAGAAGATGACCATGCGATTATGGCTATGGTGCAGAATGGCCTAGGCGTGAGTATTCTTCCTGAAATGATCCTATCTCACATTCCTTACGACATCACTATTCTACCTTTGGACGAAAGGCATTCCCGTACTATCGGTATCGCTACCACTTCCTTAAAAAATGTTTCTCCAGCAGCTAAAAAATGTATGGACTTTATTACTGAATGGATCAACTAGCTTCAGCATGTCGGCCAAGGAAGCGGATTCTCAAAACTGGACCAGTCCATATCCATTTCGTTATCGTTCAGTAGACATTCATCTAGCTCTTCTTCCAAGTCCGATCGATTCATTTCGATACCTATCATGACGATTTCGTTCATACGGTCGCCCCATTGTTCATCCCAATGGTCCAGAGCCTCAGGGTCGGCTGCGACGATCTCCTGCCGTTCTTCTTCAGATAACGCAGCAAGCCAGCTTCCCGCAGGGCCAAATTGAATAGATGGTCCAGCTTGGCTAATACTCGCTGCCCAATCCTGCGGGGTTGCAATCCAGGCCAAACCTTTGGCGCGAACGACCTCCTCCGGCCAGTAGTTCATAAATTCAGCCAATCTCGCAGGATGAAATGGTCTTCTACGGCGATATACAAAGGAATTGATCCCATATTCGTCCGTTTCTGGTGTATGGCTTTCAAGCTCCAGCTCACGAATCCATCCAGCGGATTGACTAGCCTTGTCAAAATTGAATAGCCCTGTATTCAAAATGTCCGAAGGAGCGACCTTTCCCTTGGAAGTACGAATGATCCGGGCTTCAGGCTGTAATCTCCGCAGCACACCCTCCAGCTTGTCCAGCTCCGCAGGCTGAACCAGATCGCACTTATTCAGAATCAATACATCACAGGTTTCAATCTGGTCAATCAGCAAGTCCGAGATATCACGCGTGTCGTCTTCACCAGTAGCCTGCCTGCGATCCAGTAGCGTTTCTCCTGATTCAAAATCATGCCAGAAACGATTCGCATCAACTACGGTCACCATGCAATCCAGTTTTGCCAGCGATGCCAAATCAATGCCAGTTCCTTCATCAACGTATGTAAAAGTTTGAGCGATTGGCACGGGTTCACTGATGCCTGTAGATTCGATTAAAATATAATCAAAACCGCCTTGTTCCGTCAGCTTCTTGACCTCCAGCAATAAATCTTCACGCAATGTGCAGCAAATACAACCATTAGACAACTCGACCAGTTTTTCTTCTGTTCTGGACAAGCCGCCCTCTTTTTTAACCAGCTCAGCATCTATATTCACTTCACTCATGTCATTGACGATGACTGCCACTTTCATTCCGTCCCGATTGTTTAATACATGATTCAAAATCGTTGTTTTTCCTGCACCCAAATATCCGCTCAACACTGTTACCGGTATTGCTTTCTTATTCATCGCTGTTACGCTCCCTTGAATATTGGCTTTTCATTTTCATTCTTTTTAAATCGTAATAATTACTATTAACATTAACTTTCAGTAATATACAGCATCCCTCTTACCTTGTCAACTGTAAGAAACTCTTGAATTGAATGATCTAAAGTTATTAATATGAGAAATAACGATACTTAAAGAATTAGGTGAATGCTATGCGCTCAATCTGGTTAGGTGTGTTGGCGGCTTTCTTTTTTGCTTTTACATTTGTTCTGAACCGGTCTATGGAGCTGTCTGGCGGGAGCTGGATCTGGAGTGCTTCATTGCGATATCTGTTTATGGTTCCTATTCTAGTCGTCATTGTGATGACCCAACAAAAGCTTAAGCCTCTTTGGAAAGTCATGAAGGAACAACCAGGAACGTGGTTGTGGTGGAGCTTCATCGGATTTGGCTTATTTTATGCTCCGTTATGCTTCGCATCGGCTTATTCACCAGGGTGGTTGATCGCGGGAACCTGGCAAATTACCATCATTTCTGGTTCTTTGCTTGTCCCTTTATTTGCTGAGGTTGTCCAAACGGAGAACGGCCCTGTCAAAATACGAGGAAAAATCCCCCTCCAGGGACTGTTGATGTCTCTCGTTATTTTAATCGGCATTATTGTTATGCAAGTCGAACAGTCGCAATCCATTTCTACCCAAGATTTTTTATTCGGTATTCTGCCTGTCATACTCGCCTCATTCGCTTATCCATTAGGTAATCGTAAAATGATGGAAGTCTGTGCAGGACGATTGGATGCCTATCAGCGTGTGCTCGGGATGACATTAGCCAGCTTACCCTTCTGGTTATTGCTTTCGTTATATGGAGTTTTCAGCGCGGGAATGCCAAGTAAGGATCAGACGATACAGTCTGCTTTGGTGGCTGTGTTTTCAGGGGTGATCGCTACGGTTTTATTTTTTAAAGCTACAGATCAGGTTCGTGGAAATATGCAAAAGCTGGCGACCGTAGAAGCAACACAATCTCTGGAAGTTCTTTTTGCATTAATGGGAGAATTAATCTTTTTGTCTATCCCCATGCCGTCTCCTTTATCATGGATGGGTATGTTCATCGTCATCCTCGGCATGATTCTACACAGTTATGTAACACATCATAAGAAAACCACTCAGAAAATCATATCTAAAAAGATAGATCCCATTTAGCGCATATTTATTCTTGTTACGGTCGTTCAAGTGTGGATCAGGCACCAGAAAAAAAGCAGCAGATCAAAGAGGAAGCTCCTGATCTGCTGCTTTTTTGCCGATTATTTCTCACAAAGAATGATGTTTTATTACGAGTACGAAGTATTATTTACCAAGCGTAGGCTTCTGGCGCAGGTTTTCCCGGACCGGGGAAAATCTCATTCAGCTTGGCAAGCACATCTTCGCTCAATTTGACCTCAGGTACCCGTAGAGCATCCTCTAACTGTTCTAAGGTCCGTGGTCCGATAATTGGAGCCGTTACGGCCGGATGGGACAGTACCCAAGCCAGTGCAATCACGTCTTCCTTTTCACCCAGCTCGCGGGACAATGCTGCAAATTGCTCCAGCTTCGCACGATTCTGCTCCACCTTTTCTTTGGCGCGTGCGCTGCGAGAACCAGTACCTGCTAACGCATTCCGTCCCAACAGTCCGCCCGCCAGCGGGCTCCATGGGATCACACCCAGACCCAGCTCTTGAGCTGCTGGTAATACTTCAAGCTCGGCGGAACGTTCGTTCAGGTTGTACAAATGCTGCTCGGATACAAGCCCCAGAAAACGCCGTGCCTTCGCTTCTGCCTGCGCCACCGCAATATGCCAGCCTGCAAAATTACTGGAACCGATATAATCAACTTGTCCCCGATCCACCACGGACTCAAATACGCCCCACAGTTCATCCCATGACACATTTCGGTCAATGTGATGCATTTGATATAGCTCTACATGGTCGGTTTGAAGACGTTTCAGCGACGCATCCAAATGACGGCGAATTTTGTAAGCAGACAAGCCTGATCCTGCATTGGGTCCGTCATGTTCATTTTTCATGTCTCCGTATACCTTCGTTGCCAACACGACCTTCTCGCGTCTTCCGCCGCCCTGCTGGAACCAACGTCCGATAATTTCCTCTGTCCAACCTTTACGATCATGGCCATATACATTAGCCGTATCAAAAAAGTTAATGCCCGCATCCAGTGCGGCATCCATAATTTTAAACGCATCCTTTTCTTCGGTTTCCGGTCCGAAATTCATCGTCCCCAGACATAACCGACTAACCTTCAAGCCTGACTTTCCTAAGTATGAATACTCCATACTGCTTCCCGCCTTTGCCTAAGGATTTTAAAAATTCCGCGAAATTACATGCCAAAAAAGACCATACTCCGTTTATTCACCAGAAAAAACCACATTGAAACAACCCCAAATGCAATTTAAGGTTGGATAGCGCATGCAAAAAAGCCCCACGCACCGCCGAAGCAGCAAGCACGAGGCATCTCCTACCATACTACCTACTCCATATGAAAAAATAGTGACTTTACGGCGGTTGCAGCGGAGCGGAGAATTTGAATCTGGAGAAGCGAAGCGTTCGCCTTTGCCATGGGATTCTTACCTTGTCATGTCCTAATCCAATCCAAAGAATCCCGTGGCAACAGCGATCGTAAGATCAAATCCTTCGCGGAGCGGCTCACTTCAGCCACCGTAACTCATTCTTTTTTTACAATCAAGGAATCAATTTCGTTTCTTTTGCTCGCTCGGCCATTTTTTTCGTATGCTTGCTGAGCGGCTTCTTAAACACCAATCCAAACAGGAAGCAAACACCGATAAATACAAACAGCATCACCACATCTCGTATCACCGTTGAAGGCAACATCCCTCCTACTGTCTCTCGTAACAGACTAACCGCATAGGTGAATGGTACGAACGGATTCAGCGCCTGAAAAAACGGTGTACTCGTCGCAATCGGGAATGTCCCTCCTGAACTGGAGAATTGAAGCACCAGCAGGATGACTGCCAGTCCCTTGCCGATATTGCCGAACACAGAAACTAGTGTATAGGTCATCGCCGTAAACACCAGACTGATCAGCATAGACGATAGTACAAAAGCTACTTTGGCATCCACATACGCCCCGAGCAGGAACAAGTCACCGAGAGATACGCTCAGCGCTTGAAAAATGCCAATCGTGGAGAATGTCATAAGCCGTCCGAAATACACTTGGTAGCTTTTAAATTGTCCTTCCGAGTCATCCACATCTACCCTAAACATCGAGACCAGTAGCATCGCACCTACCCAAATCGACAATGTAGTGTAAAAAGGTGACATCGCAGAACCATAGTTGGGAATTGGGTATATCCGCTCCTGCTTCAACGATACCGGACTGCCGAGAAAATCACTTTCCTTTTTCACATCCCCCTTGAGCAATGCAATAGCGCGTCCGAGTGCATTTTCGCCCTTAAGCTTGCGAATTGTGTCTGCAGCCTGACGTATGGAATCCTCGGCAGCTGGAAGATCGGTCCTTACAAAATTGGCTACTTGGTGTACCGCTTTTTCTGCATCAGGAAATTTATTTTCTATTAAGTCAGCCATTTTGACAAACTGCTGTTCCGCTTTAGGCAAATCATTACGCACAAAATCTGCGGCCTGATGAATTTTACTTTTAACCGCTGGCAAATCGTTATTTACAAAGTCTGCCGCTTTGTTCACAGCATTCGTAAACTCGCCCATGCGCCCCTGAATCGTCGTCGCCGCTTCATGCAGTTTTTGACGGTATTGTGGCAGATCCTGCTGGAGACGTGTTAGCTCTTGCTGACCGAATTCTGCTGCAGCCTGTGCGTCATTTAATAGCTTTTCAATATTCGGTAGCTGCTCTTGAGCTGTAGTCAGCACATTGGCAGAATTGCGGGCAACGGATTTGATCTGATCCAGCGCCTTTTGGATGGCGGGTGCATACTCCGTATCATAATTGCCCAAAATGCTGTCAATTCCGCTACTGATTTCTCCTGCAAGGCGATCAGTGTCATCCAGTAGATTTTGCGCAGGCTTTTCGCCGCGCTGAATGGCATCCCCGATGCTAGTTACTGTGCTATTCAGACGACGGAAACGATCCTCTACCCCGCTCACACGGGAAATAAGTGAATCCAGAGGTTGACTTGGCAAGTATCCGTTCACACGGTTCAACAATTGAGAAATATGATCCAACACTCCCACGGCAGTTGTCAGCCTACCGCTGACACGATTCACCGCAGCTTGTGCTGCTTTAGGATCAAAATCCACACCACGAACAATGTCTGTAATCTGAGAAAACTCATTCGCGATTTGTTGTACCAGTTGTAAGTCTTCTTTAACTACTGTACCAATCGAATCAAGCGCACCCTCGTTTTTGTCCAGAAATTCGAGTAAACCGGTTGTAAAATCCTTGCCTGTGTCCGCTATTTTCTGTACTTCCGGCAGTGCTTTCTGGGCAGCATTAATGACTTTAAGAGCCGTTTGCGTGTCCTCTAGGGCGGTGGCCAGTGCGCTTTCTACCTTGCTGAAATTTTGATCTAGTTCAACAATTCGATCACCGGCCTTTTGAATATCAGGTAGTCTTTTTTGGATATCCAAAATAACAGCGGCTACCTTGTCCAGCTCAGGCATGTTTTTGTCAATTTTGAGCACCAGGTCACCGGCACGGTTAATTTCAGGAATTTTCTCCTTCAATGCAATGATCTTTTGTCCCTGTGCCTTAATTTTGGGCAGATTTTGCTCCAGCTCCAATGCCTGTTTGCCCAACCTATCGATATCTGGTAATCGATTATTAAGTTCCAACACCCGGTTCTCAATGTTACGAATCGTCGGGAGCTCCTCCTCCAGCTTGACTCCGGCTTCCTTCAACTTCGTCAATACCGCCTGGCTGGCAGTTTCAATAAAGTTTTGGCTAATCTGGTTCGTTAGAGAGGTTGCCCCCGAAGATGTAATTTTCGGAGCTACTGCATTAATTTTTTCATTTACGGCGTAATCAATTTCCGGCTTTTGCGGATTTTCCGTCAGCACACTCGTAATTTTCTCTGAAAAATCTTTCGGGATCAGCAGGCTGGCATAATAATCACCATTCAACACACCTTTTCGTGCTTCCGCTTCATTGACAAAAGTCCAACCCAGCTTCTTGTTATTTTGAAGGTTATGCAAAACCTCATCGCCGATATTAATCTTTTTACCATTCACTTCTGCACCCTGATCTTGGCTGGTTACTGCAATTTTAATCCCAGATGTATTCGCATACGGATCCCACATCGCTTTCAAATTCACCCATGCATAGACAGAAGGCAAAAGAATAATGCCAATGACTAATAAAGTCCCGGTTGATACTTTGAATACATTTCTCCAGTCTGTTAAGTAGATTTGCCATATCTTCCGCAACTTCATCACTCCTTGTATGTACATTAACCTGTCGTCCATTGTTGTATGCACACGTATTGTAAACGATTCGAGCGAATGAAGCCAATCCTGTTACAAAATATGTCAAAAGCGTATGCCTCTTATAGAGATCATACGCTTTTCAATAAAATCATTCTGCTTAATTTCGAACTCCATTCGCGGGCATAGCCTCTAGGGAATATAATGCTCCTTTTTTATTGATTTTTCCCACCACAGTAACCGCGCCTTTTTGGGAGAACGTATACTCGTTATCCTTAATTTTTACGGTATATCCTTTTAGGTTAATTCCGAAAAGAGATTGCACTTTCGACTTCGCGGCTGAAAGAGCCTGAGTTTGGCTGAGCTTTGGCTTAGCGAATGCTTTGACAAAATCCTTTTCCCCCGTCCAATCCATGCCAAGCTCGTTTTTTACGGCCCACACTTTACCAGTTTTCACCCCAATCAACACGTTGTTTAACTCATTATCGTCCCGGAAATTCCAAACGGTATCATTGCCTTCATGCTGACGAAACACATATTCAAACGGATTGCTCGAAGCAATACCAACTGTTTTAAGCGAACGATTCGCTTTGTTGGACAGTGAAGCTTTAACGTCTTTAAGCGAATACATTATGCTAGCCGTTATTTTATTTCCTTGATCAAGGTCAATGTAGAGACTCTGGTCATGCCCCCATAGCACCCAATAATTTTTGAGTTCTCCTTCGTCATCCGGTGAATATACACGCCAGACAGCATCCGTTTTAAACACTCCATCAGAATCAAATGTTTTCAGGAACGATGCAACCTTGCTGCGTAGATTATTGTCCATAACTTTGTTGAGATCAGCCGCATCATAAATAATGCTGGTGGATTGCACGATTCCCTTTTTGGAATCGTAATTTTGGATGAAATCAGCATTAGCTGTCCCGCTCAAAGTACCGTTTACCGTCCATGAGTCAAAAGCAGTATCAGCGCTTGTAAACTTTATTGTTTGTTTCCCCGCTAATGTGTTCAGCACATCTGTTAAACGCTTAGTGGCGGTTGGGTCCAAGTTAACAGAAGTTTGTGCGTTTTGAGCTATGGCAGCAGCGGGCTGCTGTGCCCATGCAACTGGAGCCGTTCCCAAAAGCATGGATATTGCCGCAACTGTTGCAGTGATAGAATTCCATTTTTTCATGGGGCAATTCCTCCTGATGTCTCAAAAGAGACTTAAAAGAATGGATACATATATTCCTTAGACGTAATACAAAAATAAAAGTTGCTTGCCCCAACTCAAAGAAGCCCTTCGGACCTAATAAATAGGCTCGAAGAGCTTCTTTCTTATGCATCGTTATCCATTCTTCAGCAGTCTGGCCGCCGAAAATGCTGCACCATGACGCAACTTCCGCTTTTCCAACCGTTTGTGCAGCGAACGATTATACAGAACCTGAATGACAAAATACGAGATAATGCCCAGCACCACACCGAAAATCGACATGCCGATCAGGATGTGCAAGCCTCCGTGCAGCAAGTCTCTGAATACAGACCAGTTGCCGTGAAACAGCTCCATAAAAGAATGCTCGTGAAGTCGTCCGCCCCTGACATGTACCGGATAATGGGATGGATAAATCCAAGCCCCCACTTGCTTGGCGAATGGCATCAGTACAATTGGCAAAAAGGTCAGTTTACCTACAACGTTACCCACAATGGCCGCAGGCAACGAGCCGCCGGACAGACGAACAATCGGATAAAAAACAAGGTATACCAGAGAAGCCGTGGAAATCACAATCATCTCCAGCGCAAAGCCAATGGCGAAGCCCAAAGAGATCTTTTTAACTCCACCAGGGGCGCGCAATAGCTTGATGAAATTCAGCCGAATCGCACGCCATATATTTTGAAACATATTATATTTCTTCTTCGATTTATGAGGTTTGAGCCTTTTCGGATTGAGCTTTATCAATAGGAGGACTCCTTCAACAGTACTATTCAAGTTCAGGAATGAGTTAATACAGCTCCCATCCTTACTTATGTCTATACTGTCATTATAACCCTCAGCGTTCGAAAAGCAATGTTATTCCGCCTGTTTCGCCGTTTTAGGACAGAATTCGCTTGTTGACATCGTTTTGGAGAGGTACAATGTCCCAAATCTCAGCCGCGTACTGCTGAATCGTACAATCACTAGAAAATTTCCCAGAATGGGCCATATTCACAATAGCACGCCGAGTCCACTCCGAGGGATTCCGATACACTTGTTCAATGTGAACCTGTGTATCCACATAGGATGCAAAGTCTTTGAGCACAAAGTATTCATCATTATGATCAATCAGGGATTGATAAATGGCCTCAAATTCCCGTTCATGCCGCGTAAAAGGAGCATCGTTCACGAGTTGATCCAACACTTCACGCAGTCTTTCGTCACTATTGGCTGTTTTGCGCGCCGAATACTGGCCGTCCCGGTAATATGCCTCGATCTGATCCACCTTCAATCCAAAAATGAACATGTTGGCATCCCCTACCATTTCATGCATTTCAACATTGGCTCCGTCCAATGTACCTATTGTGAGCGCACCGTTCATCATAAATTTCATGTTCCCTGTGCCTGAGGCTTCCTTGCCTGCCGTGGAAATCTGCTCACTGACATCCGCCGCAGGAATAATCAGCTCCGCTAGCGAGACCGAATAATTTTCAAGGAAAACGACTTTCAGCTTGTCCTTGACATCTACATCCCGATTGATCGTGTCCGCCACGTTGTTAATAAGCTTGATCGTCTGTTTGGCGAGAAAATAACCGGGGGCGGCTTTGGCTCCAAAAACAAACGTGCGTGGCGTCACATCCAGGCCAGGATTACTTTTAAGCTGACTGTATAAATGCATCACATGCAAAATGTTGAGCAGCTGTCGCTTATAACCATGTAACCGTTTGACCTGTACATCAAAAATGGAGGACGTATCCAGTCGTACTCCCTGTTTTGCAAAAACATGCTCAGCGAGCCTGACTTTATTATTTCGCTTAATCGCCTGTATCCGTTCTTTGAACGACTCGTCCCCACTGTAACGAAGCAGGTCGATGAGCTCCCTTGGACGGGTCCTCCAACGTGTGCCGATGGTCTCATCGTACAAGCTTGCCAGCTCCGGGTTAGCGTGCATCAGCCAGCGGCGATGGGCAATCCCGTTTGTTTTATTATTAAAACGGTCAGGGTACAGCTCGTGAAACGACTTCATCTCTCGTTCCTTTAATATTTGCGTATGCAGCGCAGCCACCCCATTAACGCTGTAGCTGCCGACGATTGCCAAGTGAGCCATACGGATTTGTTCACCGTGAATAATCGCCATTTCACCAATTTTGATGTCCTGGCCTGGGTAACGCTCCAGTAGCATAGCGCAATAACGTTTGTTAATTTCTTCAATGATCAAGGAAATACGAGGTAGCAGCTCCCGTACCATATTGACAGGCCATTGTTCCAGCGCCTCACTTAATATCGTATGATTCGTATATGAAACGGTTCGCGTCGTAATATCCCATGCTTCGTCCCAGCCCAAGCCCTTCACGTCCATCAGAATACGCATCAGTTCCGGTATAACCAGCGTCGGATGTGTATCGTTAATGTGCAGTGCTATTTTATCGGGCAACTGGCTATAAGGTAAACGAAGCTTCTCAAACGTACGCAAAATACTTTGCAATCCGGCCGAGCACAGGAAATACTGCTGCTTCAAGCGAAGCAGCTTCCCCTCATAATTGGAGTCATCCGGATATAGAAATGCCGAGATGGATTCCACCGATCGATTGTAGTCGAGAAAGCGGTAATAACCGCCCTCGCCTCGAATCGGTCCTCGAACGGGATCAAGCGCTGATTCCGCACTCCAAATCCGCAGCGTATTCACCTGCGCATGACCATAGCCCACCAGCGGAATATCGTAAGGGACAGCCCAGACCGTTTCGACATCCTGTGTCTCGAATACAAGACGTCCCTCCTGTTCACGGGTTTCCACTCTTCCCCAAAAATGAACCTCGACCTTTTTGTCAGGACGACGTTCCTCCCAGACATTCCCTTTCTGTAGCCAGTAATCCGGCAGTTCAACCTGATTGCCGTCCACAATACGCTGTTCAAACAGACCATATTTATATCGGATACCGCAACCATGTCCTGCATAGCCAAGGGATGCCAGCGAGTCCATGAAGCAAGCCGCCAGGCGGCCGAGACCACCATTGCCTAGCCCCGCGTCCGCCTCCTGTTCTTCAATTTCCTCCAGATCCCAGCCCAGTTCACCCAATGCCTGCCGAACCATATCCAGTACGCCCAAATTCAGCAGATTACTGCCCAATAGACGACCTATCAAAAATTCCAGTGAAAAATAATAAATCTGCTTCTCTTGTCCTTCTTTGTAGGCTTGGTTCGTTTCTGCCCAATTCTTGCCGACTTGTTCACGAATCATGCCACCCAAAACCTTATATACGTCTTCCGACTGAGCCTCCTGCATCGGTTTGCCCAGCCTTCCGACCAGTTGCTCTCGAAAAGCCTGCTTAAATGCTTCTTTATTGCTGAACAAAGTTGTACCTCCTGTTATTTCCGTTTTAATGGCTAAGTATATCCTTTAAATTACGCTATTCTTGGCAATGACATAGGGAACTCTAATGTCTCCAATCAGAGTTCGATCTGGTGAAAGCTGTACATCTTTATCTAAAACCACATTCTCCACAACTGCCCCTTTACGGATGACGCATTTTTGCATAATAATCGAGTTGCTTACCCGCGCACCCTCCTCCACCCGTACTCCACGGAAAAGAATACTGTTCTCGACCTTGCCCCCAATGGTGCAGCCATTGGCAACAAGTGAATGATCCACCTCGGCGCTGTGCGTATAACGGGTCGGGGCTTCATACTTGATTTTGGTATGCACCGGCTGATTCTGAAACAGTGCATGATACTGCTCCTGATCCAGCAGCTTCATGCTATTTTTATAGTAGCTCTCGATAGAATTAATGACCGCATGATAACCTTCATAACGATACGCATAAATGCGCAGTCCACTTGGGTTTTTCTGGATGGCATCGCGAAAGAAATGATTATCCTGATGGGCAATGCAATGCTTCACCTGATCCAGATACAAGCCTTTGTCCATTACGAACATTTCCAGATAAATATTATGATGATCCTGCTCCTGATGAATACCAGTCACTCGTCCGTTCTCATCAATCTCCAGTCGTGCACAAGGAGCATGCTCAGATTCGAGCTGGTCGATGGGTTTATATACGAGGGTAACATCTGCATTTTTCTCCCGATGATAACGGTATACATCCTCAATATCAACCTTATTGACATGCTGAGTTCCTGCGTGAACAATGGTTTGCCCCGATGAGCGATGGAAAAAGTCCAGATTGTTGTGCACATGCTGCAAATCTCCACGTGATGCATCCGTCGGATCATTCCAGTCCGGTGGCAAAATAAACAACCCGCCCCGTCTGCGGTCTAAATCCCAAGGCCGACCTTCACCCAGATGATCCAGCAGCGAACGGTATTTGCGGCGGATAAACAGTGCAATATCATGCACCCCTGCATGCATCATGTTGGATAAGGTAAAATCAATGAGCCGATATCGACTGGCAAAGGGAACTGCGGCCCCGCACCGGAAATAGGTCAACTCCTTCAACTGATCCAGTTCGTGATCCAGGTTGATAACTCCAATGAGTCGGCTCATAGCAGACACCGTCCTTGTCCGGGTTAAATTCGTGCATGAAGCTGGCTTTCCTGATCGAACAAAATAATCTCATCAGAACTATCTTCAGGTCCGATAAACGCGTTGTCTTCAATAACGATGTTCTCATTCACGATAGCCCGGTGGATACGTACATTGCGCCCAATTTTTACGTTTGGCATGATGACAGAATCGGTAATGACGCTCCCTTCACCTACTTCGACCCCATAAAATAGTACAGAATGCCTTACTTCTCCATCCACCATGCAGCCTTCATTTACAATGCTGTTTTTGAGGATTGCCCGTTGGGTTATATACTGGGCCGGTTGATTGGGACTGCGGGTATAGATGCGCCAGAAAGGATCGTTCAGATCCAAAGGCGGATCCTGAACCAGAAGATCCATGTTGGACTCCCACAAGCTCTGAATGGTACCTACATCCTTCCAGTACCCGGCAAACGGGTACGCATACAACGACCGGCCATGCTGAAGCAGCAATGGAATGATATCCTTGCCAAAATCATGTGAGGATTCAGAATCGCTTGCACTTTCCAGTAAATAGCGACGTAACACCTCCCATTTGAACAAATAAATGCCCATGGAGGCCAATGTGCTTTTCGGCTGATCAGGCTTCTCCTCAAAGTCATATATTTTCAGATCATCATCGGCGTTCAATATCCCAAATCGTTTGGCTTCCTGAATCGTGACATTGATGACAGAAATGGTGCAGTCTGCTTCCTTCTCCTTGTGATAGTGGAGCATTCGACTGTAGTCCATTTTATAAATGTGATCCCCTGACAGAATGAGTACATGCTCTGGGTCATACTGATCCAAGAAATGCAGGTTTCGATAAATTGCATCCGCCGTGCCTCTGTACCAGTTGTTTCCATTTTCTTTCTCGTGCGGTGGTAAAACAAAAACTCCTCCATCCAGGCGATCCAAATCCCAGTCGCTCCCAACGCCGATATAGGAATGAAGCACCAACGGCTCGTATTGGGTCAATACGCCTACGGTGTCTATACCAGAATGAGTGCAATTGCTGAGAGGGAAATCAATAATGCGGTAAGTTCCTCCAAAAAATACTGCCGGTTTGGCTAGTGTACGGGTAAGTCCTTTGAGTCTTTTGCCTTGTCCGCCGGCGAGCAGCATGGCAACCACTTCCTTCTTTCTCATAACAAAGACCTCCCTGTCATGTGCGTCTGAAGCAATTGTGGCGGGATATTTAATAATATCCATTAAACATGAAAAGACAGTCGTAATCGTTTCATTGGCGAAGGAACGGGTAAGATTTGATGGAGAAGGGTAAAATCATAGTTATGCGGAACGAGTGCAAGGAATCACTAAATCGTAAAATCCCGTTCATCTTTTCACATTTTGGATGCTTTTAAAGCAAGCGTGTATGACAACATGATCATAAGGAGGCGTTATTCATGAAGAATAAAAAATGGGTGGTAGCCGCATTGGGAATGGGTGTTACGTATCTGATGAAAAATAAAGGGGCACGCGATAAGGTATTGAATAAGGTACAGACTATTGTCAATCGTGCGAAAACATCTGCAAAATCGTAAAATGTTAAAGCTAGAAAAAAGCGAGCCTCTCTGAAGCATGGTTCAGGGAGGCTTTGCTCTGACTTTTCTCTGCGTCTACGAACAAAATATTGTTCGAGGCTGTATCCGTAGACGGTCAGGCATTCTCCTTATGTTCTTCTACTTCCATGATATGTTCAACGGTAAAGGTTCGATGCGTCCATTCAGAAGAACGGTAAGCCTCTAGGAGACCAAAGGTACGAATCTTCTCCTTGTCCACCTTCTTAAAGGTATGAGTAATCCCTACCTTGCCCCTGAAAGGAAAAAAGGAAAGACCTACAGTCTGATCCGATAGCCACTCGGCCCAAACTCGCCCGCTTTCATGTCGAACAGCCGGGAAGCTTAAACCTTCAGCAAACCATTCATAATCTGCTGTAGGCGTACCCGGCTCTCGGCTGCACAAAAACAGACTCAATTCGTCACAAAACAACATTCTCCGTACATCCGTCCGCACTTGATGGTCGAAGGTTACGCCACATGCCAGCTCCTGTTTGAGCCTCTGACGACGCTGTGCCTCCGCTTCCTGATAAGCATGCGTAATCTGCTTGTCCTGAGCGTTTTGATGCTCGATCCGTCCGACTAGCTCCTTGTACATCAAGCTACACAGCAACGCCGCATACGTATTACCTTGTTCGACTTCATCAATCCCAAGACGATAGAAAACAAAACGAGGATTGAGCGGAAAATCAATAAACGTATAAGGTGCAGACACATGATCATTCCAGAAAGGAGCAGCGTCTAACTGTATCCAGCCCCGATCATGCTCCCTTGCTGCATATACAAAATCCTGCTTATGACGTCTATTCTTGAAGGCACTATCTTCCCATTGTGAAGCCAACTCACCTGAAATATGGGCATGGTCATGCTGCGTCGTCATGATATAAGCTTGGTCCGTTTCATAAATAACCATATGCTCTCCCCTTCCGTTCGGCGATTCGTGTGATTGTGTACAAACTCTCTGATTGAAGGCGATGGTTATGCTTACGTTTATTATATCAGGATAAGGTTAAAAAGGCAGTGAAGTTTTCCGCCTCTTTATATCTAATTACCCCTTTGATTCTGCACTCGAAACTGTTGCGGGGTCATCCCCTCCAGCTCACGAAACACTTTGTTAAAGTGCTTTGCATTGTCAAAGCCCACGTTAGCCGCAATTTCATAAATCTTGCCCCCTTGGCACTCCAGCAGCTTTTTGGCTTCTGTAATGCGCAGCCTTTTTACATATTGAACAAAGCTAAGGCCTGTATAGGCTTTGAACGCCTGACTAAAATACGTATAATTCAAGGATACTGAATTGGATACTACTGCCATATTCAAATCCTCGCTGTAATGAGCATGGATGTATTGGATAGCACGTGTCATACTACCGCTTCTATCGACGATGGCACTCGCGCCAGCTAGTCTATCTTTATCTACGCTGACAACACCATCGTATATGAGGTGGTTCCTCTGCTTCAATTCCTCATTCAAAACTGCCAGCGCACCGAACAGTTCCTCCCTTACGATCGGCTTGAGCAAATACTCCCGTGCCCCACAGCGAATCGCTTCGCGCGCATACTGGAACTCGTCATATCCACTGAGAATGATTACCAAAGGTCTGCGACCCGGCTCCAGCTCGTGAATATGCTGCATCAGCATAATGCCATCCATAACAGGCATACGGATATCCGTTATCACCAACTCGGGCAAAAACTGCTTCACATGCTGCCAGGCTTCCATTCCGTCCTTGACCAGTACACATTCATATAGACCGGAAAATTCCCGTTCGATCATAGCTTGAAGTCCCATTCGAATATTTTTCTCGTCATCCGCAATCAACAGCTTGGTCGTCATGGTCTGCCCCCCTCATCATGTAACGTTTAGGCAAAATCAGGGTCACTGTCGTCGATTGTCCGGGGATGCTGTCCAGTCTTATGCCATACTCTTCGCCATACTGCATACTCAAACGGCGATGCACATTATACAAACCGATTCCCCCATTCATCCCGGGCTCGTGGGAATCCATTTCCGTTCGCGCTAGACCAGCCATGATGGCGTTTCTTCTTTCTTCAGATATCCCCACTCCGTTATCCTGTATGCGCAATTCTATAATATCCTGCTTAGGGCAGGCTTCAATCGTGATGCTGAATGGGCTTTGCAATGCACTCCAACCGTGCTTGATAGCATTTTCGACTACAGGCTGCAGCGACATTTTCAGCATCTCCAGTTCCATAAACGCCGACGATAGATGAATTTCCAATCCAATTTGGTTATCGTGGCGAATGTTCATGATGGCCACATAATGCTGAATATGGCGGATTTCATCCCGCAAAGCAACACACGATCCCGACCATTGGAGATTATAACGCATCATCGAGCCAAGGGAAGTAAGGGCATCCGACAGCGGATACTGTCGTTCTATCTCCGCCATCATTTTTAAATTTTCCAATGTATTATAGAGAAAATGGGAATCAATCTGATGCTTGAGCGCTAGCAGCTCAGCCTCCTGAGCAGCGGCCTGCTTGTGTACTGCTTCGGCAATGAGTCCGTTAATCCGACTCAGTAGACTGCGAAAATATAGAGCCAGCTCAGCCACTTCTCCCCGCCCATATACTGGAATTCTAAGCTGAAAGTCACCCTCCTGCTCTACTTTTTTCATGGATTCACGCAGTGTATGTAGCTGTTTGAGAATGAAGGCATGCAGGGTATAAGAAATGACGGACATAAACAAAATCAGCATACTAATAATGAGCAGCATGGCATTGCGTTTCTGACGGAGATCACCCAGCGGACCGTCCAGCGCCACCACATTTAGCAAATAGGCGTCCAACCCTTCTATATAACGGTACATGCCGAGATAAGGCTTATTCTCATAGGAAAAATCAAAAGCACCACCCGGTCCCTGAACCTGGGACTGAAACAGATGGTGCACATGGGACAGAGGGATCGAAATTGAATCTGATTGAGAGGAAGCTGTAGCTATATCGGTAGAAGACATTGGTTTATCAGCGTTCCTTGAGCTGGAATCGTCGCCGTCTAGAATGAACATTTGCCATGCGCGGTCACGTTGTGGGATTCCAAATACTCTAGGTGAAAATAGCTCCAGCCTCATGTTTGTTTCTACCAACCCTGCGTGTCTTCCTCCGGTAGACTGAATTTCACGCAGCAGTGCCATATACTGCACTGTCTCACTTTCCTGCCGGGATTGCCCCAGAAGTAAGCTTTTCGGCCCCTTGTACATTTCCCACCATATTTTCCCTTGTCGGAGTTGGGCCGTTTTCAGCCAGGAAGCTTTAGGCAGTCGTGATTCATTAAAAATCATTGGCCATATTTCATGTGCCTGAGGATTACTCGTGTACAGTCGAATGTTCTCTACATTGGGATTACTGTACAGCAAGTGCTGTAAATTTGGAAACACATTCAAGTTGAATTGGACCAGCTCATCGCTGCTTATTTCACGTTCCTCGGTCAGATAACGAAGTACGTTGCGATCTGAGATCGCAAGCTGTGCGGTTCGCTCCATAATTTCCATATTGCTGTGAATATGGGCCAGCTCTGTATCCAACACATACTGATTTTGTACGGTAATGTCTTGCATGGTATTCTCGTACAGTTGGTGAAAGGTATATAGCGAGAACAATACCACCGGAATTAAAATGACTCCGATATACGCGACAATGAGCTTAACTTGAAGAGAGCAACCGCCAAGCCGATCGGCCGTCCCCTTCATCCACTGCCATATAGTGCTGCGCAGCAGGCTCTTCATCTGTGAACGTGCACGGCCTGGCATGAAATCACATCCTTAGGGGTTCAATAGATTAAGTCATCGAATTAAATCATTTGGTGAACTGTTCAATTTTCTTAAGGTTTTCCTCATAGGCTTTTTGCTGATAGGCCATAACTTTGTCATATCCTGCTTTTCTGCGATCTTCCAAAAAGCGAGCAAACAGCTGGTCGAATTCCTCATCTGAGGAAGCCAGCAGCAGCTTCGGCAATGTCTTGCCCCAAATTTTATCTATCTGGCCTGACGCAATGCCCTCCGCCGAAGTTCCGGTCGGTTTGATATTGTCATATTGGGAGAAGCCTTTCGTCTTGCCTTTCGTCCAATCCTCTGGCTGCTTATACGGCTCGACGCTGGGCGGCGCCCACTGCAAATTCATATTCGTATCCATCAGCATCCAGAAGGTGAAGGAGGCTCCATATTTTTTATCAAAAGCAGAACGATCCTTGTTCAGCAGCTCCTGCACCTCTGGCTTGAAGGCTGGCTTACCGTTAACCATGTCCCACAGCTTGCCCTGCTCCCCCAGATACAGATCGCGGTTTCCTTCCTCGCTAATCAGATAAGTCAGAAATTCAATAGCCCGCTCCTTGTCTTTGACATCCTTCGAAATAAGCGTCACCGTCCAGCCGGAAATACCCGGCCCAGCCAGCGTCGGCGGGTCCAGCTTACTGTTCGAAGGTCCATCCACCGCGATATAGACGGAGTTCGGGTCCTTCGCATATAACATTACCTGTTGTGTGGCAAAGTCAGAGCGCTGATATAACATGGCAAAATATCGGCCCTGTGCCACCTTTTCCTCCATTTGCGGACGTTTGTCGATAAATACGTCCTTGGCGATCAGGCCCTGCTCATTTGCTTGACGGAATGTTTTGAGCCAGCGAATATACTCTTCGTCCGAACGACGATCGTATAGCTTGCCGTCTTTTTCATGAGGAATGGCTAGGAAGTTAAGTAAATAGTCTTCAAAAGAATAATTTCCGTTATCCGTAAATTCGTGGAATCCCATCGGGATAAGAGGCTGACCGTTAACCTCTGGAAATTTCTCTTTCACTTTTTGAAGCGCTTTCAAAAATCCTTCCGGTGTTCTCATATCCGGCTTGCCGATCGCCTCGTACATATCTTTCCGAACCATAAACGTCTGGTTGGAAACAAAATTTTGGCCGTATTTTTGATAATCCTGTGGCGAAGAAGAAGCGTTAGGATACCCGTAAACATTCCCGTCCGTTTGGCGATACCAGGACATTTTCGCCGGATCAGCTATTTTAATCAGATACGGATCGTATTTCTCGGCCAGCTTGTTGAGCGGAAGCACCATCTTGCCCTCAATCATTTTTTTGACCGCGTCCTCTCCCCAACCAAGCGTGACAAAATCAGGCAGCTTGCCGGAGGCCAGCATGGTGTTGAGCTTTTCATTTTCATTCCCTGCGGGTACGATAAAATTGACGCTGACCCCGGTCTTTTGCGTAACATACTTCGAGGTCATATCCGTCCCCCACTTGTTCGGGAACCAGGAAAAGTTCAAATACCAGTCAAACGTAATCGGCTCCATATCCGCCTTCCATCCCGGTGCATCTGCCGTAGCCTTGGTCTTCTCGTCCTTCAATTCCGTGACAGTACCGCCTCCACCGGACGTACATGCCGCGAGCAAACCCACCAGCAGAACAGAGGCCAACAGCCCCTTCTGCCATTTGCGAATGTTCATTATAAATCTCCCCCTTGGATGATGTGCTAACCCTTGATCGAGCCGATCATCAGACCCTTGACGAAATATTTTTGCAGAAAAGGATATACCAGTACAATAGGCAGTGTCGTCACGACCATCGTCGCCAGCTTGATCGATTGCGAAGTGACGGACTGGGCAACAATTCCCGGTGCAGCAGCCATCATCTGATTAGAGCTAGATTGGGCAACAACCCGGTACAAATACGTTTGAATCGGCTGAAGATCCGTATTATTAATATAAATCATTCCGGTAAAATAATCGTTCCACTGGTATACCCCATGAAACAACGCAATCGTCGCTACTACCGGCATAGATACAGGAAGCACGATCCGGCAAAAGATACCAAAATCATTCGCACCGTCTATTTTCGCCGCCTCTTCCAGTGCATCCGGCAGTTCTCGGAAAAAAGCCATAAAAATAATAAGGTCAAAAAAACTGAACATCGCAGGAATGATGTACACCCAAAAGCTGTCCAGCAGTCCAAGATCACGTATCAGCAAATAGGTTGGAATCAATCCCCCACCGAAAAACAGGGTAATGGTGCCAATCAGCATATACAACTTGCGCCCGATCAGCTCCCTACGGGAATATGCATATGCAATCATGGCAGTAAAAAACACATGAACAATCGTGCCGATAAGCGTCTTGGCAATAGTCACCCCCATCGCGGTCATAATACCGTTGTTGGCAAACACAGCCTGATAGCTGCCCAGACTGAAGACCCTCGGCCACCAGTAAATGCCGCCCCGCATAGCGTCTGCTCCTTCGTTAAAGGAGTTCACCAGCACATACCACACGGGATACAACGTGACAAAACAAATGATCAGCATGAAGACGTTGTTCATGAAATCGAATATCGCTTCGCCTGCTGTTCTGCGTTGCAATAGCTGCATGCAGCCGTCCTCCTTCAAAATAGAGATGTATTATTCACCCGCTTGGTCACCGAATTGGCAATTAGCAGCAAAATGAGAGCAAGAACCGATTTCAGCAAACCCACCGCGGTAGAATACGAGAAACGGCCCTGCTGAATGCCCACCTGATACACATAAATATCAACTACATTACTTGTACTTTCATTCAGCGAGTTACGCAGGACGAGAATTTGATCGAAGTTGGAGTTCAATATGCCGCTAACCGCCAAAATAAACAAAATAGATATTGTCCCCTTGATAGCGGGAAGGGTGACGTACCACATTTTCTGAAACCGTCCGGCCCCGTCAATGGTGGCCGCTTCGTACATGTCTGTAGATACCCCCGCCATTGCTGCCAAATAGATAATAGCTGACCATCCAAGCTCCTTCCAGATATCCGAGCTAACGACGATAGCCCAAAAATAGCTCGGCTCTGCCAAATAACTGATCGGCTGGTCAATCCAACCCCAGGCTAGCAACAGTTGATTAATCATCCCGGTATCTGCCAGCCACGTCGTTAAGATCCCGCCAAGAATGACCCAAGATAAAAAGTGAGGAAGGTATGAAATGGTCTGAATAGATTTTTTGAACCGAGTAGATCGTATTTCATTCAGGAATAGAGCAAATACAATAGGCAACGGGAACCCGATGGCCAGCTTGAGTAGGCTAATGCCCAGTGTATTTTTGACAATGTACCAAAAGTTATCATCCTCCAAAAAGGCCCGAAAATGCTCTAACCCCGCCCAAGGTGCGCTTGATAGGGTACCAATGATGTCAAAATGTTTGAAAGCAATCAAAATGCCGTACATCGGAATGTAATGGAAAATAATCATCCAAACCACCCCAAGCAGCGCCATAGTCTGCAAATGTCTTTGTTGAACCCATTTGCGCGCTAGTGATGCCCCTCTACCCGATCGAACCGGTGGCTGTGGCTGCGGATTCTTCCATCCTGTTCTCATACGAAGACCTCCCTTCTTTGTAATGTAAGCACTTACATTTATTATTTTAGAGGCTTCTGCTTCGAATGAGTAGTACTGGATTTTTCGATTTTGGTATCTAAAGTTCAGGTGGGGATCTGACTATACGCGAAAATCTTCTTCCATCCTTTGGATTTTTACATCTATTAATTTACGAAAAAGACTATCAGATGGTACGATAAGACTATATGTGATTCCAATCATTACCTATATACCTAGATCAGGAGGATTAAGAATGGAAGAATTGGTTCGTTCGATTCAGAAACAGGTTCGAATTAAAAAGGTTGCCTGCTGGGCGGGGCTCATCATGTTTGGTCTGTGTACTTTAGTTGGCGTTGCAGTTCAGGAATGGCTTATGACGCTCTTGGCGCTCGCGATGACAATTTTATCCGTCTATGGATTAAGCATGATGCGTGGTATGACAAAGTTTACCAAAGAGTATCAACCGGGAAAGGGCTACGGTTATTATCGCCGTACGGTACAACAAAAGCTGCGCTATCTAACTTGGGGACAGTGGTTAGTAGGCGGCCTTATTGTCCTGATGTTCTTTATATTTAATGTCCGACTTAGCGCTTTTCTCATAGCTATCTTGGGCATCCTGACTATTCAGTTCAGTATCAAAAAACGAATTAAAAATCATCAGGAACCCGATGTCACTGAGCTGGAGGAGTTTGTACGGATGGGGATTGTTTCTCCGCATGAGCAGACTATTGGGGTATATAAAGATTTTCTACACCTGAGCCATACGTTTCGGGGTAACCAAATTGTTATCGTTACAGACAAACGCCTGATTTCTGTATTTGTAGAGGAACAGGGGCGTGCGGTGAAAACGGAAATGCTACTCTCGGGTATAAACAAAATACGCGCAATCGGTACGGGTTTCCAGGGTCAAGGTATATTGCTGTCTGTAAGCAACCGTGACCATAACGAGCTTCACATTCATATGGTCGGGAAAAGCATTTTCTTTTCTCCAGAGCAATTCATAGGTTCCTTGCTACGGGCACTGGATGCAGCGTTAAAAAGCAGACCATACAGTACGGAAGAACCATTCGCCGTTTACCAACAGACAAGGATTTCATTGCATCCATCAGAACAAGGTTTGCTGCATAAACCTACAACAGCTTAAATATTTTTGGGACATGTGCCACGTTATATATACGTTATGATCGGTCTTCATAATACGCCAAATAGCAAGTAAGCCCTGATCTTAATGAGCTTACTTGCTATTGGGTGTACTTCTACTTTACTTCTGCCTTCTTAATGATTGGCTCCATGATAAAACACCGTGATGAGGTCATGACTTGTAACAAACACTAGCAAACTAAACAGACTGAGCGACAGAGGGCGTGAAATCAATTTTTTCATCCTTTAACACTCCTTTTAAAATAGTTATATATTGGTCTTGCTGTGTTGCTGTAGCTTGGGATCTGAAAATTTCAAATATAGCAGTACATTTCCTAAACTCATGCTCATGTTCCATACCCAGGGTATCGGACAGCATGAGAGATTGCAGGATATAGCCCAACGCAACCGTAAACTGTTGTTGCTTGATATAATAAAGAGCCAGTTGATAGCAGAAGCGAAAATAATAAGATACATTCACAGGCTCTTCAAAATATGTAAAACCTTCAATTTGTTCGGCAAATGATTCTAGCACAGCCTCTAAAGGATAGTCGTATCTCGACGCTCCCTCAACGATGGAAAGAAGCCCCGGTAACAGTTCTTCCGGATTGTTACGAAGAAATTCGATGTATTCCTGCAACACTTCGGCATGACCTGACAAAATATCAAGGGCATACAAATTAGCTCTGGCAGCATAGCGGTAATATTCTACCTCTGCCTCCCCATATTGATCGAGACCATTAAACCAGCCCAATTCTGCATATTTTTCGATGCAATCGCGAGCGGCCTCATACTTGCCCTGTTTTTGGAAGGCCATGCCTTTCATAAGATGACTGTAGCCGTAGTAGTAGACTAGCGGCCGTTTGGTATGTATGGGTTGTATAGGTTTCTTGCGCGCTTTGTAGAGCTGCAATTCCTGATACTTTTGGTTGACATGGCTATACAGCTGGTCGCATAAAGCAATCATATTGGCACCATCCGCAAATGAAAAAGACAGCTTAATCATGTTAACAAGTGTGTCTAGATCTGTGATGTCGGAGTGAACAAGATCATCCACCGTTCCCGCCTCCTTGTCCGACTTTCTATATTCACCAAATAAAAGTAAGATCTAAATCCTATCTAAAAATAACTTAATTACGTATTTATTACGTAATTAAGTTATACCATAAATTCAAGCATGTGACAAGTACATTATGATAATATATTCCAATTTTTCTAACATGCTTATTTAGAAGCATACAAACTCAAAAAGGGAAGCGGAATAATTCCGCCTCCCTTACACTTCAGCCTTTTACAACGTAACACCGTTTTTAAAAATAGCGAGCTCTCTGAAATTGTTTTTCTCATTGTTCACCCAGGTTCCGCTGGCTACATCGACGATGTAATCGACAAAGTTGCGGAGCGCATCTTCCATACTGACATCCTCCACCAATGAACCGGCGTTATAGTCGATCCAATGAGGTTTAGCCTTATACAACGGCGAGTTGGTTGAGACCTTCATCGTCGGAACAAAGGAGCCAAACGGCGTACCGCGTCCGGTTGTGAAAATGACAAGCTGGCAGCCTGCTGCGGCGAGAGCTGAAGATGCCACTAGATCGTTCCCCGGCGCGCTGAGTAGGTTGAGTCCCTTGGTCTTGAGACGCTCCCCGTACTGAATGACATCAGTGACCGTGGAAGACCCGGATTTTTGCGTACAGCCCAGTGATTTATCCTCCAGCGTCGTGATGCCCCCTGCTTTATTGCCCGGTGACGGATTTTCGTATACTGGCTGCTTGTAATCCAGAAAATATTGTTTGAAATCGTTAATCAGATGTACGATCTTATTAAATACTTGCTCATCGGCAGCGCGCTCCATTAAAATCGTCTCCGCGCCGAACATTTCAGGTACTTCTGTTAATACCGTTGTTCCACCTTGCGCGGCCATATAATCCGACAATCGTCCGAGTAGTGGGTTGGCAGTAATACCCGATAAGCCATCAGATCCACCGCATTTCAATCCGATGTTCAGCTCTGACAAAGGTACAGGTTCCCGCCGATCTTCTTGCACGGCCGCAAAAATTTCATGAAGCAGCCTTACCCCTTCCTCTACTTCATCCGACACATCCTGGGAAAGCAAAAACTTTACCCGCTCCGAATCATATTCTCCGATGGCTTCCTTAAATTCTTTCATCTCATTGTTCTCACAGCCCAAACCCAGTACAAGTACACCACCTGCGTTCGCATGTTTCACAGCATCGATCAAAATCGTGCGCGTATGTGCATGATCGTCACCCAACTGAGAACAACCATAGTTATGCTTGAGCACCAGTGCATTTTCAAAAGGTGAAATATCTCCCGCTTCCTGCTTGAAACGGTTTAAAATAAGTTCAGCGATCCCGTTCACACAGCCGACCGTCGGCACAATCCACAACTCATTGCGAATCCCCACACGGCCGTCCTTTCGCCGAAAACCTTGAAACGTACGACTCTCCTGTTCATATAAATGAGGAGCTGGCTTAGGCTTATAAGTGTACTCCTCCACGCCTGTCAGGTTCGTCTTCGTATTATGCGTATGCACATGCTGTCCTGCCTGAATGGGCTGAATGGCATGACCGATGGGATATCCGTATTTCAGAACATGCCCACCTTCAGCTATATCCTGCAAGGCGATTTTATGCCCACGTGCTACATCCTCGGCTAGCTCCACTCGTTGTTCTTCTTGTGCTCCCCACGCCAGTGTCTCTCCCTGCTTGTAATCACGCAAGGCGACAGCCACGTTATCTTGATCATGAATTTGAATGAACTCCAGCATTCCGGTCTCCTCCTTGCTTATGCTCTGGGCACGCTGTTCCCGGTTAGAGAATCGAGCGTCTCCTTCATTCCTCTGCTTGTAATTTCATACACGTGCTGTGCCGTTTGTTCAGCCAGTCCTTCGATCTGGTTCAGGTCTTGCCCCCACCATGTCTGCCGGCCAAGTACCAGCGCAGTCAATTGCTTCGCCCCGGCGAGAGTACCGTCATATTTACTCCACAGTTCACCAAACGTACTCAACACTTCAGCTTCGTCTGCCAACGCAATCGACTCGCCATTTCTGTCACCCCGGTAAAATACGAGCAAGGACGCCAGCGAAAATACAATTTTGGCAGGCAACGCCTTACGCTGTGTCACATACTGGAGCAAGGATGGCAAGTTCCGTGTCTTGAACTTGGACACCGAATTTAGTGCGATACTCATAACATAATGACTTACATAGGGATTACGGAATCGTTCAATAACATCGTCGGCATATACATTCAATTCCGCTTCTGGCGAGTCCAGTGTCGGAATAATTTCTTCTCGAATCAGCGACTGGATAAAGTTTCCCATAATATCATGCTCGACCGCCTGCCCCACCGTGTCCAGGCCATATAAATAAGCTACAGGGGTAAGCGCCGTATGTGCTCCATTCAAAATGCGTACTTTCCGTGTACGGTATGGCGCCATATCGTCGACAATCAGTACATTCAATCCGGCCAAATGAGCAGGTAATTCTTCTTTAAGCCACTGTGGCCCTTCAATAACCCATAAATGATACTGTTCGCCCACAACAACCAAATCGTCCTTGTAACCCAATTCTGCTTGAATCTCATGAATCCGGTCTTTGGGATAACCAGGTACAATCCGATCGACCAAACTGTTGCAGAACGTATTCGATTCCTCCAACCATGCAATAAACTCGGCCCCAAGCTTCCATTGGTCCGCATATTTCAGTACGATTTCCTTGAGAGCGTCTCCATTACGGTCGATGAGCTCGCACGGAATGATCACCAGTCCCTTGCTCTGATCGCCCCCGAAGAATTGAAAGCGCTTGTACAGAAAGGCGGCTAGCTTGCCTGGAAAGCTCTTTTGCGGACGATCTTCCAATTGATCCTCTGGTGCATAAGCGATCCCCGCTTCCGTCGTGTTCGACACGACAAAACGCAGCTCCGGCTTTTGGGATAATGCTTCATACTCGGAAAAATCAGAGCCGTATGGATTAATCCCACGAGTGACGCACTCCACAACGGTATGCTCCTTCATGGCCTTCCCATCCTTAATCCCTTCAAGAATAACCGTATACAGGCCATCCTGCTCGTTAAGCTTCTCCACGAGGCCTCCTGGCTGCGGTTGTACAATCACAACTCCCGTATTCCATTCTGCCAGCTTATTCATTTTGTCAAATTGCCAGTCTACAAAAGCACGCAGGAAGTTCCCTTCCCCGAATTGCAGCACCCTCACAGGATGCGGGTCTGTTACGATAAAGCTTTTTCTGTTTAATTGGTCTAATTCATCTACTTGTTTCATCCGGAGTAACCTCCCACAATTACCATAATGATTTCATCGTTATTTTATCACAATGCACACGTTAACAAAATAGTTTTATCAATATTTTTAGTTTAAAAAAATAATAATGACAATAATATGAACACGTTAACATATACGTTTATATAAAAATTTGCAAGTATATCGTCCTTTTTCTGTTGTTTCGCACCTGATCCAAGACGGTTAAGGCTAACTATCACCCTATCCCGAGACCTTGTTCTTATATACATTTCAGGAGAATAGACGCAAGAAAGCACGGGCAGGATAACACTACTTACTAGGCAGGAGGAACATCTATGAAGACAATCGCAGATACTATTGTACAAGTTTTGGTCAATGCAGGGGTCAAGAGGGTTTATGGCATTGTTGGAGACTCTCTAAATAATATGGTTGATTCCATTCGCAGCAATGGTCAAATCGAATGGATTCATGTAAGGCACGAAGAAGTGGCTGCCTTTGCAGCCGGAGCGGATGCTGACCTTAGTGGTAGCATTGCTGTATGTGCTGGAAGTAGTGGTCCCGGAAATTTGCATCTGATTAATGGTTTATATGATTGCCACCGCAATCGGGTGCCTGTACTGGCTATTGCCGCTCATATTCCAAGCGACGAAATCGGAAGTGAATATTTTCAAGCTACGCATCCTGAGCATCTTTTCGGAGAATGCAGTCACTTCTGTGAGGTTATTACGACACCGCGTCAAATTCCCAGAACGGTGACCATGGCCATTCAACAGGCAATTTCACGTTCAGGTGTCTCCGTCATTGTTCTTCCCGGTGATGTAGCAGCTTTGGAGGCGGAAAAGGTACCCGTCCCTGAACATGTCTACCATCCCACTGCACCTGTAGTGCATCCGTCAGCTTCCGAAATTTCCAGACTGGCCGAATATTTGAATAAAGGCAAACGAATTACGTTACTATGCGGCGCCGGCTGTGCACAATCTCATGAATTGCTCATGCAGCTATGCGACAAGTTAAAATCCCCTATGGTATCTGCTCTGCGAGGCAAGGAATATCTGGAGTATGACAACCCTTACTATGCTGGATTGACGGGACTGATCGGGTATTCTTCCGGGTACCATGCGATGATGGATTGTGACGTCCTGCTTATGCTCGGAACAGACTTTCCTTACAGACAATTTTACCCTGAAGATGCGATTGTCCTACAGGTAGACATAGAGCCAGCCCATCTCGGCAGACGTACTCCGTTGACGTATGGTTTATGCGGGGATGTAAAAGCCACATTGGAAATGCTGCTACCGCATTTAACGTCAGAGCATGATTCCAAGCATCTAGAGAAAACCGTCTCCCACTATACCAAGGTACGCCAGGAGTTGGATGACCTTGCCGTCGGTAAACCAGGTCATACGCCGATCCATCCCCAATATCTCGCCAAGGTCATCAGTGACGCCGCGCAGGAAAATGCTATTTTCACCTGTGATGTCGGTACTCCCACTGTATGGGCTGCGCGTTATTTGCAGATGAACGGTCAGCGTCGGCTTCTCGGCTCGTTCAACCATGGCACGATGGCAAATGCGCTGCCGCAGGCAATCGGAGCGCAGGCTACTGAGCCTGACCGACAAGTGATTGCCCTCTCAGGCGATGGCGGGCTCACGATGCTGATGGGCGACCTGCTCACTCTGAAGCAGCATCAGCTGCCTATTAAAGTCATTGTTTTCAATAATGGCGCTCTCGGTTTTGTCGAGCTGGAAATGAAAGCAGCCGGATTCCTGGAAAACGGCACTGAACTGGTGAATCCTGATTTTGGTGCTGTAGCGCAAGCCATGGGGCTCAAGGGCATCCGGGTTGAAGATCCAGCAATGCTGGAGGATGCCATTCAGCAAGCATTGGCTCATGATGGCCCTGTTGTGGTAGACGTGGTGGTGAACCGTCAGGAACTATCTATGCCACCCAAAATTAATCTTAAACAAGCAGAAGGATTTACACTGTGGATGATGAAAGCGATGTTGAACGGACGCGGTGACGAGATTGTGGAACTGGCTAAAACCAATCTCTTTCGTTAAATCCAGACGAAGCAGAGCGCATTTCAACCTAAAAGGGGCAGAAACCATACATTTAGCATGGTTTCTACCCCTTTGGCCTGCCTGTTAATAAAACGAAACTCAGCGTGGTCTGCCTGCCGTTGATTTCCGTTTCATAAGCGCAGTCTCCATAAATATAAGCTCACCCTCATTGGACGGTGACTGAATTCGTTCCAGAATGCAGGCGGCTCCGCGCTCACTTATCTGCTCAATCGGTCTTTTGACCGTTGTTAACGGTGGAGTCGTATACATTGAGAACCCGATATCGTCAAAACCAATGACTGAGATATCCTCTGGTACCTTCAAGCCGTTTTCGAATACCGCATTCATGGCCCCAATAGCCATATCATCGTTAGAGCAAAATACCGCTGTCGGCGGCTCCTGCAAGGAAAGCAGTTGCTTCATTGCCTGGCTTCCGCTTTCAGTATCATAATGACCTTGCACGATATATTCATGTCGAATCGGCTTACCACTATCAATCAACGCATTCATAAAACCCTCACGGCGTTGCTGGGTAGACTTGAAGCCTTCTACCCCTTCGATGATCGCAATGCGTTCATGCCCGCTTTCAACGAGAAAGGAGACCGCTTCATAGGACCCTTCCTTATCATTAGAGATCACATTTACAATCCCCGCACCGGACACCTGCCGATTCAGTACAACAAGCGGAATACCTTGACCGAGCACATGATAAATAAAAGGGTTGTCCGCCTCGCTCTGGCTCATCAGAATGATACCATCAAAACGCTTGTGGTGAATGGCCGAAAAATCGGCGTAATCGTCAATTCCTCGCACAAACAAATTGTAATCCACCCCGATGACATGATTAACTCCGCGGATGGTATCCGCAAAAAAACTGGAGCTGGTGCCTTCTGAAATACTGGTGAAAAACAGGCCTATCGTATGCGAGCGCTGGAGAACCAGGCTTTTGGCATTAAAATTTGGAATGTAATTGAGTTGCTCTGCCAACTCCATAATTTTGCGTTTCGTATCTTCTTTAATCAGCGGGCTATTATTGAGCGCCCGGGAGACGGTTGTATGGGAAACATTAGCCAATTTGGCAATGTCTTTAATGGTAGCTGCCATATACGTATCCTTTCCTTAGTGAGGCTCTAAAAAAATTATATACCCACCATACCACAGGAGCCGCCCGGAAAAGAAGACTTTCACAAATTATACGCGGTTGTCCGCATGTCGACGCTGTAACTCTTGAACCATTTCTGCATGTCTACTGTCAGTCAGCTTGTACATTTTACCGATGACCAGCATGGCCAAAGCCAGGGCAACAGCCGGATAGAGACAAAGTAATGCCTTGATCCCAAGCAGCGTTCCAGAGGACTGAACCACATTCGGAACATACCCGATGAGCGCTAGTCCAATACCCGATAGAAAGCCAGACAAGGATTGAGCCAACTTACGTGAAAAGTTAAATAACGAGTAAGTAATCCCTTCCTTACGCTCCCCGGATGACCATTCGCCATAATCAATGATATCGGACACGAATGCCCAGGTAACCCCGTTAGGAATACTAATACCAATGAACGAAATACTGGCCAGGATTGTGAAAATATATACATTTGAAGGCATGAAAAAGTTAATAGAGTCGGCAATGACACTAACCAGCATCCCCAGTATAGCTGTTTTTCGTTTACCGAAGCGCCGTACCAGCTTGGGCAGGAACAACACACCCAGTAGCGACGAACCGATAATAATAAAATTCATATAAGCCATTAATTCTACATGCCCCAAGTTATATTCGGCAAAATAGATCAGCAGTGCGGACTTAATATTGTACGCGGATATGGTGAAAATCGTCATCAAAACGAGTACCAGCAAAGGCTTGTTATTCGTAAAGGTATGCACGATAACGCCTATAGATAGCTTCTCTTTTGGCCCGGACTGGCTAATAATACGTTCTTTCGTTCCTCGGTAACATATGATGAAAGCGATCACACCAATGAGTGACATAATCCCCATCACAACCGGATAGCCAACATGATGGTTAGGAAACAGTAAAATAAGCGGCATGACAACGACACTGGTGACAAATAATGCGCCCAGAGATCCTGCCTGACGGAAAGATGACAATGAAGCACGCTGATGAGTATCCTGCGTAATGGCGGCACCCAGCGAGCCGTATGGAATGTTTACAATAGAGTAGCCGATCCCCCAGATCATATAGGACGCATAGGCGTAAATGAGTTTTCCTGTGGGGGAAATATTCGGCGAAATAAAGGTTAGAACCGTAAGAATTGCAAGGATAACGCTTCCAACGATAAGAAAAGGCCTAAATTTTCCACGTGCACCGATATGTTTGCGATAATCAACAAAGGACCCGACAATGGGATCACAGATGGCGGCAAACAGCTTGCTGACCAAGAAAATGCCTGCGGCGGCTCCTGCAGAAACCCCTGCTACATCTGTAAAAAATTTCAGCAAATACAACTGCCCCAAATCAAACATGAATCCGTTTCCAAAGTCACCCATACCATACGAAATCTTTTCTTTCAGGCTAATATGCTCGCCTGTCTTGTTGTCAGTTTGGACGCTCTCCTGCACGATAGGCACTCCCATACCTACACACTCCTCTATGTTTGTAATTATTTTCACATATCTAGTTGATAACTATTTTGTTTTCAATTGCTCTTACCGGGAGTTTGAAACAAGCTCCTGGCAAGAGCAATTTTTTATAAAGTTAGTGAGTTCTCACCTTAGGCGGTAGCTTCACTTACTATGAACAACTGTTGGGAAATTAAAATATTGCTCAGCGTTATTGTAGCAAATGTTTTGTACCATTGCTCCGAGCAGTTCCAGATCCTCAGGCGCCTTACCCTCCTGAACCCACGTCCCAATTAAGTCACAGAGTATACGGCGGAAATATTCATGGCGTGTGTAGGAAAGGAAGCTGCGGGAATCCGTCAGCATACCAATAAAGCGGGACAGCACCCCATAGTTAGCCAGCAACTTCATCTGCTCCTGCATGCCTTCGATATGGTCGTTATACCACCATGCCGTGCCAAACTGGATTTTCCCTACAGTTCCACCGGATTGGAAGCAGCCCGCGAGACTTGCCAGTACTGGATAATCAACCGAATTAAGCGAATACAAAATGGTTCTCGGTAATCCACCTGCCAGCTCCTGTGCGTCCAGCAATGCCGCCAATGGACGAGCGATAGAGCCATCATTTACGGCATCGTAGCCTGTATCCGGTCCTAAATGACGGAACATAGCCGTGTTGTTGTTACGCAGCGCGTGAATGTGGTATTGCATAGCCCAGCCATGTTCTGCATACTGTTTGCCAAGGAAAACCAGAACGTATGATTTATATTTCGCCTCCTCTAAAGGAGTCACATGGCCTTCCTCCAGCGCCTTGCTGAATATGGCTGCCGCTTCCTCCAGTTTCGTTTCTTCATAGACTACAGTATCCAGCGCATGATCAGATACCCGGCCTCCAGCAGCATGGAAATGGCGCACCCGGCTCGCCAGCGCATTCAAAAATCCTTCCAGGCCAGAAACATCCAGTCCGCTGACTTCACCCAACCGAGCCACCCAAGGCTGGAAAGTTTCACGATTAATTTCCAAAGCTTTATCGGGGCGGAAGCTTGGCAACACTGCCACTGGGAAATCGGTCAGCTTGCTGATTTGTTTGTGGTATTCGAGATGGTCCGTCGGATCATCCGTGGTGCACACCACAGTTACCTTCGAGTTCACAATCAGATCACGTGCGCCAAATCCCTTTCCCTGCAGCTTTTGGTTTACCTTTTCCCAGATCACTGGTGCGTTCTGTTCATTCAGCAGCTCATAGACACCAAAAAAGCGTTGAAGCTCCAAATGCGTCCAATGGTACAGCGGGTTGCCTATTAGTGTAGGTACGGTTTTGGCCCAAGCCAAAAACTTGTCATAATCTTCACCATCCCCCGTAATCAGGCGTTCCTCAACCCCATTAGCCCGCATAAGTCTCCACTTGTAATGATCTCCGTACAACCAGGCTTCCGTAATATTTTTGAACGCTTTATTTTCATAAATTTCTTGTGGACTTAAATGACAATGATAGTCGATAATCGGCATATCCTTGGCGTACTGATGGTACAAGATTTCAGCCGTTGGATTGCTCAACAAAAAGTTTTCGTCTAAAAACGCTTTAGTCATTACTCTCTCATCCCTTCTATAATCGTGTTTCCTAATAAATTGTTAACGTTAACAAAAATGTTCGAGATACTACTTGCCTTTTAACAATTACATTCCCCATAGCAGTGGGAAATCCATATGATTTGTACAGGAAAATACAACTATAAAATGATACCTGTACATCATGTCATACTGGTTTGCTTCACCTTAAATTTAATGTTTACGTTAACAACAATTACATTGTAACCGCTATCCTTTGTAGAGGAAAGTGATTTTTATCATGTGAGCGGATAAAAATGATCTGCCTCCATTTGGGACAGATCTGTTCTATACCTTCTCGATGACCGACACCACAAGAAAATTCCACAATTTTAATTTTCCGTGATAGATCAAACTTTGAAAACGTTTTATATATTTTTCTCTTTTTTTCTGAAAATTTCTTTCTTGAAAATACCAGTTATTGTATTATAATTGCAATATACATCCATTGATTTACATTAAAAGTATTTCATTAGTTATTTCACAGAGAAGAAGAAGAGGTGGTAGCATTGAGTACAAAAGTGCAAGCTGTTCAAACTAAAACTATATCCGATACAAAAGGAGCCGACCTTGTTGTCGATTGCTTGATCAAGCAAGGGGTTACCCATATTTTTGGCATTCCAGGTGCCAAGATCGATTCTGTTTTTGATGTTCTTCAAGATCGGGGGCCCGAATTGATCGTATGTCGTCATGAACAAAATGCCGCCTTTATGGCAGCGGCAGTCGGTCGATTAACCGGTAAACCGGGCGTATGCATTGTTACCTCAGGTCCAGGCGCATCTAACTTGGCGACAGGACTTGTCACCGCTAATGCAGAAAGTGATCCTGTCGTCGCCATTGCGGGTGCAGTCCCAAGATCCGAACGCTTGAAACGCACGCACCAATCTATGGATAACGCCGGACTATTCGAACCCATCACCAAATACAGTGTAGAAGTAGAACATCCTGATAATGTACCGGAAGCAATTGCTAATGCATTTCGAATTGCGACCTCAGCCCAGCCTGGAGCCACATTCGTCAGCCTGCCGCAGGACGTGTTGACTTCGTCATCTGAAGTAACAGTCATTGAGAAGGTTTCTCTTCCCCAACTCGGAACCGCACCCGCCGGACTCATCAAACAAGTCGCAGAGCAAATCAAAAAAGCCAAGCTGCCCGTACTTCTTCTCGGCATGAAAGCCAGCACGCCTGAAGCCACCGCAGCTATCCGTGCTCTCATCCGAGATACAGATCTGCCTGTTGTCGAAACCTTCCAGGCCGCTGGAGCCATCTCCCGTGAACTAGAAGACCACTATTTTGGAAGAGTGGGTCTGTTCCACAATCAACCGGGTGATATGCTTCTTGGAGCCGCAGATTTGGTACTGACGATTGGCTATGATCCTATCGAATACGATCCAAAAAACTGGAACATTCCGGCAAACCGAACACTCATTCATCTGGATGACCATCAAGCCGATATTGATCATGATTATCAACCGGACTACGAGCTAATCGGAAATATAGCCCTGATTGTGGGTAGCCTTGCAGAAGAATTACCTACCTTAAAGCTACCTAAATCCTCCTGCGACCAATTGAATCGTCTGCGCCATGATCTAAACGAGCAAGCGGCTGTTCCCGCACACAAGCATGATTTTCTGATTCATCCATTGCAATTTATTCGTACACTGCGCAGCCTGATTGATGATAACGTCACAGTCACCTGTGATGTCGGTTCACACTATATTTGGATGGCACGATATTTCCGTTCGTATGAACCGCGGCGCCTTCTATTCAGCAACGGAATGCAGACGCTAGGCGTAGCGCTGCCTTGGGGGATTGCTGCCACGCTCGTCAATCCCGGTCACAAAGTCGTTTCTATTTCTGGAGACGGAGGATTTCTTTTTTCATCCATGGAGCTCGAAACCGCCGTACGTCTTAACTCACCGTTGGTGCATATCGTATGGAGAGATGGTTCCTATGACATGGTCGCTTTTCAACAACAGATTAAATACGGAAGAACGTCTGGTGTAAAATTTGGAGATGTTGATGTAGTGAAATATGCTGAAAGCTTCGGCGCCACTGGATTACGCGTGCACTCTCCTGAAGAACTAGAAAGTGTATTGCAGCAGGCACTTCATACCGATGGTCCTGTGGTCGTCGATATTCCGATTGATTATCAGGATAACATCCAGTTGGGACGTAAACTGCTGCCTAACCAATTAAACTAACCTTAACCATGCCTCAGTCGTGACGGCTTTATGACAATTATGGAGTATAACGTTTTTTTAATGATTTTTTTGAGTTATTCATGTTATTTACTGAAATTTTACGTTTATTATTGAAAAAGAAAGAAAATAAATGCATACAATTATAAAAGGAAGTGTATTGCCATGACCGTTGCGCAATTGGAAACCAAGCAAGAAGCTGATCATGATATTTACCAAACATCCACTATGCTTGCTCTATTAGATGGTCTTTATGACGGAGTTGTTGCCTTTGAGGAGTTGCAAAAGCACGGGGATTTCGGAATTGGTACCTTTGATCAACTGAATGGCGAGATGATCGCGTTCGATGGTGAATTTTATCACTTGCTTCCAGACGGTACGGCCCATCGCGTAAAACCGGAAGAAACTACACCTTTTTCCACTGTCACCTTTTTCCAGGAAGATTTCACATATACTATTGACCGCCCTATGCATCGTGAAGAGCTGGAAGCTCTGCTGTTAACGTTGTTTCCAAGCCGTAATCTGTTCTATGCCTTCCGTATGGATGGCACTTTTCATGAAGTAAAGACACGGACCGTGCCTCACCAAGTTAAACCATACAAACCTTTTATCGAAGCGACCAAATCACAGCCTACCTTCACTTTTAATGAGGCTTCCGGCGTGATTACAGGTTTTTGGACACCTGCCTATGCTCAAGGTATTGGGGTAGCCGGATTTCATCTGCATTTTATTAACGATGAACGCACCGGAGGCGGGCATGTCTTTGATTTTATCGTCGAAAAGTGTACCATCCGCATTTGTCAAAAATCCAATCTGCACCTGGTCCTGCCCGATACGCCGGATTACTTGAAGGCCAACCTGTCCAGAGAAAACCTGGAGAAAGAAATTGCCGTTACTGAAGGTGCGCAGTAATCACAGTTATTTAACTCATCAAGTTACGGACCCTATAGCTAAACAATAAACAGTAAAAGATCACAGTCAGGGAAGAGAATTACTGCTCTCTGACTGTGATCTTTTTATGTACGAGCATATATATACGTTACTGCTTATGCTCTCACTCCGGTTCACCTATGCCTCGATCTGATCCAGTTTATCTGCATAATATTGAATAGCACGTGAGTACTCCTGTGTAGATAAATCCGAGGTCGTCTCAGCCACCTCCATTAGCAGCTCCTGCATGGCTTTCCTGTATTCCCCCAGATTGTATAACACCATCGCGTAAAATACCCGAAACGGTCTGTAATCCGGAAATTCGTTCATTCCTGTGTCCAACCACGCTTTCGCCTTGGCGTAATCTCCCAATACACGATATGTACTGCTTAATCCCAGGATGGCTCCTTTCCTTGATTCTGCGGATAACGCCATACCTAGGCTTTTTTCATAATAGGCAACCGCTTCCCTCTCTAAGCCCAATGAATCATGTGTCCAAGCTGTCTGATACCACAATTCTGCATCATTTTGCTGCTGTTCTAATGCCTTTAAAAGAAGCTTACGTGCTTTCTCTGCTTGCCCTGTTCGTCTAAGCTCGTCAGCTTGCGCCATGATATCGTTCATATTCATCCTCCACTTCTGACTCATGCCTATCTTTGAGGTATATGTTACCCGACATTTGAATGCAATGTAAATGGAGTTTTTCCTAAGATTTGAAATCCAAAAAAACGACCCTCCCTTTAGGAGAGCCGCTATATTTCCGAATTGAAGTTACGGTTTATTTAACCTTCAATGATCCTACAGTTAGTATTCCCGCTACACGCTGCGCGTCGAAAATACGAGAAAGCTCCTCCACTGCCGTCAAGTACAGTAGACCGTTGCCCTCCAGCTTAGGAGAATTGCCCAGTGGAATCGTGCGTTTGATGAGTTGTGCGTATAATTCCGGTTCGGTGAGATCACGCTCAAAGCTCGCATTCGCCAGCTGCTTAATCAACGCCAATGCACCTGCTACGTGCGGTGTAGCCATCGAAGTTCCGCTAAAGGTCGCATATTTGCCGCCCGGAACGGTGGACAAAATATCTTCTCCCGGTGCAACCAAATCCACCTCATTATTAGAATTACTAAATTCTGAGGTGTGCCTGTCAAAATTGATAGCACCTACGCTAATCACTTCATTATAGCAGCCGGGGTAGCCGAGCTCGTCCGTTCTGTCGTCACCGTCTCCCTCATTTCCAGCTGCACAGATGACTAAGATTTGGCTAGCTACAGCCTTTTTTACTGCTTCATGAAGCTCTGGCACATCCTCAGGACCGCCAAGTGACATCGATATGATATCTGCCTTTTGCTCAATCGCATAATAGATGCCTTGAATAATCCAGTCATATTGACCGGAGCCCTGCTTGTTTAGCACTTTGATGATGAGCAGGTCTGCCTCTGGAGCAACACCCACGACACCCTCCGCATTTTCTGCTGCCGCAATGGTTCCTGCTACATGCGTACCATGACCGTTGTAATCCTTGAAAATTTCCGGATCACCTTGATCATCATCCGTGAAATTCCGGCCGCCAATAATGCGCGCCTTCAAATCAGGATGGTCCGAATCACAGCCCGTGTCCAGCACCGCCACCTTCACGCCTCGGCCTCGAGTCTGGTTCCATACCGCAGGAGCCTGAATCAGCTCTACACCTCGCGGTATTTCATTCACTTGTTGCTCCTGCTTGATCACTTGGTAAGGAATGATATGCACTTTACGTTCCATCTTATTCCCTCCTTCATGGATTCAATCGGAAACCATCCGTCTTTGAAACTTTGAAAACCTCTACTACATTCGAGGTTACTATATTCTAGCAATTTTTGAAAAGTTTTAACATCCCCATTTTGCTTATTTTTGTAAAAAAAACAGACATCCTCCAATTCGCTTGAAGAATGTCTGTTGTAGAATCTTTTCAGCCTTAGGCTGATTCCGCCTGAAGTTCAGCCTTAGATAACAGCGATTTGTGCTGCCATTTCCGCCCCTTCCAGCGTAAATAGTGGAAAATGCCTCGTACCCACTCATCGCAGGCATGTGCAATCCACACTCCCAGCACACCATATCCCATATGAATGCCCAGCACATATGCTAGCGGGATTTTAATCCCCCACATTGAAATAATGGCCATCATCAACGGGAACTGAACATCTCCCGCCGCTCGCAAGGAGTTAATGACAACATGATTAAACACACGGCCCGGCTCCAGCAATATACAGAATAGCAAAATCGCTGCCCCTAATTGAATGATCGCCGGCTCATCTGTAAAGATCGCCATCACTTCATATCGGAAAAAGGATACTACCACGATCACAGCAATCGTAATGACCAAAGACCATTTCAGGCTCCGTAAAAGTTGATGATAGGCCTTTTCCTTGTCTCCTGCTCCAATCAGGCGGGCAACAATAATCTCTGTCCCCTCACCTACGGCCATTCCAAATACCATAAAGAAGTATACAATCGTATTCGTATAAAAATGAGTTGCAATCGCCGTTGTACCCATAAAGCTGACAAACCGGGTCACCATCATTTGGCTAAGTTGATAAGACAACCATTCCAGCCCAGCAGGAATACCAATCTTCAGGATGGCTACCAGCTTACTCCATTGGAGCTGTACATAATACCGTATGCGAATCGGCGCACTTACACGCTTGTACAGCAGTAGAAAAATCCAGACACATGCTACAGCACGGCTAATAACCGTTGAAATCGCTGCTCCCGCCACTCCCATCTGCGGCAGACCAAACCAGCCATAAATGAGCAACGCATTCCCCACGATATGCAATATATTCATACCAATGCCCACGATCATCGTATCTTTAGTAAAACCATGCGAGCGAATAACCGGACCTGCGGTTAGCATGAGCGCTTCCAGAAACAGCGAACCCCCTGCCAGCATCATATAGATTTCTGCATTTTCCTTAATCGTCGGGGTAATATGGTAAAAGGATAGTAAAAAATCCCGGCTCACAATAAACATCAAACTCAGCGCCAGACCAAACACCAGATTAAAGGTTAGTGCCGAAGCCGTAACACGGCTTGCATCCACATGCTTTTGCGCCCCCAATAGCTGAGCAATGATCACACCTACACCAAGACCAAGCAGATTGAAAAGTATAATCGTGAATTCAATCAACTGTCTTGATACACCTACAGCCGATACAACCTCATCAGAAACATGGCTTAGCATGAACGTATCCACGCTACCCATCAAAATGTGAAACAACATCTCTATAAAGATCGGCCAAGTGATTGCGAAAACCGTCATCGTTTTAACGGCTTGTGCTTGCTTGGAACCGTTTTCCTGCGACAGTGACATCCTTCCGTATTCCTCCTAAATGCGACCCAATTATTACTTAATACCTACACGTCAATATCGATAACACTTACTCAATCATAAAAAGTCATATGCTTTTTATCGTTTCTATAATAGTTCAAGCGGTCCTGCAATTGTCCTGTGTGGAATTCAAACTTATGTCCGTCTGGATCTGTAAAATAGACCGACCTTTTGTCCTGTTCATTCCGCTCTCTTCCGGGCAAAATGGTGACATTAAAAGTTCTCAGCTTGTTAAGCATGCTCTCAAAATCCGCTTCCGCTACCGAAAATGCAATATGCGTATAGGATTGATGAATTTCATTTCTTGGGATATCCTCCTCCACATTGAGGGCCAGCCACATTCCCAAGCAGTCCAGGTAAGCCAACTTACGTCCTTTAACGAGCAGTTTTCCATCTAGTATATTCTGATAGAAATGTATAGACTTCTCCAAATCAGACACCGAAAAGCAAATATGATTCCACCCTTGTATGCTCATGTTCCCTATTCCTTTCAGCAAATCCTGTCTAGCCAATAGGTCCACGCTTCTGTATATTGATCTAGATCTCCCGGATGATGCCGAATGCAGGTAGCTATACGAAAGTATAATCCCAGTAACACTTCCCTGTTCAGCTCGTATTCCCCTGTCAACTCCGGCCCAAGCTTCTCTAAGGTAGGCAAAATAGTATCGAGCTGCCTCTTGAAGAAGAACGGGTGCTAAGGGCGTCCCCGTGCTGAAATACTGGATCAGTGCATCCAGCATTTTACGGTAATTGGCATCCCAGTTTCCCCCGCCGTTATTAAGTATTTCATGAGACACCCGCCCTGTGATGCGGATAACCTCTCCCTGCACCGTTTTCGCGTGTCCTGAACCAGGGACGAGAACATCCCATAGCTCCTGGTGCTGTTCGAGCCATGAGGCTGCCGTTACCTTGATCGGAGAGATTCCATCATGTTTCTCCAGTTTCGCTATAGGCTCGACATCAAATTGCTGGTATAGCTCCAGGAGAGCATTTTCAGTTTCCTCCAGCTGATCTTTATTGTAATTTGTTCTGACGAATTCAAAATCCTTGCCAATTCGCAGCACGGATTCCTTCATCCCCGGCGTGATTGCTGCTCCGGCATCCAGCATAATTCCCGAGATTTCTGCCATGTGGACTATATCGATATTCCGGCATTGTAATAATCCTTTGGCGAGAGGTGTGTTTTTCTGCTTGTTTTCTGCATGGACATTTGCACCGCGGATCACCAGATCCCGCACTGCTTTGGTCCGGTAAAAAGCTGCTGCTGAGTGCAGCGGTGTCTCATTCTGGTAATCAAGGGCTTCCAGATCCGCGCCTAGCTCAAGGAGTAAGGAGATATTTCCTGACCAGGTTGCAGCCTGGGCATGAATAGGGGTGCGCTTATAATTGTCGGCAGCGTTGATGTCAGCCCCCTGCTCCACAAGCCAGCGAACCATTTCATCCGGTATTTATCGGAAACTGAGGGCGGTACCTTTGCTGTAACCCCCTCGAGCATCCCATTCGCATAGCTCAAATACCTCTTTTAAGGCAGATACATCATTCGTTTTAACCAGCTCGTCAAAATTGGCGGGTAATGTTTTTTTCTTTTTGCTCATACTATTTTTCCGCTCCCTTATAAATGGCAGATAACTTCTTACAAGTTTATCATACAGGAGAATTGAACACTAATTCATGCAGGAAGAGACTCTCTGACCTGACGAAGTGTACAACTCAAAAGGCAAACCTTCTTCTCCTAGATCTAGAGAAGATCTGTGGGTCAAGAATGAGTTAGGAAAAATAGATTGGGAAGCAAGCTGCTTATTGAAATTAAAAAAACAGCCAAGGAATACGCGACATACTAAATGACTGTCCTCTGTGCACCAGCGCTATTATCTCAAAAAGAATAGTACGTAGTTCGTTAGTGTTCTAAGCTAACGGGACACGATAGTTTAAAAGTAAAAAAGAAGAGATGGCATAAAAATAAGCCGTCTCCCCTTTTTGATTTCTATATAAAGCGAGTAATGGGAATCGAATCCACGCTACCAGCTTGGAAGGCTGGAGTTCTACCATTGAACTACACCCGCGAATAATTTATTGGGACAACACGATTTTAAACATGCGATCCCCAGGTCCCAAACCAAGCGCTCTACCAAACTGAGCTACATCCCGAAATAGATTCCGGTGAGAGGACTCGAACCTCCACGGTTTCCCTCACGATTTTGAGTCGCACATGCTATTGAGAAGATGGCAGAAGTTAAGTCCATGAAGAGGAATATAAAACCCGCAAAAAGCCTTGTAGAATCAAGGTTTTTTGCGGGTTTTTGCGTTGAATTCAGAGCCAGTCTAACTTCCTGGATTTCACCAAAAAAGAAGCCATTTTTAGACGTTGGGAAGAACTCGGAAAGAACCAAAGCAGAACCAGCCCGCCCCTGCCATTGACCAAATTAACGGAGCGAATGCTCCAGGGAGGGTATATGTCATGTCCAAAACAACTGTTATCACCATTGCTAATCAGAAAGGTGGCACAGGCAAAACGATCACCGCCTACAATCTGGCTTACGCCTTATCTAATGAAGGAAAAAAAGTGCTACTCGTCGATTTCGACCCGCAAGGCAATTTGTCCATGTGCTTTGGCATTGAGCAGCCGGATCAACTTGCATTCTCTATGTTCAATGTCATGAATGCCATTATGAGCTACGAGCCACTTCCGCCTACTGAGGAGTACATCCATTCGCACGGCAATATTGACCTCATTCCGAGCAACATCGAGTTGTCCGTTTCCGAAATCAACTTGCGGGATGAAATGGGCGGCGAAAAAACGTTGGCCTCGCTGCTTGAACCGATGAAGCCGAACTACGACTACATCATAATCGACACCAACCCTTCGCTTGGCTTACTGACGATTAATGCTCTTGCAGCCAGTGATAGCGTACTGATCCCTGTTAATCCGCAGCTATGGTCTGCGACAGGATTAACCCAACTGCTCAGAATCATTGTAAAAGTCAAAAAACGCATCAATCCACGTATCAGCATTGAAGGAATCCTGATGACGATGTGCAACACCCGCACCAACTTATATAAGGAAGCTTTTCGTCTGGTCAAAGTCTATTACCGCGAAACTTTCCGTATTTTCGATGTGCAAATCCCATTGTCCGTCAAAGTGGGAGAAGCAAACTTTTACAGTCAAAGCATTATACAGTTTGAACCCAAATCCAAGGTCGCTGCGGCGTATCAAGAACTGGCGAAGGAGCTGATGGAGAGTGGCTGCTAAACGTCCTGTTCCCAAGCTATCCAGCATTGATGAGTTATTGTTGCTCTCCGAACAAGGTCAGGCTCAACTTGAGCAATCTAGTGGAATTCAAACTGTACCGATCAACAAAATCAGAATGTATAAAAACCATCCTTTCCGCTTATATGATGGTGAACGATTAGCGGATATGGTTAGCAGCATCGAGAGCAACGGTGTTCTTATCCCGGTTATTTTGCGAAAAATCGAAGCTGATGAGAATGACTGCGACCACGAAATGCTGACCGGGCATAACCGGATGAACGCAGCGCAATTGCTAGGGCTAAAACAACTGCCCGCTATTGTGAAGGAAAACCTAACCGATGAAGAAGCGCTCATGTATGTGGTCGAAACCAATGTTTTGCAGCGTTCCTTTTCGCATATGTTGCCCTCTGAAAAAGCAAAAGTGCTGGCTCTCCGCTATTCGGAAATGTTCTCTCAAGGCAAACGAAACGACATTAAGCCATGTCTGATTGAACTATATAACCAGTTTCACATTACCTGGACAACCGATATTGCCAAGCTGCAAAGCATCAACTTTCCCACATTTTCCGACCTATACCAGCTCATTCAATACAAAGAGCAATCCTTGGGAGATCACGTGTACAAGGAGCTTTCTCTCCTGCTCTATGACATTGCCCATGGTGGGGATTCCTTTCTCTGGAACGGTCATAGTACGAATCACACCCGTAGCCGCTGTATCTGCCTGGACACCCATTCCCTGCAAAATACAAGTGACAATATTAAGCGGACGCAATACTTCAATCTGCTCTCCTGGTGCTGGGAGCAGATGTCGCAAGATCGTTCCGAACAAGTTCTGCTGATCTGCGATGAATCATATTTAATGATCGACCCGCAAGTGCCGCAGAGCTTAGTCTTTCTGCGCAACGTTGAAAAACGCGCCCGGAAGTATGAGGCAGTTTTAGCAATTATTTCTCATAGTGTGGTGGATTTTCTGGCTCCAGAAATCAAAGTGTACGGTCAAGCCTTACTGGACATCCCCTGCATCAAGATACTGATGGGAACTGACGGGAAGAACCTGCAAGAAACACGAGAATTGTACAACTTGACCGATGCCGAAGAAGAACTGCTGGCTAGCAAAAAACGGGAACACGCTGTACTCATGATTGGCTCTAAGCGCATCCACGCTCATTTTGAAATCCCAGATTACAAATTTGCCTATATGGGTTCGGCTGGAGGGCGATAACGATGGATAAACGGAAGCAGCTCATCGAGTTGTTTTTCTATATCGCTCTAGTCATTGTCGGGCTTATTCTCTTGATTATGAAAGAGGGATAAACCATGATTCTATATTTGACCCGTGATGCCCGTGTCAATTTGCTGGACTTTTTAGAGATGGAACAAGAGCTACCTGTCAAAAAGTTGATCGGCAGCTTCTCCCTCTTATCCTTTGTCATTAAAGATATGCGGCATTTTGCTCATGTTCGTTATATCGCTTTGGATCGAGAGGCGATAACGGAATCTGATGAGGAATTGATTCAAGCCTTGCAATCTTATCAAACCATATATGACATACGTATTGTGGTCATTGCGGAAGGACTGCCAGTGGGTAGTCCTTTATTTCAAAAACTGATTCAAATTGGGATACTGAATGTCGTGACGGCTACAGAGATTGAGGAGATCCGCAATGAACTGAGGGAATGCTTTTCCGAAGAAGGGATGCAGCGCTTTAAGCCTACCGCTTTTCCATTGAAAACAGAAGAAAAATCAACCCATATAATTCATGAGGAAAACGAACAGTATCACTTTACCTGCTCCAATCTCAAAATAGCGATTGCAGGATGTGATCGCTGCGTAGGGGTAACGATGACTGCTATCTGCTATGAATCTTGTCTGCTGAATTAATGCACATGGTGGGTCTGCTTGCTATGTGGAGGCCAATCCGAACAATCACTTGGCCCATATTGTTCACTTGTTTGATCCTGAAAAGGTAGGAAATGCTTATATCCTGGACGAAAATGATTTTTATATGACAAAGGAGCTAAATCGGGACTACAACGTGATTGTTCTGGACTGTGGCGTTTTGGGCGAAAAACATTTGCAAGATGATTTTATATCGGCTGATCTGCGGGTACTCTGTGGATCTGCCATGCCGTATGAGTTGGCTGGATTTTATAAGGCTATAGAACGGTGTAAACATCTTACCATTCAACCACTTGGACTTTTTGTTCCACATGATATTAAACCCTATGTAAAAGGAGTGATTAACAAGAATATTGAGTTCGTTGAGAACTCCCACGATTTATTTCATTCGTATGACAACCATATATTCACTAACTTGTTAAATGCACATATTGAGTAAATTTACTCAGGCAGTAATATGGTAAAACTACAAAACAGAAAGGCAACTGTTATTATTCAGTCGCCTTCCTGATATTGGTTGAAGATAATAGGGCCAGCTTAATGATTTCCAATTCGTAAAGCCAATAACTTGTAGACCCCATATGTGAGAAGTGCATAAACAATTCCATACAATGCCCACGCGCCCAAATTGACTTTTATTGTAGCTAAATCGGTAGCAATAAAATAAGAGAGGAAGGAGTAATGCTATTAACAACCCCCAATAAATCTTCACTCGGAATTGAATCAAAAATATGGGTATAATTATACATTTTTTATTCATCCAAGAACTAACAATATTCGACAAGTGATTAAAGGTATAATATTTTTGATAGAATCACAAGTGTTGTGTAAAAATCAATAAGTAAGTGTAAAACTGAGGGATTACTCACGAACGGATTCCGCCTCGAATGCCAGATCTAAATGCTTTTATTGAATCGTTCCATAGCAACTTAGAACGTGACCTTGTTCAGTAAGGAGGAATTCGCATCATTCGAAGATGCATTTGAGCAATAGAGCGGTACATGTAATTCTTATAACAACGGAAGAATGTTAACGAATCATAAAAGAATATCTCCCGCTAGTTTGCAGAATGGGTTATGAGCTTTGAGGATCGCTCAGACTTCTTCTGGCCGAGAAAGAAAATGAATTAGTGATTAAGACGGCGACACAAGATGATTACGTACGGGAGACTCTGGAATTAGGGGGCTCACCGCATTAGCTCAATTATGGATCAATATAGAATTCAAGTTTTTCGCCTCAGCCGGCTCCGATATATAGAATGAGGAGTGGATAACGCTATCGGATCGGATTCGAAATAGCGAGGTGAATCCTCTTAAATTTGCTTTCTATCTTCTTGCTACCTTAATGAATATGGAGGTTATAATGATGGATGATTGGCATGCAATGATGAATGGACAATTCCACAAATTACCAATACATACACAAAACAAAATTCTAGTTTGCTTTAAAAAGTGTGTACTACCATCTATTTATCATAAAACAAGTCAATATAAGGTTGATTATCATTTGAATAAAAACATAATACATCAACATATTGATGATATATATCAACGTTTGTGTTGCAAGATGTTAGTACTCATGAAATCTGATGCATTTGCTAATATTAATGAGAATACACGAATCCCTTATTTTCGTAAGATAGCAATAAATGAGGTGATTGATTACTTCAGGGAGTTGAAAAAAAACACCCAAGACATATCGATAGATAAAACAGATATATCCGAATATGGGTATGAACATATCGATGAGGAAATAGAAAGAACGTATCTGACTGAATTAATAAATAGCGTTTTAAAAGAGCTAACCGATCAGGAACAACTTCTTATTATTATGCATTATGATGAACAACTTACTTACCAACAGATTGCAGCATCCATAGATAGTACTGAATCCGCTGTGAAGAAAAGATTCCAACGCATACGCCAGAAGCTTAAAAGGAAGTTTATGTTGAATCTATATGACTAATAGTTACTAGTCCCATCTTTCACACTTAGAAAATCGCCATAAACCCTTGAGAGCGTAAGAAGAATTTGTTACATCTCGTCGAGAATGGCTGGTATTTTAAGTACCGATGTGACGATAGACGTATGAATTTGTACGAATCTACGCATGCGCTGGAGCATAGAGACCTGACCTTTTATAAAGGCACTAAAATTAGGCCATGGAATACGAACGACGTCAGTCAAGTGAGACCGGACAATCGGACGACTCTTCTTACTCTTTGCCAACGAAGTACGCAATAAGGACTATCAGACCGCACTTCAGCAGCTCATGAGTTTATTTCTCGAAATGTCCCAGGCAAAAACAAAGAAGAACAAAACGACTATTTTTTTCAACTACAGTAATGGATCTCCGGTTTACCCAGTTATATTAAGGATTTGTTTATTGACATGCTATTGCTAAAGTTATTATTAACTCTTTAAATTCGTCAATTTTAAATATTGTTCTTCTAACGTTGAACTTAGTGACAACACACGAAAAACACTAATTCCAACAATACATAACGAGGTGAGCAGTTTAGGAATCTGATTCTCATTAATCGTTAAAGCAACCGTATACAATTGATTAGGAAGCCGTTCTGCTGTAATAGATTTCGATACTGAACTGTTAACACCGAATAACTCTGCAACAATTTTACTAGTATGTTCAGCATCATCAATATGGAGAATGATTCGGGAAAAACCATCGTTTGTTACATCTCCAATTTGTTGATCTGCAAATATCCGTCCATCTTGCATAATTATTACACGATCAGCAATTTTCTAAATCTCGGATAATTGATGGCTGGATATAAGAATGCCCATTCCTAAGTTACCTGCAAGCTGTTTAAGGTATTCCCTTATGTCCCGGATACCAACTGGATCAAGCCCATTAGTCGGCTCATCTAACACAAGTAATTTGGGTTTCTTTAATAAAGCTTGGGCAATTCCTAATCGTTGCTTCATGCCCATTGAATAAGTCGCTACTCGTTGTTTCAATGCATATTCTATCCCGACTAGATTGGCTACTTCCAACAACCATTTCCTATCATCGGTTTTATGCATCCGTTGATATTGTCGTAAATTTTCATTTCCCGTTAGATAAGGATAAAATGTTGGTTCTTCAATTACAGCGCCTATATTATTTAGAGCTTTTGATAGATGATCTTTTATACTGTAACCCATAATCTTAATATCACCAACAGAAATTTCACTCAACCCAACGATCATTTTCATCGTAGTTGTCTTACCCGCTCCATTTGGGCCCAGGAGACCAACGATCTCTCCTTTAGAGACTTCAAATGAAACGTTTTGTGCAATTTCTTTCCCTTTAATTTTTTTCGTTACAGACTGCACTGAACATATTGTTTCCACTGGATATCCTCCTCCCAATCAATAATCTTTTAGATTTATACTTAGATGGAAAAATATAATATTCTCTTTTTTCATATATGCAAGTATTCTTTTCATAAAATTTAAGCTTAGGTATTGACCAATAAGCGACTATTGCTGAGCCAACTCCTAATAAAATACCTATTTGCTGCTATTTGTTTTACCATTTCTCATATCTGGGTAGCCACTACCCGTTAGACGTTAAAACGTTGCAAACGATAATCAAGCATAAAATATTAATCAATATACTGTTACCGTGACACGAATACCATAGTTAAGTTCAGAAAATTATTGTCCTAAATTGTTAAGAATTCGAAAGACATCATCGTAAAGTTGAGAAAAGACATCCCTAACTTTCTCCTTTTGCAGGGCAATATTTTAGATGGACTTATAGTATGTCATATATACATTTCTCTATAATGTTCTTGATAATACTTTGACTTATATAACAACTGGTCATGTGTACCTATGTCACATATTCTACCATTTTCTAGAACAATGATTATATCACTATTCATAACTGTCTTTAATTGATGAGTAATCACAATTCGTGTACAATGAATACTGGATAAATACATATCTATTCGTTCTTCATTCCTATAGTCTAGGGCAGTTGTGGCCTCATCTAAAATCAAAACTGAGGGCTTCATCAAGATTGCCCTTGCCCAAGCAATCCTCTGTCTTTGTCCACCAGAAATATTTCTACCCATTTCAGCGACCATCGTTTGATATTGCATAGGCATTGCCATAATCTCATCATGAATATTCGCTGCTTTTGCGGCTTGTATTACGTCTTCAAGTGTAACATTAACTTGATGCAAAGCGATATTATCATAAATGCTCCGATTAAATAATGTCACATCTTGCGACACAATCCCCATTTGCCTACGTACAAACTGCATATCTAAACAAGCCATATCATTTCCATCATAGTAGATATGCCCAGCAGTAGGAGAAAGTAAACCAATCAATAAATTCGTTAATGTAGACTTGCCAGAACCAGAATGTCCAATAATAGCTACCTTTTGTCCCCGTTTAATGTGTATATTAATATTTTTCAATATCTTAGGACTATATCGAGAATAAGAAAAGGTCACATTTGAAAGCAAAATCTCCCCCAAGATTTGTACCTGCAATTTACCCTCATTATGTTCAGTTGGAGCTTCCAACACGTCATGAATTCGTCTTAGATAAGCAGATGTTAAAATAAACGAATTAATCATATTCATGATACTTGATGATTTGGAGAAAAAATGCGTCGCAATTGCCTGAAAAGAAATCAAAACCCCTATCGTCAAAGAAATCCCCCCCTTATCAAGCATCAATATGCCCGTTCCCAATATGATAAGAGGGGACATAAACTGCACTCCATTACTGACGGTCGTAAGATAACTATTCAGATACTCCTTACGTCGATATATTTGCAATAATCCATTGAACTTATCAAGCCATTGCATATATACTTGGTTCTCGTTTCCAGAGGTTTTGATGTTTGCTATACCATACAATATCTCCGATTGTAAAGCTTGAAGCTTTGACATACTCACTACCTGCTGCTGATTCACTTCCGCAACATATCTTTTCGACCAGAACACAAATGCAATATCTACACTAACGAGAATAAATACTAATAACGCCATATACGGTGACACTAGTAACATGTACACGGATAACACAAGGACTATCACTCCATCTAATATGCCTGTAATCAGTATACCTGAAAGCTGATTTCGAATTATGGTCAAGCTATTTGCTCGAAACAATAAATCACCATACGAACGTAATAGAAAGAAAGGATATGATAGCCTCAATAACTTTGAGAAATAATGTGTCTGAATTGCATAATCAATAACATTATGTAAGCGCACTAAGGCGCGACTTCGAGCAAAAGTAATTACCATGTAAATCATTACAAAGCCAATAATTGCAGAAATAATAGTTATTGAAGGTTGGGGATTCATTGGCACCACAACATAATCAATCACGTATTGTATAGAAATTGGCATACCTACTACGGCTATTTGCAACATAAAAGTAAGTAATGAAATATACATAAACATTTTCTTATGTGTCTGAACAAGTTTTAGCATCGGTAGCCAAACATTGGGAGTTTTTACGGCCACCACTTTTTCTGTTGGTGTCATAACCATCACAAAACCCATAAACTGCTGAATGAAAATTGATAAAGATAGTTTTCGCCGCCCACAACTCGGATCAATAATGTAAGCATAGTGATTATTCATCTTTTCAAGTACAACATAATGGTTTTGATTCCAATGTAAGATAGCTGGAAGGACAATCTGCTTGAATTGATTAATATCTTCAATACGATAAGCACTAGCATTAAAACCAATACTTTCAGCTATTTGTTTTAATCTTAATAATGTTGTACCATCTCGTCCTGCACTCGCAAACTCTTGAAAATCAGACGACATTATATCATGCTGATAGTATGCAGATATCATTGCTAGACAAGAAATACCACATTCCGTTTGATTCACTTGTTCAATATATGGTATACGCCGAAATAACAATTACCCTCCCTCCACTTCTCGATGTGCTGTCCGCAGTAAATGAGGAGTGTAAGACTCCTTATTTTCTAAATTCAAAATATTGGGAACTCTATCAGGATTCACTTGCTTTAATAAACCAAATCCAATACCCGCTAAACCACCCATCAAACCTTTAATGTCGAACCCGCGATGGATACCCGTATTTTTCCACGGGTTATTTTGCAAGAATTTAAGTAGATACATTCTAACAGTATCAATAGTCTTACGAATATCAGGATTATTCAAAACTTTATCCGCGGCTAGTAATATCTCTAAGTTTCCAAAATCTCCGTGACAGTATACTGGCTCTATCCCAAACCCTGATTGAATTGTAGTAGAAAGTGCATTTTTAATTTCTTCATCTATATACTCATCCCAATATCCATTCTCTAACAACCTTAATCGGGACAGTAATATACCCGGAGCACCATGACACCATGTTACTCTAGCTGGCTCTTTAGGAGTAATCCAATTTTTCACCCTACTATCATAATTAACACGTTCATAACGTAATCCCCTAGCAATATAATCAATATACTCTTTACGATGATTCACACGATATAACGATGACAGAGGAGCAACAATTCCAGAGATGCCATGAGAATAACCGACGTAAGGAATATTGTCCAAATTCATTGCCCACACTACGCTGCCATCTGGCATCGTTCGAGCATTTTGTAGCAAATGTTCGGCACATTTTTCCGCACCTTGAAGTGCCAGCTCCCAGCCAGTTCCATAATATATGTGTAGTAGTATATCAATTGCTCCAGCAGCCCCGCCAATATAATCTAACAACGTATCATTTTCAATATGTTGGATATAATATGGAAGAAATCCCTTGATAACCTGCAATAGCTGAGTATCATTCCATAAGAGAGATAATTGATAAGCTGCAAAAATCCCCCCCCCAATACTATTCACATTATACGCACCGATTGTTAGAGAGCTGTTTTCGAACTTATTTTCCATAATATTAATTAATGGCTTTAACGCCTGCAACGCCATATTTTTGTAGGCTCTATTGCCAGTTACATCGAACAAATAAGCTAAAAATAAGGCTATCCCACTATTACCGTTATATAAATCATAGCCTACAGGAACTAGTCTTAATCTTCGCTCTTCTTTGCTATCAGACAGCAAACCTATCCATGTCGCTTCATCACACCCCATGTCGGAAGAAGTTACAGCAGATTGAATAAGAGTATCTCCGATAGATGTAGCAATTTGAATGTACTCATCCTTCCAATTCGCTACTTGCAAGTCTGTTAAATCGGATGAATAAGAATCTAGTTTAGGCATAGACTGCACATATAAGTCATTCCTTGCAGCGGAAATAGACATATTCAACAATTCAAGTTGCTCCTCCAAATCATGAATATCCATTTTCCCTATTTTATCCATGACAATTTCTATCCCTGAATTTCTAAATACATCTGAAATAACATCACCATTAGACGCCCAAACATCCTTACTTGCTGGATAAGTATAGAAATAGGGGACATCACTAGCTTCAATATCACGCATTTCATACTTAACAAAGTTTAAGTGTTCTCGATTGGCTAGACACTGTAACCATAAACGATGAACAACTACCTTATGATCCAATTCATCTCTCAACAGATCCGGATGCTTCAAAGTCCGTAACAATTCAACATACGATCTAGTATTCCGTAATATTACTCTAACTCTATCATAACTGAATTCACCAATAAGCTGTTCGATCCGAGTTTTGTTACCAATAATAATCTGATAGGCTTGTCTAAAACCTTGTTTAATTTCAGAAAGATAGCGATAGCTGTCCATTGTTCGCCCATCATAGTATGGAATATTGTACGTTTTATCCGTCTTAGAAGCTCCTCGTTCGAGCCTCATTTTATCTGTCCGACCATGTATAATTCGTAAAGATGAATTAGGTATTTCCTGATCTCCATATCCGAATATTCCGCTAACATCAATGCCTTGATGTACTCTTGTCCTATAAACATATTGCGGTAACATACCCGATGACATCACTGAATTAGACAATATTTTATAGGCATGTCCATTCGCGTCATTAGCAAATAATTGCATGTTCAATGTTTGATGAAATAAAGACTCCAAATCTATAATGATAGGTTGCTCACCCATAGCAATAATATTCTCATAATGGAAATCCGTCGCATTAAACATGTACATAATAGCAAGATGTACACCCATGCGAAAATAAAAACGCTCAACCTCTTCTAATGATTTGCATTCAGAAAACTGTACAAACTCAGACCAACCATATTCCTTCCTATCTATTGTTCTTATGACCTGCATATTTGGAAGATCAAACTGATTCAGCCACGATAAAAAATCATAATATCTTTTATCTACTGCTAAGGAACGTGGTTTATACACCAACTTATTGCCGCTTTCGAATTCTAAAATCGTTACACTACGACCATTGTGCGAGTCACCTGCACCAATGCGGAACTTTATAACCTTACCAAAAAATCCAACTTCCGGCATAAACGAAATGATATCCGAGATATCTGTTTTAAAACGTGTCATTACTTCTTTCAAATGTTCCACATAACGTTTTGTGACTTGAAGCATTGTACTAATTAGCACAGGATACTCATCCGCTAATTGACTTAAATAATCTACATTCCATAATAAACTTTCAAAATAGCGATATTTATCTTCTGAAGAATCTCCTTTTAAAGAGCATTGTTCTCTTAGAACATTCAATTCTAATATCAATGTTTTATAACTATATTCGACAACTCTTTCAGTCAGAAAAGCAAAGAAATGTTCATAAATAGCATCCTTAATAATTAATCTTGACAACTGCTCATTTTGCTTATCATCTAATAAATCTTGGGCGAATAACAAAAATCTCACTACAAATCCTGAAAAGGAACAACTATCTTCATTCAAGAAATTTCGAGCCTCTACCTCACGATTTATTAAATCTCTCCATTGTATCTTCCAATCAGACCGATATCTTAACAACTCTGAAGCATCCTCGATATCAATATCGGATACTTCCTTTAAACTCTGACGCAAGTACAACTCATTACTATAAAAAAACTCTGACCAGTATTCAGCACGCTCTACGTTTACCATGAGTCACTCTTCCCTTCTCACACAACATCTCTTTTTAAAAACTTCCAAAGACCAAGTAGTAAGAACAGCAGTATGTATCCGATATTTTTTGATAACGATATAGGAAAATCTAACCGACCACTCGATAAATCAAGAGCTTTTAAATACACACTCAAATCATCATGGTGAATAAACAGAAAATGGGACCATTGTTGAGATAATAAATACTCTTCAAACAACAACTGAATGAAATATATACCTTGTCCCAATCCTACAGCTACTGCAGCGGATTTTGTCCATATACCAATCATAACTACCAAGGAGCTATATAAAACACATTGCTGTATCAATGACCACTCTAAAAATAAAACATTCATTACTACTCCCCAGGTTATATTTATTGGAGTAGCAACCAGCGTCATTACGAGGGGTACAGCAAATAAACAAGCAATAAATAAAGTAATATGAACCGTCATACCCAAAAATTTATAAAAATACACAGATATGCGGGAAGGTGCATGCAAAAAAAGTTGCTTTAGTGTATGATACTGATACTCATCCATAAACAACATCGGGGGAATAATCATAGACCAGGGTATAATCAAAATCATGCTTATTGGTCCTAAAGTACCTCTTATTATGTCCAGGACCGTGAACTCATCAACATTGCGCAACCAAGAGAATGTAAATATTACTACAATGGCAATAAAACATAATAAAGCAATAATCGTAATCTTTTTACTAAATGTTTTAATAATTTCGTTCAATAAACTTGATCTCTCCCTCCCTAATACTGTTGGGATTTCTGAAAAAGAATAAACTTCCTTTTTCAGAAATCCCAATCTTTTGGATTAGAAGCAGCCCTTAATATAACAAACAGTATCGCAACCAGCAGTTATGGTCCTAATACAATCACCATCCGTAAATCCATACGCCCCGATACCGCCCGAAATCATCTCCATTTCAGTATCTGTCAATTCAGACAGTACGCTGCCAACTGGATTCTCCGTGTCCGCCTTCAGATTAGCTATCTGATTCTTCCACTGCTTCATAAACTTATCGCAACCTTTCTCATGTACTAAGCATCTACTACCATAACATGAATCCTGGTATTTAATGCCTGTACTATGTTAACGAAACAAAAACCTAAATAGTGACTGTTATTTTCTCCAAAATGCAAACAAAAATAAAAATAGATGGAATTTCTTTGCCATAAGTGTATTTTCTTTGACATCTATCAAAAACTTAGCACATTCACTAATTTAGTTATTGAGCCCCCCCAACAAGCACTCACGGTTAAGATACATTTTCCTATTCGGGATGTAGCGTCGCACATTTGGAGTTGGTACGTGTCTTTTGTTGTAACCCAAAAGACTCACCAGAACTTTGTATTCAAGCCTTTGAGAACGTCTGTAAAGCAAAAATGCTCGCGGAATGATTTTTCATAGCGATCGAGGTAGTCAATTCACGAGCCATGCGTTCCGAGCGTGCCTGGCTAAACGAGATGTCATTCTGAGCATGAGCGACACAGGACGTTGCTATGACAACACAAGAATGGAAAGCCTCTATGATGCAACAAATAGTTGCGTAATGTGGCATGATCAGGTATGATGGCGGTATGTTCTCCTTGTTGTAAATGGGGTTGTGGTGACTACTTTTTACCACAGGAACGCGTTTTGTCTCAATTCTTTTGATTTTACAGTTTACTGGAAGCGAATTTGCTCATTTATAGTTTTAAGTTTAAAAAATCTTTAGAAAGTTGTTCAATTAATAAAATATAGATTATGAGCTAATACAACACTTTCAAAATGAGATTAAATTACCTTCAAGAATTAGATTACTTGAAATAACACTTGTTAATTATCCGATTATGTATGGGTTATTGAGGCCAACAATTGTGTTGCCAATCGAAACCTATACTAAAGAGGAGCAATACTTTATTATGCGACATGAATTGCAACATTACTTTTACAAAGATAATTGGAGAAAACAAATTATAGAAATACTTTGTGCATTGTATTGGTGGAATCCATTTGTTTATATATTGCGAAAGCAACTATATATAGTCTATTTTCTTTGTTTGAACATGACCACCTATCAGGGATTCAGCATAACAAATGGGCTTTGGACAGTTTGACGCTACTTTTACAGCAGAGTCCCAACACGCAAAAAAAACTGTATCGAGTTCTCAAAGAATTACTGGAAAATGACTAGACCATGAACAAAGCTAAAGACGGGTAGTCCTCTCTTAAGAGAGCTAACTCCCGTCTTTTTCTATTTAAATGTTCACAATTGTATATTTTAATTTTTTTATTATCAAGTTGGAATTATAGGTTCATTTTTTGTTGAGAAATGACGAGAATAGAGATATAGATTCCAATATTTGTTTTTTTGACCCGAGGTTGCCTTTTTCTGCTCTGTACCCCATTTAAATAGAGAGAGGAAATGGGAATTTATGATAGCAGAAGCTAGAACTAAGGAAGCAGTTGAAAAGGCATTCAGTAGTTATGTTAAGACATGTCTCCAACGTCCAAAGAAGGATTATTTAGAGAAACTATATCGTGAAAAAGCACACTGCATCTCTGTAGACGCCATAAATTTTGAAATCAATATCAATTTACTTATTCGTTCCCATGACATATTACCAGTTAATCCTTCCTCTATGCTGTCTCAGGTGATGGACGTTCTCCAGCTTACTCCAAAGGAGGCACGGGTGTTACACTACAAATATTTTGAAGAAAAAACTGATAAAGAAATCGCTCAATTGTTAGGGGTAAGTAGACAAGCTATTTCAAAGATCAAATCCAACTTTTTGGTGAAGATAAAAAGAATAATAAATTGGCAAGAAAAAATGGAATTATTGATGAAGATTGCAAACAACAGATGACGATAGCTTTTATTCTGGCTGCTCGTCGCTTTGATCTTAGTCGTTATAAATAAAACAGCAAGAAGCCATGTAGAGACTCTTTCATGGCTTCTTGCTGTTTAAATGAGTTTCAATGAAAATGCTCCCTTTCTTTGTATAATAAAAGCTAAGTAAGTCAAATGCATTGAAAGAAAAAAATTTGTTGAAATGGTTGCCTTTTTTTCTGTCTGTCCCCCATTTATATATCAGGAAGCAATCAAAGGGATGCAGATATTCGTTCTGATCGCTTCTTGACCTTTGAAAATCTCATAATTCATGTCAAATACGTTCCTTTCTCTGCTGTGAAAACAGAAGCGACAAAGCGGAAGCGCCATGAGAGCCCCCTATTAGGGCTTGAGCGACACCTCTCCGGCCGGAATCATCCTGTGGTGGGATGAACGCCATGACCAGCGAAAGGGATTATGATACTTCTGCCTGGCCAACGTCACGGTATTGGGGGCAGCCCGCTCGGATGAGGGAGAGCTTTGGACGACCAAAGCTATGATGCCAGTTACCAACGGCAGCTTGAAACATATAACTTCATCCTATGGAGATGATTGCATGTGGACTTTTTTCTACTACGCACATGGCCCGTCGTGTGCTTCTACATACATCATGAAAGGAGTTTTTTTCTATGCCAGATTGCCCGATTGTATAGTTGAGGAGACGAATCTGCTACTTACCATATTTAAAGACTATCCGGATGTTGTTACTATCCCTCAATTATGCGAAATGCTCGGTGGAATTAGTTCCAAGAGTACGTATAAACTTTTACAAGCGAATCGAATCCTTCACTTTAAAATTGGACGTGCCTACAAGATACCGAAAGTCCACGTTATAGCCCACCTTCAATCATTGATACATTCTCAACAAATAAACGCAGAAAACAACTTTACTTTATCACTTTAAAGCATTTAACCAACTAGTATACTGTGTTATATTTAAAGTGTTAATGGTAGGTTGTAGGCTGCGAAATAAAGGAGGATTGAGTATGGTAGCAGGCCACCTACAGGAAAAAAGGACTCTTCTATATTGTTCTCAACTGTAAGGATGAAAATGGCAAACGAAAGCCGAAGTGGGTTCCTACGGGACTTCCAATCAAAGGGAACAAAAAAAGAGCTGAGGCCATGTTGCTTGAAGCTCGACAGCAGTTTGAAGAAACACCTCAAATCAAGGAAGCTGAATTGCTGTTTACGGATTTCATGCTCCAATGGCTTGAAATGATGAAACATCAGATTGAACTCACTACCTATGCTTCCTATTCACGTGCAGTGAAAAATCGTATTGTCCCTCACTTTAAGGAAAAAGAAATTTTACTAAAGGATTTGCAACCGAAACATATTCAAGAATTTTATCAATACGAGTTAAAGACTCGTGGAGTCAAACCCAACACCGTCATTCGCATTCATGCTAATGTTAGAAAAGCCCTTCAATACGCGTTTAAAACAGGTTTGATTTCTTCCAATCCGGCAGATAAAATCGAGCGCCCCAAGAAAAATACGTTTATAGCTAGCTTCTATGATAGTGAAGAAATAAAGGTGTTAGTTGAGACTATCAAAGGAGACCCTATTGAGTTGGCTGTTCAATTAGCCGCATTTTATGGCCTACGCCGCAGTGAAGTTGTAGGATTAAAATGGGATGCCATTGATTTCAAGAATAAGTCGATCTCTATCCAACATACGGTTATTTCTGTATCTGTAGAAGGACAATACATTACAGTTGCCAAAGATCGCACAAAAAACAAAGCTAGTCGGCGTACCTTGCCGCTGATTCCAGCCTTTGAAAGTTTGCTTTTACAATTGAAAGCCCAGCAAGAGAATAATCAAATTCAATATCATTCGTCTTATTGCACAGAGTACACAGATTATATCTACTTGGACAAACTAGGGCAACGAATCAAGCCAGGGTATATTACGCAGCACTTTCCGTTCATGCTTGAAAAATTCGGGTTACGGCGGATTCGCTTTCATGATCTCAGACACAGTTGCGCCAGCCTGTTACTGGCTAATGGAGTAGGAATGAAGGAAATTCAAGAGTGGCTTGGGCATAGTGATTTCTCAACAACCGCTAATATTTATGCTCATCTGGATTACAGTTCAAAGGTTTCTTCTGCTCAAGCTATGAACAATTGCTTACAATTAGATGAGTTGTTGTAAAGAAAAAAAGTCCACTTTACTCCAAGAAGGAATAAAATGAACCTTTTAGATAATACCGATGGCCGGACTCGAACCGGCAAGCCTGACGGCACTGCATTTTGAGTGCAGCGTGTCTGCCAATTCCACCACATCGGCACAATTATGAAACTCCAAAACTCCTTTAGAAAAAGGAAAGAACTCTAGGAGAGAACTTTAAAATCTGACTTTAAACAAATCCAATAATACCAAGGCTTCAGCGGTTATTTCTTCGACTTACGCTCACGATTTTGAGTCGCGCGCGTCTGCCAATTCCGCCACACCGGCTTATGAAATTAATGGCGCGCCCTGAGAGATTCGAACTCCCGGCCTTTTGATTCGTAGTCAAACGCTCCATCCAGCTGAGCTAAGGGCGCAAATATGGAGCGGACGACGGGAATCGAACCCGCGACCCTCGCCTTGGCAAGGCGATGCTCTACCGCTGAGCCACGTCCGCAAAAACAAGATGCGTGTGGAGGGACTTGAACCCCCACTAAGTTAATCAAAAAAACTGGTGGTCAGTATAAAAGATTACATCTGTGTAACTTTTTTTCGTTTTTATGGTATATATGATAAAAAAATGAAATCAGGTGCTTATTCAATGAGACGAATTTTTGTTGCTCTACTCGTATATTCCTGTCTACTTATTTCTGACATACTACCAACAGCCCTGAGTTATGCGGAGAAATCAATTTCCAATCTTCCCATTGTCGCAGAGGATGCTGCTGTGTTCTATCTGGTACCGCACCAATTGACTGCCGAATTGAACAAATTTTCCATATCGCTGGATTCCGTCTCCATAAAGGCCGCTCCCCTGCTGAAGAAAAATAATAATTTGTTTTTCCCATTCAAATGGCTGGAGACAGCTCACTTGGCAACTATCAAGTGGGATGCAAAGACAGGTAGCACGTGGGCGGATTTTGACGCCGAGAATTCTGTACCTTTTCCTTCACTACGGTTGATGCCTAACCAATCAAAGATTTTCAGGTACTCAGACGGAACAATGACAGCGCTGGATGAGTCAATCCCTAAAACGTTTATGAAAAACGGTCAATTGTATATTCCATTGTCACTCCTGCCTAAGATGGGTATAAATTATACATGGAGAAATGGAGTCATGCACTGGGTCTGGAACGATAAAGTAGTCAAAGTGCTTCACCCAACGTATACAACGGATAAGGAAAACATCACTTTCAGCGCATTAGTGCAAAAAGAGTTCGGGCATACAGGACACCGTGGCATGACAAGCTCCATTGGAGGTGGCATTAGCACGACGATCAGCCTATCGGGTGAAGAACAAAAGGCGTATATCAGATCATACAGAGGCTCTCCCACGACTGGGTCAGGATCAATAATGCCTGTCAACGTACCATTTTCGGCAAACACAAAATTATGTACTCCACAGTCACCATGAAGCAAATATTTAATATTCCGTTGCGGCGATCCGGCCACAAGGGTATGGACGAACCGATGATCCTCTGGGGGTAAAACGTCTTGTATGATCTTTTCAGATTCCTTCGTTCTGTGCAGCAGAAAATCTCTCCATTCCACAAACGGGTGGTCCGGATAACCATAACGACGTTCCTCACCAAAAGGCTTATAGTGCGAGATCACCTCCGTCGCCAGACGAAGTAACAAATCGCTTTTGTTTCGTCCATGATACTGTGTGAGCCCTGACCTAAACGTGTACACCAAATAACGGTGCAACGGATCTACATAAACCAAACGCGATAGTTTCTCAACCTGTACATAGGTATGTAAGAATTCTGCCTCGGCTTCTACGACAGCGGGATCATTTTGCTTAATCACGTATCGCGGCTTAGTTCCGTCCATGACAACAACCACTTTGCTCGAAGTTCCGCCGGTCAGCGGTTTGAGATTTCGCATATGGCTTTCAAGCACGCCCGTTTCGTGAAGCTCATTCAGGATCAGTTGAACATCCATCTTACGCCCTCCCCCCATGCGTCTGATCAACAATGCGGCTGGCGATTTGGATATTTCACTAAGATCCAACACGTTCGCCAGCCGCTCTTCTTTTAAAAATAAATCTTTTCATGCTCCGCATAGATTTCAAGCGCCCGCTCCATCTTATGCACATAGGTCTCATCCTGACTAGAACATAGAAATGTAATGTGTCCCTCCTGCGATGGACCGGATTTTGGCGAAGGCTCCAGCAAATTACGCTCAGACAACACCTGTTTCAACCGTCTAACTGTTCCCTGGCTCCCGTCAATTAACTGAATATGAGAAGGCAGTAGTTCCCTTAGAATCTCCTTATAAAAAGGATAATGAGTACACCCCAATACCACCGTACCGTATATGTCGAGATTGAACGAAGACAGCTCCCGGTTAAAATATTCGGACATTTCTGCCCGGTCAAAATTCAACTGTTCGCAATACTGTACTAACTCCGGCAGAGGTAGTGAGTCCACGCTCCCATGATCGTCAACTCTGGATACCAGCGCTGCATAACAGGATTGTTTCAAGGTCAATGGTGTGGCTAACACCAGAACTCTTTTACCATTGGATCGGTTCATCTCGACCGCTGGCTTCACTGCTGGCTCCATACCAATAATCGGAATAGGATATTCTTTCCTTAGCTCCGCAACCGCGATACTTGTAGCCGTATTGCAGGCAATTACCAATGCCTTAACATCTTCTTTTAGAATCGTTTGTACTGAAGCCTTGACATAACCAAGCACCTCTTGGGGAGTTTTCGTCCCGTAAGGCACATGAAGGGTATCCGCCATGTATACAAAATTTTCGTTTGGCAAACGTCTTAGTGCCTCGGACAATACTGTAATTCCACCCAATCCTGAATCAAAAAAACCTATCTTCAAGCTACTCACCTTTTTTCGTTCAACTATTGTGCTATATCTTGCTGGCACCATGTTCATTTTCTTCTTCGCCTACTCAAACCATTCTCTTCATTAAACTTTACATTTAAATTTTACCGCAAAACTGATATTTTGCAAAAGAAACACGTAAAATTTTCAGTGTAAAAAATAAAGTAGCTTTTCAAAGTAAATTTAATATAAAAGTGTTGACAGATATTATCTTTATATTGTAATATTACTTGGTAACTTACTAACTTAACTTACTTATTCAACTTACTTAGGGGGAAATAAATCATGTCTAAAGTATTATTTGTCAAAGCTAATGATCGTACAGCTGAAGAATCTGCAACAGTTAAATTGTATAACGCCTTCGTAGAAAGCTACAAGTCTTCCCACCCAACTGATGAAATCACTGAGCTGGACCTGTTCTCCGTCGAGCTTCCTTATTTGAACGCTAACATGATCAACGGCACGTTCAAATCCGCTAGAGGCATGGAGCTGAACGCAGAAGAAGCTCGCCTGGCAAACATTGCTAATGGCTACCTGGATCAATTCCTGGCAGCAGACAAAGTCGTATTTGCTTTCCCGCTCTGGAACATGACGATTCCAGCTGTACTGCATACGTACATTGACTACCTGAACCAAGCTGGTAAAACATTCAAATACACTGCTGAAGGTCCTGTTGGTCTCGTAACTGAAACTAAAGTAGCCCTGCTGAATGCAAGAGGCGGCGTTTATTCCGAAGGACCAGCTGCTGCAGCTGAAATGTCTTTGAACTTCATGAACAACATCTTATCCTTCTTCGGAGTGAAAGACATCGTGAAAGTTGTTCTGGAAGGACATAATCAATCTCCAGATCAAGCACAAGAAATCGTTGCTTCTGCTGTACAACGTGCAGTAGACACAGCAAAATCGTTCTAATCATATATTATGAAGAGAAGAGGATATCCGCGCCCTATATGGGCTGGATATCCTCTTTTTTTGTTATAAAGTATAAAAAAACACGTGCTCCCCTGATCTATGATCAAGTGAAAGCACGTGTTTGTGAAATGAGATTACTTCTATTTTAAGGAATGAATTGCTGCACGATTTTTACAACTTTACCCTCACGAAGCGTAATATGGTATGGAAATTGACTGAGGTCCAGAACGTCCTTTTTAGCAAAATCTTTCTCAAACTGTGCCAGAGGAATCGATTCGTTCCATTGCACGTCTGTATCTTCTATGTTACCCGTGTGATCATAAATCTGCACCTCTACCGAAGCATCTGGTGCAACCTGATACACGTCATTTTGCACGGAATTGTTTACGATGTAGTAGCCATCCGGAGCTCCATCCAATTCTGTATTTCCTTCATGCTCCACAAATGCTTTGTCAGCTGCCGCGCCTTCATACCATTCAATCGGGTCTGCCGACAAATAAATTTGTCCGTCACGAATCTCCATTTGGTTTATATATACGGTCTCCTGATTTTCAGCAGCTGCTACAGGCGTGTAGCCTTGCGCTGTTGCCCCTGCCGTCGTAATCAGCATCATCATTAAAGCCAATACGGTCCATTTCGAAGCTAGTTTCATCATGTCTGATCTCTCCTTGCCGTTTGGGTATGTACACGGTGTCTGTAAGCTTCATTACCCTTGTGTACTTATCATAAACGTTGCACGGTTAAAAAGTGTATCAGATACATAAAAAAGAAGTTACGATTTTTTAAGACTTGGTCTTAAAACTTGATAACATGTCCTATTTGTCTTTGCTATCTTAATAATCCGACCTGACGTGCCTGTTCTTCGGTGAGAATAAACTCTTCATTTTGCCATACTTCGTCCTCTTTGGTTACAGCAAACATCCCCATGATCTCTGTCCATATTCCTTTGTCGACGGCTTCCTTTTGCGTAATGATAATTTTCATTTCGTTTCCTCCTTTATATACTCTTATCGGTCTGTGAGGCCCACTTCGCGATCAGATGGTTTCTCCGATCGCTGTTGGAGCTTGATTTTTTGAATATATTTTAATGGTTAAAATCAAGTTCCAAAGGCGAACGCTATCGCTTCTCCGAAATCCATCTGCCCGCTTCGTTACTCAGTTTATCCTTGCCATTGCTCATTTTTCATGAGTTTGCCTCTAAAAAAGCCAACGACCTAAACTAATACTTAGGCCAAATATAATACTTTTATTTTAAGCCTCTAACCCTTATATGGAACTCACAATGCTTGTCCTAGATTTGCATTATCGGATTGAGAGATTCTTGTCCCGCTTATAACATATGTACCCTTTTCCTGCCGAGATTATTCGTATCTTATTTGTAACCATAAAATTTTATATTATTTTTGTAGGTAGTGACTTCTTTTGAAATGACTAAGCCCTAAAATAAAAACGGCTGTAGGTTATCCTACGAGCCGTTTTCACTAAAAAATTTTCTATGCTTGGTTAATCTATCAGTACCATCAACATATACGTATTCAGTTATTGTTTCTGCATAAAAAAATGGTCGCCAAAAGCACTAAAGCAGCGGAGAGGACGGAATTGTTCTGAAGAAGCGGAGCGTTCGCCTTTGTCCCCGGATTTCTACCCTTGAACATACAATCGAGAAATCCGGGGGCAACAGCGATCGGAAGAATGATCCGTCCTCGTAGCGGTCACAAGCCGCATACCGTTACTTAGTTACCCCTAATGTTTTCCTAATTTTTACACGGAAAAGTAAAAAGGCTGTACGCATACTGGCTTGGACACGGTTACTTGTTGCCCAGTGTAGGTCAAGCGTCCACTTGCCTTGTCCACTTTGAACGTAACAATGTTGTTGGTGTCGCGGTTGGCCACGAGCATATGGTCACCATTTGGAGTCAAAGCAAAATGGCGTGGATGCTCCCCTTCGGCAGATACATGCTCGACCAAGCTCAACTTGCCATTTGCTCCGTCTACAGCGTATACCACAATGCTGTCATGCCCGCGGTTGGAACCGTACAGATAAGCTCCATCCCCCGAAATCGCAATTTCAGCAGTTGTGTTTTCACCTGTAAAGTCAGACGGCAATGTCGGTACGCTCTCAAGCTCAGTGAGCTTGCCAGCCTCTGCATCGTATGCAAAAGAAGTAATGGAAGAATCCACTTCGTTAATGACAAAAGCAAATTTACCATTCGGGTGGAACGTCAAATGACGTGGACCTGCACCTGCATGGGTTTTCGTTTCACCATGAAGCACCAGTTGTCCTTTGTTGTCATCAATGGTGTAAACGCGGATCAGATCCAGGCCGAGATCTTGTACGAACAGGAAGCGGCCATCCGGACTAAAGAAACTGGAATGTGGATGTGGACGATCCTGACGTTCAGGATGCGCTCCTTTGCCCTCATGCTGTTTAACATCCAGCAACTCACCGATACGTCCGTCCTCAGTCAGAGACACCAGTCCCACCATACCTCCGTGGTAGCTGACTACAATAAGGTAACGATCAGATGGATCACGCTGAATGTGGCAAGTTGTTGCACCCACGTTTTCCGCACGATTCAGTAATGTAAATGTTCCTTTAACTGGGTCAATTTCGAAAGCAGAAGCTTCGCCTACTTTCGCTCCTGCAGCAGAAGTCGTCTCTCCAATGGAATACAGCTTCCGATTTTTGACGTCCACATTCAAGAATGTAGGATTTTTCAAGCCGGAGAACTCATCCTGTAGTGTAAGTGCTCCTGTCTGTTCATTAAAAGTGTACGAATAAACTCCGTTACCTTCCAATTCGGCGTAAGAGCCTGCGAATACGAGCAATTTTTGTTGTGCTGTCATGGTTGTGTCCTCCTTGGATTAAAAAAATGATGGGCAATTGGAATGATTGCTCCTGTTACAAATATCGCTTTAAGAGGCGCGCTCCACCACGGGCTCTGTGGACAACGTCACATTTCCCGCTACGGCACGCGAGATCATGCATGAGGTTTCTGCCTGCTCTGCCAGTCGCAATGCTTGTTCGATCTGCGATTCTGTCGCATCGGCGGCCAATTGAACCTGCGGACGATGCACAATTCGGCGATATGTAAAAATATTGTTCGTTACATCGACAATCCCTTCGGATTCCAGCGCCAGTGATGCCACCGGGAGACTCGCGCGCTCCATCATCGCCGCCAAAGTAATCAAATAGCAGGTAGCAGCGGCACCGAGCAGCATTTCATCTGGATTGGTGCCCACACCAGGGCCCCCCATCTCAGCTGGGATCGAAATTGCAGTCCGCAACTGTCCAGCCTCAATACGGCCGTCGCTGTTGCGCCCCCCGTTCCAGTCTGCCTTGAGCAGAAAGGTATGCTCCATTTCAGGTCACTCCTCTCTCTTATATTATGAATCTTTACACAGGTGAATGTAAAGGTTAGTCAATCTCCTGGTTTTTGGTTTCCGTACCCAGCAACCATACAGCCACTGCTCCGATCAAGATAGCTACGAAGAAAATCACAAAGATAGATGGTAACGCTACGCCTTGTCCTACGAGTATACCGACCGCAAAAGGCCCGATAACGCCTCCAATACGGCCAAACGCAGCCGCCATACCCACACCGGTAGAACGGACCGCTGTCGGGTACAATTCCGGAGTATAAGCGTACATGGCTCCCCAAGCACCGAGATTAAAAAAGGACAAGCAGATACCAGCAGCTAGCAGCATTCCCGCCGTTTCCGAGGTGCCGAACCAAATGGCGGACACTGCTGTGAGCAGCAAGTAGATGATCAGTACGAATTTGCGCCCCAGCTTTTCAATTAGATAGGCGGCGGTAAAGTAACCTGGTAGTTGCGCAAGCGTCATGATCAGTACATATTCAAAGCTTTTAACCAGTTCGAAACCTTTCATAAACATAATGCTCGGTAGCCACAGGAACATGCCGTAGTATGAAAATACAACTGTGAACCATAAAATCCACAGCATCAGCGTAGACTTGCGATTGGGTCCCGACCAAATCGAAGCCAATCGTGCACGCAGCGGAAGTTTAACGCTTTGCTGCTTGTAACGCGGTGAATCCTCAATAGCTCTGCGCAGATAAAGAGCGTACAGCGCAGGTACTGCGCCGAGAATAAATGCCATTTGCCAACCATACTTTGGAATAACAAAATAAGCAATAAGAGCCGAAAGGATCCAGCCTGCCGCCCAGAAGCTTTCCAGCAGCACAACCGCTCTTCCTCGTTCTTTCACAGGCACTGATTCTGACACCAGCGTCGAAGCAACAGGCAATTCCCCGCCCAAGCCTGCACCAGCAATAAAACGCAGCACCAGCAGCATTCCGAGACCTGTCGCAAAAGCGGATAAGCCGCTGGCAATAGAAAAGATCAACAATGTCCACACTAATATGGCGCGTCTGCCGTAACGATCCGCCAAAATCCCCGCCAAAGCGGCTCCGAACACCATTCCTATCGAATTCATTGCAGTCAGCAGTCCAATTTGCTCAGATCCCAGATGCCACTCCTTTGCCAACGCTGCGACTATAAATGAAAGCAGCCCCACATCCATAGCATCAAACAACCAGCTGAGCCCTGCGCTAAACAGCAATTTTCTTTTTTTGGCTGGTGGTAATGAAGTTAATTCACTCATGATTCGCTCTCCCTTAAAAATATATCGTATGTAGACGTATATTCAGGTGTCTTGTCACCTGTAGCCTAGCATCTATTGTACCGTAAGCTTCCTTAATCTGCGAGCTTTTTAACACAGAAAAAAACGGAAGATTGCCTACGGCAATTCTCCCGCCTTCTGGAACCTGCCACTTACCGGTTTTGGACCAGACCGATGATCGTCACCATGAGCACTAGCAGCTGGATGAGTGTATCGTTACTCATTCCAATCGCCTCCATCCCACATGAGATACTCCTTCGGCCGTTTCCCCTCTCCCCGGATCATGACGCTTGTTCCCCAATACATACCTATGCAGGTGGCGGGAAGCTTATGATCAATCATGGATGAAAATCTCCATACGTTTAAGGTTTAATCCAGGACCACTGCAAATCCATTTCCTGAATACATTCACGGTTATCATGTTCATCATTGGCCACCAGTGGGGTCACTGGATAGATACTCATGTCTCCTTGCTCATACGTGCGCAGTAGAGGCAACAGCTCATCTATGTTCTGGACAGACGGGTCCAACCATGAATCTATATGATCAGCTTCCAAAATAGCCGGCATACGGGTATCGAATTCACGTATATCCGTATTGGCATGAACTGTCATCATCGTACAGGTGCGTAAAGGCTCCTTACGACTATCCTGCCATACTTCATATAGCCCCGCGACCGCAAACATCTTCTGTTCCGGCAGTACCACCCGTACAGCACACATGCGTTTACCCAATTTGCGCCAATAATAAAATCCATTGCATGGAATGATACAACGTCGGGTTTCCGCCATCTTGCGATAACTCGGATTTACCCGAACCGTATTCAAGTCTGCATTGACACAATCCTTGCCCCAGTAGGGAATAAATCCCCAGCGAAATTCATCAAGTACCCGTTCTCCATCCTGATGCAGCACAATTGGAACATGCTGAGTGGGGCTCATGTTATAGCGTGTTTTGTAATAATACATCACCCGTTGTATACCAAAATGATCCCTTACCTCATCCAAATCAGCCGATAACGAAAACCTTTTGCACATACGCTATTCATCCTTCCGCCTTTTTCATCTATTGTGCGGATATACAAGGAAAAATATGCATATGCAGGTTTTGCAAACATCCAATAAACGACAAAACATATAGCAATATCCCCGCAGTTGTGAAGCTACGGGGATAGATACTAGCTTATATCGTTATTACTTCTTTTCTACCGCGTGACCGCCAAATTCATTGCGCAGCGCAGCAACCACTTTCCCGTTGAACGTGTCCGCATCAAGAGAACGGTAGCGCATCAGCAGGGACAAAGCAATGACTGGAGTTGCAGCCTGAATGTCCAGCGCTTCCTCAACCGTCCATTTTCCTTCACCAGAAGAGTGCATAACCCCACGGATTTCGTCCAGGTTTGCATCTTTGGAGAATGCCCGTTCAGTCAAGCCCATCAGCCAAGAGCGAATAACAGAACCGTTGTTCCACACACGCGCTACTTGTTCATAATCAAAGTCAAAGCTGCTTTTTTCCAGCACTTCAAATCCTTCACCGATGGAAGCCATCATGCCGTATTCCACACCGTTATGAACCATTTTCAGAAAATGTCCGCTTCCGGATTTACCTGCATACAGATATCCGTTTTCCACTGCTGTGTCGCGGAAAATAGGCTCAACAACCGCCCAAGCTTCCGGATCGCCACCGATCATGTAACAAGCGCCATTGCGTGCGCCTTCCATCCCGCCTGAGGTTCCAGCATCCATGAAGCTGATACCATATTCTTGAAGACGGGCATGGCGAGCAATAGACTCTTTGTAATGAGAATTACCACCTTCAATAATGATGTCCCCTTTGGACAACATCGGTTGAAGCTGATCCAGCACAGAATCCACAATTTGGTGAGGAACCATAATCCACAATACTCTAGGGGATTGAGTTGCCTGTACAAGCTCTTCCAATGTGGAAGCACCTGTAGCTCCATAATCCTTCATTTCTTGGATGGCGGCTGCATTGACGTCGTAAGCCACAAGTTCATGCTTATGATCGATCAAATTTTTCCCGAGATTTAAACCCATTTTTCCCAAACCAATTAATCCTACTTGCATTGTAAAGGCCTCCTGCCGTAGCAAACATATTTTGTATATACTTTCTTATTGATGTTAAGAACGAACGACTGCTTTTTCAGTGCTTTCGGACTTTTCGTCCAGCCACCATGTAAAGCCTTGCTCTTCCAACAATTGGTCTGAAGCTTCTGGACCGTAAGAGCCTGCTGCATACGTATGAAGTGGAACCTCACCACGAGCAAAAGCTTCCAGTACAGGTTGAACCCACACCCATGAAAGCTCAACTTCGTTCCAATGAGCAAAAAAGGTGGAATCGCCGCGCAGCGCATCAAAGATGAGGCGCTCATAGGCTTCTGGTACATCCTTGGCCTCGGAATGATAATTCATCAGAACCGTTTCCAGTTGACCAGCGTTTAACGGGTCTCTGCTATTCAGACGCAGCGTTACCTTTTCATCCGGGTTAACATGGATGATCAGCAAGTTCGGGTCAGTCGGTTGCCCTTGAGCGGCATAAGGATCTGTGCTGTCCTTTTTGAATTCCACAACGATACGAGTAGATTTTTCTTTCATGCGTTTGCCAGTACGAATATAGAAAGGTACACCCGACCATTGTTCGTTGTCAATCCATAGGCGAGCTGAAATGAAAGTATCATTTTGTGAATCAGGACCGATGTCCGGCTCTTCATTATAGGAAGGAACTGCTTTTCCGTTGATCTCACCGTTGGTATATTGGCCTCTAACCACGTTGGAAGCAATATCGGAAGGATCAAGTGCACGAAGCGCGTCCATCACCTTGCTTTTTTCATCACGCACCTGGTCAGCCGTGACATGTCCCGGCTTGTTCATAGCCGTCATCATCAACACCTGTAGCATGTGATTTTGTACCATATCACGAATAGCGCCAGAATGATCATAGTATCCTGCTCGCTCCTCCACCCCTACAGTCTCGGATGCGGTAATTTGCACATTGGCGATGTATTGATTGTTCCATATCCCTTGAAGCAATGGATTAGCAAATTTTAAGGCTTCCAGGTTTTGTACCATGGGCTTACCTAAGTAATGGTCAATACGATAAATCTCATCCTCAGCAAATGTTCTGCTCAGGCGATCATTCAGCTCACGTGCTGATTCCAGATCATGTCCAAATGGTTTTTCGATAATGAGCCGTTTCCAACCCTTTGTTTCAGCTAAACCACTCTCCCGAATATTGAGGGCAATCACATCAAAAAATTCCGGTGCCACCGATAAGTAAAACATGCGGTTCCCCGGAATTCCCAAGTCATTTTCACGTTGCTCAGCAAGCTGCAGCAGCTTTTTATAATCTTCCGGGTGGTTGACGTTCAATGCGCTGTAACGGAAAGCACTTAAGAACTGATCCATCTGTGCACGGTCTTCATTCACGTGTCTGGAAAAATCCTTAATGGATTGCTCTACATTACTTTGAAATTGCTCGTCCGCCACTTCACGACGCCCCATCCCAATTACAGAAAAGGAAGCCGGAATTTTACCTTCTACAAACAAATTATACAAGGCAGGGTAAATTTTGCGTTTCGCCAAATCCCCTGTCGCTCCAAATAAGACAAATGTCATTGAATCCATGAAATATTCCTTCTTCCCATTATAAAGATGAGGTTATTAAAAGTTACCTGAGGAATTAACGTAACCCATAATACACCCAAAATAAGGGGCAAGTCAATCAAATTTTAGCGAAATCGTGAACATTCGATATATCCTGTAATGATAACGTTTTCTGTGGTATGATTGACGAAAGGAAAGAGAAAAAACTGTTAAATATGTCACAGTTGATACAAAGCGTTATAGTTACTATTGGTATACAGAGTTACTTTTAGTATACTGTTTAAAACAACAATGAAATTGAGGGGATTCAGATGAGCGACGACAGGCAGCCTAAGCTTTTGTGCGGTAAGGTGGAACAGTCCTTTCAGATCATCAGCAAAAAATGGACCGCTCTCATCATTCATACTTTGATGGAACATCCCAAACGATTTAGTGAAATTCACGTCTCCATACCTGATCTTAGTAAACGCATGCTGAACGAACGCATCAAGGAACTAGAGCTTTCCGGCCTGATCCTTCGCAATGTCATCACAGAGCGGCCTGTGCGTACCGAGTATTCGCTGACACGCAAGGGTAAAGAGCTAGGTGATGCATTAAATGGTGTGGAGAGCTGGGCCGAGAGATGGCTTTAACCGCTAACAGGAGGTCGTCACACAGGGTCTCCTGTTATTGTGTTACCCCATGTGGATCATAATACAAACTATAGTACGAAAATAATGGAACAACCGCGCAACAGCTCATGATTTCAGAATGAGCCAAGGAAGGATGAGAACGATGGCATTTGGCATTACCCGGCAGGAGCTTATGGCCTGGAAAAGAGAGGTCAGTCGTGGTGAAATTGCTTTCCTGACACATTACTGGCTGGATGATCGCTTTCCAGGCATTACAACCGTCACCAAGGTGGGATGTTCTGATTTGGACAAGCTGCGCTTATGGTGCAACCATAACGGATTGAACCCCCAATATATTCATCAGCGTCAGCCCTATCCGCATTTTGATCTTATCGGCAACAAACAGACGGAAATTTTACGTAAGTACGGCATGAGCGATCAATTAAAACGCTTCGAACTTCAACTCCCAACGAGTATACACCCATCGTTCTAAACCGCAGCTCTCAGAGCTGCGGTTCTTTTGTTTTCATACCAGTTAATACCTTGTGTATCCAAATCGCTGACATAGCTCCTTCTCCCATCGCCACAGTCGCTTGCTCGGCATGAGCTCCTAAGTCCCCGGCTACCCATACATTTTCCACATTTGTCATTTTGCTGCGAGGATGAGTCTCAATATGCTTATTATGCAGCAGATGTACACCCAGTTGCTCCGCCAGCTCTGAATGAACGTGATTGCTGCCAAAGGCTAAAAAGCCCCGCTCTGCTCGAACCACATGTCCATCAGCCAGCCGCACTCCTTCAAAACAGCCCCATTCTCCGGTTATAATCTCTGAAATGGCTGCTTCCTTATAGCCAATCCCTTTTTCCCGCAGCTTTACGATCAGCTCGTCCGGCACCTCTGAACGCTCATGATTGACATAAACAAGTTGATCGGTGCGCGCTGATAAAGTCAGAGCCATGGAAGCTCCTGCTTTGCCTGCCCCCATAACGACCGTGCTGCGATCCTGAACCTCATAACCGTCACAATCCGGGCACACATATACACTGTTGCCCAAGCAGGCTTGTAACCCATCCAGCTTTGGAAAACGGTCCGTTAGCCCTGTCGCCAACAGCAGCGTTTTTGACGAATAGACGGATCCTGCATCCACTTGAATGTCAAAAAGCTCATCTCTTTTGGCGGCTTTTGCCGCCTTCCCTTCAACAAATTCAGTACCTAGTTTCGTGGCTTCACTACGTCCAAGCCGTCGCAGCTCTTCACCAGAAATTCCGTCAGGAAAGCCCAAAATATTATGATACTGGTGGCACAGCGTAGATCGACCATAGCCCGAATCTATCACTAGAACTCGATGACTGCTGTATCTCCCCAATTGAATCGCTGCTTGCAATCCGGCAATTCCCCCACCAACAATAATGCAATCATAGTTCATCACTTTTCCTCCTTTGAATGCGCGTTATCCTAGACATCTGCATAAAACCGCAATAACACCAATGTAAACTTCTCATCCAATTTTAAACATAATATCACCCACTAACGGATGAATTAACCCCTGTGTCCGTACATATCAAAGCTTATATGCCTTAAAAATGGAATGACAAAAAGCACTGTGGATACCCACAGTGCTTTACCAAGTCGAGCCTGAATCGTCATTTTATCGTGAAAATTATAATTATTTAAATGTTTTTACTCGTTCTTCAACAGGCTGGAATTCTTTTTCACCTGGTTGGAATGTCGGTTTACCAAATGGCATTTCAGCAATCAGTTTCCAATGCTCAGGAATGTTCCATTCGTTTTTCACTTTTTCATCAATCAATGGGTTGTAATGCTGAAGGGATGCGCCCAGTCCTTCTTGCTCCAGAGCCGTCCATACAACCAATTGCAGCATACCATTAGATTGGTTGGACCAGATCGGGAAATTGTCCGCATAGGCTTCAAATTGTTGTTGCAGACCAGCCACCACGTTATTGTCTTCAAAGAACAAGACTGTTCCGTATCCGCTGCGGAAACCGTTCATCTTCTCGGCAGTAGACTTGAATTGCTCCTCATTGCCTACAACCTCACGCAAAATATCTTCTGTAATATTCCACAGTTTATCATGATGCTCTCCGAGCAACACTACAGCACGTGAAGTTTGGGAGTTGAAAGAGGTAGGTGTATACTTAACAGCTTCCTCTACAATCTCTTGAATCCGTTGGTCAGAAATGACTTGTTCTTTGCTAATACCATAATAGGAGCGTCTGTCTTTCAGAGCTGTGAAGAAGTCTTTAGCCATTTTGTTACCTCCTGAGAAAAATTAATTACTTTTCGTAACTTAATATACATTACATATATCTTAAAGTCAAGAGATTTCTTTTTAAATATTACCAGTTAGTTGATGATTATACGCCACCATTATATTTTTTCTCACTGGAAGAGGTGTGCTTGGTTGCATCCTTGTCTCTCTCCTCCTGCCTTTCCATCTTCAAATCCTCTACGGGAATGGCGTCTACCGTCTGCTCAATCTCAAAACGGTCAAACAAGCTTTCCTGCTCTGTCGGATACTGCTCTGCATGATCTCGATTGATCGACTGTTCCTGATGTTTAGACTCCGTTGTTCCTTTCCCCGTCTGTCCTTTCTGCTCATTCTGATCGTGCAGGTTATCTTCAAATGGGGCCATTTTACTTCCCTCCCTATCGGATTGGTGTTCACAGTATACTTTTACCTTTCACATCGAGGATTAAACGCAAAAAAGAGAAAATCTCCGCAAAGATTTTCTCTACTCATGTTCTTATAAATGGTTGATTGGATTATTCCGAGCTGGATTTACCTGTACACTCATGAAAAAGATGAGGTTCCAGCTTCTCTCCCGTTACGAGCTTCTGCACCAGTTGAGTCCCCGAGTCGGGGGTCATTTGACCATACCAGTCCCCTTGAGGATATACGATCACAACCGCAGCATCATGACAACGCCCATTACAGCGAGTTCTGGTCGTGTGAATATATGCTTCTGCATTTTGTTTACGAATTTCATCCCGAATTGCCTGTGTAACTTCTTCACCCTCATGTCGCATACATGTGCCTCCATTGCAGATCAACACATGATGCTTCATTGGTTCTAATTCAAAAATGGCCATAGCTTCCCCTTTAATCAACAGTTGTTGGTTTTAAATCAATGTTTATCTGGATAAAGAACAAGCTGTGCTTCCATCTGACCAGCTTCAATCGTCAGCACGATAAATGAATATTCGTCTTCGCCGCGTTTGTCCGTCGGAGACCCCGGATTAAGGACAAGCTGACCGTCAATCGTTTTGACCACCGGAATATGCGAATGTCCATAAATCAGGCAATCCAGCGTTTCTCCCTTAAACGTATTCAATGCGATATTTTCTGTCGTTCCTCGCCAGCCGTGACCGTGAACCATACCGATCCGCTTGCCTTCAACTTCAACGATTCGCTGATAGCCTAAACGCTCCACGATGTCCATTGCATCATTGTTTCCGGCAATGCCTTGCACAGGCGCAAATTCAGCTAGACGTTCATATACAAACCAATCCGTCCAGTCTCCGGCATGGAGAATGAGGTCACTGCCTTTTAACTCCTGTACAAGCCGACTAGGCAACGCTTTGCTTCTATGCGGCATATGAGTGTCTGAAAGTACGATGATTTTCATATAAATTCTCCTTACCAGCGTCTTTACACGGATGAACTTTGTTGCCCCACGCGCTGCTGAAGTGCCTGCTCCAGATCTCGCAGCGTAACGGTCTCGAAAAACGCCTGTATTTTCTGCTCTGCCACGGTATATAAACCATCCAATAATGCGTCTATGTTCCTGCCTACCTCACAATTATGATTGCTGTCGGTATGGATGGCGAACAACGGACCTTCATCCTTGGTCGCCTCATAGATCATTTTCAGATTGATGTTTGAACTGGACATGCTTAGACGAAAGCCGCGTGCTCCAGGCGACGAATCCACCAAACCCGCTTGTTTGAGTCGGCTCATAATCCTTCTCACAACTACTGGGTTTGTATTGATGCTGGAAGCAATAAGTGACGATGTCATTCGCTCCGGTGCCCCTTCAGCCAGAAGAAGCAGACAATGGATACTAACGGAAAAATGGGTACTCATGTTAACCACCTTTATGTGTGTGCCTCATTAAATGTTTGGAAAAATGCTTGTTTCCATCATACCACAATAGAGGCACCAACACAGTGCTTACTGCACCTTACTCCGGAAAATAGTCATTTTCAGGACGTACTCGCACTTTTAATTGGCGTACACTATATTCCAACTGCTTAACGATATCCTCCAGTTGACGACGGTCCAGTCCATTAAGGTCGGCCGCAGGCTTGGGTGCATTTTTCAAATCACGTATGGTTGCCTGCTGCTCCTGCCACTTGTCCATCAGGTCGGCTATATTCGCATAAAAGCGTTCATAATCCTTGATCACTTCATCCAGAAAGGCATCCACCTCGTCCGGATCATAGCCGCGCATTTTATTCTTAAACTGTTTCTCATGAATGGAGAGCGCGTCCAGCTGAATGCCCAGTTGTTTAAACAACTGCTTTTGTTTATCCAGACGACGCTTCATATGTTCATCCATCGGTTATTCCCTCCTTAACACACTATTCTTTTTATATCACATTCTAGGCTGGGAATAAAAGTCTCTGCTGATTGCCCGGCCCTATGAACGGGTATACAAGAGCATACGTGTCACTTATACAGACCACGAAGGGGAGAGATGATCATGAACCATTTGAACGATTCGCAGCTTGCAGAGCTGAAACATATGTTGCTGGAGCAGAAAAAGGATTTAGAAAAGCATTTTGAACAAAACGGTCAGGAAAACGCTCAATTGGGAGAAACACTGACAGATTCCACAGGTGAGCTCTCGTCCTATGACAACCACCCCGCTGATATAGGGACAGAAACCTTTGAACGGTCCCGTGATCTGGCGATTAATGATTCGCTGCAAGACGAGCTGGAGCAAGTCAATGCAGCCCTTCAACGGATGAAGGATGGGACATACGGAATATGTGTGGAGAGCGGGGAAGAAATTCCTTTTGAACGGTTGCAAGCCATTCCATATACAGCCTATACAGTCGAGCACACGCCAACTCGAGAATTATCGAATGACCGTCCTGTAGAGGAACAGGTCATGACTCCGCCGCCCAAGGGTGCAGGTGAGGTTCGCCAACGGAATGCAGGACGATTTGACGATGCGGGCGCATGGGACGCCGTGGAGAAATACGGTACATCGAACTCGCCTGCAACTGCCGCCAAGCGTGATGTCACTGATTATGATGAAAATATGTAATGCTATATGCTTATGTATTCGTTCATCTAAAAAAGCAGCTTGTCCTTTGGACAGGCTGCTTTTTATGTCTTTACGGGAATACAGTGATCCCGTTATCCAATTTCTATCCGTTTCCGACTGCGAGCTGACTCAATACAAGCGTCGATCACCTTCATATTGCTCACCGCATCTTCTGGCTCATACGGCAACGGGACACCGTCAAGCACCGCTTTAGCAAAAGCATCCGCTTGCAGTTCAAAGGAATTAAAACCTTTCAGACGTTCCTCACGCGTGACCGAACCGACGTGGACGAAAATTTGCGGTACAACAGACGTTCTTTCCCAACCGAACATTTTGGGCATCGCAATCGTACCCTTGCTACCGAGAATTTCCATGTTGGAACGGTTGGCTGCCCACATGCCACAATCGAAAGTAAGGTTGACTCCACCCGGAAATTCCAGCAAACCGGAAGCCATCATATCGACGTTGTCATGCTCCGGGGAAAATAAGGCATGTACCGTCACTGCCTCCGGTTCCCGATCCAAATACATACGAGCGGCTGATATCGGATAGACGCCCACATCATATAGCGAGCCGCCGCCCATGTTTTTATTAAAGCGCACATTATCTGCCTGATCGGTATTGTTAAACGTAAACGTGCAATGGATGCCGCGAATGTCACCAATTTCCCCACTATTGATAATTTCCTTAATTCTTCGATGTTTGGGATGATAGCGATACATAAAAGCCTCTGCAAAGATCACTCCTGCACGTTGACATGCTTCAATCATGCGGCTTGTCCCGGCCGAGCTAAGAGAAGATGGTTTTTCACACAAAACGTGCTTCCCAGCCTCCGCTGCCCGAATGGTCCACTCTTCATGCAGATGGTTCGGCAACGGAATGTACACCGCTCCGATTTCGGGATCAGCCAACAGGTCATCATAGCTTCCATAACTTTTCGGAATATCGAACTCCCGGGCGGTCTCAGCGGCTTTATCCGCATTACGACTAGCAATCCCAAGCACTTCTCCGCGTTCGGATTGCTGAATTGCCGGAATTACAGCGATTTGGGCGATCTCCGCAGTGCCTAAAATTCCCCATTTCAGCTTTCTACCCATCATTCTCATCCTTTCGTGGTTAGGAATAGTTGTCTTGTTCCGCTTTATGCAGCATACCTAAGCAACGGTCCAAATCAGCTTTGACCTGCTTCTTGTACAATCGTGCTTTCTCCTCCCCATCATCTGTAAAGTGATAGAGTACAATCTCCTGAAAATCCACGCGCGGGTCTGTTCCTTTCAATCGCTTGGTACGGTAAAAAACACCTTCCTGTACCAGCTCATGCAGCGCCCGGTAAACCTCGCTCTGAGGCGGAACATACCCAAAGCCACTAAACTCATCTTTCATCGATTCGAGCATCTGATATCCATAACCGCGATGCCTCTCCACCATTGTGATCAGATAAATTTTGATAAAAGCCCGCTGGGATATCATAAACGCCATTTCACAGCCTCCTCCACACCTTATTCGTGCACCTTATCTTCCATTATAAACCACTCTGCGTCCATACACTATTTCCTTTGATGATATGAGAGCGTATGAGAACCCTTCATCTCTTGTGACCTGTTTTAAGATGGCGAGAGATATAGAATGAGGCGATATAGAGTAGTGTGCGAAGCGCTGAGAAATGATTTTATTGTTTTTGCTATTATGAATTTTTCATATGTTGAAATAATATAACTAAAGCTAAAAAAATAGAGTTACAGATTACGAAGACTGGATTAATTGTTTTAAGGCCTCCGTATCGTTACTTGTCAAAACAGGAATATATTCTGTTATTTTTTGGATGTCCCAGTCCCACCATTTCAGGGTTTGTAGCATAGCTATAGTTTCCTCATCAAACCGATAACGAATTAACTTCGCGGGATTTCCTCCTACAATGGAATATGGCCGAACATCTTTAGTCACCACGGCGTTTGACGCAATGATCGCGCCATCACCAATTTGAACTCCGGGCATAATGGTAGCGTTGTAACCAATCCAAACATCATTTCCAACCACAGTGTCCCCTTTGTAGCCCCCACTTAAATTGGGTAAACCAACTTCCCAATCTCCGCCAAACGCTCCAAAAGGAAAAGTCGTAAATGCATTTGTATTATGATTAGCACCATTCATAATAAATTTGGCTTTGGCTGCAATCGCACAAAACTTACCAATCTTTAATTTGTCCCCTATAAAATCAAAATGATAAAGGACATTTTTCTCAAAATCCAAAGGGTTATCATCATCGTCATAGTAGGTATAATCCCCGATTTCGATATATGGATTAACCACTACATTGTTCAAAAAACACAGACTTCTAATATTTTTCATCGGAAAAACGCTTCTTGTATCTGGACCACTCATTTTGCGACCCTCCCATATGGATGTTCCTTCACCTTACTGGTAAAGGAACATCCAGTCTATCAGTATGCATACTATTAAACAAATGTAGATAGAAAAGTAGCCCATTGCCTTATTTCTTGGCTTTGGGATACTCTTGTGAACATATGTGATTGGGTTATCAAATCAGGCTTGCTTTTGTAAGGCTGGCGGACCTCCAGTCGGGCGAGGACGAACCCGAAGCCCCACGATCCATTTGCCCAGAGGCAAGCGTGCAAGTAGCCATGTTCCGGCAACGGAAAAGATCATACAGAGAACGAACGAAGCCAGCGTACGAAGAACGTGGCTCCAGTCTGCAAAAAACGTCTCGTCAAAATAATAGGTCACACGCAGCATAAAGGCATGCATGAGATACGCTCCATAGGACAACGTTCCGATGGCCGTCAGCATACTCGCCGCACGTCCCCCCTTATGAGCAATCCACGTCGCTACCCGATAAGCTACAAAAATAGACGCGACGCAATATACAGCCATGACCGGACGCAGCAAAGACAAATAGTTAAAGGAAAGAACTGTACCTCGCGGCGTCTGGAACTGACCGATCATCTCGTACAGTAAGTAGCCTGTAATCACGATAAACAACGGCCAGTATATCATCTGTGCTTTGGTTACCCAAGCATTCCAACGCTTGACGTTCATCCCGGCTGCCGCTCCTAACACAAAATAAAAGAAAAAGTAGATCACATTCCGGTCAGCGTACAGGGTAAACCAAGAGGTAATAACCGGAAGCTGGAGCTTATCCATCGCTTGGTATACGGGTCCAACGGCGAACATGAGCAAAATATATAGCACGCCGAATCCAGCCAATGCAGCTGGTCGCCATTTCGACGGCAGTAGCGCAGACAAATGACGGACCGCATAACGAAACACGGGAAATAACACATAACATTGGATAATCATAACGATGTACCATAGATGATAGCTGCTTTTCCCGTTCAATAGCTTCTGGAAAAAATCCAGCGGGTGAATATATCCACCACTTTGGGCAAGCTGATTTCCCAATTCGTATAAAAGAGACCATATGATATACGGAACAATGATGTCCATGAATCTTTTACGTAAAAACGTTCCGTACTTTAAGACCCCATCATAATTGTAAAATAGCACCATGCCCGTGATAAACACAAACACCGGAACTGCAAATTTGGAACACAGCAGTAAAAGTGTCATCAAAACCCCGTCCTGGATGCGCGCCCCCTGCGCAACCGCATAATGTGCGACGGAATGCTGAAGAACAACGGCGGCAAAAGCCAACCCTCTTAGCAAAGCGACTTCGGAAATTCTCTCTTTTTGACTCATGTCACTCTCCTGTTACATCTAGCAATTTATAAATCCATGATTTTTCAAAATCCTCAAATCTATTATAACGACAATTCTGTAAAAATATATAGAAGGATAAACGTGCCAACAACAAGCAAAGCATCATTTATCTCAGGTTTATTCTATGTTTCACTAACATGTAAAAGCAGCAGTCTTCCCTCTCGGGGAGACTGCTGCTGGAGAAACAACCTATATACAAAGGAGATAGGAAAGCCTGTTAAATCACGTTCTCAACTAGCCGTTAGTTGTTTACAGGTTCCTTCTAGTATCTGTGTACGCATCTGTCCGCGTGTCCGCCACCGTATCATCATACGTTCTGTAACGATCCGCATTCAGCGAACGGTTGGTGCGGAAAATATCATAAACATCCCTGTGATGGTCAGCTGAATCCACCAGCACTAAAATCTTGCCCTGATCGACGTATGTCTCGTATTGACGTGCATCATCTTCTGGAATACCTAGCCCGACCAGTCCACCGACCAAGCCACCTGCTCCCGCACCGACAGCTGCTCCGGTAAGAGTAGCCGCGATAGGTCCAGCAGCGAGGATCGGTCCGATACCCGGAATAGCCAAGGCCCCGATGCCTGCCAGCAAGCCAGCAACGCCGCCTACAATACCGCCGGTAGCCGCACCTGTGGCCACACCCTCCGGTGCTTTGGTGCCTGTCTCTTCACTAATCGTCCTTAGCTCGTCACGGTCACGGGTGATCACAGAAATTTCACTGCTTGGGATTCCTTTGCTCTGCAATTGTCCTATCGCACGAGATGCTTCCTGCTCTGTATCAAAAACACCAACAATTTTCTTTTCATTATAATCGTTTAAGTTATTAGCCATAATAGTTACCTCCCAATATTTTGGTGTTGAGTGGTTCGTCTTTCATTACCCCGCCATTATGACGTTTAAACGATTTTACGAAAATTCAAAAGTCGATTAGCATAAAACAGCTTCTATTTAACGCTTTGGCTTTGCTCTGTTGGTCGCCACAGCTTCCAGTGGATCATCCGGCCAATAATGCTTGGGATATCTGCCCTTCAGGTCCTTTTTGACTTCAAAGTAAGCCTCGCTCCAGAAGCTGGACAAGTCGGACGTCACTTGGACAGGTCGCTGGGCAGGTGACAGTAAATGCAATACAATGGGTACGCGTCCGCGTCCAATACGAGGCGTATCCCTCATACCGAACAACTCTTGTAGTCGTACAGCCAGCGCTGGTGCCTCAGGATTCGAATAATCGACAGGAATGCGGGAACCGCTGGGTACGCGGATATGCGTCGGCGCTTCCTGATCAAGCTGCTGCCGCTGTTCCCAATCCAGCCTGCCAAGCAGCAATGCAGCACTGTCCAGCCGTTGCAAATCGGATACATTTTTGGCTCCTAGAGCAAAAGGCAACAGCCACGATTCCAGTGAATCCAGCAATGCCGATTCCGTGCAGTCCGGCCAGTCCTCAGGCGCCGAGAAGTGCATAAAAATCAAACGAGCCTGCAACTGGAGGGTTTGCCGATTCCATGACAGTAGCTTCAGACCTCGTTCACGGACACCCTGCATCAAGGCGGCAGCTACTTCCTCTGCCGGAGGTCGCTCATAGGACGTTTCCTTTAAGACGAGTGAGCCCAGCCGCAGTACCTTGCGGGCTCTCACTGCTGAGGCGGAGCTATCCCAGTATACGCTGGCTTGTTCCAGCAGCAAATCGCTGCAATGCTGGATCAGCTCTTGCAGTTCAACTGGTGCCGCCAACTGAATGGCGCCATCTGCTCCCTCGTCGTCCACTTCGGCGGCGACGAGATAGGACGAACGCGACATCCACTCCACTTGTCGGAGTCGCGCGCCCCGGCCGCCGCTAAGCAAAAAGCGGCCATCCCCCCGGCCCTGCGCGATCCGATCCGGATACGCAAAGGCCAGCAGCAGCCCGCAAGCCGCGGAGCCGTCAGGCTCGTCCTGCGCTGCGGCTGCTGTCGGCAGCGTGGCTAGCAGCTGCCGGCTCTCTTGCACGATACGGCGAATCACCGTATCGTCTGCTGCCCGCAGCAGGCTGTGCGTACTGCGGGCATGGGCCGCCTCGCGCAGGGCATCCAGCCGCGGGCGCAAATCCGTTCCGCCATGTGCGCGGAACGGGTCCCGCTCTTGCAGCAGCGCAGCCAGACGGCTGGCAGTCGGGGCCAGGCCAAGGGCGGCTGCGCGCAACAGCATGTGTCCAAGGCGCGGGTGCGTGCCTAGGGCGGACACCTCGCGCCCATGCGCGGTGATGCCGCCTGTAGTGCCGTCGGCTGCTTCATCCAGGCAGCCGAGCTGGTGCAGCAGACCTGTGGCTTGGCGGTACGCGGCCTCAGGCGGGGCATCCAGCCAGACCAGCTCGGCGGGCTCGCGCACGCCCCAGGCCGCCAGCTCCAGCGCGAGCGGGGCCAGATCCGCCGCGGCGATTTCCGGGCGACTGGCATCGGGGAGCGCGGCATGCTCCTGTGCGCTCCACAGCCGGTAGCATACGCCCGGCTGGAGACGGCCCGCCCGTCCGCGCCGCTGGTCGGCGGAGGCCTTGGACACCTTGACGGTGGTCAAACGGCTCATACCGGTTCGCGCGGAAAACACCGATTCCCGCGACAGTCCGCTATCGATCACCACCGTAATCCCGGCGATGGTCAAACTGGACTCGGCAATCGATGTGGCCAATACCACTTTTCGACTGCCCAAAGCCGATGAACGTATTGCCTCATCCTGCTGCTCCAGCTTCATGCTGCCGTACAGCGGAATTACCTTGACGTGTGCTGGTAAATGCTTTGAAGCCAATTCTCGTTCCGTTCTATGAATTTCTCTAGCCCCTGGTAAAAACACCAACAGATCGCCTTCATGAACATCAAGCGCCTTTTCTACCGTCTCAGCCGTAAAGGACTCTAATGAGATTGATGAAGGTTTGGACATATGAAAGGTTTCTACTGGAAATACGGTGCCTGGACATTCCAGCAATGGCGCATCCCCTAATAGTCTGCATACAGGCTCTGCCTCCAGGGTGGCAGACATGATCAATATCTTCAAATCCGGTCGCAGCAGCGCCTGGCTTTGCAGGGCAAGTGCCAATCCCAAGTCTGCATGCAGGCTGCGTTCATGAAACTCATCAAACATAATCAGCCCGACTCCCTCCAATGCCTGATCATGTTGCAGCATCCGGGTCAGTACGCCCTCCGTAACCACTTCAATCCGCGTGTTTGGTCCTACTTTTGTATCCATACGAACCCGATAACCCACGGTCTTCCCGGTGGGCTCTCCCAGCGCTTTCGCCATTTGCGCTGCTGCTGCACGTGCTGCCAAACGCCTCGGCTCCAGCATAATCATCTTTTGCCCTGCCAGCCACGGCTCATGCAGCAGCTCCAGCGGTGTTACCGTCGTTTTCCCCGCTCCCGGCTGTGCAATCAGTACCGCCGCCGAATGGGATTGCAGTGTATGTTTAAGCTCGGGGATCACTTGCATAATAGGCAGTTGTTTATCTGTCAATGAAATCTCTCCAATGATACGCTTGATGCGTAGAATCTAAGTTTTAATTCCTTTATTATTGTGAATTTTTCATTACCTGTAATTATTGAATATTGAATTAAAAATGTTAAGCTGCACTCTGGGACTTCTCTTCGGTCTGTCGTGCATAATTCTTCTAAATCTATTATACAGATATTTAAATTTCCCGTCTGGCCATCGCGGCTATGTATGCTTCGTGTTTAGCTTCTATACCTGTCGAGATGCACTCGCGGCAAGTTCGTTTTATAATATGGTTGATATGGATTGCTGAAGGACGGAATATAGAATCGAGGTCACTTTCGTATGGAATTACAGGCCCAACCCATCAGAGGGCGATTTGCCCCAACACCATCGGGATGGATACACTTAGGAAACGCTCGCACTGCCTTATTATCCTGGCTGCACGTTCGCTCCCTGGGTGGAACCTATATTTTGCGCATGGAAGATATCGATATGACGCGAGCTCGCAGCCAGTTGGCGCAAGGGATTATGGAAGATTTGCGCTGGATCGGGCTGGAATGGGACGAAGGACCCGACGTAGGCGGTCCCTACGGTCCCTACACTCAAAGCCAGCGGCTGGAACGCTTCCAATCTGCATTGGAGATACTACAGGAGCAAGATTTGCTGTATCCTTGTTTTTGTAGTCGGGCCGACATTGTGGCTGCCGCCCATGCTCCACATGGACTGTCTGGTGAAGGACCCGCATATTCAGGTGCATGTCGTAACCTTAGCTCTCAAGATGTCGTAGCCAAAGCACAACATAAACTCCCTTCACTTCGCTTTAAAGTACCGCAAAATCCAGATGCCGTTATTTCGTTTCATGATCAGGTAGCAGGCCATGTGACCTTCGGTGCGGCAGAGGGCGGCGATTTTATCGTCAAACGGGCGGACGGCATGTTTTCCTATCAGCTGGCTGTCGTTGTCGATGATGCAGATATGTATATGACCGACGTACTACGTGGGTATGATCTTCTCGATTCGACTCCCCGTCAGCTATTGCTGTACCAAGCTTTGGGGTTGCAGTCGCCACGTTTCGCACACGTTCCCCTTGTCCTGGGCCCTGATGGGCGAAGGCTGGCCAAACGACATGGTGGCGTAGCACTCCGAGCTATGCGCCGACAAGGTATCACACCGGAAGCAGTCATTGGCTGGCTCGCCTATTTTTCCGGGCTGCTGGATTCACCTGAGCCTGTGAAGGCTGTGGATTTAATCGATGACTTTCATTTGGACAAACTGCCCAAAGAACCCGTCATCCTGACGAAACAATGCCTCATGAGATTATCCGCACTGCAACGGTAATGAGGTAAAGCGCGGAAATCAAAGTGTACGGGCAAGGGCATTCCGCCCTTTGCTCCGCTCGCTTCTATTCCTCCAGTCGCTTACGCATAGCGGACTCATATTCATAAAATACAGACGACGTATTTAGCCCTCTTTCCTCCAGCAGCATACGGAGACGAAGTGATTTTTCAGTCAGCCTGCGACTGATCCGTTGTTGCTCTCCTGCCTCATGACAAGCGTGAAGCAAATCACGTAGCTGGACACATTCCTTTTGTAACTGAAGCACTTCCGGTAAAATGCCTGCATTCTTCAACAGCTTGTACGACATCCGCAGCTCCTCTGGAACATGTGACAAATCCTCGATCACCAGTGGCTTGCCCTCTTCCGGTAAATGATCAAACTCACCTTTGGCCATCGCCTCGGCAATCTTCTGCTCTGCCATTCTGGAGAACCCCCCCATCGCCCCTTTCCACTCCTTGTATTAAACATCCTATGTACAATCTATATTAAAGAAACCTGGAGTCCTTTGCCACTGTAGCTTACATATCATTAGGATATCCTGTTTCCATAAAAGAGAGAGGGGGTTATTCTTCGATCCCAAGCAATTGACATACTTGTACTCTATATTTTTTGGCCTTACGTGTTCCATGAATGAGATTGGACAAGCGGCTAGCAGGAATATGGTAGGTATCACAAAATGTTCTCTGATCCATTTGCCTCTCGACTAGCTTTTCTTTGATTTTCCATCCAAAAGGGGTTACAGGATTTCGTAAGTTCAACAACGTTATCACCTCTTCATAGTATAGGATTTAGAATTTTGATTGGGGTTTGGAGATTGGATTTCACGTTCTACCATTAGCAACATGTCGTGAACTCATTTGTTAGGATTTCATTTTGTATATTTGGTATTGATTCAATAGTTCATCCAGTTTCATGGATTGTTCAATCACTTTGGGATGCGTTAAAAATCCATATTTCTTCTGGATTTGGTACAGTCTTTTTCTGGCCCGTTCGACACGAAGTAAAGTCTCACCTGGATTCATCAGTATGATGCCCCCTTCTGTGTCATATCCTAATACAAAACGTAAACTTTTGGATTTTTTGAAAATTTGCTCGACAAAAAAAGTGCTTCTGGCGCATTCCAGAGGCACTTTTTTGGCGATTTATGTTTATTTAAAATGCAACAGACTCCTACAAGCTGAACTTAAAAATTCAACTATTGTTTCACTACGCAGTCGGATGCTGCTTCCCATCGTCACCACCCCTGTATTTCCTGAATAAAGTCAGATGAGGGTTAAAATCCGTGGCAAAAGCGATCGCTTTACTTGCACAGCAACATTCTGCCTTCTTCGTTTTCCATATACATTTTTATTCAGCTTGGAATCAACACTGAGAAATGATTAATTACTACTAATAATAAAATAATCTTTCTTTTCGCCCTTCTCTAACTAAACTTTCATACTTTGTACACAATGTAAAGTCTGCAAATTGCTTGAACTGCTCAAATAATCTTATACAGCTAATGAAAAAGGCTTCTTTGTTAATGACTAATGATTTAGATAAAACGTCTAGTAAGTATTTAAATCCATATGAGTAATTACCTTTATTTAAGTAGTATTTAGCCAGTTCATATTTAAAACGCGTTGATTGTTCTGGAACCACTTGATGAGTGTACATATCAGCAGATGGTTGCTGTTGGGTGATCGAATCTATCTCCGTTTCGAACTGCTTAAGTATTTCATCCACATCAACATGAAATCGGTTAGCCGCCATCATAATATTCAATAATTGAGTAACCATTTCTTTAGTGGTATTTGATGATACACTAATGTATTCAACATAATCTGGAAGCACACTTATATCTCCGGATAATAACTTATTAACGTAAGTATTACATAGCGCCCAATTTTGAAATAGTTTAATCCAATGCAGAGTATCCTCGTCCGTCTCTTTGACCCAATCTAAATTAACGTAGGCATATGTATATTGTAGAGCTTGTTGGTAATTACCTTGGGCTTCACAGACACTTGCACACAATAAATCAGCATAGGTGATATACACAAACAAAGGACGACTTAGCTTCTTTTCAAGTGCAGGATTTCGTTTTTTCTGCTGATGCTCTAATGTATATTGGATTTTCGCTTTATCTCTCATTTTGCGAGCTATCACATCAAGCCTGTCCCATAAGCGTAAAGAACGATACACATTCGCCAAATCTTTTAAAGCATCAAGCTGGTCTATTTCATCCAGACGTTCCACGAAGGGTTCAAATAGCGTTGCTGCCTTGAGATTACGGCTTTGGTCGTCTCCAACTTGAATTGAGAATATACGATATTGGCAGGTGGCCAAGCGTTCAGAATGCTGATATTTCTCCACTTCTGCGACATTCTCATAGAGAGGCAGCGCAGCAGCATGTCGTCCCTGTTCAAATAATGCTTCTGCAACATCAAATAGCCTGGACGCATACAGCGGATTATCCATGATATGTCCAACCATTCGACGGATTGCATCCAGCTTGTCCAGCTCCGCACAACGATACAATAATGGCTCGATTCGCCTAAAATTCGGGGAAAGGTCAATAATGTAATTTTCTATGTATAGATCGTAAAAATAGCCCTCTGGCAAATCCATAGCCACAGTAATTCTGTCTAGCTGCTGTACGGAAATAGGACGATGCTGAGTAATCCAATTACTAAGCGTTCTTTGATGAACCCCTGAATATTCGGCAAATTGACTCAACATCATATCATTTTGTTTTAGATAATCCTCAAACTCCGCTGAAATCGTAGGTGTATGCTTCAAGTCATAACCACCCTTCACATAAAAATTCCATTATTTTAAAAATCACCCTCTATTCTTCTCCATAATTAACCATCTGTCAATGTATTATGCAACTAATGTTTATAGTGAAAATTCAGCATAACTTACACATATTGAGACATATTGGACAAGCGACATCCTGAAATCATTGGATGGTTCCAAGTAAAAGGTTTCACAATGTTGACATGACGGATTCATTTCCCAATGTGCATTCTCACCAGTAAATGATATAGAGGTCCCATGCAGAAACTCTGTTGGATCTTTTAATTACATGAAAAATCCCCTGATGTTGATGCAATCAAGGGATACATAGGTCATTTCTCTCGCTTCGATAATGCGAAGTTGATTATTTCTCCAATCACAATTCCTGTCAAAATTGCATAGATTCCCATAGCGCTCATCTTATATCCCAAAGCGTAAAATAACCCTATACATATTGCGTAGCCCAACAAAATCACTGCATAGCGCTTTAATTTTAATCCACACACTCCATACAGAGTGCGACGTGTTAAGTGCAGAGAGCTTCCGCAAGCAGTTTGATTTCAATCCACGCACTCCATACAGAGTGCGACTTGCCCTCGTCCATTTCTTATCCACAGGCCCGTTAAATTTCAATCCACGCACTCCATACAGAGTGCGACCAAAACACATCGCGTGTGTCTGTGCTGGAGAATAAATTTCAATCCACGCACTCCATACAGAGTGCGACTAAATTTCAGTCATACGCTTTTCAGGCTGATAAGATTTCAATCCACGCACTCCATACAGAGTGCGACTTTATCTCGTTAATGTTGATTTGCCTGCTAGGGTTATTTCAATCCACGCACTCCATACAGAGTGCGACACAGATAAATTAACTCTTGCAGATCGTATTAAAGGATTTCAATCCACGCACTCCATACAGAGTGCGACAGCGAAAATGTAGTAATTCATACCCTAATGATACCAATTCCACACATTGTCGCAAAAACTGATGCCAAAAAGGCTTGTAACAACTATTGACTTTTTCTCATAGATAGCATCCTTAATGCTTTTCGACAAATTTCGAGGTGCGAAGGACCCGGGGTTTTTATGTGAGCTTCACATTCGCACCTTACAAAATCAGTGGGCTTTCCATATCGCAAGCTTCCTTTGCCCCTATATGCTCTACTTTCTTTTTGTAGTTATCTCCTAAGATGTAGAAGCGCAAGCTGTCTTCTCTTTTGTCTATCAGCTCTTCTAATTCATACTTTAAGCGGCGGAACTGGGTCGAGTCCAAAATACATTCAAACACGGAATTTTGCACCCATTGTCCGTGATCTACGTACTTTTACGCAACCTTTGCCAGTCTTTTTCTGCCTTCTCTGTCCACTGTGCTTACATCATACGTAATTAGTATTAATAAGATCAACCTACTTCCACAAAAATGGAGGGTACTCGTCCAGATCTCCCCGAATATATCTAGCCACGAGCAAAGCCTATGAATAGGGCACCAGCCCCCAAGACATTTTCTCATTCAAAATCATTTTTTCATCATCACAGCTCCGTTTTCTTTTTTTTGTAAAATCCTTTCCCATGAATCAATTTTTTTTGTTAATCAATGTAAGGACAAAACGGTCGGCATATACTCCTCGAAGTTCTTCCATCACATCCAATGCCAAGGAGGCTCGCCCTGGACGATCTCTACGCAGAAAACCCACATAAGCATCGAGACCGACAGCTTCCAGTACGGATTTCATATCGTTGGACAGCAGTGTATAGGCAAAAGATAATAGGGCATTCACGTTATCTAACGGCAGGCGTTTATGGCGTCCATGGAAGTAAAAATCATCTTTTTGCTGCAAGATCAGTTCATCCCACACGGAATTGTACTGAACCACCGTCGTCCCCTCCAAACCGCTAATATGTCCAGTTCCTCCACTTCTCGGACTTGCTTCATGATCCGGTCACCACTTTATGTGACCAGGTGACGAGGCTACTACGTCATTATCCACGCACTCGTATAGAGTGCGACACGGATGGAAACTTCACTGTTCCTACAACACACGGGATTTCAATCCACGCACTCATGTAGAGTGCGACTTTGATGGAGATTTGGGGTTTCGGATCGGGCTGAAATTTCAATCCACGCACTCATGTAGAGTGCGACGAGGCCGTGGCCTGTGTTTTAAGCAACGTTCCTACTGATTTCAATCCACGCACTCATGTAGAGTGCGACGTGCGCCGCCTGGGTAAAGACCCCTGGCGCGGCGTATTTCAATCCACGCACTCATGTAGAGTGCGACTTGGGTTTGTCCTGTATGTGCAAGTAAGATATCTATTTCAATCCACGCACTCATGTAGAGTGCGACTTCTGTCCCTTTTGGTTGGTTGATTTGGCTGATTATTTCAATCCACGCACTCATGTAGAGTGCGACTCCAGACATTGCGGATCGTTCCAGGGTTCGGGGATTTCAATCCACGCACTCATGTAGAGTGCGACTATCATTAGGGTTTGCAGTCGAGAAAATCAAGGGGTATTTCAATCCACGCACTCATGTAGAGTGCGACGCTCCTGCGGCGTTTCTGCGCCGGGCGATAGAAATTTCAATCCACGCACTCATGTAGAGTGCGACGTTACAGCGTCCCCACGCTGCGCCGGGCACCTATAATTTCAATCCACGCACTCATGTAGAGTGCGACGTTGTGCTGGTCGAGGTGTGAAGACTACCATGCTATTTCAATCCACGCACTCATGTAGAGTGCGACTTATTTGCTGGTTTTATAGTTAGACTAATCATCAAATTTCAATCCACGCACTCATGTAGAGTGCGACTTCACGTCTTGGGTAACTTTAAGGATTGGGAATATTTCAATCCACGCACTCATGTAGAGTGCGACTCCCAAACTACCATAGGTTACAGGCGCAGCCTTATAGATTTCAATCCACGCACTCATGTAGAGTGCGACAGCGAAAATGCAGTAATTGATTATCTAATGATATCATTTCCATGCATTTTCGAAAAAAGCAATGTCTAAAAGGCTTAAATTAACCATTGACTTTTTCTCACTGATAGCATCTTCTATACTTTTCGACAAATTCCGAGGTGCGAAAGACCCGGGGTTTTCATGTGAGCTTCACATTCGCACCTTATAAAATCAGTGAGCTTTCCATATCGGAAGCTTCTTTAGCCCCTATATGCTCTTCTTCTTTTTATAACTATCACCCAAATTATAGAAATGTAGGCTATCTTATCTTTTATCTATTAATTCTTCTAGTTCATACTTTAAACGTCGAAATTGGGTCAAATCCAAAATACTTTCAAATAGGGATACATAATTCTATCCTGTTTCATTGTACCATGCCTTCATTACGATTTTCCTTGTATCATCGTTTCATCATGACAGCCCATTTTCTTGTTAATCAAAAACAGGACAAAACAGTCGGCATACGCCTCGAAACTCTTTCATCATATTCAGTGACAAGGAGGCTCATCCCGGATGGTCTCTATGCAGAAAACCTACATTAGCATCCAAGCCGACGGCTTTCCAGTGCTGATTTCATATCGTTGGGCAGCAGTGTATTGGCAAAAAATAACAAAGCATTCACATGATCTAACGGCGGGCGCTTATGGCGTCCATGGAAGTAAAAATCATTTTTTTGCTGCAAAATCAGTTCATCCCAAACGGAATTGTACTGAACGGCCTCCCTCCCCTCCAAACAGCGTAAAATCTCCAGCTCCTCCACTTCTCTGTGATGCGATGCGTTCATGATGACAGGACATTGGTCAGATTTAATTCTGCCTGGATGATAATATAATCCAGTTTTCATATAAATACCTCAATACTCCCTGTTTATATCATCATCATACGAGATTGAATGTACATCATACGTCCGCGTCTAGGTCCATTACTTCTACTTAATTAGAGGTTGAAGTTAAGAAATAGAGTTTTGAGAGTTATAAGTCAGCAACGGTCAGAATCTACCTCATGCTTGCTTTTGATTGGTTTCCATTTTAAATATTTAACCATGTTTATTGGAAATATGGTAAATTATATGATCTTGATTTAATGTATCGTTTTGTACATAATAGATTCGTGCTTAAAATACCAAAAAAAGGAGGATAGTGATTTTTTATGTAATTGTAACAACAAAAATTTGAGGGAGATGAATGGATTTTGAAGGTTAAGAGTTTGTGTACGTGTGTGGTTGTAGGCATGCTTTCGTTATCGCTAACTTGTTCAGTGGGTGCAGAATCACTCCAAAATGAACAGTTAATCAATCCATCGATGACCAAATCAGACAATGCTTTTTTGAGCGATATCATCAACTCGTTGGACCCCGAAGACAGAGAAAACGTTACATACATAGATGAAACGGGCAAAGTGCTGGTAAACAAGGAAAGTTTAAGGCAGGAAGTTATCCCCCTGGAACCAGTGAGTCAGGTTACGTATAAGAATTCGAATTCATCCCTCACATCCGTAACTGATACTACGTATAAAAATAATAGGTATAAAGATTCGACGGGGCAGCTATATACTTTACCCGTGTTACAGCCTAAACCAGCGTGTATGGGAAATCATTCATTAACACCAATGGATTTTAGCACTAACTCCGCGAGCTTCCCTGAATGTCGAGACCTGAGAAACGGGCCGTATCGTTCGGTATGGTCACATATAGGGTTTGCATGGGCTAGTACACGAGTTCATTTACCAAGTGCTAGAGAGATACGTGATAATAATAGTGGTTATAATGGAAGCACAGGATTTATCTATATGGGTGGTTGGAGTAACACCAATATGGCGGTTGATGTTGGTTTGCAACATAGTACAAAATATAATGACTGGGCTCCTTTCATGCTCATTGAAGGTGTAAAAGAGCCTTATAGTTTTAAGCCACGCTTTGAGCCTGATCAGGAAGTGCAAATGAAATTTTATGTTCCTTCTGACGGTAACATTGCCTTGACTGTATCAGGCTACGCAGACGGTGAAAAGATAAGTAGAACCTATGTTGAGCCGGCCCCAGGTTGGACGGCTACTGGTAATGGTAACCTTATTAAAAGAACGACAAGTATCGGGCAGATACAAGGCCAACAAGACTATAACGATGGCTCTTATATCCGGAAAGTTCGTTGGGCTACATCCTATATTGGTACAAATTCAGAAGATAATATCCCTTGGCGAAACAGTCAAACCTATGATTATTGTTCTATGCCACGGAGTAAAGTTGTAGTGGATTACGTACATGGAGGAGAAGAAACAGATAATATATTTTTAGATTGAATTCCGTGAGGGGCTGCTAGCCCCTCTCTTTTAAGGAGGATATTTTTATGGGAAAGATGTTGTTCAGAATTATGCTTATAGGTGCATTGTTTCTTTGTTTTTCTCTACCCTATACAGGAAAAATGTCAGCTCAGAGTATAGCTCCAAGCTCTCCATTTTTGAAGATTAACAATTACTATGTCTTGTTCACAGCTCCTAAAGCACCTTATATTGATCAGAATAATCGCTATATGGTGCCTTTGAGATCCATTAATGATTTGTTGGGGGGACAGACTACGTTTAACCCAACTTCTAATACGGCCACAATTAAGTTTGGAACACACAAGGTTGAGTTTAAAATGAACTCCACTGAGATTGTTACCGACTCGAGCACGTCCGTGATGGATACCGTCCCTGTGCTTTATAAAAATGCGATGTTTGTCCCTTTAGGGGTACTTACTAAGCACTTAGACATACACCAGGAATGGGATCAGCAAAATAAACTGTATTCCCTATCAGGGAAAGAATTAATGAAGACACCTATGATGGAGAATGTAGAAGATTTGGATCATTTTAGAGAACATGTTGATAATGAAAATGCATTTCAGTTATTATCGTACAAATTGGCCATGGGAGAAAAAATTCATCTGGCCATTACAGCTAAGAATATGACAGGGAAAAAGATTAGTGAGGGCATTGAAGATTTAAATACCACTTTTATTTTTTCTGACGATAGCACGGCCGGGGAAAATAGAAATCGCAAAAGACCCAGTATAGATAAGGATGAAATTGTAACTCGCAAATATGACATAGATTATGTGAAAACAATAGAGAATAAAAAAATTATCAAACATGAACTGTCGTATATTCTCTTTAAGGGCAGAACGCTAAAGACTCACAAGTAAAAAAGTACTTTTACTTGTATAGTGGAATGGGTAAACAGTAAAGCTGATCCTTTCTAGGATCAGCTTTACTGTTAAATATTAGATTTGTGAATTTCAAATTCCTTACGTTCATAAAAATAACCCAACCTACTTCATTGTCAATTAGGGACAAACTTGATAAATAGTGATTGCTTTCTCCGTTCCAAACGGCGTTTTATTTGACTGATTATTTATGTATTAGAAAGTTTATCAAGAGTACGTCTATATTTTCGACTGCCTTCTTTATTCTGGGGTGTTATCATGACGATCATCATTTTTATTCATATAATCCTCCTCGTGCAAATCTTCGTTTGTAAAATGAAAATGCTGACTGTACTGAACCACGACTTGTTCTAAACCAAACCTTTTAGCAGCCAACAAATTCGCAATCCACGCACTTATATAGAGTGCGCGATGCGATTTTCATTGTTTACTGATTTCAATCCACGCACTCATATAGAGTGCGACAATAAAATCACAGCCCCTAAAGGGCAAGGAGAGATTTCAATCCACGCACTCATATAGAGTGCGACCGCGGAGATGGCGTGGCTGACCTCGTAGTCTACGCATTTCAATCCACGCACTCATATAGAGTGCGACCGATTCTGAATGACACCAGCTTTACATGCGTCTGATTTCAATCCACGCACTCATATAGAGTGCGACTGTTGCGCAGCAGCCTTCGTCCATTATCTGTCTGGATATTTCAATCCACGCACTCATATAGAGTGCGACGTAACGACGGAACATACAAAACACCTACGAAAGAGATTTCAATCCACGCACTCATATAGAGTGCGACTATTATCTCGCTTGTTATGACTGGCTTACTGAGATTTCAATCCACGCACTCATATAGAGTGCGACTCCGTTTTGCTTCTAACGATTCGCGCAAAATGACGATTTCAATCCACGCACTCATATAGAGTGCGACGCCAATCATTTTCCGTATACAAAAAGCCGGATCATTTCAATCCACGCACTCATATAGAGTGCGACGCCAATCATTTTCCGTATACAAAAAGCCGGATCATTTCAATCCACGCACTCATATAGAGTGCGACGCAGCATCGTTACAAGCTGCTTTAGCACGGATAATTTCAATCCACGCACTCATATAGAGTGCGACTTTAACGATCGTATCTCTTTCAGATGCGGTGTATATTTCAATCCACGCACTCATATAGAGTGCGACGAGCCTAATGTCTGAGTACCTTTATGGCTCGCTCAAATTTCAATCCACGCACTCATATAGAGTGCGACTTGGTGGAAGATTTGAAGACTATTTTTTCATCGAAATTTCAATCCACGCACTCATATAGAGTGCGACGCCATATTTATTTTGATAATCCACATACCTAAAAATTTCAATCCACGCACTCATATAGAGTGCGACAGCGAAAATGGGTCAAATGCCTCCTATTTAAGTACCATTCTAGCGTTATTTTGGCAAAAACGCATCTAATATTACCTCATCCTCTTGCGATCGTTTAAAACTTGTTCACATTCGATATAATTCGACAAAATCTGAGGTGCGAATCTCTCGGAGAATTCATGTGAGCTTCACATTCGCACCTGAACAGACTCGTTTTTTGGCTTAGCAACAAATACCTGCCTGGACTTATTTCACCTCTGCCAGTTCTGCCACCTGTGAAGGAGGAAGCGCACATTCGAATATATTTAATTCATCGATAGCTCATTTAAAAGCAGGGTTCCACCAGTTAACACCAAAGCTGAACGTTCTGGCTTTGGGTAAATACATCCGGAAATATCCACTACATTGGTCAGAAAAATACCTTTATATTTCCGAAAATCATAAAGGTATTTGTAAAATATTTTATGAAAACGTTCGGCAAAAGTTGAGTTATTAATCCTGTTCATCATACCGGCTGCATTACCTGCATAAACCTTCCCATCCGTTCCAGCGCCTTCTCCAAATCGACGAGCGAGGCTGCATATGAGCAGCGAATAAAGCCCTCTCCGCCTGATCCGAATACATGTCCTGGTACGACCGCCACCTTTGCTTCCTTCAGCATACGAAGTGCAAACTGCTCAGATGACATGCCAGTAGAAGTAATTGAAGGGAAGGCATAGAAAGCCCCCTCAGGCTCATGACAAGCAAGCCCGATTGCATTCAAGCCGGCCACAAATAGCTTGCGACGTTCATTGTAGCTCGCCATCATCTCATCCTTGGCAGCCAAGCCATGGCGCAATGATTCCAGCGCGGCAATCTGTGCAATGGTGGGCGCACACATGGCTGTGTACTGGTGGATTTTCAGCATGCCGGCAATCAGCTCATGCGGACCGCACGCATAGCCTACCCGCCAGCCTGTCATCGCAAATGCTTTGGAAAAACCACTGATGACAATCGTACGCTCCTTCATGCCCGGCAAAGAGGCGATACTGACATGCTTTCTCCCGTAAGTCAGTTCGGCATACACTTCATCCGAAATGACGACCAGATTATGTTTGATAATGAGCTCTGTCATCGGCAGCCAATCCTGCTCCGTCATAACTGTTCCAGTCGGATTACAGGGATAATTGATCATTAAAACCTTTGAATGAGGTGTAATTGCCGCTTGCAGCGCTTGCGGGGTCAGCTTGAATTGCTCCTCTGCCGTAGCCGCCACCTCTACAATTTTACCGCCATGCAGATGGGTAATGGGTTCATAGGCAATATAGCTTGGTGCTGGAATCAGCACCTCGTCACCCGGATCGATCACTGCTCGCAGCGCCAGGTCGACGGCTTCACTGCTCCCCACCGTCACAATCATTTCCTGCTCAGGGTCATAGGAAAGCGCGAAGCTGCTGGAAAAATAAGCCGAGATCTCCTCCCGCAGCTCCATCAAGCCGGCATTCGAAGTATATTTCGTCTGTCCTTCACGCAATGCCTGAATGCAAGCTTCACGTACCTTTTCCGGTGTAACGAAATCAGGCTCTCCGACCCCAAGGGCGATTGTACCTCCGCCTGCTGCATTCAGATCAAAAAAAGCGCGAATTCCCGATGGCCGAATATCCCGTACACGCGAGGATACAAACCGCCCTGTCCCCTTTTCACTAAACATATTACGCCATCCCCCATTCCTGTTTCCGCTCATGGAGCGAGCTGGCAATAATATGGTCCAGTAGCTGTGTAAAGGTTATACCCGCAGCTGCCGCACTCTTCGGAAGCAGGCTGTTGGCGGTCATTCCCGGTAATGTGTTCACTTCCAGCACGTAAGGTCTATCCTGACACAAAATCATATCGACCCTTGCATAGACCTTACATTGCAGCAGCCGGTAGCTGGCCAGTGCCGCCTCGCGCACACGCTGTTCAATAACGGTGGGAAGCTCGATCACCTTCTCCTCAGCACCGCCGACCTCGTATTTTGCTTTGTAGTCGAACCACTTCGAACGAGCGGAGCTAATGCTAATAATCGGTAATACCTCGCCATCTACGATGGAGCAGGTAATCTCCTTCCCTTTATGATAGGGCTCAATCAAGATCGCTTGATCCAAGCTGCAAGCCTCCTGAACAGCTGGTAGCAGCTCCTTCTCATTTTGTACAAGCTGGATGCCAATGCTGGATCCCCCTGTATTCGGCTTCACAATAACCGGGTAGCCCAAACGCTCCACCACCTGCGGATCATAATCGTCCATCCCCTGCCAGTAAAGGCCTGAAGGCGTATGCACACCCGCTGCCTTCAACAGCATCTTGGACAACTGCTTATTCATGCATAAGCTGCTTGCCAGGACACCGCTGCCTGTGTAGGGAATGCCCAGCGTCTCCAGCGCTCCCTGCACCGTGCCGTCCTCGCCATACTGACCATGCAGTGCCAACAGCGCGATATCAATGCCTGTCTGCTGGACCTGCGCGATTAAATCCGCTCGCTGCTCGATCACCATTGGAACCACTTCATAACGGCTGCGATCCAAATGATTGATCATCTCTTGACCTGTCTGCAGAGAAATCTCACGCTCAGAGGAAATACCGCCCATAATAACGCCAATTTTCATCATGACACCTCATTTTTCTTCAAAATCTTTATGTGGCTACGGATTGTTCTTTTGATCGCTGGTGCTTCTCCAGAACAATATTCCGTCTCTGTAGCTCTTTTCTAACCATTATGCTTTAAGAAAGTTACGTGTCTGTTTGCCGATTATTTGAATACCCCGTTCGATATTTTCATCCGTTACTCGTGAAAACCCAAGCCGCAATGTATTCGTCCCTTCGCCTTCTTGAATAAAAAACTTGTCTCCCGGTGTAAAAATGACGCCCTGTTCGTTGCAAGCTTCTAGCAGCTGGCGTGTATTTACGCCTGCCGGGAAGGTAAGGAACAAATGCAAGCCCCCGTCACCAGACACCTGCGCCTCAGGAAGATGTGCTTCACAGCATGCCTTTGTCAGCTCATATTTGCGCTTATACTCTGTACGTGCTTTTTTTACATGTTTATCGAAATTTCCGTTAAGCATATATTGGTATAAAATCGATTGATCGATTGTTGAGGTATGAATGGTGCGCGCACGCTTAATGCTTTCCAGAGTGTCAATCAGTGCTCGGTCTCCAAGCACCCAGCCTACACGCAAGCCAGGGAACAGCACCTTGGAGAAGCTGCCAATATAGATTACTCCGTTCCCTTGGCCTGCTGTCGCTATTAAGGGCGCAATATGCGCTCCCGAGTAACGCAGCTCCTCATTGAATCCATCCTCGATCACCGGAATCTGATGGCGTGCCATTAATTTCATAACAGCGCTGCGCTTTGCCGGCGACATGACGATGCCTGTCGGATTATGATAGGAAGGAGTCAAATAGGCCAAATCGAAGCTATTGTTCTGCAGTACCTCCTCTAGCCGCTCTACATCAATACCGTCACACTCCATCGGAATGCCGGTAATCTCAAATCCTTGCAACTTCAAATTTTTGATCGCTGTGTGATGGGTCGGATTTTCACAAATTGCCGCTCCACGGCGTGCAGAAGGGCGTAAAGCCGACAGCACAATGTCAAAGCCTTCTGTAAACCCGCCTGTAATCAGCATATCCTTGCCAATTATATCGACGCCTTTGTTCTCCATATAATGCATCAGATAATCAATCAGCGGCTTGTAGCCCTTGGCATAGCCGTAGTTGAGCAGCACCTGCCCTTCGATTGCCATCCGATCCATAAAAGCTCGCCTTACATCCCCCAGATCAAACAGCTGCTCATCCGGAGCGATGCTTGTGAACGAGATAGTTCCCTTTTGGGCACGAATGCCCTGCTTCATCATATCCAGATCAACAGCCGATACAGCATACTCGTTCATTCTTGCCTTCCAGTCGATCTCCCAGGTGGCAGAACCGTCAGATCCTCCGTTATCTACGGCCGACTGGCCCACCATGGCGGCCACATAACTACCCTTTCCGGGAATCGCATACGTAAACCCGTCATCCTCCAAGCCTTCATAGGCTGCAATGACTGTATTGCGGCTCACCTTAAGCAGAACGCTCATTTCTCGTGTGGAAGGTAGCTTCTGATCCGCCTGAAGCGCCCCTTTTATAATTAAACGATTGACGTATTCTTTTACTTGTATCGAGACCGGCCGGTCACTTACGAGCTTGAAATCCTGGAACATCCTTCATCCCCTCCCCCTATAATGATGGCATACAAGACGAGTAAAAAAAAAGAACCACCGCACTGGATTTTTCATCCTTCGGTGGTTCTTCCGCATTTTATCCCCTGTACGCCCTCATATTCTGCCGATCGACGAAAAAGCCACCCGTCTTGCGGTGGAGGAATATTTGGAGACAGTTCGGCAGTATCGTCAGATCGGTTTTGTTCGTCGGGAAGCAACAACCACTCAGGCGTATTCATATAGAGAACATCAATCTACAAATGCGATCAGCAAGCAGACGGAGGAAATCGCCACATACAACGTGGACAAGGAGGCAGAACTGGAGGCGAAGTATATGAGGTGGGGTATGTAGAGAGGTTATATAGCCGAATTTATTGGTGCATGCCTACTTATCTTTTTTGTTTTCAGAATTGTGAAGAAGGATTCCGATTATGAGGACCAGTAAAATATAGGTAGTTTCATCACCTTTAATTATATGAATATTGAACAGAGAGAGAATGAAAACTACGAGATAAAACACTATGAGACTGACAAGCATATATAGATAGACCATTTTTATTACCTCCAACTTATTTAAAGGTACCGGGCAAAGTTTATCCCGGTACCTTTATTTTTTTGTGAATTATTTTAGTAAGTAAAATTGAATCTGTCTTGGTACTCTTGTTGTCCTGCTCCAGAGAAGTCTATGCTGAAATAGTTAAGTATTGCCAATGCCACACCAGGAATAGTCTTGTGAGCATAAGCAATCTCCACTGCGCCTGTTTGGCCAGTTAGTGATTTAGGAGCTCTTACTTCTTGTCTGGCAAATCCATCTTGCGGATCTGGATATCCTAAAACATCTACCTCGAAGGCGTCACCCTCAATTTGTTGTTTCTGTAGTTGGTTTTCGTACTGATAAAGGTGCGATCCGCTTCTCCAGTTATGGACACTATATGGAGAACGATAAGGAGTAACTTTACTTTGCCAAGCCATTGCCAATGTATCAGTGTAATAAGCCAAAGGACCTCTTTCCCAGTTATAAGAAGCATAAACATGGTAGGCATTTTCTTTACTGTTCGGAGATTCGAGTTTAAATGCATATCCGTACATTTTGAAGATTCCATCTTTTACATCTTGAGTAGAAATTTTATCAGATGGTGCGACTGTTTTGCCATTTTCATCTTTAATGACAACTTCAGGGTCTAACTCTTCAATTTTTATCTTAGTGCCACCGTTACTCGCAATGTCCTTTTTTAATTCCAATGGAGTGAAACCTAATTCTTCGTCAGTAAAGCCCATTTGTTTTAAATAACCGTCAATTTCCGATTCGCTTTTTGTACTAGCATCCTTAAAGGGTTCTAAGCCGTGTGAGTCTGACTCTGCTGGATTTGCGGATACAGGGATGGAAAATACCAATAAAAAAATGAGTGTCAGCAAGGTTGCAGACAGCTTTTTCATTCATTCATCCTCCAGATTACATAAACTTGGTAGCTGGCCAGCTAAATACAATACTATCATACATGAATGACAAATATAACCTATTTTCGCAGAAAAGTTTTTCTGTGGCCTATAATTGGCCTAAATTTGGTCCTTTAAGGCCCAACACTCGACTTTTCATATGGTAAATTTGTATCATTGAAAATCAAATAAGGAACACATCGCAGCTTTTCAGCCTCGGTGAATCAGGTCGCCCAATGTGTCGGCCTTTTTGATTTCTCAAAAAAATCATTTCAGGAGGACATGATTGTGTCTACTACACAACCACGTTTCGCATTTTTAAGTAAGGACGGCATCCTGCGCTTGCATGATGAGGAGCACGCCGCACAACATGGCAATCACGTGCTAACATCTTTAACTGATGATGAGAGCGGCTACCCGGTCGTTGAGGGCCAAGGCGATGTATATTATGCCTACGAGGATAAAGCCTACATCAAGGGCAACAAAGGTGACGGCCAACTCATCCCAACACCGCCAGTGCTCAAACAGATCGCAGCAGAGCTCCTGTAATTCAGCAATATCCAGAGGCACTTCCCGAGTTATTCCGGGGCTTTATGGCACGTGCAGACGGCAAAGAACCAGTCAATCAACGGAAACAATAACAGCCTGGTCAGAACCCTTGTGCGATTCAATTCCGCAACGTGTCTTCTATTCATTTCGATGGGAGCGGTACTTGTGAAATTTCAATCCACGCACTCATATAGAGTGCGACAATGACTCCCCAAGCTACCCCGAACCAGATCAAGAATTTCAATCCACGCACTCCATACAGAGTGCGACGCGTACAACATCGGGATTATTTAACACTTCTAAACAATTTCAATCCACGCACTCCATACAGAGTGCGACGTAACATTCCCGGACCCTGTGCAATTTTCAATATAATTTCAATCCACGCACTCCATACAGAGTGCGACTAAGAGGGGACGAGGGATGGCTATATAGTGATCAAATTTCAATCCACGCACTCCATACAGAGTGCGACTTTTATGCAATACCCTCTTTGTTACACAAAACAAAATTTCAATCCACGCACTCCATACAGAGTGCGACTTGGGTAGTACACCACGCCTTCGTCACCGATGATCGATTTCAATCCACGCACTCCATACAGAGTGCGACCGTTATTAAGAAAATAAGAGGAGATGATGATGATTATTTCAATCCACGCACTCCATACAGAGTGCGACGAGGCTATGCCTATTGCTCCTGATCCGAAGGACTGATTTCAATCCACGCACTCCATACAGAGTGCGACGGAGAAAATGTGGTAAAAATCGAAGATAACCGTAATATTTCAATCCACGCACTCCATACAGAGTGCGACTCTGATTAAGACTCAATGGGGCTTAATCGTGCATGTATTTCAATCCACGCACTCCATACAGAGTGCGACAGCGAAAATGCAGTAATTCATACCCTAATGATATCAATTCCACACATTGTCGCAAAAACTGATGCCAAAAAGGCTTGTATCAACTATTGACTTTTTCTCATAGACAGCATTCTAATGCTTTTCGACAAATTTCGAGGTGCGAAGGACCCGGGGTTTTTATGTGAGCTTCACATTCGCACCTTATAAAATTAGTGGGCTTTCCATATCGTAAGCTTCCTTTGCCCCTATATGCTCTACTTTCTTCTTGTAGTTATCTCCTAAGTTGTAGAAGCGCAAGCTGTCTTCTTTTGGGTCTATTAATTCTTCGAGTTCATACTTTAAGCTGCGGAACTGGGTCGAGTCCAAAATACATTCAAACACAGAATTTTGCACCCTTTGTCCGTGATCTACGCACTTTTTCGCAACCTTTGCCAGTCTTTTTCTACCTTCTCTGTCTACTGTACTTACATCATACGTGATCAAAATGAGCAAGTGTTCACACCTACTTCCACAAAAATGGAGGGTACTCGTCCAGATCTCCCCGAATATATCTAGCCAAGAGCAAAGCCTGTGAATAGGGCACCAGTCCCCAAGACATTTTCTCATTCAAATAAGGATGAATCATTTTTTCCTGTTTTCGTTCTTGCCATGCCTTCAATACGATTTTCCTCGTATCATCGTCCATCATCACAGCCCCGTTTTCTTTTTTGTAAAATCCTTTCCCATGAATCAATTTTTTGTTAATCAATGTAAGGACAAAACGGTCGGCATATACTCCTCGAAGCTCTTCCATCACATCCAGTGCCAAGGAGGCTCGCCCTGGACGATCTCGATGCAGAAAACCTACATAAGCATCCAGACCGACAGCTTCCAGTGCAGATTTCATATCGTTGGATAACAGTGTATAGGCAAAAGATAATAGGGCATTCACATTATCTAGCGGCGGGCGCTTATGGCGCCCATGGAAGTAAAAATCATCTTTTTGCTGCAAGATCAGATCATCCCACACGGAATTGTACTGAACTGCCGCCGTCCCCTCCAAACCGCGTAATATGTCCAGTTCCTCCACTTCTCGGACTTGCTTCATGATCTCTGTCAAAGAAGCGGTCACCTTCTTCATGCGTTCCGTATCAATACGAAGTGGATAATCCCTCGTTGCCCGTTCCAAAATCCATTTATGGTTATATATTTTGCCTATAATCATATTTCTGGCTACAAGAGCACTTCTTCTATCATCATCGGAAATCCGGTACTGTTCTTTTCTAAGTACCACATTTCCCCGGCTTTCCCCGGTAACTCTCGCCAAGAAGCGTCCGCTTCGTGTCATAAAGGTTAGGTCTATATTGCGTGTTGCACAAGCTCCCATGAGGCCTGGACTGACCCCTGAATAGCCAAAAGTGCAAACCGCCTCCAAATTGTGCAAAGGATACCGTGCAAGAATGGACTCTTCTTGTTTGACCACGATATTTTCCCCATCTAGTGACAAGTACGTATCTGGCATGGTCACAAATAATGTGTTTAGTAATTTTTTCATTCAGCTATCCTGCTTTCAATAAAGCTTGAAACTGATTTTTTATTCAATATTTCGGGAACACATATGTTATGTAGTGAGCAGCTCAGGCAGTGTGGTCCCGCTTTGGCTTTAGGTGTATGATTTCGCTCAAAATAATGCCGCATTTCCTGCAAGCTTCTAAGCACACGCTCTCGGTCAGCCGCCGTGATGATGACCTCTACACGGTGTTTGATCTCATCGTAATAAAAGTAGCCTTTTGAAATCTCACACACGAGCATTTCTTCAAGACACATCACTTGTGCGACCAATTGTGCATGATCCGAGTCATTTCGTTTTGGTTTGCCACGCTTGTATTCAACAGGAAAAGGAAGGTAGGTACCTTCCTCTCCTGCAAGCGGAACACCAAGGGGATCACATATGAACTCTACCACGTCGCAGATTCCCGTAATTCCAAGTTCTCTGGAATGTATAGGTAACGCGCGTACGATGAGCTTATCCCCTCTTTTTTCACGAATCATGGGCTGATCGGCTTTCCTGTGCAAATGATTGCCCTCAATCGTCCGCACGTTTTCTTCCCATTGCTGCTCAATGTGAATAAGCGCCCATTGTCTTCTACAAAAATTAAAATGCTGTAAACCGGACAGCAGCAAATAATCTTCTTCGTTATAGACCTGCATACTCTTGGACCTCTAAGCCTTCGAGCGGTGTTAATATACATTCATAATGTGTATCAAACGATTTGTCGATTGCACTTACATTTTCTTTCGGTTTCACTTCCAAAGATCGGTGTACTTTAGCAGATGAGTATTTTCCGAGTTTGGAATTGTGCTCCCACCAATAGACTTTATGAACCTCCATACTACCGTCAGGACGAGCGGATGAGACATCATTTTCAAATAACGAAATCAGCGCATCCTTGATCTTTCCAGCATCTTCGTTGGTAAACCCTGTTTTTTCAGCTAGCTGCGTATTGATACTTCCTTTGAAAAGGTACACGCCGAAATCCACCCGATGCTTCATCCCCATCGTATCGGAACCTCTTTCTTTCCCTGGTTCGGAGTTTACACTTTTTGTAATTTGCATACTTGTAATATCAATAGGATCTATACTGGTTGCCGTATGTATAGATACAGGCCCTCTTACCCCAACGGACACTCCTGCTCCCTTACTCGCCGCCTTGAACGCAAATACTTGACCGAAGCTACGAACATCTATCCATTCCTGACAGGCAATTTTAGCAAATTCATCACTTGAGCCTTCCTTGCCCTTGAAGAATTTTTCCAATTCAGGATTGGCATCTGCACGTTCTCTTAAACTATTAAAAGCATCCGATTTACGATCATTCGATTGAACAAAAATAGACTCTCCCATGTCTTGCAGACGATTTCTCAATTTTCGTTTCAGAGCCACATCTGAAATCTCACCATAACCATCATAATTTTGCCGCGGACGATTACCATTCAGGGGATCGCCATTGGGATTTGCTCTAGTAACCGACAATACAACTGCGAAATCAATTTTGTGATCCAACACGGACATATGATTACTCTCCTTTAATGTACCTACATATTTTTAAAGTTACTTAGGATTCCTGCTGTTCATTCATGTCTAAGGTGTTGTTCTCTTGTTGTCGTTATTACCCTCAAGATCTTTTTTATGATTATTATGGTAGATTTCATAGCGTTGGCTACTGAGTCCTAACAAGTATTTCCCGGTCAATGGTTTATTGTTGAATTCGTTGAAGGGGATTTTGTGAAGCACTTCATCAATCATATTGGAATAATAGCTTAAGCGTTTACCAAGTCTGGCCTGATGTGGCTGCAAGGCATTCTGAATGGTCCTCCAGGTTCTTTCTGGATGTTGTGAGAATGCATTCATATATCGGATTGCATTTGTAGATCGTTTCTCATCCTTGTCTAATGCGCTTCGTTCCATCACATCTGCTATCGCCAACAGTCTGCCAAATAAATAACTGCGATCCATATTTTCTTTATCTAATGCCACATTGTATCCCTCCCGTTGGTTAACCAAAGCACATGTCACGCTCAGTGTTTTCTCCCATTCCCACTTGTCCATGGATACCGGGCTAGAGGCGCGGTTAATAGCACTCCTCACAATATCCTGAGGAATGTTTTGACCATCTACTATACAGGGGAGCATTCGTTCCATCAAACCCTTAACGAGTTTATCATTAGCCTTTGAACCGTATGCTGCAAAAGCAATATCTTTCGTTGCTGGAGCACCCCAAAATTGTAAATATTCACCTTGCTCATCCTTCTGATAGCGATGAAGCCATACACAGGTGGAATGCCAGTGAATAAGCTTTTCAAAATACAATTTTTTATCCAAATTCCGATAATAGATCACAGCCATCCGTCCTGTTGTTGCTGAGTCAAGTACAAGAATATTGACTTTTGCTTTGGAACTAGATTTGACAGCTAGTGTATTGGCATAACCCGTTAACGCTTTGGCTAATTCAAAAGCAAACTCTTCGTTTGTATGACTTTTTATTTCTTTAGCCTTGGATGGCAAGCCCATTGCAAAGATATTATCATTTTCGGTAAAATTCAGAATACTCGGTTCATCATTTCCCCACACTAGAAAAACACGTTGCTCCATGACTTTACCTTGACGGTTAATGAGCCATTTTAAGGCATTATGAGCCTTTTGAGATACTTCATAGCTGATACTTGCAGCTTCATGACTGTGGGAAAATCGTCCTCTGAACGTGAATCCACTCGTATCATTGGCGGAAATTAACTTCGCCTTATCCCCAGAATTTCTGATTTTATTGACATGCTTGTCTGTGCTAGGGAGCTGCTTTCCAGTAACATAGCAAATGTCTTCTTCTCCCAGCAACTGGCTATAGTAACCAACAAATGAATCATACATTTCTTTATCTTCCCAAACTTTAGCTAAAACTTTATCTGGAGAGTACACATTAAAACGAATGAATACGCTCTCTTGTTCACCAGGAACCGCTGTAAATATAGGTGGTTTTTCCCCATGTATAGGTTCGTACTTCTTGTCCCATGTACTTATTAATTTCTGATTCGCATCAAGATATAAAATCGACTCGTCTACTAAGTCTTTAATCAGGCGGCGCTTGCTTAAGTAACGATATATGCTTTTCACCTTAGAAGTTGCATAATCTGAAGTAGCCCAGCCTTCTAACTGCTGAATATAAGCAGAAAATGGCTCTTCTTTTTTTATTTTTCCACCATATGCTACAAAATCTCCGGCAACATAGCTTAATTTATCATGCAGCGGATAAGGCGATATGACAGAGCCGGCTCTACTGGCGGATTTTTCAGTAGAAGGAATCAATGTACTAAACTCATTTTTATCCAATATCCTGGCTGAATGAAAATCACCTTGTTCTGTAACTTCGACTTCGATCTGCGCATTTTGGGTCGTGTGGGAAATAGGCAACAATGTATATTCACGATCATTATGTTTCTTCTCAATCACACCAACATGGTCAAGATTAGATTCATACGTTTCATATAAATTTAACAACCAGCTCATTTAATTTCCCACCCTTCCCATTGCGCAAGCAGCTCATCAGCGGATTGAACGTTATTTTCATTAAACCGTTTAGGTTGCATATTCGCTATTGTGCGAACTTGTGTGCATTCTTCCGGCCGAATAAAATCAATGACTCCGTCCTTCATTACTGGATTCCACAAACGGACTTCCATTTGATCCCTGCCTGTCTCATCTGGATAGTTAATCCCATGTACCATATTGCCTAAATGAATGTCACCATAATTATCGTAGAAACCTGCTTCTATACCAAATTCACAAGGCTCTACATAAGCTTGACATTCTCGTGTACCTAGAAAAATATCTCTACGTCCACCAGCAAGTAATGATCGCTTGAGAATGTTATGATGCTTATTCTCATTACGGTCATATTCCATCTCGGGACGATGCGGATTAAATACAAAATGAGCCTGAACCTCATAACAGGGATCTTTCAAGTAAGTATAATTAGCAAGGGTATTACCACCGCCATATTCGATGGGGCGAACGCCTTTGGATTCCATCCGAATAGCATGAAGAACACGAACTTTGTCTATTACCATCATAATCGTAGGCTTCCAATAAATACTTTCGACAATACCTTTTAACGCCTGATATGTTGGGACACTATAAGTTAATTTCTCACCACCAAGTTTGGTTAGTGGATCTGTGAACAGTGCATAATCTCCATAAACTTTAAATTCGATCGCATTTCTCAACTAGCATTTACCTCCTTTCTATGACTATTTTTTCTAAACCCAGTACCAGAATATTACTTTTGGCAGGGTCAGTCAATGTAGAATATAAGTCCCTAGACCCAATTAAAGTGTTTTTAAAGGATAAATCTACTATGCAGACTGTCATTTTCAAGGTTAAGTCCATAACTGTCATCATAAGCTCCATCGGTTAGTGCATATATTTTTCCATCCAAAAAAGAAACTAACCCCTTATTTTGATCTAATCGGTCTTTCTCATAGTTAAATATATTAATAGTGAATTGTTGTGCCCTGCGTAACAAATCGGTAAGGTCTTCTATGCTTTGCTGTCCATTTAGGTCCGCGATGATCTCCTTTCCTTCTTTTTCTCCATCCCCATAAGGAACAATTACCGCCGTAGTATGATCCTCAATGACTTGAAAATGGTCCGCTGCGGTCCTATAGCTATTCGCTAAGAATAAGGGAAGAATCGTCTCATTTTCTTTGCAATAAGATTGAAAATAAGTATTTTCTATACGATTGGTATATAATAGTTCAGTCATGTTTTTTCTCAATTTAGGAATAAAATAATTTAAGTCGGTCTTTAACTCGGAATAATATTTTTGAAAATATATTTCCATGGACTGAGCTGATAATACGTTTCCGCCTAAGCAAGTTTTATTACGTTTTAAGTCAATGAACATTTTTCTGGAAATCTCTTTACCTATTCTGATTTCTTTTAATCGCTTGAGATCTTCTTCTTCATGGTCAATGACATATACTTGCTTCATTCTATCTTCTCCGTGGCGATTACATCTGCCCGCCGCCTGAGCAATGGAATCCAAACCAGCCAAGGACCGAATGACACACTTAAAACTGATATCCACTCCCGCTTCAATTAATTGTGTACTGATGCAAACGACAGGCTCTTTATGTTGCAGGTGATTTTTAACTTTCTCCAATATGGAATTGCGATGAGCTGGACACATGGATGTACTTAAATGGTAGATCGGGACTGTACCGCTTTCTTCTTTTAATCTGTGATATAGGTTTTTCACCACTGTTTTTGTATTTAAAATAACGAGCACGCTTTGTTCATCAGCAAGTCTTTCCTCAACAAAGTCGGCAAGTTTCTCCGTATTAAATTTCATATCCGTTGCTTTATCCACAATTTCAACCCGCTTAAACGCTTCTATAACATGGTTCAGGTCATGCACCATTTCTGCATCTGGTTCGATCTCTAGCTTGTTATGTACAAAATCCAATTCGGGTTGTGTAGCCGTGCAGAGAACAATACCTGAATGAGCATATGTTTTCAAAAAATTCACTGCTTGATTAAATAATGAAATACAGTGAGTAGGAACTTTTTGTACTTCATCAAAAATAATGACAGACTCGCTTAAATTGTGAAGTCTACGAATATTTCTACTGCCGCCAGCATAAAAAACATTTAAAAATTGCACCATTGTGGTGAAAATGATCGGCGAATCCCAATTGTCCTTAGCCAGCTTTAATTTTTGGCGCGTACTCACAACTACATCTTCAAGCTCATTACTCTCTCCCTCTTCTACATCGTCCATGACCACATTAGAATGATGTTCCAGAATATTCGCATCGTCCACTATTATTTCGCGAACTTCTCGGGCATTTTGTTCAATAATGGTCGTAAATGGAACGACATAAATAATATGTTTCTTCTTAAATGTTACAGCATGTTTTAAGGCATAACGAAAGCTGGCGAGCGTCTTTCCACCGCCTGTGGGGATCGAGAGCGTATGTATTCCAGAGGGCCTTTCTGCAAACTGTTCGCATTGTTCGGACATTTCTTTCCTAAGTAGATTAATAGGTGTATTGGCATCCTTGGCTGCTTGTAGGGATTTGATGTGCATCATTAATTTTTCGTAATACTCATGAAATAACTTTTGGTAATTCATTGCTTCAACTGCGATCTTATCGCCTGTGTTCTTATTTTCTTCAAAGCAGCGAGTATTGGTTCGATCTGCATCGATCAAAGCGCTAAACACAAACTTGGATAAATACATCAATTTGAGTTCAAAATCTGCCTCATCATCTCGGTTCATATATTGATCCAACTCAGCCTTTGCTTGATTCACATAATCAAAAAATGTAGATTCCTCCATGACCTGCTCATAGAAAAGCGTTACTGCATCTTCAAACCCCTCTATCTCTAGGTCACGCACCCGATACAAAAATCTTGATTCCAGCTGTGGGTTTAAAAAATCCTGCAAATAAGAATGGTGTGAAATAATAGCGTTTGCTACAACTTCGGTCAATACATATTTGATAAATAAATCCTGCTTATCGAATGTGCCTTTAGGTTGAATGTGAAAAAGATTAAATAATAACTTTCCACCCGCACTAGAATGATCTACACTTCCTCGTTTCGGTGGATTGTCAGGATTTTGTACCGCCAAACGTATGTAATTTTGAAACTTTTCCGTGTACTTCCCCAAGTCATGAAGCATGCCAGCGAGTCCGGTGATATGTCGAATACCTATTTTGTCTCCATAGGTTTCTGCTAATTGTCGGGTTTCCAATAGATGTTCGGCAACCGTTTGAATCTCTTGGTCGCTTTCCCGTATGTGGGCGATATATTGCATTTTTTAATCTCCTTTAGTTTTCTTCGTGAATAACCTCTTCCAAGTAATGACTAACCACATCGGAAGCCAAAAAAGCATAAATAAAATATAGATCGCAGCAATAACACCTTTCTGACCTATTAAATGATAAAGATCATGTAGAGCTTGATAAAGACCCTCTCTAGCTGTTGACAGTTCCTCATCGTTTTCCTCTGGGTTCTCTTGCTGCATTTCCTGTGCACGTTCAGTTAATTCCTTAGATACAAACCAATATCCCACGATAAGGCCTATACCTAGATAGATATAAAAATATAAACCAGGAATAGATAATAAATTCATCTATTTTCCCCCTTTGAGCAAATACTTAAAATGTGTAATCGTGTCATAAGATACAATAGCGACAGCATCTAGAATCCCCACTTGGACATTTACCGTTGTTAAGTGAATTTATAAATAATACTAATATAATTTCCTAGCGTTGTAGTAATTCTCCTTCCTCTCCTCTCTTATCTACTTAATTCAAGGATTACGGTTTCACTCCATAGCTCTATATTCATTTTATGACTTTTAGGTGGTTATTGTAAGAGACTTGTATTCCGCTTAAAACACTAGATTCTCTTCTACTTACTAATCATATTAGATCTATTCTCGTTATGTAAACAAATATTATTTTAAGTCATGTGGAAATAGTATTTTTAGAGAGAACTAAACTAATAATCTTAAAGGCTCCAATCATGTAAAGTCTGCTGGGAGTTGCTATGCAAGGTTAGGATCACTATAGATTCTTCAATCCACATACTCGTATAGAGTGCGACATGTGAGGCATTGCTTAATTAACATTTGTCAGAATTTCAATCCACGCACTCATATAGAGTGCGACTACAAAACTGCATTCTGGTTGAGGGATATCAATATTTCAATCCACGCACTCATATAGAGTGCGACTTAGGAGTCTCGCGGCCGCCAAGCGTTGGGCTACTAATATTTCAATCCACGCACTCATATAGAGTGCGACCATGAGCACAAATGACGCTTTCTTAGCTGGATGTGAGATTTCAATCCACGCACTCATATAGAGTGCGACGCTTGTTCCAAAAATCGTCCTCAATCTGTATGAGAATTTCAATCCACGCACTCATATAGAGTGCGACCTCAAGGCTAATGCTAATCCTGCTAATGCTGCTTCTCAATTTCAATCCACGCACTCATATAGAGTGCGACTCAAGCCTTGGAAGATGTGCTTTCCAAACTTAAAATTTCAATCCACGCACTCATATAGAGTGCGACCCTGAGTTGGACGACCAGGAAGTACAATTGATTATTTCAATCCACGCACTCATATAGAGTGCGACAAGGCCAAGTATCTGATTGAAGAAAAAACGGATGAGATTTCAATCCACGCACTCATATAGAGTGCGACATGGTTAGGTAATACGAATTATTTTGGTTGACTTATATTTCAATCCACGCACTCATATAGAGTGCGACTAGGATCGTTTCTAAGTGCGATTTTATTTACTATCATTATTTCAATCCACGCACTCATATAGAGTGCGACCGGAAGTCGATGCCATATAGGAGGAAGAAAAACGTATTTCAATCCACGCACTCATATAGAGTGCGACAGCGAAAATGAAGGAATTCATACCCTAATGATATCAATTCCATGCATTTTCGAAAAAAACGATGCCAAAAAAGCTTGAATCGACTATTGACTTCTAACGAAGAAAGCTAATCTGAATCCATTTCGACAAATTTCGAGGTGCGAAGGATCCGGGGTTTTTATGTGAGCTTCACATTCGCACCGTAACCAAGACAATACACTCAGGATACCACAAAACATTTCTCCGTCCCAGAGCATGCTCTATTTTCTAAAACAATAACGACTCTGCCCCATCAATTACAATTTGTGCACCAGTAATGTGACGCGAATGATCAGAAGCCAAAAATGTCACCAAATCAGCTACCTGCTCGGGTTGACCCGGTCCATCTGCCAACGGTTGCCCTCCTTCGGGAAACTTGACGGGGATGGTAATTTGCTTTAACCCTTCCGATTTCTCCGTGGTTTCATCAATATTGGTCGAAATGGCCCCAGGATAGATGACATTGACACGAATACGGAACTTAGCCAGCTCCAGCGCAGCCATTTTAGCAAAACCGGTTTGACCCGCCTTCGATGTACTGTAGGCTGACATCCCAAAGCTGGTAAAGCGCTGATTTCCATTAATGGAGCTGGTAATAATAATGCTGCCGCCACCGTTCTTTTTCAAATGTGGTATTGTATACTTCACCGTCAGGAAGGTACCATCCAGATTCGTGGACAATGTTTGCCGCCAATCCTCAATGCTCAGATCCTCTATCGGTCCGACGACCCCGTTAATCCCGGCATTAGCAAAAATGATATGCAGACCGCCAAATAATTCAACCGCTTCCAGAACTGCTTTTTCCACACGCACCGGATCAGCAATGTCCACGTCAAATGCCCGAGCTGATCCTTCACGTATGGCATTAATTTCTCTTTCCGTCTCCAAAATGCGCTCATTACTTACGTCAAAAAGAGCGACATTCGCTCCTTCTCTGGCCATTTGAATGGCCGTTGCCTTTCCAATCCCAGAACCAGCCCCCGTGATTAGAGCGGTTTTGCCTTCAAAGCGCGCGCCTCCTGCATATGTGTAGCTCATATGTATCGCTCCCTTTCAGTAATCTGTATAATCACAAGATTACCCAAAAGGATATACTTTATAATCACCATTTTTGCGCATTTTTTGCTATTCCTTTGCGATATTTAAGAAAAGGACGAATATTATGCGCATTAGCGCCTCTTTCCTTCTCCTCCTCGTTACATTCTATAAATATCTTAACGAATCGTATTTTTCTATGTATTCATCAAAAAAAGGACGTTATACATCCATAACCATGGTTGTATAACGTCCTTTTGCTTATTCATTTACCACTGCAGCTCAATAAATGCAGCATCATCATCAAGTCCCCCGGTATGGGATGCGTCCAGCAATACCTGTATCTGCTCATCAGGGACAGGCTCGCGAATGGGGTCCAAATCGGATAAACCGTCCGTATACACCTGTAATCTCATCGGCATATCTGCGGGTATGCTTCTTTCATACCAATGAGGCTTCCCTCCAATCGGCCCACGACTTGTAGACCAGCGCTCCGATGTAGAAAAGGTATGATCGAACAGCTCGCTGATTTCCTCGGCACCGTTCCATAATCGTAAACGTGAATCCCCTTGCCAGGCAAGTCGGAGACGGCCACGGCTACCACGCTTCGGCAGTTCGATTTTACCGCAAATATACATGGACTGGCTTCCCTGACGACGTTTATCTTCCAATACCGAACGCATTAAGCCTGATTCGTGATCCAGAGGCTGCCGATCCAGTTCCTCTGCCGCTGTACCTGCCAAACGTTCAAGGTACACCTTCAACTGATCAGCAGACAGATCTTGTCCCCGTTCCATCCAATCCAGTAAAGAAGAACCCAGATAGCGGGCTGCAAAATCTCCTCGGTAACTGAGCCCCACACCATCACACAAGACAAAACAACAGACGGATTTATGAATACGTACTGCGGCAAAATCCTGTCCGCTTTCTCCCATACTGGCAGATTCGGCAGATCTTCCATAGCCATAACGACACATAAAACGACTGTGATGAGATGATAAAGGCTGATCGCCTGTCTGAGAGCTTATGTAAGCAAATTGCTGAGTCAGCCTTGCATTCATTCCCTTTTTTTTGCTCGCGGGGAGCAGGGACAGCAGTGGATTCATGCTTTTACCTCCTTACCGTACAGGCGTTGCAGCCGACATTTGGAACCCAATGGACACCAGTTCCGCACAGGTTCCAGGCAGCATCATAATGGCTCCTTCACCTAACTGATAATCCGCCTCAAATAGCATTTCCCGATAGCTTTCAGGCAGCACAGAAGACATATCACGCAATTTCACAGCATGTTCATCCTGCAACGGCGTATTATGTGTCAGACCTTTCCATCGACGGGGGTCCTGAATAGGCGTTTCCAGCAACCTGTCCGATAAAAATATATTTTCCACCAGTACATTACCGTCCGGTACACTCATGCTCATAATGCGCTTCGCAATCGGTTCCGGATCATCGCCAGTGGAAACCCCATCTGTCATATGACAGACCAAAGGTGCAGGACAGTCCTGCATCCCTGGTAATTCTGCCTGCAAAATACGCTCAGCTTGCAGGAAGGCTTTTGCTGAATCTGAAAATCGTTTGGGTGTCAAATCGGGCAACGAACCAATGGCCGCGATTTCATCAATTCCCTTGACACCATTCAGCAGGTCATACACGTCGTCACTATAAGCTAAAATCGCAATCCGATAGCGTGCTGTCAGCCGATTTCCTTTGGTTGATCGGAAAACCATCTGCCGGATCGCCAACGATATAGCTTCATATACAACGTCAATACGCCGCCGCCCCTCCATCAGCATGTTCATCGACGCGCTGATGTCAATCAGGTAAATGATCAGGGCGGGAGTGCGTTGTGAAGCCTGTATTGTATAATTCATGGTTTGTACATGCTCCCCTCAGTTACCTTCTATCTTCATCTGTTTGTAGCTATCATTCCGCCCATATATAAACATATGAAATATTAAATTTTAGGCAGTCTAAAATTCGTATCGCCTAAAAAATTATAGATCGAGGAAGCCCGATATCCCACTTCGCCTACCGAACGATAATAAGAAGGATTACTATCATATAGTGTTCTAAAACGCTTCGCAAAGCTCTTTGCCTTCGCAGCGCTTCCACCTTCCTGAGAGGCATATGCCTTGTTGTACAGGGAAATAAGCTGAAGAACGTTCTCCTTGTTTCGTGCATGCATAGACTCTTTTTGCTTTTGTTCCGCCTCGGCTGCTGCCTTACGAGCTGCCTCTTCCTGGGCGGCACGGGTTTCCTGCTCCTTTTTCAAAGCCAAGTATTTTTCATACTTTGCCTGTTGATCATACGCTTTTTGCTTCGCTAACTTGGCAGCCGCCTGCTTATTTTGTTCCTTTTGGGCGAGATAAGCTTCATATTTAACCTGTTGATCGATAAGGGCTTGCTGTTTCTTCTGCTCTTCCTGTTGCTTTTGAGCGGCAAGTACCTGCTGTTTGGCCTGCTGTTCCGCTTCCTGGCGTTGTTTCTCCGTCAGCAATTTTTGAGCGGCTTCCTGCTCGGCTGCCAGCTTTTCCTCGGCCGCCTTTGCAGCCTTCGCTGCCTCTTCCTGCTTGGCCGCCTCGATTTGCCGCTGATTGGACTGATCTGCAAGAATATTCACGGCTGGGATTCCAGCTGCCAACAGAACGACTGCGGCCGCAGTTGTCACGATAAACGCTTTGGAGCGATACCAGGCTTTTGATTTTTCAGGTTGCTCCGGCGTCTTGGGATTCAACTGCTCCTCTAGCCCTGTGATCGCAGCCGACACCTCCACATGCAGAGGACTGCCATCTTCTACAAAATGATACAACGACCGGTATACTTCCAGCGCTGCAGCAGGTTTGTTTTGCTGCTCCAAATCACGTGCCTGTCGGAACAGCTTGTCCGTTACCCCACGCTCTCCCTGCTCCAGGGCAGCCTGATTTAGCAATGCAGCCTGTTCAGCCTTGAGCGGTGCAGGCGCTGACAAAGAGGGTGCAGCTTCACTGGCAAGACCGCCCACCGCTGCCGATTCTATTGTTTCTGTCGCAACAGGCTCCGGTTCTATAGCCTCAACTGGAATTTCCTGCTCAGTAACCGCATTAAGTACAACCAGCCATTCGCCAAAAGTAGGGCAACTGCTTAAATCCTGACTTTCCCAAGCACGGCTGAACAATTCTACCACCTTGCTGCCCCAACGAGATTCAAGCGATTTTCGTAAAATAAAATAACGTTCGCAAGGCGTCTGCATTTCATGCTGATCAAAATAACTCTCGCCCCAAGCTTTGTCGACTACTACACGGTCAGACCAGCCCAGCATTTCTCCTATAATAATTGCCCCTGCAAAACGGTCTGCATACGCACTCCATAACCCGCTGTGGACGGTACGATGTGCGGCATACCCTGGCGAACCTGCCAATAGAGCGTCTGGACGATCCATTTTAGTACTATACATTTGTTCCACGTCCACCAATTCCACAGCTGACGTGCCTTGAGGCAGTTCCACTTCAGAAAAAAACGGAAGCATCACATTTGGCGCCGATAAATCACAGTGCGCCAATCCTTTTTGCTCCATAGCTGAACCGATCCCTGCCAATGCTCTGGCTAAAGCCAGACTATCGGAAGCCTCAAGCTGACGCTGATCTGTGAGACAATCGAACCATGTCATACCGTAAACCCATGGCATCAGCACCGCATACAGCAAATCAGGCTGCTCGGCGATCAGACTTCCGTTTCTTTCTGGAGTGAGCACATCACGCTTGCATACCTGCAAACCGGGAATATCCCCGTATGCTTCCATATGCTCAGATTGATAAACCATAGCCGGGATGCGGAACTTCGGAAAAAACACTTTAAGGGCTTTTGCCTCATGCGGTGCTCCGTTTTTGGCATTCAGTTGGTATACAATTCCCTGCCGCCCTGCTTGAGCATAGGCTAAACCGGGTGCAGCGGGATGTCGTCCAACCACATAAGCTGTGCCGTTTATGATCAATTCGTCTCCCGGATTCGGTTGAAAAGACATGAAACATCCCTCTCCTTACATCATTCAGTATGCTAGTTTTCCTCACCTTATTATATACATCTATGGATGGCAAGAAAACCGGGTATCCGAAGATCGCCCGGTTTTTCCTGAACATCCTGTGCCAAACCGTGAGGAATGGCTCACATATTGCTTCTTATAGAGTGGTATATGACAAGTTAATGCCTATCAGGCAAGGCAACTTATTTCGTTTGGTCAACCGTACGGAATTTGTTAGCGATAGCTGTCAATTCTTGGCTGATGCTGTTCAAAGTCGTTACGAAAGCTTGCATTTGTTTGCTAGCTTCCTGAAACTCTTGGAAGAAGCGTTGTTTAGTCATACCTTCCCATTGACCTTCCATACCTGAGATGGACTGTGTCAAACTGGAAACGATCTGTTGGCTTTGCTCACCACTTTGTTTAAATTGGTTAGCCACCTGATCAACCTGTTCTGGGGTAATTAAAATGCGTCCTGCCATTTTTTGCGTCCTCCTTGATGATAAAAATGTTTTTGTTTTATCTAGTTCAAATTGTACTATGGCTATTTAATTCCCTACAAAAGGCAAAGGACCTAATTGTAACAATCCCACTTTTTAACTATAAAACAGCACCTAACAGTATAATATTAACAAAACAACCACCTAATAAGTCCCATAAAGTCGGGAACTGCGAAACGAATCAAGTAAATTTTGCAGTCGATCCAGATTGTCCCGGAACGCGATCCCAACTAAGCGACAGGCTGATCTCTTGTTGTAGACGGATCAGTAAAATACCAATCCTGCGGACTGCTAGAAGACGCCTGCATCAGAATATCCTGATGCAACGTTTCTACATCCGAAGACTGTACACCAGCAATGGCATGTACGACAGACTGCGGGTTTGAAATCAGACTGCCTGTTTCCGAAGCTTGCCCAGGCAGAATAGACGGTGATTGCTGATTCGACCAATCGAGCATTGTGACGGGTCGTCCCAATGGTTGGCTGGCAAATGACAGAATCGTTTGATAGTTGTGATCAACAGACTGAAATTGCTCTGCCTTTCGGTTCAGTTGTGTACCTGATGTATGGAGGTAAGCATGGATCTGTTCTGACATCCGCTTGGCCTGCATCCAATGATTCAAGATCGCCTCGCGTGCAGATACATCCCAATCCAGCGATTGTAACGCCTGCTCCAAACCTGCTGTTAACTGTTGAATTTGCTCCGCCGCATGCTGTAGCTGCCCGCTAAGCCCCCGAAGCACATCCGGTTCAACTCGAATGCGCATATCCATCACCCTTCTTCTGTCACTTCTTCATTCACTGCCGACTGTTTCAACCAATTTAATAATAAATCCACAAACTGATCCCTTGAAGCCATAGCTGCAATCAGCCAGTCTCCGTTACCACTTGAGCTCATCCGAAATATCCAGTTCATTGCAGGACACAGGACAAAGGCTGCCCGTTGTGATTCCCACTCCCTGCCGTTCCATACCAGCAATTGCAGTTCTCCTTCGGCTACACGAGAACTCAAAGACTGAGCCAGTCTTGCAGCCCCCTCTGCATCTCCGCTAGCCTCGGTCAGTTTACTGCTGATCAGAGACACACTTTCTCCTGCCGATTGCTCGTAAATTTTATTAAATGCCTGCTTGGAGAACATAAGTGCGGGGGATTCAGGCACAAGTCGATCTACCCAACCCATTTTATCAATCAATGTCTCGCAAGCCTTTTCCACATTTCCCAGATCGTACAGTCGATACTCATCGGGTTCATCAGCGGATTTCACGAGTTCCACTACACGCTCGTTCGTGCAATGGAGATAGCCTTCAAACCGCTTACCTCCCCGCACATAGCGTATACGGCAAGCCCTGTTGGATAATCCCGCGATAGCGACTCTTGAAAAAACGGTAGGAGGCATTGCTAGCTCTTTGCCCTTATCTACCCGCTTTAGATACCCCTTTTCCAAAAGAGTAGCTTTTACCTGCTCCCACTCTTCCGCCAACTCCTCTGCTAGATAGCCCTTAAACGGATCTTCCACCCCAAGCAGTCTGTCAGAACCCAGTACGCCTGCCAGAAAAAACAGTTCCTTCGCCTTGAGGGTTATTAACTTCTGCTTGGAAGCTTGAAACGTTAACATTATGAGCCACCTCCCTTCAAACTACAACATGCCATCGGTCACGAATTTTCGTTATCCAATCCTCACAGCTCACTTGCTCTGAGAAGGGAATTGCCGCTTTTATCCTGGTAAATTTGCGCCGTACGTAGTATCCCTGCCCAGGTGGCAGGACTTTTAGGCCACCAGCAGCGGCGTTCGCCTCCGAATAAGGGATACGAAAGAACGATAGATCATTCGAATCTAGTGTTCCAAATAGCATACCGCTTTGGCTTGCCTTGACATCATTAAACCAGTCCACACCAAAGGTAGGGAAATCAGATGGCACACCCGAGAGCACGACATGCACATTGCGATCACGTCCCAACCGTACAATGGCAGAGAGCTGATCCTTTATCATAAAATCGTTCAGTTGCTTACTTAACATATCCGCATCATCAATGACCAGTAGCAATTCGGGATCATTCCCCTCCTTGTTCCGCTGTTGAACGATATCATACACTTTCTGTACCAGAGGTCCCATTTCTTCCTCGCTTTCGGCAGCAGCCTTAACATGAGGAAGATGCCGTAATCTAGATAGTCCTCCGCCTCCATAGCGTGTATCGATCGTATAGACTTCCAATTGATCGGGTGATGTGTAATAAGCAAGCGATATAATCCAGCTCATTAGAAAAGAGGTTTTTCCACCCTCCATTGGACTACCCACTATAAAATTGGGCCCTTCTTTCAGATTCAGGAGAAAAGGCTCAAGATCGTCACTCTGTAGACCTACAGGTACTTCATAAGGAAGTGCACCCGATGGTCCACTTGTTCGATCCCACTGCTGAAGCAGTTCCGACAGTGGAATCCGCTCAGGTAATGGGAGGATGGCTGGTGCGTGCTTGCCTTTCCATTCGTGCACAATGCCAGCAATATTGCGGCGTAACCGTGCTGATCGCTCCGCCTCATCTTCTCCTGGTGAAGGCAATGCCGTCTGGAACTCCAGCGGAGGAACATGCCCTTTAACCAGAGCGCGGCCTGGAATTAACGGTCCTGGCGTTTTGGCTGGTCGTCCTACCGCATAGTAATAGTCACTCGGGTCGGACATTTCAAAAGAAACAGCATTCGGTATGTTACTGCGGAATTTCTCAAACACATCGGTAATCCGATTCGCTGTAATGATAAACGTAATACCTAGACTGCCTCCTTCTCGCAAAAGAGATTCCAGCAGTTCATTTTCATCTGGATAAGCATTACGGAAATTAAGATATCCATCAATAACTACGACAATTTGCGGAATATCCTCAACAGCAGAACGTCGATAAGAGCTTATTGTTTTGACACCAGCCTCGGAAAGCATTTCCTTGCGTACGGCCACCATCTTGAACAGATAACGGAACAGTCGCTTGATCCGGTCATCCTCCTCAGCCATCATAACAGCCCCGATTTGGGGAAGTTCCCCAAAGTCGCGCATCGTTCGACCCATATCAATGATATACCCGTTCCAATGATTCGCTGCAAAACGCTGAGCCGTGGACATCAGCAATGTATGCAAAAAGGTCGTTTTTCCCATGCCCGGCATGCCATACACAGCCCAATGACCATGATCCAGCGATGCATAAATTGGCTCCTGCCGCTGATTCGGCAAATCATCCACCAGACCAATAAGAGCCTTCAGCTCCAAAGGTGATGATGTACTATCTATTTCGGTGCATGCCGGCAGATTTGTTAAATCCAGCAATTCAGGCAGCGGTGGAAGCCACGGTCCCTGAAGTCGTTCGATCCCTGCCTTAGCAGCCTCATTCGCAATATAATCAATAAATACTTGAAGCTGTTTAGGGGCTTCTTCTCCTTTTAAGCCTGAGCTTGCCCGTTCGCCGCCCGTCAGTAGCGCTTCACGTTTCCCGTTCAGTCTCACTTCATGTACAGGTAGTGCAGAAGAAATATCGCTGTTGCCTATATACGGCGCACCACTCCAAGCAAACTGCATCTCTTCAAACACCTCGTCGCTACCCACCTGGAAATACCCTCGTCCCGGCTTCGTAATCCACGCGGCATTCGGTATTTTCAACATGTCACGGCTATCACCTTCGCTTTGCACCCGTAAACAGATGCGGAATCTGGAGTTACTCCAGATCTTATCATCTACGACACCTGCGGGCTTTTGCGTCGCCAAAATCAAATGGACACCTAGTGTCCGCCCAATCGCGGCAATACTGATTAGCTCGTCCATAAACTCTGGCTGATCTCGCTTTAATTGTGCAAATTCATCAATAATAATAACCAGATGAGGCAGCGGTTGTTCCTGCCGCTGCCGGAGTAGTCTGTAATATTCATCAATATGCTGTAAATTGCCTGCATCGTTCAATATCTTCTGTCGACGAACCAGTTCTGCTTTAAGAGATATTTTGGCACGTTCAATCAAATTATTGTCCAAGTTCGTGATCGTACCCACAACATGCGGCAAGTTAACGAACGTGTTGGACATGCCTCCACCCTTGTAATCGATCAGCATAAAAGCAAGATCATGCGGATGAAACTCGGCAGCAAGCGAGGCTACGATGGACTGGATAACCTCACTCTTCCCTGAACCCGTTGTACCGGCGATCAAGCCATGGGGACCATGTCCTTGACGCTCTATCTTATCATGCAGGTTAATCATAATCCTCTTACCGCCTGCTCGCACGCCCATCGGCACAGGTAAGGTATCGGGATGGCGGTTACGTCGCCACCGATCTGCCACGTCCAGTTCTTCCACACTCGCTACGCTCATCATATCAAACAGAGGTAGCACAGCGGGAATGTCAGAAGCAGAGGAACGCTTCAAGCGAATAGGAGCCATGTACCTCGCCAATGCATCGGCTTCCTCTTTTGACAAACGATCCGGTTTAAAACTTTGCTGTTCAACCTCCGCCGATTCTGATTTGCGGGCATATACGCCCTGCTCTTTGGAAGCCTCCACAATCAGCTGACACTGCATCGGCAAAGCCTCTTTACGAGAAGCCAGCACAATCGTACACGCATCAATGGCTCGACCGTCCTCCAGTAACAACGGCAGCAACGGTTCTTCCTCAATCAGCTGGGTGTCAGATAAAACAACGATATAACACGGGACTTCCATTCCTTTGCCCTGGCGATCATTGCGATTATTTTTACGACGGTTCAGTCTGGCAAACAGAAAATCAGCTAATTGATGTGCACTGCTACTGCGGTCTGACATCATTCTCTGGATGCGGTCATCATCCCACACATGTGGGAGCCAGCGCATCCAAGTCCATTCACTTTCCTCTCGCTCGTCATAGAAGGAAGCAATTTTCACTTCATCTGGCGAGTGACGAACCGTCACCTGTGCCAAAATGACTCTTAACGCAGCAAGGGTATGCTCCCGGTCGCCGACCAATCCAACCACTTTGGATTGAAACAGCGGTAATGCAATGGAAGCAGCGTCTACCAGACGAAATTCCTCTTCCAGCTCATCCGCAGCTCCCAACAAAGGATCTCGGTCATAACCATCTGGACGTGGAATTTGCAATTTAATATGAAAGGGAACTTGTCCAGTCCCAATACGCACCTGCAAAAAGTCCTCATCCTCCGGTGATCGTTCCCAGAGTGAACTATTGCGGTTTTTGACGATTTGAGTGCATATTTGCGGGTCACCGTGAATTTCATATAGTGTGCGAATTTGCTCCTCGCGTTTCATTTCAAGTTCTTCACGATGCTTTTGAAGCTGTTCCCGGTACATCCGGTCCCGTTCCTCCAGATTGCGCTTGTATTCCTTCTTATTATTTAAATAGACGAAAAAAGGAATCGTATAAGATGTAAGCATCATGACCACAGTGACCATCTGGAACATCAAATAGTTACTGTTACCCATCTTGCCTGTTTTGCTCATATATACGTAAAAGCCTATAGTCACCAACGTCATCATTAACGGAATAAGTATAGATATAATAGAAAAAGACGGCTTGCTCGGCTCAGCCGGAGGCCGTAAAATCTCCAGCTTCTCCTCTCGGAGCGCCGGCCTTAATCTCGGGGATCGCTGGTATAATGCATTCAAGACAAAAGTCCCCCTTTTCGCTTACTATTTCATTTTACCAAGGTTTCATATAATTTCATGTGTGTATTTACCCATTTTTTTCACTTTGAAACAGAGAACGCCTTCCATACACAGGCGCTTCGTCCTGAGTTGTCGAAAAAGCGCGCTGAATACGCACAGTACAGCCTTCCCGTAAGCCTGATCCTGTGAGTAGCTGGTTATCCCCCACCCTGAACCAAAGCCCTTCCGGGAACTTTGCTTCCATAATATATTGCATGCCTTCCGCCGGAGGCTCGCCGAAAATGCGCACACCCAGCATCAACTTTAAATGTTCCACCGAGTATTCATCAGCTACCTCGATGTCAAACCACTCTGTTTCCTGTCGTCCTGAAAGCACGGTCAGGATCATCTGTCATCCCTCCCGATCCTTAATATATGGCAAAGTTCACGCAAAAAGCCTATTTCAACGGAAATATGGCTATCGTAACTGTAGCATCCGACTATTAGACTGTCAATTTGTTACAAAATACCCACTCTAAAAATAAAACAGCGACTTTAGTCATATTCTCTCACATTAGTAGAGTCATTGGTATCAATAATATGTATTTAATCGTTTCTAATACGGCTATATACGTCATTTTGTCGATTAGTTAGAACTAAATTCGATTATTCCCTAGATTGTTGTGAACACTTTGTAAATTTTTCAGACCTTTATGTTTTTATAAGGTGTTTTTAAGGTAATTTTAAGAAACGGGCACTACAATAAAGCCATGAAATAACTCAGGCGAGGTGATTTTTGTGAGAACATTAATTACATTTCAAAACAAACGTATTCCCGTATACTTCAATCAAGAAAATAAGCAACCGGTACAAAAAACTTTAAAACTTCTAAGTAACACTTTGGAGAATAAAATCTCCAGCGGCAAACGTGCCCTTCAAAAATGTCTTAACTCTTTGATCAGTATAGAGATTGTCGGTTGTGAAGCCATCCTGCATAGCGTTAGTGAAAATGATTCATTGGCATTGTCCCTCTATTAAGAGGGACTTTTTTTTGTCCACATTAGACACAAAAAAGAGAGGGGCATTTCAGCACCCTCTCCATATCAGCAGCTTTGAAACATGATACATGTGACTTACCGCAGCTTATGCATTTGATCAGACTCTATTTAAAGTATTCTGCGATAACCTTTTTTACCGCCTCGTTCCTTATTCTGCGCCTTCTCAATCCGTATTCTAAACAGTTCTAGTAAATTAGCGCGTGTATGCTCTTCCCGGCAGTTGTCCAGCTTTTTTAAGATAAAACGGTCAATGGACATATGACTCAGGCTCCTTTACAGCAAGCTGCCCCTGCTTTTCAAGGGGATGATCAGGCTATCCATTTTTAACCATTCTGTACGTTGTTTAAACAGGTACGTTCCTTATAGGATAAAGCAGACGGGATTACATACCCTTTAATTAGGGTAAATACATAAAGTTTCGAAAATTTTATCACGTTAAGCCTGGAAGCTATGGACAAGGAGCGAGCAGAAACCATGAGTAAACACATGATTACTAAAATAGGCTGGAACCTTTTATGTGCATTCTTAATCCTAACGATGCTGGCTGCATGCAGCAGGGAAAAAGCTTCAACCCGGAGTATGGCCCAACATGAAGCTGAAGCACGTGCCTACACCGTAACGGGTAATCCCAACCAAGGCGCATCATCCCTTGATGAAAGAGCTGCCAATCATACACCTGTTCATCAGCAAGGCAGCAGCTATGTCGAAATATCAGGTGGCGTTAGCATTGATAAAAATACCGTGAAAGTTACAGGACATTCCAACCTCCCAGCCGGAGCACGGATCAAAGGGAATCTTGCGGTCAAAAACTCCCTGTTAACTGGGTACACGGATGAGACCACTATTCAAAAGGACGGAAGTTTTGTACTCCGAGTGCAACGCCCTGGAATACAGGGCAGTATGGATCTGACTGTTCTGTTCCGTCCGGATGACCAAGACAATGAAATACGAAATCTGTATGGCAGCGGTGGCAACAAGTTGGAAGGTCCTTATGTATATCAATACGAAGAAAACAAACAGCTTCTGCATGAAGTTCGGATTGGGGCTGAATTTGATCCTGAACAAGAACGCAATACCCCTTTAGTTAAGCCCGTCTGGAACAAACCTAAGGACTACGGTAGTCCTCAAGTGTGGATTAAGCCTGATGTGAAGCAAGAAGGTAACTATTATCATGTATATGCGCGCAGCAATTTGCTGGAAGGGTCGGACGTCAAACTCACGATTGATTTTCCGGGACGATGGCAGTTTGGCTACGATGATCAAACCAAAGTTATGCCTGACGGCTCCTTCAGCATGAGGGTCAAAAAGCCGAGCCTTGCCAACCGCTACACCATAGTCATAAGTTTCGAACCAAACGAAGATATGTGGACCAACGCCAAACAGGCATACGGTACACAAGGAGAACGTCTTTCGGGACCGTTAGTCAAATCCGCAGACGACAAAGAGGGCTCCAAACAGATTGAAGCCCGTATCCCTATCCAACCCAAATCGTAACTAAACGCAGCATCTAACTTAAAGTTACGGCCGTTCGCCATGAAATATACTTCACAGATACAGCCTATGACGCGGTATCCACGTCTGAGTAGATACAGAATCTAGTATCGTCTAGCCGCTACGGCTGTATCGTGACTGGCGTGCCTATACTTACCTTTTCCTGAAGCTCAAGCACATCCTTATTCTGCATTCGAATGCAGCCATGTGACACCATCTTGCCAATGGACCATGGCTCATTGGTGCCGTGAATGCCATAATGCGGCTTGGACAGCCCCATCCAGAACGCTCCGAAAGGGCCGCCGGGATTGGGCTGTTTGTTAATAATCGTAAATTGCCCATGCGGTGTCTGTGTAGCCAGCTTGCCAATACCGACTGGATAACTAAGAACAATCTGATCTCCATCTTTCAAATATAAACGACGATCCGATAAATCCACCACAATGCTGTAGTTCGGCATATATTCACCCCTTTATACCATATGCCGACTACAACATAGATTTTCTTATATTTTTACATTTGATGCTTCACTGCAGTTCGGCTTACCACTCCACATCACGTCGCCAGCCGCTTCGCTGATCCCTACGACCCGGGGTTGTGCTTGAACGGCTATCTTTCCTGCGCCGGTCTGCCTCCTTACGCGCCTGATATTCCAGTTCCCGCTGCATTTTGCGATAATTGTTCACTCTGGATTCCGACAATTCCCCTCTCTCTATAGCTTCCTCCACTGCACATCCAGCTTCGCCCTTATGCTTGCAATCTGCAAAACGGCACTGCTGCGCCGTTTCCATAATATCCGTAAAGGTATGAGCGACACCCATGGAATCATCCCACAGATTTAACTCGCGCATACCAGGTGTATCCAGCAAAACGGCTTGCTTTGCGATGGGAAAAAGCTGTCGGTGAGTGGTGGTGTGCCTGCCTCGACTGTCTTCCTCCCTCACATCCTGTGTCAGTTGAACTTCAGATCCGGAGAGCCAGTTTACTATCGTGGATTTTCCACTACCGGAAGAGCCTGTCAAAGCAACTGTACAGCCAGGTTGAAGAAACGCCTCCAGTTGCTCTCTGCCTTCGTTCTGCAAAGCAGAAATAACGATAACAGGTACACCAGGGGCAACTCCCTCCGCTTCAGCAACCCGTTGTTCGACATCTTCACAAAGATCACTCTTACTCAAAACGACAACCGGGTTTACCCCGCTGTTCCAAGCCATAATTAAATACCGTTCCAGTCTGCGCATATTAAAATCATGATTCAGCGCATTAACAAGGAACAACGTATCCACATTGGTAGCGATTAGCTGCTCCTTCGTCTCAAAGCCCGCGGCCTGTCTAGATATTCGACTTTTCCGTGGCAAGACGGCATGGATGACTGCATCCGACACTTCATCTGGCGTAGTGATTGCTAGCCAGTCCCCTACAGCAGGCATTTCCGCCGGATCGACAATAGCATGTCGTAGCTTACCTGAAGCCGCTCCCCAGCGTTCTCCATCCATTGTGATAAGCTTCACCTTTTGTCCATAATCGGCAATCAAGCGGGCAGGACGTACCTGTGTATTTCCTGCGCGTTCCTCAAAGCTTTGCTTCCATTGGTCCCAAAAACCGTTCCAGTAATCAGACCAACCGTATTCATGTATACTCATTGTTTTCCTCCTGAAATCATTATTATTTTTTTGATCGTAGTGTTATTCGATCGATCGGTATACATTTTTCTCCCCGCATGCAAACAACGCAAAAAATCCGCAGGGGTTTCCCTGCGGAGGGTATACGATTCAGGCCGATGTGATCCGTTCGTTCACTTAAGCAAGCAGTCTTCACAGACCACTCCCCAGAACCAGCAACTGGATAACAAGATGCCTAACCATAAAAAATCCGCAGGGAATCACTCCCTGCGGATTTCGTTGGTTCTACTGCCAACCAACTGCTAAGCCAAGACTATAGATCTATACAGTCTTTAACCGTGCATCGTCCGTGCGGGAGACAAGTCATTCTGCTGCTGAACCCATCCATTCATGTTCGTACGCATATAACATCGCCTCCTCCTAAAATTTCCTTTATCATACAAGTCCATCAATTGTCTGTCAAGGCTGCCCACGAAACTTTTTTGAAATCTTTGTCAAGTTTCGTTTAGTGTACTTGATCCCAGCGCGTCCACATCTCACGCGGGTTCAATTCGTACATTTCCCGTTCCCTGTACATAAACTGATGCATAATCAGCTCACGCCGAATCGTTGCAAAATCCTCATGGTATTGCTTGATCCACTCGTTTAATTCACGTTCAGGATACATGCGGCCTGGCTCCAGCTTTTCTGCCAGCATCTGAAGGACGATTAATTTTTTCTTATACTGCGCAGGGATTTGGCGCAACTTGCCGTCCTTGGAAAAAAAATTGCGTAAGACCGACGCCTCCAGCGTTTCATTCAACTCTGACATCTCTTCCTCCCCCTCTCCTTTTTCGAAAATAAATCGCACCGTCGCCTCGGCATGCTGCCGGATCAGCTCTGGATTCAGTGTAAAATACACCGTGTTTTTATCACGTCGTTCCTTAATCAGCCCAGCCTCACGGAGTTTGGAAGCATGATGTGTAACAGTCGGCTGAGACAAATTCAGCTTTTTCGCCAAAGCTTGGCCATGCATCTCCCCACGGGACAAAAGAAGTAATATTCGCATACGCGTTGGATCAGCAAGTGCTTTATGATAATTGACCATTTTATCCAGTTGCATCGTTATTGCACCTCTTTTCACTAGTACATACTTGCTATGCAAGCGAATTCAATCACATAAAATAGATATATATCTAATTATATGTTTACTAAAAGTAGCTGTCAATCTTCACCTTCCATCATCACTTTCTGAAAACGGCTGGATATTGTGTTCGCATTGCGGTAGGATTATTATTTGAAAACTTCTCACATACTGAGCTATTTGCTTCAATCCTGAGATCCGTTTTTAATCGTCAAAATAATGTTAACCCTACAAAACTGGCGTAATAAACCAATACAACTGGAGGTTCATCCAAATGTACGACGTAATCATTATCGGTGGTGGACCCTGCGGACTATCCGCTGCAATCGAATGCAGCCGCAGAGGTTTGCAAACTGTCATTATTGAAAAAAGCAACATCGTTCACTCCATTTTTCTGTATCCGACCAACATGCAGTTTTTTAGCACCGCCGAACTACTGGAAATCGGTGATGTTCCATTCAGCACCCCTAATGATAAACCTTTTCGTCATGAAGCACTGGCGTACTATCGTAAGGTAGCCACTCATTATAACTTGAACATTCAGCATTATGAGGAGGCCCAGTCCATTCATCGCCAGGATGACGGTACATTTACCGTACATACCCTGAGCAAAGGGGAAATAACCAAAACGTATTCGTCACGCTATGTCGTTGTGGCTACAGGATATTTTGATCATCCGAACTATTTGGGCATTCCTGGGGAACAATTGGATAAAGTCACGCACTATTTCAGCGAAGCCCATCCCTATACAGGAACCCGGGTCGCAGTCATCGGTGGCAGTAACTCTGCGGTAGATGCTGCAATGGAATTGGTGCGGGTCGGAGCTACGATTGATATGGTATATCGTCGAAGCGAGTTGTCCCAATACATCAAGCCGTGGGTTCGTCCACTGTTTGACAGTATGGTACAAAAAGGGAAGATCACGCTGCACTTAGGCGCACGTATTACCGAAATTCATCCAGACCATGTCGTAGTCACTCCGCTGGACACTGAAGCATTCCGGCTCGAAAATGATTTTGTACTGGCACTGACTGGATTTCACCCGGAGCGAAAACTACTGGAGTCTGTTGGCGTCCACATGGCTGAGGATCTGGACAAACCAGAATTTAATCCTGCCACGATGGAAACGAACATCCCAGGTATATATGTCGCTGGGGTCATCGCTTCAGGCAGCAATGCCAATGAAGTGTTTATTGAAACAGGCCGCTGGCACGGGCGACAAATCGCCGAACATATCCAAAGCTAAATAAACGAAGGAGAACATCTGTATGGATTACAGCTCACTTATCTTACTGGTATTGGCTGGTCTTGGGATTGTTAGTGGCAACTCTACCGTGACTATTGCCATGGTTGTATTACTGCTGCTGCGGGTAACCAGCTTTCATTCTGCTTTCCCCTGGCTTGAAAGGTATGGCCTGACAATCGGAATTATTATTTTGACGATTGGGGTCATGACCCCGCTAGCCAGCGGTAAAATCAGTATCAATCAGGTGATGGAGTCTTTCCTGCACTGGAAATCACTGCTCGCGATTGGTATCGGAATTTTGGTAGCCTATCTTGGCGGCCGCGGAGTAACTTTGATGTCTGGACAGCCCATTATTGTGACAGGTTTACTGATCGGGACCGTCATTGGCGTTGCCTTCTTTAAAGGAGTTCCTGTTGGACCTCTGATTGCTGCCGGATTGCTTTCCTTGTTAATCGGCCGCAGCTAAATTCGTACAACAAATATAGGAATAAATGATAGCAATCTGCATGTCGGGCTGAATTCAGTCCCGCTTTGTGGTATACTCATATCGCATAATTTGGTAAATGCAGGAGGCTTGACCGATGTCTCGACAATTTGTAACGGAAGCTGTAATGGTGGCTATATACGGCCAACTACTTACATCTCCCGCCCCTGTGGAATATATAGTGCCTTACACATCACTGCTAGAGCTATACGAATTCCAGGATAGCACAGAGCCGCTCATGGATAATCCTATGGACGATCAACATGTGAAGCGGAAGGTAAGCGAGTTGATCAGTTATTTTGAGGAACCGTTGAATCAGAAAAAAATTCGGCGTGCCCTTCAGATGCCTTGGGCCAAGAGCTTGCCTATTCTATTCGATGCCAATACATCACTCATTATCATTAATGCTGTTGATACTGCGCATTACGGAGAATATTTTGATCCAATTGAGACTGAACTAGTGTTGACAGCTCAACGTGAATCATTACCTATTCTGACGGATCAATTGGACTGGATCCACCGCATTATCGAAGCTTCCGTACCTGTACATGTGTACGACATTGATGATTTTGATTTTGCACTCGATGGCCCGATACTTAACAACCCTTAACATACGACATACCCGCCTTAACCACAAAAAAGCGGCGGAGCATCATGTACAGGTTCATCTCCTGTAACACGATACTCCACCGCTTTTCTTGTCCAAGAACAACTATTTGCACGCTATGATTGACAGTAGAGCGCTAAGCTTGTCCATCCTCAACATAGGTGTAAATAATGTCATCATGTTCCTCCAAATACTTAACTTCCAGATGATGGCCCTTCAGATACCAGTAATCCTGGTCCTCCATATAAAACGTAATGCCAGCCGCTTCATGCTGTAATACGGGGTGCTGCGGAGGCTCTACGGCAATTCCCAGAGAAAAGCCTGGATGCAACCCGCCGCCAGAGCTATAGCGAACAAAAAAACGGATCGAATCTCCACGATTCAAACTAAGCTCCTTAATGTACCACTGTGCCGCAGGTTCAGTTACCTGTATGCTCATACGTTATGCTCATCTCCTTGTACAATGACGTCTGCCAACTATATCATAGCATCTTTTAGAATGACCACCAACCGTCCCAACCCAGCGAGGTTCTTGGACAAGTCATATACATTTTTTTGAAAAAGGTTTGACAATTCGCAAAAAAGGGTGTTAAGATTCAACCATACGAGATCCATTTTGAAATTTATTACCAATTCGAACGATTACTCATGTTAGAATGAACCCATTTTGAGGAAGAAAGGAGTGTTACCGGTGCTAAAATTTCCTATTGCATTTTACCCACATCTACAAACACAACAACTTCATACCGGAGCATCTCCCCTGTCGCATCCTTCAGAATTGGGCCATTCACGTTGTATGGTTTAATACGAGTGGCTGCCTGCGTTTGAGCAGTTTTTCAGTGGTGAGTGTGCTGAAAATACCTGCGCGCCATATGATATTGAGATTTAGGGCATATCGTCTGCGGACGGTATGCCTTTTTTGCGCCTGTTGCCGGATCATATTTGTGGTAGCAAGTCGCTGTTGTTTCTTCAAAATGGTACACAACTCTCGAAAGAACTTGTCATGAAAGGATGGGATTCCTCTTGTTTTCGGTACTTAAAAATTTAAGCTGGTTTTTTAAAAGAGAACGAAGCCGATACTCCATTGGATTGTTTTTGCTGATAGCCGTTGGTGTGCTGGAGCTTGCTCCACCTCGGCTACTAGGTAGTGCCATTGATGAGATTGTGCGCGGTTCGATTTCCTGGTCCTCACTTTGGCGTTATATTTTGTACATCATAGGCATTCTAGCCGTCATCTACTACATTACGTACATATGGATGCACAAGCTGTTTGGTGGTGCCAATCTGGTGGAGCGCTTACTGCGCACACGCTTTATGAATCATCTACTGCGGATGACCCCTCCATTTTTTGAACGTAATCGTACTGGTGATCTGATGGCTCGTGCTACGAACGACCTTCGCTCCGTAGCAAGTACAGCGGGCTTCGGCATGCTGACACTGACAGACTCTACGGTCTATCTGAGCGTTGTATTAGTTGCCATGGGTACCCTAATCAGTTGGAAGTTGACACTGGCAGCTATCCTGCCCCTACCTTTTATTGCACTGGCTATGAGCATTTACGGTAAAGCCGTTCACGAGCGTTACACACTGGCACAAGATGCATTTGGTGATATGAACGATCAGGTGTTGGAATCCGTAGCAGGCATCCGAGTCATTCGCGCCTATGTGCAAGAGCGAATGGACGAAAAGCGTTTTGCTGATATTACCGACGATGTATTTCGTAAAAATCTGGCTGTCGCTCGGATGGATGCTCTCTTTGAACCAACGATTCGTTTATGTGTAGGACTTAGCTATGTCATTGGACTCGGTTATGGTATTTATCTGGTATTTCATAACGATATCACGCTAGGCGAATTGGTCTCCTTTAATATGTATCTAGGAATGATGATTTGGCCGATGTTTGCCATTGGAGAGCTGATTAACATTATGCAGCGCGGTAGCGCTTCCCTGGACCGGGTCAATGAAACTCTCGATGTCCAGCCAGACGTTCAGGATGCAGCTCAACCTGTTCCAGTGGACCGCCTCGAATCCATCAGGATGAAAGACGTTACCTTCCGTTACCCTACTTCTACTATTGACAATCTGTCACATGTGAGTCTGGAGCTCAAACGCGGAGAAACGCTAGGCGTCGTTGGTAGAACCGGCAGCGGGAAATCCACTCTGCTCAAACAGCTACTGCATGAATATCCGACGGGTAGCGGTGATATTTTAATCTCCGGCATACGTTTGGAGGACATTGCAGTAGAACAACTACACAGCTGGATCGGCTACGTGCCGCAAGAGCAAATTTTGTTTTCTAAATCGGTGCGCGAGAACATTCAGTTCGGGAAACCTCGTGCAGATGATGACGACATTATGGAAGCTATCCGTACAGCTGCCTTCGACCAGGATTTAGGTACCTTGTCTGATGGGCTGGATACACTGGTCGGAGAAAAAGGTATCGCCCTGTCCGGCGGCCAGAAGCAGCGTGTTTCGCTGGCACGCGCCTTTATCGGTGATCCGGATATTCTATTGCTCGACGATGCACTATCTGCAGTAGATGCCCGGACGGAAGCAAGGATTATTGACAATATCCGACGTAAGCGCTCGGGTAAAACAACCTTGATCTCCACCCACCGCCTCTCTGCTGTAGAACATGCAGACCGGATCGTCGTGCTGGAGCAAGGACGCATTATTGAGGAAGGGACCCACAGCGAGCTGCTTCAGGCTGACGGATGGTACCGACAACAGTATGAACGGCAACAAGTGGAATCTGATCTGACCTCAGGGGAGGTATCCTAATGAAACCTAATATCGGCAAAAGGCTATTCCAGTACGCGCTGACGAGCAAAGCAGGCTTTATTGCCGCTCTCATCGCTTTGGCTATCGGAGTAGCCGCCGAGCTCGCTGGTCCCTTCATCGCCAAAACGATGATTGACGACCATATGCTCGCTATTGAAAAACCATTTTATGAAACAACTAGTGTGGACGGAACTGTAAGCTATGCTGGAACCCACTTTAAGCGTGAAGATCGCTTTGAGTCCGGGGAGACCAAAGGTCGCGAAGCGAGGATTTTACAAGTTGGGAACTCTTTCGTATTTATCGATGGCTCGGTTAAAGTGGCTGACGGTAACCGCTCCTTTACGAACGGAACGCTGACTGTGACACGCGGCTCCGACACCTTTCGCTATGAAGCTAAGGCTCTGACAGCTGATGAACTGTATAGCTTTTACAAACCGGAAATGCCCGGTATCTTTCAGCTGATTGGCTGGTATTGCTTCTTCCTGATTATTTCCATTTTTGCTGAATTCGGCAAAACATACTGGCTGCAATCCTCGGCGAACAAGGTCATTCAAAAGCTTCGGCTTGATCTCTACGCGCACATCCAGCGGTTGCCAGTTTACTTTTTTGATAACTTGCCCGCAGGCAAAGTCGTATCCCGTGTTACGAATGACACTGAGGCAGTCAAAGATTTGTTTGTGGCTGTGCTCTCAAATTTCACTTCAGGGATTGTAACGATGGCAGGAGTATATGTTGCACTCTTTTTACTGGACTTCAGACTGGGTCTTATCTCTCTGTTTATTGTACCGTTACTGATCTTGTGGATTGTATTGTATCGCAAGGTCGCCACCCGCTATAATACGATCATTCGGTCCAGACTCAGTGAAATTAATGCGATTATCAATGAATCGATTCAAGGGATGTCCATCATTCGCGTATTCCGCCACCAGAAACAAACGCAGCAAGAGTTTGAAGAACTGAATGATGATTATATGAAGCATCAGAATAAAATGCTGAATTTGAACGCCTTCACCTCGCACAATTTAGTCAACGTGTTGAGAAATCTCGCCTTTGCCGTCGTGTTGTGGTATTTCGGATCTGAGGCGCTCGGAACTACAGGTAGTGCTGTTTCACTAGGCGTATTGTATGCCTTCGTCGATGTGCTGGGTCGACTGTTCCAACCTATGACGGGTATGGTCAACCAACTCGCCGTACTGGATACTTCCATCGTATCCTCAGGACGCGTATTTGAGTTGATGGACGAAACTGGAGAGCCGGTGACGGACGGCACGATGCCACGCTACAAAGGCCAGGTAGAGTTTAACGACGTTTCCTTTGCCTACAAAAAGGATGATGTACTTAAACATATTTCCTTTACTGCACAGCCCGGGCAAACAGTTGCCCTTGTCGGACATACCGGATCAGGCAAAAGTTCGATTATTAACCTGCTATTCCGGTTCTATGATCCGCAAAAAGGAACGATCACCATTGACGGAACATCTGTCAAAGACATCCCTAAGCAATGGCTTCGCCATCATATGGGTATTGTTCTTCAAGATCCATATTTGTTTACAGGTACGGTAGCCTCTAATGTCAGTCTCGAAGACAGCCGAATCACGAGAGAACAGGTGAATAAAGCGCTGCATGACGTTGGAGCCGACAAATTGCTGGCCCATTTGCCGCAAGGATTCGATGAGCCTGTTATTGAAAAAGGTAGCACTTTATCAGCCGGGCAACGCCAGCTTATTTCCTTCGCTCGTGCACTAGCCTTTGATCCCGCAATTTTAATTCTGGATGAAGCTACTGCCAATATTGACACCGAAACGGAAGCGCTCATCCAATCCGCTCTTGAGGTACTCAAGAAGGGACGTACGACCTTTATCATTGCTCACCGTTTGTCCACCATTCGCAGTGCGGACCAAATTTTGGTGCTTCATCGGGGTGAAATTGTTGAACGGGGCAGCCATGACGAACTTATGGCTCAAGGCGGTCGTTACTTCCAAATGTATCAGCTCCAGTCGGGAACAGTTGCAACAGATTCGGCTTCATCCTCTGCACATGCTGCGCAAGATGACCTACTTGCAAGCAAAGTCAGCATTTAAAGCTTGAATAGCCCTATTGCTTAGGGCTAACGATTAACATTTGGTATGAAAAAAACCAGCAAGTCTCCCCTACAAATTGGAGGCTCGCTGGTTTTATTTATATCTATAACATAGGGCTCGTAATTTTATTTAGCTACAGACGTGCCTGTTCCTGTGGGCGGAAGCACTGTTCCATCTACTGCTTTAAGCGTAACCTTATACTTGCTGTCTACCAATGTGCTTGTGTGGGTATCCGTAATGACCTGAATATTCATTTCCCCTGGCTTTGGACTAGTCAGCTTGTAGTAAATTACTGCATTCGTATCATCTACGTAGTCGATGTGATCCACTTCAATGCCGTAACCTGGATTAGGTGCCTGCAGACGGGTGATTGTCACTTTGTTCTGCTCGTCATTTGCCTTTTCTATACTCATACTAATGTTATTTTGTTGAACCGGATCTACAGGCTCAGCCGGATTTTCAGGAGTAGCTTCAACCGTTTTATGACTTTGTACAAATTCGGATGCGTTATAGACCATTTCTGCTGCCTCCATCCGCGTTACTTTACGATCCGGGTTAAAGTTGCTCTGTTCGTCCAATTTTGCAATTTTGGTCAATAGCAGGAATTGAACGGCTGCATTTGATTCCTGGTCTAGTTTTTTGCCATCCGCTACATTAATTAACATACGGACAGTTGGATATTCACCCGTTGCACTCACTGCTTTATACAGAATATTCGCAAATTGTTCTCTTGTCATACGGGTGCTTGGATCAATATCTGGTGACAAAGGGATTTGGTGTTGGGCTGCAATCCGATAGGACTGGGCATACCATGCAGAAGCCGGAATGTTTGCAAAGGAACCCGTTGTGAAATCAGGCATTACCTGAAGATCCATTGCACGAACAACCAAGTGTACTCCTTGTGCATACGTGAGCGTTTGATCCGGTGCAAATTTATCCTTGGTTATTCCTTGAATAATTCCTTTGTCCTGAAGTGAGTTTACGATCTTCTCCTGTTCAGCTCCCTTTATATCACGAAAAGCAGAGGCCGACGTAGCTACTGCCAATGAGCAGATGACAAGCAGGGCAGCTGTCACGCTTTTGTTCTTTTTCATGAGATACACCTCCATGTTTACTTTGCTTCTACACTTACCGACGCAATAAAAGCATCAAATGTTTCAAATATGCACAAATTGGTTGCAAAACAGTGGAATACCTGCGTTTAGTGTACCCGTCTAACTCTTTTCTGCTCACAATCTTTATACATACCCAAAAGTGCCTGTAACCGATTTATTTTTTTACAGTATTCCTTTGGAAGATCCAGGTCTGGGTAGCAGTCATCCCGCCAGCAAAAACTCGCTCCCCTTTGTTCGCTTTGCTTACATCCGATTCGGTGCTTTCAGACCAAGAAGTTGCAGCGCGCATGCCAGAATATCGGCAGTTTGTTCCGCCAACTGAATACGCCACTGTCCACCATCGACAATCCTTTCCTTGGCGTAAAAACGGTTAAACGCCTGGGCCGTATCCAATGCAAATCTCGCAATTACCGAAGGCTCCAGTTGGCGAACCGCACGTATCAGTTGTCCGTGATAGCGATCCAACTGCTTAAGCAGCGCCCAACCTGTGTCACCCAACATTCCATCCGATACGTCATTCAAATCACGAGAATGGCTATCTTGGACAAGGGCGTTGTCGCTAGAATTGGTATTATCAACATCGACGCGAGCGTGAGCTTTCTCCAGAAGGCTGCGTATGCGCGCATGAGTATACTGCACATAAGGCCCGGTCTCGCCTTCAAAGGTCAACGCCTCCTCCAACGAAAAATCCACTTCATTCAGCCGGTTGTTTTTTAAATCACCAAAAATAATCGCCCCGATACCAACGTCCTCAGCTACTGCCTGTTGTTCCTGCAAATCGGGGTTCTTCTGAGTAATGATGGCTTGAGCACGCGCTATAGCTTCATCCAGCACCTCCTCCAGTTTGACAACTTTTCCGCGTCTTGTGGACATTTTCTTACCCGCAAACCGCATTAATCCAAACGGCACATGCTCACATTGCTCCGCCCAAGCCTCCCCTGCATGCTTCAGCACCGCAAACACCTGCTGAAAATGCAACTTCTGTTCTCCACCAACGACGTACAGCAACCGATCAGCCTTCATCACTTCATGACGATAAATCGCTGTTGCCAGATCACGTGTCGGATAAATGGTGGTCCCATCCTTTTTTAGAATAAGACATGGAGGCAGTTCCTCGTCTTCCAGACGAACCACGAGCGCACCATCACTTTCCTCCAGCAATCCTTTTGCTCTTAATTGAGCAACAACTGCCTGCATCTTATCATTGTAAAAACTTTCTCCCAGCACATGGTCAAATGTAATGTTCAGACGCTGGTACATACGATCAAATTCACCCAGACTAACTTCAACAAAAAACTCCCATAGTTGTTGAGCCTCAGCATCCCCATGCTCCAAACGTCGGAACCACTCGCGGCCTTCATCCTCCAAAGTCGGATTATGCTCGGCCTCCTGATGAAAACGAACATATAGCTTCAGCGATTCACCAATCGGATCATGTTGTAGCTGCTCCTCATTTCCCCATCTTTTATAGGCCGCAATTTGCTTGCCAAACTGTGTTCCCCAATCCCCAAGATGATTCACACTAATTGGAACATATCCGGTTTCACCAAGAATACGATACAAGGCAGCACCGATAACAGTAGAGCGAAGATGACCGATACCAAACGGTTTGGCAATATTGGGCGAGGACATATCAATAACTACCCGCTGTCCGTGCCCGATATTGGGCCTGAGGAAATCGGCCTTGCTCAATTCAGCAAGCATAAGTGGAATATGAACAGATCGATCCAATGTTATATTTACATAGGCACCCGATGCTGAAGCAGTTAAACCTTCTTCATGATTCACTAGCTCCGCCAATTCCAGTGCAATGTGCTGTGGAGACTTTCGAAACTTTTTGGCCAGCACAAAACAGGGAAACGCCACATCTCCCCATTCAGGCTGCGGAGGCACCTCAAATAAAGATAAAATTTCTTTCTCCTCCAAGCCCGTATGGGCCAATATCGCTTGAGCAGCAATCCTCATCAACATGATCTCTCTCCTTCTTTTTATAGAATCTAACAAAAAAAGCCCCCGCCTCTTGAAATAATTCAAGAGACGAGAACTTCAATATCCCCGCGGTACCACTCTTCGTAAATCGGTTGTGCAGCTAAAGCTAACTTACACAAATCGCGATTTCACTCCAATGACTAATAACGGTGTCTGCCGAGCTGATCTACTAGAAATTCTGCTCGTTGGATCAACCGTCTCCCGGGTGCGCTTCACATCGGACCTCATACCGGCTTTCACCTCTTCCGGCTCGCTGTAATGATACGGCTCCGCTGCTACTCTCCCGTTCCATGACGTTAATTCCAATCATTATACAAACCTATTCAGTAGAAAGCAACCTATTATTTCCTCTTCAGGCACTAGTTCCATATATGTAATTACACTGCCACCAATTGGCGGCACGCCTGAACGCAACGACGGCAGGCTTCGGCACAATGCTTGCAATGATCATGGGAATGCTTGCTGCATTCAGCAGCACATACCTCACAGGCCTTGGCGCACAGCTCACAGATTTGCTCGGCAAAATCCGTTCCACGCTGCAGCATTTGAGCAGCAAATCCGCATATTTCTGCACATTCCCTACTCACTCGAATACATTCACGCAGCATAGCTAAATCATATTCCTTCAAACTCGCTACGTAACATACATTGCAAGCGTTCATACATTCCAGGCAAGCATCCACGCATTGTTGGTATGAATGATTCATATTACATTACCTCCCAGTTGTTGACCCTGCTGTACTATTACCCGCTGACCCTTGAGATTAATCATTTGATGTGCGCGCTTTCAATAAAATAAAAACAAAGTAATCCCGACTTATGTAAGGAAGTGTACTATATTCCAGTGTGCAAGTGCAAGGATATTAATCACATGGATTTTTAGCCCCTGTTTCTGACTTGCATACACTCAGTCATTGCTCTATTGTAAAAAGTGTATGTCTAACCACCGATCAAGGAGTGAGCATTTCAATGAATATGTCTTCTGTAGAGGAGCATCGACAGGAATCCCCGCAACAGGTTAATTGCATGGTCGTGACTGTCTCGGACACCCGCACCGTGGAAACAGATACTGGGGGACGACTGCTCATGGATCTACTAGAAACCAATGGATATAAGGTTGTTCGATATGTCATCGTCAAAGATGACTACGAAGGTATTCAGCAGTTAGTATCCGAAGCAGCGGCACAGGATGAAATCGAGGCTGTACTTTTGACAGGCGGTACCGGTATTTCTCCACGTGATACTACATATGAAGCCGTCTCCTCTCTACTGGATAAGGAACTACCTGGCTTTGGAGAAATCTTCCGTTATTTAAGCTTTGCTGAGGACATTGGTTCAGCAGCTATCTTAAGCCGGGCTGTAGCTGGCACTGTGGGCCAGACAGCTGTATTTTCTATGCCTGGCTCACGTGGAGCCGTTCGTTTGGCAATGGAACGCATTATTGTCCCTGAGCTACGACATGTGATGAGAGAAATTTATAAATAAGCTCCTATTTCCTACATGCCGCGACACAAAAAGGCACCCCATATATTCATGAGGTGCCTCTTCCAACTATTCTTTTTCTTCAACTTCGGGCTGCATATAGCTATCGATCAGCTTTTGCTTCAGCTCCCATACCTTCTCGCTCAGATTTACACGATAAATTTCAGGGTTCAGCTTCCGCAAATATTCTGGCCAAAACAGTTTCAACTGTGAAGTATGGTAGGCACGAATTTCATCCAGCTCAGGAAGCTCATATACCTTCTGTCCATTTATAAAAATAGGCTCAAGCATTGGTACGGCTTCATAATTTTCTACATACTTCTTCATATACGGATGCAAAGGGTTAAACAGCTTCAGGCGCTTACCATTACGCGGACGCTCTTCATCCGGGAAAGAAATATAATCGGCCACAGCTCTCCCTTTTTTCTTATCCACAATGCGATATACATCCTTCTTGCCTGGTGTGGATACTTTTTCTGGGTTACCCGAGATCTTAATCGTCGGCAACATTTCGCCATCCACTTCACGCTCAACCAGCTTGTACACCCCGCCAAGCGAAGGTTGATCTGAAGCCGTAATAAGCTGTGTTCCTACACCCCATACATCAATACGTGCCCCTTGGGCTTTCAGGTTAAAAATCGTATTTTCGTCCAAATCATTGGAAGCTACGATTTGTACGTAATCTAAGCCTTCAGCATCGAGCATTTCCCGCGCCTGAATGGATAGATAAGCCAAGTCACCGCTATCCAGACGGATTGCATTCATACGCTTGCCCTGACTCTCCAGCATTTTTGCTGTCCGAATCGCATGAGGAACACCACTTTCCAGCGTGTCAAAGGTGTCTACCAACAGTGTAACCTGGTCTGGTAAAACCTTCGCATACACGTCAAACGCCTCCTGCTCCGTCATAAAGGTCTGCACCCATGAATGGGCATGTGTTCCCTTCGTCGGGATTCCAAAGTGCTCGCCTGCCAGCATATTAGAAGTCGCGTCAAAACCTGCCACATAAGCTGCTCGTGCTCCCCAAATCGCCGCATCTGCTTCCTGCGCACGCCGTGTTCCAAATTCGAGCAGTGTATCGTCACTTGCCACCTGCTTGATGCGCGATGCCTTTGTCGCAATGAGTGTCTGATAGTTCATAAAATTCAGTAATGCCGTCTCGACAAGCTGCGTTTCCATAATCGTTCCTTCGACACGTACCAGAGGCTCGTTTGGAAAAACAAGTGCCCCTTCTTTCATCGAATGGACTGTTCCACCAAACTTAAACTGGCGCAGCGCCTCCATGAACATGGGATCGTAATTCTCCTCCTGTTCAGACAGATAGCGAATGTCCTCTTCTGTAAACCGCAAATTTGCAATATAATTCACAATGCGTTCCAGACCAGCGAACACGGCGTATCCATTACCAAAAGGGAGTTTACGGAAATACGCCTCGAACACAGCTTTACGCTGATGACTTCCGTTCACCCAATGGGCGTACATCATATTAATCTGATATTTATCTGTATGTAATGCGAGGCTCGTTGACTGCATCGTAATCATCCTCTCTGACTGTCCCCAGGTTTGTGGCAGCGTACCGCCTCATCTGCCCAGATTCAGCAATATCCGGCTCCATTTTGTTATCGGACATTGGTGCACAATCGTTAAGTTATTTTACTTCTTCTGACGTAAAACCGTATCCTCAGCCGACCGTACCGCGGCTCCAAGACTTCCCTCAAAATGACCCAAAGCCCAATCATGTCCAGCTTGATTAAAGCTCGCCACAGCGTCCTTGTATACAGTAATAGCAAAACCTTTGTTATAAGCATCTACAGCCGTATGCAGCACACATATATCTGTACACACACCAATTAGATGAACTTCCAGAACACCACGTTCACGCAGCCTGAGCTCCAGATCTGTGCCCGCAAAAGCACTGTACCGTGTTTTATCCAACCAGTAGATAAGATCACTTTGTTGCTCATAAAGGCTACGAAGCTTGCCATACAAATGTCGTCCGTTGGTTCCACGTATATTATGTGGAGGAAACAGCTTGCTCTCCGGATGATAAAGGTCGTTCTCCTCATGCAAATCCACAGCCATGACAACAAAGTCCCCTTGATCCACATATGCCTGCGTAATTGCTGCGATCCGTTCATCCAACTCAATCGCAGGTTGTCCTACAGGCAAACTACCGTCCACAAAATCTTTCGTGTAATCAATAACAATTAGTGCCTGCATCGTACGGTCAGCTCCTTATCCTCAAAGTGATATTGTACGTTCTATGCGTAACCTATTACATTAGGCGTTACGTGTAGATAGATAAACGCGGTACTCTGTCACTAAAACGGTACAACTGTGCCGGTCTTTGTGAATACTGGTTGGAACTGAGCGGTTTGCCATTCTCATCACGCACCTCTTCCAGTATTCCCTGCCTGCTACGAGTCGATGTTATTTTGCGAATAAAGTTTGGCTCTTCGAAATCCGGTACGACACTCTGAATCACCTGATATAATTCACCCAGTGTAAAATGTAGCGGTAAAAACTGCTTGGCTATCGTCGTCTGAAGCATCTGCAACTGAATTTTGCGATAAGCATCTACAATGATATCCCGGTGATCGAATGCCAGCTCCAATTCCTCCAACGCTTCGCGGATGGTGAATAGCCCGACCTCGGAAGCATCATCGGCCGCCTGACGCTGTTCCAACATCCATTCTTCTACCAGCGCAAAAAACGCATGCGATATGATCCACCCGCGCGGATCACGTCCCGGTCCACTATATACACCCAAATACTCCAGATGCCCGCCGTCCACACCCGTTTCCTCTAACAGCTCCCGCTTGGCAGCTCCATACATGGATTCATCTTCCTGACAAAACCCTCCAGGCAACGCCCAGCGTCCTGCAAAAGGCCAACTGCGGCGCTTGATGAGCATCACTTTCAGCTCACGAATCGGCAATGTCTTTGTTACCGTCTTGCGCTCCCGCTTCGTTAAGGTAAACATAACGATATCCGCCGGAGCTCCATCCGGGGTACGGTATTTCTTAATGTTGTACGACGCCTTTTGCGCCTCTTCGTTTATACGATTGCTATCCATTGGCATCACCATATTATATCGTTTTGATAAATTCATTATGACATACTAAATTTTTTTGTCAAGTGTCAGGCCTTGCCTGAATCACTTGCTTGTGTACGTAATACTCGGAAGGTTGCTGTAGATGTAGAACCGAGTGTGCCTTCACTATCTCTTACTTCCGCCTCAGTGGTTATCGTGCGACCTCCTTGATGAAGAATTCGCGCCCTAACCTCCAGTCGTCCTTGCCTCATGGGTGACAAGAAATGAACATTCAGGTTCGTCGTTACACATGGATCCATATTTCGTGAAGCCATACTGACCATCCCCATCGCCTGATCCATCAATGAAGTAAGTACACCCCCATGGACAATACCCATCACATTGGTATGCTCTTGTTTGGCCTCCAAAGCGATCTGTACCTCGTTTGCATCAGCTGCAATCAGTTCACACCCTAAATACTCCCAAAAAGTATTATTCTCTCCCTCTAGCATCTTACCCAACTTATCCATTCCCTTGCTTCCATCCCTTCTATGTTGTCCCATTTCTCTTGAAGTCCTATAACCATATACGTTGGCAAAATGCTTTCGAAAAAAAGGCGTGGAAGCTACGCCTCCACACCATAGATTTCATTCTAATCACTGCAATTCGACGAGGAAGTGCTTTTTCCCTCTTCTACGTTTACCTTCTCAGCAACGGTATCACGGATCGCCATAATCACCATTTGCAGTAGCTCATTAATTTCCACCTGACTCTGCTGAAACTCCGTTACAATTGGAATACCGTCAAGCTCTTCCTGTAGCTCCTGAAGTTCGGCCTCTATTTTGGCAATCATTTTTTGATTCTTCAAGGATTCAAATGCTACAATTTCCTTTTGCTTCTTTTTCATCGTTGCAATCAGTTGCTGGATGCGCCCATGATCCTGAATCTTTTCTTCTGCTTTTCGGAATACCTGTACTTCCTCACTGCTACCCAAAATACCTGCCAATTCTTTGGCTTTTGCCAATATCATTTCGCGATTGACCAAATGATCATGCTGGCGCGCCGCCGATTGAAGTTCTGTTTGTTGCAACCGCTCCTCTGTCATTGTCCATCGCTCCTTTTCTCACTTAGACGGCTTGCACACAGCCCTTTACTCAGACCGCATGCAACCCGCTAGAATATTCTTTTATCCGTTAACTGCTACAGCCGTTTCAACCAGATCACCTTTGATGTAAAAGGTCATAGGTTCCGTAATTTTCACTTGAACAAAGGAACCAATCAGGTCCTTAGAACCCTCAAAATGTACAAGCTTATTGGAACGGGTCCGACCGGCAAGCACTTTGCTGTCATTTTTGCTCTCGCCTTCCACCAGCACTTCAACCACTTCGCCACGCAATCGACTATTAAAGCGAAGGCTGTTTTGGTTCACAGCAATGTTCAGACGCCGGAGACGCTCTTTTTTAACCGACATAGGCACATTATCTTCCATCGAAGCAGCTGGCGTACCTTCACGTGGTGAATAAATAAATGTGTAGGCAAAGTCATAGCCGACCTCGCGCACCAAAGATAGAGTATCTTCAAACTGCTCGTCTGTTTCGCCCGGGAAACCTACGATGATATCTGTTGTCAGAGAAACATGCGGAACAGCTGTTTTAATCTTCGCAGCCAGTTCCAGAACACGCTCACGGGTATATTTTCGGTTCATTTTCTTCAATATATCCGTATTACCGGATTGAACAGGCAGATGGATATGCTCCACCAAATTGCCACCCTTACCAAGCACTTCAACCAAATGGTCATCAAAATCACGTGGATGTGATGTCGTAAAACGTACACGCGGGATATTAATTTTGCGCATATCATCCATCAGATCCCCGAATCTGTAATTCAAATCTTTCAAATCCTTGCCATAAGCGTTAACATTTTGCCCCAGTAAGGTGATTTCTTTAAAGCCTTGACGTGCCAAATCCCGTACTTCAGCGATAACATCCTCTGGACGGCGGCTTCTTTCCTTACCACGTGTAAAGGGAACAATGCAATAGGTGCAAAATTTATCACAACCGTACATAATGTTCACCCAAGCCCGCATACCCTCGCGCTTCTTCGGCAGGTTTTCGATAATGTCGCCTTCCTTAGACCACACTTCGACCACCATTTCTTTGCTAAAGAGTGCTTCCTTGACGAGCTGAGGCAGACGATGAATATTATGGGTACCAAAAATCATATCGACAAAACCGTGTTTTTGCATAATCCGGTTAACGACATTCTCTTCTTGTGACATGCAGCCACACACGCCGAGCAGCAGTCCTGGCTTTTCTGTTTTGAGATGCTTGAGGTGACCCAGCTCGCCAAACACTTTATCCTCCGCATTTTCACGGATAGCACAAGTGTTCAGTAAAATGATGTCTGCTTCCTTCCGATCCTCGGTTGCCTGGTAGCCCATTTGCTCCAGCAAGCCTTTTATGGTTTCGGAATCATGCTCGTTCATTTGGCAACCGAATGTGTATACGATATAATGCTTTCCCTCACCGATATGCTTTAACTCATCCGGGACTGCGTTATCATATAATACCTGTACATCCTCTTTACCGCGTTGCTTTTCTTTTCTATGGTTCGGCTCCGCCATAATGTTGATTTCACGTCCGCGAATACGGATCTTTTTGCTATGCTCATCTTCAGAAATAATCTTTGCATCCGAGAAATCAAAATATTTGGAGTAATCTTTTGTTTTCTTTTCCATTCCTTAGTCACTCCTTACACCATCTATTTCACGAGCTAATTTGTGATTTTACTGTATCTTTAGGCTTGGTAAATTTATTTTAGTTCTAAAAAACCTTTAAAAAAGGCATTACACTAAATTATAGCATGATTTATAGGCCATCGCCATAGATCAGCCGCAGATACCATTGAGTGCAATGTGAACTCATGTTCTTTTTGTACATTAGTGAAGTATTTGTGAATTATATAGTATGTAAAAAGCCCGATTCTTTTGCAAGAATCGGACTCTTTAAGCCTTCCGGCATTTAAATACGTGTATATTAGTCTACGATTTCAGCGTTGTCACCGTTTTTCACACCGGCTCCGTTCGCTTCATCTGTATCAATGTGCATATCCAAAGCAAAAGAATCGGACACACGTGCAAGAACATTTTCAAATACAAGGCCACGTTCGCCGCCGACACGTACTTTCAGCAACTGCTTGTCCTTAATGTCCCATTTAGCTGCATCAGATGTATGGAAATGAATATGGCGGGCTGCTACAATCACGCCTTCTTGCAGTTCCACTTCACCAGCGGGTCCTTTTACCGTGATTCCTGGTGTACCATCAATGCTACCAGATTCGCGTACAGGTGCTTTTACACCAATAGCAAAGGAATCAGTGCGAGAGATTTCCAATTGGGATGCGGGACGAGCAGGTCCCAAAATGCGAACCTTATCAAATTGACCCTTAGAACCAATTACAGCTACCGTTTCATTTGCGGCAAATTGTCCTGTTTGGGACAAAGGTTTAAATTCAGTTAATTGATAGCCTGCTCCGAACAAAATTTCAATATGCTCTTGAGTCAGGTGAATATGACGGGCTGAAACGCCGACAGGTACGATTTTACTCATCGTGTGGTCACTCCTTTTTCTCTATACAATACTTTACACATCTATGCTATTATACTCCTATTTTGCCAAGAAAGAAAAGGAGAGCGTATAAAGTTCCCTTTTTCGCCCTAATCGGCGTTAAATATCGTCCATAGAAATCGGATCAAACCGTCGTTTTAGCGAACAAGAGAAAGAAAAGCATGATTTCAGCTACGATGAGATGAGGGGGAACGACAACAAATATATTAAGAATAAACAGGACACAGAGTATTCCAGTTAAGAAAAAAATGACTCTGAGACGAGGTTTCAGATGACTTAATCTGTACTGATGAAATACCAGCAAAACCGACAAAAAGTAAATAAAAACAGAAGCAAAGGTAAAGCAAAGCACAAAGATATAGTCTACTTGTCCCAAAAACAAGAGCTGAATCGAAGCAGCTAGCATGCTAAGGGAAAGATAAATAAACAAATGACCATAAATAATAGTCTGTCCTGCTGATTGTTTTGATTTATCTACGCGCTTCTCCATATTCTCAAAATATTGCCACCAGATTGCGATGACTAATACAAAAGCCAAAGCAGCAAATACAATAGAAGAAACCGTAAAATGATCGGATTGTAAAACAGAAAGCATACTTATCACAGATTCGCCAAGCAAAATTAAGGTGAACTGTGCAAAGCGTTCTAAAAGATGCTCCGTATGGATAGGTGTGATCACCAACTTTTTACGGCCAATCAAAGGAACGAGGATATCAATAGCTATACCTGTATATAAAATCAAATATCGAACCCAAGAATCAAAGAAGAGGGAGAAACTAGAGATGACTATTCCAATCCAAAAATAAATTCCGAAAAAACGAGCTGTCTCCTGTTTATGAGCCGTTTCTTTGGGTGCCGAAAGTAAATATTGAACGACAGTCAAACCTCTTAACCCAATATAGCCAACAAAAAAAGATACATAATACGCATCAAAATCTATATTCAGGCTGGCGGTCATGATCAACACGAAAAACAATTGCAGGATCATAAAAATTCGATGTGTTATACTGTCTTGCCCAAAACGATTGTTGTAGACCGTTTGCCCCACCCAAGCCCACCATATTGGGATAAAAATCATAATAAACTTTTCCATATGTTCCCATGAGATACTACCATGCTCAACATGTAGCAAAACATGAGTGGCCTTGGAGACAGCAGCTACGAACAACAAGTCATAAAAGAGCTCAAGCCAGGTAACCTTTTTTATCAACATTATGTAATGGAGCCCCCTCTGATATGGCGGTGCAGCATGGTGACCCGTCAGTCTCGCTCCAACGTCTGCCGTATTTCTGCAAATGTTATTTTAGCACCATGCAATTCTAAGATGCTCCAATTATTTCGTAATCCTTCTCGCTTTGTCAAGAGTGTTCGCAGCTAAAAATTCCCTCTATAAATAGCTATTTAAGAAGAAATTTTGGAAGGCAGATTCGTTTGCAAGTATTCCAGCGCATGTCCTCCCAGCCATCCCTTGACCAGCTCCTCAGGGTAATGCTTCAGCAGCAGTTCTGCAAAAATCGGATATTTCCCCGAGTGCTCCAGCCCTTGCACATGGTGCTCGATACCGTCAAAATCAGAGCCAAACATCAAATGCCTTTCGCCGCCTAATGAACAAATATGCTCAATGTGTGGTAGCAGATCCTCAGCAGTTACCATGCCCTGCTCTTTGAGAAACATTGTGACGAAGGTCAAACCAATCCGTCCGTTACGAGCGATCAGTGCACGAATCTGTTCATCCCGTAGATTACGGGGGTGAGCACACTTCGCAAAGGCATTCGAATGCGAAGCAATGGGCGGTAGAGTGGCCTCCTCTAGCACCTCCCAGAAGCCCTGTACGGACAAATGCGATACATCTAGCAGCAGTCCCAGGTCATTACAGCGATTGACCAAATCGCGCCCCTTGCTACTCAGCCCGCCACCTCTATGTTCCATAATGCCGTCAGCTGCCCAGTTCGCATAATTCCATGTCAGTCCAATCAATCGTATTCCCATGGCATAGCACAATTCTGCATAAAACGGGTTCCCTTCCAGCGCATCTACCCCCTCCAGTGAGAGCAAAGCCCAAGGTGCCCATGTATGATCCGTCCCATTACCATCCACATACGTTATCTTTTCCATGCGCTTCTCTTTTCCTGCCTGCTTTACTTGCTCCTCCTGATGCACTGCGGACGTATTTTTACACATTACCAAGTCTTCCTTCCACAGCAATGGTCTCAACCCACCTGAGATAGAGGTAACATGCTGCCTGAACAGCTCAATTTGACGAATCACATGCTCAAATCTTGGCGTGCCCAATACCTGAGAAATATATATAGCAAATGTTTGCAACCGCACGTTACCTTCTAGCAAACGTTCTTTTGTGACATCAAGCGATGGATGACTGAAATCGATCTGCGCATCGAGCTGCATTTTACATAACACATCACAATGAAAGTCAACAACTGGCCAATTCACTTTTAGCTTATCATTCATGCATCTTACCTCCATTTAGAGATTGAAGCATCACAAATTTATTTTAAAAATCATAGTAACAGACTCACAAAGCAAAAAAGCCCGTTTACAAATCGTAAACAGGCTCAGGCAACTTACATTTATTATCTTGGCTCTACAATCAATTTGATCGCAGTCCGATCTTCTCCATCAATAACAATGTCTGTAAAAGCAGGAATACAAATCAAATCCACTCCGCTTGGTGCGACAAATCCCCGGGCAATGGCTACCGCTTTAATGGCTTGGTTTAGTGCACCCGCTCCAATCGCCTGTAATTCTGCATTTCCGCGTTCACGCAGTACTCCTGCGAGTGCGCCTGCAACTGAATTGGGATTGGATTTTGCTGATACTTTTAATACATCCATAGTAAGTACCTCCCCTGGGAATGATGATGGTTTGATTCCACTATTAGATGTTATTCGAGGGTCAGCAAAAAATTCCTGCTTTTTGGTGACAGTTTTCCTTATTCTTTCCTTAAGTAGCTCACAAAAAGGTTAATCCATCCGCCATTCATCTTCTTTGAGTCTGATTTTCTGAATTTTGCGGGCTTTTCCATCGTTATCATTCAGCTCTACGCTGATGGCATGAAAATGCCATTTGCCCATGTCCACTTGAAAACGTACTGGAAGCTGGGTCTGGAATTTCTGTAACACAGCCTCTTTCTGCATCCCAAGCACTCCCTCATAAGGACCTACCATTCCCGCATCTGTCTGATACGCAGTTCCTTGTGGCAAAATCGTATCGTCATTGCTCTGTACATGTGTGTGCGTACCTACCACGATTGAAGCACGTCCATCCAAATGCCAACCCATAGCGATTTTTTCCGAGGTTGCTTCGGCGTGGAAATCAACTAGGATATGTTTATGTTTTTTGCGCAGCTCATCGACAATTTCATCTGCTGCACGGAATGGATCGTCAATAGCTGGCAAAAAAGTTCTACCTTGCAGATTAACAATAGCCAGCTCCTTACCTCCACCTTTTACAACGGTATAACCCCGGCCTGGTGTTCCTGGTGGAAAGTTAGCCGGGCGGATGATCCGCGGCTCATCATCTATAAAATCAAATATTTCCTTATTGTCCCAAGTATGATTTCCCATCGTAATCCCATGAACGCCCCAATCAAAAAACTCTCTGGCGATGGCTGGGGTAATTCCTCTTCCCGAAGCCGCATTTTCTCCGTTCACAATAATAACATGCGGGTTGTATTTTGATTTTAGCGAAGGGAGATTCTCCCTCAGTGCCTTTCTGCCTACACTGCCGACGATGTCTCCAATAAATAATACGTTGATAGAAAGCCCTCCCTAGTCTGCCTTACATAATGAAAAGTGGCCCTACAAGCAGCGGCCACTTTTCATTGAAATGCTTTTATTTTGCGTATTCTACGGCACGGGTCTCGCGTATGACGGTAACCTTGATATGTCCCGGATAGTCCAGTTCATTCTCAATCGTTTTCGTAATATCGCGGGCCAGTCGGAATGCTTCCGCATCATCAATTTTCTCTGGCTGTACCATGACACGAACTTCGCGTCCGGCTTGAATCGCGTATGATTTTTCAACGCCTTCAAAAGATTCGGAGATGCGTTCCAGCTTCTCAAGACGACGGATGTACGTCTCTAGCGTTTCACGCCGCGCTCCCGGTCTTGCTGCTGACAGGGCATCTGCCGCCCCAACCAGCATGGCGATCACTGAAGTCGCTTCGCAGTCACCGTGATGTGAGGCAATGCTGTTGATGACGACCGGGTGTTCCTTGTACTTCTTCGCCAGCTCCACGCCAATTTCAACGTGCGATCCTTCCACTTCATGATCCAGCGCCTTCCCGATGTCATGCAGCAATCCTGCCCGTCTTGCCAGTACAACGTCTTCGCCCAGTTCCCCGGCCATCAGACCTGTCAAGTATGCAACTTCCATCGAGTGCTTCAATACGTTCTGTCCGTAACTTGTACGGAACTTGAGACGTCCCAAGATCTTGATCAAATCTGGATGCAAGCTATGCACGCCCACCTCAAAGGTGGCCTGTTCACCATACTCACGGATTCGTTCGTCCACCTCTTTACGGGATTTTTCCACCATCTCTTCAATACGAGCCGGATGTATCCGTCCGTCCGCTACGAGCTTTTCAAGCGCAGTACGCGCAATCTCTCTACGAATCGGATCAAATCCAGACAAAATAACAGCTTCCGGCGTATCATCAATAATGAGGTCAATTCCTGTAAGGGTTTCAAGTGCACGGATATTACGGCCTTCGCGCCCGATGATCCGGCCTTTCATTTCTTCGTTCGGCAATGTGACAACAGAAACCGTCGTTTCTGCTACATGATCTGCCGCACAGCGTTGGATGGCCAGTGTGATGATTTCACGAGACTTTTTGTCCGCTTCTTCTTTGGCCTGCTGTTCAATTTCTTTAATCATCTGAGCTGTTTCATGACGAACTTCCTGCTCTACGTTGGTCAGAATAATACTTCTTGCATCCTCCATCGTCAGATTGGAAATACGTTCCAACTCAGTTACCTGACTCTTGTAAATCAAATCAATTTGCTGCTGGGTTTCATCGATTCGTTTCTCTTTGTTGGCCACTTGTTCTTCTTTGCGTTCCAGCGATTCCAATTTTTTATCCAGCGATTCTTCTTTTTGCAGCAATCTTCGTTCCTGTCGTTGAATTTCATTGCGACGTTCACGAGTTTCTTTTTCAGCTTCGGCACGGATGCGGTGGATTTCATCTTTCGCTTCCAATACCGTTTCCTTCTTCAGCGCTTCTGCCTCTTTTTTCGCGTTCTCCACGATTTGCGCGGCAGCTTCTTCCGCACTGGAGATCTTAGCTTCTGCAATAGATTTGCGAATAAAATAACCAATCCCGAACCCAAAGAATAACGCGGCTACAGCAACGAGAACGAACCAGATCGCAGTCATCATACTGTTCACCTCCCCGTTGGTTCCTCCAAGGCATTCCTTGGGACTTTTTGCAATTGTCACATTTACTTTGATCGTCAAACTAAGACAACGACACAAGGTCGTTTCATTTCATATGCACATGCTTTCACATGTACAATTCCGCCTGGCATAGCGGCATCACTTGTTATTTGGCGATGAGAACTCACCGTGGATTCCGCTTTTTTGGAAGGAAAAAGGGCGTTCCACAAGTATCGTTTCATATATATTTTATTATTTGACAAATGGCATTGTCAAGGGAATGCAAACATTAGTAGACTACCATGCAGCTTTCCATGTAATAACTAGCTCATCCTATCCGTTCATACTAGCCAAAGGTTCAGCAGCAGTTTGGCAACTATTCCTCCCACTGCAACAATTCCTCGTCATCTGAAGCAGCGTCATGCTCGGTCGCAGTGAGATGATTGACTACCCGGCGTGTCATATCCCCCGAATATCCGCGTCTCATGAGAAAAGGGTATGTTTTCCTTTTTTTCTCCATTATATCACCACGTACCTGATTCCATTTCTTACGTCCGACCGTCAAAGCGCTCTCCCACTCCTCATTATCGGTGATCTCACCTAACGCTTCGCCAATAGAGGCTTTAGAGATGCCCTTCTGACGAAGTTCTTGCCTAACCCACATCTTCCCCTTACGTTGGCTTGTTATGCGCTGCCTTGCCCATTGACGGGCGTATAAATCATCATCTACGAGTTGTTCCCTATGGAGTCGGACCATTACTTCGTCAATAACAGACTGATCCAGTTCCTTTTGCGCTAAACGCTGGGCAATTTCCTGACGTGTGCGAGGCTTTCGCCCCAAATAGCGAAGCGCAAGTACATAAGCCTGTTGCTTTTCATCTGCCAGAACGATATCTTCCAGTTCTTTTTTATCAAATGACGTTCCTTTGAACATATTGTACTTGATCATTACATCTTCTAATACAGACAGTGAATAAGGACCAAAATGTATGATATACCTTCCACGTTTGCGTCCCTGTCCCTGCTCTACCCTAGTAATCATCAATTCCTCATGATCCGGAAAAAGAGAAATCCCTTGTTGCTTATTTGCTTCCGAAGTGTATTCATCTTCATCGTCCAACTGCAATATATTTCCCTCACTTTGAAATTCACGAAAGCAGCCTTTGAACACCTGCTACGCAAAAGTTAGATTCCACTGACAAAGCAGACTCTAGTTGATGCAAAAATGCCCTGCACAACTGTGCAGGGCATCAGAATCATGCTATTCAAACGGACGGTGCCATAACCCTGGCCCCAGTTCACAAACCAGGATTCACCGAGCTTTATTCAAGCTCCAACAATTCCTGTTCTTCCTTCGCTTGCTGTGCCAACTCTTCTTCTGTAGGCGGAACAACCGTCGTAATCAGATTGCTGGCCACCCGAATTTTTTGTTCGATCGTACTAGCAATATTCGGATTTTCCTTCAAAAATTGCTTAGCATTCTCACGTCCCTGACCAAGGCGCTCACCTTCGTAGGAATACCAGGCTCCGCTCTTGTCGACAATGTCATGCTCCGTACCGATATCGATCAGGCTACCTTCTTTGGAAATGCCCTCACCGTACATAATATCTACCTCAGCCTGACGGAAAGGAGGGGCAACTTTGTTCTTCACGACTTTAATACGTGTGCGGTTACCCACAATGTCGTTACCCATTTTCAAACTTTCAATACGACGAACATCTAAACGTACCGTAGAGTAAAACTTCAAGGCACGTCCACCTGGTGTTGTTTCAGGGTTACCGAACATAACACCTACTTTTTCACGTAGCTGGTTAATAAAAATAGCAATGGTTTTCGACTTATTAATGGCTCCAGAAAGCTTACGCAATGCCTGAGACATCAAACGTGCTTGAAGACCAACGTGGGAATCTCCCATTTCGCCTTCAATCTCTGCCTTGGGCACAAGTGCCGCTACGGAGTCAACAACTACAATGTCTACTGCTCCACTACGTACAAGAGCTTCGGCAATCTCAAGCGCCTGCTCTCCTGTATCTGGTTGCGATAGTAACAACTCATCAATATTGACACCCAGCTTGCTTGCATACGACGGATCAAGCGCATGCTCGGCGTCGATAAAGGCGGCTTGTCCGCCTGTTTTTTGCACCTCTGCGATAGCGTGAAGAGCTACTGTCGTTTTACCGGATGATTCCGGTCCGTATATTTCAATAACCCGGCCTCTTGGAAAGCCGCCCGTTCCTAACGCAATATCCAAAGCAATCGAACCACTGGGGATCGTTTCCACTTGCATGTGGGTAGACTCACCCAACTTCATAATGGAACCTTTACCAAATTGCTTTTCTATTTGACGGAGCGCCATATCCAGCGCAGCACGACGATCTGACAATAAACTCACATCCTTCATTGTTTGTACTTTAATAATACCTTGTTTTGACACGCTTGCCAAGCATTTTTTCGAACATACATTCGTTTTTTTTGTTCACACAGCTCTCTTCTACAATTACACCTGTCTCTTAAAACAAAAAAAGAACCGCTGGCAAAAGGCTTTGCAACGGTTCTTCCGATAAGATGATTATATCATGAATATCTATCTAAAACAACTCTACGACCCACACTGTACATAGATGTTTAAGAGAGTTTCTCGTTCTCTACCAGCCTGCGCCACAATCTGTACAGGATTGCTTTGACTGATCGCAGTCGGATTGTTTCACGGTTACCACTCAGTCTCAGTTCATGTACTTCCGTTTCCTTGTCGCGTTCAGCAATGCCAATATACACCAAACCGACTGGCTTCCGTTCGGAATACCCAGGCCCGGCAACACCAGTAACTGAAAGTCCAAAATCGCTGTCCATGATCATTCTCGCCTGCTCTGCAAGCACAAGGGCTACTTCCTTACTCACTGCACCTGGCGCTTGATCCCCTTCCAAATAATCATAAGGCACGTTGAGTAATTTCATCTTCATTTCATTGGAATAGCACACGATGCCACCTTGAAACATAACAGCACTGCCAGGTATAGAAGTGATGTGTTCCATCAGCATTCCACCTGTACAGCTTTCTGCCGCACTCACAGTGAGCCCGCGTTTGGCCATTAGATCTACGATAACCTTCTCCAGCGTAACATCTTCACTTGCATACATATATTCCGAAAGACGCTGCTGAATTTCTACTTCCGTAGCCGTCAGCTTAATTAGTGCTTCACTTTCGCTGGCCGCCTTGGTGGATATACGGATCGTGACTTCCCCTTCCTTGGCATAAGGAGCAATCGTGGGGTCTGTCTGGGATTGGATCAGATCTAACAAATGGGTTTCAAGAGCTGACTCACCGATCCCTGCAAATTTTAGCATTTTTGAATAAATTGGCATTTCCTCACCGCTCAATGCCTGCTGAAGCAACCAAGGTTTCGCTTGGTTTGCAAACATGGGTTTGAGTTCCTTAGGCGGTCCAGGCAAAACTACATAAAATTTACCGTCCTGTGCAATTGCGTCGCCCACAGCTAGCCCTGTCTCATTTTCAAGCGGAGTAGCGCCTTCAATAGAAAGCGCCTGCCGGCGGTTATTCTCGGTCATTTCTACCCCACGGTTACGGAAAAACTGATCTAGCTTGTCCATTGCAAGACGATCTATGTGCAATTTTCGCCCCAATACAGACGCTATCGCATCTTTCGTCAAATCATCCTGAGTCGGTCCCAGACCACCGGAAAACAAAATAAAATCCGCACGCTTCTGAGCAATTCTTATCGCTTCCTGAAGCCGATCTATGTTATCGCCAACTACAGTCTGAAAATATACATCGATTCCGATTGTAGCCAACTCTTGTGACAAATATTGAGCATTTGTATTCACTATTTGTCCGAGCAATAACTCTGTACCTACTGCAATTATTTCAGCTTTCATCAATTCTTCCTCCTGTACTGCGAATATTATGGGAATTATGTAAAGAAACAGCAATAAGTTTAGTCCCTATTGCTGTTTCCATAAAATTTATCCTGTTAAACTTTGGAGGAGCTCAGCAAGTGGATATTTTTCACAAAATAATCAATACCCGAATAAATGGTGATCAACACCGCTGCCCATATCGCTATTAAATCAAACGGGATACCAAGAAAAACAAACGGGAAATTATTAATGAGCAACGCTACAATAGCAACGATCTGGATGATCGTCTTCAATTTGCCCCAATTACTTGCAGCAACCACAGAACCATCCAGTAAGGCAATCTGACGCAGACCCGTAACCGCAAACTCACGGCTAACAATCACAACGACAATCCACGAATCGATTTTTCCCATTTCTACCAAGGAAACCAAAATGGCGGTTACCAAAAGCTTATCAGCAAGGGGGTCCAACAGCTTGCCCAAATTGGTGACCATATTATTTTTACGTGCCAAATATCCGTCAAGACCATCCGTGCTGGCTGCTACAAGGAAAATGATAGCCGCAATCAGCTGATTATACGGCAGCTTGAAAGCTCCGATCTCAATCGGCGGCGGATAAAAATCAAAGTCCACCAGCAAAGCCAGCATCATCACCGGAATAAGGCAAATCCGCGTTATTGTAATTCTGTTGGGTAAATTCACAACACACTCTCCCCTGATTATCGTACTTGATTACAAATGGCAGTTTTCGGATTAAATTCAATCCTATGTAAATCGCTATCAACGAGCGCTATACACCTGAATTGTCTGCATTTTCGTTACAAGTATAATATGGCGCAAAACGCATGTCAAAATAACCTGCCGCACATCAAGCAACGTTTTTTCCTACAAAATGTATGAGGGAAAACAGCTTTATTTCATGTTTGTAAATTGAAGCTCCAATGGCAAATCAGCTTTACGCAGCAATTGAATGATCGCCTGTAAATCATCCCTGTTTTTTCCGGTCACTCGGATTTGATCACCTTGAATCTGACTTTTAACTTTTAGCTTGGAGTCCCGAATAAGAATGTTAATTTTCTTGGCATTCTCCTGATCAATTCCCTGCTTAAGCGAAAGACGCTGACGCACTGAACCTAAAGAGGCGGGTTCCAATTTGCCATACTCCACATTTTTAAGGGACAGACCTCGTTTGGCCATTTTAGATTGCAAAATATCAATCACCGCATTCAGCTTGTATTCGTCTTCCGATGCAATCGTAAGAGCTTCTTTCTCAAGCTTAAGGCTACTTTTGCTACCCTTGAAATCAAATCGTGTTTCAATTTCACGCTCCGTCTGATGAACCGCATTTGTTAACTCCTGCATATCCATTTTGGAGACGATATCAAATGAATTTTCTGAAGCCATCGTTTCACTTTCCTTTCCACAACAAAGTTCAATATCTAATTATAGGCTAGTCATTTACAAAAATCCAATAATCCGTTGACTAAAAAGGCGTTCTTGCCAGTTTTCCTGACAAAAACGCCTTTATTTCATTTACGGTCAAAATATCTAATTATGGCTTCGTGTTGGAGTTCGGAACATATCCAAAAGTCCAAGCACAATGTGAGCAAGACCAAAGCCCAGTATGCCATAGCCCCATGCATTCGGTGTCAGATAATAGCCCAGTAAACTGACAATTATACCGAGCCCAGTCACAATCCAGCTGACGGTCATAACGTATACACCTCACTTTGCGGAAAATGAAATGACTGCCTTTCCAGGAATTACAGTCATTAGTATTTCCTCGCACCAAGGCGTTTATTCACCATCAGTAGTTGTAGAATCTGTACTACTTTGTGCTGAATCCGTACTGCTACCTGTCGTAGAATCTGCAGGTGAACCCGTTACCCCTGCACTCGTTCCGGTCGAAGAAGCTTCTCCTTGCTGGATCAGTACACGAGTAGTCGATTTATTATCTGTTATCGGTTGACCTGCTACGGAAATATCTGTGGCAGAAGACCGTCCTGATTTGATATATAAACCTTCTGGACCAATATCGAAAGACATGGCATCTCCACTTTTAGTCATACCATAACTCAGCTTTTCTCCACGGGAATTTTCTCCCTTGTACACTTCAAGCCAGCTTTCGCCCGTCGCTTTAATATCAACCTTGACCGCGGCTCCCGTTGAACTGGAAACTTTAAAAATCGTCGTCTTGCCTTGCTTGCCGTCCTGTGCCACAGTTACACCTTGTTGTGGCGTAGTCGTATCCGGCTGCTGTCCAGTATCTGGAGTAGTAGCACCCGTACTCCCCGTACCACCTGGCTGAGTTTGGCCGGTTTGCCCCGCATCAGGAGTCTGCCCACCAGCACCATTTGGAGCCGTCGTTTGACCATTGTTCGGCTGTGTCGTAGTGGTATCAGGAGTAGACGTGCTTGGTGTGGTGCTTGGTGTTGTACTTGGTGTTGTAATCGGCGTTGTGTTTTCTGCTGTTTTTGGAGTTGAATGGTTGTTGCTCACCCAATAAGCATAAATAACCCCAACAATGAGAACTAGAAAAAGCCACATTAACGCTGTAGGCAACCATTTAAGATTACCAATCGTGGCGGGACGGCTGGAGCGTTTCTGTGTAACAGGCTCCATGACTGCTTCCGGCTCAGGTTCAGGCACATTGCTTTGATGCCCTTCCAGAATCTCATCGGGGTTCAACCCGACCGTTTCAGCGTATGTTTTAATAAAAGCTCTGACATAAAAGCTTCCCGGCAGCACTTTGTAATCGCCCGTCTCAATGGCTTCCAGATAACGTTTGCGTATCTTCGTCATTTCCTGAACATCGTCAAGGCTCAATCCTTTTTGCAGCCGGGCCTCCTTTAATTGCTGACCCAGTTCTGACATGTCATCATCTCCTTGTGTAATTACGCTTATTTAAAGATCTTCTGTATAACTGGCTGTAAAGGTATCATAAATAATTTCCTCAGCCGGATTATTGCGAAGCTCAATAATGATATTGAAATCGTCAAAGCTGTATCCTGATTCACGTACAAATACATCAGGATGCTCAATCACTTTAGTACTTGGCATACTCATGATTTCCTGAAGCAGATGATAATGTCTTTCATTTGACCGAATTGTACTCACAATACCATCAATAATAAACACATTGTTTGGGTTCATTTCTTCTTCAGAGAGCTGACTGCGCACCGTCTGTCGTAGTAACGTTGAAGACACAAAAGTCCAACGCTTCATTGCGCATACACTACTGGCAATAATGGATTCCGTTTTGCCCACCCGCGGCATCCCGCGAAGACCAATCACCTGATTGCCGTCCCTCTTTAATACTTCACCCAAAAAATCGACCAGCAACCCAAGCTCATCGCGTGTAAAGCGAAATGTTTTACGATCATCCGAATCCCGATCGATGTAACGGCCGTGTCTTACTGCCAATATATCAACCAGTCTCGGAGCACGTAAGGCCGTGACTGTAATGTTGCTCGCTTTTTTTAACGTGTCTCCGAGAATGCGTATCTTCTCGTCATCGTCCGTTTCAAGCAACATCCCCCGTCTTTCGCCTTCAACACCGTTGATCGTCAGTATATTAACCCCCAGAATACCAAGCATGGAAGCAATGTCTCCCAGCAGTCCGGGTCGATTTTTATGTATCTTGTACTCCATGTACCACTGTTTCGTTTCTTCCGTCACGTTAGCACCTCATTCACATTCAAACCGTCAACAACTCCAAATCAAAGCATTATTGTATCATAAAATAACATCTTTCGACAAAACCAATTATTGAAATTTGATAGGCTGCATTGTGTTGTAAGCCTCAATCACGTTTATGATATATAAATTACAATGGAATTACAAGAACAGCTCTGTAACCATTACAGAAAAGCCCCCAAAAGGGAGCTTTTCATGTTGGTTCCTACTTATGCGTTGCTCTTGGCCAATTTAACCATTAGCCGGGCGATGGTGTGACGCTCGTCCTCATCGGCAACTCCCCACAGTTCTTTCAGTGCGCGGTTGGAGTGGTTAGCTGGATCGACCTTCTCATCCAGAAAATCACCAATTTCATAAGCAAGCTCAGAAATGGTATCTTGGCTGATTCCCAGCTTCTCCGCTTGCTCTACACGCTGACCGAGGAACTTTTTCCAAACATCAAAATTCTGAACAACTGTTGACATACTTAAATCCTCCTTAGATGATTCAGATTTAAAATCAACAGTTGTAATATGCTCTTCTCAGACGCTTACTATACTGGTGGATTCCTCCAAGCGCTATTTCCCTTAAGTCACCCATCCTCCGTTAGGACTTATGACCTGGCCATTAATATAACCTGACTCAGGAAGCGCAAGAAAATAAACTAGGGACGATATTTCATCAGGTCGAGCCAATCGTCCAGCAGGAATTTCTTCTTCCAAACTGGTAATTTCGCCTTCATCCAAATGATCCAGCATCGACGTATCCACTGCACCTGGAGCTACAGCATTCACTGTCACCCCGGAAGGTGCTACCTCTTGAGCCAGCGCTTTAGTGAAAGCGTTAATGCCTCCCTTGGTGGTGGAATACAACACCTCGCACGAAGCGCCACACATCCCCCACACGGATGAAACATTCACAATGCGGCCATAGCGTTGGGATATCATATGCGGCATAAAAACCTGCGTGCACAGAAAGGTTCCCTTAACATTGACAGCCATCACTTCGTCCCATTCCTCTTCCGAAACATCTGTCAACAGCCCATAATGAGATAATCCGGCGTTGTTCACAAGAATATCCGGCTTCATCCCGTGATTATCCAGCTTTTCACGCATGCGTTCAATCTGCTCCTTGCTCCGCAGATCCGCTGACACGGTCATTACCTTGCCTGAATAAGCCATGCAACGACGGGCAACTTCATTTGCTTTTTCATGGGACTTCATGTAGTGAATGACCACATTCATCCCTACAGCTGCAAAACGCTCAGCAATAGCCGCACCAATTCCGCCACTTGCCCCTGTAATCAGCACGGTTGTATCGCCAATCGCTTTTAGTTCTCCGCCCTCGGTGGTCATCGTTTCCCTCTCCCTGGACATTACGGACTCACCACTAGTGATATTGCGAGTTGATCCCACTGGATATGGTCTTTCAGACGGCGATTTACATCCTCAAGCGTGATACTTTCATAAATCGGAAGCAGTTGGAAAAAATCGCTGCCCCGGAAGCGATGTCTTGTAAATTCATGCGCAATATTTTCTGGTGAATTGAGTGTACGCAGATAACCACCGATTTTCTTTTTGCGTGCCCGTTCAAAATGTTCTGCTGCAAAGCCCTGCTTCTGGATGGACTCCACCTCTTCACGTATTCTCGCCAACAGCCGATCCGGGTCTTTGGTATCCCCACCGATTGCAGAGAATGCATATTGCTGCGTGCTATTGTACTCATGACCAAAACTGTCCGAAATCAGATCCTCATCGTAGAGCTTTTGATACAATTGTGTACTGGAGCCAAACAGGAGATCTAGCATCAGCTTGGTTTCCAGATCATGACGGAGCAATTCTTCACCCGTTAGGCCTACTTCAGCCTCCTTAAATCCAAACAGTAGCTTTGGCAGAGAAACGGCCAGCTTTACCTCACGACGTGGTTCTGCAACTGTAGTGGGTTCATCGTCGAAAATCCGCTCGATCTCTCCCTGCGGCTTATAGTCCTTTTTAGCCTGATTGTTACGTACCAGTTCTATTACTTCAGCTGGATCCACTCCGCCCACTACAAAAAGAATCATATTGCTTGGATGGTAGAAAGCTTCATAGCAACTGTACAGCGTTTCCTTTGTAATCGTACTGATGGATTGAACAGTACCTGCGATATCAATATGCACCGGATGGACCTTGTACAACGCCTCGATCAGACCAAAGTAACTCCGCCAATCGGGATTATCTTCATACATATTGATTTCCTGGCCGATAATGCCTTTTTCCTTCTCTACATTTTCATCTGTAAAGTAAGGATGCTGCACAAAATTGACCAGGGTGGTCAAATTTTCTTGAATACGCTCGGTTGCCGAAAACAGATATACTGTTTGATCAAAGCTCGTAAATGCGTTCGCCGATGCCCCATTAGAGGAAAAGGTAGCAAAAATATCGCCTTCAGGCTCTTCAAACATTTTATGCTCCAAAAAATGGGCTATGCCATCCGGCACCTTTACGGGCTGTTGACCTTCTACGCGGAAATGATTATCAACCGAGCCGTATTTAGTCGCAAATGTAGCGTACGTTTTCTGAAAACCCGGTTTGGGCAACACATAAACGTGTAAACCGTTATCCATTACTTCATAGTACAACGTTTCCTGCAAATGCTCATATGGTATATGCTCCACCGCTATTCCCCCTTCTGGTCTCTCAAGAAATAAATAGTGTCCAGTCGGAACGTCCGGGCGGCATCCTGAACATCCTGCACCTTGACTGCCTCCACCTGACTCAGCAGCTCATCTACCGTCCGCTCTTTACCAGAAAGCTGTCTGTTAAAATCATAGGCGATCATTTCAAAAGCGGAATCCTGCATCTCCTTCAGCAAGTTGCGAATCATCGCCTGCGTTTGGGTCATTTCCAGCTCGGTAATCGCTCCATTTTGCGTATCTTCCAGTTGCTTGCGGATAATAGTAACCGCTTTTTCATAATTAGGAATTTCGATACCAGATTGAATCGTACCAATCCCTTTATGCCCGTCATACCGCGATGAAGCGTAATACGCCAAACTTTCCTTTTCCCTTACATTAACGAACAGCTTTGAATGCGGATACCCGCCCAAAATGCCATTATACATCAGAGCGGAAGCATAGCGATCGTCTCCATACGTAATAGGGGTGCGCAACCCCATGTTGAGCTTGCCCTGGTTCACATCAAGACGCTCTACAACGGTTTGAACCTCACGCTCTACTGACTTGGGCTGTTCTGGAACATACCCTGCTTCCGCTGAACGATTCAATTGAAAATAGCGATCAACAAACTTCTCAACTTCTTCCAGCGTCGTATCTCCCACAACGTATAAATCCATGCTGGCATGATTCAGCCATTCTCCATAAGCCTGATACAAGCTCTGTGCATCTATGCTGTCCAGATCGGATCGTTGACCAAGAGGGTGCAGACGATAAGGCTCATCTTTGCACATTTCCTCCATACAGCGCTCACCAGCATAACGTATTTTATCGTTAACTATAGATTCCAGCTTTTTACGCACATTTTCTCGTTCCTGCTGGACGTATCCCGTTTGAAATGCACCATTTTCCAATGCAGGCTTCGTCAGCACTTCTCCGAGAAAAGCAAACGAACGATCCAGCAAACTATCCGGACTGTTTACAAAGCTGTCATTAATCGTATCCATGCGAAATTGCACGATCTGATAATCTCCACGTTTGTATACATCGAATCCGAAACCCGCGCCATACAATTGTTCTAACTGTTCTCTGAATTGTGTAGTCTGCGGATACGATTCTGTACCCCGTCGCAGAACGAAAGGTACCAGCCCCACTCGGGTTACGGTTTCCTCACGTAGCGGAGTACCTACATACAACGATATGGCAAACGTCTTAAAGCGCTTGGTCGGCAGTACATGAATCCTCAGTTGTCTGCGTGTGCCACGCTCGAAACCTGTTTTGTTCAAGTCCAAAACTCCTTTGTGACGTCAATTTGCGTCTAGCCTTTGATTAGCATTAGCTGCTGTAAATCATCCTCCTGTAAAGAGGTAAAGTGTACCAATCTTTATTCTAACCATGCAAAAGCCAAGAAGCAACCGGAGACAAGCTCCCGGCTGCTTCGGCGTTTTACATGCAGAAAATATGCTCCCCAATGGTTTTCACCTGCGGACGGGACCAAATCCATTTGGAGGTGGCTGTTTTTGGGTTAAAATAATAAAGACATCCTCCGCTTGGATCCCAGCCGTTCAGTGCTTGGCGTACCGCCTTTTGTGCAGTCTCATTCGGTGTGAGCCAGATTTGGCCGTCTGCTACAGCTGTGAAAGCTCCTGGCTGAAAGATCACTCCAGATGGTGAGTTGGGAAAGCTGGGTGACTTAACCCTGTTCAAAATAACAGCCGCGACGGCAACTTGTCCTTCAAATGGCTCGCCGCGGGATTCACCGTAGACCGCGTTGGCCATAATTTTAAGATCATTTTCAGATAGTCCCATGGTGTTGGCCGATCCCATCGTTTCATCATTTTGATCCGCTTTATCGTTATTGTCCGCTGTCTGTCCCTGAGCGGAACCTTGATTGTTACGATGCATAGGAGTTTCCGTTGGCTTCCAGTTAGGAGTAGCATTCACCAGCTTTAATTTCGTCTTTGCTCCGACCACTCCATCGGGACGGATGCCAAATTCCTTTTGAAAACCCTTGACAGCTTTTAGTGTACTGCTGCCAAAATGGCTGTCCACTTTCCCGCCAAAAAAGCCCAGCAACTTCAAACGTGATTGCAACTCATATACATCCTGACCGTAAGATCCAAAATCAACCGCTCCCGAGCTGAATGTCGGCTGGGAAGGTTGCGCTGCTTGTACTTTCTGCTGTGTGCTCAGCGGCTCTGCTTGCTGCTGTGCAGAGTCATTTTTAAAAAGTCCTGTGTACGTAATAGCCGAGGCTGCGAGGATACCCGTGCAAATCCAGACCATTGTCTTTTTCATATGCTGCGCTCTACCTTTCTTTTGTGGGATTAACAGGATGGCTACGTTTATTATGACAAGCTCCGCTTAAAGCTATTCACCCTTTTAATCTTCTTTCAGCAGGTAGTCGCCACACCTCAAAAAAACATCACAAAAAAACGCTGTTTGTTCACTTGGAGTTGCCATAATAGAACAACCACCATGCGAACAAACAGCGTTTTAATGTAGTGCTGGATAGAGATAATGCTTAGGAACTAACTTTATTTTGCTGATATTGCTCCATTGAGATAAGGACCTCACGGGGCTTGCTGCCCTCGTAAGGGCCGATGACTCCGCGAGCTTCCATGGAGTCAATCAGTCGAGCAGCACGTGTATAACCGATCCGCATACGGCGCTGAAGGAGCGAAACGGAAGCTTGTTTAGCCTCTAAAATGATGTTGACAGCCTGATCGTACAGCTCATCCAGCATTTCATCTGCATCAGCCGATACCTCTTCCACCTCCGGCACTAGCGTTTCATCATACTGCGCTTCACCCTGTTCACGTACATAGTTAACAATATTTTCGACTTCTTGATCGCTCATGAACGCTCCCTGAACGCGGACTGGTTTGGAAGCACCCATCGGCATGAATAGCATATCACCACGTCCGAGTAGCTTCTCGGCTCCGCCCATATCCAATATGGTACGGGAGTCTACCTGCGAGGAAACGCCGAAGGCAATACGTGAAGGAATATTGGCTTTAATCACCCCGGTAATTACGTCAACCGAAGGTCTCTGGGTTGCAATGATAAGGTGGATGCCTGCTGCACGCGCCATTTGGGCAAGTCGTGCAATCGCATCCTCCACATCTCCCGCAGCTACCATCATTAAATCTGCCAACTCGTCCACAATAACGACGATGTAAGGCAGAAATGCATCCGGGTTATCTTTCATCAGATTATTATAGCCCTCAATATTACGGGTTCCTGATTTGGAAAATAACTCATATCTTTTTTCCATTTCAACTACAATTTTCTTCAATGCAAGTGAGGCACGCTTTGGATCAGTCACGACCGGAGCCAACAAATGCGGGATTCCGTTGTACACGTTCAACTCCACCATTTTAGGATCGACCATCAAAAATTTGACCTCATCCGGCTTTGCTTTGTACAAAATACTCGTGATGATCCCATTGATACACACTGATTTACCCGAACCTGTTGCCCCAGCTACAAGCAGATGGGGCATCTTGGCCAAATTACCAACAATCGTCTGTCCTGCAATATCACGTCCGAATGCAATGGATAAATTGGAAGTTGACTCCTGGAAAACGGTTGTCTCCATTACCTCACGCATCGTGACAATGGAAACTTCATTATTCGGAACCTCAATTCCGATAGCAGATTTGCCAGGAATCGGAGCCTCCATACGGATATCTTTGGCAGCAAGCGCAAGCGCAATGTCATCCGTCAGACTCACAATGCGGCTGACCTTTACTCCAATGTCCGGCTGAATTTCATAACGCGTTACGGCAGGGCCACGGACAACCTCCAGTACCTTCGCCCGCACACCAAAGCTTTCCAGCGTTGCTTCCAGCTTGCGTGCCGTTTGCATGTAATCCTTTTGTCCCATACCTTTGCCTACGTTTTGTGGTTTAGCAAGCAAACGAAACGATGGGAGCTTGTACGGTTTAGGCGGCGGCGGAGCCGGAATAGCTGTATGGGTACCTTCAGCCTCTTCGCCTGCAACCCCAGTTGCAATCGTCTGAGCTTGTCCCTGAGCACCTTCTAATGTCCCCTGGATCGTTGTCGAATCATTCGCATTGGCATCCACAAAGTCATCATCCAGGGATTCATCAATAATGGAAGTTGTATGCTCTGCCCCTGTAAGGGACTCTCCAAATTCAGCTTCCGGTCTTCTTTCCTCATGCTTTACTTGTTCGAAGAAATCCCTAATAATGGGCGACCTCTTTACCGGAATTGCAGCTTCCTGCTCAGCGTGTTCGACTACGTCAGACAGCTCTTCACTCTGGTTATCGTTTATCCACTGGGCCTGCGCGTCCTCAGCTTCATATGGAAGATCATGATCATCCTCATCCGTATCGACGGAATGCTTCTCCTTGTCCGCTTTATCTGAATTTTTGAGACCAAACAACTGAAAGAAAATCGGTTGTTTGCGTGCAGGAGGCTGCATTTCGTCAAAGTCATCATCCATGTCTTCCTCATAGGCAGGAATCGGCTCAGACTTGATTTTTCTATTTCCACTACCTTTGCTAGATGCCGAAAGCGGAGTAGCTTTACCAGTCCATTTTTTACGCACGCTTCCCCCGACTGTCAGCAGCTTGGTCTTTACAATCCGTACCAAATCCACATAGGACAGTTGGGTCATCAGCATGAAACAAATGACGAACATAACAATCATGATCAGTTTAGCTCCTGTGAGACCAAACAGCCACAACAGAACAGTAAGCTGCAATGCGCCTACGTACCCCCCGCTGATATCCTTGTTCAGCATTGAGGTATGGCCCTGCTGGTCAGGCGACAGCAACTGCTCACGCATATCTATATGTATCTGGGTCATCACTCCGCCCGGCTGAAGCGCGTTGATCGGCCCCAAACGCTGCTCCATAGATGAAATAGAACTCATAAGTGTAAAGGCAAATACCAACAGGAGCAAACCCGTTTTACGCGAGTTCCACTGGTTCGGCCACTTGCGGTGAATCATCACCATCAGACCATAATAAATGCCAATGAGAGGGATAACAAAATAGAATTTCCCCAGTACGAGCCCAAACATCTTGGATAGCGACCGACCAACTGCCGCTTCACCCGACAACGCAATGACCGCTAATGTAATCAGCACAATGCCGTAAATTTCAAATTTTAGAACTCCGCCAAATGCGGCTTTCTTTTTTCTTTTTCTTCTTCTGGACATACAAGGTCACCCCCCAGAAGAATATTATACCACGTCACCCGGTATCCGCACATATGTTCTTTTTCAGCAGTAAATGACCTATTTCTATACTATTCGACACCTTCTACGACCACTCGATAACTTGACCTGGTCCATAACGCGGATTCAGGTAGGCTTCCAGCGGACAGTCCAACAACCGTACAATGATCCCCCGACGACTTTCAAGCGGCTGTACCTGCATAAGTAGACCGTCTACCCGAACCTCTGCAAGCTCCTCAGCCTCTTTCCACATCCCTTGCCATACCATTTCCATTGGCATCACAGTATATAGTGTCATTGAGGTAGCTCCCTGCTTTGCTCCCCTGACAGTGTCTCTGTAGGAGTTCCTGTGGGACTGGGAGAAAAAGGAGCATACGGAGCCTGCTGTTGAATCCCAGCGATCCCGTTTTGCTGACGCCGCGTTTCAATAATGGTGTTCAGCTGTTTTAAAGCCTCTCCGATGCCTCCAACCGCGTCCATCAATCCATACTTCACTGCATCCGCTCCCCCAACCGCTGTACCAATATCGCGGTTTAACTCACCGGTTTTAAACATCAGTTCCTTAAACTGCTCTTCTGTAATACGAGAATGAGAAACGACGAAGCGTACAACACGTTCCTGCATTTTTTCCATGTATTCAAAAGTTTGTGGTACTCCAATGACCAGACCGTTCATCCGAATGGGATGAATGGTCATCGTCGCACTCTCCGCAATGTAGGAATAAGTGGAAGACACAGCAATCGGCACACCGATGCTATGCCCCCCACCTATGACAATAGTCACCGTTGGTTTACTCATCGATGCGATCATTTCAGCAATAGCCAGTCCTGCCTCTACATCACCACCAACTGTATTCAGCAAAATCATTAATCCTTCGATACGAGGATTTTGTTCTGCCGCTACCAACTGGGGAATAATGTGCTCATATTTTGTCGTTTTGTTTTGAGGCGGTAAAATGAGATGCCCTTCAATCTGACCGATAATCGTCATGCAAAAAATATTGGACTCGCCTCCAGGCATGGAAGTTTGACCCAGCTGCTGCAAAGCCTCCATAGCAGGTAAAGCGGGTCTTTGCCCAATTTCTGGTTGATCTGGCGCTTCCGTTTCCTCGTTGCCAGATGTTAGATTGCTGTATTGTTCCATATGGGTGATCTTCCTTTCGCTTTACGCATCTATATGACCCGTATTCACCCTATAGTATGGGATGGAAATGGAATATTTTATACCCGACCCCATGCTTTTCCTTGTCCCGCAAAATCAAAAAAGCCTCTCCTCCCGCGGAAACCGTCCAATATTTCCTGCGGGAAGAGAGGCGACTGTGTGCCTGTGACTTAAGTTTTTAATTCAGGTTTTTGAACAAATTTCAATTGAATCACACTTCCATTATAATTGGCAGGATCATCGGTCTGCGACGAGTTTGCTCATACAAGAAGCGACCTAGTGCATCCTTGACATTTGTCTTGAGGGAAGCCCATTCATTTACATTTTCACTCATGAGCTTATGCAGTGTACTTGAGACAATACGATTTGCTTCATCCAGTAGACCTTCCGATTCACGGACATATACGAAACCGCGGGAAATGATATCTGGGCCTGATTTAATCGTTCCGTCTTGCTTGCTCAGCGTGACAACCACCACCAAAATACCGTCCTGTGACAGCAATTTGCGGTCGCGCAATACGATATTTCCTACATCCCCTACGCCTAGTCCATCGATCAGTACGTTGCCTGCTGTAACTTTACCAGCTCTGCGTGCTCCGCCATTCTGAATTTCAATGACTTCACCGATATCCGTGATGAAGATATTTTCAGGCTCTATACCTACGCCTTCAGCAAGAAGAGCGTGACGACGTTGCATTCTAAACTCACCATGAATTGGCAAGAAGAACTTTGGTTTCATCAGATTCAGCATCAGCTTGAGTTCTTCCTGGCTTCCGTGTCCAGAAACGTGGATACCTGGATTAGCTGCGCTGTAATATACATTGGCACCCAGACGGAACAGTTCATCAATTGTGCGTCCAACGTATTTTTCATTACCCGGTACCGGAGTAGCTGCGATGATGACTGAATCCCCTGGAAGAATGTCAACCTTTCGATGTGTGGAACGAGCCATTCTTGTCAAAGCGGACATCGGTTCACCCTGACTGCCTGTGCAGAGAATAACTACACGATCCGCTGACATTTTGCCAACTTCTTCAGGCTCAATCAGCATTCCATCTGGAATTTCCAAATAGCCCAAGTCCGAAGCAATACCTACGACATTAACCATGCTTCGACCAATAACTGTTACTTTACGTCCCGTAGCTTCAGCAGCATTAATTACCTGCTGAATACGATGTACGTTAGAAGCAAAAGTGGCTACGACCACACGCTGTCTCGACTTGCGGAAAATGTCTTCCAGGACAATACCAACGCTCTTTTCCGAAGGTGTAAAGCCCGGTTTCTCGGCATTTGTACTGTCTGACAAAAGAGCCAGTACACCACGTGTGCCAATTTCAGCCATACGCTGCAAATCTGCATATTGTCCGTTCACCGGAGTATGGTCAAATTTGAAGTCACCTGTATGAACAACAGCGCCTTCAGGAGTATCAATACATACACCTACAGAATCCGGAATACTATGGTTGGTTCTGAAGAAAGTTGCTTTTAGTGTGGAACCCAGCTTGATTTCGGAATCAGCATTGATCAAAATACGTTTGGTTTCACCAAGCAGATTCGCTTCCTTCAGCTTGTTTTCCACCAATCCCAGCGTCAATTTGGTACCATATACTGGTACATTCAAATGTTTCAACACGTAAGGCAAACCGCCGATATGGTCCTCGTGACCATGAGTCAGCACAATGCCTCTTACTTTGTCGCGGTTCTCTGTAAGGTAGGAAATATCAGGAATAACGATATCAATGCCCAGCATGTCCTCTTCCGGGAATTTCAGACCGGAATCCACCACGACAATGTCATTGCCGTATTGAACGACATACATATTTTTCCCGATTTCACCGACGCCGCCCAAAGCGAAAATCATCAATTTATCGTTGTTTGTTTTTTTAGACAAATGAATCTAAACCTCCTATGGTAGTTGGACGTCGTACCTTGATTTGTTTATTTAATTTTCAAAAAAATACCGCACCCAGTCACTTGACCCCATTATACATGATTAAAATAAGAAAAAACAAGTCATCCTGTTCGTTACGCTAGGTTTCCCATTGCCGTCTGAAACCATTAGTATCTGTCATTTTATCTACATACATGGTTGAAAGCACAGCAAAAAGGACGTCCTATAAGAACGCCCTTCACGCTGGAGAACCTTGTCAGACAATAAACTCTATCGGTTTTGTACCTACCGACTGCCCTTAACAAGGATACTCCTTAGTATTAATTAACAGCTTACATTCCTATTTCTCTTTAGCGGGTAAATAATTTCTTAATAAATTCCGCTTCATCCTCAGTTGGAGGAATGAGTGGCAACCGAACCGAACCTACCTTAATCCCCCGTAATTCCAATGCATATTTTACTGCCACCGGATTAGGCAGAGGATGAGGACAGCCAAACAAACCCTTGAAAATCGGGAACAACTGCTGATGCAACTTGGCTGCCTCCTGCGAGTGTCCTCCTACAAGTGAATCGATCATCTGCTTCATTTCAGCACCTACCACATGACTCGCTACGCTGATAATACCATAAGCACCTACAGCCATAGCAGGCAACCCAGAAGCATCATCCCCGGAATAAACCAGAAAACCTTCTGGCGCTGACGCTGCAATCTGTGTGACCTGCGCAAGTGATGCACATTCTTTGGTTCCCACAATGTTCGGAATTTGTGCAAGACGTAGCGTTGTTTCAGCTGTTAGACTCGCTCCAGTACGGCTTGGAACATTATACAGTATAGCTGGAAGGGATGTGGAGTTTGCAATACTTTCGAAATGCTGATACATCCCTTCCTGATTCGGTTTATTATAATATGGTACTACCAGTAGAACACCATCTGCTCCTGCCTGCTCCGCGGCACGGGTTAGATGAATAGAGTGACGCGTATTGTTGCTTCCAGTCCCGGCAATAATTTTACATCGTCCAGCTGCTTTTTCTACAACAAATGCAAACAACTTGATTTTTTCATCATCGCTCAGGGTAGGAGACTCCCCTGTTGTTCCAGATACAACAAGTGACTCTGAGTGCTGTTCTTCTATTAAGTAATCAATCAACGAGGACAATGCAGTCCAGTCAATCTCTCCTTGCTGATCAAAAGGTGTCACCATTGCGGTAATCAATCTGCCGAAGTTCACCATGCTGCCTCCTTTTTGCAAGTCCGAGCACGGACAATGCACCTATTGATGGAGTTCAAATTTATTATGCAATGCGCGTACAGCCTGCACCATATCTTCTTTTTTAACAAGTACCCAGATCGTCGTGTTGGAATCTGCGGATTGAAGGATCTGTACGTCTGATTCTGCCAATGCCTCCACAATCGTCGCCATAATGCCCGGTACCCCGTTGATACCACCGCCTATGACAGAAACTTTAGCACACCCGGCCAGTATCTTAGGTTCTAGACCCAAACCGTTCAATACTTCAACCGCTTTGCTTCCATCATGATCGAACACAGTATAAACTGCCCCCGATGGAGTTACGTTAATAAAGTCAACGCTGATTCCATGTTCAGCCATAGATTTGAATACTTGTAATTGCAAGTGCTCCAAACCCGGCTTTAATTCAACATTAATCTGAGTGACATTGCCGACATACGCAATACCGGTCACGAAACGGTCTACGATGTCTGCCTGCACGTCTTTAAAGCCTTCCGGGTGGGTAACTAACGTACCTTCTCCTTCAGAGAAGGTAGAGCGAACACGGACCGGGATATTAGCCTGCATGGCGATTTCAACAGCACGAGGATGGATAACCTTTGCTCCCTGATGAGCCATATTGCAAATCTCCGTATAGCTAACATGTGTAAGTGGCTTTGCATTTTCCACAATGCGCGGATCGGCGGTTAATATACCATTCACATCCGTATAAATATCGACCATATCCGCATGTAGAGCAGCACCCAGAGCAGTAGCTGACGTATCGCTGCCGCCCCGACCCAAGGTGGTCATATCACCGTCTGCTGTTTGTCCCTGAAAACCTGTCACAATGACAACTCTGCCTTGGTTCAACTCTTCAACAACACGGTCTGGCTTTATATCCAAAATACGAGCATTGCCGTATTGATCATCCGTAATAAAGCCCGCCTGTGCCCCAGTTAGCACCGTAGCAGGAATACCTTCCTTCTCCATCAGGCTGCATAATGTAGCAGCAGAAATGATTTCACCACAGCACAGCAGTAAATCCCGCTCGCGCTTCGGAAGACTGTCGCCGTTAGACGCCGCCCAATCCAGCAGCGTGTCGGTGGCATAAGGCTCTCCTTTTCTCCCCATGGCCGACACAACAACAACCAATTGAAGATTTTGCTCCAGCTCCCGCTTCACATGTGCCAGCACAAGTTGACGTGCTTCAGGTGTGGACAGCGAGGTTCCCCCAAATTTTTGCACCAAAATACCCATTATTCTTCCCCCATATCGGAACGTTACTCCGCGTTTGCAGCAATAATTTCCGCGATTTGCACCGCGTTCCATGCCGCTCCTTTGAGCAGATTATCGGATACAACCCACAAATTCAATCCACGGCTATTGCCCAAATCACGGCGTACACGCCCCACAAATACGTCAGGTTTTCCAGCAGCTTCGGATGCCAGTGGATAAAGCTGAGCAGCAGGATCGTCCACTAGCGTTACTCCCGGTGCCGAAGCCAGCAGATTGCGGATTTCTTCTAAATCATAATCTTTTTTAAGTTCTACATATACAGATTCCGAGTGACCGTATACAACAGGAATACGTACACACGTTGCTGTTACGTCCACAGATTCGTCACCCAGTATTTTTTTCGTTTCACGTACCATTTTCATTTCTTCCAGTGTATAACCATTGTCCTGGAATTTATCGATTTGCGGGATAGCATTGAAAGCAATCTGATGCTTTACTGGCAACGAGCCTACTGGCAACAGATCAGGCTGAACTTCATCACCGTTAAGAATCGCTGCGCTTTGACGATTCAATTCATCAATAGCTCGGCTTCCAGCCCCGGAAACGGCCTGGTATGTGGATACTATGATACGAGAAATGCCATACTGATCATATAATGGTTTCAAAGCAGCTACCATCTGAATGGTGGAGCAGTTCGGGTTCGCAATAATTCCTTGATGCTCGGCAATTTTGTCGCTATTCACCTCAGGCACTACAAGAGGAGCTGTCGGATCCATTCGGAATGCATTGGTGTTGTCAATGCAAACCGCCCCATGACGAACAGCATGCGGCGCCAATTCCTTACTTACGTCTCCACCTGCACTAAACAAAGCAATGTCGATTCCTTCAAAGCTGTCGGGGGTAGCAATCTCTACTGGAATTTGCTGACCTTTAAAGCTAATTAACGTGCCGGCAGAACGAGGCGAAGAAAGAAATTTGATTTTGTCCACAGGAAAATCCCGTTTTTCCAGCAGATTTACGATCTGTTCTCCTACAGCGCCTGTTGCTCCAACGACAGCTACATTAAACTTTCTATTGCTCATCTGGTGTATCTCCCCTTCTCGACTAAAAAACCATTTTTTATTCTGAAAGCATCCACCGCCAACAAGAAATTAGACTCGATACAATATCGAATCATCTTCTAGGCGAGGGATGCTCAGCAGTTAACTATAGTACTTCATGGGGTCTTGCGTTCCACAATCATCGGCTGAAGCTGTTTACCTTGCAATGCTTCATAAGCAGCCTCGGGAATCAACTCCATGTTAGCTACAAGCGAGTTCGGCTTTTTAACTGGATTGTCCTGTCCGAACGGCACAAAAAAGATATTTTTGGCTACGAGTAATTTGGCGATATTGGCAGCATTTAGACCCAGTCCATCATTAGTAGATATGGCTAAAAGAAGTGGACGACCGTTGCGCAATTGCGCCTTGGCAGCCATCAAAACCGGACTGTCTGTCATCGCATTCGCTAACTTACTCATTGAATTCCCCGTCAAAGGTGCAATCACCAGCACATCGAGTATTTGGGAGGGACCCAGTGGCTCAGCCTCCACAATTGTAGAAATGATATCATTCCCTGTTATATCTTTCAACTGTTTTTGCCAACTTTGCGAAGTACCAAAGCGAGTATCCGTTGTTAGTACTGTATTGGATATAATAGGAATGACCTTCGCACCCTCATCAACAAAGCGCTGTATAACAGGCATTACCTCTTCAAATGTGCAATGTGAGCCTGTAATTGCATAACCTACTGTTTTCCCTTGCCAACTCATTGTGCATCCCCCCGATCAGGATTATCTTCCATTAACAACTGCACCAGCGTATTCGCTATAATGGCACCAGCAGTTTTGGGAGCAACAATACCGGGAAGACCAGGGGCAAGCATAGCCTTGATTCCACGCTTTTCCGCATAACGGAAATCACATCCGCCCGGGGCGGAAGCAAGATCTATAATCACGGTGCTCAATGGCAATTTAGACAGGATTTGCGCTGTGATAATCATAGAGGGTATCGTATTAAAAATCAAGTCAACTCCCTTTGTCTCTTGCGCTAAATCCCTTGTCATAAAAGGCTTCCAACCCATTTCCACGGCTCTCGCTGCATCCTCTGCCCGCCGTACTCCAACCTTCACTCTGGCTCCCAACCCCTGTAGTGCCCTTGCCATGGTAAATCCAGTCCGTCCCATGCCTAGAACCATACAATCTGCACCGTGAATCGTAAAATCGGTATGCTGAATGGCCATCATCAGTGCGCCTTCGGCCGTAGGTATAGAGTTGTATATGGCCACATCATCTCTCTCCAGCAGCTCTACCAGCTTTAACTCATGTCTGGTACAAATTTCTTTTAAGTACGTCCGCGCCATCCCTGTATATACAACACAATGCGGTGGAAGAGCAGCAGCATGCTCATTCAGAAACTGGAGCTTCTGTGCTCCAAAAAGTGCATTTACGTTGCCTTCCTCATCGCATCCCACCACCGGCAAAATCAGTGCGTCTGACGATTCCAGCAGCTTGACAGACATTGGTTCTAGTGTCACTCCTTTGAGTGGTACTTCAAGCTTGTCAAAACCGACCACACTGACGGTAGCATCCATGTCCACACATTTGCGGATTACCTCAAGCTGCCTCGCATCGCCACCCAAAACAACGACGCGTATTCCTGTTAGCATCCGGATCACTCCTTTCCGAGACACGATATGCTTTTAGTCTATGCGAGTGCCCGGAGAGGGGTGAAAAAACACAAAAAAAAGCCGCCCCTTTATGAGACGACCTTTATTTGCATGCTTACTCTTAAGCAAGTAAATTTGAAGATTTTACAAAATAGACATTCGTACATCGCAAACTAACCATAACCTCAGCGTCCTGTATGGCCAAAGCCTCCAGCACCACGCACTGTTTCAGATAATTGGTCTACTTGTTTCAGCTCTACCTCAGGTACAACCTGAAATACCATTTGTGCAATTCGCTCATTGCGCGTAATCGTGAACGATTCCTCGCCCAAATTAATAAGAAGTACCTTAATCTCCCCACGATAATCCGCATCAATCGTTCCCGGTGTATTGAGACAAGTAATACCATGCTTAAGAGCCAGTCCACTTCGTGGACGGATTTGTGCCTCCAATCCCGCTGGCATAGCTATTGCAAATCCAGTTGGAACGAGGCAACGTTTGCCGGGTTCCAGTACCAGATTTTCCTGTACTGCTGCATACAAGTCAAACCCTGATGCAAGCTCTGACATTTTGCGGGGCAGCTCAATATCTTCATTGCCCGCGAGTCTGTTAATTTCCACGTAAGTTAACAAAACAGTCCCTCCTCATATCCTTTACCGCTGAATCACTCGCTCCCACCATCGACAGGGCAAACGGCTCCGAGAACATCCGATCCAGCACTTTATTCACATCATTTGCCGTCACTTGCTCGATATGCTCGATCATTTGATCCAGCGTATAATGCTGACCAAGCATCAATTCATTTTTTCCAAGCCGATTCATCCGGCTACCTGTACTTTCAAGGCTTAAAATCAAACTTCCTTTTAATTGCTCCTTACCTTTACGAAGCTCATTAGCGTCCAAACCGTTGACAGCCACATCTCGTAAAAGCTCCAGCGTCAAATCCAGCACGTCCTTTGTTTGCTTAGGAGCCGTACCTGCATAGATCGTGAACATACCACTGTCCGCATGGGAGCTATGATAGGAATAGACCGAATAAGCCAGTCCACGCTTTTCCCGAATTTCTTGAAACAAACGTGAACTCATGCCGCCGCCGATCGCGTTATTCAGCAAAACCATAGCATACTGGAGTTCGTCACCCGTTGCAAATCCAGGCAGGGATAAACAAATATGATTTTGCTCCGTTGCTTTCTCATGATACAACAGCTCACCGTTAAACGCAGGTACTGTCAGCGGCGAAACGGTTCCATGATTATCAAAATGTCCAAAATGTCGCTCCAACAATTCTACCAAGCGATCATCAACATTACCAGCCACACTGATAACTGTATTGTCGATTGTATAATGCTCCCTCATATAATGGCTGAGATGTGAGCTATCCATAGCAAGCAGGTGATCTTCGGTTCCGAGAATCGGATAAGCCAGTGGATGTTCACCATAGGCCGCGCGAGATACAAGATCATGAACCATATCATCCGGTGTATCCTCGTACATGGAGATTTCCTCCAAAATCACATTCTTCTCTTTTGCCAATTCTTCCTGATCTAGTTTGGAATTAAAAAACATATCAGACAGCACATCAACTGCGATCGGTAGATGCTCATCCAACACCTTGGCATAATAGCATGTATATTCCTTCGAAGTGAAAGCATTAACATTTCCTCCGATGGCATCGAATTGCTCAGCGATTTCCTTAGCGTTAAAACGCTCTGTTCCTTTGAAAAGCATGTGTTCGATAAAATGAGAAATACCGCTATTGTCCGGCGTTTCATTTCGGGAGCCGGTTTTAACCCAGATACCGAAAGAAACAGAACGCACGGTTGGAATTTTTTCAATGACCACTCTTAGGCCGTTTTTGAGTTGAATTCTTTCCACGATTGGCCCTCCTAAACTGAATTGCATACTTAGCCATAATGTTCAATCCTAACAGAAAAAAGACGTTCACTCAACCGGAGCAGGTAGCTGTCGATCAGGGGAAAGTGTCTGACTGACAGTTCCGAGCACAAGTCCCTTACTACGAATGGCATGGATCATGCCTTTGAGAGCAGCCGCTGAGGAATCTGTTGGGTGCATTAATATCAGTGTGCCTGATTCAACCTTACTACTGATTTTGTTAATCACCGATTCCGGTGACGGATGTTTCCAATCTACAGTGTCCAATGTCCACAACACTGTTTTGAGCCCACGTTCTGCTGCTATATCCACCGTTTGCTGATTAAAATCGCCCGATGGAGGGGCAAACCAGTTATTTTTGACGCCCAAAGTTTCTTGAAGAAGCTCTTGTGTCTTTTCAATTTCTTGTGTGGCTCTGGCCCGACTCAGACGGCTCATATTCGGATGAGAGTAAGCATGATTCGAAAGCTCATGTCCTCTTTTTTGAATCTCCTTGGCGAGTTCAGGATTTTTTTTCAGCCAACTTCCATCAAGAAAAAATGTGGCCTTGACCTTTTCCTGATCCAGCGTGTTCAGTATCGGCAGGATAAATTCATTCCCCCATGCTACATTGATCATGAAGGATACCATTGGCTTTTCGGGATTCCCCCTGTAAATTGGAACATTACCAAGCTGATTTAAATGTATTTTAGGTGCCAATTGCCGATATACATATTGAATGGGTCGATCCGGAGATGCAATCGCTTTGCGATAGGTAGCATCCAAATCCACCTCCAGTCCGTTATAGCCTGGAATAGCCTTCCATACCCTGTCGATCTTGGCATCAACTGGTTCCCGCCGCTGACGGGCTGCCTCTGTTCTTAGTCGCTGCATAAGCGCATTATCGGGTAAAGCCGCCATCGCCATCGTTGTTTCAGCTTTAGGCTCCCCAACTCCTGTAGCGTCTCCATTGCGTAATTGATTAGCGAAGTCACGAACCCCGCTAAACTGTCCGATTACCAGTGTGATGGCTAAACTGGCTACCACCCACACTGCTCTTTTTGCCCTACTCATGATTCCTTCATCCTCCCGCCCGTTTGTCCACATTGTATGCGGGGAGGACAAGAACTATGACGCAGTAGCCTCTAGAAGCCTACTTTGACGCAGCTTGTGCAATATGTATGAAAAAAGAGCCAGAAACGTAGCTCTGCCTCTTTCCAAAAGCTTAAACAATGCTATTCAAATCCCTTGTACTGTTAATATGAAAAGCTACTCCTGCCTTTCTAGTCTGCAACATGCAGGTACCTAGGATTTTGCAGGTGCTTCTGCAGTCAGAACAGCCTTACGGGACAGATTGACACGACCTTGTTGATCAATTTCGGTTACTTTCACCGTAATTGTATCCCCAATAGCAATTACATCTTCAACCTTGGCTACACGTTCAGTAGACAGTTGAGAAATATGAACCAGACCATCTTTGCCCGGTAAAATTTCAACAAATGCACCGAATTTCTCAATCCGTTTTACTGTACCGATGTAAATCTCACCGACCACGACTTCCTTTACGATACCCTCAATAATGGAACGTGCTTTTTCATTCATCTCTTGATTTGTGGAAGCGATGAACACACGACCATCTTGTTCAATATCGATTTTCACGCCGGTTTCTTCGATGATTTTGTTGATGATTTTACCACCAGCTCCAATAACATCACGGATTTTGTCCGGGTTAATGTGCATCGTCATAATTTTTGGAGCATACTGAGACAACTGCTCACGTGGCTTCTGGATCGCTTCCATCATTTTGCTAAGAATGAACAAGCGTCCTTCTTTAGCTTGCTTGAGCGCATCCTGTAAAATCTGGCGGTCAATACCGTTAATTTTAATATCCATTTGAATGGCAGTTACGCCTTCCGCAGTACCAGCAACTTTAAAGTCCATATCGCCCAGGTGGTCTTCCATCCCTTGGATATCAGTCAATACGGAAACATGGTCTCCATCCTTGATCAATCCCATCGCTACACCTGCAACCGGAGCTTTAATCGGTACACCTGCATCCATCATAGCCAGTGTACTTGCACAAATACTAGCTTGTGAAGTCGAACCATTTGATTCCAGTACCTCGGAAACCAAACGGATGGTGTATGGAAATTCAGTTTCGGAAGGAATTACTTTGGAAAGTGCACGTTCACCAAGAGCACCATGTCCGATTTCACGACGGCCTGGCGCACGCAAAGGACGAGCCTCACCTACGCTGAATGGCGGGAAATTGTAATGATGCATGAAGCGTTTTGTTTCTTCCAGATCAATACCGTCCAAAATTTGTACATCACCCAATGCACCAAGTGTACAAATGCTAAGTGCTTGCGTTTGACCGCGTGTAAATAAGCCCGAACCATGAGTACGCGGCAAAATGCTAGTGTCGCTTTCAATCGGACGAATTTCGTCAAGCTTACGACCATCAGGACGCACTTTATCATGCGTGATCAGACGACGTACTTCTTCCTTGACGATATCATAGAGAACTTCGCTCACGTCGCTCAAAAGCTCAGGTGTCTCTATGTATTGTGATTCAAAATGGGCAACTGTCTCTTCGTTGACTGCATCAATCGCCTCTTGACGGGCGTGTTTTTCTGCAATTTTAACAGCTTCCATTAAACGTTCAGCTGCATAAGCACGTACTTCACTGTTCACTTTTTCATCAACAGCATGCAGTTTAACCTGCATTTTTTCTTTACCTGCTACTTGCACCAATTGTTCAATGACTGCCACAATGTTCTTAATCTCATCATGACCGAACATAATAGCTTCCAGCATAACTTCCTCTGGAATCTCATTGCCCTCGGCTTCTACCATCATGATGGCATCTTTCGTTCCGGCTACAACCAGGTACAGATCGCTTGCATTCTGCTGTGCAATATCCGGGTTAATCACAAATTGCCCGTCTACACGTCCTACAGCGACTCCACCGATTGGCCCATTAAAAGGTACATCCGAAATGCTAAGTGCTGCCGAGGTTCCGATCATTGCTGCAATTTCAGGTTCGCAATCCTGATCGACACTCATAACCAGGTTCAACACCTGTACATCATTCCGGAAACCTTCCGGGAACAATGGGCGAATTGGACGGTCTGTCAAACGGCTGGACAAAATTGCTTTTTGACTCGGACGTCCTTCACGTTTAATAAATCCGCCAGGAATTTTCCCTACAGCATACAATCTTTCCTCATAGTTTACGGTCAGGGGAAAAAAGTCCAAATCTTTCGGTTCACGGGAAGCGGTCACGGTACAAAGCACAACTGTTTCTCCGTAGCTCACTTTAACTGCCGCATTGGCTTGTTTCGCAAGACGTCCTGTTTCCAGCACCAGCTTTCTTCCGCCGAGCTGCATTTCTACGCGTTGCTCCATGGTATCCCTCCATTTCATTTCATTGTAAAAGTTCTATACATATCCAGTATTTCCTGCGCAGGGCTTATTCATAAGAAGCTAGCAGACAAATCAGGATATGTAATTCAAAAAAAGATTCCTCATTTCAAAAAAGAACCCGGCTGCTGTCCGCCGTCGCCTTAGCAGGGACAAGCGGTGAACAACCAGGCTTCTTTTCTCATTACATGTCTGAAAATTAACGACGCAGTCCGAGACGCTCGATCAACGCACTGTAACGTTTAACATCAGTCTTCTTCAGGTAAGCCAAAAGTTTACGACGCTGACCGACCATTTTCAACAACCCGCGGCGGGAGTGATGGTCTTTCTTGTGCGAACGAAAGTGACTTTGCAAGTTGACGATGTTTTCAGTAAGGATAGCGATTTGTACCTCTGGTGATCCTGTATCGGATTCATGAGTTTTGTACTCCTCGATCAATTGCTGTTTACGCTCTTGAGTCAATGCCATCCTGTTCACCTCCTTCATTATAATCGCCATTAGCCTCGTAGCCGCCGGTGAAAGCGGACAACCAAGCTAAGGTTCATCGTTGTTTACACAACATAAGTCAGTATAACACAGCGCCTGTCTTATGTAAATAAATTAGCCTAACAGCTTTTTAGCCGTTTGTGCGTCATTGCCAATTTGGCTGATCAGCTCATCCACCGAAGAGAATTTGCGTTCAGGGCGGATGTAATGGTGAAGCTCCACAAGCACAGAATTCCCATAAATTTGCTGATTAAAATCAAATAGGTGTACCTCAAACGACGGATTCAGCACACCTTCATGAAAAGTAGGCTTAACCCCTACATTCATTACACCATTTATCCAACGATCGCCTACAAGCGCCCGTACAGCGTATACACCCTTGATCGGAATCACGTAGGTATCATCCAGTTTGAGATTAGCAGTCGGAAAACCGATCGTACGTCCGCGCTTCTCTCCATCCATTACAGTACCTTGGATACGATAAGGACGTCCCAACCAGCGAGAGGCATGTGCTAGATCCCCGTTCTGTAAAGCACGGCGAATGCCAGAACTGCTCACCTTGTCCCCATCCAGTTCGAACGGTGATACGGTGTGTACAGACATTAGCTCTCCTCCCAGCTTACGGAGGGTATCCTCATGCCCGGCTCCCCGGTGGCCAAACCGAAAATCAAAGCCTACTACCGCTGTTCGAATTTGCAACGGAAGCAGCACATCGCTTATAAACGCCTCAGGGCTGACCTTAGAAAATTCTTCGTTAAAACTCAAAATATAAAGTACGTCCACACCCATATCAGCCAGAATAGTCTGCTTGTCCGCAAGCGGTGTTAAATAACCTTCATAATCGCCTTTTTTCATGACTTCCTTTGGGTGAGGATGAAATGTCATGACAGATACCGGCACTTGCTGTTCACGAGCCAGCGCAACGGCCTTACGTATCACGCTTGCGTGTCCCAGATGAAGACCATCAAACTGACCGATCGCCGTGACCTGTGGACGTCCCCATTGCTGCAAAAGCTCATCACTCAATGGATAAGATAACGATACGGTAATCATTATTAATTCACCTGCATTTCACATCATTTGACTAACTTCGTCAAAATTATAGCACAATTCAAGGTAAAAAAACTTTAATGGGAGCGATCGCGTCTGATTCATCCCGACCATATATGCCTAAAAACGTTTTATCCTCTTTATACAAACGGAAGGGCTGGTTGTCCGTCACAGGTGGTGAAATCATATTCAGCGACAGACGTTGGCCTTGCAGAGCCGCAGTTACCTTGGCTTCAGCCACTATATGCTCAGGCATATAGTCAATCGCCTGATCCGTTGTAATAAGTCGCTCTCCAAGACTACCATCCGCTACGAAACGCTCTATCTCTTCGAAAGTCAGACAACGTTCCGCAGGAATTCCCGCAGACATGGTTCGCTCCAGCTTAACCATCGTTGAAGGATATCCTAATTCACGGCCAATATCAACACATAGTGTACGGATATAAGTACCTTTGGAGCATAAGGCACGAAAAGAAATATCCACATACGCCCCCGTCTCCGCGAATCCCGTCATTTCCAACTCGTAAATGCTCACTTCACGACTTTTGCGTTCCACGGTTTTGCCTTCTCGAGCCAGTTCATATAGACGTTTGCCATCCACTTTTAGCGCGGAGAACATTGGAGGCACTTGGGAAATCGTACCAACAAAACGTTTCAAAACCGCTTTGACTTCCACTTCCGTCACCTCTACTGGACGTTCACTCTCTTCCGTGATTTTCCCAGTTAGGTCTTCGGTATCCGTGGCAATTCCTAATCGCAGTGTAGCCCGATATTCCTTGGGCCGCTCTTGCATGTATTCCACCACACGGGTGGCACGTCCCAGACACAAGGGCAAAACACCGGTTACTTGCGGATCAAGCGTTCCAGTGTGTCCGATTCGCTTCATACCTAATAAACGGCGAGCCTTGGCCACCACATCATGAGAGGTAAATCCAGCAGGTTTATAGACAGGTAGAACGCCTTCCCAAGTTGCCTGTTCCTTCTTTATCGGGTTCATAGCTCAGACTTCACCCGCCCTACAACTGTCTCAATGATATCTCCCAGCTTACCCTCTAGACGGCAGCCAGCTGCACGTACATGTCCACCACCCCCAAATGATTGAGCCAGCGCAGCTACATCAACATTTCCTGCCGACCTCAAGCTGGCCTTGACCGCTTGATCATTAATAACCTTAAAGAAAATGCCTACCTCAACTCCACGAATATTTCTTGGATAATTCACAATGCCTTCCAAGTCCTCATTTACAGCGCCACATTCCGTCATGTCGTCAGGTGATACTACGACCCAAGCAACTTTTCCATCCTCCGACATCGTGAGCGTCTGCAATGCTTTTGTCAGCACCTTCATTTGTGGAAAAGTCATTTCCTCGAGCAATTTCTCGGATAAAGATGGACCATCTACACCGTAAGCAAGTAGCTGTGACACAGTAGACATCACTTTCGGTGAAGTGTTGGAGTAACGGAAACCTCCTGTATCCGTTAGCAACCCTGTATATAAAGCCGTAGCTATTTCGACATCCCAAGTTACTGCGAACTCTTTCAGTAGGTCAAAAAGAATTTCTGCTGTTGCCGCAGCATCCGATTTAATCACATTAACTGTACCATACGCATCATTCGTTGGATGATGATCAATATTCAGGATAATGGCATCTTCCGTAAAAAACTGCTCTGTCAAACCAACACGACGGTAATCCGCACAATCTACACAAATGATCCGGTTGTATTTCCGTTCTGGCGGTTGCTGGCTCATATCCATAATCTCATCGGCATGCCATAAAAAATCCATACGCTTGGGAATAGGTCCCTCATTTAGCATGGTAAATTTCTTCCCCAGACATGAGAGAAGCCAGCCCACCGTTACGGTGGAGCTGACTGCGTCTCCGTCCGGCTGTACATGCGATACGATCAGGTAATCATCATGCTCCAGAATAAATTCCTTCGCTTGTTGAAGCGCCTGTTCATAGGTATGCATTGCCTTCTCCTTTACATTCAGTTCATGGTTCCTTCAGACAAACTAAAAGTTTTATTTTTCATCCTTGTCGATATCACTCAGCAGTTTTTCAATTCGACTACCGTAAGCAATAGATTCGTCAATTTTGAAAATCAACTCAGGAATATGGCGCAGCCGTATCCGTTTGCCGAGTTCAGAACGAAGATAACCGTTCGCTTTGTCCAATGCCTTCAGGGAAGAATTTTTTTGTTCTTCATCCCCGAGCACGCTCAAGTATATTTTCGCTTGGGACAAATCATTTGTAAGATCGACACCCGTTACCGTGATAAAACCGATGCGGGGGTCTTTTAATTCAGTTTGTATGAGTTGGCTTAGCTCCTTCTTGATCTGCTCGCCAACCCGACCTGTACGTATTTTAGCCATGGATGCTCACCTCTCTGCCGTTAGCGCTCCACTGTTTCCATGACGAACGCTTCAATAATGTCGAGTTCCTTAACATCATTATAGCCATCAAGGGTAATACCACATTCGTAACCTTGGGCAACTTCTTTTGCGTCGTCCTTAAAGCGTTTCAGTGAGTCGATTTTACCTTCAAAAATGACGATACCATCACGAATCAGGCGTGCTTCTGCTGAACGGGTAATTTTACCAGATGTAACCATACAACCAGCGATCGTACCGACTTTAGTAACTTTGAATACGTTACGTACTTCAGCATGCCCAATCACATTTTCTTTATATTCAGGATCCAGCATGCCCTTCATGGCTTGCTCTATTTCTTCAATGACATTGTAAATGACACGGTGTAGACGAATATCCACTTTTTCAGCTTCCGCTGTAGATTTCGCCTGGTTATCCGGACGAACATTAAAACCAATGACAATAGCATTGGAAGCTGCTGCCAAAATAATATCGGATTCGGTGATTGCTCCTGCACCACTGTGAAGAATTTTAACGCGCACACCTTCGACTTCAATCTTGTTCAAGGAACCTTTCAACGCTTCGACGGAACCTTGTACGTCACCTTTAATAATGACGTTCAGATCCTTCATTTCGCCATCCTTGATGTGTTGGAACAGGTCATCCAGTGTTACACGGGTATTACTGCCCAGATCAGATTGGCGTTGCGTGATCGCACGTCTGTCAGCAATAGCACGAGCTTTGCGCTCATCCTCAAACACCATGAATGGATCGCCAGCAAGTGGAACTTCTGTCAAACCAGTAATTTCAACTGGAGTGGAAGGACCTGCTTCCTTAAGACGACGACCTTTATCGTTGACCATGGCACGCACACGTCCGAAGCAGTTACCCGCTACGAAAGCATCGCCGACTTTCAGTGTACCGTTCTGAACGAGGATACGGGCTACAGAACCGCGACCTTTATCCAGTTCTGCCTCGATGATGGTACCACGTGCCCGTTTGTTCGGGTTCGCTTTGTACTCATTCACTTCAGCTACGAGCAGAATCATCTCGAGCAGGTCTTCCAGACCCATTCTTTGTTTCGCGGAAACGTTGACGAAAATTGTATCGCCGCCCCACTCTTCAGGTACCAATTCATATTCAGTGAGTTCTTGCTTCACTTTATCCGGGTTGGCATCCGGTTTGTCGATCTTGTTCACAGCTACGATAATGGGCAGACCTGCCGCCTTCGCATGGTTAATAGCTTCGACCGTCTGTGGCATAACACCGTCGTCAGCTGCAACCACGATAATCGTCATATCTGTCACTTGGGCACCACGTGCACGCATAGCAGTAAAGGCTTCGTGACCCGGTGTATCCAGGAAAGTGATTTTTTTGCTGTTAATTTCAACTTGGTATGCACCAATATGCTGTGTAATACCGCCAGCTTCGCCACCGGTTACATTAGTCGAGCGAATGGCATCCAGCAAAGTTGTTTTACCATGATCGACGTGACCCATAATCGTTACAACCGGTGGACGTGTTTTGAGATCCGCAGGATCATCATTTTCTTCCACGGTTTCAAAACGATCTTCTTCGACAGGAATTTTCACTTCTACCTCGACACCAAAGTCTCCGGCAAGCAAGAGGATGGTATCCATATCCAGTTCCTGGTTGATGGTCGCCATTGTTCCGAGCACAATCAGCTTTTTGATGACTTCTGACGCATCCTTATGAAGAAGCTTGGCTGTTTCGCCTACGGTCATCTCACCACGCACAATAATTTTCTTAGGCGTGTTGTCGATTTTCTCGCGACGCTCCTGTTGTTGACCTTTACCACGATTGTTAAATTTCCCGCCACGATTGCTGCCGCCGCGATTATTGCCTCCACGACCACCGTTACCACCGCGTCCGCCGCCTTGACGGTTATCGTCAAAACGTCCTTGACCGGAACGGTTACCACCGTTGCTGGAGTTACTACCTGTACGGTTGCCACCACTACGGTTCGCATTGTTGCTACCTGTGGAGGATGATGTTCTTACAGCCGTACCACCCTGACTACTTCCCTGAGGGCGTGAGTTAGTGCTTTGGTTACCTTGAGGACGCGAACCTGTGTTACCGCCGGGACGCTGTTGTCCTCCCTGTTGTTGACCATTACTGCGGTTCTGTGTACTTTGCTGACCAGTGGGTCTGCTAGTACTTTGTTGACTGCGGTTTTGACCGCCCTGCTGACTGCTTTGCGCTTTTGGAGCGCTACTTCGGTTACTGTTTTGGTTGTTGTTTGTCCTATTCATACTTACCTGCTTTTCCTGTTGATTTTTGGTTTGCTCAGTTGAATGATTACTATTCTGGCTTGAACCGGCCTGATTCGAGCTTACTTGCGCCGTACCTGCCCCGCCTTGCTTGGCCGCAGCATTGGATTTAATATTCTTAAAAAAACTTTCCACTTTACCTACGGCATCATGTTCCATGACGCTCATATGGTTGTTCACGGGAATATCCAGCCGTTTAAGAATGGTGATAATTTCTTTGCTGCTCATGTTCAACGATTTGGCGTATTCGTATACCCGCACTTTGTCTTTGCTTTCTTGTTTACTCAATATACTCCACCTCCGACATTATCCCCGCATGTTTCTTGATCAATTTCGCGAATCCTTGATCCGTCACAGCCAGCACAACCCGTTCAGGTTTGCCGATACTGCTTCCCAAGCTTTCCCGGTCAAATCCTATCAATAAGGGGATTTTGTACGTCCCGCATTTGTCGCGGAATTTCTTTTGAGTATTCATTGAAGCATCTTTCGCAAGAATGACCAGCTTGGCTTCTGAAGACCTGATCGCTTTATAAACGATCTCATCACCTGTTAGCAGCTTGCCAGCTCTCATGGCAAGACCCAATCCAGACAGCGCCTTATTCATCCTGCACGCTGCCTTGTGCCGCCAGGAATTCTTCCTCGACGGCAGCAAAATCACGACTTAGCTGCTCATAAATATCAGGATGAACCGAGTGCTTCAATGCTCGATCCAGTGCCTTGCTCTTTTGAGCCAGCTTGAAGCAGGCGGCTTTGCCGCACAAGTAAGCGCCGCGTCCCGACTTTTTGCCAGTCAAGTCAATCAATACTTCGTCTTCAGGGGTTTTGACGACACGGATCAACTGCTTCTTTGGCATCATTTCATGACAGGCCACACATTTGCGCAAAGGTATCTTTCTCTGTTTCATGCATTAACCCCCCTACACTCCGCTTAATCTACAGAAACGGAATCCTGATGCATTTCATCGGTGGATGTTCTCGGTCTGCCGAGTTCTTCCTCCGCCTGTGTTTCACTCTTAATATCAATTTTCCAGCCCGTAAGCTTAGCAGCAAGGCGAGCATTTTGCCCTTTGATACCAATAGCAAGAGAAAGCTGATAATCAGGCACAATAACACGCGCCATTTTCTCTTCTTCAAACACTTGCACTTCGAGCACCTTGGATGGACTCAGCGCATTAGCCACGTATTCATCAACATTATCGGAATAACGTACAATGTCAATTTTTTCGCCACGCAGCTCATTTACAATGGTCTGTACACGTGTACCTCTAGGACCCACACAAGAGCCGACCGGATCAACCTCGGCGTTACGGGAATGAACCGCGATTTTAGAACGGAAGCCTGCTTCACGCGCTACGGAACGAATCTCTACAACACCATCAAAAATTTCAGGCACTTCGAGTTCGAACAAACGCTTAAGCAGACCCGGATGTGATCGGGACAGCATAATTTGCGGTCCTTTGGTTGTGTTTTCTACCTTGGTGATATAAGCCTTAATTCGATCCAGATGGCTAAATTTCTCGTTAGGCATCAATTCACCTAACGGGAGAACCGCTTCCACCTTACCAAGATCAATATAAATATTACGTGGGTCTTGGCGCTGTACAGTTCCTGTCACAATATCCTCTTCCTTGTCCACAAACTTGTTGTAGATCAGTCCCCGTTCCGCTTCGCGGATACGCTGGGTCACGACCTGCTTCGCAGTTTGTGCAGCAATCCGTCCAAAATCACGTGGTGTGACTTCAATTTCAGCGATATCTTCCAACTGAAAATGCGGGTTAATCTCACGGGCCGCAGGCAACGAAATCTCGGTGCGAGGATCCAATACCTCCTCAACGATCAGCTTGCGGGCATATACCTTAATGACTCCCGAGTTGCGGTTCATATCAACACGCACATTTTGTGCGGTGTTGAAATTCCGTTTGTAACTGGAAATCAAGGCTGCTTCAATGGCCTCAAACAGCACATCCTTGCTGATCCCCTTTTCTCTTTCCAACTCGTTCATTGCTTCAATAAAATCCATACTCATGGATTACTGCTCCCCCTTTCAAATGATGCACCTGCGTACTGGTCGGCACACGAGGCAAAAAACATGTAGTACATGTCAAACAGCAACAGTCAAATCTGAATTAAAATATGATCGCGAGCCTTGCACCAGCTACCTTGTCATAAGGTATAACATGCTTCTTTTGTCCGCTTTGAACGGTGAGTTCCCCATCTTCAAAAGAAAGCAAACGACCTTCGAATTCCTTCAGGCCGTTGATCGGCTCGTATGTAGTAACGAATACGTTTTTGCCTACCGCTTTAGTAACGTCCTCCGCTTTTTTCAGCGGTCTTTCGGCGCCTGGTGAAGACACTTCCAGAAAATATGCTGTAGAAACAGGGTCATTTTCATCCAACTTTTGACCCAGATATTCACTGATCATACTGCAGTCGTCCAGATCAATTCCTCCGTCTTTGTCTACAAAAACGCGAAGAAACCAATTGCTGCCCTCTTTGACATACTCGACATCGACCAGTTCAAAACCATGCTCATCGAGGTAAGGTTGGGCCATTTCTTCTACTACTGATTTGATCTTTGGTGTGCTCAAAGATTATAACCTCCAAAAGTGAACTTTCCTGTGGTGAAAAAAAGACGCCCTATTGCCATGGACAATGCTTCTCCATCACCGGCATTTTCATTTTCATTTGATGTAATGTTCATTTCGGGCTCACTGCAAATAAACCGGCGTACCGGTTTCGTGCCCAAAAATAACCTTTTCACGTTGTAACTGTATATCAAACAGTAAAGAGTGGGTTTCCCCACTCTTTTAGCAACGGTTTTATCTCCATGATTACCAAAAAAATTATAACATAACCATAGTTATGTGACAAGTGCCAGAGCTTGACTACTGTAGTTCGGATTAAAACAGAGACAGCTGATTACTCTCTGGCAGACCTCGAAAGCATCCCAACTGGGATAGCATTTCGACAATGGTTTTACTTGCCTTCGATTTTTGTTGAAAATCCTCGACAGACAAAAATTCACCCTGTTCACGGGAGGCTGCGATGTTACGTGCTGCATTGTCTCCAATTCCCTGAAGAGCTCCGAATGGCGGAATGAGTGAATCTCCATCGACCTTGAAGCGTGTAGCTTCGGAACGGTACAAATCAATGGATTTAAAACTAAACCCGCGAGCCGTCATTTCCAGAGCCATTTCTAGGATCGGAAGCATCCCTTTTTCTTTGGGCGGTGCCTGAAAGCCGAGCTGCTCGATTTCGACAATCTTCCGCGCGATTGCATCATATCCCTGACAGCACAGCTCAATATCAAAATCGGCTGCACGTACTGAAAAGTAAGTCGCATAATATTCAATCGGATGATACAGCTTAAAGTACGCTGTGCGCACTGCTGAAATAACATAGGCTGCAGCATGCGCCTTCGGAAACATGTACTGGATTTTCAGACAGGAATCAATGTACCACTGTGGCACCTTGCATTTTTTCATTTCCTCAATCCATTCGGCACTAAGCCCCTTACCTTTACGTACGCTCTCCGTAATTTTAAAGGCCAGACCTGCGTCCATCCCTGCCTTGTAAATCAGAAACAACATGATATCATCACGGCAACCAATTACAGTCTTGATGTTGCAGGTATTATTCTTAATCAGTTCCTGTGCGTTCCCCAGCCATACGCCCGTGCCGTGAGACAGTCCGGATATTTGCAGTAAATCAGCAAAAGAACTTGGCTGCGACTCTACTAGCATTTGGCGTACAAACTTCGTCCCCATCTCTGGTACACCATAGGTTGCTACAGGCGTGCGGATTTGCTGGGGTGTTACACCGAGCGCCTCCGTGGAGTTGAACATGCTCATCACCTTAGGATCATTCATTGGAATGGTCGTAGGATCGACACCGGTCAAATCCTGAAGCATCCTCATCATGGTCGGATCATCATGACCCAGAATATCGAGTTTGAGTAAATTCGCATCAAAAGCGTGATAATCAAAATGCGTTGTTTTCCATTCTGAGCTTGTATCATCGGCGGGATACTGTACCGGCGTAATATCCTCGACCTCAATATAATCGGGAACAACGACAATTCCGCCTGGATGTTGCCCGGTACTGCGTTTGACCCCTGTACAGCCCGAAGCCAGCCTGTTCAGCTCAGCCCCACGCCATTTTTTATGATGCGCCTCTTCATATTTCTTTGCAAAGCCAAAGGCTGTTTTCTCGGCAACTGTACCTATGGTTCCAGCACGAAATACACTTTTCTCACCAAACAATACTTTCGTATAGTTATGTGCGACAGGCTGATATTCGCCAGAGAAGTTCAAGTCAATATCGGGAACTTTATCTCCCTTAAACCCAAGAAACGTTTCAAACGGAATATCCTGTCCCTCACCCTTCAATTTGCCACCACAGTTCGGACAGTTTTTGTCTGGCAAGTCAAATCCGCTCGGCACACTACCGTCCAAAATCCATTCGCTATGTCTGCATTCAGGATTACCACAAATATAATGTGCAGGCAGTGGATTAACCTCGGAAATTCCGAGAAAGGTAGCGACCACAGAAGATCCAACAGACCCCCGTGAACCTACCAGATATCCATCCTTATTAGACTTTTTAACCAGACGCTCGGAAATGAGATAATTGGCAGAGAAACCGTATTTAATAATCGGCTCGAGTTCTTTTTCAAGGCGGGCTACAACCACCTCGGGCAATTCCTCACCATAGATGGATTTAGCCGTCTCGTAGCAAGTGTTGCGGATTTCCTCGTCCGCCCCATCCAGCAAAGGTGTAAACAGCTTGTCAGGGAACAGCTCCAGCTCCTCAAACCGATCCGCCAGCTCAATGGTATTCTTCACAACGACTTCATAGGCTTTCTCCTCGCCCAAAAACTCGAATTCTGCCAGCATTTCGTCTGTGGTGCGTAAATGCGCATCTGGCTTACGAATATCTTTTAGCGGGCTAAATCCCGTAATGCCGTGTATCGTAATATCACGGTACAGCTTATCGCGAGTTTCCAAATAGTGAACATTACCTGTGGCAATTACGGGCTTATCAAGTCGCCGACCAATTTCGCATACTTTGCGTATCGCCGTTTTCAGAGCATCAGGCCCACTTACCAATTGCTTTTCCACTAGATGCATATACATTGTCAAAGGCTGAATCTCCAACACATCATAAAACTGTGCAATTTCCTCGGCCTCTTCCTCGGACTTGTTCAATACAGCCTCGAAGAACTCTCCTTTTTCGCAGCCAGAAATAATAAGCAATCCGTCTCTCATTTCTGACAATTTTGATTTAGGAATACAAGGCACACGCTTGAAATATTCGGTATGAGACATCGAAACCAGCTTGTACAGATTTTTTTTACCAATCGGGTTGAGGGCATAAATACAGCAGTGAAAAGGACGAACGGTCGATAAATCCTTACCCACATAATCATTCAGACGATCGAGCATTTTTAAACCCTTAATTTGTTCCGCATCATTCAGCAAGCCATTCAGCACTTCAGTCAGTGCGACTGTATCGTCAATGGCCCGGTGATGGCTTTCGAGCGCCACTTTATATTTGGTCGTCAGCGTATTCAGACGGTGGTTTTTCATCGTTGGAAACAGTAAACGAGCCAGTTCGAGCGTATCCAGTACCGGATTGGTCATTTCAGGCAAGCCCATATTTCGAAGGGTGGCCTGGATAAAGCCGACATCAAATCGCGCATTATGGGCAACCAATACAGCATCGCCAGCAAAAGCTACAAACTCCTTCATAACAGGTTCTACATCCGGCGCATCCTTGACCATTTCATCGTTAATGTTGGTCAGTTGTTGGATATTGTAGGGTATACGCTCATGCGGATTGACAAAGGTAGCATAACGATCAACTTCTTTGCCATCATGCATTTTTACAGCCGCAATCTCAATAATTTTATTCTGTGTAACCGATAAACCGGTGGTTTCAATATCAAAAACGACATAAGTCGCTGTTTTCAAATTTAATGGTTGTGCCTGCATTACAACCTCAACGGCATCATTAACCACGTTAGCCTCAATACCGTAGATCATTTTAATTCCGTTTTTCTTTGCTGCTTTTGCTGCATCAGGATAGCATTGCACACCACCGTGATCGGTGACCGCAATCGCTTTGTGCCCCCATTTGGCGGCTGTTTTGACGTATTGATCAATCGAGGCGACAGCATCCATTGCACTCATCTTTGTGTGTAGATGGAACTCAACCCGTTTTTCCTCTGCCTTATCCTTACGTGTGGGTGGAGCCTGTACTTCAACTAGATCGGAAGGAATCATAACCAGCTCGGGAATTTGCATAAAACGATCATATTCAACTCGCCCCCGCACTTTGACCCATTTCCCGTTAGCCAACAAACTGAGGATCTTCAGATCTTCTTTAGTTTTAGCAAACATTTTCATTTGCAGGGAATCACTAAAGTCGGTCAAATAATACGTAAACAACGTACTGCCATTGCGCAATTCTTTACTATCCAAACCGAAGATTGTCCCCTGTAAGGTGACTTTCTTTTCTTCGTCCTGAATATCTTGCATCGGAACAGCCGGTTCTTTGATGTCATAACCAAATTGAAGCCGCACGTCTCCTTCTTCTTCGTCCAAAGGCGGCATTTCGGATTCCATACTTTCCATCATCTGCTGAATAACTTCGCGTTCTTCCTGCATCTTCTTCTCTTGGAATTGCTGTAATGCCTCCTGGTTACTTTCACCCACCTGGACTTTAATGCGCATAGAGAGCCCAAAATATTTATTGTAAAATTTGATGATAGCTTGATCTATCTGCTTTTTACGCGCCAGTTCCAATGACATACTGTCGCTCATCGTTAGCAATAATAGACCGTCTTCCCACTCATGCACAGCCCGATTCAACCAACCGTTAACAGAAGGAATCTCACGATGTACCCACTCTAGAAAAAGTTTCCAGTATTCACTAATGATATCACCCGGCTGAATCTCACTATACTGAAAACGGAACGTAATTTTTGCGATGTGACTCATTTTTTCCTGTACTTGAATACAGAACGTACGATACACCTGAGCGGGGACCAGTGTCTCCTTGGCAATAGTGATATTCCAATCCTTATTGGTACGGCTAATCTCCACTTGATCAATCCAACCGTCCAAAAAATAAGGTTCAACCACTCCCGTCGGCATCACAACCTGCTTCATCAGCAGTTCCAGCCGCTTTCTCTTTTCTTCAGCTCCGCCCATGGCTCTCCCCCCAATTTCAAATCTACCATTCTGAAAACATGAAAAGCTTCTGCGTCAAAAACATCTCCGACCGCAAAAGCTTTTCGTAACCCTCTTTAATCCTCCTCACAACGACATAGATCCTTCGGAACATTGTCCGGTAACAGCTACCCTGTCGGCGAAGAGAATGAAGTGAGTATAGTGGTATTGCCCTACTTCTATATTAGTACGCCCGTGCGAACACTACTGTATGCTTGGCAGGTTTGCCACAGCACAAACATGTGGACTTTTGCTCGGTTGTTTTAAACGGTATATTACGGCTTGTAGCACCTGTCACTTCTTTAACTTTGTCTTCACATTCTTCAGATCCGCACCAACCTGCCAAAGTAAAACCGCGTTTTTCCTCCATGAGAGTCTTCATTTCGTCCAACGTATCGACAGAATAGAAATTTTCTTCCATGAAATTTTTCGCACGATCAAACATCTCCTGCTGTACCTGTGCGAGCATCGCGTGTACTTCCTCAACCAGATTATCCTGCTGCACGATTTTTTTCTCACCGCTGATACGGGATACGAGCACACAGACGCCGTTTTCCATATCACGAGGCCCGATTTCCATACGAACCGGCACACCGCGCATTTCATATTCATTAAATTTCCAGCCTGGGCTTACATCACTGCGGTCGTCCATTTTAACACGCACTCCCGCTTGTTTCAACTCAGCAAATAGTTCATCTGCACGAGCGATAACGGCATCACGCTTCTTAGGTGGTCCAATTGGAACCATAATAACCTGCGTAGGCGCAACTTTAGGAGGCAATGCCAGACCACGGTCATCTCCATGGACCATAATCAGTGCGCCGATCAAACGTGTACTTGTTCCCCATGAAGTCGTATGCGCGAATTCCAGATTGTTTTCACGACTCAAATATTTAATATCAAATGCAACGGCAAAATTAGTCCCCATGTAGTGGGAAGTCCCAGCTTGTACCGCCCGTCCATCCTTCATCATCGCTTCTAGTGAAAATGTATCCTTCGCACCTGCAAACTTTTCAGAAGGTGTTTTCTGTCCAGTAATAACCGGAATAGCTAGAACTTCCTCAATAACCTCACGGTATACTTCCAGCATTTTCATCGTTTCTTCACGTGCTTCTTCTTCTGTTTCATGGGCCGTGTGACCTTCTTGCCACAAAAATTCACTTGTACGCAAGAAAGGCAACGTGCGTTTTTCCCAACGCACTACGTTAGCCCATTGGTTAATAAGCACCGGCAGATCACGATAGGATTGAATCCATTTGGAGTACATATGACCTATCATGGTTTCCGAAGTCGGACGTATTGCAAGACGCTCTTCCAGCTTTTCTCCACCAGCCTCGGTTACCCAAGGTAGTTCAGGATTAAACCCTTCGACATGCTCTTTTTCCTTTTGAAAAAAGCTTTCGGGAATGAACATTGGAAAATAGGCATTACGGTGGCCTGTTTCTCTGAAGCGCACGTCCATGGCTTCCTTGATATGCTCCCAAATTTCAAAACCATCGGGACGGAATACAATACATCCGCGAACAGGGGAATAATCCATCAGTTCTGCTTTTTTAATAACATCAATATACCATCGGGAAAAATCTTCGCTCTGCGGCGTAATTTCCTCGACAAACTGTTTATCATTCGACATAGAAATGCATGTCCTCCCATATAGACCGTTTTTATATAAGTCCGTCTCTAATTAACCATTAATTAAGCGTAAAATATCGTTATACGTGACCGCAATCATAAGCAGGAATAGCATAGCAAAACCAACGAAATGGACCATTCCTTCCCTGCTCGGATCAACGGGACGTCCTCTTACCGCCTCCACACCAAGGAAAACAAGTCTGCTTCCATCCAGCGCCGGAATAGGCAATAAATTAAATATCCCCAGATAAAGACTCATTATAGCAGTCCAATACGTCAACTGCTCAATCCCCTGCTTGGCAATTTGCCCCGTCACTTCAAAAGTACGTACCGGGCCTCCCAGGTCGTTGATAGAAAAACGTTGAATGAGCTGGCTAAATCCTTGGAAAATAATATCGGTCGTTCTGACCATGGATTGTCCGGCAAATTTGAACGTTTCACCCACACCTGCTTGGCGTTTTGGAAGTTCAGGCACAATGCCCACCTTGCCACCCTTTTGTCCTTCCATTGCACGAGGTGTAATAGTAAGATCAAAGGTCTTATTATCACGGCGAACCGTCCACTTCATCGGCTTGTCTTGAGAATCCGCAATCAGTTTGATCATGTTTTCAACATTTGCACCAATGGCTATTCCATTCACCGATTCGATGATATCTCCCTTATGCAAATCAGCTTCAGCAGCGGGCATACCTGCTGTAATTTCACTAATTTGGACATAGGTCGGGTTGTCCACTTGTATGCCGACCATCTGAATATGAAGACCAAACAGAATAAAGGCAAGTATAAAATTCATCAGTGGTCCAGCAAAAATAGCCATCGCACGCTGTCCTACTGTTTTACTCCCATACTGCCGATCCTTTGGTGCAATCTGAATGGATTGTCCTTTGGTTACCATCATCGCTTGCGGGTGTACTGTGTATTGCTGATCTTCGCCATCTACATCCAATTTTAAAGTTAACGACTGTTCCAGATCAATATCCAACACTTCGCCGCGTACCACATTCTTGCGATTATCCAGTTGATCTAGATAGATGGTTTTAACGACGTCATCCGTTACGCGTACAGCAATCGTTTGTCCGGTCTCAATTTCATTGATCTCCGGATCCTCTCCCGCCATGCGGGCAAAGCCACCAAACGGCAACAAACGCAGCGTAAATCGCGTCTCGTTTCTTTTATAAGAAAACAGTTTCGGACCGAAACCGATCGCAAACTCCCGTACCAGAATCCCGGCGCGCTTGGCAAAATAATAATGCCCCCATTCATGCACCGTCACTATGACGAAAAACATGAGCACCGTCATCAACACTATTTGAATCGTTTCCAATCGTTTCCGTTCCCCTTTCAATGAGATCGAGTTTGTCTTCCTAGATTATCATTATTCTCCAATCCCGCACAAGAGAATCACATTTCGTTTCTTAACCCAGCATTAGCCTACAACCCCGCAGCTATGCTACGAGTCTCTCCGTCACAGGCTTCAATCGCAGAAAGATCAGGATTAGCCACATTGACATGCCGCTCCAGCACACGTTCAATAATAGCTTCAATATGCAGAAAAGAAATTTCTCCACGCAGGAAACGGGCAACAGCAATCTCATTAGCTGCATTAAAGGCGGTCGGTGCTGTACCACCCATTTTACCACATTCGAAGGCAAGCCTTAAACAAGGAAAACGATTATAATCCATTTCCTTAAAATGGAGTCTACCCACTTCAGCCAGTGACAACGGCTTCGCCGGGGACTTCATACGCTCAGGGTAAGTCAACGCATATTGAATGGGTACTCTCATGTCCGGATTCCCAAGTTGAGCAACAATGCTTGTATCCTGAAACTCAACATAGGAATGAATAATGCTTTCCGGATGAAGCAACACATGAATCTGCTCATAATCAAGTCCGAATAGCCAATGCGCCTCAATGACTTCCAGCCCCTTGTTTACCATCGTTGCTGAATCAATCGTAATTTTGGCCCCCATTGACCAATTGGGATGCTTGAGTGCATCTTCCACTGTAACTTCAAGCAACTGTTCTCTTGTCAAATCTCGAAAAGAACCCCCTGATGCTGTGAGGGTAATATGTGCCACATCTTTCATACGCTCACCATTCAAGCATTGGAAAATAGCTGAATGCTCACTGTCAATCGGCAGCAACGGCACTCCTTTCGCCCGAGCCCGCGCTGTGACCAGATGACCAGCAGTAACCAGTGTTTCCTTATTGGCCAAACCGATCTGTTTTCCAGCCTCAATCGCGGCCAGCGTGGAGTGCAATCCGACACTGCCCATTACAGCCGTCACAACCATATCCGCCTCTGTGTTCGCAGCAAGCTCAACGAGTCCTTCATTTCCCCAATACAGTTCCATTCCAGAAGGCAGTAAAGGACGAATTTCATCCGCCAACTGCCGAGTACCCACAGACACTTTTTTGGGTTTATAGAGATGCGCCTGCTCAGCAAGTAACTTTATATTAGAACCACCTGCTAAAGCCTCAACAGTAAACTGATCCGGGTGCATGGACACTACATCCAGCGTTTGAGTTCCAATAGATCCGGTTGAACCAAGTACCGTAATTCTTTTCATGATGCACCTTCCTATCCTGAAAATCACTTTTAGCCAGGAGCTCATTGTTTGTTATTCAGGCAGCTATGCTACTGGTTCCATCCTTTTAGTAGCGCAGAGTGACAGCATAGAGATTAAGCCTGAGCATAAACTGTAATCAACAGACTCATGGAAGCAGCATCAGCATATGTACAAATGGAAAAACGACAATCCAGCTGTCGCAGCGGTCTAGTATACCACCGTGCCCTGGCAGCAGATTACCGGAATCTTTAATGCCGTACACTCGTTTGTATGCAGATTGTACCAAATCGCCCAGTTGTCCCACAACTGCACATGACAAACCGATGCCGATGGCTTTGCCCCATGGCAGCAGTCCACCTGACAATCCAGCGAATACTAGAGCTATAACCAACGCTAAAACAATGCCGCCAATGGATCCTTCGACCGTTTTGTTTGGACTAATCGCAGGCCATAGTTTTGTCTTCCCTGCCATTTTGCCTACAAAATATGCCCCTGCATCACTTGCCCAAATACAAGCCAACAATAAAAAAGTCCATAACAGTCCATGTTCCATATGACGTGATTCCGCTATATACGAAAATCCAAACCCTATATAAACGGTACCAAGGAATAGTATAGCTACCGTTTGAATCGGGATTTTATTTTTCGTTCCTACCGTGATGATCATAAAAGCTATCATTACCAGCCAAAGCATACTGGCAATGGGTAAGGGTGAGTGCAAACCAAAAGGTTCATATGGAAATACAAAAGCAAATATGCTTACGTATCCAAGTATTGCTGTACCTCCAAAAGGAGATACCTGCGTCATTCGTGCGAACTCATAAAATCCGATTAGGGCCATCGCCAATATAAGCAAATGGTAGGCCAAGCCGCCCCACAGGACCATCGCCAAAAAGAATATGCCTGCCAGAATACCGGTAATTAATCTCTGTCTCAACGGCTTTCATCCTCCATTTACTTCAGTCCGCCATACCGCCGTGTTCTTTGCTGATATTCGATCACTGCTTCGTATAAGTGTTCTTTCTTAAACTCAGGCCAATAAATATCAGTAAACCACAACTCACTGTAGGCAAGCTGCCAGAGCATAAAATTACTAAGTCTAAGCTCACCGCTTGTTCGAATCAGCAAATCAGGGTCTGGCATACCACTAGAAAGCAACGTATTACCGATCAGCTCAGATGTTATATCTTCTGTTTTAAGCTTCCCATCCGCAATTTGACGGCCCAATGTTTGCATGCATTCTGTGATTTCCAACCGACTTCCATAATTCAATGCAAAATTAAGAACAAGTCCGGTATTATTTTCAGTTCGTCGAGTCGCTTCAGTCAGCGCCTCAACGGTATGGGAAGGTAAATGTTCCTTGTTTCCCATCATACGCACCTGCACATTTTTTTCAATCAGCTCATCCAGCTCAATAGCCAGAAATTCCTGCGGTAAGCGCATTAGAAAATCAACTTCGTCCTTTGGACGCGTCCAATTTTCAGTTGAAAATGCAAACAAAGTCAAATACTTAATACCCAGTTCATCCGCCGCAATTGCTGTGCGTTTCACTGCCTTCATTCCATTTTGGTGCCCTACAATCCGCGGCATTCCAATCCGTTTGGCCCATCTGCCGTTCCCATCCATGATGACAGCAACATGCTGCGGAATATTGTCTTTTGAAATGGCCGGTGTTTGCTGTTTTTGTTCCCCGTTCCACCAAGACCGAACCCGTTTGATCATTCCAGTTCCTCCAGCATTCTCTGAAAATGTGCCTCAGGCTTGAAAAGAGACAAACCCCACCGTAAGGGAGGGGCTGCCAATCTTTTAAACTTCCATAATTTCTTTTTCTTTTGCAGCTAAAACTTTATCCACTTCAGCAATAAATTTATCAGTTGTTTTCTGGATATCTTCCTGATATTTACGAGATTCGTCCTCGGAAATATCACTTTTCTCCATTTTTTTGATGTCATCATTTGCATCACGACGAATGTTACGAATAGCGACCTTCGCTTCTTCACCGTTCTTTTTCGTCAACTTCACCAAGTCAGTTCTGCGCTCCTCCGTCAAAGCAGGAATGCTCAGACGAATGGTGTTGCCATCATTCGAAGGTGTCAAACCTAAATCGGATTTTTGTATAGCGCGCTCGATATCGGCCAAGGAAGATTTGTCCCAAGGCTGAATCATCAAGGTCCGGCTGTCAGGTGTATTGACATTCGCCAGCTGGTTGACTGGAGTCATTGCACCATAATACTCTACCTGCACACGGTCCAGTAAAGCTGGTGTCGCCCGTCCTGCACGCAAAGATGCAAGATCACGTTGCAATGCTTGGATTGCTTTTTGCATGCGCTCCTCAGCACTCTTTTTCACAGATTGTGGCATTAATTTACACTCCCTTTGACGATCGTACCAATTTTCTCACCCAGCACGACACGTTTAATGTTACCTTGCTCTGTAATAGCAAAGACAATCAACGGAATATTGTTATCCATGCACAACGAGGAAGCAGTAGAATCCATGACACCGAGATTTTTGTTGAGCACATCCAAATACGTAAGCTGCTCATATTTCTCAGCTGTGCTATCTTTAAACGGATCAGCAGAATATACGCCATCCACTTTATTTTTAGCCATCAGAATCACTTCCGCTTCAATCTCAGCGGCACGCAGTGCAGCTGTAGTATCAGTCGAGAAGAACGGATTACCTGTACCTGCTGCAAAAATTACAACCCGACCTTTTTCCAAATGACGGATAGCTCTACGGCGGATGTATGGTTCTGCAATCTGTTGCATCGCAATGGATGTTTGTACACGCGTAGGTACTTCAATCTGTTCCAAAGCATCCTGTAAGGCCAGTGAGTTCATCACTGTTGCCAGCATACCCATGTAATCTGCCGTGGCCCGGTCAATTCCGTTGGCACTTCCAGCAATACCACGCCAGATGTTACCGCCACCACACACGATAGCAACTTCTACTCCCAGTTCCACCACATCTTTGACTTGTTCAGCAATGGACGCAATCGTATCCGCATCAATACCGTAACCGTTAGGGCCTGACAGCGATTCACCACTAACTTTCAGGACAACACGCTTAAACACAGGTTTTTCCAAATGATCACCCTCCAATATCATTTATACTTTATGTAACAGGATAGGTGTCCTGTTGCAAGAAAAGGAACACTGATGTGTTCCATTTCCGTTTTTTTCATATGCAATTACCGTTCGTTGGTAATTATTGTTTCACTTGAGACATAACTTCTTCGTAGAAGTTGTCTTCTTTTTTCTCCAGACCTTCACCCAGTTCAAAACGAACAAAGCGACGCAGGGAGATGTTTTCGCCAATTGTACTGATTTTTTCGTTGATAAGCGTGGAGATTGTTTTGTCCGGATCTTTGATGAAAGATTGCTCCAGCAAACAGAACTCTTCATAGAACTTACCAATGCGGCCTTCAACCATTTTCTCAACGATTTTCTCTGGTTTACCTTCGTTCAGAGCTTGTGCTTTCAGGATTTCTTTTTCTTTTTCGATTTCTTCCTGTGGCACTTCTTCACGACGAACATAACGAGGGTTCGATGCAGCGATATGCATTGCAATGTCGCGTACAAAATCTCTGAACTGGTCTGTTTTAGCTACGAAGTCTGTTTCGCAGTTTACTTCTACCAGTACGCCGATACGGCCGCCAGCATGAATGTAGGATTCAACAACACCTTCAGTAGCAATACGACCTGCTTTGTTGGCTGCAGCTGCAAGTCCTTTTTCGCGCAGAACTTCAACCGCTTTTGTCAAATCACCGTTTGCTTCTTCAAGCGCTTTTTTACAATCCAGCATTCCTGCGCCTGTTTTTTCACGAAGCTCTTTTACTGCGCTAGCATTAACTGCCATATTATTTCCCTCCAAATTTGATTTTCAGTGGTATACCGTGCTTTATTCCTTAAAAAAAGGGTAGTGAGAGGTTATACACCTGCCAACCACCCTTTTCATTTAATTCATATAGGTATTTCCTAATGGAAATATTATGCTGTAGTTTCTTCGCCTTGGTTTGCTTCCATAACTGCATCAGCCATTTTACCTGTCAGCAATTTAACAGCGCGGATTGCGTCGTCATTACCTGGGATAACATAGTCGATTTCGTCTGGATCGCAGTTTGTATCAACGATACCAACGATTGGGATACCCAATTTGCGAGCTTCAGCAACCGCGATACGTTCTTTACGTGGATCAATGATGAACAGAGCACTTGGAAGGCCCTTCATGTTTTTGATACCGCCCAAGAATTTTTCAAGACGATCTTTTTCTTTGCGAAGAATGATAACTTCTTTTTTAGGAAGAACTGCGAATGTACCGTCTTCTTCCCAAGCTTCCAGTTGTTTCAAACGGTCAATACGTTTTTGAATCGTTTGGAAGTTAGTCAGCGTACCACCCAACCAACGTTGGTTAATGTAGAATTGACCAGCGCGTGCTGCTTCTTCTTTAACGGAATCTTGTGCTTGTTTCTTCGTGCCTACGAACAGAATTGTACCATTCTCAGCTGCAATGCTTTTTACGAAGTTGTAAGCTTCCTCAACCTTTTTCACTGTCTTTTGCAAGTCAATGATGTAAATACCGTTTCTTTCAGTGAAGATATAACGATCCATTTTCGGGTTCCAGCGACGTGTTTGGTGACCAAAGTGAACCCCAGCTTCCAAAAGCTGTTTCATGGAGATTACTGCCATCTTCACGCACCTCCTAAGTTTGGTTTTTTGTGTGTCCTCCGCCGACATCATTTTTCATAAAGACTTTCCATTAGAAAGCACCCTTTATAAAATTAACCGACGTGCGTTTTTAACACCGTCAATTAATATACCATAACACTTGCATCGTTGCAACCAACTTTTCGACAATAGTTGGAACAACGCAAAATGTGACGTTTTACGCCTCTCATCGAACTTGTCAGCAAGAATAAAAGCCGCCCACTTCCCAGTCTGGTCAGTTGGACGGCTTTTTCGTAATTTTAGTAATGATAGAACTGAAATCCTCACCCTTAGCAAACTGATAGGTACCAGTACGAATTTTGGTATTGATTTTTTGAGCCTTAGCTGCTGCCTCAAATGCACTAGCATCAGATACGACCCCTGCCCGTTGCAATCCTGATGCCACACTTCTCAAATTGCTTCCCGATGCAATGCTATACTGCACTTGTGGGGTGGCAGGCTGCTTGGGGATATTGGGAGTCGGTGTAGTGCCGGATCTTTGAGTTTGCGGCTTATTCGGACTTTGTGGAACCGATGTGCTAGTCGAAGGTTTAGACGCAGTCGAGGATGTGCTGTTTGCAGGTGCCTTTGGTGTTGCCGGCGTTTGAGCTGGTTTAGCCTTTTGGGGTGCAACCGGATTTTTGTTGCCTTCCTTAATCACCTTATTACGCCATTCCTCTTCTGTCATCTTCGGATCAGAACTGTCATTAATCTGAAGATTTAATTCGGCTGCTGCCTTTTCTAACTGCTCTCGCGTCATGTTTTTCGGGTCTATTGAAGATTGCTGCGATTGTCCCTGACCGATCATTGCCAGTTGCAACAGCAATGCCCCCGTTATCAGACCAGTACCCATGCCTAGCATAAATGAACGGTTTTTGATCACGTTACATCCTCCCGCTCCGCGAGTTGCAATATGAGCTGTACTTCACCCCGTTGAATGCCTGATTGCTTGGCTATATAGTCCACTGACTTGCCTTGCTCATGCAGCGCAAACAACTCTTGATAACGATCACGGATGGAATCTGCTTCCTGCTCAGTTTCAGGGTCTTGTAATACCGTCTGCTCCTCCATAGTTATGAGGGGAGCTTCTGAACCAGAGTAGCCTTCCTGCACAGACATTCCAGGTTGCGGACTTTGAAATTGACCATATGCAACCGCTGCCTGATGAGAAGTAGCTGTATGTTGTATTTCCTTAGATACAGGCTCGGTTTGCATAGAGACAGTAGCAAACATAGCCTGGTGCTCAAGCTCCACGATACGGCTCCGAAGCTCAGCTACTTGCTCCTGTAATGCCGCCTGTTTAACTGTATGCTCCTGCTTCATACCCGAAACGAGCTCAATCAACTCGTCATTATCGTTTTCAATATCGGCCATATATTGCTCCAATGTGGCCTCGACCTTTTGGACGACGGCCTCTTCTGTTCCCCGGCTTGGCTGACGCTTAGGCAGAAGCCAGGCGTAGACAACAGCTGCGGCGCCCAGCAGAACAATATAAATCCATGGTTGATCCACTGCCCATCGTCTCCTTTAATAACGCTTCTCCACCTGTCGGATCAGAGCGAAAAATCAATATGGTGTCCCTTGAACGGATGCTCTGCCGGATGCTCCTTAGGTAGCTCAGACTCATCTGAGCGAGAGCGGCTCTGCTGGGAAGAATCTCTGCTCTGCCCTCCTGTTTGCCGCTCACCGACGAATGTTTCCGCAGACTGGTCTACGGCACTGCTTCGCTGACGCATGTTTTCCGTCTCCAACGCGGCCTTTTGTCCAAGCAATGCTTGATCATTCATCGGCCGCTGCTGGGACTCACTTTGGTATTTTCCTGCTTCGCTGGTGCGAGGTACGGCAATTTGCAATTCAACAGCCTTCAAGCTCATTGGACCACACCCTTTCCGATTGGGCATCCGTTCTGTCTTCCAAGGAATACAATGTTGAATGTTGTTTTTCAGTGTGCCGAATTACACGTAGGAGGACATGCTGATGTCTCCTTCGTGATAATAAAACGCCATTCTTTCCACTGAATCTTTAATGAATTTTGTATATCTGCCGATAACTATTTTAGAGCCACCGTAAATTACATTTTTCACTTCTACCCGTGCGCGGCTTGTATCCTCTAATGTTCGTTCAATTTCAAGCATTCTGGACTTGGTTTCCAAAAGCTCCTGTTCATTAGACTTTTTAGTAGATGTCAGCTTGATTCGCATAGCCATTCTTTCAGGTGCAAGCTGTCCGGCGGCGGCAAGCTGATCCAATATGGTAAGAGCCTTATTCGTTTTATCCTGACTGTCTGTCTGCTGCTTCAAACGTGCGCGGAGTTCTGTCAGTTCATCGCGCAGTTCGGGAAGCACACCAACTTCGATAACAGTAGCTGTGGACATCGTATTACCGATGGTACGAGCCACTACCTTTTTACCAGCTTGTACACTGCCACCTACGATAAGCCCTTTGGTCCCCTCACAGAGTACATTTACACTCGCTTTAATCTGGGAATGCATGATGCTCTGGGATACAAGTATATCGCCTCCGGCAATCACGTTACCATCTTGTATGAATGAGCATTTGACATTTTGTGCAGCTTTCACGAACCCCTTATGGTATCCGATAATACCGCCACTGATTTCCACTGAACCTTCCGCCTCAATTTCAGCGCCTTCCACACCACCGATGACACGAATGTCGCCAGCCGCCCGAACACGAAAACCAGTCAAGACATTCCCACGAATGACGACGGTTCCAACAAAATCAATGTTACCGACACTATAATCGACGTCCCCGTTCACTTCATATACAGGGAATACATTAAGTTTGCCCTTTTCAGTCGTAGTCACCAGTCCGTCAATAGCCGCATACATCGCAACACCTTCTGGATGGATCACTACATTTTTTCCGACTTTAAAACGCGCCTCTTTACCTGGAAGAAAAGGAATTTCCTCTCCGGTTACAGCAATCCCCGGTACACCCGGCACAGGATCAACCCGTTCGGCAATCAGTTGACCACGTTTTACATTTCTTAAACGAGTTAATTCTTTATAATCCACCCGTCCATCCACGGTTTCAAGCGGCTTATGTGCATCTTCGCCAGTCACAATATCAGCCAGATTAATTTTTCCGTCTGTGCCATGGATCGGCTGCTTTCCCTGAGCAATCAGTAATTTTCCGAAGAAATGATCTTCCGGACTTGCCGCAAATACACGAATTGCATCGGTCATTAAACCGTAGGATATTTTTTGGTTGCTTAGAAAACGCTCTAATTCTTCCACAGAACAGGCAAAGCCTTCTTCACGTTTGGCAAACTCCAAGTAGGCGGTTTGTTTGTCAGGTGAGACAACCACTTTTAAAAACTGGTCCAAAGCATATTGCTTCTCCACAAGGGTGCTCCTTCCGTCTAACTGTTACTGTAACCTCCCGTACGTTAATCTTTACGCATTAGCAAATCCCGTTGTTTGTCCAATGTCGCTCTCAGACGTAATATTGCTTTGGAATGCAACTGTGAAATTCGCGATGGAGATAGCGACATGACCTCAGCGATTTCACTGAGTGACAAATCCTCGTAATACAATAAAGAAACAACGATACGTTCTTTTTCAGTCAATTTATCAATGCCTTGTGCAAGGGCATCACGAAGTGTAAATTCATTGACCTTATGATCCGGATTTTTCGCCTTCTCGTCCACCAAAAGGGAAAGCCGTGTTTCCGATTCCTCTTCGCGGATCGGGTCCTCCAGTGAGACAATCGACATAACGGCGACCTCCTGGATCATATTTTGAAACTCTTTCTCAGAAACGTCCAAATAATGACTCATCTCTTCGTCGCTTACCGTGCGTAGATATCTTTGTTCCAAATGCTGGTAGGCATCTTCGATTTTTTTCGCTTTTTCCCTAACTGAACGAGGAACCCAATCCCCTTGACGAAGACCATCCAAAATCGCTCCACGAACACGCCAAGAAGCATAGGTCTCAAACTGCAAACCACGCTCATAGTCAAATTTCTCTAAAGCGTCAATCAAACCCATAACGCCATTACTCGCCAGATCATCCTTGGATACATTTTTAGGCAAGCCTACTGCAAGACGGCCTGACACATATTCCACAATATGGAGATACTTTTCAATTAACTGTTTTTTTGCTTCCTTGTCACCGTGTTCTTTCCATTGTTCCCATAGTTCGGAATGGTTTAAATGAGCGGCTTTTCGCTCGTTCATCGGCTTCACCCTCCTTATTTGTCTGTCAGGTGACGAACGGCCTTGGCCAATTCTTCAGGGTCCTTGTTGGAAACCAGCTTAGGTGGGTTTAAAGGTGCGAAACCATTATTCCCCTCGTCCGTCTGCTCTGGTTTCGGTTTCAGCAATTCATTCAGGTCTTCATTTTCGTCTGGTGTCGTCAGGTCCAGGTTACCCCCTACGCCATCTACCTGAGAGCTTGCCCGGCTTTGGGCATTCCCCAGATCTGGCCGCGCCACAACACCTAGTGTCCAGCGCAGCACAAATGCAAGTAGGAACCAAAAAACGAAGGCGATCAAGCCACGAATTAAGCTCGTGGTCAGCAGATTGCTGCCAACGGACAACACAAAAGTCAGAATAAATCCGACTACTCCAGACCAAAGATTAATGCGTAAGCTGCCAAATAACATGTTTATAATTCCTTTACACCTTTTTGTACGCTTCGAATATTCAAAACGCCAGTTTCAGAGTCCAACTCAATCGTTCGTCCATAATTGCCACCTGTGTCCTCCGCAATCAAAGGAATGCCGAGATCTACGAGCATTTCCTTGCATGATTCTACATTACGTGGACCAATCCGCATGGTGTCTCCACTACCAGCAAAGGCGAACATCTGCGCTCCCCCTGCCATTTTGGCAATCAGCCTGCGTCGTTCAGCACCCAATTTCAGCATCCGCTCAAATAACTCGGGCAGCGCCGTATCGGCGTATTTAGCAATATTCAGTTGCCCTTCACGTGCAATATCCGAGGATGGTAGCATCACATGTGCCATACCTGCCAATTTCAAATGAGGATCGTAGAGAGTCAATCCGACGCAGGAGCCAAGTCCTGTCGTGCGAATCGAGTTCGGGTTACTGGTAACATTTAAGTCAGCCATACCGACTTTAATGATGCTTTTATCCTCAATCATCGTTCATCGGGACTCCTAACGACCTAAAGATTTTCCCGAACGATTCTGGATCAGGAATCAGGAAAAATTGACCCTCTATCTGATTCTGCCCTTCCAGAAACGATGTGTCAATCAATAATGCAGCATCCCCCATCTGCCCAAACTGCAGCAGTCCATAGCTGAGAATTGCTCCTGCCATGTCCAACGCCAGCGCAGGGACTGTTGGATACATAGATAAACGCGTAAAGTCTGCCAGCGAAGACAGGTATGAGCCCGCTAAAATGTTTCCGATCTCCGACAGGGCTGAGTGCTCCATTTCGTTAAAACTGTCCTCGTCATCTGAAGGAATATTCGCCAAACGGGAAAGTAAGCTTTTTGCCGCCTGAGGCTGCAATATGAAGAATAGATTCCCGGGGGCTTCCCCTTCTACCCTAAAAAATATTGCAACAACAAGTTGCTCATAGCCGCCGACTTTCTCGGCAATTTCCTCAAAGGGCAGCATTTGTACTTTGGGGACACCCATATCGACCGGTTTATTGAGAAGCCGGGAGAGCGCTGTAGCAGCGTTCCCCGAGCCAATGTTGCCGACTTCTTTCAACACATCCAACTTGAAGTCTTCAAGATTTCCGAGATTTTCCATATGTTAATCCTCTAAGCCTTCCAGTTGGTTCATCTCGCTACGATTCAGGACTTCGGACAAGTTCAGCATAATCAACAAGCGCTCTTCACCAATTTTAGCAACTCCGCGAAGGTATTTAGCCTTAACTCCGCCAATCACTTCCGGTGGTGTCTCGATATTGTCAGTATTCAGGTCAATAACGTCATTCGCTGAGTCAACGATAAAGCCGACTTGCATTTCACCCACTGCAACGATAATGATGCGAGTTTGATCGGTATATTCAGCTTCAGGCAATCCAAATCGGCCACGAAGATCAATAACCGGAATGACTACGCCTCTCATGTTGAATACGCCTTTAACAAAATCGTAGGTTCTTGGAACCCGTGTAATCGGCACCATGCGTTCAATAGATTGGACTTTTTCTACTTCAACACCGTATTCCTCTTCACCAAGCTTAAATACGATAACTTTAATTTCTTCTCCCATGTCTAAAAACCCTCCTTATTGATGTCAGCAACTTCACATTTCTTTCATTTCTGATGAAGACATTATTTAATGAAAACATTCGGGTCAATGATCAAAGCAACCTGACCGTCACCCAGAATCGTGGCGCCTGAAATTCCTTGGATGTTTGGAAGGTATTTGCCCAGATTTTTAAGGACAATTTCACTTTGCCCCAAAAAGTCCTGTACGGAAAGAGCTGCCAGACGGTCTCCCTTGCGGATGACCACGACCTCTGTCTCTTCTTCTTCATCTTCATTGAAGTCCGGTACCTCAAACAGCTGACTCAAGGAGATGAGCGGGATATGAGAATCGCGGAAAGCAATCATTTTATTGCCATGTACAGAACGAATTTGTGTCCGTTTGACGATCGCAGTTTCCACAATGGAGGACAATGGAATCGCATATTTTTCAGAACCGATCTGTATCATCATGGCTGCAATAATGGATAGGGTCAGCGGCAATTGCACAGAGAAATTAGTGCCTTGGCCCAGTGTAGAGTGAACCGTAACATTGCCACCCAAAGCGGTGATTTTGGATTTAACAACGTCCAAACCGACACCGCGTCCTGATACGTCTGAAATGACTGCAGCTGTGCTAAAGCCCGGAGCAAACAATACCTGATAGGCTTCCTCGTCGGTCATGACCGCTGCCTGCTCTGCCGTCAAAATCCCTTTAGAAATAGCACTGTTTAGTACCTTATCGCGATTAATACCATTTCCGTCATCTTCAATCTCGATGAATACGTTATTTCCGCTATGGAAAGCACGCAAGTTAACCGTTCCTGTCTCAGGTTTACCAGCTGCTATCCGATCGGCTACCGACTCAATGCCATGATCCACGGAGTTACGAAGCAAATGCACCAGAGGATCGCCAATTTCGTCGATAACAGTGCGGTCCATTTCAGTCTCTGCTCCAGTAATAACCAAATCAAGTTTTTTATCCAGCGATTTGGCCAGATCGCGCACCATACGCGGAAAACGATTGAAAACAGTATCTACTGGTACCATCCGCAATTTAAGAACGACGTTTTGCAAATCGCTGCTCACACGACTCATGTGCTCTACGGTTTCTGTCAGTGCTGGATTGGAAGCTTCACTTGCCAACTGCTCTAACCGCACACGGTCAATAAGCAACTCGCTAAATAAGTTCATAAGTACATCCAGACGTTCAATATCTACACGAATCGTACGGTTATGCGTAGGCGCAGCTGCCTTAGCTGCTGGCGCCTTACCTGCAGCTGGCTTAGCCACAGAGGCCGCAGCTGGAGACTGCGGCTGGGAAGGAGCAGGTGGTTGCACGGCAACAGGAGCTTCCTGTACCGCAGCAGTCTCAGCCAGTCCAGCAGTAACTTCGCTCATTTGTTTAAGTGATTCCTGATCTAGTTGTACCACTGAGACAGTCTCAATTTCAGAGATACCCGCGATTTCCTTTTCCAGCTCCCCAACTTCTTTCTGCGTTATGTAATATAACGAGAAGCTTTGCTCGAATTTCTCCTGCTCAATATCCTGTACCGACGGATAGGCCTTGACGATTTCACCAGAGTTTTCCAGCGTATTGAACACCATAAAAGCACGTGCCGCCTTCAACTGGCTCTCTGAGCTGATTGTTACCTGTATATAGTGAACACGATGTCCTTCAGAAATAGATTGCTCCAGTACAGAATACTGGAACTGATCCAAGACAAGCCCAGCACTATCGTTTTTGTCCACTTTTTTAGATGGAGACTCCTCAGTGACAGCATTTGCGCCAGACTTTTGGAAATCCCCGCTCACGATGGATTGTAGTGAAGATACAATAGAGGAGACATCCGCTTTTCCGTCGCCTCCCTCTGTAATGTGCTGCACCATGGACTCCAAAGCATCCAATCCTTTAAATAAGGTATCGAATATAAATTCATGCATCGCCAGCTTGTTGTTACGTACCAGATCAAGAACGTTTTCCATTTGGTGAGTGAGCGATGCTAGGTCTTCAAACCCCATCGTAGCAGCCATTCCCTTGAGGGTATGGGCAGAACGGAAAATCACCTGAACGATGCCTAGATCGGTTGGATTGCTTTCCAGTTGAAGCATTTTTTCGTTAAGAGATTGCAGATGATCATTCGACTCATCAATAAACATGTTTAAATATTGGTTCATGTCCATTGTGAGACACCTCCTCCATGAGTTACACTCCGATTATTTCACAACTTGTACAAGCTTGGGGGCGATCTCCTGCATTGGCAGAAGGTGACGCACACATTTTAACTCTACTGCTGAGCGGGGCATTCCGTACACTACACAAGTTTCCTCATTTTCAGCAAATGTGGATTGTACCCCAGCATCATAAAGCTTTTTCATCATTTTGGCCCCGTCGCTCCCCATTCCAGTGAGCAATACTAGATGCCGCTCCAACGAGGTTAACGAGAGCAACGATTCAAACATCGTATCTACGGAAGGACGGTGACCATTGCGAGCTTCCTCCATCTTCAGTGACACAGTGTATTTACCACCGGCTCCTGGCACAATTCTTAGTTGATATCCCCCTGGGGCAATGTAGGCCGTTCCAGTCTCCAGCGTCATTCCCTGCTCAGCCTCCACAACTCGGAGTGGACTTAACGTGTTTAAGCGTTGTGCCAGCGAACGAGTGAAGTTTGGCGGCATATGCTGAACGATAACGATTGGAGCAGGAAAATCACCAGGAATGCGTTCCAACAGCGTCTTGAGCGCCCGCGGACCGCCCGTAGAACATCCCACCGCCACCAGTTTGCGAAAGCTGGACGTGTGCACACCTTTTTTAAGAGAAAATCCCTTAGGTGTGGCAGGAACTGTAGGTGCAGTTACTGGAGGCGTAGCAGCCGCAGGAGTAGGCGTAGCTGATGAAATCACCGTCTTACGGGGCTCCGGCTTAACCAGCCCTGCTTTATCCTTACCATGCAGCGATTTGCCAGCGGCCGTATTAGAACTGTTTAGTTGCCCTGGTGTTCGTCCCATCCCCTTGGACAAGTCTTCCTTCTTCTGAACAGTAGGTGCTTGGACTGACTTGCTCGGCTGAGCAGCTGGCTGTTCTATGCGCCCCGCTGTAACAGATGTTCCAGACTGTTGTCGTTTAGTTTCCTGCTTGGCTGTTGCCGGGACGGACTTGCCCACATCACGCTTCGGCTGAGCTGATACAGCAGGTGAAGGAGCAAGCGGAACAACAGGAGGCTTGTCTGTCGAAGCTTGACTGCCTGTTCGTTTCTCAGTCACAGCCTGTCCTGGAGGCTTTTCCTGTGGCGTTTTCTCCGCTTGTTCCAATGCAGCTTTGCGCTCATTAGCTTCCTTGCGTTCCAGGCGGCTCCGCACTGCTTGCATAGCAGTGTGCATCTGTTCCAGCAGCGCCTTGCTCACTTGCTCAATATCTTGCGCATGAGCAATGGAAGGCTTTCTTATAAAATCGAAAGCTCCTGCCTCCAGAGCCATGATGGTCTCCTTCATACCTTGTTCATTAATGCCTGACAGCATAATAACAGGTAGCGGATGGGCTGCCATAATCAATGGCAATGCTTCAAGACCATTCATTTCAGGCATCTCGACATCCATGGTGACCAAATCGGGCTGCAATTCCTTCACTTTCTCTACAGCCTCTTTGCCATTGGCGGCTGTACCTACGATGTTGAACGACTCATCCCTTACAATTAAATCTGTAATAATTTTGCGCATAAAGGCCGAATCATCTACAACCAGCACCTGGTAAGCACACATGTTAAACACCTCTGTTTCCTCTCATCAAAATCAATGTACAGAACGCCGCAACCATTTTTGCATAAACTCTTTAATTCCACTCAATGCACCTGATTGCGGAATCTGTGGCATTGCTGCAAAACGGTGTGCCAGATTCAATACATCTCTTGAAGCCGCACATCCCGGAAAAGCAACCATAAAAGGTACTTGCCTTTTGACTGCTTGCATGACATGAGTATCATCACTGATATGTCCAAGCAACGGGATTTCGATCTCCAAAAAGCGTTTCGCAACCAGTGCGATCTTATCGGCAACTTGACGGGCCTCATTATCGTTATCGGCACGATTGACTATAATTTTGAATACCGTATCCTTTTGTAACCCGCTGACGACTTTAATTAGCGCATACGCATCTGTTAAGGACGTCGGTTCCGGTGTGGTTACGACCAGGCATTCGTCAGCTGAAGTGATGAATTTAAGGTTTTCTTTGGATAAACCTGCACCTGTATCAAATAGAATGTAATCCATATCTGCCGCCATTTTCTCTACTTCTTCGGCAAAATAATTCAGATCGTTATCCGATAACGTAAACAATTCGCTCAAGCCCGATCCTCCAGCAATATAAGGCAAACCACCTACACCCGTTTGAATAATTTCATCAATTGATTTCTCTCGTTTTAGCAGGTGAAGAAGATTGTATTGTGAATTGGCCCCCATTAATACATCAATATTGGCCATACCTATATCAGCATCAAACACAAGTACCTTTCGACCAAAGGATTGCAGAGCCAGAGCAAAGTTCAGCGTAAAATTGGATTTGCCCACCCCGCCTTTACCACTGGTGATCGTTATAATTTTCGCTTGACGATTACGTGGGGGCAATCGATATTTATCCAAGGAAGAAGCCATTTGTCTAAGTGATTGGGCTTGGTCACTCATATGGAATCTCCGTTAACTCCTGTTGATGCTTTGGGTCCAAGCAGCATGCTTGTCACCATTTCTGCATCGGGATGAAGCAGGTCGTCAGGAACATTTTGTCCATTGGTAATATAGGCCAGCTGCATCGGAAAATGATGCAAAAGGTTAAACATCCCACCACAGCTACCTGTCTCGTCCATCTTAGTAAATACAACCTTACCAAGACCAAACTTACTGAAATGTCCAGTTATATTGAGCATATCTTTACTTTTGGATGTCAGACTGAGTACCAGATACGTCTCACTTTCATTAATAGGCGAAAGCAGACTTTGCAGTTCCGAAACAAGTAATTCATTACGATAATTTCGTCCTGCGGTATCCATGAGGATCAGGTCACAATGTTCCAGACGTTGAATGGCTCTGTGAACGTCACCAGGAGATTGCACAACTTCAAGCGGTACATTCAAAATCGTAGCATATGTACGCAGTTGCTCGACGGCTGAAATCCGGTACGTGTCAGAAGTAATAAATCCAACTTTGCGGTGATGCTTGAACAACTGCTCTGCTGCTAACTTGGCAATGGTTGTCGTTTTCCCTACTCCGGTAGGACCTGCCACATACACAATTTTGGTATCTTTAGAGATCCCTTTGTCCAGTCTTGTCTGAATAAAACTGGCCACTTCCTCACGAAAGGCTTGTTCCCAATCAAAAGTTTCAGGCGCAAAAGGGTGCTCACTCCGACGCACATATACCTGTTCGAGCCAATACTCCAGTAAATCACGTTCCACTTCCTGCTCCAGTACACGCTCACAAATCTCTTGCAGCGGCTCCGGCCAAGTACTTTCCAATGAAGAATTTCGGGAAAACCGAGTCATCATGGCTTTCATTTCCCGCAATTCATTAAGCAGAGCCTGATTTTCCTCTACTCCGCTCTTATCTGGAGCACTTCCTTCAATGGGCTGTTTAAACAGTTCACTGGATGAGTTCATGTTCGAAAGCAATGCTTCATGATCAAGTGCTTGAGATATAGTCTCCAGATTATTTGCAGACCTAGATGACAAATGCTCAGTTGCTGAAGCAGCTTGTTCTTCATTCATCGTTAATTCAGCTTGTTCTTCTTTGGAACCACCCGTCATCTGCGTTACCCGTCGATAAGCTTCTGGAGCAGCTTGTCTGGGAACCACAGGCATAAATGATTTTTCTGGCTGTTCAGGAGCGTTCATTAGAGGTGAAGACGCCTGGGCAAGTTCTTGTGAAGAGGGTCCAAACCGTCGTGGCTTTTGAGGTTGCTTCTCCTCTACCGCAGCAACCACTTCGATTTTCTTTTTACTGAACATTCCCATGAAACCGCCGACCTTCATTTCTTTTGTACTTAAAATGACGGCGTCTGTTCCTAAGTCACCCCTGATTTGCAGCATAGCTTCTGGCATGGTATCCACTACATATCGTTTCACTCTCATAAGTTCACCACCCCGACACTTTGAATTTCAACGTTCGGCTCCAGCTCACTGTACGACAGCACCGGGACATCCTGCATCGTCCGCTCCATCACTTGCCGCAAATACATACGAATTGTCGGTGACGTTAACACAATAGGCTGCTGTCCAGATTGAATAAGGCGGTTGATTTGCTCCATCATTCTTTGATACACCGTTTGCGTAGACACTGGATCAAGAGCCAAGTAGCTACCTTGCTCCGACTGTTGCACGCTTTCAGCAATTTTCTTCTCCAATCCTGGTCCCACTGTAATAACGCGTAACGTCTCCCCTTGTTGGGCAAATTGCTGCGTAATCTGGCGGGACAACGCCTGACGGACATATTCAGTCAGCACGTCGGGATCTTTTGTATAAGTGCCGTAGTCAGCTAATGTTTCGAAAATAGTCACCATATCGCGAATGGAGATTTTTTCTTTCAACAGCTTGGCCAGCACTTTTTGTACATCCCCAATCGCAAGCACAGAAGGAATAAGGTCGTCCACCAGCACTGGATAATTCTCTTTGAGATTGTCGACCAGCGACCGTGTTTCCTGTCTGCCAAGCAACTCATGAGCATGTTTCTTGATCGTCTCCGTAAGATGAGTAGCTACAACTGAAGGTGGATCAACTACGGTATAACCCGATAGTTCCGCAACATCCTTGGTGTTCTCATCAATCCAGAGCGCAGGCAATCCGAAGGCTGGTTCCGTCGTTTCGATTCCTGTAATAGAATCATCGTCGTATCCTGGACTCATAGCCAGGTAATGATTTAACAGAAGCTCTCCGCCGCCCACGGTATTACCTTTAATTTTAATTACATACTCGTTAGGCTTGAGCTGAATGTTGTCCCGAATACGAATGACCGGCACAACCAAACCCAGCTCCAAAGCACATTGACGACGGATCATAATAATCCGATCCAATAAATCCCCGCCCTGCTGTGTATCCGCCAGCGGAATTAACCCGTATCCAAATTCAAATTCAATTGGATCTACTTGAAGCAGATTAATGACACTTTCCGGACTACGGACTTCTTCAATTTGTTGCTCCTCTTCCAGCTGTTCATCGGCTATCTGCTTGCGCTCCATATTGCCCTGCATTCTTCGAGCCGCGAAAAACAGCAGTATCGCCAGTGGAAGAGTTGTAATGATATGAATAGGTGTAAAAAGTCCCAATAATGCAATTGTGGCTGCCACAATGTAGATCAGTTTTGGATAAGAAAAGAGCTGTCCAGTTAAATCCTCCGCCAAGTTGCCATCCGACGTAGCCCGCGTAACAATCAAGCCTGACGCCGTGGATATGAGCAGTGCGGGAATCTGGCTGACCAGTCCGTCACCGATGGTGAGGACAGAATAAGTCGACAGCGCCTCTTGAAATCCTTTTCCCTGAACGGCCATACCGATAATAAAGCCACCGACCAAGTTAATGATCAAAATGATAATACTAGCAATGGCATCACCTTTAACGAATTTACTCGCACCATCCATCGCTCCGTAAAAATCTGCTTCCCGTTCGATTTTACTGCGTCGTTCACGGGCTTGCTGCTCATTGATCAAACCTGCATTCAGATCAGCATCAATACTCATTTGTTTACCCGGCATCGCATCCAACGTAAACCGTGCGCCTACCTCAGCAACCCGCTCAGATCCCTTGGTGATAACAATGAACTGTACGACCACGAGAATGAGAAAGACAACAAAACCGACGGCAATTTGCCCTCCTGCAATCCAACTACCAAACGTAGCAACTACTTCCCCTGCATGGCCCTCACCTAAAATAAGTTTGGTTGTAGAAATATTAAGTGCCAATCGAAACAACGTTGTAATGAGCAACAATGAAGGGAAAATAGAGAACTGTAATGCTTCCTTCGTGTTCATAGAAACGAGTAGAATCATCAAAGCAATAGAAATATTAATGACGAGTAGGATATCCAGCAGCCATGATGGGATCGGGAGAATCATCATAAGAACGATACCGATGACGCCTGCAAGGACAGTTATTTCTTTTATTTTCACGGGTCTCTAGCCCTCCGATCCCTTTATTTCACTTTACCTTTTAATTTATATACATACGCCAGCACTTCGGCAACGGCCTGGAACAGATCAGCTGGTATCGCATCCCCGATTTCGGCTCGTTGAAACAGCGCCCGCGCCAGCGGCTTGTTTTCCATCGTTATTACGCCGTTTTGCTTGGCAATTTCTTTAATTCGGAGTGCAACGTAATCTTGCCCTTTCGCAATAATCTGCGGCGCTTCCATCTCCGAACCGTCATATTTCAAAGCCACAGCAAAGTGCGTAGGGTTGGTGATGATGACATCTGCATTAGGAACCTCCTGCATCATACGCTGCATAGCCATACGGCGCTGACGCTCGCGAATTTTCCCCTTGATCAGCGGGTCACCCTCCATTTTCTTGTATTCATCCTTAATGTCCTGCTTGGACATTTTCAGGTTTTTCTCATGCTCGTAACGTTGATACATATAATCCAACACCGCTAAAACGAACAGCACCACACCAATTTTGAGTCCCAGTTCCATTGTTAATGAAGCTGTAAAGCTCAACATCTGATCGCCGGACATTTCAGCTAGTTTGGGTAGGTCAGCCTTTGTTTTCCAGAGTACGCTGTACACCAGATAACCAATTACGGTCATCTTTAAAACAGATTTCAGGAATTCAACCAATGACCTCATGGAAAAAATATTTTTGAATCCTTTAATCGGATCAATCTTGCTAAACTTGGGCGTAATGCCCTCTCCGGTTAATAAAAAACCGATCTGCATGTAATTTGCTACTATCCCGATGACAATAGCCCCAATAAAAATAGGTGCCAGCATAATCAAGATTTGCACGCCGTACTCACCCATCATCAGCAGCGTTGTGTTCGGCGTTACCTCCATAGAGAGCCGATTCACAAAAATATCTCGAAATAGTCGAACTGCATGATCCTTAAAATACCCGCCGAAAATCATGAGGCAAAAAAACGTAACCAGCAGGACACCAGCGGCGGGCAACTCCATGCTTTTGGCAACCTGCCCTTTTTGTCTTGCATCCTGTTTCTTTTTGGGTGTAGCTTTTTCCGTTTTTTCCCCTGAGAACAACTGCAGGTTCATAGCATATTTAAATGACAAACTACGTTCCTCCAGACCAGACATTAAGGACGATTACCCATAATATCCAACAAGTTGCGCATGGATTCGAACATCACAGAAAACAATCTTTCGAATATAAAAGCAAAACTTGGCATGAGAAGCAGTAACATGAACAGTCCCACAATAATTTTAAGAGGTACACCAATAACAAAAATGTTGAATTGTGGCGCTGTTTTAGCTAAAAAACCGAGTCCCACATCTGTTAAAAAGGTAGCCACTACAATGGGAGCAGCAATTTGAAAAGCAAGCATAAATGATTCCGCAAAAGAACGTACCAGGAATTCAGTTACACTGCCACCATACAGCTTTACAAAAAAATCATTTGTCAACGGTACCCAATCATAGCTGTATAAGATAGCATTTAGCAGATGATGGTGCCCATTTATACTTAAAAAGAACAATACAGCTATGGCAAACTTGAAATTCCCCGTTAAAGGCGTTGAAGCCCCTGTCATGGGATCAAACACACTCGCCATTCCGAAACCCACCTGTAGGTCTATAAAAGAACCTGCGGTTTGGATCGCTGTCATGAACAGATATGCAGTAAACCCCAATAACAACCCAATCAGCACTTCACGGCCCACTAAGAGCACATACGCTACATCAGTCGGTACCTGTTGATGCGTACCATATGTAAGATACACGACCAAAGCTAGAAATCCTGAAATTCCGACCTTAAAGATATTAGGTACCCCTCGGGTTGAAAAAATAGGCGCTACTACAAAAAATGAGGTAATCCGACAAAAAATCAGCAAAAAAACAGGAAAACTCTGTAACAATATGTTCATAACATTCAGCCTAACCTATATATTTGTACAAATTGTCCAGAATGTTATACGTAAAGTCCACTAATGTGGTCAATATCCAGGGCCCGAACAAAAGCAATGCCAGCAATACGGCGACAATCTTCGGAACAAAGGCCAGTGTTTGCTCCTGAATTTGGGTTGTCGCCTGAAAAATGCTGATAATCAAACCCACGACTAGCCCCAAAATCAGCATCGGAGCGCTCACCTTGAGTACAATGTACACCGCTTGCCCAGCCAGGGAAATAATAAACTCCGAAGTCATTGCCGTCCTCCTTGATTGCTGTCCTTGCATGAAGTATTCATGTGTTAAAACTCAGAAGCAATGATTTGACAACCAAATACCAACCATCTACAAGTACGAAAAGCAGTATCTTAAAAGGAAGTGAAATCATTACTGGTGGTAGCATCATCATCCCCATAGCCATGAGTGTACTCGACACCACAATGTCTATAACTAAAAACGGTATGAAAATCATAAAGCCCATCTGAAATGCCGTCTTCAACTCACTGATTGCATAAGCCGGAACCATCACCGTTAGTGGAATATCCTGATAATTCTTTGGTTTTTCCATCTTGGTGTATTTCATAAAGAGCAGTAGATCCTTCTCACGTGTATGAGAGAACATAAAGGTCTTGATCGGTACCGATGCCTTATCCAGCGCCTGAGACTGTGTTATATCCCCCTTGAGATACGGCTGAAGTGCAGTTTCATTCATAGCTGAGAACGTCGGTGCCATAATGAATAAAGTGAGAAACAAAGCCAGCCCGACAAGCACCTGATTAGGCGGCATCTGCTGGGTTCCCAGCGAAGTTCGCACAAAGCCAAGCACAATCACAATTCGCGTAAAACTTGTCATAAGTACAAGCAACGCCGGCGCTACACTAATGACAGTAATAAGTAAAATAATAGACAGCGAGGTGGCACCGGGCTGTCCTTTGTCCGAATTGCCGACTTGAATATCAATGTTCGGAATCGGTTCCGCAGAGGCCGCCGTCACCGAAATGAAGCTGAACAAGACAAGCAGCAAACATGCAAGTATAATCTTTTTTCTCATGAATCTCCCGACCGATCTGTAGTATTCTCCTCATTGCGCAGCTTTTCAAGTTTATCCTTGCGATTCGGCATTTGCCGAAGCTTGGATTCAAACATCTCGTGAAAAGATGTTTCCTCTTCAGGCTGCTGCTGTGCCGCGTTGTTCCGGCGAAGCTTATCCGCAATTTTAGCGAATAGCGGGGCAATCGGGCCGCGCTGCAGAGAAGCTTCTTGCTCCAGTGCGGCCAAAATTTGCTCCACTTCTTCAGGATCGGATACTTTGTCAACAAGCCGGATATCTTCTCCCACACCAATGAGGTACACACTGCTACCAACTTCAACAAGCTGAAGGGATTTATTGGGACCAAGTCCCACGCCTCCCAGTATGCGAACGGAGCGGTTGCTGAACCAGCTCTGATTTCTTTTACTCAAAAACCGTATCAAGTACACGATCAGTACGATGATAAAGATTAGCACGAAAAGGACCCAGGCAATGTTGCCTATATTGCTGGATGTACTCAATGCGTCAGAGGCACCCTGTTGTGTATCCATACTGGGTGCGCCTTACACACCCAGTGTTTTGTTGATGGCTTCGATAACCCGATCCGATTGGAAAGGCTTAACGATAAAATCTTTTGCGCCAGCTTGAATGGCATCAATAACCATTGCTTGCTGACCCATCGCGGAACACATGATAACCTTTGCGTTCGCGTCAATTTGTTTGATTTCCTTCAGAGCGGCAATGCCGTCCATTTCAGGCATCGTGATATCCATCGTAATCAGGTCCGGACGAAGCTCCTTGAATTTTTCAATGGCCTGTGATCCGTCCTGGGCCTCTCCTACTACTTCAAATCCATTTTTGGACAGGATGTCCCGAATCATCATTCTCATAAATGCAGCATCGTCCACGATCAAAATACGGTTTGCCATCTGAAATAAATCCTCCCTAAATTATGCTTTTATTGTAATTTTTGAATACGGTCCCATTGGCTTACAATATCTGTTACACGCACGCCAAAGTTCTCGTCGATTACGACAACCTCGCCCTTGGCAATCAGTTTGTTGTTAACCAAAATGTCCACCGGCTCCCCGGCAAGCTTGTCCAGTTCAATAATTGAACCTTGTGAGAGCTCCAGAATATCTTTAATTTGCTTTTGGGTCCTTCCTAATTCTACGGTGACTCTAAGGGGAATGTCCATCAATAAATTTAAATTGTTTTCATCCACTTGCGCAAATGCACCGGACTGCAAGTTAGAAAATTGTACAGGTTGTACATTTACATTACGTCCCGGTACTGCGCCGTAGTGATGAGGCGTTCCGTAAGGAGCTTGCGGCGGTACACCAGCTGGCATTCCATAACCCGGTGTTCCATAGCCTGGAGCGCCCTGCTGCCCATATCCCGGGTCTTGAGGATACATTGGCGGTTGTTGCCCATAGCCTGCGTCTTGTGGCGCCTGCGCGGCTGCAGGCTGCTGCTGATAGGCTGGTGCAGGCGGTTGCTGCGGAACGCTAGCTTGTTGCGGCGCTTCAGGAGCTGCTGTTGCAGCTACCTGCTGTGCGGACGCTTGCGGTTGTTCCTCATCCTCTCCGCCATTCATTAGGATGCTCACCATTTTTTTGGCGAAATTAACAGGTAACAGTTGCATCAGCGTAGAGTCAATAAGATCCCCGATCAATAAACGGAAGGATACTGTAATGAGCGTCTCTTCATCCGGCAGACTGGATACTCCATCACCGTGCATAGGATCCAAAATATCTATCCCCGGTGGAGAGATATTAACAAAACGATTAAACATGGTAGACATAGAGGTCGCCGACGACCCCATCATCTGGTTCATCGCTTCCTGCACGGCACTGATGTGGATTTCATTCAATTCTTCATCTACTGGGTTTCCTTCACCACCAAGCATTAAGTCAGCTATCACTTGTGCATCACGCTTTTTGATTACGAGTGAGTTAATACCCTCGAATCCATCAACATAATTTACATGTACAGCTACGTGTGGCTTTGGAAATGCAGTTTCAAATTCAGAACGGGTAATAATTGAAACTTTAGGTGTCGTAATATCCACCTTTTGACCGAGCAGTGTGGAAAGAGCCGTAGCTGCGCTGCCGAACGTTATATTACCGATTTCCCCGAGAGCATCCTGCTCCAGAGGAGTCAGAAAATCGTCAACGGTCTTGTTGGCGGGAGTAGAATCCGTCCCCGCTTCAGACTGTTTCAGCAAGGCATCGATTTCCTCCTGGGACAAATAGTCTTTACTCGTCAATTTCTTCAACTCCTTCGTTGACAATTTCATCAATTTGTACGGCAACACGATCTCTTACCATGCCGGGACTTCCCATAAACTTCAATTTCTCTCCTACCCGGATGGATAGTCCTTCTTTGACAGGCTTGTTCAATGAAATGACATCCCCTACCGAAAGACCCAGAAACTCGGCTACATTTATTCGGGATTCACCCAACTCCGCAATAATAGGGAGCTCTGCTTTGGTGACCCGTAATCTCAAGGCGTCGATCTCTTCGGGCGCCCTTGATTTCTTTTCGGATGTAAACCACTGGTGCGTGGACAGTCTGGCCATAATGGGTTCCAATACCACGTGCGGGATACAGAGGTTAATCATCCCTGTGGTATCACCAATTTTGGTGCTAAGCGAAATCAGAGCAATCGTTTCATTCGGCGAAACAATCTGCATGAACTGCGGATTTGTTTCCATCGCCTCTAGGCGCGGTTCAATGTCCAGTACCGTTTTCCAAGCCTCTTGCAGGCTATCAAAGGTACGACTGAAAATTCGCTCCATGATCGTCGTCTCGATTTCGGTCAACGCAGCAACCTTTGACGGTGCCGAACCTGTTCCTCCGAGTAGCCTGTCCAACATGGCATAAGCAACGTTCGGGTGAACCTCAAGCACCATACGGCCTTCCAGCGGTTCAGCTTCAAAAATGTTCAGAATGGTCATTTTCGGAATGGAGCGAATGAATTCATCATAAGGAAGCTGCTCCACCTGAACGACATTAATTTGGACAAAAGTACGAAGCTGCGCTGAAAAATATGTGGTCAGATACCGTGCAAAGTTCTCGTGTATCCGCGTCAGACTCCGTATATGATCCTTGGAAAACCTAAGCGCTCTTTTAAAATCATAAGCGCGAACTTTCTTTTGGGTATCTTCCTTTTTAAGTTCTTCCGCATCCATTTCACCGGACGAAAGAGCTGCTAAAAGGGCATCAATTTCCCCTTGTGACAGTACATCCACCAATGTTATTCACCCCCTTACGTGTTCCTGACAAGTTCACCTGGAATCAAATGGCTGCCAGCAAAAAGTCTGTAATTTTGGCGTTCCCCAGGTGACCTTCAGGGAGCGACTTGTTGATGAGATCCGTCAGCTTGTCACTGAACTGGTCCCGGCCTTTAGCCGTTCTGAGCTCATCAGGTTTGGTGTCTGCAAGTAATTGAATAACGATGGGCTTAATACTGATATCTTTGATTTTTTCAAAAGATTCTTTTGCTTTGGCATCGTTCAATTGAAAAGATAGGTTCATCTGGACAATGTAATCTGCGTCTGCCAAATTCGTTTTGATACCGGTAATTTCAGAGCTCACTTCCACCAATTCATCTGCTGACAATCTTGGAAGTTGTTCTGCTTGAGCAGCTTGCGCATTCGGTATGACTTCCGACTTCTTCCCGCTAAGCGCTGGTATAAGTACAAAGGCCGCGCCTGCAATCAAAGTAATCGCGAGTAAAATTGTAATGAGCCATGGCAGCATCTTCTTCATTCGTCTTCCTCCATTTGTTGCACTTTTATCGTGGCGGCATGCATGCCGATTTCACGGCTGTAACCCTTGATCAAGGAGACGACATCTGCCGCTTTTTCCAATACAATCAACCGTTTCCCCGTCACCAAAGTGACGTATGTATCCGGTGTTTCCTCCACAGTCTCAATGAGCAGCGCATTAAGCCACATAGGCGAGCCGTTCAGCCGCGTTAACGGGATCATCGTAACACCAACCTCCTGATAGGTGCGGAGGAGCCTCTACTCCTCCGCGTTTAAATGAGATTATCGTTTCAAGTTTACAACTTCCTGAAGCACTTCATCCGAGGTCGTAATGATACGCGAGTTCGCTTGGAATCCGCGCTGAGCTACGATCATTTCGGTAAATTCGCCTGTCAGATCAACGTTGGACATTTCCAGCTGACCCGCGATGATAGCTCCACGCCCCTCTGAGTTGGCTGCTCCAGGCTCAATTGCATCAATATTTGAGTTGACCGTAGTACGGTACAAGCTCCCACCGATTTTTTCTAAACCTTCTGGATTCGTGACTCTGGCTAATCCAATTTGTGTACCATTATCAACTGTTCCGTCATCCAATTGTTGTACAATTGTACCGTCCTGTGAGATAGAGACTGCCGTAACATTGTCAGCAAGTGTGATTGGATCTCCACCCAAATCTCCCACAAAAAATCCATCGGAAGTAACCAGATTCCGGTTTGCATCTATGTGGAAATCACCCGCACGAGTCAGATAAGGAACTTCCTGTGCATCATTCATTTTGACCAGGAAAAATCCGTCACCGTTAATACGTAAATCCGTTGGGTTGTTCGTAGTCATTGCACTACCTGGAAGATGCAGTGTATCAATTGAGCTGACCGATACCCCCAAACCTACCTGCTTGGCATTCTGCCCGGCGGTTGTTGTTCCGTCTGGTGCACTTGCGCCTGAACTCGTTTGGCTCAAGATATCCTTGAACATTACTCGGCTGGACTTGAAGCCTGTAGTATTTACGTTTGCAATGTTGTTACCGATAACGTCCAGCTTCGTTTGAAAGCCCTTCATGCCCGATACACCTGAATACATTGATCTCAACATTGAGTATAAATCCTCCTCTGATTGGTTGCTTAGTTGACCGCATCAGTCGATCCGCGGCTTTTTCATGGCTTTCCTATTCGGGCCAGCCACTTCGTATACATTTTTCATGAAATAATTACAGCACTATCTATCTGCGTAAATACGTTATCCTCCATGGATTTCTTATCCATCGCGGTAACAACTGTTCGATTAGGTACACTTACAATCAAAGCCATATCCTGCATTAAAATCAATGATTCTTTGGCGCCTTTGGCAGCTGCTTTATCCACAGCAGAGTTGATTTTCGCCATTTGGTCACTTCTCAACTCTATTCCCCGCTGCTCCAGACGCTTGGCTGCATGGTTGCTCAGCTTGAGCACCTGATCCTGCAACACCTGACCGAACGGTCTGGCATCCTTGGATACCGAATTCACTCGGTTTTGTGTGATTGCTGCCGGGGGCACGTTGGCGGGAAAAAGGCGTCCGACCGTTATCCTGTCATTCATGAGTTCTCACCGCTTCCAGTAGAGGAAGAAGATGAAGTATCCGATGTACCTGTAGCGGGAGTCGTTGTGTTAGCTTGGCTCACTGATGTTACATCTTTTAATGCCACCTCAGCCGCTCCCATTTTGGCATACTGCACACCGTCGCGAATAACGATGGAATCCACGATTCCACTTTTCACTGTACCCGCGCCTGCTTCACCTGTAATGGAGTCTTTTTTACCTGCCTCAATCCAGCTGACTTCTTTTCCTATCAAACCGGAAGCCGTACCCAAAGACTGTCCCAATGCATTCAACTGCGTAGAAATGTTCATCAGTTGTTCCACCGAGGAAAACTGGGCCATTTGAGCGATAAATTCTTTATCCTCCAAAGGCTGCATCGGATCCTGATTTTGTAGCTGGGTGATCAAAATTTTCAGAAATTGATCTTTACCCATCGTTTTAGTATCCTTGGCACTTGCTGTTTTGACATTATTCACATTGTAATTCGGCCAGACGTTACTGGTGGATACATTGTTGTCTGTAGTCGTCATTGTGTTCTCACCTCCATCATTACGCTTGTGCTGTAAAGGAGCCTGTCCGATTCATATCATCTGCGCGTTGTTCTGCTGTCCAGTTACGAAGCTCTTCTGCCATTTCAGCTACCTTCATAGCATCCTCGCTCTCTTCTCTACCACGAGCTTTGGAACGTTGGTTGGATTGCTGCTGCTGATTAGCTCCAGATCCGCGTCCATCCTGATACATATGGGAGGAAAGCGACTCATTGTGCGTTACTTCTACCTTATCTACCTGGATACCTTGGCTCTGCAGGCTCGAACGCAGCTGCGACATTTGCTGTTCCAGCAAATCCTTCGCTCCGCTATGCTCAGTCATGAACTGGGCAACCAGATGACCATTTTGCATCGTCAGCTTAACCTCCAGCTGGCCCAGATGATCTGGACGAAGCATGATGGTCGCTTCCGTCAAACCAGTGTGTTTTACAATGTCAAGTTTCTGAACTACAAATTCGGTCATCTCCTTGGCAAATTGCCGTACATGTACGACTGGTTGAGCTGGAGCCGAAGGTGTTGTTCCTTGCGTTTGTACCGAAAGCTGTCCCGCAGTTGTGATCACTGGAGTCTGATTGTCAGTTGCTGTCGGATCCGCTTGCTCAGTTACATCTACGAATGCACTCGCTTCATCCGCTCCAGTCGTCTTAACTGTAGACTGAACGAGAATATTAGTTGATGAACGTTGCCCTTCTGAACCTTGCTGATTAGTTTCGCCCTGACTTGCTTGCTGCTGAGAAACAACAACCTGTTTGTCTGTAGTAGCTGTAGCTACGGTCTGAGTACCATTTGCTCGATTTGCAGAAGGCTGAACCGCTTGTGAATCCCCACCATCAGCAAGTTCCACAGCTTTCATTACACCATTCCACTGCTCATCGGAAATAGCTCCCGTCCCTGCCGTTGCGCTTTGGAGCGATTGTAGCAACTGTGCCACCTGGGACTTTTGGTCTCCAGAAGCCTGCTCTGCTACATTGGCAAGTTGTGACAAAGCGTCCTGCAATGCAAATCGAAGAGTAGCAGGGTTGGCTGCCAAGGCTGTTAAGCCTGTCGCCTCTGACGTTTCTCCACCGTTTAACTGTTGATTTGTTCCGTCGCCTTGCAAAAACTGTTGTACTTGCTGAATCCACGCTTGCAGAGAAGCAAGCAGAGCAGGATCGGCAGCTACCTGATCATCCAGCTTTTCGAGATTTTGCAGCAAAGGAGCCAGTGTTTCGACCAGCGGCTCGGTTGGAGCTTCCGTGGATTCTCCGGTTGCAATCAGCGGAAGTACCATAACTAATGGAGAACCGTTCGCATCTGTGCCTGCTGAGCCCGTTTGCCCGCCTGTCATCATTTGCGTAAGTGTTTGATTAAAAGCACCCGTGGTTGCTCCGGCAGCCGTGGCTGTACTCGTTGTTGAGGCTGTCGTACTGCTAGCTGTTTGACTGGAGCTGAGCGATACACTTTGAGAAATAAGGGTCATTTATTTTTCACCTCCCTTCATTTAAATTACTTACTGCCCATCAGTTTGTTCAAAATTTTTGCAGTCTGAGCCGCATCCTTGGCAGACATATTTTGTAGTAAAGAACCACGTGTCGAATCATCTACTGTATTTAATATGTTTAATGCCTTGTCTGGACTGATTTTGTAAGTTTGTAAAATAAGTTCGGCACCGCTCTTCTTGTCCATGGAAGCAAATGTGCTACTGATTTGAGTGCTTTGCAAACTCTTACTCGTCGTGCCAGCTGTGGTACCTTGATCCTTTTTCAGACGAGACTGCAACGCAGCAACTGACAAATCCGTAGATGGCGTTACGTTTTTCAGAGCCATAGTAATATCGGCTGCTTTTTTAGCGTCCATCTTTTGCAAAATCTTTGCACTGTTGGCAGGGTCCATGTAGCTTAGCAGCTGCACAGTCTCTTCCGTAGTCAGATTCTCCATAATCGGTGCCGCTTTACTAGCTGTCATTCCTTCATACATGCTAGCAAGATCTCTGGCCTGTTTTACATAAGGATCTTCATTTGTTGTTCCACCTGTAGTTTGCGTACCAGCCTGTCCCTGCTGACTGGCCTGTGGCTGCTGTTCCTGTTGCGTTTGCAGCGTATTGACCTGATTCTGCAGTTCAGTAACCTTTTTATCTTGTGTCGTCTTAGCAGCGGTAGCCTTTTTAAGCTCCTCCGTCTGCTTGGCTAAATCTGACTTTAACTGCTGAATGGTTGCTTCAGAACTTTCAGACTGTGCCTTCTGATCTGCCTCTTTCGTCTGAGTAGCCTTATCTTTCGGTTCAGGCACCCAATTTTTAACAACTGGTATTTTGTTCCCTAATGAAATCATTTCGCTTCTGAAGTCCATATTGAACAATGTAAGCAGGACCCCGACCAGAACGATTGTGAACACAATCGGAATCAGGAAAAACATAAACCGTTCAAATCCCCCGCCTGATTCTTTTCCTAAATCCATATCCAGTTCATTTTCTGCTAACTTCTGTGCCATCGTCTTCCTCCTCAGGCAGCTGATATGCGTATCCTATGACTTTCCGCTTACCGGGCTTTCATGGCAAATCGCACGGAAGCCATTTCATCCAGCTCGTTCTGCTCGCGCAGGAGCATTTCCTGTTGGAATTTCACGTTGGCCTTCTCTCTTGCTTTCAGCCAAACCTGTTCATCCAGCATTTTATCGGTCAAAACGGTTTGTTTGCTTTGCACATTTTGCTGCGCATATTGAACATCCCTATGCTTGCGTGTAATACATTGGTCCAGATGATTAACATAAGCCTGTAATTCCTGAATGGTAGAGAGTGACGCGCAATCCTCGGCAGCCTTTTGAATGGCTGATATGACCCGATTCCTTTCGCCTACAAGCTGTGTTAATGTTTGCTCCTCAGCCTGCAATTGTCCGACAGCACTGGAAAGCAACCATTCGGCCTGTGACTTTTCGTTGGTTTTCAAGTCTACAACTTTCTGAAAGGAATACTGAAATCTCATCGTTCAACCTTCATCTCCTCGTAAATTCAGAAATCAAACGCTCCCTTACCTCGTCCAGCTCAGCCTTTTCATCTGTTCTTTGTCTTGTAAAATCCCATATATCCCGTATACGCTCCATGGATTCGTCAATTTCTGCATTTGAACCCTGCTGATAGGCCCCGATATTAATCAGGTCCTCCGAATCTTTGTAAACGGCCATCAAGCGCTTAATGTTCTCGGCAGCGTCTATCTGATCTCGTGGTGCGATATCCTTCATAACCCGGCTAATACTCGCTAACACATCAATTGCGGGAAAATGTCCTTTGTTCGCAATCCCACGATTCAAGACAATGTGTCCATCCAAAATCCCGCGCACCGCATCCGCGATGGGCTCGTTCATATCATCACCATCGACCAGCACCGTATAAAAAGCGGTTATGGAGCCAGTAGGACCTGTCCCTGCACGTTCTAGAAGCTTAGGTAGACTAGCAAACACGGAAGGTGTGTACCCTCTCATTGCTGGCGGCTCCCCTACGGCTAGTCCCACTTCACGTTGGGCCATCGCATACCGGGTAACTGAATCCATCATCAGCATGACATTTAACCCGCGATCCCGAAAATATTCCGCGATCGTCGTTGCAATAAGTGCACCCTTAATACGGATTAACGCAGGCTGGTCGGAAGTTGCCACAATGACCACGGAACGTTCTAGTCCCTCCGGACCTAAATCCCGTTCAATAAAGTCCAGCACCTCGCGTCCACGTTCCCCGATCAAGGCAATTACATTCACATCAGCTTCCGTATTACGAGCAATCATTCCCATCAAGGTACTTTTACCTACACCCGAACCTGCAAAAATACCAACCCGTTGTCCTTTACCGATAGTAAGCAACCCGTCGATAGCGCGCACCCCGATACTGATTGGTTCCTGCACACGCGGACGATTCAGCGGATTGGACGGAATATTGAAGGTTGAATATCTCGCCATTCGAGAGGGAATCAATGAGCCATCCAGAGGCTGACCCAATCCGTCCAGTACTTTGCCTAACAGCTCCGACCCGACCTGCACATTCAACGGTTTCCCTGTTCCTACAACATCACAACCGGGACCAATGGATTGCAGTTCTCCAAGTGGCATCAGAAGCACTTTATTGTCCCTGAAGCCTACGACCTCCGCTTGCAACGGCTTTGCCGTTTTACCCGGATAAATGTAACAAACATCCCCGATACTGGCGTCTGGACCTTCCGATTCAACCATCAGGCCGATAACCTGCGTAACCTTGCCATTTACCCGAACCGGGTCCAGCTGGCGCAAATGATCCATGTAGCGGTGCGCATTAAGCCCCTTCATGTCTTCGCTCCTCATTCTCATGTGCCAGACGCAATAATTCCTTTTTGATCTCAGCTAATTGCGTATCAATCCGCGCATCCACACTTCCAAAGGAAGAACGGATAACACAACCGCGATCTTTCACAGTACCATCAGGAATAATTTGCAGTTCTGCCTGCGAATCGACAGTTAATGACAATTCTTCTCGTGCACCTTGCACAAATGCGAAATGCTGAGGCGACACACACAATGTAATGGTTCCTTTTTCCCGCTTACGAGCCAAATTTTTACGAATTAATTCAATCGTGTATTCAGGCTCAAGGCTAAGCTGTTTCTCAATGACCTTCTCAGCAATAGCACTACTCAGTTCAACCAGGAAAGGCTCAGCTTCCTGAATCAGTTGTTCCTTGATCTCATAGGCCTGACGCAGAATATCCTGTGCTTCTTCCATCATCTGCTCTGATTTCGTCTGGAGCTCGGCCTCAGCCAGCTTCTGACCTTCTTCATATCCTTGCTGAAACCCATCAGCTTTTAACGACTGAGTTAACTGCTCGTCATGCTCGCGTCGTTCCTGCCACCAGGCTTCAATCTGCTGCTGTGCCTCCTGAAGCATCCGTTCCGCTTCTTCAGCTGCCTCGCGAACCTGACGTTCGGCAAAATCCTTAGCATCATTCAGCATTTCATCCCGCAGCCGTTCAGCCTCGTGATCTCGCTGAGGCTCCGGCTCCGTATATTCAGTTGTGATTTCTTCATCCGTCGTTTCTGGCGCATACGTATGTGCCACATCAATTGTTTTCAAAGCCTCTACAGGAACATATTGGAAAGATTTGATCAAGTTAGACAATGATGTCATCTCCTCCGCCGCGTGCGATTATAATCTCACCGGCCTCTTCCAATCTGCGGATCGTCGATACGATACGTGTCTGTGCTTCTTCCACATCACGCAACCGCACCGGTCCCATGTACTCCATTTCCTCTTTGAAGGTTTCTGCCATACGTTTCGACATATTTCGGAAAATCACATCGCGTACTTCTTCACTGGACACTTTAAGCGCCAATTGCAAATCTGCATTGTCGATATCGCGGATAATGCGCTGAATGGAACGGTTGTCCACATTGACGATATCCTCGAATACGAACATTCTTTTCTTGATTTCCTCAGCCAGTTCTGGATCTTGAATTTCAAGCGAGTCGAGAATCGTACGTTCGGTTCCGCGGTCTACGCCATTCAAAATCTGAACAATGGACTCGATACCACCCGCATTTGTATAATCCTGCGTTGCGGTTGCAGATAGCTTTTGCTCTAACACTCGTTCCACCTGGGAAATAACTTCCGGAGATGTACTGTCCATGACAGCGACACGCCGGGCCACATCTGCCTGTTTTTCCTGTGGCAGAGACGACAGAATTGCAGCCGCCTGCTCGAATTGCAAGTACGAAAGCACGAGAGCAATCGTTTGCGGATTCTCATTCTGTATAAAATTCAATATCTGGTTTGGATCAGCCTTGCGGGCAAAATCGAAGGGTCTTACCTGTAACGTCGCTGTTAGACGGTTAATGACCTCAACTGCTTTTTGCGATCCGAGTGCTTTTTCCAATATTTCTTTAGCGTAATTAATACCGCCTTGGGAAATGTACTCCTGAGCCAAACAAATTTGATGAAACTCGGCCATGATGGAGTCTTTCTCAATGGCATCGACCTTCCGCACATTGGCAATTTCCAATGTAAGTTGCTCGATCTCCTCATCACGCAAATGCTTGAATATTTGAGCAGATACCTCTGGTCCCATTGTGATGAGAAGTATAGCCGCTTTCTGTCTTCCCGTTAAACCTTGACTGCTTGCCTTTGCCAATGAACTCACCTCTATTCGTCAGCCAGCCATGTACGAAGCAGATTGACGAATTCGTCGGGTTTCTTTTTCGCCAGACTTTCAAGCTGTTTACGCACTTGACTTTCATTTGTCACACTTTCCATGGTAATAGACGGGAACTCCGTCGGCGTTGGCATGAGTTGCAATTCTTCATCCAACTCTTCTTCCTGATTACGACGACCGCGTACGATGAGGAAGATTACACCCGCCAGCAGTGCCAGAACAGCAGCTCCGATGCCCCATAGCCAAGGGTTGGAAGCTGAGAAGAATGTATTCGTGCTCGCAGGCGCCGGAACAGCTTGTGAGAACACTGAAACCTTCTTAGCCAAATCAGCGTCTGTAATAGTAGTACCAGAATTCGCTAACGACGCTCTTACAATATTAACCAAAATATTTTGAATTGCTGTCTGAGTTGCAGTATCCAACGTTTGCTGACCTGTTGGTGGTTCAACTGCTACATTAATGGTTAAATCTTTTACAGTGTACGGACTTTGGATAATATCCCTTGCAATTCGGTTAACTTCGTAGTTAATCGTACTTGAGCTCTTATCTGAGCTGGTATTGCCGGAATTAGCTCCTCCAGGGTAGCCTGGAACATCCTGTGTTCCTGTTCCTGCAACTCCTCCGGTTTGTCCACTACTGCCCGTATAGCTTTCCTGAATTTGTTGGGCGCTAATTTCAATACCCTTCATTTTCGTTTGATCAACAGGTGTGACCATTTGTTCCTTTGATGTTACTTTGTCGAAATTTAGCTGGGACATAACCAGCACATTTACCTTGTCGTCTCCAACAATTTTCGACAAAAATTGTTGAACATTATTCCTTACATCGCTCTCAAACTTCTTCTGTAGAGCCATGTTTTCCTGAACACCACTAGTGAGCCCACCTTGGCCGCCCTTGGCCGTTGGAATCAACTCATATTCCTTATTGGTGATCGTAATGTTTTCCACTGGCAGATTCGGTACGGCCGTTTTTACCAGATTAAAATATCCGTCGATCGCTTGCTGATTTGGAGTAAAGCCAGGCTCGAATTCCATTTGAATCGAAGCGGAGGCTTTGTCCTTTTCTTCAAGTCCGGCAAAAATGTTTTCCTTTGGCATATTAATGACAGCTTTGGAGCTTTGGACACCATCCATCCGTTCCAACAGTTGCTGTATTTCGCCGTTCAATGCATTATTGTACTTCACATTGAACTCGTTCTCCGTCATACCAATGGCAGAGGAGGACTGGTCAAAAGCACTCATGCCGATTGAACCCTTCTGAATCAGGCCTTGAGACCCAACATCTACCTTCGCCTTATCCGCATTAGCGGTTGGAACTGAGATTTGTGTCCCACCAGCATTAAGTTGATACGGTATACCCGCAGAATCGAGATATTTAATGACTCCGGCTGCATCGTTAGCATTTAAATCTCGGAAAGCCACTTCATACTCGGTTTTAGTAAACTGCATCGTTAGCACTACAACGGCGATAATGATGAATGCTAATGTCGAAACAAGTAATATCTTCTGTTTTTTGCTGAAATTATTCCAATACCCGGAAATCTTATCCCGATATTGGGCGATTCTCTCGTTCACTCCGTCACCCCATCCGAAACTTTGCTAAACCCTCTTTACATCTGTGTACGCATGATCTCCTGATAGGCTTCGATCGCTTTGTTTCGGACCTGTGTAGTAAGCTGCAGGGAAAGCAGCGCTTGTTGGGAAGTGATCATGACCTGATCTACATCAACTTTGCCTGCCATGAATTGGTCGGACATCTGGTGCGTAGCGGCTTCCTGCTGCCCTACTTCATTGAGAGCATCCTTTAGGAAGGAACCAAAATCCTTCAAGGATTCGGAAGGCGTCGCTTTCGTCAACTCATTGTTAGGCGATTGAATCTGCTGTATTACCGGTGTCTGTACATTAAACATGGCGTTCTGAATCATGTTTTACTCTCCCTATTAAGTAGTTAGTAGTCCTAGAACTTAGCGACCGATTTCAAGCGCTTTGGAAACCATAGCCTTTGATGCATTCAGAGCTGTTACATTGGCTTCGTATGAGCGTGTTGCGGAAATCATGTCGACCATTTCTTTCATAATGTCTACATTAGGCATATATACATAGCCATCTTTATCAGCGTCCGGGTGACCCGGATTGTACACAGGCTTCAAAGGTGACTGATCTTCCTGAATTTGCGAAACCTTAACGCCAGCAGCGCTTGTGCTACTTCCTTCCATTTGAGCCTTTAAAACATCGGCAAAGCCAGATTGGTTCGGCTCCAAAACAACCGTTTTTCTCCGATATGGAACTGCTTGTCCATTCTCTACTTTCGCCCGAGTTGTCTCTGCGTTGGCAATGTTGCTAGATATAACGTCCATCCGCAACCGTTGGGCCGTAAGAGCAGATGCACTAATATCAAAGCCGTTGTTAATCTTCACCTAGTCCTATCTCCCTTCTACCGCTGTTCTCATCATTTTGATGCGCTCATTAATTTCTTGGATGTAGGTATTATATCTTAGTTGATTTTCAGCCATAAGACTCATTTCTCTGTCGATATCTACGTTGTTCATATTGTTATTCATGACTGAGTACCCATCTTTGGTGACCGTGGCATCTGGAATGGAGTTCACAGGTCCTATTTGAAAATGTCTTGAATTGGTTACTTTTCCACGTAGTGGTGTGACATCACCGTCCATTTGCTGCTGAAGCAGTTCTTCAAATGAAACCTCCGAACGCTTAAAATACGGGGTATCCGCATTGGATATATTGTCCGCCATCACACGTTGTCTCGTATTTGCCGCCTGTACACCTGCCTGAAGCTTTTGAAAGCTCATATCACCCAGCAGATTCATTTAGCTCCTCCCTCCCAGCGTCTACTCCAAAGTAAGATTCAATAAAACAAGATTTTTCACTTTTTTTCGACAATAAAATTTCATAATTATACATTTCTTTTAGGTCTTAAGTAGAAAATAATAACTTTCTGTCATATATTCTAAGTTTCGTAGAGTTGGGACCTAATTACAATAAGAAAAAAGCCCTATCTTTTTTAAAAAAGAGGGCTTTAGATGCATAAAATGTTAAATTTTTCAGGTTTATTTCAAGAAAATGAATGTTTTCTTAGCACTTTACACCTGTAAAAGATTATACGTCCTACTTTTGGAATAGACAGAAAAATCATCAACTTGACCATTATCTAGGTCTAAACGACGGTGCAAGATAGTGTTATTCTGGACCACACACCCTATTTTTAGAAACCCTATTCATAAAATATACTGACTAAGGTCCCTGTTTTGGGCAATATCTCCCAGCTTCTCACGTACATATTCCGGGGTAATGATCATACGATCCAATGTAAGCTCTGGTGCTTCAAACGACAGATCCTCCAGCAGCTTTTCTAGAATGGTATGCAAACGACGTGCGCCAATATTTTCGGTGTTGCGATTTACAGACTCAGCAATGCTGGCAATCTCACGGATCGCTTCCGCAGAAAATTCGACTTCAATCTCCTCAGTACGGAGTAGATCAGTGTATTGCTTGGTCAGCGCATTTTTAGGCTCCGTCAGTATCGACACAAACTCATCCAAAGTCAGGCTACTTAATTCCACACGGATTGGAAAACGGCCCTGAAGCTCAGGGATCAGGTCAGATGGTTTTGCAACATGAAAAGCTCCTGCAGCAATAAACAGAATGTAATCTGTTCTTACCGGACCGTATTTGGTCATGATGGTAGATCCCTCGACAATAGGTAAAATATCGCGCTGGACGCCTTCTCTCGACACATCGGGGCCGCTCCCCTTACCCTGGCTGGCAATCTTATCTATTTCATCAATAAAAATAATACCGGATTGCTCAGCACGCTTCACAGACTCCTGAATCACATCATCCATATCGATCAATTTGGCAGCTTCATCTTGAATTAGCACCTTGCGAGCTTCCTTGACTGGTAGCTTGCGCTTCTTCGTCCGCTTGGGCAGAAAACTTCCGAACATCTCCTGCATATTCATACCCATTTGTTCATTCCCTTGCCCAGCAAACATATCGAGCATATTGGGTGCAGTATCCTCCACATCAATCTCTATGACATCATCCTCAAGCTTACCGGATAACAGATCGAATTTAACCTTACGGCGCTTTTCCGCCAAAGATCCATCCTGTTGTGGTGGTTCTTCTTCTACCGAAGTTCCCGTGTTATTGCCAAACAGCATTTCAAAGGGATTACGTTGCGATTTGTTTGACTTTTCTGCAGGTACAAGGATGCTGACAATCCGTTCATTTGCCATGTCCTCCGCTTTGTCCTTCACATTCTCTGTTCGTTCCGTCTTAACGATGCGAATAGAGGTTTCCATCAGATCACGCACCATGGATTCCACATCACGACCGACGTAACCCACTTCTGTAAATTTGGTCGCCTCTACCTTGACAAAAGGAGCCCCCACGAGCCGTGCAAGTCTACGTGCAATTTCAGTTTTACCCACACCTGTCGGTCCGATCATCAAAATATTTTTAGGCACAATTTCATCCCGGATATCATCCGGCAGCTTACTACGCCGATAACGGTTACGCAAGGCAACAGCAACAGATTTTTTAGCTTCCTTTTGTCCGACAATATACTTATCCAGCTCGGATACCACTTGTCTGGGCGTCAACGATTGATTATTCATTTTGCACTCCTCCACCCTTGAATACTCAGAGCCGATTTACAGTTCTTCCACGATAATCTGATTGTTCGTATACACACATATTTCCGAAGCAACCTCTAGCGCTTCCCGTGCCATGTCCTTTGCTTCCATGCCAGAGCCATGGCGTTTGAAAGCACGGGCAGCCGCCAATGCAAAATTACCACCTGAGCCAATCGCAAGCACATCATCATCCGGCTCGATAATTTCGCCGCCTCCAGAAATGAGCAGCATTCCGGATGAGTCCATCACAATCATGAGCGCTTCCAGCTTGCGCAGAATACGATCCTGACGCCAGTCCTTGGCCAGTTCCACGGCTGCTCTTTGAAGATTTCCGTGGTGTTCCTCTAGCTTATTTTCGAACTTTTCAAATAACGTGATAGCATCTGCCACCGAACCCGCGAATCCCGCAACGACCTGACCACGATACAATCTGCGCACTTTTTTTGCCGTCTGCTTCATTACAACACTGTTGCCGAACGTTACCTGTCCATCACCCGCAATAGCTCCTTTGCCATTGTGGCGTACAGCGCAGATGGTGGTAGCATGAAAGGACATATCCATAACGCGCTCCTCCTTTTCCTTCATCCTTATGCCTGTACTTCAGCTGACATAACTCCCGTTTCGTTGATATAACCATGCAAACTTTCCAGCGCGCGATTAGCGAGAGCTTCATTTTTTTCCTTTTTGTTACGAATCCGTTTCTCCAACTTTGGAAGCAAACCAAAGTTTGCATTCATCGGTTGAAAATGCTTAAAATCAGCGGTCGTAATATACCGTGCCATGCTGCCTAATGTCGTTTCTGCAGGAAATACAAACATTTCCTGTCCACGCGCTGCTCGTGCCGCATTCATCCCGGCCAACAGACCAGAAGCCGCCGACTCCACATATCCCTCTACACCGGTCATTTGTCCGGCGAAGAATAGATTACTTCTTCCCTTGAACTGATAGGTTGGATGAAGTTGCTGCGGAGAATTAATAAAGGTATTGCGATGCATCACACCGTAACGTACAAACTCTGCCTCTTCAAGACCCGGAATCATTGAAAATACACGCTTTTGCTCCCCCCATTTGAGGTGAGTCTGGAAACCAACCAGATTATACAGCGTTCCTGCGGCGTTATCCTGCCGAAGCTGAACAACTGCGTGGGGCAGTTCACCTGTATGTGGATTTACGAGACCCACAGGTTTCATCGGTCCGAACAATGCCGTTTGTTTCCCACGTTGCATCATCACTTCGATGGGCATACAGCCTTCGAAATAAATTTCTTTTTCGAATTCCTTGACTTGCGCTACCTCAGCCGTAATCAGAGCCTCATAAAAAGCATCAAATTCCGCTTCGTTCATCGGACAATTCAAGTACGCTGCTTCTCCCTTATCATAACGGGAAGCCAGATAAACCTTGCTCATGTCGATAGAGTCCTTTTCTACAATCGGGGCTGCCGCATCGTAAAAATAAAAATACTCCTCTCCCATCAGCGATTTAATCTGTTCCGACAAAGCTGGAGAAGTTAAAGGCCCCGTCGCAATGACCACAATACCGTCCTGTGGGATTTCCTGAAGCTCTTCATTAACAACCTCGATCAAAGGGTGTTGATGAAGCGTATCAGTAATATGACCGGAAAATCCGTCACGATCCACTGCCAATGCACCGCCAGCCGGAACAGCATGACGATCTGCTGCACTCAGAATCAAGGAGTTCAGTATTCTCATCTCTTCCTTCAGTACGCCTACTGCATTCGTTAGGCCGTTTGCCCGCAAGGAATTACTGCATACCAGTTCGGCAAATTTATCTGTATGATGTGCTGGTGTTTTTACAACCGGCCTCATTTCATACAACTTAACTGGCACTCCACGGCTTGCAATTTGCCAGGCAGCTTCGCTGCCCGCCAAACCTGCTCCGATGACCGTTACCTTTTGTAGTTCACTCACGTTTAAATCCCCCTGCTATTGTTGTTCTTAAGAAGTCTCTACGCTCTCATCGCTCTCTTCCAGCATTTCGCTGTGATCGCAGACAGTACAGTTGAGCTTCGTTCCTTGTTTTGTACGTTTTTCGACCATTAGGCTACTGCAACTTGGGCAAGGCTTAATGGACGGTTTATCCCAGGAAACAAAATCACATTCCGGGTAGCGGTCACATCCATAGAAGACACGTCCCTTTTTACTCCGTCGTTCGACGACATGACCCTCACCGCATGTAGGACAATTAATCCCGATATCCTTAACAATTGGCTTTGTGTTACGGCAATCTGGAAAAGCAGAACAGGCCAGGAATTTACCAAATCGGCCAAGCTTATACACCATTTGGCTGCCACACTTATCACAAATGACATCGGATACTTCATCTTTTATTTCAATTTCTTTCATTTCTTCTTCAGCCACTTCAAGTCGCTTCTCGAATGACTCGTAAAAGTCACTCAACACCTTGACCCAATTACCTTCGCCTTCTTCGACGTGGTCAAGATCACCTTCCATATTAGCTGTAAACTCCACATTCAGAATCTCTGGGAAGAACTCCTCCATCTGTTCGATGACCAATTCGCCCAGCTCTGTAGGGAAAAACTTCTTCTCTTCAATAGCAACGTACCCACGTTTCTGAATGGTTTCCAGCGTTGGTGCATACGTACTTGGACGTCCTATACCCAGTTCTTCCAGCGTCTTCACCAGTCGCGCTTCCGTATAACGGGGAGGCGGTTGTGTAAAATGCTGCTTCGGCTCAACCGCTTCTTTTTTTAATTTATCGCCTGGATGAAGTGGTGGCAGCAGTTTATCTTCTTCGGTTTTACCGTCGTCATTTCCCTCTACATACACTTTCATGAAACCTGGAAAACGGACCTTAGAACCTGCTGCCCGGAATATCGTCTCACCCGCTTCAATATCTACGGACAAAGTATCCATAATAGCAGAAGCCATCTGGCTGGCCATGAAACGTTCCCATACCAATTTGTACAAACGGAACTGATCCCGACTCATAAACGGCTTAACTGTTTCCGGATCGCGTAACGCAGAGGTTGGACGAATCGCTTCATGCGCATCCTGGGCGTTGGCCGCTTTTTTTGAATATTGACGAGGAGTTTCAGGTACAAAAGCTTCGCCATATTTTTGAATAATTAATTCTTTCGCTTCCTCTTGAGCTGAAGCGGCGATCCGTGTGGAATCCGTACGCATATACGTAATCAGACCCACGGTCCCTTCTTTACCTAAATCCACACCCTCATATAGCTGCTGAGCTACAGACATCGTTTTAGATGCACGGAAGTTGAGCTTCCGAGCCGCCTCCTGCTGCAAGGAACTTGTTGTGAATGGAGGAGAAGGATTGCGTAAACGCTCTTTCTCTTTAACATCGCGTACCTTGTAGGACGATTTTCCGATAGCTTCTAACACTTCTTGTACATCCGCTTCGCTAGAGAGTTCTTTCTTTTCACCGCGCAGCTTATGAAATTTCGCTTCAAAGGTACTGTCTTTAATAGCTAGTTTAGCTGTAATCGTCCAGTATTCTTCCGGTACAAACTCATTGATCTCGTTTTCCCGGTCCAAAATAATTTTCACCGCAACCGACTGCACACGCCCAGCGGATAGGCCCTTTTTCACCTTTTTCCAGAGCAACGGGCTGATTTTGTAGCCAACAAGTCGATCCAGTATCCGTCGTGCCTGCTGAGCATTGACCAAATCCATATTGATTTTACGGGGTGTTTTAAAAGCATCTTTGACAGCCTGCTTCGTAATTTCATTAAATACAACACGGCAATCTGCTGTATCGTCCAGTTCCAGCGCATGCGCCAGATGCCAGGCAATAGCTTCACCTTCGCGATCCGGGTCAGCCGCCAGATATACTTTTTTTACTTTTTTTCGGGCATCCTTTAATTCTTTTAGAATTGAGCCTTTACCTCGAATGGTAATGTATTTGGGATTAAAATCATTTTCGACCTCTACGCCGATCTGACTCTTCGGTAAATCCCTGATATGACCCATGGAAGCCTTGACGATATATTTGCTGCCTAAGTATTTGCCGATCGTCTTCGCCTTGGAAGGCGATTCCACGATGACGAGTGAATCCGCCATAGGCTCTTCCTCCTCTCAATTACACACATGAATATGATAGACTTCCTGAAATGTGGTGAGTTATGACGCGATAGAGAGCTTCACAGATTGGTCATTCTTCCGGATCGCTGAGATTCTTCAGAAAAATTCCATCTGCTCCGCTGCTGCGAGTCATAATGTCAACACATTTCAGGAAGTGGGGAAGGAGTAGGAATCCGCGACGCGGATGAATGCCATACTGCCCTCCACCTGATGTTTAAAATTGAATTTGTGCATTTACTAACTAAGGACTTTGCAAAAACAACTACTAAATAAGCTTGTATTTTGTGCCCGCTAGCTGGGCGATCCTTTTTTTTATGATTAACGATAACAGAACTGCGTGTAAAAGTCCAAAATCCCATGCCGTAGCATCAAGCAGTTCATCCAGTGTCATGGTTCCCTGTTCAAGCAACAGTATGACACGGTTTTCCTCAGAAGTCTCACTTTCTGGCACTTTGGAGACCTCCTTCAGATTAAGACTCTGCTCTCTATTGTATGAAGAAACCTCCCTTGTACGCAAATCTGCTTCATACTCCTCAATAATATCCGAAGCTTCAGTGACCGTTTTTGCCCCTTGCTTAATCAAGCTCAGCGTACCTCTACTCTTCGGTGACGTAATGGGTCCGGGAACAGCAAACACATCTCGATTTGCCTCCAGTGCAGCATCAGCGGTAATCAAGGAGCCGCTTCTTGCATCTGCTTCGACAACAAGCGTTCCCTTCGTTAGACCGGCTATAATCCGATTACGTTGTGGAAACATTCCTGGATGCGACCTTGTGCCTGGAGGATACTCTGATAAGATCAAGCCATTGCTAGCCATCTCTGCAAATAAAGACGCATTTTGGGGAGGATAAATTTGATCAATCGCTGTTCCCAGTACACCAATCGTGTTTCCTCCCCGACGCAGGGCTGTTTCGTGACAAATACTGTCAATCCCTCTCGCCAATCCGCTAACGATTGTAATCCCTGCATTACATAATCCCTCTGTTAGTATCTCCGCTGCTCTACGTCCATAAGCGGTGGGAACGCGGGTTCCTACCATGGCTATAGAACATGTATGCAAAAGTGATTTATCCCCTTTTGTATACATTACCCAAGGTGGGTCAACTGTTTCCTTCATTAATAGGGGATAATCCTCGTCCACATAAGTTACCGTTCCAATATCACCGGATTGAACTCGCTGATATCGTTCATGCACCCATTCTTCATCATAACACTGAGCCGCAATGCGTGCCTGAGCAGGGCTTAACCCTATCTCGATCCACTTCTGTTCGCTAAAATGCAGTAGCTCATGCAATTGATAGTCACTCGACCAAATACGCTGAATTGTTTTTCTTCCGATTCCCTCTAACTCATGTAAGCCTAACAAAAGCCATCTTTCTTCCAAACTATGGTTCCCCCATTCACGGAAGAGTGAACCCTCCCTTATTTTGTGGCACAATGAATCATTTTGCAAGCGTTTCCCTGACAAGCCTGTCTTAACGCAAAAAAAGCAACCTTTTCATCCCCTGTTTCAGAAGATAAAAAGGTTGCTTACCTTTCTTTCATTATACACTAGCCTGCGGCAAATTTCGATGCAGTTTTATGGCCTGTATATTAATGAAGAAACACGATTTAATGTGTCGTACACAAATTCAAAATACCACGTGCTTCCAGCACACTTACCAGTGTCGAGCCCATTTCGGAAGGAGTCGGTGCCACCTTGATCCCACAGGCTTCAAGCGTGGCAATTTTCTCTTTGGCCGTTCCTTTTCCACCAGAAATAATGGCACCTGCATGCCCCATCCGTTTGCCTGGAGGCGCAGTCACACCGCCGATAAAACCAACCACTGGCTTCGTCATATTATCCCTGATCCACTCGGCAGCCTCTTCCTCGGCTGTACCACCAATTTCTCCGATCATAATGACAGCATGAGTGTTGGGGTCCTCATTGAAGCGTTGCAAAATATCAATGAATTCTGAACCTTTAACGGGGTCACCGCCAATACCAACCGCAGAAGATTGTCCTATACCTCGGGTCGTTAACTGATGCACTGCTTCATAGGTCAAAGTACCACTACGTGACACAACGCCTACATGACCTGGTAGATGAATGTAACCTGGCATAATACCGATTTTACATTCTCCTGGCGTAATAACGCCCGGGCAGTTAGGGCCAATCAGAACGGTCTTTTTACCTTCCATAAAACGTTTGACCCTGATCATATCAAGCACCGGAATGCCCTCCGTGATACAAATCACGAGATCTAATTCCGAATCTACAGCCTCCAAAATGGAATCTGCGGCAAAAGCTGGTGGCACGTAAATCACGCTCGCTGTAGCGCCAGTAGCTTCCTTGGCTTCGCTCACTGTATTAAACACCGGCAATTTGACCTGTTGTCCGTTCTCCAGTGTAATTTCTACCTCGGTGCCTCCCTTACCTGGAGAGGTGCCACCTACCATTTGTGTACCGTAATCAAGTGCACCCTTGGCATGAAACAACGCCGTTTTTCCCGTAATCCCCTGTGTAATCACCTTTGTATGCTTATCGACCAAAATACTCACGATCTTCACATCCCCTATCGTTTATTCGGCATATCGGAATGCAAACAGGCTATTGAACAAGTTCGACGATTTTTTGGGCGCCATCCGCCATGGAATCGGCTGCCACGATATTCAAACCGGATTCCGCTAAAATCTGTTTGCCGAGCTCAACATTCGTACCTTCAAGACGGACAACAAGCGGACGAGTCAGCCCCAACTGTTTGGCAGCCTCCACGACGCCGTTCGCAATGATGTCACACTGCATAATTCCGCCGAAAATGTTCACGAAAATACCTTCTACCTTCGGATCGGACAAAATGATTTTGAACGCTTCGGTTACCTTTTCCGTCGTCGCACCGCCCCCTACGTCTAGGAAGTTGGCCGGATCGCCACCGTAATATTTAATAATATCCATGGTTGCCATCGCCAAACCCGCACCATTGACCATACAGCCAATATTTCCGTCCAGAGCGATATAGCTTAGATCGTATTTAGATGCCTCAATTTCCTTCTCATCCTCTTCATCCAAATCACGCAATTCCAAAATATCCTTATGACGGAACAACGCATTAGAATCAAAATTCAGTTTGGCATCCAACGCCAGTACATTCCCATCACCCGTAACGACTAAGGGATTGATTTCTGCAATCGAACAGTCCTTGTCCACAAAAGCTTCGTATAGCGCCAGCATAAACTTGACCGCTTTGTTTACCAGTTCATTAGGAATATTAATGTCATACGCCAACTTACGGGCCTGATACACCTGAAGCCCAATCGCTGGATCAACAACCGCTTTAAAAATCTTCTCCGGAGTGGCTGCAGCCACCTCTTCGATTTCCGTACCGCCTTCTTCTGAGGCCATCATTACGATACGTCCAGTCGCACGATCTACGACAACGCCGACGTAATATTCTTTACGAATATCGCAGCCTTCCTCAACCAAAAGGCGTTTGACCTCTTTACCTTCAGGTCCGGTCTGATGCGTCACCAGTACCTTACCCAAAATTTCAGAAGCAAAAGTCCGCACCTCATCCAAACCTTTGGCAACTTTCACGCCACCCGCTTTACCGCGTCCACCAGCATGTATTTGTGCTTTTACCACCGTAACAGCGCTTCCAAGCGATTCTGCCGCAGCAACGGCTTCCTCCACCGTATAGGCAACCTTACCGTTCGGTACAGCCACTCCGTACTGCTTTAATACTTCTTTACCCTGATATTCATGGATATTCATTCTGGAATCCTCCTATCAACATGACTGCAACAAGGGCGGTTCACAAGGAAATCTATACTAAACCTACATCATTGTAACATGTTTTTAAAACGCTTTCCTTATAATTTAACCTCATGAATTACAGTATTTTGATATCATTATCATTCCCAAAATCGAATGCTTGGATATTATTGGATATTACCATTAATACAAATTCACACAAAAAAAGCACCTCTGCAAATGGGACTACCTAATCCGCATTAAGAGGCACTTTATTTCTTCAAGCATTAATACTTTCAGCTGAGAACAACTCATGCCATAAGATTCGCAAGAGCAACTGAAAATACCTTATGATTTTTCAATTTGTACATTCGCTTGATGAACACGGTCAAGCAGATCATTGAACTGGAGCAGAAGCGACCCAAATTGATCATGAGTCATACTTGTTTTTTCCTGGATGCATCCTGGTACAGATAGAGCTTTTTCCCGCAATGCGCTTCCCTCTGTCGTCAAAGAAATCAGCACCTTACGCTCATCCTGAGTGGAACGCTTTCGATCGATCAGCCCGGCGTTCTGCAATCTCTTCAATAGCGGAGTTAGTGTGCCGGAGTCCAAATATAGTGCCTCACCCAATTCCTTCACTGTACACTCTTCACGCTCCCAGAGCACGATAAGTACCAAATATTGCGAGTACGTCACACCGAGCTTTTCCAGATAAGGCTGGTATAGCTTCGTAATCTCTCTGGAGCATGCATATATGGCAAAGCATAACTGATTATCAAGTTTTAACGCTGTACCTTCATTAGGGTTGTTTTCCATGCTGTCTGATCACCTACTTTCGTCATTATTTTAGCACATTATATAATAAAATACATGCTAATTGCACAAAATACTTTACAAACTATAATTATTTTGATAAATTAAATTGTGTAAAATATAAATTGAGCGAGAGGCAGTGATTGGATTATGATGACCATTCAACAAAAAATGTATGAAACAACAGTAAAAGCGGTTGGTGGACGTAACGGTTATATCGAGTCTTCTTCCCCTGAACTTCGTTTAGATATTGATACCCCAAAAGAAATGGGCGGCGCAGGCGGTGCAGGTACAAATCCAGAGCAATTGTTCGCAGCAGGCTATTCCGCTTGCTTTGACAGTGCCTTAAATATGGTTGCTCGCATGCAACGTGTTAAGCATGAAGGTACTGAAGTAACAGCTACGGTCCATTTCGGCAAAGTGGAAGACGGCGGCTTCGGAATTGGAGTAAACCTCGATGTATTGGTAAAAGGCGTCGATCATGAAACCGCAGTAAAGCTCGTGGAAGGCGCACATGAACAATGTCCATACTCCCGTGCTACCCGCGGTAATATTGAAGTGAAACTGAACGTTTTGTAACTTAAATTTTCTTTAGCACATGTAGGGGGAATCTCCATCTCTCTTCATGGATTCAATAGTTTCGTTAGAATGAATTTCACAACAAGCCCCTCAATCGTTTTTTGTCGAGGGGCTTATTATCCTTTCAGCTATCCCTTCGTTAAAGACTGTTTATTTTTTTCCATCAAGTAACATGGGAGATGCTGCATAATCGTATATACGAAACTGATATACTCATAGTATAATCACTATTGTCATAATCTTATTTTTCTTCTCCAGATCTTTATTGTCTGGAGCTTTTTTTGTCCTTTTTTCCATTTTCTATTGTACATACCCTTTGGAAAAACTCTTTTATAAAAATGATCGTGTTATAACTACTAGTTTTATTGCTTTTTAACTTTCGGGAAAACTGGCATTTGCTCTATCCATATGGCGGTATTGAATAGCTTCAGCCACATGTGAAGTCAAAATTTTCTCTGAGTCATGTAAGTCTGCAATGGTACGCGAAAGCTTGAGAATTCGATCATACGCACGCATGCTTAAACCGAGTGCGTCCATTGTCTGATCAAGCAAGTCCGCTGCATTTTTTTCTAATATGGCATATTTACGAAGCATCTGACCGGACAGCTCACTATTCCATGAAAAGGGAAGCTTGCTATATCTGTGGATTTGTATCGCTTGAGCAGCCAGCACCTGCCTTCGCATTTCAGCGGATGACAATGATTCTTTTTCCTCCCGCCAATCCTTCGGCTGCGATACTTCAAGCTGAAGATCAATCCGATCCAGCAGTGGACCGGAAATACGTGAACGGTAGCGAGCTACTGCTGCAGGTGAACAGGTACAGCGCTGATGTTCCGTATCATTTCCGAAAAAGCCACAGTGACACGGATTTAAAGAGGCAGCAAGTAAAAAATGCGCCGGATACTTAAAAACAGCACGTGAACGACTGATCGTAACATTGTGGTCTTCCAATGGTTGGCGCAGCACTTCTAGTACATGACGGCTAAACTCAGGCAACTCATCCAGAAATAAAATCCCCCGGTGTGCAAGACTGATTTCTCCTGGTTTGGGTATACCTCCCCCACCCACCAAACCAGCAGCAGAGATCGTATGATGAGGCGAACGGAAGGGACGAATATTCATCAGATGAGGCGATGACTCCTTCCACTTCCCGGCAGCGCTGTATACTTTGGTGACTTCAAGCGCCTCCTTTTCAGTCAAAGGCGGAAGGATAGATGGCAACCTGCGGATGAGCATGGTTTTCCCAGCCCCCGGCGGTCCCATAAGCAGGATATTATGCATTCCGGCTGCAGCGATGACTAACGCACGCTTGGCGTGCAGCTGACCCAGCACATCGCTGTAATCCTCCATGTTGCTAGTTATCTCTTCTTTCTCACACAACGGTAAATGCTCTGCCTGAGGTAAATGGCCATAGGAACAGATCATGACTTGTTTACTGGCAGTACAACTCTGATTTGTCGCTTGCCTATCAACAGTCCCTTGTGCACGATCTTCAATCGGGATAAGATCTGCTAGATGACGTATAGCGTAAATACGTATCCCCGTAATCAGACGAGCCTCGCTTGCGTTTTCCTGGGGAAGCAGCACGGAGTTGAATCCTTCTCGCTTGGCCAGATCAACCATGGACAGCACCCCATTTACAGGGCGAATACTGCCATCCAGCGCCAGCTCGCCAATAAACAGCGTCCGTTCTCCCACGGGTAAAACGACCTGTTCACTGGTTGTCAGCAACCCTAAAGCGATAGCAAGGTCAAAAGATGAACCTTCCTTACGCAAATCAGCAGGAGCTAAATTAATCGTGACACGCTGGGACGGATATTTAAAGCCACAGTTTTTAATTGCTGCTCTGACACGCTCCACTGCCTCTCGAATCGCCGAATCCGGCAATCCTATAATCGCTGTCTGAGGCAAGCCATTGGACAAATCAATCTCAACTTCAATCAGAACGCCATCTATTCCATACAGACAAGCTCCGTGTAATTTTCCATACATATCAAAAAGCACCTCTCCTCATATTGGAATGCTCCCTCTCGGGAATCATTGCATATATGAAAAAAGGTGCTTCCAAATTTTCATTCTTTGCAAATGTAATGTTCGAAATTTTAGCTTCGAACTATGCTTTCAAAATTCTTGACTAAGTTTATCTGACGACAGATTATTTGTCAAACAAGGTCAGCTTATCGGCTGCGGGAGTACGTGGTCTTGATTCCGGGATAACGTCAGGATAGCCTGCATATATCATTCCTATTACCTTCTCACCCGGTTGAATTCCCAAGTGCTCACGGAACTTAGGCGAATACAAAAATGGCTTTGTCACCCAAAACGTTCCGATTCCTTTGCTCCATGCGGCAAGCATAAAGTTTTGTACAAGCGCGCTGACCGCTGCAAAATCCTCATCCCAAACCGCTTGACGCGGGTCTTCTTCCAGCACTACTAAAAGCTGGATCGGGTTGTGCAAAATGCCGCTCTCAAACTTGTTGTCCTTACCGATATCGGCTGCAATTGCTTTTGCAAGCTTTTTCCGTCCTTCACCAGCAAACAACAGAAAACGCCACGGTTCACGCATTTTATGATTAGGAGCCCACACAGCGACGTCCAGCAGTTCTTTGATCGTATCTACCGGAATGGAGTCGGATTTAAATCGTTTAATTGTCCGGCGTTCCTGAATTACATCTATGACATGTTCACTAAAGGTTTGCTTTGTCACGTAAATCCTCCTTCACAGGTACAACTTCTCGATATTCATTTTCAGATGAAAATGATAACTATTCTCAATAAAATATACCTGTAGCTTTCCTTCCTGTCAACCTGTACATATGAATTCAGTCCCGCACTCTTAGCTTCGAAAAAGCTCTTACTCTTTTAAAATGCGCCTATTAAATGGTCCGTAACAACTGCCTTTTCGTCAGTTAATTGTACAGAAACCATGTCAAAGCGGATGGGAGCATCTCCAATCCCGTTCATATGCAAATACACAGCGGCTGTTTGGCGAACTTGGGCTATTTTACGTGCAGTAACTGATTCTGCTGGCGTTCCATATTTGGAGCTACTTCGACTACGCACCTCAATAAACACAAGTGTATGCTCCTGCTTGGCAATCAGATCTATTTCACCACTGCGGCATCGCCAATTACGCTCTATGATACGGTAACCCAAGTTTTCTAAAAACAAAGCCGCTACCTCTTCGCCCATCGCTCCTTTGGCTTTCCGTTGATCCTTGCCTCCAGCCTTCATTTCATTCCACATCACCAGTCATCCCTTGAAGCAAGCCGATCCATTTGATATATATAGGTAAGCACCTCTGCCACCAACTGATAGAGCTCAGCAGGGATTTGTTCGTCCAAATCAAGTTTGGACAGTACTTCTACCAGCGCAGCATCCTCCTGTACTGGAACACCATGTTCTTTAGCTTTTTCTAAAATGCTATCCGCAATACGGCCGCTCCCTTTGGCAACGACAATCGGTGCTTCGCTCTCACCAGGCGTATATTTAAGGGCGACCGCCTTCTTTATGGAAGGAGAAGGAGGTTCCAACGGCTCTTTCATATTTTAAGATCGACTCCTTTATACGGCTGAGGCACATAGCTTTGTACTTCAGAAGAGGCGAGGCTGTTCTGTTCAGTCCTTATGGGCATGGGCTCGGTACGAAGCGATAGAAGCTGGTATCCTAGTGACTCCAACGCTGTGTGAATGGACTCACGCCCACTGGTTAACAACGAAGCCGCCCATTCATGATCATTATGGAGCTTGACACTTACAATCCGATCTACAACCTGGACATCTACCAGGGTCGGTCCAAGTCCCTTCATGTCCAAATCAAACCAAAGACGACAGTTGGAGGCGTCCAGCTCTCCCCGTTTGCCGCGGCGGGACTGAATCTGGATCGTAGCTGTTTCGCGACCGTCCGGTCCAACGAATGGTATAAACATGTGTACTTGTGCAAAAGGCGCCGTTCGGTCTGTATTGAGCAGCAACTGCTGACCTGTCAGGTGCTGTACAACCTGCTGAGCCGCCTCTTTCAAAGCGGGCGGCAGGTCGTCACTGCTCATCAGCTGGAGCAGTGCCCCTTTTACGGTGTCTGCGTCTGCTGACACCGTGTCCCCAGACGCAGCCGCTAATCCCGGCAGCGTCTGGGGCATTCCCTCTGGCGGCTCCATACGTGCCGCCGCCCCTTGCGCGACCTGTGTAGTCGCGCGGTGCACTTGCTGCTCGTGCTCTGCACCGAGCAGCTTCAGTACGCGGCCCACCCACGGGTCTTCCGTGGGGGTGAGCTGCGGGCTGGACGCCACAGGCTGCGATGCAGCGGCGTCTGCGGCCCGCGAGGCGCCAGCCGCCCGCTGCGCCACTTCCGCTGCGGGCTGCTCTGGGGCTGCCGTGCTCAGTGCGGGCGGCACCGCCGCGCGTAGCTCTTGCAACAGCGTGCGCAGCCGCTGGAGCGGCACCTCTGGCGCAGCAGTGTTGCCTGCTGTGGATTGCGGCACAGGGGCACCAGCCTGCTGTGCGGAGAGACGGTCAGCCGTGGCTGCGGTTAAGGCGGGCTTTGTCCCCGCAGGCTCTGCCGTGGCAGCCGCTGGAGCGCCATCCGTATCCTTAAGCTGTGTGCTTGCCGCAGTAGCTTGCTGTGACTGTGACTGCTCCACTCTGGTGCGGGGACCATTTAATGCATCAGCACTCGATTCTGGCGCATTTACACCAGCTTCCGATGCCACTGTCGCTCCGCGTCCATTGGCTGCCTCCGATTCTCCTGGAGCAGTCCCTTTGGCTGCAGATGCAGCCCCCGTCGCAGTATCTGAATCTGTTGCCAAAGCACTCGCTGCTGCAGCAAGGTTGGCTGCTTGAGTCCCTTTTAAAAATTCCTTGCCGCCTGTGGTTTGTCCAGCTTCTGTCTGCTTTGCAGCGGCAGAAGCATCCTTGGACAATGTAGGAGCTTGGCCTTCCTGTCCATCTACCACCACAGAAGAAGCACCTGTTGGACTAGCAGACATTCGGTCAGCGTTCTTTATAGCTGTCGATTCCCCCACTGAACGATCAGTGGATATTCCCTGTGCTTGCTGTTTTAATACCGTTTCAAGCTCTTGCTCCAGCGAAGACAACAGATCATTTAAAGGAGGCCCAAACATCGCTTGACGCAATCCGTTTATGCTTTCTGCCGTCAATGGAAGTCCCCGTTGAAAGGCAACTGCCGCCGCCTGCACAAACGTTCCCAATTGTACATTGCCGCTTTGCTTCGCCATAGCTTCTCGCAAAGAAGACGCATTTTCCGACGTCAACGGCACACCATTCTTTTGCATTGCCTGTATAAGCTCCCTGTTCTGAGCTGTATCCGGCAGTCCCACCGATTCCAATACATCTGTCAGCGCTACGGTTTGCTGTGGTGTATTGGCCACATCGTTCAGAGGCTTAAGCACCGTCATTCCGCTGGGGGAAGCCGGTTGAACCTGAAACGTTGTAGTCTGTCCAGGTTGAAGAGGGGTCTCCAGCTTTGCCCTGACCTGAGAACCTTGTATTTGCAACACAGCCTCACCGCCGTCCTCAGACACCTTTAGCACGACTCCTCGTACGACCTGACCTGGCTGCATATCAAGTTTTTTAGCCTCTCCAGCCTTCACATCTCCAAGTAATCCACGAAATACAGATCCGATGTTCATATCGCCCCTCCTCTCACTCTCCCCCATTCAAAGGGGCTTATGGTATTAGTTATACTTTATATCGGCATTGTCCCGATTCATAATAAGTAACTACAGATCAAACAGTGTCGGTTGCTCCGTCAACAAATTGCCCAGAAAGCTGCGTCTATGCATCTTTGTAGGTCCTAGCGCCAAAATTTGTTCCCTGTGCAACTTGGTAGCGTAACCTTTATGTATACCGATCCCATATTCCGGATACTTCGCATCCCATTCACCTTTACACAGCCGATCACGGGTTACCTTGGCGATGATAGAGGCCGCCGCAATGGACTGACTGTTCGCATCTCCTTTAATAATAGAGAGCTGAGGAATAGGCACATCTACCTTTTCTGCATCCACCAGTAAATAATCAGGAGATACATGTAAAGCCTCAATAGCCTGCTTCATAGCCAAACGAGCTGCCTGCTTAATATTGATATCATCAATCGTGTGCGCGTCTACATAGCCAACTCCTACAGCAATAGCCTTCTCCATAATCAGCTCGTAGTATGCTTCTCTCTTCTTGTCCGTCAATTTTTTGGAATCATCCACACCTTCCAGTAACTCACCCACTGGTAAAATGACTGCTGCGGCCACAACATCACCAAACAGGCATCCACGACCTACCTCGTCAATACCTGCAATCCGCTCACAAGACTGCTCCCAGCATTTTTTTTCATAATGTAGCATGTCCTTCACTACAATCTCTTTATTTTCCATATTCAATACCTGCCCATCTATATGTAGTTTAACGCGTCATTCATGCCGTAGCTCTAGCGATTGAATTCAGCTTACCACAGACCTTCACCGTCCAAAACCCTTTTCTAACTGCCTTCAAATACCAAAAAAAACCTTCCTCCTCTCCGGAGAGATGGGGAAGGTTCTTCCTTGCCACAAAATGCTATGTTCTGCATCGGTGTACCAGTAAAATCAGTAAGGAGCTTCCAAACTGAATCGTCCCAGCTTCCCTGCACGCAGCTCACGCAAAATGATTTTTGACGCCTTTTCGAGATCTACACGTCCGCCGCTAACAATACAGCCACGTTTACGTCCGATCGCTTCCATAACGTTGACAATTTCATCAGGATTTTCTGTATCTTCAGGACGTTCGGTGAGCTCAAAGCGCTCTGCCAGTGCATCCCAATAGTACTGAACCAAATATTTAGTCGCAAAAAAGGCAATATCCTCGACATTCAGAATTTCTTCCTTGATCGCACCTGTAACTGCCAGACGATAGCCTACATTCTGATCCTCAAATTTAGGCCATAGAATACCTGGTGTATCCAGCAATTCAATTTCTCCGATCTTGATCCACTGCTGTGCCTTCGTTACCCCTGGACGGTCACCCGTAGCTGCAATATTACGTCCCGCCATTCGGTTGATCAGTGTCGATTTGCCGACATTCGGAATACCAACAATCAACCCACGCATAGGACGCGGGTTCATTCCCTTCCTAATCTGCCGATCTATCTTTTCCTTAAGCAGCAGCTTAGCCTGAATCGGAATTTCTTTTAGTCCCGTCCCAGTTGTGGCATCCACCGGAAGGGCCACATGCCCCTGCTCCTTAAAATAGGCAATCCATTGCTGTGATACTACCGGGTCCGCCAAATCTGCTTTATTCAAAATAATCATCCGCGGCTTGCCTTGCAAAATATCATCAATCATTGGATTTCGGCTGGAGAGCGGCAATCGAGCATCAATCAGCTCAATGACCAAATCAATTAACTTTAATTTTGCTTCAATTTGGCGGCGCGCTCTGGTCATATGACCAGGAAACCATTGAATCGTCACCGTCATCACCCCATTGATCGTAACTCCTACTTTTACCCTTAGGCTCTTAGTTAGGATTACGGCAGCTATGCTGCTTATTAGTTATTCTAGTGGTTAATCCACTGCATATCTTTTGCCGGCCAGAAAATAACGTCAGCCCGACCTACGACTTCCTTCAAATCAATATATCCAATCATCCGACTGTCTGTACTATTGGAACGGTTATCTCCCATTACAAAAATATGCCCTGCCGGAACTTTTCCATCCTTAAACTTCTCATTTGGAAAATTTGTAAACTTGTTGTAAAGCTCGCCATTCTGATGGGCTTCTTCTAAAGGAGCTTTCAAATAAGCTTCCTGAATCGGCTTACCATTTACTGTAATCGTGTCACCTTCTACCTTGACCGTATCTCCTTCAACGGCAATGACGCGTTTGATAAAGTCTCTTCCTTCCTCCGGCACATGAAACACGATCACTTCGCCTGGTTTAGGGGCACGGAAATCATACAAAATCTCATTTACAATGACGCGTTCTCCGGTATGAAAGTTAGGCTGCATCGACGGGCCATCCACAATAAACGGCTTAAAGAGAAGCCAGCGGATTAAAAAGACAAGCACTAACGCAATAATGATGGCCTTGAGCCACTCAAAAATCTCATTTTTTGGTTTACGCTTGGGCGTACCATCCTGATCAGTTGGCTGCTGTACAGCTCCTTGTCCTACTTCTTGCTCCATAGCTCACTGTCCTCTCTTTACGGTCAATAATCCACAGTTCCCTATGTACGTAGAAAAAACGAAAGGAGCTTGTAACCAAGCCCCTTTCGTTATTCGTTGTATTAACGACGAATTTCTTTAATTCTCGCTGCTTTACCGCGCAGTTCACGAAGATAATAAAGCTTCGCACGACGCACTTTACCACGGCGAGCCACGTCGATTTTATCGATTTTCGGGGAATGAAGCGGGAAAGTTCTTTCCACACCTACACCGTAAGAAATTTTACGAACTGTAAAAGTCTCACTGATTCCACCACCACGGCGTTTAATTACAACACCTTCAAACAACTGGATACGCTCACGAGTTCCCTCAATAACTTTCACGTGCACTTTCAAAGTGTCACCAGGACGAAAGTTAGGCAAATCTTTACGCAGTTGTTCTTCAGTGATCGCTTGGACGATATTCATCTATGACTCCCTCCTTCCGTACAGGTGTTCATGCTTCTTCTGGAAACACAACTGTTTCCTTCATCATCCACAGAGGACCACCGTATTACACACAACAGATGTATTGTATCATGGAGGATACCGCATTGCAACAACAAAAAGGGATTTGACCAAACATTATTTAATTGACTCCATTATAAAACAGGTCACTGCCTGCTTTCAAATCCACTCATGTCTAAGGCGCTTTATTGCTTATCCCCCAAACAGTCAGATTTGCGCTGCTCCTCAATCCACATGCGCTCCTTGCCTGTCAGTTCAGCCTGTTCCAACAAGTCTGGTCGGCGTTCCATCGTGCGACGTAACGCCTCTTGGCGTCTCCAAGAATCAATATTGACGTGATGCCCTGACAGGAGTACATCGGGTACTTTCCAGCCCCGAAACTCCGCAGGCCGGGTATAATGGGGGTACTCCAGCAGCCCCGTACTAAACGAGTCCGTTACCGCACTCGTTTCGTTCCCCAGCACTCCTGGTAGCAACCGTGTCACACTGTCAATGACGGTCATGGCTGGAAGCTCACCACCAGTCAATACATAATCTCCGATAGAAAGCTCATCCGTCACCAAATACTCTCGAATACGCTCATCATAACCCTCATAATGCCCACATATAAAAATAAGATGGTCCTCTTTGGCCAGCTCTTCCGCTTTCTTTTGCGTAAAAGTCTCGCCTTGTGGACACATCAAAATGATACGCGGAGATTTTATGTCTGTGTTACGTTCTACCCCTTCATGTTGGATAACTTCATCGGCTGTCTCTAATGTTGGTTGCTCTGATTTATCCAACAGCGCTTCCACAGCAGCAAAAATAGGGTCAGGCTTCAAAACCATGCCGCCCCCACCGCCATAGGGCGTATCATCCACTTGTCCATGCTTGTTGCCAGCATACTGACGAAAATTAACCGCTTGCAGTGATACAATTCCCTTATCCCTTGCTTTTCCCAGAATGCTTGCATTAAATACTCCATCAAACATCTCTGGAAACAGGGTCAGCACATCCACCCTCATTACAGCAGACCTTCCATTAACCGTACCGTAACCCGTTTTTCACGCACGTTTACATCCAAAATAACATCCTCTATATACGGCAATAGCAGTTCCTTGCCTTTAGGCATTTTGACTACCCATACATCATTGGCTCCCGGAGTCAAAATTTCTTTGACCACGCCGAGCTCATTTCCGTCTTCGGTCACCACTTCCATGCCGACTACTTCATGAAAATAGAATTCGTTTTCTTCCAATTCGCCTAACCGCTCAGCAGATACCTTCAACAATGTACCTTTATATTTTTCAACTTCATTAATATTGTGATATTCCTTAAATTTAGCGACAACCATATTTTTTTGAAAACGCGCTGTTTCAACAGTTACGGGGATCGGTGCTTTACCTTCCGCCGGAACAATCAAAAGCTCACTACCTTTAGCAAAACGATCTTCTGGGAAATCTGTCGTCGTTAATATTTTAAGCTCCCCACGGATTCCATGGGTGTTCACAATTTTTCCGACATTAAACAATTGTTGCATCGTGTTCCTCCTGCTTGTAATCGGTCCCGCTCCATATCATCTTCATCATGTACGAAAAAGGGTTAGGACATACATCCTAACCCACTTTCGTATATCTTTAAGATATGATGTCTACGGTAACCCGTTTATCCATCTTAACGGCTGCTGATGCAACCACAGTGCGAAGCGCCTTGGCGATACGACCCTGCTTACCAATGATTTTGCCTACATCCTCAGGATGCACACTAAGCTCATATACAACAAGCCGATCCTTCTCCAAGGTCTTCACGGTTACATCTTCCGGATGATCGACTAAAGCCTTAGCAATGATTATCACTAATTCTTCCATGGTTGACCCTCCGTATCAGCACCTTATTTCTGTAGTTTAGATTCATGAAACTTTTTCATTACGCCCGCTTTGCTAAGCAAGTTACGGACTGTGTCGGATGCTTGTGCACCATCTTGCAACCATTTCAGCGCTTTATCTTCATCAATTTTTACAACCGCTGGTACTGTGATTGGGTTGTAGTAACCGATTTCTTCGATAAAACGACCGTCACGCGGGGAACGAGAATCAGATACCACGACGCGATAGAAAGGAGCTTTATGTGCACCCATACGTTTCAGACGAATACGAACTGCCACGAAAATTCACCTCCTTCAAAAAGTAGACTGTATATTGTTATCCCATAATTCCAAAGGCCTAATGGCCTTAGCGGAAAGGAAACTTCATACCTTTGCCCATACTCTTCAGCTGCTTCATAGCCTTGTTTTTGCCACCCTTAGGTCCCATCATGTCTGAGAACTGCTTCATCATGCGGCGCATTTCGTCAAATTGCTTTATCAGACGATTTACCTCAGCCAGTGATGTTCCACTGCCTACAGAAATACGTTTGCGTCGGCTATGATTAATCATGTCTGGGTTTTGCTTTTCCTGTGTGGTCATAGAATGAACGATAGCCTCAATCCGGCCCATCTGTTTGTCATCCACTTTGATATCTTTCATTTGCTTCATGTTGCCCATACCGGGAATCATATCAAGAATCTGGTCGATTGGACCAAGCTTCTTAACTTGATCCATTTGCTCCAGAAAATCTTCAAAAGTAAACTCGGCATTACGCATTTTCCGTTCCATTTCCTTCGCCTTATCGGCGTCGATATTGGACTGCGCTTTTTCAATCAGGGACAACATGTCACCCATGCCTAAAATCCGTGAAGCCATCCGTTCAGGATGAAACGGCTCCATCGCATCCAGCTTTTCACCCAATGTAGCAAACTTGATCGGGCATCCCGTCACAGCCTTAACTGATAAAGCTGCACCACCACGAGTGTCACCATCCAGCTTCGTCAGTACAACTCCCGTCAACTCCAAGCTACTATTAAAGTGCTCTGCAACGTTAACCGCGTCCTGCCCCGTCATGCTATCTACAACCAGTAGAACTTCATCCGGGTTGACGTTGGTATGAATCTGACGTAACTCTTCCATGAGCTCTTCATCAACATGAAGACGACCCGCAGTATCTATAATAACGTAGTCATTACCATTATCCTTAGCATGCTGCAAACCCTGTTTCGCAATTTCTACCGGGCTTGTCTGATCTCCCAGTGTAAATACAGGAGTATTAATCTGCTCCCCCAGAACCTGAAGTTGCTTGATCGCGGCTGGTCTATAAATATCACCAGCTACAAGCAATGGACGATGATTTTGCTTTTGCAACAATTTCGCCAGTTTACCAGACGTCGTCGTCTTACCTGCGCCCTGGAGACCCACCATCATAATGACCGTAGGCGGTTTGTTTGCTTTGGCAAGCTTGGCCTGACTGCCACCCATCAACTCGGTCAGTTCCTTGTTCACGATGTCGATGATGACCATGCCTGGCGTAAAGCTGTCCATCACTTCCTTACCAACGGATTTCTCCTTTACCTTGGCAATAAAGTCCTTTACAACCTTGAAGTTAACGTCCGCCTCAAGCAAAGCTAATCGTACTTCACGCATCGCCTGAGCTACATCATCCTCAGACACTTTTCCTTTACCGCGCAGTTTACTGAATACATTTTGCAAGCGAGTCGATAATCCTTCAAATGCCATACTTTCGCACCTCCTTGTCTACCAGGGTTGTTTGTTCTTATATCTATATGTCCTACAATTCCTGCAGGCGATTTACAATTTGATGGACATGTTGCAGAGTGCCTTCATCGGACTCACCGATTTTACCGAATGCCTCATACAACGTCTTATTTAATTCTTCGAGATCTTGGATTCTACGCTCATACTTACTTAGCAAACCAAGCTTTTCCTCGTACATTTCCAATACCTGTTCAGCACGTTTAATATGTTCATACACTGCCTGACGGCTAATTTGAAATTCCGATGCAATTTCCCCTAAAGAAAAATCATCATGGAAGTAATATTTTAAAAACATCTGTTGCTTCTCTGTAAGCAGAGGTTCATAGAAGTCAAACAGTCGGTTAATCCGGTTTGTCTTTTCCAGCCGATTCTCCTGACTCATCTTGTATACCTCCATCGTCAAGGAAAAACACTTTACAGTTCTTTTCAACGTTCCTTATGATACATAAAAGAAAAGAAGATGTCAAGCGTTATCCCTTGTCATACAAAAAAAAGCCGATCCACTGCCCTTAAACGGAAGTACGGATCGGCTTTTTGCCCACTGTTACTTAAACCCTTACTGGAGTAAGATACAGCAGAACAGCCAGAAAATGAAGTATGCTGCCTGCTAAAACAAACAGATGCCAGATCGCATGGTGATATGGAAATGCCCGCCACACATAGAAAATCGTGCCCAACGTATACATTAGACCACCTACGAACAATAACGTCATCCCTCCGGCGGGAACAGTCGCAACAAGAGGATTCCAGGCAATGGTGATGAGCCAGCCCATCACAATGTAAAACACGGTAGACATAAACAGAAAGCGCTTGGTGAAAAACGCCTTGAACAACACACCAAACAGTGCAATCCCCCAAATCACTCCAAACAGTGTCCATCCCATAGTACCTCGCAGTGCAACGAGCATAAACGGGGTGTAGCTGCCTGCAATGAACAGGTAAATGCAAGAATGATCGAATATTTCGAACAAATCTTTCATTTTCCCTTCACGCAGGCTATGAAGCAACGTTGAATTGGTGTACAACAGCAACATCGTAATCCCGTAAATCGTAAAGCTGACGACATGCCAAGTGGTTCCTTTCATGCTAGCAAAAACAATGAGCAACACAAGCGCTGCTACGCTTAAAACGGCTCCAATTCCATGTGTAATGGCGTTGGCTACTTCTTCCCGTCGGGAGTAGGTATAGGTGTTTGCCATCGGTTTTTCACCCGGCTTCCTGATTTATATTTTACATACAAGATACATTACATATACAGCATCGACAGACTTCTTGCTTTCATTATACATCTGGGCGAACTTGAGCAGCAACAGGATGGCTACTTAGTCCCAAACGTAGTATGAAAGCCTACTTTAAACGTATCAGTTCTGTTCTTCCTCGCCTGTAGCAGTTGCTTCGACCGTCTCTTCCTGAATCAACCCCGCAAACAACGCATGAACGAATTGCTCGGAATCAAACGGTTGAAGATCATTCACTTTTTCACCTAAGCCCACCAGCTTAACAGGCAAATTCATCTCCTGACGTATGGCCACAACAATCCCGCCCTTCGCTGTACCATCCAACTTCGTTAGTACCAGCCCGGTTACACCGCTTTTCTCACCAAACAGCTTGGCTTGGTTAAGTGCATTTTGTCCAGTCGTCGCATCAAGTACCAACAACACTTCATGTGGAGCATCTGGAATTTCGCGTTGAATCACACGGAAAATTTTGTTCAGTTCCTCCATTAGATTGCTTTTATTCTGAAGACGTCCTGCGGTATCACACAACAAAACATCCACTTTACGCTGCTTGGCAGCCTGTACGGCATCAAACATAACCGCAGCCGGATCGGAACCGGATTGCTGCTTAATAACCTCTACACCTGCCCGTTCGCCCCATACCTCCAACTGTTCAATCGCACCCGCCCGGAACGTATCCCCAGCAGCCAACAATACTTTTTTGCCCTCTTGTTTAAAACGGTGAGCTAACTTGCCAATGGTTGTTGTTTTGCCGACGCCATTGACTCCCACGAATAAAATGACTGTAATCCCGTCAGGACTCATTTTGAGCTGACTATTGTCATTACCCCGCAGCAACTCGGACAGCTTTTCCGACAATACAGGCTGTAACTCGGATGCGTCCTCGATTTTGCGCTTTTTCACTTCTTCTCGCAGGTCTTCAATGAGGTTCATAACCGTGTTGACGCCTACGTCTGCTCCGATCAGAATTTCTTCCAGTTCCTCATAAAATTCCTCATCAATCTTTTTACGGCGAATCATCAAGTCCGTTACTTTTTCAACAAAACCTTTACGTGTTTTTTCCAAACCATCTTTGAACTGTTTTGTGACAGATTCAGTTTTGTTTGCAATGCTTTCCTTCAATTTTCTAAAGAAACTCATGGATTCCCTCCGTTGGTCTGAAAGTATGTTATTTAATGTCAGGCAATCTCAGCTTCATCGTTGTCCAGCTTGACAGATACGAGTTTGGAAACCCCGCCTTCCTCCATCGTAACCCCGTACAGCACATCAGATTCTTCCATTGTGCCCTTGCGGTGTGTGACTACAATGAACTGTGTCTGCTCCGAGAATTCTCGTAAATACTGGGCAAAACGCACCACGTTTGCTTCGTCCAATGCAGCCTCTACTTCATCGAGTACACAGAATGGAACAGGTTTAACGTGTAAAATGGCAAATAGTAACGCCATCGCTGTTAACGCACGCTCACCGCCCGACAGTAGCTGCAAGTTTTGCAGTTTTTTGCCCGGTGGTTGAGCTACGATGTCGATTCCCGTCTCCAGCAAGCGTTCCGGGTCAAGCAGCACGAGATCAGCACGTCCGCCTCCGAACAGCTTGGAGAATACCGTTCCAAATTCGCGCCGAATAGCATCGAATGTAGTCTTAAAGCGTTTGGACATTTCTTCATCCATTTCACGAATAACCTGATAAAGCGTTGTCTTGGCCTCCACCAAATCAGACTTTTGCTCATCAAGAAACGTATAACGCTCATGCACACGCTGGTATTCCTCAATGGCGCCTAGATTCACCTCACCTAACGCGGAAATACCACGTTTGAGCCTTTCTACCTCACTCTGCGTACCTTCAATATCTTCAGGTATAGGGTAACGCTGCTTGGCTAACTCATAGCTGAGTTCATAATCATCACTTAATTTTTTCAGAACATTTTCCAGTTCCACATCAAGTCGATTTACTCCAATTTCCGTTTGACGAAGCAACTCCTCCACTGACTTGAGCTGAATTCGCTGTTCTTTCGTGTCGTTCTCAGCCACTTCCAGCTTTTTGGACAAGCTGCTGCGTGCAGCCCGCTTGAATTCCAGTTGCTGTGCGGCTTCTTCCTTTTTCAAACGGTATTGATTGAGATTTTCAATCTGTTTCACGGTCTCCTGCTCATTGGTCAGCAAATCTGCTTCGATGGAAGCAAGCAAGGTCTTGTTTTGTCTCGAATCCTTACCAAGAGTATCATAATCCCCACGCAATCTGCGCAGCTGCTCTTCCAATGAAAAGCGCTCCTGGTCCAGCTTTCCTTCTCTTACCTTGAGATTCGTGAGCTCTCCCTGCAGCTGCTCTTTGGCAGATTCGTTGGCTTTACGGGCGAATTCGGCAGCGTGAATGGCCTGATGCGTTTTCTTCTCTTCTTCCTCCAGCGCAGCCAACTTTACCAACGCTTCTTCACGGGAAGTTTCCAGCTCCTTGATTTCCTGATCAAAGCCCTTTTTCTCCTGACCAGACGCAGCGACCTGCTCCAGAACATGACGAAGTTCATGCTCCAGTTGCTTGAGCTCCATTGCCATCTGCTGCTCTTCACCGCGCTTCACATCGCCGCCCTGACGCAACTCGTCCAGACGGGTCTGTGTCTCCTCCAGCTGGCGTTTGGTATCTATTGCACTCTGGCGCAACCTTGCAATTTGCTGCTCCGTATCTACAATGTCTTGATCCAACTGATCCAGCTGACGTTTACGTCCAAGCAGATTAGCATTTTTCTTGAACTGGCTTCCCCCAGTCATGGAACCCCCTGCATTGACAACATCGCCTTCCAAAGTGACCACGCGGTATCTATATTGGCAACGGGCCGCAATACGGTTTGCATCTTCCAACGTACGGGCAATGACCACATTCCCCAAGAGACTGCCTACAATTCCGGCATATCGATCATCATACTGAACAAGATCTGCACCGATCCCGACAAAGCCTTCAGCGCCTTCTGCAATTTGGCGTTCCCCCGCACCGATTTGACGCGGGCGGATAACATCCATAGGCAAAAATGTCGCTCTGCCCAGTTGACGTTGCTTTAGAAAACTGATCGCCTGTCTGGATACGGATTCATTTTCCATCACGATATGCTGAACTGAAGCACCCAAAGCGGTCTCCATCGCCTGCTCTAAATGCTCAGGCACCCGAATCAGCTCCGCTACCGCTCCATGTACACCGTGCAAGGTTTCTTTTCGTGCAGCCTTCAATACCTCTTTAACTCCAAGCATGAAGCCGTCAAAATCATCCTGCATTTCCTTCATCGTATCTCGCCGTGAAATTAGAGCCTCTCGTTTTTGTTCCCATTTACGAACCGTACCCTGGTTTTCTTCCAGTAGTTTTTGCAGGGCTTGGTACTTTTCACTTCCCTGAATATAGCCACTACGCAAACTACTGATTTCCTGCCCCAGCTTCTGAACAGCAGCTTCCAGTCCCTTTTTGCGCTGTTCAAGCTGTACTTTCTGGGCTTCCCATTTGCCGGATTCGTCACTTACACGAGTCACACGCCGTTCCAATGCTTCCTTCTGTTGGTCTGTATAACGAATTTCGTTACGCGCCTGTGCCATCTGATTCATCAGCTCCAGCAGACCACCCTTTAGGCTTTCTTCCTGCTCCTGGCTGATTCCGCCTGTAACACCAATCAGTTTGGCCTCTTCGTCAGACAGCCGCCCACGCAACTCGTCAAGCTCTACATTCAGTGCAGACAGCTTTTCGTTCAGTTGATCCAGTTCACTCCTGCGCTCGGAATGCCGTGATTCGCTTGTGCTAAGTGATAAGATCAATTGTTCCCGATTAGCCTCCAGATTGCGTGTGCGCTCTTTGAGCAATTCGCCGTAGCCTTCACTTTTCTCCGTCGCTTCACTGTATTGCAGCAGATCCCTTTGCAACCGCTCTACTTGCTCTTCCAGCTGGCGTAATTCGTTGCGGTCGCTTTCCAGCATCGCATCGTGGCGGGACACCACTGTAGACAACTGAAGTTGCTCCTGCTGCAGCAAAGCTAATTTGGAAGTCGCATCGCTCCACGAAGTATGAATTTGTTCAATTTGATGGACGTACATTGAAATTTCTTTGGATTTCAATTCACCGCGCAGCTCTTTAAAATGAATCGCCTTTTCAGACTGCTCCTTAAGCGGTCCAATCTGATCCTCCAGTTCACTAACCAAATCGTGAATACGCAGTAAATTTTGCTCCGTTTCATCCAGCTTGCGAACCGCATCTTTTTTACGCGATTTATACTTTACGATACCCGAGGCTTCCTCAAAAATACCTCGACGATCCTCAGATCGGGTACTCAGAATTTCTTCGATGCGTCCCTGTCCAATAATTGAATAAGCTTCTTTACCAATCCCTGTATCCATAAACAGCTCTGTAATATCTCGGAGTCTGCATGATTGCCGATTAATGAAATATTCACTATCCCCACTTCGATGTACACGTCGCGTTACCGTGACTTCACCAAAATCCAGAGGCAACGCCTGATCTTCATTATCCAACGTAAGCGATACTTCACCGTAATTAACAGCCTTACGAGCATCACTACCCGCAAAAATAATGTCCTCCATTTTGCCGCCACGCAGTGATTTGGCACTCTGTTCGCCAAGCACCCAACGAATCCCGTCGGAAATATTACTTTTTCCGCTTCCGTTGGGTCCGACGACTGCCGTAATGCCGCGGACAAATTCCATTTCCGTTTTATCTGCAAACGATTTGAAGCCCGCCAGCTCAATGCGCTTTAAAAACATGCTCAATCTCACCTCTAACATTTCAAATATGCTTGTACAACACCGTACACCTGATTGATATGAATTATCCCTATTGTAGCATAAACTAGCTTGTATAAAGCACAGTACCGACACTCACATTACACCAGCAAAGCCACGAAAAAAGAGCAAAACGCAGTCCATTCGCCATTACGGGCCGGGACTCCCCGCGGACTGCCCTTTGCTCTTACTTTGTGTCCCCTGCTTGTGTAACCCGTCCGGGCTGCTCAGGTACCGATTACGATTCTGCCAGCTTCAAACGGTTTAAAGCTACTGCCGCCGCTTGCTGCTCAGCTTCTTTTTTGGAGCGTCCCGTACCTGCCCCTAGCCGTTCGCTGTCCATATATACCTCAGCTACAAACTCGCGCTCATGGGCTGGTCCGCGCTCCTCTACAATCTTGTATTCAAGCATCCCCATGTTATGATGCTGCGTCAGTTCCTGAAGCTCTGTTTTGAAATCACTCATCTGAAGCTTACCGTTTAATACAATTTGAGGAAAAATATAACGTTCCAGAAACGACCGGACGGCCTCCAGACCCTGATCCAAATAAAGCGCACCTACGAACGCTTCGAATACATCAGCCAACAGAGCCGGACGAGTACGTCCACCTGTCAACTCTTCACCTTTTCCAAGCAGTACATATTGCCCAAACTCAAGCCCGACAGCAAACTTCACCAGAGAAGGCTCACAGACAATAGCTGCACGTAGCTTGGTGAGTTCGCCTTCGGGTCGATTAGGGTACTGATTGTACAATTGCTCGGACACCGTCAGTTCCAGAACAGCGTCACCTAAAAATTCAAGACGCTCATTGTCTGCATGCTGACTGAACCGATGTTCGTTTACGTAGGAAGCGTGCGTAAAGGCCTGCTTCAGAAGCTGCCGATTGTTGAATTGAATATGAAGTTTCTGCTGTAATTGCTTCAAGTCTCCACTCAACGAACTGACCCCTTATGCTTCATATTTTTTTAGAATAACCGTAGCATTGTGACCGCCAAAACCAAAGGAATTGGACATAACCACATTCAGTTCCGCTTTTCTCGGCTTATTAGGTACATAATCAAGATCGCATGCCGGGTCTTGATTATCCAAATTAATCGTTGGCGGAATCGTCTGATGCTGAAGGGCGAGACCACAGATCACGGCTTCAACGCCGCCCGCTGCACCCAATAAATGCCCTGTCATCGACTTAGTTGAGCTGATCGCTACCTTATAGGCATGCTCTCCCAGCGTTTTCTTGACTGCTTCCGTTTCGGATTTATCACCGACTGGCGTAGATGTACCATGTGCATTGATATAATCAATCTCTTCAGGATTCAATCCAGCATCACGGATCGCCATTCTAATGCAGCGTGCTGCTCCCTCTGGATCAGGCTCCGTCATATGATGGGCATCGCCAGAAAGACCGTAGCCAATCACTTCACCGTAAATACGCGCACCACGCTTCAAAGCATGATCCAACGATTCTAGAATAAGAACACCAGAGCCTTCGCCCATAACAAACCCGTCTCTTTCGGTATCAAAAGGACGGCTTGCCTTTTCAGGCTCGTCGTTACGCGTGGACATTGCTCGCATGGAACAAAATCCAGCCATACCAATCGGACGAATAGTCGCCTCAGCTCCTCCGCAAATCATGGCGTCTGCGTCACCACGCTGAATCATGCGGAAGGAATCACCAATAGCATGACTGCCCGTGGCACAAGCCGTAACCGGTGATGTATTGGGGCCTTTAGCACCGAGTGAAATTGACACTTGACCGGAACCCATATTAGCAATCATCATCGGGATGAAGAAAGGGCTTACGCGTTTAGGTCCTTTTTCAATCAGTGCGTTGTGCTGATCCTCCCAAGTTCCCAATCCACCAATACCGGAACCGACAGATACACCAACACGCTCAGCATCCGCATTTTCTCCGATTACAAGTCCGCTGTCCTCAAGCGCCAATTTACTAGCAGCAACCGCAAACTGCACAAAGCGGTCCATTTTACGCGCATCCTTACGTTCAATATAATCCTCTGGATTAAAATCTTTAATGGAAGCGGCTATTTTCGTAGTGTACTCACTTGTATCGAAAGCTTCGATTTCACTGACGCCGGATTTTCCAGCCATCAGATTATCCCATAGTGTGTTCAAATCCTGTCCCAGCGAAGTGATTACACCCATTCCTGTTATGACAACACGTTGTTTCAAAGATAATCACCTCTATGTCTACTGCATATTGTATTTTAAGACCGCACTCTCTTGTGCGTAAAAATAATATAGAATCAACTAAAGTTAGTAATGCCGCATACTCCTCAGCCTTTGACTAAGTGAAGCTGAGCCAGACTCAAAAACACGCGGCAATTCCGTCTTTAGTTCAATCTGTATAATTAGGAGAAAGTCCCGCCTGTAACAGAACGGGACTTTTGATGACATGAATTAGGTATGAGATTGTATGTACTTCACAACTTCACCTACAGTTGTAATTTTCTCTGCATCTTCATCAGAGATTTCCATATCAAACTCATCTTCCAATTCCATTACCAATTCAACTACATCGAGAGAATCAGCGCCTAAATCATCTTTAAAAGATGCTTCAAGTGTAACTTCGGCTTCGTCGGCTCCCAAACGGTCAACGACAATGCGTTTTACGCGCTCCAATACATCGGACATCCGGCTCACCTCCTCTTAGGTATTATACGAAAATTACAATTAAAATGCCATAGAAGAGAGTTTTCATTGACAACTCTTCATCGGGGCATGCGGATTGCAACATGCTACTACATATACATGCCGCCATCCACATGCAAAGTCTGGCCCGTCATATATGAGGAAGCATCCGAGGCCAAGAACAGCACCACGTCAGCAATTTCCTCAGGCCGTCCAAGACGGGCCAGCGGAATACCGCTCAGCATATTGTCACGCAAATCATCAGCCAGCACCTGCGTCATCTCAGTATCGATGAATCCAGGAGCCACACAGTTCACTGTAATACCTCTCGAAGCAAGCTCTCGAGCAGAGGATTTGGTAAGACCAATTACCCCTGCTTTAGCAGCAACGTAGTTGGCTTGTCCTGCGTTGCCAAGTACACCAACCACGGAGGAGATATTGATAATTCGGCCAGAACGCTGCTTCATCATTGGACGTGTTGCCGACTTAAGACAATTAAACACACCCTTCAGATTCGTTTCGATCACCTGATCGAATTCCTCTTCCTTCATGCGCATGATTAAATTATCTCTTGTTATGCCGGCATTATTCACCAGGATGTCAATCTTGCCCCAAGCGCCAATCACATCCTTGATCAACTGATCTGCTTCGTCAGCGCGACCGACATTTGCCTGAACTGTAATAGCCTCTACACCTTTGGCACGAATCTGCTCTGCTACCTCAGTCGCAGCCGCTTCACTACCAGCATAGTTTACCGCCACATTAGCACCTGCTTCAGCCAGCGCCAGCGCAATACTACGGCCAATTCCGCGCGACGCTCCCGTAACGAGCGCCGTTTTTCCACTCAATGGCTTAGACATCATAGTCCCCCCCTTGCAAGTATATAACCCGTTAAGGCAATGATTATACTTTTAACGGGCCTCCAAGGCTTCCGTTACAGAAGCAAACGACTCCAGGCTGCTTATATTATACAGCTTAACCGATTTGTCGATTTTTTTAACCAGTCCAGTCAATACACTTCCCGGTCCAAACTCAACAAAGGTGTCAACACCTTGTTCTAGTAGCCATGTTACACTGTCTTCCCACAGTACCGGAGAATAGACCTGATCCACCAACAGTTGGCGAATTTCGCTCCCCTCACGTACAGGTTTAGCTGTTACATTGGCAACAACCGGAACCTGAGCTTTGGAGAAAGTTACAGCCCCCAACTTGCCGGAGAGCTTGATCGCTGCTTCCTTCATCAGTGACGAGTGGAAAGGACCGCTAACCTCCAGAGTAATAGCGCGCTTGCCTCCTGCTTCCTTCACACGTTCAGCGACAGCAGCTACGCCCTCCTTCGTACCAGATACAACAATTTGTCCAGGACAATTGATGTTGGCTAGTTCGACCAGTTGACCAGACTCTGTAATATCACGGCACAATGCTGCCAATGCTTCACGATCAGCTCCCAACACAGCAGCCATCCCGCCTTGCCCATCAGGAATGGCCTGCTCCATGAACTCGCCACGTGTACGAACGATTTCAACCGCATCCTCAAATGCGAGGACACCGGAAGCGACTAGCGCGCTGTATTCTCCTAGACTGTGTCCAGCCACATAATCGGGATGAATGCCCATTTTTTCCTTGAACGCTTCATACAACGCAATGCTCGCCGTTAACAATGCAGGCTGCGTATTGGATGTTTGCTTCAAAGCTGTGTCCGGCCCTTCAAAAATCAGTGTGCTTAGTGCGAACCCTAACCGTTCGTCCGCTTGGCGAAATACTTCTGTTGCAGCTGGAACTGCTTCATAAGCATCTTTAGCCATACCTACAGCTTGTGAACCCTGACCGGGAAATATAAATGCCGTTTTGCCCATCGTGTATGCACCTCTCTGTATCCAATGCTTGTCCTGTAAAACACTACACAAATTCAATATTATATCAAAACTTCCATTTTATTACCAGACAAGAACCGACGCTCCCCAGGTCAAGCCACCGCCAAAGCCCACCATTAATACACGGTCGCCTTCCTTCATGCGGCCTTCCTCAGCTGCTTCCACAAGAGCGAGAGGGATTGATGCTGCCGATGTATTCGCATATTTATGAACATTAACAACTACCTTTTCCTCTGGTAAATCCAGACGTTGCATCGCCGATTGGATGATGCGAACATTGGCTTGATGCGGAACGAACAGATCAATATCATCTTTGGACAGCCCTGCTTTTTCCAACACATCGACCGTTGCCGTTCCCATAACACGAACCGCGAACTTGAACACTTCGCGTCCGTTCATGTAAATATAGTGCTGTTTATTTTCCAGTGTGTCTGCACTCGCAGGCAAACGCGAGCCTCCTGCTTCCAACTTGAGTAAGCTGCCTCCGGCACCCTCAGCCCCGAGATCAAAGGATTGGAATCCTCTACCTTCAGGCACTTCACCAATCACTACAGCTCCTGCACCATCTCCGAATAGAACACAGGTATTGCGGTCGGTATAATCTGTAATCCGAGAAAGACAGTCTGCCCCAATGATTAATGCATTATTATAGATACCTGTCTTAATGAAGCTCGTTGCCGTAGCCAGTCCGTATACAAAACCCGAGCATGCCGCAGACAAATCGAAAGCTGCTGCGCCTTTGGCTCCCAATTTGTCCTGAAGAATGCAGGCAGTTGACGGAAACGCCATATCCGGTGTAACCGTAGCTACAATAATTAAATCCAGATCCTGTGCCGTCATACCCGCGGACTCCAACGCCTTAATTGCTGCTTCATAAGCTAAATCAGATGTAGCCTGCTCTGGAGCCGCAATATGGCGCTCCTGAATCCCTGTACGGCTGACAATCCATTCATCACTTGTTTCTACGATTGCTTCCAAATCTTTATTGGTCAGAATTTTCTCAGGTACGTATTTCCCTGTTCCGATAACACCAACCGGCCGTAATTTATTCATATCGTCACTCACTTCCTGCTGATTTCCTTGGATATACTTTCCACCAACCGGTTTTGCAAGGCCGTACGAGCCTGCCTTACCGCATTTTTGACGGCAACGCCGTCAGACGAACCGTGACTTTTCAGGACGAGTCCACTCAAACCCAGCAAAGGAGCCCCGCCATGCTCTTTATAATCCAATTTACCTTTCAGACTGCGAAGCTCAGGCATAATCAAGGCTGCCGCAAGCTTGGTCTTCAAGGATTTGGTGAATTGCTCTTTTAAGAGAGAAAATATGGCTCCGGCTGTACCCTCTAGCGATTTTAGCATGATATTTCCAGCAAATCCATCGCACACCAGTACATCGCAATTCCCGGTTAACACATCTCTCGATTCAACATTACCCACAAAATTGACAGGTAACTGCTCAATAAGTGGATATGCCAACTTCGTCAGTTCATTGCCCTTCCCAGCTTCGGTCCCCACATTCAGCAGACCCACCCTTGGAGAAGACACACCGTGAACTTTCTGACGATACAAGCTCCCCATCAGTGCATACTGGGCAAGATGCTCAGGCTTGGCATCCATATTGGCTCCCAGGTCCAGCGCTAGAATACCCTGATCATCTATCGTTGGTATCATCGGCGCGAGAGCCGGACGTTCAATGCCCTCCATTCTTCCAACCACCAGCAACCCTGTGGTCATTAGCGCGCCTGTATTACCTGCGGATATCATGGCATCCGCTTCGCCTTCTCTGACCATTCGACCAGCTACGACCATCGAGGCATCCTTTTTACGGCGCACTGCCTTTACAGGCTCGTCCTGCGCATCTATCATTTCGGATGCATGGCGAATGCTGAGGTTCGTCGGCAACGCCCTACCGTTCAGAACCGATTCAATTCGTTCCAGGTCACCAACCAGCGTAATGTCCGTATCCTTCCATTCCGCTGCCGCAGATAGCGCGCCCTCTACTGTCGCCTCAGGAGCATTATCTCCCCCCATGGCATCAATGGCGATCCGCATGCTGACTTCCTCCTTCGCTATACTCTTCCTCCGTGGAGCGATAAATGACAAAGTTGCCTTGGAACACCATTTCTTCTCCTACGTAGGCAAAGACTTCCACTTTAGCCTTCCCTTTTTGTTCTGGATTTGAGCGTACATATGCCTTGGCAATGCACTTCTCACCTAAATGAACCGGGCGGACAAAGCGTATATCCGCTGATGCAGTCAATGCTATCTCATCATTAATCACGGCAACGGCCAATGAATTGGCCTGAGCAAATACATAATGCCCCCGCGCAATGCCAGTACGCGAAAAAATATGTTCCTCTTTAATCTCAAAAATCGAAATACCGCTTCGATCCAACTGTAGATCAACGATATCCCCGATCACTTCATGCAAAGGCAAGGAACGAACCTGGTCGTAGGAGCGCTCAGCCATCAGCTTTAGCCGTTCCCGCAATTCTGGGATTCCCAGTTCCATCCGGTCCAGCCGAATAGTCTGAATACTTACCTTCAGCTGTCTTGTCAATTCCTGATCCGTTACGAACGGATTATCATCAATTAATTGAGTCAGCCGCTGCTGTCTCTGTCTCTTCGGCAAACGTTCGATGTCAGTGACGCCTCCTTTCCCTACAATAAACTGTCGTTCAGACGACAGTTCGGGTTACTTTACTTCACTTTCTAACGGCGAAACTTCAAGCCGATTTGTCTTCTTGTATGTATAAAGGAACCTCTTCGGCCCTTCTTTCTTAGAACCTGGTACTAAAACAGTATATAGCATGCTGACGTAAAAAGGAAGCATGCAGACAAAAAAAAGTAGCGCCTCACTGAAGTGAAGCGCTACTCTTCCTGCGAAGATTCCAAAGAATCCGCTTATCGGACATTATTGAGAGATGATCTCTCTAGCTTTGTACGTTCCGCAAACTTTGCACACATGGTGAGCAAGTTTCAATTCGCCGCATTCGGAGCATTTCACCATACCTGGTACTGCCAGTTTAAAGTGAGTACGACGTTTGTCGCGACGAGTTTTGGATGTTCTCCGTTGAGGTACTGCCATTATTCCCACCTCCTTAACCAGATCACCCCCGCATAGCGGGTATGACTTCTTATCTCATTCAAGACTGAAAGAAAATGCCAGAAGCAATTATCTTACAGCCGGTGAATCAAGCCTGCAACATCCACGCATCGGTTCAGTAACTCTCCGGCACAAGCGGATGATGATTTTTCAGAATTGAACTCAATTCTCATTTAAAAAAATCCTTAAGCCCTGCCAGACGCGGATCAATCTTTTCCGTATCGCCATCGTTACTGTCATCGGAGCCAATACTCCAGTTTTGTCCGGTCTTTGGTGCGATTCCCTGACAATCCTCACTGCACAAAGGCGCAAACGGCACATGCAGTACAAACAGTTCTTCACAATACGGTGCAATGTCGAAGGAGTCCTCCGTCACTGCGATAAAATCGCCATCTTCATCCTCCTCTTCAACACTCGAAGAGGTTTGCTTGAACCGTTCACGGAATTCAATCTTTAAATCCTCGTGCATCGGGCTTAAACAGCGTGAACACAGCATGTCCAGACCTGCGGTCAACGTGCCTTCCACGCTCATCAAGCCTTGACCCAGACTAACGGCGACCAAGTCGGTCTCCAGCGGGGAAACGGCCGTAACATCAGCACGATCATCCACCAATTCACTCACATTAAGAGATTCACGGATAGGAAAAGGACCGTCACTTGTTGCTACTTTGCGAAAAAATAGTTGCATCACTATCACTCCAAACAAACAAAAATTATTATACCGACTGATCGAGTCGTTTGTCAACACCTTTCACTTTACACCACTCACAAATCCACCGGTTTTCCAATGGTTCGACAAGTTTTATGCAGAAGCAAAAATGCATTGTGCTAAACATGTACCGATGAGTATTCGTACCCCCGCCACTCTTCGTGTACAATAATGCGAGTATAAAGCTTTTTCGTCCAGGTCTCAATGGTCTTGTTCATGCCGACGATGAAAAACAGTATAGCTGCCCTGAAAACAATCATTCACGGGTACTTAACCATTATTATCAAAATAGTTACCCAATAAGTTACTTTAAGAAAGGAGCTGACATACGGTCTTGAAAACACTCGGTATGGTTGTAGAGTACAACCCCCTGCATAACGGACATGTCCATCACTGGGAGGAGTCTCTTCGCATCACTGGTGCACAGCGCACAGTGGCTGTGATGAGTGGCCCTTTCCTTCAGCGGGGTGAACCCGCGATTACAGACAAATGGTCCCGCACCGAAATGGCACTCGCCATGGGTGTGGACCTGGTTCTGGAGTTGCCTGTGGCCTATGCCGTCCAGCCTGCAGAATGGTTTGCCCGCGGAGCGGTCGCCCTGCTCCATGCGATGGGCATCGTCGATGCGCTCTGCTTCGGTAGCGAGAGCGGAGACATCGCCCCGCTGCGCGCGCTGGCCCGCGTGCTGGCGGCAGAGTCGGCCGAGCTCAAGGCCGGCATCGCGCAGCGCCTAAGCAGCGGCGCGAGCTATCCCGCTGCCTACGCGGGAGCCGCAGCCGCGCTGGCGGCCGAAGGAGAGGACGGCGCTGCGCTCGCCGCCCTCATGCAGCAGCCCAACAATACGTTGGGGCTACATTACTTGATTGCGCTGGAAAGGCTGGGCAGCACAATCAAGCCCTTCACGGTAGCCCGCACGGGATCGGGCTACCATGAAGCCGCGGCCCCTACGGACGGAGTCATCGCCAGCGCCACGGCCATCCGCCGTCTGCTGCTGAACGGCGGGCCTGAGGCCGCGTCGCCGTACATACCTGCGGCGACACTGGAGATTTTGCGGCGCGAGTGGCAAGCCGAACGCGCGCCGCTGCATTGGGAAGCGTTCAGCCAGCCGCTGCTGAACGCTCTGATCACACGTAGCCCGCAGCAGCTGGCGGAGCTGCACGAGGTCACCGAAGGGCTGGAGCATCGTCTGCGGCAATCGCTGTACACGCTCCCCCAGCCTTCTGTGGAGGCCCTGCTCGCCGCTATCAAGACAAGGCGCTATACTCGTACGAAGCTTCAGCGGATGTGTACACATATTTTGCTGAATCATGCCAAAACCGATATGACTCCGGCTGAGCTGGCGAATGGTCCGGGCTATATCCGCGTGCTCGGCTTTAACAGGGCTGGACGCGAGCTGCTGGCACGCATGAAGCAGACAGCCACCCTTCCGGTATGGGTCAAGCTGTCTGCCGGATCACATCCTCAGCTGGACTGGGATACAGCCGCAGCCACCATACACGCAGCCGGGATGCCACGTCCCGCCATCCGCGACATGTATGCTGATTACTTGCGACCGCCCATTATGGTTTGATGGGCAGCTTTTCCATATAATTCAGCGCATCGCCAAGCTTGCGAACCGGAACAAGCTTCATCCGGGTTCCAATTTGCTCAGCTTTGGCCTTCGCCTCTTTATAATTATCTGCAGGGACGAAAAACAAATCCGCATCCTGACGGTCAGCAGCAACTATTTTATACTTTGCACCACCAATCGCTCCAACCTGACCGTCCTTATCAATAGTACCCGTACCGGCTGCACGATATCCCTTACTCAGATCACCTGGTGTCAGTTGGTTATAAATTTCCATGGTAAACATCAAACCTGCCGAAGGACCGCCAACATCCGTAGATGTAAAATGAATCGTTTTACGTCCATCCTTCGGCTGTACCTTCTGTACCGTGGCAATACTGACGCCAAATCCAGAACGTTGCTTGCCCGTCTCACTGTCCTTGATGGTCGTTAAGGGAGCTTGCACGGTCAGCAACTTTCCATCACGCTTTAGCTTCACTTTAGCCATTGTTCCCGGTTTTTCGTCCTCCAAAGCCTTCCGAATGGAACGATTATCGGTCACCCTCACTCCGTTCAGCTCCAATATTTCATCTCCAGGCTTGAACACGCTGTTCGAGCCCGGGACCTTAAATACATACACGTAATCTGGCACAATCCGATAGGGGACATGGGCACGGGTGTATGCAGCCTCCATTGCGGAAGATTGGGAATCCCCCATATACCATACCTGCTCTGCCGCATATTCGTCTTCACTTCTTCCATGCAGACGATCCTCTTTGCGTTGAATCTCCGAATTGCGGTCCAACTTGGACAGGCCCAACATGATAACATTGGCATAACGCGCCGATACCGTCGTCATCATAAAATTCCCCCGTTCGATGCTGTCACCCTCCTGGACTCTAACCATCGGTTTGATCTCGTTTGCCCCACCTGGTCCATAGATCAGATAAGGGGTTGGCATATAGACCAGCACATAGACCATTGCAGCCAGCATTAAGACATAACCGGTTGTAAAAAAAGCTCTTTTCCGGTTTATTCGTTTCATTGCTTCTCCCCCTTGCAGCCTAACTTCTCCTATCTTACCCAAGTGCCTCTACGCCACCTGTTCTCAAGCCTTCCGAAAAAGCATACATTGTTTACGACAACGTATACGAACAACCTATCCCAAGACAACGAACGTGAATAAACGCTGGAGACAGCATCCGACTCTCCTTAGTATATTTATGAGAGGTGAATTCTTTGATGCAAAAGGAAGCCCATTCCGCTCCTTATTGGACAACCGTACTGCTTGGCCTTGGAGCCATTTTACTTGTACTGGCTGTTGTCGCCTCACCAGAAAAAGTATTTCAAGCCTCTACTCAAGGCCTTAAGCTATGGTGGAGTATTATTTTCCCGGCCATGTTGCCTTTTTTGATGCTGTCCGAAATGCTCATCGCCTTTGGTCTAGTACATGGACTAGGTGTCCTGCTGGAGCCGTTTATGCGATTCTGGTTCCGTCTACCCGGGCGAAGCGGCTGGGTATTGGCCCTCGGCCTGACCGCAGGATTCCCGGCTGCTGCGGAAGCAGTGCGCCAATGGGCACAACAGGAGGATATGACCGCGTTTCAGCTTCGACGTCTAACCGCTATCGCTCATTTCTGCAATCCGATTACCATCCTGCTCGTCATCGGGACAGGGCTACTGCACAATGCTGCCGCAGGTGTGATGTTACTTGCCGTTCACTGGATTTCCGGGCTGCTGGCAGGCTGGATCACAGCCAGACTACCTGTACCGTCCAAAGAATTGCAAAAACGGGAAACGCCAGCTGCCCTCCGGCGCACCTCAGTTTCCCGTACTTCTCCCTCCCTGATCCGATCCGCATGGGAAGCTACCCGCTCTGCCAGAGAACGGGACGGCCGCAGTTTCGGAAAACTGTTGGGCGAAACCGTATCCCATGCTGTACAGACGCTGATGGTGACAGGTGGATTCATTATTTTCTTTTCCGTACTGATTCGACTGCTGTCCATATATACAGGCCAAGGATCGCTTTCTTTCATATGGCCTGCCTGGATGGAAATCCATCTGGGTTCCTATGAAATCAGCCGTCTGCCCTTTGATCTCCGTACACAAGCAGCCCTGATCAGTGCTGTGTTGGGCTGGGGTGGCCTGTGCGGCTGGCTTCAAATTACCGCCGTCACCAGGCCTTCCGACAAGGGCATCACCTTCACCCTGTCACGAGTACTCCATGGGATCATTGCTTTTGGACTTACCTTGGCGACATGGGTCCCGCTTAGCCGCATCTTCAGCAATACAACTCCCGCTTACGTCAGTCGCAGTTCTGTGTCTTCTTTTGCGGAAAGCGTAAATGAATCCGCCACGCATCCTGTCATGGCCGGAGCCAGCGGCTTATTAACACAAATTGAAGGAACATCTATGTACCCCTGGCAACTAACCGTACTGTCCATTGCACTGCTAGGTACAATTATAGTTACCCTGCTGGCCTTTTCCTTTATGACTTCATGGTGGAGCCGCCACGATTCGCGTTGACCTTCGCACGCAGTGCGTCTTCCACCTCCGGTGCCACCAGATCTACAACCTTGCCATCAAAATGCGCAATTTCCTTCACCATACTGGAACTCAGATATGAATAAGCTGGATTGGTCATCATAAAGATCGTTTCCGCATCCGGGTTCAGCTTATGATTTGTAGAGGCTAATTGTAGCTCATATTCAAAATCAGTCACCGACCGAATTCCTCTGACAATAACCTGGGCCCCTTTTTGACGTACATAATTAGCTGTCAGATCACGGAAGCTGTCCACTTCAACGTTCGGGATATCGCGAGTTACCGTTCGCAGTAACTCCATTCGTTCCTCAAGTGAAAACAGCGGATTTTTACTAATATTGTTAAGAACCGCGACAATCAATAGATCAAACTGTCTGGCTGCTCTTTGAATAATATCCTGATGCCCCATCGTCACGGGATCAAAAGTTCCCGGATATACAGCAATACGTGGTTTGTGCTCAATCATGATGGTCCTCCCCGTCTGATTCGCTGATGCCGAATTTGACCCCTCCGGCTTCTGTATGTTCTACGACATCCGACAAAACATCGGCTGCAAAATGATAAATAGATAACGCCGTTTCACCATAAACTGCTTTTCTGACCTGTTCGAACGGCCCGAAGCTTTCCGGATATTCATGTCCCGATTCATACTCCAGCACGATGATTGCATCTGAACGAAGCAAGTTCAACTCAGCCATACGGCTCATTAATTCATCTCCGTGTTTGAGACGATAGGGTGGGTCCAGAAAAACAGCATCAAAAAGAGCTCCACGTTTTGCCAGCACCTTGAGCGCTCGTCCGGCATCATTGCGGAACACTTCAGCCTGTCCTTCCAATCCAGTTTTTCGCAAATTTTCTTTAATGACATCAATGCTTTTGGATTCCATATCAATAAAAACAGCCTTGTCCATTCCCCGGCTAAGCGCCTCTATACCCAGGCCACCACTGCCAGCAAACAAATCAAGTGCGACTCCCCCATCAAAATAAGGACCTATCATGCTAAATAGCGCTTCCTTGACCTTATCCGTGGTCGGCCGCGTCCCTGTGCCGGGAACTGCCTTTAACGGCCTTCCTTTGGCACTACCCGATACCACTCTCACGCTGAAACTCACCTATTTTCTATATGTGTTCATAACCATATAAGATTATGACGCTATCGTACCACATGCACCGCCGTTTGAAAAACTTAGGATGAGGCAGGTATAAAAAACCATTCCCTGGGCATCCTTAGGATATCGGCATTCAACCAATGTCGTAGACAACCGCGGAGAAGACTTACGTTTCCCCATAAGCTCTTCGTCCGGTTTCTCCTCTCCCATTCGGGCGCTCTTTAATGGAGCGCCTGATTTTTTTGCATAAAAAGAAGCTGCTTAATAGCAGCTCTATGTATCATTTTTCTATTTCGGTATTTTGTTTATTTCAGCAGTTCCTCGGGTGTATCCCCTTGATAAACATACACGTAACTCGCCACTGATACAGCAAATGTTGCAAACATAGACAACGATGTAGCTAATCCATATACCATTTTCCTCATCATTCCACTCACCTCCTTCCCCGGATCAATGTTAGGCTCTGGACCAAAAAAGCAATAGCCACTACAGAGGAACCGATTACAAAATTAGTACATACAAGCAAGGAGGATAACAGTCGCAAGAGGGGATAAAATTGTACTGGAATGCGTGACTGCTTTTCAATTCTGGACGGGGCAAAACATAAAACGAGAATGAGAGCTATTCCGGTAAACAGGTTTGTCCACCAACTATTTAAGGCAATGCAGGATATGTAAGTAAAAGCTGCTGAGGTCACCAACACACATGCCATGCCCGTTTTCAAATGAATGCCTCCTGATATTTGGCGCAGCAGGGCGAAAGCGACGAGAATCATTACAGCCTCTACCATCCGCCCCGTGAAGATTGAGGCGAATAGTGTTAACACGATGATCATGGACGCATTCAGAATGAGAGCAAGTGCGTATTTAAGTACCGCGACAGAGGCCGGATGATCAGGCACAGTACGTTTGATCTGGTTAGCAAGTTTGAAAGCCATCGCTTCAATCATCCCGGTATTCCTTTCCGATTGCATAATAGATGAAAAATCCCGAAACCAGTGCAAAAAATATCATATTTAACCATACCTCGTTATAGTAGAGCACAATAGAAGTTGAAATGAGCGACAGGATAATCAGCGTGATGACAATTCCATATTCCTCTTTGAACTTTAGCTTCTTGAAATTAGGGGAAAAGCCGATCCCTTTTCGATACAGCATCAATGAAATAAGCAGTCCTACTGCCGCGCTTACCACTTGTAGCAGATAGCCCTTCAAGGACCCATCCTGCAGCTCAGAAACCGGAAGGTTGCCGAACATGACTTTTAGGAATACAGACTGAACAACGGCATATGCAAAATAACCTGTAACTGTCATAATACCGGACCACACAATCGGAATCTTCACGACCGTAGCAAGTAAAAAAATAAAAAGCAGCATATTTACGACAGGCACCAAATACGAAAAGGAAAACTCCTCTCGGAGCATATAACTTTGCAAATTCATAATCAGGTTAACAAAAATGGCCTGCCATAGATAAGGGATCATTTTAACTTTAAAAATACTCAAAATCAGCGCAAAAACAGCTACTCCCTCAAGCGTGGAGAAAAGCAAAAAGCCGATTGGCTTCAAAAGCATGCGTGCATCTCCTTTACAATTACAACAAACCTCATCGGTGTATTCAAAAACTTGGATGTACATCGAATATAAAGGGCTGGGAGCTACTTTTCAAGAGGTCTTTTCAATTATTTCATAGATTTATTCAAGCACTTCAACCAAATGTTATCGGATGCTGTTTCAAGTTGCAGCTTAGGCAACACTTTCTTTGACCGAATCTCCCTGCTTGTGCACAGGCTTCATACGTGAGATAAGCTTTTTCCCCCAACGGATGCCGGGCTGTTCAATCCACGAGTAGGTAAACCAGGATAGTCCGATGGTGAATAGCAACGTCATGATAAACATAAGTGTGAGGCTGACTAGGGGAGCAAAAGGTAGTTTAACCTGTACGATTAGTCCCAGAACCAGCATATGCGTCAAATACATGCTGTAGCTAAGACGGCCGATCCATGACCACCCCCGATTAAGCAGCCAGATCGGGTGCCTGTGATACAAAGCATACGCTCCCAGCAGCAACCCGATACCTATGAGATAATCGGTCATACCTCCAAAAAATGCAAATAGCACAGAAACCAGCAGCAAACCTCCACTGACCCGGTCTATACTTTTCCAATGCCGCTCGTCTTTCCAAATGAAAAACAACAATATACCTAGTCCAAAGACAGGCAATTGATTCGGAAACCATAAATACAGATAGTGCCCCCATAAAGAGTGATCATTAATCCATGGATATTGAGCAAATACCGTATTTAGCCCAAAGCTTACCACAAGTGCCATCACAACAAACCAGGTCGCATGGCGGACTGATCGGATCAGCTTAAATAATAGGGGGATAAACAGATAAAACATACATTCCACCGCAATGGACCATTCCACACCAATAATGCTGTTGATCCAGTACGGATTCAGACCATTCAAAAACAGGACATGAGCTGCGATATTGGCGGCAGTGACTCCCTCCTGATCTCCAAGCCAAAATCGTGGACCTGTCCCGTTCACAACTAAATAGATTCCTAACATCACGTAATACAAAGGAGCAATCCGAAAAAAACGACGCAACAGGTAAGCTGAAATTCTTTCCCTCTTGTCACCCGAACGTCTGCTCAAGGATAAAAATAGCGTAAAAGCGCTGGCCATATAAAATAAAGCGACACCTTTAGCTCCTATACTCAAGCCTTTTTGCAACCATCCGTTTAATCCGTCTACATGCTGGCTGACATGCACAAGTAAAACTCCAATAATAGCCAGCGCCCTCAGCGTATCTACAAATTGCAGCTTGTCATCTTCCATTTTCCCCTTGGCTTCGGGCATCGTATCCCTCCATAACAGTCTCGAATGATACATTTCGTATCTATAATACACAAAATGTATCACCAAAGTAAATATCTCCGTTATGCAAAAAAAACACCCTCCGACCGCAAAGAAATGCGGCCAAAAGATGTTCATTTTGTCCTTGCTATAGTCAGCTCACACAAATGAGTTGGGCTAATTGGCAAGTGACTTTATTTCAGGATTTTGCAAAATTCGATTCCAGTCGCTCCGAAGTGCAAGATATAGACGAACTAAAGCATTTCGATCTATATCCTGTTCATCGGAAGTCGCTTATGGGATTTTTGCAAAATCCTCATTTGTTTAAATGAAAAGGGACGGTCGTTACGATCACGTCTTTGTAATTAATCAAATAAGCTCTCATCAGTAAGCTGGTCTGATTGTGTAGAATATTTTCCCACCAGTGCTTGGTGATGAATTGTGGAATGAGAACAGTGATATGGTCCTCGTCTGCTTTTTTCCACTCTACTGTATCGATGAACTTGCGGAGCGGATTAATGATGCTGCGATAACGGGATCTCAGCACTACTAAACGTATGCCCACGTCCCACTCTTCCCACTTCTGTTCCATTTTTTGAATCGCCTCATCATCCACACCCACATATACGGCAACCACATTATCCGACAAGGTTTTGGCATAGCTGATCGTATTCATAACGACTCGCGTAATACCTGCCACCGGAATAATAATCGTATTGCCTTTCACCATAGGTTTATCCTTGGTAATATCAATGCGCAGTTGTTCAGCCGTATTTTTGTAATGCCTGTTGATCTTCATAAAGAAATACAGAACCAAAGGCAGAAAGATAAAGATTACCCACACCTGGCTAAATTTGGTGAAAATAAAGATGAGAGTAATCGACAGCGTGGTCAGCATCCCAACCGTATTAATAGCAAGTTTGACGATCCAGCCTGGCGGTTTGAGCTTGATCCAGCGAATCATCATGCCAAGTTGCGAGAGCGTGAACGGAATAAATACCCCTACGGCATAAAGCGGGATCAGATTTTCTGTGTTGCCGCCAAATACGATAACCAGCAATGCCGAGAAGATACTCAGAAACAGGATACCATTAGAGTATCCAAGCCGATCTCCACGAACCATGAACATGTGTGGCATGTATTTGTCCTTCGCGAGCATAAAAGCAAGCAATGGAAAGGCCGAATAGGCTGTATTCGCCGCCAAAAACAAGATGAGCGCCGTTACGCCCTGAATGATGTAATACATCACACCGCGCCCGAAAGTGGCGTTCGCAATTTGCGAAATGACCGTTTCATGCGGATTAGGACGAACACCGTACCAATAAGCCAGCAAACTAATTCCGATAAACATACACCCGAGAATCAAACCCATCATCATTAGTGTAGTTGCTGCATTTTTGGCAGCTGGCTTGCGGAAGTTCGGAATGGCATTCGAGACAGCCTCTACCCCAGTTAACGCCGAGCAACCCGAGCTGAACGCCTTCAGTAGCAGGAACAGGCTGACGTTGGATACCGTAGCTCCAAATTGCGGTGCTGCAGCATGAGCTCCCCCTGCCACGTAATGAATGATACCGCTAATAATCAAAACAAAAATAGCAACAACAAATAAGTAAATCGGTACAGCCAGCACCGAGGCAGATTCTGTCACCCCGCGCAAGTTCATAATAGTCAAAAAGATAATCATAATCAGAGCAATGGCGATCCGATGATCATGTAACGACGGGAACGCAGATGTAATGGCATCTGTACCTGCTGATGAGCTAACTGCTACCGTCAGAATATAATCGACCAGCAAAGAACCACCTGCAATCAGACTCGGACTCTTTCCCAAATTGTCCTGTGCAACAATGTACGCTCCGCCACCACCAGGATAGGAAAATATGGTCTGTCTATAGGACAGGATCAGAATGATCAGCAAACCCAATACCGCAATGGATATAGGAATGGAATACCATAGGGCAGCGAAGCCAGCTGTAATTAAAACCAGCAGAATTTGCTCCGTTCCGTAAGCTACAGAGGACAAGGCATCTGAGGACAGAATGGCCAGTGCCTTGAGCTTATTCAGTTTCTCATCTTCAAGGGCCGTCGACTTTCGCGGACGACCGATTAATAATCTTTTGACTTTACTCAGCATTTCGTTGACTCCTTCTTTGGATGAGGGTTTTGCAAAAGAACTATGGATCTTATGTTTATTATGTCACCTGCACATCAGTTTGATGAAACAAATGAACTATTATTTTATACTCCCTCATCCTGAAAAAAACAATAAGGAATGCTCCCTAAAAAGAGCATTCCCGAGTAAGAAAGAGTATTTCGATAAAATACCCTTATGTATACAGTAATTTGAACCTTTCCGGGGTAATTCCTTCAGCTCGGCGGAAAGTTGCCACAAAATGACTGGCATCTCGGAATCCTACTCGCTCCGAAATCTCCTTTACTGTTAATTGCGGATATTCCGTCATCATTTCCTTGGCCTTCCGCAGCCGAATTACAATCAGATAAGCATAAGAAGTCACACCAAACGCTTGCTTAAATAATGTATTTAAATGACGGGAGCTGACATTCATCATAACTGCCATATCACCTAGGCCCACATCTGGACTGGCATAATTTTGCTCCATAAAGGCCAGTACAGGGGTTAAACGTTCCACATTATGGGATAGGGAAGGCATCGAGCTATGTTGTCCATGTTTACGCAGTAGAGTCAGAAAACGATACATATTGGCCGAAGCATCTAATCCAGACAAATCACGTTCACTAACCATGGAATGGAGCATAGTTTCCCCAAAGCTGTGCAGCTCGCTATCCGGGTCCCAATGATACCCACGCGTATGCTTCAATCCCAGTGCAGTCAATACAGCAGCGGCGATGGGGCCGTCAAATGTAATGTATAACGTTCGCCAAACCTTGGTCGCCCGTCTGTATGCATGGGATTCCCCGGGCAGCAGCAGAACCCCGGACTGCTCTCCCAGACGGAAGGTCCCCCCTTTAAATGTAAACATCCCTTCACCAGACACCGTCTGAATCCAGTGAAAGCACGGATAACCCTCTGGACGGGACACATCCTCCTGCCTGCTGTTAAATCCGATACTTTCAATAAAAAGGGGTAAAGAGTGCTCACGCGTAGTCAGGAAAAATCTTAAATGATGGGGAGTTAAAATCATAAAAAGCACCTCCGGCGTATGCGGGTATATATTCTTCATGTAGATCCATATTGTTATATACACGTTCATTTTATTATATTTAAAAGCAGTTATTTGTATTATAAGATAGAATTATTCTTATATACAGAGGTGATTGGCATGATAAGCAGCAAACTTCCTAAAGTATTTTACGGTGGAGATTATAATCCTGAGCAATGGGATGAGGCCACGCATCAGGAAGATTTACGGATGTTCAGGCAAGCAGGGATTGATATCGCCACGGTCAACGTATTCTCATGGGCCAAAATTCAGTCCGACGAAATCACATATCATTTTGAATGGCTGGATCAATTGATTGACAGTCTTTATGAAAGCGATATCTTCGTTTGTCTAGCTACTAGCACGGCAGCGCACCCTGCTTGGATGGCTACCCGCTACCCCGACGTTCTCCGGGTAGACGCTGACGGACGGAAGCGGAAATTCGGTGGCCGCCACAACTCCTGTCCGAACAGTCCAACGTATCGAAAATACGCGGAGCAGATGGCTGATCGAATTGCAGAACGATACAAAAACCATCCCGCGATCCTCGTGTGGCACGTGTCCAATGAGTACGGCGGGGATTGCTATTGTGATAACTGCGCGGCCGCATTCCGGGTGTGGCTCAAGCAAAAATACGGATCACTGGAAGAGCTAAACCGGGTGTGGAATACTTCCTTCTGGGGTCACACCTTCTATGATTGGGATGAAATTGTACCGCCAAATAATCTGAGCGAGCATTGGGGAGAAAATCACTCCTGCTTTCAGGGCATATCCCTCGATTATGCGCGCTTCAATTCAGACAGTATGCTGGATTGCTACCTATTGGAATATAACGCGATTAAAAAACATGTTCCCGATGCCGTGGTAACGACCAATCTGATGGGTTTTTTTAAGCAACTGGACTATTTTAAATGGGCTAAGTACATGGATATTGTATCTTGGGACAGCTATCCCGGGGCCAATACTCCGATAAGCTATACGGCGATGGCGCACGATCTGATGCGCGGATTGAAGGATGGGCAACCCTTTATGCTGATGGAGCAAACACCGAGCCAGCAGAACTGGCAGGCGTATAATTCGCTTAAACGGCCCGGCGTTATGCGGTTATGGAGCTATCAGGCAGTCGCGCATGGCGCGGACACGGTCATGTTCTTCCAGCTTCGCCGCTCGATCGGCGCTTGTGAGAAATTCCACGGGGCCGTCATTGAGCATGCCGGGCATGAGAACACACGTGTATTTCGCGAGGTGGCACAGCTTGGCAGTGAGCTTGGCGCATTAGGCAACAGGCTACTTGACGCGACCGTTAATGCCAAAGTAGCCATTTTATTCGATTGGGATAATTGGTGGGCTTTGGAAAAATCAAGTGGCCCTTCTGTTGCCTTGAAATATATGGATCAGGTACACAAGTATTATACTCCCCTCTTCCGGCGGAGTGTACAGGTAGACCTGGTTTCTGTTGATGCAGATTTCCAGAAATATGATCTCATTATCGCGCCTGTACTATACATGGTCAAGCCGGGTACCGCCGAGAAGCTGGAACAGTTCACAGAGCATGGCGGCACCTTCGTAACGACCTTTTTCAGTGGCATTGTAAATGAAAACGATCTGGTCACAACCGGAGGATATCCTGGTAAACTACGTAACTTGCTCGGGATCTGGGTGGAAGAAATTGACGCCCTTCTGCCGGAATCACACAATCGCATTGTATTGAAAGAAAAGGTGGGCGTATTACAAGGTGAATATAAATGCGGTCTGCTCTGCGACTTGTTGCATAGCGAAGGCGCCGAGGTGCTGGCAGAATACGGCGATGATTTCTATCAGGGCATGCCAGTGCTGACACGCAATCGTTTCGGTCAAGGTGAGGCATGGTACGTTGCTTCAGACCCTGAAGAAGCTTTCCTTGATGGCCTGCTGGGCTACATTTGTGAGCAAAAAGGGATTCCATCCCTGCTGCGCGCTCCTGCGGGTGTAGAAGCCACTGTACGGACCAAAGATGGAAAATCATATCTATTCGTTCTGAATCATAACGCCCAGACGCAGCAATATCATCTGGATGATCAGAAAGGGAATGAGCTGATCAGCGGTAAATACCTGGAAGGAGAAATTTCTATTGAAGGCTACGGCTTTCAAGTACTGGAGCTATCATAATCACTCAGATTTGACTCATGCAGTTTAGCTTGCCGCATGAGTCAAATCTAGGTATCAAAGGAGTTCATCATGAAACGACTGCTATGGATCGGCAGCTTATCTTATTTTTTAATCGGCCTGGCACACGTGGTTGTAGGCTCCCTACTGCCTGTGTTGTTAGAGCATTACGGTAGAAACTATACGGATGGCGGAAGTCTAATCTTCGCTCAATTTTCCGGTTTTCTGGCTGGAGTCCTGCTGTCGCCGTGGCTTGCCCGGAGTTTCGGCAAACGCCGAAGTCTGGTATTCGCCCTGCTCCTGCTATGCGCGGCGGAAGTGCTGTACTCATTGCTGCCGCCTTGGGGTTGGCTATATGCCGTCGGGGCAGCAGCCGGGTTTGGCTTTGGTATGATAGAAACACTCATTGGCACTATTATTATCAGCGGTATTACTCAAGGAACGGGTGCGGCTATGAGCCGTCTGGAAGTCTTTTTTGGGATTGGCGCTTTGGCTATGCCCGCTATCGCCAGCCAGCTCATTGCACTCGGTTGGTGGCGATTGGCCTTCCCCATCATTTCTATGTTTGCAGCCGTCACTGTCATAGCTTGGCTGCGCGGGTCCTTCGGCACGCTGGACGCTGTATTAGACCAACAGGAACACCAAGGTGACAACCATACGCGTTCCACTAACTCACCCAAATCCCCCACGGTGGAGGCTTCTAAGGATAGCCCTATAGGCAATTGGAAGCTACTTGCACTATTTATCGTCTTTTTCTTTATCTATGTAGGGACAGAGATGAGCCTGGCTAATTTCCTGCCCTCCATGTTCATCGAACGGCTGGGTCTCACACAAGCCGAAGCAGCACTTAGTGTCACCTGCTTCTGGTTAGCAATGGCTACCGGCCGGTTATTCACAGGCTACATTGCCGATCGATACGGCTACGGTGTCTTTGTCGCCCTGAGCTCGCTGGCAGCGACCGTGCTGCTGTGCGTGTTCCCGCTGATCAAAGGGACTGAAGGCGCCTTTATCCTTATTGTACTGCTGGGGCTGGGCATGTCCGGCATCTTCTCCATCGCACTTGTTTTTGCCAGCAAAATGATGCCAGGCACCGAAGAATCTACCACTAGCCTGCTTATCGGCGCAGGTGGAGTTGGGGGAGCTCTGCTGCCTTTATGGCTCGGAAATAGCATGGATCGTGGTGGAGCAGTCTCATCAGCGTGGTTGCTGGCAGGCTTCGCCTGTATCCTGTGCCTGCTTGGGGGCATCTTGTACGCCCTATATGTGCGCAAAAAACGGCTTCAAACCGCTTCATCATGAGACTCGTCTCTACTGGCGCCTTTGTCTGTTCCTTGGTTGTCATCCAAGTGCACATTCAAAGGTGCTTTTTTACATACTAGACGAATGCACCTTGTACAGCAGCCCGTTTTTAGTCAAAATAGATCGTTTCCTATGAATCACAGGACAGATATCCATGCCTCCTCTAGATGAATGGAGTAGTATACAACAAACCATATGGAGGTGTTTGTATTGGGTCATCCTGAATTAAAACGAAAAAAAGGCCGTAAAAAAAATGTTTTTGTCCGTGCCTGGTTTGATAAGTTAGAAAAAAAGTTTGAGGAGAAGCCCCCAAAGAGAAAAGTCCGCTCGAAACGGAAAGGGGTTGGAAAAGATATCATCGTCAAAAAGCAACTTGTAAGTGTGAATATTAATCATAGCGCTTTAGGGCCTGAAGGGGATCCTGGAACCATAGGTGATTTAGCGCAGTTCGGTTATATTTATAATGTGAAGCCCCAAGTTGTTCCGATTGAAGGGGATGTCATTTTGGATACGAACGGTATACTTACACCTGGAATTGCTCATGTTCCAGGAACTACACAGATTGCTGTATCCGATGCTGGAAAATATGAAGTTCACTTTTCGGTGTCCGGTGTGGAACCTAACCAATTCGCCATCTTTATTAATGGCGCACTGGCTGTGGGAACTGTATACGGCTCAGGAGCCGGGACACAACAGAACACAGGGCAAGCTATCCTCGCTCTGGCATGCGGTGACGTCCTTACTCTGCGAAACCATAGCTCTACTACTGCTGTTACCCTGCAAACACAAGCCGGAGGAACTCAAGCCAGTATAAACGCTTCTGTCCTCATTAAAAAATTGAGATAGGCTTGAACTCCCGCAAAGTCTCAGTGTATTAAAAAGGGTTTATCCATACAGCGAGGATAAACCCTGAATATTTTTAAAAGGCCATAATGATCCCTTTGTCATTGGCATACATTGAACTAATCCCTCTGGTGGACACAATATGAATATCTTTAAATTGATAGCGTTTCTTCAGCGCATTCATTAATTTTTCCGCCAGCCCAGGATTATTGCAGTGAGTAATGACGATGCTTTCTCCTTCGGTAGCCCGGCCACTTTTTTCAATAGTATCTGCCAGCTTTTCGATAATTTGATTCTGACCGCGTGCTTGAGTAAAAAATGCGATATTCCCGTCACCATCCGAGCCTAAAATAGGCCTGATATGCAAGAGTGAAAGTATTTTTCCTGTGATTTTATTCATCCGTCCGTTCTTAACCAAATTATCCAGATTTTCTAAAACAAAGTACGTTTTCATCTTGCTGATAAAGCTCTCCAAGGAAGAAATAATTTCGCTTTTATGATAGCCCTCGTCGATTAGCTTGCGTAGTTTTAGAGCTAACAAGAGCTGTCCAGCCGAAGCGCTTTTCGAATCAAATACATGAACATCCGCCCCCTCTTCTTCCGCCATATCTTTTCCTACCAATGCACTGGAATAAGAACTGGACAGGTTGCTGGATAATGTAATGGCAAAAGAAGTATGCGTACCTTGAAAGGCTTCCTTATACAGCATAGGTGACGGTGATGCGGATCCAATTTTGGTTGTACAGGCTTTCATTTCTTCCATAAACTGAGGCAAGTCCAATGTGTCATCATCTACGAAGCATTTATCTCCCAGCGTCATATTTAACGGAATTGTAGTAACTTGCATCTCTTCTCTAAGCTCTCTCGTTAAATCACAGCAGCTGTCTGCTATTATTTTATATCTCACCCGGTACACCCTCACATTATGTTATTTTTCAATAGAACCCGCATTCATAATACTCAAAGAAAGCTCAATTAACCGTATAAATTCCTTCACATTCTTCTCACCCAAACCTACTACAAGCGCTTCAAAATAACCTTCAATTCTCTGTTGCTTCTGTTTGATCAAGGATTCACCATCTACTGTGAGCCTTACACACATTCGTCGTCTGTCATGCTCAGACATTTCCATAGTCACATAGCCTTTTTTCCTTAATCCCGTAAGCGCTGCCGTAATTCTTGATCTGGATACATGCAGATGATCGCTGAGTAAGGAAGGATTAATTTCATCATCCCGATGCTGAACTAAATATTGAAGCACATGGTTTTCCCCCTGAACAAGCTCCGTCAGGCTACTGAATAATTCCATGTCATAAATCCGGTTAACGGATTCTCTCAATTCGTCTCTTAGTTCATAATCTTTCATAGTGAACCTCCGCAAAACACATAATACATACAGTTAACTATTAATACTATGTACTATAATGAATTGCCCACGATAATAACAATGAAATATTTGTGAATTTTAATACAAGGGTTAATGAGCTCCGCGTCGAATAAGAAAAAATACGCTTGATCACCTCTTTCCAGTTTACGGTAAAGGAGTTGTTACATAAGATGAAAAGGTTTACTCTTCGCCAATCCCACAATTCGGATATTGAAAGCATTGCTAATTTACGGGCGATTGTACTGCGGAACGATTTAACAAGATTAGGAAGGTTTGATGAAGAGAAAGTTCGTCAACGCTTTCGTGATGCATTCGATTCTGTCCATACCTGGATCATTGAGGAAGACTCTTCTTTTGTGGGCTGCATAGCTTTTAAACCGAGATTAGACGGTTATTTATTGGAGCATTTTTATATTCATCCCAGTTACCAAGGTAAAGGAGTCGGCAGTCAAATATTAAAAAATCTGCTAGAACAAAATCATGTAAAAGGAAAACATGTAACCTTAAATGTTCTGCAAGGAAGCTCAGCCAGACGTCTTTATGAACGGTTTGGTTTTAAAATTGAACGTGAGGACCCTATTGACGTTTACATGTACTTAATCGTAGAGGGACATTCCAAAACCGTCGAAAGATCATAGAGTCATGCTTCAACACACCCTTGAATGTCCAGTTATATCTGCCCCAAGATGCTATTACAAATTCAAAAGATCTATGAACCGGGATGTTGGAGATATATAAGCACTATAAGAAAAGGCCAACCACTAAATACGGGTTGACCTCATCATTTAAAGAATGTCTTACGTTTCTAAGAGAACATAAACTGACTTTACAGCACCGTTTTAACCGTGTCTTGGACTTGCTTTAGCAGTCCTTTATAGCCATCTTCATCAAGGTAACCAATACTTCCAAGCAGCAAGTGACCGACGGATTCAATTCCAACGAAATCAAAAATTCCCGTATCTGATGTGATCTTCAATCCTGCGGTCATACCGATTTCATCGTAGATCGCGTTGGGAGTACCATGTGTATTCACAATAAAACCTTTTTTACCTGTAAGCAGCTTATTAATCCCTTCCGCACCAGCCGTATATGCAAATCCGTATGCAAATACACGGTCAACGTAACCTTTCAGGATGGCAGGAAGACCTGTCCACCAGATGGGAGAAATAAAAGTAATTGTATCCGATTGTGAGATGTATTCCTGCTCCACTTTGATATCAGCCGGAGTTTGCCCTGCTCTCATAGCGGCAGTATCCTCAGGTTTTAATACAGGTTGAAAATCAAGGGCATATAGATCACGTACAACGACTTCGTCACCTTTTTCTTTCAAGGTAGTTACAACGGTTTCCAGTATCGCGTGATTAAAGCTTTCAGCGTTAGAGTGAGCATAGATGATAAGATGTTTCATTTAAATAACCTCCAGAAGTTTTATTGTTATTTTGATATTAATATAGATATCTATGCATTTATTCAAAAAAAATTATAATCTGTTTTTTACATGCTCTAACAGATATTCCAGTTGTTCTTTTTCCTCGTCTTTCAGACCACCATAGATGGTTTCTTGTAATCTATTGGAGATCGCCGCAAACACAGGCTCCAGCTTTCTTCCCTTATCGGTCAAATATATCAGGGTAACTCTGCTATCCTCCCTTTCTTTTTTTCTTTCGACATATCCCAACTTCACTAGCTTGTCGATCAAAACAGTAACAGTGGGTTGCTGACGAGAAATTTTTTGCGTCAATTCCTTAATGGAAAGCCCGTCCTTTTGATAAAGGAACATTAGAATTCCACCATGAGTAGGAACAATTCCTTCGATTCCATTCGATTCGAGCTCAGACACAATCAATTTATTGATCGAGTCTCTAATGGTTCCTATCAGTGCAGCTGCATTATTTTTTAACATACAAGCATTATTACATAGACATCTATATATATCAAGTATTTATGTCAGTCTGATTTGGTTTTAACGTATGAAATGCTTCAAAGAATTAAGAATAAGTTTGTTATAATGGGATCTAAAATAGATAGGAGCTTGTTAAATGGAGCAGCTTTTAAAGAAAATTCAATACTTGAGTACCCAAGAAAAGAAAACTTTAAAGCAAATATGACTTAATCTAAAATGGTTCATGGTGACTACTGTCGCAGACGCATTAAAAAGCCAAAATACCCGAAGTTCCTTACCTGACTTTGAGTATTTTGGCTTACACTGTTTATTTAAAGAGGTATTCGAAGTATGAGATGTTTTAGTTGAGCGTTTGAAGTACCTCAGGTGTAAAGGTTTGAAGATCATGAATTCGGCCTTCACGTATTTTTGTAGCCCATGCAGGATCACCCAGAAGCGCACGCCCAACAGCTACCAGATCAAATTCATTGTTGTCCAGCCGTTCCAGAAGTTCATTAATATCTTGGTGTCCTGCCCCTTTCCCTTCCGTATAACTTACAAAATCCTCATCCAGACCTACAGAGCCAACCGTAATCGTGGTTTTTCCAGTCAGCTTCTTCATCCATCCGGCAAAGCTCAAATCGGAGCCTTCAAATTCAGGTACCCAAAAGCGCCGTGTCGAGCAATGGAAGATGTCCACGCCCGCTTGTACTAACACATTCAGGAATTGCCCCAGTTTATCCGGTGTATCGAACGGTTTTGCGTTATAATCATTCATTTTCCATTGGGATAGGCGCATGGCAATAGGGTAGTCAGGGCCAACCTCAGCACGAATAGCTTCCACAAGCTCAATGGCGAATTGTGCACGTTTTATGATATCGCCACCATAGCGATCCGTACGTTGGTTCGTTCTCTCCCAAAAGAATTGATCAACCAGATAGCCGTGCGCTCCGTGAATTTCAACGCCGTCAAAGCCCAATCGTTTTGCATTCGCAGCTGCATCGACATAGGCCCCAATGACCTTGACGATTTCTTCTTCTGTCATCGGCTCGGTCACTTTTTTTCCTTCCAGATCCAGCCCTGATGGACCAATCGACAGCGCTTCTGGGTTCGGCTGAGATCCCAAAGGGCGAGCCATCCCCATATGCCAAAGCTGTGGAAAAATTTTACTACCGGCTTCATGAACCTGTCTGACCACTTCAGCCCAACCGTTTAAAGCCGCTTCTCCATAAAAATTAGGTATCCTCGGCTCACTTGTTCCAGCAGGATGGTCAATTACTGCACCTTCAGTAATAATAAGACCTACACCATTCTCTGCGCGACGGCGATAATAAGCGGCTACATCCGGTCCTGGCACACCATTTGGTGAAAAAGCGCGGCCCATTGCCGGCATTACAATACGAGTCTGTAGGGTCAGATTATGAATGGTATAAGGTTGAAATAAAGCTTCTGTTGAATGGACATTTTGCGGTTGATTACTCAAGGATTGTACCTCCCCATTTTCTTTTATCGTTTTTAGCGATATATAAAAAGCTCGTGCACCATCAAACGGGGTGCAAGTGAAATGTTAGCAATGTTTAATTTATCATTCAACCGACAAAATGTTCATTCTGTTGCTTAACCAAAAGGGTTATAAAATTGTTGTATATCTAAACTCACTTGTTGACAAAACAACACATGTTTATAATGGGGGAATCATTTAATTTACCTGAAAGGAGTGTCTTGAGGATGCCTGGTGTAACCTCACCCAACCCAAACGATCCGCGCGTCATTCGAACACGTAGATTAATTCTCGACGCATTCGTTGACCAATTAAATAAGAAAGACTTCTACACGATTACGATCAATGACATTACCCAAAAAGCCACCATTAACCGTGCCACGTTCTATGCACATTTTCAAGATAAATATGCACTGCTTGAAACCCTTTTGTCAGACGCATTTTTGGAGTATGTTATCAAGAGGATTGATGCTGAGGCACGTTTGTCGGAGGAGATCATTCAGAAACTTATTCTTTCGTTATGTGACTATCACGACTCAAGTAACCAATGCGTTCATAAATATAATTCAGTGGCACCGATCCTGGAAGAACATATTAAGAATCAATTAGAGCAATTCATACTTCAACTCATAACAAGAGAAGCCAATAATACAGACCAAAGAACGTTAGAACTTGCCGCGACCATTTTAAGCTGGTCCATTTATGGTGTAACCTTTCGCTGGAATGTGGAAGGAAAAAAAGAGTCTCCTACAGATTTAGCCGAGAGAGCTGTGCCTTTAATCTTCAATGGGGTTGTCTTATCTCTAGTCTCACAAATCTCTTAGCAGAAAATGCGAATAAAAAGGGCCGTTCCCAGTATACTTCGATCAGTTCCTGGGACAGCCCTTATAGTATTTAGTAAAATAATTGCATCTTTTATTTAAAGAATTTTCTTAAACATCTCGATAACTTGTTCTTTGCTAGGTATGAACGGATTGCCCGGAGCGCAAGCATCCTTCATTGAGTTCTCGGCAAGCAGATCCAAATCCACTTCATTTACACCCAGTTCAGAAAGTTTGGAAGGAATCCCTACTTCCTTCGACAGGTCTTTGATTCTTTGGATTACATAGTCTGCGCATTCCTTATCCGTTTTCCCCTTATCTTCAAAACCGATGACCTTAGCGATGGCACGAAACTTCTCTGGTACATGCTTGGCATTCTCCTCCTCCACAATCGGCAGCAGCATGGCATTACAAACACCATGAGGCAAATCGTATACGCCGCCAAGCTGATGCGCCATCGCATGAACGTAACCCAATCCGGCATTATTAAATGCAAGTCCTCCCAAGAAAATAGCGTATACCATTTGCTCACGTGCTTCTATATCATGACCGTTGCTCACTGTACGAGCCAAATGATTAAAAATAATCTCTACTGCTGCCAACGCAGTCGCATTCGTTACAGGATAGGAACCTGGCGTAACCAAAGCTTCAATAGCATGGGTCAAAGCATCTAGTCCTGTAGCTGCCGTTAACGCGGCGGGTTTGTCTACCATCAGCTCAGGGTCGTTGACCGAAATCGTAGCTACACTATTCTTATCAACCATAACCATCTTGACCTTGCGCTCTTCGTCCGTAATGACATAATTGATCGTGATTTCAGCCGATGTTCCTGCTGTGGTATTAATAGCTACAATAGGAAGCGATTTATGCTTGGATTTATGAACGCCCTCATACTCGGTTATATGTCCCCCGTTGGTAGCAATAATGCCGATTCCCTTAGCCGTATCCTGTGGTGATCCTCCGCCAATCGAAATTAAAAAGTCACATCCGTTTTCTTGCAGAAACTGAACACCATCATGTACATTTTTACAGGTCGGATTTGGTTTTACTTCATCGTATACCGCATAGTTCAATCCAATATCATCCAGCAAAGATGTAACCTTGCCTGCAATGCCACTCTTCATCAAAAATTTATCCGTAACGACTAGAGCTTTGTTTAAATTCAGTTCTTTTATATACGGCCCAACTTCATGCAAACAGCCTGTTCCCATAAGATTGATAGATGGTACAAAAAATACATGTGCACTCATATAAAATCGGCCTCCTAAAGAATTCACTTCTTGTTGCCTCGCTAAATATAGAATTATTCTCTAAAGTGAAATATTTCACATTTATAATTTTATCTTTATTTTATTTTGATGTCAATAATGAAACACAGATATTTATTGGTTTTATTTTTGTTTGTTTTGTTTTTTTAAACGAATCCAATATTTGGTACACAACTAATCGGAGGAAGCCTCGTACAACTTAGATGAACACATTAATAACGAGGTGATGACAGCATGACAATCAACAAGGGAGTATTGCTGGCTCTGCTGGCAGTATCGCTGCTCCAAGCAAACCCGTCTTATGCGAAGTCGGTACCGCTGACTCCGGTGACGACCGTTTATGTGGATGACCACCCGCTTCAGCTTGCCGCCGAGCCGCTGCTGCTAGACGGGACAACGCTCGTCCCCATGCGTCAGTTGTTTGAGGCGCAAGGAGCTGTGCTTTCCTGGAACGGATTCAGCAAAACCGTAACAGCAACCAAAACCGACACGGTGCTGACCTACCACATCGGGGAACTCGTTGCTACCCTAAACGGCAAAACGCTGTCCCTGAATGTTCCGGGACAGATCGTTGAGGGCAACACGATGATTCCACTGCGTTTTGTGAGCGAAGCACTTGGGAGCACAGTGAAGTGGGATGCCCTTACCCGGACAATCCGGATTGCCTCCAGGGACGATTTTTTCACAACAGTTCTTTCCAGGGTCAACCTGCGCAGCGAACCGGATTCATCGGGAGCTTCCCCTTCCCTGCGGCTTATTCCAGCCAGCGAAAAGGTTCACGTCATCCGCGAGGTCAATGCTCTCTGGCTGGAAGTGCGCACTAAAGACAACCTGACCGGATACATATCGGCAAAACCAAAATACAGCGACTATTCCAGCCCATCCCTGGCGGAACGGCAGGGAGATGAACTCATCGCCTACGGAGAGAAATTTCTCGGTATCCCTTATGAATTCGGCGCAGCAACCGGACAGACATCGACCTTTGATTGTTCTTCTTTTGTGGGGGAAGTGTTCCAGCATACGCTCTCTATCGACCTCCCCCGTGTCTCTTACGATCAGGCTAAAGAAGGGCGGGAGGTCGGGCTGAACGAGCTGCGCAAAGGCGACCTGCTGTTCTTCAGCGCACGCGGGATAGAGATCGGCCATGTGGCTATCTATGCAGGGAACAACAAATTGCTCCATACATTTTCCAAAGAACGCGGCGTTCATTTTGACACGCTTGACGATAAATGGCAGAAACGTTTCGTCACAGCGCGCAGGCTGTTTTAGGACGAACCAGATAGCCAGTAACAGTAGGCTATTCCAGTCCACATTCATTATCTTCTAATTGCCTTTTGCCGGACGCTCCCTTGCGGATTGCGTTCAGGCGGCAAAAGGTCTGGATTCATTGTAAAATGGAGGTCATAACGTTTAAAGACTACGTTCGCTTAAAAAATTGGATTGAGGTATTAATCGTTTTGAAATACTAGGTAGAGTCTTTTGACTATAGACAGGAGGAATAAATAATTATGCAATTTGAGACAAACCGGCTCATCATTCGTGATATTTTCAGATCTGATTGGGAAAGTATACATACGTACACGTCATTGCCTGAAGTTACTAGATATACAGCCTGGGGACCGAATACAGAAGAAGATACAAAGGCATATATAGAACAAGTTTTAGCTTCGCAGCAGGAACAGCCACGACAAGACTACGAACTAGCCGTTTGTCTGAAAAATAATGGAATCCTGATCGGCGGTATGGGTATTCATGTCAAAGATACTAGTGCAGAATTGGGTTACGTTTTGAATCCAGATTATCAAGGGAAGGGTTATGCAGCAGAGGCAGCACGAGCGTTACTAGACTTTGGATTTAGCACACTTGCTGTCCACCGTATTTATGCAACATGTCGTCCAGAAAACAAGGCTTCTGAGAAGGTTATGCAACAGATCGGAATGCAACGTGAAGGTTTGATGCGTGAACACTGGTACTACAAAGGCGAGTTTCATGATTCATGTTTGTACTCTATTCTTGCTGAGGAATATAACAGGACATAAAAGGTGTTTTTTATATCTAAATATATTTTTGATTATTCAACAGACAATTACTCCTTGAGAAACATGTTGCTGCGATAAAATGATAGTTAAACCATTTAATGACAAATAGGTTTGAGGAACTTTTCTGAACGATATAATTTTTAATTAAGGAGGGAACAACATGGAAGCTTTTGCAGAATATTTAGAGCATATTGATAACCCCCAACATCGGGCCCGAACGCAAGAGGTTTTGGCTTGGGTAACCAAGAAGTTTCCAAATTTAATGGCAAAAATTGCGTGGAATCAACCTATGTTTACGGATCACGGCACATTTATTATTGGCTTTAGCGTAGCCAAACATCATTTGGCCGTTGCCCCTGAAAAGGCAGGGATTAATCATTTTTCTGAGTTAATTGTGCAGGCTGGCTATGATCACACCAAGCAGTTGGTACGTATCCAGTGGGATAGTCCAGTTGATTTCTCATTACTTGAGAAAATGATCGAGTTTAATATTTTGGATAAGGCAGACTGTTCAACCTTTTGGCGGAAATAAAAAAAGGTTCCTTTTCTCGTAAAACTATACATCGAGCATCACAAATAAGTATTTCTCTTCTCGCCCCCTCTACCATCCTTCCAAATCTCATCATGCTAATGACCCTTAAAGTGACCCTATGCTATAATGTGGAAAGTATGGATTGTTACATGCACAGGAGGATTGGAGCAGAATGATTGGGAAATTTTTAATTTTCTCTCTACTATGGAGTTTGCTCGGCAACCCGTTTTTGGCAATGCTCGTACTCCTAATCGTGATCTATATATTAGATCGCAGCTTTGTGGGTGTATTGCCCAGCATCAGCAAACCATGGAAAAGAAGACGCAATGCCGCTCGATTGCGCCAACAGATTACGCTAAACGCCAACGATGTGGCTGCCAAGTTCGATTTGGCACGTATCTGGATCGAAAGCAAGAAATATCCGCAGGCTTTGGAGCTGTTATTGGAAATTGAATCCCGTTATGAAGAATCAGCAGACTATTGGAACGCACGGGGAACGGCTGAAGTACACACAAACCATCTGGAGGTTGGAGAACAGCATTTATTGAAAGCACTGGATATTAACCCGCGGGTGCAATACGGTGAGCCTTATTTGCATTTAGCCGCTGCTTTCAAGGAACGTGACGTCAATAAGTCGCTTCATTATCTGCAGCAGTTTCAGGAGATTCAGTCTTCTTCCAGTGAGGGCTATTATCTGACAGGCTTGATGTACCGTATGCTGGGACGCAAGGATGAGGCCATTGTAGCCTTTAACCAGTCCATTGCCGTCTATCGCTCTCTGCCCAAATACCGTAAACGAAGTGAGCGCAAGTGGGCTGTACGTAGCTTATTCCGTAAATTAATCGGCTAAACAGCTATATTTATTTTCTTAACGACCTTTCTCTTCTTTTGAGAAAGGTCGTTTTTACGTTTGTCTACCATGTACTTCCACGGACCTGAATCGGCTCCCTTTCGCATCCTGAATTTGAGGCATTTTTTTGTAATCAGTTGTTGACATGCCACAAATCAGGTCATATAATCCGTTTATGAACTGATGAGTTTATACATAAACTTTAAAGTACAAAAAAGACAGAAAGGATGATCATCTTGTTAAAACCCAGTCTCTACATATCTGCTATATTCATTCTTCTGTTCACCTCAGCTTGCTCATCTACAGGATCGAGTGATCAAGAAGCAGCAGAACAACAAAATCAAAAGGTAGAAGCGATGGTTGTTAAAAAAGAACCGCTGTCTGCTTCTTTTGACCTTTCAAGCACGCTACAGCCCTATGAGGATACCTCCGTATCTTTTGAGTTATCCGGACTGATTCGCGACACAGTTGTCAATGTGGGAGACTCCGTATCCCAGGGGCAGATCTTGACGATGCTTGATTCATCCAGCTACCAGCTACAACTGGAGCAGGCTAGTACAGCTATCCTTGAAGCACAGGCAGGTATCAAAAATGCTACAGCTGCCATTTCAAGTGCAGATGCCTCCATTCAATCCGCCGACGCGCAAAAGGCAGCAGCTCAAGCTGGAGTTAACAAAGTGAACAAGGGTGCCCGTGAGCAGGAAAGGGCACAGGTCCGTACCAAAGTGCAAAGAGCACAGTCCGCTTTGACTAAAGCACAGGCTACCGCTGAACGCACCAAGCTTTTATATGATCAGGGAGCTGCAACCAAAAACGATTATGAAAATGCACAGCTTGCTTTAACCAACGCCTCCAGGGACCTGGAGGATGCACAAGATGCCCTCTCCTTAATACAGGAGGGAGCGACAATAGAAGATCGGCAATCGGCAGCATCCAGCTTGCACCAAGCCCAAGCCGGGAAAGAGTCTGCCATCGCCGCGAAGGAACAGGCAGTAGCCACTAAAGATAACGCTACTGCAGCATATCAGCAAGCGGTCATTGCCAAAAAGCAAGCCGAACTTTCCCTCTCCAAGACAGCTTTAAAAGCCCCCATTTCCGGCGTTATTCTGGAGAAAAAAGCAACGGTGGGACAATTGGCGAGCGCTGGACAGCCGGTATATCGTATCGGACAAATCGACAAGCTCAAGGTGCTGCTCCCTGTTCCCGATCATGAAATCACGAACTGGAAGCAAGGTCAGACCGTCCAGCTTCAACTGTACGATGAGAACAGAGAAGGAACGGTCAGCAAAATTTATCCGGCCACCAACACCAATACGGGCAGTATCAACGTGGAAGTGATTGTTCCTAACACCCAGCATGATTGGGCCCCGGGACAAGTCGTAAAGGCAGGCCGCCAATTGACCCAAAGTGAGCAAATTTTGCTCCCAGCCAAGGCTGTCATTAATAACGGTACAGATACTTTTGTCTATAAAGTGGTGAACAACAAAGCGGTCAAGACGGTCGTGAATGTCGGTCAGATGTCCAACAATAAGCTCGAAATTACCAAGGGGCTGAATGTCGGGGATCGTATCGTTACCACCGGAGTAAACCTGATCTACGATGGGCTGCTCGTTCAGATCATGGGGGGAACGAGCAAATGATTGCATATTTTATCAAAAAGAAAAAACTGACCCTCTTTATTTTTATCATGTCGATTGTTGCCGGGCTGTATAGTGTCTCTCAGCTTCCCCGGCAGGAAACGCCGGATATTATCAAGAAAACCGCTGTGGTCACGACCCTCTACCCTGGAGCTACACCCCAAAAGGTAGAACAAACGGTCACAAAGCCTCTGGAACAAAAAATGAAAGAAATCAATCATATTAAAAAGATTTCTTCTACATCCGAAAATGGACTTTCGACGATTATCATTGAGACAGAAGGCAACGCCAATGCCACAGAAGCCTGGGATACATTACGCAAAAAAATGAACGATGCCCAATTTTTTCTGCCCACAGATGCTCAAAAGCCTGTCGTTAACGATGATTTGAATAAAGTATTTATCCATTCCTACGCCATCACGGGGGACTCTGTGGAGCAATTGTATCAACTAAATGATATGGTGATATCATGGAAGGATCAATTAAAAACCATTCCCGGTGTATCGGAAGTAACAATCAAGGGATTACCGGATCAAGAGGTTCAGATTCAAATTGATGCTCAAAAGCTCCAGCAGTACCATATCAGTTGGGAACAGCTCATGAGTGCAGTGCAGAAGGAAAATGATCAATATCCGATAGGCAATCTGGATTACAATGAACGTACCTATCGCTTGAATGTAAAGCAGTCCAAGGATGCTCAGGATTTGAGTAAAGTCATTATTTCCAGAACAGACAGCGGCGCTCCTGTGTATCTCAGTGATGTGGGCACCGTATTGCTTACACATAACACCAGCAGCTATATGGCCTTTTTTAACGGTAAACCAGCTATTACACTGACGATTAACGGTAATACCGGCTCTGACGTAGACACGATTTATAGCAAAGTAAATAAAGAAATGCAGTTGTTAAAACCAAATCTGCCTAATACGTTTCAACTGAATACGTTATTTTCACAGACCGAGCGGATTGATCATATTTTTCATGGCTTGACCCGTGAATTGCTGTTTGCCATTGCGGCGGTTGTGATCGTATGTACATTGGGCTTGAATCTGATTACATCCTCTTTTGTGGCACTGGCTATTCCTATTTCAATCGCCATAGGTCTCATTATTCTCCCTATGCTCGGAATAACATTGAATCAGGTTACGGTCATTGGCTTAATTATTGTAATGGGGATTCTAGTCGATGATGCTGTGGTGGTTAATGATAATATTGAACGCAGAATGATGACCTTGGGCGAGAGTCCCAAGATAGCAGCATTAAATGGAACGAAAGAAGTTTCCATTTCCATTTTGACCGCAACCCTGGCAACTGTAGCCTCCTTTGCCCCGCTGTTCTTTTTATCAGGCGATGCAGGCTCCCTTATCAAACCATTACCGTTTGCTGTTATCTTTACGTTATTGGCTTCCATGTTCATGTCCTTTACCGTCATCCCAATCTTTAGAGAATGGTATGGACAACGAAATCAAAAAACGCCCAACTCCACCATGAAGCCGTCGGGACTGCTGGGAAAACAAATTGATGCTCTTCGTAACGTATATACCAGCAAGCTGATTCCGAGAGTCATTAAGCAACCTGGATTATATGCTGCATTAGGATTATTGATCAGTACCACGCTGTACGGCATACTTGCTCTGATTCCGATCGACCTGTTCCCCAGAACCAACGATCCGGAATTAAGCATTAATGTGCGTATGCCTACAGGTACTTCTATAGAAGAAACCAAGCGGGTCACCGTGGATATTGCCAAATGGGTGAAGCAGCAACCTCATGTGGAAACGATCAGTTATGCGGCTGGCGGCGATGCTCCCCGGTTGTTTCAAGATATGACCGCTGACGCCAAAACAGGCACAACCGTGGGTCAAATTGCTATTATTGGGGAAGAAGGTGCATTTGATCCCGATGAAATGGCAGACAAATGGCCCTCCATCTTAAAGGATCGTTATCCGGGTCAATCCATTTCCTTGAAAATAGCCAAAGTGGGGGTGCCTCTCGGTAAGCCGATCTCCATTCGGATTTTAGGCAATGATGTAGATCAGTTGCGTTCGTTGTCACAGCAGTTAAAAGAAGGCATTATGGCTACCAGAGGAACACAGGACATACAAGACAATATGGAAAATGAAGGCTATACGTTGGATTTCCAAATCAACAAACAAGCGATGGATCAATATCAGGTAAGCAATAATGATCTGACACGTACACTCTTGTTAATGGGTAATGGCGTGAGCTTTAGCCGATTTGATACGGGGAAAGATTTGATAAATATTAAGCTGAAGCTAAGCCAAACCGATCAAAATCCTGAAATTTTGTTTCAGCAATTGAATGTGACCAATGCCAATGGTGTTCAAATCCCTTTATCTCAATTGGCTGAGTTGAAGCCATCCTTTGCAACACAAAAAATTAACCATTATAATTTAAAGCGTTCGATTACTGTTGAAGCTGAAGTTCACGGGCGTACAGCTTCCGAAGTCATGAAGGACGTCAAGCTTAAATTGCAGGACATTAAATTTCCTCCAGGCTACACTTGGGAAATTGGCGGCGAGATTTCAGGACAAGATGACATTTTATCAGAAATAGGATGGTTATATGTTGTCGTCATACTATTAATCTTCATGCTGATCTTTTTGCAATTTTATTCTTTCTCGACTCCACTCATCATATTGACTACCGTGTATATGGCAGCAGCAGGCGGATTTCTTGGCTTGTTCATTCTAAATACGCCGGTTAGTTTTATGGGCGTGTTGGGCTTAATGACCTTGGCAGGTATTGTCGTACGTAACGGCATTGTGCTGATTGAGTTTATTGAGGATGCAAGACGTGAAGGGATCGAACTGAAGGAGGCGGTTATTGCAGCGACCAAAGCGCGTTTCCGTCCCATATTGCTTACTTCACTGACAGCCATTGTCGGTCTGATTCCGATTGCGCTTATTGGAGAGCTTATGTTTAGACCGCTGGCGTATACCATTATGTTTGGATTGATGTACTCGACCATTCTTACGATGTTTGTGGTTCCGTCCCTGTATATGGTTATTGCCCGCTGGAAATTAAAAAGTCAGAGCAAAAAATTGGGGGTACAATGAAAAAAATAACGAGTGAAGATATTATCTATGCCGCCCTTTCCCTGTTTTCTGAAAAAGGGTACGATGCCACCTCGGTGGATGAAATTGCCCGCAAAAGCGGGATGGTCAAGGCTTCCTTTTATAAATACTTTCAAAGTAAAGAAGAGTTGCTGCTGGGGACAATCGTCCTGATTGAAAAACTTCTTGATGCAGATATTAAAGAACTTTATTTGAAGCACCAGCTACCTTCCCGTGAAAAGTTGAGACAACTGTATTTGATTGCGCTGGGCCGGATTTATAAGAATAAAGTTCATTTGCTGGTATACTCCGTCCCTTTAATCGGTTCTAAGGAAGAAAAAATCGCACAAGCCATTGATCGTGTTGAACATTATTTGTCTAACGTGATGGTTGATTTCTTAATTGATGCTTATGGACAATCTATACGTGACTATGCGCACGATATCAATTTTGTCATCAAAAGTATCATTATTAATTCCTTCCGAATGAGCGATTCAGAACTGTCCTCAACGGAGCATCAAACACTGGCTGAATTTATTGTCAGCATTACGGATATACTGGCACAAGGAATGTTGAGCCCTGATGTTCAACATCAAATCATGTGGGGCCGCGATTCCGTATTCTATGAAGATTCTGATCAAATCTGGACCAAAGGAAAACAAATCTCCTATGCACTGCAACGTATAGATACGGTTCTGAAACAAACTAAATTAAATGAAGCTACCCGGAATGAATATGTGCAAATCCTAAGCAGATTACAGCGTGAGATCTCGGAAGAAAACGTGGAAATAGCTCACGTGAAAGCCCTTCTTCTATTTTTGGGGCAGCTGCCCGAGTTGCTGGAAGACTGTACCAAGCTGAAGGCTGTATTGGAGATTTAGCACGCCGAAATGCATAAAAAGAGGTTCATGATGGTCAGTTTCTACTGCCATCATGAACCTCTTTCTTTAATATACTTTGTCCGATCCAAAGCATCCTCTCACGCTCACCGTAACGGTGCATAACCAAGCCGATTCAGCTCTTCTGCAATCACGCGATAACCACGACTGTTCGGATGCACCCGGTCTAACGAAAGTAGTGCCCGTTCATAGCCCTCAAATGCGGGATAAATGTTCGCCACCCGGTAATTGGGTCCGCCCAATGTGTAGAGAAACGAGTTGTACTGGCGCACATACACTCCCGCCTCCCTTACCCCTGGAAAAGGATTATATAATCCCACCATTCGGATGATAAATGGCTCACGCTGACCGGACTTTATCTGATACAGGGCATGTACAATTTGGCGCACATGTTCTTTTGTGTGATTCAGTGCTTGCGGAATGGAGGAACCCGACAAGCCGGAATCTCCAGCAAGGGCGCTGATGTATGGGCGCAGATCATTCCCGCCGATCGTTACCGTTATAAGTTCAGCCCGGCTGAGCGCCGATCGAAAAAGCGGATTGTTGCGGACCATTGACAGCAACTCCTGCGATGTCAGCCCGTTAATTCCCAGATTCTCGTAACTGACTGGCGTACGGAGATGTCTTTCTGCCATTCGCCGATAGATAGGTACAAATCCGCCGCTCAGCAACGTCCCCGCACCTGTTGTTAAAGAATCTCCAATCGCTGTATAGTGGTACGCCAATGAAACCCACCTCCCTCTTTCTACATAACATATCTTATGTAGAAAGAGGAACGCGGGACCCGGAGATTCGCTTATTCTTCGTCTATTTCATATACACAATGGAATTGCCCACCATCCGGCAAATCCTCTGATCCATATACGGCAAAGCCCACATTGCGGAAGAAATCTGCCCCCTCCGCATCCGTGTCCACAGTAAGCCGTTTCGGATTACGCTCCTGGATAAGCGTAAGCAGCATGCCTCTGGCATATCCTCTATGACGGTTTTCAGGCAACACGGCCAGATGGCGAATTACGGTTGTTCCATCCTCCTGTTCCTCAAAGCCAACAATACCTACAATAAGTCCTTCATCTTCTACACCGAACAGCTTCCAGTCATCCGAGGCTTGATAGGTACGTAAAGCTGCTTCTCCGCGTTCAGGATGATCCAGCACAGCGTAGGTTAACAGCTCCAGAACCTCCTCACGATCTGAATCTGTTTTTATATTTTTAAACATTGTATGTCGTCTCTCCTTAATATCCTGAAATTAGGATTACCTCTAATTCTCCATAATAAGCAACGGCCAGTTATCAAGCCACTGCTTCTCAAATACACGCTGACGAAAAGCCGTTGTGTGACGAAACAAAGGACTTTGCCGTACCCGCATATCCAGCAGATCTTCCAATCCATGCGGACAAATGACCTCTATTTGATCCTTGTCATTCAATCTAACCGCCACAGCCGTTGCCGTCTCTGGCCAGCGGCTCATCGCATCCTCTATCGAGGAATAAGGAGCCTCTCCGTTGCGAATATGCATCCGAGCCTGATTTTTGACAGACCAGTTACGTCCAGCCTGCTTACGGTTCAAGGACAATTCTAGATACTCATCTCGTTCCTCTAGCGTATTTTTCGGGTCAAAGTAAATAACATCAATATCGTTTAAAGGTGTAGCAGTTGTATAGCCATGGAGCTTGTCCCAAACCCGGTTACGTACATAGCCTGCGGCAATACATCCTTGCGGCAACTTCAGCTCTCGCACATATCGCAAGTCTTGCAGTACCTGCGGATCATTCATATATTGTATGATTCGTAGCACATTTTCTTCCGACTTCATCCTGCACTCAACTCCCTTTTTATGATGACAGTTGCTGCACCGATTCTCCTCCTTGAGCCGCGATCCGTGCTGTACGCTGCGCCAGACGGCGGCGTGCGACCAGAAGAAACGGAATGCCAATCACAACCGACAGGGCAACCGGAACAAAAACGGCAAGCGGCGCCGTTTGACCATAGATATCCAGCAACCAGCCACCAAATAAAGGAGCCAGCACGCTTCCCAAATTATTAAAGCCGATTGTACCGAAGTAGGTCCCTTTATATTGAGCATCTGCAATTTGGTCAATCAGTACGTCCAACATCGTGAACAATAACACTTCACCAACCGTAAACAGCACCATATCCAGTATAAACATCCAGCCTGAGTTTAGCATACCGCACAGCAACAGGCTGACCGCAATACATATATTCCCTGCAATCAAGGAATTCACCGGGGAAAATCGACTTGCCAATCGCACCAGCGGATATTGAAATGCCAATACACAAACCGCGTTGACCGTCAGCATGTATGTAAACCATCGGGTTCCTTCTGCGAAGGATAAGGACAAGAATTGAGGCATTGTGGAATTGGAATGAGCATAGCCCATCACACAAAATACCGTTCCCAGCAAAATCGGCATAAACACCGGATCACGGCTGGCTGTACGGAATGCCTCGCCCATCCGCAGTGGAGCCTCTCCCGCCGTTGTACCTATATGCAGATCCGATGCATACCGGGCAAATTGGATCAACAACAGTACCCCGTACAATGCGTACACACCAGCAGCTACCATAAACGGCGTCCCCGTGGATGCAGATCCTAACATTAAACCAAGCAACGGCCCTGCCACCACCCCAACATTAATGGCTGCATATCTCATATTGTAGATAAGCAGTCTTTTCTCCTTCGGGGTTACATCTGATAACAGTGCCCGTGAGGTTGGCTCGAACAAGGATCTGCACAGTCCATTCAGAGCATTAATGACAAAAAAGGCCCAGGCCGCTTCCGCCAACGCAAAAGCAACGAATACAAGCGCCCAGCTCGCAATGGACACCAGCATCACCTTTCGCCGTCCGATTCGATCTGAAATATATCCACCGTAAAAGCTGGCAAAAATGCCGACCAACGAGCTGACCGATACGATCACCCCCGTATGAAAGGGGGACACCCCTAGACGGGTGGTAAGGTAAATAGACAAAAACGGGATACTCATGGATGTCGCCATCCGTCCAAAAATTGTACCGACAATAATCGTCCAGGCCAGCGGGTGAATGGAACGTAACTGTTCTTTCATATATGTCTCTTACGTCCTCCTTCCGTATGCAAGTCTAACAAGGGGGAAACCTGTCTAGCACTGGTGAATATAGCGTTCCAGCTCTAAACACGTTGCTTGATAGACAGATTGGAGCGCAGACAACTTCGCTTTCGCATTCTCAAGTCGGTTCTCCCGTGCAAGCTGTTCAATATCGGACAGCAACGAGGACAAACGCCCGACACCCAGACTCACGCTGCCTGATTTCAACTCATGAGCAGCCTCTACTACTTTTGTGGCTTCGCCCGCAGCAGCCAGTTCTCTTAACCTATTGATTTTAGCAGGTGTATCACTAGTATACATTTCGACCAATGACTCCAGTAGTCCCGTGCTGCCATCCTCGTCCAGCATCATAATTTCACGTATAACTTCCTCATCCAAAATCGGCTCGGTTTCCGGCTTTGGAAGCCATTTGACAAGCTTTTCAGAGAGCCTTTCAATCGTTACTGGCTTCATCAAGTAATCGTTCACTCCAACCTCCTGGCCCCGTGCCTGATCCTCCTCGGACACATTTCCGGTCAAAGAAATGATTGGCACAGGTGGTTGCTGGTTTTCTGCTTCCCGCTGGCGGATCGCTTTCGCCGCATCATGACCATTCAGCAGAGGCATATGATGATCCATTAGAATACAAGCGTAGGATCGTTCGGAGGCCGCTCTTACAGCAGCTTGTCCATCCTCAGCAAAATCAATATGCTGGAATCCCAAGTGGTTAAGCTGTAATTGCACCACCTGACGATTTACCCGATTATCCTCAGCCACCAAAATAGTTTGAGAATGACTGTGCTCACGCAGCAACTCGCTAAACACCTTCAAATCACCAGTTTCATGCTTCTCCATTTCGTCTGCCTGCTCCGATCCTTTCATGAAGGGAATTTCAAACCAGAACGTAGAGCCTTGGCCTTCTTCACTGACGACCCCAATTTCTCCCTGCATGAGTTCCACAAATGAACTGCATATCCATAGCCCCAGACCCGTTCCTCCATATTGGGAGGCGCTTCCTTCACCGGCCTGTACATAGGGCTGAAACAGCTTATTCTGATCCTCCGGTGAAATCCCAATACCCGAATCCTGCACCTCAAACCGAACACGTTGGGAATCTTTTGTTTCCTCCACTAATTTTGTTCGAACGATGAGCAATCCCTCACTCGTAAATTTATTCGCATTGTTCAACAGATTGAGCAAAATCTGCATGATCCTTGCCGAATCTCCCTCCAGATGCTCTGCCACACTGGTATCGGTCTCTATACTCAACCGGTTACCCATCTGATAGATTTGCGGCTCCAACAACTGGGCAACGTGACTCATAATCGCCTGAACTCTGACATTTCCGATCTCCAGTTCCATCTGTCCTGCTTCCACTTTGGATATATCAAGCAGATTATTAATCATGTTCAACAACAGAGAGGCTGACTCACGTATCACACCGATGGCCTGCCGTTGATCTGGGGAAAGTTTGGATGAACCTAACATTTCGATCATTCCAAGTATTCCATTCATTGGCGTTCTGAATTCATGACTAACCACAGCCAGAAAAGTGCTCTTTAGGTCATTAGCCCGTACGGCTTCTTCCTTCGTCCGTGTTAATTCCGCATTACTTTTGGCAAGCTGACGCTGCAGATTGACCAGTTCGTTGTTCATTGATGAAAATTCATTCAGCAGCTTTTCTTCCTCAGCCTTGCTTTTCACAATCTCATCCGTTAATTGTTCGACCGTTTTCCGCAGGACAGCCATTTCTGCTGTCGGTTCCTTCATATTAAAAGGCCCCCTTTACAAAATGACTAACAGGTTCACAAAACTAACCTTATTTCCTGAGCGAAAGTAAGTCACCTGCAACCTCCAGTGCTTCCTCCGCACCTGGTGCGTATCCGTCCGCCCCTACTTCCTGCCACAAGTGGGAATCGAGATTAAAAGGCAAGCCTCCGACCATAATTTTCACATGGCTAGTAGTTGGGTCTTGCCGAATGAGAGCAATCAACTCTTTCACTAGATGGACATGGTAAGCCATGGTAGCTGAGATAGCCACCACATCCGCCTTGTAACTCACAATGGCCTGAAGCAGACTCCGGTTAGGTACATTGGCACCTAAATAATACGTATCCCAACCATCCATTTCAAATATATCAGCCAGCATACGCAGACCAAATTCATGCTGCTCGCTGCCTACACACGCCGCCACGAGGCAGCGTTCCTTACTTCCACTTCCCATCCATCTGGGGTACAGGCTGGAAATAATAAATTGAGTCGCGGCAGTGCAAAAATGCTCTTGACCGACGGTGATTTTGCCTTCATGCCATAGACGGCCTATTTCATATTGCGAAATTTGAAAAATATATTTATACGTATGTTGAATAGAGATACCCTCATCCAGCAAACGGACGATCCAATCCAAAGCCTGTCTGCGATTACCTGAAAGTAAATATTCCAAATATTGAGCCACGTTAGCAGCATAAGGATTATCATCTGTAATAAAAGAGGCATACTCCTCTTTCTTTCCAATTTGCTGTATCCCCAAATCCAGATGCTCCAGCACCATGGTTTTATCCGTATGATCGAAGTGCTCTACCAACGTCTCCTGGATTAATCTGAAATTGATGCTCAAATCTTCTTGGGTTATGCCGAAACCCTCCAGAAGCTTTTTTAACCAGGAAACATACTGTGTAAATAAAATAGGGCTGTTCATGATTACACTTTCAGCTAAATAGTTCAAACTATATATAGAATCCTGTTTTGTCTTTATTTTACCGTTATCCCCAAAACGCTGCAAAAGATCGGGCTGTAATTCGTATTGCTTATGGGTAACTAATTCAGCCAAAGCTCCTGCTTGCATCAATAGCGATTCACCTGCGGTATATTGCTGTATACTCATGTACAGCTCCTTCCCCGACAAGGTATTGTATTCGAAACAGATACTGGGGATTTGTTCCAGACGTGACTATTAGACAATTATACCTGATTTGCGTCTCTACATTAACCCTACTCCCCAAAATACGACAAAAAAATAAAATACCGAGAAGTCGGTATTTTATCTAAAAGCAGATTTAACCTGCACATGCACAATTTATGATCCGTTACTCTTCTGCCCCTCAGCCGTTAGTCCAAGCTTTTTTAACAGATGAATAGCCTGCTCTTTCTCTTCCACAGATAAGCCATCTACGGTCTCCATAATGACACGATGATGCTGCGGGAATATTTGCTCAAAGAAATGACGTCCATCATCAGTCAATTCTGCATAAATCACACGCCGATCATCTTGTGATGCACGACGGGTAAGCAAGTTTTTTTTCTGAAGTTTATCTACCACGTACGTAATATTCCCACTAGAGATTAGTACCTTTTCTCCAATCTTCTGCAAAGGCTGTGGTCCCCGATAATACAGCAGATCAAGCACTCCAAATTCTGTTGTATTTAATCCATGACTATGAATGTCCCGATTCGTACGGGACGTGACCGAATTATAAGCACGAGCCAGAACAACGAACAAATTAAGTGCTAAGTCCTGATCATCTGGTTTTACAGACATATTAACAGCCTCCGTTACTCATATCTTTATTCCAAGATATCTTAATTGTGCACTTTTGTCAAGTTTAAGCGTTCCTTTCCCTGCTCTTACGTCCTATAAATGGAGGAATTACTGTCTATTATGAGAAGGTTACAGTTCATTATGTAAAAAAAGCCCGCTCTCAGCCAGTCTTAAAGCACTGATCCAGAGAGCGGGACGATTATGTTGTTATCCCTAACTTCTTACGTACAAATACGTAGGCAACACGGCCGCATAATACTCCCAGAACATTCAGTATGATGTCATCTACATCCATTGTACCTGCGCCCAGCAGCATTTGGGACACCTCAAGAATGACCAGTGCGATCACTATCGTTAACAACAGACTGCCTATACTTCGCATGGACACCCAAATGATAGGCACAAGGATACCGAAGGGAATAAATACGCCAATATTACCGAGCAAATTAACACCCCATACCCGAAAAGGAAACGACTCCATTGCCCGCCAGTATTGCCTAATCGTATCAAACGGAACAATATTATACGAATACGGGGGTCCTGGTCGTAATGTACGACCAAAACCGAGAAACATCCAATATAATAGAAGCCCTGTATATAAAATCAATAACATCAATGCCACATGATGAAGCAGGCGGGTCCTAGACATTACTTGTTACGGACGTCGATCTGTCCATTGGCCCGTGCGATAATAACCTGGTCCGCCATATTAATGAACAGTCCGTTATCGACTACACCCGGAATTTGATTCAAGCGGATTTCCAATTCCTGCGGATTCTCGATCGTACCATAGCGACAATCGGCAATATAATTACCATTATCCGTAAGGAAGCGCTCGCCGTCTTTCATACGCCATTCTGCTTTACAGCCCGTCCCCCGCAAAGCCTCCAACGTCCACTCACTGGCAAAGGGTACGACCTCAACGGGTAAAGGAAATGCACCCAGCACCTTCACATCCTTGGACTCATCGACAATAATGATTAATCGGTCGCTATTGCTTTCCACAATTTTCTCTCTCAGCAGGGCTCCGCCTCCACCTTTCACCAGTACCAGTTGCTCGTTCACCTCATCTGCACCGTCGATGGTAACGTCAAGCCTTCCAATCTGATCAAACGGAATGATGGGAATTCCCAGCTCCCTGGCCTGATCCTCCGAGGCTTGGGATGTAGCTACAGCCTGTATATGTAATCCTTGTGCTACACGCTCACCGATTTTTTGAATAGCCCAAAAGGCTGTCGAGCCTGTACCAAGTCCTACTTTCATGCCGTCCTGAATCGCCTCAACTGCTTTTTCGGCCGCTTTTTGCTTCAAATTCATTATCATCTCTCCCGCTATATAGGCTAGTATTGATCATCATCCATTTTATAAGAGAACGCTTTATAATAACAGAGACAGCTTTTTACCATAACAAAGGCTGTTTTCATCGTGTTCATACTCCCCAAACCGTTCAATAGGTTCGTATCCCCGCTTGGTATAGAGAGCAATCGCTTCAGGTTGAGCCGCTCCGGTCTCCAGTTTAATTCTTACAACTCCTCGTTTGCTGGCTTCCTCTTCCAAAAAAGATAATAGACTCACCGCAATTCCTTGTCTGCGATAAGAGGAATCGACATAAAACCTTTTGAGCTCCATTTCTTCCGCATCTATAGGCCTAAGCCCTCCACAAGCCACCGGTTTTTCGTCCACATACACAACAGCGAAAACCATTTTTTTAACTTTCGGATTGGAAAAATCGACCAAGTAAATTTCGTCGGCAGGATACCTTTCCAGCAAGTCCTCATCCAGCCTTTGGATCAACTTATGCAGATCCTCATGATTACTCTCAACCTTTAAAATCGTAAGCTTGGACATTCTTCTTATCCCTCTTCTCTTTACATGGATATAAGGACTCATTTCGCAAACAATTCACAAAAACCGCGCTAAATCAAGCATTTTTAACGTCAAATATGAAAAATGTCCCAAATTGATAAGTGCATTTGACTCTATTATAAAGTATGATGGTTTCTGTTGAATAGTTGCTTATGGACTGTAATGAAGTCGAATTTCAAGTAGAAGTATAAATTGGAATATACTGAAACACAGACAGCGTTTACCTATTAAAAATTAATTTTTTATTGTGTAAGGTATTCATTTCAAGGGCTTTTCGTACGACATATATATAGGGATATCATACTTGTCTATAAAAGGACTTAAGACCTATTACTTAAAATTCAAGGGTCTATGATCTCGATTAATATGTTTGTAAGGGGGACTTGATTATCTCATTCGATAAGCGGTTCAACACCATATACAAAAATACAACCAGGGAGTGGAACATTTTGAAAAAGTGGAGTAGCTTATCATTCTTCACCAAAAACTTATTATTATCCTTCTTCAACATCGTATTGATTGGGCTAGTCCTTATTGTGTCCAGTTATTTGATCCAACGTACGATTTTGATAGACCAATTGCATGGGCAAGTGGAAAAAATCACATTGAAGTGGGCCCAGGGCATTAATTCCGATGAAGTAACCCAAGCGGTTCAAGAGAAAAATTATGATGGACCCGTTCAAACCAAACTCCGCGCGTATCTAGATAACATCATGGCGACGAATCCGAATATCTCTCATGCTTATATTTTCGGGACGGAGCTCGAAAATGGCAATCTAACATCTATTGTGGCGATGCCAACGGATCTCAGAGAAGCATTTGAAAAAGATAAGCTGCTCGTTGGCTCCATGTACGAGCAACCCAATGTCGTAGCAGTAGGCGTAACCGGTATGCTGGACAGTGGCAAACCAACATTCACCAGCTTCTACGATGATTCTTTTGGTACATGGACGACTTTGATGACTCCGATTAAAGATCCAAGTGGCAAAATCTTTGCATATTTTGCAGTTGATGCAGATGCCGGTGCCGTACCTGCAGGATTGACCAAGCTGCTCATTAGCGGCGCTACCATTTTAGTGATTTTCCTACTGATCTGCCTGGCGCTTCAATATTGGGTTGTGAAGCGCACGCTGTCCCCGATTAAGCAACTGATGTATGGTATCAGTGAAGTAAGCAGAGGAAATCTGGATGTTCAAATTCATGCAGGTCATGATGATTTGGGGCTCGTGAATCAGAACTTCAACAATATGGTAAGTCATATTAACAGCATTATGACCAAAGTGAAGCAGACAACGGATGAAGTCAATGAATCTGCCAAGGAATTACTCGCAATCTGCGAGCAAAACGGAATCAATTCCAACATCATCAATCAAAACATCAGTGAAATCACGGAGAATATCCGTTCGCAGGAAAAAGCAACAGGTGATAGTGCACGTGCCATGGCTGAAATGGCTTCGGTAATTCAAAATATTGCCACTAGTTCTTCCAATGTTGCGGAGGAAGCCAATTCGGTAGAGAAACGTTCTAATGAAGGCAACGAGATTGTAGGTAAGGTATCATCCCAAATGCACTTGATTACCGATACAGTAACCAATACTTCTCGTATCATCAAGTTGCTGGACAGTCGTTCGCAGGAAATTGGCAATATCATCAGTACCATTTCAGGCATCTCCAGTCAAACCAACCTGCTCGCTCTGAACGCTTCTATTGAAGCTGCGCGCGTTGGCGAAGAAGGTAAAGGCTTTGCCGTTGTTGCCAGTGAAGTACGTAAGCTGGCAGAACAATCTGCGGATGCAACCAAACAAATTACATCCCTGATTGAAGAAATTCAAAGTGAAATCGGACAAGCTGTGAAGTCAATGGAGCAAGGAAACGTTGAAGTTCAAAACGGAATCGTCGTTGCCGGACAAGCAGGCGTGCTGTTCAATGATATTCTTCAAGCAACTAAAAATGTAGCATGGCAAATCCAAGAAGTATCCAGTGCTACTGAGCAAATATCTGCGGGTACACAGGAAATGACAGCGACAGCAGACGATCTTTCTTCCACCGTAACCAAAACAGCCAATAACAGTGTTCACATTGTGCGAACGGTGGAGGAACAAAAAGCTTCTTTAGATTCGATCATTGATTCATCCCATAAATTGACATCCATGTCTGAAGAGCTTCAAGAAATTACATCTTATTTCAAAATTGCAGACACCAACCGTACCAAATCATAATAACCATTTATCGACTCCAAAATTTATTTCATAAGTAAATCATTCGGTAATGCCTCCCTCCTGTTCATGCATTTGAAGGGATCGGAGGCATTTACTGAATTTACCATTTATATTAAGACATCATACATTCAGGAGGTTAGCGTAATGGCTTCATTACTACAAAACAGCACACAGACAACCCCATCCCCATTCCTAGTTCCCTTGGATTGTGCACGTATACAACGCAAGCATACATCCTCTACTTATCAAGTAGAGTTAGAAGCGTCCATCTCGGAACAATTAAATCAGCAAAAAACTGCGGAAGACAAACAAGCGTTGCTCTTATCAGCATATACTGCATGGGTATATCGCCTATCCGCAGAAGAAGAAGTTTCTTTTTCTACTTTTGTGCTGCAAACCGGTCTGCTTACAGCTTCGCTGACTGTCGAAAAGGAAACGACTTTTCACGAACTAGCAGGCTTATTTCAGGAGATGCTCCGTGAGCCTAATGCATACCTTGCGGAACCACAAGCCGATACTTCATTTTCGGCAAATCTGCCTACGGACAGCGGTGTAGAATCCCGTATTATGGACTGGGCTGTTAGTGAACACAATGGCGCTTATCAAATACAGATACGTTATGATCAATCACTCTTGCTGGAAACAACGGTTGTCCGATACGCAGAATACTTTGAAACCCTTTTGCGTGGCGCGCTAACCAACAGCCATGCACTTGTGAATTCCATTGATATATTATCGGATGCGGATCGAGCTGCTCACGAAGCTTTAAATAATACAGTTGTGAAATATCCTGAGCACCAAACTATTCATGGAATGTTTGAGGAGGCGGCTTCACAATACCCTGATCGTCCGGCTATTGCTTCACACACTGGAGAGTACACGTACCGTGAGTTGAACGAACGTGCTAACCAAGTCGCACGTGTCTTGTTATCCAAAGGTCTTACCAAAGGTGAATTCGTGACTATCTTCATGGAACGGAGCTTAGAGACCGTCATTTCACTGCTTGGTATCCTGAAAGCCGGAGGCGTATATGTACCTGTTGATCCCGCCCACCCCGCTGACCGGAGTAGCTACATTGTCGAAGACACGCGTTCTCCTTTTGTCTTAACAACTTCCGCACTCATGGAACAAGCGACTGAACTGTGCGGTTCGATTGAGACGGTAAAAGAAATTTTAGCGATTAACGGGCCACTGGCAGGCTATGCTGCAAGCAATCCGAACGTTAATGTAAGTCCGGATGATCTAGCTTATGTCATCTATACATCCGGCTCTACAGGCAAACCGAAAGGTGCCCTGATCGCTCACCGTGGTGTCGTTAACCTAGGAGCTGTCGTGCAACGCGATTGCGACATTACACCTCAGGATGTATTGACCCAATTTGCGACCTACAGCTTCGATGCATCCGTTTGGGATACAATTGGAGCCTTGTTTTACGGTGCAAAATTGTACTTGCTGTCTTCCGAAGAACGTGTATCTGTTGAAGAATTCGCTGAAGCCATTGCACGTACAGGCACGACGATTATTACTATTTTGCCGACCGTATTCTTTAATCAGCTATCTACGTACTTGTCAGACGAAGGCTATCGCAAACTCGCTAAGGTACGGATTGTTACTGTGGCAGGCGAAGCGCTGTACGGCTCACAAGTTCGAGCGTTCCAAAGCAAATTCGGTACAGATACCGACATCGTAAACGTATACGGACCGACAGAATGCACCGTAGCGACGACGACCCATCGGGTCCGTGGTGCCGTGCCTGAGCATGTCGTCAATATTCCGATCGGCAAGCCGATTTACAATTACAAAGTGTATATCGTTAACGATGATAACAAGCTTTGCCCTGTCAATATTCCGGGTGAAGTATGCATTGCTACTCCTGCATTGGCCCATGGCTATCTCCATCAGCCAGAACGTACAGCCCAATCATTCGTGGACAATCCTTTTGTTCCGGGTGAAAAAATGTACCGCTCGGGTGATATCGCCAAGCTGCTGCCAGATGGTACGATTGAATACGTAAGCCGCAAGGATTCACAACTCAAAATTCGGGGGAATCGGATTGAAATTGGAGAAATTGAAGACCATTTTTCCAAACATCCAGGTGTTCAGGACGTCGCTGTAGTAGCCGTCAAAGATCACACAGATCAGAACATGTTAGTTGGCTATTTTACCACTTCGGATGGACAATCCATTCCACAAGACGTTATTCAGTCTTATATTGGGGGCAAGCTGCCTTCTTATTTTGTACCAAGCCATGTCGTTCATCTGGAAGCCATGCCAATTTCACCAACTGGCAAGATCGATCGCAAAAAGTTGGCCCTGCGACCACTTCCGGAAGCGTCTGATCTTTCATTTGGCGGGGAACCTCTCCGAGAAGGAACCGAAACACTTATTGCCGAAGCATGGACTCAAGTGCTTGGTAAAAATAACATTGGCGCTACCGATGATTTCTTCCTGATTGGGGGCGATTCGCTTCGTGTCATTCATGTGCTGGCTATTCTAAAGCCGCGCTATGGCGCGCTGCGCATCGGAGATTTTTTCCGCTACAAAACCGTTCGCGAGCTTGCTGAATATGTGGAACAATTAGGTACGGAACAAACGCCGCAACGCAAGCCACTTGCGATTTCTCAAGAAAAAATGGACTTGAATGAGCATCCTATTGAGTTGTCTGGTGCTTCTGACTTAGCTGAAGTCCGCGACTTGCGCGTGATCTTGTTGACCGGTGCTACAGGCTATCTGGGCTCGCACATTCTGTATGACCTGCTTCAACGGACAGAAGCCAAAGTATACGCGATGGTACGCCCTTCTCAGGACGGTCCATCCGGTATCGAGCGTATTCAGTCCGTATTGATGGGATATTTTGGACAAGATATCTCCAGCTTGATCGAAGGACGGGTAAAAGCTGTCTATGGGGATCTGGAGCAAGCTGATCTTGGTCTCTCTTCCGTCGACCGCCATATGCTGGAGCACCAAATCGACGGCATCATTCACAGCGCCGCTGACGTTCGCCATTTTGGTGATTCGGCAGCTTTCGATCGCACGAATGTGACCGGTACACTGGAACTGCTGAAAATCGCCCAAGCCAAGCCGGGAGTATCGTTCCATCATGTCTCCACTATGGGGATACCGGAGGATCTTGCAAACGAAGGAAAATGGGAGTCGGCATTGGAGCTTTCTGCCTTCCCAGACGAATTGAACGTGGACAACCTGTACACGAACAGTAAACTCGCAGCAGAGAAGCTATTGTTCCAAGCAGCTCAAGCGGGTACGCCTGTCTCGATCTATCGCGCGGGTAATTTGACAGCCCATTCGGCCAACGGACGCTTCCAGCGAAATATCGACAGCAATGCTTATTATCGCATGATGAAGGCGATGCTGCTGCTGGGCAAAGCGCCACAAGCCGATTGGCATACGGACTTCACACCGATTGATTACGCCAGCCGTGCTATCGTAGAGCTGTCCGTTCATCAAAAAAGCGCAAACCGCATTTTCCATATCTGCAATCCGAACCCACTGCCATATGATGAACTGATCGCTATGGTAAACCAACTCGGTTACGCAGTAGAAACCCTGCCTTTTGACGATTACAGCGCTTGGCTGCTGAATCCGTCTTCCGGCATTCAGGAGGATGCACTTCACCTTGCTATGGGACAACTGGAAGGTGACGGAGCCAAGGATTCAGCTTACCGTTACGGATGCTCTGTAACCGCAGCTCTGCTGGAACAAGCTGGCGTTCAATGCCCGGCAACCGACCTTAACTTTATTCGGAACATGATCCAGCATGCCGTCGAGATCGGTTACTTCCCGACCTCTTCATCGGTATCTGTAAAAGCAACACAGAGGTAACAAAGTTGTGATATTTCCCCCGCATGTTTTCGGTATGATAGACTAGATTTTGCTAGTTTCATATTTAGTATAAACCTCTATACTTTCAGAATTTTTTTGCATGCGGGGGATGTCATTCAATGAAACACACTTTTTTTAAAAGAACGTTGCTAATCATAAGTTTGTTGGCTATTTTAGGGATTTTGGTGTATGAAGCACGTAGCATATACCACACACCTACAGTTAAAGGGACTCATCGTACACGTACAGCTCATGCAGATCGACTGGTACGCCATTTATTCTCACTGACGCCTACACCAGATAAAGTATATTACCAAAACAAAGTCATTGTCCTGATGTATCATGAGGTGACCAAGACTCCACCTGATCCCGGCGCTCTCAAGCTTAGTAATTTAACGAGGCAGTTGGACGAAATGAAAGCTAACGGCTTCCACTGGATCACGATGAAAGAGTATACCGACTTTATTTTACATAAAGCCAAGGTTCCTGATAATGCGGTACTCATGACATTCGACGACGGCTATGAGTCCTTTTACACGGACACTTTTCCCGTGTTGAAAAAGTACCAGGTACCGGCAACCAATTTTCTCATCACGTCCACGATCAGCAATCCCAAGCACATTGGTATTCCAAAGCTCACATGGGATCAAATTCATCAGATGCATGCCGAAGGCATTGATTTTTACAATCACACCAATGACCAGCATGCTTACGGATACTCCAACACAGCCCGCACCAAACAAAAGCCGCTTCTGATGGGCCCGGTGTATTCGAAAAAGCTGGGGCGAATGGAAACAGAGAATGAGTTCAAACAGCGGGTTTATACCGACTTGGACATGGCTGACAAGAAGCTGTTCAAGCATCTACACAATGATCAGAATGTACTTGCCTTCCCTTATGGTGGGTATACCAAGGAGACGTTGGAAATTTGCCGTTCCTTGGGAATTGACGTTACATTCACGGTAAAACGGGGGATTAACTCGCCTGGGCAAATGAACGGCTATCGCGTCAATGCAGGTGGAATACACAATATTCCAGAAGTATTGGTGCAATACATGAAGGAAGGTGCTCCTCTTCGCCCACTTCCTTTTGCCCAAGGTCCCAACAAGGTATCCTAAACATTGGCTAGCTTAATAAAGGATAAAAAAGAACCTTTAAAACCATTTATGTCGTGGTTTTAAAGGTTCTTTTGCTGTATGAGATGTAGATTAGGGCCAGATGCGAATTGTCGCGATAACAGCCAGATGTACCGGGTAAAAGCTGCGCCACAACCAACGCGGTACCCGACTATAAAATCCGCTCTCTCCCGTTGCAAAACATACGATCAGAATGCTGGACAGCAGACTAAAGTGTTGGAGATTTGCGTGGTGCACCATATCATACACAACGTTCAAAGCAAAATGGGCTGCAATCATCATATATGAGCGAGTGTATCGATAAATGAGAACCAGCAGTAGACCATAGGCCCCGTAATCCATCTGGCTGAACTCCATGACCAGAGCTGTAAGGACGTACAGACCCGTTACAGCCGCCCAATGCTTCAAGCGGGATGCAGCAGCCAGCGCGAGCAACGAGGCCAGTAGCGTCCAGATTACATTCGGTCTGTATACATCAAACGCCAGCATATAGGGCACCTGAGAAATCAGAGCCAGCCCGAGTAGACGGAGCATATAGCTCCGCATATCTCGGGTACGGGTATACCCCATATACAGCGCGTAGGCATAGATTGGAAAAGCAAGTCTGCCGGCAATTCTCCAAGCCGGATCCGTCGGAAAAAACACAAGTCCGACATGGTCAATCAGCATCGTCAGCATGGCCAACCAATACATACAAGGCCCCCTTATTCATCTTTTACGTTTTTTCTTCTGTCAAGCTCAGAATGGCGTTCATGATGTCCGTTTTCGTAACCCGCCCTACCAACCCTTGAATTGGAGTTGAGGAGCTACATTGCTCGTCCAAAACTGGAAGACAATTGACCTGATGCCGAATCAGTCTCGATATCGCTTCCAGTAAAGAGTCTTCTGGAGCAAGCGTCGTCATTTGGGCCCGGCGCGTCATTGCCATGGTCACCGGTACGGTGTGAAGATCGGTATGCCCCAGCATGACCTTCAGCAAATCCTTGCGCGTAACAATTCCAATGAGCTCCTGCTCCTCCCCTGTGACCATCAGCGTGCCTGTATTTTGCTGAAACAGCATCAGCACCGCATCATAGGCGGTCGTTTCACCGGAAATCAAAATCGGATCACTAAGTATATCCGCCACAGTCAGCTTTTTGAGCATGTTGCCGATATGACTATCATATTTGGGGTAACGTCCTGGCAAGTAGCCTACCTTCGGCTTGGCATCCACCAGCCCGAGCATAACGAGCAGAGCAAGATCAGAACGGAGAGTCGGACGCGTCAGTCCCAGTGTTTCAGCAATTTTATCCCCTGTTACAGGTGCCAGACGCTGGACAATATCAACAATTTCCCGCTGTCTTTCAGACAGTTGAATAATGATTACCTCCTTATGAAGTGGGGTAGTATATATTATAAATGAGCATAGATCGGTAAATTTCAGCATCTTCCGACAATTCATCAAATTTTAATCATAGACAGCTTGTTTTCAAATTTAAAATGTGTCACAATTAAGGATGTAATACATACTAATTATAAGTTTAACGTGTGCAATATGCTACATTTAAATGAGCTAGTGTACATCGCATGTGATATGTATTATGAATTATATAAACCTGAGGAGGAAATCAAATGAAATTTTTCTTGGATACTGGTAACATTGAAGAAATCAAACGTATTGAACGTTTGGGTCTGGTTGATGGTGTAACAACGAACCCTTCACTGATCGCTAAAGAAGGTCGAGTGTTCAAGGAAGTCATTCAGGAGATTTGCAGTATCGTTGAAGGTCCCGTAAGTGCTGAGGTTATTGGCCTGAAGGCTGAAGATATGCTCAAAGAAGCTTATGATATCGCCAAGTGGGCACCGAACGTGGTTATCAAGCTTCCTATGACCGAAGACGGCTTGTACGCTTGTAACGAGCTGACCAAGAACGGAATCAAAACGAATGTAACACTGATTTTCTCCGCGGCTCAAGGTTTGATGGCAGCCAAAGCTGGCGCTACTTTTATCAGCCCATTCGTAGGACGTCTGGATGATATCGCTGTTGATGGTATGAAGCTGATTCGTGAACTAAGACAAATTTTGGACATTCATGGTCTGAAATCCGAAATCATCGCGGCATCCATCCGCAACATTAAGCATGTAGAAGATGCTGCTCTGTCTGGTGCACATATTGCCACCATTCCAGGTTCCTTGCTCCCTTCTCTGTGGAAACACCCGCTGACAGACAGTGGTATCGAACGCTTCCTGAAGGACTGGGAAACTGTACCTAAAGCTTAATTCGCCAGTCATGGCAAACGATATTATATCAACCTAAACAGCCCGTATTTTATGGGCTGTTTTTTTGTTTTGTTTTGTGATGGCAGAATTAAAAACGCCGAACAACTTTTTTTGACAAAATAACTTGTTGTTCATATAATTGTTATAACAACTAATTGATTTCAAAGTAATTTATGTACGGGAAACAGAAAGGAGTACCTTATGAATAACTTGCCTCCCGATTGTTCCATTGGGATGTTGCTCGGGATTACTCACCGCAAAATGAGTCAGCAGCTCTTGCAGCGTCTCAAGCCTTATGATATTTCCCCAGAGCAATGGTCGGTTCTGTACCAAATCTATCAGGCTGAGGGTTTAAATCAGAAAGAAATTGCAGCTAAGGCCGTGAAGGACCAGCCGACCACGACTCGAATTATTGATTTATTAGACAAGAAGGGCTGGGTACGGCGTGTGAATAGCCCTCAGGATCGTCGAGCCTATTTACTTCATTTGACTGAAGCAGGCCGACAGCTTGTAAAAGAGATTCTTCCTATTGAATATGATGCCAATCACGATTTTGTAAGAAGAATTTCCTCAGCCGATCTGGAGCAATTCCGCCAGACTCTTTTACAAATTCACGCCAACATGACCGAATCAGAAAAACAAGGAGATAACGATTAATATGCAACAAAGCAAGCTACCTCTTTGGACCAAGGAATTTATTGTTCTTACGGTTTCCAATTTATTTTTGTTTTTGGAATTACAGATGATTCTATCCTCTATTCCTTCTTATGTGAAAAATACATTCCACGCTAGTTCCGTTCAGGTTAGTCTCGTTACCACTTTATTTGCTTTAAGTGCGATTGCGGCACGGCTCTTTTCCGCCCGTATGCTGGAAAAAGGGCATCGCAGCACTCTGATCTTCGTGGGGCTGCTGTTTGCATTGGCAGGAACGCTGGGGTACAGTGTTTCGCCGACGATTACAGTGCTTCTGCTCATGCGGATGTTATTCGGGATCGGCTTCGGTATGAGCAGTACGGCTTTTCCAACGATGGCCTCTGACGTCATCCCGTCCAAGCGCCTTGGTGAAGGAATGGGTTTCTTTAGTCTGTCCACCAGTCTAGCGATGTCGATTGGGCCAACCATCGGCATTTCGATGCTGCAATACGGGAGTTTTAACCTGCTTGCCTATACGACAGCAGCCGTAATTGTTGTGATATTCCCTTTGGCTCACTGGCTCATTCGTACACTACCCAAAGGGCACATCGAACCACCTATGGTTCCTTTGGAAGAAGGGCGAAAACCGGCATTTAACCGTAAATTGTGGGTTCCCGCCTTGTTAAACATGCTGATGTCTATCACATATGGTGGGCTACTCGGCTTTATGGCGCTTTACGGGGATGAAGCAAATCTGGCGCACCCGGCCTACTTTTTCCTGTTTAATGCGGTATCCGTGCTAATCGTGCGTCCCTTCTCAGGCCGTATTTATGACAAAAAAGGAGCAAAAGCACTGCTCATCCCCGGCTCCCTCTTTTTAATTGGCGGTCTGCTCCTGCTTTCCTACGCGCACAGTGATGATTTCATGTATGTGTCGGCTCTTTGCTACGGTATCGGATTTGGTGTGATGCAGCCAACCCTGCAAACCTGGATGATTCAGATTGTATCTCCTAAACAAAGAGGCATGGCAAATGGTATGTTTCTCAATTCCCTCGATTTCGGGGTTGCAGCCGGTGCGCTTATACTTGGCATTATTGCCAAAGCAAGTGATTATGCGTGGATGTACCGCCTTTCCTCGCTGTTTATTGTACTGTTTTTGCTGATCTATGTTATACAAATCATCGCAAGCCGTAAGCCTAAATCGCATGTTTCTCTCAATGGGTAAAGCTATTGTTTTCAAATACATTTAGTTTATAACTGCTTATAATCAAAAGCACCCGTTGCCATGGTTGTGTGGACAACGGGTGCTTTTTCATTTTATTTCGCAGGAGTTTTGTGTCTTAGCTTGGGAGAAAGAGGCTTTTCTCGGGACAAGCCTGTCAGCTCCTCATTTACACTCATACGGTCACTGGATTTGTCATCTGTTGGTTCATCCTGCTTGGGTTTGACCGCAAACAGCATCAGCAGAGCTGCAATGCCTCCCACTGCGGCCATCACGCCAAAGAGCAGACCATGTCCACTGTGACCCAGCAGCAAGGAAACAACCGGAGGGCCTAGCGATACCCCGACAAAGCGCATGCTGCTGTACAACGAAGTAATGGTTCCGCGCTCCTCTTTTTCAATTCCCTTCGTAATCAGGGCATCCAAACAAGGCAGTGCGAGCCCAATTCCGCCGCCCCCTAACGTAAACAGTCCAATCACCGCATAAATATGTTGAAAAAATCCGAGAATGGCAAAGCTGATCGTCAATATGGTCAAACCGCTAAAACCAATCCATTTCATGCGCTTTTTGTGTTTGCCGATAATCTTGCCTCCTACATAAGAGCACAGACAGAGGGAAATAAGCGGAATGGCCAGCACAAAACCTTTCCAGACCCCACGGAGGTTGTAACGACTTTCTAGTATGTCGGATAAGTAGAACAAGACTCCAAAAATGACAAACATACAAATGCCGCCCATAGCGAAAATAGCATAGAGCCAGCGTCCTTTTTCGGCAAGCACCCGCTTCACATTTCCCACAAACTCTCGAAACATAATCGGTTGGTTCTTACGCTTGGGCACATGGATCAGCCAAAGCACCAAAATGAGTGAAATCAGACAGAGTCCTGGAATTACTGCCAATGGCAAAAACCATAGAACTGCTCCCAACGCGGCACCGAGGATCGGACTTAACACTTTACCGAATGTGTTGTAGGTCTCGACGACGCCCAGGTTCTTGCTGGCCTCATCCTCGTTTTCGTACAAATCACCTACAAGCGGAATGACTATAGGAAAAGCCCCTGCCGCTCCCGCACCCTGAAGTAGACGGCCTCCAATAATGGTCCAGTATGCTGCCGAATCGTGAAGCAGCCATGCTCCCGCCGCAGAAATCCCCCCTCCAATCACAGTCAGAATCAGACAGGGAACAATTACCGCCTTACGGCCAAATCGGTCGGAGAGATAGCCCGCAATCGGTATCAGTAAAATGGCCACTACCGCATATACTGTAATCAACATGCTAATCCGAAAAGAGCTTACATGTAGCTTACGTCCGATTTCCGGTAAAACAGGAATCAGCATGGAATTACCCAGCGTCATCATCAGCGGGATGGAACCTAACGCAAGCAGATTCCCTTTATTTTGTTGCATCCCGTTACCACCTTTGCAAAAGTAATAACACAGCTGTTCTGATTCGTTCAACAGATGTTATTGTGTTTACATTGGTGGGGATTTATGCGGTTACACTTTAAATCCACCGACCCTTGCATTCAGCAGTTGCGACATATCCGCCAGTGTATGAATAGATGATGCAATTTCCTCCATAGAAGCCAGCTGCTCTTCAGCTGCCGCACTGACGCTCTGGGTTCCCCCTGCCGACTGCTCTGCTACTTCACGTATGCGTTCCACCGCTTCCACCATTCGCTCGGAACCGCCGGACATCTGTTCTACAGACCGATTTACACTGTGAATCTGTTCGCTGACCAGTTGAATGGAACCTCCAATCTGACGAAATGCAGTTTCTGCGGATTGCATAACCTTTACGCCAGACTGCACTTCAACCGTCCCTGTCTGCATACTGGAAGCCACATTTCCAACATGCTCCTGAATATTTTGCACAAATTGTGTGATTTCTGCTGCTGAAACCGATACCTGCTCGGCCAATCTTCTTACCTCAGAGGCTACAACTGCAAATCCTTTGCCCTGCTCTCCGGCTCTTGCCGCTTCAATCGACGCGTTGAGCGCCAGCATTCCTGTCTGTTTGGCTATCCCGGTAATAACAGCTCCGATCATGCCAATCTGTTCGGCCTGTTCACTAAGTGAACGTACAGCACGTGCAGAGCTGTCTACACTTTCGCTTACCTTCTCCATCTGAAGCATAGCCTGACCTATAGATTGTTCTCCTGCTTCTGCATCTTTAGCGGCTGTATCAGACAACTCATACACCTGCTGGCTCGTAGCTGCAATATGTTCCAGTTCGTGGGCTAGCTCTTTTACGGTATCTGTAGTTTGTGTAATATCATCGACCTGATGCTCCATACCAGCCGCTAGCTCTTCCATTACACCGGAAGTATGACGATTGGCCTGATTCATTTCCTCTGTACTTACGCTAACCCGCTCTGCGGTTACGGTTAATGTACGCGCCGTATCCTGAGCATCCACTATAATACTGCGGAACCCCTCAATAAGCTTGTTGTAGGAGCTTGCAATCATACCGATTTCGTCTTTGGACGTAATATCCAGTCGGCTACGCAAATCTCCCCCACCTTCAGACATTTCCAACAGCTGCTCATTCATATGGTGTAATGGACGAATTGAACGAATCAAAACGATGGATTGAACAATACTGTAAATGATAACTAGAAGTCCTACAATACTCGTAATCAAGGATGTATTCGTCATCGTTTGGTGCGCTTGCTGTACTTTCACCGTTACCATATCTTCTTGAGCTTTGACAAAGGCTACTACCTTGGTATCAAGTTGCTTACGCAACACCCGTTCGTTTTCAAAATCATCGAGCAAATCAGAAAATGGCGGGAAAGCATCGTCTCTTGTACTCTGATACCCCGCTGTAGTCAGTAAACGATGAACTTGATTCATGTAAGTATTAATCCCCGTCTTGAGATCAGTCATTTTTTTCTTAGAATCCTCATTACCTGTATTAAGCAGAGCTTCTGTCTCCTGTAGCAACTTTGCAACTTCACTTTGCTTGTTTCCGATCTCTCGCCCGTACTGTTCATCACGAGTTAGCAAATATGCCCGCTCATCATTAGATATGCCGTTTAACAAAAATTGAAGAGACTTCGAGTTATACGCAATAGCCTCTTCACGATTCATAATATCCTTGTACTCATTCTCACTATGTACGCTTAAAATGTAATTGGTCAGCAGCATAGCTGCAATCACACTCGGAATCAGTATCGCGCTAAGAATCATTTTGGCCTTAATTGTTAAATTCATGAATCGGTCCCCCAGTTATTTCTGAATAAAATGTCCAACTTACTATATATCGTTTTATTCGATTGTTTTTTTGAATGAAACAGAAAAAGTGTATAGATTTTTAAATATACTTGTGTCTATTCAGTGAACATATATATCTTTTTTAATATCAAAGAACAAAAAAATTCAAAATTAGTAAATGAACTGTTTTCAGTTTGTACTCTTCGAATTTCGGACTATTAAAATGATATACTATGTATTGCTATGCCATAAGCCTCAAGGAGGATCTGCATGAAAAGTCTGGAACTCAAACCGCTTATTCACGTGCTTAACGAATTGGAAACCCGCAGCTGCCTTATTGAGCAGCAGGGTAACATGATCATGAATTACTATCGTGAACCTCAAATTGCTAATGAACTCTATAAAATAAATTCCTGTACCAAAAGCGTGATTTCCGCATTAGTTAGTATCGCTATGGACCAGCAACGGGGACCGAAACCGGAGACGCCGATCCTCGAATTCTTTCCCCAGTTGGCCACAGATAGTGATTCTCGTAAGCGTGATATTACGATTGAACATCTGCTGACGATGTCCGCAGGCTTTAACTGGACGGAATTTGGCGGACAAAATTCTTTTCCTACCATGAGCAAAACGTCAGACTGGGTGCAATTTGTGCTTTCACAGCCATTATCGGATGTGCCAGGTACGCGAATGGAATACAGTTCTGGCTGTTCTCAACTTTTGGCCACCATACTACGTAATGTTTCTGGACAAACAGTTGCTGAATTTGCCGAGCAGCAATTATTCCAACCGCTCAGTATCGAAAGCTATCATTGGGAAACCGATCCTCAGGGTACTCATACGGGTGGATTCGGACTGCATCTCAGGCCGATGGACATGCTCAAATTCGGGCGGCTTTATCTGAACCAAGGAGGCTGGGAAGGACGGCACATCATCCAAACAGAGACAGTCCGATATTCAACCCGTCCGTTTCTTCCTGCTGCCAAACCACAAAAGGCATTTTACGGCTGGCACTGGTGGACTTCTTCCTTTTCAGATGAAACAGAGATAGGAACTGAAACAGACTATTTTTACGCTCTCGGCTTTGGTGGGCAATATATTGTTGTCGTCCCGTCGTATGACATGGTTGTTGTCGTTACCGCTGATAGATTTAAAAAGAAAAGGACTCCTGTAGATATTTTCCGGCAGTATATTGTACCGCTGCTACTCCAGCAGAATAAATGGGAATAAATACCAAAGCTAAAAGTTGCAACTGGTCTCTATCAAAAATCTGCATCAAAAAAGGCTTGCCTATTGGATCAGGCAAGCCCTTTTTTGCATATAATCGCTACATTATGACATACTTCATCCACTTTCTAGCGCCTTACCTAGCCCAAGTGAATAGTAAGCTCTTGCTGTCCGCTGGAAGCTGGTGTAATGGTTACACCCTGTTCTCCCGACTGGCTACTGCCTTCCTCCACTTGAACAGCCTCGTGGATACCGCGCAGGACTATCGACCATGGTTTAACAGCACCTTCTGCCTTCACCGTAATGACAGAATTCTTGCGGCTAGCAGTAACCGTTAGCTCTTCTTCACCTGACGTATTCACGATAATCGTTCGAGCCTGTTGCCCCTCACCAAGTTCAAACAAATGAAGCGCCACTTGATCAGCATAATCATAATCCGGACGACTGTTCTCATGACCGATTGCCAAAAGTGTGTTCGGCTTCACGAGCACAGGCAAAGTTGTAAAATCATGATGCTCGTTAACCCAACGACCACCTAACACGCTCTCATTCGTAAGTAAATTTGTCCACTTACCCTCTGGTACATAATACTGCACATTGCCTTCTTTATTAAAGATCGGGGCTACCAAAATGGAATCCCCCAGCATGTATTGCAGATCCAGCGTTGCACAGGTTGGGTCCTGCGGGAATTCCAATACCATAGCCCGCATCATCGGCAGTCCCTTTTCTGAGGATTCCACAGCAGAAGGATACAGGTATGGCATTAGCGAGCATTTGAGTTTTGTAAAACTGCGCACCACGTCGACTGATTCTTCATCAAACAGCCAGGGCACGCGATAGGATTCGTTTCCGTGCAGACGGCTATGAGAGGACAGAAGCCCGAATTGTACCCACCGTTTGTACACGTCCGGCGCAGCCGTTAACTCAAAGCCGCTAATATCATGGCTCCAGAAGCCGAAGCCGCTCAAACCAAGCGACAAACCGCCTCGCAAGGATTCCGCCATCGACTCATACGTCGACGAGCAGTCTCCGCCCCAGTGAACCGGGAACTGTTGCCCCCCGGCTGTAGCGGAACGCGCAAATAACGCGGCTTCATTTTTACCCAGCTTTTCCTCCAGCACATCAAATACAGCCTTGTTGTACAAATGCGTATAATAATTATGCATCTTCATTGGATCAGAGCCGTCATGATATACCACATGGGTAGGGATGCGCTCGCCAAAATCAGTTTTAAAGCAATCCACCCCCTGATCTACCAACACCTTGAGCTTATCCTGGTACCAGGCGACTGCAGCCGGATTCGTGAAGTCAACCAGCCCCATCCCCGCCTGCCACATATCCCATTGCCACACGCTGCCATCGGCGGTTTTGACCAGATAACCATTCTCCATACCTTCATCGAACAAAATGGATTTTTCCGCAATATACGGATTGATCCATGCACAAATTTTGAGACCCTTTGCCTTCAATCTCTGCAGCATGCCTTCCGGGTCCGGGAACATGTCTTGATCCCACTGGAAATCGCACCATTGGTATTCCTTCATCCAGAAGCAGTCAAAATGGAATACCGAGAGTGGCAGATCCCGCTCAGCCATCCCGTCGACAAAATGGTTCACTGTCGCTTCATCATAATCTGTTGTGAACGAAGTGGTCAGCCACAAACCAAAGGTCCAGGCTGGTGGTAATGCAGGCTTACCCGTCAGCTTGGTGTAATTGTCCAGTACTTCTTTAGGGTTAGCTCCACCAATAATAAAATACTCTAACGATTCGCCGGAGACGCTAAACTGAACCTTTGATACATTTTCCGATGCAATCTCATAGGATACCTTTTCTGGATGGTTGACGAACACACCATACCCTTTATTAGATAGATAGAATGGAATGTTTTTATATGCCTGCTCACTGCTAGTCCCGCCATCTTCATTCCAGATATCAACTACCTGGCCATTTTTTACGAATGGAGTGAAACGCTCTCCAAGTCCGTATACGTACTCACCGATGCCCAGCTCCAGCTGTTCCCGGAAAAAAGGCTGATCCTGCGGGTCTGTAATATAGCCTGGTCCCCGATGTCCGCTGCCTGTGACTTTGCGATCCTCGACATAAAAGCCTACATCCCAGCTCTTCCCACGGCCGACTCGCACACTCAGATCGCCGCTTTTCAGTACCGCTACGTCCTCATCCACCGTAATGTCTACCTCTGTTGGCAAGGTGTGAATTTCAAAATTCGGTCCCTGATGCACCCGTCCCTTATGGTGGTTCAGACGCACCTGAATGACATTCGGCATAGGCGAGCTGTAGGTCGCTTTCAGCAACGCTCCGTTCAGCGTATCTCCTTTATGCTCGATCCGGTGGGTGGCTGCATATACCGTCATGGAAGCATCGTCCGTCACAATATCACGGATTTCAGCAGGATTTTGTATTTCATAGCCCTTGCGAACCATCCAATAGCCATCAGTAAATTTCATCTGTTTCTTCCTCCGCTTCAATCTTTATTTTCTTAATCCCAAATCGCTTGTTGGATTTTTTCGAAATCCTTACTATAATAATATTGATTTATGTAAGGGTTTACTTCTTTTATTTTGACGTATTGTATCAATATTTTGATGTTTTATATATAAATCAGTTTGCGGAAAAGGAGTCATAGAAATGCAAAGAGAAATGTTGCGGGAAAATCGAATTCACGGCAATCCCATGTATCCGGTCAGCGTATATCCGAGCGTAGAGCAGCTAAATGGAAATAGTGTACTGGAGTCCCATTGGCATGAGGAGATGGAGTTTATCGTAGTGGAACAGGGGAGCGCCATATTTCAGACGGATATGGTCTATACGGAGGTGAACGAAGGTGAAGCTCTTTTTGTCAACAGCGGCGAGCTTCACGCAGGTTATTTACAAAAAAGCGCTCGTTGCGTATTTTCTGCGGTGGTGTTTCACCCCGACATGCTGCACAGCCGCACGCAGGATACGGTGCAAACGCAGTTTATTGACCCATTTATCAGTAAAAAGCTTGTCCCTCCCCCTCACATTCGTGGCGTGCAGCCCTGGGAGCAAGAGGTGCTGGCTGCATTGCGACACATTATCACCAGCCATGAGCAGAATGCGCCTGCCCGTGAACTGGCGACCAAGGCGCAGCTCTATAGCATGATCGCCTGTCTGTACCCACACATGACCCCCGCTAACGGAGAGGATGTGATTATGGCAGGGCAACGCAATAAAGTTGAACGGATCAAAAAAGCGCTGGTGTATATTAACAGTCATGCTCATGAGCCTATACGTTTACGGGAGATCGCAGATGAGATTGGAATGAGTGAGGGGCATTTTTGCCGTTTTTTTAAGCAGATGGTTCAGAAAAGCCCGGTAGAATATATTAACTATCATCGGATTCAAAAGGCTTGCAGGTTGCTGGAGCAAAGTGATCGCAAAGTGGTTGATATTGCGCTGGATGTTGGTTTTGACAATCTAAGCTATTTTATTGCGACCTTTAAAAAATGGAACGGCCTGACCCCTTCGCAGTACCGTAAGCAGCACGAAGCAGATCAGGCGCTTGCTGTCCCTTATATAACAGACTAATATGCATAGGATAAATCATTTATTTTTTTTGGGCTTCATAAGTACTAAAATTATTTTTCTTCCTCTTAACTTAGTAAATATGTAGCCAGCTACGCCTCCTAAAACAGAGGGAATTAACCACCCTAACCCTACATTATATAATGGAAGAAGATGAGTGAAAAAATCATTAATTACATTAATTTTTATTCCAGCAGCATTCAAGCCATCAAATAAACTAATGATAAAAGTTAATATCAAACTGCCTTGATATACTTCTGACCTTCCTTTAAATACGGGATGTAAAAAAGTTAAAAATATCAGAGAAATAGCAATAGGATATATTGCCATTAATACTGGCGTTGAAACCTTAATGAGCTGAGTTAAACCTATGTTAGCTACAAGGGTACTAAATATAGATAACATGAGAGCAACTCTTTTATAAGAGACTTTTGGAAATAATCCATGAAAAAAGGAAGAGCAGGAAGTGATAAGCCCCACACTTGTCGTTAAACACGCTACTGTAATCATTAAGCCTAATAGAATAGAACCATAAGATCCAAAATAATAGGAGGAAACCTTAGCTAACACCTCAGCCCCATTTCCTAAAACACCCAATTTTTCAACGCTAGAAGCTCCCATGTATGAAAGAGACGTATAGATAAAAGCTAAGAGTATAACCGCAATTGCTATCGCTTTGGCACAAATGATCATCAACTCTTTTTTGGAAGTAACTCCTCTATCCTTAATTGCATTCACAATGATAATTCCAAAAATAAAGGCTACAAGAGCGTCCAATGTTAAATAACCCTCTTGAAAGCCTTTGAAAAAGACATTCGATGTATAACCCTCCGCAGGTTCTTGGAACTTTCCTATTGGGTGAATAATAGCTACAATCACAAGTAATCCAATGAATGTCAATTTAATGGGTGTTAAAAACTTTCCGATTACATCAATAATTTTTGTAGGATTAAGTGATAACAAACATGCAACTGCAAAAAAAAGGATAGTAAATACAAAAAGTGCGACAGGATGATCTGCATTGTTTGAAAAAAAAGGTTTTACTCCAATTTCAAATGACACACTACCGGTTCTAGGAATTGCATATAAAGGCCCGATGGCTAGATAAAGAATAGTTGTAAAGACAATGCCGAATACAGGATGTACACGACTCGCTAAAGTTTGCAAATTGCTTTTGCCCGAAAAAACAAAGGCTGTGACGGCTAGTAATGGTAAGCCAACTCCAGTAACCAAGAAACCTGCATTGGCTATCCATACATTCTTTCCAGCCATTTGCCCAAGCATAGGTGGAAAGATTAGATTCCCTGCACCAAAAAATAAGGCAAATAGCATTGATCCTATAATGATAATAAAGGACGAAGAAACACTTTTCGACATAATAAATCCTCCAACTACGAATTCACAACATTTTGTTTTTATTCGTTTTCTCTTTAATTTGTATAATATATGTTAATAGGGACGTAGCCCATGTTGCATCCAAAGAACGGTATCTGATTGCCTAGAGTATGTAATCTGGTGCTTTTCACAAATAATGCTCAGTTCGATCTAAATGCCATCACCAATCAGGGACAGCCATCCGCTCCCCCCTTCTGACTAGTGTAGGGTGATAACCTGTGCCTTTAGGGTGAGTGGGTTTCGTCTTAACTCGTCGTTACACAATACTCTATATACGATCACTGTTTCAAGTAACTTTGTACTTGCAAAATGAATCACTTCATCCCCTTGCTTTTACAATTATGATGCTACCCTATGTTTCTCCTCCTACTTAGTGAGCTTAATGAACTATAAGGGAATTTTACACTTAGGACTTATTTCTTACAAGACGTAGATGTAGTTACACACACCTGGTAGGTCTCGTAAAAGTTTTTAATTAGTTCAAACACCCATGTAACAGCATATTCTCATGTTACCGTCATATCGCTTACATCAAGAGCTGCCTGGTTGCTTTTGGATAAAGAAAGTGAGTTAACTCTCAAGCGTTCGCTATGTTAGATTTCTTTAAAATCATACGCATTCTTCATCTCTGTTCGAAAGAGTAATACATAATCTGTTTTGTATATTTTACCATATTTAATCCATATCAGGATCGGCTGTTTTATTCGAATTATCAACTGATTGTAATAAGCACAGGAAATCTTGGGAAAATGCCCTATGGAAGCATCTGAATAATCCTTACAATTAATAGTACAGACAATGCATACTGACGTTGTATACAATTTGAGCCGCTACAATTTAAAGGGGTGCTTAAACATGATGAATTTGGCAAAACGCAACTATTGGTCTTTGAGTATTTTTAACTTCGCTTATCTGTTTACATGGTCTGCCGCCATGTCTTTTTTTGTCATTTGGCTGGGACAAAGCCTGGGAATTTCACAAACCTACACGGGATTTCTATACGCGGCTAATTCAATCGTCGCCTTGATCATGCAGCCCCTGTTCGGTTACTTATCTGACAAGCTGGGCTTGAGAAAACATCTGCTGTACATACTCTTTACAATCCTTTTGCTCGTCGGACCCTTTTTTATCTATGTGTACGGTCCATTGCTTCAAACGCAGTTCGTCATTGGTGCCATTGTTGGTGCGCTATTTATCGGCCTGGTGTTTAATGCAGGTAACGGTGTCGTCGATTCGTATATGGACAAAGTTTCGCGTAAATATGGCTTTGAATACGGACGGGTTCGTATGTGGGGTTCGCTCGGATGGGCGGCGGCTACTTTTGTTGCTGGACGGGTCATCAATATCAATGTAAATCTGACCTTCTGGATCGCCTCGGTATCTGCCATTGTTGCCATGATCTGCATCTTCCTGACCAAAGTCGAAATTTCCGGACAGGAGCAGCAGAAAACAGAATCGTTGAAGCTAATTGATGTACTGCATCTCGTACGTACCAAAAAGTTCTGGTTTCTTATGCTATTCATGGTTGGCGTGACCCAAATTTATGAGGTATATGACCAACAGTTTGCCACATACTTCGTATCGCAGTTCAGTTCCAAAGCGGAAGGAAATCAATTCCTTGGCGATTTGAGCGCTGTGCAAGTTTTCCTGGAATTTGTGTTCCTTTTCGTTACCCCTTGGTTTGTAAACAAAACGACCGCCAAATGGGCATTAATTATTGCCGGGTCGATTATGTCTTTGCGTATTATCGGCTCTTCGTTGCCATTCGGTTCCATATGGGTCGCTGCAATGAAGATGATTCACTCCCTGGAGAAACCGCTTATTCTGGTAGCCATCTTCAAATATATTACCGTTAACTTTGACCAGCGCCTGTCCTCCACCATGTACCTGCTGTATTTGTTTATGGGCTCCCTGGTGGTTTCCATTTTCTCGCCCATTGTGGGGCATATGTATGAAGTATTAAATTTCCCGATTACCTATGTAATTCTGGGTTCCATTGCAGGCCTGTTCACCATCATATCCTGCTTTACACTGACAGCAGACAAGAAGAATGGGGAACGGTATCTGGAGGAACGTCGTAAACAAGATTTGAAAAGAGCAAACAAAAAAGCTGAAGCAGTTCATTCGTAATCTAATGGTTTGAGCTTAACAGAACAGCGGCAGTCTAGGACTTGTTTTTCTCGTCCAAGGCTGCCGCTCTTAACTCCAGTTAATTTGAAGCTTATTTTAAATCTTGAATACCGACACCGTTTGATTCATCTCTTCCGCCCGCTTGGCAAGCATGTTAGCACCTGCAGACACTTCCTGCATGGAAGCGGTAGTTTCCTCGACCACGCTTGCGACTGTTTGAGTAGAATCGGCTGCACGTTCGGAGATTTCAGCAATTTTTCTCATAGATTCCACCATAGAAACGGTTCCTTCATTTACAGATCTTGCTTCTACAGCCGCAGTGTCCACCTCACCGCTCACTTCTTCAACGGCACCTACAATCTCAGAAAAGACGTTACCGACACCTTCGACAAGCATCATACCTTCATTTAGAGATTGAACACCTTCGTTCATTGAAAGCACGACTTCGTTTGTTCTTAAGGTAATTTCGTTGACCAGAGAAGAGATCTTGCCTGTTGCTTCACTTGCTTGTGCCGACAAATTGCGTACTTCAAAAGCAACAACCGCAAACCCTTTTCCCTGCTCTCCCGCTCTTGCAGCTTCTATACTCGCATTTAGTGAAAGCAAGTTGGTTCGGGCTGCTATATCACTGATCATAGCTGTGATCTGTTTAATCTCCGCCGACTTTTCGCCTAGAATATTTACCACTTCAGCGGATTGAGTTACCTTGGTATGCACATCTCTTATTTGGGAGACAGTCGAAGACATTCGGGTTTTCCCGTTGTTTGCTTTTTCTTGTGCTTGGGTTGTGAGATTAGCCACATGAACAAAGCGATTGGTTATGTTGTCTACACTTTTAGAAACGTCTACCGTGTAATTCAGCGTTTCAGCTATATCTGCAAGCTGTGTCTGAGATCCCTCTGCGACTTGAGTGGCACTTATAGCTATCTGCTCGGTAGCGATGCTTGTCTGTTCCGCACTGGCCGTTAACTGTTCAGCCGTAGAGGCAACCAGTAAGGAATTATCCACAACTTCCTTTAAAAGGTTGCGCAGTGAATCGCACATTTCATTAAAATCGGATGCCAGTTCCCCGACCTCATCTTTTGATCGGATACTAAGGGGTTCCACTTGCAGGTTCCCCCTCGTTACCAGCTTTATCTGTTCCGCTATCTTTAATATGGGCTTAGTGAACGATTGAGCCAGTAAAAAAGAACCAATGATTCCAAGTATCGTACATATGATCGTCAGAGAAATCATTAAAATTCTACCTGAATGGTAAGATTGACTCGATTGATTAGCGGCATCAGTAGCGTACTGCTCATTAAGTAGCTTCAGTTTATTTACATCGTCTAATGCTGCCTTATAAATAGAAGAATTTCCATGAATGATCATGTAGGCCATCACTTTGTCGTTTTCTTCCATGGCAGCGGAAACCACTTTGAGATGGCGAAGATACATTGCCCACTGACCATAAAAGTTGGTGAACAGTTCTTTTTCCTCTGCCGTAGAGGCTAAACTTTGATATTCATTTACACTCTTATCCATTGAAGCAGTAGCTTTGGTTAGTTCTTCTTGATAAGTGCTGCGAACAGCCGCATCCTCTTCAAGTATCAATCGAACGGTGAGTCTATCGATTTCTGTAATCTGCTTATCCATACCCTGAAGAAGAATAACCGCGGGTAAAGACCTGTTATTTACCTTGTCAGAAGCCTCTCCCATTTCCGACATCTTAATGACGCCTATAACACTTGAAAGGGAAAGTACGATAACCAGTATGAGCGCTGCACTAATTATTTTTTTCTTTAACGTTAATTTAAACATCTTTATCTTCCTCCCGTGACTGGTCTCGTGTCATCACTGCTGAGCTTTCCAATATATGCGTATTTGGCGCAACAGCTCAGCCTTATCTATCTTTCCACTGATGTAGCTTTGGATAGATGCTCCTGTGATGGCCCCATGATCAGGTGGAAGGGTTGACATAAACGGCAGCGTCTTTCCGCTCGAGATATACGACTTGATTGATCTTCCCAAAGGATCGGCAGGCTCTAAATCAATATTTTTGAACGCGGGTACCGTATTAGCCTTGTTTACAAGAAAATCTTGTCCGGACTTGTCGTATACCAGCCAGTTCAGAAACTTCTTTGCTTCCTCTTGCTCCTGAGGTGTGGTAGCTGTGGAGTCAATGAAAATATACTTTGTTACACCGACTGTAATCTTAGCATTGTTAGGGTCATCCGTATTATCGCTTAACGGAAGGGGCAAAAAACCGTATTCCTCATTTGCTGTATCATTGCTCTTAATCCCCGCCCAAGCCCAGTTGCCCATAAACCAAAGCCCCACTTTTCCCTCTCCTAATGCTTTAGCTCCATCGTCATACGTGCTGTCCAAAGGCGAATGCTTATTGATGCTGTTATCCTTGAGTAGGTCTAAAGTTTGTACCCATCCAGACATCACACTGTTTTGGGACATGTCTATGGAGTTATCCTGCATACCTTTAACAAACTCCGGAAAACCCCCAGGCTGAACAGAATAAGATAAAGCTAAAAGATGAGAGCCGAGAGACCAGTCCATTGGTGAAAGCATGACCGGTGCTACTCCCGTCTTCTGAATCTTAGCCATTAATGAGTTCAGGTTGCTTCTACTTTTTACCGAGGAAGCATCAAAAGCCCCACCTGTTGCTTTGTCCAGCACTTTCTTATTGTAAATTAATCCGTAGCCTTCCACTGCAAATGGAAACCCCAGCACAGCATCACTTTTCTTAACGGCGTCAAGTCCATTTTCTATCGTATCAGCTACCCACTTTTCTTTGCTTAAATCAACGGCTTTATCCAGAAATTGCTGAGCATCCCCAGGATCCAGCATCGACATGGTAGCGGGACTTCCTGAGCCGTACATCGACATCAGCTTTTGATATGCAGACGTCCCCTCAGGAGCGGTAATAATCTCCAAAGATACTTCAGAGTGCTCTTGATTGTATTGTTTTGCTACTTCTTCTAACTGAGTTTTTATTTCACTTTTGGAATTCAAAAGTGTAATCTTGGTCGTCTGCTGTGATACTGGTGAGGCTGAGCAACCTATAAACATCATTAAACATGCTAGAGAAATCGCAACTTTTAGCTGTATTCTCATTAACTTTCCCCCTAAGGATTTACTTTGATAAATTTTATGAATAATATTCAATGTTATCGACATAATTCCCCGGGAAGGTTAGAAATTTTCCATTGGTAAATGAAGGAAGTTAATTGAATAGTACAAACTGGTTGTTACGTTAAGTTAACAGACAGGACAGCGCAACGATCTTTATCCAGTTGCGTCTTAATATGGGGTAAAGTTGCTGTGCAATAAATTTAACCAAGAAAGGAGCAATCATTTATGAAAAAAGCTTTCTTTGGGGCTTTTCTTACAATTTTTTTATTTATTTCATCGTCCACTACTTATGCAGCAGAAAATCAAATCAAAGTTGACGGTGTGACTACTACATCCGATGTGAAGCCCGAAATGAAGAACAAACGCACAATGGTACCTCTACGTGTTATTAGTGAAAGTTTGGGGGCTAGCGTCGAGTGGTCCAATTCCGAGGTTATTCTCGCAAAAAGCGATATGAAAGTGAAATTAGCAATAAATAGAAGCACCGCGAAAAAAAACGGAGAAAAGATACTGCTTGATGTAAAACCATACACGAAAAATAATCGCATATATGTTCCACTTCGTTTTATTGCAGAGACGTTTGGCTGTAATGTCAATTACAACAACTTTGCAGTGACTATTGATACTAAACCATTGTTCATAGACGGTGTACAAGTAAAAGCATTGCAATATGAATACCATATGTTTATGGGCGGCGTAGTTCAGCAAATTAATGTAAATGCATTTAATGAAACCATTTATAATATTTTTGCAAAAAACATAGGTGAAAAGGTTGAAGCACCTGCAAACTACTCTTGGAGCTTCACTATTGACACATTTGGGTCTTATTATAAAAATGCACAATATGATTTCTTAGACCAAAAAGGGAAAAGCTTAGTTCGTTTTGATATTTATTCTTTAATTAGTCCTGTTCCATCTGAACTTTCAACAGAATATCCAGAGATTTTAGTTCATGACGTATCGAAAGATAAGTGGTATTTGTTTAACGATACCGCAAGAAAATCCATTAATCAGTTAATGTTTACCGCTGGGAAGAACGGTTTTCTGAAGATTATAAGTAATACAACTGTATAATGTGATTTTTTCTTATTACACTTTTTTCGTCTCCAAAAGATAAAAGGCAAATTCCCTGCTGAATATGCTTCACATGGGTTTGCTCTACAAACCTGTTCCAATCCTGCTCTATAATCGAGGCTTGATGAGCCATCTTTTCTAATGAACGATAACAGGGATGCATCTGCTCACCACTCCTTGACTTTTATAAAGGAATCGAAGATAACTTTTTTGGCTTCGTATATGAAAAACAGGGGTTATCCCTCAGGTCTGGTCAGACCTGCAGGACAACCCCCAGCGACGTGTTCTATCAGACTTCCGCAGCATCCTCTTCCACGAAAAGAGATACCTTGCGGATGCCATCCGCTCCGATCACGACAAGCCCCTGATCCGACAGACGGATTTCAGGGATAACGACCAGTGCGAGCAGTGACAGTGTCATCAGCGCGTTGTTCAGCATGCAGCCGGATTGCTGAAGCGCCCGGCTGATACTTTCGGACTGCGCAGCCACCTCTGCAAACGGAGCTGGGGACATCAGCCCGGCGATAGGCAGCGGGAAGCGCGTCTCACCCGAGGCGGATACGACGACCACGCCACCACGCAGGGCAACAGCCTGCTTCGCCGCCTGGGTCATGAGCCCGTCATCATTACCAATGACGAGCAGGTTGTGGCTATCATGCGCGACGGTCATGGCAATCGCAGCCGGCTCGGTGAAGCCCACACCTGTTACAAGGGCAACCGCGTGACTGCCACTGGCATGATGGCGCTCGAAAACGGCTATTTTGCACAAATCCTGTGCAGGATCTGCCGTGACTTCTCCATTACGGACCGGAACGGTCATCCGCACTTCCTTCGTGTCCACGTGATTTTCCGTAACACGAATCACCCGTACAGGTACATCCCCCTCCTGTACTGGAGCCGCAATGCGGAAATCTGCAGCACTCAGCTCTCGCCCCAGATGGACGGTGTCCATCACTTCCGCAGGATAAACGAAGCCGTCCCAATTGGCGACCATTTGACCGTGCTCGGCCACCAGCTGGCCCGCTGCGATGGTAGCCGTCACATTCACTTCGGCCAATCGGCCATCAAGCAAAATAATGTCGGCAATCGCACCCGGAATGATCGATCCGATGTCCCGTGCCACGCCGAAGCGCTCTGCCGTATTCAGCGTGGCCATCTGAAACGCGGTTACGGGCTTGACGCCCTGTGCAATGGCATGACGCACGACGAAATCCATCTGTCCTTCATGGAGCAAGGATTCTGCGCTGCGGTCATCCGTTACCAGCATCATGCGGCGCGTGTCGAGACCCATTTCCGTGCTGGCTCGGATCGTCTCGGCCACATCATGCCATGCGGAGCCTTGCCGCATCTTGGCATACATGCCGAGTCGGATACGCTCGGCTACATCCTCGGGCGTGACACACTCGTGGTCGCCCGTAATTCCCGCGGCTGCATAGACCGGCAGACGCCAATCATCGGAGGCCCATGTAAAATGGCCATCCGCCACCTTGCCCGCGCGCAGCGTGGCCTGAATTTCCCCGATCATCACATCGTCTCCATAGACGACACCAGGGAAATTCATGACTTCGCCCAGCCCGATCATATCCGGGCCCCAGCTTAACGCCTCTGCGACTTCCGCCGGGCCGAAGGAGGCACCCGTCGTTTCCAGCTCCGGACCTGTGGACGGCACGCAAGAAGCCACCTGCATGTAAGCAGCAAGCGGTGTCGTACGTGCTTCGTCCAGCATCAGACGAAGCCCTTTTAGACCCAGTACATTGGAAATTTCATGCGGGTCAAAAAAACCCCCCGTCACTCCCAGCGGCAGTACAGCCTTAGCGAACTCAGTTACGGTCAGCTGTGTGCTTTCGATGTGACAATGTCCGTCCAGTAACCCCGGTGCCATATAGCGGCCTTCGGCTTCAATGATTATGGTGTCTTCTCCAATCGTATGACTGACGTCCCTACCGACGTAAGCGATACGAGAACCTTGCACAGCAATAGACATGCCTGGCAGCAATTCGCCCGATACCACATTGACCAGCGTTCCTCCGCGGATCACCAGCGATGCCTTGCGCTCCCCTCTAGCTGTAGCCACCAGCTCGGGTACACAGTCCGCCAGCGGCGGGCGTTGAAATACACTCTTCATGTCCATTACGTTTGTAACCTCCGTTTATGCTTCTTACCTGTTTTTCTTATTTGCTTATGTTACTGGAATACGCTCCATAATGCCAGCCAACTCTACATCTATTCAAGCATCGCATGGGTTTCTAAGGTATTTGCCCCCAGCTGATTGCCAATGTCCTCTCTATAGAACACGATCACTTTCTTCCACTTTGCGAGTATACGTATCCGAATCCCGTAAACTCACGAATGGCGTAATCTCCCCTATGCTATAAATATGCAGCAGATGCATCGCTCGCGTACAGGCGGTGTAGAATAACTTACGCTCACTCTCACGCTGGTATTGTTTCGCTGATCCGTCATAAATCAGGACCGCATCGAATTCCACGCCTTTTGCCAGGTAGGCCGGAATGATATGAATCCCCTTTTCAAAAGCGGGAGTTGTTTTCTTAATCAATTTTGGCTTCACTGACAGCTTTCCTTCCAGCGCTTCGTAGGCTGCCGCGCTTTCGTCAGCATTTTTACAAATCACCGCGATGGATTCATAGCCTTCTGCCAACAATTCTGTGACATTCCCAGCTATCTGTTGATGCAACTTTTCACGCGAATGCACCTCGTTTACAAGAGGCTTCTCACCCTTACGATTAAACGGTACAATGTGCTCTCCCCCAGCGACCATCCCCCGAGTAAATTCCACAATCTCCTGTGTTGAGCGATAGCTTCGTGTCAGGGAAATCATTTCGGTCTGATCTGCACCATACAAGTCATACAATGGCTCTGCATCCTGAAGCACCGAGGCATGGGCATAGATAGCCTGATTAAAATCACCCAGTGCCGTCATTTTAGCCTGTGGAAATAAGCGCTTGAAGAAAGCCAGTTGGAATGGGGAATAGTCCTGTGCCTCATCAATAAACACGTGACGGATGTTGCTATTAGAACGGAAACCCAGCATCAACTCACGCAAATATAAAAAGGGTGTCACATCCTCATACGCTAACTCCCCAGCCTGAATTCGTTCCAGGGTTTGTCGACTAATTTCACCCCAGCTGACGGGCAGCTCTGCATGATTCGCCAGTTGGCTCAGCAGCGTCTCGTTCATAAACAGCTCGCTGTAGAGCCGGGTCGTATCTACGAAGCGAAGCGCCTTAATCCATTTGCGCAGGGGCTTTAAGCGGTCACTGACCACCATACGCGCCAATATTTCTCTTTCACGCGTAAAATCGTCGAAGGTATCGCCCTTATTCTTGGATTTACGGCGCATGCGGTTATAGGCACGCTGATAATCCTCCGGCTCCATCAGATCCATCTGTTGATCCACCCATGGGGCGGAGCATTCTTCCTTACCAAAGCGGGCCAGCTCTTTGAGCATCCAATCCCGCAGCAGTTCCAATCGGTTCGCCAGCCGCACCGTAGAGTCGAATTCATAAAACTTGCGTGCCATTTGCTCTACTGAAACCACCTCACGTCCCTGAAAGCGGATGGGTTTAAAACGCATTCCCTCCTTTTCCAAATACGTCTTGTAGCCTGTAATCACATGTAAGAATGTCTTGGACGACTTAAAGCGGATACCCTCCATCCTAGCTTCATACCCAGGCTGTAACGACGCTGAAAGCACATATTCCAGCTGTTCAAATGGATCTTCTAACTGAAACTCCCGGCCCAAACGCCGCTCCAAATATTCCTGAAACGTGGCCTGAAGCATATTTTCCTCACCCAATTCAGGCAATACTGTCGATACGTAACTGTTGAACATCGGGTTAGGCGAAAATAACACGACCTGATCCGCTCGTAAGCGATCCCGGTACTTATATAGCAAATACGCTACTCTCTGAAGCGCAGCAGAGGTTTTGCCACTTCCCGCCGCCCCCTGAACAATGAGCATCCGACTTCGATCATCACGGATGATGCGATTCTGCTCCTTTTGGATGGTAGCGACAATACTTTTCATTTGAGCATCCGAGCTGCGGCTCAATACTGCTTGAAGAAGTTCGTCTCCAATCGTCACCCCTGTATCGAACATAAAACGGATCTGTCCATCACGGATCGAGAATTGGCGCTTAAGCGTGAGTTCCCCTTCCATCTCCCCTGCCGGGGTCTTATATGAAGCGGGCCCCGGCATGTTATCGTAATAAAGATTGGAAATAGGCGCGCGCCAGTCGTATATCAGAAACTCCTCATCTTGATTATCCAGCAGGGAGGCAATCCCCAGATAAACACGTTCCGCAGTCTGCCCTTCCTCAGCAAAATCAATGCGTGCAAAATACGGTGAATCAAGTAACTTTTTCAAACGACCTAACGCCTCTGTAGAATGCTTGTGTCTTCGTTCCCGCTCAGACAAAATCTCAGACTGCTGACGCAAACTGGTGGACGTCTCGCCCACATCATCCGCCTCACTGAAATTGATCGTTACCTCATCCCAGAAGTCTTTACGCATATCGACGACATCTCCGCGCACAGAACCAACCTCTGTCTCTAGCTTCCGAATACGCCCGCTAATCACTGCGGTCACATCTTCTACTCTTCGTTGTTCTTCATTCCATTGCTGTTCAGTAGTCACTGACATCGCTCCTGTTCCGTTTCCTCCTGCTCCACGCAGGGCTCCCTTGCGTACAAACTATGCTCTATTATGGACCCGGGCATACTCGCGGCATCCCCCTGATCCGGGAAAATTGACTAATCCTTTGAAGCATGCTATAATATAAAAAGAAGTGTAATTCACAACTTATGCATATGGTTTTACCATAAAACAGAGCATCCTCTATTGTATCAAGTTCAGTCCCTGTTCGCAACCAGCGGGCTTTTTTTGTGCGTTCTGACAACCTTCTATTAACCTGTTCTTACATAATTGAATTCATTACATAAAAAAGCGACCAGCCATCTGATTGATGAATGCGGTCGCTTTTCTTTTAGGAAATTCGCCTATCTGCTCTCTTCCACAGGATGAATATGATCGGCCAGTCTGCTCAACCTCTCCAGCTGATGACCATAGTCGTACATCGCCGCAGCTACAATGGAAAGCCGCAGCATTCCCTCCTGACAATGGTCAAAACGTGTAATCGCATGCTTCATAAATTCGCCGTTGGCTTGCTGAAACAATTCACTTTCGTCCTCATTCGGTTTTAGCTTATTTTCGAATTTCAGTAGAGCATGCTCGTGAAAACGAATCAGTAGCTCCAGATGACTGTCAAAAAAAGCATCCGTTCCCTTTGGCCGTAGAGACTGGAAATAGTGCCTTTCCACTGCATCCAGTACCTCATATCCTTTGTGCAAACTTCCGAGCATTTGTTTGTATACTACCATTTGTCTCGTTTGACTAAACTTAGAGCGCTTGAGCTTCTTCTGCTCTTCCTCGAACAAATGATATTTGTCCGACAGCGATTTAATAGCTCCCTCCAGATTTCCTTTTTCCTCTTTAAAGACAGACTCCTTAATCTCATCGGAAATGGCAGTACGCAGCAACAAAGACATGCTGTTAAATACATTTTGAATCTGATTAATAAACTGCCTTTTCGGTTTCGGAGGAAAAACGCTAACATTGATGACAAAAGCAGACACAATCCCAATCAAAGTGAGTGCAAAGCGGGTCACCGCAAATTTCCAGTCTCCTGAGGCTTCCATTACAGAAACAACGGTCACAAGTGTCAATCCAACCGTATCAGCCATATTTATTTTCAGACATATCATAAGTACCAATACACATACCAGCCCGACTGCAATCGGCTCATTCGAAAATACCATTCCGCCCAGCAACGCCATGATTGCACCTAGTGTGCTTGTTTGGAGTTGATCCAGAAAATAACGCCACGACCTATATATCGACGGTTGCATGGCAAAAATAGCGGCTATCGCTGCCCCCACAGGCGAATGGGTGTTCAAAAGCGTGCTCAGAAAAAGGGCGAGCGTCACTGCGATTCCCGTTTTTAACACCCGTGCTCCAAAAGCCAAAGCCATCCCTCCTGCTTACCTTTCAAATTTATTCATACCGAATTACTATAATGAAAATTCAATGTAAAGTCCATGCTTTATTATTACCCAAAACAATCGGAGATCAGGAATATTTATGAAATGTACAGTTCCTGATAGAATACATATCAACAGAATTAACTTATTTTCAACAACGTCACAGGAGGAACTCATCGTGTCATGGATTAGCAAAATGTTAGAAGAGCCCCGAAAGTGGCCGCGTAATATCCGATTGTTTTTTATGGCCAATCTGCTGTACCAGATGGGTACGGGAATGTTTTCTGTGCTGTACAACCTGTATATCCAAAAGCTTGGCTTTGACGATGATATGAACGGCCAAGTGGTCAGCATGCAGGCGCTAGCGACGGCGTTGCTGTTCATTCCGGTCGGATTTTGGGGCGATCGGACGAGCCGCAAAAATATGCTGGTCATCGGCGCGTTATTCAGCGGCCTGGCCTTTCTCGCCCGTACCTTTACAGATACCAGTGGAAGCATGTTGGTATTTGCCGTAATCTCAGGTGTATTCGCCGCCTTTATTCAGGTGCTGGCTGTGCCTTTCTTAGCGGAAAGCATAAGTAAAGCCCAACGCTTAAAAATATTCAGCTATTACTCAGCTCTTGTACTGGCAGCCCAAGTCCTAGGCAGCTTCGGGGGTGGTGTACTCGCAGATGGGCTGCAGACGTGGGGAATCACACCGCTATCCAGTCTGCGGGTTGCTCTGTTCCTTGGAGGAATGGCAACATTGACCGCTTTTATTCCTCTATTATTCATCACAAAAACTACGGCAACCTTAGAAGCACCAGCTCCTGCCGAATCTTCACCCCAAACAGAACAAGTACATACGCCGCACAGTACATCCGATATACCTGACTCGGAGACGCCTGCTGCTGCTTCTGATCGCCGGGTTATTGGACAATTTGTTCTGGCCCAGTTTTTTCTTGGGTTAGGTTCAGGTCTGGTCATCCCGTATCTTAATTTGTATTTTACGAACCGCTTCTCCGTATCACTCAGCGCAATGAGTTTACTGATTGCACTCGGCCAGCTCATGACCATCCTCTCCATGTTGATCGGACCTACCCTCGGTAGCCGAATAGGACTGGTCAGAGCTGTAGTTGGCTTCCAACTGCTTTCGCTACCGTTCCTTCTCATTACAGGCTTTACGAACGTGCTATGGATCGCTTCCATCAGCTTTCTATTCAGGCAAGCGCTAATGAATGCAGCCAATCCGCTGCAAACCGCCATTCTCGTCGAACGTGTGTCAGATAAAAATCGTGGCATTGCCAACTCCATTCTCCAGACGACCTGGATGCTAGGCACCGCAGGTATGGGACCTGTACAAGCCTATTTGGTTACAACTTATGGCAACTACTGGGGCTATGCCATCACATTTAGCATGACAGGTGTTTTCTATATTTTGTCTTCCCTCGTCTATTACAGAATGTTCCGAGAAAAGCGCCCGTCCGCGGGCCAGCTTTTACAAAACCCGGCAAGCCCGTAAACAAAATCATGACACAATAAAAGCCGGAGCCTCCAAGCGGACTCCCCTGGAACGTCATAGGATAAATGAGAATGGCGGAGGAGGAATGAAGGCATGCTTCGAGTTGCATTATTTACGGACACGTATACGCCTGACGTGAATGGCGCTGCTCTGACCCTGGAACGATGGATTGGCTATCTGGAGACACATGGAGTATCTACGCTCGTCTTCGCACCGGAGGCAGACCATCATCTGCCCTCTGGGCCGGGTGTGGAGCGATTTCGGAGTATTCCCTTTTTATTGTACCGGGAATGCAGACTTGCGATCCCCAACGCCAAACAGATCAACGAGCGTCTGTCAGCCTTTTCCCCGCATTTGATTCATGTCGCTACTCCGTTTAACCTTGGCCTGTATGGAACAAGCTACGCAGCCAAACACCATATTCCACTCGTCGCCTCATATCACACCCACTTTGATAAATACCTCGAATATTACAAGCTTCGCTGGCTTGAACCTGCGTTATGGAAATACATGCTCTGGTTTCACAGACATTGCGAAAGGGTGTATGTCCCTTCTCAATCAACCATGGAATTGTTGCGCAATAAAGGAATGGGGCAGCTCGAAATCTGGAGTAGAGGCATTGATACTGACCGATTTCAACCAAAGGTGGACCGTAATGCAGTATGGAGGAAATGGGGCGTTCATGCAGATGCATTTGTTATTTTGTATGTGGGCAGGCTTGCACCGGAAAAGGGGATAGACACGTTACTGGATTCCTATCTCCAGTTACCCGACGACGTCCGCGCAGCCTCTGTGCTGGTCATTGCAGGAGATGGTCCATTGTATAAGGTCAAAACTACAGCGGATATAGGGGTACCGGAGCATGCAGTCCACTGGCTTGGTTTTGTGAAAGGGCCGGAATTAGCTGAACTCTACGCCGCAGCCGACGTATTTCTCTTCCCTTCCACCACGGAAACCTTCGGCAACGTTGTACTGGAGGCTATGGCGAGCGGTACACCTGTGGTCGGTGCCAATGAAGGCGGGGTAAAAGATAATCTAATCCATGGAAAAACAGGACTATTGTGTCCTGCTGGGGACGCCGCTGCCTTTGCCAAAGCTGTACACCTGTTGTACGAGGATGCCTCACTTCGCGATTCTATGTCCAGAGCGGGTAGAGCCTACAGCCTGAAGCAGACGTGGGACCGTATTTTTGAACGGCTACTGGACAGCTACATGGACGCAGCAACCCTACACCTCGACAGCCGTCCCATGACGCGAATGTAGCCTTCAAAAACAGCGAAATTCCAGATAGCATGATAAAAGCGAGGTAAATAAATTCTGCTAATACCTTAATTGTTTCAGCAGCTTGTTATGTACCCCACTCAACAAAATCACTGCGGTCAAGGCACCGATGAACGCAAGAAGCATATCCCATTGGGTATCCCATACATCTCCCTGTGTGCCCAAAAAGGCTTCTGCTGCCGTTCCGGTTGCCTTGGCTACAGCAAACTCAATCAGCTCGTACACAGCGCTGATCGCAAGACACACACTAACCGTGAGGAAAGTGAGCCAGCTCCCGCTTCCCAAGGCCGTTTTACGCAACAGCACTTCCCTGACAATGAGTGCAGGTACAAAACCTTGTACAAAATGCCCAAGTCGATCATAATAATTGCGCTCCAGTCCGAACGTATCCCGGATCCAGTTGAACAGTGGCATTTCGGCATAGGTATAATGTCCACCGACAATCAAGATCAATGCGTGCAGCCAGATTAGGGTGTATACCAGATTGGTAAACCGAAATCTACGGTACAAAGCCGTCAGCAGCACAGCTCCCAAAACCGCGGGTAGAACTTCCAGTACCCATGTAAAATAATCCACCGGGCGAATCAAGGACCAAATGAGGGCAAGCGCCAGCAATACAAGTAAAACAAGCGGGTAGCGATCATTTTTAGACCATGCCGTTGCCTGGTTCATCTTCATTCCTCCTCAGCCCAAAGCTCTAGCCTTCGTTCGTTACGATATGTTTGACACGCCCAACCTGTCCGTCTGCCAAACGCACTTTGATTCCATGCGGATGACGCGGGGAATTGGTCAAAATATCTTTCACCGTTCCTCGCGTCAGCTTACCGGTAGGCTGATCCTTTTTAAGTACAATATCTACCTGAAGACCAGCGCGGATATCGGATCGATTCTGTCCGTTCATTGTAGCTATTCCTCCTTTGTTTTTACATTTTTTGATGATATCCAGCCACTCAGCTGCAATCAAATCACCAGCGACGCCATTCGTCCTGGCGGTTGTTCCCCATCCAGACTACGCACATCGTGGATACATAGCTGACGAGCAAAATGACGAATACCATCCCACTAAACTCCACAAAATGAGTACGTTGCAAGGAGTCTGCCCATATGGAAGATACTTGTGCATACAGTTGAGAGGGCGCAGAAACAATATCCCATGTGTTCCCTCGAAAGAAACGGCCAATGTAAATACCCAGGCTACTCAACAAGAGTACCGCCAGCATAAACAGCCAACTAACAAGCCCACCACGTGCACGCTGTACCAATTGTCGTACGGATTCGAGCGATACAAAACCCATTGTCAGGCCAAGTACGGCTACCAGCAGCATTCCCAGTACATGATTCCAAAAGTACGGATTTCCCCAGAAGCGTTGCTCCCCGAGAAATGGATATCTGGCGAATACATGCAGCAAATCTGTGATCAAATAGGGTGTATTGGGATAAAAGAAAAGCCATGCCGCCCCCGTAATCCAGAGTAAAAATGTCCTCGTTCCCCGCCTCCACGAGCTGTACATTACATCAAGCAGTAGCGTCAACACCATAGGAATCCAGGCCAACATCATATTCCACCAAATAAAAAGATAAGGGCGGCCCCCTGAGGGCAGTCGCACGTTAATGATCCACAATGTACTGATTACGGAGCATAAGGCCAGTGCTAAAAAAACATAGAGTTTTAGTGGATAATTTAACGATCTTAAACGGGCATACATATGTGTCTTTCCCTCCTTGTAACCGTCTTGCCTTCCTGACGTTCCAATTTACACCTGTTCTGGACAGTGTACACCACAATGGCTTCAAGCTCAATGGAAGCGCTCTACCCTGGCATAAATGAACATAAAAAAACATCCGTTCTCCGGGAATGGACTTCATCCCCGAAAAATAGATGCTTACTGTGTTTTAGACTTCACTCACAGGTAAAGGCGACATACGAATGCGGATCGTATGATCAAACGGAGTCACCCAATTAACCAGCAATGTATGGCAATCCATGGGGAGAGTGGCTCCCCTTACCGAATTAGCCTTATGCTCTACGGTTGTTCCCAGCAGCTCAAACCACGCATTCCCAGATTCATAGCGCGCCATACCGCCAGTCCAACATTGAACCGTTTCGTTAACCAGCCTGTATTCCCCGCAAGTGAAGCGTCCTTCGCGCCCAAAAATAAATCGAATCTGTGTCATGCAATCTACTGGACCCTCTGAGCGAAAACGAAGCGTCCACATATCGCTCTGACGATCCACATCGACCCGAATTTCATGCTTTTGTTCATGGGTTAATGGCCGTTTGTGATGCGGAAGCAAGTACCACGGACTGACTTCCTCCTGCGAGGTAGGCGGCAGATCTAAGGTCGCTACAGGGCCATAATAACCTTTGACCTGTGTGCCCGACAGAGTCCAACCATGTTCGTGAGCTGTCAGCTTCTGCATGGGTACAAAACCAGGCGAGAAATACGATGCAACCTGAACCGCCAATAATCGTGCATCTCCGTGCCGCAACGATAGGAACGATGAAGCCTCGGTCATCAGTGTGGCACTGGTATCCTCCTGCCGATATCGAACGACTGGCGCGCCAAAGTCCGTATGCAGTCGGCTATGATAAATCTGCTGGTGATGGCCTGCCTCATCCATTCGACTCAGATAGTCAGCCCTTGGGAAGTCTCCGTTCAGTAACTGGTTGTAGGTGACAGGTAATGTAGCTGGCAATACTTGACGAGTTTGCAAACGCGGATCTAGTAAAAAGCGCACAGCCGCATTGATAGGAGCACCACCCGGATGATCCATGACTTGAATAGCGGCGACAGCCATCGCTTCAAATATAGCGTCCTCATCCTCTGTAGCCAGCATGGCATATGGTAGAAGATAAGAAGATAAGTTCATGATCACCCCAAAATCCTGTCTCCCTGAATACTCTGTGACCACTTCACCATCAGGATGGACAAGGTACACCATCATGCGTAAATTACGACGCACCGACTCTAGTAGCTCCGGCAGTTTTAATAATCGGGCAGCATGAATCAGCATAATATCGCTAACGGCATTATAAATTCCGTTGCTGCGCTCCGTCCATTCGCCATCTGGCGTCCCGTCCAGCCCTTCGGCTAGCCAAGCCTCAGCCCGCACGAGCGCCTCGGGCAGATCAAACAGCTCATGTAGAAATCCCAGCGCAGCACACAAAACCCAACGGTGATTTGGCGTATGGCAACCTCCGGTCAGCATGACCGGAATCGTCCGCTCCAGAAACAAGTAGATCGCATCAGTCACCCGACGCAGCTCCAGCCAGTCGTCACCAACCAGCAGCTGATAGACCTGGGCGTAGCCTACCACCACGAACGCTGTATCCGGTGGCGAGTGAAAATTGGTCCAGCCCGGTGAAATAGAACCGTCCTCATGCTGCACACGTAGCATGTACTGCGCAGCCAGCTCCAGTCGGATGAGTACATCCTCATTCCGATAATATGCAGAATCCGGATTGACGAGCGCTGCCGCCCAGATCGCCATTGCGGCAGGAGTACCAACCGAATGATTAGGCCAGGCGATTCCATTCTCATCATCAGTCACTCCGCCGTAATAACGGCTGTCAGCATCCAGTACCTGATGGTCCATACCTGGTTTTACCCAGGCATCGTTGATCGCTACGATTTTACTATACATTCCTCTCAACCCCTGTAATATCCATAATCGTTTATCATCCTTGCGGCTGAAGCTTCGCTATCTTACTTGTCAGCAACTCATGGCTACGTTCAATATCCTCCGGCTGACAAGCTGCTTTCAGCTCATAAACCTTAATAGGGGCCTGCCGGATAATATTCACAAAACGATCGAAGAACTCCAGATCACCACTATGAATATAAGGGCACCAGTGATCGGATAAACCAATGGTTTCATGAATATGAACACCGAGAATATAGTCGATCATTTCATTGGCTTCCTTGGCGTTGTCGTACAGTCCCATTCGGTCCATAATCATACCGTGTCCAATGTCATACCACAGATAGACAGGTGCACCCTTCAAACGATCTATAATCGTCTTTGCCTCCTGCAACGTAGGCATCTGATAGCAACGTGAACGCGTTTCAATGCCAATGGCTACATCATATCCCTTGGATGCGATGCGGTCACACACCTCTTCCAGACTATCACGGATGCGTTGTACATAGTGCCCACTCAGTGAATTCCGACGCTCCAGCATTTGGCCCCACAACGTTTGATAAGCAGCAGAATCCCTGCCCTGCTCATTGAAAATATCCTCTAGTTCCTCACTGATATCATATGGAAATGGAACCTCTCCGGGATGCACAACTACCGCTTTTGCACCATAACGATGCGCATATTCCGCAGATTGCACCAACAGCTCTATCGCACGTTGTCGCTTGCTTTCATCGTCAAACCCGAGCAGAACGGAATCCGTGCCGTAATCCGGGTCTGGTGTATGAGGAAATGTATTATGCACACTCGATATGCCGATTTCTCCCCGCTCAATCATAGGCTCAATCGTCGTCAGCATTTCCCGGGTAATGTTATAGTTCAACTCCACCCTGCTAAAGCCCAACTGACGGATTTCCTCTACAAGTTCTCGGCCGACCGTATGCTTTTTAATATTCCAACAGGTGGAAAAGGAATATTCCCCCTTCGCCTTCATTATCATCACCCTTTCACCGCTCCCACCATCACGCCGCTGACAAAATATCTTTGCAGCCACGGATACACTAGCAGAATTGGAACCGTTGCAAAAATGACACTTGCTGCCTTCAACCCTTCAGGCGTAATTCTCGCGCCACTGGCTCCTTCCAGCCTGGTTAGCTCGGATACCATATTATTTTGAATCATTTGATACAGCTTGAGCTGTAACGGGAACAAGTCGGGGTTTTGAATATACATCAGCGTATCCTGAAATCCGTTCCAACGGCCTACACCGTAAAACAGGCTTAATGTCGCCAGCACAGGCAGGGACAGCGGCAGTACAATCCGAAGCAAAGTGCCGAACTGGCTGCTGCCATCGATTTCTGCTGCTTCTCCCAAGCTTTCTGGAATCCCATTAAAAAAGGAAATCAAAATAATCAGATAAAACGGGCTGATCAGCCCTGGTAAAATAAGGGACCACATATTATTCAACAAATGTAAGTCGCGCACCAGAATGTATTCAGGAATGATGCCGCCGCTGAAAAACATCGTTACTACAATAATGAACATAATCGTTTTACGACCTCTTAGGTGTTTCTTTGTTAATGGATATGCTGCGATAATTGTCATTAACATACTCAGCACTGTCGTGATCAGCGTCAGCATAACTGTAAACCCGAGCGAACGGATCATGCTCATATCAGAAAAGACCTTTCCGTATGCCTTCAAATTGAACTCTACTGGGAACAAAGTAACTTCCCCGGATGTAATGGCCCGGTTCGAGCTAAAGGAAATAGACAAAATGTGAATAAACGGGGCCAAGCACAGTAGTACAGCCACAGCCACTAACACGGTGGTTACGATATCAAAGGTGCGATTTGCAGTACGTTCACTCATCAGATGTCAGCTCCTTTCCCCTTACATAATACTTTCATCTGTCAGTTTCTTGGAGGCATAGTTAGCTCCTAATACGAAGATGAGACCAACCACAGCTTGGAACAGGCCTACCACCGTTGCCAGCGTATATTGCCCGGATTCCATCCCGATGCGATACACGAACGTGCTAAGTACATCGGAATAATCTCGAACCGCCACATTTCCAATTACATAAGGACGATCAAAGCCAATGGTGATCATATTACCCAAATTAATGATAAGAAGCGTAGCAATAGTCGTTTTCATGCCAGGGATCGTAATGTACCAAATTCTTTTCATGCGTCCTGCACCATCTACCTCGGCAGCTTCGAACAATTCCCGGTTAATCCCGGTCAAGGCAGCGAGGTACAAAATCGTTCCCCAGCCTGCACTTTGCCACACTCCTGTCAGCAGGTAGGTGAGTACCCAGTCATTTTTATCTGTCAAAAATGGAATCGCCTGAAAGCCGAGCGAAGTAAGCACATTGTTGATCATGCCGGACTGCGTACCAAACACCTGGTACACAATCCCGCCAATAATCACCCACGAAATAAAATGGGGAACATACAAAATCGTTTGTGACAGCTTTTTAAACCAGACTACTTTCATTTCATAGAGCAAAATCGCCAAGATTAAAGGTGCTGGAAAAGATACCAGCAAATCAAGCAGGTTTAGCACGATGGTATTGCGCAGCGTTCGATAAAAATCATCCATACGAAACACTTCTCTAAACGCATCGAACCCGATCCACTCACTCCCTGTAATTCCCTGAAAGAAGTTGAAATCCTTAAACGCGATCTGTACTCCCCACATCGGACCATATTTGAACACAATGAAGTAGGCCAGGGGCAGCACAAGCAACGCGTATAATTGCCAATATCTGCGGAAGTAAACGTTCCCTTTCATGCGCTGTCTCCTCCTTTACTTTCCGCCTTCTTACTTGCCTGTCATGGCCTTATAAGCTTCGGTACGCTCATCCAATATCGCTTGACCACCGCTCACCATATAATCCTTCAACGCCGCTTCGAATGTTGCATCAAACTGCGCCGGAGGCACCATCACGGATTTAACGACCATTTCGTCAAACTTATCCAGCAATGAGTTACTGTATTTGGACTCGGCTTTAATCGGATGGTCAAATTTCACTGGTGAAATTGTGTCCGTGTTGGAAATATCCATCGCCTTGCGAACATCCTCTTGGAATTGGGACGGCATGCCCAAAACAAAGGCTTCCTTGTTTTTGTTATCATCTCCTGCAATCTTGCCATTCGCAATAATGACCACATCACCCTGATTATAGATACGATCCTGCGCTTCTTGTGTCGGTTTCTCCTTGGCAACTGGAATTCCGTCTTTCAAGGTATAGTTCTCGCCTTCCACACCATTTTGCATATCAAGCAGCACCTTCTCGGAAGACATCCAGTCGAGATACTTGATCGCCTCAATCGCATGCTCACTGGATTTAGGTACCATAATGTAGAGTCCATTGGATGCAAATTCTGGCTTGGCGTGCTTACCCTCACTGTTGGTATAAGGGTCCATTGGAGTCAGCTTCGCTGCGGACTGGTTAGCCAACAGATTCGGATAGGCGGAGTCGTTATAATAGATGTTGTCGTAATCTTCACTGAAAAAACCGGTATTTCCGCTTTGAATATCCTGAGTCAGCTGTTTTTTGTCCTTATCCAGACCAAAGTCCTTGCTGATCAGATTCTCATTGTAAAGCTTGTTCATAAACTGAACTCCATCCTTGAATCCAGGTAGCAGGATTGGATAGTCACGGGAACCCAGCTCTTGGGTTAGCGTATATTTCTGCTCATCTGTCACTGGCTTAATAAAAGACCACAACAGCGGATCATATTGCCCCGGCTCCATCGTCATTCCCAGCGGAACGACCTTACCGCCGGTCTTGCCGGGGTCTTTTTCCTTGAACGCTTTTAGCGTGTTGTATAGTTCGTCTGTCGTTTTAGGAACAGGCATATTCAGCGTATCGAGCCAATCCTGACGAATAAAAGAGGAATATTTCCCTAAGATGGTACGTTTGCCGGGAATGGCGAACTGCTTGCCCCCCACCTGACCGTAGCTGAGCGTATCTTCACCGAGGAATTTTTTAAGATTTGGGCCGTACTCATTCAGCAGAGGGGTCAAGTCTGTCAGTCCACCCTGCTCCGCATACCGTTCAAAGGTTCCGGAATCATAAGTGAACACGATATCAGGTACATCACCACCGCTAGCCATCAGAACATTCAGCTTGGTAACTTCTTCGGAGCGCTGAACGGGCACGTACGTCAGATCAATATCGTTGGGTTTGCCAAAGTTTTCTTTTGCATATCGGGTTAAATAGCTGTCAGTAATGGTATAGCCCTGAGGTGTATTGCCTCTGTCAAAAATTTCAACCTTCAATGAACCACCCTTGTTTCCGGTAGCGGTCGAAGCCTTGTCCGCCTCACCCGACGAGCATCCGCTCAATACAACCGACAGTGCAACCGTAGCTGCAAGCAGCAGACGAAGCTTCTTCAATGTTCCTCCAGCCTTATTCCCACTCATTCCTGAACACCCCTTTGTCTGCTTTTCCCGTTCGTCGCCTCTTCTGATGAGGAGGTTATGACATTTCATGCATCGGCATGAGTCTGTCCCTTTTGGTCCGGGATGTGCCTTAGTATGACATGACCGCAGGAAAACTGACAATAAACTAGTTTCCCAATCATAAACCGGTTGATTGAAAGCGATTACTGAACATGATGAAGCGCTTACTCTTATTAAAAATCACTATTTTCCTGTGAATAAACCATTTTCTTTGTTCGTTTTGTGTGAGCTATAGTTCCATATCACGTGATTTAAAAGTTTTTCGCACGAAAAAAAGAGCATCCTCACCCTCATCAGGGATTCGATGCTCACACTACATTTTGTTAATTTCAATGAAATACTAACGTCACTACTCCTACTGTGAAGTCTCTGAAGGGAGGCTCATGGATAGCTTGCGTACCTTCCCTGTTTTCCCATCCTTACGGCTACGTGATACATAAACCATCATTAATGCCCCCAAGGTTGCGCTGATCAGACACGCCAGGTTCATTAATTGCGGCCCTCCAGCGTGAAGAAGAAAGCCATTTAACAAATTACCTACAATCCCTGCCAGCCCGGCAAATACCATATTGAACACGCTTTGTCCGGTCGCTTGCATATCCTTTTCAGTTACATGTGAAACATACTCGACCGCTGCGATGTAGAAAAAACCAAATGACAATCCGTGCAGCACCTGCACAGCAATCATAACGGTAGGGTCGGGAAAAGCTAATTGAATTCCCCATCGAATCATATAAGCGACTGCTCCTAGCAAAAGAGTTCTCTCTAACCCAATCTTTCGAATCACTCGTGAAGCGAGCAGCATGGAGGGGACATTCGTAATGGACGCAATCAGCAGAGCAACCCCGACCAAATTCGTAAGTCCTCCCGACATCTTAAAGGCCAATACGAAATAGGTGTTGAATGCGGTTAACGTCTGATTTACTAAAAAACTGCCCCCCAAAAATATTAAAAATGTCCTGTTGCGTATCAATTGACCAATGCCGTCCGAAAACGATTTGCGCAGCACGAGATCTTCCTCCGTATTTTTCGGCAACGCCAGCGCCGTCAGGGCCGCAAGACTGTTCAGCACCAAAAAAGGTACCCACATCATAGTCACAGATAACAGCGATACAAATAGCCCCCCGGCGTAACCGCCCACCGCATTGCCTATACTCGCCATAAATCGTATACTGCCATAGGTCGTTCCTGCCTTCTTGGCCGCCACAATCGCATAGGAATCCGCAATCGGCGCCTGCGTTGCCGTAAATATTGCCATAGTGGAATACACAAGCGCCATCAGAACAAAACGCTCCGACTGATAACATACAGCCATAATTCCCGGAACCGCTACACTCAAAATGAGCACCAGCCGCATTTGACGATATTGATCCACAATAATTCCCCATATCGGCTGAACCAAAATGGATACCAGCGTACCAATCGCCATCAGAACACCGACACTGCTGCTCGTCAATCCATTCTGAACCAGCAGTAGTGTCAAATATGGATTAAACATGCCCCCTGCCAAGCCAATAAACAAATAGAAGCTTCGTAGCTTCAGCATTTGTGAGCCTACCATCTGGAAACCTCCCTGTTGTTTAGCGTACCGAGCTGCCCAGAATCGTAGCCAATGCTCCGATGGCCCCGGCTTCATTCCCCAGACCAGCAGGTACAATAGTACAAGGAATATCCGTCCATAAGGCTACTCTTTGCCGAATTTCATCCAAATAATACGTGTTACCTTCTGCTACACCGCCACCTACAACGATCATTTCCGGGTTCAGCAGGCTGATCACATTCGTCAAAGCCATCGCCATATGCACTAGCGCAGGCTCCAAAATCATCTGTGCTTCTACATCCCCTTCGGACGCCGCTTGCAATACATGTCTCGCCCCTACCTCGTCCCTGTTTCCTCCTGCTAGCCGGATCATGTGTGTACCTGGTATGCCAGAGGCGAGTGCTGATTTTACACTGCGCGTTATCGCCGTCCCCGATGTTAAAGATTCGAACACACCGAACTCATCCGTCCCTTTCTGTTTTGCTGCTTGCCGTGCCTGTTCCTCGCCTGCAATCCAATAAGCCATTTCACCTGCTCCGCCTGCGGCTCCCTTATACATCTCTCCATTTAAAATAAGGCCACAACCGATACCTGTTCCCACCGTTATCATCATCACATGCCGTAATCCCCGAGCTGCCCCTAACCATTGTTCTCCCAAAGCAGCCATATTCACATCATTATCCAGCACTAAGCGACCACTGTATCGGTGTGCAACGATAGATCGTATACTTTCATGCGCATTACCGCCATGCGTACTGTCGCCATGTATACGATCTTGAACACTCCATGGAATTGCCGGGGCGTGGGTAATCGTTCCGCTATCGTTATCCACCACACCAGGGAAACCGATACCTATGCCTTTTAACTGTGCCAGCGACAAGCCTTCCTGCTTCAGACAATGGTCCAGCTCCTCAAACAGACTCTCAAAGAAAAAATGGGCATCCTTCGTATGAACTGTCGGAAATTTATGCCTCACCACTACTTGCCGCTCCGCTGTGCCGATACAGATCAGCGTCTTCGTCCCGCCAACATCAATGCCTGCGGCCCAGCCGGAAGCCTTCGGCTCATCCCTGTGTTGCTTTTGTACATACATGTCCGCCATAGCCATCCTCCGTCATTCCGGTTCGCCATCATGCCTGCCAATACATCGGCTGTTGACGCCCTGTAGGTTCAAGATATGGACATAAGTATCGCATTTGAACACCTGTGCCGCAATAAACTAAATTCCGCCCCATAAACTGACGCGCTTTACTCCCCTTTTTAATGAAAAAAACAAAAAAGGCGAGCGCCTATAGCGCTCCCCCTGTTAATGAATCCTCCGGTTTTAATCTCAGCTTGCGATAATCTCCCGGCGTTACGCCGACTACCCGCTTAAATACCCGCCCAAAGGTAATCGAATTGGCATAACCAACCTGAGTCGCAATATGCTGAACCGTCTCGGTCGTGTTACACAGCATTTGCTGGGCATGATTCATACGGAGCCGGGTCAAAAAATCGACGAATTTCATATCAAATTCTGTTTTAAATAGATGACTAGCATATTTAGGTGACACATCAAAACGTTCACTCAAATGATTTAACGATAAATCCGGATTCGTATAGTGCTCTTCAATATATTGCTTCATTTCGCTAACCATAGCCCGGTAGCTTTTGGTTTCACTGGCGGCAACGTAAGTCCGATACACAGTGGTCATGTGCTCCAGCATTAGCGTATGCATCACAGCCAATGAAGAAGCAGACTCGACCTCACATTTCCATCTTTCTGCTTCCGGTCCGTTAAAATAACGATCCAGCGCCCCCGATACATCCTTCATCTCACGCATTTCCCGTTGCAGCAGTTCTTGCATCCACTGCATTACCGTTAAAATATCCCCATCCTTCAGCTTGTCTGTTTCCATTGCCCCAAATAGTCCTTCCAGCTGTACACGCCAATCGTGGCTCGCCAGCCGAAAAGAACGAATCGTCTCCGAAATCAGCGGCAAATAAGAGTATAATGGAATGTCATCAGCCTGCGGAACCTGTTCACTGGTTACAATATCACGCACTCCAAGCGTTAACCGGTACCGCAGAGCAGAAATGGCGGACCGATAGGAATCCTGAACATGCGCCAACTCATGAATCTGGCCGCCTATCCCAATCGTGAGCTGTACACCCAGATGCCCATGCAGCCACTCACAGCCTGTTTGTGCCATTTCTTGCAGCTTCACACCCAGTAAGCCTTCCCCATCATCTACCTCTTTCCGCAATAAAACGGAAATTCTTTTACGACTCATCCATTCTGCCCAGCCCTGCCATCCATAGGTAGCTGCTAGTTCCTGTACCACACCAAGCAACGACAGGCTTAAACGCTGATCTTCGCCCCCATGATCCTCTAAACGTCTGCTACCGTCTGCTGTCTGTGGCAGATCCAGATCGTGCAACTCTACCACCATGACAGCATAAACCAGAGTAACACCTCTCTTCCCGCCATCCGCAAAAGGAGAAAGATCATTCAGCCGAAGCTCTACCGTTTCGGTGCCTGTACCTTCCATAAGATCAAGGAACAGCTGCCGCCGCCGAATGAGTATATTCGCATGCTCCTGCTGTTCATAATCAATCGTTTGCCGAATCAGACTTTGCAACGCATGATCAATCATCCACAGCTCGTCCTTGTTGTTTTCCTCACCCGGACGGCTGGGCAGTTGTTGAATACGCTGCATCATCAGCTGAATTGGCCTGTAATTTCTGCGGGTCACATAAATAATGTAGATCACCGCTAATATAACAACAGCCAATCCAACTACAATCCAGACGTAAGAGATAACAGACACCCACTCGAACAACTGTCCGGCACGAATACCACTTTCAAAACTCCATCCCAGCCGGGGGGACATCAGATGAGTCAGTTGCTGCCCGTCCTCTGCTTTTACAGCATCTTTTGTACCGGATGCAGCTGGATAAATGGTTTGACCGCTAGCATCATTAATCACCAGATAGGAAACTGTCGGATTCGTCATTTGACCAATCATTTGCTGCAACGGATACACACCGATATTGATTACCAGCAGCCCTTGTCCTCCAAAAGGCAACGGGAGGCGCTTATGCATCGAAATCACACGTTCTGACGTATGTGTTCCCGGCTCCGTCCATTCCCGCACAGGTGACCACTGCCGATCCTCCGACTGAAGAGCCTGCTCAATATACGGATAATCAATGAATGTCGAAGCATCCTGAAGTCCACTTCTCGTTAACACCGTGTGATCCTTCGTTCGATAAATATAAACGGAATGTACCAGTTCATGATTATCCTTAAGCGCGCGTAGGCTTCCAACCAGCCCATACAGCATCGTGCTGCCACTTTGCGCCTGCCCATTCAGAAAAGAACTGTAGCTCTTGTTCGTCTCCGCCTCGCTTAATACGTCCATTTCTACCTTTGTCAGCGACTTCTCCACACTGTCCATCACAAATCCGGTTGTAATCCGATTCGCCTTTCCAGTTTCATTGCGCGATATTTCGTTTACAATCAGGAAGGATAAAAAAATGAGGATCGACACCGTCAACATAAAAATCGGAAAATAGGAAAAAAGCAATCTCCTGTACCAGCTCTTTCGCATCATGTCCTCCCCCTGCCGCCTAATGCTTTCATGACCCTCTCTATAGGGCTTCGCTCAACACTAAGCATACTCGTGATGTCAGTTTTAATGCGGATTTGATTATACTTTGAACCTATTCTACCAAAATTAGATGCTAAATAGATAGATTTCTTACAAATGATCTGTTATCACTTAAGTCGAAAACCCTCTTTTGTTATGTATATTAACATTATGAAAACGCTCTACATATCATAAAATAAATTTATATTATAAAAAAAGCTTATCCATCATCTACTTAAAGACGGATAAGCTTTTACTTCTGTCTAACCTTGTATCCAATTGACCAATGAATGTACTGTCAATGTACCCGGCGCAGCTGCCTCAAATACTGAGGCACCGTTGCGCAAGGCCAAAAATTCCACTGTTTTTGGAATACCAGGAGCCAGATCCAGATGGTTGTCGCTGAAAATACCTTCCTGCTCTGCCGATAGCCACACGTGTCTAGCAAGTACATCCGAACACAGCATGAATCTGCTGCCCCCGCTTCCCTGAATCTCTGTCACTTCAATTTTCGCCTGCGGTAAATCCATCTCTTTTGTGTCTGCAAAATAAATTTCACCAGAGGCCACCTGTTCATCATTCTGCGTCAGACACGCGACCAGCATATGCTCCGCACGGTTCAAGCCACTCAGCCATTTGTCGATAGGCAGTATATGTACAATTCCTGCACCGCCTGCTGGTTGCTTTACCTTAACGTTCTCTTCACGAATAGCCTGGCTGCTACGGATATGCAAAAGCGTCAGCCGCAGCGTTCCTGATATCCGCTCTAGTGTATCGTTGACCAGATGCAGGGCCTTATTCCCCTGTTCTGTATCTGTTGCACTCAACAGCACATCGGCAAAGCTGCGCTTAGCCGTATATTGGAACGCCTTCCAACGACCAAAATAGTCCATACTCGACCAGGAGGCAACGGGCCAGCAGTCATTCATTTGCCAGTATAATGTTCCCATGCAATAAGGCTTGTGACGACGATGCGCCTCTATAGCTGCTTTCATTGCTTCTGCCTGTAAAATTTGGCTCATGGGAAGAAAACTTGTAAAATCCTTTGGCTCTCGCATGTACCGCCCCATATATTCTTTAATCAGACGATTGCCTGCGCTGTTCTTCTGATGTGCCAGCATCACCGCAGATTCCAGCTCCAAATCCTTTTCTTCCGCATAAGTACGAACGGACTTGTATTCTGGAAAGGACTGAAAACCATATTCACTCATAAAACGACCCACATGGACATGGTAATTCTCAAACGGCTCAGACGCGTGCCATACACCCCAATAATGAATATCACCTGCAGCTGAAGACCGATGGGCATGCTGGTTCCGATCTCTCGTCAGGTCAATCAGCGGGGAGGAGGGCCAATATGCCGTCTGCGCAGACCAGGTGTGTACCGCCTCCGGTAGAATCCGATGAAAGAGCGTTTCATAATCATCCCACAGGCGCTCCCGTTGCTCAGGTGTGTAGTCCTTTTTCCAGCCCCAGCCTCCGTTCTCTTCATAATGCGCCCATGCAGAATCGATCTCATTGTTGCCGCACCATAAGGCAATGCAGGGATGATGACGCAGCCGCTTGATATTGTCCTCGGCTTCCTGTGCCACATTGTCCATAAAATCCTCATCCACTGGGTACATGCTGCAGGCGAACATAAAATCTTGCCACACGAGCAAACCGTATTCATCACAAAGCTCATAAAATACGTCTTGTTCATAAATACCGCCACCCCACACCCGCAACATATTCATATTCGAGGCTGCTGCACTGGCAATTTCATACCGATATCGTTCCATCGTAACTTCAGTGACAAAGCTGTCATTCGGAATATGGTTAGCCCCTTTTGCAAACACTGGAATTCCGTTCAGCTCAAAATAAAAGCTCTCTCCTGCTGCATCCCGTTCACGTACAAGACGGATGGAACGCAGCCCCGTTTTTACTGATTTTTCCGCGATTACAGCTCCTTGTTCTTGTTCCACCAATTCGGCCACAAACGTATATAGATGCGGCTCCCCCAGCCCACGGCACCACCACAGCTTCGGCTTCTTCATCTCCAGCTCCAACTCCACCGTCTGCTTCCCCTTCAGCAGCCGAACTGGCTTGGACCACACCTTCCCGTCAACGGAAATACGCAACTTGGCATCTCTAATCTCATCTGCATTTTCGATCTCTACCACTGCCATGAGTTTAGCCCCTACCGAATTCACCTCGTCCTGTCGAATAAACAAGTCTCTCACGATCAGACCGGACCACGCTTCGATCCGGACCTCTCTCCAGATACCGCTCGTCACCAGCCTCGGTCCCCAATCCCAACCATAGTGGTAGGGAGCCTTACGTGCGAAAACGCTTACCTTTTTGTCGGACAAACCACCTATCTCGGACTGATCATTGGGTGCAGGGAGTCCATAACCTAAGCTTTCCAGCTTGGGTACATCTTCAGCAATCGGAGAACGAAAACTGATTTCCAGCCGATTTTCCCCTTGCTGAACAAATGCCGTCACATCTTGTCTCCATACCCGAAACATATTATTGGCTGACAAGACAGATTGACCATTCACTTTTACATCCGCGTATGTGTCCAGACCTTCCAACACCAACTCTACACATTGACATTGAAGCTGATCTGCATTTATCTCAAAATGGGCTTCATATACCCAATCCTGCTTATCAATCCACTGTACCTCCATCTCGTTCATACCGATAAACGGATCAGGAATTTTGCCATGTCGTAAAAGATCGGTATGCACACAACCCGGCACTTTCGCGCTGAGCCACTCATCACTTTGTGCTTCCCTAAACCTCCAGCCCTCCAACCCTATCACATTAACCATCGTCACAAGCCTCCCTATAAGCATGATTGGGAACATCTGGATTCATCAGTAACATAACAAAAATAACATTAAGCTAACAAAGTAGTCAATTGTTTTTTGGAACAAATGACAAAATACAAAATAAAAGTCGCCCTCTGCCCCTAAACAGGCTAAAAGCGACCTCCTTCGTCTTCACGGTGTATGGTGTCATAACACGTATCTGGACATTAACTATATGTGATTGTGCTGATGGGACGCTCACGGTCATCATTTTCCCGACTGATCCGGGGTGCATGAACTTCCCGTACGAATAGCTCAGCATGTAGCAATTTTTTCTCGACAGGCGAGTCCGGGTTCGTTATGCGCCACAACAACTGGTCCACTGCACGCATTCCCAGCAATTCCTTATCCACTCTCACCGTGGCATAAATCGGCATTTGTTCATTCGTATCGTCAAACCCGGTCACTCCGCAACGCCTCGGAACGTCAATCCCCTTTTCTTTCAGCACATCCACGACTTGCGCAGCAGTCACATCATTAGCACATACAAAAACCTCAGGCAGTTCGTCCTCAGACAACTTGTCCATTTCCTCAGCAAGCGCCTGCGCTCCTCCGTGAAGAAGGGCTTTATTCTGCCGCAATTCTACTCCGCTCATTTCCAGTGTGGAACGACAAGCTTCCCAGCGTTCGTAGAAACTGTGAGCGTCATCAATATGACCCACAAACTGAAAGCGGGTATAGCCCCTGCACAGCAAGTCCTTCATTAATTCACTCATGCATGTGCGATTATCTGTAAACACCGTATCACTTAAAAATGCAGAATCCCAATGATCTACCATAACGACCGGAATACCCATCCGATAAATGTTCAGCAACAACGAAGTTGAAATCGTTCCTACTGTGATAATCCCTTTAATCGCCTCCGGGTTCAGTAGAGAAAACGTATCTTCAGTCGAGGGCTCCGTTAACGTGATCATATCCATACCCTTACGGTTCAGACGCTCGGAAATCCCTTCAAATACAGGCCCCCAGTACCTGGATTCCCTGTTCTGGTACCTAATATTCGGAAATAACACTAGCACGGTACCCGACCATTCTCTGGGATCTGTGTCCCGAGGCTCTACCCCTGTCATTTTGGGATGACTGCGAAAATAGCCCATCTGGGCAGCAAGCTTGACCAGAACCGCCCTTGTTTCGTCACTTACACCGGGTTTGCCTGACAGTGCACGCGAAACAGCGAACTTTGAAACGCCCGCCGCATCCGCAATTTCTTGCAACGTTACTTTTCCACGCATCTTCTCACCCAACCCTATTCGGAATCTTTTTCTACCTTAACCTTTCTAATACACGGGTGTACCTATAAACTGGTACCATCGTAGCATACTTTGTTTTAGATCATCAAATGATAGATTTGTACAAATCCACACCCTCCACCAAAATATGTTTGCTTAATAAAAAAACAAACCGCATAACAAACAATTATAAATAACTTGACGTGAGGTTTTTTATTTCCTACAATTTACTATTGAAAGCACTTACATTGTGTAAATCATACTTATTAAGGGGGATTTGCAAATGTTCATGAACAGGTCGGTACGTCAGAGCTCCATCCTGCTCCTGTCTTTGCTGCTGCTCGTTACAACGGGCTGTGCGAACGGAACAGGCAGTAAGGCAGAAAAGGAAGATCCTAATGACACCAGCCCTATTACATTTACTTTCTTTGGCGGTGATTCCAGCTCTAACTGGAACAACATGAAGGATGCTGTCGGGCAGGAAATTATCAAGAAAACGGGCGTTACGCTAAATGCTGAACATGCTGTCAATGGCCGAGGCGAGGAAAAGTTTGCTTTAATGGCAGCGAGCGGAGAGTATCCAGATCTCGTGTACCCCAAATCAGACATTGGCAAGCTGGTCGATGCCGGAGCACTCATTGACCTAACCGACCTCATTGACAAATACGGCCCTAACATTAAGAAAGTGTATGGAGACTATTTTAATCGTATTAAATATAGTAGTGAAGATCCAGCCATCTACACGATCCCGACCAATTTGGGTGTGGATCACATCGCGTTTGATGCACAAGCCGGCTTCGAAATCCAGCATCAGGCACTTAAGAAGCTTGGATATCCTAAAATCCGCACCGTTCAAGATTTTGAAAAAGCACTTAAAGATTATGTCGCCAAATACCCTACTACCAATGGCCAGCGAACCATCCCCCTATCACTTGATGCCGAAGACTGGAAAATTCAAATTACAGTGACTAACCCGGCTGTTACTGCTACAGGTGGACCCGACGATGGCGAATATTATATTGATCCTAAAACACACAAAGCCATTCTTCACTACAAGCGCCCAGAAGAACGTGAATATTTCCGTTGGTTGAACCATATGTACAATGAAGGACTGTTGGATAAGGATACTTTTGTGCAAAAAAGTGATCAGTATAAGTCCAAAATCGCCGCAGGCCGTGTCATCGGACTCATTGATCAGGAATGGAACTATCAAGATGCCGAAAATGCGCTCAAGGCAGCAGGTAAGGATGAATTCACTTACGCCCATTTTCCAGTCACTTTAAATGAGAAATACGAGGATCATTCCCTCCAGCCCATTGGCTTCGATACCGCATCCGGGATCGGAATTACAACCTCATGTGAAAATCCGGTGCGAGCTATCAAGTTTCTGGATTTTCTGGCCTCCGACGAAGGGCAAATTTTACGCAATTGGGGAATTGAAGGCCAGCATTACAATGTAGAGAACGGCAAACGTGTCATTCCGGCGGATGTGCAACAACGTAAAAACACCGATAATGCTTCTTTTAGTAGAGAGTCAGGAATCGGTTTGTACTGGATATGGGGGCCACATTACGGCGATAGCGTAAAGGACCCTTCTGGCAACTATTACACAACCAATTATCCAGAGATGATTACCGAAAATTATAGTCAAGCCGAAAAAGAGTCCCTTCAGGCATACAAAGCCCAGACGTGGAAAGACCTGTTCCCGAACGAAAAGGATTTTCCGGTAAAAGAGTGGGGGGCTGCCTACAACATGCCTGTTCCGACCAATACAAATTACAATGTTATTTATCAGAAGTCACAGGACATTGTACGCAAACGGATTCCTGAGGCCGTACTCGCCAAGCCAGATCAGTTCGACGCTGTGTATGACCGCATGCTCCAAGAGCTGGATCAGGCGGGTGTGCCAAAAGCTGAAGAAATCTACACTGGCCTAATCCAAAATCGCCTGAAACTGTGGTACGGCGAAAAATAGGGTTTGCTTTTTAATGAAATATTATAGGGCTGACAGACAATGCTGTTCAGCCCTTCTACATTAACTTTTATATTAAACATTCTGTTTGGTTTCTTTTTCTTTCCAAGAATTACTTTTGCCTGAAACACGATTGACGTGAAACAATAAAATGATAGGAATCAACGCAATCCCGCCACACATCACCCAAGATATTTGAATAGGTGTTTGATCGGAAGACAAATCCGTAAAATTACGACTGATGATACCTGTCACGATTAAACCTACGCACATGCCTAATTGTGAAATCGCAGAATCCAGAGATAGTAGTGTAGAACGATACTCATTAGAGATTCTTTTGTTCAGAAAAATTTGTTTGGCAACCGGATACATGCCGCGCCCAATTTCATAGATCAAAAAGGTAAGCAGTACAGGATAAAATGTGTTGAACGCACCGGCTAAAATGAGCCATATCCCAATCATACCGCAAGCATACATGAGTATATGTACATCACTGTATCGTGCGCCTAGCTTTCGAACCAGGTAACTTCCCAAAGTCATACATAGTGAATACCCTGCCTTGATAAACCCCATAATCCAAATCCCTTGTTCAGAAAGGCCAACCAGACGTGGCTGTTGAAATGTATTCCCCGCCGAGTTCGAAAAGCTGATAAATAAGCCAATCATAAACACAATCCAGATAGACTTATTTTCAAAACCGATACGGACGCTTTCTCCGATAATCGTTTTAATGCGAGTAGTAGACGTCTTTCGATGAGCAACATTCTCCTCATCCATATAAAAGGAGCATAGAAAAATGCATACAATAATAGATAAAATGCTAGCCGCCCATGGAAGTGAATAGTTAAAAGTTGCGAGGAAGGCCCCCAACAGACCACAAATAAATCCCGAAATGTACTGTATACTGTTAGAGGTTGTAAAAAGAACTTCCATGGGCTTATCACTATTTTCCACAACCCATGATTCCAACGAACCTGATTGTAAACATATAGCCAGACCCCCAAAGACTTGCGCAAACACAAGCACCCCGATATGATCTGTCCAAGCGAACAACACACTATAGAGTAGAAAACAACAAAGTCCCAAAATAACAGAAATTTTTCTTCCATACTTATCTGCAATAGCCCCTGTGGGTATCTCAAACAAAAAAATACTTACAAAGAATACAACTAGTAAGAAGTTCGCACTCTGCAAAGAAAGTCCTTTAGCTAATAGAAAAAGGATGAGCGTAGTCCCCGTGATTTCACTCATAAAAAATTGAAGAAAGCTGACGGAGTAAAATAGCTTATGAGGTTGCACTCTCAGGATTCCGTCGCTTGCTCTGCAGCCTCGTATTCACCGCGCAAAATCCCCATCTGAATAATGTCATAATAGTGCCCTTCCCTGAATAGCTTTTCCCGTAGCCGACCTTCCTCCTTGAAGCCGCATGCCAAATAGCAACGGTATGCACGTTCATTGAACGCATAGACCTCCAGCTCCAGCCGATGCAGGTTCAGCGTATGAAATGCGAATTTTTGTAACAGCCGGATCGCCTCCCGTCCGTAACCTTTGCCCAGGTCACCTTCACGCCCGATCACAACACCAAGGGTAGCGTGCCGATTTACCCAGTTGATTTTGAATAAATCCAGTTGTCCGATATAGTCCAGTGTGTCTTTATGCGCAATGACAAAACCTTTGATCTCGGGGTTGCCGTCAATCATCATCTGCACAAAGGATTCGCTATTCACCTGTGAATGCGGGTAGATAAACACGTCGCTTAAACCACGTGTGATTTCCGGGTCATTGACCCATTTTCGGATATCTGGTACATCTTCTTGACGGTATTCTCTCAATACTATTCGTTTTCCAATGATATGCGGCATCGTAATCTTCCCTCCAATTATGTATTTGTTTTGGCAATACTATCTCCCCGCCAACACCTTTACGCTTCCATTACTCTCACAAACTCTAGAAAACGTGTACCTTTATAATGAAGCTCCCCACGATCCCCGATCACAATCATACCAAAGTCCGTATCCTTCACCTCCAGCTCCATACGCTCACCCCCGTCAAACTCAAAGGTGATATAATAATATGTCGAAGCTGAAAAATCGCCTGATCCCCCACGCACTCTCGTCCGTTTATCCACAACCTTACATGAACGTTGTACCCGTTCGGCTGCTTGATTGGACAGGCCCGCTCCTATCGTTTTGACAATTCCCATAATCATTACAAAAGCAATGAGTCCAAATACGATAAAAAAGATCATATTAAACGATTGAAATTCCATAAAATCACTTCCCATTTGCTTCATCCTTTCTACAGTAAAATGTAAATTTTCCATTCTATTGCCCATTGACAAATCGTACATCTTCACCCTCAAAAACTCCAATACTTTTTTAACATACTTACGAAAAAAAAGTTCTTTCGCTCTTTTCCGCACCCCGCTTGGACTTATACCCGATCTGGGTCCGCTGATCCCCTCTAGACCGATTGACAAAACTATATATAGATATAAAATAGAGAATGTACTCTAAATATAGTGTAAAAAACGTATTTATGCCCGATATCTTGAAGATACAGGTATGAAAATACATGTAAATATAGAGTCAAAAATTTTAAATGGTACAGCCAGCAAGGGATTCCAGCTATGATGGATCTCAGGCAATGCCGTTTTCTTTTTTCGTTAATTGTTTAAGGAGGTTGCATACCATGCTGATTGCATATGATTCCAAGACCGGCAATGTAAAAAGATTCATAAACAAGCTCAAGCTTCCAGCGGTTCAGATCGAGGAGCAAATGACTATAGAAGAACCTTACGTACTTATTACATATACAACCGGGTTTGGGCAGATACCTGAGAGGGTATCTTCCTTTTTGAAAAAAAATGCACAAAACCTTGTTGGTGTAGCTGCAAGCGGCAACCGTAACTGGGGTGAGAAATTTGCCAAAAGTGCGGATTTGATTGCCGACCACTATAATGTCCCCGTAATTAGTAAATTTGAATTATCTGGAACGTTCGGAGATGTAGAGCGTTTTAAACAGGAGGTGAGCCGAGTTGCGGCATATTGAATTGAACAACATGTTGATGAAACGCGATACAGACGGCTTTTTCCAATTGGAAAAGGACCAAGAGGCTGTAGCGGAATTTATGAAGGAAGTTCAGGAACGGAGTTTGAAGTTTGCTGACACAGCCGCTCAAGTGCTGTATATGATTGAGAATGATTATTACGAAAATTTCTATAACAGCTACACGGCTGACGAAATTAATGATATTTTCCATATCACTCATAGCTATAATTTTAAATTTCCTTCCTATATGGCAGCATCGAAGTTTTATACTGACTATGCAATGAAGAGTAACGACCGTAAAGTCTATTTGGAACATTACCCTGACCGGGTTGCTGCTGTCGCGCTGCATTTAGGACGCGGTAATGCCGATACGGCACGCCTGTTGTCCCGCTCGATGATGGAGCAACGTCTCCAGCCAGCGACGCCAACCTTCCTGAATGCAGGCAAAAGCCGCCGTGGGGAATTGGTATCCTGCTTCCTGCTCGAAATGGACGACTCCCTGAACTCAATCAACTATGTGCTGAACACCTGCATGCAGTTGTCCAAAATCGGCGGAGGTGTTGCCGTTAATCTGTCGAAGCTGCGGGCACGCGGTGAAGCGATTAAGGGTGTAGAAGGCGCAGCAAAAGGCATAATGCCTGTGCTGAAGCTGATGGAAGACGGCTTCTCCTACGCAGATCAAATGGGACAACGTAAAGGTTCTGGCGCAGCCTATTACAACATTTTCGGATGGGACGTGCTTGAGTTCCTGGATAGCAAAAAAATCAATGCTGACGAAAGAGTACGTCTCAAGACACTTTCTATTGGATTGCTGGTGCCAAACCGCTTTTACAAGCTGGCTCAAGATAATGAACCGCTGCATGTATTTGCTCCTTACAGTGTGTTCAAAGCCTATGGAACGCATCTGGACGACATGGATTTGGATGAAATGTACGACACGCTGCTTGCTGACGATCGGGTGAAGAAAAAAATAGCGATGAGCGCACGTGACATGCTGACGAAAATTGCCATGATTCAGTTGGAGTCTGGTTATCCATATATCATGAACAAAAGTAACGCGAACCAGGCACATGCTCTTAAAAACGTGGGTCAAGTCAAGATGTCGAACCTATGCACGGAAATCTTCCAGTTGCAGGAAACTTCCGAAATTACAGATTACGGACAACAGGATACTATCCGCCGGGACGTGAGCTGTAATCTGGCTTCTCTGAACATTGTAAATGTGATGGAACATGGTAAAATTCGCGAATCCGTTCATGAGGGTATGATCGCGCTCACCTCAGTCAGCGATATGACCCAAGTAGCTAATGCACCAGGTGTTGCGAAAGCGAACCGTGAAATGCACTCCGTCGGTCTGGGTGTTATGAATCTGCACGGCTACTTTGCCAAAAACAAAATTGCGTATGAAAGCAATGAAGCAAAAGACTTTGTCCGTACCTTCTTCATGACGATGAACTATCATTCCATCGAAAAGAGTATGGAAATCGCGAAAGCAGCTGGACAAAGCTTTTATGGATTTGAGGAATCGGATTATGCGACAGGCGTATATTTTGACCGATACCTGAACACAGATTATCGTCCGACAACTGCACGTGTGCAAGAGTTGTTCAAAGGCATCTATGTTCCGACTTCAGCGGACTGGGACAAATTAAAAGCAGATGTGATGAAAAATGGCCTGTACCACGCCTATCGTATGGCAATTGCGCCGACTGCTAGCATTTCGTACATTCAAAATGCAACATCCAGCGTCATGCCGATTGTTGAGCAGATTGAAACCCGTACCTATGCCAATTCGACGACCTACTATCCAATGCCTTATTTGCAAAAGGATAACGTGTTCTTCTATAAATCCGCTTATCAAATGGATCAGTTCAAAGTGCTTGATCTGATTGCAGAAATCCAGCCGCACGTGGACCAAGGAATTTCGACCGTGCTTCATGTGAACAGTGACGTGACTACGCGTCAGTTAGCACGTTGCTATCTGTACGCCGCACACAAAGGACTTAAATCGTTATACTACACACGCACCAAAAAGCTGTCTGTGGAAGAGTGCCTCACCTGCTCCATCTAAAGCATAAGTGGTAACAAGCTGTAGTATAAAAATTAGATTTTGAATAGATATGGATGCTTTGCATTAGAAGCTGTATCCAGCGTGTGGTTCAGACCTTTTACGGGACTGGACAAGACCCTCGCGGATACAGCTTCCGTATGTCAAGCATACGATGATTCGCCTGCACTATTTCAATATGTGTTTCCAGGGAATCTCGCAAGCTGAAGGGAGAATGCTAACAATGACAGGTATACAAGCTGTAAACTGGAATCGCTCGGACGATGATTTCACACTGATGTTCTGGAACCAGAACATTATGCAATTTTGGACGGATGATGAAATCCCGTTGTCTGACGATAAAATGTCCTGGGTAACCCTCAGTGATATCGAAAAAGAAGCCTACATGAAGGTGCTGGGCGGATTGACGCTACTGGATACCATTCAAGGCGGCGTGGGTATGCCGCAAATTATGGAGCATGTGGACGGACTGCAACGCAAAGCCGTACTAAGCTTTATGGCGATGATGGAACAAATTCATGCCAAGTCGTACAGTAGCATCTTTACAACGCTAGCTTCCACGGAAGAAATTGACGGTGTGTTCCGCTGGGTGGAAGAAAATTCACATCTCCAAACCAAGGCAGAAACCATTCGTCAGTATTATATGAATATCCACACACCCAAAGACCTGTATCTCGCGATGGCAGCGTCGGTGCTTTTAGAAAGCTATTTATTTTATAGCGGCTTCTTCTACCCTCTTTATTTGGCGGGCCAGGGTAAGCTGACATGCAGTGGAGAAATTATCGATTTGATCCTGCGGGATGAAAGTATTCACGGTGTGTACGTAGGTGTACTGGCACAGGAGATTTATGCAGAATTGGCCGAGGAAGAACAACGTGATCTTTACCAGACGCTGGTAGGCTTGCTCCGCTACTTGCACAATAACGAGGAACAATACACCGAGCAAATTTACACTCCTATTGGACTCGTAGACGATGTGAAAGTCTTTTTGCGCTACAACGCCAACAAGGCCATGATGAACTTGGGCTTTGATCCACTGTTTGAAGAAGAAGAAGTTAATCCCATTGTATTCAACGGTATCAGCACCCACACTAAGCAGCATGATTTCTTTTCTAAAAAAGGAAACGGCTATGTGCGGGCGATGAATGTAGAGCCGCTGACAGATGATGATTTTAATTTTGGCGTATAAGTACAAATACGTGAAATTAATTTAGCAAGGTGATACTATGAAGAGCCATCCGCATGCGGATGGCTCAGACTGTAAACAAAGTAGATAGTTTACATATTTCAGGATTTTGCAAAATTCGATTCCAGTCGCTCCGAAGTGCAAGATATAGACGAACTATACCATTTCGATCTATATCTTGTTCATTGGAAGTCGCTTATGGGATTTTTGCAAAATCCTCATTTACTTGCGTTCGCTTATATAAAACTGGTATTGCCGCTGCTATAAGTATCATACCCATAAAAGCGGGTGCGGCATGACCAAGTGATACATAGATTTGACCTCCAATGATAGGCCCAATCATTCTTGCTAAAGCCTGAATAGATTGACTACCTCCTTGAATCCTTCCTTGTTCACTAGAATCGACAGACTTGGAGAGCATCCCATTGAATGAAGGCCCAAAGATCGAATCACCAAAACCAAATATAAACATTCCAGCGATAAAAAGAGGATAGAATGAGAACAAAGTAGATAGCGCAATAAGACTGTAGCCTATAATCTCCGAAACCATTCCAAGAATTGCTATCTGTTTATCATTAAGTTTTATCAAAAGCTTTGGCATGATGAAACCTTGTGAAATGATGTCTTGGAAGCCCATAATTGAAAACATAAGTCCGATTAGTGCAGGCTTCCAACCGAAGGTATCCATTGTAAATTGTGAAAAAACGGCCTGTAAAGATCCGTTGGGTATCCAAAGTAAGAACGCCGAGACAAGTAGCCTTTTTAAGTTTTTCATGGAAAGTATGTTTGCAAGCTGTGTAAATGGATTCAGTCTTACAAAGGTAATCTCTTTCAGTCTATTATTCTTGGCAAGGCTCTCTGGCATAAAAAAGAATCCATAAACAACATTCAATAAAGTTATGATTGCTCCAAAATACATAGGTACAGAATAACCAAACTTGGCAAGTAATCCGCCTACAGTTGGACCAATGACAGTGCCTACACCTACAACCGCACTCACCCATCCAAAGTATTTGGTTCTCTGTTCTGGAGGAATGATGTCTGCAAAATATGCGAAGATCGTGCTTATGCTCCCACCTGTTATCCCCTCTATTATGCGTCCCGCAAATAGTACCCATAGAGCTCCTCCTATGCCAAAAACCAAGTACCCGATTGCGGAACCCAAAAGGCATACTAAGAGCAATGGACGACGGCCATATTTGTCACTCAGAGCTCCAAGTACGGGGGCCGCAAAAAACACGCAGAAGGCATAAACAGAGGTCAGCAACGTGACAACGATAGCTTGTTGTCCCGGATTGCTTATATAAAGCTGTACTAAGAATGGGACGACAGGTGCTATGATACTGAAGCCTATTCCGCAAAGAAACACAGAGATAAGACCGAATATTAAAGCGTGTTTATCTACGGTTTGTTCTGTGTTCTGTTCATGGTGTGATCTAAATTTGAACATTAAATTCTCCCCTCAAAAGCTATGTTTTTATTTCCTTGGAAGCAAAAATATCGTATCACAGTTTTGCTTCCTCGGCAACAAAAAAGTAGCAAAAAAAATGCAGCCCGTTCTCAATAGAACCCAGCTGCCTGTGGTTTGATTTTCATTATTCAAATTTATTCCGACTTAATATCTACACCCTGTTTCTTTATTTCTGCATCCAAATGCCTACTATACTTTTCCAGGAAGCTAATCATACTGTCAAATTGCTCCTCAGTTACCTGCTCAAATACAGCTTTATCCCGCTCTTGAAACTCTTTGTGCAGTTCCTCATGGATTTTATAGATTACTTTCCCTTGCTCCGTAAGCCTAAAATAGATTTCTTTCTTGTTATCCGGCTTCTGGTAGCTTTCGATAATGCCTCTTTTTATGAGCTTCTTAGTTATTTTACTTATGGCACCGCTAGTCATATAAAGGGACTCCGCAAGTTTTGTCACGTTGGAATCTACATTTCTTTCAATGTATTCGATGCAATGTACTTCAGAAGACTTATAACCCTTAAGACTGTCTTCCATCTTATCCTTATTAAGCCAAACCATCTTGTTATATAAGTCCCTGAAACCCATTATGACCTGTTCTTCTTTGTTCATGGCCTGTCCTCCCACCCGTTGGTGCATTAACAACATAATATAATATATTTTTGTTTCTATTTCAACAATAATAAAATCATTATTTATTCTAGGAATTGAACTATACGTAAAAAAAACGGCCAGATCGCTAAAGTAGCGGAATCGAGCCGTTTTCCATTTCTTAAGACCGAGCCTCTGTGAACATTTGAAAGGTGACACCAAACTTGTCTGTTACATTCCCATAAGCGGGACTAAAATGGGTTTCCTGCAAAGGCATTCCCACCTGTCCTCCTTGCTGTAGAGCATCAAACATTTTTTGAGCTTGCTCCACACTATCGGTTGTAATACAGATACTCACCTGATTTCCGCTGCTAAACGGTGATCCGGGAAAGGTATCAGAAAACATGAGCTCTGTCTCACCCACTTTAAGGGTAGCATGTCCCACACGTTCCTTGACCTCTGCGGGAATGGGAAAATCGGGGTTTTCCGGCATTTCCCCAAAGGTTTGAATAAAAAGCAGTTGAGCATCCAATGCCTCTTCATAAAATTCGATTGCTTCTTTTGCATTTCCATCCATCGTGATGTAAGGAATCAAACGTTTGGACATCTTCAACACAGCTCCTTTAATTCAAGGTGATTACCCAGCCATTTCTCCTGTATTATATACAAAACTTGTCAAGAAAAACAAATCTGTATTCTTAGATTTCATGCACCTGAACGCCAAGCTGCTTTAGCTCCTTTATCGCTTCCGTAACGTTACGCTGTGGATGAAGCGCAGAGATCATCTGTGCAGTGACCGGAACGCCGTTGAAAATCTGGCTTACCACCCCTAGAGAAATCGGCAACTCATAGTAACTTTCAGCCCAATCCTGATATTCCTCCGGTGTAACTATAATTTTCCCCAGCAAAAAGGATGAGCCATCGTCATACGCCTCGGGAATGTTCGCATTGCCCATACGCCACTCCTTATCTTCCGCTTCCCTCCACATACAAAAGGTAACGTCCTCCTTCTCCAGGGCTTCGTCTTCCAAGAGCTCCATCATATCATCAGGCACACCGTCGTACATGCCCGGCCAGACCTCATATTCGTCTCTCGCATGAGGACTTACAGGAGATTCGTGGTCAAAACCCTTCAACAGCACACCTCCACGCGTCCATAGCATATGAATCGTATCTCCCGCGCCGTTGTTCACCTCACCCAGGCATACATCACCAGACCATTCAGACTGCATACGATACGTGCGTAACCAATCTTCTGGAGACAATATAATGTCCAGCGCTGACAGCAGCATCATTCTATCTTTTAAACCATTCGGCGTTACCTGTGCATCAAGCATCATATTCTTCATCATTCCTCCACCTTGTCCATGCGTACTAAGAATTCATCTGTCCCTGCCTATATCTTTCAAGCTTCGCTCGCTCAACCACCTGCCGAATGAATGGTCCTTTGGCTTCGGTATACGCTGCACGGTCATATTTGAATTGGTACGCCAAATCTTTTTTTAAAGTATCATACGCTCGTAGGCTATCAGGATGCGCTTTTAAGTAATCTCTGAACAATAGATGGTTTTCCCAATGCTCACCTTTATACTTGTAAATATGCAAGTGATGAGTCCCAGCTCCCCATTCTCCACGGCGAAAGAAAGCTCTCTCTGGAAAATCAGGCTTATATACATATTCATATTGAAACCCTTGTAGACGCTCTCGATGTTCGGATTGAAGACTTGCCAACTCTTCTACTCCAACCATAATATCAATAATAGGCTTGGCTCCCAGATTAGGAACGGACGTACTACCGATATGCTCTATGCCGACACATACATCTTTGAGAGCCTCTACAATTTTCCTTTGCTCTTGCATATACTCTTCAGCCCACTGCGGGTCATACCCGGATATTTCCACCTGCGAGGACATACATGAACACACCTCCACTAGCTTTCTAAAAAATGCCTTCCAATCGTGCTTGGCACAAATCAGAAGGCATTCTCTTGTTCAAATTAAAAATCATTCAGCAATTCCAGCCCTATTATTCGGCTTCTCAATCACGATCAGACAGGTACTGTCTGGCAAAGGAACCCGCTGGCCCTGCTCATCCATGAACTCAACACGGCTGGACAGCGCCTCGGCATAGCCCTCCTGTAAATAATGGCGGCTCACCCGGATAATCGCTTGTGATCCAAGTGTGTTATGGATACACTCTTCATACTGTGACGGGGTAAAATAACCAAACTGCTCCTGCACTTCATGCACATAGGCTTCCGCCCCCCATGTATAGGTATATAGAAATTCCATCGCATCGTTCACTGGCAAAACAGCCTCATGCTCACCCACACGCTCTATTTCAATGTGGCGGCCTGCAAAATCTTGCGCATACCGCATCAGCCATTCCATTCCGTCCGGCTCCAAGAATCGAATTCGTCTGCGCTGCTCTACTGGTTCGGTCATAATACCGTCACGAATGATGATACGCCCGCCGGGTGCAAGCACACGATAGGCACTCTGCAAAGCAGCCTCCACCGTTTGTGGATTGAACCGAATTCCATCTCGTTCGATGTAGGAATAGAGCTCGTGAAGAATCGAAGAGAAGATGACCGTGTCCATGCTCCCCGTTTCCACATATTCCTCCAACCGAAGCGCATCTCCTTTGATGACATCCCAACGATGGCGCTCCAATTGCTTTTTACGTTTAAGTGCCTCAATGACATTCACAGAAATATCAAGACCTAATGGCTTCGCATCTGGTCTTTCCTGTTCGATCAGATCCAGCAGCACGCCCCCGCCGGGTCCAATATCCAGTATGCGGGTTCCCGTCACGTAATCCAAAATGACCCTTTTGTAATCTACGGTCTGGTTCATATCTGTAAGATACGTTTCCTCATTGTGAAAGCGATCATAAGCATCACGCCGTAATCCGAACAGATCGAACAGCAGCAGGACTGCTTTGTCATACAGAGGCGTTTTTTCTGCTTCAATACAAAAATCGATTAGTTTCTCAGCCGCAGATGAAAATACAAAATTAAAAAATACAGTACTCGGCAGCTCCTCTTTATGCTCCACGATCACACTCAAATGAGGATTATGCTTCCGTTTCCCTTTTGAGATGTCCTGCCAGGACAGTGCACTTAAATATTTTTCTATCATTCGTTTTTTATATACGTTAATTTTCTTGACACCACGATAGTCATAATACATCGTATTCATAAGCGATTCGAAACTGATATGGCGAACGGTCGCAGGCTGTTCCTGCCCCGTCCCATCCCTCAATGTGAGTAAGAATACCTTTACCAGTTCTTGAAGTGAAAAATCCTGCAAAGCTGATTCTACATACCAAAGTGTCCGATTCTCCAACGGAGCCAGCGCCTTCTCTACATTCAACTCCCGCTCTAGTTCTGTGTAAGCCTGCTCGAACGGCTCTCCTTCATGAATTGAAACCGACCGTAATCTCTCCAGTCGCTCCTTTACACTCCAGACTACAGGTGCGTTATCCCATGCAATCCAGCCGATCAGCTGCTCTACTTCACTGCGTACTTGGTCCCATAATGCAGGTTCTACCCCGGCGATAATACACTCGTTCAGGGCCCGTAAAACAAGCTCCAGTTCCTCAGAGCTCAGCCAGCCCTTACGAGTAATTTCAAGCAGCAGTCGATTTTCCGCAAAAGGAATTTCTCCCCGTATATATTGCCCGATCAATCCATGCGTCTCAATCAGAATTCGGGTCATGCTATTGCGCGGGTACGCAGGGGACTCCGCTTGGGCCTGTCTGACATACAGTTGGGAGGAGCCGATATTATGTACAAATAAATTAATGCCCTCATGCTGCCAGCGTAGCCGTTCGCGGACTGTACCTCCTTTGGCTGTCTCAGACCACACCAATACATCCTCCAGTAGCTCTTTAACCCAGAATGACAATGGAAGTCCGTCCAAAATAAGCAACGTACGCTCCACGTAATCCAGTACAGGATTGGCATCCTTTAACTCACCTATAGATCGAATGCGTTCCAAATTTACAATACGCTCCTCAGCCGAAACAAGCAGCTTTAACCAAGTCGGTGTATCCCAGGCCAGATCATTTTCTTTCCTGTAATTAGCAATGGCTTTTAACGATTGCAGCATTTTTCTCACCTCGTGTGATTCGGATTCGGTATGCACAGGAGACTTTGGATAGGACATTTGGATAAAACCTTGTATATATTACACTTTACCATACATTTGTAGCTTCCATCTCGTGGAAAATATTAAACATTTGTATCAATCAACCGCTTGACATACTTGCCAAACGCATACATAACCCCCAAATGCACTTTGGCCTGTGTATATTTATAAATAAACCAAGGCAGCGATGGCACATAATCATGAATGGCTACGACGCAAATATTTGTACCGGGAATTTGCAGGAACTCAAGCCTGCCGCGATGGTCTTCCTTTACAGTGGCAAAAGTGCCACCTGTGATTCGATAGAGTGCAAACTCAGAGGTGCTCTGCGCACGGTCATAAATCATTTCTAACAACGGCTTTCGACTACCCAAGAGATACAACTGATAAGTATCCGGGCCCCGTGTCTCGACACGAACCCAAGGTTTTGCAAAGACCGGAAGCCAGGCCAAATAGCGCTCCCCGGCCCATGTTGCATCCTTACCAGGCGGGAGTTTGATCCGTTGCACCGAGCGTACATCAGATTTTAATGATCGAATTGCTGACTTTAACGGCTTTTTGGACTTGCTATGGGAATTCTTCTTATGCCGATATTCTTCTTCCTGCTCGAGTGAGGTTCGAGCTGCTTTGTCAAAGGAAATCTTCCCATCGCTGATGCCTTGAATCTTATGTTTCCGTTGCGCCACCATCGGATGAGCCAAGCTTTCAATCAGCGGATAAGCCATCTCTTTGGAGGCTCCAGTCACTAGGGTAACCCAAAGGCGGGACAGTTTGATCGTCAGCAACGGCACATTAAAAAAGCGACGCTTTTTATCCATTATTTCCGCTGTTCTTTGCATCATTTCTCTATATGTCATAACCTCCGGCCCACCTACGTCTATAATTTGTTCATCAAGAGTGCGGTTGCCGATGCTCCGATCCAGCGCATTCAAAATATCCTCCAATGCAATCGGGTGGGTCTTGGTTCGGGTCCAACGAGGCAGAATCATGACTGGTAATCTGCGAACGAGCTTGAGCAAAATTGGAAACGATGAACCCTGTGGGCCGACGATCAAGCCTGCACGAATTGTGGTTACAGGTACTCCAAAAGACTTCAATACACGCTCAACCTCCAGACGGCTGCGTAAATGTCGGGATAGTTCATCCTCACTTGTATGCTCGGGAAGGATACCGCTCAAGTATACAATCTGCTTCACCCCGTTATTACGCGCTGCCCGGGCAAAATGCTCTGCCAAAATCACATCCATATCCTCAAATGTTCCTTGTGTCAGCTTCGCCGAGGGCAGCATGGAATGAATGAGATATACGGCATAATCCGCTCCATGTAATCCTTGATTTGCATCCTCCATAGAAAAAAAATCACACGAGCGCCATTCCACGTGCTCTGTATTTTTACGCTGATCTCCACTGCGGGATAAGGCAATGACATCTGCATGCTCAGTCAGCCTCTGCAGCAGATTATGCCCGATATAACCACTGGCGCCTGTCAGTGCAATTCGGGATCTGCCTTTTGGATACAATGCTTCACACTCCCGCTCTACTTGTCTTATCTCAGGTTCCGGTCGATACTGCTCATCTATACGCCTTTGTCTGTCATTACGTTGCTGCTCATTCACTACACACCGCTCCCCACTCGTTATCACGCTCTGTGTTTCACATACCCTGATTTACAGTGCCCGTAACAAGCCCCATGACAAGACATGGAAACGTAAACTAGACAGTGCCACCCCAGACAAAACAAATGACCGTAACTTCCATATAAGGAGTTACGGTCAGCCTGTTTACTTCCATATATAGTTTAACGGGACGACTCCCACTACCTCCATCTTCCGAACTTATCATTCTGCACTTCGTTAACCTGTCCAAAAAATACCTGCTGGATCTATTTCTACCTGTTCGAGCTGTTCTTCAAAGCACGGATTAGGTGCAATCTCTTTTACGCGCTGCCAGCTTTCAGCCTCTTGCCGGGCATATACATGCCAATGATTTTCCTCCCAGCGAAATTGGACAATGTCCGTGCGATCCCACGACTCAGTTTCATTAGAAGGCCTTTCCTCCGTCAAGATCAAACAGTTATCCTCTATTTGATAAATGAGCCGCACGTCAGAACGCACGTAGCCTGGCACCTTTAGCGCAATATAGCCATTCAGCAGGTATTCAACCTTTTTAACGGTAAACGGATCAATCCGCTTGTTCACGAGATTTCCACCCCTTGATCAATTCGTAAATATTACGATTTAAATATAGCAGAAATCGAAGTTTTTGAAAAGAGTCCTCATTGCCGTCCCAAAAGCAAAAAGATATCCTCCAGCCTGAAGGCTCAGAAGATATCTTATTACTCTTGTTATACGCAGTCGAATCATAATTCCCTATGATTTCTAGAAAGTTACAGTACCGCTGTGCAACACGTCAACCATCTATAATAGATTTCGCTTATTTATCAACAGAAACGCCATCTGGTGCTGGAATACCAAAATCAGGTGTTCCATCTTCCTTCCAGTTGAACGGCTGAACACGTGTATGACGATTCGGATCATACAGCGGATCACCTGTAATTTCCTTGTAGTTCCGGGCGTGATATACGATTACATCGCTACCGTCAGCAGCAACCGTAAAACTGTTATGACCTGGCCCGAATTGTCCTGTTTCCTCATTGGTGCAGAATACCGGCTCAGGTGATTTCGTCCATGATTTCGGATCAAGTAAATCCGCATTCTCATCTGCTGTCAACAGGCCCATGCAATAATTGTGGTCTGTGGCGCTAGCTGAATAACTGATAAAGATCCGCCCGTTCCGTTTCAGAACCGCTGCTCCTTCATTCACCTTAAAACCGATGATTTCCCAATCATATTCAGGAGTAGAGATCATGATCTGCTCACCGCGCAGCGTCCACGGATTGCTCATTTCAGAAATATACAGATTGGAATTACCGACGATGTCCGGGTCCTTCTGAGCCCACACATAATACAGAACTCCATTATGCTGGAAGGTTGTCGCATCGAGAGCGAACGTCTCCCAACGGGTTTTGATCTGTCCTTTTTCCACCCATTCCCCTTCCAGAGGATTAGCTGAATCATTTTCCAGCACGAACATCCGGTGGTCGAACAGGCCTTCCTTCGTCTCCGTTGTACGAGCTGCTGCAAAATAAATGTACCATTTGTCGTTAATATAATGAATTTCCGGTGCCCAAATGTTCGCACTTAACGGGCCCGTTTCATATTTGTGCCATACTGCGACAGGCTCTGCTGTACTCAAGCCTTGAATAGTACTTGCTCGTCGAACCTCAATGCGGTCATACTCTGGCACAGATCCGGTGAAATAATAGTATCCGTCACTATGCTTGTAAATCCAAGGGTCTGCCCGTTGCTCAATGACCGGATTATTAAAGGGTACAGATTGATTCATGGTTTTTCTCTCCTCTATGTGTAGTATGTAGTTCATACAATTAATCGCTGATACGTTTTCCCCAGATGGAAATTCCCTTTTCATTCATACCTGTGAAAATTAGAGTATGGCGACCGAGCTCCCAGTCCCATGAAGGAAGCAATAACAGTTCTTCCTTTGTTCCTTCGGATGTATCGCTCCAATCCATTGTTAGAGTACGCTTGCCATCAAAGCTCCAGTGACCTTCAAGAGAACCACTGGTTGCCCGCCCTCCATCTTCAAGACGGAGCGGTTCAGCTTCCACCTGACCATCTACTTCCTGCCTTATCACGATGCGCTCCCAGTTGCCGGATAATAGCCTTTTGGGTATATCCTGCTCCTTTTCCCCCGCATAGCGCTCCGGAGAGACGACCGGCCAGCCCTCTGCCGTCCATAATATTTTGCGTACATGCAGGTACGGCCAGCTCTTGTCCGTTTCTCCCCGCGCATGATGTACAATATAATAATCCGCACCGTCCTTCAGGACAGAATTGTGACCTGGCGCAACCCAGCCTTCTCCTTCGCTGAACCGATAACCGCCCAATACCTTGTTTCCAATCTCGTATTGAGGCAAATAGCTGGTATCTGCCATGTCATGTCCATTCATGTCCACATAAGGCCCTGTGATAGAATCTGAGCGAGCAACGCGAACATTGTAGTCCTCGAACAAAGAATCATACGAGACGAACAAGTAGTATTTACGGAACATTGGATTGTACACAATGTAAGGCCCTTCTACAGCACCGTCCTCAGTTGCCCGATCTCTGGCAGCGATATTTTTGCCATAGCCGGACTCTTTAAGCTTTCCAGTCAGGGGATCAAGCGGCGTAATGTAAATACCGCCGAAAAAAGAGCCGTATACCATCCATGGATTTCCCTCTGCATCCAGCACCGGATTGGCATCAATCGCATTCAGCTTGTCATGCTCTCTCGTTTTAACGACCAGCCCCTCATCCTTCCAAGGGCCTTCCGGGGAGCTGGATGTCTGCAATCCGATCGCAGACCGTGTGCTGCCAAAGGTAGAAGCGGAGTAATACATCCGATAGGTATCACCCATCTTGATGATGTCCGGTGCCCACAGATTGGTTGCTGATGACCACGCCTCCGCTTCCTTTGGAATGCCGGGGAGTGCATACTGAACCCAGTTCCAGTGAATCAGATCAGTCGATTTGCGTACCATAACACCAGGTCTCAATTCTCCACCTGTCTTTACATCCGTTGAGTAGACATAATAGCCTTGATCTGTTTTGATAATCGCCGGGTCATGTGCATTGTTAATGGTCCAGCGCTGTTCATCGTTAATCGTACTTTGATCATACAAGTGATCGGGAGGCGGAGCCTGCGGATACACAGGGTCCGGAGTGTTATCCCCACAGCCGGATAGACCCAGCATGAGCAGCATAACCATAACTGTTATTCTCCTCCTTCCTTTACCCATTACATATTGTGACTGCCTTACATCATTCATCCATACCCTCCAAGTGTCAATTAGCCTTTGACACCCGAAATGGCAACCGATTCAATAATTTGTTTCTGGAAGATCAAGAATATAATCAGTACAGGTAACAAGGCTATAATTGATGCTGCCATGATAAGCGGATAGTCCGTCTGAATGGCGTAAGTCGCATTAAAATTCGCGATAACCAGCTGCAGTGTCTGCGTTTCTGGTGAGTTCAAGTAAATAATCGGTGCCAAATAATCGTTCCAAATCCCCATGAACCATAAAATAAGCTGTGCTGCAACTGCTGGCTTAATGAGCGGGAACGTAATCGACGAATAGAGTCGGAAATAAGAACTTCCGTCAATTTTAGCAGCTTCGATAATGGCATCTGGTACACTAAGCAAGTACTGCCGCAGGAAAAAGATCATAACTACATTTCCGAACAAACCTGGAACAATCAGAGGCAGCAGTGTATCCACCCAGCCCAGTTTGGAAAACATCATAAACTGTGGAATCATAACCGTTGGGTATGGAATCATCATAGATGCGATGAGTGCCAGAAACAGTTTATTTTTATGAGGGAATCTCAGCTTTGCAAATGCAAAAGCGGCTACACTGGATGTAAAGGTACCTATAACGGTAACACTTACAGCCACAATCACACTGTTCTTGATCCCGCTTAACAAAGGTCCTGCTTCCCAAATTTCCTTATACTTGCCAAACTGGAACACCTCTGGTATCCATACTGGCGGAAGAGCAAAGACATCCTGCTTTTCTTTCACCGAAGTGGACAGCATCCAAAGCAGCGGCGCGATCATCACAATCGCTCCAATCGCTAGTACAATAAAGATAATGGTATTGGTAACTTTCGTTTTTTGACTATGGGACATAATCAGACTCACTCCTTTCCGCGAAAATCAATCCCCATCAAAGGACGATTTTTCATTCATTTTGAATTGAATCAAAGTTACGATAAAAATGAAGATGCCGAGAATCATAGCCATCGCGGAGGCATATCCCATTTGCAGGTTTTTAAATGCCTTATCCCAAATATAAAAGACGATTGAGGCGGACGAGTATTCCGGACCCCCTGTAGGTGTCATAATGTTCATTTCAGTAAAGATTTGCGAACCACCAATGATATTAGTTACGACCAGGAAGAAGGTTACTGGTTTCACCATTGGCCATGTAATATTGCGGAACATCTGGAATCCGCTAGCTCCATCTAGCTCTGCTGCTTCATAATAAGAGCGAGACACGCTTTGCAGGGCTGCCAAATATAGCAGCATCGTATAGCCGAGACCCTTCCAGACGGTCATGAGAATCAAGGCCGGTTTAACCGTATCCTTATCCATCAGCCAGTTAGGACCCTTAATACCGAATATTTCGAGGAATTGGTTCACCAAACCATAGTCTCCGTTGTATGCCCAGTTCCACATAATAGAAACGGCAGCCAACGAAGAAATAACCGGGATATAGTAAATCACACGAAATGTTGTCGTACCTGGAATCTTGCGATTCAAACCTAGTGCCAGCAGTAAAGCTAGCACAAGACCGATTGGAATACCAAGCATTAAGAAAAGAGTATTGTACATCGATTTATAAAAGAGCTCATCGCTAAATAAATCTTTAAAATTGTCGAAACCAATAAAATTCATTTGTCCCAATCCGTCCCAGTCTGTAAAAGAGCCGTATAACGAATAGACAAACGGGAATAACGTAAAGATTAGCAGACCGAGAATAGGTGGAAGAATAAATAAGTATCCATATATCTTCTCTTTGCGGTAGAGATTAGATTTGGTTATCACAGGGCTCACCTCTGTTTCTAATTTGGAATGAAGATGATGTTAGCAGCATGATATTTAGCCACTAACATCATCCTTTTTTCCTCTATTTACGCATTATTTCTGTGATTTTTTCTCTTGCTCCACCGCTTTATCCAGCAGTTTCTGCATTTTCGGTTGTTCTTGCTTCAGATAATCTGCCGCCGTAATTTTGCCGTCCAGTACAGGCTGAATATCTGTGAAGAAAATATCATACCATTCTGCATTATACGTATAGTTGCCTGGTAATGAGCGTCCATAGTCATTTACGATATCAATAAATTCCTGTTTATTGTTAGGCTTGGTTTTCGTATCTTTGGACCATTCATCAGCCATGTCCAGCAGATTCGGAATTTGTACCTTGGCATCTACCAGCTGCTTCATTCCTTCTTTGGAAGTGGTCAGGTAATTAACCAGTTCTACAGCTTCATCTGGATATTTTGTTTTAGAGGAAACACCGATACCCAGGGAACCAATCCATGTTGCCGATTTTCCAGTCGATCCGGCTGGGAACGGCAGCAAATCATATTCGAATGGCAGTTTTTCAAATGTACTCATATCCCAAGGACCTACCGGGAAGAATGCCATTTCGCCCTTCATCCAACGTTGGTATGTGTCCAATGTTTGCGATTGTTCAATACCAGGTGTGATTTTATATTTGTTTTGCATGTCAGCAAAGTACTGAAGCGCTTCCGCAAATTTCGGATCATCAACCGTTACTTTGGTTTTGCTCTCATCCAGCCAATCCGCCCCATTGCTCCATACAAAGGCTTGTAATGCCCACTGAACGTTAAAGCCTGTACCATACTGATCTGGCTTGCCGTCACCATTGGTATCTTTGGTTAACTCTTGGTTGACCTTGATGAACTCATCCCATGTATACGGTTTGTCTTTATCAGGCAAAGGCACGCCCGCTTTTTCGAACATCGTTTTGTTGTAGCCAAGTGCGAATGGACCCAAGTCCTTCGGCATACCGTAAATATCTCCTTGACCGGCCATTTTACCGTCATAGCGATATAAATCCACACCGTATTTCCAAATGTTATCTAGGTTTATATCCTTATTCTTCTCAATGTAAGGGGTGAGGTTCTTCAGTACCCCACTGTTTACATAAGCTTTCACATCTCCAGGGTTAAAATAAAAAACATCTGGAAGATTATTTCCTGTGATCGCAGCTCTAAGCTTTGTAGCATATTGGTCCGCTGCTGTCACGACCATTTTAACCTTTACGCCAGGATGTTCCGCTTCAAATTTCTTAATTACTTCCTTATAAGCCTTTTGCTCATCTGTTCCACCACGGAACATGAATGTCAGTTCCTTGCTTCCATCACTACTGGAACTTCCCCCGCCACAACCAGTCAATGCAGCCATCATTAACAACAGAACAACCATTGCTATTGCAAAACCTTTTTTCTTTATCAACGCGACCCCTCCTAAATTTAAATGAAACCGCATACATTTGGTGTTAAAATAACTTCATACCACTCGGCCTAATCTTTAACTGTGCGGTACACAACCCGTTGTTGATTGCCGCTGTGATTATCATCCCTCTCATGTACCATATAATTAACATTTTACTTTATCAATAATGAATTCGTTTACAAACAAAATATAGCATGCCCTTCCTCAGTTCGTCAATGTATTTTTCAATCTTTTTAAATAATTATAAAACATAGATTAGAGTAATATGAAAAGCAAAATTAAATCGTATTTAAGTTAATTTTTATCTAAAAAACTAGAAATAAAACTTAAATACGATTCATTTATGAAATAATCTCTAATTTGGAGTCTAATTCACTCCCCTCTTTATTTAGTAAAAAAAATTTACAAAAAAGCAGTTTACTTCTTTTTGATTTTATTTTAACATAAATCAAAGTAAAAAATACAAGCGCTTACATCACAATTTTTATAGATAAGGATGGTCTATAGATATGATTTATATTAAGGACTTAATGTCAGGGTTAGATATTTTTAAAGCACTGGGGTCAGAAATCCGCATTCAAATTCTCGAGCTACTTGCTTATCAGGGCCAAAGTATGAATGACATTGCCAACAAACTTAATTTGAGCAACGGTACCATTACAATGCATATTCGAAAGTTGGAAGAATGCGGCCTTGTGGAGATCAATACCGTGAGCGGCAAGCACGGTACCCGAAAAATGTGTTATTTGAACAAGGATAAGCTGATGGTAGATTTGCGCAGCAGAGAACAAAAAAATGTGTATGAGGTTGAGATTCGCGTAGGTCATTATAGTAACTACCAAGCGTCCCCCACTTGTGGATTGGTGACCCGAGACAGCATAATCGGTGATTTTGATGATCCACGCTATTTTGCAGATCCCGGGCGGCTGGAGTCGGAAATGATCTGGATGGCCGAAGGTTTTTTGGAATACCGCATCCCCAACTATCTGAAAGCGAATCAATCCTTTAAGGAAATTCAATTCTCCGCAGAACTGGGCTCAGAAGCACCCTGCTATTGTGAGGAATATCCCTCTGACATTTGTTTTCATATTAACGGTATCCCTATTGGGCACTGGACCAGCGCCGGAGATTTTGGAGAAGTGCCGGGGGTTCTGAATCCAGATTGGTGGCCTCCGCATTTGAATCAATATGGTATGCTCAAATTAATTCGCATCAATCAGCATGGCAGCTTCATTGACGGGTGCCGCATATCCGAAGTCACAATAGACGATATTAACCTTAACTATAAAAGCGACATTACACTCCGTTTATCCGTAACCGATCAATCGGAAAACAAAGGTGGGCTCACTATTTTTGGCAAAAGATTCGGGAATTTCAGTCAGGATCTGCTTGTACGCGTACTTTACGATGTGCACGGGGAGGACAACACTAACTCCTGACACTCTACATGTAAAAAAATAGGCCGAAGCCTGTATTCATCGAATACATGTCCTCGGCCTAAACATCCTGATTCTCACTTAAAGAGATATAGATCAATAAATAAAAAATGACTGCTATCCCAAACACCAGCCAGCAAAAGGACAGCAAATGAAGCCTTGGTCCTGCATGTACTCCCCATCTCCAAATATCCGCAAGGAGCACCAGTGGCTGCAATAATACATCCCAGCTATTCCAGCGAGCAAATCTGCCAATATATACGCCTATGCTGGCCAGCCACAACAACACAAAAACTACAGCCCATGCGAGTCCACCTGAACAAACCCTCCTCAGCATATGGTGGATCACCAATACACAAAGGGATGTAAGAAAAAGGCCCAGCCCTGCTGCTGAAAAAGACGTAAATAAGATAAACCAAAATTGTGTGTTCAACCAAAAACGTGTATCAGGATTCATATCGTAAAAACGAAACGCATGAAGTAACTCAGTCACCAAATAAAGAGCATTCGGCAGAAAAAACAACCATACAATTGAAGAAAAAAATAAAAGAATACTTCTCACTTTTGTACTTTGCAGTCTGGATAAAGCCATCATTCCCAGAGTGATAAAGACCGGAACCCAGGCCAGGAATATATCCCAGTACAGAAATTGATACATCCTCGTTCCGCTTGTGGACTGTAAATACATAATGAGTCCGAAACAGCCCAACGTAGCTACAAGCAGCACTCCCAACAAACTGGGCAGCTTGTAGCCCTTCCTTCTTAACAGCAAGTTTCCATCTACCTCCTGCCTGAGTATGCGTATATACGTCTTTTTAAGTCCTATTTTATAGCGCTTTCATACTTAGAGAGAAAGCCTTTGTCTATTTACTCCACATTTCGTATGTCCTCGGATACATGGTTTGTTATCGTCAAGGCATCAAAGGTAACAGCACAGCCCTCCCCCACCGGGGATTGAGCAACAACTCCAACTTTTAGCTGGTTAGGAACATTCATACCAAAATATCTCGCCAGCTTCCAATGCTGACCGTCTGATGAATAATGGAATGCAAAGCAATTTCCAGCTCGTGCCACTCGTAAATATGGATTGAGCACGTCCATCGCCCCAGAGATACAATCATCGGATGTATCCCGAGTGACCACACTAAGAATAGATGGAGTGCTTTCAAAATATTCAAAACACAGCTTAGCCCAGTGGGTATCATCCGCCATCATCATCAAGCATCCTGAATCATAAGGCTGCTTCATATCAACACGGACCCTCGTCCATATTGTAAAATCACCTTGAAGCGTTGTATGCAAAAAGGGTGCGGACGATTTAGTCACTGCGCCAGACGGATCCCTAAAGAAATCTGCCTGTGAAGGTGCAGAAATTTGCAAAGACTTGGAATCATCGAATCTCCATTTAGCCGGCTCATTGATCCAGCTCCAATCCGCCGGCAAAACTTTACTGCTAAAGCGTTCAAATACGTTCATATGGATACCATTCCTCTCTGGCAATATAGTCATATAACACATTGAATTCTGGGGCACAATCCCCTTGATACCACTATATACGTTATTTTCCAGTCGTCAATGATGATGATGTGTCTTTAAAGTTTATAAAAAAAGACTTGCCATCCTGAAATGTTGTGCTTATAATTACACCTAACTTGATACGGTAACAAATTTCAATGACGAGAACGAGTAAGCTACACAGCGGATTTGCAGAGAGTTGGGGCAGGTGAAAGCCAACATTCCGAGGGTAGCCGAACGCCATCTCTGAGAAGCGGGCTGAACTGAAGTAAGCTCTGCCGCCTTTCCAGCGTTAACCGGAACACGTATTGATGGATACGTGAACAGAGTGTCATTTCCTATGGAATGAAACTAGGGTGGTAACACGGGTATAAACTCGTCCCTTTTACAGGGGCGGGTTTTTTTGTTTTTTAAAAAGGAGGAAATCATCATGACAAATGTATCGACAGCAGTATCAATAACCGATTTTTTGACTCCAGCTGTACGGGAAATGCCACCTTCGGGCATCCGTAAGTTTTTCGAATATAGTACAGGCAGAAAAGATATTGTATCGCTTGGTGTCGGTGAACCTGACTTTGTAACCCCTCTACATGTCAGAAAGGCCTGTATCACAGCACTGGAAAATGGTAAAACATCATATACACCGAATGCTGGACTTCCCGAGCTTCGTGAAGAGATTGCCGGGTATCTGGAGAGCAGCTTCAGCACATCCTACAACCCGACAGATGAAATCATGGTTACCATTGGCAGCAGTGAAGCACTGGATTTGGCACTACGCGCCCTGATCACCGCACACGATGAAATACTCATTCCAGCTCCATGTTATATTTCGTATTCACCCATCACGTTTCTGAACGGAGGACATACCGTAACAGTTGAAACCTCTGCGGATCAGCAGTTCAAGCTGACAGCTGAGGCACTCCAAGCCAAGCTGACTCCACGATCCAAAGTGCTTATTCTCTGTTATCCAAATAATCCGACGGGTGGGGTGATGACTTATGAGGATTGGCTACCGATTGCCCGCCTGGTTGAGGAGCATAATCTTGTCGTCATATCAGACGAAATTTATGCTGAACTGACCTATGGACAGAAGCATGTAAGCTTCGCTGCTCTGCCGGGAATGAAAGAGCGCACCCTGCTCATCAGCGGCTTTTCCAAAGCATTTGCGATGACAGGCTGGAGGGTCGGCTACGTGTGCGGCCCAAGAGAGTTGATTTCAGCTATGCTGAAGATTCATCAATATACCGCCATGTGCGCTCCTATTATCGGGCAAATTGCCGCAATTGAATCCCTGCGTAACGGGCTGGAGGAAAAAGATCGTATGATGGAATCCTACAATCTGCGTAGAAAATGGTTCGTTGAAGGCCTATGTCAGACAGGACTGCCATGTCACGAACCAAACGGTGCCTTCTATGCTTTTCCCTCCATTATGCACACAGGGTTAAGCTCAGAGCAGTTTGCCAAGCGGTTGCTGGAAGAAGAAGGAGTCATTACTGTACCCGGTTCCGCATTTGGCCCAGGCGGCGAGGGCTTTATCCGCTGCTCGTATGCATCATCACGAGAACAGTTGGAAATGGCTTTGGAACGCATCAGCGTATTCTTGAAACGTCTATAAATACGATTTTTCCTATCATGAAATGAACATGAGTACTGGATGAAAGTTACTTTAGCAGCTTCTGAATAAGCTTTTTCTGGTGTGCTGGCAAGCCTTCCGGCCATTCCCCTACACGGCAATAACAAATGTCGGAGATTTCGGCGCTTGGTCGGAAAGTATCCAGGAGTCCGGTCGTCCTAATCTTTAGGATGTCCGGTATTCAGAACGTTTTGCACAAAATCAGTCTTGGCCTCCGTGTATGCTTCACGATCATGCTGATTTTCCATCGCCAGCCGTCTTTTTAATACATCATATTGCTGAATCAGCTCAGGCTGTTCACGAAGTCGATTCCGAAACAATAGCTGCTGATCCCAATGCTCATCAGATTTCAGCATGAGATGCAGATGTCCCTTTCTTTGATCCTGTTCCACTTTAACCAAAAATCTTCTCCATTCCCGACCGTCCAATTCAGGTGGAACATAGTTCCAGCCTGCTGGTTGTAAAGCAGATACGACCTGTTCCAGTTGATCCCAAGATTCTAATTTTGCCATAATATCAATAATGGGCTTAGCGGAAAGATTGGGAATTGCCGTGCTTCCTATATGTTCGATTTCCGTCACCTTAAACGGCAGTAATAACTCCCGCAACTGGTGAATGACCTTTAAGCCCTGCTCTGACCAGGCAGGATCAGCATTCACTATTTTTACAGGCTCCGTAGCCCACACCGGCCAATGTTCCTGGTTTTGCTCCTCATGCATTCATGATCCCCCCTAATTTCCACGCATGTATTCTCTCATTCAGCTGATGTTCGGAAAGGCAATGCTTCGTGCATTCAGTTCTAAAGCTAATTGGAGTGCATTATGGTAGCATTTCGCCAATAGCTCCTCTTCCCGATGGTCGCCACCATTCCACACAGGACCGACAGTATGAATAACATATTCAGCATACAGTCACGTTTAATAGTTCAATTTGGGTATCCATTGATCCTGCTCCTCTTCTAAAAATCAACCGTTTATATAGTCATCTTATAGTCTCCACAGGCAATTTCTACTATATCGTCATAGGTTTTCAGCATAAGGTGCTTTAGATTTTTCCCCCGTGCACTTGCTATTGTAGCCAATAACGGCGTATCTGTAAGCTCATCAAAGCTGCTGCCCTGCGTATATTCCCGATCAGACAGGTGCAAAGCAACGTCCAGTTCAATCATGTTGAAGTAGTAGACTTCTGTGAATATCAGTTCGTAGGGCACAAAACCATCTGTTGCTTCCGCTGCCAGCCCCCCATTAATCTCTCCCTTCAAAACTAGCTCCTTCTTCGAATAATTCATATGCACATGGTCCAAATAGATCGCATCTCGTCCATACAATGCTCCAATCGGGGTTTGAACGGCCTTTATCTGTGGCATCCCTGCTTCTTCCCTTCATCTCTATTTCCCATCCAGTAATATAAGTAAAGTCGCAACCGCCTGATCTACAAAAGAGCGCGCTGGACGTGATTTCATCATCACGGTAATCCCGATTAACAAAGAGACCATCGTATGGGCCAGAGCTCGTGCGTCCATGCTAGCCTCCAGCTCTCCTGATCGTATACCGCGCTCAAGGGTTTCCTGAAAGACGGCAGAAAGATACATCTGATGTTCTCTGGTTAAAATTTCAAATCTTTCATCATGAGGGGCTAATTCTACCATCGTATTGATACAAAAGCATCCCCTATTAGGCCCATCCTCGTACTCTTCTGCCACGATTCCTCCAAAAAAATTGTAAAACGCTTCTTTTACAGAAGAATTGCTTTGTAGTCTAGAGCGTACATAAGCAGCGTGGGATTGCGTATATTTGCGCAGCGCGGCTTCGAATAATTGCTTCTTGTCTCCAAAAGCAGCGTAAATGCTAGGGCGCTGAATTCCCATTTTGGAGGTTAAATCGCTTAAAGATGTAGCCTCGAATCCTTTTTCCCAAAAAATTTGCATCGCTGCATTCAACGCTTGATCTTCATCAAATTCCCGTGGTCGAACCATAAGCAGCTCCTTCTTTTCATATCGTTCAGTATATTAAGATTGTATGATCAGGAAAAGAAACTGTCAAATATGCACATGATAAACTCTTGACATTTTATATTTGCACGAGTTATATTGACCTAAATTCATTACATACCAATCGGTATATTATACTCAACGGTATGTAAATTACAGAAAGCGACGTGGTATGTGAAAATGAAGACGTCAGAAGAAAAAGCGGTACTCCTCCCTCATCAAAAGGTAGCAAATGCTGCCGAAACAGCCCCCATTCCCTCCTTGTCCCGATCTGTGGCACTCTTGTTTGCCATAGCCTGCGGGCTGGCTGTCGCTAACATTTACTATGCACAGCCATTGCTGGATGCGCTGGCAAACGAATTTGGCATTACGCACTCATCGGTAGGCATGGTCATTACCATCACGCAAATTTGTTATGCGTTGGGATTATTGCTGCTCGTCCCGCTTGGCGATCTTTTGAATCGACGACGACTGATTACAGGGCAAATGCTGCTATCCGTGCTGGCACTAATCGTGGTTAGCTTTGCTCCTACCCGTACAATACTGCTTATGGGAATGGCAATGATTGGACTGCTGGCTGTAGTCACTCAAACACTCGTGGCTTTCGCCTCTACCTTGGCTAATCCGACTGAACGTGGGCGTATCGTAGGTCTGGTGACCAGTGGAGTCGTTATCGGCATTCTGCTGGCACGAACCGTGGCCGGTGTATTAACTGATCTGGCAGGCTGGCGTTCAGTTTACCTTGTTTCTGCTATACTTACGCTGTTTATGGCTGTAGCTCTGTTGCGGGTGTTGCCAAAGAACGAACCCACAAGTGTGACACTTTCCTATCCGCAACTGCTCCGCTCGGTTATCGTACTGTTCGTGCAAGAACGAATTCTGCGTATTCGTGCTGTCCTTGCGCTGCTCATTTTTACGGCGTTCAGCATATTGTGGACTTCGCTTGTGTTACCTCTCAGTGCCCCGCCTCTATCTCTTTCACATACAGCCATCGGAGCCTTTGGCCTGGCTGGAGTCGCCGGGGCATTAGCAGCAGCACGAGCAGGGCGTCTTGCCGATCAGGGCTTGGGACAACGGACGACGGGTATCGCACTAGTTGTATTGCTGCTATCCTGGTTACCTATCCGCTACACCGAGCATTCTCTGTTCGCTTTAGTTCTTGGCGTAATACTTTTGGATTTGGCCGTACAGGCTGTACATGTCACCAACCAAAGCCTGATTTTCAATGTTCGCCCTGAGGCACGGAGCCGACTTACTGCAGGCTACATGATATTTTATTCCATCGGTAGCGCCACCGGGGCCATTGCTTCCACTCATATGTACATCTATGCCGGATGGAACGGGGTGTGTCTATTAGGAGCTGGTGTCAGTGCTCTGGCTCTCATCTTTTGGGCTGTAACTCGACGTTCAACTTGATGGGGAGACTGCTATTGATTGAATCAGAAAAACCGCCGGGTCCACGACAATGACCGGCGGTTCTCTTCTGTCACAACAAAATCATCACTTGATTGCAATATAAATCAAAACAGGTTCATCAGGACTGCCGTACACTTCAAAATCACCTGTGTATGTCCGCTCCCCTTGTCCCGTGGCAGCCCACTCCCAGATCGTCTGCCATACACGGAAGACAGAAGAGGGTTCCTGAGTTGCCTGAAAAATGGCGTAGCGTGCAGCCGGAATGACAAGTTCTTCAAGGTCATCAGGAGTCTGGAAATCAACAGCCACTTCCTTCCCGATAAAAAATGTATACTCGCCCAAAGCTCCATTTTCATAGTCAGTATAGCAACCATAGACAGAAGCATGTCCTGCTTTTTCCTTTATCCGACCAGGCACGTCCTCACTCCAAAAACGTTCCCACATGCTTGGAATGATCCCGTGAGATGTTTGTTCATTCTGATTACTTGTACGTGCTTTCAACCCAATCAAACGGATCTCACCTCGATATTCTTCCCGAATGGGTCCATCCAGTGTAAGCCCCGTATCCTCTGAGGATCGCCATCGTTTCAAAAACGGCAGGTAATTACGCAGCATCGAAGTCGCTTCTTCTTCCTGCATCCCCTTCTCTACCAGGAAAGGCACAGACTGCTGAATCATTCCCTCCATAGTCAATTCAGGCTGTACAAATTTGCCTTCCTTGTAACAATACTTGCAATACTCATCCGTTTTATGATGTTGTGCATCCGTTCCATATTGGTCCTCATGCTCCAACGGCATCCCGCAACTTTGACAAGCTTTATCCATCCTCGTAAATCCCCTTTCGCTAACTGATATCAGGTATGCCACCAGTATAACGAAACAAACCTGACAACTATGGGTCAGGTTTGTTTTACTTAATCTAAGATGATTCCCGAACTTCTTCATAATTAGACGCAATACTCAGCGCCATCTTATGAATCTTGTCTCGCAAATGGGCTGGTTCCTTGACAACCACATCCGGTCCCAGGCTTAAAATAAATCCGTACGCCCATGCATCCTCAGGAAACGGGACCGAAACCGTATAGATCCCTTCCTCCTGCTCGGTCAATGCTTCTACGCCAAACCAGTCCTCCGCCAAATGCCTTGAATTACGGTTAAATTGTAGCGTAAATGGTTGTACGGCTCTGGATGCCTCCATCCGTCCCTCATTCCACGGCAGCACTTCATAAGAAAGGTCCCTGCGAGCAAAAACTGTCTCTGTAACCACAGGGTCACTCATGCGGGAGAGTTTGAATAGACGAAACTGCTCCCTATCGGGACAATACGCATATACAAACCATTGTTGTCCTTTCAGAACGAGCGTATGCGGTTCAACATTCCGTTCCGTTATGGCTCCTTCCGCATTTCGATAGGTAAAAGCGACAGTACGCGCTTGGCTCATTGCTTCTTTCACCTTTTTCAATTTGCCTTCCTGTGCAGCTTGATTTCCCCATCCCGAATGATCGACGATAAACTGTGTGGTACGGACACTAAATCGCTCTTTCCCGGACTCCGGTATAATACTTTCAAATTTATGAAGTAACCGCGACACATTGGGGCTGCCCAACGTCGAGGACAAACTCTGCAGCCCCATCACAATGTCCTTGACATCGTTATCCGTCAGCATACTGCGATCCAGACGGTATCCTTCCATCAGACCGATTCCCCCATTGGCTCCCTGATAAGTCACCACCGGAATACCTGCCATACTAATCGCTTCAATATCTCTATAGATCGTCCGGATCGAAACCTCATATAAATCAGCCAGTTCCTTCGCTTGTACTCTATTTTTCTTTAGCAGCAAAATGACGATAGAAAGCAATCGGTCAATTTTCATTTTTTCAAAACCTTTCACCCTTAGTAAAAATAAGCCATGAGTTCCTCATTATATTCCTGTCCGTGATATTCTAAAGCATTCTTTTCTATACCATAGGTTTCAAATCCCAACTTCCTATACAGCTTAACAGCAGCTTGATTGGTAGTTACCACACTCAGGTTAATTTGCTTCAAACCTTCCAATTTTCTACCTTGGCTGATGACTTCCAATAAAAGTTTTTTAGCGATCCCCTGACCTCGGTAGGTCGATGGTACATAAACTCCCCAAATCGTTCCTTTATGCTGCGTTTTTATTTTTTGTTCTCTTCTAAACCCAGTCATACCAGCTAGCTGATGATCCTTTGTAAATGCACCAAGTATGTAATGATCTCGTTTATTTTGTATCTGCTTCACCACATCAGATAATGGAACTCTTGCAGCTTCCTCATAGGAGGTTCCAAAAGCTTCAGGGTTCATTTGCAGGGCTTCCAGTCTCAAATTCCAATACGCTTCAGCGTCTGCTGATTGTATGTTCCTGATTAAAATCATGGTTTCACGTCCCTCCAAATGTTTTCCTTCATCTTACTCTATCTTTTATCTAAAATGAATCTGTTATTCTTCGATTAAAATAACCTCAGGTGCTCTATCCAGCCGGATAGAATGCCTGAGGTTTCAATAACTCCTTACAAATTATGACTCGTAGCGCTTCAGCACAATAACCGCATTATGACCACCGAAGCCGAAAGAATTAGATAGCCCAATATTTAGTGGAACCTTGCGCGCTTCGTGAGGCACATAATCCAGATCGCAAGCAGGGTCTGGATTATCCAGATGCATGGTTGGAGGAATGATACCTTCTCGCAGGCTTTGCACAAGTGCAATCGCTTCAACACCGCCCGCAGCCCCCAGCATATGACCCAGCATGGACTTATTCGCAGTAACCGGAATCTGATAGGCATAATCACCAAAAAGCTTGTGGATTGCAAGGGTCTCAGCGACATCCCCGACAGACGTACTCGTCGCGTGGGCGCTAATCACGTCCACTTCTTCAGGGGAGATGTGAGCCGAACGAAGGGCCGCTTTCATCGCCAAGTAAGCTCCGGTTCCTTCGGGATGCGGTGCAACCATGTGATAAGCATCCGAACTGGCTCCATAACCGATGACCTCACCATAGATTTCCGCACCACGTCGGATAGCGTGTTCCAGTGACTCCAGTACCAGAATACCTGCACCTTCGCTCATGACAAAGCCGTCCCGATTCTGATCAAAAGGTCGACTTGCTATAGAAGGCTCCTCGTTACGTGTGGACAAGGCAGTCGCATTAGCGAAACTCGCCAAGGCCAATCTAGTCACCGCCGCTTCAGCCCCACCGGCAAAAATGACATCTGCATCTCCTGTACGAATCGTCCGAAACGCCTCTCCAATTGCTGTATTCCCAATAGAGCAAGCCGTCACGGGTGAAAGCGTAGGTCCCATCGCTCCAAACGCGATACTAATTTGAGCAGCAGCCATATTCGAGATCATCATAGGTACCAGCGTTGGGCTAACTCTACCCGGTCCACGATGTAGCAGCACATCTACATTGTCCACCAACGTATCCAAACCGCCGACTCCCGATCCCACATAAACACCGACACGCTCCAAATCGGTGTGATCCAGTTCCAGACCGGAATCCTTAAGCGCTTGTTCTGCCGCATATAATGCAAACTGAGTAAACCGATCCATTCGTCTAGCATCTTTACGTCCCCATTGTTTTTCTGCATCAAAATCCTGTACCAGTCCAGCAATTTGTGCTTTCAAATCGGACACATCGAATGTATCAATTTTACGTATACCTGAATTGCCTTCCAGCAAATTCTTCCACAACGTGTCCACTTCATTACCCAGTGGGGAAACGACACCCATACCTGTTATCACTACTCTTTGCATAAGCTATTCATTCCTCCTGCTCGATGACTTACTTATAATCCTCATTTTAACCTCGTCTTATCCTATTACAAGTGTTTGTTTATCCTGGTATAATGAACACTACTATAGTAAATGCCTTATTTGCTCACTTCGGATATACCCATTGAATGGAGAGAAAATACCTATGAAAACGGAAGCACGTCTGGAAGCACTATCTGTTTTTCTAAAAACGAAAAGAGCCCGCCTACACCCACATATGGTCGGTCTCCCCCAAGGATCACGTCGCAGAACACCAGGCTTACGCAGAGAAGAAGTCGCTCAGCTGGCAGGTGTCAGTACGACCTGGTATACCTGGCTGGAACAAGGACGAGATATTAAGGTGTCCGCCTCTGTGTTGGATGCTATTGCTGCCGCATTGCAGTTGAACACAGACGAGCGCAAATATTTGTATGATTTGGCGATTGAGGCCGGGTCTCACAGCCTTCCTGCTCCTGCAGAGCAAGCCGTCATTTCCCCCTCTCTGCAAAAAATCGTACAAGAGCTGCACTACTGCCCTGCTATTATTTCAGATCGGCGCTGTCATATTGTCGGCTGGAACGCCGCTGCTGCTCATGTTTTTATGGATTTTGCCGAGCTACCACATGAGCAACGCAATATGATTGAACTGCTATTCACCAAAAAGGAGTTTAAAAGTCTAGCCGTGAACTGGGAACACTTTGTAAAGGGGTTCCTTGCTATTTTCCGCGCTTATTACGGGCAATACGTGACAGACCCCTGGTATGCACAATTTATACAAAATATGAGCCAGGCCTACCCAGAGTTTAACGAGCTTTGGAATCAGAGTGAAGTAAGCTCCGCACCGGAGGTGCTCATTGAATTTCGTCATGCCAAGGCTGGCAAAATGCTATTTGAACTGACTTCTCTTCAGGTACAAGGCAGTGTTGATCTCCGTTGTAGCATTTACACCCCCAATGCGCAAACCTCTACGGAAAGTAAACTCCAAAAGTTAATGGAAGGCAGCTAAAGGATTTCATCCCTCCTGTTATGAAGATATCTTTTTCCGTCCATACTACATCTACGATCTGTGCTAAATAGATGCCACATATGTGACAGAACCAAGAGCTTCAACTGTGCTACTACCAGGAGGGAGGGAATCATCATGAAAGCCAAATCGACAAGTTCCCCGCATATACACAATCAAGCGCCACTGCCTGTTCCGGTGCAATTTGATCGAAGCTGGCAGGATGAGCTGGACCAACGCCTACGCAAAGGTGGCCCTTGGGGAGATTGGAATCTGTATCAGCTGGCCATTGAGGCTGAAAAAGCCAAGCTGGTGCCGAGCTTCGATGAGCTTCAATGTCTACAGCATTTGCAAGACCTCACTCCACTCCCCCATCAGCTGGATACCGCTCGGAAGGTACTGTTTCAAATGTCCGGACGTGCCATTCTTGCCGATGAAGTCGGCCTAGGCAAAACGATCGAAGCTGGAATGATCCTAAAAGAATATCTGGTTCGCGGGCTGGCTTCCAAAGTGCTTATTCTTGTACCCGCATCCCTGGTCCTACAATGGGTGCGTGAGCTGAACAGCAAATTCGGTATTCCCGCTGTCGCCCAGAAGAAAGCGTATTCTTGGTCTTCCGAGGTCGTCGTGGCCTCTATGGATACCGCCAAGCGGGAACCCCATAGTAACATCCTGCTAGATACCGATTATGACCTGCTCATTATAGACGAGGCTCATAAGCTGAAAAATAAAAAGACATCCAACTACCAGTTCATTATGAAGCTGCGTAAAAAATATTGTTTGCTCCTGACAGCAACACCTGTACAAAACGATCTGTCTGAGCTGTTTAACCTGATTACACTGCTCAAGCCCGGTCAATTGGGAAGACATGGCGATTTTTCAGCCAACTTTGTTGTAGATAAACGTCTGCCTAAAAATGAAGATCAGCTCAAGGATGAGCTGTCTAAAGTCATGATCCGCAATCGTCGCGGAGAAGGCCCGGTTCAATTCACCAAACGAAATGTTTCCAACATTCACTTGGAACTTTCGCCGGAAGAGCAAGCGCTGTACGATGGGGTGACCTCTTTTGTCAAAGAGCAATACCAGGCGAATGGCGGAAATTTAAGTAGCATGCTGTCTCTCGTCACCCTTCAACGGGAAGTGTGCAGCAGCCGGGACGCTGTGTTCGTGACTCTGGTCAATTTGTCTAAAAAGATGGCTCCAGACTCTCCTCTACGCGATCGTGTCTGGGATTTGGTTGCACACATTAAAGCGATCAAGGCCAATTCCAAAGCAGAAAAAGCGCTTGAGCTTATCCGTCAGATGAACGAAAAAGTGATCATTTTTACAGAATACCGAGCCACACAGGAGTATTTGCTGAACTATTTCCGTGACCGTGGCCTATCTGCTGTTCCTTACCGAGGCGGCATGAACCGTGGACGCAAGGATTGGATGATGGATCTGTTCCGTGGGCGCATTCAGGTCATGATTGCCACCGAAGCGGGTGGTGAAGGCATTAACCTGCAATTTTGTCACCATATGATTAACTTCGATTTACCGTGGAATCCCATGCGCGTGGAGCAGCGGATCGGACGGGTACATCGACTTGGACAGACGCATGATGTTAATATTTTTAACTTGTCCACAACTGGAACGATTGAGGAGCATATCCTGCATCTGCTGCATGAAAAGATAAATATGTTTGAGATGGTCATTGGCGGATTGGACGTTATTCTGGAGAAGTTTGAGAAGAAAGAATCCATTGAAAAAAGTTTGTATAAAATTATGCTTGAATCCAGTAGCGATGATGAAATTCGCAAAAAAATGCAAAATCTGGGTCACTCGCTGGATTCCATCAAACAGGAAATGGAACAACTGCGCACAGACCAGCCAAACACCGAGAATTTATTAGGCTTAGCAGGCAATACGGTTCCTCCAGGCAAAGCTCGACGCAGTGTGAAGGGAGGTCGCTAGTTTGACCATGAATGCACAGCAAGTCCAGCGCTTTGTCCACACCTATCTGGAAGCTACCGGATGTAGTGTCATCGAGAGGTCGCCCCACCATGTAACCGTCAAGCTTTCTCCAGAAGCGGATAAAGCCTTAACAAACCGCCCCTACTATTGGGGATACGTAGAGCGTACTGGCGTTCCAGCGCAGACGATGTCCTTCACTTTCATCTTTGATGGGGAAGCCTATCGCACAGAACAGGAACGTTTAGCGGATCATACGCCACCAACTCCAGCATCAGGCAACGCAGCACAGGATCAGGTCATGGGGCGTTACTTCGGTCATGTACCGACGTTACCACAATTGGGACCTGGACGTATTTTGCAGGAGGAGCTTCGATATGGAAGCCGTCGGCTGCATCAAATTTTTGAAGCCGCACGGGATGGAGGGAAATATGTTTATTTGTTTGAGCAGCCTGATGCCCGTCAGCTGTCTGCCCGCTCTCCCGTAGTCTATGAAGCTTGGCTCAGCATTTGCTATAAGATTGAATTCGCCTGCGATTTGAAGCGTGAGGAACTTCAGTGGCTAGGTATTTCGCTCAAAAGCGGCACCATTGTAACCGATTTTGGCGCCATGCTCGAAACCCGGCAGCTCAGCCCGCTGCTGGCGGGCAATATGCATGTACAGCCTGCCAAGCTGTCTGTCCCTGAAGCTTCCACCTCGCTTGAAAGCTATCTTACCGAACAGCTCCGTCAGCAAGATTATGATTGGGCTGAGCAGGCGAGGGAACGATTGCGTGAGGAATTGGAGGTTATTGACCATTACTACGATGATCTAATCAAGGAGCAGAAAGAGGAAGAGGATAAAAAAGAGGCCATTTCAGAGCAGTATCAAGCCCGTCGTAAAGAAATGGTATGGCAATATGAGCCTAAGGTACTCGTATCCGCCATTAACTGCGGGATATTTCATCTGCGGTAACCGATATCTCTCGCTCCTTCGCAGGAAAGTTGCAGAGGTATCGTCAGCTTGTAACATCTTGCTTCAGCCTACATCAGTTTCCGCTGCTGTAACCACAAGTTTGGTTAAACATGTCTCCTATGTATCGACAGCAAAAAGCGAACCTGAATACGACATTTGCGCCGACAAGGTGCAGCAGTCTTTTCATCGGACAGGCTGTATGCTGGATAAAAAAAGAATGCCTCCGTCGGGCAATCAAGCCGACAGAAAGGTGGATTACATTGAATAAGAGTCATTCCGGGCACTATAGCATAGGTATGATCGCAGCTGTTCTGATCGGCCTGTCCGCAGTCTGTCCGTTCACTTCCATTCATGCGGCTCCCTTAGTCGCACAAGGCAACAATTTAAACTCGGTGTCTCTCTACAACGAAAGCTCGTGGGTTCCTCCATTGAATTCCACGAGTCCTGTTACCCCTTCCCCGGGTGATGTTTCAGCAAGTTTTCCTACTGAGGAGCAAGGCGTGCCCGCAGACGTAAAACAGACTGCGGACAACACGGTACAATCCCTATCATCGCAGCCCCCTTTTGCCTCGTGGAAAGATGCTGAGCTTAGCTATCATCCGCTCGGACCTGGAACCCATAGTTGGCTTGTTCAAGTAAACCGTGCGGGAGAATACATCGGCTACCTGATTATCGGCTCAGACTCCAATGGCGCATATCAACTCAACGAATACGGGAATGGTCCGGGCGGGCCTTATAGTATGGCTGTACTTCGTCAATCCCTGGTGTCGCTCACAGATACTGATCTTTCATCTATCGACAAGCTGCAAATCACACCTATGTATGAGGAACCGCTACTAGCCTACTGGCTGGTGCGTTCCTCTACAGGCAGCGAAATATGTATTGATGCTGTGACTGGCGATCCGTTACCTGTAGAAGTGGCAGATGAGAGTTGGAAACATAAGCTCCAGAACAACGCATTCTCTTCATCTGTACCCTTTTTGAAAACAAAGGCGCAAGCGGTTACGGTCTCGTCTGCTCCTTTTGATCCCTATGACGATCTGGGCTGGCTTCAACCCAAGCAAAAACTTTCTGTCCGTAACACAGCCCAATTTATGGATACACTGAGTATTTCACCGCGTATTATATTTTCTGCCACAGGTATCAATTTTGCCTTTGGAGGTCCCTTATCCATTAGTGGGTATCAGTCCTGGATATCCCCAGATCATCCGTCCCAACCCAATTTATATGCGTTAACCTACCATCATGGACTGTCCCGATTTGTACCCTTAAAACAGTTATTGTCAGCTGGTGAATTTTATCGTTTGGACTCTTAGTTATTAAGAAACACGCAAAATGATTCGGAATGATCCCTACAACACAAAAAGAGACCTCAAATGGCATACCCTATGCCTCTTGTGGTCTCTCTGGCGAGTTTAATGTCGCTCTCTTCGTTCTCTGCGTGTGGATTTCATCCACATTTTCAGAGCGAGAGGCAACATGCCAAACCATTTGCTCACCCACGGCTCTCTGGCTTGTTTTTGACTGCGCCGAACATCACGCGGCGTTTCCATATAGCGAACAATCCGCTGCGTAATATACGTCACCAGTTCGTCACTCTTCGCCATCCTCCATGACCTCCTCTATTCTGCCCCTATCATGTCCATTCACATTGCTTGGAAATATCGGATTTACACGTTAGGTGCAGATACAACTAGCTTGCTCATTTTCCAAAAGGTCTAACCCCTGTGGGAATAACTATGCATGGTTTCCCTTAAATGGAACATACTATCTTCAACATAACAGTTACCTCAAGGCTAATTGTTATGTTTGAAGGCAGCTACGTTGCTTTAGGTTTGATGTCTGTTATGCATGGTTTTTCAGTAAACAATCAATTCGTCCACTGGAGGAATAGAACGTGCGAAAAAAAAAGTTAAACAAGATATGGCTGAAAGGGCTGGGGTTGAGTCTATGCATCCTTTGCAGTGCTGTATTTGCCCCATTTACCTATCTAGCTGCTCAGCCCAACGAGAAAAGTAGCGAACCGAACAAGTATACAGAGGGTCCATCCAACGTACATTCGTCCTATCACGCTTTTGCCAAGCCCGTTGTCCTGATTGATGTAGGCCATGGCGGTGTGGATGGTGGAACAAGTCACAAAGGGCTTTTGGAAAAAGATATCAATCTCGCCATTGCTCAAAAGCTGTACTTGATCTTACGCTCCCAGGGTTACCCTGCTGTCCTGAATCGGGACAAGGACTACGCACTGAGTGACGATAACCGTTGGTTGCAGTCCAAATCCCGGCACCTTAAAGACCTGGCTCAACGTAAAAGTCTAACAGAACAACTGCCCACCGCTTTGGTTGTAAGCCTGCATGTCAATTGGACCAAACGTACCGAAAAACGTGGACCCATTGTGCTGTATCAGGATGAAGGCAGCAGCTATCTGTTGGCTGAACGGATTCAGCATTCATTAAACCGCTTATTTTGCATGAATAGAGAAACAGTGTACGGAAAACCCTTTTATCTTCTGAATAAAATCCAGCATCCCGCTGTAATTGTGGAAACCGGATTTATCAGTAACGAACAGGACAGAGCCATGCTTTCCGGGGATCGCGGTCAAAAAAGCATTGCTGAAGCTGTTGCCGAAGGCATTATTGCGCATCTGACGGCATGGTAGTGTTGGTGGCTGGGTCTCCAGTCCATCCCCATACAGCACGCACCAAATCGCTAATACCCACAAATTTGGCGTGCTCCTTTAGCTTGGGAACCGATGAATGAAGAGCCGAGGATGTATACATGCCAGACACGCCAACGTGCCCAATCGTTACGCATGTATCGTGCTCGTCCAGCCACTCAACCACTTTTGTAAGTTGCCGATTCACATGAGCGAGTGTATGGACATCATCCAGGAAAACATCATTGCGTACCGGTGGCATTCCCTTTTTAGCGGCAAGTTCAGGTACCACTGACCAATAATTAGTACGGCTGTCGACAAAAAATAGTCCATGCTCCTTACAAACATCAAGAACAATAGACATAATGCGTTTATCCGAAGTGACCTTGGAACCCATGTGGTTGTTCATTCCTATCGCATAAGGAACATCCTTTATGGCTGCTGTCACCTTAGCGCGTACTTCTTCATCCGTCATATTTGCCTTAATTGCTCCGGGTCCAAGCCATTCGGGCTTTCCCTGCTTTGGTTCCATTGGAAGATGGACGATGACATCATGACCACGCTTATGCGCTTCCATAGCGTCCTGCTTGGTTGTAGGCAGGAAAGGCATCACAGCAACGGTAATCTTAACGGGTAAATTTAAAATTTGCTCAGTCCCTTTCATATTATTTCCCAGATCGTCGATAATGACGGCAACCATCTTTTGCGGCACGTCCTGTTTGTCTAATGCTTTTGCAACACCAGTACTACAGACCATGAATAACATGCATACCGAAATACAGAGTACTACGGTTCTCCGTATTTTAGAGCTTGAATGGAAAACAGGTACATAAGCTGGCTCTTTCCGGCCGCGAGATGCCTTTAAAGCCTTTTTTATTATGTTTCTCATGTGTAGCTTCCGTCGTGTACTCATTGCGGGTCAGCCTCCTTCTCTGTCCCTTCATTGTGTGAGTAACCTCGTCTAAATATGTATAAGGCAGATCCATGGAATACTCCCTGATCTGCCTTATCGTGCGTAGAAACGTATATTAAAGCCGCTTACCAGTTCTTATCAATAAATTCATCACGGCCTGATTGGGCCCGATCTTCCTTATAGTGCTTCACGTTTTTCTTGTGGTAATCCTGATGATAATCCTCTGCCGGATAAAAAATAGAAGCAGGAAGAATCTCCGTTACAATTGGCTTATCAAAACGTCCACTTTGTACCAACTGCTCCTTGGACTGTTGCGCAAGCTCACGTTGCTGCTCTGTATGATAAAAAATTGCGGGTTTATACTGTGTACCCCGGTCCTGGAATTGACCTTCCCCGTCGGTAGGATCTGTTTGCGGCCAATATAATTCGAGCAGCTTTTCATAAGGAAACAGCTCAGGCTCAAAAGTAATCTGCACCACCTCGTAGTGACCTGTAGTTCCTGTTTTAACCTGCTCGTAGGTCGGATCAGGAATCGTTCCTCCAGTGTATCCTGACACAATGCCATGAATGCCCGGCTGCTCCTCAAACGGAGTCACCATACACCAGAAGCATCCACCTGCAAAAGTTGCTTTCTCCATATTTCATCCAACCTTTCAATAGCTTCAATCATAAAGTGCGTTATTTTTTATCATATCTTAAAAGATAACCTTATAAAAGAAATTTTCTCCCTTTACAAACCTCAACCGATATCCGTATTACATAGTCGTCTGGATTTTTTTCTGCGAAATAGTTGAGCAAATCCACTGCGTACGCACTCCCGCACACAGTCATCCCTTTACTCGCTATATACTCTTTTATAACGGAGTACGCTTCAGACATTGTTTCATATGATCCTCTGTGATTTAAGACAGCATAGAGGCCTTTGGGTTTGGTAACTATTCTCTCTCCCACAGTCGGAGCCTTTAGCTTATTGGCAATATAATCGGAATAATAATCCCCTGACTCAAACCGATCCTTGGATAAAATGGTCCAGATCGGAAACTCATAATCAGTAAAGTGATTTTCGCAATAATCTCGATGTTCACTTAATTTGTGAGCAAACTCCTTATCACCATCACCCTGTTCCAGTTGTGTGGCAATGAAATATTCCTCTTCACATTCTTCTATCGACGGTCCATCGTGTAACTCTCCCTTGGCTTGCTCCGTCATTTCAATGGCATCTTTCAATAGGCTTTGCATCCGTTTTATTCTAATCCGTTCCACTTCAAGGTCATGCAGTTTCTGTTTGAATAGCTCTATGAGCAGAGGCGTATTCTGATTCTCAATAAATTCCTTGATTTCCTGTAGTGAGCTTCCCGCCTTCTTTAGCACATTAATAATATCAAGCGCGTAGCATTGCTGAATGGAGTAAAAACGATAGCCTTTTGAGTTTGTGAATTCTGGTTTCAAGAGCCCGATCTCATCATAATGGAACAGGGTATGTTTGGTGACTCCGCAAGTCTTGGCCAGCTCACTGGTAGTAAAGTATGGGCTGTGACTTTTTGACATAACTCATTCCTCCGTTATGTTTTAGAAGTTTAGTATGTCTATTTTATCCCGAGAATTAGCACTTGACTATAGGGTAACCCTATAGATTAAGGTTTTAAATTGTAATAACTTAAATTTATATTCACGGAGGAACAACATGTCTAAATTCAAACGCTGGTTGGTTCTGGCTATCGTATCAAGCGCTCTTTTGCTTATTGTGATGGATATGACCATCCTGTATACCGCATTGCCGAGCTTAACCCATGACCTCGGTGCATCAGCGTCAGAAAAATTATGGATTCTCAATGGCTACTCGCTCGTTATGGCGGGTCTGCTGCCAGCAATGGGAACGCTTGGGGACCGCTTGGGTTATAAAAAAATCTTTACCCTCGGGTTGCTTGTATTTGCTGCTGCTTCGCTTACTGCCGCCTTTTCCCCCGTGCCCTTTGTATTGGTGGCGTCTCGGGTTCTTCTTGCAGTCGGAGCGTCTATGATGATGCCCGCTACCTTGTCAATCATTAGGGTTACATTTACAGATGAACGCGAGCGTGGATTCGCGATCGGCATTTGGGGCTCCGTTTCTGCAGGAGGAGCAGGACTAGGTCCTATCGTCGGCGGGCTTCTTTTAGAGCATTTTTGGTGGGGTTCTGTATTTTTGATTAATTTGCCGATTGCGATCATTGCTTTTGCATTAACTCTGATTTATGTTCCAAAACATGCGGGCAATAAAGAGAAAAAATGGGATCTTACCGGCTCCATCCAAATCATGATCGCCATGGTGGGACTCATCTATTCCATCAAAGAGTTTGCCCGTCGTGACGGGTCTCCAATATTGGCCGTAATAGGTGCGGTTATCGGCGTCTTGGCACTTATCATCTTTATCCGTCGTCAAAATAAAAGCGCTAGCCCTCTTATTGATCTTACTTTATTTAAAATTACAAGGTTCAGCACCGGATTTATAACGGCCTTGGTGGGTGCATTTACACAGATGGGGATTCAATATATTGTAACTCAGCGTCTTCAACTGGTGGAAGGTCTGTCGCCTCTCCAAGCAGGACTGTACACGATCAGCATACCGATTGCATCTCTCATTGCTGGCCCCTTAACCGGGTCCATATTGCATCGCTATGACGTTATCCGTATTAAAAGCTTCTCTCTTCTGATTGCCGGTCTGGGAATGGGCATCTATCTCACGCAATTTAATTCAGGCATGGCCGGGCAGATTCTTGGATTGGCTTTACTTGGTGTGGGTTTGGGAGCAGGTATGACAGCAGCATCTCACTCCATTATGAACTATGCCCCGGCACACAAAGCAGGCATGGCTGCATCGATTGAAGAAGTTGCCTATGAAATGGGGGGAGCATCAGGGATTGCTATCATCGGAAGCATGTCAACTCTTGCGTATTCCCTAGCTATGAAAGTCCCTACGGGACTCCACGTTCCAGCGAATGTGAAAGACAGCCTGGATGAAGCGCTCATAGCTGCAGAGGGTTTGCCTGCCCAGGCTGCAGAAGCACTGAAAGATGCGGGCCGTTCTGCTTTTGATCAATCCTTTTTTGTTATCCTTGTGGGAGTAACTGCAATTTTGGTGGTAGCTTCGCTAGTTGTCCGTTTGGCAGGGGCGCGCTCCAAGAAAAAAAGAGATGTTGAGTTTTGATACAGTTAATTCCATGTAGTTAATTCTAAACAACTGCCGCTACATCTTACGAGCGGCAGCTGTTTTATTTGTTATTTTTGAGTGCCTCCAAAAGTCTCGTATTCAGTAGATTCAATTAGGAAAAATCCACCGGAATGCGCTTATAAGGTCATTCCAACAGTAGACTTATTATCCTGTTCTCATAGCTTCGGAGAGATTTCTTCGACACAGGTCTTGGGTAACAACTTAAATCTTTTAAGCATACAAAAAGGTCCGCAAACTGCTACAAAAGCAATTCACAAACCTGCATATTATAAGATGATGCGGTCGAGAGGACTCGAACCTCCACGGGGGTTAGCCCACACGGACCTGAACCGTGCGCGTCTGCCAATTCCGCCACGACCGCATATATGTTGTCATATACCTCGAAAGATCTATCTTTCTTAGCGACAAGATAGATCATACCATGCTCATATCAAGATGTCAAACCTTTTATGTTTGTTAATTTCCCCTTGATAAAAAAGGAATAATAAGCTAAAATAAGAACATAAGTTCTCGGGAACGAAGGTTCTTTTTTTCAATCGGTTATGAATTATCATCACATTTTCCTAAGGCGGTGAATGGTAATGACTTCTTTAGATACTACTCAGCATGAATGGTCTCTTGTGAAAAGTTATCTGCTCCTTACCTTTATTCAAAAAGTATTTGAGCGGGACAGCCTAATTCTTGAAGAAAGCGGTATGCTGAAAACCCCTGATCTTTATGTCGAAATGGTTAACGCAGGTTTAGATCGTACCGGAATCCTGCTGTCTGAAATAAAACATGAATTTAATAAATATCACATTCATGTTCTAGACATACAACAAAACCACTCCGGCGTTCACGCCACCTATATAAGTAAAGGAAATAAAGAGCAGTTCAATATGGCTATGCCAGCATTCCGTAAAGAAATGTATGAGCGGATGCGAGCATATCTGGGGCTCTCGACCTCCATGCCTCATACAGCCGCCCTTCCTTTACTAGAGAAACATCGCCCCGAATTACCAAACAATTCAACTTCTAAACCCCTACGCATCGTTGAACGAAGTTTGGTTACATCCTCTTTGGCCTATAAGCGTAAAACGTCTCGCCCTGCTGCTTTTTCCGCAAGCAGAAGAGCATAATCCCCGCACAACAAACACGCAAAAGAAAGAAGCTTCCGCAGACACCAACTGTGCTCGGAAGCTCCTTTCCATAACCATCATATATCAAAATCGATCTATATTCGCTATCACGAAGTATAAGCATATCTATTAATGATTTGCTTTATTGCAACGCCTTCTGTACACGCGTAACCCCTTGACTTAGAGCATGTCCTCCACCTACTGCTGCGGCCACAGCAATGGTCTCCATAATTTCCTGATCACTGGCTCCTTTGGACCGCGCCTCGTCCACGTGATAAAACGTGCATACTTCATTGTTGGCAAATAAGCCAATGCCTAGCGCAATCAGTTGCTTGGTTTTCTCATCTAAGCTGCCGGCTTGAAAGCACTCTCCGGTAAAGCGATGATATGCATGAACTACCTCGGGCAACCGATCTTCCAAATGGCTGATTTGATCCTTGTATGCATGTACTTTTTCGTCCATAACCGTCATTGACACAGCACGTCCTCTCTGTTGGATTTTCCTTCATTACTGTGTCCGATTTAGAGTTTCTGTATGCCTAATGAAACACCCAGTTATTTTTATCCAACACCCATTTGGAACCCCTTCCTAACCCAGATCTATCGGATTGTGACGCGGCTCGCCGAATGGCTGGTATGTATAACTGCGATCCAACTTGACCACACGTCGATTCTGGCGGCGAATAAGCACCTGTTCATCATCCCATGCCAGTACAATGCCAACAACATCGTTGGACTCCAATCCATCGCGTACGACACGCACCTTTTCACCGGAGAGTCGATAAGCATCCAATTCTTCGTCCATAATCATCCTTGTCCCCTCCTTATTCACTTTTTTAACACAGCAACCATGATTCTATATACATGAAAAAAGTTTAAAAAGAGACCTAAACAATCATTTAGGTCTCTTCTCTCTTACTACTTATATGGATTGCCAACAGAGCGACAAATTATCCCGACTGGTTTACACTGTGATCATGTTCTTTTGTATCGTTCTTCTCGTACCAGAAGTCCAGCACTTGTGCAGACAACACTCGCTGATCTACATACTCCACTTGGTGAGCAGTAAATTCTTCTTTCCAAGAGAAGGACAATTCTTCGCATAGGTTAACCAACGTCAACAACTCAGACCAGGCCACATAGCGTTTATACCAAAAAAACTGAGGATGTTCAATCATATAGGGATACAAATCGTCGAATTCCGTATGCTTACAATCCAAGGCACGCTCAAAGTGTACTTTAGCCGCTGCCAGTTTTTCCAGAAAAAACTGTTCGGTCAATTGTTCTTTCCCCATGTTGCTGCCTCCTCTCCAAAACCTTATCTATATTATAAGCGAAATTGAAGCTCATGCAAAGGTTATTATTAGAAATAAGGATCAGGAGTTTTGAATTGTTACTATTCAGCAAACTCAATCTTGCCGTCAGCTAACGACGAAATTTTGACCAATGACTCTACACGAATACCCTGCTCACGGATGGTTCTCGCTCCGGCCTGAAAGCTTTTTTCCACCGCGACACCGAATCCAATCAACTCCGCTCCGGAGCGTTGAATGATTTTAACCATGCCTCGTGCCGCATCACCATTAGCGATAATATCATCAATGAACAGAACACGATCATCTTCGTGAATAAATTGACGAGACAGCATAATATCCGTCACAATACCTTTAGTAAACGAAGGTACGCGTTCACATAGCGCGTCTGGATCAGCTAATAGGGTCTTTTTACGACGAGCGAATACCAACGGTACACCCAATTCCAATGCTGTCGCAAACCCGATGGCAATGCCTGAGGACTCCACGGTCACTACTCTGGTGATCTTCTCTTCCCGGAAACGTGCTGCGAACTCTCTTCCCATTGCCATTGTCAGCTCTGGATCAACCTGGTGATTAAGCAAACCATCCAGCTTCAGCACCTGATCTGATGCAATCACGCCTTCATCTAAAATTCGTTTCTTTAATACTTCCATTACATGACCTCCCACGGCATTCCTATGCGGTAAAAGTACCATACTTCACCCGCCGCTTTCAAGCTATAGCTGCTTTCCATGCGGTCATGTGACATTTTTTTTACGCTTGTTCCAGAACCATGCGGTGATTCCTCCCACAACGATTAAAAGAATAACGACCAGCCCTATCCGATGCGTCACCTTCTCCATTAGCTTCGCCACCTGCTCCCAATGCATGCCCACCGCATGTCCAATCCCCAAAAATGTACCGCACCACAGCAAAGCTCCTGCTGATGCATAACTGATATAGCGAAAAACGCCTAGACGGGTTGTACCTGCCAGATATGAGGATACATGTCTCAAGCCGGGGACAAAATATCCGAACAGGATTCCCCAGGTACCATAGCGCCCAAACCAATTTTCAGAAGAGGCAATTCTAGAAGGCGTAAGCCTCACCCATTTTCCGTATCGATGCAAAAGTGGTTTGCCCAGCAGACGCCCCAGTGTGTAGCTAAGCATCATACCCGTCATACTACCGAAAAATGTGACTGCCAGTGCAGCAATGAAGTTGTAGTGCCCTTGAGACACGAGCCCGCCGAAGGCGATCATTAGCACTTCGTCGGGTATCGGCATACCCGCTACTCCAAGTGCAAGCAAACCGAACATTGCCAAATATCCGTATTCCAGTATCCATGCAAGGATTTGACCCATAAATTACGCTCCCGTCAAGCTATTCATTAAATTCACTTTAATTATTTTCAGTCTCATCCAGTCATGTCCTATTTCAGTTGAACATAGTTTGTATTATATGCTCGCTGCAGCGTTATTCAAGCAGGCAAGGAGGGACTGGGGATGAAACGTAATATTCATGTTTTTCAGATTGCTTTTACATACATTGGTACAATCGTCGGTGCCGGATTTGCTACCGGACAAGAAATTCTGCAATTTTTTACGCAGTATGGTCGTTGGGCTACACTCACTATTATGCTATCCACAATCATATTTGTATGGTTGGGTACGAAAATGATGCTGATCGCTCATGATATTTCAGCCAAATCCTACGAGGACCTGAACAAACATCTTTTTGGCGCCAATGCCGGGAAATGGATTAGCTGGTTTACACTCATCGTGCTGATTGGCGTAAACAGCGTCATGCTGGCAGGAGCCGGCTCTGTTTTTGTAGAGCACCTTCACCTGCATTACCAAACCGGACTGCTTATTACACTGATTGGAACTTATTTGCTGCTAAGTAAAGGCATTAAAGCCATCTTGCATATGAACACCGTGGTTGTCCCTTTGATGATCATCATGTCTCTTCTGCTCGTTCACAGCACGCTCTCCATGCCTAATCCTCAGAGTTTTATTACGAATACGACAGATCACAGTACATTTCGAACCTTGCTCTCTCCACTGCTGTACACGTCCTTCAACCTGACTATGGCCCAAGCCGTGCTTGTACCCCTTGGCAGCCAAACCTTTTCCCGAAGAACCATCCGCTGGGGTGGAGTTTTGGGAGGAATTGGTGTCGGATTTATGCTGATGGCTGCGCACTTTGCCATGTCAGCACATATGCCGGGTATTCAGCAATTTGAAATCCCTATGGGAAGCATTGCTTACCGTCTGGGTGCCTTTGTCGAAATCATATACATTCTACTCATTTTCATGGAAATCTTCAGTACCTTTGTAGCCGACATTTATGGAGTCAGTCTGCAAATTCGTCAGCATGTCCAAATTTCGACCAAGCTCATCACACTATTCATTATGCTCACCTGTTTTTTAATCAGTCAGTTCGGCTTCAGTTCACTGTTATCTGTCCTTTATCCTATTTTCGGAATGCTCAGTCTGATGTGGGTTAGTAAACTGATCATAGCAGGACGCGGGAGACCTTTCCGTTCCTCACGTCCTCGCTCCAGCTTTCGGCATTCCGATTCCAAACCAGGTGATACTCGTCATGGTTAATGTGGAAATTTCAAATACATTTTCTTCAACTCGTTAACCGCCCGACTTAAAGAATAGCTTGATTTAGCCTTATCGCAGGCAGATCTAGCCAGCTCATAACGATAGGCAGGGTCAGCAATGACCTTCTCTAAAGCGTCTGCCAGTGCCCTCGGATTGTCGGGTGGCACGAGCAGGCCATTTACCCCATCCTCAATCTGCTCCGGTATTCCTCCCACTTCTGTACCTACCAATGCCAGACAGCTCAACGCTGCTTCCGCAAATACCGAACCAAAGGCCTCCGCCCGAGAAGGCAAAACAAATACATCAAAGAAAGGCATAAACTCTTCTGGATGAAGGGTATATCCATAAAAAATCGTCTCATGGTATATATCGAGCTGTCGTGCCATCTCTTCCAGCTCAGGGCGAACCGGACCGTCTCCAATAATATGAAGCACAAATTCCAGATTTCTTTTTTTAAGTTCAGCACAGGCCCGCAATAAAATATCCAGTCCTTTCGCCGGAACAAGGCGGCAAACGGTTATGAGCTGTGTCACTTCATTTTCGTGTGGAATGGGCTTGAAGCGCTTCTCATCATATCCGTTCGGAATGACTGCAATGTCTTGCGGATTCTGAACGTAAGGAGTTAAGTAATGCTGAAAAGAATGAGATACCGCTATCAAGCGATCCGCCTTCTGCTCCATTTCCCCATACAGTGACACCAAGAATTGGTGTTCAGGCCCGTTCTCCTCTATTTTCCCGTTTAGAATTAACTCCTTCTCATAGGAAGAGTGAATCGTCTGTACGAGCGGAATATCAGGAAAAACAGTTTTCATGGCGATTCCGGCAATAGGATGATGGGCATGAATGAGGTCATAGGGCTTCTGAATACGAAGCCGTGTCCACCACAAATAGTCACGGTACGTCTGAATATATTTTTGGACGATTGGATATTGTTCATATCTCGTCCAGTCAAAGGTATCAAAAGTTACTTCGTCCCTACCCTTGTTGCGAATCCGTTTAGGGATTGAAAATAGCTCCATTTCCCAACGGGGGGATGTAAATCGCTCTTGCAGATATGGAATCATGGATGAAACGCCTCCCGGTTGCTCGGGTGGGAAAAAGAGAGCCTGTAGCAATTTCATGACGTGCTTCCCCTTTCAAGCATTAAACTGCCCGGATCACAGATTGTATGTATAGGTTTCCGGATTTTCTGAAAGATGATATATTGAGAATAAATGTTAGTCACAAAAGAAAATTATAACATTTTAAATGGGATAAATCCTGTCTATTGTATCGGAACGGTATCATCCGTTCAATAGATTGACTACTTTTGCAAATGGAGTCGGTGATGTTGACGTTGTTGTCCTTATCGGGAACCTTGGGTTTCCCATCTCTGGCCGGGGCCGTAAGTGCAGCCTGCGGTTTGTATATTATACTCATGATGGCACTGATGTGCGTGATCATATATAGCAGACAACGAAAAAGAGCCTATATCCTTTTTTCGGTTGCCGCTATTATTATTATGACATATGAAGCCATGAATCTCTATTCAGCAGGCGGAGGCAAGATGCAACTTCAAGGAATCGTGTGGAAAAATGCGCTGGAGGCGTCTGCCTTCGTGCTCATCAATGCCGCCGTATTTCAACTCTACCGGAAGCTGAAACGTGTGCAGACATGGACCTTGATGCTGCTGGGTGCGTTATTGATTTTGCCGGTTATTGCCTGGACTGCAGGTTTGTTACCCGCTTGGATCAGCACAGCGAAACTAGTTGGATTCACTCTGTTTTATCGAGTACTGGTACTTATACTGAGCCTTGTGTTCATAACCCCACGAATCGGACAGCCAAAGAAGTATGTAGCGGGCTTATTCATGTATTTGCTCTGGCTCGGCTATTTGTGGCTGCGAAATGACATCCCTGAAGAAGCAGGCAGGTCAAACGCAGTCCTATATATGTCATTTTTACCATTGCTGTACTACACTACGTTATTCATTATCCTATTTGAACGGATTGTGGAGCTGCTCCAAAGGATTTACCGTTCTTCCATCACCGATGGCCTGACAGGGCTGTATAACCGCAAATATTTTTCGGGACGACTACGGCGATATATGGATCAAGGAATCCGCGTGTCGGTCATTTTTTGCGATATTGACAATTTCAAAAAGCTGAATGATACGCAGGGCCATGCTCGTGCGGATGAAGTACTCAAACAGGTCGCACAGATTATGGAGGATGAACTGGATGAAATCGGACTGACCGGACGATACGGTGGCGAGGAACTGGTCGCAATGGTTGTGGATCGACGTGCCAAGGTTGGACATGTCGCAGAACGTATCCGCGAGCGGGTCGCGGAAGAAAGCATTGTCACGATCAGTGTCGGATACAGTACAGTGAAGAAAGAAATGAACCCGGATGAACTGGTCAAGCAGGCCGATCAAGCAATGTACATATCCAAAACGACAGGTAAAAACAAGGTTACAGCTTATAAAGCAGCCGAAGTGAAAAAAAGCCGGGCAGCACGCGCACAATAATTCGTAAACTGCGATTCAGTGTTGAACGTTGAGTTTGAATAATTCTCTGTCAGGTTGTCTATATCATAAAATGACGCACAGGAATCTCATAAGAGCCTGTGCGTCATTTATATTTAATCTGCCTATCAAACTTCTGACGTTGCAGATGCTATATCCCGGCCGATCCATGCCAATTCTTCGCTAGTCAGCTCTCGATAGCTGCCCAGTGGAAGCTGTTCATCCAGCTTCAATGGCCCCATGGCCGTTCTTTTCAAATAGGTCACCTTTTTACCAACCGCCTCGAACATACGCTTCACTTGATGAAACTTACCCTCATGGATTACAAGCGAAATATAGGAAATGACTTCTCCATCTGCCTGGTACGGATGTTCGTGACGAAGAATGGTCAACTGCGCGGGAAGGGTAACATACCCATCATCCAGTTCCACTCCTGCTGTAAATTGATGAATATCCTCCTCCGTGACATGACCCGACACGGTAGCCTCATACGTTTTAGGGACATGCCGCCGTGGAGAAAGTAGTTCGTGCGCTAGCTTACCGTCGTTGGTCAACAACAATAGTCCTTCTGTATCTTTATCTAAGCGTCCTACTGGAAAGGGCTCAAAATGTCGTTCTTCCGCACTCAGCAAATCCAGCACCGTCCGCTCCCTCGTATCTTCAGTTGCAGATATGACGCCCGGTGGCTTGTGCAGCATGATGTAAATATACTCCCGAAAAACAACAAGTTCCCCGTTCACTTCAATCTGATCCTGGTAGGGATGAACCTGTAAGCCGCTATCCTTGGTGGTTCTCCCGTTTACCGTGATCATCCCTTGCTTAACTTGTCTCTTGATATCACTACGGGAGCCATATCCCATATGGGTTAAAACTTTATCCAAACGTTGCGTTTGTCTCCCTTTTCCACTCATACCGATGTCCACCTCCAGCCTGTAGGGTATTCATTTTTGAGCATGCCGTCCTGCCATTTGCCCCACCCAGCCGAATAACCATCAATGCACACGAGAGTATAGCCTTTGGGCTGGACTTCGTTCCGCATTGCCATTCTCTCAACGGGGATGGACAAGGTCTCACCTTTTAAATACCGGATGGCCTCAGCATCTGAACTGGAGAGATTGATGCTTCTAGACGCCTCTGAAGGGCGTAATGCCACCGCCAGCGGGTGTGAAGGCACAAAGCGACCATTCTTGTCGGTACCCATAAACCAGCCTGGTCGCACCACCTTAAGGCCGTCCAAACGATGTGATGCTAATGGCGACTGATAAATACGATCTCCGTAAACCACCGTATAGCCTGTAAAGCACACCTCCAGCTGCTCCTTCACAAATTGGTGATAGGACTCCAGCACATCCTGTGGGGAGCGTGCAGCGGATTTTACATTTTCCTTGCCAGAACGGGACTTATTGCCACCCAAGCCGCGCGCGGACTTTCCTTTACCGGACTTCCCGTCCATTCCTTTACCATTTCGTTTAGGCTCACCAGTCGCATGTCTTCCTTGACCGCTTGGCGTCAGCGCTTCCTTGACGGACAAAAACTGCTTCTTCCGTGGATACACTGCATCTATGTTCAATGCCCTGTCATTCTTGTCCTCACGTTGAGTCAAATCCCCGGATTCAGTGTGATCTTCCATCGCAGCAGCATTGCCACCCCGATGTTGCAACACAGCGATAAAATGGCCTTCTCCCTCTACGAGATGCGGCCAAAGGCGTGCTGTTCCCCGCAGTTCGGGGTGTGCTGCCGCGACCTCTTCACTCATCCATTCCGGATGACCTGGTGCAAAGCCTGCTTCCGATGGAACAGGGACTACGTCAAAATCGGGATGAGCTCCCAGAAATTCTGCGATCATTCCTTCGTTTTCTTCTGGCGCAAAGGTGCAGGTCGAATAGACAATTCTCCCTCCTGCGCTCAGCATTGAGGCCGCTACACGCAAAATGTCCCGTTGCATGACTACACATTTATCCACCGAATGCGTCTCCCATTGTTTTGCCATATCCTCATCCTTGCGGAACATACCTTCTCCCGAGCAAGGTGCGTCAATTAGTATCTTGTCAAAAAAATGAGGAAAGGCAGCGGCGATTCGATCCGGGCTTTCATTCAGTACCACGGCATTACGCACACCGTACAATTCCACATTTTTAGCCAACGCTTTGGTTCGGTCCGCGCTAATATCATTTGTCACCAATACGCCGCTTCCTTGTAGTTTGGCAGCTATTTGGGTCGATTTCCCGCCCGGTGCAGCGCACAAGTCCAATACAGCTTCGTCCTGAGCTACATTGAGTAGCTCAACTGGAGACATTGCACTCGGTTCCTGTACATAGTACAGCCCCGCATGGTAGTAAGGATGTAATCCCGGCTTTGTACCGTGCGGAATGTAGAAACCCGTGGCACACCACGGAATCGGCCGCAGTTCGAACGGAGAACGTTCCTTAAAGTCCTCCACCGGAATTTTTAACGTATTGACGCGAATCCCGGCATGGGGCGTGTGGTCATAGGCGGTCATAAATGCTTCAAATTCGTCGCCGAGCAATTGCTCCATACGCTTTAAAAATGCTGTGGGGAGCTGTACACCCATAATCGTAATCATCCTGTCCTTTTAAAATAAATTTTATTGTACCATATTCAACCTGTTATCCTGCAATATCGGTGTGATTTACAAACTTTCACTACAAGCTGTAATGTTGTATAATAATGAGATTCATAGCTACATATTTTGAATTTTGATAGGAGAGATTGCATTGAACGCACAAAAATCCAACAAAAAAAAGCTTATACCTGTCATCGGCTTTTTTGTTGTGCTGGTCATTTTGCTTGGAGTGCTGCTCGCTTTAAATTCAGGCACTAAAAACAAGCTGTATGGCGTTTCCACAGCCTCGTTAAATCCTGCTACTCAAGAGTTGCTGAATGACCCGAACTATCAGCAAATTATTAAGCCGGAAGATCTACAGAGCAAAATTGATAAAAAGGAAAACTTTTTCGTCTATCATTTCGCGTCCGACTGTGTGCATTGCCGCGCCACTACTCCCAAGCTCTTGCCTTTGAGCAAGCAGGAGAACATTACGATGCACGAATTTAACCTGCGTGAGTATGAGGATGGCTGGGACAAGTATAAGATTGAGTATACCCCTACGCTCATTTATTACGAAAAAGGCGTGGAAAAGGAACGTATGGTAGGCGGGTTGAAGGAAAGTCCTTCGGACAATGGGTACACACTCGACGATTTCAAAGCCTTCTTTGAGAAATATAAAAAGAACGTAACCTCCTAGTCAAACGTTCACACACCTGAAACGATAAAGCAGCCCGATCCCCATGAAACGGATCGGGCTGCTTGCTTACCATGTGCATGTGCTTCAAACTCAAGGCGCATCCTTCGTTTCCACCGAGACAAAGCCCGATCCGCCAGCGGCCTGTCTTCGCCTAATTGAAGCTTCCAGCGCCTGCTGACGCCGCTCATGCTTTTCCCCACGCCGAGGACCTCTCTGCTGCGGGATGTTGACTGGAATGGACGACGATGCCTTCTCCACGGCACGGCGCAACCCGGGCTCGACGATTTCAATCGTCAAATCCCGATAAACCGGCGGTTGGTGCTGAAGCTCTTCCGTGCAGGTCATAACAGCTTCAGCAAGCTGACGGGCGCAAACGCGCGCTTCGTCCACCAGTTTCGCCATATTAATGCCCAGCGCCTGCGAAGGAGCATATTCCAGCCGGTGGACCGCACTATCCAGCATCATATGTCCACCACGATAGTTACCATTCCGAAAATGATACAGTCCTACAGCAACTTGCAGCAAACCTTTATATACAGGGTCACGGTCCAGCTTAAGCCACAGCTCTTCCAGTACCTCATGACATTCAAAGTAATCCCGATCCCGATTGAAGTATACCAAATAAGTCACGTACAGCGGTTCGTAGGAAAGGTTTGCCATTTAATATTCATCCCTGTCTTCTTCCTTGGTAGAGGCTTCTAGCATCTCTTTAACTTCATCGTGAAGCAGCTTGATTCCTTCCATGTCGTGCCGTTCCCACAGTTCATTAAATCTGCGCTGCGCATCAATCGTTTCACTGATCTTATGGTAGAAATACAGCCGATGCATACCTGTTAGCACTTTGGATACGATATTGGCTTCATCCTCGAACTTTTTCTGCGCTTCCAATATTTCAAGACGCATGGAAGACATCTCATTATCCAATACAAAGGCTGCCTCAGCTGCCTTTTTCAACCGTGTGCGCATATTATCAGGCAAGCTTTCACGATACTTATAGCTAAGAGAATGTTCTATGGTTGCCCAAAAATTCATAGCCAACGTGCGGATTTGAATCTCTGCCAGCACGATTTTCAGCCCCACTGCTGTTTGAACCGGATACTCCACAATCATATGAAAGCTGCGATAGCCGCTGTCTTTATAATTGGTGATATAGTCCTTTTCATACAGTACGGTCAAATCCTTACGTCTTCTGATGTATTCGGCCACCCGCCGAATATCCTCTACAAATTGACACATAATGCGAATGCCTGCAATATCCTCGATTCCCGTCTCCAGCTGATCAGAAGGAACTTGTAATCTCTTCGCCTTATCGAGGATGCTTGATATTTTTTTAACCCGTCCGGTTACGAATTCGATAGGAGCGTATTCCTCGCGCTTTTTCAGCTCCGCACGCATTGTTTTGAACTTGACCTTAAGCTCTTCCACCGCCTGATCGTATGGCAGTAAAAATGTTCCCCAGTCTCTTCCGTCCATCCCCGTACCTCCTGTCTCTTCCGACAACACTTTTTTATCTGTGATCTGCACCAACAGCCTCGTTAATGTGTCTAAAGCCGTCCTTTCGAAGCAGCTCACGCAGGCCAGCATGTATAGCCCTATTTACTTCCGGCCCTTCGTAGATCAATGCTGTATAAATTTCAATCAGGCTTGCGCCTGCTTTAATTTTGTCATAGGCATCACGACTCGTGAAGATGCCGCCTGATCCGATAATAGGCAGCTTACCTTCCGTCTGGCGGTACACCCGTCCGATGACCTCTGTGGAACGGTCACGCAGCGGCTTACCACTCAGCCCTCCTGTTTCACTCGCATTTCGGTGCGTCAGACCAGCTCTGGATATCGTTGTATTGGTCGCAATAATGCCGTCTACTCCACTGGCAGCAATCGCATCTGTCATATATTCCAATTCCTCATCCGATACATCCGGCGCAATTTTAACTAGTACAGACTTGGCATTGCCGTACTTTTTCGCCTGGACTCCCATCTCTGCCCGAACCGCTTCCAATAGCGACTTCAGTTCATGACCATGCTGGAGCTTTCGTAAATCCGGCGTATTCGGCGAGCTAATATTCACTACAAAGAAGTCCGCATACGGATACAGTGCGGAAATACACTTTTCATAGTCCTTATGAGCATCCTCATTGGGCGTGATTTTATTTTTACCGATATTAACTGCGACCGGAACAGGTCGATGTTTGAGTGCAGCCAGACGTTTGGCCATGCTCTCAGCACCCAGATTGTTAAAGCCCATCCGATTGACTAACGCCTCATCGGGAGGCAGTCGGAACAAACGAGGTCGATCATTGCCGGGCTGTCCCACAGGTGTCACCGTTCCCACTTCCATAAATCCAAACCCGATAGAAGAAAAACCAGTAACCGCTTCTGCATTTTTATCCAGTCCTGCAGCCAGTCCAATCGGGTTGGGAAAATGAATGCCAAACAGATCAACGGCAAGATCCTCCGTTTCCTTGACTCCGTACATCCCTCGCAGTGTCGCTGCTCCACCAGGGAGTGAACCCGCATGTTTTAAGCCGTCAATGACTACATGATGGGCCGTCTCTGGACTCATTTTAAAAAAAACAGGTTTCGCAATCCTTCGATACAACACGATTCATCCACTCCGTTCTATGCCCTTGCACAATCCTAAAAAAACATCTCTACAAAATAGTTTAGCTTTTTCCATACCAAAAAGAAAGTAATTTGCGAGGTGTAGTATCAGAACAATTCAGTTGTCATGGAGATGTCATTGAAAATGTATAATCAAACCATTTACAATGGACATAGTAAGACAAGACCTTAGCCCGTTAGAAAAGAGGGATTGCTGATATGAAGACCAAGCGCAAGCCGCCCAGTCTGCAAAAGAAAAAGGATGAGGTGAACAAGAAAGCGATTGTATGGACCGCCGTCAGCTTTGTTCTCCTCATCATTGTGATTATTCTGGTCATTGTTTTAGCACAAGCAGGAAATCGTTAAACACCAAGTAGCAATAGCATCAAAACGTTAATTTAGCCAGTGATAGGTTTTGCGGGGATTTGTCTGGTCATGCTGCGGCTCACTTGTAAATCGAGAACCAGGCACCAGCACTTGATCAGGCAATCCCCCGTTACCAATGACCACCTCCGTACCCGAAGGTACAAGTGCAAACAATTCCTCCACATCCTCTTTACCCATTCGGACGCAACCCAACGACTCATTTTTGCCAATGCTGTCCGGCTCGTTCGTGCCATGAATGGCATAATTCGTTGCAGACAGTTGCATCCCACGACTACCAAACTCACCGTTGGATTTTCCGTTCGGATTTACTACTTTATCGGTAATCACAAATTTCCCTTCTGGTGTTCTTTCTCCACCCAAACCGATAGGATAATTTCGAATAAGTACATTGCCACTTACCAGGGCGAGCCTGTGCTTAGATTTGTCCACCACAATTCGCAGCGGTTGCCCTAGAAAAGGTCGTCCGTGCAATGACGATGCCAGTAATGGACTGCTTTCGGCCGACGAGTCAGCGTCTAAATCTACTGCCTTCCCTGTTCCCTGTCCAGGTGAAGCAAGTAAATTACGCATAGGTGTAAAAGCCTTCTTCATCCCGTCTGTCGTACCGTACATCGTGTTAGCGGGAAAGTCTCGAGTCAGTTCATCAAGACTCTGGGGAAGACGTTGATGCTGTGAGCGAAAAGCACGCATGGAGCTATTCAACACAGCTAATTCCTCCTGTCCAGCAGCCCATTTTAGACCTGCTTTGCGAAGATTTTCACTGTCTGACGGCTTGCAAGCACACGCAGCGGCGTCGTAAGACTGAACAGCTAATCCGCCGTTTCCTTTGTTCTGTACACTAAGTAATGGCTTCATGCCCTCTCTCCAGAGCAGCCACGAGCCCCCTTGCTCCATGCCCAACATCGTAGTCTTGGACGGCAATCGGCTAGTCTTAGCCAACATATCAGTAAGCCCCGTTCCAGCTCCACTCCCTTTTCGAGCTTGAGCCGTAAACACACCACCAACCACACCGATCTGGGCCATCTCCTTCGGATCAGCAGTGGCCACTTTCGTAACTTCAATATTATCAATTGCTGCCTGCTCAGTTCCGGATGGAACAGATGTATTTTCATTTGAGGGTCTCGGTGAATTGGCTGAAGGAACCCATATGAGCAGTAGTACCATTAACGCAGTTAACAGGTGGCGTGTTCGAGCCGTCCTTCGCTCCTTCTCCTTGGACATCTGAACCAGTTTATCCTGATATTCCATCCATACGTCTGCCGGAATCTGTTTATGCTCGAAGGCTTCGAACACTTCTCCTGCGCGATTGAAGCAATAATTTGCTTTGCCCTCCTGACCGCTGCTCTCATACTCTTTGCCGAGTAAATACCAGGCCATTTTATTATCAGGGTGTTTTTTTACATACGATTTAAGATGAGGCGAATGGTTCATCGGATCCTCCTGATCGTGTAATCTTGCATACTTCCTATTATGTATATCGGTAAAAATAGACTCGATGGACAGCACATAAAAAAAACGTCTATCGATGGACTTTCACGGAAGCCAGACCGCGTTTGGCAGAAGTTTTTTTAGATTATAGAATGGCTCAGCTCCGCTGAACTATTCTATAATCTAAAAAAACAGCACCGACAGCTTACTTTCACCGTTATACGGCGAAGGGAGCTGTCGGTGCTGTGCCTATCAAAGAAGCCTACGCTTAACCTTCTTTATTGAACGGCTCGTCTGCTACTTTAATGGAATCTGTAGGGCAACCGTCACAAGCATCCTGCATATCATCAAACAAATCATCCGAGATTGCCTTGATGCCTTGGTTTGCATCCCCTTCAAAGATCACTTCAGCCAAACCTTCATCATCATAATCATAAATGTCAGGTGCTGTAGCGCCACAGGCTCCGCAAGCAATGCATGTATCTTTTTCTACCCAAGTGTATTTAGCCATAACTTTTCTCTTCCTCCTATACAATCAAACAAACCAGCTTTTACATTCTATTCACATATTAATACAAACCCAATATTATTACAAATTATTTTCCTTTATCCTTCGTGTAAAAAATGCTTATAACGTAAGCTTCTGATGCTTGCAATAATCTATCCAAAAGTTCACTCCGGAGTTGGTAGATTGTCTTTTTGCAGCGAAGTTCCGCGCAGCTTGGAGTTGCGAAGAAGTACCGAAGGATCATCTCCCAGCATCCCAGCGGTCAAAATTGCATTTTCACCAAACTTATCGCGCAGTGCATCCATCGTCTTCAATAAGCTTTCTTTCTTAGGCTGATCCTGGTATTCAAATAGATCCATTTGAACGGCCGCTTCCTCCTTTGGAATGAGCTGCTGTAACGTAATCCCCAGTAAGCGTACAGGCTTATCTTCTCCCCAATGGCGACGATACAACGCACAAGCTTCCTTATATATGTCCTCTGCACTTTCCGTAGGAGTGCTCCTGACTTGAGAACGCGTAAAGGTCTTCATATCCGGCGTCCGAATCGTCAATTGTATACCTCCTGCCAGCATACCGTGTCGTCGAAGCCGCCGGGCCACCTGATCACTAATGTTAAGAAGTACCCGTTGGGCTTCTTCCAGCTTTACCACATCCATAGGCAGGGTAGTCGTGTGACCAATGGACTTGTTTGGCTCCCGTTCAGTGCTGACTGGTGAATGGTTAATTCCGTTAGCGGCCAATTTTAACCACGAACCCGTCACACCAAATACGCCAACCAGCATATGCTCATCGGCCTTAGCTAGTTGCCCAATGGTACGAATATTCATTTGTAGAAGCTTATCTGCCGTTTTGCGGCCCACACCAAACAATTGACCACAAGGAAGGTTCCACAAAATATTGGGTACATCACGCAAACGTAGAATAGATATCCCGCGTGGTTTTTTCAGATCAGAAGCCATTTTGGCCAGCAACTTGTTAGGAGCAACTCCAATTGAACAGGGCAGGCCCAGCTCGTCTTCTACTCTGCGCTGGATTTCCTCAGCAATTTCCATAGGTGTTCCAAACTGTTTGGAGCCAGAAATATCCAGATAGCACTCATCAATTGAAGTCGCTTCAAGCATAGGCGTATACGAATATGCAATGCTCATAAATGCTTTGGAATAACGACGATACAAGTGAAAATCAGGCTGTATTACAATGAGCTGTGGACAGATCCGGCGAGCCTGCTGAACGACCATCCCTGTTGAAATACCCAATCGTCGGGCTTCATAAGAGCAGGTTACAATTACACCTTTGCGCAGCTCACTACTGCCTGCCACCGCGGTAGGCAGTCCCTTATATTTCTCCGGCTCCTCCGCTGCATGAACGGAACAATAAAATGCATTCATATCCACATGCAGAATAACTCGCCCACCAGCCGGATAATAAGCACTGACATCTTTCATGCTCAACCCTTCTTTTTAACTGTAAATTCACCCATCATCGCGGGAATATGTGTTTTGATTTTATACTTGAGACACTTTTAAATGCTATTTCTATTTTACATAAAAATAATGGTTTTGCGGCTAAAAATGATAATTATATATTACAATTGAAGTCATAAGTTGATATAATCGACTAACATACGAACACGACAAACTAACGCTTTCCTGTTTTTAAGCGTTAAACAACTAAATTAATGTGCTTAAAAAAGCAGAGCATCACCAATCTGAGCAATCCGCAAAGGAGGAGTCCCTCATGTCCACCGCTATTTCTATCTTTGACACAACGCTGCGAGACGGCACTCAAGGAGAAGGAATTAGCTTGTCTGCTGATGACAAATTGAAAATCGCCAAAAAACTCGATGATCTCGGTGTTCATTATATTGAAGGCGGGATTCCCGGAAGCAACAGCAAGGATATCGAATTTTTCAAACGGGTACAAGAGCTGGGCCTTCAGGCAAAGATTGTCGCCTTTGGCAGCACGCGCCGCAAAGATAGCATCGCAGCACAGGATGTCAATCTGCAACGAATTCTGGAATCCGGCGCTCAGGCTGCTACACTTGTGGGTAAATCATGGGATTTTCATGTACACACCGCCTTACAGACGACACTGGAGGAAAATCTGTCTATGATTTACGACTCCATCGCCTTTTTAAAGCAAGGGGGCATGGAGGTTATTTTTGATGCCGAACATTTTTTCGACGGATATAAAAATAATCCCGAGTATGCAATGGCCGTTATGAAAAAAGCTGAAGAAGCAGGCGCGGATTGGCTCGTGATGTGCGATACAAACGGCGGTACCCTACCGCATGAGATTCGGGAAATTGTCACTATGCTGCAAAGCCAGATAACGAGGTCACAGTTGGGTATTCATACACACAATGACTGCGAATTGGCAGTAGCGAACTCTCTAAGTGCTGTACAAGCAGGCGCAAGGCAGGTTCAGGGTACCATCAACGGCTACGGTGAACGGTGTGGTAACGCTAACCTGTGCTCCGTCATTCCTAATTTGCAGCTCAAGCTGGGCTACGACTGTCTAGATATTGAAAAGTTAAATCAACTCCACAATACAGCCCGCTTTGTGAGCGAAGTCGCCAACGTCAATATGCCTGTGAACCAGCCTTATGTTGGCAATGCAGCTTTTGCCCATAAGGGGGGCATTCACGTGTCAGCCATTCTGCGCGACTCGCGAACTTATGAGCACATCGCTCCTGAACTCGTGGGGAACAAGCAGCGGGTTTTGGTCTCCGAACTGGCCGGGCAAAGCAACGTGGTATCCAAAGCGCAAGAGCTGGGCATCACCCTTGACCCATCCAGTGATGAGGCACGTGGCGTAATTAGCCGCATCAAGGAACTGGAGCATCAGGGATACCAGTTTGAAGGCGCGGATGCTTCGCTGGAACTGCTCATTCGTGAAGCAGGCGGTGAAGTGAAGGAAATGTTCTCTTTTGAGTCCTTTAAAGTGCTGGTAGAGAAAACAGCCGGCCGCCCGGTCGTATCCGAGGCATTCTTGAAACTGAATGTCGCAGGGACGAGTGTCTATACCGCAGCTGAAGGCAACGGTCCTGTCAACGCGCTCGATAACGCACTCCGCAAGGCTCTTTCTCAGTATTTCCCTGCCTTGCGGGACATGCATTTGGCTGACTACAAGGTACGTGTGCTTGACGAAAAGGATGCCACCGCCGCCAAGGTACGTGTGCTCATTGAGTCTAAAAATTACGAGGACGTCTGGAGTAATGTAGGTGTATCCGAAAATGTAATTGAAGCCAGCTGGGAAGCTCTCTTGGACAGTTTCCGTTACGCATTGTTGGAAGCACCAACTCCAAAAAACGATCAGGCAGAGCTTACTCATCATGGATTAGTTAATCACTAATCAGGTGCTCGCATGAGCTATAAGGTGCCTTTGGCGGTCTACTCGGCTCCCAAAGACACCTTCTTTTTTTGAAGAGTTTTTATTTTGCGTTCCAACTCCTGCTCACTGAGCATTCCGATTATGATTTCGCGGACCTGTCCATGATGATCAACCAGTACATGGGTCGGAAAAGCCACCCCTCCAAATCGTTCAAACAATGCTCCTTGCTCATCAAGTAAAATGGGAAATTGGAGATCCAAAGAGCGGGAAAACTTCTGTACATCCTCCAATCGATCATAGCGAGTTACATTGATACCATAAACATCCACATCATCTTTGTACTTACTATACAACTCATTCAGCATAGGTGCTTCTAATCGGCACGGGTCGCACCACGAAGCCCAAAAGCTAATAACCAAAGCTTTATTGCGCGTGGCCCCTACATCGTAGGACTTGCCATTTAACCCCTTTAAAATCAAAGAAGGAAGCCGTTGACCAGGCTTTATCTTTTTCATTACCTCTACCGCATGTGCTTCAGCCTCTACCTCTTTCTCAGCTTCAACTCTTTCTCTACCATATTCCTCTTTTAATGGTACATTTTTTATGGACAGGCTTGCTGCATAAGTTGTGTTTGCAATAACTCCCCATGAAGCCCCAACCACAACCAGCATAACCATCGCTCTGATGAAAAGAAATCTTTTCACGTCTTATCACCTGTCTTTCATCTAATGACCCTTACCTTCTCCATAGGATGCCCATACTGTTCCCACCTCTAACCTTCTAAATCTGAACAGGACGCAAAAAAACAGCAAACCCACGAAATCGCGAACTTGCTGTTTTTATGTGTATATGAATGCTATGCCTTGTACTGAATCAGGCATGACTTAAATGCGCGTAGACATCTGCCAAATTGGTCACGTTACGCTTCAGCATTTCCTGAACATACGCAACCCACAGCTTAGCCGTCATTTTCGCATCCTCTAACGCATGGTGCCGCCCTTCAATCGGAATGGATTGGTAGGCCAACAATTCATCCAAACTGTAGGTTTGATGTTGCTGTGGCTCGAGCCATTTGGCAAGCATCATCGTATCCAGAACACGATGAGTCAATTGGACTTTAGATGTTTTCCATAACGCAGCATTCAAAAAGGCCTTATCATGAGCGCTAGCATGTGCTACAAGTACTCGCCCACCTACAAAGGACATAAAGTCGTGCAGTCCATTCATAAGTGGTGGAGCTTGATCCGTCATTTCCCGGGTAATCCCAGTTAGCTCGGTAATGTGCTCAGGAATCACAGTCCGTGGATTAACAAGCGTATAAAACTGCTCTTTTTCCATAATCATGTCCCCGACAACCCGAATCGCCCCGAACGATAAAATCTCATCTCCATGCTGTGCTGAAAATCCCGTTGTCTCCAGATCAAAAACTACCGTCTCCAAACGATCCAGCGGGGTCCGCAATACTTCAGAGCGCCGTTGCTCCCGGGTTAAGGAGCGAATAAACGCCATCTGCTGAGCCGTAGGAGCCCCCATTACAGATGCGATCGCAGACGGTACTCCTCCTCTGCGGAGAGCGCTCCAGAAGCCACTTCCCTGCGCCGGTTCCTTCATGACCTTCTCCCTTCCATAAATCGCAACTGCCTTTGCAACGCACGATGCAGCCGTCGTACCGTCGAAAGCGCCTCGCGCAACTCATGCCAGCCTTTACCTTGTTTCAGCGGCTTTACAGCCAGGTAGCCATTGCTGACCAGCAATCCATCATTCTCTTTCACTGGCGTAGCCATTCGTAGCTGAAGCGCAATCCGAAAGGCTCGCTCGCAAGCATCGAGTAAAGGCAACGGTGCCGCTTCCAGTGATGCGAGACGACTGAGCCTTTTGAAGGTGGAGGTTTCCTCTACACCATGTTGCAACGCCAAAAAACGGACTGCGTTCACCAGTGGAATGTACAATCCGTATTTCACATCAAAATCGCCCGCATGCTCACCGAAGCGCTCGGTAACGATCTGACCTAAAATATTAAGTGTCGCTTTATGCCTCACTGTGTTCCTAAGTACCGCCGAGGGTAAATCAGGATGTTTTCGGAACAACTCATAAAAACTTCGTTTCCAGTTTGCAGATAGTCGCTCATCTCCAGCGATATGCCTCATATCAGACGAGATAATCAGATAACGGATCGGCTCCCAAGCAAAATCATCCGACCATTTCGTTAGCTGTTTTTGCCATCCAGACAATGTTTGACGCCACAACGGCTCCGAGCACATTACTTTCCCTTCACATTTGGGATATCCCAAATACTCTAACATCGCAGACACTCTGCGACCAAACTCTCTAAAATACAATTCTTTGTCAGCAGATATTGTGTCACTGATAATCATACCGTTATCCTGGTCACTCCACAGCGTCGATTCCGAGCGCCCCATGCTTCCGAAGGCTATAAATGCGTAAGGGACGGGAGGAGGGCCGAAGCCATCCTCAACCATCCCTTTTTCGCACATTTGTACAGCTCTGGCCGCGATGCGGTCATGCATTTCATTCGCCGTTCGTAACCAGTCTGATAACGGAGCGGAGGCTTGGGAAGCCAGCAGCCATTTTTGAGAGTCGACCCTGGCCTGCCTTAGCGATTCAGGTGTATCTGCATGATCTATCACTTCGGCGGAACTCACCCAAGGGGCCATATTTTGCAGTTCCATACTTCCATCTCCTCCGCTCATTCATACTGGTTCTTTATATTTTACATATTAGTTCACAATTCCAGAACGCTTTTCAGCCTCGGCAACCAACTTCATTTGCTCAGGATAGCCGTACGTACCGTGTTCACTGATATCCAGTCCCATCGTTTCTTCCTCTTCCGTAACGCGAATACCCATAATCGCTTTCATCGCACCCAGAATAATGAAGGAAATGACGAACACGAAAGCCAAGGTGCCAATCAGTCCAAGCAGCTGTACCCCTAATTGTGTAAATCCACCACCATAGAACAGACCCGCTTGACCTACACCTGTTATTTTTACAAGCTCAGGAGTAGCGAAGAACCCTGTAGACACTGCGCCCCACATCCCTGCAACACCATGCACGGAGAAAGCATATACCGGGTCATCTACTCTTGCACGCTCGAACCATTGCGCTGTGAAGAAAGTGACGATCCCTGCAACTGCACCAATGACCAGTGCCGCCCAAGGTGCCACAAAGGCACAAGAACCAGTAATGGCAACCAAAGCCGCCAGCACACCGTTTAGCATAGCAGGAATATCTGCCTTTCCGTATACCATCCAGGATACGAGCAAAGCGAAAACTCCACCTGCCGCAGCAGCAATATTGGTAGTCAAGGCCACATATCCAAAGAATCCGTCGTTCATAGCCGATACAGCACTACCTGGGTTAAATCCAAACCAACCAAACCAGAGAATAATAACACCCAAGATAGAGTACACCTGATTATGACCAGGGATAATGTTCGGCTTGCCATCTTTATTGAACTTGCCCAGACGCGGTTTGAGCAGCAGTGTAGCGACGAGTGCCGCCGTAGCGCCTGTCAAATGGACTACCGTCGAACCGGCATAATCCTGCATTCCCAACTTACCAAGCCATCCGCCGCCCCACACCCAGTGAGCTACAACCGGATAGATTACGATGGAGAATAAAATACCGAAGATAATGTATACACTTAATTTTGCACGCTCTGCCATCCCCCCGCATGCGATAGAAAGTGATACCGCAGCGAAAGCAAAGTGGAACAAAAACATAATTGTAATCGGAACATCCAGACCTGAAAGAGCATCAAACGATACTGCAGCATCCGTACCACTCATGAAGAAACCCGTCAGTCCCATAAATCCGTTGCCGCCATCATTACCAAAGCCGAATCCAAATCCAAGTGCCCAGAAGGACAAAGCCGCAACACCCGTGGTGAGAATCGTTTTACCAGCGACATGGCCCGCATTCTTCATTCGTGTCGAGCCTGCCTCCAGCAATGCAAATCCCGCTTGCATAAAAAATACAAGTATAAATGCCAAGAACGTAAAGGCCGTGTTTAACCCAGCTTGAAGTTGAATATTTGTCGGACCGTCAGCAGCAAACGCACCTACCGGAAAAGCTAATACTGTCAGCATGGCCAATAATACAACTAACCACTTTTTTCTCATGAAGCCCACTCCCTCGAATGTTAAGTTTCTTTACATTTCGTGAAATTCTTATTGTCATTATAATCAGAATACATGAAAGTTGACAAGATTTTTTTTATTATGTTAAAAAAATATGGTCCCAAACAATCCATGTCACATTTACTAACTATAAAAGTAGCTTGTTTCTGTCCGAAAAAAAGCATGACGTTTGACTGTATGGTTGGGAATCATGTAAAATATTCTTTATAAACACTCCGTTTGCAAATGCTAATATTGAAGGTTGAACGAAGAGCGCGAGGTGAAGACAGATGGGGATATGAAGCTGTATCGAATTGGTGAGCTAGCCAAGGCGGCTGGTGTCAGCGAACGAACTATTGATTATTACACAAAGCTTGGTTTAATCACACCTGAAGAACGATCATTGAAAAATTATCGGCTTTATAATGATGAAACCTTAAACAGGCTTGAACGTATTAACCAAATGAAACAAGAGAAATATAGCCTCGAGGAAATCAGACAGACACTGATTAAATGGAACTCGGTCGCGGGGGAAGAGCACGTCACGGACAAACTAACGAGTCTAGAGATGCACATGCAGCGTCTGGAACGTGAAGTCAATGAACTACAGCCTCTTCTGGGGCAGCTCAAGCCCGTTCAAGTGCGCAAGTTGCTTACTGGTCTACTACCACAAAGCGCCGCTTGTATCGAAGCTCTGAAGTATCTGCTGGAGCATAGTTCTATGATGTAGATGCCCGGGCTAGTGATGAACAATAATGGAGGGTTGCTTTATGATGGGTATGTATATATTGATTATTCTTGCGTTCGGATTATCCTTATGGGCGCAATTCCGTGTAAAAGGTACTTTTAATAAATGGTCTGATGTCCCAAACGAAAATGGGTTGACCGGTTATGATGCAGCTCGGCACATGCTGGATCGCAATGGTTTGCATGATGTGCCTATTGAACCAGTACCTGGTGCTTTATCTGACCATTATGATCCAATACAAAGAGTCGTACGGCTGTCCGAGCCCGTTTATTATGAAAAATCCATTTCTGCAGTTGCCGTAGCTTGTCACGAGGTTGGTCATGCCATTCAGCATAAAGAGCATTATCCCATGCTGGCACTCCGTCACCGGATCTTTCCGATCGTAAACTTCGCTTCCGGGATTGCACCGTTTCTGCTGATTGCCGGTTTCTTATTCAGCTACACGAACCTGATTGGCTTGGGTATCATCTTTTTCTCGGCTACTGTCGCTTTTCAATTAATTACATTACCGGTTGAATTCAATGCTTCCAACCGCGCCCGAGAAATTATGGTTTCCGAAGGGTTTATCCGTAGTGATGAAGAACGGGGTATAGCCAAAGTATTAAATGCTGCTGCATTAACTTATGTGGCTGCAGCTCTCGTTTCCTTGCTGGAACTAATCCGCTTAATCGGTATCTTTAACAGCCGGGATTAATTGCTTGTATTACAAAAAAGGTTGTTCCTCCACCAAGAGGAACAACCTTTTTCCTTTATCTAAAACCAATCAGCTATACTCACTGCCCTAAATCCGCTTTAGCACTTCCATTCGGAGTAGCAGCACTACCTTTAAGGCCAAAATATTGCAACAAAAAAGTTCGGAATGACTTTGCAACTAATGGTAGTTTGTCATCTCTGCGATGAATCAAGCCAATAGTTCGCGTGACCTCTGGATCAACAATCGACACTCTTGCAGGTTGAAGCGGGTTGGTCTGAAACAACGCCATTTCAGGCAAAAGACTGACTCCCATACCAGCCGCAACTAATCCGCGAATCGTATCTGTCTCTTCACCTTCAAAAGCGATATCCGGCGTAAACCCTGCCTCCAGACAAGCCTGCCAGACAATCGGACGTAACGAATATCCATCTCTGAACAGGATGAATTTTTCTCCTTTAAGCTGACTCAGCGTAATGTGTTTGGCCGTAGCTAAAGGATGATTGGGCGGGAGAACAGCAAACAACTCCTCGGTCAGCACCACATCCCCCTCTACATGATCATGACGATCCGGAAAAGGAGATACAAAAGCCAAATCCACCTCACCCGCTAACACATCACGAATTAAACTCGGGTACATCCCCTGTTTAAATCTGAATTTAACATTGGGATACCGCTTTCGGAATTCAGCCACCACTGTAGGAATAAGATGAATCCCCAAACTGTGCGGAAAACCGATGCGGATTTCGCCCCCCTCAGGATCCAAAAACTCATGTACTTCCAAAACAGCTCGCTCTAGATCTTTTATAATCGTCTCAACCCGTTTGCAAAATAGTTGTCCCACTGGCGTAAGCTGCAAATTGCGACCCTTTTGCATAAAAAGATTGACTCCCAGCTCCTCTTCAAGCTGATGAATTTGCCGACTTACCGCAGATTGCGCCACATGTAGCTCCTCGGCTGCCTGAGTGACATGTTCTTTTTGCGCTACCTTCATGAAGTATTGCAACTGTCTTAATTCCACTCCGATATTCGCTCCAATCTGTTTTTCAACATCCGGAAGAAGACGTCAATCGAACATCATCCTCTTTCTTCCCCTGCTAACTTACCGTAAAACTATCTTTAGTGACGTTTGCGTTGGCCAGTCAATCTGATCATTAATCCATAAAGGAAAAACCCACTGAGCAATCCCCCGAAGTGAGCGGTCCAGTTAATGTTCGCTACAGCGAAAGAAAACAGGATACCAAACCCAAGCAGCGTGTACAGCGTTTTACGCGAGGCGTCATCCATCAGTGACCGCTGGAACAGGGCAACGTATAGGAATGCTCCATAGATGCCATAAATCGCTCCTGAAGCCCCTACAGAGACTGTCGTTTCCGTCATCATATTGTAATGCGCGATGGACAGTATGTTCCCTACAATGCCCGTGACCAGATACAATAACACATAGCGGAAGGACCCCAGCAAACGCTCCAGCGGAGGAGCGAAGACGAGTATGGCGAAGGAATTGAACAGAAGATGATCAAACCCTGCATGTAAAAACATAGCTGATACATATCGCCACAGTTGATCAGTGAATGGCGCTTCATTAATCAAAGCTCCATATCGGATCAACGTCAAACTATTTTCCGATCCCCCCTGTACGGTGAGTACAATAAACATCACAATATTAATGAGCAAAATCAGACAGGTTACTGGGTAAAACCGCAAATAACTTTTCCAGTTCTCATAACGTAAAAAAATCAAGGCAATCCTTCCTTCATGGGTGTCTCCACCTTATTCAAATTGGACAATGTCTTTTATAAAAGATTATAATAGATTTCGGCAACGATAACCAATGCTAAAAACCAAGGAGGCTATTACATATGGCACAAGAACGTACAGGAGCTGCTACTTTTAAAGGCAATCCTTTGACACTCTTAGGTCCTGAACTGAAGGTTGGAGATCAGGCACCTGATTTCAAATTACAGAAAAACCTGCTAGAAGCAGCTACGCTCCAAGACTTTGCAGGCAAAGTCAAATTGATCAGTGTTGTTCCTTCTTTGGATACAGGCGTGTGTGACGCACAGACTCGACGTTTTAACCAGGAAGCTGATTCCCTTGGGGATCAAGTCGTAGTGCTGACTGTCAGCGTCGATCTGCCTTTCGCTCAAGCTCGTTGGTGCGGTGCTGCCGGTATCGACCGCGTATTGACACTGTCCGACTATAAGGATCATTCCTTCGGCGAAGCTTATGGTGTGTTCATCAAGGAATTCCATTTGGATCATAGAGCTATTTTTGTGATTGATCAAAATGATAAAATCGCTTACGTAGAATACTTGAGCGAAATGTCCGAGCACCCTGACTATGAGCAAGCGATTGCAGCAGTGAAAAAACTCGTCTAAATCAAGACTGAATATTAAAAAAGCGAGTGAAGGGTTGCCTTCCTCGCTTTTTTTTGACGTTTGTCTGCCACATCACTGCTCACACATCTACAATTACTGCACGACCTTATGAGCGGACAGCTTCTTGTCAATCACAGCGAACAGTTGCAAAATGATGCGGTAATTCGCGCCCAAGTCCCCTAGCGATCCGCGCGAAGCAGAATAAATATCCACCGCACTCCGAACTGGCGAGACGGACAATATAGAAACGGTAATGTCGACAGTTCTACCGAACGCCGTTCGCTTCTCTAACGTAATCTCACCTACGGATGCTACCTCATGGAGTACCTTGTAGCCAGGAATTTTTTTCAAAATAGATGATACTTCTTCCCAAGCCTTGTCTCTCGATAAGTTATAATAGCGTGTCTTCATTTGGGGGTCCTTGACCCGGTCGCTTGTACCTTCTTGGCTGCGCACAATCCCTACCAGAGTCCTCTTCAACGACAAGACATTTCCTCCTTCACGATAATCGTTGCCATAATGCAGCACATCGGTTTTTTTGCTGCAAGCGCTTTATAAAAACGTTAAACAACAAAAACTTAACCGACCATACCTGTGGTATGCGACCTTAGTACCTCATGTCTTAGTTTAACATTGTTACATACAAAAAACACCCTGTTTCTGCACGAAGCATGAACAGAGTGTATTCATTATCTTTGGAGTACCCGCCGATGCCGTCCGACCATAGCGTCTTCTGAACCTGCTTTAGCAGGTGGGTGACCGCAGAATAAACTTTTGAAGTCCCCTTGTCAGGAATTGACAGGGCTTTTCAGCTGTTCATCCGTATAGATCTCCCTAGACATTGTCATTGGTTCAAAACAACAAATGACCGTAACGTGCATCGCAGGATGTGACCTTATTATAGCGCTTCTCACTCAGAAAGTAAATGCTAGGAGAAATATGTTTTATTTTTAGAGGTTATCACTTTTCTTGTCTTCAATGGTTGCCGTATCTTCATCTTTCTGCTTCATCTTTTCCATTTGATCTTGCATTTTGAGGAATGTTCCATAAAAATTAAAGAAAGCGAACCAGGCAACCACGCTGCCGATGAAGAATAGGAAAAGCACAGGATATTTGACTCCAATAAATATAACAACGGCGCTGCCGAGCATGGTGGAAAATACACGGAATGGTCGAATCAGCGTCAATAAAACCGCATTTTTAATAATTTGTCCGGTAGACATATGATAATGAGCCACCATCGAAAAGAAGTTAAACATAGACACAAGCAAAATAATGATAAGAATAAGCATAATTACGCCCACGATTTGCAAGTTGCTGAGTTGTGTCATATATACGGTATAATCCACATACATGATGACAAACAGCAATGTGTAAAAGATACCCCCGATCAGACTCTGCTTATAATTCTCTTTATACCCTTTAAAAAAGGTACGAAACACGCCCGTATCGGTATCACCCATTACCCATTTGCGAACCACTGTGAACATAGCCGATGTGGCTGGAAATAAAGTAAGCGGTGCCAAAATAGCCATCGCCCAGTTCATTTGTAAAGACTCATTAGCCAAATTCTGATTCATTACAAGTAGTTTCAGTATGAGGCAGAATACAAAAGGCGACGAACATAACACCCATAACAAATTTGTAGCCGCCAGTCGGGTAATCCACTCGGTCAGGCGGTAAATACCACCCATAGCTCCTTTAAACTCCAATGTCAGTCTCTCCCTCCGCAAGCCTTGGCAGTTCCAAGACTCATGTTGCTATGCCTATAAATTCCGGCTCTTGACTATATCATACCGTATTTCAGCCCTAATACGCCAGAGAAATCAATACATGACCCATTAAAGCAGATCGCTAAAAGGTTCATTCATACTGATCAATCATAACAAAAAAGCCGAAGCTTCATCTGCTTCGACTTTTCATTATTTCATTTCTTATTCGGAAGAGGAATCTTCACGTCTTGCAGGACGACGAGTTTCTCCATTGCTGCTCGGGCGTGGTTTACGATCTCCACTGTAGCGGCTTCCTGAATCACGGTTGTAGCCACCGCCTTCTTTGCCACGGTTGTAACCGCCATATCCACCTTTACTTCCACTACCGCCGGTACCGCCAGAACGGTTGGAATTGTAACCACCATTGCTACGACCGCTATAGTTGGAAGGCTTGCGACCGCCAGAACGCACGTCTGGTTTACGACGTTTTGCACGGATCGGATCTTCTGGAGTCAACTCAATCGATGCTTCTCTTTTCTCACCAGTCATCAGTTTCAGAGCTGCGGAGAGAAGTTGTACAGAATCATATTGCTCCAGCATTTGAATAGCCAAACCTTTGTACTCGTTCAGCTCACCGCTTTCTACAGCCTCTAGGAGACGTTCAGCAATGATACGTTGTTTGCCTTCCAGAGCTTCAGCCAACGTTGGAAGCGGCTTGCGTGGAATGCGGTGACGAGTTACACGTTCGATAAAGTGCAAATGGTCAATTTCACGAGGCGTTACGAAAGACCAAGCTTCCCCTTCTTTACCTGCACGTCCAGTACGTCCAATACGGTGAACATAGCTTTCTGGATCTTGCGGAAGGTCAAAGTTCACAACGTGAGTTACGCCGGAAACGTCCAAACCACGGGCAGCTACGTCAGTCGCTACGAGCACATCGATGCTTCCGTCACGGAATTTACGCATTACAGCATCACGTTGGTTTTGAGACAAGTCACCATGCAAACCGTCTGCAGAATATCCGCGTTTTTGCAGAGCTTCAGCCAGCTCGTCTACCCGACGCTTGGTACGACCAAATACGATAGCAAGTTCTGGGGATTCCATGTCGATCAAACGGCTCAATGCTTCGAATTTTTGACGCTCAGGAACTTCGATATAAGCCTGATCAATCAGTGGAGCACTAACTTGTTTAGGAATAACTGAAACATGCTCAGGATTTTTGAGGAATTGCTCAGCCAATCTTTTAATATTAGGAGGCATTGTAGCCGAGAAAAGCATCGTTTGGCGCTCGTCTGGAACTTGCTTCAGAATGGATTGAATATCTTCCATGAAGCCCATATCCAACATTTCATCTGCTTCATCCAAAACAACTGTGTTTACATCTTCCAGCTTGATGGTTTTGCGATTAATATGGTCAAGCAAGCGTCCTGGCGTACCAATAATAATTTGAGGTTTCTTTTTCAAAGCACGAATCTGGCGTACGATATCTTGTCCACCATAGATTGGCAAAGTACGAAGACCTTTGAAACGGGAGAGTTTTTCGATTTCTTCAGCTACCTGGATAGCAAGCTCACGTGTTGGTGCCATGATCAGGGCTCTGATTTTTTCGTCGCTTCTAGAAATTTTGTTGATCAGCGGAATACCAAACGCAGCAGTTTTACCAGTACCTGTTTGGGCTTGGCCAATCATGTCTCTGCCTTGCAGTGCAATCGGGATGGATTGGGATTGAATTGGTGTTGCTTCTTCAAAACCCAGTTCTGTAATCGCCTGAATTACTTTCGGTTCAAGATCAAATTCTGCAAATGTCGTCAAATTTATTCAAACTCCTTCATAATGGTGGATGTGGTGGACAATCCACAATGTTGTCTGTATTCTTAAGTAGCGATATTATTGTATAAGTTTTCCCCAATACAGTGACAGTTTATTTAGACCTATAACTGCATCTTTCTGTAATGAATTTGGGGAACCTATCCGATACATCTTAAACGAATTTATCCTTTTTAAAACAGTTTAAATTTTAAGTGTTTCTCTGGACATAGGTCCCTACTCAAGAATATCCACATCGCATTATAGCACAGAACAATTCATGAATACCAGCAAGTTGCTTCCCGTATAATTTAAATGAGGTGAAATTAAGTTGTTAAAAATAGTGTTAAACTGCTTAACTGTCATTTTTGGAGCCGCTGCCATTGCATGCGGTTTTAATCTGTTTCTCGTGCCACACCACTTGCTGAGCGGAGGAGTAGCCGGGCTTTCCATGTTAATCGGCTACTTCACAAAATTTGATATCAGCGCGATGTATTTTATTATCAATATCCCGATGCTTATTGCAGGCTGGTTTATTTTAGGCAAGCGTTTTATTAGCCTGAGCATTTTATCCGTTGTCGTTACAACGTGGATTTTGGCGTGGGTGCCGGTGCAATCTGTCGTGTCGGACCCCCTGCTGGCCTCCGTTTTTGGTGGGGTAATGATCGGCGTTGGAGCAGGAATTTCCTTTCGGGTAGGAGGGTCCACGGGCGGTTTTGACATTATCGGTTCCATCGTCACTCGTTATCGTGACTTCCCCGTAGGAACTGTACTTGTTGGCATGAATGGACTGGTCATTCTTGCAGCAGGATATTTGAACGATGATTGGAATATTGCACTTGCGTCGATGCTATCTATTTTTGTGACTGGCAAGGTATTGGATCAAATCTATGTCAGTCACACGAAGATTACCGTCTACATTATTACAGAGCACACCGACAAGCTACTGGAGCGGATGTTGACCACACCACGCGGTGTTAGCAAAATAAAAATTGAAGGCGCATTTTCACATACCGAAAAGGACATGCTGATGACTGTCACGACACGCTACGAGCTAGTTGAATTAAAACGCATCATTAAAGAAGTGGACCCATCTGCTTTTGTCAATATTGTGGAAACGGTTGGGGTGATGGGTTCATTTCGCCGAAGATAAGCACAAACCTAAGTGTCAAAATACAGTTTCTGTGGTACACTATATGTGCGCTGTTCCCATAGTATATAAAGACCAGCTTTACCTGCTATTTCACAGGCACTTTGCTTTTCCGAATCGTATTGAATGATTCTTTTGGAATGATTCCGAGCAGGAAAGGGTGATTTTTGTGGAAATGGAAACGGTAAAACTGTCCGACATTGTCTTAAGGTGGTACCCGGAAATGCTCCCTTCTCTTAAAAAGGATGAGCTTAACTCGATGATTGTGCTTCGGGACGGGATGGCCATACTCAAGCCAACGGATGCGCTAGAAATTATTCAGTACAGTATTTGCGAGCATCAAGACAATAATTATCTTCAATAAATTTCTTTACCAAGTGCCGCTTCTTCCGGTTGCATCTACGACCGCGAAGAGAGCGGCATTATTTATGCATTTTTATGGATTCAATGAACACCGGTTGGGTTAATCATGTAAGACTGTGCCTGATGATTCCAGTATTGGTTACAAGCGTGTTGTTTTTCGATACATAACTTTACGTATAATCAGGTAAGCGACATACATAAGGGAGAGAGTTAGGAAATGAATATGATTTGGGCAATTATGCTATTGGCGATGGGGATAGGCGGAAACGGGGATCAGTCAGCCAACGCTCCAAATGTAAAAGATACGGTGGCAACAACAATTAGCAGCGCCATGATTCAGGCTCAGCACAATAATATGAAGGTGGATGCCTCCAATCCTCCGGTTAAAATTGACCCACAACCGACGACTCCTGCTATCAAGGGCATCTATGTCACGGCGTATAGCGCAGGCGGTTCGCGTATGACCCAGTTGCTTGAACTGCTTGACAAGACAGAGCTCAATTCCATGGTTATTGATATTAAAGACGATGCAGGTTACATCACTTATCCAACGACCACTCCCGAGCTGCTCAAATTGGGCAAGCCGCAAAAATTCATTCGGGATATTTCCGGTTTGATGGACCGATTGAAAAAGCATAATGTTTACCCGATTGCTCGTATTGTCGTATTTAAAGATACGGTACTGGCCAACAAAAATCCCGAGATGTCTTTCCGTAACCCTGACGGCTCTGTCTGGAAAAACGGCAAAGGAGACGGGTTCGTTAATCCCTATAATAAAGAAGTATGGGATTATAATATCGCCATCGCTAAGGAAGCAGCCAAACTTGGTTTTAAGGAAATTCAATTTGACTATGTACGTTTCCCCGAAGGCTTTGAGAAAAGAGCAGACAAGCTGAAATATACCAAATCAGATCAATCCCGCTCGGATGCAGTCGCTGAATTCGTACAATATGCCCGCAAAGAGCTTGCTCCATTAGGTGTGCGAGTATCGGTAGATATTTTCGGATATGCCGCATCCGTTCCTGCTGCGGAGGGGATTGGACAGGATTTCACTAAAATCTCCGAAAATGTGGATGTCATTTCGCCCATGGTTTATCCAAGTCACTACACCACAGGCTGGTTCGGTGTAAAAGATCCCGATAAGAATCCTTACCAGACGATTAAAGGCTCCATGGCCGATACCCACAAAAAGCTCGATCCGACGGGCAAGCTAAAGCCAATTATTCGTCCTTGGATCCAGGATTTTACCGCAAGTTGGTTGGGGAGCGGACATTATGCCAAGTATGGGAAAACGCAAGTAGAGGATCAAATTCGCGCGCTTAAGGATATGAAAGTGGATGAATATTTACTCTGGAATGCCACAAACCGCTATACAAGTGGAGTAACTTACAAATAATTTATCCCTCCGGACTTCTCGTTCTCTTATACAAGATTTAGAAATTATATAATTATTTCGAAGGCTGTCCCGTTGTTTGGCGAACGGGTGCAGTCTTTTTTATTACTGTTCAAATGTAGCGGTATCCCTTACAATAAATACTTACATGTTATGATATATACAAATAATCAATCCCTAGTAAATGAGGAAAACAAAAATGCAATTGACACTAACAACGGGGCAGAAATGGAAGCAGCTTTTCTACATTTTACTCCCTATCCTGATTACCCAGCTTGCACTATCTGCCATGACTTTTTTCGATACGAATATGTCAGGGCACTTTTCCCCTGCCGATCTGGCTGGAGTAGCCATTGGAGTAAGCCTATGGGTTCCTGTACAAACAGGCCTTAATGGAATACTTATGGCTATCACGCCCATTGTATCTCAATTGGTAGGAGCACAGCGCAAAGATAAAGTCTCCTACTATGTCATTCAAGCACTTTGGCTCTCTCTCGCCCTGTCTATGGTCGTTTTGATTGCTGGCATTATTTTGATCAAACCTATTTTGAACGGTATGAATTTGGAACTGAGAGTTCATAATGTGGCCCTATATTACCTTTGTGCCATGGCCTTCGGGATTGTTCCTCTATTTGCCTACACTGTGCTCCGAAGCTTTATGGATGCATTGGGACAAACCCGCTTTACGATGTTAATCACGCTCATGTCATTACCCATCAATGTATTGTTAAATTATCTACTTATTTATGGAAACTGGGGTTTTCAGCGTCTGGGGGGTGTGGGTTCCGGGGTAGCGACGGCGACCACCTACTGGATCATCATGCTGGTTGCCGGTATCACTGCGCATCGTGGAAAAATATTTGCCGAATACCAAATCTTTAACAAAATATACGGGATTGCTGCTGGTGCTTTGAAAGAGCTCATCAAGATTGGAGTACCGATTGGATTTGCTATATTTTTTGAGACTGCCGTCTTTTCAGCCGTCACCCTCTTCATGAGCAGTTATAATACAGCTACCATAGCCGCACATCAGGCCGCCATGAACTTTGCATCTACGCTGTATATGATTCCACTCAGCATTTGCATGGCACTTACGATTCTGGTTGGCTATGAAACAGGAGCTACTCGCCCGCGGGATGCCAAAGCTTATAGTGTAATGGGTATCAGCAGCGCAGTAGGTCTATCACTGATTACAGCTATTGTACTGCTTATCTGGGGTGAACAGGTTGCTCGACTTTACTCCACCGATCCGCAGGTCATTCAATTGGCACAGCATTTTCTAATCTATGCGATTTTCTTTCAGATATCTGATGCTGTCGCTACACCTACACAAGGAGCGCTGCGCGGGTATAAAGACGTCAATCCAGCCTTTTTGCTCACATTCCTCTCCTATTGGGTCATTGGGCTTCCTGTAGGATATATACTGGCACGCTGGACTTCACTAGGGCCCTACGGCTACTGGATCGGTTTGATTACAGGATTGGCAGTAGGCGCTATTTTACTTCTCTGGCGTCTGGTGAAAGTACAACGTCGTTTCTCCGAAAAAAAACAACACGCAGAGGCAATTTAGCCTTTGCGTGTCTCGATTACATATGCTGCCCCTAAAGTTATTCGTTTTTTCTCCACAATCGCCACTTCGTTCAGCTTGGGGGGATAAAGAAAGTGTCTCTCCACATGTTGTTCAATTTCTTCAAATGCCTGTTCTTCATTTTCAGCAGCGAGAATGACGGTCAGCGCTCCTTCCGAACTGTCCACTTCGATTTTGAATAGGTACATGTATGACTACCTCCTGATAGGACTCAAAGCTAAAAAAATAGCGGATGACTCGGGTCATCCGCATAATTTTGATCTTTTCCAATATCAGAGCCGATCTATTTTACATAAAGGCTCTTATTATTGGGACAAACGCAAGGCCAGCTCATAAAGCTCCATATTGAAATCTTTTTTGGTATTTACAACCTTGTCAATATCTGTAGCTACCAACTTACCGTCGATCGTTCCGCAAGCCTTGTCAGATATGCCCTCGATCAATTGGCGAACAGCAAAGTCACCCAAACGGCTCGCCAGGTTGCGGTCAAACGCTGTTGGTGTGCCTCCACGTTGAATGTGTCCAAGCACTGTAACACGAGGCTCATAATCCGGACAGTTTTCTTGGATAACCTGTGCTACTGTTTCGCCTTTGCCTACACCCTCAGCAACGATAATGATACTATGGCGTTTGCCATGCTTAAAGTTTTGCTTCATCCGATCGGATACTTCATTCAGGTCAAATTCTACCTCAGGCACCAAAATCGTTTCTGCGCCAGAAGCCAGCCCTGCATGCAGAGCAATATCGCCACAATGACGTCCCATAACTTCCACGATGGAAGAACGTTCATGCGATGACATCGTATCACGCAGCTTGTTGATTGCGTCCACTACGATACTAACCGCTGTATCAAAACCAATAGTGTAGTCCGTGAAAGAAATGTCATTGTCAATCGTACCCGGAAGACACATGGTTTTAATGCCTTGCTTGGTCAGTTTGTTAGCTCCTTGGTAAGAACCGTCGCCACCAATCACGACTACGCCGTCAATTCCACGGTTACGCAAAATTTGAGCGCCTTTTTTCTGCCCTTCTTCAGTCGTAAATTCCAGGCATCTTGCAGATTGAAGTACAGTACCCCCACGTTGGATAATATCTCCGACGCTTCTCAGATCCATTGGAAAAATATCATCGTTCAAAAGGCCTTGATAACCGCGTTGAATCCCGAATACTTCCAGTCCAAAATACAATCCGCTACGTACGACGGCGCGAACTGCCGCGTTCATCCCTTGTGAATCTCCACCACTTGTTAATACTGCAATTTTCTTAACTGCTGTCATGATTTATGACCTCCTCAAAATAATCATATAAGCCTTCTTATCCATCGACTGTTTAATAAGAAAAACAAACGCATGAGCGGACTATTTTTCATTAAACGTCTCGAAACAGCGCGAACGTCCTGCTGCTCGCTAACTTTAGGGTCGGATAAATATAAAGCCAGCAATCCCTCGATAATCATCCGGTGAAAGGAGCTGGCAGGGACATCTGCAATATCAGCCCGCGCCCGATTCACAACGTAGGCGATCCGGTCTAGCATCATGTCGGTATCTTCATAATAATTGCAAAAGTTAAGATCTCCGCCCTTCCGGTCTTCGTCTTGATCGATTAGATAATCCAGCAAAATATGAAGACTGCACACATGTGGAAAATACGATGCATGTATTGAGGCAGCCCCTGCATCGGTCAGATGCTGGTCGCTGGCAGCAAGAAACAGCATAAAGACCCCCAGAGTTGAACCGGTAGCCGCAGCAAACTCATTCCAGCGCAACTCTGGTGTACGGTCTTTATGAAGCGACCACCAGTCCAAAAGCGCTTGTTCCCGCAGCTCGGGTTTAATATGCTTGTATACTTGCAAATCCGTGTATAATCGCGCCAAATCCTGAACGTAAGGCATTGCCGCCTCATAGCCCGGAAGCCTGCTTACACAAGACTGACAGGTTGTCACCAGCCCGGTCAAATAACCGCCATCCTCCTGCTCACGACGCAACTCATAATAATTCACTGGCCTAGCCGTCGGATTAACCGCATCCAGCATAGCCTGATGCAACAGCCTGAAATCATCCGGGTCCATGGACGTACTGCGATCACACAGGTTGTCCAGATAATCACTAATGGTCTGATACGCTACGATCAGCGGAATTAGCGTCTGCCGGGCAGACATATTGGCTGCGGCATAAACCGCCCCACCCACGCAGTGAAACGTCTTATCCGCTATGCTCGCAAGCGCCTGGCTTCGCAGCTCAGGGTCCGGAATTTGTTCGGCCTTGCTCTTCCAGTTACTCAATTCTAGTTTCGTTTCAGGGAGAATGTGCTTGTACATTCGGCTCATTAGACCTATGGGGCCTCTCGGTACTTGATAACGTCCTTGCTCAACATAACTCAAATGACGGTGCCTCCACATTGTTGTCTACGTAATTATACCTATCCAAACCATATCCATTATAATATGTTCGTCCTTTTAGCACAAATGAACAACCTCACTTTTTTCTTTAAAATTCAAGAAAAATGAGCTATTCTCACAAAAAGACTTTATACCCGTAATGTTTTATTAGTCAAAAATAGGAGTTACACAAAATCTATCCTTATAAGACTTTAATCGCAAATAGTATAAATGGCCTACCTATCCCTTGTCCTCTGCTGGCTTCACCCCTTGGATTCCCTCTCCCATGCTTGCCTGCTTCCATTTCCCGAAAGCATAATAGAAAATGACTGCTACGGCAGAGATAGCAAAACCAACAGGAAAACTCCACCATACAGCATCTAGACCATACTCATCAACAAATACATAGGCCAAAGGTATACGAATGCCCCATAATGAAATAATGGTAATTAAAAGCGGTATCATTACGGAACCCGTTGATCGAACAACACCTGTAATGACATTAGTAACACCGAATATAACAAAAGACCACAAAGTGATCAGATTAATCCGCATACCCAATTCCAATGCACCCCCCGTAGAAGGAAGGAACATGAGCAAGGCCTGACGGTTAAACACGTAAATTAATACCACAGCTCCACCAGTCAACACAAAATTATACACAATCCCAATCCAGGTTGTCATGCGCACTCGATCCCAACGTCCTGCTCCGATATTTTGAGCGGCAAAGGAAGATACGGCTGCACCTAACGCCATTGCCGGCATCTGCACATAGCTGGACAAATTATTGGCTGCTGTATAAGCTGCTGCTGCCACTGTTCCGTAGCCATTAATCAGATTCATTAAAGCAATCGCGCTGGTGGAGACAGCAATCATTTGCAACCCCATCGGCACTCCCTTACGGATTAGGGTCCAAATAATCTTCCAATCAAATCTGAGTAAATGAAGCTCTGAAGAAGTAATGCGCAAAAAATATTTTACTCGATATAGGTAAATGAGGATCAACACAAAGCTGATCCCTTGAGCGATCAGAGTAGCAGTAGCGGAACCTCCAATGCCCATAGCAGGAATCGATCCCCATCCGAATATTAACAGCGGGTTGAGTAGTACATCCAGTACGACGGAAACAATTAGAAAATAAAATGGTGTTTTGGAATCTCCAGCCCCTCTCATTACAGTCATTATGTAGTTATAGCCGTACAAAAAGGGCATGCCTGCGAAAATAATACGTGTATACGTGATCGCCATATCCACCGATTCGGCAGGTGTATTGAGTACATGAAGAATCCAAGGCGCACTCAAAAATCCGATAATACCTATAGCAAAAGCGAGCACCAGAAAAAAAACTGCACTTGTACCTACTACACGCTTGGTTTCAGCTACGTCTCCTGCTCCGATATTTTGTCCGATCATAATGGTGGCCGCCATGGTGACGCCAAAAATCGAACTGATAAGAAAAAACATTATAATATTTCCGTTGGAAGCGGCAGTCAATGCGGCTTCTCCCAGAAACTTTCCAACCCAGATCGAGTTGATCGTTCCATTCAGGGATTGCAGAATGTTTCCGAACAGCATCGGCAAAGAGAACATAAACAGCGTTTTGGCAATAGGACCTTCAATCAGGGAAGGCCTACGACTAGCCTCTGCTGCACTCATTTTCTCAACTCCTTCAATTTAAGATGTCTTCTGCTTAGTTTTATTACGTATAATACCCTATTCCTGCTCAATCTTCTCATATCATAAACGTATTTACGCAAAAAAGCGCAGTCCCTTAAATGTAAGGAACTGCGCTCTCAATTCATAGTTTAACCGTAATATATAAGACATCCGTAGAAACGGAACCATTCTTACAATTCAGTTACACTTACAGTTTGATTACGTTAGCTGCTTGGGGTCCACGGTTACCTTCAGTAATTTCGAATTCAACCGCTTGACCTTCTTCCAAAGTTTTAAAGCCGTCGCCTTGGATTGCGGAGAAATGTACGAATACGTCCTCGCCACCATCCATTTGAATGAAGCCATAACCTTTTTCTGCGTTAAACCATTTAACTGTACCTTTCAAGTGAACAACCTCCTAAAAATACCGCCATCTATGGCGAATATCCATATTATACTTCATGCTTTTTCACAATGCAATTGATGTTTTTCCTGGTTTTTCGGGCTGGAATGATTTGCTTTTGCGGCGGAAACTGCGGTATCATGAACCAAAACATCTATAAAATCGGAGACATGCATATGATGAAAAAACACGAAATATACAAAAAAGACAATTGGAACATGATGACTGTCGAGGTGCAGGGCCGTTACATCGTTCTACGGGAAATATCCGATGATTGGGGCGAGGAAGCCCACACGTTTTTAAGCCGTCCGGCGCTGATGCATTGGGCTCAAAATCGGTTTCCCAAGCAGTCCTTTCAAGATAATGAGGAAGAGTGGCAGCGGATCATGAACGCTTTCAAACAGGTCTAGCCTATTCATGGTGTCCAACAGCTATCTCATCTTCATTATTCTGGCCTTCACGCTGGGCGGAGTGCTGATCATGAAGCGTGATACGATACCGACTCCTCTCAAAAAGTGGATGGCCCTCACTGCTGTAATCATGGTTTGCCTTGCCTTTTATCTTATTGTATACAGCTTATTAAATATAGGTTCCAACCCACAGTAAGGAAAATTATACTTTCGGGCGTAAGAGGTCATACTATGGCATAACAAGCCATGGTATAAGGAGGATCTGCCGTTACATGCATCCTGTAAAACCTCTTGCCCTGCTGCTTACGGTAAGCGTGGCGGTTTCTTCGTTTTGGCATCCGTCCCTTACTGCCGCAGCCCTACCCCACATTACGTTCGATCAGAGGAGGCTCTCCATGAGTGAAATTGTAAAACGCGCTGATGCGCCAGTGGAAAATACATGGAAACTGGAAGATTTGTTTCCTAACCGCAAAGCATGGGATCAAGAATACGAAGAAGTCAAACAACTAGCCAAAAAGGCTGAACAATTCCAAGGCAAGCTCAATTCAGCAGAGTCGATTGGCAGCTGTTTTAAATTGGAAGATGAATTGTCGCTTAAAACCGAGCGTGTATATGTGTACGCACATCTGCATCATGATGAGGATACAGCTGAACCTACATACCAGGGTCTTTCGCAAAAAGCAAAAAAATTAGGCGTTGAGGTTAGCGAGTCTCTTTCTTTTGTGACGCCTGAAATTTTGGCACTGCCGGATCATCAGCTTGATGCCTTCATTGAAGATCCAAAGCTTGCAGATTATCGGTTTACACTTCAAGAAATGAAGCGGGAAAAAGCACATATTTTGGGGAAGACAGAAGAAGCGCTGCTCGCTCAGGTTGGCAATCTGGCTCAAGCCCCGCAAACGATTTTTGGCATGCTCAACAACGCTGATCTGAAGTTTCCAAAAATTAAGGATGAGAACGGCAAAGAGGTTGAGCTGACTCATGGCAGCTACATTCAATTCCTCGAAAGTCCGCACCGCGAAGTACGCGAACGTGCTTTTAAAGCGGTATATGACACATATGCCAAAAATAAAAATACAATTGCTTCTACACTAAGTGCCAATGTAAACAAGAATATTTTTTATTCTCGTGTTCGCAAATACCCTTCTGTACTGGAAATGTCACTGTACGGTGACAATATTCCGAAGGAAGTGTACACGAATCTCATTGACACCATTCATGAAAGCTTACCCCTGCTCCATCGTTACATCAAGCTGCGTAAAAAGTTGTTAGGTGTGGATGAGCTCCATATGTATGATTTGTTCGCTCCGCTTGTGGACGAATACAAGATGGACATTACGTATGAAGACGCCAAAACGCAAACAAAGGAAGGCCTTAAGCCACTGGGCGAGGACTATCTCGCTTCGCTGCAAAAAGGCTATGATGAGCGCTGGATCGATGTATACGAAAACGAAAACAAACGTACTGGTGCATACAGTTGGGGAGCTTATGGTACCCACCCATATGTGCTGCTGAATCATAAAGACAACCTGAACAGCATGTTCACACTTGCTCATGAAATGGGGCATGCGTTGCATTCGTACTATTCAGACAACGCATTGAAGTATAGAGATGCACAGTACACCATTTTCCTGGCTGAAGTGGCATCCACAACCAATGAAGCGTTGCTAATGGACTACTTGCTGAACAAATCAACCGATCCGAAAGAGAAAATGTACCTTCTCACCTACTATGCAGATCAATTCCGCACAACGGTATTCCGTCAAACCATGTTTGCGGAATTTGAGAAAATTGTACATGAACGCGCTGAACAGGGGGAATCCCTTACACCGCAGCTTTTATCGGAGATTTACTATGATCTGAATGTGAAATATCACGGGCCTGGCATGAAGGTAGACAAAGACATTGAAATGGAATGGGCACGGATCCCTCATTTTTATAACAGTTTTTATGTCTACAAATATGCTACTGGCTTCTCGGCAGCAACTAGTTTCTCGAAACAGATTCTGGAAGAAGGCCAACCAGCCGTTGACCGTTACTTGGGCTTCTTAAAGAGCGGTGGCAGTGATTATTCAATTAATATTTTGAAAAAAGCTGGCGTTGACATGTCCTCTCCGCAGCCGATCCGCGAAGCGATGAGCGTATTCGAAGAAGTCATTACAGAAATGGAAAAGCTAACTGAAGGAAAGTAAAACCGTGCGCACTTAAAATCCAGCATTGAAATGATGCACGGATAAATCCCTTGTCCATGGCGGGCAAGGGATTTTATAATGTAACGGGAGGAGGTGGCATTTTGAAAACACAATGGTCTTTGATCGCAGCTCTTGTTATTGCTCTGTTAACAGCTGTATTTGCTGTTATTAATGTGAATTCGGTTCAAGTGAACTTTCTATTCAGTATGGTTAGCATTCCTTTGATTCTGCTTATTCTTGGTTGCACTCTTCTAGGTGGACTTATTGTCGGTTCTTTCGGTATTTTCCGCCAATATAGGCTTCAGAGAGAGATTAAACGTCTGACTACTCAGCTTCATACATTACAAGAAGAGCACACATCCACGGTGGAAGCAAACGCGGATGTGACCTATGACACGACTGGGTCTTCCAGCACAGGGTCTACTTTCGACCAAGATATAGAGCAACCGTCCTCTAAACCTGATCGGTTGTCCAAATGAGGAGGAGCAACAAATGACGATTCAATTCAATGAAGATTATATGATGAACTTTTTAAATCAGCTACTGAACACGCCCAGTCCCAGTGGGTACACACACCATGTGATGGAGCTGATTCGTAAGGAAGCTGAGAGCCTCGGGGTACCCATCGAATGGAATGCAAAAGGGGGTGCCATCTTGACTCTGGAAGGTCAGGAAACGGACCGTACGGTGGCGCTGAGCGCACATGTGGATACATTGGGCGCGATGGTACGTTCGATTACAGCACAAGGCACCCTACGTCTGACATCCGTCGGCGGTTTCATGATGAACAGCATTGAGAACGAATACTGCCTTATTCATACCCGAAGCGGACAAACGTATACGGGCACTATTCTGTCCAGCCATCCATCCGTGCACGTCTATGATGATGCACGAAGCTTTGAGCGCAAGGAGAGCCACATGGAGGTTCGGATTGACGAGCTTGTTGAGTCAAAAGAAGACGTGCTTCAGCTCGGTATTGCGGTGGGCGATTTTATTTCGTTCGATGCGCGTCCAGTCGTAACACCGAGTGGATTTATCAAGTCACGGCATCTGGATGATAAAGCTAGTGTAGCTGCACTGTTTGGTCTACTGGAATCTGCTGTACATGGAAACTGGAAGCCTCGACATACCGTTAAATTGCTCATTTCTAACTATGAGGAAGTGGGGCACGGAGCGGCTTACATACCTGAAGGAATCAGTGAGATGATAGCTGTCGATATGGGCTGTATGGGTGAAGATCTGAGCTGCAAGGAAACGGATGTTTCTATCTGTGCCAAAGATTCCTCCGGGCCTTACGACTATAATATGACGACCCGTCTGATTGAGCTGGCCAAAGAGCTGAATATTCCGTATGCTGTAGATATTTATCCGCACTACGGTTCGGACGCTTCGGCTGCACTAAGAGCAGGTAATAACATCCGTGCTGCTTTGATCGGCCCTGGCGTACACGCCTCCCATGCAATGGAGCGCACGCACCAGCAGGCCGTGGTGAACACTGCACGTCTGCTTGCAGCTTATGTGACAGTTTAATTCGAACGATAAAAACCGACCTGTTCCACTGGAGAATAGGTCGGTGAAGGCTTAGTGAAAGGAAATCACAGCTATGGATCTGAAAAAACTACGTTACTTTATCGCAGTAGCGGAAGAACTGCATTTTAACCGTGCTGCGAAAAAACTGAATATCACCCAACCTCCCTTGAGCCAACAAATTCAAAGCCTTGAAGAAGAGCTTGGTGTGAAGCTTTTGGAACGAACCAAAAGACAAGTTCGACTTACGTCAGCAGGAGCGATATTTTTAGAAGAATCCAGAAACATGGTTGCTCAATTGGAAAGATCTATTAAGATCACACAGCTTGCAAGTCAGGGGAAGTTCGGACATTTATCCATCGCTTTTGTAGATTCAGCCTCTGGCAGTCTGATGGTTAATGCCTTGAAGAAATTCCGAGAGAGCTTCCCAGATGTGAAGCTTACGTTATTTGAAATGACATCTGTCCAACAACTAAAAGCCATACACGATGGCAAAGTTCATGTGGGCTTCCTGCGCAGTGCAGATCCATCTATACATATCACTTCTCGTCTTTACACCAACGAATCACTCATGGCCGTTCTTCCTCAGACACATCCGTTAGCCCACCATTCAACCTTGTCTTTACGTTCTTTAGCGGACGAATCTTTTATCCTGTCTCCGCCTCATATGGGAGCTTCTTTTCATAATCTCATACTCGACTTTTGCGGACAACATGGATTTCAGCCTCAAATCGTACAGGAAGCCGTTCAAATGTATACGATCGTTAACTTGGTAGCGGCGGGTATAGGTATCTCCATTGTCCCCTCTTCCGTATCTGTCTTTCAACGCAGTGATGTCGTATTTCGTTCATTTCAAGAAGAGTCTCCGTCCATCCCACTTTATGCTGCATGGAAAACAGGTGCACATGAAACTGTTCTGACTCATTTTCTGGAAGTGGTTGAAGAAACAGCTTGTAACGAAGAGTTAGACATGTAAATCTCCTTGATCGTATATCTTAACCTGTTTTTCTCGGATCACGTTCAACAATACCATTTAAAACGCTATCCAATTGTCTCATGACCTGCCCATCTAGACGGACACCCGCAGCTTTTACGTTCTCTTTAACCTGCTCGGGCTTGGAAGCACCGATAATAGCTGAGGACACTTGCGGGTTTTGTAAAACCCATGCGACTGCAAGCTGGGGCAGCGTCAGTCCGTATTCTTCTGCAATCGGCTGAATTTTCTTTACTGCCAAAAGGACTTCTTTACGTAACCATTGTCCAGCCAAACGTTCGAAAAATGGTGACCCTGCTGTCGTAGAAGCTCGTGAACCCTCGGGTAACGGCTTGTCTGCTGCATATTTACCAGAAAGAATACCTTGTGCCAGAGGTGACCAAACCACCTGCCCAATCCCTTCCTGCTCACAAGCGGGAATCACTTCAGCTTCAATGACACGCCATAGCATGGAATATTGGGGCTGACTTGCCACGAATGGGACCTTTAATTCCCTAGCCAGAGCAGCTCCTTGCTTTATCTGCTCTGCTGTCCACTCGCTTACTCCTACATACAAAACCTTCCCTTGCCGCACCAAGTCGGATAAGGCCAAAAAAGTTTCTTCAAGCGATACGGTTGGATCAAAACGGTGTGCATAATATACATCAATATAATCCGTTTGTAGGCGTCGAAGAGAAGCATGGCAGGCCTCCATGATATGTTTACGAGACAGCCCTTTATCATTCTGTCCGGTACCTGTGGGATGAAAAACCTTAGTACATAATTCAATACTTTCACGGCGTATTCCCTTTAAAGAATGACCCAAAACCGTTTCCGCCAGGGTATCCGAATACACATCAGCGGTATCAAACGTGGTAATCCCTGAGTCTAATGCAGCGTTTACACAGGCTTGCGCTATGGTATCATCCACTTGAGCACCGTGGGTGATCCAGTTTCCCAATGCGATCTCACTTACCATCAAACCACTTTTTCCAAGTTTACGATATTCCATTTTCAATTCCTCCCCTCCATCTGCAATCCATTATACCCACTGTAATTTAATATTAGAAATATATAATTGACTCGCTTTTAATATGAAAAACGTATTAATAATTCGATAAAAAAAGCAAGCCCCCACTCTGAATGGTGACTTGCTTTTGTGTTTTTAAGATTTACTTTGTTCAATCTGCTCGGCTAGCTCATTCAGGTAGGTCCAGCGTTCCATTTGGTGCTCCAGATGCTGTTCGGCCTTTACTTGCTCAGCCATGAGCTCCTGTAGTCGTGCTGAATCACTGAAAGACTCTTCCATCTGCCGCTGAATGTCGGCCAACTTCTGTTCGGCTTGTTCAATCAGTTCATCAATTTGCTCATATTCCCGCTGTTCCTTGAAGGTGAATTTAAGCTTGGTTTTACTTGTCTCCTTGACTGAATCGGAAGGACCCGCAGACTTAGGCGCGGAAGAGCGATTCGAGGAAGCCGTACTCGTCGAGACAGACGTATTCACAGAAGATTGAGCATTTTTACTGATCCATTCTGCATACTCACTATAGTCGCCTACATGTACTCGTACCTGTCCATCCCCTTCAAACGCCAGTATTTTGTCCACTGTCCGATCCAGGAAATAGCGATCATGAGAAACAATAAACACCACGCCCGGGAATTCATCCAGATAGTCTTCCAAAACGGAAAGGGTTTGAATATCCAGATCATTTGTTGGTTCATCCAGCAATAGCACATTCGGTGCCGACATCAGAACACGAAGCAGATACAAGCGCCGTTTTTCACCCCCGGACAGCCTGGAAATAACCGTCCATTGCGCGCTTGGTGCAAACAGGAAACGCTCCAGCATTTGTGCAGCTGTAATCGTCGAACCGTCTGCTGTACGAATCACTTCGGCTTCTTCCTTAATATACTCAATAACACGCAGTGATTCGTTCATTTCCTGATGTTCCTGAGTAAAATAGCCTATCTTCACGGTCGGCCCCAGCACAACACTGCCGGAATCCGGTTCTATATGCTGGGCAATCATTTGGAGCAGAGTGGATTTCCCACTACCGTTAGGACCTAGGATACCAACACGATCACCAGGAACCGCAATGTAGCTCAAGTCCTGTATCAGCTTACGGGAATCTACCGATTTGGACAGATGCTCGATCTCCAATATCTTTTTACCCAGACGTGTGGAGGCGACAGACATATCTACAGATCCAGAACGAGCTTCCGGTTGCTGATCCCTAAGCTGCTCATATCGATCAATACGCGCTTTCTGCTTGGTGGAACGAGCCTTTGCTCCACGACGAATCCAGGCCAGCTCATTACGCAGCAAGTTCTTCCTTTTTTGTTCCGTAGACGCTTCCCGCTCCTCACGTTCTGCCTTCAGCTCCAGAAAACGGGTATAGTTAGCCTCATAACGGAAAAGGCGGCCATGATCCAGCTCCAACATGACATTTGCAACTCTATCCAGAAAATAGCGATCATGCGTGATCATTAACAACGCACCACGTCTTTTTTGCAAATACTGCTCCAACCATTCAACAGACTCATTATCAATATGGTTTGTAGGCTCGTCCAGAATGAGCAACTCGCAGGGTTGGATCAAAGCCGCCGCCAAAGCCACCCGCTTACGCTGCCCGCCGGATAGAACACCCATACGAGACTCAAACTGGGTGATCCCCAGTCGGGTAAGTATATTTTTGGCCTCACTCTCCAGCTGCCATGCCTGGAACGTATCCATTTGCTGACTTGCTCGCAATAGACGATTTTGAAGCTCCTCGCTACCCGGATTTAATTCCAACAACTCCATGATTTCCGTATATTCACGGACCGCCTTCATCTCAGGCTGGTTGCCATGAAAAATATGCTGGAGCACCTTCATTTCGGGATCAAACTCCGGATTTTGTGCTAGATACTGAATTCGCACATCGTTGTTCACTGCAATATTGCCATCATCTGGCGGCTCTAAGCCGGAAATTACACGTAAAAACGTTGATTTGCCGGTACCATTTACACCGACGACCCCTATTTTGTCACGTTCATCCATACCAAAGGAAGCATCCTCAAACAACATTTTCTCGCCATAGCTTTTCGTTATATGTTCAACGGTCATAATATTCATACGGATTCCCTACTCTTCCCCTATTTTGTGATGCATCCTGTTTATTTTAACACAGACACAGCCAATGATTAAAAAAACCGTTACCTGAACGAAGTCAGTACGGTTTTTTAGCAACAAGATGTCAGGATTTTTGTACCCCGGCTTTACAGCCATGCATAAATAAGTTCGCCGCTAATTCAGCCGTCTGATCTACGTCACATTCGCGGAAATCTTTATTCAATAAAATATCCATTTTTAGGCGTTCCAACATACCAATGAATGCCTTCGCATGAAACTCAGACTGCTGTACACCCTCTGACGCCAGTTTATTTTTGACCAAATCAGTATAGTCCTGGATAAATCCCCACATAAACTCCATTAGGTCGGGGTCACTGTTGGGGGTCATAAAAAATAATTTAGTATGCTGCTTGCGCTTGAAATAGTAGTGCAGATGCAAATTTGCCATCCGCAGCAGTCCTTCTCCCAAAGTACGATTGATTAATGCGCCTTGCATTTCGGCTAGGTATTGCTCGCAATCTCTACGTGTGACTGCTGTAAATAGCTGCTCTTTGCTTTTAAAGTACAAGTATACTGTGCCTTTGGCAACTCCCGCTTGTTCTGCAATCTCGGAAATTTTGCTTTCATAAAAGCCTTTGGTGCCAAAGACGGTGTAAGCGGCGTCCAAAATAGCTTCATATTTATCTCCTTGTATATCGCCCATCTTAGCACCTCCTTATACAAGGATTGAAACACGGTCAATTCTTATAACAAATTTTTCCTTGTAATGATCTCCAGCTCTGTGTTCAAAGTATAAAAAAAATACCTGCAAGAGCGACCAATCCTCCGAAAATAGAACTAATGCTATTCACCCGATCATTGCTCATCCAACGCCAGCCTCGTACATAGACCGTCGTTTGTCCACAATGTGAGTCTACTTCTACTTCCCGTCCGCAAACCGTGCAGGAACGCATCATTTGCACTGTAGCACCTAGATAGGAATCAGCAAAGGCCCCGGCGCTACCGGATATACCTCCAACCAGTGCCCACAACCATAACGGCAAGCTCGGCGTTCCTATGGCGTGTCCAAAGCCCCATGCACCTATGCCGATCAGTACACCCCCAGCCAAGGCCGCAGCCGTTCCCAATACAGATACTCCACCTGAGGTTCCGGGTGCCAGCACCTTCCCGTTAAGCACCGAACGGGGTGGCCTACGACTCAGGCTGCCAAATTCCGTTGCCCACGTATCGGATGTTACCGTAGCCATGACACCGACAAAAGCCAGCTGCCACGTAACATGAGGCCATATCGCATAGCCCAGGCATAACAGCATACCTAATCCCCCATTGGCCCATACTTGGCCTGCATCCCGGTTTCCGGTTTTGGCATACGATTTTTCCAGCTCAGCCTTGCGCTCCTTTTTGAACCTCGACAGGAGGGTCGACGTGATAAAGAACAAGAGCAATGTGCCGAACCAGAACAGGTTACCCGCCCCATAATATACGGTTCCCATCAGTACAGCCGTGGCAAAGCCAGATAAGGTTAAGGATTTTTTATAAAATGCAGCTCCCGCCACCACAGCAGCACAAAGCAATCCGATGATCCAGTCCATGATATACCCCCGCTTTTGAAATGAATCTCCGTTTTTCTTTTTTCGTTCTGTATATTATTGTACAATGCTCTACACTTATATAAAAGCCGTGTCCCATGCTTTGGCACAGGACACGGCCTTCACAATGCTTTTCTAAGGGAATCGCTCTTTACTTCCCAACTACCAAGAACATTCCCTTTTTTAATCCTCATCCATGAATGCCGTTCACAAATTTATGCAATGGTGAAGCTTCCCTGACGATCACTCCCCCAGAAAAGCTCAAAGCGATCCCCGCTTGCTGTAGGCCCTACTCCTGCTGGAGTACCTGTAAAAATAATATCCCCTTCACCCAGCCCATAATGAGTCGCTATATATTCAACGATGTGCTGGATAGAAAAAATCATATCCTTAACATGTCCACGCTGGACTTCCTGTCCATTTTTGAGCAAGGAAAAATCCTGCTGCTCCAGCATGTCCAATTTTTCTAAAGGCAGGAATGGTGTCACGGGAGCAGACGATTTGAAGCCTTTGGCGGCGGTCCATGGATGGCCTTTTTTCTTGAGGATACTTTGTACATCACGCAGGGTAAAATCAATGCCGAATGCAAATGCGTTTAGACACGTATCTGCAGACATGCCTGGTTCGTATTTACGTCCTACAGCCACGACCAGCTCAGTCTCAAAATGAATATCTCCCTGCCCCTGAGGAAGCTCCAGCGTGGCGCCATCCAGCGGCACGACTGCATGAGACGGCTTCAAAAAAATCATCGGTTCTGCGGGAACCTCATTACCCAGCTCCTCCGCATGCAGCTTATAATTGCGCCCAACACAGTAAACATTACGAATTTCCACGTTCATCACGATCCGTCACCCTTCCCGCGTATGTAGTCCAATTGATTAACGAATAAGTTTACGTATATAGTGCCACATCCGGTGCTTGGAAAGCAAAAAAACCTGCTCCCAGCGATCCGGCCAATTAGTGCAAATCATCAATTCAGGATGTAATGAGGACAATTTCCGCATTATACGGCGGTCATCCACCGTCCACGCCATGACAGTAATACCGCGGCCAGTGAGATCTTTCATCAGGTTTCGATCCAAACGCGGATAGCCTATGGATAAAAAAGTGCATTGTAGCTGCTCCAGTTGCGTTGCCAAATCATCTGGACGCGCATCGATAATCAATCCGGTACGGATCTCAGGAGACAGCTCCTTAGCCCGGCGTAATGCGGCACGCTCAAAAGAGGTTAATACCACCTCTCCCTCCATCCCTCTCATCACAATTTCACGGAGTACGGCTTTCTCCAGTCCCGGATACATATCTCCCGCTGTTTTAAGCTCAATATTGAGTGATGCGCGGCCACGACATAAATCCAGTACCTGTGCGAGGGAAGGGATCATTTCTTCACGGTATTCTGCACTTTTCCAGCTACCAGCATCAAGTTGTTGCAATGCTTTCCAGTCTGAATCCTTTACTTTCCCTGTACCATTCGTCGTTCGCTCCAGCGTAAAATCATGAATTACCACCGGAACACCGTCCTTTGACAGCTGTACATCCAGCTCAATCCAGTGTACAAATGGCTGCTTCAACGCAAGCTTAAAGGCTGCCATCGTGTTCTCGGGAGCAATCCCCGAAAAACCGCGGTGAGCCACGCACAAATGATTCATCTTGTTATGACCTCCATCCACAAAGGAGTCCTTCATACGATCGTTCCGTCAATTCCCATATAAAAAATTTCTTTTCGAGCTTCTATTGAGCGCTTACTGTACCATCCGTCCCTATAGAGACATTTCCCGGTGACAGTGCCGCCACTCTCTGCAAAATTTTGCTGGCCTCCGTATCCTTCAATGGAATCGGTTGACCTAGCTCCGCCCGGTAAGGGGTCAGCTTCATTTCGCAAGCCCCTTTTCGGGTGCAGGTTGCCTGAAATATGGCTGTATCCCAAGTGGCTGGCACCGTTGATTTAGAAAAAATAAAATTGCCTGTGCTGTATGCGATCCATTTACCTTTATATTGCTCCATCCCTTGAAGCACATGTGGATGACCGCCAATGACAAGATCAGCTCCAGCATCAATAAAAGCATGCGATAACTCGGTCTGATGGGGCTCAAGTGCAGTAGCGCGCTCCTTCCCCCAATGGGCAATGACAATCACCAGATCGGCCTGCATTCGTGCCTCACGGATGGACTTTACGATAGCGGACGAATCATAGGCTCCTGCTACACCGGGCAGTTTGGCGCCCGCATTCCAGTTGGCTTCAGGCATGACACGTGTAGTCCCTAATAACGCAATTTTGATCCCTTTACGTTCAAAATAATGCGGCGCATACGCTTCTTTTGCATTACGTCCGGCTCCAGCATGGGCAATACCTTTTTCATCCAGATATTTCAGTGTATCCAATAATCCGTCTGTGCCCTGATCCAAAATGTGATTATTGGCCAAATTGACAGCATCTATCCCTGCCGCAGCCAACGCAGTTAACGCCTTGGGCGAAGATTTATACACATACGTTTTATTTAACGCACCCACACCATTCGTTGTCACGGGCGTTTCCAGATTGGCAATCGTCAGATCGTCTTTATGAAAAAAGTTTCCGAGATATTGATAAGGAAAATCAAACCCATTCTGTTCCAATCGCTGCTCAACTTTACCGGAAAATTGCACATCCCCTACAAAGTGAAGCGTGACTGTCGGAGAATCTACACCGTCTGTTTTGGATTTTTTCACATCCTCCGTTCCTCCCTTATCGGCGGATGGATTACCGTCGTATACATCCTTAGACGTATCGTTCCCTGCCTGCCCGTCTTTCCCCGAGGATAATTTTGCTCCTGAAGAGCTGCCTTCGGGAGCATTTGTGTCAGACGTTGTCGCGGGACGATGGCTTGTGTCTGAAGCAGCAGATTGCTTCGTTTCATCGTCAGCAAATTGTTTATCTGCATGTGGGCCTTCGTCCAGCTGTTTATTTGACAAGGCTGTAACATTTTCACTGACCGAGGGAGTAGACCGCTCTTCACTAGCAGATTCCGTTTGCATTTTCTTCTCCGTTTGCGAATACCCGGCATTTTCCGCAAGAGAGCCACTGTTGTCGTGTTCAAATATGTAATAATAACCGAAAAGACCTACGATCATAAGCAGCAGGACCAGATTCGTAATAATCCAAGCCTTGCCTATTTTTGGTTTTCTTGCTTTCTTGCGACCTTCATTTCTCTGTGATCTGGGAGGGTACATTCTTCACTCCTTCTATGCTATTGCATATGCATAACTTCTTTATTAGCTGGCGAATTTTACACCTTCTCCATTATATATCAAATTTCAATATAAATAGAACCCCTCGCCTGGATCGCGAAGGGTTCATCATTGAACATTTACACCTGTACCTTGACCGCTTCCTGCTGTGTCGTTTGGACGGCATGGGAGGCCCATTCCTTAGCCTGACGGATGCAATCCGGTAAACCAATCGCATCATAGCCAGCACCCAACACATACACTCCCGGCATGGCAGTGCGTAACTCTTCCCGCAAATCAGCTATAGCCTGCGGATGCCCTACCGGATATTGCGGCATGGAATTGCGAAGACGTGTAATTTCCGTGAACAGCGGAGTTGCTGTAACTCCCATCATCTCTTTCAAATCCTTACGTACCAGTGCAATCAGCTCATCATCCGGTAACTCTACAGTGTCTTCAGCTCCTGCTCGCCCTACATAACAGCGCAACAGCACCTTATCATCCGGGCTAGTATGTAGCCACTTGGCAGACGTCCATGTACAAGCGGTCACGCTGCGTCCTTCTTTGCGAGGGACCAGAAAACCAGAACCGTCAAAGACATTCTCAATATCTGTTTTATCGAAGGCCATGACCACGTTTGCTACGGAGACGTAATTAACGGCTTCCAGTGCAGCCACATTGACATGATCTCGCAATAGCGGCGCAGCAGCAAAGTTGGGAGTCGTTACAAAAATATCATCCGCCTCCAGCGTCTCTCCATTGTCTAGCATAACGCGATATGGGCTGTCTCCACTTTCCGTGGTCTTTGTGAATTCTGTAACAGCAATTCCGGTGCGTAAATCACAGTCATACAAATCATTCAGCAACGCATGCACCAAACTTTGCAAGCCTTGACGGAAGGTCAAAAAGGCACTTTTTTTCGTACCCGTATGTGTTTCAGCTGGTTTTCGGCCTGTCATCATCCCATGAATGAGGCTTCCGTATTGCTGCTCTACCTCAGCAAATTGTGGGAAGGTCGCCTGCAAACTTAGCGTCTTCATGTTGGCAGCATAAATCCCCGCCAGCAGTGGCTCAGTTACATTTTCCAGCACTTCTTTGCCCAGTCGGCGTTCAATAAAATCACCCAACGCCTCATCTCCCGGTACACGGCGAGGCGGAATGACAAAATCCATCATAGCCCGCATTTTCCCGCCTAGAGAGATCAAGCCGCTGCGCAAAAAGGGTTTCAGCTCTGTTGGAATCCCCAGCACCAGCCCAGGAGGCATCGGATGAAGCTGTCCTTCATGCAAAATGTATGTCTTTTTAGCCTCAGGATTTGTGCTCACCAGCTCATGATCCAACTCCAGCTCTTTTGCCAGGTCTATCATGGCCGTTTTACGGGCCAGAAAGGAATCTGGCCCCTTTTCAATTACAAAACCATCTTTATGCAGCGTTTCAATTTTCCCGCCCAGCACGGAAGCTTTCTCCACCAGCGTAATTCGAGGTGTGTAGCCAGCTTCTTTGTACATTTTTCGTGTATAAAAAGCAGTGCTAAGCCCGGTCAAGCCTCCGCCTACAATCACAATATTACGTAACTTTTGCTCCATTATGCCCTCATCCCTTTTTCCATTGGTCTATGATGACATCACTAAGCGTCTCCATATACAGTGGATCACTGTTGAGTGAATCAATACGCTGAAAACGCATATCCAATTCCTTCGCCAACGCCTGTGCTTCAATATCCAGATCGTATAACACCTCTAAGTGATCAGAAACAAAGCCAACTGGCGCAGCCAGCACATATTCCACTTGCTCCTCTTTAAGACTGTGCATGGTATCCAAAATGTCTGGCCCCAGCCATGGCTCTGCTGTACGACCGGCGCTTTGCCATGTAAACTGCCAGTTGGTAATTCCCGCCTTGTCCGCAACTGCCTGCGAAGTAGCCATTAATTGCTCAACATAAGGATCACCCATAGCCAAAATCCGCTCAGGCAAGCTGTGCGCACTAAACAGAACACGAACCTCGTCCCGCTTGGCTCCAGCTTCTTCAAAAAGCGCCAGTTTGGCGTTCACACGCTCAGTCAGCGTCTTAATCAGCTTAGGATGAAGATAATAGCTCTCCACAAATGATATGGCCAGATCCAGTTCCTGTGCCTTAGCCTGTGCGCGCTTAATATAAGTGCCTACACTCATAACGGAATAGTGAGGAGCCAGCACGACACCCACCGCTGTACGAATGCCATCATGCACCATAGCTTCCACACCGTCTTCAATAAACGGTTTGGCATGTTTGAGTCCCTGATAACAGACAAATTCAATGTCCGGGTTGCGATTTTCCCGATTTAAGGTTTCCTGCAAGTTTTGAACCTGCCGATCCGTATTCTGCCGCAGCGGAAACACACCGCCTACAATAGCTTCATAACGATCCTTTAATTCTTTTAACTGCTCCGGCGAAGGAGCATTGCCGCGACGAATATGTGTATAATAGGCTTCCACCTGATCCAGACTCTCCGGCGTCCCGTAGGACATGACCAGTACACCCACTTTTGTTTTCATTAACAGATCACCTCTTAACATTTCTAATGTATTCATTTTTTGACAAAACCGAGCGGGAATACTCATGTACATAATTAGTAAGCTCTCTTAGCTTATCTAGCGAGGCCTCAGGAAATAAACCGTGACCGAGATTGAAAATGTAACCCGGCTCCAAAATGCCTTCATCTACAATGGTTTTCGCATACTGCTTGATAACATCGATTGGAGCAGTAAGCACATAAGGATCCAGGTTTCCCTGTACACCAAAACCGTTCCCCAAGCGACGACGTCCTTCAGGTATACTTACCCGCCAGTCCAGTCCAATCACATCGGCTTTTAACCCATTCAAGTGTGGGAGCAATTCACCAGAGCTTACGCCCGGAAAATAAATTTTAGGTACATCCAGATCAGATAGTTCATGGAAAATACGTGTGATAGTCGGCAGCACAAAAGTTTGAAAATCATAAGGCGAGAGCGCACCTACCCAGCTATCAAACAATTGAAAAGCCTTACCGCCATTAGCAATATGGGCTCGCACGTATGTAATAACCATGTCTCCTAGCTTATCCATCAGGCGATGCCACAGCTCAGGCTCTCCATACATCATCGCTTTGGTGCGAATATATCCTTTGGAGGGTCTTCCTTCTATTAAATAGCTTGCAATGGTAAAAGGCGCTCCAGCGAACGTAATCAATGGCACGTTTAGTTCACGGTCCAAAATACGGATCGTTTCCAAAATATGACCCAAATCGCGTTCCACATCAATCGGACGCAACTTGTCTACGTCTGCAGCTGACCGAATCGGATTATCAATAACCGGGCCAATATTTTTGACAATATCAAAATCAACCCCTAGCGAGGCTACCGGATTCATAATATCAGAATATAAAATTGCAGCGTCCACCCCAAGCTTGCGCACGGGCATCAAGGTCACTTCTGCGGCCAACTCGGGCTGGCGGCATATTTCAAGCAATGTGTATTTTTCTTTAATTTTGCGATACTCAGGGTCATACCTTCCGGCCTGCCGCATGTACCATACGGGAATATGATCCACAGCTTGCTTGCGGCAAGCGCGGATAAAAGTATCATTGTAGGTCATGACTTCAGCCTCCAGTTCGAATCATAAATACTATATTTTATTATGCCCTTTTTCAAGAGTCGTAACAACCGCAGCTCTCGAACAAACCATGACAAACCCATGACATTTGGATAAAGTTTCAATGAAGTGTGCTATACTAGAGAAATGGCTTTTTTAAAGCTCCGGAGAAGTTATGCTTTGATAAGTAGGATTTACAACAGGATGAGAATGGGCAGAAAGGAAGTGAAAGCACATTGAAAACGTGGGAGACGTGGGAGACGTGGAAAATCAATCTCATTGTGCTTTGGTTCGGTCAGTTTCTGGTCAATGCGGGTATCACGATGATTACTCCGTTCCTCGCCCTGTATCTGGCTCAGGACCTTCATGTGAAGGGAGAGCACGATATTGGTCTATGGGCCGGAGTTATTTTTGCCGCTAACTTTTTGACCTCATTTATGTTCCAGCCTTTGTGGGGCAAGCTGGCTGACCGATATGGACGTAAAGTCATGCTGCTTCGCTCAGGCTTTGGTATGGCTTTGGTCATCGGATGTATGGGTTTGGTCACCCACCCGTGGCAACTGCTGGCGCTTCGCCTGCTGAACGGTACGATTTCGGGTTTCAATCCGGCATCGATTTCCCTAGTGTCGGGTACCACTCCCAAAGAGCGAACCGGATTCGCTATGGGGATTATGCAATCCGGTCAGATGGCTGGCACGATTCTCGGCCCTCTGCTAGGCGGATTTTTGGCTGACTGGGTCGGATTCAGACCGATCTTTTATATTACAGGCGCTCTAATTTTTATAGCCTCGCTCATCGCAATGTTTCTGGTTAAAGAAAATTTCAGCAAAACGGAAGCCGCACGCATACCGCAAATTTCGGTTCTTGCCGGATTAAAGGAGCTAAGCCATACGCCCCAGCTTCCGGCTTTGTTCACCGTAACGTTTCTACTCCAGTTTGCCATGATCAGTACGGTATCTCTGCTGCCGTTATATGTGCAAAAGCTGTATGGGTCGGCAGAAGGAATTGCGTTAATTGCCGGGTTCGTTACGGCTATTACAGGCGTATCCAATATGGTTGCTGCACCGCTCCTTGGAAGATTGAGTGACAAGATAGGGGCACACAAGATCTTGACCATTGCACTGCTCGGAACGGCGGTTATGCTCATTCCGCAGGCTTTTGTCAATGAAGTATGGCAACTTGTCATTATCCGTTTTTTCATGGGTGTATTTATGGGCGGTCTGCTACCAAGCGTAAATGCGTTGATTCGCACGTATACACCGGAAGGAATGGAAAGCCGTTCTTTCGGCTTCAATACCAGTTCGCTAGCGCTCGGAAATATGCTGGGTGCTGTCATTGGCGGGGTGCTATCCGGGTTTATTGGCATCGAAGGACTGTTTATCATGTCAGGTGTCCTGTTAATCGTCAACATATTCTGGGTACGCATGAAGCTTTTTGATCGTAAGGCTACGCCTGATTTCAGGTAAGATAACCTCGTGGTAAGACAAGCCTGCCTTAACAGATAAGAACCTCCGCTCCACGCTGCTGTGGACAAGGAGGTTCTTTTTGTATAGCTATACATAGGGAATGAACACTATTTAACTCGAGCTAGCGCCAATCCATCGTAAGCTGGCAAAAGCGTGCTGACCAGCCGTGGATCTGTTGCTATCGTTTCGTTAAAACGTCTCACGGCCTGGACGGCAGGGCCGTTCTTATCCGTATTCAGCGTCCGTCCGCGAAGGAAACAGTTGTCTCCCGCAATAATGGCACCCGGATTCGCCAGAGCAATCGCATATTCCAGATACACTGGGTAATTTTCCTTATCTGCATCAATGAAGAAAAAATCGAAAGTTCTTCCCTCTTCCTGAAGTTCCTTCAAGCTGTCCGCTGCGGGTCCGATACGATATTCGACACGGTCACCGTATCCGTTGTTTTCCATATGTCGATGTGCCAGCGCTGCGTACGCTTCTTTCAGCTCCAGTGACACAATGCGGCCCTTTTCTCCCAGCCCACGAGCCAGACATAATCCACTGTAGCCGCCTAATGCGCCGATTTCCAGTACATGCTGTGCGCCAGATACTTCAATTAGAAAGGTCAACAGTTTTCCGTAAGGATGAGCAACGGATACTTCCGGCATACCTTCTTTAACGATAGCCTCCCTAATACTGCGCAGTGCTTCATCTTCTTGTACCAGCTGGTCTACATATTGTTCAGGGGTCATATTTGGTGTAATTTCCACGGTTCATCTCTCCTTCTTGCTTAATCATAGCGCAGGTTGGACGTGATGTCCTTCGTAAATTTTTTACCTTAATGATTTGTCTCTTCGAGTACAATGACCTATACTATAGGGATTGAACCAAGCTTACATGATTATGGGGACGGAGTGAATACGTTTAATGACTCAACTGCAACTAATTGCAACTGCGCCAATGGGACTTGAAGCCGTCGTGGCCCGGGAACTCAGAGAACTCGGGTACGAAGATCTGACCGTTGAAAATGGCCGCGTCGTTTTTACCGGAGATTATATGGATATATGCCGGTGTAACCTGTGGCTTCGCACATCAGACCGCGTGCTTATAAAAATGGGTGAATTTGCTGCAACTACCTTCGACGAGCTGTTCGAGGGTACCAAAGCATTGCCTTGGCAGGATTGGATTCCTGTAGATGGTGAATTTCCCGTAGAGGGACGTTCGCACAAATCACAGCTTAGTAGCGTACCAGCCAGTCAGGGAATCGTCAAGAAGGCGATTGTAGAGAAGCTCAAGGAAACCTACCACACAGATTGGTTTGCTGAAGATGGCCCTCGTTACGTCATTGAGGTCATTCTATTGAATGATCGTGCATTGCTGACACTTGATACGACCGGTCCAGGACTGCACAAACGCGGCTATCGTAAGCTCGTTACAGAGGCGCCTCTCAAAGAAACGATGGCTTCTGCTCTTATTCAGCTTAGTCGCTGGAGCCCTGACCGACCATTCTATGACCCATGCTGCGGTTCCGGTACTTTATTGGTCGAAGCTGCCATGCAAGCCTGGAACATTGCGCCAGGCCTGAGACGTACCTTTAACTCGGAAGACTGGCCTGTCATTGGCAGAGAATTATGGGATCAGGCTCGCGACGAAGCGATGGATTTGACCCGCGATGACATTCCTTTTGAGATTGCAGGTAGCGATATCGACCCAAATGCCATACAAGTTGCTGAGGCAGCTGTAAAAGCAGCAGGCTTTGCTAAAGACATCCCTCTTAAGGTAATGCCTGTAACTAAAGTCAGACTCGAAGGACAATATGGTGTGATGATTACAAACCCACCTTATGGCGAGAGACTGAGCGAGCAATCCGAGGTGGAAAAGCTGATCCGTTCACTCGCACGCACGGCAGCCGAAATGAAGACTTGGTCTTTCTTTGCCATCAGCTCCACCAAGCAATTTGAGCATTATTGGGGCCGTAAAGCAGACAAGCGCCGGAAGTTGTTTAACGGCCGTATTGAATGCCAATACTATCAGTATCTAGGCCCTCTGCCTCCGCGCCGCAAAGATACTTCGCCGTTGCAGCCTTAAATATGATGAAGTTTAGGCCAGGAAACGAACCCTCTGTTCGTTCTTCTGGCCTGATTTGTGCTGTATTTTCTTTACTTAATCATTGAAATGCGCGAGATGAGCGCTATAATAATTAAAGGCATTTCGGTTTTAACATTACGTTAATATGTAGTTTATACTAGCCGAACATTTCTGCCGGAGGGGGTAAAGTGTTGGTTATTCGCACGTCCAGTGCAAGTCGCACTGGTAACACGTTCAGCAGAGTGCTGCTGTCTCGATATTTTGGATTAGGTCTGTTTTTTGTACTTATGATCGGCAAGCTCGTACTGATTCACTATAACTTGCATGCCCAAAATATTGACATGAATCCGCTGGATTATGTCATCGCTATTGGTTCTCTTTTACTTGTGAGCTTCTGGACCTTATGGCTACCACGTCGCGGACGTTTGATTGCTCTTGTGGTGCTCGATGTTTTACTCACCGCGCTCATTTATTCCGACATGGTTTATTATCGTTATTTCCAGGATTTCATTACGATTCCCGTCTTGCTTCAAGCCGGACAAGTTGATTCTCTGGGCGGGAGTATCGCATCCCTTATGTACTGGTGGGACATTTTCTTTTTTGCAGACTGGATTCTATTCATTCCGTATGTCATATTTGTGGCTTCGTTACGACGTCGACTTACAACGAATGATACTTATTTAGAAGCATCCCGAAGCTCGTTCACAAGGAGGTTCCTGCTTCGCTTCTCCAAAGGGGCATTGGCCTTCCTGATTGGCTATGTATTGACATTTGGGCCGATCAAATATTATACCTCCACGTGGGCAACTGGCATATTTGTCGGCAACTGGTGGTCAATGGCCTTGTACAACGTAACCGGATTGATCGGATTTCATGGATATGACATCTACCGTTATGGTCAAGATCACCTTGGTCCCCAGCCAACATTGGCTCAAGCGGAATCTGATAAGGATAAGGAATGGTTTAATCAGCACCAAAAGTTGCTTCAGGTTAAAAATGATCTATCTGGCAAGTATAAGGGGAAAAACGTGATGGTCATTCAAGCTGAAGCGTTCATGAACTTTTTTATCGGCAAACAGATCAACGGTCAAGCGATTACGCCTAACTTTGACAAACTGACGAAGGAAAGCATGTATTTCAACAATTATTTTCACCAGACTGCGCAGGGTCGTACTTCGGACGCGGACTTCTCTACACATGCTTCGCTGCATCCGCTCCCTACTGGCTCGGTATTTATCCGTTATGCGGACCATAAATTCGATACGTTACCTTCCATTTTGAAGGATACTGGGTATAGTCCCAATGCGTTTCACGTGTACGATAGCAGCTTCTGGAACCGTTACACCATGTATAAGGCAATGAACTATGACAAGTTCTACAGTAAAAAAGATTTTAAAATAGATGAGCCACTGGGTTGGTCACTGGGAGATAAATCCTTTTTCCGTCAAACGCTCAATGATCTCACCACCGAAGTTAAGCAGCCGTTCTACGCCTATATGGTCGGTATCTCCAGCCATCATCCGTACAACCTGTCACCTGACGCGGTAGATTTAGACGTTGGCGAGTTTGAAGGTACCATGTTCGGAGACTATCTGAAATCTGTCCATTATGTAGATGAAGCACTGGGCGAATTGGTAGATCAGATGAAGAAAGACGGACTGTGGGATGATACGATCCTGATGTTTTATGGGGATCATGACAATTCTATTAAAGACAAAGCACTGTATGAGAAGTTTTTAGGCAAGCCACTTACGGATCTGGACATGCAGAAAATCATGAATCAGGTGCCATTGCTTGTGCATCTTCCTGACGGAAGTCAGGCGGGCACGTATACGGAACCGGCAGGTCAGTTGGATCTGACGCCTTCCGTAATGCACCTACTTGGGATTTCTACAAAACCATATCATTTTATGGGAAACGATCTGTTTAGCGGGAAGCCTCGTATGGTTGTACTGCGTACTGGTGCTTTCACCGATGGACGAGTGTACTACATTCCATCTGAGGACGGTACATTCTCCAAAGGGACCTGTTACAACCTGAGTACAGGCCAGCCTACAGATGTTAACGCCTGCGGACCGGGCTATACCGAAGCTCTCAATCGGTTGAACATATCTGATCAGGTTATCACATACGATCTTATTCGCGAATGGGAACCACAAACAAAGAAGTAACTCCTTCTTTATCTAATAGACTTTCTGTGGGAGGTTGCTGACATAGCATCCTCCCCGAACTCTTTTAAGGATGCCAATCGCATAACCGCCCTGTATATAACAAAAAAGCACGATCCATCAGCTTGTAAGTGCTGTGGATCGTGCTTTTTTATATGGATTGTCACTCGACTGCGCTAGGAACGCAACGTTTTTTTAGCTTGTTCAAGCCGTTGTACCTCTTCACCAAGCATGTCCTCTGCAACTTCTACTGAGTCGTCACCAAGGCTATCCTTTGCCTGCTGTATGGCATGCTCCGCATGAGTGCGAGATTGCTCAGCCTGCTCAATCAGTTGCTCAGCCGGATGTGACAATGCCTGAGAGACGGCATTGTGAAGCCTGTCCACCGAGTTTTGTGTTTGAGCCTCAACACTGTGATTGTCGAGATTAGAATCATATTGGGCCATGAGTCACTCCTCCTTCTGGGCAGTGGTCTACATCCATTAGCATGGATCAGAAGAAGGAGAACTATTCAAAAATTGCGAATGCTGCGTACTGGAACTATTTGATAAAGCGCGCAGCCTTCTCCAATACTTCATCCTCTGTGGCCGCACTCACATAACGTCCGTTCACATATACAAACGCTCGTTTCCCACAAGGACCGCAATACGATTTGCAGCCGATTTTGATCTCGGCATCTGGTGCCATCTTTTGCAACTTGGGCAAGATCGTTTTCAAGCGGATATGATTGCATTCATCACATACGCGAATATCATTGGCCATCTGTCATCCCTCCGAGCTCCGGCTTAGTGGTCGCCGTGATTACCTTGGGAAGGGTTAGTAATGACAAATCCTTCTTCGGGGAAGTACAAGTAATCAATTTTCACACCATCCAGCAGCGGCTGGCCGTTTTCCAAAATTACGTCAATGCCTTTATCTGTAGATACGACAGTATCTGTTTCTTTAGGCGTGTCCAAATCCAGCCCGTAATGAGCATGATCTCCATGAGCATGAGTAATAACAACGCGCAGGCTCTTCCCTTGGTTCTCTTCCTTATCCAGTTCAAGTTTCAATACTTTAGCTGCGTTACGAGTAATTTTGCAGTTCATCAAACTTCATCTCCTTCATATTCATTAAATGAAATGTGGTTCATTGGATACATATCCACACCACACAACCTAGCGGGTAAAATCAACAACTCAAATAATTAGCCTCTATCCCAGAGGGAAAGAGGTACTACGGCAGCACAGCTGCGTCTGAAACATCATCATGAGCCGATAGACCACAATTATATTCAGCATAGCAAAAGGCAATATTCCTATTGTAAAGAAAATCGTGAAAAATCGCAATCACGAAATTCATAAGCTTATCTACCGAACACGTACATGCTGTTTTTCAAGCACATCTGGATATTTTCGTTCGGCACGGGTGACAAACCAATTCATAAGCAATAGCGTCACACCAATATCGTCGATGGGCATAAATGGCATGACATCAGGTAATACCCAATAGAGCAATACAGGCACCGCAAAGAGTAACTTTTCTCCCAGCGGAATCCTTGATGAAGTAATAAATCGGGGCATACGACGAAATACATGTGACCATTGACGGAGAGATAGTAATCTTTTCCACTTCATAGTTGTTCACTCCATTTCCAATGCTCCTAAGTATATATACCCCATTGAAGGGACATGTAAAGAGGAACACTTATAAAAAACGTGTTCCTCCTAATACGCGCAAATGATTCGATACGTTTCAGTAGGCCGAATTTTTCACCATGACAGCACTGTTGCCATTAACATGCCCACTTCTGCTGCAATATCATCGTAATCACGCATGGGCAGCGGATTTACACCTAGACCGACTTCAACGGTAAACCCTGGTTTACCAAATCGCTGTATAAACCAATCCTTGTACCCTGCATCGCTCCCACCCAGCTTTACCGCCCGGTACCCTGTTGCGGCAGCTAGCCGCAAGGCCCAATCTCGGCTCTCCTTAGGCTCTAGATCCCGATAATTCCAATAGATCTCCTGTCCCTGACTGTGTATGGATAACACCATGTCGAACTGTTCGCGCTCCGTCAGATCGGCAAGCGCCTTGGACTCTGGTTCAGACAAAGGTGCAGGTCCTGCATAGTCTCGTCGAGACGGACCTATTTTACCGCGTCTGCGTACCTCTTCTTCCCAATATGCCGGAAATTGATCGTTGAGATCGACACCACGAATATTGGCCTTCCAACCGCGATAATCAGCACGTCCTTCATTCCACTTTTTGAGATCATGATACAACGGATGAGTTGGGAGTACACCTTGTTGCACCAGCTCTACCCCATCCGGGTTGACCATCGGAACCACCCATAGGGATGTATGCTCCAGCAAATCCTGCGGAGAACCTCCATACACCCATTGAGAGGTCCCTATATGTTCTTCAGTCCCATCGATCCCTTGTGCATATTGCTCTATAAAACGCAGCAAACAAGGCGTCGTCAGCCATTCATTAGCATGAACAGAAGCATTGGCATGAATTTTACGGGTTCCCTGCCCAATACGTACATAAGGAATATCCTTCCCCATGACACTGGTGCCAATGCTGCCAACTTCAATAAACGGATATCTGAGGGCCAAGGCCGCTAGGTCTTCCTTTAAATCTTCATATCCATATTCTCCACGTAATCGTACAATCTGATCCTGATGGTCTTCAGGAATAACAATAGTTTTTCCTTCCGTAAAATCATGCTCCGCAAGTCCTGGATTGGCTAGCCGTAACTCATCAAGCTCCACACCAAACTGCTTGGCAATCTGTCTTGCATACTCACCAGGCTGAATAACGTATTTACGATCCGTAGACGGACGAATATATAACACTTGACCACTAATCAGATAGGGTTGCGTGGCGGCCCACGGATTATCTACGATCAAAGTATCCGCCGATAGTTTAAAAGCCGAGGCGACCCGGTGCAATGTATCTCCTTTTTGAACGATATATTCCCTCATCTTACTACGCCCCTTCCATCTGCCTTACTGCATGTTATGCAGACGCGGCGTGTCTTGATGTAGCGAAAAGCAAAACAACCGACTTCTTTTGTCCAATGACAAAAAAAGTCGGCTGTCTCGTTAATCCAAATTGGTGACTTGCCAGACGACAGGCGTTTGGCGAATTTGCTCCCCGAGCCACTGTGCGGCAATGCGCTGGAACAATTCAGGATCGCCGGAACAAAAAAGCTGATGCACCGGCGTTTCGTCCCCAGCTTCCAACTTGCCTTTGTTATACAAAATGGTACTCGTCTCACGCGCCGTTTCATCTGCCGAGCTAATGAGCTTTACTGCAGGCCCCATGACTTCTTGAATCGTTTCCTTCAAAAAAGGATAATGCGTACAACCAAGAATCAGACAATCAATCGGATACGTTTGAATAGGTCTCAATGTCTCCTCCACAACCTGCGATGTCGTCTTGGAGCGGAATAACCCTTGTTCCACCAATGGAACAAGCGCAGGACAAGCATGGCTCACCACGTCTACATAAGGAGACAATTGCTTGAGCGCAGCTGTATACGCTCCGCTTCGAATCGTACCGACAGTCCCAATCACCCCGACATGCCCGGTAGCCGTCGCGCTAATCGCAGCACGAGCCCCAGGGTGAATGACTCCGATCACCGGAATGGATACCTTTTGGCTTATATAGTCCAATGCCGCGGCAGTAGCCGTGTTACAAGCAATAATAATGACTTTCGGATCAAATTGAATCAGAAAATCAACCATTTGCTCTGTAAATTTTTTAACCTCTTCCGATGGTCGGGGGCCATACGGAGTGCGCGCAGTGTCTCCAAAATAAATGATTTTTTCCCGTGGAAGCTGACGCATGACTTCTTTTACAACCGTCAAACCTCCTACACCGGAATCCAATATTGCAATCGCTTGCTGCACGTACACACCGCTTCCTTTTTTGTTCAAATATGAGTTGTTTCATCTCGGAAAGCTATCCGTTGCTACATACCTTATGTCGTATTAATGTAAAAGGTACCCCAAAAGATTACCCTAAAACGAGGAAGTGATCAATAAAAAGGCTCCACCCCAACGGGAGAAGCCACGAATTCAAACCGTATTCAGTGTTTCACCTACGTTTTACAGACCGTTACAGAGCATCTTTTTCCGTATCTTCTTGAACAGTCGCTGATGAAATACTAACCTCAGGAATAATTTCACCCTTTTTACGCCATTGCCCAATTTCATGAATGACGGCTGAGGCTGTCTCCTTAATTTTGTCAGTATACTCAATTGAGGTGTCTGAAATTTTCCCCGCTAGCTCCTGTCCCTTATCACTTACGTTGCGCGCCTGATCTGTAATATTCTGACGCAGCTCACGACCAGACTTAGGGGCAAATAACAAAGCAGCAACCGAACCAATAATGCTGCCTGCCAACGCGCCTCGGATAAAACTTTTGCAGTTCTCCTTCATCATCATCTCTCCCTTGTGCCCGGGCGAATGCCCATCTGTTAGTGCATTATAAGCATGGAGAGCTTGTCATGATACAGAAAACAAGCCTGAAAAGTTTTACTTTTTTTTAGAGCGGATACGATACAGGCAACAACGGCCCCCATCCGCCAAACAATCCTCACGAACAACCTCGGCATCAAGCAGCTCCTCAAACATTTGCTGCTCGCATTCACAAGCCTTGCGGTAACGGCCTGCAATTTGAGAGATAGGACAATTGTATTCCACAATAGAGTAGCTACCATCCTCTTCCTCGTGCCACTCTGCCATATATCCGGAAGCATTCTGGATGCCCGAAAGCTTTTCCACACGTGAGGCCAGTGTAGTCTTCCCCTCCATGTGAGGGGCGTAGCGCTTCATCATTTTACGTTTTCTACCATCAAACAGCGAGTAAACAGCTTCCATTCCCTGTTCTTCATCCAGCTCCTCTAACAGTTCCAGTAACAGATGATCATAATTACGAGGAAACTGCTCGCTTCCCTGCTCGCTCAGACTGTATAAAAACGTCGGGCGTCCCATCGCCTGTCTCACGATCGTAGCCACGATCAGACCATCCTGCTCCATCAATTTGAGATGCCTGCGCACTCCCATTTCGGTAATGCCCAATTGAGCTGCCAAGCTTCCGACGCCCACAGGTCCCTGGGTTTTCAATAATGTCATGATCATGCGCCTAGTGGGCATTTCGGGTACGATATACTTATCCGTCACTTTTGCCTTTACACTCCCTCGGGCTGGGGACCCAATTCCTTATTTAAATAATCATGCACGTTAGATGCAAAAAGCTCCAGCAACCCAGGCAGCTTTGGTGTAAGCGGGTGAAGGCTTGTCCGGTCCCAATGGAAGTACTCCTGTACTAGGGGTTTACGTAAGCCTACCAGCTCTACTAGCGAATGAAATACGGTATCATCCAGTACACCCTCCTCATGAATGATACCGATAATATCCTCATAGCTACTAGCGTCACGCATAATAAATCCGTCGATGATATAGCTTCCTACGTCCGTTACCGTCTCAATTGCCAGATGAAGGCAGCGCTCCTGCACTAGCCCCTGCAACAGATCGCCGTTCCAGGCAGCAGAAGTCTGGCGAAGTCCGGCGACAATGTCGGGAACAGCCCCTAGTCGAAGCTCAATTTGTTCCCGGTTGACATAATACAAGGTCCTACACCTCCAGTAATCGCTTTAGATTTCATAATCAACTGCGATAGATACATCCTTTACTTCATTCATGTGTACAATAATTTCCTGGTGCACAGGATGTACCTGATACGTTTGCAAATCCTCCAGTGTTTCGACAACAGCGGTAAGGGAAATATCATAAGAACGTTCCGAACGAATCACATCCGTACCTACTTCGAGTGACAGCAGCTCTTTGATTTTGCCGTTCATGCTGCGCAAAATGGATGCCGTGTGCTCAATGCTTTCGGGGGAGCGGTCTTTCAATTTGAACAAAACAATATGTTTAATCATGCGTATAGGCTCCTTATCTTAAAATGTTCTCTTGAAAATTTTATCATAACGCCCCACATACGGAAAGAAACTTTGTAATTCTAGCGATCTTTTCCGCCATTTTTACCATCAGACTCCTTGTCCTTTAATAGGGCAAAAAAATTCTTGAGCTTCGGTGGGAGCGGCAGACCCATTCGTGAACAGTTTTCCGTAATAGAGATCAATTCATTGGATAAATAAAAATACGTTGTCGCCCCTTTCATGATTTCGGTACCCATCAGGAGATCCACGTGATGCGCCAAAGAAATTACCATTAGCATTAAAGCCTTTCTAGCCAGCCCCCAAAAGCCGGCTTTACTGCTTAAACCTTGCCCAGTCTTAATTGCTGCGGCGACTCCAGTCACATAATCAACAGCCATTGCAACCGTGAATAGCACCATTAGCTGATTCCAGCCGCCAAAGGCAAACGTAATAAGGGCTCCTGCGGTAGCGCAAATCATACTAAACATACTCGGATTAATATTCATACCTCTCCTCCTCTCGGGGCGGTTACTGTAATATATGCAGCGACGTGGTAACCCGTAAAGTCATATGACCTGTGCATAGACATGAATTCATAGATTCATATAAAGCATGCTGCAAACTTCACAATTCCGAGCGAATACAACAAAAAGACACCTTTTCAACCACTATATAATGGTTGAAAAGGTGCCTTTTCTTTCATGCTATTCAATTAACGATGATCATTCCAAAAATTAAGCGGAGTCAGGTTATCATTCAACGGCTCGAACGAATATCCTTCTTTCTGCAAAGCGGCCATGATTTGTGGAAGAACCTTGATCGTAGATGGCTTATCATGCATAAGAACGACTGGTGTTCTGCCTTGCTTTTTCAATCTTCTAATATCACTTAGGACAGTCTGTACAAAATGCTCTGGATTTTTAGTATAACGCCAATCATTGGAATCGATATTCCAGTCCCAAATATGATAACCTGCACCCGTCAGTTGATCACGATATGCTTTCTTCAAATACGGTTTGCTGCCATAAGGTGTACGAATCAAAGAAGTGCGTTTTCCTGTAGCCTTAAATAAAATTTCATTATCCTGATTCATCTCTGCCAATGCTGCTGCCGGGGATGCATAGATTTTCTTCACCTGATGCGTCATCCCATGCAGGCCCAAACCATGACCCGCCTCTACCATTCTTTTCATCACTGCGCTATGTTGACGAATTTCAGGTCCCAGCATGAAGAAAGTAGCCTTCGCATTATATTTATCTAAAATATCCAGCAGCTGCGACGTATGCGCCGTAGGACCATCATCGAAGCTCAAATAAATCGTACGGCTGGATGATGAGGCAGTTCCCTTGTTGCCTGAATTGCTGGCTTTGCCCGGTTTGACAGCTGCATACTGTTTAATTTCTGTTGCGAATGTATTCAAAAACTGAGCATCAGACAAACTAGCATTTGCGTTCTGAATTCGATATAGATTACTTGTTGGAAGCGTAATAGTGAAGCCGAACGCATCGGTCAAAGTGCGAATTGGCACCATTGTACGATCTCCACGCTCGAACACATCCCCCTTGTTCAAATCCAGCGTAAAGCTGCGATTATGTCCAGTCAGTACCAATGTGTTGCCGTTGGCCGAAGTAGAAATCCCCATCTTTTGCCCTAATGTAACGATAGGAACATACAACTTATCATTTTTCATTACGGGCTGAATGGTATTCGAATCTAGCAACACATCATTGACCCCCAGCAAAGGAGCCTTCGCTTGTGCACTCGCCGTATTCGTATGTATACCTAGCAAACCCAAACAACAGATTGCCATCAAGCATACAGCCATCCATTTTGCATTTAAAAGCTTCATTCATTACACCATCCTGTGCTGTATTTTATAATGTGCGGGAGCTATCTCTAGCTTGTCTATGAAGTTATACAGACATGACGATATAGACATGGCAATATAGACATTCACTCAACATATAGAACATAAACGCGTATGAACCGACTGAACCTGACGTCTTTTCGTTCCCCCTATATATATTAATAGATTACCAGACTATAGTAGGTAAATATAGTAAAACAATTTGAAAACAATCTCGCAACCCCCCTACCAGAGAAGGTTACAAATTTGTGAATAAATTGGCCGGAGTTAATAAGAGTACAAGCGATTAGTAGATTCTTTTGATGGAACTAGAACCTATAAAACAAGTCTTTTATGAATTTTATACTCAGTATTAAGTGGCTATACCGACAAATTCCCCTCTGCCCGTTAGGAAACTATCTGATTATCATTTATAATATACTTATTGTTTCAGCAATAGTTATACATAATTATTTAAAATTATCATCTAGACACTCTTCTGCTCATAAGAAATACTTCATTTCTCGAACCTGCTCGTGTATTCTTTAAATAAGTACATCCTAAAATTCTTTTTTTTGTAATTTCATTATTTATCTTTGGGAATACATTTAAATTATATAAATCTAGCTATGTTCGAAAAAATTATTTATGTACTTTGAGTGGATCACAAAAGAAGACCTTGAAGAGAAATCTCCAAGATCTTCTGAAGTATTAATCCAATGTAAAATAACCATCATCGATTTTTCCATTTAAAATCAAATAACAACCTCATTTAATCTTAACGTCTTACAATATTGGAATAAAAGATATTACTTGGTTTTGACTACATTCCGAAAAGTTACCTAACATCAAAGCACCTCGTTGCAATTCAACAATTAATCTTGTTTCTGGAAATCGCCAAAATAGCTTTTAAATCCATTCGGATAATCTTTACTATAGTTATCAAAAGCATTCCTCATCGCTTCTTCAATTGTAGAGAACTCCTTCACCATCAATTGCGTTATACTCTGCAATTAAACGCGACATGCCCGAAAGGCTACCCTCTTCATATCCTGATTCCCTTAGCCCCGATATAATATTGAAAAGAACTCTTTTCCATTCTGATCTAAAAGACTTCTTAGATAGAGTAATAGCTCCTTTAGTGGTCAATAATTGTTCAGTATGTCCCAAAACAGAACCCCATTGAGAGTTTATTTCCATTTGCTCATCCGACCAACTTATATTCCATACATTAGCAAATGTATCAGATGCCCAATGCAAAGATATCTCACCAGATGAATTACTTCTTAATTTTTCAAGAATATAAAGAATATCATCTATCATATAACTAATGTCATATTTATAACATAGCGGTATATATATGGATTTCCAAACCATGACAGCCTTTTCAGTCATCATTGGAAATATTGTTTCAATTGCATTTGATAAATTTTGATCTTCTCCATCAAAGAAACCTGTACATCTAGGACAACTTGCTTGAATCCAAAAATCCACAATTCTTGACCTCCTCTTATTTTTTAGGGCATAGGATACCCATGCCAAGTTCCCGTGCCATTATTTCGAACCCACATTTTTGTAGCTGGAACTGTTGTTCCATCGGGCAAGTGTATAATGGATTTTGAACCTGATGGCAAATCAAAATATCCATTTTCACCAGGTTTTAATGTGTTCGCCTTCTCTGTAGCATAATCTAAATCAGCCTTATTCCACTGACCTTGAGGTTTCCCTTCGTTTTTGGCTCGGGCCGGACCTTCTTTCCAATTCACACCGTGTTTTTTACTCCCATTTACGGCTGCTTCCGGTTTGACAAGACCTCCTTTAGCACCTTTAGCAGCCCCAATAGTTTTGCTAAGTTTCCCTGCCACGCCTTTAGATCCCGGACTCAGAGCGGCTAGTCCATTGGATATTCCTACGTCCCTTCGCCATTTGGTATAATCTGCAAGAAGCTGGCTTTGAGCCCAACTTGCATTACCTGATGTATTCCCATATGACCCAGTCCGGGTCATCATCCCAAATAGATACTTATAGCGATTGTTATTAGCTTCTCCATATATTGGTCCAAAGATTGTTCCCAATTTTTCACGCGCTAACCAATAGGCCGCATCATTTGGAGTAAACTGCTTAGAATATCCCAACAAATTTTCTATGTCCGGTACTGAATACAGATGCCCACTCGGATCCACATAGAATAGTGGATTATTGGCTGCATACGCATACCCGTTCAAGCTTTGCGGATCGCTCATCTCTCCCTGATACGTATCCTCGCCCATAAAACGGGCTGTGCCTGGATCATACCAGCGAGCCCGCAGGTACTGGAGTCCGGTCGTATCGTCCCAATACTCGCCAGCATAGCGCAGCACATTCGGAACGGTCTCTTTGACCTTCTCCGGGCCGCCCCAGATATCGTAGCTGTAGCTATTCAATTCCTTGCCCGAACTATCACTTAGGCCTACTACATCACCGTGACCGTTGAGCTGATAATATTGCAACTGCCCGCTTACCTTGTCTTGTCTGGCCCACAGTTGACCGGACAAGTCATACACGTAAGCGTAAGTGATCTTGGCTGTTCCACCTTGGACCTCGGCTTCCGCAATCAGCTTCGCTTCTTCGTCATAGTAATACCGAGTCGTTTTGCCGCCCTCTGTACGCTCGTACAGTAGACCGTCTCCGTTATAGCTGTACCCGACCTCTTTGCCTTCACCGGTCACCTTTGTCAGACGGCTGACAGAATCATACGTATATTCAGCATTTTTCATGCCGAACACTTTGCCACTGCTTTCAGCGCTTCGGTTTCCATTCGGATCGTAGCCATAGGTCTTATTTTTTTCACCAGCGGCTTCGCTGGCAATCCGATTTGACGGGTCATATCCAAACTGGTCTGTTGTTCCGTTTTGTGTACGTCCGATGATGTTTTTATTCCCATCCCGTTCATAACCAAATTGGTGTAGCGCCGTACCGCCTTGCTCCACCGTAACCCCGGATAAATCCAGTCCGTTATAGCTGAATCGTGTACTCAGTCCTCTGCTCGAAGACTGACCTTTTAGCAAACCATTAGGAGCATAATCAAACGTCATGCTATCTAGTGATCCACCCGCAGCAGCACTCGCTTCTCCCAAACTCTGTACATTTGCCACACCGGTCCCAGCGCTAATGTCCATTTGGGTAACTCGGCCCACACTGTCCAGCTTGGATTGAACATGCATAGACGTGCCAGCAGCATCTGTTAGCACATAGCCTGTACGAGACTGCTTGTTGTATTCATAGCTGATGTGCGTACCATCAGGGTACTTCAGCCCAGTCAACGACCCATCTGATGGATCATAGGCATAGGTGGTCGTTCCCTGACCATCTGTCATGCTTTTTCTTCGTCCTGCGCTGTCATAGGTATAATTGGTTTTAAAATCGGGACCTGCCGCTTCGGTAACTAATCCGTCAGTGTTATATTGAAAGGTAATGGCATCCGATTTTCCTGTCAACATACGGGAGATAGTTCCATCCGTATCGTAAATATTTAACGTAGTTCCTCCGCTTGATTTCTCAAGTAACGTACGTCTGCCCAACTCATCATATGAATACACATTTTTTTGCCCATCTGGAAACTGAACGGTCTTCAAATTTCCGGCTAGATCATACACATAGCTGACCTGCTGTCCGGATGGATCAGTGACCGAGGTCATTTGTCCCAAAGCATCGTAATCATAGAGCGTGCGTTGACCATTACCGTCTGTACGGCTAGTGACCATACCCGCATAATTATAAGCTAACGATTCCAGCGGCTGAAATGATCCATTTTTAGCTTCTTGTGTGGAAGTCACACGACCTAAAGCATCTGATACTTCACGCACACGATAACCGGACACATCCGTCTGAGTGACAGTACGATCCACCGCGTTATACGTCACGGTATCTGTTGTGCCATCCGCATAGGTCGTCTTCACAGGTCGTCCAAAGGCATCATAGGCATAGCGAGTGGTTGCTTGTTCGGCATCCGTGCTTTCTACCAAATCCCCATTCTCATCATAACTATAACCATAGATTGCATCACCCACTTGCTGCTGGAGCATTTGCCCGAACGGATTATACAATCTTTCGGCGCTGATACCATCGGGTCCGGTGACAGTGACATCATTCGTATCATCCTTGTACACCACGACGGTTTGAGTTCCATCTGGATAAGTAACCTTTGTTACACGTCCCAAAGAATCATATACATAGGACTCTGTTTTGCGCTTGGCATCTGTTTGGGACTTGATTTCTCCAGTCGGATAGTAGTCATACGTGTACTCAACACCTTTAGGCAAAAGCTGCCTTGTTGGGAGCTGAGAACCATAGGGAGACTTATAATCAATAGAAACATCCGTATAGTTTCTGTCATCAATAAGAACTTTCTGACCACTTACATTCCCTTTTGCATTGTAAAAAGTATAGGTATGTGATAAAAGCTTCCCTTGCTCTGTACCTTCATAGTTTTTCAGTTCATACAATGCGCCCTCTGCTTTATAAGTTCGAACTGTCGTTCCAGTTTTTCCTTCACTTATTTTAGTAACCGTCTGGGTAGGTTGAACCCAGAAAAAAGGCTCACTAGAGGTTTTATACGTATGAACAGTCTCCGATCCCGTACTTTGGGATATTTTCAAAGGAAGGCCATATTCATTGTAGTCATAGGAGGTCGTTACAGGTTCTGATGAAGAACCTCCCTCCGTATAGGACTCTCGCATTTGCACAGGCAAATTCCAGTCCATGGCATCATTATACGTGTAATCTATATGATAGCCGGTAGAATCTCCCTCTTGATCATAGCTGTTTAGAACAAGCTTGTCCGGTACGTTATCTCCTCTAAAGACTTTACCGAAATGGAAGGTTTCCGCTGTACGTGTCCCTTTGGCAACTACCGTCCATTCAGCGTTTTTCCCATAGTTGGCTAGATCTTCCCCGGAATAGGTGAAATCAATTTTATTTAAATAACGATTGCCTGCGGTTGTACTGTACATATCAGCGCGTGAAACCACCTTGAACACGCCTTGTGTACCGTATACACCTATCTGCTTGTTAAATGCTTCATAACGAATGTCTGTGATCGATGAAGTAGGTCGTACAATTCGTGTAAGCAACGCCGATGCATTTTGCTGTAGGGCTCCAGTCTTTCCTTCACCATCTACGACCACATTAAAAGGAGCGTCCATGAATGTATACGCATAGCTTGTGCTTCTGGAAAGAGAATCCAACACTTCTGACAGCACCTTGCTGCTTCCCTCGCCACTTTGACGATAAGTGTACTGATGGTCTGTACCCTGCTCTTTAACAACAAGCTGTCCAGCATTGTAAGTGAAGTCAAGCTCTCTGCCATCATTATTTCGAATCGAACGAATGAGCTTTGCTCCACCAGAACTTGTATAGTCAAATTCCACCCGATTCTTATACGCATCCTGGATTAAAATCAAATAACCGTCCTGATCCAGAAAATAGTCGTTTCCATTCAGCACTGCTATTTTGTATGCACTGCTTACTCCCTGCACGCTTGCGCTTTGATCTGTACTGATCTTCAGATCTTTGTATGCATATCCTTCAAGCTGCAAATCATTTTTCATTTCATAGGAGCCTGTTCCCGGCATATACAAATACCGCTTACCATCCTGTTTCTGTATATGAGGAAGATCCCACTTCCAGCCTCTTCCCAGACCAGAAGCTGCTTCCTCCTCGCGGATGGCACTGGTGTTTGTATACAACCCTTCATTTTGCTGCACACCAATCTGGTTATTTGCCAATGAACTGTTATACACACGAGTCAGTGCGAAGGGTAATGAACCCGGCAGCACCAAGTCCGTATTTTGCACGACAAGCTGTCCATAAGCGGTGGATACACCGTTGTCACCGTAATTCAGCCCATAACGTGAAGCATCATCACTCAACCTGCTTTGTGCAAGCGCCGCCTGATCAAAAGGAGCATACACATCTGTTGTAGCAGATACCTGCAACAAACTTTGTTTAAGTAAATCCTTCCCGATCAGTCCGTTTTCTCCTGGAGTCGGAGCATATACGGAATCATTTACTCGGGGGATGGATGGTATATCCATCTCAGTCGTGTCTGGAGCCGGCGCTTTATCCTCTTCCTTATCTAGCGGTTGTTGAGTTGCCTTTTCATCCTGGGCGGCCTGAGTGGGCTTTTCACCTTCCTTCAGCTCAGCCGACTCATCAGACGGTTCCGCCTTTGCATTTGTGCTCAATGTCAGCCCATTCTGCTGTACCCACAAGCTTGGACTTTGCTCCGGTAATGAATTTTCTCCACCATCTTTTTGCCAAGCTTTATAAATATCATATAAAGTATAGCCTTTGGATAACTGTGCATTGACCCAAGCCTGATCTTTACCAGTTTGCTGCGCAAGCCATGCTCTGGTAATAATCTGTGGAGTGGAAGACGAAGAAGACTGAGAAGCTGCCGCCTCTCCGTGCCCTTCTTCTCCATATGCCCATGTGCTCCATGGACCCAGCAACATTGCCATACATAGTAGACTACAAATATAACGTTTAAACACTCGCTCACCCCTATTTAATAATGCCTGTACATCTAACTATCTGTTATGTTTTTTCGAAGCAAAGACATCCTTTTAATCTGTAAAAGGAAATACCTTCTTCGTCCGTCTAATGACGTTTCCGTTTAAGTCATAATCCAGTTGAATTTGATCACCGGTGAACAAAATAACTTTATTCATTCGGTTCCCTTTTCCATATTCATATGAAGTATCCTTACCAAGCGCCATATGTGCTGCCTTAATTACGGTTTGTAATGCGCCGCTATTGGTTTCTGTCAGCTTCACATAAACCGTTTGGCCTGCCTTCATCTCATACTCTAAGACCGTGTAATCCCAACCATATATTTGTGCTTGCTCTGTTGAAGAGACAAGCTGGTTACTAAAATCAGGGTCCGTAAACAAGCTTACAATGGGTTGCTGCGCAGCAAAGTTGGATTTCTCCTTCACAGCAAAACGGTAAATCCCGTCTTCTTTGGGTGTAAACCGATATTTCCCTTGTTGGCCTGCCGTAAAGTCAGCTTCTTTATCTATGAGCTCAATTAGCTCGTCCAGCTTGCTGTCATCGTTATTTTTTACGGCAAACACACGATAAGGCGCTCCAAAGTTAACAGCAGGAGCAGCTGCAGCTACGGCAAGATGAATATTTGCATTAGCTGGCACTTGCTGTTGATTATCTATCGCCTCTTTATGTTCACGAATCACTTTTCCAGCCTGATCCGTAACGGTATATTGATACGTTCCACCAGCCGCCTTCGCATTCGTCACGATAGGGGCCTCCTGACTTCCGCGATTGATCCATATCTCCTGGTTGCCGCCAGACAAAGACGTTTTTAACAACGCCGGTTCTGTGCTTGGCTCCGCTTTAATTTCATTCTTGAAATGAAAGGTCACGGCTTGCGGCGAAGTGACAGTCACAACGAGCGTATCTCCGGCTCCAAGTGAGATTTCAGGTAGAGAAGCATCCATACCTGCTCTATCCACCTTGGAATTTACACCGCTACCTTCTTCATATATGGCATAGTCGTAGAGGCGGCTTTCGTTTGAAGCATCTGTCGTTAATGAGGAAGCCTGTGAACCAGTATTATGGAATACATAGCTTTCTCCCTGCTTGACAGTGACTTGATTGCCTGTCGGCACCTGAGCATCCTCAACGTCGAATATTCCTAACACAGCTCCATAAGTCACTGGCACATCCGAAACCGTCGTTACAATGGCATATCCACCAGCCTGTACCAACGGCAATTGAGTCGTATCACTGGCCTGACTGTACACCGTACCGTCTGCCTTGTAATTCATGTAATTCCACTTCATATTGCTGACTGAAATGACATCCAGAGCCTTGTCCAAAGTGCTTACATTGATAAATTTCCGGCTTTCACCGCGTTTCAATGTAATTCGATGGAAGGCTGCCTGTGCGTTAAGCATAGCCTCTACCTTACTGCTGTAACTAAAGGTGATTGGCCGATCGGATACATTGGTGACAATGGCTTCACCGCCTGCAACAATCTCTGGGTCCACTGTATTGTTGAAATGATCTGATGTCAGTAAACGAAGCCCTCGATAGCTTGCCGAATCAAAGCGTGCACTTCCACTACTTTTGTCATGCCGCAATGAATTCGATTTGCTATCATGATTGCGGAAAATGTACGAATCCCCTGGCTCCAGCGTCGTTTGCCCGATACCATTATCATCTTCACTGGCCTTAAAGCTCCGATAGATACCACCAAACGTGATTGGCGTGTCACTGGTTACCGTCACACTGGCCTTTTTACCTGCACCAACCAAAAAGGTTGAGTTCCCGGTATTGCGCCTGGATTGCTCTGTACCATCTGCTTTGTACAGAACCACATCATATTTTCCTTTAACGGTACTGGCAGTGCTGTGCAGATTCCTCAAATGATCACTAATATTGGTAAAAGCATAACTTTCACCTTTCGAAAGTGTTACCCGCAAGAAAGCAGGATGGCTACTCGTTTCCCAGGAAAAATCATCTGTATAGTCAAAGATAATAGGACTCGGACCGATCACAGTCACAATGGCATATCCCGAAGGCGGGATCATGGGACCAGACTGGCTGTTAAAACCAGAGGAATTTACCGTTCCATCCGGCTTGTAAATAGCATAGTCGAACAAGCTTCCTACCTTTTTGGAGTTATTGTAGATCGGATTCATTAGCGTACCATTATTGTGGAAAATGTAGCTCTTGCCCACCTCAAGCTCCACACGGCTGATTGCATCACCACCCACAGGACGGGCAATAAAATTGCGATATGGAGCCCCGTATGTAACCGGGTTTGCAGTGACCTGGGTAATTACCGCGTATCTGTCCACAGCAATCTGCGGCTTCGCCGTAGTGCCACTGCCGCGTGAAGCCTCTGTTCCGTTTGCCAGATAAACAACATAGTCAAGTTTATCTTTAGATGTACCGTCACTTTCCACCGTATCCAATCGGGTTCCCACATTGATAAATTGGTAGCTTTCTCCCTGATTTAGGGTAACCCGCGCATAAGCCGGCTCGCCGGTGCTTTCTATACTGTATTTGCCGTATGGAAATCCGAAGGTCACCGCATTGGCAGTGGAACCTGTAATAATCAGTTCCTCGCCATCACCCAAAGAGGGATGAGCAATGCTATTAAGATCAGATGCGGATAAAGTTCCGTCTGCCTTGTATTTTGCGTAATCAAAACGGCGATTGTCTGCATTTGACCCATCATGCTGAATCGAACGGGCAGTCCATCCTTCATTCACAATCCGATAGCTTTCATTTTTAGAGACCGTAACTCGCTCTAGTGCCGGGTCCTCCGATGTACTGTAGGTGAAGACGTCCGTTACTTTTACGGTTAATGCTGCTGTTCCTGTATTCGTAATTAACGCTGTGCCTCCCCCAGGAACACCAATGGGGCTTATGCCATAGTCCATATGGACAGTGCTGATGTCTCCGTCCTCTTTGTAACTTACACTATCGTACAAAATGCCTTTTGATTGAGAAGCGTTGCTATATATGGACTTACTGATCGTATCTGTATTCTCGAATTCATAGGTTTCCCCAGGTTCGATAACGATTGACGTATACTCCACCGTTGCCGCCAAGCTCATCATGAGTGCATTATAAACGCTGTTTGTCGCAGAAGTGGGCGGATTGAAAGAAGCTGTTCCATCAGAAAGCTCCTGTTCCTCCTGTACCAAACCTGCATGACCTTGTTGTATTCCGCCCGTTGCATTTTGTTTTTCTGCTCCTGCTTCAACAGGCAGACACAGCAAGGTGTTAATCGCTAAAATCGCCGTCAGAAACCATACCACTACCTTTTTACAAATCATCTAGCTGTATAACCTCCCTTTTTCTCGTCAAAAAAATGCATGTTGGGCTGCAAAGACCCACTTTTCTCTCTGTACATCCTTACAATTGTAATAGAAGAACATATTACCTCCATTCCCATTAATAATGTCACATTTTAATATATCGACACCTTAAACTTCCATTTTTATAGGCCAAATGGACCTTATTTTCCATAAACCGGTTAAGCCCATGGGATTAAAAGAAAATCAGGAGAGGAGTCACTTGCAAACCCCCCTTCGGGTATAGTAGTATGTGGTTAAAAAAAATCGGAGGGTATATGCCTAAACAACAAGATAAACATTCCATTCAGGCGTGGTCTCTGATCAATCGCAAATATTTGGGAAAAGGTGTGCGTGTCAAACGTTTTCGTAAACCAACACGCTGTCAAGTGCGCAATCGCGTTTTGCTTGCCGTTTTGATGGCTAATGACATTAAACTGTCCCAACTTGCCGAGGAGCTTTCCATTTCCTCCCGTAGTGTCAGTGCGTGGGTATATGAAGGTCGCATTCCCGGCAACACTAATCTGGAAAAGACGTGTAATACACTTGGTTATCCGCACCATATTCTATTTAATGAAGAGGTTGTCCGGCGTTCACCACTCATCTGTCAACCAGCGCCGTCCCGTTTTATGAAACGGACTGTGACTCGTTCTCCGGTTAAAAATCGGATCTTGGCGGGTCTATGCATGGTACATGATATTTCGGTGACCGATGTGAGTCATTGGATTGGTGTTCACCCCGGTACATTTCGGAAATGGTTGCATCAGGGTACCGTTCCTTCGCAAACCTTCCAGGATCAGGCGGAACAGTTTTTCCGTATTCCAAAATCCATTTTGTTTGCTGATGCCATGCTGAAAAAGTAAAAATGTCCGTAAAAGAGAAATGGTTGTAATTTTCATGAAAGTCTTTGAAAGGAACGCATTACCATCTTTCATCCGCTGAGACTTTCACATCATGTAATTCACAGAATATAAAAATGCAAAAAAGCACAGTCTGCCGATTCCTCGGCGCACTGTGCTTTTTAGATAACAGACCTTTAAATACTTCTTGCTTATATTTTGTCAGCTTTTTAAGAATGAATGCTTGCCGTTTCAGTTGAACGTTTGGCTTCTTCCTTGATGGACTTTAGCTTTTTCATCATCGGATTGCCTCCACGTCCAAAGTAGTCGTGAAGACGGCTGTATTCCTCGTACAGCTTATCATACACGGCCGCGTTCTCAGGGATCGGCTTGAAGCTCTCGTCCCGTACACGCGCCATATGACGCGCTGCTACGACGATATCGTCGCACCCTCCAGCTTCAGCTCCCGCAGCCACTGCTGCGAACATGGCTGCACCCAACGCAGGAGTTTGGGTAGAAGCAGCGACCTTAATTTCCCGTCCGGTTACGTCAGCATAAATTTGCATCAAAAGACGATTTTTCTGCGGCAATCCACCGCACGCATACAATACGTCTACTGGCACGCCGTTATGATGGAACGCATCGACAATTTTACGTGTTCCGAACGCAGTTGCTTCCAGCAATGTACGATACACTTCCTCTGGCTTCGTCAGCAACGTATATCCGACAATCAGCCCCGTCAGGTTGGTGTCAACCAACAAAGAACGGTTACCGTTCCACCAGTCGAGTGCCAGCAATCCGGTTTCGCCCGGTTTATATTCAGCCGCTTTACGCTCCAGCCATACATGGACGTTCACACCTTCCGCAGCTGCCTGCTCCTTCAATTCGCCCGGAACAGCATGTTCCACAAACCATGCGAAAATGTCTCCTACCGCCGATTGTCCAGCCTCATACCCGTAATAGCCCGGAATAATTCCGTTCTCTACAACGCCACACATACCCTCTACTTCTTTTTCTTCCTCACCGAGGAGCATATGGCAAATGGAAGTTCCCATCGCCATCACCAGCTTGCCTGGTGTGACGACGCCTACTGCCGGAACAGCCGCATGTGCATCCACATTGCCTACCGCTACTGCCGTTCCCGGATTCAGTCCGAGTTTTGCGGCCATACCCTCTGTTAATCCACCCGCACGGGCACCCAATTCATAAATCTCACCGCGCAGCTTCGTATCCGTCAAATTATCTAGACGCGGATCGAGCGCTCTGAAAAATTCACGATCCGGATAACCATCGCGATGATGGTAAATAGACTTGTAGCCAGCTGTACACTGATTACGTTTCAGTTCCCCGCTGAGCTGGGAAATTACCCAGTCGGTCGCTTCTACAAAGCGGTCTGTTTGATTATAAATGTCCGGTGCCTCGTTCAGAATTTGCCAAATTTTTGCGATCATCCATTCGGAAGAAATTTTCCCTCCATAGCGGGGCAGAAAGGCCTCTCCTCGCTGCGAGGCAATGGCATTTAAACGGTCCGCTTCATCCTGTGCTGCATGATGCTTCCACAGTTTCACCCAACTATGCGGGTTATCTTTTAGGTTCTCGTCAAAGCACAACGGTTGTCCTTGCGCGTCGATCGGCAGCATCGTGCATGCTGTAAAATCAATTCCGATCCCGATGATATCGTCTGGAGAAATGCCAGTCTCCTTCATAACGGCAGGTATAGAAATAGTCAGCACTTCAATATAATCAGCCGGATGTTCCAGCGCCCAATCCATATCCAACTTGCGTCTGCTACCAGGCAATACTTCATCAATAACTCCATGACGGTAAAGTGTTACATGTGTAGCAATTTCAGCTCCGTCAGACAGGTCAACAATGACCGCACGGCCAGACTCCGTTCCATAATCGACACCAATTGTATACTTGCTCATTTGTGTGCCTCCTCCTTTATCGTTGACCATCATAAGCGTTCGCCCCATGCTTGCGCAGAAAATGCTTACCCAGCAGCGCCAGATCCACTAAGGTGAATTCTGGATTCCGAACGAAAGAACGGTATAGTGCCAGATGATGTGTAGGCGTATCTGACGAAGGCCGAAGGTCAACCTCGACAATATCGCCTTGTAGAATCAGTACAACCAGTTGCTCCGCTTTCAGTTCTTCATAGGCCACTCCTTGGAAGAGCCAAATTGGCCTCCCATACTTCCTTTTTCAATTGTTCTAATATGTATAAAACACACCTTTTACTATCATTTCTGAAATCTGCAATGGAGGAGGTGACTGAAACTAACTTCAAATGGAAAATTACAGGAAGGTCTTAACGACCCTTTATCCTTGGTTCCGCTTTCATTATATGCTTGTACGTACAACTTAGCTAGTCTTTTTTATGTATTTTCTCGATAGATTTATGTACTCATTTTCAGAAAAAACATAGCAAAAACAGTCTATTTCTGCAATCCAGAAAACAGACTGTTCGGTATGGCGAAAAACATGCCCATCAAATATTAAGCGTTGAAGCTGTACACTTACTAACTTGTCCTTACATGTTAAGACTGATCTCCCTGCCTAGTTTTCTCCAGGCATTACCTGAACAGGCCCCGTAGATTCACGAACGATGAGCTCAGGCGGTAGAATTAACTGACGATCTTCTTCATGGTACCCCTTCTCTTCAATCATCGACAGCATGGTATCGGCAGCACGTAACCCCAATTCTTCCTTTGGATGTCGAATTGTCGTTAGCTTGATTTCCGTTGCTGTCGCCAAAAATGAATCATCAAACCCAACCAGCGATAGATCATTGGGAATGTTCAGGCCCGCCGAACGTACAATATCCAGGAGTCGAACAGCCAACTCATCATTATAGGTCACCCATCCAGTAGGACGCTCTCCCGCCTCCATCGCCAGCAGCCTCGACGCACGTTGTAGCGGAATCTCATTTTTTTCTTCTGTCCGGTAAGTCGTTACTGCGTTCGGGTGTAATGTCACTCCATATTTGCGGTGAGCAGCCACAAATCCTTTCATACGAAGAATTCCTTGCATATCATCGGTTTTGAAAAATCCGGCCAAGCGTCGGTGTCCCAGCTTAATCAGATGCTCGGCCGCCAAAAAACCACCCTTTTCATCATCTACTCGCAGACATGGCGCATCCATTTCCTCATAACGCGCATTGATCATCAAATAAGGGATTTGGCGATTTTCCACGGTTAAATAATAGTTCAGATTGGGGTTACGCTCTCCACTTTTGGTCGGTTCAATAATAATTCCGCTCAGCGGTTGACTTAACAGCATTTCTAGGCACTGACTTTCTTGCTCAGGGTCATTACCTGTGCTTGACAGCAGCATCTTGTATCCCTGGCGACTCAATTTGGATTCAATTCCCTGTACAATGGATGGGAAAATATAATCCGATATATAGGTTGTAACGACTCCAATCGTCTTTGGATCTTCGGGCTGCTTGCTGTCCCGTGTCGCGACAAAGGTTCCCTTGCCCTGCATCCGAAACAGCCAGCCTTCCTGCACCAGCTCACCCAGCGCCTGACGCACCGTTTGCCGACTAACGGCAAATTGTTCAGACATTTCATGCTCAGATGGAAGCTGGCTTTGTGGTTCCAGTTTAGATGAATGAATCCAGGACAAAATTTCTTGTTTAACTTGTATATATTTGGGCGCCATAATTTCCTCCGTACTTGCAATATCGTGTACCTGTTCATATTCCACGATTATAGCATACCGTTCATTTGTACATACAAATGTTACAGGAACAGGATATCGTCGTATTGCTGCCGGAGGTGTAAACCCATTCGCTTATCCCTTCCTTGCCACACATAACTGGCCGAATATCTAAGGACAATTTGTGTAGATGTTACACATTACGAACGAAGCAATTGATGTTCATTCATATACTTGAGTCCAGTATAGCGATCACGCAAGGTATGGGCCGTGCGCAATGCACGCGCAAGCTGTTCCTCCGTAACCCCCAGCTCGGCAATGGTAGATGGGCCTCCGACCTGAGCCAGCCATGCACGCATCTGCTCCGACGTAGGCAAAGCCCGATACACCTTAAAAGCCTCTACATCCTGACTGGCTGCTAAATCCCTGTACAGGTCAGACAGCAATGCGGATGCTACGCCTACTTTGGCACCATGCAAAACTTGCTTGCGTCCCTCTGCAATAAAATCCATTTCAATTCGGTGGGAAATATGGTGCTCTCCCCCTGACGCTGGACGGGAATGATCTATCATCAGCATCGAAATACCAGATGCAATCAGCGCATTCATCAATACCTCGACACCAGCCTTGCTGCCTGCCGCAATCTCGTCGACATGCTCTACACAGTCACGCAGAGCCTCCTCAGTAATGCGATTAGCCACAGGTGAATATGGCTCGTTTCCCAAATCTCTGGAAACATGCCAGTCCGCTAGTGAGGTGAACTTACCGAGCATATCGCCAAAACCGGCCGCAGTCATCGTCTGTGGCGCATTTGCCAGCACGGACAAATCAGCAAAGATCGCCTCTGGCGGAACTGCTTGGAATGTCTGCTTGCTGCCGTCCACAATTAGTGGTGCGCCTGCGGAGGTAAAACCATCCACCGAAGCAGCCGTCGGAACTGACAAGAACGGACGATTCATTTTATAACATACGAAGCGAACCAGATCATGAATCGTGCCGGAGCCTACAGCAAGTACAGCCTGACTATTATCCGCCACACCCAGCAGCACTTTCATAATGTAGGTTTCATCAGCAATGACATCCCCTACAGCATTCGGAGGTAAGCGGACGACATCAACTGTCAAACCTGCCTCACGAATCAGCTCAGCCACTTTTGTTCCAGCCGCCGCCGAAGTATGCTCATCTTCTACCAGAGTTACATGACGATAATCCTGTTGGTTCAGATAAGGAACAACAGACTCCAGTGCTCCATCCCGTACCTCAATAAACAATTCAACCTTTCGGTGAGGATGATCAGCGTTACTAGCCTGCGCCTCTTCGTTCCACAGCTTGATCTGCTCATTCATATTCATTTCATCAGCCTCCTGAAAAAGGAATAATTTGCACAAGAATGATCCATAATGATTAAGAGATTCCGTTTGAAAACGATTACTATTTAATTGTACGCACAAGTGTGTGTCCAAGTCCAGAGAAAAAGTACAAGTTACTTTTTAATTTATATATTCGAAAGGAACATGTTTATGAAATTTGGAACGGATATTGCCTGTGCACTTGGGTTACTGGCAGGTACAACGTTTGGCAGTGGTATTGCTTTTTTGTTCGGCTGGCAAGCTTATCGGGCACTGACTTCTGTTGCAGTCTTTGGCGTTGCGGGGATTGTCATTACCATTGCCGTTTTTCGCTTGCTGCACCGTAAGTCACTTTCCACGTCTAATTCTCGATAAATGCTGTTAGTGAAACGAGTGCAACTTGTTTTTTTGCCAATATACATAAAAAACGGGTCTCTTAAGCAATTGCATCGCTTGAGAGTACCCGTTTTTGTTTTACAAATATTCACTTATAAAGTTGTATCAACCTCTGGATTAACATCTAATTCATAATCAATTTCATCAAACCCGAATCCAAATAATTGAAGGAAATCCAGACGGTATTGTTCAAGATCGCCTAATTCAGATACATTTTCTGTAGTGATTTCGGACCAAGCTGCTTTGACAGCCTGCTGCACATCGTCTCTCATTTCCCAGTTATCCAGACGGATGCGTCCTTCTTCATCCGTTTCCACAGTGGACCCACTGTATAGCGTCTCGAACAGACGTTGTGCCTGCTCAATACATCCCTCGTGCAGTCCCTTTTCTTTCATGACCTTAAACAGCAAAGAAATATACAAAGGCACGACTGGAATAGCCGAACTGGATTGTGTAACCAAAGCTTTATTCACAGAAACATAGGCTTTTCCATGATAACGTTCCAGTTGCTTTGTTAGAGTATGTGCTGTAGCTTCCAAATCATTTTTAGCTTGGCCAATGGTTCCTTTACGATAGATAGCCTCCGTAATTTCAGGACCAATATACGAGTAAGCCAGTGTGGTTACTCCTTCAGCCAGCAGATCAGCTTCTTCCAACGCTTTTAGCCACAAGGACCAATCTTCGCCACCCATTACCGTGATGGTGTTCTCAATTTCCTCCTGCGTAGCCGGTTCTAGCGTAATTTCTGATACGACACCTGTATTGGTATTCACTGTTTTATTAGAAAAAGACTGTCCGATAGGCTTGAGAACGGAATTAAAGGTCTCACCCGTATCGGGATGTGTCCGTCGCGGTGAAGCGACACTATACACAATCAGGTCTACCTTGCCCAGCTTTTCCTTTACCAGCTTCAACGTCTCCTGCTTAATTTCATGAGAAAAAGCATCTCCATTAATGCTTTCTGCTATGTAGCCAGCTGCTCTGGCCGCTCTTTCAAAGGCTACCGTATTGTACCAGCCTGCTGAAGCCGTGCGCCCCTCTGATGCGGGACGTTCATAGGATACCCCTATGGTGTCCGCTCCCAGACCGAAGCTCGCAGCAATACGAGAAGCCAGCCCATATCCAGTAGATGCTCCGATCACAAGTACCTTTTTAGCTCCTTGTATTGATGTGCTATCTTTGATGTAGTTGATCTGACGGTTAACATGAGCCGCGCATCCTGCAGGATGTGCAGTCGTACATATGAAACCACGAATTTTCGGTTTAATAATCATTGCAAGGGTCCCCCTACTTTAGCATTCATTTAATATGGATGTAATGGTTGTCCAGTCATAACTATATAGCAAATCAGCTTGCGGCTCAACATATAACCTAGCACTTGAAGGCAGCCGAAGAAAACCGTCGTAAACATCATAGTCTACAACGCTTTTTTACTCCACTATTCATTTTGAATCATTTTCTAACAACATCACATCTTCTCCTTGCTGTTGTCTTATTTGGATATTAGCCCTTCCCCAAGAACACATTAAGTCAATAATTTCATTTGCTGTAATTCCATATTCCGTTATATAATACTCCACTTTTGGAGGCATTTGATTATACACATGTCTACCTATGATACCATCCTTTTCAAGTTCGCGAAGTTGCTGTATAAGAACCTTTTGAGAAATGCCCGGAATACTACGCTGTAATTCACTTGTCCTTTTTCTACCAGACATTAATAAACAAATGATTAATGATTTCCATTTACCTCCGATGATCTCAAGTGTTGCTTCTATGCCTAAATTATATTGTTTCATAGTACCACCTCTTCAACGCTAAAAATAACAAAGTTTATCTAATTAATTTTATAATTGCGTATCTTCACTCTAAGTCCAATGCACACTTTCAAGTAACTATCTTACTTTATTGTGTGTATTTACTTTTTTTGAAGCATACAGAATAATAATAGAGCATCTACAAAGGCAAATATGTTACGTAAGAAAGGTGATTTATGATGAAAACTCTTGTGATTTTAGCTCATCCCCATATCGAAGATTCTAGAGTAAATAACAGATGGAAACGAGAATTACTTCAATATACCAATGAAATTACAATTCACGAAATTTATAAAGAGTACCCAAACTGGAGCATTGATGTTTTGAAAGAGCAAAAGTTACTTGAAGCACATAGTAATATCATATTTCAATTCCCTTTATATTGGTATAGTTACCCGCCTTTATTAAAAAAATGGATGGATGATGTTTTTACTCATGGATGGGCTTATGGTTCACAAGGTGATAAGTTAAAAGGAAAGAAGCTAGGGATAGCCATGTCCATTGGCGATAAAAAAGAAAATTACTCACCTACTGGTTCCGTTTCTTTTACTGTAGATGAAGTTATAGCACCTTTTAAAGCAAGCGCAGTGCATGTTGGCGCGATAACATTACCCTATTTCGCTGTCTTTGGAGCCTCGTTTCAAGCAAGCGACGAAGACATTAATCAGAGTGCAAAGGACTATATTAAATATATATTTCAGTATAAATAAAATAGTTATAATGGTACACGCATCTTAACCATATAAAAACAGGCTCTTGGTGGCATCCAGCCAATCCAAGAACCTGTAAATGTTAGGCTATGATGCGGTCGAGAGGACTCGAACCTCCACGGGGGTTAGCCCACACGGACCTGAACCGTGCGCGTCTGCCAATTCCGCCACGACCGCATATTATGTACTCACACCGATGTTTTTCAGTCACCGTAATTAAGATTATATCTTTCATAGAACATAAAATCAAGCCATTTTTATTTTGTATTTTCTATGAATCATTTCCGCAAATATAAGAAAATCACTGGATATCACAATCCATATATGGTAAAATGGGTCCATCAGGAAAGGAGGTGCGTCAACATCAATAATCGCATGTTGAGCGTATCCCTTACCCGGTCCGTTATTCTCTAATTTACAGAGTTGACGGAGGCGCGGGATACGGATCAAAGCTTTAATTAAGCGCCACGGGTAGAAAGACCGTCCTCGGACGGTCTTTTTTATTTCAACATCATCTATAAGATTACATACTGCACTGTGAAAGAGGAGATACGATGTCGATTAGACCCGCAAATGTGGAAGAGCTCAACGAGTTGACAGCCATCTGGCTGGATGCTTCCATAGAAGCCCATCATTTTATTGCTCCGCAGTATTGGGCATCACAAGTTACCGAGATGGAAAACAGGTACCTTCCCCTCGCTCAAAACTACGTTATCATACAAGATGATCATAGCATTGGCGGCTTTGTTTCCATGTTGGATGGATACTTGGCGGCTCTGTTTATACGTGTTGATTCTCAAAGAAAAGGCTATGGCAAGTTACTACTAGATTGGATCAAGAAGCAACATGATGAGATTCAATTAAAAGTATACCAGTCGAACACGAAAGCATTTAACTTCTATACCAAAAATGGATTTACCATTCAAGCGGAATCTGTTGATGCCGAAACTGACGAGAAAGAATTTGTGATGGCATGGACAAAACATTAACGATAATGAAACACCTTTAGCTATATAGTCTTCTTATTTAACCTATAGACCTCGGTATATAAAATCTCTTTAAACGGAGCAAAATCCTGTTCAGCCAGCGCACCTGGATAGCTCATAATTTGAAGCCGCAGATCAGCCTGTCCTTCTCTTAAAGGGGGCTGTACATAGTCAAAATGGTTCAGATGAAACCCCAAACGTTCATAAAAACCAATTCTTCTCCGAGTCCATTCATCCACTGGTGGCTCAACCTCCAGTACTACCGGTTTACCGGACTGTGAAATAAACTTGCTCATAAGCTCTTTACCTAACCCGCCACCTCGTATAGCCGAATCTACGGCAATATGCTCTACAAACCGAAAATCTGTAAACTCCCATCCCGCCAAAAAAGCAATTATTTGCCCTTGTTCGTCCTTTTTGGTAAGTAAACGATAACATGGATGATGAAGCAGAGCCCTTTGTGACTCGGATGTTCTGCATTCCGTTTCAGGAAAAGAAGCCTCCATAATCGCATATACTTGAGAGAATTCTAGTTCATTCATTTATACTTTCAACTCCTCTAACGTTAACTTGTTGGTCTACTAATGTCATTTACATTAGGGCCCTAACCCTTTAGACCTTGTTTAATTCCATAAGCGTCAGCAATATGTGTTCCAACAGCTCTGGAATGTCTTCCATCTGATCTTCGTTAATTTGTCTGGAAAATCGGAGTTCAATCCTGTTTTGGTATATAGACGTCTTCTCTCCGTAAATCTGACTAAGGGTTTGTACCGGTCTAAGATCGGGCTTCCAAATTTCGGCCAGTATATTTTCAATCCGGCTGCATTGTGACTCAATCTCACGAATTTCCATGTAAAAACTCAGTAACAAGACACATCCCGGAATTTGATCTTTAATTTCCAAAATTTCCGCAGCCAAGTTGTTTAAATCCGCCTTTAGTTGAATCTCTGCTGTCACACCCGGGTGTTCTCTCAGTCTGAATTGGACAGCAAATTCACGTGACATCACAGACATTTCCAATCTGTCGATCCGCTGTGTAATGTCAATACGTGAATCCAAATTATCCAGATCGTATACTGTATTTTCCATGGCCACTTTTAAATTATCAAAAACCGTCGGATCGAACATATATTTTTCACCTCCAATTATGGAGTATAACATAGCTTGTGTTACTCCTAAAATAGGATGCCCCTTTTCACGACAGCATATTAAGACGGGATTTTATAGTATACAGTAAGTTGGCTAACTCTTAATTGAAGTTTAGTGAATAAATTTGTAAAAACGCATAATTGTGACAAAAAAATATATATTTTTGTTTATAGTTCCATTTTTATTCCATTTTATTGGGATTAAATATATAATAATGGATGTAATTGGTTATATATATTCGTTTAAATCCCAAAATATAAGAAGGGAAGAGATTATTAAATGAAAAAGGCAGTTTTTTCTACACTAGGTCTTGCACTTCTATTAAGCACATCCACCGCCGTTGCATCTGCTCAAGAAGCAGCACCCGCATTGCAAAAGGAATCTATCCAGCTATCTGGAATGGGACTGACAGAGAGCCTAATAATAGCTTTGAAGAAGCAAGCGAAATTTTTTTAGGTGATAATATATATGGAAGCATTGGAGAACTTATTGATGGAAGATACTATGACACCTACGACGTTTACAAATTCAAGGTTTTTGAAACCAAGTGGGTTGATTTTAAACTTGAAGGAGATAAGTATCCGAGTGCGTGGTTAAAAATGGTTTTACGTGACAGCAATGGTCATAAGATAAAGTCGGCAAATGATGGTCAGTACACTTTAGGTAAAGAACTTGAAGCAGGCAAATGGTACTACTTAGAAGTAGAAACGCCAGGCTACGAAATCGGTCAATTGTTCTGGTATAAAATTCCGGCTACAATTGGACAATAAAATACGTTGCCTTCGTAGATTCAAATAAAGAGTCTAGCCTCTATTTTAAGGTATAAGGCTCTTTTAGTTCAGATTACATTATCCATTCGTGCCACTCCAGTCCATTAATTCTGTCTATTTTACACTAAACACGAGCTAAAGCCCGAGTAGGAAAACTTGTCGAATCCTTAAATGCCTCACAGATATATTCACCTCTACCTATTATTTCATCTCACACATCAAGTCCATTTTTAAATAATTCCCAATTTAGTATTTATATTTTACTCATTTATCTCCATGATTTTAACCCCCTTAAAAACCCTAAAAAAGAAAGGAACTTTACTATGAAAAAGACATTGTTAGCTTCATTAGGCCTGACACTTATGCTGAGTACTACTGCTGGTATCGCTGCAGCCGAAGAAACAAACCCTACAGCAAACAAGCAACTAATTGCTGTTCCAACCCTTACTGGAAATGAACAGGAACCAAATGGCACCTTCGAACAAGCGAACCCTTTTTTTGTAGGTGATTCTATCATTGGGACCCTTGGTAAAGAAGGGGTTCCTGGAGTCTGGGAAGCCTATGATGTATATAAATTTAAGGCTTATGAATCGCAAAAAGTTCATTTTGCAATTCAGGGAGACAGATACTCTGATTCCTGGTTGCAAATGACTGTTTATAATAGTAATCATCATAAATTGAGTCGTTCAAGAGACGATCAATATTTTTTAGATGTAGAATTTGAAAAAGGTAAGGAATACTACCTAGTCGTCGAAGCACCAGGACTTGAACCTTATACAGGTAGGACGTTCTTTTATAAAGTCTCTACTGAACCTAACTAAAATTATGTATTTACTTAGTAGTTTAGAAAATCAATAAATACTAACTACAAAAGCCGTGCCCCTATTTCAGGGACGCGGCTTCTTGTGTTAAGTCACTTCACATTATTTATTCCTTACGACAAACGCGAGCTAAAGTCCTCGTAGGAGAACTGACGGATTACCTTGATGCCTTCTTCGTCGTTGTAGCTGGCGATGGCTGGCAGGTTGACTCCGTTGAACATGTGGTTTTTGACCATCGTGTAATGGGCCATGTCGCAGAATACAAGCTTGTCTCCCGGCTTCAATGGCTCTTTAAAGGAATAGTCACCAATCACATCTCCAGCCAAGCACGTAAGTCCACCAAGTCTGTAGGTGTAAGCATACTCGCCAGGCTGGCCTGCATCGATGATGTTCGGGCGATATGGCATTGCCAGTACATCAGGCATATGACATTCAGCCGAAGTATCCAAAATGGCAATATCCATTCCGTTTTTCATCGTATCCAATACGGTAGCAACCAGATACCCAGTATTCAAAGCAATAGCTTCGCCCGGCTCCAAATAAACCTGCACACCATATTTATCTTGAAAATATTGAATACAGCGTACCAGCGTGTCCAGATCATAGTCTTCTCTGGTAATATGGTGGCCGCCGCCGAAATTGAGCCATTTCATGTTCTTAATGTATGGTCCGAATTTCTCATCCACGACTTTAATGGTGCGCTCTAGCGTATCTGAATTCTGTTCACACATCGTATGAAAATGAATACCGTCTACGCCATCCAGATCCTCAGGTCTAAAGTTAGCCAGAGTCACACCCATTCTGGAGTTGTTGTAGCAAGGATCATACAGCGGCGTTTCGATTTCCGAATATTCTGGATTAACCCGAATGCCGATGTCGATTTTTTTGGAAGTTACGCCTTGCACTCTGCTTTTGTAGCGTTTCAGTTGATCAAAGGAGTTGAAAACAATATGGTCAACATACTCCAATAGCTCATCAAATTCACTGTCAACATAAGCAGGTGCGTATACGTGAACCTCTTTGTCCATTTTTTCGCGACCAAGTCGTGCTTCGAACAACGAACTGGAGGTTACGCCTTTTAAGTATTTGCCAACCAGAGGAAAGGTCGAAAACATCGAAAATCCCTTAAGAGCGAGCAAAATACTGCAGCCTGTCCGCTCTTGAACGGAATTTAAAACCTCAAGGTTTTTGACAAGAAGTCTTTCGTCAACAAGATAACAAGGTGATGGAAGTCCTGTAATATCAATATTCATCGCAGACCTCAATCAAGCAACGTTGGCGTAAAGTTCTCTTGCCATGGCAATCCGTGTTTATTTAGTGCTTCCATAAATGGATCTGGATCAAATTCCTCAACGTTGTAAACGCCTGGTTTTTTCCAGATACCTTTGATAATAAGCATTGCGCCGATCATGGCAGGAACACCAGTTGTGTAAGAAATGGCTTGAGAGCCAACCTCTGCATAACATTCCTCATGATCACAAACATTGTAAACATAATACGTTTTTGGTTTTCCATCTTTCACACCTTGGATGATGCAACCAATGTTCGTTTTGCCTTTTGTTCTTGGTCCCAGAGAAGCCGGGTCTGGCAAAATAGCTTTCAGGAATTGCAGTGGAATGATTTGTTGTCCTTCGTAATCAATAGGCTCGATAGAAGTCATGCCTACGTTTTGAAGTACATTCAGATGATTCAGATAATTGTCCGAGAACGTCATCCAGAAGCGGATTTTTTTCACGCCTTTAATATTCACTGCAAGAGATTCCAGTTCTTCATGGTACAAAAGATATATATTTTTCGGTCCAATTTCAGGAAGGTCGTATACCTTTTTCTCAGAAAGTGGCTCAGTTTCAATCCATTCTCCGTTTTCAAAGTAACGGCCCTTCGCCGTAATTTCACGAATATTGATTTCCGGATTAAAATTAGTTGCAAAAGGATATCCGTGGTCCCCTGCATTCGCATCCACAATATCAATCGTATGAATTTCATCAAAGTAGTGCTTTTGAGCATAAGCCGTAAATACTCCAGTTACGCCTGGATCAAAACCGCTGCCCAGCAGAGCTGTAATTCCTGCTTTTTCGAATCTTTCTTTGTAGGCCCATTGCCAGCTGTATTCAAACTTCGGCGTATCCGGCGGTTCATAGTTCGCCGTATCAACGTAATGAACACCTGTCTCAAGGCAAGCATCCATTATCGTCAAATCCTGATAAGGGAGAGCCACATTGATAACTACATCCGGTTGAAAGCTTCGAATCAAGTCAATGACCATGTCGGTGTTGTCAGCATCAAGCTGAGCCGTTTGTATCTTCGTACGACCTCCACCCAGCTTCTCTTTAAGCGCATCGCATTTCTCAACAGTTCTGCTTGCGATACAAATTTCTTCAAATACATCTGGGTTTTGGCAACATTTATGCACCACAACGCTGGCCACGCCACCGGCGCCAATAATCAATGCTTTTCCCAAAATAAATAACCTCCTTATTCCATACGCTAATCGCTAATCATTCTTGCAAACAAAATGATTATAAAGACATCCCACCAAATAATCAAGAAAAACGACAATTTGCTGTATCAAAATTCACAGGAGCATGTCACAAAAACTTTACAAATCCCAAAATTAGGCATAAAAACTTCGTAAAGTGTGCAGAAAACAAACATTACCCCATACATACCAGGGAAGTCAGCACGCATTTAACGGAAGTTTTTTTGAATATAATGCTCATAGCCCTAAAGAGTTAATATTATCTTATTTCTAAACAAAAGACCACCCCTCCGCATCCTATGAAGAAGATTCATGTGGGGGTAAGATTATGGGCTGATAGCGTAATGCCTCATCTACGATCTCTGCCGCACTCAAATCACGATCATCCCAGTAGATCAAATTACTGATCCCCGGATGGGGCGTATTTTGCATCACTATGGTCAGCATGCTGTCGATTTCCTCTTCTGTTCCCTCATCTCTGATGATTTTTTCCACCAACTGTATAAGCTCACTTCGGTTTAAATTTTGGAGTTCCTCGCTGGCTCGATCCAGACTCATGTAATCGCCCTCCTTTGTATTGAGTATGATCGGCATTGTGTGGCCCATCCTTTTTCTGTAAGCGCTATATGACCTATTATGGAGCTTTAAGAAGCGTTTATGATAAATAAAGCCGCCCCCAGTATGGGAACGGCTCTATACAGTAAAGCTTTTTAAACCATGATTTTGCAAATATCATTCGTGAATTCAACCGGATCTTGCAGCGGCAAGCCTTCGATCAGCAAAGCCTGATTATACAGTAATGCCGTATAGAGGTTTACTTTCTCCTTATCCTCGGCAAAAGCTTCTTTCAAAGAGTTGAACACCGCATGGTTTATGTTGATTTCCAGCACTTTATTCGCTTTGACATCGGCGTTATTAGGCATAGCGTTCAAGATTTTCTCCATCTCAATCGTCACTTCGCCGTCTGCGGACAGACATACCGGATGTGTCTTCAAGCGCTTGGAGGCTTTAACACTGGATACCTTGCCTTCCAGCAAGCCCTTCATGTACTCGAACAGCTCTTTGTTGTCGTTTTGTTCTGCTTCTGTTTCTTTCTCGTTTTCGTCAGGCTCAATGCCCAGATCGCCGCTCGATACAGATTTGAATTCTTTCTCTTTGTAGCTTAAGAGCATTTTAATAGCGAACTCATCAATATCATCGGTGAAGTACAGAATTTCGTAGCCTTTATCGGCCACCATTTCGGTTTGCGGCAGTTTTTCAATACGCTCGTTGGACTCGCCGGAAGCATAATAAATATACTTCTGATCCTCTGGCATACGTGATACGTATTCGTCCAAAGTAACCTGCTTTTTCTCTGTAGAAGAGTAGAACATGAGCAGATCCTGGAGAGTTTCTTTATGTCTGCCGTAATCGTTGTAAACACCAAATTTCAATTGTCTGCCAAATGATTTGTAGAATTGATCATACTTCTCCCGGTCATTTTTGAGCAAGGTCAGCAATTGGCCTTTAATTTTGCTTTCGATATTTTTGGCAATCAGCTTCAGCTGACGGTCATGCTGCAGCATTTCTCTGGAAATGTTGAGTGACAGGCTTTCGGAGTCAACCATACCTTTGACAAAGCTAAAATAATCCGGCAGCAGGTCAGGAGATTTTTCCATAATCAGCACACCGTTGGCATACAATTCCAGCCCTTTTTCATATTCCTTGGAGTAGAAATCAAACGGGATATTTTCAGGAATAAACAGAATAGCTTGGTACACTACCGCGCCGTCCGCGCTGACGTGGATATGCTGGAGCGGCTTGTCGTAGCCATAGCGTTTTTCCGCATAGAAATTTTGATAATCCTCGTCGGTCAGCTCGCTTTTGTTTTTTCTCCAGATAGGAACCATGCTGTTGATACGCTGTTCTTCTTCGTAATCCTCGAATTCGTTGTCGCTTCCCTCTTTCAGACGCTTGCCTGTAATATCCATTTTAATCGGATAGCGGATAAAGTCGGAGTATTTTTTAATCAGTGCTTTTAAACGATACTCGTCCAAATATTCGTCGTAGGACTCATCTTCGGTGTTTGCTTTGATTTTCAGAACAATCTCGGTTCCGACCTCGTCCTTCTCAGCTGCTTCAATGGTATACCCGTCTGCACCTGTGGATTCCCATTTATAAGCAGTATCACTTCCCAAAGCCTTGGTAGTCACTGTAACCACATCGGCTACCATAAAAGCTGAATAGAAGCCGACGCCGAATTGACCGATGATATCATGACCATCCTTGGATTCATTTTCATTTTTGAATGCCAGTGAGCCGCTTTTAGCAATAACACCCAGGTTATTTTCTAGTTCTTCTTTGGTCATACCAATCCCGGTATCACGCAGGGTTAGCGTTCTATTATCCTTATCGGCCGTTACTTTGATATAATAATTTTCTTTGTCAAAGACCAGTTGATCATCCGTCAATGCTTTGTAATAAATTTTGTCAATCGCATCACTTGCATTGGAGATCAGCTCTCTTAGGAAAATTTCCTTTTGCGTGTAAATCGAGTTAATCATCATTTCTAGCAGACGCTTGGACTCAGCCTGAAACTGTTTTTTCTCCATTCGGATATCTCCTTTCAGATATGAACCTATGTAAGGCCAGCAGATATGAGCTATGCAAACGATTCAACTTTGTTAGCACTCCCATCATTCGAGTGCTAGCCTACCTTTTTTATAACATTCCTCATTTTTTATGTCAATATCTCGGTTGGCTGAGCAGTAAAATTACATTTTAGGAAATCGCTAGTGTCTAATGTGCTTAAACATCACGTTAAACATTTCGACAGAAGATGGAAACAGCCCCTGTACATGGGGAAGCAGATTACTCCTGATCCGCAGCTCATCCTCATTCAAATGCTGTAGGTCTTCATGAAAGAACCAAACAATAGGATAATCGCCGTCCTTATGTCTGCTGCCTGCATTTAAACAAACGGGACCCTGATCGTCCTCTGCTATTGCAAAAGGAATGTAGCCTGCTGACAGCAGAGGTGACCATTGATCAATCAAATCATAAAATGCCTTTAAGCCTTGACCTACAGGCAGACGTGGAAACTCAACAAACGTACAATCGCTCCAGTATACTCCCGGAATGGATTCATTATCGAATTGTAAAGATACATAATGGTAGGACATGATAAAACTCCTCAGCAGGGGCGGCAGCTCAAAATGGTATTTTTCCTCCATCTCCCGAACTTCCTGTTCAGTAATCTGTGAAGGGAGAGGCTTCCATTTGATCCATCCCTCCTCGTCGACATTCCCATCACGCATTTCAATCGGTACATTTTCTTCCACATCCATAAAAAAGGCTTCATCCATTTGAGCAAATAGTTCCTTCATGGATGTACGAATATCCGCTTTCTTGTCCATGTCCTCACACCTCTTTCCTCTCTATTCACATTTTGCATCATGGGTTAATGCCAAATGCCCTCTATCTGAAAATAGCATTGTAATCATGTGTTACTACACTTTTTAAGTTCAGCTTATCAGAACTTGCTTTTATCACCATTTGCGGAATATTAGTATTACCAGCGCAATGGCTCATAGTTCCGCCAGATCACCCAACGCGCTGTCTCGTGAATTGGTGCGGTGCCAATGCTATATTCGTCCTTCGTGCCGCTCTGCAAATCAATCAAATGAAGCATACCTCCATACGTTCCAACCGCCAACATACCTTCATCAGGTGTAACTGCCAGCCCGGATATCGTACTGCCGACAAAATAGCGCCAAAGTTCACGACCCTTCCTGTCAATCAGACGGAGATAACCGTAGGCATCACCCAAAATAGATCCTTGTGTCAGCGCTGTTGCGGCGTATACTCGCATTTCTTCATTGATTATCGGCCATTCTTCCTTATTCTGAGCAAGACCCTGCTCCACCTCAGCAATCGATACTTGAATGGTGGCACCGTTATAGAAATGACAGGCATTGTACCAGACGTCCAGATCATCTTTGGAAAATAGGGCATAATGCGGATAACTAGAACTTGGCTCCAATGTATGCACCGTCTTATCGGACAGATCCATAAGCATATGCTCACTCATCTGGCTGCCGTAAGCGATCCAGCGTCCATCCCTCGACACAGCTCCATGAGCCATATCCACAATCGTGTCTTCCAGCTCTAGTTCTCTTCGTTCAGACGCCTTGGGATGGATCAAATCCACCTGATCAACACCCAGCAAATAAACACCGTAACCGCAAACCAGCAGAAGTCGCTGTCCATCGCCAAACGGGATCACTTCATCTAATATATCTTCAGGATGCTCCTCATCTCCCAAGCACTCCAGACCAGGAATGGATGCTTTTAAGCGTCCTTGTATATCCTTCCACTGAAAATGTGCTGTCTCTTCTCCTTGCAGATTTCGGTCCGGTTGACGAACAATACGAATCCCCTGTCCATCCACCAACGCAAAATAAGTCCCGTCCGGCGAACAGCCTACTCGATGCAGTCCGGGGATTTGCAAGATTCCATCTTTTCCCGTCACATAGATCGTCCCACGTTCCCGAGGATTGCCCGCATGTACAATGATTTCATTGGCTCCATTCACAAAAGCTATCGGCCTAACGGCTTGCAAAGCCTCCTCGAACGCTGGTGTAAGCGGCCAAGACGCGGCTGGAATTTCTCGACGTAACTGCTCCATTTCACCAGCCTGATTTGCCTCCTGAATCATACGAAAAATATCTTTAGCCATCTTGGGGCGTTCGTCCTGCTTTGGCTCTGATTGCTCCTGCTGCCATTCACTTTCCATGCCGACTCTGATAAATTCATTCACATCTGCGGCATACCTTTTTCCTTCCTGTCGCCACTTTGCTGCCATTTCATGATTCAACCAACTCATTTGCTTCCCCCATCCAGTGTATGTATGCCCTGTTTGTTCTACAGGCTTTGTTCATTATGTAAGGTGGTTTCTCACCTTTGTCAGCACAGACCACAGGTCTGTCACTGCCTTCACCTCTTCATAGTCCAGATAGGCATCTCGTTTGTCATAGTATTTTACCGCCATAATCACCATCTGAAGCGTCACTGGCTGTCCAGCAGCCTTAAGGACTTCTACAATACTTTCGAAGGTCGCCAACTCAAACCAGGTTTGAACCTGACGATCCGGCACCCACTTGGGAATATACTCGTCCTGTTCGTTGGTTACGGCTGTACCCTCCTCTGCACATTCCTCTAGCCAATGCTCATCCCAATAATAAATCGGTGTGTAAACAGGGTCCTGATCCCATTGATCCACATTCACATATAACCAGTTATTATGCAGTTGCCCCACGCTACGCACCAATTCCTGTAATCCTTCAAATACACGATAAGACGGGCGCTCTCTGCGACGGTAATCCTCAAGTCTTGTCTCATACCTGCTCATCTCCAACCTCCCGCTTCCTATATCAGCTAAACACTCAAAATTCGCATAACATACATTTACAACTTATAAAACCCGATATAATTACAAGCACCTCGTAAAGTGTCAAGACTACATAAGGAGATTGATCTATTCATGAAAAGAATCACCGCACTTGTTATCCTGTCCTTGCTATTACTTGTATCCCCGATCTACGCTGCTGCCCCAGCACCTATGCTGGTCTATGTGGACCAGAGTAACCACTCCTTCATCCCGCTTCGTCTCCTGAACAGCTATGAAGGGATCACACTCAACATGACGGCAGCGGACAAAAAAATAGAAATTGCGCAAGGCAATACTCGGATTACCCTATTTGCCGGAAAATCTACTGCCAAAGTGAACGATCAAACGGTCCGTTTGCAAAATGCTCCTTTTACCGATAATGGTTCGACCTATGTACCCTTGCAGTTCATCAGCCAATATCTAAACCTGCAAGTCTCATGGCAAAAGGAAACCTCAGCTGTACGCATTAAGCAGGGTACAACGTCCGTCACGCTTCCGGTACTTACCGGTAAGCTACCCGGAAATACTACACCCATTACGACGGCTCATAAAAGCTTCAAGGTCGGATCTCGTACCTTTTCCGCTAAGGTGGTCACCATCTCTATGCTCCATCCCAAGGTAAGCCTGGATGTGGCTCTGGCAGGCAATACTATCGGCAAAGTGGAAGACTTAAGCAGTCTCGCCAAACGTAATCAAGCGGTTGTAGCCATAAATGGTACATTCTTTGACGCCTATACCAAAAGCTCCTACAAAACGCCTTACGGCTACCTGGTCAGTCACGGAAAGATGTTGAAAAAAAGCTCCGGCGACCAACGGACGGTCTTCACCTACGATGCGAACCATTTAGCTGAACTGGTGTCAGGTTCTGCCTTTGAACAACGGTTAAGCCAAGGTAACGTCGAAGGTGCCCTGCAAGCTGGGCCTCGTCTGGTCACAAATGGACAGGTTTCCCTAAATGTCAAAGCCGAAGGCTTCAAGGACCCAAAAATATTAACAGGCGGCGGCGCCCGCAGCGCAATAGGAATGAGTCGGGATCATAAGCTGATCCTCCTGACCACAAGCGGAGCGACTATACCGCAGCTCGCCCAAATGATGAAACAGGCCGGAGCTTATCAGGCCATGAATCTGGACGGCGGTGCTTCCAGCGGGCTGTATTACAACGGCTCCTACCTCACCACACCCGGCCGCCAAATCAGCAATGCCATTATTGTAAAGTATCAATAGACGGATAAAGGGCTGTCTTCACGGATGTGTAAGCCGTGGGGATATCCCTTTTTCCATTTTCCCCCGGTTCCGGTTGTTCCTGCTTCCACCTGTTCAGGTGGCTTGTATGGGCCATTACGGGTTGATCCTGCAACCTACAATCGAATCAGACCCGTAAAGCTATTGGTGCCTTCGCTTCCTTTTTTTAAAGAAAGATAAATACGATTGTCTTCTCTGCTCGCCAAGCATTCATAAAGTCCGGGTTGCACAGAAAGGAACGTCCCTCCCCATACACATTCAGGCTCCAGTCCACCACTTGTGGCTTCCTCCCCTGCTCCAATAAATAGGTTACCTGAGGGAACCTTCAAAAACAGTCGTACAGCAGGCTTGTCAATATGATCTGTCATCACAACCTCATAGGTCCCGTCGGCTCCCAGATTCAAAAAAGCTACATTTCCCGCATTCAACTCGCCCAGCTCGTCCTCTTCGATGGACCACCAATCCGGATCATCGTCCAAACGATGCTTAAGTGCTTGCGTATCAAATAGGCAGAGAGTCGCCGTGTCTGTCGTAAATTGAAATGGACTGCTTGCCATATTCATCATCCGATCCTCCTGATTTTGGTCAGCCAATTTCTGTTTTCCCACGTCTTACGCTATCCGTATTGCCATATACTTGAGGGAAAATCTCCCTGTATGTAAAGTATAACAATGCTTGCAGGGCCAGACAACATGTTGGGCTAACACCCATTCTGCATAAAAAAGCCCTCCCTCACGATGTCGTGAAAGAAGGCCGATTTGTGGATTTAAGCGATCTAACCTGCTGTTAGATCAGAAAAGACTTAGTAATAATCACCAACAAAATGAACAATACCAAAATCGCTCCTGTGGATGTCCATGCTCCACCGTAACCTACTTCACCCATGTCTGAATCCCTCCTTGCGTTAAAGCTTACTCTTATCGTATGAAGAAAAGCGGATTACGACAGGGCGAATTGGCAAGTTTATTTGCCATGGAAGGGCTATTCAGAAAATGGACTGATACGTCGCGGATGGATCGCTAATCACTCGGGATGACAACTGGCAGAGAATGTCGTCCGTTCTTCGCAGTAACCTGCTCACATCCTTGTACTTCATTTTTTGAAGGAGCGGGGTTTCTGACTGGGATGAAAGAAATTGAGTGGTACCTATAAATACAACAACATCCAATCCCGGGTTGGTTTCGGTATGTAATAAGTGCAGCAGGTCAGTCATGGACAGGAATCCGGGAGGGAAAAGGCTGTTGTTTTCTTTCATATATATAGCTTTTAACATGGAGGTTAACGCCCAGTCACATAGGATTATGCAGCATTGGAGTTGATTGTGCTTGTACAGGATTTGGGCTAGTTTCATGTGGTATTGGGATAGAGTGTGAAAATCCGTTATTGAATTATGTAGGTGTTGTGAGGGTCTGGACAGTTGAGTGGGACTTGGAATAAAGGTAGAAGGAGCTTCTTTCATATCTATTCCTCCAGAGAATTTTAAGAATATTCTTATTATACTCTAAAATAATACTTATAGATATAATACATGCTGAATATACGATTCTTAATCTCATGTTTACCCAAGAAAATCTTGACTACACTTTTTAGTATGAAGGGGTGTAGATAAATGCAGGACAAAGAAGTACTAAAGCTAGTTGGGGCTAGAATAAGAGTGTTACGCAAAGAAAAAGGCCTCTCACAAGAAGCTCTTGGGGAAAAAGGTGGATTTCATTTTACATACATTGGACAGATCGAACGTGGAGAAAAGAATGTTTCTTTGATAAATGTAGCTAAAATTGCAAAAGCACTAGACGTAAACTTAGTTCAGTTGTTTTCATATGTAAGCGAGGACCCCAAAATTGTGGAGTCTGATGAAGATATTATAGAAATTATTACGATGCTCAAAAAGTCGAGTCCAGAGAAAGTACGTTTGGCGAGGAATGTGATAAGGGAAATTACAAATTAAAAAAGATTTTTTTGCAAAAATAAAGGAGCCACCTTTAGTTAATAAGGCAGTTCCTATTGCACTATTGTTTTACGTAAGTTCAATACCCTATCGAAAATTAAAATAACATATATATATCCACTATTAACTTAATTTCAAGTTTCTTATATAAAAGCGCGAACTGAATCGAATACGAAATTACAAAGGATTCCCCGTGACTATGAAATTATTGGCTTCTAGGTAGTTTCTTGCGGTCATTCAATTTAGATTTTCTTTTTACCCTTTTTGTGGGCAATACCATACGAACATTTTTTAGCTTCGTTTTTCTTTGAGCACTATTTGTAATAAGGTTGACTGTAAAAATCACGAAACCGCGTTGGATGTTAAGTGTTTTAAAACCAACTCTTCTGCAATTATTACATAAATTACCATTAATATTCCAGATCCAACATCCACTGAAATTATAATTAGGAACATGTATCGGGAAACTACCTGACCACACAAGATTTCTTGATACGCTCTCAGCGTAATAATAAATTGTTCTATCCCCTACGTTGCCAGTAACAACTTCCCTCGTTTGACCGGGCAAACATAAAAGAGTCTTAGCCTTTTTTAGGATATTCAGAAATTATACTTTTTTAGATTTTCCCGCCATCTGTTTAGCGAAACCATATGACCATATTGTTTATGTTATGGAATTCAATCAAAAGAATACTCCCACCTAATCTTGTAAATATTAAAAAACACGTCAATATATGACGTGTTTTTTAATAAAATATCTTTAACTAATAGAACCTTTTAATTACCCTATAACCCTTACTTCCAAATCTCGTCTGCAATCTCTTTAATGAAAGCAAGCTTTTTCCACTGCTGCTCTTCTGTCAGAATATTGCCCTCTTCTGTCGAAGCAAAACCGCATTGTGGGCTGAGGCAGATGTGGTTGATGTCGACGAATTGAGTCGCTTCCTTAATACGATTAATGACCGTCTGCTTGTCTTCCAGTTCACCTGTTTTGGAGGAAACGAGGCCCAGTACGACCTGCTTTTGATCTTTCAGATGCTTAAGCGGTGTGAAATCACCTGCACGGTCGGTATCGAATTCGAGATAGTAGCCGTCGATGTTGTCGATGCCGAACAGAGTTTCGGCTACAGGCTCATAGCCGCCAGAGGATGCCCAGGTGGAATGGTAGTTACCACGGCATACGTGGGTCGTAACGACCAAATCGGCTGGGAGATCATTCACCGTTTCCTGATTCACGCGAGCGAACAGCTTTTTGGTATCTTCCACATTCTCACCCGCATGCTGTCTAGCTTCCCAATAGTTTTTATCACAGAGCATACCCCATGTGCAATCATCCAGCTGTAAGCTGCGGCAACCCTCATTGTACAACGCTTGAATCACGAATTTGTAAGCTTTGGCGATATCCGTCACCAGTTCATCCAGATTGCTGTAATACGTGTCGGTTGTTTCTTTATTTTCGCCACGCAACAGCTCAGCCAGAAATTGCGCAGGTGCCGGGATCGTTTGGCGCGCGATCGCATCCTCACCTGCTACTTGCTTCAGGAATTTGAAATCTTCAATGAAAGGATGACGGGAATGTCCGATTTTACCGGACAAGCGTGCGGTTTCCGCTCTTGTTTCCACACCTTGGAATTGGTAGCCGTTCGAAAGCTGTACCTTTTCCACGCCGTCCAGACCCCACATAAAATCAAGATGCCACCAGGAGCGTCTGAATTCACCGTCCGTCACGGCTTGAAGTCCTAGGGATTTTTGCTTTTCCACTAGCTTGATAATTTCGTTATCTTCAATCTTTCTCAGCTCGTCCGCAGAGATTTCATTATTTTGAAATTGAATTCTGGCGTCTTTAATCGCTTGCGGGCGCAAAAAGCTTCCGACCATATCATGTCTAAAAGGGGTCACTTTACGTTGGGATGCATTGTCAAGGATGCTGCTCATTAGGGTTATCTCCTTTTTCGCTTCTGTAGTGAAGTTCTTGTAAGAAAGATAACATACATTTTCAGTTATAAGGTAACTCCAATAAACTATAGCTAGTTATAGCCTAAGGCTATACCCAACCTTTTATTCCCCTATCGCCTCATGCAACGCTTCTACATAGACGGTAGCCAGCTTGGAGAGCGCAGCGTTTTTATGGCAAATCCATCCCACATTAATAGACTCATCACATTCCAGAGGGACGGAAATAATGTCGTTACCGTTCAGATCCGCACTGATCACCCCGGTAGAAATCGTATAGCCGTTCAAGCCAATGAGCAAATTAAAAAGGGTCGCCCGGTCATGGACACGAATGCTTTTGGGATGCGATAACGTACTGAGAATCTCCTCGGAAAAGTGAAAGGAATTGTACTCCCCTTGTTCAAAGGACAAATACGGATACGGATGAAGCTGATCAATGGTCACGATAGACTGTCGGGAGAGCGGATTATTGGCACTGATAAAAATATGCGGCTTGGCCGTAAACAGGCTATTGAATTGCAGATTCGCATCTTTTAGCAGCTTGTTAATGACCTTGGCGTTAAATTCGTTCAGATACAGGATTCCAATCTCACTGCGCAGGCTTTTGACATCCTGTATGATTTCATGGGTTTTGGTCTCTCGTAAAGCCAATTCATACTCTTCTTGACCATATTGATTTACCAGATTTACGAATGCATTTACAGCAAATGCGTAATGCTGCGTGGACACAGCAAAATGCTGTGGTGAAGGCTTGGCATCCAGATAGCGACTTTCCAGTAACTCCGCCTGCTCAACGACCTGGCGTGCATAACCGAGGAATTCCACGCCTTCCTTGGACAAAGAAATCCCCTTATTGGTACGCTCAAAAATGGTGATATGAATTTCTTCCTCCAAATCACGAATCGCGTTCGACAGACTGGGCTGGGAAATGAACAACCGCTTCGCCGCCTCATTCATGGAGCCACGATTGGCAACCTCAATGACATATTTTAATTGTTGTAAGGTCAATGCATAATGTCCTTTCCGTTTGTGTTTCTTCTATTATATAATACATAATCACACTTCTGGAAAAGGGATAGTTGTTGCTTAAATGAAATCAGCCTCTCCCCCTAAGGTTTAAAAAATATAAACACCTCCCTAAATGGAAATCTTCCATTTCAAGGAGGTGCTCTAGTTATGATACTTTAATTAACGAATTTCACCGTTTGTGGAGATCAGCTTTTGATACCAATAGAAGCTTTGTTTACGAATACGACGCAGATCCTTGAGATCAAACTCCTCACGATCCACATAGATAAACCCGTAACGCTTGCTGGAGCCCTGATGGGTACTAACAAGATCAATCGCAGACCACGGACAGAAGCCGAATACTTCTACACCGTCTGTAATAGCCAGTTGAATCTGCTCGATATGTTTCTTGAAAAAGTCAATGCGGTAAGGATCATTCACTACATCCCCTTCTTCAAGCTTGTCAAAAGCGCCCAAGCCGTTCTCTGTCACGATTAAAGGCAAGTGGTAGCGAGAATAAATTTGGCGTAATGTGGTTCTAAAACCGACCGGATCAATCTCCCAACCAAACTCCGTCGTTTGCAGGTTGGGGTTGACGGAACCTCGATATGCTCCGGGTTCACCCACAATTTCATGCTGATCTCCTGTATGTGAAAAATCATTTCCGTCATCTAAACTTTCTCCTACGGTTTGAGAGGTATAATAATTAAATGCGATAAAGTCCGGGTTCCCCTTCGCTAAAATGTCCATATCCCCTTCTTCAATGACAGGCTCATAGCCTTTCTCGACCAAATAGCTCCACGCAATGTGATTGTAACGGCCAAATACAGCCATATCCAGATAGAGCCAGTTGCGAATCGCTGCATAGTTATCAGCCGCCAGTGTATCTTCCGGCTTGGAACTGGCTGGATAGATAACCCCGATATTCGGCGCAGGTCCAATTTTCGCGTCAGGTAGCATTTCATGGCACAATACCATTGCTTTCGCCTGCGCGACTAACATATGATGATTTTGTTGATACAGTACCCTTTGTGGATTTTCGAGACTTGTATCTAATGTGCCAATAGAACCGGGATGGAGAATCAGCATGTTCTGCTCATTAATGGTTAACCAATATTTCACCCTGTCTCCAAAGTTCTCAAACAATGTTTTGGCATACTGTTCGAAGGCATCAATCGTCTCCCTCTTCGACCAACCGCCTTGTTTTTCAAGAGCATAAGGCAGATCAAAATGATACATAGTAACAATCGGTTCAATCCCGTATTTAATTAGTTCATCAATTAATGAGCTGTAAAACGCGATTCCCTTCTGATTAACTTCACCTGCGCCCTGGGGATAAATACGTGTCCAAGCAATAGAGAAACGATATGCTTTAAAGCCCATTTCAGCCATCAGAGCTACGTCTTCTTTGAACATATGGTAATGATCACTGGTTACCTTAAAATCAGTGACCCCTTCGACGTGATTAGCCATGTCAATGACAGAAGGTCCTTTTCCATCTTCGTCCCATGCACCCTCTACTTGATAAGCGGAAGTGGAAGCTCCCCAGAAAAAATTTTCAGGAAATGCCTTCAATTGATTATGTTTCATGATCTAGTCCCTCCAGTTATAGTTATATCCTTCTGATGTTCGCAATTCATATATGTGATGATGATGCTTGCCAGTATCACACAACCAAAGTTAACAATACTTCATTTTTTTGAATCTGCTCCTGATTTGTCTCAAATACGTCCACTTTATGTTGCGTAAGTGTGACAATGACAGGCGTCACGATTTCGTATCCTGCTTCAATAATCTGCTCCCTGTCAAATTGGATTAACAAATCGCCCTGTTTCACGCTGTCGCCCTCTTTAACCACTGGATTAAAATGCTTCCCTTTCAGCGAAACGGTGTTAATTCCGATATGAATTAATATCTCTGTACCTGCACTGGAAGTCAATCCTATGGCATGTCCTGTGGGGAACAGCGAGGTTACGACTCCATCTATTGGCGCTACAACCTCGCCGACAGACGGTTCAATGGCTAACCCTTTTCCCATAGCCCCTGTAGAAAATGCAGAATCATTCACTTGACTCAGTGGTGTGGTCCTGCCTGTGATCGGGCTGTAGATTGTTTCTTTCTTGATATCAACGGCCTTGGTTGCTGTAACAACAGGCTCTGGTTCTGCTGTTTTCACGGATTCAACTGTTTCTGGGGCCTCCCCCTTTACCTTGCTTTCATATCCAAAAATAAGGATCAGCATCGTTGCAGCTATAAATGAACATGCAATGGCGATAACATAAATTAAGGTTGGCGTATATACTGGAATTGCAAAAATGTTGTGAAAAACATAAGCCGTCATTTTCACTCCAAAATGTCCATTGATAGCTCCGCCTAGAGCGCCTGCGATAATGACAATCGGAATGACACGTTTATAACGAAGCACCAGACCATACACAATCGGCTCTGTCACACCAGCCAGCAATCCTGTAATACTCGTGGAACCGGCAAGAGTTCTAAGTGTTTTATCTTTTCTCGCCTTCAGGAAGATACCAAATGCGACACCAATTTGAGCAAATACAGCTGCTGCAGCCATCGCCTCAATCGGATCACCGCCAACACCGATATTTTGAATCGTAATGGGTGTAAAACCCCAGTGAAGTCCGAAGACGACCATAAAGGTCATAAAACCGCCAAGAACAATCCCTGACAAAATTCCACTTACACCGATTAACCATGTCACACCTGAAGAAATCCAATCTCCTACCCCTGTACCGAAAGGTCCGAAAGCCATCGCAGATAGCGGAACCATAATCATCAAAGCCAGCATCGGAACTAAAAATAGTTGTAAATCCTTAAGAATGATCTTCTTCAAAAACTTATCCACCAACGCATATATGCTAATGGATATGAAAATCGGGAAAACACTGGCGGAGTAGTTCATCATGACCACTGGTATTCCTAAAAACGATACATCAGAGCCTTTGTCCATCAGCCCCGTAAAGTTGGGTTCCATGAGAGCCGCACCGATCACACCAGCTACATAAGGATTCGCCTTCAGCTTTATACCAAGCGTGATCCCAAGCAAAATCGGCAAAAAGTAAAACACAGCATTCCCTGCAGCAGACAGGATCATATAAGTATCACTTGTTGCAGACATCCATCCCAGCAAGGTCAAAACCGTCAGGAGTGCTTTTATCATTCCCGAGCCCGCCATCGCCGGAATCAACGGGGAGAAACTGCCGGAAATGACTTCAAAGATTGTGGATATGACCGATGTTTTTTTACCACTAGATTCACTGGCTGTAGAGGAATTCGATTCAAAAATCCTGTTTTTCATGATCTCCGCATATACATAGGCAACATGGCTGCCAATAACAACTTGAAATTGTCCTCCGCTTTCAACAACTGTAATGATCCCCTCGTGCTTCTCAAGCGCTTCTCTTTCGGCTTTTCGTGAATCCTTCAGGTCAAATCGGAGTCGTGTAGCACAATGGACAAGCCCATTGATATTTTCTTCTCCTCCAACGAGACGTACGATGTCTTCGCCCATTTTCTTATGGTCCATGTTCATTCTCCTCTTGGGCAGATTGCCTGAAAACAAAAAAATACCTAAACGAAAGGCCTGTATGATCAAAGAACATGATCACTGCCATTCATTTAGGTATCGCCTGCTTAACCAGTAACAATCCTTATATTTAAGTTGTGAGCCTACTATAAATCACTTAGAAATCGTTTGCAAGCTTTTTTTTCTAAGAAGTAGCCATATCGTTTCTGGAGGTTACACGCTGTATATGAATCGTCAAATACACTTTTTCGTCAATCGACATAGCACTTTCATGCTTTAATTCCAAATATTGATTGATTAATTGGGTGCATTGAAAAGCCCTCTCGTATTTATCTTTGACTTGGTCATACAAGAAATTATCCCCTGAAGCTAGTTGTTCTTGTTCATTGCTCAGCAATCGTTGGGCAAAGTACTGCAAATGAGTAATAAACCGGGAATAATTGAACGAAGTTTCATCCAGTGTAATCTGATAGTAATCGGTTACAATGTTGAAAATGTCATCAATGACCTCGGTAATCTCAACCGTTTGTTTCATTCCCTGACCGTCTTGTCTTGCATTTACAAAATGCATAGCAATAAAGCTGGCTTCATGCTCATCCATTTGGATGCCAAATTGAGCATGGATAATGTCCAAAGCATTCATTCCGATCATAAATTCTTTTTTGTAAAATTTTTTAATTTGCCATAAGAGTGAATTTTTAAGTCCCACGGATTTTCTGTATCGAGAGATGGCAAATTGAATATGGTCAATCAGAGAAATATAGATGTTATCACTAAAAATATCTCCCATTTCCTTTTTTGCGCCGCCTACAATTTCATCCGCCACCTTTAAATACTCTACAGATGTTTCCCCAATAAGATCTATTAATTTTTGTGGAATTTTATCAGACTTTAATACAAAGGTTTTTTCTATTTTTTCCTCATCGACCCTCTGGCCATTTTTCTTTTTAAAGCCCAGGCCATTCCCTATGACAACAAATTCATGACCCACCTGATTTTCGACTCGGATGACATTGTTGTTAAAAATTTGCCGGATGATCATTTATCTGCTCACCTCATTGATGTAATGACAAAGTTTGTAATAACAAAAAAAACCAAATAACGACTAAATCAATTAGTCATTATTTGGGTATCGCCTGCTTACCAGTAACAATCCCGAAGGGCACTTCACCCCTCATTCAATTACCCTTACTATACCGCTTTCAATGCAGAATAACAATACAAACATGTTGAAAAGCCTTCTGGAAAGATCGTTTATGAACAAATTAGATAAAAATACTGAGTATCATCACGATGCCAAAAGCACTGAACCCGAGAATGGTTTCCATGACTGTCCACGTTTTCAGGGTTTGAGGTACGGACAGGTTCATGTATTCTTTAACAATCCAGAAGCCGGAGTCATTCACGTGGGACAAAATGATCGAGCCTGCTCCGGTAGCCAACACCAGTAGCTCCGGGCTCACCCCCGGCATCGTGACTGCAATCGGAGCGACAATACCTGCCGCCGTCGTCATGGCTACCGTGGCGGAACCAACGGCGGCCCGGATAAGACCTGCAATCACAAAGGCCAATACAAGCGGAGACAAATGTGCATGCTGGGCAAAACCTGCAATCGCATCTCCTACACCGCTGGCAGTCAGAATCTTGTTGAAACCACCGCCTGCACCGATCAGCAGGATGATAGAAGCAACCGGACCCAGGCAATCGTTCGTAAACTTCAATAGCTGCTTGCTATCGAAGTTGCGTGCATAACCAAAAGAGTAAAGCGAGAACAGCAAAGCAATCAGCAACGCAATAATCGGACTGCCGATGAAATCAATGACCTGTCTGAAGACGTTGGCTTCTGGCAAAATCAGATCGACAATCGTCGCCAGCAGCATCAAAATAACGGGCAGCATAATGGTGAAGAGTGTAATACCAAAGCCCGGCAATTCTCTTTCTTTCGTTTCTGTAAATTGTTCCATCAATTCACTCGAAGTCTCCAGCTTGATACGCTTGGAAATCCAGCTTCCGTAGATCGGACCCGCAATCGCTGCGGACGGCAATGCTACGATAAGCGCAAGGAAGATCGTTTTACCAATATTCGCGTTAAAAATACCTACTGCCAGCATCGCTGCCGGATGCGGAGGGATAAGACTATGCACAACCGCCAATCCAGCTACAAGAGAAATCCCGATTTTAATGAGCGAAGTTCCGGTATGCTTGGCAATAACGAATACGAGCGGGAACAACAGTACGATACCTACCTGAATGAATACCGGGATACCACAAATGACAGCGACCACCATCATGGCCCAATGGACATTTTTCTCACCGAACACCCGCACCATGGTCTTGGCAATCTGCTCCGCACCACCAGACTCAGCCATCAGCTTACCCAGCATCGTACCCAGACCAAGAACAATGGCGATAAAACCGAGCACACTGGCCACACCTTCTTGATAAGCTGTCACAATACTTTTCAGCGGCATACCTGCAATTAGACCCATGAACACAGCACCGACGATGAGCGCGACAAATGGGTTCATTTTGACTTTAGCGATCAGCAGAATCAGTCCAATAATAGAAATAAGTGCATATAATAACAAACTTGCATCATGACTGAGTCCGAATACGGAATACATGTTATAACCCCCTCATTAAGTAAGCGCTCTCTAAGTTTGTTGAAAAACAGGGGTTAACCCTGCTCGTTTTCAATTTTCTCTACGGTTTCCAGCAATGTTCGTTCTCCGCCCACATTACCAGGGAACACAATATACGGAATGCCGCTGAATTTGGCTTCGTTTCCGGTCAGCCACACAGGGATGCCTGCCGCAACCTGGCCGAGTACACGTGCTTTTCGGATAGCAAAACCTTTGGTTGCCACATCACTGGAAGTAATGCCGCCTTTGGCGATGATAAACTTAGGCACCGTCTCAAGCGACTGTACGATTTCGACCAGTGCACCGGATACCGTTTGACTAATTTTGAAATTATCAGCTTTATTATCTACCGCAATGAGTTTGCGGCTACTGTATACCACCACATTGTTGCCCGCAGCCAGTTGTGTATTGGCTTCTGCGATAACACGGCTTAATTCCTGTGTGTAGCCCTCAGAATCCAACACCCGTTCCACATCAATTTCAAGACCCACAATTTCCGGGTACGTAAGTAACTGCTCCAGCTGTTTTGTTGTTTTTTGAACATAGGAACCGACGACTACAATACCACCGTGACCTTCCTGTCCACTTGCAATCAGTCGTTCCTTTGGCAAATATTCCTGGTCAGATATCCCGGCATACGATTTCACAAAAGAAGCAGCTGTGCGGAAAATAAACATTTTCCCTTGCTCTTCTGCTTTCAGCAGCCCCAGTGATACTACATCCATATCCGCATACGAAAGCACGTTGACGATGATTGGTACGTTATCCTTCGCTTGTAGCAATACTTCTTGCACAGCGTCTGGTCCCTTGCGAATCTGTTCCAGTGAAATGACAAGACATACCGAGGCTTGAATACGACCTTCTGTCTTTTCTTCTACCCAAGCGGTTAAATCGCCGTTTTCATAGCCAAATACCTTATCCTTGGCAAACTCCGACTCATGTACGGGGATTAGCGTATCATCCTCCACCATATAGTGGGTGTTGCCTCCGGTTACTCGTCCAGCTTCGAAAAAGGCTGGAATGATCAGATGACCGTCGTAGCTCCGTCCACTTTGACGCGATCCTTCTTCTGCCAGTACGTCCGTTTCCAGCGGGTAATACCCACGCAACATGGAATCACTACGGCTGACAAAGGTAAATGATTTGCCCTTTTCGGTGGCGACAGCCTGTACGTTGCGAGCAATCTCGCGGTTAATCCGTTCTGCGGTTTGCGCATCAAGTCCGCGTGTATTGGTCAGGATATAAAAAAGCGTTTCCGGTGAGTCGAATGCTTCACGAAGCAATGCTTCATCCCACTGCGTCAAAACATCAATATCATGAACGGTTTGTACCCCAGTCGGATCATCGTCTAATACGATAATTTTCCGTCCTCTGGCGTCATTAATCCGGCGAATTTCCTGACGCAATCCTTTGCTGTCCCATTCAGGAGGCAATTCTGCTTGAAGAGCTAACAACGAAGTATATCCTGCATTTACATTCATGTGATCTCCACCTTATTCAAATTCTTGATTAGCATGCTCTACTACTCTGCTTTTACCTGTACGCCTGCGAGTTTTTCAAAATATTGCACGATTCCGCCGTGATCATCCGCCGCTTTACCATCCACTTTGAGTGCGTGGAATATTTCCAGCAGTTGGCTACTAAGTGGCAACGGTACACCGATGTCATGCGCGGTTTCCATAACGTTCGTGATGTCCTTGAGGTTAATATCAATCCGACCCCCAGCTACAAAATTCCGTTGCAAGATCAGAGGAACTTTAGCATCCAGTACCGCACTGCCTGCCAATCCACCGCGAATCGCTTGCACCATTTTTTCAATATTAATTCCCGCCTTGGCTGCAAATACAAGCGCTTCAGACATGGCCGCGATATTCAGGTTCACCATGATCTGGTTAGCCAGCTTTGCCGTTGTGCCGCAGCCATTATCACCAACCAAGGTGACATCCTGACCCAGCACATGCAGAACATCCAAGACATGCTCAAACACTGATTCTTTGCCACCAACCATAATCGCCAATGTCCCATCAATTGCTTTCGGTTCGCCACCACTGACAGGGGCATCCAGCATGTGCAGACCAGCCTCAACGGCTTTCACCGACAGCTCTTTGGAGACGACTGGAGAAATCGAGCTCATATCTACGATAACGCTTCCAATACTAGCCCCTTTTAAAATCCCGTTCTCGCCCAAAATGACTTCTTTCACATGATTGGAATTCGGCAACATCGTAAAAATGATTTCACTGCGCTCTGCAACTTCCTTCGGGGATGCCGCTGCATGTGCGCCTGACGCAACCAAAGCAGTGACGGTTTCCTGATTAATATCAAATACGGTCAGCTCATAATCCGCTTTCAAAAGATTTAACGACATCGGACGACCCATAATACCTAATCCAATAAATCCAATTTTCTTTGTCATGTAAATTCCCTCCATAGCTTTTCGAATTCGATTTCCTATTCAGGATTTTTAGATAAATCCATTTGTAAACGCTTTTTATCACATGTAAGCGCTATTAATTCGTCTTTATATTTGCGATTGTACACAATAAATTCATTTTTGTATACAAAAATTTAAAATTTGTATCAATTTTATCGATTATATAGGATAGACATTGTTTAACCTCCATCTTTTCGCTAAAGTAGACGTAGAGGTGAATGACATGCAGTACAGCAGCAATAACTCTCGAACGGCGCACCAGCAATCTTATGAAACACTGCGTGATATGATCCTGAACGGAACCATCCCTCAAGGAACCAAGTTGGTTGAGGAAAAGCTTGCCACGCAGCTCGGTGTAAGCCGCACGCCTATCCGTGAATCCATCCGCAAATTGGAGCAGGAAGGGCTTATCGTCAATAAACGTGTAGTCAAGCTATCTGAAACCGACCTGCGCAATACCTTTGAGCTACGGATGCTGCTTGAAGGACATGCGGCGCGCAGCGCGGCTGCCTACTTGTCCGAGACAGAGCTACTGGCTTTGGAGCAATGTGTGGACATCGGGCGTTCCGGCTCGCTGGATGAGGTGATGCAAGCGAACAAAGAGTTTCATGAGATCATTATGAAGGCCAGTAATAATTCGATGATGATTGATTTGTTTGATCGGATGCAATCCGTTATTTATTTATTCCGTCATACGGTCGTCTACTATCATCGTCCCTTTCTGATTGATGAGCACCAGCATATTTGTGAGGCTATCCGCGCACATGACGGCGATACAGCAGAACGGCTGATGAAGGAGCATCTCCAGGCTGATCTGGACTTTTGCCTGCATCTGATCAGATAGTCCTTCGCTTCTCCATTTGTATGCCATGCCAAAAAACCGCCAAACACTCGGAACCCCTTGTGCTTAGCGGTTTTTTTAGGTTCATGTTTAACTCTCTTTCTCTTTACAAAATACCTCTTTGGCAACCTGAATAGCTGAGGCTGCCCGGGGCCATCCTACATAAAAGGCAAGCTGTGTAATGACCTCAACCAGTTCTTCTTCCGAAATCCCGTTCTCCTTGGCCAGTTTCAGATGATAAGGGAGTTGATTTACATGCTCACCCGCTACCAATGCGGAGACGGTGATGAGACTCCGTTCTCTGAGAGATAGCTCACTTCTTCTCCATACATCTCCAAAAAGAACATCCTCTGTATAACCTACAAAAGCGGGAGCAAAATCACCGATGGTTTCTCGAACACTCGATTTGATCAATTTATGCTTCATACAATCATCTGGGCAAGTCCGTTGCCAAAGGACCAATCCTCTAATTCAGTCTCTACCAGTGTTACAAATACATCCTCCGGTCTAACCTTACATTCAATAGATAAGAGTTCCGCTAACTTTTGGTAGAAACTCTTTTTTTGTTCCGTAGTTCTACCCGTTCCCATTGTAATTTGGATATACAGCAGCTTATCTGTTCTGGGTATATTCAAATAATCGGGACTATAATAAAACTCGCTTTGCTTATGAGCATGAAAAACCTGAAAGTAATCTTTTTCCGGAACCAGAAAATGTTCAATCAAAGCGTTCATGATACAACGACTAATCCAAGGCAACTCTTGCTCTGTGTATTGCTGCTCCATGTAGCCAACTCGTACAAATGGCATGTTCAACTCTCCTATCCGTTGGGATAATATAATTGTACTCCCCTTACTTTCATCTGTATAATTGAAAATAATCATAAATATATTTAATTTCACCGATGGAGATGAGCATGCGTGGATCTGAAAGAATTAACTACATTTCGTACCATAATCGAAGAAGGAACGTTTTCAAAAGCTGCTGCCAAATTAAACTACGCTCAGTCTACAGTCACGAGCCAAATCCAGAGATTAGAGAAAGAGCTGGGATTTCAGCTTTTTAAAAGGGGTTGGGATGCGGAGTTAACGTCCCCAGGCAAACTATATGCCGAGGAGATAGACGGGCTTATTCAGCATTGGAATTTTGTAATGGACCAGGCGAAGTCTCTGAAAAAGGAGGAGATTGGCACGCTTCATATCGGTGTGATTGAAACGGTGGCGGCTACCGTACTGCCCTTGGTTCTACAGCAGTTTCGAGAGCATAAACCGAATATTACGTGCCATTTTACAGTTGGAAACACGGATGCACTCGCAAATGCTTTGGTGGACGGTAAGCTGGATTTTGCAATCTCTGGGGAACCTCACTCCATTCCTTCCTTACACTTTGAACCCATATATCACGAACACATCGCCTTTATTGTGTCCCGTAATCACCCTTTTGCGGTAAAAAGTGAGCTTCATCTCGAAGATCTGTACGAGTACCCGCTTATCGTCGGAGGTAAGAACTGCTTGTACCATATACGACTGGAAAAAGAACTTTCCCGCTTCCCGTCGATGCCGTTTTTTTATACTGTCAGTCAAATTTCGTCGATCCCCACATTTGTAAAAACGATTCCTTCAGTTGGAGTGATTCTATCATCAATGCCTATGCAGGAGGAACTGGTCACCGTCCCCCTCCAGTTAACAGACCCGAATATTCCTATTGGACTCCTACAAAACAACCATCACCAGCAGTATATGTCTTCGGCCCGAAAGCTGTTTATACAGCTGGTTAAGGAGCTTTGTAGGCTATAGCTCCAATGCAATAACTACTAATAAGCTATATAGGCAAAGCCGACACCTTTGCATAAAGAAAAAGCCGCCAAACACTCAGAAACCTGGTGTTTAGCGGCTTTACTATTTTGAAGGCCTAAGGAAATGTGACCCTCTTTTTATTTTTTCACTCCTGTGATACCCGTTATTTCGCTTCGAGCGGTTTTTTCCACAATCCCAGAATGAGCGCGGAAATCACGGAACCAATCGCCACTGCAAGCAAGAACAACAAAGCATGATTGGCAAGAGCTGCTACAAAAATTCCGCCATGTGGAGCTGGAAGATTGATTTGCCAGAACTGCGTCAGACCACCAGCAATCGCTGAACCTACAATACAAGAGGTCAGGACACGCAGAGGATCAGCAGCTGCGAATGGAATGGCTCCTTCCGTAATGAAGGACAATCCAAGTACATAGTTCGTCAAGCCAGACTTGCGCTCTTGCTCAGTAAACTTATTTTTGAAGAACGTCGAAGCTAATGCGATCGCCAACGGAGGTACCATACCACCTGCCATAACAGCCGCCATCATAGCTCCGTTCGTGTTACCACTGGAAGTAAAGACACCGATCGAAAATGCGTAAGCTGCTTTGTTAAAAGGTCCACCCATGTCGATCGACATCATTCCGCCCAGAATCAGACCCAAAATAACTGCATTACCTGTTCCCAAATTGTTCAGAACATTGACAAGCCACGTATTAATACCACCGAAAATCGGATCGAACAGGTAGAACATAATCGCGCCTGAAATTAGGAGTCCAAATACAGGGTATAACAAGATTGGTTTTAAACCATCCAGCGCTTTCGGCAGACCTGCAAAAGCTTTACGCAGGAAGATCACCACATAACCAGCCATGAAACCAGCTGCCAGACCGCCAAGGAAACCTGCATTAGAGTTTACAGCCATCAGACCCCCAACCATACCTGGCATCAGTGCCGGGCGGTCTCCAATGCTCATCGCGATAAATCCGGCCAGTATCGGAATCAGGAAGTGGAACGCACCTGTTCCACCGCCAATTGTCTGCAACAGTTGGAACAATACATTGTCTTCTCCTGCCACTTGTTCAATCAAGAAGGAAATTGCTAACAAAATCCCCCCGCCTACAACGAATGGCAGCATATGAGAAATACCGTTCATTAAATCCTTGTAAATTTTACTGCCCACACTGCTCTTCTCCGCTTTCGACTCATCAGCGCTGCCTTTACCTTCACTACGATAAATTGGGGCATCGCCGTTCAGCGCTTTGCGGATCAGTTCCTCAGATTTACGGATACCGTCGCTTACTGGTCTTTGCAATACAGGTTTACCGTCAAATCTGGCCATTTCAACCTTCTTGTCAGCTGCGACGATTACACCTTTGGCACGGCGAATTTCATCCGCTGTCAGTACGTTTTGTGCGCCTTCCGAGCCGTTCGTCTCTACACGGATATTTACACCCATTTCTTTCGCTTTCTTAATGAGAGCATCTTCTGCCATAAACGTGTGTGCAATGCCTGTAGGACAAGCGGTCACTGCAACCACAAATTCGTCAGAATTCGGATTGCCAACGATAACGTCTGGCGTTTGCTGTGCTTTGGCATCCTCTTTCTTAGCCTCTTTTGCTTTCTTGGCAGCTTCTTCTTCCGCCTGCTTGGTATCAAACAGCATAGATACTTCATCCGGTGTTTGCGTTTTCATAAGGTTCCCGATAAAATCGGTATCAATCAACAGCCGGGAAAGGGCAGCCAGTGTGCGAAGATGCGTATTTGCTGCTCCCTCTGGAGCCGCAATCATGAAGAATACTTTCGCCGGCTCACCATCCAACGATTCGAATTCTACGCCTTTACTGCTTTTGGCGAAAACGACAGTCGCTTCATTCACGGCTTTGGTCTTGGCATGCGGCATCGCAATGCCGCCGCCGATTCCAGTGCTGGACTCTGCTTCACGTTTGTAAATCATTTCTTTAAACAAGGCACGGTCATTAATACGTCCACTTGCTTCGAGACGAGCGATGAGCTCCTCAATCGCCTCGTCTTTTGTCGTCGCCTGCAGGTCCATGATCATCGTTTCTTTAATCATCAGGTCTGTTATTCTCATTTTTCACACTCTCCTAAGTTCGATCAGCGTGTCGAGACACGCATAATAAGCTCATGATGCAGCTGGATTACCGTTTTGAAATCGTGACTTGCGGCCGTAATTGTTCAATCTTCTCTCTAGTAGCCAGATCATCGGAGAACGCAGTTGCGCTTCCGGATGCCACTCCTGCACGGAATGCTTCGATCGGATCGCCATGAAGAGCCAGCGTACCCACGAATCCAGCAATCATTGAATCACCTGCGCCTACAGAATTTTTCACCGTTCCTGCTGGTACATTTGCGTGATACACTTCATCTGCCGTAATGAACAAAGCCCCTTCTCCTGCCATGGAAATCAGTACATTTTTTGCACCTGCTTCCAGCAGCTTACGACCGTAAGTGACGATCTCCTCCTTTGAATGAATCGTTACGCCAAACAACTCAGCCAGCTCATGGTGATTCGGCTTGATGAGCAGCGGTTTATGAACCAGTGCCTTCATCAGCGCCTCACCTGTGGTGTCGATGACGAATTCAGCTCCAGTTTGCTGGCATACGCTAATCAGCCGATCATAGAAGTCTCCTCCAAGTGACGGCGGGATACTTCCCGACAAGACGACAATGTCATTTTTCTGGAGTCCCGCCAGCTTTTGCACCAACGCATCGGCCTCTTGCTCACGAATCGCAGGTCCCAAACCGTTAATTTCCGTTTCATCGCCATGCTTGAGCTTAATGTTAATCCGTGTGTCATCTTCGATAATTACAAAATCAGTTTTAATGGATTCTTCCCGCAATGTATCGTCGATAAACCTGCCTGTGAATCCTCCGAGAAAACCAATCGCCGTGCTATCTGCTCCCAACTGGTTCAGTACACGTGATACATTAATTCCCTTACCACCTGGCAGTTTTAAATCACGTTTCATCCGGTTCAAATCACCAAGCTTCAAATCATCAACTTCCACGATATAATCAATGGAAGGGTTCAGCGTTACTGTATATATCATTGTTATCCCTCGATTATCTTAGTTTTCTGAGCGATGGATCGGCGTGACCGTTCTGGCATCGATTCGGTAATAAGTATAGCTTCCTTGAGCTCGAACAGTTTGGCGAAGGTTACTTCTCCAATTTTGCTGGAATCGGCTAACACATACGTTTTGCCAGACAGCTGGTGGGCACGCCGCTTGATCAGCGCCTCTTCAGGATCAGGAGTTGTATACCCCATTTCCATATCCACCCCGTTCGTTCCTAGAAAGCACTTGTCGAATCGAAAATTGTCCAAATTTTGTAGGGCAATACTCCCGATTACGGCTTTGGTATGAATTTTCATCATCCCTCCCAGTAGATAGCTTCTGATTCTTTTGCTTACCAGTGCTTCTACGTGGGATAGTCCATTCGTCACGACCGTCACGTCTTTAGCTTCAATGTAAGGAATCATCGCCATCGTTGTTGTTCCCGCATCCAGATAAATACATTCGCCATCCAAAATTTCTTTGGCTGCTATACGGGCCACTGCATTTTTTTCTTGAACGTTTTTGAATGTTTTTTCTTCCATGCCAGGTTCCTGACTTTTCTGATTCAGCAAGGTTGCCCCGCCATGAATCCGCTTGAGCAACTGACGGCCCTCAAGATCTATCAAATCACGCCGAATCGTTGACTCAGAAGCTCCCAACAGATCAGCCAATTCTTGCAACTTTACAACACCACATTCTTGTAAGCGCTGTATTATTAACTTGTATCTTTCTTCCGTCAGCATCATCATTCCCCCAACTGTTCATATCGTACCACAAACTTGACAAAAAACAATCATTTTTCTTCAAAAAGATTCAAAAAAATTCATTTCTAATTCATTTTTTTACAAAATGGTGAATTCCTGATCCAATCATTATGATTGCGTTTACATTTTAAAGAAAATCCATCTACTTTTATGTAAATTCATTCTTCTTACATAGGAATTCAGCAGTAAACGTTCAAAAACGTTCTAAGGCTTCCATCAGTACTATTTTACCATTATGCGCACAATTCGTCCCCATCTTCTCTACTCAGAAAAAAGCTAAACACGAGGACTGATCCCCTTTGTGTTTAGCCAATCGAGACGCTTAGCGTTCAGCCCTTAACGATTCCAATGACGAAACCGTCATACCCCTTGCTCCCCACGGTTTGGATAGCTGTAGCTGTAATTCTTGATTCTTCAGCCAGCATATCATAAAACTTTCTTACTCCCTGCACCTGAGGGTCTGTGCTCAACTTCCTCCTCTTTCATCTGTGCTAACTGCTCCAAAGCTTCTCCCTCCCGAAGTTCCACCATTCCATCCAACTGAGCCAGCGATATATTCGACCGGGCAATTTTAGCATGGATCGGGTTGGCTTCCAGCGTAACTATTTTTCCATCCTTCAGCAACGCCCTTCCCAACCAGATTGTACTGTAGCCTCCCAAAGTACCGATCTCCAGCACGCGTCGCGCTCCCTGCATTTGAGCAAGGATATTTAATAGCTTTCCCTGATTGGGCGATACATCATGCGGAGGTAGTCCCGCCTTTTGGTTAGTAGCCAATACTTGTTCCAAGACAGCATCATGCGGAACGAGACTCTCCGAGATATACTGGTCTACTTGATCCCACGTGTTCGTTTGATTCATTCGCTCCACTCTCCTTTGGATTAACTTACAATTTGATTGTAAATGAATTATTAGGGAGTGTGACACGTGCCTCTGAACTTTTAAATATTAGCCAACCTGCGATTGCCGCCCAGATTAAAAAATTTGAAAAAGAAATATCTCTCACACTGCTCATGCCGCTAGGAAGAGGGATTGCCTTAACGGATGCTGGTAAAAAGCTTGCTGTACTCGCCAAACGGCTCTTTGCCGTCGAACAGCAAATCGAACAATTATCTCAAGATTATCGTGATGGAGTCCATGGTCATATCCGGCTAGCAGCTACTTATTTACCGGCTCATTTTCTCATTCCAGCCTGGATTGCAAAATTCAAACAAGAATATGAATATGTAGAACGCGGCGAGCTGTGCCGGGTATATGTAGAAGACATCCAGCTTCTCAATTCAATCGCCATCTGTACCCGCAAGAACGAACCCCTATCTACCGCTACCCTAAATCTCATTCAGCTCATACGTAACCATTCCTGATGAGCATTAGGCATCTGTGTACACTAGCGCTGTATTTTAAAATAACAAGAGCCATGACTGCGTGCATACCGCATTCATGGCTCACCTCGTTATGATAAATATTCCCCCTCAATAATCTTCTCCAGATAATCTTCCGGCTGTGCAAGAAACTCGGCAAAGCTGCACACATCCGCATATTCCTGATGCTCCTCGTCATAATAACCCAGGCACTTCTGCCTCGGATTCCACACCAATATAATATCCGAGTAATTATCTACTTTTAGAGACAGACGCAACAGCTTTTGCCGACCTACCTTCATCTCAACCGTATCTATGAATGAGAAGAACTCAACAAATTGAATATCAAGATCATTTTCTGGCAGGTCCACACGGAGCTGATCCCCCATCAGAAAGGCAACAATCTCCTTTGGAAGCTTGTAGCTTTTCAAAGCATGTCGTTTATTTTCCAGATTATGAAATGCTGGAGGCTCTACAGACTTTAAATACTCAGCCATTTCTACGTTTTTATTACTTAGTGCAATTGTATATGCCCGTTCTCCATCTTTTTCTGCCAGCGTCACATCAGCGCCTTGCTGAACCAAATACTTCACCATCGCAAAATCATTGTTGCGTGCCGCCACTGTCAAAGGCGTGGCTTTATAAGGATATACCATATTAGGGGCATTGAAATTAATATCTACGCCATGTTCCAATAGTAATGCTACTGTTTTCAGGTCATGCTTACTAACTGCGTTGCGGAGTGTTGCTCCAGCATGCTGCTTCATATCGAGGCCCAGCTCATGGATAAGCAGCATATTGCTTTTGTTACCGTAGTAGGCTTGCTCATAGGCACCGGATTTGACATGATTTTTCCCGTCCAGCTTCGCGCCATGGGCGACCACATAACGGACAATCTCTTCGGTACCATAGCGAACAGCCGTCAGGAATGCGGGATTATCCTTCACATTAAGTTGAACCCCCTCATCGACCAGTAGCTTCAAGACTTCCATTTGCTCAGTGATGAGTGTAATATCCAATGGACTTAATGTCGTATATTTACTGAGTACGATCCCTTGTTCTATATCCCAGCCTTCGGTCAGCGCTTGGCGTAAAGCGGATATATTGCCTTGAACGATATGCATCGCTCTCTCAGGAAGGACCTCGAAATTGCCTACATCTTTTAATTTAATCATCGTTATTCCCTCGCTCTTTATGTATCTACTATCAAACATGCATATCTATTTTATACCAACCTCCCCTTTACATAAATCCGACAGATTCCCCAAAATTCATTATTCACTCTAGCGCAAACAAGTGAGTAATAGAGGTCAAAATACCTCAGAGAAGCTATAATTGTATTATGATTCTGTATACCCTGTGCAACGAAAAGGAGAACATATGAATAGCATTCAATACCTGTCCCAATTTAATTTGCTTCATAGTCTCTCATTAGAAGATTTAATTGAAATGGACCAAATGACCTCCATTACGACTATAGCGAAAAAAAACTTTATACAAACCCCAGAGACCTTTTCCGAGGGACTTTATTTTGTGAAAAAGGGAAAAGTACGTCTGTATAAGCTAAACGCTGACGGAAAGCAATTTACTTTGGATATCCTCAGCGAAGGAAATGTATTTGGTGAAATGGATATGATTTCACTAGGGACAAGGGATATGTATATAGAAACGATAGAAGAATGCGATATCTGCCGGATGGACAAAGACCGATTCGAGCATTTTTTAATAGAACATCCCCGGTTCATGATGAACATGATCAAGGTGTTAAGTGACCGAATCTCAGGAATGAGCAGTCTGGCCCAGCATTTAGCTTTGGGAAATTTACAGGATAAAATTTTGTATGTTCTTCTGAAATTGTCCGATCAGTTCGCCCTCCAAAGCCGTGAAGAGTATTGCAAAATCAATTTTCCTCTCTCCCATCAGGAAATTGCGAATCTGGTCGGGGCCACCCGTGAGGCTGTAACAACTGCTCTTCAGGAGCTTGTCAAAGAAAAGGTCATTAAAACCGGCTTTAAGACGATTTACATCCATCGCGAAAAGCTAATGAAGTTGTAAACTACATTACATCTATACTCCTACCCAAAAAAGTATCGTATACCTATCAGACAATTTACGATATGGAGTGAATGAAATGTTACACCGAAAAGGGGCCCGCAAAGGGTCAGATATTCCTAATGATGTGCTTCAGCTGCTACAGCAGGGGCGGCTTGAGACGGTGAATCTCACCGAATGGCTGGCTGTCGATCATGTTGTACTATTGCAAAATACTCTTGATGAATTTGGCTTGCAGCGATCATCCGATGTCTTCATGACCGAATTGAATCAGCTGAAGGAAAAGAAGATCATGAAAATGATACCCGCAATCGCGCGAGCGTGGCTTCATGTGTTTGAGCAACAAGCGATAGAAGAACGTATTCGCATCTTTGATGCGATGGCCTCCCATCTTTCAGACAGCATTCGCTGCTGGGCTGCCTACATCATCGGGATTGATCCCCGTTTAAGTGTAAAGGAAAAATTGGCTGGCATTCGCCCCTTTGCAGCCGATTCCCATTTCGGAGTACGTGAAATAGCCTGGATGGCCGTGAGAGAATCCATATCCTTGCAACTGCTTGAAGGGCTTGCCCTGTTAGACAGTTGGGTGCGAGATGAGGATGCTAACATACGTCGTTTTGCCATTGAATTAATCCGGCCACAAGGCGTTTGGGCCAAGCACATCCCTGAACTAAAAGAACATCCCGAGCTGGCTCTTCCTCTCTTGGAGGCTGTTCAGTCCGATCCGGCCAAATATGTCCAGGACTCCGTTGGTAATTGGTTGAATGACGCCAGCAAAACCAACCCAGAATGGGTTCTTCAAGTTTGTAATGCATGGCTGATGATTTCGGATACCAAAGAAACGAAGCGAATAGTAACCCGGGCCCAAAGAAGCTTGAACAAAGAGAAATAATTGGAAGACTCCTCCCCCATCCAATCCATATCTAGAATATTCACATAAACTATAATATTTATCTGGAATATTAGGAATGGAGGAATTCCTATGTCTATTATTCGAATCTATCTGGAAGCAGACAGTATCGTATCTGGAAACATTGCTATTACAACAAGTATCAATGTCACTCCAGTGGTTAATCGTTACACAGCTATTGTCGTGCTTGGTAATATATTAGGTGGAGTGACCACTATCCCGGCACAAAATTTCACAAATGATAGTGGTACTTCAGTCGCGGCAAACAGTCTTGTTGTTCCGACCAGTAGCGGATACTACAATGTATTTGTAAATGGGACGTTGCAGCGAGGCGGCTTAACAACGCTTTCTGCTACAAATCTAATTATAAATACAGGCCTGATTGTTGGTGCAACAGTAGTCGTTGAGGTTGTTAATTTCAACTCTAGTGCTTCCTCAACCTCTGTCAACAATGTCACAGTAACGACTACCATAAGCGACTGAGAGAATGCCTTCGTAAAATTACTATAAAAAACCGCCAAACACAGGGTTTATCCTCGTCTTTAGCGGTTTATTTCTCTTTGAACCTCGAATATTTAAATCTTGAAGTTCTCTACAAGCACCTGAAGCTTCTCGGCCAGTGATGAGAGGAGCGCTGCGGAGGATTCCACTTCTTGCATGGCAGCAAGCTGTTGCTCCGAAGAGGCGGACAGGGACTCTGCCCCTTTAACCGTATGGTTAGAGACCATTACGGTATTCTGAATGGCTTCAACGAGCTCTTCAGAGATCAGCGCCAGATCCCGAACTGTGGCTGATATTTGCTCGCTTTGGGAAGACATGTCGGAGATGGAGACTTCAATCTCGGAGAAGGAGCGCCCGGCTGATATGATCAACTCCTTGCCCTGCATCATTTCGTTCGTGGAACGCTTCATAGTTTCTCCTGCCTTGTCCATTTGGGCGATAATCAGACTGATCAGTTCGCTGATTTGTGTGGCAGAATTGGCAGAACGTTCGGCCAATTTGCGGACAGAGCCAGCGACAACGGCAAAGCCCTGACCTTCTTCTCCGGCGCGCGCAGCTTCTATCGCTGCATTCAAAGACAGCAAGTTGGTCTCCTCGGCGATGCTGGCAATGGTGCCGACAATGTTCTCAATCTCCTTGGAGTGGCTGCCAAGCGTATGAATAATGCTTGAGAGATCGCCGATGCTTTCGCTGACAACTCCCATTTGGGAGGTGGTGGAATCCATTGATTCCCGGCCAAGGCGTGCTTTCTGGACATTATCCGCGGCCTTGTTCATTGCGATGTCCGCATTGCCAGCAATATCGCTGATGAAGCGGGACATATCCTGAATAGCTTTATAGCTTCCTTCCAGGTTTTGCAATTGGGTATGCGCCCCATCAGCCAACTCAATCGTAACATTCACGCTATGCTCTCCAGCACGGTTCGTTGCCTGTGCGCTGGCAGACAGCTCTTGAGAGGAAGAAGCGACCAGCATAGAGGTGTCATTGACCTGGGTAATCAGGTTGCGCAGGTTCATTGTCATATCGTTGAAGTCGCGGGCCAGCGTCCCGATTTCATCCTTGTTTTTGAAGAGAAGCGGTTCATGGGTAAGGTCGCCCTTGGTAATGGTGTTCACAGAGGCTGACAGCTTGGTAAGCGGACTTACCATATGGCGAATCAACAGGTAAACAACAAGGATAGCCACCATGAAAATGGAGCCGCCAATAATAAAGGGCTGAACAATAATATCCAACGTCCGTTCCTGAATTAACGAGCCGTCAAAATTGATGGCCATCAGTGCAACAATGGGCTTGGTGGGATCATGGTCCTGATAAATGGGGCCGTATCCAGTTTTGAGCGAGGTTCCTTCATATGTATAAACCTTGGAATATGCTGAATGCTTCATGGTAGTTATCATTTCTTTGTCTTCGTCTGTAAAATAGAAGGAATCGCCAGCTTGATAGCCTCTTTGCTTAAAGTTGGCATCGGCGGCCAAAATTTTTCCATCCAAAGAGATAATAAAAGCCTCCTTAAAAATAGGCTTATGTGCTACAATCCAGCCGATCCGGTCTTCAATGGCAGCAAGTTTGCTGTTATCTCCACTGACCAGAGCCGATATATCCGCAGGATCTATAAGGCCAGTCGTAATATTGGCGCAACCCACCAGCTCGATCCCAGCAGCTTCATCCACTTGATGGTAAGCGGTACGATATCCGAAGTATCCAATGGAGGAGCCTACGAGAAGCAGTATGATGAGCATCATCCAAGTTAATTTTGTTGCCAGCTTCATTATTTGAACCACCAATCCTGACTCTAATAAATTTTTGTGACAATCCGTTTTCACTGCTACGATTATAGCCTATCAACACTTACTATAATATGGCATTCCAGTGTCGGAAGATGTCGTTTTTTGTGAGAATAGTCACTGTTTTTTGTAAACGGGGACGTTGCAACGAACGGCAGTCATTAATGGCGTGGTGACGACTACAATAAGCGACTGAGGTGAGTGCCTCTGTTGAATTACGACAAAAAAACTGCTAAACACAGAGGTTTACCCTCGTTTTAGCAGTTTTTTTGTCTATGAATCAAGTGTTTCATCGGTAACGTATTTTCGTTTTTTATAGCTGTATTCAGCTTTATTTTTTGTGGGCTAATAAGAGATTAACTATGGTATCCAATTGAAGCTCCAATGAATAAGGGTCTTCCATCACAAACTCATCCCCTTTATCGCTGAATGAACCGTACATATAAACCTGTCCTTTTTTTACAGCCGGAAGGCCTTTCCATAGCTCACTATGCAGAATCTGATTAGCCCCTTCATCTTCTGAACCGTATACAAAGATGTGATCTCCCATATACTCGGGTAAAACCTCAAGCGAAATATTTTCAAATCCTTCTTTCATGTTCAATGCCTTTTTGGTAGGTGGCAGCTTTAGCGTCTGATAAATGGTCGGACTTCCGTAATTGCCGCCTTTTGCTGCCAAAACATATATCGATTTATTGGCGACTTGTACAATTGAAACCGTCTCTCCTTCTTTAACGATACCTTGAATTTTCGTTCTGGCCTCTGCAGCTTTCTTCTCATATTCAGTAATCCACTGCTCGGCTTCTTTCTGCTTGCCAAAGATTTCGCTAATTCTGCGGAATTTATCCAGTGGTCCCGCTGTAGATTCGCCTTCCCAATACGGCAGGAACACAGTCGTTCCTACCTTTTGGTAGCTGTCGATGTTCTTTTCGATTGAACCGATAATTAAATCCGGTTGCAGAACGGTCAGTTCCTCCAAATCCATAGGAAATTCACCGAGATCCTTGATTCCGGCCAATTTCTCTTTGGGATATCCCGATTGATCAATCCAAGCCTCATTCAGCATAAAACTTCTGACCCCCACCGGAATAATCCCCAGCTTCAAAAGATGACCCATATACTGATCCGATGCCACTCGTTTCGGGTTTGCAGGTACTTCCACATCGCCTTTTAATGTCTTAACCGTTCTTGTCTGTGCTTGCACTGCCGCTTGTCCATCGCTGTTGGATGATGTCGCTGTATGATTAGCCTTCGTTTGCGAGCTTCCATTTGTATTCGTCGGAGCCGAGCAAGCTCCCAGCATCAATGATAAACACAGCATAATCATCATGGCCGTTATTTTGACTCTTCCGTGCATAAACAAATCTCCTTCCGCGTTATACCGATATTGATAATCAATATCAGTATAACGTGCGAAAGATGTCCGCTGAAGGGCATATTTAAGCATCGTTTGGGGCATATCCTGATCTTGCTTCTGAGCATGATGCTCCCGTTCCTTTTTGAATCGTACGGGAGATAGTCCCTTATATTTCTTGAAGCTGCGACTTAAAGAATGGGCATCTGGATATCCCACACGCTCTGCGATCTCCTGCAAAGTGGCGTCCGTCTGCATTAGCAGTTCTGCCGCTCGATCTGCTCTTACTTGGCCCAAGTAATGAATCGAACTGGTATGCATTTTATTTTTGAACAACCTGGATAAATGTCCGGTACTGCATTCTAGCTCCTCCGCAATGGACTCAAGTGTCATAGGCCGACTAAAATGCTCACGAATATAGGCTACAGCCTGCGATACCAGGTCGGGCTTAAGAGGCTCAATGCCCTGCCGATACAACTGCTGCAACAACTCATATACAAATTGTTGAAATAAGGCTTTGACATGCAGTTTGCCAAGTCCGGAAGCTTCACGCCATTCTTGCTCCAACAGCTTCACTTTATCGTACAGGGGCAGTGGGTAATGAGGTGCGAAAGCATACTGGTTCTGAAAAGGATTTTCCTTTTCCAGCAATTGTGCAATCTCTTTGCGGCTAGGCAGGGCCAACGTTGCCTTGTACAAAATGATGTAATATTCAAGCACCTCTTCCGCCAGGATACTCAGGCACATTCCTTTTCCGCCATGCAGTACATGGAAACGCTCTACCCTGTGAATACTGTTATCTAACCGTACCCGTGCGTTTCCACGAACGGCATACAAGAACGCACTGGCAGGAAGTCGATAGGTTCGTAGCTCCTCCCCTTCTTCGATCTTCTTATGACGAACATCCATCACCTGTATAAAAACATGATTCCACAGCAAAATGTGATCATTCAACTTCATTGCTTTTGTTCAGCCCCCGATCTAAACCATCCACGTACCTGCTCAATCTCATATTCAAACTATAATATATTATAGTTGATAATTATTCTCACAGGCAATGAAGTGATTTCATACGGAGCCTCTACTTTGGACGGTCCATTTTTCTGACCGCATTCTCCGCAGCCTCCATGATTACTTCTCCCAATGTAGGATGGGGATGAATGGTTAGAGCTAAGTCTTCTACGGTTGCTCCCATCTCGATAGCCAGAGCAAGCTCGGAAATGAGTGTTGAAGCTTCGACGCCGACGATTTGCGCCCCCAGTACGATCCCCGACCCCTGCTTTGCTACGATTTTGATGTACCCCTCTGCTGCCCTTAGCGCCAATGCTCTGCCGTTAATTGCAAAGGAAGCTCTGCCAATGACAATCGGTAAGGCTTTTTCCTTTGCTTCTGTTTCACTTAGGCCAACACTAGCCAGCTCTGGTTCAGAAAAGACAACCAACGGCATGGCTTTATAATCCACTTTAGCAGCTTGACCTGCAATCGCTTCTGCCGCAATCTTCGCTTCATAGGAAGCCTTATGGGCAAGGGCTGGACCCTCCGTAATATCTCCAATGGCAAAAATATGCGGAATAGCCGTTCTACACTGCTCGTCTGTCTCGATCAACCCCCTGCTCGTCAGTGGCAAGCCAATGTGCTCCAATCCTAATCTGCCATCCGTATTCGGTTTTCTGCCTACAGTAACTAATACAAACTCAGCGGTGACATGATGCTGCTCTTGATCTTTTGAATAATGCAGCGTAATAGTATCCGTATTATGCACGACTTTTTCGGCTATCGCCCCAGTTACGATGCTTGCACCATCTGTTTTCAATTGCTTAACAACAGGGGCCACAAGGTCCGTCTCAAATCCCGGCAGCACCCGTTCCCCTCCCTCCAGAATCATTACCTTTGTTCCAAATTTGGCATACATTTGTCCAAGCTCAACGCCAATATATCCACCACCTATCACGATCAGGCTGGACGGAACCGCTGGAAGCGAAAGCGCCTCTGTAGAGGACAAAATACGTCCGCCAAACGGAAATGCTTTCAGCTCGATTGGACGGGAGCCGGTTGCCAATATGGCATACTTAAAGGATATCGTTTGTTCCGCTCCATTTTGATTGATGATGGCTGTATGCCCATCAACCAAACTTGCCTCCCCTTCCAGAATGCTCACACCTGCCGTTTTCATTAAAAAGCCAACTCCGCCTGCCTGCTTATTCACAATCCCCTGTTTGAAAGCCTGAGCATTCACGAATGACATCGCTGCATCTGCCTGATTTACCTGCCTGAGTATCTCATAGCGATGTGCTTCGGCAATCAAAGCTTTGGATGGAATGCAGCCCACATTCGTGCACACTCCACCTAGCTGACTGCGTTCAACAATCGCCGTTTTCATTCCAAGCTGAGAAGAACGCAATGCTGCCACATAACCTCCTGGCCCTGATCCAATGACCAGTGTTTCTACAGATTCAAGCTTGCTCATAACTAATACCTCCTGTTAAAATGGCATGATTTAAAATATGATGATTATAATATATTATAGTCATCATATTTTAAAAGCGTCAATAGTCTTGATCAGCCTTTCTGAAGTTGTCGTTATAGGAAGACAAATTGACACGTTTTATTATGATGATTATAATATTTTGAAGTTAGCATTATAAACCCGTGGAGTGATTACAATGCCTTATCCAAAAGGCCATAAGATGAAAGTGCGGAGTAAGATCGTTGAAAGTGCTGCCCAAGCTTTCCGTGCCAACGGTATTCAAGATGTAAGTGTGCCCTTTATTATGAAAGGGGCAGGATTAACTCACGGCGGGTTTTATTCACACTTTGATAACAAAGAACAGCTAGTCGCCGAAGCCTGTCGCTATGCCGTCAGTGATACCCTCGCACTGCTTCAGGAGGCCGTTGACCAAGAAAAGCAAGATCCTAAAATTAATGTTGTCATCGATTACTATTTAAGCACCCATCACCGTGATCGAACAGAAATAGGCTGTATTATTCCTGCCCTTTCCGTAGAAATAGCCCGTTCTTCCGAAGAAATCCGGCAGATATTCACGCAGGAGTTGGAAAGAATGATTACGTTTATCTCCAATTTGGGGGGAATGGATCAGTCCAAGGGCAGTGCATTGTTCAGTAGTATGGTTGGTTCTCTTGTGCTTGCACGTTCTGTTAATGATCCTAAACTGAGTGACAGCCTTCTCTCGGCAGGCAAACAGTATGCCAAAGCGCTGGTTAATAGTTGAATGTAAGTATGTTTTACGTATGCAAAAAATCCGCTAAACACCAAGAAATCCTTGATGTTTAGCGGATTTTTCCTAAGAATCTAAACTCAAAACGGAGGTAACGATTTGTCAGAGATTCGAAGTCTCCACCTGCCAAATCTCCGTTATGTTCCAAATCGTTTGCGGTACCCGCATTTTCGGCATAACTCTTCTACCGCTTCTCTCTTAGAGAACCCGAAGTACAGACGGTTTGCACGCTCCCCTTCCACAATGTCGGAAAAAGATTGCTCATGCACGTTACCTAAATTAATGACACCTTCTCCATCCAGACAGCAAGGGACCACCGTTCCATCCACCAATACCGCCGCTTGGCTACGGAGTGCATGGCAAAAGCCTTTTCCGTCATCTTCGGGGGCACTGAGGCTCGGCCATTCAAATTCATGGTCTTGATTCAAATAAACGTTTGGTGCGATTTTGACCCCACTGCCTGGTATCACCTTTTCCTCAATCCGATAGTCCAGTCCAAATTCTTGCTCCAGTCGTTCAAGTGTTTCCCGGTTGCGCTGACGCTGCACATTAGTCAAATTATCTTCAGTCAAGTTCCAGAGACGGAACGAAATAATGACATTGTGTTTCACCGCTTCTCTTACAAACGTGAAAATATTACCCAAATATCCTTCTCGATCCACGGAGCCTTCATGCCCGTCAAAACTGTGGAGAGAGAAGTTCATCTGACGCAGCGCTGGTTGCCCAAGCAGCTTATGTCCGGTCTTCGGCAGCAAGGTACCATTGGTGGTTATATTGACCTTCAAGCCTTTCTCATGAGCACTTTCCAGCAAAAGATCAATTTTCGGATGGAGCAACGGCTCTCCTTTTACATGCAAATAGATGTAATCCGTATGTGGTTTGACCTGATCAAGCACATTTCGAAAGACTTCCGGATCAATAAATTTTTTGACACGCTGTGTTTGAGGACAAAAACTGCATGCGAGATTGCAAATGCTCGTTATCTCAATGTATACCTTTTTAAAAGTTTTCAACATGATTTCCCCATTCTAACCTTCATCCGGAGCATCTTGTTTATGCTCACTAATCTTATGATTATAACGGGTTATCACCGACAGGTAAACTCTCCAGTCTCCCCCTTGGTGTGGGCATCAAATGCTCGACACATACGCCTATCCAAGATTTGATTTGATATTTTCTATTGACCCTAGGTCTGACCTAAGGTTTATAGTGGAGTTATTCAACTATCAGTAAGGAGTCCTGTCATTGAAAGAACACATTACGATCAGCCAGCTTGCTCAGCTCATGAATGTATCTGTACATCAACTGCGATATTTTGAAGAAAAGGGAGTCCTGTATCCATCACATACAGAAGAAAATCAATATCGAATGTACGGGCTTCATGAGATTTATCAGCTTTCGCATATTTTATTATTACGCAAATTAAATGTCCCTGTCGGTCAGATTCAAGAATGTATGACTTCCTATGCTGCCGATGGTTATAACCAGCTTTTAGAGCATTCATTGCAGAAGGTACAGACTGAAATAGCCAACTTGAAGATGCATGAACAGTTTATTCACAAAGTGTTAGAAGAACATAATAATCGGACCCAGCAGGACGATGAGTATCAGGTCAAACGATTAGGTCCCCGTCATTTAAAGCTATGGTTTGCATTGGAGAATGGTCAAGAGCTCACTGCCGGAAACCTATTTGAACACCGCCCTGCCCCACCTCGATTATTTGAAAATGACCTGCATTACTTGTCTGATGCCGGACAGGTGAAGCTGTGTTATGAAACGGTGGATGTGGCTGACTATATTCTGGAAGAAGGCAACTATCTTTATAAGCATCTTACCGTCATTGAAGAACCTGAGATTGATGATGAAATCAAACAAATGGAACGATATATAGCTCATCACCAATATAACTGCCAAAGCAAGATTGTTCTTGTAGAAAAATCTTATCTTTCGATGTTCGACAACAACAAGCTGCAATACGAAATTCAAGTTAAAGTAGAATAAATCTTGGAGGGCGTTACATGAGTGCAAAATCCTTTGACATTGTTGCATACCAGAAACAAGACCATGAAGCTGTTTGCAGTCTTTTAGTCGAATCGTTTAAAGCAAAATTCCAATCTCTTGTTACACTGGAGGAGCAAGATATACAGAAGTTGTTAATGCAGGTTTGGGTTCAAAATCCTTATTCTTCATCTATGAAACAATTTGTAGCCAAAGAGAACGAAGATGTTGTCGGTGTTCTTTCCCTCAAATGGAAGGCCCCCTCCTCTTCACTTCCTGAAACAAATCCCATTTCTTTAGCTCCGCTCCTAAAACAGTTTGGTTGCTTCAATGTATTTAAATTTTTGACAGGTATGCATGCGCTGGAGTATACCCCCGCTGCAAATGAGTGTTACATTGATCATTTGGCGATTCGTTCAAGTCATCGTAACCAGGGAATAGGACGCCGTCTTCTAGCTTTCGCACAGCAATTTACGGTTGAATCTGGGTTTCATGCATTGACGCTTCATGTAGCGCATAAGAACCAAGGGGCTATCCGTTTGTATCACAAACTGGCGTTTGAAGTAGAACAATCCAAGTATAATGGGTTACGGCATTTTTGGTTCAAGGAGCCTGTATGGTATCTGATGAGTTGGAAAGAGAATCTGCATTCGAGGAGAGAGCATCGTTGAAAAAAACATTCAAGCTTACTTTTGGTATTGCGGCAGCTCTGGCTGTTGCCTTGATACTAATTGTTCTATATCAAAATTCCTACAAGATGACAGAAGAAAAAATACAAATTAAGACACCTAAAGGGCTGTTAACAGGTACATTAGCTTTGCCTAAGAACTACTCGGGAAAGGTTGGATTGGTTGTTTTTGTCCATGGGGATGGTCCTATTAATGACACATATGATGATGGATACAAACCACTGTGGGAAAAGTTCGCTTCCAAGGGTTATGCCTCCCTGTCACTGAATAAGCCCGGTATTAACAGCGCTCCTGGCAATTGGCTCGACCAAAGCATGGAGGACCGCGCACAGGAGATCCGATATGCAATAGACTGGGCAAGAAGCTTACCGATAATTGATAAGCAAAAAATCGGCCTATGGGGAGCCAGTCAAGCAGGATGGGTCATTCCGAAGATCGTTAAAGAGGAGCATGATATTGCATTCAGCATCCTTGTATCGCCTGCCGTGAACTGGATTTCCCAAGGACAATTTAATACCAGAAAAGAAATGGAACAAGAAGGAGCTACTCCGCAAGAAATTCAAAAGACATTGAACTACGATCAAGAAGTTCTACAGTTACTGAAAAAACATGCTTCTTATGAAGAATATCTAGGCATAGCCGATCCTGACGATATGATTTCCAAAGAAAGATGGAGCTTTATAGGCAAAAATTTTCTGTCTGATTCCACCGAAGAATTAAGTCACTTCCATTCTCCTGTACTCTTGGTTCTGGCTGGCAAAGATATTAATGTTGATGTAAAGGGTACCGAGCGAGTCTATCGCCAGAAAATACCTCCAGAACTGCTGTCCGTGATTCATTTACCTGAAGCCGACCATTCCATGATGGATGAAAAAATCGCGCGTTCAAAATCTCTAACTTTCTTAACAGCCGTATTCGCCCCAAGAAAATTGGTGAATGGTGAGTATCTCAAATCCCTTTCCGATTATGTCAGTCAGCGTTAAACAATGATGTTCTTTTTTGCCATACTTCTTTTGATATGCTAATGAAAAAATGCTAATGAAAACCCCATAACTGTTCTCGGTTAGACTGGGAATAGATCTATAAACAACAAAAAAACGGCATCTCTGCCGTTTTTTCTAAAAGGATGGACTCTCAGGGACTCGAACCCTGGACCAATTGATTAAGAGTCAACTGCTCTACCAACTGAGCTAAGAGTCCATAATAAAAGTTTGGTGGAGCCTAGGGGGATCGAACCCCTGACCTCATCGCTGCCAGCGATGCGCTCTCCCAGCTGAGCTAAGGCCCCATCATAAGTAAGTTAATCAACGTTTCAAGCGACTTCTATATCATATAAAATTTTTATTCCTGTGTCAATACTTTTATAAAAAAAATATAATCATCTTCCCACCTTGACCCAAGAAAGATACAGTCAGCGATCAGTCGCTGGCTGTATCTTTAGATAACAATGTTTTCAGTTCCTTCATAAACATATTGATGTCTTTAAACTGACGATAGACGGACGCAAAACGTACGTAGGCGACTTCATCCACTGGGTAAAGCTGTTCCATGACCAGCTCCCCGATCTGCTGACTATCGACTTCTGTGGCTGCTGTGTTGCGGATAGCGTTCTCCACCTGGGATACGATCATATCCAATTGCTCGACGGATACTGGGCGCTTCTCACAGGCTCGAATGAGACCGCGCAGCATTTTATCACGACTAAACTCTTCACGGCTGCCGTCTTTTTTGATAACCATGAGTGGGGTTTCCTCCACCATTTCAAAGGTGGTAAAACGCCTGGCACACTGCTCACATTCACGGCGGCGACGGATGGACTTGTTATCATTCGCAGGTCGCGAATCCAACACTTTTGTGCCATTGTAGGCACAATACGGACATTTCATAATCTCACCACTTTCTTTTTCCAATAAATTCCCGAAGATTTTTAGTAATAATTTTGTCAAAACGGATCATAATATGTTTACCACATCGCGAGGAGGTGAACAACAATGGCACAAGGAAACAATGGCAACTCCAACAATCTGGTAGTCAGCAGATCCTCCGGTGCTCTGGAGCAAATGAAATATGAGATCGCTCAAGAGCTGGGTATCAGCATTCCTCAAGATGGATACCAAGGTAACATGACTTCCTATGAGAACGGTTCGATCGGGGGCTACATCACAAAACGCCTCGTAACGATCGCCGAACAACAATTGGCAGGTCAATACCAATAATCGCGGTAATAATGCAGAAATAACAAGAAAAAGTGTATGGACGGGCTGCTAAAAACAGCCTGTCCTGCGCTTTTTTTCATTTTAAAGCGAAAAGGCTCATCATGTCATTAACTTGTCTTTTAAAAATCATTATAAATTTTCGTGTATTGCCTGTAGTAATAAATGACCCGCTGTACATAATGTCGTGTCTCACCAAAAGGGATTTGCTTAATGGACTCTTCTTTTCCATCCCACACTCCCTTATCGAGCCACTCTTGAACTTTACCCGGCCCTGCATTGTAAGCAGCTACGATTGCTACAGGATTATCCTGAAACTTCATGGATAGGTTATGCAAATACCAGGTTCCCAGCTCTATATTGGTACCAGGCTCGTGCTTGACACTGTCTAGCGGAACCTTTTGAATCTGGGCGCTGTCCATAATCCAATTTGCTGTATTCGGCATAATCTGCATCAACCCCAGTGCACCCTTATGCGATTGCTTACTGGTTTTAAAATTGGTTTCTACGCGGATAATAGACGCCACCAAAAATGGGTCCACTTCATACGTTTGTGAATACTGCCGAATCTCATCCTTATATTGAATCGGATAGAACCAGGACATCCAATTTGAATTGAGGAACAGAATCAGGACAAACCCGACAAACAAAGTGAGCAGGACTCTTTTCTTTCGCAAAATATTCATGCAAGTCCCTTCCGCTGCCAAAATTGATCAATTTGTCGTTTCGTCTCAGACTGTGTTCCGCTATTATCGATAACGATATCGGCCAAGTTTTTCTTTTGTTCAATATCCATTTGTGCGGACAGCCGAAGTCCAGCTTGTTCCTCCGTCAGACCGTCTCTGAGCATCAGACGCTGGAGCTGAATATCACGTGGTACGTACACAACCATAATTTCCTCGTACAAGCTCTCCAGCCCGGACTCGTACATTAACGGGATATCTGCCAAAACAAGCTTGTCCGGCTGTTCCCGTTCATATGCTTCCATACGCAGTCGCATTTCCTCACGAATAGCAGGATGTGTAATATCGTTAAGTGCCTGCCGCTGGGCAGGGTCTCCGAATACAATCTCACCCAGTTTTTTGCGGTGCAGGGTTCCGTCACTGTTCACTATAGCTTGTCCAAAATGCAGTATGACCGCCGCCAGCACCGGATGCCCCGGAAGCATCACTTCCCGGGCAATGGCATCTGCGTCGATCAGCAGCGCACCTTTGGCGACCAAAAGAGCCGACACGGTGCTTTTTCCGGTAGCAATACCTCCGGTTAATCCGATATTCATGCTCTTTCACCTCATAACAGCTTCAATATGCCCATCATAATCAGTAATAATGCCGGCAATACACCCAGCGCCTTCATAAATCGAAATGCTGATAGAAAGAAGCCTGCCTTCATCCCTGCAATCAAAAATGTTCCACTGAATAACGTAATAGCCAGCGCAGTAGACAGTGGCTGAAAACCAAGCATAGCTGCCCCTAATCCCGCTCCGAACGCATCGACCGATAATGCAATACCCAGCCAAACCGCTTCGGTAGCAGATATACTGCCAGAACGGTCCATATCCGCAGCAGACGGGCTTCGAAGAATCCGAATAACAAGTCCCCATTTGCGGAACTCCAGAGAAAATAGCGTTCGCTCCTGCTGCTCTACAGAAGCTTCTGCCGACAGATCTTTTCTTGAGCTAAGGAAAGACTCTGTATCAGCATCCTCTATACTCTTCTTCTCTCCAAGAACAGATCTGCTCACTGGATCAGTCTGTTCTGTAAGAAGCAGCCCCCGAGAGGCCTCCGCTGAATCCTCTAGCGAATCCTCTTTGCGGTGCAGAGCTTGAAACAAAGAGTAACAGCCGATACAGATCAGGATGACAGCGCCGAAAACGGTCGTATATACAGGAGACAGGACACGAGATAGTAATGCGCCCAATTGCATGGATATGCCAATCACCAAACCTGAACATACGGAGATGATAGCAATCGACAACAGTGGAATTTTCATTTTGCGCAGACCATATGTAACACCGACTCCGAAACTGTCCAAACTTAGCGCAAATGCCAGTAACAGCAGGGCTCCCCAATGATTAGCCACTCCAATTCCCTCCCATTGCGAAGGCAGGGCCTTATAACAACCGAAACCCTCCGCAGTATTGGTACTTGGAACAATATATGAGAGGGATGGGCTTGGGGTGACTGTGCCTGTTTAGCGCAGAGGCTGGCAGACCGGACAATGATGTGTGCCACGTCCGGCTACGACAGATTTTTCGATCAATGTGCCACAGTTAATGCAAGGCTTCGCGTTACGTCCATAGATTTGCAATTGATGCTGGAAGTCGCCCGTTTTGCCCTGTCCATTAACGAACGATTTAATGGACGAGCCTCCAACCTGAATCGACGCACCCAGCGTGGAGACAATAGCTTCATGCAAGACATGAAATTGGCTATCCGTTAGGCTTTTGGCTGGCTGTGCTGGATGAATCCCCGCCTTAAACAACGATTCATCTACATAAATATTCCCAATGCCCACCACATATGACTGGTTTAACAGCGCTGCCTTGATCGAAGTCGAACGAGTTCCAACAGCGACACGCAGCATTTCGGGTGTAAAGGCCTCGTCCATCGGTTCCAAACCAAGCTTGTTCAGCGGCTTTTCCAGCAAATCCTGTCCTGCCGGAAATAAGTGCATCGTGCCAAACTGGCGCACATCCTGATAACGCAGCTCCGTACCATCTTTAAAATGAAAGATGACATGGGTATGCTTTTCCACAGGATCATGTTGCGAATACAATCCATATCGCCCTTCCATTCGAAGATGGGAGACCAACACCAGCCCGTCCAGCAAAATCCGCAGAAACTTTCCGCGTCTCTCCACCCCTGTAATCCGGTGATCGGCCAATTCCATCGCAAAAGCCTGAATATCATCGGGCCGTTGAATGATCCGCGGTAAATTCACGGTGACATGATCTATATGTTTATCAACGATAAGCTCGTTTAGCGTTCGTTTAATTGTTTCTACTTCCGGTAATTCCGGCATGATGTCTTCACCTCACCCTATATTATAACGGAAGCAGCGTCAAATTGGGACTATCTACTCATTGAAATATCTTACTTGGCCTCATACCAATTGCTGCCATAGCTTACTTCGGCTTTGAGCGGCACAGCCAGCTTTAATGCAGCTTCCATGGTAGCCGGGACAAGCTCTTTCATCGTTTCCATTTCCTCAGGCGGAACCTCGAACACAAGCTCATCATGTACTTGGAGCAGCATTCTGCTGCGAAGATTACGTTCACGTAGCGCCTTATCCATCTGTACCATCGCCAACTTGATAATATCGGCAGCGGTACCTTGAATCGGCGTATTCATCGCTGTACGCTCAGCGAATGAACGCAGGTTGAAATTGCTGGCGTTAATCTCCGGCAAATAGCGTCTGCGTTCCAACAGCGTTTTTACGTAGCCGTCCCGCTTCGCATCCTTCACAATATCATCCATGTAACGGCGAACGCCTTGGAACACATCAAAATACTGGTCGATAAAGCGAGCCGCTTCCTTCCGCGTAATATTCAAATTTTGTGACAGACCATAATCACTGATTCCATAGACAATCCCAAAGTTGACTGCCTTCGCAGAACGCCGCATGTTGGAGTCCACATCTTCCGCTGCTACACCAAACACATCGGATGCGGTCTTGGTATGGATGTCCATATCGTGGACAAAGGCTTCCTTCAAACGTTCATCATCCGAAATATCAGCTAGCACCCGCAGCTCAATCTGTGAGTAGTCTGCCGCCAAAATAGACCAGCCCGGTTCGGACGGAACAAACACTTTGCGGATTTTGCGACCCTCTTCAAGACGAATCGGAATGTTTTGCAAATTCGGAAATTGACTGCTCAAGCGTCCAGTTGCTGCAACCGTCTGCCGGAAATACGTATGCACCTTACCTGTTTTCTCCGAAATTTCTTTCAGCAATCCTTCGACATACGTCGATTGGAGTTTGGCAATAGTGCGGTACTGCAAAATATTTTGCACAATATCATGATAGGGGGCCAGCTTTTCCAATACCTCCGCATCGGTCGAGTACCCCGTTTTCGTCTTTTTAATGACAGGCAAACCCAGTTTATCAAACAAAATCTCACCCAGCTGTTTAGGTGAATTCAGATTGAACTCTACTCCGGCAATGCTGTAGATTTCACCCACCAACGTTGCAATCTGGGCTTCAAATTCTTTCCCCAAAGCGCGTAGTTCTTCTACGTTCACCAAGATGCCCTGCTTCTCCATATCCGCCAAAATGCGGGACAACGGCATCTCCAGCTCATGAAACAGCTTGTGCATTTCCGTTTTTTCCAGCTCCGCCTGCTGCACAGGCACCAAAGCTTCAATCACCGCTGCCTTACGCGCCACATGATCGGACAGTACATCCACGTCAGGGACTTTATATTTAGCTCCTTTGCCGAACACTTCTTCGTCTGGGCGGATCGAAGACAAGCCATATTTGGCTGCCAATCCGCTCAATGTCTGGTTTGCATCGGTTGGGTCCAGCAAGTACCCTGCCAGTTGCACATCAAACTCGGCACCTGCAAACTCAATTCCATGCCAGTGTAAAGCCAAATCCGTTCGATGCAGATCATGACCGCGTTTTTTGCGTTCAGGGTCAGCAAGCCATGCGCGAATAGGTGTAGCTGCATCGCTTTGCAGTGCATCCAGTGTCATAAAAAATTGCTGTCCCGTTGCGGCAAATATCAGACCTACAATGTCAGCATGATGCGGATTATCACCATGCGTCTCAACATGCAGCACATCCACACGATCCAACACTTCTACCAATTCGCTAATCCGCTGCTCATCCAGCACTGTTACGTCAGCCTCGGCTTCCTCTACGTCTACCCCAGTACTTCCAACCTCACCTGAAAAGGATAAACGCTCCAGCAAGGACTTGAACTCCAGCTTCGCCAGAGCTGGCCCGGCCGTTTCTGCTTGCAGCCCGCCGAAGGCCACATCTTCCAGCTGCTTGTCCAACGTTACATCCCGATAAATGGTCGCCAAATCTTTGCTCATTCGCGCATCATCAGCATGTGTCTCTACACGTTCTTTCATTTTGCCCTTCAGCTCATTCGTGTGCGCCAGCACTTCTTCGACTGAACCGTATTGATGCAGCAGCTTGAGCGCTGTTTTTTCTCCCACGCCAGGAATACCAGGAATATTGTCCGACGTATCGCCCATCAGACCCTTAAGATCAATAATTTGCAGCGGCTTCAGGCCATATCGTTCCTGAATTTGCTCAGGTCCATACGTCTCCACCTCAGTAACCCCTTTGCGGGTCAAGCCGACTGTGACATGGTCTGAGGCCAATTGGAGCATATCCTTGTCCCCAGTCACGACCAGCACATTAAAACCGGCTTCGTCCGCTGTCTTGGACAGGGTGCCTATAATATCGTCCGCCTCATAGCCATCCAGTTCAAACTGGGCAATGCCGAAAGCGGTCAATAGCTCTTTCAGCAACGGAAATTGCTGAGACAGCTCTGGCGGTGTTTTCTCCCGTCCACCTTTGTAATCCTCGTATCCTTTATGGCGAAACGTTATTTTGCCGGCATCGAAGGCAACCAGAATATGTGTTGGTTTGTGCTCCTCCAAGAGCCGCAATAACATCGTCGTAAATCCGTACACCGCGTTCGTCTGCTGCCCGCTCGAATTCGTTAACGGTGGCATAGCAAAAAACGCCCGGTAAATGATACTGTTACCATCTATAAGCATGAGTTTATCCATTTAGCACCTCGCAAGTTCATCAATGCATTCGTAACGTTCTTACGTTTTACGCATTCCTCTTCCTATCTTAACATACAAGACTCCTTTTTCAGAAAAAAACGGCTGCTTCCTAACCAAATTTGCCTTTTGCTCAAAGACAAGTCTGGGTCAGAAACAACCGCTATATACCTGAAAGCTCTACTGGTTCAAATCTGGTCTCTCCCCTGTCACGAGATATACAGTACTTTCACCGATATTCGTAGCATGGTCACCAATTCGTTCAATGTATCGTCCTACAAGCAGTTGCAGCATGGCTTGTGAAGCCTCTGCCGGCTTTTCTACCATAAAGGCGTACAGATCGCTGATCATGTGGCTATACATGGAATCCACACGATCATCCTCTTTGGCCATTTTGTAGGCCAGATCTGTATTTTCATCCAAATAGGATTTGATCGCATCATCTATCATTTCTTTAACAATGGAAGCCATGTGCGGAATATCCACCAGAGGCTTAATGATCTGCTGCCCTTCCAAACGAAGTGTCACCTTGGCAATATCAAGTGCCAAATCGCCCATTCGTTCCAGATCACTGGAAATTTTAAATGCAACAATGATCCGGCGCAAATCCTTCGCTACCGGTTGCTGGGTAATAATGAGCTTGGAACCCATATCGAGAATATTCTCTTCCAGCGTATTGAGGGATGCATCATTTTTGACCACCTGCTGAGCCAATTCTATATTTTTGGTCTGCAAACATTCAATGGCCTGATCGAGCGCCTTCGAAACGTGTGCACCCATTTCGCGCAGTACGGCTCTCAGCTCATCTAACCCTTCATCAAAACCTTTTCTACGTATCATTTCGAAGTCACCCCTTCTGGCATATTCATCTGGTAGGCTTTAGCCAAATCGCCCTGAAATATAATCTTCTGTACGTGAATCTTGCGGCGTGGAAAACATCGTCTCTGTATCCGCCGCTTCCACCACAACACCATTTAAAAAGAACGCAGTTCGACCGGACACACGCGCTGCCTGATGCATGTTATGCGTCACCATGACGATGGTATATGTGTCTCGCAATTCCTGAACCAGTTCTTCAATTTTCATCGTGGAGATCGGATCTAGCGCAGATGTCGCCTCGTCCATAAGCAAAATATCTGGCTGTACAGCAAGCGCCCGGGCAATGCACAACCGCTGCTGTTGTCCACCGGACAAGCTCAGAGCTGAACGCTTCAGAAAGTCCTTGACCTCTTCCCAGAGTGCCGCCTGCCGCAGGCTTTGCTCGACCAATTCGTCCAACTTGTCCTTTTGCCGAACTCCATGCAGACGTGGGCCGTAGGCCACGTTATCATAAATCGATTTGGGAAATGGGTTAGGCTGTTGAAAAACCATTCCTACCTGCTTACGCAGAGTTTCTACTTCCATAGTATCGCCGTATATATCCTGACCTGCGATACTCACGGTGCCTTCAATACGCGTTCCCGGTATCATGTCATTCATCCGGTTCAGCGTACGCAGCAGGGTCGATTTGCCGCAGCCGGACGGGCCGATAAAGGCAGTTACCGTTTTTTCAGGAATATCGAGGTTTATATGTTTCAGCGCGTGAAATTTCTCATAATATAAATTCAGCTTATCAATCCGGATTACGGAATCATTCATGGATTTATGATCTCCTTCGTGTTGCAGTTATGATCCTCAAGCATTGCACCTGATTTGCACAATATGAAGATTATATAAGCTGTGTGTAAATTTAGTGTGGTGGATTTGTTAACGGTATGTAAAATGATCAAGAACTTAGCATGAGCTCAAGCTCCTGTGCAATTTCGGCTGCATTCAAAGCCGCTTTCTCTGCGGAATGGGACATTTCGCTGTTTTTGGCTTCAATTTCATCGACAGCCTGCAATAGTTTGGCAAAAGTTTGTGTTCCAGCAGAAATATATTGAGAGCCTGTATGAATCTGCTGCATACTCGTATCCGTCAGTTCAGCAGTGTCACGCAGCATCTGCTCGATATGGGTGAGTAAGCCTGTAATCTGCGTGGAAAAAGCTTTCGTCTGGAGTGACATATTCCGCACCTCCTGAGACACAATCTGGAAGCCTCGTCCGTGTTCGCCAGCATGCGCCGCCTCAATGGACGCATTGATCGCCAGCAGTCCGCTTTGATCTGCCAGTGCACGAATGGATGAGGCCATGCCCGCAATGTCATTCAGCGATTGGGTCAACGCCGTCATCTGCTCATGCTGGCGCTTCATTTGCTCCGTGACCGCACGATAGGAGAGCAAAACATCCTCCAATTCTACTTTGCCACGGCGGGATAATTCACTCATTGAGCGGGTTAGCCGCACACTGTCATCGGCCTCTTTAGCTGCATCCAGCACAGTCAGCTGAATACGCTGGACTCCGTCATAGCTATGCCGAATCACATCGCCCCGCTCTTCGTCCGCTTCTCTTTGCATTCGCTGCACGACGGACAGGATATCACGAATCGTGAGTACGCCGAGTAATCGTGTGCCTTCCTTAATCAACACACAATCGTAAAAACGCTGTTCTTCACGCAACATCGCCAATTCCACAATGTCCGATGCCCGGCTTTTTAAATCCACAATTAATGTATCGGGGTCGGCAAATATGGCCGCAGGCTTGTCATAGAACAACGCCGCAGCAAATCTGCCCGTAAAATGGCGATTGTACGCATCTCTCATAATAATGCCCAGTGGAAGATCATTTTTATCCACAACAATAACACAAGGTATATCTTCCTGTGTTTTCATAAGTGCTAACAGTTCTTTACAAGACATGTCCGTACCAATGATCGGAACCTCCCGGCATGGCACATAGGTAGTAATCGGCTTGTATGCTTCACGTTCAATCACGGCAGTGGAACTCGGCTGGGTCTTTGGTTCCGTTATCATCGTTCTGAAGTCCCCTTTTTTTAACTACTTGGAGTGACGGGAACATCATATCGGTCATTTGTTGATTCTAGCGATCAGTTTTGTTAATGAAATGTAAAATCACGAAATGGACACAAAAGTCGCCGGACACTGCCATAGATAAAGAAAAACGCTTCTCATTTATAATAAATGAGAAGCGCTTCTTTTTTTATTTACAACCAGCTTGTAACCCACTCCACGGATCGAATCAATATGAACCGAGTCGGGATCTAGCTCCAGCTTTTTACGTAAGGAACTGACGTGCACATCCACGGTCCGTTGACCGCCAATGTAGTCAAAACCCCAAACAGCATTCATCAGATCATCTCGGGTCAATACCACACCCGGCTTGCGGGACAAATAAAGAAGTACCTCAAATTCCTTTGGTCTGAGGCTGATGGACTGACCTCCAAGAATGACTTCATATTTTTCGGGGTAAATCTCCAGCTCGCCCAATTGAATTTTGGAGCTATCTTTCTGATCAGACAACACTCCTTCATCCCCGCCGGAAGTTCTTCGCAGCACAGCCGTCACGCGGGCCAACAGCTCAGAAACGCCAAAAGGCTTCGTGATGTAATCATCCGCACCCGACTTCAGCCCTTGAACAACCTCTGCTTCACCGTTTTTGGCCGTTAAAATAATGATAGGCGTCGTCAGCCCCTGATGGCGAAGTCTGCTCAGAATGTCCAGTCCGTTCATTCCCGGCAACATCAAATCCAGCAGGATCAAATCGTAGGACTCTCTGGAGGCTTTCTCAAACCCGGCACTGCCATGATCCTCCGTGTCCACTTCGAAGCCTTCTTGTATCAAATTGTAGGATAGCAATCTGGCAAGCGTTGGTTCATCCTCAATAACCAGCAAGCGTTGTCCCATAAATAACTTCATCTCCTGTTTACCTGTTAAAGGCGCATTGGTCAAAATCCTGAAACCTTTTCCATACTCATGCGACACCCGTTTATTTTATCACGGCATTGTTAACAGAATGTAAAAAATGTTCTAGTTCATTCTTCCTGTTGCAATAGTGGTAATTCAACTGTAAACGTGGTACCCAATCCAAGCTCACTTTCCACCGAAAGGGTGCCATGATGCAAATCGACCAAGTGTTTGACGATCGACAATCCCAGCCCCGTTCCGCCAGAGTTGCGCGAGCGTCCTTTGTCCACCCGATAAAAGCGCTCAAAGATACGTGGCAGGTCCTTCTTCGGAATTCCAATACCTGTATCACTGACTGTAAATACGACCTTTTCCGTGTCATTCTCCCGCTGTATCGTTAGAACCTTGATCTTTACCTTGCCACCATCAAGTGTATAGTTGATGCCATTAGACAAAAGGTTCAAGAAAATCTGCTGAAGCTTATCTTCATCTGCCTCCATAAACAACTCATCCGGGATATCCATGTGTAGCGTAATTGTTTTTTTGGCCGCAACATTGTTCAGTTTTTCCAGCAATGAATCTATGAACGACGAAACGTGCACCGGCGAGCAATCCAGCGGAGAACGCTTGGATTCAATTTTGGATAGCTCCAGAATGTCACCGATTAGCCGATTCAATCGTTCGCTTTCATCATATATAATTTGCAAAAATGAGCGGGCCGTCTCTTCATCTTTAACCCCGCCACCGAGTAACGTCTCGGCAAAGCCCTTGACCGCGGCAATCGGTGTTTTTAGCTCATGAGAAACGTTAGCCACAAATTCGCTCCGCATATTTTCCAACCGTCGAATGGCCGTAATATCCTGTAAAAGGAACAGCATCCCGCGGTATCCGCCTTCATCCTCATACATCGGGACACCGTCCAGCAACACGAGTCTCTCCTCGGGATTGTACAAATGAACCTCACCATGCAACCTCTCTCGGCTTTGTATGCTGCCCTCAATTAGCTTTGTGAGCTCATAGTGCTTCTTCAGCTCATGATACGGCTTGTCCGTCACCCGTTTACCCACGACACCAAGCATTCGCTCAGACTCACGGTTTACAAGCGCAATACACTCACTTGCATCAATCATTAGAATTCCGCCTGTCATATTACTCATGACGCTCTGGAGTAGATCCTCATTGTCGCGTATCGTTTTCATTTGGTCTTGGAGACTGTCAGCCATACGATTAATGGCTTCACCCAGTTGCCCTACCTCATCCCGGCGCTGTACACCGACTCTTGCGTCATAATCCAGCCCTGATATGCGGTTGGCTACCCCTGTAATATGTTCAATGGGCGAGGTGAGGCTGCGAGCAATACGATAGCTCACCAATCCAGCAGCAATAAACAGCAACACAAGACCAATCCCGATGGCCGTCCAGCCGCGCCGTACTCCCTCCTCCACCGCTTTCAGGCTCATAGACAAACGGATATACCCATCAAAGCCCTTGTCCGATACAACAGGTTCAGCGACGTATAGCATGTTTCGTTGCAGAGTTTCGCTGTAGCGTATTGTCCGACCGATTCCTTCCACCGTGGCTTGCCGTATTTCATCACGAGATGCGTGGTTTTCCATCTTACGAGGATCACTTAACGAATCGCCAACCACCGTCCCGTCCTTGCGAATGAAGGTCACCCGCGATTCCGTCAGACGAGCAATTTCTTTCGCCTTTTGAGAATAATAAGAGACATAATCCGTACTGGACAGGGCATCTGCATTAACAAAAGGGAATGTAGCCCGAAGAAGGTCAATCTCCCGTCCCATGTTCTCCTCTAGCACCTTCATATTCGAATTTTTAAAAATTTGTCCCATCGTGATTCCAGCAGCAAGGACAGATACGCCAATCAAAATCAGCATGATCAGGGTAAGCCTGAAACGAAACGATTTCATAAAATATGCCCATCCTTTATGTAAGTTAAGTCTCATTCTACAGGCTACCTTCATTATGTTCCACTGTGAAAAGAAAAAAAGGCTAGGGCATAACACGCCCCCAGCCTTTCCTTTATCCTCTTATCCGTTTATAACTTCACCGCCGTTGATATGAATAACCTGCCCGCTTACATATGAAGAATCGTCTGAAGCAAGGTACACATAGGCTGGCGCCAATTCTTCCGGCTGACCCGGACGCTTCATTGGCTGTGCTCCTCCAAACTCGCTGACCGTCTTGGCATCAAATGTAGACGGGATTAACGGCGTCCAGATTGGCCCTGGTGCTACAGCGTTCACCCGAATACCTTGATCCGCCAAATTGAGTGAAAGGGAACGAGTAAAGGATGTGATTGCCCCTTTCGTCGATGAATAATCAATGAGTGTCTTGTTCCCAGCGTACGCGGTAATCGATGTTGTGTTGACGATAGTGCTTCCTTTCTTCAAATGCGGCAATGCTGCTTGCGTCAGGAAGAACATACCAAAAATATTCGTACGGAAAGTACGCTCCAACTGTTCTTTGGTAATATCCTCCAGCTTTTGCTGTGGATGCTGCTCTGCCGCATTGTTCACAACGATGTCGAGCTTGCCCAGCTCGTGAACCGTCTGTTGAACCGCTTTTTTGGCAAATTGGTCATCTCCGATATCGCCAGGAATCAACACACATTTGCGTCCCTCCTGCTCTACCTGACGTTTTGTTTCTTCCGCGTCCTTGTGTTCATTCAAGTAAATGATAGCTACGTCCGCACCTTCTTTGGCATACGTGACAGCTACAGCCCGTCCAATTCCACTGTCTCCACCAGTAATAAGTGCAACTTTACCTATTAGCTTGCCAGCAGCTTTGTAAGTTGGTTTTTCAAACTGGGGTGCAGGCGACATTTTGGACTCAATCCCCGGTTGCTGGTCCTGATGCTGTGGGGGCAAGGTTTGCTGAGGTTGGTTACTTTTAGGCATTGTACATTCTCCCTTCAAAATCAGATATTTTTTAGGATGCAACATTTGCATCCACTCTACTCCTGATTTACCACACAAAGTTATTCGTTAAACGAAAAAAGGAAAATGTAGTTATTTGAGCAAACAAAAAAACGGCCTATGCTTATTCAGCACAGACCGTTTTTTCAATTTAGCATTTTTCATCATTCGATTACAGGCTCTCACCAAATGCATAATTAAATAATATGGCTGTATACCATTAAAAACGTAATTAAAATCAGGAAGACGGCAAGCAGCGTACTGAACATTCGCATTTTGCCAGCGTATTGCGTAATAGGCTGTTGGCTACGAATCGCTTCCAGCGACAGCCGTAACGGCTTACCCATGGCTCCCGCGATACCAGAAATGGCGAGAAACAACAGCAAAACGACAACGATCCATGCTACCGAATAAGAACCCCAGGGAAAAATCATATAGATACCGCTAACAAGCACAAGGATCAGTGCAAATTGAGCCAAACGGTTCAATAGCTGAACAGCCGATATCGTTCCTTCCTGCACGCTAGGAGCCAATTTGTCGATTTTGCCCACAACGAAGGGGAGCAATAAATAAAAACCCATTGCCAGTGATCCAATAATGTGAATAAAAAACATTCTTTACAACCTCCATTTCTTTGTTTTCTTACAAACTTTTTTTCCATAGAACGATCATATTCCAACGAATGACTACCATCTTTTCAGTGTTTTGGGACATGCTTTTCTATGTCAGGATTTTGCAAGATCCTCATGTAACTATCAATACATATGAACTCTATTATACCGGGGAAGTGGGTCAAAGCAAAGGAATACGGAAGAAAACGAATAGATTACTTAAAAGTAAAAGAGGTGTCCGGCGGCCATGACTATGGCTTGGGGACACCTCTTCAAGTAAAAGTATACCGTCTTAGTAGAAAATTGAATCTATACGGTAACTATTTTAATCACACTGCGGACCGATTCGGCGGATTGATCGAGCGCTGCTTTTTCTTCGGCTGTCAATTCCAACTCGAACACTTTTTCGATGCCATTGCCGCCAAGAAGTGTCGGTACGCCAAGGAATAAATCCTGGTAGCCGTACTCTCCCTCCAGGTAGGCAATGACCGGAATAATCCGTTTTTTATCTTTTACAATCGCTTCTGTCATTTGTGCAAGCGAAGCTGCCGGAGCATAATATGCGCTACCATTACCCAACAGATTAACGATCTCTCCGCCACCGCCGCGTGTCCGTTGTACGATCGCTTCGATACGTTCCTGCGAAATCAGGGTTTCGATAGGTATACCTCCAACGCTGGAATAGCGTACCAGGGGCACCATATCATCACCGTGACCACCCATAACGAAGCCGCGCACGTCTTCGACAGAAACGTTCAGTTCTTGTGCAATAAAGGTACAATATCGCGCTGTATCCAGCACACCTGATTGGCCAATAACCCGATTTTTCGGGAACCCAAGCGTTTGATAGGCAGTATAGGTCATAGCATCTACCGGATTACTCAGAATAATGACGATAGAATCCGGCGCATACTTCTTCACGTTCTCACAAACGGATTTTACAATTCCTGCGTTCGTATTTACCAAATCATCACGGCTCATACCCGGCTTGCGTGCAATCCCGGCTGTAATAATGACGATATCCGAGTTAGCTGCATCCTCGTAATTGGAAGTGCCCGTGATCTGGCTGTCAAATCCCTGTACCGGACCGGCCTCCAAAATATCAAGCGCCTTGCCTTTGGTCGGATTCTCTAGTTGCGGAATATCGATGAGTACGATATCACCTAGCTCCTTTTGAGCCAGCAGCAATGCGGTAGTGGCACCGGTAAAACCGGCGCCAACAATGGATATTTTTTTACGTTGAATGGACAAGTGGTATTCCCCTTCCTTACAGGTTACTAATAATGGTATCTGCGAACTCGGAGCATTTCACTTGTGTAGCACCATCCATCAGACGAGCAAAGTCATAAGTTACAATCTTCTTATTAATGGACGTCTCCAGCCCTTTGTAAATCAGGTCAGCCGCTTCTTGCCAACCCAAGTGTTCAAGCAACATTACGCCCGACAGAATTACGGAACCAGGGTTCACTACGTCTTTGTCGGCGTATTTTGGAGCTGTACCATGTGTAGCTTCAAAGATAGCATGCCCTGTTACATAGTTAATGTTCGCACCTGGCGCAATACCAATTCCACCAACTTGGGCAGCAAGAGCATCGGACAGATAGTCCCCGTTCAGGTTGAGCGTAGCAATCACATCAAATTCAGAAGGACGAGTCAGTACTTGCTGAAGTGCAATATCAGCAATCGCATCCTTGATAATGATTTTGCCTGCATCTTCAGCTGCTTTTTGAGCTGCATTCGCCGCATCCTCACCGTCTTTTTCCTTGATTACATCATATTGGGCCCAAGTAAATACTTTATCTGCAAATTCTTCCTCAGCCACTTCATAACCCCAGTTTTTGAAGGCACCCTCGGTAAATTTCATAATGTTACCTTTGTGTACGAGCGTTACACTCTTGCGTCCGTGGTCAACAGCATACTGAATGGCAGCCCGCACCAGACGCTTTGAACCCTCGGAAGAAACTGGCTTAATGCCAATACCAGAGGTTTCAGGGAAACGGATTTTGTTCACACCCAGCTCTTGTTGGAGGAACTGAATAACCTTTTTCACGTCTTCAGACCCTTCAGCATACTCGATCCCCGCGTAAATATCTTCTGTGTTCTCACGGAAAATAACCATGTCTACCAATTCAGGACGTTTCACTGGAGAAGGAACACCGTTAAAATAACGAACAGGACGCAGACATACGTATAAATCCAGTTCTTGACGCAATGCCACATTCAACGAACGGATACCACCGCCAATAGGTGTCGTAAGTGGTCCTTTGATGGCTACAATATACTCACGGATGGCTTCCAAAGTATCGTTAGGGAGCCATTCGCCGTATGTATTGAAAGCTTTCTCACCAGCGAATACTTCATACCAGGCAATCTTTTTGCTGCCGTTATATGCTTTTTCTACAGCTGCGTCCAGTACGCGTTTGGAAGCTTTCCAGATGTCGCGACCCGTGCCGTCACCTTCGATAAACGGAATTACCGGATGGTTCGGAACCTGTAGTTGACCGTTATCAATCGTAATTTTTTCGCCTTCAGTTGGGAGCTCAAACTTTTCAAATTTCGCCATAAGTTCCTTTTCCTCCTCAGATATGAATGGGTACAGGACGAAAGACATGATCTTTATCACTGACAAAAACGTACATCTCTCGTCGTCCCCTCTATTGTACCTTATTTTTTAAATTCAGGGTATACAACCTCAATCTTCCTTCGACAAGGGGCTAGCGCAACTCTGGTGATACATATTTTTGATCCATTGGACCTGTATATTCGGCGCGAGGACGAATCAGGCGGTTATTTTCATACTGCTCTAAAATGTGTGCGGTCCATCCAGATACACGACTCACAGCAAAAATAGGTGTAAACAGGTCTCTCTTGATACCCAGTTGGGTATACACAGAGGCAGAATAAAAATCCACATTGGGCTTCAAGCCTTTTTGCCCTGTTACAATTCCTTCAATTCGAACTGACATATCAAACAACGTTGTGTCACCGTTCATTTCCCCCAGCTCGCGGGACATTTTGTGCAAGTGCTTGGCACGCGGATCACCGTTTTTATAGACTCGGTGTCCAAAGCCCATAATTTTTTCGCGGTTATCCAGTTTCGCCTGAATATAGGAGTCCACCTGATCCAAACCACCAATCTCCTCCAGCGTTTTGGCCACAGCCTCATTGGCCCCACCATGCAGTGGTCCTTTTAAAGCTCCAATTGCAGACGTGATTCCAGAATAAATATCCGACAATGTGGCTACCGTTACACGCGCAGCAAAGGTAGAAGCATTTAATTCATGATCGGCGTGCAGCACGAGAGCCTGATTGAACGCTTTAATAGCCGTCTCCTCTGGATCCTTGCCAGTCAGCTGATACAAAAAGTTTTCAGCGATGGAAATACCTTTTTTAGGCGCAATCGGCTCCAAGCCCTCGCGTATACGTGCTATCGCTGCCACAATGGTGGGCAATTGCGCCTGAAGCTTGACGGTTTTAGTCACATTAGACTCTCTCGACATATCATCCGCCTCTGGGTCATACAAAGCGAGAGACGATACGGCTGACCTCAAGGCAGCCATCGTGCTCAAATTTTTAGGGTATAACTTTAATTGAGTAACAATTTCATCCGGAATAGCAGCGTATTCGCTTAACTGGTTGCGAAGCTCCTGCAATTGCTCTTTATCAGGTAATTTTCCAAACCACAACAAATAAGCTACCTCTTCAAAATCGGCGTTAACAGCCAAATCATCAATGTTATAACCCCGGTACGTGAGAACGCCATCTACGATAGAGCTTATGGAGGAAGTGGTCGCTACGATCCCTTCCAGACCTTTAGTCGCTGTCATCGTTACATCTCTCCTTTGTAAAAACATTGTGAACGGACTTGCAATGTAAACATTTTCAAAAGTAAGATATGTCTTTTAAATAGCTGAGTAATGTTAACGCCATATGTCAATATTTAAACCTTCTTTCACTATACTGGATTTTGTCGTTTATGTGAACATTGAGGGCTATTCCAACACATTCAAATGTTTTATCGCTTCCATAAATAAATTTTTGAAACCCCTTACAAAAAATATTGATTTATTTGCACTTTTTTACACAGGTCTTGTCTCCCCCCTTTCCCGCATATGTATAGTAGAGCATTTATTTTATGAAAAACTATCGCAAAAGAAAGGAGCCGTGAGAGCTTGAGCCGATTAATCCTGAATCGCATATTTCGTGCTATATGGGTGGCAATCGTGATTGTAGCTCTGTTACTGGGCATATATGCGCTTTTCCCTCTCATCTATCCTTTCCTATTCGCCTGGCTTGTGGCTTATGCCATGAATCCACTGGTTAGTTTTCTGCGTAACAAAGCCCGTATGCCACGTTGGACGGCTGTCACGGTCTCATTATTTGTATATTTAGGTGGAATTGCAATTATCCTTTCTGCGGCAATCACCCGCATGGTCCGAGAAGTTATTAAGTTGGCCATGACTTTCGACGGACATATTGAGCGTTTTAAAAGTCTGTTTATCGATTGGACACAAAGCGATTTGATTCAAAATGTAATTATTGAAATTAACCATTTTATCCGGGATAATCCGGATTACCAACATACCATTAACAGTAATATTGATAAGACAACTCAAACCGTCAGTTCGGCTGTCACTACGCTAGTCGCTCAATTTTTTAATGGAGTTTTGAACTTGCTAACCTCTCTGCCTAATATGGGAGCAGTTCTAATGGTTATTGTATTAGCAGCCTTTTTTATTAGTAAGGACTGGGACCGACATAGTCGGATGCTCTCAAATACGGTTCCTGATACGATTCGCAAACCATTGTCGGATATATGGCACGATCTGCGTAAAGCACTGTACGGCTATTTGCGTGCACAGTTTATTATCATCTCCATTACGGCATTAACAGTCATTGTTGGGCTGTTCATATTGCGTGTGGAATCCGCCTTTACCATCGGTTTGATGATCGGGCTAGTGGACTTGCTACCTTATTTGGGGGTTGGCATTGTGATGATTCCGTGGATACTGTATGCGTATATGTCTGGTAATTTGGCACTAGGGGTAGGATTGTCGATCCTTTATATCATCCTGTTGATTGGACGACAGATCGTGGAGCCTAAGGTGCTGGCCAGCAGCGTGGGCTTGAACCCGCTTCCCACCCTCATCGGTATGTTCATCGGGCTCAAGCTGTTTGGCGTTTTAGGACTAATTATCGGACCTGTATCACTGATTGTCGTTGATGCACTGAATCGCGCGAATGTCATTCAGGACTTGCGCAACTATATTCTCGCTGGAAGAGTCCGCTAGATCATGGATAGGAAAAACGGCAGCTCACGTCAAAATCGCCGAAACGTAATACTGCCGTTTTTCATTTTTTTCTCCAGCCACTTCAATAAAAAGCGTCGGTACAACGCTCGTGTTAAAGGGAATACCAACGTAAAACCAATAATATCTGTTAAAAATCCGGGGATAAGCAGCAAGCTCCCACCGAAAAAGACACATAATCCATCCAGCATTTTACGGCCGGGCATTTGCCCCCGGTTCATTTCATTTTTCGCATCGGCAATCACCTTACGACCTTCAAATTGCATCATGGCAGCCCCGATTAGGGTCGTCAGAATGATGAGTAAAATCGTTTTGCCCGCTCCAATCCAATGACTTACCCATATAAACCCGTACAGCTCCGCCAAAGGAATGAGCAGCAGCAACAGCCATAGACGTTTACGCATCATCATGACTTCTGCCCCTCCCCGCCTGTAAAAGCAAACCTTAATGCAGTGTACAGCTCAGGTAGCGCCTGATCTAGTCGAACAGGCTTCCATTCGGTGTTCAACCATACATGACGTGTCATCCCTGTGACAAGCAGTTCTCCCGGTAGCGTGTCTGCCTGGGTCCATACCTTTCCCAGATACCTTTGATGCTCATCGTCCGTTACCCGTCGAACCTCATAGGTATAGTTTAGACGTAGTCTAGAGAAGTCCGTAATTGCCGTATAAATGGTAATTAAATCATCATATCGAGCAGGACTCGCATATTTCGCATTGATTTCAATAACTGGCAGCAAGACTCCTCGTTCCTCCATGCTCCGATAGTTAAAGCCCGCCTGCCGGATCATTTCGGTACGCCCGATCTCAAACCAGTTCAAATAATTTGCATGATATACGACCCCCATCTGGTCGCTTTCCTGATAACGGACACGTAGCGGTGCGCCATACCAGCGTAATTCCGTTTGTTTCTCCTCTTGAGTCATACAAGCTCTCCTATCTTTGTGCATCTTTATCTCTATTTTGCCCTCTCTCCATTAAACCATATTTACAGCCCAGGAACAAAAAGAGGGCAGACCGACCGGTCCACCCTCGCAAATCATATATAATAATGCCTTTATTATTGTGGCAGCGGCTTGGACAGTTTATAATATCCGCTATCCGAAGCCAGCTTAAGCAAGCTCTTAGCCTGGCTTCCCGCCCAGGCGTAACCAAGTCGTCTTTCCTCACTAATTTTCATGATGTCGGTATACTTTTTGCCATCCCGGTCTGAAAAGAAATACTTATTGTCTTCCACATTATAGAAACGATACCACATTACGCTCGATGCATCCTTTTGGAAAAACTCCGGACCTTGACGATTGTATTTGATACCGTCGATTCGGTTGGCATCAAACCATTTCAAAGCGCTCTGAGCCGCTTTTTTCACTTCAGCGGTTTGCGGCTGGGACATGAGAAAAGCAGTAATGCCTACTGATTCCGTAGTTGTTTTGGAAGGTAACTCAAATGCCCGGGCTTCAACAGATGCATAAGTAGCCGGATCGTGCTGTGCACCCCAGATTGTCGGTGTACCATTATTTACAATTTGAGACTTAATTGTGTACTGGATACCTTTGTTTAGCGCTTGCTGAAGTCTGGAGCGAGATGCATCGTCCAAAATATCGCTATCAAACGGCTGCTTCTTGTTCACAATATCGTCAGCCAAAACCATAACTCTAACCATCGCATCATCATTATAAGTTACAGCATCGGAATAATTACCACGTTTAGGGTATACTTGCGGCCAGCCACCGGAGGAATACTGAGAGGTTAAAACGAAGTCAATTGCTTTTTGTACACTGTTCTTAATGTCTTTATTTTTTGTTTTTTTGTATACATCCGCCAAAAAGCGAATCTCGGTTGTCGTGGCCTCGTTATCGAACGTTCCGAGCTCAACACCATCCTTGCTCTTCCATGTGGAGCGTGCAGTTTTGCCATCCCATTTGGATTTATAATTCTTTTCCATAGCTTTGAAGAATCCGCCATGTGGTAATTGCCAGGATACAATATTTAAGGCAAGTGTAGTATCCTTGGATGTATTCCCCGTAGAGAACTTGCTAAAGTCGCGCATTTTGTTCAGGAGGCTGTCTGTATTCACAACAGCGGTTGGCTTCGTCACAGCCGACAGCCCAAATAATTGCTCACGATCCAAAACACCTGAATTTACACCGTCACCATAAACGTCCCGTCCCACAGCTGAATCTGTGGTAAGCTCATAAGAAGCAGTCGCCGATTCACGTCCTGAATCATATGTAGCCGGCACCATCTCCTGTGCCGCAGCCCATGAGGGACTTAGGAGTCCTGACGTTACTGTAATCGCCAAACTTGAGAGCGCTATCATCTTTACGGTTGGACACATCTTCTTCTTCATTTGAACCTCTCCCTTATTTTGAGTTGGGTAATTGCGTTCAGTTTAACCCTATATATTCTTGCTGAAGATTCTTTTTGATAGCGAAGGGAACTGAACCACTATTTATGCATGATAAATAGTTAGTTGTATTATATGAAAATATATCCAAACGATCAATATATTTTAATTTACTAATAGATTAAAAAAGTTACAAAACGTTGAAAACAATAAAAATCCTCTTACTAATGCTGGATTAGTAAGAGGATTTTACGTGCAGCTAATATATAGTAGGTCGATGAGCAACATCGCTTAACCAAATCGACCCATGATGTACTCCTGAGTCAGCTCATTTTCAGGATTCGTGAAAATATCGTTCGTTTTCCCATGTTCAACCAGACTTCCGATATAAAAATAAGCAGTATAATCGGAAATTCGTGCAGCCTGCTGCATATTGTGCGTCACAATAACGATGCGCAGTTCTTTTTTTAATTCGGTAATGAGCTCTTCTACCTTGCCTGTAGACACAGGGTCCAGCGCGGAGGCTGGCTCGTCAAGCAATAGAATTTTCGGTTGAACGGATAGTGCACGTGCAATGCAAAGCCGCTGCTGTTGCCCGCCAGACAGCGCCAGAGCGGAGTCATGAAGGCGATCCTTGACCTCATCCCATAATGCTGCTTTACGCAGGCTACTTTCGACGATTTCATCAAGCTGTTTCTTCTTACGCACCCCACGGTATTTGGGACCGAAGGCGATATTATTGTAAATAGATTTGTAAAAAGGGTTGGGACGCTGCCACACCATGCCAATTTGCTGACGCAGCTTGATCACGTCCGTTTCCGGTGCTGTCAAATCCTGTCCATCCATCCAGATGTGACCTGTTGTAGAGGAAGATGCAATCTCATCATTCATTCGATTAAGGGAGCGCAAAAAGGTCGATTTACCGCAGCCGGAAGGCCCGATCAGGGCAGTCACAGTCTGCTCGGGAAAGGCCAGATTCACTTTTTTCACAGCCTCAAAGCTGCCATAATAAATACTCAAATCCTCAGTACTGAACGGATGCGGCGGTTGCCCCGCAAGCTGTTCCGAACGCGTAGACTGAACGGATGTTGCTGGTGCGGCGGTTTTTGCCGTTCGCGTAATCACATGTTCCATTGTTCTCCATCCCCTTTCTAATCCATACGTTTGGCAGCTGTCAGACGGCGGTATACAACTCTTCCGAACCATCTTGCACTCAAGTTGAATGCAAGCACAAGCAGCACCAGTACGGCAGAAGCGCCTGCAGCAATATCTTTGGAGTCAGGAGCAATCCCCTCACTGTTGACCTTCCAAATATGAACAGCCAATGTTTCAGCAGGTCGCATCGGGTTAATAGGCGATCTGGCATGCAATGGATTCCAATCGGTAAAATCAAGCGGCGGCGTACTCATCCCTGCTGTAAACAGCAGTGCGGCGGCTTCCCCGAAAATACGGCCTGCGGCCAAAATCGTACCCGTAATCAAGCTTGGCAGCGCAGCTGGCAACAAAATGGAGGTGATGATTTTCCACTTGGATAATCCAAGCGCGAGTCCAGCTTCCTTTTGCTCCTTCGGCACAGCTCGGAAAGCCTGCTCAGTTGTGCGAACCATCAGCGGCAGGTTGAATACGGCCAAAGCCAAGGCTCCTGATAAGAGGGAAAAGCCAAAATCAAACGTATTTACGATAAGTAGTAGTCCAAACAATCCGATGACGATAGACGGGAAGGAGGACAATACTTCGACGACAAGTCGTATAAAGTCCGTAATTTTCCCCGGCTTTGCATATTGCGCCATGTAAATACCTGCGCCCCAGCCAATCGGAATGGTGATAATCAAAGTTAAGATTAACAAAAATACGGAATTAAATAGTTGTGGGCCAATGCCACCGCCTGCACGTAATGTTTGGGGAGCACTGGTTAAAAAGTCAAAAGAAATATGACTGACTCCGCGGGCCAAAATGAAGCCCAGTAATCCCACCAAAAGTGCAACAATGAACAAGGCGAAGAAACAGATTACAAATGTAGCGATCTTGTCGGTCGTTTTAGCTTTCATCAAACCCGGTTTCTCCTTTCAAGCAGCCTTACCAGCAGCACGAAAATGAATGTCATGAGCAGAAGAACAAGCGCCATGCTCCAGAGAGCATTGTTATGAACGGAGCCCATCGCTGTATTCCCCATGCTAAGTGTAATGACGCTGGTCAAGGTCGAAGCGGATTCCAGCAAGGAATGCGGTATGTGCGGAGCATTCCCGATTACCATCTGTACAGCCAACGCTTCTCCGAAGGCACGAGCCATACCGAGAATAATTCCTGTTAAAAGAGCAGGCAGCAGCGTCGGAATAATAACACGGGCAATTGTCTGCCAGCGGGTAGCACCCAAAGCATAAGAGGATTCACGCAGCCCCCCCGGTAAGGAAGACAATGCATCCGCCATAATACTCGTAATCGTCGGCAAAATCATGACTGACAACACTAGGCAGCCTGCCAGAATGCCAATGCCTTGTCCTCCAAACACGTTCCGCAGCAGCGGGACGATGACGGTCAAGCCGACAAAGCCATATACAACCGACGGAATACCAGATAATAATTCAATCGCGGGTTGAAGGATACGTTTACCCGATTTCGGCACGATTTCCGTCATAAATAAAGCCGCACATAAGCTGAGCGGACTGGCAATTAAAGCCGCCAGTATGGTTACTGCAAAAGAACCCGTAATAAACGGAAGCGCTCCGAAGGACTTAGGCTCGCCATCCGGGCTCCATTTGGTTCCAAAGAAAAACTCTCGCAGACTGACTCCATTCACCGCAAATGTAGCTACACCTTTGGAGGCAACAAAATATACGATGGAGACAATGACTGCAACTAAAAAAACGACACAAACCGACGTATATATGCGGCCGGTCCATTCTTCCCAGTAATGTCTTTCTTTCATAACTCGGGATCGTTTATTCTGTTCCATGTATGCCTTCCCTTCAATTGGTTCCATACTGTAACTCCTTTAACCGAAGAATAGAGGCAGGACGCTAGTCCGCCTCTTCTTCGTGAATATACTCGCGTTAGCTGCGTTCATCGAACAGGAGGTGTGACTCTCCTTATTTCGTGATATTACCGTCAGCATCACGTTTCACTTGCATACCTGCTACTGGAATGTATCCCAAGTCTACGACATCCGTTTTTTGGATTTCATCTGACAGAATGTAGTCAAGGAATGCTTTTACATGCTCTTTTGGCTCACCTTTAGTGTACATATGCTCGTAAGCCCATACTGGATATTTACCTTGTTCTACATTTTCAACGTTAGCTTCAACGCCATCATATTTCAAAGTAGTTACTGTGTTGTCGATGTAGGACAGAGCCAGATAACCAATCGCACCCGGTGTTTCAGCAATCAGTTTTTTCACAGTACCGGAGGAATCTTCTTGAATGGAGCCCGGCAGATCTTCCGTTTTTTGTCCCAATGCGTATTTTTCAAATGTTGCACGAGTACCGGAGCTGCTTGGACGGTTTACGATAACGATTTTTTGATCTGCACCGCCAACTTCTTTCCAGTTCGTGATTTTACCTGTAAAGATTTGTACCAATTGATCTTTTTTCAGGTCTGTAACGCCTACTTTAGGATTCGCTACCGCTGACATGGCTACAACAGCTACTTGGTGATCGACCAGTTCATCTGCGCCGCTCTCCAGTTTTTCTTTTGCAAACACGTCGGAGTTACCGATGTCCGCTTGTCCGCCGGAAACTTGAGTCAAGCCAGTACCGCTACCGCCGCCCTGTACTTGAACTGCAATGCCTTTATATTTATCGACAGCCATAAATTTTTGTCCCGCTTGCTCTACCAATGGTTGAAGTGCAGTGGAGCCAACAGCCAGAATATTTCCTGTCAGTTCAGCAGCTGCTTTATTGTCTGTTCCTGTAGCAGCTTCTCCTTGTGGTGCAGCATTGTTACCTGATCCGCAAGCTGCAAGTGCAAATACCATGGTGAGAGTCATCAGAATGAACGGCCATTTTTTCAACATTTTTTATTGTCCTCCCCTTAGTTAAGTGACGGTTTTTTATTTATGACCATCAACACTTTTACATTGTAGGCCTGGAATGTTAGACGAACGACGTGGTTTTGTAAAACAAATATAAAATATTGATAGATAAATTATTTTTCGGTATATAATTAATCTATAGTTTGAAATTCACATATGAACGACATATAAGGAGAGCTGCTGGATTCCATGAATATTCTAAAATTGCGTATCTTGATGCTGATCGACAAATTCCATAAGGCAACGGATGTGGCCGAAGCTTTGCAAGTCAAACAACCTACCGTCAGCTTTCATATGAAAAGCTTGGAAAAGGAAATGGGTGTTTCCCTATTCTCTCTTCAACAAGGCAGGATTATGCTAACGGAAGCTGGAAAAAAATTATTACCTTACGCAAAACAGATCATCTCTCTGGAGCAAGAAGCTAGACAAGCTGTAGATGAACTGACAGAAGAGTCACAGGGTCAATTACATCTGAGTGCAGAGTCGATATCAGGTACGTATCTCCTCCCCACTTTGATGGCTAAGTTTGCTCAACGATATCCAGATTGTCGTATTCAGTTGGAGATTCAATCCCCGGATGCCATTAAGCAGCTACTGAAACAGGGAGAAATTGATTTTGCTTTTCTCGACGATAGAGATTCTCTTTCAGAGTATACGGTGGCAGAGCCAGTGGCTTCAGATCAAGTAGGAGTTATCCGTTCTGCATCTGCACTTGCACCTGCATCCATATCAGAGGAGTTCGATGGACCCGATATGCTGGACAAGCACACATGGGTAAAATATAGCGGTTCATCAGTTGTAGATCAGTATTCCTCGCTAGTTAAGCCTCATCTGGAAATCAACTCTTGGGAAGCGGTAAAGCAAGTCGTAAGCGGCGGAGAAGCGCTTGCCTTCTTTCCTGCAAGTGGAGTCGATAATAATGAAAATGCTGTTCCCTCGGTGGAATGGCTTCCTTATCCCGAGGCTGATAACAAAAGGAGTCATTATCAAATAAACATCGTGTACCAACAAGATACACACATGAACTTGACGCAACAGGCATTCCTTGATTTCATACGACGAGAAGGACTGGAAATGAAAAGCTAGAGAGCATAAAAAAAGAGCATCCAAGTCTTATTGACTTGAATGCTCTTTTGCTTGTTGTAACGAATACATACAGCCTCGGTATTATTTCGAGACTTTAATTACGCTTGTGCTGGAACGCAGCTAATTTTGATCAGGTTCGTAGAACCGGAATCACCAAGAGGTACGCCCGCAGTAATCACAACCAAATCGCCCTCTTTAACGAGGCCAGATTTGCGACCGCCTTCCAGCGCATTGTCAAACAGACTATCTGTTGTGTCAACGACTGGTCTGCCTTGTACTGCATGTACGCCCCAGATCAGAGCCAAACGGCGAACTGTTCTTTCCTGTGTTGTAACAGCAACAATCGGAGCTTCAGGACGGTATTTAGAAATCATACGCGCCGTTGTTCCGCTTTGTGTGGACGTCAGGATCGCTTTGGCATGCAGGTCAAGTGCAGAAATAGAAACAGATTGACTGATTGCTTCTGTAATACTAATTTCTTGAGCCGTTCTTTGTTTTTTGAACAAATCACGGTAGTTCAGAGAAGACTCAGCTTTTTCTGCAATACGTGACATCGTCAATACGGATTCTACCGGATATTTACCCGCAGCTGTTTCGCCGGACAGCATAATTGCGTCTGTTCCGTCAAAAATAGCATTCGCCACGTCACTTGCTTCCGCACGAGTCGGACGCGGGTTACGTTGCATGGAATCCAGCATTTGTGTTGCCGTAATAACAGGCTTGCCAGCTACATTACATTTGTTAATCATCAATTTTTGCGCCAGAGGCACTTCTTCAGCAGGAATTTCCACACCGAGGTCACCACGAGCAACCATCAGGCCATCCGAAGCTTCCAAAATTTCATCCAGGTTGTCAACACCTTGCTGATTTTCTATTTTGGAGATGATTTGAATATGACTTGCGTTGTGTTTCGCCAGCAATTCGCGGATTTCCAGCACATCACTTGCTTTACGAACAAAAGAAGCCGCGATGAAATCAATGTCCTGCTCAATACCGAAAATGATATCATTAGCATCTTTTTCCGTAATACCAGGCAAAGAAATAGCGACGCCTGGAACGTTAACGCCCTTCTTGCTCTTGATCGTTCCGCCATTAACAATGCGGCATTTGATTTCAGTGCCTGATACTTCAATAACGGTGAGTCCGATCAGACCATCGTCGATCAGAATGGTGGAGCCGGGCTCCACGTCCGAGGGAAGATCTTTGTACGTAATAGAAATACGATCTTGCGTACCGAGAATTTCTTCCGTTGTCAGCGTAATGAACTCGTCCTGAACAAGCTCAATAGGTTCAACTTCGAGCTTTCCTGTCCGGATTTCCGGCCCCTTCGTATCGAGCAAAATAGCAACGTTCTTGTTAAGCTCCTTACAAGCTTGACGGATGTTTTTAATCCGGTTGCCATGCTCCTCGAAATCACCGTGAGAGAAATTCAGGCGGGCTACGTTCATACCAGCCAAAATCAGTTTCTTCACATTTTCCAATGACTCACTGGAAGGACCGATGGTACATACAATCTTAGTTTTGCGCATTTGGGTTTTTCCTCCGTTTTCAAAGGTGCTACTCTTTATATCTTTTTCCAACAATTAAATCTACTACACTTTTTCCTATTTGTATAGGAAGTTCGTCATATTTATTGTTACCCGTTTACAGCGTATTACAACATAGGCTCAGATTCCGAAGACTTCAAGAAGGTGTATTGACCTATTTTTCGGAATTTTTGATACCGATCTTCCCTCAATTCATCGCAGCTCATATTCGTAAGGTCTGCCAAATGACGTTCCAATAGCTCCTTGATTGCGGCAGCGGTCACTTCATAGTTACGATGCGCGCCTCCTTTCGGCTCCGGCACAATATCCTCGATAATTTCCATGCGCAGGAGGTCATTAGCCGTAATCTTCATGGCTTCAGCTGCCTGATCGGCCTTGGAAGCATCTTTCCATAGAATCGAGGCAGCACCGTTTGGAGAAATGGCCGAATAAATGGCATGTTCCAGCATCAGCACACGGTTACCGACTGCAAACGCAAGCGCACCGCCGCTTCCACCCTCGCCGATGACCACACAAATAACAGGCACCGAAAGCTTTGCCATCTCCCGCAAGTTGCGGGCAATCGCTTCCGATTGACCTCTCTCCTCTGCTGTATTACCCGGATAAGCGCCCTTCGTATCAATGAATGTAATAATTGGGCGTTTGAATTTATCAGCCTGCTGCATCAGACGCAAGCCTTTACGAAATCCTTCCGGATGAGCACTACCAAAGAAACGTGCAATGTTATCTTTCGTATCCTTACCACGCTGTTGACCAATGACGGTCACCGGAATACCATTTAGCTTGGCAATTCCGCCCACAACCGCCAGATCGTCTCCAAACAAGCGGTCGCCGTGTAATTCAATAAAGTCCGTAAACACCTGCTCAATCAGATCAAGAGACGTTGGTCTTTGATGATGACGGGCCAAATGCATTTTTTGTGGTGCTGTAATGTTCGAATATATTTCTTCTTCCATCTCGAGATAACGGTCCTCGAGACGGTTGATTTCATCTGTAAAATCAATTTGCTTATCCTGTCCGAATTGCTTGAGTTCTTCGATCTTCTGTCGCATCTCGACCAGGGGCTTTTCATAAGGCAATTCACCAGCCATCTATTCCACCCCTTTCACACTGTGCAGATCAAGCAGTTGCCCGAGGGTATCACGCAGTTCCTTGCGGTGTACAACCATATCCAATTGTCCGTGCTGCAAATTAAATTCGGATGTTTGAAAATCATCCGGCAACTTCTGTCTGATTGTCTGTTCAATTACAATACGCCCTGCAAAGCCGAATACAGCTCCTGGCTCCGCAATATTAATATCTCCAAGCGTAGCAAAGCTGGCGGATACTCCGCCTGTAGTCGGGTCGGTGATAACAGAAATATAGAGCAAGCCCTGCTCATCCAGACGAGCAAGAGCAGCACTTGTTTTGGCCATCTGCATCAAGCTTAAAATACTTTCCTGCATACGTGCCCCGCCAGAAGTTGAGAAAATAATTAGCGGCAGACGCTTGTCTATTGCTTGCTCAATGGCGCGGGTAATTTTCTCTCCTACGACCGAACCCATACTGCCGGTAAAAAAGTCAAAGCTCATCACAGCAACGACAACAGGATGTCCATAAATAAGGCCGTCGCCTGTAACGACAGCCTCTCGCAAGCCAGATTTCAGGGTCTGTTGCTCCAGCTTGCTCGCATATCCCGGAAAGTCCAGCGGGTCAACCGAAATCATATCTGCATCATATTCCGTAAATGTGTCTTCGTCGAGCACCATGCGAATGCGATCCATTGCATTCAAACGCATATGGTATCCGCACACCGGACACACTTTCAAATTTTTCTCTAGTTCTTTGCTGTATTGAATACTTCCGCACTTGCCACATTTGGTCATAAGACCTTCGGGAATTTCCCGTTTGGGACGATCCGGCATGTCCGCTTGATCGCCGCTCAGCGCCCGTTCCGAAGGGATGGTCGCGTATTTACGCTTCTTTTGGAATAAATCTTTAAACACAACTACACCTCTCCAGCCGTTTATTTGTCAGCCGTAACCGATACAAGGTCCTCTGCCGTCTATGCGGCACCTCTAAGCATTATGTTCATACACACGTCAACGCCTGTTACTAAAACATTACCGCCGATCGTGCATCCTTTGTTCCACTCATGCTGCTGTATCACTTCCGCCGTTCCGGACTCAAGGGCGCAAAATCGAATTAAGCACTTCCTGTATTTCTTCGACTTCACCCGAAGGCACAAGTATCTCAAACTGTTGCTTGGATGCGCTGATGGCCCGGGCCTGCACCATAAAACCTTCTTCAGACAGTTTGAGCTTAATCATGTCAGCCAGTCTGGCCGTCGGTGCAATATAAATCACCGTCCACATGCCTTGTTTCTACCCCCTAAGCCTCAAGTTTTGAGCCCATATAATAGACTCATGATAACATACCTTACTTTTTTCCCGCAACAAAAGCCCTCCTGATCATTCAAGTTCCGTCGGAGGGCCTAGAAAATCATCAACTCTGTCCACACAGGTCAATTAAGCATCCAATGATGCAGGATAATGCTTAGCATGGAGGCTCCGATGTGCAATGCGCGAAGAAGCAGCGGCAGCCAGTCCGGCGACAAGATCGTCTAAAAACACATGAATACCACTGCCTTTTTGGTTCAGCTGTTCAATAATCCCCGTCTTTTCCTTATCCAGATAACCAAAACTGGTTAAGCCGATCATACCGTACACACTCGTAATTCCAAGAGCCAGTGTCTCGTCCACTCCGTACAGCGGTTCGTCAGCCTCCATAATGGCTTGCAATGGCTGGGGGAGAAGTTTTTTTTCGGCCAGTTCATCAAGCGCAATACCTGTGAGCAACGTATATTGAACCTCGCGCTTTTGCAAAACCGCTTTGACACTGTCTATACATTCTTCCATCGTCAAATGAGGATAATATTTTAGCTGAAGCTGAAAAACAATGTCCGCAATGGACTCGATCCGAATGCCTCTGCGATTTAACAAAGTTTCTGCATATTCATAGGACATAATTTCCCTCCCGCTTTCACCGTGCAGTTCTATTCTTTCACCGTACGGGACCTTATGGTGCAGGGTACGTGTTGAATCTCCTGTTCCGCCAGTTTTCCAAGTGTATGCTGGAGGGAAGGAAAATGTTCATTAAACCGTTACAATAAGGGCGCTTTGCTGTGTGCCTATCATTTGACTTTCACCGTGCCTTCACCCAACATCGACTCCATTTGATCAAAAAGCTGAGGAGAAGGCTTAATGTTGTAAGCATCGCTCAACGCAAGCAGACGCTGGTTGCTCTCATAAAAAAGCACGGTAGGCATAGCACCGGGATGCTCCTGTAGCAGTGCCTTGAGACTGACCAGCAAGCTGGCGTCCTCCTCGGCCTGGCGGGTGATTTTGACAAACACCCGCTGACGAGTGGTCGACTCCACGCTGCGCGGGCCCGGCACCTGCTCACCGCGAGCCGCTTCGGCTCCGCGCGGTGAAGTAGCCGTCACAGGACGGGCCGCCTTCGGTTGAGGCGAAGCAGATGCAGTGGCTGTCGAAGGCGGAGACGACATACGCGACGCTCTCCCACCCGCGACGCCAGCAGCAGGGCCAGCAGCTGGTACGGATGCTCCAGCTGTGGCGGACGAGCGCGTACTGGCACGTCGGCGCTGGAGGAGCCGTGCCAGCGAGTCTTCCGCCAGCGGGGCGGTCTCATCCGCAAGGAGCTTGAAGTGCTCGTCCTGCTGCTGCATCTTGGCTCGAAGCGTAAGCAAAGCTCCCTTTTCAATCCACTGCTGGCTTCGCTTCCATACCTCAGGAAACAGCACAACCTCACAGCGCTCAATCTGATCCTCCAGCTCAATAAAGGCCATAGCCTTACCCTGCTTGGTCGTAATCGTTTTGAGTGACACTACCATGCCTGCAGTCACAACAACCGTTTCATCGGGGACATCGCCCAGCTCCATCAAACGATCCGCCTCGCTGCTTTCTAACAGCGACTCAAAATCATCCAACGGATGCCCCGATAAATACAGTCCCAGCAGTTCACGTTCCAGCTCTAATTGCTGGCTGGCACTAAATTGGGGTACATTGGGATATTCGATATCCCAATTGGGCATTTCCACAAAACCAAACATATCAATTTGCAAGTCATCCCGTTCCTTGCGCCATTTGACGGCTGCATCCACCGTTTCATCCAGCATGGCAAGCAACTGTGCCCGATGACCCGTCAACGAATCAAAGGCCCCTGCCTGAATAAGCGATTCAATTACTCTCTTATTACATACCCGCAAATCGACACGTCGACAAAAATCGAGCAGGCTGTCGAAAGGCCGTTCCTTGCGAACAGCGAGAATGCTCTCCATCGCCTGTGTGCCGACATTTTTAATCGCAGCCAAGCCGAAGCGGATGCCTCCCTGCTGTAACGGAGTAAACAGCACCCCGCTCTCATTCACATCAGGTGGCAACACTGCGATATCCATACGACGGCATTCGACAACATATTCAGCCACTTTTCGATGACTTCCCATCACCGCTGTCAGCATTGAAGCCATAAATTGTACCGGATAATGGGCCTTTAAATAAGCCGTCTGAAATGCTAGCACACCATAAGCAGCTGCATGGGCACGCGGGAAGCCGTAGTCAGCAAAACGGACAATCATATCGTAAACCCTTCCGGCCTCCTCCTCCGTATATCCCTGCTTGATACTGCCTTCGACAAAATGCCCGCGCTCCAGATCCAGCACTTCGCGCTTTTTCTTGGACACAGCTCGGCGCAACAGATCGGCTTCTCCCAGGGAAAAACCCGCCATGCGTGAAGCAATCTGCATGATTTGCTCCTGATACACAATAATACCGTACGTGTCCTTTAAGATCGGTTCCAGGTCAGGATGCGGATAAGAAATCTCAATCTGACCATGCTTGGCCTGTATAAAGTTAGGAATAAAGCCCATCGGGCCCGGACGATACAAAGCCAGGACAGAAATGATATCCTCGAATACACTCGGCTTCAAATCCTTGAGTACCCGGCGTACACCGGCCGACTCCAGCTGGAATACGCCTCCTGTATCTCCTTTGCCCAGCAAGTCATAGGTATGTGGATCATTATCGGGAATACGGCTAAAATCAGGCGTTTCTCCATGGTCTTCCGCAATCCAGTGTATGCACCGTTCAATAATGGAGAGTGTACGCAGCCCAAGGAAATCCATTTTAAGCAAACCAATGCGCTCTAGATTTTCCATCGAGTACTGCGTCAAAGGTACCCCTTCACTCCCCTCTTGAAGCGGAACCGCATCGGTCAATGGAGTCCGCGAAATGACAACACCTGCTGCATGTGTCGAAGCATGACGAGGCATTCCTTCAACCTTGATCGCCATATCCAGCAGTTCACGTGTCTTGGGCTTCGTTTCATATAGCGTTTTCAGCTCCGGGGTAATTTCCAACGCATGACGGATATTAATGCCTAGCTGCGCCGGAATCAGCTTGGCTGCCTTGTCCACCTCGCCATATGGCACGTTCAATACACGACCGACGTCACGGACAGCGGCTCTTGCCGCCAGCGTTCCAAAGGTAATAATTTGCGCTACATGCTCATTTCCGTACTTTTGTACTACATAGTCGATAACCTCGTCACGCCGTTCATCACTAAAATCAATATCTATATCCGGCATACTAATTCGTTCGGGATTCAGAAACCGTTCAAAGAGCAGGTTGTATTTCATCGGATCGACATTCGTGATGTTAAGCACATAGGCAACCAAACTGCCTGCTGAGGAACCACGCCCCGGTCCCGTTGCTATCTTATGCTTATGAGCGAAGGCAATAAAATCCCATACAATCAGGAAATAATCGCTGAAACCCATACTGTCAATGGTATTTAACTCATAGTTTAGCCGTTGGTTCAGCCTTTCCCGTTCTTCCGGCTGCTCCCATCCGGGATCGCTTCCATAGCGATGCTCCAGCCCTTGCACGCACAAATTGCGTAAATAGGAAGAAGAGGTCATTCCTTCCGGCAGCGGACGATATTCAGGCAAAATGGATTGACCGAATTCCAGCTCCAGTTCGCATTTTTCAGCAATACGCACCGTGTTGGCGATGGCTTCTGCCACATGCGGGAATAAACGAGCCATATCCTCCTGACTTTTCAGATACAACTGACGTGTTGGTATACGCAAGCGCTCCTCATCGTCAACTGTCTTCCCTGTCCCGATACAGATCAGAACGTCCTGCACGTCTGCATCTGGCTCAGTCAAGTAATGCACGTCATTCGTCGCCACCAGTGGAATATCCAGTTCCTTCGCCAGTGCGATCAAGAGAGGATTTACGCGTTTTTGCTCCGATAGACCATGATCCTGGAGTTCCAGATAAAAATCATCGCCAAAAATGTTACGATATCGCTCCGCTGCTCGTCGTGCTTCAGCTTCCCGACCATGCAGTAAATGCTGCGGCACTTCACCGCCCAAACAAGCGCTCAGGCATATGATGCCTTCATGATGGGCAGCCAAAGCCTCCATGTCGATGCGCGGCTTGTAGTGAAAGCCCTCCAAATGGCCGATGGAGCACAGCTTCATCAGATTTTGATAGCCTGTTTTATTTTTGGCGAGCAAAATTAAATGATATATGGGCTGATCCTTCCGGCTGCCACGCTCCTTGCGCGATCCTGCCGTCATATAGGCCTCACACCCGATAATCGGCTTAATGCCGTTCTCTACACACGCTCTATAAAAAGGAATGGCACCGTACATGACCCCGTGATCTGTAAGGGCCAGCGCCTTCATTCCGTAAGCTGATGCCTGTTTGACCAACTCCGCGGTACGAGCCGCGCCGTCCAGCAGGCTGTACTCGCTATGAACATGCAAATGCACAAATGAACTCATGCGCTTCTCTTCCTTTCACCGCTTGATTTTCTTCAAACTATTTTATCATATCCGCGTTAGTAGCGCCCATAGAATAAAAAGTACAGACCTCGGCGGACAAGCGCCGTCCTGATTCGTATACCTAAGGAGGAAAAGAGCATGAGCACTTTTATATCCAAAGCGATTCTCGACTTCTTCATTGCCTTCGGCATCGTGCTCGGGGGAGCCATGCTCGGCGGAATGGGAGCTGTGGTATCGCTTCAGCCGCCTACCCAGACCATGCTGGAGGTTGCTGGAAGAATTAAAATATGGGCGCTTGCCGCCGCTGTGGGGGGGACGATGGACCCGATCCGGGTTATTGAAAGCAATATGTTAGATGGTAATTTGTCACCTGCCATTAAGCAGATATTGTATTTGATTTTCGCCTTTTTAGGCGCTCATATGGGTGCAGAGCTGGTCAAGTGGGTATGCGGCAACGGACGGCCGTGAGGTGAAACGACTATGAGAGTCCCCCCTTTTGAGCGCCTGCGCCCTTTTATGCAATTATCCTCCGTCTTTGTACTCGGTATGATTACGGGAGGAATGATCTACAATGCCATCTGGCATGCCAGCTTCAATCAGCTATGGACGAACAACCAGGATCTTCAATTCCAGCTCCAGCAAGCCGAGGAGGACAACAAAACATTGCGCAAATACAGCAAGCGCCAAACCGTTGTCAAAGAGATCAAGCTGATTCCGGAGGAAGCTTCGGCCGAAAAAATTGATTCTATTAACCTAAAGGAACTTCTGCGCCGTGTCAGTCGTGATCTGGAGGTGCTGCGTGGCAGAGATATGTTTGAGATTGACTCTGACAGCAAGCTGGTACGTATGTTGCTGCACCAAAAAAAATACACCGTTCGTGACAAGGAGTATACGATCCAGGTCAAAACGATGCTTGTAATGGAAGGTGTGCTGCAAATTTGGCTGGAAGCAAAAGAAAGATTGCCTGAAAGCCACTAAGTCGATCTATTCGCCTTCACACCTTGTTCCAATCCATTGGTAGACTAACCATGTTCAATGGATTGAAGCGTCATCACTGCTTTGCATACCAAATGATTTTCCCGTGAAATTGCAATTTCTAGCTTGCAGGTACGGCGACTCATCTCAAGCAACAACGGACGAAGAACGACAGCATCCTCTATCTGTACGGGTCTAATAAAATAAGTCGTTAAATTGTCCAGCACATAATCCTTGCCGGTCATGTCTCTAGCTGCCCGGTAGCCCGCTTGTGTCATCACGTTGACCAGTACGCCTTCCGAGATCGTACCTAAATTGGTCGCCATTTGCGGAATGATAAAACCGCGGAAAAATAACGATCCATCCTCATTACGCTCTTCAGCAAACCCGTTCCAGATCAACTGGTCGAACGTCTCGCCAAGTTGTGGCTGCTTTTGGGCGTTACGCAGCGCCTCCAGCACCTCACGCCGTGTAACGGACCCGAGCAGCTTGCGGTTGCGGTCCACGACCGGCAAGTAATCCACACCTTCCCACGCCATCATTTGCGCGGCTGAAGCCAGCGAGGTCTGGTAAGTGACCGTTATCGGATTGCGGATCAGACATTTATCCATCGTATGCTCAGGTTGAAGCCCCTCCACATCTTTGCGGCTGACGATACCAATTAAACGATTCCATTCATCCACTATTGCAAAATGATGATGTCCAGTCGTCACCGAAAGTTCTTCAAACTCGGTAAGCGTGCTGTTGATTTTCAAGGTCAACGTTTTCGGTTTGCCTGCCGCAATGTCTTCAATCAGCATAATTTTCTTTTTGATCAAGCGGTCAAATATGGCTCTATTAATCATAGATGCCACTGTAAAAGTATCATGGCGTGAGGAAATAATCGGCAGACTGATCTTGTCTGCGAGCTGCTTAACCTCTCGGCTCGTACCGAATCCCCCTGTAATCAGCACACCTGCCCCCTGCTCCAATGCAAGTGAATGCGCATCCTCACGGTTACCAACGATCAGCAAACTGCCAGCGTCAATATAACGGGCCATAGCTTCCTCGCGCATCGCCCCAATAACATACTTGTGCAAGGGCTTCTCCAGCCCCTCACTTCCGCCCAGCACATGTCCCTCTACAATATTCACGACATCTGCAAAGGTCAGCTGCTCGGACAAGCCGCGCGGACGCTTCTCTACTCGTACTGTTCCGATCCGTTCCTTGGTAATGACAATTCCCAGGTTCTCGGCTTCCTTCACGGCCCGATAGGCCGTTCCTTCGCTGACGCTCATTTCTTTAGCCAACCTGCGCACAGAAATTTTGGAGCCTATTTTCAACTGCTCGATATGTCGCAATAGCTGCTCATGCTTCGTAACTGTTTCATCTAGCCCGTCCAACTCTGTTACACCCCCAACGTTCAATCTGTATCATTCTGTATCTATTATAGCACAAAATACCTTTATTTTAGACCTTTGTTCATTTTGAGTTTTCTGCTTCGGAAATAGCAAAAAAGCGATCCCCTCTATTACAAGGACCGCTTCTTACTATGATTGATTTGTATCTGGGGGCAATCCCAGGACAAGCTAAAAAAAACTCACTGCATGCTACCTTTGTCAGCTTTTTTATCCCATTTCATCTGCCACTGCTGCATTTTGGCCCGCCGCACACGCTCCAGCGTTTTGCGCTTTTCCTCATCCACACCCAGCAAAAAATGCATGTTCGCCCCGATGACTAGCAGCGCAAAAAGTACCCATACTATCCCAAAGCCGTTGACCCAGTTCAAACCGCCTGCAAGCGAGATGCGTGGTAACGCAACCAAGACCATAGCCAGCGCAATCAGTGTGTACGAACCGTGTTTCCATTTTTTAAAAGAACCCAATCGTATCCCTTCCTCTCCCTGTGACTCTATGTATCTAGTCTATGAGAGGACAGGAAGGAATATGAGACAAACTTACAGAGATGAACCGTACAAATCTTGAAGACTGTCTGCAATAATTTTGTTAACATCCTCAATAATCACGCTCAAGCGGCGTTCAGCGTCGAACAGGCGTCGGATGTTGAGGTTCAAGCTAAGTACCTCAAACAGCTTCTCCATCTTTTCCATCTCTTCCTGTGCTGGCATATCGCCGCTCATCATCCGTTGCTGTACTTCCATTTGGCGTTCACGGAAATCGTCGAGCATTTTCTTGGCTTCTGGATCGGTTTCGATCAGCTTCATCGCTGACGTAATTTCCTCTACCTCTTTGCTTTCCTTCAATGCTTTCGCTAAATCATGGGCTTTGTCATAGATGTTCATGATTGTTTATTCCTCCAATACAAGTTTAGTGTCAACATTTCACATTGTCCGTCAATCACCAAGGGATATATGTCCTCATATGATGAATCAGTGCTATTACAGCCCATTCACGTTTCCCGTTACTTTCAAGACATCAAGTTGCTGCCCGGAAGGAGATCCACGATGTCCATCAAAAAAACAACGATTCAAATCATCGGATCGGGCATCTTGCAGGATGACGTACTCATGGTCGGCGAGTCCCTGCTTCGCAAATGGAAAATATCCGCTGGCCACCCCGTTCAGCTCGCCTTCGGTTCGTTCCGCCAAGAGGTTACCGTCATATCGGTGCCCCGCTACAGCGGCCTACGTGTGGGAAGCGTGCTAGCCCGAAAAATGGGGCTTCATGCCAATTGTGATCTGCGAGTAACCTACAGCCGAGGTCGCCGGACACTTCGAGTGGGCCCACTTATTAGCGTGCTGGTCAGTCGGGACTATCCCGAACAGCCCGACAAGCCTTTCGGGTCGATCACCCTGTTCTGCCGTGAACTAGTCGGGGAATGCCGCAGACAAGGAGCATATGTGTATTTTTTCACCCCGGAGCATATCGGAAGTCAGCCCGGGCGAGTTCAGGGATGGGTGTATGACGGAGGCTGGAAAAAGACGGTCATGCCCGCAGGCGATGTCGTCAATAATCGTCTTACCTCCCGTAAACTCGAGAACAGAACTAGCGTACAGCATTTCATGAAAGAAGTAAAATCGCAGTACGGCACGACCATTTTTAACGAAAAGTTTCTGGATAAGAATGAAGTATTTGATGCGCTTAAATCAAATTCTTCCCTGCGCAAGTATTTACCCGAGTCCCACTTGCTGCAAACCTTTGCTGTTTTCAAAAAAATGTGCAACCAGTATCCCGCTGTTTTTCTCAAGCCAGTGCGCGGAAGCTTAGGTAAAGGCATAATGCGCATTAACAAGCAAACCGATGGCACCTTTTCGGTGTTATCCACAACAGCGGGCACGCCCCGCAAGCAAACGTATGCCAACGTAGATAAGCTGTACAAAAGCTTAGCGGGAAAAATGAAAACAACACGCTTTCAACTCCAACAGGGACTTACCTTGATTGATCACGGTAAGCGTCCGGTCGACTTTCGTGCGCTTGTACAGAAAAATTCGTCCGGAACCTGGACCGTAACATCCATTGTCGCCCGGATCGCTGGAGGAAGCCACTTTGTGTCCAATCTGGCAAGAGGCGGCACGCTGAGCACAGTCAAGGAAGCACTTGCCAAAACCACGCTGCCCGCAACCGTTAAATCGAATGGGCATACCTCTCTGAAAACAGCAGCACTGGATATCGCAAGCGGAGTGGAAAAAGAAATTCCCGCCCATTTCGCGGAATTTGGTATTGATCTGGCAATAGATAGCACAGGGCGCATCTGGTTGCTGGAGGTCAATTCGAAGCCATCAAAGAATGACAACACGCCGTTAAATGATCAGAAAACTCGCCCGTCCGTAAAAAAAATGATTGAATACTGCTGTTATTCAGCCGGCTTCAAATGAATTCATCTCTTCCAGAGTCTGGCTGCCAAAGGAGCTGTTGTCGGTGTCTCTTGTTGTGCCAGGTACGCTGGGCGTGCTTGTTAGCCGGAATCAGGCCGTCACTCCCCCTATTACCGAAGCCGATTTTTGCCGCAGGCTAAGTCTGTTGGGCAGGCGCTCTGGTCTTAGCGTAATGGCGTTTACCGCCGAAGGAGTCTCACCTGAAGATCACTCCATACGAGGTTATGTTTATCGTAACGGAGTATGGACATCCGGCCGCTTTCCGTTGCCGGACATTGTGTATAACCGCTGTCTCCATGTCCACGAGAGCCAGAATGTCAGGCGCACACTGGAAGACATGGCGGAGCAAAAATCGCGCAAGCTCATCTACTGGTCGCGTAACTTACCTGGCAAATGGCAGGTGTATCGCGCTTTGCATGCGGTAGATAAAGTGCGTCCCTTTGTGCCGCCTACGGCGCCTTACCGGGACACGACTCAGCTTGTGGAATGGCTACGACGCCATTCGGAGCTGTTTATGAAGCCACAGACCGGAACACATGGCAAGAGCACACTGTATCTCCGGCTGGCAGAAGGAGGTCAGGGACTACTTGTACAGGGTAGAGACTCCCGTAACCGCCCGTTCCGGCGCTCGTTTTCCGAATTGGATGCAGGATTGTCATGGATCCACGGAATTGCACACAAACGCGCTTATATCGTGCAGCCTTATTTGAAATTAACAAGCCAAAGCAATCATCCCTTTGATGTTCGCGCACTCATGCAAAAGGATGGAAACGGCTATTGGTGCCTGACGGGCTTTGCCGTAAGAGAAGGCAGAAAAGGAACCCTGACTTCTAATCTGCACGGTGGAGGCGAAGCCCATCCTGCTGAGCCTTACCTTCGTGAACAATTTGGCGCGGACACCACGCGTCTCATCATCAGGCAGATGATGACGCTGTCCTTGACCATTACCAGGGCGCTGGAGGAACGTTATGGCCGCCTTGGCGAGTTGGGAATTGATTACGGTATTGACCGGATCGGGAACATCTGGCTATTGGAGGTTAATTCCCGACCTGGGCGGGCCTCCTTTTTTCAGACCCGTCAGCCAGAGTGCGCTTTCCAGTCGGTCAACCGCCCGCTCGAATATGCTCGATATTTAATGACCCATTCCAAAGCGACAGGGCCAAAGGGCGCGGACGCCTCCCTTGAACATACGGTATAGGAGGATAAACAGATGAGTTTAACGCATTGCAATGTGCATTTCTCACAGCAGCCCGACAAGGTGGCGTATATATCCACTGCCTTGTTGAAAAGCCTTAAATTATCCGGAGCCAAGTCCGTTCGTCTGCGGCTCGGTAAGGATCAGATCCCCGCTACAGTAAAACCAATTCAGAAGGCGGGACGCCATCTATACTTGACCTCCGGCTTACGTAACGCAATCCGTGTTCCCAAAAGCGGGTCCATCTATTTGCGAAATCTGGATGGTGATATACAGCTAGGGCCGTTGATTGGCGTGCTGTCTGACGGTACCACCTCCACCACTCGCCCTTTCGGATCACGCACAGGCTTTATTAAGCAACTGCTGAAGGAAGGTAGCAAAAAATCGTATATTTTTGCCTTCACCCCTCGGGATATCAACTGGCAAAATGATACGATTAACGGCTATTTTCTGTCATCCAGCGGGGAATTTACACGTAAACTTGTACCTTTGCCAGACGTGATCTATAATCGTTTGCCGAGCCGTCGCTCTGATTTTTCCCCAGCGATCAATCAACTACGCGAACGCTTTTCCCGCAAACGAATTCCCTTCTTTAACTGGAGCTTTTTCAATAAGTCCGATATCTATAATCTGCTGGAGAATAACCCAGATGTTAACCGCTATGTCCCTGAATCATACACGAATCCCAGCTCTGAACGTATCCGAAGTATGCTGGAGCGACATCAATTTGCTTATTACAAGCCAAGTGGAGGCAGTCTCGGTAAAGGAATCTACCGTCTGTCCCATGTTCCCAAGCAAGGATATTATGTGAGGTACCGTAAGAAAAATAGCAATGTATTGCTAAAATTCACCTCTTTTAACTCCATGCTCAGGATGCTTCACTCCAATCAGGGACAGATGCTAAAGGGTTATGTCATTCAACAGGGCATCCAGCTGATCGAGATTGACAATTGCCCGATTGATTTCCGGTTTCACATGCATAAAAATGGAAATAACCAGTGGGTCGTTGTCGGCATTGGAGCCAAAAAATCCGGACGTGGCAGTGTCACAACCCATATCAAAAATGGCGGCTCCCTTATGACACCTGAACAGGCGTTGAACCGGGTATTCGGAGACCGGGCGGGTGAAGTGCTTCAACGTGCCAAGAATGTAGCAGTTACGCTCGCTGAAGCCATTGAACACCACCACCAGCATCTACTGGGTGAAATCGGTTTTGATCTGGGCATTGATCAGGATGAAAAGGTATGGATGTTTGAAGCCAACTCCAAGCCAGGCCGATCCATTTTTCAGCATCCATCGTTGCGTGCGGAGGGTAAAGCATCCGTGGAGCATATTTTGGACCACTGTCTTTACCTCAGTAAATTCCGCAGAAAAGAGGAACTATGAATACCCGGGCGGAGCATAAGCCAGTCGTTGCTGTATTGACAGTGCACGACGAAGGGCAATTTTTCAAGGGCAATCAGCGCAATTTCAGGGATATTCTTGAAACGGGAACACGGATGGGATATCAGGTGTACATTGTTACCGTCAGGGACCTGAAACTGGCAGATGAGACGGTTAAGGGCTATGTCTTCAACAAGAGCTTACAGACGTGGGAGGAACAGAATTTCCCACCTCCACAGGTCATTTATAATCGCATCCCAAACCGTAATTATGAACTTAAAACCTCTGTGCGCACAAAGTTGGATGAAATTTCACATGCCTCAGGCATTGAACTGTACAATCCAGGCTTTTTTAACAAATGGGAACTGTTCAAGTGGTTGCGTACCTCGGAAACCACTCGTCAGCTTGTTCCGGCAACCAAACGGTTAAGCAACCTGTCTTCATTAGGAAAAATGCTGTCTGCGTATCCATACCTGTATCTCAAGCCGGAAAACGGTAAGGCCGGAAAAGGGATTATGATTCTTAAATTCCACCCAGACCATCTCATGGCTTACAGACTGACCATTCAGCATGACAAAAAAAGTGTAACCTACAAATCTGTATCGCTATCCCGGCTGTGGGGACGTATCCGCCGGGAAGCAGGCAACTCGCCTTATATCATTCAACAGGGTATCGATCTGGCAACCTATCAGAAAAAACCCTTCGACCTGCGTATCCTGGTACAAAAAAATATCCGTGGCTCCTGGAGTATAACCGGGGTCGGTGCCAGACTGGCGGGTAAAGGGAGCATCACCACACATGTCCCGCGTGGCGGGAGTGTAGAGGACCCGTTCAAGCTACTGTCCTCGCTGTTTGGGCCTGAGGACAGCACGGATCTACTGAGCAAAGTTAAAAGTACGGCCATACAGATTGCACGTCAAATTGAACGCGCATCCGGTCTTTCTCACGGCGAAATGTCCATGGATTTGGGCGTGGATACGCTCGGAACACTCTGGTTTTTTGAGGCCAATGCCAAACCGATGAAATTTGACGAGCCGGAAATCCGCCAAAAGTCGCTTAGACGCATATTCCAGTACAGCTCCTTTTTGGCCGGACGATTGAAATCATGATCAAGGAAGTGGAATCATGCCGCAAATTAGCGATGTTCAACATTTGCCTGCCCGGAGCTGGCTACTGAGACGACGACAGTTGCTGTTTTTGGCCCGCAGTTCAGGGGGCATGCGCATTACTCGTAATGCTCTGCGGCAGTTGGCAGTTTTAACGCCCGAGCTATTGAACACCCCCGGCTCCTCCCTCTTGTGCGCATATGTGCGCACGGAGAAGGGGCTGCGGATTGCGGGATTTTCCCTCGCTCTGAATTACGGGAAGGATGCTTGCATCGTAATTGTTCGTCCGATTTACCGGGGCCGCAGACTGGGCGCTAGACTGCTGTCCGCCCAGCTCAAACAGCTGCGCCGTCTGACGTGCAGCGTAGCCGCCGACAATATGTCCAGTCTCAAAACCTGTTTCCGCGCTGGACTTGTTGCGCACGAAATGACGACTGGACCGACCGGGAAACCCACGCTGATATTTCACGGGGAGTTATCCCAAGATAAGCAGACGGCAGAGGAAGGTGGAATGCTGTGCCAAAACCTGTCCTAGGCATCATGACCTTGTATTTGAACAACAAGAAGCAATTGGAGGAGCGCGACATATATGAGCGCATGATTGCAGAAGGGAAAAGGCTGGGACTGGATATGTATGTATTCACTCCTGCAGATGTCCACAAGGATCGCAGGCTGCTCCTTGCCCAAATCTATGATCCACACAGCGGAAAATGGACCCGAAAATGGCGAGAGTTTCCAGATATGATTTTCGACCGTTGCCGGGTACAGCGCAGTGAGCGATATCGTCAGTTGAAGCAGTTCCGATTGCAATACACAGACCTTGTATATTTAAACCGACCGCTGAGTAACAAGTGGGTCATTCATCAGCAGCTTGCGAGGAGGTCTGCCTTTCGCGCCCATTTGCCTGCAACAGAGCTGTTCAGTGGATTTCATAGTGTAAAACGGATGCTTAAACAGAATTCACTAGTGTACCTCAAGCCGATTAACGGTACGGGAGGCCGCGGCATTTTACGTATTGAACCTGTTAACAAGCAAGGAGGCCTGTATCTGATTGAGGGCCGCAATCGCAAACGCCATATTATTCCCCAGCAGCGGGTACGTCTAGACCGTCTGGAGCCGCGTCTGAGCAGCTGGAACATGGATAACTACATTGTTCAGGAAGGCATTCCTGTGCAGTTGCCGAATGGCAGAGTCCATGATTACCGTATGCTGGTACAGAAAAATAGCCAAGGAGTATGGGAGCTAACCGGATGCGCCGGGCGAATCGGGGCACATCGGAGTGTCACTTCCAACCTGCATGGTGGAGGCAAGGCGGTACCGATGAGCCAATTGCTGACGCAATGGATTCGTGATGAAAGCCATAGAGAGAAAATCATCAAGCAAGGGGAAAAACTCGGACTGGACATCGCTGCATATCTGGAAGAAAGCTACGGGGCATTGTGCGAGCTTGCGCTCGATTTGGCAATTAATAAGGACGGTCATATATACGTGCTGGAAGTCAACCCGAAGCCAGCCCGTGAGGTCTTTTCACGTATTGGTGAAAAAGAAACCTATCGCCGTTCCATCGCCAAGCCCATGGAATATGCTTTGTGGGTCTACCACACACAAATTAATCCTAAGCCTCAGACGGACTACAAAGCAGAAGATAAAACAGAAGATAAAGCAGAAAATAAGACAGAGAATAAGACAGAGAATAAGACAAAGGAAGGCTCCACGTAAAGTGGCTGCCTTCCTTTCTTTTTTCGTCTGCCCGACAGTACCAGCATGTTTTAATTATATGGTGCGTCGAGCCTATTTATAACCAATTACCTGTGTTTCACAGTTACTCGGCGTTTTTATAAAGTGTAAGCAGTTGCGTAAAGTCTGTAATAATCGCATCGGACCCCTTCAACTCATCGTTCACACCAAATCCAGCATAAGCGCAACCGATCACCGTCTGTCCGTTCTTTTTGCCTGCTTCCACATCTGAGGAACGATCTCCTACCATCCATACGTTCGAAATATCGTGCTTGCTCAACAGAATTTCCAGCAAATTCACTTTGGAAAGCGTGCTGTACTCCCCAGCACTGTACAGTCCTTCAAAAATGGGAACCATTTCATACGCAGCAGCGATCCCCTTTACATAGTCCTCCAGCCCGTTACTGGCTACGAACAATCGAACACCTTGCTCATGAAGGGTCTGGAGTGTTTCTTTTACATGTGGATACAGGGCATGACTTCCGTTCTTCAATCCTTCCAGTTCCAGCTGAAGCAGCAGCTCGTCCGCTCTTCTATGGGCCGCTTCGCTGGCTTCCGGCATCACTCTTCTCCAGATTTCATCCAGCAGCATGCCCAAACTATTCAAAATAAGCTCCTCGGGAGGAGTCTCTCCTTCATAAAGCCCTTCGGCGCGCAGCGTATCAAACAGCTTGTGGTACGCAGGAAGCAATAGCGTCTCCGTCTGAAAAAGTGTACCGTCCATATCAAATACCATAGCCTCAGGTTTCTTCAACACAGGTGCATTGTTCATGTAGTTATCAGTCATTCCTTTCCTATGTAGGTTTACAACTCTAACCCCTCTCATGATAAGCAATAAGAGAGGTCCGTGTAAACCTCATTGCGCATACCGCTAACTCTTATATTTTTTTAAAACAGTCCTGAAACAATGCAAACCACCCCACATATCCGTGTGTAAAGCACCCCGTGGAAGCTTGAGATCCACACCATTCCAATACGAAAATCCCGCCTGCTCTATCCATTGCTCCATCGCTGACAGGTCCACTGTAGGGTAATCAAACGTCAGCAGAAGCATTCCGTCATCGCGTAAGGTCCGGTGAAATTCACGTAAGGCTGCCAAAGATTCATCAGGTGTTAAATGCTCCAGCACCGAAATACATACAATTTTGTCAAAACTGGCATCCTCATAGGGCAGAGCCGTCAGATTGGCATGTGCGGAGTGGAGCCGAACTGGCAAAATCTCCTGAATGCGCTCGGCAGCCTCCTCTCCGATATCCCGCCGCACCTCGGCCAAAATGGCATCCACGGAAATGATCCGAATATCCAGATCGCAGGCATAGACCTGAGCGCAACGGCGGGCCAACTCAAATTTGAATGGATGTGGGATTCCACATGCTGCGTCCAGCACTGTATCTTGCCCAGACATAAATTGAAGACACCACTCATACTCATAGGGGCGACTCCACCAGCTTTGGGGGAGTCTGTAAATCATGCTGGAGGAGTTGGGATCAGAATATACAAAAAAGCGAGACAGATACGGGTCAGACATGTTCATGGATGCTGCCTCCTTTTAGGGATGATTAAATTACTCTTGCGACACAGCACAGTTCATGACCCCGTTTCTCGCCTTGAAGTTTGGCTAACAATCCCATTTGCTCCGTAAAGGCAAGCTCACCGTACAAAGGATGGGCTTGCAGCAGGGCATCCAAACCAGAGGGAAGTTGGCGGGTGAACATAGCCACTGGGCGGAAGCCAGACTTTTCCAGTAAGAGCGCAAGCGTATGCTCAGAATAATGATACAAATGATCTTCCTCCGTAAATAAAGGCGAATAAACACCATAAGCCTCATTGGTGAACGAGTTTTTGTTGGGCACCGTAATATACAACGTCCCGTCAGGTTGAAGCTGTTCGCGTAAATCTGTCAAAAATGTAACAGGGTCCGCAATATGCTCCAGCACATGCCAGCATGCTACGGCCTCGTATTTGTGATCCAGTGATAAGTCAGTATCTTCTTCTGCTTCTTGTTCTTCATTCAATTCCTGTATTTCATGTGCTTCTTCGGTTTGAGTATCTTCTTCGGCTTCATCGCCCCAGTAACCCGGCAATAAATCCACGTCATATTTGTATTTGGCGTAAGCACGCGAGTCTATGGAAGGTTCAATGCCCACTGCATCCCAGCCGGCTTGAAGGGCAGCATGAATAAATTCTCCGGTACCTGATCCAATCTCAAGCAATTTTCCTTTACTGGTACTGAACATATCCAGCAGCATAAGTCCAAAAAGGGCATGATCTCCATAAGTTGAAGTTGCTGCACTATCCCGCATAGCAACCCATTCGGCATTATAAATTTTTGCAATCATATCCTCTGGCTGTATATGATCTACATCATTACGAAAAACCAATCCGCAGGAGCCGCATCCCATCAAGGTAAAGCGTTCATAGCTATGAAATACTGCCGTGTCAGATGAGCCACACAGTTTGCATTTACTATAAAGTAAGTCCTTTGTTTCACTTTTTATTTGTAGGTCGGAATTATTAATAACCTGGACACTCGCAATCTCAGCAACATCCATGGCGTTCACATCATCGGCAGCTTCATACTCTGGTGCAGTTTCTTTTTCTGCATTTATGTTGTCCTGATCTACCCAAAGCGTGAGTCGGGGGTTCGGGTCCAAAATAGATTCATATTGCTCTTTCCAGCCATAACGAGCACTTGGATCAAGCAACTGGTATCGCTGAAATTTGGCCATGCGAATAGCAGGTGTACACCATCCCCAATGCTGGATACGGTAGTTGCTGATTTCACTGGGTAGGTCAAGCACATTTTCGGGAAATCTCCCACAGTGCAAGGACTGCTCCTTCCATTTATAAGAAAACCCTTCCTTATATCGAATTAAAAAAGGACGGTAATACTGATGAGCCTGCCAATAATCATCATCGCGATAATGCGTGGAAGTCCACATATCAAACAACCTGAAACAAATCGTATCCGCTTTCGTTCCTGCTAACAACGAATGTACCCCTTGAGCAAAACGGGATTCGAACATTTCGTCAGCGTCCATGTTTAATATCCATTCGGGAGAGGATGCCAACGTCTCTCTCCACTGCTGTTTTCGCAGCTCTAATTCATTGGTAAAAGAAGCTGTTTCATTGCGTATTAAACGCAATGGGATTCCCTTCAGGATCTCGCGGCACAACTCTCCGCTATCATCCTGACTGCCATCATCAATAATGACCGCTTCATCAATATATTCCCGATGACTCCGCAGCACGTCAATGAGCTTGCGATCTGCCTCATTGTATACCGTCATGGTCAGCGTCAATTTGGGTTTGGAGACAGGCGGCGTATGAAGTTCACTTTGTCGTGGACCAGAGAATGTTTGTGGTACAGCAAAAGAATCTGCAGTGTACTTGGCAAAGACAGCTGACTCACGGAGATCATACGGTATAACAGGAGGTTCAGGGAACTTAGAGGGACTTGATGATGCAGAACGATTGAAGGCAGGAGAGTTAGTAGAAGTATCGGAGTGATCCAGATATGCTAAATGTTCTGAATGGTCCGTATGAACACCACTCGTTGTAAAATACTTTAGGGTGAATAGTAGCTGCTCTGCCTTTATTCTATCCGCTTCCCGGTACAGATGCATCGCCGGATAGTGTGTATCTACAAAAAGTGGAAATCCAAATGCAGCTGCCCGAATACAGAAATGTCGATCTTCTCCCCAATAGGAAACGTTTTTGATTTTACCAAAGTGAATCCCTGCTTCCAGTGCACGTCTGCGGATTAGGGTGCAAGCGCCTAGACCACCCACCTCGTACAAACCAGGAACGTGCAATTGGTGTATGAAATGCAACTCGCGTTGCGCTCGCTCCTCTGCCGACAACACTTCGCCTTCTTCACGATGGAACAAATTATATTCATCACTAACCCACACCTGAGGCAATAGAGGCCCCTCCGGCTGCCAGCGTGTCCAGAAAATCTCAGATACAATATCCTTCTCCGCCTCTACCAGTTTACATAAGGTACGGGAATGGAGAATCAGGTCTGAATCGACCAAAAACAGCGCGTCATAATTATGCTGAAGTGCATAATCAATAAGACGATTTTTAAAATCAGCCACTTTCCAGACGAGGGCAGGCGGCCAATAATGAGTGTGCTCATCACTTCGGTTCTCCACTTGCTGTGAGCCTGTCAACAAGGGCAAAACCCTGCCTGGCAGTCGATTGGAAAAATCGGCAAGCCATTGGCTTGAAGTCGGATTGTCATTATCATCCACAAATAAATAATCGGGCAGCACGTCAGGTGCCTCCAGTCGCTCCAAAGCTTGAAGAAATAAAGACAATGTTTCCGGTTTCTGGTGCACCGGGCTACCGATTAGTATACGCATGATTCAACGCCTCCATCAGGTAGAAGCCTCATAAACCGTTCTCCCTCCATGTCCTAAGGCATACCATAATTGCGACCAAGCGATATGGGAGTGAGCGTGGTAGGAATGGACTTACACCTGGAAATATCAATGAAAACGACATCAATACAAAAATACAACCTTAACATCCAGTTAACTGCCTTTTTTCTGTTTTTCACCTGTTTTCCAACTACATTTAGCCATCAAATTTATTTCCCGGTCGCACTTGATAATATCGAATTTCGCACAATCTCCTCCCCCTTCATATCAGACTTTGATTTTCTAATTTATTAGAGCAAGTTTGAATTTATGATCATTACACATCCTCTAAATGCTCCATCGGAATTACTACATAATGAGCAAGCTATCCTACATAAAATGGAGATTATATCAAGTTTTTTGGGAGGGACAAAGAGCATGGTAACTGTCAGCTTATGTATGATTGTCAAAAATGAAGAAGAAGCACTTCATACCTGTCTGAAATCAGTCCATGACCTGGTAGATGAAATCATTATCGTTGATACTGGCTCTACCGACAGTACCCAAGAGGTAGCTGCATCGTTCAACGCTCGGATATACCCTTTTGAATGGTGTGATGATTTTTCCGCAGCCCGCAATTATGCGTTTGATCAGGCAACACAGGAATATCAATTTTGGCTGGATGCCGACGACATCTTAGAAGAGCAAGACCGACTGGCATTTCTCGACTGGAAAAAACAAGCCACCGTCTCGTATGACAGCATTACGATGGATTATGTGCTATCTGTAGATGAACAGGGGCAGCCGCTGCATAAGCTCAAAAGAAACCGAATGGTGCGACGTGATCGTAAATTCAGATGGATCGGATTTGTTCACGAATTCCTGAATGTGACAGGCAGTACCTTTCACAGTAATATGGCGGTGACTCATAAAAAGACACGTGCTTACACTGATCGTAATTTGCATATCTATCTCAAGCATCGGGAGCAAGGCACCGCATTTTCTGAACGAGATCACTACTACTTCGCTAATGAACTTTATGATAACGGACGCATACTAGAAGCCATCCAGCAGTACAAACACTATCTGGGTCTAGATCTCGGATGGATTGAAGATCGGATTGCTGCTTGCTTTAAGCTAGCGGATTGCTACGCTCACCAGGGTCAAAAACAGGAGCAGCGTATGGCTCTGCTTCGCACACTTAACCTTGATGTACCACGCGCACAGTTCTGCTGTGCCTTTGGCAATTTGTTCATTGAAGATGAGCAGTATACTCAAGCCATTTACTGGTTTCGTCAGGCGACGCTGATAGAGCCTCCACAAGATGTGATGGCCTTAACCAATTCCTCGTACTATACCTGGTTTCCACACTTGCAATTATGCCTGTGTTACGACCGAATCGGTGACATCGAAAAGGCAAAATCGCATCATCGCATCGCTCAGTTGCACCATCCTACCCATCCAAGCGTGTTATATAACGAGCAATATTTTGCACAACTGAAGCAATAGGGATGAGAAAGACGCGCCAGGGAAGGTCGTTTAATGTAGCCGGCCTTTTAGTCATCATGCCGATATGTGCTCGGCACGATACCCGGGCTGACAGCCTGCAATTTTTGGGGGCTTTTATTTTTGCCCCCTCTTATATACAAAATGCCCATTGCTACTCCTTGAGAACGACCATTTCATAGCTTAGATGACTTCAAAAGAAAAAAGTCTCCTGCAAGCTTAAGCTCACCAAGAGACCTTGTGTATCATTTTCTCAGAACACTTTCTTCCGGTCTCTTTCCCCCTTCAAAATTTCCACAGACTCATGGAAACGGAGCGAATGGATTATTTCGCGTTCACGCAGAAACTTCAGACTATCCTGCAAATCCACATCATCGGTTAAATCAATCAGCCACTGATATGTAGCTCTCGCCTTTTCTTCTGCCGCAATATCCTCATACAAATCCGCAATTGGATCACCCTTGGCTTGAAAATAGGTCGCTGTAAAAGGAACTCCGCCTGCGCTCTGGTAATACAGCGCATGATCATGCGCCGCATAATATTCCCCCAGCCCGGCTGCCTTCATTTGCTCTACACTCGCATCCTTGGTCAGCTTGTAAATCATAGTCGCAATCATTTCGAGGTGCGCAAATTCTTCCGTACCTATATCATTAAGTACGCCGATAACCTTATCCGGAATCGTATACCGCTGATTCAGATACCGCAAAGCCGCCGCCAGCTCGCCATCCGCTCCACCATACTGCTCCATAAGCAGTTTGGCCATATGAGGATCACATTTGCTGACACGTACGGGATATTGCAGTTTTTTCTCATATACCCACATTCATGTTCCTCCTTTATAAAAGGTTGTACCTACCTAGACCTGCCACGGCCAAGGAGTTTGGTTCCATTCCCAAGGATACTTGGAATAGGCACGGCCAAAATTTTGTAAAGGCCCATATAAGATCTGGTACTCGTTAGCAATCGCCGTTCTTTCCTGCGTCAGCTTATTGAACTGTTCGATAGCCTGTAAATCATCCGGGTGTGTATTGAGATACAAATTCAGTTCCACCAATACAAAATCTACCGCCTGAAGCTTCTCCAACAGCGCATAAAACTGGGCATCACCCGGCTTGGTTTGGGGCGTGCAGCCTTGGGCTGGGTTTCCGGCTTGACTATAGTCCTGAGCTTGGCTCTGATACTGGTTCTGGTATGAATACGGATTTGAATAAGGGCTTTGATATGGATTCGGCTGTTGATACCCACTCTCATGCTGAATTTGCTGTTGGAATGGGTTTGGGGACTGACCCTGTTTTGGATTCTCCATTCTATTCGCCTCCCCCCTGGTTTCTCATAGGCTCATAAGGGCTGTAAAGTAGAGGCCATAGTGTCCCCTTCGTCAGCGCCTCATCTGGACTGAATTGCGGTAGACCAGGGGGCTGAAATTGTACAAATAAGTTTGGCGGAAGCACATAAGTCTTGCACAGGACGGGTGGACACGGATCGAACGGGCCGACAAACGGGGCATACTCACCTTGCTGTGGAAATTTCACGGGCCGGGACCTCCTTTGATTGATCCATCTGCTTTACTATTCAACATATGCCGCATCGCCCAAGTCTCGAACAAAAAATCACAGATAAAAATAATTGTTCAAAGAAAATAACTATAGAACTGTTTCTAATCAAAAAAGAGCCTTTAAACCCACGGTACGTGGATCTAAAGGCTCTTTCTTCAGCACTCTATAATAACTTACATACCTCAACTGATCTTACCTATCTCTGTGGATCAGGAATCAATCGGTAGAAAGCTCATCTTCAATCACAGGCTCAGGCTTGCGGTGAATCTTCACTCTCATTATGCGAAGCCTTGTTGCTTCCTCCACCTCAAAGGTAAGGTTATAAAACTCAATTTTCTTCCCTTTCACCGGAATGCCTTCCAATTCCTTGAACAGCCATCCCCCGATGGAATCCACCTCGTCGTCTTCAATATTCACTCCAGTCAAATCATTGACATCCTCAATGAGCATACGACCGTCCACAGAGATGAAGTTCTCCTTCATTTCCACGCTCGGGCGTTCATCCTCAAATTCATCATAGAGATCCCCGACGATTTCCTCCAAAATTTCCTCCGCTGTCAGCAGCCCGGCCGTTCCGCCGTACTCATCTACCACGAGAGTCATTTGGGAATGTTTTTTCTGCATAAGGCGTAGCACGTGACTCACTTCCATGGACTCCGGCACATTCAAAATAGGACGTACCACCGAAGCCAGATCCAGTTGCTCTCCCTGCTCAGCTAGCAGAAGATCCGTAATATGGACAAAACCGATAATCTGGTCTTTATCCTCAACCGCTACCGGGTAGCGGGAATGCTTGGTCTCGCTGATAATCTTGAGATTTTCCTTAAACGACAAATTCGTGTACAAACAATCCATATCTGTACGCGGCAGCATGATTTCGCGGGCAAGCAAGTCAGAAAAATCAAAAATATTATCCATCAGCTTAATTTCGTCCTTATCAATCACACCGCTTTTGGCGCTCTGATTCATCAATATACGAATCTCTTCCTCCGAATGAGCCGCTTCGGCTTCACTCGCCGGCTGAATGCCGAATGCACGCAACAGTAAATTTGCCGCAGCATTCAATACCCAGATCACAGGCAGAAAGACCTTATAAAAAAGCAGCAAAGGCGCCGATAAAAACAACGCCACACCTTCGGTCTTCTGAATCGCTAAGGACTTTGGCGCCAGTTCCCCCAATACGATATGCAAAAAGGTAATTACGCAAAATCCGACGATAACGGATACCGTTGTAATCAGTGTACCGTCAGTTACACCGAGTTTGTGCATGAGTGGCTCTATCAGGTAGCCGGATATTGCTGGCTCTCCAATCCAACCCAAGCCCAATGAAGCCAGCGTAATGCCCAATTGGGTGGCGGACAGATAAGCATCCAACTTTTGGTTCACCTTCAGCGCATAGCCTGCCAGGCGATGACCCTCGCTTTGGAGCTGCGTCAATCGGGATTGGCGCATTTTGACCAACGAAAATTCTGCGGCCACAAATACACCATTTAGAAAGACAAGCAGCAGTACCAAGAGGAGATTCACAGCTAGCAATCCCCAATGAAACTCGGTATGACCATCCAATACGAACTCCCCATTTCTATAGTTTGCATTTTGCATCTTTTGGTTTGCAAGCAATTCAATCCAAATTTTATTGATTGGAAGTTGCTAATTAAAATCATGCAAAAATACTCATAATTGTAATGCTTTTCTTGATTTAAAGTCTATTCCTTTGTAGTACATATCCGCCACGAGCAGGTTCGGTCCACAACAGGCAGCGGCATCACAATGACAGTTCACAGTCTGATTCAGCGGATGCTCATTCAGCCATTCACCAAAAATATCGTCCAGACTGTCTTCCTGAATGTTTCCGAAAGCCGGAATGTCTGCAAAATCCGTCACATACACGCTACCCGTGAACATATTCACATTCACACGGTTTCTTCCGTCTGGATCATTACGCACCGTAATATTCGGTTCCTGACGCAAGCGGCGAAGCAGTTTGCGGTCTTCTTCCCGATCCGAACAAGCAAAGAACGGTAATGTCCCAAACAACATCCACATGTCCTGATTACGTACATCCAGCAGCTTATGGATAGAGTTTCGCATATCGTCGAGTGAAAGCACAGGCAAAGCAGAGGCAAAATTCGACGCATACATTGGATGAACTTCATGCCGTCGGCATCCCATTTCGTTGATTAACTGATGAATGCCCTCCAGCTTCGTGTGTGTCCGATAATTAATCATGGATTCAGCTGAAATGAACATTCCCATTTCACTCAATCTGCGGGCATTTTCCATCATTTTTTCATACAGGCGAACAGCACCCGCACGTGGAGTCGGCCGGCCGGTATTTGCAAAACCCACTTCATAAAAATCGTCCGCATTCAAATAGTTAAACGAAATATGCATCACATCCAGATAAGGAAGCATCTTCTCATATCTGCGAATATCTAACGTCAGATTGGAGTTGATTTGTGAGCGAATACCGCGCTCCTTGGCATATTTCAGCAGTGGAACGATCACTTCATCCACTGTTTTATCGAGTAAAGCAGGTTCCCCGCCTGTAATACTGATGGTCTCCAGATGCTCGACTTCATCCAGACGCTTCAGCATTAGGTCTAACGGCAGGAAAGGGGCCTCCTTCATAACTAACATGTCGCCAACAGCGCAATGCTCACAGCGCATATTACATAGATGCGTTACGGTCATTTCCACACTCGTTAGCAAATGACGACCATGTGTACGCAGTGAGACAATCGGGTCCCACGGATCATAGGTTGGCGATATTTGGGGTAGCGTGTTATTTTGTAGAACTGTCATTATGTTTTCACCTTATTTCTGTTATTAACCTCAAAAGACGTATAATTATCATATCATGATGTGTAAAGTGTCTGCATGCTTTCTTCCACATCATCTGCTAATCTACGTGTACTCCTCCGAAAGGGGCGGCAGTAGCGCCCAATGTGTTTGTAATCATAACCGAGAGGGATACGGACAAATCGACATCATAAGGTGCCTTCACTTCCTGCCCATCCCGGTCCCTTACAATGCGAATGACGGGTCTTTGCGGGATTTTGGGATGTATACGCACCACGACCCCCTCTTCCCCCGTGTTGAGCACCACAGAGAGTCCCAGGGGGTAAATAGCTACACAATCACGAAAGGCTTCCAGCATTCGCTGCTCATATAACGTTCCTGCCCCGGCGTACAGCACTTCCATCGCTTCATAAGGCAACAAAGCCTGTTTATATATCCGACTTGCTGTCATTGCGTCGTACGAGTCCGCCAGACCGATCCATTTCGCATATTCGTGGATCTGGTCCTTTTTCCAACCATGTGGGTATCCACTGCCGTCGATACGCTCATGATGCTGTAATGCACAATGAGCCGACAACAAGGGAATTCCAGGCTCGTCTTTGAGCAGCTTGTAGCCGATCACCGTGTGTGTTTTCATATGCTCATATTCCTCATCCGTCAATTTACCCGGCTTATAGAGTACTTGAGGTGAAATTTTCATTTTACCGATATCGTGCAGTAGTGAACCTATCCCCAGCTCCATGAGCTGGTTATTATCGTAGCCATTGGATATTCCAAGTACTAGTGAATATAAACATACGTTCAAAGAATGATGATACAAATCCTGATCCGCGGCCCCGATATCCATCAACATAATGATGGTGTCCTGACGGCCTCCAATATCGTCCAGAATGGATTCCATCACCTTATAAAATGACTTGCCAAAATATTTGTGCTTATGATCTACGGAGTAGGATGACAACCCTTGAAACTGCTTTTTGATTTCCTGTAGCGCCGCGGCCCTTGTCTGTTCATGGATCATCTCAGGAATGACGATATCTTCTGTCACAGCATCCTCAATGTATACATATCCAATACCGACTTGGCCTAGACGTTCAATCAATCGCGAAGTAAGCTCAACACCTTCCGAGAGCAGCACCATTCCGTTTTCATTGTATATTTTTTTGCCCAGCTTCATGCCGGCTCTCAATAATGTAACAGGTACCAGTCGCAGCTTAATCCTCTCCCGATTGTTTTGATACCTGAAGCCACCTAGCTGCAAAACATTCTTCCATCGCGCCCGGACGCTTCAACTCCATTTCAATCAAATCCCGTAAAAATTCTGGAAGCATAAATCGGAGATCTGTTCCGTTCGCAAGCACTTCATAACCTGCTTTGAAAGTGAACATATCCAACGTGCCCACTGTGTATTCCTCATGCTCTTCCAAAGGTTGACCCGCTACACGAATGTCCGTCACTTTTTCATAAGGAGCACGGCCCGAGTCATACTGAATGGCCAAGCCTTCCACACACATCGTGCCAAGCACTTTGCCTCTGAAGCCAAAGCCCGTCATGGGCTTGTCTGTAAATTCAGGCAGCAAGGACTGCTCCAGCGCCAACCGAATATCTCTTCCCCGCAACTTCATAACACAGGCATTAATCGGCGAAGGGCATAAGGAATGTAGTATTCCTTTGCTGATATCCCCTTGAGGTAATGGGCCGAGCAGTTGTCCCGCATTGACGAGGGCAATTTCTGTTCCTGTAAAATGGGACACCGCTTGTGCCAGCATATTCCCAAAAGGGGATTCCTGATCATATGCAATCTCCAGTTTCCGATCCGTCACCGCAATGGTGCTCTCCATGGCGCGCTCTGCTTGTCTGCGATGCACCACAATGGCCGATGCCACTTTTTCGTCCAGTAGTGTCTGATCTACAGGAACTACGCCGCCTGACGTGACTCGAAACGGTTCGAGGCTATTGTTACGACTTAGTGTCACTTCACCCAGCAGCGTTCCGAACTTCCCCGCCCCACATAAAGCTGTTTTTCCGATCCAAAGCGGTTCCTCCAGCACATGATGGGTGTGACCTCCAAGGATAACGTCAATTTCAGGAAACTGCGACGCTAATTTTTGATCGGAAGGTAGACCCAGGTGCGACATCACGACCAAAACATCAACCTGCTTTCTCAGTGCCGCGATCTGCTTCCCCAGCACCTCAAACGGATTGAGCACATCCCAGCCCAGCAATTGATAAAACTCTACAAAAGGAGCCGTCACACCGAGTAAACCGACCTTGATTCCAGCTTTGTCTACGATAAGGGATTCCTTCATCCACGAAGGGCTCATCCCCGTAGCACGCTCTGTCATATTGCCGCATACGACCGGACAATGAATCCCCGCATATGCCTGTTCAATCATATCCGGGGTAAAAGTCAGTCCCTCATTGTTACCGATCGTAATTGCATCGTATCCTGTTAGATTAATCACATCCACATTTGCCCCACCGAGCGTTCCTTCCGTTTCGGGGGCCATCCGGTCCATGTGGTCTCCTATGTCGAGCACAAGCAGCGCATCCCGTGATGCGGCTCTTCGTTCATCGATCATCGCGGCTATCGAAGGCATACTGCCAAAATGACTATGGATATCATTGGTATGCAAAATGGTCAACGTTTGCCGAGTCGTCATCTCCATAACCGCCCTCCTCTATACTTTATATATATCGACTTTGGAGCTTCTAATGTTTAAGCATACCATGTTATTTAGCAATATGGTACATATGAGTGGACATAGTCCTTAAGCTTCGCTGTACTCTCTGAACAATCTCACATCATAAACATAGTGAAAAGCATTGACGTAATCTACTGTAGGAATCTGATAGGAAACGGGTGCCTGGGACCTATTTTACAGCTTGGAATAATAGTAATTTAGTCGTTGTCATCCCATATAATTCTTGATATATTAGGGTTGTTTCATATTTTCGACAAATTTACGACAATAAGGAGGTTAGCACATGAGAGTTCACGTTACCGATGCCAAGCCGGGAGATCGCCTCAAATCCGATACATACAATGGGCACGGTGTACCTGTCATGATTCAGGGCACCGAGCTTCAGCATGACGACATTTCCAAACTCATTATGCATGGTGTCGATTATATCGACATTGATGCCGGTTCTGCGAGCATTCCGGTTGACTTTGCCCCCGATGTTCCAGCTTCCCCTGAATCCCTCAAACGCGCCGTTCCCCTCATGGAGCAGACGATCAGTGGCTTTGAAAGCATGTTTCTCGAAGCTTCCTCAACTGGAAAATTTGATGAATATCGAGTTGATGAACTGTTCGGCCCTCTCGTTTCAGAGCTGGCTCGTCAAAAAGATGTCGTATCTCTGCTGTTAATTATGGAGCGGGGAGATCACTATACCTATAATCATTCTCTCCAAGTAGGTGTACTGTCATATTACATTGCCACATGGCTTGGATATACAGAAGAAGAAGCTTATGCCGCTGGTAAAGCCGGATATTTACACGATATAGGCAAATCCATGATACCGGATGAAATTTTGAACAAACCGGATAAACTGACACCTGAAGAATTTCATGAAATGAAGAAACATTCTCTCTATGGCTATGATATTATTCGCAATTCAACCAGCGATGAGATTTCTGCAATTGTCGCCTTGCAGCATCACGAGCGTGAAGATGGAAGTGGATATCCCCATGGACTGTTCAAGGAAGAAATTCATCCTTTTGCCAGCATAACAGCTATTGCAGACGTGTATAGCGCGATGATTTCCAATCGTGTGTACCAGACGAAGCAGGAGCTACTCGCCGTATTACGCGAGCTGCACAGCATGAGTTTTGGACATCTAAACCCAGAAGCTACCCAAGTGTTCATCAGACATATGCTTCCTAATTTCATTAATAAGCAGGTTCTGCTGACTACAGGGCAGACAGGAACGATTATTCTGAACAATCCTGCTGATTACTTCAGACCCTTAGTGAGAATTAACGATGATGAATATGTAGATTTATCTAGGGAACGCCATGTATCCATTGATGAAATTTATTTGGAATCCTGATCCGCTACTGCCTCCCGGCGTTACTTCGGTGGAACGAAATGTCTTGCCGAAGCCCAGGCTACGCGAATAAAAAGAGACTGTCCTTGATTCGTAGGTTCTTCTACGAAGGACAGCCTCTTTTTATGTTAGGGACATTAACCTAGTCACAATTTACAACGATCAAACACAATAAAAACGCGTTTCTACTACTATATTATTTGCTACATTTGTTTATTAAATAAGAGGTGCCTGAATCAATGTTGCGAAATTGAACTGGTGTACATGACCATCATTTAATGTGGTTTGGCCCGTAACAAAATGTACGTGCTTGCCATTTCCGACTGGAATAGCGGGTCCTGTTCTAATCCTTCTCAGATTATGAAAATGGTTCACGAAATCAGTTTTTGAAAGATCAATTTCATGGACATGACTTCTTCCAACTCGAATCGCTTGCCCAGTAACACCTGCAAAGCGGTGGTTATGTCGGTCTGCGCCTTCTTCAGCCAGTTTGGTACTACCTTCAAATTCATGTACATGCCTCTGTGTCTGTTTAGAAGAGAGGGGTTTCTTCTTCACTCCAGCTTTATTCTTCTGCATCCGTTGCCTGCCTCCTTATGTTTTGTGGCTTTACAATATCCTATTAAGCAAACATAGTTAAGTGCTAGGCAATTATCCGCAGTCCTAACAATAATTTTTTTTAATTCTATCTCCCCTTATAAAAGCGTTAGATCATAAGACAATTCAGAAAACTGCCGACATCTTTTTAGACATTACGGAAAAAATAGAAGAAGGCGAACTTAAAAAGTTCGCCTTCTGTACTAGCAGGAAATCCGAGTCGGCACAAAATCGGCACGACTCCGATTTAACAGCTTTAGAATACCTCAAAAACCTTGTCACACCAAGGGTTACTGCGTTTTAACCAATACTGCCTTCCATTTCGAACTTGATCAAACGGTTCATTTCTACCGCATATTCCATCGGCAGCTCTTTGGTGAACGGCTCAATAAAGCCCATAACGATCATTTGCGTTGCCTCTGCTTCAGTCAAACCACGGCTCATCAGATAGAACAGCTGATCTTCCGATACCTTGGAAACCGTTGCTTCGTGCTCAAGCGTGATGTCGTCATTCATGATTTCATTATAAGGAATAGTATCTGAAGTTGATTGATTATCCAAAATCAGCGTATCACACTTGATATTCGATTTTGCACCTTGAGCCTGACGACCGAATGAAGCTAATCCGCGATACGTTACTTTACCGCCGTGCTTACTGATCGACTTGGATACAATTGTGGAGGTGGTGTCTGGTGCCAAGTGGATCATTTTCGCACCTGCATCCTGATGCTGGCCTTTGCCTGCAACAGCGATGGACAGGACCATCCCTTTCGCTCCACGGCCTTTCAATACAACGGCTGGATACTTCATCGTCAACTTGGAACCGATGTTACCATCGACCCATTCCATCGTTGCGTTTTCTTCTGCAACCGCACGTTTGGTTACCAGGTTATAGATGTTTGGTGCCCAGTTCTGGATCGTTGTATAACGAACGCGTGCGTTCTTCTTACAAATAATTTCGACCACGGCACTATGCAGTGAGTTCGTGCTGTAAATTGGAGCCGTGCAACCTTCTACATAATGCACAAAGCTGTCTTCGTCCGCAATAATAAGCGTACGCTCAAATTGACCCATGTTTTCCGAGTTGATACGGAAGTAAGCCTGCAATGGAACTTCACATTTCACGCCTTTTGGTACATAGATGAAGCTACCGCCTGACCATACCGCACTGTTCAGTGCAGCAAACTTATTGTCCGCAGGAGGTACAACTGTTGCAAAATACTCTTTCAGAATCTCAGGATGCTCACGCAACGCCGTATCGGTATCCATGAAAATAACGCCCTGGTCTTCCAGTTCCTTTTGCATACTGTGGTAGACAACCTCGGATTCATACTGTGCGGATACACCAGCCAAAAACTTTTGCTCCGCCTCAGGAATACCCAGTTTATCAAAGGTTTCTTTAATTTCCGTCGGAACTTCTTCCCATGTCTTCCCTTGTTTCTCGGAAGGTCTTACATAGTACTGGATATCGTTGAAATCCAGTTCATCCATATCTCCGCCCCAGTTTGGCATTGGCATTTTTTCAAACTGTTTCAGTGCTTTCAGACGGAACTCCAGCATCCATTCTGGCTCATCCTTAATTTTGGAGATTTCCTTTACAATTTCCGGAGTGAGACCCTTACCTGTTTGGAAAATGGACTTGTGCTCGTCACGAAAGCCATATTTATACTCTTCCATTTCCGGTGCTTTCTTGGCCATGTTTCTCAAACCTCCTCTGTTCTATTTAAATTATTTATCTTCATCAATCCCTTTGCGCAGCGCGTTCCAAGCCAGTGTCGCACATTTGATGCGGGCCGGGAACTTATTTACACCTGACAAAGCTTCCAATTCTTCATAATCATCGAATTCGACGGCTTCTCCCTTCATTAAAGAAGAGAAGCGGCTCGCCATATCCAGTGCCTGGTCAATCGTTTTTCCTTTAACCGCTTCTGTCATCATCGAAGCTGAGGACATACTAATCGAGCAGCCTTCGCCAGTAAAACGGGCATCTTCGACCACGCCGTCTTTCGTTTTGAGTTGAAGAGAAATCCGGTCACCACACGTAGGATTATTCAAATCCACCGTAACGGCATCGTCCTCAAAACGTCCGCGATTGCGCGGATTTTTATAATGATCCATAATCACGCGTCGGTACAAGTCATCAAGTTGCATCGCCAAAATACTCCTTTGTTTGGATTAAGGCGCTGACCAAAGCGTCGACTTCCTCTTCCGTGTTATAGAGGTAAAAGCTGGCACGTGCAGTCGCACTGGCTTTCAACCAGCGCATCAATGGCTGGCAGCAATGATGGCCTGCACGTACAGCCACCCCTTTGCTATCCAATACGGTAGCTACATCATGCGGATGCACATCATCCAAGTTGAATGTTACAAGCCCGACATGACGTTCTGCAGGTCCGTAAATCGTCAACCCCTCCACTTCACGGAGACGTTTGAGAGCATAGTCGACCAGACGGCTTTCATGCTGTGCAATGGCGTCCAGTCCGATGCTTTCCAGAAAATCAATGGCAGCTCCCAAGCCAACGGCTCCGGCTATAATCGGGGTTCCACCTTCGAATTTCCAAGGCAGCTCCTTCCATGTGGATTCATACAATCCCACATCGTCGATCATTTCACCGCCGAACTCAATGGGCTCCATGTTTTCCAGCAGCGTCTTCTTGCCGTACAGTGCTCCGATCCCAGTAGGAGCACACATTTTGTGACCCGAAAAGGCATAAAAGTCAGCATCGATGTCTTGCACGTCTACTTTCATATGTGGTGTGCTTTGTGCACCGTCTATAACGATGACTGCGCCTTTGCGATGCGCAATAGCTGCAATCTCTTTGACAGGGTTCACAACACCCAGCACATTGGAGACATGCGCAATCGCTACAATTTTCGTGTTTTCTGTAATGGTATTCTCCACATCAGCAAGATCAACGCTACCATCCTCTTGAAGTGGAATATATTTCAAAGTCGCGCCTGTGGCTTTGGCTACCTGTTGCCACGGAATCAGATTACTGTGATGCTCCATTTGTGTGATGACAATTTCATCACCTGCCTGGCAATTAGCCCTGCCATAGGAAGAAGCGACCAGATTCAACGCCGTTGTTGTTCCTCTTGTAAAAATAATTTCCTGACTGCGCTTTGCATTCAGAAAGCGGGCTACCTTCTCCCGCGCACCTTCATAAGCATCCGTTGCGCGACTACCCAAGGTATGCACACCACGGTGAACATTTGAATTATCAAATTCGTAGTAGTGCTTGATCGCCTCGATGACCGCCAGCGGTTTTTGCGAAGTGGCCGCATTATCCAAATAAACCAGCGGATGACCGTTAATCTCCTGATGTAAAATCGGGAACTGTTCACGGATCAATGCAGTATTCATTGGCCTAACTTCCTTTCAACAAGGCTTTGCAGCTGATGTTGAAGTCCTTCGAGCGGAATTTCAGATACGACAGGTGCCAAGAAGCCATAAATAATCAGACGTTCAGCTTCTGCACGGCTAATCCCGCGGGACATCAAGTAATACACTTGTTCACGGTTTACCTGACCAACCGATGCTGCGTGACCTGCCGTTACATCATCTTCATCAATCAGCAGGATCGGGTTAGCGTCACCACGCGCTTTCGGGCTGAGCATAAGAACACGTTCTGTTTGCTGACCGTCTGCTTTGGTAGCACCTTTTTCAATTTTTGTAATTCCGTTAATGATGGAAGACGCTTCTTCACGCATTACTGCGCGCGTAATCATCTGACTGGCGGAATTTTTACCAAAATGCTGTGCTTGTGTCGTATAGTTCAGCTTTTGTGAGCCGGAACCAACAGCAATGATCTTGGCATCCGAATTGGAGCCATTGCCTTTGAGCACGGACATGGTATTGCTTGCTGTATTACCGTTGTTCATTTCGCCCACAATCCATTCGATAGCTGCGTCATTTCCCAACGTAGCACGACGAATCGAAATATCCGTTACTTGCTCTCCAAACTGATGGACTGTCGCATAACGTACTTTAGCTCCTGCATTTGCAACAACTTCTACCGCACCGTTATGAAGAACAGGTGCCGCCAAATCCGCAGATACATAGTTGTCTACGTAAGTCACGGAACTGTGGCTTTCAACAATGAGCAGCACATGCGGTGCAAACGTTGCAGTCGCATCGTCCGTCAGAAATACAGCTTGAAGCGGAACGTTCAGCTCTACATTTTTAGGCACATAAGCAAATACTCCACCGTTCCAGAGTGCTGCGTGCAATGCAGATAATGAATTTTCTTCAGCCTTAATAACTGTGTTCAGATGAGCTTTAACCAAATCAGCATGCTCTTTAACCGCTGTTTGTAAATCCGTGAAAATGACGCCTTGCGCCGCCAATTCCTCGCTCAGCTTCACATATACCGCGCCGGAGTTGCGCTGAATAATCAGACCACCCTCCTGTTGCTCTTTGACCAGATCAGCAATGGCTGCCGGGACCTGCCCTACCGATGCAATGACCTCGTTCTGTTTATGTTGACCGTAATCGTTTAATTTCCATCGTTCGATTTTTGTTTTTTCAAATACCGGAAGCTCCAGTTTGCCTGCAAGCTCAAGTGCTTTTTGTCTGTCTTCGGCCAACCAAGATGGTTCGCCGTTACGTTCGGACAGAACACGCAGTTGCTCGGAATCTACCGGAAGGATTGTTTGTGTAGTCATTAGTTTTCCTCCTCGCTTCCGGCTTACGCCTCTTGTCCTACAGTTTCATCAACGATACCCAGCTCTTCCTTGATCCAGTCGTAACCGTCCGCTTCCAGACGCTCAGCAAGCTCAGGACCACCGGATTTAACGATACGTCCTTGCATCATTACATGTACATAATCTGGTTTAACGTAGTTTAACAGACGTTGATAGTGAGTAATGATAAGGAAACCACGCTCTTCGGAACGCATAGCGTTGACACCGCTAGCCACGATTCTCAAAGCATCGATATCCAGACCGGAGTCGATTTCATCAAGAATGACAATTTTCGGATCAATCATCATCATTTGCAAAATTTCATTCCGTTTTTTCTCACCACCAGAGAAGCCTTCGTTCAGGTAACGGTGAGCAAACTCAGGATTCATTTCGAGCTCTTTCATTTTGCTTTCCATTTGACGGATAAACTTAATCAGGGAGATTTCTTGTCCTTCTTCACGGCGCGCGTTAATCGCACTACGCAAAAAGTCGGAGTTCGTTACCCCTGCAATTTCACTCGGATACTGCATCGCCAAGAACAATCCTGCACGTGCACGCTCATCCACTTCCATATCCAGCACGTCTTCTCCATCCAAAGTTACTTTGCCATCTGTGACTTCATATTTAGGATGACCCATCAAAGCAGACGCGAGTGTACTTTTACCCGTACCGTTAGGACCCATGATGGCATGGATTTCTCCGCCCTTCATTTCGAGGTTAATACCTTTCAAAATTTCCTTGCCTTCAATGGTCGCCTTGAGACCTTCAATCTTAAAGTTTGTAGCCATATTCGCAATACCCTCCAAAAAATGTAGTGTGGTGTCGAAATCAGAAAGTATATTTAAACAGGGGAGCCCCCTGATTTCAAGTAATATTTAAAAATTTATTTATAATCATTCTAAACTGATTCTCAATGATTCTCAAGTTATTTTATAATAAATATCTTTAAGGGTGCAACCAACAGACACACGTTATCCAACTTTCTTCATAAAATGTTCACCCTACCAGGCACACAAATAGCAAAATTCATCCTGTGGTTGTTCATATAATTATAAATTTGTACAAAAAACATGGGATGCATGATCTTTTTCCAGCCATAAAAACGCTACTGACAGCATGACGTCAGTAGCGTTTTACATGTAGAGAGTTTATTTCAGAGCGTAACCCCATCACTATGGAGTGGAATTAAATTCACCGAACTAGGCATTGAGTGATGGAGCGAAATTCGGCCAATTAGCCCAAATAAGAGCGAAGCATCCACATATGTTTCTCCAGATCCGCTTTATAACCAATCAGCAAATCTGCAGTTGGCTGGTCGGAATTGCTTTCCGCCAGTTCGATACCTTCCTGAAACTCCTCGCATACAGTTGCAAAATCCTCGATCAAGGTTTGTACCATCTTAGGAGCATCTTCGTTGCCGGTTGCTTCCTGAATCGACGACAGCTCCAGGTATTCCTTCAACGTTGCGGAAGGAGAACCTTTCAACGCGAGCAAACGCTCGGCGATCTCATCCATTTTCAATGTCACTTCATTGTATAACTCTTCAAATTTAACATGGAGTGTGTAGAAACTGGAGCCTTTCACATACCAGTGATAGTTATGAATTTTTACATATAACACATTGAGGTTAGCGACTTGACGGTTTAAAAGTTCCTCCACCGATTTGGTTTGCGTATTTTTCGAGTTACTTGTTGTTTTAGCCATCATAAATCCCTTCCTTTTTCATCAAATTGATTTTCAGGAACGTTTACGTATCCATCACCGCCATTGCTGACGGTAAGACGCCAGCGGGCATCCTAATATCACCTGCCGGACGTCTGTCTCATATTTACCCTCTCTATACGGAGACGAAACAAAAAAAGAGTACTCCTTTCTTCCTCTTTCAATTCCCATAAAAAAAATGTACAAAACTTCAATGATTTTCGTTATACTTTCTCTATCCTATCAAAATACTTGGTTTAATATTGTGATATTTTTTAAACTATTTACATGCGCACATTTTATGGAGGTGACTTCGTTGTCCCAATATCATCCTTTAACGACTGAAGAAGCAATCGAATTCGTGAAGAACATCCCCGGATTTTTTAGTCAGGAAGCCCATCTGGAATGCCGAGAAATCGGTGATGGTAACTTAAATCTGGTTTTTCATATTACGGATTCTGAATCTAACAAGAGTATCATTGCCAAGCAGGCACTTCCCTATGTAAAAATTGTGGGTGAATCCTGGCCGCTTTCACTGGATCGTGCCCGTATTGAACGCGAGGCACTTCAGCAGGAACACTACATTTGCCCCGAATTGGTTCCTGCGGTACTGGCGTATGACGATGAGCTTGCGTTGACCGTGATGGAGGATCTTAGCTCACACACCATCATGCGCAAGGGACTAATAGAAGGAAACACCTATCCATATTTCGCTAATCATATTGGGGAGTTTCTGGCACGCACGCTCTTCTTCACCTCAGATTTGGGCATGAATCAGCAGGATAAAAAAGACCTGGTTAAACGCTTTATCAACCCGGATCTCTGCAAAATAACTGAAGATCTGATTCTGGATGAACCGTATCGGATCTCAGATAATAACAACTATGGTGCGTACATCGAAGACGAAGCAGAGGCACTACGTACAGATCAAGTGCTTCACCTGGAAGTGGCTTTGCTGCGAGAAAAGTTTTTGACACGAACCGAAGCGCTTCTGCACGGTGACCTTCATACTGGCAGCATTTTTGTAACGACCGAATCGACTAAAGTCATTGATCCTGAATTTGCCTACTACGGACCCATGGGCTTTGATATCGGAGCGGTGATCGCCAATCTGCTGTTGAACTACGCAGCACAACCCGGATGGACCTCTGGCGAGAAGGCTCTAAAGGAAAGGCGTGACTGGGTTCTGGAGACCGCCATTCAGGTATGGGAACAGTTTGAGCGTAGGTTCCGCAAACTGTGGGACGAGCATGTCACCGATCATATGGCACGTACAGCGGGATATCAGGACTTGTATCTCCAGAAAGTACTGCAAGATACGATTGGTTTTGCAGGGTGCAAAGTGATTCGCCGTATCATCAGCCTGTCGCATGTGGCAGATATCGACACCATTGCCGATCCTGCTATCAAGGAAGCTGCGGAACGTCTGGCGTTATCTATCGGTAAATCCTTGGTTCTTCGCAATCGCGAGCTTCATTCGATTCGGGAACTGGGAGACATTGTTCGGACAGCAACAGCTGCCCAAACTAAAGGAGCTTAATGAATATGAGTGAAAAGAAAGAATCGGCGCCCGTAACCTCTGGGAAAGCTGCAGTGTCCAGTCAGGCTCTATCTTCGCTGGTGTGGAAAGGCAACCGCTTGTCTATGTTGGATCAGCGTCTGCTGCCCGAAACGATTGTCATGCTGGATTTATTCACGGCCGAGGAAGTATGGGATGGCATACATGCCATGAAGGTACGTGGTGCGCCTGCTATCGGGATGGCTGCGGCCTACGGCGTTGTGCTAGGAGCTACCGCCTACGACGGCACCGACGCTGCTGGGTGGCTGCAGCATGTACACACCGTGTGCGGACATTTGGCTACTTCACGCCCGACGGCAGTGAACCTATTCTGGGCCCTTGACCGCATGAAGAAGCGGGCTGGGGAACTCATCGTTGAAGCTAGCGAAGGTCAGGTCGAAGACTGGAATGCCGGGCTGGAACGTGAAGCCACAGCCATTCAGGCAGAGGATGAGCAAGTATGTCGCCAGATCGGCATCCATGCTTTACCTCTGTTCGAGGACGGGATGGGCGTACTTACTCACTGCAATGCAGGCGGATTGGCGACAGCGAAATACGGAACAGCGCTCGCGCCGATGTACCTTGCGCAGGAGAACGGCATTCACCTCAAAGTATTTGCCGACGAAACCCGCCCCGTGCTGCAGGGGGCGCGCCTGACCGCTTTCGAGCTTCAGCAGGCAGGCATTGATGTCACCCTGCTCTGTGACAATATGGCGGGCATGGTGATGTCCAAAGGATGGGTACAGGCCGTTATTGTCGGCACAGATAGAGTCGCTGCTAATGGAGATGTGGCCAACAAAATCGGCACCTATAGTCTAGCTGTGCTAGCGAAGGCGCATGGCATTCCTTTTTATGTCGCTTCGCCACTATCTACCATTGATTTGCAGACCGCAACAGGCTCAGATATTCCGATTGAAGAGCGTTCTGCGGAGGAAGTTACCGAAAGCTTTGGTAAAAGGACCGCCCCGCAGGGCATCAAAGTCTACAACCCAGCATTCGACGTTACACCTCATGAGTACATTACCGCCATCATTACCGAAAAAGGGATTGTACAAGCACCCTTTAGCGAGAACCTGACCCATTTGTTTGCCGAATAATTGTTCTTGCAGGTCATATCGTTCGTATATAATTCAAATGATTCTTCTCGATAGAATAATACTTTTCATAGAAAAAAACCGGAGCCAAAAAGTCCGGTTTTTTTCGGTTCTTGTTCCTCTACTTTTATGCAACATATGCACATAGGCTTCATTACACCAGTTTCAAAAGTGCTTCGTATCCTGGCATACCTGGCTTAATCCCTAGTTGCTCCGCTTCAGTCGTCACCGATTCCATCGGCGCTTCCAACAATTCCTTCAGCGTTTTTACCCCCACAGCTCGTGCGGCAAGAATTTTCCGATCCGCCAGCCGTTCATTGAGCAGTCCAACATCCAGGGCACCACACATGATGTAACCACGGGAGTTAGAGATCGTCAACAGCGTTGTTTTAGGCAGTTTGACCTCAACTCCGATAAATGTATGCTCACCCACTTGCACGGATTCCATGTGTATCATGGTTATTACATGCACCTCCTCTTTGTTCACCCGGGATATTTTATGCAGCACTTCCGGGTAAGTGTGGACGCCCGTGGATACATTCAAAATATTAGGAGGCTTATGGGTCTAGACTAGAAAGTGGACACATTTACTTTATCTGTGTTCACAATATTATTCCTTCAGTATCTCTGGTCCAACATCCTTACTTGCTCAGATGTGGCTGTTCCTTGCTGCTATTGCAGCATACCATTTATAGTCTTCAACCCATTCATCTTCTCCAATTGAATCGGGGATATCTTTTATATGGACATTTTGTCCATCTGCTTGATTACCTTATCCATCCAACAATTGCACTACTTGTGTTCCCTTTTTTATATCTTTAATATTTTCTGAATCCTTTACACTAATACCAATGAGTGGAAGGTTAGCAATGGAAAAAGAAAGGCTAATATCCAATACGTCCAGTTCACATTTTGTCCCATCTACCTTATCTACTTGTATTTTTGAACCTATCAAACTTTTCAGATTCGTATGATCCTGCTTATCTAATCCAATATTTGTTCCAATTAAAATGATTCCTTTATTGGGTGTTTTAATAATATCGTCTAACTTCATAATCTCCAAAAGAACATCTCCATGAATCGTTTTGTTTAGCTGCCCGTTCCATGTACCCATGATACATTCCTTTTGGAATACCAAAAGACATATATCTAAGAAGCTTCACACTGAATTGAATTTCTTCTCATAGCATTTTGAATTAGCGGCTACAAAATCCTGACCTAGTTCAGTTAAGCTATCTGCCGATTTTCGAAATGCGTTTCATGTATCTGCAGTAGGAACATCACAAGAATTAGGTGGGGGTGGTAAACAACTTGCGTCAATGTTCCCTGCTTCCATCAGATCTGCTAATCTGAATTTATCTGCATGGTGACGTACTCCCTAGCACTAGAATTCGTCAGGGTAAGTCATTCATATTCTTCTGAGATGTATGGGGTTAATTGTAAAATTCCTCCTTAGTCAGCCCTTCCCACAATTGCCCCATAGATGAAATTTGTTGTACTAAATTGCTATTCATTTGAGCTACTAATTGTTGTGCCTGTTCTAATTTCTTGGAGACAGTCGTAAGCTGCTCAGGTGTCACTTTAATTGTTGTCATATTATACCTCTGTTTAAGTTCGTTATGACATAAAAACACTATTCAAATTTATGGAACACCATATTAATTCCCAATCGTTACAAGAAAGGATAAACTTTCTATCTGCGTCTAAAGGCCTTATAGGATGTAACAACAACCATATCCTGCAACTCAGGAATAAGCATTAGCAATATCCCATGAGTTTTGCCATCATCGAGTTCTTTTAATCTTTTTTGAGTTCTTCTAATTCCTTATGCACTTTCTCAACTGCGGCATTAACAATCTTATGAATTTGGTACTGGGTTAGATCTTTATCAGTCTGCATTCTAATTCAAAATTTAATGTTACAGCCATAAAATCTTTTTACCATTGCCATACTGTTATGGTTTATCTTTTCAATGTTATACTGTTATGTTTTATTCTATATATTTGAGCAACTTTCCATCTGGGATAAAATCGCACTTGGCGTAAAAAGTGTATACTTCTTCATAGGTCATATTTTCATTGGGGCGAATCCATCCAGTAATTTTTGATATTCTCATTGATGGCCATTTGGCAGTCTTATTGTGGTAATCAATTTTAATACTGAATTATCTCCAAAAGGCTCTCCAGCATCATTTTTCCCTAACCAACTAGTTTTTCGTGCGTTTGCAACTCTTCAATCACTAATTCATCGAAATATGTAAAGTATCAGCATGAAAGGTTCCAAAGTTAATTGTATTTAAGATAAATCGATACAAAAATGATTCTTTGCCATTGAGAATTGTGATTTTACTATTCAACAACTTGCCTTCCTATATTTATTCCATATACATTTCTTAAAAGTGACAGTAAAATCCTGCTTTTATGGTGTTACTCCATCGATGCAACAACTGTCTCATTTCTTCCATTTTACATTCAGGAACAATTTCAAAGTAGATGTCAAATCAATTGGTTTTTCACCATGCTTCTCGCAACTAGCTACATACCAGTTATTATAAACATATTTGTATTTTGAGTAGTGCTTCATACGTAATTTTCTCCCTTCAAAAGATTATCAAATACTGTTTTTATGTTCCTCAAGTAAGTAGTAAGTGCTTCACTAACTTCTTGAAGTAGTACTTATTATTCGGTTTTCTCAAGAACTGATTAATTGTTATAGTAACAGCAACTTTTCTCCAATTCATAAGCATTGCTAGACTATTTACATCCTTAATCAGTGTAACCCATCCAACTTCCTTATCATCATTAGTTAAGATATGTACATCGCCTCATTACTTCCCCTAAAGGGATCTCGCAACCAGAAATAATAAAAGATGCCGTTTGACAATTCATATATGTTATAGTCTCCATCCTTAGCTGAACTTTAGTTACATACTTTTATTAAATTATCAACTTTCATTATATTTATTTGTTTGATTTCAATTAGATTTATTACTAGTCTACAATTTGATAATTTATTTTATATATGGTAGTATATTCCTTGTAAATCAAATCCATTTAAAGGATGTTAATGGTTTTGTTTTACTAACATATCTAAGGAGTGATTATAAAGTGAAAAAATTATTAAGTTTGTTTGTTGTATTTGTATTATTTTTAAGTGTACTTCCTTACTCAGTTAACGCACAGGATTCTTTATCTATTAACACCCCTGAAGACTACATTAATTATCTAAAAGCCAATAATAAAGAACTCAACTCGCAGAACGATAATGACTCCTCTGTCATTCTAGAGCAGTTCACAAATCTCTCGCAAGAAGAACAACAAAAGTTTGTAAATTATATGAATGATCCTGAAGCGATAAAATCAATTTTTAATGTAATACAAAGCGGAAAAGATTCAGATTTATATAATGGAGATATAAAAGTGAGGGTAAACCAAAACAAACAAGCACACTCTACTACTCCTTTTGCGACTGAATATACACCTCATGCTGAAACAGTCGTTTCTACATTTGGTATCAATATTATTACAACACAAGTATATATACATTACAGAGTTAGTGCGGGGAAAGTGACTGAAATTCTAAATGGCGGTGGAGTTGTTACAAGAAAGTGGGTCCCTTTAGTGAATATCACCATAAAAGAAGAGAAACCACATATTAACTCTGACAAGCGCAGCGCCTACCAGACAGCATATTTCACTTGGAACTTTACTCATCCGTCTCTTGAAGAGGTAATCGGAACTGGTACACATACAATTTGGGGATATGCAGACGGTACTTGGGAATCACAATTTTTAAATTAATAACAAAGGACGCAATAAATATTATGAATAAGAACCTGTTACAATAATAGGGATAGCGCTAGGCATACTACTTATTCTATATCTATTAACCAGATTATTAATAAGAGAAGCGTTTGATATATTTACTCAGCGCTTCTCTTTTCGTGATAAAAGTAGCACTTTATTAATTCATAGCGCCTTGTGAAGTAAAGCACTAATGCCCCGGTAAGGAAAAATGTATCTCAAATTAAAAAACCTCTTATCAAAGCCATGAAAAAAATTTCTGATTCATCCCCCTCCTCTCTAATAGTCTCATTAGACTATTTTGTTCTTCCCATAATTTTAAGTATGCATCATACTTCATAACATTCACGTACCTTCCGTTACTTTAACCATATCACTAAGTAAGTAGCCTGATTGAAGACTCTCCTGTTTAAACCCACCTCTAAATTCTTAGGTGCATGCAAATTATCTTCTTTATCAGATAAATTACTATGAAAAATGAAAAAAGCTCACTCCTATTTTATTGTTAAAGGAGCAAGCTCGGTTCGTATTATTGAAGCTACTTTATGATTCAAATGTCAACTTTTCGGGAAATATACCACCTTCTTTAACGAAGCAACGTGCCATCCGCTGTGCAGCCCTATCAAAATAAAATTTATTTGAATGACTCGGATCTGGTAAAGGTTCAATTTCAGAGAATAGCTTAGTCTCTTTGTTCAATTGAATTTTCCCCATAATGTGTTCATTTGGGCCATATCTATAAATAACTACATTCTCATCCTCATGCTCTTTAAAAAGTAAAACAAATGCTCCCATTATAAAATCTCCTCTATTCTATTTCCCATGGACGACCCGACCTTACCGCAGCTTTATGAGCAGTCTCATAGTCTGTTTTAAATATACCCTCAAATCTGGATTCAAACAATTCATGATTAAGCAAATCCATATCTTTTTCTGTTTGTAATCCTTTTTGTAATCTATCCCATGCTTGAGCTATTTCGTAATCAGAATGAAATCTGCCATAACCACTCGACTTTATATGTTCATTTATGAAAACGTGTTCTTTGATTCTTTGAACTCTACTTTCCTTCATTCCAGAATTTTCAGCTATTGCTCTTACATCACTATCAGACGCTCTGATTTGATCATACATCTCATCTGCTTCAGCTTCTCTACGAAAATATTCATCAATTGAAAGATCGTTTCTTCCACCTGTTTGTACTTCTGTTTTAGGTTCAGATTCTATTGAATTACGCAATTTCGAATTCGCATTATTCTTCGGAATCTCATACTTAATAGATGATTTCAAACCAATTTTAGGCTTGATTACTGAACTAACTCCTCCAATTAATCCAGCTGTACCGATCATATTAGCCCAGTGTTCCTTTGACCAGGCATTGTTTGGATTAAATGCCCCTTGAATCATACCTGTTACTCCAAATGTACCGAAATTGAGCATGTCATTCCATGAATCGTTTTGTTTAGCTGCCCGTTCCATGTACCCTTGGTACATTCCTTTTGGAATACCATATGACATATAATCTAGAAAGCTCCAGACTGAATTAAACTTTTTCTCATAGCGTACTGAGTTAGCGTCTACAAAATCCTGACCTAGTTCAGTTAAGCTATCTACTGATTTTTGGAACGCATTCCGTGTATCTGGAGCAGGAACAGCACATGAATTCGGTGGAGGTGGTAAACAACTTGCGTCAATGTTACCTGCTTCCATCAGATCTGCTAATCTGAATTTATCTGCATGGTGACGTAATTCCCTAGCAATAGAATCCGTCAAGGTAACAAAGTCATTCATATTCTTCTGAGAGGTTTGGAAGGAATAGTAAAAGTGCTCTTTAGTCAGTCCTTCCCACAATTGCCCCATAGATGAAATTTGTTGTACTAAATTACTATTCATTTGAGTTGCCGTTTGCTGTGCTAACTCAAACTGCTTGGAGGCAGTCATAAGCTGCTCAGGTGTCACTTTAATTGTTGTCATAATATACCTCTGTTTGAGTTCGTTATGACATAGTAACATTATTCCGATTTATGGAAAACGAACTTAATTCCTAATTGTTATGTGAAATAAGATAACTTTATACCTATGACCAAAAGCTTATAGTCATCGCTTTCAACTCCTGATCTTCAAACATACCCTGTAACTCAGGAATCAACTTTAGGAGTTTTTTATAGTTATGTAGCTGTTGTTTCGTGATACCGAGTTCCTTAACAATATCGGTAATATCTTTTAGATGGGCATTTTGTTCATCTGCTTGATTAGCTCAACAACTTGTAATGTTGATATTGGAGCATGGTAATTTGAATTTGACGCACCTTCGTTTGAAGCAAGGTGTTTGTAAATGTCATCCTCCTTTATTCAGATTGACTAACTATGTAAAAGGCCCACTCCCGTTTTTATTATTAAGGAGTAGGCTCAAATAGTACTTTTTCAAATGTCTATGTTATCCCACAACTCTAAAATAGTCTTATCATCAATCTTCCCAAGAATAAACAACTCTCTTGCTGATTCAAACGACTGCGAAAAACTGTCTCTTTCACGAGTAAGAAAGTACCCTTCTTCATTCTGGCTAATCCAATAGCTATCATTTTTATAGGAGAACTGAAACTCTTCCCCCATTTCAAAACGTTCCACCAATTCATTGTATTCCAAAAAAGTCCCTCCTACTTCTTGTTAACTCTTTTAAATGCCCCATCTTTCTTTCCATTCAAAAACATGTTCATGAGACCACTCTGGATGCTGCTTTAAATTTCCATGATTCGTGTAACCTACATCGCGTGTAGCGCAATTGTTTTAATTTTCTTAGGTGTAATGGCATCTTACTACTTTATAACGAATGTTAGAGCATAGGAGACTATATGCTTTGTCGTGCTTACAATTTATATAGTACCCATACACAGCACCCAGACCACAAAAAGTCCTTTAAATGAGGCTTTATTTTTTCAGTCTTTAAAAAACATAAATCCTCTAACCCATACTAACCAAAAAGGCTAGATGAATAATCCCATCTAGCCCACTGTATCGTTTAGTGTTAAGTATTAAGAGTTATAGTTTAATGATTGGTTTATTGGGCACTGATAGCTCATCAAAAAAGCCTTAGAGGCATAAAGATAATCAAAGCAGTAAAACTATTCTTGGACTATTAAACCCTTTATTTTTTCACAAATTCTTTCGGCGTCACTTTTGTTCTTAGAATTAAATAGAAGATTATCCAAGAAATCTTCAACAAAATTCCTTACAGTAGAATCAAATATACCCATGGGGATATATTCAACTCCAATTGGATTCATGAAAGTGATCCCTTCCGAAGAGTACGTAGACTCATTATCCCATGCAATCTCTATTTCATCGTTAACTCTCCTGAAGAATACATCAGGCAAAAATGAGCCTGCTCTATTTGAAAACCATGAGTGTTTAAACTCCCATTCTTGCTTTGTATCAAACCATTGATCAAATTCAGCGTCATTATCGGACTCAAACAACAAACAATTATTTATAAGTTCAAGAGTGTTTTGTCCTTCAGCTGGAAGAGGAAATGCTTCATCACTCAATATATGCATATGATTTTCACTAAACCATTCAACAATATAAATTAAATTCCATTGAAAAGGTATTGCAACGTTTTCTCTCTTATACTCGAAAATATTTCTTCCTCGAACAAACAATTCAATTCTTCCCCATGATTCACCAGCTAAACTCTTTTCGTTAAAAGGATTATTTACAAATTCATATTGGATAGCAAAAGTACTTTTATCTCCAAATGTTCTCAGAATAACGCACCTCACTTATTTCTTAATAGCTTATTGTACTCCACTTTCGTAATTTTACCATCCCTTAGGAACTGCCTTAATACATCGGCAGGTACTTCCCTAGCAGGGTTCGTAACCTCATATGGATGCCAACCCATTTCACCATCTGGTTTAAATTTAACAAGCTTCCCCTCATAAATATTATATAGTTGCTTATTTTTTGAAGATGAGTAGGCTGCATCCAATAACTTTTGCCCTGTCTCAGCGTCTGGAATTGGGTTGGGACTCCCCCACCCACTTTGAGGATCATGTTTGGGATTAGGCTCATACGTTCTCTTTTGAATTTCACCCGTTCCTTCAAGTCCATCAGGTATCTTTTCTACCTTAACTTCTGGGGATTTAGATGAACCTCTACCTTTTCCTTTCGCCATCTGCCACAATTCCGCTGAGCTCTTCCCTATTCCGCACCTAATAACCTAGATTTTCAGGGATTTTATCCATAGCGCTAATACCAAAGATTGAGTAAAGATGAATATATCATTATTCCTTTTTCTTGATTCAAAACAATATAATTGACATAATATCAATAAACATCCTTACCAAAGATTTTTAAGATCGCTATATTAATAGACTTTTCCTACATTACTTTGAATGGCTTCATAGTACAAGAATTCTACTTTTACAAAAACATTATTGGAGGCTAACAAATGAGTAAATTCGAAAAAAATCTTATTAAGTATTTGTCTTACGGTTTTTTTGTAGGAATATACTATTCTTTTATTAAAGGGCCAACAACAACGAGCTCTTCGGTCAACGGTATGTTTGAATTCTATACGGTACCCACTTCTACTTTTATTTTCAGAACATTATCAACCTCGTTTCTACTAAGCCTCTTTGCTGGAGTGGTGTATACAATTACTTTTTTATGCATAAGAGTAAATAAGTAGATTTCATCCGAATAATTTTAAGGCAAAGGAGCCATCCAAGCAACGGCTTCTTTTCTTAATTGACGGTTCGAAGCAAATATTTATGAAAGCTTGTCCTGCTTGACTTTAAGGCTTAAATAAAGGAGATTTTAATCCCCTGAAGTAGCCGTATCTTAGACGCACCAAACATGAGTAACCACGGAGTAGGAGATAGTCAGCAGCGTTGTTTTAGGCAGTTTGACCTCGACTCCGATAAATGTATGCTCACCCACTTGCACGGATTCCATGTGTATCATTGTTCTCACATGCACCTCCTCTTTGTTCACCCGGGATATTTTATGCAGCATTTCCGGGTAAGTGTGGACACTCGTGGATACATTCAAAATTTTAGGAGAATTATGTATTTACAGCAAACAGGCCATATCAAAAAGACTAGATGATTCATCACATCTAGTCTCTTTATCATCGTTAATGTTCTAGGTCTACGCTTTGTCAAACTTCTTTAAGTACTGTGGCGGTACAAGGTCAGCAAGCCAAACACCATGGTTGGCTTTATAAAACTTCACTTGATTAGCTAATGCCTTTTCTGTGTCTACTTCGAGGATCACTAGTTCCCCACGTCTTTTGCCTACTAAAATTGCAAACTCAAGGGATTCCGATAGATGTACATACTTTCTGCCTATTGGCTTAATTCCTTCATTAAAAATGTTGTGGATTACCTTTGTGTTTTTACCGTGATAGAGAATGGTTGGTGGAGTAGCTTCCTTATAATCTAACCTGCCTGTACTGTGACCGTAATTAGCTTTTATGTATCCATTAACAGTTTCATACCTTTGCTTTGGACAATGGTTTACTACTTGCTTGATATCCGACTCACAGACATCGGCCCATCTATTCTCTGATCTTATCCCTTGAATCAAATCTTGAATGTCACAATAACCCTAATGTAGCTCCAATTAAAAAAACTCTTATCAAAGCCATGATAAAAAATTTCTGATTCATCCCCCTCCTCTCTAATAGTCTCATTAGACTATTTTGTTCTTCCCATAATTTTAAGTATGTATCATACTTCATAACATTTACGTACCTTCCCGTATACTTTAACCATATCACTAAGTTAGTAGTCTGATTGAAGACTCTCCTATTAATCCTGCCTCTTAATTCTTAGGTGCATGCAAATTATCTTCTTTATCAGATAAATTAATATGAAAAAAGCTTTCCCCCATTTTATCATTAAAGGAGCAAGCTTATAGATATTTATCAATTGCTGTGAATTATATTGATTTAGGATTTTTATAGCACCAGTTTGGATCATAGGGCAGAGATCTGAACTTCTGAATATCTTCCCAACTGTAAACCCAATCATAATCAGGAATCCAAAAATAGTCAGTAGGATTTAGCTTGAGATATTCATATATAAATCGAAAAATTAGCTCTTCAACACCATAAACATCTTCAATACATCCTACTTGATACAAGGACAAGCTTGAATCTAATCCACTAATATCTTCATCATGCTCATAATTAATTTCGTAATTATCAATTCCGTCAATATAGAATATAAACTGCTGGTTATTTTCAGCACCCAGTGGGTTATAAGATATATTTAGAGTTGTTGAAAAAAACTGTTCGTTCTTATATTTTTTATCATTGTCAAAATATAATCCAGCATCTGCATGAAAGGCAGCTACGATTGCATCTCCCAGTAATTTCTCAGGTGTATATTTTTCTCGTTCTATTAAAATAAAAGCCGAACTTCCCATCACTTAACCACCTTTCTTAATTCCTCTAAGGAATTTACAACAGTTACTCCTAGCTTCTTGATATTATCTAATTTTTCTATATTACTTTGAGATAGATTGCCCAAAGGCTTATCGATATAAAGTATAACTTTCTTCTGTTCTGGATTAAAATAAAGCTTATCAGTCGTAATTGTCATTTTCTCAAGTTGTCCTTCTTTAACTGCTTTGATTGAAGCCTTAACCTCAATTAATTCATTTTTTGTAACTACATCTAAATCACCTGCAAATTGACCATCTTTCTTTAAAATTTTTTGTCCAAAACCAGTGACTTCCCGTTCTTCTTTTAAAAAGCCAGCTACTTTTGCTTCAGTTGCCTTTCCTACATCTGAGCTATTCATAAAGTTCTCAATATCCCGGTTAATATTTTTGGGATGTTGATCAACCCATGTCAATTCATTGCCAGCAGGGTTTGTATATTTCGTCTTATTTCCTTCCTTAATTATACTCCCTATATTATTATTGTGAGTTCCCTCGATTACATGTGGAGCCTTTTCTGCCTTAGCTCCCGAAGATGGAGTAGATTTAGATGAACCTCCACCTTCTCCCTTCATCATCTGCCACAATTCCGCTGAGCTTTTTCCTATTCCGCTTGCGCCTTTAACTGCGGTTGTACCTCCATGTGCCGCTAAAGCTGCTGAGCCAATCAATCCAGGTATTCCGATAATACTACCAACTCCCGTGGATGAAACAGCAACTGATAATCCTTCTCCACCTGTTCCAACGATTACCTCACCAGCTCCCTGCAATGTCGTAGCTACGTGACCGAGAATTTCACCTACTTTAGCAGCCATAGGATGATCATAGTCACGGTCTTTGTCAGGCAGCATCCCCAAGGTTAAATCTTCCTGAATAGCACCTTTCGCTCCCTGAGCAGTATCCCACAAAATTTCCCCTTGAAGCTTACTAGCTTCCATCTGAGCTTCGGCTTTTGTGATCTCAGCTTTACCGATCTGTTCAAAGATTTTATGTAACCAACCTTCACCGCTTGATGCCGTTTTAACAGGCACACCATTCCCTGGCACATCCAGTACGACTTTTTCTCCATCTACCTGTGTGAAGTTTTTTGAAATAAAAATGAGTTCTTGTGCAACCGTAGAAAGTCGTTCAAGCGTCACGCCCATGGATTGTCTAGAGACCTGAAAATCTTGGAAAAACCTCTCTCGGGTAGCACCAGACCAACCTTGTTGGACAAAATCAATTCTTCCATTCAGTAAATTCAATATACGTTCCATTTCGTGTTTACCATGCAAGAACTGGTCAGCCACTTCCATAAGCTTGTCAGGTGGAACCAATATTCTCCCCAATTGATCACGTCCATTTTAATTTAGATGGAAATAATCTTATCAGAAGGAGATGTTTAGGGATATCCACCTGTTATCCTGAGATTTCCTTTTATATTATGTGACAAATGGACTGATATAAACGGATTTACTATGTCAAAAGTATTGTATAAAGCCTCTTTTTAATATAAACGAAAATATCATTGTTAAATTTTTTTGAAATATTGTGGAGGCACAAAATCGGCAAGCCAAACACCATTGTTAGCGATATAGAACTTCACATTATTATCCAGCGCTTTTACTGTATCGACTTCAAGAATGACTAATTCACCACGTCTCTTACCTGCCAATGTTGCAAATTCAAGTGTCTCAGATAGATGAACATACTTTCTCCCCATTGGTTTAATTCCCTCGGTAATAATTTTATCAACTACTTTGCTATTTGTTCCGTGATAAAGAGCAGTTGGCGGAATGGATTCTTTGTAATCTAATCTTCCTGCACTGTGCCCGTAGTTCGCTCGTATGTATCCATTTACCATGTGGTATCGCTTCTTTGGACAATTAGTTACGACTTGATCAATCCCTGCTTCTCCTATATCCAACCATCTATTCTCTGATTTAATTGCTGAAATTAAGTCATGCACGTGGCAATAACCTTCATGGTCCAACTTAATTCCAAACTGTTCTGGTGTATGCCTAAGAATTTTACTCATAAATTTACTAAGGCTCTCTTCTTGTTTTGGTGATAACATCTATACTCCTTCTAATGTAATATTTGCTTTATCTAAAGTAACCAATCTGATGATTCATAGCGTCTTGTGAAGTAAAGCACCAATCCCCCGATAAGGAAAAATGTAGCTCCAATTAAAAAACCTCTTAGACTATATCTGCTATAAGCCTCCAATAAATACTGCAACTCCCAGCCCACAAGGGAAATACCCGAAAATACCTCTTATCAAAGCCATGATAAAAAACTTACGATTCATAAATTTTTCTCCTCGCTAATCGTACTTCATTATATAAAAACGAACAAATTTATTTCATCCATATCCATATATCCTCTTTGTCTCCATTCCACAGCAATCCAAAGTCTCCAACAATAACTTCCATTATAAGCCTAAATTAAAAAGACAACAGGTGATACCTGCTGCCTTTACTCACCATTATTTAGCTTCCATCAACATTTTTAAAATGCCGGTAAATGAGCCGTTAATCGACTTAATATCTCCATTAACCTGTTGGTTAAATTGAGACTCCGTAAGTTTATCTTTTCCTGCTGTGTGGTTCTTAATGAATTTTATAAGCTCTGCTTTCTGATTTGCAATATCTTTTAATGCTTGTTCGCTTTCTTTTTTGTAATTTTTAATACTTTTACTTAGTTCCACCTTCGCCACGCTGAGCTGCTTCTTTAATTTATCGCATTCAGCCTTGGCTTGAGCTATTACCGCTTTACTTGATTTATTTTTCACTTCGTTTTTATAGCGCGCTGATGCTTGACTTAATTTCTGAGTTAGCTCACGAACTTCTGCCCCCAGAACAGCATTTAGATGTTTCTGTGCAATTCTAATTTCTTTGACATGGCCTTTGTAATCCTCAAAGTATATTTTTTCGATTTCACTTGTTGACATAGCTTTTGTAGCTTTTGCTGCTAATACTTGTGATGGAATTAAGATAGCAAACATTAATAGTAGTAGAATAGCTTTCTTCATATGTATCTCCTTCTTTGGTAGTAGTGCAATTATCATAAGGGAAATGAAGGGAATAGGCAATATGTCTTGTTATTTAAATACTACTTTCCACATTATATAATCTTCCAATGATCAAATAAGCATTTGACAGATAAAAGTCCAAGCTAAGTCACTTCTAGAAGCTTATTTATGTAGAGCAAAACAAACGATATGAAAAAGGCTAGACGGATAATTCCATCTAACCTCTTGATCATAGTTAATTTTCTAGGTCTATTGTGATCTTAAACTTGAGATTATTTTATTCCAACATTCCTCCATGTTGTCCAGTTGGATCGTAATTACTAATGCTACTGACATAAAACTGGATACTAGGAGGGTGGAATCAACTTACTCTTCATCTTCATCTTCATTAACCACTTTAATTAGATTTCCGTAGACTGCCCTCGTGTGAGCAGATGCATGTTCTTTAAAATGTGTAAACAACCTCATACATCTGATTGCTTGTATTCTATTATTAGCTTCAGCAGACTTTTCCAAACAGCTGAACAAAAATGTGAAGCCGTCTGAAAATCTCCCCTTACGCAAAAGATAGATCGCCAATTCCCTTGAAAAATGAGTAAAACGTTCTGAACTAATTTGTTGAGTATATACGCCTACCTGATTTTGTTCATTCAAAAAAGACTGAATTTCTGCTTCAAACAATTCAAGGATGTGATCTACATTTATATTATATCGATTAGCCACCTCAATTATATTATCTATTGCGGGGAGTATTTCATCTTTCTTTGAAGAAAAATAAGCAACATAATCAGGGATTACACTTAAGTCGCCTGACATAAGCCTATTCACATAAATATTAGCGCTTGCCCATTCTTTAAATTGATTTTTCCATTCTAGGGTCGTTTCATCTTTCTCTTCTACCCAGCTTAAATCGGCATATCTCTGGATATGTTGGAGTGCTGTCTCATAATCTTTATTAGCATCACAAACTTCAGCACGTATTAAATGCGAAAATGCCCAGTAGACAAATGAAGGGTATAGCGGCTTCTTTGTATGTTCACTATTTTCAGAATGCTGTTGATCAATTTTGTATTGTATTTTCGCTTTATTTCCCAGCGATTTAGCAAAATAATCCAATTTAACCCATTTTCGTAGAGAACGATATGTATTCACCAACGCTCTTAGTGCATCAAGCTGATCTATTTCATCTAATCTTTCAACGTAAGGCTCGAACTGAACCGCTGCATCATAGTTTTTCTCTTGATCGTCTCCAACACGAATCGTAAACAATCGATAATGACAAACCGCCAATCGCTCTGAATGTTGCTGCCTTTCACTCTCGGCCACATTTTCATAAAGAAACGCCGCTGCTTCATTGTGACCATCTCTGTAAATATTCTCGGCTACTTCAAAGAGTAACGGAGGATAGATTGGATTATCCAGCAACAAAAATACAACTCGTTGCAAGCAATCGAGTCGATCAAGCTCCACACATCGGTACAAAAAAGGGCTAATTCTTCGCCAGTTGAGCGTTTCTTCTATGATACACTCTTCAATGTAACGTTCATAAAAATAGTCTGGTGGTAATTCCATCCCGGCAGTAATGCGATCCAATTGGTTAACGGATAAAATACGATTTCCAGTAACAATACTGCTAACCGTACCTACATTCAAATCAATGATGTGTCCAAACTCGGTCATGGTTAAGCTTTTCCGTATCAGATAGGTTTGAACTTCTGCTCTAATCGTAGGTGTGATCTCCATAGATAAACCACCCTTCATCATAAACTTTTCATATGATGCATAGATAAAAAACTATGTAATTGAGAAACGAGTTATAAAATTAATTTATTTGATCACTCATGATTATACCGTTTTTTAGAATAAAATCATATATATTTCAGATATTTACTCAAGATACCTTTTTGGATAGTTTACAATGATTTCATGATAAAGTGGAATATCAGAGGACAAATCAAGCAATACAAATTTATCAGATTGAGTAGATGTGTTCAAATTCCATTATAATTTATCTGTAGATTGGTCTTAAAATTGATATGTAAAGCTGACCAACTACCGTCTACAATTTGCGTATGGTATCAAGTCGAAAAATAGGCTGAGTCAGGGAGTGAAAGTGCTATGCCCATATTTGTGGAAATTGAATGGTAATTTGATTTTAACCACCTCCGGGGTATTTAGAAGCAGAAATCAGCGTCCATTAAATAACTATACGGTGTAGATAGATGTGCTGGAGGAAATTGTAGAAATTAAAGAGATGTTTTGGGTGTAAATCCCCCCCCTCATTTTATCTAAATAATAATATATGGATATTAAAAACAAAGAAACCTAGACATATTATCTAGGCTGCAACAGTGTACGAGTGTACACATATGAATTTAGAGTCTGTTCATTTCAGTCAGTTATGAGATTTTAATAAAATGAACCAGTACATATCAGTAAATTGAAAACAGCTATGAAAGCTTTATTTATCCAGATATTTTTATGCAGCAATTGCAGTACTGTGGACATCCGTGGAGCCATAAAATATTTAGGGTTTATTCATGTATAGTAAAATAATATTAAAATAAGTCATATAAAAAGAGCTAGACGGATAATCCCACCTAACTACTTGATAATAGTTGATTTTCTATGCTCTACTGTAATCATGAACTTGCGACACTTTATTCTCACATTCCTCCATGTTGCCCTGTAGGCTCATAAGTAGACCCTTTGTCTTGGTGCTGAAGAAGGGGAACCGCTACTACTACTAGTATAAAACTGGTAACTAAAAAAGATAGAATTACTTTACGTTTCATCATTATCCACCTCATTAATTAAATTTCTATATGCTGTCTTCGTCTCAGATGCTGCACATTCCTGATAGAACTCATATAGCTTTACACACTTAATTATATACGACTTATTATTGATTAATGTAGATTTTCCCAAACAATTTAACAAAAAAGTAAATCCATCCACAAAATTATTTTTGTTAAAGTAGTAAACCGCTAATTCATGTGTGAAATGAACATAACGTTCTATAACTAATTGTTGGTTGTACGTACCTACACACTCAGGTTTATCCAGCAAAACTAAAATTTCTGTTTGAAATTGATTTAGTATATTATCAACATTTAAATGATATCGATTAGCAGCTTCAAGTATGTTATCTAATCCGGAAAGTAACTCTTCTTTCCTTGAAGAAAAAAATGTTACATAATCAGCCAAAACACCAATTTCACCAGCATGAAGTTTATTTACATAAGTATTGGCTTTAGACCATTCTTCATATTGCCTTTTCCACTTCAAAGTAGTTTCATCTGAATCTTTCACCCAACTTAAGTCACCATATTTGTACGTATGTTGAAGTGCCTTCTCATAATCTTTATGAGCCTCACAAACTTCTGCACGAAGTAAATGAGAAAATGCCCAATAAGCAAACAGAGGAAAACTTGGTTTCTTTGAATTTTCTTTTTTCACATGATGCCGCTGTTGTTCCAATTTGTATTGAATTTTAGCTTTGTCTCCCAAAGCTTTAGCGAACAATTCTACTTTGTCCCATTTACGTAACGAACGGTATGTATTCGCCAAATCTTTTAACGCTTCTAACTGATCTATCTCATCTAGTCGTTCAACATATATTTCAAATTGAACTGCCGCTTCATAGTTTTTCTCTTGATTGTCTCCTTGCCTCGTATGGAACAAGCGGTACTGACACATAGCCAGACGTTCTGAGTATTGTTTTTTCTCACTTACAGCTACATTTTCATAAAGTATGGCTGCCGCTTGGTACATCTTTTCATGAAATAATTCTTCAGCAAGCTCAAATAAGGATTCTGAATAGCCTAACTTATCCATCAATAAATTAACAACTTCATGAATACAGTCCAGCTTATTCAATTTTGCACAATTATGTATGAAAGGACTCATTCGACGCCAATTCGGATTAGCCTCTGTTAAATACTCAGACACATACCGTTCGTAGTAATAGCCAACGGGATGCCCCATTGCTTTTGTAATTCGGTCTAGCTGATCCACTGAAAGAGTGCGGTTCCCATTAATAATACTGCTCATGGTTCCCGGATTCATTTCTGCCTCTCTGGCAAGATCACTAAGGATTAAATCTTTATCTTTCATATGTTTTGTTATCTCTGTGAGTATCGTGGTTGTGTTGTACAAAAGTAACCACCCCTTATCAGGAACTTGTTAGGATATCAACTCATTAAAAAGAGGACTATTGCAATCCAATGATTGTATAGCCTTTCCGCAATTTATTGTACCATCTTTTGGCACAATATCATATACCTTTCAGAACCTTACTTAAGATACCTTTGAAGGGTTTGCAAAGAAATTAAGCTCTATAAATCCTGAGACATACGAATCATATCTCTACACTGTATGCCATTCTCATAAATTTCTTCTAGATAGTTATGTCTGACAAAGAAATCTAGATCTACACCAACAATTCTGAACCCACATTTTTGGTAGAGAGCTAACTGCCCAATGCTAGAGTTTCCTGTGCCCATTTCCATCGTTTTATAACCTTGTGCCCTAGCTGTTTCAATTGCATGTGTTACTAATTGTCTGCCTATTCCTTTACCATGCATACCTTCTGATACTGCTATATTCACTAACTCAACTGTTTCAGGTCTTGTAGGTAAAAGAACATAGACTCCAACAATATGATGGTCAATCTCTGCTACAAAACACTGCCCTCTTTTTAAGTATTCCTCAACAAGTTGGTGCGAAGGATCAGCTAGTAACAAGAGCTCTAATGGATATTTTTCATTTGAATCAAGTAGTCTAATATTCATATATTCTCTCCTGAATGTATTATGGCCCCCCGGATTTCCCCCTTGTGCAAGCTTTATTCCAGAAATCCGGGGAAGCCCTAAATCAGTTTGATCTCAATTCATACAAACCATTGTGAAGCGAAAGACTGGCAGAGCATGGAGCTTCGAACAAGACTCTGGTGTTAAATACGACCGGAAGCCTATCATCAGGAAACCAAGGCCGTTGCTTGTCTATGACTATAAATGATCCTTCTACATCCCCTAGCGGCGCGAATTTCTGTCCAGCCCCTCCCCATGAATCAAGTTGGAACGTTTCGGCGATTATCCTAGATACTTCGGAGACATCATCGACAGGAAGACCGATCTCGCTTATACGAAGTAGAGAGTGGGGCCCGAAAGCTTCAGTGACTGCGTTGTTGAGTGTATGGTGAGCGATGAACTCGACAAGGTTATGATCCGGATCATAGAAGTAAAGCGCTGTTGCATTCCAGTTTTCGAAAAAAAACTCATCTTCTTGGGGTCTTGAAATCAATGAAATCCCACGGTCGATTATCCACTGTTTTGCTTCTATGAATTTATTCGTTGGAATCGTAACCGCAATATGATAAAATTCATTTTCCATGTGGGAGGATTCCTGAAAAGCAAGAACCGATTCCCCTACTTGAAAAGACAACCGCGAAGGGTTTTCCTCCACAACCTGCAAATCCAAGAGAGAGCCGTAAAAAGCTTTTATCGCTTCGAAACTGTGGGTGCCTAAAAGCACTTCTTTTAATTTCAATGCATTAGTCCTCCCCATAAATAATATTGAAACCCATTTTCCGTCGTATCCAGATCAGCATTTTATCTCAGACTGTATGAGGCCATTTCATTGGTTATTGATTATCCTTTAAATCGCTTAGAAGTTTGGCATTCACATCTAACGCTGCAAATTGAAGTAATACATCCTGTTCATCCAGAGCTTTACTTTTCGCCATTTCGAGATAAAGCTTGGGCTGATCCCGAAATGCCCGTGCGCCCCCAATCGAGTATGCCTTCTTGAGATATTTATGAGCTAATCCAGGCTTGCTCTGATGAAGAAGTGTTTCCGCCATCTGGATATAAGGTTCAGCATGTATAAGGTACCCTGCACCTTCCAAATCTAAAATCTCCTCATTTAAAAGCTCTACTGATCGCTGAGTATGTCCGTTATAATTGAGAATTTGAACGTATTGATGTAAGGTTACACCTGTAATGCCCCATGTATGCTTAGGTTCGGGTATTAGATCCCAGGCCTTCTGTGCTTTTTCCTCAGCTAAGTTGCTATCTAATGGGAGTATATGAGCTGCTTCCTCACCAAGAGCCCAAATTTCCTCTTCCAATTGAGCCTCCAGATCGTGATACATTCGAATATTCATCTATTCCTCCCAATTAGATAATGTAGAGTACTCTTCTAATGTCTCTCCATATTTTAACGCACGTTGACTTCCGTTGCATTCGAATTGAACAATTTTATTTTTATAATCATAGATAAGAACGCTAGCAGTGCAAACATCATTCCGCTCCAGATGAGCTGGTGTATTCCCAAGTGAGAGATAAACCAGCCGCCTATAGCAGCTCCCATCGTAATACCTAGATTAGAAAATGAGACAAACAGGCTGTTTCCAAACTCTGGAGCTTCTTTCGCTTCAGTGGTTAACCATGTTTGACTAATAATTAGCCCCCCGGAATGCACGGCCCCCCAAATGAGCACAACCACAATCATCGGTAGGAAAGAAGCCCCCAGAGCATAAGTGAATACGTAAATGACCATATATAGCAATGGGAACATGATGACGGTCTTAGTCAGATTTTTATGTAATAATCCTCCAAATAAAAAGTTTCCAAAAATCATGACGATTCCAAAGACCATCAACATCATACTGATCCATGACCCGTTCATAAGAGTTACTTCTCCAAGATATTCAGCAAAGTAGCTATACACCGAAAACATAGCTGCAAAGATAAAAATAACAGTCACAATGTTGAACCACAATTGAGGTTTACGTAATATACCAAGCTGTTTGCCATAAGACATCTTTTCCTGAACTGGCAGGGAAGGAAGCCATACGAGTATTCCTACAAATGCAATCATGCTTACGACAGCACCAAATAAGAAAGCAGCTTCTAACGATATCTTATCAGCAAGATAGGAAGTCAAAGGCACGCCAAAAGCAAATCCTACTGTAATTCCAGCGAAAACCTTGGTGACTGCTTTACTACTCTTTTCAGGGGGGACAAGATGAGATGCAGTCACGAGAGCGACCGAAAAAAAGACAGGATGAAAAATAGCAGGAAGAACACGAAAAATGAGCATGACCTCAAAATGAGTGGTATAGGCATAGACAATATTGGAAATGACAAAACTGAATACAGCGGTTAATAGAATGACTTTACGATTCATGCCGGAAACGAGTAAGGTCAAGAACGGACCTGAAATCGCTACAACTAAAGAAAAAATACTGACGAGCCAACCAGCCTGGGCAGCTGATACATTGAATTTTTGAGTTACTTGAGGAAGAACGCCTATAATCCCCATTTCCGTTGTAATAATACCGAATACGCCTAAAGCCAGAATGATAATAAGTAACGGGTTAACCTTTTTCATTTTAAGTATAAGCCTCCAATTTAATTATATATATAGATTTGTAGATATGTTATGTGAAAAAAAACCTCCTTTCAGTTTATAGTTCCTTTTGAACGTACTCTGCAAATTCCCGGATTGTTTTTTCATTCCGACGATAGTACGTCCACTTCCCAATACGCTCAGACTCTAACAAACCGGATTTTTGCATCGTTAATAAATAACTTGAAATCACAGACTGCGCAAGTCCCGCTTTAGCCTGTATATCTCCCACACATACACCAATTTGAAAATTAAGCCCTTGCTTTAGATAAGCCTGTTCATCAAAAAACTCTTCTGGTTTTTTTAACCACAGCATAATTAGACGACGAGTTTCGTTTGACAATGCTTTATAAATCAGTGACGGTTCCATATAAAACATTATATCTATTTTATTAGATTTGTAAATATAAAGTCCAATGATTACGTAGAAAAATAAATAATAAAGGCTGCTTCCCCACGGAAAATCCGCTGGGAAACAGCCTGTTTGTGTACATATTCAATTACACTGACTTACTCTTATTGGAGCGATACATCAAGTATAGGAAATACGGTGCACCGATCAGTGCGATCAGCAATCCGGAAGGAATTTCGGTCGGCGCAAGCACTGTCCGGCCAATCGTATCAGCCAGCACCAGCATCACCGCTCCCAAGATGCTCGACAGAACAATGGAGCGGCGTACATGGTGCCCAATCAACGTACGCACGATATGCGGGGCAATCAGCCCGATGAAGCCAACTGTACCAACACAGGCCACCGCTCCGCCCGCCAGCAGCACACCCACTGCCATGGCCAGCAGCCGGGTGCGGCGCACCGGAAGTCCCAGTCCCATGGCGCTGCTATCGTCAAACACCAAAAGATCGAAGCGGCGAGCTAGCCACCAGGCTATTGGCAACAACACGAGCAGAAAAGCCAGAATCGTCGCCACCTGCCCCCAGTTTCGAGCGTAGGTACTACCCGTCAGCCAAATATAGCCTGTGCTGCCCCAAAGCGAGCCTTGGATAATCAGTATCTGAATGCCGGCTGCTCCGATCGCTGATACAGCAATCCCAAGTAGGATGACCACAGACGGGTTTAGGTGCTTGTTCCATGATAAAAAGAAGATCACCGCCGCCGACACCGTCGCTCCGGCAATCGCCGCGATGGGCAGCATATAAACAGGTAGCCCAGGCCAAACGATAATCACTGCAAGCGCACCAAAGCCAGCCCCTGAAGAAACACCAATGATCGAGGCATCCGCTAAGGGATTACGAACGGCTAATTGGATCAAGACACCGCTGACCGCAAGCGCGATACCAGCCCCGGCTGCCACCAGCGTGCGCGGAATTCTAAACTGCAGCAAGGCCGAATTTGCGTTCTCACCGCCGAACAGGCCGGACAATAGATCGCCGACAGGAATTCGCATTCCTCCAAACATCAGGCTGAATACGGTCAACAGCAGGGCACCGCACCCAAGCAACATGACCAGCCTGCCATACGGTAATTTCCGAGAGCGCACACCTATGTTCATTGAAGATTGTCCACTAATACCAGAAGGCAGCTTCATTTTCCACAGAATCAGCCAAATTAACCAAGGAGCACCGATCAAGGCCATCATTGCTCCGGTCGGCAGATCCATGCTTGATTGGTGGACCATTTTCGCCAGCACGTCAGCACCCGTCAACAGCAATGCCCCCCACAGGAAGGAACCGGGCAGCACCCAACGATGCATTTTTAGACCGCTTAAGCGCACCAAATGCGGAGCTACCAAACCCACAAAACCAATGGGTCCAATGACGCTAACTGTAATGGTTGACAGCAGGACAGCCAATACAATTCCCACCGCCCGGGTCAAGCTAACCTTTTGCCCGAGTGACGTGGATGTGGACTCATCCAGATCCAGAACATCAAACTGCCTTGACAAAAGAACGGCAATGACCGAGAGTCCTACGACCCAGGGCCAGGCGTAAGTCGTCCCGCTCCAGTCGTTTTGCACAAGCGAGCCAGAACCCCAGAGAAACAGTCCCTGCGTTTCAAATGAATAAAAGATATGCAAAGCTCCGGTAAACGAACCGAGAACCATGGATACAATCAAGCCGGCAAGCGCCAACCGAATCGGACTTCCAGCTCGTCCCCCGCCCATGAAGTAAGCCAGTACCGCTGCAAGCAGGCCGCCGACAGCGGCAAATAGAAACGGCGCCTGATGCAGCAATCCGGGAAACATCACCGCGCCAAGGACGACCACAAAGTAGGCACCGGCGTTAATTCCTAGTGTATCAGAAGCCGCCAGCGGATTTTTGGTGATGGCCTGGAGCAGAGCACCGGCGATGGCCAGCGCACCACCAGCCAGGATTCCGATGACCGTACGCGGCATTCGGAGATCCCACACCATGTTATGATCGAGCGTATTCTGACGCTGGGTCAACGCCTCAATTACTGTATGCAGCGGGATTGAAGCCTCTCCATAACACAAGCTTACAAAAAAAAGCACGATGAGGACGATCAATCCGCCCCCAAAAATGCTTCCTACACGCCAAGTCTTCGATAAACCCGTTGTGCCTGTTCGGGTCATTTCGTCAGAGCTCCGACTACTTGATCAACCAGCACTTTGGATGAGATTGGGCCGCCGAACGTCCATGTTGTACCGTCCAGTGGGTAGGTCCGTTTTTCTTTGACAAAGTTCAGTCCGTTCCATACCGAGTTGTTCTTCATCGCGGCTCCAAATACATCGTCCGTCTTTTGCGTAATATAGATAAAATTGCTGTCCTGCACAGCTGGAAGAGCTTCAATGCCAACGGTGCTAAACCCATATTTCTCAGTCTTGTCCGACTTCCAGTCGTTCACCATGCCGATTTTCGCAAGCGTTCCCACTACAACCGAATTTTCTTTGAACATTCGTAGACTGGCAGCATTTTGAGCTGTAAAGGCTTGTGTCAGCGCATAGTGAAAGTCTGCTTTGCCTGCCTTCTCCAATGTAGCCTTTGCATCTACATAGTGCTGGTCAAGTTCGCTTAGGACCTTATCAGCCTGTTCCGTTTTTCCGGTAGCCACAGCGACTTGCTTGAAAATTTCGACCATACGGTCGTAATCATAGCCGTTCCCCTTGTAAGGATCGAATTCTATCGTCGGTGCAATCCCCTTAAGCTGTGCATAGATCGCTGCATTGTTATCGGCGTTAGAGATAATAAGATCTGGCTTGAGCGCCGCAATCGCTTCTAGATTCGGTTCGCCCCGTGTGCCGATATCAGTTACGGTATCAGCCAGCTTTGCCTCCGGTGTTACCCACAGCTTGTAGTTTTCATTGTCCGCATTGCCGACAGGCTGTACGCCAAGTGCAATGAGGTCCTCGGTAAACGTCCATTCGAGTACAACGACACGTTCCGCTGGCTTGTCCAGCTTGACTTCCCCGTGGTCGTCCTTAACCGTAACTGGACCAGCCGTAGTAGATGTCTGCTCAGACCCAGCAGTACCTTCCGTCTTCGAGCTATCCCCAGCTGCACCGCAGCCCGCCAATACAATAGTAAATACTACAAATAACAATAGGCTATTCAACATCTTTTTCATTTCTCTCAATCACCCCTGTATGTATATTGCATTGGAAAATGATAATCATTATCAGTAAAAGAGTATAGGGCTTAGTGACTTTTGTCAATACGGATAGATCTAAAATTGAATCGCAAACGGGTTCCGTATATGATAGCTTTATCATTGTTTAAGGGAGGCTACATTTACGTGGCAGTATTAATCAACGAGCAAATTAAAGCTGACGAAGTGGTACTCACTGGACTCGCAGGGGAGAAGCTCGGCGTTGTCTCGAAGTCAGAAGCCTTGGCTATGGCCCGATCCAAAGGGGTGGACCTGGTCTGCACCTCACTGATGAGCAGTCCACCGCCCTGTAGCTTGGTCGCAAAGGGCAAAGGAAAAGCGATTGCGCAAAAAGAAGCCGCAGCAAGCAAAACGAATGTCGGCCGAACCGCAAAAAACAGCGGCAAAGAAAAGGTCAAGGAGCTTCGCTTCACTGCTCATATTGAGGAGCATGATTACGACACGAAGCTGCGTCAGGCAGACAAACATCTGCGTTCCGGCAAACCGGTGCAGTTGGTCGTTAAAGCTTCTGGAGCAAAAGAAGCACCTGTTGCTAAAGCGGTACTAGAGCGGCTACTGGTCGATCTGAAGGAAGCCGGAGTGAAGGAAACTGGAATCCAGACGGGCGGCAAGGGCTCACAAGTGAAATTAAACCCTCGCTGAATGGCAAATCCGTAAATTGGACAAGTCACTTAGACCGTAGGAAATAGAGGGAGATCACTAATGGACATGAATGGACCTGTCAATATTTCTCGAAGTGAGAGACTTCAGACTTGCCACGAAATAGCTGCGAGGTTACATGAAGTATACAGAGACAAAATTCTGGCTATAGGGATCTATGGATCTGTTGCCAAAGGTACTGACGGCCCTTTCTCGGACATTGAAATGTTTTGTGTACTGAGTGGAACCAAACGGCCCCGTAGAATTTAGCCATGAATGGTCGGCGGGGCCCTGGAAAGCTGAGGTGAACGTCTGTAGTTCAGACATTCTTCTTAAAATTGCCTCTACTGTTGAGGGCGATTGGCCATTGACACATGGACCCTTCTTTTCCCCACTTCGTCTGTATGATCCTAAAAACTTTTTTTCTATATTAAAGGAAGCGGCCGAATCCCCAACAAAGGAAGATTTCAGGCATGCCATCAACGAAGTGCTTGTAGGTGAAATGTACGAGTTTATAGGAAAGCTTAGAAATGTCCGTGTAAATGGCCCTCATACCTACTTGCCGTACTTGGTAATGCAGTTTGCCCAATATGGGGCTATGTTAGTTGGGTTGCACAATCAGAAGCTTTTCTCAACGGGTTCAATGGTTCTACCGGAGGCCATGGAACTGCCGAGTCGTCCAGAAGGATTTGATGATGTAGTTAAGTTGGTGATGTCCGGAGATTTAGCTGAACCAGCGAAGATCATTTCAGCCTGTGAAGATTTTTGGAGTGGTCTTGTGAGTTGGGCAGTCGAACATGACTACCTTATTCGACCACAACGAATCCCCTTTTGATCGCAAATAAAATTTACTTTAATTGCGATTACTATAATATATCATGTTTTTGATATGCCCCATCCCCCTTTCGTTAAGGGGGATTTTACTTTTCTTCTGGATGGATGATACTGCTTCGTTATATTTTCCCACTGTAACATATTTAAAATTTAAACTACTTGATTTCACCCCCTACCTCCTTTATTCTCTGTATATGTAAACCTGGCTTTGCTTATCTATATCTGGTGCTCACATACTGACCTCATTCGTGTACACATGCAAAAATGTACAATTCCGGTGTACTCCATTAAAATTTTACACATAGGGCTTTATATAGATTTTATTTTTGTTAATATCCAACAACAGGGCCTTAGGCACTATGATAGATTACGTTTTAATGATATATTGATAGGTACTATAAAAGACTAATTACCCATGGCTTGGGCTGGAGGATGTATGAAAAAGGAATCAAATCAAGACGAAACCAGTTATTTATTTAATGTAGATGTATTAGTTAAAGGCCGTTCGAACGTAGAGGCCCTTCAGTTCCTGCTTAATCTCTTGAGCCAAAACGAACACATTGCGGATAGCCGGATTCAATCCGGTATTGAACTTGGGAATTTAATCGAAGCTGCACTGTATCTAAAAAAACAGTCAGCCAGTAATAACCCGTCTGACGCAGCTGCTACGCTTGCGGAAAAGTTCTCCAAAAAGAAGTCAGCCGCAGTTACGAACAAGCCGCCAGTCGTTCAAGAGATCAAACAATCCCACGTACAGCCAAAGCCTGCAACACAACAAGAACTTAGTACGTATGAATGGATCAAACGCTATATACAAGATAATACGCTTGTACGGTTAATCGTGAACCGCTATGGCGGACAGCGTAGCATCCCTTGCCGCATCCTCAATCTGGATCATGATAATAGCCTGCTGAGTGTGTATCATGTAGATGAGAAGCAAGTGTACTCCTTTAAAATGAATGAGATCGATGAAATCACATCGTAAATGTAAATACTTCATAAAAAAACGAAGCAAAAAAAAGAGAACGGGCAAGAAAAACGTTATGTTTTTCCTGCCCGTTCTCTTTTTTTTGCATTATCCGAAAAGAACTCTAATCCTCTTTCTTCAGGCCCATGGCAGCCCATACCAACAATATCCATCCTGCAATAAAACACACGCCTCCTAAGGGGGTGATAGCCCCCAGCACACGGATTCCGGTCAAACTTAGCACATACAAGCTGCCGGAAAACAAAATGATACCCGTTAATAACAGACGCGCTGCCCATCTCAAACGGTTGGAAGAACCCCACTGTCCAGCAGCCAACGCAATGATCAGCAAACCGACAGCGTGAATCATATGATATTTCACACCTGTTTCATACACGGCCAAAGCATCCGCGTCGATCCGGGCTTTCACAATATGTGCCCCGAACGCTCCAATGGCTACCGCCAACATCATCATTATAGATCCCACAAATATCCATTTTCGTTGCATGTTTGTGTACTCCTTTTCATCTCATCCTTTTAGCCGAATGTTCTTCTTATTTTATCGAAACCGTATGAAGTTTACCAGCCAGCGTGTGTGAACAGACCGCATACAGAATTGGATGATTAGACCCTGTCTTTTGAAGGGTAATGTGTAGGGTGGCTTGCTTTTTTGTTTATTTTGTGGAAAATTAGTACCTGTTCGGACTATGTTCAAGGAGTTGAAAAAATGAGTTACCAAGATCCTAATTTGCAAAAGCCTGCTGCGCCTGAGGAGCACCCTGTTTTTTCAGAAACTCCTGTGTTCCAGCCTCCGGTCAAGCTCAAACATTCCGGTCCCGGAATTGCTTCTTTTATTATGTCGCTTGTCAGCCTGATCGGATATATTATTCTGGCTATTATGGTTATTAATCTGCTGGCTCATTTCGGCCAATACCAAACGATGAACCCGGAAGTCGCTCTGCAGCAAACCGGAACGGTACTGCTTCCTTTTATTTTTTTAGGCAGCCTGTTGCTGAATTGTAGCGGACTTGTGGTCGGTATCATTGGAATTGCGTTAAAAAACCGTAAGAAAACCTTTGCTATTACAGGCTTAATCATTAATGCACTTATTATTGTGGGCTTTATTGCACTTCTTGCCATCGGTCTTTCCGTTCCGAATAGCACAGCGGATATCTATCCTTCCTCCGTGCAATCTTTATAATTTTTCTGCATCACACAGAGAGGATTCAATGTATGAACAAAATTAAAATTTTTGCCGACAGTACCAGTGATATTCCTGCTCACTGGCGTCAACAGTACGAGATTAGTATTGTGCCATTGTATACAGTATTTGGTGATGAAGCATTGCAGGATGGTGTGAACATTCACCCAGAACAATTATTTCAACGTGTAAGCCGCGAGGGACATTTACCGCGTACCGCCGCACCTTCTCCGTCGGATTTTATTCAAGCCTTTGCGCCCTACATAGAACAAGGGGACGACATTTTATATATCAGTCTGTCTTCCGAGCTATCATCGACGTACCAGAATGCGCTACTCGCTGCCTCCGAATTTCCGGAAGGTCGCATTACGGTTTTTGATTCCTTGAATTTGTCGTGCGGCTTTGGCCTGCTTGTGATGAAAGCTGCTCGTGCGGCAACCAACGGCAATACGATAGAGCAGATTGTAGACATGTTGACAAAAACCAGGCCGTTAATAGACACGGAATTTGTCATTGATACACTTGAATACCTGTATAAAGGCGGAAGATGCTCAGGCATGCAAAACCTGATTGGCAGTCTGCTCAAAATTCGTCCGGTGATCAAAGTGATTGACGGAAAAATGACGCCTGCCTACAAAGTCCGCGGCAAACGTGAAAAAGCACTGGATCAGATGCTGCAAAACGCTCTGAATCAACGAGATCAGATGGATAACGATATCATTATTGTCGTGCACGCTTTGGCCGAGGAAGATGCGCTGATGTTGCAAGCTCGCTTGAAAGAAGAAACGAACGCACAAGAGGTACTGCTAACTACAGCAGGCTGTGTCATTTCCAGTCATTGTGGTCCACAGACTATCGGTATTATGTATGCCAAAAAAGCATAGTTTATCCAATATCAAACCCGTTGCCGCATAGGTAGCGGGTTTTTTGGTGTTTTTCCAGCAATTTAGCAATGAATAACTTTCCTCTTTTTGATAGTATTATTCGTCGAGTAACGATATATGAATCTACAATCTATCATAAAAAAGAAGGTTATTTGGTATGAGTTCCAAACGATCACGTTGGTTAACCAGGCTCACCCTTTCAGCAACTGCAGCCATCACAATATTCACAACATTCACTTCATACTTAGCTGCTCCAGCAGCAGCATCATCCGGCGCTACGTTCCAAGATATTGCACACAGCTATGCCTATCAGTCTATTATTTCCCTGCACGCTAAAGGAATTTTGAACGGTACACAACCTGGTTACTTCTCTCCTAAAAAGGCTGTTACCAGAGCCGAATGGGTTACCGCACTGGACCGTACACTCGGTCTGGAGCCTGTACAAGCAGCCGTTTCCTCCTACCGAGATGTTGCCCAAAAGACGTGGTACTATGGATGGATTGAAGCGGCTTCTCAACTCAATATCGTTCAGGGGGGAACGTCTGCCACATTCCAACCTAATAGTCCTATAACCCGTCAAGAAGCGGCCTTGATGATCGCACGTCTCATCCGTTCTTCGGGCGGATCAGGAAATGCTACTTCCTCCTTCACAGATACTGGGGAAATTGCAGATTGGGCTCTTGATGCGGTAACCACCGTAAATCGTTACGGCTTTATGAAAGGTGAAAGTAACTATTTTCGTCCAGCATCCTCTCTAACCCGCGAAGAAACAGCGGCATTGCTGGAGCGTCTGCTAACGTATTCAACAAAGCATGCTAACCAAACTGCTTCCACGGCTTCTTCCATCCGACTAGGCTGGCAATATGATCAAACCGTTCAGCAGTTTGAAAATACGGTGCTCCAATCCAACATCAACACCCTGTCACCACGTTGGTTTTTTCTAAATGAAACAGGTAGTATAAGCGACTATACCAATGCGTCGCTGCTTACCTGGGCCAAACAGCATCATAAAAATATCTGGGCTATGGTAGGCAACCGTTCCAATCTGGTGCTGACGCACCAAATTCTATCCAGTGAGGTTCTACGGAATAAAACTATAACTCAGCTTGCCAATGCCGTATCTGTATACGGTTTGAACGGACTTGTCATTGATTTTGAAAATGTAGATGGTCAGGATCGTGCCAATTTAACATTGTTCGTCCAACAATTAAAAGCTAAGTTGAAGAGTCAGAATACGGTACTGGCGATTTGTGTATCTCCTGATTATGGAACGGACTGGACTGCCGCCTTTGATTATAAACAGCTTGGCACTGCGGCAGACTATCTGATCCTGATGGGATATGACGAGCATTGGGGAGGTAGCTCGATCCCCGGCTCTGTGTCCTCATTGCCATGGCTCCGTGAAAGCGTACGGCGTTTTGTACAAACCACCTATCCGGAGAAAGCGATCTTGGCGTTGCCATTATTTACACGGAACTGGACGCTTAACGCTAGCGGACATTCAATCGCTTCCTCTGATATATCACTAGATCAGCAAAACCAGCTAGTATCCCGTTCCGTCTCCAAACCAATCTGGAATGAGGATATTCAGCAGTATACCGTGTCTTACAAAGACACACAGCTTCATAAGCTGTGGCTTGAGGAAGGACGATCCTTCACTCGTAAGTATCGCTTGGGGCAGGATGCTGGGTTTGCTGGCTTCGCCTACTGGTATCCGGGCGGAGCCAGCTCTGATCTATGGTCCAGTGTAAAAAACGCAGACCGATTTATACAGCGTGGTTTATAAAATACAAAGCCTTCAACCTCACGTGAAAAGTGAAGTTGAAGGCTTTTGGCATACAACTTATCACCAGCCTATGACCGATATGCTACTTTCCCGTTTACAACTGTCATTCGTACCCTCACGTCAAGTAAAGCTTGCGGGCTTTCCAATACATCACGGTCAATGACTGTAAAGTCAGCGGCTTTCCCTTCAGCTATCGCCCCTCTCTCATCAGCTTCCCCGGCTGCTACTGCGCTTCCCGTGGTAAACAAACGAATGGCTTCATGTACATCTAGCTTTTCAGCGGGAAGATAGCCCTCATGTATTTCTTCGGGCTTGGCGCGAGTCACTGCCGCATGAATACCAAGAAAAGGGTTTAACGGCTCAATCGGCGCGTCACTACCTCCAGCACATGGAATGCCTGCTTCCAGCAGCTTTTTCCAGGCATATAAATATTCAGTCCGTTCTTTCCCCACCCGATCCAGTACCCAAGGGAAGTCACTTGCGACAAAACGGGGCTGGATGTCCGCAATCAGCGGCAGCTTCGCCATTCTCTTGATCAAATCCCTCCTAAGCACCTGTCCATGGATCAGGCGATCTGGCAAACCGCTTTCCTCCGTGAGCACATGGGCCTCCATCGCTGTCAAAATCATGTGCGCTGCCCCATCCCCTATAGCATGTACAGCCACTGGAAAGCCTGCGGCCCTCGCAGCTGCCACCATCTGATTCAGCTCTGGCTGCGGTTGAATCGCCATTCCGCGGGTATGTGGAGCATCACTATAAGGTTCTGACAATAATGCCGTTCTTCCACCAATAGCGCCATCGGCAAACATTTTAATCGCACCGATTTTAAACCACTCATTTCCGGTACCTGCACGCAGCCCTTGCACTTTCGCTTCTTCCATAAAGGGATGATAGATGAGCTGGTGTGTGCGAAAAGCAAGACCTTCTTCCCTCAGCTCCCTGTAAATTCGCTGCATCGTCTCCACGCTGCCCAAAAAACGTAAATCTTCCGTGTGCGCAGCAGTTAGACCAAGCCGTAGCGCATCCAGGCAAGCCCGCCGAATCGTATCCTTCTTAACCAAATAATCCGGCTCTGGCTGCACGCTAGTAAAGGCAAAGGATGCTTCCTCATAAATCAATCCGTTCAACCGTCCATGTGCGTCTCGTCCATAGGCTCCCGAAGCCGGGTCAGGGGTGTCCTCGCTAATACCCGCACGCCGAAATGCCTCTGAATTGGCCAAGAACGTATGAAAGCACGTACGAGTGAGATATACCGGATGCTGATCTGTAATGGCATCCAGCTCGGCTATACCTGGAATTTCAACAGGAATAAACGCATTTTCATTCCAGTTAAGTCCTAAAATCCACTCTCCCGGCGGTGTTACAGCGACCCGTTTGCGCAGCATAGCCAGCATCTCTTCCTTGGAGGTAGCTGATGTTAAATCCAGCATAGCCAGCTTCATACCATGCATAGACAAATGCATATGTGAATCAGTTAAGCCTGGCAGTACATAGGCGTCTTCCCAATCCACAGTTTCATATTCCTTACCGGTCAACTGCAATTCAAGCTCCCGAGCATATCCGATGGCTTGTATCCGACCCTGCTGTACAACGATGGAGTCTCCTTTGGAAGCCCAATCCCCATGCAACCGGCCGTGCTTGAACAAAACGAATGTCAACGCCACTCATCTCCTTTTTTCAACTATACGCATATCCACTTCATATTACGCCTGTGTTGCCACTTCCAAGCGTAGTGTATTTATATCTACCTGCTGCACCTGCTGGGCAAATTGGTCATGAGCTGCACAGACAGCCATTTTATAATCCTGATCCAACTCATACTGCTTAAAATGACAATACTCGGTGGTAAAGCCCTCTGTCGTGAAGCCTATGAACGGTTGTGCCTTCAGCTCGAATGAAAAAGACTTCAACGGTAGAGTTAGTCCCTGCCCCTCGGCCTTCACAAAGCTTTCTTTAAGCGTCCATAGATCGTAAAAATACGATAAGCGGTTGTCTGCATCCTGACGCATTAACGCATCATACTCTGTGTCCGAAAAGCACACTCTACCTACCTCAAAATCTATAGGACGGAGCTGTTCAATGTCGATTCCAAGCGGGTGATCATCAATAGCGCACACCACCCATTTTCCCGAGTGAGAAACATTAAAATGGAATGCGGGTGCATTTATCAAGGAAGGCTTACCGAACGCGTTGTATGTAAATTGAAGACTGGAATTAGATACCTTCAATTGCCGGCAGACCAACCATCTTAGCAGCACATCGGCATATAAGCCCCTCAAAGCATCTTCCCGATGTAAAAAACGATCTAACTTGTGCTGCTTTTCCAGCGAAACCCGATTTACCAGTAATTCGTAATGCTCCTCAGCTTCCGGCTTGCTCGTATCAATCGCGTATATTTTCATGGTTGCCTCCTGTATATCTAATGAATATCAGCCAGTTTGTAACACTCACCGTTCGATTGAAGTCTGTTAGATATGGATGGCGTGTGCCGTGTACATGGTCAATATACTACTCTAGCACTTTCAATTCAATATGGATACAATTGGGATAAGCATCTCTATTAAAACTACTTCATAGAGCCTATTAATGAAAGCGCTTTAAAATAACGCATACAGAGGAGGACGAAACAATGAAATATGATTTTGCCCGCTTGCTGTGTATTATGCTCTCTATTTTGCTGACGTTGAGCATTTTTCAGATGTTTTCTCCTAAGATCGCTTCAGCCGCTTCAGCGAATGTTGTGAATGGCATTCAGTTTAAAGATACAGATGGAAACGTGGTCCATGCCCATGGGGGTGGTATGATTAAAGTAGATGGTTACTATTATTGGTTTGGTGAAAATCGTAATCCCAACGGCACATTCAAGGCGGTATCCGCCTACCGTTCCTCTGATTTAAAAAACTGGGAGTTTCGTAAAAACGTACTGACCAGCAGCTCCGCTGTAGAGCTGAATGTTTCGAATATTGAACGTCCGAAAGTGATTTACAATGAAAAAACACGTAAATACGTATTATGGATGCATAAGGAGAATGGGGTTAATTACAACGAGGCCCGAGTGGCTATCGCTTCTTCCGATACCGTGGACGGCGATTACACGTATCAGGGCAGCTTCCGTCCTCTGGATCACGATTCGCGCGATATGACCGTATACAACGATAACGGTACAGCTTACCTCATTTCGGCTACCCGGGTAAACGCGGATCTGAACATCTATCGTCTGACACCGGATTTTCTGCAAGTTGAATCGCTGGTGACTACACTTTGGCCAGGACAATATCGTGAAGCTCCGGCGATGTTCAAAAAAGGAGACGTCTACTTCCTGATTACATCCGGGGCAACCGGCTGGAATCCCAATCAAGCCAAGTATGCTACCTCATCCAGCATTGAAGGAACCTGGAGTAATACGATAAACTTCGGAGACGGTACGACATATGGTTCACAGTCGGCTTACGTGATTCCTGTTGAAGGTGCCCAGACAACTTCATACCTGTATTTGGGCGACCGTTGGGCGGGTGCGTGGAGCGGTCCTGTGCAGGATTCTCAATATGTATGGCTGCCACTGCGTTTTCCAACAGCGACTTCATTAGCCATGGATTGGTTCGACAGCATTAATATTGACACCGCCAGTGGTGCGGTCGAGGGGATAACAACGTCAATTGCCATTGATCCGGGTGCCTATTATCAGCTAGTGAATCGCAAGAGCAATAAGCCACTAAGCATTATTGGCAATGCAACGACGGACGGCGCAGACCTGGAGCAGCGTGCAAATTCCGGAGCAGCAAACCAGCAATGGCAGCTCAAGGATGCAGGCAGCGGATATTATAAAATTGTGAACCGCAACAGCGGAAAGCTAATTGGTGTTGAAAGCGGTACCACAACAGACGGTACAGTTATTGAGCAGTGGAGTGACGGAGGCTGGTCCAGTCAGCATTGGCAATTAGTATCCGTAACCGGTGGTTATTACAAGCTGAAAAATCGGGCAACCGGCAAGCTGATCGATATTTCTGAAGGCGCCACCGCCGATGGAGCCAAAGCCATTCAATGGGGCGATAATGGTGGAACGAATCAGCATTTCCGTGTAGTTAAGGTAGAATAGCTCAAGTTATTTTCAAAAGGAGCCGTATTCCGAGCAGATCATGGTGACTGCTAACGGAAAAGACGGCTCCTTTTTACGTAAAACGATGAAATTGATAATCTCTAGTACGTTACAGTTCCCACGGATAATCTGTTGTCAAAAAACTAGCCAGCTGCTTACTTTCTTCTCTCCGCTGACGCCGTATGGCTGCGCGTGATGGAGCCGTCTGGTGCAATTGTAACTGCTCTTCTGTTTCTGGAATCACCTGCGGGACGGTCACTTTACGGTTGTTCTCGTCCAATGCCACAAAGGTCAGGAAGGCGGTGGCTGCGATTTTCCGGTCGCCAGTCATCAGTCCTTCACGAATTACCTTTACGAACACCTCCATCGAGCTACGGCCTGTCCAGGTTACGAACGCTTCTAGCGTGACAGAATCACTCGGATGGATAGGTAGCAAAAAATCCACCGAATCCGTAGAGGCTGTAACTGTGTTCGTACGACACAGCTTAGCAGCTGCAATAGATGCGATATCGTCGATATACGACATTAATCGGCCGCCGAAGAGCGTGTTATGATTGTTGATATCGTTGGGAAATACTCGGGACGTCTTGAAGCAGTAGGTTTCTCGGATGTACTTGCTTTCCATGGATTCTTTCCTCTCTTTTCCTCGTTGCTCTCTTTTTATATCTCAGGATTTTGCAAAATCATGATGTGGAAGCCTGTTTTAGACTATGCTAATCATCCCACTAATCCGCATAATAAATCAATACATAAAAATCGGCATCCTCATCCGAATCATTTCGGTAGGTATGTATGTCAGATACTTGAAATTGCACGGCATCCCCTGCACTCAGCTTGAGCTGTTGCCCCTGCATTTCAAAGTACATTTCCCCACGGATCATGAGAATCGTTTCCTCCCCCAAATGCTTCTCTGCCTGGTGTGTAAAGCCTGGCTTCAGACTTACCGTGAACACCTCAAACTTCTTTTCAGCGTGATACGGGAATACAGGGTAAACAAAATAGTTACCGTCCTCATCAATAACCGGATGCAGGTCTTCCCTCCGAATCTTCGTGATTTGCGGCGGATCTTCTTTGAGAAAGGTGGAGAAGGATACATGCAAACCGTTCGCAATTTTCCAAAGGGTTGTTACCGTAGGATTGGATTTCCCCTTCTCAATCTGAGCCAGCATCCCTTTGCTGACCCCTGTCAGTTCAGCCACCTTATCCAAACTTAATCCTCTAGTCTTCCTGATTTGAGCCAAATTAGAGCCAATAATATGCTGCATTGAATCCACGGACGATGCCTCCTTGTATCCAAAAGTCTATATAAGAAGAATACACAAAAGACTGTGTGTTCGCTATATATAGACTGTATCGTAAAATATCATTTATCTTTTGCAATTTTGGATGCATGACTTATTATCCACAGTAAATTAAGTGTAGCCGATCAAGGTAATACAAAGCTTAAACGGGAAGTAGACATGCTACAATTTACTGTAATTGTAATATGGTCAGGTTCCTCGCTTACTTCAACATGCAATAAAAACATTTGACATTGAATATAAATGTCCTTAAACTTTTCACTTATTAAAACTTTTTTCAAAACTATTGTAATATCCTGAAGGAGGGCTGCTATCCTATGACTTTTCCGTCCCTGAACACCCAACAGGTGAGAAAATCAAGTTTGGCTATCTAGGAGGGACTAAATTTGAATCTGCAAACCCGCAAGTCCCGCCACATGTATACGATGCAGCTGGCGACAATTTTTATTGGCTTTATTGTATTTGGCATCTCGGAAAATATTAAAGGCCCTGCCATTCCACGCATCCAATTCGACTTCAATCTGGATGAACAGCAGCTCGGAACATTGTTGTCTCTAAACGCACTTGGTTATTTGATTGCCTGCTCGTTCACCGCTGTCCTTGTCCGTAAGTGGGGAATCAAGGCGGTCAGCATCATTTCCTTTGCTTCCATGATCATCTCGGGAGTGTTCATCTATCTGTCGCACACGTATCCGTTCTTCGCCTCGTCCTACTTCTTGATGTATATCGGGAACGGCATGCTGGAGATTGCGCTCGCAATTTTGGGGGCGAGGATTTTTGTGAAAAATACCGGCACGATGATGAATTTGTCCCACTTTTTCTATGGGCTCAGCTCAACAGTCGCCCCTTTGCTGGCGACGGGAGTCATGTCACTGACGGTATTTGGACATATGCTGGACTGGCGGGGGATGTATCTGGCTATGTTGTCGCTCTGCTTGCTGCCGATTGTGGCCGCACTGCTCAGCACCTTCCCGGGAGACGATTTGCAGCATGAGGATCGAACCTCACTCAAGACGCTAACCCGCGATCCAGCACTCTGGATGATGGTAATGATCCTGTCGTTTGGAGTAGTCTCTGAGCTCGCAGTTGGGGGCTGGCTGGTCAACTTTTTAGAGAAAGCGTATTCATGGAGCACGGTGGAGGCGTCCAGCATGCTCTCAGCGTTCTTTCTTACCTTCTCGTTGGGGCGCCTATTGCTTGGTCCACTCACAGACCGGATGGGGTTCGTGCTTTCGACGATTCTATTCTCCGCCTTCTCAGCGATATGTACGTTCGCAGCAATCGCGGGTGGAGAGAGACTGGCGTTTCTCTTTGCCGTATCAGGTGCAGGTATTGCAATGATCTATCCGACCGTGATGGCGTTCATAGCAAGGAGATATCCGAAGGACAGTGATACAGCTATTACGTTCGTCGTCACGCTGATGGGCATAGGTAGTGTCATTGGCAACTATGTGATCGGCTGGGTAATCGAAGGGGTCAAGATAGTCTACGGCGCAACCACTGAGCTTGGCATACTGCGCGGACTTCAGGCGGGATATGGAGTTATCGGTCTATGCGCAGCCATCTGCGCGATCTCGGGAATTATTCTCTACGGATATCTGAAAAAGCGGCAGGAGCTTATATAAATCACCACCTTAGGGTTGCCCCATAAGTCATGAACTGACTGGGACGCCCTTTTTTTACGAGTTCCCCATTCAGTCAAAACAGCCCTTATATGAACACATCCGAGCTGTTTTGATTCATCATCAGTTCTTGCCCGTTTGCCATTTCGAAGAGCTCATCGGGAGTACATTTGAACACCGCTTTTGGATGACTGGCTGCTGCCAAATCGTCTGGAACCGGAACACGACCGAACCTTTTTGGTAAATACATAGCCTTCATTGGGTTGTCAACAGTAAAACAGCTTTTTAAGAGCAATTCTCCTGTAGGAACTATTCAACATAACATACAAACGTATAATATATTGATACTTTACAACTTACGTTATATACTATTATAAAATTTATACACTGGGGGTAAGGTTAAAATGTCCATAGCTTCGGAGTTGAGCGGAACGAAGCACGATTCACTCAGCTTTTTACAAGGGGTTAAAGATTGTATTCCTACATTGCTCGGTTATGTATGTATTGGGTTCGCGGCAGGCATTGTGGGCGCTTCATCAGGGGTTAGCACCATGGAAATTGCCTTCATGTCGGCGCTTGTATACGCAGGAGCCTCCCAGTTTATCATGTGCTCGATGCTGGCTGCAGCCAGTCCTCCATCCGTCATTATTTTAACGACTTTCATTGTGAATGCTCGTCATCTGCTGTTAAGTGCGTCGCTGGCTCCTTACTTTTCTAAATATTCATTGTGGAAAAACATAGGCATCGGTGTTCTTTTGACGGACGAATCCTTTGGAGTAGCGTCGGATAAATTGGCTAAAGGCGGGCAGGTCAGTGACCGCTGGATGAACGGGCTTAATATTACAGCTTATCTCGCCTGGATTGCATCCTGTGTAGCGGGAGGGGTTCTCGGGAACTGGATTTCCCGGCCGGAGGCTTTTGGTCTGGACTTTGCCTTGCCAGCGATGTTTCTTGCCCTGCTCATTTCCCAGCTCCAAAGTGTCCAGACCTCCAAACTCAAGCATCGTCTGCTGCTTGTGCTGTGTATGGCTGTTCTGATGTACCTATTGTCCTGGTGGGTACCATCACATATCGCCGTCATTGTAGCGACCATGATCACCGCAACGATTGGAGTGTTAACTGACAAATGAACATTAATCCCAATGTCCTGTATATCATAATCGGTGCCATGCTTGTCACGGCGATTCCAAGGATCATTCCCTTTGTCGTGCTGCAAAGGCTGGCGCTACCCAAGCCAGTGCTACAATGGCTTTCCTATATTCCCATCTGCATATTCACGGCCCTCGTGATGGAAAATCTGCTCGTTCGAACCGAAACCTCAGTCACTCTTAATGGACAAGTGCTTATGGCTGTCTTTCCTACGCTAGTGACCGCCTTGTGGAGCAAAAACCTGCTGGCTACCGTCGTTGTCGGTATTGTGAGTATGGCTGTAATTCGACTTTTGTGGTGAAGAAAAAAATTACCCTCCTACAATAGGAGGGCATCTGTCCTTTCTTAGGCTCCACCTGTCGTCCTTACTAACGAGGGCGACAGATCTCCTTCCTCAAAACCACGTTCTCGTTGTGAAAGATACGAGGAGGCTTGCAGCCTAAACATTTCTGCATACACTCCGTCTATATCCATTAAGTGTTCATGGCTACCTGCTTCCACAATTTTGCCCTCCTCCATTAAAATAATGGTTGGGATTACATCCTCATGCTATCCTAACTACAACCAGTCCCTATTCACAAACATCTTTCTTCCACCATACAGATAGGCTAAAAACGTAAAAATGACAATCAGTCCGAGACTGTAAGGCTCAACTCTGGGTGCATAAGTCGCTGTTTGCGGCATCATAATATAATAAGGAATCGTAAAAGGAAACCACGCACCTATGGAAGAGTGAAAGCCTGTTATAACAATATTAGGAACCACACAACAAATGGACATTCCCAGAGAAGCTCCAAAATTCCGAATTTTTATCGAGAGCATAAGCTGTAGTGCTGCCAGGGGAAAAATCCCGAGCCACCCTCCCAAACTGGTAGAAAGAACGACAGACCAAGGGATCTCTCCTGGAGCACCTGCTATATTTCCACTTACAAAATAGCCTACTATAAATATAAGCTGATCCAGACCCAGTATGAGAATGAGCAATATATATTTTGCATAATAAATTTGCTGACGAGGATACGGGCTGCTCAATAAAATCTTCCATCCTCCATCCCGGTGCTCGTACGCACACAAAAGAGAAGCAATAATTCCACAATAGAGCGGATAAAAAAACATAGAGTGAAATTGCGCTGAATAAGTATATAAAGTTAACCAACTGGGTGAAAAAAACTGCTTCAAATCATTCAGTTCCAGGACTCCCATTAAAGAATTTATGATCGCATCCAATATAATGAGAATCCAAACCATGATCCATTGAAGCTTTATTGTCTCCACGCGTAAAATAGAGCCCATGTATCTTTTCCTCTCTATTTGAATTCATGCTTGGTAAACTGTAGTGTACCAAGTCCCGTAAAGATGACTCCTGCACTTAAAGCAACGATCACCCAAATCATGTGTTCCTTCATCAGAGGACTTGATAATGCAGGGTACGACCAAGGCAATATTTTAATCCACAGAATACTTGTGCGTGCCAAAAACAAGCTTGCAATTGAACCGAATATACCAAACGCTAATGGGAATGCCTGATTAGTGAAAAGCGTAGACAGCCAAAGTTGAATTGCAAGTACTGGTAGGGTAGCCAAGCTTGCATTAATCGGCTGTAACAACATGATCCGCCAAGGAATGGGTTCGTTTGTATATAACACCCAGATGAGGCTCATACCTGCTACAGTGATCAAGGCGGTACCCAACTGCAGAATCACAATCCATACGATTTTGGATAAATAGATATAACTTCTGGGAACAGGCATGGCCATAAGCTGCTTCCATGTTTGAGTATCATGCTCTGTACCGGCCATAATACTCGCCAAAAGTGTACCGCCAAGCAGCATCACAAACGAAAGGAACATAAACATAACGGCAAAACCAGCGTAGACACCTCCCGGTCCTTGCCGAAAGTAAAGATACCATTCCACAGCAGTCATGCCTGTAAGTACACACCCCTGTATAAGAGGAATCCACCAGCATATTTTCTTCAGCTTAAGCCCCTCTGCCTTTATAACCCGGAGTATCATAAGCTTCGCTCCTTACCTGTCAGTTCCAGGAATATCTCCTCCAATGTTTTTTTCTTCTCTGTGACCCGATAAATGGGATGATTGTGTTCCACAAGCACCTTGATCATCTCCGAAGATTGTTGCCGATCTACAATAGGAGTCACGACCTCATTTTGTTCAATCGATTCAGCCCCGGCCGTCCACCCATGCTGAATCAGTGCACCGGCAGCCAGAACAGGATCTGGGGTTTCAATGAATAATTGAGGCTTGCTTTTGGCGGTGAGTTCCTTCATCGTTCCCTGGAAGATCATTTCACCCTGATTAATAATTCCTACATAGGTTGCAATCTGCTCAATTTCGCTTAATAAATGGCTCGAAACCAGTACCGTCATTCCGTAAGCGCCAGGGAGGCTCATAATTAACTCCCGAATTTCCTGAATACCAGACGGGTCCAAACCATTCGTCGGTTCATCAAGTATCAATAATTTGGGGTTGGCAATAAGCGCCATAGCAATCCCCAGTCTTTGTCGCATCCCCAAGGAATATCCCTTTACCGGACGATACGCATCCTTGGTTAATCTCACTAAATCCAGCACTTCATGAATTCTTCGGGTCGGCAGTCCACGCATGGTTGTAACGATTTCTAAATTTCGATATGCGGATAAATGGGCATAATAGGCAGGTGATTCAACCAAGGAACCAATATCCTTCAATATTTCCATACGCTGATCCTTCAGCTTTTTCCCGAAAATCTCAATTTCCCCGGATGTGGATTTAATCAGCCCAAGTAGCATACGAATCGTGGTTGTTTTACCCGCTCCATTAGGTCCTAAAAATCCATAAATCTGCTGTCCGGGTACCTGGAGATTTATTCGTTTTACAAATTCCCGTTTTCCAAAACGCCTAGTTAGCTGCTGTGTATGTATTACATATTCAGACATTTCCTGATCTCCTCTCGACTTCTAATGCTGAAGCTTAAGTTACATACAGTTTACTGAAGTAAAGTAAACATCAGGTAAACAGTCCCTAAACAACAGGCAAAAAAACCGAGCAAACTGCAAAATGTGAGATTAGATGTTAAAAAGTTAGATGTTTAGCGGCAGTGAAATCTCCATCCTAGTACCCGCTTTACTGCCTGAAAGGATATGAAGCGTTCCGTTATGCGCCTCAATAAAGCTTTTGGCAATAGGTATTCCATGCCCTTGGGAATGAGATACCTGCATGTACTCATTGGAATTCATTCCTATTCCGTCGTCTTCGATAGAAATATGAAGCTTATCGTTCGCTTTGCTTACTTCCATGGAAACGTGTGTACCTGGAGGATTATGAATGATAGCATTAATCAAAAAATTCTGGAGCGCTCTGCCTAATAATTTACTATCGAAGGGCATAATACATGCCGCGTCCATTGACGTAAAAGAAAATTCGTATTGCTCGGCTGAAGGATGGTTAGCGATATCTATGACTGTACTACGGAGAAACTCCACAATGTCCTTCTTCTCCAATTGGATTGGCAATGGACCTTCCTTAAGCTGCATAGAAGCATTCAAATCCTGAATCAACTGCTTCATTTCCGTCACTTTCTCACTGATACCCATACTAAAGCTTCTTCTTTCTTCATCAGACCAGTCATACTCTTGAGCAGTCAGCATGACCGCATATCCTTCAATATAAGATAATGGTGTTTTCAGATCATGGCTTACACCTGCTACCCACTGCTGTTTTCGTTTCTCTATTGCCACTCTCTCTTCCTCATTGCTGCGCAATTGGGCCGATAAGATGTTCATTTGTTCAAAAACTTCTTTATACAATTGATACGGAGGTTTATAACTATTTTTCTGATTTTTTTTGCCCTCTGGCAGTTCCAGTTCACTTAGCGGCGCTTGGAATTCCCCTGTCGCAATATTTCCAATCCATTTAATTACATACACCAAAGGTTTGCCTATATACCATCCGTAGGCAGCTATGAACACAACACTCTGCACGATACCAAGTCCTGTCCAGAATAGATCAATATTTATATTTTGAGATGCTCCAAATATACTTTTTATAAAAATATATAAGATCGTGCAAATAACAAAACATAGAAAATAGGCCAGTACAAAGCATAACGTTACTTTCATAAAACGAAAGGACATCTTAACTAGAGAGTTCATTCTTGCTCCTCCATCTTGACTGACATCATTTTATAACCAAGTCCTCTTACATTGATTAAAAATTGCGGGTGCTTGGGATCAGGTTCTATTTTTTTCCGCAAACGGGAGATATGAATCACTACGGTCTTCTCATCACCCAAGAAGGCCTCGCTCCATATCGCCTCATAAAGCTGCCGTACACTGAAAATACGGTTAGGATGCTTGCACAGAAATACCAGCAGTAGCCATTCACGTGCCGGACAATCGACCTGCTTGTCCTCCACATACAATACACCGGATTCCAGTTCCAGACGAAAATATCCAAAATCTAAAGTGCGTAAGGTCGGTTTCATGGCCACTGTCGAAACTTTCCGATATTTCATTCGAGCTTTCATACGCGCAACGACTTCCAGCGGGTTAAACGGTTTGGTAATATAATCGTCCCCTCCGATACCAAACCCCATTAATTTGTCTAGGTCTGTATCTCTTGCCGTCAAAAAAAGAATAGGGGCATCCGTATATAGACGCATTTGACGACACACCTCAAACCCATCGTTATCAGGCAGCATAACATCAAGTACAATCACATCCACATGAGATTCCATCACGACTTGCAGCGCTTCCCGACCCGTTGCAGCATGCTTGACTTGAAGGAATCCTTCTTTTTTTAACACCGTTGTCAGCATATCCCGCAACCCCTGCTCATCGTCTACTATAAGTACTGCAATTTCTTCCATAACCCAAGGTTCTCCATTCTTTTTTTACATTTTTTACTTTCATTATAAAAGCAAACGGGCAGAATTTAAATCGAGTTCCATCACATATCGTTCATCCCCGTGAATATACTTAATAACCAACAAGGCCAAACTGTGCCGTGTATCCACTTGGGGGGTGCCTAATAATGCCGGAACCACGCCAGCCATATTCATTCGTCGTATCCCGCGAAGATTGGTCGCTGCATCGCAAAGGGTACCAGGACCAGCAACGTCATCAGCAGAAGGTCAAAGATGTCATTAAGCAAAATCTACCCGATCTGATAACGGAAGAAAATATTATTATGTCGGACGGTCAACAGATTATTAAAGTGCCGATTCGCAGTCTGGATGAATATCGCTTCATTTATAACTATCAAAAGCAAAAGCATGTAGGCCAAGGAGATGGCGACAGTCAGGTGGGGGATGTCATTGGACGTGATCCTGCTTCCCAGAAGCCAGGTAAAGGTGAGAAAGCCGGCGACCAGCCGGGACACGATATTATGGAAACGGAAGTCAGCATAGAAGAACTGGAAGATATGCTGTTTGAGGAAATGGAATTGCCGAATTTACAGCAAAAAGACAAGGATCAAATTGAGGTTGAATCTATCGTATTTAATGATATACGTAAAAAAGGCATGCAAGCGAACATTGACAAGAAACGAACCATTCTCGAAAATCTGCGCCGCAACGCCCGTGAGGGGAAACCGGGCATTCATCATATTAGTCCGGACGATCTTCGCTACAAAACATGGGAAGAGAAGACCATTCCCCAATCCAACGCGGTGATTATAGCCATGATGGACACATCAGGCTCGATGGGCTCTTTTGAAAAATATTGCGCTCGCAGCTTCTTTTTCTGGATGACCCGCTTTTTGCGCCGTCAGTATGAAAAGGTGGAAATTGTCTTTCTCGCGCATCATACCGAGGCTAAAGAGGTTACGGAAGAAGAATTTTTTACCCGCGGAGAAAGTGGCGGCACGATCTGCTCTTCCGCTTATTTAAAAGCACTGGAGATTATCGACAAACGATATCCTCCTTCCAGCTACAATATTTATCCCTTCCATTTCTCGGATGGCGATAACCTGACCTCGGACAATGAGCGGTGTGTGAAGCTAATCGAGGAACTTATAAAGCGGAGCAATATGTTCGGCTATGGAGAAGTGAATCAATATAATCGCAGCAGCACGCTGATGTCAGCCTACAAGAATATTAAAAAGGATCAGTTTATGTACTATGTCATCAAGGAAAAAGGTGAGGTATACCAAGCCTTACGTACCTTTTTTCGCAAACGGGAAGGGGGATCGGTGGGATGAGTACCGACCAGAAGGAGCTAGAATATGCGATATCAGAAATTATGGAGATTGCCGATGGATTCGGGCTCGATTACTACCCGATGCGGTATGAGATTTGTCCGGCGGATATTGTATACACGTTCGGAGCCTATGGTATGCCCACGCGCTTCAGCCACTGGAGTTTTGGAAAAACATTTCACAAGATGAAAATGCAGTACGATTTTGGATTGAGCAAAATCTATGAGCTGGTCATTAACTCCAATCCCTGCTATGCCTTCCTGCTGGAAGGAAATTCTTTGGTGCAAAATAAACTGATTGTCGCCCATGTACTGGCACACTGTGATTTTTTCAAACACAACGCTCGCTTCTCAGCTTCTAATCGCAATATGGTAGAGAGTATGTCGGCCACAGCAGATCGAATCAACAGCTATGAAATGGAATACGGGTCAAAGGCTGTAGAATCCTTCATTGACTCTGTACTGGCGATACAAGAGCATGTGGATCCACAGATTATCAAACCAAGGCATCTGGATAAACAGCGCTATATGGAGCTCAAAATTCGGGAGCAGAAAGAACCCGGAAAACGCCAGCGTCCCCCTGGGCCTTACGATGATCTATGGTCACTGGACACAGTGAAGCAGCATGATCCCGCCGAGACCGAGGGCATCAAGGTACGCAAGTTCCCACCGGAACCTGAAAAAGATATCGTCTGGTTTATTCAGGAATTCTCGGAGGTACTGGAGGACTGGCAGCGGGATATTATGACGATGCTACGGGACGAAATGCTGTATTTCTGGCCTCAAATGGAGACCAAAATCATGAATGAAGGCTGGGCCTCCTATTGGCACCAGCGGATTGTAAGGGAACTAGATTTGACCGGGGAGGAAACCGTTGAATTTGCGATGCTGAACGCTTCTGTCGTACAGCCTTCCAAGCAAAGCCTGAACCCGTACTATTTGGGACTGAAAATATTTGAGGATATTGAAAAACGATGGGATAACCCAACCCGTGAGGAGCAAGAGCGACAAGGACGCAAACCGGGCCAAGGACGCGCTAAAATGTTCGAGGTACGAGAGTTCGACTCAGACACCTCTTTTATACGCAATTACATGACCAAGAAACTGACAGAGGATTTGGATCTGTACGTGTTTGAGAAACGGGGACCCGATTGGAAAATTACCGATAAATCCTGGGAAAACATACGGGATCAGCTCGTGTTTTCACGTGTGAATGGAGGCTCCCCTTATATCGTCGTCGAGGATGGAGATTACCTGCATACGGGCGAGTTGAAGCTCAAGCACCAGTACGAAGGCATTGAGCTGGATTTAAAATATATGGAGCGCACACTTCCGTATGTATATCAGCTGTGGGGGCGCACCGTTCATTTGGAAACATTGATTGAGGGTAAGCTCGCCTTATTCTCATATGACGGTAAGAAACATCATCGTAAGTTTGTATAGTCATACAAAATCAAATAGCCAGCCTAATTTAAAAAAGGGGCATTCCTAAAAAGGATATGCGCCTTTTTTTTACTATTTCATACAACCTTAAGCGACCTTTGTTTCTTGCCAATTTCAGGACACCTGTTTCGTTTTGGATCAGGGGTGTATTATACTAATATGATAAATGACCCACGGGTCATAGTTGAGAAGCAGAACGAGGAGCGTTGATATAGATGAACACCCATCCCAGCTTTCGTGAAGTTCGTGAAAGTGATCAGCAGGTATTCCCGATCGCCTGGTATGCCGTTGGCTGGTCCAAGGAACTAAAGAATAAACCGCTTAAAAAGCGACTGCTTGGCAAAGATATTGTCCTGTACCGTGATGATCATCGTCAGGTACATGCCATCCATGCTTATTGCCCGCACCGAGGAGCTGATTTGTCGCTCGGCTATTGTCAAAACGGGCACATCACATGTCCATATCATGCATGGTCTTTCGATGAGAGTGGGCAGTGTGTGGATATTCCGGCACATCCGGGACGGGCTATTCCTGAATTTGCTCATACCTATGCCTATCCCGCGATTGAAAAAGCCGGTCTGCTGTGGGTATATGCTCAGGCCGTTGGCTCAAAGTCTGAGATAAACTCAGGGTTGGGAACATCCACATCCCCCCCTCCTCTGGAGATTTTTCCCGAGCTTGAGGACCCCTCTCTCATTTTGTCTCCCTACGATTCCGTGTGGAAGGCACATCTGACGAGAGTTGTGGAGAGCGTGCTGGATGTCGCTCATTTGCCAATTGTCCATAACAAAACGATCGGTAAAAAATCCTCCACCGACATTCATATCGAGTTTGAAGCGGATGACAATCATATTCGAGTGAAAAACGGGAAAGGTCTATTACAATATACCTTTCCACAGCAATGGATTTTGACTCCCGCCAAGGAAGGACGCAGCAAGTTTATTAATTTCGTCACCTTCACTCCGATTGAGCAAGAGTTAACTGCCATCTACGGAATGGCTGGACGTAATTTTGCCAGATTTGTACCGGGTATGAGCCACATTTTTTCCAGATACAGTGGCAAGGTGCTGGAAGAGGATCGGGCCGTGGTGGAAAGCCAGCATCCGCGTCCAATCCCAGAAGCGCTGCGAATGGAGGCACACGTCCCCGCTGATGGACCTCAGGTTCGGTTTCGCAACCGCTGGTATGATTTCCTTGTCAACGATGAGCCTCGTGTACGACTGGGTCCAGAAACTACTTCCTCTTAAATTCGACGATGTAGCTTTGATTGAGCTGTTTTCCACCTTCCGAGATGTTCTGGTACATGGATAAAAACCGGGCGGATGGGCTCCATACCGTTGGGCTGTCATAGGATTGGATATCGGTCGTAACCGGAGTGGTTTTACCCGTAGACTGGTCAAACACATACAGCCCTCTCATGCCTTGCTGATCCTCATCATAAATGGAATAAGCAAGCTTGGACCCGTCGCTGGACCAGCTTCCACGACTCATTAAAGTGCCTTGACCGACGATTCCTTTCTCTTTGCCCTGTTCATCCAAAATGATCATACGGGCTGGTTCGGATGTATTCCATTTCCGCTTTTCAATGGCAATTGACTTACCATCAGGCGACACGGCAAAGGACATGGCACCCTCTGCAATGGTCACAGACTGAGGATGATTGAGGGTGAACCGATTCAGCACCGGATACCCTTGTTTATCACTGCCTGTATAAAATATGGCGTTACCCACTTTTTCGACATGAGACATCAATTCAGAGCGATTCGGATCTTGAAAACTCAATTCTTTAGCTTTTCCGTCCAGACCAATGAGCTGGATTTTACCATCCGGTGTGCCTGTAATGAGATCATTCTCATCGCTCCAGCTCACTTCGTTAGTCATATCCAGCTTGCCGATCGATGTAACCTTACCACTGCCTAGTTCCAAAATGTAGCCTTGAATATCATATTTGCTGCTGGTGCTACCTTCAGTAAAAAAGACATGGCGCTGATCCGGTGATACCACAGCAAGTAACTGTGGAGCCTTACGACCTGGTGTTAAAATCCGCTCCTTGTCTGTCTCTACATTATGAATCCACAGCTGGGTTTTACGCTCCACAATCAGCTCTTCGTCGCTCAGCCAAGACCTCGCGTAGACATCCCCCAGCCTGTCGATAGACGATACCACCAGCTCGTCCGTTACTTGCTGCTGGGCTGCATCCGTGTCAATCACAGTAAGCTGTTGGCCCGGTTTCATACCGGATGCTGGATTTGTCTCTCCTGCGCTCTTCATGCCGCAACCGCTGAACAATGCCCCGGCGATTAATCCGGTCATGAGCACCCCCGTGGCTTTCTGTCTGAAAACTCTTGTACGGGAATCTTCGCGATGAGAGGAGCCGTTCTTTTGCCCATAGCTGCCTATGTTTTTCTTTATCATGTATAACGGCCTCCTTGTTAACGATACCCCCAGTTTAATGCCCGAACATCTCATGAATACATCGGATTGTTTCCAAGTTGTAAACAAGACACCATTTTAGCCCTGTGCTAACAGTTGGCCATTTACAGGGAGCCATCGTGAACCAAGAGAGGGAGTCTAAGCGAAAATTCATTCCCACTTACATTTGTATGCCCGTTGTCATTTTCCAACCCACTATGATCTGAAGCTGTAAGCTGCAACTCTCCCCCCATGCGCTCCGCCAGTCTGCGCGCCAGAGGAAGACCGAGTCCCGTACCGCTGTCCTGACGAGATCGATCACGACTTAAGGTAGCAAACGGCTCAAAAATCATGTCCCATTGCTCCCTAGGAATCCATGGGCCGGAATTGCGTATACACACAATCACGGTGTCCTGTTCTACTCGATTCGATAACGTAATCCATCCACCGTCCCGATTGTACTTCACTGCATTATCCAGCAAATTCAGTACAATATGCATCAGATGCTTAGGGTCTCCCCACACCTGGGCAGGAACGGTATCTATCGAAAAATTCAGCCTACGCGCTGCCGCTTTTCCTCGAATATGGCTCCCTGCATCTTCCAGCAACGAATGCAGTTTCACAGCCTCCGTATGCAATTCAAAATCATATTTATCCAGCACAGATAGCCGCAGCGAGTCCTCGACAAGCTCGTATAACCGTTTTGTTTCCTTACTGATACTTTCTCTCGCTTCACGCACCAGTTCAGGATCATCCCCATACATGTCCAGTAAATCAGCATAGGCCTGAATAGAGGTTAATGGAGTCTTCAGTTCATGGCTGATATTTCCAATAAAAGATTTTTGCTGCTGCTCCAGCTCTCTCAAACGCTGAACCGCTTCTTCCAGCCGAAGCTTTTCGTTTTCCAGCGCGGTAATGCTCTCCCGAATCACATGACTCATCTGGAGCATTCCTTCATCCAGCCTTCCCAGCTCGTCCTGCCGCCGCAGCAGTCTGGCTTCTGGATAGTGCCCTGTCGATATCTGCTCGGAAGCGCGAGTCAGTCGTCCGATATCTCTCGTCTGGCGGCTGACATAGCCTAAGCCCAAAATAAAGCTCAATACCAGCACCGCACCCCCTGTCCATAGAAACAACTGGGCAATGGCCTGGTAGAACTGCTGCTGCGCTTCTGTTGAGCTATGAAGCTGTACCACTCCCAGTAAGCCGTCCGGACCTTGAAGCGGAGCCAAATAGGTGACTGCGCTACCTTCCGTAATATACGCAATTTTGCCTTGGAGCGCATAGGAAAGGGCCTGGCTGACATTTGTTCTAAAAGCCAGCGGTAGAGAATTGCCAACCTCATGCCCCTGACCATCATATAAAATAACGCGCATATTGCTGGATACGCCCAGTTCCACTGCGAGTTGGGGCGCCTGCTTCTTCATGAAGCCTTCCGGTGATTGGCGCACTCCCAACAGGTAAGACTGTTTTACACGCATTTCTACAATTTCGGCCTGGCGCTTTAAGCTGCGTTCCATTTGGTCTGTCTGGTTAGCGCGAATGCCAGTAAGCACGAGCCAGCTCAGCACACCGACAGTAAACAGCAGCAAAGCCGCCAGTACCAGGGGAAATTTCCAACGCAGGCTTAAGCCTGTAGGTTTGCGTTTGCGTTTCTGTTGGTCGGTGGACCGCAAGCTTCCTTGCTGATGGAGTGAATGATGTTCGTTCACGTCATTTTCTCTGCCTTATAGCCGATACCATACACGGTCTGCAATATCGCCTGATGCGGCTCAAGCTTCTTGCGCAAGCGCTGGATATGAATATCCACCGTCCGCGTTCCGCCCACATAATCGAAGCTCCATACCTGCTCTAGCAGCTCGTCCCGTGTATACACCCTCCCGGCATGAGACACCAACAGCGCCAGCACATCAAACTCCTTGGGGGTCAGATCCAGCGCTATGGCTCCAAGTTCAGCCGTTCGGCTGGACGGACGTACCCGTAATGGGCCGAGTACCATTTCTGTTCCTTCCGGGGCAGGCGCTCCTTCTCGCTCCAGTCTCCGTACCAATGCTTTAATACGAGCGAGCAGCTCCCTTAGGTCAAACGGTTTGCTCATAAAATCGTCCGCACCCAGCTCCAGCCCGAGTACCTTATCAACGATATCGTTTTTGGCCGTCAGCAGTAAAATACCGATGCCCTTCCGACTTTCCAAACGGCGGCACACCTCATATCCACCCAGTTTGGGCATCATCACATCCAGTATGAGAACATCCGGGTGGAACAAACGCACTTTTTCCAAGGCGTCCTCCCCATCAACAGCAGTTTCCACCAAAAAACCCTCTCGCTTTAACGCATAAGCCAGCGCATTCCGAATGCTCGCCTCATCGTCCGCTATCAGTATTTTTTTATCCATGTCCTGCCCTCCCTGCATTAAAAAAACGCTCCAGCTACCTATGTTCCCGCAAATAATAATGAATCAGACATGTATGACATATAAACTGCTCACGTGGATCGTTAAGATCAAAATCTGTCATGTCGCGTATCCGTTCCAATCTGTATTTTACTGAGTTACGATGTATAAAAAGATAATTGGCTGTATCTACCAGACTGCCCCTGTTTTCCAAATAATAAAATAACGTTTTGAGTAAGTCACTGCCATGTGAGCGATCATATTGCTGAAGTCTCCCCAGCTTGCGTTCAAACAAATTTGAAAATTCCTCTTTGTCCATCGCTTCTCCAAGCATATAGTGCATCTCTATATCGCTGTATTTGCATACACGTTTATCAGGATACAGCCGCTGGGCTACAGTAATGGCACGACGTGCTTCATTGTAGCTTTGCAGCAGCTCCCATAACTTTTTGGCACTTCCGATGCCTAAATAATAATCGGCGGTACCCCAGGCTTTTTCAGTTGACCAGTTTTTCAGCGTATCACTCCAGGACGTTTCCTGATCAGAGCCAGGTGCGTTCTGATGATCATTCGGCTGAAGAGTCGGCAGAAATAATATCGCACGATTTGAACGGAACTCAATATGAGACACCACACGCCGTCGGGTCGATTCGATACTCAATAACCCAGAAAGAATCTCTTCTGGCGGAGCCGTAGCACTTTCCAGTACAGCCACCTCCCAGTTATATTCCGGGTTGAATCCCAATTGACGACCTCTCCGCTCAACCTCATGCCGCACCGGCAACGGAGGTGTCATGAGCTCATCTATAAAATTCCCCCGTAGTCGGCTTTCCGTATCTTCTACTGCCTTTTCACGCATTAATTCTAACGCCATCACCAGCCGTGCCTGCTCAATACCAACCTGCTCCATATCATCCAGTTCATTGCGGGCAATGACCAACTTGGCGACTGTACGTTTATCCACACTAATTGGAAAATGACGAGCATCTTGTACCTTCGCCCAATCCCAATCTTGTGGTGAAGTGACAATGGCTTGACCACCATTATCAACCAAAGCAACCGGAGCTTTAAAAAGCTCTGCTATATTATCGCTTACAGCCTGTATGCCACTGTTCTCCAGCACCATCGTCGTTAACGTTCGATAGATTTCTTCCGAACGTCGCAGCAGCTCTGCCTGTCGGTTCAACACCATATCCATGACACGCTGCGTAATATCCGTATAGGGAATATCGGCTGGAATCTCAATCACAGGAAGGCCACAGGCATTGCTTTCTTCAAGCGCACTATGGGGAATTTCCGTGAGAAAGCGGGTAGGCTTGATCACAAGCGCCGCCGCCCCGCCCTGATGCAGTAATTGAATAATTTGACACAATACCTCAGGCTCATGACGGATCGAATAAGCCGTTGTCATTAACAATACACCTTCCCGGACCCAGCCTTTCAGGTCAGGGACTTCCATAATGTCAATAAACCGGACAACCCGGCTTAGCCCTTGTTCTCCGCTTAATACCTTCGCCTCCTTCAACACGGGTATTGCCATGAGCTCTTGAACTGTTACACCCGGTATTTTCATAAAGACAGACCACCCTGCTATTTATTTTGCAAAATCCTTAGTTCATCTAATTTTCAGGATAGTGTACCAAAAAAGTGTACAAAACAAAACCTTTTACCGCTTGGTCAAATCTATCCACACCAGCCCATTCCTATCTTTAGGAGCTCAATGGAACATAAATAAACCGCCCTTTTCTGGAAAAGGCGGTTTATTTTAATATTCAACTATTTATAATGAAGTTTAAGAACTATCCTGCTTGTACCCCACACGAAGTGGCTGCTAGCGTACCGAAACAGCTGCACCCAACGCCACAATCGGGTCAATAGCCCGAATCCCTAGTGTACGCTCCAGCTCTGGCGCAAAGTTCATTGTTACAAAACCTGTACAGGCAAGTACAATTACCTCAGCCCCCTTCTCCTGAAGCCGTAACGCTGCTGCCATAGCTGCCTCTTTACCTTGTGGAGTGTTCAAGTCCAGTGTCGTCTGCACACCTATGGGACGCTCTGTACCGATATAGGAATCGCCCAAAATGCGGCGAATCAGCGGCGGAGCCTCCTCCAAAATGGTCAACACGCCTACACGGCTGGCCGATGTCAGAGCCAAGAGTGCCGCACAGGACCCCGCCCCGTATACAGGTACAGATACAGCCTGACGAGTTTCCTCTAGCGCCGGATCAGCCGCGCAGCTAATACCGATAGACGTACAGCCTTGTTCAACGAGTTGTTGCGCCGCGAGCACAATTTTAGGCACCGCTTCCCGGTCTGTGATATCATCGTAGATTCCTTTCGGCTGATCGGGGATACATACACTGGTGACAGGCAGCCCGTAGTGCTGCTCAATAACCCGGCCGTGAAGGTCGATAGCTGCTTTGTCCTGCATGGTAAGCACTCTGATCATTCCAAGCATGATAACTTCCTCCCTTTATCGCTCTAGCAACTGACCAGCCTTCATAATCAGACGATCATCCAGATATACATCCGGTTTTTGTACGACTCCGTCAATATGTACACCCGCAGCGACAGTTCCCCCAAAGGTATTATTGCTGCCAAAAGCGACATGAATCGTGCCATATACTTTCTCGTCCTCTAACACAACACCTGTAATGCGGGCTTTATCATTCGTTCCAATACCAAATTCGGCCAGCATTCTACCATCGCCTTCGCCGAGCATATCCAACAGGGACTGTCCGGCTTCCCCTTCTGCCGCGATTAATCTTCCATTTTGCACCGTCAGCAGCAGCGGCTCTTTTAAGGCACCGATTCCCGCTACAGAACCGTCCACCACAATCTGACCCTGTGCCATTCCTTCCAGCGGAGCAATATACGCTTCACCTGAAGGCAGGTTCCCCGATTCGCCAGGATTCAAATACATACCTGTGCTGGGAACGCCGTTGCGCCCTTCTATGGTAAAGTTCAGACTATATCCATCCTTTTCAATCCGTACCTGCTTGGCAGCAGTCAGCAATGCGGTCACCTCTTCGGTCAGCGCCTTGACCTTCGGATAATCAGCAGCAATTGCTCCATTCATGAACATATCGTCTGTCATGCCGGGCATGGTCGCCAGGCGTGCTCCAGCAGCTGCGGCTTGCTTACGGGCACTTGTATGTGTCAGCGAATACCGGGTGACACATACAACAACGTTGGAGCGAAGCATGGCTTCGGCAACAGGGGCCGGAGGCTCCTCGCCCGATTTGGAACGAACCTTCATCGTCAAAATAGCTGCTTCTGCCCCCAGTGCCTTGCCAGCTTCATATATAGACTCGCCCAATTCTTTTTTATCATCGTCGGTTACGACCAGAAGCGTCTCTCCAGCGGTAAGTCCCAAACATTTTTGCAATACATTTTTACTGATTTCAATACGTTGTTGACTCATAGTTCTTACCTCCAATTTTTAGCTCCTTACACCATTTCCGATACCAGTTTGCCAATCAAGGCATTGGACAATACAACGGGAACCCCTGAGTAATGCGCCGCTAGCTCTCTATGCGTTTCCGTATAGCCCATGCAATCCAGTACGATCAGATCGGCTTGATTCTTGAACTGTCCTGCTGCTCGGCGAAATTCTTCCTCACTGCCACTGTAAGGCGAGGCTGCCGCAAACTCTGGATTCAATCCATAAGGGCTGAATTTAAGCTTGAGGTTGTTCTTCTGTTCTTCGAGCGGTCCAATGAGACCCAACCTTCTTCCGCTGGACATGGCCTTTAGTACAGGAGGAAGCACATGATCTGGCTCAATTAGAAAAGCGCTTCGGGTATGCAATCCAGGAAACACACCGGTACAGAGTAGCAAAATAGTACGTATGCCTTGCTCCTCCAAACGTGTGATTTTGTCTTGGAGCAGTGGCTGGATTTTTTCGCGTGAAATGACCACCGACTCCCCGGTCGTCAAGCGCGAGGTTAATACATATTCTCCCGGTGACGGTGATAGATGCTGTTGTATATAGTCCAATGAGAGCCCATCTAGCGCACCAGCCTGTACCAGCTCTGCCCGTCCTTCCAATGCCCTTTCTACGATAGGGGTCACATCTGACCGGGGGGCTTGCCCAATCGTAATCATCCCAAGCTTATGCATTTTGAATCCCTGCTTTCGCTTCATTTTATTTTACGCTCCTGGCGACAAAGGGCAAGCCCGCGGTCTGCCTTTATTTCGGTTCTGGTGAATAGTTTTAACTTATGTTACTGCAACTTTCCTAACATAAACAATGTTCGTCCTGACCAAAACAAAGGCTTGTTTGTTGTGCATTAAGGATAAAAAAACAAAATCATAGCGCTATTATTACATTTTATCCCTTTATAGTGTCAAGAAATATAACGCAGTATAAACATCTCTTCCCTCACTGCCCTGCGCTTTGGAGTGTCTTACCTGTCCGTATATGCTAAAATACTTCCGTATCGGCTATTCGCCTACAGGAGGGCATGATCATGAAACAATCTATTTTGATCGTAGAAGACGAAGAAAAGATTGCTCGGCTTCTAGAGATCGAACTTCAATTTGAAGGCTATCAAGTATGTAAAGAAAAAAACGGAATTGATGGGCTGGAGACGTATTGCAAAGGCAATTGGGATCTAGTGTTGCTGGATATTATGATTCCCGGTCTCAATGGCATCGAGCTACTTCGTAGGATTCGTAAGCATGATGCGAACGTTCCTGTCATTTTGCTGACGGCTAAAAGTTCCATTGCAGATAAGGTCGAGGGACTCGATTTGGGAGCCAATGATTATGTTACCAAACCGTTTGTGATCGAAGAGCTGCTTGCACGTGTACGGGCCGCACTCAGAGTGGGTGCAACGAAAGACATGGCTCCACAAGGGGTAGATAAATGGCTTAGTGCCGGGGATTTACGTCTCCATGAAGGTACTCGTGAAGTTCTTCGAGGAGAGCACAACATTGAGCTTACACCGCGAGAGTTTGACTTGCTCGTTCATTTACTCAGACACCAGCGGCAGGTACTTAGCCGTGAACAATTACTGGAGAATGTATGGGGCATAGATTATATGGGCGATACCAATGTGGTCGATGTGTATATTCGCTACGTGCGCAATAAAATCGACCCTACGCGCCAGCTCCCTGAGCTGATCCATACTGTACGCGGAATTGGTTACGTTCTGAAGGAATCCTTATGAAGCTACAAAACAAAATCCATACGTATACCTCGTTATTATTCGGGGTTTTACTTGTGGCCATTCATTTCTCAGTCTACTTCCTATTCAGCCAACTTTCGATAGACAGTCGAAAAGACCAGGTAGAGGCCGCAGCAGAGAACATAGTTCGTGGGATTCAACGTGCTCCGGTATCCGTAGCCGCTGAGGATCTTCTCCGAGCCTATGTACCGCTGGATGGCATGCTTCGGCTGATGAAACCAGAAGGTGACTTTCTTCCCCCTATCACCTCTTCTTCCGAGCAATCTCTTAGCTTGATGAAGGGCGTTTTTGATGAAACACGGCAGGTTCGCATGATTACCTATGAAAGCAATCGTTACATTCTTGTATCGCTCCCCATGATTTGGACCAATGGCGAGGTTGTCAATCTCCAGGTGACCGAAAGTCTGCAACCGACGATGCAGACGCTACAGGTACTCAGAATTGTACTTGTGGCTGTCACTGGAATTGCGCTCATTCCTGTTGTGGTGTCGGGAAGGCTGCTCGGCAGACTGATCACACGTCCAATTACATCTATGATTAGCACGATGAAAGAAATTCAGCGCAGCGGGAAATTTAAACGCCTTCCGCTCAATTCATCATCACGCGACGAACTGGTCGAAATGGGAGAAACATTTAATGACATGATTGAACTGCTGGAGCGGAATTTCGTCAGGCAAGAACAATTTGTATCTAATGCGTCCCATGAATTGAAGACACCGCTCACCATTATTGAAAGTTATGCCAGCCTGCTCAAACGGCGGGGGTTGCAGCATCCCAACATTTTCGCCGAATCCGTTGAAGCGATTCATTCCGAGGCGATCCGAATGAAGGACATGGCAGAGCAGCTTCTTCTGTTGGCCAGAAACGAAGAACAATGGAATGTCGTGCTGGAGCCTGTACACCTGACCAGAATAGCGACAGAATTAAAAGCTACATTTGAAAATGCGTTCGCCCGACAAATTCAACTGGATGTACAGACAGACTGCATTGGCTATACCGATGAAAATAAGCTGAAGCAGCTCCTATTTATCTTTTTGGATAATGCACGCAAATACAGTGACGAGCCGATACACCTGATGATTGATACGGTGGGCGGTACAGCTCAACCCTGCATAAGAATCACAGATCAAGGAATTGGAATCCCGGAAGAAAAGTTATCTAAAGTATTCGACCGCTTCTATCGTGTGGATGAAGCCAGAAGCCGCGAGGAAGGTGGGGCTGGGCTAGGCTTATCATTGGCTACAGGAATTGCACAAGCTATACATGCTCAAATTGGGCTAGAAAGTGTAGAGGGGAGCGGAACAACTGCAACGATCATCCTCCCTACCGTTCCAAAATAATAAGCCAAAGGAGGGAATAACGATGAAAGCCATCTATGTGTGGGTGATTGGAGGTACGCTGGCGGCTGTGTTGATTACAATTTGTCTTTTACAGTGGCCTTGGGCACGGTCGTTAGCAGCTTCTCCATTGGAAGAAAAGGCCGTCATCCAATCCGTTTTGCATCAGTATCCCGGCGAGGTGCTCGAATCCCAACGCTTGGGTGATTTTTATCTGATCAGGCTGGAACGCGCCAAAGGGAAGTACGATATAAAAGCCAATGCCTATGACGGTGTCATCGACTCCATTAAGCGGACACAGGCTTATACAGATGCGAAGCAGGAGCCCCAAGATCACAAACCCGGTACCTCACCAACCAGAGACACATCGAATCCAGCTAATAAACCTGACCCGGTTTCTCTCGTTATTACAGAGAAAGAAGCAGCCAAGCTTGCTGCCAAAGCAGTTAACGGAACATCCGATGATATTGAGCTTCATCGCAACGACAAAGGCCTCTACTATCTGGTTGAGGTTGAGGTAAAAGATGGGCGTGAAGCAGTAGTACAGGTCAATGCAGTATCGGGCTCTATCGACTCTATAACGTGGGAAAAAGAAAAACAGGAGCACAACGAATCATGACGACTTGATGATCATCTCAGCTCATGTTTTCTCATGGTTTTCTCATGATTCTATTATGTTCCTCTCATGTTCAAGAGATAAGCTGTATTCATGCTTATAGCACAAGGAGGAATTATGTAATGAAAAAAAACTATACATTAGGAATTATGGCAGCCACGGTTCTGCTTGGAGTTACAGTTACGGGTGTCTCAGCGAATGCCGTATGGGCCGCTAAACCTACGGGCCTTATTGGAGCGACCGCCGCTGCCAACATTGCCAAGAAGGCTGTGGGGAATAATGCACAAGTTGAAGATGTCGAACTGGAGCGCAAGAACGGAAAAGTCTACTATGAGGTGGATCTCCAGCAAGGGGATAAAGATTGGGATATAGATGTTGATGCTTATACTGGGAAAACCATCCGTTCCCATTCTGAGCTTGATCATGACTCGAATGACGAGTCCTCCCTTAACAAGCCAAATCACATCACCCTGACTGAAAAACAGGCTGGACAAATTGCGCTTAAGCACGTACCCGGGAGTACCCTTTTGTCTTCTAAATTGGATAAGGAAGATGGACAGTTCATCTACGAGGTAAAGGTACTCACCAACGAAGGAACCGTTGAGCTTGAAATCCATGCATCATCTGGCGCAATCGTGGATACAGACGAAGATGATGATGACAACGAATATTAATCACCCAGGTCATAATCAGGGTAACTAAATACAGAGCTAATTAAAACGGAGCAGCGAACTTTTGCTGCTCCGTTTTTTTGACCAATGTGACATAGGAAAAGAACGAAGATGGCTTCATAAAACTGCACCTATTATTTCTTCATGAATAGACTGATAACTAACAGAGGATTACCTTTTTCTTCAATCCAAAGTCAAGTGAGGTTCTTATGGCGAAATCCTATACTAAAGCACAGATTCGCAAAATCACCCGTCGTTTCGGCCTGATCCCGTTAAAATCAAGATTAGTCTCATCATTATACCGAAAAAATGCAGTGATCCAGGTGAAAACGAAAAAGGGAACTTATGCATTAAAGCCCTTTAGTCGTACAAAGATGGTCCGTTCAAATACGATTCAACAGATGGAACGAGCTGCGAGTCATATAAGGCTTTTGAAAAAGAGAAAGTATACCTACATGCCCGCATGGCTCCCCACTCATTCCGGCAAGTTATGGACTCTACATCAAGGAACGCCATTTTATGTAAGTCAGTGGATCAAAGGACGGGGACTGGAAACCGCTGAAGATTTCGAAAAACTGGGGCGGGCACTTGCCACACTTCACGCCACCTCCACCGGCTTGCATCGGATGGATAAAGGAAAGTCCCCTCCGACCATTCAACAATTGCGGATATGGAAAAACCAAGATCGTCTTTTTCAAAGAAAAATGATAAAAAACAGTCGCCATGATAAAACGTACCGCAACTGGTACAATGCTCACGGCGAAGACTGCAAACGTTTATCCAGGCGAGCATGGAAGGATTTGCAGGATGCATCCATCATAAGGCTGCTTCGGATGGAACATCGGCATCCCTCCTTGATACACAGTGATATCACTACCCCAAATGTCATTATTTCGGATGACGGTCATCTCAAAATCATTGATTGGGATCGGGCTAAGATCGGCTCAATCTATGCTGATTTGGCAAAGGCCCTTATGAATACGACTCAATTCAATCCTGAATTTGTGCAATCCTTGCTGAAGGGATACCAAAAGCGTAAACCACTAAGCCGTACTGAACGGAAGATTGTTACAGCTTTATATAAACTACCACGAGAAGCCTGGCATGCTTCCCGACACCCGAATCGTTCAAGAGATCGCGAAATCCTGGACAATTGGGATCAGTCGTGGCCTCTTCGATTACAAATCATCCATATTTTGCAAGAGTGGGCTCATGTATAAAAGAAAGTGAGGATCAAAATGTCGATTTTATCGAACGTTGAGCAGATGTACGGAATCAAAATTCAGCGTACCCGTCAAATGAAGGACATTCACAAGATTGAGACCGCTAATACGACTTATTGCTTAAAACCCTACAAATTTCCGGAAGAAGAGATCCGTTTTATTACACGTGTCTTGTCCTACTTGGATGAGCGCGGGTTTACACGCAGCCAAAAGGTCTATCCAACAGTACAACAAACGGCTTACATGACCTATGAAGGTGTTTCGTATACATTAACCAATTGGGTTCATGGACTCAGACCAGAATTCACAAAAAGAATAGACTTCAAAAAGGGAATTGCTACTTTAGCCAAATTCCATTCCAGTGCCGTTAGCTTTCCTATCACTGAAGCTCCGCCATCCAGAATCCGTTATGAAGGCTTGAGCGATGAAATAGCTGGATACAAAAAACGCCTCATCCCATACAGAGGTACAGCACATCTCGTAGCTCTTTGTGAAGAAGTGTCCCATCGCCTACAGCAGCCCAAAGTTAGAGAAGCCATTGCTCAAGAGCAAAAAGCCGCCGCATTTATACACGGCGACTATAATTATCCCAATCTGATTAAAGACAAACAGCTCAAAATCCATTTGATCGACTTTGAAAACTGCTCCCTACATGTAAGGATGAAAGATCTCTCCCATCTTCTTCATCGGAATTGTCTTTGGAATGGGACAAAGATGCTGCGTGCGATAGATTACTATCAACGATATCGTCCATTGAGCACCCATGATTTGCATCTGCTTCACGCACTATTGATCTCTCCCTATCATGTGGTCCGCAATATCAGAATAGGCGGCTTCCGTTCTGCCAAGCGAGTCATTCCGTCGTTCGTGCATTTGAACAAATACCGACGTGAACTTAGATCGTTATTATAATCTGTCAGCTTGGAACTAAACAAAAAAAACAGACCCGCTGAAAAGGTCTGTTTTTTTGTGTTCTGACAACAACTACAGGAAAAGCGCATGCCGCTAAAGCCAATCGACTTGCTGCCCCCATAGTACATTCAAGCCACATCTTACACCTGCAGCATTTCCGAGGAGTGCTGTAGCATTTCCAATTCCTTCACCATGTTTTCGATCAGCTTTGTGAACGAAGCCAATTCCTCTGAGCTGGAAGCCTGTTGCCGGGCACTGGCTGTTGTGGCAGCTGTTTCGGATTGTACACTGTCAAGCATACGGGCAATATCCAGCACCTTGCGCTGAATTTGCTCCTGTGCTTGCTTCGAATTAGATGCAAGCTTTCGCACCTCCTGTGCCACAATTTGAAACCCGCGCCCTGCTTCCTGCGCATGGGCAGCCTCAATCGCCGCATTCAGTCCCAGCAGATGAGTCTGATCGGACAGTTCCCGGATCGTACCGCTCATCTGCTCAATATGCTTAATCTCGTCACTCAAATGCTGTACCAATTCCTCTGTATGTTCCTGCGAATAAGCAGTGTTGCAGGCACTCTCCGCGATATTATCCGTATTTTCCCTAAGCTCAGCAATCATCCCGGTCAAATTTTGCGCAATTCGGGACACAACGGTCAGCACCTGCGTTTGTTCGTCGGCCAGCTCGTTGATTTGTTCCTTTTCCTTTTCCTTTTCCTGATAAGCTTCCAGTACAAGCTGGGAATCCAGGTTGAACATTTTGGAAAGAGCATGCACAATAAAAAACCAGTCCTCTATCCCCGAACGCTTTAAAATGTCCACTGCAATATCAAGATAAGCAATGTACGTGCCCAAATAATAATCGGAAGACAATCCGATTCGGGAATGTACCTGCCCCACAAAAAGACGGTGTTCGATAAACGGATCATCTATTTTTCCATCTGCGAGAGAAAACCAGTATTCACGTTGCGTTTGTTTTAGTCGTTCAATATTCGACCATTTGGAAATAATCGACATGAGATGCGGAACCTTTTCTACATGCTCATAAAACCGATCGACCACCTCATTCACAATAGATTGGAATAGTCCCTGATAATGATGCAATAAAGCCAAATCATCATCAGTAATACCAATATATTGTATCTGTTTTAATCTACTCTCCGCGACATGAATCATAAGTTCCTCCAAATAATAGTTTACATAGATTTTACATTACCATATTTATCGGCAACTTTTTAGAAATTGTTAAAAAAGCAGAAGATTGATTATGATTTTTTTCATAGCAATTTCAGAAAATATATAATCACAACTGCCTGATGATACAAAAAAGAATCCGGCAGCACCTGAAATCCCCTGTGCTTGCCGAATTCCCTCTACGAAACACGTTGATCGGATACCTCACAACCGTGTGGCACCATCCAGATCAACCCATGGTTTCACCATACTTACTTGTTTATTATTTCGTCTTACCGATTCAGGAGGCTACCTACATACCTCAACAGATCGTTAGCGCTGGCTCCTGTGTAGCCATGCTCCTCAATCAATCGCTTAATCACTTCATTCATCCGTTTGAGCTGATTAGCGTCAGGCGTTTTGGTCGAAGTCGTAATCTTCACAATATCCTTCAAATCGGCGAACAGCTTCTTCTCAATGGCTTCTCGCAGCCGATCATGATGATGATACTCAAACTTCCGTCCCTTGCGAGAATACGCGGAAATACGGATTAATATTTCTTCACGGAACGCTTTTTTCGCATTTTCCGATACCCCGATTTGCTCCTCAATAGAGCGCATGAGCCGCTCATCCGGGTCGAGTTCCTCATCTGTGAGTGGATCGCGAATTTTCGCCCAATTGCAAAAAGCTTCGATGTTATCCAAATAGTTGTCAAACAACGTCTTGGCTGATTCCTCGAAAGAGTACACAAAGGCCTTCTGCACTTCTTTTTTAGCCAATTCGTCATATTCCTTACGAGCCACGGAAATGAAATTCAGATAGCGTTCTCGTTCTTCCTTTGTGATGGAGGCATGTTGATCCAGACCATCCTTAATTGCTCGTAAAATGTCCAGGGCATTGATGGATTCCACATTTTGCTTAATCAATGCACTAGAAATACGATTAATGACGTACCGCGGGTCTACCCCGGACATACCTTCCTCTAGAAACTCACTTTGCATTTCTTTCAGATCGGCTTCCTTGTATCCTTCGACCTCTTCACCGTCATACATGCGCATCTTTTTGACCAGATCCATCCCCTGTTTCTTCGTCTCCTTCAAGCGGGTAAGCACGGAGAAAATGGCAGCCGTTCGCAGCGCATGAGGCGCAATGTGGATATGTTTCATATCACTTTGTTCAATGAGCTTGGCGTAAATCTTTTCTTCCTCAGATACTTTCAGGTTATAAGGAATCGGCATTACAATCATCCGTGATTGCAACGCCTCGTTCTTTTTGTTTGCAATAAAGCTTTTATACTCGGATTCATTGGTGTGAGCCACGATCAGTTCATCTGCACTGATGAGCGCAAACCGCCCAGCCTTGAAGTTTCCCTCTTGGGTCAGAGAAAGCAAATTCCACAAAAACTTCTCATCGCATTTCAGCATTTCCTGAAACTCCATCAGTCCACGATTCGCTTTGTTCAATTCTCCGTCAAACCGATACGCACGCGGGTCAGATTCCGAACCATACTCCGTAATCGTGGAAAAGTCGATGCTGCCCGTCAAATCAGCAATATCCTGTGACTTCGGATCAGAAGGGCTGAACGTACCAATACCAATCCGGTTTTCTTCCGATATAAATACCCGCTCCACGCGGACCTTTTCAATATCGCCATCAAATTCCGTGCGCAATCTCATCTGGCAGGATGGGCAGAGATTACCTTCAATCCGTACACCCAGCTCCTTTTCAAAATCGGGACGCAGCTCATGAGGAATCAGATGAAGCGGGTCCTCGTGCATGGGGCAGCCTTCAATCGCGTATACAGCTCCCTGATCCGTTCTCGAAAATTTCTCCAGACCACGTTTTAGCAACGTGACCAATGTCGATTTCCCCCCACTGACGGGACCCATCAAAAGAAGGATACGCTTGCGTACATCGAGCCGCCTGGCTGATGAATGGAAATATTCCTCCACCAACTTTTCCAGCGCTCGATCCAGTCCAAAGATCTCCTGCTCAAAAAATTTGTATCGCTTATGTCCCCCAACCTCTTCTACACCAAAAGATTCAATCATCTTGTAAACCCGTGCATGAGCTGTCATCGCCGGCGTCGGGTCTTTCTTGAGTATCTCAATATACTCTCTAAAAGTGCCGCTCCAGGCCAGACGGTTGTTTTCCGCCCGGTACTCCGCAACGCGTTCAAAAATATTCATGCTCGGTTCCTCCCATGACTGCGTAATGACTATCCTCCACTCCTGATGATTATGGCTACACTCGTCACGCCTTTCAGGATATGATGCAATCCCCTTAAAAAAAGTGTAATACATACCTATGCAGATTGATTTCAGAATTGACCTATTTTTTATGACAGGTCTCTCTGCTTTTTCGAAAAAAACAAGGGATACACTGTGCTAAAATATACAACAACGACGCGGACCTGACGCATTATGGTACAATATAAGCTCGGAATAATGGGATAAAGGAGCGGGAGAAGTCATGGCGGTTCGGCATGAGACGGAGCTGTACGCTCCGGTGAAAGCCTTTTTTGAGAACTTGGGATATGAAGTCAAAGGAGAGGTACGCAACTGCGATTTGGTGGGTATCAAGCCAGGGCAACAGACACCACTGATTGTGGAGATCAAAAAGACGTTTAACCTGGCGCTTGTGCTGCAAGGCATGCAGCGTTTGAAACTAAGCAGCAATGTATATGTAGCTGTAGAACGGAATCGTGCCAAAAAAGGGGCAGTCAATCAGCGCTGGAACGAGCTGGTCGGACTGTGCCGCCAGTTAGGACTTGGCTTGCTCACTGTCACCCATTTTAAAACTAAGCCGCCACTCGTTGAGGTACTGTGTAAGCCTGCGGCGCCTAGCGACAATGTCCACAATGCAGCAAAGGTACGCCCCGGCTCGCGCAAGGAAAAGCTGCTGCGGGAATTTCACGCACGCAGCGGTGACCACAATATCGGCGGCAGCACCCGACGCAAGCTGGTCACTGCCTATCGGGAAAAAGCGCTGCGTGTAGCCGTAGCCTTGCAGAGCTTGGGGGAAGCCGCTCCGGCGCAGCTCGCCCGCATAGCAGCCGTCAGCACAGCTGCTGCCGTACTTCAGCACAACTACTACGGCTGGTTTGAGCGCGTATCCCGCGGCCGCTATCGACTGACTCCGTTTGGCGAAGCTGCCCTGAACGAGTATGCGGCAGTACTGCAAGAGCATGGCATTAAAACGGCCACTGGAATGGACGCAGAGCTTGACGAGGACAGTGGACAGCTTCAGATTGCGGAAGCGCCAATCACTTACTCCACCGTTGCTGCGGAAGCGGAGGATGACTGACATGGGGCGATGGTTTTTGCTAGCTCCGCGCAGTAAATTCACTGATCGTCTCACCGATCAGATTCATGCCCATAAGCAATTGCTCACGGCCCGGATGGCTAAAATTGAGTCGGATATGGGACGCGCCTTCACTGCCAACCGCACATAGCGCACCGGGCATAAAGGCTACGCCTTTGGGTAACGCCGCCTTTAGCAGCAATGCGCTGTCCAGCCCATCGGGCAACTGCACCCATACATACATGCCACCGGACGGAATATGATACGTCACGTCTTTCCAAAACGGGCGCTTGAGCAGCTCCAAGATTAATTGAAGTCGAGTCGAATATTCCTTGTTCAACATCGCCAAGTGCTCGTGCCATTGAAAACGCGAGCTGGTCAACAATTGGAACAGCAGCCGTTGGTTCATCGTACTGGATTGCATATCAGCCAGCTGCTTCAATGCGTACATCCCTTCAATTAACGGTGCAGGACCAGCAGCCCAACCCGTTCTCAGCGCAGGAGCAACTGTTTTATTGAACGAACCGATATAGAGTACTTGACCTCCCTGGCCCGCATGATCCAGCGCAAATAGTGAGGGGTAAGTCTCAGCAAATTTTCGACTCTGACCATGCGGACTCTTGTCATGGGACTCATTTTTTTGCTTCAAATGCAATTCACCATAAGAATCATCCTCAACTACTAGCACCTCATGATGCCTGCACAGGTCCAAAATTTCCTGCCGCCTTGCCGCGCTCCACAAGGAGCCCGTCGGGTTTGTAAACGTTGGCGTGGCAAAAAAAAGCTTGGGTCGATAACGGATCATTAAAGCTTCAAGCTTATCAGGAATGACACCTTCCCCATCTGATTCTACAGGAACGATCTGCGCACCCTGCATAGATAGTACTTGTAAACATCCAGGAGATGTCGGGTTTTCAACTAATACCGGATCACGCTCATCCACCATCAGCCTTATGATCAGGTCAATGGCCTGCTGACTGCCTGTCGTGAGAAGGATTTGACCTGGTGGTACTCTTACTCCTTTACGCTGTTCCCACTCTCCCGCAAGCCATGCCCGCAAAGGGAAATAGCCCTCCGGTTCACCATACTGGAGGGCGTCAGGGCCGGAGCCAAACACATCATGGGCCGCTTCTTCCAGCAACTTCACCGGAAACAGCTCTTGTGCAGGTAGTTCTTCAGCCAGAGATATAAAGGAGTGTCTTCTCGCATTTTCCCGGATATGACGCACTGGAGAAGCCAACATCGCAGCCGTTCGTGAAGCAAAGGAATATTGCATGAACATCCTCCTTCTCCTGAAAAATAGGTCATGATCTCCGGGCTGACGCGTCAGGCATATAGCTGCTTCATCTGACGCGCATATAAGGCATAACGTTCAATCGCCTGCGCCCGGCTGGACACGCCTAATTTCGCATAAATTTTACGTAGATAATTATCAATGGAGCGCCGGCTAACTTCGATCTCGATAGCAATTTTGTCATATGTAATACCTTGTACAATACGTTCCATAATAAACACTTCGGTTTGTGTCAATTCGTCAAAAGGCTCGGATGCCATTAACGGCATAAAGGGCCAGTTTCCACACCGAATCCAGTCCATTGGTAAAGAAGCAAATCCTTCGCGTAAACCGTTGATCAGATGGATTAACTGGCTCGGTGATGCCTGCTTGGATAACATTCCATTTGCTCCAAGCGAAATTAGCTGCTGAAACAACGTAATATTATCCTCATCCGTCATAATAACAATATGGCTGTCCGGAGACAAGGCCCGCATTTGTGTCAAAAATGGTTCCGCCGTTCCCTCAGGTAACCTGTAGTCCATTAAAATGATTTCCGGTCGAATGGAACAAGCCAGCTCCAAGCCTTCCGTTCCGGAGGAAGACATCCCTCTGACAAGCAAATCCTGCTGGTCTTCCAAAATAAGCTTTGTTCCCAGCATACTTGTAGGATGGATATCTATGATGACCACCTGCCATACTTTTCTCATATCTAAACCTCCTGATTTTACAAAAAAATACATAGTTAGTAGCGAAAATAATTCTAAAATTGGGGATTGCATATGTAGAAATTGCGCGAATGTGAACGTATAGGAAGCGAAAAACGTTTAAGGAAATTGTATCCTAGGACTTCCTTCCGATGCAATCTCTTTTTCCAATATTTTTATACGACTATTTCGCTTTTGCGAAATAAATAGGCCCATGATAGAATTGGTACTGCAAATAAAGACTGGAAATTTGACTTTACACGGGAGTTGAAAATCGTATGCAAGCTTCACCTGAACGTCCTCCTACCGAAGCTCGGCGGAGCAATTCAAGAAAGGGGTTACCCGTAAAGGCTTTTCTGCTATTTTGGTTCATTCTTATTATACTAGGTGCTCTCGCAACCTATCTGTATAGCAATCACTTGAAGCAGCAAATGCTAAACGAGATGCAAACCCATACAGACCAACAGATTCAAGCACTCAAATCTGACTATGAAAAGCAACTGACTGCTCTTTCCAAGGAAGTTAGCGGATTGCAAGGAAAAGTCCAGTCCTTCAATGAACTACTGACCTTTACGAAGGATAATGCAAACAATAAGACCGATAACAGCAATAAACTGTATACCCAATTAAACGAAGTCAAGCAGCAACTCAATACACTTCAGAAAAAAATGGACTTGCTAAAATGAATGTAGACGCAAAACAAGTGAACCGGTTCTTTATGTTGGCCCTTGCTCCTTTTATCGGTTTGTTGGGGTGTATTTTGTTAGTGCATCCCTCATTGAGCTTTCCTGGGTCTACTTCTTCGAGTCTGCAAAAAGCTGAAGTCACTCTACAAACGCAATCAGTAGGCAAGCAGCTTGATGAAGCCAAGCAAACGGCAACATACACCTTGTCTACGATTCGCCGGACTTCTGAGCTATACAAGCAAACGACCCAAACGATGAATCAGCTTGTCGTGACTGCCTCTACGCAGTCCAAGCGGCCCGCGATCATCTATGATCGACGTATCACCGCCAAACTGGGGGTTCCCTATGAGCGGGTAGATAGCAACCGGATTACCATTGAATTGTTTAAGGTAAACCCGGGAATTTATCATGGCTACGCTATGAAGGTCAAACTTAAAGATCCTACTGCTATGAAAATGTCTTTGGGAAGTGACAAATTGGGTGGCTCCGAAACCACCATGCGTGCAGTCTTGAGACACGGAGCTATTGCAGGCATCAATGCAGGCGGCTTTGCGGATGGAGACGGCAAACGCTATCCATTAAGCACTACTGTCTTGAACGGCCACTACCTTACTGGCTTTCAGTCCAGTTTTAAGGATTTATCCTTCGTCGGACTGAGTAACGATGGCAAGCTTATCGGTGGCAAATTTTACAGTCAAGGTGCTCTTGACAGCTTAAAGCCTGCCTTTGGGGCTACCTTCGTTCCCGTCCTGCTGCAAAGGGGACAAAAAATGCCTATTCCTGACAAATGGAAAGTCTCCCCCAAGCGGGCCCCGCGTACGGTCATTGGCAACTATAAAGATGATCAGTTGCTCATTATTGTCGTAGACGGCTACAATGAAAGCGGGGGTTCGGGCGCGACGCTCGAAGAACTGCAAGGGAAAATGTACAATCTAGGTGTTCAAGATGCCTATAATTTGGACGGAGGCGGTTCCTCGTCGCTTATACTTAACGGTCGAGTCGTAAACAAACCGTCCGATGGTAATTTGCGTCCAGTCCCTACTCATTTTTTGTTCTATAAATAGCTACCTAATAGTCTACTACTAAATTAAATATGCTAGCCGACGTACGGCTCTATCCGAAAAAAAGCATCACGAACGAATGTCGTGATGCTTTTGCCTCATTTAGGAGGAATACTGTGTCATTTCTGTCAGGCATTGAGCACAAATATAACGGTCTTTGAAATCGTTCACTTGTTCTACGGACCCGCAGAATACACATTTTGGACGGTAACGCTCCAAAATAATGTGGTCACCCTGAACCAAAATTTCGACAGGATCTCCCTCATTCATTTGGTACCTTTTACGCAGTGACTTAGGCAAAACTATTCTCCCCAGCTGATCAACTTTACGTACCACACCGGCAGGTTTCATCGTGATCGTACACCTCTCCTATTGAGTAATAACTTACAAATTTCTTACCATGCGAAAAACTAGGTACAAAGACACTATTCTTTATGTAGTATTCGCTGTCTTTTTGTCGAATCCTGCTGATCACAGGAAATTTTATTACATTTTTTCATAAAATCATGAACCATATCAAAGTATGGTACAGAATGTCTATAATATTTTTATCGACCGGAAAGCCAATTATCATTAGCCCTCGCTGAGAAATTTCGCAAATTTTCGACCATACAACCTTTATTTAAGCTCCACTGTCATGTACCTTTGAGCAACAAAGGTGAAACTCTTATTAGCAACTAAGGTCCTGGTTCTTTATTCGCATTTATACTTGTTCACTCGATGCTCTTTATGATAAATCCGGAAAATCCATTTGTCTCAGCGCTTCATATACAATAATCGCAGCGGAATTCGACAAGTTTAGAGATCTTACTTTATCAGACATAGGCATCTTGATACATGTATCTGGATTAGCAGCTAGCAGCTCTGGAGGCAAACCTTTCGTTTCTTTACCAAATACCAAGAAGTCTCCATCCTGAAATGCAATATCACTATATCGCTGATTCGCTTTGGTCGTCGCATAAAAAAAGCGGCCTTCCTGATATTTCTCCTGCACTTCAGCAAAAGACTCGTGATATTCAATGTGGACAGCATACCAATAATCAAGTCCAGCCCGTTTTAACGTGGCATCGTCGGTACGGAAGCCCAGTGGCTTCACCAGATGCAGATGAGTTCCGGTTGCAGCACACGTTCTGGCAATATTACCTGTGTTAGCCGGGATTTCCGGCTCGACAAGCACAATATGTAATGGCATCACGTTTCGTTCCCTTCATCATTAAATTCATCAGACAAATAACCTACAGTTTAACCAAAGTGTATACATTAAAAACATACACATTCTTTTATTTTAACAAAATCAGACAGATATGAACATCAAACGACAAAAATTTCAACCCACACCACTAAAAGCCTTCCCCTATACACATTCAGGGAAGGCTCTACATTTACTTTTTCGATTTTAAATATCGTGTATCGAAATATATGTCCGCGTAATTAACTGTTACGTTGCTTGAATCCGTCCATAAACTCGGCTAATGCTTGACAGTTCTCCAGTGGAACAGCATTGTAGATCGAGGCCCGAAGCCCTCCTACACTGCGATGTCCCTTCAGTCCGATAAATCCGGCCTGTTCGGATTCCTTAATAAATTGTTTTTCCAGATCCTCATTCGCGAGGCGGAAGGTTACATTCATGATAGAGCGATCAGCGCTGTCCACACAACCACGATAGAAGCCTTCGCTACTGTCAATACGGTCGTATAGCAAAGCAGCTTTCTGCTGGTTCACACGCTCAATGCCTTCCAAACCGCCTTCTTCCTGAATCCATTTCAGCACTTCATTCACCATGTATATGGCAAAGGATGGGGGAGTATTGTAGAGAGAGTTATTTTTTTCATATGTGCTATAACGCAACATCGTAGGAATATTGTCCGGTGAGGAAGTCAGCAACTCTTCACGGGCAATCACGACCGTCACACCAGAAGGTCCCAGATTTTTTTGTGCGCCAGCATAAATCAATCCAAATTGAGTAACATCAAAAGGCTTGCAAAAAATATCGCTGGACATGTCCACAATCAATGGTACGGACCCCGTATCCGGGAATTGCTTAAATTGTGTACCTTCAATCGTTTCGTTGGACGTCATATGCACATAAGCAGTATTCTCAGGCAAGTCCAAGGAATCCACATTCGGAAGACGCATGTACTTCTCATCAGCGGAGGATGCGGCAATATGAGCCTTGCCCAGTAGCTTGGCTTCTTTATATGCCTTGTCCGACCAGCTACCTGTCATTACATAGCTCGCAGTCTGTCCTTCGCGCAAGAAATTTAAAGGCAGCATTGCAAACTGCGTACTTGCGCCCCCTTGTAGGAATAACACCTTGTAGCCTTGTGGATTGCCCAGCAGAGATAACAGACGTTCCTGCGCCTCATTATGAACAGATTCATACACAGCTCCACGGTGAGACATTTCCATGATCGACATCCCTGTTCCCTGGAAATCTACGAATTCAGCTTGTACACGTTCCAGTACTTTAAGCGGCAATGCCGCTGGTCCTGCATTAAAATTGTAGGCTCTCTTACTCAACAAATTCCCATCCCTTCTCTACTCTGGTGTGGATATTATCGCTATGATAGCAGTATTCATAAATGCGTTCAAGACTTGTATAAAAATGTTTTCAATTTCATTTATGATGTGACAAAGTTGTGAATGTTAACGTATTTAACATCTTTATTTTGTAATTTTCACTTTAATATTAAAAGGTCCCCGGCATAAGACCGGAGACCTATCTTGAATAACAACTGTTACCCGTAAGCTAGTGGTTGTTATTCAAAGCAGCTAAGCAATCAAGTTATTAGCAGTCAAAATACAGGCTATATTCGTGTGGATGAACACGGATGTTCACCGATTTAGCTTCAGAACGTTTGAACTCTACATAGTTATCAATAAAGTCCTTCGTAAATACGCCACCTTCAGTTAAGAATTCGCAGTCAGCTTCCAGAGCATCCAAAGCCTCATCCAATGAACCAGGTACGCTACGGATTTTACCTTTTTCAGCGTCAGACAGCTCGTAGATGTTGGTGTCAAGTGGACCATAACCCAATTCGATTGGGTTCAATTTGCGCTTGATACCATCCAGACCCGCCATCAGCATCGCTGAGAAGGCAAGGTAAGGGTTAGCAGTGGAGTCTGGTGTACGGAACTCGATCCGACAGCCTTTTGGAGTAACAGCCGCTACTGGAATACGTACAGCCGCAGAACGGTTACCTTTGGAGAATACCAGGTTAACTGGTGCTTCGTAGCCAGGAACGAGACGTTTGAACGAGTTTGTGCTTGGATTTGTCAAAGCGATCAATGCAGGTGCATGGTACAGAATACCGCCAATATAATGAAGAGCCATTTCGCTCAGATTAGCATAAGCACCTTTTTCGTAGAACAAAGGAGTGTCACCATCGAAAATGGATTGGTGAACGTGCATACCACTTCCGTTGTCCCCGAAAATTGGTTTCGGCATGAATGTTGCCACTTTACCATATTGACGAGCTGTGTTGTGTACAATGTATTTATAGACGAGCAGGTTATCTGCTGTTTTCTTGAGTGTGTCAAAACGGAAGTTGATTTCCGCTTGGCCTGCCGTAGCTACCTCATGGTGATGGCGCTCAATTCTCAGACCTGCTTCTTCAAGCAAACGGCACATTTCACTACGGATATCTTGTTGGGTGTCTACTGGCGCTACAGGTACATATCCGCCCTTCACTCCCACTTTAAAGCCCAGGTTGCCGCCTTCTTCCTTACGGTTCGTGTTCCAAGCTGCTTCCTCGGAATCTACGAAGAAGGAGGAGCTATTCATGCCGCTTTCGTAGCGAACATCATCAAAGATGAAAAATTCGGACTCAGGTGCAAAAAATGCTGCTGTGCCCACTCCTGCGGATTGCAGAAATGCCTCAGCTTTTTTTGCAATGCCGCGAGGATCGCGGTCGTATTTTTCGCCATCTGGCGTAGCAATGTCACACAGAATATTCAGTGTAGGATGCTGAGTGAAAGGGTCGATAAAAACCGCTTCTGGATCGGGCAGCATAACCATGTCGGATTCCTCGATGCCACGATAGCCGGGAATGGAAGAACCGTCGAAAGCAACACCGTTAACAAATGTTTCTGCATCTACTTCGGAAGCTGGCAATGAAATATGGTGAGCACGACCAGACAAATCTACAAAACGAAAATCTACCCACTCAATATTATTTTCCTGAATTGTTTTCAATACGTTTTCAACGGACATGTCTTCTTCCTCCCAATTTTTCCGAACATTAAGTCTTATACAACCCTGAAATGTTCATGATCGAATGTTTTTTTCTGTCGTCATTATAAATCTCAAACATGACACGGGTCAATAGCTATGTAAGGTATTTTTTAAACTAATGTTAGATATGCTTACGCCCTTGATAACATTTGAATAGCACAAAAAGCCCGAAACATCGGGCTTTTAGGTAATTTAAATCTCATTACTGCGTTGCAGCAAAACTTTTATGCATTAATGTTAAACATTGGTTTTAAGCAATGGTACTAGGCGTGTGAAATGTTTTCCCCACAGCAGGAGCCAATATTTCCAAATCTTTCAGCAAATCTGAAAATTGATCTGGGAACAGGGATTGTACACCATCCCCCGTCATCGAGTTATCGGGATCTGTATGCATTTCAATAATTAGTCCGTCTGCTCCGGCAGCGACCGAAGCCTTCGTCATAGGAACAACCAATTCACGTCTACCCGTGCCATGACTAGGATCAGAAATAACCGGTAAATGGCTCAACTGTTGCAACACAGGGATCGCAGACAAATCGAGTGTATTTCTGGTGTAGGTTTCAAATGTGCGGATACCGCGCTCACACAGCATAACATTCGGATTGCCACCTGCCAAGATGTACTCGGCAGCATTCAAGAACTCGTCATAAGTCGAGCTAAAGCCGCGTTTGAGCAACACTGGCTTGCCGCAAGTACCCAACTTACGCAGTAGATCGAAGTTTTGCATATTCCGTGTACCTACTTGCAGGATATCGGCATATTCCGCACAAATGTCTACGTATTCAGGTGTCATGACCTCTGTGATGGTCAGGAGGTCGTGCTTTTGGCCTGCTTCAGCCATCATGATCAAACCTTCTACACCAGTTCCCTGGAAGCTATAAGGCCCTGTACGCGGCTTAAAAGCACCTCCACGGAGAACTTGCGCACCTGCTGCTTTGACCAATCCAGCAATTTCATCTATCTGTGCAGCAGATTCAACGGCACATGGTCCACCCATAATGACAAGCTCGCCCCCGCCGATATTTACACCTTTAATGGAGATAACCGTATTTTCCGGATGAAAATCACGGCTGGCCAATTTGTAGGACTTCGATATTTTAACCACATTTTCTACGCCTTTCATTTGACGCAGATGTTCAGCCAGCTTGGGCTCTACGCTACCAATCAGTCCGATGATCGTGCGATCCGATCCCCTTGATACATGAGCCTGCAATCCTTCTTTCTCAATAACTTCAACAATAGCTTGAATATGTTCTTCAGGTGTTTGAACACCAGCGATAACGATCATTTTTTTCTTCCTCTCTATGACACATATTTTATTAACCCATTATAGATTGATATTATGACACTTAGACGCTTGTTCGCTTTTAAGCTTTTATTCGTTAAAGCAACTATACCTGTTTTAGCTATACTCGTCAAGGCTTAATTATCCCGAATTATTCAATATTCTAACTTAGTGAAGCTAACCGAATAATATCTATAAATTAAAACAATTTAAAAAGCCGCTATCCGGATGGTTGTATCCGAATAACGGCTGTAATCAATCACAAACTATTTCGTCGTTTTTGACTTCTCCCGTACAGGAGGCAGCAGTTTTTTCATATCTATGGTTCGCTGAATCTCCCACGTATCCGGGTTAGCCGCATCATACTGCTCCAAATACGTGATAACCTCTTTGGTAATCAGTGTCGGCGTGGAAGCCCCAGAAGTCACAGCCACTTTGACTACGCCCTCAAGCCACTCCCTCTTCAGCTCGGTCACATCAGAAATACGATAAGCTGTTGTACCAGCAATTTCCTCCGAAACCTGAGCCAATCGGTTTGAATTGTTACTGCGCGGATCACCGACAACGATCACCAGATCCGCCTGTCCAGCCTGCTCAGCTACCGCTTCCTGACGTACCTGCGTCGCCAAACAGATTTCATTGTGTATCTCAGCACCTGGGAACTTCTCCAGCAGCTTCTTCATAATGTGCTTGATGTCCCATTGACTCATGGTCGTCTGATTCGTAATAAGGATTTTGCCAGCTGGTAACGTAAGACTGTCGATTTCTTCTTCCTTTTCAATCAGATGAACATGGTCAGGAGCAATACCGATAGCTCCCTCCGGCTCTGGATGATTCTTTTTGCCAATATAAACAATCTGATAGCCTTCGGCAGACTTCTCCCGAATCAGATCATGCGTTTTTGTGACGTCAGGGCAAGTCGCGTCTACCGTAGTCAACCCCTTGTCTCGTGCCAGCTTGCGAACCTCTGGTGATACGCCATGAGCAGTGAAGATAACAGTGCCGCTCTCTACCTTGCTTAAAATCTCCATACGGTTCGGGCCGTCCAGTGTAATAATCCCTTCGTCTTCAAAGGAATTGGTGACATGACTGTTATGCACAATCATGCCTAATATATAAATAGGCCGGGGTAAGTCCAGATTTCTGGCTGCCTGACGTGCCAATACCATGGCATCGACTACGCCGTAGCAGTAACCCCGGGGCGAAATTCTGAGTACTTCCAAAATGAGCCCCCGCTTTCTTCGACACAGTATACAGCTCCAAAACTGGTAGCTGTGGGCTTCCACGCCTCTACCGGCCAATTCTATGATGTAGTTGCCTTCCTATTATAGCCTATTCCAAAGGCGCGGAAAAGCTGACCGGAAGCCAGATGACAAATGTCGTTCCTTCTCCTTGGCGCGTAACCACTTCCACAGACCCGTGATGTTCATCAATAATCCACTTGGCAATAGATAGCCCCAACCCAATTCCCTCCGTCACCCCGCGTGACTCATCTGCCCGGTAAAAGCGGTCAAAAATAAAGGGAACCTCACTCTTATCCATTCCAATGCCCGTATCACTGATCCGTAGCCCCACCTGTCCTTGATAAATAATGGCATCAAATCGGACTGTGCCTTCAGGTGTATATTTGAATGCATTATCAATGAAAATGAATAGCATTTGCTGCAAATAATCCTTGCTGCCATCCATATAAATACCATTCAGCAACGAAAAATCTCCCACATTCCATTCGGCCGTTCGCTCTAAAAACTGAGCACGACGGGCAACCTCACTTACAAGCGGTTCCAACGCAACGGGAGTCTTATCGAACGTTTTCCCTGTGTCCGCTCTCGCGAGTGACAACATATCACTCACCAAACGGCTCATCCGTTTGCCTTCATCCGCCATGTCATTTAATGCCTCCATAGAAAGCTCGCGAATCATCTCTTCATCCATATTCGGTCGCTCTCCTGGTTCGGTAGTCCACATTTTGAGCAAAAAATCAACGTTGCCACGGATCGTCGTTAGCGGCGTACGAAGCTCATGGGAAGCATCAGCCACAAAACGACGCTGTGCACCGTACGCATCTTCCAGCTCCTTGTAAAACACCTCTGTACGCCCCAGCATGTTGTTAACCGTCCCGATTAATTGTCCAATTTCATCTGGTGGTCCGTCATATTCAATCCGTACACTCAAATCATTACTGGATTGAATCTGATTTGCCCCCTCAATGACCTTGACCAGCGGCTTCATAGACTTGCGAGCCAGAAAGAGACCTGAGGTCGCAGCAGCGAGTAATGCAAACAACGAACCGTATACAAGCACATTTTGTAACCTGTTCATGAGTCGATCCTGAGAGCCCGTGAATTGTCCTACCTGTAGCAACCCGACCACCAACCCCAACTCCTCGGACTTAATGGGCTGTTGATAAATCATAAAGGAATCCCCATTTACGTTCACACGTCGAATCCCCTCATTTTGAACTGCTCCTGCCGCTGTAGATGGAACAGGGAAGGTGATATTGAGGTCTTTCATATTTTGGGTGGTTTTGGTAACCCCGGACGTATAATTGTAAATTTGTACATATAGCTGTGAGTCATCTATTCCACGCCCCTGCTCCAATCCTAAATCCAGGTTAGGGACTTCAAACAATCCCCCTTTAATAATAAGGCGTAATTGCTTGTTAATCTGTGGCGCCTGAGTCATAAGCTGACTTTTCACTTCATTATATGTGTAGTAATATACTAGTCCGTAAATAGCCAGACCAAAAATGACAAGTACAATAGCCAAGATGCTCGAATACCAAGCTGTCAGCCGCCACCGAATAGACATATTACACATCACCTCTTAAAATATAGCCAGCTCCCCGAATTGTACGAATGAGCCGTTTACCGCCATCCTGCTCCGTTTTTTGTCGTAGCATGGCAATATATACTTCCAGCACATTCGATTCTCCGCTATAGTCATAGCCCCAAATTTTGTCCATAATCAGATCACGCGACAGAACACGCTTGGGGTTTTGCATGAACAAATGGAGCAGTTCAAATTCTTTGGCTGTCAGTTCCAAGCGTTTGCCGCCACGAACCACTTCACGGGATTCGTTATCCAATTGTAAATCCTCGAAGGTAAGCCGATTTCCGTTATTGTCCTGTTGTTCGGTTTTACGCCGCAAAAGCGCTCGCACTCGCGCCAGCAGCTCCTCCAGAGCAAACGGCTTGACGAGATAATCATCGGCCCCTAGATCCAAGCCCTTAACCCGATTCTCAACCTCATCCTTGGCTGTAAGCATCAGGACAGGTACCGTGCTTCCACCCTCCCGCATGCGACGGCATACCTCAAAACCATCGACCTGCGGCATCATTACATCCAGCACGACCACATCAGGCTCAGCTGTCAGCATTTTATTTAATCCCTCTGCTCCATTGGCGGCTGTCAGCACTTCATAGCCTTCAAATGCCAGCCCTCTGCGTAGCATGGAAACAATTTTTTCATCGTCATCAATAATCAGAATAGTAGAACGCATACACGATCGAACTCCTTTATCTCTTCTTTTCCCTCTATTGTAGCAGGAGTAGACGCGTGTAGCATCTGGCTGCTCCATACAGCAAGAAACGGAAGGGATCTTCCTTCCGTTTCTTGCGTGCACATGTTCATTTTTGTAGAGTTATCAGCTTATTGCTGAAGCGTCGAGCTAAAGTCATTTTTGTTGCCTATTTTCAGCTGAACATCTTTTTTCTGCCCAGCTCGTTCGATGTTAAGCGTCAGTGCTGTACCCACTTTTTGTTTTTGAATGAACTGGATCAGCTCTTGTGATGTGCTATAAGGCGTGCCATTGGCTCCGATAATCACATCGTAAGGACGCAGATCGGCCTGATAAGCTGGCGATTTGTATATAATATCCCGTACTACCGAGCCTTCGGTTAGGGATGTGCCCAATTCTTTGGCTACTTCAGGACTCAAATTTAACAGACTTGCACCAATGAAAGGTACAGGTTCTTTCGGGATAGGCTGGTTATTTTTCAGCTTATCGACGACTTCCAAAATTGTATTGGACGGAATCGCAAACCCGATTCCCTGTGCGTCTGCACTAACAGCTACGTTCATACCGATAACCTGCCCTTGCAGATTTAACAGCGGTCCGCCAGAGTTACCAGGGTTAATGGACGCATCCGTCTGAATGAGATGCTTGTATTGCGTCGGTTTTCCAGTCGATTCACTATTAATGGTGATCGTACGTTCTTTCGCACTTAGCACCCCGGCTGTTACCGAATGCTCAAAGCCTTCAGGGTTGCCGATTGCGACCATCCACTCGCCGACTTTAGCGTTATCGGAGTCACCCAAAGTTACTGTCGGAAAGTTGTTTTTGCCTTCAATTTTAAGTACCGCCAAATCAAGATCAGCATTTTTGCCCAAGACTTTGGCTTCGTAAGGCTTATTAGTTCCCTCTACTGTAACCTGAACCACACTCGCGCCTTCAACAACATGGTTGTTGGTTAGGACGTAACCCGATTTATCAAAAATAAAACCGGAACCAATACCAAGCGGAGTCAGCTGCCCGCTGTTGCTACCTTCATTTTCATTACTGTTACCGCTGCTGCCACTGTCACCATACTGATTACCGAAAAAGTATTGATACAGCGGGTCATTGTAATAAGGGCTGCTTTGTCTGCCGCTGCTGCCACTGGTTTGTTTGGCAAGCGTTTCGATTTTGACGACTGCCGGACCAGCCTTGGCCACAACAGATTGAACATCAGCGGTACCTGAAGGCATCACAGCCGGAACTGCGCTTGGAGTCGAGCCGGTTGTTCCTGAATTAGTCGTTTCTCCACTTTCAGCTGCCGCCGAAGTTAACGCCGTCTCGGGTGTGAACATATTTGTTCGGTCAGCTGTGTACATCAATACCGTAATGACCAGCATCCCAGCCAAAAAAGATAAGAAAATTGTTTTCACCTGCGACTTGGGCTTATTCGGTTTGAATTGCCAGTTGCCACCATTCCGACCCGAACCATCCTGTTGCTCAGGCATAGCGCGATGGTATGAGGGAGGAAGAGGTCTCACTGCCTGTGGTGGCGTAATCTCAACATCCTTTTCCACCGACTGCCCTTCCTTACGTTGTCCGTCCGATTGAACTGAAGAAAAAGGGCCGTAAGAATAATAATATGAGGAACCGTTCGAATCGTTTTGCCGAGTTGCATTATCGGTATCAACCTGATCGTTGTCGTTCCGGCGTCCGGAGTTATTATTTTTAAATTCGTCCATTGTATATCTCCTCCCAAACCCTATGCTTCAAGGTGGTGTTGTTTAACTGACTTTATTTTGCACTTTAAACCTTAATTCCACCTTAAAAACAATTAAAAAGGAGATAAAACCTTAGACCTATTGTACCTATTCACTTTCACTTAAAACGAAATGCCCCGGATATAATCCGGAGCATTATCAATTGTATATGCTTTTTTATTTCGTGTTAAAGTTTTCGTCGAACTTTTCGTTCGGTGTTTGAGCATTGTTTTGAACTTTGTTGCGACTGGAGTTTTGAACTTTTTGAGCTACAGCGCCTGTACCGCCTTGTTCTGTTGCAAATTCTTCATCATACTTCTCATTTGGTGTCTGAAAGTTGTCTTGAATTTTATTTTGTTCAGACTGCTTTACCTTTTGTGAAACGACACCAACCGTATTGTCTTGTGCAAATTCCGCTTTGAACTGATTTCCTGCGCTTGCCTTGAAGCCTTTGTTCGTGAAAGAACTTCCGCCTTGATTTGGCATAATTCTCAACCTCCCAGTATGTTTTGCGGGATAAGCTCATCCCGCAACATAGTATGTGATGTTGGAAAAAACAATATTCAAGGATTATATGGAAGCATCCAGTGTCGCGGTCGGAATAGTTTTATGCGTTTCTATCGCCTTTTGGAGCGATTTGACCATCTTTTCTGTACATTTTCCGTTCCCTTTTTTTATAATTTGAACATCCACATCTTTCTTGCCCCATTCAGAATACACCTGCCGGGTTGTTTTAAAATACAAGTCAATTTTATTGCCCTTAATCGCAGAACCTGTATCTGCTACAATCCCGTATCCGTAACCTGGAATGTACAATATGCTTCCCAAAGGAAACGTTTTGGGATCAGCCGCAATCGTAGACAGTGTGTTCTTGTCACGACGCACTTTTACACCGGAATACGTAATACCGTAACCGGGATGACTTGGCCGTTTGCCAGTCGATTCATAGCCTGCTGTATATCCTGTTGCCGTGACCGTCATGGTCGTAATAACCTGCTCTTCGCGTGGAGCTAAAACAGGTGTGGACTGCCATTTTTTATGCTGGACCGGTTCTTTGTGACCGTAAACTTCATTGCCGGGCAATACCAGACAGGTTGCAATTAACACGGTTCCCAAAATCCGTTTCCATACCAACATGGATCTCATAAAAAACCTCCCCTTGAGGCAAAGGCTTTCCAGAAATCCATTAGTTTATACGAACAGATTATTATTTTTGAACATCCTGACCTGGATAAAGTCTGCTCAGTTTCACTTTATCTTCAAAAATATGCAGGAGTGTCCGCACTATGGGGGTGTGTTCATCGTCTGTGTGCAATATAATGGAAGCAGGAGAAATCGAAATAAGGGTGCTCACGATTCGATCCTCGACCTCCATTTCCAATTCAATGCCTGGCATCTCGACAATGATGTCATCTGCATCAGGAATCGGTATGGGCACCATGGCACTATCCAGAATCGTAAAATTATGTCCGCCTTGGTGAAGTACGTGTACGAGCGGAACTTTGCTTTCCTGAAAAAAAACAAAATATTTAAGCAGCCCCATAAATTCTTCGTATTGCCGATCTGCCCAGAATTCTTCCATAGCATAGTCGACGATTTCTTCAAGCTCTTTTTTATACGCATGGAGCCTAAATTGAATCAGCCCTTCCAAATTGATCACACGAAGCTCCTTGAAATCCTTCTCCAGGAGAGTAGTCAGCTTACCCTGACGCTTCAAACGACCTCTGGGGCCATCATCGTTTAACAGTGAACGAATCATACTGCGAATTTGCTCTGCATCCTCTTTCTCCAGCAACGAACAGGCTTTGGTGAGAATGAGATTGAGCAGCCCCCACTCCTTGACTTCGATAATATAATCCGCTATTGCCGAAGACATGATGCTGTATACACAGGGGAGAAAGCTTTCAAACGCCGAATTGCTTTCTGTGCCCTTGCAGGTCCATGCCACTTTGTTATCCAGCTGTCTGAAAGTGAATCGAAATCCGCGCCGTGACATATGTAGTCCCTTTGTTCTACTTTTGACCACTTCGTAAAACCGGTCGGTTTCCTGATCTCCGTCTGTATTGGTCCACACTGTAAACAGTTCCATTGGCTCACTCCTTTCGATCACTGCTTTCAGTATATGGCGGCCTCTGAAGGGTTATACGAAGTGAACGACTGGAAACAGAAAGACATATTCAAAAGAGGATGATCTGGTTTCAAAAAGCCGGTTGGCGTGTTATAAACATTACTGTGATATAGGAAAAAAACCGAAAGACGTTTGAATATTTAGGGTGGGGTATGTTAAGGTTATAGTAATATGAATTTTTCACAAGAGGGAGGAGATAAGATGTCAACGATGCTGAACATGCTGCGTACATTCATGATCGTCATATTGAGCCTCGTTCAGATTTTGTCCCTTCCTGTGACGTTTCATGCGGAAGACACCACTCAATCCCTTCAGTTTACGGCGGGATCTTCTCTTATGCCTCATGCTGATATTTCCTCGTTAGAAACAGACTCTCACGGTCTGGAGCATCATTCCAAACCAGCTATACGCAAGTCCTCCCCTTTACTTCATCTGGTGATCGCTGCGGCCAAATCACTTCCCTTTGTCATTTTGATAGCGCTTGTGCTGCTATTGAGCATCCCTAAACTACGTCTGCCTTTTATTCCTGTCATTTGCAAACTAAAGAAGCAATTGTACTTGTTCCCCATCAAATTCACCTCTAGTTATGTGGCTTAACCTCCCTTTGCATGCACATCACCACATTTGCATGTCTATTTGTTAACCTGTCCCAATAAGTGTAATACGTAAAGTCTATTTATCAGGTTTTTTATGTTAATTTATAAAATTTAATACAAAAAGAAAGTTTCCATGTCACTCCCAAAGTATGTGATTTATTTCCCATACCATTCATTTAAATAACGTATCATACAGGAGGCTTTACAAATGGATATTCGAGAGTCTATTTTGCCAGGAATCGGGATTAAGTATCGAATAGATGCAGAGAGTGGCGACCGAATTGTCATTATTATTCATGATGATGGCAGGCGCGAGTTGTATCACTTTGATTACGAGGATCTGGAACAAAGTATTTCTATGACAACCCTGAATGATCAGGAAGCGCGATTGGTAGCCTCCATCATCGGTGGTATGACCTATAAGCCCAAACAGCTTGAAAGTGTAGAAATGACGTTTGACGATTTTATTATCGAATGGTATAGAGTGGAATCTCATTATGCAAGTGTCGGCAAATCCATCGGTGAGCTGGATGTAAGGCAAAATTCGGGAGCCACTGTTATTGCCATTGTGGAGAAAAAAGGAAAGAAATATGTAAATCCTGGTCCTGAAGTGATGATTAACGATGATGCCACTGTAGTCGTTGTTGGGGAACGCGATCAGCAAAAACGCTTTAAACAAATCCTTATGAACGGAAGCGGGTGATTGGATGGATCATCTGGTATTTGAGGTTGGATTGGCTATTGCTCTCATCGCTGCAGCCGGACTTATTTCCTCCAAACTGCGCTTCTCGGTCATCCCTTTTTATATCCTGATCGGAATGGCAGTTGGGCCACATGCGATGGAGCTATGGCATTTTGATTTTCGCTTTATCGAAAGCGCCCCATTTATTGATTTTATGGGAAGAATCGGAGTGCTGTTTCTTCTCTTCTACTTGGGTCTCGAGTTCTCAGTAGGTCGGTTAATTAAATCAGGCCGTTCCATTGCCGTGGGCGGAACCATTTATATTGGCATCAATTTTACACTGGGGCTGGCTCTTGGCTTCCTGAGCGGCTTTCCTGTAGCAGAGACACTGGTTATCGCCGGAATTACAACAATATCATCCAGTGCTATTGCTGCGAAGGTGCTGGTAGATCTCAAGCGGACCGCCAATGCTGAAACTGAAATGATTTTGGGCATTATTATGTTCGAGGATGTTTTCCTCGCCGTATACATCTCCATCCTCTCCGGATTGGTTCTTAGCGATTCATCCTCGCTCGGTGGTGTGCTGCTATCAGCGCTAATCGCGCTAGGCTTTATGCTTGCAGTCATTATTATCGGCCGTAAGGCCGTCCCTCTGTTAAATCGGATTCTCCGTATTCGCTCCAATGAGGTATTCGGACTTGTTGTTTTCGGCTCTCTATTTCTGGTGGCTGGTTTTTCGGAAACGATTCATGTGGCGGAAGCTATCGGCGCCCTGTTAGTCGGTCTGGTACTGGCCGAAACGGAACATGCCAAACGTATCGAGCATTTAATTGTTCCTTTCCGCGATTTCTTTGGCGCCCTGTTTTTCTTCAGCTTTGGATTATCCATTGATCCACTGTCCCTGGGAGGAAACGCGATATGGCTTGCACTGGCAGCAGTCGTCCTCACGTTGTTTGGTAACATTTGGGCAGGAATGCTGGCTGGGCGTACGGCCTCCTTATCTCCCAAAGCGTCAGCAAATATCGGCCTGACCATTGTGGCACGGGGTGAATTTTCGATTATCATGGCCAACTTGGGGAAAGAAGGCGGTTTGCTTGATATTCTTCAACCCTTTGCAGCCATCTATGTACTCATACTGGCGATTCTTGGACCACTTCTGACAAAGCAGTCAAAACCTATTTTTAATATGTTAAACAAAATATTTAAGTTCAAGGACCCCCGCCTACGAAAGGAAGAAAGTAACTCGGCGTAACTGTAAAAGCTGGATACGACAATCCATAGGAGGGAAGGCTATGCCGCACGCTGTAAAACATGCCGAAACTCTATGAGGCGGCTTGTCAAGCCCGCTTCAGGAGATGCTAGCAGGTTCCCTGTCTTTTATACGGTGATTGGCGGAATTACGGCATCCGTCGGTCTGGAATTGTTTTTGCATCCGCATGATATGATCGCTGGAGGCGTCACGGGGATCTCTAGACTCATGTCGCTTTATACACAAGAGCATTTTGGGTTACTGCTATTCGTTTTGAACTTGCCACTCATGCTGCTGTATTCTCTGTCTACTCACAAACCCATGTTGCTCCGTGCACTACCCGGCTTGTTCGCCTTTTCGGGCTCAGCCATCATTCTTTCGCCTTTTCCGGCAGTGAGCGGCCATCCGGTCGTATGTGCTTTGGGCGGCGGAATCTGTATAGGGCTTGGCGCAGGGCTGGCAGCTCGTCACGGTGGTCTGCTCGATTCACTAGGACTTAACGAGTCAGACGATGGCCGTCCATCCACATTATTGCTAACACATCGCAAGATTCCGTTAATACAGATTGTTATGCTGTGTAATGGTCTGCTGCTCATTACGGCTGGCTTTGTGCTAGGCTGGGAGCCAGCTCTCTATTCAGCCTTATCCTGCCTCGCCGCCTATGAAACGACCCGGCTGATGTTTACCGGTCTGACGCGTATGGTTTGTGTTGTCAGCAAGAAACAGCAAACCGTCGAGGATGCCATATATCGCAGGCTGCGTATACACAGCACGCCTGTTGTAGACTCTGCCCAGATAGAGGGCAAGATTAAAAGCGAATCTGAGGATAAAAAAGAACAAATGGTCATCGTTTACAGCGTTCATCTGTTGGATTTGCAGCGCTTTAAGGCAGTCATCCAAATGGCAGACCCGCAGGCTGAGATCATGCATATGAAACGATGGAAAGCATAGCAAAGTAACACATCAAAAAACGCTTATCTACACTAATCCTTGTACATAGATTAGTGATGGATAAGCGTTTTGTAATTAATAATATATTAACGGATATTAATTTTGCATGATAAAATCATGTTCAATACTGCTGGCACTGTCAAAAGTACGAATAATATCATAACGGGTATTGCGCTGTGCTGGAACGTGACCCGTCTCGCGGATCAACTGTAAAATGGATTCAATGTTAACCTTATACGTTGCGCCTGCAGCGGAAACTACGTTTTCCTCAATCATGGTGCTGCCAAAATCATCGCAACCGTAGTACAACGATTTTTTACCGATTTCAGGTCCCATCGTTACCCATGAAGACTGAATATGCTTGATGTTATCCAATACAAGACGACTGATCGCAACGGTCTTCAAATATTCCTCCGGCGTCTGGCGTTCCTTCTTCAGATTGGTGTTGTCTGGCTGGAAGGTCCAAGGAATAAAGGCCAAAAATCCTTCAGAATTATATTTGTTTTCAATGCATTCGTCCTGAGCATCACGAACACGCAACAAATGCAGCGCACGCTCCTCCATCAACTCGCCAAAGCCGATAACCATCGTAGCAGTCGTGTTCATCCCAACCTTGTGAGCCGTTTGCATCACATCCATCCAATCACGCCAAGAGCCTTTGAGACGGCTAATTTTGCGGCGTGTGCGGTCATCCAAAATTTCTCCGCCTCCACCCGGAAGCGAATCCAATCCAGCTTCATGAATGGCTCGAATCGTGTCTTCCATGGATAGACCGGATTTTTCCTTCATTTTGTGAATTTCAGCTGGCGAGAAGGAGTGCATCGTAATATCGGGAAAACGCTCCTTGATAGCTTTCAGCAAATCCGTATAATAACTGAACGGCAGATTCGGATTCACACCGCCTTGCATTAGAATTTCGGTGCCACCTACATCCTGCGTTTCCTTGATCTTCTGAAAGATCACCTCGTCCGGCAAAACATAACCTTCATCAGAACCCGGTCTACGGTAAAAAGCGCAGAAGCGACAATATACGTCACATACGTTCGTATAGTTAATATTTCGTCCGATGACGAAGGTTTTAATGGGATCGGGGTGCATGCGATTCATAACTTTATTCGCCGCATGACCTATTTTTTCTACCTCATCTGATTCGAACAAAGCAACGGTATCCTCTAAATTCAGGCGTTCGCCGCGTAGGGCTTTATCTAAAATATGGTCGATTACACTCATGGTGTATCCTCCTTCGCTGTCACAGGGCGACGAAATGAAAGACAGGACTTATGAACGAGAATGCTTTCACAAACCTGCGTTCGAACCCTGCCGTAATGTATGTTCATGACTGGCCTTGTATGTTGTCTGTGCTATTTAGCATAGTAAAACCTAATGATAATACTAACATATCTTTAGGTAAGGAACCATACTTATTCCCGCTTCTTTCTGCTTTTCACCTAGGAAAACAGGCAACTGCCAAGCTTATCTCAACATTGCATATAGACAAGAAATAGGAAAACAGAACTGAAAAGTGCATTTTTTCACACTGTCCTTCATGTCATTCTTATAGAAAACAGCAAGCCTCCTGAATGAATGGAAACTTGCTGTTTAGTACTGTACATATTTGCTCCCTGCCTGAAAACGACAAAGATACTACTGATGTGCTAACGCTCTAGCGCAGCGCCTCATCCAGATCACTAATCAGGTCGTCAATATCCTCCAGACCTACGGAGAAACGAAGTAATCCGTCCGTAATCCCGCGCTCCAATCGTACACTATGGGGCATAGCCGCGTGTGACATCATCGCCGGATACGACAAGATGCTTTCCACAGCTCCCAGACTCACCGCTACAATTGGAATACGTACGCGACTGAGGACTTCTTTTGCACGCTCACCAGAACCCACATCAAACGATATCACTGCACCATAACCGCTGGATTGACGCTCATGAACTTCACGTCCTGGATGATTCTCCAGACCCGGGTAGTACACCGCCTCAATGTCATTGCGCTCGTTCAGCCAATTGGCGAGCTTTGCTGCACTCTTTTCGCTGTGAGCCATACGAGCCTCCAGTGTCTTCATACCGCGCATGAGCAACCATGACTCCTGCGGAGCCAGCACGGTACCCAGTCCATTTTGGAGCTGCTTGATTTGTCTCCCCAGCGATTCGGTACGTGCTACTGCAAGTCCTGCCAGCACATCGCTGTGTCCGCCCAGAAACTTGGTCGCACTGTGCAATACAATATCGACACCCTGCTCAATCGGACGTTGATAATAAGGTGTCATAAAAGTATTATCCAATAACGTCAAAAGTCCGTTATCCTGTGCCCAAGAGGTTATTCCTGCTACATCGGTAATTTTGAGTGTCGGATTGGACGGGGTTTCCATATATACAGCCCTTGTATTCTCCTGCAACGCCTCTTTCACATGGTTGAGGTCCGTCATGTCAACGAAGGTCGTTTCGATATTCATCCGTTTCAAAATGGAGGTCAGCAGTCGATATGTTCCTCCATATACGTCCTCGGAAACAATGACATGATCTCCAGCAGACAAGAGCATAAATGTAGTAGAGATGGCCGCCATACCTGATGCAAAGGCAAAACCGCTAGCTCCGCCTTCTAATAAGGCGATATAATCCTCCAAAGCTTGTCGTGTCGGATTACCTGAACGGCTATAGTCATGCTGTGGAGGATTAAAAATATCATGATGGTGAAAGGTAGAAGCTTGATAGATCGGGACGCTCGAAGCCCCCGTAACACTGTCAATTTCAGAGCCGAAATGCAGCAGCTTGGTAGCGAACTTCCGCTCTTTGTCCAGATCCTGGCCGATCCTTCTCGCATCCTCTATCATTGCTGCTCCCCTCCTTCTACTTCTTGACGTGCCGCTTCCAGCGCCGAACGCAAATCTTCAATTAGGTCGTCTGTATGCTCAATGCCGACGGAGAAACGCAACAGCCTGTCATCTACCCCGACTGCATCCCGAATTTCTGCTGGTATGTCCGCATGTGTCTGCACAGCGGGATAGGTCATTAGCGATTCCACACCGCCGAGACTTTCCGCAAACGCAATGAGCTTAATGTGACGAAGCAAAGGCTCCACATAACGAGCATCCTTTACTTTAAAGGAGAAGATACCCGTATTTCCGCTGGATTGTTTATTTTGAATCTCACGACCTGGGTGGCCTTCGAGAGCTGGATAAAATACTTCCGCCACCGCCGGATGCGTCAGTAAATAGTTAGATAGCACTGTTGCATTATGCTGATGTCGGTCCATACGCAGCGCTAACGTCTTCATCCCCTTCATCAACTGATAGCAGTCGCTCGGGGAAAGCACGGCCCCTATGGAATTGTGCAGGAAGGAAATTTCAGCTGATAGCTCTTTGCCTTTGGTTACGATCAACCCTGCCAGCACATCGTTGTGTCCGCCCAAATATTTGGTTGCGCTATGTACCACAATATCCGCGCCCAGCTCCAATGGCCGCTGGAAATATGGGGTTAGCAGCGTATTATCTACAATGGTAAGCAACTGATGTTGTGATGCCCACTCGGCAACCGCTCGAATATCAGTGATCATCATTAACGGATTTGTAGGTGTTTCTATGAATACAGCTTTGGTATTCGGTCGACATGACTGTTCGAGTGCTTCAAGATCATTCGTATCCACATAACTTGCTGTTACACCAAATTTAGATAAAATACGCTCCAGCAAGCGATATGTCCCGCCATACAGATCCAGCGATACAATGAGGTGATCTCCCTGTCCAAACAATGCAAATACCGTTTGCAGCGCCGCCATACCTGAGCTACATGCAAAACCTGCATCACCCGATTCAAGTGCAGCAGAAGCCTCTTCCAGTACCTTTCGCGTAGGATTGATCGTCCGAATGTAATCAAATCCTGTGCTTTGACCTAGACGGGGATGGCGGAACGCCGTAGATTGGTAAATCGGGTAATTAACAGCCCCGGTTACTGGCTCCTCTACTGAACCGATTTGTGCCAATCTGCTTTCGATTTTCCACTGTTTCTCACTCATATGAATCCTCCTGTTAACTTCCATAGTGGGTGCTATAACATATCCTGCAAAAATGGATGTCAAAGACTATACTGCTGCGCTACTGCAAGGTGGTACTGTACAAGGGTAAACTACAAGCCCCTTTTTAAATCTGGGGCCCGATATCGTAAGGTGTTTCTTGGTATACATAATAGTTCAGCCAATTCGAGAATAATAAATTGGCGTGTGCCCGCCAGATTGAGGGTGGTGTGCGCTTGGGATCATCATTAGGAAAATAATTTTTGGGGACTTCAATATCCATTCCTTTGGCCACATCGCGGTCGTATTCCCATTTCAGGGAAAGCGGGTCATATTCAGAGTGCCCAGTTACAAAAATTTGTTTACCGTCAAGCGTGGCTACGAGGTACACTCCAGCTTCCTCGGATTCGGATAAAACTTCTAATTCGGCAATATGATCAATATCTTCCCGCCGAACCTCAGTATGTCGGGAGTGAGGAGCATAAAACAATTCATCAAAGCCGCGTAGCAATTTTACTTTAGGTTTAATCACGGTGTGTGGAAATACGCCAAAGCATTTGTAGTCGAGCCCGTATTTAGGGACATCGAAATGATGGTATAAGCCTGCCTGTGAGGCCCAACAGATATGCATGGTCGAAGTTACATTCGTTTTCGTCCATTCAAAGATTTGCTGGATCTCCTCCCAGTAGTTCACATCCTCAAACTCAAGCTGTTCAACCGGGGCTCCTGTAATGACCATGCCGTCAAAACGACTGTTCTTGATCTCGTCAAACGTTTTATAGAACATGTTCAAATATTCTTGCGATGTATTTTTGGATACATGAGATTTCATGTGCACCAGCGTGACGTCCACTTGCAGCGGCGTATTGCCGACCAAGCGCAACAGTTGGGTTTCCGTCGTCTCCTTTGTAGGCATTAAATTCAAAATGGCGATACGCAACGGACGAATATCCTGATGATAAGCCAAGCTTTCATCCATTACGAAAATATTTTCGCCCTCCAGCACTTCCTTGGCAGGTAGCGTGTCTGGGATTTTAATCGGCATGTAAACTCACTCCTTGTTCGGTAAGTTTTGCGAAAATCGTCTTGTTGAGATGCCGGGCATATAATAAAAAGACCTTTCTCAGGTTAGAGAAAGGTCATATTTGTATCCATATGCGCCTCTCTCATCTGTCAGGGCAACGCTCTTTGTACAAAGCGCGCGTCCTGCAAGAATTAGCACCGTGCGATTAAAATCGCCGGTTGCCGGGTATCATCGGGCTAGTCCCTCCACCTGCTCTTGATAAGATTTCGCTATATTCATTTTAGGTTCACAAAGTTCTTGTTGTTCACTTTAATGCATCGGCTGGGCTTCGTCAAGATGGGACTTTTAAATTTGTACCCTGCATTCACATTTTGTCTACCTTTTCCATAGGTTAAATCATATCCCTCCTTTCGCTGAAGCTCTTGCCACTACTGTTGATTTAGCCCATGATTTTGCGCTTGAAAGGCCGTAGGCCGAGCGTTATACTATACAAGTGCTATTAGGCAAAAATATGGAGTAGTAGTGCAGATTTGAGTGTTTCCTGCGATACTGTGGCAATCTAAAAAAGAACATTTGAGAGGTGAATCCGGAATGGAAGGCGACCCGAGTCCGAATAGGCGGCGATCCCTGAACAACAGCATAGGAATGACTTCAGCTTGCCGAAAGACGGGACGCCAGGCTCTGCATGCTCCAAAAGCCTCCGGCTTTTGATGGGAGTGCACGCTTACCCGCACCGGCTAACTGGCTAACTGAGTCCATTCCTTATGCTTAAGGTAAACGTATTTCCGTTACGACGGAGCATAAGGAGTGACATATATGAAAATCCGTTTGGTCAACAACGGGGTTTTTACCCCTGTCGAAGAAATTGAAATGGCGCTTACTGCACCGGCAGAAGGTTTTTATTGGATTGATGCCGATGTCGATGATTTGGCAGTGCTCCAGCCTTTATTTTCCATGCATGATCTTGCAGTAGAAGACTGTTTGAGTGAAGAAGAACAGCGTCCGAAGATTGAAATTTATGAAAGCCATTATTTTATCGTTGTAAATAGCATTCGTTTTGATGATGAAGAAATATTTTTGCGAGCTTTGAACATTTTTCTCGGCCGCCATTTTATCATTACGGTGACCAAGCAGAAAATAAATGAGCTTCGTACCCTCAAGCCTATGCTGTGGGAGCAAGAAGTCAGCCAGCCTGACCGTTTTATGTATCTGTTGGTCGACTTGATTGTTGACAACTATTTTCTGGTTGGTGACCGGATTGAGGTCCGCATTGAGAAGCTGGAAGAAGATATTCTAATGCATACGAAAAAGTCGCATTTGAACGAAATCATCGGCTTACGAAGTGAGATTCTGTGGCTGAAAAAAGTGCTGGGTCCACAAAAAGAAGTCATCAATACCCTGAACAAACGGGATTTGCGGCTCATCGACGATCAATTGCAAAAATATTTCAGCGACATTTATGAAAATGCTGTGAAAATTTCGGAGACTTTTGAAACTTACCGCGACTTGATGGGTAACCTTCGAGAAGCTTATCAATCCAGTATCGCCAACCGTGCCAATGAAATTATGCGTGTGTTTACGGCAATTACGACCGTATTTATGCCATTGACAGTCATTACCGGAATATATGGGATGAACTTCGATAATATGCCTGAGCTTCATACACGTTATGGCTATTTTGTCGTCATTGGTATTATGGTGGCATTAGGTGTCAGTATGTTCTGTATTTTCCGCAAGAAAGACTGGGTTTAAAAATAACAGGGGAAAAAAGTACCGAGTTGGATACTTTTTTCGATTTTCAGCTTGGTCATAAAAAGCAGCAGCCGTGTCCTGTGTGGAACTCGCTGCTGCTTTTTAGTATGTTGAACCCTGAAAGTACTTTAATACTTTAGCTTTATTCAATCAGTTCTATATTATCCAACATGTCGGTCGGGTACCTGCTGATGACGAAACCGTATACGGATCAGACGCAGACGCTCGTAAATTTGATCCAGTCCTGTTTCGGTTGCCTTTTCTTCCCCATACACTTTCAGCATGACGGGCTTGAGCAGCGTATCCCCCAACTCTTCATAAGCAGACCAGATGGCTGCCTGCTCTTCCTCAGATACATTCACCAACTCCTTGCGGATCAGCTTCTCCATATCAATGCCATCCCTGTCCAAATGCTCCACAGCTTCAATCATCTCTCTACGATGCAGACCTGTCTTCATTCCGATATGCTCCAGTGAAAGACCGTCCGAAATGCCTTCGATAATCGTTCTAGTTAGGCTGAATTTGTTCAGTTCCTGCCTGTACTGGTTCTCTTTTTGCTTGTATAGCCATGACAAAAAAACTTCTTCTTCCAGCGTCTCTGTTACCCAGTTCAACGGAAATGGTGTGGTCCGGTCATTTTGTGTCGTAATAGCCAATAGCTCCGTCCCATATTGCGACACTTTACCCTGCCCCATACCAGGCAGCTCCAACAGTTCTTCTTCGGTATGGGGAAGATAGACGCTAATGAGTCGAAGCAGCCGATTCGTAGCGATAAAATAAGGGGCTTTTCGTTCTGTTGCTGCTTTTTGCCGTCTCCACATCGTCAACTGCTCATACACTTCATCACGTGGAAACAAATCACTGTAGCAATACAGCTTTTGCAGCGTTTGTCCTCGTCCTGATGATCCTTCTTGCTCATGAAATACGCCATGGATTAAGGGCCTATAGCCCTCAGCCATTTTGAGCGCCAGCTCATGACGGTATACATGTAGTAATTCCTGCCACAAGCTGCCCTCATACCAAAGGTCGTCTATACTTTCATCCGGGACATGCTGTGTGCTCCAGCCTGCACTCCATCCCCCTTCATGCTGCCCAATCCATACCTGAGCAAAGTCCTCATAGCCCTGTTCATTTCGTTTGGACAAGCGATTTAAAAATACAATATCCATGATTTCTTCCTCCCTCATATCGTTGAAAGACAGTCCCGCACAACACAAAAACGCAAAAAAAAGCACCCATCCTGCGTATTCGCAAGAAAGGTGCTTCCCTTTTTGAGCCGTACTATACTGTTGCCTATATAATAACCGTACCTTGGAGTGCCGTCAACCATAAATTCTAATGATTCAGCTTTTCCTTTGCCAATGCCAGAGCACCGCACAATCCAGCATTGTCACCCAATCCCGGAGATACGATATATTGCTCAATATCTGTTGCCAGACTCGAATGCTGTACGTATCCGTTCAAAAGTTCTTGAAGCTTGGTACGAATGAGCGGGAACAGTTGGTCCTGCTTCATCACTCCCCCGCCCATAATAATTTTTTGCGGTGACAGGATTAATACATAGCTCATTAAAGCCTGTGCCAGATAGTACGCTTCCATTTCCCAGGCCGAGTGATCGACAGAAAGCTCATGTCCTTTAACCTTCCATCTTTTTTCGAGCGCAGGACCTGCTGCCAGTCCCTCCAAACAATCTCCGTGATAAGGACATGTCCCCTCGTAAGTATCTTCTGGGTGACGACGTACCAGAATATGCCCCATTTCCGGGTGGGATAATCCATGTATCAGCTTTCCACCAACCAAAGCACCCGCCCCGATGCCTGTACCTATCGTAATATACAGACAGTTGTCCAATCCTTTGGCGGCACCCCAAATAGACTCACCAAGTGCTGCTCCATTCACATCCGTGTCAAACCCCATAGGCACATCAAAATGCTCTTTCAGTTTGCCAATCAGATTGTAATTTCCCCAATGTGGCTTTGGCGTTGTTGTAATATAGCCATATGTATCACTACCTTCGATAGGATCAATCGGCCCGAACGAGCCTACGCCCAATGCTTCAATGCCCTTGCCTTCAAAAAATGCGATGACATTCTCCATTGTTTCTGCTGGGGTGGTTGTTGGAAAGCTCGCCCGTTCCAGTACCTCTCCACGTTCGTTGCCAATTCCACATACAAATTTGGTACCGCCTGCCTCAATTGCTCCCAATACTGTCATAGTTGCTGTTGTCCCCTTTCGATAATCCGGTTCTCTCTCCACTATATTCACCTGAAATGTACCTGAGGTCAATCCCCTTATCGCAATTGTATATAATCCTTCACATGACTATATAACTCCGTCGACATATGGGTATATAAATAAGGACACTAACGCACCAAGCGTCAGCATCCCTATATTACTTACTTTACTTAAATTGTCCGTATCAAGCCTAACAGCTTTATTAAGATCCGGTTGCGACACCCATCAATGTACACAAGCTTTTCATTTCAAGCTGCTCAAACTTGTCTACAATTTGCACGTGATCCAGCGTCAGCAGACAGCTATCCAAAGCACATGCTACAGGTACACCACAGTGAATTTCAGCAAGTTTGCGTGAAAGATGCAGCATATCCAAATCACTCTCAATTTTTTTACGGACCGAGGGTGTTAATTGATCCAGATTCTCCAGAATGCCCTCAATAGAGTCGTATTCCTGAACCAGCTTGAGTGCCGTTTTCTCGCCAATACCTCGTACTCCGGGATAATTATCGCTTGCATCCCCCATCAGGCCTTTAAGGTCCACCACTTGACGTGGCTTAAGCCCTTTTTCAGTCAGCAGGGTCTCCGGGGTGTATACCATATAATTGCCGTGCCCTTTTTTCATAATAATGACCCGTGTCCGCTCATCCACTAATTGAAGTAAATCATGATCTCCTGAGAGAATCATTACATCCATGTCCTCATTTTGCGAATAATGACGTGCAAGCGTACCGATACAATCATCGGCTTCAAAGCCTTCCGCTCCAATGTTGGGAATGCCGAGGCTGTCCGTCACTTCACGAATCAATGTAAATTGGGGAATCAAATCATCCGGTGCGTCGGCTCGGTTTCCTTTATACGCAGCAAAATGTTCCCCACGGAATGTCGTTCCGCCCATATCCCAGCAGCAAATGACATGTGTAGGATTAAACGTTTGGACTGCGTCCCAAAAATATCGAATAAAACCATATATGGCGTTCGTTGGCACCCCAGCTTTTGTACGACGGATATAACCGTTTGCGGCGGTTGCATAATAAGCGCGAAATAGCAGGGCCATACCGTCAACCAGCATTACGGATTGTTCATTGCGTTGTGTCACAGATTGTATTGCTCCCATTCATCATAATATTTAACCCCCACAGTATAACATATCGTGAGTGTAAATTGGGCGTTATTGAGCTTCCCATGTGCCCTCAAATGTTTCCTCTTTGAATCCTATCGTTACTTTGTTCCCGTCGGTTACAATCGGGCGTTTGATTAATCTTCCATTCGAGGATAAAAGCGAAATTTGCTCTTCACGACTCATGTCTCCAAGCTTATCTTTCAGCTTTAACTCTTTATACACCTCACCGCTTGTATTAAAAAACTTTTTTAGCTCCAGCCCGCTTTTTCGAATTAAATCTTCCAATTCCTCCGGGCCGGGCGGCTGTTCAAAAATAGGAATAAGTTCCGTCTCATGTCCCTTGTTTTGCAGCCATTTCACTGCATTACGGCAGGTACTGCATTTAGAATACTGATATACTTTCAGTTGGCTCATCGCTAGATTAACCTCCATTTGGTTTTGATAGCTTATTTATATTTTATTCTGAAAAATATTGCGCTCTTAATAGCTCCTGCATTTCAGCCATATCTTCAGGTAGAGGAGCATAGAACGTCAGCCGCCCCCCGGTTACAGGATGCTCCAAGGAAAGCTCTGAGGCGTGCAAGGCTTGTCGAGGCATCCTGGCATCAAGCTGATCATATCGCTCACGTTGCGCAGCATCATCGGGTGTAATCCGGTACATTTTATCTCCGATCAACGGACAACCGATATAAGTCATATGCACTCGAATTTGGTGCGTACGCCCGGATTCCAACTTTAGTCCGATGCGACTTCCCCCGTTCCACACTTCCTCCAGCTTATACAGCGTAAGGGCAGGATAACCATCCGGGGTCACCATACGTAAATGCGGATTATCCGGGCTGCGGTCAATTGGTCCGTCTACCTTACCTTCCTGCAGCTCAGGACGCCCATGCACCAGAGCCGTATAGCGCTTATCCACCGTTCCCGCAATCATCTGCTCAGAAATATGCTGGTGTACATACGGATTTTTGGCTACTACCAGCACACCCGTCGTCTCTTGATCAAGACGATGAACAGGACGAAACCGGAACAGTTCTCCCTTGGCCTGCCAATAATGCACAACCCCATTAGCCAGTGTTCCAGTGTAATGACCGTGAGTTGGATGGACAATCATACCCGCCGCCTTGTTCACCACTAACAAATGTTCATCCTCAAACAATATCTCAAAAGGAATGGGTTCAGGTAAAATATCATCAGAACGCTCGCGCTCCATGCGAATTTCTACTCGATCCCCGGACTTCACCTTTACGCTGATGTACACACGTGTCCCGTTCAGCATAATACCTTGCTCGGTCAGCTTGAGTTTGGATATTAACTTTCGAGAAATGTTCATACGTTTTTGTAAAATAGTCTTCAACAGCATGCCCTCCTCCTCAGGAGGGATCGTATATACGATAGGTTCATAGTACAAGCTCATCACAAATTCCCGGTTGCCTCCTTATTTGCGGAACACTTTTTTGCTGCGCACATATTCGACATCGGGCACACCCTGACGGACATTCGCTGTGCGAGCAACGGCAAAGAAATAATCGGAAAGACGGTTCAAATACCGACGTACCGCCGGATTGATGTCCGTATGTTTACCTAGTGTAACAGCACGGCGTTCCGCGCGTCGGCAAACCGTACGGCAAACATGAAGCGTTGAGGATAATGTGCTACCACCCGGTATAATAAAACGCTCCACCTTCGGATTTTCCTCCTGACATGCATCAATCCAGCCTTCCAGTCGCTCTGCCAGCTCGTCTTTCACCTTATATTTGCTTTCACTGATTTTAACAAACGCCAAATCCGAACCACAATCAAACAGCTCCTGCTGTATTTCCTCCAATTGAGTCCGAATATCCGCAAACTTTTCCCCTTCGGCAAAGCTGATCGCTTGTCCTACAAAGCTGTTCAGCTCGTCAATTGTACCGTATGCCTCCACACGGTCATCATCTTTGGACACTCGACCTCCAATCACAGAAGTTTGTCCTTCATCACCTGTTCTGGTATAGATCCCCATATTACTCCATCCCCCTTATCATTCCGTAAGTGCTTTCAGCACCTTGATGGCTTCTTCCTTATTGCTTGTACGAGGCGGCACGGTAGCAAATAATGTTTTTGAGTTATATTTTAGCTCCTTAAACATCTTCATCTGCTCCACCGGAATTCCGAACAAATGAGTTTCCTTGCTTACATCTGTTTCTTCTTCCTCCTGCCCCTTCTTCTTAAATACGCCGCCCTCGAACACGCCCCGAGCGTACGTCTTCTTGTCAAAAGCATCATCTAACGGCAGATTCGAACCATTCTGTCCATACAGCTTCATGTCCTCTTCCGGCAAAAGAAACAGATCATGCTCCCCGGCCGCATATTCTACAACCAGCTTCTGCTGGTTATACAGCGGACTGACTGAAATCTCAATAGTCGGAGCCTGTTCGCCCAGCTTATCCTTAAGCTTTTGTGCCAGCTCTTCACGGATGACTGAAGCATCCCCTTTATCCATAATAAAAATGGAGAAGCTGTCCTTGTCCCGTCCCCCACATCCAGCCAATAATACAAGTGTCAACATTCCGATAATCCATGGCGATAGCCTTTTTAGCCCTGTTCTCATATGTACGCCCCCTCTTCCATGCCATTAATATATCATAAGTTGTGAACGCAAAAAAAGAAGGCCCTACGGCCTCCTTCTTACCTTTGGCTGACTTCACACGGTTAAACCTTGCATTCCGTACCATACATTTTCATGTATTCATTGATTTTCAAATCGAGCTTGCAACTAATCTCGATGACAAGATCAGAGGTGAAGGACTGCTCTTCCTGAAACGTCCGCATCATCTCATTGCGCAGGAACAAAATTTCATCTTCTAGGGAAATGTCGTATCCTATTGAACTAGACGAATTATATCCAACATATGACATGAGCATTCCTCCTACAATTGAAAAATTGAACTTCCTGCTTTCGAATTCAAATTATAGCATAGAAATTTAGAAATAAAAGACTATTTTTTATGAATTACCCATAAAAAAATAATTTTAACCTTCTTTTCTTACTTTTTCTACAAAATGACCAATCCGATCCAGTGCCTCCGTCAGCTGAGCAACAGAAGTCGCGTATGAGCAACGAAGATAGCCTTCGCCTCCCAAACCGAACACATTACCCGGTACAGCCGCAACTTTAGCCTCTGCCAATAGACGCTGTGCAAATTCATCTGAGCTAAGTCCCGTGCTTTGAATACTAGGGAAAACATAAAAAGCCCCTCTTGGCTCATGGCACTCCAGGCCGATTTCCCGGAACCCTTCAACCATCAGACGGCGACGCTGATTATAGGCTTCTACCATACGATCTTTCTCACCCAAACCATTCCGCAAACCTTCCAGTGCCGCAACTTGCCCCATAGAAGGCGCACACATTACGGTGTACTGATGGATTTTGAGCATAGCCGCAATCAGATCTGGATGTCCGCATGTATATCCAATACGCCAGCCTGTCATGGCGAAGGCTTTGGAGAAACCACTGACGAGAATCGTACGATCCATCATACCAGGCATAGCGGCAAAACTAACATGCTTCTCTCCATAATTCAATTCAGCATAAATTTCATCAGAAATGACGATCAAATCATGCTTTTCCACGACTTCGGCAATCGGAAGCCAATCTTCATAAGTCATCGTAGCCCCAGTTGGATTACTCGGATAGCATAAAATCAGCACCTTGGATTTAGGTGTAATTTTTGCCTCCAACGCCTCAGCCGTCAGCTTAAATTCATCCTTAGCAAATGTTTCAATACCTACCGGAATCCCGCCTCCAATTGAAGTGATTGGAGAATATGAAATGTAGCACGGCTCGGGCACGAGAATTTCGTCGCCAGGTACAATTAACGCACGCAAAGCAAGATCAATCGCCTCGCTTCCCCCAACGGTCACGATAATCTCATTTTTAGGATCATAATTAACTTCAAATTGCTCATTCAGATAATCACTAATCGCTTCACGCAGTTCTGGCGTTCCCGCATTAGACGTGTAGCTGGTAAAACCTCGCTCTAATGAATAGACACAGGCTTCCCGCATATGCCAAGGGGTTGTAAAATCCGGTTCGCCTACACCAAGGGTAATAATATCCTTGTTGCCACCCACCAAGTCAAAAAACTTACGAATGCCCGAAGATGGAATTTCGCGCACCAACGGGGACAAATAGGAACTCATGGCTTTGTTACTGTCGGTAAATGCTTCTGTTTTGAGATTCATCATGATCTTCCTTTACGGCGAAATCACCAGACGATTATCTTCCTGATGATCCTCAAAGATAATTCCGTCCTGCTTGTATTTTTTAAGCGTAAAATTAGTCTTGGTGGACAAGACCGAGTCAATAGGAGACAGTTTCTCCGACACAAAATTAGCGACCTCACGGAGGTTGCGGCCTTCAACTTCTACCAGCAAGTCGTATGCTCCAGACATGAGATAAACCGATTTAACTTGCGGATACAAATAAATCCGTTCTGCAATACCTTCAAATCCTCTTCCACGCTCGGGTGTAATCTGTACTTCAATCAAAGCAGTAACCTTTTCGTCGTCGACTTTATCCCAATTGACTACGGCGGCGTACTTAACGATTACATGTTGGTCTTCTAGCTCTTTAATTGAGGTGCGTACATCCTGCTCGTCAACCCCCAGTAAAGTAGCCAACAAAGTCGGTGTTCTTCTTGCATCTTCTTTTAACAATTCCAGCACTTTTAATTTCAAACCATTTAGCTCTGTCATTCTACATAAGGCCTCCATCGAAAGAGATTACTATACATCATACAATACGCACTTTAAACCTGCAAAGAAAAACCGTCCGCCCCGGTAAACCCGGCAGACGGACGGCTGTTATGGGAAATTGCTTCAAAAACGGAATATCCCGTTTACATATAGTAAGGGTTATTTTGGTGAGTAGGCTGCCCTTGCTGATGCATAGGTTGACCATATCCCCCCGCTGATGACGACTTTTGCTGAATGAACTGTTGGCATTCGTGTTGGGTCTTGCGAGCTTCTTGAATCTGTTTGTCCAAATCGATGCGCAGTGCTTTTGACGAAGTGGAGTACATATTGTTTTGACTCATCAGACGATACAAATCGCCTTGTAGGCGCAGCGTATCGTTCGTAAGGTCGGTGAACATCTGACGCACAGACGGACAATTGGATTCCGTTGTCGCTGTTGTATACTCTCCCACCGTGCGTTTCATATCGGCAAGAATGGTATAGAGCAAATCTTCTTCGGGCATAAATGACGTATTGTTCTGTGGAAACATCGTGATATTACCTCCTTTATTGGTTAATCCATAATTACTGCTGCGGTTGCATAGGAGCAAGCTGCTGGTGCTGTTGAAGTGCATTGGAAAGCAGGTTCAGGTGGTTCTCATGAGTTCTCGCGAATTGCAGACAAGCTTGCTGAATGGCTGGATGCTGAATGGATGCTGCTGTCGCCGTACATTGCTTGAGCAGCAGTTCTTCATTGGAAATGGAGTCCACGATGTACTCCAGCTCTTTGCCTGTCAAGGGTTGCATGTTGGTAGATTGCATAGTCTCTGTGCCTCCTTAAATGTTTTGTTGCACGCTGGTTATCTTGTCCGTTTGGCGAAATACTATGTACACATAAGAGATACTACATATTGCCTATAAGGAGTGCTGTTTATATGGAATTGATTAGCGGGAATACGTATTGGCCGAGTACCTTGGAGCAAACATCGGATTTTCCGCCTTTGGCAGAGGATTTAAATTGTGATGTACTGATCATCGGAGGCGGGATGGGTGGGTCCATCTGCTCCCGGCTATTGGGAGAACGACAGGTAGACACCGTGGTTATTGACAAACGCAAGCTGGTACATGGAAGTTCTTCGGCCAATACCGGACTGCTGCAATATAGCAATGATAAGACCTTAACCTCCTTCATCAATACGTTTGGTGAAACGAACGGTGTACTGTTTTACCGTATGTGCAAAGATGCTCTGGATCAGTTGGAAAAACTGTCTACCACGCTGGAAATTGATCCGTCCTTTATACGCCGCAGTAGCCTGTACTATGCAAGTACATCGGAGGATGTGCAGATCCTTCAGGAAGAGTACAAACAGCTAACCCGGTTTGGATTTCCCGTCGAATACTGGGATGAGCAACAGATTGCAGCCCGATTTCCTTTTCGAAAATCAGCAGCCTTGTACACGCACGAAGATGCCGAGGTTAATCCATTTTTGTTTGCCCAAGGACTGTTGCAATCCGCCAGCCGTCTCGGTGTACGCTTATATGAGCATACGGAAGCCAAGCATTTTGAATTTAATGAAAATGAAGTTGTTTGTTATACCAGCGGTGGAATTATCCGAGCGAAAAAAATCATTTTTGCAACGGGTTATGAAACACAGGAGATTAAATCAGATCGCGGAGCCGTTCTAGAAAGCTCTTATGCTATCGCCACCAATCCAATCGGAGATGTTCCCTTGTGGTATGAGCAGTGTCTGATTTGGGAAACTACTCGTCCTTATCTGTACATACGCTCAACACCGGAAGGACGCATCATTATTGGTGGTTTGGATGAACCTGTACTGGACGCCCATCAACGTGAAATCAGGCTGCTACACCAACAGCAAAAGCTGCTGCAAACGCTACAGGAGCATTTTCCGGGTGTTCCATTTCAGATCGACTATGCTTGGGCGGCTGTATTCGGCTCCTCTCACGACGGCTTGCCGTATATTGGTCCACATCCACGTTTTCCAAACTGCTATTTTTTGGAGGGTTACGGGGGAAATGGGACGGTTACGAGTATGATGGCCGCACAGCTATTGGCTGATGAACTGACGGGCACACACCGACCTGAAATGGAGCTTTATTCTCTAAACCGTACTACCAAGCCCTCGCCTGAAACAACGGAACCGATGGTTTAACATATGAATACAAAAAGAACCTCTTTCCCCTACTAATTGGGTCTGGAGGTCTTTTTTAATGTATTTTCAAACTATTCGGTTTGCTTGTGCCAGCGTTGTGCATGGGAATGAGATTTGCTCTGCTTCGTCTTTTGTTCCATTTTCAGCACACTTCGCATAAAAAACCATCCGAGCACTGGCATCAATGCAAGGCCAATCAACAACCAGATCATCGCCGTAGGAGCCTTGCTGATACTTAGGACACCCAAGAAAATGAGTGTTCCGGTCAATCGGCCTACCATTAAGCATAGTTCGCGCAGTACAACCAGTTCCACTCTCTGATTGGCATCTCCTTTACTCGTCCCCATTAAATCAAAGCTCGCAGAAATCATGGGAATTAAATATAAAGGCATAAATAAAGCGGTGCCGATCCCCATAATCAGTAGTGTGCTATACTCCATACGCCACAATAACGGTAATAGCGCGATCACCAACAACACGGCACCCAACAGCATACCCGCCGAACGATAGTGTGGCTTGAGCCATTTTCCGACAGCCCAAAAGCTGAAAAATGATACCGCCGAGGTGATAAGTGAAAACTGTGCCAGCTTCCATTCCTGTTGGGTAGCTACATATACGAGCAGCGTAATCAGGAAGGCAAACACCCCTTCACGGATGCCCTGGGCAATAAGCGATAACGACAACGGACGCCACATACTCCCTTTTTGTGACAATCGTTGCTTGGGCTCTTTCCAATTGTAATTTCCTGTCGGCTTACGTTTGCGAAGAAAGAAACTAAGCACCACTCCTACGACATAAAAGGCCAAGGAAATACTAAATATCACGCGATAACCTGCGTCATCCTCCATACGGGCAATAATCCAACCGGACAGCCAAGGACCCACTATACCAGAAAACGAGCCCAGCAGACCCACCCATCCGTTAAAATGATCACGGCTTGCCTGATCCGTGACTTCGAAAAAAATCACATTAAACGCCAGCCAGAATAAACCTAATGCTGCACCCAGCAGCATCCCGAGCGGCCATATGTAGTTCACAGCCTGCGGTCCCGTATATAACACGATCAGATAAAATAGGCCTGATAATGCGGTCCCCACGCGTAGGGCATTCATTTTGTTATGTTCCTTGACCCACTTTCCAGCCACCCAGACCATAATTCCCAGTGCAATTTGTTGACTGACATTAAACCAGCCGATCATCGCGTAATCCTGCCTGCTTTTCCACAAATACACGTTAAGAAATGTGCCTGACAATGCTGCTGCAAACACAAACAATCCATTCAAGCTTAATAGCAGAATGGATTGTCCGTTCAGGTTTGATTTCAATGCAGTTCCCCCTAACCGAAAAATCACCAATCAGCTTATTTCAAGCCAGCTTGTTCAAAGATTTCTTCGATTTAAGATGCCCGTATTGAGCTTGGGCCTATCCGGGGAATTGCTATTTAATTGTTGGAAATACCGCTGAGCTTCTCCAGCATCCGCAGTCGGTCATTCTCTGACAGTGTCTGCTGGACATGGAAGCAGCTAGGGCACACATAAACATTCAAGACGAACGGCAAATCCAGAACGGGCTTGCCAAGCGCTGGAGACATCGACGGTTCAAAACCTTCTCTGGTTACGGTTTGCGAACCTGCATGCAGCATGTACTCCCCACATTGAGAACATTCAAGAACCTCATCTTGTCTGTCGAGTATTTGTTCAGCGCCTTGTTCATAAGCCATCAGATCCGCACCGCTTTCTTCAAATTTTTGCAAAGTATGCAGCACAGGCAACTTATGAAACTCATTATCCTGCAACAACGGTGCATCAACCGGTTTTTCAACTACGATTTCATCATCTGCCTCATATAAAATATCCTGCTCCTCATCATCACCGAGCTGAATACTCAATGTCCGATAACCCTTCAGGTCTTCTTTTCCATGAGAGTGGGGCGCCGGGGTTACAGAAGCCACATGATCATGTTTCGTCTCTTCATGTCCATGCTCACCGGCATGTCTATGAACAGGTGGAGAAACAGACTCATCTTCATCATCGGTGATGTCAGAGTACCCTTTCAGATCATTATGGCAATAAGGACATTCTTCCTCAGGTCCTAATTCTTCATCCCAAATAATTTCCATGTTACACCATGGACAAATAGTCATTTCCAAGCTTTATCATCCTTCCGTTCCAAGCGTATACCAAGCTCTAGTATACAAGATGTGTTAAGTTACACTGGCACCGATCACATAAGATAAAGATATGGAAATAATCATGGAGAACAAGCCGACAGCACGATTATCCTCTTTAATCTGTTGATCGATAGAAAATACCGGTGTCAGAAACTCAAAAAGAAAGTACGCCGCAAGAAGCAGTAAAAAGCCAACGAACGACCAAATCATCGTATCATACACACTGGATTTGGCTTCCATTGCAAAGCGGAGTACGTTGCAAATACCGAACATTTTCCCTCCCGTAGCCATGGCTACCGAAACATTGCCGCGCTTGATCTCTTCCCAGCATTTATAGCGGGTTACCAGCTCAAAACACGACAAAAATACAATTAGCTCCAGCACCGCCACCGAGAAATAACCCAGCATCATCCCCAACGGATGTGACAGCAATTCATCAATCGCCATCTTCACTTCGTCCCTCCCGTTCTACCAAGCGTTCCCGGGCAAAGCCGGCAACCCCTAGCTATTCCAATTCAGCAACTGTTACGCCTGTGCCGCCTTCATTGTAATTACCGATACGGTAGCTTTTCACATGCTTATGCTTGCGGAGGTACTCCTGAATACCGGTTCTCAGGACACCCGTACCTTTACCATGAATAATGTGTACCTGACCCAGATTGGCCAGAAACGCTTCATCCATGAAGCGGTCCACTTCCATCAAGGCTTCCTCCACGTTCGCCCCCCGAAGATCAAGTTCACTTCGTACGTTATCATCCCGTGTCCGCTTAACGCCAGTCACTGGTTTTTGAACTCTTGGAGTCGTTGTTTGTGCAGGTTGCAGTAGTTCCAGATCATCCAGACTGACCTTCATCTTCATGATTCCCAGTTGAATCACAGCTTCCTTGGTACCGGACAGTTCAACCACGTGGCCTTTTTTATTTAGACTGTGGACGGATACTTCATCGCCAGCCATGATAGAACGAGTACGCGTAGCAGCCGGGCGTTTGACGGTACTTTTTTTGCGTTGTTTCGGTTCAGCCTCATCCAGTTCTCTGCGAGCTGCAATCAGCTTATGCTCCTTAACCGAGGCCCCTTCTTCCTGAGCCAATTTACGCAAATCAGTAATGATTTTCTCTGCTTCACTACGAGCCTTATCCACGAGAACCCTTGCTTCGTCCTCAGCTTTTTCCAGCATACGGTCCCGTTGGGACTCCAGCTTATCCAGCTCCATCTGATGACGGCTACGCAATGCTTCCATTTCCTTACGTAGCTGCTCCGCTTTTTCCCGTTCTTGCTCAGCTGTCAAACGGTTCTGCTCCAGTGACGCGATCATGTGCTCAACGCGCTGGTCTTCTTCCGTTACCTCACCACGGGCATAGTCTAAAATACGCCCTGGCAATCCCAATCGCTCGGCAATGGCAAATGCATTACTTCGTCCGGGTACACCGACCAGAAGGCGGTAAGTCGGGCTTAATGTAGCGACATCAAACTCCATGCTTGCATTAATAATTCCTTTGCGCTCATAGGCATACGCCTTCAATTCACTATAGTGAGTCGTCGCAACCATGCGGCAACCCATGGCATGTATATGCTCCAAAATAGATACAGCCAGAGCCGAACCTTCTGCGGGGTCCGTTCCTGCCCCCACTTCGTCAAGCAATACAAGACTTTTTGGCGTCATATTTTTCAGGATGCTAATGATATTGGTCATGTGACTGGAAAATGTACTCAAGTTTTGCTCAATGCTCTGCTCGTCACCAATATCGGCATAGATTGCATCAAATACACATAGCTGGCTTTCATCCTCAACAGGTACAAACAGTCCAGACATCGCCATCAAGCTAAGTAGGCCAATGGTTTTCAGGGTAACGGTTTTCCCCCCTGTGTTCGGTCCGGTAACGATAATAGAGGTGTATGAATTGCCTAACTCCACATCAATGGGAACAACCTGCTCCAACGGAATTAGAGGATGTCTGCCCTTTTTCAGCTTCAAATATCCGCGGTCATTCATTAAAGGTAAGGTTGCCTTCATTTCACGGGCGAGACGCGCTTTTGCAAAAATAAAATCAAGATTGCCCAAAATGTCCACATCATACAGCAACATATCTGCTTGTTCTGCGACGAGTGCGGTCAGCTTTTGTAAAATGACTTCAATTTCACGCTCTTCTCTCAGCCTTGTTTCCCTCAGCTTATTGTTCATGGCTACGATGGATTCAGGCTCGATAAACAATGTTGCACCAGACCCGGATTGATCATGAACAATTCCGCCAAAATAAGAACGGTATTCGGCCTTAACCGGGATCACAAACCGATCTCCGCGAATCGTAATCAACTGATCTTGAAGCATTTTGGAGACAGTTGAGGAACGAATCATGGAATCCAGCTTTTCACGAATACGCACTTCTCCCGAGCGCAGCTCCCGACGGATTTGAGAAAGCTCTGTGCTGGCAGAATCCAGCACCTCTGCATTCTCGTCAATACAGCCTTTAATGGAGTTTTCCAAACCTCTCTGCTCCGAAAGCTGCTCACTCCAATACAGCAATGTTTCGACAGGATTTTCCTCATGCAAACTTGTCACGTATACCTGTATACGGCGTGCGGCCTGAACTGTTGTCCGAATGCCGAGCAACTCCTGCGGGCTTAACGTTCCACCAATACGGGCACGCTTCACCGCCGGAGTGATATCTACTACTCCGTTAAATGAAGGCACTCCTTTGAGGCGATCAGCAGCATAAGCCTCATCCGTGCCTTTCAGCATTTTCTTGATATGCTCCAAATCATCGCTGGGCTGTAGTCGAAGGGCTGTCTGTTGTCCCGTTGCCGTTTGGGCATAGTGACTTAGTTTATTTAGAATTTTTTGATATTCAAGGGTTTTGAAAATTTTAGAGTCCAACTTCACTACTCCTTTCACTTATATCTATATTATACCGAAAGCAGCAAACTTACGCTATTTGCCAACTCTGTTTTACACATAAGAAAGCTCTTCATGCCACACACTAACCTTTGTCTAACCCTGTAAATTCAAAAAACAAAGGAGGTTATTCCGTGAGCATTCTCGGGCACATTGTACGTTTCATCGTTGCCGCTCTGGTGCTGATGGTCGTAAGCTGGATCGTTCCCGGATTTAGTGTAGGCGGCTTTTGGAGCGCGCTGATTCTTGCCATTGTCATTGCCTTGGTTGGTTACATCATCGAGGCAGTGTTCGGCCGACGCGTTTCTCCATTTGGACGCGGTATCGTAGGTTTTCTAGTGAGCGCTCTGGTTATCTGGATCGCTCAGTATGTGGTGACCAATGTCAGTGTTTCCGTTCTGGGCGCATTGCTCGCTGCATTGGTTATCGGGATTATCGACCTGTTCATTCCGGTATCGACACCGTTTGAAGCCGGTCGCAAAGACGGGAAATAATTTCAGTAGACCCTCCCGGCAAAGCTGTCCCGAAGCAGATTTCGTCTGCCAAAGGACAGCTTTTTGTCATAAACACTTCTGAGTGGAACAATAAGCAAACAATCCCCGGCGATGAGCAGCCGGGGATTGCCATACATTTATAATCCGTATCTACTGATCCTGTTCGATAAGTTCAATCCATTCATTGTACTCCGTTTGAAGCTTAGTGTATTCTTCCTGTAATTGACGTAATTCTGTAGAAATCTTCTCCGTATTTTCCCGATCTACGTCCTGTTGTACTTGTAACAAACGAAGCTGATGCGCCGCCATTTCATATTTTTGACCCACTTCGTCCAATTCAGACTGCAAGGCCATTCGTTCCTGCTCTATGGACTGCTGTTCAGCTTTCGCCGTTTTGGCAGCTTCAACCGCCAAACGAGTCTCCTCCTGAAGCTGTTCCTTTTGTTCAACTGTTACCGCTATTTCACGTTCCCAAGATGCAAATTCTTCCTTACGGGCAGCATCTTCAGCTTCCAGACGTTCCGCTTCTGCCTTCAACTGATCGTATTTAAGTTGCCACTCCAGAGATTCTTCCTCAGCACGTTCCAGCTTACTCCGCCGTTCGTGATCTTCCTGTTGAAGCTGCTTGATATTTTGCTCCAGCTTTCCAGCTCGGCTCTTCATGCTTCCATATTGCTCCTGAAGCGATTGATACGCCTTCGCTCCCTCTTGCTCTCGGACTTTGGCTTTCTCAAGCTCATCCTGAACACGAATCAGCTCAGGTGAAAGCTCCTTGATTCTCGCTTCGAGTTGAACTAGCCGTTGCTGTTGTGAAGCAAATTTATCATTAATAGCTTCGAGCTCAGCCGCTGTGTGCTGTAATTGCTCCTGTATCGCTTCCTTCTGTTCACGTGCTTCCAGCAGGGAGAGCTCCAGCTCATCAACTGCCAACTGGCGTTCTTCTGCAAGTTTCTTCCATGACTTCTCGCTTTCAGCTAGCGTAGCCAGCTCACTTTGCAGCTTGCGAGAAGATACGTGAGCTTGCTCCAGCAGCTTCTGCATCCGCCGCTGTTCTTCCTCCAGCTTAGCCGTCTGCTGCTGCGTAGCCTTGGCTTCAGCTTCTAATTGATCATATCGGCTTTGCAGTTCTTCACGCGCAAGCGTATCTGCCTGCTCTCGCTCTATCGCAACCTGTCGCTGTGTTTCCAGCACAGACTCCAGCTCGGACTGTTGTTGCTTCAGTACTCTTGCTTGCTCTTGAGCCTCTCCCAGACGAGAAGAAAGCTCTGTACTGCCTGCCTGTACTTGTTCTAATTGTTCCTGAAGCTCCTCGACCCGAATCTCCTGCTCCAGTGCAGCTTCATCAGCTCGTTTCTGCGCTTCCTGATGCTGGAGCTTTTCTTCATTCAACGCCAATTCAGCCTGTTTACGTTCCTGCTCCAGCTGCTCATTCAGCCCGGAGCACTTGGTCTGCCATTCGCTTACCTTCTTACTATGCTCTTGCTGCAAAGCAGATCGCAGCTTGTCCAGTTCTGTACGCTTTTGCTCCTGATGAGTCTTCTCTGCAGCTGACAGCTTGGCTTCAGCCTGTTTAGCTGCTTCAGCCACTTCCTTCTTCATCTGCTCTTCTATCTGCCGGATACGAGCATTGGCCGCCTCCTGCTGCTCTTTCAGCTTGCGAGAAGCTTCTTGACGAGACTCCTCCAATTCACGTTTAGCTTGTTTTTGTCCATTTTCAAGTTCAGCTGCTTTTTTCTCCTGCTGTTCCAGCTTTGCCTTCAATTGGGCAATCTCCTTGGCTGATACAGATTCGGTTTCCATCAGCTTCTTCTGCGTTGCTTCCTTTTCTTCCTTTAGTTGAATAAGAGATTGATGCATATCTGTATTTTTTTGCTGCTGTTCCCCTAGAGCCGTCTGGAGTTGCGCCAGATCTCCCCGGAGCTCTGCTCGTTCCGCTGCTAAGCGGTTCATATGACTCTGAATTTCCTGGATTTGTACAGCTTCTTCTGCCATATGAACCGCAGCCAGCACGGCAATTCGGGGCATATCCAGACGCGAATGAGCTTGAGAAATGCTGTGCATACGCTCATCCACGTAATTGGCAACCTGCTTCATATAATCGGTATTGCTGCCGACGAGTTTATAAGAAGTACCGTAGATCTCTACAGTGACGCGAGTACGATCTGGTGTAGTCACAATTATGCCCTCCTTCAATACTACTGTATGTTGATTCTAAGGTGTGTCCGGTACTATGGTAACCCGCCTTCCGTGAAGCGTTCAACCTTATTAGTCCGGCTTCCCCGCAGCGGGTAAATATCAGAGTAAGAGAGCTCCTATGATGATAGGCCAAAAAGCCGTATCGAACCTCTGTCACTAAGATTCGATACAGCTTCCCGCATTTCCTGCTACTTTCTCAATTCCGCTCCAAAAGTTTGTTCCAGAGACGTAACGACAGGAGTATGCGCCGCATTGATCTCTTCATCCGTCAACGTATGCTCCCAATGACGATAGGTCAGAGAGATAGCTACGCTCTTCTTATCTTCACCAAGCTTACTGCCTGTAAATACATCAAACACTCGCGCATCCTGCAATAGCTCTCCGCCTGCAGCGTGAATAACACGAAGCAGTTCACCTGCCTCAACGTCTTTATTTACCACGAGGGCAATGTCACGTTCCACGGATGGGAAGCGAGCCAGCTCTCTGAACTGAATATGAGAGTTTGCGTGTTCAACGACCTGTTGCAACGCAATTTCCGCTACATACGTATCATTCAGCCCATAAGATTGTTGAAGCTCCGGATGAATCTGCCCAATGGTACCGATCCGTTGAGAGTTCCCATTCACATCCAGCCATACCGAAGCGGAACGGCCCGGATGGTAGCTTTGCGGTTGGTCAGCCACATAACGAATGCTGGCACTCAACCCGAAATACTCAAACACCGTTTCAAGCGCGCCTTTAATATCAAAGAAATCAACCTTTTCAGCACCAATATTCCATTGTTTTTCACGGCGTACCCCAGTCAGCAGTAGACTAAGCACTTGAATTTCCTGCGGCTGACGGGTTAATGTTTGTTCCTCTGTATAAAATACTGTTCCCATCTCAAAAATCGCCAGATTGTCTTGCTTGCGATTCATGTTGTACACCGCTGTATCCAGCATCTGTGGGATGATACTCGTACGCAAAACACTACGGTCTTCGCTCATAGGCATAGCCAAACGTACCGGATGGCTACCTTCTGTCAGGGCATTAAATAACCTCGTACTCTGCGGATGTACAAAAGAGTAGCTGATCGTCTCCTGCCAACCACCATGAGCCAGCAATCTGCGCAGGGAGCGGCGCAATGATTGCGATGCTGTCAAAGCTCCCGGAGTTGTCGGACCTTCAATCGGCGTGGTCGGGATATTGTCGTAACCATACAGACGAGCTACCTCTTCGATTAAGTCCACGTCAATGGTAATATCTCCACGGCGTGTAGGTACTTCAACTTCCAGTACCCCTTGCTCTGCGTCGCCACATCCGAAATGAAGTCTACCGAAAATCGTTTTCACCTCAAGCAAAGACAGTTCGGTTCCCAAATATCGGTTTATTTTATCTAGCGACAGCTTGATAATGCGGTTTTCAGCTTTTGCAGACGCAGATTCTACGATGCCCTGGTGTACAGTGCCTCCCGCATAACGCTGAATCAGCGCAGCTGCACGATTCACAGCAGGCACAACAGCGCCCGGATCAACCTCTTTTTCAAAACGCAGACTTGCTTCTGAACGCAGTCCAAGTTGACGAGACGTTTTGCGAACTGTACCGCCGTCAAACTTCGCAGATTCCAGCGCAATGCTGACCGTCGCATCCGTAACCTCGGAATTGGCTCCACCCATCACGCCTGCCAATGCAATTGGTTTCACACCGTCTGTAATCAGCAGCATATGCGGCTCCAACTTACGCTCCTGATCGTCAAGTGTAATCAATGTTTCGCCGGCACGAGCGAGTCGAACTTCAATATTTCCATTTTCCAGCTTATCCGCATCAAAAGCATGCAGCGGCTGACCGTATTCCAGCATGACGTAGTTCGTAATATCTACGATGTTGTTGATCGGACGAACACCTGCCGCCATCAGACGGTTTTGAATCCATAATGGGGAAGCCGCCACTTTTACACCTGTGATATAACGGGCCGCATAGTGTGTACACAGTTCAGGAGTATCTACCTTCACAGACAGATGATCTGCTGCTGCATCGCTAATTTCCACCAGATCCTTAGCCGGGTCAGCCAGCGAAATGTCACGTCCCAGAATCGCACTCACTTCATATGCTGCTCCGTGCATGCTCAGGCAATCCGAACGGTTGGGTGTCAGATCAAAATCCAGTACCTGATCATCCAGCGCCAGCAGCTTCGTAATTGGCATACCAATTTCAGCATCCTCAGGCAGCACCAAAATACCTTCTTGCAATTCCTTTGGAAGCAGCTTGTCATTCATCCCCAGTTCTTTGGCCGAGCAGATCATGCCCATAGATACAACACCGCGTAGCTTGGCTTTTTTAATGTGGAAGTCTCCCGGCAACTTTGCCCCTACAACTGCAACAGGAACCTTTTGACCTGCATCCACGTTTTTGGCACCACACACGATTTGCAGATCTTCCTCCTGACCTGCATCGACAATACATACATTCAGCTTATCAGCATCTGGATGCTTTTCCTTGCTTTTAACATAGCCGACAACAACGCCAGTAATCCCTTGATTGCGCTGCTCGACCTCATCAATTTCTATACCCGAACGGGTGATTTTCTCTGCTAGCTCCTCCGCGCTTACCTGATCCAGCGATACATACTCGGACAGCCACTCGAATGATACTTTCATATGGGTTCACTTCCCTTGATATAGTTGTTTATTGACGCGCAAACTGTTTCAGGAACGACAGGTCACTGTTATAAAAATGACGAATATCGTCGATACCGTATTTCAATATAGCAATCCGCTCTACACCCATACCGAATGCAAAGCCGCTGTACACCTCGGGATCAAAACCGCCCATCTCCAGCACTTTCGGATGGACCATGCCACAGCCCAAAATTTCGATCCATACACGTTCGCCATTTTTCTTCACAAAAGTCACGTCTACTTCAGCACTCGGCTCTGTGAACGGAAAGAAGCTTGGTCGCAAACGGATTTCGGTCGATTCTCCAAACATTTCGCGTGCAAATTGAAGTAAGGTTCCTTTCAAATCACTCATACGAATGTCTTTTCCAATGACAAGCCCTTCAATTTGGTGGAATTGAAAAGAATGCGTTGCATCGTCATCATCACGTCGGAAAACCGTACCCGGACAGATAACCTTAATAGGCGTTTCGCCCTTCATCGCTTCCATTGCACGAATCTGAACCGGTGACGTATGGGTACGCATCAACAGATCCTCGGTCAGGTAAAATGAATCCTGCATATCCCGTGCTGGGTGATTTTTAGGCAGGTTCAATGCTTCGAAGTTATAATAATCCGTCTCTGCCTGTGGACCTTCAGCCACTCGATAGCCCATACCTGTAAAAATATCCTCGATTTGCTCAATCACTTTGTTGAGCGGGTGCAGTCCACCTTGCGGCAACGCGCGTCCAGGTAGCGTAACGTCGATCTTTTCCGCTTGCAGACGCTCATTCGTTTCTGCTTTCGTGAACTCGTCCTGCTTACGGTTAACGACTTCTTCAATCGCCTCGCGCACCTCATTGGCTACCTGTCCAACAACCGGACGCTCTTCCGCGCTCAGCTTGCCCATACCGCGCAAGATTTCAGTCAGTGCGCCCTTTTTCCCCGAATATTTGACCCGTAAATCAGCCAGCTCCTTGGGTGTTGCCACCTTCTCCAATACTTCCAGTGCTTCTTCCTTCAAGGCCAGCAAATGTTCCTTCATTTGGATGGTTTCGCTCATCGCCTGTTCAGTCCCCTTTCTTCATATCCAGCTTTTCAGACAACAAAAAAAGGTCTTTTCTCCCGGTAAGGGACGAAAAGACCGTGGTACCACCCTCGTTAGACAATAAGCTCAGCTCACCCGGCGTTCTGCCTTACGGCAACTAGTTACAGGTGATTGTTCATGCTATGCATCATCGTCTCGCTCTGCACGTTGTAACGGTCGTGAACCGGTATCCCCTACTTGCACATTCGCCATTCACATGGCGCCTGAGGTTCAAGGAACTGCTCCGGAGCGAACTTCAACAGCCCAGTATTTGCAGAAACGCTCTCAATCCTACGGCGCTTCCTCCCTGTTCAATCGGACACTGTCTACTCTTCTCCATCAAGACATTTTCAAAAATTCGAACTATTGTTCATTATTATATGCAAACTACCGCGCTTTGGCAAGCAGGGCATACGTTTCATTTCTTTAGATATCGAGATCATCCAACCGCTCCAGATTTGCACGAATGCGCCTGATTTCGCTCAACAACTTCTCATTTTCGTCATTCGTGCCCGTCATTCCCATCAACTCTGTAAGACGCAATTGTAATCGAAGACGTTCCTCACGCCGCTCCTGGTCTTCTGGCTCCCGTTGACGGCTCCGCTCATCTTCTTGCTTTTCGTCGGCTGTCCCCTCATAGATTTCATATCCGCCCCCCGGCTTCATATCGAGTAACCGAGTTGCCGTGTACCTCACCAGCTCCCGATCATGTGAGACGAGCACCAGTGCTCCATCATAGTTACGCAAAGAATCCTCTACAATTTCACGGGTTTCAATGTCAAAATAATTCGTCGGTTCATCCAGCACCAGCAGATTGGCTCCACTAAAGTACAGACGCAGAAAAGCTACCCTGCATTTTTCTCCCATACTAAGTGTCCCGATCCTTTTAAACACGTCCTCTTTCGCAAAAAGAAAGCAGCCTAATACCGTTCTCGCTTCTGTTTGGGTCATCGTCGGGAGCGCAAGCAGACTGTCCAGCAACGTTTGATCCTCCGGAAGCTGCTCCAACTCCTGTGAAAAATATCCGATGTTCAACTGTGGGTTGGCTGTGATTTTTCCCGTCTGCGGCTCCAGTTGACCTGTTAATAACCGAAGCAGCGTGGTTTTACCAATTCCATTGGGCCCCCGAACAGACAGACGGTCTCCACGTGCAACGATCAGATTTAGATTTTTCACAATGATACGGTCGTCGTAGCTAAAGTCAACCTGCTCAGCACGCAGCAAATATTTTGCCTGAAACCCGCTGTCACTTAATTTCATGTGCAAAGACGCAGCCTCACGCGGTTGCTCTACTCTATTGGCTTCCAGTCGCTCCAGTTCCTTCTCCTTCGCATGATAACGGGAAATATTTTTTTTAGCCTTGGCCTTATAAAAGCTCTGCGTAACGGCCATCTCAACCTTGGATGCGCCACGATGCGCCTGATGAAACCATTCCCTGTAATTTCGAATCGTTTCCTCCAACGCCTGTTTCGCCAGCTCCTGCTTTCGATAGCTGGCTTCCTGCTCTCGCAGTTCCCGCTCCTTTTGCGCTTTATATTCCTTATAGCCGCCTTTATAGCGCCCAATACCTGTCGATGTGAGCTCAACTATACTCGTAGCCACCCGATCCAAAAAGGCTCTGTCATGCGATACAAACAGCAGCGTTCCCGGATACGTAGACAGCCACTGCTCCAGCCAAAGCAAGCTTTCGGCATCCAAATGGTTGGTCGGCTCATCCAACACCAGCAGCTTCGGCTGCCTGACCATGAGTCCGGCCAATCGCACTCTCGTCTTCTGGCCGCCACTCAGGTCACCATAAGCAATGGACCACGTCTGGACAGGCATTCCCATTCGAGTGAGCGCCTTTTCCACCTCAGACTCCCAGGCAAAGCCTTGCAGGCGTTCGTATTCATCCATTAGCTCGCCGTAACGCTCCAGATGATGCTCCATATCCTTCCCAGCATCGGCTAGGTCAGCTTCCAGCTGTCCCAACGCTTGCTTGAGACGCCAATGCCGAGGGCTGGCCTGCTGTGCGGCCTCCAGTGCGGTTCGAGACCAAGCCACCGTATCCTGCTGCTTCAGCCAGCCCCGCTCTTCCAGTGGCAAATCATGCTCTACTTGACCAGAGGTTGGTGCCTCATCTCCCAGCAATATTCGCAATAGCGTCGTTTTACCTGCTCCATTTCTTCCAAACAGTGCAAGCCGTTCTCCTTCCATCACATCCAGCGACACATTCTCAAATAAAGATGTCCCGTTCCAATCCTTTACTACATTGCGAATACGCAAAATTGTTCTCATACCACGATCATCCTTTCCCAGTCCGGTTTTTTGATCCCGGAAGCAATAAAAAAAGCCGCAGAAGGCTGCGGCTTGCATACAAGGAATATAGAATGACTGTTATGAATCGTTTCAGAACATACGCTTATGAAAAATAACACCGCAAACGAATAAACCAAATCCCGTTCCGGAATAAACGCATACGTCCCTACATTCATTTTCAGACACACTTCTCCCGTTGCAGCTTACAGCCGCCTGCCAGTAACTGTGCAGTTAAGTGGGAAAATCAGTGTGCTTACTTCATCGGACGTATGGTTACCTTCCTTTTCATGGGATACTTACTTGCAGTCAGTATAGCAGATCACAACACATTTGCAAATAACCCGCGTTATTTTCCGAATACCAAAGTTGTATTGGACGAACCTGCATATTTCGTTACAAACTCTTTAGTATATTCAGGAGTCTGTACCTGATAGCTATAGTTTTTGCTTGGGTTCCAGTTGGTTACACGCGATTTTTGGTTGTTGATGGCGGGTAAACTCCCCACATCTTTAAACTCGCCATTGGCTTTATCATCAAGAATACCGCCCTTTTCACTACCTTTTCCAAAGTAGTTGTACTCAGAATAGATTCTTGCATTCGTAGCAATGGTGTAAGCAAGCTGGAAATTATTAATATAATTATTTTTAACATGGAAATATCCATATCTCATAAGTCCTGGGCCACGTACAAGCAAGTTTTCAAAGTAATTATTAGCGATCGTGATATGGGGCATACCATCATAATTTTTATTGCCATCATCAGGGTATCCCAAAATGAGACCATATTTATGATTGGCAAATTTGGAGTTACTAATGGTTACATAATCAGCCGATTGACCTATGTACAAAAGTTTGTCCAGATCCGAGCCATTCGCATTATAATTGTGACCTGCAAATGTAACATGATCAATCCAATAATTTGTACCTGCCGTAAGATAAAGTTGGATGTCATCGTTACCGTTAATGTTGGAACTGTGCTCAAAAGTTAAATTTTGAAAGATCACATTTCCCGAATTATTTGTTGTTTTCAAATGAATGTTAACCAGCTTGTTTTGCGCGTAAGAACCAATGAGTGACTTGTTGGAACCAATGTTGACCACGGTTTTAGAGGAGGCAGAAATATTTTTTTCGATTACCAGAATTTTAGGAGTTGAATCCCCTAACTGGTTTTTCAAATCGTTTAGATTATTGATATAGATGACCTGACCACCTTTTCCCCCCGTTGTGGCAGACTTCGTAGTTCCATTTTCACTTTTAGCCTGTCCGGCAAAACCAGTCATTCCATTCGTCGACGTATCTGGAAAATCAGCAGCGGCGAACGTAGAACTTGCTGGAAAAGTAAACAGCAGCAAAGTTAATGCTAAAAACAGAAAAGAAAATTTCCTCATTGCAGCTACACCATCCTTTTTTTAGTTAAATCCCAACAATGCGACTATACTTATTTTTTAGTAATTGGTAAATAGTTCTTTTTATCTGTTTATTTATAGCATATAAGCTAAATATTTTATATTTTATTTTGTGCAGCAATGTAAAAATAGTTCGTAAGAACGCAAAAAAGCCGTGATACCCCGTTGGCACCCCGGCTATAATGTATTTATCCAGCTCCAAACAAAACAAAAACCCTTGCGTCACAAGGGTTCCGAACTTCTTAAAACAGTAAGCGGGTGATGGGAATCGAACCCACGCTATCAGCTTGGAAGGCTGAAGTTCTACCATTGAACTACACCCGCATTTTATAACATCTCGATTCTTATGTATGACACGCTCAATCTATCGTCAAGCAGCTGAATCAGGATGTTATTTAGTATAACTTACCTTTCAGCAAAACGCAAGCATACTACAAACTATCCTGAGCCAGCCAATTCATAGGTTTACGTAAAAACAATTTTTCAAAGACTTCTGCCGGAATGGGGCGACTAAAGTAATATCCCTGACCCTCATGACAATCCTGTGCCTGCAAAAAATGAAGTTGCTCCTCATTTTCCACCCCTTCAGCCGTAACCTTCAGCTTCAAATGGTGAGCCATGGAAGCAATAGTAGATACAATTGCCGCATTTTTGCTGTCGACCAGTACCTCATTTACAAAGGAACGGTCAATTTTTAGACGATCTATCGGGAGATTCTTCAAATAATGCAATGAGCTATAGCCAGTTCCAAAATCATCAATACTGATTGCGACACCAATAGCCTTTATTTTTTTCAACTGTTCAAAGGCCCGATCCTTATCAAAGGTCATACTTTCGGTAATCTCCAGCTCTAGATAGCGTGCTTCAAGTTCCGTATAGGTCAAAATGCCCCGAATTACATCCACCAGCTTTTTTTGCTGAAATTGGCGCATGGATAAATTGACCGAAATCGGGATTGGTGGGTACCCGAGCTCCTGCCACTGCTTATTTTGCAGACAAGCCTCCCGTAACACCCATTCTCCCAAGGGCACAATTAAACCACTTTCTTCAGCCACCGGAATAAAATCGCCCGGCATCACCATCCCACGATGAGGATGATTCCAGCGCACCAGCGCCTCCAAACTCGTGAGCTCACCACTTTGCAGGTGGACACGTGGTTGATACACCAATGAAAATTCCTCATTTTCAAGTGCTCGCCGCAGATCATTTTCCAGCTGGAGTCTTTCATGCGCTCGCATCTGCATCGCGCTGGCATACCGCTGAAAATTCACTCCCTGCTCTTTGGCACTATGGACAGCCGTATCCGCCTGCTGAATAAGCTGTTCACTCTGATTCGCATCCAACGGGTATAAAGCTATACCAACGCTCACCGTCACATGATAAGACTCTCCATCAATATCGAAAGGCTGATCGAACAGCTTCACCATATCATCAATACGATTTCTCATAGCATCTGTATCTTCGTATCCCGTTAGAAGAAAGGCAAATTCATCTCCGCCCATGCTAAAGACAGCTTCCCCTTCATGGCTAAAATGCCCCAAGCGTTCGCCTACTGCATACAGCAAATAATTCCCTGCCATATGTCCAAGCGAATCATTAATCGCCTTGAAACGATCAATATTTAGCACTAAAAGCGCTATTGTCTCATCCGATTTTAATGATTTGCACAATATTTTATCTAAGCGTTGGGAAAGGCGACGACGATTGGGGAGTCCTGTTATATCATCATTATAAGCAATGTGATTAAACTCAGATTCTGCTGCCTGCTTTTCACGATAAGGAACCAGAACCATCAACCGAACCAGCCCGCTCAACATATTATAAAATGCTATCGCGTTGGTCAAAAGTCCCAGAAGGTGATTAATATCGCTCATTTGCTCAGCAAATAAATAGAACAACTGACTCACAACACACAGCCCAATCCCACGAATAATAAGCAACATGCCCAACTCTGCCGGGCGGGCTTTCCGATATTTTCTCACCCCGAAAATAAAAGTGAGCACAAGCAGTAACATCACAGCCAGATTTAACGTCCAGCCCAGGTTGCCTATTTCGTATCGTATACGTAGATCCGGTAAGCCTGCACCAAATGTCTTAATAACTCCTAGAATCAGCAAAGTGCAGCCTATCCCCGCCCACAAAGCCACTGTTTTGTATTCAGACTTCGTCTTGCTAAACGGAAGGAAACAAACACATAAGAGCAAGACAGCGGTAAAGGCACGATTTACAAACAGCAGCCATAACGAAATACCCGGAGACAAAGCAAAGTCCGTCAGGCTTACGAAACTAAACGAAACAATATGAACAAGGTAAAGCAGACCAGCCACCAAAAACGTCGGGGCAATAAGAAGCCTCTGCAAAGATAACTGTTCCAGTAAAACGGACCAGGATTGATAAAAAATAGAAAAACAAATCGCAGCACAGGCAAATCCTACAATCGGATATAACAAGAAAAAAACATTATGGGAGTATATCTTATTCAAAGTTACGTGAAATAACTGAACCAAGACAAACAAAACTATCGAAGCAATGCCGATACCTATCGTTTTTTTTACTTCCAGCCGTATACTCATTCAGCCTCTTCAGCCCCCTGCATATCGGAGATTCCGATCATCTAAGACGTTTGACAGCTTTGGAAGCCGTTGTTTAAGTCTATAGTATCAAAAATAATGTTGTATTCTGGTATATAATAGCATTTAATCTGTGAAAGGTGAATCATTTTTTTGTCTTAAATTCGTGAATTCATTTTCGCATTTACGCAAATAACCGAGCTTACAGCACCAAAAAAGCGCATCATCTTGTCAGATTATGCGCTTCAGACAACCTTTTCCAAAAAGGTGATACCTATACCCCAACGCTGCACAACATAAAAGAAATAGTATGTACAGGACCCCTCTGCGAAAACCTCCCCATATTAAACTACAGGAAGCGTAATTTTAAATTGTGTGCCACTTCCATGTTTACTGTCTACATGTATGAAGCCTCCGTGATTTTTGATAATTCGATAGCTCACAGCCAGTCCCAATCCGGTTCCACTTTCTTTTGTTGTAAAAAAAGGATCAAATAAACGCGCCAATGTATTGTGATCCATACCTAATCCGTTATCTTCAATACAAATGTGAACATAATTGCCCTCAAGCACTGTATGGATATCGATGCAGCCCTCTCGTTCCCCACCGATGCTTTCAATGGCATCCATCGCATTTTTAATCATATTGAGGATAACCTGCTTAATCTGCTTCACGTCAATGGAAACCTTCATGAGCTCATCATTTTCATCCAATGCAATCTGGCAACCCTTCATCAATGCTTCGCTTTCTGTCAGCATCACTACCTCTTTCAGTAGCCCCATCACAGATACAGCCGTTTTTTGCGGAGCCGAAGGCTTGGACGAATTTAAGAACTCATAAATAATGTCGTTCGCACGATCAATCTCTGTTAATATAATCCGAGCATACTCATCCCTGCCCAACTCCACCAAATGCGGTCGAAGCAATTGAATAAAGCCCCGGATTGCGGTAAGCGGGTTACGGATTTCATGGGCGATAGAGGCAGAGATGCGTCCCAGCATCGCCAGCTTATCGTTTTGATACGCCGTCTGCTCAATCTGCTTATAATCCGACACATCCTTGACGCTAAACAAAAAATCGCCATCCATCTGATCACCGTAGGTCACTGTTATCAACCAATGCCGACCATACTCATCAATCAACTCATGATAGCGCTTTCTATGAAAGATAGTTTCTTTATAAATCCGCATGATTTTCTTCTTCTTAAACCGACTTAACTCAGGATGATGCAAAATTTGCATCAAATTGCGACCTGCTAGCGAACTCCGTGGTAGCTCCAGCAATTTCGCCATTTGCACGTTAATAAAGGTCAGTACCCCGTCACTGTCAAACAGCATGATACCACTATCCAGGTTCTCCAGCACATTTTCATACTTGTTATTGGCGATCTGTGTGGAAGGACAAGCTCCCACGGTATCAAGCAAGGCTTCTTGGAATTCACTGATCATGCCAGGCTTCCCCCTTGTTTCGGAATGACAAACTGGCCGTATCGGACGCGTAATAATCTTGAAGAAGAGAAAGGCATCTATCGACTACCCTTCAATGGTGTAGAAAACAGTTTCACAGAAATCCGACCATCTGTTTCCAATTCGAGTCTTATTTTATGATAGACAAGATTAAGGATCGCAGTCAATCGGAAAAAGTGTCGAATCCACATTTTTATCCTGTTTTCTTTCGTCATAATATCTGCGCAACATTACCAAAATGAAAGATTACGTTAGGAACAAGCGCCCTACACACCAAAGAAGCTCTCCAGAATTGAGAGCTTCTTTGGTGTGTAGGATGTCAACTGCCGCTCTTATTATGTTGAAGCCGGGATCGTCTTTGGCTCATAACGGCCAGTCTTCTCTTAAGCTCTCCCTGCCATTTTTCATCATTCATCTGTTTGGCTACCATCAATAAATCCAGGGATATGTCAATTTGACGCTTCACAATTTCAAACGCATCTTCACTTTCACGATTCACACAATTTTCAAATATCGTATCATCGTCTTCCATGACATAATCCTGAAAATCAATCTCGGTTGCCCCATCTCCATGTGCATATTCAGCCAAAATTTCATACTCATTTTCGACTTTATAATGAACTTCAATGCGACGACATACCGGGCAAAACAGCAAAGGAACATTATGAACTTGGGTGCGGTAATGCTTCAGCGTTCCCTTGGTTCCTACCATGCTTGCTCCACAGCAATAACTCATCCGGGCTCAGCCTCCTCTGAACAAAACCTGTTCTGCCTTGTTTATCTTCTACAATACCTTATTCGCTTTCATCAGGCAAAATTCCTCCAGAACACAACAACATTTCCATAATTATTTGTTACTTCACTCTGTATTGTCTCATTCAAACAGGCTATCCTCACATCTTCCGCTGCACAGAGCAGGCAAGCAAGCCCCCAATAACGGAAGAGTAACCGCTAGTTGGGGGCTTGCTTGTTTAATTTCAACTTGTGAAGCTTATATTACAGATTTTGATCGCCTGGTTTCCAGTTCATTGGGCACAAGCCACCGGATTGCAAAGCTTGCAGTACACGCAAAGTTTCTTCCACACTGCGGCCTACGTCGTTGTGGTTAACCACTTGATATTTCAATTCGCCTTCTGGATCAATGATGAACAAACCGCGCAATGCAACGCCTTCTTCTTCGATCAGAACACCATAATCGCTTGCTGTTTTTTTCGTGATGTCAGAAGCCAATGGGAAGTTCAGTTTGCCCAGACCGTTGTTTTCTTTAGCTGTGTTAATCCATGCTTTGTGGCTGTGCACGGAGTCTACACTGATACCCAGAATTTCAGTATCCAGCTCTTTGAATTGGTCAGCAGCATCGCTCAATGCTGTAATTTCCGTAGGGCACACAAAAGTGAAATCCAGTGGATAGAAGAAAAATACGAGCCACTTGCCACGGTAATCGGAAAGCTTCACCGAACCAAATTCTTGACCGTCTCCAGTCACTGTTTCCAATGCAAAATCAGGGGCAGGTCTTCCTACCAATCTTTCTGCCATAATATGAAATCCTCCTTTAAAATATGTAAGAAAAACACCGAATGTGCTTTCCTCAATCATCTGTATTGTAATGAACAACTTACTTGATAAATGTTATCATTCGCTGAAATCAAAGTCAATATTGTAACCATTACTTTTTTATAATTATTTTAAACTAGCTCGAAAATTCACAACTTATTCACATTTTGAACTTTCGAATATACAAGTAGCTCCTGATTGCTCAGGAGCTACTGTGCTAAACATCTGCAGAAAAGGCTGTACTGTATAACCTTACTATATAATAGGAAGCTTTTTTTTTCAGAACGGGTACATTTACAAAGCTTTTAACGAATAGCTGCTGCGATCAGATCGCCCATTTGAGTTGTCGAGATCGCTTGAGATTTATCCACCGCAATATCCGCCGTACGGTGCCCTGCATCCAGTACCTCAGCTACCGCTTTCTCAATGGCATCAGCTGCCTTCTCGTACCCGAAGGTGAGACGGAACATCAAAGCAACGGACAAAATCGTTGCAATGGGATTCGCCAGTCCTTGACCTGCAATGTCAGGCGCCGATCCATGTACCGGCTCGTATAGGCCGAAGCTGCCTTGTCCAAGTGATGCGGAGGAGAGCATGCCGATGGATCCGGTCAGCATAGCCGCTTCATCACTGAGAATGTCACCAAACATATTTTCCGTCACGATGACGTCAAAGCTAGATGGACGACGCAGCAATTGCATGGCACAGTTATCGACCAATACATGCTCCAACTCGACATCCGGGTAGTCTACAGCAACCCGGTTAACTACTTCACGCCATAAACGGGAGGTTTCCAGTACATTAGCCTTATCCACCGATGCAAGTTTTTTGCGACGTTTTTGTGCAATTTCGAAAGATTGGCGCACAATACGCTCTACTTCCGTTACATTATATGCACAAGTATCAACTGCTTCCTCACCTTGAGGACTTTCTCGTCTGAACTTCTCGCCGAAATAAATGCCGCCCGTCAGTTCGCGCACCACGATCAGGTCCGTTCCTTCCAACACTTCCGGTTTCAATGTAGATGCGTCCTTGAGACAGTCAAAGACGACAGCAGGACGAAGATTCGAAAACAGACCGAGCTCTTTACGAATGCCCAGCAGTCCAGTTTCAGGACGAAGTTCCTTTGGATTGTTGTCCCATTGTGGTCCTCCTACCGCTCCCAGCAGAACGGCATCTGCAGTTTGACATACTGCCAGTGTTTCTTCTGGCAATGGTGTGCCCTTCTTATCAATCGCAATCCCGCCGAACAGCGCATGCTCCGTTTCAAATGAAAGGCCGAACACTTCTTCCGTACGTTTCAAAATTTTTTCTGCCTCTGCGACCACTTCCGGTCCAATTCCATCTCCCGCTATTACCGCAATCTTTTTAACGTCTGCCATCACGTACACTCCTCTTGTTATACAGCTATACAACTGTATTTTTCATACCTTCTTTGTAACATACATGGCAGGGCTTTGACCAAGATATAGAATCTATCAATTCAATAGGCACAGCCTATAAGCTTGTTTTTTCATCAGAGAAAAAGAAAACAGGACCGGAAACACCCGATCCTGTATATATCCAACTCTTAAGTCCGCATAAAATTAGGATTTATAATCTACGCGATTACTGTAGTTTTTACGCTTGTCGATCAAACCATTCAGCGCATCCACGTAAGCCCGAGCACTTGCTTCCAGAATATCGGTGCTTACCCCGCGTCCCTGTACAGACAGTCCGTTTTGCGTCAGTACTACATGGACTTCACCCAGAGCGTCCTTACCATGGGTAACAGACTTGATGGAGTAATCTGAAAGTACAACGCTCTCGCTGCTGGCTTGGTCAATCGCATTATAGATCGCATCGACTGAACCATTTCCTTCAGCTTCTGTCTCGATAACCTGACCTTCATCGTTAACCAGACGCACTTGTGCGGAAGGCGTAGCCTTGTTCCCATAGGTAACAAAGATGGTTTCCAGCTTGAAAACTTCAGGTGCATCGGCCAATTTTTCTTCCAGCAATGCCAAAATATCATCGTCCGAAACTTCCTTCTTCTTATCAGCCAAATCCTTGAACTGCCCAAAAGCGCGATTCAGATCTTCTTCGTTCAATTCGTAGCCCAACTCGATCAAACGCTCACGGAAAGCATGACGACCTGAGTGCTTACCGAGTACCAGCTTGCTTTCTTTCAGACCGATACTTTCTGGTGTCATGATTTCATAGGTCGTTTTCTCTTTCAGCATACCGTCTTGATGAATACCTGATTCGTGCGCAAAAGCATTGGCTCCAACAATCGCCTTGTTGCCCGGCACTACCATCCCCGTCAAACGGCTAACCAAACGGCTCGTGCGCGCAATTTCAGACAATTGCAGAGACGTTTTGGCCTGAAAAAATTCCTGTCTCGTCTCCAGTGCCATGGCGATTTCCTCAATGGCCGTGTTCCCAGCGCGTTCACCGATACCGTTAATGGTTCCCTCAATCTGATCCGCACCGTTCAGAATGGCAGCAAGTGTATTAGCGGTAGCCATTCCCAGGTCATTGTGGCAATGTGCACTCAATTGAATCTTCTCCACATCGACCACATTTTCCTTAATGTGTTTGAATATATTTCCATACTCGTAGGGTGTCAAGTAACCTACCGTATCTGGAATATTGACGACAGAAGCCCCTTCTTGTACAGCCATAGTGACCATTTCAACCACAAAATCAAGCTCTGTACGACCTGCATCCTCCAAAGAAAACTCCACTTTAGGCAAATATTTCAACCCATAGCGTATGGCAGCACGAGCGGTTTCCAATACCTGTGCCTTCTCCATCCGCAGCTTGTGCTGACGGTGAATAGGAGAAGTTGCCAAAAAGATATGGATACACGGGTCCTGAGCTCCCTTGAGTGCCTCGCGAACCGCATCAATATCCTGTTCCCTTGCACGTGAAAGGCCAATAACCGTCGAATTTTTTACAGCTTTTGCTACTGCATTAACAGCCGCCAGATCACCCGGAGAAGCAGCCGGGAACCCAGCCTCCATACGATCGATTCCCAGCTTCTCCAACTGATGAGCGATCTCCACTTTCTCACGAGTATTCAAGTTCACGCCAGGTGACTGTTCTCCGTCTCTCAACGTTGTGTCAAATATATATATTTTGCGCAACCTAACGCACCTCCTCAGGATTAGGACCCTTAAATTACAATGCGGCTCACGCAATAAGCAGGGCCGCATTGTAATTAATATTTATAAATAATTCATGTTGTCGAGTTCATAGTACAAAAGATTATTACTTTTTGATCCAATGCATCATTTCACGCAATTGTCCGCCCACCACTTCAATCGGATGGTTAGCTTCATTACGACGAGTAGCCGTCAGGAATGCACGTCCAGATTGATTTTCAAGGATGAAGTCACGAGCAAATTTACCTTGTTGAATGTCAGTCAATACATCCTTCATGGCTTTCTTCGTATCTTCCGTTACCACGCGTGGTCCAGTTACATAATCGCCATATTCCGCTGTATTACTGATGGAATCACGCATCGTTGCCAATCCACCTTCATACATCAGGTCAACGATCAGCTTAAGCTCATGCAAGCATTCAAAGTATGCCATCTCAGGAGCATACCCCGCTTCAGTCAATGTTTCAAAGCCCGCTTTTACAAGTGCGCTCACGCCGCCACACAATACCGCCTGCTCACCGAACAGATCCGTCTCCGTTTCTTCACGGAAGGAGGTTTCAATTACGCCCGCACGTGTACAGCCAATGCCTTTTGCGTAAGCAAGACCGATTTCTTTGGCTTGACCCGTTGCGTCCTGCTCAATTGCGATCAACCCCGGTACCCCAAACCCTTCTACATAGGTACGACGTACCATATGTCCTGGGGATTTTGGAGCAACCAGCAATACATCGCTATCTTTAGGAGCTACGATTTGTCCAAAATGAACGTTGAAACCATGGGAGAACAAAAGAGCTGCGCCTTTTTTCAGGTTAGGTTCAATTTCATTTTTGTACACAGAAGCTTGAGTTTCATCAGGTAACAAAATTTGAACCACATCTGCACGGCTTGTTGCATCAGCTACGTTCAGAACTTCGAAACCGTCGTTTCTTGCGACATCAGCTGATTTGCCTTCACGCAAACCAATAACAACATTCACACCACTGTCACGCAAGTTTTGTGCCTGAGCATGTCCTTGGCTACCGTAACCGATAACGGCCACTGTCTTTCCTTTCAATACGCTGAGTTCTGCATCTTTTTCGTAGTACGTTGTAACTGCCATGGTTAATTTCCTCCTTTTAATTGGACCCTTCATAATGAGCGGGTACTCCAAGAGACTTCCCTCGTGATTAGTATCTAAAAATCTCTTCGAGCCCCCGCTCTTATGCGGGCGGTTCTTTATTGATGTAATGCGCTATAAGCGGTAATTCGTTAAAGCTCCATATTAAGCATTGCCACGTATCATAGCTGTAACCCCGGTTCGAGTCAACTCCCGAATACCGTAAGGCTTCAACAACTCGATCATGGCATCAATTTTTTCTGTATCGCCAATGACCTGTACGATCAAGCTCGTCGTTCCAACATCAATTACAGCTGCTCTGAATGTTTCTACCACGCCCATGATCTCTGGCCGCTGAGGCGGTTCTGCCTTTACCTTTATCATCGCCAATTCCCGAGCTACCATCGGCTTGGAACTGAGATCAATGACCTTGATCACATCAACCAGCTTGTAAAGCTGCTTTTCAATCTGCTCCAGGTTGTTCTCATCCCCTACAGTCACAATGACCATACGGGATAATCCAACTTCTTCCGATTGTCCCACAGTTATGCTCTCAATGTTAAAGCCTCGGCGACCGAACAGGCCGGAAACACGTTGCAAAACGCCGGGTTGATCATTTACCAGTACAGCAATGGTATTTTTTGTTGTCATTTTACTCGTCCCCCATCAGCATTTGATCAATTGTCGAACCTTGCGTCACCATCGGATATACATTCTCTTCCTTGCTGACTACAAACTCGACAACGACCGGTCCGGGTGTATCAAGCGCCTCCTGCCAAGCCCGACGTGCCTCTTCCTTATTCGTAGCACGCAGCCCTTTGACACCGTATGCTTCGGCAAGTTTCACAAAATCCGGACTTCCAGCCAGGTCAATGTGACTGTACCGATTGTCATAGATCAATTCCTGCCATTGGCGAACCATTCCAAGCACCTGGTTGTTGATAATAACGATTTTAACCGGAATGTTATTGATTGCACAGATGGCTAATTCCTGCGAACACATCTGCATACCGCCGTCCCCGTTAATCGATATTACTAATCTGTCGGGATTGGCCATCTGAGCACCGATTGCAGAAGGGAAACCAAATCCCATCGTACCGAGTCCACCAGAGGTGACCCATGAGCGTGGCTGATTGAATTTGTAATACTGCGCTGCCCACATTTGATGCTGTCCCACGTCCGTCGTTACGATTGCGCCGCCCTTGGTCGTTTCATCCAACAACTCAACAACCCATTGTGGTTTAAGCACCGTTTCAGAATCCTTATAAGAATAAGGTTTCTCATTCTTCCAACGCTGAATTTGCGCTCTCCATGCATCAGCTCGATCCGCGCGTTTCACATCCTGATTCAGCAATTCCAGCACTGCCTTCACGTCACCCACGATAGGAATATCCGCTGCAACATTTTTTCCAATTTCAGCAGGGTCGATATCAATGTGGACGATTTTAGCTTGAGGAGCAAACCCATCCAACTTGCCTGTTACCCGATCATCGAAGCGGGCTCCGATACAGATCAACAGATCTGACTGTTGAATCGCCTGATTGGAGGTGTATGTTCCATGCATCCCCGGCATCCCCGTCCACAGTTCATGTCCACTTGGGAAACCACCCAATCCGAGCAATGTTGTCGTAATAGGAATTTCCGTTTTACGAACAAACTCGTAAAGTGCTTCATGTCCACCGGAGTATACAACTCCTCCACCTGCCAGAATGAATGGACGTTCTGCTTCGGAAATAGCTTGAGTTAGCTTGTCTAGTTGAATTTTGTTGGGCAGCACTTTCGGGTTATAACCCCGCATGGTCACTGGTCCCGTTTGTGGAACGAACAACGTCTGGGCTGCGGAAATATCCTTCGGAATATCAATCAGCACCGGTCCCTTCCGCCCTGTGTTGGCAATATGAAATGCCTCATGGATGATTCGCGGCAGATCCTCTACATCTCTTACCAGATAGCTGTGCTTCGTAATCGGCATTGTAATTCCCGTGATATCGGCTTCCTGGAAAGCATCCGTACCGATCAGGGAAGATATAACGTTACCCGTGATGACCACCAACGGCACCGAATCCATAAAAGCTGTCGCAATACCAGTTACCAGGTTTGTCGCTCCAGGTCCAGAAGTCGCGATACATACGCCCACTTTACCGCTCGCCCGTGCATAACCATCTGCCGCATGAATAGCTCCTTGCTCGTGACGAGTGAGGACATGCTTGAAATCCTTAAAGCCATACATGGCATCATAGATATAAAGCACTGCACCACCTGGATATCCGAAGACACAATCTACTCCCTCCAGCAACAGGCTACGGAGTAAAATTTCCGAACCTGTAATCACTTCAGGCTTCATCCACTTTTCACGTAATTCATTGGTTGACCTAACTTCAGGAATTTGTGCACTCATTGGTCATCCTCCTTTACAAAATTTACATACATCTGACATTTGTAAAAACAAAAAAACCTTTCATCCCTAGAACAGACTTGCTGTTACTGAGGGACGAAAGGCTGTAGCTTCCGTGGTACCACCCGTGTTTGCCCGATATTTCGCAATATCGAACCTTGGCAGGTACAGAAATCGCAAAGGATCTCCATATCTGGCGTCTGTAACGTAGACCGTACGATTTTCCCTAATAGGTGATTCAGCGCACCGTTAATATCATCGGGCCCAAATACTTTTCAGGAAAACAGCTCCAAGGTGAGCTCGTTAAAAAGGGATTTTGGTGAAGCTTGCAGCTAATGCCTCACTCTCTGAACAAAAGAGCCCTAATCACTTCGTCCTCTTCATTGCCGTTGAGTTCATGTCATTCTTTCAAATGTTTAGACACATTATATGTCTCTCATCTGGGATAGTCAATACCCATATTTCATAAAAATTTATGTTTCTTTTCTGAAGCACCTCAGAGTCGCACGCTTGTAAGAGGTACCCGCATATTATAAAAAAGACCACACGGTGAGACAGTGTACTCCTCCAAAGCCACGTCTTATCTTGTTAAAAGGGTAGAAAAGGAGGCCCGTTTATGATTCGAAAACGCAGCTCTCAAGATGACACCATCATCTTTCGCCTAATCGAGCAAGAGCTTGTCCCCCTATCGCATTTAAGTGCCCAAGAAATGGAACAAATACGCAAAGAATTACCCCGGCGCTTAAACCGGGGCATCACTTTTGTAGCTTGCAGACCGGATAATGCACAGGTTGTTGGCTTCATTCATGTTATGCTGCATGGCGAACTATTATACATTGATTTGATCGCAATCTCTTCGGCTCATCAAGGTATGCGATACGGAAAAAAACTGCTGGAGCATGCCGAACACTACGGACGACTACGTCGCTGCAAGCGGGCTAAAGTTATGGTGGACGAAGACAATATCAGGGGGATCCATTTTTATCTGCGTCATCAATATCAAATACTGCGATACGTAGCTCTGAGCCGATGCCATGAACTCGAAAAGTCACTGTAAAAAGTATCTTTTTCGGGCTCAAAATTTTGTATGACTAAAATAAATTAGGGTAATACGGATATCCTACTCCGGGGTATCCCCCGTCTGTATACGGGCCTGGCTGCGGACCATATCCTGGTCCTCCATAACCTGGACCGTAGCCTCCATATCCCCCACCATAGGCACCAATGTATGGAGCTGTGCCGATGGCAAGCAAGTCAAACAGCACCAGAGGAATAATCGCCTTCGTGTTTACCTTTTTCTTGCGGTTTGGTTGAAGAACCAGTCGGTTACCCGAAATGCGAATCAGCTTGCCGCTGACCTGGGAACCATCCTTGCGAGTAGCAAAGATGACTTTGCCGACAAGCTTCTCCACCTGCTTTCTGGTTACTGCCTGTTTCATCGTATTTCCTCCTTCTTTCTCAACGGATGGACAGATTGAACGGCTCCTTGATAGCTCATCACCACCACAAAATAGACCGGAGCTGACAGGGGCCGAGCGTCCCGTCCAATCTGCATAGCACAGTCTATTCCATTCATGCCAGTAGCGTATGTTTAAATGCCTGCACAATATAAAAAAATCTGGTACCTGCACATGCAGATACCAGATTTTTATACACCAGGATTTTGCGAAATTCGATTCCAGTCGCTCCGAAGTGCAAGATATAGACGAACTAAACCATTTCGATCTATATCTTGTTCACTGGAAGTCGCTTATGGGATTTTTGCAAAATCCTCACACCAATGTACATTTTTCAAAACATGCACATTAGCTGTCTATAAGTTTTAACGCTTGCTTGGATCATAAAGTTGACCTAAAGCGGCCGGAGCGCGTGAACGTCCGACAGCCGCTACCAGTACAATAATCGTCAGGAGATACGGCAACATAAAAATAATTTCCTGGGGAATACTTTGCGACCATGCGAACAGCTGCACATAGTTGCGAATGGCTTGTGAAAAACCAAAAAACACTGCTGCGCCAAAAGCGCCGAGCGGATTCCATTTACCGAAAATCATAGCGGCAATAGCAATATATCCCTGCCCCGAAACTGTATTGTGCGAGAACATGTTGGTTGTAGTCAGAGTAATTGTAGCTCCACCAATCCCAGCCAACGCCCCACTGATCATAACACCAATATAACGAAGACGATTTACTTTAATTCCCACTGTATCGGCCGCTCCTGGATGCTCCCCAACGGAACGCAAACGTAAGCCAAACGGTGTTTTATACAAAGTAAAATAGCCAATAATAACTAATAGAATGGCTAAATATGTCGTTGGGTAAGCTTGGAAAAAGGCTTTTCCTGCAATCGGGATATCCACAAGGTAAGGGATGGATATTTCGTTAAAACCCTGAATCCGACCGGTGTCACCATCTCCCTCAAATAAAAGCTTAACCATGTACAGTGTACTACCTGCTGCCAGAAAGTTAATAACTATACCGCTTATAACCTGATCGGCTTTAAACGTAATAGAGGCTACAGCATGAATTAGCGAAACCAAAATACCGAACACGGCAGCTGACAGCACACCTACCCAAGCCGCAGAGGTGCCTCCTAGTCCAGCTTGCTCGGCATAAAATCCGCCAACACCCGCTGCAAACGCTCCAAATACCATAAGTCCTTCCAACCCGAGGTTCGTTACACCGGATTTTTCTGAAAAAACTCCGCCGAGAGACGCAAAAATAATCGCCGTCGCAAAAACGAGCGTTGTATGGATTAATTCACCAAGTGTTAACCAACTCATTTTACAACACCTTCTCTTTCTTCCGCTTGGAGTAGAGCGGCTTCACAACCCAACGTACAATACCTTGGGCCGCAATGAAGAAAATAATCGAGCCAATGACAACCCGGATAATCTCGGGCGGTACATCTGCGCTAAAGCTCATCCCCGCAGAACCATACGTAAGCGTTCCGAACAAAACAGAACCGAGCAGCACACCGAATGGGTTATTCATCCCAATCAGAGCTACAGCGATACCATCAAAACCCGTTCCCGGTGATCCTGCCATGACAGATTGATAATGGAATACTCCCAGCACTTCAAAGGCGCCTGCCAATCCGGCAAAAACCCCACTAATAAACATCGCTTTTATGATATTACGATTTACATTCATACCTGCATAACGGGATGCATCCTGATTAAATCCGACAGCCCGAAGCTCATAGCCCTGCTTTGTTTTCCACATGAAAATGTAGAAAAAAACTGCTGCCAGCACAGCAATAACTGTGCCCCAATGTACCCGAGCATTCCCCATCATCTGGGACAGCCATTCGATGGAAATTGAAGCAGAAGGCTGAATATCCACAGAACGATTTTCACCATCCATAAGTGCGAACTGATTGATCACCAAATTAGCCAAATACAGACCGATCCAGTTCATCATAATACATGTAATAACTTCATTAACGCCTCGTTTGGCCTTCAAATAGCCAGCAATCGCAGCCCACAGACCTCCGAAAACTGCACCTGCAATCACAGCTAGCGGTGCATGAATGATAGCTGGCAACCCATGAAGTTTAATGCCCACAATCGAAGCAGCTGTCATACCTACCAGAAACTGACCTTCGCCGCCGATATTAAACAAACCGGCGCGGGCCGCAAAAGCAAATGCCAACCCCGTTAAAATCAGCGGAGTCATCTCACGGATAGCCTCTCCAAAGTTGTAGGAATCTCCGTATACACGGCTAAACAAAGCAGAATAGGCCACAATAGGGTCATACCCGCCAATCAGCATCACAATAGCACCCAGAAGGAGACCCAAAATAATAGAGACCAGCGCCAGTACAAAGGAGTCTTTTGTGAATATTTTCAATAGATTAGCCATTCTCTACTCCTTTCTTCACTGCACTTCCTGCCATCATCAGTCCCAGTTCCTGGTCATTCGTTTCTTCTGGCAGCACTTCCCCGACAATCTTGCCCTCATAGATGACAGCAATTCGGTCGGATACATTCATAATCTCGTCCAGTTCAAAAGATATGAGCAATACAGCTTTACCTTGGTCCCGTTGGGCAATCAGTTGTTTCTGGACAAATTCAATAGCTCCGACATCCAGACCGCGTGTAGGCTGTGCTGCAATGAGAAGGTCTGGATTTTTATCAATTTCACGCGCAATGATAGCCTTCTGCTGGTTCCCACCAGATAATGCTCTTGCCTTCGTGTGAATATCCGGTGTTCTTACATCAAACTTTTCGATAAGACTTTTGGCCTGTTTCTCTATAGCATCTTTGTTCAAGAAGCCATTTTTACTGTAAGGCGCCTGGTAATACGTCTCCAGCACCATATTTTCACTCATAGAAAAATCGAGCACCAACCCATGCTTATGACGGTCCTCCGGTATATGTGAAACGCCTGCCTCTGAAATTTTGCGTGGTGGCTGATTGGCCACCTCTTGTCCGAGCAAACGAATGCTCCCACCATCCACCTTGCGTAAGCCTGTCAAAGCTTCGATCAGCTCACTCTGTCCATTACCATCTACTCCGGCAATCCCCAAAATCTCGCCCGCCTTAACCTGCAGGTTCAACTCATTTAGAACATTAATGCCATCCTTGTTTTTAGAAATTACATTGTTCATTTCCAGTACCGTCTGTCCTGGTTGCGCAAGCTGCTTGTCCACTTTAAAGGACACACGACGGCCCACCATTTTTTCAGCCAGCTCATTGGGTGTTGTTTCAGACGTCTTGACCGTATCAATAACCTGACCTCTGCGAATGATCGTAACCGTATCTGCAATTTGCATAATTTCTTTAAGTTTATGAGTAATAAGAATAATTGATTTGCCTTCAGCGACCAAGCGTTTCATAATGTCCAGCAACTCAGTGATCTCCTGCGGTGTCAGTACAGCTGTAGGCTCATCGAAAATCAGAATATCTGCACCACGATAGAGCGTTTTAATAATTTCTACACGTTGCTGCATACCAACAGATATATCCTCAATTTTGGCATTCGGATTTACCTGAAGGCCGTACTGCTCAGACAACCGCTGTACTTCTGCGGCAGCCTTTTTATAATTGATTTTCAGACCCTTACGTGGCTCCGAGCCCAGGACAATATTTTCGGTCACGGTAAACGGCTGTACGAGTTTAAAATGCTGATGCACCATGCCAATCCCCAGATCAATCGCCTTATTTGGACTATCAATCTGTACGGGTTTACCTCCGATTTCAATTGTCCCTTCATCCGGCTGATACAGTCCGAAAAGAATATTCATAAGCGTAGATTTACCCGCGCCATTCTCACCCAAAAGGGCATGAATTTCTCCCTTATGCAGCTTGATGCTGATGGAGTCGTTGGCAACGATGCCGGGGAATCGTTTTGTAATTTGCTTTAACTCAACGACGGGGGTCGCTGCATCCATGAGATCACCCTTATACACTTTATAGTATGTGCTCCAATGAGCTGATTTTGCCCGTTATAATCCATATAACTCCAGACGTAAGAACAAGGCTAGTCTTATGAACCAGCCTTGTCGCCACCTATATGTTCTTCAAGCCAAACTTATTTCGAAGGAACTGTAATTTCGCCCTTAATAATTTTTTGCTTGTATTGTTCTACAAGATCAAGCACGTCTTTAGGTACGTTTTTCGTTGATGTGTCTGCCAAACCAATACCATTATCCTTCAGAGCCAGTGTCTCGACACCGCCCTTAAATTTACCGTCAATCACTTCTTTAGATACGCGTTTTACAGCTTCATCTACACGTTTTACCATCGAAGTCAATGTTACGTCGTCACCAAACTCAAGCGATTGGTCTTTATCTACGCCAATAACCCATACTTGCTGCCCTTGTTGCTTACGTGCGAGTGCTTCGTTAAATACACCTGTACCAGATCCGCCAGCTGCATGGAAAATAATATCCGCACCGCTGTTATAGATCGTCGCAGCTGCTGCTTTACCCAGGTCCGGCTTATCAAATGCACCTGTGTAGTTAACTTCCAATTTTGCATTTGGATTTACAGCTTTAATTCCTGCTTCGAATCCTTTTTCAAAACGTTTGATCAACGGGCTGTCTTGTCCACCCACAAAACCAATTTTGTTTGTTTTGGTAAGTTTACCAGCTACAACCCCCACCAAGAAGGAACCTTCATTTTCAGCAAAAACAACCGATTTCACGTTAGGCGCATCCACGACACTGTCAATGATCGCCAAGTTTTTGCTTGGGTTGTCTTTCGCTACTTGTCCAATCGCATTCGCCAGATTAAAACCGATTCCCCAAGTCAAGTTAAAATCACCCTTAACAAATTGGTTCAGGTTAGGAATATAATCTTGATCGGATTTACTTTGCAGGTATTTAACTTTAGCGCCTGATTCTTTCTCAGTGGCTTGTAGTGCCTCCCAAGCAGATTGGTTAAACGATTTGTCGTTTACTCCACCCACATCTGTAACCATGCCAATTTGGACATTCGATGTTTTGGCAGAACCACCTGTGTCTCCACCATTTGCGTTGGACGCACCTTGATTTTTGTTACCGCAGCCTGCGAGAATGACCGAGATCGCCAGCAGCATAACCAAAGACATACTGAACATTTTCTTCATGCTGATACTGTTCCCCCTTAGTGTTAGATCCCTGGACTGTCTCTTTTCTTTGAACATGTACATGCTCATGCATGTCATTTACTGACGAGACAGATCGTACAGAAGACTTACTTTAGAGATTATACAATTATGATCGGCTAAAATCTAGACAATTAATAACCTTGGGTCAATTTTTTTTAAAGTTCCATCAATGTAAGCGCTACAAAGTTAAAAAAAACATACATTCTTCCATCTCACGTCATATTTATTCGTATTTTGGAGAAAACGAAGTCTTTACCGTAACATTGAGTATGTACAAAAAAAGGCATCCCTACACAGCGTACTGCTTGGGATACCTTTTTACCACTTTCGCGGTTTCCACGCTTCATTATTAATAATTAAGCGTTGATTTTGCCTTTAGCAACAGTTGCCAAAGAGTTGAATGCATTAATATCATTGACTGCAAGATCAGCCAAGATTTTGCGGTTAATGTCCACACCAGCCAATTTCAGGCCGTGCATCAATTTGCTGTAAGACAAACCGTTCAAACGAGCTGCTGCGTTGATACGCACGATCCACAGTCTGCGGAAGTTACGTTTCGTCTGACGACGGTCACGGTATGCGTAAACAAGCGATTTCATTACCTGCTCGTTAGCTGTTTTAAAAATGCGGTGTTTGGAACCAAAATAACCTTTAGCAAGCTTCAATACTTTTTTATGACGACGACGAACGACGAATCCGCCCTTTACTCTTGCCATATCAATAGACCTCCCAAATAATGTTTATACTTCATTCATTGCAGTGCTAGTGCTATTTCAGGTTAGCAAGACCTTGTTTCAGACGTTTAACGTCCCCAGGTGCCATCTCAGGGTTAGTACCCAGAACGCGTTTTGCACGTTTGGATTTGTGGGAAAGCAAATGGTTTTTGTAAGCTTTGTAACGCATTACTTTACCAGTACCGGTAATTTTGAAGCGGCCTTTAAGGCTGCTATGTGTTTTCATTTTAGGCATTGAACTTCCTCCTTAATTTGTCATTGACTCTTTGGAGCCAATATCATAATCATGCTGCGTCCTTCGAGCTTGGGTTGGCGCTCCACGGTACAAAGATCAGCAACTTCCAATTTCACACGTTCGAGAATTTTTTGACCCACATTAGCATGAGTAATTTCACGACCGCGGAAACGAACGGAGCATTTCACCTTGTCCCCTTCATTCAGGAACTTCACCACATTGCGAAACTTGGTTTGGTAGTCATGTTCCTCGATGTTGGAACGGAACCATACCTCTTTGATGTCAACGATCTTCTGGTTTTTACGGGCTTCCTTTTCTTTCTTCTGTTGCTCATAGCGGAATTTTCCGTAATCCATAATCCGACACACGGGCGGCTTCGCTTGAGGCGCCACGTTCACGAGATCCAAGTTTGCGTCAATCGCCATTTGCAAAGCTTCACGCGTCGGTGTAATCCCGATTTGTTCCCCATTTGCACCAACTAGACGTACTTCTCTCACCCGAATCTCATCATTGATCATATGTTCCTTACTAATAACCCTCCACCTCCAGAACCTGTTATTGTTGTATTGTGTTTAAGCACAAAAAAGGGATGACGACTACACAGCCGACATCCCTGTCTGATACTCAATTCATCATGAAAGTTCAATTCACAAATCATTGGATCATGACCAGCCGGCAATACCGGGCAGGTGAGAAGTCGGACCTTCTACTTGTTAATCCATCTTTTCAATTAACATACTCGAATATCTTATCACGGTGCAATCGTGGTGTCAACCCTTTAATGAAAAATGAATGACACCGATCTTCAGTCCTATTTCACCGTCCAATTAACCTTGCTTACTTTGAACCTCTTCCAAGCGAACGACACGCGTATGCTGGGTATGGCTCCATTGCTTATTGTTCTGTGTAAAGAACGCATAGACCGTAATCGGATACCACGAAATCGCATAGATCGGGAACAGCAATAAGTACAGATATACTTTTTTGAATGTGACCTTTTCCAAAATCATTGCGATCACAAAAGTAGCAACATTCAGACCAATAGCTATAACACCAGTCCAAGCTGGTAACTGTACATAGATGTTCTCGATATTAGGTCCACCAAAGAAGGCGATATCTATCCACATCGCTACTGTCATCAAGAAGGTGAGCAGTACGATATACACGTTCAGACCATAAAGAGCCATATCGAATTTAATCAGGCTTCTATGCTTGATACTTTGCCACAGCAACGGGAAGAAATAACGACGAGCAACAGTGAAGTGACCTTGCATCCAGCGCAGACGCTGTCTTGACGAGGCCTTGAATGTCAACGGCTTTTCATCATATACCTTGGCATCGTAATTAAATCTTGGATATACGTTGCACTGTGTGCAGCGCATGGTGAATTCCAAATCCTCTACCAGACTTGTCGCACCCCAGCCCATTTCCTTAAGCAGATTTGTTTCAAAGCACATGCCTGTACCACCGAGGAAATTAGCCATGTTCAGATTGTGACGTGACAGCTGCCACAAACGGTTGATGTACCAATAAGATACCCCGTATGCCGCTGTAATCCAAGAATCCTCAGGATTCTTAGTATCAATGTACCCCTGAATAACACGGGCACCTGTACACAGATCATTGTTCATTTCACTCAAGAAATTGGTATGCGCCAAATTGTCAGCATCAAACATGACAATAGCATCATATTGGCGCGGCATAGCCCATAATTCCTTGAGCATCCACTCAATAGCGTAGCCTTTACCACGCAGATTCGGGTTCGTACGTTCACAAGCATTCATGCCGTGAGCGCGAACGATGTCCGCAGTCTTATCTGTACAGTTATCACAGATTACGAACACATCGTAAAGTTCCTTCGGATAATCAAGTTGCTTCAAATTTTCCATCAATGCTCCGACAACCTGTTCTTCATTGTGGGCAGCGACTAAAATGGCAAATGATTTTTCTGGAGCCGCGTGCTCTTTCCTTTTCTTGCGAACCAATCCGAACAAGGAGAATGCAAACTGATAGACTGCGATCACCGCCAGTATGATCTGGAGCGTCACGAAAATAGCGTCTAACATGATCTCTTGTTACCCCCTTTTTATACCCCTTAAAATCTTGCGTTTGTTTGTTTTCTATCTGTGTAGCGCAAGTTGCGGCGCTTTGCGCGCCTTTTCTGTAGTTTTTGACCCGACCCTTGCTTTCTTCATTGGCTGTGCGCAGCCCCCTTTTGGCTGACACAGGAATGCCATTACGATTTTCGTTGGTTTTCAATCTTTTGTCAAAGCCCTTAAACTGGTCTCAGCAGCAAAAAAACACAACAAACTCCCGTTTGAACCGGGAATGCGGCGCTGGGCTTCTCATTCATGACGCTTAGGTCTTATTTTCATCCATTTGCTAACTTTTTATTTCTTTGGTCCCTCCTTTTTGTGGGCCAATTAGCAACCACTTCTAAACACTCTATCTTATTAGACGGATGAACGCAAAGAAAGTTATACAATTCGGCTTATATTCCATTAACATTTTTGTGTAGAATTGAACCAAGTAATTTATGAATCTTTAGTGATTCTTGAAATGAACAGCGTTTAAAAATATGATGAGAGCAAGAGAATAATTACTTATGGTCTGATTATGTCAAAATGACTCAAAATATTTGCCGACTGACCTGAACCGGCAACCGGAGGAAACCAAATGCAACGTCTAGTCGTAAAACTTGTAAATCTGGAGCAGCAGTTGTTCAAATGGATCAACGGACGCTTACACAACCGTTTTTTGAACTTCTGGCTTTATTATCTCACACATTTAGGTGGGGCTACCTTTACTATAGCCTCCACACTCCTTATTTGGTGGCTCGCTCCGAATCCGTGGAAAGATTCCGGTATGAAGGGAGCCATCGCTCTCGGGGTCAGTCACATCCCCGTAGCTATCGTTAAAAGGCTGTATCCGCGGATTCGCCCGTATTTGGCGCTACCAGGTACAAATACATTCCGCAACCCCTTGTCGGACCATTCTTTTCCCTCAGGGCACACGACCGCTATTTTTTCAGCTACCGTGCCTTTTATGCTACAGTCACCGATGCTAACACTGTTGCTGTTGCCTGTAGCGACAATTGTAGGTTTTTCTCGGATTTATCTGGGTCTCCACTACCCAACGGATGTACTCGCAGGAGCGGTCATCGGAACGTCTGCAGCAATAGGAACGGTTGCATTCTGGCCTTAAAGCCGATATGGTATGATTGAGAACATCCCAGCAGGAACAGGTGAAATGAGAGTGGCTAAAAAACGAGTGTTATTATTATCGGAAGGTTTCGGTGCCGGACATACTCAAGCTGCCTACGCGCTCTCAAGCAGTTTGCGGAAGCTTTCTCCGAATGTGCAGACAAGAGTGCTGGAGCTGGGGAGTTTTTTGAATCCAAGAATGGCCCCGCTTATTATTACAGCATACAAGAAGACTGTTGTATCGCAGCCTCGCCTAGTCGGATTGGTTTACCGTCATCAGTACAAAAAATCATTAAACCGTCTTACAACGCTCGCTTTGCACCGTCTGTTCTACACGCAGACCCGAAACATTCTCCGGCAGCTTCGTCCCGATTTGGTGGTATGTACTCACCCCATCCCAAGCGCGGTAATTTCACGTTTGAAGCGCTTAGGTTTACATGTTCCGCTTTGTACTGTCATTACAGACTACGATGCACATGGAACATGGATTAGTCCCGAGGTTGACCGGTACTTTGTATCTACGCCTGAAGTCATGCGTAAGCTGCGCGCGCGCGGAGTACCCGTCTCGAAAATCCAGGTGACCGGCATTCCCGTTCATCCAAATTTTTGGGAACATCCTGGGCACGATGAAATTAGAGAACAATTTGGACTTAAACCCATCCCGACCGTACTCGTTATGGGTGGCGGCTGGGGCCTTATGAATGACGAAGTCATACATCGTTCGCTTACTCAGTGGAGAGAAAACATTCAATTTATTTTTTGTTTGGGGCATAATGATAAAATTCGTCGTAAAATGCAATTGGATCCTAGGTTTAATCATCCAAATATTCATATCTTCGGATTTACACGGGAAATCGACAAATTAATGGAGGTATCGAATCTGCTCATCACCAAACCCGGCGGAATGACATGCACCGAGGGATTGGCCAAAGGGATTCCGATGCTGTTTCACAAACCTCTCCCTGGACAGGAGGAGGAAAATTGTCAATACTTTACGGCTCAAGGCTTCGGAGAACCGATTACTTCGCTGGATGTTGTCGTTAAATGGATGAACCGACTGCTACACGATTTTCCAGAAATCGTCCGCAAGCGACAGGAGCACGTCCATAATGTAGCGCGATATTATCCTCTTCAGAGCGCACAGAGTATTCTGGATATACTGGAACCGAACAGGGTGCTTTCCTAAAAGGAAGCACCCTGTCTTATTTTATCCGTTTGATCTGTTTTTATTTCCCATACTTTTCGAGACGTGTTTTTCCGTACTCTTCCAAAGCATCTTTGCCGATCAGCACCTCGACTCGATGAATATTCATACCTTTGCCCATGAACTTTTGTTCATATTCCGTCATGACATGCTCTTCGTTGATCCCCTCACGATGAAGGTTTAACGAAATATTCGTCATCTGCAAACCGCTATCGGCAAACGAATTCAGAGAAAACTCAAACAGTGTCTCCGAATCGGTCTTAAAATGAATTTGTCCTTTGCTGTTCAAAAGCTGACGGTACTTGTCCAAAAAACGCGGATGCGTCAAACGACGACGTGCATGCTTGGCTTTAGGCCAGGGATCACTAAAATTCAGATAAATGCGTTCAATCTCTCCTGGTTCAAAAACATTCTCGATCTGTTCAATGTTTGCCAGTGCCAATTTGATATTAGGCGGCGTATCAACCTCTGAATTACTCCAGGCCAGACGAGACTTTTCTGTTGCACGGCGAACCAGCTCATCATACATATCAAAGCCAATATAGTTAACCTCCGGATTCCGGAAGCTCATTTGGCTTATAAATTGCCCTTTACCCATACCGAATTCCACATGAATGGGACGATCATTACCAAAAACCTGCTGCCATTTCCCCTTATACTGTGCCGGCTCCAAGATGACTAGATCCTGCTGTTCTTCCAGACTTTCCCGTATTCCTTTTCTTCCGCGTAAACGCATGTTACTCCTCCATATACTCTGTTATCAAGGAAAAAGGAATTTCACCCCCGCTTGAAGATACGGAAATGAAATTCCTTTTTCAATATATTTGGATTGGGGTCCAACTAATTTAATTGTTCATAGTCTACCCCATCAGCAGGTGAAAAATCAATTGTCTTTTGGCAAGCCGCTCTGATTTTTTGACGTGCGGTCGTTCCAATCTGACGATCCTGCCCAAAACGGACACCAGTCAATGCCAACGCCTCATCAAAGGTTAACTCAACAGTAACTTTATCCATACGCGTCTTATCCTGCGCATTCATAAAAGATCACCTCACGGGTTATTTGTGATGGAACCGACGTGCACTTACCCTAAAACAGGCGATAGAAACAGCATAGCTGCCTCCCTGAAGAATAATCATTAGCAACGGATAACTTTTATCTTCAGGATCGAAAACAGTCCTTTTATTGTATGTCTGGTACCGCTTACAATATAACACATTGTGTAACCTTTTTCAATCCGCAACGCCATAAAATCCGCACATTTTATTGACTTGTTCGGTCAAATGATTCCCAATGAAGACTGATTTTTGTTACAATAGGGTGATCGTAAAAAAAGGAGTACACCCATGAAAACAGATTTATTGCCTGCTCCTCTCCTGTGGGGAGATAAACGGTTCCATACTTGGAATTACGAAATGCGTGAGCAATTTCAAAATAAAGTGTTCAAAGTCATGCTGGATGCGGGTTTTACCTGTCCGAATCGCGATGGTTCCATCGCTAAAGGGGGTTGCACCTTTTGTAGCGCACGCGGATCGGGTGATTTTGCTGGGCGTCGTCGTGATGATCTGGTCACCCAGTTCAATACGATTCGGGATCGGCAGCATCTAAAATGGCCAAACGCCAAATATATTGGCTATTTCCAAGCCTACACTAATACGTATGCTCCCGTTGAGGAACTGCGAGAATACTTTGAGGTTATTCTGGAGCAGCCAGGCGTTGTCGGTCTGTCCATCGCTACACGTCCTGATTGCCTGCCTGACGATGTAGTGGATTACCTTGCCGAGCTAAACGAACGCACGTACCTGTGGGTTGAAATGGGTCTGCAAACTGTCCATGAATCGACCTCAGAGCTGATTAACCGTGCTCATGATACTCAATGCTATCTGGATGCGGTGGAAAAGCTGCGCAAGCGGAATATCCGCGTGTGCGCCCACATTATTTATGGTCTGCCCCAAGAGACGCATGAAATGATGCTCGATACGGGACGTGCAGTAGCGGCTATGGATGTGCAGGGCATCAAAATCCACCTGCTGCATCTCATGCGCAAAACGCCCATGGTCAAGCAGTATGAAGCGGGATTGCTACGCTTTCTGGAAAAGGACGAATACGTTAAGCTGATAGTTGATACGCTGGAGATTTTACCTCCCGAAATGATCGTTCATCGGTTAACCGGAGATGCCCCACGCGATTTGCTAGTAGGACCCATGTGGTCGCTTAAAAAATGGGAAGTGCTTAATGCCATCGATCATGAACTGAAGTCACGTGAAACGTGGCAGGGAAAATACTGGAGGCAACCTTAAATGGGGTTCCTATCCGTCCTGAGCTACGCTCATCAATTGGTGGCTGCGCGGGTGCAGCCAGGTGATACTGCTATAGATGCCACCGTCGGCACAGGAGCAGATACGTTGTTTCTGGCAAAAGCTGCTGGCAAACGGGGCCGTGTCTATGGCTTCGACATCCAGCAAGAAGCACTGCATTGCGCCCGTCGTCGACTGGAAGAAAACGCTTCGCCTTCATTAGCAGAAGTATCGCTACTGCTACAAGGTCATGAGCAAATGCAGGAGGCCGTTCCGGACATGCTGCATGGCAAAGTCGCTGCGGTCATGTTTAACCTCGGCTACTTGCCTTCCGAAGGCGCCGATCCTACTGTCATCACCCATACAGACAGCACGCTCGTCGCACTTGATGCTGCCTTACAATTGCTGCGACCACGCGGCATTCTGACTGCCGTACTCTATCCAGGGCATGCTGGAGGCAGCGAAGAAGCAGAAGCCGTCCTTCAATGGGCTTCAGCTCTCCCGGTCTCCAGCAGTCAAAGCATTATTTATCGTCAATTACAACGAGCCGCTTCGCCTTACGTAGTGGCGGTTGAAAAGAAATAATGTCGGATTTTAAACTCAGGTTATGAGCGGCTTTTTTAGCCGCCTTACATATATCATTTTTCAAGCTCGTTTGGGCGCTATTCATCCCAGTTTATTGCCCCAGCGGCACGTTATTGATTTCCCTATTCTGTTAGGTCGCACTCATTACTCATTATGGAGGAGAGAAATTATGCTAAAGCCATACCCGCTGCAATTTCAACCTGAGTTCAAAGAGAGAGTTTGGGGAGGACGGGCCTTAGAGCAATTTGGTCTAACCCCACCAGAAGGACATATCGGGGAAGGATGGATGATTGCCGATCATCCAAACGGAACAACAACGGTCATCAATGGTGAGCTGGCAGGCAAAGGACTGGATGAAATCCGTGAGACCTACGGGCAGGATTGGCTCGGGGCCAAGGGTGTATCGGAAAAAGGCGGACGATTTCCACTTTTGATCAAACTACTGGATTGTAATGATGACTTATCCGTTCAGGTGCATCCGACAGATGATTACGCAGGACTTCCAGCCGGAGAATTAGGGAAAACTGAAATGTGGTACGTGCTTGATGCCAAGCCAGATGCCAAGATTATTTATGGTCTGACCGAAGGTGTAACTCGCGAGAGTCTGCGCACAGCTCTTGAAAGTGGGGACATCCTCGGCAGTTTGCGCCAGGTTCCAGTCGAAGCAGGCGATACGTTCTTCATTCCCGCCGGAACCGTACATGCACTGTGTGCAGGCGTTGTCGTTGCTGAAATCCAGCAAAATTCGGATACTACCTATCGCTTATATGACTACAATCGCCCCGGACTAGACGGCAAGCCTCGTGAGTTGCATATCGAGGATTCCCTCAATGTAACCTCCTACGAGGGTGCAGGTGCAACAACGATGAAAACGGACGGCTTACAGCCTGGAAAATGGCTCCAGCTGGCTGCCTGTGAGTATTTTGTTGTGGAAAAGGGTATCGTAGATGGAAGTTGGGCACTTTCTACAACGGAAGACAGCTTCACCATTCTCGTGATTTGTGAAGGCAGTGGGACCATAACATGGAACAATAATACCGAGTCTCTTTCCTGTAAAGCTGGAGATTGCTTCCTGTTGCCTGCTAACCTGAGCGGTTACACGCTGAATGACGGAATGACCGTACTTAGATCTTATCTTCCTTAAAGCTTAAAGGATGTGATGTCTAATTATGCGGGAATACACCTTCACTATCGCTGAAAATGACGGAACAGAGCTTTTTGCCTACCGCTGGCTGCCTGATCAGAATTTGCCCATTAAGGGGATTGTTCAAATTTCGCATGGTATGTGCGAGACATCCTATCGCTACATTCGACTGGCCGAAAAGCTTACTGGTTGCGGTTATGGTGTGTATGCCAACGATCATATCGGTCACGGGCGCACGGCTGGTGATCCTGATAAGCTGGGTATGCCGGGAGCTAATGCGTTTAATCGAATGGCAAACGGCATGCTGGAGCTAGGCGAAATTGCGGCTAAGGAATTCCCTGATCAGTCTCGTTTTTTGCTGGGTCACAGCATGGGGTCCTTTTTAACCCAGAAAATTATGTATGATGATAGGCAAACGTATCACGGGTTTATTTTATCGGGAACCAACGGACGACGTGGTCTCCTAAAGCTCGGAGAGCAAGTTGCTCTACTGCAAGCCAAGCTGCAAGGAATGGATCATCGCAGCATGCTGCTCAACGCTATGGTCTTTGGCGGCTTTAACCGCGCCTTTCGTCCAGTGCGTACGGCGTTTGACTGGCTGTCCCGTGATCCTGAGGAAGTAGATCAGTTCGTACATGACCCATTATGTGGAGCTATTTGCACGACAGGCTTTTTTCTGGATTTTTTCAGGCTATTGCAAGAAATCCACTGGCCTTCCTCGCTGAAACACATCAATCCCAAACTGCCAGTTTATATTTTTGCCGGGGATCGTGATCCAGTGGGTTTGTTCGGTAAAGGTGTGTTGTCACTAGTGGAAATGTATCGAAGCCTAGAGCTTCAGGACATGGAGTATCGCCTCTATCCTGACGGTCGCCATGAGATGCTGCATGAAACAAACCGCGACGAGGTGATGAGTGACATCGTAGACTGGCTCGACCGTCATGTTAACACAGGGGTGACCTCTGTTTCCGCATTGTCTGGAGCCTTCGAGGCACCTGAACAATCAAACTCGCCCAAGTCATCAGCCTTGTGAGGAAATAAGAAAAGAAACCTTTAAAACCACGATCAAAGTGGGATTGAAGGTTTCTTTTTAATTCCTTTATATTTCATTTGGGTATAGTTTTAAAAATCACCATGCATTTCGTTCTCTCAAGGAAGTAATATGAGCTGTATGATGTTTGCCATGCCAGGCATAGATGCCGATGTTTCGTTCCAGGCGGATCGTCCGGCCCGATTCAGGATGAATAAACGATCGATGTAGCTGATCTTCTCCCAACGATCGCAACACGGTCACCCACCGTTCATGCAGTCCTTCTAGCAATTGCAACGAAGGTTCCAGTGGAAGCTCCCTGGCGTCTGGTATTTCGGCCCAACGCCCCTCATCATATGGCTTGATCGTGGGTGTATCCTCCGTCAGTGCCAGCTTAAAACGGATATAGCTGTTCATATGGCTGTCTGCCACATGATGAACTACCTGCCGAATCGTCCAGCCCCCTTCGCGATAAGGCGTATTTAGCTGCTGCTCATTCAGTCCTTCGACCGCCTGACGTAGTTGTGCAGGCAATTCAGCAATATCGTGAATCCATGCGATAAGCTGTTCTTCTGTAATGGTATCTGGAACAACGAGTGATCCTATCGGATAGCGCAAGTCTTTGCCCAAAACAGTTCCCGCCCTTCTCTACATCTACTGCCTGTCATATCAGTTGCCTTATGTTATAACTATGCAGGAAAAAAAGCAGACTCGCAAGAGTCTGCTTTTGTCATACACGTAAAGAGAAGATCCACTTACCTTTATTTTATCCTTCCAGTAACAATGATTCCGGATCTTCCAGCAATTCTTTAACCGTTACCAGGAAACGAACCGCCTCACTACCATCAATAATCCGGTGATCGTAGGACAACGCGATATACATCATCGGACGATTTTCCATGCGTTCCTCGTCGATGGCAATCGGGCGAAGTTGGATTTTATGCATTCCCAAAATACCCACTTGCGGCGTATTGAGAATTGGCGTAGACAGCAGGGAACCGAAAATACCTCCATTGGTTATAGTAAAAGTTCCCCCTTGCAAGTCGGCCAGAGAAAGTGAATTGGAGCGAGCTTTGCCAGCCAAATCTGCAATGCTCTTCTCGATCTCAGCAAAGCCGAGACGATCAGCATCCCTTACAACTGGCACGACTAAACCTTCCTTGGCAGATACAGCAATCCCGATATCATAGTATTTTTTCAGTACGATATCATCGCCATTAATTTCTGCATTCACGGTAGGGAAGCGCTTGAGTGCACCAACCACTGCCTTTGTAAAGAAGGACATAAAGCCCAAACCTACATCATGTTTTTCCTTAAACTTATCTTTACGGCGTTTACGCACATCGAGAATGGCAGTCATATCCACTTCATTAAAAGTGGTGAGCATGGCAGCTGTTTGCTGTGCTTCAACAAGACGCTTAGCGATCGTCGCTCTGCGTCGAGACATCCGCTGGCGTTCCACAGGCTTGCTGTACTCCGTTTGTGCTGGAGACGGAGGCGCAGGCTTGCTAGTAGCGGGAGACGTAGGTACAGATGCTGCACGTGACACTTCAGCGCTGTTATGCGTTTTTACGTCCTCCTGGAAAACACGTCCGAGCGGGTCCTTTCCCTGTACCTGTTCAAGATCAATCCCGCGCTCACGCGCCAACTTCCGGGCGGATGGTGATGCCGTCTGGCCATTCCCGTCGCCATTCGATGAAATAGGCAATGCAGACTTTTCTTCTGCTTTAACGCCGCCTCCTACGGAAGACGGTGAAGTCGCTACGGACGGTGCTTCAGGCGCTTGAGTCGCTGCAACTTCTCCAGCACCGGTTGATTCCGCATCACCACTGCCGCTTCCGATCAAGCCAACAGCTTCACCGATGACCACAGTATCTCCCTCCTGACGAAGGATTTTCTGGACCACACCTGCTTCTTCCGCACTAATTTCCAGATTGACCTTATCGGTTTCCAGCTCCAGTAGAACATCTCCCTGTCCTACGGAATCCCCTTCCTTCACAAGCCATTTGGAGATTGTTCCTTCCGTGATGGATTCTCCCATTGCTGGCACTATAATATCGCTCACAGCCGCTACCTCCCAAGTGTAATATTGTTTTTGGAATCCTGCTTCAACGCCGATTGAATAATTCGCTGTTGTTCTAGGCTGTGTACTTGCTGATAACCGCTGGCCGGGCTTGAACGATCTGGTCTGCCTGCGTAACGAATTTCCGCTCCCTGTGGCACTACATTCCGCAGACGAGGTTCAATGTAACTCCAAGCCCCCATATTTTTAGGTTCTTCCTGAGCCCATACGAACTCCTTAACATGCGGGAAGCGGCCGAAAATATTCCGAATTTCCTCTTCCGGGAAAGGGTATAGCTGCTCCACACGAATAATATGCAGACGCTCTTCTGCCTCATTCTTATCCTTTTCCAATGCTTCTTCGAGATCAATGGCAATCTTGCCACTGCACAGTACAATGCGCTCTACACGATCCGGACGTGCCCCCAGACCAGGCTGTTCCAACACAGGACGGAACGCTCCTTCGCTGAATTCAGAAGCAGGCGAAGCGACACGATTATTACGAATCAGGCTCTTCGGCGACATCATCACAAGTGGACGGGCTTCCTCACTTTCGCTTAATGCAGCCTGACGGCGCAGCAGATGGAAATACTGAGAGGCACTGCTCAAATTAGCGACAGTCCAGTTATTTTGTGCGGACAACTGGAGAAAACGCTCCAGACGTGCGCTCGTGTGCTCTGGTCCTTGTCCTTCGCTACCATGCGGTAACAGCATCACCAGACTCGATTTCTGTCTCCATTTAGCACGGCCCGCAGAAATGAATTGGTCAAAAATAACCTGTGCACAGTTGGCAAAATCGCCGAATTGCGCTTCCCAAATCACTAACGTTTCAGGAGAATACACGTTATAGCCGTATTCAAAGCCGAGGACAGATGCCTCAGACAATGGACTGTTATGAATACTGAACGAAGCACGTGCTTCCGGCAAAGTATGCAACGGGCAATGTGTACGGCCTGTTTCAGGCTCATGCAGCACGAGGTTACGGTGAGCAAATGTAGCTCGCTCCGCATCCTGACCTGTCATACGAATAGGCTTGCCGTCTGCGAGAATGGTGGCCAAAGCCAGCGTCTCCGCCAAGCTCCAATCTACCTTTTCTCCCTCGTTCAGAGCGGTTTTTCTACGCTGTAAAATTCGATCCAGCTTCGGATATACATGAAAAGCCTGTGGCCATTTGAGCAAGTTTTCATTGATTTGGCGCAGCTTTTTCAATTCCACTGCAGTACGTACCATAGAACTCTGATTCTTTTTCGCCTTCACAGGAGTCATTTCCGGCTCTTGTTCCGGTTGATTCTTCACATGCTCATGCGCTTCCTTCAGTCTGGTTTGGACCTTTTCAATAAGGCCGGCACTAAACGCTTCATCCACAATTCCCTGCTTCATCAGTTTTTGAGCATACAATTTGCTCACCGTCGGATGATTCTTCACCTTACGATATACCAGTGGTTGTGTTGTTTCCGGGTCATCGGATTCATTGTGACCATAACGACGGTAACCAATCAGATCAATCAGAAAATCCTTCTTGAAACGATTGCGGTATTCGCCAGCCATACGAGCTGCTGCAATACAAGCTTCGGGATTATCCGCGTTCACATGCACAATTGGAATTTCATAGCCTTTAGCCAGATCACTGGCATAACGGGTCGAACGGGAATCGACACTTTCCGTTGTAAAACCCAGACGATTATTCACAATAATATGGACCGTGCCGCCATTACGGAAGCCACGCAAATTGGTGAAATTAAGTGATTCTGCCACGATACCTTCACCTGGGAAAGCCGCATCACCGTGCATAATAATTGTAGCTGCCTTGCTCACATCCAGCTTCGGATAACCAGCCTCACTGCGGTCTTCCTGTGCAGCTCGTGAAAATCCTTGTACCACTGGATTCACATATTCCAGGTGACTTGGGTTATTCGCCAATGTCAGACGGGCCTGCACCGCTCCCCCATCTTTTACAAAACGATCAGCACCCAGATGATATTTCACATCGCCAGTCCAGCCGTAGTTAATTCCTGTGGAACCTTCCGACGGGATCAAATCTTTATTCGGCGAATGATGAAATTCAGAGAAAATTTTACTGTAAGGCTTGCCCAGCACATGAGCCAGTACATTCAAACGGCCGCGATGCGCCATACCCATCAGGACATGACTTGCTCCTGCATTTGTGGTTAGACGAATAATCTCGTCGAGTACAGGGACAAGCACATCATTACCCTCAATCGAAAAACGTTTCTGTCCGACGAATGTTTTATGCAAAAACTCTTCGAACTGTTCTACTTCTACCAATCTGCCCAGCAACGACTTGCGTTCCTGTGTTGTGAGTGGCTTGGAGGACCAGCCGGATTCTGCATAGCTGTTCAGCCAGCGGCGTTCCTCCTCGTTATGAATATGACTAAATTCATAGGCAATCGGACCTGTGTATGCTACACGTAACCGTTGAATGGCTTCCCATCCGTTAAGTGTTCCCGCAGGAGCGTTATCCCATATTAAAGAGGCTGGAAAAGCCTTTAAGTCTTGTTCAGTTAAACCGTAAGATGCTGGATTAAGCAAGCGTGTATCCTGCTCTGCATCCAGTTCCAGCGGATCGATTTGGGCGGCTAAATGTCCGTATTCACGGATATTCCACACCATTTTCCCTGCTGTAACCGCTTTCTGCAATGTGTTCGAGTCAAGGTGCCCCAAAGCACTTGTGGGGGGGCCTTGCAATTTGTTGTCTATCATGGAAGCAGCCGAGTATTCGGATTGTGGCGGCTCACCCCATTGATCAAACAGCTCGCGGTAAGCCGGATCAACTGTTCCGGGGTCCGCTACATACTTTTCATACTGGTCCTGCACATAACCTAGATTAGGTCCGTAATACGCCTGCCAAGGTACCTGTCTGCTGCTCTCTTCCATTGTCATCTCGTTCCCTCCGTCAAATTTTGAAATTCATAGCTGGACGGAAATCATTTTCATTTTTTTATTAAGTCTTCAATTTAAGTTGTTCACAATATGCTCACATTATATGAAATCCTTCATCAAAAGTCGAATTTCACAATTCTTATTCCTCTTCCATTGTATAAAGTTTTCTAGCTATGAGCATTTCCTTTTTCTCAACATATCCATGCGTAAATGAGATGAATCGGGCTATTCTGTAATTCTCCCTCCCATTATAGACAATTACCGTATGGATTATTTCAGACAACATATCGGACAATTAAAAGAGGCCATTCCACAAAAAGAAGAAAAGCTTTGACTGGTATAAAAAAGTAATCACTACAAATGGCGAGGATTTAGCTTCATTAAGATTGAAGACTGACACCCATTTGTGAGTCAGACTCAAACACCTGGCAACTTAAATAACCAGCCGTCAGATATCAACCGACGGCTGGTTATTTAAGTTTATGTTGCTCCTCATACTACGCCAAACCATTTTGAAAACAACTTCCCAGTCCACCCCAATATGATTACGTTAACAGCAGAATTTAAAAGGTAGAGGGTCCGATACGATGCAAATTCAAACTTAAAGTGACATTAAAGTCACTTTTCTGTACAATATTCCTACTTTTCACTATTATTTTACTTAGGCATCTAAAAACCGCTTTGAAAGCGAAAGGGATGGAACTGTGACTGGATTAAAACAAGTACTCAGAAACAAGAATTATGTCAGGTTTTTTCTGGCAACCTTCGCCTCACAAATGGGAGGAATTATCGGGGTTACTGCATTCATGTTTTATTTGTTGAAACGGTTTACAAATCAGCCATACTATGCAACGCTTGCCGAGTTAATGTATTCGCTTCCGATGCTGGTAGTATTTCTCGTGGTTGGAGTGCTAGCAGATCGGATGGACCGACAAAAAATTGCTGTTAATTGTGACTGGATCAGCGCTTTTTTATCCTTATGTTTGCTTATTTTTATTTGGGTCGATTCGATTCCTTTGATATTTGCCCTCCTCTTCATCCGTAGTGCTGCCTCCAAATTTTTCTTCCCAGCCGAAAGTGCCATTATACAGGGGATATTAAACGAAGATGATTACACCATTGCCGCAGGCCTCAATCAAATGATGGGGAGTCTTTTCATGTTATTTGGAGGAACTCTAGGGGCCGTCGTTTACTGGCACTTTGGAATTACTGGAGCCATCCTAATTGATGCTGTTTCTTTTATTGTGTCTGCACTGCTTATTCGTTCCTGCAAAATTCCAAAGGAAGTACGCCTTCCGAACGGAGCACATCAATTCAAACAATTAAAATTCAAACTTGTCATGATCGATTTTAAACAGGGGTTTCTTTACATATTACGCAACAGACTATTGCTTTGGTTGGTTTCAGGCTTTTTTATGTTCGGTATTTTAAATGGTGGTTTTAGCGTTTTACCGATGTTTATTCTTAAATATAAGCTAGCTCCAGACAACTATGAGCAGTATATGGTATGGACAGGTATTATTTTTGGAGCTGGTGTGTTGCTTGGTACCCTAATCGCATCTCTCATCTCCGCCAAGCTAAAGCTACACCAAATGATTGCAGCGGGAGTTCTGGTAGCCGGAATGGGTATGTGCACACTTGGATTTGTTAACCACCTCTATGCTTTTCTGATTATCAATTTTGTCATTGCACTGATACTTCCGTTCATTAACATTGGTATAGGAGGATGGCTTCCTCGTATTGTAGATCCTCAAATGATGGGACGAGTGCAAGGTTTGATTAATCCGTTAATGATGCTGTCCCAGTCTCTTACATTAGGTTTCATTGCTTTAAGCTTCCCTTCATTTATTCCAATTGAGCTCTTGTTTTTATTAGTTGGGGTCTGTACCGTTATTGTAGGAATATACTACACTATTGTGCTTCCCCGTTATGCTGATTACAGCACTTCTTCCAAGACCCTTCAGGAATCTTTATAGGCAAATTAAAAAAGTCATACAGCAGACCATTCCGCCAGCGATTGTTGAATTGCCACTTCTGCCTCCGAATCCAGTGCAGAAGTGGCTTTATCCATATCTCCTCTCAAATGCTCGACAAGTACATACAATTATGGTAGATACAAAAGTTAAGAGGTCAAAAACAGAGATCATAGGAGCTAACCATGCAAAGCAAAAAAGTGCTTATACCCGTTGCATTACTTCTTTTAATACAGTTAAGTGTTCCTATGTGCTATACCTTTGCACAGGATAACCTTGTCATAGATCATGAAACGAAAGAGAGATTCAAAGAACATTATGGCTTGGATGAACCGGAATTTCCTTCATCAAAGCAGCAGCAAAACATATTATTGGGAGGTGATTTTGGATTTACTCCCTCTGGTGATGCTGTTGTGGTGGAATTGACCATATTGATTCGGTATCCGCTCATTTTTATCAGTCAACAACTGGTACATTCATTGAAATCATAATTTTTTTATACAAGTTCCATGATATAGAGCATAAAATTCATTTATTTCGTCGCAAGTTGTCTGCCACTTAGGGTCACTGCATCCTTCTTATTGAAAAGGTTTAATTCAATGGGTCCCCTACCATGTAGCCACAGCAGTTCATCGAATAAAAATGTCAGTCCATCCTTAGCGCGTAAGCGTTCGATGATCTCCGTGACAACTTGCATAACTTCCCCTTGTACACCCTCTGCCAGTTGCAATCCTCCGCTCTCTCCATCTAGGTAAAGATGTGTATGAAATGATTGCTCCACCTTCTTCACATGGCGCAAACACAGTATGCCATTTTCGAGGTAAAAGAAGTATTGATGGTCATAAAGAACCCCTTCGCATATCTCATACATATAAGGTAAATCATATGGCCCCTGAACCATGGATACCCGTTCCAATCCCATTACCCATTCTGTCATATATCCTCGCTCCATTCCTTTGTTCAAAGTTTCTTATTTGCCAATATACTTTCTTCTACAGGTAGTTTTTCAAACTAGGTGGTTGAACGATAATTAATTGCTAATTGTAAAACGTTTTGGTACGATAAGCATATTACTACGACGTTCACAAATAACATTTCAATAAACCAAATGCACATTACAGTGTTATTTTTGTTGTTTTCAAAATACATCGAACAGTGTTTATTGTCAATACTTTGATGTTGCTTTTTAACACTATAGAATGCATTTAGCTGGAGGAAAATATGATAAAGATTCATCTTTCCCGTATTATGGGCGAAAAACGAATAAATATTGCTGAGCTTTCCCGCATGACTGGATTACATAGAAACGGAATCACCAAACTTTACAACGAAGAAACAGACGGTGTGAAATTTGATACGCTAGATAAAATCTGTAAAGCTCTAGACTGCCATGTTCAAGATGTTATCGAGTATGTAGAGGATGATACAGACTAGATCCCTTCCGTTTATTTTCCCCTCCTCTCGCATTAATTGTTTTAGGATTATCAAAATAGTGACTGTTGCTAAATTTAAAGCATTTTGATACTATGAAGGCATTAAATTAGTTTACTTATAATCTTGTTAACTAGATTACTTATTTACAAATATATATCCCTAACCTACACTTGTCAACTAGTTTACTTGATTACTTTTGGAGGAATTGTTGTGATTAGATTTTCTCTTGATAAAATTATGAAAGACCGTGGACTAGAACAGAAAGATATTGTTTCTATTACGGGAATTAATAGGAACACGGTTAAAGCTTTGGCCTCCAACGCAAACGCCCGAATTGACTTTCCAACCTTGAATACACTTTGTAGAACCCTTGGCGTACTCCCTGGTGAACTGATCGAATACTTGCCAGAAGACGAAGAAGAGAGCCGTTAACTTGCTTACGGCTCTCAGTTCTTTATATAATATTTAAAATGCTTTTTTACCGATCTTCCCACTCAATTAGATTCGAACATCGTAATCCCTTCCTATCCGTGATTTCAAATAAACTCTTCCCATGTATGATAAATGTCAAATAAAGCATTAGGGTTACGTTTTCCCTTTAATACTGCAAACATTTTATTCGATGCAATCCTGCTCACATCCATTTCTTGTTCCTGAATCCAATAATAACTGGGCGATTAACGCTAATATAAGACCTTTGGTTTAAAAATAACTCCCCAATCCAACCCACTGTGATTAATTTTTTACAGTCTCTCCTACTCATTTCAGAGTATTCTTTCATGACAAAAGGTGGTTGCATTAATTTATAGTTCACTTATATATTTCCCTCCTTTCACTCCTTTTTTATCCTGTATAAACTTGTACAGTCGATACAGTATCACAACTCCTCTTAAACCCATAGAAAAGAAAAACCACACAGAATTATTCCATGTGGTTGGAGTGCAAACTCACTATTAAAGAATCATCTTAGACCGAATAATAAAATCGGAACATGTTTTTGCTCTCAATTAACATTATTATTTCCTATTACCTTGAAGATTCTTTACAGTTCCAGCAAGGGCCTGATAGTGATTAATAATTGAGTTATTTTGAGGATTAGAAGCAAAACTGTTAGAGATTTGATAAGGTTCTCTATTAAAATTACTAATTCCACCTATATTTTTAATAGAAGGACCATAATTTTGATCGTAATACCACTCACCGTCTAACGTATGGATAAAAAATTCTCCTAAGAAATAGCTTGATAACAGAACGTTTTCCTCCGTCGGTTCTGAACTTAGCAAAGCTTCGATGGTTTTTAATGAATTTTCATCTTTAAAGTTCAGATTATTTACCTCGACAAATTTCTGTAGCTTCTCAAACCATCCTTTATCTAAAAAGTTAGCAGGAGGAAGCGTATCTTTAGGCACATTCTCTTCAAACCATTTTAGAGCACACTGATCAATAATCTTTTCTAGGGTGATAAATATATCTCGTAATGACTCTTCATCCTCATAATAATGAAATTTCTCCATCTCTGATCCATCAATGAAAAAAAAACTATTAACTGATTCGGACTCAGTCATAAAAGTAATGCGTATTGCATTCTCTGTCCAATAACTTTTATCGATTTGGATTGTTTCCTTAAATCCATTGACTACTCTTGTAAAAAACCAAGTATTATTTAAATGCTCATAAGCAAAGTTTAAAGCAGCCAATTTCTTCCCGATGGTTTGTTTAATAATCTTTGATATTTTCATACAACATTCTCCTTAGAAAATCATTAGTACTTGTTGGACTAAGCTTCAAAAAAGAAACCACATGTAAGAGGTTTTTACATGTGGTTAATATAATTTTTGCAATTTTCGTTATATTATTTATAAAAAATCTTACTATTTTAAATATATTTCTCCCACGTCTGATAAATGTCGAATAGAGCATTAGGATTACGCTCACCGTCTAAAACCAGATACATTTCATTCGTTACGATCATGATCACATCCATATCTTTTTGCCTAGTCAAACCAGTGATAACAGGGCGATTTACGCTAATATAAGACTTTGGTTTAAAAATAATACCCCAGTCCAACCCACTATGATTACTTTTTACAACTTCCCCTAAATAAATTCCGATGTCTAGTGTAAAAGCTTTGGATTGGGTACTAACCTTTTTGTCATTAATATATTCTTTCATCCATTTAGAAGATTTTGAATACTCCTCTTTTAATTCTGATGTACTTTTATTCTGAATCTGTACATTTGCTAGATACCAATCCCAAATATCTATAAGCGAACGATCACTATAATCCAGATGTATCTGTGAAAATGCACCAAGTTGCTCTAAACGCGAAGGTATTTGTTGTTTAAACCAATCAAAATGTTCTTTCGCTTCTTTTTTATTCATTTCTGAGTATTCTTTCATCTCAAAAGGTGGTTGCATTAATTTATAGTCCATTTTACTTGGCCTCCTATTTATATACCTTCTCAATTATATATTTAATACCGTTTGCATCGAGCATGTCTAACAAAGGTTTAGTTGCTCCTACTTTCCCCGTAATGCCACTCTTATAAAAATGCCAAACTGCTCCCTTAATTTTTCTCGTCTGAATAAGCTCTATATCTTTTTGAATCTGTTTTTTTGCAAATGAAGTCAGTGATGTGTATCCGACTTTACTTTCATGAGCTATCCCATCCTTCATGACATCGATATATCGTCTTCCTAGTGACGTGCTAAAAAATACTTGCGTTTGATTGGAGGCAAGTGATTTTGCTAAATACTGTTCACCAGCCTTTCCTCCTTCAAAGCCTAGTTCAATTGCTGTTTGTTTAGTAAATAAACGTGAGACTCTTGATACAAGCGATTTACCTATGGAGGTTCCACCTTTAATAATGAAACCATCTACACCGGCACTAATTATGGTATCCATAATAAACTCAGAAGTATAATCTTCTCTTGCATTTGCATCAGCACGAATTAATTCATTATACGACACTATATCTTTGGAGTTATTCGGATCGACATAATATCTTTCTTCATCTAATCGAGCATTCGCCCATTGAGAGTTACCTTTTGATCCGTGTTCCATAACATGCATAAGATAATTGTAATAATTTTGACTAAATACATGGTCTTGTCCACTTGGATCAGTAAATATTAGCGGGTTATTTGTTACATAGGTATACAAATTTAAACTTAATGGTTTTTCTGTTTCTCCTTCATATAGATCCTCATTAATAAACCTTCCACTATCAGGATCATACCATCTAGCGCGCAGGTATTGTAATTCCGTTGTATCATCCCATAATTCGCCAGAGTAACGGAATGGATTGTGAACTTTCTCTTCCTTGACCTCTTCATTGCCCCAGATATCATATTGATATTGATTCAGCAAGGCTCCAGATGAATCTCTGATTTCAATAATATCTCCGTGACCATTATAGACGGGATAGGCTTCTGTTTGATCCGCATAGGCTATAGCCTCTAATTTCAGACCGCGAATATAATTGGCTTTTAAAACAGGTTTTCCATTTTCAATCGTAGCCTCTGCTATGATTTGGGCACTGTTTCCATCGTAGTAGTATCGGGTATGAGCGCCATCCTGTATACGGTCTGTCAGCAATCCATCCCCGTTGTATCGGTACTCTACGAGTTTTCCGTCAACCTTGACTTGAGTCAAACGGTTCTGATCGTCAAAGCTGTTCTCACGTTGCTTAGTGTGAGGAGGTCTCTCCGTTTCCATCGTAAGACGATTCCCTCTGGCATCATACGAATAAGCATCCTGATTTTCGGTGGAGGTAGCAATCCGATTCAGCTTATCGTAAGTAAAGGTATCCTCTACACCATTTTGAGTACGTTTCGTAATATTCTTACCTGGATCGTAGCTATATTGAAAGCTGTTCGTTTCCGCATCAGATCGTGTGTGCTTTAATTCAACTAACTCAATCCCATTATATTTGTTTTGCTGGCGATAACCATTTGCAGATACTGTTGAATCCAGCAATCCATTTTTGGTATAGGAATATTCCGAAACAGGCTTATCTTTTATATTGCCTACAGTTTTCAATCTGTTCAATTGATCATACGTGTAGTTTACTTGCTCGCCAAATGGTCCTGTCATTTCAGCTCGATTCCCATTAGCATCATACTGATTGGAGAGCTTTAGACCATCCGGGTAAGACAAGGTATCTAATTGCTCCGTATACGGATCATATGCATAGGATGTTGTACCCGTCTGATCTGTCATGCTTAGGCGTTTGCCCGCAGCATCATATACGTAGCTGACCGTCTCATCTTTTCCTATACGCGACTTCAAGCGATTACGGCTATCGTATTCAAATGAAGTGACGTTCCCGTTGCGATCTGTTTTCTTGGATAAGTTCCCATTGGTATCAAAATAACGCTTCTCTACCTGGTTTTTCTCATCCTTGGTTTGAATCACTCTACCCAATTCATCATACGCCTTCACCTTGGCATGACCATCCGGATATGTGATCTGAGTGAGATTGCCCAGCATATCGTAAGTGTACTTCGTCGTTTCACCGTTGGGCTCCGTCACAGATGTTTGGTCACCCAAGGCATTATATGAAAATTGAGTCTCATTACCATTGGCATCGGTTTGTTTTAAAATCTGGTCGTTGACAGCATCATACTCTATCTTGGAAGTTATTTTCTCGTTACCGTCCATTGCTGATTTTTCTTTATTTTGCACCAGACGGTTCCATTTATCGTAGATTTGAATTTGTTCATTAAGCTCACCATCTCGCTGAGTTACTTGACGTAGAGCATCATCATACTTAACTCCTGCTTCTGAACCGTCCGCATAGGCTGTCGAGGTTGTACGGCTCCAAGCGTCATAGCCATATCGTGTCAGATGCCCAAGTGCATCTTCACTGGACACTAATCTTCCGTTAGCGTCATAAGCTGATTTGGACTTAATTACGTAATCGTTACCTTCATACAGCCCCGACTCGATATTCCAGCCTAAAGCATTGTAACGTGTTTTTGTTCGTATCCCCAGCTCATTCGTAACCGTTACGGTGTTCTCGAGATCATCGTAGGCTACATGGATACTTTTACCGTCCGGATAAGTTACAGCCTTTACGCGGTCAAGAGCATCGTATTGATACTCAGTTTTCTGACCTTTCCCATCCAGCGAGGAAGTGATTAAACCAGTTGACTTATCATAATCTGACTGAATGGTTACCGTAGATTTTTCTCCATCAATATTTGTAACCTCCACACTTTGTTTCGTTGGAAAAGCATGATCGTAGCCACCGCTGTATTCCGTTGTTGTAGTCACGGACTTATTACCATTCGCAATCGTCTGAACGGTTGTATTTCCGTAAGCATCAATACCCGAATAATTTACTTTTTGTAGTAATTCTCCCCCGGAATGATCCTTGGCGACGACGACCTGTGTTACTTTCCCTTGTGGGTTTCGAGTGTACTCTGTAACTCCAGTGCTGTTAGAATCAATCGGTTCTGTAATGGTTTTAATCCTATGCTTGTCGTCATACGTATACGCAGTTTGTGAACCTTTTTCATCCACTGAGCTTGTCATATTACCGTAATCATCATATTCAGCAGCAGTTGTCAAAACGTCTCCATTTTGATTATTGCTGGACGAGGTACGCGTTGGAACAGGTACGGTATAGGCTTTGCCTGTCACCTGCTTACCGTATTGATAAGCTGTGCTCTTTTCAGAATCTCCTGCTTTAACCACAGATTGATCCAGGTAATACTGTGGTGGCGTGTCTGCACTAATAAACTTTTTAGTATAATTGAAGGTCGAACGAACTAATCCATTGTCTGTTACAGTAGAGAACGAAGTATCTTTCACGTAGCTCTCACCCATATCAGAATTATAATGAATCGTTTCCTGATTATAGTTTTCCGTTTGATTATTTTGATATGTGATTTGATCTACACGTGAGACCGCTCGATATGCCTCGTTTACCGAATTGGAGCCAATATAGCGTTTTACTGGCTGGTCTTCGTAAGTATACAAAGTAGAGGCTCCAGTAGGATGAAATACTTTGGTTAACAAAGCGTACGGATTAGAGATTTGTCTTTCTGGATGTGACGCACTCAAATTAAACTTGGCAGGTGCCAATGTATAGGAATATGTCGTTTTTCTGCCTTCGGCATCTGTAACTGAATCCAGTAATTCAACACCTTGTTCTGTATGTTTATGATAGACAACTGTGCGGTTTCCTTTAGACAAAGTAACGTCTGAAGCCGTATATTGAATATCAATCGAGTTGCCGATCGCGTCTTCTACCTTACTAAGCAATTTGCGTTTATAAGTAGCATTGAGTTCATAATTGAACTTTATCGTGTTATGGTATGCATCTTCAATTTGCAGCAACTGCCCATCTTTGGAGAAATATTGTTTTTTCGTTCCATCCACAGAAGTTAATGCATATGATGAATTTTCTCCATTAACTGTTACTGAAGTATCAGGAGTGAAGCTCAGTCCCTTCCAGTCGTAACCTTTGAGCTGGTCACCCTCAATTTCATAGCTGCCACCATCCCCCAAGTGTATGTACTGCTTGCCCTCTTTGGTTTCTACATAAGGTAAATTCCAGGACCACCCCTTGCCAAGAGGATTCAATTGATCTTCTAAGGCAGGATAGGTACGGTTTTGAAAGATAAATGAAGGTTGATAGGCTACAATCTCGGCAAAAACGGTAGCATCCGCATCTGCTGCAATATAATATTTATTCCCATCGTCACTCGGAATTTCAGTCTGAGGATTGCTGTTAATTAAATCCCTGTAATGTTCAGCCTCAGCAATAGTTGTAAATAGTGCTGTCTGTCGGCGAACAGCCGTTTCGAGACCCTCTGAGACAATCGTTTCAATTTGCGGCGATCCTTCCATGGTAAAGGCCGTTCTTGTCCTTCCACCTTTTCCATTACTTGTCCACTCGCTATAACCAATATCGCTAGTATAACCGGGCTTGGTAACAGTTCCGCTATAATCTTGCCTCCATTCTCGGGTATCAGCAGTTCCCTGATTGAACACTGTTCCTGAATAATACGCCGTTCCTGATTCGGTACACATTACTCTACCAGGAGCGTAACTGGGGCATCTTGGATAAACCAGCATAGATGATAAACTTAAATCCCCTACATATGAATCCCTGTCATAATGCATTTTAGAGTCTCCACATGCCGGGCTACCTGGAAAGTATCGCGAAGCGTTACCAGCACTATCATAGTAGAATGTATTCATAACGCTGCATTGTTCCCAGAATATATTTTTAGAACTAGGACCTGTATAAGATCCCTTGATGACTCTGGCTTGACCATCTTTGTTTAAGGTTCCCGTAAATCCATCTTTGCTGTACTTTATTGAATCAGGAAAAGCCTTCTCCCATTTTCCCGTTTGAGAGTCCTTTTCTACTCTGGACTCTGGAGCTGTAGTATAGGTTATTTTTTGTCCCGCTGCTTGACTAGCAGCTTCATAAGTTGTGTATGTGCCTATAACTTTGGTTTCCGGCTGAAGATTATAGGTATTCACATCAACATTCCCATCACCGTCTGTGTCCTCTTGCACCCATCTTTTTTGCTGATAGGCTACCTTGTACGACTTGGTAACAGGTTTCATCATCGCCTTAAAGTAGACATAATAATTTTGCACAGCAGCACTGTTGTCAACAATTTCAGCGCCTTTGTCAAAAAATTGAGCACGATTTGTATCATATTGACGCGTCAAAGAAAAGCCCAGTCCGTTTCGTCCAGGCAGAGTTAAATCTGTGTTTTGCAGCGATAAGCTACCTGATAAAGTGGATATTGATTCTTTATCGTCGCCAACAGAATAAGGTGCTTCATTAAAGGAAGATTTATTGTAAACGGGCGCTTCCTCTCTAATAGGTGGAAGCTGTGGCACATTCGCCATGAGATTTAGTTTCAGGAAATCCGTCTTATATACATCTTCAGTGACTTTGTTCGTAGGAACAGAATCATCAGTTGGATAAACATCATCTGTAACACTATGAGAAATCAGGTTATCTAGTGGAGCATCCGATAGCTTATTATATACGTCACTTGTTACAGTCTGTGATTGGTTTTCCTCTGAAGGAAATAACGAAGCTACTGCCTGATCGTAGCTTATATGATCCTGTTCAGCCATATATAACGCTGTATAAATTTGATTTAATGAATAACCTTTCTTTAACTGTTCCGAAAGAAAAGATGATGTGACTCCAAATCGGGCAGCCATTTGATCCGCCGAATATTGCGAATTGTCCTTCCCTGCACCGAATACATTTGGAGGAACAAGGCCGCTAATTGTGCCAAAAATAAATGTAATAATCATGATTATCGCTATATGACGTCTTACTGTTCTAAATCGCAAGTTCTTCTCTCCATTCCCGACTTTAAATTAAATTACTTATCATTTATTTGGAGCTGCTCACTTTTATAATCTTTATCAGGTTACCATTAGAGTCATATTGATATTGGAAAACAACCTGACCCTCCTGTTCGATATGCTCAAGCCTTCCATTAGCGTCATAAATATATTTATACTTTCTGGATAAGCCGCTTTTAGCACTATTGCTAAATTCCGAATAGTTACCAGCCGCATCCTTGGCTTTTACTGCAAACCTGTAAATTTTCTGAGGCTCTAGCTGGTTTACTTGAAAGGTTAATTCCTTGGTATTGCCTATCATTTGACCATCACGATAAACATCGTAGCCAACGACTCCAACATCATCTGTAGATGCTTCCCAGGTTAAAACAATGCTGTTCGGCGTAGGTCTGGAGCCTACTAATTTCTTAGGTTTGGAAGGACTTGTTATATCCTTAGGCAAATCATCAATAGCTGGTATATGATCTAATCGGTCGTTAAGCTGTTGTTTGTCTGCATCATTGAGATTTATTACTAGAGCTCGGGCCATATTAATCTCAGTTTGTAATTTTGAAGCTTCCGCTTTTTCAACTGCGTGCGTAGCTATCGCCAATTGCTCAGTATAGGCAGCTTTTGTATCAATGATTTTTTGTATTGCTACTACTCTTTCAACAAGCTTGCCCTTGTCCTGATCACGAAGTTTGTTTATTAACTCTATAGCTGTATTTACATCCGTCTGTAATTGGGTTGTCTCTGCTTGTGCCACCGCTGCTTCAGCTTTGGCCAATTGTTCTATATATTTGGTATCCAAAACTTTTACAACAAAATTCTGCGATACAGACTTACCTAACGGGTCTGTAGCTGTTATGGTTATCGTCGATTCTCCCGAACTTTGGGGCTGCAAATTCAGTAGTGAGGTATTCCCCCTTGAGTCCTTGACCAATTGGTGGATGACTACGACTGAGTTGGAATTTGTACCCGAATATTGAAGCTGCTGCTGGTCAGGGTCTGTAAAATATTCGGATAAATCTTTATTTGAGGCTCCCTCATCCATTTCAATCGTGGTAGCTGGAATGCCCTTAATCGTTACTGGCGTTCTATTAATCAAATTTATTACCGATTCCGTAACTTGCGACACATTTCCGGCACTATCTGTTGCGCGTGCCTGTATTCGCGTTCCATATTCATTGACATCAATGGGAGAGTTATACACCTTCCATTCGCTTTGATTGACACGGTATTCCCTTCTCGCTGCATCAGTAGGATAGTTGATTGTCACTCTGATATTATTTGCTACTTCATTCGGAGGGCTATTACTAAATGACGGTGGGGCAGGTGGTGTTTTATCAATGTTGCTAATCACCAATGAATTCTCAGTGCTGAGGTTTCCGTATTTATCTGTATAACGAGCAAAAATAGTAGTGTTTTCAGACACCTGAAATGGATTACTATATGGAGTCCACGGACCGTTCACACCGATTTTGTACTCGCTTTTAGAATTAGCAGGTACACTATCCAATTGGATAAGAACATTTTGATTCGTCATCCCTGTAATATTGGAACTTATGTGTGGACTGGCTGGAGTGGTTAAGACAATTCCTGAGTATGTAAAACTTCCCGAGGATTTGGCTCCATTATTCTCATTAATGTAAAAGTAATAGACTGTTATGGCGTTATTGGAAGATGCAGAAGCACTGTAAAGTTTAGCTGATAATGCGGCCCCAAGATCCTTAAAATAGATGACGACATTGTTGCGAGTCAGGCTTATGTAATAAGAATTCGCCTGTACATGTACAATCGAACCATCCGATAACGTTACAGTTTCATGTGTAGACGATGGTTCTGAAGGCGTTGGCTTTTCTTCAGGAGGCCCAATTGATCCTCCTCTGTCTGGTGGTGGATACAGATCTGGTATTCCACCCGTAAATGCTGCTGACACTACTGTTTGAGGAAACACAGCTACGCTCCACGGAGATAAAAAAACAAATAAGCAAAGCATGATTAAAAAGAATTGTTTAGCATTCTTTCCTTTCCCTCGCTGCCTCATTTCGTTTAAAAAAAATTGCATTTTTAAAATCATCCTCCTGCATATAGTGATAATGGCTAGTTAGAAGAATACTAAAATTAAAAATAATTTATAATTCAATCATATTTCGCCCTCTTTCAGAAAAATGTATTTTGATTTACATATGATAACAATGTCGTATTAAATTTGTATATAGCGAAGATTGTCGAAATAAAGAAAAATATATAAATATTTTTAAATTGCCATAAATTATGTTTAAAACAATAACATCCTTTTTTAAACATTATATGAATTTGAATATCCAGTATACTTTAAGAATCATCCCACTTATTGATTTAAAATAAACAAAATGTTATATTGTCTATAAAATAATCATCATTTAATTGAGGTGTTTGCTAAAATGGATCATTCCGAACTATTCTGGAATGCTGGTATCGAAGAACTGAAGCGTGGATATATTCGTCAAGGAGAGCAGGTCATTTGCCTGTTGGACGGACAGCCATATGAGCAAGGCATTATATATCAGGATCAAGGGGTATTTTATGACGCCGAGAGGTACATGCGCCTTCATATTGAGCGGACGTACGGTTCGGTCTTTGACTATTTGATCGGTCTGGACAAAAAGCTGACTGGACTGACGGATCATCAGAATCGGTTGCTTCAGTTATTTTATCAAGGCATGGGCGATGCGGATATTCAAAAGGAAACTGGAATCGGTAGCGCATCCACCATACGTAATCATCGCTTTGGTCTCAAAGAAAAAGAACGGCAGGCCAAGGTATTTCTCACATTAATGGAGCTGCTAAAGGAGAAGGACCGCCACGCTCCCGCCATTGTAGAAGTACCCATAGGAGCACGGATGGTGGACGAACGCTACAACATTACGGAAAACGAGCGGCAAAAGGTACTCACGAAGTATTTTCCGAATGGTACGGACGGACGCCTGAAAACCTTTAAAATGCAAGAAAAGCACAAGCTGATTGTGCTGCGTGAAATTGCGGACCGTTTTGTAAAGGGACAAATATATCTTGAGAAAGATATCAATGCGATTTTACAGGAAGTATATGACGATTATGTCACGGTGCGAAGATATATGATTGAATACAATCTATTGGATCGTAAGCCGGATGGCAGTGAATATTGGTTGAAGGAATCTTGAATCTCAACGTTTATGAAATCAGCAATTTGCATAATTCGATTCCCAACGCTCGTAGGTACAATATATAGACGAACTAAATCGTTTCGATCTATACATTGCTGATTTGAAAATGCTCTTGGGATTTATGCAAAATGCTCAAATAGGAGGATTCGACAATGAATCGAAGAAAAGAATTGGTGCAGCAGTACATGGAGATGAAGACAGAGGCAGGAATCTATTGCATTCGAAATACACGTAATGGGAAAATTTTCGTCTCTTCCACGCTGAATTTAAAGTCGCTGAATGGACGGCGTTTTGAGCTGAACATGGGTGGATTTAAGAATAAACAACTACAACAGGAATGGAATGAGTATGGCGAAGATTCGTTTGAATTTGAAGTGCTGGACGTTTTGAAGAAAAAGGACTCAGCGTTCTTTGATGTCAAAGATGCACTAGCAAAGCTGGAGCAGACCTGGCTTGATCGACTCCAGCCTTACGGGGACAAAGGGTATTTGTAAACTTACCGATCCACGGGATGCTCTTCCCGAAGGTATCCAAAAATAACAGCGTCGACAAATTGACCTTTTTCATAAAAATAGTCTCTCAGGTGACCCTCTTTAGTAAAGCCACTTTTGAGTAGCAGCCGTTTGGAGCCTTCGTTATCTGGATCAATGAAGGCTTCTATACGGTGAACCTGCGGCAAATGAAAGCCATAATCCACGACCACCTTCATCGCCTCCGTCATCAGACCTTGCCGCCAATATTCCGGTGCCAGCTCATAGCCGATTTCAATACGGGAGTGCTTCTTCTGCCAGTTATGAAATCCAATTGTACCCACGATCCGCTCAGGAGCTTTTTTTAACGTAATCCCCCAACGAAAGCCCTCTTGCTTCTCATATCTGGTTAGCATCGAACGAATAAATTTTTCGGCTTGCTCTACCTCTGTAAAGCTTTCCAAGTCATAATATTGTGTGACCTCATCCTTGGAGAAATAGCCGAACACATCCTCCGCATCCCCTACTGTAAGCTGTCTTAAACGAAGCCTATCGGTTTCTAAAATCGGAAACGTTTCCATTGACATTATCCATCTCCTTCACATCGAAGAACCTATCTTATCAGCCACCAGCCAATCCCAACCATCACTCCATTTATGAAGAATAATACAATACATGCTCTCCACTTGTTGCTTTCACTTGTTTGAAAAAAAACAGTCACTTTACTACGACACATGAACAACGTAAACAACAAATTCCAAATAATACGCATACCATATTTTACGTAGTATAGAGCAGGGTTTAGCTGTACACCGCCCAACGTTGGAGGGACATCCGGAATAAACAGAATTGCACACGTATAACGCATGGTCTCATATGTAAAATAAAATACTGCCAGCCACCAAGCCCACTTCTTACCAAATAACATGCCGACACCGGCAGTCGTCCCTGCCAAACCGAGTAACGCGATAAACCCTTGAAACATGCCCCTACAAATGCCTACTAACGTAGAAGCCTCATTTAATGCATTAAGCGTCAATAGCTGGGTCACCAACAGAAGTGCTCCATTAAAGATCAATAAAATGGCTGAAATGCTTACACCTAAAGGTCGTTCGAAAACCACGTTCGTTACATAATCTTCTACTTCTTTTTTCGTATACAGATCTGACACTTCTTCTACTCTCCTAACCCAAATTATATACATCCATTTTCGGGCGGGTATAATAACAGTATGTTCTCGCCTCATTCCCATATATCGGCTTTTAGGAAAATATGGTTTAATCTTTCCTGAAAATTCCGTTATCCGTAGGCTAATCATTATTATTCATGGCAGCCATGCTGCTAATGATCATCCTCTAATGGTGTCAAATTAGCGTCATGAGAATCTCTATCATTAACAGAATCCCAAATAGAGTAATATCTATCCTTATACTACCATTCCAAGAATGAATCTGACAAATGAATAGACTACTACTCGCGCTTATGAATGTATACGCGTTATTTTCGTGGCCCTGTAACCTTCAGATGACTGGATATACTCTACTTGATAACCCCTTCGGGCATCCAAAAGCTCTTCCATAAACGGAAGGCACGGACTGTAAATAAAACTCCCTCCTGGCCGAATGGCTCTAAGCAATTCCATATATTTGCGAGCATATTCATGAATATTACCATCTGCCTTCAGATGATGATGTATAAAATGATTGGAGAATGCCATATGTGAAATGATCGTCCCCCATGCACGTTCTCCAAAGGTGATCTCTAACCAATCTCCTTGAGTGACACAACCTTCTGTTTCAGCCAACCGATCTGTTCCGTAAGCCTCAATTCCACAGGCACGTAAATAAGTAACTAACCGTGCCTCAGATCCGCAACCCACGTCTAGAACAGGCTCTTGCAAACGAGCAATGTCCAATCCCAGTAGATTGGCTTGCAACTCTGGCGTATACTCCTCACAAGGTATCCAAAAGGTATACTCACACTCTGCATACTTAGCAAACATTTCACGTCCATTGGTACGAGTTAAAAAATCTCTCAAATGCCCGTAATGCTGCTGGAGCAGCAAGTCCAGGGTTGCTCTATCTATGAATTTCTTCTGGAACAACTTTTCAATCCGGGTGAAAAGTCGATCATACAGCTCCGTAAGCTCCCTCGCATGATCTGTGTGAAAATGTAGATACTGATTGGTAATTACAAACTGGGACAGTATTTTAGCCGCTACATCCGTCACAAAAGCATTATACGTATGCTGGCGCTTCAAGCTTTGAAGCATGAGGATCAGTTCCGAGCTTCTCTGCGTCAGCCAGTACGTCATTTCCGTTGAAGGTCCTAACAGAACAGAACCCTCGCGCATATAAAATAAACTCCGATGCTGATTGTACAGGAGTTGATCGTTAATAAGATTATGAAGTTGAGCGACTGTCATTCTCGCTTCCTCCTTAAGATCCAGAACATTAAAGCCCTACCCAAGCCTAAGCAATGCTATCTTTGGGTAGGGCCAGCTTATTTTCTAAGTATACCATGACTATGGAAATAATGTTTTATTGCGAATCTTCCGCCTGTACATAAGAGGATAAAGGAATATTCAACTCACGTATTCCCTGAGCTACCAGCCGAGCTATTTGCTCCGCACCGTATTCCTGAAAATGTGTATCATCCTTCACTCCATCAGGAAATGCAGGATACACCCCTGGCTCCACATGTAAAAATAACGGGAGTGTTCCTTCCAGGCCAAGTGTATCATAGTACGCTACACTCAAGCGGCTAAGATCGACCAGTGCAACATTTGTCTCCGATGCTGTTTCCTTCATGGCCTGCACATATTCCGGGAAACTAATTCGAAACGAGACACTTGCCGCATCATAATCCCGGCGGCCAACAGGAGTAATTAGCACAGGTGTTGCACCGCGTTGGATGGCTCCTTGGATGTAGGTTTTTAAGTAAACTTTGTAATCCGCGGGTGAAACATAACGCTCTTGGTTGTTGATCGCGGCATCATTATGCCCAAACTGTATGAGCAGATAATCTCCTGGACGGATATTGCGTAAAATATCATCTAACCGCCCTTGTACCAGAAAGGTTTTCGTGCTTCGTCCACCAATAGAACGGTTCACAAAAATAGGCTCATCTGTGAAGAACGGAGCAATCTTTTGCCCCCAGCCCGCCTGAGGCTTCATCGCGGATTTATAGGTTTGAACCGTAGAATCTCCCGCAAGGTATACCGAAGGGTGTTCTCCAGCCGTTCGAGCATCCTTTGGAGTAATAACCAAAGCGTTAATCTTCGCTTCATTACCTGAGAAATACAATTCGAGCTGACCATCGATGAGTGCAAGTTCAAATCCAGCCTCGACAAATTGTCCTGCTGTTTTGGCAGTAGGTTCTACCTTGACGATGGACTCGGCTTTAACCGTAATGTCTGTGTTTCCGGCAGTATCTCCGGCAATTAGAGAAAGCGTGTAATCCGCAGGTGGTAAATTGACGACAAATGATGATCCTTGAACACGAACAAAATCTGAGCGTATAGCATCACTTCCACCACGATCCTCTTCATTCACTTTGGAAAGATCGGTAAATCCATAGCCTCGCTCAGGCGTGTAAACATCCTTGGCAGTGACTTGGGTGTAGCCGTCAGCTACGTTCCCAGGGCCAAAGTCAAATCGAAGAGGCACCGCAAGCTGTCTTTCGGCCAGTGCCTGCCCTGGGATAAGTATGGTTGCAAACAACAAGCTGAACCCTGCGCATAATCCAATCATCTTACCGAACAACCTGTGACGCTTTCCCTTTTGTTTCAAGCGCAACCCTCGCTTTTCAGGTTATTTGAGTGGTTTGTCATTGTCTCTACGTGTATTGCTCCCCGCCAGCTTTTGACAACCTTGATCCAGCGCCCAAGATACCACAATGCCAACCGTGTACCTGATCAGATCCGCGGTCAGGAACCCTTTCCCAAGCACCAAGCCGCCCAGCGTCGTTGCCCGAATGTGGTTAATCCAGGGAGCCTGGTACATCTGGCTGAACTCAATGGCGAAGCAAAACAGCAAGCTGCCCCACAGGGCTACAGACAATTGACGATTCACCCACAACATTCTCAGCCCAAAATAAATCATACACGCCCACAAGGCATCCCCAAAGTGATCAGCAACGAATTCAGGCAACCGGGAGGAGTAAACTCGGCTTCCCAAACCCAACAAAATCGTGACCAGCACAGCAATTAGGTACGCAGCGCGAGCCTTCCAGCGGAATTTCGCCTTTATTTCCCGATTGGCCTTCCTAATGACGCTCTTACGAACGCTCCTCATGCTAAATCACCTGTCCTAATGCTGGGACATCTCCGCCAAGCTGCTGGAAATTCGTAAAGCATACTCTCTTGGATAGCGCTTGCAAGATTGCTGAACCTTTTGCTGATGTCATATTGTATGCACACCAACTTGTCTGTATTTTTCATAATATAATTAATCATAATGAGCCTCCGTAATATCGTACAAACGTATCAGCAACTTCCAAACTGTTCGTGTGAGGATACTAAAATTCAATACCACGCACCTTGGCAAAAACCATTTGGTGTACCATGCTTCCCTCTTCATCATACTCGACGTTTCTTAAAATCCCCTCCAGTGTAAAACCTGCACGTTCCGCTACCTTGGCGCTGCGCGTGTTTCTGGAATCACAACGAATCTCCACCCGATTGGCATGCAAATGCTGTATGGCAAAATCCGTAATACCGTGCACCGCCTCTGTTATAATGCCTTTTCCGGTCCATGATGTTCTGAGCCAATACCCAATTTCAAATCTTCGTGCATCCCAATCAATACGATGCAGACCGCTGCTGGCTACAAATTCTCCCGAAACCGTATCAAATATATACAACATCATATCAGACCGATCCAGAAATTTAAGTCTGGCTTGGCGCGAACGGATTTCAGATTCCTCTGCCGTAGGAAGATTTCTTGCAAACGGAAGCCAAGGCCGCAGTTCATTCGCACTCTCTCTCATCGCCTCATTGACTGCCGCCCCATCCCCCCATTGCGGAGCGCGTATGGTCAATCGCTCCGTCTGGAATTGGTCAGGGAACGATAAGAGAATGGGATTCGGTTGCTGCTCCATACTCATGATGCACCCTCCTCCTTATTCGTTGAATAACTGCGACGATCCAGCCAACCTGTAATTTCACGCAAACTCCCAATCTGATAGTCCGGTACAATGCCTGTTTCCTGCCACGTCATAAAGCCTTCCAGCCAGATGGTATGCAATCCTGCACTTTGTGCACCACGAATATCATTTGTCGGGTGATCGCCTACATAACAGGCATGGCCGGGATCGACAATGTCCAGCTCATTCAGAGCCAACTCGAAAATTCGAGGATTAGGCTTCTGGATGTTGACGCCGCCCGATACGATAATAGAATCCACATAATCCCTCAGCATAACTCGGTCGATTTTCGCTTGCTGCGTGCGGAGTGAGCCGTTGGTAATAATACCCAGCTTCAAGCCACGCGACCGCAGTTCGGACAACACTTCCTTGGCCCCGTCCATCAACACCGTAAACTTATGAAATTCACCATACCAAAAGCCCAGCATCTCTTGTACTGACGTATCGGGATTTTTCAGTTCCAAGTCTGCATGCAGCTCGGTATACAGTTCCCTCTTATCCCGGTACCCGTCTTGATCCGCCAAACGTATCTGTTCAACAACAGCCGCGCGGCTCGCCGGTTCTTCTGCCACAATAAATCGTTCAATAAAGCGCTCTGTATATGCCGCAAACGCCTGTTTACGATGAATAAGAGTATTATCCAGATCAAAAATAATCGCTTCTATGGACATAAATAGCTCCCTTCCTTCATCTTCTTGCACCGATTAGGCTGAAACAAATTGAATAATTCCTATTAGAAATAAAAGAAAAAAAACAGACAAGAAAACGATGATCATGTACTTCAAGATTCTCTTGGAGGTCGACTTTTGTTCCAGTTTGATCTCGATCTGGGTCAACCTTTCTTTGATTTCTTCCAAATCCTGCTCCACCTTCACATCATGCTCCCCTTCCTTCGTTTCGACTTATTCATCTTCCTGACACTCACTCACACAAGTTGCTCCAAAAACGCACTTTTTTTACGGCATTAAAATCAATTTGTTCATAAGGCTTCTCCCCAAATTCCAGCTTGAAATACTCCTGCAAACATTCCCCATACACGATAATATCCGTTTGATACACTGAAAATACCGGATTTCCTTCTTCAGATGGCTGCTCTGGGATATATCGATGTCCGTTGATCGGGATTAGCTTGGGCACACGTAAAAACTCACGTTTACATATATCAACGGCTTCCGCCGAATCTGTCGGTTTTTCGCCCCATTCGGGAGGCCAGAATATATGCTGCTCTACATCAAAAATCATACCTTCCAGCGGCCAATTCAACCTTTGCCGAATTACCCCCATCCGCTGTGGTGACGTATCTCTCCAAGGAATAAAGCTTTTACCGATGGGAAGAACGCTCATCAGAAGCTCCCGCAAATCGGGTGGGAAGTGAATATCATACCTGCCTTCGACGTCGGTAACCTCCTGCATGGATAAGCCTGGAGCTAAGGTCACATCGTGTTTACGTAATAAATCTATGATATAAGCGATATCCATCTCTTATCGACTCCTCAGCAGCTAGCTAGTTGACCGGATTGGTCAAGAGGCCTACCAGGCTTGTAACTTCAACTTCACCAACACGGCGCGGGCCTTCCATAAAATATCCCCTTGTTCCTACCCGTATCCGGTGTCGGTGTACCTTTTCCCTCATTTCTCCAAACAAAACCCACATTCTCGCCTGTCCTTCCCGGTGAACCGGACGCTCGGTATCCATGATCAATTGACCATCTCCATCTTCAAACTCAGGATGTATGGCGTAAATCCCCGTCGTCGTGATATCATCGCTCTCATAGGCAAAATCGCAGCGGTACCCCTGAAAAGGCAGCTGTTTCCTGCCTCCTTCTTCCGGCGTGTAAAATCGATACTTTATTGTAAAATCGTGCGTATGCTGTCTGCTATTTTCATAGGGGTTCCACATTTCATATCATCCCCTTAGGTCTTTTCCAAAAATATGTACTTCTTTCTAGTGTAATTCAATAGGAAAAGAAATCCAAGACCTATCCGCAATACATTGCTGAATAAGCTTGGATTATATGAGAGTCCTTTATTATAATATATGACTTCTATACTTGCTGTCCGTTCACCTGAACATCTACGGCTACTTGCTGCCCCAACCAAGCCTGCATGCGATTCCACGAAAAAACCTGCTCCATGTGAAATACACCATATGGAAGTTCTGAACGGTACAGGGCGAGCGCTGCAAAGACGGTTGCCTTAGCGGTTAAATCAGATTGATGGTGCCCCCTCAGCCGACATTCGACCTTCGTCTCCTTGCCATTGAGCGTTCCTCGGGCATCTACCTTGACCGCTACAGCATTCCCTCCTAGATGTATCTTGCCAAAGCTGCGAACTACAGCATCACGCACAGTTTTCTGTCGGAGTAAACCTGATACTCCTATCGTTCGAAGCCCTGCCAGAAGCCGGGTGGTCAAGCGCGAATCGAAGCAAAGGCGTGTGCTAACCGTAGGAACTTTGAGCGTACGAGGAAGTGTCTGCTGATCCGAAAAAGGAAATCGATACGCCCGATGACGACCCACTCCTGCACCAAAGTCTGCTACTATTCCGTCGGTAAAGCTTTTTCGAGTCACAGGGCGTCCCTGTTCTATAACCTCCAAATCGGCATGAATCTGATCTACTGTCCACTCAATGGCAGCCTGACCGTGTTGATCTCCCAAGCCCAGCATCAAAGATATGTTCAACTCATCTGTCTGATCCATGAGCTGTGTCGCTTGCAATGCCAACAGATTGGTCAGTCCCGGAGCTAATCCTACACTTAACAGGGCTGTGGCCTGATAAGCTCGGGCCTCCTGATGACACTGCTCCACCTGACTCAAAAAGTCCGCATTCGCTGTAATATCCATGTAATGCACCCCATGTTGTAGACAGGCACGTACCAAGGTCGTATTATCCTGATCCAGACACATGATCACCATTTTGGCTTGCTCTAATATCGACGGGTCCAACGGCTCATGGATATTAAGCTGCAGGGGCTTTATCTTACCATTCGATTGTCTACTAAATTCAGTGGCACGCTCCAGGCTACGACCTGCGGCAAATACCTTGCCGGGAAACATTTCACTTAACTCCGTGCATATAATTTTTCCAACATGGCCATACCCGCCAATGATGATGATGTTATCCTTTGTCATAAGTCGTCTCTCCCTCTTTAACCGCAAACCATGCATTTACTAAAAAAGCGCCATAATACCGGGTGATGTGGGTAAAGCCTGCCTCTATCAACAGTTCCTGTATTGCCGCATTGGACACCGGGTTTGACTCACGACCGATGGAAGCAGCGAATCGTTCCCAATCCTCGAGTGAAATGCCCTGACTCAGCATATGACCTTTCCATGCCTGCATTTGGATGGAAAAAGAAGGCTCCTGCGGATTCCCATTAATAGAAGCTAGACAAAAAGGTGCACCCGGCTTGAGTCGAGCGGATATCTGGCGTAGCAATGCCTGTTTACTTTCCAAGCTCCGAAGAAAATGAAGCACCAGCAGGCAGGTAGCAGCGTCATAGACCGGTTCTCTGCATGACTCTTCGCCGTGCTTTTCGTGCTGTTCTTCAGGCTGTTCTCCAGACAACTCTTCCAACGTACCTGCAACAAACGATATTTTTGAACTGATGCCCGCATGTGTCACACGCTTACGTGCCAAATCCAGCATGTGCTCAGAGGGATCGACTGCCGTAAAGGACCATGCTTCATGGCGCCCTCCGAGTGTTATCAATTCCTGACCGCCTCCAGCACCGACAATTAGCACATTTGGATCTATATTTCTAGTATGAGCTTGTGCCTCAAGCTGTGCGGTTATCAGACAGTCTGTCATCTCATACAAATGAGCATATCCAGGTATTTTTAAAGCAATCGTATCCGCGTACTTATGCACATTCGGATGATTCCAGCTCATAGGTTGGTTTGAGTCCGTATTTCCAATAGGGGTATGTCTCATATGTGCTTTCCTCCAAACATTTAGCCTTGATCTTCTCAGACCATTCGTTTATTGTAGATTTTATTAAGAATCATTCTCAATTATAAAGACAATACGAATATCCACCATCCCATAAATGTGGGATTTAATAAGCGCGCTTGAGAATCTCCAGCTTTCACGATAGGAGTAAATGATGAACGCACACTACACGCAATTTGCACAGCTTAAGGACGCCCGACAGCAAATCATTGATCTGGGGGAAAAAGCACCCTCATCCCTAACGTACAAGCACACCCTAATCGACCGCTTGCGTACTCAGATTGCTTTCGATGCGGCGTGCTGCACCTCAGTAGATCCGCGTACGCTGCTTTCCACGGGGGCATTTACAGAGTCGGGTGTGGAGGACATTCATAACAAACTGCTGGAATACGAATATCTGCACGACGATATGATGAAATATGATCAGTTGGTGCGAGAAGGACAGTCTGTAGCGACGCTACATGGGTCTACACAAGGCCAACCGGATCGGAGCACACGATATAGAGATGTTTTGCAACCCGCCGGATTCGGGGATGAGCTGCGTGTTCCGTTTATGTACAAAGGGAGCTGTTGGGGATTTCTTACGTTGTTCCGTCATCATGGAAAGCCTGTATTCAGCGAGGAAGAGCAACAACTGCTTGAAGCATTAGCGCCGTCCATAGCCTACCATCTGCGTCAGGCCAGTGTCGGTTTATCTCCAGCCCCTGCCATGATCACGGAAAATGAACTTGAGCCAGGGATTCTAATGCTTTCCGATAAGCTAGAACCGATCTCGTCCAATACAGTAGCAGAGCAGTGGCTACAGCTGCTTCGGCAGCAGGAGGGAATCCATGAAGACAGCCTTCCGGCTCCTGTCCGGGCGGTATGCCTGCGAGCGCTATCCACTGCCACTGCACCAGCCCGACTATGTATCCCTTCCGCAGACGCAGGCACCCCATGGGTAACCATCAGAGCCACCCTTCTGCAAGGCGGACAGGAGCATACGGGTCAGAAGCAGCTAGCCGTATGGTTTGAGGCTGCTAAAGCAACTGACATGCTACCGCTTATGACCGAGGTGTACTCATGGTCCGAACGAGAGAGACAAATTGTCCAACTCATTGTTCAGGGCTTTTCGACCAAGGAGCTGGCTAGCGCACTTCATATTACTGCCTACACGGTGCAGGATCATCTGAAAGCGATTTTCTTGAAAACAGATGTAAGCAGCCGTCGTGAGCTAGTATGGAAGGTATATTCTAGATTCAATTAACCTATGTAAAGAAGACAGATGACCCGATTAGGGATCATCTGTCTTTGCATCACTGCTCTATTTGGACGCAAGAGCCTTATTTCTTCGAAGAGGAGTTCGTATCATCGTATGACACTGGTGAGGGCTTCGCAATCCATTCATCAGCCTCAGGCTCGATATCCACGCCATTTTCCAGCTTCGTTTTCTCCATCAAGGAATCTCCGTCCTCGTCCTTCTTGTTGCGGATTTTCGCTTCGTCTTGAGTGTGGTCGCTCATGTTGATTCCTCCTTTTTTAATTTCATCTGATGGTTGTACCTTACTCATAATTACCCATTGCCGTCCTGTACAAACCTCTACACGACCAGATGCCCTTTTTTCTCCGCCGGTCCAATGGTCGCCTCAATGCCAGCATTAAACTCCAGAAAGTCGCTCTCCACTCCATCGCTGAAAATAACTCCATTTTCCGGCATCTGCGATGCAATCCGTAGCGGTTTTTCGGCTGCTACCTGACCAAACACGAGATCCGCAGCAGTCGTTCGACTGGGGAATGGTTCTCTCACCGTAAAATAAAGCGATGGCGAACTCCAAGTTGCACGATGATCATGACTCATTCCGTCTGCTGCCTCTTCCTGAGTGAAGGCTACACCGGGCATCAGCTGGCCTGGAGTCAGCGAGATTGGATGCCGTGTAGCACTGCCGACAATTCCGGCCGCTCCAGCCAGCACACTGGTCAGCCAGCCTGTCGCTCCCAATCCGGTTGAAACGATAATGCCGCTGGATGATTGTTGTTCTACTTGATCCTCCAGCCTTAGCTCATATCTCGCGGAGACATGAGTTTTGCGCCCAATGAACAAATCATTTACAGCATACAAGGATTGGCCATCATTTAATTGGGCTTTAGCCAGCGTAACCTCCTTAATTGGCCGTCTGTGCACGAACACATCCGGCACCACCCAGCGCAGGTCGGATACAGTAAACGGCAGCAATACCCCGTCCCAGCGCAATGGATCTGGATTCACACCGATAAGTGGCTGCTCGGTCAAATATTTTAACGTGTTGGCTACCAGCCCATCCTGACCCAACACCACCACTGTATCCTGCTCACCAAAAATAAAGTTCGGCACATGCTCCCGCTCCACAATCTGAACACGACCCAAGGCTGTTAACTCCGACGTTGCCGTTGCCACCGCCCTGCGGTAATTTTCGTCCTCCAGCACATAATCACTGAAATCCGCACCCAACCGTTCCATAAAGAAGCGAGCCTGCTGCACCGTATTGTATCGGACAATCAGTTCCTCCAGTCGCGTTTTACGCTTCACCAAAATGATCTTCTGCTCTGTCATTCGGCTGCTCATCGTGTTCTTCCTCCAGACCCTCTCGATCCTGCTGATCCGCTAGCTCCCGTATCTGACATGAGACCTTGCAGCAGATCCGGCGTAATATTCAGCTGACCGATTTTGCCTGCATTTTCTGCAAGCTCCTGGAATGCAATCGCAATTAGCTTATCCGGGCTCATATCCATGTTGGCCATAGCTTGAAGTACGTTCGGCTCAACATCCTGCAACGATTTCATGACTGCTGTCAGCTCATAGGCCTTGGCATCGGCTTCCGCCTTTTTATTTGTTACAGTCAGCTCAATCAGCTCGCGTTTTTTCTCCTCCAAGGCTGTGTCAAATCGTAGCTGCTCCTCTTTCATCTCGCTTTGCTTTTGCTTCACAGAACGCTCGGCATCGAGTTGAGTTTCGCGGATTTGTTTCTTTTTCGTCTCTACTGCAATCTCAGTGTTCAGCTCGTTTTCCTTCACACGCCGCTCTTGCTCAATAGATGCATTACGACGCTCATACAAAGCATGATCCGCGTTGCGAAGAATCTCTTCTCTCGCTTGAGCCTCCAGCGCTCTCATCGTCTCCTTATTGGGTAGAATCGCCAAAATCGACAGTCCCATAACCTCAATGCCGAGCTTTTCCATTTCCGTATGCTGTGCAATATCCTTCGTCATATTTTGGGCCAGACGTTCACTGGACTGAACAGCTTCTTTGAGCGGGACACGCTCCAAATACTTTTTGGTAAGCACCTTGGCGATGTTAATCACCCGTTGGGCCAGCTTGCTCGGATCATCCGAAATGTAGCGTCGTTCCTTCAAGTCATACGTATAGTTTAAAATCTGCGTCGTTCTCCGATAATCCACAATTCGATAAGTTAGTTGCCCCTGCACCGTCACCGCCTGAAAATCATTCGTCATGTCCTCAAACATGAACGGCGCATCAATGGAAGAGACGGGCACGACAACAACCGAGGTGGTCGGGGCGTAGTAATAAAAAGATAATCCAACACCCTCCCGAACCACCTTCCCGTTTTTCACCTTCATCACATATTCACTGGGCTGAAATTTAACAAAATTAAATCCAAACATAGCCACTTCCTCACTTTCTTTATAGTTTATAATATTTTGTTATTATCATTTTGTTATTAACAATAAAATAACACACATTTTCGATAATATCAATATGACATTTATAAAAAAATAAAGGCCATTTCCCCTCCGATATGCTCGGTTAGAGGAAACAGCCTTATTGAAACACTTTATTTATCATCCACATTCCATTCTCTATAAAATTGCTCCAAGTACATCTCCATCCATTGATGCCGAACTTCCGCCAGCTCTCGGGCATAAGCGGTATTCATTAAATCCTTGAGTTTGAGCAGCTTTTCGTAAAAATGGTATATGGCACTTTTACCTGCGGCACGATAATCATGCTGTGAAAAGTCTTTATCCGGGTGATGCATCATACTGCCTTTTGAGCCAGCATACATAAAGGTTCTTGCAATCCCAATCGCTCCAAGAGCATCCAACCGATCCGCATCCTGCACAACTTGACCTTCCAGCGTTTCCATAGGCGGGTTTTGTCCACCATTGTAGGACATCGTAGCTATAATAGTCATCACGTGCGTGATCACATCTGGATCACTTACATGCAGAAGCAGCCACTGCTCTACTTTATCCAGGCCCGCTTGCTTGGAATCATTTAATTTTTCATCCGCTACATCATGCAGCAGTGCTGCCAGTTCACAAATAAACGAATCTGCGCCCTCTTTGGCAGCAATTTTAAGGGACAGCTTTCTCACCCGGTCTATATGCCACCAATCGTGACCACTATGATCATGCTCCAACTGCTGCTGTACAAAGGGCTCCGCCTTTTGAATAATATCTGCCAAAATCGCTTCCTGTTGCTCCGTTCGTCTCTCCATATGTCACCTTTCAATCCCGTCCATACTTTCTATGGTAGGTTCGTTTAATTTTTTAATGCTTGGCCATCTGCTTACTGCGAATCATTGAGAGCGCCTTACGGGCTGCCAGTTTCCCATTCGGGCTTCCGTGCTTCACCACTTCTTTTAATAATTCGGTCGCTGGTTCATATCCATGATGTCCTAAAAGGACACATGCTCGTTCCTGTACATACATATCCTCATCGTCCAAATAGGGAAGCAATGAGTCTAGTTCGCAGGTAGGCGTGATCGCCATTAAGCTATAAAGATGCTGACATCTCACATCATCATCCACAGGTGAATCCTTTTCTAGCAAGGCTCTTAGTTCATTCATGCAACGAATATCTTCCGCTAATTGTTCTGTGCTAATGTCCTCGCCGGACGGATAATCCTTACGTAGCTGTTCCCACTCCAGTGCTGGATTTTGCTCCAACTCTGCAATCAGAGAAAACGCACTTCTGTACGCCGGTGACAAATCCGTTTCCTCGTGACTTATATAACACAACTTATATGCTAACGGCCCCTCCACATATATGCCAACATAATTAGAATGGTCATCCGTCCATAGAGGGACGATATGTTTAAATACCTCGATCTGCCCCATCCACTTGATGCCCTCGGCAAGCTCTTGCTCATTCATGAGTTGAAGCTGAACGTTCCGTCCCTCTCGTTCCTTGCTATGTACATGCAAAGCTTCCACCATGTCGTCTGGCAGATGAATTGCTAGCCGTTCAAGTACCTCTTGTAAGCTCATTTTTCACGCTCCTTATCTTCTCTACTCAAAATCTACTATATAAAACCGAAAAGGACAGGCTTTCTTCATTTTATTCTATATGGTGTATGCTATCCAACCTTTAGAACGAGAAGTCAGTAACCTGACAAAAAAAGAACCTCCAAAACCACATGAATTGTAGTCGCGGAAGTTCTTTTACATTTTCCCTGCCCTATTTCTAATCCTATATAACTTATTCCGTATTCTTACTCCACGACACCAAGCTCGCGGTTTTTTTCCTTGAATCGGCTGTTATGAGAAGATACATATGCCGCTTTGTCAGCTGCTGGATCAATGTACAGCTTGGCGCTGTTCAGTGCAAGGGCGGCATCTGTGAACGTACCGGCAATTAGATACAGCTTGCTTCCGTACTCGACAAAATCGCCTGCTGCGAAAATCCCTGGCAGATTCGTTTCCAGCTTTTCGCTCACTCGGGCATGCCACTCACCCATATCCAGTCCCCAATCCCGAAGCGGGCCGAAGTCGGATTTAAGTCCATGATTCACGATGACGGCATCGACATTCAACACCTGTATTTCGCCCGTATCCACATGACTGATCGTAACCTGTTCAATCGTCTCTCCGTTGTTGCTATGTAGCTGACTCACCGCGTATGGTGTGAGAACACGGACCGAGGATGATTTCATACGAGCTACATTTTTCTCATGTCCGCCAAAGTGATCCCGACGATGTACGACAGTCACACTCGCCGCAATAGACTCCAGCTCATTCGCCCAATCCACTGCCGAGTCGCCTCCACCAGAAATCAGGACGTGCTTGCCCCGGAATGGCTCCAGCTCTTGTACAGTATAATGCAGGTTCGTAACCTCATAGCGGTCCGCCCCCTCAATCTCCAGCTTAGCCATTTTGAGAATACCATAGCCTACTGCCAGAACGATCGTGCGTGTCCAATGCTGTTCCCCTGTGGCAGAAGTTAGCAGGAACGTGCCATCCTCTTGCCGATCCAAACCAGTGATCTGCTGTCCCAGCACAATGGCAGGCTCGAACGTCCGCGCCTGCTGCTCCAGCTGATCAATCAGCTTTTCACATAAAACCGGGGTAACCCCCCCGACATCCCAAATCATCTTCTCTGGGTATATGCGCATTCGTCCGCCCAGCTCATGCTTGGCTTCGATCAGCTTGGTTTTCATATCTCTCATTCCACTGTAAAATGCGGTATACATACCGGCAGGACCACCGCCGATGATCGTTACATCATATAATTCCAAGGACACTGTCACTCTGCAACTCTCCCTATCATAACGTAATATGTCTGCTCCTATTATAAGTGATAATAATTATCAATATCAATTAAGAAATAAAAACATGACCATTACAGAGGTTTTTGTGACCTTAGAACTACATTTTATAGGTTTATATAGCTACTGCTTCCATTATTCTCGTAGATTATGCAAGGATTGCTGCACTATCGCATGCAATGCTTTTTCATTAAGTCCTGTCTGTACAAATTGAAAACGGTGATCTGCCAATTTCTGAACTCGGTCTATGATCTGCCCCAGATGATAAGCCGTATGCTCCACCACATGGTATACGTCATACATATTTATCGCCCCCGTATGGTCCAATGCTGCACAGAAGGATGAAAAAGCTTCTTCTACCTCATCCATCAGTTGTTCCTTGTTTTGCATGGAAGGTATAAAGCTATCCTCCATTCCTTGCTTGTATGTAATCGTCGGATCTATGAGCTTGGCTGCGTTTCTGCGCACATGTACCATGATATGGTTGATGATCCCACCAATGCTATTCGTTTCCGTCTCACCTACTCGCCATAGCACCTGTTCATCCAAAAGCACAATGCATGCCCGCAACTTTACCAAATATTGATCGTACATTCTGTGCTTGGATATGATTTTAAACTCATGCATAGAAGAATCCATATATTTATTTCCTCCTTCGTCCTATCAAGTGAATTTCTCAAAAAAATTACTTCCCTCGATCATCCAATACTGTTCAGGTGAAGGTACCTCGTTCAAAAAGTTTTGATATTCCCCTTTCCACCCCGCTGAGACATAGTGTTCAAACGAGGCTGGCTCAGGAAATAGCGAATAGAGAACTTTTTCATCAAAGTTAACATACAGAGCAGGACAGAACTCCAACACTTCATCCTGATGCTGAATAGCACCATCAAGCAACTGGAGCATTGAAGTTAGTTCCCCAGTAGCCACCTTATATTCACAGATGTGATCCAAAAATGCTCCCACTGTGGTTTCATCCAAAATAGGGATACCAAACCGTTCCTCCATCTCGGTATTCAAAAACCAATACTCTCTTTCCGTCACATACCAATTCCATTCCCCTTCAAAGATAACACCAACAATGATGTTTTGCGCATATTCAGGCCATAATTTCATGAGCTTCTCGCGTTCCCTTCTTTCTCACTCACAGTTCGATCCAAAACCGGTTTACACGGTTTCCGTCTTCCTCTATGTAATCCTTGTCCGGCGTTCCGCCATTTTGTATGATTGTTTTTTTGGAGGCAATATTATCGGAGTCGCATACGACCAGGGCTCGGGAAATCCCCAGCTCTTTTGCTTTTTCTAACGCCAAGGCCAGCATTGTAACAGCGTACCTGTTCCCTCGTGCAGAAGGACGGATACCGTAACCGATATGACCTCCGGCATTCATTAGGTGTTCGTTAAGGTCATGCCTGATATTCACTGCTCCCACGACCTGTTCATTCGCATTCACAAGCCAGTATGTTGAGCTTTTGACCCAGCCTTCAGACAGGTTGATTCCATTTTCCTGATTACTTAAAAGCGACAACATACCTTCAAAATCGTACGGCTCTACAGAGATCACCCAAGGCACCATATGCTCCTGGCTCTGTTTCCATTCCTCATAAAATGAAAGATAAGCTTCATTCCAGTCCTGATCCGGCTGTACCAATCTGACGGTCTGCATCCACTCACGGCCTCCTCTTTAAACGTTCAATTCATCTGCTATTGCTTATATTTCAATATCCATGAATTTTTGCGCCCAATCTGCAAAAGAGAGCTTATTATCCCAAGTGACTCGCTTCATCGCTTTGGCACATCCCCAGTTTAGAATCTGCTGATGCAGCATATGCACCCGGAAACGCTCAGTAAATCCTTCTTTGGCTTCCATCCCTTGTGCGTAAGCAGTAAGAAAACCCTTTGCCAACTCTTCTTCGCCGTTCTCCAAATGTCGTCGTCATCTCTACACACCGTAGCTCTTAATCGTTGCTTCCAGGGTTTCATCTGTATCCGCCAGCCAAACGAAACTAACCTCAAACGTTCCCGGCTCAAAAAATAATGGAAATCTCCGCTTAAACCAATCCTGCATCGGCAGATTTAGCGCCTCCTTCATATCCACCCACAGCAATTCTCCCTCAGGGGGATTTTTTAATAGCTCACCTTCAGTGGCTGTAGCCAAATAGTTAAAGACCATATATCTCAGCCCTTGACTTGGGTCACAATATTCGTCGATTCCTTTAAATACAATTTCCTTAACGGTTAAGCCTGTTTCTTCCTTTACTTCACGAATGGCCCCATTCACAATGCTTTCTGGAAACTCTACTTTTCCTCCTGGCGCAATATAACCCGGAAACCCCTTTCGATTGGGTCTATTCATAAGCAATACCTTGCTTCCGTCTTGAATCATACACATGGTATATATTTTGTGTGTCACTTCTGTTGTCAATCCGATCATACCTTTCTTTATTCACGATTCACTATAATCTAGCTTTACTTTCACACCGACAAACTGTGGTTAAATATGGTATTTCTCATACTTTAACTCGTTATTTTGTAGAGCGCAATAACTCTAACCATAGACTAGATTAGCGGGGTAACCTGGAGCGATCACAGTCCCTCGTCAAACAACTGTAGGCCTATGATTTCAAAGGCGACACCATCGCCCACTTTAACGTTGACATCACCATTCATTTCTTCAGAATCCAAAATAAACGTAGTGTCTCCTATTACAATCTCCAGACATTCTATCCCGCCTGCTTCGCCCTGCATCACTTGATGTATCGTTCCTTGAATCCAGTAGTCGCCTAGCTTGGGTTGAGGTCGAAAAATCCCTGTCTCTTCAGTAGACTTCAGCCTTCTGAACCCTTCTATACTGGATTGAGAAGTCTCGACCGAAATGACACAGCCGGGAATCATCTTATTCAAGCTTTGTTCATACGGAACAACATACGCATATCCAGAAGTCAGTTCATGCCAAAAATATGTCCAGTAGCCGTATACTTTTTCCTTGCCAATACTACGAATGATGATATGATGATCTTTATTTATTTCCTTGATCTGTACGCGCATATATAGAGTCCTCAGTAGATACTTTTCTTATAATAATAGTGTTTAAAGCTTCTTGGAGCATCGTCAATGACACCAACGACTTCATAGCCATGCTTTTCATAGAATTCGGGCGCTTGAAAAGTAAAGGTATTAAGTTGTATAAAATTACACCCTTTATCTTTAGCAATTTGTTCGATTTCACCAAGCAGTTGTGAACCGTAGCCCTTTCCTCTGTAGCGCTGATCTACCCACAAAATATCAACCTCCACCCAGTTCCAACATAGTACACTTAGGAGACCGCCGATCACCTGACCATCTTCATCTTTGAGCGTAAGATTAATCTCTTCGTATCGGGTTCGAATATCTGCTGGGACGTGTTTCGCATTAAACTCAATCAACTTGTTTCTGACTAAACGCGCTTCATCTCTACTACTTCGATTCATCTGAGGTTCCAGCGTCATGGCATAAATCCTCCAATTTAAAATGATTACTAGCACTTACTGATTTAAATATAGAAAATAATAGGGTTAAAATACTTTCATCTTCCTACTGTTATATATTGTATATACTTTTCTATGTTTAGTCACATGATTCAATTTAGATGGACAGAATTATTCTAATCTAAATATCGCTGATTGAAAGTCGCTCCCTGGATTCATGCAAAATATTTAGTAAACGAAAAAAGCAGGCCCCTCTGAAACGGAGAGCCTGCTATCGTTTGTATCCATCGTCTGTCCTACAGGAAAAAAGATGGGATGATTAAATTGAAATATCCAGTGATTTCCCAACTCCTGTAATATCACTGCTGTTAGCACTGTTGATACGAGTCGTTTCCATGTTACTTGGAGCGGGCTTTTCCATTTTTGGAGTTGACGTGCTGCTGGATTGCGAACTTTGCTGTGCAATTTGAGCTTCAATCTGTTTAATTTGCTGTTGAAGCTGCTTCATTTTTGTTTCTTTTGTATCTTTATTATCTTTACTTTGCTGTACCTTGTAGTACTCCGCTTCAAGTTGAGCTTTTTGCTTTTCCAGACTAGCTGTATCGTTGGTACTGGATGAAGACGAAGTGCTTGCAATAGATATAGAACTGCTGGATGTGGATGAAATGTTCATACGAGATTTCCCCTTTATAAAAGTATGAGTTTACACGTGTGGGCTAACCGGTTCTAAGCTATGGTATTGCACTCTAATGACTAAGACGACGATGATACAGATTGTTCAAAAATCTTAGCGATTTCATCGAATAAAGCCGATATTTCTTCATCTGTGGCATTCGATTTGTCTGTATTTCCCCACGCGTCTTTTAATGTAGAAAGCAGATCTGTTTCCTGATCTTTGTCCGAAGCTGTTGACCCGGATATAAGACTGGAACTCAGAACGCTTTGCAAATCACTCAGCAAGGATCTTTTTTCATCTACTGTAAGCTCTTTCTCAGATGTAGTGCTGTTATCCTCTTGATTGGAAGTCTCTTGGATATTCCATGCGAATGGAGGCATAATTCCACCCATTGCCTGCATCATAGGAGGCAGACCACTGCTATCCATTTGAGGATGGGACGGGTCTCCTTCAGGCGGCGGTGCAGGACGATTATTTTGGATCGTTTCTGCTATCTTATCGAATAGCTCCGATACTTCCTCATCTGTTGCCGTCGAAAGATCCACACCGGCTAATAAATCGTTAACCGAAGCCAATGGATTCTTCGTGCTATTGGTGAGTTCATCTGTATCAGAGGAAGCACTTGAAGACATCAGATAACTTTGCAGATCAGACAACAGCATTTTCTGTTGGTCTGTAGTTAGTGCAATGGTATCCTGGTCGTCGTACTTGTAATCATTACTGTAGTTTTCCGTAGGAAGCGGAGCCTGCATTCCTCCCGTGTATTCCATAAATTCCTTGCTCAATTCGAGTGAATCGTTAGATTTCTTGTGTGTGGTATGACCCGTGGTATTTAGTCCATTCTCATTTGACTTCACCGTATTCGATTGATCATAGGAAGTCGTGATGAGATGCCTGTTAATGGATAGTGACAAAGTAGATCCCCTCTCAGTGTACATAATGTTTTTAGCTGCCCACCTACCTTTCATCGGCAGCAAATCTGAATGCAACCTGAGGGGATGCTGAATGATAACTGAATAAATACAGACTCATTAATACCACTCTTTTTTTATTTCCTAGACCATAGTCAAGGAAAATCCCCTCCGCAGGACGGGGGGATTAACCCTACTCGAGACAGGAGTAAGTAAAGGGATAATTTGTTACTCTTAGCAAAGAATAAATGAACGTATTTTAAAAATTGAAAGTAGGGAAATGATGTATGATCCGTATTAGCCATTTGGTTCACGAGAGACTTATGTTCCTATTCAAATTTTTGTACTCGCCTGCATATGTGGGTAGTGTAACACCAAGTTCCAGATTTTTAGCTAAAAATATGATAGAATCCATTCCATGGAGTGAAGTTCATGCTGTCGCCGAGCTTGGTGCTGGCACGGGGGCAATTACTCAATACATCCCCTCTGCTGCTGAATTTCAACCCAGGGTTTTACTCTTTGAAAAGGACCAGGCCATGCAGCAGAATTTAAAAAGAAGATTCCCGAATTATCTGTGCTATTCCGACTCGCGTGAGCTTCAGCTTGCTATGAAAAATGCCCAAATAGAACAGCTTGACTGCATAATTAGCGGGCTGCCATTTTTCAATTTTCCACAAGAGATGCGAAATCAAATTATAGAACAAATTCATCTATCACTCAGGGATGGAGGAATGTTTGTCGCCTTTCAATACTCTAAACAGATGAAGCAGCAGTTAGGTGAATGGTTTGATATTGAAGAAATCAAGTTTGTGCCTATGAACGTTCCACCCGCATTCGTATATGTATGCCGAAAGAAAGCATAAGAAAGGAGTATGCGTATGGACGTGGAATATTTAATTTCCATCATCGAACAATACGGCTATGCAGCATTATTCTTTTCTCTATGGCTCGGAATTGTGGGTCTGCCCATCCCGGACGAAGTCATTGTGATGACTGGCGGGGCTGTAACAAGCATGGGCATACTTCACCCGTTACCCGCTTTTTTAATTGTATATCTTGGGGTTATATCAGGCTTGTCCTTAGGTTATGTATTGGGGAGAACCGTGGGTACACCGATTCTAGAACGTTTGCGCCGGAAGAAAAAAATGGACAAGTACATTACGTTTTCGGAAAAATTAGTACATAAGTATGGAAACTTCACTATTTGCATCAGTTATTTGCTACCGATCGTCCGTCACATTATTCCATATATTGTCGGAATCAATAAAATGAGCTTCAAGCGCTATGCCCTCTTCTCTTATTCAACGGGCTTGATCTGGACGCTAATCTTCTTTCTGCTCGGACGTATCTTTGGCGATCATGTACAAGCAGCAGGAGAACTGATCCATCGTTATGGCCTGCAGATGGCATTGCTTCTCATCATGCTGACAATTATATTTTTTATAATGAAATTTGTGTGGGGGAAGAAAACAACGGAGGAGTAAAGGTTGAGTATATTCTGCATGTCCATAATATAAGCGAATTTAAAAGTTACCTTTGGTTTTGTCCTTTTTAGCAATACTATCCATATGATATACTATAAACTAACAACAGAATGGCTTAGATGGGCGGTCGGCTAGTCTCCTGCAAAGGAGGTGATGCCTGTGGAGGTTAAAGATACATTAATGTTGATGATTCAATTTGCAACGTTGGTGATCTTGATTATTTCCTTCAACAAAAAGAAATAGACCGCCCTCCGGAAAAGGTTAGCGGTCTATTTTACTAATCCAACCCTACAGCCACCGCCCTTATAAGCGGCTGTTGTAAAAGAGTGAGGATGTTGGTAGCATCCTTACTCTTTTTTAGTATATACTTATTAGCTTTAGTTTATCACAGGAAAAACCATATTGCCAATATGGAAAATCTTTTTAAGAGGCAGCTTTCACCCTACGTTACTTCTTTAATTGAAGCAGCTTAACCAGCTTGTCATGAATGGCAGTATTCGGGTAATTCCCGCTAAACTGAGAAGATCCGGGGCCCATCGCGGTTAACGCCACATCAACAGATGTATGTCCTCCTGTGGTCCAGTCGATATAAAACTTTTCATTAGAGCCTTTTACAGTAAAAGGACCATCCTCTTTGGAGACGCCTTCACCGGATTCATCCTCCGCATCTTCGCCTTCAATCGCCAAACCGCCCGTTTCATGATCTGCCGTCACCAACACTAATGTATCTGGATGCGCTTTGGCATACTCTTTAGCTACTTTAACGGCCTTATCGAGCTGTTGCCCAGCCTTAATCGTTAACTCACCTTCATTGTCATGCGCCATCTCATCCGTTCCTTCTTCCTCTACCATCAGGAAAAAACCTTTTTGGTTTTTGGAAAGAACATCAATCGCTTTAGCCGTCATATCCGGTAAAGAAACCGTTGGGTTGTAAGAGTTACCCAGCTTGTTGTGAGCTTGAAACATCTCTTCATTGGCGAACAGCCCTAACAACTTAGAACCTTTAGCTGCTTTCATTTCTGTCTGATCTGTCACATAGCTATAACCCAGCTTCTTCGCTTGTTCTACCAAATTTCCTTGAGTTCCCTTACTAGCTTCCTCAGGATCTTCTGCCGGAGCATCTGGATGTTTGCCTACTGTTCCTGCAGGGTACCAGAAATCCTCACCACCGCCCAGAATAACATCCACCTTGCTTTTCTCCAGATACTGCTTGGCAATCTCGCTTTGAGCGGAGCGTTTTTCGACATGCGCACCAAAGGCGGCCCCGGTTGCGTCTGTCACTTGGCTTGTCGTCACAACACCTGTAGACATGCCTGCCTTTTTAGCCAGCTCCATAATCGTTGTCACTGGTTTTTTATTCAAATCCATTCCGATCGCGCCGTTATACGTTTTCACACCTGTTGCAATTGCAGTCGCAGCGGCGGCGGAATCCGTAACAAGATTATCCCCTGAACTTGTGCTAACCAAGCCGGTTACAGGCATGTTGTCCATTTCAAGTAATCCCGATTTCCCTACCGTCGCCAAGCGAATCGCGTTGCGACTTGCTTCTCCCATACCATCGCCGATAAAGAGAATGACATTCTTAGGAGCATCGACTTTCGCTGACGAGGTTTTCAGTCCTTTGGATACCTGTGCGGTAGTAGACTTGGTACTAGATGAGGCTGCAAAAGCGTTAGGGATATTAGCAGATAACAATGGCGCACTCAAAACGGTAATGGCACCGAAAGCAAGGATACTCTTTTTCATCGAACGCTTTTTCACAAGGTCACACTCCAATAAATTTAATATTCATATATGATAAAGTAATCATATATCTGCTTTGTAAAGCATCGTAAAGCAAAAGATTACACGAATGTAAAATTTGGAGTGACCACCTGTTTTTTATAAAACAAAAGAAGACACCGACTCTTGGTTTATCAAAGTCGATGCCCTCTGGCGTCTATATTTAAATGGCGGCGATATTTTTGCCGATCGGCATGGTGTAGTAGAGCGGTTTTTGCTGTCCATTTTGCTGATAGACTACAAGCAGAAGCGTGCGGCCTTCGGCTGTCAATGGACTTCCCCCACTCAGGATATGATCCAGACTAAATGGCAGTACATCCAGCACCGCGTGCTTTTGCAGTTCCTTTTCACTCAGCTTCAATGAAGCAAAGGCTGGAATAATCTCGCGGTATGGCTGAGGCTGTTGATTGCCTAGATTCGCCTCACCTGTACTCTCCTTGCTCGCATCTGCCACTAAATCTGCAACCGCAGGTGACAACAGCGCGTCCGGGTGCTGGAGAATCATTTTCATGTAGCTGGACCAATCGTCCTTCTCCAAGGTATGCTCCCACCAGATTTTACGCGGCTTGTATTTATGGTTCAGGAAATAATCAAGCTTCATCAGTCCAAGCACCATATCCATTCGCTTTGTTCCACGCGATTCCAGAAAGGACTGGAGACGCGTGAACAAGTCTTCGAGCTGATGTCCGATTTTTTGCCAGCCCTGTCCTTCCCAGTAGTCTCCGAATTCCTGAAAGAAATCAAAAGCGGACGAGAATTCACGCTCAATCAGATAGTTGACTGTATGATCCATACGATGAGAGTTCCAGTATTTCTCCAATACATCTTCCAAGCGCTTGAGCCGGACGATATCGGCAAAGGAAAGGACGTCATTGCTCAGCATTTCATACGGCGCAACATCCATATACGTATAGTTATACTTGTCTGCGTCGATACGCAGTCCGGTGCCACGCAGCATTTTGAGGAAGCCAAGTTGAAGCTCTTCCGGGCCGAGCGCAAAAACGTCATTAAACGTTTTACGGAATGTGTTGTAGTCCTCCAAGGGCAATCCGGCGATCAAATCCAAATGCTGGTCGATTTTACCGCTTTGTTTGACCTTGGTAACAGTACGGGAAAGTTTGGTAAAGTTCTGGCGACGCTTAACCAACTCATTGGTGGGATCATTCGTTGATTGGACGCCGATTTCAAATCGAAATACGCCCGGTGGCGCGTTTTCCGCCAAATAATCCAACACCTCAGGACGCATAATATCTGCCGTAATCTCAAACTGGAAGACACAGCCACGGTGATTTTCAATCAAAAATTTGAACATTTCCAGTGCATAATCGCGTTTAATATTAAACGTCCGATCCACGAACTTGATTAGGTTGGCCCCATTGTCGATCAGATACAAAATATCTGACTTTGTGCGCTCAATATCGTAATAACGTACCCCAACCTCAATGCTGGACAGACAAAACTGGCAGCTGAACGGACAGCCCCGGCTCGTTTCAAAATAAACAACCCGTTTCCCGAGTTCCGGTATATCCTCTGCAAAACGATAGGGCGACGGCAGCTCGTTCAAGTCCGCTTTCGGGCGGCCGGGCATCTGAATAACCTCTTCTCCCTTACGGTAAGCCAGTCCATATACAAAATGGAACTTGCGATCCCCTTCCAGCTCCTGCAGCAGTTGATGGAATGTTTCTTCTCCTTCACCAACCACGATAAAATCCACATTCGCCAAACGCTTCATCCAGTGATCCGTATCGTAGGATACCTCCGGACCACCCAGAACAATTTTGACCTCGGGCATAATTTTTTTCAACACATCAATGACTTTAATCGTCTCTTCAATGTTCCAAATATAACAGGAAAAGCCGATAACATCTGCCCCCCGTTGAAACAAATCGGATACGATGTTCATCACCGGGTCCTTAATTGTGTACTCCGCCAGCTCGATATCAAAGTCCTTTTCACTGTAGGCTTTGAGGCATCGAATTGCCAGCGAGGTATGAATATATTTTGCATTTAATGTTGATAAAATGACTTTCATAGGTCACAACCTTTTATAGTTTGCATGAACTGTTCTATCCTTACCTTAGTATAGCTATTCAAAATCCTCGTACACATCGTCTGCATAAATTTCGTCCTCGCTTACCGTTCCCCCGATATTCCCCTGATTTTGAAAAAAATCAAGAAATGGCTTGCCGTACTTGCGGAACTTCACTTCGCCGACACCCTTGATCCGCAACATGTCTGCCTCGGATTGCGGGCTCGCTACGCTCATCTCACGCAGCGTCGCATCATTGAAAATGATATAAGACGGTACATGCTCCTGAGCGGCCAGATCGCGACGAATCAGGCGCAATTGCTCGAACACGGTTTCGTTGACTGCAGCCGGGTATGCATCGCGTCCCTGTCGTCCGCGTGAACCTGCTCCACCTGCAAAAGCCGTGGCATGTCGCACCACACGCTGCATGACCTCTCGCTGGCCTTTCAGCACTTCAGCCGCAAGCTGCTGCAAGCGTACGACCGGATATTGTCCCTCGGACAACATCAGATAGCCTTCCGAAACAAGAACATTGATAATTTCAGCAATTTCTTTTTCCGTCCGGTTGCCCATCACGCCATAGGTTGGCAGGCTGTCAAAACCATACTGCAGTACTTTTTTGTTACGCGAGCCTTTCAAGACCGAGGCGACCATCGAGACCCCATAACGCTCCCGCATGCGATGAATGCACGAAAAAATCTTTTGCGCATCTATGGTCATATCAACCAGTTCCCGCTCATCTGTACATGAACTACATATACCGCAAGCTTCATGCTCTTCCGCTTCTCCGAAATACTCAAGCTGTGCCGTACGTAGGCAACGAGTCGTGTAGCAATAATCAACCATCTGCTGGAGCTTGCGGTAGTCGTTGCGCTTGCGGTCTTCATCCTGTGGATTTTGCTCAATCAGAAACTTCTGCGTCACAATATCTTGCGGTCCGAACAGCAAAATACATTGACTCGGGTCGCCATCACGTCCTGCGCGTCCCGCCTCTTGCACGTAAGCCTCCATATTTTTAGGCATGTTGTAGTGAATGACATAGCGTACGTTCGATTTATCTATCCCCATGCCGAAGGCATTGGTTGCTACAATGACACGGATATCGTCGTACAAAAACCCTTCCTGGCTATCTGCACGTTCCTGATCTGTCATCCCGGCATGATAGCGCCCGGCTGCCATGCCTGCGTCACGCAGCCGTTGGTACAAATCGTCCACGTCCTTACGTGTCGCCGCATAAATAATGCCCGATTCCCCCTCATGCTCACGGGCATAATTCAGTAAAAAGCTACGTTTGTCTTCCCCGCGCAGCACACTGAACGCCAAATTGGGCCGCCCAAGGCCTGTAACGAACGTCTCCGGTGAGCGCAGACGAAGCAGGCGCACGATATCATCCATGACCTGCGGTGTCGCCGTTGCCGTAAACGCCGCCACGATTGGGCGTTCATACAGCCCGTCCACGAATGGAGCCACAGCCAGATAGCTGGTACGGAAATCATGGCCCCACTGGGATACGCAGTGTGCCTCATCTACCGCAACGCAGGAAATTGGCAACTGAGCCATTTCATCGCGAAACCAGTCCAGTTCCAGTCGTTCCGGTGCGACATACAGCAACTTCAAGTCACCATTTCGTGCAGCTCGTATGCGGTCATTCACTTCTCGACCACTCAACGTACTATTGATGTAGGCAGCAGCAATCCCCATTGTGGTCAGCGCATCCACCTGGTCTTTCATCAGCGAGATGAGCGGTGACACGACAATGGTCAGCCCCTCATGCAACAACGCGGGGATCTGGTAGCATATCGATTTTCCGCCTCCTGTCGGCATGATGCCCAACGTATCGTTGCCCTCCAGCATACTGGCCACAATTTTCTTTTGTCCCTCCCGGAAATCGGGATAGCCATAAAATTTTTGCAGCAAGTCCTGCGCCCGTTCCAATGTTGGTGCTTGTACAGTCATAGTTTCAAAACTCCTCATATTTCTAGCGTCCTTGACGCATATCGGCTTTTCTTTCGTTACCTTTAGTTTACCGGGGTTCAGGGTAATGTTCAACCGCTAGAAGACTGCCAATCTGGTTTAGTCCCTTATGGCGCTCGCTGTTTTCTCATGATATAGTGAACACGGTGCCGCAAATTTGTCCATAACTATGAAGAGACACGGTTCCAAGAAGGAGAAAGAATCCATGAACAATCGGAAACCCCAACGGAAAAATCATACAAAATCTACGTCAAACGCAAGCCATTCCAAACGCAGTCATAAACCTGCCGGAAGATCTGGCTCCCATAAACCGGAAGCTCAACGGAGAACGAATGCTTTAGATAAAGCCCCTGCCAAAACATACATCGTCCAGGAGCCTGCCGAGCTATTGAGCTTTTTAGTAGAACATGTGACTGGCATGGGTCGTAACTCCATTAAATCAGCACTGGCTCGTGGGCAGGTGTCCGTCAACGGCATTCCGCGTACCGTGCATAATTTTCCACTGGAGCAAGGTCAGACTGTCGCTCTTTCCAAGGAAAAAATAACTCCCGTCGTACCACTGACTGGGCTACGTATTTTGCATGAGGATGAAGCCATTATCGTTATCCATAAGGATGCCGGGTTGCTGTCCGTGGCTTCAGCGCAGGAGCAGGAAGTAACAGCATATCGCCAGCTTACGGCCCATGTGAGGCGCGAACATCCGTACAATCGTATTTTTGTACTGCATCGTTTGGATCGTGATACATCAGGAGTGATGATGTTTGCGAAAAGTGAAGCCATACAGCAGGAAATGCAAAAAGCGTGGAAGGAAGTTGTGTATGAACGAACATACATTGCTCTTGTCGAAGGACAAGTTAAAAAAGCTGAGGGTACAATCACTTCATGGCTGAAAGAAAGCAAGACGCTAAAAATGTATTCCAGTCCTTATCCGAATGACGGACAGCACGCAGTCACTCATTACAAGCTGCTTCAAGCCAATCGGCATTTTTCTTTGCTGGAAGTACGTTTGGAAACCGGACGCAAAAATCAAATCCGCGTACATATGGAGGATATCGGCCATCCAATTGTTGGAGATAAAAAATACGGTTCCAAATCCAAGTCGATTGGGCGTCTTGGCCTACATGCGAGGGTATTGTCATTTATTCATCCCGTCACCGGAGTATTGCTGCGTTTTGAATCCGACATTCCTAAAACCTTTTTGAATCCGTTTCGGGAGTAGAATTGGCAAAGCATACGGAGATTAGATGGAAAAATATAAGAGGAAATGAGGGGGCTGTAGAAGACAGCACCCTTTTTTGATTGATTAAGCGGTATACCTCCGAACACCATCAGCCATTTTCATCAACTCATCCCATATATATATGGGCGTATTACACACTGGACAATCTACCCAACCGTTTAAATAGGGTAATTGGGCAAGCAGCTTGTTCTCTTCAATTTTTTGGGCATATTCGTGTAACCACTGCATATTAGCACCTCTACGGTCCAATGAACGGGGGCTGATCGGATGGGGAACCAGATTGTCTGAATTTACAGGATCTTTATCATAGACAACCAGGGTGTCATTCTGTTCATCAGGCCAAATATAGAGCGGGGTACCGCAATGCGGACAATCCAGCGTATATTCGTCACCTGTATCGAAGCTTTGTAGCATATAAGCTACGCAGCGATAACCCTGAAAAGCAGCACCCGCAGCCAGAACATAGCGTTTACCGATATCTCCTTCGTGTTCCTTCGCATAGAGCACCATTTCTTCAGTCAATTCTGCAAGTCGGACAATGGCACTCCGATATTGCGCATAAATATATTCAGCCAGACTAGAATCCACTTTCACCTGATCCCTTGTAAATTCCAATGGAACTTTGGTATGTAGAGGATTGTTATTCTTCGCTTCGAATATTCCGCAAATGTTATATATATCTGCACGAATCCCTATATCAGAACTTTTTAACGCAATGTCTACAAGGTAAGGTACAGCCGCAAATGTACAAGTATACAACGTATTTTGGTGATACAGTTCCTCCCAATACAAGGTGTCAGCCATTTCGCCGTCATATCCGGCTTGGAGCTGCTTCAACATTTCTGGGACGTATTGAGAAGAACCGTAGGGGCCTTGGAGCAGAGTCCAGGCCGGATCGGACAAAGCCAGCATCTTGATACTCCTTTCACCGTTTTTCTTACAGTAGAGGATTTTGCAAAAATCTCATAAGCGACTTCCAATGAACTTTCCAATGAACAAGATATAGATCGAAATGGTTTAGTTCGTCTATATCTTGCACTTCGGAGCGACTGGAATCGAATTTTGCAAAATCCTGACAGTAACATGGGATCGGTTTGTAAATTAAATTTTGCTATCAAAATTCATTTTAACTTCATAATTCTCAGCTTCTTACGTTTATTTCATTATACGCACATTATTAGCTGAAGTTGCTTTTCTCGATTTACGCAATATACAAAATCACTATTTTTTCGGGTCTATAATCATATTCGGTTAAGCTTTCAGCATTGTGAAGGTGACACACATTAAATTAATGAATTACTAACCCGGTTCTTATGTTTTACTACGAGTCCTCTGTCCATTCAGTTCCTTCGCCCTATGCATAGTCTACATTATAAGTCCTGTTACTTAAAAATCGCTGAGTAAGAAATAAAGTATATATACGTTAAAATTTCCATACATGTAAAAACAAAGACGCTCCCCTGCCTGTTTTTAATTATGCCAAACGGGTAAGACATACTTGTTCAAGGCTTTAATCTAACAGCTACAGAACTGATTTTATGAATCGGTATATGAAAAGGAGTGTTGGGAATATTATGTATGAATACTGCGACTATAAGGGGAAATAGCCTATGACCATAACACCGGAACAGCGGATTACCCTGCACGGATTTAACAATTTGACCAAATCATTGAGCTTCAACATGTACGATATTTGTTACACCAAAACCAAAGAAGAACGCGAGGCGTATATTGAATATATTGATGAACAATACAACTCAGATCGGCTGACAGCTATTTTAAAAAATGTATCTGACATTATCGGCGCCCACGTACTCAACGTAGCCCAGCAGGATTATGTACCTCAAGGAGCCAGCGTAACAGTACTTATATCAGAAGGACCCATTGTGGAGGTACCGACTGAATCTTATGCCGAGTCACCAGGCCCCCTGCCTGAATCTGTCGTGATACAGCTGGATAAAAGCCATATTACGGTGCACACCTACCCGGAATATCATCCAGACGAGGGGATCAGTACGTTTCGAGCTGATATTGATGTCTCTACCTGTGGGGAAATCTCCCCGCTCAAGGCACTCCACTATTTGACTCATTCTTTCGACACCGACATTATGACGATTGATTACCGGGTACGCGGCTTCACACGTGATACGAATGGACATAAGCTTTTCATCGACCATGATATCGCCTCCATTCAAAACTATATTCCGGACGAAGTGCGCAGTCTGTATGACATGATCGACGTGAATGTGTATCAGGAAAATATTTTCCATACCAAATGTAAGCTAAAACAATTCGATCTGGACAATTACCTGTTCGGCTACACCAAGGAAAGTCTGAGTGAAAAAGAGCAACAAAATATATCAACACGTCTCAAGATCGAAATGGACGAAATTTACTACGGTAAAAATATGACGTAACAGATCGAATGCGTGAAAATAAAATAGATCATTTTATTGAAAAAAGGATGATCGCTTGGACTGGAATACAGCCGGGCTTTCGTCCTTTTTTAAATACAAAATAATAGATATTACTCAACTTGATCTGTACAAGCGAGAGATTGTTCACTATGATAGGGGAAGAAACCACTAATTTAAAATATCAGCATAGATTTACATCCGTTTCCTATTGTAAGCGCAATCAATTGATCCTAAGTATGATTTTGTTATGGAAGACAAAGGAGGAATTTGTATGCAAGGCGGTATTGGCGGTAAAAACATCATTTTGCGATTGGAAATTTCCACCGGACACATCCAATTTGGTCAATTGATTACGCTGGTAAACGAACATGGCGGAGATGTGATTGCCATTGACGTCATTAGCACCTCTGAGAAGGTCACTGTGAGGGATATTACAGTTACCATTGCCGATCCAGCAGAAATCGACCGAATGATTGCTCGGATTAAAAAAGCACAAGGTGTTAAGGTATTATCCATCTCTGATCGTACCTTCCTATTACACCTCGGGGGCAAAATTGAAATGCAGCCCAAAGTCCCAATTCAAAACCGCGATGACTTATCCCGGGTATATACCCCCGATGTGGCACGCGTATGCATGGCGATTCACGAGGAACCGGACAAAGCTTTCCGCTTGACGATCAAGCGCAACACGGTCGCTGTCGTCTCTGACGGAAGCGCTGTTCTCGGGCTAGGTAACATCGGTCCCTATGCAGCCATGCCGGTTATGGAAGGCAAAGCCATGCTGTTCAAGCAGCTCGGCTCCGTCGATGCCTTTCCAATCTGTCTGGATACGCAGGACACCGAAGAGATCATTAAGGCCATTAAACAAATGGCCCCAGCTTTTGGCGGGATTAATCTGGAGGATATTTCGTCGCCACGATGCTTTGAGATTGAACAGCGGTTACGTAAAGAGCTGGACATACCTGTTTTTCATGACGATCAGCACGGCACAGCTGTCGTTTTATACGCAGGGCTGATCAATGCGCTCAAGGTTGTCGGCAAAGCCCTGTCTGACGTCAAAATTGTCGTCTGTGGTATCGGGGCTGCGGGTGTGGCCTGTACGAAAATTTTGCTATCTGCAGGAGCAGTCAACATCATTGGCGTAGATCGTCACGGAGCGCTTACAGCTGATGAAACATACGAGCATCCGATGTGGAACTGGTATGCGCAGCATACCAACCCTGATCGGCTGTCCGGCACGCTGTCCGAGGTTCTGAAGGATGCTGACGTGTTTATCGGGCTGTCGGCAGGTGGACTACTGCAACGAGAAGACGTGAAACGTATGAAAGAAGCCCCGGTGCTGTTCACTATGGCTAACCCGGTTCCCGAAATTGCGCCAGAGGACGTCGAGGACATTGCGGGTGTCATCGCCACCGGACGTTCGGACTATCCTAACCAAATTAACAATGTGCTTTGTTTCCCTGGCATCTTTCGAGCGGCGCTCGACTGCCGTGCCCGTGAAATCAACGAAGAGATGAAGCTGGCGGCCGCAGAGGCCATCGCAGGCACGATCCGTCCTGAAGAACTAAACAAGCTGTATATTATCCCTGGTGTATTTAACGAGAGTGCAGTTCAACGGGTGCGTGAAAAGGTGATTCAAGCCGCGATTGCGAGCGGTACAGCCAGAAGAGTGCCTCGGGATTTCAGATAAAAGAAAAGGATTGCTCCCCTAAATACGGGTGCAATCCTTTTTGCTATGGAAAGGTCAGTCTGCATATCCGTTTTCTTTACAGCGGTTATGACCTCCATTTAGAGAACAATTGACTGGCACGCTGGGCAAACTCCTCCAGATTAAAGTTGGAGTTGTCCAGCTTGTAGTACCATTTTTTAATCGTATCCAAAATCCATGAGGGAACCTTAACCTCCGAGATACCGGAATAAAACGTATGATACGCCCACACCAAATGCTCCCAGCGCTTGTCATCGCCTTCCTTCACGTATTCAGATACATCCAATACCTTGGCACGTCCGTCTTGCATGAGTACATTCTTGAGGTGAATATCACGGGGATTCAGCCCCTTGGATCGGACAAATTCCCTCGCCTTTTCCACATCCAGAATGACCTGCTCTGGCACAGGAATTCCTTGCAGCAGACAATCCAGCAGCGTAATACCGGATTCATAACTTATGACAATATACTTGTCGCCTTTTCCGTAATAATGAGGAAAAAAGTCAGACCCTCGCAAACGCTCATATACGTCGGCCTCCGCATCTTTCTTCTCGATCGCCATGTCTGAGTACACCTTGAACGCGTAGCCTGGCAACGTATCGAGCGTAAATACGGCCGCATCTGTCCCGATGCCAATACAGCGGACGTCTTGAGTGCCTGTTTTAATGGTAACCGGATCATTATCCTCCGTACTGTATACGGTCACTTGACTTATGATGTCTTCTGCCTGCCTCCATTGTTCTACCATGCGCGATCCCCTCCTTCTCTGTTCTAAACCAATACCAATAAAGTTAGTTCTATAACAGATAAATAGTATTACGGGTTATCTTTTGGAATGGCTTCAAAATAGGTTGATTCTTTTATAAATACGGTATGTACCGTGTCTAACGAGCGTCCGGCAGAAGCAACCTTCTTAACTCTGCATAGCTTGCTGCTGTTTTATAGATCCCCAACACGTCAGTCTCCGGGGGAGCGTTCCTGTGATTGAACCAGATCACCTGCCAATTCGCAGCTATAGCTCCCGCCACGTCATTACGCCAGGAATCCCCAATGTAGCAGCAGTGCTCTGCTAACGTTCCTGTCCGTTCGTTCACTACTTCGAAAATGCGCGGATCAGGCTTGGCATAGCCAACGGTCCCAGATACAAAGATATGCTCTGCTGCAACATGATTTTCCAGTGCCATGGCCTTGATCTTGCTCATCTGGTGTTCCTCAAGACCGTTTGTAATTAATCCAACTAAAAAGCCAGCCGAGCTCAAATCATTTATTAACGAGATCGCCCCCTCAAAAGGCTCAATTCGGTACTGACGATCTAAGTATTCTTGTTGAACATGTACTGCCTGCTCACGGGTAATTTCTACCCCGAATTCTTGTAAAGCCAGAATGAAACGGCCTTCCCTCATCTCATCCAGTTCATCCGGCCCTGCCTTCCCCTCCAATAGTCCTCCTTTAGCCGATAGTACATCGCTGTAATAGCGAATACGATGGTAGGCTTTCTCATAAGGAAAACGCTCACTCAATCCTAATACTGTACGCAATGCATCGCGTGTAGGGTGCAAATGATCGTACATCGTATCATCTACATCAAAAAAAACAGCCTTCTTTTGCAAATTCATATGCCCACTTCTTTCTGTTAAATCTTCGGATGACGCTCCTTTTCACCTTGTCCTGATATTATACCCGTTGGCCTGTTACGTTGCACCTTGTCCTTCAACTGCGCATCCTGCAATCACACTTCACGTTTGCTAACATACACTGAAAAGACCGCATTTTCACAAACTCACTTTACTTCTCTACCGAGCTAACATAGGTATCTTGTCCTGCTTTGCCCGAAAGCGTTTTATTTGACAACACACGGGTAAAAGGTCACATTTTTGAAAATATTCGTCATACAGGTTTACATTTCGTGTAAAATCACGTACCTTTTAGGGATGAACGCTTTACGGATGTACTTGGATAAGGGAGGCATACACGATGGATTCCGGTTCTAACCTAGCCTATGGATCAGCTACACCTTTGATTGAGGCACTTATAGAATTTGAAAAAGAGCTCGAAGCGAACCGGCATTCTCTGAGTTTTGATTTGGGATTGATTATGGAGCAGGGCCGCGCGCCACGATATATGGCTACACCACCAGATGTTGTTCCTTTTGCCCACGCAGGGGTGGACGGAATACATTATGGCTTTTTAACGGATTTTGGGCTTGAAAAGGACCTTTCCCGGGCCCCTATAGTATGTGTATCTCCCGTCGATTGGACGGGTGTGTGGGTGGTTGCCCGTCATTTGCAGGATTTTTTAAGCGTTGTTTATACAGAGAACAGTTCATTAAAACGATACTATGCCAGTGGAGATGACTATTCTGGACATGCAGGTCAGCGACTGCCTCAGATTGTAGATGAACGCACCGCGTTTGTACGCGAATGCTTTCGCGAACGCTTTGGTATCGAACCGATTCAGGATATGGCTGCGTATATCGACAGCTTGCGAACAGAACGGAAGCACAATGAAGCAGCTCCTACGCTAAACGGGTTGGGCATTCAGTTATCTTCTTCTGCGAAGCATAGCTCTTCTATGGAGAGTGCCCTCTTGACCGTAACGGAGCCTTTCCTTTGGGAACAACAAGGCGAAGCTGTGCGTGAGTTGTTCCACAACGGTTCGCGTGAAGCCAGGCTGGCTTTTATTCGGGATGCCCAGACACGGCATTTGTTCACCCATTCTGCTCTTCGTGCTTTTGTAGCTGGACAGCTTGAGTTGATGGGTCTGTCTGAGGCCGCAACATATCTGGAAGAGTCCTACTACACCGTTATTCCCGATATGATAGAATCATGACGAAATCCTTGGCTTCCGCCTAACATAACCGCCTCTGAAAAGGCGGCTTTTTGTGCTACAATAAATGAAAATAATAGGGCCGAACGGCCCGGTACGAATGAAAGAGAGCGAGTATGAATAATCATTCCTATCCTACTCCTGAAATCATTGAGGTTTGTCTGTTGGCGGGCAAACTGATGATGCAAAATGGAGCCGAAACCTATCGTGTTGAAGACACGATGTCCCGCATTGCTTCAGCCTATGGCATATCCCAGTCCCATAGCTATGTAACACCAACTGGGATTTTTTTTGCCATTAATGATTCGGAGCCTGCCAAGCTCATCCGCATCGTAGAGCGGACCACCGATTTGCACAAGGTGACAGAGGTCAATTCCATTTCACGTAAAATCAGCACAGGCGATTTGTCTCCTCGCGCTGCCGTCAAGGAGCTTTCGGAGATTGAACGTGGCCCCCTCCGCTATTCCAACCGTGTACAGCTGATGGCTGCTGCGTTGGCCAGCGGTTGCTTTATGATCATGTTTGGTGGAGTGTGGCGAGATTTCCCCGCAGCTGTGTTATGCGGAGGTATCGGATTTGCAGCTGTACAGTATTTTCACAGGCTCGTTAAGGTTAAGTTTTTCTCAGAGTTTTCTGCATCTTTTCTAATCGGCTTGCTGGCGGCTCTATTAACGATAGTAGGCTGGGGACAGATGATGGATAAAATTATTATTGGCTCTGTCATGCCACTGGTTCCAGGCTTGCTAATTACAAATGCCATCCGTGATTTAATGTCCGGGCACCTTGTTTCGGGTCTTTCCAAGGGAGCCGATGCTTGCCTGACGTCTTTCGGCATTGGAGCTGGCGTTGCGGTTATCATTTCTTATATGTGATTCGGAGGAGATTCAAGTCTATGCTTGCACAATTATTCACAAGCTTTATTGCCACCGCTGCTTTCGGCATACTTTTCCATGCCCCCCGGCGTTCACTACTGCAATGCGGTTTTGTTGGTATGCTAGGCTGGCTTGTCTATTATTCAACCACGGACAGCATGGGGCCTGTGAGCGCCAGCCTTTTGGCAACGATTCTCATCGGCATCGTCAGTCAAGGCTTTGCGCGGCTGTACAAAATGCCTGTGATTATTTTCAGTGTGGCAGGCATGATTCCGCTCGTTCCAGGGGGAATGGCCTATAATGCCATGCGCCAGTTCGTACAACAACATTATCCTCAGGCACTGGAGCTGGCCATGAGCACGCTGATGATCGCAGGTGCTATTGCTGTCGGTTTGGTGCTGTCTGAGGTGCTTAATCAAATTTTTCACAGCATACGTTTTAAACCACAGCGCTAAAAGCGATGAAAATAGCAAAGTAAAAGAGGCTGCTCCTAAAATCAACCGCAGTGTTTGAGAAGATTTTGGAAACAGCCTTTTTCTGTACACATTACAAAGAATATTTAACTGTCATAAGCTATTATTCATCCACTCGCTTACCCAATATCGCTAAATCTCGCTCTATGCTGTCGAGCACAGCTACACGCGGATAGTATCCCCATTGCTCAAAACCAAACTTCTGCAGCAGCCCAATACTTGGCTCATTATGACCAAAAACAAATCCCAACAACGTTGTAATCCCCAGTCTCGGACATTCATTTAGCAAGTGCTGTACCAGTCGACTTCCTGTTCCTGTTCCACGAGAATCCTCATGGACGTATATGCTAATTTCTGCTGTACCGTTATAAGCTGGACGCCCATAAAAGGACTGAAGGCTGGCCCATCCGGCAATTGCACCCTTTTGTTTTAATACCCACAAAGGGCGGTGGTTTTCCTGATGAGCCTCAAACCATGGAATACGGCTCTCCACTGTCACCGGTTCCAGATCTGCCGTGACCATTCGTCCTGCGATCGTAGAATTATAAATGTCCACAATATCGGGAAGATCCTCTCTGCACGCAAATTCAATGGAAAAAGATTGGTCCTGATTCATTATTCGTATCCGCCTCCTATTGTGTGATTTATTTATTGTACAAGACAAGCGCCCGATCAGCCATATCGAGTTGTTTTGCGGATTAGTCCCAAAGGGTTTTATAATAGAGCTTGAAGATAAGGAAAAATAAAAACGGGGAAAGCGATTTAACACGATGAGACGGGAGGTATGTTTCGGAGTCAGGGATTCTGAAGCAGCTTAATATGAATATTGGAACTCAACTCTTGATTTTGGAAATACCTATGGAATCTTTTTTTGGAAAAACGACTATTTATCCTGTACTGCTCAAGGACGAGGATGGACTTACACTGATTGACACGGGAATGCTCGGCCAATTGGAGCCATTACGCAAGGCTATCTCAGATGTGGGTGAGGATATCAGCCGCGTGAAAAGAATTATTTTAACACATCAGGATATTGACCATATCGGAAATGTTCATGCACTGCTGGATCTGCTGCCGAATACTGCCCTGTTAGCCCATAAGGATGACGTTCCTTACATGACAGGAGAGCGACCGTTTGTGAAGCTGACGCCCGAACGGATTAAACAAATGGATACTGTGCTCAAGCAGCAAGCAGAGGATATGATTCGCCGCCTGCCAGATTTGCGCTTTGCTCATATTCTTGAGGACGGTGAGCATCTGCCTTATGGTGGGGGCATACAGATTATTCATACACCCGGTCACACGCCCGGGCATATAAGCTTGTATGTGCCCGCACAAAAGCTACTATTGGCAGCAGATGAACTGCTGGTAGTCGAAGGTGAACTGGTCGGTCCTGCAGAGTCGGCTACGCCGGATATGCCGCTGGCCCTGAAGAGCCTCGATAAACTAACTGTATTGGATGTCGAGAAGGTACTCTGCTACCATGGTGGTTACTATGATCAGAATGTACAGGCACGACTGCAAACATTGTGTCAGGAAAGAGAATAAGTCATTCAATGCTATAAATAATTATGTATGAAGAGCTATAATGAATAAATAGACAGAAAGGAATGAGACTTTATGAATGAGAAAATAACCCGACTGTATGATGAACTGAAGTCACAGTCTTGGGACGGCCTGCTTGTGACCGATCCTAAACATATTTACTATCTGACGGGCTTTGCCAGTGATCCGCATGAGCGTTTTCTGGGTCTGGTGTTGCTTCGGGACCAAGAACCAGAACTGATCGTACCCGCCCTGGATGCAGAAGCCGCCCAAGCTGCTTCTTCTGTGACTCGTATATCCACCCACACCGATACGGACAATCCATATGATCTGCTGCGTCAACGTACAGGCACCGGTGTGAAAGCATTCGCGCTGGAAAAGGAGCACGTCTCCGTCCTCCGTTACGAACAGCTACATACTGCCATTGGCGCGGCTCAATATGTGGATCTAGGTCCAGTGCTTCAAGAAATGCGTGTGAGAAAAACTCCTGAGGAAGTACAACGTCTGAAACATGCAGCTCGTTTGGTAGAAGATGCTCTTCGTCACGGTCTCACCCATGTGCGCGAAGGGGTGACGGAAGTTGAGCTGGTGGCAGAAATCGTATACCAGATGAAAAAGATTGGCGCAGATGGCCCGTCCTTTGACACAACAGTGCTGTCTGGACCCAAAACAGCCTTGCCTCATGGTGTTCCAGGCACCCGCAAGCTACAGCATGGCGATCTGCTCATGTTTGATATGGGCGTATACTCCGATGGCTATGCTTCGGATATTACACGTACTTTTGCTTTTGGAAAGCTATCGACTGAGCTGGAAACGATTTATAATACGGTTCTTCGCTCGAACGAAGCGGGAATTGCCGCCATTCGCCCGGGAGTTTCCTGCGCATCCGTAGATCAGGCAGCACGGGCTGTTGTTGAAGCCGCTGGATATGGCCCTGCCTTTAACCATCGAGTTGGACACGGCCTTGGCATGAGTGTTCACGAATATCCATCTGTACACGGAGGCAATAGTGATCTGCTTCATGAAGGCTTCGTGTTCACAATCGAACCCGGCATCTATGTGCCAGGCCTCGGCGGTGTGCGGATTGAAGATGACGTTCTGGTCACCTCTGATGGTGTTGAAGTGCTTACCTCTTTTCCAAAAGAACTGACAGTGCTGGGATAAAAACATCGCTATTCATTATATCGGTATGTAAAAAGTATGAAAAAAGGAGGGGCAGCCCCAAGCCATTATGGCTTGAGGGTTTGCTCCTCCTCTTCTATAAAGCGGAAATTGCGTGCGATGTACAAAATGGGTGTACCCGCCGCGGTCAGTACAAATTTTAAGATGTAGGTGGTGAATAATATCTCGAGCCATATCCCCCACGCATAACCGTAAAAGGCAATAGTACAGAAAATGAGCGTATCTATAAACGAGCTGATCATCGTGCTGCCATTGCCGCGAATCCAGAGCTGATGACGTTCCGGAAAAAACTTACGAATCCAGGCATACAGACGCACGTCCAGCAATTGACTGACCGCATAGGCTGTCAAGCTGGCAAGCGCAAGCCTTGGCAACAATCCAAACAGCTGTTGCATCGGTGTCTGGGCAAAATCCGTTGCAGTAGGCTGGAACTGCAGCACCATTTGCATCGTTATCGTCGTCATAATCAGAGTAAAAAAGCCGAACCACACAGCTTTACGCGCCTCTTTAGGCCCATATTTTTCATTCAGTAAGTCACTGGCCATATACATAGAAACATACATCGTATTTCCCAATGTCGTGGTAATACCGACCAGATCAATCGTTTTGGTTACCTGAATGTTGGCTAGTACAGTAGCAACACCAATCCAGGCGTACAGCCCTTTTTTACCGAACAACCGAAAACATAACAAAAAGAACATAAAATTGACGAGGACAAAAGCTGCCCCCCATAACAGATTAAACATGAAATCCTCCTAGTTTTGATAGCGCGGGATGGTTGCGAACCGCGGTTCATCCGAAGCAAGCCGGAAAAACATTATTTTAATGTATCATAGATTAGGATTCGTGAACAGCTATAATTTACACTGTCCTAAACTCAATACAAAGAGCCGACCTTATGGCCGGCTCTTTGTATTGAGTACATTCTGTACGTGTGTTATATAGGCTACAGATGCGATAGGGGAAGGCATCGTACACCTTTCGTTTATCATTTACTTAGGAGTGTGCCGTTGCATCCAAATCCATGCCATGATTGTTGAACACGTCTTGATCGTTCTCCTTGAGCACCTTGCCTGAAATGAGACCTGCGGTAATAGAATCATTGACATTTAACGCTGTGCGTCCCATATCAATCAACGGTTCGACTGAGATGAGCAATCCTGCCAATGCCACTGGAAGATTCATGGTGGAAAGCACGATCAGGGAAGCGAAAGTGGCACCACCGCCTACACCCGCCACGCCAAACGAGCTGACCGTAACGACCAGAATAAGCGTGAGGATAAAATCCCAGCTCGTTGGATCAATACCCACGGTTGGAGCAATCATGACCGCCAGCATTGCCGGATAAATACCAGCACAGCCGTTTTGCCCAATAGTCGCTCCCAAGGTCGCAGACAGATTCGCGATGCCGTCGGACACACCAAGCTTTTTCGTTTGTGTTTCAACATTTAACGGAATGGTCGCTGCACTGGAACGAGAAGTAAAAGCAAAAACCAATGTAGGCAATACCTTTTTCACATACGTCACCGGATTATAGCCGAACAAGGCCAGCAAAATAAGATGAATGATAAACATGACCAACAGAGCCACATAAGAAGCGAGCACAAACTTGATTAGCTTCAAAATTTCATCCGGATTGGTCGTAGCTACTACTTTAGTGATCAGTGCTAAAATGCCGTAAGGAGTCAATCTCAGCACCAGAGTTACAATCCGCATCACTACAGCGTACACTGCATCGATCACTTTACGGAAGGTTTGCGCCTGTTCTGGTTTTTTACGATCCAATCCGAGCACAGCCACACCGATAAAGGCCGAGAAAATGACCACCGCCAGCGTCGACGTACGACGTGCTCCCGTCATATCCTCAAAAGGATTTGAAGGAATAAATTCCAGCACCTGCTGTGGAATGGTCATGTCCTGAACTGTTCCAAGGCGCTCTTCCATCTTCAAGCCCTGTGCTTGTTCCTTCTCCCCACCTTGAATCTCAATTGCCTTTAGATCAAACGACAAGCTGGTTACAATACTAACTGAAGCAGCAATTGCCGTTGTAATCAGTAGTACTGCAATAATGGACACGCTGATTTTGCCAAGGTTCTGTCTTCCCTTCAAATTCATAATAGCCGAAATAATCGACACCATGATAAGCGGAATAACTACCATTTGCAGCAAACGGACATAACCATTACCTGCGAGGTTGAACCAATCAACTGATTTTGTAATGACCTCTGAGCCTGCACCATAGGCATATTGTAGAACAGCCCCGTAGATCAGTCCGAAGCCAAGTCCGGCAAATACCCTTTTTGTGAAGGAGATGTGCTTTTTCTGCATCCAGACCAATACGCCTAGCAGCAAAAGCAGCACGATTACATTTAAAATAATAAAGAAGGTATCCATGTATTATTTCCTCCAAACTTATACTTAATATGTTTTATAAGGTGATCCTTCAATCCGAAGATTACTATATCACAAAACCAACTATTTTTGTAGGTTTTATTACAATAAAATAGTTAAGCAGCTTCCACTTTGGGTTTTATTGAAAATGCCAAACAGCAAGCCTTCATCTTTCGAAGGCTTGCTGTTTTTTGTCCTGAACACAACGACATGTATTCAACTTAGGCGTAAAATCTTTATCAGCCGTTAGACGATCACTGTGTATAGCAGTTCCTGTTCCTTAACCACTTTATGCTGATTATCAGCGGACTCCAACTCGCTAAACTGAGCTACATTCGTAACAATAACAGGCGTTATCGTTTCGTAACCAGCCTTGCGGATTTCCACCAGATCAAACTCCAGCACGAGGTCTCCTACCTTCACGCGATCTCCTGCTTTAAGATGAGGCGTAAAATGAAGTCCTTTTAGTTTAACCGTATCCATCCCAACGTGAATGAGCATTTCAAGTCCTGAATCACTCACCAATCCAACAGCATGCCCACTTTTGGAAATGGAGAACACTGTGCCATCCACTGGGGAAACAACCCGGCCTTCGGATGGTTCAATAGCCCAACCTCTACCCATGATTTCTTGAGAAAATGCAGGGTCATTGACTTCACTGAGCGGCTTAACTTCACCCATAATCGGGCTGTATACCGGGATTTTCTCACCTTTCGGCAGTGAGGACACAGCAGATTGTGCTATTTCATCAGTGGAGATGTCTCCGCCAGCGTCTGTTGTTGCTTGTGGTGCTTCTTCGTTCTTTTCATCTGTAAAGCCGATCAAATAGGTAACAATCGTAGCAACCACAAATGCAATAATAAGACCCAGGATTGCGTATAAGAAAGTCGGTCCAATAAACATCGCCAGACCAGGCACACCAACCAATCCACCCATGACATACGCTTTTGTACCAAACAAGCTCATGAAGCCCCCGCCGACGGCTCCGCCGATCAACGCAGCAGTAAATGGTTTTTTAAACCGCATATTTACACCATACATTGCAGGCTCGGTTACACCCATAATAGCTGTCAAGCTCGTAGAGAAAGCCACTGTTTTGACTTTGGCATTTTTTGATTTTAAGAATACACCCAGTGCAGCACCAGCCTGTGCCAAGTTGGCTGCTCCCATAATTGGAATCATGTAGTCAAAGCCCAACGTTGCAATCGATCCAATCATAATAGGAACCAACGCATAGTGCATACCTGTCATAATGATCAGGGAGAAGGTACCGCCTAGCAGCAGACCTGCAAGTGCACCTGTATTTTCAAACAACCAAGAGATACCGCCTGACAGGCCATTACCAATAATGGAGCCGAGCGGCCCTACAGCAACCAAAGTCAAAGGTACAATAATCAATAAAGTCAATGTCGGAACAACGAGCAACTTCAGTGATGCATGTGTATACTTATCAATGAATTTTTCAACATAAGATGCCAGCCAGACCGCAATAACGATTGGAATCACGGTCGAAGAATATGTGGCCGCTGTCACCGGAAGACCAATAAAGCTAACCTTCACGTTAGATGCCAGTAAAGCTGTAATCGTCGGGTGCAAAATGGAAGCACCAATCGCCGCACCAATAAACATATTACTGCCGAGTTTTCTAGCAGCACTGACAGCCAGAATAATAGGCAGGAAGTAGAACGCACCGTCACCTATTGCCGCTAAAATCGTATAGGTTTGACTCTTATCGGACATCCAGTTCATTGCCACTAAAAGAGCAATGATCCCTTTGATCATACCTGCGCCGGTGATCGCTGGCAAAATCGGTGTAAACATACCCGCAATAAAGTCGAACAGTTTGCTGATCGGGTTTTGTTTTTTCTTAGATGCAGTGCTTGCTCCTGAGTCACTTTGCGGAGCCTTGGACATGTTGCTCACCAACGATTTGTACACGTTAGCTACGTCATTACCGATAATAACCTGAAACTGGCCGCCACTCTCCATGACTCCCATGACGCCATCCGTTTTCTGCAACTGCTCTTTCTGAGCTTTCTTATCATCATGAAGGTTGAAGCGCAAGCGGGTCATGCAGTGAATGACCTGCTCTACGTTTTCTTCACCACCAACCAGTGTAAGTATCTCTTTGGATAATTGATTTCGATCCATGAGGTGTTCCTCTTTTCTTTTAAGGTATAAAATAAAATGCGCAAATGGGCAATAAAAAACCTGAATACAGAAAGCAGACAGCTTTATAAAAAGCCAATCTTCTTTCAGCATTCAGGTTTTGCCTTCTGGTTTAGAAGTAGCAATCCTAAATCCCTGATCATACATAAAATCATTGATTTTTAATGATACGCTCGATATGAATGGTGAGATACAACATCTCATCCTGGGACAAGCTTCGACCATAGATTTTAGTGGTATAATCTCTTATTTTTTCCGCGCAGGCGTAAGCATTCTTATACTGAACCTTAACCATATCATGAAGGGAATTATCTGTATTTTGTACAGGGGTCCCATTCATTACCCGTTGAGCAAAAAATTTGAGATGTGTAATAAAGCGGTAATAGCTTAACGACTCTTCATCCAGATCCATTACAAAAAAGCGACTTACAATATTTATGATATCCTTGACAATGTTAGTCAGGGTTATCGTTTCGCGCATTTCGCTATTAAGCTGTGCATTCACCAAATGTAAGGCGATAAATGCTCCTTCATCATCTGGAAGTGTAACTCCCAGCTTGTCCTGAATCATGTGCAGTGCTTTGGTCCCAATCGTGAATTCCTTACGGTACATTCGCTTGATTTCCCAGTAAAGTGCATTTTTGATATCCATACCCAAGCGATAACGCTCTATGGCAAAATGGATATGATCCGTCAGCGAAATATAGATGCTGTCATGCAACTCTACACCAAGTATCGTTTTGGCATATTGGATGATTTCATCAGAAATTTCAACATATTCAATAGGGATATCAGACATCAGGGTCATGAGTTTGCGGGAAACCTCGGTACTTTCAAGTTTGAAAATTTTCTCGATTTTCTCTTCTTCAATCTCATCGCCTGTGTTTTTTTTAAAAGCAATTCCTCTTCCCATAATGACTAATTCTTTCTGCTGTTCATCAGTGACCGTTACGACGTTATTATTCAGCACCTTTGCTATCTTCATTCCATCACCTTAAGCCGCTTGGAGTAGTAAAAAAAGGCAATACCAAAACTGACACATAGTGCCTGCTTATGGTTTTGCCCGATACGCTCAGTAACAATCCACGATTGTGCAGTTTTGAATAACTGACACCATAATATCATATAAAGACTGAGGTGACAAGTTTTTTTGTAAACACTTTCATGAGGCTTTTGGGCATTGGCACGCCTTAGCTGCCAGGGCTCTTTTCCACAACCGAGTTCGGAGAAGCATTCATGCCAGATGTGGACACTACTTGCGAATGCTCATCTTTTTCATCCACAAAGCCCATAAAATACGTAATTACGCCAGCTGTAACTAATGAGATTAACATTCCCAAAATAGCATATATAAATGTAGGACCGACGAATAATCCCAAGCTGGGCAGACCTGATATACCACCAATAGCCGTTGCTTCAGTTCCAAATAAACTCATAAATGCACCACCGAGAGCCCCTCCGATCAACGCCGCAACAAAAGGCTTCTTAAAGCGCATTGTGACTCCATACATCGCCGGCTCAACCACCCCCATCATGGCAAGCAAGCCTGTCCAAAAGGCCAGCGTTTTCACTTTGACATTTTTGGATTTAAAAAACACGCCAAATGCTGCACCTGTCTGAGCAAGTACCGCTGCCACTACCACAGGAAAGACATGATCGTAGCCCAGTGTTGCAAGCGAGCTGATCATAATCGGTACCATTATATATTGCATACCTGCCATAATAAGCAATGACATCGCGCCCCCGAGCAGCAGCCCTGCAAACACTCCTGCATTATCAAATAACCATGCGAGTCCATCCGATAAATGTTGACCGAGATACCCCCACAACGGGCCAAGAACGAACATCATCAAAGGTATAAAAATCATCAGAGTCAAAGTCGGGACAGCCACTACTTTAAGCCAATAGGGGGTATGCTTGTCTAACCATTTTTCCACATACGACGCCATCCAAACGACAACAAGCATTAGTATTATGGAAGAAGCAGACTGCCCGTCTATGACTGACAAGTCGCCAAAGCGAACCTCCTCACCAGACTGGAACAACTCTGTCAGGCGGGGATGCAATACTGATGCTCCGATGGCAGCCGCAACAAACATATTGCTGTTCAGCTTTCTTGCCGCACTTGCCGCAAATAGAATGGGCAAAAAATAGAATACCCCATCGCTGATAACCAATAAAATGGTATACGCCTGTTGATCAGATAACAAACTAGTAAATACCTGTTGGTCTGAAAACAAAAAACCTAAGGACATGAAAATAGATATTAATACCTTGATCATTCCCGCCCCAATCATTGCCGGCAAGATCGGAGTGAATACGCCTGATACATAATCTAATAGACGACTTATCGGATTTCTCCCTGTGGCAGCTCTGTAACTTCCGGAAGTCTGCTCCTGTTCATCTTCTCCCCTGACCTGCGAAATCATTTCTTTGGAAAGTAAATCCCGATTCATAACTACCTTTTCCCCTTTTTATATGTATATTGAAGACCACTTTCGAACTTACCAAACCAAGCTTAGAAGAATATTGTAATAAAAGCGGTATTCCTTATGCTACTTATATTACTTCTTTTTTACAATAGTTTTAAAGAAGGAGTAATTTATTCGTTTTTATGCACCTGATAATTTACATCTAACTTACATCTAAACACCTAAGACCATAGTTATATATTTTTTGTTTGTTTTTGGGCAAATATGACTATTCAACCGCCTGTTAATTATGTAAAATAGGTCTAACCTACTTTTTAGTAAATCATGGATTACTTCCCTTTCACATTCTTGTCCCTTGAATACAGCTGAAATATACATAGAATCCGAACATTTTCAGTCTTTTCTTCAAGCAAGGAGAGGAAAACAAGTAGATCATGGCGTGTCTAGTATCTTATTGGACAAGCGGCCTACATCAAGCAGGGAAATTCGTCTGATTTTATTACCATCATGTGAGAGGAGAATTTTCATGAAGAGTTTTAATCGTTCCATTGGCGCGAAATTACGAATTATGTTTTTGCTGATTCAGCTCTTTGCATCCCTTTTATTCAGCATCAGTTTCTATGCAATATCCATGAGTATCATTAATAACAGTGTCATGCCTCAAGTAGACCAATTACTAGAAACTGGAGCTAAAAATGTGTATCAGGATCTCAATATTTCCTTAGCGGTTCAGGCCCAACAAGGAAGCGGTTCTGATTCCGGCTCCGCTATACAGATGGAATCCTATCTTCAGGACAAGGTCGACACTCTCAAATTAGAATCGGCATATATCGCGGTAGTAAAGGATGGTAAAGCCGAAGTCGTCGCAAGGAATGTAAAATCAGTATACAAGGTCAAGGATGCACTCATTCCTGTAGAGGATATTAAAAAAGCAAAACAAGGCGAGATGAATATCAGTGAAATTTACAGCGATTCGTACGGAGTACACAAAACCGCCTTCTTTGCTATATCGGGTAGTAATCTAGTTCTGGGCGTGAACGAAGATGTCGGATTCGTACAGGAAAAATCCCAACAAATTTTATGGATTTGCATAGGTATTACAGTGGCAACGCTCCTGCTGGGCGGAATTATTTCTACCCTCGTGATACGTAAAGTTGTAGAACCCATTGCTGAATTGGTTCGTCATAGCGAAAAAATCGCTCAAGGTGATCTTTCACAAGAAGCGAAGGTTCATGGAGTCAATGAAATTGCCCAACTTGCCCGCAGCTTCCAATCAATGTCTCATAACTTGAAAGAAATGATCGGCCATGTGCTTTCTACATCCGGTGCGGTTGTTGAAGGATCGGACGAGCTGCTTCGTCGGACTGAGGCTATGAGTGTAAAAGTGCAGGACTCTACAGTTGCCGCAGAGGAAGTAGCAAAGGGCAGTACCAGCATAGCTACAACTGCTGCTGAAAATGCACAGGCTATGGAGGAAATCGCTCAAGGTGTTCAGCACATCGCCTCCTCTGCCAATGATGTATCCGATCAAATCAGTGAAGCAACGAAAGAAACGGTTAACGGTAATACGCTCGCTCAAAAAGCTGTAGCTCAAATGTCACAGGTAGGACATGCTGCCGATGAATCGCTTCGATACATCCATAGTATGAATGAGCGCTCAGAAGCCATTGGCAGTATCGTTTCGGCTATTTTCGATATTACGAAGCAAATTCAAATGTTGTCCCTGAATGCCTCCATTGAAGCTGCCCGTGCGGGCGAACATGGACGGGGCTTCGCCGTAGTAGCTGGAGAAGTACGCAAGCTTGCCGAGCAATCTAAAGAAGCCACACAAGAAATTTCTGACTATTTGGTTACCATTCAAGAAGTATCGCAACAATCTGTGGACTCTGTGACCCAGGTTAGCCGTGAAATTCATTCGGGAACGGAAATGGTTCAACAAGCGAGCTCAGCCTTTAACCAGCTAAGTGAGCTTATGCAAAAGATCAATGCTACGATTCAAACGGTATCTGCAGCAACGGAGCAAGTATCCGCCAGCTCGGAGGAAGTATCTGCTTCCGTGGAAGAGACAGCTCTCATCGCTGCCAATGCACAGCATATGATTCAAGAAATCGGTTTTAACGCCGATGAGCAACTAAATGAAATGGAAAGCCACAGCGAGGTTGTTCGCCAATTAAGCAAACAAGCAACCGAGCTGCAAAAGGCAGTTCAAAAATTTAAAATTACGTAAGCCGATACAATAGAGGATTTTGCAAAAATCCCATAAGCGACTTCCAATGGACAAGATGTAGATCGAAATGGTTTAGTTCGTCTATATCTTGCACTTCAGAGCGACTGGAATCGAATTTTGCAAAATCCTGAATAAAAAGAGGTATCTCACAGTCTTGAAAATGGCTGTAGAGATACCTCTTTATTTTTTAAAAGTGATTTTAATAATCATCCATGAAGTTTATGAATTCATTCCCATAATACGATAAATTTGCTCCATATCTAAATGAGCCCGTACCACCTCTGCGACACGGTCAAACTCTCGTTCCTTGGCTTCACGTACAGTAAAAGTGCTTTTTAAAGGTGCCAAGCCCTTAGCTTGTCGCAATCCATCCAGCCAGCACCGGCGAAAACGGTCATTATCAAACACACCGTGCAAATAGGTTCCCCATACTTTACCGTCTGTCGTACCCCAGCCTTCCTCAAAAGCTGTTCCTTCGCCACGCCGGATATGGAATAGCCTTTTCATTTCGCTTAGGCTTAAAGTTTTATCTATAGGTGCGTATGGTTCCGTAACATACTCCGTAACGCCCATATGTATTTCATAGCCTTCAATGCTTGGCTTAGAGGCAGAACCCGAATCAGGCGCAAGCAAAAGCGGGCAATGATTAGACAGGGTTCCCAGTACGCGTACGGTTTGCTTTTCCTTTAAAAAGGTCGTGGATAGAGCCAGCCAACCTAACCCTTCTGCCTGCTGCGGCAACCCAGATTCGACGGCTTCGGGATCAAATAGCGCTGTACCCAGCATCTGATAACCTCCACAAATGCCAACTAGCTGTGTGCGTCCAGTATTCATAGCCTGCCGAATGTCTTTCTCCAGACCTCTCTCACGCAATTCCAGCAGGTCTCCAATAGTGTCTTTGGTCCCCGGTAAGATAATGGCGTCCGGTACGCCCAACTGTCCGGCTTCTGTGACATAACGAACACTCACATCCGGCTCTGCGGCCAGAGCATCCGTGTCCGTAAAATTGGAAATCCGCGGATATCGTATCACCGCAATATCCAGTTCTTTACCTTTTGCAGATTGCTTGGGCTTCTTGTCCAGTACTACCGAATCCTCTGCTTCAATGCGAATGTCTGGTAGATAGGGCAATACACCGAGTACAGGAATGCCCGTCCGTTCTTCCAGCCAGTCTAATCCCGGTTGAAGCAGAGACAGATCACCTCTGAATTTGTTAATGATAAATCCGCGGATACGCTGTACTTCATGGGGTTCCAGTAACTCGATGGTTCCTACGAGAGAGGCAAAAACACCGCCCCGGTCGATATCTGAAATAAGCAACACTGGTGCATCCGCCCAACCTGCCAAATTCATATTTACGATATCTCGGTCCTTCAAATTAATCTCTGCCGGGCTGCCTGCCCCTTCCATAAGGACAATATCATAGGTATCACGCAACCGATTCAGAGCATCCATAACGGTCTGTTTGGCTTTTGGCAAAAAATCCTTCCGGTAATCGGAGGCGCTCATATAGGCATAAGGTACACCGTGTACAACAATTTGTGAGTGCATATCTTTGACTGGCTTAATCAGAATCGGATTCATGTCAGTCGTGGCCTCAATACCGCAGGCCTCAGCCTGCACACCCTGAGCGCGTCCAATTTCCTTGCCGTCCTCGGTAACATAAGAGTTTAACGCCATATTTTGCGACTTAAACGGTGCGGGACGATATCCGTCCTGCGTAAAAATACGGCAAAGCGCAGTTGTCACCACGCTTTTGCCCACATCCGACGCTGTTCCTTGAAGCATCAATACGGCTGCCGGGTTCGTGCAGGACGGTTCGAAAGTTGACAATTGCCTCTTCCCCTTTAACGAATTCATTTCAAATCTGGTCACAACCCGTACAAAATTACAATAAACAACAATAAAACAGTCTCCAGCAATTCGTTTAAAGTTCCGTATATATCTCCCGTAAGTCCACCCAAGCGGCGGTTAATACGGTTTGCCGTGAAGGTTCCAACACCGTAAGCCAAGACAGGAATCAACACAAAACCTATCGAGATTGGAAGGCTCTCAGAATATGAAAGGAACGTCTGTATGGTTGATCCTGCCAACGACAGATTCCCAGTATCCCTTGTTGCTGTAGCCAAACCTGCCAGAAGATATTGTCCTACGGCAGCACTCAGGGTCACTAATACAGCCCAGAATACGGCTAACCCTACGCGGCCACCACTCATATCAGCAAAACGCGCAGCCAGCCCATCATCATTACGGGCTTTAGGCCAGCGCTTCATTGCATGTACCATAAACCAGCGGCTCCAAACCATCGGAAGCAGCAGTAAGCCAGACACATTCCGTTCAACCAACACTGTATACAGCAAAGAAGCCTTGAGCATGAGTAGCAACACACAAGCAATAACGCCCATTGCTCCTACACGGCTATCCTTCATAATCTCCAGCATCCGCTCACGGGATCGGTAGCTGAACAAGGCATCAGCCGCATCCATCCACCCGTCCAAATGCAATCCGCCCGTCAACCAAACCCAGACAACAAGCGTAAGAATCGCACACGGCAACGGCGGCAACACCATAGAAGTAAGCGCCGCAAAGCCCCAGACAATGATGCCAATAACCACTCCGACCAGCGGATAATAACTTGCACTGCGTTTAAGCAAATCCGGGGAAAAATCCAATTCCGCCTTCACCGGAAGACGCGTTAAAAATTGAAAAGCCGCAGCAACAGCCTGACGTTCGCGGCTCATAGCTTATATTCCAACTGTTTGAGTTCTACGGGAATGCCCGCCGTCACCAAAAATACTTCATCACAAAGACGGGCAATCCGCTGATTCATTACCCCACTCAAATCCCGATACAGCCGACCAAGTGGATATTCGGGCACAATACCGTCACCAACCTCGTTGGTCACGATGACGAGCTGCCCCGGATACTGCTCCACAGCTGCCGCCAGTTCATTAATGGCAGCTCTGGACGCAGCTTCGCCGTCCTCGCCTGCGGCCAGCAGCACGTTCGACAGCCACAGGGTCAGGCAGTCGACTAGCACCATAGGCGCGGGTGATGGCTGCGACGCTTGATCGCCGCCAAGCCGTCGCAGCAGCTCCGGCAGCGCCTTCGCTTCCTCCAGCGTCTGCCAGTCGTATCCGGCAGACTCGCGCTGGACCCGATGAAGGGCGATGCGCTCCTTCATCTCCATGTCATAGGCTTGTGCCGTTGCAATGTAGCAGGCGCCAGGCGCGCGCGACATGCATAATCGCTCGGCAAAGCCGCTTTTCCCGCTGCGTGCCCCGCCAGTCACGAGCGCTTTCATCGCTGCGCGGCTCCCTGACCGTCCGATACGCCTGCATCGGCAAAGGTCGCCATTTCGCGCATAATGCGGCACGCCGCATCAATCAGGTGCAAGCTAAGCGCACCGCCTGTGCCCTCCCCGAGCCGCATGTCCAAATAAAGCATGGGCTCCAGCTTGAGCTGGCGGAGCACCGCCGCGTGCCCGCGCTCGTCCGAGGCGTGCGAAGCGAGCATGTACGCAGCGCTAGCAGGCGCAAGTGCACGCGCTGCGAGGGCGGCTGCGCCTGAAATAAAGCCGTCCAACACGACTGGACAGCGATGTGCGGCTGCCCCGAGGATGACTCCTGCCAAGGCGGCAATCTCCAGACCGCCGACCTTAGTGAGCACGTCGAGCGCATCATTTGCATCTGGCTGGTTCACGTCCAATGCGCGGCAGACAACCGATATTTTACGGGTAAGCCCAGCCATATCTACACCCGTCCCCCGGCCTACGATAACTTCCGGCTCCAGTCCGGTGAGAGCACATACGACCGCAGCGCTGGCTGTCGTATTCCCGATGCCCAGCTCTCCGGTAACGAATAGCCGTGTGCCACCTTTGACCGCTTCTGCTACGGCTTCTGCTCCGGCCAAAACCGCCTGTTCCGCTTCTGTACGCAGCATCGCTGGCCCTTTAGCTATATTCGAAGTACCCATGCGTACCTTACGGTCCACCAGATTCGCGTGAGCGACATCCGCATTCACGCCAACATCTACCACCTTGACATCTGCGCCCGCATGGCGTGCCAGCACATTAATTGCCGCGCCACCTGACAGCATGTTATACAGCATTTGCTGTGTAACCTCAGCCGGAAAGGCACTGACTCCCTCTTCACACACCCCGTGATCCGCAGCCATGACCATAACCGTTTTACGATCAAATTCAGGCTTGTCCACTCCTGTAATTCCTGCTAGCTTGATGGCCACACTTTCCAACTTTCCAAGACTTCCCGGTGGCTTTGTTAATTGGTCCAAATGGGCTGAAGCTGCCGAGGCCGCCACCCCATCCGGCTGGGCAATGCTATCGATCAGCTGACGCAGCTTGTTGTTCATAACTTCCACTCCCTGCTCTTTTTAAGTGTGTTTCATCGTTTATTTAATCTGCTGTATCCGAAGCACTCCTGCGCAGCAAGAGCTGCGGCACACCGCTATCGGGATGCGGAAGCATCACAGGCTCAACACCGTATACTCGTCGAATCCGATCCTCGGTTAATAACTTCGATGAAGCTCCCAAACCTTCAACCATTCCATCCTTAAGTACAAGCAAATCGTCGCAAAACTGGGCCGTCAAATTAAGATCATGCAGGACAGCAATGATCGTCACACCCGTTTCTTGGCGCCAATCTGCCAGCAGTTCCATAAATTCAAGCTGATAGCGCAAGTCCAGATAGGTCGTAGGCTCGTCCAGCAGCAATATTCGTGGCTCCTGCACCATTACTTTTGCCAAAGCTACACGCTGTCGCTGTCCCCCACTCAAGCGGTCCAATGTTCTGTCCGCCAACGTGGTAAGACCCAATCGCTCCAGCACGCGATTCGTGATCGCCTCCACATCAACACCCTTTTCCCTGCCTAGCCAGTCCTGATGAGGAAAACGTCCCATTTCTACGACTTCCCTGACGGTGTATCCCACTGGAGGAAGCCCTTCCTGTTGGAGTACGGCTATGAGTCGGGAAAGCTCTTTTCTGCTGTAGCTACCGACCTTTTTGCCATAGATATGAACGTTTCCCGAAGTTGGCTGATCTACACCGGAAAGCAAATGCAGCAAGGTGGATTTTCCACTGCCGTTCGGACCAATAATCCCCCACCAAGTTCCTTCGTCGACGCTCCAGCTTATATTCTTTAACGCATGGAACTCTCCATAGGCACGTGTTAGACCCGATACCTCTAACGCCCGATCACGTACCTTCTGTGATTCACTTTGTTCTGTCACAGCATTTCCCCCCTGCGCAGCTTCTTGTTCCGGTACAGGAGATATGCGAAGAACGGTGCCCCAACAAAGGCCGTCATCACGCCCAGAGGAATTTCCGTGGGGGCTAACAACGTGCGAGCCGCCGTATCTGCCCAAGCCATAAAAATAGCTCCACCGAGCGCAGATAATGGAACAATCATCCGGTAATCAGGCCCTGTCACCAGACGAATGATATGCGGTACAACGAGTCCCACAAAGCCAATCACTCCACATACCGAGACAGCGGCTGCTGTCAGCAGCGTGGAAATGATCAGAACAGATAGCTTCGTCGCATCTACATGAACTCCCATGTGAGCCGCCTGACGTTCACCCAAAGCCAAAATATTCAGCACACGTGCCCGGTTCCATAGAAATACCAGTCCTATGACCACATAAGGTAAAAGGATTCCTGTATATGACCAACCGCGCAGACTAAGACTTCCCATCGTCCAGTACAATATTTCATTGACCGTCTCCTTCGACATGGCTGTCAGAAAGGAAACAACCGCCCCCAGAAAGGATTGCATCACCACACCCGACAAAATGAGACTTTGTGTCGGGATTTTTCTACCTTCCCGTGCCAACGTCAGCACCATCCACAGCGTCAGCATTCCGGTCGTAAATGCCACTAACGGCAGCGTCCATATGCCAACAAATGAAAATTGAAGGCCCCAATAAATCAGTACTGCCGCTCCTACCGAAGCCCCCGAGGATACCCCCAGTGTATACGGATCAGCCAAAGGATTACGCAGCACACCCTGAAATCCGGCTCCCGCCAGCGCCAGCGCTGCTCCTACCAACATTCCCAGTAACACTCGTGGCAATCTGACCTTCAAAATAATTTGCTCTGAGGATGTATTCCAATCCGGTGTAAACGTATCGCCTAACCATGGAAGGTGGTTAACCAGAATGCCCGTGATCTGGCTGACCGGAAGCTTGGCCGAGCCGATGCCAAGACAGAGCAGCAGCGTCAGTAACAGCAGGACAAGACCTGTTCCTCCAAAGCCGATCAGTTTACGGTTCATTTGAAAATTTCAGGATACACGCCCTTGGCCACTTCCTTGAGACCTTCCGTTACACGTGGACCCGGACGACTGATCAAATTATCATCCACGGCAAACACCCGGTTGTGGCGAACAGCCGATATTTGATCCCATCCACTGCGAGCTTTAATGATTTCGCCGAGCGTTTGACCAGTTTTGTCGTCCTTGACACTTTTGCTGTACAAAATCACGTCAGGGTTCGCAGCAATAATATTTTCCTCACTAATTTGGTACCACCCCTTCTGCGTGGCACCTACATTTTCGCCGCCCGCTAACGTGATCAGCTCGTCCATAAACTCGCCTTTACCAACTGTCCAGCCTGGTGAAAACTCGACGTATACCCGCAGCTTCTGACCTTTACCGATATTTTTAATTCCTTCTTTCACTTCAGCTACATCTGCTCTCATCTTGTCAGTCACCGCTCTCGCTTCTTTCTGATGATCGGTGATTTTCCCATACAATTCGATGTTAGCCATGACATCTTCAACTGTCTTCGGTTCCGTTTTAAAAATCATAATTCCCATGTCGCGCAGCTTGGTCGTAGCCTGTTCACTAAGTGATATCCCTGCAAAAACGACTTCCGGGTTAGCAGCAATGATCGCCTCTTCGTTCGGTTTCATAATACCGCCCACTTTAGGCTTTTTCGTAGCTGCTTCTGGGTAATCAGAGTAGTCGGAGACACCGACAATTTCCTTATCCAGCCCGATGGCGAACAGCGCCTCGGTTTCTGCCGGGGAGACGGAAACGATTTTATCCGGCGCTTTTTTGAATGTAAATTCCTGTCCTGTTGCATCCTTAACTGTGAGTGGGTAAACTGTTTTGCCCGGAGGCTCTTGTGCGGTTACGGTCTGTCCCGGCTGCTGTGAAGAATTCTGGTTCTCTTTATTTTCAGCATTTTTCCCATTAGCGCCACATGCACTCAGCACAACTGCCAAAATCAGAACCAATAGACCTGTTGTCCAAACCTTTATTTTTTTTCCTGCCATGATTTGCACCCCTTCATAAAAAAAATCGTTAAGAGCGTTACTTGAACATCATCAGATATCTTCTAAATCCAGCCTTCTTTTCCTATCAAAAAACCCCCGCATCCTCATATCAGGACACAGGGGTCACGTTAGCGCAGATCGTGCGCAGGCGGCAGCTTCTTTCCGCATGGACAGTCACTGCGAACACGTCATCCTTTCCTCGAAGGACTATGGTGACAGGCGGACGGGCAGGTATCCTGACTTATGGTAAAATGCATGTCCTGAAATTCTTTCATATGCTTAGTAGCACATAAAGCAGGACTAACGGGCATGTTTCCATTTACAGTGGCGGGACCGCGCCGGACTCACACCGACTTCCCTTTTAACAGCGCAGGCAAGGGAAACCATAGTTTCATCACGCTGCGCCGACCTCGTCTGCTGGATATTTGATAAGTGGTAGTCAAGCCGTTCTTTTACTTGATGATTATAGGTTAAAAAGAGGCGGCTTACAACCCAAACAGCCTCTTTATCCGCAGGTGTCTAACCTAATGAGGAAGCATTTCTGCTATGTAATTGTGCCGTCCTGCCAGCCTCAATTGAATCCTAAATGCTTCTCCCGGCCTCGGATTCAGACTCCAAAAATCATGACCCGGTATCAGCATGCAAGCCAACTGACGAATTACGCCACCATGCGTAACGACCAAAACAGAGAGCGGCGCAGCAGTCAAACCCATGGGTTGAACTTCCATAGCAACACGCCATTCATACAGAGAGTCAAGAAATTTCCGTAGACGATTCACAAAATCTGTCCAAGACTCTCCTCCAGGAGGGGTTATCCGTTGTGGCTCATCAATCCAAGCGCGATACAAAGACACATCCTTGAGCATGTCATACGTTTTTCCATCCCACTCGCCAAAATGAAGCTCTCGCAGACGTGGTTCCATCATAGGAGACATAGTAGATAGGGAATCTCCAGACGTCAATTCTGATTCTGGCACAATGATCTGCAAGGTCTGGCGACATCGCATTAAATCGCTGCAATAGATTCGAGCAAAGGACTGCCCTTGCAATTTTTCTTGCAAAGGCTTTAATTCCTGCTCTGCTCCCGGTAGCAAACCTAAGTCGGAGTGTCCCAGATATCGACGTTCCTTGTTCCATAAGGTTGTGCCGTGACGAACTAACACGAGTTCCATGTCCCAATGCAGATCTTCTTTAGCATCATACGGCACCTTATCCTCCTGTGAGTTCGGACTTTGTGCGTATTCTACTCTCCTTTTTGCTGCTATATCTTGTTTCAAGAAATGTCACTTCCTGCTCGATCATTATTCAGTGTGTCACTCCTCACCGCACCCATCCCAAGGCAAAACAACCTGCGGCTCCTAACAAACACAATCCTACAAACATACTGGACACGGCGAACATCAGCTGGATCGTATGCCGTATATCTTTCGACTCTAGCGGTCGTATCCAATCGCCCATGTATGCACGAAAGGAGCGCACGCCATGATACACATTATAGCCTCCAAGACGAATCCCCAGTGCACCAGCAACAGCCGATTCCGGGAAGCCACTGTTCGGGCTTGGGTGCAGACGAGCGTCTCGCTTGACTGTGCGCCAGCTTCTTGCAGCATCTCGCTTGTACATCCACGCCGCTACCACAAGCATTGCCGCTGTCAGGCGTGCCGGAATGTAGTTAGCGACATCATCCAGACGTGCTGAAGCCCAGCCTAAATGCAGATACTTTTCATTTTTATAGCCAACCATGGAATCGAGCGTATTCACAGCACGATAAGCCAGCGCCAAGGGTGCTCCCCCGATCAGGGCATAAAAAAGCGGGGAAATAATCGCGTCCACGATATTTTCAGCGACCGTTTCAACCGTACCGCGTACAATCTCAGGCTCATCAAGCTGTTGCGTATCCCGCCCAACTATCATGCCCAGCTCCCGCCGTGCCGCAGCCAGGTCATCCGCCTGCAACGCTCGGTATACTGCCATTCCTGCGTCCTTTAGTCCTTTGGAAGCAATCGTGGTCGCAATCAGCACCATTTCTACGCCGACAGACAACCACGGATGGATCCAGGCAAGCAAGTGCAATAGCGCCCAGGCGAGCGTAAAGGAGCCTCCCGCCACAATGAGTGGAAGCAGTATACCCGCACGTTTCAACCCCCGGTCACTTCGGGCCTGGCGGCGAATCACTTTTTCCAATGCTGAAATGGCATGTCCCATACCGATGACTGGATGCGGCAACCACCTCGGGTCACCGATCAGCCTGTCCAAAAGATAGGCTGCCAGGATAATCAAGCTAACTGTCACGCCGCTGCTCCTCCTCCAGCACTTCACCCAATACAGACAGCAGCCTGTCGTTGGCTTCTGCATCCTTGACCGCAATTCGAAAATGGCTCGTCGTCAGTCCCGGATACATAGCACAGCTACGTATAAGAATTCCGCGTTGTCCAAGCGCCTGCTGAATCGCCGATGCGCTCCACGTACCCGGCGCCCTTGCCAGCACGTAATTGGCTTCGCCGGGAACGACACCGCAGCCCCATTCCGCCAAGGCGGTCAACAGGCGGTTGCGCTCCGTAGCAATCAGCTCCTGTGTTTGGTGCTCATATGCTTGCCCACTTCTCAAACATGCCTCCCCAGCCAGCAACGCCAATCCATTCACACTCCAGGTCACCTGTTTGGCCGTCATTCGCCGGATATAATCTGGATGAGCAATCGCATAGCCCAATCGCAAGCCAGGAATGGCATAAAATTTGGTCATTGACCGGATCAAAATCACATGAGGATAACGATCCAGCACAGGCAGTAGTGAGATTCGCCGTTCCAGCGGGATAAAATCAATGAATGCTTCATCCACCACCAGCACGGTACCCGTTTTGCCAGCCGCTTCTGCCAGTTCGCACAGCTCCTGCTTACCATATTGCACACCGTTTGGATTATTCGGCTGCCCAAGAAACAAAACATCTACCTGCTCCATGAGCTGAAGGATGTCCTCCACGTCCGCCTTCCATTGAAGCGAGGCCTTCCCGTACACCCGGTTGATCTCAGCTCCGAATTTGCCAGCCAGCTCCGCATATTCTGAAAAACACGGCTCCACTGTACCCACACGCTTAGGAGCCAGTCCCAATAGCAGGAGCGCCATACTTTCAGCCGCTCCGTTTCCGATACTTAACGACTCCGGTGGAACATGCAGTCGCCGTGCGAGCATATTTTTAAAATTCCGATGCCCAGGATCTGGATAGCGAATCACAGTGTCAAATGAGTGTTGCAGCGCCTCAAGCACCTCCGGTGGTGGACCAAGCGGATTAATATTTGCACTAAAATCTACAAAATCCGCAGCAGCTCCGCCGAATGTCGCCGCAGCTGTTTCCCTGTCCCCGCCATGACCGTAAACCTCTATCATTACCTCTCATCCTTTCCGGCCGTTTCCAATCATTTAGCTCCATTATGAGGCTGCTTTTTGCGTCCCGTCAATGCAAATGAGCTTTTGTACATGGCTCACTTGGGTTACAATAGAAGGAGGCACACATAAATTACACAGTTTATATACGGAGGAATGGACATGCTGTTCATCGACAACCAGGGGATACACGATCCAGCCATTAATCTTGCCATTGAGGAATACGCGCTCAAGCATCTACCGCTGGACGACAGCTATTTGCTGTTTTACATTAATCAGCCTTCTATTATTATAGGCAAGCATCAAAACACTATTGAAGAAATCAACGCCGAGTTTGTCAGAGATAACAATATTCAAGTCGTTCGTCGCCTGTCCGGCGGTGGGGCTGTATATCATGATCTCGGTAATTTAAATTTCAGCTTCATTACTAGGGATAACGGGGAATCCTTTCATAATTTCCTCAAATTTACGCAACCCGTGATTGATGCTCTGCGCCAAATGGGAGTAGAAGCTGAAATGACAGGCCGCAACGATCTACAGGTCGGAGAACGTAAAATTTCAGGAAACGCCCAATTTGCCACACGCGGACGGATGTTCAGCCACGGTACATTGATGTTTAACCTGAATCTGGACAATGTGGCTGCATCGTTGCATGCCAATCCCGAAAAATTCAAATCCAAAAGCACTAAATCCGTCCGCAGTCGCGTGGCTAACATCAGCGAACTGATGGACCGTGAGATGACCATAGAGCAATTTCGCGAGGAACTGCTGCGTTTCATATTCGGTGCAGAATTGGATCAGGTACCTCAATATAAGCTCACCGATACCGATTGGGCCAAAATCCATGAAATATCCAAAGAACGCTACCAATCGTGGGATTGGAACTACGGTCTATCCCCCGAGAGCAATATCAAGCACACACGTAAATTTCCGGTCGGCATTATTGATATCCGCATGGATCTTAAGGAAGGCTATATCCGTGATATTAAAATCTATGGGGATTTCTTCGGCGTGGGTGACGTTGCTGATATTGAAAATATCCTGCGTGGCAAGCGCTATGATGAAGGTGAGGTACGTCAAGCCTTATCCTCTCTCGATTTGAAGCACTATTTTGGTAATATTGAGCTGGACGATTTTGTTGGACTTGTATTTTTGGAAGACTAACCGTTACTTTTTCCCATCGTTTCAAGCCAATACTTCAGTGGTTATAAGGGGACAGGCTCTTATAGGGGCCGTCCCCTTTTCATTGCGATATTGTCATTTTGAATATTATAAGATACAATTTTAACATTGCCCCATGATAGAGATAAAGGAGAGAATACCGATATGTATAAATTAATTGCCATTGATATTGATGATACACTCATTAACGACCAGAAAGAAGTTACACCGGCGACACAACAGGCATTAGAAGCTGCTGTAGCGAAAGGTGTGGTGGTTACCCTCGCTACTGGACGAGCTTATGCCTCTGCACATAAAATTGCTCGTCAGACTGGTTTGAACGTGCCAATCATTACGTACCAAGGAGCTTTGGTTAAAAACCTGCTGGACGAAAACGTGCTGTATGAGCGTTATGTTCCACTCGTGGCTGCACGTCGCCTGTATGAATTCTGCGTAGAACGCAATCTGCATCTGCAAACGTATATAGATGACAAATTGTACACACGTGAAGATAATCAGAAAATCAAAGATTACACGGAACTGAACAACACGGAATATTTTGTAGAGCCTGTATTCAGTAAAGTTATAGAGCAGCCGGCTCCTAAACTGCTGATCATCGACGAGCCGGAAGTGTTGGATGAATTAATTCCTGAACTTCGCGAACTGCTTGGCAATGAAGTTCACATTACAAAATCCAAGCCTCATTTTCTGGAAATTATGCATCATGAAGGCACCAAGGGCCATGCGCTTACCTTCCTTGCAAACCATTTTGGCTGTGAACTGTCGGAAACGATTGCTATCGGCGACTCTTGGAACGACCATGAAATGCTTGAATGTGCTGGTCTCGGCATAGCGATGGAGAATGCCATTCCTGATTTGAAAAAGCTGGCTGATTACATCACTCGTAGCAATAACGAAGACGGTGTTAAGCACGCCATCGACAAATTCGTACTCAATGTTGAATAAGCAAAAAGTGCCTGCTCCCATAATACTTGAATAAAGTAATACAACAACAAAGCCTCCAAACGTCGCATGATCAGTAACATACGACAGTTTGGAGGCCTTTTCTGTCAGATCATATAATAACCTGACCGCTATAAAATATCAGGCAGCAGAACGTACCTTGCGCCTGTTCACCAGACGGATAATTCCATTGTTCATAAGGATTAGTCCGGTCACAATGAGCAGCACCCCAGCCAGCATCCACCAGCTTACATGCTCTCCATACAACAACGCTCCCAAGCCCACCGCAATCGGCGGTGATATATACAGCCACGTCGTCGGAAACAGGGGATTTGTACGCTCCATGAGCCAGTAGAACAGTGTATGTGCAATCATTGAACCAAACAGGATCAGATAAAGTAAAGACCCCATGGCAGGAAGGTACTGCCACCCCTCAGAACTCCACGGTTCCGTGATCGCAGACAGTAACAGCAGCATCCATCCCCCATGGATCATTTGCGCCGCATTCAGGGCAATTGGGTTCGTTTCACGAAATACATCCATCACTCGCTTGGAATAAAGAGCTCCCCCGGAATAACACAGCTCCCCCAGCAAAATGACAAGGCATCCCGCCAGCCACAGACCACTGATCTGAACCGCCAATCCGGGCAGCACAACCAGCACCACACCAAGAAAGCTGATCATGCAGCCAACGACCGTAATCCGTGACGTTTTTTGCCGTAGCAGTACAGATTGCAAAATGACGATCATCATCGGCCCGGTAGCTGACAAAATAGCTCCGATCCCCGAGCTGACATATTGCTCTGCCCAATACAAGGCCGAAAATGTACCGAAGGTCGTTCCTGCTCCAATCAGCAACATTTCCTTACGCCATAATAACGACCATCGTACTTTTCCGGTCAGCTTCATAGCAATGAACAATATCGCCCCTGCCGCGAAAAAACGTACACCTGCCGATAGGAATGGTGGAAGTCCGGCTTCCACTCCCACTTTTATGGCCAAAAACGTTGTGCCAAAAATAAGACACATTACTGTAAACGCGATACCTATCATGATACGTCCCTCTCCCTTCAGTTGCTTTTAAGCATACAGGGGGACGAACAGAACAGATGTATAACTACAGAACAGTTGTATATGTTTTTGAAGTGCTATATAGTACAATACACAGAAAGGAGCGTGGATAGCATGGGGAAGAACAACAGCGAACTACTCTTTCCAGCCGATCATGCCTTAAAGCTGTATGAGCAGGTTATCCATTATGTAACTGTGCGGATTGATCGCGGGGATTGGCAAACAGACATGAAGCTGCCGTCCGTACGAAGCTTGGCTCAGGAGCTGGGTGTACATCGGCTAACTGTTTTCCGGGCATATCAGGAGTTGAAGCAACGGGGACTGGTCTATGTAAAGGACAAATCAGGATATTACGTTCATGCTTCCCAAGCGACTGGGCATGCAAAATATGCTGGCTACTCGGGACATTCGTCCATTGACCTCACGATTCACTCCGAATCTGCCCATGCGGCAGATGATCCGTCAGTTTCAGCCTGGAGAGGAATGGATGGACTTAGCCGCGTTCAATCGGTAAATGCGAATTTCCAGTTTTCCAAAGCGCTGATTGACCCCTCTCTCCTGCCCAATCGATTTTGGGGAGAGCTGATGATACAGGTATTTGAAAAGCATCCGAAAGTAGCGGCCACCTATTCCGCTGTGCAAGGTGATGCCGAGCTTCGGGAGGCCATGGCGCAGCATTTTAGCGTGGATAAGCATTTTGCTTTATCACCGGATGAAGTGCTGATTACCTCCGGAGCACAGCAAGCCATTGATTTAATTGCCCGATCTCTGCTCCGTACAGGAGACCGTGTATTAATCGAACGCCCTGCCTATGGCCCCGCTATGGAAATATTCCGTAGACTAGGCGCACGTCTGACTATGACTGATATTCGACCAGAAGGTTATGATATGGACCAGATTGAGTGGTGCATGAAAACGGAAAAACCACGCCTCTTTTATATGAATCCAACATTCCACAACCCGACGGGCTTTACGGTCCCCGATGAGCAGCGCAAACGACTGCCTGAACTAGCCGAGCGCTATGGCTGCCTTATTGTTGAGGATGACAGCACCTATGACATTAGCTTTGGGCAAAAGCCCCCTTCTCCGATTTTCGCCTATGATGTTTCGGGAAGCGTCGTCTACATTCGAAGTTACAGTAAATATGTCGCACCCGGTCTACGAATCGCAGCCGTGACCTGCCGACCACAGCTCATGAACAGCCTGCTGAACGTCAAAGCGTTAGTGGACAATGGATCGCCACTGCTGAATCAAAAGCTGTTTTTAGAATACTTTCAATCTCCACGTATGCAGCAGCATATTAAAAAGCTATGTATCGCGCTCCAGATTCGTAAGGAAACGATGGAAGACAGTCTCCGCGATTCCGGTTGGACGTGGACCAGCCCGGCAGGGGGACTCAACCTGTGGCTCCAGCTGCCTTCTACGTTGAAACCTAATGAATTACTTGCCAAAGGTATACAAGAGTCCGTATCCTTTGTCACCGGCAATGTGTTTGATCCCATCGGCGCAGAGGGTAAAACGCATATACGGCTGTCTTATTCATACGCCAACGAGCTACAAATCAAAGAAGGAATCTCCACACTTCTACGTATCAGTCAAACGATGTAAAGGCTATTCTAACGGCAAACTCATGCCGGTGTGTGCCAAGCTAATCCCTTCCAGAAGCCCATAGTTGCGTGTGACATCCACATCATGGGACATATGTGTAAACACTGTGCTTTCGGGTTTAAGCCTTCCTATAAGCTCCTGAGCCTCCAGCATGTCATATACGGAACGGGTGGCATACTCGGCCTCCTCATGATAAAAACTCGTTCCCAGGACGAGCAAATTCAGATTGTGCAAGGGCAGAATTTCCGCCTCATTCAATCCAATCGAATCCGAACAGTAAGCCCACGAGAAGCCGTCCTTTTCCAGACGATAAGCGTAGGCATATCCGTTCTTCCCGTGATTCACACGCCATCCCCGGATATTCCATCCGCCAAGTTGGGCTCCCTGGTCTACTGGAATAAGATCCAAGTTTCCAGAGAGCCAGGAAAATTGACACAAGATCGTGTCAATCACTTCCTGTGGCGCGTACAAGCGACCTCTGTTCCCAGTCCAGCGACAGGCATCTGCCCATTCTGGTAATCCTCCAATATGGTCAAAATGTGCATGTGTCACAAGGATCGTAGGGATATAACGCAGACCGCGCAATTCTAGCTGTCTGCGCCAGTCCGGGCCACAATCAATCATAAAGTCCTCCGTCGCGCTTTCGATCAGCACAGACGATCTCAATCTTACATTCGCCCCTGTCGTGCGAGCTTCTGTGCATACGAGACAATCACAATATACACGCGGAACCCCCATTGCATCCCCCGTGCCAAGAAAAATAAGCCGATTCATGGTTTAACTCCTATCTATATGGGTCTTTTTACTACTATTATAACGAACAGACCGATTCTACGTAAATCATCTGCGTAAATCCTTCCAGCGTCCAACGCCAAAAGGAGCATGCCCAAAGCCGTGAAATCAGGCTAGACATCCCCTCATGCGTGATCGTATTTATTTTTAGATGATGATAGGCATTGGATCTTCCTTCAGGCGGTTTTCCACCATCCAGCTGGACTGGTCATTATAGAGATAGGCTCGATGCACCAACACTCGCACCTGCTGACCAGGTTCCAGCGTAGACTTCTCCAGTGAGCGGTATGTCATGAGACGATGATCCCCGACCTGTACTTCAACCATCCACTCACTTCCACGAAAATGCAAATGCTTCACTATGCCTTCCTCGGTCGCCGACAGAAGCGTAAATTCCTCGCTTGGCCCGACATCAATATACTCCGGACGGATCAAGGCACGTGTTCCCACTCCAGCAGCTTCTTCGAAGCCTCTAAGACTGCCTGCCTGTTCAATCACTGTAGATTCCCCAATAAAGGAAGCCACGAACGGGGTACCCGGTTTTTTATAAATATCCCAAGGCGTTCCTTTCTGCTCCAGTCGTCCCTGATTAATCACCATAATTTCATCCGCTACTTCAATCGCCTCATCCTGATCATGGGTGACAAAAATTGAAGTAATGCCCACCCGCTCAATCAACTCTCGCAGCCAGGTGCGCAGCTCCTGACGAATCTTGGCATCAATAGCCGCAAAAGGCTCATCCAGCAGCAACAGTTGAGGCTCTGGTGCCAAAGCACGCGCAAAAGCAACCCGCTGTCGTTGTCCACCTGACAACTGATGCGGATAACGATGCTCAAAACCTTTGAGCCCCGTTAGTTCGACCAACTCTGTGACCCGTTCCTTGATGCGGGTTTTGGAGCTTTTTTTCACTTTCAGGCCAAAGGCAATATTGTCGTAGACGCTCATGTGCTTGAACAAAGCATAGTTTTGAAATACAAATCCGATTCCACGTTCCTGCGGGGACAGCTCGTTTACCCTTTTTCCATGAAAATGAATTTCTCCCGCATCCGGTTGCTCCAGACCCGCCAAAATGCGAAGAATGGAAGTTTTCCCCCCACCACTTGGACCGAGTAAGCCAATAAGATGGCCCGCCTGAATATCAAAAGATACGTCCTTTACTGCATGAAAATTACCGAAATGCTTGTTTAATCCTCTTACTTCCACATGCATATTCGTACACTTCCTTTCCGCTTCTGGACCTGTTCAGGCACAGCAGCAGCCTTGCTTACCGCAAAGCACGTACCTCATTTGAAACATTTAATTATTCCAATGCATATACTTTGTTTTTTCTTATGTGATACTTTATCAAAGGAAAGTAATTTTCGTCAACTCTATATATTATCTTAGGAATTAAAAGGGTAAAGTATTAAGAAGAAAGGAGATGGAGTCATTGCTGCATACTTTAGAATTATCCACTACACGGCGAGATGAAATGCGCGATATTACACGAGAGGTTGCTTCATTGATCGAAAAAAGCGGGGTACAACAAGGAACCGCACTTGTTTATTGTCCACACACGACAGCCGGCATCGCCATTAATGAAAATGCAGACCCAGATGTCAAACATGATGTGATGTTAAGACTAGATGAAGTTTATCCGTGGGAGCATCCCCAATATCGCCATATGGAGGGAAATACAGCGTCCCACTTAAAATCCATTACGACAGGCCCCTCACAAACAATCATCATCCATGATGGAAAGCTGTTGCTCGGACGATGGCAGGGACTTTATTTTTGTGAATTCGACGGACCACGCAGACGCCAATACCATGTAAAGATCATGGAGGGCTAAAGGACCGGGTAAAAAAAACAGACCATGATGTTTTCCTACTGGATGCATCATCGTCTGTTAAATCCTTAGTCGCTTTCGCAAAGTACCGTAATGATAAGTTACCGTCATGAAGTGCATACACCCAGAAAAGCGCCCTACATGTTCATGGCTGAAGCGTGTGAATGCAGGTACGCTCATAGGTGTCTGCACAGCAGCTTTACATGTGCTAAAGCAGCGGGCCTAATTTCTTCAAATGTTAAACCGTCCTGAATATAAAAGGATACAAAGCCATGCATGGATAAAAACAGGCTTTTCGGTACCCTTGAGCAATCTTCCTCCGAGTGCCCCTGACCACTCAATTCTTGACGGATCATAGACGCAAATAGTTCCACACAACGATTTTGCTCTGTGCGACAGTATGCAAATAGTTCTTCATCGTGCATCATAAACATAATTTCGTACTGATATGGATTTTCCAAACCAAAACGGATAAATTCCAGCATCAAGTACTCCAGTCTGCTCAAGCCATCATCAGACGTACCTGTTGCTGCTTGCAGTAGAATCCCACGCAATGTATTAAAATCTTCAATCACAATGGCATAGAACAGTTCAGCCTTCTCTTTAAAATGATAATATAACGAACCATGACTGTAACCCAGATGCTGGCCAATGCTGCGCATTGAAATCGCACGGTAGCCCTTGGTAATAAACAAGTGCCTGGCCGCTTCCAGAATCCGCCCTCTTGACAACTCCTGTTCTACTGCTCTTCTAGCCATATTATTTATTCCCCTTCAATAAAGTAAAGCTGCTCTCCCTCCGACACAAGCGATTGCCCCTGCGTCAAGTCTGTTATCCAGTTGCTGAAGGATTCCGCATCACCAGCCAGCGGCAGACAGGTTAAGGTAACTTTATCCGTAAACATTGTTTCTCCAGTGCGGATGCTGCGATTGCGTAATTCATTTTCCACTTTGCCCAACCAGGTATAATCCAATTCTACAAAAACTTCGCGATGCAGCACACGCGTAATTGCATCCCCTGCCTCGATTGCTGCAACAGCACCATCTGAATATGCGCGAATCAGACCGCCTGCTCCCAGCAAAATCCCACCAAAGTAACGGGTAACAACAATAGCGACATTTTTCAGCTTCTGGTTGCGGATCACCTCCAAAATAGGCTTTCCAGCCGTACCACTCGGTTCTCCGTCATCCGATTGCTTTTGGATTTCGTCTCTTTCCCCAATCATGTAAGCAGAACAATTATGGGTAGCGTTCCAATGCTCTTTTTTGATACGTTCTATGAAAGCAGTTGCTTCTTCCTCAGTTTGAACAGGCTGAATATGACCGATAAAACGGGATTTTCGGATCACAATTTCCTTGTTGCCGGCACCGCGTACGGTTCGGTATTGTTCCAACATACACGTATAACCTTCCTTACTTCATTTTACAAGAAAGCAGTCCCCCGCTTCTGGCAGCTGGTGAACTGCTTTCCTGTACTTTAATTGATGCTATACACTATAACACTTCTGACCGAAATCCTGTTTCGCATCAGAGATTACAGCACTCTTATTCAGACAATCTCGCTTCAAGCTCAGCTTTTTCTTTTTCGAAGCCTGGTTTGCCAAGCAGCGCAAACATGTTCTTCTTGTAAGCTTCTACGCCCGGTTGATCGAACGGATTTACGCCCAACAGGTAGCCGCTAATGCCGCAAGCTTTTTCGAAGAAATAAGCAAGATAGCCGAAAGAGTAAGGGCTCAAGTCAGGAATATTTACAATCAGGTTCGGTACTTGTCCGTCTGTGTGAGCCAGCAATGTACCTTGGAATGCTTTTTTGTTTACAAAATCCACAGTTTTGCCTGCCAGGAAATTCAGTCCGTCCAGATCATCCTCATCTGCTTCGATGGTGATGTGACTAGGTACATTTTCAACTTGGATTACCGTTTCGAAAATGTTGCGGCTGCCTTCCTGAATGAATTGTCCCATGGAGTGCAGGTCTGTCGAGAAATCAACAGAAGCAGGATAAATGCCTTTGTAATCCTTGCCTTCGCTTTCTCCGTACAACTGTTTCCACCACTCGGATACAAAATGAAGAGACGGCTCATAGTTTACGAGAATTTCAATTGCTTTACCTTTGCGGTACAAAGCGTTACGAACAGCTGCATATTGATAAGCCTCGTTCTCAGCTACATTCGGGTTGCTGTACTCTTTGGAAGCGTCTGCCGCCCCCTGCATCATTTCCTCGATGTTAATGCCTGCAGTAGCAATCGGCAACAAGCCTACTGCTGTCAGCACGGAGTAACGACCACCCACATCATCAGGAATAATGAAGGATTCGTATCCTTCCTCGTTAGCCAGTTTTTTCAAAGCGCCACGTTCTTTATCCGTCGTTGCATAAATACGCTTGCGTGCTTCTTCTTTACCGTATTTTTTCTCCAGAGCTGCACGGAATACGCGGAATGCGATAGCTGGCTCTGTTGTCGTACCTGATTTAGAAATGACGTTCACTGAGAAGTCTTTTCCTTCAATCAGTTCCAACAGATGATTTACATATGTAGAGCTGATGTTGTTGCCTGCAAAATAGATAGCTGGACCCTTGCGTTGATCTTTAGGCAGCGCATTGTAGAAAGAATGCGACAGCATTTCGATCGCAGCACGTGCTCCAAGGTAAGAACCGCCGATACCGATTACGATCAGTACTTCGGAATCGCTTTGAATTTTAGCAGCAGCCTTTTGGATGCGCGCAAACTCTTCTTTATCATAATTAGTAGGCAGGTCAATCCAACCCAAGAAATCGGAACCTACACCGGTTTGGTTGTGCAGTTGCTCATGAGCCAACTTGATAGGCTCTGCAAAATAATCAATTTCGTGCTGACCTACAAAGGAGAGTGCTTTAGTGTAATCAAAAATAACTTTTTTAGACATGTTTGGAACCTCCTGTTTGGTATTACTAAGACCATGAATACGAACATAAGGACTTAGGAATAGGATACTTTAATTTGCTGGGCCTGACAAGCTTGCGTTACCTGTGTATCCTGTGCTTGACAGCCCTTCTTGTAGATAGGGTAGCATGCCCATGCTACAATTAACTGAGATCAACCTGTTTCAATATTCAATTCAAGCCGAACTCGCAATCTGCATCGGACGGCAACTTCCAACAAGAAAGGTGATTAGCAATGAAAAACATCGGATTTATCGGACTGGGCACCATGGGCGCCCCGATGGCATCCAATCTGCTAAAGCAGGGATTCGGAGTCACAGTTTATAATCGTACCGCTTCGCGCTGCGAACCACTGGCAGAGCAAGGCGCACGTACAGCTTCAACTCCTCGTGAAGCAGCTGAAGGTCAGCACTTGGTCATTACCATGGTCAGCGATGATCACTCCATTCGTGACATCTATTACGGCGAAGACGGCGTGTTTGCCGGTCTTACGGCTGGCATGACTGTGATGGACAACAGCACGATTTCACCTGAGCTGGTTAAACAACTGGCCGCCGAAGCGGACAAGCTGGGCTGTTCCTTCATTGATGCACCCGTAACAGGCAGTAAGCCCGCCGCTGTAGACGGCACACTCGTGTTCATGGTTGGCGGTGATGCAGAAGCCATTGCGGCACAATCAGATGTTTTTGATACGTTGGGCAAAAAGGTACTTCATATGGGACCTAATGGCAGCGGAGCCGTAGCCAAGCTCGCTCATAATACGATGGTTGGTATTCATAACCTCGCTCTGGCTGAAGGCTTTGCTATCGCGGCTAAATCCGGTATCCCGGCAGACAGCTTCCTTGAATTGGTACAACTCGGATCGGCAGGCAGCAAGGCCGCTGACCTGAAAGGGCGCAAAATCATTGAACATGATTTTAGCAACCAGTTCTCACTTGCCTTGATGCTTAAGGACTTGAAGCTTGCTTCCTCACTAACAGACAGCCTGTCCATCCCTGCACCTATGTTATCCATTGCCAAAAGCCTGTTTCAAGCCGGGCAAACGCAAGGCTACGGCGACGAGGATCTATCCGCTGTCGTGAAGACATACGAAGCATGGATTGGCCGCACCATTGGTGGTCAACCTCTCGAATAAGCTGTACCTTTCTTTGTAACCATACGGCTGTGCTTGTGTACATATGGCATAGCTTTAGGGTAAGCACACTTGGCTTGAAAGCTGAGTGTGCTTACCCGTTTTGGCTTATTATTCGGGATAAGAACAGCAATAATCAGTTACACTTCGTACTTCCAGCTTAAATGATGACTTTGCAGGTACGTGAAAGGTTGCCGCCCCTTGTATTTCCAGCCATTCCTCAGTACCTGGAAGCAACACTCTCAAATCCCCTGCCAAAATCTCCATGATCTCACGGGAATCCGTGCCGAACTCATACGTTCCTGGCAGCATAATACCCAGTGTAACCTTACTGCCGTCACCCAGGATGACTGTACGGCTTGTAACCTGACCATCGTAATAAACATTTGCTTTTTTAACTACGCTTACTCCATCGAACTGTGTCATTCGTTATCCCCTCATCTGCTCTCAATGGTTGAATGAATATTGTGCATCATAACATAGATTTGATTCCAGCTTCAGTATGAAAATACACACTGTATCACCGTATGCTATACACTGGAATTCAATAGTGATTTTTTTACAAAACATCAACTGTATGAAACAAACAGCCGTAAGCCTTTCTCAGGTTACGACTGTCTGTTTTAGATGCTAGGTGTTTTATTTCAACAAAGCTTTCACACGACTAACAACATTCTCTACCGTAAAGCCGTATTCCTTAATCACGCGGTCGCCAGGTGCGGATGCGCCGAATGTGCTGATACCGAGAATGTCGCCTTGGTCGCCAACATATTTTTCCCAGCCCAGTGGATACGCCATTTCTACAGCCAAACGAGCTTTCACTTCTGGCAGCAGAACGGAATCTTTGTATGCTTTGTCTTGTTTTTCGAACAGATCCCAGCTTGGGAAGCTGATAACACGTACTTGGATACCTTGTTCTGCCAGTGCTTCCTGAGCTTTAACAGCCAATTGTACTTCGGAGCCTGTAGCCAGAATTTGAGCAACCGGTTTGCCGTCTGTTGCATCTGCAACCACATAAGCACCGCGTTTGATACCTTCGCGTGCATGCTCAGCACTAGCAGCCAGGATTGGCAGGTTTTGACGAGTCAATACCAGAGCAACCGGGTTCTTCTTGTTTTCCAGTGTATAAGCCCAAGCAGCAGAAGTTTCATTACCGTCCGCCGGACGAATTACTGTCAGGTTCGGGATAATACGCAGGGAAGCCAATTGTTCGATCGGCTCATGAGTCGGACCATCTTCACCCACAGCAATACTGTCGTGAGTCAAAACGTAGGTTACAGGCAATCCCATCAGAGCTGCCAGACGAACGGCTGGGCGCAGATAGTCTGTAAATACGAAGAATGTACCGCCGAATACTTTTACACCTTGGTGCAACGCCATACCGTTCATCGCAGCAGCCATACCAAATTCGCGGATACCGAAATAGATGTTACGGCCGGCGTAGTCTTCTGGCGTAAAGTTCGTCAGGTTGTTCAAATGTGTCATCGTGGAGCTCTCCAGATCGGCAGATCCGCCTGTCAGGAAAGGTACGTTTGGAGCCAATCCGTTTAGAGCATTACCAGAAGCTACACGAGTCGAAACGGCTTTGTCTCCAGTCGTGTATTTCGGAAGATCACGATCCCAGCCTTCTGGAAGATCGCCGTTTACAGCTGTTTCGAACTGCGCTGCCAAATCAGGGTGAGCAGCTTTGTATTTCGCGAACTGTTCATTCCATGCTTTGTTCGCCGCGATACCGCGCTCTTTTACTTTAGCAAAATGCTCGCGAACCTCTTGTGGTACGTGGAAGTCCTCTTCGTATACCCATTTGTAGAAATCTTTAGTCAACTTGGCTTCTTCTGATCCCAGCGGGGAACCATGAGTACCACCGTGTCCGCCTTTACCTTGTTTGTTCGGGCTTCCGTAGCCGATAACTGTTTTCACTTCAATCAGCGTAGGGCGTGTCGAGTCGCCTTGCGCTTCTTCAATGGCTTTTTGGATGGCTGGAAGGTCGTTACCATCTTCTACGCGCAGTACTTGCCAGTTGTAAGCTTCAAAGCGTTTGGCAACACTCTCGGAAGAGGACAGATTAAGCTTGCCGTCCAGTGTAATATCATTGGAATCAAACAATACAATCAGCTTGCCCAGTTGTAAGCGACCAGCCAGCGAAGCAGCCTCGTGGGAAATACCTTCCATCAGATCGCCATCGCCGCAGATTGCATACGTGAAGTGATCTACAACTTTAAATTCGTCTTTATTATATGTTGCACCCAGTTGAGCTTCAGCCATTGCCATACCTACGGACATTGCGAGACCTTGTCCCAGAGGTCCAGTTGTAGCATCTACACCAGCAGTGTGCCCAAACTCAGGGTGTCCGGGTGTAAGGCTGCCCCATTGACGGAATTGTTTCAGTTCTTCCATAGGAAGATCATAGCCGCTCAGGTGCAGAAGGCTGTATAGCAACATGGAACCGTGTCCTGCGGACAATACAAAACGGTCACGGTTAACCCATGTAGGTTGATCGGGATTATGATTCATCGTTTTAGCAAAAAGTTGGTATCCCATTGGCGCGGAGCCCATCGGCATCCCAGGATGTCCCGAGTTTGCTTTCTCGATGGCGTCAATTGCCAACGTACGAATAGTTGTGATGGACAAATTGTCGATCGTGGAGTTTTCATCCTTTTGAATCGCTTGGTTCTGGTCAGTCATGGTTTGCCTCCTCATATTGTATAAAGTATGTCAATTGCATTCGGTCATACTCTCCAACATCACCGTCCGATATAGAAACGATGTCTATTGAAGTGAGTGAATCTGCTTGAATGTTTCAATATGACTTATACATTCTTAAGTATTGTACCATCTGCCGTGAAAGTTTGCCAGATCGTTTATAAAGATGATTGTGGAAATGTAGTACCGAGTCCTCATATAAATATACCCGTAATGTATTAACCTCATTTAAAAAATTATAAAATCACAAAAAAATATTATGTACTGACTGTTTATTAAGGCGAGTAACTCACATGAGGATTTTGCAAAATCCTTACATAAAAAAACAAAGCCCGTTATACAGCGGGCTTTGTTCAACAAAAAATATATACTCACAAATTTTTTCTAAAATTTTAAGATTAGTTAAAAACGACCGTTTTGTTCTCATGAACCAGAATACGATCCTCTGCATGCCACTTCACGGCTCTTGCCAAAACGACCCGCTCTATGGTGCGACCGATCCGTTTTAGCTCATTTACATCATCTCCGTGGCTTACACGCTGCACGTCCTGCTCAATGATCGGGCCGCCGTCCAATTCTTCAGTTACATAATGCGCAGTAGCACCAATAATTTTCACACCGCGATTATAGGCTTGGGCATATGGCTTCCCACCCACGAATGCCGGCAGAAAGGAATGATGGATATTGATAATCCGGTTGCGATAATGCTCAATAAACTTGGGTGAAATAATCTGCATATAACGGGCTAAAATGATAACGTCAATGTCTTCGCCAATGACCTCTAGTTGACGGCGCTCCGCCTCCGGTTTAGTATCGGCTGTTACCGGAATATGGTGATACGGGATGCCAAATGATTCCACATACTCCTTCATATCCGGATGATTACTAACCACCAATGAAATATCCGCGTCCAGATCTCCTGCCTGCCATTGCCACAGCAGTTCTACCAAGCAGTGATCTTCTTTGGAAACGAAAATAGCCAGTTTTTTCTTGCGGCTAACCGCAGAAATCGTCCACTCCATACGGAATTGCTCAGCAACAGCGGCAAAATCCTGCTCCAACTGTGGCTGGGTTGCACTCAAATTCGGTAGATCAAATTCAATCCGCATAAAAAACATACCGCCGGACGGGTCCATTGTATATTGATCAGATTGAACGATATTGGCCCCATGCTCGTACAAAAAACGGGACACGGCCGCTACAATACCTGGTCCGTCTGGACAAGATACAAGCATACGCGCGCGATTTTCATGGGCTGATAGAGTGCTATTTGGCTGATGTTTTACGTGAATTTCCATGTGGCTATTAATCCCCCTTAGCTTATACCGTCACTGGCAAATGACTGCCGGCAAACCAGGCAATCAACCGTTGATTAATGTGTTCTTCGCTCAAATCTGGAAATAGTGCTGCTTCCGTTATCATGTCATACAGACGCTCCAACGGCTCACGTGGATCGGCTTTTCTTGCTTTGGCATCATTTTTTAGCAGAGCCCAGGTGTCCAGCACAAATCTGCGGACATCCACATCCTGTTTTTTGAAAAACGAATGCACTTGCTCTACCTGACCCAAAAACTCATCCCCAAAGCGCTCCTTTACATTTCCGCGAAGCAGGGCAATTTCAACCTCATACATCGGACGCTGAGTTTTGGCTTCCTTACCAATCCATGGCGTCTCCAAAATAAACGGACGTCCTTGAAGTGCTTCATGATGCACCACATTATGAATGGTCTGATAGCCAATCCAGCCTGATCCGATCGGAGTATGTCGGTCTTTATGAGCGCCAACCGGATTCTTACTATCATTGATGTGAACAACTGCGATGCGGTTCAAGCCGACAATACGGTCGAATTGCTCCAATACACCGTCCAGATCATTTACGATATCATAACCCGCATCGTGAATGTGACAGGTGTCCATACAAACCGTAAGACGCTCGTTATGCTCTACTTTATCTATAATGGAGGCAATCTCCTCAAAGCTACGACCCATTTCCGTTCCTTTGCCTGCCATCGTTTCAAGCGCAATGTTAACATCTGTCTCCTTCACGCCGTTTAGTACCTCGTTCAAACCATCCGCAATACGCCCGATTCCGTATTCTGCATCCTTATCGGTAAAAGCGCCTGGATGCAGCACGATATTTTTCACACCAATCGCGTGTGTGCGTCGAATTTCCTCCTGAAGAAAGCTGACCGCAAGCTCATAGGTATTTTCTTTGTAAGAGCCAAGGTTGATGATATACGGGGCATGCACCACGATATCTTCCATTCCCTTCTCAGCCATTAACTGCTTGCCTTCCTCCAAATACATGGACTCCATCGGCTTACGACGCGTGTTTTGCGGTGCTCCCGTGTATATCATAAAGGAGCTGGACCCGTAAGAAGACGCTTCTTTTGTAGCGCTGAGCAGACCTTTGTCCGAGAAGGACACATGAGAACCAATTTTCAGCATGATCCTGATTCATCCCCTTATCCTGTTATGCTTGTCTTATTTTAATTTAATCATTTTAACGTGATTATTGAAATCAAACAACATAGCTTTTATGGCAGCTTTCTTAAATGACTCTATTAAGGGAACACGTAGATAAAGTACACATCAGAATATATGTTAGTCAAACGAGGGTAAATAAAATCATGGATTGACATCCTTAACCGTATAAAGGTACATTCATGAATCAATTTCATAACTCATTAAAGCTTGGTGGTTGTAACTAGATATAGACAAATCGAATCATTTTGATCTATTTCTAGTTTTGATTGAAGCAGCTAAAGGTATTATGAAATTGATTCTCATATGAAGTTTTTTTCTCAAAAAGGGTTATATTCTATAACAGATGTATTTTTTTGTGAATTGGAAGGAGAGCTGGCTCCATGAACATCATCGTATGTGGAGGAACTGGATTGGTGGGGAGTGCACTGGTCAAAAGCCTGCTAGACGACGGATACACCGTGAAAGTCGTTACCCGCAAGCCACTGGTAGGACACGAAGCGAGCCCCCGCTTGCAATATATGAGTTGGAACGAATTAAAACAAAAGCCTGAAGTACTGGAAGGCACAGATGCGGTCGTTAATTTAGCAGGTGAAACGCTGAATCAGCGCTGGACGGATAAGTCCAAACAAAGAATTCTTCAATCACGACTGCTATCTGTTGCCCGGTTGGCTGAAGCATTGAATGCTCTACAGAAAAAACCGAAAGTTATCATTCAGGCTTCGGCTGTTGCCGCCTATGGTACATCCCTGACCGAAACATTCGATGAAACGAGCCCGCGTCGTTCGGAAGATTTTTTGTCTCAGGTGGTTGAGCAATGGGAGGAAGCCGCTAATGCCTACCCTTCTGATACCCGTTTAATTAAGTTACGCATTAGCCTTGTGCTGGACAGAAAAAAAGGGGCATTCCCACTCATGAAGATACCTTATAGCTTCGGATTCGGCGGCAAAATAGGCAGCGGTCATCAATGGATGAGCTGGATTCATATTGAGGATATTGTTCGTCTGATCACGTACTGCATCCATACGAAGGAAATCGTCGGGGCAGTGAACGCATCATCACCATACCCAATGACGAACGACCAGTTTGGGAGGACAGTAGCTACGGTATATCACCGTCCGCACTGGTTTCCCGTCCCCAGCATTCTCGTTTCAAAGCTAGTTGGTGAGATGAGCACGCTTGTATTGGATGGTCAAAAGGTAATACCGAGCAAAGCGCTGGAGCACGGATTTAAGTTTAACTATCCTTCATTGAAGGACGCTCTAGAGGAACTCCATTCTTCCCAAAAACAGCATTGAATTTAAAAAGAGGAACTCCAGGCTGGTAGGTAGTATCACTACCGGCTTAGGGTTCATTTTTTTAGTCAGACACAATCTATCAAGCAGACTGCAAGTTTTTAAGATGCCTCTTTTATTCTTTTGAATAGTCCACTTCTGAAGTTTTCTCTCTATCTTCGGTAACTCGGTTTCCCACGCTTTTAGATTCTGAGTTTGGAAAAGTCCATCTCCAGTTCTCTTGCCCTTGATCACTCAAATCAGAAGATTGCTTGTCTTGATAATGACGTCCTGCTACGAACCCGGTCAGCTTATCTACCTGATAACGATCATTTTTACGCTGTGCTGGGGGAGAAGTAGGACCTAACCATTCCGAATCCAATACAGGTGCTGAATCGCTGTACATATGAGACGAAGTTCGATTGCGCTCCCATTTCCCCGTCCAGCTTATATAAGCAACAGCTGCAAGTACTAAGGTCAGCACCACGGAGATGATCAACGGTACCGTTTCTGGATGATCCAGATAAATATAACGCCACACAATGGCCGAAGTGAGCAGACATCCGAGAGCAATGTACATTTTATATTTTTGCAATCCAGACTCCACATCTTCCATCTCGAATTCGGCTTTTACCTCTGCATTCTCCTCTGGTTTCACGGACGGTTTGAGCCGATTGATGCGTTTAAGTTCCTGAATTCCCTGCAGAGTCTCCCGGTGATCTCGCCCGTACGTTCCGCCACGTTCTGTATAGTTCCCTTGTGAGGTATGAGAGGATCGAGCAGAAAGGCTAGGGTTGGCTGATGAAAAAGATCGCTCCCATTTTTATAGTTAAAGAAGCAAGCTTCGTGGATTAATTATTTTGTAACATTAATTATTTTTTCAGCGATTAATCGACATTCTTCAATACTTTTATCGAATTCCTTTTTAAAAGAATGAGCAAATACAAAATGAATCTGCTCCGCTAATTCTTCCACAGAATTTGTTATCTTACTTTTTTCATAGATTTTACTTATTTCTGAATAATATTCATCTTCTAATAGAGGATGTATCTCGATTGGATTCCATTCATTAATCATTTGTACGATATCATTGTTCATTTTTATACACTCCTACTCTCCAAATAACGATTTAGATAGTGCTTTATATGCATCATCATACTTACTCTTAGGAATAACTGTAACAAGTGTCCCATCGTTAGCAACTACGGCAGCACCTTCTTTTGAAAAGAACAAATGTTTACTGCCATTATTCTGGGAAAGGGACTTCCCATTTTCCACCCAAGAATCTGCCATTTCTTTTGTTACGCCGCGCTCTTGCATTCTTTCTAAAGCATGATTTGAAGAATTAGACCAATTTATTTGTGTTCCCGGATTCTCAACCAGCGTCCCTGACTTTCCAAAAGTATCACCAACCTGTGCAGTTTCACCTTTTCCCTGATGAGGAGTCGTACTTTCTGCCTTAGCTCCCGAAGATGGAGTAGATTTAGATGAGCCTCCACCTTCCCCTTTCGCCATTTGCCACAATTCCGCTGAGCTTTTCCCTATTCCGCTTGCTCCTTTAACTGCGGTTGTACCTCCATGTGCCGCTAAAGCTGCTGAGCCAATCAATCCAGGTATTCCGATAATACTACCAACTCCCGTGGATGAAACAGCAACTGATAATCCTTCTCCACTTATTCCAGCTACTACCTCACCAGCCCCCTGCAATGTCGTAGCTACGTGACCGAGAATTTCACCTACTTTAGCAGCCATAGGATGATCATAGTCACGGTCTTTGTCAGGCAGCATCCCTAAGGTTAGATCTTCCTGAATAGCACCTTTCGCTCCCTGAGCAGTATCCCACAAAATTTCTCCTTGAAGCTTGCTAGCTTCCATCTGGGCTTCAGCCTTGGTGATCTCCGCTTTTCCGATCTGTTCAAAAATTTTATGTAACCAACCTTCACCGCTTGATGCCGTTTTAACAGGCACACCATTCCCGGGCACATCAAGTACTACTTTTTCTCCATCTACCTGTGTGAAGTTTTTTGAAATAAAGATGAGTTCTTGGGCAACCGTAGAAAGCCGTTCAAGCGTCACACCCATGGATTGTCTAGAGACCTGAAAATCTTGGAAAAACCTCTCTCGGGTAGCACCAGCCCAGCCTTGTTGGACAAAATCAATTCTTCCATTCAGTAAATTCAACATCCGTTCCATTTCGTGTTTACCATGCAAGAACTGGTCAGCCACTTCCATTAGCTTGTCAGGTGGAACTAATATTCTCCCCATTCTACCACGCCCACTTTAATTTTGATGGAAATAATCTTATCAGAAGGAGATGTTTAGGGACATCCATCTATTATCCTGAAATTCCCTTTTTATATTCTGTGACAATTGGACTGAGATAATCAGATTTGCTATGCCTAAAGTATTATAACCCTTGTTATAAGATACATTTTATCAGCGTAGTAGTAGTAATCATCGCCTTCACATTATGTTCCTCAACCATAAATCCTTTCTAGCTCGACAATGCAGTTAGCAAGCTTTTTCATACAATTCAAAAAGGCTAGACGGACAATTCCGTCTAACCTTCATTTATGATGCATTGGAGGATTTAAAAGAATCCAACCGATAAGTATAAGAGACTCCGGCAATTTTAAAAGTGTCTCCATCCTTCATTGTGTACTCCTTATAAGGCACCATAGGCTCTCCATTCAGAACAGTTCCGTTCGTCGAGGATAAATCCTTAACAATGTGGCTATGTTCTCCTGTAACTATGCAAAGCTCAATATGAGAACGGGAAGCTCCATCCGTATGCTCCACAAACTGGACCAATTGCGGATCTCTCCCGATGATAAAGCTGCCTGCAACGAATTGGTCTGGCTGCAACCGGATGCGCTCGGTCCCTCCACTACCTGGTGGCTTGCGATCCAGGCAAGCAATCGGTGATTGCTGAACAGGTGAAATCTGTATCTCTTGATCTGGACGAAGCAGCATCGTTTCCTGCTTAGATACAGCATTTAGCAGCTCCGTTACCCCAGAGAGAGACTTATAATAAGCCTCACTGGTATCGCTGGCTTCCAATTCATTTCCTCGTTCCGCACCTTTCCACGATGGCTCGTGTAGGTCATAGTTTGCTGAAGTGTTCTCCCTATCTTCCGTAACTCGGTTTCCCACGCTTTTCGATTCTGAGTTTGGAAAAGTCCATCTCCAGCTCTCCTGCCCTTGATCACTCGAATCGAAAGATTGCTTGTCTTGATGATGACGTCCCGCTACAAACCCGGTCAGCTTATCTACTTGATAACGATCATTTTTGCGTTGTGCTGGGGAAGAAGTAGTTCCTAACCATTCCGAATCCAATACAGGTACTGAATCGCTGTACATATGAGATGAAGCTCGATTGCGCTCCCATTTCCCCGTCCAGCTTATATAAGCAACAACGGCAAGTACCAAGGTCAGCACAACGGAAATGATCAACGGTACCGTCTCTGGATGATCCAGATAAATATAACGCCACACGATGGCCGAAGCGAGCAGACATCCGAGAGTAATGTAGGTTTTATATTTTCGCAATCCAGGCTCCACATCTTCTACTTCGTTTTCTGTTACAAGCTCAGAATTCTCCTCTGATTTCACGGACGGTTTGAGCCGATTGATCCGTTTAAGCTCCTGAATCTCCTGCAGAGTCTCCCTATGCTCTTGCCCGTATGTTCCGCCACGATCAGTATAATTCCCCTGTGAGGTATGAGATGTATGAGCAGATATGATAGGGTCGGCTGATGAAAAAGCTCGCCCTTCCATACTTTCTCCCTTCACGCTAGCACTCTCTGTACCAGTCTTCATTCCTTGCAATAGCAGTTCCTTTAGCAAGCCCAATTCAAATTCATTTCTATCACACAGATCGAGAATGCGTTGTATATATTCTCCCTGAAAGTGGGCTACACGAGTCATTAAACGAATAACCATCTGCTTAAATTGACTGCCTGTTTGCCCTGTATACTGTACACTGCGTAAAGGAACATAGGTTAAACTGGCGGTTTCCCTTGTACCTGAACCACTTAGAAAAATATAATCCTCGTGCAAAATAAACTGGCGGATATCTAACATATATTGCGGGCTGCGATGGAGGGCATCTGCCACTTCAAAAAGAATCCGGTAGAAATCAGAAGTCGACACGCTCCCACCTTTCCATAACTGGGAAAGCATGCGTTGCCCCGAAATGTCGTAATGTAACTCTATCTGAAAATCGACTTCTTTTATTCTAAGTTCCAGCAGACCGGGAATCCGATTACCAGTCATCATGCCGGTCTGTACGGAATTTAAATCATCGGTCTTGAGCCCGTCTTCCTTGTTTAGAATCATAAATGTCCCGCCGTTCCGGGCAAAATCCCTGCTTAAACCAAACAATTCATGACCTCCTTAACAATTTCCTATCTCCGAGAGGTAGCATGATCTCCCCCAGCGGACATGTCATGGCAAGAAGTAAAGATAAGCACTGATCGCTCCCGGAATGACTGCCGTCATAAAAGGAAACCTGAGGTGTGCTTCATTCCCACTGGTCAGCGCTTTGCCGCTGCGAAATAGAAAAAATCCTCCTAAATTAAAAGCCACGCGCCGCAGTCTCATGATGGTTTCTCTCTTCCATAGCAAAATTCCTATGCCAATAATACCTGCAAAAAAAATCGAATATAAAGCTGACTGCCATGCAAAAGCGGCACCTGTCCATGCTCCAATCAAGCCGAACAGCTTTACATCCCCTGCACCAACAGCTCCCATCCAGTACAAAATCAGCATGAAACCAAATCCGGTACCCAGTCCAGCAACAGCAAATAAAAAACCGTGCCACCCTCCAAACAGAGTATTGAACACCAAGCCTACCACTATGCCGGGCAATGTAAGCTTATTAGGGATTTTCATGCTACGTAAATCCGTAACTAACGCGATCGCGAGCAGAACTCCGCATACAATATACATCCACGTCAATGCGATCTTCCCCCTTTATAAAATAGAACTAGCAGACTACCAAATCACTTTCCATCGTAGGTATTCCTGTCCGTCTATGTCGAGTCGATTCTATCTATCCATCAGCTGGCTTTTCCACGGTAAACGGAACTTCTATACGTTGACCATCCTCTGTTTCAATCACAAAGCTCCATTGACCGGGTGTTGTGTTCGTTCCCACAAACCAGTTCCATTCAATAATCCCGTCCGCATTGGCAGAGGTCCAGCCCAAATGCTGGGCCGTGCTTTGGCCCGACTTATAAAGTACAGAAAGATTAGCAGTCGTCCCAGGCTCAATCTTGGCCTTGATCAAATTGTACACACCCTTCACAGCAGGTTCAGGCTTGACGAGCAACTGTATGGAATGCTGCGCATCCTTATCCGCTGTTGCCTCTCCTGTACCTGTCCCCTCCCCTGTGTTCCCAATCCAGAGACGTTCCTCTGCCGCTGCCTGAAGCACAATGCTGCGATACAAAAAGGGGACCTTCATCGGCAGTTCATACGATAGCTCTACTCTAAAATAAGGGTCCTTAGTTCCTGTAAGAGCAGGTACATGTACGCTCGTTATATGAATACGGTCATACTCCAGAATGCTTTCCTCCATAAAAGGCTTTAGCATCGGCTTCAGAACAGGATCGAGTGCAGCTTCCGTAAATCGCCCCCGCAGTTCCTCCATCGGCTTTTGACCGCCCTGAACAGCGCTTTCTACCCAATCGCCAATTGGAGGTGGCAACTGGGCAGCGAATTGGCTTGCATATTCACTCATAGATAACTTGGGCAATTCATCCAGCGGTTCACGGACTGCATCTATTTTCGCGGACGCCGCCTCCACGGCTAGAGAAACTGGGTAGATTTTAGTCGAAACCTGCTTGACCGCTTCTGAAGCGGTGTTCTGCAAGGCTGTGGATACCAGCGTCATCTGAACCATATAAATGAGAAAAATAATAAAAAACAGAAACATTGGCAACACCAGTGACGCTTCTAAAACAATACTCCCTTGTTCACATTGCTTCTGCCCACAAACTTTCCGTAAACACCGATTAATAGGAAAAATGCGCTGTTTTCGTGACATAGTACACACTTCCCTTAATACTCTCGCCTTCTTTTGAGGCGGTCCCGAGCATCTTCATTACCCCAGGTAGAAACCACAGCCTCATTCCATTCTTGACCTCAACCGTTGCATACGTTTGCCGCTCAGCAGGATTGACATCTGTATTCAGGCGGATCAGAGCAAGCATACGGGACATTTTTCGTTCATTATTGCTATGGAGCATCAGGAACAATCGCAAATGATCCTTGTATGTCATTCGAAATTTCAGAAAATCAGACAATGGCACGTCCCCCTTTTGTGCCAGCATAATCATATCTTCTATTGCTTTTTCTACTCCATATAACAAAGCCGCCGCCAAAACGACCAGCGGATTACCTTTTGAGCTGTTTTTAACCAATCCCTCCATTGTTCGAATGGCAAGTCTCATAGCGAAAATTTCTCCATAGGCGGATGCCAGATTGCCCGTCGGATTATGGAACCCATACAGGATGTACTCAACTTCCTGATTATTCACCTCCAGCTGATCTCCCAAAATCTGTGCAGCATTTCCCACATTTCCACCCGATCCGGTCAAGCTACCAAAACGGCTAAAATCCACATGATGGAAGTAAGATAGCGCATATTCATTCTGGTAAAACTCGTCTCCCAGTTGAGTCAGTAAATTGGATGCCGACCCGTATAGACCATCCATACTATCCATTGAAGCTCCCGCTGCATCATAGGTGTCATAGGGCAAATCAGCGGATACAGATGGACTGGATGTAGACTGGTTAAACGAAATACTTTCATTGTAATAGCGCTCCAGATGTTGGAATTTTTCTGCACTTTGTTTACCTTTGGAAAGAACCTCAATGATCCGATAGGCTTGTTTGAGCTTGTTTTTCGCCTCTTTTTCCATTTTCTTGCGTTCTTTGTCCGGTCCACGTCGCGTATCCATCATTTTGGCTTCACCGTCGAGTACATTGGCAGGTCCCGCCCAAGCATACGCATTCAAGTATTTATCTATCTCTTTGAGCGTTGATGCGACTTCTTGCTTGAGCATGTCTGCATTCAAAAATGGATCTGTATAAAAAGATAAGGTACGCATCATGCTCGTTATTCTATTGTTAGCAGTATTTATAGAAGTCCGTTGCCTTTCGATTTCTGCTTCCCATTGCTCAAATTCCTTATCTGGAATCAACAAATCCTCTGCTTTTTGCCGTGCGCTTCCTACCGACGGATCTGCGTTGGAGCCTGCTCCGCTTGGAGTAGGGGCTGCTGAAACCTCATCGTAGCCTGCATTGGCCGCCCTCTGCTTATATTGGGCAATGACTTTGCGCATCTCTTCATTAATCTGTCGGGCCTCATTTAACGGTTCCTTGGCTTCCAGAAGCAGCTTATCATGTTCTTCTCCAGCCTGAACCATGATCTGACGCAGGCGATCAAGCGCTGCCCTCGCTCTACGTGCATATTTTTCCATCTGCATGATTTTAACGTCGTCCACACTCTTCTTATTGTCTTCATATACATGTACGTAATGCTTATATTGAGCGGCAATATCGGCTACAACCTCAAGCGGGTCCCATATATACTGACTGGGCATATAGGTGCCCCTCTGTTTAATAATCCGCTTGCGAACCTCTTCCATATAAGCTCCTGCCTTACGCTGCTTCTCCAGCATGTCATCCAGTTGGGCCTCTCGTCTGTCGTACAGCTTTTGCAGCCTTTTCAGCAAATCTACCGTATGAGAAGCCTCTTTCATGTTTTGAGAGAGCGGCTTTAGCTTTTCGAGCACTTCAAACGTAAAATCGACAGGTGCTTTATACTTCATCTCTTCACGGATCTGTTCGTTAAATATGGCATATTTACCAAGCTCTCTTTCCATTTGCAGGGAACTTGAATCCAGCTTCGTATTCATCAGCGGGAGTGTATCCGCGTGTGCCGTACGCCGCGCGCTGTCATTCAGCACTTTAACCATAATTTGTTCTCCGCCGCCTTCGCCATAAGCAAACAAACCGTACTCCTGTTGTAATGTCGGATCATAAGCAGACATCACTGAACGAACCGCCGCATGGGTCAGCCGTTCGGTCTGCACATGCAATGCAGCAATTCTCGCGTAATCAATAAATACAGCAATAAAACCGAACATGACCGCCAGAATCAGAATTAAAAAGACCGTGACAGCACCTGATTCCCTGTCCTTTGTATTGTGTCCCTTACCAAACACCTGCTTCCTCCTTTCCAGTTACATTCCCGTTACTTACTTCTCACTGACCGTTTTGACCATATTGCATCAGTACTTTCCCTACAACTGCCGAATCTACCTTTTCACCTGATCCTCTGCCCATAAACTTCGCACCATAATAACGGACCAACTCCACCGTACGAATCCATTCCACAGGTTCGACCACGCCAGAGCTCATTTTCCCTTGCAAATCTGTCTGATCTAAAAACTGATTCAACAAAGGTACCTTCACTATCTTATTTAACTTTGTGGTCACCTTACGGTGAATCATACTGTTCTCATATGTCATCTGCCCCTGCATGCCCGCAGGCATTCTATTTTCTGCATTGGACAGCTTCTGAGCAGGTAACGAGCCTCCGCCATTGCCGCCCGGAACCTGTACACTTTCCTGATTGTTGGCTCCGGTCCAGCCAAACAGGGCTCCCAGCATACCATCATCCTTCAGGCGCCAATAGAGAGAATCCCGTTGCCCTTGTGTAAATGCTCCCGTACGTGGGTCCTTGAAGCTGTTATCCCAACTGTAAGCGGCCCTTTCCGAAGCAGTAGCAGCGACCTGCACCAATATAGATTTTTGATATATGTACAGGCAAAAAAATAACATCACAAAAATGACCAGCAGTAGAATGGGAAAGACGAGGGAAGCTTCCAAGGAGAAGCTCCCGTCCTCTTTTTGTGCCAATTTGCGCAGCATTATGAATCCATAAAATCGTTACTTTTTTTATCCGCCTTTTTCAAAAGCCCTTCTACAATTTTCTTGATCTGATCCTTGAAAATAATTGCCACCGCAATCAGAATGGCAATGATCAGGATCATTTCTAACGTACCCAGACCATCCTCATCCTTGTACAACTTACGAATACTGCCTGTTACTAATGTCATCATCGTTGTATTCCTCCTACATATTCATCATCATTAAAGCCGGAGCGCCCACCAGCACAATTACCGTTAGCAAAATCAGCGCCATCGGGAATACTAGCTTAGATGAAGCCTGCTCCCCTCTTGTGCGGCTAATTGAAGTCCGCTTGCCCCATAATGTCTGGGATAACTCACGTAAAGCCATCACAAAATCGCTCCCGCCGCGCCTCATATTCAACAAAACTGTCGTCGTAAATACTGTCATTTCCTGAATACCACAACGTTTGCTCAGGTGCTCAAATGCCTGTTGAAAGGAAAAGCCACTTTCCCATTCCGCCACCGTCTGCCTCAGTTCTCGATACAACGGATGTTCCGTATCCGCCCCTTTACGTTCCACGCAATGGAGCAATGCCCGTTGTACCGTCTCACCTGCACCTACTAAAAGCATCATTTTACTCAACAGTTCAGGCAATTCCATTAAAATTTGCTGATCCCGCTTCTGTACTTTCCCATGCAAATCCTTGATCAGCGCGATGGGTACCAGAATGCCAAGTCCCAATCCGAGCACCAGCCCGGTCGCATCCCCACCCATCAAGAGCGATATTATAACTCCACCAGCAGCCATCATATATCCGTAACCCAACATTTCTGCCAGAAAAAGCATCGTTTTTTCTCCGCTGTTGCGCATACCATACAGCTTCTGCACCGAACGCTGGAGCTTGAACATCAGCAAAGGCAGCCTGTGAGTAGCACGTGAAGCATGAATCATGTGTACAAATGGGACTGAAAGTCTTTGCAGCCGCAGTCCCTCCAGCTTCATATGGCGAAAATGCGCATACTTAGCACCATGCATCTGGTTCAGCACCACCCAACCTCCCACTTGCAGAACCAGCATGACCAGACAAACCAACATCACCACACCCATCTCTCCTTACACTTCAATCTTCATAATGTGGTTGATCCACACAAGACACCCACCAAGCACCAATAAACAAAAGGTTGATAAAATCATACCTGTACCGCTGTATAAGGGCATCATGTAATCACCCGCTGTCATCGTCATAAACAATACAAACAAAAAAGGCGCCGCAAACATAACCCTCGATTCAAAACGTTTCTGTGCAATCATTACACCGATCTCCTGCTGAATTTCCAACTTCTCACCAATGACACTTGAAGCTCGTCGTACAACTTCCACCAGATCACCTCCGGTTCGCTTGCAAGCCGCAAATACGTCCGCAAAATTCGTAATATCCTCCATTTGCGCCCGACGGGCCAAATCCTGCAAAGCAGCCTCTACAGGCTGTCCGATTTCGAGACAGGCGGTAATAATGTTAAATTCAAAAATCAGGTCGTGATCTCCATCCGGACTAAGCAACCTCAAATCCTCTACAGCCTCACGAAAACCATTCTCCACCGACCTTCCCGCTGAAAGAGAAGACGAGAGTGAATATAAAGCCTGCTTGAATTGGATGCTTAGAGCAGACCTGCGTCGATGCAGCAAAAATTGCCTAAAATAACGAGGCGTCACCCCAGCCCCGGCAGCGCACAGCAACGATAATATCCATTGGTGATAAAATAGATAGCCGATCATCGCAAACAGCACGCCACTAAACAATATGCACAGACTTTTTTGTACTGTCGATAATGTATACACCGTATAATCTGGCAGAGAAGGGATCTCATGTGATACTTGCTTGGCAGTCGTTTTTCCTGGCTTCACGCTGATACTCCTCCCCTGTGCCAGCTTTCCGGATTGATCCCGGCCATTTGCAGCTTCAAAGTATGTTGCAGACCCTCGCCACAACGTTCCAGACCTCCTACGATTCGCCCCTTACTTTCTCCTCGTTCCTGAAAACGATAAAGGGGATTAAGCGTCACCTCACCATTTTCAAAACCAATCACTTCGCTAATTTCCAGTACTCGTCTGGATTTGTCGCGCATCCGTGACAGATGAACGAATATATCAATGGCCGAGCTGATCTGCTGCCGTACTACTCCAAGCGGAAGCTCTGCCCCTCCGAGCACCATCGTTTCCAGCCGGCTGACCATATCGCGAATATTATTCGCATGCCCAGTTGACAAAGATCCATCGTGTCCTGTATTCATCGCTTGCAGCATATCCAATGCCTCACTTCCCCGGACCTCACCCACCACAATGCGGTTGGGCCGCATACGCAGGGAGGAACGAATCAGATCACGAATTGTGATTTCTCCCTTCCCCTCGGTGTTCGCATTCCGTGTTTCCATGGAAACTAGATTAGGGACCGTCACAATTTGCAGCTCTGCTGAGTCTTCAATGGTAATAATCCGTTCAGACGACGGGATAAACTGGGATAATGCATTCAGAAAAGTTGTTTTACCAGACCCCGTTCCTCCGCTTATAAAAATGTTGTACTTGCTACGTACCAAGTCCTTGAGCATAGCAGCGGTTTCTGCATCAAGCGCACCCATTTGTATCAAGTCATCCATCGTCATAGGACGCTCGGGAAACTTCCGTATTGTCATCGTCGGACCCTTGAGAGCAACTGGAGGCAACACAATATTTACGCGTGACCCATCCTTTAACCGGGCATCCACAATGGGGGAAGCCTCATTCACAATTCGGTTCACCCCGGCTACAATCGTCTGGATTAAATCCTCCAGCCGCTCGCGGGACTCAAATTGATCAGGTACCTGCATCACTTCACCAGCCCGTTCCACAAAAATTTCCCGGTGACTGTTAATCATAATTTCCGTAACGGTCGGGTCATCAATCAATGGCTGGAGTACATCCAGCCCACGGAAAGAGTTAAAAATCTTGCGGACGAGTGCATGCTTCTCACGGGAAGTTAAGCCCACCAGCTCTACATCGTGTAAAATTCGATTTTCAATATGCAGTACCAGATCTGCATCCTTTACCGAAGACGTTACGTCCAGCCCGTTTCGGATATCTGCTCGCAATGCCTTAAACCGTTCCTCATTCATGTTCATCAGCCCCTTTTAAGACCAAACGGCGGGCGGATGTGTTACACTGTCCACATTCAGCAGCTCGTGGCACAGATGACGAATTTCCCGCTGATAAATCGGTGAACTAAGCAGTAGCTCATGGTGCTGCATCTGCTTCCATGAAGGTATATAGGGTAACGCTCCGTTTAGCTCCATGAAGTCACGAGGTAATGAGTTGATCATAGTTCCCATATAGCGGTTCACCACAAAGCTGGTTTTGCATATCATGTCTTCAAGCCCTTCAGGCTGCGTGGTTTCTAAAACATCCAGCCATAATCCGCACTTGTGCATGCTCATTAAATCGTCTGCCAGCAGCCAAATCAGCTTATGACTAGCTTCAAGCACGGCTTGAGCCCGATCACCTTTTTCAGAATCGCCATCTACGATCACTACATCATACTGCCCACTTTCGGCAACCGTTCGAATCAGCTCTTTCGCTTCATCACAAGTCATGTCCGTCAGCTCCTTGCGATTATAGACAGGCTGAAAAGTATCCGCCTGAATTTCAGGGCGACGAATACAGTAGGAAGCCATGGATAATGGAGTGTCCTCACTCCCCTCCGCCTTGAGATCATAGAGCAGCCTGGACAGCCCTTCTCCTTCTGCTCCGCTAGCACTGCCTGAACCAGTGAACAACGAGCTTGAATCCACCGTCTCCAGATTCAGATAGAATACCGAATATCCCTCATTCCCCAGCTGTTTGGACATATTGAGTGCGGCCGTTGTCTTGCCTAGTCCACCGGAAGCTGCTACGATGCCGATAATCATTCCACCTTCCCGACTGTTTACACTTTTCCGACCGTTCGACCTCTGTCTAGCCGTTTCCAAAATAAAACCGACCAGCTCAGATAAAGGCTGATACTTTAATAAAGGCTGTCCATATTCGCTCACTTGTTCTCCCTCATGCAATACCAAACAAGGAATATCAGCAGCTTCCCTGTCTGTCCATAGATTCAAAAAAGCCGCTTCACCTACCACCACATCCGGTCTTTTCATTCCACTGGTTTCCATCATGTATTGATGAAATGCCTCCGGTTGCGAAAAAGCCGTGATTCTCAGCCTTCTGGCGTACTCGCTTCCGTGAACATAATTCAGCAGCGGCTCAATATAATCCCGGCTTTCTACGGCCAATACCACTTTCACTGGAACTATAACGCTCATCCCTTTCCCTAACACAACAACGCAAAAAAGCACCGTTCATCCATCCGTAAGTACATACGGTTGGTGAACGGTGCTTCCGTCACGTGCAATCTATTTACTGGTAGAATAGCATAGCGCTTATATTAGAGCAAGTATTTTTTGTGCAAGTATCTTCCAAAATCCTCGTACTAGGAGAAGGCGGGCAGTCTAGCCCCGCCTCCTAGCATCTTCATCTTAGTAGAATTTGTGGTGACGACGATGACAGTCATGATGACGATGATGGCGGTGATGGCGACGTTTCCGGCAATGACATTTCTTATCAAAATCTTCATGTTTCCGGTGATCATGTTTAAATTTAGGTTTAAACTTAATGACAGTCACCTTAATGATCTTCTTAAAGATACGTTTTTTTGGCTTACGCAAATGACAATGTTTAAACATTTTTAATTCGCCTCCATTTCTTTGAGATAGAATATACTATGGAAGCAGCGAACCATCGGTAACCATCATATGACTATTTATGAATTTACTGGGCGAATTAACGATCTACCTCCAGCTTAATATCCGGATCATAATCCGCCACAATTAGAACATCCATATGACGTGCTTGACGGAGAATCCTCGGCACAACCGCAGCCTTCCCCCAACGGCTACTTCGGGAAGACTGCCCCACGATGAGCTGCGTACCTGAATATCCTTCCACTGGAGCAATCAAAATGTCGGCAATCTCGCTTCGGCTGGAAACAAGCCGTATCTCAAAGGTTCCCCCCAGTCGGTGGGTCAGCAACTTTAGTTGTTCCAGACGAGGGTTCAGTCTCTCGGGCATACGCTCACCGACATGAACATAAGTCACAATCCACACAGCCTTCAGACGAAAGGCGATACGAAAACCGCGGCGAATCAGCCTTTCAGCATTTTCGCTTAGCGTCACGCCTACGAAGATCACTTCCTCCCTGCGCCACGGTCCCCGAAGTGATTCGTGTCGATCCCAGGATTCCAGCCGCTCATCTACGTCATCTGCCAATTCCCGCAAAGCAAGTTCACGCAACGCAATCAGATTGCCCAGTTTAAAAAAATGGCTAAGTGCCTGTTCCACCTTCGCAGGATCGTATATTTTGCCCTCACGCATACGCTGCTGCAACGATTTGGGAGCCACATCAACAAGCTGTACTTCATCGGCCAGACGCATCATATGGTCGGGAACAGTCTCTCTCACTCGTATACCAGTAATCTGTTCTACCGCATCATTCAAGCTCTCCAGATGCTGTACATTCATTGTGGATATCACAGAAATACCTTGTTCCAAAATGGTAAGCACATCCTCATAGCGCTTAGATCTCATACTTCCGGGAACGTTGGTATGTGCCAGCTCATCAATAAGCACCACCTCGGGATTACGCCTGAGAATGGATTCCGTGTCCATTTCTTCCAAGTGTGCGCCATGGCGCTCGATGGACTGACGGGGTATCATCTTCAGAGAGCCTACTTGTGCCAGTGTTTCTGCTCTTCCGTGCGTTTCCAGCAATCCGATAACTACATCGATCCCACTCTCCAGCAGATCATTCCCCTCTCTCAGCATCGTGTATGTTTTGCCGACCCCCGGAGCAGCGCCAATGTATACCTTGAGCTTGCCCCGCAGGATTTTGGCTGCCTCAGCCTGTGCTTCCTCAACGCTCAAACGATGATACGGATCGTTATCTCCCTCCTCCTGTCTCATTGTTGGCAAAATCCGCTCACCCTCCTGCTCGGCCCGGTCCGCAATCAGCAGCAAATCCATATTTTTCATTCGTTTTAAAATCCCGTTCACAAGCGATCCTTTCATCAGCTCCTGCCACGGCGTCTGCCGAGAATGCCCCATAACAATTCGGGTAACATTGTGCGTCACCGCATAATGAATCAGTTGACGAGGCAACCTTCTGCGGGAAAAAAGCGGGATTTCTTCAAATGTTGATCCGATCTTGTCAGCCAATTTCTCAATTGAACGCTTGAAGGCAGCTGATTCCTTGGACAGTTTGCGCTTCGAGCTGACAAAGGAGACCACTAGCATATCTCCACCCAACCGCTTGGCGACCTGTTCCCCCCTACGTACATAAATGGACCCATTCCAATGATATTGGACAGGTACCAAAATACGCTCTGCTGCTCCTGACGCCCCGTGTAAGCCTAACTCCTCCCGGTGCCGTTCCAGCGAATCGTTCACATCCTCTGCTACCAATCGCAGGGCAAGCTCACGCAATTTACCCAGATTTCCCCGGTGAAACATCTCAGGATTCGGCGTATGCATGTAGCCTTTCGCCAGCCGTTCCAAAATCATTTCCGGGGTAGCATCAATCAGACGAATTTCATCCGCCAGCTCCAGTGTATCAACCGGAACCGTATATTCCGCTTCAAAGCCTGTCAGCTGATACACCCACTCCGTAATTCCCTCGAGTTCATAAACATTGACCGTCGTAATGACGCTAATTCCCTGCTCCAGCAAATACCGAATATCCTCCAGCCGTGTTGGAAATAGGGCGTCTTTCCGGTTATGATGTGCCAAATGATCCACCAGTACCACCTCGGGATTTCGTGCCACCAAAGCTTCCACATTCAGATCCTTTTGCTCCTCACCATCTTTTATCCAATGAATGCTAGGCACTCGCTCCAGCGTGCCGACCTGTTCCACGGTCACAGGCCGCTGCATGGTTGAGACCGCACAAATCACAACATCAATACCTTCATGCTGCAGCGATTGTCCCTCCTGCAGCATATGATACGTCTTGCCCGAGCCACTGACCGCACCCATGTATATTTTGAGTCTGCCTCGATGCAGTTTGTTAATCGAATCCAGTATTTCCTCTGGTGATTTACGTTTGAAGCTCTCCACTTTCGTTCCTCCCCACAGCGTGCCGCTTGTTTGTTCCGTCCATTCTTATATGGTTGTAATGAATGTACTCCCGTGTCCCAATCAATTCAAGATGATCAATCAAGCTTGCCCCAAAAAAAGCCGCACAGGGCAGTATAAGCGCAAAAAAACGTGCATTCAGGTCTCTTATGCCTGAATGCACGCTATTTTGGGTAACTCATATGGGATCACTTCCTACAATCACTTGCTATCTTCGCCAACGAGCCCCCGTTGTTGAAATAACTTTTGCCATACCACACCGTGAGACGGGGAAAAGAGAAAAGCTAAAAGCAGCAACACACCCGATACACACAGCATACATGCTGCAATAGAAGCATCCAATACACTTGCTGTGTAAAAGCCTACGACCGAACTGATCGCCCCAAATCCGACGCTGTATACAATCATATGGGACAACTTCTCCGTCAGCAAATAAGCGGTAAGAGGCGGTACAACGAGCATGCCAACCACCAGAATTGCACCCACGCTCTCAAATGACGCCACCGTCGTTAGTGAGACGAGACTCATCAGTAGATAATGAAATAAAACAACTGGAATGCCTAATGAAGCTGCCAAGGCGGGATCGAAGGAAGTGATTTTAAATTGCTTGAAAAAGCCCCCTATCACGAGCAAATTGATCAAAAACATCGCGCCCGTAATCCACACAGCCCTCGGACCGACATCGAAGCCGGCTATTTCTAACGTATTCCACGGCACATAAGCAATTTCCCCATACAAAACGTGATCCATATCCAGATGGGCATTGGAAGCAAACACACTGATCAGCAAAACACCGATAGCAAACAATGTCGTAAACACCACGCCAATGGCAGCATCACTTTGCAGACCGCTTTGTTGGAATAGCTGAATCAGGTACACCGTTAGAAGACCCAGCACAGCCGCACCAAACATCATCCACACCGAATCCCTCGATCCGCTGATGAGAAAGGCAATGACAATCCCCGGCAATACCGCATGACTGATTGCATCACCGATCATAGCCATTTTTCGGAGCACGAGAAAGCACCCAACGATACTACATCCCCCTGCCACTAACATTCCCGTCAAAATTACATAAAATGAACTCATAGGGCACGCTCCTCCCTTGGCTGTGTTCCGACTGTCTGCTCCAGATTTTTTCTGGCGTTCAACCGAACGATAGCCTTGGAGATCATCCCGCGCTGCGGCGCAAAAATCAAGCTCACTCCAAACACCACAGTCGCACACAACACGCATAACGGTCCTGTAGGCAGATTTTGTCCCAGAGAGCTAATGACCGTCCCACCAAGGCCTGCTATAGCACCAAACAAGCCTGATAGGCATACCATGACACCCAGCTTCTCTGTCCAGTATCTTGCCGACACGGCCGGGGTAATCAGCAGGGCAGCCATCATAATGACTCCCACGGCCTGAATGCCAGCAACCACCGCAATGACAATCATTAGCATCAACAACTTATCCAGCAAACCTGCCGGAAAACCAAGTCCGCGGGCAAAGCCGGGATCAAAGCTGAGCAGCTTAAATTCCTTGAAAAATAATATACATATTCCGATGAGTACCACCGAAATTACCGCCATCGTATAGACATCAGACAATACCATTGCCGCAGCTTGACCAAATAGAAATTTATCCAATCCGCTTTGGTTGCCTGCGCCACTATGCTGAATTTCGGTCAACAACATAATGCCGAAGCCAAAAAATACCGACAGCACCGCTGCAATCGCGGAATCGCTTTTAATTCGTGAATACCGGGTTAATGCACTGATGGCAAAGGTAGCAACAATCCCCGCAATAGCGGCCCCAATCATAAATCCAAACACTGATTTTGTACCTGTGATCATAAAAGCCACACATACCCCCGGCAAAGCCGCATGTGCCAAAGCATCTCCCATGAGCGACTGCTTGCGCAAATACATAAAACTGCCAATCACCCCGCTGCTTAAACCGAGCAAAATGCAGCCCAGCAAAATCCACTGCATGTTTGGGTCGGTCAAAAGCGTTGCCAAGCTTGTCATACTGCTCACCTCACTCCGAGTATCGTACCGGAATCTGGGCCTGTTTTGAGTATACTCAGACGCCCGCCATACGTACGCTGCAGATTTTCCTCGGTAAAAATATCTGTCGTCTCTCCAAACGCCATCAGATGCCCGTTCAACAGCATAACCTGATCAAAATAATCCGTGACTGTAGATAAATCATGATGAACGACAAGCACGGTTTTACCCTGCTGTTTCAGATCGTTGAGCAATGAAATAATGGCTTTTTCTGTTGCAGCGTCCACACCGACAAACGGTTCATCCATAAAATAAAGCTGAGCATCCTGCGCGAGTGCTCTGGCTAAAAAAACACGTTGTTGCTGACCGCCAGACAATTGACTAATCTGTCTGTCTGCATATTTGCTCATTCCAACTTTATCCAAACTCTCCATCGCAGCCTGACGATCTGCTGCTCCCGGACGCTTAAACCAGCCTAATCTGCCATACCGTCCCATCATAACCACATCCAATGCGTTCGTCGGAAAATCCCAATCCACCGACTCCCGCTGTGGTACATAGCCAACCTTGAGTAGCTGTTGCTTGTAGGGCTTGCCATAGACCAGCACCTCGCCCCTAAGCTTTGGAATCAGTCCAAGCGCTGCCTTAATCAGCGTAGATTTCCCAGCCCCGTTCGGACCGATAATACCAATCAGCTTGCCTTCCGGCACTTCAAAGGAAACATCGAACAAAACGGGCTTTTTTTGATAAGCTACCGATAAATCACGAACAACAAGTGGTGAATGCCCCATGTATCTCTGCCTCCTTATTTAAGAGCTTTAACAATCGTATTGACGTTATGCTTGACCATTCCAATATATGTTCCATCTTCTGTGCCCTCTTCACCCATGGCATCCGAATACAGCTCGCCACCCACCTTAATTATATGACCTTGCTGAGAGGCCCCCTGAATAACCGCATCTATAGCCTTTCTCGGAACACTAGATTCTACGAATATAGCCTTGATTTTATGTTCGACCAGATAATCTCGCAGCTTGGTCACATCTTGAGAACCCGCTTCTGATTCTGTGCTCATACCTTGAAGTCCTCTCACTTGAATGTGGTAGGCATCTCCGAAATAGCCGAAAGCATCATGTGCCGTGACAAGCACGCGCTGGGCTTCCGGTATACTGGCAATCTGCTCTCTCGTGTAATCATCCAGCTCTCGCAGCTCAGTAAGATAGCTTTCTGCGTTGGCCTTATATTCCTCCGCATGAACAGCGTCTAGCGCCGACAATTCATCTCTGACGGTTTCTACCGCAGACATCCAATTCTGTACGTTAAACCAGATATGTGGATCATGCTCAGATCCCATTTCCGGGCTACCTGCACGCAAGTGATCCTGGGCGATGTTTTTGGACACGGATATGACGGGTTTTTGCTTGCTGATTTTCTCCAGAATGTCCTGCATTTTTCCTTCCAGATGCAACCCGTTATAAAAAATAACGTCGGCCTGATCCAGCTTGCGCATATCTCCCTGAGAAGCCTTGTACAAATGCGGGTCAACGCCTGACTTCATAATTCCCGTGACCTCCACATGATCACCGCCGACCTTGCCGACAATGTCAGAGATCATACCGATGGTAGCCGTAGCCTTTATTTTTTGTCCCGCCTCTCTCGCAGTTCCCTGTTCCTTCTTCTTAGCATCGGTACATGCAGTCGCTAGAACTAGAGCTAGAGACAACACTCCAACCGTCGTTACCCATCGCGGCAAAGCCTTCTTAAACTGCTTGTTCATGTTTTAAAATCCTCCTTTGAATATTCGTTTTGGGACAAACTATTTCCTTGATTCAATTATTTTTTATCAATACTATATTTTAGAGTATACACTAAAGTTTTTACCTAGGGAAACATTTTATAAAATATAATTCTTGTGTATTTCGTTATACCGTTCGATTTTCGTTCTCCCAATGTGTAATATATAGAAGATATCCAGTCATTAAACCAAAGAATACATATAAAGAGGTGCAGGTCATGGAGCCAACAGGATACAGCCCTTATCGGAACAAACGTCGGCAAGTTCGGATACGAAAAATACTGCTCATTTTTATGCTGGTGTGCTGTCTGCTTGCCCTAACTTCCTGTGCTCGAGGTGACATCCATGTAGATGTTCATCTCGATCAAAGTGTAGATATGGATGCAACGTTCAGTGTAAACAACCAGACACTGATGATGTTGGACAATCCCGGGCTGCTAGATCGATTAGTCAAGCGTATTCAAAGCAACAATGTAGATGTACAGCCGCTAGCTGAACAGGGAAGAAAGGGATATCAAATCAAGGGACATTATCAAGGAGATTGGAGCACAAACAAAAAAAATCCCAGTCAGGGATTAAATCTACCTGAGGGATTAGAAATAAAGCGTGCTGTGAGTCAACATTTTTTCACAACGAATATTGATCTTACCATGAAGCTCGATCTACCACGGATGCTTCCTAAAGAAGCTCAAGGACTGAGTGACAAATTTGAGCAAATGAATGTGTTTGCGCGCAAATTACTGGAGCGGCAGCTGGATCTTAACTTCAGCCTATCCTTACCCATCCAACCTGCTACCAATAATGCGGACCGTGTGTCGGAAGACGGAAAAACACTATATTGGGACATTGCTCCTTTGGAATCTAACGAGCTAAAATTGTCTGTTAACGTACCCAATGTACGACATATCGTGTATGTAGCTGTTACGAGCCTGATACTGATCGTGATCGCTGTGATCTTACTAATTCGTAGACATCGCTCCAAAAAAGAAACTTAAAAAAGCAACTAAAAGTGCGTGTTCAAAAAGTCGGCTTTTCAGGACCGAGAAGGTTGGATGAAGCTAGGGACTGAGTAGCGGAGCGTAGACAGATCTACGTGAGCAACGGAAGGCCCGGCTGAATTCAAGATTCGACGTCGAATCCGCTTCTTGATTAGCTTCGTTATGGAAAGACGACTTTTTGAACAACCTCTAAAAAAATCGTTGTCTAATTTCTGGTGGGGGGATCTGACATTGATCCTCTTCATCCTTGCCAAACCAACGATATCGGTTACGCGCCACCCAGTTATAGACTGCATTGCGCACAAAGCGGGGAACCAGGATGAACACATAGGCCAGCGGATATGGAAAACGAAGACGTTTGGCAATTCGCAAAGCTGCGGTTGACCTTGTATAATACGTACCGTCTTCAATCAGCACGAACGTATCCAACTGATCTGTAGATAGTCCTCCTGCACGTAATAGTTCTTGTCCTGCCTCAGATTGCAGGGAACCAAAATGAAATGTTCCCTTAGGGTCACGCTTGATAATAAAGCGGGCCGCTCCCTGACAAAAGTGGCATACCCCATCCACCAACACAATGGAATGATCTGAATGGGCATGATCAGACTGGTTCATAAATGCATTTCACCTCCAGAGAAATCAACGGCATGAATACCAGCAACGCAACCATATGAATATAAACAAAAAAACGCCGAAAGTATCCGACGCTTGTTTAGAAATGTATAGTCTTTACCTGTTCGAAAAACTAGCTCAATGCTTTCTCAAACAGCTGTTTCGTATTAATTTGCTCTAAAAACTCCTCATGGAACTTATCCATACACTTGCAGATAAAATCCTTATGGCATACCGGGCAAGGCGTCGTTAGCAGTCGACTAATATTCGTCAAGGTCCACTCCGGATTACGTTGAGAAAAAACGCGGCACTCCGTTCCATCGGCCAAACTCATTTTAAACTCATAAAGCCCTTCTTTTTCGTTGCTGCCAGCCAGCGTGAAATTAACAATATTCGGTCTGTAAGACATCATATCACCCGTATTTTTCAAATTTGTTTCGTACCTGATGACCAGAATCACCTAAGCCATCTTAATGAATTTTGGCGATGATGTCAAATGGTCGCGAATCTCAGCTAATCAAGATCTATGTGCAAAAGCCGCCAATAAATCGGCGGCCAGAGTGTAAAAGTTATAGAAATGCAGTCAAATGACATTGAGCTCGACATCAATGTTACCGCGTGTTGCTTTGGAGTATGGACAAAAATCATGTGCTTGGCGTGCCAAATCTTCGGCCTGGGCGCGTTCAATACCAGGTATTTTCACATCCAGACGTACCGCCAGCTGGAAGCCGCCATCGCTTGGGTCCTTGCCGATAGATACGTGGCTGGTGACCTCAACATTATCCACCTTCACCTTAGCCTTTCGGGCCACGTTAGCCAATGCGCTCTCATAGCAGGCACCATAACCTGCCGCAAACAATTGCTCCGGATTCGTAGCTTCTCCACCTGCGCCACCCAGTTCCTTCGGCGTACTGAGCTTATGCTTCAAAACCCCATCAGATGAAGCGACTGAACCGTCTCTTCCACCATGTACCGTTGCTGATGCTGTGTATAATGCTTCCATGATTTCATCTCTCCTTCTCTATAACATTTGCTTTTCGCAGGAATCCATCGTCATGTTAAGACATGATTACCTTCTCGTATGTACTTTAAACGAACTACACAAAATGAATCATTTAAAACATGGAAGTTGACTGATTTATTTACCGTTTAATTCCACCTCACCTTGTTTACACTATATGTTATAAGCCCCTAACTTGATGGGCTGTCAACATGTGTCTTGAAGGTTTACTCGCATCATTTTATTGTATCTGCTCAGACTTCCATGACTGACACCCCTGTCGCACGCGAGATCGTAGGCTACTTGCTGGTGCGGGGTGAAGTCCATGTGATGGCCTAGGTCAAAGCGTTGGAAAAGCTTACAGGCGTAGAAATGACCAAAATGCTTCCGATTCCGAACTTGGAGAATAAAGCCTTTTCTGAAACGCGTAAATTCGAAGAAAAAGGATTGCACTGGGCTATTTATCGTTTCAGTCCGAATGACTACAAGGAAATTGATAAAATATGGAACGGCGTTCACCCGGAAGATGGACAACCTTTGTATGTTAAAGACGGTCCTCCCGAAGGAGCTCCCATCCCCGATTTGGAGGAAAAGCCAGAAATGTTCTCCCCAGGACTATCCTCGGAAGAAATTGAGGAACTGGCTGCACGGCTCTCCCGCAATATTTAAAAGATGTAATTTAAAAAAAATCCAAAACGACCAAGCTGCTCCCATCAGAGTGATATAGTTTGGTTTTTCTATTGTTCAGCTTTATACGATGGCTATATTGCTTCAAAAATACGATTAACTTGCTTGACCACACAAAAGTTGCACTAGACAAAAACTATTGTGGGTGTACAATAGGGATAACACAATCGTTATGTCACTAATAATATATTTCAACATCAATAAAGAAGGTGAAGCGTATGAAAAATACAAAGGGCAACTTCGCGGAAATCGCTTCACTGTCGGAAGTGAATCGTTCCTTGAGCGTCCCGAAAGACGGGACCTGGTTTCGGAAGTTTCTTGCCTTTGCTGGACCCGGCTATATGGTCGCAGTCGGCTATATGGACCCCGGCAACTGGGCCACAGACATCGCCGGCGGATCGAAATTCGGCTACACGCTGCTTAGTGTCATTCTAATCTCCAACCTGATGGCCATCCTGTTACAAGCCTTATCTGGCAAGCTTGGCATCGCCACAGGTAAAGATTTAGCTCAAATGTGCCGTGATGCCTATAGTCGTCCTGTCGCGATCGGCTTATGGCTATTGTGCGAAATTGCCATTGCAGCCATGGATTTGGCCGAGGTCATCGGTTCAGCCATTGCGCTGAAGTTGCTGTTCGGTCTACCGTTACTATACGGAGTTATCATTACAGCATTTGATGTTATGCTCATTTTACTGCTGCAAAACAAAGGTTTTCGGGCATTGGAAACACTTGTCATTGTGCTGATGGCGACGATTGCCGGCTGTTTTGGCATTAATCTCCTTTTGGCACAACCGGAATGGGGCGGCGTATTGGGCGGCTTTGTACCTGACTCGCAAATTTTGACGAATCCAAGCATGCTGTATATTGCCATCGGTATTATGGGTGCTACGGTAATGCCGCATAACCTGTATCTGCATTCTTCTATTGTACAAACTCGCAAATTTGAGCAGACTTCAGCAGGTAAACGGGAAGCTATTACATTTGCAACTTGGGATTCCAGTATAGCGCTGATGTTCGCTTTATTTATTAATGCCGCCATCTTGATCGTGGCAGCTGCTGTATTCCATACGGCAGGAAGAACAGATGTAGCCGAAATTAGTGATGCCTATTATCTGCTTTCGCCACTACTGGGAACCACACTGGCGAGCATACTATTTGGGGTGGCGTTACTCGCCTCAGGTCAAAATTCAACCGTTACAGGCACTTTAGCTGGACAAATCGTGATGGAGGGCTTTCTCAATCTTCGTCTTTCACCTTGGTTGCGTCGTCTGGTGACCCGCCTCATCGCGATCATTCCAGCGGTCATCGTCACTGCCATCGCAGGGGAAAAAGGTGCGGAGGAACTGCTTGTGCTGAGCCAGGTCATCCTGTCCATCCAGCTTCCCTTTGCTATCATTCCATTACTTCTCTTTACCAGCGACAAAAAAATTATGGGTGAATTCGCAAATAAAATGTGGCAAAAAGTATTAACCTGGATCGTGACCGCTGTCATTATCATCTTGAATGTAGTGCTCATTGTACAAACGATATCAGGTTGACAGACCGTTTGGATACAACCATTAAAAAGAGGTATTCCACAGGCCAAAACAGCCAAGGAACACCTCTTTTTTTATCGTTTATTTTTCCAATGTGTTTAGAATCAACTCTGCATTCTGTTCAACAAATGTAGCATCAAGCATGCTTTCATGATCTCCATAACCATCACAAATGGAATACTCTCCACTTGTAGAATGCTCCCACATTCGGATATCTCCACGTATATGTTTACTTTGACTCTGAAGAGATTTAATAACATGAATATGAGCGGCAACTTGTCCAGAATTCATTAAATTATCCAAATACGCATAGTATCTTTGAATCTTCTCGCCAACATGATGATGGAAAAAATCTCCTTCACTTTGCAATTGTGGATATTTTTCTAACATAAGATCTACCGTTTCTTTCGCATATTTACGACTCTCTTCCGTTGTAAGCCGCTCTGAATTTATTTCTGTAATGTAAAATGAGTCCAATAAAATGAGCTGGCGAACCTTATCCCCCTGTTTTTCAAGAGCTTTTGTAATTTCAAAAGCCAAATTGCCTCCCGCTGAAATCCCTAGAAATACGTAAGGTCCCTCTGGCTGAACTTCTTTTATAAGACGGATATATTCTGCAATGAGACGGTTCTGTTCGATCTCAAGAAAGTTGAAACTGTACAATCGATAGGAACCAAGGAATTCAGCAAGCCTTTGATATACAACCCCTAAAGCAACTACCGGCGGAAAACAAAATATGTTTCGGTCTCCTTCTCCCTGTGGATTAAACAACATTCTTTCGTTAGAAAGGTCACTAATCTGCGTCTCAGGTGAAGAAACTAGGGACGCCATCTCTCGAATAGTTGGTGTCACAAATATCTGTCGAATTGGAAGCTCTATTCCGTGCCCTGTAGCTAATCTCGCCACAAATTTAATTACACTTGTCGAATCCACCCCCAGTTCAAATAAAGAATCGTCTATGCTAATGGAACTGTACTCTAAAATCTCTTCCCAGATTCGTACCATAATACACTCCATCTCCGTCACTGGAGCTTCATATTTCTTTTGAAATATGGTTTTAGCCGATGGCTCTGGCAGTGCTTTTCGGTCTAATTTACCATTAGGTGTTAAAGGAATTTGTTCAAGACCAATAAAATGGGTAGGCACCATGTAATTTGGCAATGTACGACTAATACCTTCTTTAATATCCTGGATGCTCAAACTTGGTTGGGTCACAATATACGCGCACAGTATTTTATTTCCTCTCGAATCCGGGGTATACAAAACCACTGCTTCCTTTACTCCAATAATTTGAAGAATTTGATTTTCGATTTCGCCAAGCTCTACACGATAACCACGGATTTTTACTTGCTGATCGTTACGTCCCAAAAATTCAACATATCCTTTTGAATTCAGAATTCCTTGGTCTCCAGTGCGATATAACCTGCCAAACTTCGGATGATTTAAGAATGAAGATGCCGTTTTTTCTTCTTCGTGAAGATAACCTTTGGCTAAACCAGCGCCTCCAATATAAAGCTCACCTTTTACACCTACTGGACAGAGTTCCTGATCGTAATTCAATACATAATAAGTTTGGTTAGCTAATGGCATACCGTAAGGTATGGAGGCCCAGTCTTCATGTACTTCATATACAGGATAATAAATGGACCAAATAGAAGCCTCTGTTGCCCCGCCCATACTTACTACGTTCGCGTGAATATATTGTCTGCGAATTTTATCCGGTAGACTGAGAGGTACCCAGTCTCCACTAAGAATGACCAAACGCAAAGAACTGTTTTTCTTACGCGATCCAGACGACGAAGGGATATTATTCCAGTAATAACATCTTTCCTCTTCTTCTCCAAGCACATGGTTCAACATCAAGTCCATTATAGCTGGTACGGAGTTCCAAATTGTAATTTTATGTTCCTCAAGTGTCTTGGCGACTTCAGTAATATCACGTTGATCATCAATAAGTACGATAGCCGCTCCAACCGCTAACGCTCCAAATAGATCATAAACCGATAAATCGAAACACATGGATGACAATCCAATTATACGATCCTGCTCATTCACATTGAATTTACGATTAATATCCTGCACCGTATTAGCTACTGCCCCATGTGTAACAATGACTCCTTTAGGTTGGCCTGTACTGCCTGAAGTATAAATCACGTAGGCTACATCATCAGGATCATGTTCGACCGGGAGTGCTTCACCAGAATAAACTGCTAATCCTTCCTTAACGTATAGATCCGGTTCCAACGTTAATTTACAACCACTGTGATCCCTAATATATTCACGACGTTCCTCCGGATAATCAGGATCAATCGGCACATAAGCCGCTCCGGCCTTCAATATACCTATTATATTCACAATGGTTTCAATACTCCGATTGGCTAATACACTAATAAAATCTCCACGACACACGCCATGTTCATGTAAATAGCGAGCCACCCTATTCGAACGTTCATTTAACTCCTGATAAGTGATGTGGCTGTTCTTATAAATCACCGCAAATGCCTCTGGCCAACGAACAACCTGCTGTTCAAACAAGGAATCGAGTGTAGAGCTTGGAATTTCTTCACAAGTATCATTAAAAGCTGAAATCAGATGATGATTTTCACGTCCCCATGGGAACCTATTTGCCGCATCTGAGTTTAAGGAAAATTCCAGCAGCATAAAGTACTGGTCAAACATCGCTTTAATTAATTCCGAATCAAACAGTTGTTCAACATAATCCCAAGTGATCGTGAGTCCGCCATCTACTTCCAGAACCTGATAATCTAAAAAAACTTGAGAGGTTTGAGAAACCGCTGTCTTTACATCCCCCATAAAATAAATAGACTCATCTGTACCTTTTCCTGTATCCAGTAACATGCTTGTGAATACGATGGGCATCGCTGCCTTATGGGTTTCAGCACCACGTTGGCGTATAATCTCTCTGATAAATTGAATTCCGTCGTAGTGTCTATGTTCGAGCGCCTCCATCAACACGTTTTGCACGGATTCAGCTTGCTCCCAGAAAGATTTCCCTCCTTCAAGCGTGATGTCAAGCAACATAACAGACGTAAAGTCGCCAATCATCTTATATACATCTTTATGAAATGGATAACGATTAAAAATAGTACAATTGAGCGCTAATTGAGATTGATTGCTCCAGTAAGACAACACTTTGGCAAATACAGTACATAGTACTGCAGTTGGTGTCAGGTGATTCTTTTGTGAAACTTGCTTTAGCTTTTCGTATAGTTCCCTATTTAAGTGTTTGGTTGCCCTTTTGAAGCGCGGTTGTACAATCATGCTTGGAAAGGAAATATACGGCAAGGAAGGTGGATCAGGAAAGTTATTCAATTTGTTCATCCAATACTGCCGATCCCTCTTATATATTTCCGAAGATTTGAATGCCGTATAAGCCATCATATAATCTCTGAAAGTAATATCCACACCTGCCAGATCTAAGTCTGGATCATGGTAAAATTTCATAATTTCCTGGTGAATAAATTGAAAGCTCGCCCCATCCGTTATTAACATGTCATAACCAATAAAAAGATAAAACGTTTCTGCAGAACATTGATAAGCCTTATACTCGAATAGAGGCCACTGATCAGTCTTGAAAATGTAGTGAGACATGCGCTCTCTTTCCGTCAGTATTCTCTGTTCCTGAGCTTCCTTGGAGAGATCCTCAATCGGGATAATCTCAATTTGGTATTCTGGCATATGATCTAATATTTTCTGCTGTCCGCTCGGCAAAATAATCGTCCGAAGCATAGTATGACGTTCAATAACTTTTTGTAGAGCTCGATTAAACCGATTCATGTTCAATGAAGTTTCTAACTCAATATATACGTGTGTCGACACTCCACCCATTTCAAAATGGTTCTCGCGTCCCATCAGATAAGCCATCTGTACATCAGTTAACGGAAACGGTTCGTACATATGTTCCGGATCAGGTGTTAACTCCGGATACACGATGGCCGCTTGTGTATCTACGCCTTCCTCGATCCGTTCTGACAGCTTCGCTATGGTATAATGCTGCAGAAAGTCTCGTAGATTCAAATCTATTCCCATTTCCCTACTTATTCTTGTTCGGATTTGCACCATCAGAATCGAATTTCCACCCAATTCAAAAAAATGATCATGGATTCCAATTCGTTCGACTCCCAATACCTCTTTCCATATTTCCGTCAGTTTCTGTTCCGTTTCATTTCGTGCTTCTTCGTATTTCAACTCCATTTGCTGCTCCACATTCGACATCGGCAGCTCTCTTCGATTTACCTTGCCATTTGGGGATAATGGTATTTTCTCCAGTTCGATATAATACGACGGCACCATATAATTCGGTAGTTCTCGCTGTAAATATATTCGCAGTTCCTCTGAGGTTACTTCCTCCCCATCTGGAACATAGTATGCACATAGAAATGCGTGATTACGGTCATCCCTTTGTTCCATTACCACTGCATTTTTGATGAATTCATGTGCTAGCAGACGCCCCTCAATTTCTCCTAACTCTACTCGGTACCCCCGAATCTTTACTTGCTGATCCTTCCGTCCCTGAAATTCGATATAACCTGCCGGACGCCATACTCCATAATCTCCGGTTCGGTATAATCGGCCCAGCTCTGGATGTTCCACGAAAGATTCTTGGGTTTTCCGTTCATCATTCAGATAACCTGCTGCAAGCCCCGTCCCACCAATGTACAGTTCCCCTTGTACATGGACCGGGCAAGGCTTTAGCTCATAGTTCAGTACATACACCTGCTGGTTCGCCAGCGGTCTACCATAAGGAATCGAGGCGGTCTGTCCATCCCATTCCCTGATTGGGTAGTAGATGGACCAGATCGAGGCTTCGGTCGCTCCTCCCAAGCTAATCACTTCTGCATGTGGACAATGTCGCTTAATTTTCTCTGGCAAGTGCAACGGTATCCAATCCCCGCTAAGCAACACCGTTCGAATTCCATCATTGTAAAAGTCAGCCGTGACGTTGGCGAGCACCATTTCCATAATAGCCGGTACGGAATTCCATAGGGTGATGCCTTGATGCTCTATCGTGTATATTACATCATCGACATCCCGCTGATCGTCAATCAATACCAATGCCGCTCCGGCTGCCAAAGCACCAAATAGATCATACACGGACAGATCAAAACACATAGAGGACAAACCTATCATCCGGTCTTGCTCATGAATACCGAATTTATGATTAATATCCTGAATCGTATTGGCTGCTGCTCCATGAGTTGTGATTACGCCCTTGGGTCGGCCTGTGCTGCCCGACGTATAGATCACATACGCCACATCGTCCGGATGATACTCAGTCGGCAGAGCTTCGTCTGAATATCCTGCTACTCCGGCTGTATCGTACAACTCCGGTTCTACAGTTAGCTTACATTGACTGTGCTCGTGAATGTAGTAGCGCCGTTCTTCCGGATAGTCCGGATCTACCGGTACATAAGCTGCTCCGGCTTTTAAAATACCTATAACGTTAGCAACAGTTGCTATACTCCGACTCGCCAATACGCTAACATAATCACCACGACATACACCCTGCCCTTGCAAGTAACGGGCTATTTGATTTGAACGTTTCTGCAGTTCTCCATACGTAAAGCATTCATCCTTGTGCATTAATGCTACTACTTCTGGAGTGCGTACTGCTTGCTCCTCGAACAGGCCATGCAAGGTAGTGTATGGTATCGGTTTCTCTGTATTATTGTAGCTCTCCATCAACTTCGTTTCTTGTTCAGTAATTCTCATGCAATTAGTATTCAGAGTTAGTGTATCAATATATTGCTTGAACATTGAATGAATTACATTTTCATCAAATAGTTGCTCAACATAGTCCCAAACGATTCTCAACGAACCATTGTCCTCAAAAAGTTGATGATCCAAATACACTTGAGACGTCTGTCCGGCCCCCAATTGTATCTCACCTAGTTCATACCAACTAACTTCGCCTCTTTCCTTGCTCCCCAGCAGCATGCTTGTAAAAACAACAGGCATAACAGCACGATTACCATAATTATGGTATTTAGATATTTCCCGTATCAATTCAATACCATCATAATGCCGATGCTCAAGTGATTCTAAAAGGCGTTCCTGGATCCGTTTAGCTCTCTCCCAATACCCTTTCTCGGATCTGAAATCAATTTCTATTAAAATTACGGAAGTAAAATCTCCAATCATGTCTTTTACATCTTGATGAAACGGCAGTCTGTTGAAAACGGTCAAACTCACGGCTAAATGAGGCTGATTACTCCAAAAAGCCATCACTTCTGCATAAGCAGTAAGAAGAGCGGCCGTAGGCGTTATATTGTACTGATACGCCTGCTTTTTAATTTTCTCCCAGGTTTCTCTATCGATTTCTTGCTCCAGACGGCAAAAACGAGGCTTAGTCACACCGGACGGATCCGCTTTCAAAGGAAGTTCCGGAGCTGAAGGAAAATCCTCCAATTTATTCAACCAATACAGTTTGTCCTTTGTATAGGTTTCTGAATTTTTAAAATGCTGCAATGCCAAAATATAGTCCCTGAATGTGCTCTGTAACTGTGATGGCATCCAATTGGGCTCATGATAGAATTTAACCAGCAGCTTGCCGATCAGCTGAATACTTGCTCCATCCGTAATCAACATATCGTAGCTGACAAACAAATAATGAATTCCTTCAGATAATTTAAAAGCTTTATATTCAAAGAGCGGCCATTGGTCTGTTGGAAATACATAATGAGACATTCTCTCTCTTTCTGACACTATCCGTTCTTGTTGCTCAGACGAACTCAAATGGGTAAGGTCAACCACTGTTATTCGATATTCCGGTACGTTCTCCAGAATAACCTGCTCTCCGGTAGGAAATACGACTGCGCGCATCATGGGTTGATGTTTAATGACCTGTTGTAATGCACAATTAAGTCTGTCTAAATCAAAGTCTGTTTTGATTTCAGTATATCCATGCGTTGACACTCCACCCAGCTCAAAATGGTTTTCGCGTCCCATCAGATAGGCCATTTGCACGTCCGTTAGCGGAAACGGTTCATACATATGCTCCGGATCAGGTATTAACTCCGGATACACGATGGCCGCTTGTGTATCTACACCTTCCTTCATCCGTTCTGACAGCTTCGCTATGGTATAATGCTGCAGAAAGTCTCGTAGATTCAAATCGTTTCCCATTTCCCTGCTTATTCTTGTTCGGATTTGCACCATCAGAATCGAATTTCCACCCAGTTCAAAGAAATGATCATGGATTCCAATTCGTTCGACTCCCAATACCTCTTTCCATATTTCCGTCAGTTTCTGCTCTGTTTCATTTCGTGCTTCTTCGTATTTCGAATCCATTTGCTGCTCCACATCCGGGATCGGCAGCTCTCTTCGATTCACCTTGCCATTAGGAGATAACGGTAGTTTCTCCAGTTCCATATAATGCGACGGCACCATATAATTCGGCAGTTCCCGTTGTAAATATATTCGCAGTTCCTCCGGGGTCACTTCCTCCTCATCTGGAACATAGTATGCACATAGAAATGCGTGATTACGGTCATCCCTTTGTTCCATCACCACTGCATTTTTGATGAATTCATGTGCCAGCAGGCGTCCTTCAATTTCTCCCAGCTCTACCCGATACCCCCGGATCTTGACCTGCTGATCCTTTCGTCCCTGAAATTCGATATAGCCTGCCGGACGCCATACTCCATAATCTCCGGTTCGGTATAATCGGCCCAGCTCTGGATGTTCCACAAACGATTCCTGGGTTTTCCGTTCATCATTTAGATAACCTGCCGCAAGCCCCATCCCACCAATGTACAGTTCCCCTTGTACATCCGCCGGACAAGGCTTTAACTCATAGTTCAGCACATACATCTGCTGGTTCGCCAGCGGTCTGCCATAAGGTATCGAGGCGGTCTGTCCATCCCATTCCTCGATTGGGTAGTAGATGGACCAAATTGAGGCTTCTGTTGCTCCTCCCAAGCTAATCACTTCTGCATGCGGACAATGTCGCTTTATTTTCTCAGGCAGCTGTAGCGGTATCCAGTCCCCACTGAGCAACACCGTTCGAATTCCATTATTGTAAAAGTTAGCCGTGACGTTGGCGAGCACCATTTCCATAATAGCCGGTACGGAATTCCATAGGGTGATCCCTTGATGCTCTATCGTGTAGATGACATCATCAACATCCCGTTGATCGTCAATCAATACCAATGCCGCTCCGGCTGCCAAGGCACCGAACAGATCATATACAGACAGATCAAAACACATGGAGGACAAACCTATCATTCGGTCCTGCTCATGGATGCCGAATTTATGATTAATATCCTGAATCGTATTGGCTGCTGCTCCGTGTGTTGTGATCACGCCCTTCGGTCGGCCTGTGCTGCCCGATGTATAGATCACATACGCCACATCGTCCGGATGATAATCCATTGGAAGAGCTTCGTCTGAATATCCTGCTACGCCGGCTGTATCGTACAACTCCGGTTCTACAGTTAGCTTACATTGACTGTGCTCGTGAATGTATTGGCGCCGTTCTTCCGGATAGTCCGGATCCACCGGTACATAAGCTGCTCCGGCTTTTAAAATACCTATAACGTTAGCAACAGTTGCTATACTCCGACTCGCCAATACGCTAACATAATCACCACGACATACACCCTGCTCTTGTAAGTAACGAGCTATTTGATTTGAACGTTTCTGCAGTTCTCCATACGTAAAGCATTCATCCTTATGCATTAAGGCCACTGCTTCTGGAGTACGCGTTGCCTGCTCCTCGAACAACCCATGCAAGGTGCTAGGCGGTAAAGCCTTGTTCGTATTGTTGTATAATCGGATAGCTTCCTCATTCTCTATTTCAATTTCCAGATTTGAAGAATAAATAGCTTTTATCAAAAGAGAATCAATGATTTGCGTAAACTGTCTGAACATACCTTCAATCATTTCTGGCGAAAACAATTCCTCTACATAATCCCAAAATAACCATAATTCATCCGCTACTAACGTAGCCTGAAAATCAATATAGACCTGTGAGGTTTGCGTTATTCCTGTTTTCAAGTTTCCTAATTGTTCAAGACCGGGTATGCGTTCTGTTTTATTTTCAGAAAGCACAGAGGTAAAAACATACGGAATTACAGCCTTTCCATGTCTAATCCCATGATGTCTCACAATATCCCTAATAAACTCAACACCCTCATAGTGGCGATGCTCCAATGCATCAATTAATACAGACTGAACATCTTTGGCCTTTTCCCACAATGACGTACCAGGTTTAAATGAAATGCCGAGCAACAGGTTTGATGTAAAGTCACCCACAATATGTTCTACCTGTTCATGAAAAGGGTACCGATTGAAGACTGTAAGATTAATGGATATATTTTCCTGATTCCCCCACATGGAAAGAAGATATGAATAAATGGTCGCGAGCAAAGCAGATGGGGTCACTCCATTTTGTAAAGCCAGCTTTTTTAAAGAAATCCACTGTTGTTGATTGTATATCTTCTCTTTTCTTTGAAATTTTGGTGCTGTTATTTGTTCTGGATTACATTGTAAAGGGAGAACAGGCGCTAATGGAAAATCTTCAATTTTATTAAGCCAGTATTTTCGATCCAGCTCATATATTTCAGAATGCTTCAAATCTAAATAAGCAAGAACATAATCGCGGAAGCTGAAGTCCAATTGGGGCAATTCGGCATTCGGATTGTGATAGAAATACATCAGATCACGACCGATAATATCCATACTTGCTGCATCAGCAATGAGTAAATCCCTGCCCATACATAATAGACATTTATTATTCTCAAGCTGAAAAGCCTTAAATTCGAACATCGGCCACTGTTCAGGAACAAACACATGGTGTGACATCCGGCTTCGTTCCAGATGAATTCGTTCCTCTTGTTCTCTTCTTGTCAGGAATCGAAGATCTTCTATAGCCATTTGATATTCAGGCACGTCTTTAAGAATAACCTGCTCGCCGCTTGGCATGATAATTGCTCTTAGCATCGGGTGTCTCTGAATGACTTTATTCAAGCATTGATTAAAACGTACTATGTCAACGTCAGTCTCCACCTCGGTATACACATGAGTGGAAACGCCGCCCATTTCAAGCTCATCATTTCGACCTAGAAAATATGCCATCTGAATATCAGTTAGCGCAAAAGGAGCGTATATTTGTGCTAAATCGGGAAGCGCTGTCGGGTATATTTTTTCACTAAGCTCTCTTGTTCCACATGTTATGCAATGATTTATAATTTCTAAGAGATGTTTCTTGAAATTCAGGGCAACTTCGGTCAGTGTATCTTCATCATATTCATGCTTATTGTATATAAAAGAAATTCTTAGCTCGTCCTCCATGACTGCTGCCGTTATATCAATGGAATAACTTCGCTCTGATTGCGGATCAAGCATTTGTCCCTGAGACATATCAGAAAGAGTAAAAACTCCCTGATCTATACTTTGGGAAAATTCACCTAAATAGTTAAAGCAAACTTCAGGACGAAGTTTCCACTTCATTACTTTATTGTGTTCCAGAGCAGTAACATATCTTAATAAACCGTATCCGATCCCTTTTTTCGGAATTTGGCGCAATGTTTGTTTTACATGTTGAACAGTATCCTGTACAGAGCAAGATAACGGAAGATCAATTACTACAGGATACATTGTTGTAAACCAACCGATCGTCCGAGAGACATTATTATCAGGGACTATATCTTCTCTCCCATGCCCCTCCAAACCGATAAGAATCTGGGTATGATCTGTCCACTCTCGGAATGCACTCCCTAATGCGGCTAACAATATATCATTAATTTCCGTATTGTAAGCCTGGTTGGAATGACGAAGCAGATTGTCTGTGTCCTGCTTGGATAGTTGCATATTAATCGATCTCGTATCCTTGATAAAGTTGGTTGAACATGTGTGATCCTTAGGCAGAGGCTCAATATGCCGCTGATCCATATTCATCCAGTATGGAATCTCATCAAGTAATACCGGACTGTTCGCATACTCCTCCAGTGCGCTAGCCCAGCTCTTATAGGAAGTCGTCCTATACGGTAATGAAGGCTTTTCTCCAGAACTAAGCTGTTTATAAACCTGTGTGATATCTTCCAGCAATATTCGCCAAGAAACACCGTCGATTACTAGATGGTGCGCAACAATAAGGAGATGATCCCCTTCAATGGTTTGGAATAGTCCCAATTTCAGTAGAGGGCCTGTAGTTAAATCCATACTCATATGAATCTTTTCTGAAAAATTTGCGATACGATCCCTTACATCAACTTCACTTGATAGATCTACAGCCTGCAACCAAGCTGACCCTTTCATTTCCTGATTTGTTTGTACAATAGAGTCTTGCTCGCTTGCATACATCATACGCAGAGCATCATGATGATAAATAATATAATTCATCGTTTCTTGAAGGATGTCAGGTTCAAATCCTTCTTTTCTATACAACATAAAAGACTGATTCCAATGATGCCGTTGTATCCCCTGATGTTCAAAAAACCACTTTTGAATAGGCGTAAGCGGAACGATCCCTTCAACGACACTCTGATCTACAACTTTTGTTTGTACAGCCAACACCTGAGTTAATTGTGCAATCGTCGGATTCGCAAAAATATCTTTAATTCCGATATGCACCTTATGACGTTGTAAACGTGATGACACTTGAATGGCTTTGATAGAATCTCCCCCAAGCGCAAAAAAATGGTCGTGAATACCCACTTTTTCTACACCCAGAACTTCTTTCCATATCTCTGATGTCACTCTTTCAATATGATTTCTTGGGGGTGTGTAGCCTGTAGATACCTTTACTGTGATGTCCGGTATTGGTAAATTCCTACGATCAATCTTTCCGCTTTGCGATAGTGGAAATCTGTCTAACTTTATAAAATAAGACGGCACCATATAATCTGGAACGTAATGGATAAGATAGTATTTTATATCATTTTCATCAATAGATTGAGATCCAATAATATATGCGCATAAATATCCATTATTTTTGTCATCCATACATAATGTAACTAATACTTGCTGAATACCTGGATATTGTAGTAGAACGTTTTCTATTTCTCCAGTTTCAATTCGGTACCCCCGAATTTTGATCTGAAAGTCTTTTCTCCCCATGTACTCAATATTTCCATCATTCATCCATCTTGTTAAATCGCCTGTTTTGTACATATGTTGACCGATTCTAAATGGATCTCTTACAAATTTCTCTTCTGTTGCTTCAGGAAGATTCACATATCCTGCTGCTACGCCTGTACCCGAAATACATAATTCTCCTGCTACACCAACTGGCTGTAATTGATCATCCTGGTCTATAATATACATTTGAATATTATCTATCGGCTTGCCGATTGGGATGGAATCCATCTTAAAATCAGAAGGACAATCAAAATAAGAATCGTGTATAGTACCTTCAGTCGGTCCATATAGATTAGAGAAAACAATGCTTTTATCTCTTCTCCATACATCGTTAAACCGTTGAACATGCCTGCATGTCAGTGCTTCTCCACTGGTAAACACTTTTTGTATAGATGATAAACGCTGAATATGTCCTTCCCCATATTCCAAATAGTCTAAAAATGCATGTAACATGGATGGAACAAAGTGGATTACAGTTACTTTTTTTTGTTCAACTGTATGGATTATGCTCTCAGGATCTTTTTCAGCTCCAGGCTCCAACAAACATAGAGTCGCTGCGCCCTGAAAATACCACCAGCACAATTCAAACACGGACACATCAAAAGTGTAAGCTGTTTTTTGCATGATAACATCCGCTTCTGTGATCGAATACTTTCGTTGCATCCACAACATATTGTTGACAACGGACCGATGCTGAACTATTACCCCTTTCGGCTTGCCGGTAGAACCTGATGTGTATATGATGTAGGCCACATCATCAGGATGATTAACACAATTAAGATTGGTGTTATCCTCGTTATCAGACAAACTTATATCCATGAGCAGGATTTCTATTTCTAAACCTACAAGGCGTTCATTCCATCTTGTCTTTGTTAAGACAAGGTTAGTTCCACTGTCTTGCAGCATATAACGAACACGGTCTTTGGGATAGTCGGGATCAATAGGTATATAAGCACCACCAGCCTTATGAATCGCCAATATAGCTATGATCATTTCAAATGATCTTTCAACCATTATTCCAACGCTCTGGTTACTACATACTCCCTTGCGTCGTAGTATTCTGGCTAATTGATTGGCACGTTTATTAACCTCTTCATAGCTCATATTTTCTTCACCAAGGATCAGGGCGGTTTTGTCAGGATAAGCTATAGCTCTGTCCTCAAAAAATTCGTGTAAATTTTTCAGGTCAGAAAAAACATGTTCTGTGTTGTTGAATTCTGTTAATATGCGTTCTTTTTCATCTGGTGTGAGAATTGAAATATTTCTAACAAGTATATGTGGATTTTCAGTGATGGCAGTTGTGACCGCACGAATATGTCCAGCAATCTTTTGAATATCTTCATTTGAATAGCAAAATGCATTATATTTTAAGCATACAGATATTTCCTCAGAGGGTATCACAATGATATTGAAATCATAGTTTGTCTGATCTTTTAATTCAAAATCATAGATTTTCAACTCATGTACATGCTGTCCGTCTAATAAATTGAATTCCAAAGGTACATTTTCAAAAACTACAATATGATTAACTAAATTCTCTTTCAGAGGCGTAGGCGCTTGTATCTTCATCAGAGGATAATGACTATGCTCTTGGGACTCAATCATTTGCTCATGGATTAATGACAACAGGTCTTCAAAATGGATATCTTGCTCGAACTTTATTCTTACTGGATTGGTATTGATAAATATTCCGATCATTTGGTCGATTCCGGAAACCGCTGCATGCCTTCCTGAAACGACTGTCCCAAAAACCACATCATTGGTATTATTATATCTTTTTAGCACGATGCTCCAGATTGCTTGAATAACAGCGTTCATCGTTACACGATAGGCAAGTGCCAATTCCTTAAGTTTTTTAGTCATTTCCCGATCGAAGGTAAACTTAACTTGTTCCTGCAAATAACCTTCCTTTTTCTGTTTTGGTTTCCATGGTAAACCAGTGGACTGTTCAATCCCCTCTAAATACTGGGTCCAGTATAAACTTGCAGAATCTTGATCCTGTTGTTTAAGCCATTCGATATAATTTTGAAAAGAGTGGATTTCCTTTAGATCAGGTGATCGTTGTGCAGATAAGGCACTATATATTTCAAAAAGCTCTTGTACTATCGCACTCAAGCTCCAACCATCCACAATAATATGATGAAAGCTTAGAAGTAACCGAAAATGTTGCAGGTCCGTCTGAAATACAGTAAGCCGAACAAGCATTTCAGCAGTTACATCGAAACCTTTAATTTTTTCCTCACTAGCATAATGAGATATAAATTCCATCTGACTATTATGATTCATTTCAGTCAAATCTTGAAAAATCATTCTATTTTCCAGATGGTCTACGACCATTTGAATGGGTCGCTTCGCTTTATCAACATTAAAAAGCGTACGGAAAACATCATGTCGCTGTACAAGCAATTGCATACTCTTATTCATAATGTCTAGTGAGAGAGGCCCTTCCACACTGAAAAAAAGCTGAACTATAAAATTACCCTGATTTTCTTCACGCAATGTATGGTACAGAATTCCTTCCTGCATTGGTGTTAGCGAATAAATCTTTTGTAAAAGTTGTTTAGACGACATGACTAGTTCCCTCCTGTTAATTGATCTTAGAATTCAACTCTATTTGAAGTTCGTGCAGATCACTTGCAGAAATCCCTAATTCGTCATAGCCATTTTGAATCGCAGCAGCATTCACAGACTGCATCTGCTTCGATTGTCCTTTTATAATAAAGGTACTTAAGTCTGCTACACTTGGATGCTGAAATATATCTTTGGTAGTTACTTTAATATCTTTCGCTCGGAGTTGCGCTGAAATTTGAATAGCTTTTATTGAATCCCCTCCCAATGCATAAAAGTCTTCGACCACGCTTACGTTCCCAATGCCCAACACCGTTTCCCATACGTGAGCCACCGTCTCTTCAGTGCTGTTTCTTGGAAGTATAGCTTGATCCTGAAAGAGCTGACTTGTATCGGGCATTGTAAGTTTCTTATGATCCACTTTGCCATTTGCGTTTAGAGGTAGCTTCTTAACTTGTACAAAAAAGGCAGGGATCATGTAGTTCGACAGTCTTTCAGCAACCCAATGCCTGATTTTTTCGGTATTCATTTCTTGATCTGCAGCAAAATACGCACATAAGCGCTTATCCCCTTGTTTATCTGACTGCTCCATGATGAATACTTCTTTTACAGCTTGATTTTCAAGAATACACTTTTCAATTTCACCCAATTCAATTCGGAATCCCCTAATCTTTACTTGATGGTCATTACGCCCCAGAAATTCAATTTCTCCGTTTGCAAGCCGTCGTCCTAAGTCACCTGACTTATATAATCGTTTTTCGTACAGATAGAAAAATTTCTCTTGAGTTAATGGGTCATTGTTAAGATATCCTCGTGCGAGACCTTCTCCAGCAATGCACAGTTCCCCAATTGCCCCAATCGGCTGTTGATGATTTTCCCCATTAAGAACAAGCACCTCCGTATTCTTAATGGGTCGCCCGATCGGAATTGTATACATATCCTCATTAACTTCTTGAATTTCATGATACATCGCATAAACCGTACTTTCTGTCGGGCCATATACATGAATAATTTTATCTTTCCCCATTAACTGAAATGCTTTTTTTACATGTGCTACTGATGCTCGCTCGCCACCAAAAAGCACCTTTCTTACATTGGTCAAGCAATGAATTTCAAGGTCAACGAGTGTGTTAAACAGAGCAGTTGTCACAAAAAAAACGGAGACATTCTCTTTTAAAATTAACTGAGCTAACTCAGATGCATTAAGCATTGTCTCTTTGTCTACTAAAACAAGTCTTGCTCCATTCAAAAGACTCCCAAATATATCAAAAACAGAACCATCAAAAGCAAAGTTAGACAATTGAAGAATAGTGTCTTGTGGTGCAATTTGTACATAATCCGAGCCCTTCACAATTCTCATCACATTGATATTTTCAATCATGATCCCTTTAGGTATACCGGTCGAACCGGAAGTATACATCACATAAGCCAAATGGTTAGCCTCTGATATGCGTAGTGGATTACTCTTATCACGATCATTTGTTTGTTCCAGTACGTCCTCAAGAACTAAAATCTGACGTCTTGCGGAACCCTCCAGTTGTTCCATTAGCTTTGTAATTAAAGAAAGATTCGATTGCGAAACTACAATGATTGATAAGTTAGCATCCTGTACAATAACCTTTAATCGCTCGATTGTATTTTCCGGATCAAGAGGTGTATAGCCTGCATTTGATTTCAAGATGCCTAGTATCCCACTAATCATCTCTGGTGAACGCTCTGTAAGTAATCCAATTAGTTGATTAGGTTGAACACCCATATCTTGTAAAACGTAGGCAAGCTTGTTGGCTTGCTTATTTAACTCTCCATAAGATATATGTGTTTCTCTACATGTAAGGGCCGTTGCAAGTGGCGAAACTTCAACTTGCCTTTCAAATAAATCTGCAAGTGTTTCTTTTCCGTTACTCTCCATAATCTTTGCACTATTCAATGCAATAATTTCGGTCTCCTCTTCAGCACTCAAAATACAAATATTTTTCAAGTAAACGGAAGGCTCACTACAAATTTTCATTGCAACATTATACATATGATTTGCCATTCTTCTCACTGTATCTTCAGAATAAATATTGGAATTATAGATAAACGTTATATTTGTTTCATCACCCGGAAGCACTGTAATACTTAAGTCATAATTAGTATGTTCTATAACATCAACATCCTTAATGTTTACATTTACTTCAGCTAACATATGTTTCCATGTGGAACTTAAAGGCGTATTATCAAACATATAAATATGATTAAACAAGCTTTGTCCAATCGACTGATTTTGAATCTGTGATAGTGACAAATGCTCGTAGGGCTGGGAATTTAAATTTAGATGATGAATTTGCTGCATTAGTGAAACAAAAGTTAGGTCCCCCGCTGATTGTACACGTACAGGAACTGTATTAATAAACAATCCTATCATTTGCTCAACTGCTGATATTTCCGGGGGCCTTCCTGCTACAACAGAACCAAATACAACATCGTTACTATTATTATATTTTTGTAGCACCATCCCCCACAGACTCTGATAGACTGCGTTTAATGTGACTTGATTGTTTCGGGCCAACTCTTTTAAAAATTCGGACAGCGGATGCTCCAATTGAATAGAATATTTACCCAAGCTATAATCTTGAATAGATTTTTTTCCATTACTATGTGTTTGACCTAGCAGGACAGAGCATTCTTCAAATCCGTTTAAATAGTCTTTCCAGTATTTAAGTGCACTTTCTTGATCTTGTTTTTCCAACCATTCTATATACTGACTATAAGAATGCTCCATATAAGTGAATTTGCTTTGTCCTTCAACTAGAGAAGTATAGATCTCAAATAATTCGCAAAGGAGTAAATCTGAACACCATCCATCCATTAGAATATGATGAAAAGTGAGTACACAAATATATTCCCTAGGGCTTGTTTGCAGCATCGATAGCCTAATGAGCGGATCTCTCGTCAAGTTGAATCCTCGCTGACGATCCTTTTCTAAATATTGCTGAATCCACCGTTTTTCATCCAGACTTGATATATCAGCTCTGCTTTCAAAAACAAATTGAAGAGGCCTTTCCGTTAGCACTACCTGAAGTGGTTGTTTGACTTTTTCCAATAAAAAAGTTGTTCTTAATACATTGTGCCGTTGGATGAGTGTCGAAAAACTTTGCCGCATAAGTTCAACATTAAGATGACCTTCCATAGTTAGGATCAGCTGTACTACATAAGTGTTAGGCTCAGCATCTGATAGAGAATGATATAATATGCCTTCTTGCATAGGTGACAACGCATATATATCCTGAATTTGTTCTTTCGAAAACGGATTCATTCTATTCACCCGCCTAATCTAGTGGTTTAGATATTTAACGAATTGAGAAGCACATCATAAATCATATTTAAATCCTCTTCTTTTAAATTTTTCAATGTAAAATCACTTGGAGTACGCACCTGCTCCTTTTTGTCTATGCAATGCTGAATAATCCTGATAAGCTGCTTTTCATATCCTTCCGCCAAATGTTGGATTTCTTGTACACTAATTCGTGCACTATCATAGCCGATAGAAAGATGCAATTGATCTCCCTCGACATATCCTGTTATTTCAAGTGCATAACACAGTTCATTATTAGGACTGATATTCCCTAATCCCTCAGGTCCAAAGGAAGCTGCACTACTGTAAGGAGAGAGTTGGAAATATGGAGAATTCGAGATTTGGTCAAGTTGACCTAAATAATTAAAATTAATTTCTGGCTCAATAGAAAATATTAAAGGTGCTCTCAGACGTTCCGGGCTAAGATATTTTAGTACCTCATAGTCCAATCCTTTATTTGGAATAGTTCTAAGATTCTCTTTGGTTTTTGTAATCCACTCAGACAAATCGTCAGGATCATGCATGCATAGAAGTACGGGGCACTGAGATGTAAACCAACCGACTGTACGAGTAATATTCATATCAGGTAAAATATCAGTACGACCGTGGGATTCCATATTGATTACAATCTGCCTGATTTCAAGCCAATCATGCAAAGCCATTCCTAAAGCAGATATCAAAACGTCATTTATATCGGTGTTATACGCATGATGAGCTTGACCAAGAAGCCATTTTGTATTTTCTTTTGATAGAGCAAATTTTAAATTACGTTTGTTCCTTTGTGTTGACCTCTGTACTAGTTCTCTCTTCCACAGTATCGATTCCTGATTAACTCTTGCTTCAAAATCCAGCCAATAGGGAATTTGTTTTACTACCTCCTCACTACATGAATAATTTTCTAATGCCTCAGCCCATCTTTGAAATGAATCTGTCTTCTCCTGTAGTACAACCTGTCTCCCCTCAATAAGTTGCTCATAGGACTTTGTCAAATCTTCGATTAATATACGCAGTGAAATTCCGTCCATCACTAAATGATGTATGGACAGCAGCAAATGATCTCCTACCTTGGATCTGAACAACTCTAAATGTACTAATGGACCTCTTTCTAGATTTTTACTCCCTTGAATCTCCGAGATTTGGTTGATAATAAATTGTTCTTCATCCTCATGCGGCACGTTGAGTATATTGAAGCTGAATACTTCAGGATTCATGTCCATGTTCATCTGCTTTAGAATGCCACCCTCCATTTGGTAAGTCATTCTAAGCGCATCGTGATGCTCAACCAACGTTTTCAAAACATTGAACAAAACCTCTGGTTCATAACGTGCTGGATTATAAAACAGAACAGATTGATTCCAATGATGTTTATCAGTTAACTTTTTTAAAAAAAACCAATGCTGAATAGGGGTAAAGCGGACATTCCCTAAAACTTTACCTTGGTCACCTTTACGGAGAATCTGTTGAATGGACTGACCAAATTGTGCAATAGTAGGTTGTTTTAAAAGATGATGGCTACTGAGCTTTAGATTATGAGAGTTCAACTTTGCAGATAATTGAATGGCTTTAATTGAATCACCACCCAAATCATAAAAGTTATCATTTATGCCCACCTGGCCTACACCAAGAACCTCACTCATTAGTAAGCATAAAAGTTTCTCTAAATCAGTGCGAGGCTGCTGATGATTAAGTTGCCCCGATAAATCCCTAGTTGGACTGGGAAGAGCTTTTCGATCCACTTTTCCATTAATGGTCATAGGAAGTTCAGATAAATAAACAAAATAGGTTGGTATCATATAAATCGGCAATTCTTGCTTGATAAACTGACGCAGCTCAGTTGTGTTTATCGCATTTCGAGCTACATAATACGCGCACAACTGCAACTGATCCTGCTCGCCCTGAATAGTCTGCACCACTACTTCTGTGATTTCCTTGTGTTTAAGAAGGATGACTTCAATTTCTTCCAATTCAATTCGATGCCCACGTATTTTTACTTGCTGATCCGTTCTTCCGTGATACTCCAAATTTCCATCAGAAAGCATCCGTACTAAATCTCCGGTTCTATATATTGTTGTTTCTGGAATTGTTGGATGTTGGATGAATTTTTGTTTTGTAAGCTCTGGACGATTCAAATAGCCTCTTGCTAGCCCACACCCGCTTATGAAAAGTTCTCCAATTTCTCCACAATCAACAGGCTTCAGTTGCTCATCAAGAATATAAAAATTCGTATTCGGCAATGACAAGCCTATAGGAACCGAATTACCTTCAAAAAATGCTGAAGGAGCCACCCATAAAGAAGCGCATATGCTCGCTTCGGTGGGTCCATATGCATTCACATAAGTTGTATACGGAATCCATTGATTTACCAAATTACCGGATGATGACGATCCTGCTGTTATCATCAACCTTAAATTCGTAATACGCGAAGCCTCCAAATAAACAGCATAGCTTGGAGGCAATGTTAGTACAGTAATCATATTTTCTAAAACATAGGACTCAAAATCGAGGGTCTGATGTATTATTTCCTGAGGAATAATATATAAGGTTGCCCCATTAAAAAGTGCCATAAAAATTTCCCAAACAGAGGCATCGAAAGAAAAGCTGGCGAACTGACCAATTCGATCCTTTGAAGTAATATGGAATTTATTTGCCCAAATTGACTGTAAATTTTCAATTCCCTTATGTTCTAATAAGGTTCCTTTAGGCTGCCCTGTTGAGCCTGATGTATAGATTAGATAGGCGAGATCGCTTGAGCAAATATTCCGCTCCAAATTGTTGGTCGAACAATTGGAATACAGCTGTTCAGTCACTGTTAATTTACTTAGTCCCGGATGATTAGGAGATTTTAAGTGCTGTTGTGTAAGTAGCAACTTCACATTGCTGTCACTCAGCATGAATTCAACTCTCTCCTCAGGGTACCCTGGATCAAGTGCCAAATAAGCTCCTCCAGATTTAAGGACTGCTAATACTGCAATGATCATATCGACGGATCGTTCCATCATAATTCCGACAATACAACCAGTACTAACATTGTGCTCAACCAATATTTCAGCTAATTGATTGGACTTTTCATTTAATTGTCGATAAGTTAGGTATTTTTCACAACTGACAACAGCGAGACGATCTGAATTAGCTACTACTTGCTTTTCAAATAGACTGTGGATAGTCATATTGTTTTTCCTCCCTGCCGAGGTTCCATCGTTCTATTTACTTGAGCCCAACTTCAATGGAATGCAGCATAACCTGACTGGAATTTAGTTTGAAATATTTTTTAATTTTACGGAAATTCATATCACCAATAGAACACAACCCCACCTGCTCCAGCTCAGCTACTTGGGTCAACAGTTGCACCATAATTCCACAGTCAATAGCGGCATACAAATAGCCCATTCCACCATATTTCGGCATTGTAACCTCGCTGTTATAAACCATAAATACAGAAAAAGCCGATGTGCTAAATATTTCTTGATTTTGGGCATAATGCGCTTCCTGTGTGATAACACAGGCGCTGCTTACCATTTGAAGCATATTACGTACAGGATTATAGTAATATAAACCAGCCTTCACCTTTTCTATCCGGGCATCTTTTACATAAATGAATATATCAATTGGATATAGGCCGCCATCGGTTGCATAGAAATAGCGAATCTCCCGATCGGTTATAGTCTGTTTAAAAACAGAGATTAGCTTTGAAAATGTTTTAAATGGAAGTTTACGGTTTATATCAAAATTACGAAAAGATCTACGATTTACAATTTCTTCCGGAAAAGAAACATCCTCTAAGGGAAGATCGTACTCCATAACATTCGAAAATGTGCGTTCAAGCTTTTTTTGTTTGAAGCGATTGTATCGTTCCGGATCGATGAAAGTGTCTTCGTGGTGAGGGTTGTGTACGAGATAATTATGTGGATAAAGAAGCTCTTGAGGGGATAATATAGAACTTACTAATATACGTTCATTAATTAGATGTTTAATAAAATCAACAAGAAATTCCTGATTTAAATGAGAATAATGCTCGATAAGAGATTCCAGCTTTATACCTTTTTGCGTTATATAGTACAATTCAGGAAATAGTTCAAGTGCTATACCAGAGAATACTGAATGCTCAATTTCAACGGCGTCCTCTGTTTTACACCAACGAACGGATGGAGACCAGAAATAATCAGCTTCATCCTGGATTAATTTAGACAATTGAACAGGGATTTGCTTATGCATCATAGTTCCTCCTCTAAATATGATCATTTAAAATATCTGACCACTGACTTAATATGCTGGTTGTTTTTTATGATTGAATATCCGTTCCATTTCACTATGCCTGCCGAAACACCAACAACGGTACAATTGGCGGGAACATTTTTTAATACTACTGCACCTGCTCCTATTTTTGAGTAATCGCCAATTTTGATAGGGCCCAACACTTTGGCCCCAGCACCTATGACAACCCAGTTTCCAATAGTAGGGTGTCTTTTCCCCACATCTTTCCCAGTGCCTCCTAAAGTAACATTCTGGTATATTGTCACATTGTTCCCTATTACAGCGGTTTCACCTATTACAACTCCAATACCATGATCTATAAAAATCCCATCCCCCATGTTCGCACCTGGATGTATATCGATTCCCGTAAAAAAACGGCCCCAATTAGATAATATTCGTGCAAACAAATACAAATGAACCTCAAAAAGTAAATGGGATAAACGATAGACTATCAAAGCATGAAAACCTGGATAACATAATACTATTTCAATCCAACTATGTGCTGCTGGATCCATTTCTCTAATAAAGCGGATATCCTTGATCACCTTGCTTAACATTTCGGATCACTCCCCTTGCAGAAAGTACCTTTCCGATGTAAATGTAAGCATCATTATAAACTGCTCATATGTTCCCTCCTTTCTAATAGAAAACATTAATAACTATACATTTTTTAAAAAACATAAAATACTAAATATTTAGTATGTTTCACAAGAAATATTCTACCTCCATATTTTCGTAAAGTAAATATGAATTTAATGTTTTCCAGGTTAAATTTATATTCGCAAACTATTATAAATTCATCAGACTTTATCAGTAAAAAACTATCCTATAATAAAGGGATTATTTGGACCGCTTATCTAACTCCGATGTTGAGGCCAACCATAGTGTCTCCAAGGCCAAAGCCGATTAATTTCGTTAGTATGGCTCTCCTTTTGATGAGGTACAGTGAGGAATGTATGTAGGGAATAAACCTTTACATCATTAGATTGTAATGATATAATCCGACTATAATCCTTTACTAAATATTTAGTATAAAACATTTAGCAATAAAGTTATGGAGGAGATGTCATCTTGAGTACGACACGTGTAATGGTTCTTGGGCTCTTGTTACAATATGGAGCAATGTCAGGATATGAAATACAGCAGAAAATGCAATCAGCACAAACGGATAAATGGGCTTATGTGCAACCAGCTTCCATATATCATGCCTTAAAAAAAATGGATTCAGAAGGAATTGTACAGTTAGAAACATTAGAACAGACAGGGAACCGGTCCAAAGCTATATATGCTATCACGAAGGCAGGAAAAAATGAGTTTAGTCGGCTTTTAATCGAATCATTTAAAGAATCTTCTGTTGTGTTTCCAACAGCACTGTACACAGCTTTAACTTTTATGGATGAGGCTGGGCTCCATGAAATTGAAGAAGCTTTAAGTTTTCAGCAGCAAGCCATCGAAAAAATCTATAAGGAAATGAAACTAGGGCAAGAACAAAAAGCTGAAATTATGGATATCCCCGTAAACGTCATGTTAATTTTCAGAAATATTTATGATCAATGCGAGCTTCAATTAAAATTTGTTAAACAAATTAAAGAGGAAATCAGAAGAAATTTATGAGGAGGATGTAATAATGAAACTGAGTAAAGGAGCACAAAATAAGCAAAAAGCTGCACTAATTGTTGTCGGATTAGCTGTATTCATTGATATGTTAATCTATGGATTAGTCGTTCCCATTTTGCCAAGATATGCAGATTCTCTGGGCGCAACTCAAACTGAAATAGGATTTTTATTCAGCAGTTATGCAATCGCATTATTTATAGCTACACCTGTTTTTGGCCTATTAACAGATCGGATTGGGAGAAAGACACCTCTATTATGGGGGTTAATTGGACTCATAGCCTCCACTTTAATGTTTGCCATAGCCCACACGTTCTGGCTGCTTGTAGTGGCACGCGCTTTTCAGGGAATTGCAGCCGCAATGACCTGGACAGCAGGACTCGCTCTCTTGGCTGATCTATACCCTTCTGAAGAACGTGGTAAAGCCATGGGCTTGGCATTATCCGGTCAAGCCGCCGGAACCCTTCTTGGACCGACAATTGGCGGTTGGTTGTATCAATGGGGAAGTTACCAGCTTCCTTTTTACTTTGCCATCTCCTTGGCCGTCATCGATGCTGTACTTCGACTAATTCTCCTGCATGATATTCCGGAAGCGAAAAATGAAAAGTATATTTCCCCTTTCTCGTTCATGAAAAATAAAGATTTGCTTTTGGTTATTGGAGTGGTGATTATCGGCGCATCCATCCCAAGCGTACTTGAGCCAACATTACCGTTACACCTACAGCACAATTTTAGCGCTAACCCAGGAATTATTGGATTATTATTTGCTATTCCCACGCTTGCTTATGGCCTGGCAACACCTTTTATAGGACAGTTTTCTAGTAAAATCGGCTATAAAAATGGAATTCTCCTCGGTCTACTTATGGTATCCATTGCACTTCCTCTGACTGTACTTCCAGCAATATTATCGCTTCAAGCTGTTATTTTAGCTGTTTTAGGAGTTAGCATGGGTATGGTCCTTGCTCCCTGCTTACCTCAACTTGCTGATATCTCTCAACGAAGTGGAATTCATTCTTATGGAATTACTTTTGCACTCTATAACACGGCATACTCAATTGGCCTAATGATCGGCCCTATTTTGAGCAGTACTCTCACGGATCTAATGAATATTAAGTTCTCTTATTTAATCATAGGTATTATTGTATTTATATACATGTTCGTACTCGCTTCAGCCTTAAAGAAAGCCAAAAATTCATCAAGCAATGTAAAGCTAAGTAAATAAGTGAACAAGAATTCATATCCTCATAAGGAATAAAACATTTTCTTGTATATTTTTCTATTTTAGAGCATTCCAATTCCTGAAAAAAAGGTATCCCTCAAGCTTATCGCTCAGGAATACCTTTTTTTTGATCCATCTATGGCTTGGCAGGCTGCTCTACCTTCATTTGCGCCTCAAGCGCGAGATTCAGCTTGAGCACGTTCACACGCGGCTCGCCGAACACCCCGGCGCTGCGGCCTTCTGTCTGCTCCTGCACCAGTGCTCTCAGTTGATCCTGCGGGATACCCGTCAAGCCACTAATACGCGGAATTTGCACCCGTGCCGCCTGTGGCGAGATGTGCGGGTCCAGACCGGAGCCGGAGTTCGTAATCAGGTTCACCGGAACCTGACTGACGGGTACATCCGGGTTATGCTTCTGCCAATCCGCAATAGAGTCCTTGACTCGTTGTATCAAGACTGGATTCGATGGCGCGTAGTTACTTGAGCCTGAACCAGCCCCATTGTAATCAACGCTCGATACCCGACCTTGAAAAAACGCCGAATCGGCAAAGGACTGCCCAATCAGTTCGGAGCCGACCACCCGCCCCTCCGCGTCACGAAGCATACTGCCGTTTGCTTGCTGTGGAAACAGAACCTGTGCTACTCCTGTACTGACTAGCGGATATGCCAAACCGCACAAGAGAATCATCAGCACTGAAGTTCGTAAAGCCACTCCAATAACTGTACTTCCTCGCATCTCTTGTCTCTCCGGTTGTCCTTCCGACACTGTCCCGGTCCCTGTACGTTTGTTATGACCTTGCCCGCCAGATTCGGCTTTTTCGTGCGCAGCAAATCTGCGTCCAGACATCATCCGATAAAAACCACTCATGTCGTTCACCCTTTCTGCGCTAAATCCACAAATGCACCAACAAATCAATGGCCTTAATGCCAACAAACGGTACGACCATACCGCCCAGACCGTAAATCAGCAAATTCCGTCCCAGCAGGCGATCCGAGCTCATCGGCTTATACTTCACGCCCTTCATGGCCAGCGGAATCAGAAGCGGAATAATAACCGCGTTAAAGATCAGCGCCGACAAAATAGCGGACAGCGGGGAGCCAAGCCCCATGACGTTCAAAGCGCCCATTTGTGGAATGGCCAGCATGAACATCGCCGGGATGATGGCAAAATATTTGGCAACATCGTTTGCAATGCTGAACGTTGTCAATGCTCCGCGCGTCATAAGCAGCTGCTTGCCGATCGCGACCACCTCAATAATTTTGGACGGATCGGAATCTAAGTCCACCATATTAGCCGCTTCTTTGGCCGCGACTGTGCCGCTATTCATGGCAAGACCGACATCCGCTTGCGCCAGCGCAGGTGCATCATTGGTGCCGTCTCCGGTCATAGCAACCAGCTTACCCTGTTCCTGCTCACGTCGGATAACCGCTATTTTGTCCTCCGGCTTGCTCTCAGCTACAAAGTCGTCCACACCCGCTTCTCGTGCAATTGTAGCTGCTGTCAGTGGATTATCTCCGGTACACATGATCGTACGGATACCCATTTCCCGGAGCTGATCAAACCGTTCCTTCATGCCTGGCTTCACTGTATCCTTCAGATAAATAATGCCGTATATCTGATCATCCAGCGCGACTGCCAGCGGTGTACCTCCTTCAGAGGCTACCTGATTCGCTATTTCCTCCAGATCAGCTGGAACACTGCCGTTTTGCGAGACGATCCATTGCCGAACAGAATCCACCGCGCCTTTGCGTACCTTTCGTCCATCGGCCAGATCCAGACCACTCATCCGGGTCTCCGCCTTGAATTCGATAAAGGTTCCACCTGCTGCCAAGGATGCATCCAGCGTATGCTCCTGTTTGCGCATCAACTCGAGAACCGAGCGACCCTCTGGCGTCTCATCCTTCATAGAGCTAATCGCTGCCCACTTCACTAACTTTGCCTTCTCCACGCCCTCTACAGGCACGAATTCACTCGCCATTCGGTTCCCGAAGGTGATTGTACCTGTTTTATCCAAAATCATCGTGTTGATATCCCCAGAAGCTTCTACCGCCTTGCCTGACATGGCCAGCACGTTAAACTGGGTGACCCGGTCCATACCGGCAATCCCGATGGCTGACAGCAGTCCTCCAATCGTGGTTGGAATCAGACAGACTAGCAACGAAATCAGCACAGGAACAGGCAAATCAATGTTAAAATGACGGGCAATCGGCGCTAGCGTAACCACTACAATTAGAAAAATAATCGTTAAGCTAATCAGCAAAGTGTTCAGTGCAATCTCATTCGGCGTTTTTTGCCGCTGTGCGCCTTCCACGAGCGAAATCATTTTATCAATAAATGTCTCGCCCGGCTCTGTCGTAATCCGCACCTTAATCCGGTCACTGACCACTCGCGTCCCGCCGGTTACCGAGCAAAAATCACCACCCGATTCCTTGATGACCGGAGCCGATTCGCCCGTAATTGCAGATTCATCCACCGAAGCCAGACCTTCAATGACCTCACCATCGCTTGGGATCATTTCGCCCTGGGAGACAATAACCACGTCCCCCTTACGCAATTCGGTTGAGCTAACCACCTGAATGTCATTTCCGATGAGCTTGTTAGCTTGCGTATCCTGCTTGGATTTTTTTAAAGAGGCAGCTTGTGCCTTACCCCGCCCCTCCGCGAGCGCTTCGGCAAAATTAGCAAAAAGCAACGTAAACAACAGAATAACAAACACGGCCAGGTTAAAGCCCATTTCCTTGCCAGTTCCAAAATAACCGGGAAGCAGTAACATTAGCAGCACGACCAATGTACCGATCTCCACGACGAACATGACAGGATTCTTCATCATAATCATCGGATTTAATTTTATAAAGCTATCCTTGATCGCATGCTTCAAGATGCTTCTGTCCAGCATGTGTTTGCGTTGTTCCTTCATGATCAAACACCCCGTTCATCCATTCTCATTTTCTTCTTCACATGGTCAAAAATTCAGCAACAGGTCCCAATACGATAACGGGTAAAAAGGTCAACGCACCAATCAGCAGCACGACCCCGATCAGAATGGCTCCAAATAACTTGTTGTCCGTACGCAGTGTCCCCGTCGTCACCGGAGTCGGTGCTTTGGCATTCAATGAAGCCGCCACAGCCAACAATGCAATCATAGATACATATCGTCCGAAGAACATAACCAGCCCCGTTGTCATGTTCCAGAATACGTTGTTATCCGAAAGACCTTCAAATCCCGAACCGTTATTTGCAGCAGATGACGCATATTCATAGAGCACCTGAGTCAACCCGTGATAGCCAGGGTTAGTGACCGCGTCGTATCCCCAATGACTCATAAACGCAAGCGCAGTTGGGGCGAGAATGAGGAACGGATGTACCAAAATGGCAATCGCGATCAGCTTCATTTCCTTGCCTTCAATTTTCCTTCCCATAAATTCCGGAGTTCTCCCGACCATCAGTCCGCATATAAACACACCCAGAATCGCATACATCAGCATATTCATCAGCCCGACACCCTTGCCGCCAAAAATGACGTTTAGCATCATTTCTCCCAAAGCAGCCATGCCACCCAGTGGGGTTAGTGTATCATGCATATTATTGACCGAACCTGTCGTTGCCGCTGTTGTGACCGCAGTGAATAAAGCCGATTGTCCAATGCCGAAACGAACCTCTTTCCCTTCCATGCTTCCTTGAGAAGCATCCACACCCAGTGTCTGGATTAACGGGTTACCTGTCTTTTCAGACACGTACGTAATAGATAGAAAAATAAGAAACAATACCATCATGGAGCTAAAAATAATCCAGCCCTGCTTACGATTACGGGCAAACAATCCAAAGGTATACGGCAACGAAGCCGGCATTACCCACATTGCCAAAATTTCCAACACGTTCGTCCAAGGACTTGGATTTTCAAAAGGATGCGCAGAGTTAGCTCCCGCATAACCGCCTCCATTCGTCCCCAAATGCTTGATGGACTCCAGAGAAGCAATGGGCCCCATAGAAATCTGCTGCTGTGTTCCGCTCAGCGTCGTAAGATCCGCCGTAGGCTGTAGCGTCTGTGGTACCTTCAATCCAACCAGCACCAGCGTAAGCACAAAGGCCAGCGGCAGGAAAATCCTTATAATGGCTTTAATAAAATCTTGAAAGAAATTGCCCATCCCTTCACCGCGCCGCGTCAATCCTCTCATAAAAGCCGCAGCAACCGCAAAACCGGAAGCAGCCGAAGTGAACATCATCATCGTGACGAACGCCATCTGTGTCAGATACGTAAGCCCGCTTTCTCCGCTATAATGTTGGAGATTCGTATTCGTCATAAAGCTGATTACCGTATTAAAAGCTAGTGATGCTTCCATATTACTGTTTCCAGCCGGATTACCAGGAAGCATTCCCTGTAAACGCAACAGCAAGTAGCTGATCGCCACAAGCACGACATTCGTTGCAATGAAACTCATAACATACGTAGTCCAACGCATGCTCTCCAGCTTCTTCAATCCTACTATCTTATAAATCAGCTTTTCTGTTCCGCCAAAAATCCGATCCGTCCGATTGGGTTCATTCGAGAATACATGATACATATAGGTGCCCACTGGCTTTACCAAGAGCAGCAATATGACGATCACAATTCCAATTTGAAGCAGCTCCATCCTTTATTCCTCCTTCAAAATGCTCCTGCGTTTGGAACAACAGACCTGCTTCCAGAGCACCAATTGTGTGCACACGTTTGCGAAAACCCGCTACCTATGATGCTTAATATTCAGATCTGTTGTTCCCGCCCGCTCTATCCCCTATAGCTGACTAGAACTTTTCAGGGTTCAGGAGTGCGTAGATTAAATACATAAACACAATAGCCGTAAGCCCAAGTATAACGATCATCCTCTTCGTCCTCCTTTAGAGGTCTGCGCATCACACCAGCGTACAAACAGCAGTATCACTCCATAACTCACAGCCATGACGAGCAGCATGTATATATCCATCATGTTTATACCCTCCGTATCGGTCCTCAGATCGCCATTCTTATTTGATCATAAAATCATAAAACAACTATGTTATAAGTGCTTATCCGTTCAGCAGAAAACCCACCTCTCCGTTCAATGTGTAGATCACATGATCCGCTCCCAATCCCCGATAAATTCCTTGTGGATTACAGCCGTGCGTAATAACATAGATCGATTCCGATGTTAGCGGCCGACATATTTGCAGGAAACGGCACGTCAGATTCAAGCTGTTCTCGAACAAATACACACTACCAATTTCTTTTTTTGGAAAATTCCATTTTCCCGCTTGCATGGTATTGATGCGGACAATGTGCTCCACACCCATTTTTTTGAGCTGTCGTTCCTCCTGGGCGCTATTCGTGAGAACTGCAAACGCCAATTTTTTGAAAATAAGCAATTTCACAAAACTTCTGCCCGCTTCATTCGGTGCAGTGACAATAATTAACCGACCTTCCATCAGTAGCTCCTCTCCCGGTATAAAAAGACAACAAAAAGAAGCCGAAGGAAAAAGGCTTTCCTCCGGCTTCTTACATATCCATGATAAAATAAACCATGGCTGCACACGGCGGTTTGTTGCCTCTCCCTGTACGCTTACGAGGTTAGCTGTCGGATTCGGACGTGAGAGTCGCCCTATTTCTGGCACTTGACCTGAAAATTCACCCCATGAGACACACGGCTTCCGAAGCCGTACAATCTCGATTGGTTCCCCCGCTTTTGCAACTGCAAAATTCAGCGCTATAGACATTTCGTTGTTGCTTCATTCAAGTTAATTTGAAATTACGTCTTGAATCATACACCCGCGCATGGAAGACTGTAAAGCTCAACTGCGGGGTTATAAATCGGCCTTTAGAGCCTAGGATATTAATAATAGCGCTTACAATGCAACTATGCTTCTCACAGCTCCTTCAATCTCTGTTTTTCATCCCTTTTCGAAAATGACAAGCATGTCAATATTGGCGTAGGGTAGGGCGTTTTTGGCCTTTTTTTGTAAAAAGAGAAGAAAATACGCTATATGTACCAGCTAAACACCGATTGAACCCGCTTTTATAAGAAGAAACACCTTAATTCGCTCCATTTGCGGTGCGATTTACTGTTTTGAACAAAATACGATTTTACAGCGGCTAAAGGCTTGATACAGCTTTTCAAAACTTGCAACCTCGATTTTAATTGCTTACAATTTAATTGCTGAATATTGAATAAGGAGAGATACTATGACCGTTTATGAATATGATGCGCACACCCTGCAAGGGAAACAAATTCCGTTATCCACATATGAAGGGAACGTTCTGCTTATCGTGAACACTGCCAGCAAATGTGGGTTAACCCCCCAATACAAAGCGCTACAAGAGCTATATGACCAGTACCATGAACAGGGGCTCGAAATTTTGGGATTTCCCAGCAACCAATTTGCCAAACAAGAGCCAGGTTCCAGCGAGGAGATTTCCGAGTTTTGCCAGATCAATTATGGTGTTACCTTTCCGATGTTCGCCAAGACAGATGTCAATGGCGATCAAGCGCACCCCTTATTTCGTTACCTGACCCAAACTGCTCCGGGGGTATTAGGGTCCAAAGCGATCAAATGGAATTTTACTAAATTCTTAATTACACGAGAAGGTAACGTATTTAAGCGCTATGCACCGCAAACCACTCCAGATAAGCTGGCGGGAGATATAGAGAAGCTTTTGCAGCAAAACTGACATCCTTCTTTATCACAGTTAATAAACGACCGGTTGTCTACCGTTGTTCTGTGGCAAAAGGATATAACGAAAAATGCTTAACAAAAAAGCATCCCTTCACGTAAACCGTGTCAGGATGCTTTTTTAACTGAGTCTTGCATATAATGCGGTCGAGAGGACTCGAACCTCCACGGGCGTACGCCCACTACCCCCTCAAGATAGCGTGTCTGCCATTCCACCACGACCGCAAATCATAATGTAATGAGGCAACAGATTTATTATACTCTCTCATCAACTATTTGTAAACAAAAATATAATAATTATTTTATATGTTATTTTAACTAACATATATGAGCGATAAGAATATTTAATTTGACACAAAAGCTACTTAAATGTAAATATATATTACATATATTTCGAATATCTTTCGTCCCCCCAAGTAAAGAGTGAAATAACGTAACATAAGGATTCACTTCGAGGAGGCGAACCACCCTGCATAAAGGCAACCGCTTGCTGAACTATGCATTATTGTTGGACCCTTCCCTACCTGTTGGTGGCTTCACCCGTTTCAACGGACTGGAGAAACTATCCCGTAACGGACATTTGAACAGTCTACAAGACCTGGAACATTACATGCTGGATGATTTGTATCCTCAATTTACAACCGTTGACGGCATGGCTATCAAAAGTCTGTATGTCGCCATCCAGCAGAATGACAGTTGGCGGATCGCCCTCATTGATAAGATGCTGCATACCCAACGTCCCTCCTGGCAGCATGTGAAGGAGTTTCGTCTATCCGGTCAGCGTCTACTCAAGCTCGCTAAGGCTCTTTATCCTTGGCTTGAATTTGACCAGTTGGAATCCATACTCATTCAATACAATGCGATTGGCACACTCGCTACCGTTCACACCTGGATTAACTTCCTCCTCGGAAACGATGTAGAACAGACCGTTCACGGCTATCTTAGCGCAGCGGTGTCCTTCTGTGTGGAAGATGCCTTCAAACTACTCAATCCTCCTTATGAGGAAAAGAACCCTCTTATGGAGCGTATGACAAGCGAGCTCCTCTCTGCCTGGAAGAAGCTTAACCAACCTGAGCCAACTGCATCTCAGCGTCGCTTTCTTCACAGACATTGGTCCAGCTCCTACATCACTCTACCTCTTTATATGAGCCATAATAACCAATTGGATGAACCTAGACTGTTTTCCTCCTCAGGTCTATTCAAACGCCTTCCAGCATCCCCCTGATGCGTCGTTTCGCCAATGTGGTCACAACACCAAAAACACTCTGTCCCTTTCCTCAGGTGGCAGAGTGTTTTTTATCCACATATAATCGCAATTCACAGCATTAGCAGACTCTAGACGGATTATCAGAACCACCTAGCACTTAATTAAGTAATTAATTCAACAAAATGACGCATTTACGATTGTAAAAACACGTATAAAAGTGTATCATAGTGTTAGATGGTTAATTCTAACATGTTTACTGATGATTATTATAACACACCAATTATTCCGCAAGAATCCGTAAGGGGCGATTTCTCTTGAATAACAAAATGCCTGTCACCTCCTTCGGGTGGGCCATCAAACAACGGCTTGTCGAACTTCGACTGGATCAGAAAACATTTTGTGAGACACACAATATTCCGCCTTCACGCTTGTCCAATCTGATTCACGGCACCCGCAAAGCACAAAGGTACAGAAAACAAGTTGCTGCAATTCTGAACATCGACGATAACGACTATAAGGAGGCACCGCACTCTAAACCTAACAAGCATTCCAGTTACATATAGGTCATTCCATATCACCAAGAAACCAAATAGACCCGTAAAGCGAACCCCACTCGTTCGTTTACGGGTCTTCAACCCAGACGATCTTTAGCCAAAAAATTATTCCGGCTTTGTTTTATCCTTCTCACTTTTTTGCTTACGGTATTTTGCAAATTCAACATATTCTAAAATAAAATTCTGTTCTTCCGTCTCAAGATCTTCTGCCTGGCAATTCAGTGGCCCCATCACTCCAAAAAAATAAGCAGCCTTCTGCTCCTGAAGTACGCCTTCTCCTGGCTTAATCCCTTTCATTAACCAATCGAGCGATACATTAAAAAAGTCCGAAATCTGAATCAAATGGGTGGTACCCGGCGTTGTTTTACCCCTTCTCCAATCACCGAGATTCCCTGAACTGATTTTAAGTTTTTCACAAAATGCCTTCTTGGTCATTCCGCGATCCTTAATCAAAGCTTCAATCCGCTGATAAATAGTTTGATCTCCCAAAATGTTTCCCCTCCGACACAGTAACTTTTTCTGAAATAATTTTCATTTTTCAAGCCTTACTCATTAGTAATCCTCATCAAATCCTAAGCAACCATTACCTCATAGTAGAATTGCGCTGGTTTTTCTCTTTACGAAAGCGGGTAAATTCAATATACTCAAGTATAAAATTTCTTTCCGCCTCACTAAGCGGTTCCCCCTGGCAATTCAGTTGCCCTGAAGCGCCAAAAAAATAAGGGTCTTGCGACTCCTTTAGCACCTCACCCTGTACATCTCGACCCAGCATGATCCAATCCAGACTGGCATCAAAAAACGAAGCAATTTCAATGAGTTTATTCGTGCCCGGCGTCGTTTTTCCTCTTTTCCAATCCCCGAAGTTCCCTGTACTAATGCCTAACTGCTGGCAGAACGCCTTTTTCGTCATTCCCCGTTCCTTGATGAGTTCCTCAATGCGATGGTAAATAGATTGCATAGAAGTTCCTTCCTCCCTAGCAGGCTCTCAAATAACGATATCATGTTCTCTGTTCCCATTTCAAAGATCACGTATGCTAAAATTACCGAATTATGTATGTTGGTTTCCATTATACCACAACACGCAACAAAAACCGCCTGTTTTCCGAAGAAAGGGCGGTCTTTAAGCCAGTTCACTTACGCCAATCACGTAGCAGAGTTGTCGATTTTAAGTAAGATATGCTTCAATTCATTCAAAGTTTCACTCAGATGCAATAAATCTTCTTCTGGCAAATACACCAGTCTTTCTTGAATTTTATTGGAGAAGGTATGAAATACCTGTTCACAAAAAGCATCGCCTTCCTGTGTAATCGCCACATTCACGACTCTGCGATCCGAATCACACGATTGGCGGTCAGCCAACCCATGCTCCACCAACTTATCCAGAAGAGGAGTCATGTTTGGACGTGAGACATTAAGTTGTTTGGACAAATCGGATACTGTAGACGAACGCACTTCACGCAGAAGCATGAGCACTTGAAAGTTATTAGGCGACAAGTGTAATGGGAAATCGAGCGGACCGTAGGTGAAAAATTTCTTCTTCACAATCGGAAACAAGCCCAAAATATTTTCTGATATATTTCCTAACAGTTGAGTGTCCATATTTTTCACCGTCACTTCATAAGTTTATACTTATCATTCTATAACATTATGGCATTATATTATACTATGGAATCATTATTTCATCATAATCATTACTTTATTACATCACTACACAAATAAAAAAAGCCTCTACCGCGAGAGACTTTTCCGTTTATTCCATTGATGCGGTCGAGAGGACTCGAACCTCCACGAGCGTACGCTCACTACCCCCTCAAGATAGCGTGTCTGCCATTCCACCACGACCGCATAACAAAATATAAATGGTGAGCCATGAAGGACTCGAACCTTCGACACCCTGATTAAAAGTCAGGTGCTCTACCAACTGAGCTAATGGCTCATGCTGTTCATCCAAGCTGTCCGCCATTAGACCAGACCTCAGGAATTTCCCTTAAGCATGCAACATGTAGTCTATAAAGACAACAATGACCCGTAGGGGATTCGAACCCCTGTTACCTCCGTGAAAGGGAGGTGTCTTAACCCCTTGACCAACGGGCCTTATTATTATACGCCAACTTGGCGACAAGAAAGAGTATATCAAATAGAATAACGAATGGCAATACTTATTTCTAAAATTTTTAAAAAAGCAGTTTTTATAAGCACAAAATTCGCATTTACTTACAATACCTTATCTAAAATCACTAAAATCCTGAAAACAGAGATTAATGATTGCAATATCACTTGTATTTACTTATAATCACTTACGAGATACCGAAATAATTATATATCAGAGGAGCTTTTTATGTATCAGGAAGAACGAATGTTAAAAATCGTTGATTACTTACAGCTTCATAAGCGTATTTCGGTGGATGATATTTGTGAATTTTTTAATGTTTCACGAGATACGGCCCGTCGAGACCTCGTAAAACTTGAAGAGCATCAAAAAATTATTCGCACCCGCGGCGGCGCTCTTCTCCCTACACTTCATCACGATCCAATTGGAAATTATAATGAAAGACTACTTACTGTATCCGAGGAGAAACAAGTGATCGGACAGCTGGCTGCCAGCATGGTACGAGATAAGGATCGTATTATATTGGATTCCTCTACCACCGTACAGGCGTGTGCAGAAAGACTGAATGTGCAGGAATGTTCGGTCATCACCAATTCAATCAATCAGGCTGACGTGCTATCTGGAAAAGACGGTGTCTCCATTCATCTGCTGGGAGGCCGCCTGCAAAAAGAACACCGATATGTATATGGCTCCTCCGTGATCGCCACTTTGTCTCACTATTTTGTAGACAAAGCCTTTATCGGGATTGGTGGTATATCTGCCCACGGACTAAGCCTGATTCATGAAGAAGACGGCATGCTAAAGCATCAGATGATGAAACAGGCAGATCAGGTGATCATCCTTGCGGACCATTCGAAATTCGGAATCAATTTTCCATATCGTTTTGCCGATCTGTCTGAAGTTAATATCGTGATCACCGACAGATTGCCAGAACCAGCGATGCTGGAAATTTTGCAACATTATGATGTGGAAGTTGTTGTACCCTCATAAAATATGAAACTGCTTAGCTAGAGCTCAAGATTTATCACAGAGATATCGAAAGACAGGAGCTGGAGAGAAATGAAACTGTTTGCGATTGATATGGATGGAACACTGCTGAACGAGGAAGGAAAAATAAGCAAAGTGAACGCGGAGGCTATACGCCAAGCACAGCAGCAAGGCGTTCAGGTGACAATTGCCACTGGTAGAGCTGCTTATGACGCCTGGACGAAGCTAGAGGAAGCAGAGCTTGTAACTCCCGTCATTGGAGCAAACGGCGCAACCGTACACGATGTGCATCGTCGTCAGTTAACCTCTACTCCTATGGGCCGCAGTGAAACGTTTGAAGTGCTGAGCTGGCTGCATGACAACGACTTTTACTATGAGGTCATGACAGACCGCGCTATTTATTCTCCACAAAACGGACATCAGCTGCTTGCTGTTGAAATGGACCGCTTGCTGAGCTCCAACCCGGATATTTCGCTGGATACTTTATTACATGCAACTGAAAAACAATATGAACAGACCGGACATACTCGCATCGCTTCATATGAGGACATTCCACTGGATGTAGAGATTTATAACGTGCTCTGTTTCTCCTTTGATCAAGCCAAATTGGATTGGGGCCGTGAACGTTACCGAGGTTTTCAGGGCCTGAACATGGTCATCTCTTCAGACCGTAACTTTGAAGTCGAGCATAGGGATGCGTCTAAAGGTAATGCATTGCGTTATCTGGCGAATCATCTGAGCATTCCCATGCAGGAAGCCGTAGCGATTGGGGACAGCTACAACGATATCTCCATGCTGACGATGGTAGGAACAGGCATTGCCATGGGCAATGCAAAAGACGACATCAAGGCCGTCTGCTCCGAAGTGACTCTGACTAATGCAGAAGATGGCGTTGCTCATGCTCTGTTGAACATACTCAAGACAGTCGAGGCTGACAGCGTGAAATAGAAGTTATTGGCTGCGTACAAGACAGGCTAACGTCGCTTCATGCTGTACGAAGCACGTCCGCCTCTCCATTTAAACGATTTCAGTCCACCGTTATTCTCAAAGCAGATATAGACGAAAAGGACGCTCGCAAGCATCATTACAATGCATACGAGCGTCCTTTTTCTGCTTAAAATACCAACGGAGAGAGAGGGATTCGAACCCTCGCACCGCTTTCGCAGCCTAACCCCTTAGCAGAGGGTCCCCTTATAGCCACTTGGGTACCTCTCCATGGCTCCCCGAACAGGACTCGAACCTGTGACAACTCGATTAACAGTCGAGTGCTCTACCAACTGAGCTATCAGGGAACATTACTGTAAATTATCATACAGTATGGTTAATTTACCATGATTCAGGGGGTGCCGTCAAGTGCCAACAGGCGAAGCTTACCTCCACACTTCCCACAGCGATACCGCTGAGGATTCATCTTACGCTTGCGCATATACTCCTGTTTACAGGAAACGCATACTAGCTTGTAACGATAAGGCCGAGGCTTACGTTCCGTTCTTCCTGGCAGAGTCTGACAATGCCTGCTCCCTCCTACACGGGCAAGCCATGCTTTGAAGTCAGCATCTCGATGCTGATAGCCCATCCCTCGCAAATGTAAATGATAATGGCACAGCTCATGCTTAATAATTTTCTCCACCTCAGAACGTCCGTAAGCTGCGAGTTGATGTGGATTAATTTCAATATGATGACTTTTCATAAAATACCTACCGCCTGTGGAAGACAGGCGCGCATTAAAGGTGGCTTGATGTCGAAACGGCACACCGAAGCTCTCCAGCGAAATGCGCTCTACCCATTCTTGAAGCTCTTCATTACTCATAGAACGGCTCATTGAATGGTTCATTGAATTGCTCAGGGACTTGGACTCCATCCTAACAGTCTCTCCTCCTTTGCTCCTTACTGACAAGCATATTATAAAATAATGACCGAAGTCTAACCCCCAATTCATAAGCACACTTTAGGTACCCACCCCATATGCTAAACATACAGAAGTAACGCAGAGGAGGAGATCGGCTTGCCTCAATGGCTCAGCAACCAGCTCATGCGGGCCTTTTACAAAAAGGACCGGCGCCAAATTAAACTGTTGAACGATTGTTGGTTTTTTTATCATAAAGCACCTGGCGTGGAGTTCGATGCCAACAACGGTTAGAAGCTAAGGCATCCAAAAATGAAAGCCGGAATCTCCGATCAGTTCGGAGATTCCGGCTTTTGTTATACCTTCACAAGAAGGTTGTACAGCTTTATTTAAAGTATTATGCCTGCGATTGCGCCTCTGCAGGAGGTTTCATCGTCAGACCAACCCTGCCTTTTTTCAAATCAACATTTAACACCCACACCGTCACGTTATCACCGACAGATACGACATCCATCGGATGCTTTACGAAGCCACTGCGCAGCTGTGAAATATGAACCAACCCGTCACTTTTAATACCGATATCGACAAATGCGCCGAAATCAATGACATTGCGGACGGTTCCCTGAAGCTCCATACCCGGTGAGAGATCCTCGATCTTCAGCACATCCTTGCGGAATACAGGCAACGGCAGCTCGTCACGCGGGTCACGGCCCGGACGCTGGAGACTGTCCAGAATATCCTTCAGTGTTGGCACGCCGACTTCAAGCTTTGCAGCCAATTCGTCAATGTTGGACACGCTCAGTGCTTCCATTGCAGTCTTAGTACCCAGATCGTGGGCGCTGATGTTCAGTTCCGCCAACAGGCGGTCTACGACAGCATACGATTCAGGGTGAATCGGTGTACGGTCCAGCGGATTTTCTCCACCCGGTATACGGATAAAGCCTACAGATTGCTCGTAGGTTTTTGCACCAAGACGCGGCACCTTCTGCAACTGACGACGGTTGCTGAATTTACCGTTTTCCTCACGGTACTTAACGATGTTTTTGGCAATCGTCGCATTGATCCCCGCTACATAGGATAACAGCGCAGAGGAAGCCGTATTCACATCCACACCGACATGGTTAACGGCTGATTCGACAACGTCCTTTAAGCTTTCATCCAGATGTTTCTGCGACACATCATGCTGGTATTGGCCTACACCAATAGCCTTCGGCTCAATTTTGACCAGCTCAGCCAGCGGGTCCTGCACACGACGTGCGATGGAAGCTGCACTGCGCTCGGCCACGTCCAAATCTGGAAATTCCTCCTGTGCCAGCTTGGAGGCAGAATATACACTCGCGCCCGCCTCATTGACGATCAGATACGCTAGACTGCTGTCACCAATGTCCGCGATGACTTCCGCTACGAATTGCTCTGTCTCGCGCGAAGCGGTTCCGTTACCAATGACAATCAATTCGATACCGTATTGGGCAATTAGCTGCTTGAACTTTTCAGCAGCCTCGCGCTTCTTGTTGTTCGGCGGTGTCGGATACGTCACAGCCACTTCCAGCAGCTTGCCGGTGTCATCGACAACCGCCAGCTTACAGCCTGTCCGATAGGCGGGATCGACACCGAGCACACGTCGGCCCTTGATCGGAGCCTGTAGCAACAGACTGCGCAAGTTGCCTGCAAAAATGGAGATGGCCTGCTGCTCGCCCTTCTCCGTCATTTCAGCGCGTACTTCACGCTCGATAGATGGCGCGATAAGTCTTTTATACGCATCCTCAATGACACTGCGCAGCAGATCTTGCACGACAGACGACCCTTTAATCACTTGGCCAGCCACGTAATTGTAAATGGAATCTGGCGCTACCTCCAGACCAACCTTAAGAATGCCTTCCCGCTCCCCGCGATTAATCGCCAGAATACGGTGAGGTGGCATTTTCTTAGCGAGCTCACGATAGCTGTAGTAGTTCTCATACACGGATTCTTGCTCCGCGTCCTTCGCTTCGGAGGTCAACATACCATGGTCCAGCGTGTATCGGCGTACCCATTGGCGAATAGACGCATCATCCGCTATATTTTCAGCTAAAATGTCCAAGGCTCCTTGGATGGCCGCCTCGGCGCTGTCCACTCCCAGTTCCGCATTAACATAAGACTCGGCTTCTTTCAGGGCATCGCCCTGTTTCGGCTGGCTCCAGATCCAGATGGACAGCGGCTCCAGTTCCCGTTCCTTCGCTACACTGGCGCGGGTTTTGCGTTTTTGCCGATACGGACGATACAGATCCTCCACTTCCTGAAGTTTAACCGCAGAGGTGATAGCAGTCTGCAGGTCTTCCGTCAGCTTGCCCTGCTCATCAATAATGCGGATGACCTCTACCTTACGATCCTCCAGATTACGCAAATACACCACACGATCTTCAATTTCACGCAGCTGATTTTCATCCAGCTCTCCTGTCATTTCCTTACGATAACGCGCGATAAAAGGAATTGTATTCCCTTCATCCAACAAACTGATCGTTGTCCGGATTTGCTTGAGTGCCAGCGACAGCTCTCTCGCCACTTGTTTGACAATCCGCTCTTGGCGTTCTGCTTCGTTCGGCTCCTGCCGGATTTCCGTCTTCGTTTCCTCGTTAGACAAACCTATCCCTTCTTCCTCACAGCTCTTGTCGTACACCATGTCTTTCATTATCACAAAAAAAGATTCAAAGCGCCAGCAGGTGACGTTAAAGCAAGCCCTACCTGCATTTTTCATTGGACACGCAAAAGGGCAGCGCCCAAGCGCTGCCCTTTTCCCGTTTCACTCGTCGTTCCATCACGCTAAAAATCAATCAAACCGAGACTGATTTGTAGCGAATCGCTCACTTTGCGCATGGTTTCTTCATCTAAATGGGTGATTTTGTCGGTAAGCCTTTGCTTGTCGATCGTCCGAATTTGCTCCAGAAGAACAACAGAATCACGATCAAAGCCATGCGTCGCCGCGTCGATTTCCACGTGTGTAGGCAGCTTTGCCTTCTGAATCTGAGCGGTGATAGCTGCTACGATCACAGTAGGACTAAACCGGTTGCCGATATCATTTTGAATGATCAGCACAGGTCTGACGCCACCTTGCTCGGAACCGACTACGGGTGAAAGGTCTGCAAAAAAAACGTCGCCGCGCTTTACGATCAATATGGATTACACCCCGCTAACTGTACGGCCCAAGGTGCTGTTTGCATCTTCCTCCGCGTGAAAGGCTTCGGATGCCATGGTTAAGTTAATTTTAGCCATTTCCATGTATCCACGCTGCATAGCTTCACGAATGTAACGTTTTTTACGTTCGCCTACATACAGCTTCATGGCCTGCCTGATAAATTCACTGCGGTTGGAATTTTCCATAGCTACGATCCCGTCCACTTCCTGCAAGAGATGATCTGGCAAACTGATCATTATTCTTTTGGTGTTCTGCAAATTGGCCAACTTCTCTTCCACCCCCAAAACCTTGTCGCCATTGTACCATTATAACGTTATTCCCGGTAATTTATTCAAACGGAATACAAGAGAATGTATATGATATTCGTATATCATCTATGCTGCATTCCATTATAAACTACGCAGTTCGTTTTCGTACAGGCGTTTGATCCCCGAAATACAAGTGTCAGCGGAGCCTGATGCGTCTTTTGACAGTTATAGCGCTCTTTTCTTTCCTTTGTACATATTTCGGGACGTTCTGCGAAAACTCCTGCTTTTATTCGGTAATTTGCGTTATGAAATTAATTCCAGCGGGTTGGAAGAAGCGAGTTCACTCGAACAACAGGAACATGACCTCGTGTGTATACACGCGGTACCCTATCTGCGATCATGCAGATCACCTCATAGTGGATCGTACCAAGCTTGGATGCCAACTCATCCGCCGCGATAGTTTCGCCGGACTGCTGGCCGATGAGAACAACCTCTTCGCCGGTTTGGATTTCTTCCGCATCTTCTGCGAAAGATTGTAAGGATACCATACACTGGTCCATGCAAATCGTACCGAGTACCGGGACGCGGCGACCGCGTATCAACACTTCGATCTTCCCACTCAGCATGCGGGAGTATCCATCCGCATAGCCGATTGGCAGTGTACCGATCCGTTCTTCACTGGAGGTTACATACCGGGTGCCATAACTAACTCCCCAGCCGGGAGGAAGCGTTTTGGTGTAAACCACCGCCGTCTTCAATGACAATACAGGCAGCAGCTCAATGGCTTGCCGATTAACCTCATCAGACGGATACAGACCGTATATACTGATACCAATCCGCACCATATTGGGGGAAAGAGAAGGGGTATCAATGGTGGCGGCGCTATTGCCCGTATGTATAATGGGAATGGTAATACCTTGTTCCCTTAGCGCTTCCGCCACGCCCCGAAACCGATCATATTGCAGCAGTGTATAGCTTTTGTCTTCTTCATCCGCGCGGGCAAAATGGGTGTACATGCCTTCCAGCAGCACCTGCTCTAATTCGTGAGCCTGCCGGACAAAAGCCATAGCCTCTTCTCCAGGCAGCAAACCCAGTCTTCCCATGCCACTGTCTATTTTGATGTGCACCTTCAGCTTGCGTTCGTTTCCTTGGCGGTCCAGTCTGCGGATACCCTCCAGCACTTCTTCACTGAACACAGTCAATGAGATATCATGCTCCCAAGCCGTTTGTACAGCTTCCGGTGAGGTATAGCCGAGTACAAGAATCGGTAGCTGAACCCCCGCATGACGAAGCTCCAACGCTTCATCCAGAAAAGCGACGCTCAAATAATCCGCACCAAGGCGTTCCAATTCCTTTGAAATTTCCACGGCACCGTGTCCGTAGGCATTAGCCTTGACACAGACCAGTATCAGCTTATCCGCTGGCAATGCCTTGCGAAAAGCTTCATAGTTGGCGCCAAGGTGATCCAGGTTGATTTCGGCCCGGGTCGATCTGTATTGTGCTTGCAAATCCAGTCACCTTCTTCAATTGTTAGCCTGTAACATAACCTTTTACCATTCGGAGTGTGGCAAAGTTCTTGCTTCCAAAGGTTAATGGTAATGTTCAAAAACGTGGCTGTCAATGGCAGGAGACGTTTGCCTGCATCCTCTACAATGAACACGACATACAAGCGGTGCACATCCTAGACCGCGAATGAACAAAAGACGGATACGGGCGGCAGCAGAGCATTTTTACACTCTAGACCGTCTGCATCCGTCTATAAAGTTTTATTTACCCGATTGATCCTGTATAGAAGCGGCAATTTGTATCATTTCGCTCACAGGCAGGTCAGCACTGGTGATTCTGAACTCGATTCCGTCATTCATCCAGGTCATCGTCTGCTGTTCGCCTCCGGTCAGAACGGCAAAGCTTCCTCCAATATCAACCAGTTCGCCTGCGGCCAGTGCGACCGCCCGATCTTTGGGACGTGCCTCTACAATGGTATAGTTATACGTTCCACTATACCGCAGCATCACCGCATGTGTACCATTATCCTCCAGCTCCGGCGTATCCTTGATCTGTACTCCGGCTGGCGTGTAGGACGGTTCGATCAAGCCGAACTCACCCATCACAGCTTCTGCCGCATCTGTTCCCGCTGACGTTCCGTTTGTGGCATCCGATGTGCCCGGGGTTTGTTGCTGCGCCTCTGCGTTGGCTGCTGCGTCCGGTTTGGATGTATCGTTTGTGGCAGTACCGTCCACCTTCGCTTCCCCTGACTGCTGCTGGACTGCATCCCCTGTTGTTCCCTGCTCTTGTCCGGGTTCGCCAGACGTCACGCCAGTCGTCCCATCCATCGCACCGGAAGGATCAAGCTGACCGCTGGAATCTACTGCTCCAGAAGATGGCGCCCCTTCGCTACCCGTACTCGTCTTACCTGAAGCCATGTTCCGCTCCATATCAAAGGAGTCCTTGTCAAACTTCGTATCAAAAGCAAATTGATCGAATTTCAGATCAACAACTACCTTGGCATTCGCATCAGACACCTGTACCTGAGTGGGTGCATAGTCATTTTTGGACAGCCATATCTTTTGTCTCACCAGCGCATGGCTGTTGTAATTTGCTGCCACATCAAACACATAGGATTTATCGTCGGTAGCCAACTGACGGGAGGCATCGCCGATAATGCTGCGAACTAACGTTTCATATAAATATACTTGACCCTGATTGTTTGGCCAGTCGCTTTTGAAACGGAAGCTTTTGTTCAGGCTGGGTGTCAGTACAAATACACCCTCATCATTACGAAGCACAATTTGCGTAACATCCTTTTTCTCGTTCGTCATGGCAATTCGGTAATAGGACGGCTTGCGGTAGGAAATATCAACCTTGTATTCCTGCGGCGTGTCGCCGGTATGCAGCGTCATCAAAGCTGTACCGTGGTAGCTGTTCAGGTCGCTCACCACGTCACTCAAATCTTTAACCACATCGTCCGCGCTCTTCTTGCCGCACCCGGCCAGTAGCAGCGTTACACACATGACCATGGCAAGCATCCATGAAATCCGGCGCATGTCATCAACCCCTTCAGCACATGTTTTAAATGAATTAGTACATGTCTATGAAGGACTTGTTCGATTTATGCAGACTGGCATGACAAGCTTGAACGTATCCTTGTGTAATGCTATAAAATCTTTTGGAGAGTGATCATAAATTCATACAGGAAATAAAAAGAAAAACCGATCAAGACCACACCAGCACTGATCGTGACCCACTTGATGGCGGTTCGATTCATCGCTTTTCGTGTTGTCGCAACAAGGGCCATCAAGCCTAAATCATGGATAAGAATACCAAACAAAATACCTAAGCCAACAACCAAGAATTGACTTGTATTTGACTGATCAAATGAGCTTGCCAGCACAGTCCCAAAAACACTCACCCAGAACACTAAATTCCCCGGTGAAACAGCTACAAGCAGTCCATTTTTATAGGAAGAAAATAATGATTTCGTCTTTTTTTCTCCTTCCAGTGCAATATCATGATCCGCATTTTTAATGCTGTCGTACCCCACGTAGCACAAAAATATAGCTCCAATGAGCCACATGATCACCTGTACAACAGATAATGACAAAACAGAGGCCAGACCAAAATATAAACCAATGATTAATAACAAATCGACGGTCATCCCCCCAAGGCCCACAATCCATCCATGCATGAATCCATTCTTTAGCCCTTGCTTCGTCATTTCAACCGTAATTGTACCTACAGGTAGTGCTATAGAGAAACCTAGTAAAACATATGTAATAAACAATGCCATTTCAAAACCCCTTTCAAATGTATAAAAACGATATTCTATACCATAAAAAATGACAAATCAATAAAATTTGAAAAACCTGAAATGAGCTAAGAACACATGAGACTTATTTTGTACAAAATCGGATTCATTGACCAAGTTTGTCCATTGAGTATTGAGGGTCCAGCGCTTATCATTGCTTTTGTGATAATAATTCTCATTTACAAAATTCTGAATCATTCTATTATACGGAGGTTGCTATGGTCAACAAGAACTCGACAATCAACAAAAATTCTACTCGACAATACACTGCTCTGATCTACCTTTTCTTTCTTATGGGGGCATTGCTGCTGGGATGCGGCGCATCTGACAATCAGACTGCAAGCAGCAACACAACAGCATCTACAAAAACATCGGAAGCTGCCACAACTCGTGACTACACAGACTATAAGGGACATACAGTGAACATTCCCACGACTCCTGGGCGCATTGCTTACTTCGGAGAAAACTATGGGGATCTATTGGTTTTAGACGTACAAGCTATAGGTACATCGACTTCTATGATTGAAGGCAAGGTTTATGAGAAGCAGGTTCAGAACGTGGCCGATCTGGGGTTCCCGATTAATTTGGAAAAAACCTTGGAACTTCAGCCTGACCTGATCATTACCGCCAATACAGATGAAAAACAATACGCAGCGTTAACAAAAATTGCACCTACAATTATGTTCGATACCTTTGCCCCGTTAAACGAACGTTTGCTACATCTCGGAGACATTGTGAATAAGAAAAAGGCTGCTGAAGATTGGCTTGCCCAATATAAAATAAAGGAAGCGGAGATGTGGATCAAGCTTCACGCAGAGGGTGTTAAGGCGGGGGAAACTGCTTCAGTGTTTACCTACTATCCTGGTGACCGTTTATTCGCAATGGGACGGACAGGACTGTCACAAATACTGTATGAAAAGAATGGTTTCAAGCCTACTCCTCTTATTCAGAAAGCACTGGATGAGGACAAAGGATTTGTACAAATATCTCAGGAAGTGATCGGACAATACGCTGGAGATCGGATTTTCATACTAAGAACACCAAGTTCAGAAGCCCAACAATCCACTGAACAGTTAATGAAAAGCAAGCTGTGGCTCCAGCTTCCTGCTGTCAAACAGGGACGTGTGTACACTCAGGATATTGGCAAAACTGAAAGTGATGCTTCCACTCGAGAATGGCTGCTGGAGGAATTGCCCAAGCTCATCAAATAAAAATTGGAGAAGCTTATCGACACTTGTTGATAGGCTTCTTTTTTGTTGAACCTAAAGGAGGTATACTTATACATACATGATAACCATTCTCAATAAAAGGAGCAATACCGTGAACCAGTCTCCGTCGTCCGTATATCCTCCCCCATTCAGCTCACTGCTTTTTCATTTTAAAGAAATTGCGTTGGTTGGTGAGCCTACCGATGAATTATTATCACGTCCCAATTCATATCACTGTCTTCTTATATTCATCGGTGGGACAGGTATGGTGGACATTGGCCCAGAGCAGTATCTATCCCATACAGATCATGGGTATTGGCTAGCTCCAGGTGAATCCTATCAAATCGCTCCCCTGAATGGAACTGTACCCGAATACTACAAAATCACGTTTGAGGTCATCGCTTTGCCATCAGAACCACAAGCGGACATGGCCTTGGCTGAACACGCAGCACGTATGCCATCCCTATATCATGAACCTGTCCTGCCGGGACCGCGCGAATACATTGCCTCCTCTTCTTCCTCCAAACTTATTCAGTTGACTGAAGAGTTATTTCATAGTACCCAACAAACGGTACAGCCGCATAACCAAACATCTGTATTACGGCAGCAAATCATGTTTCAAGAGTTGCTCTTGCTGTGGCAGGAAGACCACACCCATATTGATCAAAATAATACCTCTAATCCGGCATTGCCAGCATCGGTGGAAGGTACCCTTTCATATATGGAAAACCACTATGAAAAGCCCATTACCGTCAAGCAGCTCGCTAAACAAGCGAACGTTTCCATATGGCAATACTCCCAATTGTTTCGTACAATTACAGGCAAAAAGCCGCTGCATTACCTCACTGAGCTGCGCTTGAACCATGCCAAGCGGCTGCTGCTGGAATGCAAACGGCCTTTACGTGAAATTGCCCGTCAGGTTGGTTTCTCTGACGAATATTATTTTAATCGACGGTTTAGGCAAATGACCGGGATTCCCCCTGGCAAGTACGCACTTTCTGTCTCCGGTTCTGTGCGCGTCAAGGATTGGACGGGTCACCATATTCACATTCCGCGCCGAGCAAGCCGCATCATCTATCATGGAGAAACGATGGGCGATCTATTGGCATTAGGGGCCAAAGCCATCGGTGGAAGTCTGCGGCTCAGTGAATACAGCGTCTATAAACATCGTCTTGTGAATGTCGCCGATGTGGGCCTTCCCCTGGATATTCGCTTGACCAGCGCTCTTGATCCCGATCTAATTATCATCGCCAATTCGGATGAACAGGAATATGAGCGCATTGCCAGTATCGCTCCAACCGTTACCTTCAACTCCTTCGCCACGCTGGAGGAACGGATGCGTACACTTGGCGCCTGGCTCGGTAAGGAGCGGGAGGCCGAACGCTGGTTGTCTACCTTTACAGCCCGCAATCTGGCAATGTGGCAGCAGCTCGGTACGCAAATCACAGCCGGAGAAACGGCCTCCGTCTTCATCTTCGATCATGGTGATCGGCTCTTTGTCATGGGTATGTCTGGATTCTCGTCGGCCCTCTACCACCCACAGGGCTTTCAGCCCGTTGAGCCGATCCAAAAGGTGCTCGACGCGGAACAAGGCTTCGCGGAAATAGATCCGAACGAATTACCTGATTACGCCGGGGACCGCATTTTTATGCTTGTCCCAACAGCTCCAGAATCCAAACATACGCTGGAACGCATGATCAGCAGCCCTCTCTGGCGCAGTCTTCCTGCTGTACGTCAAGGTCGGGTATATTTCGTAGAAGCTGACCGCTGGAACTGGAGCGATGCCATGACCCGGCAAAAATTGCTTACTGCACTGCCCAAACTGCTCGGCACTTCATCTTAAGAAGTTGCCATTTTTCTAAAGATACTACATTAGACCTTGAATGCTCCCATCTGCCTCCAGCGACATATGCTCAGCTGCTGGGGATTTGGGCAAACCTGGCATCGTCATAGTATTGCCTGTTTCCACGACCACAAAGCCTGCCCCTGCGGACAAAGAAACGCGGGACACGTGAATGGTAAAGCCCTCCGGTGCACCTAGCAGAGAAGGTTGATCTGAGAAAGAATACGGCGTTTTGGCCATGCATACAGGCAGTTGTCCAAAACCAAGCTGCTCCATACCGGCCAACGCCCGTTTGGCCGCAGGAGTGTAAGCTACCTCTGCCGCACCGTAAAGCTCCTTCGCAATGACACTAATTTTCGCTTGCAAATCAAGTGTATGCTCATACAATGGTGCAAAATGGGCTTTGTCCTCCTGGAGCAGGTTGAGCAGGCTTTGGGCTAGCTTTTCTCCCCCTTGGCTTCCCTGTGCCCACACCTGTGACAGCTCTGCGGGTACACCCAGCTTGCGGCATTCCGAGAATATTAGTTCCAGCTCGGCCTCGCTATCTGTTACAAAATGGTTGACCGCTACCAGTACTGGCACGCCAAACTTTTGCAAATTCCGTACATGCCGATTCATGTTGGCTAATCCAAGTTGCAATTGCTCCAGATTTTCTGCGTCCAGCTCATTTTTAGCTACACCGCCGTTATATTTCAGCGCTTTGGCGGTTACGACCAACAAAGCCGCATCTGGCTGCAAACCGGATTGACGGCACTTGATGTCAAAAAACTTTTCTGCCCCCAGCTCAGCCCCGAATCCAGCCTCCGTAACGACCACCTCTCCCAGCTTCAGGGCCAGCTTCGTACCGATCAAACTACTGCATCCATGCGCAATATTCGCAAAAGGTCCGCCATGCACAATAACTGGAGTTCCCTCCAACGTTTGCACCAGATTGGGTTTCAATGCTTCCCGAAGCAGCACAGCCATACCTTCCACCGCATGTAGTTCCTCAGCTGTTACCGTTTCACCATCTACGTTATAACCAATCACCATCCGACCCAATCGCACTTTAAGATCGTCCATATCTTCACTTAAACATAATACCGCCATCACTTCTGAAGCCGAGGTAATCAGAAAGCCACTTTCTCTCACCGCTCCATTACCTGACCCCAATCCGGTCACAATATTTCGTAAACTCCGGTCGTTCATATCGACAGCGCGTTTCCACACGATCCGCTCCGGTTTCAACCGCAAAGCATTTCCATGAAACAAATGGTTATCGATCATCGCTGCCAGCAAATTATGCGCAGCTGAAATCGCGTGAATATCACCTGTAAAATGCAGGTTAATGTCTTCTGCCGGAACAATCTGGGCTTGTCCTCCCCCGGTTGCTCCTCCTTTCATGCCGAAGCAAGGGCCAAGGGACGGCTCACGCAACGCAGCAACGGTTTTATGCCCCAGCGCATTCAGCGCCTGTGACAGCCCGATGGTTGTCAGCGTTTTTCCTTCTCCCGCCGGTGTGGGATTCATCGCCGTAACCAGCACCAGCTTTCCATTCGGGCGATCCTTTAACTGCTCCCACAGGGACGGATTCAGCTTCGCTTTATATTTTCCATACGTCTCCAAATGTTCTTCTTCAATTCCTGCTTCTTTGGCTATATCAATAATCCTCTTCATCTTTCGTTATGTACCCCCCGTTTTATAAGTCTGACCGATGGTGCCAAACCCTGTATCGTTTTATTTTACCAAAGTGTGCCGCTTATTGCGCTATGATTCATTTCATCGCAAGCGTTGCTATCATGTGAGTTATAAAAAAAGAGCATTCCCCGCCCGCATGGACTTTGGTGGATGCTCTTTTGATACGTCTCGTTTAACAAGCAGCTCTCAAATTAACCTGCAAAGTTAGCAGCGTAATTTTCAGCAATAAATCCCTTGGAAATCAGGATAGCTTGGGATTTCTTAGTAGCAGGACCATAGCCTTGGGACAGCAGATCATTAATATGTAAGCGGTTATAAATGAAGCAAAATACAAAGTTGGACGCCCCACTCGTAAGGATCGATACCAGAAAAATAATAACTGCCCACTTCCAATCCCCTCTAAACAACGCAGGGAAAAAACCGAAAAAGAGCGTAGTCCATGAAAAACCTACTTTGCGTTCCTTGATCATTCCAGTTTTATTTCTTAATTTAATTTTCATTTACCCCTTACCTCTCTTTATATAGTCTTTTAGAACTATATTAGATTATATAGGACAGAGGGAATAAATGGAACTTAATTTCGGTAAAATCATAAATTTCTCAAATACTCTCTAGTTTATAATGCTTTTCTAGCATTTCTTTAAAAACATCAACAGGGTACTTGTATTCAACAGTTTTGAAAACAATCCGGTTATTCCACTGGTTTTTTTCCAGCTCGCACCCATGCTCCATATCCAGTTCCTTCATGATAAAAATAATCTCATCCAAGGTTCCCATTACACTATGACTATTCGTCGTCGTAGCCAGCATCTGCTCGCCTTCCTGTGTGTATGCCTTTACAATCTGCTCATCAAAGCCTTCACTGATCATTAATTCCTTCAAAGCTTGCACAAAAAGAACTGGCAGGTTGTTGTACTGCGATTTTTTGATCCCAAAAAGCGTGATGCTTAAGCGGGATATATCATGCATAAACACTATATTTTTTCTTCGATTAAGTAAAAACAAGCTGGCATGCCAACTATTCAAAGGCGGATAAATATCAACTTGAAGTGGTTCAGTCTCCCATTCCTTCAGCAGTTTTTGTGTTCCTCGTATAACAAACATCGTTGCTCTCCTTTATTGACGGTCCTGTACCGCAGCGTGATTCGACATACCTAGTCTCTTACATGAGGCATGTCCCGGATATTATAACACCGTATTCCAAACATCGGATTATAAACTCTTTCAGTATAATATAGGGGAATGATATATTACCAGACACATTAATTTTCCCTTTGGATATTTTTTATGGAAATCCCCTCCACTGCTCTATATAATTCAGGTACAGTTCGTCACGCGAGCTTAATCTAAAAATTAGGGGTGTTCCACACCTATGTCACAACATATTTTACTTATTGAAGACGATCTATCCATCGCCGAAATGCTACTCAAAGCACTCACTAAGGAAGGATACAGTCTAACCACTGCCTATGACGGGGAAGAGGGGCTTCTTGCCTTTGAACGTCATACCTATGATCTGGTACTGGTGGATTTGATGATGCCGAAGGTGGACGGTATGGAGGTGATCCGCCGAATCCGTACCCACAGCGCCGTACCTATTCTGATTATGTCAGCCAAGGACAGCGATGTGGATAAAGCGCTTGGACTGGGCTTTGGGGCAGACGATTATGTTGCCAAACCTTTTTCAATGCTGGAAATGACCGCTCGTATTCAGTCCGCGATCCGCAGATCTACTACATATGCCCGTCAGCAACAGCAGGAGGAACAGCCGCAAGCACAAGTTTTGACCTACGGCAGTCTGCGCATTGATTTTGATCATTTTACAGTCATACGCAATGAAAATGAAATTCAGCTAACAGCCAAAGAGTCCGATATTTTGAAGCTGTTTGTAGCCAATCCGAATCGAGTATTTACAAAAGCACAATTATACGGATTTATTTGGAAAGACGATTATATGGGCGACGAGAACGTGATTAACGTCCATATTCGCCGCCTGCGCGAGAAAATCGAAGAAGATCCCTCTCATCCTGTCCACATTAAAACGCTATGGGGCATTGGCTACAAATGGGAGAATGGTTGATATGAACATCGAAAACATTTCTCAATGGATTATCGTCCTCATCATGTCAATCGTTATAGTATGGCTTTGGCGGGAGCGTGTGGCCTATAAGCGCAAAATAAAGGATATCCGAACCCTACTAGAGCGGATCGTGACGGTGAATCATGCGGAAAAGCTGCTATATGTCACAGGTGACGTTGAACTGCAACGACTCATGACGGAAATTAACCGACTACTGGACTTGAATCTCAGAGTGTCTGCAGATTACAACCGTAGCCAAATCGCTATGCGCAAAATGATTTCGAACATTTCCCACGATCTCAAGACCCCGCTTACGGTTGTGCTTGGATATGCCGAGATGCTGGATGGCGATCCGACTATTTTGCCAGAAGAACGTATAAAGCTGCTATCCAAAATTCATCAAAAGACAAGCGAGGCGATTGAGCTGATCGGCAGCTTTTTTAGCTTGGCGAAGCTGGAGGCTAATGATACGGATATTCCGTTGACTCGACTAGAAGTGGGAGAACTGTGCAGACGCAGTATTTTGGAGTTTTATGACCTGCTGACCGCACAGGGGTTTACTGTGCATATTGAGATCCCAGAGCACCCCATTCATGCCTTGGGGAACGAAGGAGCGATTGGGCGGGTACTGAACAATCTGATCTCGAATGCCATTCGCTACGGGGCAGACGGACGGACGCTGGGTCTGGCTCTATCGGAACAGCAGGATACGGTGTGTATCGAGATATGGGATCGTGGGAAAGGCATACAGGAATCTGAGCAGGACAAGGTTTTTGAACGCATGTACACACTGGAGGACTCCCGCAATAAGGCGGTACAAGGCAGCGGACTGGGCCTTACGATTGCCAAACGCCTGGTTGAAGCGATGAACGGAGAAATTCAATTAACTAGTAGACCATATGAGCGGACGGTCTTCTCTTTTACATTGAAGAAAATCAACTATTAGTCGAACTAAACATGCTTAACTTAATAAATTTGTAAGAATCACGAAAGAAAAATGAACATTTCGCCCTTTATCCTTGAATTATCAGCAGTATACGAAGGGAGAACACCCATGACTTACGTAATACGTACACATCAGTTGACAAAGGCCCTGAAGGGCAACGAACTTGTAGCGGGAGTCAGTATGAATGTGCGCAAGGGAGAAACCTATGGCTTTCTCGGTCCTAACGGGGCAGGCAAGACGACGATGATGAAAATGATTACGAATTTACTCAAGCCGACATCGGGTGAAATTGAATTATTCGGTGAGAAATTAACCCCGAAGTCGTATCATCTGCTCGGACGGATGGGTTCAATTATTGAATACCCGATTTTTTATGACAGGCTGACGGCACAGCAAAATCTCGAACTTCATTGTGAATATATGGGCTACTATAATAAGCAGGCTGTTCGGGATGCCCTGGAATTAGTGAATTTGCGAAATGCAGATGACAAGCCGGTAAAGGATTTTTCGCTAGGAATGAAACAACGTCTCGGGATTGCCCGCGCTATTGCGACTAAGCCAGAGCTACTCATTTTGGATGAACCCATTAATGGTCTGGACCCAGTGGGAATCAAGGAAATCCGCCAGCTATTCCACATGTTATGCAAGGAATATGGGATGACCCTGCTCGTGTCCAGTCATATTTTAGCGGAAATAGAGCAGATTGCGGATACGGTAGGCGTGATTAATCACGGACGACTGATTGAGGAAGTATCGATGGAGCAGGTGCGGGAAACCAATACGGAATACATCGAATTTACGACCAACGATTGTAAGAAGGCGGCCTACGTCCTCTCCCATCATTTGAGCCTGAATAATATAAAGGTGATAAATGAACAGAGTATACGTATTTACGATACAAATGTACCGCAGAAACAAATTACGAAGACGCTCATCTTAAATGATATAGAGGTGGATTCCATTCATCAGAAAAGCAGCACGCTGGAAGACTACTTTTTTCGCCTGTTAAACGGAGGTGATCTCCATGCTTAAATTGATGCAGTTGGAGCTGAAAAAATTTCATCTGACGGGTTATATCCGTTCAGCACTGATCGCCAATGCATGCATTCTTGGGCTGCTCTGTGTTATTGCGCTGGAAAGTCAAAGTGAAGGAATACCTGAATTCACACAGTACACTCAACTATTGGATCTAATAGACAATTTTGTAAGAGCTACATTTATTGTGTTTGCTTCCGTTCTCCTATGCCGCTTTATCGTCGGGGAATTTAAGTCCAAATCGATTACGATCTTGTTCATGTATCCGATTCATCGTCAAAAGCTGATGATCGCCAAACTCTTGGTCGTATTACTGTTCACGTTCTTGTCCATTATTATTTCGGAAATAATCATTACGGCTGCTATTCATCTGCTCAACCAGTTTGTTTTGATTGTACCGGATAACCTTACTCTTTCCATACTGGGGCAACAATCAGCACGGACGTTAATCAATGCCGTTGCTGCCAGCTTTATGGGACTGGTTCCGCTGTATATGGGGATGCGAAGATACTCTGTACCCACCACCATTGTGACCTCAATCCTGATTGTAGCATTGCTTTTCTCCAATAATAACGGCGCTACACTTAGCTCCATAGCCCCCGTGCAAATCGGCTTCTCTATACTGGGAATGCTTGTGGCTTATGCGGCGATTCGAGGTATTGAGTATAAGGATATTACCTCGTAATATGTAATTTCGTAGAGCGCTTTCAAAAAACAGATGAAAATCATTGTTCGATATACACACATTTTTCACTGGACTTCATTCTAAAACAGGTATATCCTATAGGAGAAATTAAAAACGGAATAAGGATCTTCGGGGTAGGGTGAGATTCCCAACCGGCGGTATGGCTCATGGAGCTAAGCCCGCGACTCTGTATCTGGCAACAGGATACGGACTGATTTGGTGAGATGCCAAAGCCGACGGTAAAGTCCGGATGGAAGAAGATCGAAATATCAACATGCCGCGAAGTGGATGAATACTGCGTTATTGGTTTTGCAGTAACTTCATTTAACTTGCATAAAGCGGCAAGTTTATTTGATCAACCCCCGTCTTGCATGGCCATTCGCCATGGACGGGGGTTTTTGTGCCACCGGTCCTGTATTCGCAAGGAGCTAATTGAGTATGAGTCAATCTTCTACTGTACTAACATCCAAAGGTTTTGATCGTAGCTCCCACATGAAAAGCGGTTTTTGGCTGGTCGCAATTGGAGCGGCCTTGTGGGGCGCAGACCCGCTGTTTCGTATTATTTTGTTAAAGTCATTTACTTCAACACAAATTGTACTAATGGAGCATGTGCTGCTTTTCCTCGCTCTGACACCGATGCTGTGGAAGCATCGTGAGGAACTCAAAGCGGTACGGCTTCGTCAAGTTTTCGCTATTTTGTTCGTCTCGTGGGGTGGCTCGGCTCTGGCCAGCGTAATTTTCACCATGGCACTCAGCAATGGTGATTTGAATGCTGTACTCTTACTCCAGAAGCTTCAACCCTTGGTCGCTATTATTCTAGCTCGTATTATTTTGAAGGAAATGTTGCCGCGTCATTTTGGATTATTAATTGTCGTCGCTCTGTTCGGGACGTATCTTCTGACCTTCGGTTGGTCGCTCCCCTTCGGACATGTTCGTGATTTTGTCCAGGTCGGTAGTCTACTTGCACTCGGTGCAGCAGTTCTGTGGGGCGGTTCGACAGTCATGGGAAGTTACTTGCTTCGTTCAATGAAATATGAAACGGTAACCTCCCTCCGCTTCATGGTCGCGCTTCCTCTGCTGATTGTCCTCACCTCTGTAGAGCATGCGCCATGGAATATGCCTGCCGGTACATGGGCGGGCGCAGCTGTGATTATCAATCTGCTATTGCAGGCATTGCTTCCGGGTCTTCTTAGCTTATTGCTGTATTACAAAGGCTTAAGTACGACCAAAGCGTCTTATGCTACGATGGCAGAATTAAGCTTTCCCATGGTTGGTGTCGTGATTAACTGGATCGCATTTCAGCAAATTGTCACTGTAGCGCAATTGACTGGTTTTATGCTCATCTGGATTACGCTCTTTATGATTTCACGTCAGCAAAAAAATTAACAGTTCAATGTCCCTTACATGACTCACCCAAGCCAAATTGTGTAGATGCTTTTGCATCTCTGATTTGGCTTTTTATGTATTCGTATTCATATAAATCATAGTTCTTTAGACCTATTTTCCGAAAAAAGTGTCTAAAACATGCAATTATTCCTCGTTTCTCAAAGATTACATCTATAAAATTCGTCGGTTTCTGTCGAATAAAACAATGTAGTGATCATCAGACACAGAGGAGCAATAACTATGACTAAAACAAAACAAACAGTTCCGTGGTGGAACAGGTTTCTCAAGCAGTTTTATTTAATGAGGACAAGATTAATAATATCTTTTTTGGCTGTGTTATTGATTCCGAGCGTACTTATCGGGTACTTTTCCTATCAGGGGGCTACGACACAACTCAGTCAGCAAATGGGCGGTTCCGTATACACGAATCTGTATCTGATCCGAAGCAATGTCAATCAGTATGTAGCGCCCATTATGAAAGACCTGGACGTGCTTACCACTGAAATCAAATCTGATTCCATTGGTACCAACCAAGAGGCCCTTCAGAAAAAGTTGGATGTCATCGTCAAGGCTCATCCCGAGCTAGATGCCGCGCTTCTCGGCAATGCGAAAGGGCAATACATACGTTCGCCGAAAAAACAGGAGGACGATTATGACCCCCGGGAGAGAAAATGGTACAAAAATGCAATGCTGGAAAAGGGAAAGGTATTCGTCGGTGTTCCAGTTGCCAGCGTCACGACAGGGAATTTAGTCGTTAATATATCGGGAACGCTGGAGGACGGTGAAGGAGCTGTTTCATTGGCTTTGAATCTGGACAAAATGGGTGAAAGTCTGCAGTCTGTTAAGATTGGTGAACGCGGAGGACTCATTATTGTTGATTCTGAACATAAAGTTGTATCTGGGACTGGAACAGCCTTTAACAAGGCAGGCAAAAAACCTGCTGACGCCATAGAGGGACTTCCCGAAGTGGCGACAACCGTCGAAAATGATACTCCTTCCATGTCGCAAATTCAATTTATGAATCGAGATATGCTGGCCTTTACACTTAAGGACCCTCTCACCGGTTGGAGCATTGTCGCACTGTCGGATCTGGAGGATTACAGTGATGCAGCCCAACCGATTCTGAAGCAAAGCCTAATTGTGATTGTCATTTCCATACTTGCCGCTGCAATCATCATTGTGCTTATGGTCCGCTCGTTCTTAATTCCGCTGCGCAAGCTGCAAGCAGGAACACGCATCGTCCGTGACGGAAATCTGACCGAACGTGTTAATCTATCCAGCAAGGATGAGTTCGGCGAACTGGCACAGAATTTTGACCAGATGACGCATTCCTTGCATACGATGGTTTCCGAGGTCAATCAAACGTCCTCCCGACTTGCTTCCTCTTCTCTGATGATCAAGGAAAGCACAGAGCAAACGACGGAGTCCGTACAACACGTAGCGGAAACGGTTATGGAATCCGCGGAAAATGCAGCCACCAGCGCCGAGGCGTCCGAGCAAACCGCTAATGCCGTTGAAGAAATGGCGAAGGGTGTCAGCACCATTGCCGAATCGGCAAGCTCCATCGTGGATTCAGCAGGACAAACCGAGCATGATGTGGCTCAAGGCAGTCAAATGATCAGCCATGTGCGGACACAAATGGACCGTATTCTGGAAGCTGTAAGCCAAACAGCTAGCCTGATGGATGAGCTATCCCAGCTCTCGGACGATGCGAAGCAGATGAATACAGCTATTGCCGCTATTGCCAAGCAAACCAATTTGTTGTCTCTGAACGCGTCTATTGAAGCTTCCAGAGCAGGCGAAGCCGGACGTGGATTTGCCGTAGTCGCTATAGAGGTACGCAAGCTGTCTGAGCAATCCAAGGAAAGCGCGGATTCCATCAGTCAGATCATTACTCAGATGCTCGATTTGATTCAACGCTCCACCGCTACCATGAACGGTAATGTTCGTAACCAGGTAGGTGAAGGATTACGTATTAGCCAAGATGCAGAAGGTGCATTTACGAATATTGAACGCTCTACATCTCATATCGTGGAACAAATTCAAAGTGTATCCGCTGCAGCTGAACAAATCTCAGCCAGTACAGAGGAAGTTTCCGCTACTGTCACCCATTTGGCAAGTCTGTCTCGCAATTCAGCGGACAGTTCGCAGACAACATCTGCTGCCGCTCAGGAGCAAATGGCGGCCATGGAGGAAATCGCATCTTCGTCTCAGGAGTTGTCCAACATGGCGCAGGATTTGCAACAGCTGGTTAAGCGATTTAAGATTTAACTTACACATTGCAGCGTTGCAATTTCATGCAAGTAAGAATGAACAGCAATACATCTTATGACTAACAAAAGCCTTCGTCCGTATACAAATTACGGGCGAAGGCTTTTTACATTAGAGTTCTTAGGATGCTCTCTCTTGTCTACTTATATGGTCATCTGACCGATTAACTGACGGCGTCTATCTCCTTCGGGGTCGTGCTCTACCTTAATATCCTGATGGAAAATAGCTGTAGTCCGCTCTTCCCTGTCGTACATTGGCCAAGCCCCCTCCGACAGCACAGGCTTCCCATCACGTGCAAAAGCAACCCATGCCTGCTGCATAGCTTGAGCCAGCTTCTGCATCGACGGTTGAATCTCTAATCCAAGCTTACCTAGCAGCTCCAGATTATCGAAAACAAACGCAATTTCGGCACCGTGAACCGCTTGTCCAAAGGTAGGATGCCCCGGCAATGTCCAATCAAAACGATACATCCATACAGGCGTATGCGCCGACTGCGCAACAGCAAGAGCCAACGCAGGACGCCAAAAAAATAGATCAGTCAACATTTGCGCCTGTCCCTCAATCGTAACCGGAAATGGTTCTATCAGGTCGCCGATGTCTGACATGCCCGTCATCATCTCCAATGCCTGACTCGCTGTTGACTTGTTCATTAGATGGGATTCTTTTCGGATGAAATAGGCCCCCTCATGCAAGTTCGTTCCAATCAAAACGGATACCTGCTTTGCTGAACCTTGCGCGATTGCAGACAGCGGTACATCTGGCAAGGTCACACCGTCCACGACAGGTTGATAGATCATCGCCATCCCTGGTCCGATGACTTCATGCGTCTTCGCCATAGCTAGCATCAGCGCATCTGTCGGCAGCGTAAACAACCGTTCTGGATGCTGAGTGTCCACACCCAGCTGCTGCAGATACACAGCCGTCACTTGTTCAGCCTGTGAAGTTGACAATACCTGCGACGCACCACTCTGCAAAATCGCACGCTGGAACAGTCCCTCAGCTGCTGGCATCGCCAATAAAGCGGCAATACTCATCGCCCCTGCCGATTCACCGAACACCGTTACTTCATCCGGGTTACCGCCAAAGGCAGAGATGTGATCCCTAACCCATTCCAGCGCAGCGATCTGATCCAGCAGTCCCGCATTAGAGGTCAGGCCATCTCCCTTTGGAGTCAGATGCAAAAATCCTAACGGCCCCAATCGATAATTGATCGTAACAACCACAACATCGCCATTCTTCGCCATGCGTTCCCCGTCATATAAAGGTATAATCCCGGACCCCGTGACAAAGGCACCGCCATGAATCCACACCATCACCGGACGTCCCTTCTCAGGAGCCTTCGAAGCAGGTGTCCAAATGTTCAGGTATAAGCAATTCTCTGACTGCTCAGGCGGTTCCACCAGATTTCCAGTCATGCTTTCAGCGGATGGCATAGGTTGCGGACAGATTGGCCCAAAACTCGTCGCAGCCCGTACACCCTCCCAAGACTCCAAAGGCTGGGGTGCGTGAAAACGTAGTTTTCCAATAGGAGGCTGTGCATATGGGATACCTTTCCATACATGATATCCATTCCCCGTTTCCCCACGTAATTGACCTAAACGAGTATGTACTGTAATACTCTCCATCATGAAGCCTCCTTTATTTCGTATGTTCAACACAACGGTATAATATCAATCTTTACATATCTCTATTATACCCTTTGCACACGGCCAAACCAAAAAATACCGGAAGCACTTTTGCGCTCCGGCATTTTTATAAACAAGATAGAGAAATAGCGATTAATCCCGAACTTCTTCTTTGGGAATCAGCTTGTAAATTTCTTCGCTTTCCATAGAGTCAATTAGTCGGTCTAGCCACTTGTAATAAGCGACGGCCTGCTTCATTTTCATACGATCTTGCTGAAGAATCGCCTTAAATTCCTCGTACTCTTCCCCCTGATTCATCAATCTGTCCAGCTCATCAATGGCTTTGCGCAACACCAGTAAATTTGTTTCTACCGCTTTTCTCCATTTAATAGCGAAGAAATCAGTGAAGGTTTGATGCCAGTCATATTCGACTTCATACAAGTCCTTGCGTGAGCCCTTGCTCCATACCTTATTTACCATTTTCAGATCCAATAATGTTCGAACTCCTGTACTCATGCTCGTTTTGCTCATTTCCATTTCACGGCCCATCTCGTCCAGCGTCATCGGTTTATCCGCAAAAAAAAGCAAACCGTATAAATGCCCCGCAGACAAAGTGATCCCATACAGGTCCATGTTTTTACCTATAGCTTCTATAACACGTTTGCGAATTTTTTGCAGCGAAGCCTGCTGCTCATCACCTAACTGGTACAAGCTCATGCTTGCAACCTCCTAATTTTAGAGCATTTTGCACAACCTAGTATGAACGATTTACCCGTAAAAGATTAGCTTTGACGCAATGTATGAAATCTTTCAATATAAATGAAATGTTTCAAAAACAAAGCTTCTGTCTATATTACAACAGCATGGATCGTTCAAAATCATAATTCGCAAAATTGCTAATGATAGTAAACTTTTAAAATTATGGATATACATAAATCTTTTTCTTATGGTTATATTTCATTGTCTATTTTAAAAAAAGCACTATCGGTTGTAAAGTTCCGAATGTTTGAGCATTCTATAGAACGAAGGAGCATATCAAAGGAAACTTTGTACAGTTTTTTCTGTACGTACTTTATGAACAGTTTTTTTGTTTGAAATGTAAGCAATGCTTCTGTTACAATTAATTTTGTCATTAACCGTTCAGGATGTTCAGAATTATGATTTTTATACTCAATCCTTAATGCAACATGGGGTTAATACCAAGCAAAGTATAGAAAGAAGAGGTGTATGTATGACGATTTTGGAAGTCAAAAATGTCAGCAAACTCTTTGGTCCTCACGCAGAGCAAGGTGTTCCGCTCCTGGAGCAAGGCTGGGGCAAGGAAAAGTTGGCCAAAGAAAAACAGATTACTGTTGGTGTCAATAAGGCCAACATGGAAATTAAGCAAGGTGAAATTTTCGTAATTATGGGTCTATCGGGCAGTGGCAAGTCCACTTTGGTGCGAATGCTAAATCGCTTGATTGAGCCTACCTCCGGTGAAATTCTGGTCCACGGCAAAGATCTCCGTAAGATGAACAAAGAACAACTTCGCGAAGTTCGTCGTAAAACCATCAGCATGGTTTTTCAAAAATTCGCCCTGTTCCCACATCGGACTGTATTAGAGAATGTAGAATATGGTCTTGAAATTCAAAAGGTAGAAAAAGCACAGCGTCAGGAAAAGGCGCAACAAGCGCTGGAACTGGTTGGTCTTAAAAACTGGGGCGATAAAATGCCCGATGAATTGAGTGGCGGTATGCAGCAGCGTGTCGGTCTGGCACGGGCGCTGGCTAATGACCCTGAAGTACTTCTGATGGATGAAGCGTTCAGTGCGTTGGACCCTCTTATTCGCCGTGACATGCAGGATGAGCTGTTGGAGCTTCAAGATAAAATGAAGAAAACAATTGTGTTTATCACCCATGATCTGGATGAAGCGTTGCGGATTGGTGACCGGATTGCATTGATGCGAGACGGTGCGGTCGTACAAATCGGTACACCGGAAGAAATTATGATCCAACCGGCTAACTCTTATGTAGCCCGCTTCGTCGAGGATGTGGATCTGTCCAAGGTATTGACGGCTGCTCATGTCATGCTTCGTCCAGAAACCATTACCATGGATCGTGGTCCGCGTGTGGCTCTGGAATTGATGCGGGAGCGTGGGATTTCCAATTTGTTCGTCATTGACCGCACCAAAAAGCTACTGGGTGTTATTAACGCCGAGGATGCTGTTCATGCACTGCGCAACAATTTGAAGATTGAAGATATTTTGATCACTGACGGACCGCAGGTTCCTGCCGAGACTGTCATTAATGATTTGTTTGAAATTACAAGCTCGTCCAAGGTACCGCTGGCTGTAGTCGATGATAAGCAGAAGCTACTGGGCGTTATCGTCCGTGGAGCATTGCTCGGCGCACTTGGTGGAGATGTTACCACTATGAAGGAGGTGAATGCCCATGATACCGAAACTGCCAATCGCTGAGTGGATTCAATCCATTGTCGACTGGATGGGTATTCATCTGGCTGGATTGTTTAATGTTATTTCTTCCATTATAGAAGCTGTAGTAGGCTTTTTCTCAGGCCTGTTCATGCTTCCGCACCCTCTGGTGTTCATCGTGATTATCGGGATTATCGCCTTTATGATCGGGCGGGTTCAGCTTACGCTGTTTACTGTCATCGGCTTCCTGCTAATTGATAATCTCGGCTATTGGAGTGAAACAATGAATACGCTGGGACTGGTCATCACGTCTGCGCTCGTATCCATTGTTATCGGGATTCCCATCGGGATCTGGTGTGCATACAGTAAATCCGCATCACGCATTATCACGCCTTTACTTGATTTTATGCAGACGATGCCTGCGTTCGTGTACTTGCTCCCAGCGGTTACCTTTTTCAGCCTAGGTGTTGTACCAGGTGTTATCGCTTCTGTTATCTTTGCTATCCCCCCAACCATTCGTATGACCAACTTGGGGATTATGCAAGTATCGGGTGAGCTGATCGAAGCATCAGACGCTTTCGGTTCAACATCTGCGCAAAAGCTGTTCAAAGTTCAGCTTCCACTGGCTTTGCCTACCTTAATGGCTGGTATTAACCAGACGATCATGCTGTCACTGTCCATGGTTGTTATTGCTTCCATGATCGGTGCAGAAGGCATCGGTGCTGTTGTGTACCGTGCTGTGACACAGCTGCAAATCGGTAAAGGTTTTGAAGCCGGCCTAGCTGTTGTCGTTCTGGCTATTGTGCTTGACCGTTTTACGCAAAACCTGTTTAAACCTACGCAAAAAGGCAAAAGCCGCGTATCCAGCAAGCAAAAAGTATGGATTACTTCTGCAGTTACAGCTGTCATTTTGATCGCTGGTGCATCTCAATATTTTGTTGGTACGGATCATTCCGCATCTGGCAAAGGTAACGCTGCTGCCAACCCGGTTGGCGAAGAAGTCGGTTACAAAATTATCGGTATTGATGCCGGGGCAGGCATTATGAAATCGACTGCCAAAGCAATTCAAGACTACAATTTGTCTGATTGGAAGCTCGTTGAAGGTTCCGGTGCAGCCATGACGGCCACACTGGACAAAGCCATTAAAGCGAAAAAACCGATCATTATTACAGGTTGGACTCCACACTGGATGTTCAACAAGTATGATCTCAAATATTTGGAAGACCCTAAGAAGTCTTATGGTGAAGCCGAGGGTATTCATACGATTGCCCGTAAAGGATTGCAACAGGATGCTCCTATCGCTTATGAGTTTCTGAAACGTTTCAAATGGACACCAGAAGATATGGGTGAAATGATGGTCGCCATTCAAGCCGGAACCAGTCCTGAGCAAGCTGCCAAGGATTGGGCGGAGAAACATGCCGACAAGGTTCAGGAATGGACTCAAGGACTGCAACCTGTCAAAGGTGACACCTTCAAGCTAAGTTATGTGGCTTGGGATTCTGAAATTGCCAGCACGAATTTGCTGAAATATATTTTGGAAAACAAACTAGGTTATAAAGTAACCGCACTGCAAGTGGAAGCAGGTCCTATGTGGACGGGTGTCGCTAGTGGTGATGTAGATGCTTCACCTGCGGCATGGCTGCCGTTAACCCATGCGGATTACTGGGCTAAATACAAGGATAAGCTCGACGATCTTGGGGCTAATATGAGTGGTGTTAAAACCGGATTGGTCGTTCCAGCTTACATGGATGTTAAATCGATTACTGATTTGCAGGATAACGGAGCCGAAGCGGCTCCGGCTTCCGCCACAACTGGGGACTTTGGCAAAGAGGTCGGCTACCGCATTGTCGGTACCGACCCTGGAGCCGGACTAATGAAGCTGACCGCTAAAGCTATGAATGACTATGGCTTATCCGACTGGAAGCTGCTTGAAAGCTCTGGGGCTGCTATGACCGCTACACTGGATAAAGCTATCAAAGCCAAGCAGCCTATCGTCGTAACAGGTTGGACTCCTCACTGGATGTTTAATAAATATGATTTAAAATACTTGAAAGATCCTAAAAAAGCGTACGGTGATAAGGAAGAAATTCATACCATCGCCCGCAAAGGCTTGAAGCAGGATGCTCCAGTGGCTTATGAATTTCTAAGCAGATTTAAGTGGACTGCTGAAGATATGGGTGAAGTGATGATCGCGATTCAGGACGGTACTGCCCCACAACAGGCTGCCAAGAACTGGGCTGATAAACATCCTGACAAGGTTCAGGAATGGATCAAGGGCCTACAGCCCGTCAACGGTGATCCTTTGAAGCTGAGCTACGCTGCTTGGGATTCTGAAATTGCCAGTACGAACGTATTGAAATATGTATTGGAACAAAAATTGGGCTATAAAGTAACAGCCCTGCAAGTGGAAATCGGCCCAATGTGGACTGGCGTGGCCGGCGGAAGTGTAGATGCTACTGCTGCCGCTTGGCTTCCATTGACGCATGCTGATTATTGGGCTCAATACAAGGATAAGGTGGATGACATCGGAACCAGCATGACTGGCGTTATGTCCGGGCTTGTCGTTCCATCCTATGTGCCGATTGATTCTATCGAGGATCTTAAGCCGCCGCAATAATATTTTTTCCACTTTTAAACCATACGAATAAGCGAAAGGCAGATCAGGATTTAATCCTGATCTGCCTTTTTATGATATCCATATTTAAAGTTGCTCTCAGCCTTTTAGCGTGAATCCTTCTTGAGCGGGCACATCGGCATGCTGCCCTGTCGTCTGGTGCTGTCTAAAGAATAACGGATAGATCGCGAAGGACACCAGCAGACTCACACAACCAATGACGCCCAAGGCAATCATATCTTTGAAGATGTATGTGATATCCAGTCCTTTGAGCGTGATATTCCGTACAGCATCCAGGTAATACGTCAGTGGCAATATTTCAGCAAGCCCCCGCAAGAAGCCGGGCATTGCCTCTAATGGCCACGTATAGCCTGATAGCATAAAGGAAGGAACAGCAATCAACATCAGGGTTTGGGTCGCATCCACTCTAGTCTTGGAAAAGAGACTGAATAGGAATCCTAACCCGCACAGTGCAAAGTTAAAGGCCAGCGACACTAAAATCAACGGTAATACCTGTCCCCTAAACGGAATATCGAAGCATAAAGCGCTGATACTGAATACAGTCAGCACATTGAAAGCTCCCGCTGCATAATACGGTGCCAGTTTGGCAATAGCCATACGCCAAGGGGTATTTCTCCATGCACCAAATCTCCCCCAAGTGCCTGCTTCCTTATCACGCGTGCAAGACAACGCAATACCAAGCAGCAAACACTGCTGGAGAGCCGCAGAAATAACCCCTAGTGGCATGAAAAGCTTATAATCATATACCGGGTTAAACAACACTCTGGACCGGAACGGGATCGTAGTCAGCGTCGCGGCAGCCTGATCGGAGTTCATTCCCTTTTGCTTCATGGAATTGACCGATACTCCGGCACTCACGCTGCTAATAACCTGATTCGCAATCCGACTGGCGCTGTTGGAATACATCATATTACTGCCGTCAATCAGCGTGAGCACGGGTGGATTTTCCCCATGCTTAAGCCGAGTCGTAAAGTTGTCGGGAATGACGATTCCGACCTTAGCTTCCCCGGTCTCTACCTGACGGACAACATCTTCCTGATTGGTCGCTTGCCGTGTAACGGCAAATGAATCGGTCGAATCAAACGCCTGAATGATCTGGCGACTGAGCTGCGAATTATCTCCGTCGTACACTGTGACAGGCATCTCGGTAATCCGCTGATGTGAATACAGGAAGCCGAATAGTATCGTATACACAATCGGCGTAATCAGCAGAATAGCCATAAAGCGGCGGTCCCGGAAGATGCTCAGCCATTCCTCGCGAAACACATCGCGGATACGAAGTCTTTCCTGTGAATCCTGCATATTACTGCGCCCCTTTGCCTGTAAACAGAACCGTGGAGCCTGTTGGAACCGAAGCAGCAAGGTCTGGCAATGCTACTTTAACACCGAAGGAACGGACATCCTTGTCACCGGAGCTTTGGCTCGGTTTTTGAATGGCAAAGTCCGCAGCCGATTCTAACAGAATGACTTTACCCTTCAGCTCCTTACCGCCAGACAGCAATTTAATTTGGACTGTATCCCCTGCTTGAAGACCGTTCAGAGACGTTTCAGGTACATAGAATTTAGCCCAACGTTGTGTCGAAGTTTCAATGGTATAGACCGGGAATCCTGCGCTAGCCATTTCACCTAAGCTAAGCGACTTGGATTTTATGATTCCATCTTCTGACGCATATAGCGTAGTGTAGCTCAAATAGGTCTGAGCCTCTTGAAGCGCGGCTTCCGCTTGGGCTACCTGAGCATTGGCACCTGCAACCGCAGATTGAGCCTGCTCAACTGTGGATTGCGCCGCCTTCACAGCGGATTGCGCTTGCTCTACCGAAGCCTGAGCAGCTTTGACATCTTCCTGTTGCACAGCAACTTTGCCCGCTCCTGCCTGTGCTTCCTTCACCGCAGCCAAGGCTTGACGGTATTGAGCTTCAGCCGCCGTAATTTCCTCCTTGCGGCTTCCCTCCCGTGCCATATCCAATTTTTGCGACTCTGCATTATATTTGGCCACTGCCTGTTGATGTTCCAATGTCGCTTGATCCAAAGATGCCTGGGTTGCTGCTCCGGCTTCTTGAAGCTTTTTGGCACGCTCCAAATTTTTAACGGTCAGGTCCAGCGTTTCCTTGGATATCTTCACAGATACTTGCAATTGCTCAAGCTCCTGCGGTCTTGCCCCGCTCTTGAGGGCATCCAGTTTTGCCTTGGCGGCGTTCGCAGCCGCTTTGGCCTGTTCAATCTGGCTGGAGGAAGCCTCTGCGGTCACACTGACCGATGTCGTACCTTGGCTTTTCTTGGCCTGAGCAGCACTCACAGTGGCCTGTGCCTGGCCTACTCCTGCTTGAGCCTGCAACACTCCAGCTTTTGCTTTGGATACATTACTCTTGGCTGCCAGCAATGCCGCCTGTGCCTGCTTCACCTTATCTTCCAACTCGCGACTTTCCAGATGGGCTAACACCTGCCCCTTTTTAACCTGATCGCCTTCTTTGACGAGCATCTGGTCAATCCGTCCTGCCATTTTAAAGCTGGCATTGAGGGTATCCGACTCCACATAAGCCGTAGGAATGGAAGAAGACTGATCCGCAGACAAGCTGCTTCCACCCCGTGGAAAAGCAGTCAAGGCATATATTCCAACCGCGATTAAAATAATAAGTACGACGTAAATCGTATATTTTTTAGCTTTCATGTTCTCATCACTCCATCTGTCTATTAATGTTGCATGCCCAATGCATTACACACAAATACTTCAATACTTTCTCGAACCTCTTGCAGATTCATCGTTTCGCCCCAAACCATAGACCGCATTGGAGCAAAAATATAAATCCCAAATAAGCAATTGGCTGTTGTTTTGGCATCCAGCTTACTTGAAATTTTCCCATATAACTTACCGGAATCGATCTCTGCCTCCATAAAATCAAAATAATCAGCCAGCACCTGCCTAATATTAAAATGCTGCTCTTGTGAAACCCAGCCCTTACTGACCAATAGACGGCAAAAGTCCGGCTCTCTCACAATAAACTCAATATGTACTTGGATCAGCTTACGAACCCTAAGCTCCACCTGATCTTTAGGAGTATGAGCCATTGCTTCATGGATATCCCGGACAAAACGCTCCATCCCCATCTTCAAAATGTAAATGTACAAATCTTGCTTGTTTTTAAAATTGTAATACAGGGTGCCCTTGGCTATGCCGCATACCTTGGCAATCTCCTCCATATTTGTTTCATTAAAGCCTCGTTCGGAAAAAGCTTTGAGTGCGCCGTTAAAAATAATTTCCTTTGTCTGCTGTTTCATGCTTCCTCCTTTTTTGAACTGACCGTCCAGTACAAAAATTATGTATTTATTATAAGCCCATTTTTAGTTATCCAGCAATAGGAAAAATGAAAATAATTCATTTTAGACATTTCGTCTAAACACTCATTCTAAAAATGAAAATGCAAAAACGGATCGAATAAGTGAGGGGGTCACTCATTCGATCCGTTATGTCATAAAATCGGATGATAAGGGGGCCATTCTACAGATTATCAACCGATTTTAAGGGAAGGCCGACTATTTTTTTACGGTTTGATTGTATTGAGCAATTTTGCCTGTAATTTCTTGTGCAGCTTGATCCAATGCCTGTTTTGGCTGTTGCTGGCCACTCAGAACGGCCTCAATTGCACCTTCTACGATTTGACGCGCTTCTGGAAATACGCCCATCACCGCGCCCTGTGTAGCGGTGGATTGTGCCGATGCGTGCAATTGGTCAACCGCCGTCTGGAATTGCGGATATTTTACCATATTATCTTTGAGTACCTTCTCGTTATAGGCTGCTTTCGTGATCGGGAAGTACCCGGTATTTACACTCCATTGTGCCTGTACAGCTGGGGAAGCGACGAATTTAATGAACTCCCATGCTGCCTTCTGCTGAGCTTCGGGCTTGTTGTTCATGATGTACAAGCTTGCGCCGCCTACAACCACGCCGCCTTCTTTAGCTTCATTGGCTCTTGGCAGGAATCCTGTGCCTACTTCAAATTTATCGCCAACCTGCTCCACAATATTACGCAGCGAAGCGGTGGAATCCAGCGTCATCGCAATTTGTCCTGCGGAAAAAGCCTTTGCCGTGTCGTCCGAGTTACGTCCCAGATTGGATACAACCTTTTCATCGATCATTTTCTTCCACCACGTCAGCGTTTTTACACCGGCATCCGAATTCAGCATGGATTCCGTTGCCGCTTGATCACGACCATTGCCATTATTCACATAATCCGCGTTCTGATTGGCAAACAGTTGCTCCATGAACCAGCCGTAGATGGCAATGGAAGCACCGGATTTACCATCCTTGCTCAAGGCTTTTGCAGCCTTTTCGAACTCATCATACGTTTTCGGAGGATTAGCTGGATCAAGTCCTGCGGCTTTGAATGCGTCCTTGTTGTAATATAAAATCGGGTTTGACGTATTGAACGGCATGGCGTTCAATTTACCATCTATCGTGTAGTATCGTGTAATATTCGGCTCTAGCTGCGACAGATCGAACTTATCTGCATCAATAAATTGTTGTACAGGTGTGATCATTTTGGAGTCGATCATAAATTTACTACCGATTTCGTATACCTGAATGATGTCCGGTCCGCTGTTGGAACCAAGCGACGCTTTCAGCTTGTTCAAGCTGTCATCATATTTGCCTTGATATACTGGCTCTACCTGAATGTCCTTATGACTGGCGTTAAAGTCAGCAGCGATCTGCTTGATTGCTTTTTCACCGTTACCGGACATCGAATGCCACCAAGTCAGCTTCACTGGAGAAGCCGCTGCTCCCCCATCACTACCATTACTCGGCTTCTCTGCAGCAGTATTATTGCTACAACCTGCTGCAACCACCATGGCAGTCAGAATAAGCAGGGTCAATGCACTTTTCAGACGAAAAAATCTCATAATCTCTCTTCTCTCCCTTTGATTAAATGATTCTTGAATTGGCATTCTCTTGCGTATTCTTGTGTGTTGAAGCTCTGTATATGGGCTGCTTGCGCAGGTGTTGCTTTTCATTTGACATATGTGATCAGCCTTTAAGCGCGCCCGCTGCCATTCCACGAACCAACTGTTTTAGTCCAAAGATCAGCAGGAGCAGAGACGGTAAAATGACAAGGGCCGTACCCGCAAATACCAAATTCCATGAAGTCGATTCCTGAAATTCGAGCATGGATATTCCGATCTGTACCGTGCGCATATTCTCGCTATTGGTGATCAGTAAAGGCCAGAGGTACGAATTGTACATATTCAGGAACGAATACACAGCCAGTGTTCCGAGCGCAGGGCGCGATAACGGAAGCACATGGAACAGAAAGTAACGGATATGCCCGCACCCATCCATACGAGCCGCCTCAAACAGTTCCTTGGGAAGCTGGAGAAAAAATTGCCTTAACAGGAATGTTCCGAATGCCGTCGCCAGAAAAGGAACCGTCAATCCTTGATATGTATCAAGCCAGTTCCAGCTTCGTACCGTCAGGTAGTTCGGAATAATGGTCACTTCCCAAGGGATCATCATCGTCGCTACAAACATGCTGAAAATGAAGTTTTTTCCCTTGAATTCCATTTTGGCAAAAGCGTAGGCCGCCAAGCTAGCTGTAATCAGCTGCCCAATCATGGTCAGACCCGAAATGAGAAATGTATTTCCAATAAAGGCTGCAATCGGAACAATTTCAAACACTTCAGTGAAATTCGCCAAATGAAAAGAATGTGGAAGAAAGCTTGGTGGATAAGCGCTTGCTTCCTCCGGCGACATGACTGCCATAAAAAACGTATATATAACCGGATACAAAATGAGAGCAGCTGCAATCGTAAGCAGCACATACAGCAATGTTGAATTCAGGTGTCTTTTCATTGGTAATGCACCTTTCTTTCCACCCATTTGAACTGAATCATCGTGAGCAGCAGAATGACAGCAAACAAGACAATCGCCTGCGCGCTCCCCGTTCCGAACCGGAAATTAACGAAAGCTTCCTGATAGATGGAATACACGAATACATTCGTACTGTTCACCGGGCCGCCTTTGGTCAAAATGTTAATTTGAGCAAAAGACTGGAAGGCTCCAATGATGGAAACTACTGTTACAAAAAAGATCGTCGGTGATAACAGTGGCATGGAGATACGCCAGAACGTGACGAGCGGGCCAGCTCCGTCCATTTTGGCACTTTCATACATGTCATCTGGAATCCCTTGAAGTCCGCTTGATAAGATAATGTAATTGAAGCCTAGATTCATCCAGATGGTCATCATGGCTACTGAGAACAGCGCCCAATCCGGGCTGGTCAGCCATGGAACCGGATTGATATGTAGTAGGGAAAGCACATAGTTGAACATCCCCAGTGTCGGATGAAAAAGAAATTTCCAAATGACCGCAGATGAACCGACCGACAACACCATCGGCAGGGAAAAGGCAAACTGGAAGATACGCATTCCCCGTAATTTACTGTGTGTAAGTGCAGCCAGTACCAGCGCCAATAAAATACCTACTGGTACTGTTAGCAGTGCAAACAGGAGTGTCACCTTAATCCCTTGCAGAAACAGTCCCGAGCTGAAAAGTGTAGTGAAATTATCTAACCCCACATAAGCTGCAACGTTTCCTGCGGGATCTGTAGAATGCAAGCTGAGATAAACGGACTTGATCATCGGATAAAACATAAATACAGCAAACAAAATAAGCGATGGAGCCAAAAAGGTATACGCCAGCGCGTTTTCGCGCAGTCTTTGAATTTTTAGCGAACCCGTGCGTATGCGGGCTTTAGACGAAGTCTGTTGCTGACTCCTCGTCCCCAGTCCCATAGATTTGTTAAGCTCACCCAAAACGGATCGCCCCTTTCTTTTCAAACCAACCTCAGTAAGTGTATCGTTTCGATGTAAAGGGAACGTCAAGTGGGCTGGAGTAAAATGTTAATGTTTTTTCTTTTTGTAAAAGCAACTCTCTATAGGTATGAGCACAAAGACATAGACTCCTGCATACGATGCATCATTACATGGTATGGAGGTTAGAGGCGAATGCCGTACAACACCGTCAGTCCGCAAACTTTATATCAAGCTAGACCGGAATTACAGGCGGAACTCAAAAATATCCGCGATCATTTGCATTATCAATTAAGCCCCTACATGAATCACACGGTCAGGGTCCAAACGATGGATCATCAAGTATATGAAGGAACGATTGTGCACATCGATGCGGATCATTTGTATCTGAGAGTCCCTCAGCAATATCACTCACCCTTCTCAGGCACCACAACCCCTGATCGCTCCTATGCCTACAACAATGTCATTCTGCCGCTGGTATTATATAATTTATTGGTTATAACCCTGTTGAGTTAGCGCTCGATCCATATCTCTCTCTAATTAAAAGACAAAAAAACCTCCAAATTCTGTAAGGAGCCTTCTTGGCACATTACGAAGTTGGAGGTTTTAGTTATTTGTTTTCCATAATCATTAGTTCTCACAAGAGATACCTGCTTCTTGCTCTAGTACAGCTACAAATCCCTCTATACAATCTCCACTCGGCAGGTGGGTGAACACCTCGTTCACACCCTGATTGATCAGCGTGATGTTCCCCCTAGAATCCGACAAATCCTTATCTAGCTTAGCCAGTGAAATATGGTGATAATTGATGAACTTGACCCAAGGAGTACCCATAGTGCAGGAATAAAAGATGATTCGTTCGGACGTCACTGCCAGCATTCCATGAAGCGATATCTTCTGGGAGCTCTGTTTCAAATCATACGTACACCCCATATATGATCGGATGTGTTCGCCCGCTTCTAACGTCAGACTAATAGCTCGCAACTCTTTTTCATTTGTTTTCATCCCGTCTCATCTCCTGTTCGAAGTTCAGAAACGAGTCGCAGCTCCTTGACCTCAGATCAGCTTTTGCGGCTTGTCCCGTCGACCTCTTCATTTTTCGTTAGATTAAGACTCTCACGAACTGGACAATGACCTACCTCAACTGCACATTGAAACCAAGGATGGATATGTACAACTTATCATGGGTACAGGATGTTATCAACAAGCAAGCTATCACTCTTTTTGAGCATAACTCCGTAATCTGCGCCTTGCTGAAGAAGCAATTAGATCTAATTTTAAGTGATTGGAATGGATGAATTTCAGAAACGAGGAATGGTATATGCTTCTTCTTGGCAAGCTAATGTGAGAATACGTTAGAACGGAGAAGAAGCCTTATGAAATATAACCGTTTGCTGTGCGCTGGAATCGCTGTTTCTTTACTGTGTATCAGCTCTTGCCCCACTCCATCTACCAATGCACAAGCCACATCATACGCCTCCCCTGCTCCTACAAAGGGAAGGGCCTATTACGAAGAACGGGGCGACATTGTATGGGAAGTTCCTACCCATCGTAAGCTTATCGCTCTCACATTCGATGACGGACCTGACGAAAGCAACACGCCTGCCATTTTGGATTTGCTTAAAGAATATGATGCTAAAGCGACCTTTTTTGTCGTCGGCAGTCGTGTCGAAAAGCTGCCTCACCTTGTCAAACGGGAACGAGAAGAAGGGCATGAAGTTGGCAACCATACCTTTCTTCACTCATCCTTTCAGTACATTTCCCGAAACAAAGCTCTGTCCGAATTGGATCAAGCTCAGGCGAGCATCGTTCAGGCAACTGGTACGGGAACCCATCTTTTTAGGCCACCCGGCGGCTCCTATACCGATTCGCTGGTTAAGCTCTCCAAGGAGAAAGGGCTGAAAATTATTTTATGGTCCTGGCATCAGGACACCTTAGATTGGCGAAAACCTGGTGTGCATCGCATCGCTAATAAGGTCCTTCGCAACGCCCGTAACGGTGACATTGTCCTTATGCACGATTATGTACATCAAAGTACACAAACCGTTGAAGCCTTGAAAATTATTCTACCCGAGCTCAAGAAGAGAGGATACACCTTCGTTACGGTATCCGAATTACTCTCTAATCGGGAAAAACCGGACGGGCTGATTGAAGTGAATAAGTAAAAGAGAACAATTAAACTCCGTCAATTATTTGTTGACGGAGTTTTATACATGAGGATTTTGCGAAAACCCAATAAGGAACTGATAATGCCGAGCGATAACGTGTTGTTAACGAATGACTCAGAGAATGTACGGTAAAGCTGGCTTCCCAAAAGCATAATCTATTTTTCAATAGTTTTTCATTGAACTTTAAAGAAGCCTATTACATCATATTGCTATTTTCATTTGCTAGCTATACCTTTCAGTCCAATGTTTTGGAGGCCAGCCATTGCATCATGGTTGTTTTCTTTCCGTCAATCACCTTCGATACTTCGTTGTTATACACGTAAATCCAGGACCAGTGGCCGTTGTATTCATACGGTGTTTGGTCGCTCTTCTTGTACAAACCAGAGGTATCCACTACGTTATCAAATAACGACATATGAACATCCTTTGCTCCGGCATTCACTAAACGGTTGTAGGTCGGAATCGCATAATCGTTGGGCGGTACTACGGTGTCGGTTTTGGCAGCCACAAACCAGATCGGCAGGTTCTTCATTTCGTTTATTTGTTCATCGGTAATAAGGCTGTCCTTTAAGGCTTCACAGGCCACCACAGCTGCTGCAAAATAATCTTTATAATCACGGATCATCAGCATAGTCATGTAACCACCGTTGGAGTCTCCGCCAATATAGATTCGATCTGTATCAATGTCTTTGTTTTGGGCCACGTACTCCTTAATTAAGGACATCAATGCTTGCTCGTACTTGGAGGTTCCGTCCCCAAAGCCTGTAAAGCCATCCATCCAGTAGGTTGGGGTCTGAGGTGCCAACACATAAGCCCCGCCAAAATAGGATTGGATATCCTTAGAAGCAAAATTCGCTGCTTTATTTCCGGAAATCGGAATCGTCGGATCGGTACCTCCCTCACCCATACCGTGCAGCCAGATCACTAGAGGGTTTTTCACTTTGTCTTGTGCCGGTGCGTAGTCCACATACGTTAAAGTAACACCGTCAAAAGTAGCTTTGCCAGTTGTATATTGATCAACCAGCTTCCGTATCTCTCCTGCGGAAGTATCAATCTTCAAGCCGGAAATCGTTCCTGATTTGGTTTTAATAGCTTTTTGCTGCGTGATCGTGTATTTGTTATCATTCCATGCATTAAACCCGGAGCCTGCCGCATCATAATGAATAGCGGAGCTTAGTGTTAAGGCCGGGCCGATCTCCATTTCCAATACAACGTAGCTTCCGGTTTTATTTACAGGGTTGCCACTTTTGTCCGATACATAGGCCTTGGTGACTTTCCGGTTGCCTTCCTCAAAAATAGGATTTACCAGCCTGCTATCGCTTCTTTCTACATGCACCTTAAATGTATCCTTGGTGATCGCATCTTTAGGTACCGGCTTTCCCAGGTTAACAATGATCTTCGTAATGGTTGCTCCCCAATCCTTAACCTCCGCAACCGTCCGGTACGAGGTGGGCTGTATCTTTACATCCTTGGCCCATGCACCGGAATTGAAAGCAAGGGTCGTACCGATAGCTAAAGTGAATAACATAGTTGTTTTAGCAGCCTTTTGAAACCGTTTAAACATGATGTCTTACCTCCCGGGTCCATTAATAAAACGCTTACATTATTTATTTTAATGATTTTTTTATTTGTATCCTGTCTTTTATTAGCCTAATTCAGGTCAATTACTGACTCCTTGCTCCAGAATACCCCTTGTTCTCTTTTCGATATTGATGCGGTGTTGCCTGATAAACCTTTTTAAATACCCTGGCAAAAGACTTCTCGTTCGGAAATCCGTGCTCCAGCGCAATTTGTATGATGGAATGATCCGTATTCATGAGAGCTCGAAAAGATCTCTCCAGACGGATGGCATTGATATATTGAAATAGGGTCATCCCTACATGCTTCACAAAAAACCGGGACAAATATTCGGGAGACAACCCAAAAACCTGAGCTATCGAATCCAAGGATAAGCTTTGATCGTAATTCTTTTTGATATAATCGGTTATCAACGTCAGCCGCTCCAAATATTTATCGGAGTTAAAGCCACGGATAGATTCATGATCCATTTTAAAATGCATTAATAACAGATACACCAGTTTATAAGATAATGACGTTAAATGGATATGCGCTAAAGGGTCATTATGCCGGTTGAGATAAGCCACAAATAAGGTGTTTAACAAATCACGCAGCTCCGCAAAATGCAGTAATCTCTGCTCGTTAGTTTCAAAAATGGATACGCAGTCAAATGAAATCGGGTCACTGCCGTTAACATTTGCTCTAATAAATTCAGAAGGAATCAGAACCGTTATAGCCTCTCTCCCTTTTCCCTTAGCTACAGAAAAGGAATGAATGGCATTCGAATTAATGAGCAAAATATCTCCTTCTTTGGAGCTATAACTCGCGCCATCGATGTAGATATGGTCGATTCTTCCTGAAAGCACATAGGATATTTCGATGCTGTCGTGCCAATGCCCAGGTATGTACGCTGGTTCATTTGAGGAATGAACTATAATTTTTAACGGAAAATGATTGTCTGCCTGGACCAGCTCATATTTGTATTCCAAGTTTGTCGCTCCTCTCAGATGTGAACATATAAATAGAAGAAAATGGCTTCAGCAGAGTGCCGAAACCACTTGTATTTAACCTTCCTCTCTCTATAAACAAAAAAACCTAAGTATAACAAAATACATAAGATCCTTAGATCTTAACATTTTGTTCCTTAGGTTTTGCCTGCGTAACAGTAACAATCCTAGAGCTATTCATTTAATTAAGCTAAGTATATAGCGGGTTGAAATCCATGTCAACGCTTTCATTTTGGGCGTTCAACCGCCTAATTATCTTGCGACTTTCAGGAACTCCCTGGGGTCCCTGCGGTCCTTGAGACCCTTGAGGTCCTCTAATCCCTTTAACAATGACCTTCGGCAAAACTTTGACTTTTTTAACCGTACATCTTCTAAATTTTCTCCGATGCATTCTCTTTTGCCAACAATAATGTCGAAACATAATTAATGGTCACCTCCAAAGTCTAATCAAAGTAGCTTATTGTGCAATTAACCAAAAAGATTGGGCTGTTGACTTCATCTAGGAAAAGATAGGCATAGGCCTGACCCTATCATGTTTGGATTATTACAGCTCATCCTATTGAAGCTTATTATCCATCCAATAAATTGATTCAAGTCCTGCATCATATTGTTCGGCTGCTGTTCCCATTATCGTATCCCTCGGCTTTAGTTATAGCGTAATGCGAAACAGCGGATGTTCGCGAAATGCCATGCGTGGCGCGCTGCTGTCTCAGCCGGTGGTTACCCTGGATTAAAGGAGCTGTCGTGTGAATCCCTCGGAAGAGCAAACCGCGATTTCAATAACAAACTCACCTTCACAATCTATAATATCTATCAAATCATCGCCCAACGGCTGGATACACATATCCATAACTGGCTTAATGCAGCTGCAAGAAGTGTATAATCCAACGCCTTTTTTCTCACAAAATTAAACCCAGAATTATTTTCATCGTGAGTGTAGGTGTTAGTGAGCCTGTATTACTTGATGAATGGGCGGAATGATGTAATAAAGGGCCTCAAACAAATGACTTCATTTATATAAATTCCAACGAAGCTCATTTCTAGGAAATCAGGTGGGCATCGTCCCATAGTATTAGAATCAACTGGACATTATCACACACCAATTGTGCAATTTTTCTTGACAGAGGGTACTTATTAATTATAGTGAATCCTTTCATATCGTATCGGGCTAAGAGTTCTAGTTTACGTAAGGTAAAGACAAATATTATTGACGCTAATCACCTCTGCGGGCTGTATTATAAAGAGGACCTAGAGCCTTATAAACAACGGCAATCCAACGCTTAAACCTTCGTAACCTTACGGACAGCTTGAACATATTACAGGCATGTTTGTACAAACCAAACGGCAATTTCACGGAGTTTTTGGTGCCTTATATTCGGATGTTTCTTTTTCTTTACCGACTTACAATCAATTCCAAGTTCAGAAGAAGTTTTGAAAGCAGGCGAAAAAACATCGCTAACAAGATAAATGAGTTCTGTGAAAGTCGTTCATAACAATGGGCAGATAGTCAGGCAAAAAAACTAATGGCTACCGCAGTCAAAACCCTTTTCAGAAAACCTTATATCATAACCTTTCTTTAAGTTTGAACATGTATATTAATATGCTTCTTGAATACAAAAAGCACCTATCCACGCTTGAAGACGAGATAGATGCTTTAGTAAAGCATATTGAAGAGTGTATGATTATCCGATCAATCCCCGACATCGGTGAAAAAATCGCTGCCACGATTATTTCTGAGATTGGGGAATAGATCGGTTTAATCACCCTAAGAAACTAGTAGCATTTGCCGGAATTGATCCCAGCATACCATTAGCTGGTTTTATGGAACAACTAAAAGATGGCCTCAGCCTTAAAATGCTTAATTCTTCTTTTAATAACACATTCGTTCAATTTATTAATCTTTAATTGGTTATCACTAGTAAAACAATATGGTCTTTAAACTCACCTAAGTAAATTGCACTAAAATTCCTTAGTAATATAACTCACAATCGAATATTATCGCTCTTACGGTCAGGATCTGAAATGAACTTGATAAGACGATAGGTATTCCAGTAACCTCTTGAACGCCCGTATTTATCTACACGACAGGTACCACTATCCCATTCACTAGTTGCACGGTGGACAGTTCTAACTCCCCACCGTCCCGAAAAGTTCCACCATGTAGGCATTTCCACAATTGGATTTTCCAATGAAGTCGGTTCAGGTAGTGGATAGCTACTTTCAGGTAATTCAGGATCGAATCCAAATCGATCAATTACTCGAATCATGGCTTTTAGACCTTTGCCCACAGGTGCAACTCCTGGACTTGTTAACGTTGGGAACCCTGGAGGCAATGCCTGTCCTCCACCTCTCCTAGCAACGTCGGTACTGCTCGGAAGTGGTACCTCTGTAATCGTTGGATCGTCCTTGAGCAACCAAGATAGCACAAACAAAACTAGGCCAATTAAAAATACCACACCAGAAACAACTAAACATACAACGACTGCTGGAGGAATTGACGATGCTATAAAAGCAAGACATATCCCAGCACCGGTGCCAGCTGCTCCCATAATAGCACCTCCAATGGAATTTAGAGTAGGGTCAGGAGGCGAATCCCCAGGAATCACCACTGCTCCTGCAATGTTAAACAAGTTCTTGTGTAGTCCAGCACCGACAAATGCCACAGTATTCGTACCAAACCTGATTACTCCCAAGTTAGGATTGTTGACATTAAAAAGAGGACGTACCTCTGCCGCCAATGGTGAGTCAAGATCTTCACCGGTAGTATAGCCTTTACTAAATACTACAAAGCGGGGCTCAAAATAGTCAATACACTCCTTTACATCGTTCCCATAGAAAAAATCCATACGTTGCCGTCCATCTCGGCTCTTACGCATGCCTAGATCATCAAAGATATTTTTAATGAAAATAGTAATCGCTTCCCACTGTCCCTCCCGTTTATGAATCTCGTCATCTTCACTAGATAGGGCCGGTTCCATTGCAGGATAAAGCATATAATAAGTTATAGCAATATAACGATCAAGGTCTAGCATAATGTTATTCTTATCAGGTTCATCTGATTCAATGCTTGGGGGAAAATCAAGTTGTTTATTATCTTTTACACTATCCCTCCGTTCTTTATCAAGCCGCGGATATGTTCCAGCCCATTCAACCTCGGCGTAAATGGTCGGGACGCTTAGACGCGGTAAGGTAAATTCGGGCGAGGGTCTAGGTTCATCTAATGGTATTATTGGATTAATATTGCTACTTACTGACCTAAATAGCAAATCAAGGTATTGAAGAGAACCTTTTGTGTAGCCTTGATTGTCAGGAGACAGAGCATCATCCCAACCTGCAACATTAATAAACAAATCCTGATTAAATCCAACAGTAAATTCTTGTCCGATGCCGTTAGGCTCGATATTACTGAGGGCCAAGTGATCACCTGTGGGGTAATGGCTACCTGCTTGAACATCTATATCGCCAAAGCTAGTGGTATTGCGGTCTACCACCATTACCGCACTACCTCGCTTATTAGTTTTTCCATCCCATGGATCAGTGGCTAGATGATCCAACCATTCTTCGGCGGCAATTGGGTAAAATCGCTCACTCGGATCGAAAAGGAGGATTGGCTGAAAAGCCAAAGCGAGTTCCACTGAGTTTAAATTCTTAAACATGTTTATCACCCTCCTGTTTTATTCTCAGGTTTACCTAGACAAACGATGAATCTCGTCAACGAGCGCATTCGGATCTATGGTTGTCTTATTAAGGCAAAACGCGCTTAGTACACCTTGAAGTTCATCGAAAGGTAAAGGCATGCTTTTGATAAGATTGTCTCTTTTTACCTCAATTTCCTTAATCTGATGTGTACTAAGGTTTTGCATTGCGAGTAAAGCAAGCCTAGCCTGAGCCGAAGTGAAAGCTGCCTGGTCGCCTCGCAAAAAGGCTGTAAAAGCTTCAAAAGAGTATTGACGTTGCTGTTTTGTAACTTCAGCATCGTTACCCCTTACTTGGCTCATGATGTCGAGACCAAACTGTAGTATCTCACGCCCTTTAGCTTCTACCGATTCAGGTGTCTCTTTGTACTGTCGTAACTTTTGCACAACAATATCAATGGCTTTACTGTCTTTGCAAGAGGAATTTAGGAGCCCATTAATGTCTTTATATGGATCATACTTAAACAATTTCATTTCACTGATAAGCCCTTTAAAGGTCCAGTTGTTTACTAATTTATCGGCATCGTGTCCTATGGCAATGCCTCTAGATCCAATAGAACTTACTTGTCCCTCACCATTATATGTTTCGGCAACTTTTACTCCATCAAGATAAAGTTCTGAAGTATTTACTCCATCATATAGGAGTTCGGCTGTATGCCAGTTGTCAGTAGTAATAAGGTCTGGCTCGGATCGAACTTCCCAATGGCTGCGATCAGTGACGATGTTCCCGTTCAATGACCCATCACTTTCAATATACATTCCAAAGCAATCATCACCCTCAATAAGGTTATATGCCCGATTGGAAGCTCCTCCTGGAGACAAATTAAATGAAACGAGGGCGCGGATAGACCAAAGATCCTTAAGACCAGGGTTAGGGTCAATTTGAACCATGCTCTCTGGTTTGTCAAAGATAAAAGCTTCTGGGTGTTGTTTAACATATAATGGCAAACCGTGGTTGCGATTATCAGACAAGTCAAAGGATGAGCGGGAATAGCAATGATGGACAATTAACTTGTTCAAAATCCTTCCTCCCTTTTTTATCAATAATATATATTCTGAACAAACGATACTTAAATATTCGTAGCTTTTGATACCAATTTGCAGAAGAATGTCTAATTTAGTTTTTGTGCATCAGCATCAAAAAAGCCGATTTCACAATGGAGAATCGACTTCATAAGTATTCTACATAAAGATAGGTAAGGGTTTAAAGTTATCGCTCCCTTTTCCCCCTGTTCACACCGTACGTGTGACTTCCACCTCTTACCTTGTTCCAACTAATCCAATTTACTCTATCTATGTATTAAGTAGACGAGTGCTGTTTTTCCAAAGTTAGATTATTTCATTTCGACATTTTAATCGTAGAGTATTCACTTTTTCTTTCTACTTATTAGTAAGCTTTAAATATTATAAAAATTTTCTATTCTGTCTTTGTCTTTTTGATGAATTGACTGATGAACTGCTTTATGAACAATAAGCAAGTTCGAATAACTATCATCTTTCCAAAGATAATAAGGGTTCATGTGATGTCAGTGCCATTCATGTGTCCCTAATTGCTCAAGATGTAGGAAAGCATACTTTTGTCGATAGCCTTTAAGCTATTATGGTACAAGTGTATCCCTCGTATTACAAAGACTTTATACGATCCAAGTAACAATATAAACAAGTATGAATTACTTTTACTGAAAACATCAGGATCTATCCGAACCATTCGTATTGACGCAAAACTTGTGAAAATGTTAAAACGCCATGAGATCAAACAAAAAGAAATAAAATTAGAGAAAGGAAACCTATATGTAGATAACCAGTTTATCTTTGCACGAAATGATAGACATCTGCAATCAAGAAAAGTAGTGGAAACTAGACTAAAACGTCTATTTAAAAAGGCAGGTATTGATAAAAACGTTAACCCTCATTCAGAAATACACATACCTCTCTCTTAATTGAAGCGGGTGTGGGAGTAAAGGAGATTCAACAGCGTTCAGGCATAACAGACATAAACACAACAATGAATATTTCCCCTCATATGACAGCCAATATAGAGAAAAGGTCTCTCATCAGTTCAGTGAACTGATGAGAGACCTTTTCTGATAAGACGGTTTTTGTGAAAAAAGTGAGCATTTTTACTTACTATGAGCAAAAGTATGAAATTTATCTTTATTCCACTTAAAAACCCCAATATATCAAGGCTTGATGATGTTTATTACATCATGCCGCCCATCTTTGATTAAGCCTCGCCGCTAGACATTTCAGAACTTAACTCTTAATTTATAACACTTTTTTTCCCTATTCAGAAAATTTCATTTGCCTATATTCATCCATATTCGCCGAGATTGTGATTTTTTTGTGATTCAAATAACGAAATATTCACCACATATCGTTCTCATTAATAATTTCCTTCTATTGTATATTGAGACATACGAAGTAGCAATGATATTTCTGAGAATTTAATATTCTCTAAAATACCTCTCACCTTCTCTTGGCAGCATTGGTATGCTCTATCCCGCTCCCAGTCCTCCAGAATGACGATGTCCCGCAGTGTAGACCTTTCCATCCCCATAAGAGGATAAACGCGTGATAAGTTTACGGTTCGATTCAAGGTTTACAGATCGACTCTCCAGTTGCCCATCATCTTGGCGACTTCCGGGTCGCGGTACGATAAGAAAAGACTTTCCCGCGTATCGAGGGTCGAAATTTGTTCGATATCGTCCGCGCTCAACTCAAAATCAAAAATGTCAAAGTTTTCAACGATCCGCTCTTTTCTCACCGATTTTGGAATTACAACGACTTCACGCTGAACAAGCCAGCGCAATACGACCTGAGCGACGGACTTTTTGTGTTTTTCTGCGATCGAGACCAGCACTTCGTTTCTGAACATGTTGTTAAGTCCCTCAGCGAACGGGGCCCACGACTGGTGTTGAACTCTCTGCTCTTTCATAAAAGCTGCGCTCTCTGTCTGCTGGTAGAACGGGTGCGTTTCGATCTGGTTGACGGCGGGCACGATTTCGTTATGAACGATGAGGTCCATAAGGCGGTCGGGTAGGAAGTTGCTGACACCGATCGCCTTAATCTTGCCTTCGCGGTACAGGTCTTCCATCGCACGCCAAGCACCGTAGTAATCGCCGAACGGCTGGTGAATAAGGTACAGATCGAGATAGTCGAGTTGCAGTTTCTTCAAGGATTTGGCAAACGCGAACTTAGCACTCTCGTAGCCGGCATCCTGAACCCATAGCTTGGTCGTGATGAACAGCTGCTCACGCGGTACGCCGCTGCGCTTGATCGCACGACCGACCGCTTCCTCATTCAGATAACCGGCGGCGGTGTCGATCAGGCGGTAACCAGCCATCAGCGCTTCATATACGGCGTTCTCGCATTCTTCAGCATCTGGAACTTGGTAGACACCAAAACCGATGATCGGCATTTTCACACCATTGTTTAATGTTACGGTTTGCATTGTATTTCCTCCCATTATTCAAATGTAAAACGCAAACGGCCGCGGAACTGGGAAATCGGGCACCTCAGTGGGCTTCCGCTTACGGTCGACTTGCATTACAATAAGCCTATCGCCTTCGTGTTACACGAAGTCAAGCCGTCTTCAAAAATTTTATTTTTCCAAGGAGGATTCCACATGTATACAGTCAAAGAAGCCGCCCAGATAACGGGGCTCACCGAGCACGCTGTACGCTTTTACACGGATAAAGGCCTAGTACCAAGCGTACAGCGCAATCAAAACAACATTCGGATGTTCGACGAAGAATCGATCAACTGGTTGCATGGCGTCAAATGTCTTAAGCAATCCGAGATGCCGATTGGAGTCATTAAAATGTACGTCGATTTCTGTCTCGAAGGGGATTCGACCATTCCGCAACGCTACACACTCATGATAGAGCATAAGAAAGCGGCGCTCGTTAAGCTCGAAGAAGCCAAACAGCACGTTGCCCATTTGGAACAAAAAACGGCCCTGTATCAGGCCATTCTGGAGCACCGCTCTCCAGACACGACCAATCCTGGAAACTGGGATAAAATTCAGCATATGCATAGTGACGTTTTTTACTCGCCCTCTGTTCGGAGGGCTAGAGATCTACGTGAGACACAACTACTCGAAGAAAATACTCTTTTTTAAACTCCTGGTTGGCTTAGGATGAACAAGATTCACATCAGTCTAGATTGAACTAACACAGAGACGTTAGTTCAATGAAACAGCGACAGTCTAGGGCTTTATTTTCCCGTCCTAGCCTACCGTTGTTTCTTTTATTGTAATTATCAAAACTTTATTTTCATCGAACATTAAAAAGTGGATTAAAAGCACCTTGAATGTCCGTCTGTAAACAATTTTTCAACTAAAAAGCTCTGCTGACCTTAAGGTTAGCAGAGCTTTTACTATTTTATTTAGAGTATTCACTTACTTCAAATGTTAGGATACGATCATAATCCAAAACCGTTAGAAGGAAATAATGGTCTCTAAAGTACCCTTCTCCTTCTCCTGCAAGCATGATGATCTTTTGATTGATCCCACCCTCCAGAATTACGGTATGCCTCAGGATGGTCTTGTCTTCCCATGAGATATAGTTGTCGCAGCAACCCGGCTTTTATGCCCACTCTGCGCCTAGCTTACTTAAAACTGTGGGAATAGAACGGCAGACTATGGCTTGAAAATAAAGTCTTAGACTACCACTGTTTTTATTTAAGCTAACGTGTCCCGTTAACTTAAACTACCTTTGAAATCTAGCGCCGAGTATACCCATCTACCATAATGATTAAGAAAGCAAAGAGAGAGTTGACTGACTTCTTTTCGTCTGAATATACCTCGATTACTTTAAAGTGCTTATGTCACTTTATAGTGCGTACTTCCTATGTATGGTTAGTTGATGCAAAATAATGTTGTACAAAGAATAGTACAGAAGGAGCTGAAACACTATGAATAATGAATCTACAACAACACGCAAAGTCGCCTTGGTCGTAGGTGCGAATGGTGTTATCGGTCGCAACCTCATTGATCACCTCATCTCTCTTCCTGATTGGGACGTGATCGGCGTATCGCGTCGCGGTGGAGAATCTAGCAACCATGTTCGATATGTGGCTGCGGATCTACTCAATATAGACGATCTTCACGAGAAGTTAAGCGATTTAACTGGGGTAACACACATTTTTTATGCTGCTTACCAAGACCGTCAAACTTGGGCTGAACTTGTTCCACCGAACCTCGCCATGTTAGTGAACATCGTAGAAGTGATCGAACCAATCGCGTCGGGCTTGAAACATGTCAGTCTGATGCAGGGATACAAGGTATACGGCGCACATCTCGGCCCGTTCAAAACTCCTGCTCGTGAGACGGACGCTAACCACATGCCTCCTGAGTTCAATATTGATCAGCAAGATTTCTTAGAACAACGGCAAAAAGGTAAGGCTTGGACTTGGTCTGCACTCCGTCCTTCTGTAGTCTGCGGCTTCTCGCTTGGAAATCCGATGAACCTCGCAATGGTCATAGCGATTTACGCTTCAATTTCTAAGGAACTGGGAATACCTTTGCGGTTTCCAGGTAAGTCGGGAGCTTATAACAGCCTCTTGGAGATGACAGACGCTGGGCTTCTCGCAAAGGCAACAGTATGGGCGGCGACCGACGAACGCTGTGCGAATCAGGCATTCAACATTACGAACGGCGATCTGTTCCGTTGGAATGAGTTATGGCCGAAGATCGCTCAATACTTTGGTATGGAAACAGCGCCTCCGTTGCAGATGTCTCTGGACGTTGTCATGGAGGACAAGGAGCAGCTTTGGAACAAAATGGTTGAGAAGCATGGGCTTGCTCGGAATTCCTATAAAGACGTATCCTCTTGGCTATTCGGCGATTTCGTGTTTGCATGGGATTACGATTTTTTTGCCGACGGAACTAAGGCTCGTCGTTTAGGCTTTCACGAATTCGTCGATACCGAAGCAATGTTTATGAACATCTTCAACGACTTCCGCAAGCGTAAAGTCATCCCGTAAACTACCGTTTAAATAAGAAAGCCGACCTTGTACTGGGTCGGTTTCTAACTGTTATTTACGTCTGTAAGCATTGGATTAGCCAGAACAGTAGCCTTTCCCTCGTACTTTCTCTCTATATGCGAATCCCCCCAACGGCACATCAGATGTAGGAGTTCCTTTAAACTCCAGCCGTAGTCTGTCAACTCATACTCAACTCTAGGTGGTACCTGATTATAGGAAATACGTAAGATGACGCCCTCTTCTTCAAGCTCCCGAAGGTGCTGCGTTAACATCTTTTGAGTAATTGCGGGAATCAAGCTCTTAAATTCATTATTACGTTTCTTACCGAATGTCAAATGAAAGAGAATAACAGGTTTCCATTTCCCACCAATTACCTCTAAAGTTGCCTCAACTGCAGTGTTGTAAATTTTTTCAGTCTTTTTCACACAACTTGCCCCTTTTCGAATATTTCGACACAAGTCATTGGTAACTCCTGATGAATTGGAGCCATTAAATGTCCCTATTAAACATTATAACTACAACCAAAATATTACGCTATCCTGCCCGCTAGCTTAATGACGTATTCGTTATTCTAAGACTTCATTTCCTCAGAACAGATGCCACGTACTGGGGATGGTTTCAGAATACACGTAAAGCGCCTTACAAAAAGGTGTACAATAAACGACTTTCGACGTATTCAGACTTAGCAGCAAATAGTTTAATTAAAAACAATCCCCGCCGACCAGTTAAGGTTAGCGGGGATTGTTAAGGTGTTTTTGAGTTGTATTTACGATTATCTTTTTTTGTGGTTTTCATGGTCGCGACGTCTTAAGCCTTCCAATCCAATTAATCCCAACAGACCAAGCCATCCCCAATTATCATTATCGTCATCATCTTGTTAAACATGGCGTGGATGCCAAGAAAGTAAAAAAGCTCCCTTTCGAGGAAGTTGCATGGGATTGGCTGAAAACCTACTCTAAAGGGGAGGTCAAAGAAAGCACCGTCAGAGTCAGAAGCAAAGAAATTAAAATTTTGGTGAGATACATTCCCAAAATAAATATTGACAAGGTAACGCATAAGCAATATCAAAACATACTCAATGATCTCGATGATAAAAAATATGCCCGAACCACAATTGAAGGGGTACATGTCACTGCGAATATGATTATGAAATATGCAATAAAAAATAAAATGCGATTGGACAATCCTTGCACGGGTGCAGTCATACCAGCCAAAATGCTGACTGTAGAAGAAATTGAAAATACGACCATTGAAGACGAATTTTTAGAAAAGCCTGAAATAATGGAATTCCTTCAGGCAGTATACCTGCATGGCCTACCAATGGATTTAGAGCGTTTTTATCTTCTCGCCTTTTCAGGCATGCGTTCAGGGGAACTATGTGCCTTAAAATGGACGGATATTAATTTTGAAACGAATGAAATTCGAGTGACCAAGACTCTCTATAATGAGCAAAACAATATGAAGCTATATAAACTCACCCCTCCTAAAACTAAAGGGTCTATCCGCACTTTCGACTTGGACGAAACCATTATGGACTTGCTTGCCGATTATAGAAATACGCAGCAAAAAATAGTTCAGGAAAACAGAAAAATGTACCGTGATTATCATGACAAGGATTTCGTATTCTGTCGTGACAATGGATATCCATTCATCCAAAAAAGAAGCCACTCCCCATATCTTTAGACACACCCACATAAGCATGCTCTCAGAGGCTGGAGTAGACCTAAAAACGATTATGAAGCGCGTTGGACATGATGACCCAGAAACAACTCTAAAGATCTACACACACGTCACAGAAAAGATGAAAAAGGATGCTAATGAGAAAATAAGAATTCACTTTGCAGATATATTGAACTTCAATTTTACGAAAGATCATCTCCCTTTGCAAGAAATGTGATTTTTTCGTGATTTAATGAAGAAAGGCTCCCTCTCGGGAGCCTTTTAAATAGCGGTATACCCTTTGTTACATCATTCCACCCATACCACCCATGCCGCCCATGTCAGGCATTGCAGCCTTTTCTGGTTCTGGCTTGTCAGCGATAACCGCTTCGGTAGTCAGGAACATTGCTGCTACGGAAGCAGCGTTTTGCAATGCATAGCGAGTTACTTTTGCAGGGTCCACGATACCAGCGTCGATCATGTTTACCCAGTCGCCAGTAGCTGCGTTAAAGCCTACGCCAACTTCTTCGCGTTTCAGACGCTCAACGATTACAGAGCCTTCTTCACCTGCATTAGCAGCGATGGTGCGGATTGGAGCTTCCAGAGCGCGCAACACAATGTTCACGCCTGTTTGCTCGTCGCCTTGCAGTTCAACAGCTGCAACTGCTTTGTATACGTTCAGGAGCGCTACACCACCACCGGATACGATACCTTCTTCAACCGCAGCACGGGTTGCGTTCAGGGCATCTTCGATGCGCAGTTTGCGTTCTTTCAATTCTGTTTCAGTTGCCGCACCGACTTTGATGACTGCTACGCCGCCGGACAATTTAGCCAGACGCTCTTGCAGTTTCTCTTTGTCGAACTCGGAAGTGGTTTCTTCCAGTTGCGTACGGATTTGACTAACACGAGCGTCGATGTCGGCTTTGTTTCCAGCACCGTCAACCACAATCGTATTTTCTTTTGTGATACGCACTTGACGTGCTGTACCCAGTTGGTCTACGGAAGCTGTTTTCAGGTCCAGACCCAGTTCTTCCGTGATCACTTGACCGCCTGTCAGGGCAGCGATATCTTGCAGCATTGCTTTACGACGGTCACCAAAGCCTGGAGCTTTAACAGCTACAGCGTTGAATGTACCACGCAGTTTGTTGACAACGAGCATAGCCAGCGCTTCGCCTTCGATGTCTTCAGCGATCAGAACGAGTGGCTTGCCTTGTTGTACGATTTTTTCAAGCAATGGCAGGATTTCTTGTGTGTTTGTGATTTTTTTGTCTGTGATCAGGATATATGGATTGTCCAGCACAGCTTCCATTTTGTCCGTATCTGTAATCATGTACGGGGAAATGTAGCCACGGTCAAATTGCATACCTTCAACCACTTCCAACTCTGTTGCAAAACCGCGGGATTCTTCAACCGTGATTACACCGTCTTTGCCCACTTTTTCCATAGCTTCAGCGATCAGTTCGCCTACTTCGTCATCAGCAGCGGAAATACCAGCTACTTGAGCAATGGATTGTTTGCTTTCGATTGGTTTGGAGATGGCTTGCAGTTCAGCAACAGCTGCTTTAACCGCTTTGTCAATCCCTTTACGGATACCGATTGGGCTTGCGCCCGCAGTTACGTTTTTCAGGCCTTCTGTGATGAGGGCTTGAGCCAAAACAGTAGCAGTAGTCGTACCATCACCAGCTACATCGTTCGTTTTGGTTGCTACTTCTTTAACCAGTTGAGCGCCCATGTTTTCAAACGCATCTTCCAGCTCGATTTCTTTTGCAATCGTTACACCGTCATTGGTGATGAGCGGGCTACCGAATTTTTTCTCCAGTACAACGTTACGGCCTTTCGGTCCGAGTGTTACTTTAACAGCATTAGCCAATGCGTCAACCCCGCGCAGCATAGAGCGACGAGCGTCTTCACTAAATTTAATATCTTTAGCCATTTGTGATAAACCTCCCTATGGATTATGAATGATTTGTTTCAATTCCTATATTCAGGTCTTGTCCGGGTTCCGGTTAACCGATGATCGCGTGGATATCGCTTTCTTTCATAATCAAATATTCTTTACCTTCATATTTGATTTCCGTTCCAGCGTATTTAGAGAAAATGACACGGTCGCCTTCTTTTACTTCCAGAGGAATACGGGCACCGTCTTTCAATGCGCCTGCGCCAACCGCGATAATTTTGCCTTCTTGCGGCTTTTCCTTGGCAGAGTCAGGAAGTACGATCCCGAAGGAAGTCGTTGTCTCTTGCTCAATTGCTTCCACCAATACGCGTTCACCCAAAGGTTTGATCATGAAAAAATAGCCTCCTTATTAAGTGTTTTATCCTGTAATTTGGTTGTTATGTTGTATGTATTAGCACTCGACAGTCGTCAGTGCTAACAACCAACTTTATGATACTCAACTTGAGATTGAATTTCAAGTCCCTAATGTATTTTTTATGGGAATTTTTATGGACAGCCCTTCCCGATTATATCCATCTATCTGAAAAATAACCGTTAACCCAAGGCTAATGGTTACTTTTAAGGCAGCTAAGCTGCTGCTGTTCATACTCTGTAAATAGTTATGATATACAAATGCTATTCATTATCTGCAAGTTGTCATGTAGCGCGGACCCGAATAAATTGTTTACTGAGCCATTCAGGTCCTGCCTTATTATTCCGAAGCTACACGCAACTGGGCCTCACGTTCCTCCTGCGCACGCAGCTGCCTGCGGTACACGACCGAAGACAAATACACGCTCACTTCATATAGCACCAGCAACGGAATCGCCACCAAAAAATCGGAAATAAAGTCCGGCGGAGTAATGACAACCGCAACGAACACAAGCAGAAAATAAGAAATCTTCCGCCATTTGCGAAGCCGCATTGGTGTTATAACATGAATCCCCGTCAGAAACATGATAAGCAGTGGGAGCTCAAACAACAGCGCTACAGGCAGTACAATATTAAACATAAAGGTGAAATATTGTGCTATCCCGTACGTTTCCTGTAATCCCATACTTTTGGTGACAGACGATGTAAACTGAATCGCCATTGGGAAAATAATGAAATAAGCAAAAGCTGCCCCAATGATGAACAAAAGCAGCACATAAGGCACATACCGCAAAGTCGCACTCCGTTCTTGCGGTCTTAAGCCCGGGCTGACAAACTTCCACAGTTGGTAGCAGGCAAACGGTAGCGCCACCGCAATCCCGATGATCATGGCGATCTTCATGTAGATACCAATCCCGTCCCAAAAGGAAAACGCGTTTAACTGAAAAGCTTGCGCCGAACCGGAGCGAATAAGCCAGTCATAGACAGAACCCGCCGCGAACAGACCACCAGCCAGTGCCAATACAAATACAATTAGCACATAAATAATTCTGCGGCGAAGCTCTCCCAGATGTTCCATTAACGGCATTTCATGCTCTGATGGGGTCAAGTCCATTCCTCCTTTCTGAACGGAACGCAGCAGCGCCTCCTAAAAAATAAAGCCCTTCACTGAAGAAGAGGCTCTTGTTTATTGTACAAGCATCAAGAATTATAACTAAATCTATGACAAGCGTTTATCCTCAGGCTGAGGTTGAACTTCTGAAGACGTCGTTTGTGATGCTTTGACCACACTATCTTTGCTGTCTTTACGCTCAGTCCGTTCATCTTCTGATAAAATATCGCGTGCCCCGTTTTTAAACTCACGGAATGTACGCCCTACAGCTCGACCCAGCTCAGGCAGCTTGTTCGGACCAAATAACAGCAGCGCCAGAATAATCAACAAAATATAACCCGGTGCTCCAATATTGGGCATGTGTAGTAATCCTCCTTATGTTGACGGACAAAATAAGAATCTTTGCCCGTATACGGCCTTATAAATTCTTATAGGTATCATACCACACACGATGTGCTGCCTTCTACCGGAACTGGCCTGTCACCATAAGCAACGCTTCTGGAAGTTGGTCCATTATCGCTGCCAAATTTTCATGCACACCTTTGGGTGTTCCTGGCAAATTGACGATCAGTGTACGTCCGCGTATTCCCACGATTCCACGGAATAGCATAGCCGCTGGATTTTTCTGCATCACGATCATTCTCATGGCTTCCGCCATGCCTGGCACTTCCCGTTCCACTACCCGCCTAGTCGCCTCGGGTGTCACATCACGGATCGCCAGCTCAGTTCCGCCCGTAGTTAGTACCAGGTCTGCATGAAAATAATCGGTCATTTCGATTAAAGCTGCAATAATTTCATCCGGTTCATCGGGAACGATCCGGTATTCCACAATCTCTCCGCCCAGTTCTTCTTCGATGAGTTCCCGGATGACCTGTGCGCTTGTATCCTCACGCTCTCCCCTTGCCCCTTTATCACTGGCTGTTAGGATCGCCGTTTTCCACACCATAAGATCACCCTTCTCCTATCATGAAAGAATACTTTCTCTTCTGAAAATCAGAAACAGCCACGCTGCATCCTCCATCACATCACAGTACCCTCTCGGCGACAATGTTGTCTATGTCAAGGTTCCCGGTGGTCCTCCCTTTGAAAATCCCCATGCTTGCCACCTGTTTTGGATTGCAGCATGGTAGGGCCGATGATCATATCTTTTTGCAGCGCCTTGCACATATCATACACGGTTAACGCTGCGGCTGAAGCCGCTGTCAAAGCTTCCATTTCTACACCTGTTTTACCTTCGGTCTTCACTTCAACTTCAATATGAAGCACATCATGTCCATTATCGGAAAAAGTAATGTTCACGCCTGTCAGGGCCAGTGGATGACACATCGGTATCCAGTCTGACGTTTTTTTCGCACCTTGAATCCCTGCGACCTGGGCCACAGCAAGAACATCACCCTTGCCGATTCTTCCTTCTTTTACAGCCGTCAATGTAGCCGGATTCATCGTAATCTGAGTCACGGCAACTGCTGTACGAATCGTAGACGTTTTACCCGAAATATCTACCATCCGAGCCCGTCCCTGTTCGTTAAAATGAGTAAAGGAATCCACGACTCCCTCACAGCTCCTTTCACATACCCAACTTTACTTCATTCATCATTTGTCAATTTTGCATAATCACAATCTAAGCGTCCATCCAGAGTAAACAGCACGTCCACTCGCAAATCACTTGGCTCCATGGGCACCTGTGTCAGCAATTGTCCCGGCAGCAGCAGCGAGACATAAAGCGGACCTACGTGGCTGTTGTTACGCTTCTCTGCCTCTACCTGTACGGTAAAGCGGTCATAATAGCCTCCGCCGTAACCAATCCTGCCCCCACGACGATCAAAGGCCAAGCCAGGCACAACAACCCAGTCAATTCCCGCCCACATTTCAGGCGACCATTCCTTGCATGTCAAAGCAGGCTCAGGGATGTTCCAGATACCGGGTACAATATCTCCGTACTGATCCATCTCCCTCAGCTCCATAGTCCGGGTTACCGGATCCACTCTTGGGGCCAGGACACGATCTCCCTGTGACCAGCAATGCTCAATGAGGGGAGCCGTCGAAATCTCGCTGCCAAAAGAGAGATAACTAAATAATGTTAGCTTATCTCCGTTTCTGTCTATTCTAAGCTGCTCCCATGCCTCGATTGCATGCCGACAGGCCACAGCCGATGCCTTCTGCCTTGTCAGCGGGTCCATGGAGTCACGCGCTTCCCGTTGCTGCAAACGCAGCGCGTTCTTCACATTACAGACATCCATCACATCCGCCCTCCCGCACAATCGTCGATAATCTTTAAAACGTTACTATTGTCCCATTTGTCAGTAAGTGCTGTACGTTGCAAGTTTTTTTCATTCTTTTTCACTTCTCGTTTAAGTTTATCATTGTTTATACAAATTGACTACACGCGGCTCAAGGGTTTACAGGGTGAAAGCAGTGCAATAGTGGGTAATTTCATGTAAACTGGAAGGAAGGTACCTGCGAAGAAAGCAGGTAGAACTGTGCAAAATGTAATGGAGGAACGATACGCTATGCTATTGCAAGTAACCGGAATTACTAAATCCTATGGAATTGAGCCCGTTCTGGACGGGATTAACCTTCAAATATTGGAACGTGAACGTATTGGACTCGTAGGTGTGAACGGTGCAGGCAAATCGACCCTGCTCAAAATCATTGCTGGTGAAATATCCTATGACAGTGGACAAATTTTCAAGGCGAAGGAGACCAGCATCGGTTATCTGGCGCAAAACAGCGGCTTGAATTCTGATCGTTCTATCTGGGGGGAAATGATGCTGGTGTTCACTCCCCTGATTGAAGCGGAACGGGAACTGCGGCAAATGGAACAGGACATCGCTGACCTGGCCAATGCTCAAAACGAAAAACGCTACGCAGATCTGCTGGAACGCTATGCACGTCGTTCAGACTGGTTCAAGGATCACGGTGGTTATGAAATGGAGACCCGTATTCGCAGCGTGCTGCACGGCATGGGCTTTGGTTCATTTGCACCTGAGACGCCTGTAGCTACTCTGAGCGGAGGACAGAAAACCCGGCTTGCGCTAGCACGCATCCTACTGCTCGCCCCAGATGTCCTTATGCTCGATGAGCCTACCAACTATCTGGATATTCAAACACTGACCTGGTTGGAGGACTATTTGCGCGGCTACTCCGGTTCTCTGCTGGTTGTATCACATGACCGTTATTTTCTGGACCGACTGGTAACGACGATTATTGAAATCGAACGCCATCGTTCTACCCGATATACAGGCAACTACAGCCGCTACATGGAGTTGAAGGCTGCCGAGTACGAAACGAACCTGAAACATTACGAAAAGCAGCAAGGAGAAATTGCCCGTTTAGAAGCATTCGTACAACGTAATATCGTACGGGCTTCCACGACCAAACGCGCTCAAAGTCGGCGCAAGCAGTTAGATAAAATGGAGCGTATGGATCGGCCCATGGGAGACTTGAAAAAGGCTCATTTTTCCTTTGAAACAGCCCATATGTCAGGTAAGGAAGTGCTGGAGGTACGTGACCTCTCTGTGGGGTATGAAGGTAAAAAGCCTTTATTCCAGCACGCATCGTTCGACTTAAAACGTGGAGATACCGTGGCACTGATTGGTCCGAACGGGATCGGAAAATCGACGTTGCTCAAATGTCTGACCGGATCACTTAAACCTGTTGCTGGCTCCATCCACTGGGGCACAAAAATCAAAATCGGCCTGTATGACCAGGAGCAGACGAACCTGAACCCCGCCAATACCGTACTGGAGGAGTTGTGGAGCGAATACCCTCATATGGAAGAAGCACGTATTCGTACAGTGCTGGGTAATTTCCTGTTTAGCGGTGACGATGTACTGAAAAAAGTAGCTGCATTAAGCGGAGGGGAAAAAGCCCGCGTTTCTCTGGCCAAGCTCATGCTGCGCGAAGCCAACGTATTAATTCTAGATGAGCCTACCAACCATCTGGATTTGTTTAGCAAGGAAGTGCTGGAAGCAGCTTTGATGGACTATGACGGTACACTGTTGTTCATTTCCCATGACCGTTATTTCCTGAACAAAATGGCGGAACGTGTCATCGAGCTGCATCCTGAAGGGATAGAACATTTCCTGGGGAATTATGATGACTATGTAGCCAAAAAGCAGGAGTTAGAGGAAATTGCGCTGGAAGCTCTGGAGGCAAATCAGGCCACACGCGGCAAAACATCGGCTGCCTCTGCATCCGTGACAGACGAGACCACGTCCAAATCACGCGCCGCCACCTATGCGGCGGACAAACAAGCCAAAAGCGAGGAACGCAGCCGTCAACGCAAGCTGGAGGCATTGGAAAACCAGATTAAAACGCTGGAAGAACAAATTTTAGGGCTGGAGGAACAAATGACCCTGCCTGAGATTTATCAGGATTACACAGCGCTTCAGAATATTCAGGCACAACTCGACACCCATAAACAGGAATTGACTGAAACCTATACCGCTTGGGAAGAGCTGTTAGAAGAATAAACACTACTGCATAAAATCTTAGCCTTAAAAAATTCACATTTTCCTCTTTTGTATTTTTGTACACAAGATTATCCACAGCTTATGTGTATGAATGAGATTGAAAAATGGCCTTTTGGGCCATTTTTTTATTGATAAAAAGCCGTTTTCAAATGAAAACCAAATTTATCCACCCTTTTATCCACATTATCCACAGATTTCACAAGAACTAAAGGTGTTACATATCCCCCAACTTGCTATCTCCAAAAAGTCTTATCCTGCTTGCTTCGGGCTCGGTTATCCACATTCGAAGCGGTATATGTGGATAACTTTGTTCACAACTTGACAAATCACATCATTATTCGGGCAGTATCAAAATTCCAGATTTTTTTGAGGAATCATGAAAAATCGTGAACAATTGTGACGAATAATGTGAGGGAATGAGATACTGCCATTCATTTGCTCAAACTCCTGTATTTTATCCTCTTGAATTTATATTTTTATGATAGTTATGGAGCAGGACAAAAAAGACACGACTCAACTGTGCCGTGTCTTGCTCATTCTTCTTCAATTAAGTTTGGACAGACCATTCTTCCAGAGACAGTCCTGGATCAGCCTTCATATCCAATGAGGTAAATTCCCCGCGCTTCCATTTGGCGTAGGCCGCAGCACCGATCATCGCTGCATTATCTGTGCAATATTTCATCGATGGTACAAGCAGCTCAATTCCTTCGCGCTCACAGCGCTCCCGCAATGCTGTACGCAGTCCGCGATTAGCAGCCACACCGCCACAAAGCAGGAGCTGCTTCGCACCGTATTCACGCATGGCACGAATCGCCTTTTCCACCAGCACCTCGACGACCGACTCTTGAAAGCCTCTTGCGATCGCTCCGACATGAACAGTTTCTCCGCGCATTTTCGTCTGGTTAATTACATTCAGCACTGCAGATTTCAAACCGCTAAAGCTAAAATCATAAGAATCCGGCTCCAACCATGCACGCGGCAAAGTAACCACTTCCTCCGATTCATGAGCCACACGATCCACATGCGGACCGCCGGGATACGGAAATCCAATGGCTCTCGCTACTTTGTCGTAGGCTTCTCCAACCGCATCATCCCTTGTACGACCAATGAGTTGAAAATGACCTTCGGACTCCATCAGCACCAGCTCTGTATGTCCTCCTGACACAACGAGAGCAATGCACGGATATACGATATCATGCTCCAGCTGATTGGCATAAATATGTCCCGCGATATGATGCGTCCCAATTAACGGCTTGCCGAACGCCAAAGCAGCGCTCTTAGCGGCGACAATACCAACCAGCAATGCACCAACCAGTCCTGGTCCTTGTGTCACGGCAACCGCCGAAATCTCGCGTGGGGTAATTCCTGATGTTTGCATGGCCTCGTCCAGCATGTAGGTGATGCTCTCCACATGCTTGCGTGAAGCCACCTCTGGCACAACACCACCAAAGGCTTTGTGTGTTTCAATCTGACTGGAAATCAGATTCGAGAGCACCTCTGTGCCATTTTTCACGACAGAAACAGCCGTTTCATCACAACTCGTTTCCACTGCCAGTATATAGCAAGGCTCGCCAGAGGCGGAGCCTGTACCTGCTTTTTCCTCTTGCATCATTGCTTCTGCACGCTTCCTTCCTGTTCACCGGATGCCCCATGCGCGGGAAGATCCGCCCACATGATCACAGCATCCTCGTTATTATCCGAATAATAGCCTTTGCGCACACCTGCGGGCTTAAAGCCTTTTTTCTCATACAAGCCTTGAGCGATCCGGTTCGTTACCCGCACCTCCAGCGTCATACGTTCCATCCCTAAATAAGAGGCGGTCTGCATCAGCTCATCCAATAGCTTGTCTCCAAGCTTACGTCCGCGATAAGCCTCACGAATCGCAATATTCGTAATATGGGCCTCATCCATAATCGTCCACATGCCTGCGTAACCAATGGCTTGTCCGTCTAGTTCCATAATCATATATTTAGCGAAATGATTCATCGTCAGCTCATTGCGGAATGCTTCCTCTGTCCACGGTAGCGTGAACGCTTCATGCTCAATCTCCAGCACATCGGGAATATCATTCAGTTGCATCAAGCGAAACTCAAGTTTCTCTTCCCGCTGTATGTTCTTTGCCATGTTGTTCACCGCTCTCTTCAGCGCTGGCGAAGCAGATTGGCTTCCGCCTCCGCCAGCTGGGTATAATTAGGAACCAGCGTATGTAACTCGTCATGTTCTTGACGAAGCAGCTTATCCGCCCCAAGGCGGCCAACCCATCTTCCTTCCAGCTCATAAGGTACGATACGAAGCTCGCTCCAAGCACGCAGGCGCTCGGCTGTTTCGGCGTGAACCGCCGTTTCACCGACTAGCCAAATGACTGGAGGACGCTCTTCATAGGGCAAAGCCTCCAGCCGTTGCAGCAGGTCATCGGTCCAAGCAGTCATCAACCGGATTGCATCTGGCTCCAGCCGTTGCGGACTCTCGACGTCGTCAACTGTACTCACGTCGAACAGCCCCGTGTAAACCTGACCACGGCGCGCATCCAGCACGGGCACAATCCAGTCTGCTGCCTGCGCTCCGGACGAACCGTTATTCACAGACTCATTTTTATCTTCTTGTCCCTTCATCTCGATGCCGCGATTCCAACCACCCCACGCCAAAGCATGCAAAGTGGATATGGACGTCACCGGGATACCCCAGGCCCAAGCGAGTGTTTTGGCTGCGGTCACCGCAATCCGGATACCGGTATAAGACCCCGGTCCAACACCAACTGCAATACCATCTACATCATCTCGTGTCAGCCCTTCTTCATTCAGCAGTCGTTCCAGCTCGGTAATCACATGCACGGAATGATTACGTTCGCCATAGACGTTGCTTTCTCCCAGCAATTCTCTTCCGTTCATCAGAGCGGCCGCCATCACGGTCGTCGCTGTATCTAACGTCAAAAACCGCTCACGCGGCTTTACATTCACATCTGTATGCTCTCTTTGCATGGTTCAAACTCCATTCTCCCGCAAACTGCGGCACCATTGTTCATAAGGCTCGCCGTACCCGGTCAGGTGAATCAAGCGCTCCCCGACATCCGTTGTTTCTATATACATGTGAAGCCGCTGCTCCGGCAATATATCCGGTATAATACTACCCCATTCCACCAGACATACTCCTGTCCCGTAAAAATATTCGTCCAGCCCGAGATCCTCTGCCTCGTCCTGGGAAATCCGGTACACATCCATATGATACAAAGGCAATCGGCCCTCGTACTCCTTAATGAGGGTAAAGGTTGGACTATTTACGATACCCGGCACACCTAAATGGCTGGCAAAAGCCTTGGAAAAAGCAGTTTTGCCCGCTCCCAGATCTCCATCCAGCACAATCACCGTTCCGGGGACCGCTTTGGCTGCCAAAAAACCTGCCAATGCCCCGGTCTGTGCCTCTGAGACAGAACGGAACATAAACTGCTCCTGCGAAATTGTCATATATTTTAATCACCTTTCGTCCGAATCGGACCGTTCCAACTTGTTCTTTATTATATAGTTCACCTTATGTCGCCGCAAGGCATGAAGACATGCTATTGTAAGTTAGATGATACACACAGGGAGGGATTGAAACGATGGGGCAAACCGTTTTACTCATGATTGATGTTCAGCAGGCTATGTTCATGTATGATGAGAAGCTGTATCGTGAACAGGAAGTTGTAGCGCATTTGCAGCAGCTTTTGGACAAAGCCAGAGCTACAGGTACACCGGTGATTTTTGTACAGCATACCGATGAAGCGGATGAGGATTTCCGGGAAAACAGTGTAGGCTGGGCCATCGCCGATGTGGTGCGTCCTCTTCCTCATGAACGAATTGTTCGTAAATCATCCTGGGACAGCTTTTATCAAACCGAATTGGGCCATGTGCTGAAGGAACTGGGAGCCGATCAACTCGTAATCGCGGGGATGCAGACCGAGTTTTGCCTCGACACGACTTGCCGAAGCGCCTATAGTCTGGGATACCATAACAACGTGCTCGTATTAGATGCGCATAGTACATTTGATAGCAAGGTGCTGAGCAGTGAACAAATTGTAGCGCATCATAATGGGATGCTTGGCAATCGTTTTGTGCGTTTACTCGCGACAGCGGATGTACATTTTTCGTGAGTTGTTGAAGTTTTATGTTCCAAGCCGATTGCTTTCAAGCAAGTCGGCTTCTTTTATTGTTCATACGAAAAAACCGCCCTTTCAAGTGACACCGTTAACAAGAAGCAAGCTGGCACAATATAACGAAGATTATGAATATTGAAAGGCAAATCCGTCTTCAGAACATTCTGGAGGCTTTTTTTATTTCCCAGCGATGAGTTAGATGATATTTGCGAGGAAAACTTTTTCACGTATGGGTTGTAACTTTCATTTTTAACAGAAAATTCAATTTATGATCATGATTTTCAGAAAAATTAAGAAATTAACAGAAAACGTTAGAATGGCCTAATTATTGTGGCCTATATGGCTCTATAAACATCTGTACATAGATATGTGTATATTTTTGAACATTGAGCAAAATCTGCATTAGAACTATGATGAAACTGGTTTTAATTTCCAACGAGAGAAGGCGATCGAACCCTCACACTCACTGTCTTAGGCACCATGATATGCCCGCAAGCAAATGTATCTTGCAGTCGCTACATCTCGTAGGTTAAGAACGGAAATTACGAATTGAAGTGCAATCATGGATGTATTGTGTCTTGAACACAACGAAAGGAATGTGAGTTTTTAATGAAAAAAGTAGCTTTAGTAAGCCCGTTGAGAACAGCGGTCGGCTCTTTTAACAAAACCCTTGCGCCTCTAAGCGCTCCTGAACTGGGAGCAACTGTGATGACAGCATGCCTTCAGCAAAGTAAATTAGAGCCTTCTTTGATTGATCAAATTTATTTGGGAAATGTTCTTCAGGCGGGCAATGGCCAAAATCCTGCCAGACAGGCGGCACTAAAAGCCGGTATCCCTATTGATGTACCCGAAACAACGATAAACACAGTTTGCGGTTCAGGACTCCATGCCGTTGCTTTAGCCTACAATTCAATATTGGCGGAACAAGGCAGCATCGTCTTGGCCGGAGGCATGGAGAGCATGTCGAATGCCCCTTACCTGCTAAGAAATGCAAGAAACGGCTACAAACTTGGCAACGGTGAGTTGGTAGACTCCCTGGTGGCCGACGGTCTTACGTGCCCGATCAACCATTACCATATGGGAATTACCGCAGAAAATGTTGCCGAGAAATATGGAATTTCAAGACTTGAGCAGGATGAATTTTCCTATCAAAGCCAGATAAAGGCCGTAGAAGCTAAAAACAAGAAGCTTTTTGAAGAGCAGATTGTTCCAGTCATGATCAAAAACAAAAAAGAAACTATTTCTTTCACGGAGGACGAACACATAAGAGGAAATACAACGAAAGAAAAACTTTCTCAATTAAAACCTGCCTTTAAGGAGAACGGAACGGTTACTGCCGGAAATGCTTCAGGAATCAATGATGGCGCGGCGGCTATGCTTGTAGTGTCGGAAGACAAATGTAAGGAACATGCGTTAAAGCCGTTGGCATATATCAAGGGTTATTCACTTGTTGGCGTTGACCCTGCATATATGGGAATGGGACCGGTGAAGGCCATTTCGTCACTTCTGAAGCAACAGGGAATGTCTATTGATGACATCGATCTTTTTGAAATTAATGAAGCGTTCGCCGCACAAGCACTAGCGGTATTGAAAGAGCTTGGAATCAATCCTGAGAAGGTGAATGTCAATGGCGGCGCGATCGCGATCGGGCATCCTGTCGGTGCAAGCGGTGCTAGGGTATTGGTTACGCTGGTTCATGAAATGGTGCGAAGATCTTCACGTTACGGCATCGCCTCGTTATGCATCGGAACGGGAATGGGAATAGCGATGCTAGTTGAAAATGCACTCATTTAAAGTGCGAGTTCAGGATGACTTTTAGAACTATCTCTTAAAAGGAAGGGAGATCGCTATGAATCAAAAAGAAGTACTTTCACTCCAATCCATGCCTGCGGCCAGCGGCAGTTATGGGCGCCCGCCATGTCGCTTCATCAACCGGGAATTTTTCATCATTACCTATGAATCCGATCCCGCTGCGATTAGACAGGCGGTCCCGGAACCTCTTCAGCCGGATGGAAGCAATACCGTTTCCTATGAATGGATCAAGATGCCCGATTCATCCGGGTTAGGAAGCTATGAGGAAAGCGGTATTGTCATTCCGTGTACTTTTCATGGAGAACCCTGTAATTTTGTTGCCCAAATGTATTTGGATAACGCGCCTGCTATTTTGGGAGGACGTGAAATCTGGGGATTTCCGAAAAAATGGGCGAAGCCTCGCTTGATCGTTGAGGAGACGGAAACGCTGACGGGTACATTGCATTACAACAACGTCCTGGTGGCCACGGGAACCATGCCTTTCAAATATAACATTCTTGATGAAAAGGAAACGGCTAAAGCCATCGCAAAAACGCAAGTTAATTTGAAATTAATTCCTGATGTTGACGGTACCCCTAAAATTGCTCAGTTGGTAGCGTATAATCTCGAAAACATTACGGTTAAAGGCGCCTGGTCAGGGCCTGCGAGGTTAAGCCTGATTCCCCATGTCAACGCTCCTGTGGCAGATTTGCCGGTAAAAGCTTATATTGGCGGAAAACATTTTATTGCCGATTTAACGCTTCCATATGGAAGAGTCCTCTATGATTATCTCCAATAAAGTTGCTTTCCTAAAAATATATATATAAGGAGAAGGAACCATGAATAACAAAGTAATCTCCGCTGAAGAAGCAGTTAAGCAGATCAAAGACGGAGACACGGTGATGGTCGGAGGTTTTCTGGCAGGAGGCTTTCCGGAGGAACTTGTACGTGCGCTTGTCGACACCAATCCCGCCAGCAATCTTACGATTATATCCAATGATACAGGCACACCGGAATTATCTATCTATAAGCTTGTAAAAAGCGGCAGAGTAAAGCGGATTTTTGCATCCTATATTGGCTCTAATCCGGAAACGGGAAGGCTCCTGATGACGAAAGAAGCGGAGGTTCAACTCTTCCCGCAAGGTACGCTCGCTGAAAAAATACGTGCAGGAGGAGCAGGCTTGGGCGGTGTTTTAACGCCTGTAGGTGTAGGCACCATTGTAGAGGAAGGAAAAAAGAAAATCCAAATTGACGGGAGAGAATATTTGCTCGAACTGCCGCTCAAAGCAGATGTGGCGCTAATCAGAGCTCATAAGGCTGATGAAGCGGGAAATCTTGTCATCAACGGCTCTTCACGTAACTTCAATTTGGTAATGGCTACAGCGGCAGAGTATGTAGTTGCTCAGACAGACGAATACGTAAAGACGGGAGAAATTGACCCCAATCATGTCAACGTTCCCGGAATATTTGTCGACGCAATTGTAAAGGTGGGTGAAAACGCATGAATAACAGAGAATTCATTGCTCGAAGAATAGCCCAGGAATTTAAAAATGGCGAAGTTGTCAACCTTGGTGTTGGAATGCCTACAATGGTGGTAGACTATATCCCCGAAAACATTCATATTATGCTGCAGGCTGAGAACGGAATCCTCGGTGTAGGCCCAAAAGCGACTCAGGGGAAAGAAAGACTCGATTGTATCGATTCAGGCGGAAACTATGTTACAACTATGGAAGGAGCTTGCTTTTTCGACAGTTCGCTTTCATTTTCTATCATCCGTGGAGGGCATGTGGATATCACCGTGTTGGGCGCCCTGGAGGTCGATGAGAAAGGCAACCTTGCAAGCTGGATGATCCCAGGGAAAAAGGTTCCGGGCATGGGGGGAGCCATGGATTTGGTGGTCGGAGCCAAGAGAGTGATTGTAGCCATGGAGCATGTGAACAAAAATGGAGCGCCGAAAATACTGGAACAATGTAAACTGCCCCTGACCGCTGTAAATGTTGTAAAGACCATCGTAACCGAAAAGGCTGTCATCGATGTTATTCCAGGTAGTGGGCTGATGCTGAAGGAAATTGCGCCGGGTTTATCGGTGGAAGACGTTCAATTGGCAACTGAGGCTAAACTGATGATTTCACCACATTTAAAGGCCATTGCAGTATAAAGTCATGTAAAGGAACCAACTCCACCTTCAAATTAACTTGTCTGGCGTTTAACTTGTTCCCTCGACTGTATTCATTATTACAAATAAGGTTCGCTAATTGCTCATTGAGCAATTGCGAGCCTTTTAGGGTTGAAGCGGGATCATTCAAGCAGCATTCTACGATGAAAGCCTACAGCTGTCCAAGATCTTTCTAAAGCTATACCCCATACTATGGGAAAAATCTGGTTTGGTGCCCCTCTTCTATTGTTCTTCCAGACGATCCACACGGACGGTTTGGGTATTGCCGGGTCTGCTACCTATCTGTACCGTTGCCATACCGTTTGCTTGGTCTACATGCTCAATCCAGATCGGTTTACCATCCAATTGTACGGCAATATTTTCGGATGAATCATAAATAGCTTTTGCTCGTTCCACGTTCATGTTATTCTTCCCCTCCTGTTTGTTGTTGTGTGCATTCATTCAGAAATATAGTTCACCTAGTCTTCATCTATAATCCGTTCAACGTCTAATGAAGGGATGCTATGAGAAGGCGAAGTTGAAACTACAGCCTCCAAATCCACATGAGCCACAGCTACGGGAAAAGGCGGACGGATTCCATGTGAAAGAGCAAACTCGGGCGGCAATGCATCCTGTTCGCCTCCAGCTGGGCCCCGAAAGGCGATTTGGCTTTGACCCACACGATGCCTGATTTGCTGAGGATAGGATTTTCCGGACATAAATTGTGTACCCCCTTTTGAATCGGATATGCCTTACTATGTACCAAAATTACTGTAACCATGCGCACGCGGAAGCAATTCGCAGTCTTCATTCACAACTCATACAAATCCTTTGTACGAAACATAAAAATGATTTGCTCACAGCCAAGGCGTTGGAATCGAAGGATGCAGATGCGGATAGCTCGTCACTATGCGATGCTCGGTAATCTTTTAGTGCGTTTGCTTGCGACGACGGATGTACATTTTTCGTGAATTTAAACATAAAACAGCCCCAGCTTCTCACGAAGACCGGGGCTATCTATGATTCCATCCCATAAATGAGGTGCGTATTATTTTTATGCTTTAGCTGCCCAAATTTCAATTTCAATTTTTATTTCAGGCAATCCTAGAGCAGTAAGGTAGCCGATAGTCATTGCAGGATAATCATTCCCGAATAACTTTTCCCATTGGGAATACATGTAATCCCAATCTATCTGCTCAGTTGCCCATACATTTACTTTTATAATATTGTCAGCGGTTAATTGTTCGGCGTCCAAAACTGATTTAATGTTATTAAAAGTATTGCTGATTTGTAGGTTAAAGCTTTCTGGGAATTGGCCATTCTGATCTACTCCAACTTGACCCGAAGTCACGAATAGCTCTGAATTTCTTGGAACTTTAGTTATATGTGTGTAATTCCCTACTGGTTTCGGCATACCTGCCGGGTTTTTTCTAGTTATTTTTTCATTTTTCATTTAATCGACCTCGTCATTTTTAAATTTTTCTACCGTTTCTTCTAACCATTTTTAGGCAGACTCCACCAATAAAAATGATTTTAGAAAAAAACAGCAGTAGAGTATCCATATCCAAAAGATATAAAGTTTAATGATCTTTTCTTCATGACATGAACACTCCTTTCTTATAAAATGTCAAAATCGTTGGTTATCCCTTATCTTAATATAACTAATGTAACTTAACAATTTTATATCATTGTGTTATGCGATGTAGTCACACCTCAGAATAGCAGATTAGTTGGCTTACTCTTTTCTTTACACCTCATACATTCCTTTCTCCGAAGCATACTAAGTGAAAAATCTAAGTGAAAAATGGGTATGCTCACAGCCGAGCGTTGGAATCGAAGGATACAAAATGCGGATTAAAAAAAGGAGGAGCGGCGTAATGCATACAGTCTGGAAAGGTGCGATCAGCTTTGGGCTGGTTCATGTGCCCGTTAAAATGTTTTCTGCGACTGAGGATAAGGACATTTCCATGCGTTATATTCACAAGGAGTGTGGAAGCCCACTTAGCTATGTACGAAAGTGTCCCGTTTGTGACAAGGAGGTCGAATGGGAGGAAATTGGAAAAGGATACGAATATGAAAAAGGAAAATTTGTCATGTTCGACAAGGAGGAACTGGAGCAAGTTAGCGGACAAGCGGATAAAAATATTGTTATTTTAGATTTTGTGGATTTACAGGAAATTGATCCGATTTACTTTCAGAAAACGTATTATCTGTCCCCAGATCAAACTGGCTCCAATGCGTATAAACTGCTCATGAATGCGATGAAGGATACCGGGAAAATCGGGATTGCCCAAATCTCCATCCGCTCTAAAAGCAGCCTGGCGGCTATTCGGGTGTTGGATGAATGTTTGGCGGTGGAGACGATGTTTTACCCCGATGAAATTCGCCCCATTGCTCAAGTGCCTAACTTACCGGGGCAGGAGGAGGTTAAAGAGAAGGAGCTAACCATGGCAAAAATGCTAATCGAGCAGCTATCTACACCTTTTGATGCAGCAAAGTATACGGATCAGTACCGCGAGCGTCTTCTGGATCTCATTCAACATAAAGTGGCTGGTGAAGAGGTGCGAATCGCCCCAACACAGCCTCAGACCAATGTAGTAGATTTAATGGCCGCCCTTCAGGCCAGCATCGAGGCAGTGCAACCTGTCGTTACCGATCCCGGCTCTGCTGCGAAAAAACGCCCTGCGCGTAAACCAGCGGCCCCAACAGCACAGCAGGCTGTTGCAGGCGAGAACATCTCTCCGACTCCAGTCAAAAAGAAAAGAAGCACTGCCAAACGTAAAGAAACTTAAGCTGAGTTACAGAAAAGTCTGGTTAAGGGGTGGCGGTGACACTGCTTTGATACGATAGTAGCTGACTGAACGCCCCCCGCTCCTCTTGTTCCAGTTGGTGGTAGTTCCCCTGCTGTATGACCTCGCCTTGATCCAGTACGACAATTTGATCCGCATGTCTGATGGTTGACAGGCGGTGAGCAATGACGATCAACGTCATTTGACCTTTCATCCGTTCCAGTGCTGCCTGAATTGCGGCTTCATGCTCACCATCCAGCGCACTTGTCGCTTCATCTAGTATAAGTACCGAAGGATGATGCAAGACAGCCCGTGCTAATACTAGCCGTTGACGTTCTCCTCCAGACAGACGAATCCCGCGATCTCCAATTACTGTGTCCAGCCCTTCGGGCAATCTGGATACAAAGTTGTCTGCGGCGGCAAAATGTAACGCCTCCCATAGCTGCTGCTCACTAGCATCCTTATCTGCCAGCATCAAATTTTCGCGGACAGTCGCGTGAAATAAAAATGGGTCTTGTGACACGTAGCCAAACGACTGCCGCCACTGGAGCAACAATTCGTCGTCCAGAACAAGCCCGTCTATTGTAATCTGCCCCCCAGTTGGACGTAAAAAACCCATCAGGACATCGACCATTGTACTTTTACCTGCTCCCGATTTCCCTACAATGGCTGTCATTCCCCGAGCGGGTATGAACAAGTTAATATGACGCAGCGCAGACTCTGCTGCACCATCGTAGCGATAATCCAGATGGCTGCATTCGATCCCATGACGAAGGGACAGGGGTTGCCGTACAAATGCAGATACAATCAATGACGGATCTGTGAAAGCTTCGCACTCCTGTTGCACCTTGGTGACACTCTCAAAAGCGGAGATCATAGACATGATGTATTCCAGACTCGCTTGAATAAGAGCAAATCGGGGCCATAAGCGTGAAAATATAAGAATCAGCACAATCAGTTTTTCAGGAGTAACATGCAGCCACTGCAGCGATGTAAATATGACACAAGCGACAAAAACAGCTGCCGCTGTACGATGAAAAAACTGTGTGGTCGCATTTTGCCGGACAAATTGGGTCGTATTATCCTCCATGCGTTGTGTCAGGGAGCGAAACCAATGGATATTCGCCGCTTCCAACAGATTGCTTTTAATATCTTTCATGCCGTTCATGTGATCCGTAATCCCAGCAAAATAAACCTGCGACAGCTCAGTGGTACGATCACCTAATTGTTTGGCATTTCGAATGGAGCGGCGGAACACGACAAACAGCCCCAATCCACTCAGAAATACCAGCCCGGTTAAAGAGGGGGATAACCAAAAAGCCAACGCAATCTGGATCATCGTAAACATGACAGCAGTAGTCAGTTGAAGAAGCAAATTCGTTCCCTGACTGACACGCGCCAGCTCGGTCGTCATCACATGGCTAAAATCAGATTTACGCTGACGCAAATAAAATGCCCACTGCGCCTTCATAAAGGAAGTGTACACGTCTATTCGCAAAGAGCGCATAAAACGCTGCTGAATCCGCGAATTCAGGATGGATTGGTAACGCTGAAGCAAAGCCTGCCCTGTAAGCAGCACTATAAAAACCATCAACATCCCCGGCAACAGCCAGCTTTTAGGAATGAACGGCAAAAAATGTTCCAATCCACCAGACAGAAATGGCATCCCTGAATGACCAACAAATACGCCGATAGCCGCCAGCATAGGAACAAGCATATAAATGCCAAAACCCTCCAGCAGGCTGACAATGATCATACATCCAATATTGAGAAATAACGCACCGCCGTTCACGCTATACAGCTTTGTCATATATAATCGCAGGTGAACCATAATGCACACTCCTTATCCAGGATTTTGAAAAATTCGATTCCAGTCGCTCCAAAGTGCAATATATAGACGAACTAGACCATTTCGATCTATATATTGTTCATTGAAAGTCGCTTATTGGATTTTTGCAAAATCCTCTATCGAGTCAGTGCTTTGAAAATCGCCGCTTCAGCCAAAGAAATGGACGTAAAGGGATATACAAAAAATGCAGCTGGCGAGGCAGTGGAAAAACGGCCGAATCCCCCGTAGAAGGAAACAAACGGCTGATGAGGTACCATAGTCTGTGTCTTGGCTCTTTTAAGGAAAGCAAGTAAGTGCGGCTGACCGGCTGATGGGCAGCCGCCGTGTTTCTGGTCATGACTTGGCTGGAGGCGACAGCTGGAGTAATGGGGGCACAACTGGTAGCAGTGCTCATCGGGCTATGGTCGTCGTTACTGGCATCTTCCGTGATGCTAGTAACGCCACTGGTGGCAAGCATGGCTGCTTCGCCACAGGTACCGCATACTGAAGCACCGCCATCCGGAGGGGCGGCTTCCGCTTGCTCCGCCAAAGCTCTGCTATGCAGCAGCTCTGATGGAGCAAGCCTACCTGTACTCGGCCCGTGGGCAATCGGGTACGGTGCGGGAACGCTGGCCTGCATGAAGGCCAGCGCGCTCAGTGCGAGCCTGCGCGCCTGCCGGGTAGCCGATACCGGACGCATCGACTCCGGTATCGGCGTACCCAACAGCGCAGCGGCGAGTGCCCAAGCCTGCCCCCCAGCAGGCAGGCCCCCGTAGCGGCGCATCATCGGCAGTAGCGCCTCCCAATCGACAGCACATACCGCAAGCCTGTCGATGTCAACCAGCCAGCGTAGCCTGAACCAGCCGTGACGCGCACCATGCGCGCTCAAGTACAGAAATTGATGCTCGCTGCCAAGCGTATACATACAGGACGTCATCACAGTCCTGTTGTCGGCAGATCCCAACGGTACCTGCCGACCGGTTCCTGCAGCTTTGCCCATTTTCCGGCAGTTCCACAGCTCGTCAAAAGAGGGTTCCCCACCCCCATCCGGGTGAAGCCGCCAATGCAACTCAATCTCTACCCGTTTTTGCGGATGGAGGTAGGATGCATGATGGTCCTTCCATTTCCAACTACCAAGGACACGCACTTCTCCGCTCTTGGACGCATATCCGGCTTCCTTCATCCAATGCTCAGCCTCATCCATATCGTCAGGGGCAATGAGTAAATCGATATCCTTGGAGGTACGCAGAGAAACATCCCCGTACAACTGCTGCGCCAGAGCAGGACCCTTCAACATAAGCACACGAATTCCATGAGCTATGAGCAGCCTGGTCAGACGCTCGGCTTCTGCTTGAAGATGGAGCATGCGAAGCGTGTTTCGATGATACTGCGCCTGAAGGTTTCGCAACAATTCTGCGGGAATGAACGGATGATTCAATGTTTTCAGTTGGAGATACACCGTAGGTACCACTCGATGGTGCTCGGTCAGACGTAAAAATCGGACCCAATCCATCTCACGCAGCTGGGTAGCAGCAGTCTTATCCTGCCAATGAGAAACGTCTTTCCCCAATAGAGAGAGTAACAACGTTAATTCTTGATCCTCATTCCAATTCGCAAGTTCCAAAACAGACTTGGTGGGCATGCATTCTTCTCCTTCTTGTCTCATCGCATTAAAGCAAAGAACTGCCTTTATCTTTCATTTTTTGTATTTGTAGCCATCACAGCACGTCTCCCGAATATCCCCACCACCGTAAATGCTTCCATCTCCCGTTTCCCCGTAACATAAATCGGTCCGCTACGTACCCATGCATGTGCGGCCAAGCGTCCAGCGGCATTTTTGGCTGTGCCCAGATACAGCGTGCAGTCCAGTTTTCTGCGCCCCAGCAACGTCATCGCCGCAGCGGCTTGTACAAGACAACTACTGCGCCAAGGAGTATAACGGCTTGCCAGCTCCACAGCGTGCGAAATCTGCTGAATGGACTTCTCCTGCCTGACATCACACTGCCATGGAGTTTCTTCCATACATATGCCCCAAACCCTTGAGTAATCCCCAAAAGAACGACGCTGGCGCAGCCTCGCCCATCCCAGCTCCAGCCAGGCTTCCGGCAACAATTTCCTGACCTCTGGAGACAGGAGAAGAAGCCGTTGTATCCGCATGTTATACCGACTCCCGTAGAAGCTTTAACAGTCCTTCCCGCTCCAACTCAGCCACAAAGGTATGTACCTGCTGTCTGCACTGTTCCTCGTCCACCTCATATTCATTCGTCAGGACAGTTACGATATCGCCAAGTGAAGGACCGGATTCTGCCAGTTCCCAGATTCGTCCTCCTGTGAAGCCTAAGTTATAATATTTACCAGTGTTAATGCTCATCATCACTTTTTCTCCGTCCATATCACTGACATAGACCTCTTCACCGTAAATGACGCGATAATGGTCCTTAGCTGAATTAGTGGCTGCCATAACTCTTTTCCTCCTTACGAATGATATCAAGTACCCGTTGTACAACCTCGGACGCAGTAAAGACGGAACTATCCCTCAGCAGCCGCCAGCCCTCTACTTTACGAGCCATCCTAGCCGCTGTATCAAACGACCATTCACTCAAACCCATTCGCGGAATAATCACCCTACGATATGTATGTTGTAGTAATGTATGCAAGCACTCCAGAACGTTCAAGGGCTGTTCCGTAACCGCCATTAACTCCCCTTCGCGCATCAACGCACGGATTGGAGAATCTGCCACAAGCTCGAATACGCCCCCTAAGGGCAGCGGATCGTTAAAAAATTCATCTACGGCGGGTACGGCATATTTATTCAGTTCACCTGCAAGCATACGCAGATCACTGTATTGTGGCATTACAGAATTGCCATCAGTTAGGGACCGTATGTTATTTCTTTTGCGTGCATGCTTGTTCTCCCGTAAAGCCTCCAGTTGGAGCAAGCTATCCAACCCCAGCTTTTGCTGCGGATAAGCTGGATACACGATGGCTGAGGAAGCCGTAGCTTTTACAGCAATCACGTCATCACTAACCATCTGATAACCTGCCTGCCTAAAAGCAGCAGCCAGTGTCGATTTGCCCGTACCCGATTCACCCACAAATGCATAGGCCCTCTCCCCGATGACGACCGCACTTCCGTGAATAGGTAATATTCGTCTTTGCATCAGCAGAACACCCATGCATGTACCCAGCACAAACAGCCGCACGGTGTCAGGATCGGCCCCAGAGAATATGCTTACCTCGATCTCCTTGCCTTCCCTGACGGCATAAATGGCCGTGCCTGGTATTTGGAACATAAATCGCTCATCTAGCATCACAAAATTGGCCTGCTCCAGCTGACCACTCCATGCAGTTAAATCAGCCTGTCGAATGACTACATCCTCTTCTGCTTCCGGTGCTGCCAGGATCAGCTCAGGCAGATTCAGCTCACTGGCAATTCTGAGTCCAAAGGCTATATATTTCGTCCAACTGACATTTGCACTCCTGTCATGCACGATAGGACTCACTCCTCTGTCCTTAAAAATCCCGTCTTTATTTCTTGGGCAGTACCTCTAACCCGAAGAAATAAAGACGGCTTTGTATTGAATACGAGTCCAATGGATTATGCTATTCTCGTTCATTCAGTCGTTATCGGACCAGTTTTTTGCTTCCAGCCCAACATCGGCTGCATGTATAACCATGTGTTAGCTTGGATTATGAAGATCGGCATCGTGGTCAGACACCCAGTCAATCTGTTTCCAGCCTTTACCCGCCATAGTCTGGTTAATATCCAGCACCTCTATCGTCGGTTCCTGCCATTCTTTTTTACTCATCTCATCACCTCCCCTCCAACGAATGGCGAACTGTCTGACCGGATAGGTTCGATCAGTTCAATCTACAGAGAAAACGGTACACGATCAGGCTATGCATTAGTAGTCGTATATTCGGATCAGACGCCTGCTCAGGGCGGGGGTGGTGAAGTTTCGCCATAGCCGTCTTAATAAACTCAATATTGAGATATTCGGCGGCTCGTAAATCATGACACATCAGTTGAAGCTCTCCCATAAACGTATCCCAGCAAGGAAGCATTCGATGTAGCCAATCTGCAGGCTGCACACCGCGTACCCGCTGGTTCAATCGAACATCATCAGGTAGATGATCACGCATGGCCGTACGAATGAGGGCACGGTCCCGACCGTTTTGCACATACTGTTCAAAAGGCACCGATAAGCAAAAGCGAATCACTCGGCTGTCTCCGGTCGGATCACGTTCCCACAGGCCATACCGTAGTGAAAGTTTGGTCGCGACCACACCATTTTTGTTAGCAATCGCCAAATTCGAAAATTTCTCTTTTCTCGTCTGATCGGCGTTTTTCATCCAGCCTGTTCCGCTCAATACAGGAATATCTTCTACATGCATCCGTTTGGCAAACTCCGGGTGGATCAGTGAAGGAACGGGACTTCGATTGCTACGCCGCAGCCATGAACGAGATTCAAGCGAAGTCGCTTTTTTCAACATCACAGGGAGTAGATGAGACATACGCCTGCCCGTAAGCTTGCTGTATCGCCACAACCCCTGAAAGGATTGCAACCAGTGCAAACGACGAAACTGCCGGGCATAATAGTCTAGTGCAGGGCCCCATGATACGGTAAAATTGCCTCGTGCCCCGGTTAATAGTACACCGACATTGTGCTCCTGTGCTTTTTCATAAAAACCTCTGATCCAGAAGGAGTTTTCAAAATATTTGTAGGGTGCTTCCATGAGTTCCAGCCAAATATCAATTTCAGAAAACGGACTTTTCCCCTCAAAATCCATATAATTTTCGTGAATGTTGCCTACATAGCGAGCCGTAGACTGAATATAGCTTCGTTCGTTCGCCAGCAATGTAGGCGGTGTCCAGTCTGTAAAATCTTGAACAGGCACATAGCTGTAGGCATGCAGCGGCTTTTGTTGCAGGTGCAGCGATGGCGCGGCAAAGCTGGCAACCGCCCCGGAATCCAGCCCTCCGCTCAAGGCAGCCCCTACAGCACGATGCGTCCGTAGTCGGGCAGTGACCGCCTGTGTGAACACCTCGCGGAAAGCTTCTATGTACTCGCCCCCTGTTTTGAGCCGCAGTGGCTCTACCTCATCCAGACATGCATATTTATGAAGGGTTCGCTTCCCCTCCTCCATAGTGAACCAATGTGCAGGAGGAAGCTGGTTGATATGCTTGTATGCAGTCGTTCCGATATCGACGGATTCCTGCATGGCACGGATGGACAAAAATTCGGCCAGCCACGGTTCATGCAGTTCTTTTCGCAGAGAGGACAGGGCCAAAAGTGGAGCGACCACCGTGCTAAACGCGAATCCTCGGTCATGTTGGTACATGTACAGCGTACGATTTCCTGTCACATCTCGAGCACCATATAATCGATGTTCCTTGGCATCCCAAATGACAAAGGCAAAATCACCTATCAGATAACTGGCTGCTTCCACTCCCCATTTGTCATATGCCAGCAAAATCAGCTCGCTGTCCGTGATATCTTGCCGCCGTTCCTGCTCAACTCCCAGCCGTTCAAACAGCTCGGAACGATTGTCAATAATCGCATCCGCCGTGATTGCCAAATCTCTTAGCTCATCATAGAAGGGAAGACGCTCATGAACAGATTCCGGGGTCACATGCTGGGCATGACAACCCAAAAAAATTGAGCCTTCGCACCAAGCGCATACGCGGTCAGCGGGATATTTTCGCAGGGCTTGCATCATTTTCCCGCCTTCTTCGGTGCTTACGGACTCATGTCCAAAGCTATAGATTCCGGCAATCGCACTCACGTTCTTCCCCCTTTTTCTTTTCCTATGCTTGATAACGCTACAGACGCCAAGCGCCCGAGCTTACGGGCAAAGAGGCTGCGAGATCGGAGACCTTGATTTGGGCGTTGATAGCTTTGGAGCTGAGCGATAAGACGGTTCCGCTCCTCATAGCTATGTGCCAACCTGTTTTCCAGTGATTGGATCCGCCGATCGTTCACGATCTGGTCCACCTCCATCCTTGCCAGATCTTGAGGTACAGTATGATGGGTTGCATTTATCACAAGTTCTCTGTTATCTGCATCTTGGTCTTCCAGCATCCGATAAGCTGCCTTCCATTCAAAGCCGCTTTGTTGGAGAAATTGTTGTGTACGTTGACTCAGCAGCTCTATATCCGGCTCATCTTCAAAGCGGACTCCAGTCATCTGCTCAGCCTGCTCCAACGCTTCCGCGTACCCAAGCTGCCTAAACATGCGGGACCCAATGCTTCTGCAATACAGCTCAATTTCCGTTTTACTCAACAAATGTTGCCAGCTATGTACCGAATCCTGATGCGCCTGCTCATGCTCTCCTACGAATGGATCACCCGCTCCCATACTATAAAAAAGACTGGATTTGGGCGTATCCGCAAAGTCTCCGTACTTTTCCATCCCCGGCTCATACTTGATCCCCAGAAAACCGCACAGCTTCTCGATCTCCATCGTTGGATTGGATACGAGTTGTTCATACCTAAGCGGGTATGCAAGTGGATGAGGTGTAGCAAAATAATGAGCATAACGGAACAAACCAACCGTAATATCCGTCATTTTCATATTAAAATGCGGACTCCCCAGTTCCTCCAGCAGTTGAAAACGTCCATTCCGTAGCTGATTGACCTTTTTGAATGAGGCCACAATGGCTAAAGGATTCCGGATAAGCCACAGCCTGCGGGCATCAGGGAATAAACGGTCTATAAATTCCAGCACCGTATAGTAACGCGGGGATTTGTCGATAAGCATATCTGCTGTAGTTCCTTGAAGCAGACCATTATATATTTCAAGTGCATACGAACGGGAGGCCTGCTCCAGTACATCGGAGGAAACCATACCTTTAAAAAATTGCCGAAGTATCCCTGTTCCTCCATATGGCCGTGCATGTGACTGAGGAAGATCATATAAACTGAGCAGAAACCACATTTCCTGTGTGGCAAACAGGCGGGAATGGTTTTGCAAAATGGCGGTAAGCAGCGAGCTTCCACTCCGAGGGACACTTAACAGGAATACCAGCCCTCCGCCTTGCTTTTCAATCAAGCAAACTCCTCCTCTACCTCTGCTCAAGACACTTTAATAGATACATATCGTATTTTTTATTATAAATTTATGATACATAATGTATCTTGTCAATCCCTTTGATGGATAAATTCAGCACTTCACGTTCATGTTAAACCATATGTAGATCTATAAGTGCAACAATCAGCCTGTAAATAAAGATTTTGCTGCATGTTAGCCAAAGGAGGATAGCATTATGGGACAAGCTGTTAAAGGTACTATTACCATTGAAGGTCAGGAAATTCCTATCACAAACCCGGATAAACCGCTGTGGCCTGAAGCAGGCGTGACTAAGGCGCTATATCTTCGCAAGCTCGCGGTATTGGCTCCCTTCCTGCTCAAATATTGCCATCATCGCCTACTGACCGTCATCCGCTGGCCACATGGGATTCACGGTGATTTTTTTTATCAGAAAAATGCCCCACGTCCTCGGCCGGACTATATTGAAACCGCTCTGCATGATGGTATTGAATATATCGTGCTCGGCAAATTGCCACAACTTCTCTGGCTTGGTAATCAAGCTGCGTTGGAATTCCACCCCTCTCTGCATGAAGCGGGAAGCAAGCTGCCCTGTGAATGGATGATTGACCTTGATCCATCCAGAGAGGTGGAGCCACGTATTATGGAGGCAGCCTCTATTGTCGGTGAAGTACTGGCTTCGCTTGGTTTGGATTCCGTCCCCAAAACTTCCGGGGCCACAGGTGTACAAATTATCGTTCCGATCCGTACAGGCATAACCTTCGACGAACTTCGCAGCATCGGGCTATTAGTTGGACAGTTTGTGACAGAAAAGCACCCGCATCTGTTCACACTCGAACGGTTAAAGAAGGATCGGGGAACAGCCATCTATTTTGATTATTTGCAGCATTATCAGGGGAAAACTCTGGCCGCTCCTTATACCCCGCGGGCACGCCCCGGCGCTACGGTCTCCACTCCGCTAACATGGGAAGAGGTACGGCAAGATGTATCACCACTTGACTACCATTTGCTGAATATTGAAGAACGACTAAACCAGGTAGGTGACTTGATCGACAAGGTTCCTCCCCAGCCCGTAGAAGACGTCCTCAAGCATATGCGCACCAATGCACACCGAACCTGATCCATGCTTGGAAGAACAAAAAAGGGGACGAACCCCGCAGCCATTAGGCTGAGAAATTGTCCCCTTGCGCTAGTGTATTCCTTTTTTCTTAAAGCGTCCGCCCTTCACATCGTGAATGTTACCGATCGCAACGAAAGCGTGCGGGTCCCAATCTTCAACGATGCTCTTCAGCTTCGCTTCCTCCAGTCGGGTAATGACGACGAAAATCACTTTCTTGCTTTCGCCCGTAAAGCCGCCTTCACCTTCCAGATAAGTTACGCCCCGTCCAAGACGGTCTGTCAGGGCATCCCCGATATCACGGTATTTTTCACTAATAATCCAGACCGATTTGGACTGATCCAGACCCTCAATTGTAATATCAATCATTTTCATGGCGATATAATAAGCAATCATGGAATACAGGGCATTCGGCCAACCGAACACAAAACCTGCACTTCCCAGAATGAAGATATTAACGAACAGTACGATCTCACCGACCGAAAAAGGAGTTTTTTCACTGACGAGAATAGCTACGATCTCTGTTCCATCCAGCGAGCCGCCGGACCGAATCACAAGACCCACCCCAACGCCGAGAATGACGCCCCCAAAGATAGCACCCAATAGTGGTTCGCCAGGAGTCAATGCACTTACATTGTGAAGTAACGCGGTACCGATGGACATCACGATAATGCCGAATAATGTGGATAAAGCGAAGGTTTTACCGATTTGTTTGTATCCGATAAGTAAAAATGGAAGGTTCAACAGGGTCAGGAAAATACCGAGTGGATAGCCAGTAATCTTGGAGGCCATAATGGAAATACCTGTGACGCCTCCGTCGATAACGCCGTTAGGAACCAGAAATATTTCGAGGCCCACTGCCATAAGCGTCGCACCAAAAATAATCATGGCCGCACGCTGAAACAGGCGTTTTGCTTTGTTCTTCGGATTAGCTGGAATTTTGCTGATCTTGGTCAACTCTCCGGTTACATCTGTGATTTCAGACAGATTTTGAACTTCCTTGCTCACTACACTCATATATAAATCCCCCCGTTACAGTATGGTATATTGGACCGAAAAAGGGGCTGCTATCCGCAGTCCCCTCTCCTTTACCGCGCTTGTGTTATATGAATAGTATACCATAAAACTGTGATTTTGCGCAAAAAAGTTAGCAAAGAGCACATAAATCACAATAAAGCGGGATTATATCGATAAAAACGGCGAAAACCGCCTTTAAAGGAGTGGAGAGAGCATGCGAGTTAGAATTTCAGCTATTTTCTGAGATCGAGGCCGTCTGCGGAACACGTTTAAATCTATGCGTGAGGAGTTGGAAATGTCCTCTACAAAATCTTCCGAAAGCCGTTCCAGTGCTGAATTAGCAAAAACTATAGCGGTCAACTCAAAATTATAGAAAAAGCTGCGCATGTCCATATTGGCGGTCCCGACCGAGCCGAGTAAATCATCGACAATCACCACTTTGGCGTGAATAAATCCTTTTCGATATTGGTAGAACTCCACCCCTGCCTCCAGCAATTCTTGCACATAGGATAAAGACGCCAGATGAACCAGCTTCGAATCGGATTGGTAGGGAATAATAATTTTCACATCTACGCCACTGACTGCTGCTAGCTTGAGCGCCTCATAAATCCCCAGATCGGGAATAAAATACGGCGTCGTAATCCAAATCCGCTTTTTGGCAACTGTGAGCGCTCCAAAACACATTTCCTGAATCGTATCCCAAACCTGATCGGGACCGCTGCTCAAAATCTGTACTTCCTCATCCCCAGTGCAGGTATGTGGAGGAAATAAATTCACATCCATCAGCCTTTCCCCTGAGGCCAGCTTCCAGTCGCTAAGAAATGCATTTTGCAGAAAATAAACGCTATCTCCTTCAATCTGCAAATGCGTATCCCTCCAAAATCCCACTTTGGGGTATTTTCCGAGATAATCGTCGCCTACATTAATCCCTCCCACAAATCCGATCATGCCGTCCACCACCACGATTTTCCTGTGATTGCGATAGTTAATCCGGCGGTCCAACGTGGCGAAAAACGGAGGTAGAAAATAATGAAATTCCACTCCCGCCTCACTACAGGTACGAATAAAGGAATAGGGCAAATGGTAGCTTCCTACACCGTCCACAACGAATCGTACCTTTACTCCCTCACGTGCCTTGCGGATCATGACCTCTTGAAACTTTCTTCCGATTTCGTCGGCCCGAAATATGTAAAACTCCACATGGATATGATGTTGTGCATGTTCCATCGCTGTCAGCATAGCCTCGAAGGTTTCTTCACCGTTCGTCAGCACACGTGTGCGATTACATCCAGTCAACGGGTTTTCCGACATACGAATTAACTGGTTAAACAGTCGCTCCTGATGCTTGAAATGAGGATTATGCATTTGCTCCACATGTTCAATCACTTTGGATTGCGCCCACAGACGCTCGCGAAACTCACGAAACAGCTGCGATCCCCCTTTTCGAACCATTTTGCGCTTCTGATAATCCTGTGCAACAAAGTAGTACACGACAAAGCCAATGAGCGGGAAGCAAAACAAAATAAAAAGCCAGGCTACCGCTTTGGACGGCTTGCGAAATTCAAAGAGCAGGATCGTCCCGGTCTGAAAAATAAAAACAATTAAAACCAACAGCAACCACAGCATGTCTAAGCCTCCTTATATATCTCAGGATTTTGCAAAATCCTCATCTACGTTTTATACTAAGCTCCAATTTTTTTGACATGTTTGCCTCTTAAGCTGAATAGATAGTAACCAAGCACTATAGGAGCGATGTCCGGAAAGGAGCGATTATGAAAAAAGGAAGCCTAAATCGCCGGATGACCCTGCTTGTTATTCGGGATGCACAGCAACCGCCCAAGCAGCTACAATGCTCTACAGCCGCTGTCATTCTCGTCCCAACTCTTGTGATCGCGTCTATCTCTACACTCGTGATCGGGCTGCAAATCCATTCTTCCCATATTATCTCCCAAATGGAAACGAATCTTGCTGTCCAGAGTTTGCAGATGGAGGTCACGGTAGCGGACAAGGATGCAGCCATTGGGCGACTACGGCAGGAAGTCATGGAGCTGACGAATCAAGCCACCAATATTCGTGAACGCCTCCAGCGTGTAACGGAGCTGGAACAGCAAATGCAGCAATTCATTCGTAAACACGGAAACTCATCTGCCACAAGTAACCATAAAAAGACCATGACTCCGCTCTCCTGGGATGCTTCCGGCCATATCGGGGGCGAGCTGATCGCAGTGCATGAAAATACTGCCCTCCTAACTCGCCAGGCAATGGATGATTTTCAGGAGATCGAATCTCTGTTGGACACGGTGGAACGTACGGTTCCCCGCTCTATTCAGCAAGCAAATGCCGTACAGCAGAATCTGGAGCGCAAACAAGCCGCACAGCTACTCCAGACTCGTAGACTTGCTCTTGCCGAGCAAGGGAATCCCTCCGTTTGGCCTGTAGGTTCACGGCGAATGACCTCCAGCTTCGGCTATCGCAGCGACCCTTTTACAGGCAGATCTGCCTTCCATTCAGGCGTGGACATTGCCGGACAAACCGGTGATCCTGTCTATGCAGCAGGAGCTGGCACCGTCTTGGAGGCTGCTTCTAGCGGAGCCCGCGGCAAGTGCATCATCATCCAGCATCCTGACGGACTCCAGAGCTGGTATATGCACCTGAGCGGCATGCAGGTGGCTCCGGGGGATCGTGTCCACAAAGGACAGACCATCGGTCTGCTGGGAAGTACCGGGAGAAGCACAGGACCTCATCTTCATTTTCAGATCGTCAAGCATAACCAACCTGTCGATCCATTACTGTATGTACAATGAGGATTTTTGAAAATATTTACAATAAAAGATTGGGGGAAAACCATCATGTTCAAGGAATCCAAAAAAAAGCTCTCCGCCCCAGCTATGGATACACTGCTCGCTAATGGCACCAGCTTTGAAGGTACAGTTGAGGCAGAGGCCAATATTCGGATTGACGGTCATTTTCAGGGCGATATCCGCAGCACTCGTACTGTCGTCATTGGAGAATCTGCTGTTGTACGTTCGGATATCATCGCACAAGACGTCATTCTTGCCGGTAAGGTGTTTGGCAGCATTACTACAGAAGGACGACTGACCATTACGCCGACAGGTGAACTGTACGGAAATACCGCGACCACTGCATTGGTCATTTCTGAAGGCGGTATACTGGACGGCACAATTCAAATGAACCGAACAAAGGATGTAGAGTTGTCAACTTCTACGGATGAGTCAAACGACGAAACCCAATCTAGTTTCAGCAAAAACAAGGAGGATAGCCAAGCCGCTCTGCAATCCGAAGCAGGATAAAGTCAGTATATACTCCTTTAAATCCAGTGCATTCTCCATTCATTCCATAATATCCTCCACTCTGCGTTCCAAAAATAATTGGTACACCTTGCGTATGACGATTTTTCCGCACATATACAATGGAATCACCAAAATGATACCCAGAATCCCGAGCAGGTCGCCACCAACTAACAGTAAAATAACGACAGTCAACGGATGAATATCCAGCTGCTTGCCAAAAACTATAGGTGACAGCCAATTATCCTGAATTTGCTGTGCAGCGATCACCACGACCAGGGACCAGAGTGCCATCGAAGGTGATTCGAGTAATCCAATAATAACCACAGGTATAGAAGCAGCCACTGCCCCCACATAGGGAATAAAATTAAGAAAAATCGAAATAACGGCAAGCAGCAAGGCATAAGGCAAGCCAATAATTAAAAATCCAAGAAACATCATCACACCCAACGCGACATTAATCAGCACCCGACTCACGATAAAGCTGCTGAGTGCACTATCGATATCTTCCATAACCTCCAATGCGTCCTTGTGATATTTTTTTGGAAAGAAGTTTAGCATTTTAGGGCCAAACTTGCTCCCTTCCTTCAGCATGTAATAGAGCAATATTGGAAAGGTAGCCAATACAATAAAAAAGTAGGACACGAACGATACCAGCTTTACCGAATAATCAGACAGTGTCGAAAAAGCTTCGTTCAACGTATCTGACAGTTGTGACAGCGGGTCTTCACCCGGAGGCAGCACTTGTCTCAAGGATTGATTATGCCGCCATTGGCTCAATTGATCAACCAGACTTTTAATGAGCTTCGGCGCATTTTCAAATAAATTGGTAACTTGATCACGCAGCGTAGGCCACACACCCCATGAGAAAACAAACAATAACACTCCAATGACCAAATAAATCAGCAAGATGGAGATAGATCGTTTGATTTTTCTCCGTTCCATTACATCTACAATCGGCCTCAATAAATAATAGAGGAAAAAAGATAGCATCAACGGTACAACCAGCAAGCTGACCAAAGATACGAGAGGACTGAATATAAAGCTTACTTTGGTGCCCAAGTAAATGATGAGTAATAGCATGACAATACCCGTAGTCAGACGAAAAAAACGATTATTTTGCAGCATATCATGCGGCCCCCCTCTGTTCTGTTTCTCTCTACCTCTTTAAACGCAAAGTGACCCTATTGATTGATTCTTGCTGAAAATAGATTACAATATACCCCTGCACGTAGAATGTGTAGTAAAAAATGACATAGATACAGGATAAAATAGTCTTAAATGAGGATTTTACAAAATTCTGAAATAACAAAAGGACGTCCAAATGCTAGGCATTTGAACGTCCTTTGTGTTACTCTATGGCACTTCGATTTAGGTTGAAACATCCCGTTTTACGAAAACCACCCAGGCAATGGCGATAAAAATCACATAATAAGCGGCCAGCACGGTGAGCGAAAAGGTTAGACTGGAACTTACCGTACCCGGCGGCATATCTAAATATTTTTTCAGATCCATATGCGTAAATAGAACGTATTTGGTCCATTCAAAACGATCTGTGCTGAACAAACCAATCGTGTTATAAACTGTTTTGGTGAACATCATGAACAGTGACAGCCCAATCGCCAAGGCACTGGAACGGAAAACAGCGGACAGCATAAAAGCAAAGGCCATCGTCACGAATAAGGCGATATAGCTATACAAGAAGTTCAGTGTTACGTAAGATATCGGATCACTGAACAGCGGAACAGAACCCGCTGGTGCATCCTTGGATAACATCAGCCATGAGGACAGCGTAACCATCAAAATCAAAATGATCGTTCCGAGCAAACTGAACAAAATCACGGATATATACTTGGACAACAATATTTTGCTGCGAGTCCAAGGTCGGATGAGCAGCAGCTTAATCGTTCCCCAAGTAAATTCACCAGCCACCGAATCAGCGGCTACAATGACCGTAAACGTCGTATTGAGGAAAAATGTAAACAACGTCGTCAACGCAATCCCATCCCACACACTGACCTGATCGGAAACCAAGGAAATCAGCATCGGAATCACAGCAGTGATGACCGCCAGCAATCCCAGCATAATCCATGTGCGCACACGCAGGTAAATTTTCAGATTTTCGTTATGTACCAGCTTGAAGAAATCACCCAATGACCCCGCCTCCCGTCACTTCCAAAAATTGATCTTCCAGCGTACGGGCAACCGGGCGAATCGCATATACTTTAATGCCATTTGCAGCCAGCAGGCTGTTCATCTCTGCAATCTGTTCCCGCTCCAGGTGAAGCAGCAGTTGATTACCTTCGACGCGCCCTGCTCCAGCAAGCGCATAAGCTTGTTCGGCATCATTTACCTCAAAAGCAATTTCCGCCTTATGCACTTCCTCCCCTGTATTCTTCAGTTGCTTGATATCAACCAGCCGTCCGCTCTGAATAATAGCTACACGGTCGCACATCAGCTCCATCTCGGACAACAAATGGCTTGATACGAATACAGTAATTCCTTCCGTACGGGTCAATTGACGCAAATAATCCCGCAGTTCACGAATACCCTGCGGGTCCAAGCCATTGGTCGGCTCGTCCAGCACAAGCAGCTTCGGTCGATGCAAAATCGCCTGAGCTACCCCAAGTCGCTGCCGCATCCCGAGCGAGTAGGTTTTTACTTTATCGTGAATCCGATTTCCGAGTCCCACCAGACGAATCGCTTCTTCCACGCGCTCTTGGGTCACGCCAGGAGACATTCGCGCAAAATGCTGCAAATTTTGATAGCCTGTCAAAAACTTGTACATCTCCGGGTTCTCAACAATCGCGCCGACATGGGCAACGGCCTTTTCAAAATCGGTATTAATGCTGTCTCCACAAATATGAATATCGCCCTTGCTGATCGAAATCAGGCCAACCATCATACGGATGGTGGTCGTTTTTCCCGCACCATTGGGTCCAAGGAAACCAAATACCTGCCCCGCCGGAACCTCCAGCGTCAGATCATCCACGATCGCTTTTGAGGAAATGATTTTACTCACACCCTCCATACGTATGACGGGAACCTGTCCTGTCGCTTGCTGCATGCTTTGAAACTCCTTCCATCCGGAGTGAAGCTGTGATCCATTTTACTGTACATTTCCGGTTTTGGAAGTATTGTACCATATTTAACCTTTTAGAAACACCACGCAACCTCTATTCCTTGTCCTTGTATATCCAAAGCACCCGCCACTTCTCATCTTCCTGCGTCACATAACAAGGCTGTACGATATCAAAGTTGCCGAATCGGGTCTTGTAATGCTGAGTGACCGTAATACGGTAAACTTTCCCTAACTCTTCTCCATTCTGATCGGTACGAATGTCATATTCAGCCTGCGGCTCCCCCAGTTCAAACGTGAACGTATCCGTCCCCATATCCTGCATAAAAACGTGCGCACGCTGCTGTACATACGTGGACTTCTCGAATTTCTTTTTCATTTGCGAATGAAAAAGCTCCCATGAGCCTCCGAAATTTCCCGATTGCTCCATAGTGTAGAACTCGTTCAGTGCTTCTACCGCTTGATCGCCCTCGCCTGTAGACATCACCCCATGCAGACCCAGCCACAGCAACCATAACAATCCACATATGATTGCAAAATATAATAGCTTACGGACGAACGCCGAAGCCGCTCTCCTTCTAAACAGCACACATTGCCCCTCCCTCTGTTGGACTATACCGAATTCTCTACAGATGTATGTGGGACAAGCCTTTTTTAGAAGACTTTATAAGAAAATAACGGGTGACCTCCCAATAGGGCACCCGTCTACATAAGGCTTACCTAAGGCGATATGGCCTCGGTAAGCATGTGCTTCTCCAGCACTCCATGGATACGCTGGCGTTCCTGCTCATCCACAATGTAATAATACACACCGTTGATTTTACGCCCATGTCCCTTCAGCTCAACGGTATCCGTCTGCTTGAGGGACGGACCGATCCGGGTCAGGAAGGTGGTCATATCGTCAAAGGTAATGTCTGTGCGAATCTGCTCCCCCGCTGCCTCCAGTATCGGTTTTACCCTCAACAGCCCTTCCTTGCTGATGGACTGGGCAAGAATTTGCTTGAGTAGCTCCCGCTGGCGAGCATTTCTTCCGAGATCCCCACGTGGATCATCAAAACGCATACGGGCGTAGGCCAACGCCTCAGCCCCGTTCAAGTTCAAATTACCCTGCGCAAAATGATGGCCCTCATATTGAAAATCAAGTGGGTTATGAACCTCGACTCCCCCCACAAGGTCCACCATTTTCGCAAACCCTTCCATGTTCATCTGTACATAGTAATCTATCGGATGGTTCAAAAAATGCTCTACCGTACGGATCGACATATCCACGCCCCCAAAAGCAAAAGCGTGATTGATTTTGTCCTCACGCCCCCTGCCGATCAACTCTGTTCGCGTATCACGTGGGATGTTGAACATCAACATAGAGCCTTCGGCAGGGTTAACAGACAAGACGATCATCGTATCCGATCGTCCTGGATCGTGAGACCGCCGATCTACGCCCAGTACCAGCACGGTGAACGGCTTGAACTGGGAGATGGCTGCCGGATTGGGTGTACTTGATCCAGAGTCTGTATCTACGGATCGCCCTGCTCCGCCCGTTGCAAGGGTAGAAACCGCCCCAGGCTGCACGATGCTGCGCGGATGATACATCGCATTCGCCGCTGTTTTAAAGGAATGATACACATAAGCGGTGTAGGCAGTAGCCCCTACGACCAATAACGCCGCAGCCCCCAATGTCATCTTCAGCCATCGTTTCATATGCAGCCTCCCCTTTACGGATTTACTACAGACTGATGACGATCTACATCCAGATTGTTCATCTGTGGCCTGCCGACAGAATAGTATGCAAAGGCGGATTGTCTGATTTGCTCCTCGCTGTACACATTGCGTCCGTCAATCATAATTGGATACTTCATAAGCTCATTCAGCTCACCCAACCCGATATCACCAAACTCTTCCCATTCCGTCAATAGACACAGTGCGTCACATCCCTCTGCCGCTTCTCGTGCGCTATCTGCCCACGTTACTTCCGAGCTGTCCAGCAGTCGGCGGAAGTTAGCGGTAGCGATCGGGTCATATGCACGAATTTGCGCCCCTGCCTCCAGCAGCGACTGCATGATATCCAGCGCCGGGGCATCTCTTACGTCATCTGTATTCGGTTTAAAGGCCAGCCCCCATATGCCAATCGTGGCTCCTTCCAGATCACCCAGCGCCTCTTTTAGCTTACGAATCACGTTAAAACGTTGCCCCTGATTCACTTCTACCACAGATTTCAGCAGCTTGAATTCATAGTCCACGTTGCCAGCAATTTGGATCAGAGCTTGTGTATCCTTGGGAAAACAGGAACCCCCATAGCCAATACCAGCAGACAAAAAGGAGGAACCGATCCGCTGATCCAGCCCCATACCGTGTGCCACGCGTGTAACGTCTGCGCCCACCTTTTCACAAATATTTGCAATCTCATTAATAAACGAAATTTTGGTCGCCAAAAAAGCATTCGACGCGTACTTGATCATCTCCGCCGAACGGATATCCGTGGTTACGATATTTGTCGTCAACGGTTCGTGCAGTGTAGTCAGCACAGTGGACACATGCGGATCGGAAGCTCCGATGATGATTCGATCTGGCTGAAGGGTGTCTATGACTGCTGAACCTTCGCGTAAAAATTCAGGAACCGAAGCCACACCAAAAGGATAGTTTGTGCGGCTCGCAATCCAATTTTGAATACGTTCGTTCGTTCCGACAGGCACCGTGCTTTTGGTGACAATTACTTTGTAGCCATTCATGGCGTCTGCCACCTCGCAGGCGGCTTCTTCAATATAGGACAGGTTCGCTTCTCCGCCTGGCAGCGAAGGTGTACCGACCGCCAAAATAACAATTTCGGCTGCCTCCACCGAAGCAGCCGTATCTGTTGTAAAGCTTAGTCGGCCTTGTTCTACATTATCTTTAATTAGAGCCTTTAATCCCGGTTCATAAATCGGCACCCCACCTGCACGCAGCTGATGAATTTTGTCCTCATTCTGATCTACACAGACGACGGTATTCCCGAGTGCGGCAAAACAGACCCCCGACACCAGCCCGACATACCCTGCACCAATTACACATAGCTTCAAAGCAACTCCCCCTTTTACATGCTGTCTCATTGCATCCTGCTTTTACCGACTTCACTTCTCTATATCTCTTCCTGCAAGCCGATTATGATAAAGCGTAAGCCGTTTGTTTTGCCGATAAGATTTTAGAAAACGGTATACATACATCGGATTGTTATAGGCATACCTCTTCCATAATCGCTTCGGTTCACAGATCAGACGGTACAGCCACTCCAGCCCCAGCTTTTGTATCGCTAGTGGCGGTCTACGAACCTTTCCAGTGATATAGTCAAAGGCCGCCCCTACTCCAATCATCACGCCATGAATGCGGTCTTTGTTTCGATGCATCCATATTTCCTGCTTCGGGCAGCCTAAGCTGACGAATATGATATGCGCGCCGGACGCATTGATTTCATCAATGATCCGCTCCTCCTCATCTGGGTGAAGCTCACGAAATGGTGGTGAAAAGCTGCCCGCGATGCGGATTCCGGGGTAATCCTGTTCTACTCTTTCTTTTAAGCTATCCAGCGTATCCGGCGTACTGCCGTAAAAATATATACTCACCTTCGTCTGTGGCGCACGTTCGCACAACTTGAGCATCAGACTGGGACCATCTACCCGATCCTGACGCTCAAATCCGTACAGCTTAAGCGCCCATACCAACGGCATACCATCCGGAGTACACAAATCGGCTTGAGTGAGCGCTTTGTGGAACTCGGAATGATTCCCGGCTGTGACAATGGAATGTGTGTTGCAAATACATACATAGCCGTCCTTTCGTTCGACTGCCCATTGTTCCAGCATGTGTACCGTCTCCTGAAACGTAAGTGCTGCAATATCTGCATCCGCAATCCTTCCGACTCTATATTGGGGCAGCTGTTTCATAATCACGCTCCTCCATCGCCTCGCTATATATCGCCATCAGCTGCTTTACATTCACTTCTTCCGTATAGCGTGCAGCATAATTTTCCGACACCTTCTGTCTCATAGCTGCATAGTTTTCATAGGCTACTGCACAGCGAATCACAGTCTTTATATTTTCCAAATCATCATGTTGAAAATGGAAACCCGTCACCCCGTCCTCCACGACTTCCTCCAGTGCGCCGAGCCGGCTGCATAATACCGGGGTTCCAACAGAAAAAGACTCTACAATGGTCATGGGAAATCCTTCATACCAAATGGAAGGTACCATGACATACATAGCCCGGCTCATGCAGTCCAGTACCGTGTCTCCATCCTGCTTACCGAGAAACCGAACATCTTCCTGCGGATAAGCAGCGGCCAATTCAGCCTTTTCCGGACCATCCCCAATGATGACCAGTCTAAATCCCCCCCGATCTTCCAACTGTGACCAGGCTTGCAGCAGATTGCGAACCCCTTTTTCAGCAGAAATCCGCCCCACGAACAACAAATAACGATCATTCGGGTCATACTGGGTTTTCACTGTTTTATGATGGATAAAATTCGGCTTTACCGCGATACGATCCAGCGGAATACCGCTTTCGGCAAATTTGTCCCGTGCAAACTCCGTCAGCGCAATATAGCGACTTACCTTGTGCTGCCATGTGCCGATCAGATCGTTGAACTTAATCATCGCCGCCACCGGAATCGTCTGAAGCTGTGAACCTCGATAGCATCCATGACGGATGGAGTGCAGCAGCGTGCCGTGCAGGCATTTTTCACAAACCTTATTCCCTCGCATAAAGGTTGCCGCCGGACAAATCAGCCTGTAATTATGCAGTGTCTGGACAACCGGAATCCCCAGCCGTTCACAAGCATGATAGACCGAAGGGGATATAACCGGGAAAAAATTATGCACATGCACCACATCCGGCTTCACCTGTAAAAGCAGCTTCTTGATTCTTTTGAATTCCGGCAGGGACCATGCCGCCTCTACTGCCAGCTTTGCCATGTTCGCTAGCCCTCTGCTTTGAATACTGTCGTTGTGCACATAGTAATGCTCTGTCTCTATTCCTCTGGAACGCAGCATAGCCGATTCTTGCTCGACAACCTTGTCTTCTCCCCCGCTTTGCTGATAAAAGTTATGGATGATCAGCACCTTGCTTACAGGAGGGTTCATCTGTCTGCTGACCTGTTGGCTCACGTTGCTGCCCCTCTTTCCTGCGTTGATTGCATAACGTGGTTAGAATTCCCGGGCTTGATCCCTTGATGGCTTACTATTTCATCCGCAATGCGATCCCACGACATACGCTCGACCGTAAGGAAGGCCTTCTCCGCCATACTTCGTCTCAGCTCAGCATTATCCAGCAAAGCGCCTATCCGACCAGACCATTCCTCTTCTGAAAAGCTTCTCAGCATCACTCCGCTCACTCCGTCCTCAATCAAGGTAACCGAGCCCCCGTTTACCGAAGAGATAATCGGGACGCGAAACAGCATGCTTTCCAGCAGCACCATACCAAAAATATCGTATTGGGTCGGAAACAGCATCACATCCGCCGCTCCATAAACCTGCCACAGATGACGTTGCTCCACTCTTGAAAAATGTATAATACTGTCCGTTATTCCCAGCTCATGAGCATATGTCCAATAGCGGTCTGTGTCCGTCTTCCGTCCATTCCCGACCATTAACAAAAGGCAGCTAGGATGCTTTTGGAGTACCCTTTTGAACGTACTCAGCATAAAACGTATATTTCTCCGTTCCTCCAGTACACCAACATACAGTAGCACCGGACGATCTCCGATTCGACGCAGCTCATTCGCGACCTCACGGTTTTCCTCACGTTCTCCGCTTATGTCTTCACTGTTGTTACTGGTTTCACTGTTGAATGCTCTCTCTACTTTACTGCGATCCAGTCCGACTCCAATCGTAACCACGTTGTCAAAACCTTTATTCTCCAAATAGCACTTGGCAAGATCGGATTTGACATAGGTACGGCGTAGAGATTTTGCTACCTTCGGCAGCAGCATAATATCGTACAGTTTGCGGATCAGCGCGTGCGTGTTATCTCGGTATGGGCCGTGATACAACGCCAGCTTATCAGGACATTTGCGAGAAAGCAGATAGGTCATGATCTGGTTGTATTCTGTAGTAATGACCAGACCATAAGCATCCAGAAAAGAATCTTTGAGAACATCTCTGTAGATGCTGTTGCTTAAGAACTTAAACCCGTGGAGCCAGATAATACGCAAGGTGCATCCTTCGTGACGGTAGACCTGTTCCAGATGGGTTTCTTTACGATCGTTGTAGTAAACAATATCGCAATCATAGCCTTTTCGAACGAGTGCTTTGCCCAAACCGACTTCCTGTAAATTGTATGAGTCCCCGTTCACCTTGCTAGCAAAATTGCGGAGATACAATATTTTTTGAATCATCATCAGGGCTCCTGCCATTTCATATTGGGTGAGTTATGGAGCACGGAGGGTTCAGAGAACGCTGCGCGTTCCATTTGATCTTCCGATCGCTGTTGCAGTGGGATTCCTGGATATATAAAACATTCCGAGGTAAGAATCCCACTGCAAAGGCGAACGCTAGCGCTTCTTCAGATTCAAATGGACCGCTCCGCTGCTGACCGCCGTTTCCATAAAGTCACCCCATTTAAAAAAGGGAATGCTGGGCATGAAGTGCCTTCGCTGCGCGGATATACGCGAGCGAATGCATGCAGCCGTTGACTACGCTAACTTGTATACCGGTCACATAGCGATAAACGATTGAACAGCATAGAGCTACTACCACTGGGCTGACACAAGACCTTAACGATGACTAGATTGTCGCCTGCTAAAAGATTGCTATCCACCAAACGCTGTCACCCTGACAGAGAACGGTACAGAGCATTAATTTCGCCGGCATGCATGCCCGACGAGAAGTTCGCGGCGATAGGGCGAAGCTATCGCCAGGCAGTTCTTACCTCCCCCACCTTATGGGCTGGGGGAAATTCTTTTTGGCTGCGGTGGGTAGCGGAGGGTAAGGGTTTGAATCTGAAGAAGCGAAGCGGTCGCCTTTGACGAGGGATTCCGCCCTCTGTAGGGCTTTATTCAAACAAAGGAATCCCACGTCAACAGCGATCGGAAGATCAAACCCGTCCCGAAGCGGCCTTTCCCCTCCAACTTGAATGTTCACGCTGCCTTTCCTCCATCATCTGCATATTAAAATGGTCTGCCCCTTTGAGCTGGGCAGCTGCCATATCCGCCACTAAAGTCACACTCGATTCCATCGGCACAAAGCGGTATTTGTAGGCCGTAAGCCGATGATCCGTTTCGTGAAATAAAATATCCTGAGCGTAATTCCCCCATCGGTCCTTGGGCATCAAATCAATGGTCATGCCAGCATGCGCAGAGGGCAGCAGCATATTAGAGCCGTGGATGCCGATCACTAATCGGCTGGCTGCGTATACCTCGCAGACCCGCAGCTCACTTTCCCGGTCAAAGCGTGTGACACGCTCATCAGAAATCCATGCCGGGAAGCTCCCGGTACGCCCAAGTCCAGCGACTGTAAAACGATGATCTGGGAAGCTTTCTCTTAGCCTGCGGAACAGTCGTATGATTTTACTGCGCTGATGATAAATTAGCGGTTTTAGCCCACGCTTGAGCTGCGGAAATTTCTGTACCGCTCTTGCGATATGATGGCTGCCGCTCCACAAGCGATCTTCCCTCCATACGAAGGTAATGCGCGGCTCCGACTCACGCCTCTCGTCATAGCGGGAGACACCTGTAAACTGCTCAATATCAAACTGATTGGGATGTGAATATGCCGGGCTGACATACACCTCATCAAAACGCATCAGTTCCTCAATCATCCGATGATGTAACACAGGATAAAAGTTTCGTGCCCTGCTGAACGGCACATCAACCGTCCAAATTTCAGACACATATGCTGGCACCATCCATTCCAGCGACTTTTGCACAATGACGATGATGCCCAGGTCCGGCGATTGCTCGTATTCGCGTTGCACATTGAGCAGCTTGAGCAAAGCATGGCCATACAAATAATCCATTGTGTTGATGATAATCACACGTGTAGAAGCTTTCATTTTATGCACAGTCATGCCGACTGCTAAGTCATAGGAAGGATTCATCAACGATTGCCGCAAAGGCTCTCCGAGCCATTTTCTCGACTTCGCATCACCTGTCAGAATATAGTCAGGCATTTCTACACGATAAGGTGAATACGTGGCATGACCGACCCTCATGTCCTCGAGATATTCGCGTCCGCACCCCTCACACGCAGTGCTGACACATACATGGATTCCCTGCCACAGCACCTCTCCACCACGTACCTTACCTCCACAATGCGGGCACTGTTCCTCATGCCGAACAAACGGTTTAATGGGTATCATGATTGTTCTCTCCAACTTTCGGTACTGTAATATGAACACGCCAGAAGGTCAGGATGGACTTCATCATCCAACCCAAATTAGATTTAACTTCCTTAAATAGAAAATCTAATAGAAATACAGATATCGTAAAGGACAAGATCGTCGCCACTAACGACCCTCGGACACCAAGCAACGGGATTAGCGCGTAATTGAAAGCGATATTCGTAACCGCACCCACCACCGAGGTCAGCAGCGTGTATCTGAACAAATTTTCATTGGTAATAAACAAGCTTTTAGCAACACTGAAGTTAGTGAAAAACAGACGAATCGCAAACAGAGACAACAGCGAACCTGCTTCGGTAAATTCTTTCCCATACAGCACAACCACTACCCATTGGGATAGAAAAAATAAAGGTACCGAGGTCACAAGAAAGCATATAAACATCAGGCGATACACCGTAGACAATGTCTGTCTGTATTCGTCGCTTCCTTTCTGCTTGGAGCGGGTTACTACTGGAGCATAGGCCGTTGTCAGAACAACCGGAATGAAGCCCAGCACTTCGATGAGTCGGAGTGCAACGGAGTATTGCCCAACCGCAGCGTTCCCCAGCAGTTCACCGATAATGACTTGATCGATCCGTGCCTGTACATATACAGCGGAGGATGACAGTATAAGCGGCCAGCTGTGATTCATAATTCGCCGAGCTGTGGCTAAACGGAACGTCCATCGGTTCACACGTCGTCCTTCCTTATGGAAGAAATACAGCAGCAGCAGGCTCCCCAACAGAAACTCTCCATGAGCACACAACGCCACCACCCATATCGGAACACCGGACAACAACAGAATGATTTTAATGGTGGAGCCGAGAACAAAGGCGGTATTCTTGGCAACGACCGTGTATTTGGACAGCATCTGCGCACGAAACCAGTAGTCGATGATATCAAACAATTGAAATACCGAGGCCGTAGCCAAGATCAGATTGATCAACCGCACCGAACTGTCTTCCGGTCTGAGCAGTGAAATGAAAGAATAGGACAGTACAATGGCTATCAGAGTACCTACCAATTTCAGCAGAACCGCCGTACCCAATAGCTCATGCTCATCCTTGGGGTCTTTGACAAGATCGCGTACTAATATAGAATCAAAGCCAAGGGTCGTGAAAATCAGAAACATTCCGAAAAAGGATTCCGCATAATTCCACTTTCCCAGTTCCTCTGGTCCCAACACTCTCGCCATGATGATGCTGACTGCCAGGCCGAACACCATGCGAATCATTTTGTCACCGAACAGCCATGATGTATTCACCAGCAAACTTCTGCGCGGTTTGGCGCGTTTTTCGACTAATGTCATAGGTTTTACTCCATCTTGAAAAATGACCTTGCGTACAGCGAAGAGACCCCCGCCCAGGCGGATGGCCTCTCCATCTCTTACACGACGACAGAAGCTTCAACTGCAGCCTGCCTTTTTACCCGCTCCAAGTCTGTATCCACCATCATATGAATGAGCTGCTCGAAGCCTACTTCCAATCGCCAGCCCAGCTTTTCTTTCGCCTTGGCACAATCGCCGAGCAATAGATCTACCTCTGCCGGACGGACAAACTGAGGATCGATCACGACGTAATCCTCGTAATTTAGGCCTACATGGGAAAAGGCAATTTGCAGCAGTTCACGCACAGAATGCATTTCTCCCGTGGAAATGACGTAATCATCCGGTTGATCCTGCTGAAGCATCAGCCACATCGCCTTTACATAATCCCCTGCAAAACCCCAGTCTCGCAGTGAATCCAAATTTCCCATGCGCAGCTCCTGCTGCAACCCCAGCTTGATACGAGCTACCGCATCCGACACCTTACGCGTTACAAATTCCAGTCCTCGGCGTGGGGATTCGTGATTGAACAGAATGCCAGAGCAAGCAAACATATTAAAGCTTTCGCGATAGTTCACTGTAATCCAATGGCCGTACACTTTGGCGACACCATAGGGACTACGTGGGTAAAACGGAGTCGTTTCTGTCTGCGGTGTCTCCAGCACCTTACCGAACATCTCGCTGCTTGACGCCTGATAAAAGCGCGCTTCCGGTTTGGCAATTCGAACCGCCTCCAGCATATTGGTGACAGACAGCGCTGTAATCTGACCTGTAGCCAACGGCTGCGGCCATGAGGCCGCTACGAAGGATTGAGCAGCCAAGTTGTAGACCTCATCCGGGTCGGACTGACGGACGGCTTCGATCAATGAAGCCAGATCAGTCATATCACCGGAAAGCCAGTGGATGTCATTCTGGATATGCGCTACATTTTCAAAGTTCGGTGTGCTGGTTCGTCTGCGCACCCCGTACACCTCATAATCCTTGGACAGCAGCAACTCAGCCAGATAGGACCCGTCTTGTCCGGTAATCCCTGTGATCAGCGCTTTTTTCATTCCCATTCCCCCACCGTTTTTTTATTGTTCAACCAGATCCAGACCTTGAAATGCCTGATACACAGACTTTAATCCCTCTTCTAGTGAAATACGCGCCGACCAACCCAGCTCGGAAATTCGGGATACATCTACCAACTTACGCGGCGTTCCATCAGGAGCGGAGGTGTTAAAGGTAATTTCTCCCTCATAGCCGACTACATTCTTCACTCGTTCAGCCAGCTCACGAATAGAGATATCCTCACCTACGCCGATATTTACAATTTCATTTCCCTCATAATTGTTCATCAGGAACAGACAGGCTTCAGCCAAATCATCAGAATGAAGAAATTCTCGCCGCGGCGTACCTGAGCCCCATACTTCGACAGTCGGAGATTGATTCAGCTTGGCTTCATGAAACTTGCGGATGAGCGCAGGCAACACATGAGAGGTCTGGAGATCAAAGTTGTCGCCCGGACCGTATAAATTCGTCGGCATCACAGAAATAAACCGGGTTCCATACTGACGGTTGTAAGACTGACACATTTTAATCCCGGCAATTTTAGCAATTGCATAGGCCTCATTAGTAGGCTCCAGTTCACCTGTAAGCAGATATTCTTCTCGCAACGGCTGCGGAGCAAATTTAGGATAGATACAGGTAGAGCCGAGGAATAACAGTTTGCCTACATTCGCCCGGTATGCCGCATCAATCACATTCGTTTGTATAAGCAGATTGTCACGGATAAAATCAGCCGGATATTCGTTATTCGCCAAAATCCCACCAACCTTGGCCGCTGCCAGAAATACATAATCCACAGGCTCTGTTTCAAAAAAATGATCTACTGCCTCTTTATTGCGTAGATCCAGCTCACGGCTTGTGCGAGTAATAATATGACGGTAACCCGCATCCTGAAGCGCTCGGACAATAGCGGAACCCACCAGTCCGTTATGCCCTGCTACATATATGTTGGAATGAAGATCCATACTTATCCCCTACCTTCTTCGTGAAAATGAAAGACTTTAATACGCATCCTTGGAGCCTAGCAGCACACGAAATGTTTTCAGCATAATGATCATATCTGTGCGGAAACTGCGTCTGGATATGTACTCCAAATCCAGTTCTACCATCTGGTTAAAGCTTAGATGATTACGACCGCTGATCTGCCATAGACCAGTGCAGCCCGGTGTAACCGTCAGACGCAGCTTATCCCTCACTGTGTAATCATGGACTTCTCTTGGCAATGGGGGTCTGGGTCCTACCAGACTCATCTGCCCACGTAGTACATTGAACAGTTGTGGCAGCTCGTCGATGCTCGTTCTGCGAAGAAAGCGACCCACACGGGTAATTCGGGGATCGTCCCGCATTTTAAACATCGCACCCTCAATTTCATTTTCCACCAGCAGTGCAGACAATCTGGCTTCGGCATCAGACACCATAGAACGAAATTTGATCATGCGAAACGGCCGCTCGTTTTTTCCAATACGTACTTGATAAAATATTGCACTGCCTTTTGGGTCCTCCAGCTTAATCAGCAAAATGACAAGCAGAAATACCGGGCATAGCACGATGATTCCAATGAAAGACAATATAATATCCATGCTTCGCTTCACGAACGGGTATACGTTCCATCCTTGCCGCCGTTCAAGCCCATGAGCAACCGAATAAACATCCACTGACGCGCCCAGCACTTCGGCCTCGTTCGAGCGGGAAGAAGACACGTCTCATCACCTCGCTCCTTATTGATAAGTATTATTTATACATTGTTAAAAGAATTTTATATACTATCATTTTCCTCCTTTTTATTCATGTCAGATTGCGTTCCTCCATCCCCCGCTCGGCGCGGGTATTCGAACGCTTCACATTATTAAGTACTACACCCAGAATGCGCGCCTTTACTCTTTCCAAATTCGCTTTTGCTTTCTTGACGATATCCTTTTTGACTTTCCCTGCCTGCACCACCAGAATGACTCCGTCACACATAGCGCTTATAATTAAGCCATCCGGAAAGGACAGCAACGGCGGCGTATCCATTAAGATCACGTCATAATGTTCTTTTAGGTCAACCAGCAGAGCATTCATTCTGCGGGAACTGAGCATCTCGGACGGATTGGGCGGGTTCGGTCCGGCTGTAATTGCATGCAGATGGTCAATCCCGGTTTCCTGAACCACATCCTGCCATGCCTGTTGATTGGCAAGCACCCGTGTCAGCCCCGTGTGATTACGCAAACCAAACATATGGTGCAAAGAGGAACGACGCAGATCCATATCCATAATCAGCACCTTTTTCCCCTCTTGCGCATAGGTTACAGCCAAATTGCTAATCGTGACCGTTCTACCTTCACCCGCCTGAGCGGACGCCACCATCATAACCTCAATCGGCTCGTCTATAGAAGAAAACTGGATGTTAGTACGAAGCATGCGGTACTCCTCCGAAACGGAAGACTGAGCATGTAGGGATGTAACGAGCTGATTATTGATTAATCGCGGCATATTGCCCTTCACCTACCTGTTTAGGAGTTGTAGTGGAGCTGTCGGAGCGTTTATCTTCTTTTTTCATTTTCGTAATCAGGGATAGGGTAGGCAGACCGAGTTCTTTTTCAATATCCTCTTCATTCTTAAATGTATCATCCAGTACCTCCAGCAAAAACGCCAAGCCTATTCCCAACAATAAAGAGGTGGCAAAAGCAATAAATATCTGTATAGCGGGATTACTGTTCACGGGAACTGCTGGATCATTCAGACTGGCTTCGCTTAGGATGGTGACATTGTCCATTTTCATGATAGAGGGGATTTGCCGTTTGAATACTTTGGCTACCGCATTGACGGTTTTCACAGCCTTCGTATACGATAAATCGCGGATTGTTACATCCATGACCTGTGAATCACCTGCGGTGTTCACTCTTAATTTTGACGCCAAAGCTGACGGAGTGACCTTAAGGTCGGGGAAGCTGGCGACCACCTGATCCATAATCGCCGAGGAGATCATAATTTGCTTATAGGAGTTCGTTAAGGCTATATTCGTTTGAACTACACTGTAATCAACGACACCTGCACGATCCGGTCGTGGCGTCTGGTTGATAATGAGCTTTGCGGTAGCTTCGTAAATCTGCGGGGTAAAATATACATTTTTTATGCCCACTACAGTACATACCAGCAATACGATGCTACCAATCAACCACATTCTTTTACGGATCAAACGGATGTACTCTTTCAACTGCACAAGACCAGTCCTCCCTGATTGACTTGTTTTCGATGCAATAACGCTTGTACTGATCCTCTGCATAACGGGGAAAAGAACGATGCATGACCCTCTAATCTATAGTAAAATGTTGTATAATAGCGCATAGAAGGTCCAGCCAGCGAATAAGCACAAAATGCTCAATCATCGGTGGCCTCTTAGGGTATATAAACGAAGACATAAGTGAAAACTATGAAATAAAGATACGTTATGTAACTTACATAACTAATTTATGATACAAATCGTATCTTGTCAAGCGTAAAATTGCTTTTTTACCTTTCTTAACCTTGCCTTCAGGAGGAAAAACAGATGAATTATGGCACCCGCATCGCTGAATTACGAGAACATAAGGGATTAAAACAAGAGGAACTAGCGCAATCCCTCGGAATTACGCGGGCAGCTCTTTCTCACTATGAAAAAAATAGGCGCAAGCCAGATTTTGAGATCCTGACCAAGCTCGCTGATATTTTCGGGGTAACGATTGACTACTTGGTGGGACGTACGAGCCATCCGGCGGCAATATTGGATTCAGATGTGAGGGAATTTGTGGACCAGCTTGAACTGTCCGACGAGGATATTCTGCGACGTTTCAACCTGACCATTGACGGACGCACCTTGTCTGAGGAAGAAGCCAAACGTTTTATTGCATTTGTCCGAATGGAACGAATGATGGAATAAAGAACGCGGCCGACTGCCTTACGTCTCAATCAAGTAAGACCAGCCGTTGGAATTTACACGCGCTTGTCCTTCCGGTATGTGGTTTCATCAGCGTCGCTTTCTAGCCATTCTGGTATCGTGATACCACATTGGAGCAAGATGTCCCGGATGTCCAAGTGGATGGCAGCTTTGTCTGCTTTCTGTACGTTGTTTCGAAAAAGAGGGTTGTTCACCCCTAATTCTGTCTCCTTGTTCATTCAGCACTAACCTCGCTTTATTATTCTTGGTCACCGGAAAGAGATTTCCCACAAACCATGTATGTATAGTCATGAACAAAACTATTATATATGAATACATACCTGCAATGTTGTCGTCTTATGACGAGAATATAAAAGGATTTTCTTATTTTTTTCTTCATTATACGTAAAGTATTGGCAAATCAGAACGATTTTCCAACAAAAAAGAACCTGTCAGGTCCTATTTTCTCCTGATAGGTTCTTTTTTGTTTTAATTCGAAATGATGTTAGGTATTCGTTATCTAAGGTCCTATATACATTCCGATCTAATATTAAGCGACCTCGGCTGCCTGGGAAACCTGAGTGCCTCCGGTCGCCCGAACTTTGTAGACATAATGGCCTCCGGCTTTTACTGTGCGGTCTGTATACGTGCTTCCCGCTACTTGCGAGGCGATCACCTGATAGGCCCCGTCGGTCCCGTCAGCACGCAGCACATCATAGGAAGATACGCCTTCTGCCTGAAGCCAATTAATCTTTACTGCCCCATCCTGAACAGAGGCAGCCTTCACCCCTGTTGGAGCTGAAGCTGCGGTTTGATCTGTACTTTTTAATTCCAAAATATATTGTACCGCTTCGCCAGGACCCAGCTTTTCTTCAAAATCAAGAGCAGGAGAAGCCTTGAGCCCTGATATGGAACGTTGTGCCTGACTGTAAGTAGAACCCGCTCCAAAACGTTCACCCGTGTACAAACCGGCTTTCGGCATCGTTACGCGTACACGAACTGTCTGCGTGGTAGCTTCGAAATTCACTAGATTCACCAGCAATTTGTCTGAAGTAGCGCCGCTACCTGCCAGCGGTTTAAGCTTGGACGTATCCACCGCACGAACATACACCATCTTATCCTTGGTATCCTCTGGATTCAGCACTGTATAAGTCAGAGGTTTTCCATGGGTGGCATAGGCTAAGCTCAAGCGTCTCATGATCTTAACGCGGGTGTCCTGTCCTTGCCCGAACGGATAAATTTCTGTGTTGGCCGGGTTATGACTTTGCAGATCGAAGCCTGTTTTAAACAGCGTATAATCTTTATAAAAAGCAGCGTGCTGGATAAACATATCGGCAAACCCAATTTGCGAACGCATAATCCGGTCGAATGCAGCTGCTTGTGGCTGACTAGCCCCGTAATCTGGATTGTCTCGATGCGTATCATTGGTACCGAACTCTGTGTTCAGCATCTTTTTCGCCAGTCCATTGCTCGAACCGCCGAAGGTTTTCAAATTTTGGACGAAGCTGCCCCCGCCCTCTTCATTATACGATTCACCATAGGCGTGTCCATTGGTCAGGTCGGTGACTTCCTCCAGCTGTTTACGTTGCGCCGGGTCCCGTTCCCATCCATCTGGGTCACCGCATTTTTGCGTACCACTGGTTTGATTTTTGCATGCTTTGGTAGAGTACGTTGGCCAGTAGGCCCAGCCCGGTGCTACGGTTTTGAGATGCGGTGCCAATTGCTTGCCTTCTGTATTCAACCACTTGGCCACAGCCAGGTTTACCGCCTTGGAGCGATTAAATAATCCAGGTTCATTATCTACTTCATAATATTGAAGATAAGAACCGTATTTTTTTACATAATCGCGCAACTTTTGCTTGGCCGTCTCTGGTAGAGAACCATCTTTTTGCAGCTTAATATCACCTGTATATAAATACAAAGCAGACGATTGCATATTATACTGCTTTAACGTTTGATAGTAATCATCCACGTCTGTACAGGCCTTGCCCACATTACTGGCACAGGTGACCCTCATGACGTTGCCACTATAAGCAATGCCCAGCCACTTGAGAACGTATGGTAAATGCTTAACTGCACCCTGATCATAATAAAATTCTTTATTGTTCACATTTGTTCCGGTCAGTATATATTTACCGTGTACCGGTTCGGTCGCAGGTGAAGCTAACGTCTCCAAGCTCAAGTCATCCCAAGTCCACCACACATTTTTATCTTCTGCAGAGGAGCAGTATAGGCAGCGCGCTGTCTTTAGCTTGAGTACGTTAACACCGCTTTGCAATTGCTCTTTGGGTATATACAGCTCGTAGTTGTTTTTGAAATTATAAGTACTCCCAGTACCAGAAACCCCGGCAATCTGAATAATACCGGACAGCTGATGATTTGAAAATACAGCCATTTGCGGGACTGCTTTGCCCGCATCCAAAATCCGAACACGGAATATCATACCATTGGGAGGAATCTGATTCAGCTTATACTGGAGTGTCAGTTCAGGGTTCGTGGACGCATTCAAACCGGGAGGAATATCTCCACTGCTGAGCAATACCGGAACTGTTGTACTCTCTGCTTCCGACAATGCTGACAATGATCCTTTAGCAGACGATTCGGTAGAGGCAGCTGCTGTAGAAATATCGATATTATCCCTACCGACCACACCTTTGAATTCCGCTGAAGAGTCATCCCTCTGACCCAGCTTCCATACTGGACTGGCAGCCGCTACTTTATCCGTCTGCAATTCTGCGCTTCTTGAAGGCGTGTATATAAACCAAGCGATCATCGCTATAGCTACGACCGCTAGTAGTCCAGATAAAACTACTGTATACCTATGGGATAACCATTTTTTTATCATATGATCCACCCTCTCTCCTCAAATTTTTTGACCGGGAAAGAGTATCAATCAAGGAAGAAACAAAGCGTTTCCGGGAATCACCGCTTTCGCTTCATGCTGACTTTCCCACATTAGACGTGCCATCGCGTCGCCTTTTTCATCATAGTATTCCACTTTTAAATCTACCATTTTGCCTGCTTCCAAAGTAATACTACCTTTACGCTCTGTCCAGCTTTGTTTGAACCAGCTGTCAATAACCAACTTGCCATCTACCCATACACGGATACCGTCATCAGATATCGTTGTGAACGTATAGGTCTCGCTATATTGCGGTTTGATTTTACCCGTCCAGCGAACCGAGAACTGATCGGCATTCACCTTTGGATCAGCTGCATTGGCACGCCAGTTGTAGTCCAGCTTGCTATCTGTACGGATCAAAGCAGGACTTCCGCTCAAATTCATATTGTTAAAATATTCGCCCTGCAGCCCGTTCACATATACCACATCAGGAACGGAAGGAGGAGTCGGAGCCGGGATAGGCTCACTTTGTCCCTCGTCCGGTAAGGTCGGTACGTCTGTCCCAGGTTGTTCGATTGCTGCCAGCCCATTTTTCACATCATCCCGCGTCAAACTCTTCGAATCATTCATATAATCCTGAATTTGATTTGTTGTGTTATTCTCAGTCAGCATCTTGCCCCAAGTCATGGAATATACCCATTTAGGTTGAGCCTGCAATACCTCAGAACTAGGCATCTCACCGTGCTCCCCAATGGCAATCGGCTTATTCCGTGCCAACCCGAGCAGACCTTCGTAATGACTTTGCTTAAAATCATTGTTGTAAATGTCTACTGCCAAAATGTCCACTTTGTCATCCCCCGGGTATTTCGGGGTATATGGGACGGTATACGAATTGGGAGCATTCGGACTCCATACCCACAGCAGATTGTTCAATTGATGTGTGTTTGTAAAACGGTCGTACATGATATTCCATAGCTGATTGAAATTATTTTTGTTTCCCCACCAGAACCAGTCACCATTCATTTCGTGGTAAGGTCTCCACAAAACCGGAACCCCTGCATCACGAAGCTGCTTTAACGATACAGCGACCTTATCCAGATCGGCAATGAGGAGGTTATACTGCGCAGTACCTGGAGTCACGTATTTGTTGAACTCTGCCTGACTTACTTTCGCCTGTACATTGGCCCAAGTCAGTGGCCTACCTGGTAGCGCTTCATGAAAAGTCATCGTCACAATACCACCGGATCTGTCCCAACGGATAGCACTATCGACGACATTTTTACGTTGTGCTGCTTCCGTAGCGTCAGATTGACCAGAGATAGCTCCCATCTCATAGCCGTGTACACCAACATATGCCTGACTGATTTTTTGGACCTTGTTACTTAATTCATCTGGACTTTCCAAATAATCATGCTGACCGGTGACTATTTTTTTCCCTGAGATGTTGAGTAAATAATTGTATAGTTCACGGGCCTGAGTAGAAGCGTCCGAATTAACAGGTTGTAATGAAGCGGCATTCGCCACCGACAGAGAATCTCCAAAACCGACGGGCAACAATGAAAAAAGCATAACAACGGGGAGTACATGACGTATCAGTCGATACAGAGGAATAAAATTGAATCTCACTTTCGCTCTTCCTTTCGGTAGCCAGGCTGCCATCCTTGTGGAAGGCCCTTTAGCTTTGCGTACCTGCCTTTCGACAGGGCTGCGTTTATCGTTGGAAGGAGTTTGGATTCCTTCTTACCCTAAGTATCGACTTTTTTTTACCAAAATTTAATAGGTCATGTTCATGAATTTACAGGTTTTCGCCCAATTTCGACAGTTTAGGCTATGAATTTTCATGAATTCGTCTTTTTTTCGTTTTTACGAAAATAATTAGGAGATAAATTGGTGACGGGAAATTTCATTCCAATCCATACAAAAGCGGACAATATCCTCTTCAACCAACTCAGAGCCAGTCTGCACCTCAATAAAATCCACATCGGTCACTGCCAAAATGCTATGCTTCGTCCCTTCAGGGATACGTACTACGTCACCAGCCTTCACTTTGTGCAGCTTCTCATTCAAAATAATTTCCGCTTCACCGCTAATAATGGTCCAGATTTCACTTCGTTTGAAATGAAGCTGGTAGCTGATATTTTTGCCTTTCCGTACGCGGATTCGTTTGGTCAATACCTCGTTACCCTCGTCATACTTGACATAATCCACAACCCGATACTGTCCCCAACGACGTTCTTCATACATTGGACGCTGATCATGAGCCTTGAGCACTTCCTTAATACGAGGACTTTCTGCCTTATTGGTCACAAGAATGCCATCCGGGCTAGCGGCTACGATCAGATCATTCGTTCCAATGATCGCCACAGGAATGTCTAACTCGTTAATAAGGCTCGTATTGACGCAATCCTCCGTTACTACACCTCTGCCCACTTGTTGATTAGACATTTCTTCTGTGAGCGTATTCCAGGTACCCAAATCCTTCCAAAAACCATCATACGGAAGAACTACGATGTCCTTTTCCTTCTCGACTACTTCATAGTCAAAGCTGATTTTTTCCAGAGATGCGTATTGCTTTTGCATTTCTTCATAATTAAGCGGCAACCCCTTGGATGCCAAGATATCCAGCAAATAACTTAATTTGAATGCAAAAACCCCGCAGTTCCATAGAGCATTGCGTTCAATCAGACGCTCCGCCTGCTCCCGGTCGGGTTTCTCTTGAAAATGGCTCACTTCACGGTAGCCTGTGCTACCTTGAGTGGCATCGTTTTTCGGAATAATGTAACCATATTTCTCTGAAGGATAGGAAGGGACAACCCCGATTAAAGCAAGCTTGCCTTCACTCTCCTGAAGCGTATGTTCCAGCTGGGCTACGGAAGCGAAGAAAGCATCCTCAACATAAGGATCTACAGGCAATATTGCTATAATTTCATCAGGTGAAACACCTGCAATGGAATATAGATAAGTCGCTGTCAGCGCAATCGCAGGAAAGGTGTCTCTGCGTTCCGGCTCAACAATAATGCGCGTATTCGGCCCGACCTGACTCTGGATCATTTCGACCTGTGCTCTCCCTGTCGCAATAAACGAAGATTCTGATAATCCGTTGTCTCCCAATTGTCTCCATACCCGCTGTACCATGGATTCCGAAATCCCCTCCGGGCTCTCCAGTACCTTCAAAAATTGTTTGGAACGGGAATCGTTGGACAAAGGCCATAATCTTTTACCGGAACCACCAGACAAAAGTACGAGCTTCATAACTCTCCACTTCCTCTCTATAATGTATGGGTGATCGGATGGGGCAGGGTTGAGTAGTCCGCTACAGGCTGGATTTGATCTTACGATCGCTGTTGGACCGGGATTCATTCGATTGTATAAAATCGTATAAAGGTTTGAATCCCGGTCCAAAGGCGAACACTATCGCTTCTCCAGATTCAAATCCAACCCTTCGCTACTCAAAAAATGCATCATATCGATCATACCTTGTGGTGCAAAAGGCACGACCGGACATTATTAAGTCCGGTCAGCCTGTAAAAATCTCACGCCTTCGGCAACAGCAATGGCGTCTTTGCGTCGCAGGAGCAGCATAGCGTATCCGCATGGTAGTGCTTGCTCCACAGGGGCGGCGCAGCGCCGCTTGATCGGAAGGAGCGGCATCAACCGCGCCGCTCCTTCTGATCTGCCCTTCTACTCCCCCCATAAGGTGGGAGTTTAAAAATTGTGACTCCACGGCGAAAAGCAGCGGAGCGGGCAGAATTGTTCTGAAGAAGCGTCAGCGTTTGCCTTTATCCCCGGATTTTAACCTTTGAATGTTTTATATAATCCAGAAAATCCGGGGGTAACAGCAATCGGAAGAACAATCTGCACGCGCAGCGCCTTCAGCGCCTCCAACACCGCCACAGTCACTTTTTAATCTGTCACTTTTAAACTTCCACTTTATCCCGATTCCACCCACTCATCCGCGGACGACCCACGGAGTAGTATTCCAGCCCGGAGCCTTGGATCTGTTCCTCACCGAATACGTTACGACCGTCAATGAGAACCGGTTTGTGCAGAATGGAGGCCAGTTGTACGAGATCAACCTTTTTGAACTCTTCCCAATCGGTCAACAGGCACACAGCGTCGCTACCTTCAGCGGCTTGCTGTGGGGACAAGCACCATACAATATTCGGGTGATCCACGCGCTCCTTGAATTTATCCATCGCAATAGGATCATACAGCTTGACAATAGCGCCTGCCTGAATGAGCGTTTCTACGATTTCCAGTGCTGGAGCTTCGCGGATGTCATCTGTATTGGGCTTGAAGGCGAGGCCCCAAATGCCAATGGACACACCGTTCAGTTGACCCAGCGATTCGCGCAGCTTGGATACAATCATAAAGCGCTGGTCGGTATTCACCTCGACCACCGATTTCAACAACTTAAATTCATAGTCTACATTACCTGCAATTTGGATAAGCGCATTTGTGTCTTTTGGAAAGCAAGAGCCACCATACCCGATCCCTGCTTGTAGAAAAGAGGAGCCAATCCGTTTGTCCATACCCATACCGTCAGCCACACAGGTTACATCGGCGCCAACCTTTTCGCAAATATTAGCGATTTCGTTAATGAACGAAATTTTAGTTGCCAGAAACGCATTGGACGCGTATTTGATCATTTCAGCACTACGGATATCCGTCACATAGATTTTATCCGTGAAGACCTGATGCAGAGTGACCATGGTTTCACGCAATCCTGTATTGTCCAAACCAATAATGATGCGATCCGGATGAAGCGTATCATTGATGGCTGAGCCTTCTCTCAAGAACTCCGGCGCGGAGACGATATCGAAAGACAAACTCGTGTGACGAGCCAACACGTCCTTAATCTTTTCGTTCGTTCCGACAGGTACAGTACTCTTGGTCATAATAATCTTATACCCGTTCATGGCTTTCCCAACATCAGCGGCCGCCTGTTCAATGTACGACAAATTCGCCTCGCCGTTAGCCAGAGAAGGCGTACCTACCGCCAAAATTACGATATCCGAGCGGCGTACCGCATCGGCCAAATCCGAGGTGAACTCCAACCGGCCCGCTTCCAGATTCAACGCGATCAATTCCTCAATACCCGGTTCATAAATCGGAGATTCTGCCCGGTTCAACATGTCGATTTTGTGCTGCTCCAGATCGACACAAATCACCTCATTACCTTTTTGCGCAAAACATACACCCGAGACGAGCCCAACGTATCCAGTACCGATTACAGCCAGCTTCATTCCGTTCATCCTCCTTTTAGAAAATTCACATAGGCTTGTTCTACATACTTTTTTAATTGATCCTTGAAGTTTTCTTCATCAAATTTGCGGGCATGGGTAATGATATCGTCCACATTCCATGCATGTTGCTCAACCTTTTCGACGGCCTCCAGCACATCCTCTACTTGATGCTTGCGGAAAAATACGCCGTTCACATGAGGAACAATCGTATCCAGCGCTCCCCCACCCTGAAAAGCGATGACAGGCCGTCCGGCCGCATTCGCCTCCAAAGGCGTAATACCGAAGTCCTCTTCACCAGGAAAAACGAGCGCTCGGCATTCTGCCATCAGCTTGTTAACCTCTTCATCCTCAAGCCTGCCGAGGAACTCAATGTTCGGAGCAGCCATACCTTCGAGTCGTTTACGGTCCGGTCCTTCACCCACAATGCGCAGCTTGAGACCGTTACGTTTGAATGCTTCGATCGCGAGATCGATGCGCTTGTAGGACACCAATCGGGATACGATCAGGTAATAGTCACCGATGTTTGTAGCGCGTTTAAAACGGGATGTATTAATAGGTGGGAAAATCACATCCGAATCCCTTTGGTAATAGTGCAAAATTCTTCGTTTAACAACCGAAGAGTTGGCAACAAACTGGTCTACGTTGCGAGAAGTTTTGGCATCCCATGTTTTCAACCGGTTCATGTACAGCTTGAGCATGTTTTTGAGCAGGTTGGATTTGGACTGCCGGGCCATATATGTATCGTAATCCCAGGCAAACCGCATCGGTGTGTGACAATAACAAATGTGAAACGTATGTTTGGGTACCTGGATGCTTTTCATAAATGCACTACTGGAGCTTAAAACAATGTCGAAATCCCTAAAATCAAAATCACGGATAGCAATGGGATACAGCGGCAGCACTCCTTTGAAGTTGTCCTTCACCCCTGGGACTTTTTGTAGCCAAGTGGCTCTAATATCCGCATCCTTCAAGTTACGCGACAGGCGGTCGTCGCTGAACACCGTTGTGAAGATAGGAGCCTCCGGATACATATCGTGGAATACCTCTACTACCCTTTCCGCTCCGCCCATTTGGATTAAGTAATCGTGTGCTATCGCTATTTTCATCTGAATCATCCTTTAACGCGAATGTCGGTCAGACTCCTGCCAACAAACCCTTATAGTAATGAACTATATCCTTAACTGTGTTCTCGATGACAAAATGCTTTTTGACCCGTTCCATCCCTCTCTCACCCATCTGCTGACGTTCTTGTGGATGCTCCAACATCCAGCGGATGGCTTCTTCCAGCTTAGCCGGATCACCCGGTTCAATAAGCAGCCCGGTTTCATGGGGTACCACCGTTTCCTTGGGTCCACCCTCATTGGAAGCAATCACTGGGAGACCCGCAGCCATGCCTTCAATAATGACCTGACCGAATGGTTCTGGTGTAATAGAGGTATGAATCAGCAAATCACAACGCTGCATCAGGCCTTGAATGTCATCGACGTGTCCCAGCAGATTGACGTTAGCCAACCCGTATTCGCGCATCGTGGACTCTAATCGTTGCTTGTATTCCTCTTCTCCGAACAACGCATCTCCAGCCAGCCAGAATTTCACGCGCTGATCCGGTAAAAAGGAGCGTGCCGCTTCCAGTAAAATATGCTGTCCCTTCCATTCCGCCAATCTGCCGACCAATACGACGTTAAACGAGTCATCACCACGTGAATCCGCAGCCGTGTCACGTGCTGTAATTGCTTTGGCAAAAGCAGAGTAAACGACGAGCGTCTTTTTGTCCGGGGGTAACTCCAACGCACTCAGCGTGGATTTGGAATTTGCAATCACTCCGTTGGGCAAAAAGCGGGACATCAGCCGAATCCCTTTGGCCACAATCGGCTTCAGATACGGCGGACCGATGTGGTCACGGATATGCCAGATCAAGGGCAGCTTCGCCGATTTGGCGGCTACTGTACCATACAGTGCAGACTTGAGCGAGTTCGTGTGAACGCACACGACCTTTTCCTCACGCAGCAAGGGCGCAAGTTTTCTACCGTAAGCCAGCAAACGAAAAGCTGCTGCAGGCGCACCTAGATTCACGGCATTCCGTCCCCGATTGCGAATCGAATCGTCCAATGGAACGATGCGCACATCAATATCACGCTGCCGAAGCCGATCTGCTAAATCGCCCTCCTCTGCCAAAATAACGAGCGGGTCGATATGTTCCCCGATATTCGTCAGTATGTTATACAAAGCGACTTCGCCGCCGCTCCATCTTGCCGTATGGTCAATATAAGCTACTCTCATCATTTCGCCGCCGCCTTTCTATCAAGGACCTGTCGGAACACCTCTTCCACCTGCTCCGCTACATGTCCCCATGTATATCTGCTCAGGACATGGTCCCGGCATTCCCTTGCATTCGGTAGAAGTTCACGATGATCCAGCACACGCAGCAACCCTTCAGCAATGGCTTCACTATCCGTTCCCTTGAACAAAAGCTCGGGACGGAATCCTCTTAAAATCTCCTTATTGCCACCCACAGGAGTCGCCAGCACCGGCAGTCCCGAGGCCATCGCCTCCACTGTGATCAGACCGAAACCTTCCAGTGCCTGTGTAGGTACAACGAACAAATTCGATGCTTGGTGGTACAGTGGAAGCTCCTCATCTGACACATAACCGAGCAGCCTTACATGGTTATGAAGATTGTATTCCGCCACCTTGGAAGCCAATTCCTCCATCAAGGGGCCCTTCCCTCCAATCAGCAACACATGATCAGGATGACGCTCGGTTACTCGTCGCCATGCTTCCAGTAGCTGTAGCAGTCCCATTCGATTAACAAGACGACGAACGGTGAGCACAATCGTCGCATTTTGCGGCAAATTCAGGCGCTTCCGCACCGCTTCTTGATCCTCTGCCGGGTGGAACCTTTCTACATTCGCCGCACCAGGAATAACATGAATTTTGCTGAGTGGAACCTTATAGTGCTCATGCAAAATATCCCGAAAGGTTTCGCTTAGCACTATAAATTTATCCGCCAATCCGTAGGCCTTCATTTCAATGGATTTAGCCAACGTCGTTTTTAGCAAATGCTTGATGCCCTGTCCTTCAATCTTCATTTCCTCCGTCCACGGTCCGTGAAAGGTGGTAACTACCGGAATTCCTCTTTTTTTCGCCTCCAGCGCCGGTCCGACACCATAGGGAGCAAAATGGGAATACAGTACATCCGTCGGTTGCTTGTCAAACAGCTCTGCTGCATATTTTTGCATTAGCTCTCGACGCTTCCACATGGATTGCTGCTTGCTGCCAATCGAATGAATCCGAATACGGTCGGGCGCCTGCGGCTGCTCGTCACTACAGATTAGAGCATCCAGCGTATTGCGCTCTAACGTAAGCTGCTCACAGATGGATTTGAAATATGTGTTGAGGCCTCCTGGCTGCAAGGACGGCCAGCTAAGCCCCGTTGCCGCAATACGAAATCCGTTATTGTACGACATAGCTGGTTTCTCCTTTCTGCTCGGTATGTCCGTCATCCACGATTTCTATCTTTTTTCGCCGCTTGGTTAGCTCATAATGCTTGAAGCAGACGAGAAACTCATACATCACCCAGAATACTGCTACGGCAAAACCCGCCAATCCCTTGCGGTATAAGCCTTGGACAAAATACTTCTGCACAAAGCGGGCAGGAGGCCGCCACAACAGTCTGGTAATCCGAAAGGATCTTCCTTTGTTAAATGCCGTCTCTGCTTCCAGATCTGTATATTTGTTAAAACGGGTCATATGATCACTGATGCTGCGGAAGCCGTAGTGCCATAACACGCCCTCCAGATTGACAATCTGGGAAGAGGCTACATCCGGCATTTCATGAACAAGACTATTCGTAATGCCATAAATACGCCGATTGTACAAACGAACCAGGTATTCGCCTTTGTTCATCCATTTGCCGAGAAAATCTCCAATCCGGAATACGGAATATGCTTTGGCCGGATCGTGGAGCGTTTCCTTTACTTTCAACAAGTCTCCAAGCAACTCTGCATCCACTACTTCGTCCGTATCAATCAGGAATATCCAATCAAATTCCGCTTTTTCAACACCAAACATGCGCTGTTTGGCATAACCGGGCCACGGGTTGGAAAACACCCGACAGCCCAAGGATTCAGCTACCTGAATCGTATTGTCCTTGCTCCCTCCGTCAATGACGACGATATCGTCCGCAAAGGGCTTGCAGGATTTAATGGCGGCTGTGATTCGAGTGCCATCATCCTGAGCGATAATAACTACGGATATCCGGTTGTCCGCGGGAACGCTAGACATGTGGTTCATTAGCGGGTGCCTCCTTCTTTATCTAACCGTTAACTGGCTTTTTCCGGATGTAGTGTGACATCGTTGATCGGAGCCATTGAAAATCTTGTTTGGAAATAAGCAGTCTTGGAATCTTCATTTTTAGAACGAATTTAACATTACATAAAATGAAAATGAACCGTAGAATCCCCGAAGACAGCATTGCTATCCCTGCACCCGTCAATCCATATTTCGGTACGAGTATGGACAGCAATGGAATGACGAGCGCCAATCCGACACCCTGTAGAATGGTAACCAGTTTGGGCTTACCCAACGCCATAAATTGTTGTGCCAGCACCATGGTTCCCCCACTGATAGCAACCTCAAGCACCAGGAACCGGAATACCGTAAGCGCTTGTTTAAACTCTTGACCATATAACAATGTAAATACGAACGGAGCAATCAGCATCAGCATCACCGCAGCCAGAAAGGTTGCCGTTGATGTCACTCGAAATGCCCGAAATGTTATGGCCACCGCCTCTTCCTTATTCAGACCGGAGGCTTTGGGAAACAGCACGACAATGATCGAGGTAGAAAATACATTCACCATCCTGGCCAAGCTGACCGCTACTGCATATAAACCGAGATCAGCGGGTCTGAGCAGACCCGCAATCAAAATCTGATCAATATAAGTGGAAACCTGCCCCATGAGATCATTTCCGTATGAACCCATACCGTAGGTAAAGAGATTTTTAAATTGCGTCCAGCTGTTCTTTACCTTTGGTTTGTACAGCCGAATCATTCGTATCGTGACACCAATATAAATCGGCAAGCCCGGCAGTAAATAGGCCAATGCCGAGGTGTACGGATTCATATTTCCGGTTAAGATCAGAATCGCCAGACCCAGCAGTGTACTTAGCGGTACCAGATACCGGAATAAATTGTACTGCTTATATTCCGAGCGAACTTGAAGCAATGCATTATTGATCTGTGAAATCGCTATGAGCGGACACATCATCATGGAGCACTGCGCGAAAAGTATGACCGATGAAGAAAAAGAGCGCAGCCAATAAGGAATTAGAAAAACTCCGACGAGTGTCGCCAAGCCCCCGAACATGGTAGCCAGCAGCAAGGCCAGACCATACAGCTTGCCCGTTTCCTCCGGTTTCCTTTTCGCATTGTAAATTAATGCAGATGGGACACCGAAGCTCATGCAGAAGGCGAGAAATTGGGACCAGTTCACCATCGCTGTCTGTTCCCCGCGTCCAGTAGGACCCAGGAATCGTGCCGTTAGCACACCAGTCAGCATATTCACGACGAGAATCAGCATACTGAATATCATCGTTTTTACTGCTGCAGAGCTGTTATCCTTGCTTTTGGCAAACCGAATCACCGTGGACCATAGTGTCCGGACAGGTGCGGATAATGCTTGTAAGTTTTGCACAGCCTTTACCTTCTTTCCGCGATGACATCTTTTGCCCATAGTCCTATTCCGATCATCATCCAGATCAGATAGCCGCGCATACCGGGGAAACCATTATCTGATATGAGACTGGCTACAGCTCCGGCCCACGTAGCCAACGCCAGTCTGATATAAGGCTGACTGGCATCTCGTGCGGCAATACGGGCGAGAAGGCGCTTGATGATAACGAAGAGACCACCGAAGAAAAAGAATGCCCCGAAAATACCGAAGGTGAGGAAAATGGCGATATATCCATTATCCATAATCCCAAGTTCGCCGAGATCGCCGCCGTTATCAAGCTTGGTTCCGATTCCTACACTCCCAATCCCCTGCCCGACCGGATTGCCAGCAATCGCCGGAAGCATCGTATGCAGTAAATCCAAACGTTCATTGTACGAATGATCCTGCTGAATATCCGTCAGCGTCTGCATGCGAGCCACCAAACCTTCTGCCCCTGGAAGTTTTGGAACAATGATATAGAGAAGAAGGCCAACTATAGCTAGTTGAAACAAGGTTTTCCACTTTCCCTTGGAAGATGAACTGAGAATGTAAGCCAGTAACATGACGAATGCAATTAGCCAGGCTGAACGTACCAGCGTGATTAAGAGACAAACGACCGTCAGCAGGATTCCGATCCATCCCAAAGTGCCACGCCAACGTTTTTCCATTAGCATGGGTACAAGTGCCATCGCCAGGAAAATAGCGCAGGGACCGGGCGAGTTCATGGAAGAAAATACTCTGATTTGAAGTGGTTCTGGAACACCAATGGAATTCATTTCTACATGATTCATCCAAAATGCATCCCACGGAGGCACCGTCAAGTACTGAATAATGCCGTAAATTGCCACAAGAACAGCAATGTTGGCATATGAATACAGCAGTCGGTCCAGCTCCTTCGCCTTCATGGGCTTAATCGCAAGATAAGGCAACAGGATCAAAGGAACCACATAATTGGCTAAATCATAAGCAAAAACAATACCATTTTTGAATAACCCGACCACACTTCCGTAGGCCAATTCTATGCCGAAAAATACAGCAATTCGGGTCAAGGGTTTTTCCGCCTGATGAATGCCTCGCAACACAGGAATAATCAACATACTGCTTACCAGCAGCGGTGCCACGCTCAACAAGGAAACCGAGTGATACGTTCCCTCCATCCAATCCGCAATGCGGCGGATTTCCGGGCCTACTGCCCACACTGCCAGTGTGTAAGGAATCAGTAGCCGCGATTGCAAGATCGCCAGCAGGAAGGCCGGAAAAACGAGCGCCAGCAATATGGCTCCCTGCTGGCTCATGGTGGGATTCATCTTGGCGCTGACAAATCCGATGGCGAGTGGCAACATACAAGCCAGCAACCCCATGCCGATCATGCTGATTCCACGCCGATTTCCTAGCCAAACGGAAATCTGCTGATCTGCCAACCGACTCATGTTTCTCACCCCTGACCTCCCTTCATCCGCTTCCGCTTGAACATCTCCTTAAACAGCAGAACGAGAAATTGGGAATCCTCAATCAAATATCTTTTCCACAATCGTTTAGGCTCCTGAGACAACCTCCAGAACCATTCAAATCCCGTCTTCTGCATCAGCTCCGGTGCTCTTTTCACATTTCCCGACAGGAAATCAAAGGTCGCTCCCACCCCAATCGAAATCGGAGCGCGGTAAGTCTCGTAATATCTGTAGATCCATTTTTCCTGTTTAGGGGCGCCTACACCTACAAAAACGATGTCCGGGCGAGCCTCTTGAAGCAGTTGGATAATGTGCCTATTCTCCTCCTCGTTTTTCTCAAAACCATAAGAAGGAGAGTAACAGCCCACCACATTCATGTTCGGATAAGATTCCTGGAGATTGAGCATAGCCTTCTCAGGAATACCGTCAGCTGCACCCAGAAAAAATAAACGATAGCCTCGATCCTCAAAAGCCTCTCCCAACCGAGTGAACAAATCTGACCCGGAGACCTTTTGTTTGAGGGGTTTTTTCAGTAACTTGGACGCCCATATGATAGGCATCCCATCGGCCACTACAGCTCCGGCATCCGAATACACCTTGCGGAATTCATCATCCTTGCGAAGCTTGATCACATGATCGACATTACAGGTCAAAATGTAGGAATGACGCTGATGTTCAATAGAGGTATCTATAAATTCGAGTAGATCATTAAAATCGTAATTATCAAAGTTGACATCGAACATGTTCACTCTGCTCATCGTATCACTTCTCTTTGCGAAAATCGGTTTGAGTAGATGTCTGGTATAACGCGTTCAAATACCAGCAAAATGGAATAATCATCTGAACCGTCGACAACGTATTATCTGAAAACGAGTAGATCAGAAAGCCTGCAATTAAGCTTACAAAATAAGGTTTGATAGACTTGGCAAGCGACCGGTAAATGAGAGCGAACACGATCAGCAATGAAAGCATTAATAGCCCGCAACCGATATATCCCGTGTCAAAATAAAAGCGTATATACTCGTTATGCGGTACAACAAAGCCATTGAATAATGTCCCATCGTTCGCGACCGTTACCGCGCCAAGACCTCTCCCTGACCAAGGGTAATCATGTACTCTGTTCAAAAAATATTCCCATGCCTCCGAGCGTCCCGACAGGTCAATGCCTGTATCGGTCTCCCGTTCGAAGGAGCGTTTTTTTAAATTGTTCCATTGCAGGGCCACCGCCCCCAGAGCAACCAAAAACGATCCGGCCAGCGGTAGCAAATAATTGACTTTCCCCTTGAGGTACTGACGGGCAATATCAAACAGATACACAGCAAACATTAATAACAATGCCAGAATCGGTCCACGTGTACCGGTGGCGATCAGAATCAGAAAGTTCAGTGCCAACACAGTGTAATAAAATGCGGCTTGCTTGGGTTTACGCTTGACCTCAATTAGAGAGACGGCAATTCCGAGAAAGGAGAGCATTGCCAGATGCGGCGGTATATTCGCTCCTTGTACTCTGACTGCGCCCGTAAATTCTACATCCGTAAACGAATGCAGCCCTAGAACCTGCAAACCCAATCCAATGACCACACTAATAATTGGCAACAGACTGATCAGTCGGATATGCTTTTCTGCTACATCCTTTTTCCACTGGATCAGTAAAAAAAAGAAAGGGAGTGATAAACCGACGAACGCCTTAACGGCAATCGAGGTCGTTAACAAAGGCAGCCATGCTGAAAATCCAAATGTGATCCCCAGCATGATCACCAATGCCCAGACCGGATAGCTGAACTTGAGACGTATGCCATACACGAGCATGCACGGCACCAGCAGAGCCAAAATGCCCAATTTGTACAATGACAAAATCTCAATACCGAACACGCCACCCTGATACAGAGAATCGACTGAGACTGCTGTACTTAGCAAAACAGCGTAGCTGATGCGCTCTGGATGATGGATAGAAACAGCCAGCAAGAGCAGTAAACATACCGCCGCAATACTGACCACCGGCTGATAGGTAGCCGCAATTCCTACAGCAAGAGCGCCCAGTAGAAAAATAAAAACATGCTGTATGGTGTTTATTCTAGTAGTCCAAGGATAGTTACTCATGTTCCATCTTTCACCCCGCAGCTGACTCGCTTTTCCGGTTGCGCAGTGTATCCAGTGTCCCACGGATACTTTCAAGCCTGCACCGGTTCAACAGCTTCCTGCCCTCACTACGTGCCAGCAGGGAATCCAAAGTGATGTATAACACTTTGGCTGCCGTCTTCGCCATCAGCATCGCGTTGCCGCGCAGACCTACGGCCTGAGCAGCGTTAGACATGCCCTGACAATAGTAGCGGTTCATGATCCATTCTTTCGTTAACCGTGAAGCCGGCACAAAATGTTCCACAGACATGTGTGGATGATACATAATCGTTCCACCATTTTTACGGATTTGCTCGAATACCCACGATTCTTCACCTGATAGAAGGATATCTCCCTTTCTGCCTAGATGAAGCGGGAACATAACGGCGGCAAAAGCCGTTTTGCGCATCGCCATATTCGCTCCAAATGGATTCAGTCCAGACGGATATTCACGAACGGCTTTGCCCAGATCAATAATCGTGTAAGGCAGTTCAAGCGGGCCTGTTAGCCAACCCGGTCGTTCCGTCTCAAACATAGGGTCAATTTTCCCACCCATAGCCGTCAGCTCAGGATTGTTCCCGAATGCTGACATAATCGTTTGCAACCATGTAACACACGGAATTGCATCATCATCGAGAAAAGCAATGACTTCCGCTCTTGATAACGTAATGCCTGCATTGCGAGCAGCAGACAGTCCTTGTTCGCGCTCATAATGATATCGGAGATGGATATTCTGACCATGGGCGACGGTGAACCTTTTGATCGTCGCTGCTGTATGATCGGTGGATCGGTTATCGACCACAATGATCTCAGCCAGTGCAAGGTCTTCCAGCTCCAGCAGGGACATTAACGTTTTCTCCAGCAGGTCCGCCCGGTTATAGGTGCAAATAACGACGGACACTGCGGGACATCGCTTGAATGCATCCATCAGTAAGCATCCTTGGAGAACAGCATTTTAACGCCTGTTTTCATGATGATTTTCAAATCGAGCCACGTATTGCGAACATGAATATACTTCAAATCCATTTGCACCATTTCTTCGAAGCCTACACTGTTACGTGCGCTCACCTGCCAGTAACCCGTACATCCCGGTGTTACAATCAGGCGTTGCTTATCATAATCAGAATATTGCTCGACCTCGCTGGGCAACGGCGGACGCGGACCGACTAAAGTCATGTCGCCGACCAACACGTTCCACAGCTGCGGAATCTCATCAATACTCGTCTTGCGCAGAAAACTGCCAATTTTCGTGATCCGAGGATCGTTTTTAATTTTAAACATGGCGCCGCTCACTTCATTCAGCTCCATCAAGTCCTTTTTCAGTTCCTCTGCATTGGACACCATTGAACGGAATTTATACATATCGAATAACTTCTCATTCTTGCCCACCCGAGTTTGCTTGAAAAACACGCTTCCCTTTGGGTCTTCGAGCTTAATCAAAACGCCTACCACTACAAAAAGCGGAAGCAAGACGATCAAGCCCACGAACGACAGCAGCATATCAAGGAGGCGTTTTGTGACCAGGTAGGACGTTTTATCCTGAATTTGTGTATTTCCGTATGGCATGTAAAACGCTTTACCTGACATGACAGCCTCGCCGTCCTCCGGTAAATTTTCCATGCTCATGCTGACGTACCCCCTCTCAACCTGCCGTGGTTGCTTTCTCGGTCTTTTTCAACCATTCATTCATGGCCTCCATAACCGGATACTTCAAATCATCGCTGGCAAGTGCAAATTCAAGTGTGGTTAAAATATATCCAAGACGCTCACCCACGTCATAACGAGTGCCTTCAAAATCATAGGCGTACACACGCTCACTCTGATTCAGCTTTTGGATCGCATCCGTCAACTGAATTTCGCCGCCAGCTCCTTTTTCCTGAAGATCAAGATATTTGAAAATTTTCGGCGAGAACACGTAGCGACCCATAATAGCCAAATCAGATGGCGCTGTGCCTGGAGCCGGTTTTTCTATAAAATTATTCACTCGGTACAAGCGTCCGTCCTGCTGATCCGGTTCAATGATGCCGTACCGGTTCGTAAATTCCTGCGGTACCCGCTGCACACCGATAACCGAATTTTGAGTTTCCTCATACTGATCCATCAGCTGGCGCAGGCAAGGTTTTTGACCTGTTACGATATCATCGCCCAGCAGCACACCAAACGGCTCGTCCCCGATAAAGCGTCTTGCGCACCATACCGCATGTCCAAGACCTTTGGGTTCTTTTTGGCGAATGTAGTGAATTTCCACTCCCGAAGAACGCTGTACTTCCTCCAGAAGTTTCAGCTTACCGTCCTCGAGCAGTTTGGATTCCAGCTCAAATGCGTTGTCAAAGTGGTCCTCAATGGCACGTTTGCCTTTACCCGTAACGATAATAATGTCCTCAATACCCGAAGCAATCGCTTCTTCCACGATATATTGAATCGTAGGCTTATTGATAATTGGAAGCATTTCCTTAGGCATCGCTTTTGTGGCAGGGAGGAAGCGCGTACCTAACCCTGCTGCTGGAATAATGGCCTTTTTCACTCTTTTCGTCATCGCACTCATTCTCCTTGCTTCATCGAATTTTGGTGTTGCTTACTTCACCTGATTCATCACAATTCCAACCAGCGTCGCACTGGCCTGCTCCATGAGTTGCTTTGTTTTGCGTAGATCTTCCCGTTTGGTACGACCATGTCTAGCAACGAGAATCACACCATCCGTCAAGCCTGCAATCAAGCGAGCATCCGTATAATTCAACGCCGGAGCCGAATCAAGCAAGATGATGTCATATTCACGTTTGAGCTCTTCCAGCAGCTCAGCCATACGTTCGCTACCGAGCAGATCTGCTGCGTTGTACAGGGTGTCTCCACCGGGAACAACCGATAGCTCCAGCCCACCATGCCTAACGATAGACTTGGAAGAAGCCCCACCGCGCAAATAAGCCGATAGACCTGCGGTATTCTCCATTCCGAATATTTCGTGCAGCGCTGGTTTATGCAGATTGCAATCCACCAGAGCCACCTTCTTGCCTTCTTGTGCAAAGGAAACTCCGATGTTGGCGAGCAGTGTAGTTTTACCCGCTCCGCTTTCCGGCGAGGTCAACAATAGAACCGTGCCACGGTCCTTTTGCCCAATCACCTGCTGCCGGATGTATGTACGGAGGGATCGAAATGATTCCGAGATATACGATGATGGATTACTTTCTGTAATCAACATGTCATTCAATCGCAGCATATTTACGCTCCCCTACCCGTTCTTTGGAATTTCCGGCTGCTCCATCGACGTCTTTCTTGCGAATGACTGGAATCGATGCGATTACCGGAATACCGATGTCCGCGTCCGCTTCTTTCTCCGAGCGCAGCGTGCCGTTAATGCTTTCCAGGAACACAATCGTGCCCAATGCAATCATCAGCGATACGAGAAAACTAATCGCAATATTCATGAGCGGGTTCCCATTAATCGGGTCAGGATTGGCCTGAGGGTCCGCTTCATTTAAAATTTTCACATTATTCAATTCCATCAATCCCGGAACTGTCTGTACGAATTTCTGGGTTACCGCGTTTACAACCGCTGCGGCCTGTGGATAGCTCCCTGCCTCAAACGTCAAACCGATAACCTGACTTTTATCCGAGGATTTAATCTGCAGCTTCTCTGCCAACTTCTGCTGCGTCAAACCGAACTCGGGATGAGCCGCTACAACAGCGTCCATAATTTTAGGTGAAGTGAGAATTTGCTTGTAGCTTTCCACCAAATTAAGACTTGTGTTGACGTCGTTCAGATTGTTACTCCCCTGCTTGGCGGAAATATGATTAACCAGCAGTTGGCTTGAAGCGGAATAGACTGGCTTCACAACATTGTCGCTCACAAAGTATGTTGTTACACATGAGAGAATGACAAAAATTGCGATCAGCCACAATCTTCTTTTGATCAGGACTAGATAATCCAAAATGGTTTTCTCCACAAAAATCCTCCCTCCTATACAATTTCTCTTCATATTTAAGTATGACTTTATTGTAACAATTGGCTCTGTGAACGACATGGAACCGAATGGCACTTTCTCCCTCACTATGGGGGGAGGGAAATGTATACTTTCGGATACGGCATGGTATACTTTTGTACCATGCTTTGTCGATTATGGAAAAAGAAATCGAAAAAAGCCTCAAAATCACAAAGCTTGGTGATTTTGAGGCTTTTCTTTCCACTCGCATATAAAAGTGCAGCGCAGCTTATAGAGTCAGCGCATCATACCATGTTTGTTGGCTCGTACTTCGCCAGACCAATGGCATTGGCATACAATGCTGCCTGCGTACGATCCGCCAGCCGCAGCTTGGCCAAGATCTGACTGACATGCTTTTTGACTGTGAACTCACTGATAAATAACCGCGATGCAATTTCACGATTGCAGGCTCCTTGTCCCAGCTCGACCAGCACTTCCTTTTCCTTTGGCGTCAGGTCGTCCGACAGATTGCCCGCATCTTCACGCAGCTTGTTTTCGAGAATAGCCGGATCATAATATTTGCGTCCTTTGTTGACAAGATGAATCGCGTAAATTAATTCCTCAGGCAATGCTTCCTTAAGCACATAACCATCCACGGAAGCTTCCTCTGCTTTCAGAAAATCTTCACGTGTTGCGGAAGAGGTCAGCAAAATAAATTTGCTTCTGAAACCACGTCCGCGCGCTATCTTGATAATATCCAGCCCCGATTCATCAGCTAGTTTCAAATCCAGCAGCACCAGATCCGGATCTGTTTCCTCGATCACCACAAGTGCTTCCTGTTGATTCTGGGCCTCTCCCGCAAACTGAACATTGGGCTGCATGGATATAACCGCAGCGAGTCCTTTCCGTACTAAAGGATGATCATCGACAATGACAATTTTCATGATTCGGCCTCCTGTCTACAGTTCAGGATTTGCATAATCCCTATGTATCCGATTGTTACCGCAGATTTTGTATTGCAGAATGTTCACGCATTTTATTCGAGGATTTTGCAAAATCCTCATTCATAAGCATTTACCGGAATGGACAATCGGATCTGTGTTCCCTCTCCGATTCGACTTGAAATATCAAATTCGCCTCCCATCGATTGAGCTAAATATTCCATATTCATCATGCCCAGGCCCCCGCCTGCACTGACCGCCTCACCTCCTGCTACCATTCTCGCCGTCTCAAACCCTACTCCGTCGTCATGAATAGACAGTCTAATCACTTGGGGCGTCAATTTTAACTTCACATCAATTCGCTTGGCCAATCCATGACGGATTGCGTTCCCCGCCGCTTCGGAAATGATGCGGAACAAAGCTTTTTGGTACAAATACGGAAGTGAATAATGATCACCATGAATGTCAAAATCAATTTGTACATGGTTCAGCTTGGAGAGTGTATGGAGATGACTTTTCACCGTCCCTAACCAAGTTGAGCCTCCGCTTTTTTTCGAGCTTAGACTATGAATCGCCCCTTTCAGCTCTCTAACCGCTTGGTTAGCAGATTGCTGAATTAGATCAATTTGCTCCTCCACCTGCTCCTTTGGCTGATGACACCAGGTTTGCCGGAGAGAATGCGTTGCGTACACAATACCAAAAAGACTTTGAGAAACATTGTCATGCATTTCATTTGCAATTCGGTTCTGCTCATTCGTCACAATCAGCTGATTTTCAATACGCTCCAGCTCATAGCGCTCCAAGAACACAGCGCTCAGCTCAGCCAAGAATATCAGTTGTTGCACGAGCCAGCGTCTTCCTGTCAGACTTTGATCCGGGCCCAGCTTGAGGCCAATCGTCGCTACAAAACGGGTCGTCATCGGTACTGTGATCATGAGGAAATCGCCCCATTCTGGCAGATGTCTGAAAAATGGTTCACGCTCTTCCCTGAATTCCTCCCGATAATTCCCCAGCTCCTCAAATAGCTGCTCCTCCTCCTCTACCGTCCAGCCTGTCTGGCTACTTTCCGGTGCATCCTCCTCCTGACTATCCAGCCAGAAAAATGCACGGCTCTGCTTTGTTAGCTTGACAGTATAGTCTGAGATGACCTGGCCGAGATTTAAAGCCTCATTGTGGCTGGTCGTCTCCATGATGTGGTAAATCGACTTGATATGATCCATCGTCTCATTGGCTTGTTCTTTAGCCACCTTCAGTTCGTCCTTCATGACGCCGATAACCTGCATTGCCATCGTAGTTACGATCAGTACCAGAAACAAATTGATATTCTGCAATATAAGATCCCACAAAAAATATTGACCTGGTGTAAAAAAGATATAACAAAATGTAAGCACCAAGCCGATATAAGAAAGGAGGAGTGTCCAACTGTATCTCATAGACAGATGAGCACAAGCCACCAGCATGGGGGTAATCACATACCATTTGAACGGGCTATCCATCCCTCCGGTTGGGAATAACAACAAAATGATCCCTGCTGTTTCTAGTGCAATGCTGCATTTCAATACCATATCATGAAGTCTGTATTTACGGTAAATCCAAGTAAATGCTGTAACGGATAAAAATAGAAAACCAATCAGTAATAGCTTCTGCCACACGATTAACCTAGATGATTCGAACAGAAAAACAAGTGACGTTAGAGATAGTGATACATAACGGTATAAAAAAATCATTTTGTCTTCTGCTGACTTCCTCAACTTCATCCTGTCACCCTATTCTGTGTTTTGAAGGGACGATGGGCATATTAGGTTTGTTTGTGTACTCTAAAAAAATCATAACCAATCCAAAAATAAATAACAAGACATAAACTCTTACGTAAACGGTTACATTCCAAAAAATTTGGTACTTTTTATAACATATTTACCGTTTCAGGAAAACATTTTGGGGGTAATGTCAGAATTTATGACGTTTGTCAAGGAAATGAATCACATTTTTAGCAACCTAAAAAAGACTTGCTGGTACCACCGTGATTATAACAGCGGTATTCAGCGAGTCCTTTTTTAGTAAATTTGGTAGTCTACATTTTAGCCCCCGGCACGCGCCAATTCACGCATATTGGCTTCAAATGCTGCCAACAGAGCTTCATCTCCGCTCAAACCAGTTGCCTCTTCTTTTTGGATCTGTTCAACCATACGCTTGTAATCCTTTGGAATCACCCGTACAAACTGCTGAATCGCAGTCTGCCAATCATCCAAAATACGTTGTCCCGCTTCACTACCCGTGTAAGTGACATGGCGTTGAATCAAGCCGCGCAAATCCGCTGCTTCTGCAGGTTCTTCCACACCTTCCAGCAACACCATTTCCAGATTACAACGGCTCAGGAAAGTCCCCTCAGGGTCATAGACATATGCAATACCTCCGGACATTCCGGCTCCAAAATTCCGTCCGGTTCCACCCAATACCGCTACACGTCCGCCCGTCATATATTCGCAACCATGATCCCCAACGCCCTCAACTACAATACGTGCGCCGGAGTTCCGAACGGCAAAGCGCTCGCCTGCGATTCCGCTAATGTAAGCTTCACCGCTGGTCGCTCCATACAAGGCTGTATTTCCGATAATAATGTTCTCTTCTGCCTTAAAGGTTGCTTTGTGAGACTTTTTCACTATAACCTTACCGCCAGATAGCCCTTTACCGACATAGTCATTGCTATCGCCTTCCACGCTCAGCGTGATGCCTTTCGGAATAAATGCCCCGAAGCTCTGACCTGCCGATCCAATAAAGTTAAAGCGAATCGTATCCTCTGGCAGACCCGCCGCTCCATACTTACGGGTGACCTCGCTGCCCAGAATCGTTCCTACCGCCCGATTTACGTTTGTAATAGGTAAGGTACCCTCAACAGGCGTTCCGTTCTCCAGCGCTTCCGCAGCCATCGGTACGAGCTGCTGCATGTCGAGTGTTTCTTCCAGACCGTGATTTTGGCGTTGTACGCGGTAACGTACACTACCTTCTTCCAACTCAGGAACATGCAACAGCAAGCTCAGGTCTACGCCCTTCTTCTTCCAATGCGAATCGGCGTTCACGGTATCCAGACAATCCGTACGTCCAATCATTTCCTGAATTGTACGGAAGCCCAATTCCGCCATAATTTCACGGACATCTTCTGCGATGAAACGCATAAAATTCACCACATGGGCAGGATCGCCCATATAATTTTTGCGCAGCTCCGGATTCTGCGTAGCCACACCAACCGGACATGTATCCATTTGGCATACCCGCATCATAATACAGCCCAACGCCACGAGCGGCGCTGTAGAGAAGCCGTATTCTTCCGCGCCCAACAGGGCAGCTACTACCAAATCGCGGCCAGACAGCATCTTGCCGTCTGTCTCCAATACCACGCGGTCGCGCAGGTTGTTCAACATCAGCGTCTGATGCGTCTCCGCCAGACCCAGCTCCCAAGGCATACCTGCATGGCGAATGGAGCCTTGCGGGGAAGCGCCTGTACCACCGTCGTAACCGCTGACCAGAATAATGTCAGCACGGCCTTTTGCTACCCCTGTAGCAATCGTGCCTACGCCTACTTCTGACACCAGTTTCACGTTAATGTCAGCACGCGGATTGGCGTTTTTGAGATCATAGATGAGCTCTGCCAAATCCTCGATAGAATAAATATCGTGATGCGGCGGTGGTGAAATCAAACCTACTCCTGGCGTAGAACCACGTACCTCAGCAACCCAAGGGTATACCTTACGTCCTGGCAGTTGTCCACCTTCACCCGGCTTCGCGCCTTGCGCCATTTTGATCTGAATTTCGTCGGCATTCACCAAGTAATTCGATGTTACACCGAATCGGCCTGACGCTACCTGCTTAATCGAACTGCGACGAGAATCGCCATTGGCATCCGGAATGAAACGTGCAGGGTTCTCCCCACCTTCACCCGTATTGCTCTTGCCACCGATCCGATTCATCGCAATCGCCATATCTTCATGCGCTTCCTGACTGATCGAGCCAAAGGACATGGCTCCTGTCTTGAAGCGACGCATAATGGATGCAGCGGATTCCACTTCTTCCAGCGGCACAGGCTCACCCGTAGGCTTCAACTGAAGCATCGAGCGGATCGTTAAATGCTGTTCCGTTTCGCCCTGCACCAGCTTGGCGTATTTCTTGTATAACTTGTAGTCTCCAGAGCGAACCGACTGCTGGAGCAAATGCACCGTTTGCGGGTTAAACAAATGCTCTTCCCCGTCGTTACGCCATTGATAGTCGCCGCCCGAATCCAGCACTTTGTCGTTGCCGTCCTTGTCGGTGAAAGCACGGTTATGATGAACCAGCGCTTCCGTAGTCACTTCCTCCAGACCGATACCGCCAATGCGGGAAGGTGTCCAGGTGAAATAACGGTCAACAAAATCCTGTTTCAGACCTACAGCCTCAAAAATTTGTGCTCCACGGTACGACTGAATCGTGGAAATACCCATTTTGGACAATATTTTAACGACACCCTTTGTTGCCGCTTTAATATAATTTTTAACTGCCTTTTCGTGCGAGATGCCGCGCAGCAAGCCCTGCTGAATCATGACATCCAGCGTTTCAAAAGCCAGATAAGGATTAACCGCGCTCACACCGTATCCAAGCAGCACCGCATAATGGTGAATATCCCTTGGCTCCCCGGACTCCAGCAAAATGCTCACACGTGTACGTGTACCCTGCTTAATCAGATGGTGATGCAGGCTGGAAACAGCTAGCAACGCCGGAATGGCCGCATTTTCCGCATCCACTCCACGGTCGGACAAAATCAGGATGTTATGACCTTTGTCAATGACACGGTCAGCCGCCTCAAACAATCCTTCCAGCGCCTTGCGTAAGCCCTCAGCACCTTCCTTCGCTTCAAAGAAGATCGGAATTGTCATTGATTTGAAGCCCGGACGGTGTACGTGGCGAATTTTGGCAAACTCCTCATTCGACAACACCGGCGAATCCAAACGAATCTGACGACAGCTTTCTGGTTCTGGATGCAGTAAATTGCGCTCTGGCCCAATCGTAGTTGCGGTTGATGTTACAATCTCTTCACGAATGGCGTCAATCGGCGGGTTCGTGACTTGAGCAAACATTTGTTTAAAGTAATTGTACAAACGTTGCGGACGATCAGACAGCACCGCCAATGGTGCGTCGTACCCCATTGAGCCAATCGGTTCTGCACCTGTAAGTGCCATCGGCTCCAGAATTTTGCGCAGTTCTTCAAACGTATATCCAAAAGCGAGCTGAAGCTGATTTACATTTTCATGTTTAGGCTCCGGCTGTTCTAGTGCTTCTGGCAGCTCATCCAGATCAACCAAGTGCTCATCCAGCCATTGCTGATAAGGTTCCTCGGAAGCGATACGTTCCTTTAACTCTTCGTCAGAAACGATACGGCCTTCTTGGGTATCAACCAACAGCATACGACCCGGACGGAGACGATCCTTATAGAGCACATTTTCAGGAGCAATATCCAATACACCCGCCTCTGAAGACAGTGCGATCAGATCGTCCTTGGTCACATAGTAACGTGCAGGACGCAGACCGTTGCGGTCGAGAATGGCTCCGATTTGGATACCGTCTGTAAACGCCATCGCAGCAGGTCCGTCCCACGGTTCCATCATGGTGCTGTGATATTCATAAAATGCTCGCTTCTTCGGGTCCATGGTTTCATGCTTGTTCCAAGGCTCCGGCACCATCATCATGGCTACATGAGGAAGGGAACGTCCGCTCAGATACAGAAACTCCAGCGTATTATCAAACATGGCTGTATCGGAGCCATCTGGGTTAATGACTGGTTTTACCTTCTTGATATCTCCACCAAACGCTTCGCTTTCAAACTGCGCCTGGCGAGCATGCATCCAGTTCACGTTGCCGCGCATAGTATTGATTTCACCGTTGTGAATCATAAAACGATAAGGATGCGCACGGTCCCAGCTCGGGAACGTATTCGTGCTAAAACGGGAATGGACCAGCGCGATCGCCGATGTCACCCGCTCATCCTGCAAATCCAGATAAAATTTGCCTACCTGCTCGGTTGTCAGCATTCCTTTGTATACAACCTTGCGACATGACAAACTTGGAATATAGAACGACTCACCGTTCTCATCCTCTTGGTTATAGCGAATAGCAAGCTCTGCACGTTTGCGAATGACATACAGTTTCCGTTCGAAGTCCAGCTCTTCCTTCAGATCGCTACTGCGACCGATGAATACCTGACGCACGCCCGGTTTAGCTGCTTTTGCCGATTTCCCCAGCATTTCGTCATAAGTTGGAACATCGCGAAAACCCAAACAATTTTGACCTTCGTCCACGATGATATCTCTTAGCTTCTGCTCATGTACCTCACGAACTCTGGGATCATTGGATACAAAAAGCATACCAACGCCATAATGTCCGGCCTTTGGCAATTTGAAACCCAATCGCTCCGCTTCCTCTTGAAAAAACAGATGAGGGACCTGAATCATAATCCCTGCTCCGTCACCGGAGTTTGGTTCACTTCCCTGACCGCCCCGATGCTCCATATTCACGAGCATGGTCAAAGCCTGACTTACAATATCGTGCGATGGTTTTCCCTTGATGTGGGCAACAAAGCCCATGCCGCAGGCGTCTTTTTCGAATTGGGGATCATATAGTCCCTGTTTGGGTGGTAAACCTGTCTGTCTCATGGAACGCAACCTTTCTGTTATAAAGTCATGCTGGCCTGAAATACAGGCGGCCGAATAGAAGACAGTGGCAACAAGAGGTAACTCAAAGAACAACTACGAGGAATGGGGGACAAAACATGTGACGTATTCAAGGCGGTACGGTCCGCTGAATGCGTATGTTTTTCAATAATTATGCAATGGCTTGACTTGAAAAATACGTCGATTCCACTGATGAATCTAATTAGTTCTATCATTTTATCATTGACCTATCATGTTAGCAATTCAAAGTTTTTATGATTGTGATAATAAATCTTTTACATTACAGCTTCAACGTATCAATGCAAAAATATCTCATTTTTATGTATAAATATTCACTTTTAAAAAACAGCCTTTCCTATTCCTCTAAGGAACAGAAAAGGCTGACAAAGGAGATTTGATGAGTTTATAGACCATCAAGTGTATTCCCGCAAATCAGATATCCGTATTAAAATTCGAGACTTTCGCCGGGCTTCAATGCTTTCCCTTCAATGCCTTCTTTGTGTAGACGATCACAGAAGCCGTCTCCGTCCTGCTCAATACCCGGGAACGTATTGTAATGCACCGGTATTACGCGGCTTGCACGCAGCCATTTTGCTGCCAGCAATGCATCCTCCGGTCCCATCGTATAACCATCTCCGATCGGCAATACCGCAGCATCGATGGAGTTAGTTTCCCCAATGAGACGCATGTCGCCAAACAAGCCAGTATCCCCTGCATGGAAAAAGGTTTGGCCTCCCATGGTCAATAAAATCCCCGCAGGCTCTCCCATGTAAATGGTTTGTCCGTCCACCGTCAAAGATGAGCTGTGGAATGCAAGTGTGAATTTCACATGGAAACCGTCAAAGTGGTGACCCCCACCCAGATTCATACCGTGAGCTTTGGCTCCCAAGGATGAACAATATTCAGCCAGTTCCGCGACCGCGATTACTGGACAATCATTGCGCTTGGCAATTTCAACAGCATCTCCAAAATGATCAGCATGACCGTGTGTCAACAACACGGCATCCACCTGAATATCCTCAGCTTTTACGGTTGCCTTAGGATTTCCCGTCAAAAAAGGATCAATAATAATCCGTTTCCCCTCTGTCTCTACCAGTACAACTGAATGTCCATAATATGTGATTTTCATATCATCTACGCCTCCTTTGTCACTTTCATTATTTTGGTTACTTTCCTTTACCTATTATAACTCTTTTGCATACTGGCTTCACCTGTACCACAAAATCCGTTCACAAAGCTGAACCCTATTGTTTAGAAAGGGCTGTTATTTGTAGAAGGCTGCCAACTAAACCGTTTCAATCTATACATTACTGATTTGAAACGCTCATGGGTTTTATGCCAAATGCTCATTTATAAAAGGTATGATGACCGATAGTTTTCACCTTAGTACGCGAATGATGAACCGTAAGGTCCTGGGCTAACGTAAGCGACAGGAAAAAACAGGTGTTATCAGGCACGGCTTTATGGCCGTTCAAAGCAGCAGTAACCGCACGGATGCTGTCCTGGTTGGGCTGAACACGACGAAGACGCCCGTTCGCGACCGGACTAAATTGCGCTTTTTGATAAATCACTGCCTGAATTGTATCGGGAAATGGGGCTGACCGCAGCCGGTTTAAGACAACGTTGGCAACTGCCACTTTGCCTTCGTACGGTTCGCCTTCTGCTTCTGCCATCACTATTTTTTGCAGCAGGAGCAGTTCTTTAGCGGAGACAGGATAGCTCCAGGTAGACAACGCCTTGTCATCCTGAGTGAGCATTTTTGTCTTCGTAAAGTAGATGGTTGTAGGAGGGGTTAGGATTGCGGACTTGCTATGCTGGACCTCAGGCTTTTTCTTGCCTGTAGCAACGTTATTCCGAGCTTGTTCCGCCTGCTTCATCTGGGAAGCGGGTAACGGTGTCGGCATGATTTCTTTCCAGCTTGGCTGCCCATGAGCAGCCACAAAGATGGGGCTTGTCCTGTTTGACCCGTTATGGGTCCCCATCCTGTCGCCATATGAAGGAGCCGAAGAGTTCCCTGACCAGCTCAGAGATTGCATAGGTGTATTTTTATGATTTTTCTGTGTTTGCTGAACCTCAGCGTAGAGGCCTATCCCCAATATACAAACAAGCAGCACACTCAAAAGAGGTGCAAACCAACGATGTTCTTTAACGATTTCCATAATGTTCCTCCCGTTAACTTTAAGCACATTCCTCAGATATGTAACCCAAAATGCGCCTTTTGAATAACGCTGAAACACTATATCACTAAATTCGCTGATAGATCAAGGCTTTCACCTCATTAATGGGAATGTTTGAATTATTTGGTACATTGGTTTTTGACCCATTCGGGTTGCATATAAAACAAATTCTCCCACTTCCCACGGCTCGCTGCATCGGTCATTTGACTGCCAAATAGACGGTGGAATAGGCTGTTCTCCTGTGTACGAGCGTGCTAGGGTGATATGAGGTCGATAAGGTCGTTCCTCGGGTTTAAAACCCAGCGGTTCCGTAGCCTGGAGTATGGACTGGTACAATTGATCCAGTGACTCACGCTGCCCAGTCACTCCCCTCCACAGTACACGCGGAAATTCTTCACGGCCAAAAAAACCTGCTTCTCCAATGCCGAGTGTGAACGGGCCATGCTCAGCTGCAGCTTGAACTAAAACCTGCTCAAGTTTCGGTATAACCGAGGTCTCCACATCACCCAAAAACTGAAGTGTCACGTGGTAATCTCTAAAATCACTCCATTTGCGAAAAGTCAGGTCTTTTAAATCCTGCTCCACCCAATCATGTAATTTCTTCTTATGCTCATTTGGGAGAGCAATAGCTGTAAAAAGTCTTTGCGATTCATTTTTCATCAATCTATACCTCCTTTCCTAATAGATCTTGGTGGATATCTCAAAGAGTAGCTGTTTGGATTGTCCCTAATCAGGGTAAAGCCATTTGTTGTTATATATAGTGACACCGCGAGCTCGCTTTTACCCTAATTATGCAATTTTTTCGGCAATCTGTTATTCTTGAAAGGATGGTTCGCCAGAATATATTGGAAACTCCAAATCGAGGAGGCTATGAACTATGGGAAACATTTTAAGCTTACATCAACTTACGGAAGTGCAAAAAAAACAAGTTCGTGCAACGGCTCCGGGCTACGAGTTGATTATTGGCAAAGCTCAGGAATTGGAGCCTAAACAAATCCGGGAGGCCGAGGTTATTCTAGGCTGGTCCAAGCATATTGCCGAAGAGGCGTTACACCCAGACAGCAAACTGAAGTGGATACAAACCTGGTCGGCTGGAATTGACAAGCTACCGCTTACCGAATTGGAAAAGCGTAACATTTTACTCACGAATACGAGTGGTGTGCATGCAATTCCAATTACAGAGCAGATCTTTGGCATGCTGCTATCGCATACACGTTATTTACAGCAAGCAGCTCTCTTGCAACGTCAGAAAACATGGCAGCCACCGAAAGGCCAACTGACGGAATTACGTGGCAAGACGCTGTTGATTACAGGCGTTGGCGAAATCGGCCGCGAAACAGCGCGGATTGCAGAAGCCTTTGGTATGCGGGTGATCGGAGTCCGTCGTTCTGGCAAGGAAGCTCCCCATGTAGAGCATATGTATACTAACGAACAACTACACGAAGCATTGGGAGCGGCGGATATCGTGGTAAATATATTACCATTCACCAAGGAAACCCATCACTTCTTTGACGAAAAAGCATTTGCAGCTATGCGTAAGGGAGCCTTCTTCATTAATGTAGGCCGCGGTGGCACCGTTCATACGGATGCGCTTGTACGCTCTTTGGAGCAAAAGCATATTGCCTTTGCCGGACTGGATGTATTCGAGGAAGAACCGCTACCTGCTTCACATCCGCTATGGAGTCTGGACCATGTCTTGATCACACCGCATATTGCAGGCGATACGGACCGATATGCCGAACGGGCAGTAGATATTTTTCTTACTAATTTGAATGCCTATGCCGCTGATCAGGAACTGCCGCTGAATTTGGTTAACTACAAAACTCAGTATTAACACACTACTTACAGATCCAAATTTCCCGACTCATACCTGTCTTATGTATGCGGCATTGCTCCGTAAGGGTCCAATCTGAGTCGGATAACAATGTTTCCATCGGCTCCGTGCTCACGACCACTGCCCGCGCGGCCAAGCGTCTCAGACTGCGCAGCATCTTCTTTTGTTCATCAGCCGGGAGCACGGAGCACAGGTTATAGGGCATATCCAATATGGCTGCATCGTATGTGCCTTCGAGCATATTCATATCCCCGAGCTTCACTAGATCTTCTTCATATCCAAAATGACGCAAATTCACTCGTGCCCCACGCACCGCCAACGGGTTGATATCACAACCGCGAATATCCTTTCCCATACTCAATGCCTCAATCATTACATTGCCCATACCACAACACGGGTCTAGCAGCTTCAATGAGCCTGACTCTCCCTTTGCTGCTGTTAGATCAGTTGCTGCCAAATTCACAAGTGCTCTGGCAACCAGAACGGGTAGTCCAGTAGAATAATTTTGCGGCTTCTGACGACGCTCCTGCCACGATCTGTCGCTATACTGACACGTGCCCAGTAGCCACCGTTCTCCTATCCGAATAACACCAAGGGTGATATCCGGTGTCTTCATTTGCGCCTGCCCATGAATGCGTGCACCCATTCGGCGTTCGATCCCGCGCCGCTCGTCATAGTCAGCCTCATGGTCACCTTCTTTAAGGCACAACACCTTGAAAGTCTTTCCTTCCTCAAGTTGTAACATAGAAGCTGCTTCGCATAGCTCTTCCAGCGTTCCCGCATCTGTCATTACATCCAGCCTAAGATGAATAAACGGGCTCGTCCCCGGCTCCAGACGCCGATGGGACAATAGGATGGAGTCCTGCACGGGCGGCTGACCGAACAAGCATTTTAATTCCAAAAAACACAACTCACGCTCTGTTTCATGACACGCATAGGTATATATGTAGCTTGGTTTCATTTCTTCGATATTCGTTTTCTGTTTATTCATGTCATATCTCTTTTCATTTGGAATCAAGGCTAGAATTTACAGCCTCCGCTATTAGACGGTAGGAGTGAAGCCGCTGCTCATAATCGGGAATCGGTGTGACCAACAGAAACTCATCATTATCATATTTAATCTGCAAGCCGCGTAACCGTTCGGCAATATCCGACGGCGTTCCCACCAGCCAGCTGGCTCGCATTGCCGGGTCGCCCAATGAAATCTGACCAGCCCATTGCTGCGCCAGTTCATTCGTCAAGGCACATACTGCTCCTACAGCAACCATGGTACGTGGCTTGTCCATCCGGTTGGATGGCTGAAAGCTGGAGCGGTAAATGCTTAGCATTTCTTCCGTTTGCTGTTCACTCATAAACTGACCGAATACATAGCCTGTTGAATACTGGGCGGCATATTCGGCACTTTTTCGGTTTGTACCCAGCATCCACACTGCTGGCGGCTGTTCAGGCATCGGCCGGGCAAACACAGGCACCTGTTCATATTCGTATGTACCTTCCAGCAAAGCCAATAGAGCTTCCATCGTCTGTGGCAGCTCCGTCACATGTTGAAGAAAATTACCGCTCAGTGCCATTGAAGCATGAGGTCCACCACCAGGTGCTCTCCCCAGGCCCAATTCGACTCTGCCAGGATATAGAGCAGCCAGCAAATGAAACCATTCCGCGACCTTGACTGGACTATAATGCGGGAGCAAAATAGCACCCGCACCCAGTTTGATTGTCTTCGTCACCGCCCCGATATGAGACAGCAGCACTTCCGGGCTGGAGGAAGCCAGCCCCTCCATATCATGGTGCTCCGAGGTCCAGTAGCGTGTATATCCCCATGCTTCTGCCTGTCTTGCTAGTTCACCAGCTCGTTGAACCGCCTGCTCCGGACGGTTACTGGGCAGCAACGGCACCATATCGAGCACACCGAGATTCAACCTTTTTATAGATAAAGACTGAGATTGCATAGACACATTCCTCCCTCCTGCTATCCATTACAAACCAGTTCCTTCTACTATATAGGGGTAATTTAAAGGTCAATCCAGATCATAAATCGAACCCACCTTCAGGCCGTATAACTCATTATAGATTTTTTCAGCAAAAGCATCGGTCATGCCTGCAATATAGTCTATGACCATATGCTCCCATGTCCAGATCGGTTTCGCCTTGGCTTGGTCGCGCTCATAGCGCTGGAGCCAGTCGCTTGGAATAATAGATTTGGACGTTTCCGGGTCTAGAAAAGCTAACCACAGCCGTCTGAGCATCCACTCACTCCGTTTTTGCAGTCGCTGTACGCGCAGATCGCGGATCATCGTAACCCAAGCAAAGCTTTTCAACACACTCACAGTGCGCAGCATATCCAAATCTTCGCTTCCATCCCGTACGAAGGTCACCTTTTTCCAATTTCCATCCTCAATTACACCCAAGCTGCTGACAAACAGGCTGACCCAGTATGCCTTCACTTCACGGCGGGTACGGGAATAATCGTGTTCACACATCGGCATCTTGCCGTTCCACACCTTCAAAAATTCGCTCAGCACAGCCGCTACCTTCTGCTCAATCTGAGCCAGTTGCCAGCCTTGCCAGAAGCTATCCTCCAACGTGGTGATTTTCTCCGTAATCAGACGAATTAAATACGGATCATATAAGAAGTGCTCATGTACCTCGATTTTCCCAGCCTTAATCCCGTCCTCCAGATCATGCGCAGAATAAGCGATATCGTCGCACAGGTCCATAAGCTGGGCTTCCAACGTTTTTTTACCATCAGGGATACCCCAATCCTCGCGGATGGAACGTATGTATTCCCACTCATGCAGGTACAACCCTTTTTTGTTCAGAATCCCCGGGTACGGGTATTTGTTGATCCCGAGTAACACAGCGTCCGACAAATTCAAACCATCCACGTTCTCACGCTTCTCCAAAAACATAATCAGCCGGAAATTGTGCGCGTTCCCTTCAAAATGCTCATAAATTCGTCGCTCACGCGCATAGGCCTCCTGTCCACGCTTAGACTCCGGTGTGAAGCCTCCGGCAGAGGATATCTTTTCTACCTTTGTTTCAATCAGTTGATCCAAAATCCCGTCCAGCACCTCTTCTCCCTTGTGTCCGAACGGGGGATGCCCAAAGTCATGTGCAATGGAAGCACATTCTACCACCTCAGGGTCAATGATCAGTCCTGCGTTATCTGCCTGTTCCAGCTCTACTTCGGGATGGCGGCGCAGCAAGCTTCGGGATGCTTCACGTGCAATTTGCGCTACCTCCAAAGAATGCGTCAGTCGTGTGCGGTAATAATCGCCCGTGCCTGCGCCAAATACCTGTGATTTACCCTGCAACCGACGGAAAGTCGGTGAATGGATTAAACGGGAGTAGTCCCGCTCATATGCGGCCCGTGAAGCGTCGCTTCGTGTCTGTTCCGCAAATTGCCGATGCTCTCTCTTGTCCTGCCATGTCATAAAGCCCACTCCCTACGTACTCAATTGGAGTGATTATACATTTTTTTCGCGCCTCAGGAAAGTTCACATGACTTTCAGCTGTAAAAGTTACTTTTAGCGTCACTGCGCAGTCGGATTGTGCTTTCGAAGCGAGTATCCTACGGAAAGCTCTTAATGTCATATAAAAAAGGTGTTCCCCAGCCATTTGATTCAGGCCAGAGAACACCCCTTTACTCAACTTTATATACCTCACCACTTTTGCTCTAACGCTTCGCCCTCGGGTCAAGCACATCCCGCAGGCCGTCCCCCATTAGGTTAAAGCCCAATACGGTCAGCATGATAGATACCCCCGGAAAAATAACTGTCCACGGCGCGTTCTGGATATATTGCCGCGAATCGGACAACATTTTACCCCACTCTGGCTCAGGAGGTTGTGCACCCAAGCCCAGAAATCCAAGCGCTGCCGCTTCAATAATGGCCGTTCCGATCCCCAACGTTCCCTGTACGATGATCGGTGTCAGGCTGTTAGGCAAAATATAACGGAGGATGATTCGTGTATTATTGGCTCCAAGCGCTCTGGCAGAAGTGATATACTCCTCCGTTTTGACACTCAGCACCTTAGATCGAACCAACCGTCCATATGTTGGCACATTGACAATGGCAATGGCATACAACGCATTTTCCAATGAAGGTCCTAGAATGGCCACAATGGCAATGGCCAGCAAAATCCCCGGAAATGCCAGTAAAATGTCGAATAGCCGCGAGATGACCATATCTGCCCATTTTCCGTAAAATCCTGCGATTAAACCTAAGGCTGTTCCTACAATCATTGAACCAATAACAGACAAGAAACCGACCCACAACGAGATTCTGGCTCCATACAGCGTGCGAGTCAGTAAATCTCGACCGAGATCATCCGTACCGAACCAATGCTCCGCAGAAGGAGGCTGCAAACGGCTCACCAAATTTTGCTCTTTATAGTCAAAAGGAGCAATCCACGGCGCGATCAAAGCAATGATGACAAAGAAGATAATAATGCTCAGGCCGACGAACGCCATTTTATTGTGACGAAAAGCCCTCCATGCGTCTCTCCAAGGGCCAGTCACGACAGGCAAATGAGCCAATGTGCTGCGTGTCGTCGGTATGTTGTTGGGTTCCATTGAAAATTGTGACATCGGACAAGCTCCCCCTTGAACAATTGGCGACTTGATTACTGATAACGGATACGCCGGTCGAGCACCGCGTACAGCAAATCGACAATCAGATTAATGATGACGAACAGGAACGCAATGATCAGAATTCCGCTTTGAATAACCGGATAGTCACGCGAGCTGATCGCTTCAAAAATGTACCGTCCGATGCCAGGCCAGGCAAAAATGGTTTCTGTCAGTACCGCGCCTCCCAGTAGTGAGCCAGTCTGAAGACCGATGACAGTAAGTACGGGGATCGCAGCATTTTTAAGCGCATGTTTGTATACGACTTGAAAAGATGCCAGCCCCTTCGCCCGAGCTGTACGGATATAGTCCGCATCCATAACCTCCAGCATGCTGGAACGGGTAATGCGCGCAATGACCGCCATTGGAATCGTTCCCAGTGCGATACTGGGCAGGATCAAATGCTTGATGACGGTCCACACCTGATCCATACGTCCACCTATGATCGCATCAATCACGGCTAAATGTGTCACAGCTTCCACCGGATCACGAGAATTCATGCGTCCGATGGAAGGAAGCCAATGCAGTTTATTTGCAAAGATCCATTGCTCCATCAAGCCCAGCCAAAAAATCGGCATCGATACTCCGACCAGGGCAATGACCATACTGACATAGTCAAACCAGGAATTTCGTTTCCAGGCACTCACGATGCCGGCGTTCATTCCGACTACTACAGCAAAAAACATGCTTGCTACTGTCAACTCCAGCGTAGCCGCCAGATAAGGAAGCATTTCCCGGGCAATCGGCTGCCTGGTGCGAATGGAATCGCCCAAGTCCCCTTGTGCCAGCTCACCTAAATAGGTCCCATATTGCTGTAACCACGGCTTATCCAGCCCCAATTGCTCACGTAGCGCCTGCTTGGACTGTTCCGTAGCCTTATCTCCCAGTATGGTTTCCGCCGGATCTCCCGGAATGGCATGAATAATGGAAAAAACGATGAGCGTCATGCCCAGTAATACAGGAATCAATATAGCCAGTCTTTTTACAATATATGAGTTCATATCCTATTCACCGCCTGCTTGCGTTTGGGCTATTCAAAATAAATATTTCCGTACGCTTCAATACCTGCCGGAGAAGGTACAAAACCCTTGAGGTTCGCTTTACCTGCCATCAGCGGTGTGCTATGAACCAATGGAATCCACGGCGCATCCTGTTTAATAATCACTTGTGCTTGTTTATACAGTTCCCCACGCTTGTTCTGGTCGACCTCAACCTGAGCCTTCACCAATATTTTATGAAGTTCCTCATTCACATAAAAACTGCGGTTATTGCCTGGAATCGTATCCTTGTCCAGCAATGTATAAAGAAAATTATCCGGGTCACCATTGTCCCCGTTCCATCCCAGCATATACAGATCATCCTTTTCCCCCGCCTTAACATCATCCAGATACGTAGCCCATTCCGGGGATTGGATGTTTACTTTGACGCCTATTTTTTCAAAATCGGCTTGAATGGCCTCTGCCACCTTTTTGCCGTCAGGCATATAAGGACGAGATACGGGCATTGCATAGAAGGTTAACGGCTCGGGAAGCCCGTTAGGAAAGCCCGCTTCCGCTAGCAAAGATTTAGCCTTATCCAGATCATAGGCGTAGTCCTGAATACTATCGTTGTACCCCCATAACGTAGGTGGCATCGGATTGACCGCAGGCTTAGCCTGCCCTGCAAACAATGCATCAATAATGGCCTGCTTGTTCACTGCATGATTCAGTGCCTGCCGCACCTTGGGATTATTGAAGGTTTTTTTCTTTAAATTAAAGCCAATGTACGCCACATTAAAGGAGGGACGTTCAATTTTCACCAACTCGCTATTACCGTCTAACTGCTTTGCATCATCCGGGTTCAAATCCTCCATCAGGTCAATTTCCCCGTTTTGCAGAGCATTAAATCTCGCGGTATTGTCGGGTATGGAACGAACAATGATCTTAGCCAGCTTCGGCTGCCCCTCTTTCCAATAGTTTGGATTCTTCTCCAGCGTGATGGTATCGTTCCGTTTCCATTCCTTAAATACAAAAGGACCCGTGCCGACCGGATTACTCTTGAAATCAGCCTTTTTCTCCTGAATAGCCTTGGGACTTGAAATACTAAAGGATGGCATAGCGATATTTTGTAAAAACGGCGCCTGCGGCTTGTTTAGTGTAAACTGGACGCTGTTCGCATCTACCGCTTTAACCTCCTTAATCACCCTACTTCCTTCAGGACCGAACATAGAATCATAATAGTCAAACGAGTCACCTTCAAATTTGTATGGACTTTTCGGATCAGCCCAGCGGTCAAAGTTAAACACAACCGCTTCTGCGTTAAAATCACTTCCGTCATGGAATTTTACACCCTGACGCAGCTTGAACGTATAGACCAGTCCATCTGGTGATACTTCCCAGCTCTCTGCAAGCCCCGGTTGGATCTCCGTTGTGTTTTGCTTATATTCCAGCAGTGTGTCGAACACTTGCATTCCGATTTTTAGCGACTCGCTTTCAGTCACAATGGCAGGATCTAGCGCCACGGAATCTCCGCCGCGTCCATAAATGAGTGTGTCCTGCACGCCCTCTCCTGCTCCGCTTGGTGTTTTCCCTGCCTCTGGCTTTGCTCCTTCACCTGATCCCCCACAACCGGAAAGCGCCAAAACAGCTCCTAGCGCAAGCACCAGCAGAACGGTCCAGATTTTGTGTTTTGCATACTTTTTGCTCATGCAGCAAACCCCTTTCACACCTTATATATTGTTAATTCGTTGATACCGGATGAATGCCAATTCCTTTGGATTGACATGACAAGCTTGTCCTCAAGCTGTGGTCTCAGGTTCCGAGTTCATCAAATAGGTGTAGTAGGACAGAAGTGTTCATAATCTAGTGGTGTAAGAGATGCTGTAGGGTAATGAATAGATGTGATGTAATAAATAGAAAGAGGAGTATGTGAGGTCGTGATGAAAGTGTGATATATACTCACAAACAGTGAATATTATGTTCAAACAAAGTTGATTATTGGATACTTTACTATAAAATCTGGAAGCATACAAGGGGGTTTTTCATACATTACGATATGTTTTTATACATCATGTCAATTAATATTACAAACCAACTTACACGATCATATCAAATAAATACTCCTGCTTGGGGTCTTCAACCTCCAAGCAGGAGCATAATCTTACCTCAAAAATGTATTCAGCACCAAACCTACAGACACGGCTTGGGCTCCTTTTACGATAGAGAAATGATCGCCAGGCACTTTATGCGTGAACATTTCCCCCTTACAATACAATTCCCATCCTTTATATCCTAATTCCCAGGTATGTTCTGAAATAAACAAACATACAGGGGCCTTTACAGCTCGATCGGGCTGGTAGACATGCTGCATTTTCACCCAATGATTCACACTTTTAAAGCGTTCTAGTAATTCACTTCGTCCCAACTCATTAAATTCTGGTAGCAAGGGGAGTACACTGGCTGGAAATGCTCGCTTCCACTGCGAAAAATCCAACGTTTCTTCCATCCTCTCCAGTTCCTGAATATGGTGGTCCCAGTGATCTTCCTTGCCATACTTCAAAGGTGGCAGTGTGTCCAGAATGGCCAAAAGTTCGACACGTTCTTCTTGTTCTTCCAATTGTCGGGTCATTTCGAAAGCAAGCGTTCCCCCCATACTCCACCCCGCAACATAATACGGGCCTGTTTTCTGAATACTTTTCAATTGATTCACATATCGGTGTGCCGCTTCCTTCATCCCGGCTGTTTTATTTTCAGCAAGAATCGAAGCATCCATTTTTATGCCCCAATAATTCCAAGTAGCTGTAAGTCCGTTGACCAATTCCATGTAGCAACTGACATCCAAGCTTCCATCATGGATGAAAAAAAGGTGCTTATCCTGCGCTGTGCCGGGCTTTAAGAGAACAAGCGTGTCTGCTCTGGCTGGAAACACACTTCTTTCCTTTCCCTGCAATGCACTTGCCAGTAGGCGGATAGTAGGAAAAGTAAATAATTTGGTAAGCGGTAGGTCTATCCCTAACTCACGCAAAACTAGTGAAACCAGCTTGGTAGCCTTGAGCGAGCTTCCTCCCAGGGTGAAAAAATTGTCCGTTACACCAATGCGATCCGTCGGCAGGTTCGTGGGCAGAACCATCGACCAGATGCGAACCAGCTCCTGTTCCAGTTCATTGCAAGGAGGGACATATTCATTCTCCCGCAGTGCTTCAAGATCAGGCTCTGGCAACGCGTTCCGATCAACTTTGCCATTCACATTCAGTGGCAAACGCGGAAGTCGGATCAGACAGGCAGGAATCATATAATCCGGCAAATATGTAGCCAGCTCCAGCCGGACTTCTGCCTGTGACATTTCTACGTCGGAAACAAAGTAAGCACAGAGGTATTTGATCCCGTCGCTGTGCTGACGAACAAGCACGACTGCTTCCTGAATCCCCTCTATATGTGCAAGCCGAGCCTCAATTTCGCCGGTTTCAATACGAAAGCCCCGAATTTTGACCTGGTGATCCATGCGACCCAAAAATTCAAGCGTTCCGTCAGCCAGCCATCGGGCACAATCTCCAGAACGGTACATACGCTCTTCTGGGAGCCAGGGATGAGAAACAAATTTGGCTGCCGTTAATTCCTCCCGAGCCAAATAGCCACGCGCCAATCCTTCACCTCCAATGCACAGCTCACCCGGTACTCCAATGGGCTGAAGTTGATTGGACGCGCTCAGGATATAGACCTGTGTATTGGCGACAGGCTTGCCAATCGGCACGTTATGGTCATAGTCCTCCTGAATCGTATGGAACGACGTAAAAATAGTATTCTCCGAAGGACCGTAGGCATTGACAATCGTTAAATCCGGCTGGGCGGCGCGAAGGAGCTTCATATGCTGCGGAGACAAGGCGTCTCCCCCGGTCATGATCAATCGAAGTCCAGTAAAGATGGAAGGTTTCTCATCAATCAGCTGATTTAGCAAAGGAGCCGTGAACCATGCCATCGTGATTCCATACTGTGCCATCCTCTTGCCGAGTATGTCGGCAGATAAAAGCTCTTCTTTTTCAATGAGATACAAGGTTGCCCCGCTCAGCAGTGTTCCCCACAGTTCAAAAACCGACACATCAAAGGCCAGGGAACACGTCTGCAATATTCGATCCTCTTGCGTAATAGCCAACGGCCCTGGCTCTAACACTAGGCGAGCAAAGGATTGATGCTCAATCATTACACCCTTTGGTTGTCCTGTAGACCCTGAAGTATAAATAATGTACATCACATTGTGCGCCTGATTGCTGTCCTCCAGATTACGGGGTTCTCCCGTATAGAGACTCGGGTCTGTGAGCAGTAACATGTCCACTCCAGGAAAGCGTCTAGTGCTGGCAGTCGGTAGAAGGCATATTTTCGCCTGACTATCCTGTAATAGATATTGAATCCGTTCATCTGGGTAGAGCGGATCAATCGGTAAATAAGCGGCCCCGGCCTTCAAAATAGCTAAAATACCAACAATCATCTCCAACGCAGGCGTAGCTAAAATACCGACGACATCTTCTGCCTGAACTCCCTTTTGCCGTAAAACCCGCGCCAATTGATTGGCACGTTCATTTAATTCATCATACGTTAGTTGCTTTTCTTTCCACCTCACGGCTGGATGGTCAGGCGTCCGTATCACTTGCTGTTCGAACAGTCGATGGATGGTTACCCCATGCGAATTTTTTTCGTATGCATTTTTGCTGTGGGTCTGATTAAAAGTATGAAGTAAAACGGTGCGCTCTTCTTCTGTAACCATATCAATGTCTTCAATCCGAATATCGGGTTGTTCGCCAATGATTTCGACAATTCTGGCAAAATGTCGTAGCATCCGGCGGGCGCTTTCCTCCGTAAACAACGCTTTGCGATATTCCAGTTCCAGCCCGATACCCTCCTGCATTTCGTATGCATACAAGGTGATATCAAATTTAGCGATTTTATGTTCAAAAGTATAAGGAGAAAACGTGACCTCTGTTGCCTGCACGACAGGCTGCGGTACATTTTCCAATACAAAGCAAGCATCAAATAAGGGATTACGACCACTGATTCGTTCAGGATTGACCTGCTCCACCAGCATATCAAAGGGGTAGTCCTGATGCTCAAACGCAGCAAAAGTTCGGTCTGCCACTTCTTCCAGAAAATCAGAGAACCGCTTGGTTCTCTGCGGTTTCTGACGCAAGGCGAGCGTGTTCACGAACATGCCCACAATCCCTTCAAACTCGGAATGAGTCCTTCCGGCGACAGGTGTTCCGATGACCAGATCCTCCTGTCCGGCATATTTGGACAGAAGGATGCTGTACGCGGCGAGTAGAACCATATACAACGTAACATTGTGCTGCAAGCATAATGCACGCAAGGAGTGAGCCGTGTTAGCTTCAATCGAGTACGATACGATCCCACCGCTGTAATCAGACCTTAAGCCTTTTTCATCCGTAGGCAACGACAGCAGAGGAACATCCTCTGTAAATTGGTTCAGCCAAAATTCACCCTGTTTCTGAATATGAATATCGCTTAATTGATCGTTTTGCCAGATCGTATAATCGACATACTGAAACTCTAATGGAGCAAGCTCCTGTCCCTGATATAGAGCCATCAGCTCTTCAAATATAATGTTGATGGTTACCGCATCCGCGATGATATGGTGGATATCAAACAGGAACAGAATCTCCCCATCAACCAAAGGTACAAGCTCAGCCCGCCATAGAGGGGCCTCGTTCAGATTGAACGGACGGATAAACTCGTTAACAAGCTTATCCGTACTCTGATCCGAAAGTTCTCTATAGGGAATCGATACATCGATGGATTCATGGACGAGTTGTAAAACCTCGCCGTCCTTTTGAATAAAGGACGTTCGCAAGCCCTCATGACGTTCTGTCAGCCTACACCATGCTCTGTACAGCCGCTCTGGCTCCAGCGCTCCTTTGATGATTCGAATGCTGGGCATGTTATAGATGATGTTAGGTCCGAGAAGATCATGAATCAGATATAGCCGTTTTTGCGCCGAAGATGTTTCATATCCTTCATAATGCATGATGCTAAATCTCCCTCCGTCGGCGTTCTTTTTTCTCTACTTTTACTGATGACAGTGCATGCTGCTGAACTGGGATGACTTCTCTCATAAGCTTTCCATCGCCCCGAAGTATGTTGCTAATCTCGGTTTCCTCTGTTCTGAAAAACTCAATGGCAAACGGAACAGAATCATGAATAAGCTGAACAATCTCGCCGTTGATCACATCAAATGTGGTCCTAAAAGCGTCGTGACGCTGAATAAGCGCTTGGAAGGCTCCCTCAAGTCTGGCCAGGTCCAGTTCTCCTTCCAGCATCATGGCGCCCGGTAGATTATAGCTTAGATCCTCTGGATTCAGCTCGTGCATCATAAAAAGACGCATTTGAGCAGACGAGGCCGGATAATGGGCGCTTGGAGTCGCAGCAGGGATCAAGGAACGGACTGTCGCTTCATCCTCGTGATGACACTCAACTCTTCTGGAGCTTATGTGATCTGAAAGTTGTCGAATAGTCGGAGCTGCAAAAAGTTCCTTTAAAGTAATCTCGATGGCCAACATTTGACGCACACGCAAAATGAACTGGTAAGCGAGCAACGAATCTCCGCCAAACTCAAAGAAATGATCATCTATACCTACTGCGCCTGTTTTGAAAATGTCCGCCCACAACAGGAGCAGTTGCTGTTCCATTTCGTTGCGGGGCGGTGTATGTTCTTTGCCGGAAGGCAACTCTACCCCCAAGGTATTTAACGCCTTACGGTCCAGCTTTCCGCTTGAACCTAGAGGCATCGTCTCCACCTTCACAAAACGTAAAGGAATCATATATTCCGGTAATCGTTCCAGCAAAAATGCCCGCAGTTCTCGAACTGTACAGTCGGTTTGCACAACCAGATAAGCACACAAATACTTGTTGCCCTGCTCATCTGTCAAATCAAGTACAGCCGCCTGCTGTATGTCGTTATTTTGCAAGAGGGCTGTTTCAATTTCACCTATCTCAATTCGGTAGCCCCCGATTTTCACCATTTGATCCAACCGTCCCAAGTAAACAATCTCGCCGCTAGGCAACATCCGGGCAAGATCGCCTGTCCGATAGATTCGCTCACCTGGTACAAAAGGATTGGGGATAAAACGCTCTGCCGTAAGTCCATCCAGATGTACATACCCGCGTGCCAGATGGCACCCTCCCAGACAAAGCTCTCCTACCTGCCCCAAACCAACCAACGCCAGCTCCTGATTTAAAATATACGCCCGGGTGTTGCCCACAGGCCGTCCGATCGGAATCGGACCTTCGGAAGATACAGACGTACACGTATAGGCTGTTGCAAACACACTGGCTTCAGTAGGCCCATACAGATTAAGTAATCTCGCTTCCGGGAACTTCAGATTAAAACTTCGCACCTGCTCCTGGCCTATCTGTTCGCCACCCGACATGACCCAACGCAAAGTGGCTGCTTGGATCGTATCCTCGACTGAAAGCTCTGACAAAAACATTTGCAGCACGGTAGGAATGAAGAAAGCCACTGTAACCTGATGCCTGTGAATGGTATCCAGCATTTGACGGGTATCCGTTTCTGCACCTGCCTCCAATAACACCAATCGTCCTCCGCCCATGAACCAGCTGAAAAGCTCGACGATGGAACCATCAAAGGTATAGGATGCTTTTTGCAGCACCGTATCCTGCTCCCTTAAACCAAGCTGTTGTGCCAGCCATACCACTCGCGCACTAAAGGCGTGATGCTCCACCATCACCCCTTTGGGCTGCCCGGTTGAGCCGGAGGTGAAGATGACATAAGCCAGATGATCAGGCTGGATGACAAGCTCTGGATTGTCTCGTTCTTGCTGATCCTGACACAGTAAGTCGACGTCGATGACCTGCTGGATTTCTTCATCTATCCAGTTGGCGTGGCATTGCTGATGGGTCAGAATCCATTCGGCCCCAGCGTCTGCCAGGATGTAGCGAATCCGTTCCTTTGGATCGGCTGGATGAATGGGGAGGTACGCCGCCCCTGCTTTTAACACACCCAATAAAGCAACAATCATTTCCGGTGAGCGCTCCATGACAATAGCTACTACTTGCTCTGGCCGGGTACCGGAGTCCAGTAGGCTATGTGCGACCAGATTCGCCCTTCGATTTACTTCTCCGTAGCTGATCTCCTGTTGACCGGAAATGAGAGCGATATGCTCAGGGTTTCGGCTTGCTTGACCCTCGAAATATTGATGTAACAGCTTTACGGACCCCGGACCCATGTCTGTCTGATTGAAATCATGGACAAGTGTCTTCCATTCCGCCTCGCTCACCGATTCCGAAGCCGCTATGGCAAGCTCACTCACCCAGTCCTCTTCCTTGTGGACGCTTGCTGACTCAAGTATTTCCTCTCTGTCCCGCTGATTCGGGTCAACTGCCACCTTTTCTATCCGAAGCTCTCCAATCTTTTGCTGTGGATTGACAAGGACAGTGTGTAAGATTTGAAGGAATTCCCGGCTCAAGCGTTCCACCGTCTCCCCGGTAAAGAGATCTACATCGTATTGAAGGATACATTCGATATGCTCGTCGGTCATGGCTGCAGTAAATGTTAAATCGAATTGTGCTCCTGTATACTCCGCTTCATCACATGGAGTCAGTTTCAGACCGGGTAATTCTACGATGGTACGGGAAGACTCGTTCAATAATGCAAACATGGTATCGAACAGCGGATTGCGACTTGTTTTGCCAGCCAAATTCAACTTCTCAACCAGTTGCTCAAACGGATAGTCCTGATGCTCAAAAGCCTGAAAAGAACGTTCCTTTACCTGCATTAAAAATTCGTGTACAGTCATGTCCTTCTCCGGTGTGTTGCGAAGGGCCAACGTATTGACGAACATGCCGACAAGAGGACTCAGGCTCGCATGAGTTCTGCCGGATACCGGAATGCCGACGATAATATCTTCCTGCCCACTGGCTTTGGCCAGCAATAGGTTATAGGCCGCCAATAGAACCATAAATACCGTGACATTTTGTTGCAGGGCAAAGCGTTTTAACTTCCACGTCCATTCCTGATCCAGCTCAAAATGAATGGCTTGCCCTTCACCTCTTCTCACATCGGGGCGTGAAAAATCCGTAGGCAATTCCAGCTCTGTAATTTCCCCTTGAAAAAGCTCCAGCCAAAACTGCTCCTGCTGACGGAATTCCACACTGTTCAAAAACTCACGCTGCCACACGGCATAGTCTTTATACTGGATCGTCAATTCCGGTAAGTTCATGCCCCCGTATAAACGAGCAAATTCCTCGACGATTATCTCCTGGGAAAGACCGTCCGTAATAATATGATGCATATCAATGAACAGCAAATGACGGTTGGCAGGCTGATGAATAACCTGAACGCGGAACAATGGCTTTTGCCGGAGATTAAAGGGCTTGATTAATCCCTCCTGTTCCACTAATATTCCACGTTCACGGCCCGATTGAATTTCTTCTATCCATGTCGCTAACCCTTGAACCGTCCCTGCCCGGAAGAAATCGCGCAGTGTCAGATTTACATTCCATTCCTTGTTAATAAGGTAGACCAGCTTGGTTGCCAGCAAGGATTGCCCTCCCAGCAGGAAGAAGTCATCCTGTGTGCCAATCTGCTCCCGGTGCAGGATTTCCGACCAAAGCTCAACCAAGCGCTCTTCCAGGGGTGAAGCTGGATGTACATAGGCCGTACCGACCTTGATACTTTCATTAACCTGCGGTAAAGCATGACGGTCGATTTTTCCGTGATGTGTTAACGGGATCTCATCGACTCGAACAAAGTAAGACGGAATCATATATTCAGGCAAGGTTACCGACAGATGGGTCTTCAGTTCTGCCACCGACAATTCCTGATCTGTAACGATATAGGCGCATAGCTCATGCATACCAGGCTGGACTTCCTGAACTAACACCACTCCATCCTGTATATGTGGGTGCTGGAGCAACGATTTTTCAACCTCGCCCGGCTCAATGCGGTAACCCCGCACTTTAACCTGCTGATCGACTCTTCCTAAAAATTGAATTTGCCCATCTTCAAGATATCTGCCCAGATCACCCGTTTTGTACATCCGCTCGCCCGGTATCCACGGATTTGCTACAAACTGCTGCTGCGTCAGTTCGGGGCGGTTCATATAGCCGCGTGCAACACCCCAGCCTGAAATGCATATTTCACCGGGTACCCCGATAGGCATAACATCCGTACCCCTGCGATTCATGATGTATACCTCAGCATTGGCTACAGGCCGTCCGACAGGCAATGGATGGACAGCTGGAATATCCGGCACACAATAATAGGTAGCACAGACAGTCGCTTCTGTCGGTCCGTACGTATTGTAGACCTTTGCGGAACGCAACAACTGGGTGACATATTCGCTTTTCAGCACATCCCCCCCGCTAATGTAAGTGCGAATATGCGGGAAAGGGGGCAGTTGATTTAGCTCATTTAAAATAAACGGCGAGGCGCTGACCACGGTCACTTGCTGCTGGCGAATGAATTGGTTCAGCCATTGAATGTCCTTCAGTTCATCCCGTGAAACCATAGCCAGCGTTCCCCCTGCTGCCAATGTAGGGTATATTTCCTCCACGGATGCATCAAAGGTAATGGCTGCCTGCTGGAGCACTACGTCCTCAGCCGTTAAGTGGAATTTATGCTGGAAAGCCGTGATGTAATTCGTTACATTTCTATGCTCAACCATGACTCCTTTGGGCTTACCGGATGATCCTGACGTGTACAAAATATAAGCCAAATGGTGAGATGCCAGAGACTCCTTGCCTGCAAATGCAAAAGCTAGATTATCAGCATCTACGCTGTACAAGGCCGGATCACTTACATCCATGACAGACCCTGTAAAGCGAAGCGTGTCGATGCTGACGGTACCCGCAGAAGTTAGGAGCAGAGACACGCCGCTGTCCTCCAGCATGTAGGCCACCCGCTCCGTCGGATGTTCCGGGTCCATAGGGACATAGGCTGCTCCTACTTTGAGTACGGCAAGCATGCTGGTCAGCATATCCAGCGAACGGGGAACCAGGATACCGACAGCTTGGTCCGGTACCAAATGATAAGTTAGCAAGTGCCGGGCAAGCTGATTAGCTCTGATATTCAATTGGCTGTAAGTCAGCGAATGCTCTCCGTAGACGGCAGCAATCCGCTCAGGATGCTGTTCAGCCTGCTCTTCAAACCACTGGTGAACCAGCTTTTCCTGTGGGTAATTCACCCGGGTTTCATTCCACTCGTACAGGGTTCGCTGCTGTTCTTCCGCCTGATTCATGGAAATGAGGCCAATCGGCCGCGAAGCATCAGCACAAACTTCTTGTAAAAGATTCTTGTAATAGCTCGCAAGCCGACGTATGGTCTCTCCCTTGAACAGTTGGGTCGCATACTCAAAGTGAAAACGCAGCTTGCCTTCATTTTCAACCCATATGACTGTCAGATCGACTTGTACAGCCTCCATCTTAGCTTCCAACGGAGTAAAGCGAAGCCCGTTGATGCTCATCGGCTCCCCCCGAAAGTTCTGGGAAATAAACTGAACATCAAAAAGTGGGTTCCGGCTCCGGTCTCTCGGTACGTCAAGCTGATTCAGCAGCATTTCAAAGGGATAATCCTCATGCTTATAGGCTTCAAGCGCGTGCTTCTTAACCTCCTGCAAATATGCTGCGAAAGGCTTATCTTCAGCTGGCGCAGTTCGTAGGGCCAGCGTATTGATGAACAGCCCAATCATGTGCTGGACCTCTTCCGACTGGCGACCTGCGCTTGGAATGCCAATAATGATCTCTTCCTGATTCGCATATTTGGCCAATAAAGTGCTATAGACAGCGTACAGAAGCATAAAGAGCGTAACCCCATGCTGTACCGCTGTTTTTTTAGCCAAAGCTGTTAATTCCTCACTCAGATCAAATGTATAGACATCCCCGGCATTGCTCATTTGCGCTGCCCGCGGCTCATCTGTAGGCAAATCAAGTACAGGCAGCGTCCCCTTAAATACGTCCAGCCAGTATGCCTCCTGCTTTTTCATTTCGGCACTGTCCAGACGCTGATTTTGCCACAATGTAAAATCGGTATATTGCATAGGCAGTTGCGGTAGATCCTGTCCAGAATAGCCCTGTATCATTTCACTTAATAAAATACCAATCGAGGCTCCATCGGCTGCAATATGGTCAACATCGCACAGAAAGAGGTGGGAATCATCCTTCAGCCGGATCAGCTTCGCCTTTAACAGCGGGGCACGATTCAGGTCAAAAGGACGGATAAATTCATTCACATACGCTTCGAGCTCGCGCTCGTCCCCTTCGCTATATTCCAGCGAAAAATCTACCTCCGGGTACACTCTCTGTACCAGTTCGTTATCCCGCAACTCAAAAGCGGTGCGCAGCGAGCTATGACGACGAATTACCGCATATATGGCTTTCTCCAACCGATGATGATCCAGATTACCAGTGATGGTCATCGCACTGCATAGATTGTTCAAGGTGCTATGTCCTGCCATTTGACGCATCATATAAAATCGACGCTGCGTCGAGGAAGCTGGGTACACCTCACGTTGTTCCACCGGATGAATGATCAGATTTTTGTCAGCTGATTGGGGTGCAGGCAGCTCCGTTTCCGTCAGAAGAGGCTGCTTCGCTTCTCCATCCGTATACAGGGCTAATTCGCTGACCGTCATATAGTTGAAAATATCGCTCATATCCACTTTTTTGGACAAGCTTTGATTCATCTGCCCCACCATTTTACTAGCAATCAGGGAGTCTCCTCCCAGCTCATAAAAACTGTCATAGATGTTCAGCTCATCAAGCCCCAGCACTTCCGCCCATATGCTTGCGATCACCTTTTCAGATGAGCTATATTGTTCTGTTGCCCGACCACGCAACTGCACAGGACGGCGCACGGCAGCAGATGACGTGACCGCATGGTCATGCAGAAGCCGACGATGACGGTCCAGAATAGCCCGCATTTCATGAGAAAATCCGAAAGGAATGGCAGCGGAATCCAGCGCGGCCACCTGAGCGTAATTCAAGCCACCCACAATGACACGCGGAACGGGATGAAGCAATAATTGTTCAAGAGCGGCCAGTCCCTCTTGTGTGGACAGAGCCTGAAATAAGCTCTCTTGGAAATCAACCTCATGCTCAAAAGCCATCCCAACTTCCTGCCAAGGAGCCCAGTTGATGGCAAGCGTACGTCGGCCGGAGTGATTCCGCCACTCGGCAAAGGCATCCAGATAGGCGTTGGCTGCCGTGTAGTCGCTTTGGCCTGGTCCACCCATCAGTGAAGTCACAGATGAAAAAAGAATAAAAAAGTCCAGTGTATCCGCAGTGGTGATTCGGTCAAGCACATGTGTGCCTGTTACCTTCGGAGCCAGTACCTCGGTAAAGCGGTCCTGGCTCTTGAGAGCCATAAAACCGTCTCCAGCCACACCCGCAGCATGGATGATACCGTGAATAGCCCCATACTTGTGGCGAAGTTCATTCAAGGCTTGCTTCATAGCGGTCTCGTCAGCTACATCGACAGCATAATATTCTACCTGCGCTCCCTGCTGCTCCAATTCCAGTAAGGCGGTAACCATATTCAGCATCCTTGTATTCATATCTGGCTTTAAGTTCTGTCTTACGTTACGGCTTCCGTTCGAATCAGCGTTTGCAATGGCCTCCCATTGCTCCTTGGGTGGCAAAGGCTTGCGACCTATCAATCCCAGTGTGACCTGACCTTTAGAAGCAAGCCATTTACCGATTGCCAATCCCAGCCCGCCAGTACCACCAGTTATGACATAGGTTCCCTGCGGTCTGATCGTAATCGGGTCAACTTCGCTTTCCGTCAGATCCACAGGTTCAATCTGCTCTACATAACGTTCGCCGTTACGCCAAGCGACCAGAAATGTATCATCATCGTGCCGTAGGGAATGAATGAGTCCTGAAGGCTGGGTGCTTGTATCTATATCGAGACAACGGCAGCTCAGATCAGGGTATTCCTGACCGATGACCCGGGCCAGCCCAAACAAGCCCGCATGTTCTGGTTTTAATTCATTTTCCAATTCATTCACTTTATAAGCCTGCTCAGCGATCACCGTCAGTTCCTTAACAGCTGACTTGGTCTCTGCGATTGCCTTAGCCAGATGAAATAGCTGAACCATAGACTGCCCGTTCCAGAGGTATATCAGTTTCTTAGCATTCTGACATTGCATCTCTGTCAACAAGCGTCTATGATCTTCCTCGGAACCCGTAGAGAAGTAAGCATGGGCTGACATTTTAGTAAAGGTGACTCCCCGCTTCACTTCAACCACATCATACCCTTCGTGCGCTAACAATCCACGCAGCGTTACACCGATCGGACGGTTATCTGTGAATAATAAAACTGTTTCCAGCGGTGTGGATAACACTGAATCATTTGCGGTCCGGGTTACTGTATCTTCTTCATATTCGGAGGGTGCTTGTTCTTGCTTTTTCCATACAATCTGATGATATTTATGATGTTCTGTATAGCGGGTTCGTTTAAGATCCGCCTCGTGTACACGTTTGACTGCATAATCTTCAATTTCTACCAGTACCTGACCTTCGGCACCCAGAATGAGCACATCTACCGTTAAAATTTCTCCACTTTCCCTGACCTTGTTTTTTTTGCGCAGATAGCTGTAGCAAAGCCGTGGGAGGGAGTCGTAAATGCGCAGCTTGTGATATGAAAATGGCAGGAACAGGCCATTTCCCAAACTCTGGCTTGCTACCCCGACGGCCACATCCAATAAAGCGGGATGAAGCACATATTGGCTTACATCCATATGATAGGCTGCAGGCAACTCCAGCTTAGCCAGCACTTGATCTGTTCCAATCGCAATCGTCCGTAGCGTCTCCCACCGCGGCCCGAATGAAAATGCAGGAGCAGCTTCGGCATGATTCTCACCGACTACTACTTCCTGATCGTTGCACTCAGTCCGAATATCGCCCAGACTCATAACAGGATGGGCTGCCTTTACAAATACCGCGCGCCCCTGTGCATGCCTTACCCAATTCTGCTCCCACGGCTGAACTGAGGGTCCCGTCCGGCTTAATACCTTAAACGAAAACGTCTCACCCTCCCGTTGCAAAACGGTGTGTACTTCTCTTTCTTCCTCTGCATCCACGATGAGCGGAGAAATAAACTGGATATCATATAGCTCCAGCACCTTGCCTGGACGCTTGTATTTTTCCAACCCTGCCCTAACCATTTCCAGATAAGTGGTTCCTGGTACAATACAGTTTTCCATAATCTTATGCTCGCTTAGTACCCAATGACGCCCAACAGAGAAACGGGTCAGGTAAATATCCTGATCCTCGGTTTCTGCCAAACAATAGTCCAAAAGCGGATGTGTTGTTTCCATCTCTGTGAATTTTCGAACATGGGAAGCCTGAGAAACGACTGCCTTCTCCTCTACCTCCACCCAGCATCGCTTAGGCTCAAAAGGATAGGTGGGAAGGCTTCGTCTGCGGCACGCTTTGCCTTCATACAAGCTCTCCCATTCCACATCTGCTCCCTCAACATACATACGGCACAGAGAATCCAGCGTATCGAACTCGAATGAAGACTGGGTCAGTTTCTCTTTGGCTGATGCTGTCAGTCTTCTGGATTCCTCCAGCGTAAGCTCCCCTGCTTCTTTTTCCTTCTGTGCAGATACAACCTTATGACATCCAAAATACACACCCGGTATGAACTCTTCTTGTTTCGCTTGTCCGCTGAAGCCTGAGGTCTGAATTTGAGTCAGCTTTGCTCCTAGATCATCCCAATCCCGGCACAAAATCGCTAGACGAAAGCCGTACTGCCCTCGTCCGGTATTGGCGGTATAACAAAGATCGCGTAACGGATAGGTTTTGGGTTCCATGACATATTGCTGATATTGCTTCACATAGGCTGCAAGCACTGTTTCATTTTTAGCAGATAACGTAAAAAGCTGAACCGTTTCCGGTGTTTCCTGCTCCAACTGGCCACCATCCTGCATTTCGGCCCACACCGGGGCCTCTTCCAGAACGACATGGCAGTTCGTACCGCTGAGCCCGAAGGAACTGACTCCGCAGCGTCGCGGAAAATCCTCCTTGGGCCAAGGCTGCAGCTTGTCATTCACATATACAGGCGAATCAATAAAGCTAATATCCGGGTTTGGGCAGGTAAAATGTAGGCTCGCCGGAATTTCTGCATGCTCCAAAGCGAGCACTGCCTTTAAAAAGCCCGTGATTCCCGCACTGTTATCCAGGTGACCTACATTGGTTTTGACCGAGCCTATGGCACAAAATTGATTCCGGTCGGTATACTGCCGAAAGGCTCTCCGTATACCATCAATCTCCACTGGATCACCCAGCTTGGTGCCTGTCCCATGAGCTTCAATATATGTAATGGTATCCGGGTCAATCCCAGCATCCTTCCAGGCCCGTACAATGACATCCTCTCCTGCCAGCGAATTGGGAGCCGTAATCCCGGCTGAAGTCCCGTCATTGTTCACAGCACTGCCTTTAATGACAGCATAAATATGGTCCTGATCCTGAATGGCCCGCTTCAAGGGTTTGAGCAGAACAGCGGCTACACCTTCTCCTCCGCCTGTGCCATCTGAAACGCTATCGAACGTTCTCGTCCGGTCATCCGAGGAGCCTACACCCAGCCCCCCGCCCTTTCCCTCTTTTATAGGTACGAGTGTGACCTTTACCCCGCCGGCAATCGCCGTATCGCAATCGCCGTGCCGCAAATCCCGGCAGGCCAGGTGAATGGCCACCAAAGATGAAGAACATGCGGTATCCACCAACAGACTGGGCCCTTTTAAATCCAGCAGATAGGCGATCCGACTGGCAATCATGGAATGAATATTACCTGGAATCGCCGAAGAAGCTGATGAAGGAGCCATTTCTGCTATAAACCGCTTGTACTCCTCACCAAAATCACTGCTGTAGCCGACATAGACTCCTGTCCGACTACCGGAAAGCTTTTTACCACCGTACCCCGCATCTTCAACTGCCGCCCAGGCAGACTCCAAAAACAGTCGCTGGTTTGGGTCCATCAATCGCGCTTCAGCCGGAGAAAGTTGAAAAAAGGGATAGTCGAACTTATCAATTTCTTCTAGAAATCCACCTTCATTTAATGCCGTTTGTTCATTCAACAGCCCGGCTTGGAAGAGGCTCTCCAGCTCCCTTTTTCGTCGGGCAGGAAAAGGGCGTATAGCGTCCTGCCCCGCCCGCAGAAGATCCCAAAACTGAGCCGCATTTTCACTTTCGGCAATTTCACAGCTAATCCCGATGACTGCAATATCCGAATCTCGCAGCTCATTAACCGCGATCGGACCCGCGTCCTGAAAATCCTGTTCATTGAATTGAAGAGCCGCCAGATTGAATCCTGTTTTTGTCATCATCGTACTCCCTTCCGTTCCTCGTGTTCGCTGCGATTAGCTGACCTGAAACGCGGGAAATAATTCGCGTGTATGCGTATTGCTGAAAATCTGCTCAAACCGTTCAGCCCGTAGTTCCGTTGGTGTTAATTTGGTTGCAAAAATGGACTTTAGCTTGTCCAGAGCTTGCTGCATTTGTTCCAACGTTGGTTCTGTTCCGGTTGTGATCAATTGTTCGCGCAGGTTTTGCAATTCTTTGTATGGAACGACTACACCCTGCTCATACTCATCGTTATTCCAGTTCCGGTTCTGGGTTGAAACCGCAATCGCAATACAGGAGGTCACCAGACCCAAACCATCTGGTTTGCTCTCGATATCAGCATTCCGCAGCAATTCCAGAGTGGAGGGATGCTCAAAAGCAAAGGAATGAGCCGTAGAGGTGATACCAGCCATTAAATTTCTCAATACGGTTTTGGGGCCGATTTCTATAAAATGATTCACACCCTGATTCAGCATGTATTGAACGCTTCTGTGCCATTGCACAGGCCGTGCCATCTGGGACGTCAGGTTAAATAGGATATAACGACGATCCGCATAGGGTGTCGCTGTAACATTAGAGAGCACAGGCCATTGAAAACGGCCATAATCATATTTCTCCAGCTCCTCCCGAAATTTGCCCGCAGCGCTCCGCATTAAATTCGTATGGAACGGAAAGCCCACCTTGAGGCGAATCGTCTTGATTCCTCTATGGTTCAGTTCCTCTTCTGCCTTCTCCAGTGCAGGAGTATGACCCGAAATGACGAGCTGCTCAGAGGAATTATAATTCGCAATGCCGACCGATACGCCGGCTGTCGAGGCTTTCTGGCACACCTCATCCACCTCACGCTCATGACTCCCGACTACCGCCAGCATCGCTCCTGTACCGGGAGCAACAGCTTCCTGCATCAGAATGCCCCGCTGACGTACTATTTTCACCGCATCCGAAAAAGCAAGCGCTCCTGTACTGACCAATGCCGAGAATTCTCCCAGACTGTGACCCGCTACCAGAGATGGAGCAAGCTTCAATTCCTGCATCAGCACACGAAAAGCTGCGATGCTCACGGTCAAAATGGCAGGCTGGGCATTAGCGGTCAGAGTCAGCTCATCCATGGAACCTGTGAAACAAAGCGTCTTTAGATCAAACCCTAGCGCATCCTCGGCCTCTTCAAAGGTTTCTCTTGCTACTGAATATTCATCGTATAAGCTTTGACCCATGCCTACATATTGAGAGCCTTGCCCCGGGAATAAAAATCCTAATTTTTTCATCGTTCCATCCTCCTTATAGTAGGTCTGCAATCTTGTGCAGTACGTGGACATAGGCCTTCATCATCTGTTCCGCCCAAGTCTTCTTCAGTTTTCCAGCTTGATATTCGCATAGGAACCGTACCTGCTCCGCGCGCACATCCATATGAAGCACCCAGTCAAATTGTCGGGTCACCTCATGTCCCGCCGGCGTATGATTCAAAAACACACAAGGGAGAAAAGCAGATGGATTGGCGTTTCCTGTCCCATTTGGCAACATAACTGGGATCGGGTAAAGGTCGGTCTCTTTCGCTTTTTGACGATGACCAGCAACCTCTATGCACAGGGCGCTAAAATCATCATTTTCCGTCAATCGTACACGCAGCGGATACAAGCTCTCCCCTGTCAGTTGTGATGCGAGGAAAGAGGACTGTCCATGGTGTATGAACTGTTTATGTGGTAATGGGTGTCCTTCACCGATGAGCAATACCAGTTCGGACTGACCTGTCATTTGTGACAAAACATACGTATAAACGGCTAGTAACAAGTCTGTTAGGGCAAAATCCTGACTCCAGACTGCTTTCTGTAACGTGGTCAGCAGGTCCGCAGGTAAGGTAAAGGTGAACGTAGCCTGCCCTTCGGCTCCTCCATCTGTCCGCATCGCCTCATTCCACGGAATAAAAGATAGCGGTTCAGCCAAGTAAAGACGCCAGTATTGCTCCTGACGCTCATATCGTTCCTGTTCCGCATCCGTCCATGCTTGTTCTCCTTGCTGCTGCTCCAGAAAACCGGAAAGTCTCGCAATCGTCGGATAGGCAAAGCAGTCTGCAACGCTGATTTTCCCTGGAAAGATTTGCTGAAGACGAACATTCATTTGAATGAGCAGAACCGAATTGCCCCCCAGCTCAAAGAAATTATCGTGAATGCCAAGCTCACTTCTGTGCAATACCTCTTCCCAAATTTGGCTGACCTGCATTTCCACCTCTGTAGCAGGTGCTGTATACTCCACTCCAAGAAGAGGACGACTATGATCCGGCTTGGGCAGCATTCGACGGTTTACTTTTCCGTTCGGCGTTAAGGGCATCTCCGACAAGGTAATAAAATGCGAGGGAACCATATATTCTGGCAGTCGGGCAAGCAAATGATTACGTAGCTCACTCACTGATAAAGTCTGCTGGCCTACCCAATAAGCGCAAAGGGAGTGGTTCTCCTGTTCATCTGATCGGTCCTGTACCACCACAGCTTCCCGAATGGCAGGATGAGCCAGCAGCGCCTGTTCAATTTCCCCCAGTTCCACCCGATAGCCACGGACCTTGATCTGATCATCCATCCGGCCCAACACTTCAATCTCGCCGTTATGCAGCCACCGTGCCAAATCTCCGGTCTTAAACATTCGCTCACCGGACCGGAACGGATTGGCTTTGAACTTCTCGGATGTTAGCTCAGGGCGCTTGTCATAACCGGATGCAAGTCCCTTGCCTCCAATCCAGAGATCACCCGCTACAAGATCCGGTACAGGCTGGAGCTGCCCATCCAGAATATATACTTGTGTATTCGCTATCGGCGTACCTACTGTCACCCGCTCGTGCTGGGTAAGCTCCTGCACAGTTGACCAGACTGTAGTTTCGGTTGGGCCGTACATATTAAAAATACGCGCAGTGGTCATCTCCTGCGTCTGACGAAGCAATGGTTCTGGTAAAGCCTCGCCTCCCACCATCACGACCTGCAACGTGCGCATACTCTCTTTTGCTTCCGGGTGCATAAGCAAAAGCTGAAGCCGCGAGGGCGTCATTTGCAGCAAGTGCGGACCTGTTCGGTGAATTGCCTCCAACAGCAGTTCAGCATTCGCCTGCTCTTCTCCCGTAGATAACACTACCCGTAGCCCCTTCGCCAAAGGCAGTAGCGTTTCCAATACAAAAATATCAAATGCGGCAGTAGTTACTGAGAAGAAGGTTTGACCTTCAGGAAACGGTATTCGCTCGGTAATCCCGTAGATCAGGTTAACGATGGCTTCCTGACGGATCATCACGCCTTTCGGATGTCCGGTCGAGCCTGAGGTGAAAATCATATACGCCAAATCATGGGGTCCCGGCTGTGTGATCTCCAGCCTTTTTCCATCCTGACGGTATATACTCGCGTCATTCAACGAAATGACTTCGCCTCTAAAATCCAGTCCATCCAGCAGTGTGTCCCGACTAATAAGCCATTGCGCTTCACTCTCTTCCAGCATGTAGGAAATACGCGCCGCAGGATAGTCGGGGTCGATCGGCAAATAGGCAGCACCTGCCTTTAAAATGCCGAGCATCGCCGTCAGCAAATCTACCGACCGTTCCAGCAGCAAGGCAACCACCGTATTCACGTCCGCTCCTTTGCTGCGCAATGTTCTCGCCACCCGATTGGACAGGACATCCAGCTCGCCATAGGTCAAACACTGGCTCCCACATTCTACCGCTATGGCGTCCGGCATCCGTGCAGCCTGTTCTTCGAACAGGTGGTGCATCAGCTTGTCAGCCGGAAGCGCAAGCTCAGTCACATTGCGGTCGACAAGGATGCGTGATTGCTCCGCAGGAGTCAGCAGGCTGGCAGCATACAGGGGACGATCTGGCTGTGAAGCCAGTTGGGCCACCAGCTCTATGAAATGCTGCGCCATCTGGCGAACCGTATGCTCGCGGAACAGTTCCGTGCTGTATTCAAAGGTACAATGCAGCCCATTACGGCTAATATTACTTGCACCTTTCTCAGTCGGCATCTCAACCACGGTCAGCATCAAATCAAATGAAGCAAAAGGGCTTTCCAACGGATAAGGCTTCACCTGTAAACCCGGCACTTCCCTGCTGCCATCCATAAAATTTTGCAGCCGAAACATCGTGTCAAACAGCGGATTACGACTCAAATCCCGCTGGAGATGCAAGCGATTAACGAGCATATCAAAGGGGTAATCCTGATGCTCAAACGCATTCAACGCATTGTCTTTGACCTCGTCCAGAAACTGTCGGAAGGTCTTCTCCTGTACGGGAGCATTTCGTAACGTAAGTGTATTTACGAACATACCGAGCATCCGCTCCAGCTGAGCATGCGATCTTCCGGCTACTGGCGTACCCACCACGATGTCCTCCTGCCCACTGTAGCGTGACAAGAATACATTGTATGCTGCAAGCAAAACCATGAATAACGTGGCACCACTCTCCGTTGCCAGCTTCCGCAAACTTGTTGCACAGTCTGACGACAGACTAAATTCCAGCGAGCCCCCGGCAAAGCTCCGTTGTCTTGGTCTTGGATAATCTCCCGGCAGATTCAGAAGCGGAATTTCCTTTCCAGTGTGCTGTTCGTCGAACATCTTCAGCCAGAACGCTTCCTGTTCTTTCAGATGTTCCCCGCTGAGCTGTGTATGCTGCCAGGCAGCAAAGTCTTTATACTGAATGTGCGGCTTTTCCAAAGCGCTTCCTTCCATTAGGGAGATAAACTCATCAATAAGCACTGTCGCAGAAATTCCATCAAAAATAATATGATGCACATCCAGCAGTAGAACATGGCTCTGCTCCGCTAATCGAACCAGCATTACCCGTAAAAGCGGGGGCTGTTGCAAATCAAAAGGACGCAAAAATGATTGCTGAATCTGCGGCATATCGGCCGCCGTCCCTTCGGTATATTCCATTTTCCAAGCTACATCCGAATGAATCTGCTGTACTACCTCATCCTCCAGCAGGGTAAAGCCCGTTCGAAATACTTCATGCCGGAGCAGTAATGTTCGAAACAGACGTTCAAGCTGCTCTCGTTGGATACTGCCTTCCAAATGCCATGCAGTGAACACGTGATTGCTCAGGCTTTCTCCTTCCAATTGATGCAAAACAAATAATCGTCTTTGAGCGGCGGAAACTGGGTAATACTCCTGCTCAGGCAACGGTTCGATAGAAGCTGCATGAACAGAGGTCTTTTGACGAAGCAAATCTGCCAGCTCACGAATGGTTTGATGATCAAAAAGTTCTTTGAACGTCACTTTCACCTGCAAGCGCTCCTGAATCCGGTAAATCATTTTTGCCATCTTGAGTGAATGTCCACCCAATGCAAAAAAGGGGTCCTGTACACCCACTTGCGCTATATCCAAAATTTCTGCCCAAATAGTCGATAGCTCCTGCTCCATACCGTCCCTTGGAGGTACATATTCTGTTCCTGCAAGACTTCTTCCCTCAGGTTTTGGCATATGTTTACGGTCGATTTTACCGTGTGGGGTCAAAGGCATGGCTTCGAGAGGGACCAACAGACCGGGAACCATATAGTCGGGAAGCCGTTCTTTTAGATGTTCGCGTACCCCTTCTGACGTCATTTCCGGCGACTGCAATGTGTAGTAGCCGATCAGCCCGGTTAATCCCGTTGCCTCGATATGTGCAATCACCGCTGCCTCACGAATAGATGGAAGACTGACCAGCGCCTGCTCAACTTCCTTCATTTCGACGCGAAATCCCCGCACCTGAACCTGATCGTCCTTTCGCCCAAGATACTGAAATTGCCCATCCGGGGTCTGACAGCCTAAGTCTCCCGTTCGATAAAGCCTTTCTCCAGTCAACGGATGCGTAGTGAAGGCTCTGGCTGTCAAATCCGGCTTGGCCCAATATCCGCTCGCCAGTCCTGTCCCGCCGATACAAATTTCGCCTTGCACTTGGAATCCGGCAAGCTGTCCATCCTGATCCAGCACATACACATGAGTATTCGCAATCGGCAGCCCCAGAGGAATACGTAACGTTCCTGCATCCGGCTTGTGCTGAATGATATGCTGGGTCGCATAGATGGCCGATTCGGTCATGCCGTATAGATTGGCGATTTTCGCTGTGCGAAAAAGAGTGTACCATTCCTGCACGATATTCACCGGAAGCGCTTCGCCCCCGTTAAAAATCCACTTTAGATCAGGCAATGGATGAGATTCCCCCGCATTTCGTACAGCACTTAGGAAAACATTCATGAGCGCAGGAACAAATTGAGTAACCGTCACTTTTTCCCGCTCCATAAATGGGTATAGCTGTGCAGGGTCTTTGACGATATCCGCAGGTACAATCGTTAATTTGGCTCCCTCCATCAGCGGCCAGAACCATTCCCACACCGAGTCTGTAAAGCTGGTAGACGTCTTCTGCGCGATGACATCGTCTGCTCCCAGAGCAAAGGTATCCTGCAACCAAAATAACGTATTCAGCACAGCCTTATGGGTCATCATCACCCCTTTGGGCTGTCCCGTGGAGCCAGATGTGTACATGATATACGCCAGATCTTTTTCATTGGGAATATTTTGCAGACTCAGCTCATCCGTAGACATCCCATGTGCTTTGACAGGAATAAAATAAGACTCATCCCCTCGCATCTCCCGCAGTCTAACGATCCATTCCGACTCTCCCCATACCGTTTCATCCAGACAAATGACAGTTTCAATACAGTCTGGCAAATGATCTAACGTCCGTCCGAAATAACGTAAATTCGTAACAAGCACGCGGCACGAACTGTCGTCAAGCATATATTGGATTCGGGATTGCGGATAATCAGGATCAATCGGTACATAGGCACCACCAGCCTTCATAATCCCTAAAATAGCGGTAAGCAATGGGACATTCCTATCCCCCATAATGGCAACCAGCGAGTTCGGACGAACTCCATAGCGACTGAAAAGCTGTCCCAATTGGTTGGAGCGAAGGTGCAGCTCCTTATAGGTGACAGCCATGTCGCCGTCCAGAACCCCCACTGCATCAGGGGTACGGAGCGTCTGCTCCTGAATACGAGACGTAATTGTGACTCCAGCCGGATAAACCTTCTGCGTATCATTAACACGATGGATGACCGCGCGTTCCTCTGCCCCCATGTAATCCATTTTCCACACAGACTGCTCCGGGTCCTGAATGGCACCCGCAATAATGTTACGGAAATACGCTCCGATCCTGGACATCGTTAAGGCTGTAAACAAATCTGTTCCATAGCTAAGCGATATGACCAATTCGTCATTTACGGATTCCACAATTACGGTCAAGTCAAACTCGTTCGCGTCGGCACCATTTCCCAGCTTGATTCTTTCCATCGGGATTCCCCCGAAGTTCTCCTCATTTTTGGAGCCGGCTGCAAAATTAATTAGAACGTCAAACAGTGGGGCACGATTTAGGCGGCGTGGACGGTTCAATACCTGCAATAGCTTGTCAAAAGGATAGTCCTGATGGGCGTATGCTCCTGCGCACTCATCTTTAACTTGTTGTAACAATCGGGAAAAAGAAATGTCTCGGGAAAGTCGATTCCGCAGCACGAGAGTATTCACAAAAAAACCCATCAGGTTTCGAACCTGCTTTTGATTCCGTCCCGCCACAGGAGTACCAATAATAATGTCCTCTTGCTGAGTAAGCCGGGCTAATAACACATTTAGACTGGCAACGATCGACATGAACATGGTGGTTCCGTACGTGCGGTTCAACCGCTCCAAGCCCGCGCATAATTCCGCATCCAGAATGACCTTTTCCACCGCCGCCGGAGCATTTCGGATGGTCGGACGCGGAAAATCCAAAGGCAATTGAAGACTTGGCAATTCACCATCCAATCGGGATTTCCAGTATTGCTCCTGCGAGCTTAGTTTTCCAGTAAGCACCTGCTGATTTTGCCAATGTGCATAATCAATATACTGGATCGGCAATTCTGGCAAATGGGGGCTTGTTCCTTGCTCCAACGCCTGATAAATATGAAACAGTTCTTGAAAAAACAGATCCATAGACCAACCATCTTCAATGATGTGGTGCATACAAATATGAAAAACATAGTCGTTTGCCGCCAGCATGTAGATCTGTGCCCGCCATAATGGACTCTGCTCCAGATCAAAAGGCTGATTCATCACAGTCTGTATTTCTTTTTGTACCTCTGCCCACGCTGTTTCTTCCCCTGTATCCGATACATCCACAACAGGCACGTTTAAGGTCAATTGCTCCAGCACCACTTGCTTCGGTACACCTTCGACCACCGTGAACACTGTACGAAGGATAAAATGTCTTTCAACGATGGTATGGAGGGCCTGCTGTAAATACGCGGTATTCACAGCTTGTCTGATTCGAACGGCTACCGACTGATTTAAGGCGCTGCTCTGAGCGTCCAGCTGGGACTGAACCCAGAACCGTTTCTGCCCATGAGACAGATCATAGGTCTGCTTCTCTCCCATGTGTAAACCTCCATCTGTACATTATTCGAGGATATGCTACTGCTTTTCGTATAACGTTTCATTGCACCAGACATACCGGGTTCCGTTCCATTCGGTTGCAGAACGTACATCCGGGAAAAAGCCGCTGCCGAGCAGATTGGCGCTAGTATTGCACAGCACTGGAATACCGCTCAAATTCTCGTACGCATGCAGCAATTCATAGATCAGCGGATTATCCTCCCGACTCACCGTCTGCAGGCGTGCCGTTCCATCGAGATGACGGATCGCAGGAATGCGTTCCACCCATTCATCACGCAACATATGATCAAAAAGCATATACGGATCACGTGTTCCCGGTGAAAAAATAGCAGGTGCATGCTCCTCCATACAAATCGGTGAGACCGGACGATAGTCTTCCCGCTGCTTGATGGCATTCAGGCGGTCTTTCATATCCGGTTGAACGGCAGCTGCCAGTATACTCCGGTTGCCCAAAGCACGTGGTCCCAGTTCCGCCCGATCATGCAGCACCACGACAGGTTCATCTGTCGTATGCAGCAGCTCCGCGAGCTGTGCTACCGTACAAGCACGTGATTCCCAACCTTCTGCTGGCTCATTTTGAATGACCATGGGTCCGCTGTACACAGACCAATTCAAATGAGGATGACCTGTCTGATGAATCATTTCACAACAGGCAGCACCAATAGCCGAACCTGTATCATTGGTAAACGGAGAAACAAACACATCGTCAAATAATCCGCTTTCCCGAATCGCACTGTTCCATTTGATATTCAGAGAACAGCCTCCTATAAAGCAAAAGTTTCGTGTTTTCCGTCCATGCTTGGTCACACTCGCCTCCAGCGAGGTTACGAGAAGCTGCTCCAAATACTGATGAAAAGACGCCATGGCGTCTGCATGCGGAATATGATGCTCATCTACATATCGCTTGATTTCCTGGGAAAAGGTCCAGTTAAACTCCAGCGAGGGTGAAAAATGCCGTGCATACGTTAATTCAAACTGTTCGAGCAGCTCTGGACGTACCTGTCCCTTGGCAATGTAGGCCATGACCTTGCCCGCTACCGAAAGATCATCCACACGTGGTCCTTGCCCTCCGCGCAGAAATGGCTCAAAGTGCAGCGAAAACAGTGAATAAATGTTGCCAATGTACATGAAGAGAGGACCCAGATTTTCTAATTTTCCGTTCGCTGGATCAAAGTAATAAAAACGCGGATACATGCCGCCATCGTACACAAGCGCGTAAGACGGCTCCTTGGTCACCGCATAAGGACTTGCGCAATAGGTGCTGGCGATATGTGTGGTTGAATGCATATAACTGGTATAGTTGTAGGTTCTTCCACCAATGGCAAGGCCACTGCCCGAATAGGCTTGGAGCGCGTCGGCTGAAAGCGATACTTCGCGGTAAGGTGCAACCGTGAGGGACAGCTCCTGCCCATGGGAACGCGTGTCCACCTTACTTTCCTTCAATCCGGCCCAGCCGTCGATGACAAACCGATCCACATCTGCCGAGGTATAGCCATGCAGGTTAAGCACTTCCTCGACAAAATCCAAATCAGGAATTTCGCTGTAGCGTTTGTTGTTATTGAATTTTTCAACCTCGTAGCTGAAAATAAGCTTGTTATCCTCAATCAAGGCCACACTACCATCATGCGTTAATTTCAGTCCGCAGAATAACATGTTCCTTCACTCCTCACCTGTTAGCCCAACACAAAGCCGCTTTATTGTTCAGCCTCAGCAAAATGACGTGGTAATACCGGAATGATATCGGATTCCTCGGAATCGACACGATTGGATTCATCTATCCAGCCTCCCAGCCCGGCCACCGTTGGCTCCTGAAAAAAGACCTGAATCGGTACATCTATGGCCAGCTGGTCTTTAATTTTAGCAATGACACTCATCAGCATCAGCGAATCTCCATTTTCAAAAAAGTCCTGGTGTATGCTAATTTCCTCATGCCCCAGTACCTCGCCCCAAATCTGACCTAGCTGCCGTTCTGTTTTCGAATACGCATCTCCATCACGGCCGATCAAGGTCACTTGAATGTGAGAGTTCATGTGCACTCCAGTGTCCGTAGCCTCCGACTTGGGCTGTAGCGTACGAAACAGCTCTTCCTCGAAGGAGACAAATTTAGCACCCAGCTTCACATTTCGCTGGATCATATCGTTCAGTGCCTCATTAGAGGTAATGAACTGCTTCAGCTCTTGATAGGACTCCAGCAGATGACTGTAGGCTTCAGATTCTTGATCGTTGTGCCCCTGCGCTTGCTCTGTAATTTCCTTTGTTAAGTCTGGGGAAAAGCGGACCTTGAGCAGCGTCAACACTTGAGCCAGCTCCTGGCTGCGAATGTTGGCAATGACCGTTTGGGTCAGTTTATATTGCAAAAGCCGATCAAACAGCTTGCCATAGTCCTCCGACGAAATCGGCTGAGATAACATCCGTTGATCCATCAGCTCGTCCGATGTAGCCCCCATCTCCAGATGCGACCAGTTGATCGCCATCATCTCCATGCCACGACGGCTCTGATAGTGGGCATACTGATCCAGAAATGCATTTGCAGCAGCGTAGCTACCCAAGCCTACACCTCCCAGCTGCGAAGCCACTGACGAGAAAAGAATCCAGAAGTCCAGCGTTTGATCCTTAGTCACCTCGTTTAACACCCATGTTCCTATTACCTTGGCTCCCATGGTTCGCTGGAACCCCGCTGCATCCATCTGCTCCAGACGAATTTCCTCCAAATGCATCGCGGCATTCATGACCCCATGAATCGGGCCATAACGTGCATGCACATCATCCACGACCTTCTTCATTGCATCCAGATCCGTGATATCTGCCGCATAGTAGCTCACCTCGGAGCCGAGCTTTTCAATCTCCAACAGTCCACGGATTTTCTTCGTAATTTCAGAGGTATCCAGCCCCGCAGCTCGTTCCTGCCAGCTTTCCCGGTCCGGAAGCACAGTACGGTTCACCAGCACGAGCTTAACCTTCGCCTGCCGGGCAAGATAGTGGCAGGTTTCCAGTCCAACTGAACCGGCTCCCCCGGCAATCAGATAGACGCCACCCTCACGGATTGTAATCTTCCGATGTGGATGAGCTGTAAGCTGCATCCGTTCCAGCTGCTGCGTATACCGCTGACCGCTTCGCCATGCTGAACTTTGATCTGCTTCGTCCCGATCCAATTCCAGCATGATTTCCTGAGCAATGTCGGAATTGTCACGTCCGATCGTTTCTACATCCATACAGCTACAACGATGCTGACTATATTCCTGCGAGATGACCTTCATCAATCCCCACAGAGGCGCTTTTTCCGGGAACACATATGTATCCTCCGCTACGACCAGCTGTGCGTAGTTCGAGACGACTTTGATTTCCAACAGGCGATGAATCGAGCTTGCCTGAACAGCCTTCATCAAATAAAAAAGACTTAAAGCCCCTTGCTCCTGACTTTCATTCAAATCATCGAGTTGTCGCATGCGACTGCGAATTTCGGTGCAGGTCCACAAGTGGACGATACCGGAAAGCTCTGCTCCCCCTCGCGCCTCAACCTCGGTCACGGCTGCAAGCAGCCTGTTATAATCCTCCGCATAGCCGGGACGAATCTGATAATGGCTCGGATCTATGGCAGCATAATCAGATGCAGCCTCTACGATAATAGGTGTGAGTCCTTGATCCTTCATAAACTCGCTTAGTGAAGCAGCTACGCCTTCTTCATCCGCCAGAATAAGCCATGACTTGCTGGTAACCGACCGTTCTTGGGAGGCAGAAGCCGTCAACGGACTGGCTACCCAATTCAGTTCATAGAACCACTGGTCAACCTGCTTCTCCGGTACCGATCTCAAGGCTGGGGAATCTGCTACACGCTCCATCGCATGCTCCGGGATATAATTCACCCAATGTCGTTTGCCTGCAAATGGATATACAGGTAAAGGAACACGATGTCTTTGATCCAAATCATGCAGAGCTGTCCAATTGATCTCGCTACCTTGCATATATTCATCCACAACCCGATCCAGGCTGGTGTCAGGCTGTACCTTGAAGCTTTTCTCCTCACGGGTCGTTAGGCGGGTATAATATATCCCCTCTCCCGCTAAAGCTGGACGTGCAGCTTCATCTGCATTTGCAAATCGCTCCAGCCCTTCCCTTAACTCTTCAAGACTTGTAGCTACAATCGCAAGCCGATAAGCATAGTGCCCCCGTCCCTGATTGCTTGTAAAACAAATATCTGGCAGCGCATGAGCCGTGCGATCCAAAAACGTACGATAACGGTCAACCAAAGCATCAAAGGAAGCTTTACTCTTGGCAGACAACGTAAATACATACGGTACGTTTTCTCCACTGGCGGACTGGCTCTGCTCGTCCTGCTCATATTCCTCCAATATGACATGACAGTTAGTTCCTGCTAGACCAAAAGCACTTACTCCTGCCCGCCGTGGCACTCCTGCCTCCGTCTCCCATGGAACCAACTCTGTATTCACATACACAGGCGATTCAATGAAATTAATGTGCGGATTCGGCTCGTTAAAATGGAGGGTTGCCGGAATCTCCTTCTTTTGCAATAACAGCACTGTTTTGATTAGACCTGCAATACCGGCTGCGGTGTCCAGATGACCTATGTTCGTTTTCACCGCGCCCAAGGCACAAAAATGCCGCTTGTCCGTGTAGCTGCGGAAGGCGTTGGTAATGCCTTCAATCTCAATTGGGTCACCTAGACGAGTTCCTGTACCGTGAGCCTCAATGTAGGTTACCGTTTCCGGAGAGATACCCGCATTACGCCAAGCTTCCTTCATCAGCTCCGTCTGAGCCAAGGCACTTGGCGCGGTAATGCCGTTGGACTTTCCGTCCGAATTCATGGAGCTGCCTTTAATGACAGCGTAGATATGGTCCCGATCCTTTTTAGCCTTTTCCAGCGTCTTCAGTACGATGACCCCGAATCCCTCGCCCCATACCGTCCCATTCGCTGCGGCATCGAAGGTGCGCGCAACAGAGTCGGGAGAAGCAATGCCGATATCGACCAGCCCTTCATCTACAGGAAACAGGGTCAGATTCAGCCCGCCGGCTACAGCCATGTCACAATCGCCAGTAATCAGTCCTTTGACCGCATGATGCACAGCAGCCAAAGATGCCGAGCAGGCGGTATCAATCAGATGGCTACCGCTGGCGAGATTCAGCAAGTAGGCCACCCGACTGGCTACGACTGAAATGGTATTGCCGGGTAAGGCATACGGTTCCATGTTCTGAATCAGTTGCAAGTAATCGGCATCCGTATCCCCTACGTATACCCCGGTTCGTGAGCCGTACAATTCCTTTTCGGCATAGCCGGCATCCTCCAGTGCTTCCCAGGTAACTTCAAGGAAAATGCGCTGCAAAGGGTCCATACACCGGGCTTCTGCGGGAGTAATGTTAAAATATTCCGCATCAAAACGATCAATATGGTCCAAATAGGCTCCTCTGCGATACTTGATCTCCGGCGCATATCGTTTACCTTTAAAATAGTCCCGAATAGGCTGGTCCACGTCAGCCTTGCGGCTTTCCGGGAAGTCCCTCACGGCATCCATGCTGTTCACGAGATTATCCCAAAACTCATCTGTTCCATTTGCGCCCGGAAAACGACAGGCCATCCCAACAACGGCAATATCATCAACCTTCACCGTTTTGGCCTCATTTTCGAATAGCTCTTTTAGCATCGGCAGAGCTTCTATCTTGGAGAGATGTTTTGCAGCAACCTGAGCTAGCAAATACTTCTGAACCCGTTTCATATGTTATCCCTCCTTCAGATGGTCCAGCGCCCGTATAGACTCGCTTACATCCAGTGAGCCATCTTCAATTTGATCCAGCAGGCTCATAAGATCCTGATCCAGCTGTTCGTCATCCTTGGACTGATTTTCAAAGTGATTCATATACGCTGCAATCGTAGGATAGGAAAACAGCTCGGCTACTGTTGCCTCACTGCCCAGTGCGTGCTTCATCTTTCGATGAAGCCGAACAATCGAGATGGAATTGCCGCCGATTTCAAAAAAGCTGTCATGGATGCCGACGTCCTCCGGGCTTATATTTAAAATTCCGGCCCAGATTTTCGTCAGCATATGCTCTCTTTCATTGCGAGGCGCCACATATGCGGTTGAACGGTGAACTCGGCCCTCCGGCTGTGGCAGATTTTTGCGATCAATCTTCCCGTTCGGAGTTAACGGCATCTCCAGCAGTTCCATGAAAAATCCCGGAATCATATACTCAGGTAATATTTCACGCAAGTGTGTTGTCAGATCATCCACTTCGAGCCCTTTTTCCAGCGAAGTAAAATAACATAAGAGATTGGTTACACCAAACTCATCCGTTTGGGCAATCACAGCGGTTTCCTTGATCCCTGGAAAAACGGATACGGCCCGCTCCACTTCTTTGAGTTCTACGCGATACCCCCGCACCTGTACCTGATCATCCTTGCGGCCGCTATACTCTAGAATGCCATCCGGCCGTAACAGGCCCAAATCACCTGTACGATATAGCCTTTCTCCTGTTTTGGGATGCTGGGTAAAAGCCTTGGCAGTTGCTTCTGCCTTATTCCAGTACCCCTCCGTCAGACCAATCCCGCCGATGCATATTTCGCCTTTGACCTCAAAGGGGCACAATTGCCCCTCCTTGTCCAAAATATAAACATGCGTGTTCGCAAGGGGCCTTCCCAACGGAATGCTCAATTCTCCCTCTGCCGGAGATGCGTCAATCAGGTAACAGGTTGCATAAATAGCCGACTCGGTCATACCGTAAATGTTGGCAATCTTGGCTTGCTGGAATGTGCTATACCAGTCCCGCACCCCATTGACGAGTAAGGCTTCGCCTCCATTGAATACCCATTTAAGTTCCGGTAGCGGATGATCCGTCTCTTCGGTCGGAACCGCATCCAGAAAGAGACTCATCTGGGCCGGAACGAACTGGGTTATGGTAATCTTGTCATCCCGTAGCTGTTCATATAGCCGTTGAGGATCTTTGACCGCATCCGAGCTGAATATAGACAGCTTGGCTCCGTATATCAGAGGCCAGAAGAATTCCCATACCGAATCGGTAAAACTGGCAGAAGTCTTCTGCGCAATCACATCTTCTGCGGTCAAACAAAAGGTATCCTGCAACCAAAAGAGCGTATTCAGCACAGCTTTATGCGTCATCATGACTCCTTTGGGATCTCCCGTAGAGCCTGAGGTGTAAATCAAATACGCAAGATCATTTTCACCGGCAGGACACGCCCATGAGCCCTGCTCCTGGCGCTCCCAATCCGACCGCTGATACACCGTCAGACGATCTGCTCGCATCTTCGTTTCGTCAAGACAAACAACCGTCGTCATGCTCTCCGGCAAATCTCCCAGCATCGTTTGAAGCTTGGCAGACTCGGTGATCAGCACACCGCAAGAACTGTCGCGCAGCATATATTGAATCCGCTTTTTCGGGTAGTCCGGGTCAATAGGCACGTAAGCTGCACCTGCTTTTAATACGCCGAAAACAGCCACTAAAAGCTCAATTCCCCGTTCCGCTACCACTGCTACCCGCTGGTTAGGCCGCACACCTGCTGCGTGCAGCAGGCGGGCCATTCGGTTCGCTTGTTCCTCCAATTGGGCATACGTAATGGAGGAGCCGTATTCATAAATAGCGGTTTGCTGTGGTGTGATTGCGACCTGACGGGCAAACAAATCAGGAATCGTAACATGATCCTCATAAAGCTTTGCAGTCTGATTCATCTCCGCAATGACGCGTTCCTCTTCTGCCGATAGAATTTCAAATGCATCAAAATCCAGATCCATAGGGTCTACTCCCGAACCGGAATTGCAGCAGATACAGCCGATTGACCTACCAAGCTGTTTGTGAAAAAGTCCACTAAGCGATCTATGCCTTCGTTGTATCGCGTTGTAGAGTAGGACAGGCGCAGCATTTTCGGCAATCCAAAATCAGAACCTGGCACAGTCGCCACTTGTTTGGCTCTCATAATTTGTTCAGCCAGCTCCAAACTCGTTTCGATGCCGTGCTCGTCCATGTACTTTTCACAATCGAGTGTGAAGTAAAAGCTACCTTGTGCAGGGATAGCACGTACGAGCGGAACCTCATTGAATCGCTCCACCGTATAATCCCGTCTTGCTTTATACAGGCTGACCAGCTGCTCAATCTCTTCGGGATGTGCCAATGCTTCCAGTGCGCCAAATTGCACGACAGGGTCGGCTGTCAGCAATGTATGATGCTGTATGACCGTGAGCGGTGTGACTAGCTCGTCAGGAACGATACAGTAGCCCACGCGCCGACTGTACATCCGGTACCCTTTGGAGAAAGCATTCGTTGTAATAAAGGCTGATTTGGTATCCTTCAGCTCCAGTACCGAAGTGCTTCGTTCATCAAAGCAAACATTGGCATAAATCTCATCATTAATGACCACTGCCTGACCGTTGATAATTTCATCAATGGCATACAGCTCGTCTTTCGTTAAGATGTTGCCTAGCGGATTACCAGGCGAATTAATGACTACAATTCTGGTTTTATCCGTGAAATTTTCCTTAAAGGAATCCAGATCCAGTGCCAACGTCTCCAAATTGATATCATAGTAGCGAACATTCGCCCCTACCAATTGGGCGCAAAAATGATACAGAGAATAGTACGGACGCGGTAAAAGAACCTCATCCCCCTCTTTTGCCAGCAAATAAAACAGATTTCGGAATAAGGCGCTGGTGCCTACATTAATCAGGATATTGTTAGGGTTAATGTCCAGATCATATGTTTTCTTGTATTCCTCCGCGAGCGCTTCCTTTAATTCCGGCAAGCCCGGCGGAAATACAAGCGAGCTTTTTTCAAAGGTGTCCAACGCATCCTTCATCGACTGAATGATATCCTCATGCAAAGGTAGCTCGGATTTTCCCAAGGTCATTCGAATGACCTCTTTGGAGCCGTTTTTCTCAAATTCATAAGCCATTTGATCCAGAACGAACATTAAAAACCGATTGTCATAAAATTCAATAGATGATCTTAATTCCATTTGTAATTGCCTCCTTTGAATGAACCGCACGTTAATGGGATACCTTAGACAGGTTGGACACACTACTAGCAATGGTCTTGATTATTTTGTGATACCTTTCCAGCATAGAGTGGACATAGGAAGATTCCAGCAAAGCGGTATTCCACCTCAGGGAACAGGTCAGTCCGGTTGTTGATTTCACGACTGACAGTTGCAGTGCTGCTGGCTCTGAGGGGTATACACGCAATCCCACTTCCCCTCCCTCGGGTAAAGATCTCGTTCCATCCTCTGTGCAAAAGACGACGTTATAACGTGATGAACCCTCCCTCCCGCTCTTCAACTCATTAGGGTCCAGCAGCAAATGAAACGGATATAAAACAGCTTGAAGCGCAGCTTGATGTTTGTCCTTCACTTTTTCTAGCAAAGGATTAAACGACGAAAGCCCCTCCATCGAAACTCTGACTGGCACAGGATGCTGGATACATAAAGGTACTCCGCTGCCCTGAACTGGATGTCCTTCGGGATGCATGACATAGATCAAAAGCTCCTCCGCATGCGTTAATTGCCGCAGCAGCAGGAAATAACAGGCGAATAGAACGTCCGTAACAGAACCTTCATGACTGGAGGCAAAAGCTTTTAGAGCTTCAGTCTCCTCTGTGGCGAGAGGCACTTCAATAGAAGTCCACTCGGGTGTTACAAAAGCTTCTTCCCCGCGTTTGAACGGCAATCCGATCGGAGGAAGCGGCTTTTGCAGTGCCTCAGTCCAATACGCCTTTTGAGGCTCCAAATATCCTTCCTGCAGCAACCGTTGTTGCCAATAAGTAAAATCAATCTGCGAGATGGACTGAAATATGTGGGCTGTATCCACTGCCGAATCCGTAACAGCAGCGGAATAGCGAATAAACAGTTGTTCCAGCCAACCTTTCAGATCGAGGCACTCCGTTAGTAATGTATGAACGGCGACGATCAATTGGCATCGTTCGTTGCTGTCACAACCCAAGCGTATCCGGTACAGCGGACCTTGTCGTAACTTGAACGGGTTCCGATACTCCACAGCCACACAATGTTCCGCCCAAGAAGCTGCATCCCTCTCTAGTACATCTGTAAATTTGTAATCCAACGGAAGACACGCCTGCACCTGCTGAGTCGGCCCGGCTGTCTCTTCCCTAAAGGTTGTTCTGAGCGTGCTGTGTTCGGCTTGCAGTTCTTCCAGCACTCTGGCAAATAACGTTTGATCCACCTTGCCTTTCCACGTTGCATGAACGATCACATTATTAGTTGATCCTCGATGTCGCCATATCTGCTTTTGATAAAAAGACAAAGGGTGCTGCTCAGCCTCCGGTGCCGGGCAAATCGCAGGAAGCGCAAAAGTAGAGTCCTTTCCCTGCCGTTTCTGTTTCATCTTCTCCGCTTCCTCAGGTGAAAAAATCCGGTACTCCGCTAAAGCTTGCTCAGGCTGGTCCACAATCTGGTCGATCAGGCTGAGCAAATGTCCTGCCAGCGCAGTGATCGTCTGTTCGTGAAACAAACGAGAGTAATACTCAAAGGTACATTTCAGTTCCCCTTGCATTCCCTGAAAAATGTCGAGCTTTAAATCCATGGTTGAACTGTGCTTGGCCCAGTCCACCATGTTTAGCGTTAAATCTCCCATCGTAAATTGGGTTTTCTGCATCCCCTGATTATGTAAAATAAGCATGGTGTCAAAAATAGGGTTGCGTGAAAGATCGCGCTTCTGATCCAGATGCTCCACCATTTTTTCAAATGGATAATCCTGATGATCATACGCGGCTATGGTGCGATGAGCCACCTCCTTTAAGAAGTCCGTAAAGCGCCGCTCACCCGCTGGAGTATTACGAATAGGCAAGTAGTTGGTAAAAAGTCCTATCGTATGCTCTACACCCGCATAACGTCTGCCAGCAATGAGGGAGCCTACAATGATATCCCCCTGCCCGATGTATTGATAAAGTAGCACATTGTATATAGCAAGAAGCGTCATATACAGCGTAGCGCCATGCTCCTGTCCCATCGCTCGCAAGCGTTCAGCGACCACTTTGTCAATCGTGAACGAGTACACCCCCCCTTCAAAAGTCATCACAGGCGGCCGGGGATAGTCACTGGGCATTTTCAGAACAGGCAATCCTGACTCCAGTCCTTCCGTTAACGTCCTCAGCCAAAATTGCTCCTGTTGCAGCATCTGCTCACTTTGCAGAAAAGCATTTTGCCATACCGCATAGTCCTTATATTGGATACGCAGCGGCGGCAGGTTCTGCCCGGCATAAAGACTGGTAAATTCCCGAATGAGGATCTCCATGGAAACGCCATCCGAAACAATATGATGCATATCAAACATCAGCAAATGCTTGTCCTCTTCATCACATTCCTCCGTTAATCGCAGCAAGCGTACCCGAAGTAAAGGAGCCTCTCCCAGAGAAAACGGCTGGACAAATTCCTCCATCAGCTTTTGCACATCTGCTCCCCTTGGAGCCACACCCAGCGATATAGCAAGCTCAGCCTGCGGAAGAACACTTTGCACAATTTCATCCTCCGCAACATCAAACACCGTCCGAAAGGATTCATGGCGACGAATGATCGCAGCAAAAGCAGCTTTAAAGCGTTCCACATCCAAGCGTCCCGTGATCGTAGCCGCTCCGGGCATGTTGTAACTCAAATTGCCTTCTGCCAGCTGCTTCAAAATAAACTGACGGCGCTGCGCATTGGATACGGGATAAAATGCTTGTGGAGACACAGGTTCAATGGACTGGTAATCCGATTTCTTTTCGCCTGAAATAAGCTGGGCCAGCTCACGAATGCAGGGATGTCCAAACAAATCAACCAATGTAATTCGTGTATGGAATACCTGGCTTATGGCAGTAATCAGATCTGTTGCCAGCAGGGAATCCCCGCCTAGTTCGAAGAAACCCGCATCCACAGACAGTTCGTCAATCCCTAAAATTCGGCCCCAGATACGTGCCAGCCTGTCTTCTGTTTCCGTCGGAACATATCCGTCACCAAAGGAAACGCGTGCTTCGCTATAAGCTGACACCTGTTCATCGCGATTGCTGCTTCGACGTTGGATCGGCGGCTCCACCCAATATCGTTGCTTCTCCCAAGCGTATGCAGGCAAGGGTACTTTGACACACCCACCTGCCGGGTAATCCTCCGCCCAGCGCCTGTTCTCCCCGGCAACATATCGCCGGGCAATCATCGGGGCATCATCTGTATCCAGCGCCATTTCTACCAGGGACTCGCTGCACATGGAACAGAAAATCCCCTGCTGCTCCAGCCCTGTTCCATCCTGACGAACCAAAGCATCATAAGCCTGTTTGAGCTTTGTCCAAAGGCTGCGTCGATCCGTGACCGGAATCGCCAGCCGATAAGCATGATGCTCTCTGCCCGTATTCAGGACGTAACAGATATTTTCCAAAGGCGGAATATCGTCATTCTCCAAAAAATCAATATATCGGGCAGTCAATCTTCGCAGTGAATTCTCACTGTATGCCGAAAGGGTAAATACACGCTCCCCACCGCAGGGTAGATCGGAGGACGAAGAAAGGGAGGGCCTGCTTCCCTGATAATCCTCCAGCACCACATGACAATTTGTACCGCTTAACCCCCATGAACTGATACCCGCCCTCAGTGGTATTCCGTCCTCACTTCGCCATTCGGTTAGCTTCGTATGGATATAGACCGGAGAGCTATGCAGGTTCATCAACGGATTCGGATAAGCAAAATGCAGGGTGGGCGGAAGCTGCTTATGCTGTAAAGCCATGATCATTTTGATTAATCCTGCCATGCCTGAAGCGGAATCAAGATGACCGATATTGCTTTTAACCGAGCCGATTCCGCAAAATTGTCTGTTTTGCGTATACCTGCGAAAGGCATTCGTAATCCCCTTAATTTCAATCGGATCTCCAATTTTGGTCCCCGTTCCATGAGCCTCGATGTAAGAGATCGTCGAAGGGTCAATGCCCGCACGCTTCCACGCCTCTACAATCACTTCTTCCTGAGCTCGGGCATTCGGGGAGGCCAATCCGTTGGAGGCACCGTCCTGATTGATGGCACTTGCTTTAATCACAGAGTAAATATAATCGTGATCCCTCTCGGCTTGCTCCAGTGGCTTGATCAGAACAACGCCACAACCTTCGCCCCATCCCGTACCGTCGGCATCCGCGTCGAAGCTGCGTGATTGTCCTTGCGGAGAAGTAATCCCCAGCCCGCCCGGCTCCATCCTGGTGGGTAACGCACCAATGGCTACCCCACCCACCAAAGCCATGCTGCAATCTCCAGCGCGTAATCCCTCACATGCAAGATGCAAGGCAACCAGGGAAGACGAGCAGGCGGTGGCTACACTCAATGCAGGACCGGACAGATTCAGCGCATAAGCGAGACGGCTTGCGATAACTGGCGGGAAATTCCCGACAAAGGCGGTGGACGACTCGCTTTCGATCAGCTCCTTGTATCGCGCTTCACTATAGCCGACATATACCCCCACTCGTGAGCCACGAACGCGTTCACCACCATACCCTGCGTCCTCAATGGCCTCATAACCGGTTTCCATGAACATACGCTGCTGCGGGTCCATATATTTGGCTTCACCCGGAAGAATATTAAAAAATGCCGCGTCAAACGTATCAACTTCCTCCAAATAGCCTGCCGGCATATATGGCCCTTGATTCTGTTCATCCAAAAAGGGACGAATCTGCTCCAAGCGTGAGCTTGGAAACGTTCGTATCCCATTCAAACCGTTGACCAGATTACTCCAATATTGTTCCTTGTTATCTGCTTGCGGGAACCGTCCGGCTACGCCGATGATGGCTATATCCCTGTTGCGGTTTATTCCATCGTGGGCTGCGGACGATGAAGCAGTTTTGAGCCGAACCTGATATTGCTTGATCAGAGAATACGCATGCTCTTCGGATAATTCCTGTTTGGCTACAAGCTGCAAAATGGCTTCAACAAACGTATCCCTCATATGCTTTCATATCCTTTCATAGCTTCATCCACTGAAATAGCGTCCTCCTTTACACGCTTGATCAGGCTTCGTAAATCCTCGTCCGCTTCGTCCGCCCCGGAAACTTCAACCTGTAAGTGCGGTGCTACGTCCGTCACTTCTCTTGTGCTGGCGGCATGCCTGTTTTCCATAAACTGCGCCAGCTGCGCAACTGTACCGTACGAGAACAAATCCCCGGCCTCCACTTCGGGATCAACCCGTTCATTCAGAAGACTCAGCACTTTCAAAATAAGCAAGGAATCCCCGCCGATTTCAAAAAAATGTTGACCTACATCAATTTCCTCGTATCCCAGCACCTCTGCCCATATTTGAGCGATCTGCTGTTCCAGCTCTGTGTAAGGCTCTGTTGTTTTCCCTTTCAGACTGACCTTCACATCTGTCACCAAACGGTTAGGCTCGACAGATGGCAGAGCTCCTGCTTCCTTGGTGGATTTAGCTACAGCTCGGCGTCGACTCGTCAGCATATCCGGCGCAAGCTGAATTTTCATCATCGGCGCCCATTCACGCAGCTTCTGTGTATCAAACTTGCCGATTGCCACCTGATCCAGCGGATAAGACAAGCTCATGCGGAAAGCAGCCAGCGCATCTGATACAGGCATATAGTCCATGCACCCTGGTCCAGTGAGTCCCTCCCACGCATACCAGTTGATCGCAAGCGTCGTTTGCCCCTGCATGTTACGCTGTGCGCTGAAGGCATCCATAAACGCATTGGCAGCCGCATAATCTCCACCGCCAGCTCCGCCCCATAGCGAGGCTACCGAGGAGTACAGAACAAAGAAATCTGTCTCTTGTTCCGCCAGAAGCTTATCCAATACCAGCGTTCCGTGAATTTTGGGGCGAAGCACCTTGCGAAAATCACCCAAATTCTGAATCTCCAGCGGACGACTGGTGTCGCCGCTAGCTGCCGCACAATGAACAACTCCCTTAACGGGGCCATAACGAGCTTGTACATCGTCAAAAATGTGTTGCATCTGCCTATAATCAGCCACATCTCCCGCGTAATAATGCACCTTTGAGCCGTGTTTTTCCATGTCTGCAAAGGCCGAAAGCTTACGGTAAATTACGGTATCAGCCTTCCTTTGCACCTGATCATTTATGATGTGTGACCATTGCGATTTTTCCGGCAGCTCCGTTCGGTTCAGGATGACTAGATGGATCGGAGCTTGCTCGGATAAATACCGGCTAACCTCCAGTCCTAATCCCCCTGCGCCTCCAGTCACGATATATACGGCACCCGGACGAACGGTGATGGAACGCCGGGGTGGAATACCCGGATGATTCCGATTATCTGGAGTGCTTACCGTATCCGATTCGAGACGAGACATACCTTGGATGTAACGCTCCTGACGGATGACAACGAATGAATCCGTTTTGTTTTCTTGCAGCTCGGTCATGATCAGATCCGCCACTTGCTCGTTGGTGTGGTGGAGCGTTTCGACATCCAGTCCGAAGCATTGCAATTGTGGATGCTCCTGAGAAATAACTTTGACCAAACCGTGAATCGCCGCTTTTTCAGGTGATACTTGTTGCTCGTCCGATATCCGCTGGGTAAAGTTCGAAACCACCCGCAAGTCCAGCGTTTCATGCAGACCCTGATGCAGTAATGCTTTAGTCAGAAAATAAAGACTATAGACACCTGACTCCAAACCTGCATCCACTGTTTCAATGTTGACTGGGGTTGACGGGGTGACTGTACAGGTCCAGAGATGAACGATACCGTTCAAGCGCTGGTTATGTTGTCCCAGTTCATTCATGAGTTGAATATAATCTGCTTCTACACCCGGCTGGATGGTGTACTGTTGATCGTTCCGTTTTTCAAACCTTTGCCCAGCCTCTACAGTCACCACAGGATGACCGGAGCGCCTCATGCGTTGCACCAGTTCCTCACCAATCCCCAGCTTGTCTTTGAAGATTAGCCAGTTTCCTTGAGCCAACACGCCTTCTCTTGTCTTCTTCAGTTCTTTTTTAATCCACCGAACACGGTACATTAAATCTTCAACCCTGCTCACTTGTTCTTGCTCGCTCATTCGACCGATAATCAGCGCGGTTTCAGCCTCGGCACGGTTTGGCAAATGCATAGGAAAGGTTCGTACCTCCGTGAATCGCTCCTCCTTCAACAACTGCCCCCATGTTTCCGTCGGAACCAGCGGAGAATCCTTCCGTATGTCCTGATCCTCGAACAGCCACCATCCCTCCGTCATCCCCCAGACGAGATTTTCCGCAGGCTCGTTCTGCACTTTTTCGATCATAAACAGGGCTCCACCAGGAGCAAGCACCTTTTTCAACTGGGACAAGGACGTTCGTAAACGGCTCGTGGCATGAACTACATTCAGGCCAATAATGATATCAAACTGTTCTGGCGCAAAGCCTTGTGCCAAAGGATCTTCTTCAATATTAAAAGTCTGATATCGAACAAACGGGTAGGCTGCAAACTGCTTTTGCGCTTCCAAAATGATGCCCCGGCCCAAATCGGTGTAGCAATACTCGACTTGACGATCTGCTATGGCTGGGAAAAGGACCTTGCCCACCGTTCCCGAGCCAGCCCCGACTTCCAGAATGCGGAGCCGTTTTCCCGCTTGCGCTAAAATATGCTGCTTTAATGCGTCCAGCGCCATCGTCTCACACAGATCGCCCAGCGTACGTCCCTGATTGGCAAAGCCCGCCAGGAATTGCGGTGTACCATCGGGAAACAGCACACTCAGGGGTGACCTTTTCCCGGTCAGCACAGCCGGATAGGCATCCAGACAATACTTCAACACCTTGAATGTTCCCGCAAATGCCGGATATTGTTCCACGTATTGGGTGCATAAGGCCGACAGATCAGGAGCTGACCCTTCAAGGGTTAGCGTGATATTATCACCGTCAATGCAGATGTAGCCCTGTTCTTCTACGAAACGCAGCATGAACCGAAATAGACGCTGATATGTGGAAGTAATCCCTATCGTATGCAACATTTCTGACTCTTTATATACTTTTCCGGGTTCCGTGAGCGTCCCCCATTGTCTGAATAATCCGATAATAAGCTGGGCCGCAAATTCATCAACCGCCTTTTTATAGCCCTGTTCTACCACAAAGCCGCTCTCTTCCAATAACCGTTCACCAAATTGGAAAACCGCCTCGGTAGCCTGCCAGAAATCAGGAGATTCCTCCTGCGTGTCAGGGGTCAATTCCGCACTAGTTGGTACATGCGGTGGTTGCTGAACTTTGGGTTCAACCCAGTAGCGCTTCTCTTCAAACGGGTAGCCTGGAAGAGGAACTCGCACCCGGTTTTGTCCGTGATAATAGTCCTCCCACTCCAGCTCCCTTCCTTGCATATGCGCCTTTGCCATATGCTCCAGCGATTCCGCAGGCTGTACCCTATACGGCTCAGGGCTGTTCCCTGTTTTTGCTGTCGTATTTACGTATATTCGTTCGCGATCCGGTAATACCGAAGCTGCATCATGATCGCTCTGCTCCACGAACAGCATGAGCTTACGCCGTAATTCTTCCTGCGAGCCGACGACGGTAGCCAAACGGCAGGCGTCGTTTCCACGGCTGATATTGGTACAGTAACAAATGTCTGCCAAAGCTTCGTTGGTATTTCCCAGATAAGCTGCAAACCTGTCGGCATAAGCGTAGAGCGCTTGTTCAGTCCGGGCTGACAAGGTGAATACATATTCCTCGCCCAGAGAAGGAACTTCTCTTTGGATCGCATATTCCTCCAGCACAACATGGCAGTTCGTTCCGCTCAAGCCAAAGGAGCTTACCCCCGCACGACGAATTCCGCAGTCTGGCGTCCATTCCTGAAGTGACCGAGCAACATAAACCGGAGAATTTGCAAAATCAATATGTGGGTTAGGCACTTTAAAATGAAGGGATGCCGGAATCTGACGCTTGGTGATGGCCAGCACTGCTTTTATAAACCCGGCAATCCCTGCCGCTGAATCCAGATGCCCGATATTGCTTTTGACGGAGCCTACCGCACAGAACTGCTTACGATCTGTATACCGTCCAAAAGCCCGTGTAATGCCCTCCATTTCAATAGGATCACCTAGCTTGGTGCCTGTTCCGTGCGTTTCGATATAAGAAACCGTCTGCGGATCAATCTCCGCGCGCTTCCAGGCCTCTTCAATCACTTCAGCCTGCGCTGCCGCATTGGGAGCTGTGATCCCGTTGGAGCGACCATCCGAGTTAGCTGCGCTTCCCTTGATTACTGCGTAAATATAATCACCATCAGCCACCGCCTGCTCCAGTGACTTCAGTACAACAGCGCCAACCCCTTCGCCACCGCCTGTACCATCTGCCGATGCGTCGTACGCCTTTGTCTTTCCATCAGGTGAGGCGATTCCCATATTGAAGAGATTTTCATCCACCATCGACAGATACAGATTGACACCACCAGCTACAGCCATTTCACAACCGCCGGACGTTATCTCCTGTACCGCATGATGCACGGCGATGAGTGAAGAGGAACAGGCTGTATCAATAACCTCCGCCGGGCCTGTCCAATTGAAGGCATAAGCAATCCGTCCAGCAATCACAGCCTGCAAATTCCCCGGAATTGCGGAAGGCTCTACCTGTGGCATAAGGTCCACATATTGCGGTGTGCCTGTCCCTACGAACACTCCTGTCTTCGAGCCATACACCTCTTTTTCCGAGTATCCCGCATTCACCATCGCTTCCCATACAACCTGCAACAGTAGACGCTGCTGCGGGTCCATCATCCGTGCTTCATTAGGGGATATTTGAAAAAACGATGCATCAAAGCCATCAATTCGATCCAAATATGCGCCTTGCGGCAACGATCTTGACTGCCCGACTACATCATCTGAACCCTGAGCAATATCCTGTAACCGATGGGCCGGAATGTCGCGAACGGCATCCACCTCGCGACACAGATTGTCCCAGAAGTCATCGCAATTGTCCGCCATAGGGAAACGGCAAGCCATGCCAATCACAGCAACATCACCGTTTCGCCCCTTGCTTCCAAGCTCAGGTCTGTGGGTATGTAGTCGTTTTGTTTCCGTTTTGCGAAGGGCTTCGGTAGGTTGCTCTACACCGCCGAACTGAATGATTTTGGCCTGCATGGCGATCGTATGATGTGTAAAGAGCTGCGGAATCGTCAGCTGAACTTTCAGCAGATGGTGGATTCTGCTTTGTAGTCGCACGATAGACAACGAATTTCCACCTGCTTCAAAAAAACTTTCCTCCACACTAACGACAGGTACGACCAGCAGCTTCTTCCAGATCTCCGCCAGCTGTTCTTCCAGCTCATTACGTGGTGCCACATATGCACGGGTTTCGGTAATTCCAATCTGGTGCAGAGGCAACGCTTTTTTATCCACCTTGCCGTTCACTGTGACGGGCATGGACTCCAAGCAGACGATATGAGCCGGGACCATATAGCCCGGTACATGCTGCTTCAAGTACGACTGGACATCGCTCGTTCCGACCGGAGATTCTTGCCTGGCTCCCGATTTTTTCAAGGTATAAAAGGCAGCAAGATCCTCGGTTCGTTCCTCTGATCCATGCGGAATGACCACGGCTTCTTTGATGGACGGATGACTTCTGAGAACAGACTCAATCTCCCCCAGTTCCACACGCATCCCCCGGATCTTAACCTGATCATCGGACCTGCCGACAAACTCCAGATTGCCGTCGGGCAACCATTTCACCAGATCGCCTGTTTTATACATCCGTTCTGATTCGGTCCCAAACGGATTCGGCACAAAGCGTTCTGCCGTCAAGCGTGGATTGTATAAGTATCCGCGCGCCAGTCCAGCGCCAGCGATGAACAGCTCTCCAGTAGCTCCGAAGGGCAGCAAGCGTTGCTGTGGATCCAGAACGTATACCTGATAATTCAGCAGAGGCTTACCTATGGGTAATGTTGCTCGCTGCTCTACAGGCAGACATTCATACAGAGTTGTATTAATAGCCGCTTCCGTCGGGCCGTAAATGTTGAGCAGCTTGTCTATGTTTAGCTTATCGCGTAATTGCTGTACCAGCTCGCCGCTGCAAACCTCACCTGCCACCATGATAAAAGCAAAGTGATGTTCGATATCTGTCACCTGTTCCAACAGCACTTCCATCAGTGAAGGTACGGTATTCAACACGTTAATCCGTTCCTTCCGTACCAGTCCCCAAAAGGCGCTTGGATCGGTTTTGGCTTCTTTCGGAATCAGATACAGTGTCCCGCCTGTAGCTAACGGTAAAAAAATCTGCTGCACAGAGGGATCGAATGTGAACGGAGCCATCAAAACATGTCTCAACTGTTCATGGAAGTCATAGCTGCGTTTCAGTCCAGCCAATTGATTGACAATATGACGATGCTCTATCACCACCCCTTTAGGCGCTCCCGTCGAGCCTGATGTGTATATGACATACGCTGTATGATCAGGTCTACCCTCAAACGGTAGATTGGACGGCTCCCCCGCATATAATGCAGGATTGGATAGATCGAGCACTGTTCCTTGAAAAGCATGGGTATCCACATGCTGTGGAGGTGAGATCAACAACTCCATCCGACTATCCGTTAAAAGCTGCTGTACCCGCTCTACTGGAAACGTCGGATCTATCGGACAATACGCCGCTCCAGCCTTTAATACCGCTAAGATGGCAATGATGACCTCCGTCGTCGGCTCAGCCATGATGCCCACGATATCATCCGATCCCACTCCGTGACGTTGTAAAGTACGGGCCAACTGATTTGCCTTCGCATTTAGCTCTCTATAGCTAATGCGATACCCTGCCTCGACCACAGCAGCTTGTTCAGGCGTTGTCATCACCTGTTCTTCGAACAATTGATGCAGCAAGGTCACACCCGGCAGCTCTACAGCCGTCTGGTTTAATCCATGTACCAGAAGCTCTCGTTGCTGTGGAGCCAGCATATTTGCCGCATCATCCTCCAGAGAGACCGCCGATTTCTCAGGCCATTGAGCCAGAACATACAGCAAATTTGCAGCAAAGGATTGGACTAGGGACAACGAATACACCTCAGGCCGATAAACCAGTTGCAGCATTCGACCTTCTTCGTTTGGTACAAGCCTGATCATCAGATCGAACCGATCCAGGTCCTCAGTCACCGTTTGTAATCCCTCATCCACACATGCCAGTTGCCACAGTTCTTGCAGTTCTCTCCCGTGAAGAGATGTCCATTTGTTATAGAGAAGGGGCACAGAAACATCCTGATGATTCAGCGTTCGAGAAAACTCGGCCTTCATGTCTTCGTTAAGCTCACGCCAGGTTCGGCTTCCCTGAACCCGCGACTTGAGAAAAAGTACATTTCCCCGCTTGGGTTCGGACTGTATAAGCGTCGTCGTGCCGATACAAATATCCTCTGACTGCGAATAGCGATAGACCAGCCCTGACAGCGCCGTCAGGAACAAAATAAAACGTCCCAACTCCGAGCCCTTCGACATTTGATCCAATTGACGAATCGTTTTCCTGGGAATAACCATTTCGAGCGTTTCCTTGCGAGCCTCCAGCTGATGGTTAGACTTGCTTCTGCTTGTAGGCAGTAATTCCCTCGGCAGGTCTTGAGACCATTTTTCCATCCAATATTCTTCAATGATCCGGCCTTTCAAATGTGTACTTTTGTCCATACACACTCCCCTCTCTGTCAACCGTTCCAGGCCTTCATGAGCTGACGAATCTACCATATCTTCCAGTTGATAATCTCAATGAATCACTTGATTAATTCACTATTCAAAATACTCAGTCTTTCCTCAAAAGGAGGATGCACGTGATTCAGTTCCTTCTTCCATTCAGCCTTGCAGCTGCAATCCAGATGGTCCAGAACGCTCGGATCAAGAGTGTGATTATACTCCTTCAACGCCTCCATTACTCGATCACTGCAATGCGGACAATTGTAAGGCACCCCGACAGGAGAAGGATAGAATTGGAACAAACCGACGATGATCTTGCCCAAATGCGCCGTCCGTTTTACCACCTCAACGATGCTCCAGAGCCATGCCGGTTTATAGGCGCCCTGGTCACTTAAATATTGCACCAGTGTATAATCCTGTACGGTACAGCTTTCCAGTGAAACGGTCGTCGTACCGAGCTCAAAAGCATGCTCAATCGTTTGTACGGCATGTTCGATAGCCTCTTGTTCCGTAATAAAGGGCGGCTTCAGCAACACATAGCTGCGTAAATTCAGCTCCTGGGTCACCAAGCGAGCGGCCTTATCAAATTGCTTTAAGGAAAAGCCTTTGTTTATGCATACATACCGCAAAAAGTCGTCAATCATTTCGAGCCCCATGGCGACTTCCACATGCTTATCCGGTAAAAGGCGCTTAATTTCCGCCATATTTTCTTTCGTTACAAATTCGGGTCTGGTTTCGATGACCAGCATTTTGATCTCAGGCTTTTCTCCAACCATGCGTATGATTTCCCACAGCGCTTCAGCCGGAACTTCATTGTCGTTGAGAATGGAGCCGTTATTATACAGATTGAGTAAAGGATATTTGCTAAAATCAATCCGCTTAAATTCCTCACTAAATTGCTCCAAATAATAATGGGCAGAGAGAGGGCCGTCTTTACGTGTTTGCTTGGCCAAATGACCGCACATGGTGCAGCCATTTCCGTTTTTCAAGGCCCACTCACATCCGTTAGACATTAAATACATGACTGCGCGTTGATAGTTTTTTCCCTGAAAGTTTTCCTCACGAATATCCGTTTCTGTCGCTACTTTGTCCAAATGATACTGTTCATCTGGAATTTTAGCGTGAATCTCCTTCATTAGATTGGCGATGAGTCGGTAATAGTGGGCGGTTTCTTTCGTGGTCATCCATTGATAGGAATCCATTTGTTCCCAAGCTTTCGGCTTCTTCATCTTCATACACTCCTTTTCAAAGTATCCGGGCTATAGTCAAATTCAATTGCCCAGACCTCTTCCAGTCTCTTTTCCATCTCCGTCAAGGAGTGAATATTCTGAATGGCATAATCTCTTTCTGTAACGATCAGCCTGAGCAAAGCAACATAACGTTCACATAACAGTTCAATCGCGGACGGCTCATATTTTGAGGGCTGATACATGATTTGGATGGCAGTTTGCTCCATTTGATGAATGCTCACCAGAAGTGAATAATCCGTTACGCTATGGCCAAAAAAGGATTCCAAGGTCAATTCACTCTGTCGATTGATCTCCAGCGGATAATTTTCAATCACAAGCAACGTATCAAAAAGACGCTCTGTGCTTCTGAAATTGCCGTAAGACTGTATATCCACAAGCGGTGTTGTTTCGTAGGGCTGTCTCGCTACGCTGGCTTGCTGAATATCGAGCAAGGCTTGTTGCAGCGTATCTCCATTGCCTGACTGTAACCGTACAGGAACCGTGTTCATCAAAAGCCCCACTACCCGTTCAATTCCAGGCAGGCTGCTGGAGCGGCCAGATACCGTCGTGCCGAAAAGCACATCCTGACGTCTGCTGACCTTTTGCAGCAGAATACCCCAGGCCGCTGTAAAAAGGGTACCTACTGTCACGGATTCTTCCTTCGCAACAGCTTCAAGCCCCCTCACCAGCTCCGATTGCAAAACATACGATTCGCAAGCCGTATCGCTTATTTCTGAGCTAGAAATTGTATCGGGTAAACACAGGGGCTGAACCTCATATCCAGTCAGGTAAGCTTGCCAAAATGCCTTGCTTCCGCTTCTATCCTGCGTACCAAGCCATTTCACGTACTCTCCAAAACGCGGCTTGGCTAATCGTTCTGGCTCCCGGCCTGCACGCAGCGCATCATATGCCCGGATAAACTCACCCAGCACAATGCCATTACTCCAGCCATCCATCACAATATGGTGGTTGCTGACCATCATGATATGACGATCATGTGCCAGCCTAAACACCGTAATCCGCAGTAGGGGGCCCTCGGACAGGTCAAATCCTACAGCACGGTCTGCCTCGCGAAGCTCCTGTAGTACCGTCTCTTGCTCCACCTCTTCCATTTCTATGAGGTCATGGAAAGTGAAAGATAGGACGCGTCCTTTCAGGACAATCTGAACCGGGTTCTGGATCTTTTCCCAGCGGAATACGCTTCTCAGCACTTCATGCTGTTGAATCGTCCATTTCCACGCCTCACAGCAGACAGATAGATCAAGCTGACCCTGCAGCGTATAGCTGTATTGCTCAAAATAAGCTCCTGTATCCTTGTCCCGTAAATAGTGGTAAAGCATTCCTTCCTGCATGGGAGTCAAACCAATGACATCCTCCACACGTGTTTTGTTCAATGGACGGTGGCTCATGGTTGTCTCCCCCTTACAATTGAATGATGGTGCCAATCCCATATGCGAACAGTCCCTCTTGCGGGTGACGAATAAACGGCTCTCGACAGCCCGTTGGGTCTACAAATTCCTCAAAGGAGGGATAACTTTGTTTCACTTCATCCCAGAAAACGCCAACATCATAACCTCTTCCCCACGTTTCAGGCCGCATGCTGATATCATGAAAAGCAATCATGCCGCCCGGTGCCACCAGCTCTTGATACATACGAAAATCTGAACTCACTCCACCGTAGGAATGATCTCCATCGATAAACAGAAGATCAATCTGCCGTTCTCCTAGAACCTTTTTCAAGTCCTGTTTGGTGGAGCAGTGAAATGAACGGTCTCGAATAAAAGAAAACTGCTGCCCCGTGCTGCCAAAGCTGGAATAGAGCTGCACCTCACTGTCATCCTGACCCCCTCCATACGGTCCACCCGGATAATCAATACTGACGAGCAACGCGTCCGGATCGGCCAGTTGACTCAGGCAATAAAACACACCGCCGCTGGCTGTCCCGATCTCAACGACTGTTTTAGGCTTTTGGCTCTTCACGACCTCCAGAAAACGACGCAGTTCATTGGGATTCTGAATGGCTGGAAAAACAGGTACATGCTCGGCGACACGCTCCAAAATAGCTCTTAACCGGATAGATTGCGGACTGTTCACGTCTTCTTGAAGATTTTCCGGGGAAAGCAGTTCGAATAACTCGGGCACGATGACCTTAGCCAAGAGTCCTTCCACATCAGGTTCATCTTCTCCGTCCAGTAGCCATGCTTCCGGCAGCCGAGGAAGCCTGTCCTCAGGATTTTCGCCTTTTTCAGTGGCTGCTTTGAGACGATTTGCCTGTTCCCGTGTTAGCTTCACATACCCAGGCTTCCATGCATGAATGAGTATAAAATCCCCCTTTACCTTGATGTGATCCAAGCCAAACTTGTGCACCCATGGCAGATCGTTGTATCGCTTTTGCAGATAATAATTTAGGGGGCCTGTCGGGAGAATGCGTAAATGTTCCAATCTGTTGCTCATGCTCTCACCTCGTTCTCGTCGTAATCCATTCCTAAGTTACGTAAAAAAGATCCGGTATGGGAGTGCTCACAGGTCGCAACCTGCTCAGGCGTTCCAGCTGCCACTAGCTGTCCACCTCGGGTGCCCCCTTCAGGGCCAAGGTCTATCACATAATCTGCTGTTTTGATCAGATGCAGGTTATGTTCAATGATGAGTACGGTGTTGCCCTCATCCACGAGCTGTTGAAGGATAGTTAGCAGTCGCTGAATGTCGTCGGGATGCAAGCCTGTGGTCGGTTCATCCAAAATGTACAACAGGCTGCGCCCTTTTTTTAACTGACTTAGCTCCTCTACCAGCTTAATACGCTGGGCTTCCCCGCCAGATAATGTCGTGGCAGACTGACCCAGCTTCATATAACCAAGACCCAATTCGTTCATGAGCTTCAACTTGCCGTAAATATCCGGTTGGTCAGCGAAGAAAACAGCAGCTTCTTCAATGCTCATCTCCAATACATCCGCGATATTCTTCTCGTGATATGTAATTGCCAGTATATCCTCGCTGTAGCGTCTGCCCCGGCACGTTTCGCAAACCATTTCAACGTCAGACATAAACTGCATTTCAGTGACGATCACCCCGAGTCCTGAACAAACTTCACAGCGTCCACCCGGTGAATTGAAGCTAAAATGTGCACTCTTTCGTTGGAGTTGCTTAGCTATTTCTGTCCTGGCAAACAGCTTTCGAATGGCGTCAAACACCCCCACATAGGTAGCCGGAGTGGATCGCGGTGTCCGTCCAATTGGCTTCTGATCGATACAGATCACCTGATCAATCGACGCTTCTCCTTTCAGCTCTACATCGTGCTTCAGATATGCAGATTTACCATCCAGGCGAGAACGTAATTTCTCATATATAACGTTATGAACCAGCGTGGTTTTCCCTGATCCTGATACCCCTGTAACACAAACTAAACAACCCAATGGAATTCGTATATTCAGGTTCTGCAGATTATTCTCCCTGGCTCCCAGCACCTCAAGATATTTCCCGTCACAGGCCTTTCTTCGTTGGGTGGGAACAGCAATACCTTGCTTGCCGCTCAAATATTGTCCTGTCAAAGACTTCGAATTGCTCATGATTTCTTCCACCGTACCCTGTGCTACAATTTCACCGCCGAGCAATCCTGCGCCAGGCCCAATATCTACAAGATAATCCGCTTGGGCCATAATCTCCTCATCATGTTCGACGACCAAGATGGTATTTCCCAAATCCCGTAGTCTGTGAAGCATAGCTATCATTTTCCCGGTATCCTTCGGGTGTAATCCAACACTGGGTTCATCCAAAATGTAGATCATGCCCATCAGCCCAGAGCTTAATTGGGTCGTCAAGCGTACGCGCTGTGATTCACCACCCGAGAGCAGGGTCACCGGACGGTTCAGATTTAAATAGTCCAGTCCCATATCCAGCAGCAGCGTCAAACGAGTCTTGATTTCCTGTAAAATGGGCTGGGCCACAGCCGCAAGACTCTCGAAAACTTGAGGTGCCATTCGCAGTAGTTCATCACAGCCTGCATACAGCTCAACCAACGGCATGTTCGAAAAATCGCGGATCGTTTTGTCCCCCACACGATATAGCAGTCGTTCTGCCTTCAAACGTGCTCCTCCGCAGCTCGGACATACTTGTTCCCGCATCACTTCCTTGTCTTCCGCTTTCATGGCGCTCATTTCATCCTTGGCATTAGCGTTAAAGCGCTCATAAATAAGATTCACAATCCCTGCAAATCTTTCGTGCATCAGCTTGCCACCTGTAGCAGGATTCTCAATTGCAATCTTTTCCCCTTGAGTACCGTATAGCACAGCGTATAACGCCTCATCTGGCAGATCCTTTACCGCCGTGCTCAGTTCAAAATGATATCGGGTCGCCAGTCCCTCCAAAATTTTTCGATTTTTATGAAATTTCTCTTGCTCACATTGCCAGCCAAGTAGCTGAATCGCTCCTTCAGCTAGACTTTTGGATCGATCAGGAATCACACGTTCCAGATCTACTTCATAATGAGTGCCCAGTCCTGTACAAGTCGGACAAGCACCCAAAGGACTATTCGACGAGAAAGCCCCTGCCGAAATTTCACTCGCCACCATACCACAACAGGAGCAACCGAAATTTGGATTCCATACGAATCGTTTATCAACCATAGGTCGAATTTGAATCCAGCCATCTCCTAAGTCCAGTGCTTTATCCACCATAGCTTGAATATCTTTGCGTTGCTCCACGGAAGCTGAAATCGTAATTCTGCCAACCAGTACCTCCAGCTGACTGTCTCCTTTTCCTAGACGTACTGCCTGTGGAGACATACTGGAAAACAAAACCTCAGCTTGCTCTACATCCAGCATTTTTTGATTCCAGCTTAATTGGGTGTAGCCTTTTTTTTGTATTTCCTTCAGCAACGCGACAGGCCCTTCATGTGGCATGGAAAGGATCGGCGCATAGATTTCTATTGAAGTGTCGGGTGAACAATGGAGTATCTGCTCCGTGATTTTTTTCCTTGTCTGTACAGACAGTGCTTCCTGACAGTAGGGACAAACCGCCCGACTTGTTCGTGAAAACAACAACCGGACAAAAGAGGAGATTTCGGTCAATGTACCCACGGTTGACCTCGGGTTGCGCGAGACCGTCTTTTGCTCCATCGCAATTGCCGGAGACAACCCTTCGATCAAGTCCACATCCGCCTCTTCGGTTTTTCGCAAACCCATTCGTTCATATGCGGACAGCGACTCCATTAAGCGTCGTCGCCCTTCCGCATATAGTGTATTGAAGACAAGCGATGATTTACCCGAGCCGCTAACTCCCGTGAAAACAACCAGTTGATCTCGCGGAATCCGCAAGGAGATATTTTTCAGGTTGTGCTGTCTTGCACCTTTGACAACAATGTAGTTTTCCATGTTAAGCCCACACTTTTTCATGAATTTTAATGGATTGGTTATGAGCCACTGACTTCAGCACTCAGCACCTCCAGCTCCTTCATCTGCCCCATTTCCATCTTCAGCAGTCGGTCTGCGGTATGGAAATAATGGTCATCATGCGTAATGGCGAAAATAATTTTACCCGCCGCCTTCATTTCAGGCAGAAGTGTATGGTAAAAGAACTTGCGGAATTCCGGATCTTGATCGGCAGCCCATTCGTCAAACAAATATACGGGTCGATCTTCCAGATAACAGATCAAAAGCGCAAGCCGCTTTCGTTGTCCACCTGATAGCTTGAGCGTACTGAAATATCCATCCTTGACCGTTACTTTTTCCTCCAGTCCCAGTCTTTTCAGATAACGCTCAATGTCGGACTGCTTTTCCTTATAATCAATGTCGTACAAGCGCTCAAACAGATGAAAATCAGAGAAGACGGTGGAAAAATACTCGCCCGACGTGCGGGCATCAATGACCTCTCCATTGATCGTGATGTATCCCGTTTGTGGAGGATAGAGAGCAGTCATTAATTTAGCAAGCGTCGTTTTACCACTGCCATTGCCACCTGTGATGAAAATAATCTGTCCTTTAGCCGCTTCCAGTGTAATAGGTCCGACCAAAAAGCTGGATTCTCCAGTCACGTTGCTGTACTCGAAGCTAAGGTTGTGAAAGCCTATTCGTTCCACAGCTACTTCTTCATCCACAAAACTCGCAGTATCATACACTTCTCCGCTGTCATCAGTCGGCATTTCCGCAATAAAGGCTTTAATTCTTCGCCAGGAGGTCCGAATCTGGAACAGCTCCGGCACAGCCTGCAACAATCCGTTGATGGGTCCGATCAAGTAGAGGAACACGACAACAAATTGAATTAATGTGTAATCCTTAATGTTCGGGAAAATCGTCGGGAACACAAAGGTAACTACACCTAAAATTAAAATCAGCAGCGTCTCGCCCAGCACCAGTGCATTGGTAAATTTAATGCGGGACACGGAGCGTTTTTGACGATACTGTTCACAGCTATCCTGAATATCGCTGCTAAACTCCGTCTTTTTGCGTCCATGCATACTAAGCTCTTTAAAACCTTTGAGCATATGGTCGATGAACCCCAAATACACGTTTTGGGTATCCCTCGCCTCTTCCCAATAGCGGTTAGCCGTACCGCTGACGATGCTATAAAATGCGGCAATCACCGCAATGACAGCCAGGGAGAGTATCGTGCCCCAAAATGAAATCGTACCGAGATAAACAAAGCAGCAGATGACTGTCAGTAGACTGGTCGCGAACCCCACCGCCACATTGGCCGAGAAGCCCACCATCTCTGTATCATTATTTAAAGTGGCTAAAATTTTGCCATTGTCCATGCGTTCTAATTTGTCATAAGAGCTGTGTAGCACACGTTGAATCAGTTCCATTCGTTTTCGATAAATCATGTTGTAGGTAATCTTCACTAATTTGGTTTCAATCAGCTTGCGACCGAAAATATAAACCGCCAGCGCTAATCCGAAATAATACAGCAGATATTTGAGCGGTATTTCGCTGCCAATTGAGAAATTGACGATAAAAATGACAAAAGCATTCGCCGCCCCGCTCAGCAAGCTCATCATTACCAGTAAAGGAAGCGAGCGTTTATTTTCGTCTGTGTTCGGAAAAAGCGTACCCAACACCAGGTAGCCAAAGCTCAAGAGCAATCCCAGCCCCAAGGCTGCAATCGCAAACGGAAAGCTAAACGGAGACCAGACGATCGCAGTTGTCCAAGAAACGCCCTGCATGGCTGTAGGAACCAGATAAACTCCATACAAAAATGGTGTACTGCAAAGTAAAAATAGCAGCCATGTGAGCAGCTTTTTTGGATTCAAAGGCTTCAAAACACGTTGTTTGCGGATGATATCTCGTACCACCGTCATCAACAGGACCACTACCGCCAGCACATAACATGCCAGCATGATCGTAATAACGGACCACGCATTGTCTGTTTTCTGATCTGGCTCATACGGAGACACAGGCTGACGATCTCGTAAAATGTCCATAAGACCATGCCCCGTGATATACGTTAACGTGGTACCGTTGTTTGCCATAATCCCTACAGCCAGCTGATCCTGAGGGCGAAAAACCATATAAGCAGAAAAATTCGGATTTAATCCAGCCTTGGACACCTCTCCGTTTCCACTTTGGTAGTCAGCCCAGCCCATAGCATAAGACGACATATCAAACTTGCTGGGGGTAACGGTGCGGTCAGGCGCATGAGTTTCCATAATTAATGGAGTCATGGGAGATTTCAGGCTGCCCAACTGATATTTGAGCCAAGTGGCGAGGTCATTTCCGTCCATCATGATATAACCAGCGGGACGGTTTCCTCTAAAGACAGGGGATTGATATTCACGTGCTTGAAAAAAGCCGTTCTTGTAGCCTGTTGCCATCGTGGGTGCGGCTTCTGTGGGATAAAGAGTAGTTTTATTCAGACCTAAAGGCTGAAAAATATGGGTCTTCATATAATCTTCGTAAGGTTGCCCTGTGACCTTTTGAATGACAGCCCCCACGATTGCGTAGTTAATGGTGGCATATTCAAAGCGTTCGCCAGGACGATTATGTAATTCCAGGCCATTCACATTTCGTACAACCTGTTCCAGTGAATCGGGACGGTTGGAGATCGGGATGTCGGTAATTGTGTACCATGGAATGCCACTGGAGTGATGTAACAGCTGCCGCAGTGTAATCTCGACATTTTGGTGCTTATACTTGGCTTGAAACCATGGAAAAAACTTTGAAACGGGATCATCCAGCTTCAACAACCCCTGCTGCTGTAGTTGCAGCACGGCAAGTGCTGTAAATCCTTTGGAGCAAGAGGCAATTTCAAAGCTTGTCTCGGGTGTTACAGGAACCTGCTTGTCCACATTGGCATACCCAAAACTTTTGAGATAGGCCGTTTCCTTTCCACGAACCACAATAACTGTCATTCCAGGGATATGACCTTCCTGCATCTTCTCATGAATAAATGCTTCCAAACGCTGAGTGGTGTTTTCATCCAATCCTGCTGCGGCCTCCGCACGACTGGGCGGAATACATGTAGCCACTAAAGCGAAAATCAGGATAACCGCTGCCATTTTTCTCATGATCATCTTTTTACATTCCATAATCGCTCCAGCTTTCTTTGTAATATGTAATCAAAGCTTGCTTGACCAATATATGTAAGACTATTTATCTAGTAATTACATAAAAAAACTAGGATAAATAGTATTCAACATCATGAATAAATATACACAATTTGTATATTTAATTTATGGATAATTAAATAGTTTAAGAGTAAATATATGTTAAATAGGAATGGATTTATTTAAAGGAAAATTAAGGAAGAATGCCAGGATATTGATTGCGAAATCGGAGAGTCAATTACCAGAAATACTTATAAATTAATATTTATCAATATTATCGAAATTGTATTAACACCTTAACATTTCATCCATATCGGATGTAGTGAGCTAATTCACACTTTTTTAAAAATTCCATTGTAAACCTACGGAAACCTTTTAAAGGGAACTCGCCTTTTTAAATTGGAATAAAATTGTCGAAAATCCGTTTTATTTTTTGTTTAAAAATACATTTTTTCTGCTTGATTGTTTTTATTGGGTGGTCTAGGATCATTTTTATGTAGACTCTATGTTTTTCAATATCTGCATGTATAAGGAGGCTAATGGATGTTCTATGCATTAACGCATTCTCAAAAAAGAGTTTGGTATAACGAGAAAATATATGGTACGACAGCCATGCACAATTTGACCGGACTTGTACGCATTCAAAAGGAACTAGAGTTTGACGCGCTGGAGAAAGCGATTCAACTCTTCATTTCCAAAACGGAAGGCCTCCGCATCCAGATCGAAGAGCAAAATGGAGAACCCGTACAGTACGTAAAGCCCTATGAAAAGGAGCAGATCACATGTATTGATTTTAGTCATGAGCCTGATCCGTTACTTCATTTTGAACAATGGCTGAAGGCTGTGAGCGGACAGGTTATGCCTCTGTTGAATGCCAAACTGTATTCTTTTGTTATTTTTAAACTGGGGCCTGCTGATGTTGGTTATTTGGGTCAATTTCATCATATTATTGCAGACGGTTGGGCCTTACATATCGTGTCTGAACGAATTTCGCAGTATTATACACTACTGGTTAACCACAGCCCCCTGCCTGCTGATGAAGAATATTCCTACATACCTATCATTGATCAAGAACAAGCCTATTTAACATCTGAGCGTTTTATTAAAAATAAAATATTCTGGCATGAAAAATTTCAAACCTTACCCGACATGATACCTATCAACAAAAGCAAAGATATTTCGGCCGTTCGAACGTCCTTTGCCATCGACAGTGAAACTTCACGTATAATTCAGACCTTTATCCAAAGCTCCAAACTTTCTGTAAACGTATTATTCGTATCCGCCCTTCTGCTTTACATCTACCGGACGACTCAAGAAACCGATGTGGTGATCGGGACTCCAGTCCTAAACAGATCGGGCAAAAAACAAAAAAATACGTTTGGTATGTTCACCAGCACCATGCCGTTTCGCATCCAACTGGATGAAGCTTTAGATGCCTGCTCTTTGATGAAGCATGTGGGGGCAGAGCTGATGAATTTTTATTTTCATCAAAAATATCCATATGATCTTCTAGCTAGTGACCTGGAGCTTGCTCAAAAAGGATATAACAGTCTGTTTGGTATGTGTGTTAATTATTACAATATGAAATTTAGTCCCCAATTTGATGGGTGCCCCTATGAAGTTCAGGAGGTTTTCAGTGGTTATCAACCTTATGCGCTGCAACTGGTTATTCGTGACTGGGAGGGGAGCGGAAGAATTACGCTGGACTTTGACTATAAAGTGAATTCTTACAGTGAGACGCAGATCGCAAAAATGTTTGAGTATATCATTCATATCGTTCGCGAGATGATCGAGCAGCCACAGACCCCGATTGCGGAAATTGAAATGCTATCTCCGCAGGAACAAAATGAGCTGATCTATGGGCTGAATCAAACACGTTCTTCCTATCCCTCGTCCCTAACCATTACTCAGTTATTTGAGCAGCAAGTCGTTGAAAAAGCTACTAATATTGCCTGTTACTTTGAAGAGCACACGTTAACCTATCGTGAGTTAAATGAACAAGCTAACCAACTGGCGAGGTTTTTAAAAAGCCGTGGTATTGGGCAAGAGAGTATCGTGGGGATCATGGCTGGGCATTCATTTGAGCTTATCATTTCGGTCTTAGCTGTGTTGAAATCAGGTGGGGCCTATCTGCCTATAGATCCTCACTATCCAGCTGACCGTGTTAGCTATATGCTGGAGGATTCCTGGGCTGCTTTGCTTCTTACCGATGCACCATTAGATGATGATATTTCATTTTCCAGAGGAGTTTATCGTATAGACGATGCATCCCTGTACCATGGAGATTGCTCGAATTTGAAGCCACAAAGCGGACCGAACCAGCTCGCTTATGTAATTTACACCTCCGGTTCCACAGGCAAACCTAAAGGAGTGGCAGTTCCGCACAAGGGACTTGTGAATTACATATGGTGGGCGAATAAAACCTACTTGTCCGCAGCTCACGAGGTCTTTGCTTGTTATTCGTCAATAGCCTTTGATCTGACTGTCACTTCCATATTCACCCCATTAATCAGCGGACATGCCATCAACCTCTACAGAGATGATGATCCCGGCGAATTTGTATTGTTCCGCATGATGAAAGACCAACGTACAACCATTGTAAAGCTAACTCCCGCTCACTTGTCCCTTCTACAAGAGTCGGACATTCGTACATCGAGCGTCCGCAAATACATTGTAGGAGGAGAAGATCTCAAAGTCAGTCTTGCTCACAACATTCATGACAAGTTTGGCGGAAGTATTGCCCTGTTCAATGAGTACGGACCTACGGAAACCGTCGTAGGCTGCATGATCCATATGTATGATGCAGACCGGGATAGCAGAAGATCCGTTCCCATCGGTGTGCCTTCCGATAACGTGGCTGTATATTTGCTGGATACGCACTTAAAGCCTGTTCCTGTGCAGGTAAAAGGAGAAATCTACATTTCCGGTCATGGAGTGGCAAGAGGATATCTGAACAGACCGGAACTCACAAAAGAAAGGTTTCTCGATAATCCTTTTGTTCCTGGCGAACGAATGTATAAAACCGGTGACATGGGGATACGGCTGGAAAATGGCCTGATCGAATACCTTGGCCGAAATGATAACCAAGTCAAAATCAGAGGCTTTCGTATCGAGCTGGGTGAGATTGAAGGAGCTTTATCCTCCTATCCTGACATCCAGCATGCTGTCGTAAACGTTGTGGAAACAGGCGATGCGAATAGATATCCCGTTTTGTGTGCCTATTATGTATCTGATCGTGCTATCTCTCCCAAGCTTCTCAAAGATTATTTACATGCTTGTCTTCCCCATTATATGGTACCAAGCCACATACTCCAGCTGGAAATCATCCCGCTTACATCCAATGGCAAGGTGGACAAGCAAAAGCTTCCTGTACCAGACGTGTCCTCTGGATTAACTGACATATATGAGGAAGCCCATAATACGGTGGAAAGCATTCTCGTGCAGGTTTGGGAAGAGCTGTTCCATACGTCTATCATAGGTATCCACGATAATTTCTTCGCACTGGGCGGAGACTCTATTAAAGCGATCCAGATGACATCCAAATTAAATAACTATGATTTGGAAGTGGGTGTACAGGATGTTTTAGCGCATCCCAGTATAGCAGAGCTTGCTCATTACACACGCCAAAAGAGCCGACTGTACGATTCTTCAGCTCCCGTCAGCGGAGAAATTCAGCCTACACCGATCTCCTTGTGGTTTATGGAGCAGTCATTTCATAATCCTCATCACTATAATCAATCGGTCTTGCTTCTGCTGAAAAATGAAATGGATCGTTCTGCTCTAGAAAAGGCATTTCACAAAGTAATTGAACATCACGATGCTTTAAGGATGAGCATACACCCGGATGGCAAGTTATTTTATAACCCGGAACTCACTGCAATCCCGTTCAAGCTGGATTGTTATGACATGACGCCTATTTCAGCAGAGGCTTGGCAGCATGAATTCAATAAGCTGGTGCATAGCTTGCAATCCGGTTTCGATTTGTCCCACCGTCTTCCTATTCGAGCAGCTATATTCGATCACGGACAAGGAACCTGGGAATTGTTCATCACTGCGCATCATCTGGTTGTAGATGGAGTTTCCTGGAGAATTATATTGGAGGATGTATTGGAGGCTTATCATGCCTTAGAAGAAGGCAAGGAGGTACATTTTTCAAGAAAAACAGCCTCTGTTCAAACCTTTGCCAAGGAGCTTCATCATTATTCCACTACTGCGGATCTACGGGAGGAGCTTGATTTTTGGAATGAAATGGAGGGCGGCAACGACCATTTTCCAGCATTCATCACAAGCCAGCCAGCTACTGCCGTAAACTATGCTTCATGTGCAGTCGTCGAAGGAGTACTTTCCCCTACCCATACGCACAAACTGCTCACCAAGGCGAATCAGGTCTATCATACTGAGCCTGTGGATTTACTGCTAGCTGCCTTGGCGTTAAGTGTAAAGGAATGGATCGGGTTGGACGATTTCACTTATGAGGTTGAGCATCACGGAAGGAGCCTGGATCACGTAGACGTATCCAGAACGGTTGGCTGGTTTACGGCGTTACATCCCTTACGTATTCAAGTGCCAGGTACAGAAATAGGCAGTGTCATTGCATATGTCAAGGAACTGCGCCGACGCATTCCCCAACAGGGTATCGGTTATGGCATTTTAAAATACATGCAAGGAGCTATTGAAAAAAGTAAAAAGATTCGTCCCCTACGCTTCAATTATCTGGGACAGTTCGATCACGAAAGTCAGAGTTCAGACTATGTATATAAGCATACTCCAGGCCTTCAAGATGTGGACTACGCCAATCATCTAACGGCTGGCATCGAAATCAACAGCCTGATTGTTAACGACCAGTTGGTGGTCCATATGATGTACAGCACGGAATTGTTTGAAAAAGAAAGTATAACTGAATTTATGCATATGTATATCCAAACTCTAAACCGTGTGATTGATTTTACGATTAGTCAGCAAAATGTTCACTTCACTCCTTCGGACTTTGAATCTGCTCGGATTAGCCAAGAGGATATTGAATTGCTTTTCGAATAAGGGTGCAATAAGGGCAGGCGGTTGCCTTCAACCGCCTGTCTATTTAGACTTCGGGCGTAACTGCTTTACTCATTTCATATAAAAGTGGGATTGGCAGTGAATGAGTTCTTTCGAAGATCATTTGGTTGTTTTAAACACACCCAGACGGTTCAGTACGACCAGTAAGCGATAAAAATCGTAACTGCTTGGCAGTTTCGCATCCACAATCGAGCTTGTCGGATTAACTGCAACAGCGGCAGCCATCGCTTCCTTCGCCCAGGCCGGTACAGGCATAGCCTGACGCGCCTCCAGTTCAGCTACCCGCTGATCCACTTTTTTAATATAAGCGCTCTGTTCATTCAACGTCTGCTTGAGCACATCTTTGCTGTTTTCAAGGGCAGCGACCTGCTGCTGCAGGGCCTTAAATGCCGCTTTTTCCTCTGCTGTCATTGGCTCATCCCCCTCTTCTCCTGCAAATGCTTGGCGTAGCTCGGCCTCTGTTCCGGCGTATACATTCAGGTCAACCGGCCCTTGAATTCCATCAACCCGTCCACTATCGCTGTATTGCCAAAAGTCCCAGCGCTTCCATGCCGTGGTGTCGCCGGGCACCCGTGTACTATAACGCGCAATCCACAGCTTATAACTACCCAATGGGGCTTTGAAATGGGCAGCAAAAGCATTCCCTGTATATACCATCGGCTTACGGCCACTTACCCGTTCAAATTCTGTTAAAAATGCCAACGCAACCTCATGAATCGCGGCCGAGCTAAGCCCTCCCGGATTATTTTCGTAATCCATCACCGCTGGTAAGTCCAGCGCTTTCGCACCCCCCATCTGATCCAGCACCTCGGCGAAATGCCTGGCTTCCGCTTTTGCTGCGTTTACACTAGTTGCATCTACAAAATGGTAAGCTCCCAGGAGAATCCCGGCTGCCTTGATCCCTTTTGCATTCGTGATAAATGTCGGATCGACGTAACGCTGTCCTTGACTCGCTTTAATAAAGGCAAACGATTTACCATCGGCTCGTACACGTTTCCAATCAATCGTTCCCTGATATCGGGACACGTCAATGCCTTCGGCAGCGTTAGGGCTGCGATTCTGCATAAGGCGTTCCCTCCTTATCATTCATAATGTTGTAGCTCACTCTGTCTCTGTTATCCATATGCTTGGACCATCCATACGGTCTGGGCTTTTCCACTTTTATACCGAAAAAAGGGCAAAAAGGTAGTCTGCCTATTTTGGTAGTGGCTACTGGTGGCACTTTATGAAGCTTTATTTTCTTTGTCGGAAGGGTCGGTTGGCTTTATTTTTTCTCCACTCGACTTAGACTCAAAAATAGCTACCGCATTCCGCAAAATATCCGGCATCGGCACTCCCATTCTGCCCACATTTTCAATAATGGACAACAACTCGTTCGCTAAATAAAAGAAAACGACGGCATCCCGGAAGTAATGTGCATCCCCGAGAATACCGTCGATTAGATGAGCTACCGTAATGAGCAAAAACACGGTAACCTTGCGAAAAATACCGTAATACCCCTGGCGGCTTTTTAGCTCTCCATTAATCCAGGCCGCTGCCCATCCAGTGAAAAAGTCGATCACGACCATCCACCACAGCAACGTCAACATTGTGGTCCACCCCCCAAAAAAATAACCGATCAAGGTCCCCGTGGATAGCCCCAGCCAAATCTGATCGATCTTTTCATGCATGTTTGTTCCCCCTTCTGAACCAAGGTGTAAAATGAATGCCCTTGGACTGATCCAAGGGCAAATAAACAATTATCTTTGTTTTGTTCTCTATACTGTTTTTTTACGGAAAATAGAGTTATACCATTTAACCGTTTCTTCCTGCTCATTCAGAGCTTCAGTTGATGATGAATCACCTACGTTGCCCGTTACCAGATCAGAACGCTTGGATAAAATAATCTTCATTACTTGTTCACGTTGTTCTTCATCTAAAATGTAGCTTCCCATGATCGTTGCTATATCGCCCTCTCCCCGCTCATAGCGGGTGATGCAAGCATGAGCACAAATACGCAATTGAGCCTCTGTTAAAGCGGTCATAGTTATGACTTCACCTCTTTTATATAAAAATTTTTGCTATATATAATAGTCAGTACACGTTATTTTCCTGTGCTACCAAGCATGAGCTGAGTCAGCATTACTTCGAGATCTGCAATACGCTGCTTCAATTGATCTGTCTCACTTGGCTGTTGCTCTGCTTTTTGTGTCAGTTCCTTAATCGCTTCGGCACTTAATCCTTCACTCCAGAACGTCGTTGGGTCTCTTCGTTCTGGAGCCGTGAATGTCTGAGCAAAATATACAGGTTCATCCCCGCGTTCGTTTTCCGGCTTGTTTTGCCATTCATCATGCAGCTTCTGAAATGCTGCCTGAGATTCCTTGTTCAACTGCTCATACGCACCCTGTGCTTCTATCAATTTTTGGTTATATTCCGCTTCATAAGTCAGCCAGCCTTGGATATCAAAACGAGGATGATATAAGCCTGGCGGCACTGAAATTGCTATCGTATAACCAGCAAAGATGCTTTCTGAACTTGTTCCATTTATGGTACTAGAGCTACTGTCAGTAAGCCGATGGGTGTCTAGCTGCTGCTTTGTATCAGATAGCGTGGGCGAAGATGGAGTATAAAAAGGGACGACACCTGAAAAGGCATCGTCCACCAGCTCGTCCTCCAGATAGAGGCCGTTTGTATTTACTTTAGGTACTGCTTTCATGTGTTAGACCTCCTTATTGTTCAGCCAGAAACGGCGGCAAACTGTCCAAACTAACCCAACCAGTATTTGTTATCGTGATGCCAGCTACGGCAAGTATCGCAACGTTGCCATTGGCTCCAATGTTTATTCGCCCTAAAACGTCATGATCTTTGTCTGTATTCGCTGCCACACCAGCCACGATCGTTCGAGAAGGTCTATACCCTACAGGTAACTGAAACACATTCGTATTCATCGCGCCTGGTTTGGCTACACCTTTTATGTGGACGTAACCATTTGAATCTTTTAGGTAGGATATTTGGCTCAATGATGTATCTATGTTAGTCCACCCATTAAGCAACGTCGGTGTAAGCCATGCAGGATTATCTTTGTCAGCCTTCTTGTTCTCAAGCACCGACACCCTCGCCGTGTTCTGCTGCACACTTTCCACCAAGTCCGCTAAAAGCGTCTTCTCGTTGGCTGTGTAGGAGCCTGTGAATGGTACGGCTGGAGATGCGTCAGTCATAAAGTAGGTTGTTGAAAAGCTGTCCGCTGGGTCATACAACCCCACAACTAACCGCGAAAACGCTACCCCTATGGGTGCGAAGGCGTCCGAACCTGGCCTAATAACAACCTCCCACCGTGAATCCTTTTTACCATTCTTGTACACAGCAAGGATATTCCTCGGTTTGTATTTTAAAGGGCTTTCGGCATTCACATAGGCATAAGCACCGGGAATCGTATTAATACCTGAGCTTTCGCGCAGTACAATCCCCGTACCTACTTCAATCTGATTATCGCCCTCAACAAAGGATAGTTGCCCTTCACTGATAATATGCTCTACAACTGGAACTGCAAGTTGGTAAATGAGTTGATATGACGTGAATTCCGCATAAGAAGCTGTAGGCAAAGGTTTGGAATAGGTAGCTGCACCAATACGATGCACCCAGTATTTTGTGCCTGTACCGTTATATGTCGCGGTGGTTGCTGCTTGTGCCGCCTCTGGAGTATATATTCCTGCATCATACATTTTCCAACCCATAAAATACACTTTAATTTCGTCCGTTGTTGGCGTATAGTTGTCTCCCCATCCGCTGTCTGCGCTCGAGATGGACAGACCAACTACGCCCGAATCTGGGCTAAGGTGGGATTGGTCTGACTCACTCAGTGGGAAAACATGCTGAATCAACTTACCATCGAACTTGGTTATCCTCTCACTATCAACCCTGCCGTTAGTGATAGGTAGACGAACAACTTTATATCCCATTGCTGACGAGAAAAAAAACCAAGGTAACGATCCATCTAATACCAAACTCTTCCACATCTTACTTTTAAAATACTGCCCATCCTGCTCAAACACCCTATCGGCACTACCACCTGTCACCGGATCGGCGTACAGATCTGTTTGGAGAGCAAGCATGGAGTCTTCACGCGACCTGAATGTTTTTGCTGTGCTGCCGATGTTAAGCATAACATCGGAAAACGTTATATCGTCAGTGGATGTCCCCAACAAGCGGATCACTACACCATTAGTGCCTACCGGAACTGTGAATGTGTAAGAGATAAGTCCGATACCTGTTACATTACCGACAACCGCAGTCTCGTTTTGTGTATTTACATGTATTCTACCCGTTGACCCACTCGACTGAGCGGAAATAGTGTAACTCTGACCAGAAACTAATGGGTAGATGGAAGATATCATTATATTGGAAGATGAAACAACAACACTTCGATCATCTTTAATAACGGGTGTTCCCACCTTAGCGTTCCAAGAATAAAAGGAATGGGGGGCCAAATTCTCCCCATACCGAATCGCATACGGATTACGCACAGGCGTTACGCTGTCTACATATGGATATTTGGCAGCTACCTGTTCAGCAACCATGCTATCCAGCGCAGCATATTCTGAGGCGCTAACTTCATAGAGACGAATCGCGTCTGCATAAAAAGCTTGACCCGTTGCTGTGGAAATCGCTGAAACTTCCAAGTTTATCGCAGTATCGTTTGCCGGTGCACATTTTGTATAGATCGTTACAAATTGACTCTTATCTATGGACTGCTTGAGCGCCTTATTACCACCCGTAGAAAAGTTTACATAAATATTATTTGAAGCATTGATGTTTTTAACATCAGCCAGGGCGATATAGTACCTTCCGCCAGTAAGCTTAAATCCGCTACTGTACACGTTATACACGCCGGTGGCATTCTTTGCAGTGACCTTGATTGATCCCATACCCTGCGCCTTATTAGATGTATCAACTGCAAGATCGGCATCCCAACCTAAAAGGCTACCGATTTGGTCACCAGAGCCTGCCCGCCCCAACAGATTCACCAACGTACGCCCGCTCATCCCCGTCAGCGAAAACGGAGATGCCTTTTCCGCATGAACAATTTGTACCCCAGGTTCCAAAGTTACCGCCTTACGATCCGTCGTATCCAGACGCTTCTTGATCGCATTCACACCATCATTCACATCACCTGCAAAATCATCTACAGCGCGCCAGTTTTGGTCCAAATACTTCTCCAGATCAAAATACGTGGTTTTGGGCGATGTGCGGTCAATTTGATTTAAGCCAAGATTTGGTGTTTTTTCGCTTGCCATGTTATGCGCCACCTCCTAAATATCTATCCTGTGTTGTATGTTCATTTTCATAGACGGTCATAGACTCGACTTCAGCAATGGTCAGGTAGCGTAATTTGTACTCCACCGCCATGTGAGCGGGCTTGATCTCCTCAATGGCTTCTTTAAGATCCTCCACGTTAGGCGGAATCCCGATGGTATCCATAAATTTGACGGTAAATCCCCATTCGGCGGGATGAAAGATAACATCTACAGTGCCTCCGTCATACGCCTCCGCTACATTTTTGACAAGCCGGCCGGAAAAAGTTCCTGCCCCTCGCAGCTTCGACTCCACCACCGCACGCCGTTGGTCCAATGGCTTCGTCAGATCGGTTTCAATCCCCAGCTCCATTTCCCAGCGTTCCAACCCCCACGTGGCGGTACGTACGAAAAACTGTCCCACCGTTGCATCCATTGCAAGATACAAAGCGTCCAATTCGCTTCCTTTAGCATCCATATCGGAACGCATTACACGTGAGGTTTCATAATAGGCAGGCAAATAGGAAAGCAGCTCGCGTCCCCGCTCGCTGCTCATTTGGCCCAATGTATCTCCCGCTATAGTTACCCGATTAACAAAAGTGTCACTACGGTTTGCACGTTTTCCCTGGTCTGAATTATTCAATAAATCTTCAAAACTGTTCGTTCCATTGTTACTCACTGACGCTCACCGTCCCCAGCACTGCCACCTGACCTGATCCAATCTCAATATTCTGATTGCTCTGTCCATTGATTTTCAGTTCAGAGAAATCAATAATAATCGGAATGTCGAGCAGCACAGCAGAAATCCGGGTATACCGTACCAACGGGTCTTCTTTGTAAAAAGCAAGCTGCTTCAAATACGTCCGCACACCGCTTTCGATCAGCTTTTTGATTTCATCCAGTGTGGACGGCTTCTCTTTGGTACGCTGTACCTTAACTGAGATATTAATTTCCACTTCTGTCGCTGGCATGATCGTCACCACAGGGCCCGCTGGTGCCAGCCCTTCTCCTTGTCCATCCTGAGTCGGATCAATGTATTTCTGCACCGCAGCCACGATATCCGGGCTGGCCGCGCGTTTATCCGTATCCAGCACATATAACCCTACTGTTCCCGGCCCTTTCCAGAGAGGAACAACTTCTACGCCACCAACTCCAGCAATCTCATTCGCCCACTGGGTATACTGCGCCTTGTTGCCACTGGTACCCTGGTTCCGCACCTTGGCATAAAAACGCTCCAGCAACAACTGGTCGCTCTCAACGTCTGTACCACTTTTGGTTTCCTCCGTATTGATCACAGAGGCGACCCCGCTAACCGGGGTTGCCATCACTTGGATGACACCCGCAGGCACATTACCGCTGCGCCCGGGATTCACCGCCCGAATAGCAGCTTCCCCGGCACCTTGTTCATCCAGCGTGACCGATGCCGTGATCGCATACTCAATGGAGGCTTCCCCGGATACATCATCTGCCGGGGTCGCCACCAACGTTCCCGCCGGGACGGTCGTTCCCGCTGTGCCTGTAAAACTGACCATACCTGAGGCAGCAACCGCTTCTCGCCGTGTCACCCCATGCTCTGCTGTCCGCAAATCCAGCTCCGGCGAGCGAAAATCCGGGTTGTCGCTGGCTGCTGTGCTGGCAAAGCCACGTCGCAGTAGCTCCTGCGCCCAGATTGCCGCTTCGGATAGCATAAACGCTACTGGCGCCTGTGCATCCCAAATAAAAGAGCCCTCGGACTTATCCATGTCCGAAGGCACTTTTTCCAGCATCCGATTTAAAATTCCCTCTTCCGTCTGGTCTACCAAATATTCCGGCAAGTCTGCCATTAGATCACCACACTTTCCACAATTTCTGTTTCATCTCGCACGTTCGTAATCTGGCAGCTAAAATGGCACGCCTCACCTTCCCAGCGAAACGTGAATTGATCCACACTAGCCGTACGTGCATCTGCTAGTAATGCCTCCGTGACCATGCGTTTAATTTCGCTTTCTTGCACACCGTGCCCATAGCTGCTGCCAATTAGCTCCTCCAGCTCACTCCCATAGTCAGGTGAATAGATCACATGCCGGTAGCGAGGAGTGCGAATCGCTTTTTCACACCACTGTACCCAGGCTTCTTTCTCGCCTGTAGTCACGATTTTACGGCTAGGGCTCATAACAAACTCACCAGCTTCAAAATCAAACCGCCAGCTTCGCCCAAATACCGCACGGTTATCCTCCAGTACATCCGGGTCGGTCATATCCGTGTCTGTCCAGATCATATCATCTGTTTCGGGGAATAAATTAGCCACGTCCACTCACCACCTTGCACACGACCACCACATCATTGCCGCTATTCACCCGAACCGCAAGTACACGATCTCCAGGCTTAAGACCTTCGTTCAAACTGAGATTCACATCCTCCAGCTCGTCTTCCCCGATATAAAAGGAAGTTTTCAGCTCTTTGCCTTCCCAATTTTCCGATTCCACTGCGGTTGAGGTGCCTTTATACATATGACGTGGTACAGACAGCAGCCCCGGTAGCTCGGCGACCAGATAATCCTGAAGCTCATGTTTAAAATCGTCCAGCTTGAGTCCCGTGGAGGTGATCGTTCCTAGTACCGCGCCTACCCCACTCAGTGCTTGCTTGGTATGCTTATGAAAAGAAGATTGCAGCGCAGTAGCCAAATGCCCATAGGGGTCCTTATTCAAGGTAAAACCTCCTTTTTACATCGTCATACGTTCCGAGCTCCAGCGACATACTGCCGGGGTTACCTAATTCCCTGCTCACTGAAATGACCAACAGCTTTATGGAACCTAACATTACCGCATCTCCTGCTCGAATCGTGTTCATATCCGGTGCATTTACCGATATCGTTTGTTGTATGCCTCTCAGCTTACTTTTGGCCAACTCACGTGCTGCTGCCCCAGACTTGACCTCGTCATCCTGCACGATCACCTGAAGTGTCCCATATTTGGCAATGTCCTTTTCCTCAAGCGCCATCACCTTGGATGGTACCTCATTGCCTGATTCACTGGCAGCCGTAGCCAGTACCTTCACTCTCGTGGCCGCACCTTCCAGCGTACGGGATTGAGTTGTATCCGTGACTCTCTCCAGAGCATACACATCTTTGTTCGTTCCCAGCTCGTACAGCTCCAAGCCGGAAGAAATCATCCGTGGATGATACAGCTTCCCCCCCGCCTTTGCCGTTTCGCGCAGATCTCCCAGCATCATAGAATAGATGGACTGTGTGCGGTATACGGCGCGTCCCAGCGTTTTTTTCGTATCTGGCAATGAAGCGATTTTCAGCTTCCAGTCCCTAGCATACTTCTGAAAACGCTGAGTAGCCGTCTGCTTGGCAGGAAGTAAATATTCATCCTCTGACTTGTCCAAATACACCGTACGGTCATATAACGTCAGCGTCATACGTTTGAGTCCGTTGTTAGAGGTTTCTACTTCCCAGATCACCGCTGGAGACAACAAGGGAACATAATCCTTTTTACCATAAGGAATCCCACTAACCCGAATGGACATCCCAGGGGAAATGGCGGGCATATCCGGCGTAACGACCAGATTGACCGTGCCCTGATAGGCGATTTGCTCCAGCGAATCCCTCAAATTAATGTTCTCCACAAGCGGCGACAAATCATATTTATCCTGTAACATGACTTTATAGCTCATGACAGCACCAGCTTTTGTCCCGGTTTAATCGCATTCGGATTTTGTCCAATGACCTTTTTATTAAGCTGATAAATACGACTCCATTGCGAACTGTCCCCCAACTCCAGCTTGGCAATTTTGGACAAGGAATCCCCGGACTTAACCGTATATGTTTTTTTCTTTTCTTTCATATCTGTGCGGGGCTTTTTGTTGACCACAGCCGCCTTACTTCCTGTGCCACCAGCTTTTTTGGCAACTTTCATATCACTCCAGGTCCGCAGTGACAGATCAAAATTCACATCCCCATACTCGCCGCCGCGAAAGATCGAATTATGAGATGCCACAATTACTGGCACATTCACGGCTGTCTCCGTAATAATAAAACGTAGCGGGTTCTTGGATAACAAAAAGCCATTCAACGTGTTCATGGCCTCCTGCGGATCAGGGATATCTTCGTATGTGCAATACGCTGGATTGTATTCTTTCGGAAAAAAAGAAGAGAAGGAGATTTCCTTCACCTTCTCCCCTTGTGGGAAGTCAAACTCCCCATAGGATAAAATCGTCGTTGTATCAAATCCCTTTTGCCGTGAGATCGTCACTTCCTCAGGATTCACCGGAAACTGAAATTTTTTCCCTTTACCATCTGTCAAACTAAATTCCATCTCTTTCCTCCTTCCCCGTTGCTACCATCTACTCCATTACATAGCTCCAGCGCCTGCTGGCTTGGTATTCTGCGTTGCACGCAGAATTTCAGCTTTGAGACGGTAGCCAATTTGCGTAATAAGCCCATCCACATCCAGCTTGTTCTCATGTACAGTGACCTGTACAGCCCCCGCAGGAAGATTGAATTGGTTGGTGGTTTCCGTTTTAAAATCCTTCAAAAAGCCAGACAGTGTTCCCATTTGTTCAGGACTGATCTGTACTACTTGAGGTGTCGGATTACCATTACCTTTGCCTTTAGCTTTGGCTCCATTGTTCGCATGAGCCGCAGTATTCAGTAGTGGGTTTGGATTGACTCCCTGGTTAACTATAGCCATCGGTCCGTAAGGATTAGGAACACCTTTTACGCCTGGTTGCGGAGGTACGTTTGCAACTGCACTAGCACTATAATTTATAGCCATAGGCGTTAAGGGCTCAAATGACTTACCTAAATTCGAATGAGGTGGGATTGCTGGTTTAGAGGTTGCTGGTTTAGGAGCTTCAGGAGGCTTAGCTGGCTCTTTCTTAGGTTCATCTTTTTTACCAAAAGAAAAGAAATCAGAAAAGCCTTTACCAAAATCTCCAGCCTTATCAGAAAGCCAGCCTGTAACCTGGGAAGCTTTTTCTCCAAGGAATTTACCAGCGGACTTCGCTTTGTCCATCATGGCTGGACCATAATCTGAGACTAATCCACCAATTTTCCCACCGACAAAGTCTCCCGCCATACCCCCAAGTGTAGAACCAACCACAGTACCAATACCCGGAAGCAAAAATGAACCGATAGCTCCGCCTAATGCAGAACCAGCAGTCCCACCAACTGTGGAACCGATAGCTTCTGCACGTTCTTTACCAGAGGTAGCCTTCGCGATGTTCACAATATCCATTCCATAGCTTAAAGGTCCCAATAGTTTTTTCGCTCCACCTTTTAAAAAGTTCTTAAATAAGCCTGATCCAGCTTCCTCAGCTGCACCTGCAACACTACTTGGTCTGATAATACTTGAGGCTGCATCTGCCGCAGCACTCGAACTTGCAGCGCTAGGCACCACACCAGCGGCTTCACTCGGATTTATCATCCCCAAGCTTTTAGCCTGATCAAACAATCCCTGTCCGCCTTCAATTAAATCTGAAGACCCTCCAAATTTTTCTAAAAACTCACCCCCAGATTTCCCTACATTTAATGCTTTACTAGCAAAATCTTTAAACTTCTCTCTTCGGTTAGCTCCCTGGAGCGGTCCCTTTAAAATACCAAAATCAGTTTTAAATTTTTTAAAAGCTTCAGGAGCTTCAGATATGCTTTTTACCCCTTCACCAACTTTTTTTACATTACCAAGAAAATCCTTTACCTGAGTTAATGCGTCCTTAGGCTCTTCTTTTTTCTCTGCAGCTGGTGTCACAGATCCCAACTTAGTACCTAAATCAACAATAGCTGCTGTATTGGCATTTACAGCTATAGTATTCAATTGCACCGCCGTGCTTAGCAAAACGATACTCGGATTGTTATCAGACTTCGGGGAGCCTGAGCCAGATTGGGAGTTTACCTTCAAATTCACATTCCCCGAGGCGTTAATAATCTGGGATTTGACCCGGTTAATCTTGTTCAACAGATTATCCAATCCTTTGGAAGCCATATCGTTCAGCACAATTTCCGGGGCCATGCGAGTGCGGCCGATTTTCAACACACGTCCTTGAATCCGCTCAAAATAGCGTTCCATTGCGCGCAATTCTCTGTTCGCCTTAATGACGTTTTTAGGATCAATCACAAGGTTCATGCGGTAATTTAATGCTTCTGCCATCTATCATGTTCACCTCCTTGTTTATGCTTTTGAAGCTGCTATGCTATCCATTTCCTGTTCGGCAAACGCCAGCAGCAGCATGCGCTCACCGCGGGGAAGCCGCCAAAAGTCTCCGGGGCGGAGGTGGTGCCGGACCCACAAGTGGTACAGCATCGTCGTCATTCCCCCGGAGCTGATTAGTTTTTTAGATCAGCAATCTCAACACCAAAACCGGACAGTTCCAGCACCTTATCCCCTACTGCATCCAGTTCACCCGCCAGCAGCATACGGCGGACAGACTGTTCGCCACCGGACAGCTTCAAGCGGCTTGTAATCCGTGGATCGCCCCAACCGTTAAGGGACAGGCCCTTCACTTCCAGCTTTCCAGTAGCTTCCGAAATCAACAAGGCGTTGAACGTTTCAGTATCTACCTTCTCATCCACTGCACCTTTCACAGTCCGTCGAATCGTGCAGCGTTCACGAATGCTGTCCACCTTACTGGAGGTCAGGCCGTGCAGCACAATTTTCATGTCGAGGCGCTTGATGCGGACCGTTTCCTCAGGTAGTTTTTCAGCAGCTTCAAACAGGCTGTCCAAAATTTGTTCTTCTGTCATATTCTCATTCAAGCTCATAAGTCATTCTCCCTTATTGTTCATTTGTATTTGGGGAACGGAACGCTTGACAGCATCCCATCCCCCGTCTTCCAATTTAGTTTGCTACAATCGGATCAAGCAGCTCATAACCTTCAAAGGTGAAGGTCGTTTCTTCCTGTACTTCTTCTCCTGCTGTCCAGTTGGCCAGTTGGATTTTGTCAGCAGTGCAACGAATGAGACGAATACTTTCATGTCCGAAGGCTTCTGGATCATCCAATTTAGTAATAATCTCAAAACGGTTAAAACCGCGACGAATCATATCGGATGTGACCTTGTAGCCACTCATTGTTCCCGTTCCCTTTTTGATACCGCGCTTGTGCACCTTCCACTCATTGCCCACGAGATTCAGCTCGCGTTTTTCCATTTCCACGCTGGCTTCCAGCTTGTTGATATTCGTCTGCCACACCCCGTCCACATGCGCCTGACCATACGTACCTAAAATGACTCTTGAAGCATCCAACATTTCTTTTTCCTCCTCAAAATGATCCATAATATAGTTCGGGATTTCACAAAATCCTCGTTGTTAACAAGCTACACCATTTCTGCTGATTGCCTGCGAAATGCTTGTACACGTAAAATGCTTATTTATTGCACGTAAAATGTGCCGAACAGTTGCTCCATCACGTCGGTAAGCTTCACGTTCCATTGCAGGAACACTTGATCCGGCTCCGGTTTGATGACTGGCGCATCGCCGTAGTAAGCCGGGTCGAGAATGACATCGTAGCCATCTGCTTCGATGACGTTGCTCAGCGACAGCTGTGCCAGGTATTCTTTGATCGCACCGATAAGCGCCAGACGACCTTCCACCGTGTTGTTGATTTTGCCAATGTAAGTCTCTTCGGCTGCACGCTGCAAGTCAGCATTAATAGCATCCATGACACGGATGGAACGAATTTTCTTCCATGCATTGTTTTGTCCAGCAGCCGGGTTCACCAAGCTGTTGATGCCACGCAGCGCTTTGACCTGACGACCATCGAAGAACAATAGGAAGACACCATTACGGACTGCCTGCTCCTGCTCGGAACGTGTCCAGCGGCGGGTTACATCCTCAAAAGGCGTAACCGCATACGTCGCCGATTGATTCAGACGTTGGCCTGCAATCAGCCCGGCTACATAAGCAGCCGTTTGGGCGGAACTGTAGTCCGTACCTGCCAGACGTACGCCTGTACCGACGTTCACGATACCTTCATGGTTCAGCGCCAGGGAACGTGCAGAGGCCAAGCTGACGGCTGTTTTGGACACATCATCTGCCGCAGAACCGCCGAATACAGCGATTACGCCTTTACCTTCGTTGCGGACACGCTTGATCCAGGCAGCAAAGCTTTGCAGCAATGCCAGATCAGCTGCATAATCCAGAGCCAAGACATTAAATTCCTGTCCTTCAAGTGCCTCCTGCATCGCGATGTAATCGGCATTAACCAACTTGCTATTGCCGCTGTTGCCGCCAGTGAGGTGTACGCCGCTGACATCCACCGGAATGCCGCCGTCGCCAACAACCTCGGCCTTCACCCATACGTTTTCGCTGTTCTCGTTCATGGCCTTGGCAATAGAGGCTGCTGTACCGTCACTGCCTTTGTACGTGCCGAGTAGCTTGGTTCCTTCATAGAGGCGCACCTCACGAGCTTGCTCATCACCCAAAGTTGGCTGTACAGTTACAGCGAAACCATTACCGCGGCTACCTGTGTACAAAGCCTTCAGGCGCAGCACATCCGCCGGGGTCGCACCGCCGCTTTTCAGCGTCACAGATGCTTCAGCAGCTGTATCATCTGCCAAACGGTAGGCTAGCAGCTTTTTCGGACCGCCCAGCAAAGCCAGATACAGCGTCGAATACGCGGTCGCACCGTCCAGACTGTCACCGGAAAAGATTTGGCTGATTGCCGTTTCACTGCCGATCTCTACAAACTCACGTACAGGGCCCCAATTCGCCTTAACGGGTACAACGACCGTACCACGCGACCCACCTTGAATTGCTGAAGCTGCTGCTGCCTGAAAATTCATATACAAACCCGGCAATACCGGTTTATTCGTGTTTTCCCATGTTCCGCCTGCCATAATTAGTCCACCTTCGCTTTCATAAATTGTTCGATTTTAGTGTGTGCTTCTGCTACTGTAAACAGCTTGTCCTGTGTGCCAAAAAAGGCGCCTGCCAGCACTTCTTCTTTCACGGAAAACAATTGTTCTGCGTGCTCCTTTAGCTCCTCCAGCGTATAGCGGGGGCCGCTTGCTTCCTGCCCGGCATATACCGGGGCCTTCTCATGGTTTTCCAAGGTCACTCGGACCACCTCATTTCAAAATAGGATGAATTTCCACTCTGCGAATCAACGCCGCTTCCTCGGCTGGGCGCATTCGCCGCTGTACTAGCATCAGTCGAAGCTGACCGTCTAAAATGGCATCTGCCTGCAAATCAGCTGAAGCTTCAGCTGTAGACATATAACGGCCCTTGTCCTGATCAAGAGGAAGCTGGATTTGAGCGGCAAAGCCCTCGATCAGTGCGGAAGCTGCGCGGTTTTCTTCAGTGGTGTCTGGGGCGGTAATATGCCCGATGAACCGTTTGCGCAGCTCATACATGGAGGCTCCCGCCATCCTAGTTTCGCAGCCGCTCATCCGCCATAGTACCGCGTGCCGGCCCGGCTGTGCTGGCCATGCGTCGGCGTATACCGACCACGTTTCGCCCAGTTGCTTCCGCGTCCAGCGGACCAGCGCGGCCAGCCACTCTTCCGGCTGTGTAGCACCGTTTGCTGGAACGGCCGAACCACCTTCCGTCTCAGGCACATACACGCCAAAACGCAGCGTTCTATAGGCCTTGCCCGTAACAGTGTCCAGCTTTTCTGCATCCCGCACACCCAAATAGTGCGCGGTAAAAGCCGATGTATCCTCACCTGCACCTGTCACTGGTTCCCGGTGCAGCCCGGCAATCAGGGCATTCGCCCATACATCAGCCTGCGCCAGCCCGGCTTGTCCTGCGTACAGCTTGATGCGAACAACCTGCCGATAGCCGGCCCAGGAAGACTTCCAAATTTCCTCGCCCAGCGCCATAACAGCATACAGCTCCTCTGCCGTCTGCGACGGTGGCTGAACATCGTATACACGCCCTTGCAGCGCTGGAATAATTTCAATGAGCTTTTGCTTAAAGGCTTGTCTCATCCTGCGGCATGCCACCTTTGCGTCCCCTGCGTTCGCATGTTGTGGCTATTCAGCCAGGCTTTTTTCCACTTTCGCGTTCTCATCCGGCGCAGCCTCGTACTCATGCATTGCAGCATCCCTTGCTTAGGCAACACGACTCCTCCTTTCTGTACAACGAATTCCCGGGAACCGACAGAGACGATCACCGCATGAAAAAACCGGCCCTAATGGCCGGCTAACGTTTGACTGTGTGTGTCTTCGGTATGTCCTCTTGTCTTGATTCCCGATGATATAATCTTACACCCTAATAACGAATGCGTTGCCGGGGAAATGGACGATAAAAGCAGAGACTAGGGATGATGTTGGGAGGTTTTTAGAGAACATATGTTCCTATTATAAAAAAAGACCTTGATCCCTGTTATTACAGGAAATCAAGGCCTTTTAGGAAACCATTTTAAAATAGAAATGAGAACAAGTGGATAATTATTACATTAACCCAGTTTTCGATCCGCGCCCTTCTGCAAGCCTGCCAAATTTAAAACGCCTTGGTCCGCCAGTGCAAGTGCCATTTTGTAAAAAGCACGCGTACGAAGCTTCGTGTACGTATCCTTGCTGACCGGAGGGTCCAGTACGTAATTGTAAACCTTGTAATCAAACACATCGTCATCCTTTAAATAACGTTCACGGATGAGCAGCTGTTCGCGTTCATTCAAGCGACTCACTACGGCATCCACCATTTCGCAGTAGGCCAAGCGGGCGGCAGGAGCATCTACATTATATACGGCTGTCCGGGCCGTTGGATCGCTTGTCACATTCGTTGGGCCGTTCGGGCGATCCGTATAGCCAGCCGTAATAAAGCTCTCCCGATCCATAAAAGTAATCGTTTTATAAATTCGGTATTTCTCAAACACACCCTCCAATGCATTCTGCGTTTTGCGACGGTCCAATTCGGGTAAGTTATTTCTCATGTAAAGCAACACTCCTTATCTTATGCCTTTTGACAATGATGTATTTTTAAATGAGGATTTTGCACTTCGAAGCGACTGGAATCGAATTTTGCAAAATCCCGAAATAGAAAAACGCTCATGTTTACATTTTGTTCCCCTTTTGTTCGTATCTTGAGTATAACATAACATTATTTAGGATAGGTATCCATCGTCAAAAAAAGCAGTATAGCTCCAAAAACAGGATATTCACTTCATTTTCCTATGCCTTTTGGCATATTACGTGCTTTTACTATTTACCTAATGGTATAATAAAACTAATATCTATGATTCTCTTGCAGAAAGGAGCCCCCATTGTGGAACAGCCAGCATTCGGAACTTACTTAAAGCAGCAGCGTGAGCACAAACAATGGAGCATCAACCAGTTGGCAGATGCTGCAGGTATTAGCAATTCACAAATTTCCCGCATTGAAAATGGACTGCGCGGAATCCCCAAACCCTCCACTCTCCGCAAAATAGCGGACGCGCTTAGCGTATCCTATACCGAAATGATGAAGGCCGCCGGATATTGGGGAGACGATGATTCAATGGAGCAAAGTCCACATGAACTTTATCGTTCTACTGTGCCGGAATGGGCAACCTCCAAAGACCGCCGGGATTTTAAAAAAATGCTGGAGGAAGACGACGAATTAATGTTCGATGGCATTCCGCTGGATGAAAAAGACCGTCAACGGATCAAGGACGTGCTGACAGGTCTGTTCTGGGAAGCCAAGCAGATGAACAAACATAAAAAGCCCAAAGAGCCCCAAGCGGGCAAAGATCAGGGATAGTAGGTGAGCGTATGAACGAACTCATTCACAAACTTGTCCGAAAATACCGTACCAACTGCCCCTTCGATATTGCGAAAGCTTTGGGTATCCATATCCGATACTGCGATCTAGGCCCCACAACCAAAGGGCTGTATTACCACAAGCTGCGTAGAAGATTTATCGTTATCCACAATGGCCTCACACCCGAATGGGAACGGTTCGTCTGTGCGCATGAATTGGGACATGACCGACTGCATAAAGGCATTAGCCGCTTTTTTATGGAGGAGCACTCCTACTTTTCCCCAGGAAAATTTGAACAGCAGGCCAATCGGTTTGCCGTGCTTTTGCTGAGTGAGGGAAAACCGCCACTAGCTGACGAAACGTTGGATCACTATTTACCCCGGATCGGGCTGCCCAAAGAGACTGCCCTTTTTTTTGACCATAAATCAGAACATTAGTTCCTATTCTATAAGTTGCTGTTTATTACTTCCTCTACAATATAGGTAACTAGACGGTGGATTTAACAACCGATATCTCAAAAAATTTTAGTGCTTTGATATAAAATAGAAGTTATTTTTACAATCATCTGATAAAATGTGGTCGTAAGCGGTTTCTCTAATTCATTCATTTTATGGGAGGTTGAAGGAACAACATGAACTCATGGAAAAAACTCTCGTCGATCCTGACGACTGCCGCGCTTCTACTTGGTTGTCTCGGTACAGCAGCAGCAGACCCAGCAACCAATGTGGGAACAGCGGGAACGGCAACGGCTCCAGTCAGCGGTAAACACATCACCATCCTACATACGAACGATACCCATGCCCACGTGGTCGCGAACGACAAGGAAATGGGATTCGCCAAGCTGGCGGGTATCATTGATCAGTATCGGGCTTCCAATCCCAATACGCTGCTGCTAGATGACGGGGATACCGTTCATGGAACGACCTTCGCTACTTTGGTTAACGGCGAGAGCATTGTGAAAGTGATTAACAAGCTGCGTTATGATGCTATGGTTCCGGGTAACCACGAGTTTAATTATGGTTGGAAGCATCTTGTTGAGCTAAGTAAGGAGATTCAGTTCCCTGTGCTCAGCGCCAATATTAAACAAACAGACGGAACAAGTTTGTTCAAACCCTATGTTATTAAAGAAGTGGACGGCGTTAAAATCGGTATTATCGGTTTGACTACGCCAGAAACAGCATATAAGACTAATCCCAAAAATGTTGAGGGTATTCAATTCACCGACCCTGCGGCTGAGGCCAAAGCGGCTGTTGATGAAATCCGCAGCAAAGTAGATGTCGTTGTTGTTCTTGGTCACCTGGGGCAGGATGCGTCTAGTAAGGACACCAGCCTTAAGGTAGTTAAGGAAGTACCTGGCATTGATATTTTCATCGATGGACACAGCCATACCGTTCTGGAAAAAGGCTTGATTAGTGACAATGGTACATTGATCGCTAGCGCAGGTGAATACACCAAGTATCTGGGTGTTGTGGACTTATGGGTCGACGGCGGTAAGGTTACGCAAAAGCAAGCCAAGCTGATTGATTCGACTCAAGCAGTCGACGTTCAGCCCGACGCTGAGATTGCTGCATTGATCGCCTCCATTCAAAAGGACCAGGAACCTATTCTTAAAGAGGTTGTAACGCAAACGAGTGTGGATCTGGAAGGAGCACGCGAAAAGGTACGTGCAAGTGAAACCAATCTCGGTGACCTGCTCACCGATGCTATGCGTGATGTTTCAGGAGCAGACGTGGCTTTAACGAATGGTGGCGGCATCCGGGCTTCCATCAAGACGGGGACAGTAACCAAGGGAGACATCATCACTGTGCTGCCCTTCGGCAACCAGATCGTTACCCTGAAAGTGAAGGGCTCTGACATTCAGGCCGCACTGGAAAATGGTACAGCCTCCTATCCAGAGCCAAGCGGAGGTTTCCCACAGGTATCAGGTATCTCGTTCAAAATAGACACATCAGCAGCCAAAGGGAGCCGTGTTCATTCTATCCTGATCGGCGGAAAGACACTTGATCCTGAGGCAACATACACACTGGCCACCAATGATTTTACTGCCGTAGGTGGTGACCAATATACGATGTTCGCTAAATATCCACAGGCAGGGATGTTCGGCTCGCTTGACGAAGCGTTAATTCGCTACATGCAAAAGGTGGGCTCCGCTAGCCTGCAAGTACAAGCGGACGGTCGCATTCAAGAAGCCAAGGCTGACGGTAAAACTTCTGTCCCTGCCACACAAGCTGCGCCATCTGCTTCAACGGCAACACCCGCACCTGTGCAGGAAAAGCCGCAATCCGTACCTACACCGGCTGCGAAACCAGCACCCGCAAAACCGGCACCGGCAAAGTCTCAAACAGCCAAGCCACAGCAGACATCCGCTTCTGCACAAGTTACAAATAGCCATGTATATGTTGTGAAATCCGGGGATACGCTGTATGACATTTCCCGCAAACATGGTACCACCTGGCAACAGCTTCAGCAGTTGAATAAGTTGAAGAATCCTCACCGCATTTATCCGGGACAAAAGTTAGACCTCCCGGCCTAATTCAATAGCTAGCAAAAACAGCGTCCGGAATCCTAGTGGTTTCGGATGCTGCTGTATGTCAGGCGTTTTTAGATATGCGATAGTCCAAGCTCATTTGGACATCGCATATTTTTTTTAAAAGCAAACCTTTTAACCGCTGACAAGTTGTGAACCGAGAGGTATGATGGAGAAGAGTCATTCGGGCAGAGAACATTCGTCCCGATACCCATCGGGATCAGTTATATGTGTGGAAGGAGTCCAGAAATGCAATACATTATTTACGATCTTGAATTTACCGTTAGCCGTAACGCCAGATATTCCTCCGAAATCATTGATATCGGTGCCGTCAAAGTTGTTCAGGGAGACGATGGCCTATACGTTGCGGATACGTTTCACAGTTTTGTAAGACCCTCGAATCGGCCTGTACTCTCTACAGATACCGTTCAGTTCACGGGTATTACTCAACGAGACATTGATGCCGCCCCACTATTCCCTGAAGCTGTGAAGCAATTCATAGCCTGGCTCGGTACGGATTCCCCTTATTATTTATGCGCATGGGGCCCGGATGACCGTCAGAAGCTGGTATCCCATTGTCGTACCCATCATGTAGATCTCGGATGGATTCATAATACAAATGATATACAGAAGCAGATTTCTCGTCTGTTTAGTTCCAATGGAAAGTACCGTCAGTTGAGCCTGTCTCAGGCGCTGGAATTGTGCAACATTGACTTTGACGGTCAACAACACCGGGCACTGGATGATGCCGTGAACACCGCGCAGGTTTTCATGTACCATTTTGATCGTATTACATTAGTTCATAATGCTGCTGACGATGAGGAAAGCCGCGGCTCGAAGCTCGTCTACTCCTCACCAGAAGAAGAACAGGAGCAGTACAGTCCTTTTGGCAATCTCGCCAACCTGTTTAAAGACCGTTAAACGGATAGCTCCCCGGCCCGTTCCGGGGGATCTCCCCCTGTTATTCTTGATTTCCTGCCTTTTTATCGAAATAGAATGCCCCCCAGGTCCGCAGCATTTCTTGCATTCGTTTGCGGTACCGTAAAGGCTCCAGGATCTCGGCCTCAGCTCCATAGGAAGTGAGCCAATCCAAAAATTCACGGTCATGATTGACCGTCACCTCAAACAACAAACTTCCATCCGGCAAATCCTTAAGAAAAGGCTTGATGAACAGCTCCTCTTCTTTGACCCGATATACAGACTCGGCAGAAAAACGTACCACAAACCGGATATTCTGATTTCCTTTGGTCACCGACCAGGTCCCTTTAAAAAACATTTCCATTTCAGTTGTATTTTTTTGAAACGTATACGGCAAAATTCTCATGTTCCGAAAGCGGCTGATCCGAAAGGTTCTCATAGCGGAGTGCTTGTGACAAAAACCAAGCATATAGAATCGCCGATCCTGCGGAACCAAACAATAAGGATCTACCTGAACTAGGGATACATTTTCATTTTGAGGCGAGCTGTATTCCGCTTCAATCGTCTGCTGCGTAAGACTCGCCAAAACAATCAGCCTGAGCAGATAGGGCTGGTTTTCCCGATCAAGTGTCGAGCCGAGCCGGATGATATTTTTCATTTCCTGCGCGAAGCTCGTCTGGTCCATCTTTTTTTTCTGACTAGAGGCCATCACTTTCTCATAAGCACTTTCAAAAGCTGGCGGTAAAAGAGGCTTTACCGTTTCCATAATTTCTCCCAGCTTGGTAAAAGCCTCTACCTCTTCTTCCGTCCAATTCAGAGGATACAAAGCAAAATTACTAATAAAAATGTACCCTTTTCCATGCCCCATATTCGTAATCGGAATATGCATAGCGCTTAACGCCTCCATATCCCGGTATATAGTACGTTCTGATGTTTCACAACGTTCGGCAAGCTCTCTTGCCAATATCCCCGGATTTGCCTGAACAATAGTAATAATCCGCATTAAACGTATCAACCGATCAGTCAAGGAAGTCTCTCCTTTACAAAAAGATAGTAAATTAGACTCACTATATTACACAAATAAACTAGCATAATTGCCTATCTTAAAATATCATTTTCAGTAAAATGAACATCTCCTACCGATATTGCTTTATTAAAAATGACCTTAGAACTATACGCTGTGAATGAGACAAAAGTACCACTCCATTTATTGCGTATGGCCAGAATTAACTCGGCTTCCTGCAGGTAGTCCATGTCATCGCTTCTTGCTGCACGTATAAGTAATTCATCTGCTTGTCTGGTAAGGATGAACGCCCCTCGCTCATATTCCCCTTTCTCGTACATACGCAATGCTTTTTTTACAATAGGGGACGTCTCATTCAGCTTTATGTATTTTTCCACCTTCGGGTTGGATGGAATGCTCAGCAGACCAAGATGATGCGTGAAATGGATATAGAGCTGGTCTGTCCGGATCAGCGTTCGCTTTTCCTGCGATGGCTTGCGCCAGCTCCACTCCATCATTCCAATCGTATGTCTTCCGGACGAGTGAGCCGGTATAGAAAACGTTAAAATAGCCTGTCTATATTTTCCCCGCCGTACATCACCACAGTGAACAAACATGCTATCTCCGTTTTCTGAGCGTTTAAAACCGAGCCTCACCCCTTCAGCTTTTAATAGACTTACCCCGTTTTCTGGAATGAACTGGAGTTGAAGGTCACATCCCGCTGCTTTCGGTATTAGATTTCCTTTTCTTTTACGTATAGCTCCATAGCCCCATTCTATCAGTAGATTTACTTGTTTGGACCCATTCGCAGATATAGACTCTTTGTCCCATGTGCACGTTACATTGAGCATTGACTTCACCACTGGTAAATTCCCCCTAAAAGAACATGTAACTCTAAATTAACAGTGTTATCTGACACTATATTGTCAGGGAACGTATGTTTGATTGTGAAAATTATACATGGGAATCTTTATGAAGGGGGACCTAGTTTGGTAAATAACATTTTAAACCATTTTAATTACATAAATGCGCAAAAATAGCCCGGCATATGCCGGGCTATATTATAGTCTACTTCTATATTTATACTTATGAGATTGTAGTTTCTGTTAAAGAAACTTTCGTTTTTGTGCAAATATCAGATATAGGAGCAAAAGTAGTGCTATCTACAACGAGATCCTTTGATAACGGCTTTCCATTTACAGTGATTTTTAAAGTTTTATAGTTTTGTTCTCTCTCATTCATCTTGCAAAATCTCCTTCTATATCAATTTTTAATATATTTCAGTTCATATATTCAACTTAAGCCCTGATCAGGTGCGGATCGTTCTTTACTCGTATGCTGGAAAAAATGCCGGAATGTTGCCGCTTCCTTGATATACCCGTTTTAAGGTACACTTAAACTAATATATCGACTTTTTTTGAGAACATTTTCTCCGTATTTGTCGTCCATTTATTCTAAAATCTGCATCCGAATCGTTATATTATACGTAACCATGTCATATGGGTAATGATCCGTATCACCTAACATCTTGGTTTATCAAAAGGGGGAACATCTCTTGGCACGACCAACTTGTCGTTTTGCTTTGTACCGCCGCATTGTCTGCGCTGCTATAGCACTTTTGTTTATTTTTGGGATAACTCGTGTACCCGAAGTACATGCTGCTTATTGGGATGATGTGTACCAAGGCTTCGAGCAATTTTCGCGGTTGCCCGGTGATGTGTATCAGCTCAAGGAAAGCTACCGACAAACACAGGAGGATCTGGAGAAGGCCCGTAACAGCTTAGAAGCCTATCAAGAGCAAAACGCCCAATTACTGGAGCAAAACCGCAAGCTGACTGACACTGTCACAGAATTAAAAAATCTTCAAACCCAGCGCGATCAGGCTTCACACCGAAATAAAATGCTCATCATCACAGCTATAATTCTGCTGGCCGGTTATTTTATCGGTATCCGACTGTTGCGTTACGGGATGCGTCGACGTTCGGGAAGATACTAACTGTCTGAAAGGATGAAAGGTCTGAATGGACATACAAGCAGGACAACACCATGATGAAAGCGTCGGTTCGGTCGTAACGCTCGATCTGGCGGAAGGAGAAAAGCTGCATGTTCTGCATCCGCAGCAAATCATCGCATACCGCGGACCCAGCTCAGGCCGTAATGATAAACTGATGAATATTAAGGGCATGTATCGCAAACACAAACTGATTCAAGCCGATTTCACAGGAGCTTGTCGCCTAATTGCCGCACTTCCGCCTGGCTTTAGTCTAAAAATGATTAAGCTTGAAGGGAGCGATGATCTGTTATACGATTTTCGCAACCTGTTCTGGTACAGCTCCGGTATCCAAATGCGTACCAAGCTGCTAAGCATGAAAAACATGTTGTTTAGCCGCGATGTTATAAAAATGAAATTCGATGGTGTTGGTCAAATCGGTCTTTTGACGCAGGGATTGGTATGTCAAGAACAGCTTCATCCCACAGAGCCGATATATGTGGATGCAAGCAGCGTCATTGCCTATCCCGAAAACGCTAAACTAGAGTTGACCGTGTACGGCAACCATCTGGCCAGCCAGCATATGAACTATCATTTTAAAATGACCGGACAGGGTACCGTACTATTTCATGCTGGGGAACATCATCGGCGGCTTCAACAGGATATGAACGACGATGGCGTGATCAAGCGATTTTTACGGGAAGTCATTCCATTTGGTGGAGTGTTTATCAAATAGCCCTGCCATGCTATAATGACAATGCTATAGCCGTCTGTCCTCATGGCAGATACTAATGGAGAAAATCCATGCGTCATGCATGGGAGAGGTTCGCGAACTCCCTCTATAAAAAACTAACGATGCTTTGTCCTCCGCAAGAAAAATGAATTCGCGGGGCAAGGCCTGTTTTTTGTTGAAGTCGGTTCAAGAACTCTCCTTCTTCCAAGTGACAAGACTCCATGTCTTGCACCATTCCAAGAAGATCGAGAGGTTTTTTTATGTTTGCAAACGAAAAAGCAGTCGTCGTATTCAGCGGCGGCCAAGACAGCACAACCTGTTTATTCTGGGCAAAAAAACATTTTGCTGAAGTAGAAACCGTGACGTTCGATTACGGTCAACGCCACAAGCAGGAAATCGAAGTAGCCGCTGGAATTGCCCGCGAGCTGGGTGTTCCGCAAACGGTACTGGATATGAGCCTGCTTAATCAACTAGCCCCTAATGCCCTCACACGCACCGACATTGACATTACTCAACAGGAAGGCGAACTGCCTAGCACCTTTGTAGACGGTCGCAACCTACTGTTCCTGAGCTTCGCGGGAGTTCTCGCCAAGCAAAAAGGAGCGCGCCACTTGATTACAGGCGTTTGTGAGACGGATTTCAGCGGCTATCCCGATTGCCGGGATTCCTTTATCAAATCGCTGAACGTCACACTGAACCTTTCGATGGACTATCCCTTTGTGATTCATACCCCGCTCATGTGGTTGAACAAGGCCGAAACCTGGCACATGGCCGATGAGCTGAAAGCTTTTGAATTTGTAAGAACACGTACACTAACGTGCTATAACGGCGTCATTGGCGACGGCTGTGGCGAATGCCCTGCTTGCAAACTTCGCCGTGCTGGACTCGAGCAGTATCTCGCGGTGCGCGGTGCTTCATCCCAAGGAGTTGAAGGTCATGCGTGAGCCAGGTACCTTTCGCATTGTCGATAAGCTCCAGCAGTTCGGGACAGACATTGAGCACTCTCAGCTGCGTTATCACCACAAACGTGTACTAGTCAGCAAACAATTTACATTCGATGCAGCACATCATTTGCACTGCTACGAAGGCAAATGCAAAAATCTGCACGGACATACCTATATCGTCGTGTTTGGCATAAGCGGTATACCGGGCGAAACGGGTCTAACGCTGGATTTTGGTGACATCAAAACGATCTGGAAAGAGCGGCTTGAGCCTTTTCTGGACCATCGTTACTTGAATGAGACGCTTCCTCCAATGAATACAACGGCGGAAAATATGGTCGTCTGGATCTTTGAACAAATGGAGTCAGCCTTGACCTCGGATGCATACTGCAACCGTGTCGCAGGTGGACGTACCGAGTTTGTACGGTTGTTCGAGACACCTACCAGCTACGCCGAGTTCCGACGGGAGTGGATGCTCGATGAGTAATACCGTGACGACTCACCAACCCATGACAGCCTCCCACGGCACCAAACTAGCCCCTATTCCCGTACTAGAGGTGTTTGGTCCTACCGTTCAGGGCGAAGGTATGGTCATTGGTCGTAAAACGATGTTTGTTCGCACCGCAGGCTGCGATTACCATTGCTCGTGGTGCGACTCCGCCTTTACCTGGGACGGCAGCGCCAAGGACCAGATCCGTCGTCTGAGTGCCACTGACATTTGGCAGGAGCTGAAGGCCATCGGTGGCGAACGGTTTTCGCATGTGACCCTTTCTGGAGGCAATCCTGCCCTGCTACCGCAGCTCGGGGAGCTAATTACCCTGCTGCGCAGTCAAGGCATTGCCACCGCTGTCGAAACACAAGGCTCCCGTTGGCAGGAATGGCTGTACGATATCGATGAGGTAACCCTATCCCCGAAGCCGCCCAGCTCTGGTATGACGACCAACTGGGACGTGCTGGATGATATCGTCGCCCGTCTATCGAACCGGAAGATGGCTAGTGAGTCCCGAGCTACGTCCAACGTCCCAACCGCACCAAGCTTGAAGGAACCCGCTAATGAATCTGCGCGGCTCTATACCGGAGCTTGCAGCTTGAAGGTCGTCATCTTCGATGACACCGATCTTGCCTATGCCCGCATCGTTCACGAGCGCTATCCACACGTACCGCTGTTCCTCCAGACGGGTAATCCAGATGTGAACACGGAGAACACCGGACAGATTGCGGAGTCCCTACTCCATCGTTATGAATGGCTTATCGACCGTGTCATGGACGATTCCCGACTAAACGACGTAAGAGTACTCCCGCAGCTCCACACCCTCGTATGGGGCAATAAACGCGGCGTATAACACTTATATGTAATATATTCCGTATGAGCTGTATGTGATACACAAGATACACCAAATTAGTCGAAGTACACCCTCGACACCCAAGTTACAAAACAAGAGAAACCCTCGTCCGTAAGGACGGGGTTTCTCATAAAATAACGCTCCTTTCATATAGGAGCGAGCACTATTCACTTCTGCCCCAACCAATATGTAAACGGGTAGGACTTTATGGTGTTGACGGCGGTCGGCAGCGAAACGGAGGATTTGAATCTGTAGAAGCGTTAGCGTTCGCCTTTGAAATGGGATTCTAACCTATATCTTTCACCTTATCAGAAAGAATCCCATTTCAACAGCGATCGGAAGATCAAATCATTCGCGGAGCGACCTCCCCACCACCATAACTCCCTATCTCGTTTACCAAACCAAACCAAACTTAAGGAGCCTCATCCATATGACCGGAAGAACACCCGAAGAAATGACCGACGTTACCCTGCTTGGCAATCAAGGTACACAATACACGTTTGCCTATGATCCCGCCATTCTCGAAAGCTTTGATAATAAACATCCGTATCGGGATTATTTTGTAAAGTTCAATTGCCCGGAGTTCACCAGCCTGTGCCCGATTACAGGACAGCCTGATTTTGCAACCATCTACATCAGCTACATTCCCGATATTAAAATGGTAGAAAGCAAGTCCCTTAAGCTGTACCTGTTCAGCTTCCGTAACCACGGCGATTTCCATGAAGACTGCGTCAATATCATCATGAATGACTTGATTAAGCTGATGGACCCTCGCTACATTGAAGTATGGGGCAAATTCACACCACGCGGCGGCATCTCTATCGACCCTTACACCAACTACGGCAAGCCAGGAACGAAGTACGAACAGATAGCGGAGCACCGCATGATGAACCATGATATGTACCCGGAAAAGATCGATAACCGTTAAGCTAATAACTCTTCTGACATAGCGTAAATATCAAGGGGTTGTCCTAAAGTCATCAAATGACAAGGGACAGCCCCTTGGTTGTACTGAAAGGATGCTGTGCATGCTCGTGGCGTTACACATCCAGATCAAATCTTGATTTTTTATATTCATACGGTGTTTTACCCATAACTTCTCTAAAAGCTTTTCTGAAAGATTTCTCGTTTGGAAACCCCACCTCGTAAGAAATTTCTGTAAGTGACTTATTGGTTGAATCCAGTAAATCGATCGCCTTCTCCAAACAAAGAATTTGCTTGTATTCGGTAAACGTCTGGCCTGTATATTCATGAAACATTCGCGACAAATAAGCCTCCGAATAACCGCAGATACGGGCCGTTTTGGCCAGGCTAATATTTTCAGTATAATGCTCTTTAATAAAGTCCATGATTGTCTTTATCTTTCGTTGCTTTTCACTAAATACTTCCGGTGGAATGTCTGTTGCCTGACTAAAATGATTGACAAGCAAATATTTCAGTTCAATAATTCGGCTTTGCTCTAAAATGTAGTCGTATTTGCTTTTGGAAATATGTAGATCATATATATCCATAAACAATCCTCTTAATTTAGAGATTATAGTATCTTCAACTTGTTTCTCTTGCGTGTTTAACTGTATGATTACTTGTTCATTGGCAAAGAAAGTGTCTGGAAATTGCAGCACAATGACTTGGTTCTCCGTAATGCTCTGCGTGGAATGCGGGACATTGCTGTTAATGAATAGCGCATCCTTTTCCATCAAAATAGTTATTTTTCCTTCATGCCACACCTTTAGACTTCCACTTGTACAGTAGATCAACTCCATATTGCTGTGAAAATGCATAGGAATGACTCTTTCTGTATCTCTGGATTGGAACATAAAAAGGTTAATCATTTTTTTTCTGTCTATTTCGATATGTTCATATATTTTTTTCATCACTACACCTCATCAGCCAGCCATGAGTGATCCATCTGTATTCTATATTAAGCAATAAACTCTTATACTAATACTCATACTATACCGATAGTAAAATGCCCGGACAAGCAGAATCTATTCAACGGACCAAAATAAAAAAGAAGGCAGTTCTTCCCGTAAACGGGATAATGAACAGCCTTCCTTAGCCTACTTGCAACTCGGCAAGCAAAAAAATGTTAACCTACACATTCCTGCAACTGATACATTCTAACTTCACCTACATTGTCTCCTGCCTCAAGCAATACATTGCGTTGGTCTGCATCTTCTATGAAATAACGCAGGGAAAACACTTCTTCACCCTCGTTAACAAATATTTCCAAGCTTGAGCTTTCAATGAATATTTGCATTTCTGCAAGCTTATTATTTAATGTTGCTTTTCTGTACTCCCTCTCGCCAGTCAACCAGTTTGTTCTCCAAACTGTCAGACTATTTTGTTCCCAATCATAGTCAAATTGCACAGCATCCCTGATGATCATTTTAAAGTTTTCTGTGAGTAAGGAAAAATGAACAATGAGCTCCGTTTGTGTAGAAGGCAGTAACCACTCACTGTTATTTTGAATTTCCCCTTTGTAATGCATGTCATCCAGTCTTAACAATTGTAATTCCGGCAATGGTTTCTGGTACAACACACCGTTCATCAATACCACTTCTCTAGGAAGAGTCAATGCATGAATCCAGCCCTCCTGAATGGTCGGGACAGCCCTCTCCGCTTCTTCATTCATGGCGCTCATCCATCCGAACATAATGGTTCTGTCATTAACCTTAAATGATTGTGGCGCGTAAAAATCAAATCCTCGATCAAGCTCTTTAAAATCGGAAAGGTTGCCGTTAAATTTGCCTGTATTCGATAATTTGCCAACAATATAACCCGATTGATTAGGATTTTTATAATATTCGCCTCTCTCCGGTAAACCCTGAGGAGAGAAAACAAAAACATCATTTTCGGCAAAATGAAGTACATCTGGACATTCCCACATATATCCAAATTGATGATCGTGATCAACAAATGATCCTTGGCATTCCCATTCGGACAAATTTTTAGATTTGTAGATAAGCGTATTTCCAGTCAAATCTTCTCTCTGAGCACCAACAATCAACCACCAGTTCCCGTGTTGGTCTCTCCATACTTTCGGATCTCGAACATGTCGGGTATAACCTTTGGGGTGCTCAAACAAGGGACCTATTTTTTGGAAATACTCGCCATCCTCCGAAATCGCGGCGCATTGATAGCTTTCTTTTACTCCATCATCTCGGATTACATTTCCTGTATAAAACAGATACAGCTTTTCATTATGAACAATGCCTCCGCCCGAATAAATGCCATCCTTGTCATACCATTCTGAAGGCTCCAGCGCGACACTTTTCCTTTGCCAGTGCACCAGATCGCTAGAAACAACATGGCCCCAGCATTTATTTTTATGCTCCGTTCCTTTTGGATTCCACTGATAGAACACATGATATTGATGATTGAAATAGGCAAGCCCATTAGGGTCATTGAGCAAACCGTAAGGAGGAGTAATATGATATTTAAGGTTATACGCGTCGCTTTTATTCATGCTCATCCTCCGGTAAAAAAACAAAACTAAAACTCAGCAAAATTTCCTGCGAGCTTGACCCGATATAAATATCAAATTCGCCGGGTTCACTTTTGTATTGCATTTCACGATCATAAAATTTAAGCATCTCTTCATGAATTGAAAATTCGACATTTTGGGTCTCGCCACTTTGCAAAAAAACTTTTTTAAAGTCTTTTAATTCTTTCACTGGTCTTGCAACACTTGCAAATTTATCGCGAATATATAATTGGATCGTTTCCTTTCCATCATAAATTCCAGTGTTGGTGACAGAAATACAGATATCAACTGACTCATTTTTTTTCATTTCTTTTTGGCTAACTGTTAATAGGCTGTATTCAAATGAGGTATAGGATTTACCATAGCCAAACGGATACAAGGGTTCATTCACTTCATCAATATATCGGGATGCAAACCGATAAGAACCATTTTCCTTTAAATTTGGTCTTCCTGTATTCAACTCATTGTAGGATATCGGAATTTGTCCAACGCTTCGTGGAAAGGTCATGGCTAATTTCCCCGATGGATTGACTTCCCCATACAGTATATTGGCCAGTGCTTCTCCGCCCATCGTTCCTGGATACCAGGCTTGGACAATAGCGTCAACTTTTCCGGCTACTTCGGTAAGAATCAAAGGTCTTCCGCTATAAACGATCAGAACCATCTTTTTGCCCAGTAAACTTAATTCATGGAGCAGTTTCATTTGCGGCTTAGGAAGCGTCGGGTTCGTTCGCGATCCCCCTTCTCCGCTCTGATAAATACTTTCTCCCAAGGCGAGTACAATGACATCCGCTTCGTTAGCATTCCGGATCGCTTCGTGCAGCAGGGCCTCCTCATCGACTGTTTCAGCAGCCAGCTTGTCCGCATATTTGCCTAGGGCTTCTCTCGCATTAGCGGGGAGCATATACGCCCCTTTGCAAACCGAGAGATTGCCGGGATCAACATGCTTTAATAATCCCATTTTCAAATTGACGGTATCCGCCTCATCCCCCTTAATGGCCCACATGCCCAGGGTAGAGTTTTCATCTGCGTAAGGGCCGATTAAAGCTACTTTGGTATGTTTAGACAATGGCAGTAGTTGATTTTCATTTTTCAGCAAGACTACGGATTCTTCAGCCAAGGACAGCGCGGCTTTTTTATGTTCATCTGACAGAATACTGTTTCTCGACCGCTGAACGGTTTCCTGTAATCCGCGGAACGGGTCCTCAAAAAGCCCCAAATCATTTTTTAGCTTTAAAACACGGTATACAGCCTCATTCAAAAGCTCCAGCATATGCTCGTCATCCGATACTACTTTCTCCAATTGATTGGCATATATCGCTGTCTTCATATCCACATCAACACCAGCCAATAACGAAATCCTTGCGGCTGAAGCCTCGTCTTCAGCATAACCGTGCATGATCAGTTCTTCTATAGCGGCGTAATCCGAGATCAACACACCATTAAAGTTCATTTCTCGTCTTAGCACGTCGCGGTTAAGCCACTCGTTTCCTGTCGCAGGGACGCCGTTCAAGGTATTAAAGGCCGTCATAACAAGCTTTGCCCCCGCCTCGATTGCAGCTTGATACCCTGGCAAATAATATTCTCGCAGCGTATGCTCCGACATATCCACGGCGTTATACTCACGTCCAGCGACAGGTGCCCCATAAGCGGCAAAATGCTTGACGCAAGCGGCAATTTTATTGGCTGGTATGATCCCTTCCAAGTTTCTTCCCTGTATCCCCTGAACCATGCTTTCAGCGTATTTCTTCGCTAGCAAAGTATCCTCTCCAGGCGATTCCATCACCCGCCCCCAACGGGGATCTCTAACGATATCTACCATGGGGGAAAAGGTCACGTGAACACCTTCGTCGTAACATTCCTGGGCAGCAATCGAACCCGCATATTCTATTCCCTCATAATTCCAACTACATGCTTGTGCAATCGGAATCGGGAAGATAGTTCGATACCCATAGATAATATCTGCCATGAACAGCAGCGGAATTTTATGAATCGATTTTTCTAAATAATCCGTTTGCAACTGGATAATTTTTTCTGGGTTAGTGATGTTCAATATCGATCCTGTGTTATATATATTGTAGCCGGCGTTTAACCCTAATTTTTTTAAAGGCCCCGTCACAACAGTGTCTATATCCCCTTCAAAAAAATCACCGGTCAGTTGGATGAGCTGGCCTATTTTCTCTTCTATTGAAAGGCTGTCCAATTTCTTAAGTAGTGTGTTGTTGTCCATGATTCTCCCCACATCATTTTATTTGTTATCTGTTTTTTCTTTAAACCCAAAGATCCACGTTAGCGAAAATGCTACAGCAAAGCCGATTACACAAACTAAAATGTAAAGAAATATCTGATTGTTCAGGTACAATAACATTCCAGGTAGGGCTGTAATCGACATACCCGTTGCTTGAATATTAAATATACGTGCGAAGAAACCACCAACCGCTCCTCCAATCAAGCCCATCATGAACGGTTTGCCATATCGAATGTTCACCCCAAAGATAGCGGGTTCTGTAATGCCCAACAACGCTGACAAGGTAGAAGGATAAGCAATGGATTTGGTTTTTACATTTTTGGATTTTAGACCAACAGCTAGCGCAGCACCCGCTTGTGCGCAAATCGACGCCGAACTGATCGGGTTCACCATATTCCAACCATTGCCCACTAACATCTGTATTTCAATCAGGTTTAAGGCATGGTGTAGTCCGGTAACTACAATAATCTGATTGATGCCACCGTAAATAAATCCGCCGATGCCGTATGGTAATTTCAAAATGGCGGTAACAGCCATTAATATTAAAGCTTCCACCTCGTGAAAAATGGGACCAATTACGAACAATCCCAGTACCAGTGTTATTAATAATGTTAGAAACGGTGTTAGAATTAAGTCCAATGCATCGGGGACTGACTTCCTGATCTTCTTCTCCAGCATCGCCCCCACGACACCTATTATGAAAGCAGGCAAAACCGAGCCCTGATAGCCTGCAATTTTAATGAATCCGAAAAACACTAGTGGTTCCTGAACTTTTTGGGCGACATCCCAGGATGTAGGCAACGAAGGACTCACTAACATTAATCCAATCAAAATCCCCAATAGCGGCGATCCACCAAACACCCGGAAGGCCGACCAACATACCAACACGGGTAAAAATGCAAAAGCCGTATCGGTCAATATTTGTGTAAACAATATGAAATTCGCAGAAATATGATCAGGCGTAAGTCCAAATAACTGGAGCAGTGCAGGCTGAGTTACTAAGCCTCTAACTCCCATGAATAATCCTGTAGCTACCAATGCGGGCATAATCGGAACAAATACATCCCCGAAAACTCGGATCATTCTTTTGAACCGATTATCATCTTGGGTGGAGGCCATTTCTTTCAAATCAGCCTTTGATGTAGCAGATATGCTTTGACCAACCATGGCATCGTATACTTTATTTACAGTACCGGTTCCAAAAATAATTTGATATTGCCCAGAGGTAAAGAAAACGCCTTTGGCCTTATCAATATTCTCAATAAATTCATCATCAATAATTTCTCTATCTTTTACAATCAGCCTCAGCCGTGTGGCACAATGTGCCATGGAAATAATATTGTCTTCTCCGCCAAGCCCTTTAATGACATCTTGGGCTATTTTAACGTATTCCTTTTCAAGACTCATCAGTCTCTTCCTCTCCTCTGTTCCTCTTAGTTAGTCTGAATCATTTGAAAATTTGATCAAATATGCTTCTTAAGAATATCATGACTGCGCTTTCAAACAGCGGGATTATTTTACTACATTAAGGTCAAATTTTGACCTTTTTATACTTTTGATTAATTATGATGAAACAATAAAGTGCACCCTAGAATACATACTGGAATAACCTTCTGGTTTATCCCCATGTATTTTAAAGGTGCACTTCAATTGTTGTATAGAGAGTTAATTACGTTTTACTTAGTGACTTTCAACTGAGCACTGTCAGCTGTATAGATAACCTTCACTTTATAATTACTTGGTAAACCTACTGTTTCAATCGAAGAAAATGCTCCATTCCGTTTACCATAAGTTAAGATCGTAGCACCATTAGCCGGTACATATTTGTTAGAAAAATTCAGACGTAATTTTCCGTTGAGTATGGCTGTTCCCTTCATTTTGAGCACATCATTTTTACTGCGCAGGTTAAGCTCAAGTGTTCCCTTGGTAGATTGTCTGTAATTTCCGCCAATAATCAGCTTTCCAGAAGCATTTTTAAGCAGAGTTCCCCCGTTATTCGTAATTCCACCACTTCCGAAAGCCGTTTCCGAAGTTCCCTCCAGAGTACCTTGTTCGATCTGTGTACCGCCGGAATACGTATTGTTGCCCATTAGCTTCAACGTACCTGTTCCCTTTTTAGTCAGCTTTCCAACGCCGGAGATATTGTTGCGCCAGCGATCCAGTGCATTGAAACCGCCTTTGGAAGCGTCCATATTTACCGCAACATTATTGGTGAAAGCACCGTAGCCATCCGCGGCGGAAAACAGGTTCAATCGTCCCCATCCCTCAGCATCATCAAGTACAGGATAGCCGGAAGGAATCCCTGTAGTAGCCAAAACCCAACGACGTTGTGTGCTATCCAGGTAAGGCAAGCGTGTCTCCAACAGTACCTCAGCTCCCTTAGGCACTGTCATTGGCGTCGTAGTTGGATTAACCTGACTGAATCCGTATGTTAATCGTTGATTATAATTTTTTTTGTTTGTGGCATAATTGCTGAATCGATCTGGAGCTGTGCCTTTTTGAGACAGCAGTTGTTTACGAGCATCCTGATAAGCCGCTTTCTTCAAACTGCTATTGGCTGGATCAGACAGGATAGCAGCAGCCATCGCCGTTGCCATGACACGTCCTCCCATAACATCAAGCGGGGAGTGCATACCGGCAACAACACGGTTATTGCCCAGCTCCGAAGCTCGTGTCAGCAGTTCCTGATAACGCTCCGGCACGGCATAGGCCATAGCAATAGAACTGAGATACGCAGCATTGGTATGACCGCTAGGAAAGCCGCCATCGCTAGTAGCATCAGCTTTGAGAGCAGGAATAAGGCTCGGAACAACCACTGAGTTATCGCTCCAGCGAAACGGACGAGGATAGCTAAAGTAAGACTTAGCCGGGTTCGTCGTAGAGTATTCCCCGCGCAAGGTATTTACCAGATTTACGATGTTACCGAGATTGGAGCTTGTACTCCCTGCATTCGTTCCCTCATCTTCGTATTTCTTAGTCAGGGCATCTGCCGGAATGTCGTTGATCGTTGTCGTGGCACCTGCATTCTTTCGATATACATCAGTGAGCGAACCCAGACCGTCGATCACACTGTAGCTCTGGTTTCTGCGATCATCCAAATAAGCCGCATCGGCCTCACTGGAAGTGCGCCGGGCAGCTATATCAATCACTTTTTGAATATTAGCGTCCAGCACGCTGCTGTTTAGCTTGGTACCTGTATCCCAGGTAGCGCCGGGAGTCCAAAGCTTATTAAATTCGGAGAGCAACCCGAGGGTTGGATTAGAGCTTTCCGTCTTATTTACAGAACTATTATTTTTATAATGATCTACGAAATATCCCCACGACGGTTCTGTTGGAGTTACCGTTGTTGGTAGGGTTGCCGCACTCGCATAACTTCCACCTAGGGAACCTAGAAGTAATGGTAAAGATAGTAATGCAACTGATAGTGGTTTCCTTAGCGATTTCATTCTCAAATCAGATCCTCTCTTCTCTTGTGCTCTTCATACTTTCTCTACGAAGCTATTATCTATATAAAAAGATGTATGACATAAAGAATCATATCTTAAGTTTGTTAAATAAAGAGCTTAGTTTTGTTAAATGAAAAAAAGGCATCCCAAGAGCCGTATATACGACTCTGGAGATACCTTGTTCAAACCGTTATAGAAAACCAGCTACCCTACAGCCATACTTCTATGACTTTGCCATTCACGAAAGCTACCGCCTTGAAATAAAGACTACGGTTGCCGTATACCCAGGCTTCGACTTGAGTTCCGTTTGAAGCAGCCCCCTTTTCTCTGACTGTTGGGTTTCCCCATGCGAACTGCACCTGCGTCGTATTCATGCCCAAGCTTACCTCATTATTTTTAATCTTGTTCCAGATGGCTTGCGACCATTGGTATTTCTTGTACGGATCGTAAGTCAGAAATTGATCGGAATCAGACAGCATTTGTGGAATGCGTGAAGCTCCGATGATGGAATACGTGTCATAAGTTTCGCCATTGGCCCCCTGGAAAATAACTTCGTAAGATTTAACACCGTTCGGATCCGTGCTGACTTCGATATCTTTAACTGTTACCTTGCCAAATCGCTCTCCAGCGCTATAGAAGTTATTGACCCAATAGGTTTTGCCAATTAATTTGGACAGACTACCCAGATCAATGGCTCTGATAATTTTTGCCGTTTCTGGCGTCTCAATGACCAGCTTGGTAGCGCCCACAGATAATTCTCCTTGCTGGCGGTCACGATTCCATTTGAATCCGCCCAACTTCAGATCGGTCAGTAATGTTCCCGGGAATACAACCTGTCCGTTAACCGTTTGAACCTTGCCCTTCAGTGCAACAGGTTTACCATTCACCATCGCGGTGGAACTCCCTTTTTGGAGTACGATATTGTTTTTACCCAGCTTGATCGTTAAGGTCTGGTTCGCCACGGTAACAGATCCACCCAGCGTCTTGAACACAGACTGCACAGGTAAATACACATTGCCGTTCAGTATAGCCGCCCCGGTCAAGGTTTGATCGGACGATACCTTTAGTGTAAAAGAAGATGGTATTCCTTCGGTCTGCAGAGCTACGGATGTGCTTCCAATGCCCCTTACTTTGAGTGTACCCGAACCATTCTGCTGTAGCTCGGCAACCTGCGGTTTCTCTACTTCAATCTCACTAGCTTCGGGATGACGTGTTAGTCGATAACCGTTCGAATACGTCTCTTGTACATTTAATTGAATCGTATCGCCGATGGCAGCCTCTTTAGAGGTCGTCAACAAGGACATACCCGTTAATGTAGGCAAGCTCAGCGCAGTCGTGATTCCGTCCTTATAGCCGACCCAAGAGCCATCCTTTAATTGTGCAAAAAGCTCGTCAGGCGAATCAACCAACCGTGCAACATTAGATAACCCGCTAAGCTGCACAGCTGGATATTTCTTCATTCGGTCATAGCTCCATACAGTCCCATCATGATGTACAGTAATCAAGACATGTGTACCTTTTTTCCATAAAATTGAAGCAATATCACTTCCCACTTCGCGTGGGGGTTCATTGGTCAGCATATCCAGCATCGTGACATGGCCATCTTCCTTAAGTACTGCAGCATACGCCGTACTCATTTTGATATCAAGCGCACCATCTACATGACCTATCTTGCGGGGCTTAGATTCTGCGTACCCTGTGGAATACCATACATCACCGGATCGAGTAAGAACCGTAAAATAGGTACTTACCTTATCACCATCTATAGCATCCGATATTCCCTCAACCTGTTCTCTTCCCCAGGAGATCGTCCCATCGGTTTTAATAGCCAAACCCTCACCTGTAATTTCTTTAACTCCTGAGGATTGAGCCGTCACTTTTGGGTCGGAGTTATCATCCCAGATGGCTACCTTCCCGTCCTCAGTCCAGCCATAATAACCTTGGCTCTCGTTTTTGCTGCCTGTAATGCCTTTCAAATTCAATTTCTCAATAACCGGGCCATCTATACTCTTTCTCCATAAAGAACCGTCATCCAGTATGTAGTTATTCCGGTCGATCACGTCTATAATTTTAGCGTTTTTCCAAGTGTTGTTCGTCGTTACATTTGCCGCTACTGCTGTTTCTCCAGTGTTTAACGTAGTTCCCACCACCGCTCCACATACCATGGATACTGCCAGCAAAATCTTCGCTGCTTTTCTCATCGTGGTTCCCCTTTTCTATCTATATTTCCATATCAGTATTTTGCATAATTCCATTCCCAACGCTCAAAAATATAATATATAGACGAACTGGATCACTTCGATCTCTATTTTGCTGATTTGAAAAGCACTCTTGGGACTTATGCAAAATACTCACATATATATCGGTTTTGAGGATGATAAACGTTTGAATTTCGATGTACCATTTTAGAAACCAACTAAATCGAGTAATAAAGAGTATCCAGCAGAATGGGCAAGCAGCGATGAGTAAAGGGGGACTTTATCCCACTTTCAGCCATTTGCTGCAAACGGATCGCTTCCTATATCTTAAAATATACATACATATTCGGAGGTTGCCATGACTAGTAAATCTGCTACAAAAAATGAAACGGGCCAATCGCTTCCCCTCCCGGGGCCGCAAGCGAAAAGCACCGTTTTTGCGATTCTGATTGCGATCAGTTTCGTCCATCTGTTCAATGACTCGATTCAATCGGTCATTCCAGCGATCTTTCCGATCTTAAAGGAATCTATGAGCCTGAGCTACACGCAGATCGGCTGGATTTCATTCGCGATCAATTTTACAGCTTCAATCATGCAGCCCGTGATTGGCTTATTTTCGGACAAACGACCTACGCCAGCTATTCTTCCCATCGGTATGGGCTTTACGCTGACCGGCATGCTGCTGCTCGCCTATGCTGCCGATTATAAAGCGGTGCTGATCGCAGTCATCTTTGTGGGTCTGGGCTCGGCTGCCTTTCACCCTGAAGGCTCGCGCGTATCCCATATGGCGGCAGGATCACGCCGGGGATTGGCACAATCCATTTTTCAAGTTGGCGGCAATGCGGGCCAATCGCTGGCGCCGATGCTCACGAGCTGGATTTTTATCCCGTTAGGACAATTCGGTGCGATCTGGTTCACAGGTATTGCAGCAGCGGGAATTGTGGTGCAATCGTTCATCGCCCGCTGGTACGGTAACGTCCTACGTACAGAAGGCGTTGCACGCAAAAAAGCGGTGGCACGCCGCATGAAGCCCGAAGTGCGTAACCGCGTTATGTTTGCCATGATTGTCCTCATTCTACTGGTATTCGTCCGTTCGTGGTACTCGACCTCGGTCGGAAGCTACTATTCGTTTTACCTGATGGAAGTATTTAAAATGCCATTGGCTGATGCACAGCTTTACATTTTCCTGTTCCTCGGGGCTGGAGCGCTAGGCACCTTCTTTGGCGGTCCGCTGGCGGACCGTTTTGGTAAACGAAATATGATTTTTCTGTCCATGGTATTAGCTGCACCACTCGCGTTGCTGCTGCCTTATGCCAACCAATTCTGGACGGCAATCCTGCTGGCGATTATCGGATTTATTATGCTGTCTAGCTTTTCGGTCACAGTCGTATATGCACAGATGCTCGTGCCTGGTAAAATCGGGACCGTGTCCGGTCTCATTACGGGCCTGGCTTTTGGCCTTGGCGGTGTAGGCGCACTCGTACTCGGCAACTGGATCGACAAAGTAGGCATCACCCACATCATGTTCCTGTGTGGCTTTTTGCCACTGCTCGGCATCTTAACCTTCCTGCTTCCTACAGATAAAACCCTGAACCGCTGGGCGGAAGAAAATGGAGCCGAAGTGTAACAGGCAAACGTGTGGCGGCCATCTTGGCCGCTGCACAACTTTATAGCCAACTCACGTGTTTCCTCACGAAAAAATATCCCCATTTACGCCTAAGTGTTGCAATCAGTTCTCTACTTCTGCCAAACGCATTAAAATCCGACGCTTCCGATACAGCATTTTCCCTGCTTCAGCTACGTCACTAATAGCGCTTCGATTCGCAATGGAGCCAAACAAAATACCCGCAATCGGGACCATTTGAAGCAGCTTTTTCCATCCAAACTGATCACGATAGGTGTTAATGACCTCTCTCCATCCCTGCATCTGGGAAAAAACTTGTGCCTGACGTGAAGGATCATCGAACAAAGCCAGCTCCTCTAAAACAGCCTTTTTACCCACAATATCAGATGAAGCAAATTGCATACATTTAATAATAAAAATGCGTTCCTGCTTATCATGGGGATTAAAGCCATAACACAAGGCTATTTCCTGAAGCACTTTGAGTGCCAAGCCGAGCAAAAGAGGAATATCCGCCGCAATCGTAAACACACCCCCAATCCCCGTTGTTGCTCCCTGAGCGGTGGCAAAGGTAATGCGACCCGCCGTCATCTCGTCAGCAGTCCGATCCATGATTGTTAGCGGGAGCTCAGCCGCCTGCTTCAACTCCCACCTAGGTTCGGCACTATGTTCCGAATCAGCGTTTTCCCCGGCACGAGGCAGGTCCTGCGTATCCGACACGGAATCTGTGCCATTTTGCTGAATTACATGTTCATGGGCCGTCTTTTTCAGCCTGTTCAGAACCGTTTCTTCCTTCACCAAATATTTGCCGCCGTTCTGAATGAAGCTGCCCATCTCATTAAGCAGTTGCTCTAGCTTGTCTTTAATGATTTTGGGCGTCAGCCGATCCAGCAGCATAAAAGGCCATCTGCCGATTTTTTCCCAGAAAAAAATGTCCTTCTGTTCCTTTTCCCATTTTTCAATATTCTTCAGCTCATGACGCAATACGTCCTGGCTTTCCCGATATTCTGCAAGCTGCTTCATAACCGTAGACGTCTCCTTTTGACTATGCTAGTTTATGTATGGGTAATACGTAAGCAAGGCGAGTTCAGGTTTCTTTTTTTAGCAAACTAGATGATATAGAAAGTTAAAATCCGTACAGATCGGAGTGTAATGATGAATAATGTAGAGCTTGTCCCTTACCATTGTGGGCATGATGCCATTTTACATACCTTCTACTTACCTGAGGAGCAGAAGCAGTTTACTGGAATGCCGGATGAAATGTTGACACTGGCCAAGGAAGATCCGCACCGCCATCCTGTCGTGATTACGGCTACTAGAACACCCGTTGGATTTTTCATTTTATACGATGGGGATGAATTAGCGGACTATACGAATATTTCTGAGGCACTGCTGCTGCGCGCGTTCTCTATTCATTACGCAGATCAGGGACAAGGATTCGCTAAAAAAGGGCTGCTTTTACTACCACAGTTCATCGCCAGACACTTCCCACATATTCGCGAGATTGTACTGGGCGTCAATGCCCGTAATCTGCCTGCCCAAAATCTGTATCGCAAATGTGGCTTTATCGATGAAGGTAACACTAAAATGGGACAACACGGCTTGCAGCATATTTTTAAAATGAGCCTATGACGTTGACCTCGATAGCCCTCGCCCAAATAAAAAAGCTTTCGGCACAAACGCCAAAAGCTTTTATCGTTAAATCTCACCAATGGAAAAACTCAATTTGTAATTACCAAACTTCGTAAGCTCATCCAGCATGGTATTTAACTCTGCCTGTGATGACATGCGCAAGCGCATCCAATAACAGCCTTCCCCACTCACCCGATGGATTTCGACAATATAGGGATGCTCCCGTGCAAAAGCCTGGAAAGCACTGTGAGTCGTTCCTGAATTCAAAAAAACCGTAATAAAGGCATGAATCGTCTGGCCAATTTTTTCAGGGTTCCAGCGCAGCGTATAGCCCTCGATAATGCCCGCATCCTGCATTTTTCGAACACGCGCCCCTACGGCTTGGCCTGTCAAATGAACAAGCTGGCCGATCTCCTTGTTCGATAAAGAGCTGTCTTCAATTAAATGATGAAGAATGCGCAGATCGGTGTCATCAGGTACGAATAGTTCCATAGTTATTTTTCCTTTCATGATGAAACGAGAATGCTGGTTTTCCTTTCAACAGGCCGTAGCCTGTAGCTCCTTGCGTCAGATATGATTGTAACAGAAACAAAGAACTACCGAAAATACACTCGGTCAAAAATAACATTCATTACAAAAGGAGCTTCCATATATGAAAATCACACTAATCCGCAACGCAACCTTATGGCTGGAATACGCTGGAGTAAAATTTCTGATTGATCCGATGTTAAGCGATGCTGGCGCAAATCCGCCAGTTCCCAATACGGAAAATGCCCGCCGTAATCCGCTGGTTCCCTTGCCGCCGCAATGGCAGGCACTCGGACAGCCTGACGTTGTGATCGTCACACATTTACATCCGGATCATTGGGACCCGGCAGCAGTACACTGGTTGGACAAACAAATTCCCGTCTTCTGTCAGCCCGGAAATGAAGAACAGATCGCTGCTGACGGTTTTACACAGGTTACTCCGATTTGGGTAGCTGGTTCTGTGGGAGAAATTGAGATTATCCGTACTACCGGGCATCACGGCACCGGAGAAATCGGGGAACAGATGGGACCCGTATCCGGCTTTGTGTTTCAGGCTCCAGGTGAACCTGTCGTCTATTTGGCCGGGGATACGATCTGGTGCAGTGAAGTCGCGGAAGCACTGGATAAATACCGTCCTGAGTGGACAATTGTGAACGCTGGAGGAGCACGGTTTACGGTAGGTGATCCTATTATTATGACTGCCCAAGATGTAACAGCTGTTGCACAGCATGCCTCTTATACACAAATCGTGGCTGTCCACATGGAGGCAATCAACCATTGTCTACTAACTCGCTCTGAGCTTACAGAACACATCAACCGTGAAGGTTTGGAGGGACGCGTCCATATTCCGGCAGATGGAGCAACGGTTTCGGGATAATATGTGTTCTGGCATCTGATGACGGTTCCTACATTCCAGGCCAAACAAACAAGACACCTCCAGCATCCACATTTCAAGTGGGACTGGAGGTGTCTTGTTTTACGATATCGAATCTGAGCTTAAGCTGATCTTTTGTTTTTGTTGTAAATATCGAAGGCAACTGCCAGCAGCAGCACCAAGCCCTTGATACCTTGCTGCCAGTCAATACCCAGACCAATCAGAGACATGCCGTTATTCAGTACGCCCATGACCAAACCACCGATAATGGCTCCAAAAACGGTTCCGATCCCGCCGGATGCCGAAGCACCGCCGATAAAGCAAGCTGCGATGGCATCCAGCTCAAAGTTCGTACCTGCTCTCGGCGTAGCCGCGTTCAGACGTGCAGCAAAGATCAGACCGGAAATGGCGGCCAGCACGCCCATGTTGACGAATACCCAGAACGTTACTTTTTTCGTTTTGACACCGGACAGACCCGCTGCCTTTTCATTTCCACCCAACGCATACACATGACGGCCCATAATCGTGCGGTTCATGACGAAGGAGTATACAACGATCAGTATGAACAGCAGCACGAGAATGTTAGGTATCCCCGCGTAGCTCGCGAGCATGAAGGTGAACAGATTGATAACCGCAGCTACCACAATCAATTTGAGTACAAATAAAGTCTGTGACGGAACTTCGAATCCATATTTAAGCTGAGAACGGCGTTCGCGAATTTCGTTCACGATAAACCATACCGTGAGTGCAATGCCGACAATGATGGATACCAGGTTATACCCGGTAGATGAAAAATCCGGCAGGAAGCCTGAACTGATTTTCTGGAATCCCCCCGGAAATGGAGAGATAGATTGGCCTTCCAGCACGATCATTGTCAATCCGCGAAAGAGCAGCATTCCCGCCAATGTAACGATAAATGCCGGAATCCGTACATAAGCGACCCAGAACCCTTGCCATGCGCCGATTAACGCCCCGACCAGCAAAGATGCAATCACAGCGATCCATGCTGGAAGCTGCCAGTCGACCATCATTATGGCGGCAACCGCACCGACAAAAGCGGCTATGGAGCCGACGGACAGATCAATATGTCCAGTGATGATGACCAGCACCATCCCGATAGCCAGCACGAGAATATAGCTATTTTGCAGAATCAGATTGGTAATATTAATCGGCTTCAACAGCAGGCCGCCTGTCAGTACCTCGAACAAAATCATAATGACGACCAGCGCAATCATCATGCCATATTGGCGAATGTTATTTTTAAATAGTTTAGTTATGGTTTCCATGCTTCACGCCTCCTGACTTGGTCATATATCTCATCAACGTTTCCTGCGACGCGTCCTCACGGCTAACCTCTCCAGTGATCCGCCCAGCATTCATGACATAAATCCGGTCACATAAGCCTAGTACCTCTGGTAGCTCGGACGAAATGACCAGCACTCCCTTGCCTTCAGCGGCAAGTCGATGAATAATCGTATAAATTTCATATTTGGCGCCCACATCAATGCCGCGTGTCGGCTCATCCAGAATCAGAATATCCGGCCCGGCAAAAATCCATTTGCTCAGCACCACCTTCTGCTGATTGCCGCCACTCAAATTACCCGTTTTCTGTAAAATGCTCGGCGCTTTGATGTTCATGCTTTTTTTCATTTCCTCTGCAACGACGACTTCCTCCTGCTCATTGACGACAGCACCCTTCGTCAGCTTGTTCAGACCAGTCAGCGAAATATTACGCTTGATATCATCCATCAGAATGAGGCCATACTCCTTGCGATCCTCTGTCACATAGGCAAAGCCGTTGTTGATGGCGTCCGTAACCGTGTTGTTCTGGATCGTCTTGCCGTCTTTAATCAGCTGACCGGAAATGTTGCGTCCATACGACTTGCCAAAAATGCTCATCGCCAGCTCGGTCCGTCCCGCTCCCATCAGCCCGGCAATACCAACAATCTCACCGCGACGGATGTTCAAATTCACCTGATCCAGCACCTTGCGGTCTGCATGGTGCTCGTGATACACCGTCCAATCCTTCACTTCCAAAACGACTTTGCCAATCTCGGCATGACGCTCTGGATAACGGCTGGTCAGATCACGTCCAACCATCCCGCTAATGATCCGATCCTCCGTGACCTCATCCTTTTTCATATCCAGTGTCTCAATCGTCTTCCCATCCCGCAAAATCGTAATCGAATCCGACACCTTTGCGACTTCATTCAGCTTGTGGGAGATGAGAATGCAGGAAATGCCCTGCTTTTTAAATTCCAGCATCAAATTAAGCAGATTTTCACTATCATCCTCATTCAACGCCGCTGTCGGTTCATCGAGAATAAGCAGCTTCACCTTTTTTGATAGCGCTTTCGCAATTTCAACTAGTTGTTGCTTTCCGACCCCGATGTTCGTAACTAATGTATTGGGATTTTCACTCAAACCGACCTTGGACAGCAGCTCGCGTGTCCCTACAAAAGTCTCTTTCCAATCAATCACGCCGCCACTGGCGCGTTCGTTGCCCAGATAAATATTTTCCGCAATCGAGAGATACGGGATCAGCGCCAGCTCCTGATGGATAATGACAATGCCCAATTCCTCGCTCTGCTTGATATCCTTGAACTCACACGTTTTGCCCTGGAAAACAATATCCCCTTCATAGGTTCCATGCGGATATACACCACTCAGTACCTTCATCAGCGTCGATTTGCCTGCACCGTTCTCACCGCACAAGGAATGGATTTCGCCTTCCTTGACCTTGAGATTTACATTTTCCAATGCCTTCACGCCGGGAAAGGTTTTGGTAATTCCCTTCATTTCTAGAATGATTCCAGTCATGGGATACGCTCCTTTCGGTTGGATTCTTACTCTTATTTCAATCCGATTTGCTCTTTGGTGTAATAGTGACTGCCGACAATATCCTTCTCCACATTCGTCCGATCCACCGAGATTGGATCAAGCAAGTAGGCAGGAATGACCTTTTTACCGTTGTTATAGGATTCGGTGTCATTCACTTCCGCTTGTTTACCCTGTAAAATGCTGTTGGCCATCACGACCGTTTGCTCAGCCAGCTTGCGAGTATCCTTAAATACAGTTTGTGTCTGCTCCCCAGCCACAATCGACTTGATGGAAGCCAGCTCTGCATCCTGCCCTGTAATGATCGGCAGCGGCTTGTTCGCTGATCCATATCCGACCCCTTTTAGGGATGAAATGATACCGATACTGATTCCGTCATAAGGGGATAGTACCGCGTCCAGATTAGCCCCCGAATAGTACGCACTCAGCAGGTTATCCATTCGCGACTGGGCCAATGCTCCATCCCACCGCAGTGTAGCGATCTGCGCCATCGTCATCTGCTTGCTGCGCACGACCAGTTTTCCGGAATCCACGTACGGTTTAAGTACAGACATCGCACCATTAAAGAAGAAATAAGCGTTATTGTCATCCGGTGAACCACCGAACAGCTCGATATTGAATGGGCCTTTGCCTTCCTTGAGTCCCAACTTTTTCTCAATATATGCCGCCTGTAGCACGCCCACCTTAAAATTATCGAAGGTCGCATAATACGTCAGATACGGTGTGTTGCGAATCAGCCGGTCGTAAGAAATGACCTGAATGCCTCGGTCGTGTGCCTTCTGAATCACATCCGTCAGCGTGTTTCCGTCGACCGAAGCGATCACCATAACATTGACACCCTTGGTGATCATATTTTCGATTTGGGAGATTTGGTTTTCCACCACGTCCTCGGCGTACTGTAAATCCGTTTTATAGCCTTGCTCCTGAAACAACCGGACCATATTCTCCCCGTCCCCTACCCAACGCTCGGACGATTTGGTCGGCATGGAAATGCCCACATAGCCTTTTTCCTTGCTGCCCGTTCCACTCTCCGCCAAATTACAGGCCGAAAGCATCAGGGCCAAAACCAGAAGCCATACGACAACAGCTCCTTTTTTCATATGAAGTTCCCCTTTCCTCATGTGATGCGGGTCAATTTGAAGGTAAGGATTTTGCAAAATCCTCAGGTCAGTGCTGATTAGAGTCGAAATGAGATAGCGCTTACATAAGTGAGGCAACGAGTACCTCTCCTTTTTTTATGTGCAAACACATGGTATCATTCCAGGCCGGGAAAGGTCTTTGCTGGTTTTGAACTTTTTTTATAAAATTTTAACCTTTGTGGTGGGGGAGGAGGGATTTAAGTTGGAATAAGGATCATCAGGATCGCACATATACCTTGAAAATGCAAAAAGACTTTGGCCTTTTTACGATTGGCAAAAGTCTCAATTTGTAGAATCATTAAAAACGGCTATCTAAAGAGTTACACTTTTTTGGAACTTATTCACAGAGGCTCATATTTCTTATTACCTATGCCTCAGTAACGAACCATACCTAAATAAATTATAAATTTAATTAAATGATTTGAGTTATTATTAGGCATCCCATTCCCCGTTAATACTTAAAGGCTTAGATAAATAGCTTTATTTTTATCAGAAACCTAAGTTTGGTCTTCCTCCGCATCTCCATTCATTTTTGAGGTGAAAAAAGGATTAAAACCTGTTTTAAATTCAGTAACTAAGTTCTCCGAATGGTCTGGTTTTAAATCCAATGTTTCATATTCCTCATCATCAAACATAAAAAGTTGTAATTTGTTTTTTCCGATACTTTCATATGCTTTAGATATTACTCTGCCTATAGCTTTTGAATTTGAATGATCAAATGGCTTAGATAAATGATCGATAACCAATATAGGGATTATTGGATATTTATTCTCCTCTATTAATATTTTCAAAAATCCGAAATAACCGCACAATTGAATTAGTGTATGCCTTGCCATACTTCCAATATAATAATTAACAGCCTTCTTTTCTTTTAATTCATTTTCATCAAATTCTGTTTTAATTATTGTGGGTTGCAATATATTACCTTTTTTTAGATATTGTATCTTGAAACCTTCTTGGTTGAAATCATCATCTACCACTGAAGAAATATCCTTTGCAGATTGATAAAGATCTGTAATAAACTTGGATAACCCCTCAATTTTTTTATTATCATCAGAATTTTGCAATACCCTTAATTCTTCACGTATTTCTTTGATTCTCTTTTTTTTCTGTTTTAGCTCATCTTCATAGGATCTAATATCTGCCGATAAATAATCTTCTATAATTATGATTGCCTTTGCCTTTTCTTCCATTGAAAATAGTTTGAATCGAGAATCGTTTCTTTTTATTTCCATTTTCACTTGTTCTCTTTGTTTCTTTAGTTCATTTATAGTACTGTCCCCGATTAGAAATTTACTAAACGATATTGTAGAATCAAGTTCAGAAATTAACTTTTGTAATGGAGAAACTAAATATTCAAAATCACTATTTTCTCCAAGTAGTGAATTCAGCTTCTCTAATAATAACTTTCTGTTTTGATTGTCTCTCTCAATTTGCTTATAATCAGAGATTCGGTTTTCATATATTTTAATTTGTTCAGAGATGTTGCTATACATTACTTCCAAGTCAGCAATATTCTTCTCTTTCTTGCTTAGAACAAGGTCATTCATGTTCTTTATTTCATTAAGTTTGATTTTTATATCTTCCGCATTTTTCCCAGAGTACCAAATTCCAGTTCCTAGTTTCTGAAGGTTCTTATTTATTTGTGCAAATATAAAATCATACCTTGCTGTTGCAGTTTCTAACTCCCTCACTTCAGATAATAGAGAATTCAATTCTTTTTGTAACTCATATATGCGCTCAAGATGTTTATTGAATATGAAATTTAATATAGGCGCCAGTTTTACCGAATATTTCACATCACTACATTTGTCAAAAAAATCATGAATCGCTCCTTGCCTTTTCTCACCAAGAAAATTAAACATTGTAAATGATCTATAGGTAAGTTCTTCCTCTGTAAAGTTTTTCAAATCTTTAAGGAGGTCAATATCTCTTGCAAAAATTTTATTTAGCCTTCCTTTATACTCCCTTAAATCTATAAAGGCTGTTTCCTCTTCATCTGAATAATAGAGATAATTTATATTAGGATTACTGGTTCTTGATATTTTAAAATTTAAACCATTATATTCAAACTGCATTGTTGCCTTTGCTAATGTTCCATTGTACCAAGGCTTTTTTCTAATATCTTCCGAGGACCCGAACATAAAATCAATAAAACTATAGAACTCAGTTTTTCCAGAACTATTTTTACCTTTGAAATAATTAATCCCTGGTTTAAACTCGTATATGAATTTACTATCATCAACACTACAAAGCTCTAAATTAATTATTTTAAACATTATTAGTGACCTCTTTCATAAATTGTCTTTCATTTATACCCTTACTGTATTCAATGGCTTTTTCGAGGAATTTGGTTTCTTTGAATATACTTTGACTATCAGATAAATTATCCTTAATCAATAACAAATCATTTTCTACAATAATAATCTTCCTAGTTTTCAATACATGGATTGCCTTAATAATAAACTCTACACTGTTACAGAATTCTAAATAGTCTCCAGAAAGGAGCGAAAGACATTTATAAATAATATCTTGAGTATTATTTCCGTTATAAACACTATTAGGGATAAAACGCTGTTTTTTAATTAAGTAGGCAAAAACTAATGTTTTAGTTATGCTTAATCTCCTATGCTTCCTAAGAATATCTAAAACTATTTCACAAAAAATACTAACCTGAATGGATTCAACTTCAATTTTCAGTTGTCTCATGTTTATCATCCTTCCAAGAAATTTGGATGTCTTCGATTCCTTCTTTTGTTAAAAATATTCCTGATCCAAAACGAACATGTTCATTTTGTGCATATGTGTTCCCTTGTTGTTTTGTTGCATTCAAACGATTAAATGGTGTATCATTTCCATTTTTTTGTAATTCAAATTTAACCATCTCAAAGTTCTCATGTGTTGTTTCTTCGATATTATCAATCTTACCGATCTTATTTAACTCCATATATTTAAAACGTAACTCCTTGTAATACTCACCGTATCCCAAATGCGTTTTAATTATAGGCTGTGGCAGTTCACAAGCAAGTAATTGCTTATATTCTCTAGATTTTGAGATACTTAAATCATTAAAATCAATAGAGTGAAGCTTTTTAAAATCCGAATATTGAGGGAGCGTTATTTCTTCCGTCATCCTACTGCAAATTTCTTCTACTAATGTCATGAATTTTTTATAGGTGAATATATAGGGTTTTTTACTATATATGCTATCCATGATTTGTACGGTAATATGCTGTAACAATTCCTTTATTCTTTGATAATAAACAACCTTATTTATACCAGCTTTTCTAAATAACTCTGAACAATTTTCATCTATTTTCTCATCAATATTTTCCATAGAAACAAATTCGTATTTTTCTTTAATAGATTCGTATACATTTTTGAATTCTTCTACTTCTTTGTATATTTTTTTAACCTTTGTAATAGTGGCCTTATTACTCTTATCCGAGTCTCTAATTGATTCAAAAAGTGTTTCCGCTGAATTACTAAACAATATATCTGTATTGTTATATTCAGCATCAGTAAACAACGTATATTTGGAAACCTTATATTCCGAAGATTCGAGTAAAATCCAATTGAGTAACACTTGTACTGCGGTACTTTGCGTGATAGTGGTTCTCTTAACTTGCATTGTTTCATTTGTTGAACTACCAACTATTTTATTCAAAAATTTTTCATCAAAATCATCTAGTTGTTGAGGTTTAATTTTCTTCATATTAATATCATCAATCGTTTCAAACTCAATTTGCATTCCTTCTTTAAGCTTTAACATATAATAAACAAATACTCGTATTTGATAAGAAAATCCGCTCAAACTATATATTCCACTGTTATCCAGTATGTATGGTTCCATAATTGCACCTCATATACTAATTATTTCGTTACATAAATACTTTTTTGAATCATAACAAATAATTACATCCCTCAAAACTACTTAGTCATTTGCAAATTTATAAATGATGTAAATATAATGGTCCATATGAACTACTACTTTCGACATAATTTTATATTCCTCCTGCTTTTCCCATTAATTTTAGTATCATTAAAAATATTCCTACAATTTCTTTAAATCCAAAAAACTTAAATAATAACAAAAAGAACCTCTGTAATTACTCCAGAGGCCCTCTCTACGGCTAATTGGGTTCATCTTAACAAACCGTCAACTCTACTCGATTCCCTTCCCTAATTATACACAATCCGCTCCACCATTTTCTTCAACGCCCGATTCTGCTCTTCACTCGTCTGCGACGCTCCAAAGTACTTGCTTCTGTTATTATGTCTTCTTCATACGATTCATGTGGCTTGTCCAGAACTCACTTTTGTTTCTTTAATTTCTGCGCTTAGACCTCAATTATCACCTGTGCATCATTATAACGATTACCATTCATTTCAATCTTCGCATATACTTGCTTCATTTAATATTACTTCCTGCTGTAACGAACCTTTTGCTGATGTTTACTACACTCTCTCAATCACAAACACAAATAATCTCTTTATTTTCTTTCCCCTGTATAATTCCATATTTCTCTTAAACATTTTGACGATGTAGTTGAATACATTTCCTTAAAAAATAGATTATCAATCCGAACTGCATTATAAAAGAAGTCATAATAAAATCCCGGAGGCATATCGTATCTCCGCGATAAGTCCATCCGCTAAATTATCCGTAATGAGCTTGACATTAAGCTTCATCGACATCAATTAAAAACACCCGCTCCTGGAATCCGCCCCGTGCCTCGGCTTTGTCTGCCCGTAGCTTGTCCAGTTCTGCTACATTCGCTCCATGTACTTCTGCCAGCGCTCGGATGACTTCCAGCATATCCGCCAGTTCTTCCAGCGCATCCTGATCTTTCTCCGCTTCAAAATATTCCTCGACTTCTTCACGAAGCTTTGTTCGCAATTCCTGCTTGTATTCCTCTGGTTCCAAGATACGTGTCCGACATTCCTTACCCTGAGACATAATGAGGTGCGGAATTCGATCCCGCACCAGTTTGTTGTATGTAGGCATATGAAATAACACCCTTTCTGATGTGGAAGTGTTAGCCAGCATCCAACATCTTCCTTTGCGTCATTATATCATTAGCTCAAAAAGAACCGGGTATTATTGATAAAAGATCTACCGATTCATTGAACGAATTTTCTTTATAAATAGATGGATACCGCTTAGACGGATCAGCTACGATCCGCTGTGATAGAGACTCTAGAATAGAGTCCGTTTTATAAAGCAACTTGTCTACTTCCCCCAGCTTCATCGGCTCTTTAGATACATCATCTTCACCCGAAACCAGATAATGTACCGTACCGATAAACAGCACCATATCTAAATTAGGCTCAGCCTCTGTGTGAATTAAAGGGAACAGGTCAGTCACGGATAAACGAATATACAATGGAATGATTTGGTTTCGATGAACATAAATGGCCTTAGCCATAGAAAACATCGCTTGATCACAAAGAATGAGGCAGTTGTGAAACTGATTATGGTCGCGCATCATCTGTGCAAGCTTGATCTGGTATTCGGCAAGCTTTTGAAAATCCATCATGCAATTGAATATGTAGGTATCGCTGTACTTAGGCAATTTGAAATCGGAATCACTATGTAGGGGACTTAAGGAGTAATGTTTCAAGGGGAATCAACTCCTGAATTAAAATTTCATAAACGAGGATTTTGCAAAAATCCCATAAGCGACTTCCAATGAACAAAATATAGATGGAAATAGTTTAGTTCGTCTATATCTTACACTTCGGAGCGACTGGTATCGAATTTTGCAAAATCCTGAAACAATGTGAGCAACATAGCACAATTATGTAACCATCAAGATGTATAATTTTCTAGCTACGGGACAAGCTTCATAATAAATATTACTATATAGTAGTTTTTAATTCAATTTACTTACTAACACTTATTAATTAGATGTAACTCTTTCTCTACACTTCTAACTAGAGGATTTTGCAAAATCCAATAAGCGACTTCCAATTAATAATATATAGATTGAGATGATCTCGTTCGTCTATATATTACATTTTGGAGCGATTGGAATCGAATTTTGTGAAATTCTTACTATAGAGAGGTGTAATCATGTCAGAACTTTTAGAATTAGTCGGTACACGTATTCGAGATATTCGAAAGTCTAAAGGGCTTTCCCAAGAAGCTTTAGCCGAAAAAGCAGGATTCAATTCGAGTTATATTGGTTTCATTGAGCGTGCGGAGAGAAATATATCTTTGAAAAATCTGGAGAAAATAGCGAAGGCATTGAACGTGGGCGTCTATCAGTTGCTTACATATGTGAAGGACAATGATGAGCTTACCGAAGAAGATTCGAGTATAAAAACCATTTTGACTCTCCTAAGAACTCGTGAATCCAAAGATACTGAGCTGGCATTAAAGATTCTTACGGACATCTTTATAAGAATCGATGAACGATGAAACAAAAAAGGAACTGCGCTTTGCAGTTCCCCACCAACCCCTTACGACAACGCCAACATCGCTTTCATATCTTCCTCTGCGGTAGTAATTAGTTTCAAGCCAAACATCTCCACCAGTACATCCAGTACGCCAGAAGAAATGAACTCAGGCGGCTTCGGCCCAATGCGAATATCTTGGATGCCAAGGCTGAACAAGCCCAGCAGGATGGCGACCGCTTTTTGCTCAAACCAGGACAGAACAATGCTGACAGGCAGTTCGTTCACCGTACAGCCGAAAGCATCCGCTAATGCCAGAGCGATTTTAACAGTAGAACCGGAATTGTTGCATTGCCCCAAATCAATATAACGCGGAATGCCGGTATCTCCAACGGTGCCATAATCCACGTCATTAAAACGGAATTTACCACAGGACGTGGTCAGAATGACTGTATCATTCGGCAAGGATGTAGCCAGCTCGCGATAATAGTTGCCGCCTTTGCCCGGTGCGTCGCAGCCTGCAATGACGAAGAAACGACGGATATGCCCGTCTTTAACTGCCTGAATAATCTCAGGAGCCAGCCCGATAACCGTCTCGTGATGGTATCCTGTCGTAAGCACCTGCTCAGACTCTACATCTGCGGCTGGCAGTGCTAAAGCACGCTCGATCAATGGAGAGAAATCGTCGTCCATGATCTTGGCTACTCCCTCCAGCCCGGCTACTTCATAAGAGAAGAAGCGGTCTGCATACGTGCCTTTAATCGGCATAACACAGTTCGTCGTAGCCAGAATGGCGCCCGGGAACTCTTCGAACAGTCTGCGTTGATCGTACCAGGCTTTACCGATATTCCCTTTGAGATGTGCATATTTCTTCAATGCCGGATAACCGTGGGCAGGCAGCATTTCTGAGTGGGTATAGATGTTGATGCCTTTACCCTCCGTCTGCCGCAGCAATTCCTCCAGCGCATACAAATTATGTCCGGTCACGACGATGCATTGGCCTTCGATTTTATTTTGGCTGACCGTAATCGGCTGCGGAATGCCAAAACGATCCGTATGCGCACGATCCAGCACATCCATGATCCGTACAGCCGCATTTCCGACCTTCATCGCCATTTCCAAATGCTCTTGTACATTAAAGTTAGAATTGGTTAAGGTCATATATAACGCTTCATGCGTGATCCGATCTACCTCAGGATCGCTATATCCCAACTGACGAGCATGTGTCGCATAGGCAGCAATCCCTTTTAATGCAAAAATCATCGTATCCTGCAAGCTCGCTACCGTCTCATCCTTCCCGCACACCCCAACTACTTTACACCCGCCACTCGGCGTCTGTTCACACTGATAACAAAACATATCGTTTTCCTCCAAATATTGATAGATATTTGTTCGTTATCCCCAGCGTAACAAACCCCTGAATGCGTAGGTGTGATTACACACACATTTTTTCTTACAGTTTATTATTAGACAGTGTGAGACTCATCCCCCATTCCAATCCTTCCTACTCTACCGTGCTTTCTTGAATTCCACCGCCTTTACGATACTGCACAGGGGACACGCCCATAGTCTTTTTAAAAGCGGTGCTAAAATAGTGCTGACTGTCGTAACCCGTACGTTCTGCTATATCATAGATAGACAACGTCGTGGAATCCAGCAGCTGCACTGCTTTACGGATACGGGCACGCGTGACGAGGGTCACGAAACTGTCGTTGAGCTCCTTTTTGAGCACACGGCTGAGATATACGGCGGATACTTGTAGCCGCGAAGCAAGGGCTTCCAGCGTTAATTCCCGATCGGCGTAACCTTCCTGAATGAGCTGCCGGGCCCGACGTACGATGGGAGACAGCTGCGATTCGCCATACACTCGATCCCGACTCACCCGGTACGCGTCAATTGCACCTTCTAGTCCACCCGCGTTGGACTCCACATGCGTATGAACCGCTATATTCAGGTAGCGTCCAATCGCCTGCTCCATGGAAGTGCCTATCGTCTCGGGTGCCTCCTGCCACAGGCATATGCCGATCAGCCCGTTCGCATCGCGGAACAACACATGCGGTCGGTCCTCCAGCAGTTCGCCAATAATATTTTCAGCGGCAAAAAGAAACAACTGGCGGTCATTCTCACGCATAATCGTCTGCCGTGCCTCTGCCGCAGGCCACCGTACGACACCGATCTGAGCAGGCGGTCGCGATGGAAGCCGTAAAAACGCCAACTGTTCCATGATGTCTTTTCCCGTGTGTTGCCCTTCCATCCATTCCAGGCAAAAACGCTGGCGCAGCAGCGGAATATTCCGTTCAATCTGTCCGGCGGCTTGTTCTACATAGGCGGCACGCTTATGCTCTTCGTCCATTCGCTGACGAAGCCGCAACAGCGCAGCATGAAGCTGATCCGCATCTACCGGCTTCAAAATATAATCCTCTACGCCAAGTCGGACAGCCTCCTGCGCATAAGCAAATTCATCATGCCCGGAAATGATCAGGCAACGGCATTCCGGATGTTCTTCCCGCAGCCGCCGAATCAGTTCAATGCCGTCCATGAACGGCATATTCATATCGACCAGCACGATGTCGATATGAAGCTGACCCACCAGCTCCAGCGCTTCTTCTCCGTCCTCCGCCTCTGCTGCAACCTCCATGCCCAGAGCCGCCCAGTCTATGCAATCTCGTATCCCCTCTCGGATGATCGGCTCATCATCTGCGATCAATACTTGGTAACGTTTTGCCGTCCCTATGGTCACTTCCGTTATGGCCTGGTCAATCAGACTCACCGTTGTCGAGTTGTCTGTGGCCTGTGATTTCGTCATCCTGACCCTCTCCTTTTTCATAAGGCTTCTTCAGTTGCGCCATATCCAGCAGCAACGGTTGAGTGATCGTAACGCAGGTACCTGTCCCTTCTTTGCTCTCCAGTACAATTCCATATTCCTCGCCAAAAGACAACCGGATACGCGCTTGTACATTCAGCATGCCATAGCTTCTGCCATGGGTACTAACTCCCTTTTGCTTCTGCTTTCCTTCCATCGCCTCCAGGGGTATTTCCAGCCATTCACGCAGTTCACGCAGCCGGTCCGTCGTCATCCCTGCGCCATCGTCACGTACCGTCAGCAGCAGCTTGTCGCCCTCGGCTTTAGCTTCTACCCAAATCGTGCCTGGACCACGTCTAGCCTTGATGCCGTGATAAATCGCATTTTCCACTACAGGCTGAAGCATTAACTTCAACACGAACAGATCCTTTAGCTCGTCGGGTACATTCAATTCCCAGCGAAGTCGGTCACGATAGCGGGTTTGCTGGATTTGCATATAGCTCGATATATGCTCAATCTCGGAGCGCAGCGGAATAAAGTCATCCCCCTTGCTCAGCCCGAGACGGAACAATCTCGATAGCGCCCCCACCATGTCGGACACGTCGTCTGCTCCATTTTTTCGAGCCATCCAGTGAATGGTATCTAGCGTATTGTATAAAAAATGCGGCTTAATATGCTCCTGAAGGCTGCGCAGCTCGGCATCCCGCTTTTGCCGTTCCCTCAGTTCGCTAAGTGACATGAGACGGCGAATTTGCTCCAGCATCCGGTTAAAACTCCGCCCCAGCATCCCAACTTCATCCCCACGGTCACTCCATTGGCGAACTGTAAGATCTCCTGTCTCTGCTGCCCGCATATAGGACATCAGCCGGAAAATCGGCTGCGCAATGGAACTCGACAATCGCAAGGATGCCGTTAAGCCAAATAGACATACAATAAAAACAAAACAGACGACATAGAACTTAATTTGCCGAACTTCCAGTGTAGATTCGCGTGCCGGGAATACCCCCACTGTTCTCCAGCCCGTGAATTCGGAAGCCCTGAACATGAACAGCAATTCTCTGCCCCCAGCTTCACGGGTAAACATCCCGCTGTCACCTGCCCCGAACCATTGCGACGGAATGCGCTCAATCAAAGGCATATCCGGCCTGTACACGCTGCGCCCCTCAGCGTCTGTCACCATTAAATACCCGCTTTTGCCCAGGGTTACATCTCTGGCAGCCTGCGACACAGCCCGTAGCTTGAGGTCAATCATAATCACGCCTAACACGTGTCCGGTTTCCGGATCCGTAACCGAACGAACGACGGAGACAATTTCGCTGTCCTTGTACCGGACATGAGTAGTCACATTACGGTGGCTCGGCTGTCCTAGCACAGTGAATATGCCTGCATGCTGCGCCGCCTGTTGGTACCAGCCTTCTTCCGTCAGGCTACGCGTGCTTCGAGCATACATTTCATTGCTGATATAGTCGCCTTTTTCGTTTACGATCAGAATCCCTGCAATCTCAGGATATAACGTAGTATATCCCTGCAAAAATTGCTTCATTTCATATAGCGTATCCTGCTCCTGTACAGAACTTAATGCCTGCTTGGAGCTGAGAGCCTGATTTTGCACCGAGTTCTGTGTCCGCTCCCCCTGGTTTTCCGGCGTTACTATACTCGCATGACCCGCGTGGCCGTCTGCCAGCGTCCGCCCTTTCCAGAACTCCCCGATATCGGGGTTAAAAGCAATCAGATACGTCATGTTTTGCAAATTTTCCATTTTGGTGTCCAGTGCTTCGTTTACCTTGCCAATCAATTGCATCGTATGGTCTTCCACCTGCCGCTCAATAATCCGTTCCACCGTCCAATTGACCAGCAGACCTAATCCCAGCGAAGGCACAATGCCAAACAACAGGAACAGCAGCATGAGCTGATAGCGTAAAGGCATATTGCGCAAGCGTAAGCGAGGCATCGTTTGGTGCACCCTTAAGTGGATACGCTTCCAAAATTTATTTCGCATAATAATCATCTACATTCGCCCGGGTGACCACGGAAATCCCAGTATCTACCCGCACGGGCAGCGGAGTGTTGTCGCCAGAGTAAGAAGGTGCAGGAATCGTTAAATGATGATGCAGATGGAACAAATATTGAAGCGACCAATAGCCCATATTCCATGTTCCCTGGGCAATCGTTGCCGAGATCGTCCCACCACGAATCATATCCAGTGTCGCTTTATTCGTATCAAAAGAAATGATTTTCAGCGGATGGCTGTTTTTTTGACTCAGTACCGCTTCACCCACACCTGTTCCTCCCGTTGCATCGGTCACAAAAATGCCCGCCAGTTTCGGATAAGCTTTCATCAGCCTTTGCGACTCATCCCGGGATACCATCGCGTCTGCGCGGCCATCTGCGACTTCCACCACCTTCATCGCAGGATACTGCCGCTGAATGGTATCGCGAAATCCACGCGAGCGTTCTTCATGATTTTGCTGTCCAGGCAGTGTCAGAACAGCGACTTGACCTTCTCGTCCCAACAGCTCTGCCATCTTATCCGCAGCGGTCACGCCCGCCTTATAATTATCCGTGCCCAAAAAGGAATACGCACGACTCCCCGGCGCTCCGGCATCAAACAGTACTACAGGAATGCCCGCATCCAGCGCCTTATTAATCACCGGAATCAGGGAGTGAGGATCAATCGCTGATATGGCAATCCCTGCGGGCTTACGAGCAATCGCCTGCTCAATAACGGTCGTCTGCTCCTGCGCATCATAACGGGTAGCTCCCCGATACTCCACAGTCACCCCCAGCGCATCCCCAGCATCCTCGAAGCCCTTGAGCCCGCTTTTCCAATACTCCAAACCAGACTGGAAGGTAATCATCATATAGGTTTCTCCAATGCTGCCTCGTAGCCCCTTATCCTCCCAAGTGCCATTCAACGGGCCAGATTGTTCATACCTGAACACATAGAGAGCAAAGGCCGCAATCAACAGCATATATACCAGCAGCGTTTTTTTCATCCTTCCTCTCCTCTTCCTGTGTGTATCCTTAAGTTATAAATTCACTTTAATTTATTCTGGTTTTACTTAGATTGTAAACGCAATCATATCAAATTGGAACTACTTCACTCTTCTTACTTTCAGGTGGCGTTAATCCTGCACTAATGTTTCTACGTTACAATACCTACAATTGTGCTAGGGAAAACATGTGCGTATCTTGAGGAAAAGGAGTGATATGGATGAGCAAGCCGCGTATCGCGGAGTGGACAGAACTACGGGGCCTTGCCTACCTCGCTGTCGTGCTTCAGCATTGCATTGGCGAATATATTTATCGCAGCGACATCCAACAGCCAGATTCTGTTATGCTCGCGATGCTGTATCATTTGACACGTTTTGGCACACCGACGTTCGTTTTCCTGTCTGCGGCGCTACTTTTTTATAATGGCAACAAACCGATTGGTTATCCTCGCTATATTGGCAGGCGGTTTCGAGATATTTATGTTCCTTTCCTTTGCTGGACTGTTATTTATTGGGTATGTACTCAGAACTGGTCAACGGCGCAGTGGGGAAATATTTATTTTTACAAAGGTATGTTCGAGGAAATGATCATCCCCGTCAGCGGATATCATCTATGGTTTGTAGTGATGATCTTTCAGTTTTATATTTTGTTTCCTCTATTTTCAAAAGCAGCCGGGCAGGTTCAAGCGTTTCTACGTCGTTACAGCACGAAAAGACGCAAACAGCTTGTTTTGGCTATTATGCTGATTTCCGCTGCGGTTTATGCTTTGCTGTTACAATGGTCCTACTATGACATGTCTGCATGGAGCACTGGGTTGCCGTCCTTTTGGCAGACTCTGCTGGATTATCGCACCTACAACTTTGTCATGTACTTTTTCTATTTTATGCTGGGCGCAGTATGTGCTTACATGACAGACACCTGGCGTGGACTGGCCAAACAGACGTTGCCGTGGAATGTATTTGTCTTTATTGGTTTGTTCATGCTCATGGGTCACACGATGCTGATCCAGTCGGGCGATACGATCAATCTTAATATTTCCACCTATTTGAAGCCAAGCACCTTTGTTCTAATCGTGTCGCAGTTGCTTTTATTGTACGGACTGCTGCTCCATTTGCAAAAAGATACGCGATCCGAGCCGTTTCGCCGTATGCTGAACTGGATCGGACGTTATTCTTTTGGAGGATATCTGGCCCATGCGCTCGTACTGGCCTTCATATCCTACTACACCCGCCCGCTTGCACTGGGCGATCATCATTTTACAGCTACGCTCATTACGTTTATCGTCGTGGCAAGTGTTTCTCTGGGCATCAGCTGGCTCTTTGCCCATCTGCCTGGAGGCAACTGGATTGTTGGTTCCAAAGGCAGACAGCGGTTGAAGTGGCACTCGTTTCGCTTCCAGTTCCTTTCCTCCAAACGTGCTTCCAAAAGCACGCAGGAGCTTGGCTAATCTGTGTCTGTGTTTCAGCATGGGGTTATAATTCCAATGGACTTTGGCAGGGCTCACTTATTGAGCTCTGCTTTTTTTGTTGCCTTAGTATGCCGTCCCCTCAAAAAAATGATTAACATTTTATGACATGAATATGTATTTTATTTTAAAATAAGTCATTATATAGAATAATAATAAACATTACGCGGAAGAAGTCATAGTTTTGCATAAAAAGAAGGGGGAATGAACCGAACATAACATCGTCGTTGTTAATGATCTAGCTCTAAACATAGTGAGGCAGCTTCTTGGTCTGAAACATACGGTTGTACTGATTAATCAGTTCATCCAAAAGCATAGACTGCTCAAGTACACAAGCATGTCCGAAGCCATACTCTTCGTAAAGATCATGCAATTGTTGTCTGGCGTGTTCCATCTGTTGAATTAACGGCACCGTTTCATACCTGTTCATCCTGCATACCTCCTAATGAATTTTATTTTAAGGAGGGATGTACAAATACGTCATAATCTTTTTTGAACCAAAAAATTACAAAATAATACAAAAAGAGACCAGCGATAAGCTGGTCCAGGGTAAAGAATATGAAGATGATCATTACTTGGATCACATTCCACCAACGTGTCCTTGTGTTTGGATTGTGTCATGGCTTAGATTTGCAGTTTGAGCTGGTACTGTGAATACCAGTAAAAAGCTAGTTACCGCTAAGAAGAAAGCCATCCTTTTGATCATTTTTCTCCCACACCTCCTCATAAATAGTTTGGAACCGAGCCTGTGTTTTAGGAGCCGCATGTGCTTTGAAATGATAAAATAATCCAAAACAATTGGCAATAAGTAGTACATGGTTAATTGTAACAGCTTTTTCAAACGCGTTTATTAAACATTTGAAACCATATAGATATCTGCCTTTATTTAGGCTGTACTTGGCCATTTTGTACCAGAAGCGTACGTATTCTTCCGGTAAAACTTGTTGAGTATACGTATCAGAAGATGATGGTTCCTGATACGCTGCAATTTGGGACTCAAAGCGCCGGAGGATATGATCTACATCTACATTATATCGATTAGCTACTTCAAGGACGTTCAGTAGCTCGGCAAAAATCTCTTTTTCGGCAGCCATATGTTCTACGTAATCCGGCAGAACACTGATGTCCCCGGACATAAGTCTATTGACGTACGTATTAATTTTCGCCCATTGCAGATACTGCTTCTTCCAATAAAGGGACTCGGAATCTTTTTCCTTCACCCAACTTAGATCCGCATAACAATGAATGTGTTCTAATGCTTGTTCATGATCTCCTTTTGCATCGCAAGCACTAGCACACATTAGTCCAGAATAGGCTATGTAAGTAAAAAACGGTCTAATTGGCTTTTTTTGCGGCTCTGTTCCTTTTCGCTTGGAGTTATAAACCAAATTATATTGGATCTGTCCTAATTGACCCATTTGAGATGAAAATTCATACACCTTGTCCCACATACTTAGTGACCTATACACGTTCGCTAAATCTTTTAATGCATCTAATTGCTCTATCTCGTCTAAACGATCAACAAAAGGGGCAAATTCAATGGCAGCCTGAAGATTTACAGCTCTATCTTGTCCAATATTGATTTGGAACAAACGATACTGGCAGATCGCCAATCGCTCTGAATGCTGCTGCTTCTCACTTTCAGCCACCTTTTTGTAAAGGTAAGCCGCTGCTTCATTATAACCGTCTTTGTATACATTTTCGGCAACTTCAAAGAGTGATGGCGGATAATTAGGGTTATCCAATAACAGAATTACCACTCGCTGCAAGCAGTCCAGTCGTCCTAGCTCAATGCAGCGGTATAGGAAAGGGCTGATTTTTTTCCAGTTGAGCGGAGATTCTTCAATACATTCTTCAATATAACGCTCGTAAAAATAATCCGGTGGTAAATTCATTCCCGCAGTAATACTATCCAGTTGGTGAACAGAAATAGATCGGTTACCGGTCACAATGCTACTAACTGTACCTACATTCAAATCAATCGTGTGACCAAACTTGGTCATCGTTAAGCCTTTTCGTTTCAAATAGGTTTGAATTTCTGCCTGTATCGTAGGTGTGATTTCCATGGATAAACCACCCTTTCAGCATTTTCATAGAATTTCAATTTCAATAAACAATATAGTTTGGAAACTAATAGTATAATTATAGATTTTCCTTCACGATAATACCATCTTTTGGAACAAACATAAATGCTTTTACTTTATTGATTTTTATATTTTTATTAGGAGATCATTGGATGTTGGACAATGGAAGGAGAGGATCATTTGAAAAATACAGGTATGACACGTCCCTTGGATACGTTAGGCCGGATTGTTATCCCTAAGGAGTTGCGAACCTCTATGGGTATTCAAGCTGGTGAGTCTTTAGAATTTTATTTAGATGTTGAAACAGGATTATTGAGTATGCGGAAGTATATTGGAGTCTGCTGTCACTTATGTTATTCGGTTCAGGATTTAAGCTATTTCAGGGATTCATTTTTGTGTAAAAAATGCATAAACGATCTGAAGGGAAACATAGGTGTAAGTCAAATACCTGTTCCTGTTGTTAAGGAACCATACAAAGAAAAACGAGCACATCGGTCGCCTTCACAACATTTGGTTGAAAAGCTAAGAAGACTTATGCGTGAGCATCCAGCAGCCAAGCAAGGTGAATATGCTGAATGGCTCGGCGTGTCCCAAGGCCGTATTTCCCAGCTTAAAAAGCTATTATAGGTATCGCTCAACTCATATTCTAGCAAAGCTAAATAACCAGTCGCTGGTTGATTTCGTGCGACTGGTTATTTCAACTTTTCATTTGTAGGAAGGACTACAGGGGATAAATCATGATAGACCGACAGAGCTGACTGCTGTGACAAACATCTCTGACAAAACCGGTTATTTTTTGAGATAGTGTAGATACACGAAACAGTACAAAGAATGGGGAACTTATGACAACGACAAGGAAGAATAAGAAATCTTCGCAGGAGCAATCAGCCTCAGTTTGTACCTGCATTAATCTGCGCCGTTCCTCGATGGCTGTTACGGGACTGTATGACCGGTATCTGGCCCCGAGCGGACTCAATATTAGCCAATTCTCGCTGCTCAAGCACTTAACTGCGCTGGGACCGGCAAGTGTAAGCGAATTGGCGCTGGAGATGCGGCTCGACCGGACAACGATTGTGCGCAATTTGAAGGCGCTGGAGCATAGCGGATATGTGGAGGATACATCTGCTGAGGGCAGTCGCAACCGCTGCCTTACTCTGACGGAGAGTGGAAGAACGGTATACAACGACGCAGCCGAGCTTTGGGAGGAGGCGCAACGTTTTTTGCAGGAGTCATTGGGAAACGGGAATCTGCAGATACTGACCTCACTCTTATCCAAAATTGAACATTTGGGTTTGTGATTAGCCGCCTACTCATACATGAAGTGTTGCTCAATTCGTGTATATACACGAAAAAAAGAAATGTTTCGCGGTATCAAGGCTGGTCAGTAATATATGTTAGCCCGCCACAAGACTTCTGAAAGGAAGCTTTGCTGTGAACAATAACCACGGAGAGGGATGTGGATAGGATGGTTGAATCCGTACCGGATATGAGAGAAAACATCGTAGCCGAGATGAAAACCTATGTGAGCGAAGACAAAGGCAATGTTTGTGAAGAACTACAGAGTCCTTATTACGAGGAGCCGATTATTCAATTTGCCGCGGGCAATGATCCTTTGTTTGAGGAGTACAAAAGAGTGGTCGGGCCCGACCACGCCACGCCGCAGGAAGCATTTGAACGTTCCTTTGGAATGGGGAGTTTTGATGGAGGCACCGTTATCAGCGTTGTGCTGCCGATCAGCGAGACGATTCGCAAGGCTAATCGTGCGCAAAAAGATAGAGCCTCAAGGGAATGGGCGCTGCTGCGGACCTTTGGCGATGAATATTTTGTACAGTCTGCGAGGCGGCATTTGGCGGGATACTTAACAGGCCTTGGTTACCGTGCAGTTGCACCGCTGGATACGGATTGGTACAGCATCTATGGTGCCACAGGGGGGCCGATCTCCAACTGGTCGGAGCGCCACATTGCATATGCTGCAGGTCTTGGCACCTTCAGTATCAACGACGGCTTCATCACCGAAAAAGGAATTGCCATCCGCCTGCTGTCCGTGGTGACCGATCTCAAGGTGCCGCCTGATGCCAGAGCATCTTCAGTCACAGGCCATACCGGAAACTGCCTGCTGTGTAGCAAGGGCATCTGCGGTGTGTGCATTACCCGCTGCCCTGTGCAAGCCATCAGCAAGGAAGGCGGACATGACAAGATTGCTTGCATGAAATTTGTGTACGGCCAAGCATCACGGGACTTTGCGGTTCTAAACGGCGGCGAGGCCAAATCAGGTGCCGGCTGCGGACTGTGCCAGACCAAGGTGCCCTGCGAGAGCAGGAATCCGATGCGGACCGCCCGGTGAATATGGAAACCTTGAGGACCGCCATTCTCAAGGTTTTTTAGTGCAAAAAGATACATTTAGTTTTCGTTAGTCGAGGTTGAGGGCGTCCCTGCCTCATGTTTTAATTGAGCTTCATTCGAAGCCCCGGACTTACGATCGAATGTAATCGGGCCTTTACGGTTCACAAGCCGTTTCAAATCCACGGTCATTTCATTCTTCAATTTATCAATAAGCTGATCTTCTTGGATGCCTTTGCTTTTAGCAACCTCGGCCAATGACTTCCCTTGTCCCAGTTCTTTCTCTAATTGGACAGGAGTGATGCCCAGCAGCTTGGCTACTTTCTCGTTGAGATGGTGATTCAAGCCGCCAGGCCGTTTGCCGTGTCTATGTCTGTGAACATGCCCATGCCCGTGGTCGTCCTGTGGTTCAACATTCCATTGGCGTGCTGCCCCTTGGATAGAGTCGTTGGGAGTGAGAGTTTGCAACGAATTACTCGGTTCCGTCCCGAAAGCTCCAGCTGCACCCGCAGTGCCATACATCATCACTCCTCCATACAGAATAGCAGCGGTCAATTTCCATTGTTTTTTCATGTTGCAGACCCTTCTTTCATCCTTTTTAAAATAATATTTTCTTTTCCCGCTATTTTTATTCATATTTTCGCCTGTTAAGTAACCATAAGACGGGAAAAAGAAATTATGAACATTGCTATCACAATTACACCCAACCTTCGATCTACACGCGCTCCTTGGGAACCCTATCCTGTAGAGTGAGCAAGAATGAATAACTATACTTTCTACAATATAACTTGAAATTTTTCAAGTTATATATTAAGGAAAATATGATAAAATCAAATTGTAAACGTTTACAATTTGATTTTTGGAAAGACATGTTGCATCAAGCTACTACAGAATGCACTGCATCATAGTGAGGCTACAGGAGAAAAGTCCAATGAAACAAAAAAATAAGGTTATTTTTATGGACATCCAAACGCACGAGCAAAACCATATCGGTCAGCGAGCACTTCAAAAAGTGGGAAGACATGGACAAGATGTATGAAGCTTCACTTACTGTAGAGGGATACCAAAGCAGTCGGAGTGCCAATGTAACTAGTAATACAATTACGATTGGCGGCAATAATGGCACCAGAAACCAAGAGATCGAGCTCGTTGTAACAGCCGATGACGGGACATGGGATGCTTATATTGACTATTTGGAGATCGACTAAAATTTCAAATCTAGTAAAGAGTTGAATCGGTTCGGAGTATCGGAACATCCATACTATATTAAAATAGCTAGGAGGTAGACCCATGTTTATAGCTAAAGCAGGAAAATGGACGGCGATTATGGCAATCACCTTGTCTTTATTCACTGGCTCGCTGGTGATCTCGAGCAACCAGGCGCTTGCGGCTGATTGCTCGAGCGGTTATGTAGCGTTAACCTTCGACGATGGTCCCAATCCCTCTAACACCAAAGCGCTGCTTAGTGCTCTGAAGCAAAACGGTTTACGCGCGACGCTCTTTAATCTTGGACAAAACGCGCAGAATAATCCTTCGCTTGTACGTGACCAGCAAGCAGCAGGCATGTGGATCGGTAATCATTCATGGTCACATCCGCATATGACACAACTGAGCACATCGCAGATGTCATCGGAAATTACACGCACGCAGCAAATGATACAGTCCATTACTGGCACGGCACCAAAGTTGTTCCGTCCTCCGTATGGCGAGACCAACGCAACCCTCAAATCCATTGAGACCCAAAACGGTCTTACCGAAGTATTGTGGAACGTTGACTCCCAAGACTGGAACGGCGCCTCCACCGCACAGATCGTAGCTGCTGCGGGCAAACTTAAAAACGGCGATGTGATCCTGATGCATGATCAGTACCAGACTACACTCCAAGCTATTCCACAAATTGCACAGAACCTCAAAAACCGTAACCTTTGCTCTGGTATGATCTCACCAAGCAATGGCCGGGCAGTAGCGCCTGATGGCGGAAACGGCGAAACGCCGCCAAACAAAGGCACAAAAGTGGAAGCAGAGAATATGACCAAAGGCGGTCAGTACACTTCAAATATCAGCTCGCCGTTCAACGGAGTGGCTTTATACTCCAACAATGATTCAGTGAAATTCACACAGAATTTTACCAGTGGCACCCATAGTTTTTCACTCCGTGGTGCTTCAAATAATTCCAACATGGCCAAAGTTGACTTGAAAATTGGTGGACAAACGAAGGGTACCTTCTATTTCGGCGGGAGCAGTCCTGCGGTCTATACTTTAAACAATGTCAGCCATGGAACCGGAAATCAAGAGATTGAGCTTGTTGTAACAGCCGATGATGGGACATGGGATGCTTATATTGACTATTTAGAGATCATCTAATTTTAAAAAAACAAAATCCCGGCGGGATCTTCCCAGCCGGGATTTTTGTCGATATCCTTTTTACAACATTCTCAATGTAAAAATAACAAAATCTTGAAAATTGCAATCTGTTGTATAATGGCGGTTAACAACTAGAAATCGCTATAAAAATATTCATAAGAGATGCAGGTGATAGCGATGGAATGGTATTTTGCATACAAAGACGAATTGGAAAAAGTATTTCGTCAAGCGGAGGAACGGACGTCCACGTTTCCAGCTCCCTTTCAGCAAGAGGGTTTGGACTATCTGGCGCGTTTTAATCCGTTGAGGGAAGACAGCACGCGTAATTACATATGCTATTTGCTTCCATTTTGGCTGCAAGAACTCACCGGACTCCCCCCCGAAACATGCCGCAAGCTGTCACTTGGCAACGTATTCGTCATGGCTCACTATTTAATTCAAGATGATGTGATGGACACAGCAGCAGACAACCGTAAAACGCAACTCGCGTTAAGCCAGCTATTCTATACCGAGTGTCTAAGCGTATATCGGGACCTTTTTCCGGCAACCTCTCCTTTTTGGTCATATGCCCGAACGTATATTGATGAATGGGCCGTTAGTGTGACATCCGAAGGAACAGAGGACTATTTTCAAGGGGAAAGAAATAAGGTCGCGCTGAAAGCAAGTCCATTAAAAATGGCCGGAACGGGTGCTTTACTGCTTGCAGGCCGTGCCGATCTGATCCAGATCATTACAGATATGACGGACTTGGCGCTACTCGTGCTTCAAATGTCGGATGATTGGGCGGATTGGTCAGAAGATTTGGTCGAACATAGCTATAACTGTCTTTTGTCCCATATCAGTGCCGAGCAGAAGACGGCTTACTGTGAAGGATTGGGACCCAAACAGATTCAGGAAGCGATTTATGTACGCGGTGCGCTCGCCAACTATGTGAACATTGCCGATCAAGCAGTCCAACAGTTAGAGACCCTGGAGCCTTCTATCCACGGCCTACGTAGTTTTGCACATTCTATCGCAGCGGAGCTGGGCGAAGTGGCGGCGGAAATTGAAGGCGGACGCTCGCATTTGAGAAGAGGCGGACTTGATTACTGGCTCTCCAAAAATATGAAATAATGCTAGATTTTTCTGAGTCTTTCGTGGTATACTGACTAGGTAAATATAACCAATTGAATGAGAGGGTGATTTTTGATGGCTACTGAAGTTCTTCAAACACAAGTCATTCAAAAAGCTTGGGAGGATGCCAGTTTCAGAGAGAAACTGATGACAGATCCCAAATCTGCAATTCGTGATGTGTTAGGAGTCGTGATCCCCGATCATATCCAAATCAAAACGTTAGAGGAAACGCCTGATCAGTTTTTTCTGGTAATTCCTCCAGACCCCTCCGGTGTACTCGCTGCATCCCAGAAACCTCGCTCGATGTGGTAAATTGGTTGTTAATGCTTATTTAATCTATATTCCTTAATCTCATGTGGGTGGGCTCAGCAAGCTTCCCTCCGTTTTCTCCGAATGCAAAAAAGCCGGATATTATCCGGCTACGGGGAAGCGGATGGTCGCTTCCGTTCCCACCCCTTTTGCACTTGTAAAAGTTATTTTTCCATTCATCGTTTCAATAATCCGAAAAGTCACCATCATCCCCAAACCCGTGCCTTTTGTCTTATTCGAGAAATAAGGCTCACCTAGTCTGGATAAAGTCTGAGCATCCATCCCTTCACCATTATCCCGAATATGAATGACAGCTTCTCCGTTGTCCACATAAGCCCATATATGAATATGACCCTGGTCTCGCAGCGCTTCAATGCTGTTTTTGATAATATTGATGAACGCCTGCTTGAACTTGGAGGAATTCCCGCGTACTTTGATTTCCTGGGGAATATCCAGTGAAATTTTTCCACCTTGCAAATTAGCCATTGGACTGATGATTCCTTCAATATGTTTGAATTCGTCCAATATGGTCAACGTTTTGGTTTGGTCAAACTCTGGCTTGGCAAAAGTCAAAAAATCAGTAATAATCGCGGAAGCTCGATCCAGCTCCTCCAGAGCGATATGTAGATAGTCTTTGTTTTTTCCATCCTCCTGCTTGCTCATCAACTGAAGAAATCCACGTGTAACCTGAAGGGGATTACGTACCTCATGAGCTACAGATGCAGCCAGATCGCTAATAATCTCCATTTTCTCCGAACGTTGAAGCTCATTATTGAACATCTCCAGTTCTCTGGAATACCGAACCACCTGCTTGTGCTTTTCTGCCAGTCTTCTGCCCAAAATCGCGATCAACGCCAGTACAAAACCGAACACGCCCCATTTCCACAAAAACATATTGTAGTGTCCGTCCAGAATAAAGAACCAGCTCAGTTCCCCGATAGAGATGACTGCAAAAAATGCAAAGCCTGTCGATAAAATGATCGCTTCGTGATCACCCTTAAGTGCCATGCGAACCGAAGCAAATACCAGCAGTATCATTAAGGCGACGAGTAATATACCCAGGATGACTACACTAAAAAAATAATATATATCGTTCAACCGCTCCTGTGCTCCTAAATTAACAATCATCATGGTAAAGCAGAACAAAGAGTAGGCGGTTAACACCTTTCTGAATTTGCGAATCAGTATAATCGAATTGATATTTTGCTCAAAAAAGTAGGCTAATGAAGGTAGCAGAATAAATAGTGCCACATCAAAAAGTTGTAAGTACAGCTTGCCATAGCCGCGATAGAATGTATACAAGAATGGTGAATACGTTACGATCATCAGACCAATAGACAATACAATCGCACTTAGGGACAGCCACATGGCCATACTCGGACGGAACAGAAAAAACGAGCAGATCAGTAATACCAGGGCGATAAAGATAAACGTACTGCCCAGTACAATATCTAAAACATCCATTCTGACCAAGGTTCCCAATAAATCACGATAATCACCGGTCATCACATTGCCGATAATGCCCAGTCTATTCTTACTGCTTTCCGTCCATATGTATAATGTTTTACCGCTGTCTTCCGGCTTCAGCGGAATCAGAATACGATTATTCTCATAATTGTACCCACGGTAGGATTCGTAAAAATTGGTCCCATCTTTATACAGCGTAATATGCCTGCCATAAATATTTTCAAAAAGTACCGCTGGCGTTTCATCATTTAACGAAGGTAACTTAATACGAATCCAGGCGGAGCCTATATTACCGGGCTGCCTAAGCAGTTGTGTATCATCTTCAATATGCATCCAGACCTTGCTGCGATCCTTTACCTCATCTAAAGAGCCATCCTCGTCTACCGCTCCCCATCTCATATCCCAGGAGGGTATTTTATAATCCCTTTCCGGGGTCATTTTGGCCGCATAGGCGGAGTGGCCCAGCGACAACAGCAACACAATGACCGCTAGCAGGGTGGCGACAGCTTTGGGCACATGCCTCATGTTAAGCACCTCAAAGTTACATAGTAGGATTTACAAGTTTGTATACGTTTTAACATTTTTTACGTCCTGAAATTATATTATTCTATACGATGATGTGCATACCTTCTTCATAAGAAGGGTATCATGTTCTTTTTACTCATTTTTTGTAAAATCTTCATATTGATTAATGATCATTTCCTGTTCGCGCCGCTCTTTCTGCTCTCTAAGCCCCAACCATGGTTCACAATCTTCATCTTCATAGATCGTCCAAATATCGGAAAATAAATAATCGCGTATTTCTACTATTTTTCCGGCTTGTCCGCCATCTGTCCAGTATAAGCCTTCCGGGCGCCGAATGAGGGTGCGGGAAAATCCCGGGGTAGATGCCTTTTGACCTACTCGGATACGACTAATCATCGGACCAAACATGTACCATTCCAATTCATATCCCTCCCTATCTTCTTTATCATATCACAGCAGTTACCAAAAAAACGCTAATTGAGAATGGGCATATCCCTATTCGCATGATTTTAACTTCCTACAGACACACTAACTCAAGGTTTAGCCGTTCTGCTGTTTGGGTAAGGTCGGAATAAGCAACAAAAAATAAAGGAGCTGAGCAACATGGCCAATCGTGATGATCGAGCTAATGAGCTACATGACAATGATTTTGAGCCTTCTCTGCAAAATGCAGAAACCAACTGGGAGAATCTGACGGAAGGGCCGGATACTCCTCTGGAGGACGTCCCAGATGCCGATGAACTGACACCGAACAGTCCTGTCGATCCTTCTGCTCCTGCTGAATTCCTGCATGGTACCGATTTGCTGAACGGTACGGATGGAGACGAAGAAGAGCAACTGGACAGCGACGATATGCTGGATTAACCACTTCATTTTATCAGGTGAAAGAAAACGGTTACCAATTCTGGTATGCGGGTAATGAAGTGTATAACAGAAAGGAGTTGACTGATCTCCTATGTATAAAGATCCGATGTCTCAGGCCGATATGGAGTATAAGCGCTACAAAACCTTGAATCCTGTGGAAGCAGACGAACGTAGGACCGCGGACAAGACAACTACAGATGATATTTCGGCCGAAGATAACCCACGAGGAGTCGCATCTGCGAAGCCCGAACCCAGGGATCAAGGAAAATGAAAGGGTCAATTAGAGAATGCAAAAAGGGTGCAACCTAAGCCACGCAGATGATACATGGCTTGAGTGCACCCTTTTTGTACTTCATATGTTTACAATGGCAGCAATGCTACTGTCGATTTAGCTTCCAATCCATCTACCATTTCGTTCCAGACAGCAGGCTTGTTCGGCAATACTGTATAGTACCGACGTATAAAAGCTGCCACCAATTTGGCGCTCACTTCTTCCACGCTATCATCCTCAGGCATAAAGCCTAAATTCAGCCCTTCTACTGCTACACCATCGTTATTCCAGGACGGATGTACGTAGTCCAGATCCAAACGCTTATAGCCCAGATGAGATAGCACCTCACGTCGCACGTACGGGTCCATTGGCTTGACACCACCAAAGGGATGCTCGTTGCCACGGTAAGGGTCATAGATTTCAGCAAACATCCCCTGTAACTGCTGTCCGCTGGCCTGAGCAAGCGCGTGCAAGTCATTCTGGCGTCGTGTCCAAAGAAAACGGCCAATGCCCAGTCCCGGTTGTCCGATGATCGTAAAATCTGTCATAGCTACATTAAAGTCCTCATAATAACGATACTCTGTTGCACCAACTACCTTATCATCCTGTACCGCAACAAAGACACGAATACCCGGGTCTTCCAGCGGTTCCTTCCACAGACTGTACTCCAGCACTTCCTCTGGTGGAAATACTTCCTGCATTAGCTGATGCATGCTCGCAAACAAGGGGTCTTCAATATGAGTAATGCGATGATATTCCATAGGATAGGACACGCTCCTCTACAATTAGTGATGGGTATGAAACGGATTTCGCCATTCCATGAGGGCAGCATAATTACGCGATTGTTCATCATCCAAATAATTCGGCAGGATACAAACAGGCACCCGTCCGCAACGAAGCAGAAAAGTTAATACCGGGTCCTTCAGCTCACCAGACACTACGGCATCCACATACGCTTCTGCGCTCAATTGGTCGGCATGATGCTGATAACTAGGCATACGCCCCGCGCCCAGCAAACGATCCAGTCTCCGTTCAATCACAAGATGATATAAGGAAAAAATCAGCCATTTGCCCAGACCCAATCTGCGGTAAGCAGGACGTACCGCCAAATCAATCACATACAGCGCCTTGCCGTCCTCACAATGCGTACGAATATAACCGTCATCTGCTACTTCCTCCCATGTATGCTGGGGATGTTCGGGGTTATAATGCATCAGTAGGCTGGTTACCGAACCCGCCAGTTCCCCCTCAATTTCCACACACAGCGCTCCATCTGCAAAATGCTCTGTCTGGCTAGCAATCTGCTCCCGGCTCCATAACAGCTCCTGCGGATAAGGTGGGGGGAAGCTCTCCTGCTGAATACGCAGCAATCCCTCATAATCGGCTGTAGAATAATTACGAATCACCGCCCGTAGCGGCCGATCGCCGTCAAAGATGAACCATTCTTTGCGATACATGGCTTATTTCCTTTCATTAGCTCCAGTCTGTGTATAAATCTGTTCTACGGTCACGCCAGGTTGTAACCGAGCCCCGCTCGCGCACATCGTACAACAGCTGCAAATCGAGATCTGCTGTCACAATCATATCGTTGTTCAGTTCACCCTCCACCATAATGCCGCGTGGCGGAAAAGGAATGTCATTGGGTGTAATGACTGCGGCTTGTCCATAATTGGCACGCATAAAATCAACCGTAGGCAAAGCGCCGACAGTTCCCGTTAAAACGACATACACCTGATTTTCAACCGCTCTGGCGTGGCTTGTATATCGTACCCGGTAAAATCCGTGACGATCGTCCGTACAGGAAGGACAGAAAATAATATCTGCTCCCTTGGCCTTCGCCATGCGAACGATTTCGGGAAATTCAATATCATAGCAGGTCAGCATCGCTATGGTGCCCTTGGACGTCTCAAACACATTCAGCCCCTCACCGGGAGCCATATTCCATTCATGCACCTCTGTCGGTGTAATGTGAATTTTGTCCTGAGTGGCCACACGCCCGTCCGGGTAAAACAAATGTGCCGTATTATATAAACGTTCGTTTCTCCTAACTACATGAGTGCCACCGATAATATGCATCCCGGTTCGACGTGCGAACGAAGTGAATAATTCAAGGTACCGGTCCGTAAAATCCGGCAGGTAGTTGATCGTCAGAGCTTTGCCTTCACTATCACCAATCGACATAAGCTGGGTCGTAAAAAACTCGGGAAACAGAACAAATTCCGCGCCAAATTCCTCCGCTGTTTTGATATAATGTTCCGATTGCAGGGCAAATTGCTCGAATGAGTCAATCGTATGCAGATGATATTGAACCGCCGATACTCTGATTTTGCTCATAATTCCTCCTCGGACATCACGTCTTTTAGATTGCAAGGGGGTCCCGTTGCTGTTCACATTATAACCGATTCAAAACGGTGCGAAAACTGAACCTGATAATCAGGGCTTGCCTTCTGCACCTACTTTGTTTAAAATAAGGTCAAATCTTTTGAATACCATGAACAAAGACAGTGACGGAGACAAGTAAACGTCTAACGGATTCCCACAGAAAGGTACGAATTGCTGAGAGCGTACCGCAATCCCGCGTTGAAATTCACTCCCGAGTCGAGCCTTGAACCGACAGAAGGATTCATTCCTTTGTCCGCAGTAGAGGTTTCCGGAAGCCCCCGTTACGGGCATCAAGCTCAGAAGTTACTGCCGTCGACTGAACGACGTTGACGATTCGTATGTATACTTCTGTAATTAGGGTGGTACCACGGCATTCGTCCCTTGCGACGAGTGCCTTTTTGTGTTATTTTCTGCAAGAAAAGTCCATGGGCTGACAGAAAAAACAAATTTAAATTTGGGAAGGGTGTACTGTATGTCTACAAATGAAAATTCTTTGGAGCTGCTGCGTGAACAGCTCGATGCTACAAATTTGCAATTGCTGGAGTTGCTGTCCCAACGCGCTGAACTGGCGGGACAACTTGGAAAATTGAAGGAAGCTCAAGGGGTACCTGACTTTGATCCGGTACGTGAGCAACAAATGCTGGACAAGCTGATCGCGGCTAACCGTGGGCCTTTTGACGATGCTACGATTCGCCAGCTGTTCAAAAATATTTTCAAGGCTTCTTTGAACTATCAAAAAGAAGAACACAAAAAACATCTGATCGTCAGCCGCAAAAATCAACCGGATAGCACAGTTATCAAGGTTAAAGATACGCTGGTGGGCGGCAAAGCCTCCATTATGGTCGCAGGTCCCTGCTCGGTCGAAAGCTACCAGCAAACTCGCGAAGTAGGTGCGGCTCTCAAGGAAGCCGGTGTGCCGATTCTGCGTGGTGGTGCGTTCAAACCACGTACGTCTCCGTACGATTTCCAAGGACTGGGCGTGGAAGGACTGCAAATTCTCAAACGTGTAGGCGACGAGTTCGGGCTGGCTACAATCAGTGAAATCGTCGATCCAAGACATTTGGAGGAAGCGATCCAATACATCGACATTATTCAAATTGGTGCGCGCAACATGCACAACTTTGAATTGCTCAAAGCTGCAGGTGAAACTAGAACTCCGGTTCTGCTCAAACGCGGACTGGCTGCCACAATGGAAGAGTTCCTTCATGCTGCTGAATACATCGTTTCCCGTGGTAACACGCAAGTCATGCTGATTGAACGCGGTATCCGTACGTACGAAAAATGGACGCGTAACACGCTGGATATTTCCGCTGTTCCGATTTTGAAAAAGGAAAGCCATCTGCCTGTATTGGTGGACGTGACTCACTCCACAGGACGCAAGGACATCCTGGCCCCCTGCGCCAAAGCTGCCCTGGCTGCTGGAGCTGACGGTATCATGGTGGAAGTTCACCCGAACCCGGCAGTCGCTTTGTCCGATGCTCAGCAACAGCTGAACATTCCTGAGTTCCACAACTTCCTGTCTGAAGTCAAAGAATCCGGTTTATTCAAAGCGTAAAACTAATTTTATGCCGGGATTCATAAACCGCTTTCATTTTCTCGGACAATGATGTAAAATTGAATCAGGATTGTGACTGATCATGCAGGCAAAACCTAAATGTATGTATGCTCGACTTTTGTTGAGGCATATATATGTTTAGGTTTTTTTTATGCCTAAATCTTGAATAAAAAGAATACCTACATGGTTATAATCCTAAAAAAACATCATAGGAACGTTCAGAGAGGGGAACAGAAATGAGAGAAAGAAAAGGGTTAAGCATTTTTTTATTAGCCATGATTTGTATTTTGATCATCAGTGGCTGTAGTAGTAAGGCTCCCGCCGTTGTGAAGGATGAAAGCGCTGCTCCAACAGAAAAACAAACGGAAAATAAAGTAGAAAATAAAGCAACCAAGGCCAGAACGGTAATCACTACCGATGGAGAAGTAGATGATATGAACTCTGTCATTCGCTTTCTTCTTTACTCCAATGAAATGGATTTGTCGGGGATTGTACTGACTAGCTCCGTATATCATTATGCAGGTGATGAAAAGGCTGGCATCAAGCCATTTAGATGGACCGGAACGCAATGGGTAACGGACATGATTGATGCCTACGGAGAGATTTATCCCAACTTAATCAAACATGCCGAGGGATATCCAAAGCCTGAATATATCAAGAGCGTTACCAAAATAGGTAACATTTCAAATAAAGGTGAAATGGACAAAGAAACGGAAGGCTCCAATTTCCTTAAAACACTTTTCATGGACGATGACAAAAGAGATTTGTACGTACAAACTTGGGGTGGAACCAATACCACGGCCAGAGCTTTAAAGTCCATTGAAGACGAATATAAAAATACAGATCAATGGGAAACGATTCGAAAAAAAGTAAGTGATAAACTCGTACTGTACATCATTCTGGACCAGGACGATAGCTACAATAATTACATCGCTAAAAATTGGCCTGACATCAGAATTATTAATGATCAATCTAACTTCTGGCATTTCGCTTATGCTTGGAAAATGCACACAGAAGAAGTAAACAGCAAGTTGCACGGGGAATGGAACTTCAAAAATATTAAAGATGGTCATGGCAAGTTGCTCAATATGTATGCCTTGATGGGCGATGGCAATATCATCAAAGGCGAGTTGGATGAAGAACAAAGAGGCAGTGAAGCCTACTTAAAGAAAAATCCACAATACGACAAGTATGACTTTATTTCTGAAGGTGATTCTCCATCCTTCTTCTATTTAATTGATAACGGATTGCGGAGTATGGAAAACCCAACCTATGGTGGCTGGGGAGGTCGTTTCGGTGTCGTTAACGATAAATTATTTAGAAATACCGTGTTAGATTATGATGTGCATACGAAAAAATTCGAAGCAGAGTATTCTCTGATGCGTTGGTTTGATGATATTCAAAATGACTTTGCTGCTCGTGCAGATTGGGCTATTGCATCCGACTACAAAGATGCCAACCACAATCCAACGTTGACCATTAAAGAAGGATTAGACCTAACCGCTAGTCCAGGGGAGAAAATAACCCTGCATGCAGAAGGTTCAGATCCCGACGGTAATCAATTGACCTATAAATGGTGGAGATATTTTGAAGCAGACACGTATGAGGATTCTAAAGTAAAACCAGCACAAGTTAAACCTGAATTGCTGGGGGAAATGCAGCTTGGGCTTCATCGAGAAGTAGCTAAAGGCGAGAAAGTAAACACGATTGACTTGCAAGGTAGTGATACGAATGCAGTTAGTTTCACAGTTCCTGCAGATGCTAAGTCAGGGAATACACTTCATATCATTGCAGAAGTACAGGATAATGGAAAACATCCTTTAAAGCATTATCAACGTGTGATTGTAACCGTAAAATAATTGAACACAACATCAATAAAATTAGGCTCATGGAATAACACTCCATGGGCCTGTTTATTTTTGCACATCGGACCTCAGACAATCTCTATACACGTTTAATGCTTTTTTCAGTCAAAGGAACATAATATCCTTTGCCATTCGGACCCATAGCAAATTTATTGCGAAGATGAATTAGATTAGGGCCGAATTTCGCCTCTAATTGTTCACGAAACTCATATAGGATTTCCATGATATAAATATCATGAATAATCACTTCTGTAATCGGCATCACCAGACCCGGATGTAACGTCCATGCAGCGCGGCTGTCATCACCAAGTGAAAGTATGCCAGCTACGACCTCCCGGTCGTCTACGCTAAGTACAATCCACCGACCACCAATTTCAGACGTAATCTCCTCACTCATATCATGGCGGTAAACAGTAGCGAAATCAAAATTAAGCTCCCCATACGCTACAATGATCACTTCAATTCCTTGCTGAGCGACTTGCTCTAAGGCATCTCGGAACACCTCGGCATCCTCTTTCCAAATTTCCAATAAAATTCGGTGTTTTGCTCCCTTTACCCCTTCATTTATGCGATTGATAATGGCTTCATACCCCGAAATATTCCAAATATTCTCTCTATTTTGAAATGATGCTGTGTACTGCTCCAAACTCTCTTGCGCCACATTGAAAATCTGCTCTGCTTTGCGTTTTCTCTGGGCAATCAATTCATGTGGCGGGAGCGGCACATACAGAGGCGTATTTTCTTGACTGACCATGATATCCCCACGGTTGACCATTCCAGACAAAACCTCGTAAATTTTGGATCTCGGTACCCCGGAATTCAATGAAACGGCGTATCCCGAAAGTGGAGAGCTTTCCAATAAGGTCACATAAGCCTTGGCTTCATATTCACTAAAATTCAAATCCCGTAGAATTTCTAATATATTTGGTTTTGGTTTCATGACGTCTTCTCCTCAATTCGTGTTCATCCTTACTATATCACTTCCCCTTGACAAAAACTGATATACACACTATCTTTTTAGTAACGTTTTTATAGTAGTCACTTTAGTAGCTACTATCATCATTTCACAGGGGATTATCTCAGGGAGGATTTAACTTGAACAAAGTCATAGCTCATCACAGCGAAAGCAGCCGGATTTACTACGGTTCTACGATTCTGGCCCTATTGATCTGGAGTACATCGTTTATTGCCACCAAAGCAGCCTACACGACGTTCCCCCCTCTTACCTTGGGTCTATCCAGATTTATTATAGCTTCCGTTGTGCTAGGTATCGTTTTGCTGATTAAAAAAGAACATATCAAAGTAAAGCCAAAAGATTTGGTTACGATTTCGTTTAGTGGTGTTTTGGGAATCACTCTCTATTTTTCAATGGAGAATATAGGGGTTAGCTTGACTACCGCTTCCAACGCAGCATTAATTGTTGCATCATATCCCGCAATTACATCGCTGCTTGAACTTATTTTGTATAAAGTGAAAATATCCAAATATAAAATTTGCGGTATAGCATTGGCCATGATCGGGGTATATTTCTTGACTTCAGTTGGCGAAAGCTCGGATAGTAAGAATCAACTAATCGGAAATTTAATATTGATTGGAACGGGTTTTGCGTGGGCGTTTTACACTTTCATGACGCGCAAGGTAGTGGACAAATATCCGCCTGTGACGTTATCTTTTTATCAAACTGTTGCAGGAAGTATCTTTTTTATACCGTTGGCTCTATTAGAAAAGGATAGTTGGCAGGCTCCGACAACAGGATCGTTTATGTTGTTAGTATATCTGGGCGTATTCTGCTCCGTTATCGCATTTTTACTTTACAATTACGGATTAATCAAGCTGTCACCGAGCAGTTCCGTTTCTCTGATGAATTTGGTTCCGATATTTGGAGTCTTATTTTCTGTGTTGCTTTTGCAAGAAACGATTACATGGCGCCAAATCATTGGTGGTTTGGTCGTCATTATAGGTGTCCTACTGAGTGCTCATCAAACGAACCGTACCTAAAATGATAGATTGCACACTAGTTATAAAAGTTAAGATAAGCATCGTTGTATAGGTATTAGCGCTACAGTACAAGGGCGAGTGACCTCACCAAAAGTTTCTCGCCCAGTCGGTTGCATTTATGCAGTCGGCTTTTTTTCTTTTATATAAAAAAGGTGGTTATATTGATTGATGAGGTTATCCATAATTACAGACTGTCTGAGCACACTGGCATGATTAAAGCCATGTTTTGCTTGCAAAATATACAGCTTTTGACGAGCTTTCTCAAGCTGTTGACGCAAAATGTCGTCTCTTATCATAATATATCCCTCCTTGTCATATTATCAGTGTAGAGGGTTATGAATAAGTATACTAAAAGTAAAGGTTTGGGATAATTATCTAATAGCACAAAAAAAAAGACCTGCTCTATGAGCTCTAAGGTTGTCCTCTTAGACAATCCTGTGTGATTCGCTTATCCGGCAGAATGAATATCCTGATCCGTTACGTTCTTCCTGGCTGAAACTGGGAACACGTTTTTTCCCTTCGCCCATAGCAACAACGCTGCAAGCAGCAGTATGCCTCCGTTTAACACAAAGATCCAGCGGATTGGCATCCAGCTGCCAAGCATACCGCCAATCAACGGCCCCGCCATGGTCGCGAGTTGAGTAGCTGATTGGCTCAAGCTAAAGGCTCGTCCGCGAAACTCCGGCTTGGTGACCTCCACAGTCATTGCGTTGATAGCCGGCATGACGGACGCATAAAATAATCCATATCCAAACCGAAGCGCACCAAAACCAACAAAGTTGGTTACAAAAAATTGTAAGATGTTCCCGATTCCCGAACCGATCAGTCCAATCAGCAGCACGTGTGCAAATCCGGTCCGGCCTCCAATCCGTCCCCATCGGGGAGCCATGAGCACCGCCGCAATACCAACGGCTGAGAATACAATCCCGGAACTTAAAGACGCCCGGCTACGGTCAACTCCCATTTCAAGCACATATACCGTAATTAACGGTTCCAATATCATGACGGAAAAGGTACTTAATCCCGCCAGAATAAGCAAAAAGCACAAAGGCCGATTAGCAATAGCCTCCTTGATATCATCACGAACATGCGAGCGGGTACTGGTTCCCTTGAAGCTGTCCTCTCTAGCGCCAAAAGTCGCGATTAACGCAGATACCAGCACAAGAGCTGCAGAGAAAAAAAAGGCATTTCGATTGCCATAATAATGGCTCACTACACCGCCAATCAGCGGACCTATAATGCTGCCTGTCGCCCCAGCGGTCGCCATAATACCGAGTGCATAGCCGGTTTTCTCCTCAGGCGAGCCCGTTCCGACCAGCGCAATCGCAGCAGGAATAAACCCGGATAGAAGGCCTTGAAACAACCGTACTCCTACGAACACATACGGATCTGTCACAAAAGCACATATCAGGTACAACACCGCCAGGCTAAAGCCTGAACGAATCAACATCGGCTTACGTCCATACTTATCTGCAAGCGAACCCCAAAATGGGGCAATCAGCGCGCTGGCTAAAAAAGTGACTCCAAAGGCAATCCCCGACCACAGTTCCAGATGATCATTTACGCCCATTTCCGTATTCAGAAAAATAGGTAAAAACGGAATAGACACGGAATAGGCCATGCTGCAAAACAATACTCCAATCCACAAAATGACCAGGTTTCGCTTCCAATATAGATGCATGATGCCACACGTCCCTTCTGCTCATTCCATTATTACCCTCTAAATTAGAAAAGTCTACCGCCCAGCTCATCCTTCAATCGTGGAACAACCGTGCAGAAGCTGATATAATCGAATGGAATGGAGATGATGACATGGCTAAGAAGAGAAATTCGTCTTCCCCTGCTCCTGCGGCTCAGGACAAACCTGCTACGTTAAAAGATCTGTTGAGTCAGGATGTGCTGAATAAGCTTAAGGCTCAAGCCAATGAAGCCCAAGCAGAACAGGACAAGCGTAAAGAAGACGAACGGCAGCGTGCCGTCGAAGCAAAAAAAGCTGAACAGAAGAAGCTGGATAACAACTTCGAGCATCTACTGAATAACAGCAATTTGGACTGGCACAAATATAAATAAGCCAAAACCACAACGGTTTTGGCCTATCTTTACGCTTTATGTTATAGCCAGTCACGAATATGTTGTACTGAGTACAGCACCCCTACCCAAACCGGCAGACTGAACGCCATACCCCATATGAGACCTTTCGCCAGCTTTTTGTCTACCTCCATCATGATCCTGCCCCTTTCCTTGGGAATAGCAGCAGTATGGGTCAAGAATACGGCTTTCAAACCCGTATTTCCTTATCCCCAGCAAAAAAGGTATGATAGAAAATGGAAAAGTGTTCTGCGCTGCCCCCAAACTATAATTTAGGATGTTACACCATCCAACCTTTCAGGAGGAATATCAATGAACCGAAAAACGATACGCCCATGGTACACGCTGTGCCTGCTGGCCATCATGCTCGTGCTGGTTGCTGGATGCGGCACAAAAGCGGCCGATGTGGAAGCTGCCAGCCGGACAAGCACTACAACTCCTGCTGCGACTAAAGACAAAAGCAAGGCTGTTTCCCATCCGATTGTCACGATTGTCATGAATGATGGCAAGAAAATTAAGCTTGAGCTGTATCCGGAAGTAGCACCGAACACGGTTAACAACTTCATTTCTTTGGTGCAAAAGGGAGCCTATAACGGTACCATTTTCCACCGTGTCATCCCAGGCTTTATGATTCAGGGTGGTGATCCGCAAGGTAACGGTACAGGTGGCCCCGGCTACAGTATCAAAGGCGAATTCAAGAGCAATGGTGTTAACAATACACTCAAACATACACGTGGCGTATTATCCATGGCCCGCTCAGCGGATCTGGATTCGGCCGGATCGCAATTTTTCATCATGGTTGCCGATGCGGACTACCTCGACGGTCAATATGCCGCTTTCGGTAAAGTAACGTCCGGGTTGGATGTGGTCGATGCTATCGTCAATTCCAAACGAGATAGCAATGACAAACCGATCAAACCGGCTACGATGAAAAAAGTCACTGTGGATACGCTGGGTAAAAAATATCCAGCTCCAGTCAAAGTAAAGTAAGACATCAAATCAGTCTTTCAAAACGGGATAACAGCAACGACCTTGTGCATACGCATGAGGTCGTTTTTGCTTATCCCCTGATGCTTTCTAAGCTGCTGTCTCTGTGATGTAGTAAGAGTATATACACAAAAGGAAGCGTTTTCAATCATTATTTTTAAAGTTTTTTCCGTTATAAAAGCCGCCAGCGTTCGACAAAAAAGCTACTAAATAAGCAGTAAATTCGTCTAATTGGACTTAGTCTCGACTGAACGAATACCTTCCATCTCTTGCAGCAGTGACAGCAGTTCCTCCACTCCCTCTGACCGGGACAGCTTTACAAGCATATGAATAACCAACTGCTCACCGTTATTGATGCGCTCGGCGTGAAAGCTGTGAATCGTCAGCTTCTTGTGCTCCAGCAGTTCTTTGATCCGATTCAGTACGCCCGGCTCATTGTCGACCTGAACAACTACTTGTCGCGTAGACGGGGTAGCCATCTGATAAAAACGACTATGGAGCAAGGACTGAGCCGCTAAAATAAACAGCGTTACACCTGCACCAAGCCCATACATCCCTGCACCTACGGCAATACCGATTCCGGCGGTAGTCCAGATGCCTGCGGCAGTGGTCAGTCCTTTAATTCTATTTTTTTGTGTAAAAATCATCCCTGCGCCGATAAAGCCGACTCCACTTATAACCTGTGCTGCTATTCTGGAAGGGTCCAGCGACAGGTTCGACCAGACGGTTTGATCCTGAAAACCATATTTGGATACCACCATCATGAGCGCTGCGCCAATACCGACAATGAAATGGGTGCGAATGCCCGCTTCTTTCATGCGACTTTTGCGCTCATAGCCAATTAAGGCGCCGCATAGTCCGGCAAACATGACCCGAATCAGGTAATCCCAATCCCACATACTTTTTTCACTCCACTATCGTTTATGTTTTGAAAAGATGCTGCTCCTCAAAAATATACAATTCTAAAATGCTATGGCAAATGAGCCGTTTATACAGCTGTTATTTTGTTATTACCCAAATTTTAAGGAACCCTCACTTCATCCTCTGGCAGATTGCGATGTAGCTTCCTCCCCTTGAGCAACCACAGCTCCGGTGTATCCTGTACACCATCAAGGCGCAAGCTGAACGCCCCCGCTGGTAAATTGCGTATACGCAGCAATAGACGGTTTCCGTCTGCTACGGCATCCACAAGCTCCAGCAACGTTAGTGAATCGTTTCTTAGGTGGCGGCTCAGCTCGCGTGTTGTACCTGCTCTGTCCTCCCGGCTCCAAATACGCAGCTCATCTACAGACGGTGTGGCAATCCGCTTGCTGAAAGAAATAACTACCTCATCTTCGGCTGAACGTTCCGCCTTAAGCGGTTTGGGCGGCTCATCGTACATGTAACCACCCAAATGGTATTCATAGGCGGTCCAGGCGTCGTAGCCGCCCTCAAGGGCGGTAGCCCCAAACCGCTGCGTCCACTCGCGGTCACGTACCATACGCGCGAGGGAGCCAATATCCGCCTGCACCCCGAGGGGCAGGCCCGGATAAGCGGCCCGTATCGACTGCGCGATGCGAGCATAGCCCCGGGTATACTGTGGCGGTAGACGGCGGCGCATCCAGTCCGGCCAATGGGTCTGGAGTACGTGCATATCCGGGGCAACGCACCCGATCATAGCTACCGCGTCCAGCCCCTGCCATTCCCGCAGCTGGCCTGGGACATCGCCGCGTCCGCTCACAGCAAGCGACCATGTCGCCACGCAGATGTCCGGCCGGACATCACGTACACCGCCCGCGCCGTTCACCAGCTCGCTGATCAGGCCGTTCACGGCGTCCACACGCAGATCAACCCACTGCGCGTACAGCTTCGGAACCTTCCGGTAATAATTCCGCGCATGCTTGTCGCGGAAATCCGGAATGTCCTCACCGCTACGCTCGCGAAAGGCACGCTGTGCATGCGGCCCAACATCCCCGTACACTCCACTGCGCAGCCCGTTCCATTCGGGGAAATAAGGCTCCGCCACCTCGAACCCGTCGAACGGAATGTCGGTGACGAGCCGGGCAGCGGCTTTCTTTTTCCATTCCACATACTCCTGAGCAAAATGCGAAAGCCGCTGAAATCCGTCGTTTGGTTCGCGCAGCAGCTCCATGCGCCATTCTTTCCACTCTGGCGGCAGCTGGGACACGCCAAAAGAACCGTTGCCTAGCACCATCGCCCACACCGCTATGCCTCTGCGTTGAAAAGCAGCAACAAGCGCTCCATCCACTTCATTTTCACGCACGACAAAATAATGAACGGTCTGGTAGCCCGCAAGGGCGATCTCATCTGCTATACTGTCCCGCGAACGGTTGGCGTAATAGGGAAACAACGGATCGATTTGAATACTGGGGCCGTTCAGTGCCCACGGTTTCATTTTTCCGGTCAGTGCTATAGCGTCTGTCGATTCGGGTCGGTCATTTGCGTTATAGCTCAATTCGATCCACCTCCGTCACTCGGTCTTCTCCATACTTGTTCCTGCTATATGTTTTTGCTATAAGTTCCTGCTGGTTCGCCTATGTTACCATATTTCGCAAATGGGATGAAATCCAGTGTGACTGTTTCACCATCAACGTACAGAGGTATGGAATAACGAGTCAGGTTTAGTTTATGAACGGAATGGGAGGAATAGTCAATGGCAGAGCAGAGATTGCAAGGGAAGATAGCAGTGGTCAGTGGTGGAGGTTCAGGGATCGGCAAGGCAACCGCGATCCGTTTTGCAGAACAAGGCGCCAAGGTGGTCATGCTGGATCGGACACCCAAGCATGCAGAGGAGACCAAAGCAATCATTGAGCAGGCTGGCGGCGAGGCACTTGTACTGGAATGTGATATTTCCAAGCCGGACATGATTCAGCAGGGGTTCGCTAAAGTCGTGGAAACGTACGGAAAGCTTGACATAGTATTCGCCAACGCAGGCATTAACGGCACCATGGCCCCTATTGAGACACTGGAGCTGGAGGAATGGGACCGCACGATGAACATTAATCTTCGCGGCACCTTTGCTACCGTTAAATATGCCGTCCCTTACCTGAAAGAACGCGGTGGCAGCATTATCATTACCAGCTCCATCAACGGTAATCGAACCTTTTCGGGTATTGGATTCTCAGCCTACGCCTCCACCAAGGCAGCTCAGGTTGCTTTTATGAAAATGGCAGCGCTGGAGCTGGCACGTTACAAAATTCGGGTCAACGCGATATGCCCGGGAGCTATCGACACGGAAATTGACGATAACACGTACCCTTCGGAAGACTTGAAGAAGGTACAAATTCCAGTCGAATTTCCGAAGGGCGGAGAGCATCCGCTAGAGGATGCCCCTGGTGAGCCAGAGCAGGTTGCCAATCTGGTCCTGTTTCTCGCCTCAGACGAGTCATCTCATGTATCGGGTACGGAAATTTATGTAGACGGAGCAGAATCACTACTGCGTTAAGTATTAGAATGGGGAACGTTATACCCATACTACTGTTTTGGCATTCTTAGCAGCCTTATCCCTAGTCATATACTTGTGGAATAGGCTGCTTTTGTATGGCTTTACAACGACTTTATGTCGACCTGTCAGCACTATGCACAGCTCCTTTACGCGAGCGGACATACAGCCTCCCTCCCGGAAGCACCTCGAACAACAGCATCAGAAGCGAAAAGAACAGCAGTGCAATGGCTTCTTCTGCCAGAATGTACAGAGGATATGGCCCCAAAACATCCAATATCGACGGTGTCGACGGCTTTCCAGCTAGAAACATGTAGTTAGCACCGAGAGCATCGTCTACGATCCACACCATCAGCGCCAAGCCATTCAGAAAAAGCATAACTCCCCCCACACTCTTCCATGTCGGTTTGAGTCCTTCTATCCAGGTCATATACAAGGCTGCCAAAATAATAGCACTATGAGCTACGAAAAAATGGATAAAACGATAATGCGGAAATGTGTATGCCAAATTAGGCGTCAGTACGGCTTGGAGCGCCCCTCCAATTCCAGCAAAAAGGATGATCGGATATAACCAGCGGCTTCGAAAAATAAGCATCAGGATAGACAGCAGCAGTGTCACACTGCACAGTTCTAATGGCAATGAGGTCTGGACATCCCAAATATGCTGTATCACATACCAAATATTCAGAGTCACCTCTGACAGAATGAGAACTGTAATTAACAACCAGCGAATTCCCTCGCTTACAGGCTTGTTCGATCGAATCCATCCCCGAGTCAGCCACAGCATCAAAGCGCATACAATGAGTCCCAATATAGCCAACCCATGTGACGGAGTAAAAGCCTCGAACCCTTCTGGCGCATTGGCATCAAACCAAGACCCTGACCACGACCTATCCATAGCTAGCCCCCTTTGATCTCTTTCTCTCTTCGTTGCATTCTATTTTATACCCAATAGCCGATTATGTTCTAGCCGTGTTTCTTGCTTGTTCAATACCTTACCTTTATGATAAAAGATATTATATTTAAAGGAGAACCCTCATGGCCATTAATCGCCGATTAATTACAGATCAGGATTTCAATGAGGCACTGGAACGTCATCTTCGTGTCCGAGTATTTCAGGATGACCAATTGATTGGCTCTGGCGGAATCATAATCCGTTTCGACGATCAAACCATTGTCGTGCAATCCAGCGTCAGTGATCTGGCTTACCACCCCAGAAAACAATGTGAGTTTTTTGAAATTAAAAAATAGCCACTACACACCGGGGAACCATTTTGCTTCGTTTTCCGGTGTATAGCGGCTATATTTTGTTTGTATATATCATGCCTCACATGACGGTTTCTGTTATAGTTGCATTCCCCGTGTTTTCATCATGAGTTTATTCGTAAGCACTTTCAAATCCTCGGAAGAAGACGAAATTTCCTGCATAATTGCTGTCTCCTCATGAGCAGCTGTATAAATTTTGTGAGCTCCTTCAGAGAAGGCCCCTGACATTTGCTGAATACGATGGATCTGCTCAAAGGTTTGATCTACCCGGTTCGTCTGCTCCGTCACGGCTTCTTCCATTAAACGGATGCTCTCGACAAATTCACGTACAATAGCGTTCAAACGGTTCAGCGTCTGATCCACAGAGCTTGTCCGTTCCGCCTCAGCACTGACCAATGACGTCTGCTGATGCATCAACTGCACTGTCTCTACGATTTGTGACTGGACACGGCTAACGATGGCATTTATTTGCTGCACAGACTCCGTACTTTGGGCAGCAAGTGCGCGAATTTGGTGAGCCACTACAGCAAACCCGTTCCCTTCTTCTCCCGCACGCGCCGCTTCTATGGAAGCATTTAACGCCAGCAAATGGGTCTGTTCCGCAATATCCTTCACGGTGCTTGTAATCGCTTCAATTTGGGAAGCTTCTTTTTCCAGTCGGGCAATTACCTGCTGCGAACGACCATGTGATGCTGTCAGCTCTCCCATTCCATCCATCAGGGATGAAAATACGGTCTGCGTCGAATCTACTGAATGCTCCATATGGCCTGACAGTTCCAGCATATGCCCCGATTTGCTACGCATCATTTTAAAATCGCCCAGCATTCGGTCTGCTGTTTTAATAGATTGGGCAGATGCTTGCTTTTGCTGCTCCACGCCATTCAAAATATCTTCTACCACCGAAGACATGGACTCAATTTGTGTGGTAGCCTGCACAATAGCCAAGCTCAGATTTTCCGCACTTTGCGAAGTTGTTCTGGTGCTGTACGAGATCTCATTGAACATATCTTTAATGTTCAGCATCATATGCCGAAATGCATCATACAGAACTTTAATTTCATCCTCCGAACGACGTTCAGGAATCACAACAGACAGGTTCCCCGCCGAAGCTTCCTCTGCCGCCTTTGCCAACCTAACAATTGGCCGTGTGAGTAATTTTGAGATCAACCAGCCCAAAATGCCACTCCACAGAACACCCAATAACAGAATGATCGAAGTGTACACCCATTCTTGTGTACCTTGAGCAAGCCAGTCCTTGAGTACAAAAATAAAAAAAGCGCTTGTTCCATAGGTTATTGCAGAAATTGAGACAAATGCAGTAACCATTTTCGTACCTAGTGACATCTTCATGTACTGTAGCCCACCCCAAAAAACTCAAATTTGATTCCATTTTACCATAAAATTGCTACATTTCTAGTAGTATTTTTCATAGACAGATATATTCATGAGCATAAAGATACAGAGTCTTAAGTCCCCTATCCTAATCACAAAAAACAATATGTTACCAGGTAGCAGCTTGCATCTTAAAACGGACGAATCGCGCTGTCACAAGCTTTACAGGCCATTCGTCACATCTTAAGCGAGCTGTTACTCGACAAAGTCATTTTCCATTATTAAAAATCATTGTCATTTTTCTGTTCAACGACTACTTTCTTAATCGCTTCAATTGTGTCTATTTGGTGACTGTTTTTTTCCAGTACAGTAAACTCCCATAAACCGATGGTCAGCTTCTCTCCTTGCTGGATATCAAAACGCTCTGAAAGCATCCATCCCCCAATTGTATATACGTCCCCGGCCTCAATATCCGTCTCCAAGCGTCGATTGACCTCATGAATGAGCGCCTGTGATTTGAGTATGTAACGATGATCATCTGTTTTTGTAATGAGTGGAGTTAACGCTGCGGGGGTTTCGGTGTCGGTATAGGAAGGAATGTCTCCAACAATCTCCTCCATAATATCCTCTAGTGTCACAAGTCCTGACGTTCCACCATATTCATCCACCAGCACCGCTACAGGAATGCGTCGTTTTTGCATCTGAATCAGCAGATCCCGAGCCTGAACCGTCTCGATAACCTGAAGCACCGGGTGAATATAAGAAGCCATCGTCGTATTCCCTGTGCTGTGCCCACGTGCCAAATCATGCAGGGCTTCCTTGACGCGAATCATCCCGATAATACGATCCCGGTCGCCATGTTCAGCTACAGGTAGAAAATTATAAACCTTGTCCTCGATCAGCTCCATAAACTCGGCCACTGTTGCCTGGTGGGAGATGGAACGGATGTGGATGCGCGGTACCATAATTTCCTGCGCCGCACGGTCGTCAAAATCAAATACATTGTTTAGATATCGATATTCTGTCGGTGTAATTTCACCACTACGAAAGCCTTCAGATAACGCCAAGCGAAGCTCGGCTTCACTGAGTGCCGCATCTTCTTCAGATACCCTTTTGAGCCCGAAGAGACCCGTAATGACACGCGATGAACGACTGAGCACCCAATTCAGGGGATAGGTCATTTTATAGAATATCGTGATCGGACGGGCAAAAAACAATGCCATCGGTTCCGCAATCTGTATGGCGAATGTTTTCGGTACCAACTCCCCAATGACCACCTCGAAATAGGTCAAGATTAGAAAAGCCAGCAAAAAGGAGAGCACTCCCGTCAGGCCTGCTGGAATATGAGCCAACACAAACAGGGGATGTAGCAGATGTTCAACAGTAGATTCCCCTAGCCAGCCTAGCGCCATTGAGGTTAATGTGGTTCCGAGCTGACAAGCAGATAAATACTCGTCCAGCCGAGACAGAATGTTTTTAACGGCTTTCGCATTTTTGTTGCCTTCAGAGGCCAATTGATTGATGCGAGATACCCGCACACGAATAATGGAATACTCCGAGGCCACAAAAAAAGCAGTTAATGCGATAAGCAATATAACCAGAATGATATTTATCGTTTCCATAGCCCTCTCTTGCTCCGTTCATGACGAAGCAAGAAGCCCCCCTTTGACATTCATTTTTGGATGGAACCATAACATAAGTAATGATGTCCATAATCGTGTATTACCCAAAAATGACAAGGAGTAGACTATGTATGCCCCTGTTAGCGAATCGCCAGCGGACTCTTTTGCACAATATCTATCCATTGATCAGCTATCAACTGATGCCCAACCGCTGTCGGATGAACCCCGTCATGCAGCCAATAGGAGGCGTCCGCCTGGGTAGCGGCTTCGTTCAACATGCTCTGGAGCGGCACAAACACGGTCCCAAATTCGTCCGCAAGCTGACGTACAATACGCTGGTATCTCGTTATTTTTTCTTGCCAAATGTCCCATCGCGCCTCGGTAGCTCCCGTTTTCAAAATAAACGGCTCGCACAGCACGAGTCCCAGATCAGGCATCACTTCATGCGTTTCTTCCAGAAGGTGGCGATAGGCTCGTTCAAATCGGTCCGTCACCCCGGACGGCTCCTGCTCCACGATCCGCCAGGCGTCGTTCACTCCGATTAGAATACTGAGCAGGTCCGGCTTCAGGCTAAACGTGTCCTCATTCCAACGTGCATACAAATCCGAAACTCGATCCCCCGAAATTCCCCGGTTCACAAACTCTGGCTGCGTGGTAGTCAAACGGCTCCCCAACGCACCTGCGATCAGATACACATAGCTCTGACCCAGCCAATGGTTCGCGTCCTCATTTCGTCCCCTTCCTCCGTCTGTTATAGAATCTCCCTGAAAAAGAATACGTGCGTGTTCTATACTCGTCATCTTCCTAACTTCCTCCTTCGCATTTTCCAATAATACCCTTATCATACCTCGCAGCTTCTAAATTATAAAGCGGTTTCAAAACATAGAAGAATTATAGATTTGCCATATGGCCGGATTCACTAGCTTTAATTAGGGTAGGAATCCGGTGGCAAAGGCGATCAAGTCATTTCACATCGCTCGGTACTTACACACCTCACGAAAATTACAGCCTCCGCACGCTCTGCGTGAAGGCATCGGAGTGAAGAAAGATTCAGGCTTGGGGCGATTATAGTAATCGTCATCGAGACAGGACTTCATTTCCTCGATGTATCGTCCGACATTACCAACCACTTTGTCGATATCCTCTTGCGCGGGACGATACACCTCATGCTCTCCTGTCATCAGATACTCCACACGTACCTCGATCTTCTCCAATGGAAGCTGATAGTGCTCCTGCACATAGGAAGCATACAAAAAAAGTTGGTCGGAAAAATCGCCTTCCTTGCCTGTTTTCCAATCCACGATGACCAAGTCTCCATTGTCTCTACGGTAGAGCAAATCCATTTTGACATACACTTTCGTCTCGTGAAGGAGCATCGTATCCCACTTCTCCACTTCTACAATTCGGGCCTTTCCCTGTTGCAGTTCATGCCAAACCGCAGTACGGTATAAATTGTGTATCACCGCGTGCTGTCGCTCCTTAATAAGGGCGATTCGTTCCGAAAGCACCTCGTCGTCGTAATAAACCTCCGCCAGCATGACGCGATTTTTCGGATCTTGTAGCCATAGCTCACGGTGTAGCGATTCCTTGTAGCTGTCATTCAACATGTTCTTCATAGCTGTCTCGAGGTATGCTGTACGCGGGATAGCCCCTTTTTCCATCCATCCACGTATGACTGATTCACACATTTGATGCGTGATATTCCCGAATAAAATATATAAGTTGCTCAGTTGCTTGAGCCGATACAACGTAACTTGCTCTTCAGTGCCCTGTGCCGAATTCCAGCCATTATGCGAGCCGTAATAATGATAATAGTATTTGCGTAAGCATTCATCGAACGTTTGAGCCCTCGATTGCGAATAGGACCAGGACGGGTATATAGCCATGACAGGCCCTCCTTCATTAAAACTATCATCTCTTTATTATAACGCAAACCTAAGCTGTATCGGCGATAAAAAGGACAAAGACTTTAACCCATGGGTTAAAGTCTTCTACTGACTGACTAGTTTGTAAACTCTCAATGAGTCCGTTCAACATTTATCAAATCACTAACATTAACGGCACCGTCCTCACGGACGTTGACAACAAGTACCGGAGTTCCCAGCATTCCGCTGATCCACTCCTTATAATCATCCACATGATCATTCGGAAGAATCGTCAAGATGACACCAGCGAAGCCACCCCCATGTACCCTGCATGCGCTGTTATCTATTGATTTTAAATACATTTCCGTTAAAGCCAGTGCAACCGATACGTCTTGTTCCCGCGCACCCCCACTTCTATATACGTTTTGGAGCCATTTCCATGAGGAATTACCAGATTCGGTAATGAGCCTCAGGAAATCAGTAAAGCGCCCCTCCTCCAGTGATTTCACCTGTTCATCCACACGCCTATTTTCTTCAAAAAAATGCAACGCCCGCAGTACTGCACGGTCTCCTGCTTTTTCCCTGACCATTTTAAGGTTGGCATATAGATCCTCTGGCAATAAGTCACGGCAAACCGAAGCGTCTAAAGATTGAGCCACTGCAAACATTTCGTTGGGCACCGCCGCGTAATCGTCCGTTAAATCAGCATGATTTCCGCCTGTATTTACAATAACGAGGGAATATCCGTTTTGTTCAAAATTCCAATGAACAGGATTTATGATCGGTTCCTTGGGATTTTCAAAGTCAATGGAAATCAAGCCGCCATACGCGCAAGCCATCTGATCAAGCAGCCCCGACGGCTTGTTCCAATAGCTATTTTCCGCATACTGACCAATTTTGGATTTAGCAACTGCATCTAACGCTCCCTCGTTATAAAAATGATTTAATATCGTGCATATCAACATTTCAAAAGAAGCGGAAGAGCTTAAACCTGAAGCAGAGAATACATTACTTGATATATAAGCTTGGAATCCCCCGATACGGTATCCGAATTCAAGTAGACCAGCGGCAATACCACGAACCAGCAGCATCGTACTGTCATCCTCCGGTTTTGGCGACAAGTCGGTTAAATCGATGACGTACTTCGTCTTATAGCCTTCAGAAAAGAATGTAATTACAGACTCCTCCACTTTAGAAGCTGCAGCGATGGTATCGAGTGTTATACTGCCTGCCAGCACCTTCCCGTGATTGTGGTCTGTATGATTTCCACCAATTTCGCAACGTCCCGGAGCACTAAACAGTTCAATATCCCCTACACCAAAATGCTCCCGATACGCCTGTATAAGTGATTCATATCGAGTCGTTTGCTCAGAGATTTGCTGTTGACCGTACATTCGGGCAAGCACCATTTGTCCCTCTCTGGAATTCAATAGTTCCATATCTTTCATCGTATATCCCCCTAATTGTATGTGTTTTCCTATGCTGGAATGATACTATAATTATCTCAATTTTCCCTGTATAAAAGTATGGCACTTTTAAAATTTGTAAGCGCTTATTTTAATCGCTTTACTGAGCATTTTACCAATTTAACTAAAAAAGAACCAGCCCTAATTGGGCCGGTTCCTTGAATATCTTTTTTAGTCGCGTTTCAGTACATATTCCCCATCATTGTTACGAGTTACTGTGGCGCCAAGCGCCTCGGCAACTGATTTGAAAGGAACATACAATGTGCCATATTCATCCGTATATGGAGCTTGTGGCAGCGTCAATGTGCTTCCTTCCAATACAGCCTGTTTGGAGCCACTTTTCAGCTTAATCGTCTTACCTGTAATATCATCAATTACAGTAGTTTGTTTAGCAGCTGCATCCCATTTTAACTCGGAGTTCAGTTCGCTCGTCAGTTCACGCAATGGAATAAAGGCAGTGCCACCACGATTCTCCAAGACGTAGTAATCGTCTTTAGGATCGAAAATGGTTTCTACTTTTGTAATTTCCAAATCATTTTTTAAAATGTTGTAGATCGGAGAATTCGCTTCAAAATTGCGCAGCGTCGCTCCCGGAGTTAATTCAGCTTGTTTATTCAAGTCAATAACACCGTTAGAAATATCCACTTTATCAGCCGTCACACTACCATTGACGTTCCAAGATTGAGTTTCGGTCAGAATTGTGAAGGACTTCACCGGAAGACCGTCCACATCTGGCAGAGCAACTGTCAAGTCTGTCGCCGCTTTGCGAACATTTCCTTTTTCATCAAAATACATGTCGCTTTTCAGAACCGTGTTAGCACTCAGAACCGTTTTGATTTCAGGGGACTGTGCATACATGGTGCTAACGCCTACATCATACTGATCAACGGCCAGATCCAAATACTTTTTAACTTCGGTATAAGCCTCATTGACCATTTTTTCTTTGTTAGCACTCAGTTCCGTTGTTACTTTATCACTACCTTCAATATTCATGCCGGAAGCAATCGTTTTAGTCATATCAATGGCTTGCCCGATCAGCTCTTTCAAGCCTGCTTCGTCCTTCGCCAGATTCGCCAGGAACGGTTTTACCAATGTTACCAGCTCATCACCACGAAGTTCAGCATGCAGATGGGTCAGTTTCACTTTGTCTTTTTCACCGTATACTTCCTCGGTTACAGACGTTGCAGAAATGGTAGAAGGGTTAGGCGCATGCTTGAGCATAAGTGCAGCGGCTGTTTTCGTCAGTTCTCTCACGTCTTTGGAATATACATATGGATCAAATCCAGCAGGCAGACCGCTCAAACTCTCTTGCGAGTTCAAAGATATGTAATAAGGTTTTTTGGCACCTTCCAGTTGAATAGCCAAACCTTGGCGGTCTAAAGCAAGTTCAAACGGCAAATTATACTTATCGATGTGCAATGTACCTTTGGCAGAAGCAAGTTCCTCCGATTGTACCTTGGCTTCATCCACAGTGACGGAAATCGAATTAATCAAATCTACGATTTCTTTATCTCCTTGCGTGATTCCTTCTTTTGGAGTCAATTTAAGAGAGATTTTCTCCGTTGTTTGCTGGGATTTCACATCAAGTGTTCCCAATAAATTTTTACTTACATCAAATCCACCTACTGCCTGGCAACCTGTCAAAGCTACCATTAACAGAATAAGAGGGACGGCGATCCATTTTTTTATATTCATATTAATCCCCTTTCAAGATATTTCCGTTATCTCTTCTATTATCTCAGTGTTAACACGCATTGTAAATGAGTAGAATGGAAAATAGAACTAGTTATTTAGGATCAATTTTCAGCCTGCAGCATTCGGTAAGCCAGTAGCGCCATCTCTAGGCAACGACGTTTGTCAGGGTCTGCCAGATTTCCCTCTATGATTTCATTAATTTTATCCAGCCGATTATAAAGGGTCTGTCTGTGAATGTACAAAATTCCGGCGGTATCACGCTTGGAGCCATGGGATTGAAAATAGGCATCCAGTGTATCCAGAAGCTGCATATGGTGCTCACGATCATGCGCAATCAGCCCGCCCAAATGGTCCTCTACGAACTCTTGTAGAAAAGGAATGCGGGGCACCGCCTTCAACAACTGATAGATTCCGATGCTGTCGTAAAATAACCGATCCTTCATGACTGGGACGCTTCGTGCCACTTCAATGACCTCATATGCCTCTTCAAAACTGCGATCCGTCCCCGTCATGCGATGCCTTACTTTACCAAAGCCTGCATGAATGCGCACCTTATCAAGCTGTCCTGCGGCATAATTCTGAATATATTGAACAGTATGGGCAAGCACTTTTTTCATTTGCGCTGCGGAACGCAGTGTTAATTCCTCCTTGGCACAAAGGATGTAGCATTGACTCCCCTTCATCATCAGCAGATTGTGCAACGTTTCTTTTTTCAACAATGAACGAAGCAGCACCAGCACATCCTGATTGATGGATTCCTTGCGTACCTGACTGGCATCCTTGTCCTGATGTTCCACCTCGATGACCCCTGCCCAAAATAAATACTGCCCCTTCGATAACAATCGCAGGCCCATTCGGGTCTGGGCCTGTTCTTCACTGGGAAGCTGTCCGCTCAATACATCCTGAATCAATTCATTTTGATTACGCAGCAATCGGTCTTCAAGAAACTGTGTTCTCAGCACCAATGTAGCGGCTGCCTTGGCAGTGTAATCGAGTAACAGCGACATTTCTTCCGTTGGCATTTCACTATGCAGCACCAAACCTACTGCGGAAAACACCTGACCGAAGCATACAACGGGCTGGAACAAGACGGCGGTGGATTCATTCAGGTGAAACAGCAGATGCCCCTCCCGATCGGCTGTCATACTAGATTCCACTTCATTGGCATAAAAATCTGCAATACGGTCCGCTAGATCCGGCTGGACGGAAGGTACGAATCGATTGGTTTCAATGGAAGACATGTAGATGACCTGCCGGGCTGCATAGTCATGAAGCACACGCAAGAGGGCGTTCATATCAGTGCTGCGCAGGGTCTCCTGCTGAAGCTGACGTGAAAATCGCTCCAGATCTTTTAGGAGTTCATGATGTCGGTTAATAAGTAGGGAATGAATATCTTGTGTAATTTCAACAAAACGCACTGGCTGCTCAAATACGATGACCGGGAAGTGATGTCGTTCCGCCAACTCCAGAATTTCAGAGGGGATTTCATGAATGCTCGTGCCCAGCTCCACGCACAATCCCGCAGCTTCCGAGCGGATCAGTTGCTCCATATACTCGGCACGCTCTTCCCCCTTCCGTGTGAGCCACAGGCCGGTCGTCAAAATCAAGTCATGACGGCTCACAAACGGAGAAACATTTGTGATTTCTAGTACATGTACCCAACCCACACGGCGATTTACGCCCTGTTCCCCCGCCGCCAGTTTTGCCCGCCGGAAAACGGGACGTTCCAGCACATCCGCAATGGTAAATGTTTTTTTACCGTTCATCGGCATTCTCCTTATGTATATGTCTTTATGTCATTTTATATGACATATATTCATCAAAAAGTCGAGCCTTTAAGTCAGATAATCCGACAAAATGTATGATGTCAAGGAGCTTCCCCCCTTGTAAACTGTACCTAATCTAACATGAATTGCATTTATCGGCTTGAGTCCATGTAACTAATCGGCAAACTGCACAAAAATGATAGTGTAATTTTCTTAACAATTATTTTTAGGAGAGGTGAATGAAATGAAAATTGGGATTCCGAAAGAGATTAAAAACAACGAAAATCGTGTCGCTCTAACGCCTGCAGGTGCAGCTCAAATGATTCAACACGGACATCACGTATTTGTGGAAAGCCATGCAGGTGTTGAAAGCGGCTTTACGGATGGAGATTATGCCACTGCGGGTGCGACTCTTGTGCAACAAGCTGCGGACGTGTGGTCCCAGGCGGATCTGATTATCAAGGTAAAAGAGCCGCTCCCCTCTGAATACGGGTATTTTCGACCAGGATTGATTTTATTCACCTATCTGCATTTGGCTGCCGAGCCAGCACTGGCCCGCGCTTTAACAGACAACGGCGTAGCCGCCATTTCCTATGAGACGCTAGATGTTGAAGGCAGCCTCCCGCTGCTTACCCCGATGAGTGAGGTTGCCGGACGAATGGCTGTACAAATTGGAGCACAACTGCTGGAAAAACCAAAGGGTGGCAAAGGCATCCTGCTGGCAGGTGTGCCGGGGGTCAAACGCGGTAAAGTGACCATTATTGGCGGAGGGGTGGTCGGCACCAATGCTGCCAAGGTCGCCATCGGTCTCGGGGCAGATGTGACACTGATCGACCTGAGCCTGCAAAGACTGCGCCAACTGGACGATATTTTTGGCAATCAGCTCCATACGCTGGTGTCCACCCCGTCCAACATTGCTGAAGCCGTGGCGCAAAGTGATTTGCTGATCGGTGCTGTCCTGATCACTGGTGCCAAAGCCCCGCGGCTCGTAACGGAAGCGATGGTACAGACGATGCAGCCCGGCTCTGTGATTGTGGATGTCGCCATCGACCAAGGCGGCATAGTCGAGACGATTGACCACATCACGACACACGACCAGCCTACCTATGTGAAGCATGGCGTCATTCACTATGCGGTAGCAAACATGCCGGGCGCGGTACCGCAAACCTCGACGCTCGCTCTGACGAACGCGACGCTCCCCTTTGCTCTCCAGCTCGCAGATTTGGGTGTGCAGGAGGCGCTTCGCAGAAGCAAGCCACTGCTTAGCGGCACCAATGTCCTGAACGGACATATTACCTACGAAGCGGTCGCACGTGATCTGGGATATCCTTATGTTCCCGTGGAACAGGCATGGCAGGCGAAAGCCTTACAATAGAAACAGCTCAAAGAACCACACACTCTTCCCAGCAGGGACTGGAGCGTGTGGTTCTTTTTGTGCTAGCTGTATTCACCATACTTACTGCATTTCAGACGATCTCTGACGAAAGGAACGTTTGAAGATGGCGATAAATATCTGTGATTTCTTCCAGCGACATGCGCACCAGTCCGCTAGACGAAGGTGCCACAAATTCATGCATCTCGGGAATTAGCGGTTCAGGCTGAAATCCCCAATCTACTTTGGATTTTTTACTGTATTCGGTGTACACGCCTTTGCCGACAAAGCAAGCAACCCTCGGGCGGTATTCCTTTAGCTTCTCGTATAGCTTCAGACGTCCTTCGGCGTATTCCTCGCGTGCAATGTCCTCTACTCCCCTCGTGGGACGGGAAACAATGTTCGTAAATCCGAAGCCCAGCTTCAGCAGCTCCCGATCTTCCGATGGATCGTACAAGCGAGGTGTCAAGCCTGCTCCCTCCAGTATGCGCCAAAAGCGGTTGCGCGGATTCGCATAATGATGTCCTACCTCGCCTGATTTCAAGCTGGGATTAAAGCCGATGAATACAACGGATAATCCATAATCCAGATGATCATCTACCTCATGCAGTTCTGTCTCTCGCTCTGTCATGGGCTCCTCCTTCCTCAAACAATATCCAGCGGCTGCTTCCGCGTTGGCGGAGGAAAAGCTTTGTCTATTTGTTGAAGTTGTTCAGGAGTGAGCCGAATACTGGCTGCCGCTGCATTTTGTCGTACATGCAATTCCTGCACCGCCTTCGGAATTGCCCAGACATCACCGTCCCGTATGACCCACGCAAGCGCAACTTGGGATGGAGTTACCCCGTGGCTGGCAGCAATGTCTACCATAACAGGATGCTCCAACAGACCCCGTCGCAGGCGGCCACCTTGGGCAATCGGGCAATAGGCCATCACAGGCACCCCATGCGTACGGCTCCAAGGTAGCAGATCATATTCGATGCCACGCGAAGCTGCGTGATACAGCACTTGGTTAACAGCGCAGGCTTCGCTTCTACTCAAGCTCCATAGCTCCTCCATGTCGGACTTGTCCAGATTGGACACTCCCCAGCTACGAATTTTGCCCTGCTCACGCAGTTTTTCCATACCTTGTATCGTCTCTTCCAGCGGAATATTCCCACGCCAATGCAACAAATACATGTCCACGTACTCCGTTCCCATTCGGGTTAGGCTCGCTTCGCACGCTTGAGCCAGTCCTTGGCGGTCCGCATGATGAGGGTAAGCCTTGCTAACAAGATAGACATCGTCCCGGCGACCCCGGATGGCCTCTCCGACGATCTCTTCTGCGCCGCCCTCAGCATACATTTCAGCCGTGTCCACCAGCGTCATACCCAGCTCCAAGCCAAGTTGAAGCGCGCGCACCTCTTCCTGCCGGAGTGACGCTTTTTCCCCCATATGCCACGTGCCCTGCCCGATTAGTGGTACTTCACGACCGTCAGTCCATCTAATCACACTTTTCTTATGTTGGCTCATATTCATCCCTCCTTAGGATCCTGATGCCACAGGCTTGTCAAATACATGGCTCTGCGTCCAATGCTGTCCACCATCCGAGGTGGTATACATAACTGGGGCCTGTTCTGAATCTGAGAAAATAGCCCAGCCTTCCTTGGCATTTGCCATCCCGATTTGCTGACCGCCATAACCGTCAAAGCCTTGCTTGCCATTGTTCCACGTCTTGCCGCCGTCAGTCGTCCAGCCGATCGTATTAGGCTTGTCGCACGGTGCGCAGTAGCCACCCATCCATGCGGTACTGCTATTAACCGGATAGAGCATACCTGGTGCCGTCCCTTCATTTTTGGCAACCTGGTTCTCTTGCTGGCTAATACCTGGTGCCGGACCGCCGCCAGCGGTGGCATTCGCCAGCACAGCACGCCAGCTTTGTCCACTATCGGCAGTATGCCAAAGCGAATACGACGTCTGATTCATCCCCGTATCTCCAACCAGCTCGATCCATGCGTTGCCACGTTCTACCGAACGAATAATGGCTCCATTTAGAGGCGCCTCCGTTGTGCGTGACATGACAGTAGTCCACTTTTGGCCCCCGTTAACAGTGTGTAAAATCTGAAACGAACGGTCTGTGTCCTGCGTAACCGCCCAGCCGTTTTGCCGATCATGGTAATATGGCTGTCCTACCATGTGGCCAGGCATGGGGAGCGAAGACCAGCTATGCCCGCCATCCTTCGTATATTGGCTGCCACTGAACCCTTCCTTGGACGATACAAAGTGTAAAAAGCCCGCTTGCCCTTGCTCAGGTACAGTCCCCACAACCTCCCAGCGTTTGCCGCCATCGCGAGTGGCCAGCAGCGATCCGCTGTCTGCCATAACAGCCCAGGCCTGCTGTCCGTTCAAGGCAAAAATCTGCTGAACCGTACCTTGGCCCTGATATTGCACATTCCACGTCGATCCGACTGAATCGGATGCAGCCGCGTCCGTTCGGGCAATCCAGCCATTTCCGCCGATCCAGCCGGATTGACCGTCGATCAAACGCAGCGCGGTAATATTGTCCATGCGGACCTTCGCTATAGTAGAGTCTGTGGTTGCTTGTCCTCCTGTTTTCGGTGTATCTACAGTCGTTCCCGAACCATTCGCTTGTGCCGAGGCAGCACCCTTTTGCTCATTTTGAGCCGTTTGTCCTGTTTGCGAGCCTGTTTCACACCCCGCTGTCACTATGGCAACGGCGAGCAAAAGCACCCAGACCGATGTTTTTTTCTTCATTTTCGTTCATCCCCTTATGTTGGTGATATACATGCTGTGCGGGTATTGTATTCACAGCAAAGTATATTCTATGTATTACCCTGCTGTCTTCGTTTCACTCTTAAGGTGAATATACGGGTGACTGTATGCGAACCATCGTTTCAGGTTTACGAGTTTACAGGAACAAAGCCGCCTTTTTCGATGGCCCGAGTTCCTTCTTCACTTTGCAGCCATTCGAGTAATCGTTGCATCGAAGGGCTTGGTTTCTCGCCTTCCCGTGTGACCACGAACAGTTGAGCTGTGAATGGATATTGCTTCGAGCGAATGTGTTCTTTGTTCGGCTCTACTCCATCAATAGACAAAAATTTGACCTCTTGACGATTATGCATCACATTTGCAAAATAATAAAATGAATATCCGAGCGCGTTGTGATCCTTGTTAAAATCTGCGACTGCATTAATCATACCACCCATAATGCCAATTTGTAGTTCACGTGGCGGGTCAGCCATCTCATGGCCTGCCATCACTTTCTTTTGCATGTATGTCTGACTGCCTGAATTTTCTTCTCGCTGATAAGCAATGATCGGCTGATCCTTGCCCCCTACTTCATTCCAATTATGGATAGCCCCTTCATATATACGACGAACCTGCTCCGAAGAAAGTCCCTTAACCGGATTGTCTTGATGAGCGAGAAAAATAAACGCATCCCACCCAATGGGCGTGAGCCTCATTTGTATTCCCCGACTTTTCGCCAGACGCAGTTCCTCATCGGAAGGACCGGCCACCAGAATCAGATCCGCCTTCTTTTCGATTAAATTGACATATGCCTGATGGGTCGTGTTGAATCTCAGCTCGTGCGCCGCTCGCGCCTTGCTCATTCCAGTCAGTTCATGCAGCATATCCTGCGCAAACGGAATGGCCGCCGTAGCCCCGTCAACTACCGGAAAATCCTTCTCTGCAATGTACGGGCGTTGAGGAAGCATCAGTGTAATCGTCAGCACAATGACGAGCGCAGCAGATATTGCGGCAACACTCCATTGCCATCTATGATCCACCTTACCATTCTTGTCGGTCACCGCTGGATAACGATTCACCCCAACTCCTATTACCATGCCAGCTATCGGCAGCAGTGCAGCCAGTAGAAACCAGATTTCACCATGCTGTGTATATGGCCCCAATACCTCCAACACAGGCTCCGCCCAAGCGTGATAGAGTGAAAAGAGCTCCCACGCCCCTCCCACTTCAGCAGGTTGGCCACCAGACCCTTGTATGCCTACAATCCACAACCACAGCCCACATAATAATGATAATAGCCCGGTCAGCATCAGCGAAAGCTTGCCCATGCTGGACATACGCGCACTCAAGGCACCATAAGCTGCAAAAATGAGACCGATAATCCATGCATATAGAAGTAGTATTACAAACACAGTTGTATCTGTGACACCTTCATGCCTCAGCAGAAGCTGCACTTGGGGTGCCACAACCATACTCCAAACTACATTAAACATGACTGAAAACAATCCAAACATAAACGTACCACCCAGCCATGGCCAAAACCATGCTATCCGCACAGACTCATTCTTTTCCGGCTTGGTTATAACTTCCTTTGGATCAGACATGTACATCCCCCTATAACTAATGAATGAAATGAGACTGTAAGCCATTGCTTCTTCATTGTACAATTATGGTAAAGATTAGTATACGAGAGGAGGATAAAAATGTCCTTATCCGATCATCCGAATAATACATCTGATGTAACCTTGCTCCGGAAAGCACACGATGATCTATGGCTTTCCTTACAGCATATTCCCAGCGATGAAGCACTCAAGCTACTTCACAGCTTTGCAACCCAGGTAGCGTTCTATCACGAGAAAAAGGACAAGGAGGCGGACTGTAAAAACTACTTTCGAACTCCCTTGCCCTATATAGCGATAGCCGTTGGTATTTCACTGCCAACCGCCATGTGGCTTCTGATATTGTTCTTACCCTAATGCTTATGGCAAAAAAGGCCTCCCCCACGGGAAAGGCCTTTTTGGTATCGAATCTTCTTTATATTGCTCTGGCATGGATCAAAAAACGGTGCTGCTTCACGTCCCAGTACCCATCACGTTGGATATCCAAATACAGACCATACAGCTGTTCTATATATTTCTCTGGCTGAAAGTCTGCAATCTGCCATTCAATAGCTTTTAAATAGTAGACAAGCGCAAAATACGTCGTACCTCCGTTGGCGAAAATGACTCATGCTTATTCAGCACGAGGTCGAACCCGGCATCGCCAAACGGGAGGGAATCGTCATCCTGTATAGCCATATCGTGGGCTTAAGGAATTGCTGGTAAAGCCTTTGCAAGCTCCGGTGTCATATCTTTTGGAGTTAAATAGCAATAGCGTGTATGGGGGTCTGAACTAAATAAAGGTTTGATCTTGACCTGAACCAGGTAAGTGCCTTTCGCCCTATTTGGAGTATAGCTATAGGGTCTGCGCTTTTCCAGTACAGTGCTCCAGAGCTTCGGATCTTCAATCGTTATTGCTTTATGCTTCTGTTGGATGCTTTTAAATAGCTTATAGTCTTCAATATACTGATTGGGTTGATAAGGTTCAAGCTCTTCAGCAATAATAGGAACAGCCCGTATCGAAAAAATATCCTTGGAATCAATGATCACCTTATCCGCATACCCCTTTTGCTCTAGCCAACCTGTAAGCTTGTGATAGGAAGCCGGCCATTCAAATGAAAATTCACGATGCCAGCTCGGTTCGTTATTGGTAAAGGATGACTCTTTGTTTGTAATAGAAACACTCCCTAGGGGATATCGATGTGATTGCATTTCGCTATAACTCATATTTAATACTTCTTCTCTGAGTATATCTTCAAATTCACGAGTTTCTTTGGGATTGGTCAAAACCACTCGTCTTTCATTATCATCTACGGATTGGATATTAATCGTCTCTGCTTTTCCTTGCAGCTTATCCAGCTCGTATCTTACCGTTTTATAAGGCTCTGCTTCCATCACTTTAGTCAGTTCTGTCCGGAAAGGCTTCTCCGGGAATGTATAGCGGCGAGTCATGGTGGAACCATCATCCAAGCGGTAGATTATGACTGCCCTTTCGACGGCCAGGTTTTTGGACAATGTTTTCTCGCCAGCTGCATGTGCACGTACGAGTTCACGATGTAAATTCAGCACAGAGGCAATATAGGCCCTGTCTTGGGAGTAATAAGCTTCTTTTTCTGCATTTCCCCCTAGAGGCTCCTCTTGCCCGACATAAACTTTTTCTACGGAGTGTGCTGTTGGAATCCGCCCCTCATAACCCAACCAACCTGATATCGGGATATATAGTACCAGCCCCATGATCACACCGTACACGACCATTTCCACCAAAGCTCGAACACGCACAATTTGCCACGTCTTGCGGACGACCATCTCTACAACGATATAGCCTAGAACAGCTCCAAGTGCATACCCAAAAATCGACCAATTTGCTGCTCCTCTTGTACCTGCATTATAAAAATAATCGCCTATTACAAGCATGGCGCATAGTATAACCCCTGCCTTGAACAAAGGTTGAAAGAAAGAAAACGCCATGGCCTGAGTCGCCTTCTCGACCAAGCGTTTACGGTACAAACCATAACTCAAGGCGACAAACAGCAGGGAGATACCTATATAGGCAAGCAGCTCCATGTAGGAAAAGGCGCGATGCGGCAAATTGTCCATAATGCGTACAAACGGCGATAAGTTATCCCAGACATTATTACTGCTGCGAAACTCCGAGCCGTTAATATATTGAACAATGGTTTCTCGCACTTGCACATAACCGTATAAATTACGTTCCAGAAAACGCCCTATCATCATGGATAGAAACTGAGGCAATAGCAGCAAAACATACACTACTACGATCTGTAGCAACGATTGTCCCACACAAATCCCTACAAACACAGTAAAAGTAAACAGGAAAATCGTAAGGACAGATACGACCAGTGCCCATGATCCAATATCATGGATATGAAAAATATAAGGCAGTTCGACTGACGTGTTAACCCAAGCAGTTACTCCCGCAGTCAGCCATACAGGTACAAGTAAAAGAATAAGACCGCTAATTAAATGTGATGTTAATAAATGCTCTCTACGCAAAGGTAGGCTGTGATACAAATCGGATGACCCCTGTCGCTGAACAAAACGAAGCAGCATCACACCTGCCAGCACGGGTACGGTCGTTAAGATTAATTTTTGCAATTCATTACCTGAGCTTGTGTTATCAAACAAGCTTTTTAAAACCACTCGTGGTTGTTCATCACCAATGCTCATAAACAATGGCAGCAGTACTGTAAACAGCAATCCTACCAAGTACAATAGACCGATCCAGCCATGCTGTCTCAGGCATTGGCGAATTACGCCGCCGCTACAGAAGAATCGGTTGGATGTCATAACCTGCGTCCTCCATTTCATAAATGAAAATTTCTTCAAGCGTCAACGGCAGCAAATCAAACACATGCGGCTCATACGCCTCAATCGTCTCTGCAATCCGCTCTCGTTCCCCCCGGATAATGAGCAGCAGAACACTGCCCCTCCGCTCCTTATGTACAACCGAAAGTTGTCCACATACGGTTTCCTCATGCGTGCTTTCACGAAAGGCAACCTGCACCTTATGCGTATCAGACTTGAGGTCGTCGACCTCTTTTTCCAACAGCATTTGCCCCTGGTGCATAATGCCGACGTGATCACACATGTCTTCTATTTCACGCAAATTATGAGATGAGATCACGACGGTCATCTCGCGTGCAGCGGTTTCCTGGAACAGTAAATTTTTGATCATTCTACGCATCACCGGGTCCAGCCCATCAATCGGTTCATCCAAAATGAGCAGCTCAGGCATACAGCTCAAGGCAAGCAAAAAAGCAGCCTGGCGCTTCATCCCCTTGGAAAAACGGTGGAGCTTTCGTTTAGGATCTAGCTTAAAAATCTCCGTAAGCTGTATGTAGCGTTCCTCGCTCCAGCTCGGATAAATGGAGCGGTAAAACCGGGCCATCTGACGAATTGTCGCTTGCGGAAAAAAATAGGGGGTGTCTGGCATAAACAGAATGTGCTGCTTGACTTCTGGCTGCTCATATACGGACTGTCCGCCAATCAGTACCTTTCCTGCATCCGGTCGGTAAATCCCGGCGATGATTTTGAGCAGTGTTGTTTTCCCCGCCCCGTTTGAGCCCAGCAGTCCAAAAATGGAGCCCTTCTTCACTCTAAGGGCGAGCTGGTCGACAGCCTTTTCTTCTGTAAATGTCTTTGTGACTTCCCTTAATTCAATCAAGGGACATCCCCCTTTCCTTTGTTTGTATAGCTTCCACGTACATGTCGTCCACTTCCTGCTGTGTAAAACCGAAATGGACGGCTACAATCATCTGTTTTAACAACGCCGCCCGAATCTCATCTCGCTTGATTTGTTGTGGCTGATGTTGGGCAGGTGTGACAAAGCTGCCTTTGCCCTGAACGGAATAAATGTATCCTTCTCGTTCCAACTCGCGATACGCCTTCTGAATCGTATTCGGATTCACCGTTAGCTGAGCGGACAATGTCCGCACAGAAGGCAATTGCTCATCCGGCTGAAGTGACCCATACACGATCATTTCCTTTACCCTGTCCATAAGCTGTTCGTAGATCGGCTTGCGGCTGCGGATATCCAGCTCGAACATGGACTTCCTCCTTTCAAGACTTAATCTGATTCATTTGTATATGCTCAGCTGTTCTAACTGTACTATAATTAATAGTACAGTTAGAACAGTTTGTCAATCTTTTCTTTGGGGATTTCTCACAAAAAAAATAGCCGTGATGCATGATGCATCACGGCTATCTCTTTTTAGCCTTCCTTTGACTCATAAGGTTCATCACGGCTTATATTCGCGAGCGTTGAACCATCCGGCAGCTTAAGATCCAGCTGGAACCGGAACGTCGCTCCTCTGGCCTCATCGCTATCCACACCAATGGACCCCCCCATCAGCTTGACCAAGTTTTTACAGATGGACAATCCCAGTCCTGTCCCTCCATATTTTCGGTTCAGTGCCGGATGAAGCTGGGAAAAAGGCTGAAACAATAGATGCTGGCGGTCTGCTGGGATACCGATTCCAGTATCCGTTACACTGAACTCAATCAGGCATCTATTTTTACGACGGCTGTAAGCCTTTCTCTCCACAAAGATATTTACACGCCCTCGCTCCGTAAATTTGATCGCATTGCTCACCAAATTCACCAGCACCTGTCGAATACGCACATGATCGCCGACCAGCATCCCCGGGATTTCCTGATCCACATGCCATTCCAGCTCAATGCCTTTTTCCATAGCCTGCGTCATGAATAGGTCAGCCACACTGCCCACCACATCATCTAGCACAAAGGACTCGTGCAGCAAAGACATTTTGCCAGCTTCGATTTTGCTCAAATCCAGTATCTCGTTCAATATCTGCATTAAAGCACCGCTGCTACTGGTAATAATGTCTATATAGCTACGCTGCTCCTCATCCAATTCAGTATCTGCCAGTAACCCCGCCATGCCTATAATGCCGTTCATCGGTGTACGGAGCTCATGACTCATCACAGAAAGAAACTCTGACTTGGCCCGATCGGCGCGTTCGGCAGACTCCTTGGCCCGAATGATCTCCTTTTCATTCGTCCTGTCTACAAAAACCATCACAGCCCCTTTTCGCTCGCCATTATCCATCAAAGGGCTGATTCGATAGGAGGCCAGAAAGCTGGACCCGCCTTTTTTCCAAAATACAGCTTCCTCTGCCTGATAAGAGGCTCCGCTTCGAATCGCTTGAAGAATAGAGGACTGTTCGTCCGGAAAATGACTGCCAATTTCGTCAGCATGGAGGATCATGTCTATGCAAGCGCCATTCAGCGGATTGGCAGATCCTACGCCAAACATCTCAACAGCTGCCGGGTTCATAAAGCGGACATGTCCTTCGGTACTTAAACCTACAATTCCTTCGGATACGGCATTCAAAATAAGCGAATGCTCATTACTGAGCTTTTCAATTTGAGCAATGTAGCTTTTAAGAGGGGTAACATTTTCTATAATCCCGTAGCAGCCTACAATTTCCTCTTGCACGAAAATCGGGATATTCGTCATCTTGATGAATAGACGCTCCCCCTCCTTATGTATAAATTCCGATTCATAGGTTTGCGTCTCACCCTGCTTGGCCAGCTCCATGTGACGCTTGATTTTGTCCTGTTCCTCAGAGGAAGCCATGATGAGTATGTCAGCCCCAAGCAGCTTATCCTTCGTATAACCCGTAAGCTCCTCCAAGCTCGGATTCACGCTCAAGATATGACCTTCCATATTCACGGCGCATATCCCGAGTGGATTATGCTGAAACAGTGACCTATAACGGTTTTCACTTTCGCGCAGACGCTGCTCCATTTCCCGGTGCTCTGTAACATCCTGGATCATTCCAACCACTTGAACGGGCTTGCCTGCATGCTCGTCCATTTCAGCTTCCCAGATTGAACGCAGTACCTTTTGTTCCCCATTCGGCAATACAATCCGGTAAAAGGTTTCTTCGTGAACTCCCTTTAATATAACGTTGGTGATAATCTGTTTCATGCGCTCTGTATCTTCTGGATGAACAGCCGCCATGAACGCGTCAATACTTGTTTCAACCGACTTGACACGATAACCAAAAATGCTGCGAAATTCCTTGGAGAAATGCATAACATTGTTGACCAGATCCCAGTCCCATGAGCCGAACATCGCCAACCTTTGAGCTTTTGCCAAATTCTCCTCGCTCTTCTGGCGCTCTGTGATGTTGCGTCCGATGGACAGTACTCGCTTGATTCTGCCCTGTTCATCCCGAATAATGCGGTACGATACTTCCAGCCACAAATAGTGCCCGTCCTTATGACGAACACGCCGCTTCATGATGCCTGTTTCCTTGAAGAGTCCATGTACACGCATATAATCGGCATCTTCAACATGGTAGAATTGGAGCCGCTTTTTGCCGAGCATTTCCTGCTTTGTATAGCCTAGGAGTTTTTCCACCGAAGGAGAAATATATTGGAGTATGCCGTCCGCCGTGCTATATGAGATAACATCCGGCGTATTTTCCGTAATCAGCATGTACAAATCCTCATTATCCGAGAGCACCTGCTCCATATCTTTTTTCTCCGTGATATCCATTGCATACGCAATCAAATAAGATTGTTCGGTAGCCTCATCATCAAATATGGTTAATTCCAGCGATAGCCAGACGGATGTTCCCCTTTTATGTTTCAAACGCAGCTCTGTCTTATAGACTTGATCCGTAGCCTTTAGCCAACCTGCGTAAGCCTCCCTCAACCCTCGCTGATCCTGAGCCTCTTTATACAAGAGATGGTAATATCGGATATCCAGTAATTCCTCCTGCTCATATCCGACCATTTTGCAAAAGGCGGGATTGACGTACAGGCACTTCCCCTCCCTCGACAAAATCACGATTCCTGTCGGGGCATGATTATACATATGTTCCAGCAAAGGCAGTCGTCGAGCAGCAGAAAACACAATGAATCTCCTCCTTTGTGGTCCGGCAGTTTTTCTAACTACACCTATTCTAACATGATATGGGATTTTATAGCAGTGAGTCCACCTCTAGATAAGGCCCTTAAAACATGTATGCACAAAAGATTGCCGATGCAGGTTCATCGGCAATCTTCGAATTATTTTTTTATACCACCCGGCTAAGAAAATGACGCAAAAATCGCTCCGCATCGACTTTAAGTGCCACATCAACCGTAGTCAGGGCTTGAGCTTCGTTCTCATTTTGCACCTCACGGGTGCGACCAACCTCGGCGGAATCCCCCACCTCAACGGCAATGTGCATTGGACGCGTCTCCACAAAGCTAGAATCTATCGCTAATCCTACAGCCAGTGGATCATGCAAAGCACAGCCTGCAATACCAGGTCTGAAATTGCGATAGGCTTCCATATAAAAGTCTGTCATATCTGCCATAAACGCGCCCAGCTCGGTCCCTTGCTCACGCCATTTGTCCACATCCTGCTGGGGAAGCAGTGTTTGCATCGTGACGTCCAGCCCAACCAGCGTAAGCGGAAAGCCCGCTCCCAGCACATAGGCTGCGGCTTCTGGATCGGCATAAATATTCGCTTCAGCCGTCGGAGTTACATTCCCTTTCACTGTAACCGCGCCGCCCATGATGATCAGGCGGTCAAGCAATTGGGGAAATTCGGGGCAGCGATCCAATGCAATCGCAAGATTGGTTAGCGGTCCCACAGCTACCAGGGTAAGTTTGCCTTCATAGCGACGAGCCTGTCCGATAATAAAGTCAGCGGCATCCCCAGACGCAGCCTGACGGGAGGGAGCTCCTTTCAACTGATTGCCAATACCGTCTTCACCGTGAATATGCCGGGAATATGGTTTGAACAGCTCACGAGCATACGGCTTGTGAGCGCCAGACACGACCGGAGCCTCTACCCCTAGTTTTTCCAGCAGAATCAGTGAGTTACGTGTTGCCTCCTCCACCGAGATATTACCAAAGGTGGTTGTAATACCGAGTAGCTCCAATTCCGGCGAATGGACCGCGTACGCAATAGCAAGCGCGTCGTCAATGCCAGTATCTACATCTAAGATTAACTTTTTGCTCATGATGACCCTCCACAGTAGAACAGCATTCTTTTTTTCATTATACACAATTTCAATGCTTATTCCCTTGGTCATCAAATTCTTTATTCGAAGACGTAAAAAAAGACTACGACAGCTATGCCGTAGCCTTCTTTTAATACTTTTCAATCACTCAAGGGCACTTGTTCTGGCTAAATCCTAAGGCTCGATTCCCCACACCAGCTTATCATTGTGGAACAACGTTACTTTGTTCCATTCTGCATAAGAGGTTTTAGTTGGATCGAAGGAGTAATCATTGGATTCGTTCAGGTTAGACCAGTCACTATTGTTCATGCGGATCTGAATATCACCTGTTTGCGCTCCAGCAGCAAGCGTGCCGGCAGCAGCACTGAAACCAATTTCAATATAGTTGTCTGTAATGGTACGCAGCACGTTATCATTGCCTACTTGCGCATAGTCTACTGCAGATTGCAGCTCTTGGCTGCCATCCTTCGTGAAGTAATAGCGGATTTTCAGCTCACTCAGCTTCACGGGTGTTGTACCTTTATTTTTCAGGTTAAGGAAAGGCTTGACTGCGTTATTAGCTGGGTCGGTGTCACCAGCCCGGTACATTACAACCAGATCACCCGCTGGTTCTGTAGGGTCGGTTGGATCAGTCGGTGTACCTTTAGGTTCAGCGCTTACCGTTGCGGAATCCTTACTTGTTCCTTTCGCATTCGTAGCACTTACAACATAGAAGTAAGTTGTTCCGTTCGTCAGTCCCTTATCCGTGTACTCTCTTTCCGTTACAAGAGGCGCAACGGCTGTAAAAGGACCTGCTTCGCTAGTGGCACGTTTTACCGTGTAGCTATCGGCACCAGTAGACGCATTCCAAGTCAGTGTTACTTGAGCATTGCCCACAACAGCCTTTAAGCCTGACGGTACAGCTGGAGCTGTAGGCGCTGGGTCCACACCACCAGTGGAAGGCACGATTGCAGGGTACGCATTTTGTACCAGCATCACAAACTGATCATGGAACCATGCTCCTGAAATAGGTGCATTCGGTAAAGCATCTGTCAATGTGCCATCCTTGGTTGTATAGGTAGGATCACACATACGGTCAAAGCCTTTACCCTCATCGTTCGGAATGAGTGAGCTGGAACCATCGGAATCACCCGGAGGTTTCGCCCATACATAGGCATCAATATGGCCAGCTGGAGCCGTTTGTGGCGGTGTTCCCATACCTGCTCCGCTGTTATTACACCAGTTACCACGGTGCGAGCGTTTGTCAACACGGCCTGAGTTTACATAGGAGTTAATATCATTGCCGACTGCGGAAGTCGGACGGTTAGGTCCGCCCCATCCGTTACGGCCTGTATCAATTAACATACCGAGTGAGCTCGGCCAGCCTGCGCTGACAAAATCTCTATGCAATGACTCTGCGAAATCCGATTCATCGAAATTAGGATTCCATTCATAGTACTTGGACGATTTGATCGGTTGTCCGCCGACATTCAGATTTGGATCAGGCAAATTAGGTTCTGTCAGCGGTGAAGTATTGGCTGTATTCGTGATAAAGCCATCTACACTGGACAGACCTTTGCTAGTGTCTTTGAAGATAGTTGTAAACAGGGATACCGTTGCTGCACGGTTGTTATCCCAACCTAACCAGCCAGAGTGACCGATATCTACGTATTTGTACACATTCGGAATCTCGTTCAGCTTATTCATTGTGTACTTAACACCAGCTTCATAAATCCCTGTAGACTTGGCTTGCGCACATTTAGGATCATCCAGATTGGTTACCAGGTTTGGCAAACTATCTGGTTCAATGATCGCTACGATACGAATATCCTTATATTTGGGATTTGCGAAAATAGAAGCAATTTTGTCAACATAATCCTTTTTATATGTTTCCAGCCCTGCCTGAGTCAGCGGTAATTCACCATTGGAAGCCAAGGCATGACAATCCCGTCCGGGCAGATCATACACAATAAATTCCGCCGTAATCGGTGTGCTGCCTTTCTTTTGCGCCAATACTTGGTCCAAATGCGCTTCCAGGCCAAGCTTGCCTCCACCGCCGTTAATAGCAGCGATACGATCAAGCCATACGGCTGTCGGGAATGTTTTGACCGTTTGCATTTTTGCTTTCAGATTGGCATCCGTAATCTTGGCAATCGATGTATCAACACTAGCCGCATAATCAGGACTAACATATTTTGTCGCCCCTTGGTAAGGATTGTCCACATGGGATTCTGCATGTATTTTATCCGTAAATCCTGCACCTGGTAGAAAGCTGCTTGCGACGAGTGATAGCGCAAAAGCATACTTCATGCTTTTACGAAGCACTTGCTTTGTTTTCAATTGCTTCACCTATCTTTCCGTGGATTTTGTTGAATCTTCCTATGTCGGCACCTGATTGTTACATGATTAAATGTGAGTTACGCCTACTCTCCAAAAAAAAGCGGCGTTCATAGTTGCGAAAGGTAAGCGCTTTCTATTTGTCCATGCGCTCACATTTTCCCCTTTTTGTCACCTCCTATGTTAGATTATAGTGAGCTGGAAATCTGCTGTAAATTGAATAAATTAAGGACTACATTATTAATTAGGCATATGAATTGCCACTCTAACGGTTCGTTGTGGCACCTCTTTTTCTGAAACCGGTTCCTTCATTTGTTGAACATCCCTGCTATGACAAGCTCTCAGGAGATTTAGGATCGACAGCAAAAGAGCGAATTCAAAAAAAGCAAGACTGTATTCTTTAATTTCCGTCAGCCTAAATCGACAATGATAAACTCCAGAACGCCAACTATGCCAAATCGTTATATCTATCGACAGCAAAAGGGTGTTTTCAGGCCACATGACCGTGAAAACACCCTTTTATTGTTGTGAAGTCAATCTATGCTCTTGTTGTTCTACACTTTTTCGCGATCCTTGCCCTTGTCAGATTGCCCTGCATTTTTATTGGCGGCATCCCGATCCAGCTGCATTTCTTCAACCGTCTTCACCTTAAGTCGCGCTGCTCCCTCATAAGGTCGGGTTGGAATCAGATCGCCTGCAGCCAGACGTTGACGCGCCTCGACAATTGCTGCTCCGTATTGCGGCAGCCATGCTTCCTGGGCCACCAGCATTTCATCGACCATCTGCCAAATTTCTTTCGGATTACACACCGCGCCCACTAGCGGATCCATCATAAACGCTTGCCGCAGCAACTTATCATCTCCGTGCACAGCCGCTTCAACAGCCAAACGCTGGACGGAAATACTTACATTGCAGACGGCAGCAAGACCGAGCGGAAGGTCTCCTACATGTGGCATGGAGATACCATTCCGATCCACATATCCAGGCGCTTCAATAATCGCATCGTCCGGCAAATTGGAAATCACACCGTTATTTACGACATTAAAATGCCCCCGGTATACACGTCCGGTTTCCAGACCTTCGATAATGTATGAACCATGCTCTTCACCGCGATTTTCCGCCTTGTACTCCAATGGGTCTTCTTTCATCCAGTTGGGGAAATCTGTTTCAAACCAATTACGTCCTTCTGTACATACACGCAGATAGCCGCCTGTTTCTCCGTTGATCCAGCTGCCTAGATCAATCCAGTCCAGAATTTCATTCGGACGCTTCCGGTACCAAGGTACATATTCACTTAGATGGCCATTCGACTCTGTGCTGTAATAGCCAAAACGACGAAGCATGTCGATGCGTACCTTTTCGGTGCGGCTATATTCGGGATGTTTTTCAAAAGCCTCCAGCAGTCCAGCTGTCAGGTCCTTGCCTTCATGTGACGCCTGAATGTACCACGTCTGGTGATTGATTCCGGCGCACACAATGTCCACATCCTGTTTCTCCAGACCATACACCTCAGCAATTTGGTGATGCCCATGCTGGACGCCGTGACATAGACCGATTGTACGCACACCGCTGTATTTGTTGCAGGCCCACGTCATCATCGCCATCGGGTTCGAGTAGTTCAGCAGCAATACATCCGGTGCACTTAGCTCGCGGATATCCTTACAGATGGCCAGCATTTCAGCAATACCACGCTGACCATACATGATCCCTCCTGCACACAATGTATCGCCCACGCATTGATCCACGCCATATTTCAGCGGAATATCCACATCGGTTGCAAAGCCCTCCAGCCCGCCAACCCGGATCGTACAAATGACGTATTTGGCATCCTTTAAAGCTATCTTTCGGTCCGTAGAGGACTGTATTTGTATGGACAAACCATTCTCACGAATATCCCGCTGGCATAGCTCAGTAACCATATCCAGATTGTGCTGACTGATATCCGTAAAAGCCACTTCAATATCGTTAAATTCCGGCACCGATAACAGATCTCGTAAAATTCCACGGGTAAAACCGATGCTTCCTGCTCCAATAAAAGCTACTTTAAATGACACGGCATTCAACCTCCGTTAATTAGAATTGGTATATACCGTCATTGTAGCAATAGGTCTGCGGAAAGCGTTATCAAAATCATGACCAGTTTCGTATTTAGGTGTCAAAAATCCTAACTTTCGCTTTAGCAGAGGGTTGCCGATTTCCATTTCGTTCCATCCGTTTCTCTCTTTCTATCTAGTGTTTTTTCAGTTCAATATGTACTTTAAGTGCGGTAAATGTAGTAACATAAAAGAAAACATTGGAGAGCAAGGAGCAGCCTAAGATGAACAAAAAGATTATCTTTTTAGATATAGATGGAACGCTAGTGGATGATGATGGTATGATTCCCGAATCTGCAAAAACAGCATGTATCGAAGCGAGAAAGAACGGACATCTGATTTATTTATGCACTGGCCGATCCAAAGCGGAGATTTATGATTTTATCATGGAGGTCGGTTTTGACGGGATCATCGGAGCTGGCGGGGGCTTTGTAGAAATCGAAGGCGAGATGTTATATCACCACAAAGTATCGGATGAAGATGTTAAACATATGGTCGATTACTTTGATGAACATGATTTGGACTTTTATTTGGAATCGAACGGGGGACTGTTTGCGAGTAAAAACTTTTTGCCCCATGTGGAACGGCTTATCTATGGTGATGTGGACAATGATCCCGTAGCCAGAGAAAAAAAAGAACAACGTCCGCATCCTTTTATCACTGGCCTAACTATAGGAGAGGACAACCTGTATCGTAGTGACGTGAACAAAGCATGCTTTTTGGAAAACAAAAATGTTCCTTTCGAACAGATCAAAAAGGAATTTGCAGGGAAATTTGAGGTTATTCAATGTACTGTATCTGCTTTCGGGCAAGACAGCGGCGAGCTAATGGTTCCCGGTATTCACAAAGCCGTAGCTATTGAAAAGCTTATTGAGCATTTGGGAAGATCCCAAGAAGACACCATTGCTATCGGAGATGGGATGAACGATGCTGAAATGATTGAATATTGTGCGCTAGGAATTGCTATGGGAAATGCCAAACCGGGCCTCAAAGCCATTGCAGATGACATTACGGATGCTGTGGATGAAGATGGACTGTTTCACAGCTTTAAAAAGCATGGTCTGATTTAGTGATGTAATTTTTTTATACTTAAGCCCCTGCAGTAGTTTCTGGACTTAAAAATTCCTAATTCTACTGGCAGGGGCCTATCTCCAATGCTAAGATGGGCAAACCATTCTTCAAATATCTGTTGTTGCTTATCCTTCAAGATTTCTACTTTGGTCATGTACCTTGATTAAAATATGGAATTCCTCCTCAATAACCGCGCTTATGCTGACGATAGCTGCGTGCGGTTGTTTTGTTGCTGTATAATGAGTGAGTCTGTAAATATTTACAAAGGAGCAAGACATGTCAAACCGTAAATGGACATTTATCCTTATCCCAGTCTTCCTGCTATTTGCCTGGCTGCTCTTCCAGTTCACTCTGTCTTCTTTTCAAATTCACCAATTTGCAGAGTTATTGAAGACGGTTTCTCCAAAAGACGGGGTTTCCGATACAAAAGTCGTACTGATATCCCAGGAGTTGGATAATTATTACTGGCGGTCAATCGAACAAGGAGCCCGAAAAGAAGCGGAACAGTACGGTATGCGGCTCGATTATATCGGGCCGGACCGCATTAATCCGTCCGAGCAGGTCAAACTGCTGGATAAAGCGATCGCCAGTAAGGCGGATGCAATTCTGGTTCAAGGAATAAATGATCCAGAGTATCGCCGATTAATCGACAAAGCAGCCGGACTTGGCATCCCCGTCATCACGATCGATACGGATGAACCAGACTCCCGGAGACTAGCTTACGTGGGAACGGATAACGAAGGAGCAGGAAAACGGATGGGCGCGCTGTTAGCGAAAGCCTCTGGAGAGCGTGGCGACATTGGAGTTATGATCAGTAGCGAGCGCGTCGAGAATCAGCGACTCAGGCTTGCTGGATTTCGTTCCGTGATCGGTCGCTATCCCAAGCTCCGCATTGTGGAGATTCGCTCCTCAAATATTTCACGGCTTCAGGCAGCACAGCAAGCTCAGAACATGCTCACCCGGTATCCGCAGATCCGCTACATGGTCGGATTCAGTGCGCTGGACGGCCTTGGTATTCTGGAAGCCTCGGAGCGACGCGGAGCGCGGAATTTGCAGATTTTCGCTTTTGACGATATGGCCGAGACGTTGAAAGCCATCAGAGATTGCAAAATCGAACTGACCATTGTTCAACAGCCAGAGGAAATGGGGGCTAAGTCCATAAAATTACTGAATGATTATCTAAAGGGGAATCCCCCCCAGGAATTAACATACACCAGGATATATGAGATGCATGCGGACACTCCCGACAACATGACCGGAGATGACAGACGATGACGATCAGAACGAAGCTGCTTCTGTTCATCCCTCTTCTAGTTGTGTTCGCCAATATCATCGCTTATTTTGTATTCCAAAGCGGAAAGGTCGTACAACAGAGCTACGATGAAATGCTTGGCCGCATTCTTCTCATCGAGCAAACCTCCGAATCGGCGGAGAGCAACTTAAATCTCCTATATGCCTATCTGCTTAATCCAAGAGGCGATAAGGCTGTGCAGGGCCCGACAGAATACCAATTGATGCAGTTGAAAGGCAGAATTCAGGAAGTCTCCTCCTCGACCGACCCTTCTTTCGCCGAGGAGGACTACGTGAATCTGTTGGCTACATTTCTTAAAGAGAAACAAGCCGCAGTTCTGGATGCAAAGGCACAAGATCCTCAATCGGCTTTTGAACATTATATTGAAGCGGAGAAAACCGTCAGCTATATTCATGAGGAGGGTCAGCAACTGATCGATGATGAACTGGCTTATTACCGGCCAATCATTGAGAACATCCGGAACAAGAATGAGCGAATGAACGGATGGGGAGTGGCGTTGTTCGGCATGAACGCGCTGATGGGGGTTTTGCTTGCAATCTGGGTCTCGCGCAGCATTACTGGCCCTGTCGGCAGACTTGTCGGACTGGCGAAGCGAATCGCCACAGGTGATCTGAATATCAAGCCCCAACCGCGACGGGATGACGAGCTAGGCGTACTGTCGGACGCCATTTCGCAAATGTCCACCGATTTGAGTATCCTTATCGAGAAGGATAAACAGAGTCTGGAAATGCGGCGGCTTGTGAAGGAACTGGAGCTTCTGGCTCTGCAAAATCAAATTAACCCGCACTTTTTATTCAATACCTTAAATGTGCTCTCCAAGCTGGCGATCCTGGAAGGGGCGGAGAAAACCAGCGACCTGATCGTTTCGCTGTCCAATCTGCTACGGTACAGCCTGCAGAAGCTGGACAAACCCGTAACTCTCCAGGAGGAACTGGATCATATCCGCGAATACGTAACCATCCAGCAGGCGCGCTTCAGGGACAGAATTCGCTTTGATCTTCACTTTGACGCTTCCGTACTTCAGCAGCAAATTCCGGCCCTGACGATCCAGCCATTTATTGAAAACGCTTTTCTTCATGGTGTGGCAGATATGGAAGACGGAGCCATTATCATGTTAACGCTGTCGAGAGCAAACGAAGATGTACAAATTGAAATTTCGGACAACGGAAAGGGCATGACGGAGGAAACCCGACTGTCCGTACTCCATCTTAAAGGCGAAGTCGAAAGCGGCAGTTCAACAGGACTTGGAATGCAAAATGTGTTTAGGCGGCTGCAGTTGTTCTACGGAAAGGAAGGAATGGTTGAAATCAATAGCAATATCGGACGAGGTACTACCATAACAATACGAATTCCAGTCAAGAAGGAGAGTGAGCAGACTGATGTATCGGTTGTTGATCGCGGATGACGAGGCTTTGGAGAGAGAAGGACTGGAATTGACAGTGGAACGGGCGATGCCGGGGATATTCCGGTTTATTCATGCCGGCAACGGCCGCATGGCGATTGAATGTGCGGAAGAGCACCGTCCCCATATTGCCATTCTGGATATCAATATGCCTGGAATTGACGGGCTTGCGGCGCTTCGTGAATTAAAGGAGCGGCTTCCCGATACCCGATTCGTGCTCGTTACTGCCTATGATTATTTTGCCTATGCCCGGGAGGCGCTCTCTTTGGGTGTGAAAGAATATATTCTGAAGCCAGCGAAGCGAGAACTGATCATCGGTACACTGAAACGACTGATTGAAGAAATTGAGTGCGAGAAGCGGGCACGTACGGAAGAATTGGAGCTTAGGCACAAAATCTCACAGCTGATGCCGCTCGCAGAAAATGAGCTGGCTTTAATGCTTATGGTCGACCAGACCGTGGATTCAAGCGCTTCCCAGCTATCGGAATGGCTGGACTTTCCTCTTGATCAGGGAAGCGCCATCATTGCCGCCTTTGACGGATATACGGACGAGCAGGATAAAAAGAAAATTTACGATCATTTCCGAAGCTATGTAAAAACGCATGGCCCGAATGCCATTGTAAGCTCCTTGATCGACCATCATGTAGCCACTTTTTTACGAAAGCCACCTGTCACCGGCGAAAACGACTGGCGGCAGTTGGTGAATCACCTTGTTCAGCAGCTCTCCGAGCTTGCCCAGCAGCAACTTGGTATAAAGACGGCCATTGGAATCGGATCGCTGCATAGCGGCGAGGAAGGACTTCGCAAGTCCTATTTCGAAGCCGTTTTTGCCTCCACCCTACGCAAGCGGGATGGAGGTTTCTGCCACTTTGACGAACTGAAGTCATCAGAGGCTGGAAACGCTTCTTTGCTTGCCATCAAAGCGGAGAATGGAATGCTTCAGCAGACGTACGTCATGTCAGCACTGCAACGGATACGCGAACAGCGAGAGGTTCAAACACTGACTATGCTGGGTAGGGCGAAAATGTATATCGAGGAACGGTTCAACGATGATCTTTCGCTGGAAGAAGTGGCTGATTTTGTCCATTTGAATCCTCACTACTTCAGCAAAATTTTCAAACAGGAATACGGAGAAACCTTCATCGACTTCTTAACCCGGCTGCGGATTGATAAAGCCATCTCTCTGATTAAGGCCGGCAACCTTACTCTTAAGGAAATCAGCTTTGAAGTGGGTTATAAGGACCCGAACTATTTTAGCCGCGTCTTTAAGAAGATAACGGGCGTTCCTCCCACTGAGTTCAAAGGCCAAAAATAGTAGAGATTCATCCATGCCGACTATCGGCATGGATTTTTTTAAGCTCGAATGACAAGGTAATGCTAGGTTCAGCCCCTCCATCCCCGATTCGGGAATCGAAGCCAAAATCGTGCATGAAAAGGTCCGTTTAATGAAGACGATAACCGGCCTTTCTTTTATAAGCGCATGTTATACTTCTCCTCGAAGAACGGAATGAGGTTCCAGAGATCTGGAGGGGAGATGATCATATGGCAGTAATCATCAATAATGAAAGCGCTCAACAGAAAGCGCTGCAATCAGAAAAACCCAATATGCTTTTTGTGACGTTGGTATCCATCGTAGCTGCGCTCGGAGGTATCCTGTTCGGTTTTGATATCGCGGTTGTTTCGGGAGCCGTTGAATTCCTACAGCAGCGTTTTTCGCTGAGCGAATTTCAGGTTGGTTGGGCCGTGTCAAGTCTGATTGTCGGGAGTGTCACTGGAGCGGCTCTCTCCGGCTACATGAGTGAAAAGATCGGCAGGAAAAAGGTATTGCTGGCCGCCGGATTTTTATTCGTCGTCGGCTCGATCTGCTCTGCGCTTCAAGACACGTTCACCGGGTATGTTATCTTTCGCATGATCGGCGGCATTGGCATAGGAATCACTTCCACCGTTTGTCCGGTGTACAACGCGGAGATCGCTCCCGCCAAATACCGAGGTCGTTTGGTTGCTTTAAATCAGTTGGCGATCGTAACAGGGATTTTCCTGGTTTATTTTCAGAATTCGTGGATCGTCAGCATGGGAGATGAAGCCTGGGGTGTCTCAACAGCCTGGCGCTGGATGTTCGGAGTGGGAGCCGTTCCGGGACTGATCTTTATGCTCTTGATGCTCTTCATACCCGAAAGCCCGAGATGGCTTATTAAACAGAATCGGCCTTATGAAGCGCTGCCGATTTTGCTGAAAATTCACGGTGAAGAAGCCGCTAAGCAGGAAGTGCTTGATATCAAGGAATCATTCAAAAATGAGAACAACTCATTGAAACAATTGTTCGCTCCTGGTATTCGGGTCGCTCTCTTTATCGGTGTTATGCTCGCCATTATGCAGCATATTACCGGCATCAATGCCATTTTGTATTACGCGCCGGTTATCTTTAAAGGAATGGGACTCGGTACGGACGCTTCTTTGACCCAGACCATTTGGATCGGGTTGATCAATGTGTTGTTCACCATCGTATCCGTATGGCTGATCGACAAAGCGGGACGAAAAGTCCTGCTGATAATTGGCACCTCGTTGATGACCCTCTGTTTGGTCATTATTGGAGCCGCATTCAAAATGGGTTTGACCACCGGACCGCTCGTACTCATCATGATATTGATCTACGTGGCCTCCTATGCTATATCGCTTGGGCCGATCGTATGGGTTATGATCTCGGAGATCTTTCCGAACCGCATTCGCGGCAAAGCGGTCGCCATCGCTTCGATGGCATTGTGGGCCGGCGATTATCTGGTATCGCAAGCATTCCCTCCTCTGCTGAGTTCAGCCGGTCCGTCCAACACCTTCTGGTTATTCGGAGCCATCTCGTTGTTCGTCGTGGTCTTTATATGGCGCAAGGTTCCCGAAACCAAGGGGAGATCACTTGAACAGATGGAAAATATGTGGCTTGGGAAATGACCCAACTTTAGCTCTCAAGAAGCCCGGACACATGTTATAATGCTTCAAAACACACGTCCTCTGAGTCATACCGACCTAAATCGGCAATGGTTCAGAGGCTTCTTATTATCAGCTCCCATCCTCCTCCGCATAGTTCCTCACATTGCGCTCTACAGCAGAGCGGTATTCAACAGGCGTCTTGCCTGTGTGCTTTTTGAACAACATATGAAAATACTGCCTGCTGGCCACGCCTACATAATCGGCAATTTCTTGAATGGGAATGTCCGTTTGCTGAAGAAGCATACGGGCCTTGTCCATTCGCAGCATCGTTAAATACGCGGTAAGCGTTTGCCCAGTATGTTTTTTGAAAATACGGTGCAAATAACCTGGGTGCAGATTCACAGCTGCCGCCATGTCCTTAACCACAATATCTCGGTCATAGTTCAGATGGAGAAATTCAATGCATCGTTTGATGTACATATCCGTTTGCTGCGTGTTGCTGCGCTCTGCCTCTTCCCGTAGACGTGCAATTCGTACTAGCAATTGCATAAAAAGCATCTCTGCCATTGCACCCGGCTGTTCCTTTCGTTGGTCCAGCTCCAGCACGAGACTTTTCAGCGCATAATATACCTCTTCTGGGTCCGATAGTACCAGATACGGGAACGGACGTGACATGAGAGTCGTGACCTCCTGCTCCTCTGCTGCCATTTGTCGGATAGACGGCCCTACCCTCACTCCCTCCGTAAAACCAAACTCTACATTTAGCATCCGGCACGGTTGTTCTCCTTCCACCACTAGTCGATGCGGTACACCTGCGTCCAGCATAATAAACTCGCCTTTACGCAGCGTGATGCTTTCTTCCACATTCTCTCCCGTTTGTACATCTACCCTGCAAAAGCCGGAAATCATGTACATAATTTCGGTAGAATGATGATCGTGGTAAGACATGGTGTAGTCATGCCATTGCTTGTAATAGTAAGCAAAAAAACGGGGAATATAATCCCCGTCACGCAGCCGTGGCTCAAACAGACTTCCGTTCATCCCCGCACCTCCACAAAAATAGATAAGGCTAACACGACAACGTATCTGCAACCGCTCTATTTTCACAGTTTAACAGACTGAGTCTTGTACTTCTATTTCACTCCATCGGACGATCTGAAATCCTCTGGAATATGGCAGGCGACTCCTGCCTAAAAGGTTGGGGATTTATCACTTTTTGGACTTAAATACTGAATCAACATTCCCGCAAATCGGTTAGCAATTTCTATATCATCAAGTTCGTTATTCCAATCGTCCTTGGACGTCAGACTCATTTTCTGTAGTATACCCATCATAGACGTGAAGATAAAATGAGCGGTCTTCAAGGGTTCTGTGTCGGACTTTAATGATCCATCTTGGAATCCAACTTCCAGAGCATCCATCAGGAAATGTCGTTCCTTTTCCCGGCTAACAAAATTTTTGTACTGTTCTTTGAGTTCTTGATTTGAATCATAAGCTTCGTAATGCAGATCGAATAGAAGAATAAACTTGATGTATTCTGGATGTTGCCGAGCGTAATCAATCCATGCATCAAGCATCGAAGTAAGCATCTCCTTACCGCTCATTTCGGCTGAAGGTGCCCTTCTAACAAATTCGGTCATGCTCTCAAGGATTTCCATCTGAACCTCAAAGATCAGTTCGTTCATGGACTGAAAGTGCTTATAGAATGTGACCCGACTTACACCAGCCACGTTGCATACATCCTTAATATTAACTTTGAGAAAGCTTTGCTTCATAAAAAGTTCCTTGGCAGCCGCAATGAGTTCTTCCCGATTTTTATTTTTCAAATTCTGGTGCCAGTTCTCAGTCATTAACAACCATCCGTTTCTCATTTTTCGATTTTTGTAAGGTTAAGAAAAGGGCAGATGCAAGGATAAGTGCACCAAAAATATAAGGAATATGAATGTGTTTGTCAAACATCAAACCCGCCAAAATGGGTCCCAATATGTTGCCTAGGCTGGTATACGTCGTATTCAATCCGGCGGCATATCCTTGACGATCACGAGCTGAGTTCGCGATCATTGTACTTACGGTTGGCCTTAGGAAGGCATTAAAAGCAAAAAACAGCGCCGATACCGCCAGAAGATAACCTAAATTGACCTTAATTATCATTAACAGTAAAGCGATGGCTGTCATGATCAAAGAGAGACGTATAAGCTTTATCTCACCAAGTCTCTTGATGAGATAATCAAGTAGCCATATCTGCACAACGATGCCTATAATTGCACCGACCGTAATGATCATTGAGATTTTAGTGGCATCAAAACCATATTTTCGTTCCACAAAAAGAGCATACACCGTTTCATAATTCATCAAACCTAATGTCATGATCAGAATGAGGAGAAGATAACGAAAATAAGATGTCCGAAATGAATTTAGGATTTGGTTGCGAATTGGCTCCCGGCGGACCCATTGGCTAGCGGGTTTTCGTTTTTCCTTAGGTAGTGTCTCTGGCATATACAAGCTAAGCAGCGTAGCTACAAGTCCAAGTCCACCAGCAAAAAAATAGGGCACCCTTATGCCAAACTCAGCGATCATACCGCCTAACCCCGGACCAAGCACCATACCCAAATTCATGGAGGCACCCAAGTATCCCATTCCTTTAGCTCGGGTTTCAGAAGTGGTAATATCAGCGACGTAGGCCATATTGGAAGGAACCATTAAGCCAATACCTATCCCCCCGATAAATCGGGCAATATATAGAAGAGGCAATGTCGTAGAAACAGCAAACATAAGATCCGAGATGACGGTTAAAAACAGACCGGTGATGATCATGGATTTCCGCCCCCATCTATCCGAAAGCTGCCCACCTAGGGGCGAAAAAATAAACTGTGCTGCTCCAAAAGCGGCAATAAGATACCCCGCAGCAGCTCCTGCCGCATTAAATTGTTTCAGATATTCAGGCAGAATGGGAATCACCATACCTTGACCCAATAAAGCAATAAACAAATTCAGCATCAGAATGAAAAGTGGAAATGTAGCAGACTTAGGTAAGCTGCTCATGTTTGTAACCCCCTTCAACCATTTACACTATGTAACCCTTTACTATGTGTAAACTATATTAGTTGAAATAGGGACCCTTGTAAATAAAATTACAAACCTATTATGCCAAGCTAATACCAGAAAGAGATCTTTTTATTCTTGCTTTACACATTAGGCTCCTGTTTTGCAAACTCTTGTAACATACCTCTTATTTGTTCTACCAATATAGCAGGTGCTTTCTTTGGTGAACCCGTGTCAAACGGAGGCTGAGGATCGTATTCCAAAATCAGCTGAACTCCTTTACTCATATCTTCTCCCAATTCCCATGCCAATAGCTGGAGTGCCATATCAATACCAGAGGAGACACCGGCTGCTGTAACGATTTTGCCCTGACGAACCACTCTCTCATCTGTTGGAATGGCTCCAAGAGATTGGAGCAGGTCTAAGGAACCCCAATGACTGGTGGCTACGGTTCCATTTAACAAGCCTGCGGCGCTCAAAATCAAAGAGCCGTTACAAACCGACGTGGTCCATTTCGTAGTTTCATGTATTTGGCGAATCCAATTTAACGTTTCTTCGTCATTCATTGGAGTTTTATAATTTGGCGGACTGCAACCTGGAACAACAAGAATATCAGCTGAACTAACTTCAGAAAAGCTGTAATCGGCATGCAAATAACCCATATTTGAGTCCAGCTTGATTAACCCTTTTTTCTTAGCGACAAACTTCACTTCACATTTCAGTGTAGCAGCAAATACATCGTATGGACCCATTGCATCTAATGCCGTAATTCCATCGAAAAGCATGATTGCGATTTTCATGATGATCTCTCCTTTGAAGTGGGATTTTATTCTTGCACATCCATACTAACATACATATACGGGGTATGGGTATATTTAATGGTGTGAAAGCAGTATCTTCATTTCAAACGCCTCTTTAAGAGTACGTACCTGTAAAAAGGCATACTTAAAAAGGGCCACCCCCGAGGTAGTCCTTTTAAGTATGCATGTAAATCTGTAGATCGCGAGCCGGCTTAAGAGCTTTGCTTACTCAATTGACCATAATATAAATTACTGTAAAAGCCTTTGTGAGCCAGCAGTTCATCATGAGAACCCTGCTCCTCCAAACGGCCATCCTTTAAGACCAGAATCCGGTCAGCCTGACGAATGGTATTCAGCCGATGCGCGATGACGAAACTTGTTCGCCCCTGCATGAGCCGCTCCAGTCCTTCTTGTATCTTCATCTCGGTAATGGTGTCGATGCTGCTTGTTGCCTCGTCGAGTACAAGGATGGAAGGGTTGGCCAAAATAGCACGGGCAATAGCCAACAGTTGTTTTTGCCCTTGACTGATGCCGCTGCCGTTCGCTTCCAGCACCTTGTCGTATCCGTCCTTCATCCGCATGATAAAGGAATGGGCGTTGGCCAGTTTCGATGCTTGTTCAACCTCCTCATCGGTGGCGTCCAGTCTGCCGAAGCGGATATTTTCACGAATCGTCCCCTGAAACAGAAAGGAGTCCTGTAGCACAAATGCCATGCGGGAGCGCAAGCTTTCACGCTGTATGGTGGTGATATCGCGCCCGTCCAGCGTAATCATTCCCTGGTCGGGGCTATAAAATCTGGAAAGGAGCTGGATCAGTGTCGTTTTTCCTGCCCCGGTCGGGCCGACTAGTGCGATCATTTCACCAGGTTTGGCTTCAAAAGAGATACCTTCCAGCGTAGCGCTTCCCTCATCATAACCGAAGGAAACATCCGTAAACCGCACCGCCCCCTCCACATGCTCTACCTCCACTGCGCCGCGTTCATCCTTGGACTCTTCATCTTCATCCAATATTTCAAATACTCGTTCAGCTCCGGCAATAGCGGACAGCAGGGTGTTCCACTGGTTAGCCAAATCATTCAACGGTCTGGTGAACTGGCGGGCATATTCTACGAATACAATAATTGTACCTATAGTGATGGAGCCGCGAATGGCCAAAATCCCACCGATCCCCGCTACAATAGCAAAGCTGAGATTATTCAGTCCGTTCATCAGCTTCGGTATAAAGCCTGAAATCGTTTGTGCCCAGAAGCCCGATAGCCGAATACGGTCATTACGCTCGCCAAAACCACGGATGACTCTCTTTTCCTGCGAAAATGCTTTAATAATCTGCTGCCCAGACAGTGTTTCTTCGATGTATCCGTTCAGTTCGCCCAAATTCTTCTGGCGTTCCTTATATAAAGGCCCGGTGCGACGTGTAATCCAGCGCATCCCGGCAGCCATTAACGGCACCACGATAAAGGTCAGCAGGGTCATCAGCGGGCTTAACCACAGCATCACCGTGAGTGTACCGATTAGCGTCAATATACTCGAAAAAATCTGAATGGCGGAACTGTTAAGCGTAGAACTGACATTTTCAATATCATTGGTCAGACGGCTCATAATCTCTCCCTGCTGACGTTTGCCGTAGAAAGGAATCGGTAGTCGATGCAAATGTGAAAACAGATCGAAACGCATGCGGTACACCGTCTCTTGGGCAATCTCAATCATCCAGATATTTTGCAACCAGGAGGTCAGCGAGTTGAGCAGATATACAGCTCCTAATCCGATGAGAAAATAAATCCACGTGCGTCCACCCGGACCTTCGAGAAAATCATCCACCGCTACGCCGACCAGATATGGACCCAGCAGAGCCAGCCCGGAGCTGAGCAGTACCATGAACAGCACCAGCATCAGTTTGGCCTTACGGCTGGCCAGATAAGCCCATATCCGTCCTAACGTACCAGACCAGTTCTTCGCTTTGGCCTTGCGGCGTCCTTCCGCTCCCACCGGATTTCGCAGCACACCGGACGGCGGTGTAGGCTGACGGAACGGTTCAATGAGTTCCTTGAACATGCGACTCCTCCTTTCCGTATTGTGATTCATAGATACGCCGATACAGATCCGAGCTATCCATGAGATGCTCATGACTTCCACTTGCCATCAGGCGACCCTCATCCAGCAGTAAAATCTGATCTGCTGAGGCCGTCGAGCTGATTTTTTGCGTAATGAGAAATGTCGTGCAGGACAGGCCATCGAGTGCATTCAGTAGTGCTGCTTCTGTCCCTACATCCAATGCACTTGTGCTGTCGTCCAAAATCAGCACTGTCGGCTGGCGCACCAGTGCGCGGGCAATCGAAAGCCGCTGTTTCTGTCCGCCAGACAGATTGACGCCACGCTGCCCGAGCATCGTGTCATAGCCTTGCGGCAAGCGTTCAATCATATTATGGATTTGCGCCATCCGTGCAGCTTCCTTAATTTGCTCCAGGCTGGCATTCTCCAGCCCCCAAGCAATATTATCCCGAATCGAGCCGGTGAATAGCAGTACCTCCTGAGGCACATAGCCAATAGCCTCTCGCAATATGGACGCATCCAGTTCACGAGCGTCCTTTCCGTCAAAGCGCACATAACCTTCATCTTCTTCATACAGACGTGTAATCAACTGCACAAGTGAGGATTTGCCCGAGCCAGTGGCCCCCATAATAGCTATCCGCTCGCCCGATTGCGCCTTAAAAGATATATCCTTTAGGACAGCCAAATCACTGCCCGGATAATGAAAGCTTACCCGGTCCATTTCCACCTGTCCCTCAATCTGTGTATGATGTGTTGAAACAGGCTCCAGCTCTTGCCCATCTTCATTAGATGTTTCCAATATCTCTCGAATCCGCCCCGTAGATGCAGTTGCCCGGGAAAATACAACAACGATACCTGATAAGGCAGACAGGGCTCCAATTGTCCGCAGTGAATAATTGACGACTGCGACCACCTGTCCTACACTGGCATCCCCAGTGGAAATTTGGCCGCGTCCGAACCAAAGTACTGCAATAATCCCTGCATTCATCGTAAACAAAATGAACGGCATCGTCGTTTCTGTCCAGCGTAGAGCGGACACCGTCCCTTTCATCAACTCGCCTCCGTAATGGGCAAAACGTTCGATTTCATGCCGCATCCGCACAAAAACCCGGATGAGACGGATACCTGTCAGATTCTCCTGAATTACTCCGTTAACGTCATCCAAGCGTCGCTGGACACCTTTAAACAAAGTGACCGTCCTCCGCATCATCACCAACACAAACACGAACAGCACTGGGGCCATAACCGCCAATAGCAGTCCAAGCCTGAAATGTACAACCAGTGCCATCACAATACTGCCGATGACTACAAGCGGAACCCGTGTCATAAAACGCAGGCTCATAAACACCGTATCCTGTACTTGCGTGACATCCCCGGTCAGGCGCGTAATCAGCGACGAAGTGGCAAAACGTTTAAACACAGGATACGAAAAGGATTGCACTTTACGGTACAGCTTTTCCCGCAAATCATAGCCGAAGCCCTGACTTGCATGTGAAGCAAAAAAAGAGCTGGATATCCCCGCCATAAAAGCGATAACGGCACTCCCCACCAATACACTGCCCCATAACCAGACGACGGACAAATCCTGCTGTCGGATGCCCTCATCAATGATTTTAGAGATCAAATATGGCTGTGATAGCTCTACCGTCAATTCCAGCAACATCATCACGAGCGCTGCGATGGCTGGAACCCGATATTTTTTTAGAAAAGAAAACATCATTCCCACAAGCATTCCTCCAATTGCCCATAGCCGTCCTTCCAGATCAGCGTGTAATGGTTATAAGATTCGAACCTGTCTGCTGTAAAACCATATATACGCACTTTATACAGCACTATATTTTATTATACCCTTCTGAACGGCTTCGTTTAACCAGCAAATTGGAGACTCCGGTTGTGAAATTAAAAGATATGCAAGAAAGCGTTCCAGTCACGGTCACACTTACCGGACGGGAACGCTTTTTCGATTATTTCGGCAGCTCTGCCGGATAATACTGCAGCCAGCGCCTTAAATCCGCGCTATGAATGACACGCTTGGGATCTTCACCGACTAGGCGAAGTCGCTCCAGCAGGAACTTGATTTCACCGGAGCCCGCCTCGATTCCTTCCTGCTCCAGCATATATTGAACTGCACTTCTGCCCGAATGCTTGCCGAGTACAAACGAATGGTCAGCACCCAGCTCAGTCGGATCAAGGGCCTGATAGGCGGCGCGCTCCTTTAGCAGACCGTTGATATGTATGCCGGATTCATGGGCGAATACCATGTCTCCCACAATTGGCTTACCTTCGGGAATGATTCGGTTGGAGGCTTTGGAGACCAGTGCAGCCAGCGGGTTCAGCAGTTCGGGGCGGACACTGCAGGTTCCTTGATATAGATCCCTCCACGACATCACCACTTCCTCCAACGCCGTATTACCTGCCCTTTCCCCAAGGCCCGACACTGTGGTACTGGCCCAGACAGCTCCCGCCTGCAAAGCTGCCAAAGTATTGGCAAGCGCTAGGCCATAATCATTATGACAGTGAATCTCAAGCTCCACATCCTGCGGCACGCGCGATACAAATCTGTCTATACGGGCAGCTATGGCAGCGGGATGGTGAACGGACAGCGTGTCGGCATATCTGAAGCGCCGGATACCATCCCTATAGAGCTGATTCGCCAACTGCTCAAGGAACAGGTCATCTGCCCTTGAAGCATCCTCAAAGCCTACGGAAACAGTCAATCCTTTACACAGACCGTAATCGACTGACTTGCGGATCAGCTCCGTCACCTGCTCAGGATTCATACCCAGCTTGGCCTTCATCTGCACCGTCGACACGGGAACCGAAATATGGGCCCAGCCGACACCTGTCGATTCAGCTGCATCAATATCCGTGAACACCGCGCGATTCCAGGTCATTAGCTTCATCTGAAGTCCGAGAGCAGCAATCCTGGCAATAGACCTGCACTCCGCCTCTCCCATTGCCGGAATTCCGATCTCAGCCTGCTCCACCCCCGCCGAGTCCAGCATGATGGCAATTTCAGTTTTCTCCTCGGCCGAAAAGGCAACGCCCGGAGCCTGTTCTCCGTCACGAAGTGTCGTATCACAAATATGCAATCGACTCATCTGTATTCCCTCCCGTTCCGCAGCACGGACAACGCGGATTGCGTTTGACCGCTATGGTGCAGCTGCTCATATCCAGCACATTCATACGGTACATGCGGTCAGTGAACAGATTGCCCGCATCTGTAATCCATTTGACCGCTTCCAGTGCAGCCATACAGCCAATCAAGCCAGAGGTGGCTCCCAGGACCGGGAATCCCAGAGGCTCCCAAGGCTGTCCTCCTTCTGGGTAGAGACATTCCAGGCACGCCGTCCTACCGGGATCAATGGTCATCAATGATACTTCATAGGCGTACATGGCCGCCTCTATCATCGGTCTGCCATGTCGAACACATAGTCTGTTCAGCGCATATCTTTCCGGAAAGTCATATCGTGCATCAATCACGATATCTGCCGCTTCTACCCATGGTCGAGAGGATTCTTCCGTGATTCTGTCGGCGTGGCCCTCAAGCTGGGTCTCCGGATTGATACGGTGCAAATGCTGCAATGCCGTTTCCATCCGTTCCTCCCCGATTCGTCCGCTGTCCATCAGCACCTGTCGGTTCATATCGGGCAGATGGATTACGCCCTCATGGGCCAATATCAGCTTTCCCACTCCAGCAGCGGCCAGGTACATGGCCGCTGTCCCTCCCAATCCTCCGATGCCTGCAACCATAACAGTAGCCTGCTTTAGCCTGTTCTGACCTTCCACTCCCAGCAGCTTCAACTGGCGTCCGTATCTACTGTCTTCCAACAGCTGTACCATTCGTCCACCCCTCCATGTGCGGCTCCCGCCTTTAAGATATTCGGTCCGCAGGATCTTGACATCATATACGGTTGCTCTTCCTTACAGAAGGCTCATGATTCGGCTTTGCCGCTGCCCTCCTCAGCGTGCAGGATTTTGGCAAGCCACATGGGCGGATTACGAGCCAGCATATTCTGGAGACGCTGGACCTGCTCCTCAATGGTGCTACCGAAGGCCACCTTCACAGGCATAATGGTCCGTTTGGTAACCTGTGCGGCGGCCGAAGCGCCAATCTGTACCAGGAAGATCAAGGCACAATCCTCAATCAGGCCAATGCGGCTGGCGATCTTGCCCGCCTCGTTCTCATCGCTCCCCAGGGCTATCCGCCGATGCTCCAGGAACTGGACGCCTGAGTGCCGGATTTCGAATACAGTGAACATGGGACTCTGCCCAAAATGAGCATTCACATGCACACCGTCTTCCGTCGCAAATGCAACCTTCATCCTCCCCTCCCCCTCTCGGTAAGCAATACATTACCCACCTTGTTCACCCACTCCATGGTTCCACGGTATCCGACGCTTACCGATGTGTGGGCGCCCAGCTCGTCATACACCGGCAAGCCTGCCGGTACGAATGAGGCCCCGGCCCGTGCCGCTCCCTTTCTTCCATGTGAATTGCTGATCCACAAATCAACGCCCTGCGCGCTCTCCTCTGCATCATCCAGATCACCGATCCAGACTTCCCGTTCTGTCTTTTGCAGTGCGGGCGTGCTGCAGGGTGTAATTAGCCGTTTCAGTTCCACTCCCATCTCCTCCAGCCAGGCTGCGGTCGACAGCATATGATCCGGTTCTAGCGCCACTACAGCGGAAGCGCCGGAATAATAGAAATGGGCATCCAGCATGCTGTCCAACAGATTTTCACGCTGCCAGCGGAAGCGAACAGGGGCTGGCTCGCGGCTGATTTTCTGCAGAAAATGTATGAACGCATCGCTCGCGGCCAAGCCAGACAGACCCGTGAACAAGTGGTAGGGAATGCCTGCGGCATGAGTCAGCCTGCGCGCCGGACGCTCCATGCTCGCGCCAATGGCAATGGTGCAGGAAGACTCCAGCATCTGGCAGGCTGAATCCAGCGGAGTCCCCCCTCTCGTCAAAGGGGAAAAACCTGTCAGCAGGTGACCGGACAAGGAAGTGGAGATATCGGGAAGTGTGATAACCTCCAGGCCGAAGGAAGCGATAATATCCTTGATTTCCATGACATCTCCGGCAGTCAGATAAGAAGCCGGCAGCAGATTGACCTGCGTCCGGCGCTGTTTTTTGGGGGACTTGCCTCCGGCTAACCCGAGTACGGCATCCATTAGCGACTCTACTGTACTGCTGTAGCCCGTCTCCAGAGAACCGTGAAAATCAGGCAGCGATACAGAAAACAGCAGACTTTCCTTCAAGGCCCGTTCTCGCTTGAACGCTTTTACCCTGGACTGAAAATCAACACCTGCCACCTCAGTGAGAGCCGTGCTGATAACGCCGATGACATCTGGATGATGCTTAGACCAGATATGATCCAGCGCCTCCTCCAGATTCCGGTCTGCATCAAATATAACGTCCATCTCTTGCAGCGCAGAGGTCTGAACGGCAATCGGCTCTCGAAAATGGCGAGTCAGCAGCGCCTTGGAGAAGGCCGAGCAGCCCTGAGCGCCGTGCAGCAAAGGCATTGAGCGATACATCCCTTGCAGAGCCAACACGCCGCCCAGAGGCTGTCCTACCTTGAGCGGGTTGACACTGACAGGCTTCGTGGCGGATTTAATCGGCAAATTCCGTCTCCTCCTCCCATGGAGCCAATTTGGCGGTCAGCTCCCATACCGGATGCTGCAGCGTATGCACAAGCTGTTTCGCTAGAGACAACAGCCCGTCATAGCCCGCATAGGCTTTGTGCCGTTCTTGATTGATGTCCACAAAAGGAATCTGTTCCTTAAGCGCCATATACATGTTCCGGCCCCCGGCAATGACCATGTCTGCCTTGCGGCTCCGTACGGTCTTGAGAATCTGCCGGGCGCCGCCTTCCGGGATGTATTCCGCATCATCTCCGATACGGTCAGCAATCCGGGATACATCCTCGGCAGTACTCTTGTTCGTGCCTACACCAACTACCTTAATGCCCAGCTCTTGCAAAGCCGTAATGACAGACCAGCTCTTTACCCCTCCGGTATAGAGCACTGCCCGCTTTCCTTTCAGTTGCTTGCGGTAGGGTTCCAGCTCCAGCGATAGCCTCATTTCCTCCCGTGCGGCCAGCTTATCCACCCGTCGCTCTACATCACGATCTCCAGTCAGGTAAGCCATCTGCCGCAAGGAATAACTCGTCTCCTTTGCTCCATAAAATGAACCTTCAAAATAAGGAATGCCGTATTTACGCTCCATTTGGACTGCCAGGCCCAGCAAAGCCCGGCTGCATACGACCATATTGGCCTTGGCACGATGCGCCCATCCCACCTCACGGAACCGACCGTCCCCGGTAATTCGGGACAGGATACTCATTCCCGCCTGCTGCATCAGCCGCTCGATATGCCACATCTCGCCCGCAATATTGTATTCCCCAATGAGATTGATATCATGGGAGGTTGTCTGTTCCGGCTCGGTGCTGCCGATAATATGCTGGAACAGCACGTCTCCGGCCAGCCGGGTCCCGAGATTCTTGCTGCCCACAAATCCCGGACTGTTCACCGGAATGATCGGCGTCCCCATCCGCTCCGATTCAGCCTTGCAGACCCCCTCGATATCTTCACCGGTGAGGGCTGTGACACATGTTGTATAGACAAACACAGCGGGAGGAGCAAAGCGGCTGACAATGTAGCGAATCGATTCATGCAGCTTCTGTTCACTACCAAAAATGATGTCCTGTTCTCCAAGATCAGTAGTGAAGCCATACGCCGACAGCTCTGGGCCGCTGGACAGGCTGCCTCTGCTCTCCCAGCTATTGCCGAGACAGGCAATCGGCCCGTGCACCAGATGAGCCGCATCTGCAATGGGGATCAGTGTAATCTGGGCCCCGTCAAAGGAGCAGCCACCCGAAGCCTCCCCCGGCACAGGCCGGGGACAGGGCGTGCTTTTGGGAATTTTGTTGCCGCAGGATACCTCCAGCCTTCCGTTAGACACAGCCGGCTCCATCCGCACACCCCCCTTATTTCAGATAGAATCCATTGAAATAGCTGCCAACTTCCATCTACGCGGTACAGCAATTAGCGCACCAGATCAAAGCTATGATCCGAAGCCTGCTCTTCCATGACATCCAGTACGGTATTCACGAATTGGGTAAGCAGATTCAGCGCACCCTGGTAGCCGATAATCGGATAACGATGCAGATGATGCCTGTCGAAGATCGGAAAGCCCACACGGAGCAAAGGAATTTTCGCCTCTTTGGCCGCGAACTTCAGGTGGGAGCTGCCAATAGCCAGGTCCACCGGGTCCTGGAACAGCAGCGAACGCATATGCCACAAATCCTGACCGGAATGAACCGTGGCTTCTGCACCGTAAGGGCTGGACTTCAGCAGAAGCTCTGCTTCCTTCTCAAATTTCCGGTCCCCATTGGAGCAAACAATATGCACCGGCTCCATGCCCAACTCCAGACAAAAGCCAATCAGGCCGATGAGCATATCCGGGTCTCCCGCCATAGCCACTCGTTTGCCGTGCAGATAAGCATGCGAATCCATCATGGCATCCACAATTCGGGCGCGCTCCTGCTTCAATGCCTCGGGAATTTCCTTTCCGGACAGACGGCTGATCTCTTCAAGCAAGCAATCAGTAGCGCGGATGCCCAGCGGCGTGGAGATGGAAGACACCTGCTGCCCCCAGGTTCGCTTCATATAGCCTAATGTTTTACGAAGAGAGTACTGCTGGATCGCCAACGTGCCGGCAGCATCTGCGGCCTCGGGCACATCCTTAAGCGGCGTTCCCCCGTAATAGTAGCTGTACTCTCCAGTGGCCCCTGAATCAAAATTACTGCTGTGGTCACCCAGAATGGTATACGTAGCGCCGAACATCCCCAGTATGCGCCGCATTTCCGCAAAATTGCCCGTATACCCGTCAAACCCGAGCAGTACATTCAGCTTCAATTCATGACCAGGCTGCGGCGTCCGGCCTGACTTGTTATACAGCGTCTCCAGTACAGAGCGCAGCATGGCGTCATAGCCTGTAATATGTGAACCGGAGAAGCTGGGGGTATTGGCAAAAGGAACCGGCATATCCTCGGGAAGGGCTCCCTCCTGACGGGCATTAGCCAAGAAGGCAGACAGATCATCTCCGATCACCTCTGCCATACAGGTCGTGCATACCGCAATCATCTCCGGCTGATACAAGGCAATACAGTTCTCTATACCGTCAATGAGGTTGCGCATGCCGCCGAATACGGCGGCATCCTCGGTCATCGAGGTGGAGACGGCAGGAACAGGCTCTTTGAAGTGGCGGGCAAGATGGCTACGGAAATAAGCCGTACAGCCCTGTGAGCCATGAATGAACGGGAGCGTTTTTTCGAAGCCCAGCGCAGCCATAACCGCTCCCAGCGGCTGACAAGCCTTGGCCGGGTTCACGACTACAGCTGTACGAGCGAAATTCTTATCCTTGTATTCCTTGGTCTTGGTGTACTCTAGGGTGGCGGTAACCTCCTCTGGCGAGCAAGGGGCCTCGAAGGCCCGTTTCTCCTCACGCTGGCGCACATATTTATCCTGCCGAAACAGCTGATTGTGATCGACAATGTTCAGACGCTCGTTCATACCGGCACCTCCGCAGTCTGCCGGGACGGCAGCAGGCTCCATACTGGACTGTTTATGGTCATATCCATATCACGTGCAAAAATCTTGAAGCCGTCAAAACCATGATAAGGCCCGCTGTAATCCCAGGAGTGCATTTGACGGAAGGGAATGCCCATTTTGTGATACACGTATTTCTCCTTGACTCCGGCGCCCATTAAGTCAATATTCAGCCGCTGGGCCAATTCCTCCAGCTCATAGGCAGTTGGATCATCGTACAGAATGGTGCCTTCTTTTACATCGGGAAACGTCTTTTCGTAATCATCCTTATGGGCAAATTCATAGCCTGTAGCCACAATTTCCATACCCAGATCCTCATAGGCACCAATGGTATGCCTTGCCCGCAGTCCGCCAATCAGAAGCATTACCTTTTTGCCTTCCAGACGTGGGCGGTATTTACGGATGACCGCCTCCATCTGCGGCATATATTGGGCAATGACCTGCTCACATTTTTCCTGAATCGTCTCGTCAAAGCGGGCAGCAATCGCTCTTAGGCTCTCCATCGTCTTGGTCGGGCCGAAGAAGTTATATTCCATCCAGGGAATTCCGTATTCCTGCTCCATCGTTGTGCACATATAATTCATGGAACGATGACAATGGATTAGATTGAGCTTGGATTTATGCGCAATCCCCAGCTCATTGATCGTACCGTCACCTGACCACTGCGCTATAACCCGCAGTCCCATTTCCTCCAGCAAAATGCGCGAGGCCCAGGCATCACCGCCGATATTGTAGTCCCCGATAATGGAGACATCATAAGGCCCGGACTCCTTTAGCTCGCGGCGCCCCATCAGAAAATCGCGGATAGCATCATTGGCAATGTGATGGCCCAGAGACTGACTCACCCCGCGAAAGCCCTCACAGCGTACAGGAATGACCGGAATGCCCAGCTCCTCTGTCATCTTCTTAGCCACGGCCCCGATATCATCACCAATCAGTCCGACCGGACATTCAGATTGCACGGAGATGCCCTTAGCTAGCGGGAACATCTCCTTAATTTCCCTGCAGATCACCTCCAACTTCTTATCTCCGCCGAACACGATATCCTTTTCCTGAAAATTGCTTGTAATCTGCATGGCGGTAAAATTATCGATTCCCAATACCCCATTCGCATAATTGCGTCGGGTACCCCAACTGTATTGCCCGCAGCCGATGGGACCATGGCTAATGTGCACCATGTCTTTAATCGGGCCCCATACCACACCCTTGGAGCCTGCATAAGCACAGCCCCTTGCTGTCATGACGCCGGGCCGTGATTTCATGTTGGACTTAATAGAACAGGTCCCGCAGTTCACAAGCTCCTCATCCGCGATCTCAAAATGCTTGGTCCGGTCCTTCTTGGCCTTCTTGGGATATACCTCCAGTATCTTCTCTACGATCTGCTTTCCCTTATCCACAATACTGCTCATTTGGCCTATTCCTCCCTCCTGCGAGCTACGCGTTCAGCTCCCTCCATCATCACACGTTGGTTCCGTCATTAAGCCTTCTAGCTGGAGCCTACTGCCCGGACGCCTCAGCTTTGTTAATTGCGGTTTCTTCATCCTCAATAATGCCGAATTCCATCAACAGATCCTCCAGATCTTCCATGGAAATGGGAGTGGGAACCGTTAGCATATCGTTATTCAAAATCTTACCTGCCAGCTCTTCATACTCCGCAGCCTGCTTATGTTCCGGGTTATATTGGGTAACGGTCATACGGCGCAGCTCAGCGTGCTGTACAACATTGTCACGCGGCAAAAAGTGGATCATCTGCGTGTTCAGTCTTCTCGCAAGCTCTGTAATCAATTCCGCTTCCAGGTCCGTATTCCGGCTGTTGCAGATTAAGCCGCCCAAACGCACCCCGCCGCTGTTGGCATACTTCAATATCCCACGCGCAATATTGTTGGCAGCGTACATAGCCATCATCTCGCCTGAGCATACGATGTAGATTTCCTGCGCCTTCTTCTCCCGGATCGGCATGGCGAAGCCCCCGCACACGACGTCCCCAAGTACATCGTAGGATACGAAATCCAGCCCTTCGTAGGCGCCCTCTTCCTCCAGAAAATTAATGGCTGTGATGATGCCGCGTCCTGCACAGCCGACACCGGGCTCTGGCCCGCCGCATTCCACGTTCAGAATGTCACCGAAGCCCTTCTGGACAACATCCTCCAGCTCCAAATCCTCTACCGTGCCCCTTTCAGCAGCCAGATGTAGCACTGTCTGTTGGGCCTTCGTATTCAGAATAAGACGGGTGGAGTCTGCCTTGGGATCACAGCCTACGATCATAATTTTTTGTTTGAATTTGGTCGCGAGCTGAGCCAGTGTATTCTGCGAAGTTGTCGATTTGCCGATACCGCCCTTACCGTAAAACGCAATTTGTCTCATATTTTCTCAGCCTCCAAAATGTTTAATGGGTAAATCCGAATGATTGCCCTTAACTCCCTTATTGCGCTTACTTCCTTTATTGCTCTGCACAGGATACATATAACGCAGAAATTTCACATATTCCAGAACCGATTCCTCAATATCCTCGCCGCATACAATAGGCAGCACGCCAGCTTCCTGCAATGCTTCTTTGGGGGCTTCGCCTATGCCGGACGACAGCAGCAATGCACAGTCATGCACCATGGAAAGGATCTCCTTCATCGTCTCGACCTTGTCCCCATTGCAATCGGCTTTCCCGTGGCAGTAGGATTGCACCTTACGAATGCCTATGAAATTTACGATGGTCCCGTCGCTTTCATAGATCATAAATTCCTTGGCACGGCCGAAATGCTGATTCACCTTCCCTCCGCCACGACTGGCCACTGCGATTAGGACTGGCTTTGAGGTGAAGCTCGCTTCAGGCTTATCTCCCGATAACGGGCAGCTACAGCCAGCCCCGGTTGACGGTTGTTTGTGGTGTGATTGTCCCTCCTTGCGTTCCATTCTCACTCTCACCTTCTCATCCAGTTCTTTCTGAAATTGTGCCCTTGCCCCTTCATCCATGGGAGGAGCAGCCGCTATGTTCTCCCATGTAAAATCCTGATTCCGATCCTCGCCCAGCAGTCCAATCGCATCCGCCCTGCACTGACGGCAATGGCGCATAATGACAGCCCCCGCTTCAGCACATTGCTCCTGCAGCTGCCGGACCAGACGGGGACGGGGAGCCCGCATCCCTTCCTGCTCATACCGGCTACCAGGTGCGATGATGAGCGGCATAATGTTGTGCAGCACTGCGCCGTGCTCCTTGACTACCCTGGCTACCTCCGGCAGATGGGCATCATTGACTTCGGGAATCAGCACCGAGTTCACCTTGCACAATACGCCTCTCGAAGCCAGCATCTTCAAGCCTGCCAGCTGGCGGTCAATCAACAGCCGCGCGGCCTCCTCTCCTGCATAGCGTTTTCCTTCATCGTAGACCCATCCATAAATGCGGCTCCCCACCACTGGATCTACAGCATTGATCGTGATCGTGACATGCGAAATACCCAGCTCTACAATCCTGTCAATATGCCTGATCAAGGTAAGGCCATTTGTGCTGAGACAGAATATGACATCCTTAACTGTCTTACGGACCCGGCGGAAGGTATCGAAGGTTGCCTCCGCATTGGCCAGCGGATCTCCAGGTCCCGCAATGCCGACAACGGACAGCTGCATCAGCTGTGCCGCTACGCCATAGGTCTTGCTCGCCGCCTGCTCCGGCGTGAGCAGTTCACTAACAACGCCGGGACGGCTTTCATTGACGCAATCGAATTTGCGGTTGCAATAATGGCATTGAATATTGCATGCCGGGGCTACTGGAAGATGAATGCGCGCAAAATAGCGATGTGCCTCTTCGTTATAACAGGGATGTCGTCTGAGGGTTTCCAATGCTAAGGGGGTTTCCGAGAGATCAGCTAAAGAGTCCATTCATTCCCTCCTCTCCACGTTATATTCCCTTACACAAATCTCTGTTATTGTCTGGAATATAATTACATCTTAGAGACAGGGACAAATCCAGTCAATTCGCTTCTCCATGAAATCTCTGACATTTATCCTCATTTCACATATGTGTCAAATTTTACGTTAGGTAATATGTCATACCATTTACATGTGTGCGGTTACATTATATATTCTCAATAACATCAAGACGTAAAAAAAGAGAGTCCGTTAAGACGGCTCTCCTTTTGAAATAAGAAATTCAAATTGGCTCGATCCTTACATGTTGGTAAAACGCCTGCCCTCCAAATACATTCACACCCACATGCCCCTCGGCGAACGTACTATCTTCCAGGTCGATGACCTGCTCACCGTCTACGTCAATGCGAATGCGCAGGCCCTCTGCCACGATTTTAATATGATGAAACATTTCCGGCAGAACGAATCTTGGAACCTTGGCAAGCACCTGCTGCTCCTCAAATTGACCCTCTTTTTTAAAAAATAGGCGAATCGATTTCAGATTGGGGTCCAAATTCAGATAATAGCCACTCGATCCGTCAGCATTGGCGCGGAAAATCATGGATCCAGCACTTCCATTTCCATGCAGCTTCATATCAGCCTCATACGTAAAATCTTCCGCCTGCTCAGCAGCCATATAATTCGCATCGCTGATATAGCTTCCTCGTATCCCATCCGTTGTCACGATCCACCGCGATGCGGAAACATCCGGCTTCCAACCTGTAAGGTTGGTATGAAACACCCCACCGTGCACCTTAACCAAGGTACTACCGCGGACCTTATCCTCCGAATCGGAAGCCGTAACAACAGCTTCTCCCGGGGCAACTGCCTCCATTAACGCACTCCCGTCCTCGGACGCATTGATCTTTACAATCTCAGGATTGTTAGAAACCCAAATCAGCGAGATTTCTTTTTCTCCAGACTCATCCTCCACACTCGCGTACAGACGCTTCGTCTGCTCCCTCGCAAGCTCCACATAAGTGTGATCCATGATCACACTGGCAGACGAAGCATCTGGTAGCCTCCAGCTGTTCCGCAAGGCATAAACATGGAGGGAAACAACCTTCACCTCACCACCCTGGGTGTAAAAGCCCATCCCTCTTCGCGCCGAATCGGGCAAAATAATCTCCGAAAATACGACCTCTCCATCATTCCCAAACACCTCAACCGAGGATTCGTCCACAAATATACGCATTTGGATTCGATTTCCGATAGGTGCAAGTGATGCTTTATGAAGCGTTGAAAATAGAGTAGAGAAATCTGTAAGCCCTGAATCAGCACGGTTTACAAACATTTGTTGTATGTCTGTTGTATAGCCGACCGCCGTTCTTTGCTCACCGCCATCCCGCACGTAAAACCCGAATGCTGAAGCAGCCCCAACAGAAGGCAGTTCGAACACCGCTTCAATCTCATAGGCACCTGCATCCAAACCTTCCAGTATATTCGGATAAGATTCCGTGACACTTTGATTTTCTATCGCAAATAAACGGGAACGCAGCGAAGTCAGCTCGGATATCGGATGCTGTATCAAACGGATGCCTTCACGAGTTGTTTTTAGCGATAACTCTCTCGGGATGCTAAACTGTCCCTTCCAGGGAGAAGTCGGAAAGCTGAACGGATAGTCCCAATTCGTCATCCATGCCAGCATGATACGCCGCCCGTCGGGTACATCGGAGAAGGACATTGAGGCGTAGAATTCCTTGCCCCAATCGGTTTTCAACACCTTCCCCGGTGAATGATCGTTTTGAAATTTGCCATCAGACGTCAGTTCACCGATAAAATATTCCGTATCCGAGCCTTGAGTGTTTGTGCTGGCTCCAGTGCTAACCATCAGCACCCATTTAGAAGTATTACCATCGTCTACCGGAAGCTGAAATAGATCCGGGCATTCCCATACTCCACCACGTATATAATCACCATAACCAAAGTTATCCGTCCAGTGCCAATCTATTAGGTTGGTGGAGGTAAAAAAACGGATATGATCGCCTCCCGACACTACCATAATCCAGCGCTGATAGACTTCATCCCACACTACTTTAGGATCACGGAAATCCCAATTGCCAGGATCGTTTTCACTTTGGCCCGGGTTCTCTATTACAATTGGACGGTCTTTCGGGTATTGCCATGTACGTCCCCGGTCTGTGCTGTAAGCAAGGCCGATTCTCTGGTTGCCCTTGAGCTGATCGGGATTGAAGGAAGTGTAATAGGCAATCAGCCCTGCTCCTCCGTAGTCACCGAACAAGCTGGAAGTATTGGTTAGATCGGCTACAGCCGAGCCTGACCAGATATGACCAAGATCATTCCACTTCAATGCAAACGGAAGCCTTTTCCAATCCAGCAAATTCTGGCTGACCGCATGCGCCCATTGTCCACCATCCTGATGGAACAGGTGATACTCCCCCTCGAAATAAACCAATCCGTTCGGATCGCTCGCCGAGCCTCTGGCAGGAGAATAATGATACTGCGGGCGATATTTTTCTGTATAGTAATTCGAGACAGAGGTAAGGTAGATATCCTGAAAATAAGCAGTTCCCTCGGTCACTTTCAAGCCTGCAAAGACGTTGGTATTGCTGCTATCCATGATATCAATTGCCGCAGGAGTATATCCATCTATAAATACCTGAATCCGCTCTCCATGAGCGATGATTTCCAAGTGGTGTTTGCTGCTGAACCCACCCGGATATGTCTGCGCCGACTTTGTAATCAACGTTCCGTCCGCCTTCTTCAGTTGTACGCGAACCTGATTGCCTTCGCCTTGCACAGAAGCAACATATCCATTTTTCCCATCCTGACTCCCTCTGAAAAATAGTCCTGCTTCCATTCCCGGTTCAGAAGGATTCAGCGTCACACCGCCTTCCAGCACCAGGTCTGTAGCTGCGGAGCTATATATTTTCAACGCATCTTCTGCACTTGTTCCCTCAGCCCTTTGCCCTTTCAGGTCAGGTTGCCATTTTCCACGGATCAGAAGCGGTCCGCTTAGATTCGTATCCATATCACTGACTTGAATGTTCTGAAATAACGCCGATCCATTCCAGACATTCAGCCCCAAATATCCTGATGTATAAGTCGTATCGACCACATCTATAATCGGGTTATATCCCTCATCCCAGAACACTTTAAGATGGGAGCCCTCTACGCTCACCTTAAGATGATAAATAGCTCCTTTTTTTAAATTGACCTGACGTTCCTCTTTCAGTCTTCCAATATCCCCGGCAGCATCCCGCAACCGCAACAATCCGGCAGCCGGCACGATTTGGAGCATATAGGAAGACCACCCGTCCTCACTGGAACGGAATACTAGCGTAGCATCCGCCTGTGTGTCTGTGACCATCACATCCCCCTCAAAAGTAAAATCCTGAGACGTTGTTCCGGACATAGCCATCACATTTTCCTGCGGCTCCGACCTCAGCAAAAGTCCCTGGATGTTATCTTCTTTGTGCACCTGTCCCTTAATCTGCCAATTGGTCAGGTTCGTTCGCGTGTTAGTAAACTCCACCTTCATCCCCCTACCTTCTAGTACGGATCAACACCGCGCATCCACTACAAAATAATTGGAAAATCCGCTGTTTAGATCTTCATGGAGAACGTCTCATTTCAACGGCGAACGATCCACATAGATATGAATGTCCAATCGGTTTTCTACTGTTTCCAGTGAGGCTGCGTGTCTTCCCGCAAAGTCTTCATGGAAATCCGAACAGCCTGACCGTGTCCGGTCTACATATACTTCCTGCGTATCAGAAGCATAACCGACGAGCATCTCCTGTTTTTCCGATACTCGCAATTCCCCCAATCTGTAATAAATCGCCTATACAACAAATTTGAAAAGGCTTACATTTCCCATCTTCAATTTACCAAATCGAAATGTCATTCGTCAATTATTTTTGTAAAAAAATAATTGACATTTGACTAAATATAGCATTAATAAATTATGCTTTTGTAAGAAGAAATGATAACAGTCATAGTATATAATCCAACTTTAAAAGTTAACCATAAACAATGACCGCTTTACTTATACAGCATGGATCTGTCCTCTCTGTTTCCCATGCGCACTTTTTTTGTCCAGCTTATATAAGATTGGATTTAAATTTATTTGTCGATCCGATGGAGATAAATATAAGTTATCAAATAAACTTTACAAATGTAAATATTATTTGTTCATTTGCAATGCAAACATTGCTATTTCATGCGAACTATTATACATTTAAGATACATTTAAGGTCTAAACGGAGAGCTGTAAGAGGCAACTGTACCTCTCAGGCAATCCATTATTAGTGAAGGTGGAACCTGTCTATGAAGAAAGAAAAAGTCACCATTCAAGACATTGCTGACGCTTTGGGAATCTCTCGAAATACCGCGTCCAAAGCGATTAACGGTAATGATAGCATCCCGGTTGATACTCGGAACAAGGTCATTAAAAAAGCGATAGAACTTAAATATAAGCAATTTGCCTATGTGGAAACGGAGAGCATCATCCCGAAAAATCAAGGTAACATTGCCCTGGTCACATGCAATCTGCCGAACAGCTCACATTTTGGCTCCTTACTCATCAGTGGTTTGGAGAAAAGAATAAGCGCAGAAGGGTATAATCTGTCGATTCATATTGTGCGGGAAAATGAAATCCATGCAGGAACGCTTCCTAATAATTTTGAAGCCTCCAAGGTGGATGGAATTATTTGTATTGAAATGTTTGATCCACAATATAGTGAGCTTATTACGGATTTGGGACTGCCCACGATCTTTATTGATTGTTCTGTGGACATTTCTTATCCTGATTTGAAAGCGGATTTATTGCTGATGGAAAATGAACATAGCGTTTATTCTGTCACCAAAAGCCTGATTCATCGTGGATTTACGCGGATCGGGTTTGCTGGGGATTATAAGCATTGCAAAAGCTTCAATGAACGGTGGTTTGGATATAACAGAGCTTTAATCGAAGCAGGTCTAAATGTGGATTTATCTTGCTGTATCGTCGATCAGGACCGGAATTTTTTCTCCGAGTCGGATTGGATGGATAAACAATTGGAAGGCATGAACGTGCTACCGTCTGCGTTCGTGTGCGCCAATGATTTTATTGCCGTCAGTGTCATGAAAGCGCTCAAAAATAAAAACTTGAAAATTCCTGACGATATTGCTGTGTTTGGGTTTGATAACGCTCCTGAATCCCGGATTGTGGAACCTCATTTATCCACCGTGCATATCTACAACAACGAAATGGGCATTACAGCGGCTGAGATGCTATTGGCGCGGGTCAAAAATCCTTCTAGACCTTATCAGATCACGCATATCAGAACAGAGCCGATATTTAGAGAATCCACTCCAGTGTTACAAATAGAAAAGTAAAAAGGTGTTCTGACGACGCTACGTGAACGGAACGTTGCTCCAATCGCTGTTGTATCCGGATTTTATTAAATAGCCTAGTGGTAAAAATCCGGATACAAAGGCGACCGCTGACGCTTTTTCTCAATCGTTTCGTCCTCTCCGCTGCTTTCAGCGTTTCCCTCACTATTAAGGCTTTTCTAACCATCAATACAGACCTTGGATAGAGCTACCTCTACTGTGAAAGCTCTAAGAAAGCAAAGAGGCAAACCCCTAAATCATCCAGAGGCTTGCCTTTTTCTAAATCCATTAACTAATTTATACGCCGAAATAGATCTTAGTCTTCAGCTATTGGTTTATAAATCCTCTGCTGGAACTACTGGAACTACTGGCTCTCCCTCTATTTCCTTCGCATCTATTTCCGCCCCATCGATTTTCGTTTCATCGACTTCTTTTTCATCTACCTCCGCTGTCTTTGCCTCATCCACCTCATCACTGCTCTCTTCCTCCATCAAGGCTTTTGGCGTGTAGAGCTTGGGAATCGGTACATTCGCCCAATCCATATCGGACGCAAAGTAAAAGCTCGTATAGGAAGGTTGGTTATACCCGGTATTTTGACGCGCCACATCCGTGCGATATTGCGGATCATGCATCAACGTGTACAATTTATGCGTCGTAGGCTCTGTGCTCAGATAGATACGGATTGCTGAACTATCCGCTGTGCGGACCAGCATTTCCTCCCGCCAGTCTCCGAAAATGTCGGCTACCAGCGATGGAGTTCCTTTCGTATAGTTGTTCGTTTTGGTTCCAGTGGCGGTCAACAATGTACCTCGTTTCCAATCCTCAATGGTTGGGGTTACATCAATTGCACCGTTTACGATTTGTGTGGTCATATCAGCTGCCCATTTGATACTCATATTGGTACCTGGCATCTTCGTATCCAGCTGTTTACCCGCTGCGGTCCACAGGCCTATGGCCCACGTCTCCAGACCTCGCTGATCCGGATCTATGTCACCGACCATTCCCCGACCTGTATCCTTGCCGGAATATGCGCCGTAAATGATTTCACCCGTTTTGGCATCCCGCAAAGAATAGCCATATGGAGCGTAGGTGCCACCTTCATGTACCATAAAGATTTCTTTGCCGGGGCGATCCGGGTCAATATCGGTCACATGCAGCGCATCGCCATGTCCCAATCTGGCGGTTTGACCTGGAGTTGCGCTTTCAGGAGGCATGACATCAAATGAGCTGTACAACAGGCTGCCATCATGGTCAATCGTGGCGGAACCGTATACGATTTCGTCCTTGCCGTCACCGTCCACATCCACCACGCTCAAAGAATGCGCTCCCTGTGTGGTCAAGGTGCCAAATTTCGGGTCCGTTCCATCACGCCCGTGCGGACTATCGTTAAATGGATTGGTCATCGGTGTCCAGCCACTGTCCACCATCCAATGTTTTTGGAGATGGCGACCATCCCATGTGTAGGTGGCCAAAGTGGAACGCGTATAATAGCCGCGTGCGAATACGGCGTACGGCTTGCGTCCGTCCAAGTAAGCCACACCTGCCAGGAAGCGGTCTACACGATTGGCGGGTTCAATTCGGGCCATGGCGTAGTCTCCCCACATGAGGCCATCGTCATGACGCTCCGGCTCATAGCGGATGGTATCCAGCTCAGCTCCCGTTTTCCCTTTGAAAATCGTCAAATACTCCGGTCCATCGACGATGAAGCCCTCGAACTCTCTAAGCTTGTTTTTGTCGCTCCGTGAAGGTGCGTATACGTCCATAAAGTAGTCTGTCAGGCTTTCCGCATCCTTTCGGGATAACGGATAATTGTACTTCGGAGCGATACCAAAGCATTCCTCCAGCGTAGCAGGCCATTGTCCCTTGACCACTTCTTCATGCTTCGTCCAGTTCATAAACATGTTCACCACATGCTCATAATAATCCGAGCGACTCAAACGGTAATCGTCCTCATGTGTAATCCCTGCTTTGCGATCCTCACGTGGCAGAGTAATATATTTTTCTTTTTTCGGCTTGCCCTTCTTATCAAAAGAAATCGTTTTGGTCCCTGGAGCCGTTTTGAACATCAGCTCGGCTTTACCATCGCCGTCAAAATCGTACACCATCATCTGTGTATAATGCGCACCTGATCGAATATTCACGCCCAGGTCAATCCGATACAACAGCTTGCCTTCGGCCGTATACGCATCGACATACGTATTTCCGGTATACCCCTTCTGAGATACATCTTTGGAGTTCGACGGGTCCCATTTTACAAAAAATTCATATTGCCCATCTCCATCCACATCTCCCACACTCATATCATTGGCCGAATAAGTATAGGATTCACCTGCTGGTGTTACGCCATCGGCAGGCTTTTGGAGAGGAAGTTCATAGTAACCCTGCTGCCATGGCTTCACTTTGGCGCTACGATCCTTTTCCCGCCCATTAACGACTGAAGCTACTCTGTATACCGATTTCCCATTCCCTTCCTTATCCACATAGTTGGTACTGTCGGTCACTGTCGCGATCTTCTTACCGTCACGATATACGTTAAAGTCCGCTCCTGTCAGCCCCGTTGAACCGTAACCGTTCACTTCTTGAGCCAATAACCGCCAGCTTAAAAATACCCCCTCCTGCGTTACCGCAGCTACCAGTCCGCGATCCAGCTTTTCCAGCTGAATGCTGCCGCTACGGTTCTGTACAACTGCGATTGCTGATTCCGCCTGCAGCGTCGGTTCGGACAAGTCTTCCGCAGCCACTCCTCCAGTCGTCCCCGTCATCGCCAGCATCGCTGCCAACGCGGCGGTCAAGCTTCCCTTTCGCCATGCGCCTTTCCCTTGAGCCATCCAGGTCGTCCTCCTCGAATGTATTGTGATGACAAGCAAATACCTGAAATGATTGCGCTTACATAAATTAAATTCCCTATTATTATAGTTTTGCCGTTCCCCCAAACGCGTTTAAATATCCGAGGATTTCTCTACACAAAACCGTGTTGTTTACTCATTCCAAATAAAACAGCCCTCACCAAGCCTGTTAACGGCATACTGAGGACTCAATATATATCTAATTTTCCTTTTATATTTTAGTGATACCCAATAATTTGAGCTACAACCACGAATACTGCACCCAGTACGAACCAGGCGGCCAGTAACGGCCAAAAGAAGCGAACCCATTTCTGATATGGAATACCCGACACCGCCAAACTCCCCATTAAGGCAGAGGAAGTAGGCAAAATCATATTCGAAAATCCATCTCCCAACTGGAATGCAAGGACTGTGGTCTGCCGTGTAATACCCAACAGATCGGACAGCGGCACCATAATGGGCATCGTCGTCGCAGCCATCCCCGAACCGGAGGTAATAAATACATTCATGATATTTTGGAACACATACATACCCAGCACTTGCACGGATTCCGGCAGATGTCCCACCATGATCGCAAGGCTGTTAACGATCGAATCAATCACATTGCCGTGATCCAGCACGACGACGATAGAACGTGCAAAACCAATGATCAGGGCACCATAGGTGATATCTTTGGCCCCTTTGGCAAACTCTGTCGCAATGCGACTTGGCCCATAGCCTGCACAAAAGCCGGAAATGACTCCCATCGAAAGAAACAGGGCAGCCAGTTCCTCCATCCACCAATCTTTTTTGGACACTCCCCAGATTAACATCGCGAAGCTTACTATAACGGTCAAAATGATCAGGATATGCTTAAGCTGTATGGAAGGCAGATTGGATAGATCCACCGGCTTGTCTTCAGCGCTCTTTTCCAATTCGTAAACGAGGCTGCTTTCCGGGCTTTTCTTCACTTTACTGGCATAACGCATAATATATAAGCTCGTAATAACGATCAGGATGACCAACAGGATGGCACGAAGCCACAGCCCTGAAAAAATAGGAATTTGCGCAATCGCCTGTGCCAATCCGACATTAAACGGGTTCAGCAGCCCGGCGGTAAACCCGCAGGAGGCTCCCAGCGAAATCATGGCTGTACCCGTCAACGCATCAAATTTCAACGCCCGGGCGATGGCAATACCAATCGGCACGAATACCATCACCTCAGTGGACATTCCCATGGTAAAACCACCTACGGAAAACAAGGTGATAAACACGGGAATGACCCATAACCCCTTGTTGGAAAAAGACCTCGCAACTCTTCCGGTCACCGCCTCAATTGTGCCCGAGGAAGTAATAATCTGAAAGACACCGCCAATGATTAGAATGAAAAAGACAACATCAGCCGAATCGACTAGACCGGATACGATGGATTTTGGGATGTCCCACAACGTAACCGGATTCGGATCGACATGAGCGTACGAACCGGGAACGAGCAGCGTTTTGCCGGTCGTTTCATTTTTAACCCGTTCAAACTCTCCAGCGGGAACGACATAAGTCAATATTCCAGCCACTAAGGTCAGAAAAATAAGAATGACAAAGGTGTGCGGCATTTTCAGCCATTTCTTCGGACCGCTCGGTACGGTCGTGTTGCTACTCATTCGGATGCTCCCCCGTTTCTCAACGCTTGCCATTGTTCAAATTCAGTCCGTATCTCTCTCAAAGCCACCGGATCGGTTACCAGATCATAAGCGGTCAGCGCCAGCGCTTTGGCGGCATAATTCATTTCAATCATGCCTTCCTCTGCTCCTGCAAGCCGGGCAAATTCCGGCGTGTGCGTGGACGCGTCACCCAATCGGATATAAGGATGAATCGCTGCAGTAATCTGGCTGACATTGCCGATATCCGACGAGCCGATCCCTCCCTGCGCAGGCGGCTCGTGAACCTCCAAACCCAGCTGCTCCAACTTGCTCTGGAACAAAGCCGCCAGCTTCTTGTTGGTATTGCGCTCCGCATAAATAAGCCCCTCGGAAATATCCACCGTCGCGCCCATACCTTCTGCCGCCGCACGAACAGCACGATACACCTTGTCCCTCACCTCAGCCAGACCGACGACGGTTTGCGCCCGTAAAATAAACACAGCCTCGCACAGCTCCGGCACGACATTGGGAGCATCCCCGCCTTTGGTAATAATGCCGTGGATACGTACGTCGCTGGTAACGAACTGGCGAACCGAATTAATCGCCACAAAGGCATTGATCATAGCATCCAGCGCGCTAATGCCTTTCTCCGGGGAGGATGCAGCATGAGCCTGCTTGCCATGAAACGTGAAGGTGGCGTCCACGCAGGCCAGTCCCCCGCGTAAAACCATCGTTTTATTCTGTGGATGCACCATCATCACGGCGTCCACGCCGTCGAACACACCATGCTCGCACATCATGATTTTGCCGCCGCCCTCCTCCTCGGCGGGTGTGCCCAATACCACAATACGTCCGGGTAGGTCCGGTATCGCTTCTTTTAGGGCTATGGCTGCTCCGACCGATGCGGTACAGATCAGATTGTGACCGCAGGCATGTCCGATCACCGGAAGTGCGTCATACTCTGCCAGCAAAGCAATTGTCGGTCCGCCGGGCTTCCCTTCCCATTCGGCGCGGAAGGAGGTTTCCAGTCCTGCAATCCCCTTTTCCACAGCAAAACCAGCTTGCTCCAGTGTACTCGTGAGCCATCCCTGAGCCTGATATTCATGAAAGCTCAATTCAGGATGGGTATGTATTGTTCGGGCAAGCCCCCGCAACTCATGATCCTTTGCATCTACAGCCTTCAAAATCTCTTCATGGGATGACGTTCTGCCATTATGTCCGTTCGTTGTTAAATCCATCAATGGAATACCGCCTTTCATTCGCAATAACGAATAATTATACAACCAATATTCAACATTGTATAAGCGAAGACCAGTGAAGTAAATTTAATATTTTTTGGCTTTATCCTTAAAATTATTTTATATATGACATGTTTGTCCTTGATATACGCTATTTTTCACCATTAATTACGTATATTCAATGTATTTACAGCCTCAAGACTGGAGCATCCATTCTACAAATCTTTCCACTGCCATAGGACGGCTGGATTTATTTTTATACAACATCCATGTTCTACGCAGGACAGGATCTCCATTTTTACGAATCAAATTAAATGCATACAGTTCATCCTTGGGAGAGATAAATATTTCGGGTACGATTGAATATCCCAGTCCGTGCCGAACCATTTCCTTGCAGGTTTCGTAGCTATCCACCTCCATAGAAACTCGTGGTGCACGGCCTATTCTCTCACTCCACCATGCCTGTACCGATTCGTTGAACGAGGAATACATATGACCGGAAAGTTGCGGCTTCCCCGGGTCCTTATAACGAATCATTGGAAGCTCCGGCAATTGCTCAAGCTCTACAGCTTCTTTCGAGATCACGCAGATATGCTCCTCATGAAGAAGATGCTTTCCCTCAGACCAAGGGTAATCATTGCGGATAACACCCAGATGAATTTCATCCCCGCGCAGCATCTCATAGATTTCCGCACTGAGTCCGCAGGTGACTGAAAATTGCACGTCAGGATAAATATCTTTAAAGCTTTTAAGAATCGGCGGTAGCCGATAATGTCCGTAATAGCTTGAAATCCCCAAGCGCAGCGTACCTTTTACTTCCCCTCTCAGGTGAATGACAGCTTCTTTTAATTCGGTCAGTTCCCTCAAATTCCGTTTGGCATACTCCACCAGTCGCTCCCCTTCCATGGTCAGCTTCGTTCCTCTGTTCCCGCGTACAATGAGAGGTACAGCGAACTCCTTTTCCAATTGGTTCAGACGGTAGGTCAAGGCAGGCTGTGTAATATATAGACGTTCGGCGGCACGTTTCATGCTCTGTTCTTCTGCAATGTAGCACAACATTAAACAATCCTTTTCATCCACCATGATCACTCCTTCAATTCAATCATTCCTTTGTTTAGCCGTTCCTTTGTTCTCCGTAAAAAAAGCCCAGATATATCGGTCTATTATAACGTATGAAAAACTTAGGCATAAAAAAACGGACAGTGGATTGTTCCATTGTCCGTTTTCGTATTTTTCGCGCTAGTTATGGATTAGGATTCGTCTTGATTACTGCAAGCTAGTGAGGGACAAATGAACTGAAATCGTCCCGACTGGACTGATCCGCATGATAAAATACTACATCCCCGTCCTGTAAATGAAAGATATGCCCGTACGGGTCTTTTATCTCTCGGCGGTAACCCTCCAGTTGCCACTGGTTCAATAGCGGACCATTTATATACTGTAAATGCGGATGCTCGGTGTCCCCCTGACGCAGTGACTCCACATTAAAGTTGACGACGATAAAGCCCGTTTTCTTGAATATATCTGTATGCTCGTTTAGCTCCTGACGGCGACTGACCTCGCGCAAATCCGTGCCTTTGGTGACTGCGTATACATCAGCAGGCAGGCTATATTCACCATACCAGCGCTGAATCGACGCATTAGCGCGATCCACGTTGACCCCATCTGGCAGGTCTGTCTTCGGACCAATCAAGGTACGCACAGCCGCAGGCAGTACCAGCCAGTCGTAACGTCCAATCCAGGTCTTGCTGCGTGCAATACGGTGGGCATACAGGGAAACATAACGTTCCAGTGTCAACTGGCTTTGCTGTGCTTCACTCAGCTCATGCTTGTATTGGTAGGCTGACGTGTCCTGCATTTCCTCCATCGGCACATTGCGTAGCCGTTCATTCAAAATAACATATCGCTTTTCCCGGTCCTCCGCCGATCCCAAACGGATAAATTTTCGACTGCCGGAATGTGTATACAGATCCACCTCTTCCCGCTGTCGCCCATCTTTGCTCACCCAATAGAACGATGGCGTGATGCGAATACCGTCCTTGGCGCTAAACATATTGCCTTTGGTTTTGAGGTCAAACTTGAAATGATAGCCTGCCTTGACCGCCACATTTGCATAACCTTCATATGGGTGACTGCCGGGACGAACGGGCAAGGTGAACGGCTCCGGGTTCCCTCTAGGCAACCCGTCAATATTGCCAAGCCCCGTCCAATAGGACAGGCCACTATGCGTCGGGCTTCCTTTTCGCTGTCGAAATACCCGCTCCCAATGGTAATCAGCAATATCCGTGATATGAAAATCGTACATCCGTCCGATGACCTGAATATTCACCACATCATTGGCAACATGATGGGCGATATCCGTGTTGGCATGGCGTTGTTCGGTGAACCCGTCCGGTGCATTTTCGGCAATGGTACGGAACTCAACTGTATAGTTGCCTTCATCCACCCATACGGGCAAATAAAAGTCTGTGTCGAGCTGCTGCACCGGAATGTCGATCCAGGTACCCCGCGGATAAAATTGTGTCTTCCCTTTGTCATAGACATCGAACGGAAATCGCACCTGCTTGGTTCGTACATATTTGGCATACTCCCGATCACCATAGCCAGGAATATTTAAATGTGGGCCTGCTGTCGAGATCGTCACCCGGAAAGGGCGCTCCAAAATAAGCGCGGATCGTCCTTTCGTAGGTTGGGTTTTCTGGTTATGAGCAGCATCGTCCGACACTTTAGACAGATTCACTACGGGAGTGTGAACAGTCACCGTATTAATTCCCTGTATCGGAAACGTTTTATCCGCACCTCCATTGATATTTCCTTTGAGAATAGCGTAAGTGATGTCACCGCTGCTGGGCGTATTGGACTTATTTATCTTATACTTATCAATCACATGACCCGGACTGTACAGCACATCCGGCCCAATCGCTCCGGAAGAGGGTATAACGCCTGGCCTAGGGCCATTCACCTTAACGCGCTCCGGATTCATAATGATCTTGTTTTCAAAGGTTAGAGTGTCGTTTTCCACTTCGATTTCCTTAACAGCCCCCTCTGCCTTGGATTTCAGTGCACTACGGTCATCAGGTACACTCGGCTTGCTGCTGCCACCGTTTTTGCTACGGCTACCGCCATCCACTGTCCCGGGTGCAGGGGACGGATAAAAATTGCCCTGAGTCGCTGCAATATAGGAAGGGGGTGTATAGGATTGCGGACGCTGGGTGATTGTTTCATTAGGTAACGCATAATTTCGGAGCGTAGCCTCCTTAATGCCGTACACCTCCAAATTATCTATCGTCCAATATGAGTATGGACGGACGATTTGGTAAGTATAGGTTCGCTTCACGGTCTCACTCCGTCGAGATTTTTTCTTAGGCCGCCAGGTCAATCGATATTCCCGTTTTACGTTCACCGTATATGTACACTGGCCTGTCATGTTCACAAACTTATGTTGAAAAAGGTATCTCTTCGCTTGCACATGACCGTATAGGCTTTCAGATGTAGGAATACCTTTGGATACGTCAAATCGTTCCCAACCACGCTGGTCCGCTTTGATAACGGCAGATACTGTCGGGTCCAGTTCGGCAGTTTCCAAGCGCAGACCTGGAACGGGGCGGGAGCAGACAACACCTTTTGTTGGCTGTTCATTATCTTGGCAATCTGAGGGTGCTCCCTCTTGGCTTTCTCCAGGCTTAGGACAGCCCTGAGCTTCTTTGTAATACAAATAAGCGGTAAACTGCTCAAAAGAACCGTCATAAGTAAATCCGGGTACAATTCCCGGCAAAATATCTCCGCTTGGCGGTTTACCAGTCGTGCTTTTCTTATAACCCACATACTCATATTTCGGGTTGGTTGGCGGGGTAAAATCATACAGTTGATCAGCTTTTAATTCATCTTCTATTGGTGTAAATACGTTGTTAAGCGATTTCCCATCAGTGGTAAAATGCTTGACGATTAGGCTGCTCTCCAGTTCGATCTTGAACAGGATGGGCTGGTAGATGCGCCAGGCTTCTACTTCCTTTGCGCAGGTAGGGCAACTCTCTTCTTTTATATTTTCTGCTTGAACTGCTGCATTTAATCTTATATTCACAGTGATTGGAATGGTAGCTGTATCCGTTCCAATCCCCTTTTTTTGAAAAGGCCGAATATCTGAATCCTGTGTGCCTTTACTCATGTAGTCTTTGTAATCGTCATAAAGATCGGATCGGGATTTTGTAAAATAATTTTTATAATTAGGATTACCTTTGTTAACTTCTGCTACTGGATCATACAATTGTGCGTCAATCTTCTTGATCTTACGACCAGGGAAATTAAATTTGTAAGTGAATTCTGCTTCACCTTGCATGTCCTTGTCAGGCTCCTTGCCACCTGTGACCCAAGTACCTGCGGTATTTTTCCACATGTCGAAGTACATCATGCCAACAAAATAACGGTCGTTCTTATCGGCATAGTAAGACAGCGGTGTAATTTCGTTATCAGCTACCGCCTTGTCGGTAGGAAAAGAAAATGGTGGGAGCTGCAATAAGAGCAGTACCCCCACCAGCAATACGGCCAGAATGCGTTGCGTCTTCTTCATGCTGTTGTTAATTTCCTTTCCACGGATTGACCATCAATGGAATATAACTATCTGCTTGCAAGCGGAATCCAATGTACTCAATATCTTTTAGTTTCAGAGATTTATAGTTTTTTATTCCATGAAAGAGTTCATCAGCAGATGAATAAATCGGGTAATATACCATCTTTGTGCCGTCCCCGTTATCTTGTGTCATTTCTCTCAATGGAGGACGGAGACGTGCATTCTGGTTTTTGGTTATGAAAAAAATGCTGCCTGCTGTAGATTTCGTTTTAACTCTCATCTTTAAGTAAGGTACACCCTTCGGACTTGTGTAGGGCTCAACGGAATAAACATCCCGAATCAGCTTAATAGGTAGATCAGACTGCTTAAAGACCATTATTTTATCGTATGGCTGGTCAGTGCTATTATTTAAAAGAGCAGGTATTGAACCGAACGCCTTCTTATACGGCTCAATACTCACCGCCTGATGCCCCGTATCCTCCAGCGCAGCAATTTCCTTCTTTCCAATCCAGACCCAGCGGCTAACTTTATCCCACTCCACCGTTTGCCCCAGACCCTCACTTACCAACCGCAGCGGCACAAAAGTACGATTCTGCTTCAAAATAATCTTCGTTTCATACGTTTTGGTCTGCCCATCCACGGTAGCGGTGTTTTGACCCACTGTCATGTTAACAGCATGTGCATCATTTTTAATCGACACAGCCAATTGACCGTCTGTTTTCTCCCAGCCAACCTTAGCCCCCAATGCCTCGGATACAAAACGAATCGGAACCATCACATAATCGTTGCTATCCTGAAAAGGTTTAGCATCTGGAAACTGTATTTTTTTCGCGTTTAACAAGACTTCAATCGGTTTGGTGCTGCTTGCTGCCTCCGTCGTTGGAATCGTACTTGTCGCCCCCCATAGCAACGTGACTGCGGTCAAACTCAACATCCATTTTTTCATACTCATCTCTCTATCCCCTTTGTCAGCTTAAACTTTAAACTATGTATATCATCTCTAATCTCATAAACTTATCGCATCCCCACTTTCGGAAAATACTGGATACAACTTATATATTATAGGGTTTCCCTATTACAAAATCTATAAGAAAAACTTCTAATACAAAGCATTCCAAACAAATAGACTCTATTGAGCAATCCCTCCCCCTAAATCATAGAACTGACTCTTTAAAAAAGTTTATATTTCCGCAAAATATCAACAAAAAAGGGCTGCCTCTCCCTATGAAGGAAGAAACAGCCCGTGTGCTTCACGCGCAACAAAACTATGAATATATCAGCTCATACCACCAAATGGATTATTCCAGCATCATCCAATATTTCTTACATCATAAATCATACCGGACTAAAAATCAAACGTTACTTTTCTCTCACGAAACATTTCAAAGATCATTCATGTATACCTGAACTTCCAGCTTGATAGCGTTGCTCATACACGTCCTTGTTGACCATCCTCAGCCCAAACAATCTGCGGATACGCTGTCCCGGCTTGGCCTTGAAGGTCACCGTCGCTTGATCCTTACCCTCCAGATATGCAGCCGGAATAGCAGCATTAACGTTGTAAAACTTATCGGCCTCATCAAAGCCTTCACTAAAATTCTCAAGCGGATGACCGTTAATCAAAATATCAAAACCGCAGTTAGGCATTTCCAGTGTAGCTGTGTAGGTAATGACCAACAGCATCGGAGCAGACGGATCTGTATTCAGATCAAAAGAAAACCAGCCGTCAATTCCCGCATTCCGGTAAGGTCGGTTATTCACATATCCGGTGCGAGTCGAAGCATCTCCCTGGAAGTTATGATCTCGCTCCGGCTGCATTTCTCCGGGTTGGGCAAAATCAATCGTGCACTGCTCCAGAATCGCCAGCTTTTCGCGTGCCGCTGTATATTCCTGTTCCGCCTCCTGCCACGCTTCCTTGGTAAAAATGTCCCAGTATACGGAATACGTACGGTCATGCATTTTATACAGAGGAGATAATTCCACATCCCGGGGATGCCCTGCATTCAAGGTACGAAACGTATTGGTCTTGCCCTCCACGGGCTGAATCCAGGCATCCAGCTTTTCCGTTTGGGGGATGAATACTGGTGTGTACAGGAAATCCTTGGCTTTAGGATCTTCTAAGGGTCCAAGGTCGCCTGCCAGCACCAACGGTCCATACATGATAGCCGCCCGATCCGGGTTATCTGGCATCTGCTCCAGTCTCAGCGACATCGGAATCGTCACCTCTACAACGTCACCGTCAATCCACGTTCTGGCGATGGAGACAAAGCTGCCCGGTTCCGATACAATCGATTGTTCCTTGCCATTTACACGAATGGTAATTCCTTGTTTAGCCCAATATGGATAGCGGATGAGTAGCATAAATGAGGCAGGTTGATCGCATTGAATCTCCAGCGTCGTATGATCTGTATCTGGATAGGAAGTATTTTGTTTTAGCGTAACGCCTGTGTCCTTCCATTCCAGCGTGGAGGCAATGAACTGATTGACATATAGCTTATCGTGATCGTGAAAATAAATGCCGCTGCCGTAGCTCGCATGGTTTTCCATCCCTGTGCCGACACAGCACGTGAAATCATCAAATTTGCTTTCAAAATGCTTGTGCCCACCCATCGCCAGAGATAGAAAATACGTTACACCCCCGTGAACCGGGTCCTGCGAAGCCAAAATATGATTGAATAGACCTCGCTCATAAAAGTCCGCTTCCTTGGCGGAAACATTCCATTGAAATAGATGATTTGTCAGCTTGAGCATGTTATAGGTATTGCACGTCTCCGTCGTATGAGGCCCGATGCGATCATTCAAGCCATCTGGCGCGCCAAAATATTCTCCAAAGCTATTCCCGCCAATGACATACGAATGATGATCCACCACCCGCCCCCAAAAAAACTCCACCGTTGCCCGGCGTTTCGTATCATTGGTCAGCTCATATTCCTTGGCAAGCCCGATCAGCTTCGGAATCTGTGTATTGGCGTGAATGCCCTGCAAACAGTCTTCCTGCGAGCTAAGCGGGTCCAGCACCAGCTTGTGCCAGAAGCATTCAGCCAGCCACAAGTAGCGCTCTTCCCCGGTATCCGCATACAAATCGGCCAATACCTCATTCATGCCTCCATATTCGCAAAACATCATCTGCTGGAGCTGCTCATCGCTCATCGGCTTCATAATTCCTTCGAGCCAGTCCGCCAGCTTGCGCTCTACATCTAATGCCTTATCACACCCTGTCAAATGATGCGCATCCCGCAGGCCAGCGAATAACTTGTGCAGTGTATACAAGGGTGCCCAGGCACCGTTCAGGTCAAAGCCCTTCGAGCGAATATTTCCAGCAGACACCTCTTCAAAAAGTTCCTTCCCCCCTGGAATACCGGATACATATCCGTCACCATGCGCCGCCTGACAAACGGCTAGTTCATCCGTAATGTAATGAGCAATTTCTTTAAAACGCTCATCGCCCGTTGAAGCATACATCATGGAGCAAGCGGACAAGTAATGTCCCAGTGTATGACCGGAAATAGTCATCGCTTCCCAGCCTTCATACTGAGGCGCTTTGGGCGTAAGTCCGGCATATTCCCGAAAACGCGCCAGCAGGCGGTCTGGTTGAAGCTCCAACAGATAAGATCGGTTCAGCTCCATCGCCTGTTTGAAGGGACCTTCAGCCAATACCACCTCATTCAGTGCGAACGGCCTTGCTTTCATATGGGCTTTTGCTTTAAGAGTCACTTTCCGTTCCTCCTTTAAGGCGAATTTGGGATAAAAAAATGCATATCAAACACAATGAGCCGTTACGCGCCGCTGCCAGAGGTTTGCCCCCACTGCTGGTACAGCTGCGTTCTCGCCTCTGTAATGCCGGGATGAAACTGAATCAGCGCATGCTTGCGTGCAAAATGGACCTCACGGATCGCCTCCTGTACCCGCTGTTCCCCGCCTGCTCCGCCGAGTCCAGCGGCATGGAGCATGGAAGCGGCGGCTAATCGACCTTGGGCCATCGCGACCAGCCCGCTTTCGATGCCGGTAATATTGCCGGCAACGTACAGCCCTTTGAGCGAGGTTTCCATTCGCTCACCATGCAGTGGAACATGCCCGCCTAGCTCAGGGCTGTACACGAACTTGCACCCGGCTACCGCCGCCAGCTCAGCGAGCGGGTACAAGCCGCCGCTCAACGCCACGAAGTCGGCGGGTTCGACGCGCTCGCTGCCGGGAATAGGCGAGCCGTCCGGTTTAACGTGGATCAGGGTCACAGATTCGACCCGGTCCTGCCCGTTGACGGACAGCACTGCTGTCCGCAACCGGATCGGGATATCCCACAGACGGAAGCCTCTGTGGGGATAGCAGCACGCGATGAGTTTCTCCATCCGCATCGCAGCTGCGAGCCTGCCGCCTGCACGCATCCAGGCGGCAGGGGCCAGCCCCGACAGCTGAAGCAGCAGCTTCGCGGAGGCTGTCGGATCTGCCGCCGCACCAGCCAGCGGATTAGCGCACGGCAGTGTAATCGCCGCCACCTTCACCCCGGCGACAGACAGCTCGCGGGCAATCGCCATAGACAATACGTTCATGCCCACTATGATGCCTCGCTCTCCTGGCTTAACGTAATGAACGTTGGTCATCACCTGCGCGGCCCCGATGGACATCACGCCGGGCAGCGTCCAGCCATCCAGCGGAACGGGAATTTCAGCAGCTCCAGTCGCCAGCAATACGTAATCCGCAGTGAACAATCCACAGGAAGTGGAAATTTCCCACGTCGTTGTATATTCCATACCATGTACGGAAACGCCGCAGCGAATGTCCACCCCAAGTTCCCTGCAACGGGTAATCAGCTCATCCGAAACGTGTTTTCCAACCCACCAGCCTTGACTGCCTTCCTCATGATATTGCCCGGGCATACGTCCACCCGGCTCTGTAAACTCATCCAGTACCGTGACTGGCAATCCTTGCTCAGCAGCCGATACCGCTGCGGACAATCCAGCGGGACCTGCCCCAATGACGATGAGATGCGCCATTTCATTCATGTCACAATTCTCCCTGTGATTTCATTCGAAAGCTGCCGGCCAGTTTCCACCACCATACCTTCCTCCAGCTTGGTCAGGCAGGAACGGACGGTACCGAACGGATGGACCGTCAGGCGGCACTCGTTACAATGCCCAATGGCGCAGTATACACCTCTGGCCGTACCGGATTCCTCATGCCTTCTCAGCAGACGGACACCGCTGGCCAGCAGTGCTGCTGCCAATGGCTCTCCGGCCAATCCCTGCATAGGACGACCGTCAAAAATAAAAGATACCTGCCGCCGTTCCGGCTTTGGTCCCAAAATAGGGTGATTTACAATACGCATGCGGCTCATAAGGAACCTCCCTCTGCCAGCTGCCCGAACGTTACGGGACGTACGGGAGGCCTCTGTGACAACAGCTCCGCCTCCCGGCGGGCAGCAGGAACCTGATTGTAAAACCATGACTCCACCAATTGTCGGCATACCCTGCCCTGACATGCCCCCATCGTCACCCGCGTAGCCATTTTAAGCTGGCGCACGGTGTCCACGCCCATGCGGCAGGCCTGCTCCATCTGTGCGATACTCACTTCTTCACAGCGACATACGAGCAAATGACCTGATGCGCTCTCAACCGTCTCACTTCGTCCCGTCGCCCGCTTACTCATAGCTGATCGCGCAGGTTTTAATCGCTGAATAAAAATCCAGCGCCGCCTGGCCCTGTTCCCGGGTATGTGAACTGGATTGCTTCAGACCGCCGAACGGAGCCTGGTATTCGACACCAGCCGTCTCCTGATTAACCCGGACCATACCGGCGTTCGCCTCATCCAGAAACCGGTGAGCCAACCGCAAATCGCGGGTGAATAGAGAGGCACTTAATCCATAAATAGAATCATTGCACAGTCGAATCGCATCCTCGAAGTCGTCCGCCTGCATTACCCCCATCACAGGTCCAAAAATCTCCTCCTGAATCAATGGATGGGACGAATCAAGTCCAGTCGCCACCATCGGACGCACATAATATCCGTTATCCGTCCCGGCGGCGGCTCCACCTTCGGCTAAAATATCGGCTTCCCGGCGGGCGAGTGATACATAGGACATGACCTTCTCATACTGACCTGCCGATGCCACAGGTCCAAGATACGCACTGGGGTCCAGTGCAGGGGCGATCTGGATTTTTTCCACCGCTTGGCGTAAGGCTTCCGTGAACGTCTCATAGACAGACTGTTCCACAATCACCCGACTGGTGGCCGTGCATTTTTGCCCGGCTGAACGGAAAGATCCGCTAACAATCATCGCTACTGCTTGCGCCACATCCGCGTCCTTCAGCACCACAGCGGCATTTTTACCGCCCATCTCGGTCTGGTACTTGATATTACGGCGTGCGCACCGTCCCGCAATGCCCAAACCTGTAGCAGTAGAACCCGTGAAGCTGACCGCATCCAGTACCGGATGCTCCAGTAAGGCATCGCCAATACGGTTACCTTGCCCAATGACTAAGTTCAGCACGCCGGGCGGAAGCTGCACCGCCTCGAATAGCTCGGCGACCCGTACTGCAGTTAATGAAGCATGTTCGGCAGGCTTCCAGATGACCGTGTTTCCGCACAAGAGTGCAGGGGCGATTTTCCATAGCGGAATAGCTACCGGAAAATTCCACGGCGTAATGACTGCCGTTACACCCAGCGGAATGCGCTTCGTGTATTGGAGCACCCCCGGCTCATTCGAAGGAATGACTGTACCGATGGATCGTACGCCCTCTGCCGCGTAGTATCGGAGCAGATGGACACCTCGCATGACCTCTCCGCGCATCTCGGTAATCGGCTTGCCCATCTCACGGCTGGCCAGCTCAGCCAATTCAGGTAATGTTGCCTCTAGTAACCCGGCTGCTTTGAACAGATAAACTCCCCGTGCTGCGGGACTTAACGCGGCCCAACCCGCCTGAGCCAGCCGTGCCGCATCCCCGGCCTGTGTAATATCGCCCGTTTCTGAAAAATGGACGACTCCGACCTCCTCCTTCAAGGACGAAGGATTGTGAACCACCATTTCCTCGCCTGAAGGGTTCAGCCACTCACCGCCGATCCAATTTCGGCTCTCCATCGTCTTCACCTCCATTCAGGATGAAACTTCGCTTGGACGAACCGCCACCTCAAATGCTTCGCGAATACGGTCATAATCCGCCTGCGGCAGCGCAAGTCTGGGCGGACGTGTCGGACCGACCGGAAATCCAGCCAGCTCCATCATATATTTGATGGACTGTACCAATTGCGGGCTGGCATCATAGTGGAACAGCGGCAGCAGCCTGCGATACAACGCGGACGCTTCCGCCATGTTTCCCGCCTGCGCAAGTCGGAACAGCTCTACCCCTTCCTTGGGCAGCGCATTAGGTACCCCCGAAATCCAGCCTGTCGCGCCGAATAATGCCCCCTCCATCGCCAGATTATCTACTCCGACCATGACCTCCAGCTCTGTCTGATCCAAAATAGCGTGAATACGCCGTACATCACCCGAAAATTCCTTGACTGCTACGATATTTTCAATTCGCGACAAGTCCGCAAGAATATCTGGAGTCAAGTCAACCTTGTAATCATGGGGGTTGTTATACGCAATGATCGGCAAGCCCACCTCCGACAATGCTTCATAATGGGCCGTTACCTCGTGAGGCAGTGGATTGTAATTAATGGGCGGCAGTGCCATGACACCCGCAGCCCCGGCATCCTTCGCATGCTGAATCCAATGCACCGCCTGTTTGGTGGACGGAGCCGCCGAGCCGACAACAACCGGGACACGCCCTGCCGCAGCGTCAATTACGGTATGCACAACCTGCGACCGTTCCTCCGGGGACAAAGCCGCATATTCCCCCAGCGATCCCGTAGGAACCAGTCCACTAATGCCGCTTGCAATCAGATGCTCGCACAGCTCGGTCAGACGCTTATGGTCTACCTCCAGCTCTGCCGTGAACGGTGTAACTAAGGCCACATATACACCTTCAAAACGTGCCATATGCTTACCAACCCTTTCCCATCTTTATTTTCATATTCAGCATTCGGGATTGATATAAAATGCTCACACCAGCAAAAAACCTTCTTTAAGCGGGTCCTCGGGGTCCAACACAAATTGATGATGTCCCGTCACCCAAGCCGAGCCTGTAATTTGTGGAATGACTGCCGGATAAGGACCTATCTGCGTCTCGCCCACGATTTCAGCCCGAAACATGGAACCTGTGATACTTTCATGTACAAACGGCTCATTTAAGCCCAGTTTTCCCTTGGCGTGCAGCACCGCTACCTTGGCCGAGGTTCCTGTGCCACAAGGGGAACGATCGATACCTCCCGGTGGGATGACGACGACATTGCGGCAATCGGCCTGTGGAGCCACAGGCTCCCCGTAGAATTCAATATGCGTCAATCCTTGAATAACCGGATTTTCAGGATGTACTACCTCAACAACAGCATTCACTGCCTCCCGAATCTGCACTGCTGTTCGTACAATTTTTGCCCCATTGCTCTGCTCCAGTGCAAGACCGATGGAAGCCGCCTCTACAATGCCGTAAAAGTTGCCTCCATACGCAATATCCAGCGTGACTTGACCGATATCCTCTACCTGGACCTCAACCTCACGGCGGTACACAAAAGAAGGGATGTTCGTGAACGTTACTTGTCGCACCTTGCCCGCATCCACCTTCAGCCGCACATGAACCGGGCCTGCCGGAGTGTCCAGCAATATTGATTTTTTATCCGCAGCAATCAGCCCGCCTTCCATCAGCGCTGTACATACTCCAATCGTATCGTGACCGCACATCGGTAAATAGCCGCCAGTCTCTATAAAAACCACACCGATATCTGCATCTGGATGACAAGGTTCTGTTAAAATGCAGCCCGACATCACCTCATGCCCTCGCGGCTCGAACATCAGCAAACGGCGAAAATCATCATGATGTGCTGCCATATAAGTCATTTTTTCCAGCATCGTATGACCTACCAGCTTAGGCGCGCCGTGAATGACCGTCCGCGTCGGATTGCCTCCCGTATGGGTATCAATGGTAGTAATTCTGCCCGGTACACTCATCCGGTTACCTCCCCGTGAACCTCGTGGCTGGTAAAAGCCTCCCCAAATCGGTCATATCGCAGCGGCTCCACCGGAATACAAGTGGATTCACTGCGTACCATTTCGGTCACCAGCTTACCCGTAACCGCCGCAAGACTAATGCCATCCCCCTCATGACCAGAAGCGATATACAGCCCCGGTACTTCGTCCACTGCCGATACAATTGGCAAATGATCAGGTGTCCATGGACGCAAGCCGGTATACGCCCGCATCAGCGGTATATTGGCTAAAGCAGGGAAAAAGCGAATGGCTCTGCGGGCGATTAAGCGAATCACTTGCTGATCGACACCTGTGTCCATACCGACAAACTGACGGCTGCTGCCGATCAGAATATTTTGGGATGCGGTTGGCTCGAACACCAGCGCTACACCGTATTTTTCATAAAGCTCATCCACACTCCGCTGACCGCCAAACTTGCTCATCAGATAGCCAAACTCCATTACCTTGCGGTTCCCAATGGAAGGCATTCGGGCAGACACCAGTATATGCCCTTTGCGCGGCATGATCGGAAGGTCCAAACCGAGTGAATGACCGATGCTGCGTGTCCACACACCTGTCGCCAATACCACTGCACCGGCATGGATAACGCCATTGGGCGTCTCTACCCCGCGGACGTTCCCCCTTTCGTCCTGAAGGATGGACTGTATCGGCATGCGCGGTAATAACTTGGCCCCCATCCGACGCGCGGCCCTGGCCAGTGCATACGTCATCAACACCGGATTTACAGTGGAATCTGTCGCACACTCCAGCCCGCCCGGCAAATCTTTGGCTAAATGCGGCCATTCCTCTCGCAAATCCTGCTGATCCAGCATGCGAAATGGAAGTCCTTCCTGCTCTTGACGGGTTACCCACTGCTCAGCTGCTTGCATCTCCTGATCGTTTTCACAGACCAGAATACTGCCAGGCGCACGATACTCAAACTCATCCTCCAGTTCCCTAGCCAGCTCTGCCACCAGTTCCTGCGATACCAACGACATTCGACTGTCAAACCCGGGCTCTTTATCGATTGCCAATATATTTCCATCACAACGGGACGAAGTGCCTCCAGCAATCTCCCCTCGCTCAGCCAGTACGACTTTCATACCGGACTTAGCCGTATAATAAGCGATGGCTGTACCGATGATTCCGCCGCCTACAATGACCAGATCCGCGGCATCATATTTCATTCGCTTCCCTCCCTTCGACCGTTTTAATCTGTTTGTGAGGTATTCTTTACAGCTTGAGCGTAAAGCTTTGTTTCACAGGCTTGCTCAGCTCATCATAATCCCGTAACTGTACGGTGAACGTATACGTCTTGTTGCCTGCTCCGCTGCCTGCTGTTCCGCTAATCGTTCCTGTAAAGCGGTTCAGTGTGAACCCTTCGGGCAGTTGACCGCCTGTCACCGTCCAATCGTAAAACGGAACGCCTCCCTTGGCCTCCAGCTTGGCCGTGTACGCTTTGCCTTTGACGGGTGCTGGCAATTCCTTCGTCATGATTTCTGGCGCGAGGAAAGGAGTCAGGTCCTTACGCAGCGGCCAGCCTGCTTTTTCTGCTACCAGCAGCGAAAGCTTCGTGTTCATCCAACGCCGGGTCGGAAACAGATGGCGCCAGCCTCCATTTTGACCGCTCAATCGGTCGACTTCTGCAAGCTCTCCGGAGAGATGATAGCTGTCGTCCAGCGCGGCTGGTCTGTGCTGATAAGCCATAATATCCGGGTCATTGCCCGCCGCTTCCTTCAGCGCTTTGACACCCGGGAATGTGTCGCTGAACACAATGGCATGACCGAATTCATGCATGATCAGCCCATGCACATCCGTCACTTTGGACAGATCGGATTGATACCATTCTTCATCGTCCACGGATGTAAATGGAATCGCATCATCATAGAAATCCAGAATCAGACTATAGGAACGGTTCAGGTTCCCCGGGACGGTCACACCGTTACGTGTATGATAATTGCCGTTCGTGGCTGGAAAGCCCGTAGAATAAGGCCCGTTCAGCCCTCTCATAAACACCCACATGCCTTTGTAGGGTTTGTCATTTGTCACCTGTATTTCATTTTGCCAATCGTCTCCTGGCAGATGGTTTACCTCCGCGTTGGCAGGAACCTCATCGAACGGCGCCAGATCAAAGAAATAGAACCAGTCCTTCACCGCCAGCTCTGCGGCTTTTTTGGTAGCTGCATCATTGAAATAAGGCCTGATAGTATCGAAGCGGTAATCAAAATGGAGAGGGACTGTGGGCTCTTCATTATCGTCCTGATCCAACACGCGAATCGGAATGGACTGAGTAGTCGTGTGACCATCATTTCCGGCAACGGACATAGACAACGTATAGTTCTCTATTTCACCGTTTCCTCCAATCCGGTCAGGATGGATGGCTAACCGAAAATCTTTTTCCTCCTGTGCATTGGCAAAAGTTAGCGTTTTGCTTGCACCTTGCGCCGACAACGTACTTGGCAGATCCATCATCAGCCGGGACGTGCCCTGCGCATTTAACGTAACCGTTAACGGAAAAGCGGCATCCGCTGGCGGCTTCACTTTTAGCTTCACATACGGGTTCGCCAGATATCCTTGCCAATCAACCAAATCTATACCATAATCGTTCACCGTCCGACTAAAGATGTCGATGACTTTTACATCCGACTCTGCCTCGGCATAAGCCTGTTGACCCGGAATAGCTGGTGTCAAAGCCACAATGAGAGAAGCCGCCAGCGCAGTCATCCATATTTTGGTGTGCCTTTTATGCGTGTTCATTTGATCCCCTCCATCTCATTTTTGAATGACTTGCAAACTATGGACAGTTACCTATAACGCCACTGCGTTTTATAATAAAAGCAGTTCCTTAGGCGAAGAGGTCAGTACCTTGACACCGTCATCTGTGATCAGCACATCGTCCTCAATCCGAACCCCGCCGAAGCCTGGGATATAAATGCCCGGTTCCACGGTAATGACGTGACCCGGTACGAGCACCGACTTGCTTTCGCGGGACAGCCGTACCTGCTCGTGAATTTCCAGACCAAAACCGTGGCCCAGCCCGTGACCGAACTGCTCCCCATAGCCGTAAGAAGCAATCACATCCCGCCCCAGACTGTCTCCCTCCCGACCGCTTATGCCGGGACAAAGTCCTGCAATCGTCTTCATATTTGCTTCCAGCACAATGGCATACAATTTCTCATGTCGTTCTGAGGGCTGGCCTACGAATACGGTACGCGTGATATCGGATAGATAACCACGCACATTTGCGCCAAAATCCATTGTGACGAACTCGTTCTGACCAATTTCCTTGTCACTGGCCAGTCCGTGCGGCAGCGCCGAACGCTCACCTGAAGCGACAATGAACGCAAAACCACCCGATTCCGCGCCTCCGAGCCGAAGCTGGTATTCCAGCTCTGCCGCAATCCGCCGCTCTGTAACCCCAGGCTGAATACAATTCAGCACCTCCGTGAAGGCGGCATCGGTAATACGCGCAGCTTCGCTAATGGTGCGAATCTCTTCTTCGTCTTTCACATCGCGCAGCCGTTCAATGACATCCTCCGTTTGTACGTACTCCAACGAGCCCAGCGCGGCTTGTAGCCGTCCCGACTGTTGAAGTGAGACATGCCTGCTCTCCAAACCCAGTCTGTGGACACCCAATTTACTTGTGAGATCGGCCACGGTTTGGAAGATTTGCGCCTCATGCCGAATCACTGAATATTCCACTGCCTGATCTGTTGCCTGCATCATATAGCGGAAATCCGTCACTAAAAAAGCCTCTTCCTGCGTAACAAGTGCAATTCCAGCGGAGCCTGTAAATCCGGTCATATATCTTCGATTAGGCCCATGTGTAATAAGCAGTGCATCTATCCCTAGAGCCGGGAATTCCGAGCGTAACCGGGCCAGTCTGCCAGGAACACCCTGTAACGGTTTTGTCTTTTGACTCTCTTCCTCTTTCACTCGTACGCCTCCTTATTCCACATCTCTTTTCAGGGCATATGCCTTAGAACATACTCTCCACTTGCTTTTGAACACATATATGCTCTTCTCGCTGCCGCTTTCCCGTAAGTCCTGCACCCAATTCTCCGTCTCTTTTTCAAGCATACCAGCGCGTCTCAGCTTCCTTTTAGCCTTTTATCCCTGTCAATGTGATGCCTTCGATAAAATAGCGCTGTCCGATAAAAAATATCAGGACGATGGGAGCCAAAATTGTGCTGGAAGCCGCCATCAGGTAAGGCCAGTTGGTATTGTTCAATCCCCGAAAAGTCGCTAGCCCCAGCGCTAGCGTAAAATGCTTTTCGTCACTTAAGTAAATAATCGGGCCCAAAAAATCATTCCACACATCAATAAATGTAAATATTCCGATCACGATCAATGCAGGCGAAGATAAAGGAATAATGACGCGCCATAGTACAGTCAGAGGCGTACCTCCGTCCATATAAGCCGCTTCGTCCAAATCGCGTGGAATCGTCAGCATGAATTGTCGCATCAAAAAGATGTTAAACGCCCCTCCACCGAACCATGCAGGAACAATCAGCGGCAGAAATGTATTCAGACCGCCCAGCTCACGCCACATCACGAAAGTGGGAATTAGCGTCACCGCGTAAGGCAGCATCATCGACCCGATCAGCAGAGAAAAGATCAGATTACGTCCAGGCCAGCGCAGGCGGGCAAAGGTAAACGCCGATATAATTGAAGTCAGCATCACTCCTGCCAGCACACATACCTCAATGATGAACGTATTCATAAAATACCTGCCGAACGGTACCGAAGTCAGCGCTTCCGGGTAATTGCTCCATTGAAAAGGAGAGGGTATCCACTCTGGCGGGAACACGAAAATTTGGGATGTCCCCATCAGCGAGCTGCGAATGAGCCATGCAAATGGCAACAGCATTAAAACACTACCTATAATTAAAACGACATACAGTACAACACGGCTGATTGGGAATGGTTTGGAACGGGTGGCAGTAGCAGGACTTCGGGAGCGTTCAGGCTGTGGAAGCGGATGTTGTGGTGTTTCTGAAGGATTGACAGAAGAAGTGACCTGATTCATGAACGTTCCCCTCCTTCATAGTGGACCCACTTTTTGGATGTGGAGAAAATCAGAACCGTTAGGACCAAGATGACGAAAAATAAGATCCAGGCCAGCGCTGAGGCGTAGCCGATTTTAGTCTCCGTAAAGGCCGTACGCCACAAGTAGAACACATAGAACAGGGTTGAATTGTTAGGCCCTCCGTTGGTCATAACATACGCCTGATTGAATGCCTGAAAGGTGCTGATTAAAGACATGACCAGATTGAAGAAAATGGTTGGTGTCATCGAAGGAATGGTAATGTGAAAAAATTTGTGCCACCTATTGCCGCCGTCTACCTCAGCTGCCTCATACAGATGGGTGGGAACCGACTGAAGTCCCGCCAAAAAGATAATGACCGTGTTCCCGATCCCCCAGGTGCTCATCATGATTAGCGAGGGTATTGCAGTGTTCTCGTCATAAATCCATTTGCTCCCCGGCAGTCCAACACCCTCCAGCAGCGAATTTAACAGACCAAAATCCGGGTTGAACATCCATAGCCACAGCATCGTGTTGGCAATACTCGGTACAATGGTAGGTAAATAATAAATCGTACGGAACACCGACAAACCCTTCACCTTTTGATTTAATAACAGCGCAATGATAAAAGCTGCCGCCAAGCCTAGAGGTACGCTACCCAGTGCATAATATGTGGTCACGAACATGGATTGGGAAAAGGTAGCGTCCTCAGTCAAAATGGTTCGGTAATTGTCCAATCCAATAAAGGTCATCTTTCCACCAATCGTCCAATCGGTTAAGCTGAATACGAACGAGGCCGCGATCGGTCCAATTGTAAATATCATTAATCCGAGGATGGCAGGAAGCGCGAATAGCAGACCCCAGTTTCGCTCCATACGCATCATTCCTGATTTTGGTCGCTTCATGGGCCGTTCTCCTTTCGCAGCTGTCCCGCCGCATTATTCATCCGGGTATACTCCTTGAAGCAATGGCTGAATGATAGGTTCCAGTTCATCCAGTGCCTGCTTCGGCGTCTTCTTGTTCGTCCAAATCAGATCCAGCCCTGGGGTCAGCTTGGAACCGATATCAGGCCAGTTGCGAAGGGTCGAAGTTGACGGCTTGATCGCATAATCTCTGGCATACTCAATGCCAGCCTTTTGAAATTCCGGTGGATGTGCGGCATTATTTGTCCATGACTGGATGGCCTGCTCATCGGTATAATATTTTTCCTCGATAGGCATCCAAAGACCGGACTTGAACAGATCCACCTTTTCGGGATTGTTATGGTACAAATAAAATTCGAGCGCTTCCTTCGGGTGCTTGGTGCTCTGGAAAATGACCGTGGCTCCCGCAACAATCATCGTTTTGGGCTCTTTTAGCTTCGGCAGAACGCCGATACTCCATTGCAGCTGCTTGTTGTTCGAAAAATCGAGCAGGGACCATGTCCCGTCTACCACCATGGCGACCTTTCTTGTCTGAAGCCGAATCGTATTGGACGGCATGTCCTGCTGCTGGATCAAATCAGGAGAAACATGCTCCTTGAAAACCAGATCCTGCAACTTCTGAAAAACCTCCACCGACTCAGGACTGTTCAGGGTGTACTTCTTGCCCGTTTTGTCAGTCAAACCTCCACCGTTGCTCGCTAAAAGAGGCCCCCAGGAGCTGCGGTCATTGCCAAAGGCAAAGCCGTATTGCACAATATTTTTCGGATCAAATCCACTGTCTCCCGGATGCTTGCCGTTCTGATCCTTGGTCAGCTTTTTGGCAATTTCCAGAAATTCATCCCATGTCCACGCTTTTTGAGGATCAGCCGGAGGGACGGGTACCCCTGCTTCTGTAAACAACTCCTTGTTGTAAAATAACTGCATCACTTCCAATGCGGTGTAATTTCCGATAGACTTGCCGGGTTCGCTGTAGAGATAGGAGGATTTGAGCTTGTTTTTTAATTCGGGATATTCGTCATAATAAGAGGATAAATCCAGGAGTCTGCCTTCACTTGCCCATTTCATCGTGAGGGAATCGCCCAAGTAGGCGATATCAGGAAGCTGATTGGCAGCCATTAACGTGTTAATTTTCGTCGTGTAGTCACCAGGGACATGCTCGCCCTTCACCCGAATGTTCGGGTGGGATGTATTAAAGCTTTGAATCATTTTTTCCATCGCCTGCTTCTCGTCATTGCTTCCCCAGTACATGAACTTGAGTTCGACCGCATTGGGATTAGCCGGTTCGCCAGCGTTACCACTGCAAGCCGTCAGCCCTGTCAACATCGCCGTCATCACGAGAGCCATCCATGTCCGTAACCTTCGTTTCAGCAAATCAACCGGCCCCTTCCTGAACTGGTTTCTCCTTACAAGCCTATTATGCGCCGAGAGCCCAGAGCCGACCACCCAACGACTCCAGACTCTCTTTGTTTTGGTATGATTTTTTTAACAGCGCGTTTACAAAAATGTTTTACGAAACTCCGTCGGGGTCAGTCCGGTATGCTTTTTAAAGGCAATGCTAAAATAGTTGGTATCTGTGAATCCCACAACCTCCGCTACCTCCGCCACCTTGCGATTCGCGTCCAGCAGCAGTTCTCGGGCTCGCTCAAAGCGAACACGCGTCTGGTAGTCGGCGAAGCTTTCACCTGTAACTTGCTTGAAACGGGCACTCAAATATTTGGGGCTCATATTCATGTACTCTGCCAGACGGTTCAGCCCGCCATCCTCCTGAAGATGCTCGCGAATCCATTCCTTGGCCCGTTGGAATTTGCGTGGAATCCCCTTCTCACGTGATTCTCGGACATGACGACCCACCCGAACAAAATAGCGCGATACATAATCAATCATCTCGGGCCCATGCCGTAATCGGGACAGCTCCAACAACGGGTCCTGCTCCTGCATGGACGTTTGTCCTACAGATGCATCACTCTGAACGATCCGCATGACGAACAGCACGAGCTGAGTGACAATCATTTTCACCTGCTTGACGGGCAACCCTGCCAACTGTCCTGACCATTCCTGTAAAATCGCATGTACGGCAGCATCATTGCCGGCTCGAATTTCCGTAATCATTAGCAGTTCCTTCTCCAGTAATTGACTGCTGTTCGGCTCGGCCGCCTGAATACTCTCATAGGGGATGATCTGGCTATAGCCCACCCACCCCCGATGCTCTGCCGCTTGCACAGCTTCCTCATACGCTTCGGGAAGTTGCTCCATCCGTTGTACGGGACGGCTAATCCCGATGGACACGCCCTGGCTCAATCGTTCCTGCACGGCCTGCCGAATCTGCTGTGCCGTCCGTTCCGCCGCCCTGCAAGATGCCGTCGCCAGCAGCACAACACGCCGATCGCGGGAAACCGCCGCACCATGCGCCTTCGCCCCGGCTGCTGCCGCAGCCTCCCTAGCCAGTCCGGCGAATACATGGCTGCTTTTATGCATGGAACCGTGTGGCTTGCTAGTGGCGGTTGCCTCCTGCTGCGACGCCTCCTCCAGCTCGCAGCACAGCACGGTATAAGGAGGCCCACTCGTCTCGCCGAAAAATCCCAGCCCGTCCATCTCCCGAATGACCTCGGCTGCAGGACGCCGCTGCTGGAGCAAATCCAGCAGTAGATGCTCCCTGTACAATGGCTCCAATGAACGATGGCGGTGAATGGCTTCCTCCTCGCTTCTTCGCCATTGCGCAATGCGATCCTCTGCCCGGCTCAATGCCGCTTCGAAATCCTCGCTGGTCACCGGCTTGAGCAAATAATCGACCGCTTGAAGCGAAACTGCCTGACGAATATATGTCATAGATTCGTACCCTGTCAGGAATAATAACGGAGTCTGCTGATCCTTTTCCCGAATGATTTTTGCTACGTCCAGTCCACTCATATCCGGTAAATTAATATCCAGTAAAATCATGTCCGGTCGCTGCTCCGTATACAAACGTAATGCCGTCGCGCCGTCCTCCGCCACATCACTGACTTCCACTGACAGACCACTTTCCGCCACCATCAGCTTCAGTCCTTCCCGAATATGATATTCGTCGTCCACAATCAGCAGCCGGTACATGCCATCCTCCCCTTTCTTATTCGGTTCGAATGGGTGCCAGCAAAGTAACCGAGGTGTATTGACCCGGCTCGCTTGTCACGGACAGTCCATATTGCGGACCATAATGCCGAAGACGTTCATGCACATTGCGCAGCCCAAAGCCAATAGCACTCCCCCGTTCTGCATCCAGCGACTTCCGGATATCGTTCAGACGCTCGACTCCAATACCGCCCCCATCATCACTGACCGTCAAACGCAACATATCCCCTTCCCTTGTACCGGATAACATGATATAGCCACGGTCGGTGCGCCCTTTTAAGCCGTGGTAAATAGCATTTTCGACGAGCGGCTGGAGGATTAGTTTGGGTACATAAAATCCGCAAATATCCTCCTCGACCTCGCAAATCCACTCGAACGAATTCCTAAACCTGAACTGCTGCACCTTCACATAGGCGCTTACATGCTCGACTTCCTGTCCCAAACTAATTTGCTCTCGGCCATAACTTAGCGAAATACGAAAACATTTACCAAAGGCACCGATTACCTCTGCCATATCCCGTTGCCCATTCGCCAAGGCCATTCCCTTCAGGGATTCTAGCGTGTTGTACAAAAAATGTGGATTAATCTGCGCCTGAAGCGCGCGGAACTCAGCCTGCTTACGCGACAGCAACGCTTCGTAGACCTGACCGTACAGTTCATGATTTTTTTGCATCATATGAAGAAAACGCTCCCCAATCTGCCCTACCTCATCCTTAGGATTAAAAACAACGGAAGTAGGAGCTTCGAAAGCTTGGGCTGAGCCTGTAGCGCTCACACTCCCATCGACCGCCATTAATCGGCTTAATTGAAGCAGGGGGCGACGAATCGTGTCACTCAGCCGATAAGACAGCATCCAGCCCAGCATCAGTGCAATCAAAAAAGTCCAGATGGTCCAGGCACCAATTTTCCGCGCATCCTCGAACAGCACAGACTGATCGACTTTTTGCAGCAGCGTCCATTGTCCTTCATTTAACGGGCCGTAAGAGATCATCGTCTGGCGGCCGTTCCATGTTCTCCAGTCCTTCGTAAGCATAGGCCTATCCACAGCCGATTTGGCAATCTGCCGCAATAGCGCTTGATCCGCAACACCCTGCTCCGGCAATCGGTATACAGGCTCGCCCTCCTGATCCAGCACCCACATCTGGGTATTGCCATCTGTTTCATGAAAAGCAAGCCCCCGAAACAGACTGGCCTTGTCGATTTCCAGCAGCAAAAATCCGAGTGGTGCATAATCTCCAGTCGTTTTTCGAAGCAGCTTTCCCACATAGATGCGATCCTCCGCCATCCCGCGTCCGGATTCAAACGGCGAATGTGCCATCCACATCATGGGCCGTTCGGCGAGTAGGCGGCGATAGTACACACGTGCTTCCTGTAATGTAGGAAGACCGCCAAAACGGACCGAAACATTCCCCTGATAGAGAGAATGCTTAAGCCCGCCATTGGCGGCATATATGAGAGAGGACGTGATATACGGCTTGGTCTGGGTTTGCGTACGGACAACCATACTGAGTGTTTCATCGTTCCGTAAATATTCATAATCATCTTCCGGCTTGGTCTCCAGTGTGGACTGCACATCAGGATTGCTGAGAATGGCATTGGTTAGATCATTCAAATCGGAGAGCGTCGCATTGACGTAATTTTCACTCATTTGCCGGGACTGCATAGCCAGCGCTTCCGATTTCTCACCTAGGGAATGGGCCGCGATCCGGTAAAAGGTAAAGGTCAGTACCACCATCGGAATGACGGTGAGTACCAGCGTCAGTACAATGAATTTCCCACGGATTGTAGGAATCCCGGCGAACTTTTGACGACCACGGCCTCCCATTCATCTGCCTCCCTTACACATAGGCTGGGAGCCATGTCCCGTGGGCTGCAATTAGGTCATCACACAGAGAAACGATATCATCCATGGACAGCTCTGCGGACGTGTGCGGGTCCAACATAGCAGCATGATAAATGTGCTCCTTTTTCCCGGTGATTGCAGCTTCAATCGTTAACAGCTGGGTATTAATATTCGTCCGGTTCAGCGCAGCGCATTGGGGTGGCAAATCCCCGACAAAGGTTGGCGTAACCCCGTTACGATTCACCAGACAAGGTACCTCCACACAGGCTTCCTTCGGCAGATTGGTAATTAAGCCTGTGTTCATCACATTGCCGCCAATGGCAAAAGGCTGATTCGTTTCGATCGCCTCAAATATATAAGAGGCATACTCGTTTGACCGTTCATGACGCAGATCCTGATTACCCAAAAGCTCTTCACGCATCGTTTCCCATCGTGCAATCTGGCTCACACAGCGACGCGGGTATTCATCCAAAGGAATATTGAAGCGCTCGATCAGCTCAGGGTATGCCCGTTTGATAAAATACGGATGATACTCCGCATTATGCTCGGACGATTCCGTAATGTAATAGCCGAATTTTAGCATCATTTCAAAGCGCACCATATCATGATGCTTTTCCTGCTGCTTAGCGGCGGCTCGTTTTTTAATCTCAGGATACAAATCCACACCGTCCTTGCTCACTTCGAGCAGCCACGCCATATGATTAATGCCTGCGATTTTTGCCTTTACACCTTCCTGCTCCAGCCCGAGGCTTTTAAACAGTTCCGGTATACACGCCTGCACGCTATGACACAGCCCTACCGTACGGACACCGCCATAAACGTTCATCACATTCGTTAGCACTGCCATCGGATTCGTGTAGTTGAGAAACCATGCATCTGGGCAAACCTCGCGTACATCTGCCGCAAAATCGAGCATCACCGGAATCGTACGTAAATTGCGGAAAATACCGCCAATGCCGACCGTATCGGCAATCGTTTGGCGCAGGCCATATTTTTTAGGAATTTCAAAATCCGTAATTGTACACGGATCATAGCCGCCTACTTGGATGGCGTTTACCACATAGGTCGCCCCACGCAGTGCTTCCTTGCGGTCAGTGTAGGAGCGAATCACACAGGTGCTCCCTGTTGTTTTTTTCAAATTGGATAAAATATTTTCCGAATCTTTCAGCCTTACGGGGTCAATATCGAACAACGCCAACTCAAAGCCCTGCAAAGCAGGCGTCAACATACAATCGCCAAGCACATTTTTAGCAAATACCGTACTGCCTGCACCCAGAAATGTAATCTTGCTCATACTTTTTCCCCCATTCACATTTTTGTTCGCAGCTTTGCACTCCAAATGCAAGGATACCCACCGCCACTCTCCCCTTTACAGGAGGAAAGTGACGATGGGAAAGGTTACTCATAACTATGCGTTGTTGCCTCCCATTCAGGATACCCCCGCTGATTTAACGGAGCTAACAGGCCGAAGCGGTAAGGCAGATGTTACCGAGGGTGTCGTAGTTGGCGGGGTTACTGAATTCTCCGGACTAACCGGTGTTACCGATGAATCCGCAGCCCCAGCCTCAATCACAGTTACCTTCGCAATTGCCTTTAACTCTGTCCCTTCTACTTTACCCTTCAACTCAAACGAACCTGGAGCAGCATATTGTGCAGGGTCTATATCCTCCCATTCCACAGCCACCCATTTGGTGGAGCCTTCTCCATACGTAGCTTCCACGACGCTTGGCAGTTCGGGTTTTTCACCCGCACGAGTCGTCACGTTTACTTCTTTTAAAGCCGTGATTTTCTCAGTTGCCGCCAGATTCTGTGCTGTACCAGAGGCCAGTCCTGCCACCTCGGTTGCATTCAAAGCACGGCTGTAGATACGGAATTCATCCACCAGACCATTGAAGTACGGATCAGGGTACTGAGATTTGCCGATGAAATTATTTTTGGTCTGACCCAGACTGGTAGGATTCAAGGTCAGGTTGGTATTGCGTCCCACTTCTTTACCATCCACGTACAAAATACCTGTGGAACCCGAAAGCGTGACCGCAACATGCTTCCATACGCCTGTCGGCAGTACAGGGCCTTCAATCGTCTGCTCCTGTCCCTGCCCGTTGCCTTGGTTGGTAATAGCAAACAGCATGGTGTTTCCTGCTTTAGGCGTCAGGAACATATATTCATTCGTCCCGGAGCCGAAGTCAAAAATCCGCACATAATCGCTCAGGCTGTTCGCTTTGACCCAGCCGGATACGGTCAATTGCTGTGTCCGACTGACAATACCCGCCGGAAGCTGCACATAGCTGTCCTTGCCGTTCAGGCTGACAGCATTGCCTGTTTTACCCGCAGCCCATGCAGCCGTTCCCTTCACGGCAGCATCATTGCCACTGTCCGATGAATCCGCAACTATAGAACCGCTTGTTTCATCAAACTTGTAAACTGCAAGCTGTTCAAGTAACGGAGCCGCCGCTTCAGCTACCACCGTTACTTTAGCCTCAGCTGACAACTGAGAATCGCTGGCTGTCAGCTTGAACACATACGTTCCTGGCTCGGAAACGTCCACCTTCGTGCGCAGCGATGTTTTGTTACTGAATGTGACCTTCGCGTCCTGTGGTCCTTCGACCAGACTCCACTCGCTCGTCACCTTACCTTGTGGAAGTCCATCATCCGTAGCCGTGCCTTTCAGAATGATCTGATCCGGCAGCTTTACCTTCGAATCTTTGCCAGCATCCACGATAGGTGCTTTGTTCGGATCAGGTGTGGTCGGTGTCAGCTCTACCGTATAGGAGGATGCTGTACCAATCTCCAATTTAAGTTTGTTGGTGGTCGCATACGCATTAAACTTTCCTTGCGATTGACCGCCCACTTTAACCAAATACGTTCCTTTCTTCAAACCGTCAAATGTAACGTACGTGGAATGGGCTTGGCCCGGCGTTTGATTTTTCAGTTGGAACCATACATAATCCTTGGATGTTGCCAACTTGGCTTCTGTATATTGGTCCTTTTCCAGCTCGATATACAGCTTTTCCGTGATCAGATTGACCCGCTTGAACAGGCCGTCCAGTGGCTTGATCGTATACACGTTGCCGCTTTTGCTCACCTCTGCACCGTAGCCCGTCAATCCAAAAATAGGATCAATCGCGATATCAGCACTTAATGTTTTGAGCGCACCGAACAATCCGAGATCAGCCTCACCGCTCATGCCGCGCCAGCCGTTAAAGAGCGGAACATTTTTACCGCCGCCAGTGCCGTTCGTGCCGTTATTGCCTTTTTCCGCTTGATACGTCCATGCGACCGCCCCGATGTTTTCAGGGTCGGAGCTGATTTGCCCGGAGTTAATCGCTCCAACATTGGCAATTTTAGCTGCATAGGACAACCGCTGTTGTTCCTCACGGTGATTGTCCTCATGATGGCGAATCCAGTCATCCATCGCATATCCGGCAAGCGAAGTCGTGTACTGGAAGTTAAACCAGTTCTCCCCGGTAATCGTCACCGGATCGGTGTAGTAGTACCATACGGGCATATGACCGCGTGCCGCACGGGTTTTGGCATTAATTTTACTCATCATTTCCAGGGCTTTACTTTGCTCGCCCTCTGTATCTATATTCTGCTTGGCTAACGTATATACAGCCTCTTCCCCTGTATTGTCATAGCTATATTCAGAACCGTAAGGATACTTTGTATTTTTAAAATTGTTATATTTACGCTCCATTTTTTCCTTGAGATCATTCGCTTCATCATCATAGCCTTCATCATGAAGTGCCTGAATAATATCCGGTGTGGTCAGTTCGCCCATCAAACCTGTTTCCCAGTTGTACGCGACTGGCCCTTCATACAATGCTTTGAAAATGTTATACGCCCGCAGCAAATAGGTTTCCTTTGGATGCTTGTAAGTGACAAGGTCCGGGTATTCCTTGGCAATCTTGTACATGCTGAAATACGTGTTGTATACGTGCGGATACGCATACCCTCGATAGGTCGGTGTATCGTTAGGTTCTGGCATCAAGAAATCATGAATTAAATAATCCTCATGATGTCCGTTCATCAGATTTGTCCAGATCGCCGTCTCCAAATAATCGTCTACTGCCCGCACCTCTTTGGCGACTGGAGACAGTGTGTTTTTCTCAGCCAGGAACTGTCCGTGGGTCAGACCCCAATCGTCTCCCCAGCCCCAATAGCCGTTGAAAATGTTGCGTTTGGATTTGGTATGCATCATCCAATCATCAAATACCTTGTCGCGCAGATCACCCGGTACATTCCATTGGGTTTTGTCGACCATAAATGTAGCATGCCGTTGCAACGCCTGATCAATCGGCTCGATGGCATAGAACTGTAACACCGTTTTGTTGCCGTTTCCGTATTCTACCGTTATGAAGTTCGGACCCAGCTTAGTAAATTTCAGTTCATAAATGTAATGTCCTCCGGCCTTGCTATCTGTCTGCGGAATAACGGTTCCGTCTGGATAGGTTACTTTGCTGATCGCCTGCTTGGAGCGCAGGTCCACCTTCGCTTTTTGATTCGTAGGCACGATCATGCCGGGTACGACTGTTGTATCCACCAAGTTTTCTTGGTACAACGTATCTTTTACATCATGCTCGTCCTTCACCGCCAGAAACTTGAAGCCATAGTTTTTGCTTTGACCAGGATTCAGGATCAGGCTTGTATTGGGCAAGTACCCCCGATTCGTGGACTTGATGACATTGGAATGAATATAAAATACATTGAGGCCTTCCAGCCATTTACCTTCGTTGGCTGGATTCCAGGCCCATTTGCTGCCCGGATGCTCCTCATCCCGCCAGTGATCCTGATATTCAAAACCCGCACCTGTTGTGGAATCAGGAATCAGCAGCAGGGAAGAACCAATGCCGCTGGGACGCCCAGCTGTAATATAGGAGCTGTTATTGCCGACAAAGGAATGCGTCACCACTCTAGTTTCGTAGATCGCATCACCGTTGGTCCACTGCTCATTAAAAGGCAGAGGCAAACCGAAATCGCCAATCTCCAATTTTTTTCCACTTGTATTCTGCACCTGTATATTCCACAGCACCGAACCATTCGACTCTGCCGAATACGTTTCAATGACTTTAAAATTGCGTATGCCTTCTGCGTTAGTAGAATTCTCGTACGTGACAGTGACACGGTTACCACTGGTTGTGATCTTACGTGCGTCTGCCGACTTGTTCGTCCATGCCTTCGTCCAGCTGCCTCCATCCAAGCGGTACGTGAACATCAGCTCCCCTAGCCACTGATGATCTGCGGTGTTCTGCTCAGGTGTAACCGTTGCGTTCATCACGTACTCTGTCGGGAAAGCATCTCCCTTGATACGTATGGATGAAATTTCACCGTGCTCACCTGTCTGAATCGTCAGCTTGTCATTGGATAGTTCATGGGCCTCTGCCGTATGCGTCCCAAACAACACAGACGCTGTGGTTAAAAACAAAAATGCCGCCAATATTCCCTTAAATTTCATCAACACGGCCTCCTTTTGGATCTCGGGGTCCTGATTTGCTTGCCAATTACCTGAAGTCTCTTCATTTCGCCGCACCCCCCTTGGAAATGTAAGCGTTACAACTCTATTGTACAAATCCTTGTCCATTGGTAAAATCAACATTTTCAACCGATTTATATAGGATTTCAACCTAATAGAGGGATACTGTTAGATCGGCAATCAACCAAGCTACGACAGATTTATCTGAATTAAGATTACTGATGATGGAGAGAAAGAAATTTAGATAGGGAGCAAGGAGGCATTTTTAGATATATCGGGGTGTGATCAGATTATACAAACGGACACTATAAAATCGAGAATTTATTTTGAGCTGCTGTAGTGGGGAATCGATACGTTGGGTTTTCAGATGCGAGGGTATTTATTAAGATAGTTTCGCTCCTAAGGTAGAATTTGGAGTCTGCGTATGTAAAGAATTTTGGGGATAGGGTATGGGGAAAAATCTGCTGAAAGCATTTATAAACTGGGCTGATTCCAATGGTATGCTTTGTATTGGTCAACCCCCATTTTATAGAGCTAACAAATCATATCTATCCCATAGCAATAGCAAGAGGCATGTAAACCGTACAAATATAAATACTGCCCCAAAATCTATTTTTAGGGCAGTATCAACATATCTCATTATTTTTCTATTTTTATAGTTCTTGAATTGTTGGACGAATAATCATCTCATTAATTGCTACATCGGCTGGCTGTTCAATTGCAAATGCTATGGCACGAGCAATGTTAGAAGGCTCGATAGCAATTTTCATAACCTCATTAATTGCTGTTTTTAACTCTGAGTTTGAAATTGCTGCTGTTAATTCTGTATCAATCGATCCTGGCGAGACAATAGTCGTTCGAATATTGTTGATACACTCTTCTCTACGAAGGCCTTCTGTAATGGCACGCACAGCAAACTTTGTACCACTATAAACTGAACTAGCAGGGAATACTAAGTGCCCTGCTATAGAGGAAACGTTAATGATATGCCCTTCTCTTCTTTCTCTCATGGTTGGAAGAACGGCAGCAATACCATAAAGTACACCCTTTATGTTAACATCCACCATCAAATCCCATTCTTTGATTTTCTTTTCATGAACAGGGGATAACGGCATGACTCCTGCATTATTGACCATTACGTCTATTTTTCCAAACTCTTTAAGCGCATAATCCGCTAACTCTTCCATCTGCTCATGTGAGGAAACATCCGTCACTTTATAAACAGCTTGCCCGCCATTATTTTGAATTGCTTCTTGCAGCTTTTGCAAACGAGCTTCACAACGAGCGGCCAGTACCAGCTTCGCACCTTTAGAGGCAAGTTCTTTTGCAGTCGCTTCTCCAATTCCACTTGAGGCACCTGTAATAATGACAACCTTATCTTGAATATTTGACATATAATTCACATCCTTTCTTGATGAAAACGTGATAACAATAAAAATGTTATTCTTCGATATGAAACCATGGACCTGAAGCTTGGATGACACCCCAAAGTTTTTCCGGAAGCTCAAGCTCACTAACTTTTGAAGCCTTTATCGCTGTTTGGATTTCAGACTCTTGTCCACTTTGAACCTTTTCTACCCAGTCTGGATTCATGATTAACGTATGACCAATAGCCGCTAAGGACAGCCCCTTATCTAAAGCCGTTACAACGTCATCCGGAGTGTCCATAGCACCAGCTGCCATTACAGACAATCTGCCATTTACATGTTCTATAATTAATTCAAGATATGTTTTTTCATCCTGACTATCGAACGGCTTTAACGAGAGCGCATTTACGAGTGAAGCATGCACATAATCGACACCTTCTTCAATCAGGTGATCAATTAATGTATAGGTATCTTTCATTCGCAGACCACCTTCAATTGGTTCATCAGGAGAAAGCCTGTAACCCAATATAAACGGTTTTGTAGCAAATTTTCGAATCACATTTTTCATTTCTTGAATAACCGCCAACGGAAAGCGCAAGCGATTTTCTAAAGAACCTCCCCATTGATCCTCACGTCTGTTGAAGAATGGAGAAAAGAAGTTTTGCAGCAAAAATCCATGTGCACCATGAATTTCAACGCCATCAAATCCTGCTTCAATGGCTCGTCTTGTTGTTTCTCCAAATGCACGAATTACTTCCATGATCTCATCATGTGAAAGTGCTCTCGGCAAAACAGAAGGAGCAAATGCCGTAGCTTCAGTCTGTACAGCACTGGAGCTTACCACATCTCCATTTGGAGTTAAGGTCGGAAGTGCTTTGTTGCCTGCGTGGAAAACTTGAAGTACCGCAGGAGCTCCTCCACTTTTCGCCGCATCGGCTAATTTTCGTAAACTTGGAATAAATGTATCGTCATAGCCTGCAAATTCATGCGTAAAACCTATACCGTTTGGTTGGACATGCGTACAGCCTGTTATAACCAAACCTACACCGTTCACTCTTTTTTTATAATAATTTACTTCTTCATCTGAAATCGTGTAATCGTCATTACTGGCCCAAGTTGTCATAGGCGCCATAATGACTCGATTTCTAAGGTCGATTCCATTTTTGAGTGTAAAGGATTCAAATAGTTTGTTATATTTTGCGTTCATTTTCTAACCTCTTTCTAGTTATTCATTTATAAACTGTAGTAATTGTTGTCTTAAGTTAAAGCATTTATTCGCATTCCCAGAGGAGATTACCAGTTGATGAGCGCTCACAACATTGGTACAATGACATCATAAAGTATTCGAGTAACTCGAAGTCAATAGCAAGGAGGTTCGAAATTTTGAATCAGACATTACATGAACCAAAATATACGGTAAAAGATGTATCTGAAATAACTGGCCTTACAAAACATACGATCCGTTACTATGATGACCAACAATTAATACCTTTCGTTTCGAGAGACGGCAGAAACAATCGCTTATTCTCTGAACATGATCTGGATTGGTTGCGAATGGTGCATTGCTTTCGTATTTCAGGATTGCCGATTTCAGAAGTCAAACATTACATTGCTATGTGTTTGCAAGGTGATGAGACGATTCCTGAAAGGGCTGAGCTTGTTGTAAAACAAGAAAAAGAACTAGAAGCGAAGATCCATGAGTACAACCTTCAATTAATGCACATAAAAGAGAAGAAGGCTTACTACGAAAGTGTTTTGGCTGGTCAATTAGACGATACCTGGAATCCAGTTAACAATAACCCAGAATGTGGAGAAAAGTACGATATACCGGAACATATCAAATCAGCGTCAAAAGTTCATGCTTGATCTTAGAAGATAGTCTACGGCTTCGAGTACACTCGAAGTCAATTTTTTTGTGTATTTAATTTTGACGGATATTGCACCAATCTGCCTGTTACTTCAATGAAAGAGGGAGCATTTGCCGCGGCAGTGTGCTCCCTGTTCTAAATTCAACTATCGTTTTCCGTTAGTTGAACCCCGAATTAAATTAAGTTGTAGGTGGTAGTGAGAGGATTAGGCAAACATTTGGCACGAACGGGATAACGATCGCTTTGTCATCTGGTGCATAATAAGGATGTGAAGTGGGTGTCTGTTATGAATATGGATTGTAGTTGATTTACACATAATAATTAAAAATACTGGAGGATTTTATATGCAAAAAGTAACTTTGAACAATGGTGTTGAGATGCCTATACTCGGTTTTGGTGTTTATCAGATCCAAGATGCAAATGAATGTGAACAAAGCGTTTATGACGCTATTATGGCAGGCTATCGTTTGATAGATACCGCTGCCTCTTATTTAAATGAAGAAGCAGTTGGCAGAGCGATTAATCGAAGTGGCGTGACAAGAGAGGAGTTATTTATCACTACGAAACTTTGGGTTCAGGATACTGGTTATGAGCGTACAAAAAAGGCATTTGAAAAATCACTGGAAAGATTGCGGTTGGATTATTTGGATTTGTATTTAATTCACCAGCCATATGGAGATGTGTTTGGTTCTTGGCGAGCTATGGAGGAATTGTATCGTGAAGGAAAGGTCCGTGCAATCGGCGTTAGTAACTTCCATGAGGATCGCCTGATCGATTTGATTATTCATAATGAAGTAGTTCCTGCCGTAAACCAGGTTGAAACGCACCCATTCAATCAGCAAATTGAAAATGCAAAATTCATGAAAGAGAATAATGTTCAGATCGAATCCTGGGCGCCTTTTGCTGAAGGGAAAAATAACTTGTTCCAGCATGAGATATTGGCAGCCATAGCTGAAAAGTATAATAAATCCGTTGCTCAGGTGGTTTTACGCTGGTTGACACAAAGAGAAGTTGTTGTGATTCCAAAGTCCGTTCGTAAAGAAAGAATTATCGAAAACTTCGATATCTTTGACTTTGAGTTAAGCCATGAGGATATGGAGTCGATTACTACGTTAGATACGAAACAGAGCCTGTTCTTTTCACATCGCGATCCTGACATGGTGAAATGGATCGGTAGCCGTAAACTCGATATCTAACCCTCTTTCAAAAGATCACCCGTAGGTTTTGATTACGGCAAAAGAACCAACAATTTAACAATAACCGTTAGAAGTATGGAGTAGATGCCCTAAGGAAATCTACTCCTCTTTTTCGTTTGCGGTATCAATGTATTTATTGAACTATCGTTCCCCGTTAGTTTAATACATTTATCAAAGAAGGGACGTCCCCCATCACAGATGTCTGGAGAAACGCCCCTGTCGGCGGTGATCGCTACAAAGCAATACATTTATGTCGTAGGAGCACAATGTCCCCTTACCAAATTATTGCACCGCAGAAATATTGAGGGCGGCCTCTATTTGATATTGGCATTATTATCGAAAAATACTGCATTTCTTTCCCTCTATGCAACCTGCGTAATAACAAGGTGCGCGGAAACTGGTCTTGTTCCTCCAGCTAATGGAGTGATCGTGAGTGCCGCGGCATTGCCAGCAGGATTTCGCACTGTGAGTACTGAATTAATGACCGTTGTTTGTACAAGAGCCATTCCTACTATTTGAGAAGTACCTGTTGCACGCCCGACCACCGTATAAGCCAGGTCAGCGCCGTTGAGTGTTAAAATGAGTTGACCCGGTTCGTTTACACCTACCTGAAACAAAACCTGATAAGTGCCAATTGTAGCCAAGTTAAAAGAACTCGCATTTATACGGGTAATTGCAGTCCCACTGATTGGACCATCTTGCGGAAAACTCACGTCCGTGTCGGGAGCAACAGTTGCTGCATTATCAGGAGGCATCAAGGCAAAGAAATCTGCAAAGCCTAATACTCCACCTGCTGGTCCTGCTGCTCCTGTTGCTCCTGCTGCTCCTGTTGCTCCTGTTGCTCCTGCTGGACCTGTTAGCCCTGCTGCTCCTGCTGGTCCCGCTGGCCCTGCTGGTCCTGCTGCTCCTGCTGGTCCCGCTGGCCCTGCTGGTCCTGCTGGTCCTGCTGGTCCTGCTGGTCCTGCCAATCCAGCTGCGCCAATTGCTCCTGCAATCCCTGCAAGTCCCTGTGGGCCAAGTGCTCCTGCAAGTCCTTCGGGGCCAAGTGCACCTATCGCTCCTGCAATCCCTGCCAGTCCTTGGGGACCAAGTGCTCCTGCAAGTCCTTGAGGGCCAAGCGCCCCAAGTGCTCCTGCAATCCCTGCAAGTCCTTGGGGACCAAGTGCTCCTGCAAGTCCTTCGGGGCCAAGTGCGCCTATCGCTCCTGCAATCCCTGCCAATCCTTGGGGGCCAAGTGCTCCTGCAAGTCCTTCGGGACCAAGTGCTCCTATCGCTCCTGCAAGTCCTGCCAATCCTTGGGGGCCAAGTGCTCCTGCAAGTCCTTCGGGACCAAGTGCGCCTATCGCTCCTGCAAGCCCTGCCAATCCTTGGGGGCCAAGTGCTCCTGCAAGCCCTTGAGGTCCAGCTTCTGCAATTGCTCCCGCAAGTCCTTGAAGTAATTGCTGACCTTTAGGTGGGGGACACGGTACCCGCACTATTTTTTTAATAACTAGAAGACGTCGTTTCTTTTTTTTCCCTTTTGGATGGCAAACAATTGCGGTTTTCTTTTTGCACGATTTTTTTTTATCCAGAAAACTCAACCGTTTCTTTTTTCTTTTCTTTTGGATGGCAAACAATTGTGGTTTTCTTTTTGCACGTTTTTTTTTATCCAGACAACTCAACAACGACACCTCCCTATAAATATGGTTCAGTGTACGTGAGTTGTTTATTTTAGGCATGGACGAATAGCCGGTTATTCGCTAGACTAAAAACCATTTTTAGAATATTGGGTGTTTAGTAGGGTGATGTTATACCACAAGCCACAACACTATTTCAGTATGATTACATAATTTAAATCATCCTTCATTGCGTCAACCTAAGTCACATTTGGGTCTTTTTTTGTACCTCACAGTGGCAGTGTGCTCCCTGTTCTAAATTCAAATATCGTTTCCCGTTAGTTGAATCATTTCTGTGATTGATCCACCTTGTAGATTCTTCTGGTAAGCGCCTGGTCATCATCTGTCCATGATATTTGGAGCTGTTTGCGGGTTTTTGAGTGCAGGCAGTAGAATGCCATCGATTAGCACTGTGAAGAAAGGCTTGTCGAACGGTTTGCGCTGGATGAGTCCGCGAAAGGAAGCCATTGAAGTAATGACCTGACAAGCCATCTCAATGTCCGCGTGAGCGGGAATTTCACCGCGGACGACGGCTCGGTTCATAAGCTCGCGGTTCACAACAACCCATGGCTCGAAAATCCCGGCTGTTCCTGCTTCGGCAAATTCCGGATGCTGCAAAAAGGAGCCTAGGCCCGCTAGGACACGAAATTTTCGTTCAATCGTAGAGCTTTGTCCTTCGGTACACGGTGAGGGTGACACAGGATTTGTGCCGAGACTGATCAACATTGCCAAAACGAAGGGCTTCTCAGCCTATGTGGAAGAGGGGACCAACCGCTGGCCGGCTGTGCACCGCCTTGACGCCGCACATCTATACCGCCTTGCGTTAGAAAAGGCGCCCGCAGGTTCACGACTAAATGGGGTCGCAGATGAAGGAGTGCCATTTCGCGACATCGCAAGTGTTATCGGTAAACACCTGAACGTGCCTGTAGTCAGCATTTCCCGTGAAGAAGCAGACACCCACTTCGGCTTCCTCAGTACACTTGCAGCGCTCGATATCCCAAGATCAAGCGTTGCAACTCAGGAACTTCTGGGATGGCGGCCTGTGCAGCCTGCACTAATCCACGACCTCGAACAGTCTCACTACTTCAACAACTGATTGGAGGCGAGACCGAGAATCGATCATGGGCCGCTTAATAAAGCACTTGAGAAAAGCGAAGCAAGACATAGACTAGCAACAACATGTATGAAATAGAAGTTTGGATATTAAAACACGAGATCAACACGAATGTATACCACACTGAGTGTTGTTATCTTCATTCGCATCGAACTATTCTGGCTAATCGTATTGTTAGGTCACTTCCCCCAAGAAAATTTTTCGTCTTTACTTATGGTATGGTTCACCACGTTGGCTGAAGGGCAAGTTCTCGAAAAGTAGCCTCCTTATCAGAGACTACCCGCGATCTTCCTGTATGATAATCATATGATAAGCGGTATCTTTCCCTATTATTTCTAGCATTTTCTCAATCAAAATTGCTTTTCATCATTCCTTCAAAGAAAGGGCCATCCTTTTGCGGGATAGCCCTTTCTTTGATTTCACATTTTTTTGCAAAGAGAATAAGGGGATGGATTCCTCCGTTTGCGCTTTTGCTTACTTTAATATTGTCCTTTAATTACAAAAGAAGCCCCGGATTGTTCCAGCTAGTTTAGACTCCTGCCTAGCAAACTTAAACTTCTCTTCTAACTCTTTTGGTACCTCCATCCCCTCAGAAAGCTTAAAACCAACGGCCCGCTTTTTAGAGTCATCCACCGTATACATGACATTGATTGCAAGACCATCCTCATAAAAAACGTAGGTGAATTGGATATTTTCCACTTGAAAACGCGACGTTTCTAAAGGTTTAGCCGCAAACGCATTATCACGTTCTTCTATCAAAATTCGGTTCACATAATCAAGGCTCTCCTGGCTTTCGCTAGCGGGTACAACCGTAAATTCATACTTGTATTTATTCATAAAATAACGGGCTTCATTAGCACGTAAACCCGCAAGCGCTTCTGCTACAGGTGAAGACTCTAAACCAACCGTAGACACATCTTTAAAATCAACCAGATACGACAATTTCTATTCCTCCTCTTCTCTCTTTACGCCCTAACAGCAGGAGTCCACATTTCACCAAAATCGATTCAAGAGAAGATTTGAATGGCGAATTTGTTAGTTAGTTTGTTAAATAGTGTTCACATAGACTGGTATTCACCAACACCGCTTTAAATATTCGACCAGCGAGACAATACGATGCTGCCTATAGTTCCTTGAGGTCGGGAAATTAAGGACTCAGAGTATGTCCTACCAAAAAAATCTCGGCCTGTGCCCTGTACTTCCATTAAGGAGGTTCAGATTCACAAGCCAAGACATTTTCATTCATGATGGTGGCCGTTAGGCCATGTTTGTTTGGGAAAGCCCCTCTGCATGGAAGGGGAATACCTGCATACGTAAACCAAATGAGTACGAAGCCTATGTGCTCGGCACCACCCGAGCGACTTCTTCGTTACCCGGATCGGATATCTTCAACTGTTGAAGTAGTGACCCTGTTCGAGGTCCGGGATCAGAGCGGGGTGTACTGGCTGCTTCTCAGACGAAGATGACTCGGTCAGCGCTTCGCTCAAAGCCCATTGACCGATAGTTAAGCAGATTGAAGGTCTGGATCTGGAGCGGTTGCTTCTCTCGCCGATAACAAAGTTAGGTTGCGGGGTGCAGGAGGTGGGGCAATTTCTGATGAGATTTTCTGTCTGCATGCTGATATTTCCTTCAAGAACTGAACTGCGAACTGAAACTTAAGTATATGGAGGAGATCAGAAAATAAGAATTCTGGAAGTTGCCTATGTATGTTAATAACGCAAAGGAACGGAGGAGATTGCCTTGGAGTTTCTACTGGTTGTCATGTGGATAGGAATAGTTTAAAAGTAAAAAAGAAGAGATGGCATAAAAATAAGCCATCTCTTCTTTTTCATCTATATAAAGCGGGTTATGGGAATCGAACCCACGCTACCAGCTTGGAAGGCTGGAGTTCTACATTGAACTACACCCGCCATTAATTTATCGGGACGACACGATTTGAATACACGACCCCCTGGTCCCAAACCAGGTGCTCTACCAAGCTGAGCTACATCCCGAAATAGATGCCGGTGAGAGGACTCGAACCTCCACGGTTTCCCTCACGATTTTGAGTCGCGCGCGTCTGCCAATTCCGCCACACCGGCTTATGAAGTTAATGGCGTCCCCTGAGAGATTCGAACTCCCGACCTTTTGATTCGTAGTCAAACGCTCTATCCAGCTGAGCTAAGGGGACTAATAAGTGGAGCGGACGACGGGAATCGAACCCGCGACCCTCGCCTTGGCAAGGCGATGCTCTACCGCTGAGCCACGTCCGCAAAAACAAGATGCGCGTGGAGGGACTTGAACCCCCACGTCAATGACGCTAGATCCTAAGTCTAGTGCGTCTGCCAATTCCGCCACACGCGCATGAATACAATGGGAGCCATGAAGGACTCGAACCTTCGACACCCTGATTAAAAGTCAGGTGCTCTACCGACTGAGCTATAGCCCCATCTAAAAATTTAATTTTGTATGTATAATCAATAGCCTGATAGGCGAAAAAAAATCCCCATTATGGGGTTGCTTGGCGGCGTCCTACTCTCCCAGGACCCTGCGGTCCAAGTACCATCGGCGCTGGAGGGCTTAACGGTCGTGTTCGGGATGGGTACGTGTGGAACCCCTCCGCTATCGCCACCAAACATGAATTTACATCGTAAATTCTTTAACAGGAATCAGCATCGCCAAATGCTGTGTGTTCGCTTGTTTCATATAAGCTACTTGAGCTTATACAATACAAAACTTACACCCTGAAAACTGGATCCGAAACTTATTTGCGTTTTATTTTAGGATAAGCCCTCGACCGATTAGTATTGGTCAGCTCCATGCATTACTGCACTTCCACCCCCAACCTATCTACCTCGTCGTCTTCAAGGGGTCTTACATACTGGGAAATCTCATCTTGAGGGGGGCTTCACGCTTAGATGCTTTCAGCGCTTATCCCTTCCGTACATAGCTACCCAGCGGTGCTCCTGGCGGAACAACTGGTACACCAGCGGTACGTCCATCCCGGTCCTCTCGTACTAAGGACAGCTCCTCTCAAATTTCCTACGCCCACGACAGATAGGGACCGAACTGTCTCACGACGTTCTGAACCCAGCTCGCGTACCGCTTTAATGGGCGAACAGCCCAACCCTTGGGACCTACTTCAGCCCCAGGATGCGATGAGCCGACATCGAGGTGCCAAACCTCCCCGTCGATGTGGACTCTTGGGGGAGATAAGCCTGTTATCCCCAGGGTAGCTTTTATCCGTTGAGCGATGGCCCTTCCATGCGGTACCACCGGATCACTAAGCCCGACTTTCGTCCCTGCTCGACTTGTAGGTCTCGCAGTCAAGCTCCCTTCTGCCTTTGCACTCTTCGAATGATTTCCAACCATTCTGAGGGAACCTTGGGGCGCCTCCGTTACTCTTTAGGAGGCGACCGCCCCAGTCAAACTGCCCACCTGACACTGTCCTCGCACCGGATCACGGTACCAAGTTAGAACCTAGATACGATCAGGGTGGTATCCCAAGGATGCCTCCTCTCAAGCTGGCGCTCAAGGTTCAACGGCTCCCACCTATCCTGTACAGATCGTACCCAAATTCAATATCAAGCTGCAGTAAAGCTCCATGGGGTCTTTCCGTCTTGTCGCGGGTAACCTGCATCTTCACAGGTATTAAAATTTCACCGGATCTCTCGTTGAGACAGCGCCCAAGTCGTTACGCCATTCGTGCGGGTCAGAATTTACCTGACAAGGAATTTCGCTACCTTAGGACCGTTATAGTTACGGCCGCCGTTTACTGGGGCTTCGGTTCATAGCTTCGCCCGAAGGCTTACCACTCCCCTTAACCTTCCAGCACCGGGCAGGCGTCAGCCCGTATACTTCGCCTTGCGGCTTCGCACAGACCTGTGTTTTTGCTAAACAGTCGCTTGGGCCTTTTCACTGCGGCCCCCTCGGGCTATTCACCCTACCGAGGCACCCCTTCTCCCGAAGTTACGGGGTCATTTTGCCGAGTTCCTTAACGAGAGTTCTTCCGCGCGCCTTAGAATTCTCTTCTCGCCTACCTGTGTCGGTTTGCGGTACGGGCACCTTCTCCTGGCTAGAGGCTTTTCTTGGCAGTCTGAGATCATGACCTTCGCTACTACAATTTTCGCTCCCCATCACAGCCCAGCCTTAACGATGTGCGGATTTGCCTACACACCAGCCTCACTGCTTAGACGGACATCCATCAGTCCGCGTCACTACCCTACTGCGTCACCCCATCGCTCATAACGGATTACGGTGGTACAGGAATTTCGACCTGTTGTCCTTCGACTACGCCTATCGGCCTCGCCTTAGGTCCCGACTTACCCTGAGCGGACGAACCTTCCTCAGGAACCCTTAGGCTTTCGGCGGATCTGATTCTCACAGATCTTTTCGTTACTCATACCGGCATTCTCACTTGAATGCAGTCCAGCGCTCCTTACGGTACACCTTCAACCCGCATTCAACGCTCCCCTACCCCTGATGCAAGCATCAAGCCATAGCTTCGGTGGTGTGTTTAGCCCCGTTACATTTTCGGCGCAGAGTCACTCGACCAGTGAGCTATTACGCACTCTTTCAATGGTGGCTGCTTCTAAGCCAACATCCTGGTTGTCTGTGCAACTCCACATCCTTTCCCACTTAACACACACTTGGGGACCTTAGCTGATGGTCTGGGCTGTTTCCCTTTCGACAATGGATCTTAGCACTCACTGTCTGACTCCCGGAACTAAATCTATGGCATTCGGAGTTTGACTGAGCTTGGTAACCCTTGCGGGCCCCGCACCCAATCAGTGCTCTACCTCCACGATTCTTTTTTCCGAGGCTAGCCCTAAAGCTATTTCGGGGAGAACCAGCTATCTCCGGGTTCGATTGGAATTTCTCCGCTACCCCCACCTCATCCCCGCATTTTTCAACATGCGTGGGTTCGGGCCTCCAGTGCGTGTTACCGCACCTTCACCCTGGACAGGGGTAGATCACCCGGTTTCGGGTCTACGTCCACGTACTCAAGATCGCCCTATTCAGACTCGCTTTCGCTGCGGCTTCAGCTCTTCACCTTAACCTTGCACGGGAACGTAACTCGCCGGTTCATTCTACAAAAGGCACGCCATCACCCATAGATCGGGCTCTGACTTCTTGTAAGCACACGGTTTCAGGATCTATTTCACTCCCCTTCCGGGGTGCTTTTCACCTTTCCCTCACGGTACTGCTTCACTATCGGTCGCCAGGGAGTATTTAGCCTTGGCAGATGGTCCTGCCGGATTCATACGGGGTTTCACGTGCCCCGCACTACTCGGGATCCGTCTCGGAGAGAACAAGTTTTGAACTACAGGGCTTTTACCTTCTCTGGCGGGCCTTTCCAGACCTCTTCATCTAACCGGTTCCTTTGTAACTCCATGTGAGACGTCCCACAACCCCAAGGAGCAAGCTCCTTGGTTTGGGCTAATCCGCGTTCGCTCGCCGCTACTGACGGAATCACTATTGTTTTCTCTTCCTCAGGGTACTTAGATGTTTCAGTTCCCCTGGTCTGCCTCTATTCTGCCTATGTATTCAGCAGAAAGTGACTGTCGATGAAGACAGCCGGGTTTCCCCATTCGGACATCCCCGGATCAAAGCTTGCTTACAGCTCCCCGAGGCCTTATCGTTGTTCGCCACGTCCTTCGTCGGCTCCTGGCGCCTAGGCATCCTCCGTGTGCTCTTTGTAGCTTAACCTAGTATTTACATCGTAAATACGATTCGCT
>NZ_CP150243.1:447500-1140000 GCF_037975315.1 Paenibacillus sp. FSL P2-0322 | reverse complement strand
AACTTCTCATTTTTCAATTTCAAAACCGGTTACCCTTCACAAATCACTGCTTGTTTTATTCCTTGCCTCCATAAACTCTTTTTAATTCCTCTTCCTTCATGTTGAACGAATGGATTTCTTCAGGAAATTGTTTGGTTCGCACATCTGCTGCATAGGCCTGAATGGATTCTGATATAGAAGCATCTAGTTTTTGATAAGACTTCACAAACTTGGCCACACGTTCAACACCGTAGCCTAAAATATCATGGTAAACGAGAACTTGAGCATCCACATTCAAGCCAGCTCCGATCCCGATTACAGGTATAGTCAAGAACTTGGCAACCTTTTCAGCCAGCTGCTTCGGCACGCATTCCAACAATAAAGCAAAGGCACCGGCAGCTTCGCACTTTCTCGCATCTTCCAGAAGACGTTGAGCAGATCGGGCATCTTTCCCCTGCACTTTATAGCCACCTAAGACACCGACAGACTGCGGCGTCAGGCCCAAATGGGCACAGACAGGAATTCCGGCTCTCGTCAATGCAGCAATATGTTCGATAACCTCACCGGCTCCTTCCTGTTTTACAGCATGGGCACCGGCTTCTTGGACCAATTGGCCGGCATGGATTAAGGTGTCCTTCACCGTAAGGTGATAACTTAGAAAGGGCATGTCCGCCATAATAAATGTGTTCTTTGCCCCTCGTTTAACTGCTTTAGTATGATGAATCATATCTTCAAGCGTAACCGGGACGGTGGAATCGTAACCCAGTACCACCATCCCGAGAGAATCGCCAACCAAAATGATATCTACGCTACCCTGTTCTGCGTGCTTAGCAGAAGGATAATCATAGGCAGTCAGCACAACGATTTTTTCTTCGCGCTGCTTCATGTTTATAAAATCCACGGTTTGCTTCATGAATATTCTCCTGAAAATGAAGTATTGAAGTTAGGAAGCAAGTTCTTTCTTGGGTAATAGATAAGTCATTATAACGGCCAAAACCAGAAGAAAAATAGCCGCGTAAAATGCGCTGGAATAGCTGTTATTATGAGAATATAGTAACCCTGGAATATACGACCCTAAAGCTGAACCTACCTGATGCCCCAAAAATAACCATCCAATAATAAATCCTACCCGATGTTTGTTGAAATGCTTGGTAACCAGCAGTTGAGTAGGCGCTACTGTTGCAAAATCGACTAATCCAAATACTGCCGCGAATATAAGCAGCAATACCGGTTCGTGACTGACCAGTAAAAGAATTAAAGACAGACTGCGAACACTATAAAAGAAAATCAGCATTCGACGACTGCTCCAGCGATCGGCCAAATATCCTGACAGTATGATGCCGGCAATGTTAAAAGCGGCTAAGATACTGACCGCACTCCCGGTGACTTGAGTTGAGAACCCATGGTCATGTGCGAAAGGAATCAAGTGGGTATCCATTAATCCCGTAGTTGTAAAACCGCAGATGACGAATGGCATAATAATGAACCAAAACTTATAAACGGCAAAAACACTCCATAGGGAAGAATTTTTGTTTTCAGCTACGGTATCGCCTTGTTCATTGACGCCGCCATACGGCGAAAGATTTTTATCAGCAGGTTGATTTCGTAATAAAAAAACAACCACCGGCACGACTAAAAGCAATAAAAACAATCCCAGTACGACAACCGTCCCTCGCCAGCCCATAACTTGAATGAGCAAAAGAGAGCCCGGAACCATGATCATTTGCCCGACTCCGAAACCCGCTTCCACGATCCCCAAAGCAAAACCGCGCTTAGCTGTAAACCATTTCGTCACGATTGCTGCAGCTGCTACATTGGAAGCTCCCCCTACGCCTAAGGAAACAAAGAAACCATACAATAAAAATAACTGCCATGATTGCTGAGTCATAGCAGTCAATATGACGCTTACTCCAACTAAAGCCGTGCTCCCTATCACAATCATTCTCGCGCCGTATCGATCGATTAGTCGTCCCACAACAGGTTGAGAAAGGCCATACACGATAAAACTGACGGTCGAAATCAAAGAAGTCATACTTCGGTCCAGGGAAAATTCGTTCTCCCATGGAATAATAAATGCGCCAAAAGCCAATCGCACGCCTTGGACAGCAAACAGCGCAAAGAACGTGGCAAATAGTACAATCCATCCATAATGCAATTTCATTTCAGGATACTCCTCTACTCAATACATACGAATAAAAAAAGGTCTGAACTGCTATTTTAGTTCGTTCAGGTTTTTTTATAGGTGATCGAGATGCAGTTCAGATGTAGCATAGAGAACTGCTGTACCGCCCATCACGACTCTGTCGCCTTCCAGACGACAATACAAAGTGCCTCCTCTAGGGGACGCCTGCCGAGCCACCAATTCGTTCTTCCCTAATCGTCCTGCCCAGAATGGAATCAAATTACAATGAGCCGAACCGCATACCGGATCTTCGTTGACATTAAGTTTTGGGAAAAAGCTTCGCGAGACAAAGTCGAACTGACTGCCTTGAGATGTCACATTGACCCCTAGCCCATCCGGCAGCTGTTTAAGCTTCGAAAAATCCGGGGTTAACTGACGAACTTGATCCTCGTTTTCTAATAGAAACATCAGATCACGACCTAAATAGGTTTCTATAGGAGTGACTCCGAGCGCATCGACCATATCCTGAGTCAAAGCAAAAGATTCCGGAAGCCGATTCGGGAAATCCAATTCAAACAGATTTTGTTTTTTCAAAACAGTCAGGATCCCGCTTAACGTATGAAAAACAAACCTGTTGCTGTTTGGCTCATAAAACTGGGCGAGAATAAAAGCAGTAGACAAAGTCCCATGTCCACATAGCTCAATCTCTGCTGCCGGTGTGAACCATCTTAACCGATAATCTTCACCTTCTTTAACAGCGAATGCCGTTTCAGAAAGATTATTTTCGGTTGCGATGCTTTGCATCGTTGCTTCCGGAAGCCATTCTTCCAAAATACATACGCCCGCAGGGTTCCCTTCGAATACCTTTTCCGCAAAAGCATCTACTACATAGTATCTCATCCTTCTCCTCCTTTTTTCGCTAATAACACTTAAAGTGTTATGTTATGATGAAACAATGTAGACATTATAAAGGACTTATATGTATAACAATCAACTAGATGATATAACACTTGAGGTGGTTTCGTATGCACATCTATATTCAGCGAAACAATGGGATTTCAATTACTCGGCAAATTGTGCTGGCCGTGATTGATCAAATTTTATCCGGTTTCCTGCAGGAAGGTGAAAAATTGCCTTCTGTTCGAGTACTCTCCAAGCAGCTTAATGTCAGTTTATTAACAGTAGTCAAAGCATATCGCGAATTAGAGCAGCAAAATTTTCTTTATTCCGTACAAGGCAGCGGGACATTTGTCCGTAAAAAAAACAATGATATTGAGACTGCCTGCATCGAAGAACCATTAACTCAGGACTGGCAATTGTCGGTTCCGGATTATTTACCGCGCTCCCAACTCGCTCAATTTCATCATGTGCCGCAAAAAATTCACTTGGCTTCTTCCATGGTCGATCCCGAATTGCTTCCTAACCAACATTTGAAAACGGCGTTTGAACACTTGATTCAAGAAGATGGAACCTTTTTATCGCGATACGGTCATACTCAGGGCGATCAACAACTTAGGCTCGCTATGCAGCAATATTTAAGCGGTCTAGGCGTTTACACGCAAATTGAAAATTTGTTGGTCACGAACGGTTCGCAGCAAGGAATTGACTTAATTGCTCGAACATTCGTAGGTCCTGGGGACGTTGTGATTCTTGAAGCTCCGACATATCCCGGAGCTATCGATATTTTCCGAAATCGAGGCGTTACGATTCTAACCGTTCCTCTCGACCAAGAAGGAATGCGTTTGGATATTTTGCAGCAATTATTTGATAAACATCATCCTAAACTTATTTATACGATTCCGAATTTTCATAATCCGACCGGTGTCTTAATGAGCCATAAGCGAAGAAGGAAACTTCTGGAAATGGCGCAAAATACACAAACACTTATTATCGAAGACGATCCTTGGGGCGAAATCTATTATGATCAGCACCCCCCTGCTCCAATTAAAAGCATGGATGAATATGGACATGTTATTTATTTAAAAGGATTGAGTAAAATATTGGCACCCGGCTGTAGGATCGGCGTTTTATCGGCTTCAGGTTCTATTTTCAAGCGAGTGTTAGCTGCAAAAGCTAACGCGGATTTAGGTACTCCATTGGTGACTCAAAAAATACTGCTTCCTTTTCTCGAGCCTTCGATTGTAGAAAGTCATATGCAAAACTTAAGAACGACACTGAAAATAAGACGCGATTTAGCGCTTGAAATTCTGTCAGAGCGCTGCCCGAAAGAAGTGTCTTGGATGGTGCCACAAGGAGGACTTAATCTGTGGCTTAGCTTTCCGGAATGGGTACAATCGCATCTTGTTCTAGCAGAAGCCAATAAAAAGGGAATTTCCTTTTTGCCGGGATCCTCCTGCTTCTCTGTTGAACATGAGAATCATCATATCCGATTAAGTTTTTCGTTCGTCAGTCAGGAATTGCTTCGTGAAGGCATAACGACGTTATGCGAAATTTTAGCGGGCATCATTTTAAGTAGAAAAAACTCGCATTCCTCTCCTTATTTTTAAATATCCTTGGGCCGCCTCGAAAAGAAAACACAAAGAAGACTGCCTGAAGCTTACTTCAGCAGTCTTCTTTTATGATCCCACCTATCGGTTTTGTCATGCATCCATAAATCCGGTTTTATCGGCTTCGGTAATAGCTCGAATCACTCGGCAGGGATTACCGGCAGCTATAACATTAGCCGGGATGTTTTTAGTTACGACACTCCCGGAACCAATGATCGAATTGCTACCGATTGAGACTCCAGGATTAATATGAACACCGGCGCCGATCCATACATCGTCTCCTATGGTTACTGGTTTCGCATAACAACCACCATTTCTGCGTTCAACGGCATCTGTTGCATGATTCGCGCAATAGATTCCAACTCGAGGCCCGAACAAAACATCATTACCAATCATAACTTCCGCGCAATCCAAAATCACGCAATCATAATTTGCGAAAAAGTGATTGCCAATCGTAATGTTGAACCCAAATTCACAGCGAAAATCATTCGCAAAATGGACGTCTTCTCCGCATTTCTCTAGCAGCTTGTCTAAGATTTCTTTTCTTTCCTGCTTATCATCGCTGTTATTGTACAGCTTGGTTAATTTAGACGCTTTGTGTCTTGCAGCACTACACGCCTCCGAATAATCGTTGTACATTTCTCCGCTTCTCAATTGCTCTTTTAAAGTCACTCAAGCACTCCCTTTCGTCTGACTTTATACCTAACATTCTTTTTATTATCTAATATTATATGACTTATAATAACTTATATAAAAATAAGGATCAAGTTGCCAAATCTACCACACAACTCGATTCGAGTTAACAATTTAATGTATAATTGGTAAAAACAAGTTAAAGTCAATGCAGCATGGAACAACTTCATCGGTCTCTAACATTACCGGTTTAAGCGTGGCGACTTGCGGAAACGTCATCAAATCTCTTGTACAAACCGGAGAAATCATTGAAGTAGAAATGGTTGAATCTCACGGTGGCCGGCCAGACGTTATAAGTACAATGCCAACCATTCGTATGTTATCTGCTTATATGTGAAAACAGAAGGAGGCCTCCATTCTCTTACGTACAGGATCGTCAACCTTCTGGGCGAGAGTAACGCAAAATTATGATGAAGATCAAACATGCGCGATCGTGACCTTTCCTAAAGATAATTTCCCTGGTTCGGGTTTCATTGTCGACGGATATCTTTTAAAAGGAAACACGGAATAATGCAACCCCAGTTGGTACTTTTATATAGCCTAATGGCGGCAGAGAATGTGAATTTTCATAATATATCCGCGTTGACGACCCGATTGTGTTAGTAAGCCAATAAAGCTTCGGCAATTATGTGCCTTCCAGCATGACGGATCGTTATGATGCGTTTGTTCATCTCGACCGGACCATCTCCCTTCAGCCACTGCCTATCCTTCATCCGGTTGCAACGGATGCTTTATTTTCAGAGTAACAGCTCGCAAGAACCGTCTGTGGGATACAAGGTAGCTGGGTATAGTTTACCGTCAGGCTCCGGATTATAATTATATGACTGGCTCCAATATAAAACAGCGGCAGGCTCGGACTTTATTTTTATCAGTCTGAGCCTGCCGCTGTTTTATTGAACTAACGTGTCCCTTTAATTCAATAAACACTTCCTGATTTTTGGTGAAAAGCGTTAATCTTCTTTTGATGGGCGGTACGTCAATTCAACTGCTCCGAATGTAAGGTCTTGGTATAGACATGCTTAAGAGACATCGTGTTGATGTTATCTGTAAACAAACGCTTTTCACTCATCCGCCGCTTCCAAGCACCAAGATGTTTCTTCCGGGTTGCTCTTAAGGTTCAAAACTTCTTATCACCTCATTATAATACTTTGATTCAAGAGATACCCAATCTATTCACGGATGGTTCTCACCTGTGACAAAACTGTCGGATGCTAGTTGCTAGTTCTTCCGCATGAGTAAGGACAAGCATATGATCAGCTCCTTTGATTTCGGCAAACCTAATCGCAGGTACACGCTTGAAGTGCTCGGCGATATTATACATATCCGGCCATTCTATGGTTCCTTGTATAAATAACGTACTCGTTTGGTTTTATGCTTAGTAATTGAGTTGAAGATACATATTTCCTGTCTTGATGATTAATACAAGTAAATCACGTTTACAAAGGAAAAAAGACAGGCAGAAGATTATAAATTCACTAACAATTTAGGGTAAACATAACCTAATTGAAACCGCCCATCCAATAACCGGATGGGCGGTTTTTACATACTACTTTCCTGCTCCTTTATCACCTGCTCAATCCCCAACAGAATCAGCTTCAAGCCGAACTCAAACGCCCCGTCGGTTCCCATCAGATTGAACAGCCCGTTCGTGAACATCCTCCGAAACAGTCCCACATCCGTCTCGCTCATGGAGTCCAGAAGGCGAATCATCTCCTCACCCGGATGCGCTTTCTGGTCCTTAAAGATAGCGGAGACATTGCGCTCATGCTGATAATCGTCTAGAACGAAATAGAAGACATAGTTCACAAGCGTAGTAACCACTTGCATTTTCTGCTCTTGCTCAAGCGGCGTCGATTCCACGCAGAGCAGCATACGGTTGGTGAACCGGATGATGTCCGGTTCGTGGGGCAGCGTCATCATCATGAGCTGCGTGGAGCAGGGATATCGGCTGAGCACGCTCCGTACCGTTACCGCAAGCCCCGTCAGCTGCTCCTTCCATTCCCCCTCGGAGTGGAACTCTTCCAGAATCATTTTCGATACCTGGTTGGCCAGACGCTGGTAGAGATGCTGTTTGCTCTTGAAGTACCAGTACAGAGAGGGAGCCTGAATCCCTAACCTGTCGGCCAATCGTCTCATGCTTAATTTCTCGATGCCCTCCTCTCCAAGAAGCTCCCACGAGGTTTCCAAAATCTTATCCTCCGAAATCTGAGGTTGCTGCTTTTTCATGTCATCCGCCCTTTTATCTAACAGTGTAAGTTTATGCTTTACAGGTTCATTGGTTCATGATACCATCTAACACTGTAAGGTACAACCTAACAGTGTTAGACTGAAAGGCAAAATAAATAAAGAAAGTAGTGATCCGCATGGATGCAGAAAACCTCCATTACTTTGAAAAAGCACCGGTCGCAAAAGCCGTAGCTCACTTCGCTATACCAATGATGCTAGGCACGTCAATGAGTGTCATTTATTCCATCTTAAATGCCTATTTCCTTGGTACACTGGGCAATACTGCTATGTTAACCGCACTCGCACTAACCTTGCCGTTATTCGCGATCATTATGGCGCTAGGCAACTTGATAGGCATGGGTAGTGGCACATTCATCTCCCGTTTGCTGGGAGAGAAAAAATATGACGATGTGAAGCATGTGTCTTCATTCGCCTTTTACAGCAGTTTAGTTCTCGGTCTTATCGTAATGGCGGTCGGTCTCCCGTTGATCAATCCAATCGTTCATGGCCTGGGAGCAACGTCTGGCTCCTTCGGATTCACGAAGGACTATGTCACGATTATGCTTATTGGCTCACCATTCGTCGTATTATTCTTCACACTGGAGAATATCGTGCGTTCGGAGGGTGCAGCAATCACGTCGATGATCGGTATGATTCTCAGTGTTGTTATAAATATTATTCTCGACGCGTTAGTCATCTTCGTGCTCCATTGGGATGTGATCGGCGTTGCGTCTGCTACGGTCATTTCTAACTTGGTTGCGAGTGCATTCTACGCCTTCCATATGGGATATAAGAGCCAATTCTTAACCGTCTCCGTAAAATGGTTCAAGACTACCAAGGACATTCTGAGCAATGTATTCAAAATCGGAGTTCCCGTCTTTATTATGAGTATCTTTTTGGGTGCAATGTCGCTCATCTTTAACCATTTTCTTGTCGAATACGGGGATCAGGCCGTAGCGGCTTACGGAATTTCATCACGTTTATTGCAATTTCCTGAGTTTATTCTGATGGGCTTATGCGAGGGAGTCGTGCCGTTGATTGCCTTCTCTTTCACAGCGAATAAATTACGCATGAAGAACACCATTGGATTTACGATCAAAGTGATTGTGGCGTTAGCAGTCGTATTCGGCATTATCGTCTATTTGATTTCCGACCACTTAATTGGTTTATTTACAAATGACTCGCAATTAATTGGAATGGGCAGCTACATTCTACATGTGACGTTCCTATCCTTGTTCATTACAGGAATGACCACATTGTTTACCGGGATCTTCCAAGCATCAGCGCAAGGAACTGCCGCGTTTATTATGTCAATTATTCAAGGGATTACTCTGATTCCTGTGTTGTTTATCGCCAATCAAATGAACGGCTTCCACGGGGTGGTCTGGTCGCTTGTCATTGCGGATGCGGTCGCATTCCTTGTTGGTGCCATCATGTTGTATGTTTTGCGGACCAAATTGCAGCCAGAATTGGATAAGTTAGTACAGTAGAAAACATATAACACCCAAGAAGGCAGGATAAGGACACTCCCCGATCCTGCCTTTTTTAGGTACGTGGACGGGGAATAAGGGCAATTGTCATTTAAAAAAGGAAAATGCCCCCTACCTGCACGATCTTGCTTATTCAGCGCCCCCATCGCCACACTCATCGGAAAGTTCTTACCTCTGAAGATCATCGTTCCCAGCGCAAACTTCGAAACGAGCAAACCCGTGCCTCCTAATCCCTTATATTTCACTTTTCAAACCCTGTTCTAAATTCAAATATTGTTTCCCGTTAGTTGAATCATTTCTGTGATTGATCCACCTTGTAGATTCTTCTGGTAAGCGCCTCGTCATCATCTGTCCATGATATTTGGAGCTGTTTGCGGGTTTTTGAGTGCAGGCAGTAGAATGCCATCGATTAGCGCTGTGAAGAAAGGCTTGTCGAACGGTTTGCGCTGGATGAGTCCGCGAAAGGAAGCCATTGAAGTAATGACCTGGCAAGCCATCTCAATGTCCGCGTGAGCGGGAATTTCACCGCGGACGACGGCTCGGTTCATAAGCTCGCGGTTCACAACAACCCATGGCTCGAAAATCCCGGCTGTTCCTGCTTCGGCAAATTCCGGATGCTGCAAAAAGGAGCCTAGACCCGCTAAGACTCGAAATTTTCGTTCTTCTTCCGCGATCGATTGCGGCTTCAAAAGCACGAGGAGATCTTCGCGCAAGGTTCCTGTATCAGGCAAGCTTTCGAGCTCAAGATGATTTCGATTCATCCAGGCCAAGGCGTTTCGGACTAACTCCGCCTTGGAAGACCAGCGGCGGTAAACCGTCGCCTTCCCAGCCTTTGCTCGAGCCGCGACCATGTCCATTGTCATACCATCGAAACTCGTATCGGCGAGGATGTCGATTGTCGCCTCAAGGATTTTATCATCCCGCGTGTGATCTCGCTTGCGGCCCAATGTTTGCACAGGCTTTTCAGCCACACGGCGTTCCGCTCGATGCAAGGGATCTGAACAAGTCCGTTAATAGGATCACAGGTCAACCTCAAATGGTGCTCCAACGCAACCTCCGCTGCATACTCAATCTGGTCGATACCCATATCAGACAGATCTGCCAGTGCAGCCGATGCCATAGAGCAAGCAGTGCCAACCTCCCCCTGGCAGCCGCATTTAGCACCGCTGATGGAGGCGTTCTGCTTGACCAGATTGCCAATGAGCCCGCCTACTGCCAGAGCCCGGGGGATCTGTTCGTCCGAGACATGCTTCTTTTGCTGCATATAAAGGAGCGCGGCCGGCATGACACCACTGGCCCCACAGGTCGGGGCCGTTACGATTGCACCGGCGGCGGCATTTTGTTCGCTGACCGCGAAAGCATATGCGCTGACAATCCTGTTTTCCCGCGTCTCCGGGCTCTCATCAATATGCCGCTGATTATAAAGAAATTGCGCCTTGCGTTCTCATGGAGACCGCCTTCCAGAATACCTGTGACTGAAAGCCCCTCGTTGACCGAATGCTTCATCGCTTCCCAAATCCCATAGAAAAAATCCCATATCTGTTTGCCTTCACACTGCTCGACGTAATCGCTTAGGCGGATATTGTTATCTTTACAAATTTTACTAATTTATACAAAACTATTCTCCCTATAGACATCGGGCGCCAGCATCTCCTCCCGTCCCTCAATAACGATGTCCCCGCCGCCGATACTTACAGCACGCATGGATGTTGTTTGCCGCCCGTCTTTGTAAGCAAAAAAATCAATGGTATTGGGATGGGGCAGAATAAAATCTGCGTGTGGAACAAATTCAATCTCCGTTGGAAATGGTGACAGTGCTTTAATAATGGCCTTGTCCGTCATATGGCCTTTGCCTGTTTTTGCAAGGGAACCATAAATCAATGCCTTGAATCGTTCGGCATCCTCATTTTCTGATTTGAAGATTCTGGCGGCTTTCTCCGGCCCCATTGTATGGGGGCTGAATGGTCCACTGCCAACCTTATAGAGTTCTGTCAAAGATTTCATAGCACCCTTACATCCTTTCTCAGTTTTCAGTTTTCTTTGGCATAAGATCTTCCTACTGCTTGACCAATATAAACGTTCGGCATCGTTTAAACTATCGCTCGTTCCTCTGAAAACGTTCCTTGATTTTCATCAGCCTCTCAAGAACACCCTCTTCATCAATGGCCATGTCATACAATTGGTGAGTAAGCTGGAGACCTTGATCGTTGGCAAGGGCTTTTTTCCATGTGTGCGACACAATCGAATGAGTAAGATGTCTTACAAAGCGAGGTGCCTGCATGATCATCTCTGCCAGTTCCCACGCACGTGGAAGAAGCTTTTCACGAGGCAGTACCTCACTAACCAGACCGAGGTCTAATGCCGCTTGTGCATTAATATTCATACCCGTGTATGCGCAAAATGCCGCTTTCTTGATTCCCAGTATATTTTGAAGTGCTAAGACGATTCCATCTCCAGGCGGTACACCGCCTAGGTAATGAGCATCGAAAAACTCTGTGCCTTCAGCACAAATGGTAATATCACAAAGCGTTCCCATTTGCCAGTGTGAGCCTGTACCATTGATCACCCCAATTGTGGGGATGTCGATGCAATAGATCATATTTTCAATCATTCTCAACGATTCATGATATAATTCCAGTTTCCGGTTATTCGGCCAATCCATGAATTTTGTTGTCCAGACTTCAGGATTGCCTATTTGCCACAAATCTCCTGTCCCTGTAAGGATCATCACCTCATTTTCAGGGTCACGGCCAACATCTGACCATACATTGCCATATGCAGTTTGGGTCGCCCAGTCAAATTGAAGAGGTCCCCCGCGAGTGTGCATACGCACTTCGAGTATGCCGTCACGGCGAGTCATGAAGAACAAGTCCTTGTACTTCTCCGAATATTTTTCGAATCTTGTAGGTCCCGCCATATCTCTATTGAACTTCGTTGCCCATTAGACGTCCTTGCATCTTCATCAGTCTCTCAAGAGCACCTTCTTCATCAATAGCCATATCGAACATTTGGTGAGCAAGCTGGAACCCTTGATCACTGACCAAGGCTTGTTTCCATGGACGGGATATAATTGAATGTGAGAGATGTCTCGTTGAACGTGGTGCCTGCATGATCATCTCCGCAAGTTCCCAAGCACGTGGAAGGAGCTTTTCGCGGGGGAGGACTTCACTAACTATGCCTAGGTCCAATGCGGTTTGACCATTGATATTCTTGCCAGTGTAAGCGTAATATGCTGCTTTCTTGAAACCTATCATGTTCTGCAGCGTGAGTAACATTCCATCTCCGGGAGGTGTGCCTCCCAGAAAATGAGGATCAAAAAAGTCCGCGTCTTCTGTACAAATAGTAATATCACAGAGAGTTGCGAGTTCACAATGCGTTCCCGGCCCATTGATCGCCCCTATTGTGGGGATGTCAATGCAGAATATCAAATTTTCAAGCAGTCTCAGCGATTCATGATACTGTTCGAGCTTCTTTTGCTTCGGCCAGTCCATAAATTTTGTATTCCAGACATCAGGGTTCCCTATTACCCATTTATCCCCTGTTCCAGAAATGATCATTACCTCGTTTTCAGGGTCACGGCCAATATCTGACCATGCATGGGACCATGCAGTATGGGCTTCCCAAGAATGTTGATACGGCCCTCCGTCGGTGTGCAACCGCACTTCAATTATTCCGTCACGACGGGTCATTAATAGAAAGTCTTTGTACTTCACCGAGTACTCTTCAAATTTTGTTGGTCCAATCATACGTCGCTCAGTCATTTCAATTCCTCCTAGTTTTGTTTAGATATTATCTATTACTTTCAAGCCAATCTCTGGCGAAAGCAGCGTATGCCGCAGCCCCTTTATAAAGTACCTCATCCGAGAACATCGTCTTTGGATGGTGCATAGGGTAACCATAACCTTCTTCGGTATTGCCTGCGTTAATAAACACTGAGGTACTTGGCACCGCTTGTGATACAAATGCGAAGTCTTCTGATCCCATTAATTTACCACCGGGTATCAATTGTGTTATACCGATAAAGGAACTGGCGCCAAAAGTGTTGGCAATAGTAGTTCTCATTTGATGGTTCAGCCCGCTTTCCGTTTTCACCTCAGGACAGCCCCTGGTATAAATCACATCCACCTTTGCATGAAAAGTTACTCCAATACCTGCAGAAATTTCGTGGATACGGGTTTCCATTTCATCCCGCAATGCGGCGTTAAATGTGCGTACGCTGCCTTTCATTCTGGCAGTATCGGGAATCACGTTGTTTGTACTTCCACCTTCCATCACTCCAATTGTAAGAACTGCACTCTCCATTGGCGAAATTTCACGGCTTACGATCCCCTGCAGCGCCAGATGAAGATGAGCAGCTACATTTAATGGGTCTACTGCGGCACTAGGCATCGCTCCATGTGCGCCCCTTCCGCGGATGATTACTTCGAACCAATCAGAAGAAGCTGAAATCGCTTCTCCGGCCTCAGGCACTACAAATTGCCCGGCAGGAATTGGCATTCCAGTCAACACGTGAAGCATCATGGCTGCATCCACTTTAGGATTTTCGAGAATCCCATTCTCAAGCATCATCTTTGCCCCGTGCAGAGTCTCTTCACCCGGCTGAAACATAAGCTTAACCGTCCCGCGAAGCTGCTCTTCGTTTGCCTTCAGGATCTCCGCAGCTCCCAACAGCATGGAAGTATGCAAGTCATGACCGCATGCATGCATGTTTCCATTCAACGACGCAAAAGAAATATCCGTTTCTTCTTGAATGGGCAGCCCATCCATATCCGCACGAATAAGAATCACCTTCCCGGCATGTTGTCCGCCGATCGTAACCGTTAGACCTGATTCTCCTACGGGAGTGGGCTTAAGACTCATCGACTCCAACACCTCTTTTACGTAGGCAGTTGTCCTGGGCAAACTTAAATCAAGTTCCGGAATCGCATGCAGATGATGCCTGTACATGACCAATTTTTCCTGCAGCTGATGGGCCATACTCAAAAAGTCTCCAGCTTCTTCAATCACAATGAACATCTCCCAAAACACAAATTGAATGAACGTAAGAACAGAGTAAACATCCCCCCCTTCTTATTTTAAGACTTTTTAAGAACAATTTTATCGTACTTTTAAATTTATTAAATGTAAAGAGAAAATAAGACATTTTAAGAACGCTTTTTTTTGGAGGCTACCGGAACATTGAAATATCACATTTATTGTGATATAACTCTTTTGATTGAACTGTTTATGAAAGGAATCTACCATGAAAATCAAGCTGGGTATTATCACGCCTGAGACCCATATGGACTATTTCCGCGCCATTGAAGAAGAAATGCGGTCGGTATGTCAGTTCCGTTTTCTTACGATCAACAACTTCCGGGAAACAAAAGACATATATCTTAAAAACTTAGGTTCGGTAGATGGATTTGTTATCAGTGGCAGGATGCTTTACGAGTCAATTGATAAGGAATGCTTGGATGAAAAAGTACCTATTCACATTTTGCAGGATAATGAAAACCTTCTATATAGGGAACTTTTCCGGCTACTGGTTACATATCCTGAGCTTGATATATCTAGGATCTATGTGGATTATGCGTATATTATCGATTCTTTCAGTGAATTCCAACAATACCTGACTCATGAGGGAAAGCCCATTAACAACGACGATCTGCTCGAACGGGTGGAAACAATGCTCGAAAACCATATCACTCTGTGGGAAGATAAGAAAATAGACCTGTCCATCACGGCGTTCGGCCACTTTGTTCCAGAACTCAAAAAGCACGGAGTCAGATATATCTTAATCCGGCCCACTTTGGAAAACGTTAAAGAGACCATAAGAGAGATCATCAACGAGATTACCATCCTCAAGCTTAAGAGTCAGAGGGCAGTTGTCGCATGCTTATCGACCAAAACGGCGGAACCGCCATCTGAAGAGCAGCTTCATGAGCTAAAGGTCCTTGTCGGCAGATTTCTGCGCAGCGTGAATCTGGCAGACACGGCCCAAATTTCGGAAGGCTTTGTCAGACTATACACCACCTATGGAAATTTCATGAAAATCACCTCTAACGCGCATAACTGCACCCTGCTGGAGTATCTGGAAGAGCGCATAAGCGACAAGGTGAAGATCGGGTGGGGCTCAGGGCATGAATATTTTCAAGCTAACATTAACGCCACCAAAGCTCACAGACAGGCGGAAGCCTTTACGGGCAGCTGCAGCTTTTTTATAAACGAGGATCAGAAGGTTATCGGCCCAATGCGGAGCATGAATGTCATACAGTTCTCTGAACAGGGGGACCCGGAAATCATCGCGTTAGCCAAAACTATCGGAATAAACAACATTAACTTGCAAAAAATCATGTCCTACGCAGAAATCATGAGAACAAATAAATTATCCTCTGAGGATGTTGCTCAATGCCTGTCCATGACCGTCAGAGGTGCAAACCGTATCCTTAACAAAATTGAAGAAAGTAAATACGTACAAACGGTATTTGAAAAACGAGACAACAGTAAAGGGCGACCAAAAAAATACTACGAACTGTTGTTTCTCGACAAAGAAGGGCGCAAATTAAGCAGATGACACGCATTGTTACGTTTGCCATTTCGACTTTAAATTAATGGCAAAAAAGGCACATTTTCAAAACTGAAAACGTGCCTTTTTTGCGCTTAAATTACCAAGTCAAATCACTTATGATCGATTCATTTAAACCCTATCTATCAGACAGCTCTCAAAACCCGCTTATCCCGTGAGACAGTCCCAACCGCGCCTGTTCGTTGAACAGCTTGTGGTTGAGTGATTACCACACCGTTACGTCAGAACTCCCACTACTTTGATACCCCTCTGTTGCTAACACCTGGTAAGACCAGCTATTCCCCAGATTCATTCCTTTGCTCGCCCATGCTTTCACGTGGTTGCTGAAAGTGATCGTGGAGTTACCCCCGGTCGGTCTCTTCGACTGTCGAACACTCCAGTACTGAATAAACGTCGTTTTTTCGCCTTCAATGGAAGGGGCGTCGTATCGCATTGTTGTGTAGATGTCATATGTGCCCCCATCACTGGTCACCGTACCTTTATACGTTCCGGTAGGTCGATAAGTCCCCCAGCTATCAACGACATAATATTCGATGAGTGAGTTTTTCGTCCACCCGTAGAGAGCCAAGTATCCATTACCGGACGGCGCCCAGACACCGGCATTGTAGTTAATCGTTCTGTTTGGCGATCCAGTAGTCCAGCCTTTCCCGACAACAAAATTCCCGGTATCCTTCCATGTTACGCTGTAATTACCGCCTGATCCATTAACAGCATTGACCGTCCCACCGCCATCGGTCCAATTTTGCCAATAGTCTGTCGCTGCACTTGAGGTTGTTGCAAACAACCCAAAACTCATGGAAGCTGCAAGAACTACCGTCATCATTTTCTTACTAAAATTAAACATAATCTACCTCCTAAAATTTTTGTGTTTGTCCCATACACCTGCTTGTTAGTTGATTCTGTTTGTAACACATCTCTTATCTGTGCATATCCCGTTTTTTTACTTTTACCTCCCTTATGTGTAAATTATAGAATGATAGCGTTTGCATATAAACCTAGCAAATTAAAGCTTTAACTCTATTATGTTTAGCTCTCTTTGAATTTTATAGAAGCCGTTGAAGGGTAATCGAGTTTCGTAACGTTGGAAGAAGGTCTTCGCTGCTTTTAATTATTCGAGCAATATGCGAATCTATTTTTATGTCGGATTTTTTAGATATTCATCTAATCGGAAACAATATAAGTTCTTGTCCCAAGCTGAAGACAAGAACTTATATCGTTAAAACCAAAAAGCTGCCAATGGCAACTGGGGTCAGTCCCGTCGGTTTCCCATATGGAGTTTTTCCAATGTCAATTTTAAGGAGTGCAATTCAGTATAAAAAAACTGGGGTTTGAGAGCGAAGGCATATTAAAAAAGGACAAAATTCTGTCCGATGGTAATTACCTCAACACAGTTATGATGGGACGACTTAATGAATAATTCCAGCAAAAAACCTCCTGTGAATCATCACGGGAGCTTTTTTTGCTGTGCATGTTATGCCTTTTTACCTGTAACGTTTAGGATTATCTGTCTGATCAAGAATAAAGTCGATACTCACCTTGTGGAAATCTGCCAATTTGATTAAGACCACACTTGGGACGTCCAGATTCCCATTTTCATATCGGGAATAGGTTGTTTGTGAGATACCTAAAAAGTCGGCCATGCTCTGTTGTGTTAAGTCTTTGTCCTCACGTAAATTGCGAATTCTCTTATACACTGCTCATCACCCAAGCAAAGTTTACTCCATGCGAAAACTGCATATTGATTTTTATGCGTTTTTCGCATAAAAATTATTTATCTTCAACTTTACCTTGAAATCTTGAGTTGTCCCTTCATATGCAAAAGCTCTTAATGGGGACAGACGGATTCTCCTAAATTCGTTTTATTAAAGTGTATATTTCCCAACGAAGCATATAACAGAATATTGAAATATAGCTCCTGCGGTCATCATAGAGCTTTATTTTGCATGCTATTCTTTTTACCGGTACAACGTTCAGGATCATCTGTCTGACCAAGAATAAAGTCGATACTTACCTTGTGGAAATCTGCCAATTTGATTAAGACGACACTGGGAACGTCCAAGGTCCCATTTTCATATCGAGAGTAGGTCGTTTGTGAGATATGTAATAATTCAGCCATGGTCTGTTGTGTTAAGTCTTTGTCCTCACGTAAATCGCGAATTCTCTTATACATTGCTCATCACCCAAGCAAAGTTTACTCCATGCGAAAACTGCATATTGATTTTTATGCGTTTTTCGCATAAATTTATTTAAAGAGTATAACAAGTGGAATAAGAACGGAGTGGGCGGAATGGTGCTGTACAAGCGATAGCGTTCGCCTTTGTGGCCGGATTTCAACCTTCTTAGCTTGATTAAGAAATCCGGGCACAACAGCGATGGGAAGCACCATCCGACCGCGTAGTGGCGCCGTATGTACATCTTTAGCTCAACTTATATAAATAATCAGTATTCATAAGGAGGCATGATGAAAATGATTTTGGAGGATATGTATTATGGGAATTGGCGTCCCAGTGAACAGATAAATTCAACCGACCCTGAATCTCAAAAAGTGAATCAAAAAATTAGTGATCTCATGGAGATGTTGAAAAGCAAATTACCAGCAGTCGAGTTTGAGTCAATTGAAGTCATGTTTGATTTATTAAGCGAGTCAACTTCCCTGCACTCCGCAGCAGCATTCATTCACGGGTACCGGGCGGGGGCATTAACGATGATTGAAGTATTTAGCGAGGACAAAGAAATTGTTGATCGTAATAGATAGATGATGGAGGAGTTATGGTGGTGAACCCGCTACGCATGCAAATTACCCGTTCCGATCGCTGTTATCCCTAGATTTTTCCTCAATAAATATAAATTTAAAGGTAATATCCGGGGATAACAAAACGAATGGAGGGGCTCACTAGCCTCTGCCTGCGCCCCCCAGCGCATTCATCAAGAACTCGTAAATTTCCAGTTCGTTGATTTTATCGCCATCGGTCACTATGTTATGCTGAACTTGCAGTCCGTTCTTGAACACGGTGAACATCCGAGCTGTCCTGTCCGCATCGATTGAAATAGGGATAGCTCCATTCTGCTGTCCGACTTCGATCCACGTTTTGGCAGTGAGGATAGATGCTTCATGATAACGTTTCAGAATTCCTGCCACGGCGGGCTTATCCTGTTGGCTGAGTAGATAGATAAAAATCAGGCTGGTAGCGCTGTCCCCACTGCCGATGTTACGAAGCCGTTCAGTTAAGGTGTTAAGCGGGGACTTGATTCCTTCTGGTCCTGCGGGAGTCCGGGCGACAGATTCAAAAAAACGCTGATTGGTTTTCTCCATTCCCGCCTCCAGAATCATACCGAACAATTCATCTTTGCTTTTGACATAATGGTAAATGGCTCCTTTAGTCAGTCCGCTGCGATCCGCAATATCCTGTAGTGTCGTCGCCCGACAGCCTTTCTCCATAATCATCTCTTCGGCAATCTCAAGCAGCTTTTTTAGACTGTCGTTCATCGCTTTGTCTTGCATAATCTTTTACCTCCCGGTTGTCTGTCTTTTTATTCGTTTAATGAAACCAATATTCCACCAGATCGTCAAACCAATAAGCCCGTAGGTGAAGAACGGCGATACGACCAGAAAGGTCGGTATCGACAGCGAATATACCAGCACAACTTTGATGAAGGCTTCCAGCAACAGGCTGAGTCCCCACACCGCCGTTATCAGGCGGAAATTAAAGCGATAGCGCGGAATTTTCTCCCATTTATCGTTCATCTGTGGATTATGGCCTGTGAATCTTTCGGCAAAATAATAAATTAATGGTCTGCTAAAAAACAGCGAACCTAGAAACACCACCCCCATAATACCAGTCACATAAGACTCCCGCAGCAAAATGAAGCGTTCATCACCGCCCAAGAGAACAGCAACAACACTAAGAATTAGGCCGAGAAAAATGAATCCGGAGAAAGCATCTGCTTTACGGGTCCGTATAAGGCTGTAGATCGAGTCGCATAGCGGTACAAGTGCAGCGATGGACAGAGCTATCAGACTGCTTGTGTGTGGAATTAATAGACGATAAGCCAAATAAGGCAATACGAGGTTGATGATTAACGTAAAGATGATTTCGTTGCGAGATTTATTCATGATCGACTCGCCCTCTCATCATTTAAAACCTACCTTCGGTAGGTATGTAAAGATTAAAAAATATTAATCTCTATCCTATATACCAGTTAAGGATTTCTCCCCCTCACTAAGTTAGCTGTACACGCGCTTAAATCTACATATTGCCCAAATGTGGTTACACAGTTCACATCCCTGCAACTACAAAAAGGGAGATGGCACTGGCCATCTCCCTCTCTTATTCTAACTCCACATTACTTGCTTAAAAACATATTGCTTGCCAGATGGTCAGTGAGCGGAGCGGGCAGAATTGTTCTGAAGATGCGGAGCGTTCGCCTTTATCCCCGGATTTTCACCTTTAAATTTCTATTCCAATGAAAAAATCCGGGGATAACAGCGATCGGAAGAACAATCTGCACGCGCAGCGCCTCCCCGACACACACCCAACAAGCAACTATATTTTTAATCCCCCACCCGATTCAAAAACACCTTCGTCCGTTCCAGTTGCGGATTGTTGAAAATCTGCTCTGGTGTACCGGATTCTGCAATTTCTCCATTATCCATAAAAATGACACGATCCGCCACATCTCTCGCAAAGTTCATCTCGTGGGTCACGATGACCATCGTCATATGTTCCTCAGCCAGCTTTTTGATAACCCGCAGCACCTCACCCGTCAGCTCGGGATCAAGAGCCGAGGTCGGCTCATCAAACAGTAAAATATCAGGGTTCATCATCATTGCCCGGGCAATCGCCACACGCTGCTTCTGTCCTCCCGACAGTCGGGATGGATACGCATCTGCTTTATCTGCCAATCCGACTTTAGCCAGCAACTCAGCGCTTTGGCGACGCAGTTCAGCCTTGCTCACCTTTTTCACCAGCTTCGGAGCCAGCTCCAGATTATCCTGCACCGTCAAGTGAGGGAACAGATTAAAATGCTGGAACACCATGCCCATCCCGGTAGTAATGCCCTTAATATCACCTGCTGGAGCGTACTGACCGTTTTCCACCAGTGCTTTATCATGAATGCGGATCGTCCCGCCCGTCACATCTTCCAGGTGCACCAAACTACGGAGCATGGTACTTTTTCCTGAACCTGAAGGACCAATGACGGCTACAACCTCGCCCGCTTTAACGTTAAAGCTCACTCTTTTCAGAACGTCGAGCTTGCCGAACGATTTTTTCAAATCGGTAACTTCTATTGCATTAGTATTCATATCTCGACATTCCTTTTACTCGAATTTAAAACGTTTTTCCAGCGCCCTGAAGAATAGCGTCAGCACCAAAGCTAACAACAAATAAATAACCGCCGCTACAACATAAGGTACAATCGAGAAATCACGGTTTACAGCCGTATTGGCAAAATGCAGCAGTTCCGGTACCGCTACTGCATACAGTAGTGCCGTATCTTTTACCAGTGTTGTCGCCTCATTGGTTACCGCAGGCAAAGCAATCCGTACCATTTGCGGCACAATGACTCTAATCAGCGTCTGCGACTTGCTCAAGCCCAGCACTTGCGAAGCCTCGTATTGCCCTTTATCAATCGACAACATCCCGCCTCTGAAAATTTCTGCAAAATAAGCTGCATAATTCAGTACAAATGCCAGTACCGCAGCCGTTGTCCGGTCCAATACTAGATACTCCCCAATGACAGGCAACATCGGCAGACCAAAACAAAAGAACAATAATTGCAGCAATAGCGGCGTGCCGCGTATAACATAAATGTACGTATGCATCAGCCAGGCGATTGGCTTAATCCGGCTTTTGGCCAGCAACGTAACGATAAAACCCAATGGAATAGACAAGATGAGCGTGATGAAAAATAAAATAACCGTCATCTGTGCCCCTTCAAGCATAGGCTTCATAATTCGTAAAATATATTCCATACTCATGACCTTCGACTCCTAAACCCTTAGTTCAATACACTACGTATTAATTTAATACTTTATCTTCACCAAACCACTTTTTCGAAATTTCAGCAGCTTTTCCGTTCTTGTGCAGCTCATCCAAAGCGGATTGCAGCTGCGTCAACAGCTCTTCATTTCCTTTTTTCACGCCGATGCCGTATTCCTCAGGGGCCAAAGATTCATCAAGCAGCTTATACGTCCCTTGTTCCTTTGACATATAATACTTGGCAACAACTTCATCAATGACAACCGCATCCAGACGTCCGGTTTTCAAGTCTGTCAAAGCGAGAACATTATCCGGGAACTCGGACACTTGCTTCAATTTACTTTTGATCGGATTTGCATCCAATGCATCGGCTGCTGAAGACAGCGTCTGGAGTCCGACCGTTTTGCCCGTCAGATCAGCCAGCTTGGATAGACTGGAAGTAGCCGGAATGACAATCACCTGACTGTTTTTCAGATATGGCTTCGTGAACAGCACTTTTTCCTTACGCTCATCCGTAATGGTGTATCCATTCCAAATGAGATCAATACGTCCGCTGTTCAGCTCGGATTCTTTGGCAGACCAGTCAATCGGCTGAAATTCCACCTGTTTACCCATTTGTTCCCCGGCCGCTTTTGCATAATCAATATCAAAGCCGGTCAGCTCGTTATTTTCATCTCTAAAGCCCATCGGGGCGAATTTATCATCAATTCCAATAATCAATTTACTGTCATCCTTACCGCCGGAACATCCGGCCAACACGATCATCATCAATCCAATTAACATCGTAAACATGGCTGCTTTTCTCATCTTATTCCCCTCCAACAATGGTGACCCCCGTATCCAAGAACAGGTGGCAAACGCTTTAGTTCGTTAACACGTTATCAGAGTATCATCATAACACACCGCAGGATACTCGTCGAGAGGAATGAGCGGAATCTTAGCCTCATATAAATGGAAAACCTGTGACGAAAATTTGACCTGTGTTCTATAATGTAAAACCTTACCTTGACATGTCACCTAAACCGTCTTATTATTTCCTAGTATTCTTATATACTTTTATTTATTTTAAAATTTCAGCAGCAATAGTATGTAAATCAGCTTGATAGACAGGAGAAATAAAGCCCCATGTACATTTTAAAGCGTCTTTTTACGATGTTCATAACGTTGTGGATTATCGTCACTTTAACGTTTATCATCATGCACATCATTCCGGGTGATCCATTCTCGAACGATTCCAAAACGATTCCGGAAGCGGTATTGCAAAACATGCGTGCCAGGTACAATCTGGACAAGCCGCTCGCTGTGCAGTATGTGCTGTATCTAAAAAATCTGCTAGTGCTGGATATGGGCCCGTCTATTCAATCGAAAACGACGGACGTCAATATGCTTATCGCCCGAGGTTTTCCACCTTCTGCATTGCTGGGTATTCAATCCATCGTGGTCGCGATTATTGCCGGTATTTCGCTCGGAACGCTGGCTGCTCTACACCATAATCGACCACTGGATTATATCTCGATGTTTATCGCCATTGTTGGTATTTCCGTACCCAGCTTCATATTGGCACCGCTGTTAATCAAGTATGTTGCCGTCCAATGGCACCTGCTTCCGGTCGCCTCATGGGGAACCTGGCAGCATACGGTGCTTCCGTCGCTGGCTCTCGCTGTTTCACCGCTTGCCGTTATCGCCCGCTTTATGCGGACGAGTATGCTGGAAGTTATGCATGAGGAGTACATACGCACTGCCAAAGCAAAAGGGTTGTCCTCTTGGGCAGTAGTCATTCGTCACGGATTACGCAACGCGTTGATTCCGGTGCTGTCCTTTATCGGACCGTTATTCGCTTCCGTTATTACAGGTACCTTTGTCGTTGAAAAAATATTCGCCATTCCCGGCATCGGTAAATACTTCGTAGACAGTATCTTTAACCGGGATTATCCAGTGATTATGGGGACGACCATTTTCTATAGTGCCATTCTGGTCGTTACTTTATTTTTAATTGATATATCCTATCGCCTTGTCGATCCGCGAATCAAATTAGACAGCAAAGGAGATTAACATGAAAGCAGCACCTACTGTCGAAAAGGACAGCCTGTTTAGTCTTGTAGACCGCAGCCAGATCCCCACCCCCACGTTGACCAGACCCAAAGAATCACCCTGGCGGGATCGGCTACGCAGACTTTTTAACAACAAGCTTGCTCTGTTGGGGCTTTCCCTACTTATCATTATTATTGTGCTGGCGATTATTGGACCTTCCATGGTTCCTTATGCACCCAGTGATCAATCCCTTTTGAAGACGAATCTTTCTCCTTCGGGAGAGCACTGGTTTGGCACGGATGATCTGGGGAGGGACGTATGGGCACGGACATGGGCCGGGGCTAGAATTTCACTCATGATCGGCTTTGCCGCTGCCGCCATTGATTTGGTGCTTGGCATTCTCGTCGGCTGTGTTGCTGGCTATTGTGCTGGGCACGGTAAAACGGGCGACCGGATCGACAGCATTCTCATGCGTATTATTGAAATTTTGTATAGTATTCCTTATCTGCTGGTCATCATTCTGCTGCTCGTCATTATGAAGCCAGGCCTACTCACGATGATTATTGCATTATCTATTACTGGCTGGGTCGGTATGGCCCGTGTAGTGCGTGGGCAAATCTTACAGCTGAAGCAGCAAGAATATGTGTTAGCAGCCCGCAGCTTGGGGACATCTCATTCACGTATTATCTTCAGACATTTGCTACCGAACGCAGCGGCAATCATTATTGTAAATTTGACGTTCACTATTCCGTCGGCTATTTTTGCCGAATCGTTCCTGAGCTTTCTCGGTCTGGGGATTCAGTCTCCTTCGGCCAGCTGGGGGACGATGGCTAACGATTCACTTGGCGTTATTTTAAGCGGTCAATGGTGGCGCCTATTTTTCCCCGGGCTGATGATATCGCTCACCATGCTGGCGTTCAATACACTTGGAGATGGACTTCAGGATGCACTTGACCCGCGCTCACAACATTAACAACAGAGAGATCCAAATTGGACAAGGAGGGGTGTCACCATGATCCGCAGCTTCTCGCCTAACCGCAGGAAAAACGGCAGTTCCTTTATCGAAGTGCGCACACGCGGCATACCTGCGGGAAAGGAGGATGAATAAATCCCGGTACGTATACCTTATTTTTGGCATAACTAATCACAGTAATGGAGGAAAACCACGATGAAAAAAATGCATTGGATGACGATCATCTTACTTTTGGCCGTAACGGCTTTGGCTGGATGCTCGGGTACTTCGGACAAAACAGCAAGCAACGACCCGTCCGCTACGCCTCAAGCAGATATCCCGCAAGAAATTACTGCCAATCTGGCAGGTGGGGAGCCTTATACGCTAGACCCTGCTTTCGCATCAGATACAACGTCCTACTTTGTGATTGATAACTTGTATGAAGGGCTGTATACATACGATAAGGCCGGTAAAATCGTAGAAGGCGCTGCCAGCAAAGTAGATGTATCTCCTGACGGCAAAACCTACACCTTTACTATCCGTGATGATGCAAAATGGTCGAATGGTGACCCACTGACAGCTAAGGATTTTGAATACTCCTGGAAACGGGTACTGAATCCGAAAACAGCTGCCTACGATCCTTCTGCCCTCTACTACATCAAAGGTGCCGAAGCGTACAACACAGGCAAAGGTAAAATTGAAGACGTGGGAGTTACAGCCAAAGATGATAAAACTCTTGTAGTTGAGCTGAAATCGCCGCTGAGCTTCTTCCCAACGATCGCAGTGGGTCATGCCTATCTGCCAGTAAACCAATCGGTTGTTGAGAAAAATGACAAATGGGCAGCAGAAGCGGGCACAATTGTCGGCAACGGTGCGTATGTAGCCAAGGAATGGAAACATAACGAGCAAATTACGCTGGCTAAAAACGATCAATTCTGGAACAAAGATGCCATTACGATGGCAACGATTAATTTTAAAATGGTTCAAGACTCCACAACTTATTATCAAATGTATAAAACGGGCGATCTGGATCTGATTTTGAGCCTTCCCGTGGATACACTGGATCAGGAAAAGAGCAACAAGGAATTCCTGTCGCATCCATCTTTCAGTGTGTACACCTATTCTTTTAACGTAAAACAAAAGCCGTTTGACAATAAAAAAATCAGACAGGCCATCGCCTACGCGATTGACCGCGAAGCACTGGCTACCAGCGTAACCAAAGGTGGCGAAACTCCGGCTTACGGCTATGTTCCATACGGAACAACAACGCCATCCGGCAAAGACTTCCGTGATGAAGCACCGAAAAAATACTATGAGTTTGACGCTGCAAAAGCGAAACAATCGCTGGCCGAAGGTCTGAAAGAAGAAGGTTTGACCAAGCTGCCACCGATCACCTTCAAATACAACACTTCGGACAAGCATAAAAAAGTAGCTGAAGCGATTCAGGAAATGCTGAAAACAAACCTGGGTGTTGAAGTGACGCTGGAGAATCAGGAATGGAAAACGTACATTGATACCTTTAAACAGAAGAACTTCCAGATCGCCCGTATGGGCTGGGAAGGAAACTTCCTGGATCCACTCGGCGTATTGGGGCATTATACTTCCAAAAATTCGAACAACTTTACCAACTGGAGCAACCCGGAGTATGACAAACTGATCGAATCCTCAACCTTTGAGCTTGATCCGGCAAAACGCTTTGAACAGCTCCATCAGGCAGAAGACGTATTGATGGAAGATCTGCCGATTATTCCGATCCAGTTCTCTGCGGACACGGCATTAATCAGTCCTAAGATTCAAGGTATCGTATTTGATGCTCGTTCGAACCCAGACCTGCGCTTTGCGAAACGGGTCGAAAAATAATGATTTTACGTTTCGGGATCTCTGCCCTGATTGTCGGTACTTTAGGAATTCTGTACGCCACACCCCATCTCTTGTATGGTCGTGAAAACATGGCTACTGCAAATCTGCTATTCCTGTTGGGGTTGCTGGGCTTGGTGATCGGTGCAATCTTCCACGTTCTGCAAAGCGGTTTTCTAACCCTCTTCCTGCGGGGATTTGCCGACATCAGACAGTTGTTCATTCGTCAATCCAAGGCATTACGAGAGGAAAATGAGCGTTTGCGTTCCGATGAATCTCTGTCAGCCTGGAAAACATCCATGTTCCGCCATCTCAAGGTATACACTTCGGGGTGCGGGACAGGGCTTATACTTTGCTCGATGATATTAATGGGGATAAGCTAGTTAGGTGTATGAAAGCTTTCTCGCGGTTGGTGGGCGCTGCGCGTGCAGATTGTTCTTCCGATCGCGAACGCTACGCTTCTTCAGAACAATTCTGCCCGCTCCGCTGGCAACCGCCGTAGAGCTTCCATACGTTTTAGAGGTGTGAAAATGAAAAGAGAGAGTTTCGCAAAGCGTTTGCTAGCGGAACTCTCTCTTTTTGCATTTTTTATATTAAACTTTGAAAAGGGCTCATACTACAATACTTAGTAGCCTTAATAAATATGCTTTTCCTTGGCTTCTTGCAGCCATAACGGGAACTCGTTAAGCAATAGTTCGTACAATTCATTGTCTTCCATAGATTCGATATCTTGAATTTGAAAGAAGTTAGCGTTATCTACCACACGGCCTTCTATGTTGTCCAGCTTCTTTAATACGCCAAAATCGGACTCACCCACACCGATAAATTGCCAGAAAATCGGCTCTCCTGACGAATCAATGACTGCGTTATCGATATTATCTCCTTTTCCACGCTTCACACCGCCATCATTAATAAAAATAACAAAGGCCGGATCAGAAGAGGGTTCTTCCTTGGTGTATTTGGCGATGACATCGCGCATCACAGGCGGCTCATCATTACGACCGAACTTGGGCAAATAATCATTGGACAGAATATGTCTTTCAACATAGTTGTCAACGTCATTTTCGGTAACGGACGGCAAACGTGAAAAACGGTGATCATACACCCATACGTCCAGTACACCATCATCATCCAAAGAACTCGCTACTGCAACAATTCGTTCCAACACCTTTTGAACGGTACCATTTTTGTACAAACTTCTCATAGATCCTGAAATATCGAGCACCAATCCAACTCTCGCAGTCACATTTGTTAGATTCTTTTTAGTCAGTACCAGTTGCGCATTCTTTTTAAGTAAAGAAATACCGCTCATGTTCCCCACGCTCCTCTATGATGTTTGCGTTTGTACGCCTACTCTACCATCTGCGTCGTTCGTCGCCTCTCAGGGGAAAGTCGCTCAATTCTCCGAGTTGGTCATGTGCAGCCTTATAAATGCGAAGAATAGCTTGTACCTTGTTAAAATCATTGTCTTCCGGACCGAATCCTTCCATATACATTTTTTGAATGATGTTTTGGAAGAAATCCATACGCTCGCGGACGGAATCCTGCTCGATTTGCAGTACCTCTTCAAAGCTGTGTGTCTCAGCAAAATCAGACAGCTCATCAAACTCCTGTTCCTGATATCGCTCTCCCCGAGTTTCGGGATTGAGATCAATAGAGGTACGCAGGGTTGACAATAAAATATTTTCGCGCGCCAGCATGACATGAAAATCTTTGTTCTTAAACAGATCCGTAACGATCAGACGGCACATTTCCTTGTTCTGCAGCAGAATCCCGTCAAAAGGATGCAGCGTCCACACACCGTAGTTAAAAAATAAATTAAAATTGAAGTTGCTGCTTCCATACTGATATACAATGTTGATTTTCGATTCGTCGATAATTTCAAATGAAAATTCCAGCATGCATTCTCCTTTGGGATTCCAATATTTAACTCTATCCTATCAGAAAATGCATGATTTTCAATAATAAATTTTATTTCACAGAATCATTTAACTCCGCAATTGAATCTGCTTTTTCGCTGCTGGCAGCCACAAGTAAATAGACAATCACACACCCTAAAATAAAGGACATCATACGCTCGCTCTCTCCTTTTTGTCATTCGCTTTTTAAAAGTTTATGCACGAGAATGCTATGTATGTTCATCATGTCCTTTATTAGCTACTGCCAAACCAAAAAAGACGCCTTTCGGAGTCATCCGGCGTCTTTTAATAGATTGGGGCTATTATTCTACATTGTCATCAGTTCAAAAACGAGCTTAAACCCTCAGAAGAATTGCTATCCTTCAGTGTTTTGGATGGTTCTTTCCCTTCGATCCCCAAGCGTTGGCTAAGGTTGGCATTGATTGCTGTCATTTTACTTGTGTAATCATGGCAGCTTTCAATAATTTGGCGATTCGATTTTTCAGACAGATCCAAAGCAGATACCAAATCACCAATCGCCTGATTCACAGCCTCCAGTGACATAGAAGGCTTGCTAAGCAGATCTGTCGTTCTCTCGGTCGTCGTTTTGAGAAGCTTCGCATTTTCCTTGAATTGATCTTCAATGGTACGGTTGGTCGCATCGACGGCTGAAATGATTTTATCCTGATCCGCCAGGGCCATCGCGATCATAGCCGATACAGTGATCAGATTCGATGTTTTATCAATCGCATTATTTACAGAATCAATCAGTTTATCATTGTTATCATTAATAATATCCGTTGCTGCAATCGCCTGATTGTATAACAAAATCATTTCTGTCATCGACTGTGTACGAGTAACCACCTTGCGCAATCCCCGCTCCAGATGTGGCTTACGGTTTTCGTTTTCCGGCTTGGCAATCTCGGTCTCAAACAGTTCTTTCAAGCGATTACCAAAGGCAATCTTCGTCTGTAAATTGTAGATTTCTTCAATGGAAGCCTTCTTCAACTGTCTCATGCTGACGATGTTTTCTTCCAGATTATCCTTACCATCTCTCAAGGCAGTAATGATTTTCTCGATGTTCGTCTTCACCGACTGATACTTGTAAATGTAGTTCTTTAACGGGCTTTTACGCAGGAGCTTGCCAAAAAAGCTCATATTTTTGCTCTGCTGGAGCGTTTCGCATTCATCACGCAGCTTTAAGATCATATTGGATACCTCATTCCGATCACCGGACATGAGGTCGTTTACCGGACGATCCAGCATTTTAAGGGTCTGCCCCGCACGTTCCTGCGTTTTAACCCCCAACTTACCGATATCATCCATTAAGGTATCCAGGCTCATGACATCGCTTTGTGATACCTTCTGAATCAGCTGTGAAGCCTCCTCAGTCACCTTTTGTTCATCTTCTTTTTTCAATTCAGCCCATGGGGTCGCCATACGCTACCTCCTATTCTGAAAACAACTGTTACCCAAGTCTAATCGTTGTTATTCAGAGCAGCTATACTGCTACTTTTTTTATTTTCCCAAAAAATCGCCTACAATTCGGAACTGCTATATCGCTGGTGAATAAGCTCCGCTTTGCTCTGTAATTCCAACAGATCCTTATGCTCCACCGTAGATACAATTACCGATATTTTGCTGTCCACATCCCGTAATCCGTTTAATAACATCCTCCGGTTAGTCCGCTTCGCATCGCCGCTGAGCCGAAGAAACGGATTAATCAGTCCGTTCAAATCCTTCAAAATCAATCTCCGAACCGTATGATTCACTTCGCTGTTGTTCAGTTCATGCAAAAGTGGAATGACCCGCTGCAAACGTGCAAATAGAGCCAGCGCCTTCTCGACAATCTCGTTATCAAGCGCATCCTTCTGTCCCTCGGAGATCACCATATCCTCCAGTACCTCCAAATACTCCATCACCTGAGCAAATTCACTACTCACCTGAACTGATTTACGTACTTGTCCTGTCATAGACTCCGGTCGAACGGCAGCTTCCTTTTCATGCTGCTGTGTCTCACCGACCTGCTCCTGCACCACCGGAATCACGGAACCGGTCAGATTGGGGCGAGGATGGCGAACAGCCATGATGGCGCTGTATCCTCCCAAACCAATGATCGGAATCGCCAAACACACAAACAGTGGCAACCAAAAACTTAGTAAAAGCGCAATCAGGTAGCTAACCACAGCAATCGTGGCACCCCACATTTTTGACGTCATAGCTTGTACCTCCTGACGTAAACCCTTACCATATTGTAGAAAACAATATTTGTGTGTGTCAATGTACGGATTTACGTATGGTGATTGGCTGCTCGATATGACTGGCTAAAATGTCGTATTGCGGATGAAGTGAACCGATCTCATGACCCAAAGCCGATTTCACCGCTAGATAAGGAAAATTGATACCAGACAAACATGATACATGAAGTCCTCCGGACATCCGCGGATTGATCTCTAGCAGCTTGGCATGCTCGCCGTTATATTTTACCTGAATGTTATAATTGTACGGAATGTGATACGCCTCAGCGACCTTCTGTGCCACCTCCAACAGCTCGGGATGCTGCTCCAGCAGCCGTAATCGTCCTCCTGCCTTCCTACGCGGAACTGCCGCTAGCAGCTTTCCGTTCCGGTCAGCCAGGCAGTCAATACTGTATTCGTATCCCTCCAGCAGCTCCATCACCATCAGATTGGGAAATGATTCTGTGGATGACAATACGCGGTGTGCTTCCTCGAACGAAATATGATTCAGCGCATGGCCGAACAGTTCCTCCAGCGGATTACGTTCATTGTCGATGATACGAAAGCCCATTCCGCCTTCTGCATTACATGGCTTGAAGCATACCTTATGTCCAAGTGCTATTAACGACTCATATGCCTGTTTAAATTGCTCGGCATTGCTGGCAATGGCATAATCGGGAATCGTGACAATGTCCTTTTGACGAATGGATTCATAAAACAAATCCTTTTCCATCAGTTGCTCCAGCAGTTCGGTATCTTGGCATACCATCACTTTTGTCCCAATATCATCGAACAAATAAAGATGCTTGCTAATATCGAGCATATTCCACCGTGGGATAAAGACATCAATTCCGTGCCGCTTGCAAAAATCAGCGCAGAATTGTGCGTACTCCACACCACTGGTGCGAGGCTCTACTTCAGCCACATCACTGGCCTGTAGCGCCATGTGCTGCGGATCTGAGTGTGTCGCATAGATCTCGAACGGAATACCGTCCTCATTGTTACGAATAGCATTCATATAATGATACGCCACTGAAAACCAGCGGTTAAAATACACCTTAACCTTCTTCACAGAGCCACGTCCCCTATCTATTCTGAAAATGAAGTTTGAGCTGCGAATACACTCCGGTGTATTGCATGAACATACGCCATGATTTCGTCCGCTGCATAAACCCCCGACACTTCTGTAAAACGGTAATTGACCTCCAGCTTATCCCGCAGCTGTTCCCGATACAATTCACCATGACGGGGAGCAATCGCATAATCGGCATAGTCCAGCAGACATCGGTCCAGCAAAGAGTCACCGGACGCAACCACAGCCCCTCCATTCGTGAGATTACGGATATGCTCCACGGCTGCCTGTTTATTCACCGCCGCAGGCACCAGATATATCTTACGACCTTGAATGGATACCTCCCAGCCCATTTCACGCATGATTCGCGCCTTCTCCAGCACCTGTTCCAGCGGCATACGATCCCGTTCAATCATGAAAGCATAGAATAACTCGTCGCAAAAGCGTTCGTTTACGACCCAGTCTTCATCCAGCACCTGTCCGAACACCTGACGAGCTTCTTCCGCATGAGCACCATCACGGCGTACTTGTTCATGAATACGCCGATTCCACTCTCGATCCACCTCGCCTCCGACGATGATGTTTCCACCATTACTCGTCACGGCATATGCGGGAACCAACTCCGTCTGAAACACAGTGATTCGTCTATACTGTTCTATCGTCCGAGTCGTCACGGGCATAAACATCACATCTTCAGGCAGTGTCTTTAGCAATTGCAGGGCTTGTTCAGAAATAAAAGCCGACGTCGCCCCGTCTATCTGTTCCGCAGGCAACAGACCAGGGGATTCCAGCGGTACGCCAAGCGAACGTTTGGAGTAAATCAGTGTCTGATCCAGATCACTTGCGTAGATCATTCTTGTCCCCCCTTGAGCGGCTTGATAATTCCGCAGCAGGAATAAGTCAATCCTTCAAATACCTCTACAGGCACTCCACGATCCTTTGCCAGCAGCATAATATGCTGAAGATTCGGATTATCTTCGCGGTCAATCAGAATTTTCCACGGCACTCTGCGCAGCAGTACACGAGTCGTCTCCCCCACTCCGGGCTTGACCAAATTGATATCCCGAATACCAAATGCCTGCTGAATCGCCTCAATATCCCGTAAGCCCTGCCATGTCACCGCAGGCGGATTCAATGTCATTTGTTCAGCATATGCAACGGCCGTTTCAGCCACGTCTTGAAAGTACCCGGATACCGTATCCACAAACGTATTGGACTGATCCACTGACCGCCAGGATTCATAAAATTTGGCCCCATGGAAATCGTCAGGGCCTATGAGATCGTCGCGTAATACCGTCCGACTCATCAAACCTGATACAGTCGAATTCAGACAAGCACTTGGAATCAAATAATCTTCTCGTGTACCAAAGGTTTCTGAACATCTGCCCGGATCGGCCAGCACCGCCAGATCATCATTTAGACGCAACCCGTAATCCGCGTTCATCTCACGACAGGCCTCAATCAATACCTGGCGAATCGCCCCTTTCCCCGTCCAGCCATCGACAAACTGAAGTTCAATCTCCAGTCCATGCTGCTGTAAAATGTATAAAATCGCATTCCGGTCAATGCCTTTGCCACGAATAATAGAAATGCTGTAATGCGGCAAGGATACGCCATACTTCCAGTCAATATAACGCTTGATCAGGATACCAATGGGCGTCCCTGCTCTGGCAAGAGAAACAATCGCCGTGTTCAGGCCTCTTTTTCTCACAATCATCTCAGCCACAGAAGCTGCCGCTAATGCAACCTTTTTGGCAGATTGGGCAAGCGTTTCGTGAAACAGTGCAATATACTCTGCTGTGGGCTCGTATTCCACTGGCAGCATTTCTGAATAATGGACTCCCGACTGAATCGCCTCTTCACGATCCTCCGTCCCTTTTTCCAACGTAACCCGGCTCAAATCCTTCAATAAAAAAGTGACATCCGAGGCAGGATAACTGCCCAGCGGTTCGGGCGGATGAATGTTCTTCTGCTGTATTTGCTCCATGAGTGCTTGCTTCATATCCGCGCTCCTTTACTCTCCTGACTAGTTAAACCGTTAAAATAAACGACATGCACTTTATCGCAGCCCAGACGGGTCAAAGCCTCCAGCATGGGGTTCATCCGCTCTGGGTCCGACTCCCTTTCCATCAAAACGAATATTTCGTCATACTGACCGGGGTCTACATTATAAATAAAATTGCGTATCGTACTGTCCTCAGGTGATGGATATGTCACACCACAAGCGACTCCATACCCTTCTTCGCGGTGGGGATACACCGGGCTGCGTGTCGTCGATTGAAAATACACATCCGGACCTAACTCTGCTGCAATCCGCATTGGAATGTACATGAATTCCCCCGTGCCCATAACCAGCGTGCGTTGCCCAGAACGAAGTTCGTTCAGTCGTTCAGCTGTACGCGTGATTTCTTCATCCAACGCTGAATTGTCAGCGGATTGTAGACCAAAACGGCCTGTATATTTTAGATAAGGAGCTGTATTCGCGTATCCGTCCGTTGACATGGAACTGTGTACTACCCGCTCAAAACCGGAAGTATCCTTTTCAAAACGGTGGTCAATTATCCCAGAAGCGTCTTTATTAACCTCTGCCATGCTAGTGGCTGCATGTTCTGGGTGCCCAGCCTGTCCAGCATATTCTGCGTGATCCAATATGGGTACTCCCTGTACCTCAATCTTTCCTTTGAGCAAGCTTAAAGGCGTAATCGTAATGCCTAGCTCTGCCTCCAGATCAGTGAAAGCCTGCTCATCGCTGTCTGTCCGCCAATCCAATAATGAAGCAATCACATACTGCTTACGCGGAAAATGCTCCTGAATATCCCGTATGATATTAAGCGTTGTTTTTCCCGTCGTAATTTCATCATCTACCAGCACAATCGAGCCATCTCCCGCAAAAGCATCTTCATCCAGTGCATAGCAACGATGGTCAACAGCGTGCGAATGCTCTTCTTCAAACCGAATAATAGGCCGAAGGCCCGGAATATCCTCGCGCGTCGTATGAATATACGAGGCTCCGTCGTCAAACAACCGATACATGCTGTGTCCCAATGCTGTAGCCGTCTCGGCAAAACCAACAAACTTGATCGGCTCCGTAAAAGCAAAAGCTAGACGTTCATCCATCAGCTTTCGGTAGGCCTCTTTCGCATAGTCCGGGTCAAGAAGTCCTCTCACGGCCTCTCCAATCAGTTCATCCATTTGTTGTCCTGCCTGCGGGACAAGCTCCTTATATAGTAGAATCGCCAGCGCCGCACCACTGAGCAGAGAAGTGTATGGGTTTACCGGAATATGCTTGCCCAGCACCTTGCTGACAAACAAAAACGAACGCTTTTTATTGACCCGTGCCGCCATCGCAAACAGCTTGTCCACAGGAAGGCGGAATGGATTATGCGTCTCCGTAATTTTAACGCTGAACTGCTCCAGGATTGGCAGCAGATGTGTTTTCGTGGTTGGGTAAGAGACTGACAAAATGTTGTTGTTCATGTAACACCCCGTATACTTTTGATCTATTGATAATACGATGAGCCCAATTCAAATGCGGCTTAATTTCATTCATTTTGTTGGCATAGGTACTTTTGAATACACCCAGACTACCGTCGTTACGCTCAACAATTTCAAGTGCATCCATATACTCTTCATGTGTCACCGCATACATGGCCTGTACCGGTTTAATATGGGAGGGATGAATAATCGTTTTGCCGATAATCCCATTCTCTTTGTCCATCATGACTTCTCGAATCAGTCCGTCTACGGCATCTGAGATGAAGTCCATCCGCAAGTGTCTTCCCGGCTTTCCAAGTGCATCTTCGAAAGGAGACACTCTTAATTGAGGTTTAAAGACACGTTCTCGGTGAGAGAAATATTCCCATACAGGACCGGAAATGACATAATTTGAGCCCACGCGTCCAAACAAGTTAATAATATCTGCGATGCAATCCCGAATGACGGCAATTTCATAAATCGTAATATCCGGGCTGCGTCTCAAGCCATACAGACTGGAGAAATCGGTTGCCCCAATTCGTACATTGAGCACATATTCCTGGTACTCGTCTAAAATTTCCTTAATTGACAGCAGCTCTTTCCAGCGGGTTTCCCGATATATGATTTTGGAGCTTTCAAGAATCGGTAATCCGTACAGCACAGGCATGTCGCTTGCGTTTCCTGCCCCTGTATGCATATTCCGGTTATATTCGGAAATGAGTGCAAAATACGCCCGTCCATTATCAGAAGAGAACTTGGGTAAGACAAAGCCCGTGAGCAGCGACAAAGATTCTCCCAAACCGTTCAGCAGTCGTTCCAACTGCTCCACAGAGCGCACACGCACAAATAACAAAGGTAATTGCTGTTCACTCATCATCCCCGTCCGTACATAGGATAATAGTTGAAGCAGCTGCTGTGCCAGTGATTGTTCCGCCTGTCCGACTTGGTGATCCCCTATAGCATCCTCCAAATCCAAAATGACCGTTGTTAGTCCTTCATGTTTTCCATTTTTGATCTCTTCCGCTACCTCCGAGCGGGTAGCAGGCATGTACAAAGCTGCTCCTATTGCATAAGCCAATATACTTTTGGGAGAACGGTTATGAAACTCCAACGGTGGAGTATAAAAGATCGCTTCTACTTCCTCAGAGGTTAAATCATTAAAATATTTCAGGGCCCTTCCCCTCCTCTTGCTCTTTCTTGCCTGACTGAAGCCCTGTGCTTCGGGTATAAAAGAAATCCCCCCTTAGTTTCAGGAGGGATTTCGCTATACTTTGTACATTAAGCCTCTTTGTCGGCCTTTTTCTTTCTTTTCGCCGAGCTGATAACCATTGTGCCTACAAAGACAGCAATCAAAATGCCGAAGAATAAAACCTGCGACATATGAAAGCCAAAAGCAGCAGCCAGCATTTTACCCCCGATAATGGCGATCATAATAAAGGCTGTCTGTTCCAGTTCCGGAAATTTATCAATGAGCTTGAGGAACACTTGAGCAACACCACGCATCATCAGAACGCCGAGAATACCACCCAGGAACAGAACCCATACTTTCTCGCTCACACCGAAAGCGGCAATGACGCTGTCAATACTGAAGGCAATATCCATTAGTTCGACCATTAATACGGTTTTCCAAAAAGAAGTAGGTTTGTTTTTCACTTCTCCATCACCTTCGGACTTGAATAAGCCCTTATAAGCGATATAGAGCAGATAAGCCGCACCCAGTACCTTAATCAGTGTGAACTTAATCAGGAATGTACCCAAGCCGATAGCCAGGAACCTGAATATATACGCACCCAAAATCCCGTAAAATAAGGCTCTCTTCTGTTGTTCCTTGGGTAAGTGTTTAACCATAACTGCGAGAACCAAGGCGTTATCCGCCGATAAAAGTCCTTCCAGCAAAATGAGAGTTCCTATAATCCCCCAACTCACTGGATCAGTAAGCGTAGCTACAACATCACTCCATGAAAAGAAATGGCCATAGTTTTCGCTGATATTTTTAAACAAATCATTCAACATGAAAAGAGTGCCTCCGATAATTCAATTTATTTGCTACCCTGCGACCAGCGCATGCCCCAGTTATAGGCCCGATCCAACTCACGATGACCGCCATAGAACTGCACGAGTCTTTCAATGCTGAACGTTTCATCGTTTACATTTTGAATCATGGCAATCGCACACATCCCTTTGCGATTGTCATGTTCATTCATGTGAACGATAATGTCCGGCCCATCCTTCTGGTACAGCGTGACTACCCCGTCCGCTTGTGACCAGTTCGTGACTCCTTCATAGATGAAGGTGAATACCAAAATTCGCTTAATTTCAGAAATTTTAGCACCATTAATGCGAAGATTTTCCCCTGTTTTCACAGAGCCTGTACGGTCGTCGCCATCCAGAGCAATGTACGGGAAGCGATTTAGAGAACCGAAAACTTCCCCGAGCGCCTGCACAACGCCTTTATCTCCGTTCTTCATCTCATACAAGCAGCCCAGATCCAGATCGACACCCTTGGAGCCGCGATTGAAAAAGCCCTTGCTTTGCTGCACCTGATTCCAGTTCAGATTGATCAGGATTTCACCCAATCCGCCTGAGCCTTTTTTCAGGTTGATGGTGTCGCCCTTCTTCTTCAGCTCAATTTTCCGCAGATTCAGATTCACCGGTGTTGCAGATGGCTCTGGCTTTGGAGCAGGTGGTACTGGTGGCGGCGTTGGTGCTGGCCGAGGCGCTGTGGACGGAGGTGTAGGCACTGGCGTGGGGGGAGCTGGATTATTTTCCACTTCAATCCCAAAATTAACGCACAACGCATCCAATCCACCGGAAAAACCTGCGCCAATCGCGTTGAATTTCCATTCCCCGTTATGACGATACAGTTCACCAATGACAATCGCCGTTTCTACTGTAAATCCACTGTCCAAATTAAACCGCAAAACCTCTCCGCTAACCGGATGAGCAAAACGAATGAACCCACCTTGAACCTGTCCAAAATTTTGCCGTTTCTGATCCGCATCATAAATCGTTAGCGTAAACGCAATCTTCTCGATGTTTGCAGGAATTCGCGTCAGATCAAGGGCAAATTGCTTTTTGTCACCGGACTGTTGTCCGTCTGAATAGGTGATAAAGGGCGTGGTCGGATTGTTATAAAAAATTAAGTCCTCATCGCCCGATACTTTTCCTCCAGGACCCAGCAAAAATGCCGAAGTATCCAGCTCCAGAGACGCTGGGGACTCCCAGCCAATCCCTACGTTGACATGGGTCAGGCCCGGATTTGTTTTCGTCAAATCCGCCTTCTGTCCCTTTACTACGATAACAGCCATGATTGTGTCACCTTTCTGTCCGTTTGTCATGTGTCAGCGTACGCTAATTTAATAGCTTAAAAAGAAAGGGTAGCGCCCTATGGACACCACCCCAAGTGGATATTATTGAGCGTCCAAGCCATAGTTTTTAGCAAGCGCACCCAATCCACCAGCAAAGCCACTACCGATAGCCTGGAATTTCCAGTCCGCATTCTGACGGTAAAATTCACAGAATACGACGGCCGTTTCGGTGGAGAAATCTTCTCCCAAATCGTAGCGCAGCACTTCACGATCTGTTGCCGCATCTACCACACGTACAAAAGCATTGGACACTTGACCAAAGTTTTGCGCGCGTGCCTCGTAATCATAAATGGTAACCGTAATCCCGATACGGTGGATGTTCGCAGGAATCTTCGAGAAATCAACGATGATTTGCTCGTCATCCCCATCGCCCTCACCTGTGCGGTTATCGCCCGTATGAGTAACCGATCCTGCTCCGCCTGTCGGGTTGTTGTAAAATACAAAATCATCCGCAGCTTTGGCTTTACCGTCTTCATAAAGTAGGAAAGCCGAAGCATCCAGGTCAAAGTCCGCGCCACCACTGTATTTATTCGTATCCCATCCAAGACCTACAACGACACGAGTCAAGCCGGGATTCGTTTTGGTCAGATCAATACGCTGTCCTTTGGAAAGGCTAATGGTCATTCCGCATACCTGCTTTCTTTGTATAGATTTTTTACGCCAAACCGTAATCGCGCGTCAATCCTGCAAGACCATCTTGGTAGCCGCTACCAATGGCATTGAACTTCCACTCACCGCTATGGCGATACAGTTCGCCTACAACAACGCCTGTTTCGATCGAGAAATCTTCTCCCAGATCAAAGCGGACCAATTCTTCATTGTTTGCTTCATTTACGATACGAGCGTAAGCACGGGACACTTGTCCAAAGTTTTGGCTGCGTTCTTGTGCTTCATAGATTGTAATCGTAAAAGCGATCTTTTCAACGTTAGCTGGCACGCTACCCAGATCAATTTTAATTTGCTCGTCATCTCCGTCGCCATCACCTGTGCGGTTATCCCCTGTATGAATGACAGAGCCGTTCTCATTTTGTGGGTTATTAAAAAAGACAAAGTTCTTATCGGATTCTACTTTACCTTCCGCATTAGCCAAAAACACGGATACGTCCAAGTCAAAATCTTTACCGCCATCGTATTTGTTTGTGTCCCAACCGAGACCAACTGTGATTTTAGACAAACCTGGATTTGTTTTCGTCAAATCGATTTTTTGACCTTTGGATAAGTTAATTGCCATGAGTAAGAACCCCTTTTCACATTAAGTTTTGTATGAGCAACCTAAAATTACATATAACGCTGAGCCAGCACATCAATATGTACGGCATGGGTTCCTTCACCGATTGCAGCAAACTTCCATTCGTTGTTATGACGATAGAGTTCTCCACAGACCAGTGCGGTCAGCCCTTCATAATTATCAGATAAATTAAACGTCACCAGTTCCTTGGAATTAGCACCATCCAGAATACGGATATACGCTTTCTCGATCATGCCGAAGTCCTGTTTCCGGTTTACGCAATCATATATATTCACAACAACAAGCACTTTGTCGACATTGGCAGGAATACGTGCCAGGTCAATCGCAATTTGTTCATCATCACCGTCGCCTTGTCCGGTCAAATTATCACCGGAATGCACGACAGAGCCACATGGACTTTTTTTATTGTGGAAACACACTACGTTATCTGACTGAGTCAGTTTTCCGTTGGCGTCCAGCAAAATGGCAGAAGCGTCACAATCAATATTGGGTTGCTTCTTGAAGCCAAAAAATCCTTTGGACTGTACAGGGTCCCATCCCAATCCTGCTATAACCTTGGTTAGTCCTGTGTTTCCCTTGGTCAAATCAATTTTCTGGCCCTTGACCAGATTAATTACAGCCACTGATTAACACACCTCCCTTCCGTAAAATTTACAGACTAAATTCAGACGGATTCAAACCAAGCGCGCCGCAAATCTCAGCCACAATTCGCTGCTCATTGGTATCAAAGTCACCATCAGCTGCGCCAATAGCGCTACATACGCCAACGACGAGTCGGCCTACTTCAGGCTTGCCATTCAATTTACCAATCGCCTTCAGTGCTTCCTGTTTACCGATTTGAGGTGAAAATTCAAAGTTCGCTACATAGTGATTGAAACGGTTGATGACCTCACCCATATCAAACACTTTCAATTCTTCACTGATATTTATGTATCCGGCCATTTTTGTTTTCTCTTCCGGACTAATCGTACCGTCAGCAAATGCTACTAACGCACAGCCTGCAACAACAGCTTCCATAAAATCTTTATTCTTAAACTTCTTAACTTGGTCTCCAAGTCCTTTTTTAGTTGTATTCAACCAATTTTTAAATGTACTCATGTTTCCCTCCACAATTACGTATTTGGGTAAAGGTATCCTAGTTAATTTCTTCCTTTACTATAACCTGAATTACGATCTTTTTCTACAATAATATACAAAAATACGGTAAATCCGATCTATTTATTATTGGTATCCTCTCTATCTTTAGCCCTATTTCTACATAAAACCCTCTCTTCCATCATCCATCATTTGGTACCCCAATTGCAAGTCTGTGAAATGGTAGAGTTGATAGAAAGGCACAGCCTTCCAATTTCAACAGAAGCACTGTGCCTTTGACCATAATCCACGGTTTATCCATCTATAAATTTAGTTCTACTTAATTTTCACTTCTCTTTGGATATGTATTCTATCTATTTAATATATCGGTTTTCCGAAAAAAATTGGTAACCAAAAAATCTACAGACTTCTCCAGCTAGCGAGTTTACAGTTTCCACCTGCCGCTCACATGTTCCAGAAAAAAAGACTGTAGATTTTATAGATACTCCTATTCACGCTATTATCGTTCACAGCTCAAGACCTAGTTATAATCCTCCCAATAGCGATACTCCATTTCATTCTCACCTTTGGTGACGATGATCATATTTTCAATATGTCCGGTTTCTTTATTCGTTCGGTAGATCATGGTACGAGTTTCGCCCTCATCGGGTACAGAGAAGAGTACTTTGTCACTGAGCATGCCGCCACCAATGCCGACGACGTGTTCCCCCCACCCGGAGGCTGCGCCAGAACCGATGCCCGAACCTGCCCCACTAACTCCAGCCCCGCGCGACAAAATAAGACCTATTCCATATCCGGTGACGGTCTGGGCCGTTTTACCTAGAGCGTGCTCTCCGGCTGATTGGGTATGCTTTTGGACCCAGTAATCGTATTTATCCGTATTTTGCTCATAACTCACAACATTCCCTTTTTTATCGATAGATATATCCGTTTTGCTTCCGTCTTTACCTGTCAGTTCGGTGACGGCGACAAGGGAATCGGATGTGATCTTGGAGGTCTCTCCTGTATTGTAATCTGTACGGGGAACTGAGTCCTCATATTGCAGCCACAGGACATTCATCTGGTCATGAATTTTCTGCATAACCTGCTTGTCGCCGATGGCCTCGGCGTTTTTCAGCAGTTCCTCATATTGATGATATTTATCCGCGTCTGCCCGATCCCATTTGTCTATGTTTTTGGGCTGTTTGGCAATTTCACCATCATGATCTCCAGCCTCTCCACTGCCTGCCAGCGCTGCGCTAGCGTTCATTGCCGCTGCTAGGGCTGTCCAGAAGCCACGTGTGCTTTCACCATCCGCATTTCTAAACTTCGAAGCGATGCTTTTCAGCTCAATTTCAATGGATTGAACCTTATTTAATACAGAAGAAAGTGTATATTTAGCCGTACGATAGTCATTATAAAAACGATTCCTCTCCATACCATCCCACTGGCTGTGAAGGCGGTTCATTGTGCTATCCAGGCCGTTTAACTGGTTATACAGTGTGCCGTGGGCATTGGCAAATTGGGAGGCCACGCTGTCCAGCTGCTCCGGTGTGACTTGGATTTTTGTCATGGTGATCACATCCCATCTATGAAAATAGGAGATAGAAATTATATTTTACAGTAATCCTTATTTCATATTGTAAGCTATAGAGGTCGGACATTCATGAGGATTTATACGTATTTGTGTATTCAGAAGCAGTTCCTTTGATATAATGAATCCATATGAGTTTATTTCGACAATACATTATTGAAAGTCAGGTGTAGGGACATGTCAGACAAAAAAATTATCTTTTTCGATATCGACGGTACATTACTGGACGATGACAAGAAAATGCCGTTAACGGCAGAAAAGGCCGTCTTTGCTTTGAAAGAGCTGGGACATGAGGTAGCCATCGCAACAGGCCGTGCGCCTTTTATGTTCAAAGATATCCGCGAGCAGTTGGAAATTGACTCCTACGTCAGCTTTAATGGGCAATATGTCGTGCTTCGCGGGGAAGTGGTCGCTACCAATCCGTTGAACAGAGAAGCCTTGCAAGCAATGACCGATCTGGCCCTCACACATAATCATGCTCTCGTATATATGGATCATATGGACATGAAGGCCAATATTCCTAACGATGAGCTTGTGGAGAGATCAGTCCAAACGCTTAAGGCCAAGATTTCAGTTGGATACGACCCGCTCTATTTCCAGGGAAGAGATATTTATCAGACGCTGTTGATGTGTACAGCAGAAGAAGAGCCTTTCTATGAAGCGGTATTCAAGGCGTTTGACTTTGTGCGCTGGCATCCGAGTTCTGTGGACGTTGTTCCTCATGCTGGCTCCAAAGCGAAGGGCATTCGCGAAATTACATCCAGACTGGGCATTGCCGATGAAAATCAATACGCCTTTGGCGATGGCTTAAATGATGTGGAGATGCTGACAGCTATACATAACAGCGTCGCGATGGGCAACGGCTGTGATGAAGCCAAAGCCGCAGCTAAAATGGTCACAAAACGCGCAGATGAAGACGGTATTTTGTACGGACTGCAAAAGCTTGGCTTGTTAAGCTAATAGGATTGCTGATAGACTGGGCATGTTTCGGGAAAAATAAAGTCTGTTTAAAGACTTACATATGAGAAAATAGGAGGTTGTCCTTAAATATGGAGACGGAAGGCTTACGCAATGTCGAACAGCTAGCCATGAAGAAGTACAAAATTTACAAGCAGAGCCTACTCCGGTATTTGGCACGTTCCATGCTGGCGAGTATGTTCATCGGGTTCGGCGTTATTGTAGCCTTCAAGACGGGCAACTTTTTTTACATGGAGCATTCTCCATTCACTTATCCCATGGCGGCACTCACGTTCGGAGCGGCCATCATTCTGATCGCTTACGGCGGCGGGGATTTGTTTACAGGTAACACCTTCTATTACACGTATGCTGCGCTCCGTAAAAAGCTGCGCTGGGGGCAGGTGCTTCGATTATGGGCTGCCAGCTATGGTGGTAATTTGCTGGGTGCAGGGGTATTTGCACTCCTTATTTACTTGACCGGGCTGTTTGACTCCTCCAGCGTGAACAGCTTTCTACTGAACGTGGTTGAGCATAAAATGGAAGCGCCTGCAATGCAGCTATTCTTCCGAGCTATTTTGTGTAATTGGCTGGTCTGTCTTGCCTTTTTTGTTCCAATGTTTATGAAGGAAAATGGTGCAAAGATGTTTGCCATGATGCTGTTTGTGTTCTGCTTTTTCATTTCGGGATATGAGCATAGTGTGGCTAATATGTGTACTTTCGCCATTGCGCTCGTGTTGGATCATCCGGGTACGGTTTCTGTCGCTGGTGTGATCCATAATCTCGTTCCGGTTACGCTCGGAAATCTGGTTGGTGGCGTGCTGCTTATGGGGGTTATGTACTATTCGGTGAATCTCCCGTTTTTGGACGAGGAAGAACACTAAAAAAAGAAGCCGTGGGACTTAGGTTCCACGGCTTCTTTGCGTTATTTTAGTAATAGAGCAGATGCTTTCTTGCCTTTTATCCTTCTTGAGCAGGAAAATGGATAAACTCCTCCAACTCCTTGAACAGCTTCTTGGGATTAACATTGTCAGGTACAACCAGAGTTAGCGGCTCATCCAGCTTCAGCACATACATGCCTAAAATGGATTTGGCATCTGCCATGCCGCTTTTGCCATGAATCCAGATGTCATAGGTATAATTCGAAACGATTTGATTGATTTTTTCAATATCCTTCACGTCTTTTACCTTGATGGGTGTCATCATTGCACAGCACTCCCCTGTATTGAATTGGGGCTTACGAAACAAGCCTTAACATCACTTTACCCCATATGAAGCCTGTTGCAAAATCTTAATTTAGAAAATGACATGCGGCGCGGAGCTGATTTTCCAGTAGCTGCCGACCTTTTCAAAATTCACGGTGATTTTCGCATTCGGCTGCTTGGTTTCTGCCGGATAAGGCACGGTTAGCAGGTAGCTGCGCTTCACCGGAGTCATGGTTACCATTTTCGCCGTAGCCCGGCTGAACTCTAGCAAATTGCCGCCATCTGCGTTCAACTGAGCTAATCTGCCGTTAACTTCAACGAAAAATTTACCGACAAATTGCTCACTGGCCTGCTTTGTGTAAGCCTGCGTCAGATAGCTGATCAATTTGGTCTTCGTGCCGATGTCCTCGGACAGATAGCGGTAGCTTTTACCGTTCAACTGGAACGACTCACCTACCGGGCTGCCACCACTAATCGCATACTGATAACGAGACTGCGCCTCCAGCACTAGCGGAACCGCACTCTCGTGGTTCAGCTTGTCCAGCTGCGTCGGTTTCACGCTGGTAGCCGCGGCTGCTGGCGCCGAAGTGGACGGCTGTTGCGGCTTAGACGGCTTCACAGTCGACGGTACGGACGGAGCAGCCGCTGGTGCTACCGATGTAGATGGACGCTGTGCTGGTGCAGACGGAGCTACTGGTGTAGCGGCTTTAGCAGAACCTGCGGCTGCAGCCGGGGTCGAGGCTGCTGGAACCGACGGCGCTTGCGCCGGGGCTGGCATCGTAGCCGACGCAGACGCTGCGGGTGCTGGCACCTGGGCTGGGACGGATGCGGCCGGACTGGCCACGCTCGGTTGCGTCGCTTCCGCTGGAGCGGTCACAGCCGGCGCGGCAGCGGCGGCCTGTGCCACGCTCATAAGTGTGGCCGCAATGCACAGCGCGGATAGCTTCGTATTTATTTTCATACTCATATACACCTCCATAATCATATGTCTGCATAAACTGCACACGTTTCTATTATAAGAATTTCGCTTCTCGATTGGGTTGCTAAATTGTTTCTATTTGCCTTTTTTTGTTCATTCTGCACGAAGTTTGTCCGTATTTGCCGGGGACGGCTGTTCTGATTGTTTCAACTGCTTTGCCTCCATCTCTTCCAAGGATAGTGACAGTTGCTTAACAGATCGGTCCAGCTCCTCCAATCTGCGACTCAAAGTGACGAGGATGTATTTTAACAGAATCAGACTCAATGCAGCAGGGAATCCGACATTAGTTACGAGCTCGATCATGCCTTCTGTCGTTAAAGAACTCACAGATTCCGCCTCCTTTTTCATACATATGTTCCATCAATAAGAACTAATGTTCCCATTTTTATGGAAATCATACGTTATCTTTTGGGCTCTCATGACAAAAAGAGCTCCAATTAGCTAGGAGCCCTCTCTGTTTTTGTTCATTCTACCTGCTTTCAGACCACTTTCGAACGACATATCAAGGAGTATATATATTCGGCTGCTGGGGCTTGGACATCCCTTCTCCGAGATAAAACCCGGTGTGCGGCGGCTGATTATAAGCTACGTTCTGCCAGGCAACACTCAGGCGATACACTGGATCATGCATAAGCGTATAGAATCGATGTTCTGACTCGTATGGTGTTGTGTAGATCCGCAGCGCCGAATTATCACTTTTGCGCCAAATGACTTCCTCACGCCAGTCACCGAAGAGATCGGCCTGCAAGGACGGTGTTCCTTTGGTTCCGTTATTGGAACTCGTTCCTGTTGCCGTAAGCAAGTTGGAAGTAGTCGAGTTCGTATAGTTCCACTTGTCTATCTTTCCAGCGCTTGATGAGGTATGATCCAGCAGTTCACGGAGGAGATCCCCATCCCACCAGATGCCAAAATTAATGGAAGACGGTAGCGTGTTGGTGATGAGCTGCCCCTTGGCTGAACGCAAACCAATACCCGGTGCCCACTGCTCGTTCCCTTTGGTCCGCGGGTCAATGTCTGCCGACATGCCTCTTCCGGTATCCTTGCCTGTATTTACGCCCCATAAAATATTTCCATTACGCGGGTCGTACATGGCAGCTCCGTAGGTGGCATTTTTGTCCTCGTTCACCTTGAACACTTCATAACCTGAACGGTCGGGGTCCAGATCGCCAACATGAAGTGCATCTCCATGTCCCATCCCCGTGTTAGCCAGCTTCGCTCCGTTATCGTCTACAACCAGCGAGCCATACACGATCTCATCCTTATCATCTCCATCCACATCCGCCACGCTCAAACTGTGGTTCCCCTGTCCAGCCGTCCCGGCATTGGTGGAGCTGTTGCTGTCAAAGGTCCAGCGTCGGCTCAGGTTACCGTTCCGCCAATCATATGCGACCAGAACGGTGCGGGTGTAATAACCACGTGCCATCACTATGCTGGGTCTCACGCCATCCAGATAAGCAACCCCGGCGAGAAAACGATCCACACGGTTACCATAATTATCTCCCCAGCTCGATACCGTTCCGCGCGGTGGCACGTAGTCAATCGTACTAAGAGCCTTGCCTGTATCACCTGAGAACACAGTTAGAAACTCAGGACCTTTCAAAATATATCCGCTCGTGTTTCGATAATCAGCCGAAGCGTCCCCAATCTTTACACCTGTACCATCCACTGTGCCGTCTGCTGTTTTACATACGATCTCTGCTTTACCATCTCCATCAAAATCGTAGACGAGAAATTGCGTGTAGTGAGCTCCAGCCCGTATGTTCCGTCCCAGGTCGATCCGCCATTTGCGTGTTCCATCCAGCTCGTAGCCATCCAAAAATACATTTCCCGTATAACCGGATTGCGAATTATCCTTGGCATTGGAAGGGTCCCATTTTAACACAATCTCATACTCGCCATCCCCATCCAGATCCCCTACGCTGGCATCATTGGCATGGTATGTGTAGTTCACATTATCCGGAGTTGTGCCTCCCGCGGGCTGCTGGATCGGAACATCCAGGTAGTTGTTGTTCCATACCTTCACCGCAGGAGAAGCGCCCTGCTCTGCTCCATTGACCACGGCACGAACGGTATACGAAGATGAGGTCGTACCTGCCTTGTCCAAAAAGTTGGTTCTCGATGTAATCGGCGCATCGTTCACCTTGCTTGTCCCTCTGTACAAATTAAAGCCGACCGAATCCGCTTCCGTGCCCAGCAAGCGCCAGCTCACCAGTACACCCTCAGGCACCTTAACAGCGACAGCTCCCCGGCTTAGCTTTTCCATTTGCCTCGTAGAAGCAGCAGAGACCTGGCTATCCATCGGGGTGACCACTCCACTCAACATTACACCGAGACAGAGCAACGCAGTATACCGAAACCTTTTGTTCATCTGAATCATTAGCTCCTTTCATGGTTTGTATTTTCAATAGATTTATTTTATGTGACTGATAAGTTATTGTTATTTAAATTTTATGATAGCGCTTACATAAATGTAAAGGGACGAATACGTCCTTTTTGTTCAAAAATCCGGGCTAATGCTTTAAAAATCAGAGGTCCATGAATAATCGTTCTTCATCCGCAATGCTCTGGATATCCTCCGAGCTGATGCTGATATACTGATAGCCCTCTGCCTGTTGTTTTTTCAATGCAAGTTCCTTCATAAAACGTGGGCTGCCCTCTCCCGCATCCTCATCGTAAACAAGCAATAAACCGTCTGTTTTGCGGAAAAGGAGTTCATCCCGTGCCTTAAGTTGCCATATTCCCTGATAAGGCTGGCGGCTGACTACTCCCACATAGTCAACTTCGGCACAAATCTGCTGAAAATATTCCTTTTTGTCCTCTTTCCATTTTTCTTCCATATTTTGATAAGCCATCATAATAGAGCATTTGAGGTGGGGATATTGCTGTTTTAGTGCAGTAACGACCTCACAGGCCCACAAGTCCACCCCGTATTGGCCGGGGGTAATCACCCATTCCAACCCTTCTTCGACCAGGGGAATAAGCCTGCCTGCAATCGCCTTTTTAATATATGGAATGCCTTCGTGCTTCTGACTGAAAATATTCAGCTCATGGGCACGATAGCCCGAAACAAGCAAGTTTTTCATCTTCTCAACGTCCTTCTCCGATTATCATAAAGGTTATTGTACCACTTCAGAGCAGACCACTAAACACTTCGTTTTTTGGAGGAACGAATTGAATATAACGCAAAAGACGAACCTCTTCCAATTGGGCTGGATCAGGTTCGTCTTTTGGAGTTTGGTATTCATTCATGCTTTTTGGGTGCCTAATGAATTCTTATTATCTATTCTGAGCATAATCCTCACTTGGTATTTTCATTAAAACGACATACAGGCTGGACGTAGTATCTGCGCCGTTGCGATAAGCAAAATGCTCGTCCCCAGTGATATGAATGATATCCCCTTTGACTACCGCCGCTTCCTTACGAATAATACGTTTGTTGAATTTGTTCTCCTGATATTATTGAAATTGGGTAAGATTATTTTTTTCCATTCCCTATCACTCCTCAGACGATTTTATGCGGACATCTTTAATTCTAATGTTGCTACTAAATAAACCGGCATCACTACTTAGCTTGAATGACGGGTAACTAGGGTCTGCCTCAAGCCGCATTCTGCTATCGAACTGCTGCTCCTGCTGCTGATCTACCCAAAAAGAATAAGGCTCAGACTGAACTACTTTATCAGTTGTATTCGGTGTAGTGACAACCAAGATGACGAGTACGCCATTGCATCCACAATCCTCGGTGTCATAAAACAACTTGAACATTCCCGGTCGTCCTGAAAGAGCCAATTCTAGTCTTTCAACGGACAAGGAATCCAATTCTAAATGTATGCTCATGAGATGAATTCTCTCCTTTGTAAATGAGATGTTTGGAACCGTCAGCTCCATAAAGACTAAATTTTAACTATGTGTTCATTATAGTCATGTTTTCGAATGTGTCTATGTGACTGCACTCACTGCTATCAATGAACTCTTACATAAAAAGGCAACCCGATTACACCGGGTCACCTCCGTCATCTCTCATCTTATCTAAACCAACATTCTAGTCACAACTTCTATCCTTTGTAAAAAGGATTATGACCTGTGCCTTTGCCCGATGGCATCGCCCCAGGCACCCCGTCCGCTTCAAGCAGCGGACGGACAATGAGCTTCACCGGCCATTCCCTGCTCTCGAATACCGCTTGGAACAGCTCGGCCCGGTCAGCTTCGGGAAGCAGCACCACCCGTAGCGCTTCCTTCCACGCCTGCTCGGTGATATCCCATAATTTCGCTTCCGGGATAGGATACACCTCGCTTAGCGCTTCCATAATCGCAGCCAGGTTCACCTGCGTGCCCAGCGACTGCACATAGAAGATCAGCTTGCGGATCGTCTCATTATACAAGCTGTTCGAGTATCCCGGCCTGATATGATAACCTGGGTCCGCAATGCCGTGTTTGTCCAGATACGGCTGATGCAAACGTACGGAATCGTGGTCACGGAATAATAGGCCGTTCACCTGTCCGTCCCGCAGGACCACGCAGCAGTTCTGACCGTGAATTTCGGGTACAACGCCTACCTTGAACAGCCGCATCACCACATCATAGAATAACGCAGTCAGATTGGTATAGAATCCTATAACCTCTTCACTGGTTAACTCTCTGCCCAACAGGTCGGATAACATATGGCGACCTTCCAGCGTCACCCCAAGCGCAGCCATGGGAATAACCTGGACACCTTCTTCCAGCAACTTTGGCGGATAGATGCGAATCTGGGCGGCCAGATGGCGAGGATGATCATCGAACAATCCCATGGATTCCGGCATGTATCCCCACCAATTCCGTTCCTCGCAGAGCCACACTTTACCTGTGAGCGATTCATCGCAGGCCACCGCCTGTCGTAACATCTTCTCTCCAGCCAGACCATTCAGTAGCTTCACCACCGGGAGATAGCGGGCGGCCCCGAGAGACAACACACTGACCGGAAGCTTGAGCATCTGTGTGGATCCTTCCATCGGGGCCATCGAGCGCAGGGACGATGTCGCCTGAACCTCTCCCAATTCAATATCCAGTACAACGATGGTACCGTCCGCGATCTCTCCGTTGAAACGTGGCAAGATGATATGTTCCATCTGCCATGGATGTACTGGCATGGGCATGTATTCTTGCAGATTCAGGCCCTTCCGGGCCAATTCTGCTTCCAGCCTGCTCCGCTGTTCTTCATCCAGTACATCCAGTGTGGACAATCCTTCCTTACATCCCTGTTGTACGGCATCCCAACGCACCGCCACCCATCGCAGCGGGATCTCCTTCCTGAATTCCGCTGCATACCGGGTCACATCCGCTTCTGTGAACCCCACCTTGGCCTTGGAGGTGGGGTGAAATGGACGATCTCGCAGCGCTGCAACCTGCTCTCCCTTGGTAAACCAATCGTAGGCATTGAACGGAACTTGTTCTCTCAGACGTTGTACCTGCTGGAGTCCCAGTGCCAATTGCTCGGTGGCTATTTTCACGCCTGCGAAGAATTCCGCAACCCCGGGATGCGCGTATGCTTCATCCGAAAGCGTCATCCGAAGCACAGCCTGTCCTACGACTGCCGGAGATTCAAGAAGCTTCCAGCCTCCATCCGGTGTCTCTCCATAGACGGGTGAACCTTGTACCCATTGATATCCCTGCCTTTTGCCTGCTTTCACCAGAAACAAAATCCCTTTCTGATGCAGCATAAGCTGTCCACTATGTCTACCTGCCCCATTCTCATCCTGCTTATCCTTACCTGCGACATTGCCGTCGGTTCCGTTCCCCGTTCCCCATCTGCTCTGCGAAGGACCTCCATTACCATCCCCCAGAAACATTCGGTGGAACGGTTCTGGTGAAGTAGAGAGTTCAATGAACGGATGCCCTTCCAGCGGAAGCAATTGCTCGGCCAGAAATGCATTGATCAGATCCTCCATAATCCGGCGCTCAGCGTCTTGCAGACTGGCACGCTTCATCACTGTTGACATGGTTATTGTCCTCCGTCAAATAATGGAATGCCGGGTGCGGATGACCCAGAAAATCATGATGCGAGATGGTCCAGCAATAGGCTCCCGACTTCTCGAATACAACAATATCGCCTACCCGCAGCCGCTCTACTTCCGCATCTGAATGCATACGATCCTTGGGTGTACACAGTTCTCCGACCACGTGAACTTTGTTGTCCCGTACCTCTGGTCTTGCAAACGAATGCCCCCAACGGTCCGTAGACATAATGTGAAACGGATGGTTGTGTCCCCATGATGCGGGCAAACGATTATGATGTGTACCTCCTCTTAACACGGCAAAATGCTGACCATGCGATGTTTTGATGTCCGTAACCTCTGCCGCATAATAACCGTGGTCAGCGACAAGCATGCGACCCGGCTCAAAATACAACTGTATGCCGCGTGAAGCAAGGCGCCCTCTGGCTTCACTGCGCTCAATTAAGGATGTGAACAGGGACCAGTCAAACCCGGGGCTACCATCATATGTGACGCCAAACCCGCCTCCGGCGTTAATTACTTCAAGATGCAGGTCATATGCCTGCTGCCACATCTCCACCTTTTGCAAATACATCTCAATCATCTCGGCATGCAGTCTCGCGTCCACATTGTTCGATAACGAGTGAAAATGAAATCCGCATAAACGCACCAAACCCGCGCCTTCCTCACGAATGACCCGGACTGCTTCTTCCACGCTCTCCTCATCCATGCCAAATGGACTCGGACCGCCGCCCATTACAATCCGGGTCCGCGGCAATGTGCTGCTTCTCAGATTGATCCGCAGCAGAATGCGGACTTCCTGTTCTCTCCTTGTAGCAATGGTGATGACACGCCGCAGTTCCAGCAGGCTCTCCACATGAATGAAACTCACCTGATGCTCGATAGCCTGCTTCAACTCACTCTCCTTTTTCCCTGGACCGCCAAACAGGATTGGAACCTCGCTACTTACACTCCTCACCTTGAGCAACTCACCAATGGAAGCTACCTCGAACCCGTGAACCCAGGGCAGCAAAGCCTCAATAATTCGAGGATCCGGATTAGCCTTTATGGCATAGAATAGCCGCGTGCCTCTGGACAGCGTATGCAGCATGTGACGGACCTGCTCCTGAATACCAACCAGATCGTAAACATAAGCACATACCGGATCTTCACTATCTCTTTGCAGTTCATGGATCATATTCCATACGCTTGATTTCATATCAGTCCACCCGCATTTCCATAGTCATTCCGTTTCTGTTCGTATGCCCGAAAAGCCGTATTCCGGTCATCGCCCAACACGTATATGTATACCCCTCGTTCGGCCCACAACGCCATGCCTTCCTGGCTTCTGGCCACCGTTGCATACGGTACCTGGCACTGCTTCGCGGCTTCGTATAATGCGCCTAGCGCACGCTGCACGTCTGGATGTTCCGTCTGCCACGGTACACCAAGTGATTGCGACAGGTCTGCCGCCCCCTCTAGTACCCAGCTCACCTGGGGATGAGACAGAATGCTCGCACTTTGCCGGACGCCCTCCACACTTTCGATCATCGGTACAACCATCACCTGTTCATTCGCTTCCTGAATATACCCGGTGAGTGGATACTTGCCGAATACCCCCGGTCGCCCACTGTTCAGACTCCGCATGCCAAGCGGATGATAATACGCATGACGAACCGCTTCCTCCACCTGCTCCCGCTGTTCCACATGAGGTATGACGATGCCTTGTGCGCCGCAATCCAATACCTTTAGAATCTCTACTCGCTCTACCTTCGAGATGCGTACCAGCGGGGTCATCCCTGCCAGTTCCGCAGCACGAACCAGCTCTTCCACCGATTCCATATTCGTTGCGGCATGTTCCAGGTCGATAATTACAAAATCATACTCCGCATGTCCAATCATCTCAATGATGACCGGTTGCGGAATGGAGACAAAAAGACCGAACACCGGCTGTTTACGTTCAATTTTCTCCTTCAGCGTGTTGGTTCTCATCTGAGAACGTCCTTCGCCAACTTCAGCGGATTGCTGGCCTTACGGAAATACAGTTCCCCATCCCCATACAGGCGGCGCTTGGTCATCTCTTCAATCAGCGCATCCTCGGCAAAAAGATCAAACCACTCGAACCGTTCCTCGTACTCCGGGTGCTCTCGCTGATAGTCCACAATCGTGGCCGCGCACAGCTGCCAGAACGCTTCTTCCGTCAGACCGAAATTCTCCAGCGTCAGCGCAATATCCGTCATGCAAATAAAAAAGAACGCATCATACGTATAGTCCCGGACTTCCGACACGTCACCCGCGTAGATAAAGGAATACCGATTGAACTTGCGGTGGGTCTCCGGTTCGGGGTGCAGCTTCGGGGCTCGTTCTGGATTCAGCAACTTCTCGGGTACATAGCGGACACCATCATGAAGGTCCTTGATGATGATCCGTTTCGGCAGATCATTTTCCAGCACCAAAATGATATTCTGGGCATGCGATTCCAGCGCGATGCCGTGTGCATAGAGCAGATGAATAATAGGCAGCGATACCGTTCTAACGAGCGCTTCACTCCACTTCTGAATGCCATGATGCTTAACTGCACCCTGGATAAACGGTACCCCGTTCGACTGTACCAGCATAAGTGCATTTAAGGGCCAGGCAGTCTCGCCTTCTTGCAGATGAACAGATACATTTTCACGCCAGATCACCCCTGTTGTGCCATACGCCCGTCCATACTGGATTGCAGGCAAATTCTCGTACCGGAGCGAGAGTCCCATGATCTCTTTCAGAATGGAAAACTCTTCCCGTTGCAACAACTCATCCTCTCGAATGAGTGCTTCCAGCCAGTCGCTGATTAGCGGTGCATTCTGGGTCGTGTGCTGTGCCAAAATGCGTATGCTCGATGTATTGGTAATACTCAGCGACAGCTTGAGATACGGTGCCTTCGAATTCATCCGGTTCGACAGGGAACGAATGGACTGCTGGGCGCGATAGGTTGAGTCCGAAGGGCCGAGAAAAACGATATCTCTGTCCATTCGTTGCCGGGCAAACACCGATTCCAACTGGTGTTCCCACTGCCACGGATGAACAGGAATGAATATATAGCGTTTACCCTCCGTGTCTTCCGACTGAAGTATCTGATTAAATCGGCTGATATCCTCCTCTGTGAGATGTTGTCTCACCAACTGTTCTGACGTGTAGCCTGTGGAAAGAGCCGTTTGCACAAGTCCTTCTTTCACGGCAATCCAGTATACGGTCACATCCGAGTTAAACTCTGGACCGTAAGCAAGATTGTCTTTTAGGGTGAAGCCAAGCCTCGACTTGTAGCTTGGATGGTAGAGATGACCATCGCTCATATGGCTTTCGAGGGCATCATAGTGCAGGTCTTCATCCGGAATCTTCTCAGGCAGCAAAGCCCGGCACTGACTGTCCTTCGCCATCGTCTCCAGCAATTCCTGAATGAAGGCCGTCACATTCGCACCCTCCAGAAGGTTCAGTACCATTTCCTCCAGAAACAGATCCAGATCGGTGCAGGGCGCACCCTCTCTTCGAATCGAACCCTTCGCCACCTTCACTCGGCCAAATGAAAATTTTCGCTCCGCCTCACAGCTGTATGTCACAGCCTGCCCTGACGTACTCCGCCCCACAGTACACCATTCGTTTTCCCCCACCTTACAGTCAAGGATACCCTCGAACCACATGGCTTCCAGCGCCTGCCGCATGATCCGTTCCTGTACATCCGTGTATACTGCCGTCTTGTGACCTTTCTCAGCCCTGTACCCTATGAACCCCACGCCACTTCACTCCCTATTCGGTTCATTATATTGCTCACCGGCACATACGCCGGGGTCTGACTGATCCCCCTAAGACAGCTCACCAGATTTTGTTTCGCCAGAAAACTGTCCGCGGTCAGCAAATGCTGCACATACACGTTTCCAGTTCGATCCAGTTCCTTCACAAGCACTTCGCGGACCTTTGCCCAGAAATGCTCCTCCGATACGTTCACATCCCTTGCCATCGCATGAATGAGGGAACCCAGATGATTGATAATAAAGTAATAGGATGTCCTCGCCCAAGCCTTGTCCCGTGGATAAAACAACAATCTAGAGGGAGCGGTATCCACCTCATGGATCAGCTCCTCATCGACACTGACTCCTTCCAAGTCACGCACGATAAATGCCTCAGGCATTCCGTCTCTTAGCGTCACGAGAGTATTTTGCAAATGAGCTTCAAAGTGAATGCCTCGCTCTCCGGCCGCTCGTACAATGGGCAGCAAAGACAAGGTCAGATAACGTGCAAACCAGCGCTCGGCTTCAGCACGTACGCCACCCAGCATCGTCATAAGTCGTGATTGCATTCCCGGCAAGGGGGCTTCTACCAGACTCGACAGGACATATGTACATTCCGGGTCAAACTCAATCGGTCTGTATGCGACGGTAAACAGACTCGTTAATTCTCCCTCCTGAAAGTCACAAGTAGCTACACCTGTCTCATAGGCAATCTGCGTATGCTGATCTGCACCGAAGCAATTCTGCTGCTTGATGTACCTGGAGGCGTCCAGCGTCCTTCGCATCTGCTCCGCACTATTGGTGCGAATCATGTTGGTAATCTGCATGTTCAGCGACAGCTTGATATTGCAATTCAGCTCTGGAATATAAACGGTGCGTACCGAGGAGGTCGGGTAGGCCTTCGGCCCGCCGCTGCCCATCGGAATGAGTTTCTTATCCAGAATATACTGCTGGACCTCGGACAAGCCCAACACGTACGCATACTGCCAGGGATGGATAGGCAGTAGTTCATACTCATCCCCATGCTCACCCCACTCTGCTTCCCAAGCTTGTTCCACATGCCCGTGCAGGCTGGCATGCAGATTGATCCTAGTGTAATCATCCACCCATTCCTGCATGTACACATCCTTCCTCACAGCAACGTAACAGAGTTGGAACGAGGTACGCAGTTCTGGGCTGTACATCCGTACGTCGTATTCGGTGAAGCCTTTGGAGTTTTTCGGAAACGGGTGAAAGGGATGACCATATACCAGAGACTGTTCAGAAGTACAGTAATCATATATGCCAAGTCCAGCAGCCTGCTCGATATACAGCGCAAGATTATTCACGCTGTTATCTACCTTTTCCGCAAAATCACGCACATCAGCCGCATGGGTCAACCTGCCTTGCTCATGCCGGCTGTTTCCATACGCCGTGTCTTCACTCAACTCCCGTGTGATCCAGCGAACCAGGTCCTGATAATGCACCGCTTGCCCGTGCTGTTGTACGCTTCGGTACTCATGCTCTCCCATAGCCGAGTAATACGCTAATTGTCCGGTTATCATCACCCCGCTGGCCTGAAAAGCAACTGCGTACGTCATCGCATTCGGATCAATCCGAATGTCGCCCTCCTTCTCCACCGCAAGCTCCCGGATATAACAATTGAGCAGCAGCTTACAAGAGTGTATATTCGCCTGCTGCTCTGCTTCAGACCTGAGCCTGTTTTCCATCTCGAACAATGTTGCCAACCTTCTTTCGGGTTATAAATAAAACAAGGGACAAGGTCACAGGATGGCACAGCCGAGACCCATACTAATCTCTTTCAGTGCCGCCCATCTGGCCGTATCTGCTGGTGTTCTGACCCGTTGAACCATTAGCAGACTAATCATCCAGAGTACCTACACTGCTGACCAGCAGCGGAATGCTGGATGGATGCCACCGCTTGCGGCGGGCAGGCACGTCCATTCGAATATACCGATCACACCATAGGAGCAAGAACAACGCAAAACGCAAGCGGGCTATTGAGCCAGAACAAGCAATGATTTGCCCTTATTCTGCAATCGACTTTTCGAAATGATGTTCCATCTGAAAAAGATACTCCAGGTACAACCGGACGACATCACGTGTGGTCCCCCCAAAGGGGAAGACATGGTGGGTCAGGTCCGGCAATGCGTTGACTTCCAAAATGCCTCCCTGATCTCCTGTCAGCGGCTGGCGGATATTCTCACAACGGATATCAATGCCAGCCACATCAATCCGGAGGGCTCCTGCGGCCTCAATTGCCATTTGTGCATTGTCAGGAAGAATCGCTTCCGTACAGTCCATATAAAATTCACTGATGTTCCCGGCGGCCGAATTGCGAAGATCATATAGCTCGATCTCCCTTCCTGCCGCAGGTACCTCCTCCAGTGTGATTCCCTGTCCAAGCAGAACCTTTCGCAAAGGCTCTGCGTCTTCATTAATCTTGGGAAAGGCCTCGAACTTCCCTATACTGGTATGCTGGATTCGCTGCTGATTCAACATTCGAATCAACGCCCGGATGGTTGAGGTGCCGTCTCCTTCTACATAGACAGGTCGATACTCATTTACTGCCGCCACTTCCCCGTTAATGACCAGTACCCTGTAATCCACACCCGTTACGAATTGCTGCAGCATGATGCTGTTACTATGGGTACCCGCCCGGGCAATAGCCGCTTCCAGTTCCTCGTTTGTTCGAACGTCCAGTGTCACACCTGCACTGCCGCTTGCGTCCAGCGGCTTCACTACAACGGAACGATGCAGTTTCAGAAACTGCGTTGCCTTGTCACCCATTGCCTCGATAACGATAAACGGCGGCACAGGCATTCCCCGCTCATGCAGTAGCATATTACAAACCTGCTTGTTCTTGGCGAGCAGTCCAGCGATCAAGGGTAGACGATGCGATCTGGTTTTATTAATGACTCTGCGCTTATCCCCATAGGATAATTCCAAAAAATCTTCACATTCTGCGAGAAGTGGCTCGCAGGTCATTCCCATTTCTCTTGCTTTGCTTATGATGAGTCGGTTTTGCAGATTATGAATTCCTTTCGGAAACAATGAAAATCCTCCCCGACCGAATGAAGGCGTTCGCTCCTGGTTGTGCTTTCATCGGATTGATTTGATGGAAATAATATTGATAATGATTATCAGTTTCAAACAAAATCTATTTTATGGCAATTTCAGTCACCTTGTCAATAATAAGCTTTTTAGGAAAAATAAGATGGTTTTTGCAGGGAGAGAATCCCCAAATGAAGGAGTGTTCATGGAACAATGGGCACAACAAATAAGGCAAGCTCTGAATTTCGTTATGTCATAAGCTTGCCTGTGCTATTCGCTGTATTGAGATGCAATGAAGTATAGGCTGGGGATGTGGATGATGATCATCGGCATTAATGCTTTAATTTGGGGCAGGTTGGGCAGTAATCTTCTGGATCATCTGCAGCGAGATAATAGAAACAACAGGTTTTGCGCACACGAATGGGTGTATCTGAGACAGCTGTTGCCCGCTTGGGCGTGTTAAACTGCTTGAGCGGATTACGGGATTCACCAAAGAGATGTGCAGGTGCATCACGAATTAGATAATGGAAGTCCTCTTCGACACGCTGCTTTTCTTCAGGCGTGGCTCCTTCAGCAAACTTGTTCTCATAGAGCCAGTATACGTAAATGGCCGTGTTCTCCCACAGGACTGAACGTGAAACCCGCGTTGCCTTGGACAGCGATTGCCACACCTTGGCCAGATTACCGGCGAACATCTGTTCAATCACCTGATCTCTCCATACGCCACGCTGATCCGCCTCCGGTGAGGTCGTCTGCCAATTAGTCAGACGAGCCTTGGGGAGCCATGCCTCCCCCTGATAACTGGATTCGATCGTGCCGTTGGCAATCTCATAATTTAGGCCTTTGTTGAAGCGTGACATGGCATAGAGACCCGAAGCCAAAATCAAGTAAGCATACCGTTTAGCAAAGAGAGATACAGTAGCCGTTTCAGAATCCGTCTCAAAGATGCTACTCACCCCTTGCAAATAGTTCAGGCTTTTGGACGGGTCCAGCAAGTCCGTAAATGGCATCGAAAATGTACGATCTGTCGAAGGCTCCCAGGTCAAACGGTATTCGGCAGCCAAGGCCTGCATCTCTTGATCATCAAGCCAAGTGGCTGTAGCGTGTGGTTTCATTTAACTTCCTTCCCTTCCCGTGCGGAATGCACATTGGTGTGCCAAACAGCGGATCAACCGCAATGTCGCACTCCATCTGGAAGACCGTGCGGACCATGTCCTGCGTAACAATGTCTTCCGGTTTTCCTTCCGCGTAGATGGACTTGTTGTGGACAGCCACGATATGGTGAGCATAGCGACACGCAAGATTCAGATCATGAAGAACCATCACTATGGTGCGCCCCTCCCGTTCATTCAAATCGAACAGCAGATCCAGAATATCAATCTGATGGGTCATATCCAGATAAGTCGTTGGTTCATCCAGCAGCAAGGTCTCTGTTCCCTGTGCGAGTGTCATCGCAATCCAGGCACGCTGGCGTTGTCCGCCGGATAATGCGTCCACGGGCCGATCAGCCAGAGCAGTCAGATGTGTGGATTCCAGCGCGAGCCTGACCATGCGTTCGTCCACACCTGACCACTGTTTCAGCCAGGTCTGGTGTGGGTACCGTCCTTGCCGAACTAGTTGGTTCACTGTCAGTCCCTCTGGAGCAGAAGGGCCTTGCGGCAGAATGGACATACGTCTTGAAATTTCCTTGGTAGGCAACTTCGCAATCTCCTCGCCATCCAGCAGCACCGAGCCTGAACTGGACTTCAGCAGTCGCGCCATCGTTCGCAGCAAGGTGGACTTTCCGCAACCGTTGCTGCCAATCAGGACAGTAGTTTTCCCCTTGGGAATAGTCAGGTTCAGATTCTCAATAATAGGCTCTGCGCCATAGGCGATCGTAAGGTCCTTGGCTTCCAGAATACTCACAGCATTCTCCTCCTCAAAACTGATTTCGATTCTTGAACAACAGATACAGGAAAAACGGTGCTCCTACCCCGGCGGTAAATACCCCTGCCGGAACATCGAGCGGCAGAAATACTGTACGGGCAATCAGATCAGCAGCAAATACAAGCAGGGCACCGACCAGTCCCGAAACGATGAGCATGCTGCCAAACATACGCCCTACCAGCTTCCGGGCAATATGCGGCGCAATCAGACCGACAAAACCAATCGTCCCCGCGACAGCTACAGCACCCCCGGCCAGCAGTACACTGCACAGTAGCAGTGCTGAACGATGACGCTGTACAGTGACCCCCAGCCCGGTGGCTAGATCATCCCCGAATTCCTGTGCGTTCAGACTACGGGCAAACCAGATCGCCAACGGAAGCACGATTACAATCACCGGGATGATCGTTCTGACATCGGTCCACGATGCGCCATACACACTCCCCGTCAGCCAGATATACGCCTGACCAGCCGTATAGAATGGACTAAGAATCAGCATGAAGGTCGTCCCGGCCCCCGTAATGGCTGACACTCCGATTCCGATCAACACCAGTCGAATCGGGCTTACTCCTTTTTTCCAGGCAAGAAGATATATGATGATTGTGGTAATCATCGCGCCCATAATGGCAAACAGCGGCAACAGCTTGATACTGATGGTTCCACCCAGCAGGGTGACAAAACCTACAGCGGCAACGGCAGCTCCTCCCGTTATCCCGATCACATCCGGTGAAGCGAGCGGATTACGAATAATCCCCTGCAATAGGGCACCGGACATGCCTAGTGCTGCACCAACAAGCAACGATAACAGCACACGCGGCAGCCTTAGCGTCAACACGACAAAGTCATGATCGCCTGCGCCCAGACCGAAAATCGTCTGCAGCACATTCAGCGGAGATATGAAATCATTACCCACACTAGTTCCTAGAATGGATGCAATCAATACCAAAACCATACAGATTCCGATGATGAACAGCGATTTGCGCTCCATTTGCAAGGATAACGTATCTTTCTTATTGCGAAAAGTAATCATCTTCCTCATATCTTCGTCCCCCCCTTGCGGGCAATATAGACGAAGAAGGGACCACCAATGAGCGCTGTCATAACGCCAAGCGGAACCTCCTGCGGCATGATGATCAGCCGTGCAACAACATCCGCCGCCAATAACAAAATGGCGCCGCCCAGAATGCAGTAGGGAACAAGCCAGCGGTAGTCGTTGCCAACAAACGCCCGCATGATATGCGGTACAACTAATCCTACCAGACCAATCGAACCGGCCACCGCAACAGAACCACCGGCTAGCAATACCGTAACGACTCCCATAAGTAGCTTAACCAGTAGCACGTTCTGTCCCATGCCTTTGGCGATATCATCACCGGTCAGGAGCAGATTGATCGCCCGGCCCATAAACAGGGATACCACAATGGCAACCGTCATATATGGCAGTACAGGATACAGCATGTCGAGTGTCCGACCGCTCACTGAACCTGCAAGCCAGAACAACACGTCCTGTAATCCCGTTCCATCCAGCACCAGGATTGCCTGCGTGAACGAAGCAAAAAGTGCAGAGATGGCGGTACCCGCCAGCACAATCTTGATGGGAGTCAGACCATCACGACCGATGGACCCAAGCGCGTACACAATCACTGTTGCAATGGTTGCCCCAGCAAAACCAAACCACATCATCGTACTGAGCGAGGACACCGACAGCACCACGATGGCAATAACGATAAAAAAGATGGCGCCCGCATTGATCCCAAACACACTTGGTGAAGCGAGCGGATTACGAGTTAGCGCTTGCATGAGTCCTCCCGCCACCGCCAAACTTGCACCAACAACAGCGGCAATAATTGTGCGTGGTAAACGTTCTGTCAGAAGTACGACATGCTCCACTGAGCTTTCGTCATAGTGTTGTAGTGCATCCACTGCTATTTGAAATGTTATGTGTGTGCGTCCCAGTATCATGCTGGCTACACAGGCGAGTAATAGTAAAATGAATAAGCCGGATAGTCCATACATCTTCGTACTTGCCTTCGTAAAAAGGGGAAACATATTCTCACTCTTTCATTCGTGAAATGCAAAAAGACCTGCCTGCCCATACACTTCGTATACGATGTCCTGGTGCATGGCAGGTCTTGCTCCCATTAATTCAGATTGAACTGCTTGTATAGGTCGTCCAGCATCATGTTGGCCGATGTGTATCCGCCTCCCATGTTCCAGGCCACTTCATCAACCTGTACCAGCTGGTTATTCTTTACCGCATCGAGATTTTTCCAGAGCGGACTGCTGGTCCAATCCTTATAATTTTTCTCAATAGCTTCTGTTTCCGTACCTGAATTGAAGTTGAAGATCATATCTGCGTTCATATCCGGGATGTTCTCTTTCGAAGTCAACTCCACACCCCAGGTGTCTTCATCATGTCCAGGCGGTCTGGTAAATCCAAGCTCTTTCAAAATTTTCCCGGCGTATCCCATATAGAAAATGCGAACCTGATCGGCTCTGAAATTCGTAATAGTCGCTTCAATGGGAAGACGGTCACCCATTTTGCCTTTGAAATCCGCTACCCTTGCATCCCAATCGGCAAGCAACTTGTCCGACTGTTCCTTCATATTCATCGCTTCACCAGCCGTCTTTACCGTCTCTTTCCAGTCAAACAACGTCTCGGTAACTACCGTTGGAGCAATCTGGGACAGTTGATCATAGATATCCTCATGTCTTGTTTTGGTGGCAATGATTAGATCCGGCTTCAACTTGTTGATCTCTTCCAGATTCGGCTGTGATTCCTGACCTACCTGCGTCACGCCATCCAGATCCGCTTTCAAATATTTATATACGGGTTGCTGAACCCAGGATTCCACAACACCCGTTGGCTTCACACCAAGTGCAACAACAACATCATTGGCACCCTGAAACAAGGTTACAATCCTCTTCGGAGTTCCCTTAATTGTCGTTTCACCCATGGCATGTTTGATAACTCTGGTCTGCTCGTCCGCACCACTGCCTACTGTATTGCTCTTATTACCACTTGCAGACTTGCTTGAAGGGTCAGTTGTCCCTGTAGTTCCACCCGAGGCACAACCAGCCAGCACCGATATCATCAGAATAAGTGCTATATAAATATGTAGCTTTTTTGTCAATCCAAACATGTAGTTCAACTCCCCCTTCTCATCCTAATTGATATTAAAAATCATTATCAATTGTATTGTAATTCAGTTGAGTACATTGTTCAAGCATATTGATACTGCTGTGGAAGAACTCCCCGTGCCTCTAGTTTCATGTTGAAAATCTCCTTGTACAGTAAAGGCTTGGATGAATACAAAATGCTCAGTATACAAAAAGGTGTAACCCTCCATAGTTGTTGGGTTACACCTTTATAAGAATTTATGACCTGTCTTCAAAAGACAGCGATCGCGGACAAACATACCGATTAAGGTGTATGCCTGCCTACATATTGATAAGTACCTTTCGGGTATACAATCCACTCATCCTGCTGATTAAAAACGGGTGAGCCACATGATATACCTTGTCTACGAACAAATGTCCCCCCTTGAGGAAACAATTGATTCTGCGAATGAGGCTCTCCAATCACATCTACCACAGTTTCATGATACTTCAGTACATATGCGACCGTATTAAATTCACTTGGGTTGTAGAAATGACCCTCTTGATTAAAATAGGCAACATTCGTGACATCCATGAAATCGTAAAAGATGCTGTTTATGATCAGATACGGAATTACTGGATTAACCGGATATAGCGCTATGCTGGATACGTTCATGCGGTTCGTGTTTTTCATGAATTGGTGAACCTCCAGCTCATATCCTTCTATTTTATGAGAGAAGTCACATTCTCGGTTGTAAAACAATTGCAGCACGATGCGACCGTCTCCACCATCGACATATTGTGAAAAAAACAAAAGAAATGCCTCCTGTGGTTCCTGATGAACCTGAAATATAGTCGCTCTGCCAGCAACTCCTACGACCTACTTAAGCTGGACTCTTAAAAAATTCTCGAGGGGACAGGAGTCTCCTTGGTGCTGCAAAGCATACCGTTTATGGTGTATGAGTGCCGACATATTGATAGGTCCCTTTCGGAAACGCATTCCACTCATCTGGCTGATTATAGGCAGACGATCCGTAGGATATTCCTGGCTTGCGGACGAACGTTCCTCCTTGCGGTGCAAATTGCTCATGCGAATTTGGATTTCCTAATACATCTACCACTTGTCCTTGGTATTTTAAAACATATGCAACGGTATTAAATTCGCTCGGGTTGTAGAAATCGCCCTCATCATTGAAATACCAAGCATTCGTAATATCCATGAAATCATAAAAGATACTGTCGATGATTATATATGGCATGGCAGGATAAAGCGGATTAATCGGTAAAGTGGTAACTTTCATTTGGTTTGTTTTCTTCATCCATTGATGAAACTCAAGTGAGTAACCGTCTGCCCGATGGGAAGGGTCTCCATTCCCGTTATAATGCAATTGCAAAACAATTCTTCCATCCCCGCCATCCACATATTGCGAGAAATATACAGCAGGCGCTTGCTGTGGTTCCTGTTGGACCTGAAACACAGCAGCCCTTCCATCTGCTCCTACTACCCATACCAGTAAAGGTTCGGGGGAAAGGGGGATGGAGGTGCCCATGAGTTCTACAGGACCGAGGAATGTCGATGATGGTGTTCCTCTATATACCAGGAATTTAGATTGTCCTGGGAAATAACTGGACAGATCCACGGTTCTGTGCGGCAAGCCATATTTAACCCCAATCGGAGTGATACCGCCGGAAACCAGCTCCGCGTTGCGTGTATTCAACGTGTATTGAACTGAGCCACCCCGATCATCCGCAGCCGTAATAGTAATTTCAGCAAGGCCGCTGCCTGTACCCGAAGCCAGTGATAAAATGCTGCCATTAAGCGATGCACTCACCAACGTCGGATCACTGGAGCTGACTGTAAATCGCAGCTCATCCCCATCCTCGTCATAGAACAGTTGTTGCAGATCATAATCCCTTTGCTGTGTAACTCCGGGAGTCAATACCTGCTCGTTTATAGCCGCTATGACTTGAGGAGCTTGATTAAGCTGAGGCATGCTGACGGTAACCGGGAACGTCGCTCCCTCTGCACGTCCGTACTGATCATACACACTGAGTGTTACACTTGTGGTTCCTACACTCACTGGGTTTAGCTGTAGTTTCTGACCATTCATATGGGCCGTAGCAATTCCTGGATCATACGTGTCTGCTGTCACTGACAGGGATGCTAGATCCCAGTTCAACAGGAACGGCGAGAGATCCAGTTCTGATGCAGCATCTCCCAATTGAAGCAACTGCTCAGGAATTGCTGTAATAACTGCATTTTCCAATAGATGGACCTGTAGGTCTGTGCTAATCTCTCCGCCTCTATCGTCTTTAGCCGTGATGGTAATCACGGTATTGCCGCTAGTCAGCCCATGAATGACAAGCTGTTCATTTTGAACTGTAGCAGCTGCCACGGCTGGATCAGACGAACTGATTTCATAACGAATCGGATCATGATCCGGGTCGGCAAAGATAGTGGACAGATCCACGGTTCCGTCAGCCTTGCCTAAAATCAGATGTACCGCGTCTGGTACACGGGTTACCACCGGGCTACTGTTCGGTATAGGCAAAACCGTTACAATCAAGGTAACTGTATCTGTTCCACCCTTGCTGTCGTCTGCCGTCAGGGTAATACTTACACTCCCCGCTTGCAGCGACTGCAAAGATAGCTGATCGCTCGTTATGGCAGTCTGCACGATAGAAGCATCCGAACTGGTCGCTGTGAACACCAGCGGGTCACCATCTACATCCGTAAATATCGTGGAAAGATCCAGCGTCGTATTCGGCTGACCCAATGTGACGGTTAGCGGTTGAGGGTCTTGTCCATGCGGAGCATGGTTAGGAGTGCCCTGAACCGTTAGCTTGAATTCAATCTGCTTTTGGCCTGTGCTGCCATCTTCTCCTTGCTGTCCGTCATTGGCAGTGACATGAACGATCGTACTGCCCGCGCGAAGCGGACTCAAACGCAATTCATCTCCTGTAAGCACCACCGACGCTACAGCAGGATTATCAACAGTAACCTGATACGTTAAGCTAGCATTTTCCGGGTCCTGAACATAGTCGTTCAAATGCAGTACCGAGTCGGACTGTCCCACAGTAAGCGCCTGATCTGGTATATCTGCAGATACAGGATTGCCATTCACGATAATTTTGAAGGTAGACGACACCCTTTTTCCCCGTCCATCATTAGCCGATACACTGATGGATGCTTTTCCGACACTGACCGGCGTAAGCTTTAATGTATTGCCCGATACGGACGCCCGTACGATGCCGGATTGAAGAGAAGCTGCCGAGAAGGTCAAGATATCCCCATCAGGATCGGTAAAGAATTGGCGTAAATCATACAATTGTTCACCAGCGCTTTCTGTAATTACACGCTCTACAGAAGCATTCACGACTTCCGGTGAACGGTTAGCGCTGCTAGATGAACCGGATGAGCTTCCAGAAGATGAGGACGTACCTGTTACACTTGCCACAGCTAGACCCGTAACAGCGTTGGAAGCTACTCCTGTACCCAGTGTGACCGCAGATACCTGTACATTTCCACTCACATTCACCCTTGCTGCCGGGTTGCTGACTTGAATATTTTCAATACTACCTGTATTTTTCAATTCCAAGGCACCCGTCCCTGTGACGGTCAGCTGCTGGATCGTGCTATTACCTGTCATTTCGACGGACTGGCTGCCATTTACCTGAACGGTCTGAACCGTTCCCTGAAGATTGACTTTGTTCGCCCCTTCATTAACATTCAGCTGCGGCAAGGATGCATCGACGCTAACCTCAATGCTTGCGTTGGATTGCACGTTCATGACTGTCGCGCTTGCGGTACCACTGAGTACAACGTGAACGTCCGGTTTTGTGACATCCATTTGTGTCAACGTTGAGCTATCAAATACAACTGTATTGTTATCTCCGCCGTTAATATGGGTCTGTCCCTGTACCTGTACATCCTGTGCATAAAAATCCTGCTGCACCCGGGCATCCACCGTTAACTGCTGTTCCACTTTCAAATGCAGCACCGATGTAAAATCCCCGGCAATCACCAAATCTCCGTTTAACGTAGAGCCGTGTCCGTCCAGCACAACGTTGCCGCTGAACTCCGCTTCGCCGTCACGAGCCGAAGTCCCACTGCTACGAAGCTCCAGCCAAGTGACCTTATCCACCGTCCGGCCTATGGCATGGAAACGGATGCCTGCGTTGCGCAGCGCGGCCTGATTATCCGCGTGAAAAATGCCGCGCAGCGGCTCTGCAACGTCATAAGCGATGCCATTGATCCGTATCTGCTTGCCGTCCATTTCCTGGAGCTGCGAAGCACGCTCCTGTGGAAACAAAGCAGATACGAGCAGGCTGGCCGCATCTACGCGGCTTACCGAGTCTTTGGCGTGCAGATTTCCGCCAAATTCACTCATCAGCCCGTCATTCAGCGCCGCCCGAATCATCGGGGTCGCCCACGGGCTGGCGTCCTTCCACGCCGTCGGCAGCGTCTGCGCCGACGGCGAGTCGGTTGTGCTGGCGGGCGTGCCCGCAGACGTACCCGTCCCAGCGGACCTGACCAACAGCGCGACCAGTTCTTGGGCGCTGATCAGGTCATTCGGACGGAAGTGTCCGTTGGCGTCGCCTTGCATCAGCCCGGCCTTACGGGCTGCCTCTATAGCCGGGCGCCCCCAGCTATCGGCGGGCACGTCCGTGAAGGAGGCAGCGCCGTCCAAGTTGCCCGTCGGAAGCTGCAACGCTTTGACTAGCAGCACGGCTAGCTCCTGACGTGTGAGCTTCTGCTCAGGTCTGAGCGTTCCGGCGGGATCGCCTTGGATAATCCCGAGTTCACGGGCTTTTTGTAGTTGTTCCAATTGCTGTGCTGTAAGCTTCTGTACATCCGTCCAGGTGGCAGTATTGTTCCGTGTGGACCCCTTGGATACGGAAGCCGTATCTATCACGGTAGCTTGCTCTGCTCCGGCAGGAAACGAGGGGGTCAGCAGCAGCAAAGCAGCTGCCAGCTGAGCGGTTAACTTCTTATTTTTCATGGTGCAATTCTCTCCCCACCGATAAATGTAATCATGTATTTAAAATCATAGGATACGTATGTTTTACGGCCGAGGACGACCGATAAAGACTCCTAAATTAACAGGGTAGTTCGTCCCCTCAACATTCCATTCACCAGATTGATAATGGTCTGGATTACCAATGACCGTACCGCTATTCCGTCCCAATGCCTGCCCTTGACCAATAACTGCGATATCTATAAGCGTGTTGTTATAATACAGCTTAAGCGTAACAGGTTCCGAATTGTTATTTTGTAACTGCAGGAAGGTAAAATACCACTCCTCCGATACGAATGAACTCAGATCATCCGCAATAACAAATGTTTGCCCAGGCATAATTACATCTCCGTCATTGGCATTTATAATAATCGGGTCTGGTTGGTCGGATCGCTCAATCCATATTCTATTTTTCTCCAACGGTCTGTTGGTAGGGTTATACAATTCAATCGCCTGGTCCAGATAATCCGGTTCGCCTTGCCACACGACTTCGGAAATGAACAAGTCTCTTTTCTCAACAATCACTGGAATCGTAAAAGATGTCGTTTCACCCCGATTATCATTTGCTGTAATCGTAAGGAACGTCAGACCATTACGCAAAGGTTGTATGAAAAGTGCATTCCCTTCTACCTGCCCCCCTGCCACCAATGGATCAGAAGACACCACAGTATAGGTCAGCGTGTCTCCATCCTCATCAGAGAACATATCATTCAGCTGCAATATTTGCTGACCATCTCCCGGGTCCAAATATTGAGGTTCAGGCACACGGGTCACTACCGGACGATGATTTACTGGTTGAGGAGCTTCAACTTGCAGCATAAATGAAGTGAAAGAAACGCCCCCACGTCCATCATTCGCCGTAATTCCAATCATCGTAATACCAGCATTATGCAGTGTTACAAATGAATCTTCTCCATTCTCCGCCACACTGCCTACTAGGGGGTTGGAGGAAGTTATGGTATACGTCAAGGTGTCGCCATCCTGATCCATAAATAACGAGCCCGGATACAGCATCAGCTTGTCCTGCAACACATTAGCAACTACGATAGGTAAATGAGGTAAAGCCACAGGTATGTGATTCTCAGGCTGCGGATCAGGCAAAGGCGCATTCACCATAGCAGCAAACTGAAGTGAGGCTGTACCTCCCTTGCCGTCATGGGCTGTTATCGTCATTAGACTAATGCCGGCTTGAAGCGGCGTAAGCATAAGCTGATCGCCTGTTACTTCTCCTGTGGCCACTTCTGGCGAAGCCGATTCCACCGTGTAGGTCAGTGCATCGCCATCCTCATCGTTAAACAAGTCAGACAGGCTAATCTGCTTGCCACCTTCATTTAAGAGCAAAGGAATGTCATTTAGGCTGTTGCTCGCGACAGGACTGTGATTAATGTCCTCCTCATAAGTAGAGCTGGTCACTGTATAGCTGAAAAACACGCTCGCTTTACCGCCTTTTCCATCCTCTGCCGTAACAAATACCTGCGTGCTTCCTACTGATTTAGGTTTTAGTGTAAGCTGTTGATTTGCCACTTCTGCTTCTGCTACGTATACATCCGAAGTGACCGCATGGTACGACAGTTCATCCTGATCGGCATCGTAAAACACATTTTTCAAATCCACTAGCGTATCTCCAGAACCCAAAATGGCATACTGATCGGCAGGAACGATAGCTGAGACAGGTACATGATTAGATGTTGGCGTTGGATTCGTTGTAGAACTGCCACCGCCACCACCAGATGAACTTTTTTTAGTGCTTGTTGAGGATGTATCCGAAGATGCACCCAACGTGGTATCACGTATAATTTGAGTCTCTGTTCCCCGCTCCGCAAGACGGGTCTGTACAGTCTGTATCCCATTGGCGAGACGTACCTGTGTATCGGCAAAATTCAGTTTAAGCTGCTGCCATACACCACTTCCCTGAATCTGAATAGGCTCATGCGTATCCACGATCATTTCGTTTACGTCTGCATGAATCTCTACATTTTTGGCACCCTGCATCAAGGTTACCTGAGGTAACGTATCACCTTGAATACGCACATAATCCGCTGCAATAGCTAACTTGCCTTTAAATTCTGTCCCTTTGCTATACAAAGTCACCGGTTGTTGGGCTGTACCACTTTGCACAATTTGAAGTGCTGACAGATCAGCTACGTTTCGGTTCGATGCCTGATAGGTCAGGGTAGCCCCTTGAAGCGCCGGCACATTGTCTGCTCCGAACAGTTGCTTCAATTGCTGGCCGATCAAATAGGGCTTTCCATCCATATAGGCGATATCCCCGTCGATACGAGATAGGATTCCCGTCCGTTCACCCGATTGGAATACATTCACCAAAAAGGCTGCGATATCCTGACGTTTTACCTGTACTTTAGAGTCAAACCGATTATCCGGCGTATCCATTAATCCCAGTTTGAGAGCTGCCTCTACGTTGCTTTTGGCCCATGCGCTCACCTGATCCCCATCAGAAATGTCCTGAACATCTCCGCCTTGAACATGGGTTCCTCCAATCGCTCTCACCAGAATGGCTGCCAATTCCTCACGACTCACTGCAGCATCCGGACGGAAAGCACCTGATTCATCTCCGGTCATTAGACCTGCCGCACGTACAGCTTCTATATAAGAAGCTGCCCAACTCCCCTGCGTATCCTTAAAAGTTACTGCTTTCTCCGTTGCGTCAAGCTTAAGTGCATTAGCCAGCAAAGCTGCCATTTCCTTACGCGTTAACGGTTGATCTGGACGGAAAGAACCATCTGGATAACCCGTGATCAGTCCTTGCTTCACAGCCTCCTGTACCGCCTGTAATGCCTGGGATGACATAGTGGACTGATCTGTAAAAGATACTGTACTGGCTTTAGTCACAATCGCTGACGTCTCCCCTTTCGTTTCCGCATGAACAAGCTGGGGCCCCCATGCCATACCTGCCAGCAACGTCACCATCAGCACTTTTTGCCATTCTTTATTTGTTTCTTGATTCATCAGACTCTCCCCCGTGAACGGTTCATTCTTGTTATTAGTGAAAAGATCTTATCATCCGCCTCTGAACCAATTCTGAACAATATTAAAATTTTATCTTTTTCACAGTCTGGACTTTGTAGCAAATGAAAAAAGAGCGCTCAGCCAGATGGGCTAAGCGCTCTAAAACTTCTATAAAACGTTGATGTACATGCCATATCAGGAAACCGTAGGATTCCATTGAAAGGTAGCTGCGGACTTGGAGGGAAGGGTAGATTTGAAAACCTTATTTCCCTGCCGAACCTTAAATGTCTTTGTGTTCTCTCCCGTATTGGCGGCAATCAGGACAAGCGTACCGTCGGGGTTGCGGTAGGCGACCGTTTCGATACTTCCACTATAATGTGTAGAATCAATACGTACCGCACCTGGACGGACAAATTTGCTGGCGTGCCCAATCGCATAGTACTCCACATTTTTCGTAACTGCACCGCTTAACGGGTCGATGGTCACTACACCTCTACAGTTGGCGCAACCCCCATTGGTCGGACCCCCGGACGGGTCAAGTGCGATATTCCAAAAGAGGACATTTTGCGACCAGTTTCGGGGTGCACCAATGATCAGCTTGGACATGTCCCAGCTCAAATCATCTCCAAAGCCCGGACTCCACGCTCCTCCACTACATTCTGTCATATATACAGGCTTATCAGGGAAAGCATTATGCACATCTGTCATCGCTGTGGGCTCTCCTTTGTAGCAATGAAAGGCCGTTCCGTGCGTATAGTTTCGAGCCTGTTCATCTCCTAACACAGTCTTGGCATATTCGCTCCCTGTATCCCAGTTATGGTCAAAGGCAATAATGTGAGTAGATAAATGGTTTCGATTTAGGGTCGGGCCCAGGTATTGTTTAATAAAATTCGCCTGTTCTGCTGCTCCCATGCTCATACTGGGATACTTGGACGTCGTGAATTCTGGCTCATTTTGAATGGAAATCGCCTGAATCGGAATTCCCTCGTTCGCATAAGCCTGTAGATAACGAACAAAATAGTCAGCATACGCCTGGTAGACGCGCGGATTGGTATAGTCCAAATACCAGCCGTTATAAATCTGCTCCCCATATTTCATCCAGGGCGGAGCTGTCCATGGGGTTCCCATAATCTTTAAATCCTGGTTTCTTCTCAAGATTTGCTTCAGCACATCGATCACATCCCGATCCTTGGCGATGGAGAAATGATTCAGCTCATAGTCCTTACCTGTTGCCACATCGTCATAGGTATAGCTGCCAGGCTCCCCCTGTCCATCTACGGAATAATCTGAGGCTCCAATGGTATGGCGAATATAACTCAGTTGAATGCCACTGGCTGTAAACAAATCATTTAGCAGCTGATCACGCTGATTGGCAGACATGCCATAATTCATCAGGTATGCGGACGAACCGGACACCGCTGCTCCAAACCCTTCCATCGTCTGGTAACGAATATCTGGCTTAATCTCAATCGTCAGTGTATCCGCATTCGCTGCATTTTCTTTACTGTGATCCCTATCCCAACGGATCGGGGTTTGTTGGGTTAGGCGATTCGCCGGATCGGGTGTTGTTAGCCACATGTTGACGTTATTTTCTGCTTTCGGCCCCGGAACATTCCGTATAGCCATACTGGCCAGGACCGCACAGATCAAAATGGCTACTGCAGCTATAAGCAGCCAGATGTCAGTACGTCGTTGCTTTTGGAGTTTCTTCATCTATATCCTCCTCTCCCCATCATTATCCTGTCCCCATCCTCCCTACTATTTCAGCTTTCACTTGGGTTTCCCTTTGCATACCTGTTGGACGTTTACATACCGATAGCAAAAAGAGAGCCGGTGCTTGTGCCCGCGCTCTCTTGAATATAACCATTTTAAAACAAATGTAACGGGATTACTTTTTTGCCTTTTCTGTAGAGGTTGCCGGAATCGTAACACTTCCTGTCAGTCGTAAATCCTGAGAGGAACTGCCCACATAAATGGGCACTTCACCCGCTGGCATAACCCATGCTTTGGACTTTTCATCCCAATATGAGAAAGCTTTCGGGTCGAGCTCAATGCGAACCTTCTTCTCTTGACCCGGCTTTAACTCTACCTTGGACCAGCCTGCCAGTTGACGGGATGGAGTCTCTACGTTTGTCGGAAGCTTACCGTTGTACACCTGTACAACCTCAGCTCCGGCTGTTTTACCCGTGTTCTTCAATTTTAGCGAAACTTCGACGGAACTCGTACGATCGGATTTTTTTCCACTCGCATGCTGTTTTGTTTTCAGATCGCTATATCCGAATGTCGTATAGGATAAACCGTGTCCAAAGGAGAACGCCGGTTGAATACCCGATTTCTCATACCCACGATAGCCTACAAAAATACCATCTGAATAGTCACCTATACCGTTCACACCCGGAAACTTCTCTGGTGAGGACACGGGTGTAGACTGCTCGTTAACCGGGAAGGTTACCGGCAACTTACCCGAAGGATTCACATCCCCGAATAAGACGCGTGCTATAGCATTCCCTTGCTCTTGTCCAGCAAACCATGCTTGTACGATGGAAGGGACTTTGTCCTGCCAGGTATCCATTTGCACGGCTCTGCCGCTCATTTGTACGACAATAGTTTTCGGATTTGCAGCCGCAACCGCACGGATCAGCCGATCCTGATTGTTCGGCAGTTCCATATCGGAACGCTCAACATATCCTTCGCTCTCATACGTACGCGTAACAACAATCGCAACATCCGATTTTTTCGCCAATTTCACAGCGTTGTCAATCAACTTATCTGACGTATCTGCCGGAGGTTCCCAGCCCAGACGAACCATACCACCGGAATCACGACCATTTGTCGGATAATCAGCGCGGTATTCAATACGTATCTTGTGCTTTTCACCCGCTTTAAGGGAGATGTTCTTCTTCGTAGTGCCCAGCTTTTCACCTTGATTGTCCACGAAAAGCTTATCGTCGAGATACAGCTTGCTTGATCCCAAACTGGTTAATGACAATGCATAGTCACCATCCTTGGGAGCTGCAATTGCCCCTGTCCAGCGTGCAGATATCAAGCCGTTCAGTGTCGTTGGTGTATTTGGAACTTTAGGAGACTTCGCATTGAAGCCCTGATAATTATAAAATCCAAGGTTCATATTGACTTGGTCATCATTGCGTACAAGAATCGGATTTCCTTCCATCTTGTTATTCTTCCAGTATTCGCCTCGAAGCCCCTGTTCGCCATCTCCATAAGTCGCATATCCAACACTGATATCCTCTTTCTGATCAGATGTAGTCAACAGTGAAGACGGAACAGCCGATGGGCCAGGCATAATGTCTCCTGCAGAGATCGGGTCTGTACCCGGTGCATATTGGACGGTAACACCTTTGCCGACACGATTGCGGATGCCCTCTAACGGACTCACGGTATACGTCGGGTTCACCAACGAACTGCCTCCGCCTGCCACAGTGCCGTTATCTGCATCGGGGCCAATCACAGCAATGGACTTGAGTTTATCTTTAGACAACGGTAATGCATTATTTTTATTTTGAAGCAGTACCATACTTTCCTCAGCCAATTGACGGGCTGTCTTGCCATGGTCACGGGCATCAATTTGATTATTTTGAGCCGGGTGATCGAATAAACCTTTGCTGAACATTTGCATCAAAATGCGCCCAGCCTTATCATCAATCGTTTTTTCACTTACCTTACCATTTTTGACAGCCGCCAGCAGCTGATCTCCCCATTTACCATAAGGGGTCCCCGGTGTTTCCAGGTCCAATCCGCTATTTGCCGATTCGACTGTACTCAGGTTCGCACCGTAATCACTCATCACAAAGCCCTTGAATTGCAATTCCTTCTTCAAGAGGTCCGTCAAAAGAGTTTTGTTCTCACAAGCAGACTCGCCGTTGACCTTGTTAAAGGAGCACATTGCCCCTCCCAAATCTGCCTCGGCGATGACTTCTTGGAACGGGCGTATGTAAATCTCATGCAACGCACGGTCACTGACTTTGACATTCGTCGTGAAGCGCTCTGTTTCCTGATTATTCATAAGATAATGTTTCGCAGTCGCCAAAACAGGGTGGCTTTGTATACCTTTGACATAAGCGGTCGCCATTTGCGATTGCAGTAGCGGGTCCTCACCCATAGATTCAAAGTTTCGCGATCCCCATGGAATACGGGCAATATCCATCCCCGGTCCAAGCGCAACATTATGAGTTGTATTAAAAGCCTCGTCTCCAATCAAATCACCATACTGTTTGGCAGCTTGGGTATCCCACGTTGCAGCCAACGCAATTGGAGCAGGCAACGCAGTAGATTGCTTGTCCTGCACATCTGGATTAGCGATGCGCACACCCGCTGGTCCATCTGCCATCGTCAGCGCCGGAATGCCCAACCGCTCCATCGAATTATTATAGAATCCATAGTAATTGTTGACCTTGCCAGTCACCAAATCTATTTTTTCTTCCAGCGTCATTTCCTGCAGCAGCAACGCTGTCCGTTTCTCAGCCGACAGGGCCGTGTTCATCCAAGGCCGATCTGTCTGGCTTCCTGCCGCTCCTGCAATATTCATAGGTCCGATCACAACAGCCGCGATAACTGTCATCATCACCATACGGAACAACCATGTTGATTTCACTTTCACGTTTGTAATTCCTCCTTGATGTTAGATCATGAGGTGAATGCCTATTCAACTCTCACAGGCTTGCAAAGGCTCTCGATCCTGCGAGCTCCGACAAGAATCCAGAGCCACGGGATAAGCAAGCAAGTCAGCAAAAGCCGCAATGGCTCAAGTGACACGTTTACCACCCTACCGTACATTTTCGAAAATTTCATTGAAAGTTTTTGGAAGTACAACACTAGGACCTTCATTCTTTTTCATGAAAAGAGAGCGTTAACAATTCAGTTAACCGATAATAAAATTACACTTTTGTAACTATTTAATGACGGTTTTTTAACTAATTTTAATCCATAAAAATGATTCATATGTCCCACTCTTGACTTACTCATATGGCGTTACCTAGCGTGCGACCAAAGTCGCTATTTGGGAATTGGAAATACTTATGTATAAGGATTTTGCAAAATCCTGGTATAAAAAACAACGCTCATAAACAAAAAAATTCCAGAGAACCTGAAAGGTCCCTGGAATTAATGTGATTATTCAAACGGATACCGAAGCCCCCATTGTGAACGAATCTGATCCATCAGTTTCATAATTCCTAACGATTCATCTAAAGAAATAGTAGAACTTTCGAGCAAACCTTCGTTCAAGCAACGCCCGACTTCTTCTGCTTCAAAGGCATAGCCTGTAGAGGATCGGTCATCCTGAAAGTTTTGTGCCTCTTCACCGTCCACAACTAAAGTAGCAGATGTGCTGTTCAGGAATGACGGAATGTGGATATAGCCCTTTGTTCCATGGATGTATGCCTCATTCGTCAATCCGAGACGGACTGCCCCGTTAAGCATAGCCGTGCGTCCTTTTCCATAATCCAGCAAGATCGAAAATGTCTCGTCAACGCCTGTCTCCCCGATATGAGCAGTGCTCCATACATGCTCAGGTTCAGGGCCGAAGACCATTGAAGCAAAAGAAACCGGATAAATTCCTGCATCTAATAGAGCACCTCCGCCCAGCTCAGGGTTCAAAAGCCGCCCCTCCGGGTTCCAATCTATTCGAAAACCAAATTCCGCCTTAACCAGCTTTACCTCGCCAATGTGTCCCGCATGTATCCACTCCCACACTTGGCGAATCGGAGGCAAAAAACGTGTCCACATTGCTTCCATCAGGAATAGCTTACGCTCACGTGCAAAGCCGATCATTTCCTCCAATTCTTTGCTATTGACGGTGAAGGGTTTCTCACACAAGACTGCTTTGCCCGCCCGAAGAGCCGTCAGAACATTTTCTTTATGAAAAGGATGAGGAGTCCCTACGTAAATAGCATCTACCTCGGGATCTTGTGCTAATTCCTCATAGCTCCCGTAAGTCCTTGATATTTGATGCTTAGCTGCAAATTCGGTAGCGCTTTCAATAGTGCGTGATCCAACAGCATACCCTTCTCCATTCGAAACATGCGCCAAATCCGCCACAAATTGATCTGAGATCCAGCCTGTGCCGACAATTCCCCATTTGATCTTTTTGCTCATACTTGTGTCCCTCCCAGCAATTTGGTTAACGTTACTTGCAACATACCCTTTTATTCTAGCAAACGCCTGTCCTAAACAAAAGAAACATTTGCTAGACGACGGTTTCTTTTGTGACCCAGCAGCATCTTCATTTATACCCATTATTGAATGACGTATCTGTAAAACTTTTTATCCACTTTCATGACTGGAAAACCAATCGGCAATTCTCCTGGAGCTATACTAACAAAGCCGTTCTTCTCATAGAAACGATGAGCTGCTACGAATTGTGGTGTTGTTCCAAGATAGATTTCTTCAATAGACCTTACCCTGGCCCATCCTATGGCATGATGCAATAATTGATTCGAAACATTGAATGTTTTACCTCTATAGTTTTGTTTTACAAACATTTTTCTGAGTGCTGTCTTACGGTTCCCAATATCTAACAAAGCTATAGTCCCTACTACGGTTTCTTCACTAAGAGCTACCCAGAAGTTGCCGTTACCACGCTGATAAAAGTTTTCAATATCAAGCAAATCTGGCTGATCTTCTTTGGTTATGGCGATATTATATTCATCTTTTTGAATATGTAAAATTAAATCGACAACTTGTGATTGATACTCGGTTGAGTACTCTTTTAGAAAGATACTATTAATCATCGTTGTGTTCTCCTATTATCGTCAATTGTTATACTGTTAGATTCTCATCAAACCACAGAGCCTAAAATATTACCCATATCTCCTTATTCGCGCTCGATACACGCTCAATATTAAATAATTCAACCTCCGCAACTAGACTAAGTTTCCACCTACACAGTAGAGGATTTGAAACCATTGTCTAGGTGCGAACGTTGAGTTAATTATGAATCTCTATATATCAGAATTCTATTCTACGCTTGAAGCTGTGTAAGAATTTGCGGGTCCTTGATCTTCTGATCCTCGGCCAACAACACAATTTTGGATAGAATCTCCGCTGTTCTTGGGTCTTCGTCCAGAAACGGCAGGAAGATACGTCCACGATGCTGCGAATGCACCGGAATAATATGCAGTGCTCCCTTCGCTTGCTTATAGACACCCCCGCTTCCCAGATGCACAGCATATTCGCCAAGAGTCCCATCTACACGTGCATAATTCCCATCCAAGCGTACATTGCTAATTTTCAGCAGGCGAAGTGATTCCTGCACAATCACCCTACGCATTTCAATGGTCGTCAGACTGGCCTCTGGATCAACGCCGCCTACATGGGCAACACTGACGACCAGATCCACGTCCCGCATAACTTCGGAGAACAGAACAGGAGGAACTTCGTCCAACGGTACGCTCTTATACGTTGTCCTATCAAAGAACTGTACTGTCTCCAGCGTAGGAGCCTCGGTATCCGCTGGTGAGAACCAGTCTGCCATGGCATACAGGTTCGCAATCAGATTCTCGGCATAGTACACCTTCTGGAGTCCGTCCTCATAGCTGACTGTCCATTGGCGACCTTTCAATAGGGATACCGTTTTATTCGGCTGTACCTGGTGTCCTGAATATCGACGGGAAACTGTCGCATTTGCACGTTCATCAGCATTCAGCAAGTACAGCTCACGGAACACCTGCTTAAATGGCTGGCGTATCTGGCGGTCGAATAAGTCCTTCTGGAAGTCGCTCCAACGACCACTTTCGAACAAATGAAGGGGATGAGCAATAATCAGCTTGTCCTCTTCTCCTATAGTATGCTGTTCAGCAAAAGGAGCCGTCAATACCAACGTTTCCTCATTAAAATATCCGAGGTGATCATCGGCCTTGAAAACCAGTGTTCGCACCAACGGAGCAAGCACAGGATTACCCAGCAGTCCTCTCAATTCCTTCACCATAAAGGTCGTACCAGACTCCATAGAGCGTTCCAATTCTTTGCGAGCTCTGCGGTACTGATCCACTAGATCTCCTTTAAGCTCCTTCAGCGACGTAACATACTCATCCTTCTTGAAACGAGCCGGAATGGATTTCAGCGTCTTGCCTTTGCTGACAATTTCAATATCTGCCGCTCCTTCAGCATCAATGACGAGCTGCACCGTTGTAGCCTCGTCCAAAGCATGTGGCTCAAAATAAGACCGGAGATCATCCAGCTTACGAGCTTCCATGTCCCATACGAGACGGGTTACATCATCATAACCTGCGTTACGTGCCAAATTCCCGAGTGCAATCCGTGAAACCAGTGCCTCACTGGCCTTACGCTGTGCCCCAAATTTTTTGCTTTGTTCCAGAAACCTCTGGATAAAATCATAACGTTCGCGTACATCTGGTTCAGGCGGCTGAGCAAGTGGAATCAGACTGTAGGTCAGCAAATGGTCTTTGTTTCGCTTGTCCTCCACTGATTTTTCCATTTCACTCCGTTTGAGTTTACCCAGCGTCGCATCCGCAAACAACTGGGATCGACGATGATTGGCTCCAGCTGAAATATACTTGGCACAATCGTACAGCAGATCAAATCGTTCCTCGCCCAACGTCTCATAGGCCTCATGAAACCAGTGAATATCGAAGGCACCATCATTAAAATCTTGCGGAGCAATCGGCGAATAATGGGCTACAATCGTTTCCTTCTCGGCCGAAAAACCTTCATTGATATGTGCATGGAAATACCATGCCGCACTGCGAAGCCCTTCCCAACCGAGATAGTCTGCTACAATCTCAATCCACTGTGGAGCATACATAGCAGCCTCCAGCAGACGTTTATCCGTAATTTTAGTGTTTTTCAGCTTTTCCTTGAGCAATGTGGCATCCTCGCCATCACTCGGATAACATGCTTTGAGCAAGTGGCTGAACGATTCTTTTTTGGTAATACGATCACCGTAGCCGTACACATAACCACGCACAAACGTTTCCTTGTCGAGACCCTCCAGAATACGGATGAAATAATCCATACCTTCAAATTGGCTCAATCCCATAACCTTTGGCGTAGCCTCGGTAGGCAAATCTCCTCGAACCAATTCAACCTCTAACAGTCGATCAATAACCGTGCGACGTATTTCCAAAAATTCATGTTTGCTAGAAATCCATGTATTGCGGGCATTGGTTAAGGAACTCATATGTCTTCTGCTTTCACTACCGGCCAGCAGTTCCCGATAGACTTCCCCTACACCGATCAACCCTTTTTCATATGCTTTGAAATAATCCTCCAGATCCAGCGGAGAATAAAAACGATTTTCCGCTCCTGGCAGTTCTGCGTAGTTCACAAAGGTATGGAAAAAGCGCTTAAAGGACTCACCATCATGAACCTGCCCCTTCTCCAGTGCCACCCACGGGCCGGACAATAGATGGAGCATTCCCATATCCTCAGCAGGTCTGTCCTTAGGCACGCCCTGCATTAGTGAATTTAAAGCAAGGTCAATTACGTCAAATGTTTGGTCACCGGATGTGTCCATAAAATAAGCATTAACTAATGTACTTACCTGATCGGAATAGGTCAGCTCTGCCATCCACTTCTGAACCTCGTTAATCCGATCCAAAGGATACATTTGCTCAGCGAAGTCTTTACGCCATCCTTCCAGCAGCTTGTGCTTGCTTTGTTCTGAATAGTTCATGTTAAAAGAAAAGTATCGATAGTAGCGATCCAACGTTCGGTCCATAGGCTCCAATCGGTCATAAAAAACAAGCTCCAGCAGTTCACGCGCTTCCATGCCGCTTTCCTGCAAATAACGGTCCCACTCCTCATATAGAGGATATAAAGACAGTCTGGAATCTACTTCTTCATCGACCTGAACCAGCCGTAGAGGACGAAGGTTCGTCCCAATAAGCAATGTATCTTTGTAGCCCGAATAATACTCCGCAGTATATTCCACATCACGATGATGATGAACAAGCTCATCCAGTCCGCTCAAGAACTGCTTGAGCTTCTCCAATGGACTAACAAAAAAATCGGACAATCGAAAATCACCCAGATCAACTTTCTCTTCCAACCAAGCTTCCTTGACATTCGGATCGTACAGGCCAAAACCGTTAGCCCCTGTATAAGCATCCTCCTGTCCCAGCTTGGACAGCAGTTGCTCCTCTTTGGCTGTGGGTTGCTGAATGATATCCGCCAAAGCCCGCAGGCTTTCATACTGTTCGGCACGATCCGGGTCTGCATATATCTTCGTCAATACTTCCAGTCCACCCAATCGTTGCAGCTCCGCCTTAGCACGAAGCAAGCGTTCCAATGAGCCAGCCAGCGGCCCTTCCGATTGTGAGAGCAACACACCAATGACACTTTGTCGCAACGATCCCGTCTTGAGCTTTAATAAGGTTTCCATTTGTTGCATTTCTGGTTCCGACAGCGTCAGCTTACGCGCCTTGGCCACAGCGAACTCACGGATACTCATACTTTTGTCAGACAAACTGGAAAAAATAAAATCACGCTGTACCGTATCCTCAGGGTTTTGCACAAAATGGTTCAACAGTTCGCCACGCAGATTAGGGCTAATCTGTTCCTTTAAGGCTATGATTTCCCCAATCCAGGAAGCGTCCATATCATAACCAGCGAGATACAGCATTTTTTGAATAGGTGCATCTGAGCGGTGATACAGATTTACAAAATCCAGCACCTTGGAGGGCTCGGTGGACTCACCCTTTTTCATATGTACAAACAGGTTATGAAGTCGTTCAAAATCTTTACGCCGCTCCTCTCTGCTCTCCAGCAAAGGAGTGCGCACCACTTTAACAATCCGATCCGCGACCGTCCCGCCTTCTATCCATTCATAAAAATAATTGCTTGTATAGTTCGTCAATATCCAATATTGAAGCTCCGGGTCCGTTTCATCCAGATATTCTCTCGCGATTCCGAGGCGCACATCCTTGTTGTCACTGTTAGACAGTACATAAAGCGCTACGATCTTCTGGTAGGGTGCTCCCTGCTCCATGAGTTTCTGAACCTGTCCATACAGATCACGTTCCTCATGTACTGCAGTAGCCCACAAACTCATATATACTTCATTAGCATTTGAGCTGGTCAGCCATTCTTGGCGCAGTTCACTACGAGTCAATGCTTCATATGCCTGCTCGATCAGTTGACGAACGACCCGCTGGTTGGCGGACTCCAGCCCCATGCCCGTCCATACTGCAAGCGCCCGCACTACCGAGCTGTAACGAATGAAGCCTTGGTCGATGATCACCTTTAACAGATATATTAGAGCCTCCGGGGTTCCTTCATCCATTTGTTCCACGATACTTTGGCGTAATCCCTCCTGGAGCTTGGCGGCTGCCAAGAGCTCGCCGATCATGCGATAATTCTCCTCCTGATGACTCAGGAGCATGCCTTTAATCATATTGCGCGTAAGTAACGCAGCCTGATTATCTCCATAAATAATAGCTTTTAACGCCTCAAGCACCTGTAAATTATCGTTATCCAGCTCATAAGCAATCCAGTCACCAATCGTTTCCTGAATCCGGTAATCCCTGCCTGGTTCATAATCCTTTTTTGTTAAATAATCCATTACAGAGAACCCGATACAGTCCATTCGAATCAACTGCACCATTCTTTTATAAATCCGGGAAGTATGGGCCGTAATATCCGAAGTGCGAAACGGTTTTCGCGCATACCCTGTGCTGTATGGATATTCAGTCACATGCTCTGTTAGATGGGCGAATACATCGCCCGCTGTTTGTCCAATTAGAGCATGTAATACCTCTGTCAGTGGCTTAAACAGCGGTTCTCCGCTTTCTGTCGCCCGTTCTTTTAATATTCGCTGACATTCGTTAAATGGCTCCTCGTTCTCCTGTATGTAATGAAGCTTCCCCAGTTCCACAACATACTGGGCTAACTCCTGTTGTTGTCCATCCAGTTGCGCCGCGCGCTCCTTCAGTGTGGTGAAATATTCTTGCTCATTGTTCTCTTGATGCATATTTCGTTTCCCCCTCTACCATAGGCCTCCAGCCAGCATTGTGAAGCGTATAAATACAATCTCATTCCCATCCTTAAGTGACAAAGGAGCATCCAGTTCAATAATTTCCTCGTCACATACAAAAACTCTGTATAAACCATCTTCAAAAGCCTGCATCGCCGTGTTCACAGCATCCTTAATATCCGGGACACCCTCATTATATATGGAACCGAATCCTACTTTGCCTATCTCGCCTTGTGCCTGAACTTCCTCTCCCGTGAGGAACGGAATCAGCGCGACACTCTCCTGCTTTTCCCGTAGCTTTTGAACATTCAGAGCAACGGTTGCAGTAATCAAATCTCGCAATGTTTCTGGAGCAGGACTCAGTTCTAATTCCTGTCGTGCGAGTGCGGGCTTGCGCTTTCCCAGACTTTTTACAGTTACAAACAGCTTCATGTCGTTCCCCTTCCTTTTTATTCACGCTTTTGGCCCGTTGTCAGCTGAATTTTTTGACCCATATAAAAACACCGTTAACGAAATCGAAAACGAATGTTTGTTCGTATATTTATTTTAATATGTTCCTTATCATTACTCCATCGCCCTTTATGACCAAAATTCGCAGCGGTGTAACACCCTAAAATCTTAAAAAATAAGACTTTATACCCTGTTTTCGATCATTCCTTTCCATATTAAGGATGAAAAAAAGACCTGCACAAGGGAGACCATCTGTTCTTCACAGACTTCCTTCCATTATACAGGTCGTATTTCATCATAAAACGATGTTTCAACATACTTATTTCTGGATTTTGCAAAATTCGATTCCAGTCGCTCCAACGTGCAAGATATAGACGAACTAAACCATTTCGATCTATATCTTATTCATTGGAAGTCGCTTATTGGATTTTTGCAAAATCCTCATTTATTTAAAATGCTGGAACAACGCTGTCCTTGTAATTATCCTCAAAAAATTTACGTACTTCCGGTCCAGTCATTCGCTTTGCCAGCTTTTGAATAGCATCGGAATCTGCATTATCCTTACGCGCTACCAGATTAATGGCAAAGTGCGTATCGTCTTTTTCGGTAATCAGCGCGTCCTTCTTCGGTGTCAGACCGAGCGGCTTGGCATATGCGGGATACATGGCAGCCATGTCCACATCATCCAGTGACCGCGCCAGCATCAACAAATCCACTTCTTTAAACACGAATTTTTTCTTATTCTCAATAATATCAGCCTGTGTAGCATTATAGCCTACGCCTTCTTTAAGCTTGATCAAACCGTTTTGCTCCATCATTACTAAAGAGCGTCCGGTATTGGCCGGGTCATTGGCAATAGCAATGGTCGCACCTTCGGGCAGGTCTTTAATGTTCTTGTATTTTTTGGAGTACGCGCCATAAATGGCATTGTAAATTGGTTTTACCGCTACCAAATCGGACTTGTTGCTTTCATTATATTGTTGCATAAAAGGAGCATGCTGAAAGAAGTTAGCATCCACTTCATGGCTTGCCAATGCGTTATTCGGTTGGATATTGTCTGAAAGCACGACGATTTCCAGATTGACTCCGTCCTGTTTAAGCAGCGGCTTCACGATATCCAGCACATCTGTCATCGGTGGGATTAGCGTTGCTACTTTCAAGGTCACTTCTTTTTGGGAAGTTGCTTCTTTAGACTGTGTTTCTGGAGCAGCCTGCTTTTGACCACCGCATCCGGCAACCAGTAGCATAACGACAGCAAATAGTGTGAGTAGTTTCAAGTTCGTTTTCATGTTGTTTTTCCGACTCATTTGATGAGGAACCTCCAAGTAAATTGTGATTGGGAAGATAAAAATGAGTTACAGTACAGCCGCAGCCGCTTCGCGTGCAGATTGTTCTTCCGATCGCTGTTGAAATGGGATTCTCTCTGATTTATAACACAATTTATAGGTTAGAATCCCATTTCAAAGGCGAACGCTGACGCTTCTCCAGAACAATTCTGTCCGCTCCGCTTTTGAGGTACTGTAAAGTCATTTTTATTTCCCATAGTGGGTGGTGCAAGTGTAGCGAAAAGTTACATTTTTGCCCTATCGCTTGTCGATCCGGCGGGATATGGTGCTTCCGGTGAACTGGATCGTTTGTACGAAAATAATCATGACGACGATGGTGAACGCCATCAAGCCTGTTTCAAAACGCTGGTAACCGTAGCGGATGGCAAAATCGCCTACCCCGCCGCCGCCCACAATGCCCATCACCGTGGAGTAGGAGATGAAGCTAATGGTGGACGTGGTCAAACCCAGTACAAGCCCGGAACGAGCTTCCACGTACAGAAATTTAAAAATAAGCTGGAGGGTGGATGCCCCCATAGAAGTAGCGGCTTCAATTACACCCTTGGGCACCTCAAGCAATGATTGCTCCACCAGCCTCGAATAATAGGCGATGGCCACCACTGACAAGGGAACCGTTGCAGCCATCGTGCCCAGCGCCGTCCCTACGACCAGACGTGTAAATGGAATCATAAACACGACGAGCAGCAAAAACGGGAACGAGCGGATGACATTGACCACACTGTTCAATAAGGTGAACAGCAGTCGATTTTCATATTTTTGCCCTTTGCCGCACAAATACAAAATCGTTCCTGCCGGAAGCCCTAACAGTACAGCTGCTGCGATAGAAATCCCCACCATGATAAACGTCTCCCCGATGGCTTTCCATATCTCTGACTGGTATTGCACAATGATGCTCAGCATTTCATTCATCAGCTTCACCTGCTTCCGCTGTTGAACCTACCGCAGCGTCAACTACACGTTGCGTTGAAAGCAGCTGCCCATCCCGCATTTCTGATACACGGGTACAAATATTGCGTACCACGTCCATATCGTGCGTTACGATTACAATGGTAACTCCCAGTTCCCGGTTGATCTCCCGTAACACGCCCAGAATATCCGCGGTCGTCTGCGGATCAAGCGCCGAGGTCGGCTCATCACACAGCAGCACCGCAGGTCGATTCGCCAGCGCTCTGGCTATCGCCACACGTTGCTTTTGGCCTCCGCTCAGTTGTGCCGGATACTGTTCTGCTTTATCAGCTAAACCGACGAATTGCAGGCATTCGCGCACACGTTCCGCTCTCTCTTTTTTCGCGACACCTGCCAGCTCCAACGACATTGCCACATTTCCACTGACCTTCCGATTGTGAACAAGATGATAATGCTGAAAAATCATCCCTATCGATCGCCGCGCTTCACGGAGACGTTTTTCCGGCATGCGAGTCAGATCTTCCCCGTTTACAACCACGTTTCCCTCATCCGGCCTTTCCAATACATTCATCAACCGGAGCAACGTAGACTTACCGGCACCGCTGGCACCTATGATACCGTGAATTTCCCCCTCCTCCACTTGAAGGGACACGGATTGAACCGCATGAAATTGGCCGCTTGAGGTGGTATAATGCTTGCTTACCTGATGCAGCGTAATCATGAAACCTGGCCTCCTGATGATCCATTTCTCAGGGAAAATGTAATAAGCCCGCCAGCCCAGGCGGGTCTGTACGAGCCGTCAATTCCCATTGCATTAATATACCACAGAGCAGAAAACGGGCAAAGCCTTTTGACAACAATTAACGTACATCCCACACCCCCACGTAAGGAAAGCAGATACCGAGTCCCCAAGCCAGCGTAAGCATGATGACAAAATAGAATATGAACACAATATCTACAGCCGAATAGCCAATCGCATAATAATACGTGCGTTTGGTTTCATTGGTAAAACCCTTGGCTTCCATGGCAATAGCAATTCGCTGTGCACGCCGGATACTTTGAGCGAGCAGCGGAATTGCATACCTGCGAAGCGTGGCATACATATTCCATTTGGACACATGCTGATGTAAACCTCGAATACGATGGGCTTGTCTCAATGCCTGGAATTCCTCCACCATCATGGGCATCAACCGCATGGCTGCCAAAAAGCTATACGCATACTTCGGAGAGAGCCTCCATTGCTGCATCAGTGAATAAAAAAGGTTCACTGGACGAGTCGTTAAACCAAACAGCAACCCTACCGCCGCCATACTCAGCGCACGAAAGCCCAGATGTATACCCCGATAAAAGCTTTCCTGCGTAATATGGATCAGGCCCCATGTCCACCAGGTCGTCACCCCTTTGCCGAACATCATCATGCCCGTTGAGGTTGAAATAAACACCAATATAAAGGGAGATCCATACAGCAGCAGCCGCTTCCATGGATGGCCTGACCAGACAAGCAGCAGCAGCATAGCACACGCAACATTAAACATGACATTCGGATCATGGATGACTATAACGACCACAAACAGTATGGAAAACATAACAAGCTTTAGGCCCGGATTCACGCGATGCAGCCATGTTTTATGATGGGGAAAGGATAGGTTCATACTGGAGTTCCCCTTTCTGAATCCGCCATATATTGGTACAATATCGACGGACAATTTCCGGGTCATGCGTGACCATCACAATGGCCGTGCCTGCCGCTCTCAGCTGCTCCAACATATCCAGCATGACAAAGGTATTACGCGCATCCTGCCCAAAAGTCGGTTCATCCAGCAGCAGCACTTCCGGCTCACGGATCATAGCCGTAGCAATACTCAACCGCCTTTTTTGGCCCAATGAAAGCTGATACGGATGACGCTCGTCCAGCCGCTCCAGTCCGAACTGTACGAGCATCCGATCGACCCGTTCCCGGCACTGTTCAACGGTGAACAAGCTCTTGGGTAACGAATACTCTAGTTCCTTTCGTACGGTGTGTGCTACGAATTGCAGCTCGGGATTTTGAAACGCGAACCCGATACGCTCTGCCAGTTGTTCCGTACTGCCTGCCTCAATTCCGCGCACGCTATAACGTCCCTGTGTGCGAAGTAAGCACATCATGGAGAGCAGCAGTGAGCTTTTGCCAGCCCCGTTTTCACCGACCACGCCAATCCAGTCGCCAGGCTTCACCTGCGCATGCTCCACATAAATCACTGAACTTAAACCGCGGAGGCCACTAAAATGTTCCAGCTCCAGCAAATCAATCCCTGTACCATTCCCCGTACCATTCTGCTGTGTCACTGATTCACTCCAACGCGGCGAAGACGATTCACTCCATACTCCCGGGTACCACACGCCATACTCGGACAATGCCTGCCGCTGCCCATGAAATACTTCTTCCGCCCTTCCATCCGCAATGATCTCCCCTTGAGCAGAAAGCACCACAATCCGGTCCACATCATGGACAATTTCATTAATTTTATGCTCCACGATCACCAGTGTCTGGTCTACCGAAATGTTTCGAATGGTATCCCACACCTGTGTAGTGCCTTCCTCGTCCAACAAAGCCGTGGGCTCATCCAGAAAAAGCACTTCTGGCTCCATAGCCAGCACAGACGCAATCGCCAGCCGCTGTTTCATTCCCTGTGACATGCTGCCAATGGGCATGTGTATATCATCCGTTGATAGACCAACCTGTATCAGCAGCTCGCGAATACGGGATCGCATCTGCTCACGAGGAACCTGATTATTTTCCAACACAAAAGCCAGTTCCTCGTCTGCATATGACATACAAAACTGCGTATCAGGATCTTGAAATACAATACCTGAGACACTTGGGATTACAGCAGCATCGCATTTCATAGGCACTTCTATCGTGCGTGGAATCAGACCGCTTAACACTTGGAGCAGCGTTGATTTACCGCATCCACTCGGTCCCAGCAGCAGCAGCTTTTCCCCCTTGCGGACAGACAAAGACATATTGTGAAAAAGCAGCTCCTGCTCACCGGGAAATTTCAACCGAAGACGGGTGATCGAAGCCACCACATCTTCGGTTGCCTGGCTCATCAATCCAGCCCCTTATAATCTTGTTCCGTTGCGGGTCTCAAACTTCGCGTGACTCCGGTTACCTCCAATGCCCTGGCCAGATAGAACGCGAATACCCCGGCAATCACAATGCTGCCAATCATGCGAAAACCAATATACAAAACATAGTTCCAGGTCGAAAGCTGATCAATATACCCGTAGCTGAAGTCTAGAATTAGAGAAGCGACAGCCGCCCCAGCCGCAGCTAGCGAAGCAACCCACAGGTTTGCGTTCCGATACAGAAAAGCTGCAAAAAACAGCTCCGCTCCCAAGCCTTGCAGCAGGCCATAGTACAAGGTGGACATCCCCCATTCGCTTCCCAAAAAAGCACTGACCGTTGCCGCTGCCACCTCTGCCAAAATTGCAACACCCGGCTTGCGAATGATGAGATAAGCAAACGTGCCTGCCATAAACCACATGCCATACATCAGTTGCTCGGCGTGTAGACCGAATGGTTTCATCAAATCATAGGCAGGTCCCCATATTTTGTAGACTAACCCGAACACAACAGCGATCACAATCGTGACCAAAATATCAGTCAGCTTCAACCCTTTGGACGCTCTTACAGCAGTATTCATTATTGCGTGCTCCCCTTATCCTTATAATTGGCCTCTTGGCCATAAAAAAAAGCTTGTCTGGAGCTGAATCTCCAGGCAAGCTTTATGCGCAGTAAAAGGTGAAGCACCATACAAAACATCATTCGTCGATATGCCTTATATAACCAGTAGTCTAAGCTACTACACTGATACCAAGCCAAAGTCAGGGTCAAGGTAAAATGCTAGGACATACATTGTATCTATCGACAACCGCGAAACAAGCGGCATTCCTGTATAGTGTTCTTGGTTTCTCTACGCTGGCATTACCCAGATCAGATTTCACGGTCAGTGGCAAGGGCCACCCTCTCAGCCTGACTTTCTCAAGCTCCCGACAATGCTTTTTTAATTCACTATAATATATACCACATCTATGGCTTTGACAATCCTATAATCCGAAGAAACGTTTGGCTGTCTCCGTCGTGGCGATTTCGATCTCCATCATGCTTCGGCCTGTACATTCGGCTATCGTAGCAGCAATGTGAGCGAGATACATCGACTCATTACGCCCTTCTTTGGGCTTCACGGGCAAATTACGCGGGGTCAAAAATGGAGCATCCGTTTCAATCATCAGACGGTCCAAGGGAATATCTCTGACCAGTTCACGCAGATGTTTGCCACGCCGTTCGTCGCAAATCCAGCCGGTGATCCCGATATACAGTCCCATCTCTACATACGTATGCAATTCTTGTTCCGTGCCTGTAAAACAATGCACCACTGCTTTATCGACAAGCCCTTGATACTCCCGCAGCATAGCGGCAAAATCCTCATGTGCATCTCGTTCATGCAGAAATAACGGCATATTCAGCTCACCCGCCAGTTGGATTTGCTCGCCAAACCATCGGCGCTGCACATCACGCGGCGAAAAATCACGGTTATAGTCCAATCCGCATTCCCCTATGGATACGACCTGCGGCTGACTCGCCAGCTGACGGAGCTGCTGAACCGTCTCTGCGCTGCAGTCTTTGGCATCATGGGGATGCACGCCAGCTGTCGCATACAGCTTGCCCGGATAACGTGCTGCATACTGAGAAGCCTCCCGACTGCTGCGGACACTGGTCCCGGTAATAATCAGGGGTGAAATCCCTACAGCTGCGGCTCTCTCTACCACCTGTTCCCGATCCGCATGAAACGAACGGTGCATCAAGTTCACGCCAATATCAATTAACGGTGTACCCCTTTCCATCTCAATCCCTCCTTCGCAAACTACAATCTCGGATCAATCGGCTCCGATTCCAGAGATAGCGCGGCAAGGACGCATTCATGAATACGATCTACCGTATCCTTGCGGACAAAACGTTCCACGCCTTCCATACCAAGCGCTCCTTCCATCAGGGCATGACGCTCCTTTTTGTTCGTTCGACGCTGCTTCAGACGCTTTAAATTCTCAGAGGCAAGATAATCCATACCGTAAATGATGTGCAAATACTTCCGGCCTCTCACCTTGATTGCAGGCTGAATCATCTTGTCCCGATTTTTCATCAAAAAGCGTTCCGGCTTGATCACAATCCCTTCATGACCATCCTCTGTCATCTCGTTCCACCAGCGAATGACCTCTTCCTCGCTTGCTTCGTCCGTGATCACGCGGTACTCTGTCTCCATAAACAGGGAAGACAGCCCAGCCAGCTCCCGGTTTTGCTCCATATGCCAAATATGAGAATGGTCGAAAAAAGTCTTTCCGCTGTGTGCCAGTGTATGGAACGGTGCAATACGAATTTCATCCAGACCGTCCACATCCCAGCAATATTTTTGAAAAGCATCTTGAAACGTTACGGCATTCGCGTACTTCTGTTCCATTTCCTCCAACCAGTCTCCAACCTCTCGACCTGCAACCTTCGCCTGCTTCAGCTTGTCTACCAGCTTACTGCGATCCAACAGAGCTGCCTCCCCCACATGCGCATACTGTGCAGCAATCAGTTCCCGAGCCTTGAGATTCCACGGTACAATTTCCGCATCCAGCAATACAAAATCCGTCTGGTTCCGTTCAAAATATCCAGCAGTCCGTAAATCCACATTAAGCTTCTCCATCACTTGCTTCCCAAGGCTTTGTTCAAAGAAAGCTCTCCCACTCCGACTATAGATCGTGCCCAATGTCGGGTAGCCTACATATTGAACAGCGGCCTGTTCGTTTTTGAATAATAGCAAAATAGCCCGGCTACCCATATGTTTTTTCTCGGCCACCATCGTTTGTACTCCTTGCCCGCGATAATAAGCCAGCGCCTCACGTGGATGCTCCAGATATCCTTCCTCTGCAGACACCGCTGGAGCAGGGCTCATCGTCGGTGGAATATACACCAGCTCCTCCATGGGTACAGTCACATGTGACACGGTATCTATAGCGGATTTGATCCATTCTCCTTGTACGCGCACTTCGCCATACGATTCCGTCAGCACACTGTAACCAGCGATTAGCTTGCGTAAGTTCGGCGGGGAAAACCGTTTTCTCTGCCACCGGACAAGTGGGCTATCGGGATCATTCGCATAATTCTCATGTGCCGAAACGCTGACAAATTCCTTTTCTGGATAACGATAAGCGGTCAGCATACCGCCAAATACCACACCCTGATCAATATTCACCGTCTGGTTCACAAGGGTAGGCTGCGGTCTCGGATCATGTCCCCATACTACTATTTCTCCCGATTCATGGTCTACGAACCAATCCTTGCGAATCGGTTTTCCGTTCGCATCCTGCCCCTCCGTATCTCCATAGCGGCAATAATCAGAAATACGTGCCGACTGTTTGCCAATAAAATGATCCTTAATCCCGGCATGAGCCACGACCACGTGTCGAAATCCATTTCTGCCAAAAATAAGATGAGAGGGTGCATGTAGCAGAAAATCTCTCAACTCGCTTCTAAGCTGTTCCGCCGCTGCCTTGCCCGCTTTTTGTTCATATTGGGCCAGTTCCTCTGCAAATCGTTCATCCCCATGACTGAGAGTCACCTTTCTTCCATCGAGATAACGGCCGATTTTCCAGCCATGATTACTGTCAATCATATACGCTAGTCCGGCATCCACGTGCTTTTTCCAGAACTGCACCGCTTGTAACGATTCTGGGCCACGGCTCATCACATCCCCGACAGATACCAGTCTTCTGCCATCTGGATGATGGTATAGTCCTTCCGTATCTTCCGTATATCCTAGCTGCTCTATCACTTCCAGCATCTCACGGTAGCACCCATGGATATCACCAATGATGTCAATACCTGAGCCAATCTCATGAAACAGTGGCTGCACACGGCGAACAAAGTTCATTTCTTCTACATCCTTAATAACATAGCAAGCGTTAAAGCCTTCCTCACGGATACCACGCAGATTCCGCTTTAACAGCTGTGCCTGCTGCTTGACCCGTTGGCGGCCACGCGGATGCTCCCTGCCTAAATCACGTTCCAGCAGCACAGATTCGGGTACATCCAGTACCCAGGCCATAACAGGAACGTGCGCCTTGGCTGCCAGCTGTACATATTTCTGGCGATCCTCAGCGTACAAATGGGTGGCATCCACAACCGTTAGCTTATTCAAGCGACAACGCATAGCCAGAATCGTATCCATCGCCTCAAACGCCTTGGCTGACATTTGCTGATACTCATAGAACAGTACGTCCGATTCCAGCCTTGGAAGTCCACTCCAGTCTATAAATTCCGTATCTCCGACCAGCTTGCGAAAATGATCCGAGGATACCACTTCTGTCTCCAGTAGAATCCCTTCGCTCACCAGCCTGTCCAATAATGTGGTTTTGCCACTGTTGGAGGCCCCCACCAACACAACCAGTCCAGCATGCGGTAAATGAATCGTACGTTTGGATGAATTGCTCATGCTTCCTTCTGCTCCTTTCTGCGCGTAAATATAGCCATTTGGGTCGGTTGTCCAAAGCCTTCGACCTCTTCTCCGATCCCCTTCAGCGCTACCGAATAAGGAGCTTCCGCAATCCACTGCTCACATCGTTCCTGAAACTCGCTTCTACTCCATTCAAAACGGTGATCGCCATGCCGTAGCTCTTGCTGATTTATACGATACACTTCATTATATTCACGATTGGGAGTCGTCACGATCAGCACGCCCGGCTGATACTCCGTCACAATCGTCTTCATCACCCGGTTCAGACGATGCTCGTCCACATGCTCAATGACCTCACATAGGATCATCACATCTTTGCCCCGCAATTGTTCATCATAATAAAAGAGTGAGCCCATCATGGGTGTAGGAATGATCGCGTCGGTATGCCTTTCCAGCTTGGCAAAACGCTCCATGGCTCTCACCTGTGCATACGCAGACGGCTCCACCGCCCAAATTTCTTCAATGCCCGTCATTCGGGCCATCCGAGCCGAAAGCTTCCCTTCTCCTGAACCAAAATCTACGATTTTCTGTCTTCGAGGCAGCTTGCGAATCACGTCCATAATAGCTTGATACCGCAGCTCATTCAGCCGTACAGTAGGCTGTTGCTTCCCTTCCTCCTGTGGCTGTTCTTGCTGTTGAACCTGTTCGTGCTTATCCTTTTGAGCTTGGACAATATGTTTTTGAGTATGTTTTTCAATATGTTTTTGAGTACCTGTTTCAGCAGAATCAGATTGCTCAAATTGCTCAATCAGATTGGTAAAACGAAGCGTGCGTCGAATGATGAGCTCGCGTAGCGGATGCTCTGGCAGCCAGCCTTCACCGTAACGTCTCAGCTTGTCGAACTCTTCTTCACTAATATAGTAATGCTTATAATTATCCAGCACCGGAATCAACAGCAATAACTGACGCAGCGCATACTGCACCGTCTGGTGGCCACTTAACGTGACATATCTGACGGTGCTTCGATTTTTCAGCTGAAAAGAATAATCTGCTTCCCCTCGTTCTATGGCCACTTGATAGCCCAGCGGAGCGAATAGCCCCTCCACCACTGAATCCGGCAAATCCGAAGCAACGGGGCCAAACGATAACTCCAGCGCAAAAGGGTGCGTCACCCATCCTGCATAATCTTCTTTGGGTTTACCGTTCAGGGCTGTGCCAAGCGAGCCACGAATATAGGTGCAAAATAAGCTGCTGGTTACAAACTCCCGATCATTTATATATTGTGTAATATCATAGCTGTCTGGACTGTTTTTGACCAAATCAATCGAATCTGGCGAAGCCTGAATGACGATCTCAGCCTCTTCCTCGGTAAAAACAGTGTACACCATGCGTACACGTGCGCCTTTTTCTGTGCGATCATACGTATTGTAAGGATTCTTAGCAAGCAAATGCGAAATCATCCCTGCATGGGTTCCGGTTGCTTTTAGCGTGATGTGCATACTCCACTTCTCCTTCCCAGCTTATGCTTTCCATACTTCATTCACCGCAGCGCGGAACAAATCATCCAACTGCTGATCAAGTCCACTCTCCATATGCTGAAGCAAGGGTGCCTTTTGTTCAAAATAAGCAATTTGCTGCTGGATAAAATCATTCACCACCGAAAGCCGTGGCTCCATATCCAGTTCCTCGCCCGCTTTTTTACGTTGCAGCAAATGCCCGATCACCTGATAAAGTTCTGTATCGGCCGGAATTAATTCCTCTAGCAAGTCTACGAATTCCATCGGAGGCATGATGTTGTAACGTTCAATCCAGCCACAGGCCAGCAGTGGGCGCAGTACATAAAAATACTTTTTAATCTTCACCTGTTCTCCTTGCAAATAATCCCGATAGTTCCCCCGCGCCATATTCAGGTAATGGTACACACAGGACTTCGGAGAGAAGGTTAACGGCGATATCGCACGAATCTGGTCAGCCACTGAATACTGCTCCAGATAGGGAATCGGAGATTGCAGCCATTCCAGCAAAGGCGGATTGGACTTGCGAAACAAATGGAGTGCCTTTTTCAAATCCCAGCCGTTCATATCCAGCAAATTGCTGATGGGTCGCTCAATCACATCCCGCTTATCAAAAATAGACAAATACCATTCTACGGATCTTACATAGATAAATCGTACATCATAGTCACTGTCTTTTGAAGGAAACCCCCATGCCCGACTGCCTGATTCACAAGCGTATACAATGCGCACCTGCTCCGCCTGCTCCAACGCGCGCAGCTCACGCAAAATCGTCTCGCACATGTCCGGTTGAATGAAACCCTGCCCATGCTTCACATCTGTCATGTTGTTCCCTCCCTTATCATTAAAGTATTTCCCGAATCTGTTCTCTAATCGACTCCTCCGTTTCAGCTACCGATAAGCGGCGAAGGCGCTCTGTCGTTTTCTCTCCCCACATCTCAGAAGACCATACCTTGAGTACATGAAGCGCTGCACGGCGATTGGAGGTCACCGGACTCCAAAGTCCGGCAGCAACTAGCTCTTGTCCCATTCCTTCGTAAGAAGACAATAGTTGCAGCAGCATACCTAGACATTGATGCGCTTCATACTCCGGTCCAAAGCCTGGCACATCAGCAGGGCCGGAAGCAATCTCTCCCAAGGGCAAGTGCTGTTCTGCAAAAGCCACCAACTTGCGCACCCGCTGTTCATCCTCTGTCTTGATGAGTTCAAAGTACAAAATAGGCTTGACTGGGTATCTGCTTAATTGATCAAATAGCACGGGCCATACATCTAGTGTCAGCATTCGAGCTACACGAATGGCATAGTGGAGATGAGATGAATCTGCATGCTGCAATTCCTGCTCCACCAATTGCACCCACTGCGGATCGTCCATCATCTGCTGGCACAGCGACGCGTAACGTCTACGCAATTCCGGTGTCCATTCATGCTCATAACGAGTCTCCCATGAATCGTCCTCTTCATCCAGAAAGTCTGCAATATCCATGATGATCGTAAAATGCTGCACCGTCGTGCACATGGCCTTGGCATGACGAAGGTAGTTACCTATAACCATAGCGGCATGCTCATAATCGTCTATACTTTCCGCAGGTCCGCCTGCTGCCAGCAAAGCCGACAGAATCTCGCCTGCTCCGTCAAACAACTCCTGATCAATCTGCGGAACGGCGATGGCTGTATGCAGCTCGCCTTTATGAGCGCACTCATAAGCAAGATATTCATACATGACATTATTGCGGAATCCTTCCCGCAGTAGCCAATCACGTATTTCCTGACGCGTAGGTTCCAGCCGTTCCACTACGTGAATACGTCCCCAGCCATGTACCTGGCGGGCTAACGTATACAACTGTTCGTTGGCTTGCTCCGAAATATTACAGATAGCTACAGCCGCATATAGCGTGAATTCATCATGCTTTGCCAGCGTTAAAATAAGCTCGTGATGCTGCTCTGTCTCCAGCAATCCAAGCAACGCAATACCAATCTTCACCACATTGCGGTGTGCTCCGTGTTCAGCCAGCCAACGCGCTTCCTCATACAAACGATCCGGCTGAATTGCTGGATGCTGGCGCACCGCATCCAGCAACGGATCAATCAGACTGAGCGCATTTTCCTCCATCAAGCGTACATACGTCTCACGTCTCGTCTTCATTCCTGGCTTACGACATTGTCTGGACAACAGCTGCACCAGATCCTTGATTTTATCGGCTACATGCTCGCCAGCACCATGATGCCCAAATGCTCCATCTAATCCTCCTGCCACCCAACGCATCGTGTGACCTGCCCAATATTCTTCATCGTCCGGTAATTGATCATCAGTAAGCCTGCCCTGAGTATCCATTCCCTGCATAATCGTTTCATAAATCGAAAGCTTGCCTACCCATGGATATAACACTTCATTTTTGCGTCGTCCAAACATGTTGCATCACCCTTCTGTTATGTATTGCTTCTTATTTCATCGTGCTATCTTATATTTCTATGATGCTTTATTTTGGAAATCGTGAACATGGTGAAAGTATTACAAAGAAGAATAATTTCCCTTTTTCCAGCATCCCTTCCCTGTTAGAATAAAGGGATAATTGCTTTCGGAGAACGGCAACAGAAACGGGGAATGCATCATGGCGAGAGAGAGTTTTGATAAAGAAATTCAATTCCTGCGCATGCTCACACTGACCAGCGGCGCTTATAATCGGCAGCAATTTGCAGACAGACTGGGCATTTCAGTGCATACCTTTGATAAAACAATCCGGCGTCTCAAGGAAATCGTCCAATCCGTACAACAGCAGTTGCCTGAGGACCAGGGACATGATTTTAATGAAATGCTGCGCTTTAATTATTATGAATCCGCTGATCCATTACTACTATTCTTGTTTCGGGCCAAATCGCTCAAGGAATCAGAAAGCGTCCGCTTATCTCTTCTGCTGACAGCGCTACAGTCACAGCCTCTGACCACTATGGAATTGCTGGATGCTTGCTGCAACGGGCTGCCTTCCGACAGTTCGCTGCCGGATGAGAAAACGATTCGTTCCGATCTGAAATATCTGGTCGAAGTCGGCGTGGTTCGCAAGGAACCCGGCGGCAGACCTTATCGCTATGCTGTCCGCAACGATCTGGTGACAGGACTGACGGACGAGGAATTACTGGACTTATATGATTTTGTAGACATTATGGCCAACACCCAGCTTCCCTCTGTTCAGGGATATCTGTTGCGAGATCATCTAAAAAAAGCCATGCGCCGTCAGGCCGGAGATCGGGAGTTGGCCGAACCTTTTTTATATAAATACCACTATTATTCACGCATTCTGGACGAAGCCCATATTCATCCGCTTCTACACGCGATTCGGCAACGTCGCTGTGTAACTTTTTTATATTTTTCGACGTCCAAACGAAGCATGTACGGGTCACAGAACACAAACCCGCTGTTTGAAAAAGAGACGGAGGGCCGTGAACATACCATTCTGCCCCTGCAAGTCATCTATGATCATCAATATGGACGTTGGTATGTTCTTGGTCATGTAGGCGGTAAAGGAATCATGAAGTTTCGTATGGAGGGCATGACTCAATTGGTGGAGGGCAAGCCTGTACCAGAGCAGTTTCATGCCGACCTGCTAGCGGTGTTGGAAGAAAAAATGCGGTACAGCTGGCTTGTTGATACCGGTCGTCCTGTGAAGGTACGGGTACGTTTTTTTAATCCTGAGGGCGCGAAGCGCAACTTTATTCGGGAACGTGTACTGTCACAGGGACAATGGGGTACGATCGTACAGGAAGAAAGTGAATCCTTTATCTATGAAATCACAGTGAATGGAATCACCGAGATTAAACCGTGGATTCGCAGCTTCGGATCAAGCTGTGAGGTATTGGAGCCTCAGCGGCTGCGTAAGGAATTCAGACAGGAATGGAAGGAGCTGCAAGCCTATTATGAGCCTGTTCGAGAAAATATTTAACTATCAGATCGTCTCTCGGCTGGATGAATCGGGCGCTTTTGCCACCACATCGCAGGAAAGAGTCTGGCTCCAATCTATGCTGACAGACTCGGCAGCAATAGACGCTTTCACCCCGTCTACGCTTGATAAGCTTCGGCAGATGCTCGCAGACGACGAGCCTCTGGAGGCCGATGGAATTTTGCGGGAAAAAGCAGGTATCCCTGCTGTCTCCGTATATCATCCGCTTCTGCTCACATTGCGTCCGATCCTACGCTCCCGTTCAGGCATCTGCCTGAGCTACAGGTTGCGCAACGGGCGTATGCATGAACGGATGTCGGGTTTTCCATATAAGCTGGAGTTTTCCATGGTCAAAAAAGAATGGAGCCTGCTGTGGTATAACCGCAGACACCGCGCGCTCATGTCTACCAAGCTGTCTAATATCGTGAACGTCACGGAAGATGAGCTTCTGCCTGAAGAGGCCGAAAAATTCACCCAACGTATACTCGGTATACTGGAGTCGCGAAAAGAACAGGGCATCATCGAAATTATTCCTGTATACAACGGGGAAATGTCACGTATTTTATATGCTTTTTCCTGCTTTGAAAAAGAGGTCGAATATGTTCAGGAAGCAGATACCTATCGTATTACGCTCACTTTCCAGGCAGACGAATGTGAATATGTACTATCTAAAATCCGTTTCCTTGGCAAACGTGTCAAGGTCGTCCAAGGCTCCCGGCTGATTTCACGAATGAAGGAAACAACGGCCAAGGCCCTTGCACGCTACGAAGAGGAATAGCTGCTGAGACAATATGAGATGCAGCCATGTAAATAGCCCCTCCCTCCGTCTGTTAATGAGACGAAGGGAGGGGCTATTAAACTACGGTTCGTATAAACGAAGTCATACACTTACATCCACATACGCCTGCTGTAACAAGCTGGTCCGCTATACGAGTTATGGCAAGGCTTGTCCGCGCGCACTGACGTACAATTCATACCATTCCTCACGGGTCATCAGCTCGCTCTGGCGTTCCGCATCCTGACATGCCTTGATTCGTTCAGGATTGGCGCTGCCAATGACAGGCTGAATCCGTGCCGGATGTTTCATAAGCCAGCCAAGGACGATCGCTTCACGTGTCGTTTCCTTTTCAGAAGCTAGCTTCTGCACCAGCTCTGCCGTCTTAACGACATGCTCAGGCTCCCCTTTCAAAGAACCTCCGCTAAAACGTCCCTGCGCCAGCGGTCCCCAGGCTTGGAGCTGAATATCCTCGGTTTGGCAATATTCCAGCAAACCTTCGCCAAAATGTACATTCGTCCCCGCCTGCTGGTTCACATGTACTGTCTGATCTACAAAATGCAGATGCGCCAGGCTCATTTCCAGCTGATTAGCGATCAGCGGCTCCGTTAGGCTCCGCTCCAGAAAACGAATTTGGCTTACATTCATATTGGAAACGCCAAAATGCCGTACTTTGCCAGACGTCTTAAGCTCGCTGAACGCCTTCGCTACTTCTTCCGGCTCTACCAGCGGATCGGGGCGATGCAGCAGCAGGATGTCCAAATATTCCGTACCCAGACGCTTCAGAATACCATCCACGGACTCCATAATATGTGCATATGAGAAATCAAAACGGCCCGGGAGCGTACCATCCGGCAGAAAAATGCCGCATTTGGACTGAATTACGATTTGTTCACGCAAGCCCGGCTGTCCCTTTAAAACCCGACCGAAAATTTCTTCCGCTTTCCCCATACGATAGATATCCGCATGATCGAACATCGTAATCCCAATAGATTGTGCAGCTTCTACAGCTCTTTCCGCTTCAACGACATGCGCCTGCGTAAACGGTGCATGGCTCCATTCTCCACCAAAAGGCATACAACCGAGCGCCAGCCGACTATCGGAGATTCCACGTTTCTGTAAAGGCATAATCTTCATGCTGCTCCTCCTTCAACCCTCAAAATATTCCCTGCTTCATCCACATATGAATAGTTCGTGGAACCGCTATCACACACCTATTTTACCACTTACTTACGGTCGTGTATCACTTTGGCCCCAATCCACATCTTTTTATCCGAATATCCCCATGCTCAGATAACGCTCTCCGGTATCCGGGGCAATGCAAAGTACCCGTTTGCCTGCTCCCAAACGCCGAGCTTCCTGAATCGCCGTCCATATCGTAGCTCCGCTAGAGGGGCCAACCAGAATCCCTTCCTGGGCAGCAATCGCCCGTGTCATTGCAATCGCATCCTCATCGGAAACCTGCACGATTTCGTCATACACTTCCGTATTCAGCACGGTGGGAACAAAGCCTGGACTGGTGCCAACCAGCTTATGTGGACCGGGTTTTCCTCCAGATAGCACTGGCGAGCCCTTAGGCTCAACTACAACAATCCGCAGATCCGGCAAATGCTGACGCAGCACTTCACCTGTTCCCGTAATGGTACCGCCCGTTCCCGAAGAAGCGACGAACACATCCAGCTTCCCTTCTGTCTGTTCCAAAATCTCAAGTGCCGTCGTCGTACGGTGGATATCCGGATTTGCCTCATTTTCAAATTGATGCGGGATAAAACTCCCTTCAATTTCAGCCCCCAGTTCGAGTGCCTTGCGAATCGCTCCTGGCATCCGTTCTTCCGCTGGTGTCAGTACGACCTCAGCCCCGTAGGCTTTCAAAATATTGATCCGTTCCTTCGTCATATTCGAAGGCATCACCAAAATTGCACGGTAACCTCGGGCTGCCGCATTCATCGCAAGACCAATTCCTGTGTTGCCACTCGTCGGCTCAATAATGGTGCCTCCCGGCTTTAGACGTCCTGCCTTTTCCGCCTCGGCAATCAGGTTGCCCGCCGCCCGATCTTTAACACTGCCGCTTGGATTAAAATACTCCAGCTTCACATACACTTCCGCATCCTGCGGCCGTGTGAGCCGTTGGAGTCTTACACAAGGTGTATCTCCTATTAAATCTGTAATACTATGTACCACTTTAGGTGCCATTGTTATATCCTCCTTGGATCGTTCCTTACAGCGTCATTTTACGATCTTAATATCATACTACCAAAATAACATACTTGGCTCCTTCCTACCTGTCGCTTTTGTAAATTACATAAAACTTATCAACTTAGTATGTAAAATTCTTGCAAAATGGGTCGCCAGATATCGCCTGTAATGATATACTCGCATTACTATTTTTTCAGGAGGATACAAGACACTTATGAGTAATCAAGAAAATATGACAGCAAATCGCTTCCCCCCCTCCTTGCTATGGTTGACCCTTGGTGCCTTCGCCATCGGCATGACCGAATTCGTCATTATGGGACTTCTGCCCAATGTAGCCCATGATCTTCATGTTACGATTCCGCAAGCCGGGCAGTTAATCACCAGTTACGCGCTTGGTGTGGCCATTGGCGCACCTGTACTTACTGTATTAACCCATAAGGTTCCGCAGAAAAAGCTGCTATGCCTCCTAATGACCATATTCATTTTAGGCAATCTTTTTTCTGTCATTGCTCCCAATTACGAACTTCTGATTGCGGCCCGTATGGCTACTGCATTATCGCACGGAACCTTTTTGGGAGCCGGTTCCCTGATCGCTGCCAGACTGGTTCGTCCTGACAAGCGCGCGGGTGCTATTTCTATGGTGCTGACCGGTTTGACCGTGGCGAACATTATTGGCGTGCCCTTTGGTACCTTTATCGGACAACAGCTCGGCTGGCGTGCTTCCTTTGGAGCCATTGTGGTCATCGGCTTGATTTCTCTCTTTGGTATCATTCGCTACATTCCGGTGATTCATCAGGACAAGCCTTCCAGTCTCAAACAAGAAGTCAAAAGCCTGTTTAATCCAAAAGTGCTGCTGATGCTGCTCACAGGTGCAGTCGGTTGTGGTAGCCTGTTCACTGTCTTTACGTACATTACGCCTTTGCTTACGGATATTAGTGGCTTTGCCGAGCATAGCATTACCTGGATTCTCGTCCTGTTTGGCCTAGGGGTAACGATCGGCAACATCGTTGGCGGCAAGCTCGCAGATTGGAAACTACTTCCATCCCTGATCGCAAACTATGCTGTGCTGGCTATTATTTTGGCCATTCTGACATTTACGCTTCAAAGCAAGATATTGGCCGTCATCACAGTCTTTATCTGGGGCATTGCTGCGTTCGGCATCATGCCGGGTATTCAGGTTCGCATCATGAATCTGGCCTATGAGGCTCCTTTACTTGCCTCTACCTCCAGCCATTCCGCATTAAATCTGGGCAACGCAGGCGGTGCTTTTATCGGGGGAGTTGTTATTAATCAAATGGGGCTAGCCGCTATTCCATGGGTTGCATCGCTAATCACTGTCGGCGGTCTGCTACTCATGATAGTTAGCTACATTGAGGATCGCAAGACGGCTCATACTGAAGCGATAGCTGAGATACAGTCATAGAATCATTTAGTAGGTTGGAAGTAAACGAATGGTTCATTTTTCATAGATTGAGAGATATTGTCCACTCTCTTCTTCTAAATTCCTCATAGTATGACATTGTAATACAAATTTATGAGGAAAGAAGTGTGTATGATGAGCCTTTTTTTTACAAACAACACGAGTAATACCATCTATGCCGCCTATGCTTATCCTAGTTCCGACTGTCATCCCACCAATTATTCTAAAATGGGCTGGTATCGGATAGAACCTGGTGATACGAGAGAAGTATGGAGCGGTTCTGTCGGGGGAACCACATTCTATTATTATGCTGAAGATCACTCCAATTCGTGGCGTGGTACGTACCGCACACGGCTTCCGAGAAGCACTAGCAGTGATTTTCATTGGTGTTGGAACTATAGCAGCGGATCATCCAGACGAGTGGGGATGCGTAGACTTTCCATTGACTCATCTGTAGACAGTTACACTGTCGAGTTCGGCAGAACCAGCCAACTGTCAACAAAGACAACTCATAAAGCATTACCTTCTAAATCGGAGGACTCCGGCATTCGCAGAATTCCGAGAAGACCGGCTCGCTTTAAAAAAGGAACCCCGGTTCCAGTAAAGTCCAAACGATAAGTCAAAGAACCGAACCGTAACCCGCATGATGGATATTTGAAAAAAAGTGACCACCTTGCGGGTTATTTTTATTTCACTCTGGACATTCAGACGCTTGTTGCAACCACAGTGTTTTGCCTCGCCGTTCAGCTTAACCAATGATCAAAAAAGTCCCGATAGCCCTGCTTCATCACCTGACTTGAAAACTGTTCCATAGCGTATGCCTGATTTTCTGTAGAAACCCGGCGCGGTGAGGCGGCAGCCATATTGACCAGCTCGAACCAGTTTTTCTCATTCCCTGAAAAAGAATGCGTAGAGCTGATATGTCCATAGCAAGGATGCTCTGGCTTCACGACGATTTTACCCATAGCCAGCGCTTCGGTCAGTGGCATCGCGAACGTATCGAATTTGGAGCAGCTCCAATACACCTTTGCCGTGTTCATCAGTGCAAACACCCCATCTTGCGTCAACGCAAATTGAAGTTTAACATTGTCCGGGATATCGTACTTCTTCATACTTTCCCTGTAGCGTTCACCGCCAAATACCATATAGACATCCTTGTCAGGATTATGCCTCGCATACTCCAGCACCAAATCCGGACGTCGGTTCTCCTCATCTCTACCAATCCACATCACCCGGTTCTCTACCACTTGCGAGGGATCAAAATGCTTTTCCACCAGCGGCTCATTAAATCCGATCGGGATGACTGTCACATCGGTTACGCCAAACTTCGAAGCCATCTCCTGCTTGAGAAAGGCAGTCTGTACGATAGCCTTGTCCACGATCTGATAAAAAGGCTTCATCATCTCGTAGCCTGTAAGTGCCGGATCAGGAAAACTATGCGGAAAAAGCACGCTGTTTTTAAAAAACATGTTCAAATAGGTAAAGCCAGATACCGTATAAATAACGTGCTCAATCTGCTGCTCATGGAGTTGGTCCAGTACGACGTCATAGTTGACCAGGTCGCCCTTTTCGTGCTCATAGCCAGGAAGCCAGTCATGGCTGCTCACATGGCGCTCTGGTGATACAAATACGATGTCCACCCCCAATTCCAACCCGATCTGCTTCAGACGTTCTGCAAAAATACGAGGACCCTGTGCTTCAGCAAATTGTATTTTTCTCATGACCAAACCGACTTTTTTCATGGATTTATTTCCCCACCTTCTTTTACTAACTAAATACAGTCTATGTCTTAAGCTACTATCTACATTGTTGGGCTTGTCCCCAATCCATCATCGCTGCACATTGGTTCAAACAGGCTAACGTTTCATCCAACTGGGACTCTAATTGCTCTTTTGACCATTTATCGCCGTTTCTATGCAGGTTCGTTCCAATCCTTTGCAAATCACTTGTGATTAACAACAGCATCCAGAGCGAAAATACCACCGCAAACATGCCATATTCCAGCATAAATGCCGTTCGATCCACTCTTATCCCCAACAGCTCCAGCTGCTCCACGTATGTGTCCAGTATACGAATACGCAATTCGGACGTCATCCGTCGGGGAAACAACGGATGGGACATGTCGATCAGGTGATATACATCCCACAGCGGTGTGTTCAGATGAGCATGCTCCCAATCCAGTACCATAAGCCGTTCCCCGCTCAGCGCATAGTTCCCCGGATGAAGATCACCATGAGACAGTACTAGCTGCTGTGAAAAAGATAAATGCTCCAGCTGTACATACATACGCTGCATCTGTTGCTTAGATAATCCCAGTGAGCTGCAAAGCTTTAACACATCCGGCTTGCGCGTGTATAGCTCGGAAACCATCTCCTGAATGAGTGGCTTCGGTCCCCGCAGCGGCATTCCAGCAAAACGATCCGTCGGCAAAGCATGCCACCATGCAACAAGTCCAATAGCCCGTAACAGGGTTTCGTCTGCGTGTAGATGATGTAACGGACCAAGGTCCTCAAAAACCATCCATTCTCCTCCGCCATCCGCGTCTGCGTCAGACCAGGCTAGCAATCGGGGATAGATTGGTGATAACGCAGGAAGCACATGCTCGTACACCCATCTCTCCCGCCCCTCCTGATCATCGTTGGTTAGCGGTTTGAATATATAACTTTCAGAGGAAGACACGTAAAAACGTTCCACATGCCGACCATTCGTACCTGTATATAAAATTTCACGATTCCGCGCCAGCGTATCATTCAAAGTGCCGTCAACATTCACATATTGATGAAAAGGATTCATAGCTACCCAACTTTTTTGTATAAAATGTAATAGCACGATCATATCACAGTCCTCGTTCCGAACGAAGTCCAGATCATCTTGGGGAAACTCGCCGTACCAAAAAAGGGGCTTGTCCAATCAGATCACAAGACCTGTTGGACAGCCCCTTATCATATCTCTACTCCTATCTTACTCCGATTAATATTGAGTATTGCCGGACTCGCTCGTATTACTGGATTTAAAGCCTTTGAACAATTGTTTCACATTGTGATAACGAGTGTTCGTAATTTTAGCTTTGCTGTTAGGACCGTCCGATCTCAGGATCGAATCCTTCACGTTGGAAATATCCGAGTTATCCAAAGTCATATTCACTCTAAAAGTAGAGTCCCCCAGCTGGCGAACCAGTTTTCCGATATCATCGGCTCTAAAGTTCTTAATGTTAATCGTGCCTTCGGCATTAATTTGGAATACTTTATCGTACGCATGGAACGCTCCACCGCCCGTAATGTTTACCGTGCCTGGTTCTTTAAGCGTCAATGCATCTTCACCTACATCCTCCCACGTTACGTTGGAGATAGTTCCATTGCCATATACATGCACACCATCCGCAGCAGGTGCAGCGATGGTCACATTTTTCAGTGTTGCATTATTTTCAAGCTTGAAAATAGGCTTTTGAGCCTCTTTCTGGCTTCCGTCTCCCAAGGTATCAGGATCAGCCACTACAGTCTTGCCTTTACCATCGTATACTTCTCCAGCTTTAACAAGTATGGTCTTATGAACGACTTCTGGAGCTGCATGAGCAGAATAATTGCCGACAAATAAAGCAACCAACATTCCTGATAAAGCGATACTGATTCCCTTTTTCAATACTTTAGCTGTGTTTGTTTTCATTTCAATTCATCCCTCTCGTAGATAATTTTTTATTGTTCCAATTCTTCGTTGACTAGAACGCGTAGACCGTATCACCACCTTCGCACAATGAACCCATTAACCGATACATGTCTATAAAGCATTATTTAACTATTTGCATATGTATACTTGGTTTTTGGTTCAAAGCAATCTTGTCTTATAAATAATACAAAGCACAAATTGTAAAGAGAGCGATTACATTTACAATTTGCATAACTCTATTATAATCATACTTCCAGTAATTTCAATATATTTCCCGCCAAAATATGTCCTTTTTTTTAATTAAGTACACAATATTGCCTCTTTTATACTTGTATAAGTTTATTTTTTGACAATTTACGCATCAAATTACTGAGTATCTAGTCTCGAATGCGTGCTCTATGTCACTACAATGGTAATCAGAACCTTATTTCGTTCTATACCTCATTTTTGATGTAGTCTATACTATTGAATGACACGTTTGATGAACGTATAATGTATTTAGTGCTTTGAAGCGTCACATCTCAACATTACTGGTGAGAAAAGAGTGGTTATCGTGCAAAACAATAGTGAGATTCCATTAAAAGAACAAAATATTGTGCTCATCGGCTTTATGGGTGTAGGCAAAACAACGATCGGTTCCCATCTAGCTCGCAAGCTGTATCGCGATTTCGTGGATATTGACCAGGAGATTGAACGAGAATACAACATGCCAACAACAGAGATTTTCAAAACTTATGGAGAGAAGCGTTTCCGTGAGATTGAAAAAGAGCATATTTTGAAGCTATGCAGCAACACACGCCTCAAAATCATTTCCGTTGGCGGTGGTGCATTTTTACAGGAAGAGGTGAAGCAAGCTTGTTTGGCTTCATCGATTGTTTTCTTCCTGGATTTAAATTGGGATTCCTGGAAAGATCGGCTCAAGATGCTGATTGACACCCGTCCCAATCTACAAAACAAGACTTTAGGGGAAATTGAGGATCTCTTCCGTTCCAGACAGGACATTTACGCGGTGAATCACTCCAAGATCGATACGGATCAGTTGGATGCGGAAGAAGTCGCAGACTATATTATTCAAACGCTGAATCTAGGTTGGGAGTTGTATGAACCTACTCGGGGATTGAATTAAGAGTTACACAAAAAGGAGGGCTCGCATGCTTACCGCATGGGGGCCTTCCTTTTTGGTTCACTGCGGATATATTACTGACTAGCGAGTAATGCTATCCATCTTTTAAGAATGGCTATGCAGCACCGTCAATATCTCTCTCAGTTCAGTGACAGGAATCTGCCCCGGAGCGGAAGCTTTCTTAGCAGCACCAAAGGTCAGAGCCGAACCAAACAGTTCTCCGGTCAGGCGGCTCACGACACCTTTCCCCGCCATCGACATCGTAATAATCGGCCGATCTGCATGCTCTTCTGCCATGGTACGCGTGGCATCCAGCAAAGTGAGCACATCGGCTGTATTGGTTGGCATCACTGCTATCTTAGGCAGATCGCCTCCCAATTCCTGCGCCTTACGTAACCGGGACACAATCTCCTCCTTCGACGGCGTCTTATGAAAATCATGATTAGATATAATCACATATACGTTATGCTTATGTGCTGCTTCTACCAGCGTCTTCACATCAGCTTCCTCATTAAAAAGCTCTACATCAATAAGTTCGACTTGCCCCGTTTCGGCTACTGTACGGTTCAATTCCACATAACTCGCTGCACTGATTTCCTTTTCTCCGCCTTCCCGAGCGCTACGGAACGTAAATACGAGCGGAACATTTGCTAAAATAGACCGAATTTCATGTAAGGCAGCTTTAACCTTTTCCAGATCCTCCACATGCTCGAAAAAATCGACTCTCCACTCCACGATATCCAGGTCGAGCGTACGTAAATAAGTGGCCTCTTCCTTCAACTGCTCCAACGTTTCTCCCACCATGGGCACACAAATTTTTGGCGCTCCTTCACCGATCAGAACATCTTTCACCTTTACGATTTTAGCCATCTCTATCTCACTCCCAAATTACAGTTTCAAGTCGAACATGTACAATAATTCATAGTATAACGCATTCTGAATAAGCATGCAGATGATTAGGTCCAGTCGTCATTTATTTGGTATCAAGTACGATTTTAGGGGACAATTTGCGACTTGCTGGAAAAACTAAACTGTACCGAAAATTAACAAACACCGCCAGTACGATCCCTAGCACATTCACAATAATAGCTAGCATAAAAACACTCGATATCTGAGAATGTTTCAAAAGAAAGCCTGTAAACACGGGAATGACCGTGTATGACAGCGAGGTTGCTGTATACACAAACCCGGTAATCTGTCCTTTTCGTTGACTAAAAAATTCACTCATTACGGTTAATGTCAGCTGAAGTACACCTGATATTGAAAACCCAATGACGCTCGCACAAATAATGGCCGCAGCCCCTGACTTGAATAAGAGAAGCGCTCCAAAAGCCAACAGGGAAATACATGGATAAATAAGAATAATGTGAACAGGTTTAACCCATTTTCTTAACACAATTACCAATACAAACACGGAAATCAGTGAACCGACATTGTAATAAACTAATAATCTGAGAGACTCTGATTGGGTCATACCGATAAACTGTTGTCCAAAAGTAGGCAGCCATAACTGCACAATATAAAGCAAAGTCGGTCCGGTAAATCCGAGCAAGATAAGGCATACCCCTTCCTGCCAAAACCGCGGCTTACTCCGATCATTTGCCTCCAATTTTCCCGCTTGCTCAACGCTCGATACAGAAGTATCACCAACTGGCTCCTTGGGTGACTGAACCCGCATGTCTGGGAACTTCATCTTGAACAGGTAAATTGCATTCAAAGCAAATATGAAGGCTGGTAAAAAGAAAGAGAATCCGTAGAAAATGTCGTGATTCATAAAAAAGATAATCATTAACGGTAAAAATGCCGCCCCGATGGATATAAAGCCTCTCACCAACACTGTAGCCGAACCAGAGGATTGGGGGAAAGCTTCGATCAGCGCTGGATAAGTACCTGAATCAAGAAAAGAATTCGCTACGCCTGCCAGCACTGCCAGTACGATCGCCATCTCAAAGCTGGGACTCAGCGGTATACCGACCAAGAATACAGCCATTAGTAGCCCTGCTACCACAATAAACGGCTTACGACCATAACGGTCGGAGAGCACCCCGGATATGTACAGCGTAAACAACCTGCCAAATCCCATCGCAGAAACCAAGAGACTGATGCCCGCCTGATCTGTATGCAAATGCTCTGTTAAAAAGGACATGTGGGACGCCAGCATAATATTAAACATGCCGAACAAAAGATAGTTTACATAAAGGCCTGTCGCCACTGGAAAAGAAGAACGTTTCATCATGAATTCACCTGCTTTTGTAAGTAAGTCTTGTAGTATTAAAATGTGAATCATTTCACATTACCTGTGTCGATGATGAAGTATAGAACACATTTTAAGATTTATCAAGTTTAAATATTGCGGGACCCCAACCTAGACGCGCTGATGCGTTTTCAGATAAAACTCCTTGCCGTAGCTTAGTGCAAAGTTCCGAAAGTCCACTACTGCCGGGGATAAATATCTATTTTTGATGCTGGCCAGGTAGATAAAACGCTCGTATTCTGGATTTACAATAGGCAATGTTTTGACGTTAAAATAATCTAACGATGAAATTCGAGGCATAACCCCAATTCCGTAATTGACAGACACCAGCCCTGCCATTGCTGTATCCTCTTCAATCTCGCAAATAATCTGTGGCGTGACGCCCGCTTTGACAAACAAATTCTCAATAATGGGCCGAACCCCACTCTTTTTGTTGAAGAAGATCACCGGATAATCCGCTGTATCCTTGAGATCAATTTGGTCTAGAGTCGCCAGTGGATGATCAGGCGAAACAATGACAACCAGTTCCTGCTGAGCCAACGGAATAAACTCCACATCCGGTTCATTTTCCATGTGAGAGCAGAACGCCACATCATAATGTTCCTGCTTCAGCCCCTTGATAATATCGTTCGTATTCCCTTGGTGAAACGAAAAGGAGATATCTTTACGGGCATCTAGAGCTGAAAAAGCCTGAATGATCGCTGGAATGAAGTGTGAGCCTAACGTGTAAATGAACGCCAAATCTATATTTCCATGGCTTGGACTCACTAGCTCCCGTAAATTGTGTTCTCCCTTTTCTAATTCATCCATCGCGTGCTCCACATACTTCAGGAAAAATCGTCCGTATTTGTTTAACCGAATATTTCTCCCCTGCTTCTCGAACAGATGAACTCCCAAATCTTTTTCTAATTCTGAAATCGCATGACTTAAACTGGGCTGAGTAATACATAGTCGCATAGCTGCCTGGGTAAAATGCTCCATCTCCGCAAGTACACGAAAATATTGTAAGTGCTTCAGGTTCATAATTATGTAATCTCCTTCTTTAATTCATATTTTAAATTATAGACCCAAACTATGAAAAACGATAGAAATATGCATTGGATTTATAATAACACTCCTTATATAATAATGACATAGAAAGAATGTGAATAATTTCACTTATCTGTAGGCGTAATGCAATACCGCTGGACGATGCCTACCTAGGCCATTGATCTAAAATTTAAGTTGGGAGTTACACTTATGAAAAATCCTTATATCAGAATGGCAGCAGGGCTTTACATCAACTATTTTCTTCTGGGTATGATCAATGTTATTCTCTCGTCGAATATGAGCTTCCTGACCGTCCAATTGAACACGGATAAAGCAGCCATCGGCTATCTGGTGTCCGCGATTGGGATCGGTAAGCTGCTCGCTCTCGGGGTAGCCGGAAAAATGTCAGACAAATACGGAAGAAAACCACTCATTGTTATTGCATCATTTGCTTATTTAATCTTTCTGATTGGCATTCCGCTTGCACCTAACTATTCGCTGGCATTCGTGTTTGCCATTATCGCAGGGCTTTGCAACTCTATGATGGATTCAGGAACGTATCCTGCATTAATTGAAGGCTTTGGAAAAAAAGCTGGATCTGCAACTGTACTGGTCAAAGCATCCATCTCTATCGGTGCTATTGTGATTCCGTTCATGATTGCATTCTTTATTAATCACGATATGTTCTATGGATATTCCTTCTTTATTCCAGCAGGGATTTATCTGCTGAACGGTATCTTCTTATCGATGACAGCTTTCCCCAACCACAAAGCTGAGGAACAAAAGGCTCCAACCGAGGCTGCTCAATCCACAGATACTTTCCGCAGCGAGCCTAAGTTTTGGCAAGAAGGTTTATCTCTGATTATTATCGGTTTTACTTCTACTGTATTGTTCATGATCGTGCAGCTATGGCTTCCTACCTTTGGACAAGAGGCCCTGGGCATGGACAAAGCCAGTGCCATTAAACTGCTGAGCTACTATAGTATAGGTTCATTGGTTTCCGTTATTTTGTTAGCAGTGGTACTTGGTAAATTCATTAAACCGATTACTGTCATGATTGTATATCCGCTTATTGCCCTACTTTCTTTGTTGGCTTTAATTACATGGCACAATCCTGTCGCTACTTTGATCAGTTCATTCTTGATCGGCTTGTCTACCGCAGGCATATTCCAAATTGCCCTCACGGTTATGACGGAATTTTTCCGCAAGAACAAAGGCACTACGACTTCTCTCGTGAACATAGCAGCCAGTCTTTCGTTCATCCTGATGCCTTTGGCTACCGGGGGCATGTCCAAAAGTTTGGGAATTACCTCGGTATTCATTCTGGATATTGCGATTGCTGTAGTCAGTATTTTGCTGGCCGTGTTTGTTGCTTATCGATATAAAAAAGTATTTCATTAAACTACACAGATTACTTGGAGGCTTATATAATGAAAAATGCTGGACGTATTGACGGAAGAACACAACTAATCGGACTGCTTGCTACACCAATCGGACACTCTTTGTCCCCGGCTATGCATAATCTTGCGTTTGAAAAGCTGGGCCTGAATAATGCGTATATGGCCTTTGAAGTAGGAAATGAACAACTTGAAGAAGTGGTACGGGGGATGCGCGCTCTGAACATACGCGGTTATAACGTGTCTATGCCTAATAAAACAGCTATTCTACAGTATCTTGACGAGCTGGACGACAGCGCTAAATTTACAGGTGCCGTCAACACCGTCGTGAACACAGATAGTAAACTGAAAGGCTACAGTACAGATGGATCTGGTTATGTTCGTAACTTGCGTGAACACGGCATTGACCTGAAAGGCAAGAAAATGACACTTGTGGGCTCTGGCGGCGCAGCTACACCGATTGCTATTGAAGCGGCTCAAGCAGGTCTGGCTGAAATTTCAATCTTTGCCCGTAACGATCAGTTCTTTGCTCGTGCAGAAGAGAATGTCCGTATTATTAATGAAGATATGAAACACACCCAAGTTAAGGCGAATATCTATCCATTGGAAAATCAAGAACAGCTACGTGAAGAGATCCGCACAAGTCACATTCTCGCTAACGGTACAGGTGTTGGTATGAAACCACTGGAAGGCAAAAGTGTGATTGAAGATGTGTCCATGCTTCGTTCCGACCTGATCGTAACCGATGTAGTGTACAGCCCAGCTAAATCCAAGTTGATGGAACAAGCCGAATCCGTAGGTGCAACTGCCATTAACGGTCTGGGCATGATGCTGTGGCAGGGCGCACTTGCCTTCGAACTGTGGACAGGCCAAGAAATGCCAGTCGCTTATATTAAAGAACAGCTTTTTGCTGACAAGCTGTAAACATAGAGCTACTAACAAACGCATCAAGCAATGAATTCCTTCTATTATATACTCATTTATGTACTCAAAAGACTATGCTCGGCGAATGAACACTTCTGCCTGGCATAGTCTTTTTATTAATCCTTATAAGGGTCAAATTCATTAGCCCCAGCCATGCATACCCCAATGGGCTTCAGTTCATGCATAACTTCCACGGTCTCGGAATGAGCGTCCAGTACCTCGCGCAGTTTACGGTAGACGAACGGGCTTTCATCTGTACCGGCTCCGCGCAGTTCGACACTATAGTTCAGAACGGCCTCCTTCATCTGTACGTCCGTGATTTGTCCACCACTCCGTGTGCGGGTTTTCCAATTCATTTTACCAGCTGCCTGGGTACGACTCATAATACGACCTGCCCCATGAACTGTACTATAGTAGGAATCCCGATTTTCTACCGAATCTTTTCCGCGTACAATCACCGAAATATCGCCCATGCTTCCTCCAATAAAGCCCATCTGGCCAGGTGCCGAGGGAGTAGCGCCTTTACGGACCACAATGGTGTCACACCCATCATGCTGTTCTTTCCATGCGTAATTATGGTGGTTATGCACAGTAAAGTCCGCTTCGGTCCCCATAATACCAAGCACTTGTTCTATCACATAGTCACGTCCCGCATACGCATAGCGTCCGGCAAGGCGCATCGCACGGTAGTACATATCCCCCAACTCACTGTTCATATCCAGCAGCACAGGCGGCTGATCCATATGCTCTCCCGGCGCCTTTCCGAGAAACTCTCGTCCAGCGGCCAAATTTAGAAACCCACTTGCTGTTTTGTGTCCAAAGCCCCGGCTGCCGAAATGATTGGCAATCCAGACCTGTCCTGTCGCTTCCTCGACGAATACATCAACAAAATGATTACCACTCCCTACTGTACCCAGCTGTTCTCTCGCCAAGGACTTCAGTTTGTCATGTTCTTGTTTCCCAATCGCCGCATATACTGCCCAATCCGGGTCATCGAACAGCTCATGGTCTATCTGAATTGCATTCACACGACCTACGCCAAACGAAATATGACATGCAACCTCATCCATCACGGCTGAAATACGCGGCATAATATCTGCTGCAAACAGCTTGGTTCTTACCGCCTTATTTCCGCAACCGATATCATACCCGACACCTGAAGGCGAAATTTGTCCGTCATACACCATCACACCGCCAATCGGCTGACTGTAGCCTTTATGATGATCTGCCATCAGCAGCGCTTGAATTACATTACCGTTTTCGGCACATGTACGAGCTTGAGATAATGCCCCTGGATCAGGTACTCCCCATACGCGTACTCCATTGATTTCTTGATAAGCCATCGTCGTTTCATCCTCCTGTAAGTCACTCCATGTTTAAACTTGTAAAGTCGTTAATTGCATTATGTACGTTTTACCAGCTTCCGAACAGGGCGTAAGTATTACAAGTACAATAGTAGATATCCCCTAAGAAAATGAAAAAGGAATCCATGCAGCCAACCAGACTGTAGGATATCCTTTTATGATCATTTAGAAACTATTAAATCAATTATACTAATCTTTTTTGATGATTCCGAATTGATCCACAATAAAAGGTTTGGCATCATTTTTGTTTTGATCAATTTCATACGTTACGGCTGTAAGTTTATTTCCGTCTACAGTAATGCCAACAAAATTCTGTACCTGTCCACGTGTTGGTCTACGATTGTCACTCGGATCTGGGCCATATACTGCCGCATGATTCTCTTCAGCTAGTTCAAAGAGATTATAGTACTTATCTCCAAGTTTTTCACTTGGGTTTTTGTAGTAGACTTTGGGGCCAGCGGTTGCTGGGATGACATAGATACTTCCATCTGGATTCACACTATATTCAATCGTCTTATCATTTAATGTATCTTTTAATTTTGTTGGCGTTGTTGCTTTACCCTCTTGGTTGATTGGTTTCGTACGAGCGTAAATATGATCGTGCCCTTGCACGACAAAGTCGATATCAAGTTCGGCCATTAGTGGAGCGATTTGGTTACGAACTCCATTCTTATCCATGATGTCAGAATCTGTTGCATGATTAGAGGTAGTGTAAGGACCTTTATGAATGTTAACAATGATCCACTTTGCACCTGCCCTTTTGGCTGCCGCAGCATCTTTCTTTAACCATTCGACTTGAGCTTCAGAAAAATTGGCATATTTCTCTGAAGCCTCATTGGAGTTCAGTACGATAAAGTGAGCATTGCTGTAATCATAAGAGTAGTACGCTCCTGTTTTAGTAGCGGAACCAGAAGGTTCGTTAATATTAAAGTGATCATAAAAAGCGTAGTTCTCATCCTCGTGATTACCTGCTGAAGGAACAATGGTTGTATTCAAAAGGCTTTTTTGTGAATGCCCCAGCAGCCAGTTCCACTGCTCTTCTTTGGTACCCGTATCTACGATATCTCCGTTGTGGACTACAAACTGAGCATTTTCTACGGTTTGAAGTGCTTTTTCGAGCGTCTGTGAAGACAATATGGCTTCATCTTCGCTTTTTGCTTGTGTATCAGCTAGATCGATGAAGGTAAATTCACCGCTCTTAGGAGCCGTTTGAAACGTACCTGTTTCGCTCCATATCCCGCGCGCTGCATCACCCACACGATAATAATAAGCTGTGTCCGCTTGAAGACCTGTAGCTACAGCTTTATGGACAAGCTCTTCTGCAGAATTGGTCGATGGAGAGGAAGTGCCTTCAAATGTAAGAGCACTCGTATAATCAGCTTCAGAAGCCGTTTTCTTGATTACTTGAACAGTGCTGTTCGTGAAAAGTTTTGAAGTATACCAAGTAAATCCTTTGGAGACTTTTGTGTCTCCATAAAATGTAGCTGTAACTTTACTAATCCCTTGATCTGTGTTCCCTGGTGACTCAGCATGGACAGGTAAGGCTGACATGCCAGTAATCAAACCTAGTGCAAGAGCAACAGACATAGATGTTGCTGACCACTTTTGAAACTTCTTAAACATGTGTACACTCCTCTTTGCAGTTAATATGTAAAAGTTATAACTATAATCATAACAATCAAATGTTAATACGTTGTTTTTGGAAATATAGTACTTTGTAAAAATGAGGTTATGAGTGACCTAGCGATTGAGGAGCAATGATAGCAGCTTATAAGAAAATGAAAAAGGATATCCATGCAGCCAAACAGACTGTAGGATATCCTCTTCAACTATAACACTCATATTAGACGGCTCTGCTATGCCATGTGTGGACTTGGCTTACTGTGCCGCTGAATGCGTACGCTTAAAATCTTCCTTCACCGCAACCAGTAGTGTTTCATTCACCAGTAGCTCCAAGCCTGACAAGGCTAACGCCTTGGCTCCAATCACTAAGGCTTCCTCACCCTTCTCAGAGCCAGCCGCTTCCCTGAATTCCACCGTATGAGCGATGAGATCATCCGGACCGATCTTAATGTAAGCATGTGCAGTCGGGATAACATGGCTTACATTTCCCGCATCCGTCGAACCCAGTCCGGCACGAGGGCCACGATCCAGCTGTTCTCCCAGCGCTTCCAGTTCACGACCTACTACCTCATCCAGGGTATCGTTCAGAATGAAATCACGCACTTCATTTTGAAAACGTTCGATTTTCACAGTGGCTCCTGTTGCCAAAGCAGCAGCATCTGCGATATGGCGAACTTTCGTGGAAACCTCCTCTGTGCGCTGCCAAGTACTTGCCCGAATGAAAAAGCGTGCCGACGCATAGTCCGGAATGATATTGGGCGCGTCTCCTCCATGCGTAATGATGCCATGAATACGCACATCGGTCGGCAGTTGCTGACGCAAAGCATTGATACCGCTGAACAACTGCAGCACCGCATCGAGCGCATTGATTCCCTGCTCTGGTGATCCTGCGGCGTGAGCCGCTTTGCCGTAAAAATGAAAATCTAGCGGATCAACTGCCAGACTTGGTGAGGTCAGCCGGGTCACACCAGATGGATGAACCATCAGTGCAGCATCAATCCCTTCGAACAGCCCGTGCTTCACGAAGCTGCCTTTTGCACTGCCATTAGGACCGCCTTCTTCCGCTGGTGTACCGAACACATACACCTCACCTCCCGTTTCGTCGATCACCTGCGCCAAGGCGATGGCTGCTGCCGTGCTTGCGGTTCCGATAATATTGTGGCCACAAGCATGGCCCAGACCGGGCAATGCATCATATTCAGCCAAGTATCCGATTTTCGGACCTGGTCTAGCAGAAGCCTTACGGGCAACAAATCCGGTTTCGTGTCCCGCTACATTCCGAGTTACCTCAAACCCCGCTTGCTCCAAAATGCCCGTCAGTGCCTGGGAAGCCTGAAATTCTTGATTGCCGATTTCGGGATTAGCATGAATAAACCGGCTCGTTTCCGTGTAAAGCTGACGAGAATCCTCAATTTCCTCAATAATCCGCTGTCTATGTGTATCGACCGTGTTCGTTGTACTCATCGCAATCTCTCCTCGTTTCGAAAATAGATTAGTATGCTTCCAACCCTACTTCTGTTCAACATTCTTATTTCTTTTGCGCTTTAACATCTGCTACCAGCTTATCCAATGTGGCCTGTAGCTCTTCGGCAGACTGGTCTACCACGACGTTAGCTCCTTTGGAATCCTGTTTTACCGCCTCGGCTACATCAGCATCATGGTACAAATCCACGATCGTTTTGTAAGTCGCATTATCCTTATCCTCCGCACGGGCAGCAAACACGTTCACATATGGCTTCGCTTCTTCGCTGCTTGCATCATCCTTGTAGATGGCTCCATCCAGCTTGAGCCCGGCATCTGTAGCAACACCGCTGTTCACAGCTGAGGCGGCTACATCAGACAAGACACGCGGCGTCTGCTGGGCGACAACTGGGACAATCTCCAGCTTTTTAGGATTCCCTTCTATTTCATCCGTGGTCGGATACAGGCCCGCATCCTGCTTCAACTTAATCAGCCCTGCAGACTGGAGAAGTTTTAAAGCCCGTCCCTGATTGGAGGGATCATCCGGTATAGCAATTTTGGAGCCGTCAGGAATATCCGATACGTTTTTGAATTTTTCAGAGTACAGTGCCATCGGAGCGATAATCGTTGCACCAATAGGGACGATATTCACATCATTTTCTACATTAAACTGACTGAGAAAGGCCAAATGTTGAAAGGAGTTCAAATCTACCTCTTTATTGGCGAGCGCCTTATTGGGTAATGTATAATCCGAGAAACTGATCAGCTCAATTTCAATATTTTTGGCCTCTGCTTTCTTCTTGAGCACATCCCAATACGTGTCCTCAGATCCTGAAACCCCGATTTTAACATGTACTTTTTCATTTGCATTTGAGCCCGAACCGTTAGCTGAGCAAGCAGATAGAACCGCTACACTAAGAATAGCCAGTAAACCCAAGCGAAATATTTTTTTCATTTTCATTTCCCCTTTAATCGTTATGTATAATACTCTGTTCCCATTAGCGCCGTAGAAATTTACGAGACAAGTAATTCCCCGCATATTGGGCGACCTGTACAAAAAGGATCAGCAAAACAATCGTGACAATCATGACCGAAGTATCGAATCGTTGATAACCATAGGTCATTGCCAGGTTCCCAAGGCCTCCTCCGCCCACCGTACCAGCCATGGCAGAGAAATCAATCAAGGCCACGGTAATAAACGTCAACCCTAGAATCAAAGGTCCCAGCGCTTCCCGAATCAACACACCCGTGATGATCTGAAATGGAGTCGCTCCCAGTGCCTTGGCAGCTTCTATCATGCCCGGATCAATGGAGACCAGATTATTTTCCACAATTCTCGCTACAGCAAAGGCCGCTACAATAGTCATTGGGAAAATAGCCGCCGAGGTTCCAATCGTGGTTCCCATGATTAAACGCGTAAACGGGCTAATCGCCACTAAAAAAATGATAAACGGAATCGGGCGAATGATATTAATCAGCAAATTCAGAAACATAAACACAAATTTGTTTTCAAACAAGCTCCCTTTACGTGTCACATACAGTACTAAACCAATCATAAGCCCCAGAATACTGGCAAAAATCAGCGTGACAACAACCATCAAAAGCGTTTCCCCTGTAGCCTCCACTACCTTGAGCCAAAATGTATCCCAATTAACTCTCATGATCGACGACCTCCCTGACTTCCACCGTCGTTCGTAGTTCCTCCACGACCTTGTTAACTTCATCGTCTGCACCGATTAACTCGACAATTAAGCTTCCGAACAGCGCTCCCTGTAGCTCATTAATACTTCCATATACAATGTTGTAATCCAGATTATGCTTCCGTGTCGCTCTAGAAAGCACTGGTTCACTGGTCGCCCCACCCCGAAAAACAAGTCTGTACAATCGGCCAGCGTGATGCTCCCGAATCTTGCTCAGCAGTTTGGGTGAAAGCTGATCATTCAGTACAGAGCGAATAAAATTTTTCGTCGTCTTCGTCTGTGGATTGGCAAATACATCGAACACACTGCCCTGCTCAATCACCCTACCATTCTCCATCACCGCCACACGATCACAAATACTGCGAATCACATTCATTTCATGGGTAATGAGCAAGATCGTAATCTGGTACTCTTCATTTACTTTTTTCAGCAGCCTCAATATATCTTCTGTCGTTTCCGGGTCGAGGGCCGAGGTCGCTTCATCACAGATGAGAATATCGGGCGAATTCGCAAGTGCTCTGGCAATGCCGACCCGTTGCTTTTGCCCGCCAGATAACTGCTCCGGATAGGAATCCGCTTTATCCTCCAATCCAACAAATTGCAGCAGCTCCTTAACACGAGCATCTATCTGTGCCTTGGGCAGTTTAGCCAGTTTTAGAGGATAAGCCAGATTCCCATATACAGTACGAGAGTTAAACAAATTAAAGGTTTGGAATACCATCCCGATCCGTCTTCTTAAATTTCTTAGTTCCTTAGGACGTATCTGAGTAACATCCTGATCATTAACGACAATTCGTCCCTCTGAGGGGCGTTCCAGTAGATTGACAAGCCGCAGCAGCGTACTTTTACCTGCACCGCTAAAGCCAATCACGCCGAAAATTTCTCCTTTTTCAACCGATAACGAAACCTCTTCGAGTGCATTTACCTTACGATTGGGTAAGGTAAATATTTTGCTAACTTGTTCAAACTTTATCAAACTGCTTCCTCCTTACGTCTACAATGTATGTATTCCTCCATCCAATTTTAGTAATCCGGTGGATTTAATCGGATTTATACCCTAAAAAAAATTCCCTAATCTTCGTTTGAACGAAGGTGGGATTATTTAACTGTATATTGCATTGTTAACACCTTAAGACAAGAAGGAGAATCTGTCAATAAAAAATGAATATAGCCTTCTGACTCCTGTCATCACAATTGCTTACACTTTTAGGGCTACAAAGCCAAATAAGGCTAACCGTATATTTGCAAAGTTTGCAAAACCGGCAGCCCTTTGTGAATTGCAATCTTGATCATTCCACTGACTAATGTGCAGAAGTATTTTTCAAATCTGCTTCATAACGAAGGCCGAATTGTTGTCTTGCCTCCTCCATCACTTCAGCGACTGTAAGTGAACACTCCAAGGAGTTAATGGAACTGTTGCGTTCACCACTCTTGATCAAATCAATAAATTCCTGAATTTCATAATACATTGGCTCACGCGTCTGAGCTTTGGTCAGATCTTCAATCGTGCCGTCCCGATAATGAATTTTCACCTCATAGGGCTGACTGATTTTGTCGATCACCATCGTTCCATTCTCACCCTGAATTTCAGCAGGCAGATAGGAATCTGTAATTTTGGAATACATGACCGTAGCATCCATATCAGGATACTTCATCACGATACTGCCCTCGCCATCGACACCAGAGGATAAAAGTACACCCACCGCCCGAACCTCCTCAGGTTTGCCGAACAAAGTCACCATAGGATACAAACAATACACTCCAAGGTCCATCAAGGAACCATTGGAAAAGGCCGGATTAAACGCATTCAATACCTTACCTTGCTTAAAAGCATCAAAGCGTGAGGAGTATTGACAGTAGCTTGCAAAATAACGCCGAACCCGGCCTATTTTATACATATGATCCTTTATTATTTTAAAGTTAGGCATAAGTGTGGATTTAACGGCCTCCATCAGCAGAACATCGTTGTTGCGCGCGGCTTCGATCATGCTCTTCACCTCTGCTGTATTAGACGCAAAAGGTTTCTCACACAACACGTGCTTTCCGTGATTCATACATAAGATCGCCTGCTCCGCATGTAAGGAATTGGGGCTGGCAATATATACGGCATCGACCTGATCACTTGCGGCCATTTGCGCCAGGTCTGTAAAAACCTCCGGCTGGCTGTTATATTTGTCAGCAAAAGCTTTGCCCTTATCCTCTGTGCGTGAGTACACCGCCGTCAGGGAAAATTCGTCCGTCTCCATCGCAGCTTGAATAAACCTCTCTGTTATCCAGTTGGTTCCAACAATACCAAAACGCATCACAGTATCCCATCCTTCCCGTGAGTCATTACAATTCATATGTACCTATTCTCGCATTCCAGCCTAAACTTGTCCACTATACCGTTAGTCATATCTCATGCTTTAACATGTTCATTCGAAAAAAAAAGACTGTAGTCTATCAGCATAATTTATACTGATTGTACCACAGTCCCTGTTATTTATTTGGGGTTATATCTCTATTTTTTTGATATTACTTTTCCTACTTCTTCCAAAATGGCATCCATGGAAGCTGGGTCGTGTACATCATATTCATCAATGTTCAGACGCAGTACAGGACAGGCATCAAATTCGTTGATCCAATTGGAATATCTGCGATGCATTTGCTCCCAATAAGAACGCTCGGTCTGGATCTCCATCTCGCGACCGCGCTCCTCAATCCGACTCAGTATGGAGGGCAAGCTGCCTTCCAAATAGATCAACACATCAGGGTGCGGGAAAAACGGTGTCATCACCATCGCCTCAAACAGGCTAGTATACGTTTCATAATCGGTAGGGTTCATCGTTCCCTGATCGGCATGCATTTTCGCAAAAATGCCTGTGTCCTCATAAATAGAACGATCCTGCACAAAGCCTCCACCAGACAAGAAAATATTCTTTTGTTCCTTGAAGCGTTCCGCGAGAAAATAAATTTGCAAATGAAAGCTCCATCTTTCGAAATCGTGATAAAATTTCTCCAGATAGGGATTATGATCGACCTGCTCCAAAGAGGTTTTAAATCCAAGGCGTCCGGCCAAAGCACCAGTCAGCGTGGATTTACCTACACCCACTGTACCCGCTACCGTAATCAGGGCATTCGCAGGAATGTTGTAATTATTCACTATATAAGCTCCTTTACATCGGAAACAATTTGTTTAAATTGTGCCTGGTTTTCTACAAAATCAATTTCATTCCCGTTCACGGTCAATATACGAGGGGAAGGGGACTGTTCAGCGAGAAACTGAATGCCTTTATCATAATCTATGATCAATTGCTCCAGATAGGCGGGGTCCATCTCCTGTTCAAAAGAGCGTGCACGCTTGCGAATTCTCCCCAGTAAGGTATCCAAATCTGCTTTAATATAAATGATAATGTCCGGCTTAGGCATATCATCTGTGAGCAAATGATAGATTTGACGATATTTTTCGAGCTTCACACCCTTAAGCGTACGTTCAGCAAAAATCAAATTCTTGTAGATATGATAATCAGAAATAACGGGCTGAGCTTTCTCGATATATTGCAGACCAGTATCCTCCAGCTGCTTATACCGATTGCAGAGAAAGAACATTTCCAGCTGAAAACTCCACTCATCTATATTTTGATAAAATTTATCGAGAAATGGGTTCTCCTCGACAATCTCTTTGATTATCGGCAAATGTAGCTCGGTTGAAAGCATCGAAGCCAACGTCGTTTTACCTGCTCCGATTGGCCCTTCAACGGCTATAAATGGGGCTTGTTTCATGCAGTTCTGCTCCTCCTTGTACTCCAGTCCATCCTGTGGACAACTATCCTATTGTATCACAAGGTAGTACGCTAAAGGCATACCAAATCTATGGATAAAACAAAAAAAACAGAGCGCTACATTTTGCTTCATAGCGTCCCTGTTTCTCACTTAAACCAACCTTTTTCATTAAAACGTGTAATCGCCTCGATCCGGTTACTGACACCCAGCTTATCGAGAATGACTGAAATATAATTGCGCACCGTCCCTGTCGTTAAATACAGTTCACCAGCAATCTCTTTTGTATTCTTTCCGTCAGCAATAAGCGCCAAAACGGTCTTTTCACGCTCTGTTAGCGGGTTGACTTCGGCATAAGCATCATCGACCAGTTCTGGAGCGTAAATACGTCGACCTGCCATAATACTTCGAATGGAGGAAGCCAGCTCTTCACTGGGACTGTCCTTGAGCAGATAACCGTGTGTCCCCGCCTTGATCGCTCGTTCAAAATACCCGGGGCGAGCAAACGTAGTTAAAATCAGTACCTTGCAGTTCAAGGCTTTGAGTTCCTCAGCCGCATCCAATCCGCTCTTAATCGGCATTTCGATGTCCATAATGCATATATCCGGCTGGTGCAGCTTCACCAGTTCTATAGCTTCTTCCCCGTTGCTTGCTTTTCCGACTACTTTCATGTCCTCTTCCAAGTCTAGCAGGGAGGCTAGAGCACCCAGCAGCATACGCTGGTCTTCTGCAATAACAATTCGAATCATGGCCCCACCTCCTCATTCGGCTTTTCAGGGATATTGGGCACTTTAATGACCAAGGTCGTTCCCTGATCTGAGCGCAGCTCCATACATCCGTTCACGAATTCGAGCCTTTCCTTCATTCCTTGCAGGCCATTTCCACGAAGGGTTCCATTTTCTCTCGTAGCACCGACTCCATTATCCTGAATCCGAAGAGTTAGTTCCTTACGAGACGGCTCAATAGTGATGGAGCAAGCGGTGGCTCCACTGTGCTTAACCACATTTGTCACTGCTTCCTTCATACACATACTAAGTACATTTTCATTCATTAATGATGTATGCTCCAGCTTCGGGTCGCCCTCCAAGGTCAATTCAATGTGAGCAGCCTTTAAGATCTGCCGAATACGTAACAGCTCATCCTCTAGTCGCATACCTCGCATTTGAGTAACCATTTCCCGCACCTCTTTTAACGCGCTTCTCGCCGTGAGACGAACATCGTTAATTTCAGCATGAGCACGCTCCGGGTACTGATCCATCAGTTTGCCCGCCAAATCGCTCTTCAGCCCGATGAGTGACAGCTTCTGACCTAAGGTATCGTGCAGGTCACGCGCAATTCTTTGCCGTTCCTCCAGCTTAATCAATTCCGATATTTTCTTATTGGCATCCTCTAATTGGACTTGGAGCCGATCGCTTTTGTTGCGATTAAAATTCGTAATCGGAAGGAGAATCACACCGATCAGATTGAGCAGGATAAAAGGAATCTGTTTAATAAAAACGGGATTCTGAGATACAAAACCGTAATTGATCAATCCAATCGTAATAACCATTAAAATGATATACAGCGTCGTAAATGCAGCCTTACTTTTAATATTACCGATCAGATAGGCGATAAATATGGAAAAATACATATAGCTAAACAGCAGTGTCATGGTAATCGATATGGCAATCTGTACACTGGTCCAAAAGTATATGAGCCAGCCTTTTGAGACAAAAGCCAGTACATAACATGCAAAGAATACCAAAATAATAGCAGTACCCAGAATAATATGACTTGTAGATGAAGAGCTAAAGTAGTAAAAGGGCAGGATATAAAAGACGACCCACACATAAGGACTAAGCCCTGTATTTCTTTGGAAAATCTGATACCACTTTTGCATTCTGCCACCCTCTTCTACTTCACATGACTTATATCCCTTATCTTATCATACCACTGTTTCGTCTGCTCGAAAGCACCAAAGGTAAAGCCTTTCCTGTGAACCGCAAATGAACACTTTGATTAGAAGCCGTCCATTTTGCGGGAACTGATCTCAAACTTAAGCCATTCGCTGTACACTCCACCCACTGCACCAGATCGTGCTTTGAAATGGGACTGGTCTATATTTCTGATCAGCTCGTTCATGAATTATACATACCTAACGTTATTAAATTTCTTTTCTATATCTTTAGCAAATTTTCCGCCCTCATCGGCTAAATGTTTTCTCATAAAGAATCCACCAAAACCATTTATCCATGCTGCAAAAGCCAGTAGCCGAGATGGAAAGTCCGCTCCAATCGTACAACTAAATTCGCAAGAGTTGTTATCAACAGGCGTGATCTTCATTTCCCATGGAACTCCAACGATGGCGGGTATCCATCGCCATATATATGCTTCTGTCTTGTCAGAGTAGAAACGCAAATGATCCTTTGTGTGCTCTTTTAATTGATAGTGCTGAACAATCATCTCATTCCCCATATTTTCCACATTAACCATATAGAATTCACCATCTTCAAAATAACTGCCCATTGCCTTGTGAGCTTTTGAAAATGATTCATATTCAGCTGGAGTCATCTCAGTTACCCATTTGTATAAATCCACATTTTTAGCTGCAATCTGCAATTTAAATTTCTTTGTCATTCTCATCTTCATTATCCTTCTTTCCTGTAATTTTTCTTGTGAGTTCATCGTGCCAATTCATAATCATTTGAAAATATTCTTTGCCAAACATCAACGTCGCGTGCTCATATACACCCATCTCATGAACGTGCTTCTCTTCTATCAAGGCAAGCTTGTTATATTCACAGGCGACAGTAGTTTGAAAGCTGGCAATCAAACGAACAACCTCAATGTCGTCAAGATATTTATAGAAGAAAAGCTTACTCAAATACTCGTAATTAAAAGGGGAAAAAGTACATGGTGTTTTTAACCATTCTATAAATTCACTCTTCCCTTTTTCCGTAATACCATATGATTTTTTGAATCTGCCTTCCTCTACCACTTCTTCATACTTGATAAGCTCCCCCTTTTCCATTTTTTTCAGCATAGGATATATGCTTCCGAAGCTGGCATCAATAAAGTTGGAAGTGCTTATCGTCATCTTCTGCTTGATTTCATATCCTGTCATATCCTTTTCGCAGAGGAACCCAAGTATTACATAAATCAACATAAAATCTATTCCTTCTTTCCTGGCATAGTGAATTATCCTTCTGAAATCAAAGGGAACTTATCTCTGTTTACATGTAGCTAATTTATATATAATCGATATATATCGTTTCGATATATAGAATGTAAAGGTTGACAATCGATTTGTCAATAGCGCTTGCTAAAACAAAGAATGAAAGTACTGCATTTTCAATATAAACAAAAAAATCTAAAAGGATGTTATCCCTTTAGATTTCTCAAAGTAAACTGCAATTTTTCAACATCTCTTCAGAAAAGTTTTGTACAAAGTTATTTTCTTTCTGTGCTTACAACAGGTGTAGGGATGGGTTTCGTAACTGCAACACGTTTGCTGAGGAGCGGCCTCACTTGTTTAAAGGTCAAAAAGGTTTTCGTATTTTCATCCCAAAGTCGGAACTTCAAAGATTGCAGACTGCTACTTACTGTGATCGTGGTCGCCTTTTGAAGTAACGGTGTCGCTTCATGTGCTTTTTCCAAATTATAATTTGGCACTTTTGGGCTCAAGTGATGAACGTGATGAAATCCGATATTGCCCGTAATCCATTGCAATACTTTAGGAAGCTTGTAGTAAGAACTGCCTTCTACGGCCGCATTAATATAGCTCCACTCTTCATCGTGCTCAAAATACGAATCCTCAAATTGGTGTTGTACATAGAACAGCCAGATTCCCAACATACCAGATACAAAAAAGATAGGTGCCTGTACGAGAAGGAAGGCCTGCCATCCAATAGCCCATGACAACAGTGCATACAAGGCAACGATGGATATATTCGTCACATAGGTGTTCATTTTTTCCTTGCGTTTGGCTGTCTTGATATTAAACCGATAGGAAATCAAAAAAGTATAGATCGGACCTAGTCCAAACATAACCCAAGGATTTCGATATATGCGATAGGCCAGCCGTGTCCATGTGGAAGCCTCTGTGTACTCTTCTACCGTAAGCACCCACATGTCACCTGTGCCTCTTTTATCCAGATTACTGCTGGTTGCATGGTGGATTGCGTGACTATTTTTCCATTGGTGATAAGGGCAGAGCGTAATAATACCTGTAATCGTTCCCACAATGTCGTTCAGCTTGCGGCTTTTGAAGAAGGATTGATGACCACAATCATGAAAAATAATAAATGTCCGTACCACAAACCCCGATGCAACAATGGCAATTGGAAGTGTCAGCCAGTACGAAACCGACAGACTAAGATAAGCAGCATACCACAATAGGATCAGTGGACCCAAGGTATTGATGAGTTGCAGAACGCTGGATTTTGTGTTTATTTTCTCGTAGGGAGCCATATTTTTTTTCAATTGGGCTAATGGGAGTTGTGTCATACTCATTATGATCCTCCTTTAAAATGACGCCTATACCTTGATCCTGTTAGGCGTACATGTTGATCTAATCTCAGTATAAGGTAAAGCCTCTAGGCGCTGTAGTCATAAACGTCAGCTCGGGTATATGACATTTGTCATATAGACAAGTAACACAACCCGTTTTCCAAATGTTCGCGGGTTTCTTTTCTGAGGATTATTTGTTAAAATATAAGACATAATAACGCTGTATGTGACTGGCGAAGTCAGTGGAATGAACCACGAGGGAGCATACAAAAAAAGCGTACCGTTCGCCTGGGAGAAGTATTTGCAGAGGATTCGTCTGTCTTGACGACCTTGTGCAAATACTTTTTTTCGTTTTAAGACCATGACACCCTGTTGATAAATCATGCGATAAATTCAGAGGAGGCACGGACTATGGCTATAATCATGAAATCCAAAGAAGCAGCTGAGCAAGTATATGCAACGATCCGTTCACAGGTAGAAAAAATGAAGCAGCAAGGACACCGTCCCCATCTGGCGACCCTATTGGTAGAAGGCGATCCGGCATCTGCATACTATGCCCGGACCAAGCAAAAAATAGCGGAGAAGCTGGGCATCTCATTTCATCTCCATACTTTTGATCGTCATGTTAGCGAAGCCGAGCTACTGCACCTGATCGGCAGTCTGAACGATGCATCCCATGTACATGGCATTATGCTGGAACTGCCGCTTCCCCAACATCTTTCTGCCTCCGTTATTAAACAATCCATCGCCCCCTACAAGGATATTGATGGAATAACACCTGATAACAAGCTGGCTACCGTAACAGGTGACGCCGGACTATATCCCGCAACACCTCAAGCCTGTATCGAGCTGCTCAAGCATTACGGTCACACCTTGGCAGGCAAAAATGTCACGCTCGTGGGCATCGGGCAGACAGTGGGACTTCCCCTTTTCCACATGTTGCAAAGAGAAAATGCCACCGTTACCGCCTGTCATGCAGGTACGCGTGATATTGCAGAGCATCTGAGCCATGCAGACATTGCCTTCGTCGCAGTCGGATGCCCTGATGTGATTACGCAGGATATGGTCCATCCCGGTCTGATTCTCGTGGATGCAGGAATTAACGAGACACTGGAAGGAAAAATCGTGGGTGACGCTGCTTCAAACGTGGGTGAAAAGGTACATGCCATTTCTCCGGTTCCCGGCGGTGTCGGCACCTTAACGACTGCGATTTTGTACAAAAATCTGCTCAAAGCGATACATCTGCAACACTACTCCAGAGAGGTGGTCTATTCATGAGTGAACTGTCTTGGAACAATTCCATCGGACATTTTCTGAAAGAGGCTGCAAGTGCAGCGCCTACCCCCGGCGGAGGAAGTGTATCCGCACTAGCTGCGGCACTAGGCGCGGCTATGACCTCCATGACCGCCAACCTTTCACAAGGAGAAAAATATGCGCACATCCATGAAAAAATCACGGACGTCATTAGCAGCATGGGAAGATTGTCTACACATTGTGAGGAACTAATGGTCGCAGACATCCAATCCTTTGAACAGTACATGACCGCGCTGCGTTTGCCCAAGGAAACAGACGAAGAAAAGCGCTATCGTACCCATTCCTTACAGACAGCGGTGATCGCTGCCATTGAGGTACCCATGCGCCTGCTGGAAGTATGCCGGGACGGATTATCGCAAGCCTATAACATTGTGGAAATGTCCAATAAAAATGTGATTTCGGATCTTGGCATCGGCGCGATCCTGTTCGAAGCAGCAGCTCAATCTGCCCTGCTTACCGTCGACATTAACCTTGCTTCGCTGAAAGACTTGGATGTCAAATACTCCTATGAGACCAAGACAGCCGCACTCATCCGTGAAATCGGACAAATCAAAGACCAAACCTTGTTGATGGTGCGCAGTCGAATAGCGAATTAGTCTGCTCATAACCGCGTTTAACCTGTTCCAACCAACATATTTCTGCTTACTCGTTAAAAGAAATAGCCTCCAAATCCATCTCTAATCGTGGGTTTGGAGGTTATTTTATTGAAATTCATACATTTTGGAAAACTTTTCTATATTATATACGTCTATGGATAGGGGGATATTCTCGAAGGTATCATTTTTTATCTTATACACATTGATCAGAAATGAGGAAAATCGTATGAAAAGACGGACTCTATTACTCAGTATAATCACGTTATTGTTATTCAGTTCTAACGCGTGGGCGAACGAAAAGGAGTCTACATCCCATATTCGTTCCTATGATTCTGGGAGTCTGATTCAATCCGATGGAAGCTTGTGGCTGTGGGGCTATAATCAATCCGTACCGACTCGTGTAGAGGGTAAGTCGGACGTTGTAAAAACATTTTCTAATATCATCAACGAGGGCGATCTGGTATTTTCCTTACAAGACCACTCTGCTTGGTATGTGCCTAGAAATAATATTGCTGAATCCGTGAAATTCGTTCCTCTGGAAGGATTACAGAACCTCGCAGCTGTAAGTAGTTTGAATGATCATGTGCTCGCTCTGAGCAGCGAAGGCAGCATATCTTCCGCTGATCGACTCGACAATGGAAACATCTCTAGTCCTTTTCAAACCCTATCTGGCCTCGAAGAGGTTGCCAATATAGATAGTTACTATGAGGAAAGACCGGATTATGAGGAACGCTGGATATTTCTAAAGAAAGACGGCAGTGTATGGAAAAATACAAAAGCCTTGCAGGGCTTCGAACCTATTTCATCATTAAAGGATATTACATCAATCGCTAAAAACATAGCCTTAAAAAAAGATGGCACCGTGTGGACGTGGCCCAAAGAATTTGATAAAAATGCAACTCCGTCCGAAACTCTATCCGTATCGCAAATTCAAGCCTTATCGGATATCAAGACAATCAAGGCCAATAGGTATTCCAATCTCGCGATTGATCAGCAAGGTCGGCTATGGTTCTGGGGTGCTACAGTTACAGGTTACTCAGATAATACAACCTATCACAACGAAAATACTCCTGTACTATTAACAGGAGTAAAGGATGTTAAAGACGCCTTTTTCGCCGAACGCTCCATACTTGCCCTAACCACTGCTGGGAATGTATATGTTGCGTCTCTAGATGGTGAAAAGTTACCATCCAACGCCCCCTTTACATTACTTGCTAAAAATATTCAAAACATCAAAGCAGGTCCACGGCACGTAATCATGCAAAAAGCAGATGGCGCCCTATGGGGCTGGGGTGTCAACAAACACGCGCAGCTCGGTATAGGGGACTATGAGTTTCTTTATAGTTCACCAGTTCCTGTACAAAAACCGATTCTTGTCCGTCTCAATGGTTCGCCTGTCCCTCTGAGTAATGGTGCCATTACCCGCAACGGGCAGGCTTTTATTCCCCTTCGTTCTGTTTTTGACAAACTGGGGGCCGAGATCGCTTATGATTTCAACAGCAAAATAGCGAATATGAATCAGTCTAAGACAGAAGACCATCCTGTCTCTCTAGAAGTAAATTTCAAAACCAGCCAAACAAAAGTGAACGGTAAAGCCGTAAAACTCACCAATCCGCCCTTCATGGTGAATGGAATTGGTTATCTTCCACTAAGGCTACTCAGCGAAACGCTGGGGGCCAAGGTAGATTGGATACAAAAAGAAGATACTATCGAAATTACGACGAAATAGTAAATAAAAAACCAGTCCAAACATGATTCATGTTGGACTGGTTTTTTATGCTATATACTGCGTGTATTATGCGACTTCCCATCTGTTTTGGACAATTCGTCACAACGCAGAATCTCACACCTATTGTTTAACTTTATTCTCTTTTTCTCTTTCGACCAGCATATCTACGATCATATCAATTTGTCCAGTAATAGCGATTGGATCATAGCGATAATACGTATCAAAGTCGTTAAAGAACACTCTATTGTTCTTCACCGCAGGAAGATTCCCCCACACAGCGGACGATTTCAGTTGCTTGAGCGCGTCACCCTTTTTCTCCGGGTCATACGTAGTCAGGAACATATAATCTGCGTCATACTGTGGCAATACCTCCATCGAAAGCTGCACCGTTTGTTCCTTGGAGTTAGCTGTTTTCTTTGGCATATTCAGTTTAAGCGCATTGTACACGGCTTGTCCGCCCCGCCCCGCATTGTCGCCAAAGATCCAAAGTGCGTGCTTGTCCGTCAGCTCATACAGACCGAAAGTTGCCTTTTCGTCAATCACACCTTTAAGACGTGCGCGACCTTCAGCGGCCTTTTTATCAAATGCAGCAATAAATTGCTCAGCCTTCTCCTTTTCCCCGGTGATATCGCCGAACAGCTTGACCGTATCATAGATATTAGTCGTCGTACCGTACGGAATATACAGGGTAGGTGCGATTTTAGACAAAGCCTCATAATTCGTATCCTTCATAACCACGATCAGATCGGGTTTGAGTTCCAGCGTCTTTTCCAAATTGGTCGGATCACCCACCTCTTTGGTTCCTTTTTCCTTCAGCAAATCGGTCAGAAAAGGATTTTGAAACGCAGTTGGCTCCACACCCACCACGTTAGCACCCACGGACAGCAATTCTCCACCGTAAAAATCCGTTACAATGCGCTGTGGCTTCGCAGGAATTTGAATATCCCCTTTAACCGTTTTAAAGCTTCTAGTCTCTCCAGTAGTAGCCGACTCTTGCTTATCTCCTGAAGATGAAGCCGGATTACTTCCATTATTATTTCCGCCGCAAGCGCTGATGAATACAGACAATACAAGTAACATAGCTGTCATCATAAAATACGATTTTCTTTTCAACTGATTAGCCCCCTATATATTGTGAAGATGATCTTCCCGATACACATGATAATGATTATCAATATCGTAAGAAATATATCAAGCGTCGTCCTTACTGTCAACTGAAAAACGAACTTTGCATCATTTCACTTTAAAATGAAAAGACCTGCCAAAATGATGGCCAGGTCTTCTTTGTGGAGCCGTCTCAAAACCTACACATTGGGGCTAGGTTGCTGGAGGCTGCTTTCTGGTGATCGCTGTTTTGTTTTATATTCTTCTCCCCAATCCTTCATCAGGTTAATAATCGGGATCAGCGTTTTTCCAAATTCAGTTAGAGAGTATTCGACCTTGGGAGGAACCTGTTGGTAGACTTCACGGTGAACGACTCCGTCCTCTTCCAGCTCGCGCAATTGGAGTGTCAGCATACGCTGGGTAATTCCCGGACAGATCCGCCGAAAATCACTAAATCGCTTAGTCCCATACATGAGATGATATAAAATAATCCCTTTCCATTTGCCCCCAATCACGTCCAGCGTGTACTCAACAGGACACGCCTGATCATTTCCAGCGGTACATTCCCCAAAGCCGCCTTTCCGATTGCGCATAGGCTTTTCTCCTCCTTGGTATCATTTTATATACTACAGCACATTAATGTGCGTACTTCAAAAACGATCATGTATATTCTAATATTAAGCATGTTACTTGGTAAGCGTCAATTTTAATCACATCCATAAGGAGTGGAATAACGATGGAAACCTTAACTACTACTAAAGATCAAATCTTATCTGCATACGAGTTCAGACATGCAACGAAGGAATTTGATAGCCATAAGAAAGTTAGCGATTCTGACTTCGACTTTATTCTTGAAACAGGCCGTTTATCCCCGAGTTCGTTTGGCTTTGAACCCTGGAAATTTGTTGTCGTTCAGAGTAACGCTATGCGTGAGAAGCTGCTGCCTTACTCTTGGGGGGCCCAAAAACAACTGCCAACAGCCAGCCATTTTGTACTCATCCTCTCTAGACTTCCTGAAGATATGGTAGCCTCATCAAATTATATCAAGAGTATGATGGAAAACGTGCAGCAATTATCCGCTGAAGTGATTCAAGGCAGAGAGAAAGTGTATGATGCCTTTCTAAAATCAGATTTTGGGCTGGAGGAAAATAAAAGAGCCTTGTTCGAGTGGGGCTGCCGACAAACCTACATCGCACTGGGCAACATGATGACTGCCGCAGCTCAAATCGGCATTGATTCCTGCCCTATCGAAGGTTTTAATAAACAGGAAATCGAACGCATCCTCTCCGAGGAAGGCATTATGGATGCCGAGCATTTCGGTATTTCTTGTATGGTGGCATTTGGATACCGTCTCAACGAACCGCGTGGCAAAACTCGGCGATCTGTAGATCAGGTTATTGAATGGGTGTAAAACCTTTTCTCTAAAACAAAGGGGCGTCCCACAACCATTTCCATGGCTGTTGGGACACCCCCTTTTCATAAAACCTCAAGTCTTAAAAATTCTGTCATTCCAAACCCTTACTTATAAGTTACTTCTTCCGCGAAATAGATTTCCTTTAAACGATCCTTTACGCGCTGAATTTCATCTGCTGTTAACGGAGCTGTAGGATGCAGCTTAAAGTTCCTTCCAGTGACATAGCTTACATCTGTGTTCTTACCCAGATTGTAGGCCATCTTCGGAACCGGATTTCGGGTATAGTCAGTAAAGTCAATAATGGACCATGCCGCATCTCCATCCTCCTTGGATAAAATAATCCGCTGTGAGGCGTTTTCAGTCCACAAGTAACGCAGATTGGCTGGTGAATTATTGGAGTCCATAACTGCCTTAAAACCTGAGCCTCTAAACATGAGTGAAAACTCCGTATGATCATTACTCAATCCAGCTATCGATTCATAAATCTGTTTCAGCCCGTCCACGCCCACAATCTCAACCTCACGGTCAACAGGGAAGTGCTTCACAAAGTTTTCCCATATTTGAGACATGTTATGGTTTTTGGCAAGCCAGTTGACATCCAAAATAATGGACATGTAATTTACTGTATTCAAACGTTGATACGGGTTATCTAAATATTGCTGTGCTATATACAGTTGTGGTGCCGCATCCGTTTCCGTCACATATGGATCACCTGGATGGAGAGTCCAGCGTGAAGAATCTTTGGTATAACGCGACCCGATGGGATCAATCGAAATCGAGTTCATAAATACGATACCGCTATTATTTGTAAGCCCCTGTGCCGGAACAATCGGATTATCCTTATGGGACCAGTAAGGCATCAAAGGTGAACCCTCACCATACATGTTGTTCACATTATACTGTGTAGCCGACCACCCCATCGCTGAGGTAATCTTAAAATGATCCTTAAGCCATTGGGCCTGCTCAGGATTCACCGTAAAGCCGGTCAATGATTTAGGCAGATACTTCCGATATTGGTCTGTATCCATACTTTCAAACACCGAAGGTGATCCCAACGAACCAGATTGGTGCAGCTCATTGAGGGCATTATAACGATACATATACAACCACTCGTTCATCTGTGCTTCCCATTCAGGAAGATCAAACAGATTATTCGGATACCCATCCAAAATCCCGACTTCATCGCCATACTGATCCACGTATTCCAAAACCTTTTTAAGCTGCGGACGATTTGATTCCACAAAAATAAATCTATTTTCCATGGCCCACGTCACTTTTAAGTTGGTACCAAAGTGATCCATCAGCAATTGACGCGACTGCTCAATTTGCTCTACCGTGGTCGTACTGCCCGCATCTTTTCCCTGTAGCATCATGGAGATAGCAAAATATTGCTTTTTGCGTGCTCCTGGTACTACAGTTAACTCGGCATCGGATATGAAGTGAATTCCCTGAGAGGGTGATTCAACCTCAATCTTGAATGGAATGACAGAGTTCAATGCAGGAATCAGATGCAGGTTGGCAATATGTCCATCCTCGTCAAATATCCCTCTGGAATCCTCTATACGAAGCTTCAAGTCTGACGGCAATAGACCGGACGGTATGACCTCTCCCTTTGCATTTTGAAATACATAGGGCATGCTCCAGGCTGTAGGGTCTAGAGTAGTGGCCTGTGAAATGGTGTACGTCGCCAAGTATACGGACCTGATTACAGTCGGGTCCTCTACCGGAGGAGTCTTCCCTCTCACGATCAGCTTGGTCTGTGCTTTAAGTACCCGATAAGGTTTAGCAATGGTGACTTCCATCTCTACAGGAATATAACCATCAGCAGCAGGTATATTTTCGGAATGCGCAATTTTCCCATGTTCATCAAATACACCTAATGTATCACTAAATGTGTAGGTGACACTTGTGACGCTAACAGCGGGAATGCTTACCAAGTGCCCTTTATTGTAGAGATCAAAGGACAGCTGATACGAAGGATACGTTTCCGGTTGATTGACCAACTCGGGCGCCTTGATTACTACCTCATCCACCACGAAATCCGACGAATGATCCGGTGGTTCTGACGGAGTCACTGGCGGTATGATTGGTGGTATCACTGGCGGTGTCACTGGTGGTATCACCGGTGGTTTGGGACTAGGTTCTGGTCGTATAATTGGCGGTTCCGGCTTCGGCTCTGTTGGTGTTACCGGAGATACCGGTGGATCGGGTCTTGGACTATGGCTTTTAGGCTCTTCGATCTCCGGATTCGCACGCTGGTGACTGATTTCCGGCGCCAGGTCGACCACGATCTTCCTCGATTCCGTTGGACTGGCTGGCTGATTCGTCATTGCAGTTCCATTTCCTAATGACTCCAGCAAACGCTTAGCACGTTCTCTCAGACCGTCACCGCCTAGCCATATCCGATATGCTACCAGTGTAGCATCCTGCCGTCTCACAGACTCTTTGGGATGGAAATAATGATTCGTATCCCCCTCGATCAGCTCCAACCGTTCCATCAGCCATACGCTCGTTTGTGCATAGTCTGATATATCAGCCTGATCCACAAAACTGGATCTATCGGAAGCGCGGGTATCTTCAGAAACGCCGAAATACCTGGCATACCACACCGCCATATCCTGACGGGTCATATTATGCTTTGCACCGAATAACTGATCACTAACTCCTTTGGTAATGTTCTCTGCTTGCAAGGTCTGCACATAGGGTAGAGCCCACGGTGACACATCACTAAAAGAAGCAACGCTTTTGTTAACCGAAGTTCGTTTTAAGGTTTTAACGAAAATGCTCGCCCATTCCTGCCTCGAAATAAAATGCACAGGTCGAAAACTACCATCCTGATAACCCGTAACATACCCTTGAGCAGCCATGGCTTCAATTGCATCAGCTGCGTAGGAATGTTCGATATCGTTAAAGACCCTGTCTGCAAAAACAGGCACAGTATGTATACAGAACAACCAAACAGCCAGTAAAGCAGCGATGTACTGCCTAATTTGTTTTAACTTTTTTTCACATTTCATATTATTTGGATCCTTGCACCTCCTTTACGATATAGCATCAGGTCACTTCCACCTGCACTTCTGTTTCAACTCTGAAAATTATCTCTTTTGTTTTCAAACGGATTTCATTTCAATTAACACCAAACTGTATATACTTGAATTATCGGAATAATATCCCTAGGATTGAATAAAGACAGCAAAAAAAGTAGTTATAGATTACGGTTCCATCCGTAAAATTGTCATTATTTTAAAGGCATATATCCCGATCTTTTAAAATGGTTTTCATTGGGAATTAAATTTCCAGCATTTTTTCATTACTAAATTTTCTAATGCGAGCATCACAATAAAAAAGATAACATCATGTATAAAGCACCATACACAATGTTATCTCTTCTTTTGTTTTTATTGGCTATCTCCATCAGCTGTTGATTCTTTGTTGCCAGCACCCTTAAAAACATAATAATAACCTTCTGAAATCCCGTCTTGCGGATAAGCTGCAGGATCTTCGCTGGTTACTTGACCTACAAGCTCCCGATTCTTAAACGTGTGAGGACCTTCCTCTATTAGCGCCTCAGCAGACATCCCACTGATAAGTCTTACGGTACTGGACCAGAATGTAACTAAATATATATCGTTAGCATTAAATTGAAAGCGTCCTTCACTGGGTGTCCCCTCATAAAACAGCTCAGACAAAGAAGCCGCTTCTGATCCTCTCATAAAAATTTGAATATCACTAGTTCCATTCCATCTATGAGGAATTCCGCCTCTGGGATTGATATACTCTACAACCTCAGGCTCCTGATCGCGAAGAAAATCAGTAACTGTAAATTTGTACACATCATCCGTTATACTCTCGGTTACAACTCCAGTTGTTTTCCCTGTTTTATAGCCACTGAAATCTCCATACACATTTGGGGTTTGACTTAAAGCTGCAAAAAACCTTTCCTGATCCATATATTCGACTCTTCCAGGTACCGCAGTCAATCTATATGTCTTGACCTCAGTGCCCTTGTACTTATCCCAAGTATATTCTGTAGCTGCATAAGATACTCCACTGTTCCAGCTCACAGATGCCACCATGAGAATACCTATCATCAATAATAATGGCCATTTTTTCAACACCATACCCTCAACCTCTTTCTCAAAGTACACTCAAATCATTATTAGCATTATAGCTTTTCAATAGTTCTATTAACAGTTAAATATTAGAAAAAAGTGTGGATGATTTTTGTCACCTATGAGCTACAAAATTTCCTTGAACAACTGGCAGCCCCTGTCCACTTTACTTTATGATGGATGGGTAGCAGAACATAATAAAGGCATTATGGAGAGAGAATACTGGGGTCTATAACGGCTTTATTCCAAGCTAGGATTTTCGGAAATTTATACGTATTGGTATCAAGTTAAAACATGCATTGAATAAGCTATTTCCCTGTATTCTGCTGATCGGTTGCTGCTTTGAGACGTTTTTCCATTTCTGTAGACACCATAATGTTTAATAGCCCCATAAGATTATTGGTCTCATCCCTTGCTTTTTGATAGGCCGCAGCGAAGGCTTTTTCATTCGCGGCAGGGTTTTTAATGTCACTTAGTTTCTTCCACTCGGGCTTAACACGTTGATCGTACATATCATACAAGCTGATGTCTGTAGGTGTCTGGGCAACAGGCATCATAGACTCAAATTTCGAGGCAACCTTAAAAAATCCCAGCGTATTTTGGACCGATGGACTAGAATAATCATGCGTCCTCATCGCTTCTTCTAAAATATGAAGTCCCTCGCGTGACAAATAAAGCATTTTGACGAGTCCTCTTTCTGTATTAGAGGTTTCCTCCCACTTCTTGTAGGACTCACCTGGAGCAACTCCCTCTGTAAAAAAATTATAAGCTTCATGAATAAATTCATCTGTATTCAGGTGGATGGGTTCTTCTGTATATAAATTCACGACAGAATCACTGTAATTTGCAATGTTTACCTGTTTCCCGGTTGGATCGGAAACCCGCCGAATCGGATGATCCTGTACTCGTACCAGCCCATAACGATCTGCAAAGGTAAGAAGCTGCTCCTGCGTCGTATTTAACCCTATTTGTCCTGCTGGCCGATCGGGCTTCGTTGCTTCTTTAGCCACGTCGGAATACGTCTTCCCATTACCTTTTGTAGCTTGGTCTGTAGTATTGCTCACAACACCATCCACACCAGCCTGTTCCGCATTGTCCACCTTGGCATTCTGTGTAGTCGTAGTCGTTGCCGTTGCTGCTCCAGTCGTAGATTCACCTTCAATTTGCTTCTTGGAGTCACCGCATGCAGTCAGCAAAGCAGCTAAACTTATTACAGCAGTCAACAAAATAATATACGCTTTTGCCTTCATTAGTACCTTCCTCATTTCCTTATGTATCATTCTTTATACCTTTGCGGTCTGATTGTAGCCTTCAATAATATGGAATTAATCTTATCAAAAATAAAAATGAGGGAATACTGGACCATACTCCTGATTATCTTCGATGATTCTATAGTAATTCGTTGTTTTCTGAACTAAAGTCGTGGCTCTCAACCTATATAATGGGCAAATTGCCCGTTGACTTTCGGAATACTTGATCCTCGGTACTACTCCTGCCTGTTCAAGTTACATTATAGTTGGTTCCTAGTTTTCAAAAGCCGATCGTGCTGTTTTAAATCAGTAGGTTGTGTAAATCGAATATTACAAACGAAAGCACCTGTAATTCATATAGAAATAGATGAATTACAGGTGCTTTTCTATTAGTTAGTAATGAGACTCCCTATTTTATTATTTTTATGAATATTTTCCGTTCCGGCTTCCAATGCAGTTTTGTAATATGAGCATTTATGTTCAATAACTTCCATTGTTTTTTTAAGTTCTTCCATTTGTGCTTCTACAGTAGCTTTTCGTTCCATAAACATGTCATATCTTTGTTGTAGTGTGGAATCCCCACCAGAACACCAATCAATGAAATTTTTAATTTCTTTGATCGGCATCCCGGTGGATTTTAGACATTCAATTATTTTTAAAGCGTCGATATCGGATTCTTTAAATAATCTTGTTCCGCTAGATGTCCGTTCTACAAAAGGCATAAGTCCCTCCTTGTCGTAGTACCGCAAAGCGTATGCTGTAAGATTCAATTCTTTTGCAACTTCGCTGATAGAATATGTCTTCATCATGTATCTCCTATTCTTAATGACATAGACTTCGAGTTAACTCTATGATATAAGGGGGATTCTATCAAGTTATTTGTAGAATGTCAAAGTCCCCTTATAGGAAAAGTAGAATCAGATGCTATCTAACGAAATATAATTAGCTGTAATGAACCTGAACCTGTACGAGCAGAAATTCCCAAAAGGAATATAAACTTGCGCTTGACTTAGAGTTAACTATAAGGATTAACATTGATTTGCAAGAGAAAAAGTATAAATGGAAATGAATGAAGGGTAACTTCAACTGACTTCAGCTAGTTTTCAATTTATACCGATATAACTGCATTCTCTTGAAAAATAGAAATAATTGGAGGCTATTTATGATAACTGCTAAAGCGCGAGCTGTCGATGGCCCAGACAAACCGTTTCGATCGGCTGAAATTAAACGACGGGATCTTGTTTCACACGATGTTCTGATTGAAATTAAATATGCCGGCATATGCCATTCTGACATCCACACTGCTCACGGCGAATGGGGGCCAGTGAACTACCCTCTCGTACCTGGACATGAAATTGCAGGGATTGTCACGGAGGTAGGATCTGAGGTTACAAAGTACAGAGTTGGTGACCGGGTAGGGGTTGGCTGTATGGTCGATTCCTGTGGAGAATGTGAGAACTGTCGTAAAGGAGAGGAACAATACTGCCTTAAAGGAAATGTCCCTACCTATGCTGGTGTTGACAAATACGGCGAGCCTACACAAGGCGGATATTCTACCCACATTGTCGTAACTGAGGATTTTGTAGTGAAAATTCCAGATAACATTGAGCTAGACGTGGCTGCTCCATTACTTTGTGCAGGTATTACGACTTATTCACCGTTGAACCGCTGGGGTGCTGGTCCAGATAAGAAAGTGGCCGTTGTGGGAATGGGAGGCCTTGGCCATATGGCTATCAAGATTGCACATGCTATGGGTGCTGAGGTAACCGTTCTATCACAAACATTAAAGAAAAAGGATGATGGCTTGCAATTTGGTGCGGATCACTATTATGCTACAAGCGAACCAGAAACATTTGAAAAGCTTGCTGGGCACTTTGATTTGATTATTAACACGGTAAGTGCTGCCATCGATATGGATGCTTATTTTGCACTACTCAATCTAGATGGAACTTTGGTGAATGTCGGTGCCCCTGGGGAGCCGTTGTCACTAAATGTGATGTCCCTTATCGGACATCGCCGTTCATTTGCTGGTTCAATGATAGGAGGCATCCGTGAGACACAGGAAATGTTGGATTTTTGTGCAAAACACAATATTGTTCCTAAAATTGAAGTGATATCGGCCGACCAGATTGACGAAGCCTACAAACGAGTGTTAGCTTCTGATGTGAAGTATAGATTCGTGATTGACATTAGCACAATGTAAGCTATGTAAATCATAAGTTGTACAAGTGATTTTAATTTTGAAGGTGTCCCCAAAGTATTACTTGGGACACCTTCACTTTATTCTGTGTACCATCCTATTGTCTATTTCCTCTTTTTTGTATTTATTTGTAATTCAAAGATTCTACCCTTAGAATATAATACATTAGGAATAAATAGGAAGGGGGAACTTATCTATGTTCAAGAAAATGGATATTTACAGAATCCTCACTTTAATATTTGCTGTAGTTGTTATGATCTCTTCCTCTTTATCACTCGCATACCCAGACACCTATAGGGACTCATACAAAATCGCGCAATTTTTTCTAGGGTTTATATTTTTATTTTCTGGAATTACAGAGTTTAAGGCTAACCGTAAGAGTATAGCAATAATGAACTTCTCAGTTTCCCTTCTCACTTTTTTTGTCTCTATATTTACACTTGTAGTGCGAACAGGCTAACCACACGGTTCTATACCTCAGTAACAACCCTCCCATAGCCCTCTCCCTCGTCATGTAAAAGAAAAGCCGAGCGAACTCAGGATCATCTGAATTGCGCTCGGCAAATGTTACGTATTTAGCAATCTTTTAGTTTTCCTCTAATTCTTCAATTCTCTGCCGCTTTCCTATGCCAAAGACAAAATATCCAATAATGACGATCGCCATGAATGTTGCCCCGACAATCAACGACAAGCGTGTGTCTGGATTAAACCACATTCCAACGATCACCAGCAACAAAAAGATAATGGTAATGTAATTACTGATCGGAAAAAAACGAGATTTAAAGGTGTGATCCTTCATTTCGTCTTTCCACTTTTTCCTGAATTTAAATTGACTGATGGCTAATGCAAACCACGGTACCATGCCTGGAAGAACACTGGCGCTGTAAATATACAGAAACAGTTTGGAATCAGGCATTAAATAGTTAAATAATACCCCTACCAGCAGCAAGGAAATGGTCGTTATTATACTATTTCTAGGGACGCCGCTTGGAGAAACTTTCCCGAAAAACTTGGGAGCTTGTCCGTTCTTAGCCAACGTGTATAACATTCTTCCCGCACTGTAAATACCACTGTTACAACCAGACATCGCAGCTGTAAGTACAACAAAGTTAATGATACCCGCAGCAGCCACAATTCCTACCTTGGCAAAAGTCAGAACAAATGGGCTACCGATCTCGCCTATTTGGTTCCAAGGATAAATCGTAACAATGACAAAGATTGCACCCACGTAGAAAATCAGAATACGCCAGATGATGTTTTTAATGGCTTTTCGCAGTGTCGTTTTTGGATTTTCAGCTTCACCTGCCGTAATACCCACCATTTCTATCCCTTGGTAAGCCGCTGTTACAATACAGAGTGCAAACAGAAACCCTTTCAAACCACCTGCAAAGAAGCCGCCATGGCTGTACAGATTGGATAGACCTATCGGTTGTCCACCGTTACCGAGTCCAAAGAAGATCATCCCCGTACCAACTACTAACATGAAGATAATGGCGACAATTTTAATCATCGCAAACCAAAACTCAAATTCCCCATAAAATTTCACAGCCGCCAAATTGGCCAATGCAATAATAATTACACCTGCCAAAGCCGGCAACCATTGCGGGATATCTGGAAACCAGTAGCCCACATATACCCCAATCGCAGTAACTTCCGCCATCCCTACGGTAACCCATAAAAACCAATAGCTCCAGGCGGTCAAGAAACCGGCTAAAGGGCTGATATATTTATGAGCAAATGTAGCGAATGAGCCTGTCACCGGTTCAAGAATCAGCATTTCCCCCATGATCCGCATGACAAAAAACATAATAATCCCCGCTAAGAGATAAGCCAGCAGCACTGAGGGACCTGCCCATTTTATCGTACTTGCCGATCCCATAAACAAACCGACGCCAATCGTACCTCCAAGCGCAATCAACTCAACGTGCCGTGGCTTTAGCCCTCTCGTTAATTGTTTCGATTCCAAAAGAACGCTCCCCTTCGTATATGTTCATCATCAAACGCTAATGATCCGGAAAACTGTCCCCAAACATTATTAACTTTTCAGACTGACGTGGTCGTGAGTGAACGACAACAAAGTAGTTCCACGATTCGTAAATATACCAGAAAACCACGTCCTATTTACCGTCCAAACCTTACTGTTTCTAAGACCGAGTCCGTAGCATTAGATGCATTGTATGACAAAAAACGCCTAAATACAACTGCTAATTAGCAGACATTTTTATGCATGAAATGGAAAGGAAGGCTATTCATATTTTCTGAACAATGGTCAATTTAATGTAATGCATTAGAGTGCTAAACAAACATATTTCTTCAATGATAAATATCACGATATTAAGTCTATTTGAAATCCGAGATGAAGATATAACTGGTCAATGGATTGATGCAAGTGGCGGATCTCATCTATAAAATTGAAGGGTTCAAAGCCTAGCTAAAGATCAGGCTTTTGAACCCGCTTATTCAATGATGAATGAATATGTATTTATTTGAGATTTTTTATAAAATTTTTCTGATCCTTGGTAAACATATAGCCACGTCGTTCATAGAACCTGTGAGCCTGTATCCGACTTGGGTGAGATAATAGTTTGATCCCAGAAAATCCATGGGACTTTCCCCACTGTTCAAGACGCTCAATCAACATGCTACCTACACCTTGATTTCTATACTTTTCTTTAACGACAAATCCTAATATATTTACCAAAGATTCAGAAAAAAGTAATTCATATGGGCTTCCATGAATATATCCTAATACCTCGTTATTTTCTTCATAAACAAAGATCATATCTTTTGATTCCTTTGTAATCAATTCAATCTTCTCTTTTACTTTTTCTTCAGGAAATAGATATAGATTGGGGTTAAAATCTTGGTTCAACAAATAAATGTCATGATAATCAGATACCCTAATTTCCCTAACATTTTTTTCTTTCACTTTTGAATACCTCCTATTTTCATCATACGATGCTTTATGTCTAAACTCATTAATCCTCACAATCTTGACCGTTAAAACAATTCAACATCCCAATAAATGCTTCAAGTTTGGAATCCTCCCATGTTGAAATACGTTGATAAAATTCTTTTTCTTTTTCTTTTAAAGCTTCCAAGGCTTTTCCACGACCATTAGCTGTCAGGGATATCAACACACCCCGGCGATCCTCAGGGTGAGTTTCACTTTTTACATATTCCAATTGCTTAAGCTGAGTAACAAGACGGCTGACAGAGCTTCGATCCATAGCGGTGGATTCTGCCAAAAATGTAGCGCTTACCGGGCCGTATGAAAGAAGACAGCGTACGATCAGAAAAGCCGCAGGTTGTAATGATGGATCGAAAAGTGCCGCAGTTTTTACATTGAGTGCATGTGACGCGCTTATAAGTGCATTAAGTTGTTCACCAAGATTCAGTTCTAATTTCTCTCTTGTAGAATTTGGATGTTGAGTTTTATTATCCATATGTCTCCACCTTATTTAAATTAGTATGAATATATTTGACATATATCAATCAAAATACATATACTTGATATATGTCAATCATATTTTCAACTTTGGTAAGTGTCAAGCAGAAGATCTACAATATAAAGCATCCACAACCGTAAAGCGTGGACATGAATAAGAATGTAATTAGATCGAGAATTTGGAGGATGATTTATATGTCGACATACCCGATTATTGTAATCACTGGTGCTACTAACGGTCTTGGACAATGGGTAGCAATTGAATTAGCCCAACGCGGAGCACATCTAGTCTTAACAGCCAGAAATGAAAAGCGTGCTGAAACGACTAGAAATATTCTGAGAGACTTGGCGCCAAGTACAAAGGTAGACTTTTTTTTCGGGGACCTGTCTCTTATGAAAGATGTCAAACGTATTGGGGATGAAATTAAAGCTAATTATCCAAAGATTGATGTATTAGTGAACAATGCTGGATTACATGGATTTGAACAGCGAATAACCTCAGAGGGTTTGGCAGAAATGATAGCCGTAAACTATCTTGCCCCGTGGCTGTTAACGCATACACTACTCAATTCACTAATGGAATCCACAAATGCTAGGATCGTCAATGTAGCTTCTGAAGCGTCACGCAACCATGGTGAATTAAAATTACCGGAGGATTTAATAGATACATCTGCATTTACCGCAAGAGGTTCATCTAAGATATACGGAAAGACTAAACTTCTTAATATCATGTTTACAGAAGAACTTGGACGTCAATTGGATGGAACCGGAATCGTAGTTAACGCACTTAATCCAGGCTTTAACGTTACCGGCCTTGGCCGTGAGTTAGGATTTTCTTCGGTACTTGCAAAAATATTGAACGTTTTGCATATCGGAGACCCACGGAGAGGAGCAGAAATTATTATTCGTTTAGCAACAGAATCCCAATATCAAGAAGTGACAGGCGGGTATTTTAATGTTGGTACTGGTAAGCTGATTGTGCCGGTATATCCTGGTGGGGATAGCAAGATGCAACGCCTACTTTGGAGTACTACAACCGAATTATTACGGCAAAAAGGCGTTATGGAATGAAATAGAATCTAAAATCGAACAATGTCCCCCCAACGAATGGTTCATTTTGTAAACTAAATCTCTCTTTTAACCGATAAATACATATGTTGGTTCTGTACTTAAATATCTCCTCCCATCTTTACATATTCAAGTACAAACGTGTATTTTTCTAAAAGGGGGCTTTCTATGAACTATCTAGACGAGCATATACTTAGCCTCAAAGCTAAAATGGTGGATCAGAAGACAGCTAATAACGATAATGTGAAATCCATCCCAGCTCAAACCCAGAAATCGGAACTGGACGGTTCCATGTTTGAAGAAACAAAGCTACTTCATGTTGAAAATGATTATCTCACGTTGGAGCCCATTACAATACTACACGGAGAGATTGGTTTCTACATCCCCAAGTCCTTCACTCCTATGCCAATGGAGCAAGCTATAATCAAATATCCTTCAGAGCATCGACCAAAGGTCATTTATACCTCATCTGAGGAGACCATCAATATCACTTTTAATCCTACAGATACCGCTCTGGAAGCGGAAGAACTGCCTGATTTTGTAGAGCAAATGGCGGATATTTTACGGTCTGTACAACCGATTCGCAACTGGTTAGGTACCGAAATGGTCACCAACTGTTCCGGACTTTCAGTTGGGCAGATTCGTTTTGTGGCGGCGGGGATCGACGGTAATCTATACAACAAAATGCTGCTCTTCATCCATAATGGACGAGTTGTCATAGGTTCCTTTAGCTGTCTGGAGGCAGATCTTGAAGTCTGGTTACCTGTAGCAGAATACTGGGCTCAATCCCTTTCTGTCCTTCCACCCCCTGCCTATTGTACAAATGAGAAAGGAATGACTACACCATGAGTCTGGGATACGATCAAATTCAAATTCACCCTTATGAACAAATTGATCTGGAGGAGCTTACCTTAACGAAAAAAATTAACGAGCATACTCGGCTTTATTTTACAGGTATTATCCCCGAAGACTTGCAAGACAGTTATGTGGAAACGACAGAAAAAAATACCATCATTGAAGTCAGTCAACAAGATGAATCTGGCGCAAGCAAACCGCTATTTAGTGGGATTGCCCTCTCGGTCGAGGTAAAAGTCGTGCGAGGTGTGTACTATCTGGAGGTGGAAGCTATTTCCCATACGTACCGGATGGACATGAAGCAGCGTACTCGTTCTTTTCAGTATACGAAAATGACGATTCCTCAAATGCTGGAGCACATAGGTAAGGACTATGAAGGACTGGATGTGATCGACGGGGCTACCGGCGGAGAAGCCATCGGACGGCTTGCCATTCAGTATCAGGAGACAGACTGGGCTTTTTTAAGACGCATAGCCTCCCGTTATCATACGAGTCTGATGCCTGTAGCCCGTTTTGACAGTCCCAAATTTTATTTTGGTATTGAGGACAGCCCTGCACAGGCGATACTGGATCATACCCGTTATACCGTACGTAAGCAATTGCTTCCTTTTCGTTATTTTCAGGAGAATGAGCAAACCAAGCTGAGTGAACACGATTTTATTTTTTATGAGGTAGAAACGGATGAGGTACTCGACTTGGGCGCTCAGTTGAATTTTCAGGGGCATAACCTATATGTGATGGAAGCCTACACCGCCATGAGTCAGGGACTGCTGCGGCATCAGTATGTGTTGGGTTCTTACCAAGGATTTCGGCAAAAAAGCTACTACCAGGATAAGCTGGCAGGAGCCTCATTAAGCGGTATTGTGCTGGACGTACGTCAGGATCAGGTGCGCATTCATCTGGATTGTGATGAACAACAGGACACAAACCAAGCACACTGGTTCAACTATTCTACTGTGTACAGTGGCGGTGGCCATACCGGCTGGTATGTCATGCCAGAAAAAGGCGATTCAGTTTCCCTCTATTTCCCCGGTAGTCGGGAAGAAGACGGCGTTGCAGGTAGTGCCGTGAGAAGGGCAGATCGCAAGAGTACGCATAACCATTTTTCCAATCCGCAAATGAAAATATGGCGTACCCCGCATGGCAAGGAAATTCGACTGGGACCGGATGAACTGGTCGTTACAGGTAAGGACGGCGCTATTTATATCAAACTGGACGATAAAGAAGGCATTCATATTGCGAGCAGCAAACAGGTGAATATTACGGCGGGAGGCAATCTCAGCCTGTCTGCGGGAAAGACGATGAGTCTGTCCGCAGGTAGTCAGCTCCGTATGGATTGTAATGGTAGTCATATTGAATTAAGCGGATCGGCGGATATGAAAGGCAGCGAAGTGAAGTCGAATTAAGGATGATTAGACATGGAAAAGCAAACAGATGTGTTAGATCAACAACAAACGGCTCTTCATCAGGCTTGGTCTTTCATTCGCAAAGAATGGGCGTTGACATGTAAATCAATACAAACACAAAGATTACAGCATATAGTAGAACATTTTCGCGCCTTTTGTGAGCTGGTTCGGCAAAAACAATTTACAGGCCGTAAAGGTCATATCGGTTACATCACCTACTCTATGCTGCGCACCACATGGCTTGAACAGAAGCCCGTTTATCTTGTTGAAGCTACGGATGCCTTATGGATGCTTGATGCTGAGCCCGTTCAGTTGGAGTACGATGCAAGTTGGATTTTTCTCTATTGGACTCAATTACGTGAACAACTTGGGGCTGAAACTTTGAAGCAACAAGTCTCCCTTTCCGAACTTGAATTGGAACAGATCATGCTGGAAGCAGCGGGATATCTTCATACGATGATCGTTAGTCTAGTTCGTCAGGCTATGAAGCAAGCAGTCCACCTACCAGAGTTTGAGGCGTTGGATCGTGAAGAAGCTTTTGAGATTCGCGTCGGAGAGTATATGGATCATAGTGTCTCCGTGTATCGGGAAGATCGGAGACCCGTGGATGCAAACATAATAAAGTCTTGGCTGGAGGAAAAAGAAGAATCGGCCTACAGCTACCAAGCACTGTCTCAAGTTCAACTGTCGGATGGAAATTACAGTTCCTTGGATTTTCGCTATACAGTCTTTCGCCAGATCGGGATGCAACAAAGTCAATTGCATCACTGTATCCTCGTAGGCACGGTATGGCAAGAAGCTCAGCTAGATGGAACCGACCTTTCGCACAGCCTGCTTCATGGAGCCGATTTCAGTGGCTGTTCCCTGCAAGAGGCTGTACTGGACGAAGTGATAAGCAATAGCGAATATGGATCGGATGCTTGGCTGGATTGGGAACCGTTAGGATTGGATGGAGTGAATTTTACAAGAGCTAATTTACAGGGAGCTAGTTTTCAACATGCACAGCTTCAAGGAGCTACTTTCCAAGATGCCGCGCTGCAAAGAGCTTTATTTAACAGCGCGGATCTAACAGGTGCCTGCTTTGTAGGAGCCGATGTTACTGACGCTTCGTTTATAGGTGCATGTTTAGTAAACGCTAATTTTACAGGAGCAAAACTACACCGGGTAAGCTTTACAGATGACCAACTAAGCGAAGCCATTGGCCTTGCTGCTATAGAAGCGCCCCTGGCTACACAGATAACAGATGCAGTGAGTAAAGGGGAGTGGATGTCATGAGGTATTACCGACTCATGGTGGACGAGCGCGTAAAGCATCGGGTGGAGACTGCGCCCCTGTCTCCCTTGCAGGTGGAGGATATCCTTTCGGGTCATACCCTTCAGGCGGAGGATACTCCCCTGTTTCTAGCAGTACATACAGATCCACGAACCGTATATCCGGATTTTCTGGAGTTCCCTTTGCCACTGGTTTCAGACTCCATGAAAGCCCTGTTGGAAAAATATATGCCGGAGCTGGAATGGAAGGCCGCTATACTTACCGATTTTCAGAAAGCCAGGCAGGATGTGTACTGGGTACTGCGTCCACCTGTGGTGGATTGTCTTTCCTCACAAACCGAGTGGTATCCCGACCACACCTTGAAGCAATTGGTACTTAAACACGGGAAAATCGAATCCTCTATATTTCGGATTGCCGGCTTGTTGGAAGCACGTATCTATATCAATCTCGCGGTAGCGGAAAGTCTGCTGCGTCGTCCATTTACAGGTGTTCGTGTGCAAAAAGTAGAGATGGCCACAAAGGAGGAATAATCCGTATGGAAGAAGCAAGTGTGCAGCCTGGAACAGGTGCGAAAAAAAGCTATGTCGTGGCAGGTGCGATTTTAAGCTGTAGTTACGGTACACAGCCCACGCGTTTGAAGCGCCCTTTTAGCCATGGGGTGTATGTCAAAAATAAAGCTCAGATGAATATTGGAGATTATGTGCCCGGAGTGAACATAAAATCTTTTGGGAATTGCTCCAGTCCGCTGAATCCGGCTGTGCAAGCCAGTGAGATGGTCGATATTTATGGGGTGAAAAAGGCACCGTGTATTCCTGTCCTTACGATGCCTTGGCTGAACGGAAAAAGCGACATGCGCATCGAAGGCCAGCCTGCTCTTACGCAGAACTGTACGCATCAATGTCTTTATTGCGGACACATACAGATCGAAAATGACGGTCAGGAACTGGATTAATCAGTCGCAACCTACCACTATAAAAACAAAATGCGTTGGTGAGAGATTGGCTATCTTCTCCACCAACGCATAATATAGGTTATCTTCAAATAGTTCGCTCCACATCAGGTACCGCAAAAGGTTCGGTAAGGACAGGTGGATTCCTCAGGCAATGTAGAGTAAATATCCTGTTCGGTAGAGTAGGCATAAGGGTTCGAAAGAACTTCAAGAAGCTTCTCCATCACACGGTAGTCTTCTCGTTCCACCGCAGCTTCCAGTGCTTCTTCTACCCGGTGGTTGCGTGGAATGATTGCAGGATTGCTGCTGCGCATCAGCTGATACGAGGAGGCTTGTGATTCCTGCTGTCTGCCCAGCCTCGCCTGCCACTGCTCGTGCCACTGGGTGAATTCCGCAGTGCTGAACAGAACCGTATCCTCCAGCTTGTTCAAAGTTAGGGCACGGAAGGTATTGGTGTAGTCGGCACGATGCTTCTGCATGATACTCAGAAGCTCCTCAATAAGAGATTCATCCTCCTGCTCTTCGTTAAAGATCCCTAGCTTCGCCCGCATTCCTGCAAGCCAATGATGGTGAAACATTTTTACAAAATCTGAAATTGCATCCTCAGCCAGTGTGACAGCCTGCTCCCTGTTGTCATGCAGCAGTGGCAAGAGCGTCTCAGCAAATCTCGCGAGATTCCACGCAGCAATATGCGGCTGATTGGCATAAGCATAGCGGCCCTGCCTATCGATGGAACTGAACACCGTCTCAGGATTATAGGTATCCATGAAGGCGCAAGGACCATAATCAATGGTTTCTCCGCTAAGGGTCATATTGTCGGTGTTCATCACCCCATGAATAAAACCAACCAGCTGCCATTTGGCAATCAGCTCGGTCTGACGCTTAATCACTTCCTGAAGCAGTGAAAGGTAACGGTTTTCGTCATTGGCAACTTCCGGGTAGTGTCTTTCCAATGTATAATCAGCCAGAGCACGGAGATCTTGAGACGTGCCCCATGCTGAGACGTATTGAAAGGTTCCGACGCGAAGATGACTGGCAGCCACACGGGTCAGAATGGCTCCGGGCTGCTCGGTTTCCCGGATGATCGACTCACCCGTGGATACGACCGCCAAGCTGCGGGTGGTAGCAATACCTAGCGCATGCATCGCCTCACTGATGATGTATTCGCGAAGCATCGGACCAAGTGCCGCACGACCGTCACCACCACGGGAGTATGGCGTTCTGCCTGAGCCCTTGAGCTGAATATCAACCCGTTCACCCAAGGGATTGATCTGTTCGCCAAGCAGCAGAGCACGTCCGTCTCCTAACATGTTAAAATGCCCGAATTGATGCCCTGCGTAAGCTTGAGCAAGAGGCATAGCCCCTTCAGGAACCTGGTTGCCGGCCAGCTCCGCTACGCCATCATTCCCTTGCAGCGCCGTGCCGTTCAACCCCAGTGATGCTGCCAACGGATGATTAAGAATGATCAGCTTTGGTGAGCGGACAGGTGTTAGGTTGAGCTTTGTAAACAATGATTCCGGCAAACGAGAGTAACTGTTGTCGAAGTTCCACCCTATTTTATCTGCTATTTCTTTTTTCTCCGTCATAGTGTCTCCTTTTCTGCTGCGGTATCTTAGGTTTTCCCATTTTAGTTTTTACTTCTGCCCATTTATTATCCAATTATGAAACATGGAACATACAATATGCTTTTTTATTATAATCGATTATCAAACATTAATTGTATTTGAATACCGAATGGGTCTTCAATAATACCGTAGGCTTGGCTAAACACATTATTAGATAAAGGCACAATAATTTTCACTCGATCATCTGTAATTAAGCTATCATAAAAACGTTTAATTTCTTCTAGGTCAGCACTTTGAATACATAATGAAGTATTATTCCCTACTGTATATTCTTCACTGGGATTCATTGTATCTTCTGCTATCATTACTTTTGTTTTTCCGATGGATAAGACTGAATGAGAAATATAATTTTTATTTTCATCCGTAAGCTGTATGGAGCTGTCACGTTGGGCCATGTCTTGATAGGTAACCAGAAACAATTCCTCTGCGCTGAAGTGTTTTTTGTAAAAATGTATAGCTTCTTTTGCCTTTCCGTTCATGGATAAGAAAATAGCTACTTCTAATGTTGTACTCATGGTATCAATCTCCTTTTATATGTGCTTTTAGTCAGATATCTTATGAATTTGATATATTCCCTTGAACTTATTATCATATAAAAAGGTATCAAAATATGACACCTTTATAAGGAGATTTAGATGAAGAAATCGGAAAGATTAAATGACATGATCAGATACTTAAACAGTCGAGAGTTTTTTAATTTAAATGACCTAATGGATAAATACCATATCTCAAAAAGTACAGCTCTACGTGATATTAGTTCATTGGAACAATTAGGTATGCCTATTTTTTCGGAACATGGCAGACATGGACGATATGGTATCCTAAAAAATAGATTGTTATCCCCCATTATTTTTACGATGGATGAAGTGTATGCTCTGTACTTTGCAATGTTGACGTTAGAAGCTTATCAATCCACCCCCTTTCATTTAAGTGTTAATCAACTGAATGAAAAGTTTGAACACTGTCTTTCTAAAATACAAATAAACCAGATTCATAAAATGAAAAAGGTTTTACAATTTGAAACATATCAGCATAATCATATTAGTCGTTATTTAGATAAAATTCTAACAAGTATTCTTAATGAGAGTACCTGTAAAGTTAAATATGTAAAAAATAATCAGAAAAAAAGTTACTATATTCAATTTTTCAAAATTTCCGCTAAGTTTGGTCAATGGTATGCTACTGGAATAGAGTTACATACGAATAAATATAGAGTTTTCAGATGTGATCGAATAACCTTTATAGAAGATGAGGAGAGCAATTCTCGCTTTTCTATAGATGAACTCCTTAGTCGTTCATTAGAAATGTATCAAGCTGAGAAGAGCATTGACTTTGAAGTAGAAATTTTAGAACAAGCCAAGGATATTTTTTATAAAGAACATTATCCTTCTATGAAAATAGAAAATGGTGATAAGACAGTCATTAAGGGATTCTATAATCCAGGAGAAGAAGAATTTATCGCTCATTATTTGATGAGATATGGTCATTATGTACGATCAGTGAAGCCTGAATTTTTAAGACAAATGATCCAAGATAAAGTAGAGAATCTCTTACATCACTATCAAAAATTATAAGATCATCGAAGGTTTGTTCAAAATTTTCTCTACATTTTAGCAAGGAAAAGAAGGCTCAAGCTCCTTTTCCTTGCTAACTATGACAATTGAATTATGGCTTCCGTTTGGCAATAACAGCATAGGATACCGTTCTTGTGAATCCAGTTGGATTCCATGCAGTAAATACCCATCTGTCTTCGGCCGCGGAATAATTATTGAGAAGAAACCCTTGTTCATTTCCAGAGAAAGTCCATGCACCGCTAATCAGATTGTAGGCGTTACCGTTAATCGTAGTGCTTCTAAAGCTATTAGGAGAAATAGTGATCGGTGCGAAAGTGAATCGTGCGAACCCATCTCCAAGTTGAGTTACACGAATGGCTTTTTTAAGATTCATAATCACGTGACTATTTTTTTTCAGTTTTTTTCCCAACTTTGCTTCTGTTTTTTTAATTTTCATTAAGGTTGCCTTTCTCAAAGAAATCATCTCCTTAATTGTTTTACTTATAGTTAATGATGGAGTAGATACTTTTGAATGGACAAAATCCCCGGTAAATTGGCTTGATTTTCTGGAGGTGCTGAAACAAAAAGCCCTTCCTTAAAATAAAGGAGGGCTTGATACCGCTACTTCTCATATTTTCCGTTCCTATACCGATTTTGTTAAGCCGATATGGGTGATCATGGTGTCATACGGATCTAATTCCATGGTTTGTTTGCCATATTCCGTATCAATCGTCGTTCTTTGAAGTTGATCGCTATTGTTAATAACAACCAACATTTTACTTTCTGGATAATAAGCACACTCTGTATATAGGTTATCCGTAATGTACTTCGTTTCATGTAACTCATTGCCTGCAAAGCGAATCAAATTCAACAGTAATCTTGTGTTTTCCCAGCTGAATTCGAAAGAAGGAAGGTATATCCCCTTTCCTTTACCGAAGGCATGAGTAGACAGTGTTATCATACCACTCGTTTCTTCCACTACCGCAGCTGACCCATCGGTAAGATAAATGCTATTCTTTGGCGTTATACTGGCTCCTTCAGGCACCAAACCATGCTCATCCCTAACCTCGTATGCCCATCTTCCATGACCTACTCTGGAGCCTGTATCCTCATCCAGTCCAAGAACATGTGCCATTCTGAAAAAGCTGTCGTGGCCTTCGACCGCAGAAGGCTGGTTGATGCCAATAAAGGTCCCCCCCTCATAAACCCATTGGGTCAGTAAGTCCACACACTTGTTGTCATTCCAGTACTCCCCACCACTCCATGCTGAACCAGCAGAGCCGGCATTGATCACTACATCACAATCCTGTAGAATTCCCTGACGGATATCTTCAAAATCAATGAATTTCACTTCAATCGGCAATCCGGATAAAGCCTCATTGACATGAACCAAATCATGCATATATGTTTCATGGAAATGTCCGGACAATGTCCACGATCTCAATTTTCCCCAACTATGCAGAATAGCTACCTTCGTCTTCACGTGATAGGGCTTGCCTTCATGGTGCAGTTCCTTAATTTCTCTGAATTCATTGGCAATCTTTTCGATGTAATCGCAAAAATCCGGGTAAGGCTCTACAAGGTGCAAATATCCGCCCAGTCCAATTCGGTCAATAGGCTCCCGCAGCAAGGCGCGCCGAATATTAATCCAATACTTTTTGGCATCCAGCGTGGGGTTCCCCCCTTCCATAAAGGTAGGAAGCCCGCCTAAACCAACCGGAAATAAGTATGGATGCAGCCGAATCTCATGTGTATTCACTTTTACACCTGAGCAAAGTCTCGCCTCGTAACCTGAGAACACACATTTAATCAACCCGTCAAATCCAAACTCTTGAAAACGGTCATTGTAAGGCTCCATGCCAACCCAACTGTCATCATAGAAAACATAGGCCAGCTTGTCGTGCCTATGCACAATGTCAATTAATTTCTTGCCAAATTCAATCACAAAATCATTGATAAATGCCATCCAATCCAGCTTGCGCTTCTCAGCCGGGATATGACTGACGCGGTATTTTCCGCCATTCACAAAATCCTCGGCAGTCATCGAATACCCGTATGTCTTGGCAAACAGATCAAGCGCTCTTGAGCTTACCGTAAAATCGTATGATCCCCAGTCAGAGAACAGATGGCGATTGCGCTCATTGCTGCCCCAAATCCAGGCGAAATTATAAAATAAGGAGGTAAACCGAACAACCGTGGTTTCCTTATGCTGGAGACACCAATCCTCCATCCAATCCAGCAGATACTTTTGCGTTTCTACATAGATAGGATCTATCTGCATCAAATGCTCTTTGTCCCAATGATTCGTTGTGTGATTGTACATGGAAATCTCTTCCCAGATCCGGTAGGCCATGAAGCTTACGGTGTATTTATGCCAAGGAACAATTCCGGTAATCACCACATTTCCAGATTCCCTTTCATAATTCCACTGTTCTCTTGGAACTTCCTCCCCAGTCGTTCTGTCAAAAACCTGCCAATAGTTAAACGCCTCTTTGGAATCATTAACTCTGAATTGTTCAGCAAAAAAATCCTCCATCAGATAGATGGATATATAATCTTGTACAGCTACCTTCGGATTTGTAATTAAAAAACACTGCTGCAGCTTGTCAAGATTGTGGGACGCCCACTCGTTATGATCTCTGATGATACAGATTGTCGAATATATGCCGTACCCAGCGTTAATAATCTCGTCGGACAATTGCGTGCCGTCACTATCACGAATGACATCGGCACCCCACCGTTCAGCTAATTTTAGGGTCAGCGCCTCATAACCAGATTCTCCCGGTAGTGTAAAGGCCCCCGTTGTTTGTTTAGACAACTTCGATCCCTCCTAATTCAACATATCGGATAGAAAAGCCAACGCCAAGCCTTGTCCCCAGCCCTGAATCCAGTCTTTTGGAATATTGCGATACCCATCCCGATCTTTCATAACCGCTGTGCCGCCCGACACACCTAGTACCCGTCCGTCCTCGCTAATATGGTTCAAGATGCCGTCCAATGCCTTTTGCACGTATTTGGTATGCAGCGGATTGCCGTTATTGATCATGGCTGCCGCGATGCCGCAAGATGCAGACACCTCCTCGTAGGACTCCTCGTCATCCAGTACCGTCCGCCATAGGCCGTTCTCCGTTTGAACACCCTTTAGTGCCGCCAGTTGATCCCGAAGCGAACACTCCACGTCCATGCACTGCGGATATAAATACCAGTCCTTCAAATGAATTTTAACTTGCGACATGGTATAGGCTCCCCAAGCATTCGCTCTCCCCCAGAAAAATCCGGACATGTGATCCTGCTTGACATTATTGTAGCCATGGTACCAGAAACCGCTACTAGGGTCTTGCAGGTATTTGATATGCCAGTAATATTGGTTTAAGGCGTCCTGGATCATTTCCTCATCCTTTAATTTGGTTCCTACACGGAGCAGAAAAAATGCCGCCATAAACAATGTGTCCGCCCATGCCTGTTCTGGAAAATCATTAGCAACGGATACCGTATGCTGCAGAACATTGTCTCCGAACCTGAGAGCATGGTTCCGAATATAATCCACCTTGCTCATCACAATATCCCAATATTTCTGGTCCCCTGTTTCTTCATACAATGTGATCAGCATATGACCCATGGCACATGTGTTTACCGTCCAATGCGGCAGCCCCAGCTCGATATATTCATCTGCCCATTGCACAAGCATATTCAAATACTCTTTATTTCCAGTTTTGGTATAGGCTCTGGATACCCCATAATAAGCCACACCGCAAGGCCAGTCCCACGTCAAATCCATCGCCATTGTTTTTCTGACGACTTTGTCGATAACTATTAACATCTCTTCCTTGTCATAAGTTAATTGAAGCATCTATGTTCTCCTCTCTTTCGCACACGCCCCCAAAGGCGCTTGAGAGCTGTTCGTCACTGTTTTGAAAACGCTTTACTTATTCCATTGTACGCAGTAAAATAGTCTCCATCTAAGCATATTCGCAACAAAACTGTGCAATTCCAATCATTTATGTGATGATTTTGCAAAAATCCAATAAGCGACTTCCAATAAACAGTATATAGATCGAAATGGTCTAGTTCGTCTATATATTGCACCTTGGAGCGATTGGAATCGAATTTTGCAAAATCCTGATGTATATAGGCTGGTTAAAATCAAAGTCATGGGGGTATGGAATATGCCCAGAAAAAAAAAGCCCTTTATAGAATACCGACACTACAGCTTGCCCATAAATTTCCCTGTCTTGCTATTAAGCGGTGAGCGTTGGAAGATTTCCGATATTAAAAGTGAACATCTCCATTTCCATAACCATTTGGAGATTGGTATATGCTATTCGGATAGCGGCATCATGGAGATCAAAGGAGAATCTGTACCCTTCAAAGCTGGCGATGTGACCTTCATCCCCAGGTATCTTCCTCATACCACGTATAGTTCGCCAAATACAGCCAGTCTTTGGTCTTATATCTTTTTTTCGCCAGAGGACCTCTTTCAACATTCATTTAAAAGTGCTTACAGCAACTTCGAGCCGAATTTGTGGGTGGTGAAGGGAATGAACTGTATATTGAATAAGGAGCAACATCCCAAGGTTTATACACTTGCGACTTCAATCGTAGAGGAATTAAAACAGCAGAATCCTTACTATCAGGAAAGTGCCTACGGCTTATTGCTATCCCTTTATATAGAACTCCTTAGAATTCATTCCAGGAATGAACTGTTGGCAGATCAAGAAACAGAGCATAGCCTGAAAAGCGATTTTGTCATTTCTCCGGTTCTGGAGTACATCACGAAAAACTATATGAACCCCATTACTATGGATTTTTTGGCCGACCTGTGCCATTTAAGTACAACTCATTTTCGAAGAAAATTCCATGAAATTATGGGGACGTCGCCTCTCGATTTCCTAAACAGCACCCGAATCGAAGAGGCTTGCAAGCAGTTAAAAAGCACGGAAGATTCTATTCTTTCGATCTCTGAACAAGTCGGTTTTCACTCCATTTCCAGCTTCAACCGTTGCTTCTCCAGGCTTATGGGAAAGCCGCCCAAAGAATGGCGTAAAGGGGCGCAATCCGAAGCGCAATCCGCGAAAGCGTCTATACTGGAGTTTACGGGGTGGGTTTGATTTTACCAAACGGAATCAAGCAGATCGTCCACTTCCCGCCAAATATCATAGTGGGTGACGTAGGACATTGCGGCAACCAGGAAAGACCCTTGAATAATGATAACCAATCAATTTCATTTTTAATGAAAGAGACATATTTATTATCAGTTCTCTTCCTCCAGTCGAAAATGCTCCGTAAGGCGTTCAATCGTAAACTGGTTTCTCAATTTACAGGCAGAATTCTGATTCGCAAACATCCCTTTCTCCCAGATCGCCTCCTGTTTAGAAACAGTCTTGACCCATTCCACTCGTACAACGTATTCGCATAAATCGGGGTCATCGACATCTGTATCCATTCTTACATGTATATCAGCATCAAGCAGTGGTATATTTACTCCATTTACCATCACTTGAAACTCCTTGATGGGTACTACTTCCTCTTGCACGATTCCGACACCAACATACCCCACCTTAGGAATACATGCAAAAATCCTAGCACCTGGCTTCAGAAGATTCAGCGATCTGCTGTACCATTTTCCTTGGCCAGCCGAAATAAAACCGTATCGTCTGCAATCCTCCCAGTTCCGATAATCACCGTCTCCCAAAGAGATATAAAAATCTTTCCCGTTCCATGGAGCCTTTCCTGTTTTATTCGTCGTCACATTAGATGTTTTAACCTCAACTTTGTTGGGATCAATGAGCCAGTTTCTGGCCAGATATTCATTATCTCCGTCTTTAAAATAATGAAAAAAGAGTGCATTAATCGGGACACCGAAGTTCGTTAAGTAGTTAATGATTCGTTCTGTTGCTGGATCCAGTTCTGCTGACACGATAATCAATTGATGGAGTTCGTTCAAAGTTTCAGGTAAGTCGGTTTGAAAATAGTCTACAAAATCTTGTTCCAATTGCTTTCCCGGATTTCTCTCACTATAGATCTCAATGATATCCGTATAATTCAACTGTTGAACCCACGAGGCATAATCCAGTGTCTGTGCAACTACTTCTCGTGGCGTTTTATTACGTTTTAATTCGATAATGACTAGATTCCCTTCCGAGTTCATTGCAAGGATATCAATGAATTTACCAAAGGCTGTATTGATCTGTCTCCCAATTAACAATAACGAAGGATCAATGATGCTAATATCATGTGTGATAACATCTTCGAGCTTACGTTCGGTCTCCATACTAGAAAAGTGAATTTTCTCGACATCTCCATTAATCTTCCAAATTCCTAGTTCGATCGGCATTCCAGTTCTCTCCTTGTTTGCTAGTCTAAAGATAATTCTTAAAACATCATACATCCTAGTAATCCATGTTTTTCTTTTTCTCAGCATATGGATAGAAAGAATTAATGCTTCCTCACTCCTTAAGCCGGACCCCCAACACCTTACTAGCCAAGTCTACCTGCTCATGATTCAAATCCACTTTAACTGTACCTAAACGTCTCTGCTCGCGCCACTGCACCAGGTCCTCTTCTGTTTCCAATTTGAGTTCAGCAATCTCCACTGCACGGTCAAACATATATTTAGACGTGTACAACACCGTATAAATCCCTCTCCCTCCAGATACAATCGGCTTGTCCCTCTTCATCCATTTCTCCACCGTAAATTTCACATATAGCTTATCTTCCGTACCTCGCCTGTAAGGACGTTCGGTGATTTCTTTACGCTGCATTACCTTCCAGTCAACCACTTTCCCATACCAATGAATCCCGGTTTCGCCTGTGGATAAAAACTGACTTCGTGACTGATAAAGAGCAACATATTTTATCTGTGTTAATAATTTGTGATCAGAGATATTCTCCAATGGTATATGGTAAAACTCGTACTTTAATGCTAAATCTAACTGCGCCTTTTCCCGCAACGAACCAACCATAATATTTTTGCCGCTCATTTTGTTCTGATAATAACTCTTCGTCCCCCGCGGCCGGGTAGAACGCTCATAGGCTTTCTCAGGACTATCCATGATAATCTCATCCAAGAAAGCTTCCATCAGCTTTGTTGAGTTCGGTAAAAATGGAAATGCCCCAACATTAATTAACTCAATACTTTTGTAAAATTTATGTTCTTGAAACCGTTCCTCATCATGATATGGGAACAACACATAAGCACCGAACATGCTTCGTTCCAAATCCCGGTTATGTACATCGGTGTACACTATAGCATCCCGATAGCGATGCATCGTGTTGATGTCATCTTCCTCGGGACCAGGCATCTTGTAATTTCTGAAATACGACGTTCCCTCATACCCTGGATTCAAGCGATATTTGGCATCAAAAATATACTTATATTCCACCGCAGCTTCATTTTTCTTCAGTGTAAGAACATTGTCCGGCTGTTGCCCCAGTGTTTCGCTATGATCGCCTTTAGGTAATGTGTTGTAGTAAAGGGTGAATACCTCCCCATTGGCCGGGTTTCGATATACCATCTTGGCCTTCTGTGTTCTATCCAGGGTTACAAACAAGCCCCTGCGATCAACCTTAATCATATCTTGGGTGAGAAGCTCATACTTCCGGCTAAGAAGATCATGGATTTTAAGAAAACACCAATATTCATATAGCTGTGCTAAGTCCTTCATGGAAATACGGAAGAGGTCATTTTGAATGGACAAGCCCTTCATAAGCATCAAATAATTCCGGTACACTTCCCGATACCCCGGTGCCATTTGTAACACCAAAGAGATCGACAATTGCTTCATTTCGCCAACCTTTAGAAAATCCAGGTTCAATAGACGCTTTATTTGTGTTTGCATAAATTCCAACCGCTTCGCTAGCAAGGGATCTTGTAAGCGACCCTTTTTCATCAATCGTGCTTTTATATCCTTCAACTTGCTCGAAATACGGAGCAGCATCCAACGTACAAAGCGATTCTCCATCGTGTTGTAGCTAATTTGCCGTTTCGTCTCCAATACATGACTTGGGTAATAGCCTTGGTTGTTTAACGGTACAAAGCCAAGCCTCTCATCCGACACTAACAGATGGGGACGTTTAGTTATAAAAGGAACGTTCTCTTTGCCCACCTTCTTCGCTCGGGCAGCTTCTACAATTCGCTCCTCTTTCACTAGCTTAGTATGCGGAGAAGCCTTAATCCGCTCCACAGCTTGAACAAGCTGGTCGAACACATGCTGAAGGATGGTAAAAAACTCAGTTAGACTTTGATTACGTGTCTCTTTTAGACCCGTCAGATTGTAGGTTTTTCGTAAAAAGTCAAAGGATAGATTATAAATCTGCTGGTTCACATCTTTCAGGATCATTTGGTAATCATTTTTGTAATCCATCTTTGCTGGAAATATCTCGAGCTGAAGCTGACAAATCGGCTGCCCATTCCATCTTAGCTCCAAAACGGATAGTCCGACTTCATTTTGAAAGTTCAGAATACCGGATAAAATCGTTTTACCGAGGGGCTTAATCGCTTGACGTAAGTTTACATTCTCATGGTGAAAGGTTAACGCTATATCCTGCTTTTTCTCAATAATTAGCTCATAAGACTGCGTCTCGAAAAAGATCGGGTAGCTTGGGTCACCTGTTTGCCATGGTGACAATTCGCCTAATTGAGGAGTAAATACAGATACCTTTTCAATAGATAGAACCGTGGACAGAGTAGACACCTGCAGTGAGGTATCCACCCACTTCCCTTCCTCGGTGCGGTGAAGCTGCAAAAACTCCACGGTCGGATGAAACGGCTTGCCTTGAATATATAAATTAAACAGATTCGTCTCGACACGAATAAGCTCAACGCTCTGACTAAGAGAGCCAATATGAGGTAAATCCATCTTCCTCCAACCTCCGTAACATGAAGGCAATTTTTCTACCAGTTTGAGGATGCCTCGCATCTTCTTCTCCTTGACTGGAGCTCCATTTCTGGTAGAGGCCTGAAGCATCTTCAATAAGATCATTTACTACTAAAGACTTCCCTAGCGCTCCTTGCATCAATTGCAGTAACACCCGTTTCACAGATAAACTACTACCCTGGACACGCGGAAGTATTTTCTGAAGAAGCTGCAAATCAAAGGCCTCATCCTCAGTAAGTAATTGAAACCGTTGATTATATACCATATAAAAACAAATGGAGTCCCTAATCCGAAATCCGACCTGGGCATGAATCTCTTCTAGGATATGGTTGATCTTCACGAGCTTCTCTGTCGTTTTATGTACCAAATCACTATAATCCCTGTACACGTCCACTAACTGTAAATACTCGCTGCGTAAAAATTGATTTTCGGCCACTATCACTTCTTGTTGCTCTGCCCGATGATCGTTTGGATACTGCTGTAAATTGATGTAGTTAAATTCAATCGTATTGGCACGATCTAACACCTTTTTGCTAAAAGGATGCGTAGTCTCATCCATATTGACTGTTCCAATCAAATACACGTTATCTGGCAAATATAGATCCCCATAGATCGACTGATCCTCTGACCTTAAGGAATCTTGGTTAATTAACGGTGAAGTCACAATTCGATTGTTATTCCATTCTTGGGTTTCGATGATACTCAGCAAATCACTAAAATAATACTCCACCCTAGCCAAATTCATCTCATCCAGACATATAAAATAAGGCTTATGTTGGTTTTCTGGCTGTGAAGCATCCACCAACACTTCCGCTAAACGGCCCGGACGAAAAGCTCCTGATAAATCTTTGTAGCCCAAAAGATCGGACGGATCACTCCAATCCGGCCTTACTGGAATCAACGTGAATTGATGGTTACTTCCAATCGCACCAAGTGCCTCAGCGAATAGCTTAACAAGCTTCGTTTTGCCTGTACCCGATACTCCAGCTAGAATGACGAATGGTTTAGTCTTCAGAGATAAATACAGGTTCTCAATTAGCCCCGTCGGGTAATGAAATCCTCTTTGCTCGATAAAGGCTTTGATTTGCTCAACTCGCGGCGATACCGTTAATGGATCCAATGGCCCTAGCTCCTCATATTCGAAAGTAGGCTCATTCTCTTCTACTGGCTCTTGTGTCAGGCTGTCCACGTAAAGCTTATAGTTATTCATTACATTTTCTAAATCAGCCAATAATTGCTCATCATTCGGAATAGAGCCCTGATCATAACGCATATAAGCCACCGTGGATACTTGATAATCCCGTCCTAAACCGCTTGTTGTCAGGTGGATGTTATCATCCTTTTGCATGCTTTCAAGCGGAAGCTGATCTCGCATTTCGGTGACCTTTTGCTCGAAATATTGGTAGGCCTCTTTCCTGCCCCATTCCTTGATAGGAAGGGTCACCCCTTGGGCTAAAGTTAGATAAACATTCCTCATATCCTCTGAAAATAAATAAACGATATACTGGCCTTGCTGTGTTGTTCCTGTAATTCGCTTATCCATGATAGCAATCCAGGGTATGTTAGCCCAGTTGCCCTGACCAATAGAGCCTTGGATTTTATAGTTATCATCAATAAAGGGCAGCTTCCTTAGTTGTTCCGGTATAGTTTGTCGAAACAGCACACCTAAGGGATGATTAGCAAAAGTTTGTGTTTTGGCGTGTAGGTAACTATTTAAAATTTCAGTTAGAGTATTTTGCAGTGAAAAGGCGGCTCCTATCTCGTTAGATGTCAGTTGATTATTGTAGCTGTCTAACTCATTTAGCGCATATTCTTTTAATTCCTGAATTACTTTGTCATTCAGCTGATCCATAATGGATGACTTAAAGGTAATAGTTTGTTGATCGTTGTTAAATTCAAATATTGAAGATAGCGCATCTATAGGTGTTTTAAGCAGTGTCCTCGTCTGGGCTAACGTATAATCATTCCAGCTTGAAGTTTCTCTCTGCGGTGGGGCATCCACTGGATTTCCTATACTGCTACGATGTCGGTAATAAGCCAAAAACCGCTCAGCAACTTTGTTGAGCGGAAATATTAGATTGTGGTGGTTCACTTCATACTCGTCGATGAGGGATAAAACAAGAACCATCTTATAGGACTTTTGTTTACTTCGGAAAATGTTTGAAAGTTCGTTAGGTAACATGGTATTCCTCCAAGAATGTGCATTGGCTATATTAGACATAATTCGTGAAAAAGTAACTTTATCCTTTCTTTATCGGCATGATAGGGAAAACTTTAAATTCCAGATTAAAGAAGAAACTAAAAAGCAAGACCGTTCCTTTTATGCATATCCTTTGAAACATCTTTCGTATTCAGCATCTTGGGAAGTTACTGCAACCCCAAACGCCGTGGCTGATGCCACCTATAAGATCATTAAAACGGAGTTTTGAACCAGATGAGCTTTCAGAGCCTTCGTCATTTAGATTTGGAATTATACGATTACGTCAACTGGTTCAATAAGCATCGCATTCATGGAACTTTGGGCTATTTGACGCAAATAAACGTCGTCTTTTGTACACTCTATATCAGAGGAACCACTTTTTGAATCTCACCGATTCATTTTTAAACTTTCATCCCATATTAAATATTGAAGTAATGAAGAAGAAAAAAACATACGGTCTCCCAACTTCCGGTCCATATATTTATGCATCCTTTCCCGTAGGAAACTTCTAATGTGAACCATTTTGATATGTAAGCAATCACTTTTGGGATTATGAAGTTTTCTTGTTACTAGCAGCTTGGCTATCTGATAATCTCCAAAACTAACCATAGAGTTATAAAAAATTTCTTGGTAATCTAACTCGTTACTCGTAAATCCAATTCTTTGGACAGACTTATTCACATTATAATCTTGAAAAATTTTATTGGTGTTAAAGTTGAGACCTGTTTTTACTTCGCAAATAATTCCTATTGTTTTCCCTGGCTCAAAGTAAGAAAGTAACAACGGATCCCAATCCTCTAACCTACCGCCTGTTTCTTCATATACATATGGAAATCGAACAGCTAACAAATCTGCGTCGGATGTCCTTCCCTCACTATTTTGATGTAAAACAAAATTATTAATAAGAAAGAAGCCATTTAATCTAAGATACCAATACACCAATTCTTCTCCGAAATTTGCATTCATTTGTTTTCTCCCTCACACTACATTAAAATTGATAGGATTATTAGCCTATGCATAAATAATATCATTTTAAAGGACTGAAAATCATTAACTTTGATGAAATTTAAAAAGGACTCCTTTTAAGGAATCCTTGGTATCTTCTCAATTATTATTAATGATTATCTTGGTATTTAATAATAAGGTAAGAATAAACTTAATAATTCATTCATCTGGTTATCGTTTCCGTTGTGTTCTTTATATTTCCCTTCCTTTTTAATTTGTATATAATTTTCTAAAAACAACTTAACATACTGCCTAAAGGATAATGAAGAGTTTTTAATCGTTTTCAATTCAATTATTAGTTTAGAAATAACCATTATTGTCCAATATTACGGTAACCTCTTATCATACTACCTTTATTTTCAGGGAGAATCCGGTTTGGCTAAAGAATACTTTTCAATGAAAGTTAATTTTTTCATAACGTACTACGCCGTAGTTCATAAAAACACTGCACAATGGGATGCTTTAACTTCATCTTCTCGGTCATGTTTAATATTCGCTTTTTTCCAACTCGTCTGTCCACTAAAGCTAGAATATTCAATAAGATATCATTACTCTCTAAGCTTTCCTCTATAGAAGTAGTTAAAAACTTATTAGCTACAACATTAAAATTAGACTTGCTTAATGAGGCCTGTGCTGACAAAAGCTCCTTTGCATGCTCTGATATTTTTCTACTTCTTGCAATTACTTGTAGACGATCCTCCGGAACGTTCCCATTAGTATCTTTTCTGACCGCTTCAATTTCTTCATTGCTGATAGGAACTTGGATATCTGGATCATTCTTGATCTCCAACTCCGTCTGATACCATTTGATTGGACTAGTGATATCATTCATATTGAGTATGTTCTTCTTATCTACAGTTATATAACAAATTCCAGACTTATCAGGCAAATAACGGTAACTGGTCGCTCGGTATTCGACCCTTCCGTCTAACGCAGGACAGCGGAAGCTCTCCAGTTGTTGCTTCAATTTACTCCAGGACATATACCCTCCTATGTTTTCAATGCCTACTAACAGCCCGTTCCCCAACTTGGCAATTTAATTTCCACGTTACTCTACCTCATCATGTTCCTTGCTTCCAAACTCATCAAGCAATGTACGCACTTCACTTGTTGATTTGGCGTTCATTAAGCTGTTTCTGAGTTCACTTGCCCCTCGGAATCCACGGACATATATTTTGAAGAAGCGGGCGAGAGGGCTGAACGAACGTGGCTCCTGCGCTGAATAATGATCATGGAGATCTAGATGAAGCCACAGCAGTTCAAGCAATTCCTCACCGCTGTGTTCCTTCGGCTCCTTCTCAAACGCAAATGGATTCTGGAAAATACCACGCCCAATCATAATGCCATCCACACCATATTGCTCAGCGAGCTTCAAGCCGGTCTGACGGTCCGGAATATCTCCGTTAATGGTCAGCAGTGTATCTGGTGCCACCTCATCACGAAGTTTCTTAATCTCCGGAATCAGTTCCCAGTGAGCGTCTACTTTGCTCATTTCCTCTCTTGTCCGCAGATGAATGGACAAATTCACAATGTCTTGTTTCAAAATATGGGTCAACCAGTCGCGCCATTCATCTACGGCAGTGAAACCGAGCCTTGTTTTTACACTGACGGGCAGTCCCCCGGCTTTGGCGGCCTGAATGATATCCGCTGCGATTTCGGGACGGCAGATCAGGCCGCTTCCCTTCCCATTCTGGGCTACATTCGCTACGGGACAACCCATATTAATATCGATGCCTTTGAAGCCTTCTTTCGCCATACCAATGCTCATTTCACGAAAGTATTCTGGCTTATCTCCCCAGATATGGGCCACCATGGGCTGTTCATCCGCTGTGAAAGTCAAACGCCCGCGTACACTTTTGTTCCCCTCCGGGTGACAATAACTCTCTGTATTCGCAAACTCCGTAAAAAACACATCCGGTCTGGCTGCTTCACTTACGACATGGCGAAACACAACATCCGTCACATCTTCCATCGGTGCCAGTATAAAAAAAGGTCGTGGCAACTCACGCCAAAAATTATTCGTCATATCAAAAACTCCTCTATAAATACCAGGACAAATCTTTGGTCCCAAAATGGTAAAGCTAACCTGTTCATGTCCTTGCTTCTTCTTCACATATAACATGTTTAAGCAACGTAGTTCAAACGTCAGTATATGTTAAGCATAGACATCTAAATGAGTATATCATACCCAAGAGAGGAGCATACTCCCCAAAAGACTCGCAAAAAAAGGAAGAGCGCCGCCCCTCCTTGCCATCTTCTATAACGTACTGCGCCGCAGTTCATAGAAATACTGCACGGCATAACTTCCCCCAGCCTACGCCATTCCCAAGCGAATGGCTTAAAAAAAGAGCCGAGGAATAATATCCTCGACCCTTTTCGTCAATTTCTACACATGAATACCCAAAATTTTCAGCTGTTCATTAATTTTGGCTTCAAGTTCAGCGATTTCTTGATTATCTTGTTCTCAAAGCTTACTCACTTCGGCAAGGTCAATGACTTGCTCTTCTTCAAACGTATCCACGTAGCGAGGAATATTTAAGTTAAACTCATTTGCTTTGATTTCTTCAAGTGGTGCCACGTGAGCATATTTATCAACATATACACGATTTCGGTACGTTTCGATAATTTTATTGATGTTTTTATCAGTAAGTTTGTTTTGATTTTTACCTTTTTCAAACGCCAATACACCTCAACTATTAGTCTTTTCTGACCAATAGTGAACAGCACTCCACATGCACCGTATGCGGAAACATATCTACGGGTTGCACTTCCACAGTACTATACCCGCCATCCTCCAATATCCTTAAATCCCGTGCCAATGTGCTTGGATTACACGATACATACACCACGCGCTCTGGCTTCATCTCCAGAATGGTGTCGAGCAGGCGTGGATCACAGCCCTTACGGGGCGGATCGACGATGATAACGTCGGCGGTGATGCCTTGCTCTTTCCATGCAGGAATGACATCTTCGGACGCGCCTACCTCAAATTTCACATTACGCATTTCGTTCAATAGCGCATTACTTCGTGCATCGTCGATGGCTTCTTTGACGATCTCCACCCCATACACCTGGTCTGCATGCTGAGCGAGGAACAAGGAGATCGTGCCGATGCCGCAATACGCATCAATTACCGTTTCTTTGCCCGTGAGCCCGGCATATTCGACGGTTTTGCTATACAGCACTTCTGTTTGTACGGGATTCACCTGATAAAAGGATCGCGCGGAAATCGCAAACTGTACGTTTCCAATGTAGTCGTAGATCACGTCACGACCCCACAGTACACGAGTCTCGTCGCCAAAAATAACGTTCGTTCGCTTCGTATTCACGTTCTGGCATATGCTTGCCACGTGTGGGATATGCTCACGGATACTGCCGATCCACGCATCAGCGTGCGGAATATCTCGTCCATTCGTGACGAGCACCAGCATCATTTCACCCGTGCGAAAAGCGGTCTTTACAACGACATGGCGCAGTAGCCCACGTCCGGTTTCTTCATTATATGCACTGATGCCCAGCATTCGGCCAATCTCTTTCACACGTGCGACAACTTCGTCATTACGCTCATCCTGAATGAGACAGGTGTTCATATCCACAATTCGATGGCTGCCACGTGCGTAGAAACCGCCGACAAGCCCACCCTCGGTGACACCAATCGGCACCTGGGCTTTGTTGCGGTATCGCCAAGGCTCACTCATACCGAGTGTAGGATGCACGACTACGCCATGTACACGCGACATGCTGTCGGCATTTCCATCCGCATTCATGGCCGAATCAGAAGTCGTGACTGTATCGGCCTCACCATCTGTATCTGCAGAAGTAGCCAAAACCTGTGCAGTATGCTCACTGGGCTCTGTAGCCACACTCAGCTTCCCGATACGCTCCAGCACATCCACGACATGCTGGCGTTTCCAGCCCAGCTGCGCTTCGTAGCTCATATGCTGGATCTGGCAGCCACCGCATTGATCGTAGATGGCGCACGGAGCTGCAATCCGGTCAGGGCTGGCCTGTGCGATATCCAGCAGCTTGGCATACCCATACTGCTTTTTCGTTTTCAGCACCTTTACCCGTACCTTTTCCCCCGGTAACGCACCTGGAACGAACAGCGTAAAACCCTCAACACGTCCTACACCCTCGCCGTCATGGTTCATGCCGATGATGTCTATCACGGCCTCATCGTTCTTTTGCACAGGCAGATCGGTACGCTCTGCACTGGATCGGATATGATTGGAAGCTTCCTGACTGCGCCCACCTCTGGAAGAGCGACGAGAATCTTGTCCGTTCTTTCTCTTCTTCCGATTCGAATCATTCATATTTTCATTCACATTTCCATTTTTATGTTTGATTTCGGCTTGAAGCAGCCCATTTCCAGCTCTAACTCGAGACTGTTCCGGTTCTCTCTCTCTTGTCGCCTTCATAGTCTTTTTGTGCTGATTTCCTTGAACAGGAGTTGCTGTCGCTGCATTCCGGCGGCTTTTTCCACGTCCGCTACGGTTATTCGTCATGATTGTCACTTCTTTCTGATCTTCTTTTTATGCGATATTTTTTTATGCGGTATTTTCCTTCGGTCGTCTAATTAGAATGGTCATCTAAACATACAAACATCAACTCGAAAATGCCGTTACTCCCTACGGAGAACGGCAAGAACCAATATGTTCACAAAAACAACTACCTACTCTTCATTCCATATACTATATTGCGTTGCCGCCCGGAAGCAGAAGTATTTCCTCATCATTCCTCACCGGAAAACATTCAAATGATGCGGCAGATTCCGGAACGTCGCTGGCAAAGTGCCCCCCAGTTCGCCATCCAGATTAAGCTGGACATAGCCGGGTGAGGTCACTTCCATGTAATCTGTTTTAAAATAAACAATCTTCTTGTCCTGCAAATGCTCACCACGCAGTGCGAGTGTTACCAATCGGATCATTTCCGCCAGATTACATTTCCGTACAGCGATGACATCGAGGAGCCCATCATCTATTGTCGCCCCGGGAGCAAGCTTTTCAAACCCGCCCACCGAATTCGTATTCGCAATCAGGAAGAGCATAAACTCGTCGTGAATCACTTCCTGACCCGATGCCTTGATGATCAGCTCCTGTGGAGCAAGGCTGACCATCTTCTCCATACCTTTAAAATAATACGCCAACTGGCCAATCATCGTTTTTAGCTTGCTCGGAACTTCATACGTAAGCTCGGTTAAAGTTCCCCCGCCTGCAATGTTGATAAAGTAGCGGTCGTTCGCTTTTCCGATATCCAGCGGTTTCGGATTTTGACGAATAACTAGGTCGCAATAATCCTCCCAGTGCTTGGGGATGCCCAGTGCTCTGGCGAAATCATTCGTCGTCCCCAGAGGAAACACACCTAGGGGTGGGCGGTTTTCTCTTTCAGCCATCCCGTTAATGACCTCATACAATGTACCGTCGCCACCAGCGGCGATAATCATGTCATACCCACGCTCAATAGCCTCTATTGCGGCACGCGTTGCGTCCCCTTCACCCGTAGTTGCATGGCAAGAGGCTTCAATACCACCTTCATCCAGGCGCTGCAAAACATCCGCAAGACGACGCTTCATTTCCTCACGCCCAGAGGTCGGATTATAGATTAATCTAGCTCTTTTCATTCCGTTACGCCACCCGTATATTTAATGATATTTATATTCACATAGCAGTTCATCACATTCAGTCTGTACAAAATATCATCATACTGGAAAAAGACCTCTTTTACAATAAAAGAAGCCAGACTTTGCCCAAATAAGGAAATTTAAGGCTAAGATGACGCTATAGCCGAACTAGACTACCTATGACTTGACCTTGCTTGCTTCTGCACACTTTGCAATAATTCACGAACTTGTCTATCCATCCAGCTTGTGAGCAAAGGATGCGGCAATAAAGGATCTCCTGAATAACGGTATTCGAGCCCCTGCAAGCGTTTAGGAATTATGTGACTTGTAAAATATCCAGAACTCAAAAATAGCGGTGCCACAATAACATCATGACCCCGCTCCTGATTCCAATACGCTGCCTTGTCGTACACACTCTCGGGATTTAGCAAAGCGTGGTCCGTGATGATACCGCTCACGCTTTGCACCGTACGGGCCAGGGAAGAAATCCCCTGCTCCCAGCGCTGAAAAAAGCCGTTGTGCACACTGCCGTGACCTACGAGTAAAATAACCTCTCTCGCAGGGTCGGCCGACAGCGGGCGAACCTTGTCCCACACCATGCGGGCAACATCTTCTCCATCATCCAGCGGACTGCCAAAATGTACTCGCGCCTTCATTCGAAACGGCTTCAAATCTGTTTCTTTGTCCGGCGCATCTTTGACACCCAGCGCATAGCTAATCTCATCTACATGCGTACTGCCTGATGACACAAACAAAGGTATAACCAATATATCTGTTACACCCAAGGCTTCCAGATGGTCAATACCATTTTGAATCAATCTTTCTTTAACCGTTTCCAAAAATGAAACCTCTACCGGTATTTCTTCCGGCAAATGGAGCTTTGCAACTGCCTGATCCACCTGTTCCACCCAATAAGGCTCCCTAGAGCCGTGGCTGATTACCAGTATCCCAGGGCTCCGCATTAGCGTCCCAGACGTTCCAAAGTCATTTTATACCCATCATTACCATAGTTCAGGCAACGTTTAACACGTGAAATGGTGGCTGTACTGGCCCCTGTCTCTGCTTCAATCTGATTATATGTGCTGCCTTTGCCTAGCATACGGGCAACCTCCAGACGTTGGGAGAGGGATTGAATTTCATTAATCGTGCACAGATCATCAAAAAATACATAGCACTCTTCCAAATTTTTAAGAGTTAAAATAGCTTCGAACAATTGATCAATACTTTTATCATTAAGCTTCTTAAGCTGCATGGATTATCATCTCCCAAGGTTACGATCTCTCCTCATTGTACCCGAGGAATAGTCGGTTTTTCAAGCATTAACGGTTTCACGCATTACAGAACAACATTATGACCATAGAAACGTACCGTACGAATGCCCAAATCCGCTTTTATACCTGATTTCGGGACACGCGCCTAAACCCACTGTGCGTTTGTAACATACAGTAGAGTATCAACCTGCAAAGGAATGTGATCTCATGCCTGGACACTACTATCATCGGAGGCCGCTACAGCGCTCCCTTTCCGATCCGTATAGTTCATCTCCTTATCCCGGACTCGATCCATACAACGAGGTTCCGCAAGCCGGTTCTTCCGGGCTGGTTCCTTACGAGGCGCCAGCGAGTATTACGGATTCTGCCGTGGTCACACCAGACCCGGTTCCAGCCAAAGGAGGACTGCTTGGAGGTCTTGGCAACCTCAGTAATCTCAACGAAATCAAAGGCTTCATTGACCGTATGGGTGGTATTGATGGAATTGTTGCTACGGTCGGCAAGGTGCAAAAGGTCATGTCCAGTGTGCAGCAATTTGCTCCAATGGCGAAGCTGATTATGGGCTCTCTCCCAGCATTCGGCAAATCCGCGAGCAAAAATTCTGCAACAGATATCGCCGAGGAATTGGATGAATACACACCACCACGCCCACGTCGGAAAAAGACACAGCGCAAAAGCACCACCACCACGCGCAGACGTCCGCGCAAACGCAAAAGAAAGTAGACTATACTATTTGAACCAGCCTCGGCGCATAAACCAGATCACCATTGCAACACTCAACAAAAACATGAAGAACAGTACACCAAAATATCCATATTTCCAGGCCAACTCGGGCATATTCGAAAAATTCATACCATAGATTCCTGCAATCAGCGTCAAGGGCATAAAAACGGTCGTAATTACGGTCAGTGTCTTCATAATTGAATTCATGCGATTGGAATTGAGCGATATATAACTGTCCCTCAGGTCGGCTGTCATCTCGCGGTCGGCCTCCAGCATGTCTGTCAGCTTCAATAAATGATCATATATATCGGTAAAATAAGCCATATGATCTCCTTGGCCCTGCACATGCTGCGAATTCAAAACTCGGTACATCAGATCACGCATGGGTACGATGGTACGGCGCAGCTTGAGCAGCCTGCCACGCAGGTCAAATACCTGCTTCATTAATTCCTCTACGGATTCGCGACCGCCCAAGCCCTCCAGCTCGGCCAATTCATCCTCAATCATAAAAAGGCTCGGAAAATAGTTATCTACCAACTTGTCCATCACCGTGTAGGCTGCAGCCAGCGGTCCTCGCGACCATATTTTGCGTTCATTCGCATGCTGGACAATCCGCTCCCAGGCTTGATCCAGCTCCTCTAACTCATGATGGTGATATGTAACCAAAAAACGACTGCTAATAAACATATCCACTTCTTCCGCAGCTAACGTATCTACATCAAGCGCATGCACGACCAGAAACTGCACATCCTCGTAATAATCCAATTTGGGACGTTGCAGAACATGCATACAATCCTCCACAGCCAATGGGTGAAAATGAAAATAACTCGTCAGCAGCTCCGTCTCGCGATCTGTAGGCTCGCTAAAATCTACCCACATCCATATATAATCCTCCATGACGATCTGATCCAATGGTTTTCCCACTGTTACCTGATGATCATGACCTATAGCCAATGTACGTATCACCGTACGTCCCCCTCGCTTACACTTCCGTCTGATATGTTATTTATATTTTATATAAGCCAATTAACATTATACAAATCTCAAGTTCTAAATTCCTTTTAATAAAGAAAAGGATATCTCCGGGCCAACATGCCTCCCAAGATATCCTTATAAAATAATCAATTCATTATAATTAAATCTTTTTCACAAACCCCGTGCTTGTCGCTTCATATCCAAACCGTTCCTTTAGCCCGAGCTTCCGCTTCCTGATTTAACGCCTTGCCGATGCCTTTATTACGATGTTTTGAATCCATCACAAAAACGACGATACGCGCGTAATCTTCATCTCGCTCTCTTCCCCTATACCCACTCATTCAAGAGTGAGGCAGGCTCTTTGCACGAAAAGGAGCAATCAGCGAGTCGTAGCGTAGCGGTCCATTTGAATCTGTAGAAGCGACAGCGCTCGCCTTTGCCCCTGAATTTTCACCTTATAAGATCTTATATAATCCAAAAAAATCCAGGGGCAACAGCGATCGAAAGATCAAATGGAACGCGGAGCGGCACTCTCAGCTCTATCTACGCTCAACGTAAACCCTGTCCCACTTACAATACCTTCTCCAAGAAACTAATGGTCCGCTCATTTTTCGGATTACCAAATACCTCTTGTGGCGTTCCTTCTTCTACGATGTAACCACCGTCCATAAACACGACACGGTCGCTTACTTCGCGTGCAAAACCCATCTCATGCGTTACGATCATCATCGTCATGCCTTCACGCGCCAGATCTTTCATTACGCCGAGCACTTCGCCCACCATTTCAGGATCGAGCGCCGAGGTAGGCTCGTCAAACAGCATAATGTCTGGGTTCATTGCCAGCGCACGTGCAATCGCCACACGCTGCTTCTGACCGCCGGAAAGCTGTCCTGGCAATGCATCTGCCTTATCGACCAAACCTACACGATCCAGCAGCTTCATAGCCGTTTCCCGGGCCTCTGTCTTGGACTGTTTGCCCAGTTCAGTCGGCGCGAACATAATGTTCTTGAGCACGGTCATATGCGGAAACAGATTGAAATGTTGAAATACCATACCTATATTTTCACGGACTTTGTTAATGTCCACGTTTTTGTCACTCAAGTTGTAGTCATCAACAATGACCTCACCTGCGGTAATTTCTTCAAGCATGTTCATGCAACGCAAAAACGTACTTTTCCCCGAACCAGACGGGCCAATGACACACACAACTTCGCCTTCACGTACTTGCATGTCGATGCCCTTTAGCACTTGATTACTACCATAGCTTTTTTTCAGGTTTTTAACGATAATTTTACCCACGGCGAACTCTCCCTTCAAGACGGTTGGAAATTTTGGTCAGGACTGTAATGACGATAAGATACATCACCGCTACTACCAGCCAAATATCAAAGGATTGGAAGGTCCGCGCAATAATGATCTTACCCGATTGGGTCAATTCGACCAAACCGATAACAGACAAAATGGACGTATCCTTCAACGTAATAACCAACTGATTGATAAACGACGGGATCATGATTTTCACAGCTTGTGGCAAAATGATTTTAAGCATAGCCGTCCGATAGGGTAGACCAAGCGAACGAGCTGCTTCCATTTGTCCCGGATCAATGGATTGAATACCACCACGGATGATCTCAGTTACATACGCACCCGCATTCAGGGATAACGTCAATACAGCCGCAACAAAAAGCGGCATTTTGAAATCCAGTGCCTGTGGAATACCAAAGTAAATAAAGAAAGCAAGCACGATCAGCGGAATACCGCGGAATATATCGACGAATACAGTTGCAATACCACGGAACACCTTGTTATGGCTTACCTTCATAAAGCCAAACACCAATCCTAGGATAAAGGCTACGAGTAAAGATACAAGTGTGTACAGCAACGTATTTCCCATGCCCTTAATCAGTGAAGGCAGCGAAGCGGAAATCAGTCCCCAGCGGCTGGTCTCTACAGGCGCCACACCTTTGCCCGATTCGCCAAGGTATTTAGCCAAAATTTTATCGTATTCCCCGCTATTGCGCAGATTAACAAGCCCTGCATTAAATTTCTCCAGCAACTCTTGGTTCTTGCCTTGGTTAACAGCAAACCCGTAAGAAGCACCTTTTTCCTTATCTGTTACCAGCTTAAGGCCGTTATTCTGGTTTACACCGTATGCCAGTACCGGATAGTCATCAAAGCAGGCAACCGAATTACCTGTTTTAACTTCATCATACATTTGAGAAGAATCGTCGAACGGTACTGTAGTAAAGCCGTATTTGGCCTTAATGGATTCTGCGAATGTGTAACCTTCCGTTCCTGTTTTGACAGCGACACGCTGTCCTTTCAAGTCCTCATAGCGTTTAACCGTATCATTATCCTTGCGGACCGCCATGACGACGCCTGAATCAAAATAAGGCTCGGAAAAATCAAATTTCCGCTTGCGTTCATCGGTAATACTCATCCCGGCAATGACACCATCCACTTGATTCGTTTCAAGGGCCTGCACTGCCGCGTTAAAGCCAAGGGGCTTAATGGTATATTCAAAATTCTGATCCTTGGCAATAGCTGCCAGCAAATCCATGTCGATACCGACAAATTTACCATCTACATCTTCAAACTCAAAAGGCGCGAACGTTGTATCCGTGCCGATATCATACTTTGTTTTATTTTCTGCATGTGCCACTACACCGAAATTACCGGCCAGGGCAACCACAAAAAACAAACAAATCATGAGCGCTATTAGTTTTCTAGATTTTTGCATAATTTCCTCCAGTCAGTTGAACGGTTCAAAGTTTTCTGTTTATTCTACAGGAGTTATTAAAAATTGACTACTTTGATGTCAGGTATTTTTTGAAAAACGTTTCATGGAACTATCTGGATGTGTGAACTTTGAAGAAGCAGTTTTATCCTAGAATGCCAATAAGCCCCTGCCGCAAAAAGCGGACGGAAGCTTATTGTGTATTCTATAGTGTGTACCTTTTTTTCAAGAAATAATAATGAACTAAAAAAGAATTTTGAAAATCAATCCAGATAACAGTGCAGCAATCGGTATGGTTATCACCCAAGTAATAATAATTCGACCGGCCAGCGACCAACGCACAGCGGAAAAGCGCTTCGCAGAACCCACACCCAAAATAGCCGAAGTAATGGCATGAGTAGTACTTACGGGCAAATGAAGCAATGTAGCTGTGAAAATAACAGAGGCTCCCGAAATGTCAGCTGCGAATCCGTTAATTGGCTCGATTTTAAAAATCTTGGTTCCCATCGTCTTGATGATTTTCCAGCCCCCGATAGACGTACCCAGCGCCATGGCTGTTGCGGCTGAAATTTTTACCCACATGGGTACTTCCAAATGGTCCTGATACCCCGCCGAAACGAGTGCGAATGTAATAATCCCCATCGCCTTTTGAGCATCATTCGTACCATGCGTGAACGACTGAAGCGCTGCTGTAATGACCTGCATTGTACGAAACCCTTTGTTCACCGTATGCGGACTACGATGAGCGAAGATATATTTTAAAATCATCATCACGATGTAACCGACAACAAAAGCAATCAACGGGGAGAAAATAAGTCCTTCGACAATCCCGATGAAGCCGCTCCAGTTTAATTTATCCGATCCCGCACCTACATACACCGCTCCAGCCAATGCACCAATCAATGCATGAGAAGAGGATGAAGGAATACCGAACCACCAGGTTAAGAGGTTCCAGATAATCGCAGCGATCAGCGTCGCAATGACGATATCAATTCCATTCGTAAGCTTGGTTGGATCAGCGACACTTCCACCAATGGTCTTCGCAACCCCTGTAAACAATATTGCCCCGAGAAAGTTCATGACCGCAGCCATAATAATCGCACGTCGCGGGGTCAATGCACGGGTCGATACCGAAGTTGCAATCGCGTTCGCCGTATCATGAAAACCATTAATAAAATCAAATGCCAGAGCAAGAAAAATAACAATACCCAATACCAATAAACTTGTATCCATGTAAAAGGACTCCCTTACGAGTTACGCATAATGATGGATTCCAGCATATTTGCAACATCCTCGCATGAATCCGTTGTCGTTTCAAGGCGTTCGTACAATTCTTTGCGTTTAATCAGTTCAATAGGGTCAGTTACAGTTGCAAACAGGTTTTTAATGCAAATACGCAACAATTCATCCCCCTGATTTTCCAAATCATTCAGGCGAATAGTGTATTCACGAATGGCCAGCAATTTTTTCTGTGAAAGCAAATGCACAGCTTTCTGAATTTCGTAAGCTGATTGACGCAAAATATCAGCGAACTGCACAATATACTCGTCCGGCTCCGTAATATTGTACATATAAAAACGAGAAGCCGTCGCTTCAAGACCGTCCAACACATCATCCATGGTTGTTGTCAGTTCCATGATGTCGTCGCGTTCCAACGGCGTAATGAAGGTCTTGTTCAGCTCAGTAATAATCGTGTGTGTGTAATCATCACACTTATTTTCATACTTCTTCATTTCATTTGTAAACAAAGTTACATCCTGAAGATTTGAAGTATGTTGGGCAAAATAATCGGCTGCTTGCACGATCGTATCTGCCATATTTTCCAACGTCTCGAAGAATATATCCTTTTTCTTCAATCTCATAACGATTACCCCTTTACGAAAATATCCGCAACCTGTTTCGACTGCAATAGACAACCTTTGCTATCTTATCACACTCATCAATGTTTTTGTAATGTTTGTAAAAGCAAATTTCATGATATACGTATACATTGCCCGACATGGAAGGTCATTATCCGACATTTTTTCCCTAAAAAGGTGTATTTCGTTTTCTAATTTGCTTCTATGGTTACATGTTCCTTTAGTGAAGTATCTGCAGGTACCACATGTATATAGGATGTACCTGGTGTTAACGGGATTTCAACCCCATTTTTCATAAAACGAATCGCATCGCCTGGTGTATGTTGCCACTCAGCCTGTATTAACCGTCCTTGTTGAAACACCATGGCCTCTCCGCTACCGTCCAACTCAACACTTAATCTGCCTACATCATCCAACGTTCGATGTCTAGCGCTCATCACAATGACATTGGCTGCTGAGAGCTGTTGGTTATTATTTTGATCCACATGTGACTTTTCGTTCACAAAACGCTTATATTGTTGATCCGCTGGATCATAGGTATAAGATACCCGATAGCTTTTAAGCAAAAACCGAATTTGTAAAGATGATGCAGTCTCGTCCACCATAACTGGGGTTTCACCGGATTTGAGGTAAGAATATACTGGAACGTCCGTCTGCTTGGCATACCCTTTACTATCGCTTCCTTTGCGCAGTCTGTTCACGTCTGTGTATAAATTATGTGGAGGACGACGATCTTTGCTTCGCCAGAAGTAAGCCCCTCCATTTGAAATCTCATCCAGATGTTCCTTCCGCTGCTGCTGTAAAATCGCATAGGCATCTGTGCTTCCCCCTGCGTGTATCGGCAACGCACCATAGGTTTCGCCCAGCTCAATCAAATACGGTCGAATGCTACGGACCGGTCCGATCTTTACATCTCCGCCATGACTTTGGAAAAAAGCGACCAGACGGGTAATCCCACCTTCTGCAAGAACTTCATATACCATGTCTGCCTGGCTAAGTCCTGCCTGTGGACGTGCAGCCGGAGCATTGTTGATCATGACAGCGAGCGGTCGCTCCAAAACTGGCTGCTCCACCGGAAGACCGGTGAGCGGAGCTGTAAATGCCGGAATAGACTGCTCCTTCGGCGGTTCAAGTGCCTCCTTCTCTGTTTCTTGCTTGGTCAGTTGGGGAACGGATTCAGATTCACCCGTATTGGACATAGCAGAACAAGACATCAGCGTCATGCATAACAGAGCTGAGGCCATCACACGCAACCAATGATTTCGTTGGGAAATGGGCCCGGACAAGTTCATCCCTCCACTTAGTTATTTTTCTCATTATAAGCTTTATTTCCTGTTTTTGTCTTGATTGAAGCATGACCAATCTATAGAATACTTATCTGAAGACATTAAAATTTAAAAAATATTTAGACTTTGTGATTTTTATCACAAATAACTGTAACTGAACCTACTACAATAAAGGTGTAGCAAAGATGATCATCCCCAACAAAATGAAATACAACCAACATTATAGATTAAGAAAGAGGAGTGGTTTGAATGTTTAACAGCTGGTTACGTGAGAACAAAGTCGCAATGTGGTTGCTGACTGTAGTACGGGTTTATCTAGGGTATGAATGGATGACCCACGGACTTGAAAAGCTGACAGGTGGATTTGATGCAGGCGGATTTATCTCGGGGGCCATTGCTAAAACAGGTGGAGACCATCCCGCTGTACAAGGCTGGTGGGGATCGTTCCTGGAAGCCTTTGCCCTGCCGAATGTAGGTTTGTTCAACGTCCTGATCCCATTGGGTGAGTTCTTGGTAGGGGTTGGCCTGCTTCTCGGTACATTGACTACACTGGCTGCTTTGATGGCTATGGTTATGAACTTCTCGTTCCTGTTCTCGGGTACAGTAAGCACCAATGCAATCTACCTGCTGTTTGAAATCTTCCTTGTAGTTGCTGGTGCAAATGCCGGAAGAATTGGCTTTGACCGTTGGGTACTGCCCTTCCTGCGTGGACTGTTTCGTAAAAATAAAGATACCTTTCCAGCTGACCCTAGCCGAAAAATAGCTTAAACATCCCAAAATAACCGTTATCCTCCGGGGTAATGGTTATTTTTTTGCGCTGTTATGCTCACAAGGGGTCTTTCAGCTCCTTCTAACTCGAACTCTTTTATCGGATTCATCATCCCCCCAAACGTTTACAAGTTGGATACAACATGGAATGCTCACGATACATTTACCCTATACACTACAGTTACATCAAAGAACGTAATGGAGGGTTATATCATGAAAAAAATTACCAAAGCCTATCTCATGCTCGCAGCCGTAACTTTCACAGTGCAGACTATGGGATTGGGATATACGACATCAGTCAAAGCGGCGACGTCTACTACGACATCTCAGGCAGAAAGTGTACAACTTATCTCCAAGACCTTCGAGCAGCTACTACGCCAACCCGACAAGCTACCTCAGGCATTCACTTATTTGCAAAAGCATATTCAATCCATTCCAGCCTCTCAAGCTACCATCATGGTGCTTCATCTGGAAAATGCGCAGAAACAGCAATTGGATTCCTATGCAAAGACCTTATACCCGGCCTCTGTTCAAACCAAAATAAATCAAATCTATAAACCCGGTGATTCGTTCACAAATGTAATCAGCCGTTCAAGCGATGTGAACCTGAAAAAGTTGCTAACTCAAACAAGAGATGCCGGCTACAAACTTGAAACTGCAGAAGGCATGTACTACCCAGTCATCAACTATGAAAAATATAAAGTCTTCGGGAAGCACACCACGACAGATATCCGCAGCTATATTGACATCATGGCGATGGAATCCGGACAGGCGGCTACCAAGGATGCCGCGCTCCGTATCGGCTATCAACAGTTAGCCGGACGAGTGCTGGCACAGGAGGCATTTTTAAACCAATATCCTCATTCCAACCGTACACAAGCTATAAAAAAATTGCACGATCTGTACTTCTTCTATACTTTCTATGGCACGAACAATACGCCATTATTCGATTATGATACCGGAAAGATTCATCCGAATGCCAAAAAAGGGTATCAATTCGTCGTTCAACGTAATATGGATTCGAAGAGTACCTACATTCAAAAGCTGAAAGCATTTATGACACTATTGGATCAAAATGGAGATCAGCGTACTACGCAGGTATCCACTTGGCTAAAAAAGAACGTGCCTTCTAATTAATCAAAGACGCAAAATACACAAAAGAACTTCCATTCCCACAGACCATGTGGATTCGGAAGTTCTTTTTTTACATTTACGTATCACTTTCTTGACCAAAAGCCCAACAATTGAGACTCAACGAGCCAAGGACATACGATTGAAAAAGCTTATGCGCAGAGCGCTCATGATCCGCAGCCCCCATCGCATAAAACAAAGGTGAAAAATGCTCTATTCCATAAGAAGGTACCGCCTGTTTGGCATATGGAGCCTTTTTGTCATATTGGAATAGGTGGCGCAAATTCCAGTCTTGAAGCTGCTGTGCAATCCAGTCATCATATTGAACGGCCCAATCGGCTGGCTCACTCGTCTGCTTGAGTGTCCGCAAGTTGTGGACCAATCCGCCGCTACCGATAATCAAAATCCCTTGTTCTCGCAAAGGCGCCAGCATCCGTCCAATCTCGTATTGCTCCTGGGGAGCGCGCCGAGAATCAATGGATAAGGGTACGACCGGTATGTCCGCATCAGGATATATATGCCGCAAAACCACCCATGCTCCATGATCCAGTCCTCGGTTCCGAACCGGCTGGTGGAACAGGTTATGCTGACTGAACAGATGCTCTATCTCCTCATACAGCTTCGGATCGCCTGGTGCAGGGTAATCGATTGAGTACATTTCTTCGGGAAAGCCATAGAAATCGTGCAACGCTGCATGCTGATCATCCGCGCCAATACATTGATCGGGGCTATCCCAATGCGCGGAAAAAATGACAATTCCTTTGGGTCGGGGCAGGCTCGCGCCCAGCTTTGCAAGAAAGCTGGTATATGCGTTATTTTCTACAGCCAGTGTCGGTGAACCATGCGCAACAAAAATTGAGGGTAATGTCATCGCTGCCAACCTCCACACGCCAGTATAGTGTTACTCTTCCATTTTACTCCGGCGGAGGCGCAATTTCCAATACAATCCGTTACACACTGAAATCAGATCATCCAGTGCTGCCAATCCCGTTGAATATTTTCCTGTTCATCCAGCCATTCAAGTGTCCGATCAATGAGCCGTTGCCGCTCTTTACCTGACGAGAAAGTGTGATCCCCCTGGAAAATAATCTCTTTATCACAGCGCCCCTCTGGACGCATCCAGAATATCTTTTGAAACAGAAATGCATAATCCACAGGAATAATATCATCCGAGGTGCCATGAACAACGAGCACATCTCCGTTAAATTTAACGGCCTCCTGAAACGGCTGAAATAGAGCTAACGACTCAAAATAAGCAGGCGTAAATTTATAGCCCAAATAGTCGGCATGACCGGTTTTAACAGACTCATCGTACACGCTTCGCTCCGTAATTTTGACGATGTCGTTGAATGGATAGCCCACTGCTGACCAAAGAACCAGATTTTGTACTCTCTTATCCCGTACGGCTGTGAGAAGGGCAACCGCGCCCCCCAGACTGTGACCGATCAGCGTCACCTTGGTCGGGTCAATGTCCGCGCAATTGACGGCGTAATCCAATACGGTACGTGTCTGATTAATCATGGACTCGAGCCCCTGCTTGCCGTATTCACCTGTGCTTTCCCCACAACCGGCAAAATCAAAGCGCAGGACAAAGTATCCCCCTTCGGCCAGTTCACGCGCAGTCTTGACGAATAATCGATCTACTCCGATACGATTGCCCACAAAACCGTGACATATAATAACGAGAGGAACTCGTCTCCGACGATCTCCCTCATTTGTACGGTTTGGATAATGAATTGTTGCGGCCAGTTCTTCATGTTCAAAGCGAATTCCAATTTGCCGTTCCATCCTGATTCCCCCTGTTTCAAGCTTCACTACACATTTATGAATTCAAACTCATATAGTAACGTGGAATATCCATCCAGGATATTCATTCACTTTAATTCCGATAAGTTTAATAAGTTTTATAGTAAAGTCAGTCTATCATCGCCCTGCTTCCTTGTCAACCTGTCAGTTCACATCGTTAAAAAAGTAAACAAATAGCGCTCCCCGATGCGATTCCGGAGAACGCTATACTACACTTATTAGAGTGAATCCACTACATTAAAGTAGACATTCGTTATTCGTAGCTGTTCCTAAACATTTGGTGGGTCTCCGTTCGTCCCTCCCACTCCAGCTTACAAGAGGCGCCGTTATGTTCATCCTCATGCCACAGGCTGCGGTAGTTCTGTGCACCTAGTTCACCTGCAAATTCTGTATCCTCAGCCACTTCAATATCGTCCAGTATACGGTAGGTTGGAGAAGTTCCTTGAACACTCCGGTGACTCACATTTGTAGACGAGGCCACCCCGCTATTCCTGTTCGAAGCGTTTGCTAATCGTTTTTGGACTGAATAATCTGCCTGGTTCTCCAGTTTCATGATGCCACACCCTCTTAACGTTTATATTCAGGTTGCTCTATGTGCTCACCCTGTATCCAGTTTGAGGAGAATGCAGCGGTAATATACATTTTATAGATAAAGTCTTTTGCCATCCGACGCTTCCTCACGTATACTGTCTTTGTTACGAAATGGCGGTTCCATCAGCTCGGGATACGCTCATAAAGCAGGAGGAAGAAATGAATAAAGCAAAAAATTATACGCTTATTGCATGGATTGCCTTGTCTATGTTTTTTTTGACACAGGCAATTATCGGATGGTTTGTCACCTTTACAGGTGGGGATATCAAACCCTTTGAAAAAATCAGCCTATCCACCCTTATCATCATCGCCGCAGGAGCCATTCTACTCGTTGAAGCCCTGATGAATTTTATGGACCGTCCCGAAGAAGGCGAGGAGACACAACAGCCAGACCATGCCCCTGTAAAGCCCCAGATGAATCTTAAATCCATCTTGATGTATGTTGTGTTAGTTGTCGTGATTCTTGTCGCCGGACTAGCGCTGCGCAGTGTACTGCCGGTATTCAGGATCTCACCTTGGGTAAATTTAATTCTCGCCGCCATCGGCTTTATTGGACTCAAACCGATTTTTCTGCGTAAAAAACGTTCATAGCCCGCAATTCTCATTATATGGAGCTGCCTCATTTTGGATCATAGCAGCTCCTTTTCATTTCGATCAGGCAACCGACTTACAGCTTGAGCGTGCGCCAAAAAGCCGTATTCCTGGCCTGCAAGAAGCTGCATGGGGGAATACGGCTTGATATACTTTAAAACTTATTTGGAAAATAGTTGTTCTGCATTATCCAGAGCAATTTTATGTCCCATCGCGGAATAGTCCAGCCAAGGCTGTCCGTCCAACATGTAGACATGCCCTTGCTTCACCGCTTTGAGACCTTGCCATACTGTATTTCCTTCCAGCTGTTTGTATACCTTTTGGGCATCCGCGCCTTTACTGATGATAACAAGGATCGCATCGGCATCATAATCCGGTAAAACCTCTTGGGAAACAACTTGATAAGCCTTGTTGATCTTTTCTACACCCTTGGCTGGCTTCAAACCCAAGTCCTGATACAACAGCGGTCCTACGGGACGCTTCATCCCCATAACACGAACCTCTTTCGCCGTCACACGTACAGCCATAACCGTTCCGTCCCCAATTTTTGAATGAATCAGCTTTTTGACTCGTTCCTTCTGTGTATCATAATCTTTTAGAAATGCGTCTGCCTGTGCTTCATGTTTGACCATAGCAGCTATTTTTTTCAATTGATCCTTCCATGTGCCTTCATCCAGATCAAAAACTTCGGTCGGCGCAATTTTTTCAAACTTGGCCACATCGGTTCCCGAATATTTTTTGTCCAAAAAAATATGATCAGGTTGAAGTTCCAATACCGCTTCCATATCCGGGTCTGTGACAACACCTAGCTTACGGGTACTTTGAAGACGATCTTTTACATGGGGCAGAAAATCCTTCACATCTCCACCAATGACCGAACCAGCCGGAGTAATGCCCAATGCCAGCAGGTTGTTCGTCAAATGAATAGACATCGAAGCAATACGCGAATCCGCACTAATGGTTGTCTGCGCACTGCCAGCCGCTTTTGTATCGGTAGCCTGTTTGTCGGCTGCTTGTCCGCAAGCGGACAGCATGATCATGCATACAACAAGAGTTGTGACTACCCATGAACGTTTAAAATCTGAACCCTCAAATTTGTGCTTTCTCATGATTACTCTCTCCTATACTACAGAAACTCTACATTATAATGATCAATATAGAAGGCTTCTGCTTAGTTATTAATTTCAGCGGGTTGCATCATTTGCATCATATGATTTCATATGTACCTATTCCTTCTGTCATTTTGTTCGGGACAACAGGAATAAAAAGTACGGAGCTCCTACCACAGCAACCACCACACCTGCGGGAATCGCATTCGGCTGAAACACCGAACGCCCAATCGTGTCTGCGGTGACCAGAATAACGACCCCGACCAAACAGGCTACTGGCAGCAAATGCTGGTACATCGGCCCAACCAGACGGCGAGCCAGATGAGGCGCAATCAGCCCAATAAAACCGATGCCTCCAGCCATGGATACGCTGGCACTGGATAGAGCCACGGCTGCGCCCAGCAGTAATAGACGCTGGCGCTTCACATTTGTGCCGATTCCAGCTGCGGTCTCGTCGCCCAACGACAGATTGTTCAGACTGCGCGTCTGCGACAGAACGTAGGGTAATACAATGACTATCCAAGGCAACAAAGCCGCTGCGTGTATCCAATCCCGGCCCCAAACGCTGCCAGCCAACCAACGTGCAGTAAATGCGTATGTATCCTCATCCAGCCGCAACGACCAATACAGCGTTATGGCGCTAAGGCCCGAGGCTACACCGATGCCGGACAAAATCAGACGCACGGGCACGATTCCTCTGTTGCGGTTATAGGACAACAAAACAATCAGCACCGCCGCAATGACACCTCCTGCAAAGGTAAACAAGGGGATCAGAACGGCAGCCGATCCGTCCAGGTCGCGAAAAAAGCTAACGAACATCACCAGTCCCAACGCAGCCCCCGCATGAAGACCGAGCACTCCCGGATCAGCAAGTGCGTTCCGTGACAAGCCTTGCATGACCGCCCCGGCTGCGCCTAGTCCCGCTCCAGCTAGCACCGTTACAGCAATACGTGGCAGACGATATTCGAACAGAACGATATGATCACGTCCGTTGCCACCGCCAAACAACGTATCCAGCACACGTAGCGGTGGAATACGAATCGTTCCGGTATTCAAACCCAAAACAAGGACAGCAAAGCTGATCCCCGCCAATACCAAACAAACGAGCCAAGCCTTTTTCGTTCTTGTGTCCCCAATCCCTAAAGAGCGACTCACTATAAATCCCTCCTTTCCTTACGGGCGAGAAAGAGGAAAAAGGGTACTCCGATAAAAGACACCATAATCCCAATAGCTAGCTCCTCTGGCGGATTTGCCATTCTCGCTCCCAAATCTGCCAGCACCAGTAATACGGCTCCCAATAACGCAGACAGCGGCACGATCTGGCGATAATCCACACCGATTAGCTTGCGAGCGATATGTGGGATAACCAAACCTACAAAGCCGATGGCTCCGGCAGCCGATACAGATAGGCCGGCCAGTACCACTACAATCAGCAGACCCAAAAGCCGGATACGCCTGAGATTCAACCCAAGGTTTAACGCCACCTCATCGCCCATCGAAATCAGCGAAATGGAACGTGCCAGCCCCATAGACCAGACGATCACAATAAGCAAAATTGGTGCAAGAATCTCAAGCTGCGACCATTTAATCCCGGCTACACCACCCGCATACCAGAAGGCTAAATCCTGACTTAGATCAAAATAAATCGCAATCCCCGAAGTCATGGAACCTAACAAGGCAGCCGTCACAGCTCCAGACACCGTCAATCTCATAGGTGTCAATCCTCCCGGTGCAGATGCTCCCAGACCAAATACTAGTAAGGTACTCATCAGCGCACCAAGGAACGACAATACTATTAACGTCCCATAAGGTAGATTGGGGAAAAAGGCAAAACTCACTGCAACTACAAACATCGCTCCTGCGTTAATGCCCAGCAAACCTGTATCTCCCAGCGGGTTGCGTGTAATACCCTGAATCAGAGAGCCTGCCACCGCCAGCGCAGCTCCAATAACTGCTGCACCGAGTACACGCGGTAATCTCAGCTCGTGAATGATCTGATGGGTCATTAGCGAACGATCATAGTGAAATACTGCCGACCACACGGTGCTTACGGTCAAATCCTTGGCTCCGAGAGAAATGGCGGCGAATATGGCCAAAGCCAACAATACAGCCGAAGCTGTGAACAACAACGCCTGCCGAACCCTACCCGCTCGAAGCACTGGACGTGCTGTTATGTCTACTTCAGGAACTGCCCTCTCTGTCAGAGCTGTATGTTTGTCCATGCTGTCTTTGGACTGCATTTGGTGAGGTCACTCCCTCCATACCTGAAAATCATCACGTCTCTTATAACGATAATGATAATTATTATCAACTTGATACATAATAGCATGTTTCTATGACATTGCAAGCCAAAAACTGTTCCCCTTAGGAGGAACAGTTTTTGAATATATCTATATGATTTTACTGCACAAATGACTCCAAACGGTCCTCTCTTTAGTACGTAGGCCAGCCTGCCGAATCCCATTTCAAATCACTAATCAGAAGCTTTGGATTTCCACCATCAGTGGCATCATAGGCATGACGTGCAATCACACTGTTGTTATAGACAGATTGTCCACCCGGTCCCTTCCAACGGTCATTCCCTGCATCCAGTATCGTTCCACCGCCATCCATCAGGCTTTTGCCGCTCTTGTCCACATACGGTCCGGTAATACTAGTAGAGCGACCGTAAATAATCTTATAATTACTGTCTACGCCTTTGCAGCAGTTATCAATGGAAGCAAACAGATAATAATAGCCGTCGCGGTATGTAACATGCGGCGCTTCCAAACCACCAGCCGTACGCTTGGCGATAGAATAGATCTGGCCCGTAGGCTTCATCGTATTTTTATCCAGTCGAGTCACTTTCAAGCCTGAATTCCATGAACCAAAGGAAAGCCACGGGTTACCGGAAGCGTCAATGACGAGATTCGGGTCAATAGCATTATAATCGTTAGCATCCGTCGTACGCAGCACTAGTCCATCATCTCTCCAGCTCCCCGCGCCAATGCTCGTTGCGGAAGCTAGTCCGATAGCCGAGGTCCGGGCACCAAAAGTAGAAATGGAATAGTACAGCCATACCCGTCCATTGTACTTTTGAGCATCCGGTGCCCATACATCGTTAGTCTTTTGCTTAGGTACATACGTTTTCCACCATGATGGCGGCGACAGAAATATTTGCGGCAATCTGTAAAAATTGCGTCCGTCGTCCGATCTTTGAACCTGTATCCCCTGCCCTGTAGAGAAAATATACCATGCGTTGCCTTCCTTCGTAATGGACGGATCATGCACTGCCACATCGCCAGTTAACGCCCAATGCTCTGCGGATGCAGATGGCATCACTGACAGCATTAAAGCAGCCGAGGTTACGGCAGCAAACGCCGTTCGGGTCAATTTACTCTGTACTGATTTTTTCCATGCCTTCAACATTCTTTCGCACCTCCGAATGAGTATCTTATAATGAAATTCAGGTGACACACCTATTACATTAGTGTTTATACTTATGAAGTTACCCATATATTAACCTATCACATTCAGTTTTGTAAACGCTTTATTTCAAATAAAAAGAAATTCATAAACTACGCATAACAATATACATACGAGGATTTTGCAAAATCCTGATACAAAAAAAAGAGCCCGTAGGCTCCTTTTCAAATTAACATATTAAATAGATTTTCGTTTTTGTTTAGTTCCGTATATTTAAGCCCCTTGCGGTTCATTCGTTCAATTAAAGGAAGATAGTCTTCCTTGTGGAACAGCTCAATGCCGACCAGAGCGGGTCCATTTTCCTTATCATTCTTTTTAGTATATTCAAACCTAGTAATATCGTCGTCCGGTCCAAGCACATCCTGTAGAAACTCACGCAGTGCCCCAGCTCTTTGCGGGAAATTCACCATAAAATAATGCTTCAGTCCTTCGTAAATGAGGGACCGTTCCTTAATCTCCTGCATACGATCTATATCGTTGTTACCACCGCTGACGATACAGACCACCGTTTTGCCTTGAATCTGCTCGCGATACAAATCAAGTGCTGCAACAGGCAGTGAACCCGCAGGCTCCACAACAATCGCATTTTCATTATACAGCTCCAGAATCGCGGTACATGCTTTGCCTTCCGGTACCTTCACAATATCGTCCAAAGTATGTTTACAAATATCGTATGTCAGCTGACCCACACGCTTCACTGCAGCTCCGTCAACAAACTTGTCTATTTGATCCAGTGTAACCACCTTGTGCAAACGCATCGCTTCCGTCATCGACGCCGCGCCGAGGGGTTCCACGCCAATTACCTTGGTGGACGGACTCACGGTTTTAACATACGTACCTACACCTGCTGCCAAACCGCCGCCGCCAATCGTTACGAACACATAGTCCATAGGTGCATCTAGGCTCTCCATCACTTCCATTGCAATCGTACCATTGCCCGCAATAATTTTCGGCTGATCGAACGGGTGGATGAAGGTCATTGCCTGCTCGCTGCACACCTTCATTGCCTCGTCATAGGCATCATCAAACGTGTCTCCGGTCAGAATGACCTCTACACTGTTACCGCCAAAGCGACGAACCTGCTTCACCTTCTGATTAGGCGTTGTACTCGGCATAAATATTTTACCGCGGATACCAAGTGCATTACATGAAAAAGCCACACCTTGCGCATGATTCCCCGCACTCGCACACACGATTCCTTTTTCCATTTGCTCAGGGGTCAAGCTACGGATCATGTTGTAAGCTCCACGGATTTTAAAGGACCGCACGACTTGGAGATCCTCTCTTTTCAGATACACATTACAGTTATATTTGGCCGATAGGACGGCATCCCTCTGTAAAGGTGTACGTACAATCACCTCACGCAGCATATGATGCGCCCGTACAATATCCTCCATGCCAACGGTTGACGCCATGGTCGGGTCAGTTTTCTGGGTTTCTGTTGGTTCCATAGGTTCTCCACGCTCCGCCTGAATATTTCTGTATTTGAGCATTTTGCATAAATCCCAAGAGCGATTTCAAATCAGCAATATACAGATCGAAACGGTTTAGTTCGTCTATATATTGTACTATTGAGCGTTAGGAATCGAATTATGCAAAGTACTGTATTTGAAATCTTTCAAATATCATACCACGTTTACCCATAGCTTGTGCAGATGATAGTCATGAAAATGAGAATGAAAATCAATCGAATCTAAAAAAAGGCAGACCGGGACAATGCCCGATCAGCCTTTTCTGACGTTGCACATTTCTTGTATTCCATTGCTCTATTTAATACCTTTCCGATTACCCTTTTACTCCACCTGCCGTCATTCCTTCAATAAAATAACGCTGGAAGAACAGGAACACGACGAGAATCGGTAAAATAGCCAAAACGGATCCCGCGATCAGCACATCATAATTGTTGCCATACGGCGTCAGCAGACTGGACAAACCAATCGGTAGTGTCAGCATGTCATTGGTACGCAATACAATCATCGGCCACAGGAAGTTATTCCAACTGTTCATCGCCTGCAAAATAGCCATTGCCGCAAATGCTGGCGCCATCAGAGGCATCATAATCCGTACGAAAATGCCATATTCTGAACAGCCGTCAACCCGCGCAGCATCCATGAAGTCCTTGGGAACACCACTCAAATATTGACGGAAGAAAAAGATCGGGATCGGCGCGACGACGAAGGGTAGAATTACGCCCCATACTGTATTAATCAGCTTCATGCCAATCATTAGCTTGTAGAGCGGCAGCATGATAATTTCTACCGGGATCATCATCACGACCAGCACCAGTGTGAAAATCACATTTTTCAATCTAAAACGGTACATCTCCAGACCGTAGCCTACCATCGCGGACAATATCAGACATAACACCGTAAACAAGACGGTAATAACAATACTGTTCCAGTACCATTGAAAATAATCCGTCGTCCCCTGAAAGATGAACGCATAGTTTTTCAAGGACATGATGCCCCACTCCAGCTTAAGATTCAAGCCGTAGCGCAGCAGCTCCGTCGATGGCTTGAACGAGGCAAGCGTCACGGCAAATAGCGGAAACAGGGCAAACCCGGCAAACAGAATGAACAGGACAACGAGCAATGCGGATAACGAGCCTTTTTGTTTCTGAGCCATCGCTTAATCCTCCTTCCGGAACATGCCGAAAAATTTGAGCTGGATCAGGTTCAGCACGAGTGTAAATACAAGCAATACAATGCCTACCGCAGCTCCAAAGCCCATACTGTTCTGCTCCAGACCTTGGCGATAGAGATAGCCAACAATCGTTAAACCAATATCGTTCGGGGAGTTATTTCCGTTCCACAGCATGTAGCTCTCCGTGAACATGGATAACCCCGCATAAATGCTAATCGTAAATACGTAGATCGTCACCGGTTTCAGCATAGGAATCGTAATCCGCCAAAATGAATCGAAACGACTGGCTCCATCAATCTGCGCAGCCTCATACAACTCGGGAGGAATGTTCTGGAGTCCCGACATGTAATACAGCATGTTCACGCCTAACCATCTCCACAAGGCCAGCACGATCAACGCTAAAAAGCCGGTGTTCGCGTTCATTAGCCATTTGTAAGGCTCCAGACCGAATACCCCCAACAGGGAGTTCATCAGCGAACCATCCAATTCCCCGAACATGAGGCGGAAGATCGTTCCTGCTACCACCACTGAGGTTAGTGCAGGGATAAACATCACGGAGCGAAACAACCCTCTGCCCGGCATTTTAGGCGAATTCAGCAATACCGCCAATACCAGCGGCAGAGGAATCAGCACGACCAGGGTAAGGAGCGTGTACAGGACGCTATTCAATATCGCCTTTCCAAACGTAGGATTGATTAAGTCCTTATAATTTTCCAGTCCAACATAAGTTGTTATCCCTGGCAGGACTTCCTGAAAGCTCATAATGACCGTCGATATGACCGGATAGGCAAAAAATAGCGCAAAGGACAGTAAAAATGGAAGGACAAACACATACGGTGCCGTACGGCTGGAATGAATAAAGCGACTCCATCGGCTTCTGGTCGGACGCTGAGGCTGTGGCGGCTGACCTGTCGGTACATTAGCGTTCGTATGAACGGGCGTTGCCATGAATCTCACTCCCTTTCCTGTTGGGGTCTATCTCAGTTCATCTGCCAGCTCATGTAGCACCGTGGCTGGATCTTCGCCATTCTGTAGTGTCCGATAAAGTATTTTATTGCGCACAGCACTGGCGATATCAGGCGTTTTCGGACCGATATGCACCGCATTGATTTCATCTTTGACTTCGATGAGCGTGTCAAAAATATTCGTTCCGAAATACTCCGTAAATTTATTCTTGGCTTTGGCTTCCGGCATGGTCCACACTTCACTACGGATGGGATCAAAACCAAGCTGCTTCCAGATCTCCACATTCCCTTGCTTGGATAGCTTGGCAAAGGCCAGAAAGCGCATCGCCAGATCCTGGTGCTCTGATTGGTTCGTGACTACTGTTCCGGTTCCACCCATACCCGCTGAGCGAAAACCACCTTTTTCCCACGCTGGCATGGGTCTGATGATAATTTTACCTTTTAGGTCAGGCATGTAATCCGTAAAACGTCCCATATACCACATCGGCATCCATACCGAAGCGGCCCCACCTTTGTTCATAAATCCGTAGTATTCCTCCATGTGATGCCCGCCGCCCGGTGCGGGAATAGCGATTTTGTCTTTTATCATCTGTTGAAGAAACTCGAGTGTTTTAATATTGGTTTCGTTATCCAACGTCAACTCGCCCTTGTCATCCAGAAAATCTGAATTTTGCTGGGAGATCATCGGCCAATAGCTCCATAGGTCATTCGTTTCTAAGGTCGCCATGGGCTTGCCTGTTTTCGCCAGTACTTGCTTGCCTGCAGCAGCATAGTCTGCCCAGGTGACGATGGAATCCGGGTTTACCCCCGCCTGGTCCATAATCTCTTTATTGTAGTACATCACTTCGGCCCCAACGTGGAAGTCAATGCCGTAATATTTACCGTCTTTGCCGTAAATCTGTACTCTGGAAGGCACAATGTTATTGATCTCGGGGTCAATCACCGGATTGAGCGGGACCAGCTGCGGTATGCCTTTGAGGAAATTACCGATCTTGTTCACCTCGATATCCGCGATATCCGGCGCTCCCACCCCCGATTGCAGCGCAATCGACAGCTTACTGTGATGGTTATCATAAGGAAATGTATTCGCTTTCAAATTAATCAATTCATCAGGGTGCTGTTGGTTCCATTGGTCAGCCATTTGCAGAAAAAACTTCTCATGCAGTTCATTGAACGTCCATAATACAAGTTCTGTTCCCGGCCCATCCTTTTCATCGGTCTTGAAAGAACAGCCTTGCAGCAGTCCAGCCATCAAAACCACCGCCATAAGCATCAAAGCCATGCGTTTTCTTCGCAGCAGCATATCCTTCCCCCTTCGCATGATGAAATCCTAATTCGTAAATGATTGCGCTTTCTTTTATTATTTAACATCAACACAAATTAGTTTACAACAACATTATTTATAAAATATTTATTTTCAACGCAGATTAGCGTCTCCTTTGCATTATAGGGGGAAAATGAATTGAATGAGGCTATGATGATTTTTGCATAAAAAAGAGGCCCCACTCGAATTGAAACTCGAAGTTGGGCCTCGCTATTTTAACTACTCTTGGGAATGGGCTGCTTCGTCCTTCACTTCTTCCCGAAATGATCTAATACTTTCTTTACGACGATTATTTTTTTCTTCGATCTGCTTACGCTCCTCGTTGCTGATTTCAGAGGAAAATTCGTTTAGATATCCTTCAGCTTCATGCAGGTTCTGCTGTGTGTTCTGAATACTTTGTTGCAAATGTTCAACATTATCGGCTCGATTATCTGGTTTTGCCATTCGTTTGTCGCCTCCTAATTATGGGGTCGCTCAGTAGAGCGCTAATCCGTAGCTTGATCGCTATCGGATCATTTTATGCATTAAAATGCTCCCCAAACCACTTTCCTGCGGCTTCGGCTTCAGTCCGAGTCAATTGATGACCATTGCGTTCCCAATATGCTTCCACCTGCGCTCCGGCCCCTTCCAATAATGCTTGCAGCTCCTGAGATTCCGAAATCGGAACAATGGGATCATTCTCACCGGAAGACAAAAATACAGGGATACCATTCAAAGCTGGCAAATCCAGGCCACGCAACGGCACCATTGCATGGTGCAAAATAGCTCCACGTAACGCTTTTGCATCGTGAAAGAGCATGCTGGCGGCTATGTTTGCACCATTGGAATAGCCAAGAGCCACCACGTTATTACGATCAAAATCGTATTGCTCTGCAGCTGTGTCCACAAATTCGCTCAGTTCTTTGGTGCGAAATACGAGATCCTCAATGTCGAACACTCCTTCTGCCAAACGGCGAAAGAAACGTGGCATCCCATTTTCCAGCACATTTCCTCTCACGCCTAACACAGAAGCTCCCGGTGCTACCATCTCGGCCAAAGGTATCAGGTCTTGTTCGTTCCCGCCTGTACCATGCAACAGCAAAATAACCGGGGCTTGCGGATGATTTCCTTTACGAAATACGTGTTTCATTTATATTTCCTCCTCATTTTTTCTTTAAATTAAGATTCTTATTTTTAGTATAAATTAATTATAGCCAACTTCGCTGCCTTTTACAAACCTAATTAGCCTGATCTAAATCTTTTTTCTAAAATGATGTCTTGTTCCATTGACATGCAGTATAGCTCTATTTTACTATGATGTTAGATATTTAGAATATTATCTAAATATCTAAAGGAGGAAATGTATTTTGAACGATGCCTTCAAAGCTTTGGCTGATCCGACCCGGCGTACAATCTTACAGCTTTTAAAGGAGAAAAGTATGAGCGCAGGTGAAGTGGCTGAACATTTTCAAATTAGTAAGCCCAGCATCTCCCACCATCTCAATATCCTGAAGCAGGCTGGGCTGGTGCTGGATGAACGACAGGGGCAAAACATTATCTACACCCTGCATACAACGGTTGTGGCGGATGTCATCGGTTGGATGTTCAGCATCGCCCACTCCGATACCCCTGCCCAGAAAAATGTGAATCATATCAAGGATACGGAGGGATCTGAATGAAATTTCGAATACATTGGAGCTTTACAGATGTTTTGACGACTTTGATTGCCTTATCACCTGCGATAGGAGCTATATTGCTGTACGACCGACTTCCCAATGTTCTAGCCTCGCATTTTGGCTTTGACAATACAGCAGACGGGTATATGAGCAAAAGTGGTTCTATTATCATGCTCGTGCTGTTGGGTCTAGTACCGCTGGTCATTCGATTGGCACGCTACATGGACCCCAACAGAGCTAATTATGAGAAATTTTCAAAAGCCTATGAAGTTACGCGTGCAGGTATTTCTTTGGTTCTGGCTGTAGCTGGATGGGGGATGCTGCTGTATAACCTGAACATACGACTGCAAATGAATACTATAATTTTGGGGGTAATAGGCCTGCTGCTGCTGGTGATGGGTAATTATATGACTCAGGTGCAGCCGAACTATACCTTCGGTATCCGCACTCCGTGGACTCTGTCTAACCCCGAGGTATGGCGTAAAACGCACCGTTTCGGTGGACCTATGATGATGCTCGGTGGTGCTTCGGGTTTGGTGGCGGCATGGGTCGATGGAGTGGCGGGAACGGTCATTTTTCTATCCATGCTGATCATATCCGTCATCTCTCCCATACTCTATTCTCTCTTGTTGTATCGTAAGCTAAACCAGTAAGCAGACAAAGCCAAACCTGAACCTAAAAAAGGAACCTCCCAATCCACGTAAACGTAGAATTAGGAGGTTCTTTGTACATTTAATCTTAATATTAGAACAGCAGCTTATCGGGATGCGTGCCTACACGCTCATCAAGATGAAGACCATTGATTCGTTCAATATCCTCAGCCGTCAATTCAAAGTCGAATAAATCAGCATTTTCGCGAATACGATGCGCGGTTACAGATTTGGGAATCGTCACAATCCCCCGATCCAGATGCCAACGCAAAATAACCTGCGAAGAGGTTTTACCGTATTTGGCAGCAATCTCAACGATGTCCGCTTGCTCGGTTAATTTCCCCTTCATCAGCGGACTCCACGATTCAAGCTGAATCTGGTGCTCCCGGCAGTATTGATGCAGCTCTTGTTGAGTCAGACGAGGGTGAAGCTCCACTTGGTTGATGACAGGAACCATGTTGCTGTCTTTGAGGAGGTCTTCGAGATGGTGAACTTGGAAGTTACTAACTCCGATAGCGCGTACGCTTCCTTCTTCATACAGTCGTTCGAATGCCTTCCAGGTTTCCTTGTACTTATCCTTGCCAGGCCAATGAATGAGATACAGATCAATGATATCCAGACCCAGCCGCTTACGGCTTTCCTCAAAGGCACGCAGTGTTGAATCGTAGCCTTGATCCTGATTCCATAGCTTGGTAGTTACAAACAGGTTTTCTCTAGCCGCTCCACTATCACGAATGGCTTGTCCAACCAGTTCCTCGTTGCCGTAGATCGCCGCTGTATCAATGTGACGGTAACCGACCTCAATAGCTGTTTTGACCGCTTCGTAGACCTCATTGCCTTCCGCCTTGTAAGTACCGAAACCGAGCCAAGGCATCTGAACTCCGTTATTCAGTACAGTTGTATCCGCAATGTTCCCCATGTCTATTCCTCCTGTTCCTGATTATGAATTATTCAACGGGATGATTACAGTTTAGTTGCATCCTGAAAAGCATTCACTTGAAGTGGAGCAGCCAACAATTCTTTAGCCGCGGCAACAAATGCCTGGAAATGGGCAGAATTATTATGGAAATCTACAGCAGCAGCATCTTTCCACTCTTCAACCATCGTAAATGCGTTGGGATCATTCAGATCCTGCATTAACGTGTAACGTACATTGCCTTCTTCAGCTTGGGATGCGCTGATCAGCCCTTGGGTTTGTTGCAGAAAAGTCTCTCTTTTTTCAGGTAAAACTTTCATATCGGCATGAATAATAATCATATTATGTTCCTCCTCGTATTATGTAACTATTTCTATTATAGACCATTCTTTCGACAGAATAAAAGTGCGGGCGTTTCTGTAATACAGTAAAATAGATCGTATGGGGGAGAAGATCAGCTGATCCGTTCCTCCTATATTTTGTTTAACGGCGGTGAAGGCATGTGCGTTTTCAGACAAAACTAATGGTATTTATATCTCTTTTAGTACTGGTAGTTACCGGGCTGTTGGGATTATCCTTTCGATATATGATCACCTCCGCTCTATATGATGAAATCGGAGAAAGGGCGCTCACCGTCGCCAATACCCTCGCCGTAGATGCGCAGGTCAGAGACGCTCTGGAGCAGACTGAGACGACGCAATTGCGTTCGCGTATCAACGAGGTCATAAAGCCTGTCCAAGCCAGCAGCGGCGCTGATTTTATTACTATTGCTGATCGTCATCTCATTCGACAGTGGCATGTAAACCCGGAGCGCATCGGCACGCCTATGATAGACCCCATGAATGATAAGGTACTGCAAGGGCAGTCCTTTATCACTGAATCGACGGGTTCTCTCGGACCGTCAATACGCGCCAAAACAGCCGTTTATGATACGCAAGGTAAGGCCATCGGGCTCGTCTCTGTAGGTTTTTTAATGACAGATGTGCAGCAAAATATTCGTACATACACATATGCATGGCTCTGGTTTATGGTGGGCGCGCTGATGATCGGCATATTGGGAAGCCTGGTTATAGCGCAACGGGTTCGACGCGCACTGCATGGACTGGAGCCAGTGGAGATCGGACGGTTGTACCAGGAAAAGCAAGCCATTATTGAGTCCATCGGCGAAGGAATTATCGCGGTTAATAGTAACGGACAAATCACACTTGCCAATCCACAGGCAGCTCGCTTGATCGGACTCCCCGCGGAAACCTCTATCTACGGATGCGACCTTCGTCACTTGACAGGTGTTCCAGATGTACTGGTTGATATGCTTGTTGCCGATTACACAGTAGAGCATTCAACGATGGGGCCAGATCAGGGACAGGACATATGGAATAAGGAAATTGAGGTCCAGCAGCGAATTGTAGTCGTCAGCCGTGTGCCGATCCAGGATCGTTCCGGTCGCATCATGGGCACGGTTGCCAGTCTGCGTGACAAGACCGAACTGCTCCACATGACACAACAGTTGACAGAGGTCAAAGATTACGCGGAAGTACTTCGATCACAAACACACGAATACGCCAATCGGCTGTATCTCATATCCGGCCTGATTCAGTTGGAGTGTTATGACGAAGCGGTGGACTTTATCACCCAGGAATCAGAGGAATATCGTGTACACAGGCCGATTGGCACAGCTCTCCTAACCGATTCAATCATCGCCAGCCTACTGATCGGTAAGAAGAAACAGGCGCTGGAAAAAGGGGTTTTACTCCATTTTGATATTAAAGGAGCATTCTCAACCCAGTCTCCTACGTTGGAGTGGTCCTTTCTCGCTTCCATAGCCGGAAACCTGCTGGACAATGCCATGGAAGCTGTTGCGATGTCCTCCATCTCTGACGGACAGGTCTGGTTCCGGCTTGAAGAAACGACTGAAGCCATCATCGTCGAAGTTGCGGATAACGGATCGGGAATTTCGGACGATATCCAAGAAAAGCTGTTTGTCAGGGGAGCTTCGACCAAAGCAGAAGCAGGACATGGATATGGCCTTGCTCTCGTGCTGGAGTACACTGAACGAATGGGCGGCTCTATTGAAGTGTATGAACGGCCTGGTGGTGGAAGTATTTTTGAGGTATACATTCCCTTACATAGGACAGATATGAATAATGATGCAAAAGGAGGTTATGCCCATGAATGAGCGGGTTTTATCGGACATTGAGGTTCTTATTATTGAAGACGATCCGCGAATTGCGGAGATTAACCGTCGATTTATTGAAAAGGTAGACGGGTTCACCGTATGTGCAATCGCCACGAACGAATTTGAGGCAAAACTTCAACTGGACGTGCTCCGTCCTCCTCTAGTCGTGCTGGATGTTTATTTTCCCGACACAGATGGTCTAACCCTGCTATCGTTCATCAAGCAACACTATCCGGGTACAGATGTTATTATGCTGACTGCCGCCAAAGAAGCTGAAACAGTGGTACAAGCCGTTCGAGCAGGCGTGTTTGATTTTATCGTAAAGCCGCTTATATTCGAGAGATTGCGTGCGACCTTGGAGGAATATGCCCGGTTTCGGCGACAAATCACAACATGGCAAGAGGAACAATCCACAGTCGAACAATCTGAAATTGACAGTTTGCTTCAAAGCGCGGGCACCGGTCGGATGGCGGGGAACGGAGTCGGAGAATTATGGGCCAAAGGCATCGATAAAGTAACTTGCGACAAAGTGCTAGATCTCCTGAATCGACGGGGTGAGGTGACTACAGGTACAGTGGGAATTGAGCTGGGTATGAGCCGTTCTACAGCCAGAAGGTATCTGGAGTATTTAGTGGAAAGTGGCGACGCGCACCACGATCAGGTGTACGGAACCGTCGGCAGACCGGAGCGTATCTATCGGCGACAGCGGAGGGATGCATAAACCGCCCAACTCTGATGTCCTGTTACTTCCCCCTCTTCCTATTCATAATTTTATTGAATTTAATTCACTTAATCGATCAAAACGGTTTAAATGACCACATTATTTACGTCCTCCTTCCCGATTGCTAGAATGATCAACAGTTAGTTGATTGATAATGATTATCAGTTTCTCTGATAATCATACTGGAACGGGGGATAACGTATGGCAACACCGAAACAACCACTGCGCACAGGCATGCTGCTTGCAGCGATCCTGGCACTACTGACGGTCATTATGGCGGGATGTGGACGCCAGTCACAAGATAACAGCGCAGTAGCACCTCAAGCAACAGGCGACACTCGAATGATTAAACATGAGATGGGAGAAACCAAGGTTACAGGTACACCCAAAAGAATCGTAACCCTGGAATTCTCTTTTGTCGATGCCACAACCCAACTGGGCGTTACTCCTGTCGGCATAGCTCAGGAAAATGACGATGATATTGATGGGCTGCTCGGTAAGAAAATCAACTTCACACCAGTAGGCACGCGCAAACAGCCAAACCTGGAAACGATCAGCTCCCTGAAGCCGGATTTGATTATTGCCGATCTGAATCGTCATAAAAGCATATACAAAGAACTAAGCGAGATTGCTCCGACCATTGTTCTAAAGAGCCGCAATTCCTCCTATGAACAAAACCTGGCATCCTTCGGTGTCATCGCCGATGCGTTGGGCGAGAAGGAAAAAGGGAAGCAAATTCTCACTGCGCATAAAGCTACCATGGAAAAGTTAAAAGAAGGCATCAAAGCTGGCGAGTCACGTAGCGTATTGCTAGGGGTATTCCGCTCTGATTCACTATCGGCTCACGGTGCTTCATCCTTTGATGGACAACTGCTGGAGCAAGCGGGTATTCACAATGCCCTTCAAAATACAAGCGAGCCTACCGTCAAGCTGACGCTGGAACAGATTGCACAAGCGGATCCTGATGTGATCTTTTTGGTGGAAGCCGATGAGAAGCTGATTGCGGAATGGAAGCAAAACCCGCTTTGGCAAAACATTACGGCCGTCAAAAAAGGGGAAGTTTACGAAGTGAACCGGGCACTATGGACCCGGTACCGTGGACTCGGCTCAGCCGAGAAAATACTGGAGCAAGCCATTTCGCTTCTGTATCCCGCGCAAAGTAAAGGAGACGGCTCCCGTTGATCGGACAAGTCTCACGCGACCGGCTGAATAAGCCGGTCTTCTTTGCACTTATCGCTGCGTTGCTGGCTGGATTGCTGCTCAGCGTGGCGATTGGCCCAGTCAGGATGGACATCCCCACCATGCTGACTGCGCTGTTCACCGAGCATCCGTCCAAGGATCAGCTCATTGTCTTGACGGTACGCCTACCGCGTGCCGTTATTGGCCTAATCGTCGGGGCGGGGCTCGCCGGGGCTGGAGCCCTGATGCAGGCCATCACACGCAACCCGCTGGCCTCGCCGCAGGTATTCGGGGTCAGCTCAGGCGCTTCGCTGGCTGTCGTGCTGTCCGTCGTGCTGCTGCCGAATATCGGATCGTCCGGCAGCATTTATTTTGCTTTTGCCGGGGCCATCGCAGGCGGCTCCTTCGTATATGCGCTGGCCGGAACGGCGGGCATGACGCCGGTTAAGCTGGCCCTTGCCGGGATGGCCGTGCATCTGTTGCTGGCCTCCATCACCCAGGGACTGCTCGTGTTCAACGAGCAAATATCCGATGTGCTGTATTGGCTCGCCGGAGCCATCGATGGTTCCACTTGGGCCGACACGCGTCTGGTGCTGCCATGGTTCGCCGTGGGTATGATCCTTGCGCTGGCGCTGGCCCCCTCGCTATCTGTGCTGAGCCTCGGGACGGAAGTCGCACAAGGATTGGGACAAAACGTACGTCTTGTCCGTCTACTGGCCTCGGCCTCAGTGATTATGCTGGCAGGCTCTGCCATAGCGGTAGCCGGGTCCATCGGCTTTGTGGGCCTGATGGTGCCGAATATCATCAAGATGTTTACAGGTGACAATTACAAGCGGGTCATTCCCCTGTCTGCAATCTGCGGAGCTCTGCTGCTGACATATGCAGACGTGCTTGGACGATTCATTGCATTTCCTTATGAGTCGCCCGTTGGTATTGTAACGGCGCTGGTGGGTGCGCCCTTCTTTTTATATCTGGCGCATAAGAACGGGAGGGCTTCACGATGAAAAAACTGTGGATTTTACTCGCGCTCATGCTGGGTGTTGCTTTTATAGCTATAGGCGTGGGCAGCACCTACATTACGCCCTCTGAGCTGATCACAGCTCTGACTGACCAGAATGCCTCTTCCTGGTTCATCGTTCACCACTATCGGCTGCCACGTGGTCTGCTGGCCATCATGGCCGGAGCTGGGCTGGCAGTAGCCGGTGTTCTGCTACAAGGCATGATCCGCAACCCGCTAGCCTCGCCAGATGTGGTAGGTGTATCCAAGGGGGCCGGCTTTGCGGCGGTTCTCGTCATCGTACTGCTACCCTCATCCCCAGTGGCGCTGTTGCCTGTAGCGGCCTTTGTCGGTGCCGGACTAGCTGCACTGTTGCTCGTACAGCTTTCGATGAAGGGAGGCATGCGTCCCAATATGCTAGCCTTGACCGGACTGGCGGTGGGCGCTATTTTTCAGGCTGCGACCGATTATATACTGGTCAAGTATCCACTCGAAGCCAGCGACACGCTCACTTGGCTAGCTGGAAGTCTGTGGGGAAAAGGCTGGGACGAAGTGTATGGGCTACTGCCGTGGTTAATCGTGTTGCTGCCTCTCGCCTATACCCTACAGCGTAAGCTCGACATTATGAGCCTAGATGAAGAAAGCTCTGCTGGGCTGGGACTTAGCGTGAAACGCGTGCGTACAGGACTGCTAGCCGTGTCAGTCGCCTTGGCTGCCTCCTGTGTTGCTGCCATCGGCTCCATCGGCTTTATCGGACTGCTGGCACCGCATCTGGCACGGCGGTTATTTGGGAATCGCCACCGCTATCTATTGCCCGGCTCGGCGATGATCGGCGCCCTGATTCTCGTCCTCGCCGATGCGTTGGGACGGGGGCTGAGGCCGCCGCTAGAAATTCCCGCTGGCATCGTGACAGCCGTCATTGGCGCGCCATATTTTCTGTATCTATTGCTGCGGGAACGCAAACAAAAAGGCAGCGGATAGGATTAGGATAAGAAGTTGCGCAGCGCTGCTAAACGCAGTACTATACTCTAGCGTTTAGCAGCGCTACCTGTACACCGATACGCCGATTAACTTCTTCTCTAAACGATTCATCATGCAGTAACCTCTTTTTAAAAACATTTATCATTTCAGGAAAGCTGGCATTTGTGCTAGGGTCCAAATCGTTAAAAAAGACAGCTAGCTCTGTCGAATGCCCTTCCTTATCTGTCGCATACATTGCCAGTGTCAAAACGTAAGCCGTGGAGCCTCCTTTTTGCCCAGTATGTTTCAGGAATTGCTGGTTTTCAGGAAGAACCATAAATGGTTCCTCCATGACCTCGGACAATAACTTTTGCTCAGCTTTTGTGAACCCTTGACGGCGGTTCAGCTTACTCATTAAAGAGGCATAATCGGCCGTCGTTGAAGCTATAAAACGATCCGTATTAATACGGTCATAATCCTGATCATACCAGGTCTCAATATCTGCGTTTTTCTTGTAAGAACCACTCACATCACGGCGCAGCTTGTTATGAATCACGCGGGCATATCGGCGAAACTCCGTGTCCGACATCGCCTGAATGGCTTCTTTGGCAGAAATTTTATTCTTTGTATTATTCCAATTCTCACCTTGTCTCTCCTTCATCCATTCGTAAGGAATCAAAATGGAGGATACAAACGGATAAATGGGATCATGATTTTGCAGCCCCATTTTGGCTCTCGTCCGATTGATCGCATCCACCCCCAGTTTGTCCATTAAATACTCCGCATTGGCGTTGGAACTAAATTGAATCATCCCCTTGGCGACGTCTCGTACAGATACAGTTTCATTCTGTATCCGCCCTTTAGCCTCCATATTCTGTAGCCACGCCGTATGAGCACCACCATCCAAACCCGGCAAATAAAACCTTTCCAGCGAAATCAGCTTCACTCTGTCATCCGGGTTGATCTGATCCACCGCCGCTTGCTTGGCATATTCGATCGCAATGATTGTTTTGACGGTGCTCGCCAAAGGCATCATCCGGTTTTCCTCTTGGCCTGCCAGCTTTTTTCCATCTCTCAGAATCGTAATCGAAACTTTTTCTGCATTCTCCTCCACAAAATGAAGTAAACGCGTGGCAGCATCCTGTTCCTTTGTTTCACCCTCAACCTCGGCTGCAATCGCAGTTGTGGGCCGGACGGTATTCGGGGGATTAGCCACTTGATTCTGCATGAAAGATAGTAATCCTGTTGCCACTCCCATAACGATGAGCACTGTAGCCAAAATAGTTGCTACTATGATAAGGCGCTTTCGTTTCACTATAACCTCCCCCTGTATACACTTCATACACAGGTTTATTTTCCCATTTTTATATTTCAATTTCTATTTTAAACGAAAACACAGTACAAAAAGTTTCATTACGTGTCATATTTTCAAATAACATAAAAAAGAGAGCCACCTGTACATAACACAGGCTGACTCTCTTTCATTACCCTTCGACACTTATGCTGGATAGGGTACTTCGGTTCCATTCAATATGAGGTGCATCCGAATTTCCGCTTTTAAGGAGTCGGATACTGCACAATATTTTTCCTTACCCATCTGAATCGCTTTCCATACGCGGTAATCTGGAATATCTCCATCTACATTGAATGTCAGATCAATCGCTGTAAAGCCTGTCGGCATTTCTTCCTTGCGCGTACCTTCTGCGTCAATATCAATACGAGTAATGTCCGACAAGAAACGATCCAAAATCATTGTGATATCGATCCCCATACATCCTGCCAGACCTGCCAACAGCAGTTCCATGGGTGTTATCCCTTTACCATCACCGCCATAAGCCGCCGTAGCATCCATCCCTACAGAATAACCGGATGGTCCCTCCGAAGTAAACGCGCGTTTGCCGTGCCAAGTTGTAGATACTTTCATGTTCAAAGGCCTTCTTTCCATCTTAATAATCTATGATTTATCCTCGATCTTACTTTAAAATTCGCTGATTTGGCGTAAAAATTTCTGTGTTCTCTCGTGCTGGGGAGTGTCAAAAAACGCCTGTGGCGCTGCCTCCTCCAAAATGATACCATCTGCCATAAATATAACCTTGTCTGCCACCTCGCGAGCAAATTTCATCTCATGAGTAACGACGACCATCGTCATTCCGTCTTGAGCCAACTCTCGCATAACACCCAGCACTTCCCCTACCAGCTCGGGATCAAGCGCCGATGTCGGCTCGTCGAACAGCATAATCGCCGGGTCCATCGCCAGCGCACGTGCAATGGCTACCCGCTGCTGCTGTCCACCGGACAGACGTGAAGGATGTACATCCTGCTTATCCGATAACCCCACCCGCTCCAACAACCGTTGTCCGATGGACATAGCCTTGTCGCGCGGCATTTTTTTTACTGTCAGCAGTCCTTCAATGACATTGCCGATTGCGGTTTTGTGCGGATACAGATTGAATTGCTGAAACACCATCCCCGTCTGTTTGCGAATATCACGAATGGCTGCTTGGCGGACACGAACGGGAGCCGTAGCATCTACCTCAATCCCATTCACCTCAAACTTGCCGGAAGACAGCTCTTCAAGACCGTTCAGGCAGCGCAGCAAGGTACTTTTACCTGAGCCGCTCGGGCCGAGTAATACGACGATTTCACGAGCGGCAACCTGAAAATCAATGCTTTTCAGAACCTCTACCTGTCCGAATCGTTTACCTAATCCGTTTGTTGTTATCATCATCTATCATCTCCACCTTAATAAGCTCGAGCCAGACGCTTTTCCACCCGCTCCAGTATAGCGGAGAATCCAATGCTCATAATCCAGTACATCAGGCCAATTTCGAGCAGAAACGGCATGTAGAGCAAATACTGTGCCTGTAAAAGCTGTGCCTGTCGCATCAATTCACTGACCCCGATAACCGACACCAGCGACGTTTCTTTAAGCATACCTACAAATGTATTCCCCATCGGTGCAATTGCAATGCGTACCGCCTGAGGAAGAATAATGCGCCACATCGTTTGACCGGGCGACATTCCCGTCGCATAAGCTGCCTCGGTCTGTCCCTGGGGTACGGCTAAAATAGCTCCACGGAACGTCTCCGATAAGTACGCCCCTGTATTAATACTGAGTGCCAGACAAGCAGCCGTCAGCGATCCGAATGATATTCCATAATCATCCAGTCCGTAATAAATGACCGCAATCTGCACCAAAACCGGCGTCCCCCGAATGATCGATACATACATGCGCGCCAGCCATCGAGCGGGTCGATTCCCCTTCAACCGGGCCACAGCAACAACCAAACCAATGATTAGGCCAAAAAACATAGAGACAATCGTGATATAAAGCGTATAATAAGCACCCTTTAATAAAAAAGGGACGTTCTCCCACATTAATTCAAGCATCGGTTATATTCCCTTCTTTCAGACGAGTGGCCCCATGTCAGCATAAAAGCCAAGACTGGAGCCAGACGCCTCTAACAGGCTTACGTTATTCTTTTGGCTCCTCGCCAAACCATTTTTTGAAAATTGTTTTGTAAGTGCCGTCTTCCTTCATTTCCTTCAAAGCCTTGTTCAAGGCTTCTTTGAGCTCAGGAGTTTTCTGGTTAATAGCTACACCCGCTTGGTCCGATTTAATCGGCTCGCCTACGGCTTTAATTTGGAACCCGTTTTTATCAATAATGGGCTTGAGAGCATACAGATTGTTAATGGTTGCGTCAATACGGCCAGAGTTTAAATCCTTTAAGGAAGTAATGACATCATCATACGTTTTAATCTCAAAATCGCCTACCTTCGGTAGTACTTCATTCCGCAGATAAGATTCATCATTCGTTCCCAAGCCGACACCAATGGTTTTGCCTTTAAAGTCCTCCAGCTTGGTAATATCATTTGTTTTGCTGTTTACGATAATGTTTACATTGTTTGTGATATAAGGTTCTGTGAAGTCAATGGCCTTCTTACGATCCTCTGTGATCGTCACCTGGCTAATCACTGCATCGAATTTTTTCTTTTGCAAACTTGGAACCAGTCCCGAGAATTCTTGTGCCGTGAACTCCGGTTTCACTCCAATCCGCTTCGCCAATTCTTTGGCGATATCCACATCAAATCCATCCAATTCCTTGTTGTCGTTCAAAAAATTGTACGGCGGATAGGTGCCCATCATGCCTACCTTAATTACACCAGCCTTCTTGATTGCTTCGAGCTGGTTACTCGCTGCCACATTACTGCTACCCGCTCCATTACTAGTATTAGAAGCTTCTGGCTTAGTACCGCAAGCGCTCAGCACAAGGCTGAACAATGCCAGAGCCATGAGTGTAGTTACCAAGAACCCTTTTTTACGTGTTTTCATGTATCGTTCTCTCCTGTCTGGATGTAAATGATTGAGTTCTTCTATGTGATTTGGCTATATTATTTGTTGCCAACGCCCCATTCATGCGATGTTGCACATCTAGCTTTGACCTAATAGTCCATAAAACTCAAAATTAGCCGCCTCTGCTGCCAATCTTTTAGCAGTTATCTGCGTGATGTGGTCATGTGTTCCCTCTGAACCGAATAGCCAGCGTGTAATGACACCTTCGATCATACTCATGAGTAGTGCCGCCCTTAATTCGACATCCAATTCAGCAGGCAACATGTTCAGCTCGATCGCTCTTTCCATATTGCGCCGGAATGCCAGCTCCATCGCGGCCCTTGTCTCTCGGATACTCTGGCGCACCGGTTCATCGACACCGCTGCCGATCAGCAGCAAACCCATCAGATAGCGGTTCTCCAATGCAAAATCAAATAACCGAACAAACAGCGCCTCTGATGCCTTAACCATATCAGCCAGCGTTCCCGCGTCACGGCGATATCCCTGTCCGATCGCTGACAGTAGTTGTTCACGACCAGTAGCGATAATCTCCAGCGCCAGTGCCTCTTTACTTTTAAAATGCCAATAAAACGTGCCTTGGGCTACTCCCGCCTCTACCACGATATCTGAAATCTTCGTTTGATGGTAACCCTGCTCGGCGAACCGCTTCAATGCAATGTGAAGAAGCTGTGTTCTGCGGTCTGTTTCTTCTCCCGCGTGCTCAGCAGGTTGGTCATTTGAGACGGTCTCGGACTGCTTCGCCTTCCGTGGCTGCATGGGTTTCCTCCTCCCGATTGATCAGTCAGTCAGTTTTGTATTTTTAATCCTATAGGATAAGTATACTTTTGTCAAACGAAAAAAGAGAACCTCCACAGAGGTCCTCTTTATCCTATATATTACTGCTACAGCAATGCTTTTGCCGCAATATCCGTACGGTTTTGTTTACCTTCAAAGGTAATACGATCCGCCTGTTCGTAAGCTTTGTTCCGTGCCCCGGCAATATCACGTCCCAAGCCGACCACACCTAATACACGTCCGCCGTTCGTTACCCACTCACCCTGTTCGTTGATGCCTGTTCCAGCATGGAACACAATGGCTTCGTCTACCTGTTCCAATCCGTGGATAGGTACGCCTTTGGCGTAAGCTGCAGGATAACCTCCGGATGCCAGCACCACGCACACCGCCGCTTCATCCTTCCACTCAATCTCCACCTGATCCAGCGTGCCATTTACAGCAGCAAGAAATATATCGAGCAGATCGGATTTTAAACGAGGCAGAACCACTTGAGTTTCCGGATCACCGAAACGTGCATTAAACTCAATGGTCTTTGGCTTGCCGTCCGGCGAAATCATCAATCCAGCAAATAATACACCTCGGAACGGACGCCCTTCAGCAACCATGGCCTTGGCCGTCGGCTTAATAATCGTCTCAATAGCTTCCTCAATAATGGAATTGGCTATGTGAGGCAACGGAGAATACGTACCCATGCCACCTGTATTCGGCCCTTTGTCACCATCAAAAATTGGCTTGTGGTCTTGCGCCGCAGCCATCGGACGAACCGTTTCACCGTCGACAAAGGAGAGAATCGACATTTCCTGACCAGCCAGAAACTCCTCGATCACGACTTGTGCCCCGGCTTCACCAAACACCTTGGCCACCATAATGTCAGAGAGAGCCTTTTCCGCTTCCTCCATCGAGTACGCGACCGTTACCCCTTTGCCTGCCGCCAGTCCGTCTGCCTTGATGACGACTGGGATCGGTTGCTCCTTCAAGTATGCATGTGCTTCCTCGTAAGTATAAAACTTGCGATAGGTTGCTGTCGGAATATGATATTTATGGAGCAAATCCTTCATGAAGATTTTGCTGCCTTCAATTTCCGCTGCATTTTTACGCGGTCCGAATACTGGAATGCCTTTCGCTTCAAAAGCATCCACAATGCCATCTGCCAGCGGATCATCGGGACCAACCACGACAAGTCCTACCTTTTTGGATTCCGCCAGCTCTGTCAGCGCGTCAAAGTCACTCACCGGAATCGGCACGCACTCCGCTAACTGTCCGATACCAGCATTGCCTGGTGCGCAATAGATTTGCCCGGCCTTGGGGCTCTTCTTCAGCGCCCACACAATTGCATGTTCGCGGCCGCCCCCTCCGATAACCAAAATATCCATTCAGGTGTTTCCTCCCGCTCCCATTAGATTGTTCAGGTGAAAATGCTGCTGCATCCTCAACTCATACAAGTTAGTGCTTGAAATGACGTACGCCTGTAAAGACCATGGCAATGCCGTATTCGTTAGCAACCTTGATGGACTCTTCGTCTTTGATGGAGCCGCCCGGCTGAATAACTGCTGTGATGCCTGCTTTAGCTGCCAGCTCCAACGTATCGCCCATCGGGAAAAATGCATCGGATGCCAGTACGGCACCTTTTGCTTTGTCACCGGCCTGCTCGATAGCAATCTTGGCCGCACCGACACGGTTCATTTGTCCTGCGCCTACGCCAATGGTCATATTATCTGCCGCCAGTACGATGGCGTTGGATTTCACATGCTTAACCACTTTCCAGCTAAACAAAAGCTGTTTCAGTTCTTCCTCGGATGGTGCCCGCTCCGTTACAACTGTAAGTGCATCCGAGTCTACAGCGTGAATGTCATTTTGCTGAACTACCATGCCGCCTTCAATGGAAGTGACGACGAAACGGCTCTCTGCCTGTTCAGACCGGGAAAGCTCACCCAGATCAAGCAAACGAATATTTTTCTTTTTCGTTAAAATCTCCAATGCTTCTTTCGTAAATCCCGGTGCCAGTACAATTTCCAAAAAGATCTCACTCAGCTTATTCGCTGTATCACCATCAATAATCCGGTTAGCCGCTACGATGCCACCAAAAATCGAGGTTGGATCAGCTGCATACGCCTTGCTGTACGCTTCATAAATACTGCCGCCGATTCCCACACCGCAAGGATTCATATGCTTAACTGCTACTACTGTAGGTTCGCTGAATTCTTTAACGATTTGCAAAGCAGCATTAGCATCATTGATGTTATTGTAAGACAGCTCTTTGCCGTGAAGTTGTTTCGCTGTTGTCAGTGTACCCTTTGCCGCCAATGGCTCACGGTAAAATGCCGCCTGCTGATGCGGATTTTCGCCATAACGCAAATCCTGAATTTTTTCATAGGTTACGGTGTATCGCTCAGGCAACGGCTCGCCTGTCACATTCGACAAATAATCGGATATCAAAGCGTCGTATGACGCCGTATGACGGAAAACTTTTGCGGCCAGACGCTTACGGGTATTCAGTTCCGTATCGCCATCCTTACGGATTTCCTCCAGCACTGTGCTATAGTCATCAGCATCGACCACCACACTGACAAAAGCATGATTTTTTGCCGCAGAACGCAGCATCGTTGGACCGCCGATGTCGATATTTTCAATCGCGTCCTCATAAGTTACACCGGGTTTGGCAATCGTTTCCGCAAAAGGATACAGATTCACAACGACCAGATCTATATAACCCAATCCAAGTTCTTTCATCTGACGCTGATGCTCTTCATTATCCCGAACAGCCAGCAAGCCGCTGTGTACCGCAGGGTGGAGTGTTTTAACACGTCCATCCATAATTTCAGGAAAACCCGTTACCTCTGAAATGCCGATGACGGGAATGCCCTCCTTCGACAACAAGCTGCTCGTTCCCCCTGTCGAAACGATCTCCACACCCAATTTGGACAACTCGCGGCAAAATTCCACGATCCCCCGCTTATCCGATACGCTGACGAGCGCTCTTTTAATACTCACCCTGTCTCCTCCTTTAGCTCTTTCAGAATTTTGCAAAATTCTCTTTTATCATTTTATTTCCCGAGAAATATCGGAAAATGCCTGTACAGCATCCTTGATATGACAATGATATGACAAATTACAATCATTCTTAGAGAAGTGAAATCACTTTGCGACCATTTAATTGGATTTTGCCTTGGGCCAATTTGCCAACTACCTCTGGATATAGCTGACGTTCCACGGATTGAATGGCTGCGGATAAGGATTCCGCTGTATCATGGTCGTCAACTTCCACGACACGCTGGGCAATAATGGCACCCGTATCCATGCCCCCGTCCACAAAATGAACGGTGACGCCACTTACCTTGACCCCATAGGCCAATGCCTGTCCAACAGCATCTTTCCCTGGAAATGCCGGAAGTAGTGACGGATGAATATTAATGATTTTTCCTGCGTAGGCATCGACCATGACGCTGGATAGCAAACGCATGTAGCCAGCTAACACGATGAGATCAATCGATTTCTGCTCCAGTAAAGTCACCAGTTCACGCTCATAGTCTTCTCGAGAAAGATATTCCTTGGGTCGAAAAGTATGGCACGCAATTCCAGCTTTCTGTGCTCTAGCTACGGCAGGAGCCGCAGGCTTGTCACAGATGAGCAATTCTACCGAGGCGCCGCCCAGTTCTTCTCGTGCAGCCGCATCCACCAATGACTGAAAATTCGTCCCCTCGCCTGATGCAAAAACAGCAATCCGGTACTCGTTCATTACACCTCGGCTCCCGTAAAGGTCACGATAGAACTGCCTTCCGTTACTTTTCCGATCACATATGCAGCTTCGCCCTGTTCCTTCAGAACTTCCAGTGCAGTCTGTGCATGCTCTTCGCCTACAACGATTACCATTCCAATTCCCATATTAAAGGTTGTGAACATGTCTTTGTTGGAGATTGCGCCTTTTTCCTGCATGAGCTGGAAGATTGGCAAAATCGGCCAAGTGCCGTATTCTATATCCACATTGACGTGATCCGGTAACACTCTAGGGATATTTTCAATAAAACCGCCACCTGTGATATGCGCCATGCCTTTTACTTTTACCTTGTCCAGCAATGCCAAAACGGATTTCACGTAAATTTTCGTCGGCTCCAGCAGTACATCGCCCAGTTTGCCGTTCAAGCCTTCGATTTCATCATGCAAATCATAGCCCTGCTGTTCCAATAACAGCTTGCGAACCAGTGAGAAGCCGTTACTGTGAACTCCACTTGAAGCCAGTCCAATAACGGTATCTCCGGGAGCAATCGAGCTACCGTTGATGATTTTGCTTTTATCTACAATCCCTACCGTGAATCCGGCAATATCATATTCACCCTCGCTGTACATCCCTGGCATTTCTGCGGTTTCACCGCCGACCAGCGCACAGCCCGATTGATGGCAACCCTCTGCGATTCCAGCGACTATAGCTTCAATTTTCTCGGGTACAACCTTGTCACAAGCGAGGTAATCCAGAAAAAAGAGTGGCTCCGCGCCCCCGACGATAATGTCGTTTACACACATCGCAACCGCGTCAATACCAATGGTGTCATGACGATCCATTGCGAAAGCAAGCTTCAGCTTCGTGCCGACACCATCGGTACCGGAAACGAGTACAGGCTCATCGTACTTATCCTTATTCAGGCCGAACAACGCACCGAATCCGCCCAAGTCCGTCAGCACTTCGGGACGGAAGGTACGTTTAACGTGCTTTTTCATCCGTTCTACTGCTTCATTACCGGCAGCGATATCTACCCCTGCGTTTTTGTATGCTTCGGACATTCATGAACACTCCTTCAAATGATTGACCCTCCTAAGTCCTCCCTAACAGGGAGGATTCCATGGGGCTGCTCCCCCTGGACCCCTCAAGAGTCGGTCAGATGTGTAAGGTTGGGTGCTGCTTGGTGGTTGGTTCGTGCTGTGAGTCGCGTGTTGTCCTTTGTATTCGTGGGCTATACCCGCGAATACAAAGGACACGCTTTAGTGCAAGGCCGCCTATGCAGTGGCGGCGGGGCACGTCCCGGGCTGTTTGCTTCGCAAAGGCGGGGACGTGCCGGTCAAATAAGTGAGCAGCGCCAACGGGCGGCTTACTTATTTGACCATTGAGGCAGGCAGCTTCGCCTTGCCTGCTGTTGAGCTTCGCTTCGCTGGCTCAACCTTATAAGAGCAGGGTGACTTTTTGTGAGTCACCGCTCCGTTAAAAACTCATGGCATGAAATAGTTATGCCATGAGTTTTTAACTGCCTTACCTATCCTCTTCCCCGTGGGAACAGAAGAGGTACAGTCACTGCTGCAAAATGCTGCACACCTGAGGAACGGAGCGGGTGGAAGGATTCTGGAGAAGCGAAAGCGTTCGCCTTTGCCGCTGGATTCTAACCCTGTAATGGGTTATTCCAATCCAGGAATCCAGCGGCAACAGCGATCGGAAGAACCTTCCACACGCGGAGTGGCCCCCTCAAAACCGACATCCCCATTCCTGCCATGCACCACTGTGCTTCTTTTGTTCCCTTTTCTCAACAACTACATCCGAACTTTTCTTCACCTTTGAAATCTACCTGAGTCGGGTAATCATTATCGAAACAGGCTAGGCACAAGCCGCCTTTGTAATCCTGTTCGTTATATCCTCCTACAGCGGCAATCAAACCCTCGGCGCTCATAAAGTAGAGCGAATCGGCGTTAATTTCCTCACGAATTTCCTCGACGGTTTTGGACGAAGCGATCAGTTCCCGGCGATCCGGCGTGTCGATGCCATAGAAGCACGGGTTTTTGAAAGGCGGTGAGGTAATACGTACATGTACCTCCAGTGCCCCTGCATCCCGCAGCATATTCACGATTCGACGGGATGTAGTGCCCCGTACGATAGAATCGTCGATCATAATGACTCGTTTACCTTCAACAACACGGCGTACAGCGCTCAGCTTCATTTTCACACCCTGCTCGCGTAGCTCCTGACTCGGCTGAATGAAGGTACGTCCAGTGTATTTATTTTTAATCATACCCAGCTCATAAGGAATACCTGTCTGCTCTGCATAACCAATCGCAGCCGAAATACTGGAATCCGGCACTCCTGTCACCAGATCCGCATCGACAAAAGCTTCCAGCGCCATCTGGCTCCCCATTCTTTTGCGTGCAGCATGAAGATTAGAACCATTCAAATCACTGTCAGGACGGGCAAAATAAATATATTCCATCGCGCACAGTGCTTTACGATGCTTGCCTTCACTGTAACGGTCTTCGTGCAGACCATTTTTGTCCAACACCAACAGTTCACCCGGCTCGATATCGCGCAACAGCTCTGCTCCAATCGTTTCCAAAGCACAGGTTTCGGAGGCAAACAAATATGCATCACCTAATCTGCCCATCGTCAACGGACGCAAGCCATTGGGATCAGAAGCGACCAGCAGTTTATCGTTGGTCATAATGAGAAAAGCAAATCCGCCGACAATACGCTTCAATGCATCTTTGGCAGCCTCCACCAAATCCTTGGACGATCGTGCGATCAAATGCGCCACTACTTCTGTATCGCTGGTCGTTTGAAAAATAGACCCGCCCTGCTCCAGCTCATGCCGGATTTGCAAAGCATTCACGATATTCCCGTTCGTAGCTACCGCTAGATCCCCATCACGATACTTAAACACCAAAGGCTGTGCATTCGTTAGCTTACTGTCTCCACTTGTCGAGTAGCGCACATGTCCTATGGCAATATCGCCTGTCAGCGAAGCCATCAAATCTTTATTGAATACTTCTTTTACAAGCCCCATTCCACGATGATAATGGAACTCGTCGCCACTGCTCACACAGATGCCCGCACTTTCCTCCCCGCGATGCTGGAGTGCATGCAATCCGTAATATGCTAGGGAAGCGGCATCGGAGTGTCTATATACTCCAAACACGCCGCATTCCTCTTTTAATTTATCAAACAGCCCCTCTTTACCAGAGCCTTCATTATAATAATCTCCAGTCCACAACGTCCGTGCTGTTATTTCATCAGACATGGAATGACATCCTCCCAGATTTGCTTCAAACTGGCGACTGCCTCGTTCAAAGCGGGTTGTCCGTTCACCTCAACTGTCAATTGTGATCCTTCAACTTTTCCTAATACGGTAACTGGCACTTCCAAACCACGCAGATGTGCTTCCAGAGCAGACGCTTTATCCGGCGATGCAGATAACAAAATACGGGATTGAGTTTCGCTAAACAACGCATGGTCAGGACGCAAGCTCGTTTCTACGTTGACCTGTGCTCCCAATCCGCCGCTAATCCCGGATTCTGCAAGCGCTACAGCCAATCCGCCCTCTGCCAAATCATGCGCAGATTGTACCAATCCGGTCTGAATCGCTCCCAGTACCGCAGTCAGCAGTTTTTTCTCTACGTTCAAATCCAGCTCAGGTGGGCGTCCCTCGGATACACCGTGTACGACAGCTTGGAACTCACTGCCTCCCAGCTCGGCCTTCGTTTCCCCCACTAGGAAAATTACATCACCTTCGGCTTTGAAGCCTTGTGTCGTAATGTGATCTGTATCATGTACCAGACCTACCATACCGACAACAGGCGTCGGATAGATGGAGCCTTTAGCATTTTCATTGTACAAGCTGACATTGCCCCCGATAACAGGTGTATCCAGTACACGGCAAGCCTCTGCCATACCGTCCACGGCTTTTTCCATTTGCCAGAAAATATCCGGCTTTTCAGGGTTACCGAAGTTCAGGTTATCCGTAATCGCCAACGGCTCGCCGCCGGAGCATACAATGTTACGCGCTGCTTCGCTGACTGCAATCCGTCCACCTACCTCTGGATCAAGGTATACATAACGTCCGTTACAATCTGTCGTCATGGCGAGTCCCTTACGAGTTCCGCGCACAGTCACTACAGCTGCATCCGATCCCGGACGAACGGCTGTACTCGTGCGAACCATGTAGTCATACTGCTCGTATACCCATTTCTTACTGGCTACACTTGGTGAAGACAGCACCTTTTTCAACGCACCGTTCAAATCCGTCACTTCAGCGTAACGAAGTGTGTCAATAGCAGCATTTTGCTCATAATAAGCAGGGACTTCGGAAGGCTTGTCATAAATCGGACACTCGTCAACCAGCGCCGTCACTGGCATATCTCCGACCACTTCATTGTGATGGAACAAACGCAAACGACCGTCATCCGTCACTTTACCGACCTTGGCACAAATAACACCCCAACGCTCGAAAATTTCCAGTGCCTGTGCTTCATCCTTAGGCTCTACTACGAACAGCATCCGTTCCTGTGATTCGGACAGCATCATTTCATAAGGTGTCATACCCTCTTCACGCTGCGGTACCTGATCCAGATACAGCTCCAGGCCGTTGCCAGCCTTGCTCGCCATCTCCGCGCTGGAGCAGGTAAGTCCTGCGGCACCCATATCCTGAATACCCAGCACAATACCGCTGTCGATCAGTTCCAGACAGGATTCCATAACCAGCTTCTCCATAAAAGGATCGCCTACTTGAACCGCAGTCCGGTTCGCTTCAGATTCTTCTGTCAGTTCAACCGATGCGAATGTCGCTCCGTGAATCCCATCACGACCTGTCGGCGGGCCCACATAGAACACTGGATTACCGACCCCTTTAGCAACACCACGCTGGATTTTATCATGGTCAATCAGTCCGACACACATTGCATTAACGAGCGGATTGCCTTCGTAGCTTTCATCAAATACAACCTCGCCACCTACAGTCGGAATACCGATACAGTTCCCATATCCCGCAATACCAGATACCACATGCTCGAACAAATATTTCACACGGTCGCTCTCCAGCTTCCCAAAACGCAGAGAGTTCAACACCGCGACAGGTCTTGCACCCATGGAGAAAATATCACGGATGATACCGCCTACCCCAGTCGCTGCCCCTTGAAAAGGCTCCACAGCCGACGGATGGTTATGACTTTCGATTTTAAATACAACCGCTTGATTGTCACCGATATCTACAATGCCTGCGCCCTCGCCGGGTCCCATCAGAACTCGCGGACCGCTCGTTGGAAAACGACGCAGCAACGGCTTAGAGTTTTTGTAAGCACAATGCTCTGACCACATGACACTGAATACGCCAATCTCCGTATAATTCGGCTGACGTCCCATGAATTCACAGATCAACGCATATTCACTGTCCGATACACCCATCTGCTGATACAGTTTATGTTCGGCAACCTGCTCTGCCGTCGGTTCCTTAGCGGACACTTGCTGCGCCATGTCGATCCCTCCAAGCATTCAAAATAGATGTAAACATACGTTTGCCGTCATCCGTTCCGAGCAATGCGTCCACCGCGCGTTCCGGATGAGGCATCATGCCCAGCACGTTTCCTTGTTCATTACAAATCCCTGCGATATCCGTCACGGAACCGTTTGGATTATCTCTATACGTAAATACGATCTGGTTATTCGCCTGCAAGCGAGCCAGCGTCTCATCATCACAGTAATAGTTGCCTTCGCCGTGGGCGATCGGAATGACGATCTCTTCACCAGCAGCGTAATCTTTTGTAAAAGGTGTTTGGTTATTCGCAACCTTCAACACCGTATCATGGCAACGGAATTTCATCGACAGATTACGGCGCAAAGCGCCTGGCAACAGCCCAGCTTCAGTCAGAATTTGAAAACCGTTACAGATACCTAAAATGTATTTCCCCTCAGCAGCCGCTTTGGCTACTTCCTTCATCACCGGAGCAAACCGGGAAATCGCGCCGCAACGCAGGTAATCCCCGTAAGAGAAGCCTCCTGGAACAAGAATACAATCATAAGGCGACAGATCCGTCGCAGTATGCCAAACATAATCGACAGGTTCACCGACCGTGTCCTCTACCGCCTTATAGCAGTCAATATCACAGTTGGAGCCCGGAAAAACCAGAACTGCAAATTTCATGGAATCAGCCCTCCAGTTCGTAGCGGTAGTCTTCAATGACCGTGTTGGCCAACAGCTTTTCGCACATCTCAATGATGCGCTTTTCAGCACTCTCGCGGTCTGTTGTATCCAGATTCAATTCCATATACTTACCAATTCTGACGCTGTCCACTTCTCCGAAACCCATAGAATGCAGTGCGCCTTGCACCGCAACCCCCTGCGGGTCCAAAACGCTTTGCTTAATCGTGACATAGACTGTTGCTTTCATCATGTTCCTTCAGTTCCTCCTCCGAATGAGTGAATCCTTTTGGTTGAATTATGATTACTATTTACTGTGCCGTCAGACGCCGCCAAATATCCGTATATCTTGCAGTTGTTTCTTCTACGACCTCAGCAGGCAACGGATCGGGCTTGCTATTCTTGTCCCAACCGGATGATGCCAAATAGCTTCGTACCGGCTCCTTGTCCATGCTGTCAATCTCAACATCCAGCTCATACTTTTCCTGAGCCCAAAAACGGGATGAATCTGGAGTGAAAATTTCGTCAATCAAAATCACCTTACCGTTAACAAGACCAAACTCAAACTTGCAATCGGCTAAAATAATCCCCCGCTTCTCACAGAAAGCACGTGCAAATTCGTACAACGCCAGGCTTTTTTCTTCAAGCTCGCCTGTCAATTCAACCCCGACCAGCTCTTTCATCTGATGGAGAGAAATGTCCTCGTCGTGTCCAACATCATTTTTTGCAGCCGGTGTAAATAAAGGCTTGGGAAAGCGCTCATTTTTACGCAGTCCCTCTGGCAATGGAATGCCGTTCACCTCACCGTTCTGCTCATACTGACGCCAGCCGCCTCCGGTAATATATCCGCGCACCACACACTCAATGTCGATGCGTTCAGCCTTCAGCGTGACCATGATACGGTCCTTCAGCAACTCTTTATTCTGTTCGTCGATCACATGCCCGAGCTTGTTCACATCGGTGTGCACGACATGGTTTTCCAACAAGTCTTTCGTCTGCTCAAACCAGAAAGCGCTGAGCTTATTCAGCACGTTCCCCTTTTCGGGCACGGGCGGCTCTAACACATAATCAAAAGCCGAAATTCGGTCCGTCACGACAATCAGAAAATGCTCTCCGAGATCATACAGTTCACGCACCTTGCCTTTGTACAAGAGCGGCGCATGGATCAGACCTTCGGCAGTAGACAATGACATTTCATTACACCTCTTTCAAAAGAGTATTACCGCTCCTAAATCAACCTTGCCCCTCCTAAATCCTCCCCTCAGGGAGGACCCCCAGGGCTGCTGCCCTCGGGACTCCCGCAAGGGTTGGCTAGTGAGCAGGGGATGGCGGGTTACTGGAGCTACGGTGGAGTGAGCGCGTTCCGCTGGATGAAGGCTTGTTGGCACAAGCCCTCATCCAGCAACGCTTTTACGTTAGTACAGATCGACGTTTTTACGTATTAACAATGTATTCACGCTTCCGACTCTAAGCGACAAGTTTTATGCCGCTTACAGCTCAATCGTGGTTCAGCGTCTACATACCGCCAAACCATTCTGCCCGTGGCCGTAGCTCGGCATGCCGTGCAGCGAGCATTGGGCTTCGCCTGTTGTGCGCATATGCTACGCATGCGCACGGATACGGTGGCTCAAGGCTTCGCTTCTTGAGCCTGCGCGTGCTCGTGAGGGCCGCGGGCTGTTTGCTACGCAAATTCGGCAGCCCTCACGAGAACGTTGCCTGCGATAGAAAAGCAGTGGAACACGCTTTTCTATCGTTCTTCGGGGTGGTGCGGCATCTTATGTGTCGCACCACCCCTAGTTCTGCTCCCTCATGAAGGTTGGTGCTGGAAGCAGCGGAGCGGACGGAATCGTTCTGGAGAAGCGTTAGCGCTTGCCTTTGCCTCTGGATTCCAACCAATATCTGGTCTTATACAATCACAGGAATCCAGGGGCAACAGCAATCGGAAGAATGATCCGTTCGCGCAGCGGCCTCACCACGCACCAACATTCCCTCCTACTCCCCTAATCCCAGCTTTTTGAAGATCGTATCCACGTTCTTCAGATGCCAGGCTGGGTTGAACGCGTCCTCGATTTCGTCTGCGCTGAGCACGGCAGTAATTTCCGGGGTCGTCTCGACGATTTCGCGGAATTGGCGTTGCTCTTCCCACGCCTGCATAGCACGCGGCTGCACAGTATCGTAAGCTTTTTCACGACTAAAGCCTTTGTCGATCAGCTTGGTCATAATACGACCGGAGAACGGTACGCCGTACGTACGGGCCATATTGCGCTTCATATTTTCAGGGAAGACCGTCAGATTTTTTACGATATTACCAAAACGGTTCAGCATGTAGTTCAACAGCATCGTTGCATCCGGCAGAATGATGCGTTCTACGGAAGAATGCGAAATGTCGCGTTCATGCCACAGGGTTACGTTCTCATACGCCGATACCATATGCCCACGAATCACGCGTGCCAGACCGGAGATGTTTTCACTTCCGATCGGATTGCGTTTATGCGGCATCGCGGAAGATCCTTTTTGACCCTTGGCAAAGGCTTCTTCCACCTCGCGGAACTCACTCTTTTGCAGAGCACGGACTTCTGTAGCAAATTTGTCCAATGATGTGGCGATCAACGCCAATGTTGCCATGTATTCGGCATGACGGTCGCGCTGTAGCGTCTGTGTAGAAATCGGTGCAGGCTTGGTGCCCAGCTTGCGGCATACAAATTCTTCTACAGCCGGGTCAATGTTGGCATATGTTCCCACTGCACCGGACATTTTACCGTATTGTACTTGGTCAGCCGCAAAACGAAAGCGTTCCAGATTGCGCTTCATTTCCTCGTACCACAATCCCATCTTCAGTCCAAACGTTGTTGGCTCAGCATGTACTCCGTGTGTACGTCCCATCATCGGTGTATGCTTGTAAGCCAATGCCTTTTCCTTCAAAATTTCAATAAAATTCAAGATATCGCGCTCCAGGATTTCATTCGCCTGCTTTAACAGGTAGCCCAGTGCCGTATCAACTACGTCTGTGGAAGTCAAACCATAATGTACCCATTTGCGCTCGTCTCCAAGACTTTCGGACACCGTGCGGGTAAAAGCAATGACATCATGTCTTGTCTCCTGCTCAATTTCATAGATCCGTTCAATATCAAAACTTGCATTCTTACGCAGAGCCACAGTATCCTCTTTTGGGATAACCCCTAATTCCGCCCAAGCTTCACAGGCACACAGCTCTACTTCCAGCCACGCTTTAAATTTATTTTCTTCCGTCCAAATGGCTCTCATTTCCGGTCTGCTATAGCGTTCGATCATGACTATTTATTCCCCCAAATATTGGTTTGTTCAATCCATTCCAGCGCTTGTTCCGCATCCTGGCACAATAGATTAATATGTCCCATCTTTCGGCCTGGCTTGGCTTCACTTTTTCCATACAAATGCAGCTTGGGTACAACATCCAATCTTTCAGCTTCAACATCCGATTGCGCAAACCGCCGAACCACGCCCTCCAAATGCTCACCTAACACATTGACCATCACGACGGAAGTCAGCAGCTTCGTGCTGCCCAAGGGTAAACCGCAAATCGCACGTATGTGCTGCTCGAATTGCGACGTCGCGCATCCCTCCATCGTGTAATGGCCGGAGTTATGCGGTCGTGGTGCCAACTCATTAACGTACAATTGTCCATCTTCGGTGACAAACATCTCCACAGCGAGCAGTCCCACCGCACCCAGCGACTCTGCCACAGCCAGCGCTAACTTTCGCGCTTCCTCCTGGACAGGTTCTGGCACACGCGCAGGCACAATCGACGTGTGCAAAATATTGTTCACGTGAATGTTTTCGGCAGGTGGAAAGGCTTTGGCTTCACCGTTCGTGCTGCGAGCTACAATCACCGAGATTTCGCAGCGAAAACGAATGAACTGTTCCAATACCAGTTCTGCACCGCCTCCTGCCAGTTGTTCGTAGGCAGCCGTGGCTTCCTCCGGTTGGCGAATGACCACTTGTCCCTTGCCATCATAACCACCGACTGCTGTCTTGAGCACACACGGTACACCCAGTTCAGCTACCGCTTGAACCATATCCGCAGGACTACTGATTTCACGATACGGAGCGACAGGGACACCAGCAGCTTCAATAGAACGCTTCTCTCTCAGACGATGCTGGGTTGTGTACAAAAGACTGCTGCCTTGCGGAACGCTGGATTCCTGTTCCAAAAGTGCAGCCACACCCGCGTCCACATTTTCAAACTCATACGTGATCACATCGCACCGCTCAGCCAGCTCTCTGGCTGCATGCTCATCATCATAGGCAGCGCGGATTTGTTCTGACACCTGTCCACATGGGCTATCCGGTGTAGGGTCCAGTGTCACAAAGCGATATCCTAGACTGGTTCCCGCCAGTACAAGCATTCTTCCTAATTGCCCGCCTCCCAAAAGTCCAATCGTTGTACCAGGAGGTCTGATACGGCCTGTGGGTTCACATGCCCCATTCATAGCGAGTCACTGCCTTCCAGCACCTCATCACGGATACGGTCGCGTCTCGCCAAAACCCGCTGGCTTATCTTTTCGTCAAAAGCGCCTAATATTTGTGTTGCCAGCAGCCCTGCATTCGTAGCACCTGCCTTACCGATTGCCACAGTGGCAACCGGAATACCACCCGGCATCTGCACAATGGAGAGCAGGGAGTCCAGACCGTTCAGAGCCTTCGACTGAACAGGCACACCAATGACCGGCAAGGATGTCTTCGCAGCCACCATCCCTGGCAGATGCGCAGCCCCACCCGCTCCAGCAATAATGACCTTTAGTCCACGCCCGGCGGCCTCTTCTGCAAAACGAAACATTAAATCCGGTGTACGATGGGCTGAAACTACTTTTTTCTCATATCCGATTTCAAGCTCGTCCAGCACAGCACATGCATGCTGCATGGTGTCCCAGTCTGATGTGCTGCCCATAATGACAGCGACCTGCACTGACATGTCCTTCACTCCCTGTTTATCAATAAGCGCCAAAAATCCGGCACTCGAAAATAACGTTATTTTCAAGACACCGGACTACGAAAAAACAAACGACAGAGCCTCTTAAAGGCATGCCAAAAGCAAGCCTCTTCCACCGCATCCAATGCGGCTTCAGCCGTATGTCTCCCGTAGTCCGGAAATTTAAGGTTTCCAGGTAGAAACTTCCGGGCCATATCCCCGGCATTATACGAGTTAGCATTGTGCCTATTCCATACCCAACGATATTCTTTACAAGTATGATCGTGGTCAGTTTCGGCTCAAACATGTGTACCTTATTAAATTGCACCTTAAGTTCATTTTTTATCGACAATACACTTCCTAGTTTAACAATTCCCTACACCTTATGTCAACTTGAAAACGAACATTATAATAACCATACAATAGAATGTTCGTGTTTAACAAAATCAACACCCTTATATACCCATAGGTCAGGACTATTGTATTACATTTAGCTATCTCTCACCTATCCTGATAACAGCGAGCGCACCGCATTTCACTGACAAAAATAAAAGTCGGCACTCCCTATACAGGCAGTAAACCGACTTTTACTTTTTTATTCAGTTATTTTACGACCAGCACAGGAATACGCGCATGCTGCACCACATTGTGGCTTACGCTACCCAATACGAATTCACGGATACCACCTAAACCGCGGCTACCAATCACAATCACATCGAAGTCATTCTCATTGGCATAATCCAAAATGACTTCGGCTGGCGAACCTTGAATGAGCTCCACCTTGGCATCTACGCCCTGCTCAGCAAGCCGCTTTTTAACTTCATCCGTAGTTTGTTCGGCCAAATCGTAATATTCTTTATTCACCGAAGCTGGAATAGGAGCCAAACCTTCGCCCATAAAAATCCGTGGAAAATCAAATGCTGTTACCACCTCAAGCTGCGAGGACGGTGATGCCTTGACCAATTCAGTCGCCTTCAACAAAGCCTTGTTGGATGCATCCGAACCGTCATAAGCAAGCAATATTTTTGAAAATAGCATAATACGCACCTCTTCCTCATTCAGTTTGTTGATTCCAAAGCCTGAAATATGTAGTCCTGTTGTTCATGCCATGTCATCACTGGATGGCTGGAGTAGTCTTCTCACTCATCATTAAACTTCCCTATGAGAACCTAAACTCCTCCCCTTTACCGTAAAAAATACCCATACAGCAATGCGTTCATGAATAGCAACGCAGGAATACCAAATCTGAAGCTCATATGCCGTGTTTTATGGCGTTTACGGTACATGGCAATTAGCACGCCTAATGCTCCCCCGATCAGGGCCAGGAAAAACAACGTCCGTTCAGGTACACGATCGCGATGTTTACGTGCTCTCTTTTTATCTTCCGACATTACCAGATAGCCTACTGCATTGATAAACAGCAGCCATACCAACAAGCCTGTCTGCAATGTCTCTCCTCCTTTTGCACACCTACCAAGTTCAGGATTAGGCCTTATATAGCGCTCCCCCTCATTATAACCCCACCCCTTTTACAGAAACAACGCCTCCCCTGACTTGGATAGTGCTTTTGCGGAAATAGTAAGGTGGCATAAGGGCGATCCCCGAGTGCATCTATTTCGTCTTAAAGGAGGGACTACGATGGAAAGCACCCATGAATACGTTGAAAAGCTGCGAGAAAATGCAAAAAAGGCAGAACGCAACCGCAAACGAGGAAAAGGAACTCCCAGCGCCAGCTTGCCGACAAAACAGCATACCAACAATCCTTGATCAAGGAATCTGTATTAAGCTGTATAGCCACGTTATTAACGTATAGTATCAACTTAACCTTGCAGCTTTTCCTGAGAATTGAGTACAAGGTAAACTCCGTTGTTTAGCTTCCACAATAACAGCAAGCAGACTCCTTATGAGATATCTGCTTGTTGTTTTTGCAAATATTTTTTTGAAATCGATTACATTTATAATAAACAAGTTCTAAAGTCATATTCCCTAACATAAGTGTTGACTAAAAACAATTTTACACCCTATAATTCGTGATATTAACGTAATTCGACAAATTATTTGTCAGTTAATCTATCATTAATATTTGAGGTTTAAGATTGGAGAGGAGCTTTATATGACTAACATGAAAAAAATGACGATGATTCCCCTGTTGGCTAGCTTTATTCTCGGAAGTACCTTGTGGAGTGGTGGATTTACCGCCAACGCTGCGGCAGCAGCTACAACCAGCACAACTGCACCTACTTCTGCCACTACAACGTCGGACAAATCCGCAAATCCTCAAACCAATCATTTACCCAATATTAAAATACTTGCCACGGGAGGGACCATTGCAGGATCATCTTCCGTCAATACGGATACGACCGGCTACAAAGCAGGAGCGTTAGGTGTGGAAACTCTGATCAATGCCGTTCCTGAGATGAAAAGTATTGCAAATGTCAGTGGTGAGCAAGTTGTTAATGTAGGTAGCCCCGACGTTAATAATGAGATCCTCTTAAAACTTGCCAAACGTACCAATGAACTGCTTGCCAGAGACGATGTAGACGGCATTGTCATTACACATGGCACAGATACATTAGAAGAAACCGCTTATTTCCTCAATCTTGTTATCAAAAGCGATAAGCCAGTAGTTGTCGTTGGCTCTATGCGTCCAGCTACTGCCATCAGTGCCGATGGTCCCTTCAACCTGTATAATGCAGTGAAAGTCGCCGGGGCTTCGGCCTCTAAAGGTCAGGGTGTACTCGTCCTGCTGAACGACCGTATCGGTGCAGCAAGATATATTACTAAAACAAACACAACAGCAGTCGATACGTTCAAGTCTGTGGAGCAGGGATACCTTGGAGCTGTTGTGGGTGATCAAGTGTACTACTACAACAAATCCACGCACAAGCATACGACTTCTTCTGTATTCGACATCTCTAACCTGACTCAACTGCCGCAAGTAGATATTTTATACGAGTATCAAAACAATGGTCGCTATCTATATGATGCAGCCGTAGCAGCTGGTGCCAAGGGTATTGTCGTAGCTGGTTCCGGTAATGGTTCCTTGTCCAAGACCTCCTCAGAGGGCGCAGAGGCCGCAGGTAAAAAAGGAGTGATCATTGCCCGCTCCAGCCGCGTGGGAAGTGGAGTTGTGTCCCCGTCAACAAAAGACGCGGCATCGAACTTTGTGTCGACCGATTCGCTTAATCCGCAAAAAGCACGGATTTTGCTCATGCTTGCTTTGACCCAAACACACGATGTTAACCAAATTCAATCCTTTTTTAATGAATACTAAAAGCAGTCATCCCAAATCAAATAAATAGATCATCTTTATTATGAAAAAGAAGCAGCGATTACGGTTGACCACCGTAACTGCTGCTTCTTTTTTTTGCGAGACAATTCTAGCATTAGTAACTATTTCATCTGATATCCAATCGTCTTGGTCTTAAACAGTAATTCGTTGTTCCTCCCATGTAGCATCAAGACTGCTGTTTGGGAATCCCATTCAAGCTTGGAGGATATTTCGCTTGCTTCTCTGGATGAGGAGCGATTTCTTCCTCCAGAATACTTGATTTATTTTGCTGATTATTGATTTTAAGCGACTTATGCTTGGGCATAAATACTCACCTCCTCGGATTACCATGCCAAGGAGTGATCGTTTTTATACCGACGTATACCTGCTGATTATGTTGACTACAGCACTTTTGGTCATCCGTTATTTGCCCTGCTTTTGTTCCATCGCTGCTTTTAGCAAATCACCCAAACTGGAGCCAAAAGATTCCTGCTTTTCAAATTGTCTTACTAGCTTTTGCTGTTCCCGTTTGTTTACCCGCTGCTTGTCATTATCCAACGTCTCAGTAATGCCGCAGGGCAGGCATCTTACATATAGCCCTGCCTTGCCCTCTTTCATTTCCATTTTCTTATGACACTGCGGACAACGTCGATTGGACAAACGTTTTTCCCCTGAACGACGGTAACCGCAATCCGCACTTGGACATACAAGGAACTTTCCTTTCTTCCCCTTCTTCTCCAACAGCTTTGTACCACAATCAGGACAATGACTATTCGTCACGTTGTGGGGCTTGTACTCCGCACTGCTATTTTTTACAGTGGAAACCAACTCTTTCGCCATAGCACGAATAGAATTCAAAAACGGTTCCGGTTGTCCTTGACCACGAGCAATCCGTTCCAGCTCCGCTTCCCAACGTGCCGTCAGTTCGGGCGTTCTAAGCTGTGGAGCCGCCAGTTCAATCAGTTGCTTACCTTTCCCTGTGGGATGCATCACGTTCCCCTGACGCTCAATCGTATCCGAGCTGACAAGCTTCTCAATCAGATCGGCACGGGTAGCAGGAGTACCCAGTCCATGCTTTTCCATCTGAGCGAGCAGGGCTGCTTCTGTATACCGCTTCGGCGGCATCGTTCGCCCAGCTCGTACAAGACAACGTTGTAACCGGACTGAATCTCCTTTTTGCAGCTCAGGTAAAATAACGCCTTGTCCATTGTTTTCCCGATCCTCTGCTTCTTCATCATCCATATCATAATGGTTCGCGTCATATACAGCACGCCATCCGCTATCTTTTACCGTTGTGCCTTTTACCTGAAACGTCTCCTGCTCCACCGTTACTGATACGGCTACAGCATCATAACGTGCAGGTGGATAGAATAGACTGATAAAACGTCGTGCAATCAGATCATACAGTTTACGTTCCTCTGGGCTCAACTGATTAAGCAATAATGTCTGCTCAGTAGGAATAATCGCATGATGATCCGTGACTTTACTGTCATCCACAATTCGCTTTGTGATTGGTAGGTTGTTACGCAATAGCGGACGTGCCAAGAAAGCATATGGACCTACTGCTACACTACTGAGCCTTTCCTTAAGTGTGTCCACCATATCGGATGTCAGATAACGGCTGTCCGTACGTGGATAGGTCACCAGCTTATGCTGTTCATACAGACGCTGAAGCAGATTAGACGTTTGTTTAGCCGAAAAGCCATAGCGCTGATTAGCATCTCTTTGCAGCTCCGTTAAATCATACGCTAGCGGGTGAGGCTCGTTCTTTTCGCTCTTTTTAACACTCGCAACTGTGCCTTTAGCCCCCTCAAGCCTGCGGCGCAAAGCCTCTGCTTGAGTGCGGTCAAACATGCGTGAATCCCCGCTCTCTGCCCGCCAAGTTGCCTGAAAATCGCCGAAATCCGCCGTCAAAGTATCATATTCCTGAGAACGGAATTCGGTAATTTCTTTCTCACGCTCCATAATCATCCCCAGCGTTGGCGTCTGCACTCTTCCAGCCGAAAGTTGGGCGTTATAACGACAAGTCAACGCGCGAGTTACATTGAGACCAATCATCCAGTCTGCTTCAGCTCTACAGCGAGCCGATTCATATAAACGATCAAACTGCTGACCAGGCAATAGCTTTGCAAAACCTGCCTTAATCGCCTTGTCCGTCTGCGAGGAGATCCATAAGCGCCGGAAGGGCTTTTTCCAGTTTGCCATTTGGATGATCCAGCGTGCCAACAATTCTCCTTCACGAGCAGCATCTGTTGCCACGATAAGCTCTCCAATGTCCTGCCGCTTCATGAGCTGCTGCACAGCTTTGAACTGATGGTTACTTTCGCGCAGCACCTTTAACTTTGAACTCTTCGGAAGAATAGGCAGGTCCTCCAAATTCCAGGTCGCATACTTAGAATCGTAATCCTCCGGCTCTGCTAAGCCGACCAAATGTCCCAGTGCCCACGTCACCACGTACTGGGGTCCTTCTATATAACTTTTATGCTTCTCGCGGCTACCCATCACACGTGCAATCTCTCTGGCCACGGACGGTTTTTCTGCCAATACCAATACCTTCATGTTACGCTCCTTTCTCTCATAGTGTTAATTATACCATCCTGCCATCTTACGATAAATTCTAATGCCAACGGCTCTTATTAACATGATCCTACATACTATTGCTATTGCTTCTACATCAGTTAGGATAACTTACAAATCAGGCACACTCCATTTTAATAGCAGACCCGCATAGGTGAGGCCTCCCCCAAAACCATATAACAATAAATGTTGTCCATACCGTAAACGTCCATCATCCAAACCACACTGCAAAGCCAACGGGATGGATGCCGCCGATGTATTACCATACAACTCTACGCTGGTCAGCGTTTTTTCCAAAGGTACTGTACTTCTTTCACATATGGACTCGATCATTCTCAAATTAGCGCTATGAGGGACAAACCAGTCAAGATCCTCCCTCTTCATATTTGCCTTATCCAATAATCGTTCGATTCCCGTTGGAACAGAGCGAACAGCCCATTTATAAACCTCGCGTCCATTTTGAGCAATAAATCCATGGTCTTGCAGCTTCTCTCCATCCAAATGATCAGATAATCCCACACGGTAAAGATGTGCTCCCCCATGCCCATAAGTACCTATATCAGAAGTTAAAAATGATCCTTCATCCTCGTCATATTCAACAAGTGCAACTCCTGCACCGTCTCCAAAAAGTATACACGTCGTCCGATCCGTATAATCTGTAATTTTGGACAACGTTTCGGCTCCCACTACTAGCACCTTACGATGCAGACCACTCGTAATAAGGCCATTTGCCAAATGAAGTCCATAGGAAAAACCTGCACATGCTGCACTAATATCCATTGACCCCGTGTTCGGAATATCAAAATGAGCCTGAATACGTGAAGCCGTGCTTGGAAAGTAGTAATCAGGTGTACTAGTCGCTACAATGATCATCTCAACATCGTTTATATTTACGTCATACAGGTTAATCATACGTGTAATAGCTTGTATACATAAATCAGATACATATTGATCTTCAGCCGCAATTCGTCTTTCACGCATACCCGTTCTTTGTACAATCCACTCGTCACTAGTGTCCACAAGCTTCTCCAAATCGGCGTTTGTCAAAATGCGTTCAGGCACATAAGTGCCAAAGGCCGTAAGCTTAGCTTTTGAATTCAACAATCTGATCACTCTCCTTTGTAATCCTTATTCACATTATAACACCAGATACTAATACCTGGTACTAAATTATTTTAAAAACGTCTTCTTATTTACTAGTTAATATCCACTTATCCAGTTGAACTTATAACAAACTCACTTTAAATAAAATCCCTCTGCCTTTTAACGCAAAAAAGAGACCATGATCTTCTGAAGATCATGGTCTCTTTTGTTTGTTGCTTGGCGACGTCCTACTCTCCCAGGACCCTGCGGTCCAAGTACCATCGGCGCTGGAGGGCTTAACGGTCGTGTTCGGGATGGGTACGTGTGGAACCCCTCCGCTATCGCCACCAAACATGAATTTACATCGTAAATTCTTTAACAGGAATCAGCATCGCCAAATGCTGTGTGTTCGCTTGTTTCATATAAGCTACTTGAGCTTATACAATACAAAACTTACACCCTGAAAACTGGATCCGAAACTTATTTGCGTTTTATTTTAGGATAAGCCCTCGACCGATTAGTATTGGTCAGCTCCATGCATTACTGCACTTCCACCCCCAACCTATCTACCTCGTCGTCTTCAAGGGGTCTTACATACTGGGAAATCTCATCTTGAGGGGGGCTTCACGCTTAGATGCTTTCAGCGCTTATCCCTTCCGTACATAGCTACCCAGCGGTGCTCCTGGCGGAACAACTGGTACACCAGCGGTACGTCCATCCCGGTCCTCTCGTACTAAGGACAGCTCCTCTCAAATTTCCTACGCCCACGACAGATAGGGACCGAACTGTCTCACGACGTTCTGAACCCAGCTCGCGTACCGCTTTAATGGGCGAACAGCCCAACCCTTGGGACCTACTTCAGCCCCAGGATGCGATGAGCCGACATCGAGGTGCCAAACCTCCCCGTCGATGTGGACTCTTGGGGGAGATAAGCCTGTTATCCCCAGGGTAGCTTTTATCCGTTGAGCGATGGCCCTTCCATGCGGTACCACCGGATCACTAAGCCCGACTTTCGTCCCTGCTCGACTTGTAGGTCTCGCAGTCAAGCTCCCTTCTGCCTTTGCACTCTTCGAATGATTTCCAACCATTCTGAGGGAACCTTGGGGCGCCTCCGTTACTCTTTAGGAGGCGACCGCCCCAGTCAAACTGCCCACCTGACACTGTCCTCGCACCGGATCACGGTACCAAGTTAGAACCTAGATACGATCAGGGTGGTATCCCAAGGATGCCTCCTCTCAAGCTGGCGCTCAAGGTTCAACGGCTCCCACCTATCCTGTACAGATCGTACCCAAATTCAATATCAAGCTGCAGTAAAGCTCCATGGGGTCTTTCCGTCTTGTCGCGGGTAACCTGCATCTTCACAGGTATTAAAATTTCACCGGATCTCTCGTTGAGACAGCGCCCAAGTCGTTACGCCATTCGTGCGGGTCAGAATTTACCTGACAAGGAATTTCGCTACCTTAGGACCGTTATAGTTACGGCCGCCGTTTACTGGGGCTTCGGTTCATAGCTTCGCCCGAAGGCTTACCACTCCCCTTAACCTTCCAGCACCGGGCAGGCGTCAGCCCGTATACTTCGCCTTGCGGCTTCGCACAGACCTGTGTTTTTGCTAAACAGTCGCTTGGGCCTTTTCACTGCGGCCCCCTCGGGCTATTCACCCTACCGAGGCACCCCTTCTCCCGAAGTTACGGGGTCATTTTGCCGAGTTCCTTAACGAGAGTTCTTCCGCGCGCCTTAGAATTCTCTTCTCGCCTACCTGTGTCGGTTTGCGGTACGGGCACCTTCTCCTGGCTAGAGGCTTTTCTTGGCAGTCTGAGATCATGACCTTCGCTACTACAATTTTCGCTCCCCATCACAGCCCAGCCTTAACGATGTGCGGATTTGCCTACACACCAGCCTCACTGCTTAGACGGACATCCATCAGTCCGCGTCACTACCCTACTGCGTCACCCCATTGCTCATAACGGATTACGGTGGTACAGGAATTTCGACCTGTTGTCCTTCGACTACGCCTATCGGCCTCGCCTTAGGTCCCGACTTACCCTGAGCGGACGAACCTTCCTCAGGAACCCTTAGGCTTTCGGCGGATCTGATTCTCACAGATCTTTTCGTTACTCATACCGGCATTCTCACTTGAATGCAGTCCAGCGCTCCTTACGGTACACCTTCAACCCGCATTCAACGCTCCCCTACCCCTGATGCATTGCATCAAGCCATAGCTTCGGTGGTGTGTTTAGCCCCGTTACATTTTCGGCGCAGAGTCACTCGACCAGTGAGCTATTACGCACTCTTTCAATGGTGGCTGCTTCTAAGCCAACATCCTGGTTGTCTGTGCAACTCCACATCCTTTCCCACTTAACACACACTTGGGGACCTTAGCTGATGGTCTGGGCTGTTTCCCTTTCGACAATGGATCTTAGCACTCACTGTCTGACTCCCGGAACTAAATCTATGGCATTCGGAGTTTGACTGAGCTTGGTAACCCTTGCGGGCCCCGCACCCAATCAGTGCTCTACCTCCACGATTCTTTTTTCCGAGGCTAGCCCTAAAGCTATTTCGGGGAGAACCAGCTATCTCCGGGTTCGATTGGAATTTCTCCGCTACCCCCACCTCATCCCCGCATTTTTCAACATGCGTGGGTTCGGGCCTCCAGTGCGTGTTACCGCACCTTCACCCTGGACAGGGGTAGATCACCCGGTTTCGGGTCTACGTCCACGTACTAAAGATCGCCCTATTCAGACTCGCTTTCGCTGCGGCTTCAGCTCTTCACCTTAACCTTGCACGGGAACGTAACTCGCCGGTTCATTCTACAAAAGGCACGCCATCACCCATAGATCGGGCTCTGACTTCTTGTAAGCACACGGTTTCAGGATCTATTTCACTCCCCTTCCGGGGTGCTTTTCACCTTTCCCTCACGGTACTGCTTCACTATCGGTCGCCAGGGAGTATTTAGCCTTGGCAGATGGTCCTGCCGGATTCATACGGGGTTTCACGTGCCCCGCACTACTCGGGATCCGTCTCGGAGAGAACAAGTTTTGAACTACAGGGCTTTTACCTTCTCTGGCGGGCCTTTCCAGACCTCTTCATCTAACCGGTTCCTTTGTAACTCCATGTGAGACGTCCCACAACCCCAAGGAGCAAGCTCCTTGGTTTGGGCTAATCCGCGTTCGCTCGCCGCTACTGACGGAATCACTATTGTTTTCTCTTCCTCAGGGTACTTAGATGTTTCAGTTCCCCTGGTCTGCCTCTATTCTGCCTATGTATTCAGCAGAAAGTGACTGTCGATGAAGACAGCCGGGTTTCCCCATTCGGACATCCCCGGATCAAAGCTTGCTTACAGCTCCCCGAGGCCTTATCGTTGTTCGCCACGTCCTTCGTCGGCTCCTGGCGCCTAGGCATCCTCCGTGTGCTCTTTGTAGCTTAACCTAGACTTTTCTTTCAAAGAAAGAAAATGTCGATGTTCGATAAAGAATGATTTTTGCCAAAGGCAAAAGATCTTTCCTTACCTGCTACCTTTATTTCACTTGTTTACACAAGATCAGCTTAAAGGAATATTCTAAAACGCAATTTCGTTTCGGTATCCAGTTTTCAAGGTGCAAAGCTGTAAATAACCAGCTTTTTTGAGAGTTTGAGCTCTCAAAACTGAGCAACGAGTGAGTAACAGGCCTAAACCTGAGTTTTGAAGCTTACGCTTCATATTTGAATGAATGTTTCCATTTCAGGAAACGATTCTCCATAGAAAGGAGGTGATCCAGCCGCACCTTCCGATACGGCTACCTTGTTACGACTTCACCCCAATCATCTACCCCACCTTCGGCGGCTGGCTCCCTTGCGGGTTACCCCACCGACTTCGGGTGTTGTAAACTCTCGTGGTGTGACGGGCGGTGTGTACAAGACCCGGGAACGTATTCACCGCGGCATGCTGATCCGCGATTACTAGCAATTCCGACTTCATGTAGGCGAGTTGCAGCCTACAATCCGAACTGAGACCGGCTTTTCTAGGATTGGCTCCACCTCGCGATTTCGCTTCCCGTTGTACCGGCCATTGTAGTACGTGTGTAGCCCAGGTCATAAGGGGCATGATGATTTGACGTCATCCCCACCTTCCTCCGGTTTGTCACCGGCAGTCTGCTTAGAGTGCCCAGCTTGACCTGCTGGCAACTAAGCATAAGGGTTGCGCTCGTTGCGGGACTTAACCCAACATCTCACGACACGAGCTGACGACAACCATGCACCACCTGTCTCCTCTGTCCCGAAGGAAAGGCCTATCTCTAGACCGGTCAGAGGGATGTCAAGACCTGGTAAGGTTCTTCGCGTTGCTTCGAATTAAACCACATACTCCACTGCTTGTGCGGGTCCCCGTCAATTCCTTTGAGTTTCAGTCTTGCGACCGTACTCCCCAGGCGGAATGCTTAATGTGTTAACTTCGGCACCAAGGGTATCGAAACCCCTAACACCTAGCATTCATCGTTTACGGCGTGGACTACCAGGGTATCTAATCCTGTTTGCTCCCCACGCTTTCGCGCCTCAGCGTCAGTTACAGCCCAGAGAGTCGCCTTCGCCACTGGTGTTCCTCCACATATCTACGCATTTCACCGCTACACGTGGAATTCCACTCTCCTCTTCTGCACTCAAGCTCCCCAGTTTCCAGTGCGACCCGAAGTTGAGCCTCGGGATTAAACACCAGACTTAAAGAGCCGCCTGCGCGCGCTTTACGCCCAATAATTCCGGACAACGCTTGCCCCCTACGTATTACCGCGGCTGCTGGCACGTAGTTAGCCGGGGCTTTCTTCTCAGGTACCGTCACTCTTGTAGCAGTTACTCTACAAGACGTTCTTCCCTGGCAACAGAGCTTTACGATCCGAAAACCTTCATCACTCACGCGGCGTTGCTCCGTCAGGCTTTCGCCCATTGCGGAAGATTCCCTACTGCTGCCTCCCGTAGGAGTCTGGGCCGTGTCTCAGTCCCAGTGTGGCCGATCACCCTCTCAGGTCGGCTACGCATCGTCGCCTTGGTAGGCCTTTACCCCACCAACTAGCTAATGCGCCGCAGGCCCATCCACAAGTGACAGATTGCTCCGTCTTTCCTCCTTCTCCCATGCAGGAAAAGGATGTATCGGGTATTAGCTACCGTTTCCGGTAGTTATCCCTGTCTTGTGGGCAGGTTGCCTACGTGTTACTCACCCGTCCGCCGCTAGGTTGATTAGAAGCAAGCTTCTAATCAACCCCGCTCGACTTGCATGTATTAGGCACGCCGCCAGCGTTCGTCCTGAGCCAGGATCAAACTCTCCATTAAAGACCAACCGAAGTTGGTTTATAGAAAGAGCGATAAGCTCATTTTGAAACTGACGAGATAAAAATATCTCTTGTTTGATTTTGCGAACAAAATCATTTTACTCACTCGTTGTTCAGTTTTCAAAGATCAAACATTCTTTTTCGTTGATTTAGCTTGTCACTTCATCAACTCTTATATCATATCATGTCCGAACCAACTTTGCAAGCATTTTTTTGAAATCTTTTTTTGTAACACTCGCTCGCAACATTGTATTTCTTGGCCGGAATTAGAATATACCATATGCATATCCCTATTGCAAGCATTTATTAGATAAGATTTCACAATGCTTTATTTATTATTCGTTTTCCTTCTATATAATAGCTTCTTTGTATCTATCTGCGTCTAACTACAAAAAAAGAACCTCTTCCCTTAAGCAACAGGAAAGAGGTTCTGTGTTCTATATCTACTGATTATTCGGAGCCCATAAAGGCAAAGCGGATCACTACAATAATAGCAAGCACCCACATGAGCCAGTGAATTTTAACTTTATTGCTGGTAAACAGATTACTGAACACAGCCAGCACAACGTAAGACAGAATACCAGCAGAGATACCATTCGCGATTCCACCTGTGAAAGGCATTAGCACGATGGTCAAAAATGCAGGAAATGCCAACAGGAAGTTATCCCAGTCGATGTTGCGAACCTGACTCATCATTAGGACCCCAACGATAATCAGAGCTGGAGCAGTAGCGGCAGAAGGCACAACCAGAGCCAATGGTGCAATAAACAGGGCCAACAAGAACAGAACACCTGTCGTTACAGCAGTCAGTCCGGTACGTCCGCCTTCTTCTACCCCTGCGGAGCTTTCTACGAATGCTGTAATCGTACTTGTACCCAATACTGCGCCGGTACTTACGCCAACAGCATCCACCAGCATCGCTTTACCGATAATTTTCTCGCCTTTTTTCTTATCTTTCATTATACCCGCGCGTGTAGCTGTACCTACCAAGGTACCGAACGTATCAAACAACTCTACAAATGTGAAAATGAAAATGATATCAAACAGACCAATATGCAAAGCTGCTTTCAAGTCTAACTGACCTACAGCCAAATTACTGAAATCAGGAATCCAGTTGCCTGTTGTCAAGCTACTCAGATTTGTTACTCCCATCGGAATACCGATTAATGTAGTAGCTACGATCCCAATCAGCAATGCACCTTTGACCCGAACGACCATCAGTGCTGCGATAATAAGCAATCCGATTAGCGCCAGCAGTGCATCCTTTTGATGTACCAGACTTCCCAGAATCAAATTAAAAGCATGACCCGGAACCGGCTGACCAACATCTGTCCCTGGAACGATGCTCACCATAACCAGATTACAAAGCTTGAAGCCGACAATCGTAATAAACAAGCCGATACCCACTGTAATGGCTGTCTTTAAATTTTCCGGAACCGCAACAAGCAGCATCTGTCTTACTCGTGTCACGGTTAAAATCAGAAAGACGATACCGGATATAAATACAGCGCCAAGTGCCGCTTGCCAAGTAATCATGCCATTCGAACTCAGGACTACAGTCATAAAATAAGCATTCAAGCCCATACCCGGCGCCATGCCGATCGGCACATTAACGAATAAACCCATCAGTATGGTAACCAAACCTGCACCTACCGCCGTCGCAAAAAAGACAGCTTCACTGGGCATACCTGCTCCAGTCGGACCTAAAAAAGTATTGTTGACCACCAGAATATAAGCCATGGTCATAAAAGTAGTAATCCCCGCAATAATCTCTGTGCGGACGTTCGTGCCATGTTCCTTTAATTTAAAGAAACGCTCCATGAGTCGTAATTCCTCCTACGCAAAGCATACTCGTATTGTTATCGTTCGTTTGAAGTAATATTCGCATTCATATGCGCTATATTATTACATTCGTTATTTTAGGCTCTCACCTACTGCTTGTCAACAGAAAAAGCGAATGTTACAAATTGAACACATATGTATTGTTCGGAAAACAGAAAACCCGCAAGCTATTATGCAGCTGACGGGTTATGATTTAGAGGAATCAGAGATTTTTGTACTTATCAAAGGCATTCGCTGTGTCTGGTATATTTTCCAGATAAACGATCTTACCTTCCGCATCCAGCCGGGCCTTGTCCACTCCAGTAAGTGTATAAACTTCGCCTGTTGCTTTTTTACCACACACTGCCCATTTGGTTTGATAGGTATCAGGTTCTCTGGGTACAGGTTTCCAACCTTCATACATATGCTTGATTTCGAGCGATCCCTCAAAGAACATATTCAAGAAGCTTTTCCAACTGTCCATACCTTGTTTTCGATCACCATTCAATACAAACTCAATCTTCTCAGAAAAAAGGCTAATTAATCGTTCTCTACTCTTCTCGTCATCTTTTGCTAAATCATAGTAGTGAAAATATTCTTCTAAAATCTTCATCGTGTGCAATTCCTTTCGTGCTGTATATGTGTATGCGTCCTTATGAGAAGGTTATTGCAATTTTACCGACAGCGTGGTGAGTTTCGCTTAAAGCGTGTGCGTCATACAAACCTTTTTGTGAAAAAGGAAACGTAGCTCCTACTACCGATCTTACTTTCTTTTGCTCCAACAGATCGGCAATTTCCTGTAGTTGCTGTCCGTTGGGCTCCAGCCATATATTTTTGGCCGTTACGTTGTACTCCTTCACCAGCTCTTCGTCAAAATTGCTGACAATGGATATGATCCGTCCGGTATCCCTTTTCATTACCTTAAAGCTATTCTTCTGAACATCCCCACCCATCGTATCGAACACCACGTCCACATCAGATAAAACTTCCTCAAAACGAGTTGTACGATAGTCAATGATTTGGTCGGCTCCCAATGAAGCAAGCAATTCATGATTACGCTCACTGGCTGTAGTAATGACATAGGCTCCGGCCTGTTTGGCAAACTGGATAGCAAACATGCCTACGCCACCTGCACCTGCGTGGATTAATACTTTCTCCCCTTTGGTCAGTTGACCATGTGTAAAGAGCGCCTGCCAAGCAGTCAACCCCGCCAAAGGTACAGAAGCGGCTTCTTCCCAAGAAGTTGAGGCAGGTTTACGTGCCAGCAAGTGATCATCCACCAAGGTATACTCGGCATAAGTACCGAACCGTGTGGTGTCCGGGCGTGCAAACACTTCATCTCCCACTTTCCAATCGGTGACCTCGCTGCCTACTTCCGAAATAGTGCCGGCTACATCCCAGCCTAAAATAATCGGGAACTCCCAATCCATCATTTGTTTTAAGTAACCTTCACGCAGCTTCCAGTCAATTGGATTGATGGAGGTAGCCGCCACTTTGACTACAACCTGATGAGCCTGTGGTGTAGGAGTAGCCACTTCTCTTTCTTTCAATTCATCCTTGCTTCCATACTGATCTATAACGATGGCTTTCATATTCATTTCCTCCTCGCACATTTACATATTCTTTACATTGCTAGACATACGCTGTAGCACATCTGTCAAAGCCACAATTTCCTCATCTGTAAACTTACAGAGCAGCTTTTCCTGAAAGGCTTGTCTTTGCTCTGACAAAACTTGCAGCTCTTGAACCCCTAATTCGGTCAAACATATATAGGTCACACGCTTATCCTGCTCTTTTTTACTACGTAAAATCAGACCTTCCTCTTCCAGCCTTCTCAGATGTCGGGTTACTGCTGCACCATCCAGAACGAGCAGGTGTTGGAGTTCCAGCTGACTTAGTTCCTGACGATGATCAATATGATACAAAATTTCAACCTTGGTAAAGCTGGTTTTTAACTGTGCTTCAAAGGCGTTATTCATTTCTTTACACAAAAGATGCATGCGATAAAACAACTGGCTTTTTTCAGAGCAATGTTCGATGACAAACCCTCCTCCTAATACTTGACCTATCAATTGATATATCAAGTATTATACACCCCCTCTAAAAATAAACAAGCCCTGAGACAAGTCTATATATACAAATCCTACAATCACAAAAAAATGCTCAAGCTAAACGAATAAGCCTGAGCAATCTAGAATTTGTAGTTAGTAGGGTCATTGGATAAAACGATGAAATGGTCCAAATTACAGTGTATTCATAAATCCGATAATACGGGCCGCCATCCGCTCGTGGCCTGCCTGATTCGGGTGCAGGCCGTCAGGAACACCATTTTCCCCTGTAAAGTACATCTGTTTATGTACAGGCAATAGTGGTTGAATTCCGGCGATATTCCACAGATCGCAGCACGGGAAAGAATAAAGTGAGGCCACTTCTCTCACGGCCTGTGCATACGCGCTATAGACTTGACCAGTAATGGCATTAGGCAGATGCTCAGGAACCGTATCACTTGATCCGTGAGGCGGAGTCAAAAAGACGATCAGCTTGTCCGGGTAACGGTTAATTAGTCCTTCGGCAATATGCTTGAGCGCACCATAAAACGTACGCGTTTCTGTCGATGGCGTATCCAAGCTACCGAACGGTATTTCTCCCATCGAAAAATCGTTTCTTCCCCCCATAAAAAAGATCACGTCTGCATGAGGGTTCATTTTCTCATAACGCTCACACATCGGTTCAAAACCGCCGCTGGCTGCACTGCTGCCGGATATGCCGTGATTCTCAAAGGTTAGGAATCCCAGTGCGTCGCTCACAAGGTGGGGGTAAGGCTTTTCTCCATCACGCAATTCATATCCAAACGTAATGCTATCGCCCAGAAATACAGCATGGCTGCCTTGGTATTTGCCTTGATTGATTGTCATTCGATATCTCTCCTATCTATTAGATCGTATTGTTGATTTCGATAAATTTATGTTCAATCGCTGTCATTTCGTGATTTGACCGGGTTATTAAATATGTATCCATGTAGCCGAAGGTTGGGGGAGCGGGCAAATAGGATGTTACTTTAAATTGCCGCGCCAGCTTTTTGGACATGAGGGTGATTCCCATTCCCATCAAGGAAAATTGCACCATCGTATCAAACACACCGACCTCCACCACCTCGCCATGGGTCAATTGCATGTCCTGATACATCTTCTCTAAATACGTGAGATACAGGCAGCCATCCGACAATATGATAATAGACGCTCCTTGGAGTACCTGTTTGAGATCCGAGCCTTCATGTATGCCTTTCCCCACCAGCACCAGTTCTTCACGGCATATTTTTTGATAATGAATATACGGGTTGGCGGGATACCCTGTAACAAAAGCAATATCGAGTTCGCCGTCAAGGATCAATCGCTCCATTTCCGTCGTGGTTCCGGTTTTTAATGTAACCGAAGCCTGCGGATACAGCTCATATACCTTCGTGAGCGCCCTCGTTGTTTCGCCCGCCACGATGGACTGCATGGTACCGATGCGCAGCTTTTCCTCCTGCGGTCTCATTTTCATCTCCGTGTCTTGCCATAGCAACAACATTTGCTTGAACTGAGCATACAAGGTTTCTCCTGCGGGTGTCAGCTCCATACCACGGGGCTTTCGGTAAAATAACGCTGTGCCGTAATGGGCCTCCAGCTTCTTTATTTTGGCCGTCATATTCGATTGCAGGTGATTCAACTTTTGTGCTGCTTCTGTCAGGCTTCTCAGCTCTGCCACCGAAACAAATGCCTGCATATTTTCAATATCCATCCCTTCACCTCCCATCAAATAAAATGATACCTGTATCATAAACAAGCATTATTATTTATGAGTTAAGTGTATTATATTGGCCTTGGATGCTATTTTCCACCCTCATTTTAAAAATCAGGAGGTATGGCAACATGATCAAAAAGAAGATTCGTGTAGGTATCGTAGGAGGTTCGATGAATAATAAATGGGCCAGTCAAACGCATATTCCGGCTTTGCTCAAGCACTCGAACCTGGATATCACTGCCGTCGGTACCTCTCGTATGGAGAGTGCGCGACAAAGCGCAGAAGAAGTAGGTGCGGCACTAGCTTTTGATGATTCCAAAAAGCTCGCAGCTTCCGAGGATGTGGACATGGTCGTGGTGAGCGTAAAAGTTCCCCATCATTACGAGGCGGTGATGGCGGCAATTCAAGAGAGAAAGCATATTTTTTGTGAATGGCCCTTGGGGGCAAACACTGCGGAAGCTGCTGAAATGGCCAAAGCGGCGGAACTGGCAGGTATTCATCATACCGTAGGCTTGCAGGCACGGCAGGATCTTGAAGTGCAAACGATGAAAAAGCTCGTGGAGGGCGGAGAGATTGGTGAAATTATATCCTGTCATATGCAAGTAGCTACTCCCGGCAAAGGAGGACAAGTAAATCAGGACACTGCTTATTTGCTAAAAAGAGCCAATGGGGCTAATCTGCTCACGATTAATGGTGGGCATTCCCTGGATGCGTTGCAATACATCGTTGGCGAATTACGCGAGCTATCGGCCATTACATCATCACGTTATCACGAAGCCACTATTCAGGAAACGGGTGAAGCCATTTCCAAGGATACAGCCGATCAGATTCTGATTCACGGACTATTAGAAAAAGGAGCACCGGTATCCGTTCACATTCAAGGTGGAGTGAGTTCTAAGTTTGAGATAGAGATTCAAGGGAAAAAGGGCATTTTGCGTTTGTCACAGAATCCTTCGCTTGGGCATGTTCAATTCGGGAATCTAACGCTCGAAAAACTTGTGTACGATCCAAGCAGTACGCAGAGTCATGGTCCTAATGGCGCTTTTGAACAAATACGTATAACTAGAGAGCCTAATATAAGCCTAGATTTCCCAAAAGAAGGGGTAACCCTGAATGTAGCCAAGGCTCATTATGTTTTTGCCGAGGATATTTTGACACACACCCGTCTCGCTCCCGATTTCAACCATGCCTTAAAGCTGCATCAGCTACTGGACCGCATTGAGGAATCAGCTGCAACTGGGAAAAGGATCGTATGGTAAGGTAGAATTATAAAAAAGAACCTTTAACACCACGATAGATGTGGAGTTAAAGGTTCTTGATCTTTTAAAATCATGCATTCTCGACCTTTATACTGTCATTTTCAACCAAAATAACTTCCGCGTTGCTGATTGGATATAAATTTAATTGGCTGCCATATTCCTCAATGATGCTCTCCACCGCTTTTTTAAACGGGATGTTCGTATGGTGGGGGACTGGATAGAATTCAATTATCCCGAGCGCAATAAAGGAATCCAAAGCAGGCGCCTCCTCCACATTGTCCATAAGTCGGGCATATTCGATTTTCGGTGATAAAATCATCGAACCTGCCGATTCGCCTATATATAACTTCCCTGCATTAACTTCATCAGCAATGATTTTGTCAGCCCCGGTTCTTCTTAACTCTTGAAGTAAATAAAATGTGTTGCCTCCGGTAATATAAATATAGTCATTTTCTCTAATTTTACTCTCTATTTCATTCAATGTTGCTGTGCCGATTTCGATTTCATCCACGACTAATCCTAAATTCTCTAATGCTTTTTTCCCTGAATCCACATAAAACTTAACTTTCTCTGGAATACTTGCGGTTGGGATGAAGGTGACTTTTTTTCCTTCTAAGTTTTCCCCAGCGAAATGGACTAAGCATGGTGCAACATCCTTAAATGAGGACGACAGAAATAATTTTTTCATCTCTTTATTCTCCTTAGAACAGCGTTTAATAAAACGAGATATGCAACACTTTAATCTAGGTACATTATAAAATATATTAGTATCAAAACATGACACCATTAGAGCATGACATGAAAAAGAAGTGAACGTTTAATTTCATACTTGATTTAAGCTATTTATAGCTTGAATCTAATAAAACCATATAAAAAAAGGAGACATTACCATTGAATAATATCTCCTTTTTTCAGCTTCATATTCCGTTTTGCAACAATAAATGACTTCATATCTCCGCCGCATGAGGCAATGCTGTTCGCCTTTAGCTAACCCCCGTCGATTGAGGTTGCCGTACAGTAAACTTTCCCGAGCAAAGGTTCGACCTGGCACCCGTAAAAAAGACTCCAACCGCATAGCGATATTTCGCCGATACGGAGGAGTCCTGATGTTGTATTGATAAATCTTAAAGGATTGATGGTTACGGCGCGGGAGTCTCCGCGTTTATTCCCACTCAATCGTTGCTGGTGGTTTGGAGGTGATATCATACACGATGCGATTCACGTTATCCACTTCGTTTACGATACGTACCGAAATTTTCTCCAGCACATCCCAAGGGATACGTGCCCAGTCGGCGGTCATACCGTCGATGGAGGTTACTGCACGAATACCTACAGTGTAAGAATACGTACGAGCATCGCCCATAACGCCAACACTCTTCATATTCGGCAAAGCGGTAAAGTATTGCCAGATTTCCCGGTCCAGACCGGCTTTAGCAATCTCCTCGCGCAAAATGTAATCCGACTCACGAACAATCGTTAGCTTGTCCTCTGTCACTTCACCCAGCACACGAATGGCAAGACCCGGACCTGGGAACGGCTGACGCCATACAATCTCAGGTGGCAGTCCGCATTCTTCTCCGACTTTACGCACTTCGTCCTTGAACAGGGCATTCAACGGCTCGATCAGCTTGAACTTCATGTTCTCCGGCAAACCACCCACATTATGATGGGATTTAATGGTCTGTGCCGTTGCTGTTCCGCTCTCTACAATATCCGTATACAGTGTACCTTGTGCCAGGAAAGTAAAATCGTCGAATTGAGAAGATTCTTCCTCGAACACATAGATAAACTCGTTACCGATGATTTTACGTTTTTGTTCCGGATCATCAACTCCTGCCAGCTTGGACAAGAAGCGCTCACGTGCGTCAATTTTGACAACTTTCATATCAAATTTACCAACGAACGTCTCCATTACACTTTCGGCTTCACCTTTGCGCAGCAATCCATGGTCAATGAACATACACGTCAGTTGGTCACCGATCGCTTTGTGAATAAGCATCGCTACAACGGAAGAATCCACGCCACCGCTTAAGGCACACAATACTTTCTTGTCGCCAACCTGTTGACGAATCTCACGAATTTGATCTTCAATGAACGATTCCATGGTCCAGTTGCCTTCACAACCGCACACTTCATAAAGGAAGTTGCTGATCATCTCGTTACCTTGAACGGAATGACGTACCTCTGGATGGAATTGCACCGCATACAGATTCCGCTCCAGGTTACTCATCGCGGCAATCGGCGCACTCTCTGTTCCTGCATCTAGTGTAAATCCGGTTGGCAGATCTGTAACGTGATCCCCATGGCTCATCCATACGGTTTGACGAGAATCCAGTCCTTTAGCCAAGCGGGCATCCTGATTGAATTGCACGTCTGCTTTGCCATACTCACGCTTGCCCGCACGTTCTACCTTACCATCCAGTTGGTGAGCCATCAGTTGCATGCCATAACAAATACCAAAGATAGGGATGCCAAGATCATAAATTGCCCGATCCACCTGAGGAGCATTGTCTGTATATACGCTGGAAGGTCCGCCTGAGAAAACAATCCCTTTTGGCGCCAGCTCTCTCAGCTTCTCCGCAGGCGTATTGTATGGAAGGAGCTCGCTATATACACCGAGATCCCGAATTCTTCTTGCGATTAACTGGTTGTATTGTCCTCCAAAATCGAGAACTACAACGATTTCATTAGGCTTATTCATTACCGTGCCTCCCTCAATTGTTCGTTTCATTATACGCAACGATAAAACAAGACGTCAAGAAATCAACCGGAGTTGAGTGGGCATGAAAAGATTGTTAAAATGAATTGATTCTAAAATACTCAATCTGTTCGTAGGAGTGTAAACGATGGATGTGCTGAAGTGGATCGCGCAATTGTTCGAAGAATACGGCTACGGCGTCCTTTTTTTCGGCTTGCTGCTTGAGTTTATTGCTTTACCTTTTCCCGGGGAAACCACAATGGCTTATGCGGGATATCTTTCCTATGCCGGCACCCTGGATTTCAGTAAACTGGTGCTGCTAGCTTTCTTGGGCACAACCATCGGTATGACTATTACCTACTTTATCGGAAAGTGGGCTGGACTCCCCTTTATTCAGAAATATGGTAAATGGGTTTTGTTATCGCCGGACAAGCTTCAGAAAACACAAAAATGGTTTCAACGATATGGATACTGGCTTATTTTCCTTGGATATTTCATTCCCGGTGTCAGGCATTTTACCGGTTATTTTGCCGGAATTATTGCTCTTTCTTTCCGTAAGTTTGTCTTGTATGCTTACAGCGGCGCTTTATTCTGGGTCATCCTCTTTCTAAGCATCGGCAAGCTGTTTGGTCCCCAATGGGATGTCATTTTCCATTTGGTAGAGCTGTATGCACTGCGAATTGCGGGAGCCGTTGGGTTCATGATCCTGCTGTATATTATTTACCGGTGGAGAAGCTTCCTGTTTAGCTCGCTACGCAAATCCGAAAAATCAGTGAAAACCAGCAACAAGGATGACTTGAAGTAGTCAAACTCCTGCTGCCTTACGGTTACGAGTCCTTGCATAATACATTGAAATCACGATAGATATCACAACAAACCCCGCGCCTCCACCCAAGCCCAACATACGCGGCTCCATCATTTCAATCGCCACCCCTGCTCCAAACATAGACAGTCCGATGATACCTTGGCTCCACGCCGTCAGCATGCCCAACAATGGACCCTGTAAATACAATGGGGTCTCCTGCATTAATAATGTATCCAGACAAATCGCCCCCACCCCGCCAGCCAACGAAATTAAGAAGTAAATGGCAACCGCCGCCCATACGTGATAAATACCGCTTAATCCCATAAGTAAAATCCCTTCCAACAAAAGGCACACCAGTCCTCCCTTCAACAAAGAACGACTGAATAAACGCCCTATTGCATAGCTGGCAACCAGACCCGCGCCCAAAGCGGCGTAAAACAATCCGATCCCGGCATCGCCCAGCCTGAATTCCTGCACTGCATATACACTGATCAGAACATTATCAATGCCATTGAGCATGGGAACCAGCAACTCAAATGCAACAACGACTTGGAGAGGAACGGATGCACGAATACAGTCCAACATTCGCGATCTGCTCCGGTTTGGATGATCTAACAACGAAGGGCTTTTATGTGGTTTAACACAGGAATCCTCCCTGTTTATTTTCTCCTTCATGACAGGTGGGAATGCAATATTGCGAACGATCAGACCTGCGGCAAAAAAACTTGCTGCGTTCAGTATAAATGCGGCTTGTGGTCCAAAGAGAGCAGATATGATGCCTCCGGCAGCAGCACCAACGACCAGCACCAGCCCACTCATCACTTGCTCAAGACTGTTCACTTTCAATAACTCCGACGGACGAACAAGCAGCGGGATGGATGATTTACGAGCAGGAGCATACACCGCTTCTCCGCAAGCTAGAAGGGTACTAACCCCATAAATGATCCATATATCCTCAGGACTATGAACACTTAAAAAACCAAGGGCTACCAAGCCTCTGAATAGATCCGTGGTCATCATAAGTTTACGCCGGGATATGCGGGTAATAAGCACACCCGCCGCAGGTGACAGGACTAAAAAAGGAATCACTCGCAATCCCAGCATGATACCTACGCTGAATCCTGAACTAGTAAGCCGATAAATCAAAGCCAACAAAGCGATCTGACAGAAACGGTCTCCAATTCCGTTAATGATGCCTGCGGCAAATAACTTCCTGTATTGCCTGTCTAACATTTTAAACAGCTCCATATCGATAGAATTCTTTTATTATATATAAATCTAATTAGTTATTTGTCTAATTTATAAGTTTACTATACAACCGTCAAGGCATAAATCCATATATTCAGAGCATACTAAGCCAAGAAACTCCAATATCGGAGGATTTTACGTATGCCAAATCAGAATAAAAGTTGTCCAGTTACTCATGTGTCCTCTAACTTGAGGGATAATGTAAACCATATTGAAAGCTCCTTTGGAAACAGCGGAGATTTAATCATTAAAGAGCTATTATGGATGCAAAAATGGCCAGCGGCTTTGTTTTATATCAATGGTCTGATTAACACTCAATTACTCCATGATTCCGTTCTGCGTTCATTAATGCGGGAAAACGAACATCATGTACCAGAGGGCGCGGAACCATTCGACTATTTAAAGGATCAAGTATTGATTGCTGGTAACTCAGGTAGTTTGGAGGAAATGGATATTACTGGTGTTTACTGTACTATCGGGAATAGAGGCTTTTAGTCGCGTTAGTGAGATGCTGTTATCTGTATATGTATTCATTTTCTGTGGTAACGGCTTGATCATTCCGCTTCTATTATGGGGTGTTTATCTCTGCAAGCAAAAGTGGAAGCAGCGGCAAAATATATCTAAAAATTAAAAAAAACCTTTTGAAACCGACACGCCTGAAAGCACGATCCGGTTTCAAAAGGTTTTCTTTGGTTCTTCACTTACGCCATATCCTGAATGTATGCCAGCGCAGCATCAATATGTCCTTTTACTCTTAAACCACGCCATTCATGAACTAAAATTCCATTTTCATCAATAAGGAACGTAGACCGAACAATACCCATGTACTGCTTGCCGTACATCTGTTTTTGCTGCCATACACCATACGTCTCAGCCACCTGATGCTCTTCATCAGATAACAACTGAAAAGGGAGTCCGTACTTTGCAATAAACTTGTCATGCTGCTTGAGTGGATCAGGGCTTACCCCCAGAATCACCGTGTTCAAGCCTTCAAACTCCGTATGTTTATCCCGAAAATCACAAGCCTGAGTCGAGCAACTAGAGGTCAAATCCTTGGGATAGAAATACAACAATACCCTACTGCCTCGATAATCAGACAGCTTAACATGCTTTCCCTCACTCCCAGGCAATTCAAAATCCGGTGCCTCTTGTCCAATAATGGTAGATGTCGTGGACATCTCATCATCTCCTATCTTGTGGGAGTTCTTATGTGATCCGCCCTATGAGCCTGCCCCTCTGTAACGGCGAACTCCCCAGTTCCATGCCAGTAAACCCAAAGTCAGAAAGACAATTCCCATCACAGGAGTTAACAGGGCCATATGGCGCATATCCTCTCGGTGAAGGAACAGGGAGGCTGGATATACACCAACAAAAGCAAAAGGCAGTATCCAAGTTAGTACAACCTGAATAGCACGGTTATAGATCGTCACTGGATAACGTCCGTAGCCCTGAATATTGTACATGAGCGGGATAATTCCTGTCGGCGCATCCGAAAAAAACGAAAGGGATGTCAATATGGTGTAGATGCCCGTATAGATCGCCACGGCACTTAGGCTCAAAATGATCAGCGCCGGTACGAACCACCACTCCATAGCCAAGTCCATCTGTGCCCCGCTGATCCCCATGATAATCAGGCCAATCACAGAACCCACCAGCGCTGGCGGGTCCACATTTTCAAGGAAAATCTGGAACAGATTATATGCAGGACGAGTCATTACCCGATCGAGCTCACCTTTCACAATATAACGTTCGCTAAAGTTCCAAAGATTTACAAAACAACTGAATAGTCCGTATGGAACCATAAAAAATCCATAAACGAACACGACTTCATTTTCACTCCAGCCGCCCAAACTGTCTGTATGCATAAAAATAACCAGGATAAAAATAAGATTTGTGGCCTGAAACAGCAGGTCTGAAATCACTTCTACCCAAAAGTCGGCTCGATAGGTGAGCCGTGACTTCATGTAATTTTTTAAATATTCGCTAATGAGACTCAAATAGTACATCATCGGCTTACCCTCCCTGCACGAACAGACGTCTGCGCGCCAGTCGCCAAATGATAATCATCGGCACGAGCAGAACGACCAGCCAAATGATTTGGATACCCAGTACATTCCAGATGCCAACGCCTTTTACACGTCCCGTAAATACAGAGCCCGGCAAATAGGTAATCGCCTGAAACGGCATCCATTGGGCGATCGTCGCCAGCCAGCCTGGAAACAAACTGATTGGCAAAATCAACCCAGAAAACAGATCTACAACTACGCGCTTCATACGCATCATGCCCTCATTATTTTCGATAAAAAAGGCCGTTAACCCCGTAATAATATTGATCTGAGTGTTGATCATAAAGCTAAAAAACAGCATGACCAGAAAACCAACCCAGGCTACCGGATCCGTGGGAAGCTTTACCGGAAATAGCAGCATCGCAATCGCCATGCCTGGAATCATAAACAGCAGAAAACGGAACATTCCCTCGCCGAGTCCTTGCATAAATTTAACAAGTACATAGTTATAAGGTCGGATCATCTGAATTGCAATGCTTCCATCACGTATATCCGTCGAGATTTCACGATCCAGATTGTTAAAATAAAAGGCTCTCGCCATCCACGATACTGCTACATACGTCGTCATCTGAGCAGCGGTAAAACCTCCAATGCTACCCGCATCGCCATATATCGCTTTGTATGTGAAATAATATACGCCAATATTCATGCAATAAATAAGGATTCCTGAATAATAGTTCACACGATACGCAAGCATCGTGAGAAATCGGATACGAATAAAATCGGTGTATACGCTAAGCATGAACTTTGGCCTCCACTATCGGATTGCCCTGGCGTTCAGCCGAACCAGACTGATAGATACTGCGGACGATATCATCCGTGTTGGTTTCAATGATTTTGATATCCGTAATATCCGTGCGACCGACTACGCAAGCGAGAACATCCGATACATTAATATGAAGAGGAATCCATACCTTGGCAGCCAAATCGTTATCCGCCGTCCAAGCCAGTGGCATATCAGCAGTCCATGCCTGTAATTGCTCCAGTTGGGTCGGTGTGCCGAACTGAAACCGTACTTCTCGACCTGTACCCCAACGTGCCTTCAGATCCTCCAGACCACCATCATAGATGATATTCCCATCATCCAGCATAATGACGCGCGAGCACAGCGCTTCAATATCCTGCAAATCATGGGTTGTCAGCAAAATAGTCGTACCATAATCCCGGTTCATGTCCTTTAGAAACTCGCGGATTTCGGACTTTACCATAATATCGAGGCCAATGGTCGGCTCGTCCAGAAAAACAATGGACGGATTGTGCAGCAAGGCTGCTACTAACTCACAGCGCATCCGTTGCCCGAGACTAAGCTTGCGTACCGGGCGGCTTAGCAGATCCTGCAATTGCAGTCTCTCTACCAGCTCATCCAGCCTACGTTTGAAGTCCGTGGCCGGAACCTGATATACTTTCCGCAGTAGTTGAAAAGACTCGATCACACCGATGTCCCACCAAAGCTGGCTGCGCTGACCGAAAACAACACCAATGTTGCCTACAAATTTCTCGCGTTCCTCATAGGGGACATAACCGCCCACCTTGAGATGTCCCGATGTCGGCACGAGAATGCCTGTCAGCATCTTAATCGTGGTGGACTTTCCGGCGCCGTTCTCACCGATATAACCGCATATTTCTCCTTGCGGAATACGGAAGGATATATCTTTGACCGCGGCTACCTCGTTGTATTCGCGGGCGAATAAATCAAGGAAGGCACCTTTTAAGCCCTCGCGATTTTTTTGAACCTTAAATGTTTTGCGCAGATCCTGCACATCAATTGCCAGCATGTTATACCTCTCAATCAGGATTTGTAAAATCCATAGTTAAATTGATTGTGCTCCAAAAAGAAATTATAATGTAATGAACTGAAAAGCGAAAGGGAGAGCATCCATGACAAGCAGAACCAAAAGGACGATATGGTCGGTTCTAGCCGTGGTAATCGTCGCGATTGTCGGCTTTGCCGTGTACTATTTTACATCCATTTATAATCAGCTGGATAATCTGCATAAAGAAGGCGCTAACTCCCCCTTCAAAAATGTAAAGCAGGTCGATCAGGTTCGTACGCCAGAACCGCCCAAGTGGGAAGGTACCGATATGGTTAACATTTTGCTGATGGGTGTCGATGGGCGCGGTATCCAGAAAGGGGAAGTTCCCCGATCAGACAGTATGATGGTCGTATCGCTGGACCCCGTTAAGAAAAAAATCCACCTGTTCTCTATTTTGCGTGATACGTACGTGGATATTCCCGGCTATGGAAAAAATCGAATTAACACCGCCATTACTCACGGACCCAACACAGCCATGAAGACGGCTGGCGATCTGTTAGGCATCCCGGTGCAATATTATGTGTACACGGATTTCCAGGGCTTTATCAAACTGGTGGATGCCGTAGGCGGGATTGATTTTGAAGTGGAAAAGGATATGCATTATACAAGTAATGCGGATAAACATCAGTACGATATTGATTTGAAAAAGGGCATGCAGCATCTAGATGGCAACACGGCGCTTCAATATGTGCGGTTCCGCCACGATGCAATGTCCGACTTCTCCCGATCAGGACGGCAACGCGCATTTTTGGAGGCAATAGCCCAGAAAATGCAGACCACGACTTCCATCGCTAACTTGCCAAATATTTTAGAGCAGGTTAACCCGTTCATTGACACGAATCTCAGTGTTAACGATATGTGGAAGCTGGCAAATGTGGGGTACCAAAGCAACTTTGCAGGCAGCGAACAGGTTCCACCGATGAAGATGCTCGGAGAAGAGAATGTGGGCGGCGCGGCAGTTCTTACTGTCCGCGATCCGGAAGAACTGAAAACGTATGTGCAGGATATATTTAATAATCCACCCGCACAAACACAGGAACAAAATAAGGATCAGAATGAAACGAAACAGCCAGACAGTGCATCGTCTACCAAGAAGGATAAAGCTTCTTTTACAGGGGGCAGTAAAACCAGTAATGAGGATGCTTCCACACAATCAACAACAAAGACAGGACAAAAAGAGCTATAATGATGTATGCAGGGGCAGCCGTGAACGCTGCCCTTTGGCGTGTGTATACCCTATTTTAATGAACGGAAAGGAAGTTTTTGATGATGAAACGGGAAAACTCCGAAGCACTATATAAAGAAGCCCTGGAGCATATTGTCGGGGGCGTTAACAGCCCTTCACGCTCCTTTAAAGCTGTGGGCGGCGGCGCTCCAGTATTCATGAAACGCGCTAAAGGTGCTCATTTCTGGGATGAGGATGATAATCGGTATATCGACTATTTGGCGGCTTATGGCCCTATTATTACTGGACATGCCCATCCCCATATTACTAAGGCTATCAGCGAAGCGGCCGCGAACGGCGTATTGTACGGAACCTCAACGGTATTGGAAATCAAACTGGCCAAGATGCTGAAGGAAGCAATTCCTTCTATGGACAAGGTCCGGTTTGTGAATTCTGGCACAGAAGCGGTTATGACAACGATTCGTGTTGCACGGGCCTATACGAAACGGAACAAGATCATCAAATTTGCCGGCTGCTACCACGGTCACTCGGATCTGGTACTTGTTGCCGCAGGCTCCGGCCCTTCCACGCTAGGCATACCTGACAGTGCAGGCATTACGACCAACATTGCGAGCGAGGTTATTACCGTACCATTCAATGATCTCGACGCGTTACGCCAAGCCTTGGAGCGTTGGAGCGACGATGTGGCGGCAGTCATGGTCGAGCCCATTGTCGGTAATTTTGGCATGGTCATGCCGCAACCCGGTTATTTGGAAGGGTTGTGCTCCATGGCGCGTGCGAACGGCTCACTCGTCATTTATGACGAGGTCATTACCGCATTCCGATTCCACTTCGGTTCCACCCAAACGTATGCAGGTTTGGACAACCATGATGCGATTCAGCCAGATTTGACCGCGCTGGGCAAAATCATGGGCGGTGGTCTGCCGATTGGTGCCTACGGCGGCAGCAAGCACATCATGGAGCAGGTTGCCCCACTCGGCCCAGCTTATCAGGCGGGTACGATGGCGGGCAACCCGGCGTCCATCTCGTCAGGCATCGCCTGCCTTGAAGTCCTTCAAGGGGAAGGCGTGTATGAAGAGATGGAACGTCTGGCTGTGAGGCTGACGGACGGTATCCAGTCCTCTGCCGAACGCTACGGCGTGCCATTGACGATCAACCGAATTCGTGGAGCGTTCTCGACGCATTTCTGTGATCATCCGATCACGAATTACGCGCAGGCGCAGGATACGGATAGCGAAGCGTTTGCATCCTTCTTCCGTCACATGCTGGATCGCGGTATTCATCTGGCACCATCCAAGTACGAAGCCTGGTTTCTCACAACAGCGCATACGGATGAAGACGTGGATACTACGCTGGAAGCGGCGGACGATTCGTTCCGGGCGATGTCACAAGGTAAGTAAACTAAACAGTAAGTTGATAAAATATGAATAGGATAAGAGCTGGAAGTAGTCTTAGGGATGGGTATCCGACCTCTGGGACTTCGTTCCGGCTTTTTTTCATTTCACAACTGTACCCGTACAGTTGCAGATTTTATGGATTGTATCAAGTTATGCCATCCGGGTATATTGAGAGAACCACAGGTTAAGGTCATTATTACGGAGGTTTATTATGAACAGTCGTTCCAGAAATGGAGCCGCCTATCTGGCAGCTCTCAGCTATGCAGCTATACTTGGATTTTCATTTTTATTTGTAAAATTGACAGTCACAGAGGCGAGCCCGCTGGATGTGATCGCCCACCGCTTTGCGCTGTCTTTTATCGCTTTGACCATTCCCGTGTTGCTCGGTTGGATCAAGATCAACATCAAGATGCGTGACATTCTGCGCATTTTACCACTGGCGCTGCTCTCGCCATTAGTGTATTTTCCACTGCAAGCCTTCGGGCTGATGAGCACTTCTTCATCGGAAGGTGGAATTATCCAAGCAACCGTTCCCATCTTTACGCTGCTGTTAGCTTCCTATTTTATTAAAGAGCGTACAACGGTAGTCCAGAAGATTTCCTTACTGCTCTCTGTCTTTGGCGTGGTTTTTATATTTGTGATGAAAAGCGGAGCACCGCTAGCATCCAATAGCTATGGCGGTATTCTTCTGCTCGTGCTTTCTGCGATATGCCTATCTGGCTATAATGTGCTGGCACGACCATTAACACAAAAGTACAACCCAATGGAATTGACCTACGTTACCTCTATTTTGGGATGTATCGTTTTTAACGTGGTGGCACTGGGATATCATGCCATAGACGGCTCCATGAGCGCCTATACCGCTCCACTGGTGAAGCCTGGTTATTGGATGGCACTGATTTATCTAGGCATTCTGTCTACCCTCGTCACCTCGCTGTTATCGAGCTTTGCCTTGAAGTGGATCGAAGCCTCCAAAATGAGTGTGATCGGCAATTTATCCACCCTCATTTCCATGATTGCCGGTGCTTACATTTTGAAGGAGCAGCTCGCCTACTATCACATTATTGGGGCTGTGATGATCATTATCGGCGTGTTGGGTACCAATTTCGGAGGACGAAAAAACTTCACGCCAATCAAAACAACTTCGGCAAAATCACAAAAAACGGGCTAAAAATAGACACTCATTTGCCTGCAAAAAAAGAAATCTCCAGGCTGCGCAATTCCAGCCGAGAGATTTCTTTTTTCATTTCTTAGTCTTCGTCGCATTAGATAGGGTACGCCATGACACTCATTAACGCCAATTCCGGCTGTGTCGTGTCCAATCTGCTATATTGTACGATTATGGGCACATCGCTAGTGACCGTAATTGCGTAAGGAATACCTACCGGAATCTGCTCGCCGGATTTCTCCAACGAGGCTGTTCGGATATGACGGGTTCGTCTTCCTTCCACCACCTCGATCAATCCCTCCAATGGCTCGCGGTCTTCAAAATAGATGTCCATACTCAGATTTGCCACACGGCTCCCACAATTCAGCACGCATATACTCTCATGACTGAGCAGCTCACCCCGGCTTTCCGGTGGAATATACCCATCGGGGATGACCCAGAATAGGCTGCCTCGCGGCTGATTAGCTACTTTTTCATGAGAAAGCTCCTGAGAAAGTTCAGTATCTCCCATGCTATCGGCCTCCTTTGACCTATGAATACTTTCGTTTCCCTATGTCCCTTCTTCTAGCCATACGGATTCTCCTTGGTACGCAACAGTTGAGCCAGAAAAGCAAGCGCCAATCCCTGACCCCATCCCTGAATGCGTTTGTATGGAACGTTTCGATAGCCGTCAATATCGTTCATCACAGCAGTTCCCGCGGATACACCCGTTACTGTGCCGTCGTCCTTAATGCGGGAAAGAATACCTTCGATCGCCTTTTGGGTGTATTTGTTAAACAATCTTCCTTGCATAAGCAAGGCGGTCGCAATTCCTGCCGAGCCCGAGGTTTCCAGATAAGAGGTATCATCGTTCAGCACCGTATGCCACAGCCCTTCTGGGGATTGCAGCCGCACCAGTGCATTGAGCTGGTCACGCAGCGAGCCGTCGATGATCATATAAGATGGATGCTGCACCTCCACAAGTTTCAGCGCTTTTGCCATCGTGAGGGCTGCCCATGAATTGCCGCGCGCCCAATATATTCCTGACATCCGGCTTTGATTCGCATGATCCCATCCGTGATAATACAGATTCGTATCCGGGTCCTGCAAAAATTCTTCATGCCCGTGATATTGACGAATTCCATCCTCCCAATACTCCTTGTTGCCTAACAGATGACCGATGCGCAGCAAATAATAACCGGCCATAAACATCGTATCCACCCATGCTTGCTGCGGAAATACATCATGAAGTGAATTCACCGTATGCTGGAAAATGCCGTCGGCAAACCGCTCCGCTTTTTTGGCCAAAAATTCTGCCATCTCGATGGAAATATCAAGATATCTTTGCTCACCTGTGGCCTGATAAAGCGTCAACAAACAGTGCCCGACAGAAACGCCGTTCACCGAGAGAGACGGAAGCCCATCCTCGATATTTTCGTCTACCCATTCTTTTAGCTTGGTCAGATACTTTTCGTTCCCTGTCGCTTCATACGCTTCGCATACTCCGTAAAAGGCTACTCCGCCCGGCCAATCCCAGCTGTAGTGCATTTGAAAGGTGCGTTCTACTACCCGGTCGATCACCTGCTTAACTTGTTCTTCATCAAAAATCAATGCAGGCATTTCCACGTCTCCCCCTTTGGTAAGTTTCACGTGAGTTACCTCCTTGACGCCCGTACATGAAAAGGTCGTCCTTCAACGTAAATACATGCGCAGCGGTTGCAAATCCAGTTCCTTCACAGCATCCACCACCATGTCTGCAATACGAACCGCGCCATTCTCATGAAAATGCGTGTTATCCTCTAAGCCGCCGGAAAAGTTCATGTATTCACCAGGCAGCAACCACATAAAAAGCTCTTTACTCTCTTCGGGACCCAGCTGCTCATATAACTCCTGCGTGCGGGCAGACAAATCAATCAGCGGTACATTCGCTTCTTCCGCCAGCTCACGAACCGCTGTTACATAGTCACCATGTGTGTCAGATAGCGTACCATCCTCGTTAAAATAGCGACGATGTACGGGCGTGACCAGTACCGGGGTTGCCCCATGGCTTCTTGCGCCGTCGATATAGAGGCGAAGATGCTCCTTGTAGGTTGTAAAAGGCTCTGTAGCCCGCTCCGGATCAGGCTTCTGATCATTATGACCGAACTGGATGAACAGGAAATCTCCTGCCTTTATTTCGCCCAAAATGACACCCAGCCGTCCTTCGTCCATGAAGCTTTTGGAGCTTCGCCCCGATACGGCATGATTATCCACGCAGACATCATGCTTGAACAAGGCGGGCAAAGCCTGACCCCAGCCTGTATACGGATAGCCGGATGCGTCCTGATCCGTAACCGTGGAATCTCCGGCTAGGAATAGCCGGAGGGTCTGTGGCGCTGGTGCAATCTCCAGCGCATTGAGCCTTGGCGCGGTGCCTGACACGGTGAGGCGCAGTTTGCCACCCCGGACAGGCACCGCAAACAGTGCTTCGGTGAACTGGCCCGGCAGCGTGTGCACTGGGGGAAGCATGTGCTTGCCTTCACCAGCCTTGAGTCGCGTGAGCGTTTCCGCCTGCGAATCGCCAACCAGTATAGTGACAAGATACAGCCCGTCTGGCACATCTACAACAAATGCAGCGTTTAGTGGAATACAAAAGCTGCTTCGCAGCCGCGTGCGTGCATCCTTGGCTGCACTCTGCCTTTTCCGACCGTACACATGCTCCGTAGTCTCAAAGCCATAGCCCTGTTCAGTTGTATATAAGCAATCCGGAGACACTCCCTTGTAGCCATCCGCAGGCTCCCCCGGACCAAAATCAAACTTCCACAATTTACTCACCTCTCAGCCATCGCCCTCAAATCCCGTCCATTCAATCGCACAAACCCGGATGCCTTCCATTTCCACTCGTAAGCTTCATAACTCACGCTATGGATTTTGGATCTTACCCCTTCAAACCACTCGTACTCATTCCTTCTACAATTTGCTTCTGGAATGCGAAGAATACAGCGATAACTGGAAGCAGGCTTAGGATAGACATCGCGAACATTCCTCCCCAGTTGGAAGCCGACTCGCTGTCGAGGAACATCTTGAGTGCAATAGATACGGTATATTTCTCTGGCGAATTCAGATACAGTACCGGACCAAGCAAATCCTCCCACTTCCAGTAGAAAGAGAAGATTGCCGCTGTAGCCAACGACGATTTAAGTAAGGGTAAAATAATTCTGAAATACAGCCGGAACTTGCCGCATCCGTCAATCGTCGCCGCCTCATCCAACTCTGCTGGAATCGTCCGTATAAACTGCACCATCAGAAAGATGAAGAACGGCATCCCGAAGAAGGAGGGTACCACTAACGGTAAGATCGTATTGATCCAACCGAGCTTGGTGAAAATAATATATTGCGGTACCAGTACCACATCCCCTGGTAGCATAAGCGTCACCATCATCAAAGCAAACCACAAGTTACGCCCTTTGAATTTCAAGCGTGCGAAGCCAAATGCGATCAACGAGGAGGAAAGCACAGCTCCAATCGTTGAAATCACCACGATCGTGAGCGAGTTCAGAATGTACGTGCCAAAGTTGTAGCCAGTCGTCCCTTTCCAACCTGTTACATAGTTTTGCCAGATCCATTCTGTAGGGAAAAGCGAGGATGCCGTGACGAATATCGTCCGACTTTCTTTAAACGAGCTGAACAGCATCCAAAAAACGGGATACAGCATCAGGAGCGCCAGTGCAGCAACCAGTATGTGATAAATTGGCCATTTGACCGTTTTCCATGCCATCAGTATCAGCGCCCCTTTTCCGTTTCATAAAATACCCAGTATCTGGAGGTTATAAATAAAATCGCTGTCAGTATCCCAATCATAATGAGCATGACCCAAGCCATGGCTGCCGCATATCCCATGTTGCTGAACATAAACGCCTGCCGGAACAGATACAGTGAATGCAGCATCGTTCCATCCATCGGGCCTCCTTCGCCCTTAGAAATAACATAAGCCGGGACGAAGGTCATAAAGGCGCTGATCGTCTGCATAATCAGATTAAATAGAATAATGGGGCTAAGCAACGGCAGCGTAATACTGAAAAATTTTCGTACTGGCTTAGCGCCATCTACACTGGACGCCTCGTACAATTCAACAGGAATGTTCTTCAAACCTGCCAGAAAAATTAGCATGGAGGAGCCAAATTGCCATACGGACAGGGTGATCAGCATCGTAAGCGAAGCATCCGGATCACCAAACCATTTCACCGGGGTCGCCCCTAGAGTCGAAAGCAGGCTGTTCACTATGCCGTTATTACTGAAAATGTTCCGCCACATAATCGATACCGCAACGCTACCTCCGATAATGGATGGCAGATAGTACATCGTCCGATAGGTGCCGACCATGCGCGATTTGGTATTCAAAATCATAGCCACAAACAGCGCGAAAATCAGTCGCAACGGTACACCGACCAATACATACGTAAACGTGACCCTGATCGAATTCCAGTATTTCGGGTCGCCTGTGAACATCTTTTCGAAGTTACCCAGACCAATCCATTTGGGCGGGGTGAACAGGTTGTAGGTGGTAAAGGACAGATACAGCGAAATAAACATTGGAATTAACGTAAACGCCAGAAAGCCCACAATAAAAGGGCTGATAAACGCATATCCGGTCATATTGGCTTTCAAGCTCTGATGATTTCGCAAGCTCATCAAGCCTCCCTTCTGTTGCATTTAAAGAATTAGTAAAACTTTATGATGTCAATAATTCGTTGTTATGAGAATAATATCGTGATGTCTGCAAAGGGTGCTTATGCAGTTGCTTCGTCGAATCAACCGTGCGCAATCATGTTTTGGACTACGCACGGTTAACTTAACGAAATGTTCCTTCGATCCTATCGATTCTTATGCTAAAACGTTGTCAGATATCCTAAAGGTCTCATTACGCTTATTATTGCTTGTTATTCGCAAGGATGGTATTCGCATCAGCCCGGAATTTGGTCGCTGCGTCTTCAGCCGTCATCTGTCCGAAATTGACCTGCTCAATATAATCGGTCAGAGTCGCAATCACTTCCGGCGATCCGACTGGTGGCGGCGGGCTCATTGGAGAAGCCTTCGGCTCCATGGAAGCTACAAATTCAAACACCTGCTTCGTAGGCTCGCTCAACTCTGGTGCAACAGCTTCCTTGATTTTGGCGGAAATCGGCACGCCCCGTTCGCCTTTAATCAATTTATTCGCTTCTACATCGTTCATCCAGAAATCAATAAACTTTGCGGCCTCATCCTTCACCTGTGAACGGGAAGCAACCGTCCAGTACATCGTAGGCTGCATATATACGCCTTTTTCCATATTCGGCCCAAACATCGGAGCCAGTGCCATTGGGCGGTTAACGACCTGCTGTAAGCCCACATACTGATTGGACCACTGCCAAATACCGATGCCTGTTCCTTTTACGATATCGGATTCCTCAAGAATCCCCTTGGTCTGGTTCATGATTTCAGGAGGCGGGGTCGCTCCCTTCTTAATCAGATCAGCCAATCCGCTGAAGAAGTCAACAAACAGCTTATCGTCGTCATACCCCAATCCTGTTCCTTCCGCATTGTAGAGAGTCTTTCCTTGAGTACGCAAATAGTAGTGGAAGAAAATATCGGCAGCCATCGAGCTGTCAAAGTATACTTTATTGGAACCAGCCTTTAAAGCCATTTCTTTGTATTGATCCCATGTCCAGTTGTCAGGAATTTTGTCTATACCCGCTTTTTTGAGCAACGCCGGGTCATACTGGAAACCCAGAACATTAACACCGGTTGGGATACCATATTGCTTTCCAGCAATTACGCCGGTTTTGAGTACATTTTCGGTCACATCAGCGACCTGAATTTTTTGATTCAAGTAAGGCGCGAGATCCTCCAGCTGACCATTTTTCGCATATTGGCTAATGTACGAAATGTCCATTTGCACGATATCCGGCAACTGATTAGCCGCAGCCTGCGGAGCGAGTTTTTTCCAATAGTCATCGAAAGAGGCATATTCCACATCAATCGTTACATTTGGATTTTTCTGCTTATACAAATCAACGACCTTTTGCGTGTATTCATGACGCGTATCCGATCCCCACCAAGCGATACGTAACTTTACTTTCCCGTCTGCACTTGTGCCCGAATTGCCGCCGCCCGCTCCGCTACATGCCGTCGTCAAAACGAGCAGCATAGCTATGATCAGAAACCATCCCTTTTTGCCCACCTATCTCTCCCCTTTTCGCTGTTCTAGAAAGGAGCCAAATTACGAGTGACAACGCACTTTCGCAATTTTGATAGCGTTTACATTAGCTCCTGTTGTTATTTTCCCAAAAGCCGAGAAACATTGGAATACACAAATCAGGTTTCCTGGGTTTAAAAAACAGTGGGACTCCATACGCTCATCCCCGTTCATGTGATTTAATGTACTCGGAAGGCGTCATACCCGCCCACTTTTTGAACACTTGGCTAAAATATTGTGCGTTCCCACCGAAGCCGAACCATTCCGCCAGCTCAAACACCTTCACGTCTCCTGTCTCCCGAATATGCTCAGCCGCACGTTCGATCCGATAACGATTGACGTAGTGTGAGAAGTTTTCCCCCGTCACCTTTTTGAATATCTTCCCTAAGTAGTCGGAATTCATATACAGCATTTGACCTGCCACTCCGTTCAGCGACAGATCCGATTTTCTGTAGTTTTGCTCAATAATAGTGATCATTTTATCAACGGTGGAAGATTGGCGATACACATTACTTTTATAATAGATTGCGGTCATTCGTTCGGCAGCTTCCTGTACAAAAGATTTGAGACATGCCAGCGTTTTTTGCTCTGCCAGCACCACCATTCGGCTCGTAAACGCCGCACGCTCTTCTTCGGGGCATATACGGATCATAGCGGCATAGAGCTGAAGCACATAGGAGCGGGTCACGGAAATTTCCAGCTTCATACGGGACAGAATACCGAACAACCGATCCACTTCCTGTGCAACCTCCACCGTATTTCCAGCCTTGATCAGCAGACCGAACTTCTCCTCGTCCAGCTCCAAATCTGCCATCTCCCGGGTATCCTCAGCCGCTAAATCCTCCTTCGTAATCAGACTGCCTTCCCCGGTGTAAAACCGGTGATTCATACAATGCAGTGTCTCCCGATACATCCCCCGTGAATGCTGCATACTATCCGACTCACTAACTGCGACCGTTACCTCCAGCTTGTAAAAGCGATGAAATGTCGCACGTACCGCTTCAATCTGTTTCATAAACCGTGACGTGTCATCCTCACTTTCCAGCACGATGAGCAATTGCCCCTGCATGGTCGTACTGAGCAAGACATCATCCATCAAATCTGCCGCTATATTTTGCAATGCAAACAAATGCTCCGGCTCATGTGATTCCTCCACCCGCAGCAGTAGCATTCGAACCTGCTTATCTTGCAATTCAAGTCCGAATAACCGTTCATAAAATGCGATATCGCGGCTACCGTAAGTTTTATAGGAAATAAACTCCTTCAAAAAGTGTTCCTTCACATGAGGCAGCATACGCTGAAAATCTAGCTTCATCCGGTTTACAAACTGCTTGCGTTCTTCCTGCTCCTCCCGCTCCTGCCCCAACTCGGTCAGAGCCTCATGAATTTGCCGCTCATTGCATGGCTTCAACAAGTAGTGCTTCACCCCGTATTGCATGGCCCGACAGGCATAGTCGAAATCTTTGTAACCAGACAACAGAATGAAACGAACGTCTGGAAAGTGCTCCGTCGTTTTGGCAACCAGTCCGATACCGTCTAGTCCAGGCATAGAGATGTCGCTAATCACAAAGTCAGGCGGGCTGGCCTGAATCTGATCATAAGCCTCAATCCCGTTACGTGCCGTACCCACCAATCTCGTTCCCGCTTTACCCCAATCAACCACCTGCGATATGCCTTCCAAAATCATACGCTCATCATCAACCAGTAGCACCTTGTACACGACCCTGATCCCCTTTCACATATGGAATACAGACATGAATCGACGTTCCTGTTCCTGACTCGCTATGCAGCTCTATCCCCCAAGGTGTACCAAATGTCAGGTTAATCCGTTCTTGAATATTCGTAAGTCCAATGCCCTGCCCACGGGTCGTGACCTGCCCGCTCCGCAGTTTTTCCAAGAAATCCGGCGTCATTCCCGGTCCGTCATCTTCAACTCGCAGAAATAGAGCCCCCTCGCCTTCTCTCGCAATAATAGCAATCCGACAGGGTTCAATTCGCGGCTCCAACGCATAATGGATGGCATTCTCCACCAAAGGCTGAAGCGTTAGCTTCGGAATTTGCGCATCCATCAGTTCTTCCGGGACATCCAGATGGAAAACGAGACGTTCATCAAAACGTGTTGTTTGGATCGTTACGTAGCTCCTTACAATATCCAGTTCTTTTCGAAGCGGAATCAGTTGCTCTTCAAAACTGACCGCACTACGCAATAGAAAAGCAAGTGCTTCCACCATCTCTGAAATCCGATCCTGCTTATTGGCCTTGGCGAGCCAGTTCACGGATTCCAGCGTGTTGTATAAAAAATGTGGATTAATCTGTGCTTGTAGTGCCTTTAGCTCTGTTTCCCGCAGTAATAGCTGCTTGGCAACATTTTCATTAATGAGCTCACGAATGCGGCGAATCATTTTCTTATATGTCCTATGCAGCAAGCCCACCTCATCCTGTGTGGAAAGAGGGACCGCGCCAAGTGCTTCTTCCTCCAAACGGTCGAGATCGCCTTTTTCTATTTTACGCATGTTCTGGATTAATTGAACGATCGGTTTGGTAATGCTCCCTGACAACCTAGCCCCCAGTGCCAATGCGATAAGAAGCATAATGACAAAAATAGCGCTTACAACTTCTTTAATGATCGTAATGCTGCGAAACATATCATCGAAGGGGGTCATATGCAAATACGTCCAACCCGTATAAGAGGATTTGATTTGAGCAGCGAAAAAGGTTCCTCCTGAGTAGGTCGCAATCCCGTAAGGCTGCTTCCGACCAAGCTCGGCCTGAATATCACTCTCACTCAATAGTGGTGTTTCGGGATAAATCATCCGCCTTCCATCTGTAATCATCAGTTGTCCGTCACGGCCGGAGGTCTGCACACGATCCGCTACAATCCGGTCAATTCGCACACGAATCGCAAGCGTTCCGAGCCCATTCAGCGTAAAATTGGAATCGGTAAAGGATTTGAACTGCCGAGCTGCCAGCAAGGAGGAATGGCCTGCCGCATACCATGCATTGGAACCGTCATGTTCGTCTGCCAGCTCCGACAGGGTGGATCGAAGTTCTTGGGGAATACCTTCGCGGTTGCCCGCACTCATGACCTGTCCCTCTTTATCGATCACTATCATAGAATAGACATAGGTCTCAGAGCCGGCAAAGGCGACGAGCCTATTCGTTATTTTTTTACGCAGCACCATTTTGGCATAAGGTGACGTTTCCTTTTCCAATTGCAGCAAATAACGTTGAAGCTGCTCGTCCGTTGTTACCTTGAAAGTAACTTTTTCCACATCCTTCAACTCATTTTCTATACCGATTGAAGAAATATTGAGTACTTCGGATGTTTTTTTGTACATTTGATTATCATAAATATGAAATACGTACTTAAGTATGACTGCAACTACTGCAAAATTAACCAGCATAAGCACCGTAATCAGTAGTACCATTTTATGATGGATTCCAGCATTTTTGTAAGCGCTTTTAAAGTAGGTAATCAGTGAATGTCGCCTCCTTTATAACATACAAAATACCCCATGCCTTGGTCATTCGGCAAGAGGTATTTGTATTTGCTTAGCGTTGATCGGATGGTTTCGATTTGTCCGCCTTGCTCATATATTCGTCGTATCGGTCATCAAGTTCACGTGCCATACTCCGGTATTTACGCGTCTCCTCAACAATGGGATCGATATGAGTCTGAATCCGCACCTCATATTTAGGGCTGAGCCGTTCCCGCTTTTTGGCCTCATTCTCACGAATTTCGCCTTCCGTCAGCAGTTCACTGAGCTGGCGTTCCAATTCTTCGGATTGGCTCATCGCGATTTCCTCCTTCAGGATGATGGTCTACGTAGAATTATAACCCGGTTGCGTCTGCTTCTTTCAGCACTTGAATAAGTTGAGAATGAATAGCTGTATTCGTAGCTGCAATATGCCGTACACTCAGGTCATAAGGTCTGCCCAATGTATCGGTGATGGTACCGCCTGATTCCTGTACCAGCAAAGCGCCCGCTGCTACATCCCACGCATTCAAACCAATTTCGCAATAAGCCGACAGCCGTCCTGACGCTACATAAGCCAGATGCAATGCTGCCGATCCCAGCGCCCGAATGCCACGTACTTGAGGTGTAAGAACCTGCGTAATTTTCATATTTAGCGGTTGTGCATACGTACGGTCCGGTGGGAAGCCGATGCAGACCAGACTATCTCCCAGTGTTTCTTCTCTCGATGCTTGCATGCGATTGCCATGCACATACGCGCCTTTTCCTTTTTCCGCTACAAACATTTCATCACGGGACGGATCATAAATGACCCCGACAATCACCTCTCCACGATGGGCCAAGGCAATAGACACACTGTAATACGGCAGACTGTGTACAAAATTGGTAGTGCCATCTACCGGATCAATAATCCATAAATATTCCTCTTCACGGGCAGCCTCTAATGCGCGGGCCGAAGCTTCGGCTCCCGGCTCTACACTCTCTTCACCCAAAATAGCATGATCGGGAAAATGGGTCAGAATCAGTCTGCGAATCATCTGCTCTGCACCTTTATCTACCTCGGTCACTAGATCCGTAGGAGACTGTTTAGTATTCAAATGTTCAACAGTTCCCAGTCTGCTCTTAATCCATTCCCCGGCTTTGGATGCCGCGTTAATAGCCACGGCAGTATAGCTTTTTCCTGATACGATATAGGGAACCTTTTCGTTTTCATGTTCGTTCAACGTGTTCACTCTACTTTCTATATCATTGTTACGTGGTTTACGAAGCTGCCCTACAGCACAGTCTCTTAACCATCTCTGTTTCATTACAAGTTTGCTAGTTTACACATTCTAGTATACACAATAAACTGCATAAAGTTTCTCTAAATGGGAGCTTTATCCGCGAAATGCCACTTTCTAAGGCATAATTTCTACGGAAGCCCCATCCAGCACTTTAACCCCATTGTCTTCCTGAAGGCGCAGTTCATTCATCAATCCGAATAACGCTTCATCCTTAAGCTTGGCTTCAAGCATGACATCAATTCGATCCGTATATCCGGCAATATTGCGCAAAAAGGTAAGCAACGGCTCCACTAGAACACCCTCCGCATGGCCCCGGGGATCTTTTTCACTTTTGGGACTGGACGCATGAATTTTGGGCGGCAATGGATAATCAGCAGAAGATCCGGCTTGGGCCAACTCCCCTTTCCAAGTATCCAAAATACCCGGCCATAGCTCCCACGACTTTTCCCCCTCATTATTCACCCATTGATGATGAATATCGAGAACCATCGGCAACCCCGTCAATTTGCAAGCCTCCAGCGTTTCCACCGCATTGAACGTTTTATCATCATTTTCCAGCGTTAACCGTTCTCTTAACGAAAGATCCAGCGCACTAACCTGCTCTACAAAACGCTGGCCTGAGGTCACCTTATCTCCGTATGCACCACCAATATGAATGTTGTTCTTGGCTTCGGCACCGAGCCCCATGGCCTCCAGCATCGCTTTGTGGTACTTCAGATCATTAATGGAGCTCTGCAACACCTCAGGACGGGGAGTGCTTAACACTGTAAAATGATCGGGGTGAAACGATACCCTCATCCTATTCGCCTTGACATAGTTCCCTACCTCTGCAAAATCAGCAGCAAGCGCCTGAAACGGGTCCCAATCCCGCAGATCCTGATGGGTCGCGAGCGGAATCAGCTTAGATGAGAAACGATAGACCTGGATATCACTCGCGCGATTATGGCGCAGCAGCCTCAAAGTATTATGGAGATTTTCGGCTGCTATCCGTTCTAGCTTGCGGATCGCAGCTTCTCGGTCTCCAATCTTGTTAAAGCTGCTCATTGTCATGGTTTTAGAGGGGGATGCATTTTGCACGGTAACCGACATGGCTACATAACCGAACCTTACGATCATAGGGTGTCTTCCTTTCAGCAGTCGCAGTAGATGGTAAGGCCGCTTTCGTTCTGTGACCTAAAACCCTTTTCTACTGATCATACCCGGAAAAGCACCTGCTGATTCGGTGTTATCGCACAAATTGCAAGAAGGAATCAGCTAGGATTGCTGCTGTGCTCCAAAAAACATTTCATCCGCCAATGCGGTCTGAATTCTCGCTTCCTCTTCATTCAGCTTACGAATGAGAATCATTTCAACTTCGGTCACTTCATCGCCCTGGAAATTAATTTCGGCGATACAGCCCACAATCTGCACGATGGCTACTGCCACGTTATCCACGCTGTAAGCGATGACCTTCTGGCCTGTCGGAAACACGCGCAGCCCGGATTTAACCATCTTGCCACGTCCGTATTCCAGCAGTTCGTAAAGTTCTTGTTCGCTCTTGAATTTGCACACTGAGTTAAATTCAGTTTGAAAGCCCATGTGTAGCCGCCACCTTTCATGATTAAGGGTTTAGTGTTGTGCTCAAAGATATGCCATTTATATGAACAAAAAGGAGAGTGATCAGCTCCCCTTTGTTTCGTTTATGAGTTCTCGTAGTGCAGTGCCGACCTGCGCTCATAACGCTCCAGTGCAAGGGCAATCATGCGGTCCAGCAGACTTGCATAGGATACGCCTGTTTCTCTCCACAGTAATGGATACATACTGAACGGTGTAAAACCAGGCATTGTATTCACTTCATTAATAAGGATATGTCCGTCCGAGCGTCTGACGAAGAAATCGGCACGGGAAATCCCGCAGCCTTCTAGAGCGCGGAATGCTTGCAATGCGGCTTCACGAATACGATCTGCCACTTCCTCATCCAACGGTGCCGGAATAAGCATTTCCGATTGGCCATCCGTATATTTGGCAGCGTAATCGTAATAATCACTCGCCGATACAATTTCACCCGGTACCGAGGCAATCGGCTCATCATTGCCCAGTACGCTGACCTCAATCTCACGGGCATCGACGTACTCCTCAACAATCACCTTTAGGTCAAATTGCAAAGCCAGATCTACAGCCTTTTCCAGCTCTTCTCGGTTGCTGGCTTTGGAAATACCGACACTTGATCCCAGATTGGCTGGTTTGACAAAGCAAGGATAACCTAGCTCGGTTTCCATGTTACGTACCAGATCATGACTGGTTTGGGCCCACTGTGTACTATTAAAATAACAGTATTTCACTTGCGGCAATCCTGCATGCTCAAACAGCTTCTTCATGACGCCTTTATCCATACCTGCTGCCGAAGCCAGCACTCCCGCACCGACATAAGGCATATCCGCCATTTCGAACAGACCCTGAATCGTTCCGTCCTCGCCAAAGGTACCGTGCAGCAACGGAAACAGCACATCCAGCGTCTGCTCTCCGTACAGCTTGCCGAACAATGTATCTAATGCCGCCTTGGTGCCACCCTCTGCGCGTTCCAGCTTCAATTGCTCTACAGAAGCCAGAGGAGCGCTTAATAGCGCCCCTCTACGCCAATCGCCAGCCTTCGTAATATAAAAAGGAATAATCTCGTATTTCTCATAGTTAAAAGCGTTCATTACCGCATACGCCGTTTGCAGCGAAACCTCATGTTCACCCGATTTGCCACCGTACACCAGCCCTACGGTCAATTTTTGATTTGCCATGCCTATCCTCCGCTTTCCTGCTTTCGTCATTGTGACTGATTTGCATCACTGTACCTGTTATCCATCATCTCATTTAAAAATAGTCGGCGATGTGATAAAAGCGATATACCGTGTTGTCGGTCCACGCATACGAATTTTTATAGTCCCAATAACGATGTCTGGAGCTTACCGTATGTGCATTGACTAGCGGCATGCCGCCCGCATCAAAGGCCGTCACCACCGTGCTGTGCTGGAAGGTTCCGTCACCATCCCAATCGTAAAAAATGACATCCCCCAGCATGAGCTGCTCTGGGCGACTCACTTGCTCAGCAGTCAACCCCCATGAACTGGAGCCCAAATACCGCTCCAGACTGTTGGAAACTGCCCAACTGTAGCTCCACAGCTCACGTCCGGCAACCCGTCCTTTATACCACCAGCCCGATTCTCTTTTACCAGTATAGTGGATCGGTGCTCCCCCTGCAAAGAGGCATTGCGAGATATAATTGGTGCAATCCACATCAAAACCTTCAAACTCCGGATTGAAGCTATCCCACCACTGATCTGCATAGGCCGCTGCTTCTTCGCGGCGATATCGGCTGGGACGTGCTGATGAGCCGAAGCCCAGCACACCGCGATTCAGCAGCGGCAGATTTCCTCCTTGATTAAACGAAGCCTGTTCAAAAGGAACCTCTCCCCCTGCTGGCTTCCTTTCTGCCGGATCGCGCTCAATTCTCGCTACCTGCCAGGCTTCACCCTCGCGTGTGAACGTCAGACGCTCCCGTTCAATCCGATCCTCCCGGTGAGTCATCCCGCCCTTCTCATAAAAGAGTCGGACATGCAGTTGTACATCTACCACAGCCTCATCCGGAGTATCCTGCACCATTCGTAGCGGCTTGGCGCGTGTCTCGCTGCGTAGGGGAACAGCGTCCCGTTCGTTGTACCACTGCTCCAATCTGGCCGCACGTGCTGCTCGTTCCATCCGCTGCCCCACCTCCAGATACTCATCTGGCTGCGGTACACCATTCACTTCACTGCGATTGTATTGATTCACGTAAGCAAAAAGGGCCTGTTTCCATTCCCGCTCCCCCATCCCAATCCCTCCATATTCGTCCCGCTATCCTTTCCTGGGGATAACCGGAGTGATGTATGACTTCCTTTCTTGCCTCTCTGGTCTGAAATGCTCTCTATCTATAAGTATGAATCTCTAAAGCTTGGTATGAACATCGAAACGCGAGGGAGCGGAACGTTTTATTTTCCAATCTGCAACGCATCATTTAGGCCAAAAAAACTTTACGGAACCGTCTGAAAACGGTATACTTAATCCAAAAGCAATCATTTTGAAATCACGTTTCATCTAATGAAACAAATTACATTGATCGCAACCTCTAACACGTAATGAACCACTGAAGATGTAATTGAGAACGCAACCAATTTAAACCAACTGTGCAAGACGTCGAAAAAACGACATCCCTATTTTCCCCCAAGCATCCACTTCAAGGAGGTAATACTTATGTCAGGAAAAGATCAGTTCTCCATTGCCCGTAGTCTCGAAGTTAACGGTAAGCCTTATCGCTACTATAGTCTTAAGGCACTGGAGGAACAAGGAAAGAGCGGTATTGCCAAGCTGCCTTTCTCCATTAAAGTGTTGCTGGAAGCTGCGGTTCGCCAATTTGACGGACGCGCCATTACAGAAGAACATGTGCAACAGCTGACAGGATGGGCTGAGGATCGTGACACCAACAAGGAGATTCCGTTCATTCCTGCACGCATCGTGCTACAGGATTTTACCGGTGTCCCGGTGGTTGTCGATTTGGCAGCTATGCGTGATACGGTGAAAAAAGCGGGCGGTGATCCGAAACAAATCAATCCGCTCGTCCCTGTCGATCTCGTTATCGACCACTCGGTCATGGTCGATGCTTTCGGTACCAGTGACGCGCTGGACTACAATATTAATGTAGAGTTTGAACGCAACGAGGAGCGGTACCGTTTTCTGCGTTGGGCGCAAACGGCGTTCAACAACTTCCGTGCTGTACCGCCGTCCACCGGTATCGTCCATCAGGTCAATCTGGAGTATCTCGCCTCCGTGGCCGCCACCAAAACCATTGACGGCGAAACGGTCGTCTTCCCGGATTCCCTCGTGGGAACAGACTCCCATACCACGATGATTAACGGCCTTGGTGTTGTTGGCTGGGGTGTCGGCGGGATTGAGGCAGAGGCGGGTATGCTGGGGCAACCGCTGTATTTTGTCACTCCCGATGTGATTGGCTTCAAGCTGACAGGCAGTCTGACGGAAGGCTCTACCGCCACCGATCTGGCGCTCACTGTAACGCAAATGCTGCGTAAAAAAGGCGTAGTCGGCAAATTCGTGGAATTTTACGGGCCTGGTCTGGCTAACATCAGCTTGGCTGACCGTGCGACAGTTGCCAACATGGCACCGGAATACGGCGCAACGATTGGCTTCTTCCCGGTCGATGCGGAAACGCTGGCCTACCTGCGCAGCACCGGACGTTCCGATGAGCAAGTAAGCCTTGTAGAGGAATATTACAAGGCGCAAGGCATGTTCCGCACATCCGATACGCCGGACCCTGTGTTCAGCGATACGATTGAGCTGGATCTGGCTTCGGTTGTACCGAGTCTCGCGGGACCCAAACGTCCGCAGGACCGTGTTGAGCTTAGCCGCATGAAAGAAACGTTTGAAGGCATTATCCGTACCCCGGTGGACAAGGGCGGCTATGGACTGAGCGATGAAAAAATCGCACAGAAGATTCCTCTGACCCATCCGGACGGCTCCACCAGCGAGTTGGGTACAGGAGCAGTCGTTATTGCAGCTATCACAAGCTGCACGAATACCTCCAATCCAAGCGTTATGCTCGGTGCGGGCTTGCTGGCCAAAAAAGCAGTGCAGCGCGGGCTCAAAAAACCAGGCTATGTTAAAACAAGCTTGACACCAGGCTCCCTCGTCGTGACGGAATACCTGCAAAAAGCCGGATTAATCGGACCGCTCGAAGCCCTCGGCTTCCATGTAGCAGGCTACGGCTGCGCAACCTGTATCGGTAACTCCGGCCCACTTCCTGACGAAGTGAGTCAAGCCATCACTGACAATGATTTGACGGTTGGCGCAGTTATTTCCGGCAACCGGAACTTTGAAGGTCGTGTGCATGCGCAAGTAAAAGCCAACTATCTCGGCTCACCGCCACTGGTTGTCGCTTATGCGCTGGCAGGCACAGTGAACATTGATTTGGTGAATGATCCGCTCGGTTACGATCAGGACAATCAGCCTGTCTACCTGAAAGATATCTGGCCAACCTCCGAGGAGATCAAGGAAGCCATCAGCCTGTCTCTCAGCCCGGATATGTTCCGTCGTAAATATGAGAATGTATTTACTGCCAACGAAAAATGGAACTCCATTCCGGTTCCTGAAGGCGAACTATATGAATGGGATGAAAAATCAACTTATATTCAAAATCCACCATTCTTTGAAAAACTTCAGGATGGCGTGCAGGATATCAAGGAAATCCGTAATGCCCGTGTGCTTGCCCTGTTGAATGATTCGGTCACAACCGACCATATCTCACCAGCAGGCAACATTGCTCCTTCCAGCCCGGCAGGACTGTACTTGAAGGAGCATGGCGTGGAACGCAAGGACTTCAACTCCTACGGCTCCCGTCGCGGTAACCACGAGGTCATGATGCGCGGTACATTCGCCAACATCCGTATCCGCAACAATGTGGCTCCAGGTACTGAAGGCGGCGTGACCAAATACTTGCCAACGGATGAGGAAATGTCCATCTATGATGCATCCATGAAATATCAGGCAGCCGATCAAAACCTGATCGTCATTGCTGGTAAGGAATACGGCACAGGCAGCTCTCGTGACTGGGCGGCCAAAGGTACGCTTTTGCTGGGCGTTAAGGCTGTCATTGCCGAAAGCTTCGAGCGGATTCACCGCAGTAACCTGGTCGGCATGGGTGTACTGCCTCTGCAATTCCAGGAAGGCTATGGCTGGTCCAGCTTGGGTCTGAACGGTCGTGAAACGTTTGACATTCTTGGCATCGACAATGACGTGAAGCCTGGTCAAGAGCTTACGGTTGTGGCTAAACGCGAGGATGGCACGAAGTTCGAATTCCCAGTAATTGCCCGTCTGGACAGCACTGTCGATATCGACTACTACCACAACGGTGGTATTCTGCAAACCGTATTGCGTCAAATGATCGAAAGCTAAGTTTATGAACTTCATATGTGAAGAACCCCCGTTTTGCAGATAAAGCTGCAATCGGGGGTATTTTTTTATTTATATAAACCGAACTTAAGAGTTACCTATAGCGCCACTGCGCAGTCGGATGGTGCTTCGCTTGTACAGCACCATTCCGCCTACTCCGTTTTGATGTTCATTTTTCAAGTTCATCTTATTTATATAAAACAAAAAAAGTCGATCCCTCAGGACCGACTTCCAACTATGTTCTCTTATAACCTTACCTTCGCACGCGAGTTATTTCGAAATATCCAGAAAACCCTCTCCGAACACATCCCGCACGTCATGAATGGTGATAAATGCTGCTGTGTCGATGGCTTTCACTATCTTTTTAAGCGCTGATACCTCTTGTTTACTAATGACGATATACAGCACTTCTTTTGGATTTTTAGTGTAATATCCGTGGCCTGACAGGACGGTAACTCCACGATCCATTTTCGTGATGACCATCTCGGCAATTTTATCTTGGTGCTCCGAAATGATCATGACCGCTTTTTTAGGGTTTAGTCCTTCGATCATGAAGTCCATCACCTTCGTACCAACGTACAAAATAACGATAGTTAGCATCAATTTTTCTGGACCAATAATAAAATAGGAAGAGAACGCGACAATCAAATCAAAAAACAGCAGGCCATAGCTGATATTCCAATCCAGATACTTGTTGGCAATTCGGGCTAAAATGACCGTTCCCGCCGTAGTGCCACCTACCCGTACAATTAAGCCAATGCCGACCCCCACCAAAACTCCGGCAAATACAGCATTAATCGTCGGCTCATGCGAATCAATCCGCCAGTTGACCGTTAAATGTAGAAACAGCGAGTTAAAAGCGACCGCAATTATAGTGTACAGGGTCGTTCTCTTGTCCAAAAATTTATATCCGACAATCAACAGCAAGCCATTGATCACCAGATTGACGATCGAGGGAGACCACTGAAACAGGTAGTACAAAATGATCGTAACCCCTGTAACGCCCCCCTCACCAAACTCATTCGGGATCACAAACAGATTAACAGCTAGCGCGAAAAAAAACGCACCCAGAATAATAAATGCGATATCTGCAATACTTTTTTTCATATATGCTCTAATCCTTTCTCTAACATTTCAAAGGATGAATCGCCAGATGGATTGGCTGACTCTTGTTGCCAAAATACGCTGACAACCAGTTCATGGTATCTACTACCAAACATAAAGTCAATACAACTTTGACACTTTAATTCGCCACCAGACTGCCTCAATCCTGACTTGGATTCCGCAAAATTCTCCTTTTACAAGGTTATTCGACAAAATAACACAATCCCGACTACTAAACTAAGAAAACGGGCCTCTAGCCCTTGTTTTAGACCTAGGCACATTTTCCTCTAAAACGACCATCCTCCTAATCGACATTTTGGACACATATGACCATCTTCCTGTTTTATGTCAAAAGCGTTTTACTTTGAAAAAATGTGGGTATAATGATTGAAACATTACCAAGCAACCTACATAGCATCACGACATCAAGTACATACAAATAGTCCTATACAGACGTCCTAAGCAACTCAATCTGAATTTGACAATATGGAATTGGAGGAATGACCTACATGAATACAATGAACTTAACCGTCCACACCCTGATGCCCTTTCACCACCAATACCAACGTGCCAACGCGGTGAGTATGCAGAAGAAAGAAGATAGCTCGGAGAAGAAGCTCAGCTTTCAGGACATTTTGAATGAAAAAATGGGTAAAAAATAAGGCGCCGTTTATCCGGTTGCATGATCCGCTTTACATAAGCTAAAAAGCCGTAGTTTCCTACATCGACTGTAGAGAACCACGGCTTTTTTAATTCATTTGTCCCTAAACTCCCACGTTCGTTTTACTGACCTCCATCCCGATACTGCTCTGCCTTCTCACGCATCCCGGCAGCTACTGCTTCTTGAGTGTTCAGCCCCTTATCCGCTGCATAGGCGCGAATGTCCTGAGTGATACGCATACTACAAAATTTGGGGCCGCACATCGAGCAAAAATGTGCTTCCTTGGCGCCCTCTGCCGGTAGCGTCTCATCATGGTAGGACAAGGCCCGCTCGGGATCAAGCGACAGATTGAACTGGTCCCGCCAGCGGAACTCAAAGCGTGCCTTGGACAAAGCATCATCCCGCTGCTGCGCCCGTGGATGACCTTTCGCCAGATCGGCAGCATGTGCCGCAATTTTGTAGGTAATGACACCCTCACGGACATCATCCTTATTGGGCAGACCCAAATGCTCCTTAGGCGTAACATAACACAGCATGGACGTCCCGAACCAACCGATCATCGCCGCCCCGATGGCTGAGGTAATATGATCATATCCGGGGGCAATATCCGTCGTGAGCGGTCCCAAGGTATAGAAAGGAGCTTCCTTACAAATCTCCATTTGTAAATCCACATTCTCTTTGATTTTATGCATAGGGACATGTCCTGGCCCTTCAATCATGACCTGAACATCATGCTTCCAGGCGATTTGCGTTAGCTCGCCCAACGTTTCCAGCTCTGCAAACTGTGCTTCATCATTCGCATCATAGATGCTACCCGGACGTAGACCATCCCCGAGAGAAAAGGCCACATCATAGGCTTTCATAATTTCGCAGATTTCTTCAAAATGTGTATACAAAAAATTCTCCTGATGGTGCGCAAGGCACCAGGCTGCCATGATCGACCCGCCACGGGATACAATTCCCGTCATTCTATTCGCCGTCATCGGTATATACCTCAGCAATACACCCGCATGAATTGTAAAATAGTCCACTCCCTGCTCCGCTTGCTCAATCAGCGTATCGCGATACAGCTCCCACGTCAGCGCTTCTGCTTCGCCGTTCACCTTTTCAAGTGCCTGATACAGCGGTACAGTCCCAATCGGTACAGGAGAATTCCGAATGATCCATTCACGTGTTGTATGGATATTACGGCCTGTGGACAGGTCCATAACCGTATCCGAGCCCCAACGCACAGCCCAGGTCATTTTTTCCACTTCCTCCTCGATGGAGGAGGTAACCGCAGAATTACCAATGTTCGCATTGATCTTCACGTGAAAATGACGCCCAATGACCATTGGCTCACTTTCAGGGTGATTGATATTCGAAGGCAAAATGGCTCGTCCAGCCGCCAACTCCTGCCGTACAAACTCAGGCTCCACCCCTTCGCGGATCGCCGCAAATTCCATTTCGGGCGTAATGATCCCTTGCCGCGCATAATGCATTTGTGTCACTGTACGACCTTGCAAAGCACGAAGCGGACGGTTGGTCACGCCGGGAAATTCCACTGTCTCCCGTTTGGAGCCAGGTTTCAGTCCATTATCCTCCGGCTGGACGGCGCGTCCCTCGTAAGCCTCCACATCGCCCCGTTCCAGGGCCCAAGCTCGCCGCAATGGAGGCAGGCCCTGACGGATATCGACCTGATAGGCTTCGTCGGTCATGGGACCGCTCGTATCGTACACACGCAATGGCTCATGATGCTCCGTGCCCTGCGGCGTATGTGTAGGATGAAGAGCAATTTCGCGCTCTGGCACGGCAATGTCCGGCCGTGAGCCTTGAATATATACCTTACGGCTCCCTGGAAAGGGCCTTACCCCACTGGCTTGCTCCCCGTTTGTCTTCTCTACCTCAACTTCTTTTGTTCCTACCAATCTTACTTCTGTTGATTTCAATTCTGTTCCTTTTGTTCCTTCTACTTCTGTCGGCTTCATTGTCCATTCCTCCCGTTTCGATGAAATGACACACCGATCCGGAACCATTCCCAGGGTGGCGCTGATCTATGCAAAAAAGCCGGTTCCCCAGGGAACCGGCTAATCTAACGAGGCAGCTATCCAGACAGTACGCATGTGGAATAATCCTATTCCAATGCGTCACCGTAGACAGCAGCCGCGTATACATTTCAATGGCCGATTACTTCCCTACGCTGGTATGATCCAGATCAGGTGCAAAGGGTCCGGAATCTTGCACGATTCCATCTCAGCCCGGCATTACAGGCTCCCCCAGTAACTGTGATACTTCTATTCACATGAGGCGGCTATAACAGATATCCCGCCATCCTTACCAGACTACTTTAAATTTATGGCTTTGGCAACCCTTCTAGGTTCCCTTTACCAAGGAGACGCTCCCCATCAAATCACTTTGCTTGCTTCAACTGTGCTCATTCTTGTTACGGAAGCATAAGTCCCATTTCCTTCGCCGCTTCAATCAAAATCGGAGCAAAGTCATGTAGCGTCTCGGGTGCAAGCCGACTGACCGGACCGGATACAGATAAAGCCGCAGTGACCTGTCCCTTCCGGTTTACAATTGGGGCAGCCACAGCAGCAGCCCCTGGCTCCCGTTCTTCATAGCTGGTCGCATAGCCCTTCTCGCGAATGTCCTGCAGCTGGGCTTTATAGACCTCCGGGTCTACCGAGGGCGGCCATTCATCCCCGCTTAGCAGGGCTTCCAGCTCTTGCGGCGGCATAAAGGCTGCCAGCACTTTGCTGGAGGCCCCTACAGCCAGCGGCATACGCGCACCTACAGGCGCAACCCTGCGGATCGCCTGATTGCTCTGCACGGCTTGTATGCGAATACGCATGCTGCCGTCCCGTAAGTACAAGCTGACCGTCTCGCCCAGACGATCACGTAGTCCTTCCATTGCAGGCTGTAACAACACCGCCGGCTCGTCGCTTTGGGACAAATGCGTGGATAGCTCCCAAATGCGGAAGCCAAGTCGATATTTTTCCGTTTCGGCATTCCGAACGACAAAGCCCCGATCCTCCAACGTAGTCAGCAGCCGATGAACCGTGCTTTTATGTAGACCAATTTTGGAGGCAATCTCCGTCAGGCCAAGATCCGAATCTGCGGTAAAACACAGCAGTATATCAAGTGCACGCTCTACAGCGCGAACGGTTAATTTACGGTCTTCCATCGTGAACCGCTCCTCTTGTATCCATATTCGTTTCACACTATGAAACATGGTTACATAAATTATATAGAATAGTCGCGGCTACTGTAAACCGATGTTTTTGTGACAACCATATTACAGAACGAGAACAAACATCGACAATACTTTGCATCATTTTTACTTTTCCGGTTCAGGCGTTGACTTTGGATAATCCCCATCATACGATAATAGGTATCTATACGGATCTACACTACTATTTTCAAGTGGAATTATACCTAAATTCTATGAAACGAAGATCAATTTTATATAAGGAGGCTCTTACATGATTTCGACATCCCAGCGCAACGCTCAGCTACAGACCGCTGTTCAGGAGCCGTCCACCCCACTCTTTAATCCCCGTCTGCTGCGGTTCAAGCACGTTGTGATTGCTCTGCTGCTGTCGGTCGTCTTTTTTCTGTTGTTTTGTTTTATTGCCTTGCATGCTTACATCGCATGGGTACTTACGAATCCCACCGTTGCACCACTGTACTCTAATCCGATGCAGGCTAAAAGCATGCCTTATGAGGAAGTCAGCTTCCCTGCCAAGGATGGTAGCCGCATGGTACAAGGCTGGTATATCCCGGCGGACCAATCGCGGAAAACGATTATTTTCAGTCATGGCTATGGGGCTAACCGCGAAGAAAGCTGGATTCCCATGTATGATTTGGCGCATTATGCCCACAGTTTGAACTTTAATGTGGTCATGTTCGATTATGGATTTGCGTCACAAAACAGCAAAGCAGTCGCAACCGGAGGCAAAGCGGAATCCCAGCAGCTTCTCGGAGCGATCCAGCTTGCGAAGCAACGCGGCTCGTCGGAGATTATCGTATGGGGCTTCTCCATGGGGGCAGGAACCGCTCTTCAGGCGGGCTTGCAAACCAAGGATGTGGACGCAATGATTTTGGACAGCACCTTCCTGCTGGAGCCAGATACGCTGTACCATAACATTCACAATCAAATTAATCTGCCAAGACATCCGTCTTTGGAAATTCTGGAGTTGCTGTTTCCAGTCTTGAACGGAACCAGCTTGCATCAAATTCCATATCAGGAGGTTAAAAAGGAAAACTATCCGTTCCCGATCATGTTTGTGCATGGTACACAGGATGAAAAAGCTCCTTATCCTATTGCGGAAAAGCTCGCTGCCAATCAAACCAACCCGCTTTCCAGTGTATGGATTGTTAAAAACGGGATACATGAGCTTATTTTCAGAGAGCACCCTCGTGAATATTTGCGACGGGTATCGACGTTTCTAAGCAGTGTACAGGAGCTGGAGGACAAGAAAACCATCGCTGATGCCCACAAACAAACGACTACGAAGTAAATTTTTCGAAGAACTGTATTCTATTCTTCGCCTGGAAGAAGCCTGCCTATGGACACTTAACCCGTGCCGTAGCTGGGCTTCTTTTTCGTTTTCCATGGGTATTCATTGTTTTACGTAACAGATGTGACCGGATTAAGGGAGTTCATAGACATATTCCTGATGAGACAGCGAATATACTGGGTACGTATGCATCCAGGGCAGATCTGCCAGATCCGCCGGATAGCCATAGTAGGATACGGGAGGTAAAAAAACGATGCTGAGTACTTATGGGTCTTTCCTGCCCTTACGTGTGCTGGAGGAAATTCGGCATTGGAAGCAGCAGGAAAGTTGGCATGTGGAAGTGATTAAATCCGCTACCGAGGGATTGGAGCCAACTTATGTACGGTTGCTGGATGATTGGCGGACTGTATTCGAACAGACGGAACGCACCGCCATAGAGTTGCTAGAAGAGCAACGGAGCGTACTCGATCCGGCAGATCAGGCGTGGCATCAGGAATGGAAACAGATGTCGGCTGCTCCACAAGCACATACACACGAATTCACTGGACATTCAAAACAGTCAAGGGGATTAGACGCATCATCATCTGTAAAGATGCCATTGTCAGAGTCAGCCTTAAACTCTCAGCCTGACTCACAAGAATTAAATCGTCGACTGGACGATTTGCTGCAAACCGCAAACCGTCAGTCACAGGAGTATGTACGACAGCTCGGTCTGCTGAGCGAGCACAGTCATGCATTGCGTCAGCAGCCAAAATCTGCCGGAGTTGTATTACACGCGGCACATGAAAGCCAATATTTCCTAATCTCGACAACCCCCTTTCAAGAACCTGGCTCCATCGCAAGGGCTGCTAGGTTGTATCATGTAGCGGCAGAGGGTGAGAATTACCCAGAGGAAGCGTTTCGAGAACGGCAGGCAGGCATAAGGGGAGAAGGCGCATGGACGACTAAAAGCGTCAAGTCCAGCCAGGCACAACCTTCGGCAACGGAAAAAACCTCAATCGGCCGCTCGGTTCCTATTGGGGGACATCGGCTACCGCCGCTCCCTTACCCCTATAATGCGCTTGAACCGTATATTGATGAGAAAACGATGCGTATTCACCATGATAAGCATCATTTGAGCTATGTGAATGACCTGAATAAAGCGGAAAAGAAGCTGGAAGAAGCCCGAAAAACAGGTGATTTTGACCTCGTAAAACATTGGGAACGCGAACTGGCATTCAACGGCGCAGGCCATTATCTGCATACTCTTTTTTGGACGATCATGAGTCCTAAAGGTGGCGGAAACCCAAGCGGACCGCTGGCTGAACAGATTAAAAAGGATTTTGGCAGCTACGATGCATTCAAAAAGCAATTCAGTTCGGCAGCCGAAAAGGTCGAGGGTGGCGGCTGGGCTATCCTGGTATGGAGTCCACGCGCGGGACGGCTTGAAATTTTGCAGGCCGAAAAGCACCAGAATCTGACTCAATGGGAGTCCATTCCGCTGCTGGCGATAGATGTATGGGAACATGCATATTACTTAAAGCATCAAAATGAGCGTAACAAATACATTGAGGATTGGTGGCATGTCGTTAACTGGCCTGAAGTGGAAGCGCGCTACGATCAAGCCTCCAAACTGAGATGGCAACCCTTCTAAGCTTCTAAGCTAAAGAAAAACTACACCTGCAAATCGTATCGCTCTCTGAGCGCTGCCATTTGTTCGGTCAATCCTTCCGGTTGTACCACCCAGCCATCGGCAGGTAAAATGGCTGTCCGGCTCTCAACGACACGGCGCAGAGATGCCGTGTACGCCTCAACAGATGGCACTCCAGCCAGCTCTGCCAGGCTACCCATCGTTGCTGGATTCACCCGGGGGTAATCCTGCTGCTGCACGCCTGCCGATGTGTCCCCGGCTGCCTCTGTATAGAAATGCTGCACCGCCTGTGCACGCTCTGCACCGCTGCCCTCAATCATCACGAAGGCTGTGATGATATACGCCTTGGCTTGGCGCCGCTGTGCAATGCCGCAAAACTTGCGGCCCCGGACGCTGACATCGTAATCCCCGGGACAGAAGGACCCGAGGATTTCTCCGGTCTGCGCCTCGCCAGACCACGGAACCAGCGCATCGGCAATTAGCGCTGCCATGAGCCGAAAATCCTCATGCAGGCTGATGGCCCGCTGTGGATTCGGCAGGATTAAGGACAGGTTCAGTACCCCTCTGTCCAGCATGACGGCTGCTCCACCCGAGGGGCGTACGCATACCGAGGTTCCCGCGTTGCGCACTCGTTCCATCGCCTGTGGGGCGTAGGGAAGCCTGCGGTCCCGGTGACCGATCACAAGCGCTGACGGATGCCGCCATAGATGCAAAATGGGTGTAGCTCCTTTCCCTACTTGCCGACAAGCCAGCTCCTCCCAAGCCAGCGGAGACAAAACATTCTCCTGAGTGGCCGCGAGTGGCGTTTCAAACCACTGTAACTCAGGCAAAGCTGTTGTTTTTTCCATTGATCTATGTACATTCTCCATACGTTATCCCCTATCTATAAAAATAACTGTTATCCATAGGCAAATCGTAATTTTAAGGCAGCTATCCCGTCGTCTCTATTTCTGATGTTAACAAAAAAAGGTGGCTACGCCTATGCGTAAACCACCCTTTTTTTGTTCATCACATAAACGTCTTGCGATGTTCGATCAATCCTTGAGCAGCGACAAAAACTCTGCGCGCTGCGCTGCATCATCACGAAACGTACCGCGTACCGCAGACGTTACCGTTTTGCTACCAGGCTTTTTGACACCTCTTGCACACATGCACAAGTGCTCGCCTTCCACGACCACCATAACCCCGTGAGCGGAGACCGCTTCATTTAAAATATCAGCGATCTGTGATGTAATACGCTCCTGTACCTGCAATCGGCGGGTCACTGCCTCTACCAGGCGTGCAAGCTTGCTCAGTCCTACAATTTTGCCGCTGGGTACATAGCCGATATGCACTTTTCCGAAGAAAGGAGCCATATGGTGCTCACACTGGCTGTAATAGACGATGTCCTTCACGATCACAAGCTCCTCGTGATTCTCGTCAAATGTCACACCCAACGCATCCCGGGGATCAACCTCATAACCCGCAAATATTTCCTCATACATGCGCGCAACGCGTGCCGGTGTTTCCAACAACCCTTCACGCTTGGGGTCCTCACCGATCAGTTGTAAAATCTGCTCCACATGGTACTCGATTTTATCCCGGTTATCCGCAGCTTTGCGGTTAATATAATCTTTTACGCCAGCCACAGTAATCCTCCTCTATGCAGCAACCTCATGCGGCATCCGTGCTCACGTTGCTCATTATTTCCGACGGCCCTGATTTTTACGCGGACCAGGCTGATTTTTGGAGAACTGTTGGTTCTTCATCATCTGCTGGGCTTTTTGCATTTGTTTCCCATTCAGGTTGTAACCCATCTGTTTGGCCATTTTTTGCAGCGTTTCGGGGTCGTTTTGCATCTTTTCAAGCTGTTTACGAAGATAATAAGCACCGATGAAAAATCCCCCAACCAAACCAGCAATCAGGGTAATAATCGGAATGACAATATTCCACACCACGAAGTCGTCACCTCTGTATATTTATATGAAACATCTTGAATTGCACGAACCTATCATAGCAAAACATGGGACAGCTAGCAAATCACTTTTTGCAAACATATGTCCTTATTGTTTCTCCAAATCCAGCAGCTTCGTCTTGACTGGTAAGCCTCCAGCATAACCGACCAAACTTCCGTTTGCACCCGATACCCGGTGACATGGAAACAGAATGGGTAACGGATTTTTGTTATTGGCTCCACCCACAGCACGTACCGCCTTGGCTCGTCCGATCGATTCTGCAATATCTTTGTAGGACACACTTTGTCCGTACGGAATATTTTGTAATGCACGCCATACCTGCTCTTGAAAAGGAGTGCCTCTCAAATCATAGGCTATACTGAATTCCCGTCGTTCTCCCGCAAAATATTCACGCAGTTGGTCCGCGGCTTCGCGCAGTTTTTCCGGCTCCTGCACATAGACATATTCCCCAATCCATGTTCGGGCCCATTGCTGAAGCAGTGCTTCCTTTGCATGAAAAACGCCATAGTCTATTCGGCACAGCCCCCGATCCGTAGCGCACAGCGTCAACGTGCCCACAGGTGTCTCCATCTCATCATAATAAATGGTGGTTGGACCCTGTGAATCTCCGGCCGTTACTTCTGATTTTGGTAATTCAGACGCCTTTTGCTGTTCTGCCTGCTCTTGTTCCTCTAGTTTGGAATGCGCTTGCGCGATCATTTCGCGTACTTGCTCATGTTGTTCCTTCTCTGATGCTTGCTTGATCGCTGTCATAGCGTTCTCCCCTCCTATTCGACTCAAAGCCCACGCCGCCGTGCCTCGTAGCTCGGGACGCGGATCATCCAATAAAACCTCCGTTAACTTGGGCACCGCGCTGATATCCTTGAAATTGCCCAGTCCAATGACTGCATTGCGTTGAATGGGCTTCTTCCCCCGCCAAGCCGCCGCACTTTGTCCAAATCGGTCTTTGAATTCACGGTTGCTCAAATCCAATAACGGCAGCAGCAACGGCTTCACAATTTCAGGATCGGGTGTAAGCTCGGGATGGTGATCCCAATTGAGACCCCGATTTTTGGGGCATACCATTTGGCAGGTATCACATCCGTATAGCCGATTCCCTATCTTCCGCATAAACTCCTCATCCAGAAAGCCCTTCGTTTGCGTCAAAAAGGACACACACCGCTGGGCATTCAGCTGTCCAGGACCCACAAGCGCGCCCGTAGGACAGGCATCCAAACATTTGGTACACTCGCCGCAACCATCCGTTACCGGTTCATCTGGCTGGAAAGGAATGTTCGTCAACAGCTCACCTAGATAAATCCATGATCCCAGCGTCGGTGAAATCATCATCGTATTTTTGCCGCTAAAGCCAATCCCTGCGCGTTCCGCAACGGCTCGATCCGACAATTCTCCGGTATCCACCATGTTTTTCAATATGGCATCAGGTACCCGCTCACTTATAAAAGCCTCAAGCTTTTCCATCGCTTCGCGTAGTACCAGATGATAATCTTTCCCCCAGGCTGAACGTGCCAAAATACCACGGTACTTCCCCTTGTCCGACTTCGGCGGGTCCTTCATTTTGGAAGGGTACGCCACCGCAATAGCAATCAGAGATGCAGGCTGTGAGCCATACAGCTCCGGGTAGATCCGCTTATCAATATCTGGCTCTTCAAAGCCGGATTCATAGCCTTTCGCACGATGCTCTTCCAATATAGCTTTCAGAGACAGAAAGGGGTCGGCGGATGCGAACCCGATGGAGTCGATACCCAGCCCTGGAGCTGCCTCAATAATTTCCTGCTTGAGCGAAGCCCAAGTCGAAGCGGTTCCGGCAGCCGCCTGAGTCAATCCGCGTTGCATCCGATACTCACCTCTCTTCCACTTTTTATCATTACAGATATGAGGATTTGCAAAATTCTCATATCTCAAATTTCAACAGAAAATAGCAGCAGATGCTACCGTAAATTTTTAACAGCACTGGTCGCCAGAAAATCACAGCGATTATTCAGTTCATTGTCACTGTGCCCCTTAACCTTCACATATTCAACCTCATGCTTACCCATCAGTTCCCACAATTCTTCCCATAGTTCCTTGTTCTCCACTGGCTGGTTTTTACTGTTGCGCCAGCCATTACGAAGCCAATTCTTAATCCAGCCCTGTTTGAAGCAATTGACGACATAGGCAGAGTCACTATGTACTTTCACATGGCAAGGCTCCTTGAGCAGCTTCAGTGCTTCAATCACGGACTTGATCTCCATACGGTTGTTTGTCGTCATTTTCTCGGCACCCGACAGCTCCTTACGATGTTCCCCATACAGCAAAACAATCCCCCAGCCCCCAGGACCGGGATTTCCCGAACAAGCACCGTCGGTATATACCATCACTTCTTTCATCATCCTCTTCCTTTCCTAATCGGTAACCGCCTGCTCCGTCATGGTCCTGATCGGTTCGGACGTGTTCCGCATTAATTTCAGACTTTAGTTGCTCTATAGCCATTTCCACTCAGATATCGGCCAAAATATAAATTCTGCACGTCCCAGTAAATCTTCAGATTTAATGCTTCCAAAATAGCGGCTATCCTTGCTCGCTGCAATATGGCGATTATCTCCCATGACAAAAAAGTGCTCCGGCTCCACCGTAAAAGGACCATAATCACCATCCTCCACGTCAGAGTTGGTGTAAGGTTCATTTAGCAGTTCACCGTTCACATACAAATGATTATGTTCAACTCGGATTACATCTCCGGGAATACCTATGACTCTTTTCACTAAAAATCTTGGACTCGACAGCTTGGAATCGGGATCTTTTAAAATCACAATGTCCCCCCTGCCCGGATCATGAAAATTATAAACCAGCTTGTTGACGAACAAATGCTGGCTTTCCATTAGCGTCGGCTGCATCGAATGTCCTCTGACCGTGGACAAGTTAAATACAAACAGGTTCAGAAGCAGCAAGACGACCATGGCAATCAGAAGGGTGACTAACCAATCGCGTATGTAACCAGAGTGACCTGCTGGTTTGGACGTTTCCGGCGAGGGAAGCGGGCCTGGCGAAGGAGCCAAAGCGTCCATGATTAAACCTCCTTAACCCTGTTATAAATAGAAAAGCATATCCCGTACCCGATTGCAACGGTTACTCAGATATGCTCTAAATGTAAATATTATACTTAATGTTATTCAATTCTCTTTATTTCGATTCCCGATTAATGAGGCGCCAAAATACTCAGCTTCTGAAAAGCCTGTAAAATCTGGCTTGCTCCATAGCCCATCGCTTCGTACAAAGGCATGGCCGCACTGTTATGCTTGTCCCCTGCTACCCAAATACGGCTAACCTTACGTTGCTGAAAACGCTGCTCCATGGATTCCACAAGCGATTTGCCGATTCCCATCCGACGACGATCCGGGTGAATAGCGATACGATAGTAACAACCATCATTCTGATCGATCGTGCCGATCAAAGCACCAACGATCTCACCCTCTTCTTCTGCAACGATGATCAAACCGGAATCCCACGAAAGCTGACGGGCAAACGCACTCACCGTCTCTTTGTAGCACTCCTCTGACAAGGCAATTTGCATGAGTTCCGTTACTGAGTTCACATCACTTAATTGAAAGGAACGAACGTGCATAAGTAATATCTCCCTTTTCGTAAGCATAATAAAAAAATTGAGACAGCACCGTCATTTTTACATAAATCCTTAAATTTCTTATCATGGTGTTAATCACAAGGCATTATGATAAAAATGCATACGATCTGCTATATATGAAATGAAGAACAGGAAAAGGGTGTATGCCCTCAAGTTCGTCATGTCATAGACATGACAGATTATAGCAGACGACAAAAAAGCCGAAATTTCTGCTTCCTTGACCATTAAACCATACTTTTTGATGGAATACATCCCTTTTTCTCATGTAAGCGCTGTATATAAAGCGTTTACATTTCAATGTTCACAATTTACCTCTTATTACCTAGGTATTATGTATTCCAATCGGGTTTTTGGACATGCTAGCTACCAGGCCGTATTGCCCAGTTTGCTATTTTACAAACAAAAATGTTGATTAAATAGGCTGAATGCGGTTTAATATAACTGTCGAGGGTATTATTACATAGGAACACTTACCCAACCATATAACCAGGAGGGATTTTACTATGGCATTTCAATTACCAGAACTTCCTTACGCAAAAGACGCACTGGAACCGCACATTGATGCACTGACAGTAGAAATTCACCATGATCGTCACCATAACACATATGTAACGAACTTAAACGCAGCTCTGGAGAGCGCTCCTGAACTGCAAAGCAAAAGCCTGGAGGATCTGATCTCCAATCTGGACAGCGTTCCTGAAAGCATCCGCACTGCGGTTCGCAACAACGGTGGTGGACACCACAACCACAGCCTGTTCTGGGAAGTTATCGGTCCTAACGGCGGTGGACAACCGACAGGTGCTATTGCTGAAGCAATCAGCAACGAGCTGGGCGGCTACGACAAATTTAAAGAAGACTTCACTAAAGCAGCTACAACACGTTTTGGTAGCGGCTGGGCTTGGTTGGTTGTCGGCAAAGACGGCAAACTGGCGATCACTAGCACTCCAAACCAGGATAGCCCGCTGTCCGAAGGTCTGACTCCGGTACTTGGACTGGACGTTTGGGAGCATGCTTACTACCTGAAATATCAAAACAAACGCCCAGACTACATTGCAGCATTCTACAATGTAATCAACTGGGATGAAGTAAACAAACGTTACGCGGCTGCAAAGAAATAAGCCAGTAACAACATCTCTATCCTATAATAAAGGGCTGTCTCAAAAGTAGATTTTCTACGAATGAGACAGCCCTTTTGGCATTCCATGGTAAACTGGTGGAGATGATTCTTAAATATAGTCCCTGGAGGTTGATGGATGCAGACTTTTTTTCGTTACAACTGGATGATTCGGGAACAATGGTACCGCTGGTGTGAAGAGGTGCCGCAGGAGGAATTACTGAAACAACGCGTCGGCGGAGTCGGCGGCATTCTAAAGACACTCTTTCATATCGTTGATGTGGAGTGGAGCTGGATTCAAACGATTCAGAGCAAACCCGACTTTCAGGAGGACTTCTCTCTGTATGATACGCTCGACAAAGTCCGTGAGCTGGATGCAAAGTTTCGACTCGATGTCGAGCCGTTCGTGCTCGCCTGGCATGATGGTCTGGAACGGAAAAGGTTTGAAGATCACCTCCCGGACGGCAGGATTGTAATTGATGCCTGGGGCGAGGTGATGCGTCATGTCATCGCCCACCAAATCCACCATATTGGGCAGTTGTCCATATGGTCTCGGGAGCTAGGCAAGCCTCCGGTTTCGGCCAATGTAATCGGCAAAGGGCTGATTGAAAGCGATGGTGGCATCGATTAGCTTTAACGAACATACAAGTATATTCATGTGACTCAGAGCCGTCCTCGGTCTTTTTTAACGACTGAGGACGGCTCTTTTACTTTTTCATCTATACTCTCTTGTCCATTCCACGCATATTCTCTTCTTTTAACCGTTTTCATAAAGCCTGATTGTAACTGATTAAGTTATTCAACTTATCAATACTCTCTTGGTTCAGAGTGTTGACCTCTTGCTCTTGATAGCACCGTAAGCCAATGTAAATAATGCTCCACATAACAGGGCAATAAGATGAGCGATAAGATAATTCATATGACCATGGTTCTCTGACGCTGCAATTGCAAAGCCAGGAAGAGCCGTGGTTCCGAATCCTATGGCTGTCAGCTTGCTTAAATATACATATGCTCCCGCAATCATTCCTCCAAGGCATCCAGCAATCAGGGGGAACTTATACTTTAAAGTGACCCCGAAGATCGCTGGTTCGGAGATTCCAAAAAGTACAGACCCGAATGCAGAGTAACCCATTTCTTTAACCTTGGTGTCTTTGCGATTCAAAAGAATATACCCCAAAACGGCGCCCCCTTGAGCCATCAAAGCTACTGATGCCAATGGGTTGATAAAATTTCTGCCTGTATCGGTTAACAGCTGCGCTTCTACCGCACCCATAACATGATGTAAGCCTGTAATAACAATGATCTGCTGAATGCCTGCAAAAAACATAAAACCGAATATCCCAAGGTTTTGCGTCATCCAAAGCAGCGAAACGGTGACCAGACTGGCTAGCTCTCGCCCAAGAGGGCCGATAATCGTAAACAATAGCAGGGAAGAAATAAAGACCGTCAGCAACGGAGCCAAAAATAGTTTAATCATGTCTGGAACCTTTTTGTTAAAAAACTGATCCAACTTGGCTACCACATATCCCATCATTAGAGCAATAATAATACCGCCCTGAAATCCAACCAACTGTACGGGAAGGCCGAAAAGACTGATCGATTCCGGATTTTGACTCCCTTTAGCTACCTCAAAAGCATCTGCCAGTGCCGGATGAAGCATAATCGCACCCAGCACAAGCCCCAGAATAGGACGACCGCCGTATCTCTTGGTTGCGGAATAAACAACAAGCAGCGGCAGGATTGTAAAAATACCCGTGGAAACGATTTGAACGAAGCGATTGATCCCTTGAAAAATTGGATACATCTCCACAATTGACTTAGGACCGAATAACCCCTTCTGACCTAACAGCCCGGTTATCCCCATTAACAATGCGGCAGCAAGAATTCCCGGCATGATCTCAATGAAGACATCTGACAGCGATTTAATGGCCTTTTGAAAAGGATTTTGCTTTTGTGCGGACTTCGATTTGACATCACTTAATGACATATCTTCTGTTCCGGTCAGTTTGGAGAACACGGCATAGATGTTATTGACCAACCCTGCTCCAAAAATGATCTGCAGTTGGTCCCCCGCTATGAAAACGCCTTTAACCAGATCAATATCTTCAATCTTTTTTAATTCCGCTTTTTCATTGTCCTCAAGTACAATTCTTAATCTTGTGGCACAATGGGCCACACCGATAATGTTCTCTTCACCACCGATATATTTTAAAATTTCTTGAGAAATTTGCTTATACTGCTTTTCTTTTGCTTCCATCTAGTAAAACCTCCTCTAGCTGAGTCAGATGTCTTCTTTAACAAATCTCCAGAACATGCCTAAAAAGTCCTGCTTTACCCTGGCAAGCGTTATGCCGACATGCATTAATTCATCACCGCCGAACAGCTCACCGGTTTCTACATTTCTATAAACGTAGTCTGGATTCAGACCTTTGAATTTTAATGTTTTAATCGCGGCAGCAGGTTGGGATAAAATCTTGAAATAGCTGGCCGCCATTTCCGTTTGATCCTCTGATACAAAGCTCCATGCGGCTTCATTTTCATCAAACGGATTAATTATTCTGTAAAACTTCCCAAATTGAATGAGCGATCTCATTTCTTTATATAGAGCTATCTGTTTTTTTACTATTTCTTTTTCCTCAACGGTTAATGTCGTCAAATCTAGCTCATATCCAAAATTCCCGGCCATGGCGACATAACCTCTTGTCTCCAAGGGAGTTATTCTGCCCACTTGATGGTTGGGTACTGTGGAGACGTGTGCCCCCATGGTAATTGGAGGGTAGACAAGACTTGTTCCCCATTGAATTTTCAGTCGGCAAATGGCATCCGTATTGTCACTCGTCCAGGTCTGAGGCATGTAATAGAGCATGCCGGCATCAAAACGGCCTCCTCCACTAGAACAGCTCTCGAATAAGACATGGGGAAACTTTGATGTAAGCTCTTCCATAATATTATAGAGTCCCAGGATATAACGATGCGCCGTCTCCCTTTGTCTCTCAGGCGGCAAGGCTGCCGAACCCACATCCGTCATGTGACGATTCATGTCCCATTTTACATAAGTAATTGGAACGTCCGATAAAATATCGGAAACCGACTTAATAATGTACTCACACACTTCCTTCCTCGATAAATCCAACATCAGTTGATTTCTTCCCAACGTATACGGACGATCAGGGACATGGATACACCAATCTGAATGCTTTCTGTATAAATCGCTGTCTATGGATACCATTTCAGGTTCAAACCACAAACCAAACTCCATACCCAGATTTCGTATGCGGTTTGCAAGATCCGGCAATCCATCTGGAAGTTTGCGACGATCCACCACCCAATCGCCTAATGAAGTATTGTCATCATCCCGTTTTCCAAACCACCCATCATCCAGTACAAACAGCTCCACTCCTACACTTTGAGCCTCCTTCGCCAACTGCTCAATCTTGTCGGCATCAAAGTTAAAGTAGGTGGCTTCCCAGTTATTAATCAGGATCGGCCGCTCCTTGTCACGAAAAGGCCCACGACATAATCTGCTCCTGTATAATTCATGATAAATTCTTGACATGCCGCCCAATCCATTTTCGGTGTATACCATGACCACTTCTGGCGTTTGGAAGGATTCCTCCGGTTCAAGCAGCCATGTAAAATCAAAAGGATTAATCCCCATCGCGACTCTTGTGTTCCGATAGGAATCTACCTGAGCCTGGGCCGTAAAGTTCCCGCTGTACACCAGATTAAAAGCGTACACTTCACCCTGTTCTTCATCTGTTCCTTCTCTTACAAGTGCCATAAAGGGTGCCTGTTGAGGGCTGCTGGCTCCACGGCAGCTGTCTACCATTTGAATTCCGGGTAAAATTTTTCGCCTTGCTATATTTTTTTCATTATTATGCGCACCGTACAAGGTAATTAGTTCGTATTCATCATCACGAAAATCCACACTAGCACTTAACGCTTTAAGCAGTTTTAACTGCTGCCGACCTTCATTATCGAACCGGACTGAACGGGTGATGACATCCCACTTTTGATATAGGCTATAGGATAGTACAATCTTTACATCAATTAATGGGTCTTCAAGGACGATTTCCAGAGTTTCTACTTCGCCATCATCCTCTGCATAAGTAGAAGGAAGCCCTTTCAATTTGGGCTTGCCTTGGTAAACCTGATGTTCTTTATACCGAAAGTCTGTCACGGTAGAACCATTCTCCAATTGAAGCTGATACGCAGGAATCCTGAAATCACTATTTCCAAATGACGGATATTCTTGTGGGATGGTATCCAGTGAAAAGGCTCGATCCTCACCATCCGGATTGGGTGAAAATCCTCTATCCATAAAGATGATCTTATTGCTTCCCCGATAGTTCTGAATTTTCTTTCCCCAATACAGATGGGCTAAATAACCATCTCGTATAACCTGCATGACATAACTCGTATTGCTGCCTTGTAAATGGAATAAAAGATTCTCTTTATCGATGTGTATAGTCATAGCAACCCCCTTATAACGCCAATAGTACGTTTTTTCAAAATTATAAATTATGTTGTTTTCTTATTGTTTACATCCTAATAATAATTGAATAGTTTTAATAATTATATGGAATAATGTAGACTCTATATGAAACGGTGTGATAATATACAGAGATGAATTAAGGGGTGAAAACAAATGAGTTCGCACTTTTCCAATCATTCCTATAACAACCTGGATCTCAATTTATACACATGTGGCAAAGAAAGCTGTACCAGCAAGCACTCTTATGGTCCAGCCATTCGAAGCGGGTATATGGTGCATTATATTTTAAAAGGAAAAGGGATCTTTAAAGTCAACGATAAAATCTATCATTTGGAGAAAAACGATGCTTTCTTCATTGAGCCGAAGGTTTTAATTTACTACGAAGCGGACGAAGTCGACCCATGGGAATATGCCTGGATTGGTTTTAATGGGGTGCAAGCAAAAGAATATCTAAGCCGGACCTGTATCAATAGGGACAATCCCATTTTCCGGTTTGAAGCGGAGGGTAGCCTTGCCCGCTGTATGGAGAGCATCGTCGTTTCTTCTACACTGAAATCCAACAAAGACCTGCTGCTTGCATCCAAGCTATATGAATTTCTGTATTTGATGTTTGAACATTACCCTAATCAGGAAGTCAACCATGAAGTAAGACAGCAGCGGTATATTAAAGAAGCGCTTCTCTTCATTCAGCAAAACTATTCACACTTCATTACCGTAAGTGACATTGCCAAGTACATTTCAATTGACCGTTCGTATTTGCATCGTTTATTTAAACAGCAACTAAATAAGTCACCGCAGGAATTTTTATTACATTTGAGGATTGAAAAATCGTGCTCCCTATTAAGAAATACTTCCCTTAAAATCGGAGATATTGCGCGGTCTGTAGGGTATAAAGATGTACTCCTATTCTCCAAAATGTTCAAAACGGTCAACAAGGTGACTCCATCCGAATACCGAAAAAATCCCCCAAAATAACACGCTTCGTTCGCAATTAAATTAGGCATATTCATTCCAAAAACAGAAAAATAGCGGCAGTATGGATCAACCTCATGTCCATACTGCCGCTATTTTTTTAACTACCCTCTTTTATGGGCAAAACCTTTAGTTTGACCATTAGTTCTCTTTTTGCTTCGCATAATACTCGGTGATTAGATCAAGGAACACCTTGGGAAATGCCAAGGTGGCCATATCCGCCTCGCTGATCCAGCGGTACCCCGCTGGCAGCGCATTGCGCGTGTGCTCCGCCTGCTCTGCCAGCGTAATCAATGCACCCGGCTTCGCTCCGGTGCTGTAGCTGGCCCGCTGCTCGGCAGCCAGCGGTTGTCCTCCCGCCTCTCCGGCAGGTGAGGCGACCTCTTCACACTGGAACACACGTAGGTTCCAGTGAATGTGGCTGAACGTGTGCTCCGCCTCACGTACAAACCGCACCGGGCGCGCAAGCACGCCCTCTGCCAGCAAATGAGCCGCCAGATGGTCCATGGCGGGCTCATCCGGCATCGGGCCGTTGTAGCCCTCCGGCCCGGCAAGCTCATGCGGCAGCTCCCACATGCGGGCCAACAGGCCCTTGGCCGGGCGCTGCCGTACGAGCAAGCGGCCGGCGTTCGCTCCGCTGCCCTCGATGAGAGCGACGGAGCGCGGCTCCAGCCGCGGCGGCTTCGCCTTGGTCTTGACTGGCAGTGTCTCCTCGCGACCTGCCAATCTGCCCGAGCAATGCTCCATGACCGGGCAGGTCAGACAATGAGGCGACTTCGGCGTGCAGACCAGCGCCCCCAGTTCCATCAGAGCCTGATTAAAATCAGAGGCTCTTCCTTCGGGAATCAGCTCCCGTACCAGACTTTCCATATGCGCCCGCGTGCTGCCCTTCATAATATCCTCTTCAATGAGAAAATAACGCGACAGCACACGCATCACATTCCCGTCCACAGCAGGCTCTGGTCGGTTGAAGGCGATACTCATAATCGCCCCCGTCGTATACGGGCCTACTCCTTTCAGTGCAGCGACAGCTTGTGTATCATCCGGTACCTGCCCGCCGTGAAGCTCAACTACTTGTTTTGCCGCAGTTTGCAAATTCCGGGCCCGCGAATAATAACCCAGCCCTTCCCACAGCTTAAGCACATCCTCTTCGGGTGCTTCCGCCAGCGCTTCAATTGTAGGAAAACGTGCAATAAAGCGATTAAAATACGGAATGACCGTATCCACACGCGTCTGCTGAAGCATAATTTCCGAGATCCAGATATAAAAAGGATTCCGATGGCGGCGCCACGGCAAATCGCGTTTGTTACGTGTATACCAATTCAACAGTTCAAAGCTGAAATAACGCTTTTGTTCCAATGTATTTGTAGTCATCACATCACATCTCCTTATATTCGACAATCACAAAAGCAGAGGCAATGTTAGGCTGATGTGTAATACTCAAGTGAATGCTGTAATTCGAGTCACCTGTGAACGGCAACCTCAGTCTATCCCACGCGGATGAAGACAAATAAACTACTGGCTTCCCCCCAGGTTCCGGTAAAATATCCATATCGCCGAACCCGATGATTTGCCCAATTCCGCAACCGAAGGCTTTCGTTATCGCTTCCTTTGCGGCAAAGCGCCCTGCTACGAACTCCGCTAGTCTACCCTTGCGTTCCACAGCAAGCTCACGTTCTGCCGGGGTCAGCACACGATTCAAAAACGAATCTGCATATTTACCTGCCAAAATATTAGCCATACGGCTTATTTCCAGCACATCATGTCCAATTCCGTAGATCATTTGGGTATTCCCCGTCCTTTTTACTTTACTGGATCTATTGTAACAGTGCGTCCACACCCTGGCGAGTCACAAAAGCGTAAAAACGGCACCAAAATATGTTAAAATAAGAAAGGCTACAGGTGAATGTTTTGAAATTCAGCTGATATGCCCATTTAAAAAAATTCCCGTAGAAAGGAAGGATAGGATGTCAGAAACCATTATTGTTGAAGCAGGAACAGATGCGGTGATCCGGGCTTCCTGGTTTCCCGCTAAAAATACAGCCAAAAGCCTGCTCATCATCGCTCACGGCTACAAAGGATTTAAGGATTGGGGCATGTTCCCCTATATAGCAGAAGCATTGAGTATGGATAACCATGTTGTGACCTTCAACTTTTCACATAATGGCATAGGTGAGGATCTAGAGAATTTTACCGAGCTGGAAAAGTTCGCACGCAACACCTATAGCCGCGAACAAGAGGATTTGGAACTATTGCTATCCAATCTGAGAGCACGTCATGAGTTCAGAGAATTGCCGTTGTTTCTGTTAGGACATAGCCGAGGCGCGGGGAGCTGCTTTGTATATGCTCTAGATCATCCCGGTGAGATTGCTGGCGTCATTTCATGGAATGGCGTGACAGATCTTGATCTGTTTACTTTACCGCAAAAAGAAGAAATGCGCGCCAAGGGGCGCAGCTATGTGGAAAACGCCAGAACCGGACAACAGCTTCCGCTGGATGCTGTCATTCTGGAAGACCTGGAACAAAATCGCCAGCGTTTTGCCATTGTAGACAGACTTGCCAACAGTCAGCTCCCAGCTGTACTGATCCAGGGAACCGAAGATTCCAAACGTCTACGGGAAGGCTCTGCCCAGCTCACATCCGTTCGTCCCGACATCGAATGGGTACAAATTCAAGGCGGAACTCATACCTTTAATACCGTTCATCCATTCCAGGGAGGCAGTCTTCCGCTCGATCAAGCGATTACCGAAACTCGCCGCTTCATTGAGTGGATCGCCAATTAATTATTGCCCCTTCAATACAAACGGCGATCCGCCGGGCGGATCGCCGCATTTATTTACTTCAGGATTTTGCAAAATTCGATTCCATTCGCTCCAAGTGCAATATATAGACGAACTAGACCATTTCGATCTATATATTGTTTATTGAAAATCGCTTATTGGATTTTTGCAAAATCCTCACTTGAGCATTTTACAATTCCATAATGATTAATGCTTACACTCCTGGGATGCTTGTCCGCTTATGCGCTGTACGTGTAAAGAAGCTTTCCAGCTTTTCGCGTGCCGCCGGGTCAATTTCCTTGCCTTCCAGGTAGTCGCTGTTTGCTTCGTAGGAGATCCCCAGTTCTTTTTCATCCGTCTGGCCTTCCCACAATCCTGCTGTAGGCGCTTTGTCCAAAATGGCCTGCGGAACTCCGAGATAGCTGGCCAGCAAGCGCACCTGACGTTTGTTAAGCGTGCTAAGTGGCGTAATATCGACCGCTCCATCGCCCCATTTGGTATAAAAGCCTGTGATGGCTTCTGAAGCGTGATCTGTACCAACGACGAGCAGATTCAGCTCATTCGCGAGTGCGTACTGAACCACCATACGTGTTCTTGCCTTTACATTCCCTCTCACTTGCGGAGTAATGGAACGCTCCAGACCGATATCCTTTAACGTATGCTCCACTTCCACGGCAACCTTGTCCACGGCTTCCTTAATGTTCGTTTCCCCAGCATATTTCAGGTCGAACGCTTTGGCTACCGCGTAGCTATGCTCGATATCTTCCTGTTGGCCATATGGCTGGAATACACCCAGCGTTTTGTATTCGTCCCCTTGCTCCTGCGTCAATTCATCTGTAGCCCTCTTGCACAAAGCGGCTGCTACGGCACTGTCAATCCCGCCACTGATGGCGATCAGCAGCCCTTTGCTTCCCGTTTTCGTTACATACGACTTGAGGAAATCCACACGCTTGCGGACCTCCGCTTCTACGTTAATCGTAGGCTGTACTCCCAATTCAGCAATAATCTGTTCCTGCAAACTCATCAGATAAGCACCTCTTTTTTAGGAATTTCCTTCACAAGCCAACATGCAAAAGCCCCGGCAAGTTTCGCAGGCGAAAAATGCGGGGCATAGCTTGAGCAGTCTTACCGGCAAAAACGATCAAATGCACTGGTCAAATCAGCAGCGATCTGATCTGCCGAACGATCCTCCACCTGATGACGCTCGATGAAGTGAACCAGCTCGCCGTCTTTCAACAGCGCGATAGAAGGGGAAGACGGTGGGTAAGGTGCGAAAAATTCGCGAGCCTTTGCTGTTGCTTCCTTGTCCTGTCCGGCAAAAACCGAATACAGATGATCTGGCGTAAGATCATGCTTCAGTGCTTCAGCCACACCTGGGCGGCATTGGCCTGCGGCACAACCACATACCGAGTTCACAACAACCAGCACTGTACCTTTAGCATTAGGCAGCTTGGCCTCCACATCTTCAGAAGTACGCAGTTCCTGAATCCCAAGATTCGTCAGTTCATCACGCATTGGCTGAACTGAATCTCTCATATATTGATCGAAAGACATAGACATATTCTTTCACTCCTTTTCCAAAAATCATGTATACTACGTTTCTAATTTCATCCTTTGCCGTAGTAAAGGCATGGACATCTAAACTTCATTATACAATCTTTTTCACGTAATTTGCAAAAATCCGGCTATATATTTGCACGATTATTTCTGTATCGAATTCATGACAGGAAACTCAGAATGATCCCGGTAAGTCGGAACGGTTCTGCGCAATCGAACTTTAAACTGCGTGCCCATTCCCTCCACCGAATCTACGGCAATTGTACCGTGATGACGCTCCACTATACTTTGACATAAGGCCAGACCTAGACCTGTACCTTTCGTTTTCGTAGTGTAAAAAGGTTGGAACAGCTTTTCAAGCTGCTTTTGCGGAATTCCCGGACCTGTATCCTTTACTTCCATTTCCACGAAATCCCCTTCCTCATGAGTCGAAATGGTCAGCACTCCCTTTTCCCCCATAGCTTCCATCGCATTACGCGATAAATTAAGCAGCAATTGCTTCATTTCCTTAGGGTTCAAATGCAGCATCGTCACATGATCCTCTAACTTTAGCTCAATCGTCTGTCCCCTCAGATTCGCATCTGCCCACAATAAAGGCGTCAGTTCGCGAATAATATCATGCAGATGACATTGCTCCTTCTCGACAATTCGATTCTGGGCCAGTGAAAGAAAATCGTTAATAATCCCGTTCGCCCGGTCAAGTTCCTCCATCACAATGCGGTAATAATGGTTGAGGGATTCTGGGCTTTTCTCACGCATAAGCTGTAAAAAACCACGCACAACCGCCATCGGATTACGTATTTCATGAGTAATGCCTGCTGCCATCTGTCCAACCAGACTGAGCCTTTCAAAATTACCCAGCTCACTGCGCAGCGTCTCCAGCTCTGTAATATCTTGCAAGGCGATAATGACACCTGTCGTTTGGTTTGCATGTTTATCCCGAATAGGAAGGAAACTTGAGAAGAATACTTTGGGGGTAACATTTATAAAATCAGCCCCCGCCTCTCCTTCCAACGCTTTCGCAACTCGTTCGTTAACCGCAGGCAAAGCGCTAAAACCATATAACGAGGTGAATGGACGACCTACTACCTCAGGCAGCGTAATGTAGGGATCGTAGTCCCGATAGAGTTCCAGCATCGTTTTGTTCATATGTATAACTCGTTCTTCGCTGTCCAAAGTAACAAGAGATAACGGCATCAAATCCATAACTTGACGCAGCTTATCCACTTCAATTAAATATTTGCTCGTAAACTCAGTCACATCACGCCGTAACGCCAGCTTCTCAAAGGCATTATGCATCAGGCTCACGACCGTAAAACTTGCCAGCACCCCTGCACCAATATTCCAAAACGTTGTAAGTAAGTCAGGAATGTATACCGCAATATCCTGTTTGCCCCACAGTAGCGGAAATATCGCCTTAAACAGCATATCAGCCACAACATATGCGGAGATCAGGAGCTTTTTGTCCAACATTGTTCCTCTTTGAAAAAACTTGACATGCAGGAGCATAAAAGGAAAAAGGATAAAACCCGTGCCCACGTACATCGGGGACATTTCTGTCGACTGGGCTATAATTAGGACTCCCATCAGTGCGGAAGCGGCGAGCACGAAGGCAGTGCGACGTCTACCGTACATGATGCCAACTGCAAGGGGAATAATACCGAGATTGGAAGGTAGACCATATGGAGACTGATATTGAAAGAGTGTACATAGCAATATGGCTGGCAAGCAACACAAATACAGTATTCCTTGATTGGGTCCAGGAAGCAGATTGCCACCCCAAACCTTTTTCTTATCCCCATAATCCGTTAATATAGAGAAAAAACCCGCCGATATAACGGCAAGGAGAACTTGGAGCACACTTTCCTTCAACGCAATTAACAAGGACTTCTCCCCCTCATCATCTTTCCTTGACGCCGTTAGTTGAATTAAAGCACAGGCTACAATATATTACAATATATGTGTTAAAATCCCGGTGTAGAACGACAAAATTTGCTAAATACTAGATGTTTATAAGAGGAGCGTTTTTACGCAATCCAAATCCCTACAATTGAAAGATATGTGCGTTTACTATACTCGAAAGGTATCTAAAGTGACGGTATTACGTTATGATGAAAAATCGGTTACGCCGTTCTGAATGATTTTGAAAATTTGTCGACGAAAAGGAAGAGGTTAATGACTTACGACGTTATTGTGATCGGAGGCGGCTCAGCCGGATTAATGGCTGCTGCTGCTGCCAGCGGTGAAGGTGCCAAGGTGCTTTTGCTGGAAAAGGGAAATAAACTCGGGCGTAAGCTGGGGATCTCTGGTGGAGGCCGTTGCAATGTCACGAATGCCAAAGAGCTGGACGAACTCATTCGGCACATTCCCGGCAATGGCCGATTTCTGCACAGTGCACTGACGGCTTTCGGCAATCGGGATATCATCGCCTTTTTTGAACAGTTGGGTATAGCCTTAAAGGAAGAAGACAACGGGCGTATGTTTCCAGTGACGGACAAAGCCAAAACAGTTGTCGATGCTTTGATCAACAAGGTACGCTCTCAAGGAGTCGAGATTCGGACAAGCTGTCCTGTTCAAGAGGTTATTTACAATGAAGGTCATACAGCTGGGGTGCGACTGCGTTCCGGTGAAATCCTACATAGCCGTAATGTCATTGTAGCCGTTGGTGGCAAATCCGTCCCGCATACAGGCTCGGAAGGTGACGGCTATGCATGGGCAGAACAAGCAGGGCATACCATTACGGAGCTGTATCCAACAGAGGTGCCGTTGACTTCAGGCGAGACGTTTATCCAGACGAAAGAGCTTCAGGGACTATCCTTACGCGACATCAGTCTGACCGTATGGAATGCGAAGCAAAAGAAAGTTGTCGTCCATGAAGGAGATATGATTTTTACACATTTTGGTCTATCTGGCCCGACTGCTTTACGGTGCAGTCAGTTTGTCGTCAAGGGAATGAAAAAGGATAAGGTGAACACGATGTTGTTGACTCTCGATTTGCAGCCTCACAAACATGCCGATGAAGTCTACCGTGAGACACTGGAATTGGCATCGGTCGATGCTAAAAAAGCGATCAAAAACGTGCTTAAGCCTTATTTACCGGAACGCTTAATTCCATTGTTGCTCCAGCAAGCCGAACTGCGTGAGGACTTGACCTATGATCATATTCCCAAGCAGCAGTGGCAAGAACTTGCTCATCGCATTAAGGCGTTTCCAATCCGTGTGAACGGTACGCTCTCTCTGAAGGAAGCATTTGTTACCGGGGGCGGTGTGAATTTGAAGGAAATTAATCCGAAAACAATGGAGTCCAAACTGATGCCTGGATTGTTCTTCTGCGGTGAGATTCTCGATATTCACGGTTACACTGGAGGTTATAATATTACAGCGGCGTTTACGACAGGGCATACAGCAGGAACCCAAGCGGCCGTAAGCGATTAAGACGCTGCGCGTAGGATTTGATCTTACGATCGCTGTTGCTTCTCCAGATTCAAATCCTCCGCTGCGCTGCAAACCGCCATTACATCCGCATTCTTATAGGAAAAGTAGGAAGGAAATCAAAAAGACTTAAATCAGTCATGTTACTGATTTAAGCCTTTTTTTTAAAATGGCGTAAAGAACAAGCTCCATCTTGTTTTGACATTTGCCGCTATTTAAACCTCAATAATGATAGGTAAAATCATGGGTCTTCTCTTCGTCTGACTGTAAATAAACCGGCCAACATCATCTTTTAACATCTGCTTAATCAGTCCCCACTGACTCATTTCGATTTCTGTTAACTCGTTCACTGTGGACATAATCGTGTCGTGGATCTGGCTCATGAGCTCTTCGGAATCCTTAACATATACAAACCCTCTTGATATGACCTCTGGCGTTGCGAGCATTTGCTTCTCGTTTTTGCTCAACGTCATCACAATAATCAGCATTCCGTCTGATGAAAGCTTTTTACGGTCTCGCAGTACAATATTACCTACGTCCCCTGTGACCAACCCGTCTACTAAGCTATTGCCTGCTGCTACTTTGGGGCCTAGGGATGCCCTTCCCTCTTCGATTTGAACAGTGTCACCGTTATGGACGATAAATACATTCTCCATCGGAATTCCCACAGACTCCGCTAGCTGACGATGCTGATACAACATCCTGAATTCGCCGTGTATGGGAATTAAAAACTCGGGTTTCATCAGGGTCATCATTAATTTTAATTCTTCCTGGCTGCCATGACCGGACACGTGCATCCCTGTGGTGCTGCCTGATCCATAAATAACGTTGGCGCCCAGTACGTACAGGTTATCAATGACCTGGGAAAGATTCCGTTCATTCCCGGGTATGGCTCCTGCAGCAATGATTACAGTATCACCAGGCAAAATTTCGATTCTGGGATGCAGGGAATTGGCTAGACGGGACAGTGCAGCCATTGGCTCACCCTGACTTCCTGTACATAAAATAGCAATTTCTTCTGCAGGAAACCGTTCTGTTTCTCCCGCCTCAATCAACAAGTCCTCAGGCATGTGCAAGAAACCCAGCTCCTTAGCCACTGACACCACATTTATCATGCTGCGACCCAGTAGAACGAGTTTTCTGCCTGTTTCTACAGCCGCGTCAATGACTTGTTGGACACGGTTCACATTGGATGCAAACGTAGAAATAAATACTTGCTGTTTGGCTCTGGCGAAAGCATCCAAAATATGTCCGCCAACCAAACGCTCTGAAGGAGTAAATCCTGGCCTTTCGGCATTTGTACTTTCGGAGAGCAGCACTTTTACCCCCTTCTTTCCTATTTCAGCCATGCGATGAAGATCGGGGAAAGGTCCACTAACGGGAGACATATCGAATTTGAAATCCCCGGTATGGACCACATTTCCTTCCGGTGTCTGAAAAAAGACACCCAGGCAATCCGGGATACTGTGGACGGTAGTGAAAAAGGATGCCTGAATCGTTCCCGCTTGAACGGTTGAATCCGCATCTATAAGATGAAGCTCAGCATCACGTAAAAGGTTGTGCTCCCTTAACTTAATCTTAATTAATTCGATGGTGAGCTTTGTTCCATAAACGGGCATATTAATCTGCTTCAGCAGATAGGGAATACCTCCGATGTGATCCTCATGCCCATGAGTCACAATGAGCGCTCTGACTTTATCCTGATTTTCCAGCAGATAGGTGACATCCGGCACAATGAGGTCAATACCAGGCAAGTTCTCATCAGGAAACTTGGAACCACAATCGATAACGACAATATCCTGATCGTATTGGATAAAATACATGTTTTTCCCGATTTCATTAACACCGCCTAGAGCAGCAATGAGTAATCTATTATCAGCATGCATCAATTTTATTTCCTCCTTAGGAAAATGCTATCCATATTATTCATTTTCCACGTAAACTTATGCACAAAAAGAAACCCTTGTCTCTAAAAGACAGGGGCTCTCACTTGATTTATTAGATACCCACCGCAGCCGAAATAGCAGCAAAAATAGCAGCAACTAACCACAGGATCGGGAATAGCTTGAAGATTACCTTCAGCCACTGTCCAAAGCTGATCCGGGCAATGGCCAATCCCGCCAGCAGTACTCCGCCTGTCGGTGAAATTAGATTGGTTAACCCGTTACCGAATTGGTACGCTGTGACTACTGCTTCACGATTGATACCTACAAGATCGCCAAGCGGTGCAAGTACAGGCATGGTTAGTGCTGCTTCCCCCGAAGAAGATGGGACTAGGAAAGTAATAATATTATGTGCAACCAACATAATGGTAGTGAACAAGTAACTTGGCAATCCTTCCAGAATGCTTGCGAGTGCATTCAATACGGTATCGATGATCATACCCTGCTCGGCGATGATCAGAATTCCGCGGGCGAGACCTATGATCACTGCAGCGTAGATGAATTCTCCACACCCTTTTACAAAATTCTCAGCTATTTCCTTCTGGCTCATTTTAGTAACTACCCCGACAAAAAGACCGAGTGCGAAGAAAAGGGCACCAATTTCAGTCATATACCAGCCTTTGGACAAAATTCCCCAGACAATTGCTCCAAGCGTTACAATAAATCCACCTATTATTAATTTGTCCCGAAACGTGAAGACGACGTCCTCACCTGTATTTTCTTTTATAAATTGCTCACGATTTATAATATCACTCTGAAAAACAATGGATTTCTCCGGATTTCTCTTAACCCGATGCGCATACCACATCGTAAAGACAATAGAAATCATAGTAAATACAAGCCATTCAATAAATCTCAGCCAGAGCTGAGGATTCCCCTCCACTCCTGCGATCCCCTGGGCAATCAATACTGAAAATGGATTAACAGTCGAACCAACATAGCCAATTTGCGTTCCCAGAAATAGAATGAGAATAGCAGTCATAGAATCGAAGCCTAGGGCAAACATTAACGGAATAAAAATCGCATAAAGCGGAATAATTTCTTCGCTCATCCCAAAGGTAGAGCCTCCGAGACTGAATATAACCATGGCAATTGGAATAAGCAGAATCCCCTTATTCTTCAGCCGTCTGGCAAGAGCTGTCAGGGCACGATCGATGGCTCCCGTCTGCAGTATAATCCCGAAGGAGCCGCCCACAATAAGGACAAAAGAGACGACATCCGCGGCATTGATAATCCCCTCAATAGGAGCGCTTAGGATTTGAGGGAGTCCTTGTCTTAAATCACCGTTCTCACCAGTTTTGGGTACAGTGTGATAGGTTCCCGAAACGATCGCCGTTTTGGTCACACCGTTCACTGTCACTTCATGACGCTCAAATTGTCCGCTGGGCACAATCCATGTCAATGCGGCGACTGTAATAATAATCAAAAATATTAAAGTATAGCTATGGGGCAAGGATAATTTCCATTTCATATTCTTGATGTTCATGTTTATCCCTCATTCCAAGAATGGTTATACGTAACCTTCCCTCCCATAATGGTCAATATCACTTGGGCGTCCCTGATGTCACCAGCGGATGCGTTAAGGAGGTCGCGATCAAAAACGGCGATGTCAGCATATTTTCCAGCCTCTAGCGTGCCTGTAACCTCTTCCATATAACAATGTTTGGCTCCATTAATGGTCCATGCCTTTAAAACTTCGGATGGCGGCATCCCCCGATCGGGATACCAGCCTCCAGCAGGTGATCCGTCCGGAAATAACCGATGAGAAGCTGAGTACAGTGAATCGGGAACACTCGTGATAAATAAGGGCAGATCAGTCCCAATGGTTATTGGCACATTAGCCTCCAGCATAGATTTATAATTATAAAACCGATTTTCATTACCTTTGCCTACCACAACAGGCATATAGGCCTCTTCATAGGTTGGATTCAGTAGCAGGATTTGAGCGTAGACTTCGGCAAAAATTTCGTTTTCGCCCATTCTGATCAGATCATCTGGATGAGGATACTCTAGATCACTGATAGAATGTCTGATAAGGTTATTACCTTGTTGTTCGCGGCATTTTTCAATCATGGATACCGCTTGGCGAATCGCAGCATCACCTTCTGCAGTTAGGCAGCATTTGATACCTTGGCTGTCTGCTTCCAGCACAGAGGCTTCAATCTTTTTGTAGTCAACCGTTCTCAAAGTCGTTACTCCGGGCATATCTGCGTAAGGTTCCAGCATGTCCCCCGTATGATCTGCTACGACACCGTCAAGCATCAGCTTGTATCCTTGGAAACGAATAAGGTCTCCATTATAAAGTGCTTTATACTTCATACCGGTGGCAATATCAAGCGATTCAACAACGGGTTCAAGCGAGAAATGAAATCGGAGTGGCAGTTCCCCTGTTTCTTTCAATTCTTCTAGAATCGGCAGCAACTCGCTATGCCGGTCAAAGCCAATATCTTTTATGGAAGTAACTCCTCGTGCAGCTAGTATGCGGCAAAACTCCATAAACTCTTGTTTGACAAGACTGTGGTCCTGCATCATAGCTTGGAGCAGCAAAGCGCGTGCCTCAGCACTGCATTGATCCGGCAAAAATTGATATTTCTCCTGAGCCAGTCGGTTCATCCAGCAATAGCTTTTATTTAGGTTAATGGCAATTACCGCCCGATCAGGGAATAGCTCGTCCAACAAGCTTTGCTCAGGCAGCTTGCCCCATCCTTCCTCGCTCCACCCGTAAGCGGTTACATCTTTCCCTAGCGGAAGATTGTTTGCCGCTTGTAGCATGAAGTTCACTGCTTCTTCGATCGAGGCTGCATGAGTCAAATCCACGCCCCGATGCATCGACATATATCCGGTAAAAAATACATGGTTGTCATGAACTCCTGGCATGATAAAAGCATCACCCAAATCACAGACAACCGTTCCCGCTCCTATCCAAGCTTGTGCTTCCTCGGGACGCCCCACTGCTGCAATACATTCTCCTCGCAGTGCAATAAACCCAGGTGAGGCTTCATTTTCCAAGCCATTAAAAATAGCATTTGACAGTAAAACTTTGTCCGCTAATGTGTCATTCTTCCCTTGCACAATTTCACCCCCTCATTATTTATCCGCCCTATAACATAACGTAATATAACGTTATAATATTGCTTCTGCTTCTCTTATGAAGTGGAAGCAGAAGCTGCGCCGTACCTGAATAACATTACCTAACAGGCAACGGATTTATATTGAGAATTGATAACGGTCTCCAATGATGTACTGCTTACCTACATGAACGGGGCTTCCATGCTGATCATAAATAATCGTATGCATGTAGAACAACGCCTGTCCGATGGCCGTCTCCAGCAGCTTTGCTTGGTATTCATCCGCCAAAGCGATTTGTAATATCGTCTCTCCCGGTTGGTTAGGATCGATGCTGTATTTATGACGCAGCAGTTCGTATACAGAGCCCTCCAACTGTTCTTCCATTAGAAAAGAAAATCGGTCATAAGGATAAAAATTATTCTCCAGCATTAGCGGTCGATCACCGGCGTATCTCTTGCGCTGAATAAATAACACTTTTTCTCCTTGTGGCAGCTGCAACTGATGTGCAATTTTCTCATCTGCTTCTATGATTTCACGTTCTGTGACCACACTGTGTGAAGAGAGGCCGTTGGATTTGCAGGCAGCTGTAAAGCTGATAATATGTTCAATCTTCCGCCCAATTTTGGGTACATTGACAAAGGTACCTTTTCCTTGACGTTTGGTCAGATAACCTTCATGAACCAATTCGGCAATTGCTTTTCTTACGGTAATTCGACTTACATTGTAGGTCTCGCTTAGCTCAGTTTCGGTCGGTATACGACTTCCCTGCGTAAATGTTCCATTATGAATAGCGGTTTTGACTGCTTTTTGTAATTGAATATATAATGGCTCTGCTTGGTCTGAATTCAACATAATGTGCCCTCACTTGTCATATAACGTTATATTACTCCCACTTAGAGTATCAAATGTTACATATTCTTACAAGTGAAGATATTTGAAAATAATTTTTTAGTAGCAGACGCCGTATCCGAAAGAACCTTCTACCAGACAGCTCTGGGCGGCAACCCTCGAGCCTTCTGCCATAGCGTCCTGAATGTTGCTATTTTTTAAAAAACTCAGTAAAAAGGCGGTTATATAAGAGTCTCCTGCCCCCATCGTATCCACAGCGTCAACGGAATCAGGCATTTGAAAATAGAACTTAGTACCATCATAGGCAATAGACCTATCTCCACCGCGTGTGGCTACCAGGATTTGCCCCTCTTTTTTTCGATTGGAGCGGATATAGTTCTGTGTCTCTTCATCCGTCATATGGCTGCAAGAGAAGAAAGCGAAATCGGCATACGCAATATATTTCTCCACTTGTGCATCTACGAAATCATCCGAAAAGTCAAAAGAAAGAGGGATTCCCAGCGTCTCCAATTCAGGCAGCAAGTGCCCTGTATGACTGTACAAGCCGGTGTGTATAAGGTCGAACCCGCCAACATAGGCCTTGTCTTCTTCACTCAGCTCCAGCGGATGGAGACGTGTAACTCCTCCCTCATTGCTGCCCAGAAATACTCTGTCTCCGTCTTCCAGGGTTACACGTGCGCAGCCGTTCTCACCGCTGTGATATCTGCACCGTGAAATGTCAATTTCCAGCTCACGGAGAATGTGTTCTACATGCTGCGCTTCGTTATCATCTCCGAATACTCCTATAAAGGCTGCATCTACTCCCGCTTTTTTGGCAAATACACTGAAATTAAGCGCATTGCCGCCAGGATACATCATGCGCAGATGAACATATTTATCTACCACATTATCGCCAATGCCTAGAACTTTCATGATGGTTTCCTCCTGTTGGTAAGAGCGCTTAGTAAGCTACTTTGCCCATATAACGGCGAGTTTCCAGTGGGTGATTGCGTACATTTGCGAGTGCTTCACGATAAACACATACAATGCTGTAAAATAAAACCGGGTTAAAAAACTCGACGACCTCGTCGGCAATGGTTCCGATTCCAAGCTCCTTCGCATCGATCACTTCCACTTTCTCGGCATATTGACTCAGGAAAGTCCGTGCCCGCTCATCCAGTGCCCGTGTGCGTCCTTCGTTGATCATCAGAATAAATGGAGTTTCTTTATCCGTTACTTCAAACGGACCGTGGAAAAATTCACCGGAATGGATTGAAGCCGCATGGAGCCATTGCATTTCCATCAGAGAACAGATAGCAAATCCGTAGGCATGTCCATAAGAAGCTCCGCTAGTCAGAATATAGAAGAGATCTTCATTGCGATATTTGTCAGCGAATACACTGGCACGGGGTTCAACTTGTATTTTTGCCCGGTTAATAATTCCATTGATTGCTCCCAAGCCGTTCTGGAAAGCTTGATAATGCACATAGCCTTCAGCGATTTGAAGCAGCTCAACAGTAAGCTCTAAAATAATAGCCATAGGGTTATTTTTGACATCGCTCTCATCTCCCCATTCGTAGATGAATGAATAATCGGAATAATTGAGCAGTGTCGCTTCACTATTGTGGGTTAAGCCGATGGTGTAAGCGCCTTTCTCTTTGGCTGATTTAGCAGCCGCAACCGATTCCGGCGTGTTTCCACCATGGGAGCAAACGATGACTACTGCGTTTTTACCTAAACGTTTTGGCAGCGCGTGCACAAACTCATTCGCCGTATACATGCCTGCTACCAGCTTCTTTGCTTCACTATCCAGAAAATATTTTGAGGGATACATATCGACTAATGAGCCCCCGCAGGCTACTAAATAAACCTCTGAAATCTTCCCACTCGCTTGTTCATAAATCGTTTGAACCGTCTGATGTACATTCATTGTTATCTCTCCCTTTTATATAACGTTATATAACGTATTGTTTACGAGATAAATATAAGCGCTTTCAATAAAAGTGTCAAGCCCAATTATTCGATCAAATAGACTTTTTTTATAACCTGTCATTAAAAAAGCTCTAATCCTTTTATGTAAGGGATTAGAGCTCCTTTTTTAGTTTTAATTCATTGATAGTGGTTGGCAATATCGAGGCTACTCCTGCAATATACGTACAAAATAATGGTCTTACAGATGGGTTTGTCCGAATAAACTAATATAGACAAATACATAACATCCAATAATACTCAAGGAGGAAAAAGGACATTAATACGTTTATCAGTTATATTTTTCTTGGTTTGTCACTTTCCGCTCCCATTGGACCGATTAATGCCGCACAGTTGGATCGAGGTATTAAGAATGGGTTTTGGCACGCCTGGTTTATCGGGCTTGGTGCAATAACCGCAGATATAATCTATATGTTGCTTGTCTATTTGGGAATGATCCACCTTCTTAATGCCCCGTTTGTCAAAGCTTTTTTATGGATGTTTGGTTTTTTCGTGCTTGTGTATACAGGTCTTGAAAGTATTAAAAATGCTGGCGTGATTTCAGAATCTGAATTAAGGGGAAATGGTAATACCCTAACCAACTCATTTCTAGCGGGTTTCCTGATGTCATTATTCAATCCCCTCTCCATCCTGTTCTGGCTTGGGATTTACGGGTCCATACTCGCAAACGTCGCTAATTCATATCCAGTACAACAGCTAATGATCTTTAGCGGAGCGATTGTATTAGGTGTGTTACTCTGGGATGTGACTATGGCAGCCGCTTCAAGTATTTTCCGTAGGTTTCTAAAAACCGGATTGCTTAAAACCATCTCTTGGATGTCTGGATTATCTCTTATCGGTTTTGGCTTTTATTTTGGTGTACAAGCATTTCAATTACTTTTTTTACGCTAACTCTTGGCTTCTTGGCAAAATTACCGAGATACCTTCGTGTGTTTTCGGCGAACCCATTGTACGATAAGGTCACATATTGCAATTAACAAGACAAGCAATAAGCTGATGTAAACTCCCGGGCGGCTAAGCTTATGAAAAAATGATCCGACCACAGCCATAGCTATCAACAATAATCCAATCCAACGTTTAATATGGTTTGATCTACTCGATTCCAGTAGCTTACCTGAAGACAGCAAAATAAAGCACCAATTATACAACAGCATTAAACCCGCTGCAGTAGTGATATATTCATATACTTTTCCCGGTAGTAGCAACGACATTACGATGGCTGAGATTAATCCAACGGAGATCAAACTAAGTGCATATAGAGGATATTTACCCTTCCACTTCCGTGAAAATAATGTGGGTGCATCTCCTTCCTGTGCGAGTGTAATCATCATAGATGTCTCTGCATATAGAGATGCTGTCATTGTTGAGAACCCTGCAATAATAAGCACTCCATTAAATAAATGAGGCATAAAAACCAGATGATCGCTGCTGAGCGCAAGCACAAAAGGACTTTCTTTCGGGTTAAAGGCACTTAATGGCACCATAGACACAGCCAGACCAATCGAAAGCACATACACTGCAACCAGTGTAACCAGCATTACTTTTCCTGCTTTAGGTGCATCCTCCGGTTTTTGAAGCCGATTTGACATAATTCCGAGCACTTCAATACCTCCGTATGCATAAAAGGCAAAAATAAAAGATGACCACAATCCTATACCGCCGGTAGGGAAAAACTCTTTGTAACTGTTGGGGAGCTTTGGATTATATTTTCCTCCTCCGATCCAGCCTGCCAAAAGAGCAACGGCCAAGACCAGAAACATAACAATAGCTGCCATCTTAATGATGGCCAATACATTTTCAACTCGATCAAAACCCTTATTGCCAAAAAAAACAATCACAAGCCCTAAAATCCCGAAGCCTGCCGCAAAGATCCACATCGGTACCTGAGGAAACCAAAAACGTGAGAATATAGACAACGCAGTTAACTGGCTCCCATTAATAAGGAGTTCCGAAAACCAATATACCCAGCCACTGCCGAATCCTGCCCAACTTCCAAATGCTTTTTGGGCATAGGAACGGAAGGAACCCTGTTCAGGATGATCTGCCGTCATTCGCGAAAGAGCATCAAACACTACATATGTTCCAACCGCTGCCAAAAAGTATGCAATCAGTACGGCTGGACCGCCAATAGAAATCGCTAAGCCGGACCCCAGAAAATATCCTGTACCGATAGTACCTGCAACTCCTAACAAGCTAAGTTGCCACCATTTTAGTTTTTGTTCTTTTTGCATATCAGACGGTTTGTCCATTAAAAAATCACCCTACTCCTAGATTTTGGGACAGATCTCTCCATTCTTTAGATTGCCCTCTCCAATATATTTCATGTGAATGAATGACTCTTCTTTATCAATAAAAAAGCACCAGCTAACCCGCTCAAGGTTTACTGGTGCTTTTTACTTCACAAAACATTTGGAACATAAACAACCGCCTAATCGACATAGCGTCATCATTTGGGTCAAATATGGATGCTTCCAGAAAATCCATCCACTTCGTCTTCCGGTTGTTGATCAGAGCTGATGTTGTGCTCCCCCGTTGTGTTGCTGTACGTTCGAGAGGAACCGTTTTTATACGCTTCACTCCAATCCTCGTTGATCGTGTGCGCCGGGATAATCCAGTCCTCCGGGCTATAACCTGGATTTTGTACACCGACATTTCCTTGCAGATCGGGAATTGCATCCGGTCTAGAGAAAAGAGTTCCTACCTCAATCATACTTCCTTCATAGGCTTGGCAAATCTCCAATGCAGACAACACATCCTGGTTCTCAATATGAACACTGAGACCTGTGTCACCATTTGTGCTGGCGGAGTATCCAATTTCCTTTAATGTTTCACAGGCTTGGGTGGCTTGCTGCGGATCACGAAATTGAAAACGGAAAGAACCCGTATCCATGTGTTTCATCTCCTCTGAAGTAGCTTATTTTGTTAATTGGGGTTCATTAGGTTAGGTATGTTATTTTTAATATAACCAACCGGAACAGTATTTTTACATTCAAAACCTTTATTTTTCAAAAATTTACTTTAAAGCTTTGAAATTAAATAGTTAAAAAAGCAGCTACTGTGACAAATCGCATGTTTTCGCTACGTAAATCCCTTTATGCTAGTAACAAGGGTATGGTTGCCCGGTCATCCGAGCCGAGCGGTCAAAGGATGCCCAAATCCATACATAAAGGCGGAATGAAGATGATAGATTACCGAACATTGGTGACACAGCAATCTATGCATTTGTATAGCGTGTTTGCCAAGTCATTCAAAAGTGTAAACGAACATGCGGTTGCTGGCATCAAAACGGTGGGCTTCAACCCAACGGCCTTCGCCGTGATGGAAGTTTTATATCACAAGGGCGCGCAGCCAATCCAACAAATTGGAGCAAAGCTGCTTCTGCAAAGCGGAAATGTCACTTATGTTATTGACAAGCTGGAAAGCCGCGGTTATTTGCACCGTCACCCGTGCGACCAAGATCGTCGGATTATATATGCAGAATTGACGGACGAAGGACAACGTGTCATGGACGAAATTTATCCTGATTATACACGTCAGATTGAACGTGCCTTTAGCGGAATCAGTGAAACCGAAAGAGATCAACTCATCGGCTTGCTCAAAAAATTGGGCCGTAGCGCTGATAACCTGTCACCTTATCACAAATAGAACGAATAGTAATTTTAGCAACTGATCGTTTGTGAATAAACGAACAATCTTATAGCTGTGCTAAACAAAAATTTAGATTTACACAGGAAAGTCCACCCTTATATTCATGGGTGGACTTTTCATATACCTGAATAGAGCGAAATATGCCCAAGCTTACGAGCAGCATAAGTACCTGCTATCGACTAAAATGTTTGACCACTACATTATTAAAAATTGCTGGACCGCCATCGGAAAACAGAGTGATTTTCTGATCCTCTAACCGTGGAAATATTAAAGAGGAATAAGCTACTTCTCCACCATCGACAAACACTTCAATACTGGTTTTATCGACGAGAATGTTCAGGTGGACCTTTTTCTTATCGGGATCAAAAGGCGCCTTGCTCTCTACATATTTTCCACTCTGATCCGGCTGCCCCGTGTTCGCTCTATTTACGTAAGAGTATTGACCGTCCACTGAGACACCCACATCGACATGACGCTTGCCATCCGTCGACTCTCGAAGCCTCAATCCTACATTTTTTAACGTGGACCAAGAGACATCCGCCTCTAGCTGATAGGCATCGCCTGCTACCGGAAGCCGGTGAGTACCCTCTACTTTAATCGTTCCTAATGATTTTTTGGATGTTTGGAATCGCTCCAAATTGGGTACCGGCTGTGAAACCAATCGATATCCAGCATCTGCCGTATGTTTCAGTCGAATTTGGCGAACAATCGAATCCATTCCATTAAAGCCTTCCTTTAGGGTAGGCGTGTTATTGGCATAATCCCAATTGTTCATCCAGGCCAGAGCATAACGGTGACTATATTTATCTTTGTCTTTTCCTTCCTCGAACGTAACTGCACCATACCAGTCAAACCCATAATCCAGCCACTCAGGTTCACTGTGATCAGGGAGAAATGCTTCTCCATTAAAATCTCCCGTCCAATAGGCATACGTGTTGGGCCCGCCTGTTGATTTGCTATTGGCGCTCACGCCTAGAATCCATTGATAGGTTCCATCATCCGCACGCATCCGGTAAAGGTCAGGACACTCCACAAGCCCGATATTTTCCGTTTGAAAGCCACTCGTATACCGCCAATTCTTTAAATTATCAGACTCATAAAAGCCAATCTTTGTTCCCTCTGCCATGACCATCACCCATTGATTACGTTGAGTATCTCGGATGATTTTGGGATCTCTGAAGTCCTTTGTACCTGGGTTGGACATCACAGGCTTGTTGCGGTAAGAAGTAAACGTCTTGCCTTTGTCCTTACTGTACCACAAAAATTGTTCCTGCTTTCCGCCATCTGCGGAGGGCTGTGTCACAATGGCTACCAGCGTGCCTTTTCCAAAACCTGCGGTATTATTATCATCGATCACGACCGAACCGGACCAAGGATCTCCATTTGGGTTCGTATATTTTGGAATCGCCACCCCTTCATCTTTCCAATGTACCAGGTCGGTTGATGTGGCATGTCGCCATTCTGTACCGTTCTTTTTGGGATAGTCACGATTATACAAATAGTAATAATGATATTTTCCATCAAAATAAATGGGCCGTTGAGGATCATTCTTCCACTTATCCGGAACAGTAAAATGATAGGATGCCCGATAGGTCGGTGTTGTATGCTTACTTTGATTAGCTTGATTTTTGAGAATTGCAGCAGGTTTTTGGGGTTTGGCTGCATCCTTTTGGTACATACTCCATCCCATAGCTATAAATATAGTTAAGCCTGTGATGATTACAACGGATCGTATCCAAATGCTCTTGGGAGCTTTTTTTCTCATTATGACGATCCTCCTTACCTCTCATTGCATTGTTATGTATCGTCCGACGGACGGCAGATCGGTAAGCTACCAAACCGCCGCCTTCGGACATACTGCATATACCTACTTATTTCTTCCCATACTCATTTGGAGATTCTTTTTTGTCATTCGTTGGATCAACCGTGATTTGCCCTTGCTCCAAAATACCGTTTTTCACAACAGACGTTTTCGAGCCTTTAATATTCAGCAGGAAGCTTGGCGCGAAAGTAGATTTGTGATCCGGGAAAAGCCCTCGATTAGTCATATAACTCGAAACGACTACGTTATTGCCTTTGCCTTGCGGGATAGCAAAATGGGCATACGTCCAGGTAATATCATCACGATCCAGATCCTGATGAAGAACGAGACCGGTTCCATTCAACGGTTTATAAGGCCCTGTCAAGGAAGTAGAAACATAACCCAGCATGTAAATATCATCGTCTCCGATCGCATCTACAGTCACCTTGGAACCTCTCGTACTCGTAAATAAATACCACAAACCGTTCATTTTGAACACATTCGCCCGTTCAATTTCATCTGTTACCAGATTGGAAGCAATCAAAGGAGGCATTACATTTTTCAACGTATAATCATCATTCAATTCAACGATGCCCAGTGCGCCGTTCGCCAGCTCAGCTCCTTTTTTCTTAGGACTTTGCTGCAGATTAGAAAGCTCTTCCCTGAAGAATTTCTTATTGCCGCCATAATAAGCTGAGTTTTGAAGCGAATCTTCGCCTTGGTAGCCTGTCTCTGTCCCTGTATTGGCTTCAAATATAATATATTTGTGGCCTTGATCCTCGACATAGTGAGGGTCTCTAAACGTATGGTTATCCATATCCACTCCGATGCTTTGCTGCACATTTTGATAGGTTTTCCCATCTCCACCGTCATAGATCGATTTCAAATCCTCGACTCCATCTACTTTCAGTGTCTTATCATCAGGCTGAGAGACATTAATTTGAGCCGTGCTCAAGGTTTGCTTGCCGTATAATGTGTTATTCGGATCATAGGGCTGTCTGCTGGTATAAAATAAACGTACTTGTCCATCAGAGGTTAAGGTAGCTGAACCTGACCATTCTTCTGACTGATTTTTTAGAATCGGATCGTTGGCAAGCAATTTATCATTGTCTTTAAATACTCTGCCGGCATTTTTCCAGCCGCTCAGTGAAGTATTGCCCGCTTTTTGATAGAACAGGTATATGAATGTATCCTCGCCTCTTTTAGGATCGCCTGCCAATCCAAAAACGATATTATACCCTTTGTAATTGGCTACTGTGCCATCGGCATTTTGTAACGGCCAAGAGTCCCAGACATCGAAATCAATTAGCTTGCCTGAGCTGTCGCGACCAATAGCAGAAGGAATATTCTTAATTGTAGACGCATCGAAGGACGGAACCTCATATTTTTCTTTGCCTTGCTGTTTGAAAATATTCAGCATGTCATTACGCGTAATTTGGGTAAATGCATTGTCTGTTTTGAGATCAGATGCATCATTTTCCTCGGCAAAAGCCTGAACGCCGCCTCCTAACAGCAAGGTAGTTGCTACTGTTGCAGTGGCTGCTTTACTGAACCATTTGTTAAACTTCAAGTACTCCATCTCCCTTAATCTAATTATGCTTCTAGATTTGAAACCCAACTTTTTGGTTGGTAGGGCCATTTTATATGGTATGTCAAACGATTGATATAGACTGAAAAGCCCTATTATGTGAGGTAAGCAAACAGGTGCCTCTTGAATTTCATCCTCATATTTTCCTAGTAATTTTCTGAAAATTCCTATATTTTTCATTTTTATTACATTCAGAAAAATTTGCTACTTGATTTTTTTCCGTGTCCCATTTTGCTAGGTTGGTTGCTTCATTCACATGCAAAATCGTTCTAAAATAAATCATACAAAGCCCGATTTGTAAGCGGGTTCAAAAAAATGGTTCCTTAGTACCCTACAGCTCAATTCAGAAACATATTTTTTGTTACAATTTCTTAAGACTTTTTTACCATTTTGTTACCTATACCCTATGAATATATAGCAACTCTAGGGGGTTTTCATCTCCTTTTTGTATGCTGGGGAATTTATCGGTCCTATACGAGGTGGCTATTTTGCTGAATCAGTAGGAGGAGAGACCATTGCATAAAGAGACAGCCCGGACCCTTATTTGGTGTACCGGACTGTCTCTTTATCATGAAAGATTTATATTATTTTTTATGCATGTTCTCTTTGTGGTGTCTTTACGCGCTGATCTGCCTCTTCTTCAGTGCCCGGCGGACGGTTCCGCAGTCCGAGGACGACAAACCAGCTAATAACCGCAATAACGACCATGATAACGAACAGAGAATGCAGACTGTTTTCCAATACAGAACGAAGTAATCCAGCAACCTTGTCACTTAGACTCTGTGAAGCATGAGGTGCAAGCAGACCGTTAATATCCTCCTGCGTTACCCCTTGCTGTGTAAGCTGTCCGTCTGCTGTCTGGGCAGCAATGCGATAATTCAGCCATGAACCGAAGGCTGCAACCCCGATCGTTTGCCCCAACGTGCGCAGGAATGTATTCAAAGCTGTAGACGCGCCACGCAACTGGAACCCGACCGAGGACTGGGCAATAATCGTAAACACAGTCATCGAGAAGCCAAACCCCAGTCCATACAACAATGTAGACAGGAACAGCAGCCAGATCGGAGCCGTTTGGCCCATCAAGGTCATGACGAAAGCCCCCAAAACAATCAGGGTCAGCCCAATCAAAGAGGTTCGACGTGAGCCCAGGGTCAGCAAAATGCGTCCTCCGATCATGGAGCCAAATAGCCAGCCTACGGACATTGGAGCCAGCGCGAGACCAGATGAAGCGGCATCTCCACCGTGTACACCTTGAATCCATAGTGGAAGATAGCTAGTCAGTCCGATCAGCAGGGTGCTGACTAACAGTGCTGCGGCACAGGAAAAAGCGATATCCCGTATCCGAAATAGCTTTAGTGGCACCATCGGTTCCTGAGCGCGTTTTTCGATAACCAAAAACAGAATCAGGAACAAAATGGCTACGGCAGCCAAGGCCAACAATTCAGGAGAAGCCCAGCCGATATACTGCCCGCCCAGTGCCAATACGAGCAAGAGGGCCGTCATCCCGATGGTAAAGGTAACCGCTCCCGGCACGTCGATACGCGCAGTACGCTTGCTTACCTGTTCCCGCAAGTAACGGGCGATGAAGAACATAGCCAGCAATCCAAAGGGAACGTTAAAACCGAAAATCCACTCCCAGCCAAAATAGGTAACCACATAACCACCCAAGAGAGGCCCGATCAGGGAAGAAATCCCCCATACGGAGCTAATCATGCCTTGGACTTTGCCGCGTTCCTCCATTTTGTAGATATCACCGATGATGGTAAAAGTAACAGGAATGACACCACCCGCACCAATACCCTGAATGGCCCGGTAGATAATAAGTTGCTCCATACTACCAGCCAGCATACAAAGCAAAGAGCCAAGTACAAACAACGAACAGCCGATTAAAAATATGGGTTTTCGGCCAAACAAATCGCTAAGCTTGCCGAAAATGGGTGTGGTCACAGCCATAGTCAGCAAATATGCCGTAAAAATCCAACTGAGCAAATTCACGCTGCCCAGCTCGCTAACAATCGTCGGTCCCGCCGGACCGATAACCGTTCCTTCAATTGCGGCCAGAAAAGTGGCCAATAGAACACCTGTCAGCACGAGTCCGCGCTTCATGGGTTTATCGTTTGCCAAGCAAATCACAAATCCTTCCCTTATAAAAACTGTGTTGTATCTGTGCGCGGTTTGCCTTTCCAGATTGGATTATTACCCGCACTGCATAATCGTAAACAGGCGGCCTATATAGGCCGCCTGTTTTGTACGATGTATATATATTATTGTCTACATGTCGTTAATTTTTGTCAACTGTAATCGTATGATAAATCTCACTATTTTCCACTTTATAGAGATGACCCTCTTCCATGCACAGAACATCGCTGGCAAAGCTTTCAGCCACCTGCATATCGTGGGTGATGACCAGAAAAGCCGCACCTTCGGCAGACTGCTCTGTGCACATACGGAGCAGAATTCTCGCCCCTTCGTAATCCGTTCCTGCGGTAGGCTCATCCAGAATGTATAGCTTTTTGGGCAAGATGAACTGTGCCGCAACGCTCAACAGTCTTTTTTCGCCTCCACTTAGTAGGTACGGGGAGGCATCCAGTCTGTGCTCCAGCCTGGCGGCGGCCAGTAAGCGCTGCGCCCGTTCCACATATGCGGCGGGAACCGGCTCCCCGGTCCGTAAACCAAGCTTGGCGCGCACGCTGTACAAGCACTCCTCCCATACCGTTGCAGCTGCAAACTGATGCTCTGGCTGCTGGAACACATAGCCGATTCCGGCAGCCAGCTGGTGAATTGGCAGCTTCGCCATATCCTGCCCCTCCCACCGCATGCACCCCTTCGGTGCTGGGAGCAGGCCCATGAGCAACTTGCCGAGCGTGGTTTTACCCGAGCCGTTCTCACCCAGCAACACGGCTCGTTCACCGGGCGCAAGAGCTAGGCTTACGCCCTTTAGCGCTGCCCGCTGGCTACCGGGATAGGTGAAGGTCAATCCCTTCACCTCCAACAACGGCTGCCCAGCGCGGTCTGCCGCTGAGCCGGGATTCACCTCCGGCTCACCCGTCATGTCTCCCCTCCCTGCGGAAGAGGGGAGCAGCCCCAAAGCGGCCAGCTGCGCACCATGTTCGCGCAGCAGCGTTTCGGGCGGACCCTGCAGCTGCACGGTCCCGCCCTTCAAGACGATGACGCGCTGCGCTGCCCGCACGCCATCGTCTATGCGGCCGGACGCGGTAACCACCGTCCGACCCGCCGCATGGAGCCGCCGACATAACTCTACGAAGTCGCATACAGCCGGCGGGTCCAACTGCGCAGCTGCGTCGTCGAACACGACCAGCGGCGCTTCCAACGCCAGTACCGCAGCAATCGCAGTGCGTTGGCGCTGGCCTCCCGAGAGGCGCCGCACGAAGGAGTCGCGCTCGGGAGCTAGGCCGACGGCCTCCAGCGCAGCAGCAATGCGCTGCGCTATTTCTGTCGGAGGCACGCGCAGGTTCTCCGGCCCAAAAGCAATCTCATCTTCGACGATTCCCTGCACCAGCTGGGCATCCGGGTCCTGAAGCACGACGCCAACAGTGGTGGCGACAGTAGCCAGATCAGCGATATCGGGGTCCATCCCGTACACGGTCAGCTCCCCTGTCCGTTCGCCCTCACCGGAACGGGACAATCCACCATGAAGCAGCTGACATAGCGTAGACTTTCCACTTCCACTAGCTCCGACAATGGCTACATGCTCACCCACCGCAATGTCCAGTGTCAGACCATGTAACGCTGGCTCTACCTGATCATCATACCGATAGCCAAAATTCTTCAAGGATACGGCTATTTTACGGCTAGAATTATAATCGCTATGTTCAATCATAACTGAAATATCCTCGATCCCCATTGTTGAAGATATAACCACATGCATAGCCACGGCTATGCACGTGAAGCGCGTCCCAGTTCAAACCGTTTTAACAGTCCCGTACGATTTAAGGCATCGCCCAGCACTTTCGTCAGCAGACCGCACAGGACAATGCCGCTCAGGATACGAACGACCAGTGCAATCGTCAGCACCTTCCACCCCCAATGCATATAGCCAAACATATTGGCTGCGACAATAAACCACAGCGGAACCATAGCCCCACCCACTAGCATCAGCGAAACTGCGTTCCAGCGCCGATACCGCAACAAGGCAAATACCAACTCAGCCGCAATCATATAGCAGACAGCCGCCGCGATAATAGAAGCAATTCCATAGGCGGAGCCCATAAAAGACTGCACTACCGCGCCAAATGCATAAGCAATAACCGCCGTACCCGGCTTACGAATAATATAATAGGCCAACAAGCCGTATATCATGTACAGCCCGACAATAGCGGAAGTTGCGATAGGCCCTCCCAGACTGTTTAATGTTTTGTTAATGAGCGACAAATACACGGTCATGACGCCGTTCAACGTGGCCAGCATCGCCATGAGTACGATATCCAGCGTTGTAAACTTTGCAAACATACGAGATTCCTTCATATGTATTTCTTGACTCCTCTCCCTATCTAATCTATAAGATTACAGCTCTGATCCTTGTACAAGCTGCTACTGTATAAATGTATTCATTTGCAGCCTTATTGTCAACCTAATTATATTTTACAGGTTGACAATAAGAACAAAAATAAGAGGCTTCACTTTATAAGCTCCACCATAAAACAGCCGTAGTTAATACAGCAGTCACAGCACATAAGTTGCCTACACGCCCATTGTTCAGTGTACGAAGATATGTCCGTTCTGCATAAGCGCCGAAACCTTTGCCCTCCATAGCCAGCGCCGTCTGCTGAACCCGTCTTACAGCATTCACCAACACGGCAGCCGCATACCCGCTCCACCATGATAACCGATTGCCCCACCCTCGTGGTGGTTCCTGTCCACGAACACGCCGTGCTGCCATAATTGTTCGCCCTTCTTCTTCCAATAAGGGGAGAAACGTCAGTGCCACTGAAATACCGAACGCAAACCGATAAGGAACACGCAAGCGCAGATTCAATGCCTGCACAAAATCTCGGGGATCCGTCGTCGAGAGATAGATATAAGATGCCAAAAACAACACAAAAATCCGCAACGTTAACGCCCCTGCGATATCCAGTCCCTCTGCTGTAATGACAATGGGTCCCCATGAAGCCACGGTATGTCCTTCTCGAATCGCTAGGATAGACAGTATAAAATACGGGATACCTAAACCAATCAGGAACGACATAGCCCGAAGTTGGCGTGCTAAGGTCAAACGTGCGCCCAAGCCAGCCACAGCAATCAGTACAGCCAAGAGTGCTGCTTCCCGCAGCGTCGAATCCCAAGCCATTGACAGGAGGCTAAAGCACCCCACCCATATTAGCTTACTTAACGGCCCTAGCCTGTGCAGCGGCGACGAACCGCCATTATACTGAAACAGCATTTCGTTGTGCCTCCAGTCTGAGCCATTCTTCATGCAGTAAAGAATACATCAGCATATCCTTAAAGCCTGTAGATGTATGCTGTACCTGCCGCAACAGTCCTTCCTGTGTCCAGCCCATCGAGGACAGCAGGGCTTGCGAGCCTGTATTACGCGGGTCCACCAGCGCTTCGATCCGATTCAACCGAATCGTGTTATACCCGAATGACAGCACCAAGCGTAGCGCCTCGGTCATGTAACCCTGTCGCCAATAAGGCTTGGCTATCTCATAACCAATCTCGGCTTTATAAGCTCCCTCCGTCTGCCAATAATTAAACCCACAGCTTCCAATCAACTTCCCATTCTCCTTCAGTTCTATTCCCCAGCGCAGCGCATCCTCCGTCTTCGCCAGCTCATTCAACAACTCAATCATATCCTCTGCATCCTCACGTCCTGACATACCAGAAAGGTTCATATAACGGTGAACCTCCGGGTCAGACCAGCAAGCGAACATCGTAGCCGCATCCCCGCTTTCCATCCTTCGCAGCCGAAGACGCGGACTTTCCAGCGGTGGTATATGCCCCTTACATGCATATGCACACATGTTCAATCATCCTTCCAACATTAAAATGACAATAAATATACGCTACATTTAAGCATACACCTTTAACAAACACAACCTTATATATAAATAGCCCTCCTGTTCCTAGGATTAGGAATTAGAAGGGCATCTTCTATATTATAAGAGATTAAACTGTGCGAGCTTGTCTTCCGAATCAAAATTATCGAGCCTCTAAGCCTTTAAGAAGAGACTCGGGTAGTGGTGCGAGTCGGTTTCTTCACAACATCCTTGTACAGTACGCCTAGCATCGACTGAATTTCCTGTAATTCATCGATCCCTGCACCGGTAATGCTAAACATATCATCATGCGGTGTCAGAAAGTTTTCCTGCGTCAAGTTTTCAAGCTCCTGCTTGACCTCACGTTCTCCTACACGGTAACCGCGTTCTTCCAACACAGGTTGAATATCTCTTACCGTGAGATCGTTCTGATGTGCATAAGAAAGCATCTGTATACGGATAAACAAGTTCTGAACATCTGCATGCATAATTGCAACTCCTCCCTGGCCTAGGCCAACCATGTTACACTGTTTTTACCCATAGAGGATAAGCTGGAAACAGATGAGGGCAACCCTTGCTGGATTACTTTCTATACTGTTTGCCCCGCTAAAACGTATAGCTTATCCCCTTCCCAAAATGATTCTGTACAGAGGTTAGAGTACGGAGATACCAAAAGGTTACAGAGTGATTTTTCACTTGACTGAATATATACAATCGTTATATCTTAAATTAATTAACCAATGGTAAAAGCGAATTGCATAATTACCTATTTTTGACGATATATACAACAGTTAATGTAAAAATTTAATGTTAGGAGCGTGAACTCTACATGTTTCAAACCATACCTTACGAGGGCACACGTCATGAACAATTCGAATCGGTTCTCGGACAACTCCGGGCACTTATTCATGATGAATCCAATACCATTGCCAATCTGGCGAATGCTTCAGCACTACTTGGTCATTTCCTTCCAGATATTAACTGGAGCGGCTTCTATCTTTATGATGGTACTGAGCTTGTACTTGGTCCTTTCCAGGGCTTACCTGCATGTATACGGATTCCATTGGGACGTGGCGTATGCGGTACCGCAGCAGCTGAGCAACGAACACTTGTTGTAGATGATGTGCATGCGTTTCCAGGACATATCGCCTGTGACGCTGCTTCCAATAGTGAAATCGTTATTCCCCTTGTCAAGAATGGGGAACTGATTGGAGTGCTGGACATTGACAGCCCGCTAAAAGGCCGCTTTGATCACGAAGATCGTGTATTCCTAGAGGAATTTACGGCTATTCTGGTGTCTAGCTTGTAACCAAAATTGTGCATATATATGGTCTCCCTTCGCCACAATAAATGAGGGTCTGAAACCCAAAATTATGCGGCGAAGGAGATTGATGATTCATGTACAACAACATGGCTCCACAACAACAACTTCATCAATGTGAACAAATCATGCAGCAATTGGTACAACAAACACAGCAAGGAACTGCCATGTATCAGCAGTTGCTGCAACAGGAACAACAAAATGCATCCAGTCTTGAAAGCCTGGTGCAACGTGAACGAAGTGCAGCTCAAATGATCCAAACTGCAATTCAGCATCACCAGCAGGCTATGCAGCAGTACCAGCAAGTTATTCAACTGTGTAGTCAGTTGGAAAACTCCATCCGTTCCAGCAGTCAAATGACTCAGCCCGGATTTGGCGATAGCTACGCCTCACGCAGTATGCAACCATCCTCCTATAATGCAGGAAGCCACATGAATCACAGCTTCCCGCAACACATGGGGACGACTGGACAGCATTATGTAAGCGGTAGTGGCATGCAGCAGTACGGAAACAACAGCCAGCAAGGCATGAGAGCGACACAAAGCAGCATGTAAACTGCTCTACACACAAAAAGGGTGAACAGCAGGCCATCGGAATTGGCTTGTTGTTCACCTCTTTTTCAGACCTTTTACAGCCCTTCTTCCCCGCTTTGTTAATTTAATTCCCGTTCGGCTAGAACTTTCATCCCGTCTCGCAAATACTCAGCTAGTCCGGGGCGATAGCCTTCATACATTTTACTGAAATCCTCATGCTCCACATACAAGTCTCCCAGCCCGCTATAAATTTCTGCTGTAGGAGTATAGAATCGGCTTACCCATTGAAGATGACGGCGGATCAGCGCCTGTACTTCTTCACTATTATGCTTCAATCCTTTATTCATGGCTTCAGCCAGCTGCCGATGAATCTGATCAGCCTCTGCCTGTGAATCCAAATAATCCTCTTTGCTCCAGTTCTTTGTCGCCGTCTTGCTTTCCTGAATTGTTTCCTGAGCCTCTTGACCATAACGGTCTGTCAAATCACGTTCGTACATTTCCTGCTTTTCCGGGTTAAACCCTTGGTACATGTGCTCTGGTTTCATTGCTTGTTCCCCTTTCAAATGAGCCACCGTTTCGTCGATGGTCTGTAGGAGAGTATGCAAGCGGAAGACTTTGGCCTCGACCTTGGCTCGATGCTCCTGTAAAACCTCAGCTTTTTGTTCCTTGGTTTGCTCCAGCACCTTTCCAATTTCAGATAAAGGCAAATCCAGTTCCCTGTACACCATGATTTGCTGAAGCCTCAAAAGTTGTTCATGTTCGTAATAGCGATATCCATTATTTCCAATATGATGCGGTTTCAGCAATCCGATTTCATCATAATAATGCAAAGTTCGTACGCTGACTCCCGACAGATTAGATACTTCCTTTACCGTATAGGCCATTCCGCTTCACCTCCCTTGCTTGACAGTCTAGTGTCTCACGTGGCGTGAGAGTCAACACCCCCACTTGCCCACCTTGGTACTACACTTTTACCCGTTAAGCGTGTGATGAACCGTCCCTGTGACAAGGATACAATCAATTCTTTTGTTTAAAGATCGTGATCAGACGACTCATATATTCACGCATATTTACAATTAAATTCGAGTCGCCATCATGAAGACACCAGTTGTACATGACCCCACGAGCTGCAATAAATAAGTAGTCTGTCATCTCTTCGGATGTCATGCTTTGATCCAACTCTCCTGCAGCTTGTCCTCTCTCTATAATCTGTTGAAGTATATTTTGCATATCACGACCCTTAGTAATGAAAAGCTTGTTATTAGTTGTATATAACTGTTTCACCGTCTCTAAACCAATATTCTGATTATATTCCGCATAAACTTCAAAATATTGAATAATATCCTGCACAATACTTTCTGAAGGTGGTTCATTCTTAAATTTCAATTCAAAGTAGTCATCCGCCTGTGCATACATCTCCACCAAAATATCACTTTTAGTCTTGAAATGATTATAAAATGAGCCCACAGACACTCCGGCCCTCCGGCAGATATCCTCAATTCTAATTTTTTCCAAACTCTTTTCATGCATTAGCTCTAATGTACTGTTATATATATTTTTTTTAGTCTGCAGGCTTTGCAGCTTTCGTCCACTCAATTGTTGGTTTGGCATTTACCTACTCTTCCTTTCTATTCTAAACATTCCTATCCTCGATGCCTTGTCCATGTTACTTAATTATAATAAGAAATGCTATTTTGTTTATTTGTGAAAACAATCACATAATAATGTCCGCTACCGTCCTATACTGAATCCATTCAATGAATTCATTCACTGAATGGATTCATTGAAATGGTCGATTCATAATTAGGAGGCATTGTTATGAAAGAAGAGCATCGAATTTTATTTGAGCCTATGAAAATTGGAAAACTAGAAATTAAAAATCGGTTTGTCATGGCTCCCATGGGCCCTGGTGGGCTTTGTGATGCCGATGGCACCTTTAATGAGCGAGGCGTCGAATATTATGTTGAACGGGCAAAAGGCGGGACAGGACTGCTCATTACAGGTGTAACGATGGTTGAGAATGAAATTGAGAAATGTGCCCTGCCATCAATGCCCTGCCCTACTCTAAACCCCTTAAATTTTGTTAAAACGGGTAAAATGATGACGGAGCGGATTCATGCATACGGCACAAAAATATTTCTACAATTATCCGCAGGCTTTGGACGGGTAAGCATCCCTTCAATTGTAGGTAAAACGGCTGTCGCTCCCTCTCCTATCCCTCATCGCTGGCTTCCCGATGTAATCTGTCGTGAGCTAACTATCGATGAAATTCACACCTACGTCAGAAAATTTGCGGAATCTGCGGCTATTGCCAAAAAGGCAGGCTTTGACGGTATTGAAATCCATGCGGTTCATGAAGGCTATTTACTGGATCAATTTGCGATTTCTTTCTTTAACCATCGAAAAGACCAATACGGCGGAAATCTGAGAAACCGCTTAAGATTTGCCATAGAGATCGTCCAAGCCATCAAAGCCGAATGTGGACAGGATTTCCCGGTATCTCTTCGATACAGCATCAAAAGCTTTATTAAAGATTGGCGTCAGGGTGGATTGCCAGGCGAAGAGTTTCAGGAACAGGGACGGGATATTGAAGAAGGAATTGAAGCGGCCAAAATATTAGAGGAAGCTGGATATGATGCTTTTAATGGTGATGTTGGTTCGTACGATTCATGGTATTGGGCACATCCACCAATGTATCAGGAAAAAGGACTCTATCTTCCTTATAACAAAATTTTAAAAACCATTCTAAAGGTACCTGTCATTACTGCTGGCAGATTGGATAATCCAGACTTGGCCAGCAAGGCAATACGTGAAGGAAAAACCGATATGATTGCACTGGGTCGGCCATTGTTGGCTGATGCTGACATCCCCAACAAAATCAAGGCCGGGAAAATAGAAAAGATTCGTCCTTGCCTCTCCTGCCAAGAGGGCTGCATGGGTCGATTGGCATCTTTTGCAACGATTTCATGTGCCGTTAATCCGGCTTGCGGCAGAGAAAAAGACTATGCACTCGGAAAAGCAGATCAGTCCAAAAAAGTCTTGGTGATCGGTGGAGGACCCGCAGGATGTGAAGCTGCCCGTGTAGCTGCTATTCGCGGACACCACGTTACCTTATTCGATAAAAATAACCGATTGGGAGGTAATCTGATCCCGGGTGGAATTCCAGACTTCAAAGAAGACGATCATTTACTTGCGACCTGGTATGAAGGGGAGCTAAAGGATTTAAAAGTTGACGTCCAATTGAATACCGAGGTTAATCGGACTACCGTAAATGAATATGCAGCAGATGTTGTTATTTTTGCTACCGGCTCCTCTCCCAAAACCTTCTCCATTGGTACATCTACTAAGGTGTATTCCGCAGAAGAAGTTTTGCTTGGGAAAAAAGATCCCGGTGCTTCCACCGTAATTGTCGGAGGTGGGCTTGTGGGATGCGAAACTGCACTTTGGCTTGCTGATCAAGGTAAAAAAGTAACGCTGGTGGAAATGCAAGAAGATATTTTAACCGTCGGCGGCCCCCTGTGCCATGCAAATGAAGATATGCTGCGTGACCTTGTTGCATACAAGGATATCCATCTCCTGACCAACGCCAAAATTGTCGATGCCAACGATCAAGAATTCGTTCTTCAAAATAAAGATGGTGAAGAAACGATTCTAAACGCAGATTCAGCGATTCTGGCTGTAGGATATACTCCTCAGCAATCGCTTTATGAAGACATTCAAAATGAGGTTTCCGAGTCCTACTTAATCGGCGATGCCAAGCAAGTACAAAATATTATGTATGCTGTCTGGGACGCCTATGAGGTTACTAGAAATATATAGTACCCCGCTACCTCCAAAGCCGTTTACTATGTAAGCAGGCGGCTTTGGCTTTTTTACCTTTGCAGCAATTGCTTAGTTAAGAGAGGCTTTTCCCCATAACCACATGATCATAAAAAGCTATCTTTTGAATAATTTTCTCCAAATTGTGCTGCGTTTGTGCCACATGTGCTTCCACTTTCTTTTTGTGGGCTACAAGAAAATCTCTTCTCTCTTGGATTGTAGCTTCTCCTTTTACATTTAGCTCAAGGTATGCCTTAATTTCTTCAATAGTCATCCCTGTATCTTTCATAGCCATAAGGAACCTAATCCAATCGATTTGTTTTTCGGTATATACCCTTCTTCCACCTTCATCCCGACCGACATCAGGTAATATGCCTTCTTTTTCATAATAACGAAGGGTAGATGCGGGCAATCCGCTCTTGATTTGAACTTCTTTAATGGAGTACATGGTTATTCCCCTCCTCGTTCTTTTATTTTCTCTTCAAGTCAGCTTTAACGATAAGTATAAGTTTTCATAGTAAAGAGTGCAAAATTAAGATTCCGATATTCGTCTAGCAGAAAAGCTAGCCCTCTCCCTGTCCTTCTTCTCTCAATTTCCCAATACAACTCCTAACATTCTCCTCCGGATGGTTCACTTCCCAATGATCCAACAGCCGATTAACCTCCTCATCCAGAGGGTGCAGCCGATAATAAAATATGGCAGCTCGTAATTGGTGATGCTCCTCGACAGGTTCATCGTCGGGCCAGTGGTACTCTTGCTTGCCATTCTCATCGGTAGTCCCTATAGCTCCATCCAGCAAGGGAGAACGGCCTTCTAGGCCTTCACCGCGGGCAATTGCTTTGAGAAAATCGGCATGCCTCATGGCAACATCCGGCGAACAACGGTACAAATTCTCGAAAATATCAAAGGCATCAATCGGATCGTATTCCAGATTCTCAAGGAAATGCCTTTGCAGCAGCGAAGCAACCTTCTTATTGCCCGTCAGTCCAGACAGAAAATAGAACGTGGGCATCTGTGCTTCATAACGAAAATCGTCGACATGGCTGATAATATCGTCCACAATCTGGTCGGTCTGAAGACCTTCACGTGCTAATCGAGTTAGTATTCGCACCGCCTTATACTGCGTCCAATCGTACACACCGAATAGCAGTATCCAAATCGATTGCCACTACAGCTTTCTTATTCTTCTTCCAAAACTGAAATATTCTCATATGTAATTCACAGCTCCTTATCCCGTGTTACTAACAATTTCATTGCCAACTAGAATATTCTTTATGAATATATATCGGAAATTCTTTATAATCTCCTCAACACGTTTCCCCCAATAACAAAACATATTTTGGAAATTACTTGTATACTTTTCAACAGTTTACTAAATATATGCGATTGCTTCTCTAAGCCTATTCTTTTTTATCATAACTATTTAGTATTATAAGGATATAAAAAAGGAGGTTATCATTTGAAAAGTACAGGTATGACACGTCCCCTAGATGCGTTAGGCCGTATCGTTATCCCCAAAGAAATGCGAATTTCCATGGATTATAATGTGGGTGATCCTGTTGAGATTTTTGCAGATGAGGAAACTGGTATTCTCGCCTTTCGAAAATATACTGGGGTGACGTGTAAAATGTGTGGTTCAACAGAACAATTAACTTATTTTAGAGACAGCTTTATTTGCGGGGAATGTATTGAAAGTTTAAAAAAGGGAATACATTTTAGCCCTATCCTAAGACCAGCCAAGTCAGCTTTATCCAACTCACAACGATCTAATAAAGAGTCCAAACGTCTGCGGCGATCGACACAACAGATGATCGAAAGTCTAAAAGAATTAATGCAAAAACACCCCAATGCAGCACAGCACGAATATGCCAAAATACTTGAGGTTTCCCAAGCCCGTATATCCCAGCTCAAAAAAATGCTCTAACTACAGCTTGATACCCTACATAGATATACACCAGAGATTTCATCATGTGCAGCTACTTTTGAACCGTGATACGCAGCATCATAGCTAACCGACAAAACGCATGAACGTCCATACGAAAATTCCACACTAGGTATAAAGAACTAGTGAATGACTTGCAAGCGAGAACGCCTATAAGCAGAAGCTGTGCTACATTTAATAATGGTTCCTGAATTAAAAAATGACCTTCTTTAATTAGAGAAGGTCATTTCATTTATTTATTCATTTTTCTATAGTAAACCACCACACACTTCTAATGTTATTTTTCAATTAATCCACTTTAACCCCAATAATGTAAAAAAAATTTTACAACTATGATTTATCACAAAAAAAGTAAAACTGTTTTTACATATGGTTGTAAATAAGGATGGGTGAATCTAATATGAACAGACCTGCTCAAATTATTTCTATTCTTATATTTTCCGTAAGTGTAAGTGTGTTTGCTGGTTGTGGAAAGCAGGAAACAACGGATACATCTACCAATGGAACAATACCAACAACCTCAGAAACGGTAGTAAAAGAAGAAACAGATCAACCAGCCGCCCTGCAAAACTTGGACGAGATCAAATGGAATGATGTTAAAGACCCTCTAATTGAGGATGCCATGATAGCAAAACTCAAAGCAGCAATAGCTGCCTTCGTGTCAAAAGATTTGGATCAATTCCATGCTGCGCTCGGTCCAGACGTTGGAACAGGTCACGATTACCTCTTCGATCATCCGGTGAAGTTTACTGGTATTGCTGAAGCTATGAAAGAAAATAATCGGATATTGATACCCATTGTAGGGGAACGGCTGAAAAATGAAGAAGGATATTCACCCGATATACGATATACCTTCTATTTAGAAAAAGATAAAGATGGTGCATGGAAAATTGTTTCAATTGATTAACTAAATTCTCTAAGATGCATTTATCTCGATTTCATCCATGATGCTATAAACCAAATGCTTTTCATTCGTAAAGGTATGTTTTTAGTAGTCGCTAAAAGCACACTTTTTTGGGACAATGAATTTTTCCAAAAAAATATCTTGTAGCAACATTGCCCATTCCAACAAGTACGTTTGCACATATGATGTCACAAAATTCAATCTAAAGGAGAGATACACACCTTGTCTAAACATTCTTCTCATCGTTCGATGGGGCCGTTACAACCACATTTCGCGACCACTACTGAAGTGAGCAATTTTGTTAATTTATGGGGAATATTTACTGTGAATGGTCAACAGATCGTTGCTTTTGTAAAAAGCGTAGATCCCGCTAACAAATCAATGTTAGTGCTATATCCTAATGGTACACAATCATATATTGATGTAACTCAAATCAGTCAGGCACAAGGCCCTTATCCAAGTATGCCTTCTATTCCAGGACAAAGCAGTGGTCAGGGCGGTCATCAAGGCGGTGGATCGCCTTGGCCTCCTCACGGTCAAGGCGGTGGTCAGGGCGGTGGGTCGCAGTGGTGGCCTCAACATGGTCAAGGCGGCGGTCAGGGCGGTGGGTCGCAGTGGTGGCCTCAACATGGTCAAGGTGGCGGTCAGGGTGGTGGATCACAGTGGTGGCCTCAACATGGTCAAGGTGGTGGATCACAGTGGCCTTCCGGTGGATCTCGTAGCGCCAATCGGAAAAATCGGAAAAACTAATATCCAACCCTTATTGTAGCAATTGCTGCTTGCCATGAGCGAGTGTCGTTTGGAACACATTCAATATTGGACCAAACAAAAAGGCGTCGCCTGCAAATGCACGCGATGCCTTTTGGATTAGCCACTGGCTACTTCGATTCCCCTAATTCTTAATCCTCTGCTCCTAAACATATTTCCATTAGGCTTTGCTGGCCATGTCTGCAATCTGGCGAAGCCACACTTTACGTGTATCCTCATCGGATTGGGGTACCGACTCGAAGAACAGATGATACATGACGTCAAGCCCACAGTATTCAAATATACCTTTGTCGGACGTCAAGCGAAGTGCCTGATCCATGCCATTACTAGCATATTCCGCATGTGATTTTCCTTGCGTATTGAGGATAATGGCTTTCTTTCCTTTGAGCAGTCCCATCTGCACTCCATTTACATATTTATAAGCAAATCCGTAAGAGAATACACGGTCAATATACCCCTTCATAATAGCTGGCATCCCCGTCCACCAAATAGGATAAATAAAGGTGATTACCTCTGCCCATTGCAAAAATTCCTGTTCCCGTACAACATCTTCTCCGATTCCTTCAATGACCTCGCTGCTGCTAATCACAGGTTGAAAGTTGATTGCATATAGATCACGAACAACCACATCATGTCCTTTTTGCTTTAGCCCCTCGACTGCTGTGGTCAAAATTGCATGATTAAAGCTTCCCTCGGATGGATGTGCGTAAATAATAAGATGCTTCATGTTCTCTCCTCCATTTACTTTAAAATAAGTGATTGATCAATTACTTAACTTCGTACTCCTTCAATCAACTGAATCTGCTCAATCCATAGTTCCGATAAAGATACGTTTGAGTAAACTTGAGCGGTATCCTCTCATAAATATCACCTCCGTTGCTTAGTTAGTGATTGATCAATTACTAATGATTGGCCTCAGTATAGTATATTCCTTTTTACTTTACAAGTGCTTTTTGTTCAACTTTATATAAAAGATTGTAAAAAGGTCTGATCCCAAAACAGTGTTATTATCGCTGTTCAAAGTAAATAAAGTCCCCCAGTTGGTTTTAAACAGATTGATGTCCATCATGGTGTGATGTCAAGCAATCACTTAATATGACTTTATAATGTCATATTATAAGTTGTATGCTACTGAGAGAGGTGAAGCGTATGCCGTTAAGCAGACATTTTGAAATCGTTTATATGTTACTCCATAAGAAAAAAGTGACTGCTGATGAATTGGCAGAGCATTTTGAGGTTTCCACACGAACGATTTATCGGGACATAGATGCCTTAAGCGCAGCTGGGATTCCCATCTACAGCAGTAGAGGCAAGGGTGGCGGAATATCATTGATGGAGGGTTATGTCTTTAACACCTCTTTACTGTCCGAGCAGGAACAAGATGATATCTTAATGGCCCTTCAGAGTGTGGCTACAGCTACCATCCCACAGGTAGAAGAAGTGCTAAACAAGTTGAGTAGGCTTTTTAAAAAAGACATGGGAAACTGGATCGAAGTAGATTTTTCGCCATGGGGAAGCCAAAACAGCCAGAGACAGCTATTCACTCTTATACGCAACGCAATAATCACAAACCGTGTTATAAAGTTCCGCTATTATAACGTCGCCGGGGAACAGAGTTATCGTAGCGTCGAACCTGCCAAGCTCTTGTTTAAAGATAAATCCTGGTATGTGGAAGGTTACTGTTTAAATACCGAAAGTCATCGTGTATTTAAGATTAGCCGAATGAAAGAGATTGCAGTTACCGAAATTAGTTATGAGCCAAGAACGGTCGTAGCATCTACAGATACAAAGATGAACGACTTGCTTCATACCATTGAAGTAACTCTTCACATTTCTGCTCAAGGAGCTTACCGCGTATACGATGAATTTGCCGAGAAAACAATTACTCAGAAGGAAGACGGCTCTTATACCGTCACGGCACAATTTCCTGTAGGCAATTGGCTGGACAGTTATCTGCTGTCCTTTGGTCCCCTCCTTATAGAGGTTAGCCCCGAACAAGTACGTACAAGAATATTGTCTCATTTAGAAACGATGAAAAGAAATTTAAATGATCCTCTATAATATGACACCATGTAGTCATATTATTACTGCTATGATGAGTTTGAAGTTATCGCTCACAACATACTCACCATAGGAGGTTGAAGGATTAATGAATCCACATAAAACCATGCCACCGGCAGTAGAAACTTACTTTACATCAGCGAACAAATCCCAGCTTGAAGTATTTACTTCCGCTTTCGATAAAGATGCGTTGATCTTGGATAATCATCGCGAAATCAAAGGTATGGAAGCCATAAAATCATGGTGTGAAGCAGAAATATTGGAGCCGAATGTCACCTTCGAGATCGTGGATATGGATGACAGTAATAATACCATCGTCGTAATTGCGAAAGTAGACGGAGACTTTGATAAATCGAATCTTCCCGACCCACTCCTCCTTAAACATCAATTTCTAGTAAACAACAATAAAATTAAAGAACTGATTATTACACTTCCATAAAGAAATTAAAAAATAAGAAAGGGAAAACGAATATGCCCGCTTATGTTGTTTTTATACGTGAACAGAGTACCGATCAAACTGAACTCCAACTCTATTCTCGGAGTGGAGATACCTAGAGGTATTCCTCACCACATTGTAAAATTTAGGAGGAATTATTCGCATGAGTTTTCAATTAGAAAGCATATTAAGTGAGTTTAAAGGCAAAAGGGCCTTGGTCACAGGCGGTACCAAAGGAATGGGAGAGGCTATTGCTAAGAGACTTACGGCTGCAGGTGCTACCGTAATAACTACGGCTCGAACGACTCCAGTTAATTTAGAAAATCCAGACCTGTTTATTCCAGCCGATATTAGTACGCCTGAAGGTGTAGATCAAGTAGTAAACAGTGTTCTTGAGCGCCTAGGCGGTGTAGATATTCTTGTCAACAATGTTGGAGGCTCGTCAGCCCCATCTGGGGGAGCTCTTATCTTGACAGACGAGCATTGGCAGCAAACTTTTAACGCCAATCTGTTTGCTGCCGTCCGTTTAGACCGTGGACTGCTGCCGGCTATGGTGGAAGAGGGTTCCGGTGTTATTATTCATATTTCATCCATTCAACGTCGCTTGCCGCTATATGATGCAACATTGGCTTATGCTGCAGCCAAAGCAGCTTTAACTACTTACAGCAAAGGGTTATCCAAGCAGTTTTCACCTCAAGGCATTCGTATTAATACAGTTGCGCCAGGCTTTATCGAAACGAAGGCAGCACAAAGTTTGATTGATCGGATTGCTGAGATGACAGGTGACCGAGAAAGTGCATTAAAGCAACTGATGGACTCGTTGGGAGGAATTCCAATTGGTCGTCCAGGACTACCAGAAGAAGTCGCTGAGCTTGTTGCTTTTCTGGTATCCGACCGGGCCGCTTCAATTACAGGAAGTGAATATAATATTGACGGTGGAACAGTTCCAACGGTCTAAAACTTTATTTTCATCTGACAATCACGCAAAAGGTGCCAAAAAAGCCTATCTAATGAGCAGACATACGCAAAACGTATTATCTATGTCCATCAGATAGGCTTTTAAATAACCACTACCGTTTAATAACGATCAGCTTTGTTTCCAGCATTTCTTCCATGGCATACTTTACACCTTCGCGTCCCGTGCCACTTTGCTTCACACCACCATACGGCATATGATCAACACGGAAGCTTGGAATGTCATTGATCATCACGCCGCCCACCTCAAGCTTGTCCGCTGCATCCAGCGCGGTCGTGATATTACGAGTGTAAATTCCCGCCTGCAGGCCATAGATCGAATCATTTACATGGTTTACGGCTTCATCTATAGAGCTAACAGAATGAATCAGCACAAGTGGGGCAAACACTTCACGACAGGACACCTTGGAAGTCGGGTCCACATTAAGCAAAACCGTCGGCTCCAGAATACCTCCCTTGGCTTGGCCCCCCAGAGCGATCCTTGCGCCTGCTTGAACCGCTTCTTCCAGCCATTCACGGACACGTTCGACATCCTTGGCTGAAATAAGCGCGGATACATCCGTGTCCGGCTCTAGCGGATCTCCAATTTTTAAACGTTGAGTTGCTTCTATAAATCGGGATACAAAGGTATCATACAGTTCATCGACAACGTAAATACGTTGAACTGAGATACATACCTGCCCCTGATTGGCAAAGGCTCCACTCACACAACGGTCGATGACCGCGTCTACATCCGTATCACGGTCGATAATAACGGCCGCGTTGGAACCCAGCTCCAGCGTGACCCGCTTCAAGCCAGCCTTGGAGCGAATTTCTGTACCGACCGCCGGGCTACCGGTAAAAGTGATATAGCTGACGCGCGGATCAGTGACAAGTATGTCGCCAATGGTTTTACCATCGCCGCTGATCACGTTAAGAGCGCCCGCAGGCAATCCAGCCTGCTCCAGCAGCTCCGCAATCAAGTAAGCCGACAACGGTGTCTGCTCCGCAGGCTTCAATACGACCGTATTGCCTGCTGCCAGTGCGGGACCCACTTTATGAGCGACCAGGTTCAACGGGAAGTTAAATGGTGTAATAGCTCCGACTACCCCTACAGGTTCTTTGAGCGTGTAGGCCATACGACCCTCGCCGCCCGGTGCGGCATCCAGCGGAATGGTTTCCCCGTGAATCCGTTTGGCTTCTTCAGCTGCGAACTTGTAGGTTTGCACCGTCCGGTCAACCTCCGCCAGCGCAGCCTTCCATGGTTTGGATGCTTCACGTGCAATGATGCGCGCTGCATCCTCACGCCACTCTTCCAGCAGGTCAGCCAGCTTCTCCAAAATGGCTGACCGCTGGTGCGCTGGCATGGTCCGCATCTCCGAGCGTGCATCAGAGGCCGCCTGAATAGCAGCCTTGGCATCCTCTGCTGTGGCCTCTGCCACCTCAGCAATGATTTCCCCGGAATACGGTGATTTCAACGTCGTGTACGATGAAGCTGCTTTCCATTCTCCACCGATAAATAAATGCTGCTGCATGCTTTTTCCTCCTTCTCTTGATATCAACGTTCCTTTTACCGTCTATTTTACCGTCAACACCGGACAAGGTGCATGCTGAATCACCTGATGGCTCACGCTACCCAGTATCATTTCAGAAACAAGTCCTTTGCCCCGCGTTCCCATAATGATCAAATCCGTCTTTTCCTGCTTTGCACTTTCGCAAATGACACTCGCCGGATCACCGTGACCCGCCAGCATACGGTAAGAAATACCCTCGTCCTTCAAATAGTCGGATGCTGGTTCCAAGATATGACGACCTTCCTCTTCGATTCGCTCATCCACATCAACCCCAACCGGGGGCTCATTCATGGATAAAGCCGGGTTTACATGTAATACAGTCAGATGTGGATTCCCCTGAAGCTGCTTAGACAACGTTTTGGCTGTCTGCAACGCATTCATAGCATGTTCCGAACCATCAATCGCGACCAGAATATGTTTGTATTCGCTCATACTCTTTTCCTCCTCAGAAGTTCGATCTTAGTGTGCATCCACCTGAATATCCTGCATATGTCGACGACGTACGATCAGCACAGCTACGCCAATCAGTACCATCAATGCTCCAAAATAAAATGGGGTTTCTGCGGAGTACCACTCTGACAGCTTCCCTGCAAGCCACGGCGAAATTGCCCCGCCCAAAAACCGCATGAAGCTGTAGGCCGCAGATGCTGTCGAGCGCTCCACTGGAGCAGCCTGCATAACAGCAGTTGTAATCAATGTATTGTTAATCCCCAGAAAAATACCAGCCACAATGACGGCGACAATGACAGTCGTTGGTGAACCAGCTACCGTCCCGATCGCCATAACACCTAAATCAATGGCAAACAGCGTCAGCATGATACTAATGGAAGATACCACGCTCAAGCGTGCTTGAATCTTCGGTGCTACAAACACCGAGGTAAAGGCCAGCATAATTCCCCAGCCAAAAAACACATAACCCAAACCATGCTCGTCCAGATTCATTACATATGGAGAATACGCCATCAACGTAAAAAATCCAAAGTTATATAACAACGCTACAATACCGAGCGTGAGCAAAGCCGGATAACTGAGCGCTTTGAACGGATCGGCAATGGAACCGCGTTTTTTGGGCTTTGGAATGGAAGGCAGCATAAACGTAATGAACAAAAATCCCACTACCATCAGTCCGGCTACACCGAAAAACGGACCGCGCCAGGAAATGGAACCTAACTCACCGCCCAGCAACGGACCCACTGAAATCCCGAGGCCCAATGCCGCTTCATACAAAATAATTGCTTTAGCTGTTCCAGAAGTGGACAGACCTACAATCGCAGACAACGCTGTTGCGATAAACAAAGCGTTCCCCAAACCCCAGCCTGCCCGGTAGCCCACAATTCCGCCAACTGTACTGGCTGTGCCGCCCAGTCCAGCAAACACAATAATAAATAAAATCCCGGTTAGTAGTGTCCATTTGACACCCAATCGACTAGATACAACGCCTGTAATCAGCATCGCAACGCCTGTTACCAGATTATAGCTGGTGAACAGCAATGACACTTGGCTTTTCGTAGCATGAAGCTGATCAGCAATGGCCGGAAGAATCGGATCGACCAATCCCAGACCCATAAATGAAATAACACAAGCAAAGGCGACTGCCCAGACCGCTTTAGGTTGAGACAGCAAGCCTGAGCGTTCTTTTAACTCTTCAGGTAATGCATGTTGTGAACTCATATTATGATGTTACCTCCACATCTGAATGTAAATGTTCTTGTTATGACGGGTCGTGATCAAGTTCATCATCCAGAAGAACCTTGCGTTCACGCACCCTAACCCGTAACTCCTCCAACTCAGTCTGGAGCATACGGATGCTGTTGATTTTTCCCTCCATTAATTCCAACTGCTCGTTCAATGTACTTTCCATATCCTCCAACATGGCCCGTCGCTCGTTCGGTTGCAAATGCTCCGTTCGCTCGCGATATTCCTCCCGCTGACCCTTAAGCATTTCCGCTGCGGACATGTAACGCTGAAGCTCTTGCAAGGAGAATCCAAGTACTTCCTTGGCACTCACTATTTTTTTTAGTAAGTCCACATCCTCCTGCGTATACAGGCGCATATTTCCTTCACTGCGCTGCGGAGAGGGCAATAAGCCGATTTCCTCATAATAACGAATGGTTCGCTTGGTTAATCCGCTTTGTTTGGCGACCTCATCAATTTTATACGTAACCATGACACCCACCTTATGAAAAAGATTATATATAAATACTACGCCTCTATAACGTTAACGTCAACGTAAACTTCAATATAAAAAAAACCGCCTCTAATTGGAGACGGTTCCTATTTTGACTAGTACGGTCATAGACCCGAGCATCGGTGCTCAAGCCCATGAATATAGCTTTAGATGAAACAAGTACGAGTGATGATAACCAGTAAAATGAAGAGAACCAGAATAACACCAGTGGAGGTGAACATGTTACAACCGCCACAACCTCTATCTACTTCACCCATTTCGTATTCCTCCTCCCTACTGATTCCAGCAAATCTCCCGAATTTTAAATCCTTGAGCTACGAATTAGATGATAAATGCTTTGGAAATAATAACGAGCAGAATGAAAAGTACCAGAATCGCTCCTGTAGATGTAAAAGCTCCATAACCAGCGCCTACTCCAGACATGGTGATTCCTCCCTTCATGGTTTACAAGAGCATCTTATGCTTATGCCATCATCCATGATAGGGACAAATGCCGCGCCTGCCGCCCAAATCTAGGTTGGGGTTGTACTGTCCTGTTATTCTTCGGACCCGAGCATGCCGTGATACAGGAGGTTTCGTGCCTGCTTGGCAAGCACAGACGGACTTTCACGTCCAGGCAGCAATTTAGTTAACGTCAGCCGTTCAATCAAGCCGATCACGCATTCTGCTGTCAGTTCAGGGTCCAGCTCCTCACGGCAGGAGCCCCATCGTTGCGCCGCCAGCAGATGCTTTTTGATATGCTCAGCCATTTCCGCCTTAATACGCACCGAATCTGTCGCCTGGTAAAATCCGACACGAGTGATCGCCGGATTATTAGACAACACGCGAAAAATAGCTTCCAGAAACACCTGTCCCCGTCTCAAAATTTCAGCCTCGCTTAGGTCTGGGCCTATCTTCATGCTTTGTACCGTATCATTCACCAAAGTACCGAAGCTCTCCACAAGCTCCTCGTACAACTGTTCCTTGCTTTCAAAATGAATATAAAAATCCGGCTGCGTCAATCCTGCACGTGCCGCGATCGAACTTACCTTTGTCTGATAAAACCCCGTCTGAGCAAACTCTTCAGCCCCCGCTTCCAGTAACAACCGTCGACTCTCCCGACTTCTGACTCCTGCTCTCATCACGGTCTTGCCCCCTTACGCCACAAATCTATCGTATTATAAAGTTCCTTTGCAGTAAGAACAACGGGCTTGAGGATGATATATAGCTGTCCTTCAAAAGTCCTAATACAGAAGGACTGAACGTTTTGGAAAATCAAGGGCATCTCCCTACAAGGTATAATTAACCAATCTGACGGTGAGCGAGCAGGAATTATTACGTGGAATTCAAATATTTATACTTGAGGATTTTGCAAAATCCTGACTTTCGATATATATCAGTGATGAGGACAATATTTGCGCATCATCTCAATCGTTGTCAGATCATCATCCAACCCCCGTTGTTGCAAGCCATCGATAATTTGCTGACGTTCCTGATCTTTAACATTTTGACCGAATTTAAACTTGGCAGTCCATTCCTCCGGTACAATTTTGATCAGAGCGACCCCTTTTAAACGTGAAGCATACCGAGAATCGCTGGCATCAATCGTGTCATACCCGCCTTCCGGTTGCAGCTTACTCATAAAAATGGAAAAGGCCGATGCTTTTTCTTCCAGATCCACTACATGCTCCGCATGACCACGCACGGTAATACTTTTAAAAAATGAAGTCGCCGGACATGCCATATGTTCATCCGTAAAATAAGACGGAATGAGCGCATATTCTTTGGCGGCTGAAAAAGTAACTCGATTATCTTCTTTCATCCGTTCCATCTTTTCTCCAGCACGGCTGCCATGAATATAAAAAACGCCATTTCCATAAGCGAAATTCAAGGGAACCACACGCGGAAAACCATCCTCGCTGTTCATGCCTAAAAATCCGAAACTGACCTCGCTTAGAAACTGCTCTATTTCCTCTAGTTCTGCCACCGTAAATTCTTTTCTTCTCACAGGGAACTCTCCTTCCATCTATTGACCAATGATACATTTCAGATTATGTTGAAAATGGATTCATAAAAAGATCCAATATGAACGAAAATGAGTGGCCCAATCGAAGGAGAAGAGTATGGATATTACGATTGCTTATCAGCGTGCGCTTCAAAAGTATCATTTAAAATATTTGGCATTGTATCATGCTCTTCGTGAGGGAATCCTCAATGGCTCCCTTGCCAGTGGTACGCGTCTGCCTTCCACTCGTGATCTGGCTGTGATGTATGGAATTTCGCGAGGGAGCGTTAAAGAGGCATATGATATGTTGTTGGCAGAAGGATATATAGATTCGGCAGTAGGCAGAGGAACCTTTGTTATGGAACAGACAGCGGTGCTGCCCGACAAATCTTTAATCAACCAGCAGAACCAGAATTCACCTGTTGTAAAACAAAAAGCCCCTGCTCTATCAGCTTGGGGACAACGAATCATGCAGATCGAAAGGGAACGAAACTTACAGCGGTCTCCTGCTTCTGCTACAAATAGAGACAGTGCGCAACAGCCTTTGATTTCTTTTCAGGCAGGAGAAGTTGTATTGGAGGGCAACTCACAGATCGCATGGAAAAGCGCAATGACTGCCGCTGGAAAGGATCTGCAAAAGCCCTCGGCTGACGCGACGACTGCACCAGTGAGCGGTGATGAATGGCTGCGTGAAGCGATTTGCCATCATGTTGGCAGAACACGCGGAATTACGGCCACGCCGGATCAAGTCGTATTATGCAGTGGTTCCATGGAAGTGATCACGTTATTAAGTCAGTTGCTTATTCATGAACAAGATCGAATTGTATTGGAGAATCCCTGTTATTCCGGCATCTACCGTGCAGTTACTGCCTCAGGCGGACAGATACATGCTGCTGAAATGGACCAACATGGAATTGTCCCACAGGATTGGGATTCCAAACTCCTATTTGTTACACCTGGACGACAGTTTCCAACCGGTGCAGTGTTGCCATTAACACGCCGTCAACATATTTTGCAATGGGCAGCATCCAAGGGAGCGTGGATCATTGAGGACGATTATGACAGTGAATTCCGTTGGGCAGGACGACCCATTGAACCATTAAAAGCACTGGATCGTACAGAATGTGTCATCTATGTCGGCTCCTTTTCCAAAAGCATGTTCAGCAGCCTTCGACTCGGGTTTGCAATCTTGCCCGTTGAATTAGCCCAAGCGCTGACAGCTGCCAAACGACTATACGATCCCCTGCCGCCTGCCCGCTTGGAACAGCGCGCACTGGCACGTTTTATGATGCGCGGCGACTACGTTCGCCATGTGCGTCGGATGACTCGAATATACAGATCACGCTACGACGTGTTCCAGCGTGGAATACAGCAGTTGAGTGAACTGTTTCACTGGCATCAGAACGATTGTGGACTACATGCCTATGCCATCTGGAAGCAGGAGTCTGCCCAGTACCATCATTTGATGCAGACAGCACAATTTTACGGAGTCACATGGCGTGATGCCGCCGATTACCAACTGACACCGGGACCTCCATCAGCCTGCTTTATCTTTGCCCATTTAACGGAGCAACAAATTGTTGAAGGGTTTAACCGTCTGCGCCAGGCTTGGGACCATATTAAAAATCAATGAGGAGTTCCCTTATTTAATCACTAGCCCCAACAGCCCTACAAATGATGAAGCTTGATGCGGTGAGATGATGCAGCCATTCAAATCTTCTATATCCACCTGTAACCCATCAAATTCGCAATCGCTCAGATCAATCCCGTTGAGCTTGGACCCCGATAGCATCGCTTGATCCAGATTGCAACGGTTAAAAAAGGTTTTTTGTAGTGTTAAATGATACAGATCGGCACTTATTAAAGAACAATCCTCAAAACCAACTTGCTTAAAATTAGCAAAACGGAACATCGAATAATCCGCTAAGCAATCCGAAAAACGAACGTTTTGGAGCCTGCTTCTGGAAAAGTCTGTTCCAAGCAATTTGCAGTTTTTGAACTCTACCCGATGGATAAAGGAACCGGAAAAATGAACATTAGACAGATCGCATTTATCAAAAATGACGTCTGTCCATTCACTTTCCGGTAATGACGATTCCATGATCGTTACATTTTTAAAAGTCATCTTCTCTAATGAAACCTTAACCGCTTCCACATTATCCAAAATCATATCTTCTACAGACCCCATACTATATTCGCCTTTGGACCGTAAGGAATACATTTCTTCGTTTAGTACGGGCAAGTCCACAGGAATTTTCGGCAACTCCATTTTAATTTTCATAATAACTCTACCTCCACGATTGAGAGCCCTCTAGGACATCTATATGAATCTATTTTCTATCAATTCTCATACATAGGGTAGCAAAAGTATTTCTCACACATATATTAACGTTGTGAGCACGCTCACGAACCTTTGTTAGGAGGTTGATAGCATGGCAGTACAGCTGTCTAATCAAGTGTTCTCTATTTCTGTCGGAGATTACGGGGATCTCTCTTCCTTGCGGCTGGTAGGGGACACTTTTAATACCAACTATGTCATGAACAGCTCTAACGCACCTAAACAGAATACGTCGGATCATCAGTGGCTGGGTGAACTGATGTTCACCTATCGTCTCGGCAACGGAGCGTGGACTCGGGCATGGACAAGTAATTCTGCTGATGCGCGCCAGATCACCTCTTCTGGAAACAGTGTCCAGGTAGCCTATCAGAATTCATCAAACAATCAGGGAATACGTAATTTCATTTTACATGAAACTTATTCGTTGGTTAACGATTATTTGCATTGGCAAATGAAAGTAACGAACACCTCTAATCAAACACTGGAGATCGGAGATTGGGGACTGCCGCTTCCGTTTAACGAGTACTGGTCCGGCGGCAATAATGAACAAATTTATGAAACCAGAGTACTCTCACACTCCTTTGTAGGCCATAACAGCTCCTTTATTACCGCTGGACGACCTAGCGGCATCGGACCGTATGTACTGCTGATCCCTGATGCCTCAACGGGTGCTGGTCTCGAATATCAGGACCATTGGAGAACTGAGGAGCATCCCGGCAGCACATGGGCTATGGAGCAAGGTGGCTGGTCCGAAGGACTGAATGTGTTCTATATCCATTCCAATGTCATCAAGAGCACCAACCGTGGCTATCTTGGAAGCACCAGTCTGTCGCTGGCTCCTGGTGAAAGCAAAACGTATGCCTTTAAATTTTACAAGGTAGCGGACGAGCAGGCCGTAAAGGACAGGCTGTACAGTGAGGGACATGTGGATGTGACCGTGGTTCCGGGCATGATTTTCCCGACCAATCTCAAGGCCAAATTCGATCTGCATACCAGCAAATCCATTACCTCTGTCACAGCGCAATATCCGTCTGAAACGACCATCAGCTATCTGGAAACAGCCCCTACAAACCATAAAATATATGAACTTACACTGGGACGACTGGGACATAACAATATTACTGTAAACTATGGTAACGGCGAAAAAACCGTTCTCCAGTTCTATGCCATCGAGCCAGTCGAAGCTGCACTTCAGCGTCACTCTACCTTCATGGTCAACAGCACCCAATGGAACGTGCCGGGCGACCTGAGGGACAAGGTCTTTGATGACTGGATGATGCAGTACAAGGCTAGACGCAACAGCTTTGCTGGTTACTGGGGCTGGGGTGATGATTGGGGACTAACTCACGGCCAGTTTCTGGCGGAGAAAAACGTTCAGAAGCCCGTGGCATCTGAGATCAAGGCAGTCGATGATTATTTGGAAGTAGCCATCTGGACGAATTTGATGGAAGGCCATCATACCGATTATCTGGTCCCTGATTTCCTGATGCCGCAGCCTAACACGACACCAACGTACCGTGGCTATGCCTATCCGCACATTTATAATACGTTTTTTAGCATGTATAAAATTGCCAAGCTGTATCCCAACCTGATCAGCTATCGCAATAGCAAAAACACATATTTGCTACGTGCTTATCGTATTTTTAAAGCGTTGTATGAAGGCCCTGTTGCTTATAACTGGAACACGGGACTCATGGGTGAGCTAACTACACCTGATATGATTAAAGCGCTTCAGGAAGAAGGCTTGACCACCGAGGCTAACGACCTGATTGGCAAAATGGCTACCAAGTACAACAATTTCAAAAACACCACCTATCCTTATGGCTCTGAGTATAACTATGACAATACAGGCGAAGAAGCCGTATATACACTCGCCAAAATGAACAACAACACGACGATGATGAGCAAAATCAACTCCAAAACGCGTGCTGCACGCGGTCATATGCCTGTCTGGTACTATTACGCCGATCCGGTCACCATCACCGGAGAGAATTGGTGGAACTTCCAGTACACCACCTCACTGGCCGGCTATGTGATGGATGACTGGACACGTCGGCATTCGTCCAAGCCCGAAGTGGATCAGCGTCTATCCTATGCCGCCAAGCTGGCGAACATCGGAGCGATTAACTCGGGACAGATCAGCTCTGATCCTGCCAACATCGGGGCGGTATCGTGGACATATCAGGCGGGCAAGGGCAATTACGGCGCACTCGGTCTGGACGGTGGCCCTCTCTTTAACGGATGGCGCGGCATGTCCGGGGAAGCCGATCTGGGACTGTTTGGAGCCATCAAAATCCTAAGCTCGGATGTTGCTGTAGATCCAATATTCGGCTTGTTCGGCTATGGCTGTGACGTTACAGAAAGCAGTAACAGCTACGCGATTACTCCAAAGGACGGTGTATTCCAACGTCTGCATCTGATCACCCAAAAGCTGAGTTTGGAGCTGAATCGGGATCAATATAGCTTGGCCATCGTGTCCAAGTCCAAGAACAACATCCGTCTGACACTGAAAAATATGACCCCAGGCACGACTCATACCACCGTTATGAGCTTGACCGGACTCGCGGCAGGTACGTATGACGTGCTCGTAGACGGCACAAAAACCGGGTCAGTCACGGCTGCTAACAGCTCTGCGACCACGGTCAGACTGAATATTGGTACGGCAGCCAACTATGATATCCGTATCCAGTCGAGTACAGACAACCCGTCTCCCGCCGGAGACATTGTAGCCCGTTATGAATTTGACGAAACGGCCGGATCTACCGCAGCCGATTCGTCAGGTTATGGACAGCAGGCCAGTGTAAGTGGAGGCGCGTGGGGCGCCGGACGAAAAGGTAATGCCCTGTACTTTAACGGTACAGACGCCTATGCTAGCCTGCCCGGTGGTATCGTTAGCAGCATAAATGACTTTACGATTGCCGCGTGGGTACGGGTGAACACGCATAACGGCTGGGCACGCCTGTTTGATTTTGGAGCAGGCACGGATCGGTATATGTTTTTGACACCCAAGGCCGAGGGAACCGGTATGCGCTTTGCTATCACTGTCTCGGGGAATGGAGAGGAACAACAGTTGAATGCGCCAGAGCTGGCAACAGGGGTTTGGAAGCATGTCGCTGTGACTTTGTCAGGCAATACTGGAATGATGTATGTGGACGGTGTAGAGGCGACGCGTAACACCAACATGACGCTGAAGCCTTCCAGCCTTGGACTGACAGACCGGAACTATATTGGGAAATCCCAGTTTGATGATCCCTATCTGAACGGTGCAGTGGATGAACTGATCATTTACAACAGAGCCCTGACCGCTCAGGAAATCCGGGGCTTGGCCTCGGCAAGCAGCACCATTACAGCCCATGATGAGGGAGCCCGTTCATATGCCGAAGGAGCAGATTAGAATACATTTACGCATTCATTCATGCCGTTAACGTTTTAGATTGTGAATGATTTGTACTGTGAATCATTTGTGTCGTGAATCATTTGCGTCGTAAATGATTGGTATCGTGAATGATTCTTGCTTATATTAGCTCTACCCCCGGATTTCTTAAGTTAAGTCTGTAATCAGGGGAGAAATCCGGGGAGATGATGCTTCCGAGCGAGCCACCCTATGGAAAGCATTTAAAGCGACCGCCTTACCGGGACGATCAGCGGCAACTTTTCCATCTGGAGGGCGTTTAGCTCCGTCTAATGCGTGTCGTTCTTGGTCTTAAGCGAACCAGTTCCTCACTAGTGAGTTGCCTAGTATAGGAGCGAGGGGAAGATCCTGTATCTACCCTCAGTACTCTGCCTGCCCCGTTGGGGCGGGCTACCCGTGTGTTGAATACCTGCATGGCCCACTGCACCGGAAAGGCTATGGATAAGCGACCATCTGCCGTACCTGCATAGTTGACCGCAGCTGCATAATTATCTGACTGTCTGAGCCATACAGAGCCGGAATCCCCAGGTAGTGATACGGGAGTCGTACCTCTAATAACCGTCTGATCTTCGAAGGTTAGTAAGCCCAACTCTCCACCATAATTGATTTGCAGGTCCGTATAGACGGACTCTACCGTGCCATTGACCCGCCCGGTCGTACGCCCTACCTTCTTCAATCTTTCCCCTATGCGATATGCGGTCACATGACCCGGAATCGCTCCTACTGTAGCATAACGCGGATTGAGCAGGTTGTTGCGGGTCGGAAGCGAAAGCGCCGCATCAATCAGGTTCGTTCCGGTGGGATTCAAGCGTACGTAACGATAAAGCCGTCCTATACGATCCTGGGTAACGGTCCCCCCATCGGCTCCGCCTGGCTGAATTGTAGCCTCCCGATTGTCTGTATTGGAGGGATTGAGGACATGGTTATTGCTAAAAAGATAACGTGTCGCCGGCGCTCCAGTTGGGGCAACGATGAGTCCGGTTGAACCGGAGCCTTCAATCGTCCCGACACTGTAGCCGGCGATGACCGGGCGTATGCGCACTTTGTAGTCCGTGGCATTGGCTCTGATCTTTCCAGTCTTTACAATTCGGACTGGAACGTTCGTTTTCTTTCCTAATGCGGTGGCCGACAGGAGTCCAGTAGAGGCCGACGCTAAACGGTCCGTGTACACAATGACAGCGGCTCCTCTTTTGGGATGAGCAGGGTCCCTGTACCCTACGCCAATGCCGTGGACACCGGACATTTTTAAGACTCGCTTGGCCATCCGCTTTTTCACTTGAAGCGCGGCCGAGAAGGTAGCCAACATAATCATCTCCTTTTACATTCAGATGAAATATTGTATGGCTAAGGCCGCTTCGCGTTCCTTTTGATCATACGATCGCTGTATTGAAAGGCATATGAAAACATTCCAAAAAATGGTATACTCATTTCCGAAATTGACATCTTATCATTTGATTCTGGTGTTCAAGGAGGTACTTTATGTTTTCAATCATGTTGACATATAGCATACAAGCAATTGTAATTTTACTGATTATCTTTGAATTGTTGAGAAAAAACGAAAAGAAAATAGGTTGGGGATCGTTTTCACTGCTGTTATCTCTTCTTGGCATGGCTGTTTCTTTCGAATTTGGCAATTACGTATTGGGAGACCAGTTGCTTTCCTTTTTAGGATTGCCCGCCTGGTCTAACAGTGTTGATAATACTAGGTTTCACTACACCATTTTTCTATCCAGTATTTTTTTTATTCCCAGTTTAATCATTGGATATAAAAATCCTAAAGAGTTTGGAGCTACAATCGGAAAACGGATTTCTAGTATATATCTAACTTTGATCATCATTTCGCTTTTATTTTTTATTTTAAGTATTTTCTCGAAGTAACGTTGGATGTGCGTCGTTCCAAAACAAAAGCCTTCCTCAGCGGAGGGTTTCTGTTTTATCACATTAATTCCGAACAATCCTGGGTGGGTAATTAGATCAAGGAGCTGATATTATCTATAATTCATTTACCTCAATATTTTTTGCTGCGTTAACTGCAATCACCCTCATAACGCTGCCAAAATTAGAAGCTAGGGTGAGTAAGAGAACAATGTTGAAAGTGAGAATTTCCATAATAACAACAGTTCTGCTGATCGGAGTCGTGTTGTATATCATTGACCCTCAGTGGTGGATCATTGTAGCCTTTGCAATTTTGTTTGTAACCCTTCCTATCTTTTTATTGAAACGTTGGCGCGAAAAAAGCTGAATCAGAGAAAAAGCCTTCCTTATTGATAGGAAGGCTTTCCACCTTATCCCTTAACCGCTCCCTCCGCAATGCCCTCCATGATGAATTTCTGAAAGAAGGCGTAGATCAGGATAACCGGGATGGAGGTCAGCACAAGTGCGGCCAGAATAAGCGACCAATCCTTGTTGTACTCACCAAACAGCATATTGGTCGAGAGAATCAGGGTGTAATGGTTTACATCCGTCAGCATTAACAATGGAAGCAAAAAGTCGTTCCAAATCCACAGAAAATCCAAAATCGCGATGGTAACTGTGATCGGCAGCAGCAAAGGAAATATAATGCGAAAGAACGTTTGGAACTCATTACAGCCGTCCATTTGCGCGGATTCTTCTAGCTCACGTGGAATGGATTTGACGAATCCATGATACAAAAAGATCGCCATATTCACACCCAAGCCGATATAGATCAGGGCCAAGCCGTACGTACTGCCCTGAACGGACAAATCTTTTGCCATTCGCGTAAGCGGTATCATAATAGAGTGAAACGGTACCAGCATCGATGCGACAAACAGGAAGAAAATCGCACTGCTCAGTTTCCCCTGTGTACGAGACAGCTTGTAGCCTGCCAGTGCCGAACAGATCACAATGCCACCAATGCCGATAAAAGAAATAATCGTGGAATTAAGGGCGCTGTTCAGCAAATGAGTCTGATGAAAAGCCTGACTGTAATTTTCAAAGTGAAGCTTCGTGGGCAGCGCCGTAAAGGATGCAAACATCTCACCCTGTGTTTTAAACGAGTTAATTACCGCCATGTAGATTGGGAAGAAGGACACGACTGCGCCCACGCACAGAATCAGCGTAATCAACAAGGAATTGGCTTTCTTCAGCCTCATGCCTCCACCTCCCTCTTCTTCATGACACGCAGCTGAATCAGGGTGAAAATGAGAACGATTGCGAACAAAATAACGGATTTGGCGCTCGCATAACCATAACGGAAGTTGTTGGAGAACGCCTCCTCATAAATGTTCATCGTAATCACCTGTGTACTGCGCCCCGGCCCCCCGCCAGTCAGTCCGTATACGACCTCATACACTTTGAAGGCACCATTCAGCGTCAGGAAGAAACAGATCGTAATCGCATGAGTAATCATTGGCATCGTTACGCTTCGCAATGTCTGAAATGCGTTCGCCCCGTCAATAATAGCAGCCTCCTTCAAGCTTTGTGGTACACCTTGAAGCGCAGCCAGATAGATGATCATCATATAACCTACACCATTCCAGAGCGACACGATAATAATTGAGAAGAAAGATACTTTCGGATCGCCCAGCCACGATTGGCCCAAAAAGGCGATAGCCGTCTTTTCGGCGATCTGTGGCAGCACGGAAGAAAAAACGAAGGTCCACATAAATGCGCTAATAATGGTACTGATCATATTGGGCATAAAAAATATCGTCCGGAAAAATCCTTTGGTACGTGTACGCGACTCAATCAACACTGCCAGTGCCAGTGCCAGTACATTTTGCAGCACAATCATGACCAATACGTATTTAAGGGTAAACCAAAGGGAATTGAGAAAATCGGGGTCTTCCTTCAACGATTCCACAAAGTTCCCCAAGCCGATAAAGCTGTAATTAGGATTCAATCCGTTCCAGTCTGTAAAGCTGTAGTACATGCCGCTGATCGTTGGAATGAGCAGGAAGATAGCATAAAAGATCAGCGCCGGGGCTGTAAACGCCAGTAACATGACGTATTTTTTATAGATTTTAAAAGGCATGGAGTCTCTCCCTCCCGGTGTAATTCTGTAGGTTACCGTTACTTGTTCACTTTGTTATACGATTTCCATGCCTTATCCAGCGCCTTAATTACGTCATCCTGCGAGAGCTGACCAGCATAATAGGATTGTAGCGATTTGCCTGCCTCGTCCTTAACCGCTTGCGGGATAGATGGATCTTGGTACGACTTGCCTGCTTTCACGTATTCGGTAGCGTCATTAACCCAAGGATAGCTTTTAAACGTATGCACTTTGGAGATCGGGTTAAATTTCAATGCTTCATAGAACGCGCTAGAATCCTTGTCATCCAGCACATAGTTAACAAAGTCGAGCGCAACCTCCTTATTCTTGCTTGTAGAGGATACAGCCAGCGAAGTCGAAGTGGACAAATTAATCAATGTCGCATTGGAATCGTCATTGATCGGCAGCGGTGCTACCCCAAAATCCATCTTCGGATCCGATTTTAAAATCGTTTCCGCAAACCACGGCCCTTGAATCCACATCGCCGCTTTACCCGAGGCAAACGCAGCCGATCCATCATCCCCGCCGATTTCCAGCGCCTTGTCAGTACCGTTGCTATTCACCAGATCAATAATATCGAACATGCTCTTCATTTCGGAAAAAGAGCCTTTATCCTGATTCATCCGGTCGATAAAATCCTTATTCTGTGTGTTCATCATTGCACCTGCCGTAAGTGGCACAAACAGCTGTGGAATCCAGGATTCCTTGTAGGACAACAGGAACGGTTTCACATTATTCGCTTTCAGCTTCTCGACCACAGCCTTCATTTCGGTCAACGTTCCCGGCGGCTGCAAATCCAAATCCTTAAATATCTTTTTATTGTACAAGTAGCCCCATGAGATCGTTTCCAAGGGAACCGCTACGACCTTTCCGTCTTTGGTTGTCACCGAAGGCTTCACACTATCCATCAATTTGTTAACAAAAGGCTGACCGGACAAATCCTCCAAATAGCCCGCTTTATAAAACGGAGGAATTTCATTCACCGCGTGCAATGCAAATACGTCCGGCGCATCGTTGGATGCGAGTCTTGTCTTCAAAATTTGTGCGGCGTTGTCAGCAGGCGGCATCTCCAGTTGGACCGTAACGTCGATATTTTTATCTTTCTTCTCTTTCGCTACGAACGCATTAATGTATTTATCGTAGTGCTCCTTCAAACGGGGCTGAGCAATAAACATTTTGAGATTCACCGTTTTGCCGTCTCCACCGGAACCGCTGCTGTCACTGCCTGAAGAATTCGCTCCACACCCGGCCAATAACGTGCCAACCAGCATCGTGCTCAATACACCTTTCCACACTTTCATGAAAAATGACCTCCCCTATTTTGAAAATAACTGTTACCCATCGGCAAATCAGCTGTTATTCAAAGCAGCTATGCCGCCGGTCTTCAACCTCTATTCAGCTCTGTGCGAACTTCGTAAAGGCCAAATTCCTTTGTACTGCTTGTTTTGTATACGCTTTCATTATAGGATGGGAGGTCACTTCTGCCATTGGACACCCTTAGCTTATTGAATTGGACTTTTTTAAACTTCCTTCCTCATTTCACCGGGTGCCATGCCAAAATGCTTTTTAAATACCCGATAGAAATAAGACACATCCTCATATCCTGCCATCTCCGCAACTGCTTTAATTGAAATCTGTTTATTGGCCAGCCATTCCCGCGCCTTTTCCATTCTTCGCTCTACGATGTAGTCCGTTACATTTTGACCATACTCCTGCTTAAATACCTTGCTCATATACTCTTTGCTCACAAAAAAGTTTTTCGCCAACTGCTCCAGTGTAATCGGCCCAGCAAAGTGACTGTCGATATATCGCCGTACCTCTTCTAAATTCAGCTTGTTTTTGTATTTCCGCTGCCGAATGAGCTGATCCAGTTCCTGAACATAGCACGACGATACGAATTCCAGCGCATGTTCTACAGAGGACACGGCATCCTGCGGCAGTGGAGATCCTGCCTTTGTCGTAGAATTATCCAGCCCGTTATCCGCTGCGAGCTCTTTCAGCAGGGAAAGAAGCTCCTGCACCAGCCTGCCTAGCATATGTGGACTTGGTGCTCCATAACTCTCCAGCTCCTGCATAACCTGCCTGCAGGTTAAGTTCACCCCGTCACGGTTCATCTCATTAAAATAAAGACGCAGCAGTTGCTTATACCGGGTCAACTTGTGAAAAAACTCATAATCCAGCTCTGTTGCTTCTTGTTGCTGCTCGGCCACCTTGACCTCCAGATCGTTTTTGCATTTGAGTAGCACTGCATTCAGCTCTGCAGGATTGACTGGCTTTAACAAATAATCGACGGCCTTATAACGGATGGCATGTTTGGCATACGCAAAGTCATCATATCCGCTTACGACAATGATTTTCACATCAGGACAATGGTTATTTAGTGCTTGCAGCAGCTCCACTCCGTCCGCACCCGGCATGCGCATATCAGTAATCACAATATGGGGAGCTAACTCTCCGACCAGCCTGAACGCCTCGTCCCCGTCTTCAGCCTCACCCACTACCAACATTCCAAGTTTTTCCCATGTGCCAAATGTCTTCAGAATATCACGGTTCCACGGCTCATCGTCCACAATTAATACTCTGATCATACTTTTCCCTCCTCTGCTGAGGTGAATGGAATGCGGATGGTGACACGTGTACCGACTCCCTGCTCACTATCTGTCGTCACTCCGTAGTGCACTCCAAAATTCATCCGTATGCGTGAAGACACATTGCTCAATCCGATATGGCTACCCTGCGCCCAGATCGGTTCCTCCGAGGCGTTTTCCAGCTTTGCCCGTAGTTTTTCCAGCTTGTCCGGGGCCATGCCGTTTCCATTATCGCAAACCGTAATACACACATCTTGTTTCATAATCTCCACCCGAATCCCTATTTGCCATGCCCCCGCCTTTCGATCAAGACCGTGCTGAAAAGCGTTTTCCAACAATGGCTGAAGCGATAGCTTAGGCAGTCGAATATCCATCGCCTGTTCTTCCGTCTCCACCTGGAACACCAATCTTTGTGGAAATCGCCGTTGCTGGATGCGCATATAGTGTCCCACATGGTCAAGCTCTGCGCGTAAAGAGGCCAAATCCTGAGGTTCCCGTACCACGTAACGGAACATCTCACTCAGCGACCGAATGACTTCATAGGTGTCCTCCGGCTTTTGAGAAAATACCATACTTCCGATCATTTGCAGCGTATTTTGCAGAAAATGTGGATGAATCTGCGCTTGGAGCGCTTTCAATTCAGCCGTCTTTTTTTGCAAATTTATACTGTATTCCGCCTGAATATGCTCGCGAATTCGGCCTGCCATCCCATGCAGACTTCTTTCCAGCAGCCCAATCTCATCCGGGCGTGTACTTGGCTGTCCAATCGGTCCTTTGATCATATCCAGCTCCTGTACGGAACGCGCCAAATGAACAATCGGACGTGCAGTCCGCCATGCGATGAAAACGGCAATGCAGATGGAAACCAGAATTGAAATCACGCCTACGATAATACCATACAGCATGGTTGAAAAGGCACTGTGGTTAATGGAGGAAGTGGGTACGATTTTGACCAGCTTTAGCCCAACTACATCCAGATCATTATAGAACACATAATGTTCAGCAGTTTGAATCACTCCAGGGCCCGGCTTAACGTCACGAAGAGCTGTCAGCACACCTGCAGGTGGAGGCGACTGCCGAGCCTGTGCTGGATACATGACCCTGCCATCCGCATCTGTAATAAGCACCTGATGCTGATCCCCTCGTCCCAGCAGGCCCAGCGTCTGATCGAATTGCGACCACAATACATCCAATGAAATAGCTCCCGTCTGCTTCTGATCTTCGAAACGCCGAATACTGCGCGTCAAAGTAAAGCGATCCGGGTCAGCAGAGCTTGGACGAATCGAATAATCCTTATTCGCTTGCCACATCTCGGCATACTGTGGGGGAATACCGCTCACTGTCGTAATTTCATTTTGCATACTATTGAAGGTAAACAGGGTTTGCGATTGCTTCAAATAAAGCTGGATGCCGATCACATGACTTCCGGCTGAATAATACACATTCGCCATCGTATTCAGCATTTTTCGCTGAGCATTAAATTGGCTCGAAAGATTGTCAGGCTCGCGCTCATTCAAATAATCGCTCAGATCAGGGCTGATCTGAATGCTGTAAATCAGATGATTCAGACGATCTAGCTGGTCGCTGATATAGATCCCCGTCCATTTCATATTGGACATGTTCGTCTCTGCCACTTCAGTTTCCATGGAAGCTCTACTTTTTTCCGCAGCCAGCACCGTGACAGCAATGACCGGCAGCACAGATAGAACAATCATCGTCAAGATCAGCTTAAGCTGAATGCTGCGTCGATACGGGGCCGTCAGCGCCCGGAACCAGCGGACTGCTCGGGTTGGCATAGCGATGCACTCCTCTACTCAGCCATATGCGAAAACGCCCCGCAATTCGCAGGGGCGCTTCATTTACCGGATACTCCCGGAGAATACCTATATGATATTATTCGTAAGTTGGTTTAAGCTCATTATTCATCATTTACGCTTCTTCGATAATTATAACACCCCAAGGCTCTAATGGAAGCGTTTGTCCTTGGATAACTGTACGCCCCCCGATTAACTCCTTGCCGTCTCCATGTGGATATACCACCGAGCCTGCTTGTTCGGAATAGTTAAAATAGTACCGGATTGTCCGTCCCAGCTCATTCGTGCCGGATTTAACAATGATCGGATAAGACGTTTCCTGATCTACTCCCCATACTCCCGCCTTTTTGGCTACAGAGCTGAATAGTTCGCGGATGACCGCCGGGCTGACGATACAGCCGATGTAGGTCGCTGTTCCCTGACCATAGCGGTTTTGCGTAATCGCGGCATATTTTCCCCAATGCGGGTGATCGTAATAGGCCAACACTTCGGCGGTCGTCGGGGTAATCAGCTCCATCCACGTATCTACCTGATTGTCCTCTGGTGCCACCTCAAAAGGATTATTTTTGAGCGTCACCTTCTTCGGCTCCACGAACAAGCTGTAATGAATGCCGCAGGCTTCGCTAATCACGCCCGGCTGCCGGGACGTTCTCACCTGCACATGCTCGTCAGTAAATCCGCTTCGGAATGTGTATACTATATGACCACCTTTCTCCACATATCGGTTCAGCTTCTCCAGTAGTGCGTCTGGGGCAGAATAGAGGACCGGGACGATCAAGAGATCATAGTCGTCAAACGATTCTGTACCTGGATGAACAATATCCGTCCCGATATTCAGTTTATACAACTCGTCATACAAACGGCGTACGATGTCATTGTAATTCAACGGGCTGCTCATATTAAATTTAAACCAGTCAATCGACGTCAATGCTTCGTTGCTGACCAGAATCGCCGTTTTATTTTTCTTTTTCAAGTTGACCAAATGCGGAGACAATCTTGCAAAATCCTTCCCTATGGTCTGTGCTTCCTCATACACAGGATTCGGTTCAAAATCATGGCTGAGCAGACCCTTCCAGTAGGTTTCGAAGGAATTATGGATGGAATGCCAGTGCCAGTATGCCACCATATTGGCTCCAGAAGCCAGATGGCTGAACGCTTGCAGACGCAATTGCCCCGGATAGGGAACCCAGTGGGTAAAAGCCTGCGCTTCCGTTTCCAGCACTAGATAGTTGTTATTTTTCGTCGAACGCGCTACATCGCCACCGAAGGAAATTTCAATTCCGGTCAGATCATCCTGTGATGGATGGTAAATATCCACCCCAGTCACATCAAAGGCTTGCGATGCCGCAAAGTGATCCACGTCTGGCTGAACACCAAAGGAATGACCTCTCCATTCAAAATCAAAGTTTTGCGTAACAAATTGGTCTTCCCGCTTATATTCATTCACCAGCGCGACCTGCCATGCCAGGAAATCCGTCACCAGCTTGCGCTGGAATTGGGAAAAGGCTGCGCCCAAACTTCCATTAATCGTTCCGACCACCGAAGGAAAGTCCTCCCAGCTATTGATGCGATTACTCCAGTAGTCCAGACCAAATTTGCGGTTTAGCTCCTCCAGCGATTCGAACCGCTCCCGCAAATACTTTACAAATTGCAATTGCACATTGGGCCCACTCGTGTGGTAATGCTTGGTCTCATTATCCGTCTGAAAGCCAATGACCGCCGGATGCTGACTCACCCGTCCGATCAGCTTGCGTATGATTCGCTCAGTATGGAACAGGTACACCGGGTTCGTAATGTCCATAATCTGGCGAGCTCCATATTTGCCCGGACCTTGAGGCGTTGTTGCCAATACATCAGGATGCTCCTTCACTAGCCATGTGGGTACGGCATAGGTGGGCGTCCCCACAATGACTTCGATACCCGCCTTATGCATGGCGTCCAGCACCCGATCCACAGAGGTAAAATCAAACACGCCATTTTGCGGTTCATGCGTACTCCAAGTGGATTCGGCAATCCGCACCACGTTGATGCCCGCATCCTTCATCATTTGGATATCCTGGCCCAAACGGTCATATGGCATATACTCATCATAATAGGCAACACCGTACAGTAGCTTTTTCATCAAGTCGTCCTCCAATTAGGTTCGTTAGGGTATGTGGAGCTATATAAGGTTATTTTCAAACACCGTGGCTGTTATGCGGTTTTTTCAGGGATGGAACGGATATCGTCTTGTCGGCTACACCCTGCTTCGCAGAATCTGCCTGTTGTAGATTTTTTTTCGCACTTGCCAGCCAGCCCTCTACGTCTTTTTCTTTAATCTTGTACAGCCATGCAAACAGACCTGCCGTAATTAAGGCCCCCACTCCAGGTACTACTGCATAGAGCGCGAATATCCATGTGAGAACCTGTCCGGTCTGCGGTACATTCGGGACATAGCCTGCAAAGGCAAGCGCATAAGCGACGATTCCACTGGCTGCCGCTCCCCCCAGTTTTCCTGCAAACGTTTGGGTAGCAAAAGCGGTACCACTGGCACGTACGCCTTTTTTGAATGCGCCATATTCCACACAATCGGCCGTAAACATCGGTACCATGAGCTGTGGTGCAGAGCTGAACAAACCGAAAAGAACCGCGAATACACATACGACAACGGGGTTACTGTAACCGATTACAAATAAGGACAAGCCCGTAGTAAACAATCCAATCAAGCTGACGACATTCACTTTCCACTTGCCGAATCTTTTAATAATTGGTGGTAAAATCAACGCGGTGAGCAGCTGCACACCCAAGGAAATGAACATGAGAATGGAAATATAAATAGGATTTTTCAGGTTGTATAAGGCAAAGTAACTGACGACAATCCCTTGCAGATTGGTCATAGACAGCATCATAAACGACATCAGGTAAAATAAAAGCTGCTTGTTTTGCAATGGATACGTCATAATTTGCTTGAGCGTAACCTTCTCCGCCTTGTTGGAATACCGTTCTTTGACATTAAAGCGAGTAAAGTTCATGAGTATCAAACCCGCTATGGCAACAATCAGTGCCAAAATTGGCCATGATATCTGATTGGCCACAGCTACCGAAGATGAGGAGATGACCATAAAACCCAAGAAGACCATCGTCCGGCCTCTGGACATTAACAGATCACGTTCATGCGTATTTTTCGTCATCAGTGTAGCCAACCCAAAGCCAGGCGCATCACTGATCGTATAACACATTTCCCATGCCAGATACGTAACGGCGATATAAATCACCTTGGCGGTAAGCGACGCATCATTAGGAACGAGAAAAATAAGTACAGTAAGTATCGGCAAAATGATGGAAGCCAGATTCGTCCACGGTTTGAACAAGCCGCCCTTTAGATTGGCCCGGTCAATGATCACGCCGAAGATCGGAGCACTAAGTGCATCCCATATACGGGCTAGTACGAATAAAGTACCGATAATAGAAACAGATATGCCAACATAATCCGTATAAAATAGCATCGCAAAAGAGGCGACCAGACAGAGAATTGCGTTGCTCCCCAAAAAGTAAACGTAATACGATACACGTTCTTTCGATGTTGTTTCCATAGCTCCTCCTGATTACAATATGGCATCGCTTTCAAAAAATCTACATATAAGCGCTTTCTTTTATGTAAAAGCTTATACTATAGCATTTGTAAACGCTCTTTTATTATAGTTAAATGTTAGATACAATGAGATTGTCTAAGCGGTGTAAAATTTGCCCTAATCGAAGGTGATCTGATGATATTAAATCCTGATGTTGATCCAGCTCTATTCCATGATTGCCGATGGCTGCCCATTATTGACTGGAATGTGAAATTTTTTGGCGCCCATATTCACCGGGTCAAAGCGGATTGGTGCATGCCTGAGGAATCTCATATCGGTTTTGAAATTGTACTCATTTTAGAAGGTCGTCAGGAAACGATTATGGAAAATAACGTATATTCGGTTGGGGAGGGTGATATTTTAATCATTCCGCCTGGCTTCAAACATGTGAGTCAGTGTGTTTCCCCAAACGGCATGTACTATTTTAGCTCTCATTTTAATGTCGATGATCCATTGTTCCGTCAGGAAATGATTAAGAGCAATCAGCTCTTTTTCCCAGCGGGTACTGAAACGAATACCAAGCTGCAAAAGGTCGTCCATAGCTGGATTGGCATGGTGCAGGAAAGCGGAGAATATACGACAGCAGACCGTTTTCGTATGCAAATTGCCTTATTTGAGCTATTCGGGATATTCTCGCAAATGATATCTACCGGTTTGGAGCCCAGAATTGCGCCTTCATCCGTTCAATATGCCAAGGCCATCATGGAAGCCATTCAATCAAGGTTTAAACCTTATCGGGAAGATGAATCTGGCGAGCAAGCGTTCCGCCTTGAAGATGTGGCGGCTTCCCTCGGGATCAGTCCTGGCTATGCCCAGGAAGTGTTCCGCAAGGTATACGGCTATTCTCCACGTCACTATCTATCGGAGACCAAGCTGCATGAGGCTAAGGTGCTGATCCAGCAGCCCAATCTGCCACTCAACAAGGTAGCTTCCCTGCTCGGATACTCCAGTCTGGCTCATTTCAGCAGACAGTTCAAGCGCTGGACAGGCACCAGCCCACTTAAATACCGTCAGACGTTAAAGCCGATTACTGATGCACAAAGGATTTAAGATATAAGGACGGATAGCAAGGGCTCCACCCTGCTATTCATACAAAAAAAAGAGCGTGACACCGAATATTGCGGTTGTCGCGCTCTTTTGACTCTATTTTCTATAAGCTCTACCGTTGCCTTAATGATCTAAAATCTTGACTAAGCTCTCATTACTCGAATCACAGCCTAATATCCCCTATATGCTGGTGCACCACATACATCATCCCCATCAGAAATACGGCCAAAGCCAAGTAACCGATGCCGAATTTCCAGCGCGATGATGCGGGTACTTCGTAATATTTATCATTTTCAAACGGAATGTAATCAATCCCACACAGCAATCTGAGCTGGTACGCATCCGGCGTCGGTATATGTTCCACACCGTTCAGCCATACATGCTGGACAAGACACTGCTGTGGCAGCAGAAGCGTCTGTTCCACATCCAGACTTTCCATATACACCGTCAAATACTGTTGCCCCTCCAAATCCGAGTAGGTATTAAAAGATAATCTGCGCGTGTGCTCCGGTCCGGGCAGCGGATATCCTTGCTCATACAGATGCTGTACGTTCACCAGCGGCTTTTGCAAAAAGGATTGGACCTTAACCTCCTCTTTATTGCGTTTAACATATTTTTTGTACAAATCGTAGGCAAAGAACGCCCATATCAAGAAAAATAAAAAGGATTTTAAATATACTACGACTACAATTCCACCCAATAGGCCCACCAGCCACAGCCAACGCGTCACTGCCGTGGAAATCCGTCCTCCGTCGAGCGGATGAATCGGCAGCAGGTTGATCAGGTTCAGGAAAAAGCCGACATACGAGAGCGCATACAACAGGGGACTGTCTGTTGCATAGGCTCCTGCGTATACCGCCATAGCCCCAACCGTCCCCAGTAACGGGCCGCCCATGGCTACATAAGCCTCTGTCTGCGCATCCAAAGGTTGCCGTTTCATTGTGATCAGCGCGCCGAGAAAAGGAATAAATAACGGTGCTGACACGGGAAGCCCCTTGCGCTTGGCGGCCAATACATGTCCCAGCTCATGCACAAACAACAGCAACACGAATCCGACCGCAAATCCCCACGGGTAAATGATCGCATATGTGCCAATCGTTATCGCCATAGATATCAGCGCACCGCCAAATTTACTGAATTTTAAAAGGGCAAGTAACGACTTACCTTTCAGAAGAAGCAATGCTGCTGCACTACCAAGGTACCATTTGGATGAGCCGGATTTGGAATCGTTCTTTTTCTCTTCATTTTGCAAAAGTATCCGCCTCCTTTCTTTAACACTTCCATTGTATCTTGCTATGTGCAGCTTGTAAAAACTTCTCTAACCCACAGATAAGCGAACTGGGGTAGCCATTTATATTATTCTTCGTATTGTAGACATCCTCCAATGTAGGATGTTATATTGGTGCTGGGTTAGATGCCCTATTTTGTAAAGGAGGTTTGCTCTTTCATGTGTACTCACTACATGCGTCTCAGATAAAAGGATAGGCTTTTCAATGAAGCTCAACCCGTTTTTTTATATGGAAGGTTGAGGCTTGTTTAAGTTACCTTTTTTTAAACTAAATCTGAACAATGAGGTGTGTTTCATATGACTGAAAAGCGTTCCTTGACTAACTCAAAAGACGTTAGTGATATATTGGCCCTTGCCAAAAGCAACGGGCTTCACATACTACATGAAGGATTAGAGCTCAACGAGTCCGGGCTAGATTTCCGGGCACTATTCGCCAAAGACATTCAGGGTACCCCTTGGGTTCTACGTACACCGCGACGAACAGATGTGGTCCAATCAGCCGCTTACGAGCACAAAGTGCTTCAGTTGATTCGGGATACTCTTCCTGTAGCGGTACCGGATTGGCAAGTGTATAGTCCAGAGTTCATCGCCTACCCTCAACTGGAGGGCACTCCTGCCGCTACCATTGATATGGAAACAAAAAGCTACGTATGGTTCATCAATCCTGAGGCTCTGACGGAAAGATTCGTTGCTTCGCTCGCTAAAGCCCTAGCCGCGTTGCACCGGACGGATCACCAACAGGCAGCAAATTTCGGTGTCCGCGTAAAGCAGCACGACGAAGTTCGGCAATTGATGGACCAGCGGATGAAGGAAATAAGGAGCGTCTTTGGTGTATCTGGCGAGCTATGGCAACGATGGCAAACCTGGCTGGCAGACGATAGCTACTGGCCGGAATATTCCGTACTTGTACACGGTGATTTGCACCCAGGCCATATTTTAGTCTCTTCGAATACAGAGGTTACTGGAATGCTGGACTGGACCGAGGCCGAAGTAGCTGATCCGGCGATTGATTTTACGAGTTACTATACTTTGTTCGGAGAAGTAGAGCTTACTCGTTTATTGAAGCTTTACGAGGCAGCAGGCGGACGTGTATGGCCGCGTATGATCGAACATATCGTTGAACTGACCGCGGCTTACCCTGTGCTTATCGCCGAATTCGCCCTCAAATCCGGACTAGATGAATATATGGAGATGGCACGTAACGCGCTGGGTGTCCATGAGCAAGAAGAAGGACTGCCCGACATATAATATAGCTGTAGCCACCTGGCAGGCTTTGGTTCAATGACGGACCAAGGCCTGTTTTTTTCTGCTCTCCTTTTTTTGTAAAGTTACGTTTCGCGCCCAAGTGTCCATCCTCCTGTCTGTTCTGTTATCATGTAAGAAAACGGAATAACTCAGGAAAGGATTACGAATCATGAGTTTTGAACTTACCCGGCGAGCCATCAGACAACTATGCAGTCAAGCTGCTTATGACGACGGGGATGCCTATTACCGGGCCAAAAGAGTGGCCTTTACACAAATAGATCATGATGAAGGGGTATACGAAGCTACGGTCAAAGGAAGCAGCTTTTATGCTGTTGCGGCGATGATCCGATCCAATGGAAGAATCCGAGCAGAGTGCACCTGTAGCACATTTCAGAACACCGGACGATATTGCAAACATATCGCTGCTGTTCTCCTTAACGCCCATGATATACGCCGTGGAAAAAGTCTGTCTGTGCGCTCCTATGCCTCCAGACTTCATCCCGGTACCGCCCCAGATACAGCAGGAAGCATGGATTCAGACGGCATGTACACATCTACAGATGCTCCATATGATCACACTGCTAGAGCGGCACGATCCTCTGACATCACACAAGGGGATCTCCAGCTGACCGACAGTATGTTAAAACTATTTGACCGCAAGCGACCGCTTCGCAGCACGCCTACCCTGCTGGATACTCGTGCGGTCTTGGATTTTCAGTTTGTCATCCGGCCTTTTGCCTACGGTTACCAAAAATATATGTTTGGTGTAGAAATGAAGGCTGGCCCCAAACGATTATATATCGTCCAGAAAATTCGTCCGTTTCTGGATAGTATTGACCGTGGGGATAGCTACATGTTCACGAAAAGCTTCTCGTACGAGCCTGAGTTGTACCGCTTCCGACCTGAACATGACGCTATTCTCCAGCAATTATCCCAGGTATGCCACCATGAGCGTATGATTCGGGAAACTTCAGGCACGTATTCATCTTCCAGTAGTCATATGAGCGGCGAGCGAATGCTCCTCATTCCGCCTGCGGCTTGGGAAAAGCTGCTCCCCTTGCTGACAACAGCACAGGGCGTCTACTTTGAAATTCACGAAAACATGAGCGAGGGTATTCCCCAATCCGACCTGATGCTTCCACTGCAATTTGAATTTGATGAGGCCGGGGCCGTAACCGAAGGCTACCAGCTAAGCATACAAGGATTGGATGACTTGACCATCATGGAGGACTATGGTGTCGTCATTGCCGATGGCAAGCTTGTCAAACAGAAGGCCGATCCCTTACGGCGTTTGTCCGAGCTAAAACGGATGGTAGAGGTACACCACAGGCGAAAAGTTCTGATTGCGCCAGAGCAGATGGAATCTTTTATGGACAAGGTTGTACCCGGGTTAATGAAGCTCGGACGTGTTCATATGACTCGGTCCGTCTCAGATCGGGTCACACAGCAGCCATTGAAGGCAAAGCTATATCTGGACCGGGTAAGAGACAAGCTACTGGCAGGGCTGGAGTTCCAATATGGGGATATCATCATCAACCCGCTGGAAACAGATGCACGAACTCCTGGTAACGACCGAATTCTGATACGTGATGGGGAACAGGAGCAGCGTATTTTGGAACTGATGGAGCATAGCTCCTTTGCCAGAACAGACAGCGGATATTTTATGGAAGATGAAGATGCAGAGTATGATTTTTTGTACCATACTGTTCCTCAACTGGAAAAGCTGCTGGACGTCTATGCTACAGGTGCAGTCAAAGCGAAAATAAACAATACTCTGCCTACCCCAAGGATACGGGCGGAATGGGATGAACGTACGGATTGGCTTGAATTTAAATTTGATATGGAGGGCATTCCGGAACCAGAAATTCGCAAACTGCTCAAATCGTTAGAGGAAAAACAGAGATATCACCGTCTGCCTAATGGTGCCTTGCTGCCGCTGGAAACAGAGGAGTACAAGGAATTGATTCGGTTCATGAATGAAACAGGTATCCGTAAAAGTGATCTGGATGCAGCGCAAATTCGTGTTCCCGTCACACAAGGACTGTATTTAATTGATCCTCACGATCATGGGAAAAACCTGACTTTGGGTAAAACCTTTCGCCAGCTGCTGGAAAATATACGTAACCCAGACCATCTCGACTTTCCAGTTCCAGACGTGCTTGCTCCAATCTTGAGAGATTATCAGGTTTACGGCTTTCAATGGCTTAAGACATTGGCGCATTACCGTTTTGGGGGCATTTTGGCAGATGATATGGGGCTGGGTAAAACGCTGCAAAGTATCGCCTTTCTCGTCTCAGTATTGCCGGAGATTCGCAGCCAGCAGCTTCCAGCCATGATCGTGTCCCCTGCATCACTGGTGTACAACTGGCGGAATGAGCTGGAGAAATTTGCTCCACACGTCCGCATCACTATCGCAGATGGCAGCCCGGAAGAACGCGGCCGGATCATACGGGATGCCGCCAGTTATGACGTCGTCATTACGTCCTACCCGCTGCTACGGCGCGATGCAGATGTGTACAGCAAACCATCGTTTCATACGCTCATACTGGACGAGGCGCAGGCTTTCAAGAACCATGCCACCCAGACAGCACAAGCTGTTAAGGATGTAAAAGCCCGTTACCGTTTTGCCCTGACAGGAACGCCTATAGAAAATACATTGGAAGAGTTATGGTCCATATTCGACGTTGTATTTCCTGCGCTATTTCCCGGTGGGAAAAGAGTGTTTCACAACCTGCCTCGAAATGTGATTGCCAAGCGGGTTCGTCCGTTTCTGTTGCGCCGTCTTAAGAGCGATGTCCTCAAGGAGCTGCCGGAGAAAATCGAATCCGTGCAGGTATCCCGGCTTCTGCCAGATCAAAAAAAGTTGTATACAGCCTATCTGGCCAAGCTCCAGCATGAAACGTTGAAGCATCTCAACGAGGAAGGATTTCAGAAAAATCGAATCAAAATTCTCGCAGGTCTGACCCGACTTCGTCAGCTCTGCTGTCATCCGGGCTTGTTCATCGAAGGGTATACGGGAAGCTCCGCCAAATTTGAACAGCTGTTGGAGATCATTACGGAATGTCTCAGCTCCGGGAAACGGATGCTCATTTTTTCACAGTTCACTACGATGCTTCAAATGATCGGACGCGAGCTTGCTCGAGAAGGGGTGTCCTACTTTTACCTGGATGGGCAGACTCCCGCTCCGGAACGAGTCGAGCTGTGCAGTCGCTTCAACGATGGAGAACGCGAGCTGTTCCTGATTTCCCTAAAGGCAGGAGGCACTGGCCTGAACCTCACCGGCGCAGATACAGTCATTCTGTATGACCTATGGTGGAATCCCGCTGTAGAGGAGCAGGCTACCAACCGCGCACACCGAATGGGTCAGAAAAAAGTCGTACAGGTTATTCGTCTCGTCGCCCAAGGCACGGTAGAGGATAAAATGTATGAGCTGCAACAAAAAAAGAAAAACATGATCGACCAGGTCATTCAACCGGGGCAAGAAACCCTTTCGGCACTGACCGAGCTGGAGATTCGTGAACTGCTCATGATCTAGCCAACTCTTCCACGCTTATTTATACGTTAGATGACAATTCCACATGCAAAAAAAGGTCCAATCACGGTAGAAATCTTCCCGCATTGGACCTTTTTGCTTCTAAATATGATTGTTTGGATCGAGCAGATTAATCCTGTTTTAATACTCTAGGTTCAATGGGAACCAGGTTAGACTCAATCTGGGTGCGCTGAGGCTCATACCATTCAGGCAGCATCAGCTTGTGCCCTAACTCATTCAATTCCTCATCCACGGTAAATCCGGGTGGATCGGTTGCGATCTCGAATAAAATACCGCCCCGCTCGCGGAAGTATACGGCATTAAAGTATTGGCGATCTACAATACCACTGGTCCCAAAACCATGCTGATGAACCCATTCGTTCCACGCCTGATGCTCCGTATCGTCCTGCGCGCGCCAGGCAATATGGTGAACCGTACCGGCGCCGCCATTCCCCCACGGGACATCTTTGACCGGAATGTCGATCAGGTTGCCCAAATCACCTGTCGCCTGATAGCGGATGTAGCCTGCATTTGCGTCTTCTCCGATGGGAGTCATCCCCAGGACGTTCTCCAACACCTCTTGCGTATGCTTGGAATCCGCACTGTACAGTACCGCCCCGCCAAAGCCCTTGATAGCTTTATCCGTAGGCACGCCGCCAGCTGTCCACGTGTTCACCGGGCCATCTTCCCGCTCCACCAGCTCCAGATGCAAGCCCTTGTTGTCTCGGAACTGGATGAATGACTCGCCAAAACGAGTGGCCTTCGTGAAAGACACCTTCAAGCTGTGCAGACGGTTTTCCCAGTATTCCAAAGCACCGGACGGCACGACATACGTCGTAATCCCGACCTGTCCACCTCCAATCTTACCCTTGCGTGTACCCGGAGCTGGAAAAAAGGTAATGATCGTTCCCGGGCTGCCCTCTTCATTACCAAAGTACAAATGGTATACTTCTGGAGCATCAAAGTTGATCGTCTTTTTAATCAATCGCAGACCAAGTACGCCTGCGTAAAAATCAACGTTGCCCTGCGGGTCTCCTGCAAAGGACGTGATATGGTGAATTCCAGCGGTTTTCAATGACATCTTTATCACTCCTTCATTAACATGATGATTTATTTACACAAATGATTTACAAATTTCAAAATCCATTGTAGCTGACAAATTGTCCAACCGGCTTGCGGTATCCCCGTGCCCGCTGACCCGATTCGTCCTCTTTACCCAAGGTAATCATCATCACGGGTACAAATTGCTCTGGAATATTCAGTACTTCCTGCACCTTCGCCGGATCAAAACCGATCATCGGGCAAGTATCCCAGCCTTTGTCCTTGGCAATCAACATCAATTGCATAGCCGACAGACTGGCATTACGGATCGCTTCTTCTCTCTGGAAGACAGGTCCCCGCTCGCGATAAAACTGAGTTACCGATTCCACCGTACTATCATATTCCTGCTTGCTTAGGACACCTAAATTCAGGAATCCTTCGTTGAGGTCAGCTACCTTGGTATAAGCTTCTGTATCCCCCAGCACTACAATGGTCGCCGAAGCCGTTAATATTTTATACTGCTTACTTGCCTCATCATGCAGTCTTTGTTTGGTATCAGCATCCTGCACTACGATATAGCGCGTATGCTGTAAATTAAAAGCCGATGGAGCAAACTTCACCAACTGAAATATTTCTTCTAGTTCTTTTGCATCTATAGTAACATCAGGAATAAATTTAGAAGCTGATCTTCTCTCTTGAATAATATTCACCAGTTCGCTCATGTTAAGTTCCACTCCTTGATATTATTTTCAAATGAATTATCTTTAAATTAAGAATATATCTATTCGTGTTTTCTGTCAAGTAAAACTATAATAATGTTAGTAAGTATTTTTGGATACAACCTAAGGGCTTCACCAGCCCTTTACAAATCCGTTGCCCGTATTCTCATCGTAATCGCTTCGCGTTGCGCTTTGGTTAAGCTCTTGAAGACTAGCTCATACGAATGGTCGATCATGCTGTACAAATCCTCCAGTGGGAAGGTAGCATCAACCTCAATCGTATTCCAATGCTTTTTATTTAAATGATAGCCTGGCTTAATTGCCTTGTTTTGTTCACGCAGATTTACCGCAATGATCGGATCACATTTCAAGGATAGATGGCTAATGCCGTCCTTTTCAGATAATAGAGCAAACATCTTGCCTCCAACTTTCAGTACTAGCGTTTCAGCACCGAATGGATAATCCTTAACAGCCTCTTTTTGGCTCAGACCATACGCTACAATTTGTTCATACACCAGCCTTCACTCCTCTGCTTGATTCATCATCTATGAAACGATTTGTGCCCTATTATATCACGCTCTCCACATACAATAGTCCCATGTTACAATTAGAATTCTATCGGGAGGGTCAATCCTTTCTATATGAATTTATCGACCGTCCGTGACCTCATACACGTCCTAAAGATTTAGCGATATTTCACATACTGTATCTGCAAGCTGACAGCCCTTCACTTCCGAATAGGAAGTTGGAGGGGCTTGTTTTGTTCATATAGTAGAGAATGTTATGCAACAGCCCTATATTTTGGTATACTTCCGTGAGAGGCTGTATCGATACATTCGAACGGTACTCTAGTTAGTGTAATTCAATATGTAGATGTGTGAGCCTATGGAGGTGAACTCGTTGGATTTTGCTCTGATCCGCAAGGACCGAGACAAAAGAACGGTCGCAAATTGACTCTTTTTTTGCCTTTCGGACCTTTTCAGCCATGTGCTGAAAGGTTTTTTTTGTGATCTAAAATAAAGGTAGGAAAGGATTTGAATGCAACCATGGCAACCTCGAAAGCACTTAATATTTTGCAATTGAAGAAAATGAAACGAGAAGGTTCACCTATAAGTATGATTACGGCGTATGACTATCCATCTGCTCGTTTGGCTGAGGAAGCCGGGATCGATATCATCCTTGTCGGTGATTCCGTAGGTAATGTGTTATCTAATTATAACTCCACACTGCCCGTCACTATGGATGATATGGTCTATCATACACGGTCTGTCGTGCGCGGTGCGGAACATACTTTTATTGTTGCGGATATGCCATTTATGACGTACCACGGGAGTAGTGAAGAAGCCCTTACTAATGTGCGCAGGCTCATGCAAGAGGGACATGCCCATGCCGTGAAATTAGAAGGGGGCATGGAAATTTGCGACACCGTGAAGCGAATTGTTCAATCCGGCGTCCCACTACTGGGGCATATCGGACTTACACCACAGTCTGTGCATCAAATCGGCGGATACTTCATTCAAGGTAAAAACTCACAGGCCGCTGAGCGCCTTCTAAATGATGCCCGGGCCCTGGAGCAAGCGGGAGCTTTTGCCATCGTGCTGGAGCTGGTGACAGAGGAAGTAGCGAAGAGCATCACCCGAGAGATATCTATTCCGGTCATAGGCATCGGTGCGGGGAGATACTGTGATGGCCAGGTTTTGGTGTATCATGACATGTTACAATACTCAGCTCCTTACCGGGAGAAAAAGTTCGTAAAAACCTATTCGGATATAGGTGCTTTGATTCGCAACAGCATCGGGCAATATGTCGAAGACGTGAAGAATCGTTCTTTTCCGGGCGAGGAGCATGTTTTTAAGGCAGATGAGAACGTAGTAGAAGGATTATACGGGAATGCAAAAGTAAAGGCAGGGACCCTATAATGCGATTTCTGATTGTAGGTGCAGGGGCGATTGGAGGCTATTTCGGGGGACTTCTTGTTCAAAAAGGAGAAGACGTGACCTTCTTCGTACGCCCTTCAAAAAAATCTCAGTTGGCAAAAGACGGTCTGATTATTAGAAGTGTTCATGGAGATTTCCAGACGCCAATCCGTGCTATCACAAATGGTGAAGCTGCCGATCCGTTCGACTGTATTATCATTTCGGTCAAAGCGTATCATCTTCCCCAATTGCAATTCGATCTTGAGCCTTATGTCGGTGATCATACCATGATTCTTCCGTTACTTAATGGTTACGAACATTTTGACTTTTTGCGCAAGCAATTCGGTTCTGAAAAAGTGCTGGGCGGACTTTGTTATATTGAAACTACGTTGGATCATGATGGTTCTATTGTTCAGACAAGTCCGTTCCACCGTATCGTCTTCGGTGAATGGAACGGAGTGCAATCAGAGCGTACACAACTGCTGCTGAATCATCTTGATCATGCAGGCTTCACAGTGGCACGAAGTCACGATATTCAGCGTGAAGTGTGGCAGAAATATATATTCGTTGCCAGCTTGAGTGCAATTACAACACTGATGGAAGCCTCGGTTGGGATTATACTTGCCACGGCAGAGTCACGAGCTATATACGAAAAGCTGCTCCATGAGATTGTCACACTTGCTCGCAACGCGGGGATGCCGATTGATTCAGAGATGGAAGCTCATACACTGAAAACGATGGAATCCTTACGACCAGAGATGATGTCATCCATGCAACGCGATATGCTTAAAAAGCTTCCGGTTGAAGCCAGTCATCTACATGGTTCACTGCTTGCATTGGCTGCAACCAGTAATACTGTTTACCCCATACTCGAAACGGTATATGCCCGATTAAAGGTATACGAGAGCTTATTGGACACTGTCTAAAATTCAAACTTTAAAATCAATTAAAAGAGGAAGCGGCAGCTTCGAAGGTGAAAATGAAATCTTAGACTGCCGCTGCTTTTCCTTTATTAAACTTCAAAAATCTAAAGAGTTCCTGTGCTTGAGCATGCTTGCTCAAGCCCTTGAAGTAATGCTTCTAGCTCCTGCCTAGTTTCAGCGTTTGTAATTTCACCTTCCTGATTTAGCTTCAAGGTGATATGCGGAATAATGACCTTTCCATTCTCCACAATCTGTGCATTGATCATTTGCAATGTGAGCAGCAGCGAGGCATGCGCAAGATGGCCGCCCATAGGAGACGGTGACGCGCTAATGACCGCTGTAGGTTTATTTACAAATTCACCTGAAGATACGAGCCAATCCAAGGCATTTTTCAAAGCACCCGGCACACCATTCCCATATTCCGGTGTACAGATCAGTACTCCATCCACTTGTTTCAATTGCTCCCGTAGCTCTTTTACGGAAGCTGACCCCTCATCTACATCCAAGTCAGGGTTAAAATGCGGGAGATCCCCCAATCCATCATAGACTGTGAATATCATATTTTCAGAAGCCAGCCCAATAGTAGCCTTCATAAGCGCTGTATTGGAGGACTTTTGACGAAGGCTACCCGATATAGCCAATACCTTAATTTTCTGTTCCATCCGATCATCTCATTTCTTTTAACTTGATCTAATCTTGCATATTCAGTGTACTATAGCTAACAAGAGAATTAAAAAATAAGTGAGAATGCATTGATAATGCCGTTGGACACCTCCTGCATGATGATGAGCGTCAGCGATTTTTTCCTATGAACAAAAGGGCAATAAAAAAATGCCTGCGGCTTCGCAGGCATTCGTGATGAATCAATAGTCACTATACAAGGGTGGAATCTGTAGTGCTGAATCAAGTATCCTTCTCTTGCTTGCGTTTTATCCCAATCAGATCAAGGAAGAAAACAAACAACGGAATACCTACAATCAAGCCCCAAATTCCAATCAGATGCTCAGAGAAAATAAGTACGACAAAGGTAAAGAAGATCGGTAAATTCGTTTTGGATGACATCAGCTTCGGATTTAAGAAATAGGCCTCAATCGCATGAATCACCACGATCAGAATAACTAGATAAATCACATATTGAATGCCGCCGACACTGAAAGCGATCAGGCCGAGCGGTGCCAGTGAGATAAACACACCTGCCACTGGAACCAATCCAAGTACGAAAATGATGAGCGCAAGACCAAGCAGATTAGGGAAGCCCATAATCCAGAGTGCAATCGTGGTCAATATACAGTTAATAAGTGAAATCAGTAGTTGAGCCTCCAATACCTTCCCGAACGTATCCAGAAACATACGGCCAAAATGACCCACTTCCTTGAAAAACCAACCCAGCTTGCTATCTACAAACGTAGCTGTAAAACGTGTAATATATGATTTTTCCATCAGGAAGAACAAGCTCAAAATAATCGACACCAGAAGCTGTGTTCCCAATTGACTGACCTTCATCACTGCACTCAGGCCAGGCTCAAATAGCCGCTGAACATTCAGCGTGTCCATAAATTCGATAATCGTTTCGTTCCATTGATTACGATCAGGATACATATACGCTTGCTGAATCATGAGATACACCTGCTTGACCTGTACAACGATTAGCGGCACCATTCGGTAAACGCCCCACACCATAATCAGAATTAGCAGCCCATACACCAGTAGCAGCACGATCATTGACGGCACATTGACGAACCGCTTGACCAGCTTATTCACTCCGTTATATATACTACCAATCAAGATCGTAAGCAGCAGTGTTAACAACATAATATTCATCATGCTTCTTAACATAAACAACAGCAAAACGATTATCGCAAGGACGGCTACCCGCCTGACGCCCGCATGATTCATCCAGTTTCTTACCATTCGTCTTTATTCCCTCTTTCCCACTTGACTGTCAACTTTGCAATCTTCCTGAGCATCAATTTTCTCTTTTTATCAATTTACTGTTAGCGATCAATAGAGAACCTACCATGACTAGGATAGCAATAGACCACCAGAATGTATTTTTAGCATCATCATGATCTACAATAATGAGCCTGATGACAGCCGTGATCCCAATATAGATAAAATAACGTAATGGAAAATGAAAATTGGTTTTAAAGTACTTAACTATTAATGCTATGAATTCAAAATACAAGAAAAACACAAGCAACTCTTCCGTGAATTCATAGTAATTTTTGTCGGCCTCTGTGTACAAAAAAACATAAGAAAAAATGGACCATGTTTCTTTTAGAAGTAAGAAGCTTAAAATCAGCCCGACCAGAAACAGCGAGATATTCAAGATCATTTGCAGAAAACTAGGTAACTTCTCAATATACTTCATTAATGCATTCAATACAGATCCCCTCACTGGTTGTACAGTATCTTTATTTATATTATCGGTGGTATACGTGAAAAATGCTACATTACTTTTGAGGTCACCTTAATGAAAGTTTATATTCGCCCCTGCAATATAACCAATGGAGATAAAGATAAGCGTCCATATCAGAGAACCTGCGCTTGCCACCAGCATATATTTTCGGACAGGCATCGCACTAATGCCCGACAAATAGCTTGTCGCATGTCTGACTCCTGGGATAAAATAACCAAACAAAATGGTCCATAACCCAAAACGCGCAAACCACCCCTTAACTCTTGCAAATCGCTTCGGTGTCAATCCAACCCACTTGCCGTGCTTATCCACCAAGGGCTGACCCAGCTTTTTGCCTAGCGTGTAGCTGATCATCATCCCTGTCATTGCACCGATGAAGCTGACTAATATAGACACCGAATAATTCAGTACCATGATAGAGGATAAATAGCCGACAAAAACCATAATAATTTCATCCGGAACCGGTAGACCGATAATCCCAAGAGCAAGAAGAGCAAAAATAGCGATATATCCGTATTGTGTAATCATGCTGATGACCCATTCCATAGGAGAGCCACCTCCTGACCGATTATTTTTTGAAGGACGGAAAGGGAATACGGCTAACCATCAGGAACGACAGCACTACCATTAATGCAAGCAACAACCCCGGCTTCAAATGCTCACTCCATAAAAACATAAAGGACAAAATCACACCCGCCGCCGTAATCGGCATACCTACAAAGCCTTTGCTAAAAGCCATTAGGTTGAATCTTGCCAATCTTACCGCACCGCATATGACAAACAAAACAGCCACAAGCGGTCCTATCCAATGGGTATCTCCCAGTTTGTATAACAAGATCAAGAAAGCAGGGGCAACCCCAAATGAGACAACATCCGCCAGCGAGTCGAGCTGTTTGCCAAAATCACTGGAGCAATGCAACAGCCTTGCCAGCAAACCGTCTAATACATCCCATAAAGCAGCCACCACCACGAGAATAAAAGCGGTCATGTATTGCTCATGAATCGTAAAATACAGGGATAAGACCCCTGCCCCCAGGTTTGCAATCGTGAATAGTGAGGGCAACCAATTCCATTTCATACTCCTTAACTCCTTTGCCGTAGCTTAGCCTCCGAATATAACAACAAAACGGACGCCGTCCTTGGTATTCTCCACCTTATAGCGGAATTCGTGCAAATCTAAAATTCGTTTGACGATCGACAGCCCCAGTCCTGTCCCACCCGTCTGGCGGCTACGTGACAGCTCGGCCCGGTAAAAACGGTCCCATATCTGCTCCAGTTGATCGTCAGGAATGGTCTCACCTTTATTTTCAATGGAAAAAAAACGGATTTCCTCAGCGCCTTCGATACGAATCGTGATTGAGCTTCCTTCCTCAGCATGCCGTATGGCATTGACAACAAAGTTGATAATCACCTGTTCCATCCATCCTACATCGGCATGAATCGGCATCTCATTGGCGGGGATAATGACCACTTCCAGCTTTTTCTCCTTCAACAGATGGAATAGCTTGTCCACGACTTCCTCCACCAGCTCACTCAAGATAAAGGTCGTCTTGCGGAGCTTGAGAGTACCCGATTCCAATTTGGCGAGGTCCAGCATATCTTTGACCAATCGCTCCATTTTGTCCGCTTCCTCTACAATGACTTTCATATAATGATCCTGCTTCCCGGCGCTAACCCCATCTTGTAATCCTTCTGCGAAGCCTTTAATGATACTCAGCGGGGTTTTCAGTTCATGAGAAGCGTTGGCAAAAAAGTCTTGTTGCACAGCCTCCATCCTCTGTTTCTGTTCCATGTCCTCGACCAATTGTTGATTGACCTCCTGAAGCTCGCGCAAAGCCGTGTCCAGGTTCTGGGACAGGGTATACATGCTGTAGGACAGGCTGCCCAGCTCATCATTCTGCCGGATTGGTGTATGGGCTGTAAAATCGAGCTTAGCCATTCGCTTGGCGGTATTATTCAAAGCAATGAGCGGACGGGTCACCATCCGGGAATAGAACAGGGACAAAATCAGAATGAGTGCAAATCCCCCGATCCCTAGGTACAGATAAAACCAGCGCAGAGCTTCATTCGTCTCACTAATTTCCTGCAACGATGTCACTGTGAACAGGAGGTCGATCTCGCCTGTGTCCTGACGGACAGGATGGACTATGACTGCATTACGTACCCCTGTCCAAGGTTCCGTCCAATCTTCCTCCAACACTTCGAAATTCTTAAGTTTCTCCAGATGCGCCTGTGATAAAGGGAACCATTCCTCCAGCGCACCAAACAGTAATCCTTGTCGCTGACTCCATGTTTTCAGATCTGGCAGTGCAATCTCTGTCACCGTACCGGATAACCTTACACTGTCATCTGTGCCAGCCGCTTGCGATGTCGTTCCTATATTTTTGAAACCAGGCTTCTGAATGCCTAATGGATAAATTAAGTTGGGGGAAGTGATGCCGTCAGTCCCCAATACCTCACCTTCAACCGTTACCGTATCACCGGGCTGAATCCGGGCAGCTCTCAACTCATCTCCGTACTCGCTCATAAACAGAGACAGCGATATCTTAACAACTTTACCATCTGCTGTTCTGAGACTGATATGAAACGCATCATCCAGCTTTACTTTGCCGTCTAGGGTAACAATCGCCAACTGGTTCTTATTCTGAAGCATAAAGCGAGCTGCCTCTCGCGAAACCCTGCCCGATCCCCAAGCCTCCTGGACATAACTTTGACCGAAGCTTTTCAAACGGCTTTCCACACGACCAATCTTCTGTTGCTGATAAAAATTTTCAAAAAACAGAAATTGACTTAAAATCACCATACCGTAAAAACACAGGAAAAACACAACCGTCATAATGAACAACTTAAAGGTAACTCCCCGTTTGTTCATTCTTCCTCCTCAAACCTGTAGCCTGTACCAAAAACCGTGCGGATATGGCGTGATTCACGGCCTAGCTTACTTCTCAGCTTTTTGATATGAGTATCGACAACCCGTGTGTCTCCTTCAAAGTCGATGCCCCACACCCGGTTCAGTATCACATCCCGTGAAATGACTATGCCTTTATTATGTATAAGCAGCCGCAGCAACTCATACTCCTTGGGCGTCAGCTCGACTTCCGCCTGATCCACCTCAAGTCGATGAGCCATCGTATTGAGAATGGCAGTGCCGAATCGCAAAATATGCAACTCCGGCTGCACATGTCCTTCCACTCGCTTCATCAGCGCGTTTGCGCGGGCGATCAACACCTTGGGGCTAAAAGGTTTGGTAACATAATCATCGGCTCCCAGTTCAAAGCCTAATATTTTATCATCATCACCGGATTTGGCTGTCAACAAAATGATCGGCACACCTGAACGGCTGCGTACCTGGCGGCACACCTCCCAACCATCCAGCTCCGGCATCATAATATCGAGTATAATCAGGTCCGGCTGCACCGAATCAAACCAGATTAGTGCATCTTTTCCATTACCTGCTTCATAGACTTCCCAATTATTTTGTTTAAAATAATCAGCAATAACTTCACGAATACGTATTTCATCCTCCACGAGAAGAACCCTTTTCTTCAATCGACTTCCCTCTTTCGTCATTCTAGGACACCAGCATATCAAAGACATGTGTACTTTATGTGTTCTTGATACCTCTTATCAGCAGAACTTCTCATCAACAAATTCGACCTTGGATTAGGGCAAATTTGTCTTGGCTCAGACCATCTCATCTCCTGTGATCCTACCCTATAATAAGAAGAGATACAAAAAGCCTGAACAGGAGGGTAATACATGAGTAATCAAACCATTCAGTGGTTTTCCACTTCTAAAGCTAAAGCTTGGCAATCCCAAGCTCATCATCTTACCGATACCCAAGATAGTGCCAACCTAACCCTTACGGGAGAAACACATCAGCTTGTCGAAGGTTTTGGTGGCTGTTTTAATGAATTGGGTTATGTAGCCCTGAATCATTTGGAAAAGGACGAACGAGATAGGGTGCTTCATTCTCTCTTTCATCCAGAGGGCGAGCACAAATTTGCAATATGCCGACTTCCTATTGGAGCGAGTGACTACGCGCTGGAGTGGTACAGCCACAATGAAACAGACGGCGACGTGGAGATGAAGCACTTTTCCATTGAGCGTGATCACCAATATCTCATTCCTTTTATTCGGGAAGCGTTACAACTCAATCCTAACCTGAAGTTGTTCGCTTCACCCTGGAGCCCGCCGACATGGATGAAATCACCGAAAGCCTACAATTACGGCACTCTGCGCTGGGAAAAGGATATTTTGAAAGCGTATGCATTGTACTTTGTCAAATTTGTTCAGGCTTACCGCGAGACAGGTATTACGATCCATCAGATTCATGTTCAAAATGAAGTCATTGCCGATCAGAAGTTCCCTTCCTGTGTATGGACCGGGGAGCAGCTGCGTGAATTTATTCGGGACTATTTGGGCCCTGCTTTTGAGGAACACGGACTAGATACGGAAATTTGGCTGGGGACCATTAACGCTCCCGATCCGTGGGAGGAATTAATGAAGAAGACTTCTACCGGATTCGATGAGTATGCCCATACCGTATTGAGTGACCCCGAGGCCTACAAATATATTAAAGGCGTAGGCTACCAGTGGGCAGGCAAAAATGCCATTCAGCGCACCGTTGCCAGTTATCCTGAGCTTCGTTACATGCAAACAGAAAATGAATGCGGCAACGGAGAAAACTCATGGGACTACGCCAAATATGTATATAATCTGTACCAGCACTACTTCAGCAATGGTGTGAATGCTTATATTTACTGGAATATGGTTTTGGAACCGAAAGGCAAGAGCACATGGGGCTGGGAGCAAAATTCGATGATTACCGTTGATCCCGCGGATCGAAAACCTGTCCTGAACCCGGAATATTACGTTATGAAGCATTTTTCTCATTTTGTATTACCAGGTGCCCGACGCATCGGACTTCGTGGCTCATGGACTGGAAATGCAGTTGCTTTTCAAAATACAGACGGGCAAAGGGTGGTGGTCATCGCCAATCCATTCAAGGAATCGCGTGTGCTGAATCTGTCTCTCGGTGAAACAACACACCGCTTGGAGCTGGAGCCGGAGTCCTTTAATACTATCGTGATTCCTTCTTAACGCCACAGATTTGTGGGCTCTTCCAGTCTTGCACACATCATTAGGTATCCCTGTCCGGTCTATAAGTGTCCAAGCATATGTATAGTTTCCAAAATGGATGTATATCCTTTTGCGTATAGTAGCTATAAATAGTATACTTGGAATAACTATGGACAGGAGGTCGATGAATATCACTACTGTAAAAGACCGGATTGATTTGAAGCTGATTAATTGTGATAAGGAATTGACTCTCGCGGTCATCGGTGGAAAATGGAAGCTGATTATTTTGTGGCATCTCGGTATGGAAGGCACCAAGCGGTTTGGTGAATTGAAGAAGCTAATCCCCCATATTACGCAAAAAATGCTGACCAACCAATTGCGCGAGCTGGAGGAAGATAAACTCATTCTTCGTAAAGTCTATCCCGTCGTCCCTCCACATGTGGAATATTCACTGACGGAGCATGGCGAAAGCCTGATTCCGGTACTGAGAGCAATGTACGATTGGGGATCAAACTATCGCGAGAACGTGATCTGGAAAGAAGAAGAAGCGATTCAGGATGTCACACCCGTGTGATCGCAAAACAAGCATTTTGCAAAATGCTGAACTATATTTTTGTAGAGACGACCCTGGGGAGATCTGGGGTTGTTTTTTTGTGATATAAAGACGTTCCCCAAGATAATAAAAGAAATGGATGCAAGTATCCGTTTCCATTGGCATTAAAGCTCATTTTCCGCTACATATCCTCATTTTACACTTGTATTCGTGATTTACATTACATCCGCTGTGACGTATGATTCTTCCATCCCTATTTACAGTGAATCCGAGAAGGAGGCCGTTCTAGCATGAGCATGACGCTTGCCCAGCCCACAACATCCCAAGCGACCCAATTAAGCATTGGTTCCATGGAAATGATTCAATACGACTATCGTCAATTTCCTGACTCAAAACCTTATCAACACCATTGCTGTGGCTTGCTTACTATGTCGTGTAACGGCGCTCAAGGTCTGGCGGAATATGAGCTGCCTGAAATTAAAGGTGCCTTTGACCTCGTCCGCTGGGCTTCCGTGTTTACCTCGCTCAAGGGTCTGTCCTTAACCGAGGCTGAGCAATATATTCAGCACCATGCTGATCACTGGGGGCCTGATAAAACAGAGCTAGCTCTATCTGCCTTATCCGATCTGACTACCCATGCGAACCTGCACATTCTCTCCCCATCAGCGACCATACTCCCCCCTCGGATTAGTCGTTCATATCTTATCGAGCATGGTCTGGTCTACTATTCATTCTAAATATCGTCCACAACTCCATTAGCAATCCACTTTCCAGTTCACGTAAAAAAGCCTGAGACTGTTTATCACAGGCCAGGCTTTTACACTTTCAGCACAGAGTTGATTACACTTGCAGTTTACCTGCACGAATATCGTCTGTCATTCCTGCATAAGGTGCTTGGGAAATTAATTGTTCGTTGTTCACACCTGCATTTTCGATGAATGTAATATCTGCAAATTCAGGAACCACATACTTCGGATATGTTTCATACTTTTCACGCGATTCCTCCATCAGCGGAATAAAATCGTTTTGATAGCGCACAGTGATTTCCGGATGCTCATGAACCCATTTAGGAAAGAAAATAATGCCGTGCATACGTTTTTCCTCAGGCATAAAATTCAGAGACACGTCAGTGCCTGTTGGTTCGGTCCACGATACTTTATACACATTTTCCACCAGCTTCACCAGATTGACCTTCTGATCACGTACCCAGCGGCCGCCTACCATACCACTATGAATGCGATAATCGATCGTATCTTCATTTTTAATATATATTTCGTACTCCCAACCATTCTCATAGGTGTAGATCATGTGGCTGCCGATAAACTTGTCCATCTTGCATCCTTCTTTCCTAAATTATAAGTTTTTATGAATTGAGTAGGAGACCAAAAATAAAAATATTCAATTCAAAACATGTAATGTTAAACATGTTATTAAGTACATATAAATTGTAGCACTATGGTATACTAGTGTCAAATAATGTTTGACAAGGAGAACTACGTTGAAACGCACATTAAAATACGCCATTTTGGGCCTGGTTCATAAAGAGGAAATGAGTGGCTACGATATTACAAGTCAATTCAAGAAGGAAATCGGACAATTTTGGAGCGCCAAACACAGTCAGATTTATCCTGAGTTAAAAAGGCTGACCGAAGAGGAGCTTATTGAATATCGCACCTCCATTACAGGAGCCAAGCTGGAAAAGAAGCTGTACTGCATCACCCCCAAAGGAACCCAAGAGCTGACCGAATGGCTGTTGAGCGCCAAAGAGTTACCGGAAACGGAAAAGGATGAGTTTATGCTCATGCTGTATTTCTCAGCAGCCATCCCCAAGGAAGAGAACAAGCGATTGTTCGAGGACCAGATAACCAAACGTAAAGAGAAGCTGGAGTATCTGTACGAAAGTAAAAAATCCCTCCAACAGCTGGACGAGAACCTTCAAGCCCCCGGTTCTAATCAATTTGGGCATTATCTGGTGCTGAGCCGTGCCATTAATCGGGAAGAAAGCTATATTACGTGGCTGGAAGAAACACTGTCCCTGTTTGAATAGCCTAAAAAACCTTCAACGCCACGTAAATTCGTGGTATTGAAGGTTTTTCTAAATAGGTGCAAACTAGTCTGCCGTCGTAATCGAAGAGCCGTAATCTTCAATATGGATATCTGTGCTAAAACGTACAGGAATGGTACTAAAAATGTTATCCCAATCCTCTTTAACCTTACGCCAAACTTTAGGATGCTGAATCCTCAACGCTTCTCCGAAACCTCCAACATCAGCCTGCAGCTTTTGCATTTTGGCTACAGTTTGTTCAGCTAATGAATTAACTCTCTCCTGAAAGATACTCTCTTCTTGTCCGAGCACATCATTGCTACGCAAATTTTCTTTCTTGTTAAAAACCTCGGAAACGCGCCCCTCTGAGGTCATTTTTACTTGGAAGGAAATGTCGTCTCCCTGAACGATGGCCTTGATCCTGCTTTTCACCGCTTTGATCTCATAGGCTATATTTTTACCGGTTTGGGGATCACTACTTTTCAGCACGCCTCCAACCAATTGGCCTTTGATCCACATGAGGCCCTCGACCTCTGACTCATTCAGAAAACCACCGTAGGTTTGTGTCTTTCCCTTGATGATTCCCGCACCTGCGAGCTTGATTTCATTCTCCGCCGTAATGACATTGGGCAATATAAAGCTTCTTTTCCCCTTCATGGGCCCGACCACTTTAACCAAAGCCACGGGCTTTATCAACCGCGCGTTCCGTTTACGATTTTCGAAAATATCCTTTAAGATATAGGCAGGAATTTGACCAGGAATTTTTTCCTGAAGCGCATTGCCCGCCTTGTCTGTACTAATCAGCAGCTGGACGCTGGGCCGAATGTCATTATCCCCCAAGAAAAAGTCCAGCAGCTCATACAATGGAATTTTGCGAAGCAGACTGGAGCTGATAATAATCGTTTTCAAATGTTGTCCGATGGGCGGTCGGTTGGTTCGCAATGAAATTTCTCTTAACATTTCAAAAACGGAATCCCCCGTTTCCGTAATATTAAAAAACTTCTTAGCTTGTGGGGAGGAGCTGTTGGAGCCGCCGCTTTCCTCTGGGATGATGAATTGAAAGGTTCCGGTGATTAACTCTTTTTTCGGATAGTCTCCTCCTTTCCGTTTAATTTGTTCTTCTTGTGAAGATTGTGACACTACATCCATAGCAATGCCCGTCTCCAGATTTAGATCCTCCACCGGAGAGCTGCTCCAGCAGCCTGAAAGTGTACAGCATGTCAGGAGAGCCACCATTCCGAGTAATCCTGACTGGACTCTCTTCATGACCGCACCCCTCTCCAATGAGAAATAAGCAGCAGAGGGAGTGGAAGCAGAGCGAATAGAACGAAAGCTGCATTCCCGATCATCATTCCAAGAGAAAATAACTCATTCAGATTTTTGGGAATTTGGGACAGGACGTAGATGAACGGGAGCAAAATAAACAGCGCCTTGGAATAAGAGCTATTCAAAATTTGAGAAACTCCGAGCGAAGCGCAATAAAAAGCAATACTGAATGTAGCAAAAATTTGCATGATCCAAATGGACAACAATAGGGATTCGAACCGTTCCAATAACAGATACTCCACTTCAAAGGAGCGGGCCAAGTCTAAAAAAGGCCAGGTTCTGGTCATAACTCCTTCCACCGAAAAGGCGCCAATGCATAAGATCAGCGTAGCTGTATAAAAAATGGTCGAGATCCCGATTGCCAGTCCGACCGCCTTAGTTGCTTTCTCCGGTTTTTCCATCCGACAAAGAATAAACAGTAGGCACTCTGTCCCCGTTAGGGTCAGGGTTGTAGTCTTGAGCGCTTTAATCACTGGCATCACACCCTCGGACAAAACAGGACGCAAATTATTCAATTCGAAAATATTCAAACTCAGCAAACATATCAATAAAAAGATAGCTGCCGTAATCGGGAATATAACTTGACATATTTTACCCAATGTACCTATCCCCCCCAAGCAGAGATACAGAGAGATCCACATAAAGGGGGCTGAAATAGCCCACACTGGAGTTCCTTCAAGCAAAAAGAACGACGTTACTTCCTCCACAGCTCGGATTTCGTATGCAGCTATACAAATAAAATAGATGACGAACAAGATGCCCAACACTTTGCCGATGGCTTTGCCAGTTATCCGCTGAACATACTGGTAAAAGGTGCTTTCTGGAAACCGTGAACTTAGTTTGACTATAATCCATCCGAACAGGAAAGTGGCAGCCCCTGCTAAAATGACGGACATCCACACATCCGGTGTTTTTGCAGTTTCAACGGCTACTCTGGGAAGAGTAAGCAACCCGGCAGCCAGCATAAAGCAAAGCACGATTTCCGTCGTCTGTAACGTTGTAATTTTATCCGTTTTTTTCCCACGGGCCATCTTGCTCCCTCCTGTGTTGTTGAACTCATCCTTGTCGCTTAGGGTCTTTATGCTTCAATAGAATGGGTCTATTTTTCATAAATTGTAACGGTGCTCGCAAAAAGTAATCTTTCCAGTCCTTCAATGAACGGGGGGCCGTTAAGCTAAGATATGGCACGCCGAAGCTGTGTAATTTAGCCATATGAATGCTCAGCATCAGGAAAAACATGATCACTCCATACAAACCGAAGATAGCAGCCGTGAACATGGCCCCAAAACGAAGAACACGCATAGAGATCCCGGCGCTGTATACAGGTGAGGCAAAGGAAGAAATCGCCGTGACCGCTACCACAATAACGAGAATCGGACTCACAATCCCGGCGTCAACAGCGGCCTGTCCAATAATCAAACCGCCGACGATGCCCATCGCTGGACCGATGGGTTTGGGGAGCCGAAGTCCTGCCTCGCGTAAAATTTCGATGGAAATTTCCATAATCAGGGCCTCAATCAGCGTCGAAAACGGAACTCCCTGTCTCGCACTGATAATGGAAATGACCAACTTGGTTGGAATCAGTCCGGGATGAAACGAGATAAAGGAAATATAGAGCGCCGGGGCGAACAGAGATATCGTAGTTGCCATAAAACGAAGAAATCGAATAAGCGACCCCGGTATCCATCGTTCATAGTAATCTTCGGGAGACTGGAGCATCATCCCGTACGTCACAGGCATAAGGAGCGCAAAAGGTGTACCGTCCAGCAGAATCGCCACACGTCCCTCCAGCAATGCAGCCATGACCCGATCCGGTCTCTCCGTATTTTGAATTTGCAGAAAGGGGCTAAGAAAATTATCCTCAATAAGTTGCTCCACATAGCCCGACTCCAGCACCTCATCCATATCAATGGTTTTGACCCGCCGCTTCACCTCATCCACAAGCTCCGCGTCGGCAATGTCTCTGAAATACACCACCATCAGCTGCTTTTCCACTCTTTTGCCGACTTTAAAGGACGACATGGCTAGTTCCGTACTTTCTCCATGCCTGCGCAGCATCGCTGTATTATCGCTGAGTATCTCTGTAAAACCGACTCGCGGTCCCCGCAGCACCGATTCCGATATGGGGTCTTCCACCCCTCGTGTATTCCCTTTGGGTGTACCCAGCACGAAAGCACCCGGTATGCCCTGAATCAAGAGTATGACTGAACCGAACAGCACCTTTTGCAAGGAGAACTGCACCTCTAACGTATACTCTGTCTCCGATACCAGCATAACCTGACGAATAAACATATCCCGAAGCTCTTCTCCTCTCGGGAGATCTTCCCCCTCTTGCCCGGAGCTGCCCCAATCCATCAACGGCTTTAAAATATTCTGATCCATGCCAACCTTGTCCGTTAATCCATCCACAAAAAAAAGTGTGCCTACAGCGTTCAATTTTTCCAGAAAAATAGATCGTTCGTTCACGTCTGACATATCCGTAACTGCTTGTCTGATTTTTGCTACATTGGCTTCATAATCTTCGGTAAAGGTCCCTTTTACCTTCTCAGCCTCACTTACAGACGGATTACGATCTGCATGCTGCGAACGGTCTTCTTCTTCTAAAAGCTTTAATCGTTCCATACGTCTGCTCTCTCGACCATCCATCGCTCTAATTTGTCGTACCGTCAGAAAAATAATCAAAGGGATGAGGAACAAAAAGAAAGCTTCCATCCATACGTTCCATTTGGGCATATGAGTTCCGATGACCTGCCACACACTCTTTCCTCCTTCACTTCCATAGGATTTGTATATAGATTTACCTGGATTAGAAAAAAGATGCATGGGCAATGGAATAAATTTCTTTACTCACAAAAGGAATAAAAAGGTGAATTTGATAGATGAACTGTAGTGCCAAAAGTGGAATTACATGATAATATCTATTCATTCTATGACTAATGTCACAAATTTGTTGAATTCGTGGGCCATTATTCGAAACTAAAAAGGAGTTGTAGGTATGAAGAATCATTTTTGGAAGAAAGCCGCTGTGTTGAGTTTGTTAGCGGTCATTTTGTTAGGGGGAACGGCGATCAGTCCCAAACAGGCACATGCAGGTTATGAGCCTTATATTGGGGAAATTACGGTGTACCCGTACATGTTCGCTCCTAAAGGTTGGCTAAAATGCGAGGGTCAGCTCTTATCTATTTCGCAAAATACAGCACTGTTCAGTCTGCTGGGCACTAATTTTGGCGGCGATGGAATGAGCACATTTGCATTACCCGACTTGCGCGGGGCTTCCCCGTTGCCGAATGTAAACTACTATATCGCAACCGAAGGGGTTTACCCATCCCGCCCTTAATGAATGTGTTCATCGGTGGGCTAATTAATGAAGAAGAGGTGATGGCGTGCTCGAAGGCAATAACTTCACACGCAACAAATTGAAACCCTATCGCTTGCTGGTTCCATTGCTGCCATTTATCGGCGGTACGTTCCTGCTCATAGGGACGAATGAGGTTCACGCTGCCGGTTGGGAAAATGTGGTGCTTAACAAGCCAGCCACATCCAGTGGCTACAGCCAGCCCTATGATCCCTCCAGAGCTGTGGATGGGTCAATCGAACCAACAAGCCGCTGGTATCAAGCCAGCAACGGTGAAAAATGGATTCAGGTAGATCTGAGAGACTGGTATATCGTAGATCGATACGTTGTTACAGGTATGGGAATCCATAACGGGTGGCAGGATCAACGTGATCCATACAGTTTCCGATTGCAAACAAGCAGCAACGGAAGTAATTGGGTGACTGTTGATACCGTCCAGAATAATGAGAGCTCTAATGTTGAAAAGAACATTGCCCCTGTAACTACACGATACTTGCGATTATATATTGATCAAGGAAATACAAGAAACAATCAGTGGGCTTCCATCATGGAATTCGCAGCTTATGGGGAGCGATTGCCCGTTCCACAGGCTCCGGGGCATTTTACAGGAACCAAAAATGGAAATACAGTGGAGTTAAGCTGGGATGCTGTTCCTTATGCAACTTCATACAAAGTCATACGAGATAGTGTAACGCTCTATTCAGGTAACTTAACCCAATTCATAGACACTTCAGCATTGCCGCCAGGTGAAGCCCTTTACACGGTTCAGGCCGTGAATGCTAAGGGGGAGAGCACTCCCTCAGAAGTTAAAGTGAACATACTTACCGATGCCGAGAGAGTTGCACAGGCCAAAGCTGCTCTTGCATTAGGCTTCGCATCTGGAGATACAGTTGATTCCGTATCCCAAAAGCTGACACTGCCACTCGCTGGATTGAATGATACGACGGTGAGCTGGAGTTCGGATACTCCTGACGTCATTACGAACGAGGGGGCTGTCACACGCCCGCGGTACGATCTGGGTGACCGAAAAGTAAAACTGACAGCTACGATTGCGAAGGGAAGCGCCTCGGATACTCAAACTTTCGAAGTTACCGTACCGAAGATAACTGCACAAGATACATTGGATCAAGCAGTAGACACCCTCTCGCTTGGCAATTTGTCTGCGGTAACAGAGAGTATTTCTCTCCCTTTATCCGGTTATGGTGGAGCGCAGATCGAATGGTCCTCGTCCAAACCTCTTGTCATTGCAGCAGATGGAACACTCACCAGACCCTCCTATAACAGTGGAGATACGGATGTTACCCTAACGGCTACCCTGCAACTTGCAGGCTTAACGAAAACAAAGGATTTTACTACACACGTACTCCGTCTGCCGATGAGCGACACTGAAGCCGTAGACGCAGCATACAAAGCACTTGAACTGCCGATAACGACAGTAACGGGAGACGTATATTTGCCAAAAGACGCTCTGAATGGTGTTCAGGTGTCATGGTCATCGACTCAGCCCCAGTTCCTGGATCATACTGGGCATGTAACATTCCCAAGCTATGTGCAGGGCGATCAGACCATCACGCTGGAAGCAGTTGTGTCACGAGGCGGGGTTGAGCTACGAAAAACATTCAGCCTGCTCGTGCCAGCATTGCCCGTAAGCGCTGATGAAGCCGTAAATTTGGCAGCTAATACACTGAATTTGGATTATCCGCAAGGGATTAAGGATTCCATCGCTCTGCCTCGTACAGGAGCATTTGACACCCAGATCGACTGGTCTTCGGATCAACCAGATATCCTCAGCAATAGCGGTCAGGTGAATCGGCCTAAATATACAGACGGTGATATGAATGTACAGTTAATTGCCATTATTTCTAAAGGTACCGCTTCTGTACAAAGAACATTCACAATCACCGTGCTGAAGGCATTACCGAATACACCTTACGTACGATTGAACGGCAGTAATCCAATTGTTCTGGAAGCCGGTGACAGCTTCACTGATCCGGGAGCCAGTGTACTGGACAGCGTATACGGCAATATCCTGATCCCTGAGCTTTCAGGTAACGGGAATGTCGATATAAGTGTACCCGGTGTATATGTATTGAACTATGCTTATAGCGACAATGGAGGTTGGACAGCGGAGCCAGCAGAGCGCCATATAAACGTGCTGCCCCGTGCTGTTGGAGCCGCAGCAGGCAATGGGGATATAGCCTCTGTGGTCGTTACAGGTGCCTTACCAGGCGCACGGCTTGAACTGTACAATGCCCAGCAGGAGCTTATAGCGGAAGGAATCGCTTCGGGAGAGGGAAAATATACATTTACACCTGTGCCTGAAGGAGCCAGCTACTATGTGCTGCAGAACGTAAATGGTATGAAGAGCGCTCCGTCAGGGCTAGTGTATCCGCAAGGGTTAACCGCGCAGCGCGTTGCGGATTCCATCACAAGCATACCAGCTCCTACAACAAGTGATACACTGCTCAGTTTGCCTGTTGTACCTGATGGTTTCCGTGTGACCATCAGCAGCAGTAGCCAGCCAGACATCGTGCGTACAGACGGAACTATTGTTCAAGCAGATACTCCTTCCGTTGTAACTATCATGCTGGATGTTATGAGGGTAAGCGATGGTTCTCGTGCTTTGACGCAAGCCATAGAAGTCACCGTCCCTGCCAAGGTAATTGCAAACACAGGCAAATCTAACAAAGATAAGAATGAGGATCTATCTGCTTTCATACCACAGATCGGATTTTCCGAACAAGGGAAAGAGTTCTCCCTCTTTGTTCCTTCGCCGGCATTCTTGGATGAGCAGATACAGCAAGCACTTCGCGAAGGCAAAGCATACGCAGACATTCGTTTGGAGCAGGAGAAGCAACTGAGTCGTGTTATCCTTTCTCATTCTTTACTGAATAAATGGGATAAGATTGGTACATCGGTAATATCCCGATATGGAACACTGATGATATCCAGTGACACCTTAACCCGCATGGCCTCAGGCCAGCAGGACGTTACATTGTCATTCCAGCAGGTTGATGTACATCGTGCACAGCAGATCCGTGATTGGGCTGAGCAACAATCCAGCCTGACGCTGATGGGCCCGGTTACAGACATCAAAGCCAATGTGACAGGAACCTCGTCGATCATTCTACCGCTGGATAACGAATCCTTAGGTGAGTTACACAATGCAGAGCCCCAGTTCTCCATTCTTGTTATTCATGAGAATGGCGAGCGTGAGATTCTAAAAGGGACTGCTGTAATGGATTCAAAAGGGATTTTGTCGGGTGTGAGTGTCAATACGACCGGGTTAGGTACCTTTGTCGTCGCCACAGACGCAAAGTCTCAAACCGATAATGCCAGTGTGCAAAATGACCAAATCAATTCGTCAGATTCGCAAGAGCTAGCTCAGGTATGGCCGGATGTACAAGGCCATTGGGCAGCGAAGTCCCTGCAATCTCTTGCAGACAAAGGCTGGATACAAGGCTATAAAGACGGCAACATACGCCCTGAGCGCGCTGTAAGCCGTGCAGAATTTGTAGCCATACTGACCAGAGCATTGGGAACTGCTGGAGATGAGAGCCCTTCTACCTCATTTACAGATATGCAGGGACACTGGGCTGGATCAGCCGTGGATTCTGCTCATCGTCAGGGATGGATTCAAGGGCTAACCGCTCAAACTTTCGGACCTGATGAGAGTCTTACCCGTGAGCAGGCGATGGTGATCCTGTCACACGCGATGCAGAATCAGATATCCATTTCCAGCACTACTGCACTACAATCCTACAAGGATGAGCAGCAGATTTCAGCATGGGCCTCCGCAGCATTTCAAAATGCAGTATCCTCCGGTTGGATCAGCGGTTATCCAGATGGAACACTCAAGCCAAAAGCAGCCATCAGCAGAGGTGAGATGGCTGAACTGCTGGTACGTATTCTTAAATAAGACTTTTCAAGCTTCATACATCAGATGAGTATAAGCAAATACAACGCGGCCTCCAAGCTTTTCGGGGGCCGTATTTTTTTATGCATATTTTATGTACAAGCCTCCAACAATCATTTTTGCTTGTTTATTCACCCTTTTCGCTTCAGTAAATATATTATGAATATCTGCGAAGCGGGGCGATGAACCACCTATCACCTCTACAGTAGGAAGAATGATAAGGAGGAGATATTTGAGCATGAAACATAAAAAACCGTTCAGGTTCAGTGGTGCTTCAAAAAAAGACGAAGACTGTAAACCAACAAGAGTAAATAAAAGTATCGAAGCTCTTCTCAGACTGATTAATGAATTGACCGCGATCATCCCCGTCGTATTCGCAAACCCCTCTGCGGCTAATGTATCTTCCTTGCAACAGATTTTAAGACGTTTGTTGTCTCTGGCGAAAAGCTTAAGACTTAGAGGCGGGGTTAAGGCAGACTTGCTGGCAGCGCTGGAGCTTGCTATTGTTGCGTTAGAAGCTACACCTTTCTCTCCGATCGGCGTAGGTACTGCACTGCAACAATTGCTGGATGCCCTATTGTCCATCGTTTTACAAGAATCCCTTGATCCTGCTCTTAAAGACAGCTTAATCAGCGCGATCAGAATCGCTGGAACGACGGTTAGCAACGCATTAGGTGAAACATACTTGTCAGGGGAGTCCGGTGCACAAGGACCTCCTGGACCTGTGGGACCCGGCGGTGCGCCTGGACCCGCAGGTGGACCAGGGCCACAAGGGCCTCCCGGACCTATCGGCGCCGCTGGACCTATCGGAGCACCCGGACCTGTTGGCCCTGCCGGGCCCGTGGGGCCTGCGGGGCCCATTGGAGCGGCTGGACCTGTTGGCGCCGCCGGGCCTATCGGGGCCGCTGGACCGGAAGGCCCGGCCGGACCTGTCGGCGCCACGGGTGTTACGGGCGTTACAGGGATTACCGGAGCCACCGGCTCGGGAGCCATCATCCCGTTTGCTTCAGGAGGACCTGCTATACTGACAACTGTTCTTGGCGGAGTGGTAGGAACCACAAGTTTGATCGGCTTTGGGAGCTCAGCAACAGGTATTAGCCTCGTAGGGGGGGGCATAGACCTGACAGGTACACTTGTAGGACCTCTGATTAACTTTGCTTTTTCCGTACCACGGGATGGCGTAATTACATCTATTGCTGGTTACTTCAGTACAACAGCTGCATTAACTCTCGTGGGTTCAACTGCGACAATTACTGCCCAGCTGTTTAGTTCCCCAACACCTAATAACACTTTCACAGCAGTTCCGGGAGCTATCGTTACATTGGCCCCTCCACTGAATGGCATTGTTGCTTTGGGAACGACCTCTAGCGGCATTACTACTGGTTTGGCTATCCCCGTAACCGCACAGACTCGTCTGCTCCTTGTCTTCTCTGCAACAGCTACGGGACTTTCCCTCGTAAACACTATCGTAGGTTATGCAAGCGCAGGCGTTACCATTACCTGATCCAAGACGAAAAAAGGGCCCCACAGGATTGTTCCTGTCGAGCCCTTTTTTATTTGTATTCCATCAGACGAACTAAACCGTTTCGAACGATATTTTTACTTCTTCTCCCTCTTCACAAACGGCGAACGTTTTAATTTGTCCGTGATCAGGCTCTTGAACGATGCCCGTCTGCAGATCAATTTTCCAGTCATATAAAGGATCATAGATATAATGACCAGATACTATAGCCTCTGTAAGAGGACCTCCTTTGGGATGAGGACTGCTATTTTCAACGGCATAAAGCTCATTCTCCGAAGTGCGGAAAACAGCAATTTCAGTACCTTTGATATGGATGGTACGCCCTATTCTGATCGGAAAATCCTTACTATGACCGACGACAAGCCATTCGGCATTTTTGATCATTTGTTTGATCGCTCCCTTCCTCAGGCATTTTAGATACAATTACACAATAGACGGGGTGACAACCTCGAATAAATTTTTGCGTGAATCCTCATCATTGATGATCTTTTTCCAAGGGTCTTCGACCTGTTGTAATGCAAATTCGATGCGTTCTACTAAAGCTTGTCGATGATCTGTATCATGAACGACAGCCTTCTGAATCTCCTCCAGACCGATCCGTTCCACCCACTCCGAAGTACGTTCCAGGTATTGTCCTGTTTCCCGGTAGAGTTGCATTACGCTTCCTACAATATCAATCAACTCGGCGTCGGTTTTTACTTTACAGAGTGAATCAGCCAACCGCGCTTTAATACCGCCATTACCACCGATAAAGATCTCCCAGCCCCCATCATTACCTACGATTCCGATATCTTTGGTACATGATTCCGCACAGTTGCGTGGACATCCATTAACCGCTAATTTGAATTTTGCCGGGAAATCCAGTCGTTCGAATTTCCGTTCCAACACTTCTCCCATTCCCATCGAGTCCTGTGTGCCAAACCGGCAAAATTGTGATCCAACACAGGTTTTAACTGTACGAAGTGACTTCGCGTAGGCATATCCCGACGGCATATCGAGTTCTTCCCATACTTTAGGCAGATCCTCTTTACGGACACCGATCAAATCAAGCCGCTGTCCTCCTGTTACTTTAACGACCTTAACGTTGTATTTAAGAGAAACATCTGCTATCTTCTTCAAATCTTCTGGGGTCGTTACACCACCGTACATTCTAGGAACAACTGTAAACGTTCCATCCTTTTGAATGTTCGCGTGCAATCGCTCATTTACAAAACGGGAATCTCCCTCATTTTCATAGGTATCCGGGTTAATCATTCCCAGATAGTAATTCAGCGCTGGCCGACATTTGGAGCATCCTTCATCATTATGCCAACCCAGTACATTCATAACTTCACGCGTTGTTGTCAGCCCTTTGGTTTTGATCGCTTCCACAATCTCGTCCCGACTCAAAGTTGTGCAGCCACATATTCCTTGCTTGGCTGACGTCTTGAAGCTGTCTCCAAGAACGTACTGCAGAATTTGCTCTACAACCGGCTTACACCCTCCACAGGAACGCGTTGCTCCGGTACATGCCTTAATTTCATCGACTGTGGTCAGTCCATTATCATTAATCGCATCCACAATCGTCTTTTTGGTTACACCGTTACAGCCACAGACAATTTCATCATCAGCCATCGTTTCAGCGGATAATGATTTCGCCCCGTCCTTGCTGCATCCAGTACCCATGATCTGTCCATATATCTCATCAGTCATCAACGTTTGCTGACGCACATATTTTTGAAGGCTAGCAGATTCGCTCACATCGCCAAACAGTACAGTTCCTACAATCTTATTTTCACGAAGCAGCACTTTTTTGTATGTGCGCTTCCACTCATCCTTTGCAACAATCACCGTATGTTCAGGCTGGGTTATGAATTCGCCAGCTGAGAAAACATCCACCCCTGAAATTTTGAGCTTGGTGGAAACCACCGATCCCATATAACCTTCAGTATCCGCACCTGCCAAATGTTTGGAAATTACACTCCCCTGTTCAAACAGCGGAGCTACCAAGCCGTAACAGGTTCCGCGGTGTTCAACACATTCCCCTACAGCATATACATCCGGCACGGAGGTTCTCATCAAATCATCGACTACAATACCACGGTTCGTTTCCATGCCACTTTGCACAGCCACCTGAATATTAGGTTTGATCCCGACGGCCATAACGACCAAATCCGCTTCCAGCTCGCTTCCGTCTGAAAACCGCAGTCCTTGTACCCGATCTTGACCGTACACCTCCGCAGTTTGCATTTGCATAGCAAACTTGATTCCCTGGCGTTCTAGTTCTGTTTTCAGCATCGCAGAGGCTTCCCGGTCCAGCTGGCGTTCCATCAAATCCTCCATTAAATGAACGACCGTAACATCCATACCCAGGTTGACCAAGCCTTTAGCTGCTTCCAGCCCCAATAGGCCTCCACCAATGACAGCTGCCTTTTTAAAGGTCTTTGCTGCCTCAAGCATTGCCGAGCAATCGGCGATATCTCGGAAACCGATGACACCCGGTAATTCTTTACCCGGAATAGGCAGAATAAATGATTGTGAACCAGTAGCTACCAAAGCTACATCATAATCAATTTCCAGTCCGTCTTCGGTGCGAATCTTCTTGTTCTCACCGTCAATGCTTTTCACCATTTTTCCTGTATATAAAGTAATCCCTTGATCCGCGTACCATTGCAAATCGTTCAGTATGATATCATCAATCGTTTTACTACCTTCCAACACATAAGAGAGCATGATCCTGTTATAGTTCGGATGCGGCTCATTTCCCAGGACCGTAATTTCATACTTATCCGTTAATTTCAAAATTTGTTCGACCGTATTGATACCAGCCATCCCGTTCCCTATAACCACAAGTTTTTGTTTACTGTTTATCATATACCGGTTCCTCCATTCATTCGACGATGCTTCCTATCCGACGACATCTCCTACGTTCCTATGAATATTGCTTATGCTTCTATTTTAATGCAGCAGATAGAGCTATATGTGATTAGAATCACAATGTAGTTCAAATTAAAAATATTTAGGGATTTCCCTATTCTGCTTCAAGGGATAAAGGTAAGCAGCTGAAATTGAGTTAAAAAAAAGGACCAGCTAGCTGGTCCCTTAGTTTAATTTATGAATGATGGACTTTGACTCAAATGGGAGAAATATTCAGCAACTTCCCGTGCAGCCCGGGATGGACGCCAGCCGCGATTTTTTCCATCTGTGTACTATGAACCATAAGAAATTTATTTTTCTTAGTCAGCAGTAGGTTCCCCCGGCTACCTTCTCCCGCTTCAAGTGGCATATTCGTTCCTGCCGGAAGGATCACAATCGTCAAATATCCTTCACTGTCAACTTTACAGGGAGCATAATGAAGTGTCGTTGAATATATCTCGACAACCGTGTTTTTAGGCTGAAAAAACACCTGAACATTTGCACTGTCATAGGAATTGTCCTCAATGTCCTGTACTCTGCCGACAAGATGAATACAGTCTGTAGCGGCAATCACCACCTCGCTGCCCTGATGATATTCCAGCCCGGTCAGACCCGTATTCTGACCTGCGCAAAAACCAGCCTGAATTGGAAGTTGGCCGTACACCTCATCTTGAATCCGGTGAATTACACCGAAGTCTTCGAGTTCTGCGACCGAAGGTACATAATGGTTTCCCTGATCGGGTACGCTGGTCGTTTCTTTTGCATACTTGATAAGCTCTGTGGTATTAAAATGAGGCAGCAGCCTTCCATACGGGCGGAATGCTTCGCTCATTACCTCATAAATAACCAAAGGTGCATTGATTTGATTTAGTCTTTCCGTAGTCTTCATAGCTTGACCTCCAGCAATGAATCTCCTGTGTACACTCGGTTATTTCCCAGCACCTTAACGTCAGAGTATTCGGCTGTATTCGTCACAATAATCGGTGTAGTCATGTCATAGCCCAGAGCTTTAATTGCTCCAATATCAAACTCGACCAGCAGTTGACCTTTGGTAACCCGATCCCCTTCTGAGATATGCGTTTTAAAATGCTGTCCTTTCAACTTGACGGTGTCCATACCGATGTGAACCAAGATCTCCGTTCCTCCATCCGATACAATACCAATCGCATGGCCTGTACGGAAGGCATTAGCTATAGTTCCGTTGAATGGAGAGAGCAGTTTGCCATCCTCAGGCACAATAGCAACGCCTTTACCCATGGCTCCAGTAGAGAACACTTCATCAGATATCTCGGATAACGGTTTGACAGTACCCGTCAGCGGGCTGGAAATATTCTCGTTCGTTAGCGCAGGAGCTGGGGTTGCAGCTTCTTTCTTCTCTTCATGGACTGCAATCATTTCTGTTTCCATGGAATCATTAAATCCAAAGAAATACGTGGTAATGGCTGTGAATATATAAGCTACGATAATGGCAATTACGAATCCGGCAAATCCTGTGCCGAAGAATATCGGCAGGGATGCCAAGCCCGGTATACCTGGAGCAATTGCCACGGAACCCGCCGCACCTGTGATTGCCCCGGCGATAGCGCCCCCGATAATAGCCCATACGAACGGTTTTTTGTAGCGGATACTAATCCCGTAGATGATCGGTTCCGTGATGCCAAACAAACCTGTTATCGCTGCAGGCCCGGCAATCGCTCTCACTTTTGGATTTCTGGTTTTAAGGAATACACCCAGTGCCGCACCTGCTTGTGCAAAGTTAGAAGGCGCAAATAATGGTTTCAAAGTATCATGACCGTATACCGCAATGTTATTGTACATGATAGGAATAAACGCCCAGTGGAGCCCCATAACAACTAACATCTGCCACCCGGCACCTACAATGACTCCCGCTACAATCGGACTCAAATTGTATAAGAAAGTGTAACCCTTAGCCAGCCCCAAGCTCGCATATATTCCAATTGGTCCAACCGCAATCAGAGTCAAGGGAACAATGACCATCAGACAGATAAGTGGCGTTATAAAATTTTTCACGCTATCATGAATTACTCTATTCAGGAATTTCTCAAGAATGGATAGCAACCAAACCGCGATAATCACTGGAATAACCGAAGAAGTATAACTCATAAGAACAACAGGAATATTGAAGAACGAAATATCCGTTTTATCGTTATACAAAGTAATAATATTCGGATACACCAGAGCCCCTGCTACCGCAAGCGCAACAAAGGTATTGGCTCCAAATTTCTTCGAAGAGGTCACAGCAATCGCGATCGGCAGGAAATAAAAGATACTGTCTGCGGCAGCGAACCAGATCGAATAGACACCACCTGTTTTGGTGAGCCATCCTAACGAGACGAGCATTAATAAAAGCCCTTTCAAAATCCCCGAAGCTGCCAGTGCCCCCAAAAATGGTGTAAAAATACCGGAAATAATGTCCACCGTTTTGTTGAACCAGTTGCCTTCAGGAGCAGCGGATGCATTCGATTTGTCGTCATCTCCAAGGCTACTGATCTTTAAAATGTCTTTATATACGTCCCCTACCGTATTTCCAATGACCACTTGATATTGTCCACCGTTTTCAACAACTGTAATAACCCCGGGAATATTTTGTGTTTGGTTCTTGTCGGCCTGATCCCTGCTATTTAATTTAAATCTTAACCGAGTGGCACAATGCACCAAGCTAGAGACATTTCCTTCTCCGCCAACGGACGCTAAAATGTCTTTTGCCAGTTTTTCATCGGACATACTGCTCGCTCCTTTAATCCTCATTTGGCATCTATGAAAGTAAACGTTTACATTGATGGTGGTAATTCAAAGACTCTACGCGCACTCCAAGGAGTACGAAAAGAATATAGAGTCTCTGAATTACACGGGGTCAATCGTTACCGGCTTCTTCCTACCATTCTCTTGATTGTATGTCTGCGTCCTTTAATGGACAGCGCAAGCTGGTATACGTTCTCAGGAAGAGGTGTTCCTGCATAACCACCATCTCCAATGGCATGAATATCCGCGCCCGTCTGTTTCATCATGAGTGCGATCCAGGCAATCGTTTGAACATCTGCCCCTTCAACTGAGCTGTTCAGGAAAGAAAGAGCAAGCGTTCCGGGTTTATATGAATGGACAAATTCTACACATTGTCTGACGTGCTCCACTGTAATACCATGTCTGGAGCCAGGTGCAGGCAACGTAATAACGTCAGCACCAGAATCGATCAAGTCTTTAATAATTTCATTGGAAGGTCTCTCGCTCAGTGGATCACCCAATACTTTCTCAATGGTTCCGTCTTCCCATTTTCCGGCGCAGATCAGGATTTTGTCTCCCAGTGTTTCTTTTGCCAGCTTGGTAGCCTCAATGATCCGTTCAAAGGTTGTACCTGCGGAAGGATTTCCTCCCAATACGATAAAGTCAGCTCCAATCTCTAAGGCACGCAGGAAGTTCTCTCTGGAAGCGATTCTTCCTTCTTTGGCCTCCACATATTGTTCTCCCGCAACCTGAGCATCCGGGCTTGGACACTCAAAATAAATACCGAGCGGAACACCGGCCCATTCCTTGATTTGCTTCAGGCTATACGGCTTATCAGCCAGCTTGCCATGCTTCATTTCACGCAATCCGATATTGGATTCTTCCTTGATCATATCAAAGCCATTCAGCATAACCATATCTGCGCCGTAAGCTGCTTGGATCTCCGCATTGGTAACGCCATCGACCAGGCCGGAATTCAGCATCACATGATGCTGTCCCATAATGACGCGCCCTTCAGAAGCCAGAATGGATTCTTTTAGATCTGCTGCGCTAAATTTCAAAATATCCGTTTTCGTGCTTGCGATTAATCTTTTTGCCAATGTAATCTCCTCCAAGTCATTTATGTTTTAAGTGGTCGTTCGTCAGCACAAATGCTGTTCCTCGATGTCGGATATCATCTTGATGCGGTCGCCATGGCGTCCTCCTTCAAACTCAGCCTCCAGCCATGATTTCACTATCATTTTCGCCAATTCGCTTCCGACGACACGTGCACCGAATGCAAGAACATTTGTATTGTTGTGCTGCTTGGACAACTGTGCAGAATAAGGCTCGCTGCATACTACAGCCCGAATTCCCTTGACTTTGTTGGCCGAGATGGATATTCCCACGCCTGTGCCGCAAATCAGAATGCCTGCGTCAGCCTGCTTTCCGACCACAGCCTCTGCAACGAGCTTTCCATACTTCGGATAGTCGGTTCTTTCTGAAGTTTGCGGTCCATAGTCCATGACCTCATGACCCAGTTCATTAAGATAAGTTGAAATCGTCGTTTTAAGCTCTACAGCCACATGGTCGCTACCGATGGCAATTTTCATGGCTTTATTCCTCCCCGAATTAGATATTTTTTAATCTGTTAATGATGGTTTTGTAAGATTCTTCTTTACCAAACAAAGTGGATGTCCCCAGTACGAATCCTTCAACCCCGTAGTGTGCCAATTCGTTGATCTTCTCTTCGGAGATAGCCCCATCAACCACGATTGTATAATTCAATCCCTTTTCGTGTTTAAAAGCTTGCAGCGCTTTAATCTTGTCGTTCACGAAGGGTAAATATTTTTGCCCTGCAAAACCCGGATTTACGGTCATGACCAACACATAGTCAACCATGCCAAGTAAAGGTTCTACTGCAGCAATGGCTGTCCCCGGATTAAGAGCGATTCCCGCTTTTACCCCTCTTCCAACAATTCGGTCAATGGTGCGCGTCGGGTGCATATCGGCCTCCGGGTGAAAATAAATGATGTCTGCACCCTTATCGGCAAATAAATCAATATAGGCGGAAGGGTTGTCTATCATCAGATGTACATCCATTGTTTTTTGGGTTTGTTTACGGATAAACTCCAAATCCTGAAGCCCCATTCCGAAATTAGGGACAAATCTACCATCCATAATATCAATATGATAAATATCCACATTGGCTTCTTCCAGCGCGTTTACTTCATGTTCCAAGGAGCTGAAATTAGCGCACATCATGGAAGGACATAATAACATACTCATTCATAATCACCCTTCTTCTAAAATAGAGTAAACGATTACTCAAACGACATAATCTGTTTAACATTTTCCAAAAAGCAGCAGTTGATCTTTATGCCCTTTGGTATTGAATAAATCAGTAGAGAAAACGTTTACCCATTGAAAAAAATAACAACAGTTCATGGCTCGAACTCCATCACTTGTTGGTTTCTCACACATCATATGGATTCTGACTCTCTTGGGTAAACGATTACATTCAACATAATTAAAGTTATCATTTTCTGATATTGTTGTCAAACCATTTTTTTGTTGGATATTAAACGGGAAAGTTTACAGCATAATAGAGCACAGCTCGACCATCTTACTCTGGAGAGGTAAAACAGTACCTATGCTCACCTCTCCCTTGGCTAATGCAAGATGATATCTGACCACGAAACTAGGTGGTACTGCGTTGTATCAATCGTACTGGGATGGAATAATGCTGCTCTTGTTCCATCTTGTCTCCACTCAGCATACGAAGCAGCATACTGGAAGCTTTATCTGCAAGTGTTTCTTTATCCTGTTCAATTGTAGTCAATGGTGGATTACAGTATTGGGAAATTGTGTCATTATCAAAACCCACTATCTTGACTTCACCGGGGACCTGTACTCCGAATTTCTGTAACGCCAGTAATCCGCCCAAAGCCAACCAGTCATTAGTTGCAAAAATACCGTCAAACCGCAGTCCTTTTTCCAAGACATGTTTAATAGCAGCCTGTGCGGTCTCCAGAGTAGGCCCATCATTGCGAACTGCAACCAAGTGGTCCTCGGATGGATGCAGTCCATGCTTTTGCAGAGCATCTTTATACCCGTACAGACGCTCATTAACAGAGGATAGATTGTTTTGCTTGGTCAACAGCAAAATTTCCTTGCAGCCTTTGTTAATCAGCTCCTCTGTCGCCAAAAATCCACCCTCATAATGATTGGACTCAATAAAAGCTACGTTCGTATTAATCTTTGGTCGTCGGTCAATACATACAATCGGAATGGGACGTTTAAGCAATTCCGCAGAAAGCTCCTCCTGACCCGAAATGCAGATCAGACCATCTACCATTTTTCCATCCAAAGTTTTCAAATATTCTCGTTCCTTCTCCGCATCTTTAGCAGTATTACATATAATGGTAGAATATCCTTGTTTAAAAAAGAAGCTTTCCACTTTTTGTACAATGACTGAAAAAAATTCATTATTAATATCCGGCACCAAAACGCCAATCGTCTGTGATTTACTCATCCGCAGGCTTTTGGCGATGCTGTTAGTCTCATATTGGTACTTTTGGATTACTTCAACAACCTTCTGCCGTGTTTCCTCAGAGAAGCGACCATTCTCGTTAATCACACGGGAAACCGTAGCTACAGAAACTCCACTTAACCTGGCAATATCCTTTATGGACACTTGATTTTTTTTCATATTATTTCCCTCAAATAATTATATTGAGTAAACGTTCTCCTGATTGGAGATTAACATAATCCTAATATGGGTGTCAACTGACACACTAGCATAGAAAGAGTTTTCCGCCAAAATACGAAGAGACCACAAGTCAACATACCATTTAATGAGTAAATACAACCTTTATAAGGAATACTTTAGGAACAACTTGTATCTTAAGGAAAAATGAATTAATCGTATGGAGGTGATCATCATGTGGTCTAAAATAATTTCTTATATTCCAAGCTGGAGTACACTCTTTCAAGCAGGCCTCGCGTTGATTATTCCTTTAGGAATTTTTTATATAAACACATCGATTTATTCGTTTGTCGGCAGTAAAGGGTCAAAATCCAAACATTCTTCTGATCATCCGCTTTCCGACGAACATAACGAAGGCCACGCTGATCAGCAGCATGAACCAAGCTCCAAAATTACAGGGAATTACGATTCCGACTTAAAGTCGATCCAAGAAGCTATAGGCGAAAATAGTGATGTGCATTTTCGTGAGTTTGTAGTAAAGAAATATCATGCACGGTCCGTTTTAGTCTTCATAGATGGTATGCAGGATGAAAAGCTAATGAGCAAGCAGGTATTGGAGGTCTTGATGTTTGACGGCCAGCAGGCCCCACAGGAACAGCAGGAAAGTATAAATAGCTCTTTTATAAAAGAAAGCTTGATGCCGCTTACGCAAATTAGTGAAGTTGCTGATATGGAGGACCTGCAAGAGTCTATACTTTTAGGGCATACTGCCTTATTAATTGAAGGAATGAAGGGAGCACTGCTGGTAGGCTCGCCTAATGGCGCCATTCGCTCCGTCAATGAACCAACCTCTGAAGCATTACTTCGGGGTCCCAGGATCGGTTTTACGGAGGTATTAAGTGAAAATACTTCGATGCTTCGACGCCAAGGCATAAACAAAAGTCTGGAAATGAAGAAATTCCAAGTGGGAAGCCGAATCAAAAAAGATCTGGTTGTCGCGTACATCAAGGATATTGTGAATCCGGATCTCCTCAAAGAAGTAAACAGCAGAATTTCAAAAATAGACATGGACTTTTTAGCTGAATCCGGTTATGTGGAGCAACTTATTGAAGACAATTATTTAAGTCCGTTCCAGCAGGCTCACAACACTGAGCGCCCCGACCGTGTCATAAGTGCTTTGTTGGAAGGAAGAGTAGCGATTCTGCTGGATGGTACTCCCTTTGCACTTATTGTTCCGGTGACCTTCAGTATGCTACTCCAATCTCCCGAGGACTATTATGAGCGCTGGATTCCAGGGACACTTTTACGCGTGTTACGATTTTGCGGAGCTTTTATAGCGCTTATGGGTCCTGCTTTATATATCTCTTTCATATCGTTTCATCCCGGTTTGATTCCAACCAAGCTGATTATTAGCATCATCGAGACCCGTCAAGGCGTTCCTTTTCCATCTGTCATAGAAGTTATGATTCTGGAAATCTCTATCGAAATCCTGCGGGAAGCCGGCATACGATTGCCCAAACCTATCGGTCCTGCCATGGGCATTGTGGGAGGCTTAGTCATCGGCGATGCTGCTGTCAATGCGGGCATTGTTAGCCCGTTCCTGGTGATTGTGGTTTCGGTTACTGCCATCTCTTCGTTTTCGATACCGACATATAGTGCGGGCATTACCTTGCGTCTTTTGCGTTTCGTCGGCATGCTATTTGCAGCAATCCTGGGCATGTTTGGAACCGTATTGTTCTTTCTGTTAATTTGTATCCATCTGACGAAATTAAAAAGCTTTGGCGTACCGTATGTGACTCCCTTCTCCCCTATGCGTCCAAGCGACTGGAAGGATGTGTACATTCGAGCCCCTATATCTCTGATGAAACGAAGACCCGTTATGATGAAAACTCAGCAAAGCAAGCGCAAATCATAGCACCCGGAGGAAGGAGGAAGGATTGTGTTTAGACGTTCTGATGATAAGATTACATCCAAACAGGCGGCAGTATTCCTGACCAATACGGTATTGGGCGCAGGGATTTTGACACTGCCAAGAGGTGTAACTGAAACGGTAAAGACTCCGGATGCATGGCTCTCTGTCCTGCTTGGCGGATGTATTGTCATATTAGTGGTGTTGCTCATGGTAAAATTAAGCCAACAATTTCCCGGAAACACTGTGTATCAATACTCCAGGAGAATCGTCGGTATCATTCCAGGAGGATTTTTAAGTCTATTATTAATCATATACTTTATCATCATCGCTGGCTTTGAGATTCGTGTTTTAGCTGAAGTGACGATTTATTTTTTGCTTGAAGGGACACCCATATGGGCGATTGTGATTCCATTCATCTGGGTGGGAAGTTATCTGGTTTTTGGAGGTATTAATCCCATTGCGCGGTTATACCAGATTGTACTCCCGATCAGTCTCTTCTTTTTACTCATCTGTTTTGTCCTTAGCCTAAGGATCTTTGAAATTGACCATCTTCGTCCTGTATTGAGTAGCGGTATTCTTCCAGTAGTTAAGGGGCTAAAGTCGACTGTCCTTGTTTTCACTGGATGTGAAGTCATCATGACACTGGTCGCTTTCTTGCAGTACCCTGAAAAAGCCATAAAGGCCATGGTAGTGGGAATCAGCATCCCTTGGGTATTATACTTTTTGACAGTAGTTATGGTAGTCGGCGGGTTATCGGTGGACTCTACTATGACAAGTACCTGGCCCACCATTAATTTAATGCGCAGCTTTGAAATCTCCGGATTTCTTTTTGAACGTCTTGAGTTTCCGTTGCTGGTAATCTGGATGATGCAAATGTTTTGTAATTTCTGCAGTTTTTTCTTCAATGCATCCTTAGGTGTCTCACAGGTATTTGGCCTTAAATATCGTTATGCGATTTTTGGCTTAATCCCAATTATCTTTATCTCCACAATGACTCCTGTTCGTATGATGGAAGTGTTTAGCCTAGGCGATGCGATCGGATACATGGGAATCATTTTATTTTTTCTGGTTCCGGTACTTCTCTCCATCGTTTTCATGATCAGGAAGAAGGGAATGAAGCAAAATGTATAGGCAACAAATCCTATCTTTGCTGCTTGCCTTCATTCTCCTGGTAACTCAAGCCGGTTGCTGGAGCAGCAGAGAAATAGAAGAACTAAGCATGTATACAGGACTGGCTCTGGATAAGGGTGAGCCCAGCACAGTGGAAAAGGACCTGGAAAAGGAAGGCAGCCGTTACTTCAAGAAAAATAAAATTACTGCCACTGTGCAAATCGTCCCCAAAAAGACTTTTGGAAACACGGCAAAACAAGGTGGTGGACAAGGGCCAAACTATATTAATATAGCTGCCACCGGGGATTCTTTACTTGAAATCTTCCGGCAATTATCCCTCCGTCTGGATCGCCCGATTATTGGTCACCATCTAAAGGTCATGGTGGTTTCCACCAAATTGGCAGAACAACAGACGATGCAGCAATTGATGGATTTTGTGCTTCGTGATAATGATATTCGTCCGAGTTGTTTTGTTTTCTTAAGTAAGGAACGTGCAGCTGATACCTTAGTTACCAAATATAAGGACGAGGTCCCATCCATTCATATTCTGTATATGCTTCGTAATCATTTCAGAACCAGCAAGGTGATGAGGGGAGTCAATTTGTCTGAATTGGATGGGTTGATGCACTCCAAAAAAAGCTATATATTGCAAAACATTTCTGAATCCGATGGGGAATTAGAATTTTCGGGTGCTGGTGTTATTAAAGGAGACACCGGTCACTGGATCGGTAGTTTGGGACAACAAGACGTAGAGAGCATTGCATGGATTAAAGGTGATGTTGAGGGCGGAGCTGTCAAAACGTATGACAAGCGGAATGAAGCTATAACTTATGAGATCAAATCGGTAAAAAGCAAAATAACAGCGAAGGTGACCGAGGGTAACGATATCTCGTTTCACGTAAAAATTGAATCCAAAGGACGTTTAATCGAAAACTGGGATGAGAAAGTGAACCCGACAGAGACACGAAACATGAAAGAGGCTGAGAAAGAATTTGAAAAAGAAGTGACTAGAAGGATTAAGTCTCTTATGCACAAATTACAATCAGAATATAAAGTCGATGTCGCCAGTTTTGGTGAACGTTTAAATATTGAGCAGCCTCAAGTGTGGAAAAAAGTAAAGGATGATTGGGATTACAAATTCAGCAAAATACCCGTAACCTTCGATATAAAATTATCTATTACGGATTTAGGCTCATCTGCCGAATGAAAGAGTCGAATTGGCCTTATATAAAAGCCAATTCGACTTAAGATTCGCGGTTGTCTTCATAACCATCCAACACTGCAACGGTCGCTCCTGAATTTCCAGAAGCGGCTACACGCTTAATTCAAATTGATTTTAAATCCATCCCCTGCATGGCCACCTAAAACGATCAAGCCACCTTTGGGCAGTACAACCGAATTGTTATTGCTAGCAGTTGAAAATTGTACAACCGCTCCGTTTTCATCATAGACAGCGAAGCCTCCGCTTTTTGGAAAATCAACGGTCATCGTTTTATTGGCTGAGTTTTTATCTATTTTATACCATGTGGCTTGGCCATTAGATGGTATGGTGTACACTGATTTTCCTCCCAAGATAGGTTTAACAGCATCTTCACTGATATAGGATTGTCCATCTATGGTTAAATACTCCGAACCATCCTTGGTATAAAAATTCAGATCAAATGCATCTCTTCCACTCATAACAGGAATCTCAACGGCATTTACTGCTTTATTCTCATCCACAATTTTAGTACCACTTGCGTATCCATCATGATCAACGGATATTTTTTTTGTTATAAATGAGGGGGCCAGATAAAATATGGAAGATATCTTTTCATCCAAAGCATAATAATTTTTCCCGTTTCTATTTTCCCATGCCTTTTTAACTGTAGTATTTAGAGGATTGGCATCAAGCTTTTGATATTCATAAATCACCATAACCATTTGGCCTAATCCCGGAAAGTTTAAATAAATGTTAGCCTTAATATACGTTTTCCCGTTTTTTTGTTTGTCAAAGCTTACGGCTACACTGCCATCACTGCTTTTGAATTGTCCATCACCTGTATACACATATTTTTGCGCCGGGACGAATCCATCCAAAAAAGCAGGTAAATCAAACTCACCGTTTTTAATCTCTACATTGATGGTTGTACCCACAGAACCGTATAATCCCGAATAAGAAAGTAAATCAGATGGCATTTCCACTTTTACAGGAGCCTCAAATGTTTTATCTGGTATGATGTCTTTAATGATGCCCTTATCTTTTAAAACTTCCAATAAAACGTTAGAAGCAAAAATACTATCTAAGATGGAAGACCCTCCAGATGAAAGCACAGCCATAGAAATTTGATGCTCTGGTATGGTGATCAAAGTAGAGTGATACAAAACAGTATCCCCACCCTTGGATAGCGCAGTTATTCCGTAATCACTAAACGGTGCCAACTGAACCGCATCCCAGCCAAGCCCATAATTAAAGCTGTTTGTCTCTTCAGGTACCCATATTCCTTTTCGATATTCATGACTTTGCATGGACTTCGCCGATTGTGCAGATAAAATATCGGGTCTGTTCCCCATTAATACTTCTGAAAACATAGCCACCTCTTCTGCGGTAGAGTATAAGCCCCCTGTCCCGATGACATTGGCATTTTCAACGGGTAAGGCCCCCTCAATCGCAGGAAAATAAGTTTTGGACAGCTTTTGTCTGTCAAACTGATCGAGTGGTGTTTTCGTAGAGTTCAAACCCAAAGGGGCACTAATATGCTTTGCCAGAAATTCGGTATAACTTAGACCACTCACCCGTTCAACCAATATTTCAAGCAATTGAAAACTATCATTACTATATACAGAATATTCACCGGGGTTGGATTTTAAAGTCTCTGATCGTAATCTCAGCAATAGCTCATCATGATTTTCTGTATCATTGTCATTAAATAACATACTATTTTTATAGTGGGCACCGTAAAGACCCGACGAATGATTTAACAGCATACGCGGTGTAATTTGTTTGTATCTTTCATCAGCCATTGTAAAGTCCTTAATGTATGTTGTTAGCGGCTGATCAATATCTACCTTATGGGTATCCACCAGCATCATCGTTGCAGCAGATACATACATTTTGCTTGTAGAGCCTATACCGAACATCGTATCCTTGGTGATTGGCTCGTTGGTTGCTTTATTCTTTACACCCACGCTATCCGATAATACGATGTTTCCATGGTCCCTAATGGCATACTGCACACCGCTAGCACCGTATTTGGATACCAGCTCCGAGGCCAGATTGCGAGCCTTTTCCTTAATGGGTTCAGGATTGTCTTGAGCAAAAGCATTCGTCATCGGCAGTACAAAAAGCATAGCCGAAATGAACACAGCTATTATTTTCTTCATTCCATATTTCCTCCTCTTATGGGTTCCCAGATTATTACTGGACTGATCATACTATGAACGAGGATTCTATATAAAAAAGTCACCCTGAAACGAAAAAAACAATCCCTAAACAGCAAGATGTCTAAGAATTGTCCTTATAAAATGGCAATAAAGCCATATTATCGAATACTTTATTTTTTGTTTCAATGGTCATATTCCCACCGTATTTGTCACATATTCTGGATATATTGGTCAAGCCAATGCCATGTACATCCGGGTTTGATTTTTGACTATGCAAATGAGCCACTTCATTCTCCACATGATTCAGGATGTGAATGAAAAGCGCGGACTCATTGGAATGTATTTTAATAAGAATGTACCTATCATCCGCAATCTTGACCTTTTTAGATGCTTCTATGGCATTATCCAGCATATTGCCCAGAGCGACACACAAGTCATAACGTTCAATATTTACTTTTTGTGAATACAAGTTAAGCTGAGTATCTACCTTGATGCCATTGGCCTGAGCAATATTAAGACTATTTGTGACAAGAGCATCTATAACCAGATTACCGGTATTAACCCTTTGATAGGCTCCTTCGATTTTATTTAATGTAACCTTAATATGTTCACTCGCCTCAGCCAATTCATTTCTCTTGATACATTCTTCAATATACAAAAACTGTTGGTGTGTATCATGAATGATTCTTTTCATATTTTTGAAGCTGTAAACCGTTTTTTCGTAGTTAGCATCTTGGTAGTCCATCTGATGTTGTAATTGAGCATTTTCATGCATTAATTGAAATTTTTCAATGATATTATCGAAAATATATATGATAAAAACATTTAAAAAAATAAAGCTAATAATAGAACCAAAATAATACATATTCTTTTCACTATAAACAGATAAAACATTGACCTGGTATAAACTTATGATGGGAACGATTAAAAATAAAATATAGTAACGATGCTGCAAAGGGAAGGTTCTGCGTTTGGCAAATAGCCGTATAATCTGAATGACAGCAAACATGATAATGCAGCTGAGTAACATAACCTTAGAGGATATCAAGTGATCTTGCCCACCCAAATGGCTAAAGTTGCTAATTTTAACGGAGCCTACAGCATATAAAATATAAAGAGATATAAAATTAACGATGGTTATCAATACAGCATAAAGGATAGAAAAAATGATCTTTGTCTTTATTTCCACTGTATAAGATTGCGCTAAACTAAATATGACAAGTAATGCCAAAATCGAGGATAGCGTAGGAGACAGATAAACACTTAAATATAAGATGTTCAGCAACCCGAAAATAATGAAATATATGAATCTATTTGGCTTTCGATTGGACTTATCAAAAACCGAGTTAAAGTAAAAATTCACTTGAAAGCACATCACCAGTACAACACATAGGTTAAGAAGCAGGTAGCTATATTCCATCATATTAATGCATCTTCATGATCATAAATTTGGTATATAGATCTTTAACTTCTTTTATTTTAGAACGCCCAATAGGTAACTTCACATCATTTGACATCAAAACATCACCGCCAGCAAATTTTTTCACATGAATTAAGTTTATAATAATCGAACGATGAATTTGTAGAAAATTATGTTCTTTTAATGCTGAAGCATAGTCCGAAAGAATCCCTTTGCTATCATAGGTTTGAGTAGAGGTTACAAAATGCAGTTTGTTTTTTATGGTTAAGCTTTTGACCACTTCAATACTAATGATATCATCATATTTTAAAAGCACTTCCTCATAAGCTGACTTGATGATAACGAATTTTTTATCGAGAGATTGAAAATATTGACACAGCTTTATCATTTTTTCCTCAAAGATATGGGGAGCAATCGGTTTTATTAAATACTGAAATGTGACTACGTCAAAACTTTCCACCATATATTCAGGGTAGCTCGTTAAAAAAACAATCTGTTCATCTAGATGATTTAAATTCCTTATTTTTTGGGCGGTTTGAATTCCGTTTATGCCATTCATTTCAACATCCAATATTAAGATATGGAATGGAGACTCATAGTTTTGATAATAAGATACCAGCTGTTCTCCTGAGTCGAATAATTCAACTTTAAATTCTATATTGGTCTTTAACGACAAAGTAATCAGCATATTTTTAACAAGTTCTCTGTGCTTGTGCTCATCATCGCAGATAGCCACTCTATACATAAATAACATACACCTCATTCCCATTGCACTGATCATGGAATTGTATTCTAAACAGTATATAACCTTTTAATATTCTATAAACAGCTTTTGGATAAAACGCAAATTCAAATCCCTCAAATGCCAGTATACAAGCTGCTCAGCAGCTGCATCCAAGGTAAAAAAGAAACCCTCGTCTTCAAAAGACGGGGTTTCTTAACTGTTTTATTGATCGTTATTTAAAAAAATCAGTTCTTTTCTCTTCACCGTGGGAACGTCTGGCAAAGTCGACAAATTGGAATTTGTCCAACCGATGCCTTGACTCGGTATACTGGAACAAGGTGGTGTCCTCCAGATAAACATAGTTACGTACTACGACCACATGAGTGTAGTTCTGAAGGTCCATCAGTTTATGATCTTCTTCGTCTGCATTTTCTACGGAAACCACTTTTTTGGCATAGCTGATTTGAAGATGGAGTTCTCCCTCCAAATATTCGTAGATGGACCCACGACTAATTTCCTCGGTAAGCACAGGTACAATGTCTGATCGAAAGTAATCTTTATCCAGTATGACGCATTCACCCTCAATCTCACGCGCACGAATAACTTTCCAGACCAAATACTTGTCTTTGTTAATCTCAAGATGATTGGCTATGTCATCTGGAACTGGAATTAAATGATTTTCATGTACAATTGTTCGTGATGTACGCCCAATCCGTTCAGACATTTCCTTGAAACTGACCAAGCCTCCTATAGGGAAATCCATCCGTCCCATATCCAGAACAAAAGATCCTTTAGCTTTTATTTTATGGATATACCCATTTTGTGCAAGCATGTGAAGTGCCTTACGTACGGTTTCGCGAGAAGTGTTATACTCTCGGGCCAGTTCATTTTCAGATGGCATTTTCGTGCCTGGAGCCAATTCGCCTGTCTGGATTCGTCCCGAGTACTCCTGATAAATTTGCAAAAATATATTCTTTGTCAATTTTCATCACCACGTTCATTGTAGCATCCTTTCACTTCCTGTTCACTAAAATAGGCTGTACGATGAATCTTACTTAATTCGTATTGTCTGATGAAGAATTCAAATGAATTCTCATTAAGGTATACTGCAAATCGTCTGCCTCACCCGGCAGTTCCTCAACCGATTCAATCATACTCTGACCATCCGGGACAATGACTGGTGTAATAATGGGGTATCCCGATTTCTGAATCAGCTCACGGTCAAATTCCATCAATAGCTGGCCTTGCTTTACGGTTTGACCTGTCTCCACATGCATGGTGAATCCTTCCCCCTTCAGGGACACCGTGTTAATTCCCACATGTACCAGAATCTGTACACCTGTCGGATGCTCTAAGATCAAGGCATGCTTGCTTTTCACCATGATGTGAATGACTTGCCCACTGAAAGGGGCAAGAATTTTGCCATCCTTCGGTTCCACTGCTATACCTTGACCCATCTGCCGTTCGGCAAAAGCCGGGTCAGGAACTTGTTCTAACGGTACAACACGTCCTCGTACGGGAGTCCTCACTTCAAGCACATCTAGTGCGGTATTTTGCGGAAGCGAGTCTTTCCTTACGGAATCATTGGCTGGTGCAGCCTGACGGCGCTTAGTTAACAACTTGCCATACATTAAAGTTAAAGCAAACGGCACAATTAACACGATCGCCATCCCGATGAAGAATACACCCCAGTTGTTTGGGAAAATAGACAAGAAGCCTGGAATCCCGCCCACACCAATGGAAGAAGCCATCACATGATTTACGGTGAGCAATATACCTGCAATACCGGAACCGATCATTGCGAATACAAACGGATATTTATATCGGATATTCACTCCGAATATGGCAGGCTCGGTTACACCCAGAAATGCAGACACTGAAGAGGTAAGAGCCAATCCTTTTCCCTTTTGCTCCTTCAATACCAGCATCATTGCCAGTGCTCCGGCACCCTGAGCGATATTGGACAGCGCCAGCATCGGCCAAAGGAATGTTCCACCCTGCGTACCAATTAATTGCACGTCCACCGCCAGGAAAGTATGGTGCATTCCCGTAATCACGAGCAAGGAGTACAAGCCTCCATAAATCAGGCCTCCCAGCGCAGGTGCCAAATCGAAAACGTATACAAGACCAGACGTAATGGCATTACCAATCATAAAAGTAACCGGACCGATCACTGTAAAAGCCAGAAATCCCGTTATTAATAATGTAATCGGTGCTACGAGTAACAGCTTAAATGAATCCGCTATCTTCTTATTTAGGAATTTCTCAATGTGGGCGAGCACGTAAGCGGATACTAAAACGGGTAAAACCTGTCCTTGATAACCAATCTTGTTCACTTCCCACCCAAACAAATTCCAAACCGGAACGGTGCCCTTTGTAACCGCATCCGCATAACCGTATGCACTTAGCAGATCCGGATGAACCAGAATCAGACCCAGTACGATCCCGAGTAAAGGACTGCCGCCAAACCTGACAACGGCCGACCATCCAATTAAGGCAGGTAGAAATGTAAATGCGGTGCTGGCAATGATGTTAATGATAGCAGCAAAGTCGGTCCATTGAGGATAGACCTGAACCAGAGCCATTCCTTCGAAGAAGATTCCCTTACCAGTCAAAATATTATTTATTCCAAGCAATAAGCCTGCAGTCACGATTGCGGGCAAGATAGGGATAAAAATATCTGCCAGCGTCTTGATGGCACGCTGAATTGGATTTTGTTTTTTGCTTGCCGCATTTTTGACATCGTCTTTAGAAGCCCGACTACCTCCTGTAATGGAGATCATTTCGTCATATACCTTATCCACCAGACCTGGGCCAATTACGACCTGATACTGTCCTTGTGAAGAAAATTGGCCTTTGACCAGATCATTTTGTTCGAGTGCATCTTTGTCTACCAGCTTATCATCATAAAGGGCAAATCGCAGACGAGTTACGCAATGCGTAGAGGCCTCTATGTTGTCTTTGCCACCAACGGCTTTTATAATGTCTTCTACCTGTGATCTTTCAATCGCCATTTAGCCCACTCCCTTAACGTTCGCTCATTTTAAAGCAGCAACCCCGGTTATCAAAGATAACGTGCCCGGGGTGCTACTAGATGTCTCCATACTATTCACTAAGTCTACGAACAATCCACATATAGGAAGCATATGGGGTCAAAGAGATCACTTGTTTTAGCTCCGGGGCGTGCTGAGTATTACCAATTAAGAGCTCAGCCGCATCCAACGCTTGATTTTCTAATGATGAATAAAATGAATCCGGTATACGGAATTGCGTATTCTGTCCGCTAAAATTGGAGATGACGATCAAAGTCTCCTCTTCATTGCTGCGTTGATAGGCATAGACCTGAGGATGAGCTTCGTCCAGGCGTAGATAATTCCCATCGGTAATGACTTGCACCGTCTTACGCAGTTGAATTAGCTTACGGTAATGGTGATAGATAGAGTTCGGGTCCTCTAACTGAGCCTGAACATTAATCTGTGGATATCGTTCATCTACCTTAATCCAGGGAGTACCTGAAGTGAAGCCCGCATTGCGAGTACCATCCCACTGCATCGGTGTTCTCGAATTATCACGAGACCGCTCTCGAATGATATTCAATGCTTCTTCTGCACTTTTGCCTTGCTCCTGTAAGATACGATACATATTCAGAGATTCAACATCCCGAAACTCTTCAATGTCTGCCCACTGCGGGTTGGCCATCCCAATCTCTTCACCCTGAAATATATAAGGCGTTCCTTGAAGACCATGTAGCGTGGTTGCCAGCAGCTTAGCGCTTTCCGCTTGGTATTCGCCATCATCCAAAAAGCGAGAGATTGCCCTTGGCTGATCATGATTATTAAAAAACAATGCACTCCAGCCGCCACCCTGTTGCATGCCCGTTTGCCAATCCGAAAATAGCTTTTTCAGCATTTCAAAATCATATGGCATGAGTTCCCACTTCTGTCCATTTGGGTAATCCACCTTCAAATGATGAAAATTAAAGGTCATGGACAATTCTTTTCTCTCTGGATTGGAATAACGGATGCAGTGATCCAGTGAGGTGGAGGACATCTCACCCACAGTGACGCTATTCTGTTTGGCAAATACTTTCTCATGTAACTCATGGATGTATTCATGCACATGTGGACCGTCCGTATAATACTTACGTCCGTCGCCAGGAGCCGTGCTTCTATCATCGTCCGAGAATTGCTGATCCTTGGAAATCAAATTAATGACATCCAGTCGGAAACCACTAACTCCCTTCTCAGCCCAAAATTCCAGCAGATTGACAACTTCTTGACGGACTTTGGGATTTTCCCAGTTTAGATCCGCCTGAGTCTTATCAAACAGTGTCAGGAAATATTGGCCTGTTGCCTCGTCATATTGCCAAGCTGGTCCACCAAATTTGGAAACCCAATTGTTTGGAGGTCCACCATCGGGTGCTGGATCACGCCAGATATAGTAGTCCCTATACTCACTATCCTTAGAAAGCCGTGCCTCCTGGAACCAGGCATGTTCTGTGGAAGAATGGTTAACCACGATGTCGATCATTAGGTACATCCCACGCGCCCGGATTCCCTCGCTCAATTCTTCAAAATCCTGCATTGTTCCATAATCGGGATTAATCTGGCAATAATCGGCTACATCATACCCGTTATCACGTTGTGGTGAGACATATACAGGCTGCAACCAGACAATATCCACACCCAGTTTTTTTAAATAATCCAGCTTTTGCGTCAGTCCTCTTATATCACCGGTTCCTTTGCCCGTTGTATCGTTAAAACTTTTGGGATAAACCTGATAGACCACTGATTTGCGCCACCAGTCCTTATCTTGAGGAATTAAAGTCTTGTTCATTGCTTCCATTCATGCTCATTCCTTTCTTGCGAAATGAAGTAGCGTAAAAAATAATATAACGCTTTCAACATCTTGTATATACAAGATTAAGTCATGTATATACAAGTTGTCAACAGCTTTATCTATTAAGGTAATACCCGTTTTGCAGCTAAATGATCAGGAGACTCATCCATTCTGTCCGATTGTATGTTATGACTCGTAGAATAAGCTCAATTCACACGAAAAAAGGCTCCTGCCTATAGTCAGGAACCTTTCTTTTCTATGATGAATAAGGTACTCATTTACATCCATATCGATAGTGCACTATAAAGGAGCAATAAGGACATTATGATATTGAAGGAACGCTCATGCTTATTCAAGAAACGTTGAAACACTGCGCCAAAAATCGCCCAGCTCACTACAGCTACAAAACCAATACAGGTCAGGAGTAATGAAATCGTAATAAGCTCTATATACGATACATCATAAGGCATTACAAACGTTGAAATGACCGTAATACCATACAAAATGATTTTTAAATTGATAAATTGTAGCAACAGTCCTGATTTGAAGGAATATCCCTCATTGTGATCATTATCCTCCGTAGAGGATTTGCTCTTTGCAATTTTCACCGCCAGATAAAGCATATACAGACTGCCGAGAACATTCATCCAGATCTTAACCCGTGGCAAAAAATGATACAAAGCAAGATTAAAATAGCAGGCTAACAGCATAATGGCGAAACAACCTGCTGTTACTCCCAGCAAGAATGGGAATGCTTTTTTCAAACCCAACCGCCTGGCACTGTCTAAAGACATAATATTGTTGGGACCTGGCGTAAAGCTGCTAACAAGTGCATAAGAAAGGAACGGAATAAACGGCATGCAACAATCAACTCCCGTATGTTATAATTGAATGAAATGTACGTTGAGACGTACATTTGTACTTTATGATTGTACAATATGTTCTTTATAAAGCACAATAGGAGCGAAGAATTATGGAGAATATTAATCTGATTTTAAGTAAAAATTTGAAACATCTAAGAAATGAAAGAAAATTAAGTTTAGATAAATTAGCTGATCTGACGGGGATCAGTAAAACGATGCTCGGTCAGATTGAGCGCGGAGAATCTAATCCCTCGATTACAACCGTATGGAAAATTGCGAACGGCTTGAAAATCTCTTTCACTGCTCTGATTAATGAACCACCTTCAGATGCAGTAGTCGTTCCTAAAAGCAAAGTACAAGTGCTTGAAGAAAATAATCAATATCGGTTGTATCCATTTTTCCCCTATGAAGGAAGTAGAAATTTTGAGGTTTACACCGTAGAGATTGAAGCAGGCGGAGAACTGAGTTCAGCGCCGCATCGTGAAGGTACAGAAGAATTTATTACGGTATTTGAGGGTGAGATGGTGGTAAAAGTCAGTGAGGAAATATACACGGTTAAAGCTGGAGATTCGATCCGCTTTAAAGCAGACCGCCCACACATTTACTATAATCTAGGAGAAACCCTGGTTCGGATGAATATGATTATTTATTACTCTGTATAGTTCAATCTTGAAGACCATAAGTATACAAGTCTTTAAATTAAATGATCCTATTAAAATAAGGAGCGCTTTTAATAGGATCATCGGTACAAATATTAAATGATTTGCCTGTATGCTGTTTAGGAGATTTTAATTTGCTTTATCACTCGTGCTGGATTTCCAGCTACAACCACATGATCTGGAACATCCTTGGTTACTACTGCTCCTGATGCCACTACGACATTATTACCTATCGTAACACCGGGATTAATAACTGCTCTACCGCCAATCCATACATTGTTGCCAATCGTTACAGGTTTCCCATACTCTGGGCCAGCGATCCGTTCAAACGGATCTATGGGATGAGTCGCTGTGTAAATATGAACTCCTGGAGCCAGGAAACAATTATCTCCAATGCGCACTTCGCAAACATCCAAAATGGTACAGTCAAAGTTGGCGTAGAAATTTTCCCCAACATGGATATTGTATCCGTAGTCACAGCGTATGTTGGGTTCCATACCTATATTTTCACCAGTTGATCCGAAAAGCTCCTTAAGTAACTTTTCACGGTACTTACGATCCGTCTCTGCCGTCTGATTAAAGAGACGTACACATCTTCTCGCATACTCTCTTTCTTGCGTTAATTGAGGATCAGCAGCTACATAAAGTTCTCCATCCATCATCTTTTGTTTTTCCGTTTTCATAGTCATGGGACAATCCCCTTTATATTTTAATCTGATTTTTTTCTTTCATCCCAATAGGTTGGGCTGCACCCGATATCAAACCAGCAACAATAACGCCAACAAGCACTACAATCAAGGCATGTAGAAGTCCAACATGTTCACCTAAAAACCCTAATCCTGGGGGGCCTACTAAAAAGGCAATGTAACCGATCGTGGCTACGGCTCCAACCCGGATAGCTGCACCACGAGGATCGTCTCCGGCAGCAGATAAGCCCACAGGAAAACCAAGTGAGGCTCCAAGCCCCCATAATACGACGCCCAGTCCGGCCATGAGGTAATGCTGTCCCCAGATCACTAGAATGATACCGATAGCAGCCAGGACAGCACTCCCTTTCAACACAGGGACACGGCCGTATTTATCCAGTATGAATCCGCCAGTAAAACGTCCAATGGTCATCGCTGCCACAAATAGTCCATACATATAGGAACCTGTTAAAGAATCCACGCCATAACCATCTACCATCGTTAGCGGCAGCCAGTCATTCGCAGACCCTTCTGCAAACGCCATACCTAACACGATGATACCGATTAGTAAAATCCGTCTTTCTTTCCATACAGCAAGCTGCGCCTTGAGATTAGATCCGACCTTTTGAGTAGGAACTTCTTTCTCTACACCTGTATCGTGAGGCAGAAAACGATAAAAATAGAAGGTTACCGCTGCAATCATGACAGCCATAGCTCCAAAATGGACCACAACAGGTATGTGTAGTGCCGCTGCTCCAGAGCCAATAACCGCACCTACAAGTGTCCCCATACTAAATGAACCGTGAAAAGCAGGCAAAAGCGTTTTTTGCAATTGATTTTCTACCGCAGAACCTTCGACATTAAGAGCTACTTCCGCTGTCCCATAGCCACCTCCAAAGATGACCAAACCAGCAAATACGATGCTCGTGAGCGAAAATGCAGTTCCCAACCCTACAATGACAAAACCGATCACAATCAAAATCGCACTTCTCAGAATGACCGCCCGTCCACCTATACGAGAAATCATATTGCCTGCACTAAGTAGTCCCACTAAAGAACCTGCGGCTAATCCAAAAATTATAATTCCCATTTCGGCAGTCGAGACATGTAAAATATCCCGGATAATAGGCGTTCGAGACACCCAGGAAGCAAAAGCTACACCCGGTAAAGCGAATAACAAAAATAAAATGTTACGAATTACCCTGGGATTCATGGAGGGTTCTACTGGCATTTACTTATCTCCTTATCACCACTTTTTATTAATCTTTTAATAAGTTATATTATAATTAGTCATTCTATTCGTATCCAAACTATTTGTCAAAAAGAGAATTATAGTCATAGATGGCTATTGACTGTCAGTTGTAAACATATTAAAAAGGGCCTGAGCAGGTAGAGCATGAGCACTCGTCACCTATTCAGACCTTTTAATTAAACTATACAAGCTCTATACTGAATCAGCCTTGAATTGTCTTTTGGATTCTTCTTCTATTTTCAGTCTGGTTTCTCCCAGCAACCCTCCATCTGCTGACGCCTGAAGCAACAACTCACCAGCCACATAACCGGATTGTATAACAACGAGACACCTTCCCCTGTGTGTTCGTCTCTCATTCCCCTTGAAGGATTCATCGCTGGTGAGATTACCATTGTCTATTCCAAGGATACGACCATCTCCCTGCAGTTTAAAGATTACATCAAAATCCTGGTTAGGTACGATGATCCCGTTTGGGTCTATGACCGTTACTTCCACATGAGATATCTCATGCCCATCAGCAGGTAGAACCGTCCGATCGGCCTCCAACTTTAGAGCATAAGGAGCCCCGGCAGTGGTCAGTTCATGCTCACAAACCTTCTCGTTTCCATTGCGACCCACAGCCCGGATTTTGCCCGGTGTATAGGGAAGCTCCCATAGGATTAAATGATTAGGGTAATCCACTAGCTTCCTCTTACCATATGATTCATCATTCACGATCAATTCCACGCTCTCACAATTGGTGAAGGTAACCAACCGTATCAATTTTCCACCGTATTCAGGAAATGTCCAGTGATCTTCCATGGCCGGAGATTTCCAGTGCATCGTCCATGTCGGATTAAATTCCGATTTCATGTGTTCGTTAAATGCGGCTATGTGCACAATAGGCTGATCAGACCATAAACTTTGTTGGAGATAAGATACTGGTTTGCGGAATCCGCAAGTATCAATCAGACCCGAAGACCACCCTTTGGAGGGATAGCTCGTTTCTCCCAAATAGTCAATTCCACTCCAAACAAATTGACCGATCACATAATCATGATTAGCGACATCAAACCAGGGATTCATAGGCAAATAACCTTTAACCCGGTTATCCTTACCCCGATAGTATGGGAATGTTTCTGTTCCAAGGATAAGCGTATCCGGCATGGCCGCTCTATAGTGCTCATACCACTGCTCCTGATAGTTTACCCCCAGAACATCCACTCGTTGTGCCAGCTGTTTGGTATGCTCCACTTTGGCCTCAATCGAACCCTCACGCAAGCTGATTGGTGTATTATGCGGCTCAAGTGCACATGTAACTGGTCGAGTCGGGTCTTTTTCATGGCAGAAACCCACGAGCTGCTCCAACATTTTGAGCATGGATGGCTGACCTTGGTTTTCCACTTCATTCCCAACGCTCCACATGAAAACACTGGGATGATTCCTGTCCCTGAGCAACATTGCTTCCAGATCTTTTTCCCACCACTCATCATACAAATGCTCATAGAAAAGAGACTTCCATTTGTCAAAAGCTTCATCAACCACCAAGAACCCCATCTGATCACATAAATCTAATAATTCGGGCGCCATCGGGTTATGAGCAAAACGAATCGAGTTACAGCCCATTTCTTTCAGCCTCTGCAGCCTTCTCTTCATGGCTGTATCATGGTAAGCAGCCCCCAGACAGCCTAAATCATGGTGAATGCACACTCCCTTTAGCTTTAAATTACTTCCGTTCAGCAATAAACCTTTTTGTGTATCCAGCTTCATTTCTCTTATACCAAACGGAGTACAATAACGATCCACCTCTGTATTGTCGCAATAGATCGTCGTCTGAGCTTCGTAGAGCACTGGGTTGTCCGGTGACCATAGTTCTGGCTCTAAAACTCGCGCTTTTTGCTCTATTTCCCCCGTTTCACAGCCCAAAAGAGTTACTCGGTTTTCCACTTTTCCTTTGATCTGTCCCTGTGAGTCCAGCATTTCAGTCATAATCGTACACTCTACGGCATGCGCGTGATGATTAGTGACCTGGATTCTGGCAGTCACCTTGGCTTCATCTGGCGAAATTTCAGGTGTGGTAATGTAAGTCCCCCATTCGGTTATATGAATATAATCCGTACAAATCAGCCAAACATTACGATAAATACCGGCCCCCGAATACCATCTATCAGGTGAAAGAATCGTATTGTCCACTTTGACGGCAAGCACATTCTCCTCATCCCACCGAATATATGGAGTCAAATCATATTGAAAGCTAACATATCCATAGGGTCGCTTGCCCACAAAATGCCCATTGATCCAAACCTCACTGTTACTGTGAATGCCATCAAATTGTATGTATACGCGCTGTTTTGGAGAGGAGGGCTTCACATTAAAATGCTTTCTGTACCATCCCACAGACCATCTCGGCAAATAAGCTTGATTGCCACCATACAGCATATGCGGATCAAAGGACTTTTCAATGCTCCAATCATGAGGGACTTGAAGGAGCCGCCAATGCTCATCGTTGTAGTCCATTTTCTCAGCACCTGCATAATTACCTTCTATAAATTTCCAGTCTTTTTTGAACGGCATAATCACTCTGCTTCCCATCATCTTGCCTCCATTTCATAAAGTGGATGAGCGGATATAACAACAGTGCGGGATGACCATCACAAAAGACGTGTTCTCATTACAATATTTGATACACCGGGCGATCTTCTATAAAGTGTACGGGGAGCATTGGAAATTGGGCGGAAAGTACATCTGCGAGATACTTCATCCCAGGTGCTTCACTTTCAGCATGTCCCAGCATGATAAGTGCTTTACTTTGCCCTTGATAGACAGCATCTTTAACATATTCTGGTGTTTCCCATTCTGGGCCCTCACCGGCAATGACTAAATCCACATTTTCATTTAGAAATAATGGAATGGCTAGTTCACCACCTCCCCTGTATCCTACTGAGATTCCCACTCGTTCACATGGCATGGAAACCTCGCCAGCCACCCGTACATAACGAATATGTAGTTTGGCTTTGATATATTCAGCGATCTCCTTAACTTCCATAGCCGGAATAGTCAAAATGGCGGCCGTCGGCTGTTGTTTCACAATGTAGTTGTGCCAGCCAAGCGCCTGAAGAAGCCCAACTATCACTCCATCCGGTTGATAACGATGTATGGCATCATGAAACCGATAAATGCCTATACCTGCATCGGCAATGAGGCGAGATTTTTGCAAAAAAACAGGATCATATAGTAAACATTCATGCATTCTCTGATGACTATAAAAGATGCCTTCATGCGTAATGATAAAATTTGCACCTAAAGAAATAGCTTGCTCTATTACATACTGCGAAGCTGAGAAAGCGGTTACAATTCCTTGCACCTCAGTATCTATATATCCTGGGTCCAGTAGATCTACGGTGGTGTTGGGTATGCTTATTCCCTTGGTCAGATGATTCACAATCTGACCCATAGTCATGGTCATACACGTTCCCTCCTCATGGATAATGCATATCAATTGTACCATTTTATTTCAATCATAAGTGCTATTCTTTCTAGCAAAATAGCCAGTTCCAAAGGAGCCAGCTGTTTTTTTACGAATGGTTCTATTATTTATACAGAACTCCTAAAATGGAGTCGATTCGTTCTTTTGCTCCTTGCCAGGATGTCATGACGGGGAACTCATATTGCTCTCTTACTCTCAGATTCCATGGATGAGGAATGCAAAGCACCTTTTTCCCCTCCTCTAGCGCAGGCACTAAATTATGAGGACCATCATCAATCAGGAGATCATAGTTAATCAGGTTCTTTCGTTTACATGGGAAAAAGTTCTCAATCGGAATGAATGGCATATGTCTTTGAAGCCAGTTCCATTTCTCTACGACGGTCTTGGGTTCTGCCGCTGTCACAATAATGACATCAAAAGCATTGCAAAGCTTCTCCATCTCTTCTACAACATACTCGTCATACAGTTCAAGTTCCTCAAACAAACCCGGTCGCCCATAAAATACATCATGCGTGCTTTTGGGATGACGTAGATGATCGGTGTTCCAATCTAACATTTCTTCATACCGAAGCGTATGAGTGGGAAATTCACTATTGTTATGGTATATGGCTCGTTTGACGAGATGACAGATGGTATCGTCCATATCGACTGCAATGATTGGTTTTCTCATCAGCTTGCCCCTATTCACTCTGGTAAAATTTTTCACAAGAATATCATACTATAATTTAATATCGCGGTGAAGCTTAGGTATTGCTGTCCGATTAGATCTCGCCTTTGTTCAAGATAATTAGCCAAGTACAACGTTAGGTTTATCTACATATTTCAGATATATTAAAGCAAAAAAGTTAGGTTATCTTTATTGAAATAAACTAAATTTCAAACAAATATAAGCAATAAATACAATGATACCATAGAAAATCTCACTTAAATAATAAATCTATGTGTTTATGATTAGAAAACACAAAAAATAACTAAAAAAATCAATTGAATAACAAAAACTCAAATGATAGAATAACAAAAATAACTTTTCTCCAAATTGAAAACGCTTAATTTGTGTTTAGCTTACTGCTATTTACACACTTACATACCTACTTCATCTCTGTATAGCAGGAAGTTGAATAATATATTTAGGGAGGAATAAAAATGAAGGTATTGTTAAGAAAAGCATTATTGTCTGGACTGGTCGGCTTGCTCATCATGATTGGTTTAGGAGGAGTTTTCTCCAAGGTAGAAGCTGCTTCAGGATTTTATGTAAGCGGCACCAAATTGTATGATTCTACAGGCAAGCCATTTGTTATGAGAGGCGTCAATCATGCTCACACATGGTACAAAAATGATCTTTATACAGCTATCCCGGCAATTGCCCAGACAGGTGCTAATACCGTCCGAATTGTCCTTTCTAACGGAAACCAGTACACCAAGGATGACATTAATTCCGTGAAAAATATTATCTCTCTTGTCTCCAACCATAAAATGATTGCTGTACTTGAAGTTCATGATGCTACAGGCAAAGACGACTATGCGTCTTTGGATGCAGCTGTGAACTACTGGATTAGCATAAAGGATGCTCTGATCGGCAAGGAAGACCGGGTTATCGTAAACATTGCGAACGAATGGTATGGTTCTTGGAATGGAAGTGGTTGGGCTGATGGATACAAGCAAGCGATTCCCAAGTTGAGAAACGCAGGTATCAAAAATACGCTCATCGTCGATTGTGCCGGATGGGGACAATATCCTCAGTCTATCAATGACTTTGGTAAATCTGTATTTGCAGCTGATTCTTTGAAGAATACGGTATTCTCCATCCATATGTATGAGTTCGCGGGTAAAGATGTTCAAACTGTTCGAACCAATATTGATAACGTTCTGAATCAAGGACTTCCTCTGATTATTGGTGAATTTGGCGGTTACCACCAGGGAGCAGACGTCGACGAGACAGAAATCATGAGATATGGCCAATCCAAAGGAGTAGGCTGGTTAGCCTGGTCCTGGTATGGTAATAGTTCCAACCTTTCCTACCTTGATCTTGTAACAGGACCTAATGGCAATCTGACGGATTGGGGAAAAACTGTAGTTAACGGAAGCAACGGGATCAAACAAACATCGAAAAAAGCCGGTATCTACTAAAAACACATTAAGAAAATAAAAAATACTCATGTATTCACTGGCCCCTTACTTTATGTGAAATTAGTCTGGAAAGGAATCACCATGTAACCTTCTGGGTTATATGGTGATTTTGATTTCATATACAGGCACAAGGCTAACCGAACTGATATTTACAATACTTTCCTTTGTCGTCTCTTTCCAGCCAGCCATGGTCGTATTGCTATTGAGAACCTTACCTTTTCGAATGGAAGAAACATATACGTACAACTCTTGCTCGATGAGCCGATGCTCAAATGCTTTCAAACCTATTTCCCAGGTCGTATGGTTGCAGAAATTATCGTTGATCAGTTCGCCATCAATAAAAGCATAACCGATATCTCCAGTATAATGGATACGCAGCAGAGCTTCCTTGATTCCGTGAAAGGCATCTAATTCGAAATCAAGGGTAAATTTATCGTTATTTATCCTTTTCAAATTGAAATGAATTTCTTTCTTAGGAGCCTTTAAACGATATGTTTTGAATACATTGTTTTCTGTTATTTCAAGCAGTTCTCCACCGGAAATCGATGTGAATGAGGCGTCAAAATCCGGGAATACACTCAGGGTTACCATTTCTTGGTCCGTTGATTCCAGCCTTAGATCGCCCTCAGATACAAGTACATTGGCATTTGTCAAAATGACTCTGTCCCGGCCTTGCATGTTTACCTTCCAAAATGTAAGACTTTGCTCATCAGTCATCGTATAGATGGCAACTTTTTGACCACTTTCAGATACCAGATGGATGAGACTATCCTCCTCTTCAGCAACCTTAATGATCGTGTTCCCATCCAATTGCTCTATCGAACCTTTGTCGATTGTGGCACTAATTATATCTTTTGACTCCATTACATACGTTCCTTTCATACCCTCTGGTACAAAGAAAAAATAATATGCTTCTCCATCCTCTTCTATCCTTGTTATCAGCTGTGCCGTAGCATATTTGAGCTTCATTCCATCTAAATTGAAGTTAAATGGCAATATGGCAAAACTATCACGTGCTAACGTCAGTTCACCTTGACTAGGGATTACAATCGTTTCCTCGGGTAGCTCAATACTCACATTAAAATCGCACAGGTCGTAATTTTCGGCATGGTCTTGGAAATTATTTAGAAACAGGTAACCCGATCCGGCACTGGATCGCACTGCATATCGTAACGTATCCACATCATAAGGGTCCATCTGGGACGTATCCCCTGGCAGAATTGTCTTTGTTAGTGAGAATTGCTTTTGGAACGTTGAAAAAAAGTAATGCTGCAGCTTTGTTCTTTGGTATGATTCCCTTACTTGGCCGAATTCGCCGATCATAGCGTTGAAATCATAGGATATTTTAGGAGTGGCTAGATCATTTGTGAACGGGTTAACCTTACCTCGAGGATTGGAACCCCCATGATACATGTAGTATCCGATCAGGTTACAGCCTTCTGCAACCTTCATGACAGTCATCGCTGGAACACTGCGGTAGGGAAATGCGAATCGATATTTATAAAACTGAACCATGCCGCCACCCATTTCACAGCAAGCGTACGGATAGTCTTCAGGCGCGTATTGAGGCTCAAAATTGTAGCTCTTTGGAATCTTGTTATTATGCTTGTCTCGGAAAATGTATTCCGGTGTCGCAGGATGCTCGTTCATCCCCTCCAACCGTCCCTCTTCGTAGTAGATCCATGGCCAATAGGCATACCCGCCCCATAATGGCAGCATATCAGGTACAGGAGTTGTCGCTCCTCCCCATCCTGTGCACGTATAGATCGGAGTATCAATCCCTGCTTCCAGAGCTATTTCTTTAAGTTTTAACATATGCGAGTTACCGTCACTTCCGCTGTTTAACCACATATCATTAATTCCTACAGTCAAGGCCCACTGGGCAGATGAATGATTATGCTCGTTTTCGATTTGGGTGCCGATAATTGGCCCCCCCTCCTTATATAACAACCCTTTAACCTGGGTACCGATTTCGTTATACATTCTTCTTGTATAGAACAGATACCCCTCATCATTAGAACGAACCTCAAATGGTCGACCAAATAACCAATCTGGCATACCGCCGTTTCGAATTTCCCCATGATCAAAGGGGCCGATCCGAATCATGGAGTATACCTGATGCTTGCCGCACAACTCGATGAAACGACGAAGATTTTTGTTCCCACTCCAATCAAAAATACCTTCAACTTCTTCATGTAGGTTCCAAAAAATATAAGTGGCAATGATGTTTACGCCGCCCATTTTTATTTTAATAATTTCGTCTTCCCAATAGCGTTCATCATAACGGGCATAATGGAATTCACCACAAATACCGAAAAAGGGCTCTCCGTCCTTCTCCATAAAATAGTTGGTGAATCCGATTTCCTCTCCTTTGGGATTGGTGCCGCCAAGTTTGATATATCCTTTAACAATATGCTTTTGATCGTCTTTGACTGTAACCCGATAGTTTCTCATGGAGTTCACTCCCCTCACTCGTTAATCTGAATTCAAGATAAATTGATTCCATTTGCGCTGCCAAGCGATATCATTCCAGAATGGATGATGGGGAGCACAGTTAGAGCAGAGGGTCATTCCCCAGAACCCAAGTGCCATTCCTTTTCGCAACACATATTCAGCGATAAATTTGCCGACTGGGCCTTCTTCAAATTGGGCATACAGCGGCGTGTAGCCTACATAACCTTCTCCTATGACTATTGGAATACCGGAATGACGTGTCCATTCATGAATTTCTTCTAAACGGGTGTCGGCCTTCTGCAACATGGCAATTTTATGGTCTCCATACCGATCGTACAAAAATAAATCCCATTGGTCGGGATCTACCCAGTCGTGTAAATAAATAAGCCTCATGCCGACTGGATTGCCTTCCATCCGCCAATTCTGCTCCGGAGGCAGGGTCCACTTTGCAAATGGAGGAGCATCTTCTCTTAATAGGGATTGTACGAATGGATTGGGGAACGGCGCCAACTCATCATAAAGCCCTGCCGCTTCCATAAGCTCATTGAGCACTCCTTTAATATAAAGATGAAAATGGGCAACCTGCATATTGCGCGCGACGTAAGCTTTAGGGTAGGCTTCATTTAACGTATAGCTTGCCGTCATCATAATATCGGGATGACATTGGCGAAGATATTCAATCGCTTCTTCTACATAGGGCTGCATGGCTTCAATAAGCGCTGGTACATTCGTTTCGGCTATGCCTTCAGACGTCCCAACAGCGTTTAACTGCCCAAATTCCACTTCGTTATGCAACTCTGTATAGATGATCTGGTTCCTATAGCCTTCTGCTGTGACGAAACGGATCAACTGATCCATTGATTTTGCAATGGCCATGAATCTCTCCTTAGGAGGTATTGCAGCTAATTCATCTCTAAGCTCAGCATGAGCCAGAAAGCTGGGACTCTGCTGATATTCCCAAGAGGATAACATAATGTAACAGTTATGAGCCTTTGCTTGTCTAAACAGTTCAAGTAAATGAGCATGCCCGTCCAGCACTGCGCCGCCACGACAGTTATACCAACGCGTACGCTGACCTACTTCCCCAAGGTTAGCAAACTCCAAGGGTCCAGGACGTTTGCCATCCGCTGTAAACAACATGAATGGCATAGCACATATTCGGATCGTATTGTACCCTCTTTCGACCGCTTCTTTAAAACGGGCTTCAAGATCGCTGTAGGGCTCACCTTCTTGCGTCATTGTATACCAAGAAAAGTCCCACATGGTGATCGTCAATTTGCGCGGTACATTTCTCATGAGATTACTCATTTGATTTCCCCTCCCAGCTCCAGTCCATATGGTTCAATGCTCCTTGATGGTTAGCTTCCAGCTTAAGCACCGATTCAAAATGCAAGATAGCTTCGTCCTGTCGTCCTAATCCAAGCAAACCAAGTGCTTTCATATAAGTACAATGAACCTGATTACGATTATTCAGGTCATCTTCAAAGATGAGAAAGTCGGGTAACGAAACCGCAAAATAATCCATTTTCACGGGTTCGAACAAGTGCCTTTCGGCGTAATCAATGAGCTTGTTGAATCGACGATTGCCTTCCTTCGCATAACCAAGTTTCTGCCAGGCCAATCCTTGGTAAAATATCATATCCGGCTGTTGATCGTTATAATACATGGCGTTAATGGGTTCTCCCAGTCCTTGAGAGGCCGTGGAAAAAGCCTGCCTTGCCTCATCTGTTAATTTCAATAGCTCATACGCGCAGCCCAAATAATAGTAGATATCGTTATCTCGGGAACCCTCTAGCTTACCTTCGCCAAGATTCTCTGGATACACTAAAGCCTCCTGCAGCCCTTTTACAGCCTGTTCAATCTGCCCAGACCTCAGGTCGGACTTCGCAAGCTCTACCTTGGCAAGCCTATACTGTCCAGTCACCTTCCCCTCTCCGCCTTCCCATGGATGAAATATTCTCCCTGTCAGCAAGGACAACGCTATTTTATGCTGCTTCATCGTATTGTGAACGGTTACATATTCCAAAAACAGATCATCGCGAAGCTTTATGATTCCCGGATAACTCTCCATTAGGTTCAATCTGTCGTTGGGCTTGATGTTCAGCTTCTTATACAGCTGGTCAAGCTCATAAAGAACACGCGCGTCTGAAGTATTGCACGCAAAGGCCTGCTCTAACGAATGGCGAGCCTTCTTTACTTGGCCTTGTTTGTTAAAATATCCAAGAGCAAGATTACGGTGAACAACGGGGTAAGTATCGTCAATGGAACGAGACGTTTCCCAGCTGGAAATGGCATCCCAATGCCGTTTCTTGTCATAGAGTAAATTACCTAAGTAATAATGCGCCTTTCCATCCCCCGGTCTCGTTCGAATTGCAAATTGTAACACATCCAACTCCAACAGACTGTTAGGAAAGCAGTAGTCGGGAACTGCAACTGCGGCCTGCGCGAGAGCATTATTCGCCTGCTCATACTTGCCGATTTTAGCATAGCAGAAGGCCTGAACGTAATACAGCATAGGGTATGTTTTCGCCTGCTCTGGAGCTTCTTCCAACACACATACTGCATCCTCATAGAGTCCCGCCGCTGCATAGTCCGATGCTACTGCTATATAATTATGCACATCTCCACGCATCCATTTTTCCAGCTCTTCGAAGACCGTTTTAGCATCATCTCGTAACCCGAGAGCCTCTAATGATAATGCTTGCTCACGGTAAGCTCCAAAATCGGCGATATCGAGCTTAATTGTTTCCTTGGAATAGGCTATTGCCGCTTCGTAGCTGCCAAGCTTACGAAGAATAACCGACTTCAGGTTGCGTGCTTTGTAGTTGCGAGCATTTCGGATTATCGAACGCTCCACCAGCTCCAACGCTTCTTCATAGTTCCCTTTTTCTGTCGCAATCTGTGCCAGTGAGAAATACCCGCTGTCTTGCCATGCTGCACTCCATACTGATTTATAAAATGCAGCGAACGCCTCATCCATCCGCTCTTGGTATTTTAGCGACAAGCCAAGCTGGTAGTAGGCCTCACCGTCATAGGGATTAGAGTTACGCCAGGTTACCCGCGAGATAGCTTTACGAAAGCACTCTTCACTTTCTGAATACAACCCTCTACGAAGAAGCAACGTACCATATGCCACATTTATGCGGCTGTCATTTTTATCTCTTTTCAGGCCCTCAAGATAATACGCCTCGGGTTCAAAGGTAGCATGACGGTATTGCTCCAAGTGTTGTCCTGCTAAATATAATTCTTCGTTCGTTCTTAATTCCTCCGGTTCTGGCAGGGGGGCGGCAGCAGCCGGCATCTGTTCAACTTCCTTTTTCTTCGGCTGATAGCTAATCAACTCCCTTCCGGTCACGTCTTTGACGGTTAAGCATAGTTCATAATCCTCATCCTCAGCCAAAATAACTGTCTTCTGCATAAAGGCCTTATTAGGTGTCAGATCTAAGGTTTCTTGGATATAAACTTTCCGCTGACTACTTAATTTCACAACAGCGTCACGAAATGACGAAGTTACATAGACTCCAATCTGTGCTGTCCCTTCGCTGCGATTTAATTCCAAATTAACGGCTGCGTCAATTGAAGCGTTTTTGACAATACCAATATGTTTGTAAGGCATAAAATACTGCGAGAACGATTTTTCTTCATACGGCTGAAGCCAAGTGAAATCTGGTTGGTTATCGGTACATACCCCCGTCATCAACTCGATGTAGGGGCCGTCTTCGTCTGTTAGATTCCGGTCCCATGCTTGGCCGAATTCGCCATTTCCCCATGTCCATTGCTTTTTTCCGGGAGAGATGTGATGGTTAGCCACATGCAAAAGCCCGGCTTGTTTCATATGGTCGTAACCACCTATGAAATTGTAATCCGATTTATAGGCCATATATGAAGTGGGGACAGGAATATTTTTGTATCGGGAGATATCTACGCCTTCAGAATAATCCATTTTATAATAAGTGCCTGTAGCGATCGGGAAACGGGATACATCTCGCTTTCCATGGTCGAACACGGCTGATACGTCTGGAGGAAAAACAGATTGTGTGTGCTCATGTACCGCTACGGCTGGATTGGCCCACCATAGAAACGTTTGAGGCTCGGCAGTCCGGTTGTATAGCTGGGCCCCAACTTTAAGGTATGCTTTATCCGGTTGGAGTGTAAATCCAGCTGTTACTTTCGTGCCGAACATACGATCAATTTCGCTCACCCATACCGTTGCGCTTCCGTCCTCATGTTCTTCCAACTTGTATTCAACGGGTCCGTAAGTGTTGGGACGGTGATGCTGAGGCCAGTTGAACTCAATGCCTCCAGATATCCACGGCCCCAATAAGCCCACAAGCGCTGGTTTGATGACCCTGTTATAATAAACAAAATCGTAACCGTTGGTCTTGTCGACCGCACGATAAATGCGGCCTCCCAGCTCTGGCATGATCTCAATGCGCAAGTATTTATTTTCCAGAAAAACAATTTGGTAATTTTCAAGCTTCTTCTCATCCTCAATTTTATCAATTACCGGATGCGGGTACACTCGACCGGAACTTCCCTGGTAGACACGTTTCTCCAGAAACATTGGATTTTTGTCGGGTTTGCCAATTCCATACGTGGGGATCTGCACGGTTTCCTCCCACACGCGTGCCTTAGCGTCGAAGATGCTCAATTCCATCACTCCCTCATAGTCGCTCTTATATTCAGAGTTTACAAGTAAGCGACATTACAGACAATTGACAATCCACTGTTTATGATGGACTATATACGTATTTCATCATTAGAGCCGCCTAAGGCTAGGAGATGGATAGATTATGAATAAGAAAGCTGATGGATTTGAGGGTGAAAAGTTATATGTCCTTCCACCCTATATGCTGGATAAATTAAATATGAATCCGCTTACAAAAAATCTATATATTACGGACATAGGCTGCTTCAACCATGCCCGCCATCATTTTCGTGAAAGAATGCACGGATGTGACTCGCATATATTCATCTACTGTGCCAGCGGAAAAGGTTGGATACGAACAAAGGATGGCCTAACGATTGATATGACGGAGCGAAGCTTTGCGTACATTCCCAGGGACATGCCGCATGCTTATGGGGCTGACGATGGAGATCCTTGGACGATTTACTGGTTTCATCTTAAAGGGGACCAAGCTGATGATTTTATGGCATTATTTGAGCCTTTTAAAACGTATATTTCAATGGCCTCCAGTGATGAAGTCAAACTACTGGAGCTATTTCATCAGTGTTACGACCTTTTACTGAACAAATCATACTCCAGCATACATTTAGTTCAAGTATCGCAAACTATCCGTTATCTGCTGAGTTTTGTTGTATCGGTTGCATTTCGCAAGGAAGACAGTACGTACCAGAGTCATGTGGATAAGGCAACACGCTATATGAGTGAACAATTGGAATCCACCGTTTCGCTTGAGGAGCTTAGTCGGCATGTTCAGGTATCCAAGCAGCATCTGAACTTGATATTCAAACAATCCACCGGCTACTCTCCTGTCGATTACTATTTAAGAATGAAGATACAGAGGGCCAGTCAGCTTTTGGATTTGACGAATGCTTCTATTAAAGAAATTAGCATACAACTCGGTTTTAGGGACCCTTACTACTTTTCCAGGCTATTCAAAAAAATAATGGGCTGCTCTCCTTTGGAATACCGAAATAATTTGAAGGGTTGATCTATGTTCATCAGGAGTGTTCAAATTTGCTTCTATCGGGCTGCCGCAAGGTCACAGATCATTTACGAATCGGGGGTGCAAGGTCTATACTTAAGGTTAAAAAAGGAAGTTTTGTATGCTCCTCACGTTGAATCGTAGACTAAATGCAGCTATGCCGCTAATTACACCAATCAGCATTCTAATTGGCGTCCTAATCGGTACGCCGTTGTCAGAATATACAGAACTCTCTCCCTGGCTGTTTGCATTCATGACCTTCGCGGGCAGCATCAGTATGGGGTTTAAGGATTTTGTCCATGTGATAAAGCATCCTGGTCCACTGATCGCCTGTCTGTTTATTCTTCACCTGGCTATGCCGCTTCTTGCCATGATGCTGGGGCATCTGGCTTTCAGTAATGATCCTTATACGATCACTGGACTTATTCTTGGTGCGGCTATCCCTACGGGCATTTCCAGCTTCGTGTGGGTCAACATCTATAAAGGCAATACGGCGCTGACATTGGCGATCATTTTAATTGATACGATTTTGGCCCCATTTGCCGTGCCGGGCATCATGTCCCTGCTGATCGGAGCGGATGTGCAGCTCGATACTTGGGCGATGATGCAGAGCCTATTCTGGATGATTGTCGTTCCTTCGCTAATCGGCATGGTGTTGAACGAATGGACTAAAGGGAAGATCAAGCAGGTATGGGGACCTCGGCTAGGCCCGTTCTCCAAGCTGGCTATGGCTCTTGTCGTCATGATTAACGGATCTGTCATCGCGCCTTATCTGGTCGATTTTAATCTCAAGCTTGTTGGAGTATGCCTATCCATAGTCGTCCTTGCTTCCACTGGATATGCGATCGGTTATCTGATATCAGGGCTGATGCGGTGGAATAATGCAGACCGTACGGCGCTTGTCTTTAACGGCGGCATGCGTAATATTAGCGCGGGAGCTGTGCTGGCCATCACCTATTTCCCGGCCCCGGTAGCACTGCCTGTTGTACTCGGGATGATTTTCCAGCAATCCACGGCATCTCTGGTCGGATTTCTGCTAAGTCGTCGCGACCGCGGCAACGCCAAGGAAAAGCGCAATACGGCCTCAGTTTCTTAAGCAAAGGGGGCTGGCGGCGGTTCCAGACGATAAAACTCCTCCTTATGAGGAGGAGTTTCGGAAGGGCGTTTCTATGCGCACATGGTTGGGAGCTTAATTAAAACATGCATGCACAATCATGTAAATGTTCACTTTCCAATCATAACATTTCTATTGAATCGTCTAGGGTAATAAACTAAGCCCCTGTAAAGAGCCTTTCGTGGCACAACGTTCAAGCCACATATTACCCTAAGGAAACTAAGAACGATATACACAGGTTGCAAAGTCTAAAATAGCTTTTGCGTAAGATTTTGAAATTGTGACTTCACTCCATCTTTCTGAAGTTCTGATTGTAACACCTGATTAAAGGTTTGAAGTGCACGCTGGAATTTATTTTCACCTAATTCCGTAATCCGAGTATACACACCTCGTCGATCATCCTCGCATGTATATCTTTGTAAAGCCCCGCAGTTTTTGGCTTCCATTCTCACTACGAGTCTCGATGTCGCACTTTGACTTAATCCCACCAATTCTTGAAGTTGCTGCAGTCGTAATTTTTTTTCCTCGGAATTGGATATAAAACCCAAAACATAAAACTCCTTCAAGGATAAATCATAATTTTGTAGTAGAGCTTGTTCTAACTTATCATTTAAAGTGGAATGGATGTGAGACAAAGACAACCATACATCCAAGAGTTCGTTTTCATGTTGCAAGTTTAGACCACACCATTCTATGTTAAAGTATCTCCACTTAGTTTATCCTATTGTATCAAGCTTAAATGGAATGGTCAAAATCCATACAATATTTTAAATATTACAATCCGTCGTCACCGAACCAGTATGCAAATGCAGCATAATGATTCTCGTTTCAGAGTGTCCATTCTATTGACAGTAGTCCATCCTAACTATCGTCCTATGCATGTACATTGCTGCAATTAATCTTAAAAATGCGAGAAAGCGAAGATAGGTCAATTATGGTGGTATCTGACCATAATCAACCTATTGAATGAACGGCATTGCTTTACGGCCCGATTTATCAATGTGTTCCGGCCGAGGATCTCCTTGCACAAAAATTCAAATTCCGTTGTCCTCCATGGGCGAACGGTTCCCAAATGAAGCACAGTGCTCATATGCCAACCGATCGCCAGAGCGCTAGCCGCATCGACTTGCGCGATGTGCTCCTGGAACACGAGAAAGTCAGTCAAGGAAATTCCCCGCCCCCAAGGTCTGATGGAACCGCCAATTTAAGGTAACCGATTTTCCTCAAATCGGTTATCAACATATAATTCAAGTCGTTTTCCGTATCCGCCTTCTCGGTCTCTGCTGCGTTTTGCATCAAGATTACGTCTAATCGAGCAAGCCATTCCTGCTGTCTATCCGTTGTTACCAATCCGTGCCGAACTGACGGCATAGGGTTGCACCCCCTTATATGCGTTGATTGAACTTTTTTAAAACTATAACAGCCATGATTCGGAAATTGAATGTCCAAAAGTGATTTCCGCTTTATCCAAATGCGAATTCTTTTACTATTCATATTTATTTACTTTGTTTTATGTGAAGCTCCATCTTATAATAAGGCAAAAGCAATGCTAAAAACTTTAATTTAGGAGGTGCATTCCATATGTCGACAAAAGCTTATGAAAATCACCTCAATGCACCAAATAAATATTTCTTTACTCCGACATCACTCGAAAAATCGAGCGGTGCTTGGCCAGTCAGGGTCGGGTCAGCGAAGCAAAAGTCCGTCGCCCAGTACCTGCTCCTTTATTCTGATTTAAAGGAGAAACACACACGTTATCAATGTGCATACGATCATCATTTCCTCCTATATCCAGAGCACCAATAGTTGTTTCTCCCTCTAAAATTGTAAAATGATGATATTTTTATATATTATCAGCTAATTTTCCATATGTTTCACAAGCTGGATTAGAATCAAAGTTCTCGTATTTATCCAAGTCCATGCATTACCTTCCCGATCAAGTTGAGGGGCACTCGCTTGAAACCAGGAATTCTTGGCGCTATAGTCACGGCCGTGCCCTTTTTTTCATCATCAAATATTAATGTTTTGTTCTCCCAGTATGCTGTAGATTCAGATGCGAGAGGCCTAAATCCTTGTTCCACTGTCCGAGCGGAATGAAAATCTGGCCATAGATGGAGAGTACATTCCTCGTTAATCGAGTTATGCTGGTTAAGCGCTGTCCACGCTCAAAAAAAGTGATTAGGGTTTAGCCTCCCCTGATCACTTAATTTTCTTATTAAAAATATACGGTAGCACCTCTAGCAACTGTCCGCGTGTAATGGGATCATCATAATTCCATATATTATCCACAAAATGAGTCTTACTGTTACTTAGATCGGCTAAAGCCGCAATATGTGGACAGTGAGCAACAGTTTGCAATTCCTGGCGAGAAGCCAAGACGAAATTACGATCTCCCGCATAGTGATTCATTTGATGCTGCTGAATTTCTATCCATGCTTGCCCTTGCTCGATTAGGTGCATCACATTGGCAGAAGGACGAAAGCCAAGAGATTCATACAAGGTGGCAGCCAATCCGCTCTGGCCCATAATATAAAGTTTTGTACCAAACTTGAGATAAACAGCAGCTGTCTCTCCAGCAACATAAGCATCTGCTAATTGCCTACGTACCAATCTTACTTTGTTCTCATATCTAGTAATCCACTTCTCCGCCGCTTTACTACGTTCAACTAGTTTAGCAATATACCGTAACCGCTCAAATAGTCTAAACTTACTGTTCAATATAACAGTAGGAGCGATCGCATCTAGTTTCTGCAAATCTTGTTCGGGATGAACATAGCTAAGCAATAATAACTCCGGCTGCAGTTGTGCAATTTTATCTGGATCTGCCCAATGCCCGATATTATGAATATTTCGCAACTTATTGTGATAAATCACGTTATCTTTCATTATAGAGATGGCCGCTCCTATAGGGGGCATGGCTAAAACGAGCAATTCTCCAAGCGTAAATTTGCCATCAGTCACGATACGTGTTGTATCTTTGGGAACATGAATCTTTTTGCCAAATGAATCGATAACTGTTCTTTGCCCAGTACGAAGATGAATATTCTCATACTCACGCGGGGTGTGTCCAGTTAATTTATGAAAGCACCGGCTGAAATAGTATTCATCCTTAAACCCAATTTGTCGAGATATTTTGCCCAATGTCTCGGTGGAATTACACAGAAGTTCTTTTGCGTGGTTTATACGTAATTGGACCAAATAATCATTTGGCTTTTTGCCGGTCATTATTTTAAACTTTTGACTATATTGCCATCTGACCATTCCAGCCATGTTAGCAAGTTTTTCAACTGTTAAGTCTTCATCATAATGCTGTTCCATATACTGTACGGTTTGTTGAACCAAGTTTATCTTTTCATTGTTCTGCAACTGGGAAACTTGCTCATCGAACTGAGCCATCAACCCCAGAATGAGCTGAAGTCTACCTTGCATCATAGCCATTTCTGATGTGGATAGAGAGGAACAACATTGGTTACTTATCCATGCTTCATTCCCTAATACTCGATTGATTTGAGAAATCAACAGATTATAGGGGTAACCACAAAGCAAAGGTGGATGAGCAACCGGATTCAAAGTCATTCCTTCTACTTTAAAGGTTTCAAAGGTAAAGCGTGCAAGCTGTGCCTCTTTGTTACTTGATTCCATAGTGTAGCGTTGTACAGGCAAAACCAGAATGCAGCTTCCTTGTCGTAGATCGATTGCAATATTGTCTACATACAGCCGTATGCCGTGACTGAGTGCTATCAATAATGTGCATAAATTTGTTTCATTGTCATTCATTCCCTCATTGTGGCCATTCGCTGGAATTATCTGGTCAACTTGAAACCTATCATAGTGTTGCAGCCTAATATACAGGGGTGCTAGATTCATAAGCAACTCTCCAACAATTGAAAATGAGAATCATTATCGTTATTGTAACATATAATGACCTGCTTTCAACTATAGTTCAGCTTTTAATAGTTGGAGTATGTGCTATTTTAGAAAACTAGCGATATAAAGAACTGAATGTGCAAAAATAAGTTCTTACTGTTGGTCCATCCATTGTGGCATCTGTTCAAACAATTGCTCCAAAGCTAACAAATTATCTGTATTCCATTCACTGGGAACAACATAAACATTTCCTTTTTGGACTGCAGGCAAAGTTGCCCATATCGGTCTTTGTAGCAGTCGGTCAGCTACTGTTTTACTTTCATCATCATCTTGTACAATTACAAACAAATGATCACCAGCAAATTCTGAAAGCACTTCTTCTGAAATATTAACGAAAGACACGCCTTCTTGATCAAGAATATTCTTCTGTACAGCTGATGGGACGGCGAAACCGTTCTCCCCATAAATAATAGCACCCAGGCTACGATCGCCCATAACATAAAGTGTTTTACCCAACTGGTAGAAAATTGTCGCTGTCTCCCCTTCTGCTAATTGAAACTTATCAAACATTTCTTTCGACTGTGCTTTAAACTTAGCAATCAATTGAGCTGCCTCTTCCTGTTTGCCAAAGATATTTCCCATCTCCTTTACACGTTCTGTATAAGGAAGAGCTGGGTTAAAGGGGATAGTAGTAGCAATTTTCGACAATGCCTCATTATGATCTACTTCTGCCTTGTAATAACCATTAATAATCAGATCGGGTTTTAAACTCAGAATCGTCTCTAAGTCACCAGGATTTCCAACATCAACGATTCCTTCAAATCTACCTTCATAGTAACTAGGAGTATCTTGGGGAAGGTTATTACCAACAACTGGAATACCCATCGCCAAGAAATCACCAATTGTCTGGCCAATATAAACAACTCGTTTTGGATCTGCAGGTATTTCAACCTGTTTACCTGTTATCGTTGTATATTGAACAGTTTTCTCACTTTCCTCTTTCTGTTCATCAGACACGCTGCTATTAGCATTAGAAGTACTGCATGCCGATATTATCAACAACAGGAGGAAACTCCCTACCCAGAGTATAATTTGCTTTCCACGTTGTTTCTTCACACTTGTTACCCCTTTCCTTCTCTCTATTAATTGAAAATGATTATCATTTACGGCATTATTATAGGTAGTGTGAAAAGGGGAAACAATGAAAAAAACGCAAAGGTTTATTTGGATAAATGTCAATGATCGTCCCGAATAAAACATCTGTTCTCTTATTTCATTTATATGCAGACAGATGCGAATGACACACTACTAGCAGCTATCCCAACCTTTGGACATAAGCTTTGCAGACGAGCCAAGCATTAGTTCAATGGATTAATATACAACTAAAATCCAAACTCTGTTACTCTTTCAAGCCACTCACGCATAAGTGACTCAAATAATAGAGCCTGTTCAATCTGAAGATTATGGCCTGCTCGATCTAGAACAGCAAAGGTTGCTCTAGGATAATTGTCTAAAATTCTAAAAGCATCTATGTAACCAACGACTGCATCTTGTCGCCCAAGAGTAAAAACTGTTGGTTTATCGAAAACTAATTCATCTATATTGGTGGAAAATCCATAGTTTCTTTGAATCTTGCTAAGAAAATCGTAGTCAGCGATCTTACAACCTGCCACTATCTCTTCAGAATACCTTTTCCAATTATATTCATTGAGAACGACTTGATTTGCGCTAAAATCACTTATTTGCTCTTCACTTAAGGTGTCCATAAACTCGCGATCACAATGAACAACAAAATGCTCGGGAAGTATTCTTCTTTTGTGTTCAGGAATAATTAATGGACAAATCAGTGCAGCTCCACCAATACGATCTTTATGTCTATTAATTATTCCTCTTGTAATATATCCACCGTATGATTCGCCTGCTATGAGATAATCTTGGTTTGGGACAAGAGTTTCAATAAAATTTATAACTGCTTCTAGCATTTCATCTGAATTACATATTTGTTCGTAGTCCTTTGTTTGTCCCATTCCAGGCAGGTCAAGATAGATACGACGCCAATCGGGATTATCTTCAAATATCGGTTCCATGCACCCACTCATTAACCGATGGTCTGGTGTAAAACCATGGATCATTATAATCGGTTTGCCTTTACCAATTTCCTCGTAATATATATTGGCATTCTTGACTTTACAATATGGCATACAGACTCCTCCAAAATTGAGTTATTTATAATATTCTTACACTAAAGAAGAATCTACATGTTTTATCAAGCCTAACAAAGCACAAAATAGGTTGTTATTATGGTTAAAGATGCATGCCTAAACTAAATCGGGTTCCATCCAGCACCGCTCCTTTGAAACAGGCTCCCTCAACTGCTGCACCAATGAAGTTGGCCCCCTGAAATTTGGCTCCTGTAAGATCTGCTCCTGCAAAACTTACGGGTTGAAAACCAGGTCTTTCCCATCGTTCAGACTGGTATATTCCAGGTACAGCTACTGCATCTCGAAAAGACGTTCCTCTTAAGTTGGCTTTTTCAAAACGTGCTTCTTGTATCAAACAATCGTTAAAATCAGCCTCTTGTAAATATGCTTTATACCAACAGGAACCAATCAAATTGCCCCCCGTAAAATCACTATTTATAAAGGAACTTTCACTCAAATCAGCATATTGTAGACGTATTCCCTCATAATTTCCTTGAGACCCATCGATCTTGCGGAAAACTTCATGTATGTAGTCGTAGGGCTTTTTTTCCTCTAGCCAGTAATTAGTGATTTTGTTTACAGAAAGAACCATAACTGTACTCAATGGAAAATGGATGGGTTCACAATTGAACCCACCCCTTCCGAGAAATTAAATATTAATATTTTCTATTATTTTCATGATTAGTTTCTCTTTTTCAATTCTGTTCATTGATTATCTTATAGCTCAGTTTATTTAGGCACCATGATCAGAGCCGATGAATACCGAAAATCGGACTGTATTCTCTTTATCTGGTATCCTGTTTGATCAGTCCGTTTTAATTATAACCCGGCACTTTCTATGACTATAAATATAGAGTATCAAGAAGGCTATCTACTTTACTGTTTGTGAGACTGGTTGGGTAGGACTGAATACTCGGTCAAAACGGCGCATCAGTCCTTCAAGCGGGCCGACAGGAAGCCGCGCAATCAGCCAGCCCAGCAGTAGTGCCGCCACTGCGATAATCAGGTCGCCGAACGGAACGCCTTCGAGACTATGCCCGATTCCTATCAGATCAAGAATCCAGACCACCACAAACTGAATGGCATACATGGTCAGCGCCACGCGCCCGACTGCCGCAAAAGGCATTAATACAGCGGAAAATTTCTTCGCCACGAAGCATGCTAGTCCCAATACCAGAAACGAGATTCCCAGGCCTATAATCGTCTGGAATGACGAAGCGGTGTGCGGAGCCGACTGCAAAAGCATATGCCACATTGGTGGTTCCGTGTTAAGCGGCCAAATTGCGTATTCATCCGGCTGCATAGGAGCAATTCCCTGTACGCTGATCAGCCATTGTTCAAAACGAAGGCTCCAACCTGGAAGCACAAAAGTGGCCAGCGTTTTGCCTATCACAAGCATAACAATACCGCTGCCTGCGAGTATGAGAGCTGTGCGTATCCTGGTGAGGTCAAAGCGGCCAATGGCCATGCCGGCAACAAATGCAGGAGTCAAGGCGAGAGCTGACATCGGACCTCCCGCGATATCACTAAGAAGATAAGCTTTCGAGAAAATGCTTGATCCAAGAATCATTAGTGGCGGGGCCGTCACGAGCAAAACTGCTGCTGTTGTAACAATGGTGCGGGGCGAACGGCGAAATAACATTAGTGCCAACACAAACATAGCTGCATAGGCAGGCAAAATGACACCATATGGAGTGTTCAGCATAATAAGCAAATATCCGATAATATCAACAAATACGGCGCGTGCCAGCATTCGCGCACGGAAAGCGGCCGTATCCGCTCCCCGATCCATCATGCGCTGTGCCATAATGGAATAAGACATACCCCCGCACAATACGAATAATAGTGTCGTGTTTCCGGAAACAATCGCAGAAACGTTTGGGTTCGATCCGAAGTGCTGCAAGTACATTCCCAGCACCGCCAGTCCTCGTACTGCATCAAGTGCTACAAGACGCCCGGTGCCCCGCCTTCTCCTCGACTCTTCTACAGAGCTTCGAGAAGGAATATCGCTTTGTGTACCGTCGTAGGATGTATTGGATATACCTGCTGTATCTACTGCTTTTTCATCCAATTTATTAGCAACCGTCTTTTCATCTACTTGATTTTCATTCAACTGGCTGTTTACGGAAGAAGCTCGTTTTTTAATATTTTCCTCTCCCTCATACTCTCTGACGAATCTGCTCATCAGCTTTATACTGCTTAGCAACTTGCATTCCTCCCTGAAATACTGAATTCACATTTTTATCAACCTGGTTATGCAGAGGATTGATGTCACGCTATAGTCCAATATATCCTGCAGATGTCGCTAAAGTTTGATCAAGTTGTAAACAAAATGTCACAGTAGGCGAAACCGTTTTATCGCAAAAACAACCTTATTCGCAGTTGATCACTGGAATAAGGTTGTTTGCAATATCATTAAAAGTCACTCAGTATTTTCCGGCGACGGCATTTAAAATTGAATTGGCCAGTAGTCGGAATTGCTGCTGTGAATGAGCGCCATTGGTTAGATCATTGGAGAAAACAGTAAGACTCTTTTTGTTTTCCTTATAGGTGAAGGCCATGATCTTTCCTCTTGCAGCATCGTGACCTGGCCACCAGCCCGCTTTGAAGAAGTTTCCTTTATTACTTATGGTTGCAAGAACTTTTGCGGCTTTAGGTAGTTTTGTAATGTAAGAACCTGAAATGGTGTAGAAGTATTCTTCATTATCGTAAGGGGCTGTAATCACATGATCCTGTTTGACATTTGCCAGGAAGACCCCTTAGCATCTTTCCCACGTCGGTTCAGCAAACGCAAATTGAGGAACCCGGTTTTTCACATTAGAAGGTTTAAGAACTTTGCCAACGGGTCTGTTATTGCCGAATGCCGTTATATCAAGATAGTATTTGGCTGCCAGCGGATGCAGATCGTCATAAGCCACTGCGAAGTCACCGGCTTCATAACCGGCTCCGCTCTTCATAAGCATGGTGACGTTTATTCTTTTTTTTAGCAGTTCATTGACCACTTAGATGGCTTCGTTATTTGTATTTCGGATTAACACATAGATGGAATGATACAGCATCTCTGTTACCGGAGAGGTTTTGTCCGCAAATACGCCAGCTTCTTTAACCGCATCACGTTCAAAACCGCGCAGATCCAGGAAATCCTGCACAATCTCACCTACTACGGAAGCATAGCTTTTCCGTCTGGACCGGTTCCTGGCTTACAGCGGCCGGCGCATCAGGCAAAGGTCGGGCTTTGACGTATCCGTCTTCCATGAAGCCAGAATCAAAACAAAGGCAATAACGATTACGGAAAGGCCTACCTGGGTGCCCGACACCTGACCTGCGCATTGAAATCAGACAGGTCCAAAAAGTCCCAACAATAAAAAGAAATTTAAGGATTAGTGCTTGAAAAGAAGCTCTGTGCAGCAACGACTTCACAGAAGCTTCACTCTTGTTTAAAATTATTAGCTATTTCTTTTATGGAGTATCCTTGGACTAGGCGCAATTAAGTACAGTCCTTTGCTAGTCATTACTTACCATCAAAAAAATCCGATCGACTTCCTCTCGAATTTTCAAATCCAGGGTATCCCAGTGATAATCAATTAGTTCTCTATGTGAAGAGTATCCTCCCATCTTTTTTCATTTCTTAATAAATCTATAACAAGATTTTTGGCAATTCTCAAAAGATAAAACGGATACGATCTTTGGGCCAGTCAAGGGAAGCACTTATAAACCGAATTAAAGCATTCGTGCAACAAATCTTCGGCATCCTGTTTGTTATGCACTATTCTCAAGGATTTCCAAAGAGTTCTGATTTATAAGATAAAAATAGATCCTCTAAATCTTTAATGTCCATATTTTGCTTATTCCTTCCGTTCTGTTTGGTTACAGTGTTCTCTTGACATAAATAACATAGAAATTTTTATCATCTGTCTCCTCAGGCTTTTGGACGAGCATTTGCTGATTCAAGTACTTTTCAACAAATGGCTGCATCTTCAATATCAGTAACATTTTTTAGAGAGGATTCGCTCCCTTTGGATTCGTTATTTAATTTGTCGGTTGATACTGTTTTTATTTTTTCTGCAAATTCAATCGTTTTTACTGGATGTGGTTTACTACTGAAGATGTCAGAGAGTTTTAAAATATTTAGAACAATACAAATGATAATAATAAACAGTAGTCTTCTTCTCTTAATCCGATGAGCTCTGGTTCTATTATGCGTATAGCTTTTTTCAATAGTATATGTTTCTCCAAAATCTAGAAGCAGTTTACGTTTTATTTTGCGATCATGTGCCAATAAAATTATTCGTATCTCAATGCATCTATAGGCTTCAAGCTTGCTGCTTTATAAGCTGGATATACCCCGAATAGAATGCCTGTACCTGCGGAGCTGAGAAACGAATATATGATAGGCGAGACCGTAAATTCAATGGCCATATGAGAAGTTGCTTCAATTATTTTGGATGCTGCTATACCAGTAACAACCCCGAGGATACCACCCATTAGACCGAAGATAACTGCTTCTGACAGAAATTGAATCATAATATCTCTTGGCTTGGCACCGATAGCTTTTCGAATCCCGATTTCTCTCGTACGCTCTATAACTGAAACCATCATAATATTCATAATTCCGATTCCCCCTACCACGAGCGATATCGCGGCTACACCTCCCAGCAAGTTGCTCATGATTTTATCTACACCTAAAGCTGCACCTACTGCTTCGGACAGACTTGTAACTTGAAATTGATCCGGTTCTGAAGGTTTTAGCTGGTGCGTCACACGCAAGCTTTCCAATATGTCTGAATGAGCCTGATCCATCAAAGCTGGTGACTTGGCGGACACATCCAGAGTGACAATATTCTTCTCACCCAAACGGTTCATCATAGTGGTAGCAGGGATATAAATTTGATCATCACTACCGTAGCTTAAGTTCGTAACTGGCTGAGTATCCAATACTCCGATCACTTTGAAAGGGATCTGTTTAACTTGAAACGTTCGTCCTAATACATTTTGGGTATCTCCACCAAAAAGACGTTGAACCGCTTGGCTTTCAAGGACGGCGACATTCATGCGTTTATCCATCTCATCGTTGGTAAATGTTCTACCCTCGGCAAAGGAAGCCTTTTTGACCTTATAGAATGAAGCGGAAGTCCCTACAATAGTGGCGTTATAGTTATATCGCCCCCACGTAGCTTTTGAATTGCTCGTTATATTTGGCATTAATGCATCTATAGACTTCTTTTGTTCCAACGCCTCGATATCAGCCCACGTAAATGAGGCCAAGTTGCTCACAATGACTTCTTCTTCAGTCATTGGCATGGCTGGAGCAACCATAAGCACGTTATTTCCTAATTTGTCGATTTCCTCCTTAATACTGGCCTTAGATCCATTTCCGATTGCCATAATGGCAATAACCGCCGCTACCCCAATAATAATACCGAGTATCGTTAAAAATGAGCGCATCTTGTTGGTGGTTAAGCTATTCATAGATACACGGATTGTTTCCATCAAATTCATAGGCTTACCATCCTTGATGAAATTCGTCTATTCGTAATACGCTCATCTCGTTCAATATTACCATCCCGAAAACTAATCAATCGTTTGGCATATTCAGCAATTTCCAGCTCATGCGTGACCAAGACGATAGTTTTTCCCAGCTCATTCAAGCCTTGGAACAGCTCCATAATCTCGACGCTCGTCTTCGTATCCAGTGCTCCCGTAGGCTCATCCGCCAGCAGAATAACAGGATTATTCACCAATGCTCGGGCAATGGAGACACGTTGCTGCTGACCACCAGAAAGCTCATTAGGCTTGTTATACATTCGTTCTGCAAGACCAACGCTACGTAGTGCCTCCACGGCTCGTTCCCGGCGTTCCTTGGCAGGTATACCTGCATACATCATAGGTAGCTCTACATTTGCTAATGCTGTAGTTCGGGGAAGTAGATAGAATTTCTGAAACACAAAACCCAGTTTCTGATTTCGAATCTCCGAAAGCTCGTTCTCACGAGCATCCAATATGGAGTACCCATCCAGGTAGTACTCTCCGGTATCGGGATGATCAAGACAACCAATGACATTCATCATGGTAGACTTGCCCGAACCAGAAGGTCCCATAATGGCAACAAATTCACCTTCGCTAATAGATAAATTAACACTGCGCAGAGCCTGAATCTTCTGACCGCCTACCTCATACATTTTTTTCAGTTCTTTAATTTCGATAACAACTTTATGGGATTGATTTTCTCTCATTGTGCCTGACCCCCATCAGGGTCTTGACCCTCTTGACTGCCATTGGAACCAGCACTACCACTCTGAGGTGGAATAACAATGGTCTCGCCTTCCTTGACACCGGACTTGATTTCGGCCTGATCCGCTGTATAGACACCCAGCTTCACTGGCCTGAATTCATAATCTGCAGGGTTAGCCGGGTTCTTCGCTACATATACTCCATCCACTCCACCTTCGGATCTCAATGCGAACAGTGGCACTGTAAGCGTATCTTTGTGCTCAGCCAACTGGAGCGATACATCTATATTCATCCCTGACTGTAGCTTTATTTTTTGGCTATCTAAAGATAATTCAATTTTGTATGTAGTCACATTGGATTCAGTAACCGGCTCTGGAGATACAAAGAGGACTTTGCCTTTAAATTGTTTGTCCGGGAATGAACTTGTGTGCATCGTAGCCTGAAGCCCAGTCCTCATTTTAGCAATGTCACTTTCGTTAACCTTGGCACTAACCTTCATAATGCCTGTATTAGAGTTGTTCATAACAATAAAAGGTGCTGTAGGACTGGTACCCACATCGCCGTTGACCTTCATGATTATTCCATCCCATGGCGCTGTAGCCTGTAATTTGTTCAGGACACTTTTCTTCTGTTCCAATTCCGTTTCCGCCTGTTGTAAAGAAGCCTGTGCGGATTGAATGTTGGAAGCATCAGGCGGGGACTGTGCAGCTCTTAATTGTATTAAAGCTGTTTTATAGCCCATTTTCGCCTCCTCAATCGCCTGAGCTTGGCGGTTCTTTGCCTTTTTATATTGAAGTTCAACATTATTCATATCCAATTTTTCCTTATCCAGGTTTTGCTTGGCCGTCGCCAGGTCACTTTCTGCAGCTGCATCATTCTGAACTAGATAAACCTGGTCATCATAATCCTTTTGTGCTTTATCCAAAGTCACCTTGGCCGCCTCTTTTTGTGCAGTGGCTTCCTCTAAATCCATCCCGTCCTTGGCTGTTTTAATCGCCATCTGTGCCTTTAAGACATTTGCCTTCTGGAGCTCAATATCACTGGACTTCGGTCCACGCTTGGTTTCCTCCAGCTTGGCTCGGGCTATCGCTACATTGGACTCAGCATTTTTAATTTGTAACCTGGAATCGGAATCATCCAAACGAGCCAGCACCTGACCAGCCTTGACACTATCTCCTGCTTTGACATTGACAGCAATGAGCTTGGCACCCTCGACATTTGTAAAATTAATATTCACTTCCTTAGATGCCTGAACGGTCCCAGTCACTTTAAGCGACTCGGTCATGTTTGTTTTCTGTACCTGTACGATCTGGTTCACAGGACTCTCCACGGGCTTTTCCTGCCCCTTTTTCATATAAACAAAACTTCCAATTCCCGCTATAATAACCAAGACAAGAATACCTATGATCCCTTTCAATCTTTTTTTCCTTCTTAACACTTGCAAAGCATCTTTCTTTTCTGTTTCCGACAATGTTATATCCCCTTAAAATGTATTTTTTCTAAAACCTATACGCTCCACGGCTTGTTTAAAGCATGTTGTAGCATTGTCATTTGAACAATTAGTTCATCCTTATTCCGTTCAATTTGCTTCACTTTTAACTGATTCGTGGCGACCTCTGTACCTGTAGCAAATCCTCGTTCCTTTTTTTTACGAGATATATCTAATACTTTATTAGTGTTCTGCAGATTACTTTGCATTTGTTCGTATTGTTCATAACTCTGCTGTAAGTTAAAGTACATACTCTTCAGTGTTTCTGCTAATTGGTCCTTGGTATTTTCCAATCCGCCTTCTGCTGAATCTACTTCAATCTGTTTAATTTCATAATCATCATTTCCTGAGTTCCACGTGTAATATTTAACTTCCATCTTTGCCAGCTTGACAGCCTCCTCCTGCCTCCATACCGAAGGACTCGCCGAGATTGCACGCGTCACCAGCGTATCTAAATTCGTGTTATCCATCTTCCGGTAAACAGGTCGATCAACCAGTTCATACACCGTACCTTGAGGTTGCCCCATTTGCGTATTTAGTGAATCCATCGCTTTTCGAAGCGCAGCTTTTGCAATCTCTACATTCTTTTGTGCTTCTAGTCGATTCTGAGTAATGGTACTTTGATCACCTGGAGAAATTTTCCCACGGTTGGCTTTCGCCTCAGCAGCTTTTTCCTCCAATAACGCAAGCGTAAGTGCATCCTCACTGCTCTTCACTTTGTTATCAGCCAGAAGTACATCGTAATAGTTTTTCATTGTAGCGTAGTCTGTCTGATCTTGGGCAAGTTCAATTTGCTTCTTAGATTCCAAATAAGAAACCGTCGATGAGGCATACCCCTTCCAAGCTGAGCTACTAGCCGCATCTTCCTCACCGTTGCCTGTACCTGCCGGAATAAAATCCAAATTCTTACCTGCATTTTTTAGGTTAATCCGGTTACGATCTATCGTTTGCTGGGCTTCCTTCAAGCTAAAGCTATTTGATCGCGCCCATTGCTGGGCTTGACTCAGTGTTAATTTCACACTTGTATTGGAAGACTGCTGCTGCGCCTCTTCTGCTTGAACAAAGGACGCTGATAAAGAACTGGCCGATAAGGCCAATAGCAATAAAATCAACATGTGTTTTTTCATAGAACCGCCTTCTTTCCAATTTTTATATCTTTATATAAATACGTTGTTATACGAATCTTATATTTTCCTCAATATTAAAAGTATAAGATGGAATGATACTAAATATTTTTAACGTTATAAGAGGCCAAATTGCGTATTCATCCGGCTGTGCAGGAGCAGCTCCGTGCACACTTACCAGCCATTATTCAAGGTGCAGACTCCAATTCGGAAGTACATAAGCAGCCAGTGTTGTACGAATAACAAGCATAACGATACCGCTGCCTGTGAGTAAGAGAGCAGTTCGCATCCTGGTGAGAGCAAAGCGACCAATGGCCATACCAGTAACAAATGCAGGAGCCCAGGCGAGAGCAGACATCGAACCTCCCGCGATATCACTAAGAAGATAGGCGCTCGAGAAAATGCTTGATCCAAGAACCATTAGCGGCGGGGCCGTCACGAGCAAAACTGCTGCTGTTGTAACCATTGTGCGGGTCGAACGCTTTTGGAATAAACAGTATCCTTAATTCTTGTCTCCTCCACATACTCTCTGACGAATCTGCTCATCAGCTTTATACTGCTTAGCAACTTGCATTCCTCCCTGAAAATACTGAATTCACATTTTTATCAACCTGGTTATGCAGAGGATTGATGTCACGCTATAGTCCAATATATCCTGCAGATGTCGCTAAAGTTTGATCAAGTTGTAAACAAAATGTCACAGTAGGCGAAACCGTTTTATCGCAAAAACAACCTTATTCGCAGTTGATCACTGGAATAAGGTTGTTTGCAATATTATTAAAAGTCACTCAGTATTTTTCGGCGACGGCATTAAAAATTGAATTGGCCAGTAGTCGGAATTGCTGCTGTGAATGAGCGCCATTGGTTAGATCATTGGAGAAAACAGTAAGATTCTTTTTGTTTTCCTTATAGGTGAAGGCCATGATCTTTCCTCTTGCGGCATCGTGACCTGGCCACCAGCCCGCTTTGAAGAAGTTTTCTTTATTACTTATGGTTGCAAGAACTTTTGCTGCTTTAGGTAGTTTCGTAATGTAAGAACCTGTAACGGTGTAGAAGTATTCTTCACTATCGTAAGGAGCTGTAATCACATGATCCTGTTTGATATTCGCCAGGAAGACCCCTTCGTATCTTTCCCATGTCGGTCCAGCAAACGCAAATTGGGGAATCCAGTTTTTCACATTAACCATCCCCATATTTCCATAAGCAATGTAAGGCTTCCCTTTCTCGACAAGTTTGTCGGAATCGAATGTATTCACCAGCACATCGGCATGCTGCTGATCATCGGTCACTTTAAAACCGAGATTTTTGAGCACATAAGCTGGTTCGCCGAGAGCGGCTACCGTAGAAGGTTTAAGAACTTTGCCAACAGGTCTGTTATTGCCGAATGCCGTTACATCAAGATCGTATTTCGAGGCCAGCGGGTGCAGATCATCATAGGCCACTGCAAAGTCACCCGCTTCATATCCTGTTCCGCTTTTGGATAGCATCGTAACCGCTTTGCCGGATTTAAGCAATTCATTAACGGTTTTGATGGCATCGTTATTGGTGTTTCGAATTAAAACATAGGCAGAATGATTCGGCATTTGTGTTGCCGGAATCGATACGGAAGTCACCGGAGAAGTTTTGCCCGCAAACACTCCGGCTTCTCTAATCGCATCACATTCAAATCCTCGTAGGACTGGAAAGTCCTGTACAATCTCGCCAGCTACGGAAGCATAATCTGAGACGTCAATACCATCATATAAAACCATGTTTGCAATGCCGTGTGTGGCCTGATGCATATTTATGATAAATGAACCTGCAGGGTAGGTCTTGCCAGCAGCACTTACAGCTTTTGTCGAGCGTTCAACCTTTACTCCATTGCGGATAAAATATTCAATCATCCGGTAGGCTTCCAGCGGATTTTTTTGAAGACTTTTATCAGTCGGCAAAACGTAATATTCAGGGAAAAAATTCTTATTACCGTGACGCGGGCGGCCAATGACTTGATTTTTTGCATTGACTAGATACCGATCTACGGCATGATCATCCATATTATTAATTCCACGTTCATATATTTTCAGCTGGTTCAAAAATAACTTTTCTTTCTTTTCCATAACATAATCGGTTGCTGCAGCGACACTATAGTACAATGCTTTGGTCGACTCCTCATTCGATTCAGGTGTTTCCAGCGTATGTCCCATTGCACCATGGTGCATGGCGAAGACAGCTGTATAGGCTGGAGACGCATCGTCCCATCCCGAAGCAGTTCCTTTGGAAACATATTTAGGATTTTCGGCCGTTTTACGATGTTCTTCATAAGGAATATGGTAGTAATCATACTTCGTGTTTGCAATACCTGCTTCACCCATCACTTTTGCCTGTTCTACCATGTTATCCATAAGCAAATCGTATTCAATATTCGGATTGTGAGGCGGTGTGGTAGGCTCAATCAGAAAATTCTTATCAAACCCATGCAGATCTAGGAAAGAAATCGGCGACCATCTGGCGATTTGCTCTGTTATACTGCGTGTTTCAGGCTGAGTTTGATATGAATTATCCCGATTCAAGTCAAAATATTCAGCATTAGAACGTTCGGTATGAACCCTTCCATCCGGATTCTCCGTATACAGGAACAGGAAAAATACATGATCAAGCGCATCATCCAAATTCAGAGTTACCGTACTCGATTTTCCATTGGACGGGGTGGTCTTGTACGTAACATTTTTATCGAGGGCCATGGTCTTAAAATAATTGATAATCGCATCAAAGCCCGGCGCTTCATTTGGATGAATATTGTTGATCCAGATGGGCACTTGATAATCTCCGAATGCACCGGATTTAATATCGTTCTCCAGCTTTGCAGGATGATTCAGCATGTCAGGATGAGTTACATTCTGATATTTGTCAATCGTTGCTTTATCTTTGGCAAGCACAGTCATATAAATATCGCGGCCTTCCACGGATTTGCCGATCGACATCGTTTTAATGTATCTGTTGTTTTTTTGAGCTGCCTGTGCCGTAATCGCATCAATCTCCGGCTTCAGTTCGTCATACGTGCGGAAGCTGTCGTACGGGACCAGTTTCATGGGAGCACGGGCAACAGTTTTTCCGTTGACTACTGCAGCCAGTTCATAGGTCCCCATCAGGGAAGCGTATAGCGGACGCTGCAGACTCGGTTCGGCAAGATTCTCCGTACCGTAAGTAAGACCGAAATTGATATTTGCAGTGACTTCTCCGTTTTCTGCTTTTATCTGAGTAACTGTGATAAAGGGGGCGCCATTATAATCGCCATTCTTGTACGATTTCCATTCCGATAATGGCTTTCCACCATATGTCCAGCGTATTTTCTTTATATTGGTCCCCTTCGGAAGTTTAAATCTAGCTTTAATTGTTCTTTTCTTCGTCATGGATGCTACATTGTTATCCAATTTCAGTGTCCGGGTATTTTCACCTTGCGTTGAAATTGTTTTTGTTGGTTGACTCTGTTTATCGTTCAATAACGTGCTTTTTGCACGCTGTGCAGCATCAGCCATAGCCATGTGCGGAGCAGTGATCTCCAGAAGCATGGCGGCGGATATGGTTAACGCCAAGCAGAACTTTACTATCGGTTTTGTACCCATTCTTTTTCCCCCTATTTATAACCGAAAGACCATGTTGTACTCTTCTTTATTCACAAAGAGCATTTAACAGACTATTGTCCGGCAAATGATGATTTTATATATTGTCCAATCCTATTCAAAATCTGTTTTCTACTTTTGTTCGGAAGGATTGTCTGTAATCGAGTTAGAAGCGTCGGAGTTTATGATACTTTGCACAAATTGCTTCAAATCCGTTCGACTTTTTACGTCCAGAACAGCCGCTCTGCCAACATAGGTTTCTTTTAACAGCTTCATTGGCGGTATTTGTTCATTTCCCTGTAATGTACTTTGATACCCTACCGAAGCCAAATTCCACATATCAGAGACTGACAAATTGGTATCGATATACGGACTGATTTCCTCTAGAATGGAAGGAAACTTCATAATGGAAGTCGTTGTTTTTACCTTCTCGGCTAATGCCGTAATCAATTGCCGCTGTCTTTTTGTTCTGGAATAATCGGACATGGCATCATGACGAAAACGGACATATTGAAGCGCCGTTTTGCCGTCGAAATGCTGCTGTCCCTGCTTTAAATTAATATCATACTCATGCTGATCGGCTTTGCTCTCATAGTACATATCCTTTTCGACATAAAAATCGAGTCCGCCTACAGCATCCACGAGTTTAATAAACCCCTGGAAATCCGTATATACATAAAAATGAACAGGCACCCCCAGCAATTCGCTGACTGCTTTCATCGCCGTATCTGGCCCATGCGTAACAGCGGTATTAATTCGATTTTTGCCGTACCCGGGAATATCCGTATAAGTGTCTCGAAGAATCGAAAATACATGAATATGCTTATTGGCAGGATTCAATGAAACGACCAACATGCTGTCGGATCTGGGTACCTCGCCCTTGTCACTTCCACGGGCATCCACACCCATCAGCAGAATGTTGACAGGCTCGGTTCCCTCCCACTCCGGAGCTTCCAGAGCTTCGGCATTATCGGTGCTTACTTTAATGAACGAGGAGTTTGCCGGTGTTTTGTTAAGTCCTTCTAATCCTTTGTAAATGGACAAGAAATAGTAAAAGACAAAGATTACAGCAGCGACCACAAGTAACAATGTTACAGTCAATATCCTCTTTTTCCTCTGTGTCATGTCATTCTTCCTTTCTGGATGATGAACGCCCCTGCCCCTTTCTGTATTTAAGATTTTTGCAAGGCTGCTACGAGAAGTGAAGTGTAGTATCGGCTACCATCTGGTTTTAAATGGACGCCATCTCTATAAAAATATTCATCTTTGCCTACACTAGCCGAATACCAGTCCACCACGCTGACGTTACTGTATTCACCAGCGACCTGTGCAATCGTGTCATTCGCCGTGTCTTGCCAGCCTTTCGGCACCCGGGTGGTAACCAAGATTACCTGTCTGGCTCCAGAAAGGGATTGCAGTACGTCGCGCAGTTGGTCTTTGCTAAACGGACCGTTGGTGCCGAGTTCGATAATGACCTGGTCTCCCAGTTTGCCTTGGGCGGACAATTCATTAATGACTTTTATAGCTTGAGACATCTGCCGGCCAACCTTGCCGTCAACCGTCATATTCGGAAGCTGCTCTTTTAAATAAGGCTCAATTCCGACCGTAACCGAATCTCCAATCATCGTGACGCCCTCGCCGTTTAAGGAAGCGGATGGTTGAGCTTGTTCTCCGCTGGTGCTGGAAGCCGCACGCTTTTGTGCAGCGGGCTGCATCGCATCAAGATTGTATAGAGAAGAATCCTTGCTGCGTGATTCGTTATCATCCGAATTTTGCTTTGCGTGCATATGGAGGCCGATGGCTCCTAAAGCGATAAGGATAACCATAAAACCCCCTAATGTTTTTACCATCCATCCATTTTTTTTGTTCATACCTAGTTCATCCTTCCCTTTAACATGCTAGTAGGTTTTATCTTGTTTGATAGCATCAATCAAAAACGAGGCATAATACTGAGCGCCTTCTGGTTTCAGATGAACACCATCGTCATAAAACAGATCGTTGCGGTTTTCGCTGGCCGAATACCAGTCGATAAGCCGGACATTTTGAAATTCACCAGCAATTTCACGTAGATTGTCATTTACGGTATTCTGCCACCCTCTCGGTACTCTGGTCGTTATCAGATAAATGTGCCGGGAATCCTGCAGTGAAGCCAGCAAGGACTTCAGTTGACTCTGGTTAAAAACGCCGTTGGTGCCGAGTTCAATAATAATTTTATGGCCAAGTTTGCCCTGTGCCCGCAGGCCATCAAGCACATCCTCGGCCTGTGACATTTGCCGTCCCACCTTGCCATCTATGATGATACCGGGAAGCTGTTTTTCCAGAAACGGGGCGGCATCCAGAATGACAGAATCTCCAATCGCCGTGACCCCCTCTCCTTCTGCGGAATGGCCTGTATTTTCAGCGGAATGATTTTCAGCGGAACAGCCGGATTGCAGCGTTTCTGTCTGGACGGATTCCCGGCTTACAGTTGCTGGCGCATCGGGTACAGGATCTGGTGAATCCGTCTTCCATGATGTCAGGACCAGAATGATGGCGATAACAATTACGACAAGACCTAGTTGGCTGCCAGCGCCTGATCTGCGGAGTGATTTTAGGCTGGTCCCAAAGGTCCCGCGGCGGATGGGCTCTTCGATGTATCTGTAGGAAAGACCCGCCATTATGAAACTGACCATTACCTGCAGAGCAATGCGCATATAGCTGGCATCTTCGGTACTTACCGCGGGACTTGATAAAATAATGACCGGATAATGCCATATATACAGACTGTAAGATCGCTTACCGATCCAGCTTAGAGGCCGGCAGCCGAGCAATCGTTCCAGTCGATTGGCCGGATGAACAAGTACAGCAATAACAACTGCAGTAATGAGTGATAAATAAAGAAAACCGCCGCGATACAGCGAATCATCAAACTGGTTGGTCTGACCGATCAGGATAAACAGCATTACAATGCCCAGCACGCCAGTCATATCCAGCATGGTCCGGGACGAAGAAGATACATTGTCGCTCAGTCTCCAGCTGGGCCAGATTACCGCCAGAGCCGCTCCGATTAAAATGGCAAACGCCCGCGTGTCCGTCCCGTAATACACCCTACTTGGATCTGTTCCGGGTTCGTATATAACGGCCATTGCTATGGCGGATACGGCGGCGCAACCCAGAATGTATAACATCAGTCTGCCTCGTCGCGGTGCAAGGCACAGACCGATCAGTAGAACAAGCGGCCAGATTACGTAAAACTGTTCCTCAATGGAAAGCGACCAGAGGTGCCCGATTGGAGAAGGCGGGCCAAAGCTCTCAAAATAGGAAACATGATGAAAAATGAGATACCAGTTGTTTACGTAAAAAAGCGAGGATACAAAATTCCCTCTTAATTCCTGCAGTCTGGAGAAATCGGTAATTAAAAACCACAATGCCACTGCAGTCATCATAAAGATCATTGCTGGCAGTAGTCTGCGCATTCGTCTTATCCAGAATTGCACAATAGAAAAACCGCTGCGCGTCCTCCATTCAAAAAGGATCTGATCCGTAATTAGATATCCTGACAGGACGAAGAAAATCTCCACTCCCAGCAGCCCACCCTCTGCCCATCTGAAATGAAGATGATAAGCAATAACAGCAAGCACGGAGATGGCCCTTAGCCCATCCAGACCGGTCATATAACGTTTTATGGGTTGATTCAGGTGCAGATTCCGGTTTCCATTCACTATGGTCCATTCCTTGTCCTTATAGGCTAATAGATCTTGCTTCATTTACTTACTATAGAAAAAAGATGTCGCTAAAGTTTGATCAACATGTAAACAAATTGTCACAACGGTTGCAAAAAGAAAAACCTTATTCCGGCTGAACAACCGAAATAAGGTTTTTGACATATACAAATATGGCGATCCTAATCACTATTTCAATTCAATGATCAATGACTCCTTGCTAGGAGAATCCGTTGGCGCAGTCTGCGAGGAATCCAATTGCTTTTGTCCTTGAAGCAGTACACTTTTATTGTTCGGATTCCAGTACATATGCGTCGGCAAAATTCCGCGATACACCGGTTCGTTGTACAGTATATTTCTTCCTTGCACCTTGCCTACGTAAGTGACATTTTGATCATACACGGTGTATGCGATATTTTTCCTGTCAGGCGAGAATTCAAAATCAAGCACTTTTTCCAGAATGACGGAGAGCTCGCCGTTTCGCTGATCATATTCGTACAATGAACTATCCGTTCCGAGAAACACAAACTGGTCGTTATTCATCCAGGCTACTGAATCTCCACCAAACTGACGCTCGTATTGAAACTCAATATTCTTCCCGGAAACCTTCCCCATGGTTAGCACCTTTTTCTGACCTTGTTTTGCACGAAATAACTGCAGCAGTACGCTGCGACCATCATTTGCAAGGTTAACACTCAAAAGCGTGTCTCCCTTTAGGATACCTTTTAACTGATATTTGCTGGAAGTTTGAGCCCCCATATCGTAGATGTACAGGCTATCAGCTCCATTATCAACCGGGTTTTCTACCAGGTAGCCGATATACGAACTGTTGGCAGACCAGGAAACATATTGTACATAAGAATCGTTTCTGGTACTGATCCTGTCTATTTCCTTTTCTTTGCCATCCTGCAAGGAAATAAGCTTTAAGGTTGTCTCCGAGGAAGAACGAGAAAATTCGCAAATATATTTACCATCGGGAGAAAGTATAGTATTGGAAGTTACATTGCCGATTCCGGGTATGGCCTTGCTCTGCTCATACGGATAAGTTAAACGTTCCAGCGTGCCTCGCTTCAGTATGGTCATGGCTCCGAACGAAGCGATGACAGCATCTGCAGACGACCAGCCCAGCAGCTGACCCGTATTCACAAAACGATCCGGAAGCCGATATATTCTTTGGACCTGAAACGGCCGAGAGCTTTGATCGGCACTGGAAACTTCATTGCTGTCGGCGATGACGACGGTCTCTGTTTTTGGTTCTGAACCGCATCCTGACAGCAGTAATACCACGACAGATACGACCAGCAGCATTACAAAATTTTTATATTTATTGCCCATTATTCATTCTCCGTTCCCCGCGGTTTCCAGAGCTTTAAATTCCACCGTTACGATTGTTTCATTATGCTCGTTTGTAATCATGATGGAACCTGCAAATTCTTCAACGATGGATTTCACAATACTGAGACCCAAGCCTACACTGCCTTCTTCCGCGCTGTCGGAATAAGCCGGATAAAATGGTTGTAACAAGCGTGACAGATGTTCTGCCTCAATCGGATCGCTTGGATTGCTGAAGATCAAGCGGATCTTTTCTTCTGACCGCACCGCTTTTACCGATACTGCCGAAAACGGCAAACTGTATTTTATCGCATTATCTATCAAATTGATGAACAGCTGTCTGATTCTGTCCCCATCGGCCAACATGATCAATTCCTCACTAATCTCATATTCGATGGTCTTTTTATAGCGCTGTGCCCGGATCACCATCGATTCACACACATCCCGTAGGATCAGCCCGATATCCACCCGATCAAGCTCATTGATCATGATATTTTTGCGTGAAACTTCCAGCAGTTTTAGCACCATCGCATGCAGGCGCCTGCTCTCCTCGATAATATGATTCATTCCTTTATCAAAAAAAACACGATCTTTCTCACCGTTCAGCCTGATCAGCTCTGCATATCCTAAAATGGAGGTTAATGGCGTTTTCAGTTCGTGAGTAATATTGTCAAAAAAGCGCTTTTCCTGCTGGTGAAGCTGCTTTAAATGGTCCCGGTCCTTCTCAATAATATGAATCTGTCTACTAATTTGATCAATCATATCATTAAAATTTTCGGACAATCGGCCAATTTCATCCCTGCGTTTAAAATGAAGGCGGATATCCAGATTCCCGTTTTTCACCTCGGTGGATGCTTGCGTCAGTCTGGTCAGCGGGATGGTAATATGCCTGGAAAGAATATAGGAAAACAGAAAGGCTGCCGCAAAAATCGCCAAGGCAATATAGAGAGTAATCTGCCGAATCTGTCCGGTTTGTTCGTAGAGTGAGCTGAAATCTTTGTAAAAACGCAGTATGCCCACCTTTGAACCGTCTATAACAACCGGATAGGAGAAAAGGACAGTCGTCTTATTACGATCATAAGTAATGCTGTACGCTGTATTGCCATCAATCGCCTGCTGTAGATCGCTTTGCATTTGCTGCTGAAATAAGGAGCTGTCCGGGGCATAAAGCAATTTGCCTTTCACCGTATATACGCCAACACTGCTGTCCGTGGTATGGTTCAGATCAGTTGCTATCTCCCTGGCAATCTCTCCAAAATACAGCTCATTGCTGCTGAAATGGTTAATCAGGAAAGCCTGGCGCACATACACATTGCTATTGTTTTTCAGTCCGATCAGTTCGGAGGTAACCAAATTCTGATTGCTTGTCCGGATAAATTCCTTGACTGTCTGATTAAGCACGACAAAAGAAAACGAAAAAATCAGAAAAAAACCGATCAGAAATTTGATGCTGATTTTACGTATCATGCTTATCCACCCATTTTTTTGAATTTGTACCCGATTCCGAAGACGGTAGTAATGCATCCAGTGGCATCCAGCTTTTTGCGGAGTCTTTGGATATGCGTATCAACCGTACGGGTATCTCCGGCAAAATGATAACCCCATACCAGATCAAGCAGTTCGGAACGTGTAAAGTTTCTGCCCGGATGTTTAACCAGCATCATAAGCAGGTCAAATTCCTTGGGGGTCAATTCAACGGGACGGCCCTCTTTTTGGACAAGCCGTTCTTCTTCGATCACTTCAATATTTTCAAACCTAATGACGGCTTTCGCGGCTTCTTCCCTGTCCGGGCTGCTCGCCTGCTCCACTCTGCGCAAAATGGTTCGAATGCGTGCAACAACTTCGCGCAGATCAAAAGGCTTGGTAATATAATCATCGGCACCGAATTCAAGGCCGAGAATCTTATCGGTAATATCCGATTTGGCCGTAATCATGCAAATCGGTATGTTATAGTCCATAGTCACCTTTTTGCAAATATCTAGACCGCTCTGGTCAGGCAGCATCCAATCCAGCAGCAGCAAATCGGGCTGAAACGACTGCAACTCATGCATTCCCGCTGCTCCGCTGGCCGCTGTGCGTGTCTGGAACCCCTCCATAGAAAGCCCGTACGAAAGCAAGTCGGCAATCGGGGCATCATCTTCAATAATAAGAATCTTTGCTTTATTCATAGCAATCCTCATCTCTATTTTTAATACGGCAGGTTTATGACATTGTCCATTATATTAATCATTCAGGGGAAAACAATCAAATGTATATTGTAAATGTTTTTACGTAAAAAACCACGCGCAAATGACTGCGCATGGTTTTGATTACAGCATAGAGAGCTATGAAATATTCGGAAACAAAAGGAGGCTGCTTTAGCGATCCAATAAATTCAAGGAAAATATCATCACATGTTTCCAACAAGTATGACATCTTACAAACTAGTAATTATTAAACAAACTATTTCTCCCGTTTAGACTCGGTGCATACTACAATTAATCTTAATTATAATTGCAGATAATTTTTATTCAGTAATTCCTCTTCTAATAGTTACTCACATGTGTGGTGTCATAAATTAATGAGAAAACAACAGCAGAATACATGCATTATTTGAGGATCATTTTCATAATTAATGAGAACTCATTGACTCGAAGTTATTAGATCTGCCCTAATTTTCATATTTCATGAGAATATCCACAACTCTAAAAATGAGTATTTATACAATCAATAATTTGTATAACTTCTTCTTTGTCAATTATGATGATTTTTCTCGTTTAATCTGAAAATTTTTTCATTAAATATGACACCTCTCTTCAGACAATAAAGTTGTGTACTAGCGAGTCAACTAAAATTTGTGCGATAAACAATAAAATTGAGTACCAAAATCCAATATCTTTGATAAGGAATTCTCTATCTTTTTTATATATTTTTATTAATTGGTTCAGAACAAAGGACCTTTGGACCATATTTTCACAAAAAAACCAAGCTGACGATTATAAGATGGACTTTTTCTTGTATAAAAAAAGAGTCTGCCCTTGGGCAGACCCGATACAAATGAACAGTCTCGTGCAAGTTGTGCTCAGATAGATTGAACCTGCTGGATGGAGGCTGTTTCAATTCGGATTAATGAAAGCGCATGCTCCGCCTCGTTTACTCCATTGACGCTCATAATGACGACCTTTCCTTCCACTTGTGGCAGCAACAATTTTATGCAGCAGAACGGATATTTCACCTTCTCTTTCACATAAGGAATGTCGAGCAAATGACACACGGTAGCACGCTGCATGTTGACGCCTGTGGTTAGCCGAACCATATCCCAAATTTGATTGCCACCGTATCGTGTGTGAGACTCGATAATGTACGGTATGCCTCGCCGTAGCTTGATTTCTGTATGTGAGGGGCCTTCAAGATGTCCAATGGAAGTGAGTAAACTGCATACCGTTTCTTGAATAGCCTCTCGATCTTCCATTTTCAAAGGTGCGGGTAACAGGTGACCAGCCTCTATGAAATAAGGCATTACCACCTCTTTGGTTGTGATTGCAAGCACTTCGTGCCTTCCATTAGTCGTCAGCACCTCAACGCTGTATTCTTCCCCGTCGTCTATATACTCCTCAATCACCAGCGTACCATCCAATATATATTCATCCTGCTGTGTGCTATGACGCAACGCGTCTTCAATCTGTTCGAAAGAGCGGATAATTGAAATCCCCCCCTACCTTACTGGGCTATCAAAAATATCTCTTGATAATCGTATAAGATGGACTTCTTTGTTTTCTTGTTTTCGGCCGATTATTTCGTGATAAAGTCAAAATGATCAGCGTTAAAGTTCAATTCCCTCACCAGCTTCAAGAACTACCCCTATCCCGGTCGGCAGTAACGAAACAAAGAAATGGGGGTCTTGCTTAATGAACGGAAACGTGTTGAAATGGATCGGTACAACCTGTTTGGCCTGAAGCCATTCTGTAGCCACTGCGGCGTCTTCTGGACCCATAGTGTGATTGTCCCCGATGGGTAGAAAAGCCAGGTCAATTGCATTGCGTTCTCCAATCACCTTCATATCGTAAAACAGGCCTGTGTCCCCGGCATGAAACAGCGTTTTGCCTTCGGCGGAAAACAGTATTCCCGTGGGCATCCCCGTATAGATAATTGTTTTTGTTTCTTTGTATACATGACTTGAACTATGAAAAGCTTGTGTCAATTTCACTTTCCCAAAGTCAAATGTATACGCTCCGCCGATGCTCATTGCATGTGTACGTACGCCTTCCCATCCGAGCAGGTCCGCCAGTTCTGCCGAAGCAATAACCAGCGCGTTGTTACGTTTGGCAATCTCTACGGTATCTCCCACATGATCGCCGTGCCCATGGGTTAACAGAATCACATCCGTCTTTACCGTGGATGCATCCAGGTCCGTATTGGCGTTCCCTGTAATAAACGGATCGATCAGAATGATTTTCCCGAGGGTCTCAATTTTTACAACAGAATGTCCATGATAGGTTACCTTCATTATGCTTCCTCCTTGAATTCATTGATTGTTGCCGGGTTTTCTGCGGGTGAAGATCATATAACACGCAACTGCAACCATGTTAGATAACACAATAATTAGGACCATGGGTATGGCCGATTTACCCCCACCGAGGCCGGTCAAAGGTGCCGCTTGTACATAGTTTTGCATCGCAAGGGAGAAACCGGTTGTGGTTACGATACCGACGCTGGAAACGGTGAAAAATAGAGGGGTGCAAACGGCATACAGTCTCCCACCACTGATCAGCACAATGAATAAGATTAAACCACTCACAGTTGCCAGCGTAATTTCGCTTATAAACAGAGTTTGCCCGCTAATGCTCACTGACAGTCGCCCTGTAATCTGACCTGGAATGATTAGTCCCAGTCCGTTCAGGGCAAACAGTATGCTGAATAGCTGCGGAGACGTACCGAACAGATTTTGAATGACAAACGTGAGCCGGAGATGTATGCAAACATGTTTTACGATACATGCTTCATCATTGCTTAGAAGTTTTGCGCTGCTGTACGTGCTTGTCCAATGGCTTCGGCTTTGATCTGAGGCGCACGCTCTCCTGCTGAAGATATACCCTCGATGTATAGATGATCCACGTCAGTAATTCCCACAAAATTCAGTACGGTTCTCAGGTGACGGCTGCCGTTCTCCCGATCAGCGACAGGACCTGCGGAGTACACGCCGCCACTAGCTTGGATGTGGAATGCTTTTTTGTTTTTGAGCAGGCCGACCGGGCCGTTTTCGGTGTATTTGAATGTTTTAGCTCTGACACAGAAGGAATCAATGTATGCTTTCATCACCGGAGGATATGAGAAATTCCACATCGGTGTCACGAACACATATTTGTCTGCGGTCACGAACTCCTCCAGAAGTTCATTTAACTGAGTTACTTTTTGCTGCTGTTCCACTGTCAGTTGATTGAACGTACCGCCCGTTTGCAGCTTGCCCCACGCTTCCAATACGTCAGCATCAATGTACGGAATGTTGCGTCGATACAGATCCACATGAATAACCTCATCCTGTGGGTGGCTTTCGCGATAAGCTTGTACAAATTGTTCGCCGGCAGCAAGGCTGTAGGATGCTTCCGGGTTACCAGGGTGAGCAGTAATATATAATAATGTTGACATGGTTATGACTTCCTTTCTTATATAAACGAAATTTATAATGGGTAATGAGTTAGGCGAGGAATGGACCAAGACCATTGCCATACGACCAGTTTTCTTTCGTAACCTCAATAAGATTGATGAATACATCCTCTTTACGAATACCAATCTTCTGATGCAACTGCTCGGCAAGTGCCGCGTAAAAATCTTTTTTCACTTCATCAGAACGACCGATGTTCAAAGTGATTTGAATGATAAGAAATCCATCACTTCTTTCAATGTCGAGACACGTTGGATCAAAACTCAAATTTTCGCGATCCAGTTCTTCAATAATCAAAAACCGATCGTTTGCAGGTACATGCAGTTTATCCACGACAGTTTGCAAGACAACTTCCCCGATCTGCGTTTTCTCTTTACTCGGACGACCCTTCAGTGTAACAATGCGAGTTAAAGGCATCAGTGTTACCTCCTTGTTTTGTTTATGTTGATATGGATTATTTTATCTGCTACAATCCAGAGCACGAATGTACATAAGTTCGTGTTTGTTCGTGTGTTCAAGTTGCTCAAACTATGAAATTCAGGTGATTGAATGGATGACAGTAAATACGCAAAAGATTGGCCCCATGAATGGATCAAAAAAATTCGTACGAGACCTTCCAGACAAGAGACGTCAAAAAAGATGCGGCAAGTGGATCTGGCGAAGCGGGTTGGTGTTGATCCAAGGACGGTACAGCAATGGGAAAGTGGAGATCGTCTACCCAGCATCGGAAACCTCAAGCAGATTATTCAGGTTTTTTGGGAAGAAGGGTTGTTTCTGAAGGGAGATCCTCGCCAGGAAGCTGAACAGCTTTGGATGGCTGTAAAGCGTTTATCGGAAGCGCGTTCAGCCACGAGACGCGAGTTTGAGGATTTTGATAAGGCCTGGTTTGATACGCTGATGACAACCAAAGCTATACAGCCGGAGACAGGCAAAGAAAAGCGAGGTACCGCGGTCACGGCACCAGCCCGATTACGGAAGATGCCATCCACCTTTGTTGGACGACATCAATCCAGAGATGCCTTGGCGGAGCAGTTAACTCACCACGCGCTAGTTTCCATCATTGGATCTGGTGGAATCGGCAAAACGTCCCTTGCTGTCGAACTGGCTTCGACGCTTACGGAACGTTTTCCGCAAGGCATCTGGATGTTTGAATTTGGTGCAATCAGTGAAGCGCATGACGTGGGTCCGTTTCTTTTATCCACGCTGGGGCTGTCAAACCAAGGGAGCCAGCCCGATGTACAAGTTGTACTGGAAACGGCAATCAACCGTAATATGCTATTTATTTTCGATAATTGTGAGCATCTCATTGATGTCATCGCCACGGTGGCCGAGTCTCTTCTGGCAGAGGCACCAGAGTTATCCATTTTGGCGACCAGTCGAGAGCCACTTAACATTGCAGAAGAGTATGTTTACCGAATCCCTCCGCTTTCTTTTCCCGTGGATGAAGTCACACTGGATGAACTTTCCGAAACGGAATTGATAAACTATGAATCCGTACAACTGTTCCTGGAACGAGCCAGCATTCAGGCTCCCCATTTTGCGGTCTCCCTTCCCCATCTGAAACGGATTGCTTCGATATGCAAGAAAATTGGGGGCATCCCGTTAGCGATTGAGCTTGCTGTGGCACGAATGAATATGCTGACCCTGGAACAGATTGAAGAACGTCTGACGAATCAGCTGACCCTGCTGACCGTAGGCAAACGAACAGCCACGCCCCGGCACCAAACGTTACGTTCAACAATTGACTGGAGCTATAATCTACTTACGGGCAGGGAACGTCTTTTATTAAGACGGCTTAGTGTATTCGAAGGAGGTTTCACACTGGAGGCGGTGGAAGGAATCTGCATCTGTGAACCAGACATACCCGATCGGGAAGACCGCATAACTGTGGTAGACGTGGTTGATCTCTTGTCGAGCCTAGTTAACAAGTCTCTAGTCTCCACACAAATCAGCTCGCACTATGGCTCCATTCGCTATTTTCTGCTGGAGGCCATCAAGGAATATGCGAGTGACAAGTTCCGTGAAGAATCCGATGATCGCAAGCGAGATGCTCTCTATGAGCGTCATGTGAGGTATTACATGAAGTACCTTCTACAGGCTGAATCCCAATTTCGGAGCATTGAACGTGAGTCCTGCATCGAGGCGGTAAGACGGGAATATGCCAATCTGCGTTCTGCACTTCAATGGTCTTATTCAAGTGTTCAGGTCCGTCCTAGTGGTCTTCATATGGCAGCGCATCTGTATTGGTTCTGGCTTCACGAAGGCAGGTTGAAAGATGGGTTGTTTTGGTTGGAGAGATTTCTGTACACGGAAGAAGAAAGCCATGCCTTTCGTGCGGATTCAGCCAAAGCGTGGCATGGATTGAGTATTATTCAATTTATACAGGGCCATACAAAAACAGCTATGGAAGCAGCGACACGAAGTGTGGAAATTGCCCGTGAACAACAAGAGATTTCCCTGTTAGCCTCATCCCTGCGTTTGCTCGCTTTTCTCCACATTAAGCAGAATTGTATCGAGGAAGCGGAAACGGTTGTACAGCAGAGTGCAGACTTGGCGAGAAGCGCTCATGACTCATGGAATCTTGCCTCTTCTCTGCATGCATACGGCAAAATACGGCTGGAACAGCACCGATACAATGATGCTTCCGTATTGCTGAGAGAAAGTGTACATCTCTTTGAAACGGTACAGGATCAGTGGGAAGTGTCCGGTCCCTATGAATGTCTTGGGTATACCGCTTTGAAACTCGGGAAGCTGGATCAATCAATCGAATATTTCAAGAAATGCATTGCCGCAAGCCAAATATATCGAGGGTCCTGGGTTCTCTCCCGAGGAATTGAGGGGTTAGGGATTACCTTATGCGCTCAGGGAGCGCTGACCGATGCAGCGATCCTTCTTGGAGCAGCCGAGAAAGGTCGTCAAGCCTATGATGAGGGTAGCATACCCAATTTTCCTGACGAACATCGTAAGAGTGTAAGCGCCATTCAGCAGGGTTTGCAGGAACAGGAATGGTATAGATGGTGGAACAAAGGGAAAGAGATGACCCAAGCTCAAGCGCTTGCCTACGCTTTGGAGATATAGAGGGTTGCCAATCGAATGAATAGATAAACTAGACGAACCATACGCTGTCCCCCTTGAACTACAAAGTGATGAAATTCATTTGCTTGTGGCCAAAGGGATTTTTTGATAACAACAAAAGTCGCCATAACACAACATTAAGCAAAACGAGCATACCTATGTTGTGTTGAAAAAGATTCTGTTTCCGCAAGTCAGGTAACCAGAACTGATCCAGGTCGGAATCACTGAAGGTGCACCCTAGCTAACAGTTTTTTCAGAAGTACAGACGGGTCATTACCTCGCACTAAAATTGTTAATAATCCTGATTCACTGGAAAATAAAGCATTAAAGATATAAACTTCGAATAATCTTTTTTCTTGAGCCCTCTCATATGATGAAAGTAATTCAATTTGCGCCTTGGAAACCACGTTGAACCAGAATAACGAGTGCACAGCAGAACTATGGTTACGATACCAACAAAAACCGGACTTTTCACTGGTTTACTTTACGGGCTGTGACAGCTTCGCTGGTACTACCCCGACCTACAATATACGCCTCCTCAGCCAGAGAGCAAGAAGCAGCTTGTCGCCAAGCTGGAGGAAGCAAGGCGCCACATGCATGAGATTGGGGCGTCGCTGCAGAACATAGACCCAGAGCGGCTGGACGCTCTCTTACAAACTGCAGTGTTATTTGGCTAACGGGACACGATGTTGAATGTTGACCACAACAGCGGCCAGTCTAGGATTTTATTTTCGCTTCCTTATCTGCCGCTGTTGCATTTGTCGGATCAGTCGAAAAACATATTTCTCAAAAGCTGACGACCTTTGAAATGGACAATCGCGTAAAATCAGCAACTCCAGTCTACAACTTTATTTTCTTCGAACATCAATTATGATAATTTTCTCGTTTAATCTAAAAATTTTCTTATTTAATATGACACCACTTTCTTCGAACAATAAAGTTGTGTACTAGCGAGTCAACTACAATTATTTCCCCCTGTGCGGTATACAATAAAGTTGTGTGCCCGTCTTTACCTTTTCTAATATTTCTTTACGGGGTAACGTCAGGAAAATGCGGAATTACAACGTTAAGGAAATCCTCATATTAAAAGCCTGATTTTTCGATAAATTCTGGGAAATAAGACTTTTTTCGTTACTCCATTACAGCGCCCGTTTCAAGAAAAACCGTTTATGGTTTAGCTATAGGTATTAAGATTTCAAAATGAGGGTCGCTTGAGTCTGAATCATTTGCCTATTTTTCATGCTTTAAGCTGCTATTATGGAGGAGAAAATGTAACTAAGGCCTCCGGTTGCCTTAACAAATAATTTCCTCTCATGACCAGTCTCTTGTGTGTTTCAATGTAATATCGATAAACTTTGATAGAGCGGGGGAAATCCACTTGTTTTTATGATAAACAACTTGGGCTGAGATCTGTTTAAGATCACCTTTGCAAGGAATAACCTTTAACCTTCCATCCTTGATTTCATTATTTACAGTTATTAATGGTAAACAAGCAATACCCAGCCCACTCATTACGCAACGTTTTATCGCCTCAATACTCCAAAGTTCCATCGTGTTGGAAAGTAAGATTCCTCTTTCTCGAAGATATTCTTCAAACATGGTTCGATAACTGCATTCTTTCTCATTCGTGATCAAACACTCGTTTAACTTTTGGTTTTCATAGCTTTGATCTAAAACATTCAGCGGGTTGTCATGACTTCCAACAAGGACAATAGGCTCGTCCAATAAAGAATGTACGATTAAATCTGAATCCTGAAACGTTGGCATCATAAGAAATGCAATATCTGCACTACCATTAAGTATTGCTCTCTTGTTATCTCCGCAAGTAGCGTTACTTAGAATGATGCTTACATGGGGAAACTTATTTCTATATTCTCTTAATATAGGTTCAAGTCGATAAACCGTTAAAGATTCAGGAGCAGCAATCCTTAACTCGCCTCTTATTTCATCACCATCATTTACAATGCTTTCGATTTTCCCGTAAGTATCCAAAATTTCTTGAGTATAGTGCAATAATTTCTTGCCTATATCAGTCAATCTTACCTTTCGACCCATCCGATCAAATAGAGGTGCACCCAAATGTTCTTCAAGTGCTTGAATATGAGAAGTGACCGTGGATTGAGTGTAACCTAAATGTTCTGCTGCTTGTGTAAAGCTACCAAATTGAATAACTTTTTTAAATGTAATAAAATGACGTATTTCCATCAGTTCACCAACTTTCAATTTAATCTCAATTCTATAGTATCAAAAAAATCAATGGATAACTTCTCGAATTTCAATTTTACTAACAATTAGTTCCGGGTTAATCTTAAGGAAATTTGAAAACAGAAGGATATTATGTGAAAACCATTCTGGACGTACCTTTTAATTAAAGTATTTACAACGCTAAATAGTCAGGGAGGAGAAATGACATGACGGAAGTTAAAATCAAAAAAAATCCCCTAAACTGGGATGTGTTAGTGTCAAAGCGTCAAGGTCTCAGTAGAGATTTACCAGAAGGACAAGATTTGCTGAAGTGGGTGGCAAATACGGTCACGCTTATCTATGGTGAACAAGACGCAGTCCTCATTGATACATTTCTTACTATTAAAGAAAATCAAGCATTGGTAGATTGGGTTGTCAAAAGTGGTAAAAACTTAACCACAATCTATATCACTCATGGTCATGGTGATCATTTCTTTGGTATAAAGATGCTTTTAGATCGTTTCCCTGATGCAAGAGCGATAGCAACTCCAGGTGCTGTCAAAGCCATGCAAGAACAAATATCTCCTGAATCTTTCTGGCATAAACTCTTTCCTGGTGAGATACCTGAGGATCTAGTCGTCGCTCAGGAACTTGAAGGAAGTGAGTTCGAGCTAGAAGGACAAAAACTTATCGTGGTGAATACTGGGTTTACTGATACTGGAGATACAACGTCTCTACACGTCCCATCAATTGATTTAATCGTTTCAGGGGATGCAACTTATAACGACATTCATCTTTACTTGGCTGAAACCACTAACGAAACTCGAATTGAGTGGATAGCTGCGCTCGACAAACTTGAGGTACTAAAACCACGTGCAGTGGTTGCTGGACATAAGAATCCCGAAAATGAAGATAATCCCAAAATTATCGCCGAGACACAAAATTACATCCGAGATTTTAACCGATTGAATGAAATAACGGAAACAGCACAGGAGCTCTACCATAAGATGTTAGAACTCTATCCAAATAGAGCTAATCCAGGTGCACTTTGGGGAGCAGCAAAAGCAGCGAAATCTTAATAAAAGGTATATATAATAGCATTCTTTTAATAAACACGGTTGGAGGAGTTAATAAATGATTACGGTTTACGATGATAGTTATAAAGAAGAAGTCATTAAATTAATATTGCATGTACAGAATGTCGAATATGAAGTGGGTATTAGTCTTAAAGAACAACCGGACATTCTGGACATTCATTCAAATTATATAAATGATGGCGGTAATTTTTGGATAGCGTTAAATGATAACGGAGAGGTCGTAGGTTCAATTGGTTTGCAAAAGAAAAATAAGGAGGTTGCTGTATTAAAGAAATTTTTTGTTTATAAAGACTACCGTGGTAAAGAATTTGGGACAGGAAAAAAGCTTTATGAAGCACTGCTTGATTTTGCTAAGAAACAAGGTTTTTCTAAGATAATTTTAGATACCCCATCTAAAGCCACTAGGTCACACGGTTTCTATAAAAAGGCTGGATTTAAAGAGATTGATAAAGAAGATTTGCCAATTAAATATGATTATCCTGACCGCAATTCAATTATATTTCTATTAGAACTATAACAAAAGGAAAGAAGGTCTTATTTTTATGGAATAGTTAAACGGAGGGTTTGTCTTTGAAGAATAAGATTATATTGTTTTGTTTACTAAGTACTGTATTACTCGGAGTAATGAATAGTTTCTTTTTTAATTTAGCTCTCGTACCAATTGCTAAAGACTTAAATATTTCTATATCTTTTAGCAGTTGGTTTATCTTAGGGTATTCAATTATGGTTACAGTAGGTTCAATAATATACAGTAAGCTTGCTGAAAGCATTCAATTAAAAAAACTATATCTATTTGCTTTAGTTATCTTTGTTCTTTTCTCTATCTTGGGCTTTTTTATGGATCATTTTTATTTACTTGTATTATCTAGAATGGCACAAGGAGTCGGAGGGGCAGCCTTTATTTCACTGACAATGGTTGCAATTATAGATGTACTTGATCGAGCATTATTACCGATAGGTCTTGCTTTTATAAGCTTTGCTATGGCTTTAGGATCAGGTTTAGGACCTTTACTGAGTGGTATTATTCTATCCATAACGGATTGGCACATGTTATTTTTATTTATGAGTTGTGCAATAATTTTTATACCAATTTTATATTTTACTTTTCCAGAAAATAAGGTAGAAAATAAGACTCCATTTGATTGGTTAGGGACGTTTTATTTATTATTATGTATTCTCTTTTTATTATGTGCCTTGAACATTAATTTTCTTTTTATTGTTTTTTGTAGTTTATTTTCCCTAGTATTCATTCGCCATATCAATACCGTTTCTTACCCAATTATTGATAAAAAAATATTTAATAATACAATTTTTGTTAGAATAACTAGTCTTAGTTTTTTGTTATTTTTTTTGCTAGGAGCAAATGTTTTTCTTCTCTCTTATATTTTTTCTTATACTTTTAATCCCATACAGTCTGGAATCCTATTTTTTATAAGTGCTTTAATAGGAGGGTTTGCAAGTATAGGGATTGGGAAGAATATGACTAATAAAAATGTGAAAAAATTCTATAGAATAGGATTATATATTTTTTTCATAGGTTATTTAATTAGTATTTTTAACTCAAAAATAGGCATAGTATACATTTTAACGAGTGTTTGTTGCTTCATTGCCTTTTCTGTTGTACAAGTTGCTTTAAATAATTTATTAGATTTGGAACTGAAAGAATCCAAGAAAATAAGTATTGGTGTTTATAATTTATGCAATTTTATCGGTATGAGTATTGGTGTAGCATTATTTAGTAAATTAGTTATTATATTTAATATAAATATTTGTTTTATTTTTTTATTAGCGACTGTGATTACAAAAGGATTCATGTCAAACAATATTAATACAGCAAAAGGAAACTAGTACTGAGTGAAACTGAAGGGATTTTTCAGACAGATCGGTCATTGGCTGGTTAGTTAATCAGCTTTCCAACATACCCATTTATATTATTCCTTTGGATAGTAAAATAATATTTAACAATGGTAAGGAGATAACTGGATATGAAATATATTCGTTCAATACCTGTAGTTAGTTCCTAAGAGGGGTACGGAAACGATTCGGGGATTGAGAGGCCACATATAAAATAATCCCCAGTTATTATACTCCTTTTTCCTCTATTTCCTTTAAAACGCTGCCTGACTAACCCCTGTAATAGTACAAATTTCCTTTACAGTTTTATCTGTTGTTTTTCGTAATTCAATTGCATGGTTCATTCCTGGGTGTTTATCTGTATTTTTTTTTACCCTTCCTCGATATTTTCCCTTTTGCTTAGCCAATTTTATCCCCGAACGTTGCTTTTCTTTAATCATTTCTCGATCTAGCTCACTGAATACTGCCATAACAGTTAAAAAGAATTTACCAGTAGGTGTTCTTGTATCAATTCCTAAGTTTAAGATAATAAAATGTATGTTTCTTTCACGAAGTTGTTCAACCAGCTGCAACAACTGTCAGTATTTCGATCAAGACCTTCCATTCTAGTCACAACTAAGGTATCATCGGCAGCTATCTTGGAAAGAAGTTCACCCAATTGATGCTTCTGTTTAGAAACACCACTAATTTTCTCCTTTTACAATTTCGTTCACTCCAAATTATTAATCATCACCATTTAAAGTAGAAATGCCTTGATCCATCGGTACTTCTGATGAGTCAAGGCCCCCACTCTGTCCAAAACATATATTAAATAAAATTTCATTTATTAATTACATTTCTCAGCTATAATGGTTACTCACAAAACCACTCTAAGAAGCTAAAAACTAGTCCAATCACTGTTTACTGATGCATAAATATTCATTTCTCACTAATTATGAAAAAAAATTCTCATTAATTCTGACACCACACATCACACATCGACAACAGCTTCTTAAATCTTGTAAGCCTTCATAGCTTTTCTTAACTCTTTGAATGAAGGACGTTTACCATACATTAAGACACCCGTACGGTAGATCTTGGCAGCCAGCCAACCGAACAACAAAATGGAGGCGACCAGAATACCAAGGGACAGCCAGATTTCCAGCAGGCTCGCCCGCTCCAGACCAATCCGCAGCAGCATGACGGTTGGCGAGAAAAATGGGATGTACCCGGCCACTTTTACGAAAATCGTATCAGGTGCGGCGATATTGAAGATACCGATATAAAAGGCTGCCAGTGACAGCACGGTAATCGGCATGATCGCCTGTCCCAACTCCTCGGTACGGCTAACGATGGAGCCCACCGCAGCGAACAATACTGCGTACAGAAAGTAGCCGAGGATGTAGAATACCAGACCATAGCCCAACACCGCGATATTCAGTTGCGACAGATCCAGCCCGGCTGAGCTAAGAATGACATTATTATGCGGCAGCATAAGGTTGGCACATACAACGGCTGCAAAAACAGCAATTTGCAGCAGGCCGACCAGGAAGATGCCGATAATTTTTCCGAACATCTGGGTCAGCGGTGAAACGCTTGTGATAAGAATCTCCATGATACGTGAGCTTTTTTCCGATGTCACCTCTGCAGCAATCATATTTCCCGTCATCATGGAGGAGGTGAAGAATAAAATCATCAGTACATAGACCAAACCATAGTTAATCATAGAGGTTTCTTTTTCCTCTGTCCCCACAGCTCCTCCTGCCTCAGATGGACTGTCTACTTCCCTGCTATCCACCATTACAGGTGTGCTAATTTCACGAATTTGATCGCTGGTCAATGCATTGCCGCCCATAATGGCTTTGACCTTAGCTTCCTGAAGTCCCGTCTGCAACAATGTAATTACAGCAGGAGATGGCTCTTTTTCTACAGAGACGTACTCCACTTTAGGAAACGTGTCTCCCTTGGTGGCAGGCTCCGTGAACTGCACGTAACCTTGCAGCTCCCCGTTTTTCAAGGCTTGCTCCATTGCCGGCGTTTGTACGTTTTCATAACGCACCCAGATGGCTGCCGGGTTGGATTGCTTCTTGGTGAATTGCTCCAGCTGATTCGCCACTTCTATCTGGCTCCCAGCAATCAGTCCCAAGCGATGATGCTCGGCTGCCGTTGTGCCCGAACCTCCTGCCCCATCTCCTTTAAACAATGAAATCAAATACGGCAGATTCATACCAATTGTAATGAGCAAGGCCAGTACCAGCGTTGTAATGATAAAAGATTTGGTTCTCGCCTTCTGACGAAACGTAAAACCGATCACCGTACCCAGTCTATTCATGGGAATCACCCACCTCTCTTATGAAAATCTCGTTCAGCGTAGGTTCCTTGATCTCAAAATGCTCCACATCCGTTTGCTCCAACGCCGTTTGTAAAATCAACTTCGCCGCATCCGGCTGCTCAATATGCAGCATCCAGCCGCGATCCATAGGCTCTGCACGGCGCACGCCGGGCAGCTGCTCCAGTCCGTTCACTTCACCTGTAGTAATGAGACGAACTTTTTCACGTGGGTAACGGCCCTTAATCTCCTGCACACTTCCCTGCACAACTGTATTTGAGCGATGCAAAATCGTAATATGGCGGCATAGTTCCTCCACATGCTCCATGCGGTGGGTCGAGAATAAAATCGCAGCCCCATCATCCCGCAGCTCTTTCACCGTATCCTTAAGCAATTCAACGTTCACCGGATCAAGCCCACTGAAGGCCTCATCCAAAATAAGCAGCGTCGGGCGATGCACTACAGCAGCAATAAAACCCATTTTCTGCTGATTCCCCTTGGATAGCTCCTCAATCCGCTTGTCGTAATATTCCGGCACCCCAAAGCGCTCCAGCCAGTAGCGTAGACTTTTGTCCGCCTCCTTGGCCGACATGCCGCGCAGCCTGCCCAAATAGTTAATTTGCTCGCTCACCTTCACCTTGGGGTACAACCCTCGCTCCTCAGGCAAATAACCCATCGTCCGTTGGAGCTCCTTGCTGTAGGGCTTGCCCTCATATTGAATGTTTCCTCCATCAGGGTAAATCAGGCCGAGCACCATGCGCATCGTTGTCGTTTTGCCTGCTCCATTGCCTCCCAGTAGTCCGTAAATCTCCCCGCCGTTCACATTCAGCGAAATTCCGTTCACCGCCGTGTGGTTCCCATATTGCTTCACGACCTCTTTCAATTGCAGTATGCTCATGATTACTCCGCTCCTTTTTTCTGCGTATATATCTCCACATCTTCTGATAGTTGTCCCGCAGACCAATGTACTAAAATATCATCCAGTTCCAAACGCCGCACACGGATGGGGCGAATGCCCGCTTGTTCCAATATGGCGCTGGTCTCTCCGGCTGCCAACGTTACAATTCGTTGCAATCCGCCTTCGCTCTCCGTCTCTACCACTCCCGGAAGCTCCGATGCCTCCTCTGGCGTGCCTTCAAACCACATTTCCTTGCTATTTTCGAGCAAATGGTCTTTTTCCAGCTTGCCGAGCAGCCTGCCATCATGCATCAGAACAATATAATCCGCCAAACGCTTAATCTCGTCTATAATATGAGTAGCAATAATGACCGTCGTTTTGCCGTTCTCCATACAATCCCGCAGTTCTTCCAGCATGATTTTCCAGGCAAAAGGGTCTAAACCCGACGAAGGCTCATCCAGCAGCAACAAACGGGGGTGAGGCGCCAAGGCTGCAGCCAGCTCAAACTTACGGCGCTCTCCCTTGGACATACGCGATAATTTCGTATGCTGAGGAACCTGAAATCGTTCCATCAGACGCTGAAAACGTGTTTCATCCCAGCCGGGATACCACAAGGCTCGAAAAGCCGCTGCTGCTTCTGCTGTGAGTCGATCTTCCTCACGGGTTGGCTGCTCTGACACATACCCAACCCATTGTCGTGTATCTGCTGGCATGCCGTCTGGATACGCTTGACCGAACCAACGGATTTCACCGGAATCCGGGTGGATAAGCTGAGTCAGCAGGTGAATCAATGTACTTTTGCCCGATCCGTTATGTCCAGCCAAAGCGACTACATATCCCGGTTCAATGGTTAGATTAATCGGTCCAATTTCCCGGTTACCCCGGGTTTTATAGACCTCGCTCATCTCAATAATGGGTGTTTTTATCTGTATCCCCATAGGAACTTCCACATGATGATTTACATCGTTCTTCACGGGCCTCACTCCTTCACTTGGACTTCATACCTTCTCTTCACCATTTCTGCGAAAAGCTCCCACAATTCCTGTTCTGTCATCTGCACAGCGATGCCTGTGTCAATCGCCGTTTCCAACGCCTCAGTCACTGCTTTAAGGCGGTAACCTGAGCGCTTATCGTCCTCAACCAGAGCTACGAAGGTGCCCGTCCCCTGCCGGGTACGAAGCAAGCCCTCGTTCTCCAAATCCTGATAGACCCGCCGGACGGTGATGACGCTGCAGCGGAGCGTCCCTGCAAACTCCCGAATGGAGGGAAGCAGCGTTCCCGCTGCAATCTGTCCGGTTACGATGAGTGAACGAAGTTGCTTTTCAATCTGCGCATACAGTGGTTCCGCGCTATTCTCATCAATTTGCACTGGTATATTCACCTGCTTCTCCCCCCTTTTTATCTATCTTTGTACACATACCGCTAAGTTAAGTCCCGTTTCATAAGCCTACGCTGTGTCACCCTATAGGACACGCACATACCCAGAACTCCTGCCAGCAGCGCTCCCCACATTACCGGAGACAACAGCTGCCATTCCTTGCTATAAAATGCCGTTATCGATACCAGATTGGCCCCACATACTCGAACTATAATCGTAACTATCCCACAAATAAGCATGATGACAATGGATATCCAAAAGTAGGATTTTCCTTTTTTAAGAAATTCTAAATGAATATAAATGGCTTGAATCAGCATTCCGTAGCCTATCCAGGTAAGTGCAAACGATACAAAGAAACCTGTACTCGCATATACCCGAAACGTAGCTGACAACGTAAAAAAGAGAGTGAAAAATATTACACTATTCATAACAAACGCCAAAAGCGCCTGTTGAATTCGACTCATAATCACCGCATTCATCGGTATAGGCAAGGTGCGGAAAAAGGCTAGCATATGCGTATAGGAATCTTCCTGAAGATATTTAAATGCACGACGGTTATAAATGAATCCGAGAAACGGAATCAACACCAGCATGATAAAATCGGCTACTGGACTCAAGTTTCCACGCTCATCCCAATGCACACTTACAGCAAAACTCATGGTAAATCCCAAATACGCAATAAACAGCAATGTCCACAGCATGACATATGGATTGTTGCGAAAATCGTGCCGGGTAATCTTCCATGCCTGTTTGATGATTGTCATTTTCTTATCCTGATCCCTTCTGCACTGCCTGTAATGACGACCTCATTCTCTCTTCATACGAAGTTGTTATTACAGTAATCAGTGTTATTACTGTATATATCCTTATACACAGTATATAAACCATGAATTACAACTGTCAACACCTGAATGTAAATTGTGCGTACAATCACAAAAGCTCGCCAGGACCTATGCTACTCTGTAAATGATAAACGTTCTCAATCAAGGGGATGAACAAATGGATAAGCTACTGCACTGGGATGAGCCGATATTTAACCTTGTTAACCGTCACCCCGAAGTGAAGGACATTATGGTAGAGCTGGGTTTTCACGATATCGCCAAGCCTGGCATGTTACAAACCGCAGGTCGTTTTATGACACTGTCCAAAGGTATTGCATTAAAAAAAGTAGCTATGGAAACCGTGGAACGCACGTTTTTGCAACATGGTTTTACCATTCAAAAATAAAGGAGCTAACGATCATGAGCGAGCTAATTAACAACCGTGAACATACAGCACAGGAATTAACGGAACGCCAACAAACGCTAAAGGAAATTATAAAAGAATTACATGCCGGGAAAAGCGTGGAGGAAGTCAAAGCGCGTTTCGCAGAGGCTGTTGGCGGAGTAAGCGTAGCCGAAATTTCGGCTATGGAGCATGCATTGATGACTGAGGAGGGAATTCCCGTATCGGAAGTGCAGCGTCTTTGTTCCGTGCATACATCGATATTCAAGGGTTCCATTGAGGATATTCACCGTCCTTCAGGACCAGAGGAACAACCGGGACATCCCGTTCATACCTTCAAGCTGGAAAATCGAGAGATCGAACGATTGGTCAACTTCAGGTTGTCATTGCACGCGGACCAATTTCAAAAGGACGACAGCCCCAAAATCATCTACAAGCTACTGGAAGATTTAAGTCTGCTGCTCGATCTCGACAAGCACTATAGCCGCAAAGAAAATCTGGTCTTTCCTTATCTAGAACGCTATGGGATTTTTGGTCCAACTAAAGTTATGTGGGGTGTGGACGACAGCATTCGTGCCGCGATTAAGGAGGCAAAGAGTCTGCTCACCGAATATAACGGAGATCGTGAACAGATTGGGAAGGCACTTGCCCATATCATGAGCGAAGTGAATGAAATGATATTCAAGGAAGAAAATATTTTGCTACCGATGGCACTCAGTAAGCTGACAGAGGATGAGTGGCTGAAAATAGCCCGGGAAAGCGAGGAAATCGGGTTCTGCCTGACCGCTCCCGAACGTGAATGGATACCCGAACGGGCAGAGGAACCTGCAGAAGCCCTTGAGCAAACGGAAGGCACATCCGGAACACCGCAAGGCTTCGTGAGATTCGAGACGGGGATTATATCCGTACAACAATTGGAACTGCTGTTGAATCATCTACCCGTTGACCTGACTTTTATCGATGAAAATGATGTTGTTCGCTATTTTTCCCATGGTAAGGAACGAATCTTCGCGCGCACGAAAGCCGTCATTGGTCGTACCGTACAGAATTGCCACCCACCCCAAAGCGTGCATGTCGTTGAGAAGCTGCTGGAAGATTTTAAAGCAGGCCGCAAGGATGCTGAAGATTTTTGGATTCCAATCAAGGACAAATTTGTCTACATCCGTTATTTTGCCATCCGTGATGCTGAGGGCCACTATCTGGGAACGTTGGAATTTACGCAAAATATCGCACCAATTCGTGCCTTGGAAGGACAAAAGCGTATTCTATCCGAATAGTGTCCAACCGTAAGCCAACATGTTCAGGTTTTTGCCACTCATATTTATAATATGTTGTTCTACTATAAGCTTGGCCCCCAGCTTTTCATAAAAAGTACATGCTGGATTATCTGCTAGCACCCATACGATTACAGAGTGAATATCCATACTATTAAAATGTTGAAGCAGACGTAAAAATAGTCTCTTTCCCAAGCCTAAACTATGGTATTCACTCAAAACGTAAATAGCCGTTATTTCTCCCCCATACGGGGGATATTCACCTGACTTTTCCGGACCCCCACTCACAAATCCGATGATTTCCCCCTTCTCATTTTCAGCAACGTATACCCGATGGCCGTCTTCACTGGATAGATTCGCATTCCACAGTTCTGTTCTTTGCTCATAGGAAAGCTGTTCCAGAACCTGGGCAGGCATTATATCTTTGTACGTCGTCCTCCAGCAATCTACGTGCACCTTGGCGATGCCCTCGGCATCTGATATCGTTGCTTCCCTGATGTTCATGTGAGTTCCACTCCTAGTTTCCAATATTATGCACTCTATTATATCGACGATCCAAATCTTGATCTATAATAAGAATATTCATTGTTTAGTGAAGTTGGATAGGATAACCGTTCACTACACTACTCGTTCATTACTGGAGGATTCGACTTGAATAAAATCGTTTCATTTTATGTGCCGCTTGGCATTTCGTCATTAATTGCTGCACTAACGCATGTCATCGTCAATGCCGTGCTTGCTCGTTCGGAACATCCTTCGTTTACATTAAGCAGCTATGCGGTCGCCGTCAGCCTGTGCCTACTGTTGGAAACTCCGTTAACCGCTGTACGGCAAATGACCACGAAATTCGGTTATGATCGCAAGTCCGTTCATTCTATCGGTATTTTATGTACGTTCGTCGCTGTGGCTGTATTGATCATAGGCTGGAGCATCGGGTTGACGCCCGTAGGCAATCTGGTCTTTCAATATGTATTTGGTGTGTCCCCAGTATTGATCGAACCCACCAAGAACGTATTTCAGGTTCTTACTTTACTATACATATTGGTAGCTGTCCGTAACATATATCAGGGACTTATTATTAACAAGCACCGAACGGCATGGATGACATTCAGCTCGTCCATACGTATTATCGTGATGCTAATTGCTTCCTGGTTTTTGATCCGTGCTGGCTGGACGAATGACGGACGAGTCGGTGCCGCCATTTTTATTGCAGGTATTCTCATAGAGCTGGTCGTTACTTTTTTAGAAGGCCGAGTTCTCAAAAGAAAGCTGCCTCCTGACAACGCGGAGCAAACCATCCATCATGCGAAGCATCTTCTACCTTTTTATCTTCCTTTGCTATATTCGGCGCTGGTGCTGGTTATCCTGAATCCTTCCATCCAAGCTGCGCTGAACAATACAACTGATCCACTTCTGGCCGTGGCATCCTTTTCTGTAGCACTGCAAATCCTAAATCTATTGGTCTGGTTTTGCAGCTCTTTGCATCAAATTGTGATTCAATTTTATACGTCCAAGCGCAGGGAAGTGCTGATATTTTTGAGCTTTTTGTCTATCCTGTCGCCGCTGCTACTCCTGTTACTTTCCTTCGGATTTGCTGGCGATGCTGTGTTACGGAATGTATTGGGATTGGAAGGAGAATTGTTGCTAGAAACCAGAGGATTGCTTCGCATACTGGCTGTCTATGTCGCATTTTATCCTTGGGTGGAATATTTTATTGGAAGGTCAATATTAATCGGTAATACCAAACCTATCTTTATCGGCAGGCTGTTTTCTGTAAGCTTTGCGATTCTCGCGCTTATTCTGTGTATCTGCTTTTTTCCAGGACTGGACGGCAAAGTGGCGGGAATTGTGATGGCTGTTTCCTCCCCTGTCGAGCTGGGGATTTATCTGTTGCTTTACCGAAAAATCTCTACAACCACGATGAATGTGTCATCCTGAAAAAACTTACCTAGAGAGCCTTATGCGAACGCCCCGCACATTGACTCCCTATGGCACAACTCTCTTTTATGAGGTCAAAATATAAGGGCCGTTCTTTGTAATCGCAATCGTGTGCTCGTATTGAGCCCCCCAACTGCCATCTGCTGTGCTGATGGTCCAGCCATCATCCCCCCAGAGCACGGCCCCCTCGGTTCCGAGGGTAAATACCGGCTCAATGGTAATCACCATCCCTTCGCGCAGTGGTAATCCCGTTTTGGGACGACCGTAGTGCAGAACCTCTGGCGGCTCATGCATTTGGCGGCCAATGCCATGCCCGATCAGAGGCTTGACGTTGCCGAACCGCCGCCAGCCTGCCGCTTTTTCCACAGCATGCCCGATATCCCCCAACGTCCTCCCCGGGCGGGCAACCTCGATACCGCGTACCAATGCCCTATGGGTCTGCCGCAACAGTCGTGCTACCGGGCGGCTAATGTTACCTACCGCATAGGTCCATCCTCGGTCAGCCAGCCAACCATCTTTGTTAACCACAATGTCGATGGTCACAATATCCCCATCATGAAGCACCCGCTCCGAGGGAAAACCGTGACATACTACCTCGTTGACCGAAGCGCAGGTGGCATAAGGGAAACCTTTATAGCCCTTTTGTTCAGGCGTGGCTCCACGCTTGCTTAAAAACTGCTCCACCCAAGCATCGATTTCAAGCGTTGTGATTCCCGGAAGAATACGACTTTCCAGCGCACGATGGCAATCTGCCAAAATACGTCCGGCCTCCCTCATGTAGCCGATTTCCTCCGGTGTTCGTATCGCTATCTCTATTGGAATCCGCCTCCTTTGAGCATACAAATTCACTAAACCTATCCCATTGTATGCAGGGCGGACACAAAAAAACCGTCTCCTCTGTGGATAGACGGTTTATAAAAGTCGTATTTCTAGTTTTTCGGGTAATCGAACCCTTTAAGATACTGAAGAATTTATGCGACCGAGTTCGTTTTCCACCACCATGGTCAACTCTTCCTCATACCCTCCTGTAATCCGGTATTTTCGCACATATTCCTTTACAAATTTTTTGGGATCCTTAGGCCGGAAAATTCGAGTCATTTCCCGCAGACTTTCCTTAACTTCATTGTGACCTTTCGTTGCCATGTAACTCCCTCCCAAAACGTTGAAAATAAGTGCTCCGTTGAAGAGAATGCCGAAAAGTATTGATGTCCTTATGCAGTGAAGTAGTATGTCTAATTGCAGCTTAGGTCGGGAACACCTTATACAAGGCATGTACCTGACACTATTATTAACCGATTTTCTTTTGGCTGAATCACTACCCCATTATAACATATTCAGATACAGCTTTCAGCTTTCCAGTAAATTTACATTGATTTTACCTATCTTTTACGCATCATGTCATTTGGGGTACTCAATCAGCTGTTGCACAGGAGGGTATACCTTATTTATCGGTTTTTGGAGTGTATGTGTTTGGGGTAAAATAAATAAACATAACAAGGAGGGAAAAGGATGAGCCGCTATGCTCCGCTGTTCACTGCACCTGTTGCCCGTATGTCTGCCCTGAACATAGGAACTTGTGAAGAGGAGGGCATCAGCGTCTCCCTTCTTGATCAGGCAGACCGTGAAATCCAAGCCAAGTTTCCTAAAATGCACAGTTTCCTGCTGCTGCGCCACGGCAAACTGATCTGGGAACGCTATTATAACGGGCATGAAGTAAGCTCTCTGAACGATTTGCGATCCGCGACCAAAAGCTTCACTTCCACGCTCATCGGCATAGCTATGGCTCGCGGTGATATGCCCGGGCCAGAGACGGCTGTGCATAAGCTGTTGTCTGAGTATTTACCTAGGCGGAAGGAAACACTGCTAGAGCAGATTACGATTCGCCATCTGTTGACCATGACATCCGGCTTGTATTGGCAGACGGGCAAAAAGCTCGGAGAAGCTTTTATCCACCGTTTTCATCGCAGCAAAAGCTGGCCGTCCTTTGCCCTACGTTTACCTGTGCAGGAGGATCAACTCGGTGTATTCCAATATCGTAGTGTTGATTCGCACCTGTTGTCCGTGCTGCTGACCCAATGCTGTGGGATTGACGCCTATACGTACGCTCTCCAGCATCTGTTCGAACCCTTAGGTTTTGGAAGAAGTGGTTGGGCACAAGATCCAGAGGGCTACACCATGGGACACATCGGGCTATATCTGACATCGCGTGACATGGCTAAATTCGGCGATTGCTGCCTTCATCAAGGCAGCTGGAACGGAAAAGAATTGATTCCGGCCGATTGGCTGCATCAGGCGACACAGCGACAGGTTGAAGGCTATCCAGAATTCGGAGATTACGGATTCCAATGGTGGACAGGACGACTCCACGGCATCAACTACGCGTGTGCGCACGGACATGGAGGACAGCAAATTTATCTTGTGCCAGAAGCGAACGCAGTCGTGGTATTTACAGCAGACAGCAAGGTGAGCCGTTGGAAAAATCCGCGAACACTGCTGGAGCGCTACGTTTTGCCAGCCGTATCCTCGCGCAACTTAGAACGTTCCTGATATGAGCTTCATGTGCTTATTGAATATAGGGGGCTAAACAATCATGGAAGTCTCAGCACCAAAAATTCTAATATTATACGCCAGTTACGGGGAAGGCCATGTGCAGGCCGCTCGGGCAATTATGGACAGTTTGCGAAGACTCGGACGCTGCGAGGTACAACTTCTCGACCTGATGGCTGAATCTCATCCCTGGTTGAACGGTCTGACCAAATTTGTATATATGCAAAGCTTCAAAACCATTCCTCAGCTTTACGGCTGGGTCTATAACATCACGCGCGGTATGCAGGCTAAATCGGCCTTCGGCCATGTGTTGCATTCATTCGGAATGCGTCAACTTACGCTCACTCTGAAAAAGGAGTTGCCGGATCTCGTGATACATACGTTCCCGCAGCTCGCGCTCCCGGCGTTACGCCGCAAAATGGGAATGAATTTGCCTATTGTCAACGTGGTTACAGATTTCGATCTGCATGGGCGCTGGCTGCATCCCGATATTGACCGCTACTATGTAGCCACTGAGGATATCCAGCAGGAAGCCGCCCAGCGGGGAATACCTATTGAACGCATTATCGCTACGGGTATTCCGATTCACGCTTCTTTTTATAACATGTCTGCCGACGAAATTCCTGTTCAGGAACAGGTAATTCCATCACTACAGTCTGAGACTACTACGCTACTCATTATGGCTGGCGCCTATGGTGTGCTATCCGGCATACTGGATATCTGTCGGCAATTAAGCCAGCTTCCTCAGTTGCGGCTACTGATCGTCTGCGGACGTAACCAGCAACTGAAAGCAGAAGTGGATGCGCTGTATGCAGACCACCCAAACATTTACACCTATGGATTCGTGGACTTTGTCCCAGCACTTATGCGTGCGAGCAATCTGGTGATTACGAAGCCCGGCGGCATCACACTCTCGGAAAGCATTGCATCCGGTTTACCTATTCTTGTGTTCAAGCCCGTACCCGGTCAGGAGCTAAATAATGCTCTGTATTTGCAGCAAAAAGGAGCTGCCCGTATTGCTCGCACTACGGAGGAGCTGATTCAGCATTGTCTCGACCTGATTTCCACCCCCTCTCTTGCCGAAGAGATGATGCAGGCGATTGAGCTGCTTCGTAAACCTCATCCCGCAGACCAGATTGCCGAGGATATTTTGCATCAGCTTGTGGATAAAAGACCTTCCGTCCGGACAAATTAACGAAGAATAAAGTCAGACGGAGGGGATACCTATGGAACACAAAGGGAAGGATTTGCTCCCACTAACAGGAGAAAAGGTAGAAGTGGATGGTGTTTATATTGATGAGGATGGACATGAGCAGCATTTGCACAGAGGTCAGCATTTTCCCGCTGATGTTGTTCTGGGTACTTCCGAGTGGAAAATGACCGAATACGCCTTTGATAATCATCATGAAGGACGTACTGATGAACGACTTATCCCCAAAGAGGACGATGAGGATAAAAAGGGTAAAATCACACATCCACGCCGTCGTTTACAACGCGGAGATCGCTAAATAAGACAACTTATCCACGGTTAATACCAATCTGTTGATATTTTGTGGACAATCTGTGTGCAAAATGAGCTTAATCGCTATATTGTCTACAGTTTGTGCACAATTTGTGCATAACCAATGCTTATTTTGTGGACAAGTAGTGGCGTATAGTGGATAAAATGCGTACAACATGTGCAAAACCTGTGTATAACCCTGTGAATGACTGAGCGAATCCTTTTCGTTCAGTCTTTTTCGTGTTTTTATACACATTCCCTGATTGAACTTTTTCTGGCGTTTCGGGCATATCTTTAATTCCTGTCCTCATAGCTTGTATAGTACGGATAACTTATAAAGGGGGATTTGCCTGACATGTCAGTCTATAAGTCTTCCACGGGATTGGATGAAAATATAGCAGCTGTCCTGTGCTATCTGTTCGCATTTATTGGCGCACTGGCCTTTGTCATGCTGGAAAAGAAAAGTCGATTTGTATTATTTCACGCGCTGCAATCCATATTTCTGTTTGTCACCCTCATGATCGGGCATGTGCTTGTTGGATTCATTCCGCTGCTCGGTCCTCTGCTCGCTTCCCTGCTAACGCTGGCAGGCCTTGTATTGTGGGTCATCCTGTTAATTCGCGCGGGACAAGGCAAGTGGCTCAAGCTTCCCTGGGTAGGTGATCTGGCTCTTCATCAAGCCCGGCAGTTGTGAAGACAACAAAAAACCTTGATCCTTAGCAGGATTCAAGGTTTTTGCTGTTTCGATGATTACTTTTTATCGCATGTTCGCTTCTTCTGTCCTATATGAATGTATCCCAACTTATCTGGGTTAACCATTAAATAAAAACTCTGAATATGCTCCCCGTCCGGTGTCAGTCTGAGACATAAGGTTTCTCTCACTTTTCCATCTTCCAGAAATGCCAGCTGGACCTCGCCATTGATGACGGTGTGGAACACATCTCTTTCTCGTAAAACGGTTAATACCCGACGAGAAGTCAACAGGGCAAGAACGCCTTTGCGCACAACCATCGGTCTCATCACCGTATGCACATTACCTCCGCCATCTGACACGAATACAGGTTGTTCAGCCAGTAGTTCCAGCATAGCAGTCACATCGTAGGCAAGAAAGGCGGTTGTAAAACGTTCTAGTAGTTTTATTCGGGATGAGTTATTCATATTACGACTGGACTGAGCCTCAAGAGCAGATTCTCCTGAAGATAGAATACGACGGGAGCGACTGAACAACTGACGACAGTTGCTCTCAGTCTTCCCCAGCAATTCCGCAATATCTTTGTAATCATATTGAAAAGCTTCCCTCAGCACAAAAACAGCCCGCTCTATCGGCTTTAGCTGCTCCAGCAAAACCAGAAAAGCGTAAGATATCATGTCTTTACGCTCTAACCAATCCGCAGGGAGATCTGCGCTTTCACCCAACGGCTCCGGCAGCCACTGTCCTACATATGTCTCTCTTTGCTTGCGCGCAGAGTTCAACAGATTCAGACACCGATTCATCGTCATTTTGGCTACATAGGCTTTGGGATTGTGTATATCATCCAGGGGCTTATTCTTCAGCTCGACAAAGCAGTCTTGAACTACATCCTCGGCATCCGTAACCGTTCCAAGCATGCGATAAGCAATGGCAAAAGAATATTTGCGATATCTCTGATACAGCTCCTCCAGATTTAAATCCACCGATTCTTGTTCAATTCTGTGTTCTTTGCCAGACAAAGCATAGCCCCCTGTTCATTTAAAGAATGCCCGGATACATTCCCGTTGCAATCGCAATCCGGTTCCAACTGTTAATCACGTTAACCGCGGTAATCAAATCTACGTATTCTTCCTCTGTAAAATGTTCTCTGACCCTATTGTACAAATCCGTAGGTACCCCTTGTTCAGAGATACGGGTAACCGCTTCAGCTAATTCAAGCATAACACGTTCTTTTTCCGTGAACAAAGGAACCTCCCGCCATAAGGCTAGCTGCAAAATGTGGTCAGCATAATCCCCCAGCTTGAGCAAATCCTTCGCATGCATATCCAGACAATAGGAACATCCATTGATTTGGGATACTCTAATTTTCAGTAGTTCGTACAATACTTTGTCTGTAAAACGACCGGAAATGTATTTTTCCATCTCCATCATTACCTTGAATGTGCTAGGACTCACTGCTCTGTGATTGAATCTCAAACTCACGATACATCGCCTCCATTATTGGTTTACATATAGAAGACAAATGAACATGTGATTTTGTGACAAAGTGCAATACATCAATTGGGAATTGCCCTCCATTGACATAGCATGTATTATAGATAAATGATTTTATGTAAAGAAGGTGAGCACTCATATGAGCGGAAAAGGTATTATAAAAGAGTTTAAAGAATTCGCTGTACGAGGTAACGTGATTGACCTCGCGGTCGGTGTTATCATCGGTGGAGCGTTTGGCAAGATTGTCACTTCTGTGGTAAACGATATTATCATGCCTCCGATTGGTAAACTTCTGGGCGGCATGAATTTTCCAGACTTGTATGTAGCTTTACGAGCTGCCGATCCTTTAAATGCTGACGGTACACGCATGACTTTGGCACAGGCCAAGGAAGCAGGGATTGCAGTCCTCGCCTATGGTCAGTTCATTAACGTCCTGCTGGACTTCCTGATCGTAGCCTTCTGTGTGTTCATGCTGGTCAAAGGGATTAACATGCTGAAACGCAAAGAGGAAGAAAAACCTCCTCAGGAAAAAACGATCAAGGAATGTCCACATTGCCTATCCGAAATTCCTGTAGCCGCTACCCGTTGCGCACATTGCACTTCCAAGCTGGAGGGGTACGTCGAAGCACGCTGACTCAACCCACACCTATATGACTACAACAAACGGCTTAAGACGATGTACCGTCTTAAGCCGTTTTGGTATGGTGTGAGAGATCTGATTAGTTGAAATTGGTGATAATGCCACGGGGTCTGACGGGCAAGCCCTCAGCGTACAGATGGGAAACATCACCGAAGCCGATGCAACGGGGAACTGCCCATTCCTGAGAGCGCTCATCAAACAAGATCGTGGTTACGGAGCTAGGCGGCATCCAAAAGCCGGACCAGACCAAGGCCAATGGCAGCTCCAACAGATGAGCAAGCCAGGTCAGCCCGAAGCCGCCATGACAAAATACGGCCACCTGATCTTCGGTATGCTTCAGAATCCGGTACCTGCCCTCCACCCGCTCAAAGCCTTGCCGTTTCAGGAATTCATCGGAATGAAGCTTCAGCCGCTCGAAGGTTTCGGGACTCTGCGTTCCCTGATAATAGGAAATCTCCTGCCAAGAGTCATGAGTCGGCAGGGGCATTTCGGAACGGATCACTTCACCTGGCAAATCCCAATGGGAAAGACGGCCGTATGGAGTTTCCTCCAGCTTTAGAGCCAGCTCCTGTGTCCAGTGTTCCACTTCATGAGTCATACCCAGAGAGTCGGCGGTGTAGCGCATTGTATCCAAAGCCCGCCCCAAAGGAGAGGCATAAATTCGATCCAGTCCGTGACTGGAAAGCCGTTTGGCCAGTGCCTGGGCTTCCAAATGCCCCTCCGGCGTGATGGTGTTATTGGGGTAATCGGGGTCTGCGTGTCGGATAATATACAATCTCATTATTGGTTCTCCGTTCCTATGAATGGCGACAGGATCACTTTATCTCATTCCATCGATTAGTTCTCCTGATCTTTAACGTTTATTCAGCAAATTTTCCAAAATCGCGCGCAAATCCCTGTCTTCCTGGTAGACTTCCTCACCTGTATCCAGTTCAATAACCCGGATATATGTATAATTAGCTCTGACATCGACTGGTTTAAAAATCAATTCCTCCGGATTGTCTGGGCGGACATCATAGCCCATATTTTTGAACATATCCGTGATTTGATCAATCCCCGGCTTGCCTCCGCTTTCCAGCATAATCAACCCGCGCAGTTCCTTGGGTTCCTCCGGATGCATGACTCGAAAATGTACTATACATTCCATGTAAAATCGCTCCTTTCAATCGTAAATCTGTGTGATGTTGCAAATCCTCATGTTCCCAGCATACCCCAAATGCCACTCCACATTCCACACCCGCCTTCATATCGTCAGGACAGAAAACACGTTATACTGTAAAGTAGACCTTTGATTTCTGCTTACTATAGGAGGAACCACGATGACTAGCGAGCTTCTGGATATCTACGATGATGAAGACAACCCTCTTGGCACAGCCTCGCGACAAGACGCACATGCCAAGGGATACTGGCACCATACCTTTCACTGCTGGCTAGCACGAGACACTTCGACAGGCCGTCGCTTGCTGTTCCAACAGCGTCAGGATACGAAGGACACCTTCCCCGGATGCTACGATATTACAGCAGCCGGTCACTTGACGGCAGGCGAAGATATGTCTCAGGCGGCTCGTGAGCTGGAGGAAGAACTGGGCATTCATGTTCCCTTTACCTCATTAACACCGCTGATGACCGTTCGGTATGAAAGCAAAGGTACCGCACAGGGCACCTCTTTTTGGGATCGGGAGGTTAGCTCGGTGTTTGGACTGCTATCGAACCAGCCATTGGAAGCTTATCACCTCCAGCAAGAAGAAGTAGCCGGACTGTACGAAGCAGATCTTGACCAAGCACTGGCCCTTTTTGAAGGCCATATTCCCTTTATCGAAGCCCATGGCATTACGTCGGGGCCAAATCCAGAAAAAAACCGCCGCCTGATTACATCGGATCAATTCGTGCCTCATAAGGCGGGCTATATTACATCTATATGCCGGGCACTGATGGAACTTCCTACCCGGTAATCTTTAGCTATTCTCCAGCTGACATATATTTGCCGATAATGCCTTCATACCGCCAGCCATACCGGGTCGACAGTTCTCTGCCCATATCATGCTCCAGCTCATACAGAATAAGATCCTGAGCAAAATGATTAAGCAGCAGGCCTGTCATTACCGGATGCTCGGTAATAAGCGCCTGTGTCGGGCAATTCTCTCCCCGCATACCCAGCATGCACCAACGCCGATCAATAACAAAAGAAAACTTCCGCCCTGCTGGTTCCTGTCCGTCTGTACCAGACCCAGACGGTAACCACGGTCCCATCATGCTTTCTCCGTTATCGCAGGACCAGAGCAGACGCACACCTCGACTCTCAGCTTTCTCCAACTCTGTCCGCAGCAGCTCAGCTTCCTCGCGCCACAAATCCAACACAATCTCATGCTCTGCCCGTTCCAATTCACGTGTCAGACTTTCCAGCACCTTCCGATCGCCTTCCGCATTATAAAAGGTCGGCTTGGTTGGTTCTGTTCGTGGCATTTCTTTCTCCACTGCGCGTAGGGACTCCTGCATTTGTCCTTCGATCATCCGGGTCAGTTCACCCGGTGGCAGCATGCTGTAACGTACAGGCTCTCCAGCACTGGTTCTGAGGTATCCCTGCCCGGCCAAACGCTGTAAAGCCGCGTACACGTTGGAGCGCGATGCACCCAGACGCTTAGCCACTTCATAGCCGGAAGCCGCATTTTGCCTCGAAAGCTCGACCATAACCTTGGCTTCCATTTCCGTAAAACCCAGATTCCGCAGATGATGCAGCAAACGCTCCATATATTCTGTTCCCCCTATGCTGCCCGGCGTTATGTCTGTGTCCTGCAGCAGCCTGTTCGGCTGCGTCAAATCTGTTCAGCTCCGCAACGCGGGCACCATTTGGACCCTTTAGGTAGTTCTGCAGTACAGATTTGGCATTTTACATTTTCACGTACTTGTGCAGACGGCGTTGCCGGCTTCTCGGCCCCGGAGTTGTTGGCCTTCCAATATCGGATTCGCTCGTCCAGCTCCTCCTGGCGCTCACGCTCGCGTTCCAGTTCTTCAAGACGACGGTGTTCTTTTTCCAGTTCTTCCTGACGACGGCGCTCCCACTCAGCGTCGAATGCCGCTTTTTCTTCCGGTGTAAAATCAGATACTGTGTAATCGCGGTCTAGTCCCGCTGGTTCGTGTGTTTCATACCGCTCATCCTGTTCCTGTTCATGCCGATCGACTACTTCCTGTTCTGCATACTCCGTGTAAGCAGGCGCAGCATCCTTCACTACCTCTGGCTTGCGCAGATCAAAAGAATAGACGTCCGTTGGCACCTCTTCACGCACAGCAGCTACTTGTTTGGAAGCAGCCTGTCCTTCATTGAGCTTGCGTCCGCATTTGGGGCAAAAGTTCGCATCCAGAGGCACAACCGCTCCACAGGTGCATAAATGAGCGTTTTTCAATTCTGCAATTCTACTGCGCAGCTCGTCAATTTCATCCTGAAGCTCATCACATGCAGTGGATAGCTGTGTCATCTCGGTTTCTGCCACCGACATGTCGGATGCACGGTAACCTTCGTAAAAGATCTGACCCATTCGTAAGAAATGAACATCCATTTCCTGCTGAATCGTTGTAATTTGTGAATTGATCTTACTAATCTCGACAGCATGCTGCGCCTTTTCTGTTGCGCGATTAGCGCCTTCCTTTATACGTTGAATCAGCTTCATCGTTATTTCCTCCCCATTATCCAGCCGGATTTCACTATACCGTCCGTATATCCCAAAGTTTTTTTCTGTTGGCAAACCTCGAACTCCTGTATAATGGAATGCGGTCATATTGCCTGTTTGAAGGCTATTGGCATTAGCGTCAACGTATTGACGTTCTGTCGCTCCGGCAAGATCCGCATGAATTTCAGCATTATTTTAGTCCATCGCCTTGTTCTTATCGTCAGCTAAAGCTGACTAGAACTCTATCATACCAAAAACTACCCCCATTTGTGAAAATGGAAGATTTTAAGAACGAAAGGGGTTTCAGGATTATGGACCCAAATCCTTCTTTTTACCCCCGACCCATCGGGGTTCCTTATTCAACGTCGAGCCCTCAGGCACGTCGTGCTTCCATGGATACCAGTATGACGCTGGTGCCCGACACCGACCAAGACTCGGCCTATTTTCGTGCTTTAGAGAACGCCGGCATTCACCTGAACCGCCCGCAGATCCAGGCCGTCCGCCACGGCAAAGGCCCCCTTCTGACCCTTGCAGGGGCTGGCTGCGGCAAAACCACAGTGCTGGCTGCCCGCGCAGGCTACCTGATGGCGATGCGGGATGTCCCTGCATCGTCCATTCTGCTGGTGACCTTCACCAGCAAGGCAGCTGCCGAAATGAAACTGCGCATCGCGGGATTACCCGGTGTGCGCCCTGCCGCTGCACGTGCAGTTCAGGCTCGCACGTTTCACTCATTCGCTTTGGCGATGCTGCGTCATCGCGGCGTGCAAGATGAAGTGTTCGGTGAAACGCAGGCCCAGCATACCGTCATGAAAATGATGCTGCGGCAGCTTGGACTCAGCGAGGCTTTCCAGCCGGAAAGCCTGCTGTCTGCTCTCTCCGCTTGGAAAGCGGAAGGCCGCAGCGCGGACCAGCTACCGGAAACCGTGCGCGAGGAATCGGATGCCAAGCGTGCCATGCTCGCCTATGAAGCGTGGAAACAGGAGCGCAATAAAATGGATTTTGACGATATTCTGTTGCGTGCCTCCGCACTGCTGCGTGACCCGGATGTGCTTAAGCCGCTTCAGCAGCGTTTTTCACATATCATGGTCGATGAATTTCAGGATACGAATGCCCTGCAATATGAGATGGTGCAGCGATTGGCTGCCCGACATCGCAATCTGATGGTCGTGGGGGATGATGACCAGACGATCTATACCTTTAATGGGGCACGCCAGGAATCCATTCTAGAGTTTGACAAAGTCTATAAGGATGCAAAGGTCATTACCCTGGATATTAATTATCGCAGCGATGCGCGGATTTTGGGGCTGGGCTCTAACATTGTCGCCAAAAATGTTCATCGACGCTCCAAACGTCTTTCAGCTGCCGGGCGTGAAGGCTTGCCGCCGCAGTTTGCCACCCCATCCGGACCCGAGGAGGAAGCGGGGCATATTGTTACCCATCTACTCGGACAGGTAGAGGAAGGTCGGCTGCGCTACCGGGATATCGCTATTTTGCACCGGACAGCCAGCGGAAGCCGATCTATTTTTGAGCAATTAATTATGCGAGATGTCCCATTTATTCAGTACGGAGCAGGAGCTGTATTTTATGATCAGTCCCTGATTCGTCCCTTAATGGATCACCTGCGCTTGTCGCTGAATCCCCGGCGTATGGAATCCATTCCGAGCACTCTTGGGCCGCTGTACGTCTCCCGTGAGGCGGGTATGGAATGGATTATGCGCGAGGAGAAACAGCAGGCTAAAAAATACCCGTTGATTCATCTCAGCCGCTGGGATCGACTACGTGATTTTCAGCGTGAGCAGGTGAAAGAGCGTATTCGTCTGATTCGCAGTCTCACTACAATGAAACCCGCCTATGCCATTCAAGAAATGCGGCGCATCTTTTATGACAAATATTTGGAAAGCGGAGATACGGGCGCGTGGACTCATTATAAGGAAACGATGCAAGAAAGTCTGGAGGAGCTCGAAACGGCAGCCAAGCGGTTTGACACCGTGGAGGCGTTCGTCAGCTTTGCGGACGAGCTTTCCGAGCGTCACCGCCAAATGGAATCGCTGCGCAGAGAGGAAGACAGCGATGCTGTTCGGCTCATGACGATCCACCGCGCCAAGGGGCTGGAATTCCCTTGCGTATATTGGATCGGAGCCAGCGAAGGCATTCTGCCGCACAGCTCGGCGCTGCACAGCGAGCTGCCGGAGGATCGGCGGGCAGGCGCCGCCCCGACTACGGCTGTGGATAACGATGCAGCGCTTGAAGAAGAGCGCCGCCTCGCTTACGTGGCCGTCACCCGGGCGAAGGAGTTGCTGTACATCACCTCTCCCGCCTCTAATCATGGCAAGCCTGCCGCCGTGTCACGCTTCCTGCTGGAAGCCTATGGGGTCACCCCTGAGGTTTCCAAGCCAGAAGCACGCCGCAGCAGCTTCGGCCAACCGAAGGGTGCTTCCGGGTATAGCAGCCGTGCTGGCGCTGGATCGCCAGCGTCTGGCACAGCGACCCGCGTGAGCAGCAGGCCGGGACCAGGCAGTGCTACGACACGGACGACCTCGTCGGTGGCAGGGTCTCAGGCGGAGCCACGCATCAACGTGCCCGTGTGGAAATGCACCGACGACGCCTGCAAGGCGTGGATGCGGCGCGACACAACAAGCGGACGCCGTACAAGCGCGGCTAGCACAAGCACACCGCCGGTGTGCCCGCTCTGCGCCTCCCCGATGACAGAGGGGACGCGCAGCATCCCGGCCAGATAGGTATAAGGCATATAGCTGGTATGGAGAATTGTGCTTTTACTGGACTGGTGACACCCGTGATTTCCAGCCTAATTGTTGCAGATTTTAATGAATCAAATAAGCTTTAGACAGACCAATAATAGAAAAAGCGGCAGACTAGGACGTGAAAATAAAGTCCTAGTCTGCCGCTTTCTGTTTCAACTTGCTATTGAACGATCGTATCCCGTTAGGTTCAATGTCCTGCCTGTTGTGAAGTTATATATTTTACTGATTAAACAGCCGATCAATCATCCAATAGGTGTTCCATTAGGTAGTTTGATATCTGGTTTCAATAAAACCACATCCCCCTTTTCGGGAATTCCTCCAAGGACTAACACCTCTGACTTAAAGCCTGCTATCCGTCGAGGTGGAAAGTTGACTACACCTATGATTTGTTCCCCTATAATATCTTCAGCCACATATCTTTTTGTGATTTGTGCACTCGAAGCTTTTATTCCGATATCTTGTCCAAAATCAATTTCAAGTTTAATAGCAGGTACTTTTGCTTCTGCAAAAAACTCAGCTTTAATTATGGTTCCAACTCGAATATCTAGTTTCAAAAAATCATCAATCGTTGCCATCTAAACATTCTCCTCATCGATTGTTTTCTTCAATTTCGCGATAATGAATTTCAAATTTAATATTTTGCAACCGTAGTATACTTTAAAGATTTTGCCCAAAAATACATCCCCATACCGAATAAAGTCATGATTCCACCTATGAATTGAAATGCAGAGATTATTTCTCCCAAGAATAAGTAGGCGAGAATTATGGCAAGAACAGGCTCTCCAATAATACCAACTGAGACCGTAGTTGCACCCATCGATTTCAACAACAAATTAAAAATATATTGTCCAAAAATAGTTGGAATTACTGCAAGTAAAAAGAAATACACCCAATCCGACGAGTCATATTCGATCAAGGAATAATGATTCAACAAATTGTAGACCAGCATGACGCTGCCACCAATAAAAAAAACAATAACACTATATACATTTGCATTTATTTTGTGGCTTACTTTCTGTCCTGCCAACATATATGCTGAAACCAAAATTGTTCCTACTAAAGATAATCCATCTCCGATTAATGCCTCTCTCGAAATCCCAATGTCTCCCCAAGCTATAATGATTGAACCGACAAGAGCGGCGATCAAACAAAGAATGGTCAATATGTTTGCTCGTTCTCTGAACATAAAGTATGAACCCATCATTACAAATAAAGGCTGTAACGATAGAATGACCATGGAGCTCGCAACTGAGGTATATACTAAAGATTCCATCCAGAATAAGAAATATAACCCGAGAAAAAGACCAGCTATGAAAACGGTACTCCAATCTTTTTTGTTCATTTCTAAGGAACGGAACATTTTCCAAGGTACAAAAGGAAGCATTATGAGTACTGACATATACAATCTGTACATCCCAGCCACAGAGGTTGGAGTATCTGAGGATTTTATCATGATGGATGAGATAGAAACAGACAGTATGCTGATTAAAAGCAAAATATACGGATGAAATGGTAACGACGATTGATTTATTTTCACATGTACGCCTCCAAGATGTCTTATCCAATCGCCTGTGCACAGGATTGTAATGATAAGCCGAAGATCTGGTATAATAATATCACCACTTTTATTTTATTTGTGTAACTATATCTTTAATTTATATAGAAATATCGTCATCAGAAAGGACCTCGCTAAAATGGAAAAACAATTGCATGAGACCATTCTATATCCCGATGTTTCATTTCCATACATCATGTACACCCATACTATTCATGCAAGTAATCCTGAAGGTAGAGGATTCAACGATTTACATTGGCATGAGGAACTACAAATCACTTTGGTTACCAAAGGAAAGCTAGTGATACAAGTTAACGGCATTGATCATGAATTAGAAACAGGTCAGGCCATTTTAATTAATAAAGGTGTTCTTCACGTTACTACACACCTTACACATAACGGTCAATATGTCAGTTTTAATTTCCCTGAGAAGCTGTTGGCCTTTTATGCAGATAGTGCGATGGAAAAAAATTATGTACTGCCTTATACAAACTCTCTCTTATTGTCATTCGTAATCAAAGGAGATGTTGAATGGCAAATTCAAATACTGCAAATGCTTTGGGATATGAAACAGAAATTTGATATGAAAAAAAAATGGGGCTGGGAATACGAGGTTTCCATCAAAACGGTACAATTATGGTTAGTCTTAATATCTAATATTTCGCTGTCTTCTGAGGAAGCACCTAAATACATAAAATTGCAACAGGAGCGACTTCAATTAATGCTCAGCTTTATCCATCAAAACTACTCAGACAATATAACACTGCAAGAAATTGCTGCTATAGCACATTTAAGTATTTCGGAATGCACTCGTAGTTTTAAGAGAACTATTCATATGACACCTTACGACTACTTAATTAAGTACCGTATCAAGAAAAGCAGTGAGTTATTAATTTCAACAGATTCTACAATAACTGAAATAGCCCACAGAGTGGGGTTCAATCATGTAAATCACTTCATTCAGTCTTTTAAGAAACATCATAAAAAAACACCTAATGAATTCCGGAAATTTAGAAATGAATTCATTAATTAAGGAATGAAGCAGCCGTCAGCGTAACGACTTACTCTGTTGATGATCCTGTTTTCAATCAAAATTCAAATGTAACTCCTACATCTTCCTCAGTTTCATGTCATTCATCATTCGTATAAAAAAATGGCTTCCCCCTCCTCAATCAGTACAGCTGCTGTACGCAAAATGCCCCTTTTCATATAAAAAGGGGCATAACTCCATCGATTGTTTTCTCTCTTTCGGCAATTATACTGTTGTACTGATGCTTAAGCCTTACCGGACCTTATTGCCCGAAGCCTGAACCATCCACTTTCATAGTCTTTCTGTCTGTAGAGAAGAGGGAGGCCCAACTTCATAAGCCGATCCCCCCCATGGATAGACTTTTGCCCGCTATTTCCTGACTTAACTTCATATTCGAGCTCTGGATTTAGTCCGTCAAGGCGCAGGGCTCGCCAAGGCGCGTTCGGGACAGCCATCACTTGGAAATAGTAGACGATGGCATCCTCTTGGTCTTCAGAAACAAACATCCAAGCCGATTCGTTATCTTCAAACGGGTTCTTTAAGCGATACAAGTCACCTTTCTGTACTAAGCCACGTATCTGCTTGTATACTGCGATTTGGCGTTTGACCGTCTCTTTTTCCTCATCGGTGAATTTCGTGAGATCAAGCTCATATCCAAAATTTCCGGACATGGCGACATCACCTCGAAAATCAAGGGGCGTTATGCGTCCAACTTGATGGTTCGGAACTGCCGAGACATGCGCCCCGGTTGCGCTTACAGGATAGACAAGGCTAGTTCCATATTGGATTTTCAGGCGTTCCACCGCATCGGTATTATCACTAGTCCAGACTTGGGGCATGTAGTAAAGCATTCCTGGATCAAAGCGCCCTCCGCCACTTGAACAGCTCTCGAAAAGAATATGCGGAAATTCGGTGGTGATGCGCTCCAACAGCTCATACAATCCAAGAACATAGCGATGGGCAGTCTCGGATTGGCGTTCCGGCGGCAGAGCAGCGGAACCGATTTCCGTCAGGCAGCGGTTCATATCCCATTTCACATAAGAGACTGGCACGCTGGAGAAAATGGCAACAAGCGAATCGTAGATGAAATCGCGCACTTCCTTGCGAGTATAGTCCAGCACTAGCTGCCATCTGGCTTCGCTGCGCCTGCGTCCCGGAACGTGGAGGCACCAGTCCGGATGCTCCCGGTACAACTCACTGTCCGGAGAGATCATCTCTGGCTCGAACCAGAGCCCGAATTTAAGACCCAGCCGATTGATACGGTTCGCGACATCCGCGAGTCCGTCTGGCAGCTTCCGACGATCCTCGTACCAATCGCCGAGAGACGAATTGTCGGAATCCCGTTTTCCGAACCAACCGTCATCTAAGACAAATAGTTCGATGCCTAGCTCAGCCCCCTCTTTCGCTATCGATACCAACTTATCTGCATTGAAGTCAAAATAGGTAGCTTCCCAGTTATTGACCAGAATAGGGCGTTCTTCGTCCCGATATTTCCCTCGGCAAAGTCGAGTCCGATACAAGCGATGATACGTCCGCGACATATCTCCCAGTCCTTGACCGGAGTAAACCATAACGGCTTCTGGCGTTTGGAAACTCTCCCTTGGGCTCAGTAACCACGAAAAGTCAAAGGAGTTCACGCCGATGTTAAACCGTGTAGAGCCAAATGAATCTATTTCCGCTCCCGCCTCAAAGCCCCCGCTGTACACGAGGCTAAAGCCGAATACCTCACCATAGCTTTCCGTTGTTCCCCGAGTGACCAATGCAGCAAAAGGGTTGAGTTGATGGCTGCTCATGCCCCTTTTACTATCAATTCGGGTTTCACCTTGAAGAATCGGTTTGCGGGTAATATTCCCCTCCCGAGCCCATGCTCCCGAAAGATACATGAACTCTAAATCGCTTTTACCTGAAAAATCGACACTGGCACTTAGAGCACGGAGAAGTCGAAGATTCTTGGCTCCCGTATTACTCAAACGAGCCGAACGAGCGATTACGTTTCGATCCGCGAAGACGGTGTAAAGAAGAACAACTTTAAGACCTGAAAAGTCATCTTTTAACTCCAGTTCCAACGTATCCGCTTCGTCTTCATTCTCGGTATATACGGCCGGAAGCCCGGTTAATGATGGCTTTCCCTTGATGATCCGGTAACCGTCGCACTTTAACTCCGTGATACGAGTTCCATCTTCAAGTTCTACTTGATACGCAGGGTTACGGAAGTCCCCACTCCCATACTGCGGGTACTCTTGCGGTAGCCGATCCAATCCAGCCGTCGCAGAAGTGTGAAGCAATAGATCGGTCATTGATTCGCGGTGCTTCAGCCTATCTCCCCAATATACATGCACAGGAAATCCATCCACAATCTGAATAATATAACTCATGCCCGACGACTGTAGATGAAACAGCCCCGTTTGCTCTTGAACAATGATACCCATTGGAAAAACAACCCCTCCCTCTAGATCATACCCCTCGGAAATCCGCACCTAAAAAAGGACATAGAAGAACCTTTTTGTAACACCACCAACTAAGTTCACATGGTGTAAAGCTTGATAAGCTCCTCGTTAGTCGCAATAGGTTCTACAGAAATGATATATTAATTTTAGATATGAAGTACATGGCATGGTGCTCACTATTTATGTTATAATGCTTGATAATTTACATAAGGAGATTTAGCGTGATAGAATATTTGCCGCGTAGTAAGCAGCATTCTGAATTGTATCTAACTCAGTTTGGCATAGAGGAATGCATACCGAGTCACTTTTTTGGACCTGCGATAAGAGATCACTATCTGCTTCATTATATTTTGGACGGAGAAGGTACCTTCGAGGTCGGTGGGTTCAGTTATCGCTTACGGAAAGGACAGTGGTTTCTAATCTGCCCCCAGGTCATTACTTATTATCAAGCCGATGTAGTGAATCCTTGGTCTTATTGCTGGTTTGGATTTGACGGGGCACTGGCAGAAACACTCCTCAAGCAAGCAGGTCTAACGATGACGCGTCCAATCCTCAACTTTGAAGGAGACCATTTGATTTATCAATATTTGCAGCTCATGAATGAATCAAGTGGATGCCATAAAGCTCGGGAAACCAGACTAACCGGTCTGCTATGCTTAATGTTATCGGAGCTTATAGAGTTCGGCCCGGTAACGCCCCCCGAACAAAAGGAAAGCCGGGCGGAAATTTACGTGGAAAAAGTGAAGGATTTTATTGAAATGAATTATGCTCAGAAAATTACCATTGAGCACATTGCAAATTTTATCGGACTCAATCGAAGCTATTTATGTTCGTTATTCAAACAACAAGTAAACACAAGCATTCAGGATTATTTGGTTCGCTATAGGATCAACAAAGCATGTGAAATGATGGGAAACGCTGAACTTTCGATAGGTGATATTTCCCGTTCAGTCGGCTATAACGACTCTTTACTCTTCTCGAAAATTTTTAAAAAGGTAAAGGGATTCTCCCCCAAACATTATCGAACTGAAACCCATGCTCAAAGTCAAGCCGACTACTGGTAAGAGGCCTCTTACGAACAAAAAAGATCAGCCAGAAAAACTGGCTGATCTCATAAGTTTATTTTGTTGTAGTTTGTCCTTCCAAATAAGAAACCGGCTCTTTAACCTCTACTTTGGTACCGCCAAATTCATCTTTAATGTATTTTTGAGTATCCTCGTTATGATAGAGATCCGCTAACTTTTGCAGCCCTTTGTCATTCGCCTTATCAGATGAAGTCACCAGGACGTTAATATTATTTTTGGTTGCCTGACTGATCTCCTCATGGAACAAGGAATCTTTCAGTACATTCAGACCCCCTTCTAAAGCAATTGTATTCCCAATCAGCACCAAGCCTACATCTTGAATCACTCGTGGTCCTGTTTTGTCATCAATTAGTTCAAATTTCAGGTTTTTAGGATTGCTAGTAATATCATTGACAGTACCCAAGGCATCATTAAAGTCAGCCTTAAGCTTAATCAAACCGGAGGCTTCCAATAACTTTAAACCTCTTGCTGTATTGGCCGGGTTATCTGCCAAAGCTACCAGAGCCCCGTCGGTCACTTCATCGATGCTTTTGAATTTTTGCGAATAAATCCCCATAGGCTCCAGGTAGGTTGTGGCTATAGCCTTCAAATCGGCTTTGCTCTCTTTGTTATAGCTAACCAGGTACGCCCACGATTGGAATGCATTCACATCTACTTCGCCTTCTTTGGTCGCATTGTTCGTTTCGATTCCGCCGTTAATTTCTTTCACTTCAATGTCCAGCTTGGCATCCTTGGCGGCCTGGGACTGGGCAATATGCTTCCATATCTGGGCGTCAGAGCCCATGGAGCCGATGACTACTTTTTGCGTTTCCGAACCGGAAGCGGCGCTGGAGCCATTGCTGTCTGAACTTTTATTACCACATCCTGCGGCAACCAATAATAAACTAATCCCTAATAGTAAAACGAACGATTTCCTCATGTTGTTTTCCCCCAGATCATGCTAGTATGCTAGTGCATCGTCATTCCACCTGTAACATTAATCGCTTGTCCTGTCATATATGCAGAGAGCGGACTTGCCAGAAATAGCACCACATTGGCGACATCCTCCACCTCAGCCGTTCTCCCCAAAGGTACCTGTGAACAATCTTCTTCGTATATTTCTTGAGCGGTCATTCCGCGAATGACGCCCCCTTCAATCCGTTCACGATGCTTCATCGGCGTTTCTACAATGCCGGGGCAGACCGCATTTACCAAAATATTTTGCCGGGCAAGCTCAATGGCCATCACCTTGGTCAAGCCGAGAACCGCATGTTTGGAAGCACAATATCCGCCCATCGCCCGATATCCATTTTTTCCAGCCTGCGAAGCAATTTGGATAATTCGTCCTGATTTACGAGCATCCACCATTTCCTTGGCAAACCGTTTGGACGCTACATACAGCCCAGTTGAATTGATCGAAAATACTTTCTCCCAATCAGCCAACTCACTATCAATGACATAATCCATCGTAGAAGTACCAGCACAGTTCACCAATATATCAGGCACTCCCGCTTCGCTGATTAGTAGATCGCACCATCTTTCGATATCATCCGGTTTGGATATGTCCAATTGCGTTTCAACCAACTGTGGATTGACCACTCTATACGGCTCTTCATAAGAAATATCAGCAGAAATCACTTTAGCTCCGCTTTTAATGAAAAGCTCTACAATTCCCTTGCCTATGCCTGACTTGCCGCCTGTCACTACCGCTGTCTGATGAGATAGGTCAATCGAAATCATAGATTTTAAAATACTCTTTCGAAAGGATCGCGGCTAATACCCGCCTCTAATACAATCTTCACATATTCCTGCGCTGAAAAAAGAGAGTGGTCCTTGTAGTTCCCGCATTCCAAAGCAGTAACAGCCGGAACCTCTGTCGTTTCCAGAATTCTTTTCAAGGTTTTTTCCAAAGCGAGTGCAATTTCCTCTGGCTCATGTTCATTCCACAAAATCAAGTAGAACCCCGTTCTGCATCCCATAGGAGAGATATCAATAATTCCTTTGATTTCATCTCTCAGGTACGTCGCTAATAAGTGCTCCAGCGTATGTACAGCTGCTGTCGGAAGTGCGTCTTCATTAGGTTGCAAAAATCTCAAGTCATACTTTTGTACTGTGCTTCCTTTTTCGTCATGCTCTACTCCCGCTGCTCTTACATAAGGAGCCTTTACAATCGTGTGATCTAATTGAAAACTTTCTACTTTTGCCATTTTCTTTTCCTCTTTTCTGTAATTTATATTTTTAATCTAATGATGGATACTCTACATTTGTGATTTTTTCAAAGAATTAAATGCTCCAAATCAGCATTTTTGTAATTATACATCGGATTACTCGGTTTTACCACCATAATTCTTGTTGTATTTCTTTTTTCTTTGACCGTCGCTCCTTTGCCTGTAGGTTTTGACATAGTGTACAATGTATACGATAATGCATTTTTACGAAAAAGATCGAGGACATCATAAGCCTCATTTAGGAGAATGCTCTGTGAATGAACCGGATTGGAAGCACCTGAATGCTGTCCCATTACCCTTGCAGGAATTTCAGCTACAGCTGGATCAAAACAGTGTTAACGCCAAGCAACTAGAGGAGTGGAGAAAGATTCCCGTCCTTTATCAGCTGGCTCTGGAGGAATTAAAGAATAAAATTAAGCTGATTCAGACGGAATGGAAGCTGTTAGACGGTTTTAGCCCGATTGAGCATATTAAAACCCGGATCAAAGAGCCCCACAGCATCGTGGAAAAGGTTCGGCGCAAAGGGCATGAAGTGACCTTGGACAATATATTGCGTGAAATTCATGATATCGCGGGAATGCGCGTGGTATGCGCTTTTGTGAAAGATATTTATCGTCTGATGGATCATCTTCACACACGGGAAGACATTCGTATTCTGGAGGTCAAGGACTATATAGCCCATCCTAAGCCCAACGGCTATCAGAGCCTACATGTCATTGTGGAAATTCCGCTGATCCTGTTTGAGGGCACACGCTGGATCAAGGTTGAAATTCAATTGCGCACATTGGCTATGGATTTCTGGGCCAGTATGGAGCATATTTTGTACTATAAGTTCGATAAGAAAGTGCCTGAACATGTCGTTAATGGATTGACCGAAGCCGCACGTGCAACCTACGAGCTGGATCAGAAAATGCTGAAGTTGCGCGGCGAAATTTTATCGCTTAGCGAGGAACAGGATGCGGAAGAATCCCCGGCGAAACAATCCGAAGAGTCGTCCTTGAAGACACTCTACCTCCCTGCAGATCACGCCACTTCACGGCCACAAACCTGCTAAGTTTTTGTGCACAAGATAACTTAAGAATTCAGTCGAGGCTGCAACAACTATGGTTCATTCTTACGCTGGATTCTTATGTATTGGGTATAAATAAGAGCCATCAAAACCACGTTCATCATGGTTTTGATGGCTCTTTTACACATTTTTTCGATCAAATATTACTGCTTGTCGCGAATTTCTGTGCTGATTTTCTCTACGATGTCCGCAATGCTGAGTGATCCCAGATCGCCTTCGCCGCGTTTACGAACCGCTACAGTACCGGTTGTTTTTTCATTTTCCCCGATAACGAACATATATGGAACCTTCTCCAATTGCGCCTCGCGGATTTTATAACCAAGCTTCTCATTGCGAGTATCCACTTCGACGCGCAGACCTGCTTTCAGCAACACATCCTGTATCTCATTAGCAGTCTCGATATAGTTCTCGGATACTGGCAACAGCTTCGCATGAACAGGAGCCAACCACAATGGGAATGCACCTGTAAAATGCTCAGTCAGGATGCCCATGAAGCGGTCAATCGAACCGTAGATGGCACGATGAATAACGACTGGACGGTGCTTCTGGTTGTCCTCGCCCACATAAGTGAGGTCGAATTTTTCAGGCATTTGGAAGTCCAATTGGATCGTTCCGCACTGCCAGCTGCGTTTGAGCGCATCGAGAATGTGGAAGTCAATTTTTGGACCGTAAAATGCTCCATCTCCCGCATTAATACGGTAGTTGATGCCCAGGTGATCCAGCACGTTTTGCAGAGCTTGTTCCGCTTGATCCCACAGCACTGGCTCGCCCATAAAGTCATCTGGACGTGTGGACAATTCCACTGTGAAGTCAAAGCCAAACACACTATACATTTCGTTAATCAGCTTAATCACGTCTGTAATTTCTTGTTCAATCTGACCTGGTGTGACGAAAATATGCGCATCATCCTGGCAGAATGTACGAACACGCATCATACCGTTCAACGCGCCGGACAGCTCATGGCGATGCACTTGTCCAAATTCGGCTATACGAATTGGCAGATCGCGGTAGGAGTGAAGCTCATTTTTAAACACAAGCATATGCCCTGGACAGTTCATCGGTTTCAGAGCAAATGTAGTTTCATCCACTTCGGAGAAGTACATGTTTTCCTTGTAATGCTCATAGTGTCCCGATTGTTCCCACAGACGATTGTTCATCATCAGCGGTGTACGTACTTCCTCATAGCCATGCAGACGTTGAATGTCACGGGAGTAATCTTCCAATGCAGTGCGGACAACCATACCTTTAGGCAGGTAGAACGGCATGCCCGGTGCTTCTTCGGAGAACATGAACAGTTCCAGCTCTTTACCCAGCTTGCGATGGTCGCGTTTTTTCGCTTCTTCCAGCAAATGCAGGTGCTCATCCAGTTGTGCTTTTTTCGGGAATGCTGTTCCGTAGATACGTTGCAGCATCTTGTTGTTGGAATCGCCTCTCCAGTATGCGCCCGCTACACTCAACAGTTTAAAAGCTTTGATGCGGCCAGTAGATGGCAAATGCGGGCCACGACACAGGTCAAAAAATTCGCCTTGATCATAGATTGTAATTTCCGCTTCTTCCGGCAAATCACGAATCAGTTCCAGCTTCAGTGGATCTTCCAACTCTCCAAAAATACGAGTGGCTTCCTCACGGCTAACCACACGACGTGTAATCGGCAGATTTTCCTGTGCGATCTTCGTCATTTCCTTCTCGATCTTGGCCAAGTCGTCAACGGACAATGGGTTTTCGATATCAATGTCATAGTAGAAGCCGCTGTCGATGACCGGACCGATACCCAGCTTCACGTTTTTCTCACCGTAAATGCGTTTGAGCGCCTGAGCGAGCAAATGCGCTGTACTGTGGCGGTAAATTTCCAGACCGTCTGCACCGTCCAGCGTAATAATTTCAAGGTCAACGTTCTGATCCAAAACGGTGTTCAGATCTACAGCCTTCCCGTTCACTTTACCTGCTACTGCGTTCTTTTTCAGCCCGGAGCTGATCGAACCCGCCACGTCGGCGATCGTTACGCCCTGCTCGTACTCGCGTACGGCTCCATCCGGCAATTTCACTTGAATACTCACGATTAAAGCCTCCATTTCAAATTGTGTGCTATATCAAAATTGAACGCAAAAAAACGCCTCTCTCCCTCAAGGGACGAGTGCGTTCAGCTCGTGGTTCCACCCTAGTTCGGCCCGCTCCTGTGCGTACATTTATGTTCATCGGAACATACTCATGCACGACATGCGTGACCCTCCATTGGTATCCGTTAACGGGGATAAAGCGGTAGGCGTTTACTGATGTTACTGCCAGATTGCACAGCTACATGTTCAACGTCACGGCTACAAAGGGGTAACTTCACATGCGGTTGCCGGAAAAGCTCTCAGCCTCGTCTTTTCTCTCTGAACGGCCCTTCAAGGAAATCATGTCTTTGGTCAATGCCTTGAATATCACTATATGCTACAGCATTATAGATCAAATTCGCAGGTATTTCAAGTGGGCGTTTATGTAAGTTCATGCCTCCTATGCATCAGCTGGCTCAGGGAGCTAATGTGCCCATATTTACACAGCTCTAAAAACACTATAATATATACTCATCTAGACGATACCGTACAGAAAGGGAGAGGGAGAGGGAGAGATGCCTAAAATTATTGTCACAGAAGAACAATGGATTCAGAAAGGAATCGAACGTTTTGAACAGGGTGGGATTGATCAACTCGTAGTTGAGAAAATGGCCGTTGCTTTAGGGTGCAGTAAGAGTAGTTTTTATTGGTATTTTAACAATCGCAGCAGCTACATTAGACAGATTGTGGAGACATGGAAGGAACAGACGACACAACAGGTTATTGCAGCGTCCATCATCCATGCTGCCGCAGATGAGCGGATCAGAGAGTTGTTAACCCAGATGTTCGGAAAGACGAAACGAGGAGATTTTCTGTTTTATCTGCGAAAACTGTCATTGAAGGATGATACTTACCATTCCCTGCTCAATGAAGTCGAACAGATGAGAATGGAGTTTATGAAGCAGCTTTTAATACAGAAGGGAATGCAACCAGAGAAAGCCTTTCAGAGATCATGGATGTTGTACCATTACTACTTAGGCTGGTATGAGCGTCACAAGCAAGAGACATTAAGTGACGAAGCCATTCAACGGCATATTCACATGATTTGGACAGAGTGGATTTCGAATTAATTCAATTAAGGAGGGTGCCACATGTTGGAGTTACTTACATGGGCAGTTGGCGGAATTCTATGGGTACTGAGCGGCATGCATCTATATTGGGTATTCGGCGGACAAAAAGGTGCAAAGGCAGCGATCCCAAGCACAGGAACAGCTTTGCTCTTTGAGCCCTCCAAGATAGGGACATCAATTGTAGCTATTCTACTAGCTTTAGCCGCTTGGTTCGTACTAGAACTAGGTGGAGTTACACAATTCCTGTTTTTCAGTTCCTTTCATTCCTACGGTGCAGGTTTATTATCGTGCATATTTATTTTACGTTCTATAGGAGATTTCAAATGGGTAGGGTTCTTCAAGAGAAAAAAAGGAACTGTTTTTGCAAAGTGGGACACTGTGCTCTACTCGCCCCTTTGTTTTCTCTTGGGAACAGCCACTTTAATCATTATGTTTTTGCGTACGGCATAGCTTAAAGCTGACCTCTATCAGGTGGTTTGTTTCTTTCGCACGTCTCCACTCGTTTCTTTCTCAGTGAAAAAGTACAGCAAAGCCAGCACAGGCAGGACGACTCCAATCAGAGAACTGAAATTCCAACCTCCTAACGCATACGACCAACCCCCTAATGATGATCCAATCGCTCCGCCTATGAAAAAAATAGACATGAATAATCCGTTCAAACGCCCTCTCGCTTCACTTCCCAAGGAGTAAATCACACGTTGTCCAAGTACAAGGTTTCCCGATACAGCCATATCCAGTGTAATCGCTGAAATAAAGAGAAGTACGAGCGCAACGGTCGAATGACTTTGAAAAAGATAGATGAGCAAAAAAGACAAGGCTGCAATGATCATAGCTAACCCGGTTAAACCTTTGCTCCAGCCTTTATCAGCCAATCTCCCAGCAATCGGAGCAGCTACTGCACCGCCTACGCCTACCAAAGCAAACAATGCAATCCCTTGTTGAGACATTCCGAAATCATCCGCCAATCGTAAAGGAACAACAGTCCAAAATAGGCTGAAGGCCCCAAATAGGCAGGCTTGATAGAGGGCACGGCGACGCAATGCAGGCGTTTGTTTTAAAAGAGTGCCTAACGAGAAAATCAATTTACTGTAAGATACCGTAGGCACAGGCTTGCGCTCTGGAAGAGCTCGCGAGAGCAGAATCGTCAACAGCGTCAAGACAATGGCTGACAAAATAAATACGGCTTGCCATCCCCAGATGCTGGTGATAAAGCTTGCTACTGGCCGTGCGAACATAATGCCTAGCAAGAGTCCGCTCATGACATTCCCAACAACGCGGCCGCGCTGCTCTTCGGATGCTAAATAGGTGGCGTACGGCACCAGTATTTGGGCTACCACAGATCCAATTCCAATGAATAAGGATGCGGTCAGGAACAACGGGGCATTGGTGGCAAAAGCGGCAACAACCAATGCACAGACTGTGATGATTAGCGATATGACCATGAGCCGTCGATTTTCAATAATGTCGCTGAGCGGTACGATAAATAGCAATCCCACCACATAACCGATTTGAGTCAAGGTGACAATGAAGCCCGCTGCTGTAGAAGAAAGACCCATAGCAATGTGAATAGGTCCTACAAGGGTTTGAGCATAGTACAGGTTGGCAACAATAAGGCCGCATGCGGCTGCCAACAAAAACATCATCCAATTTGAGATACGGTTACTTTCTAAGGCTTGTTGTTCTCTTTGCATGATAATCCTCCTCATTAATTTAAATACTAAACGTATAGTTCATTAATTATATAATCAAATAATATACTGAACGTTTCGTTTTGTAAATAGGCGAAATCAACTTTTTTATTTCACATAATATTTGATATACTGAACGTATAGTTTATTTTTCGCGTTTACTTATATCCGTTAAGAAGGTGAGCATTCCAGTGCAGAGCAAAAGAGGACGTCCACGTAATGTCGAGACGCAAAAATCTATCCTTAACGCTTCCTATGATCTACTGTTGGAGCAAGGCTTTGGGGCGGTTACGGTAGAAAAAATTGCTGAGCGAGCGAAAGTTAGCAAAGCCACCATTTATAAATGGTGGCCTAACAAAGCTGCAGTAGTGATGGATGGCTTCCTGTCAGCCACCATAGCAAGATTGCCCGTGCCCGACACGGGTTGTGTATTAGATGACATTCTCATTCATGCCACGAATTTAGTGCGGTTCTTAATAAGCCGAGAGGGTAAAATCATTACGGAGTTAATAGGCGAAGGGCAACTTGATTCAGGATTGTCAGAGGCATACCGGACCCGATATTTCCACCCTCGGCGACTTGAGGCTAGGCTTCTTATTGAGCGCGGAATAGAGCGCGGAGAATTGAAGGAAAATCTCGATATTGAATTATGTATCGATCTCATTTATGGGCCGGTTTTTTATCGATTGTTGGTAACCGGTTATCCATTAGACGATTCCTATGTGCGACAGTTAGTCATAAATGCGTTCAAAGGAATTGGCTTGGACTGAATGACGTGGCATCAAGCAGCCCTCACAGAGTATCCTCTGTGAGGGCTGCTTTTTCTTTTACCTGCCACGATCCTCTGGCTAACTCCTGATTTGTTTATTCGTCAGGGTCTATACTAATTTTTTGCAGTAAATCGATAAGAAGCTCCTCTTCCTCTTCGGATAGATTGTAGACAAGGCTGACATTGGACTCGTCCAATATTCCTTGTAGGACAGGGGAAAATTCTAGCGCCTTGGCCGTAGGAGACAAAAGATGGGAACGGCGGTCATTTGGGTCTGTTTTCCGTTCAATGTAGCCTGATTCCTCCAATTGTTTCACAGAGCGTGCCGTGGTTGCCTTGTCAAATTTAAGTTCATTCGTCAACTGCTCTTGTGTAATGCCCGGCCGCTGCAAAATGAGCTTTAAAAAGCTGTGTTGTCCTCCACTGCCGATTCCGTAAGGAGTCAGTTTTTTGGACAATATTTTTTGATTACGACGGTACAGGTGGGAAATTAGCTTTCCAATCGGTTGTTTTTTTCTCATCAAATACACCTCATTGGCTTAAAAATGACACATCCCCAGTTGGGACCAAAGCAAAGTTTACAATAACATTGTTGCACACGCAACTAATTTGCTGTACACTAGAACCGTTCATTTAGTTGCGCGTGCAACTAAATAGAAATTGTTAACGATAACGAGGTGTAATGATGAGTTCAACTGCTATAACGGCTACAACCTATCAAGAGAATATCGACGTCCAGAAGAAACGTTGGCTGATTTTAATTGTTTTGAATCTGTTTACATTTATGTCCACATTGGATGGAAGCATCGTCAATATCGCTCTTCCTGTGTTGTCTCGCACGTTACATTTACCCGTGGCACAGATTGAATGGGTGACAACCGCCTATTTAATGGCGATATGTACCGCTATCTTATTTTTTGGCAAGCTTGGAGATATCGTTGGTAAAATCAAAATATTCAAAATCGGCACAATCGTATTCATTCTTGGCTCCCTATTGTGCGGTCTTAGCTCTTCGCTCTCTATGCTGCTGATTTCCCGTATTATTCAGGCGTTTGGAGCGTCCATGACCATGGCGAACAGCCAGGGGATCGTGACAGATATCTTCCCGTCCAATGAACGGGGCAAAGCACTTGGCCTCATTGGAACCTTCGTTTCTCTGGGCAGTATCGCCGGGCCAAGCTTGGGCGGTATTATTGTCTCGTCGCTGGGCTGGCAGTATATTTTCTGGGTCAATGTACCGGTAGGGCTGGTAGCTGTCTTTCTTGGCTGGAAGCTTTTGCCGAAGGATTTGATCAAGGTGAAAGATAAAATTGACATTCCCGGTAGCTTGGTGTTTGCTATTTTTATTCTCACTTTGTTCGTCGGATTGTTGCTGGGACAGCAGGTCGGGTATGGAGACAAACGTATCGTTGCTTCGCTGGTGGTGGCTGTAGTTGCTTTTGCCATGTTCATTAGGTTGGAACTTCGTCGTTCTGGGCCGCTGTTACAGCTCGCGCTATTCAAAAATCCGTTATTTTCGCTCAGTATTTTGTGTGCTTTTCTGGTGTTCGTCGCTAATTTTTGCTTTAACATCATTTCGCCTTTCTATGCGCAGAATATGCTGAACTTGTCGCCTTTTCATGCCGGGTTCCTGCTGATGCTGCTCCCCATCTCGATGGTTATTGTGGCCCCTCTCAGCGGTGCACTTTCCGATAAAATCGGATCTGAACTGCTTACATTCGCCGGGCTGGTCGTTATGGTCATTGCCCAAATTGGATTGGCCCAACTGCATGCAGGCAGCTCCATCCCGCTCGTGGGTCTGTGGATTGCCATGCTGGGCATTGGCAGTGGTTTATTCCAATCGCCGAACAACTCGCTGATTATGTCCACGGTACCCCGCACACAGCTCGGCTCAGCCGGGAGTGTCAATTCGCTGGTTCGCAACGTCGGCATGGTTGTGGGGATCACTTTGGCCACATCGATCCTCTTTTATATTATGAGTAAAGAGGCTGGTTATCGGGTCACCGGCTTGGTCCCGGGTCATCCAGAAATTTTTCTGGCAGGCATGCATGTAGTCTTTATGACGTCCGCGTCCATCTGTCTTGTGGCGGCATTGTTAACAGGCTGGCGGCTGATTGGGGCTAGACGGGCAAAAACGCAGCAAGAAAAGGGATAAAGACCAAGAGAAGAAATAAAGCGTCCGTAGACAGAACAATAATCGTAGGATTAAGATGATGAGTATTGCAGTACAAACACGGCATTAAAAACAACATTTACAATTTTAAAAATGTGATACAAGGGTGGCGCTTACATGAAATATTGCTATGAATGCGGAACAAAATTGATGGTGAAGGAGTGTGAAGGTGAGGGCCCTATCCCCTTTTGTCATACATGCCAGGTCTTTCGTTTCCCGATATTCAGCACTGCGATCAGTACCGCTGTATTGAATAGTCAGAGAGATAAGGTGCTGCTCATACAGCAGTACAATATTCAGGGCTTCATTTTATTGGCAGGTTATGTGAGCAAGGGTGAATCCGCCGAGCAGACATTGGTGCGTGAAGTTAAGGAAGAAGTAGGATTACAAGTCGATGAGTATCAATATATGCGCAGTGAGTATTTTGAACGAAGCAATACACTGATGCTGAATTTTGTATCCATTGTGAATGACGATCAGTTGGATGTTCTTAGTACGGAGGTAGATCAAGCACGTTGGTTTACACTGGAGGAAGCCAAGCAAGCTATTTTGAAAAACAGCTTAGCGGAATCCTTCTTGCTGACCATTATTGAAAAGATTGAGGCAGGATTCATTTGAAGTGATATAAGCGTGGCGATGCCAAAATGATGAATTTACAGAATATATTGAATTGCTAAACCGCAAGATGGCTGCTCTTCAAAGGAACCCTCTTGCGGGTCACAGCATGTTTATACTCTTTGTCATTGCTGGAATTTCAGCTATTCCCCTCACATCCCCTACATTTCTACTAAACGTCCATTCTCTTTCCAGGATTGCAGTATTTTTTCAAGTACCCACTGATTTTTGTAGCCGTCCTCGAATATGGGAGCACGATCCACAGATTTTCCCCTTGCCAGCTCAACAAAATCTTCATAAGCCGTATGATTATAGATTACAGGGACAGCCCAAGTCTCGTATTCGGTACCTGGGTGTTCCAAGTCACGCAGCACAATGCGGATACTTTCCGGGTTATTGAGGCTGGCGTGCAGCGTACCAAGTTCTCCATAGATATCGACTTCGATATCGTGCCGTATGCCGATGGCATTTTTATGAGTGATAAAGGTTCCCACGGTATTGTCGCCTACGATGCCATGAAAGGCAGCAAGATCTTCCACATCTACTTTTACAGGCAGACCCGTGATCGGATCGAACCGCTCGGGTGTAATGGTATGTAACAGCGCTGCGACACTTTTAAATTCACCCACCAAAAAACGGGCCAGATCAATGATATGTGAGGCTGTATCCCCCACTACTCCAGAACCAGCCTTGGCTAAATTGTGACGCCATGTATATGGATGCTGACGATATGGCGCAAATGCATCCATTAGATAACGAAATTGAATGTTATAGATTTTACCCAGCTTTTGCTCATCCAGCAGTTGCTTGGTATATTGGAAGGCCGCCCCGTAGCGATGCTTATAGTGAACCAGCAAAGGCACCGGATTCGCTTTGTATAGCTTTTTCAACTGATCCGCTTCTTCCCATGTAAGAGTCAATGGTTTTTCTGCCAGTACAGCTTTGTGTTCTTCCAGCGCAATACGAATAATGTCAAAATGCACATCATTGGGTGTCAGCGACAGAATCGCATCTACCTCTGGGTCACGGATTAATGCTTCATAATGGGCGTACCGCTTGGAAGCAGGTAGTTGCAATTGTTCTCCGATGGCTTGAAGGCGATTGGGATTCACATCACTAACGGCCACAATAGATACCCCCGAGATGGTGTGCAGTGATCTCATGTGATATTCAGCGATCAGACCCAGGCCAATGATACCCATCCGAACTTGTTTGGTTGGGGAGGTGGAGGTACTCATATGTTCAGAATTCCCTTCTCTTCTATTTGGTTTGAACTCTGTAGCAAATTCCTTTTTGCTATGCAGTATCACCCGTTGCTTTGTAGAATAGTCCCCACAGGAAGTGATCGTCACAACCTTCAATTCAACAGTCTGATGCCGGGCAGTGAATACAATGTTCCATAAAAAAGGATCTGCAGCTCCGTTGTCCGGTGTTGCAGATCCTTTGTATCCCTTCTCTATATCGACTACATCAAAAATGTACCTACCACAAAAGACACCCCGACGATGACCGAGCGCAGCAGCTGTGCCAGAGCCACATTGCCGTTGGCAATTTCCTCACACACTTTGGTACGCGGCGTCACCAGATCAAAAATCACATAGACCAGACACAGCACTACAATGCCCACAGCCGACCAGGTTAGCATATCTAGCCATGAATGACTGCTGTACGACACCATTCCCACGATGATACACAGACCTAGCAGCTTTGCACCCATATAGATGCCTGCCGCCTCATTGCCGCGTGCGATTTCTTGATTATCGTTATAACGTGTCAGCAAGCTGAACACAAAATAACCTACGATTAAGATGGCAAACAGGATAAGCAGGCCGATACCTACATTGCCCAATGCGTTGCCCAAACTGATATGAGAGTCCAATTTTCTTCCTCCTTATGATACTTCAGGATTTTGCAAAATCCTCACTTGTGAAAATAACAGATATGTTCGAATATGGTACATTGTTTAATTCAGCTTATATAACGGGCGGATTAGGAGGTACGGTGGCAACAGCGGCGGCGCAATAATAGGCCATATCACCTGTTACCTTTTCACCGATTCGCGGCAGGACACCCGCAAAACGCCCCCCGATCACGAATATGCCTGTCAGCACATAGCCGTGAAATAGCCCTTCCTCGGTCTGTACCTCTGCGCTCTGCATCGGCCACAGCCGCTGATAAATCTTAGGCTGTCCCTCGTAATAAGCGGCAATATGTGCGGCTTCCTCCTGCTCAGGCGTTCGTGGACCATCAGCTTGGTGAAGCAGATCAGGGTTGTCAGTCTGCGCAGGTTCAACCTCTCCCAAAGCACCTTTCAGCATCTCTTCGGATTGAGGATGTTCAATCAAGTGCGTCCCTTTACCCTCCCGCCCCCATATACCTTTGGCCACATAAGGCTCTTTATTTTGCATAAACACCGAGGGTTCAAAATACGTAGGTAGCAGGTAGGTTCGTATCACCTCCAGCTCGCGATCGTCAAACAAACGAAAACCACAGAACTCTGGTGTCTGCTCATTGCGCTCATATAGCGACCACACGGTTGCGGTGAACCCTTTGCTCTGGGTAATGATATGCTGCGGCGGGTTGATTAATCCTATTTTCCCGTCTGCCACCATATCCATTAGCGCCTGCCCCACCTCAAGCCCCGTATCCTCCTCCCGGTCATCAATTAGATATTCCAGCGGATACAGGCGATAGAGAATGTGGATCTGCTCTCCCCGGTGATACAATCCTTCATTCGGGATAATCTCCAGTTCTTCCAAAGGCGCATAAACCACTTCAAACCCGGCTTGTCCACATAAATGCATAATATATTTGGTGTTCGTCTGATCCTCGATGTGCCAGTCATAGCAAGTGAAATACACCTTTGTTCCTAATCCCTTATTGCTATAAAAATGAATGAACTCCGTCAAGGCAGACTGAATCGCCTCGTCCATTCCAGATGAGGGTCCATGTAATGCATTGTCATCCGCCGATATTCCATCCCTACTCAGCACCTCCAGCAGCTTTCCTTCAAGATAAGCCACCTCGGGAATCCCGGTTGGGGTATCGGTGTTATTCTCTATGCACTTGATACCCGCTTCCCCCACAATCCAGTCCTGGCGGGTTATCCCATCCGGCTCGGCCTCCATTCGTGCAGCACGCAGCAAGCCCGGATGAATCCCCAACCGTTCCACCAGGTATTCATCCGGCATATAGCGCTGGACGAATTGCTGAACCTTGCGATAAATACGATGTACCGCCTCAGAAGCAGTCTGAAGCTCTGCCAGCTCGCTTTCCCGATATACCGTTAAGGCTGGCACGCAATAGGATTTACCATACATGCGATGATACGGAATTCTACGGCTGATTTCACCCTTAAAAAGCTCATCATGTTCATAAGGCAATTGCCGAATCTTACGCATGCTCATCTTAACCCCCAGAGAAAAAGCCGCTGCGTGAGCCGCTGCTGCCAAAACCGCTGTGTGAGCTGGAAGATGAGGATGAGCTTTTTCGGTAAGAACTGGAAGATGAACGACTACTATGGTATGAGGAACCTCCACTATAATATGTCGATCCACCATAGTAATACCCGCTGCTGCCTGAATCCCGACACGCCGTTTGTTCCGATACAGGAAGCTCATCGCAGTCATAATACTCGTCGTCACCGCAACCCGTCAGAGCGGCCGGGACAGCCAACATCAGGGCAAAGGCCGCCATCCGTGTACGAGAGCCGGGCTTGGATTTCATTTTTTCCCAAGAATGCTCCATCACAGATCGACCTCCTTCACAAACAGATGTACCTTTTTCAGCTGAGGGTCCAGTACCGAATATATAAATTCATATGTTTTGCCACCCAATACTGTATAGTGATCTAATAGTCGTTGGGCCAACTCCAAAGTAAATACTGAACCTTCCCGCTGATCCATACTACGGAATGCAGGTTCATGCCATATCCAGTACATTGCACTGAATGTGGAAGTGTAACCTCCCTCACTGGCAAGCACGAGGTCTGTGATGGAGGCACCGTAAGGCTTTGCACGTTCCCCTGTAAATTCAGTCACATAGACGGAATGATCCGTATGTTCCTCACTTTCATTCGATATATGCGACCATAGTTTGTCATGGAGACGCGTAGCGTCTACAAGCTTGCGTAGAAACAGCTCATCTCCCGATACGGATTCCCGTGTCAGGCTGCGCAGTTCCTTTTGAGTGTCTTCCGACCATTCGCGATACGTTAATGAATAATAAATGATGATTCCCTTCCCTTCCTGTACGCTTCTGTCATGAGGTTTGCAACAAATCAAAGCGCTTCTGTCGTCGTTCACTATACGAGATTCTACCTTGAAAAGGTTCAATTTGGAAGAAAAACACGACAAAAAGCCGCAATCCCTAGGATTACGGCTTGATTTTAGCTGCTACAGCTTGATATTGTTCTCGTCGAAATATTCCTCCAGCGTCATCCCCTGCTTGGCTACATCCTCCGCAATGTCTATTCCCACATAACGGATATGCCAAGGCTCGTACACATAGCCGGTTACATCTTCCTTACCCTTCATATAACGAATAATAAATCCGTATTCCGGTGCATGTTTTTCCAGCCATTCGCCTTCCTTGGAAGCTCCGAAGGATTGCTCCAGCACATTACCTACGCTTGGGCTGGATACATCAATGGACAAACCTGTCTGATGCTCACTCGTACCCGGTACAGCGCTAACTTTAGAGGCATATTCCTGCCCCTTTGTCTTTACATTGTTGTTGAAAATAGATACCTGACGCTTATAGGAACGGTATCCCGATACCGCACGCAGCTCAATGCCGTCTTTTTCAGCCCCGTCGAACAGCTTCTCCAGTGCCTCTGCCGCTTCCTTACGCAAATGCCGTTTTTCATGCGGTCCCTCGAAGGAAAATGGTACCTGCGGCTCCACCAGATCATCGGGGACATAGCCTACAGGCAAGCTGCGCTTTTTGTTCACAACGACTGTATCAGAAGTCGCATTGGTGACGATCGCGGTTCCATCCTCTTCCTTAACCGTGGCTTGCAGCGCACTCTGGCTCCGCAACGCCATCACAGGGTCGGCTTGTCCGCCTTCTGTACCCGCAGAGGCTTGTCCAGCGCTAGTGCTGCCATTGTCCGCATCCGGCTGGGCGGAAGGCTGCACATTCTCCTGTACCGCTGTAGATGACTTCAACGGCTCGCTTTCCTGTCCACCTGATCCTCCCTGCTGGCAGGCTGCCAGTAATAGCCCTGGCAGGATCAGCCCTGGAATGAGTGCTTTGGTCCAGCGCTTAGATGCTCGCGTCTGTTGTATATGTCGTTTCATGCTGGTATCTCCTCCAATATTGCAATTGATGCATGACTTGCCGTCACTTTTCCGTTTCCCCATTGTAACTGAACTTTTGGCACTCTTCGAAGCCGTTATCCTGTTCGATGAAGGCGAATAGACTCGAAAAAGGAAGTATATACCCGAATTGTTACGGAGTATGACGTTTTTGCGGGATTGCAGCTCGGGCCCGCTCAGCTACCCGTTCACGTATGAGTTTCAATGCCTCTTCCGCACGGGGTAAACCCGGCAGCAAAGCCGTAATATCCGCTTCCTTCTTAGGAGCAAGCTTCTGCGGCAGACGAATCTCAATCGCGTGAAAGCTCGCACCGGGACGATGCAATGCTCCTTCTGCCGCAGACTCTGCAATCCATTCGCTAATCGCTGCCGATCCGCTACGTCCGCCCTCTGGCCGTGAGGTAGACTCAAGCGCGGGGGATGTCCCCTGCACATGGGATAACTCTCCGGCCCAAGCACTAAATACGTACTCCAGCAGCTCTTCCCGCGACATTCCGATCAGTTCCAGACAGGTCTGCGGCTCGCTTTCCAGACCGGCTTGAAGAGCTTTCTTCACATCGTCGACTACACCCACGCCATCCTCCATGCTAGAAGTGGCTGTCTCAGCTGCTAGCTGAACGATCTCATCCAGCGATAGACAGGTTTCCCCTTGCAAAAAATGGTAGATATCCAAAGGATCTGCTTTTAGCTGCTCCAACCATGCCTTCCGCTGTTCGGGGTTAAGTACAGGCGCTGGGCCAGTCCATTGGACAGCATGTGTGGAAGGTACACCCGTTGATTCGCCTCCCAACCCCTTTCCGTCTAATTCCGCTATCCATTGACCGTCAGTTACTTTTAGCTTCACTCGCGGCCTCGTCATCGCCTTCATCCTTTCTCTGCTCACTCAATCCATACATCATTTTGCAGCGCAATCAGACCGCGCAATTCATCATCAGACATTTCGGTGAGCCAATGTTCACCGGAGCCGACAACCTGCTCGGAAAGTGCCTTTTTGCTCTCAATCAGCTCGTCGATCCGCTCCTCCAGCGTACCTTGGCAAATCAGCTTGTGCACTTGTACATTGCGGCTTTGACCAATACGGAATACGCGGTCCGTCGCCTGGTTTTCCACTGCTGGATTCCACCAGCGGTCATAGTGAATGACATGGCTGGCACGTGTCAGGTTCAGACCCACGCCACCTGCACGCAGGGAAAGTACGAATATATTCGGCCCTTCTCCCTGCTGGAAGTTGTGAACAATTTCATCACGTCTGGTTTTCGCCAGTCCTCCATGCAGAAAATACGGCTCTTCCCCGAAGATTTTGGCCAAACGAGAGACCAGCAATTCTCCCATCGACACATATTGGGTGAATATCAGCGCCGATTCGCCGTTCTCGCGAATCGTCTCTACCAATTCCAGCAGTCGCTCCATTTTGCCCGAGTTTTCAGTTTTACCACTATCAGCGCGACCCGGAATGATCAAACCCGGATGATCACAAATCTGCTTCAACTTGGTCAGCGAAGACAGAACAAGCCCTTTGCGAGCCATACCGATCTGCCCATCCAGTGTTCCCAATAATTGATCCACCACGCCCCGATACAATCCGGCCTGCTCTGGTGTCAGTACACAGTAGGATTTCAACTCCAGCTTCTCTGGCAAATCCTTGCGTATATCTGGGTCGCTTTTGAGACGACGCAGCATGAACGGGGAGACGAGCCGATGAAGCTCACGCAACGCGGACCCCCGCTCCTCTCCCGCCAGACTGTACCGTTGGCGAAATGAAGAAGCCGTACCAAGGTAACCTGGATTCAGGAATTGAAAAATAGACCACAGCTCGCTCAGCCGATTTTCTACCGGAGTACCTGTCATGGCAATCCGGTGTGGTGCAGACAGCTTCATGACGCTTTGTGCTTGCTTTGTTCGTGCATTTTTTATATATTGCGCCTCATCCAACACGATGGACGACCAGTATACCGCAGATAAATCGCTGCCGTCCCGGCCCGCCAAATGATAGGTAGTGAGGACGATATCATACTCACGTACACTTTCCTGAAACAGCTCGCCGTGGAGTCGCTGGTTGCCATGGTGAATATACAGTGACAAATCCGGTGAAAAGCGCTTCAACTCGCGCTGCCAGTTGCCAAGCAAGGACGTCGGACAGATGATCAACGCCGGACGTTGATCATCTGCGCCTATGCCACCGTCGAGCAGGCAGGTGATGACCTGAATCGTTTTACCAAGTCCCATGTCGTCCGCAAGGCAGACGCCAAAGCCCAATCCACGCATCGCAGCCAGCCATTGAAAGCCGCGCTCTTGATAGGGCCGTAATGCGCCATGCAGCGTCTCCGGCACAGGCCGTGGCTCTACCGAACGGAGTACGCCGCCCTCAGCCAAGGACGCAAGCAATCCGGCGGATTCCGCGCCAAAGATGGACAAGCCCTTCCATGAGGCCTCGCCTGCACTTTCATTTTCTGCAGCTAGATGCATCCATTCGGACAAGCTCATCTCACCGTTTTCCCCGCGCTTGATAAAGCGCAGCACCTGACGGATTTCCTTGGGATCGACCTCGATCCATTCCCCTCCGAGACGTACATACGGCAAATTGGCCGCGACGATGCTTTCCAGTTCCTCCATCGTCAAAATCGTATCACCCAGCACAGCCTCGGCATCAAACGAAATCATGCGGTTAATGCCGACAGACGATGTATCGGCAATCACACCATCTGGCTTGGCACCCTGCTCTGTCGAACGCATTTTGAGCCGCAAGCCTGCACGTCTTCGGCCCTCCCGGCTCCAGCGTGAAGGCATTTGCACGGTGATACCGTTCTTTTGTAGTGCAGGAACGGCTTCCGTCAGGAAGCGGAAGAACAACTCTGGCTCCAGTGTCAGCCCCTCGGGATAAGGACGATTCAACGCTTCTTGCAATATAGGTGCCGCTTCAGCCGCCTGTCCGAGCCTCATTAACAGTTGCGCCTGCACTTGACGATATACAATTCCGCCTCGAACCAGATCACGTTCAGGATGCGCCCACAGTGCCAGAGCAGGCAGTCGCAACCCCGGCTCAGCATCGCTTTCTGCCCAAAAGGTAATGCGCCATTCCTTCACACTCTCTTCCAGCGAAGGCTCCAAACGAAGGCACAACCGCAGTTGCCCTTCTATAGGCTCTTTGTCTTCCCGTTCCGTGACAGGCATTGCGCTTCCCTCAAGAGAGGACGCTTGAAGCACCAGCTCCTCCATCTCCGCGGGCGTTCCCTGAATCGCCACCGGGCGGGAACCTGTCAGCAGACTGTTCCACCACAGCTCTGCCAGCGGCGATCCTCCGCGCCGATACTCTGCGCGATATCGGCCCAGCTCACGGTCTGAGGCTGCCAGCACCGCGGTCGTTTCCGCATGGATGACCGCACACAAGAAGGAGTACAGCACGATTCCTGCTGCATCCTCACGTGTTTCAGGCTCCTTGCCCGCAAAAACAGCCGGAGCCGCCATACAAACAGCCGGCATTGCAGTAGCCAGCTCATAAAAGCGGCGTATGTCCTCCTCTTGACACAGTCGAGGAATCCACACCCCGACAGCCGCTTCCGGACCACGACGGCGCGGTCCCGATGGACGCGCCTCTGTAAGCGATGGCGCAATTTCGCCCCGCTGCATCAGCTCTAGCGCGAAATAAGCAGCTTTTTGCCAATATTGCATTTCCTCGCCCAGCGTAATGCCCGATGCCGCACAGCCCTTCTCGTCCATGCGGGTCAACAGTGCCATCGTCTCGCGCGGTTCCAGCGCCAAACCCTCCAATGTACGCCCCAGCATGGAACGTCTTTTGCCACCTCTGCCCGCGGTTTCCACACGAGCAGTGTTCGGTATCCGTACCTCAGCAAGACGCAACGCAGCCTGCCGAAACGGCCGAAGGTCTCCCTTTAGCGTCAGCCTGCGGATTACACTGCTCCACGCATCGATACGTGGTTCCGACGTCTCACCAGAAAAGCAAAAAAACACATCTCCGAGCCATATTCCATAAAGCGGTTGATTCATATCTGTCTCCCGTCCAGCCTTTTGAATTATTACTCTTCATCATATACGAAAACGGGCTCTTTTCAAAACTTTATCACAAAAATAAATGGAAAGTCATAAGTTAATAACCTTAAATATTCATGTGGTTAACTATAAATAAGAGAATCAATTTACAGGATTAATTGTCTTTTTCTTCATCATCTGCTTTTGCATCCTTCAGATAAGGGTTCAGGCTGTCTTGCAGCAATTCCTTCACCCTCATCCGCAGCTCTTTCGGATATATGACCTCGGCCTCTGGCCCGTATTTTAGCAAAAGTCGGGACACATATCTAAACTCTTCGACCGGAATATATCCCTGCCATTCCTGACCCTGCCCTTCTTGATGGGAAACATTTTGGAAGAGGGTATCTGACCCGGCCAGCCTGGCACCCATTGCGGTAAATTTTATTTTGGACGGAATTCCTATACGGGAATCCTCCGAAGCCAACCATTCCTGAAGTGTGGGAAGGCTGTCCAAGGTTTCGTCCCGCATCGTTATTGTGATCACCCGATCTGAACGGTACAGAATGATACGGTCTCTGCTATGCGCTGGCATGTACCAATATCCGTGATCAAAATACAGTCCAATCGGATATACTTCGGTCCACTTTTCACCGGAAACCGAGCGGTAATGCATATTCACCCGGCGCTTATTCAGCGCAGCCTCCAAAATGATTGAGGTGTAGGGTGACTCTGCGTGAGTCGGCAGCATACGAAAAGAAATGTACTCCTTTAATTGATCGATACTGTCCTGCACATCCTGTGGAAGCTCGGCATAATAATGCTCAGATAAATGTCCACGAACCGAGCCAAAAGGGATATCTGGAATGTTCTCCAACAGTTGCAGCATGAGGAAAAGACCCAGAGCCTCGTCGCGAGCAAGATGAAGGGGAGGAAGAAGCCGATTGGGGAGTGCCCGATACCCGCCATGAGGACCCATTTCGGTATAAAGGGGTAACCCGGTCTGCTGCAAATAGTCGAGATCTCTTTGTATCGTCCTGACGGAGACACCAAAACGTTCAGCCAGCTCACGCGCCGTATATTTTTTTCGGGAATCCAGTATCCTCATAAGAGCAATCCTGCGTTCGTTCATAAGGTACCCCTCGATTCAAAAATTAATTTAAAATGACCGTTTAACTACGACATAGGATGTCATAAATACATTGTAACATTAGGAAATAGAAAGGAGTGAATGAACTATGGAGGATTTGAAATCAAACGCAGTTGTGCTGTATATTGCCATGAGTCTCGACGGGTATATCGCTTTGCCGGACGGTTCGGTGGACTGGCTGTATGATGTTAAAGGGGATGGCGGGGACAATGGATATGCCGACTTTTACGACACCGTAGGTACAGTGCTGATGGGCAGGCTGACGTATGAGGAAGTGTTGAAGCTCTCAGATGATTTCCCTTATGCTGGCAAGCCATGCTATGTGCTCACACGAGCATTAACGGAGCAACAGCAAGCGCCACATGTTACATTTACGGACGAAGCTCTGACTGAACTGGTTCCACGTCTACAAGAACAATCGGAAGGTGCGGTATGGCTAGTCGGTGGAGGCCAGTTACTCCAGGCCTTCTTACAAGCTGGACTGCTGGAGAAGGCTATCATTGCGATCATTCCCAAGGTGCTTGGACAAGGAATACCGTTATTTCCAGAAGGATCGCTGCCAAGTACGTTTAAGCTCAAAGAAATAGAACGCCGCGGGGATATCGCTCTGCTCCATTACCATTTATAATTTTGTTTACAGAAAAGCCTTCATATTTCAGGATCACGTAATCTCCCTGAAATATGAAGGCTTTATCGCGTGCTTTTGTTCATTATTTGGTCTTCAAATTATCCCATGTTCTCTGGAAATCCTCGAATAGCTTCCCAGCATCCGATTTACCTGCCACATAGGCTTGCATCTGACTTCCGAATTCTTGCTGTGCTCCTTCAGGATAGCGGCTAAAGAACCAGCCCAACAGTTTGTTTTCCTTACTATATTTCACCACTTCCGCACCCAGTTGGCCCATATCAGCCTCTGCCCCTTCGATGCTCTTGAATGCTGGAATAAACTTGAATTCCTTGGTGATATACTTTTTACCCTGCTCGGATGTCACCATCCAGTTTAAGAACTCCTTCGCCTCGGGTTTGACAGTCGAATTTTTATTAACCACCCAGTTGTTGGCGACACCTACAAACAGCTTATCTCCGGCTGTTGCGTCTTCACCAATCGGCATAGGTAAAATACCCAGATTCAGCTTCGGATTAATACCGTCAATTTGGACCTGAGTCCAGTTCCCTTGCTGCATCATGGCAGCCTTTCCAGTGGCGAAGTTCGTTACCTGCGTGTTGTAATCGGTCGTGAGCGGCTTCGAATTGCCATACTTCATTGTCAGATCAAACAGCTTAACCCACTCGGCGAATACAGCGTTGCCCGGAATCTTTGCAGTTCCATCATTCAGTCCCTTAACGAAGGCCGAAGGGTCTGGCTGATTGGCAAATGCCACGTTCAGCAAATGATTGCCTAACACCCAAAACTCCTGATATCCATTAGAAAATGGAGTAATCCCTGCAGCTTGGAGCTTTTGCGCAGCTCCCTCCAGTTCGGACAATGTTTTAGGGGTCTCCGTAATCCCCGCCTTCTTGAACAAATCCTTGTTATAAATAAAGCCGTAACCCTCCAGATTCATCGGCTGGCCATACAGCTTGCCGTCTTTGGTCATCGGCTCTTTGGCGACATCCACCACATCGCCAACCCAAGGCTGGTCAGACAGGTCCTCCAAATATTCCAGCCACGTATCCAGCTCACGGTAACCTCCTACGTTAAAAATATCCGGTTGCTCCCCGGAGGCGAACTTCGCCTTTAACGCCGCACCATAGTCACTGCCCCCGCCCACGGTCTGAATGTCGAGCTTGATCCCTGGATGAGACGCTTCATATTCCGCCTTCATGCGATTCAGCGCTTCTGCAATCTCTACCTTAAACTGAAAAATGTGAATTGTTTTTTCCTTCACTTCCTCTTTGCCTGCGTTTTGTCCGCCACTGCTGTTACAACCTGCCAAAACCAGGGCAAAGGCCGCAAGGAGCAAGATGAGTGCTTGAGCTTTCTTTTTAAGAGTATGCGTTTTCATTTTCATGTTCCTTTCTATTCTAAATTCATATCAGATGAACTCGAAAAATTCATGTGGAAACGGAGCAAACGGAAAACGGAATGGTGCTGAACAAGCGATAGCGCTCGCCTTTGTCTCTAGATTCCCACCTTTATTCGTTTATTCAGGGGAATCTGGAGGCAACAGCGATGGTAAGCACCATCCGTTTGCGGAGTGGCCACCGTGTACATTTTCAGCTCATCCCACACTCAACCTTTGACCGAACCAGCCATAATACCTTGTATAATATATTTTTGCATGGCCAGAAAGAATACGATGACAGGCAAGATGCCCAGCACCAGAGCAGGCAAAGCCAAATCCCACTGCTTCGTGTATTGTCCAAAAAAGGCATAGGTAGCAATCGGAATCGTGCGCAGTTCAGCCTTTTGCAGTACCAGAGAAGGCAGGAGATAATCATTCCAAATCCAGAGCGTATTTAAAATAATAACAGTTACCATCATCGGTAGCATCAACGGATACACAATTCGGAAAAACACTCCGTAAGGCGTACAGCCGTCCACCGTAGCTGCTTCTTCCACCTCGACTGGCACACCTTTGACGAATCCATGAAAGAGAAAGATCGACATTGGAGCTCCGAATCCCAGATAACAGATTACCAGACCACTTATACTGTTCATTAAATCCAGTGTACTTACAACCTTGACCAAAGGAATCATCACCGATTGAAAAGGAATGACCATGGCAGCTACGAACAGGCTGAACAACACCCGATTATAACGCGTCGGACGCCGGACCATTCGGTAAGCAGCCATTGAGCTGATCAGTACGAGCAGTAGATTACTAATTACCGTAACCACGAGTGAATTCCATAAAGCTTCGGGAAAACGCGTGATGCTCCACGCTCTAGCGTAGTTGCTCCATACAAAGGTTTGTGGCCAGGCCGCAGAATCGGTGAGCAGGTCACCAAAGCTTTTGACCGAATTCACGAATAAAAAGTAAAACGGGACGAGGAATAACAATGCGACGAGGATCATCACCATCTCGGTCGCCCATGTTCCAAAGCGGTAGCGCTTGCTTGTTTCCATTTACGCTTCCACCTCCCGACTTTTCGTCAGTCGTACCTGAAGGCTCGTAACCAGAGCAACAATGATAAAGAAAATGAGTGCTTTAGCTGTTCCCAGCCCATAACGATTATTCACAAACGCTTCATTGTAAATATTGAGTGCAACCGACTCTGTGGACCCGAAGGGACCGCCTTTGGTCAGTGACAAATTGAGATCGAACATTTTGAATGACCATGATATCGCCAGGAAAAGACAAACCGTAACGGCAGGCATGATCAAAGGAAGTATAATCGACCGCAAAATTTGCATCCGGCTTGCTCCGTCAATTTCGGCTGCTTCCAGCATATCGCGGGGCACATTGGTCAGGGAAGAGATATAAATAACCATCAAATACCCGGCAGTTTGCCAGATAAACACGATGACAATGCCCCAGAAGGCCGTGATCTCATCTCCCAACCAGGACAGGTTGAAGAAGGACCAGTTCGTGCTCTCTCCGATTGCTGCAAATCCCTTGACGAAAATAAACTGCCAGATAAAGCCCAGCAACAGACCTCCGATCACATTAGGCATAAAAAAGATGGTCCTCAATACATTTTTTGTTTTCAGCGGTTTGGTTAGAAAGTACGCCAGCAGAAAGCCAAAAATATTCGCAGCCACCACTCCTACCACCGTAAAACGGACCGTAAACCAGAACGCTGTCCCAAATTTGTCATCATTCCATAAAATGTGACTGAAATTATCCAGCCCGACCCACTTTGCCTCATTGGCTACCCCATTCCACTCTGTAAAAGAATAGTACATTCCGAGCATAAAAGGGATTACAATAATGATAACGAAAAATAACGTCGACGGCCCTACAAAAATCCATTGCTGGAGCCATTGCGACGACTTGGCGCGATTCAATCCGATCCCCCCCTTTTGTTGTCTGTTGGTGTCTGGAACGCTCCCTTACGGCTTTCTTTCAGCAGCATAATGCTTGGTCCGTACGGATATGCGATTCACATGTTCATTATGTCGAATAAGCGCTCTGGAGAACACGTAGGATCGTGAACCATTAGGGGGGAAAATATTGACCTCTGGCTCGCCTTGAATTGTGAAAGGAGCTCACTGCATGAAATTTCACAGTATTCGTTCCCGCCTGATCTGGTTTTTGCTCATTGCGGTCACTCTGCCGCTGCTGCTGTCGATGACTATGACCTTTGTTCTCACCAAGCAATCCTTGCGGGAGCAGGCCACACAAGAAAATGAACGGCTTATTTTTCAGGGAATTACGAATCTGGATAACTATTTACAGGGACTGAATCGCGCGTCCATCGGAGTCTATAATGACCCCCATTTTCTGCGTAATCTGGCCAAAATTCCGGATGATTACCGGGCCGTCGCTGAAATTTACACCACACTGCAAACGATGATGAATGCTTCGTCAGGCATTGACCAAGTGTATTTGCATTCTTTTGAGGCTGGGCAATCCACGTTGATTACCAGTACAGTCCCGCTACGGGAATTCCGACTGGAGCCCTTTACTGGTTCTATTCATTACGGCCCTTCCGGACTATTCATACAGCCTTCGCACATGAAGCATTTGTACGGCTTTTCGGCGGTTTCCTATGCGGAGCACAGCACAAAGCGGCAGGTATTTACACTTCATCGGGCGATTCGGAACATTCCTGCCTCAGAGACGCTTGGGGTACTGGCTATAGATGTTGATCTGGAGCCGCTGCGCAGTATTTGCCGTCAATTGTATGATGCGGATACAGAGGAGCTGTTTTTGATCGATCGGAACGGAACGATCGTATATAGCGGAAAAGAAGCATCGATTGGAACACACTGGAAGGAATCTGGCCTGCTCAATCGAATTTCTAAAGAAGGCGAGCACGGAGTGATTGAGGATGATACAGCACTGCACGTGTACGGCAAGCTGGATGCCAATCTGTCAGGCTGGACGCTCGTCAAGAAAATTCCACATCGTACGCTGTATTTACGGGCTACCCGCCTGACTCAGATTAATGCGGTCATTACAGGCGCAGCGTTGCTACTTGTCATTGTTGCCACGTTATGGATTTCGATAAAAATCACGGAACCTATTAAGCGGCTGACTCGCTACATAAACCAGATTCAGTCCGGTCAACTGGATGTAGACATTCGGGCCATGAGTAACGATGAGATCGGAGTACTGTCGCGCCGTTTCAGACAGATGATGGATACCATCAATAACCTCATTTTGCGGGAATACAAGCTGGAGCTGGCTAACAAGACACATCAATTGAAAGCGCTTCAAGCACAGATTAATCCTCACTTTTTATATAATACGCTACAGTCTATTGGAACCCTGGCCCTACAGCATGAGGTGCCGCGAATTTATTCTCTGCTCTCTTCCCTTGCCAAAATGCTGCGTTATAACATGCGGGACCATACGGTAGTTACACTCAAGGAAGAAGCCGAACATGTAAAACAATATCTTGATTTACAAAAGGAACGCTTCGGTGAGCAATTAGAGGTCACTTACCAGTGGGAAGATGAGGTGCTAAATGATCGGGTGCCAAAAATGATTCTCCAACCGTTGGTGGAAAACTACTTTAAACACGGTGCCGATCCCCGGCTGGGGCCCGGTGAAATTCGCATTACAGGCAGCCGAATCCAGGAAGGCATTGTGAAAATAACAGTGGAAAATAACGGAATTTCCATTCCACAGGCCGATTTGGAGCAGCTCCAGCATATGTTAAAACGTCCGCTGAAAGCCTACGAGGAGCCGGACACTAGCGAGCAGGACTCCATTGGCCTTCGTAATGTTCTATTGCGTATTCAGCTTCACTCGGAGGATGGTTCTAACACCCTGTGCGTAGACAACATTCTGCCTCATGGCGTCCGTTATACACTCGAAATTCGTACTGAAGTCCCTATGGAAATTCATATTAAGGGAGAGTGATCTGTCAATGAAAGTCCTGATTGTAGATGATGAGAAGCATGTACGCCATGCCATACGGATGCTCGTACATTGGGAAGCTTGCGGTGTGAGCGAGGTGATTGAGGCTGAGTCGGGCGATCAGGCGATTGAGGTCATTACCGCCCTTTCCCCACCTGTTGTACTCACGGATATGCGGATGCCCGGCAAGGATGGAGTAGCACTGATGGAGTGGATTCAAGTCAATTCCCCAGCAACCCGAGTCGTGGTGGTCAGTGGCTATGATGATTTTGACTTGGTTCGACAGGTCATCCGCCGGGGAGGCATGGACTATATTCTTAAGCCCGTGGATCCAGTGGAGATTAACGAGGCTCTAAATAAAGCCACTCAAGCCTGGCGGACGGCGGAGCAAGACCGGAACAGGCAAACGATGCAGGCCATGGAGGTCAATCGGATGAGGCCGCACTATGCTGATAAGCTCCTGACTGAAATCGTTTCCGGTATAGCGAATACCCCTCTATCCATTACGCCCTTACGTGAGGAGCTACGTCTTCCTGCAGCTATTCAGATATGTAATGCAGCTGTGATGAGTACCACTCAGCTGGATGCCGATATACTGGACAAATATAAAACGCGCCGTGCGCTTTTGAGCTTTTCCCTCATTAACATCTGTAACGAATTTCTCGGAACTTCTCAAACCGGAGTTGCATTCCGTCATCTGGAGCGTATGGACGAAATTATTCTGCTGTATTGGGGCGAGCCATCTCGTTGGCCGCTGCTCTTGCAGGATATTCACACAGGGATCAAAACGGCTTTGCGGTGTTACATGCACATCGGGGTTGGCTCTTTTGGCTCTTTTGGCGCTTTTCCCATAGCGGCAGCCACTGCCTACCAAGAGGCACGGCAAGCGTTGTGGAAACGGGATGTGTTGCAAACCGCCGACTGGATGCACCAGAGTTCCCAGACACGGCAGAGCATTCGTCTTCCCCAGTTGCCTGAGATGGAAGAGGAACTGCGGCTTAGTGCGCTCAGCTGTAATGCCAATCGTGTGTCGATAGCGGTAGGCCATTGGATAGCAGCCGTAGCCGAGCTGCCTTCGGTGACAGCAGAGCAGCTAGCCAGTTGGAATCAGGAGTTGGACTGGATGCTGGCCCGCTGGCTGAATGACAGACCTGGAGATACCGATGGCGAGGAACTGGCAGATGAGTCCGGCTCCATTCATGCATTGCCGGTCGACAACCGTGGCATGCTTTCCCTGCCCTTATGGCAAAGACAGGTTGAAAACCGACTGCTGGCAGCCGGTCAGGCGCTCACACCAAGCCATAGCCCAAACAACCCGACCATCCGTGATATTGCCCGCTATCTGGATGCACACTATAACGAGGACATTTCTCTACAGGATATGGCGAGCCGCTTTTATCTCAGTCGGGAATATATTTCTCGTAAATTCAAGCAGGAGTACGGGGTTAATCTGTCAGACTATTTGTGTCAGATCAGGATGAGCAAGGCAAAGCTATTGCTGCTAAATGACAAGCTGCGCCTTCATCATATTGCCGGTATGGTCGGGTATCAGGATGAAAAATATTTTGGCAAGGTGTTCAAAAAACTGGAGGGGGTCACGCCTGGCGAATTCAGAAGACGCCATTCTGCAAATCCTCAGCCGTGACCGCATACAGCACGTGATCTTCCCACACACCATTAATCTTCAAATAGTTGAGAGCCAGCCCTTCGCGGCGAAATCCTGCCTTTTCCATCACTCGATTGGAAGGCGTATTTCTTGGCATCACTCCAGCTTGAATACGGTGTAATTCCAACTCGTTCAAGGCGTAGCGTACAATATCCTTCACTGCGGAAGTCGCATAGCCTTGTCCGTGGTATGCAGGATCTACAAAGTAGCCCAGATTGGCGTTTTGAAAGGGGCCTCTAGCGATACCCGACAGCTCCATTCTGCCAATCAGCTTATCATTTTCCGGCAAAAAAAGTCCAAACGTATATCCCTGTCCGGCTTGTGCCGCTTCCAAACCGTTGGAAATCAGACGCGCCTGTTCTTCCAGCGTAAAGTAAATTTCAGGTCGTTCTGGTTCGAACGGTTTGAAGAAATCAAAATTTTCACGTCTGATCTCTAATAAACGTTCTGCATCATTTACTTGTAACAGTCGAATCTGTAGCCCCGGATGGGTAGACTTAATCAAAATTACGCCATTAGCTTCATGCAACATTGTCAGTTTCCTTCTTTCTCCGTTATTCCTATAATATTGTGTTCATGGTCATGAGACAGGAAAATACCCCAGGTGCATGAGAGCAGCCTAGGGTATCTCCATCATTCAAAATTTAGTCCGTAACAGGCATCCAGCCTGGAAGGGTCGTCAATACATTCCACAAATAGTCAGGAATGACTAGCTCCTGCTGAGCTTGTTTGGATAATGTCGTGCGAATGGTATCTTCTGTGCCGTTTTGCACCTTCTGAACCCATTGCGGCTCCATCAAAAGCGGACGTCCCAGCGATACAAGCGGTACACCTGTCTCCAGTGCTGCAAGCGCCTCGTCCGGTGTATTCAGCGACCCGACTCCCATAATCGGCACACGGTTACCTACCTTCTCATGGATGAGAACGGTACGTGACCGTTCGTCACTACGGTCACGGAACGAACCACCAAAGAAATGATTTACGGAAATGTGCAGGTAATCCAACCCTTGATCCGCCAGACGGTCTACAAGCACCATCGTATCATCCAGCGAAATGCCTGGTGTGTGTCCTTCCTCAGGAGACAAGCGGTATCCAAAGATGAATGGCCGCTTTGCATGTTGTGCGATCACTTTCTTCACTTCGTGAACAACCGCCAGTGGAAAGGTCAATCGTTTTTCAAGACTTCCTCCCCATTCATCAGTACGAATGTTGGAATGCGGGGAGAAGAACTGCTGCACCAGGTAACCGTTCGCTCCGTGAAGCTCCACACCATCATAGCCTGCTTCAATCGCGCGGCGAGTCGCTTCGCCATAGGCACGAATGACGCGGTGGATATCGTCGGATGTCATTTCACGCGGCACAGGCGCGCCTTCTTTTTCCTCGGCTACTGCGCTTGCACTGATCGGCTGTCCATCTGGAATTTGATCCGGTGGACACAGGCGGCCACCATGATAAATTTGCAGGATCGCTTTCGCGCCCTCCTGATGAATCGTATCTGCTAGACGGCGCAGACTAGGAATCATTTCATCCTTGTCCGCACCGAACTCATTAACAAATCCTTTGCCATCTGGAGTTACATACACACAAGCGGTAATAACCGCGCCCACACCACCGGAGCGTTCACGGTAGTATGCCAGTTCCTCGTCACTGACTTCACCATTTTCGTGGGAAGCAAAGTTAGTCATAGGTGCCATGGTAATACGGTTCTTCAACGTAACACCGGATGGCAGGGTAAAAGCTTCAAATAGAGAATTATATTTTGGGTTCATTCGTTCTCTCTCCTTCAGTTTAAATCAGATCAGATAATATAAGGCTGTTAAGCATGAAGCCGAATATGAATTGGATGCAGTTTTCCTTCCATAACGAACTCAAACTACTGTTGCTTACTTAAATACAGTGGTTGTAACAACCACAGTATAATGATCCGCAACTATAAAGTCAAATCTATCCTTTCTGACCTTCCCCAAACTGTTCGAAAAAGCTGAACCGCAGCCACTTGTCACAAGCCACTGACAAAGCTTAATGGTTCCCGGATGTGCTGTTCTTCTCCTCCCGGCGGGAAAACCAGGTCGCGAGCAACGAGCCGGAAATATTATGCCACACGCTAAAAATCGCACTCGGTACAGCAGCAATCGGATTAAAATGAGCTGCTGCCAGCGCAGCGCCCAGTCCGGAATTCTGCATTCCCGTTTCCAGAGTAACAGCTTTACGCTTGGAAAGATTCATACCGAATAGCTTGGCAAACCAATATCCGAGCAGGAACCCGATACCGTTATGCAAAATAACCACACCAAAAATAATCGGACCTGTCTCCAAAATCTTGCCTTTGCTGCCTGCAATCACAATAGCCACGATGAGCATAATCACCAGTGTTGATATGAGCGGCAGCGCCTGGACACTGGCTTCTGCCTGTTTGCGAAATAGCGATTTGACGATAACACCCAACACAATGGGGACAATAACCACGATGAGAATATCCATGATCAGCGACTTCGCATCAATATTCATCCAACGTCCAGCAAGCAGGTTAATCATGGCCGGGGTAGCCAGTGGAGCAATCAGCGTCGACACCGAAGCAATCGACACGCCCAATGCCACGTCGCCTTTGGATAAGAGCGTCATTACGTTGGACGCGGTTCCACTCGGGCAACAGCCTACCAAAATGACACCTACCGCAATATCCGGTGGCAGCTGCAATACTAATGCCAATCCAAAGGCCAGTAACGGCATAATCAGATAATGTCCGACCACGCCAATAGCCACATCCACTGGACGCCGGAATACTTCACGAAAGTCAGCCGCAGATAAAGTCAGCCCCATCCCGAACATGACTATGCCCAAAAATAACTGTATGTATCCTTTCAACCCTGTAAACGCCGCAGGAAAGAAAAATCCCAAGCATGCAAATAAAAGTACCCAGATGGAAAAGGTTCCTCCTACAAATTTCCCTACTTTCTCCAAGCCATTCATTCTACTTATCTCCTTACTTCTATATAATTTGAATTTGAGGAAATTCAGCTTATATAGTGCTTAAAATTTTCACCATTGTACTACATATGACTGCATATACATACAACTTTTTATGATTTTACCGGGATCAAGAAACTTTTTCCGGTTAGGACATATTCGAAAGCAAAGTGGGTATATTCATAATAGAAACTTGTGACCAGTCGGTCATTTTTGGATCATCATTCGTTGTGGAGGAGATATCCCTATGTCACGAAGCCATCCGTATAAATGGTGGAATATTATTGCATTTATCGCTGTCGTTCTCGTTAACGTTCTGGCTGCTACACTTCCTATCGGTGGCAGAAGCACTGCTGCTGTATCCAACATGTACCCAACCTTGATCACCCCAGCGGGTTACGCTTTTTCCATCTGGTCGGTCATCTACGTACTGCTCGCCTGCTTTGTCGTGTACCAAGCTACACCTACAGGGCAAGCCAAGACAAGCGTTCAGTCCATCGGTATTTTTTTTATTCTAAGCTGTCTCTTCAATATCATCTGGATTTTCCTCTGGCAGTATGTATACGTAGAGCTGTGCGTCATCGTCATTATTCTATACTTGCTTTCCTTGAGCGTCGTGTATGTACGTACCCGCACGCCGCAGCCAACCCGCGGAGAAATGTGGTTCGTCAAGCTACCGTTCAGCCTGAACCTCGGTTGGGTATCTATTGCTACTATTATCAATATTGCAGTGGCACTGGAAAAGAATGAATGGAGTGGCTGGGGACTCAGCGATACGACATGGGCGATCATTATCCTGCTCATCGGCACCGTATTGGCCATCATGGTCAGCTTCCCTTATCGCGACAGCATTTATCCTCTCGTATTTGTATGGGCCTATGTCGCCATCGCCGTCGAGCATCCGAACAATGAAAATGTACGGCTGGCTGCATTGATCTTGGCGGCAATCATTCTGGTGTACGCGCTATGGCTATTCTTTGCCCGTAATCGAGAACGGGATTAAAGAAAACGAATATGATCTCCTAGCCAGAACAAGCGAGCTTGGGTCTGAATCATCTAGCCCAAGCTCGCTTGCTTTGTTTATTCATTTTAACCATGTGATTAGGTATAGACTTTAATCAAATCTATAAGCTTGCTTGTCGAGTGATCTGCATTCATTTTCTTCATATTGATAATATAATCCGACCTTTTTTCATACAAACCAAGAATCATGTCAACAAATCGTTCAGATTCCAACTCTTCTTCTTCTAAAAACTCACAAAAGCCTTGCGCTTTAAATGATTTGGCATTTAGAATTTGATCTCCCCGGCTGACTGCCTTTGAAAGAGGGATCAATAGCATAGGCTTCCGCAGCGTTAAGAATTCAAAAATGGAATTTGAACCCGCCCTAGAAACAACCATATCTGCCATCGCCATAACATCCGCCAGTTCATCGTTTATGTATTCAAACTGCTTGTAACCATGCATATGAATGGAATAATTCACTTGGTCTTTACCACAAATATGGACGATTTGAAAATGAACGAGCAAAGCCTCTAAATTCATCCAGACCATCTCATTGATCTTCTTGGAACCTAAACTCCCACCCATGATCAGAATGATCGGCTTATTTCGAGTAAATCCGCAATAGGTCAAACCTTTGGCTGCCTCCCCATCTTTTAGTTCATCTCTCACAATAGCACCTACATACCGGGTATGCTTAGAGCGAAAGTACTGAGTGGTTTCAGGAAAGGTAGTACAAATTTCTGTAGCAAATGTGCTGGAAATCTTATTAGCTAATCCAGGGGTAATATCTGATTCATGAATGATTACAGGGACTTTATTCAACCACCCAGCCAATACCACAGGAACCGAAACAAACCCGCCTTTTGAAAAAATAACATCCGGTTTTTCTTTTCTTATAATCCGGTACGCTTGAGAAATCCCCTTCAGCACTTTAAAAGGGTCCTTAAAATTATTCCAATCAAAATATCTGCGTAATTTCCCAGTTGAGATACTGAAATAACACACATCTTCTAGTCCAGAAATCAATTTTCTTTCAATCCCTTGTTCAGAGCCTATGTATTGGACACTCCAATGTTGTTCCAGTAAGTGAGGAATCAAAGCTAGGTTTACTGCTACATGTCCTGAAGAGCCTCCACCAGTGAAAATTATTTTTTTAATCATCTCCACCTCCACTCTGTATTCAAAAAAACAAAACACATTAAATTTGAGCAACCGGGTGCCTCTATTTAATAGGGACACCCGGTTGCCATACAAACTTTTTATTTTATGAACGGACCTTTCAGACTATTCGCCCTTCAATGCAATGACTTCAATCTCCACCAGTGCATCCTTAGGCAGACGAGCTACCTCCACCGCACTGCGTGCTGGATAGGGTTGCTCAAAGAAAGAACTGTACACCTCATTGACGCTGACAAAATCGTTCATATCCTTCAGGAATACAGTCGCTTTCACAACCTGGTTCATGTTGCTGCCTGCCGCTTCCAGAATGGCTTGTACGTTGCTCAAGGACAGGCGTGCCTGCTCCTGTACATCCTTACCGAACTCACCTGTTGCCGGATTCAGTCCAAGCTGTCCCGAGGTGTAAATAAACCCGCCTGCCTCTACCGCTTGGCTATAAGGGCCGATAGCACCGGGTGCTTTTTCAGTAGCAATTGTTTTTTTCATATGGGTTGGATTCTCCTTCCTGATACTGGTTCACCGTATTATAGCATGTGAAGTCCAAAGCCACTATTCCGTGCGACGGATTAACGCAATGGGCTTCTTTTAAGCCATCCCTTGCGACGGTGCTATATTTTTTTATATCCGCTGTAACCTTTAGCGCCTATGTATCATCTAACTCCTATAACCTGCTACAAAATAAATTCTACAAATACAGATACAGGTACAATGATCATAGCCAGTATAGACGGGAAAGGAGCACCATCCTTTGAATCTCGAAACAAACTTACACCAAGCAAGGCAGGGGGACCGCAAGGCATTCGTCGCCTTGATGAAACATATGGAATCCGATATGTATGGCATGGCGCGTTCCATTCTTCGCAGCAATGAAGATTGCGCGGACGCGATGCAAGAGGCGATGCTCAAGGCATACCAGTCTCTGGGTGAACTGCGTGAACCTCGCTATTTTAAAACATGGCTGCTTCGCATCCTCATTAATGAGTGCCATCTCATTATCCGCAAGCAAAAACGGATCGTACCCGTGGCGGAATTTATAAAGGAACCCTCCATTTCGGGCGGATATGAAAAAATCGAACTGCGCGAGGCCATCGACCACTTGGAGGAGTCCATGCGAACTGTGATTTCCCTGCACTATTTGCGGGATATGCCGATCAGAGAAATATCAGAGGTACTGGATGTATCAGAGGGGGCCGTCAAAACACGATTACACCGTGCTCGCAGAACATTAATGGACCTGCTACAAAATCGCGGAGAAAGGAAGGTGACCTTTCAATGAGCCCTTCAGAGTTTGAGAAACAGAATAAAGAGCTGGACCAGAAATTACAATCAGAAAAAGAAAACTTGGAAGCAGACACGGTAATGATTCCCGATTTGGTAAGAGAACGCTTAGATGCATTTTACACACAAATGGAATCGGATGTGGAGCCGTTATCCAAGTCTCCTTCCTCTTCCTTACATGGACCAGTCAAAAGATTTCTTCGGGGAACCGCAATTGTCGCTGCTTCTGCGGCTGCCATTAGCGTTATGATCATTGGTAGCGCCTTTGTTTCGCCTACAATGGCAGAATCATTGAAACAGGTTCCCCTTGTAGATAGTGTGTTCAAGCTTGCTGGGGATCTCGGGCTACAAACCGCTGATCAGAAAGGGTTGGCAACTTCCTCGAATCTCAGTATTACCCATAGCGGCATTACATTAAAGGTACCACAAATCATATTTGACGGGACACGCTTGGTCGTGGCGTTGGAAAAGAGCGGTGGAGATTCACAACATCAAACCCTATATCCGGCCATCCAAACGCAAGGACAGCCCGAGGAGGACATTCTGGAGAAAGTGGACCTGTTCATCAATGGGACATCGGTCAATAGCAATAATGGCGCCTTTAATTTCATGTATGGCCGCCCAGGTAAAGACAGTAATTCTATGCTGATTGCGTATATGCGTGACCCTGCCAGTGGTAAACCCGCCTTACCAGATCAGTTTGAGCTAGAGGTATATGCAAAGTTAAAAGGTGTAGCCGAGCCGTTTCGCATACAAACCACGGTTCACAAAACTAAAATAAATAATAAGATACTTCAGCTGCAAATGAGCAAGTCTAATCCGTATCTTGCATTTACGGCAGAAAAGGTAGAACTTACACCCATCACGACCAAGATCACAACGTCGTTCAAAATGCTGACCGATATTGCACATATGCCGGATGATTACACCGTGGAGCGAGAATACAAGTACAACAAAAACGGCCACACGATCCAGTACACCAAAAAGGAATTGGATATGCTTGAGTATGCTATATTCGACGAGCAGGGAAGAGAACTCCAGCTCCTGAGCGGCTCTGGAGTTCCCCTTACCAAAGAACGTGACAGCAAAATGATCACCCTGTTTACTCCTTTTGTGGACACTCCCCAGAAGATCAATTTCAAGCCTTATATATTGCCAACACAACCAGGAGGTAGTGCCCTGCTCGATGCTAATGGCAACTGGACACGCCATTACATTGATGAATTAGAGATTACGATAGATGTGCCGCAAAATACAAACCACCAATAAAACACAAATAACGCCGCTGCTGCCCGATGATTCGGGCAGCAGCGGCGTTATTGTCATTTTAATCCTGCCGTGGTTTTACACGTTCTCATCAGGAGCCGTTCCTGTAACAGGCTCCTCAACATCGGATGTTAGCTCTGCACCAATGACCCGAATGATGTCGTTCGGATAAATATGTACGCCGCTCGCCTGCGCAAGAGCAATTCGTACCATGGCTCGTGCGATGACCGAGGCCGGGATAGCGCGGTAGGAAGCCAGCTTGCCCGTCATTAGACCGTCCAGCGCTTTCATGACAACAGCGGCAGCGGCTTCGCCCATACGTCGTTCAGGTCTCGCGCCCAAAATCAGCGACGGACGGAACAAATGCAGCGCAGGCAGCCCGATAGCGGCAAGCGCCTCTTCAGCCTCACCCTTGGTGCGGTTATAAAACACACGTGAATCTGGATCGGCCCCCATCGCTGAGATAGCTAGCATCTGTACAGCACCAGCCTCTTTGCCCAACTGGGCAGCCAGCACCGGATAGTCCAGATCCACCTGACGAAACTGCTCCTTGGTGCCAGCTTTTTTCATCGTTGTCCCAAGGCAGCAAAAAACATCATCCACCCCTTCGAAGGCGAACGCCGCTTTCTGTGGCTGTTCCCAATCGATGAGCGCCTGTTCCAGCTTGGGATGCTTGATGTCCAACGGACGTCTGCCCATAACCATGACGCGGTTGTATTCCTTTTGCACCAGCAGCTCTCGTACAACATAACCCCCGACAAGCCCTGTTGCACCCACAACGACCGCTTTACGTTCCATGATAGACCTCCTTTGTGCCATAGCGCTCCTGCTCCTACAATTGCGATTAGGTTAATTTAAAGGGTTGTTCGTCCGCCTCCTTGCTTACGGACGGACACATGGGTAGGTACAAGGAAAACGTACTTCCCTTACCCTCCTCACTTTCTAAACGGATAAACCCGCCCAACAAGCGGGAAAAATCACGGCTGATGGACAATCCCAACCCGGTTCCTCCATATTTACGATTAATGGAACCGTTCGCCTGCTGGAATGCCTCAAAAATAACGTGTTGCTGAAGCATGGAAATACCGATGCCCGTATCTTTTACAGCAAATACAACCCAATCTCCCTCCTGTCCCTTTCGATCCAGATGCTGTGTACTCATTTCTAGCAATACACGTCCTTCATGAGTGAACTTAAAGGCGTTGGATAACAGATTACGCAAAATTTGCTGTACACGTTTAGAATCGGACCGAATTTCATTCGGTATAGGCTCATGCTCCTTTAAGCTGAATTCCAGGTTTTTATCCTTCGCAGTGACTTCAAAATGCATCATCATCACCTGCGCAATCTCACGCACATTGACTGGTTCACTTACGATTTCCATGTGCCCAGCCTCGACCTTGGACAAGTCCAAAATGTCGTTAATCATTTGGAGCAAATCATGCCCCGAGGCATAGATGAGATCGCTGTATTGGTATAACTCGTCCTCATCCAATTCTTTTCCCTGCTCGTTGATAATCTGCGCCAGGTTAATGATGCTGTTAAGAGGTGTACGTAACTCATGCGACATCGTTGCCATAAAATCCGATTTATATTGGGAAGCCATCATCAGTTGCTTGGCACGTTCCTCTAGAATGACCTTTGCCTTCTGCAACTCATCTCGCTGCTCTGATAACAACTCATTCGCCTGCTTAATCTGATGATTCCGCTGTTGTTCCATCTGAAAGTCCCTTAAAATCAGAGCAAATAAAAAACTGAGGACGATGCCGATTGGCAGTGTAAGAGGAACAACCTCCGCTACATAATAGCGCCAGGGAATGACGCCCAGACAGGCAATATTTAACGTATTTACGATATTAACCGCTAAAATGGTCACCGATGCCTTAATAATCAAACGCCAGGTGGAACGGCGCATCCAGTAGTTCAATCCGGCGCACAGGACGCCCAGAATGCTCATATTCAAAAAGCCGACCCACGCCGCCATATGCAGACCGAAGGTAAATCTCGTTAGTCCGATTGCGACCCCAATAATAATAAGCGTATAGGAGCGGGGATACACCAATGCCGCGATAATCAGCGGTACGAAACGCAAATCAAAAATAACCGTTTCACTAAAGTTAAAACCAAAACAAGAACTGACCCATCCGCCAAATATCACTAGCAGCACCGAGCTGACATATTTGAACCGCGAAGAGGTACGACTCAAACCATATTTATAAATCACGTTCGCCACATAGGCAACGGCAATCAGCATCCCTAAATTCATTAAAAACATCATTGAAAATTGCATGGACTCACACTCCCATAGCGCAAAAAATTGGATGCCAGGCCTATGTTAACCGCGTTTGCCTTTCTTGTACATCATAACATGAAGCCCCATCTTTCGACATAAAAGATGCTTACATTCCTATATAAAAAAGCGAACCTCAATGGCTCGCCCTGTTGTGCTGATATATACAGAGTCAGCTTGTGATGCCTTTGTTCCGGCGCCACTCCTTGACAAATAATTCGGCAAAATAAGGGTCCCATTGGGTTCCCTTTCCCTCTTCCAATATCATAACCGCCTTCTCTTCCTTCATACCTTGCCGATAGGGACGATCAGACGTCATCGCATCATAAGCATCCGCTACAGCAATGATTCGCCCAAATAAGGGGATATCTTCCCCAGCGAGCTGGTCAGGGTATCCCTTGCCATCATAACGTTCATGGTGCGATCGCACGCCGGGCAAATAAGGGGCCATAGCATAAGCTGGTTCAACTTGCCGGAGAATACTCTCTCCCATAACCGGGTGCATTTTAATCTGATCAAACTCCTCGTCCGTCAGCTTGCCGTCCTTGAGCAGAACAGCGTCAGCCACGCCGATTTTACCGATATCATGCAGCAAAGCTGTTTTGCGCAGCAAGTCGAGGTCTGTCTCATTCAAACCTCCCTTGCGCCCAATGAGTACGGAGTATTCAGCCACACGCAAAGAATGTCCTGCGGTATAGGCATCTCGCGCATCCAGCGCTGCCGCCAAGGTGGCGAAGTAACTGTCCAATAGCTGACCGTTCTTTTCTTCCCGTTCCTTCAGGCCCTCGATCATCATGTTAAAGCCTTCAACCAGCTCGGCAAATTCGTCGGAGTACAAGTCGCTGGCATTACTGTTCAGGCGGCCTTCCCTCACTGCATTCATTTTTTCCAGCAGGTGGTGGATCGGCTGTTCGATCTCACGGGTCAACAACCTTCCTCCCAGATAAGCAAAGGCTACACCAAAAATTAAAATCGTACCCGCCCATGCCCAATAGGAACTCGAATCCGTCGCCTCCAAACGTTCCAGGCGAATCTGTGTAGCTAGACAAAATAAAAACAGAGGAAAAGCACCAATGAGCGTCGCGCTTAACTGAAATTTATGCCGAAGCGATAGTAGGACTCGTCCTCGCAGGGACAGGTTTAATCCATATTGCTGATAGGTTCGATCACGGATTTCCTCCAGCAGCGGCTTGATTGCTCTCATTGTCAGGAAAAATTCAACCAGTGCGTGCATCGAAGCAACCAGACAAGCTCCTATACAGGCGATTCCTACATAATACAAGGGAAAGGTAAGTTGTCCAGTATGTATCATCCATAAGGCAATGACGGCTGCCGGGATAGAGAAACCCAACAAATGCGGTCCAACAATACGTAAAACTGACAAATTAGGCAGATGATGAACCCGGATATACACCGCTTCTACATCCTTGAGTGTTTCCTGATTGCCGTAAAAAAAACGATGAACCGGTCTCAAATGCATTCGAAACACTATGGTTTCACAAGCAATCATAATGACGCTGGAAAATGCAATAATTTTAACAAGACCCAGAATTTCATAGTGGGCTACATTTAACGTGGAAAATACAAAAATCATACCTACCAACAATACAGCGATAAACGAACCTATAATATAGTTCAGGATAACATGCTGAATAAAGCGCTTATAGGTCGGCAAATTGCTACCCCTCTTTTCATCCGTACACTCTAAAATATCTTGTGTATTCAATATCGGAGTCCAACCATCAAAAGTTTACCTTCTTGCTCGAGCATTTTACATAAATACGAGGACGGCTTTTAATCTGCAATCTATAGATGGGAAATCATCTTATTCTTAATTAAGAAACTCTCGAGGGAAGAGCATTTTAGCCAACATTTTTTCCAGTCTATAATCAAAAAGCCAAAAATGACTTGTGTTTTATAATCATTCTTGCTATACTATTGGAGTATGTATTAACCCCATAAGATTCCACGCAACAAGCTATTACTCCTAATCACCGTATGGAGCTTCTCCTAATTTTATGTATAACCCTAATGTAGAATTTTGAGCTTTTGCCGAAGATTTTCACATTCACACTGGCGCGGTCATCGGAGCCGCAAGGACGAAAGAGAGGTAGGGCTTTTGTCGTTTGGAAAATGAACAGTGGAATCACACTGCCCCTTATGAACATGCTGACCATATAATGCAAGGTAGCAGGGGTTGAATATATATTTTGCCATCAAACGATGAAGTTTGAGCAGGCCGTGCAGTATATGCAAACTGCACCATCCTCCGGATGATCCCCGGGGGATTTTTCATATACATAAGCGTATCTATGAACAAAAAAGTGGCCCTGCCGATACATCGGCAGGGCCTATAGCTTGATCAAAAAGGGGTTAATAGGGTCATTATAGTCTCGCTTTCTTAAAACTAAATGATATGCACCTTAAAAACTCATTAATTTTCCAGTTTTATATACCTTCTAATAATTCGTCCAGTATTCTGTACCATCGGGCGGCATCGTTTGCGTAGTGGAACGTCTTGTTTCCGCTTGGGTGCGCCTTTGGGTCGAGGGACGCTCCCACCCTTCCAGTAAAACAACATGCTGGGTACCCGAATTGTTTTCCCAAGTGATGTAGCGCTCCTGTTCCATATGTCGCAAGGCGACTGTAATTTCAGCATCTCGCTTGCCCGTTTTTACGGTCAATTCCGCCATTGTGGGCATGTGGCGATGCTGGGCGAAATAATTATACAAAATACGTAGCAGCTTTCGTTCCAAATCTGGCAACATCGTCTTCCCCCCCTACAAAGAACATATGTTCCCATTATAACATATAAAAATGCACCCTCCTACTGGAAGATGCATTCGGGCTTGTATGCCCATGTTGAATTTAGTTTTTTTCCTTCTCCTGACGACCGACAGAGCGCAGCCACCAAGCGATTCCACCCACACTTCCAAGTGCCAGAACCGTTAAGAAAATAATATAGAACAAATGAAATGCACGATCACTCATGGCAATCGCCTCCTTACTTTATGTATACACTTTCCAGCTAAGCCTGTAAACCTCTTTTTAGTCCCACATTCTAATTTTCCCCAAGCACTCGACAATAGATACTTGCTTGAGATCCATCGGTGCATACTAACTAAAAGTGGTTAATACCAAATATGAGACAGACCAAGGAGGTTATCGAATATGAAATTCCTATTGATCGTGATCATCGTCGTGCTGATCGTTGTGTTGCTTATGAGAAGACGCAGATAAGCGGAGACATCCTGCATGGTTAAAAAGGAATACAAAAAGGGCTTTCGGTACATCACCGAAAGCCTTTATCCATCTGAGGTTAAGGCTAAATTACGCCTTGTTCTTCTTGTTATATTTAATAAAAGCAATTACAAGCGCTACAGCAAACAATATTCCGCTGACCACCCATGTTGTCAGAAATGCCATACCCAAACCGACATTAGACCCCATCGTCGGGTGATTCATGGCAGTAAACACTGATCCCTGCATCATAAATATGGTACAGAACAAAACAACGGGCGCTAAAATAATCGTGCTTGCTGTCTTCCGAGTACCAGATACTGCGATCACGCACAGAGCGGAAATCACCAAGATCACCCAATATATAACTGCTTCCCAAATCACTGAAGTGCCCACCTGCTCAACCTCTTTTCTATCCATTCGTATATGCCTCTTCTATTGTAACAGACGTCACACAGTGAACCAAGCCATAATTTGATCAGAAAAGGGGTAAACCCTGCGGATAACGTAAATAATGTACAGTAGCGATCCTACACCAAAGACATGAAAGGAAATGTTCACTCACGTTCAGCCATAACCGAATACGTCTTATAGCCACCATCAACGTTCCTCACCCGATAACCGTATTGAGTCAAAATTCGGGCAGCAATATAGCCTCGCAGACCGACTTGGCAGGATACCGCGATCTCTAGATCACTAGGGATTTCTGCCATCCGCTCTCTAATCTCGGCCAGAGGAATATGAATCGAACCTGGAATGGCCCCTGCCTGTAGCTCCACCGCATCCCTAACATCAATAATAAGACCACCATTGCGGTGAAAATCATCAACTTCATGCCACTGTATCGTTTGGACCAGCCCATCCATGATATTCGAAGCCACGTAACCCGCCATATTCACAGGGTCTTTCGCTGAAGAATAAGGAGGTGCATAAGCAAGTTCAATATCAGCCAGTTCACGGACGTTCAAATGGCCACGAATAGCCGTCGCAATGACATCAATCCTTTTGTCTGCTCCATCAGCTCCAACAGCCTGCGCCCCATAGATCATCCCGTTTTCGGGATTAAAGAGCAGCTTCATAGCAATGGGTGATGCGCCAGGGTAATAGCCGGCATGTGAACCAGGATGAATATGAACAGCCTGATAAGGAACGCCCAGCCGCTGTAATGTTTTTTCATTATTACCTGTAGAAGCTGAAGTCAATGCAAAGGTCTTAATTACGGATGTTCCGAGCGCCCCATCATAAGAAATTGCCTGACCGTTAATATGATCCGCTGCCAAACGCCCCTGACGATTGGCTCCCCAGGCTAGCGATACCATCGTTGCAAACCCATGATTGCGGTCTTTGACCTGGATGGCATCCCCGACCGCATAAATGGCCGGATCGCTGGTTTGCAGTTGGGTGTTCACCTGAATAGCGCCGCGAAAACCAAGTTCCAATCCGCTTTGCTTGGCCAACTCATTTTCAGGAACAACACCGATCGCGAGAATAACCATGTCCGTCTGAAGCACACCCCCGGAAGTCAAACGAAGTTGTGTACCCTGCCCTTCAAAAGCCGTGACTCCCTCCTCTAAACGCACCTCCACCCCGTTCAGCCTCATATGCTGTTCTACCCATTTGGCCATTTCAGGGTCCAGCGGATTCAATAATTGTTGTCCCATATCAATAATGGTTACTGCAAGTCCACGCTCCCGCAAATTCTCGGCCATCTCCAGCCCAATAAATCCGGCCCCGATCACCGTGACATGCTTTGGATGCCTTTCATCTACATATGCCTTTATAACGTCCGTGTCATGAATGTTTCTTAATGTAAATAAATTCATAGCTTCATGTAATCCAGGAATGTCCGGTATCATCGGTTTGGCTCCCGGCGACAATACCACAATATCGTACGGCTGCTCATCTGTTTCCCCTGTAATCATATCGCGGAAATGGACGAGCTTCTGCTCTCGGTCTATTTGTATCACTTCTTTCAGTACCCGCACATCTATATTAAAGCGGTCTCTTATCCCTTGAGGTGTCTGGAGAAACAGCTTCTCCCGCGCATGGATTGCCCCGCCAATATAGTAAGGAAGGCCACAGTTTGCAAAAGAAACATGCTCTCCGCGTTCAAACAAAATAATCTCGTCTTCCTCATTCCATCTACGTAATCTCGCAGCAGCAGAGGCTCCACCTGCTACCCCGCCAATAATAACTATTTTCCTACCCATTTCTTCCCCTCCTCATATACCCTACGGGGTATAATATATACCTATGGGGGTATGTTGTCAATACGAAAAAAAGACGGAGGTTGCCCCCCGCCTGATAAACATTGAACGAATACTGATCTGGGTCGAAAAATCACTTGCGAATGCTACACGAATGCTCTGTCACACTTGGTCTAAGAAGTGTTCGACTACTACTACTGCTGGCTGGCTGTGATCGCCTGCTCCAGATCGTACAATATATCGTCTATCGCTTCTGTCCCGACAGATAGGCGTAACAGCTCTGGTTTGACTCCGGCAGCAACCTGTTCTTCCACATTCAACTGCTGGTGCGTTGTGCTTGCCGGGTGAATAATCAAAGACTTGGAATCACCTACATTCGCCAAATGAGAAAATAGCTTTACATTCGCAATTAGCTTGCTTCCCGCCTGGCTTCCACCTTTAATACCAAAGGTCAGGATTGCTCCTTGTCCTTTCGGCAAATACTTTTGAGCTAATTCATAGGACGGATGGCTCGGCAACCCGGTGTAGCTGACCCACTCCACATCCTTGTGGCCTTCGAGATATTGCGCTACCTTCAAGGCATTTTGACTATGTCTTTCCAACCGCAGATGAAGTGTCTCCAAGCCCTGAAGCAGCAGCCATGAATTAAACGGAGAAATGGCCGCTCCCAAGTCCCGCAGCAATTGGACCCGTGCCTTGATAATATATGCGATAGGTCCCACCGCCTCGGTGTAAACAACTCCGTGGTAGCTCGGGTCCGGCTCAGTCAGTCCTGGGAAACGACCACTCGCTTTCCAGTCAAACTTGCCGCTGTCCACGATCACCCCACCAATAGACGTACCGTGTCCGCCAATAAACTTCGTTGCAGAATGCACGACAATGTCCGCTCCGTATTCAATAGGACGCAACAAGTAAGGACTTGGGAACGTGTTATCCACAATCAGCGGAATACCATATTCGTGCGCAATCGCCGCTACAGCTTCCACATCCAGCACATTGCCCTGTGGGTTGCCAATCGTTTCGGCAAATAATGCCTTCGTCTTATCCGTAATGGCTTTGCGGAAGTTCTCCGGATCATCCGAATCAACAAAATGTACTTTAATGCCCAATTTCGGCAGTGTTGTAGAAAATAGATTATATGTACCGCCATACAGACTGGAGGCCGACACAATTTCATCCCCAGCTCCCGCAATGTTCAGGATGGAGAAGGAAATCGCCGCCGCTCCCGAAGCCGTTGCCAACGCGCCAGCCCCGCCTTCCAACGCGGCGATCCGTTGCTCGAACACATCCGTGGTCGGATTCATCAGACGCGTATAAATGTTGCCGAATTCTTTCAGCGAGAATAAATCAGCCGCATGCTCCGCATCCCGAAATCCATATGAAGTGGTTTGATACAACGGAACGGCGCGGGCAAAGGTAGTAGGATCAATTTGTTGTCCGGCATGGACAGCGAGAGTTTCGAATGACAGCTTGCGTTCTTCTGACATGGTTATTTCCTCCCTTGTTATACGTGCTGTATGAATCGTCTCTTCCTGTATGCGTACTCATGGATGATTTTTCAATCATTCTCGCACAAAAAGAACGATTTGGGAAGATAATTCTCATTATTCAGGTAGGATATTATAATTTTATTAAAATATCAGTTTTCTACCAACATACAGCAATTACAGGCAATAAGCTACATATTGATGAATTTGTTTCTGGAATAGATAAAGGATTTTCATATACATGGGGCACCGATCTTCATTTGGTACATGCCAAAGACCGATTTATAAATACAATTGGGTTTGAAGATCATTACAAACGACAAGAATTCAAACTCCTTACCGATTTTGCTCTGGCTGAACTAGCACGTGACTATGAAGAAGCGAAAACTTCTATACTCGAAGTAATTGTTTCCACAAAGGAAAGATACTTCTTACAACCTAATAAAAAATAAATCTTTCCCTATCACCATTTTTGTGGTAAAAGCTGTTATAAAGTATACAAGAGAAATCCTGAATACGATTAGTACAACATTAAAGGCAACATTAAGAAATGATACCGTGAATACCGTGCTATTTACTGGTGGCCGGTCCAATCTAATCGGTCAGAAGGAAGTTAAAGCACATTACAAATTTGCCCGGTTTGTAGAGGATTCGGAAATCGCTAATGTGCTCGGTTTTTACAAATAAGCAAAAGCTATGGTAGCCGCTAGATCAGAGTGAAACAAATGGGCGATAAAGTAAGAATAGAAGTCACTTTCAACACAGACAAACATGCAGACATTTTAGCTGCTATGAAGAAATTTGGAAGCCAGGCTGGTTTCCTTAAATCGCAGCAGTCCACTATTTAAATACAACAGGGGGCAATAATCCCAATGCTATTCTGCCCCCTAACCCAGAGATAAGCAAGACTCCAGCGGAACAATCAGCCAACCGTCTCAAGAAACACGTAGGACTTCCCCCCAGGGATTGGCGGTCAAGCCATTTCCTCAGGACTCGAATAAACAAGGAAAGCCCCTGCAGCTGGCAGGGGCTTTCCTTGTTTGTAAGTTTGGATTTTAGACCAATTGGGCGGTGCCTTTCGGGCTATATTAACACCCATTCCAGCGTCCCCATTAGGCCACAAAAGCTCTGATGGCCTTTTAAGCATCCTTTGAAGCCTTTTCTTTGAAACGATCCCTAGAAGGCCATTCTGTACGTATACATCAAGAAACTTACTACTCTCTGGATGTCCACCCGGCCCAAAATAGAAACCTCCAAATAAAAAGTATTAATGTGTTGTAAAAATGGCTCCTTTTTTTCCCTATATAACGAGAAGCAAATAAAGCGCGCAGCTCTCTAGTCTGATTAGACAAAAAAACTTTAAGTAAAAGGAGCTAATTAATTATGGCATTTACAAAAGAATACACTGCTAATGTTGTTTTGAATTTGGACCAGGTTAGACAACTGCAAAGAGCACAACGAACTGTTTATGATAAGGGCCTTGTAGAGCAGAATACTAATGCTTTGGCCGCTGGGTTGAGTTCTTCGCTTTCTATACTAGGGGCTATATTTTTTAAGTATACTGCACCTAGTTTGGCAGCAGGCATTGCCTCTCTCCTGTTAGGTATGGTCCCTAATGAAAAAGATGCTCTCAAAAGTATGGTTATTAATGGTTACTGGGAGATGGGATATCTTCAAGACTTTTTGGAGGACAATCAAGGGAAATATGATTTGATTGATGTCAAATTTCCATTTATTGAATATGAAACACAGGGGATCAGATTCATTACTGGTAAAGGTGTAGTAACACGAGTGCATTCCACCAGCGGTGGATGGATGCTTATGTAATAGTCAGTTATAGAACAAACGACCGCTTGCCTAGCTAAGACAAGCGGTCGTTTGTTTCTTCAAAATTTATTCGAACAAGTTTTCTATTAGCTTCCCATTATATCCACTGATGATTTCATATGAAACAACATTACTTTTAGGAACGGGCGTGTTGTATTTATAAACCACTAAACTTTTTTCTCCAAAAATGGTTAATCCAACGCTTCTTTCTTGTTTTGATCGTATAGTAATCCAATACAAGCCGGACGAAGGAGCGCTTGAATCAGATTTTTTTAGCTGTACTTTCGAAAGTTCTTCTATGATTTGATGAATTTCTTTAGCATTTGACACAGTTATCTTTTTTTCATTGGCAGAATTGTCCTCTGATTTAATGATTTCAATGGTATCAATTTCTTTCAGATTCACTTGCTCTAAAGCTGCTTCTTTAAAAGAAATAGTCGATTTAGATACAAAAATGCCTCCCACGACGACGATTACTACGAAAAGTATTATGATACTTAGAGCATACTTTTTTTGTATTTTCATAAAGCCCTCCTTATAAATCGAAGTATACATAATGTACCATTAATATAAAAATATTTCCATGGTATTATTGTTGCTGTTTGTAAAAAAGAGAACTGATGATTGTCGAACATCTTTGTATGCAATTTGTCTTCATATATGTCCTATCGACGGTAAAGCCGCCAGACTGTTTTTTAAAAAAATAACAAAAAAACGCTGTGAGCAGGATACTTGGAATAAAATCACTTAGTATAAGCATCGGAACTTCATTAGATTTATGGCCTGCTCACGGAACAGGTTTAAATAATTCGGTGTAATTTGGACCGGATAAAATCCGGCACACTCCCTCAGAATCTTTTCTATTGTCCACGCCTTTCTCGCCCAGTATTAATAATTCTGGCCGCCCTGCTCTTGGGCTTGCCCAAAGCCAGGTATATTGTCTTTTCGCTCCACCGCCGAACCAATAAATGTGTTTACGTATAAAGGCTCGGATCAGGCGCATTTCCTTACGGGCTATTTCCTTCTGTTCCTCTGCTTCTTGTGGGTTGCCTGCACCTTCACCGTTCTTTAAATCATAATTCGCATGACCGACTTCATCAAATGTAGTCAGAGCACATATGGCTTCTTCAATCACAATGGTGAGCGTGAGCACCTACTTTGCTTCCTTTTCCCAGTCGTAAGCAAAAATAGATTCCTTCAGCTCCCCATACGAATTAACAACTCTATACTAGCAGTTGGCTTCGCTATATCGTCTTCTTAAAGGAAATTTCAAATAGTTCCAAAATAATTCAAAATTTTATTATATTCGCTAAAAAAGAAAATTCATTCTATAAATTGGTTGTTATATTAATTTTGAGAACTCCTACCTTATATGTACGTATATGAACATAAGGGAGGAAATTTTTCTATGGATGCTATTGAAGATTACCGACGCGAGTTATATAGAATTGCTTGGAGAATTCAATATCATACAAAACGCAATCGTAAACGTGAAATTTCTTTAGAATTCAAGCCTAATCTCTTTCAATCCTCTTTTTCGGAAGAGTCTGATAACAAAATAATGATACAATCGTATATTAATAGATTAAGGTCTGAGATAGGTAAAAAAGTCATCTATGAAATTTACATAAACGATAAAACAGAAGCCCAAGTTGCCAAGGAACTCCATATTACACAACAGGCGGTGAACAAATGGAAAAAGAAGGCGCTACACGATTTATGTCAGATGATGAGTTTATGAAACTAGTAGAACTTGCCCAAACCAAATCCGATGTAGAGGCAATGAATGCAATTTTTCAATACTTCGATCCAGATATTAAACGATTAAGTGAATTTATCCGTATGCCAAAAGAGGATGCGATCCAGAGTATGAAAACCGAACTTCTTGAGTTTATCATGAAAAAATAAAGAGCCCTTGGCAATAAGCTGCTTCCGGTGCCCTACCGTGAGCAGCTTATTTAGTCTTCTTGATCCAGAAAAAATTTCATATTCAGGTTGTGTAGTTTCAGTCCCTAACTCCTACATAAGTGTAGGGATAATCGAGTAAAGAACATGAATTACAAAAATTCATGACTTCGCAATTTTCACGATTTGGTTGTAATTCACAGCCTTAAATCACCTACATAAGTGAGAGGGAATTGAAGACTGACGTCAAAAAATGTGGAGCCATTTAGATGTCAGCGACTCCATCAATTCTCTCATAAAAATTCGGGAGGTAATAAATTATGGCACAAATTCATTCTCAACACGCAACCTATCTTTCAAAAGATCAATTAAAGGAAATGATCGAACAATATACTGGAAAATCCGCTTCGACATTAGGATATGCAATTGGTGCATTCGGTTATAAACTTTGTTCTAACGCCCTTAAAGCAAAAATCCCACCTGTGATTGTAGCATGGCTGGGGGCAATTACTACTGTTGTAGCTGGTGCAGCCCTTCTTAAGGATATTAGCACCTATACTGAAAGACAGAATTTTGTAGGTTTGTTGCAAAATCTAGTCGATAATCCTAGACAGTACACCCGATTCAAAGTAGTATCGACCATTTGGATGGAATGGCATGAAGGTCCGACAATGGGTTATTACACCTATTATACGACAGTCTCCTATGAAGCAGTCTAAGCAGTAAACATAAAAAAGGGGCGGATCAATTCCGCCCTTTTTTTATAATCTCAGTAAAAGTTACACTACTGTAAATGAGGAAATATAATTCTGCGATTAGAAAAAGCAGCTTATGCATCCATGTTTCTTGTGACAGAAATAAAAACATGATAACTCCGAATGAAATTATAATCATAATCACTTCTACAATTGTATCACTTTTAATCCTGCTTCTCTGATTAGCCTGGTATTTTTCGTACAAAGCTCGACCAATCAAACGAATAGCGTAAGTAGCCATCAACCAATCATAAATAAAATGAGATGGATGATAAACAATACGCAATGTTAAGGTGGCCAAGAAAGCAATCAAAATAAGGACAATTGAATAATAGGGTTTCTTTAGCATAGTTTCAGTTTCTCCCCTTACTTCTTTTACAATTATTATACAGTATGTGTATGAAGATTCCATAAAATAAACATACTTGTAACCACAAGATCGGTTTTATCCGTTTTAATAATTGTATTTCATACTCGGCTACGTATCGGTAGAAGATTCTCTTCGACACGCCCAATTCATTCATGGCCGCGACTCTAGTAAAATCATTGGCTTTCCATTTTTCGTACACCTGAGTAAATATCGAACCCATCTGTTTCTTGGGCCGTACCAAACTCCCCACCTTCCTTTTTAGCAACAGCAATCCCTTCTGCTTGCCTGACACGATTCTTTTTCCGGTCCTCTGTTCGGCTCCCCATGCCAGCATACTAAGAAACTGGTCTTCCAGTAGCTTGCCTATATCACCCAGGGCCTTGAAACGGTGACTATCAAATAAGCTCTCATTCTTATGCATAAAATGTCGGCCTTCAGCTCAGGGGTAATATATTTCCACTCGCACAAAATGCCATTATATCTTGGCCAAGTCGATCAAGTGCATACAGGTATAACAGATCCCCTTCCCGAAGCATCAGCCGCATGGCGTTATATCGTATCCGGTTAAAGTATTTTCCACTTTGCTTGTCTATAAAAGTAAACCGTTCCTCAATGCCCAACTCCCGGAATTTTAGGAGCTGCCGTTCTGGATTTTGGCCTTTGGCCGACACCCGGGCATAAGCCATTTTTACCATGTGATGCATCGTCCTTTCAGTTCCAAAAAAGTGCACCATTAATATAGGAACGTTCCAATAGTGATTTATACACATTTCGGAACATGATGTAGACTGATTTAGAACCGTTCCTAAAAGCATGCTTTTAGGAATCCATTCACAAAGTTTCCGGAAGATATACACGGTTCAAACAAAGTTAATGTAGAAGTATGGGGCGTAGCCGGTTCGTTGCATTCGGACGCGAAATAATGGCTGAACAAATCAAAGAAGCTCCATACCGATGGCGAAGGCTGGAGCTTCTTTAGTTGTTTCTTAGGCTTTTTTATATACAGGCCATGACTATAATATTTTTTTATCTGAGATATTCGGGCTTATACATGCCAAGCCACTCCGCATATTCGCCTTGCTTGGCTCCTTAAAAACGCTTGATAAAGTAGTTGAAGCAGCAGCCGAAGATTGACCGCGCCAATATGCTCCATACCTATTCCCGGTGGTTTTCTCCTGTCTCACGCTCGCTTATAGACGTTTACTATCATACTTATGCCAATAATAATACCAACCAGCTTCCGCACAACGTCCAAAAGCTTCAGATACAAATCAAGAGACACGGCAGCCCCCCCTTTCGGGTAGCTTCGCCGTGTCATTCCCCACCAGTTACCTTGTCCCACTCATTATCGGAAGGTTTTGCCCAAATGCTCACCCAGGCCAAAATAATGACGGAAATTATAGATGAGTGGGCTCCACTTTGTCGGATCAATATGGTTCTCACCGAGGATCATATCCTGATGAACATGCACCTGGATGGCTTGAGTTTCGACGATCGCAAAATAAGGAGAATGGTCAGGAATTCTTACATCCTTCACCTTGGCTTCAATTTGAATAGGACATTCCCTGATTCGGGCGGGCTTGACCCTATTCGACTCAATCGAAGTTAGTCCGCTGATCTCATACTTATCTTTATGGTGCATAAATCCATGTTCCTTCTTTTCCACTGGAACAGGATTCTTGCCTGTATAAGGGGCTAAACGTTCTACATTTTCCCACATTGAAGGCCCCGGGACGTTGATTACACATTCGGAATGCCGCTCCATATTTTCTAATGCTTTGCCACCTGTTCCAATGCCTAATACCACACAATCTCCTAATGCCCACGAGGAGGAAATGGGGCTAATATTGGTTGTTCCATCCTCATTCAGCGTATTGAGTAAAATCACAGGGGTTCCGTAATATAAAATGCTAGGATTAATCGTTTTAACGTCTGGACTATAATTCATCTCATTCATCTGATTTATTGGGTTCATCATCTCTTCTCCTTCTATTCAGATCTACCTCCCTATTGTAAAATATAAATATTTCAACCTTCATCGAAGTATGGATTACAAAGGGGGATAACCGTGCCATGAGCACCAAATCAAATATAGCCATGATCGCTTCTCTTGTTAGCGATCCTTCCCGTGCAGCTATACTCACCGCTTTATTAGACGGCAGGTTCCACACGGCAAGTGAATTGGCCCATATGGCAGGCATCAAACCGCAAACAGCCAGCTTCCATCTGGCTAAAATGACCGAGGCACAAGTCATTACTGTGGAAAAACAAGGGCGTCACCGTTACTATGGCATTCAAGACCCCGAAGTTGCCCGGGTGATGGAGTCACTTTTATCCATAGCTCCACCTGTTCCCATTCATTCATTCAAACATGCCTCCGAAAACGAGGCCCTACGGTTGGCAAGAACTTGCTACGATCATGTTGCGGGTCAATTAGGCGTGCAGCTCATGAGTTTTTTCATTCAAAAGGGGATTCTTTCCGAAGATCAGGACGGGCTTCATATCACGGAACCAGGAGAGACTTTCTTCACTGACTTTCAGATTGACCTTACACAAACAAGACACAAGCGCCGCTCCTTCTCACATAAATGCCTGGATTGGAGTGAACGACGCCATCACCTTGCAGGTGCTTTAGGAAATGCTGTTCTGGACAGATTATTCGAATTAAATTGGATCGAGCGTCTGCCTACAACCCGAGCGATACGTGTTACAGCCGATGGTAAAAGAGGTTTTAAAGAGATATTTTCGATAGAGGTCGACTAGATCATCATAGTTCTAATCTTTTCTTAATCCGCGTCGGATTTTATGATTGGAGACAAGGCCAGTTGTTTTCTCGTCATCGGACGGACATAGGCATAATTGTTTTTTGGAGCCTTTCCTTTTGTCACACCTGCTTTATATCTTCCAGCTCCAGCCGGGATGGCGACCAAGGTTCCGTACGTTCTCATCGCACGTTCAATCGGGAAAGATACGGAACGCGTTCCGTCGGTAGATCCGGCAAAATGGACCGCGGCCGCATAGTTATTCAACCGATCGTTACTGTCATTCAGCCATACGGAACCCGAATCTCCAGGCCCAGTTCGTCCCTGGGTAAAACGAATGACGGTTTGATCACGGAAAATCTTGATTCCCGAATCGCCTCTCACCCTTTGTTCCACGCCAATCGCCTCCACGACCCCTCTGGCGAAGCCGTTGGTTTTTGCCATTCTTTTAAACGTCATTCCCAGACGGTAGCTTAATAAGTGCCCGGGTACGGTAATGAGGCCACCACTTTGGTTAATCAGATACCTTGGGTTAAGCAGACTGTTTGAATTGGCAATAGCGATGGCGGAGTCCTGAAAGTTAACCCCTGTCGTAGTAAGCGGGACAAATTGAAAAGCTCTCCCGATCTGATCCGCCGTTCTGCCCCCATCTGCCGGAGAAGGCTGAATGGTATTGTGAAATTGGTTTGTATTCGTCGGGACTAGAACATGGGCATTACTCAAAATAAACAGTGTATTATTCTTAATGACAATGAGCCCACCGGTCCCTCCCGCAGTGGTGGGAACCGTCGTTCCTACACTAACCGCACCGGGCACAGGACGCCATCTTTGGCGAGGGTTCGTTTGGGTAGGAGCCGCCGCTTCCATCTTGAAGGAGCCTGCACCTAGAATTCGGATAGGAATCGCAGAAGCTCGACTTATATCCTTTGTTACTGCCTGCAATTTGGTTTGTGTCACAGCCGAAAGATTTCTCAAGGTATATAACACAATCGCCGCACCCTTTGCCGGTCTATTGGGATCAGCATAACCTACGCCAATCCCTGTTACTCCGTTCCGCTTTAGCATCGTTCGCCAAATCCGGCTTTTCAATTTGAAGGCTTGATAAAAGGTAGCCAAAGCCACATACATCCCCTTTTCATAGTCAATGATGTATATACATATGACTAATCGGCACATCATGACTGTGCGTTTCCCTAGAACAATGAAAAAGGTGTGGGCTAGATGAACTGTTCATTGATCAACCTTCCTTGAAAAACCCTACCATTTCTTTAAATGATTGCTGGGCTGAGTGTACGTTATATCGGGGAGAGTACGGGTCACTGAATCCGTGCTGTCCACTGAATTTATGTACCCGGATATTACGGTTGTCTAAAATTGAAATGAGCTCATGCACATTAAATGATGGTTCTTCCTGTGGGAAAAAAAGCAATGTTGGACAATGTGGAGCTATTTCTAAATAATTTCGAATACGAGAGCCATAGTATCCTACGATTCCATCAACATACTTTTCTTTACTACACAGCCAGGCAATCGTTGCCCCTATGCTAAAGCCGACGATAAATACCTTTTTATAACGAGCTCGAATACTTAATAATAAACTTTCGATATGATAGAAAGCGCGCTCAAATCCTATATTATCCATAAAATTGGTGTAGGCAGTTTCCTCTTGCGAATAGTCATAAGGTGTTTCCTTGCCTAGTAAATTTGGACAAATGACGTCATAACCCTGATCCGATAATAGGCTGCAAAAATTTTGTATATGCTGGTTAATCCCATAAATCTCATGCAGCACAACAATTAGGGTGTCCGACTTTTTATCTATGCTTATCATATTGTCCCCCTAACCAGGCTTGAATATGGGAAAATAATTCATTCGGATGCGCGTATTTATACTTAGCTGCTACTTCCGAGGATAACCGTTTGAACAACTCCAAGGATACGATCAGTGCTTCCCAACTATGATTGGGGTCGTATTCCCCAAAAGATTTTTTCAAATCAGCAAACACATCTTGATCAGCCCATTCATTTATGAATTTCCCTGCATGCCAAGTATCATATTCCGATCCATGTACAGCTTTTGCATGCCACTCTATCATTTGCAGCAATAATTGTTTACAGTCCGTATCTCTTTGCTTAGCTACCCACAGATCATTGCGCAAAATTTGTTTAGCCACATATAGAGAGGCGAAGCAATACATATTAACAACCTGTAGATAAGCACCTTCAGATATCGGAGGAGTACCCGGGATCGTAGTGGTTTGAGGGATGATTTGGTTTCCATTTCCCGTCTTATCGAGCAGCATCCTAACCCCACGCTGAAATCCTTCAGGAATATGCCCATTTTTGATTATATGATCCAGATCAGAAGTATGACGGAATAGAAAATCAACCTCAGCCCCTTGGTCAAAGAGAACTAGTTTTTCTGGATCTCCTTTTGCCGTTCGAAACATAAAGCTGGTCCAAACCTTGCCAATGTTTAGTAACCATTGATCATTTTGAAGATAGTAATCTGGATTCGTTGAAAAGACGACTACATCCAAGTCAGAAAACTCATCAAAAGGTTTGTCCTCTCTTGCACGGGACCCAACGATATAAACCGCAATAATTTCTTCATTAGAGAGTCCCCATTCAGATATGCGCTCCTCGAGCACTTCGTAAGCATTATTCATTACAATATATCCTCCTTTTTTTAGAAAACATTATATCCCTTCCAATAATTACGGTATATATTTTTTAGTTAACATTCAAAGGAATGCTTCCTGATATACACCATTCGTCAAATCAATTTCCTAGTCTTCAGCCTGTGATATAATTCTTTCAATATTACAGTTTGGAAGGATGGTGCAGATGTTGGAGCAGCCAGTATACATCCGGTTCTCTGAGGAGACGGACGCCGCAGAATTGACAGCAATGTACAAGCGCAATCGGGAATTGTTTGAGAAGTTTTCGCCAAACAACCAAGAGAAGTACTATACGGAGGAGCACCAGCTCCAGACGATTATTAAGAGCAAGGCCGACATGATGGAGGACCGGAAATATTCCTTCGTGGTATGTCACAAGGAGGACGACCGGATTATAGGCAGCATAGATCTATCTTTTGTGGTGAGGGGACCGCTTCAGAGCTGTATGATCGGATACAGCCTAGACCAAGCATATAACGGCAAGGGCTATACGACGGAGGCGGTGAAGCAGGTGGTTCGCTATGCTTTCGATGAGCTAAAGTTTCACCGGATCTTCGGGGAAGCCTCTCCTCGGAATCCAGGATCCATCCGTGTGCTTGAGAAGGCTGGCTTTCATAAAGAAGGCATCTCTCGAAGCAACGTAAAGATCAACGGAAAATGGGAGGATCACCAGGTTCTGGCGATTATAAATCCGTCTGAGGATATCTAGTTTAAAAGGAGGGTATTATGAAGTATCAATCCATCAAACTGAATGAAAAGTTATCTAAGTTTAGTGATCATTGGTCTCCGAAAGTTATTGGTGAAATGAATGACTATCAATTTAAATTGGTGAAAATAGTTGGGGATTTTGTATGGCACGATCATCAAGATACCGACGAGGTCTTTATTGTACTTGAAGGTGAGATGTTCATTGATTTTAGAGATGGACGGGTACAGGTTTCTCAGGGAGAAATGTTTATTGTACCTAAGGGGGTCGAACACAAGCCATTCGCACATCAGGAGTGCCATATCATGCTAGTAGAGCCGAGAGGTGTAGTAAATACTGGAGGAGCAGAGTCAGAATTAACGGCAGTCAATGATATTTGGATTTAAAATGCAATAATGACGAGCTTTAATACAGAATAAACATACGTATTTTGTGCTAATTCGAGAAAGGAAAGGTATGGTGGATGATAAGAAACGCAGAATTTAAGAATAGTTATGCAGGATGGCGAGAAGTAGAAATAAAGGATTCCTCCCTAGGCATTACATTTCCCATGATGGTAATGTATCCAGCGGACGAACCCGAACAAATAGAGCGATTGGGTCCATACCAGTTAGAGTTGGCGAGAGAGGCAGATCTATCAGAAGGAAGATTCCCTTTGGTTATCATCTCTCACGGTACTGGCAGTACGCCGCTTGTGTATCGGATTTTGGCGCAGCATTTAGCACGCAATGGTTTTATTGTCGGCATTCCAGAGCATCCATTTAACAATCGAAATGACAATAGTTTGGAAGGAACAGCACAGAATCTTACCTATAGACCTAGACACCTTAATATGGTCACCGACTGGTTTTTCGATAGTATGCTGTTCAAGGACAAATTAATACAGAATGCTGTGTCTCTCATCGGACATTCCATGGGCGGTTACACGGCATTAGCGGTGGCGGGTGGCGTGCCGACTTCTTTGCCTCACGAGACCTCGGACGGAAAGCCCCAGCTTATAGAGGTTACACCAAATTACCGAGTAAAATGTCTCGTTTTACTAGCGCCAGCGTCGGTCTGGTTTCGAGCTGAAGGTAGCTTGCGTGCGGTTAATCTACCTATCTTAATGATGGATGCAGAGAAGGATCAGTACACTCCTTCTTTACACGCTCGTTTAATATTAGATGGCGTGCCAGATCCTAAGAAGGTGCAATACAAAACAGTAAAAAACGCCGGACATTTCTCCTTTCTGAGTCCTTTCCCGGAATCGATGAGGACTCCGGCCTTTCTCCCATCGCAAGACCCTCCCGGCTTTGATCGCGAACATTTCCATAAGATGCTTAATGCTGACATATTGGATTTTCTATGTACTCATACACGTTAGTTGGATGACAACAGCGGCTGTCTAAAACTTTATTTTTCAAGTCTTGGTCTGCCGCTGTTTGATTTTTTGTCCACTTTAAAGTTTAGTGCATGATTTCTCTCTTGTTCACCTTAACACCTGATAAGGATTGATCAAACATATCGAGAATAAAAAGGAACCTCTCAGCTTCACGAAATACATGATCGGCCAATAAAGGATGGATAATGCTTTTTATTCGGCACTCATCGATTAAATCACGCGCTGTTTTCTTAAAATCACGCAAAGACTTCACAGAGACACGGTTCTCATCAACAAATTGACTCAGGAGTGGAACGGTTTGTGACTGTGGCCGCATATGACTTAGGTCAATCGCTTGAAACATCAGCATATCAAAATCATTACTAAACTCCCTCGCTTGTTCAACCAGTTTACGTTCGGATGGATCAAGCAAATGGCCTATAAATTTTGCGTGATCGGCCATGATTTTTAAGAAAAATACATTTTCATCAATAATTGCATCGGGTAATGGTTCAAGCTTTCCTGAATTGAGTTCTCCTAAACGATTTCTGAAATAATTGGCTTCCCGGCTTACGTGATCTACCAGTAAGGGGAAATTGGTTTGCCCAGGAAGCTTGCATTGTAATATAAGACCCAATACCATTCTCTTAAATGCCCAAATATTTGTCGCTGCATTCTGAACTTCCGTATTAAACTCTTTGATTGTATAAGGATCTGTCTCGATATTAAATTCATACGATCTTTTCTCAATATCCTCAAAAATAGCGTAAAACTGATTGGCTTCTGTTTTAAGTTGAGTATCTTCCGCTCTAAAACCTAACCCCAGAAAAAAGGAATGCTCCTTCATAATCCTGGACCAAAATCGTATTTCATCTAATGAGCGTGAAACGAATGCATCCAATCATATCCCTCCTCTATGTGAGCAAAAAAGCACTTACTTAGTCATATGGAATATGCCAGGTCATTATGAATATCGAATCCCACGCCTCATACTAATCTAATTCTGAAGTCAACAAATTAAATTCCATAATAATACTCATATTGGAATATATATCATTTAATGTTTGGACAATTATCCCAATCCAGTTCTATAATTCACTTGTTATTACATATATTTAGGAGGAAGTCATGAAAAATATTATATTCAAAAAACTAGGAATAATAGTGTTAGCCCTTCTCATTGGGGTTTCGGTGTTCTCATTGTTCCCTACCGTTACAAAAGCTGAGACTACTAACGTGACTTGGACAAATGGGTCTTTAACAAAAACAATTCCTGAATGGAATCAAAACGATATTACTATGATAGGTAAAAACTCAGGAAAATGGTACTGGGAAGTAACTCTTGATAAAGGAAGTGGATACATCGGAGTCGCTAGTGCAGACAAGACAAAAAGAATCATTTACGGTAGTCACTTGGGGGTGAATATCGGTCCCACAAGCCCTGCCTTTGGCACTGGTATTTATGATTATGGAAAATCTTTCATGGCAAATGATGTGATATCGGTTGCCTTAGATTTAGAAAATAATACAATAACCTTCTACAACAACGGTGTATCACAAGGTGCTTCAAAGTATACCCCTTCTTTAGTCGGTACTCCTATACATCCTTTCATAAGCAACGATCTATTACAAGGGCCTACTATATATACTGCTAATTTCGGTGCTAGCCAATTTAAATATCCAGTCCCTGAAGGATTTTTGCCTTACCAAGAATCGGGTACATCTACTACACCGGATCCATCTACAAAGCCTGATCCATCTACTACGCCGGATCCGTCTACAAAGCCTGATCCATCTACTACACCGGATCCGTCTACAAAGCCTGATCCATCTACTACGCCGGATCCGTCAGATACCGATGGGGCCACCCAGCCAACTGGTGATCGCGCCATTCTGACTGTAACGATGGACAATGGATTTGATAAAGAATTCGATTTGAGTAAAAAAGAACTCAATGCCTTCATCGCATGGTATGACGCTAAAGATGCTGGTAGAGGTGCTTCTTTCTTTGCCATTGACAAGCACAATAACAACAAAGGTCCATTCAGCAATCGTAAAGACTACGTAATCTTCAACAAAATTCTCACATTTGAAGTAAGCGAATATTCAACGAAATAAACATGATGAAGGACTTCATATCGGCTAACATGCCAATGAAGTCCTTTTTTCACCGTTACCCTAATCTCGAAATCACGCCTACATTGCTATACTGGATGATACATTTTTCCTAGACCAAAGCTTTGCACACCTACACTTGGCCCCCAACTTTGTTTGTACTTAGATCAATATTTTTTGTGTACACTTTGGTATTAATGAGACTAATGATGCTGTTAACTACAATTGAAGTAAGGACCGTTAACAACGTTAGCCACAACAAGATCAAGATAGATATCTTGGGGAAGAAAACAATACTTTGAAAATAATAATAACAAAAAAAGGTGTGAGTTAACCAAATATTCATTGAATTTTTACCTAAGTAAGCGAAAGGTCTGGCTAGTTTTAATTTATTCATTAAATGAATACTAACGAGGATAAGTACAGGAGCTATGATCATATCAATCGTTGTCTTCTCAAATAATTGACTCGTGGTACGAAAATGAAATAGCACTACAATTATTATAATATCAAACAGTATGTTATTAAATATGATGGAATTATAAATCTTATTCATCCATGAATACAATTTATATTTAGCAAAGAACAACCCTATCATAAACGGCAACTGCCAATACATAATACTGTAATAATTTCCTTGTGAATATGAATTATAAAAAACAAGGCCGGAAATGAGTAGAGTTACCCATGCGTTACGTTGAAAGGCTTGGAAGGTGACCGGAAAAATTAATAGCAGCAGAATATAATCATATAAAAACCACCACTCACCATTATATGAACTTGATAGGGCTATAAAATTCCGCAAAAAATCCATTATTGAATTATTTTGAAACCTATCAGAATTTCCAAAAAAGTATAGACCAGCTGGGATAAAAAGCAAAAAAACAACCCAGTAATTTATCATTATTTTGCTTAATCTTGTAAAGCTTTTCTGCATCAAATGATGTGGATTTTGAACATTGCTCTTATATAATCCATAACCACTTAGAAACAAAAAAATAGATATTGCTATTTGCCCAAAATGTCCTACATAAAATTCCCCTCTTTCATGAAATAAACTAAATAATGAAACATAGTCGTACTTTAATCTGTCAGGAAAAGCAAAAAGGTGATGGATCAAAAGTAGTATTACAGCAATACCTTTTGCAATATTTGTTTCTGCAAGCTTTAATTCCTTGTCATGGTGCACACAATATCCTCTTTTCTAGTTGTACTTGAATAGAGATATATTAGCACAAACCAAAAATATAGAATATTTATTTTTTTTAATACCCTTACATCCTCCATTTTTATACAAAAATAGCGGTCTCTAAAAGCCTAGGACCACGCTGTGCCTGAGTTTGTAAGTTATTGGTGAAGGAGATAACCCCCGCCTTTGCGGTATTGCCTAATTTGATAGAATGAGTAATTTATACATTTTTTAGCAATTCAGTGCGTCCGATATCACATATTAATGAAAGGCCTCTAGAATAGAAAAATCCACTGTATTATCCTTGTTGTTAAACTTAAAAGTATTATGTATTCAACACTAATATTCGATAATAAAGGTAACAAGATAAAATGAGCAACTACCTCAACCGATGAGGACACTCACAGGAGAATTCGTCATGTTAAAAAAGGTTCTATTCATTGCTCTACTTTCTGTAGCTCTAACAGCTTGTGGAAGCAATTTTAAAGAAACAACGACAAGGTCTGGGTCTTCAAGCACGTCCTTTGCTACTGAACAAACAGTAAGCAATGAAAATACTGCTCAGCAAGCTTCTACAAATGAGGTCACAGATAAAGAATATTTATTTGCTGAATTCTTGAAAGATGGAACACCCGTGTTAACAGAAGATCAAGCTTCTATGGAACAAACCTCTTATGACTTCATTGCTAAAAACAGTGACTTATTTCCTTCCACAGATAAAAGCAAAGTCATTAATCTAGTAGACAAATCCGTAACAACAAAACACTTAAATAAAAATTTGAACTTATACTTAAACAAATTTGTAAAAATAAGCGGGGATGTAATAGATATAGAAGAAGATAATATTCCTATAGGGACAACGGCTATCGTTTATATTAGTGATGAAAATGATAATACAGTAATGGCAGTTTATCCGGGAGCAAGTGGAGAAATTTTTGAAGGAGACGTTGCTACAGTTATTGGAGTTCCTATCGCTAATTTTTCATATGAAAATGTTTCAGGTGGCTATACGAATACTACACTGTTAGCAGCTTCTTTTCTCACGAAAGAAAATCAATAAATTTTAATCATGTAAGCCCTTCGGGGCTTTTTCTTTTAAGCAAAAACAGAATTAAATTGTTACGTTTCATTGTTAAAAAGTAATTATTTTACTTCTTATTCAATATATGCATTAAAATGTTTAGACGATACATATTGAAACTGCTAAACTCGCATAATAATACATAAATAAGGAGAGATTTTGTTGAAAAGAGTTATTTCGTCATTATTGCTACTGGGATTTTTTACTCTAATATGTTTTAGTTCCTCGACATACGCTGCTACAAAAAACGTAGTGTGGGAAAAGAGCCAGTCTGTTTCGGCCACCGTAGATTCAAGTGGAACTAAAGCAAGTGTGGGAAAAACCAAAGGAAAATGGTATTGGGAAGTCACAGTAACAGCTCAAGCAAGTACCACAACTGGCATTGGTATCGTCGGTGAAGGTAAGCAATACAATGGACCAGGTGCAGGAGCTCTTCAGAATTGGATGTATTATGCTGCAAACGGAAACACTTATCCGGGGATCGTTTCTTCTGGAACAACCTACACATTAAAAGACGTTATTGGTGTGGCTTTGAATATGGATGATGACAAGATAAGCTGGTATAAGAATGGTGTATTCGTTTATACAAGTACCTTTAAACCAAGCGATCTTCCAGGAGAGATTGTGACTCCTTCGATCACAGGTGGTTCAGCTGGCAGCTTTTCGTTTGACACAAATTTTGGTGCGACTCCATTCACGCACAGTATTCCAGAAGGGTTCCTCCCCTACCAACAACCTGAAAATTCATTAACTCTTAATGCAACAGGGAATGAAGAAAATATTCAATTGCAGTGGAATGAAATAACAGGAGTCACTACTTATAAAATTGAAAGAGCACTAGCCCCTGGGGGTCCGTATGAAGAAATTGCCTCAGATATTTCTGGTACTTCTTATACTGATAATAAAGTTGAAGAAAACACTACCTATTATTACGTAGTTTCTGCGAATATCTCCATGGATCAAGTTGTATCCAATGAAGCAAATGCTATTGTAAAGAAATCCACGCCCGATCCGTCTGATCCAACCGAACCAGAACAACCTAGTGGTGACCGTGCCATCTTGGTTGTAACGATGGACAATGGATTGGATAAGGAATTCGATCTGAGTAAAAAAGAACTGAATGCCTTTGTCGCTTGGTATGATGCTAAAGATGCCGGGAGAGGTGCTTCTTTCTTTGCCATTGATAAGCATAATAATAACAAAGGTCCATTCAGCAACCGTAAGGACTACGTAATATTCAATAAAATCCTTACATTTGAAGTAAGCGAGTATTCAACGAAATAAACAACAAAAGAGGTAGACTGTCCGCTGTGCAGGACTCAAGATGCCTCGCGGCTTAAGTGGACCAGAAACCCACGCAAGGTTGCTTACAATAAGGTGTACAATCGCAGCATGTTCGATATATTTAAAGTGATTAAGAAATTGTTCAAAAGAAAAAAGCTCTGCCGACCCATAGGGTTAGCAGAGCTTTTTATCTAATCTAATTTCGGGCAGATTATGAAATCATACAATTCTTTTCACAAAATTAAACCCAACATGATTTAAGGATGATAACCAAGAGGATATAGAGCACCAAAATGGCCGCTGTAGAAGTCCACACACCGCAAACAGCTGCACCTGCACATCCGCTCATAGCTTTAGCCCTCCTTTATTTGTCGTCATTTTAATATATGTGTAAATATGTTTTATGACCGGGCATTCAGGTAAACATAAAACACCCCATTTACACACGCCAGCGGGATATTAGGATACTTTCCAATCGCTTGCTGATATCTTTGTTAATATGGGAGATGGGATATACACCGTGAAAAAGCCATGCTTAATAGTTCCTGATTGTAAATCTGATACTTACAGTTTTGATCCAACACCCAATTCGCAAATCCTACAGCTTTAGTGTAGCAATTATAATCATAGGGATTAATTTTATACTCAAGAATATCCAGCATAATCTGATTTTCTTCATCTGATAATTCCAAGCCCAACTGGCTAAACTGTCTTTGTCGAATTCTCCGAGCAGTGGCGTCTTGTATTGCTTTGTACTGATTGGACACTTGTCCTTTATGTTGACGATAATACAATAAGTTTATGGGGAGGTTCGCTATTTGTACCTGAGAAGCTAATCGGTTCCACAGTTCGTAGTCTTCGGCATGGGGATAATTACTATCATATTGAATGTTTAGCCGACGTATCATGCTATTGCGTATTATTGTGACAGGATGGCAGATACAGCAATGGAATAACAACCATGTTTTAATTTCTTCATGACTGGCCGGATTCACCTTAAGTACTCCTCCACTAGAAGTAGTAAAAGCAGCACCGCATACATCAATTAAGGGATTTTGATCCATAAATGATATTTGCACATCCAATCGATCTGGCGTACAAATATCATCGCTATCCATACGAACGATATATTCACCAGTTGCCCTATTGAATCCCTCGTTTAAAGTAGCGACCAAACCTTGATTGGTACTATGAAAGATTTTAATTACTCTAGGATCTGTTATCTGTGAAATAAGAAAAGCGGATCCATCTGTTGAGCCATCATCAATAATAATTAATTCAAAATCGGAATAGGTTTGAACTAAAATACTGTGGACTGCTTCCCAAACATAAGCCACAGTATTATAAACTGGCAGTATAACTGAAGCTCGTGGCACAAGAAGTTCCCTCCATTCTACATTTTAAAATAAGAAAATATTATTTTACATAAGCGAACTACCCTTTTTTCTCGAAACCAGTTCTTCATATGTTCATGCTCCAAGTATATGTATTGAAATATATTTTGAGGCGGCTTCTCGGTAAAAAAGGTCGTACTAAAAAAGACTAGTAGAACCGACAATATAATTTCCCCTTTTAAAAAGATTATTGAAATAAAATAGACTTATTGTAATTTTTTTATTCATGAACCACCTTACCCCTGTCCTACACATTACGAGTGCTTCGTAATAGATTCAATAGAACTGAGCTTGTATTAACGATTCATTAAACCGATAAAAAAGCTTTCTATATCACCCTTTGGGGTGATCATAGAAAGCTAATCTGCTTTGCAGCGTCTATAGCGCTCACTTAAAATTTTCCAGGAAACTGTTTGACAATGCCTTCTGTCAGGATGTCCGCTAAATGAATCATATGGATCTCGTTTTTGTCAGTTGATGCAATACCCGCTTTCCAATCTCCTTTGATATAGTCAAGGACTAATTCCGTAATCAACTGAAGGTGCGTATACAGCATATCTTGTAGTGTTTTAAACTGCCAGTTCGGATTCGCTGCACTTAAAAATTTGGCGATATCATCGGCGTTTGTACGCCAATCCGCCTCTAGCTTTTTCACATCCGCCTGATTACCCGCTTTAGCAGCCGCTACAATTTTCCCTGCGATTAGAATATGCTCCCTCAGAAGATCAGTCAGCTTATTACCAGCGGCTTCCCCATAATAAGGCTTGATCACATTGCCTATATCTTGCTGGTTCCGTAAAAGCCGGTCCAATACGTCCTTCTGATCTTGAAGATTAGATATGGCGCTGACAATATAGTTCCTCGTCCATATCGTATGGTCGATCCATACCTTCTGCATATCGCCTTTCAGTTGCACCATTTTGGAACTTAGGCAAGTAGAATCCTTCTCCTCCCCTACCTTCGCTTGCGCGACTACTAACGGAGTCATGCTAAAAACGAGCGCCAAGGTTAACGGCAATGCCAACAGCCATTTGTTTTTCAATTCATCTGCTCCTCTGTACTTTTGGAATAAAACAGGCTGTCTTATTATGGTTCAAATATCCGTTTTTAATTCAAAACACAAAAAAAGCCTGCCGGTGATTAGCCAGCAGAGCGACTTTATATACGCTTCAAAACATGAAATCATTAATGCAACAACAACCATTATCTTCATTTTTTCAACATACGTATTTAGCATGCCCAATAGAACTTATTTCATATACACACATTAATTCTTTACTACTGGGAATCATAAATTTGTACATCATTAAAATAAACAAGGAGTGGTTTTATAATGGGTATCCTAAGCGGGAATCCAAAAGACGAGCCCATGCATTACGGAGAAATTTATAGTGTGTAGCAGTTGTCAGCGTTAGCGAAAGGCAGCGTTTCATTTTACCAAGCATGTTTAAACCACGCAGGAGACAAGGAACTCAAAAAAGTACTGGATGATCTTATTGATCAAGCTAAACTGGAAATTCAAGAATGCGACGCAATGCTTACTGATAATGGAATTGCCCCAGCTCCTATTTTGCCTGAAAGACCCCCTGTGAAACTTGAGGATATCCCGGTTGGTGCAAGGTTTACTGATCCCGAAATTGCAGCTAAAATCGCATTAGATACCTCTGTGGGATTGACATCTTGCAGCCAAGCTATGGGTCAATCCATTAGAGAAGACATCGGGGCTTTATTTGCGAAATATCATCTAACTAAGACTGCTTTGGGAGTCCGTATTCTAAAAATGAACAAAGAAAAGGGTTGGCTAATACCTCCTCCTCTTCAATTAAAAAGACCTGAACCAGTTAAAGCCTAAATTTCCTGTACGATCTTCAACACACCGTTCCTTAGATTGTTTAACAAAAATCCCCGCCGACCAGTTAAGGTTTGCGGGGATTTAATCTTATTTAGAGTATTCACTTAACTTCACCGTTTGATATTTTGAGCAGATGTCTCCTTTGTAAGATATAAGGAGATAACAAGCCTAAAGCTAAGGACACATGCAATTGTAGTTATAATATGAATTGATTGGGAGAAGAATGCTCACTCCAACAAAAAAGCGCGTCCTCCAAAAACTTGGGAGCCGCGCTGTGCTTGAGTTTCATTGAATGCTGGTGAAGGGAATTGAACCCCCGGCCTACGCATTACGAGTGCGTTCCGGTACAGTTCAGGATAGATTAATGAATATCTAGAGGATGCCGTGATAAGTGGCATCCTTTTGTTCGCTAAAGGACAGTTAGGCTATAGCTAGTGCTACAATCGGCATGAGAGAAATTTCTCGAATAAATAAAAGCATCTTTTAGAAGGATTTTTCAATAGATAGATTAACTCAATTACTAAGGCTTGAACCAACAGAATCCATAGAGTGGTGACAAGGATGGCAGTCGGTCTTAGCTATAAAAAGGAAAAGCATTCACATCCTTGACTTTCCCCTGCACGGGAAACTGTATACTCACATTATGTTATAGATTGGAGATGATATTTTGTTCAAAATCAGTACATTTTCCAGGCTAAGCAAGGTCTCCTTAAAAACACTGCGTTATTACGACCAGATTGGCATACTTAAGCCGAGAAAAGTGGATTACGATACGGGCTACCGTTACTATTCCGCAGATCAGCTTCTTGAGCTCAACCGAATCTTAATCTATAAGGAATTGGGTTTTACATTGCCCCAAATTAAACAGCTGCTTCAGGAAGATATTTCATTGGAGAATATTCAAGGCATGTTTAAGCTGAAAAGAAGTGAAATCCAGCATATCATCGATACGGAACAAGCCAAACTCGTCAGGATTGAGGAGCGTATGCAGCTTATAGAAAAAGAGGGGCAATTCGAAACGGGTCAAGAAGTCAGAGTCAAGGCAGATGGTGCTCAATCGTTTTTTTATCAGAAAACATGCGGGAAAGAAGAGGACATTCCGGATTTGTTTCGTCAATTTGATCAGTTATTAACAACGGAAATTCGCCAGCTGATCCAAGGCCCTCAGGTTGTTTTGTGGAAAGACATCGACGGAAAAGAGGATGAGTTTGAGTTTGAAGTCGGTTATTTTTTAACCTGTGAGCTGCGGTCATTTCCAGAACCGTTTCGGCTACGGACTCTTCCTCCTGAACCGATGATGGCTACAATGGCTTTTCATTCAAATTCAAAATTTGATGGTGCGGCCTGTGTTCATTTAGCTAAATGGATTGAGAAAAATAACTATCAGATCAAGGAAAACGAATTAGGTAGGGAACTATATTTACCGTTAACTCCAGAACGAGATGCACAATTCATAGAAATACAAATTCCCATTATAAATAGATAACTGAAGAAGGTGGAGTGGGGTAAATTGAAAAATAAACGGATCATCTATGTCCTGGCACTGGCTGTTTTTCTGATTGGAACCATTGAATATATTATTACGGGAGTCATTGAGATGATCGCTGTGGACTTGGGAGTATCTACTTCAGAAGCTGGGTTATTGGTGACTGTGTTTGCTCTCGCCGCGGCCATTGTCGCTCCGATTTTGATTGCATTAACGATCAATGCAGATCGCAAGAAACTACTAATGACCACCCTTGGTGTGTTTATTGCCAGCAACGGACTTATGTTTGTAGATCTTGCTTATGAAACAGTACTATGGATACGAATTATCCAAGGGGCTAGCGGAGGAATCGCTACCGTTGTAGCCATGGCAGTAGCGACACGACTCGTTGAAAAAGAAAAAAGGGGCAATGCCATCGGTATCATTTTGATGGGGCTTAGCAGTTCGCTAGTGCTTGGTGTTCCCATGGGCACATTTTTTAGTGAGATGTTTGGATGGAGAGTGCTATTTGTTTTAATCGGATTATTAAGTGTTCTTCCATTACTTATCATCTATAAAAAAGTTCCGGCAATCAAAGAAGAAGAAAAGGTTACCCTAAGAATGCAGCTCTCTATTTTAAGAAATCCAACCATTCTGATGGCCTTGGTTATTACGTTATTTTATGTCGGCGGCTATTCTACACTGTTTACTTATATTACGCCTTTCTTGCAAGCCACGTCCTCTCTTTCCATGACAGAAATTAGCGGTGTTCTGTTCCTGGCGGGCATTTGCAGCTTTGTCGGATCAAGAGTGGGCGGACAATTGGCAGATGCAAAGGGATCGAAATTTACCATTTGTCTCGGGCTCATCTTACAAGGGGCGACTCTTCTTTTATTCGCTCTAGCCGGAGTCAATCTCTTGGTATTAATCTTGGTTTTAATGATTTTTATGTTAGCAACTTGGAGTATTTCCCCGGCCCAGCAACTTTATCTGGTTACTCTGGCGCCTCGAAATCCGGACATTGCTCTTAGCGTAAATACTTCGTTCATCCAATTTGGTTTTGCACTGGGATCTGGATTAGGTGGGCTAGTCATCAGTCGTACATCTGTCCTATATTTGAATTGGCTGGGTTTTGCCGCTGTAAGCATAGCTTTACTTCTTGCCATCTTACTATTTAAAAAAATGAGCAGTAGGACTGGAACCCCTATTGTTACTAAATAAGAAATGGACTGGACACCCACATCCAGTGCAATTTCAAAGATGGTATATATCGTCTTAAAATACAGATCCTAGCTTAATGTAGCTGCAAACAGTTCTATATCCGATTTTGACACTTTATATGTATGATTCATGCTGATCACCTTGATAATTCATTCGGTGAACGATGTAGTAATTCCTTCAACAAAAATCCCCGCCGACCAGTTAAGGTTAGCGGGGATTTGCTTTGCTTACGTTTAAGCACCTCCAATGGTAACGTAAGGCTGAATACTATTGTGGTGGTTAAGGGCTTGATCCGGCACAGTAACAATAAACAAAAAGCTAGCCGCGATGATCAGCAGTACCATTTTTTTTAACATTGGTCATCCACACCTTTTCAATGAAATTTAAAAATGCTGCTTTAGTTTCTGAAACTGCATAATCCCGAAAATGTAAAAACAAACCCATACAGTTTATAAAATTAGTCTCATTATTTAATGTATGATAACTTACCATTGCATACATCAAATGTTTAAAACCATCAATGTAAGAGCCTCGATGTAAATAATAATAAGCTAACTCGTAACCAAACCACGCGATATAATCCGGTATCACCTGTTGGGTATACATATCATCTGATGATGGTTGCTGTTGTGCAAAAGCGTTTATTTCGGCTTCAAATTGTTGAAGTATACCTTCCACATCTATGTTATATTGGTTTGCTGAAATTATAACATTCAACAGTTTTGAGATTTTCTCATTCTCGTTAGTGGCTGATGTCACTGCAATATATTCAACATAATCTTGAAGCACACTTATATCTCCTGACAACAGTTTATATACGTAAGTATTACCTTCTGCCCAACTTTTAAACAAGCTAACCCAGTGTTGAGTGTCTTCGTCAGTCTCTTTGACCCAATCTAGATTAGCGTAGGTGTATGTATAATCTAGAGCTTGTTGATAGTCGCCTTGGGCTTCACAGACACTTGCACACAATAAATCGGCATATGAAATATATACAAACAACGGGCGACTTAGCTTCTTGGCAGACTCATCACGCTCTCGACTCTCTTGTTGATGTTTTAACGAATATTGAGCTTTCGCTTTCTGCTTCATTTTTTTCGCCGCTTCATCTACCTTGTTCCATTTACGCAAAGACCTGTACACATTAGCCAAGTCCTTCAATGCATCAAGCTGGTCTATTTCATCTAGGCGTTCAACAAAAGCTTCAAATATCGTAGCTGCACTGAGATTGCGACTTTGATCGTCTCCAACTTGAATCGTGAATATACGATATTGACAGATGGCTAAACGTTCAGAATGTTGGTACTTCTCCGCTTCAGCTACGCCCTCATAGAGCAGCAATGCAGCCTCATGTCGTCCCTGTGCTAATAGTACTTCTGCTATATCAAATAGTTTAGGCGAATAGAGTACGTTGTCCATAATGCTTCCCACCACTCGACGGATCGCATCCAGCTTGTCCAACTCCGCACAGCGAAACAAAAACGGCTCGATTCGTCTCATATTCGGGGGAGTGTCGATGATGTAGTTTTCTATAAATAAGTCGTAAAAGTAGCCCTCCGGTAAATCCATAGCTTCAGTAATTAGGTCAAGCTGGTTAACAGACATAGACTTATTCCCCGTCACAATAGCACTTACTATTCCCCTATTCATGCCTGCTATATGCCCGAATTGCGTTAGACTCATGCTCTCTTGTTTTAAGTATCTGTCTAATTCTGCTCGTATCGTAGGTGTATGCTTCATGCCATAGCCACCCTTCGCATAAACTTTCCATAATTTTTAAAAACATACTTCATTTTTCACCAAAATTAACCACCTGTCAATATACTATGCAACTAATGTAAGAATTCGATTTTTAGCATGAAACAAAACAAAGAACTAATTATATATAGCATAATAATCCTACTAAAAAGACCTCAGCGTAGAAGATTGTCCAAAACCACAAAAAAGCGCGCCCTCCAAAAGCTTGGAAGCCGCGCTGTGCTTGAGTTTATAGCTATGCTGGTGAAGGGAATTGAACCCCCGGCCTACGCATTACGAGTGCGTTGCTCTACCCCTGAGCTACACCAGCAGGTCAGTGTAACTGACAACAAAAACTATTATACTCTTAGTTACATAAAAATCAATCACTTACATCAACTTTTTCAACTAGGATTTGGATTTAGTTCGGTAACATTTCCTGTCGCGGTGCCCGATAGTTTCTCTGCGACGGAACGGAGCTTTTGGTGGCTGGAGGAAGGCTTGTCACGGCGATCATCAATTTTGACCGAGGTGGAAACACGCTTAGCTCCAGACAGGAATGGCGCTTCGTGCAGCGCAGCAATGGCGGTGAACACATCGTCCAACGAACCTTCAATAATCGTACTCATGGAGGTAAGCTCATAGGTAATTCCTTTTTGCGTCTTCAACACTTTTTGCATCTGGGCAACGTAGTCGCTCAGGCTTGTACTCCCCGTTCCAATCGGGATCACTGTCACTTCTGCAATAGCCATCGCCAAGTTCCTCCTTTTAATTTAAAATCGTCACTTCTTTAAAAATCTAAAACCTCAGTCCGATAGAACGAGCAACCTTATTTCACAAAAAAAGTTCATATGTATGCTGCTTGTTTCTGTAGGAAACATCTTTATCATTCATTGTACCGTTCAAACTGCCTCAATTCAAATACAGCCCGCGACTTCTCTGCATATTTTGATTTTCCATTCCTTTTCCTTTACGTATGGCTTCGAATGTTGCTATAATACTCCTTGCACTTATTTGAAATTTTAAGTTTATACACACAATATGTTGGGTTAAATATTCATAACACGTCTAAATATAGTGATGTAGCCGATAAATCGTACGGGAACCATCTTTTCCCCCTTCATTGGCAGGTGCATCGCTATTTCTATGTTATTGGATTACATACAGCCCCCAAATGCTGTCTGACCATCGCTTTTTTCGCCATTATCTTCTCATCATGATCATTTTCATGCTATTCCCAAGTATGATTCCAAATCAGGAAAGCGAGGAATTAATCCTATGCCACAACTCGTAACCAAACCAAACAATCGCCAGTTGGCTTTTGATGAAATACGCATTTCCGTATATGCCGACCGTGTACTCAGCGGGCTGGACAAGCTGGATAAAGATCGTCTCATTCGCGGTGTAACTAGCAAGCTGCGCCGGGACGAAGTCACGGGGGATGACATCAGCAACGCGTTTGCGATGGCTGCCCTTGAATTGGTTAGTAAGGAAGAACCGGACTGGAAATTTGCCGCTGCACGTGCTTTGCTCACTTCCTTGTATAAAAAAGCTGCTACTCACCGACGTTACAAATCCTATGCGGACGAGCCTTACGGCGCTTTTTATCCGCTGATTACCGATTTGGTCCAAAAAGGAATTTACCGTCAAGAACTGCTCGACTACTATACCAAGGAGCAGATTGATGAGCTGGGCGATTCCATATTGCCGAAAAATGACCTGCTGTTCGATTATATCGGGCTATTAACGCTGTCTGAGCGCTATTTGGCCAATGATTTTGATGGACGCGTAATGGAACTGCCGCAAGAACGCTACATGATCATCGCGATGTACCTGATGCACCAAGAGCCTGCCGACAAGCGTATGGAGCTGGTCAAAGAAGCGTACTGGGCGATGAGCAACATGTACATGACAGCAGCTACACCAACCATGTCCAATGCCGGAAAAAAGGTGGCCGGACAGCTCTCCAGCTGCTTTATAGACACCGTAGACGACTCGTTGGAAGGTATTTTCGACTCCAATACGGATGTAGCCCGTCTTAGCAAAATGGGCGGCGGCATCGGCGTGTACCTCGGTAAAGTACGGGCGCGCGGGTCCGATATCCGTGGACATAAAAATACAAGTTCTGGCGTCATTCCGTGGATTCGTCAGCTCAACAATACAGCTGTTAGCGTAGACCAATTGGGTACTCGCAAAGGTGCAATTGCCGTATATCTGGACGTATTCCATAAGGATATCCTCGCGTTCCTTGACCTGAAGCTGAACAACGGTGACGAGCGGATGCGTGCACATGACGTGTTCCACGGCGTATGTCTGCCCGATCTGTTCATGGAGCGGGTCGAAGCACGGGGCGAATGGAATCTGTTCTGTCCGCATGAAGTGAAGAAGGTGATGGGCTGGAAAGATGACAAGGGTCGTCCACTGGGCCTGGAAGATTTTTATGATGAAACCTTCGGTTCAGGTACCTTCCGCGAAAAGTATGAGGAGGCGTCACAGCATCCCATTCTCTCTCGTATTACAGTGCCTGCCATCGACATCATGAAGCGCCTGATGAAATCACAACTGGAAACAGGTACACCGTACATGTTCTATCGTGATACGGTAAACCGGGCCAACCCGAACCGCGCCCATGGTATGGTATATTCCTCCAACCTGTGTACGGAAATTATGCAAAACCAATCTGCAACTGTAGTGGAAAAAGAAGAACTGGTCACCAAGGACGGACAAACACGCATTGTTATTTCCAAAATTCCTGGCGACTTTGTTGTTTGCAACCTGAACTCCATCCATCTGGCTCGTGCGGTTCCGGCAGGTGTGCTGGATCGCCTCGTACCGATTCAGGTACGTATGCTGGATAATGTTATTGATATCAACAACATTGAAGTGCTGCAAGCACAATATACGAACAGCCAATATCGCGCTGTGGGTCTGGGTACATTTGGACTGCATCATCTACTTGCACTGGAAGGTATCCGTTGGGAATCCGATGAAGCGGTAACCTATAACGATCATTTGTATGAAAAGATTAACTACCTGGCAGTCAAATCCAGCATGGAGCTAGCGAAAGAAAAAGGCCGTTATGCGAAATTCGAGGGTTCTGACTGGTCTAGCGGGCATTATTTCACTTCCCGTGGCTATACGGACGGTACACTCGAAGGGAAATTTGTCACAACGTCCGAGTGGATCGAGCTTGCAGAAGAAGTCAAACAAAACGGTGTCCGCAACGCATGGCTGTTCGCCATCGCGCCTAACGGGTCCACGTCTATTATTGCAGGCTCTACCGCCAGCATTGACCCATTGTATGAGTTGCTTTCCTATGAAGAGAAAACAACTTACAAGATCGCTAACCCAGCACCGGATTTGAACGAGAAAACCATCTGGTACTACAAGACAGCTTTCTTGCTGGATCAACACGCTTCGATCAACATGGCTTCTGCACGTCAGCGTCATATTGACCAAGGCCAAAGCTTTAACCTGTATGTACGGCCTGATATTAAAGCAACTGAATTTTTAGAGCTGCACATCCATGCCTGGAAATCAGGTATGAAATCGACCTATTATGTACGCAGCCGCGCACTGACGATTGAAGAATGTGATAGCTGCGCATCCTAAACTAAAGGAGAGAAGCTCTCATGCAGTTACAGAAGATTTTTAACACGGAAGCGCCAAATCGCTCTACCCGTATTATTGAAGGCGAAAGCTCCGGTATTTTGAATTGGAACGATATTCGGATGCCGCATATGTACAAACTGTATAAAGTACTGCTGCTGAACCACTGGATTCCAGATGAAATTCCGATGTCCAAGGACGCGTCCCAGTTCCCTGTGCTGGATGCCGAAGAACAGCGCACCTTCAAAATTAACATCGGCCTGCTGGCTGTGCTGGATTCCATGCAAACGATGTTTGTCGGGGATGTAAAACGCTATTTTACCGATTCCTCGCTGGAAGCTATTTCGGCGATTATCGGGCAGCAGGAAGTGGTGCATAACCAGTCCTACTCCTACGTTCTGTCTTCTTTGGTGTCAGATCAGGAACAGAAGGAAATTTTTGAATACTGGAAAAACGATCCTGTCCTGCTGGAGCGTAACACATTCATCTCGGATATTTACCAGGAGTTCCGCGATGAGCAGAACCCGCAAACCTTTTTCCAAGCGATGGTAGCCGATTTGATTTTGGAGGGCATTTTCTTTTACAGCACATTTGCTTTCTTCTACAATTTGGCCCGTGATCAGAAAATGATGGCAACCAGCCAAATGATCTCGTATATTCAGCGTGATGAAAATCAGCATTGCTACTTCTTTGCCGAAGTGTTCAAGCAGCTATTGTCCGATTTCCCTGAGCTGAACACCAAGGAAAATACGGACTATGTCTATCGTATGATTAACCGCGCTGTGGAGCTGGAAACGAATTGGGCGCATTATACGCTCAAAGAGGTTCGCGGCATCGACTTGAACGAGCTGAGCGATTATATCAAATACATGGCAAATATGCGCCTGAGATTGCTTGGTATGGACAAAGCATACGAAGGCGTAGATGTAAACTGTATGCCTTGGATTAAACCATTCTCAGACGAAGCGCTGAATGCGACAAAAACAGACTTTTTTGAAGCAAAATCACGCAATTATGGCAAGGTCGGAGATGACAACGGATTTGACGATTTGTAAGTCATAAGATACAGCCTTAACTCGGTACTTACCGGGCTAAGGCTTTTTTCATGAGAATTTACGCAAATACGCAAAAAAAATCATGAAACATCTGAATTACTATTCATATTTTCCTATTTGTACACGATATATATGAAGGTGAAAAAAATATAGTAAGGAGCATATTATGAAAAGCAGCGTTAAAAAAAGAATGGGATTACAATCCAAACTCTACTTCATCTTGCTCATTCCTTTAATAGTGATTGGCGTTATTGTTCTGTGGACGACCAATCAATCTATCCAAAATGCTTCTCTATCAACCATGCAGCTAAACAATGAAACGCTGGCAAAGAACACGGCCCAGTTACTGGACAAGTCCGCAGTCAAGAGCTTAAACACTAATTCATCTGAGCAAAGCAGCGAGTATAAGCAGCTTCGGAACGAGTTAAATACGCTCAGGTTGCAAACTGGAATCCTGTACATCTATATGTACAACCGGGTTGGAAATGAGTGGAAAATTACAGTGGATGGAGCCGCATGGGACGACAAAGACTACAGTCCATTCGGAACTCCTGTAAGTTTTACCCTTAAAGAAACGGAAGAGAAATTAAAACAAGGGGAAACGGTAACTACAGATATTACAACGGACCCTGAGTGGGGGACGATGTTTTCCTCCTTTACTCCCATTAAGGATACCGATGGAACCATCATTGGATATTTGGGAATCGACAGATCCCTGTCCTCTGTGACTGAAGTATACGAACATACCTTGCCCGAGGCCTACCGATTAGTTATCCCTGTTATCTCCATCATTCTGATCATCTCAATTGCGGCTATGATGCTGGTAACCCGACGGATACTGCGTCAGGTGAGATTTATTAAAAATACACTGGAGCAAGTAGCCGACGGCAACCTTACGGTTACATCGTCGCAAGTAACATATGATCAGTTAGGCGAAATCAGCAAATTGACGAACAAAATGGTGGAAGCCATGTCGAATATGATTGTGGATATTCAAAGCAGTTCAAGCACACTCCAGCACGCATCGGAGAATATCGTCGTGACAACGGAAGGAACACTCCACCAGACTGAGGAACTGTCCCGTACACTCCAGCAAATTGCCGATGTCTCTATTAACCAAGCGGATCAAGCGGTGGAATCGGTTCAACAATCTGATCGATTAGGACAAACGCTGGATGAAGTCGGAAGCCATGTGCAACAATTTACGGATACGGCCCATCATCTCAATGAGGTTCGTAATCAGGTAGCTAGTGAGCATGAACTGTTATTAGAGAAAGGACGAGAAAGCGCCTTGCGTATCAAGCAGATGCAGCGCATGTCACACGCGTTAACCGAAAAATCCCGCGAGGCGGCTAACATCGGTCAGCAGGTACAGGGCATCGTAAAGCAGACGCAGATTTTGTCCTTTAATGCATCTATTGAAGCCTCACGTGCAGGCGAAGCTGGCAAGGGTTTTTCTGTGGTCGCTCATGAAATGGGACAACTTGCCCAGCAATCCGCCATATCGATTCGTGAAATCGATGAAATCTTAAGAAGCTTTGTTGAGCAAATTGAGCAAATGGGTGATCAATTTGATGAAAACATAAAGACCGTCAATGAACAAGAAGTACAAATTTCGGTATGTCTACAGTCTGTTGACAAAGTCACCCAGGTTTCACAGGAAGTTCAGGAGTTAGCTGCACATCTGGCTCAATTGACGGCAGAGATGCAAGAGGTACGTCACAGCGTAGATCAACATTTAAATCACACAGCCAGCGCGGCACAGCAGACTGCCGGAATGACAGAAGATGTATCAGCAAGCGCTCAGAAGCAGGCCCTAGCGGTAAAAGAACTATCCGAAGTAGCCCGCAATCTGACCACACTATCAAACAATCTGCAGCGACATGCTGACCAGTTCCGGGTGAAAAACGCTGAATAGTAAAAAAGGGATTACCCATGCATGATGAATTGTGACTCGTAAGATGAACCTTTGAAAAAGCGTTTCTTTTACGGGTCATTTGCGTTTTCAACAGATGAATACAAGATGTGTCTGGAGCGGATCAGTGGCAGATGATCTATGCGTGCGTGTCGACTAAGAGGCACTTCTTTTCTTTACATACTAAACATGCATCTGTGCTGATTGCCCATGATTGGCTATTTGCGGCTTCAGTTCATCCATGATGCATTCAGCCGCTTCCTCGCCAGCCTCGACGCATTCAGGCCATTTTGTAAAATCAAACGCCGCAATATGTCCGACTTCAGGGCGAATAACAACGTCTGCTAGCCGGAGACTATTATGCTTTCGTTCGGCGGTCATCAAGCTGTAAGAGCGGTATACAACTTCCACCATATTTCGCGGCGGCTTCTTTTCATGTCCCCGTGCCACATCAACAGCAATTACTAAACAATCTGCTTCCCGACTCATCTCTTCTACAGGCAAATTGTTTAATACCCCTCCGTCGACCAGCATCTTGCCTTCATGCATCACAGGAGCGAATAAGCCAGGAAACGCCATCGTAGCCCGCAGTGCTGTCACCAAATCACCTTGTTCAAAAATGAATTGCTTGCCTTCCAGTAAATCGACAGAAACAGCTTCAAAACGGATAAGAAGATCCTCAATCTTCTGCGTATGCTGTCCATACTGCTGCAGTAGCTCATTCACCACCGTATTCATGCTGTTACCGCCAATTAAACCACGATGGCGTATGCCGATATCCAACAGGCGGTATTTAGGTGTCTTTTTAATACAATCCAATAGAGCATCCGTAGGAACACCCGCCGCATAAAGTCCGCCAACAATGCCGCCCATACTCGTACCGACGATACAATCGACCTGAATCCCGTGTCTTTCGAACGCTCTCAGTACCCCCAAATGAGCAAGTCCTCTGACTGCTCCCCCACCCAAAACCAATCCTACCTTCGGCATATACGCAACCCCTTTACATGTATTTACTGCATGCGTCCAAACACACAAAAGACCCAAAAACTAAACGTAAGGAGGCCCGCTTCCTCTCCTCACAAATGACTCATTCCTGTTATATTCAAAAATGAAAAGCCTCGCTTAGAAAATCGGAAAGCAACCCTTTTTCCTCGTCAGAAAGATCCGAAATGGATTGCAGAAAACGGGAAACCAGCTCCGTAATTTCAAGGCCTAGTTCATCGTTCATCGTTTGTAAGGCCATACCCAACACAGTGCCAACAAACATGGTCATGCCCATTTCCTTGCTTGGCGCTGTAAGGACAATCCGCTGAATCCAGGGACCTCTTTTACCTCCCAGCTTCTTCAAGTACATCAAAAGCAGCCCTATAATATAGGCGCAAAAATTGATTCTGACACTGGCTTCAGGAATTTCAGCCCAAATTTTTCGGACCGCCTCATTGGGACCTGTATTGTTCAAATCCTTGAGCAGTCCCGAGATATTCTCGACGGTTTTTTTCCAATCCACCAGATCCACTAATTCATTCCGGGACTGGTTGAACAAATCCGAAGCTTTATCTGTAGGTACAAATACAACCTGTGAACGTCCGGTTACCTTGGTATTCACCTCATAGCTGCGCGTAATAAACCCGAGCTTTTCAATTTCTTTCAGCATGTCATAGGCCGTCCACTTACTAACCCCTAATGATTTAGCCAAGGCCTCATAATGAATAGGTAGTTTTGTTTTTTGGTACAGTTCCACTAATGTATGCAAAAATTGCAGTCGGCGTTTAGTAAGTGACACGATAGCGTTGTAACCTCCCTGTGTAATTCTCTTTGAATTCGTTTTTGGGTTTTTTGTGTCTAAATATTAGCACTGAATACCCATATAAGCAAGCCTCATAATGATTATTGATTCTCACACAGCGGGCTGCTCTTTTACATATTTCCTTTTTAATTGGCTTGTGTTATATTTTTATCCATATCGTTTTTTGGTTTTTTTGGTCTTTACGGTCTTTTGTGTGATTATTTTATTGGAGGGAAACGTTCATGCAATCAGCTCTCAAGCCCAACGGCATTATTATTACGGGTGCAGGATTCTATGTACCGGCATCACTATTCACCAATTTGGAATTAGCCGCATCTCTGGATACATCCGATGAATGGATCATTCAGCGAACAGGTATCCGTCAGCGATATATCGCAGAAGCATCCGCAGAAACCTCTGATCTTGCCGTCCTGGCTGCAACTCATGCTTTACACCGTGCTCAATTATCATCGGAAGATGTGGATCTTATTGTAGTGGCAACGTCCACCCCTGACTATGCTTTCCCTTCCACGGCCATGTTGGTCAAGCAAAAGCTAGGAAGCCGCGCACCTGCATTCGACTTATCGGCAGCCTGCTCCGGTTTTGTATATGCCCTCTCGATCAGCAGTGACATGATGAAGGCGGGTGCATACCACAACGTCCTGGTGATTGGAGCAGACAAGTTCTCCAAAATCGTAGATTGGCAGGACCGTAATACCGCCGTTTTATTTGGAGATGGAGCAGGTGCTGTTGTCCTTCAATCTCATCCCGGTGCTTTCTCGTCTTTTTCCTTGCTTGGCTCGGAAGAACGTGGAGCAGACATGCTGATCTCCCCCGTCACAGGGCCTATTACAATGCATGGACGAGAGGTTTTCAAGTTTGGGGTGCGCATTCTGGAATCTATGCTGACTAAAGTTATGGAGGAATTAAGATTAAGCATAGATGATATTGCTTTGATCATTCCGCATCAGGCCAATATCCGAATCATTGAACATGCGGCAGTTAAGTTGAAAATTCCACTGGATAAGTTCTTTATAAATATCGAAAAATACGGAAATACGTCAGCTGCTTCTATTCCCATTGCGCTCGCGGAAGCTATGGAACAGCAGCGAATTCAAGCTGGTGATATTGTCGTCCTGGCTGGCTTCGGCGCAGGATTAGCCTGGGGTGTTCAAGTTATTCAGATCGCATAAATTCTTCAGTTCAACAGACAAAAAGGAGTAAACTAAAATGGAGCATTCGCAAACGTAGCTAGTGCTCCATTTTTATGTTTTGAAAGCCAAGCAGAGTTCACCTTTATCCGAGTAGGTGCATACATATAACCTAGAAGTGTGTATTCAAGCACTCCAGACTCATACCTGTTCTTATGATGGAGGTAGCGCGGCTGTTTTCACCTGTTTCGTATAAGAAGGATAGCCTCCCGTATGCTGGAGCATTTCGATTTCACGCAAAATACGCGGCAAGTCAGCGACCGAGTTCATCACGATGTGGGCTCCTGCCCTTTTCAAACCATATACACTCTGTCTGCGCCGTTCCTCAGCCACTCTGTCATCCGCTTCATGGCTGGTCGTTTGAGCTGCGGTCGTCACGCTTTCGTTATGGTTCAACACACCAATCGTCCATACACCGGCGTTCCGTCCCTCTTGCATATCGGCTACTGTATCTCCTACTTTCACAATATCGCTAAGTGGGAATACCTGCAAGCGATGTGCAATTTCATAGATCATCCACGGATAAGGCCTCCCCTGCGAAACTTCACAAGGGGCTACCATACAATCCAACGTATAGGGTGACTGTGCAGGCGTAAACTTGTGACTGAGCATTTCCATCGGACAGGATGCAGTGGCGCCTGACTGAATGCGACGATCCTGCAACTCCTGCAGCGCCCTGTCTATACCGATAGCAGGCTCAGCCCCTTGGATCAAGGAGCGGAGAACAGGGACAAGCTCAAGATAAATATGCTCAATATCCGCTCTGCCAGGATGCGCACCAAAGCACTCCAGCCATTTTTTCCGAACCTCTGAAAGTCCCAGCACATTCGCAATATGATCCCGGATCGGCATTCCTCGCCCATGAGACACCTGTTCTTCAGTTACCTGTATACCTTTCCATCTGAAAATGTCACGCATTCCCTGGGTTAAGCCTCGTCCTCCGGGGTCTAACAATGTACTTTCGAGATTAAAAATAACCGCCTGTATCATGCAATCCCCGCCTTTCCGTACCGCGGCTATCCGCAATCTTTATTTTGCTTAGGAACATGATACACAGCTAACGTAAACTGAAGTGTCGTAAACGGTAAGCGGATTGTAATTGAAAATAAATTCCTTGATTGGTTATGAATACCGAGTGTGATAAGAGGAGGAGTCGCAACATGAGACAGCCTTGGAATGAATTTAATTCCAAAATGCCTTGGCGGATGGAGCTTGGTTGTTATGCGCTGAATAAACTGGCCTGTGGAGGATTGGTTTTTGGTCTCTTATGGGTCTACTGCTATCTGACAGAGGAAATAACAGGAATTCCTCTGACTATAGCAGGCAATAGTGGTGAACTGACCGCGCAGCTGTGGGCCTATGGTTTTGCCCTTCCTGCCGCTCTTGCCGCTGATGCGCTACGCGATCTTTTACCCTGGCTTCGTAAGCCCGAGCAGCTCACCCTATACCTCGCTGCAGGATTCAGTGTCTTTCTCCTGCTAGGTTCTTTGATGTCGCCTGCCGGAACGGGCATTTCATGGAGCAACGGCATAGCAGGTGCAGGGATTACACTCCTGTATTATGGAGGAAGGTACTGGCTGAACCGTGAATATGGATTACAGATCATGCTGGCCTTCCTCCTGCCACTGCTGCTATGGCCTATAGAGCTTCAATAATGTCGCCAGCTATCACAGAGGCAGGATGCTGGCGATGACGTGCGGCTGTTTCTCCAGCCGCACCATGCAGATACACGCCAAAGGCTGCTGCCTGCGAAGCATTCAAGCCCTGGGCCAGCAAACCTGCGATGATGCCTGTCAGCACATCGCCCGCACCGCCTGTCGCCATCCCAGCATGGCCTGTGGTATTGACGTAGGCTGTTCCGTCAGGACAAGCGATGACGGTACGCGCTCCTTTGAGCACCAGCGTGACCCCACGTGTTCGGGCGTACTCCCGGGCATGGGTGATGCGGTCACGCTGCACCTCTGCTGTCGGTATGCCCAGCAGACGAGCCATTTCACCGGGGTGCGGCGTTAGTACGACCGCCGCACTTCTCGGCTTCCAAGCCTCCAGCTCAGGCCCCGCCGAGGCGAGGATGTTCAAGGCGTCCGCATCAAGCACGAGCGGACCGCCGTATTCTTCCCACAGGCGGCGCAGCCAGCCGGTGTCCCCTGCAAAGCGGCCGAGGCCGGGGCCGACGGCCAGCACATCACGTGCCTGCGCGAGCTGTAGCAGCTCGTCTGCGGAGTCGGCATTCCATTCGCCGTCTCCGCCTGCTGCTGCGGCAGCGAGCATCAGTTCCGGCGCGGCGCCAATGACGCGCGGCAACAACGCCTCGGGCACCGCCCACGTGACAAGGCCGCTGCCGATGCGCAGAGCGGCACGTGCGGCCAGCAAGCCCGCGCCGCTCATGCGCAGGCTTCCGGCCGCGACGAGAACATGGCCGTAGGTGCCCTTGTGCCCGTCCGGCACGCGGCTGCGGCTTACATCCACATCCAGTGCAGCGCGCAGCGTGTCACGGTTCAAGAGCCGCAGCTGCACGCCACACTCACGTGCAAGGCCGGGTGGAATACCGATGTAGCGTACCACCACATCGCCTGCAGTCCCGGCGCCCGGATATTGGACGAGCCCACGCTTCAAGTAGGCGAGGCATACGGTGACGCGCGCACGAATGCACGGCTCGTGCAGCGCACCTGTGTCGGCGTCGAGGCCGCTAGGCACGTCTACCGACACGAGCGGCACGCCGCTGGCATTGGCCTCGCGGATCAGCGAGGCGTAGGGTTCGCGCGGCGGGCCTTGCGTGCCCGTACCCAGCAGGGCATCGACGATGCCAGAAGCGCCGCACAGGTCGAGGGAATCCCGCCCATAGAGGACAGACGGGATTCCCAGAGCCGCGATGATATCGCGCTGCGCAGCCGCTTCACCGCGCAGCGTGTCTGGCGGCTCGACGTACACAACGGTGACACGCAGCCCTGCATCCGTTAGATGGCGGGCCGCTACCAGTCCGTCACCACCGTTGTTGCCTTTACCTACGAGGATATACCAGTGTTCTCGTTCCCGTAAGTCATGTCGTCCTTGACTCCACGACTCTGTCCGTATAACACCGCCATGTCCCGGTATATCCCCCGGCCCTGTGTGTGTAACCTCTTCTGCCCACTGCGGCCCTAACACTTCAGCACGCTCAATCCCACGTGTTAGATCAGAAGTGCCTACTGAGAAGCCGCCATTGCTCTTCCCACTTCTCTCGGCACGTAGCTTCAATACCTCGTCAGCTACCGCGCACCCGGCATTTTCCATCAACGTAAGGGCCGGGATACCCAGCCTGTCAATTGTGTACCGATCCAATTGCCGCATTTCTTCGGCGGTCACCATATACATGCTTTTCGCCTCCCATATGGCTATCCCTGCTTATTAATACCCGACTGTAAAACGGGAATTGACAAATTCCCCTTCTACTAACTCATCAATCAGGGCTACCGCATAATCTTCGACCGAGATACGGCTATGGCCTAATTCGTCAACCACCAAATGATCCAAGCCAATACGGAACTGTCCTGTACGTTTTCCCGATTCAATCATTCCGGCAGGACTACAATAGGTCCAGTCTACATCCGCAGCGCGGTACAGCTCCAGTGCATCTGCATGGGCAGCCGCCAGCGGCTTCACTTCCTCCGGAAACTCGGCGGTATCCATGAGGCGTTCACCGTTTTCTGTTTTCAGACTTCCCGCTCCGCCAACGACAAGTATGCGCTCCGCGCCGGAACGCCGGGTTCCTTCCAGCAAAGAACGAGTCGCTTCGAGCAGTTCTTCCTCTTCTCCAAACTTGGGACCGTACGCGCTAATGATAGCATCGTGCCCTTTGGCCACTTCCGTAACGGAATTCGGATTTAGAATATCTGCTTGAACCACCGTCAAGTATTCACTTCGCTCCGTCACACGTTGGGGGTCGCGGACCGCTGCTGTCACTTCATACTTGCGCTTGATTGCTTCCTTTACTAACGCTTGACCAATGGTTCCAGTTGCTCCAAAAATAATAACTTTCATATAAATATGCCTTCTTCCTGTCTATAATTTACTTACTGTTATTTATCCGTTTTATCTCCAGCTTAAACCCGTGCAAGATATCGATTCGATGTCTCATGATCTTCTGTTGCAATTTTTATATTTTTATCCATACCGAATCTACCCTCCTGCTTGTATCTTGTCTATTTTACCAAAAAATACTTCATATATCCTGGTCAAAGGTATACAAGCCCTTGAAATGCCTGTGTAGTCTGTGCAATAGTGTAGAAAGAACAATGGAAGGAGGGATTGCGGGTGTCCCCGACGGACTTCGCGGCGTTAGTCGCATATATCTCACCCGGTCTGATTGCCTTCCTGCTGGCGTTATCTTTGCTGGTATGGCTGTATGTTCACAGTGCAGCCCAGCTTCGAAATTCGCGTCAGCAGCGGCTGGAAGAATTACAGGAATCGCTGCGTATCTATGGACGATTAGCTGGTTGTCTCCAAACCGCTACCCAGAATGGGTTCAATAACAGCGAAAAGCAGTACCAGAACGGACTCATCCACGCTCTTCAGGAAACCAAAGCTGCTCCCTATTTGACCCCTCACCTTCAAGAGCAGGTTCAAGCATCCCTTCGGGAATGTGATACGTTCCGCAGAGAATTGCTTCTCAAATCACTGGAGCGTGAAATGAACAAACTCATCGAGGAACGGCGTCTTGTTCTGCTGGAATCTCATGCTCCGGGCTGGGGAACAGCATTGTGGAAGCTATTACGTCCAGCAGCTGGTCCGTTGGCGCTGGCAGGAATCGTCTGGTTGGTCTCAAGGCTGGTTGTGGAACTGATAGCCTCCAGCCATGTCGATGTTAGTCTGCCCGACACTGCACAATCTGCCTCATGGCTCATAGGGTATGCATGGATGAGGTTCGTTTCCGGCTTGATCGCCCTACTGTATGTATACCGGCTGATGACCCTGCGCAGGCAAAATGATCTGGACGTGACGGCATCCCATTTTCCAACAAGCCTGTTGTGCATGGTAATCGCCGCTGTCGCTCTGTTTCAATGGATCGGACCGGAAGCGTCTCCCTACATACTGGCTGTGCAGCTTGTGCTGTTCTTGATTGGCTTCCGACTTACCCGAGGCCGCTCGCGCAGCGATCGTCCTTATGTTGGTCACCCCGGCTTGATCAAGGCAGATGCTTCTCAACATCAGGATGTACACGCAGCAGATAAAGATAAAACGGCTGGCTCTTCTTTGGCAGAAGGACATATCCGGTCCTAAGCACCAAAGGCACTTGACTCTACCCTGTATCCACCCTGCAAATCACATACCATCACAGGACATCCCAACAACAAAGAAAGAGTTCATGGGGTGTCCTGTTTTTTGAACAATTTCCGGCTTTTTGAGGGGTTAGGCTTGTGCCAGTGATCAAGGAAAGGGTATATTGTTTATATAAATGTAAATCATATCGTTTTTTATGTATGATTATTGAAAAAAATCCATATATGTTAAACTACCATCAATTTATGATGTGCGTTAGAATTGGAGGAACTATGCAACTGGACATTTCTGAAAAATCACTTCCCGTATATGAAGCGCTGGCCAGTGAGGTTCGGCTAAACATGATTGTTCTGCTTGCGGAGAAGCCTATGAATATACGTGAGCTGGCGGAAGCGTTGGGGCTCAGCAGTGCGATTATGACGATGCATGTCAAGAAACTGGAGAGAGCGTCCATTATTTCGACCAAAATGCTGCCTGGACGAGGCGGGGTACAGAAAGTGTGCTCACTGGCTACAGACAAAATTGAAATCGCCATGCCACGCTACCAGCAGGATGTACGACAATTCCATCAGACGGAGATTTCTGTCGGACACTTTACAGATTTTGAAATACAGGCGACCTGCGGACTGGCTACCGTCGAAAAGATCATTGGTGAATTCGATGAGCCTCGTTCATTCTTGGACCCTGAGCGCTTCAATTCCAAAATTCTGTGGTTTAGCCAGGGATATATGGATTATAAGGTGCCGAATTTCCTACTGTCCAGCCAAAAAGCTGAGGAACTGGAAATTTCGATGGAACTATCATCCGAGGCCCCTTTTACCAATGATAATTGGCCTTCAGATATCACTTTTTTCCTAAATGATGTGAATTTGGGTACATGGACCAGCCCAGGGGATTTCGGGGATAACCGTGGTAAATACACACCTGCATGGTGGCCTGATTTTATCAATCAATATGGTCTCCTTAAAAGACTTCGCGTTACCTCCGAAGGTACCTTTATGGATGGCAAGCAGATATCCGACGTGACTTTAAGCCAAGTGCTAATTGATCAGAAGCAATGGAAATTCCGCATTGCCATATTGGATGATGCCCAGCATGTTGGAGGGGTTACCCTGTTCGGTACCGGATTCGGTAACTACAATCAGGATATCCTGTTCCGTTTGTACTACAAACATACAGAAAATCATGCCAAAACAGTAGCGGTAGAAGCTGGCGATAGCAGCAAATAGCTTTTAGACCACTTCAAGACCTGAACACGGCGTTTGGCCCATGCCTTTCATGGGAAACAAAGCGCCGTGTTTTATTTTTCATCCACTTATATCGTACTCTTTTGCCACATGCTATCCGATTAGCGAACAGGTTCAATACATACAGGTGAAGGAACCTCCAGCACATATCCCGTTCGGGTCAGCCGTCCATCCTCACTATGGATGGCAAAAGATACGATGTTGTTTCCATCCTGATTCGCTACTACCAGATAACCGGACAAGATGTTGAAGTTACGCGGTGTGCTGCCGAAGGTTTCCACCCATTCAACCGTCTTCAGCTTGCCGCTGTCCAGATCGACATGGTATAGCACGATGCTATCATGGCCGCGGTTTGACACATACAAAAAGCGTCCACAGGGCGTAATCCGAATATCGGCTGCTGTATTTTCTACATCTATAATGCCTTCTGGCAGTGTGGACAGGCTTTGCAGCAATGTAAGCTCACCATTACGTTCGTTATAACTAAACACAGCGACTGTATTGTTCAACTCATTGGCGACAAAAGCATATGGACGCGAAGGATGAAAAACCAGATGACGCGGTCCAGAACCGGGTGGCAAATCTGTCTCACGATGGGTCACCAGTTTTCCATCCTCTGTCAAACGGTATACCACAATCTGGTCCAGTCCCAGATCACATACCATGGCATACTGTCCTGAAGGATCTGGAATAATCGAATGCGGATGTGCCGCATCCTGGCGGTCCTGGCGAATACCTGAGCCGGTATGCTGAACTTGCCCCGACATGTCTCCTAATCCTCCTGCTTCCGTCGCAAGGAACACAACGGCATTGCTGCCTGAATAGTTAGAAGCCAGCACATATCGTCCATCGGTTGTTACGGAAACATAGCAAGTATGCGCTCCCTCCGTCCCTTTTCGATCCAAAGGATGTAATTCCCCCGTCTGGGCATTCACCTGATACGCATACAACTCGCCTCCTTCTGTTTCACTGGCAGCATACAGCTTCGTCCCATCCGGGTGTAGAGCGAGAAAAGAAGGCCTCTCCATTCCTTCCACACCTCCAACAATGCGCAGATCACCATTGGTCACACGCAAAGCACATACATATATTCCTCTTTCCTGACGAGACGCATAAGTTCCTGTATAAAATAACTGCTCATTCCGCTCTTCCATCGGCTCTCATCTCCTTCTAGCTGTTTTTTTACATATTATCTGGCTTTTAGCTCTACTTTTTGTCTTGTTGTAAACTCATCATGCATTATTACCCAAGATTCTGTCGTTTCATTAACGTTTCGCGATGTATGCAAAAAAAATAGCCTCCTTCGGCGCCATCTGCGGTTCACAAGAACGTCACAGTTCACACCAAAAGAGACTAATTTCACGAAAAGAACAACATTAAACCGCTGTGGTTTGCGTATCTCTGCTTTTCCATTTTACAGCCAGACCCAAACTAAGAATGAGAATGGCTGCCCCAAAAATGTATGGCAAATTGATATGCACCTCGAACAATGTACCCGCAAGCGCAGGTCCTAGAATATTACCAATACTCATATAAGCATTGTTCATGCCAGCTGCAACTCCCTGCTCATCCCCCGCCATTTTGGATAAAGCAGTATTAATGGCTGGCCGAAGCAACGACGTAGCGGTAAAGAAGATGAGCGATACCCCGAGTACATAATAAAAGTTGCCAGAGAGCAGCATAAGCACAAGGGAAATCGCCGAAAACAGAAAGGAACCGATGATGACACCTTTTTCGCCAAAACGGTTTAACATCGGACTGATTACCACAGCTTGAATCACGGTTCCGACCAGTGCACCTACGGTAATAATGATAGCAATATCACGCTCATTATAATGAAACTTCCCCGTCACAAAGAAAGGAAACATCGTTTCAAAATGTGTCAGTCCAAAGGTTAACGTGAATATCATAATCAGCAGCATAAAGTAAGGCTTGCGGAAAGAAAGGGCAAACTGTTTAATCACATTGTCCCGTTTGGCCTTGACATTCCGAAACTTCAACTGTTTTTCCAGCGATAAGGTTTCGGGTAGCATAATCAAGGAAATCAGTGCAGCTACGCCCGATACGGCCGCCGAAACATACAAGGGCGTACGAATCGAAATATCTGCCAGCAAACCGCCCACACCAGGACCGATCACAAAGCCAAGAGACATGGCGGCACCCAACAGCCCCATTCCTCTACCGCGATTGTGGACCGTTGTAATGTCAGCAATATAGGCCATCATCGGAGGAATCATAAAGGCTGCCCCTGCACCACCCAGTAAACGGGAGATATACAATGTGGTCAACGATTCCCCAATCGCAAACAATACAGAAGAAGCCGTCATGATTACCAAACCGATAATAATCATTTTTTTACGTCCGTATTTATCGGACCATTCCCCCGCTAGCGGCGAAAACAGGAATTGGGTTAAGCCAAACACAGCAACCAAATAACCACCCGTTTCACCACTGCCTCCCAAGGAGCTCATAAACTTAGGGAGGATCGGAATAATGAGGCCAATTCCCAGCATGGCAATAAACATATTAATCATCAAAATGACCAGCGGTCCCATTTTCAACTGTTGTGAATCTGACATGTTGCGTTTTGTCCTCCTCAGGTTCTTTATTTCGTATACGAAAATCTTATTTTGCAACCATTTCAGCAAAACTCTTCATTATATTAATAGAGCGAGAGACAAATAACAATCATAAAATACTTCCGATAACCCTGAATCTTTCCTTTGACAGGACAGCAAAAAGGAACAACCTGAAATGGCGATGTTGTCCCTCTCATACGAACGACCAGGGTGAATTTCTGGAACGGTCTGGCGGTCCCTACGATCCCTATTGTGGATCTTCGAATAGCTCCTGTATCATCTTTTCCTTGTTATTCAGAAATTGCTTGGTGATGATAAAATGATCGGTTTCCTCCAGTGTCCGGATGTCGATCCCTTCATGTGTCAGATGATACAAGATGGAATCTGGATACGCCATCAAAATGGGGGAATGAGTAGAAATGATAAACTGTGAGCCCTGCTGCACCAGCTCGTGAATCCGTGCAAGCATGGCCATCTGGCGCAAAGGCGATAACGCAGCCTCCGGTTCATCCAAAATATACAATCCTTGTCCTCCAAACCGATGCACAAAGGCAGCAAAAAAAGACTCGCCATGCGACTGCTCATGCAGCGATTTACCCCCGTAGGAATTTCGAATCGGTCGCCCTCCTCCTTCGCGATCCAGCTCGTCGATATGAGTCGCCACATTATAGTAGCTTTCCGCCCGGAAAAAGAAGCCATCCCTCGGCTTTTCTATCCCTCTCACCAGCCGGATATGCTCATGCAGTGAGGAATGCGTGGCTTGTGTAGAAAAATTAAAATTTTTAGTACCGCCCTCTGGATTAAATCCCCACGCGACCGCGATTGCCTCCATAAGCGTCGATTTACCTACACCGTTTTCTCCAATAATATAGGTAACGGAAGGATGGAATTTAAGTTCATTCCACTGGTGTAAGGCTTTTAAGTTAAACGGATATTGGCTCTTGTCAGCATCTGGAGGCCATATCAGCTCCAGGCGACGTATAAAAAGATTACGATCCCATATACTCATGTCCAGTTCAGCTCCATTGCCAAGCAATTCACTAGGTTTTCCATCATTATATTGGAATTATTTACAGCAATCAAACTGAAACCCCATTTCGTAACCCTTCTGTTGTTATTCAAACGATTATTACAGGTATAATATATAGTAATGTTCATCGGGCATGAAATCTAAGCACTTCATTCCGTGTACATCTCATTCTTTTCCAAGCAGGTGAATCTATGAAATCTAATCACAAACCGATTCAATCCTTTAAAATCGTACAGTTCGTGATGACCGTCTACAGGCAACGATTGACACGTATTCTGCTACCACTGGCTGTACTGGCTTTTATTATATGGGAGGCCGGACGAGAACTAAAAGACTTTAATCTGGCGCGTATGCTTCATGAGCTGCGGCGAATGGATGCCACCTTTCTGATCGAGATTGGCTTGTTCTCACTAGCTGCCGTGGCGGCTATGAGCGCATACGATTACGTAATCAGGCATCATTTCAAGCTTCAGGTCAAGCCTGGAACGACATTTCGCTATGCCTGGATCTCCAATACCTTCAATAATGTCTTTGGTTTTGCAGGCTTTACAGGAGCGGGACTTCGCACAGTGCTGTATAAAAAAAGCGGGGTGCCGTTGGGTGTCATCACCTCTGCGGTCGTGTTTCTTTCGCCAGTCGTCATTACCGGACTATCTTTGCTGGCTTGGGGAGCCATTGTCCATTTGTATCCGGTACAGCCTGTACTGGATGCTCATCCTTGGCTTCATTGGGCGCTGTGGGGAATGGCATTGTACCTGCCGCTATTTCTGATCATGCAGCGCTCCAAACGGTACTCCACATGGTTCAACAAGGGAGAAGGACAGCTTTCCTGGTCCACCATCTCCGCTTCCATCAGTGCTTCCCTGCTGGAATGGCTGCTAGCTGGCCTTACCTTTGCATGGATCGGCTCGCACTTGCTCCATGAACTGCCGATGCATGCTGTGTTCGGCATTTATGTAATAGCCGCGATTGCCGGGTTGATCAGTCTTGCACCCGGAGGGGTCGGTGCATTCGACATCATTGCCCTGCTCGGGCTGCAAATGGCGGGAGCCAACTCAGATCGGGCACTGGCTGTGCTGCTGGTCTTTCGTGTCTTTTATTACATCATCCCGTGGCTCATCGGATTGGTATTAGCCGCGCTGGAAATGATTCCGCGTAACGAGCGCCTGAATCAGCTAGCTGAGACCGGCTGGGACTACTCCCTTAATGCGTGGCAGAAGGTATGGGGCTGGCCTGGTCAATTCCGGTTTTTGGCAGATCTAGGAGTATGGGCGCTTGGTAAGCTGGTACTCATCTCCGGCGTGGTGCTTCTTTTGTCGGCAGCTACGCCAGGTCTGTTATATCGGCTCCGTTTTGCTGAGCATTTGCTCAGCCTGCCCGTCATGCGCTTGTCGCATGAAATCTCAGTCATCATCGGGATTATGCTTGTCGTCCTGTCCCACGGAATCTCTCTGCGTATTCGCAGAGCATTACGACTGACATTGATACTGCTGCTGGCCGGCGCCATTTTCACCTTCATTAAAGGTCTGGATTTTGAAGAAGCCTTATTCCTACTATTCGTGGCGTTAATGCTATGGATCTCGCGCTCGCGGTTTTATCGGGTCAGTGCACCACTGAATCGGCACAATATTTTAATATGGGGCGGATTATCTCTACTCGTAACTGGGGCTTATTTTATCATTGGGGCAGGCTCCAATACTCCGTTTATGCGCCATTTGCACGCCAAGGTCCATCTGGACTTTTTTATGAACCGCAGCGATTACGGAGTTACTGCCGTGTTTAGTCTGATTTTGGCATGGGTTTTCCTGACGGTGTATTTCTTTCTTCGACCTCAGCGTGGTATCAGCAATCTACCCGACGCACAGGAGCTCGATAAGCTAAAAGAATTTTTGGAACGACAGGGTGGTAATCTCGTTTCCCACATGCTTTTTCTGGGCGATAAATATCTGTATTGGACCAAAAATGAACAGGTCGTCATTCCCTATGCTCGCAGTCGGGACAAACTGATTGTATTAGGTGACCCACTCGGTCCAAAAGAACGCGTGAGTGAAGCGATTCAGGAATTTCAGCGGTTCGCAGATCGGTATGCGTTAACGGCTGTATTTTATCAGGCATCACCGGAGTATTTGTCCATCTATCACGAGAACGGCTATCGCTTTTTCAAACTGGGCGAGGAAGCACTGGTGCCGCTGGAATCCTTTACACTGACGGGCAAAAGCAATCAAGCGCTACGCAGCGCCAAAAACCGCTTTGACCGCGATGGCTACTCATTCGAAATCATCCAACCGCCTCTAGAGGCGTCACTGATTGAGGAGATGCGACATGTTTCGAATATTTGGCTGGACGGGCGCAAGGAGAAGGGATATTCACTCGGTTGGTTCAAAGAGCCCTATCTTCAGTTGGCGCCGATTGCATTGCTAAAGGACTCTGAAGGAAAAGTTATCGCTTTCGCTACGATGGCCCCTGCCTATGATCATGGACGGACGGTCTCCATTGACCTGATGCGCCACTTGCCTGACACGCCAAATGGCACGATGGATTATTTATTCACACGGGTCATTGAGTGGGCCAAGGAGAGTGGATATACGACATTTAATCTGGGAATGGCACCGCTGTCCCAGGTAGGGCAAAGCGAAAAGGCATTGCGCGAGGAAAAGCTGGCTCGACTTGTTTTTCAATACGGGGGACATTTTTACGGCTTTCAGGGGCTTCGGCGCTTTAAGGATAAGTTCAAGCCGCAATGGGAGCCGCGTTATCTGGCCTATCCGGCTTCTGTCTTTCTACCGATCCTGACGCTGGAGCTGGTATATCTCGTGTCCAAACGCTCGGACTAAACAAAGGGCTAACCAAAAGGCTTTTGACAGCCTAACACGACGTAAAAAAGGGTGTTCCCCAACCACGAACGGTTGCAGGAACACCCTTTTACATTCACAAATCTTCTTAGAAGCTACCTTTTACAACAACTTCAGACAGTGGGAAACGTCCTGATGGACGTGCTGGTACTTGTGCCTTACCTACGCTAATAAGCAGGGTTGGCAGGTAACGTGCCGGAATATTGAATTGCTCGATCAATTGTGCTGGAATGAAACCGCCCATTGCGCAAGTGTCGTAGCCCAGAGATTTAGCAGCCAGCATAATGTTTTGTGCTGCAAAAGCAGAGTTCAGGATGGCGGCATCGCGAGCTACTTGCGGGTTTTGGTACGCGCCGTTGATTTGACCTACCAATGCGTCACGGATTTCCGCTGGCAGTGCGCCTGCTTCTACCGCTTGATCATAAATGACGGTGTTACGGTTTGCTTCCAAATCACCCAATACAGCAATCGTAACGGAACTTTCCACTACTTGACCCTGATTGTAGGCGATAGGTAGCAATTTTTGCTTGTCCGCTTCGCTTTCGATGACAAGGAATTTCCAATGTTGAAGGTTCCAAGCGGAAGGAGCTTCTATCGCGGCAGTCAAAATAGCCTCCAAATCTTCCTCTGGCAATTTAAAATCCTTAACATAGCTCTTTACCGCGTGTCTTTCACTAATAGTAGATAGGGTTTCATTTTTTGGACTGCTCGACATTCTAGGCACTCTCCTAATTTCTTAATATATATCTAACTTGAATCCTCATTAACTTCCCAAACTACTGCAATTATAAAAATGATAGTGAATGATGTCAATATGTTTAAGTATGACCCTGCACTCAAAATACAGTACAATACGGATAAAGACATGCATATCGGCATATGCCTGCCGATGGGACAAGACACGGGTGAGTTCATTTTGTTCTCATTTGAATTAAAAAAGGAGCGTTACTATGATTGGATCGTTTAAAAAAACGGATATTGCTTTGTTTGCCGCCTGGGTTGTAGCTTGTGTGGCCACATTGGGCAGTCTGTATCTCAGCGAGATTTTGGGGTATGAGCCTTGTAAGCTGTGCTGGTTTCAGCGCATTCTGATGTATCCCCTGACCCTTCTGCTCGGAATTGCATATTTTCGAGGAGATTCGGGGATACGTCGTTACGTCATGCCGTTGGCTATCATTGGAGGCGCGATTTCGGCCTATCATTTTATCATTCAGCGCATCCATGCAGCTGCCAAAGCAGCTGCGCAAACTTCAACTTCCTGCGGCAGAGTATCCTGTGAACAGGATTACCTGAACTGGTTCGATTTTATCACCATTCCTTTTCTCGCACTGATCGCCTTTATCCTTATTATTGCAGCCATGGGTTATATCATGCGTCAGGAGAAAAAATCAGCTCAAGGAGAGGTACAAGCAAAGGTACTCGCATAAGTATGAAAGAGACCTAATTATAGGACCCGTTACCACCAAGAGGCGTATAATCCGCTTGCCAGAGGAAAGACTGTAACTAAATATATCCATTGCATATGTGCTATAATGTAAAAGGTTTGCAGTCTGTCCAATAACGCTTATATTCCTTATAGAGGGGGCCAGTCCATGTTTCATATTAGCACCCCATTGCTGCAATATGGCGCAACCTTCGGTATGATCTTAATCGCTATATCGGCTATTTTCATCCGTATGAAGACAGGTCATCGCCCGATTAATGCCAAAAAAATCATCATCCCACCGCTCGGCATGAGCACCGGTTTTATGATGTTTGTGGTGCCGGAAGTACGGGTTCCCTGGCTTTGGGCGCTAGGCGCTTTTCTGGTCGGCTGGTTTATTTTTTCTTACCCGTTGATCCGCAGCACCAAATTTGAATTGCAAGAAGGGCTGGTTTTCGTGCAACGCTCACGTACCTTCTTTTTTATCCTGATCAGCCTGCTGATCATCCGATTGCTGTTGCATGAATTTATTCAGCATTACATTACCATTCCGCAGACAGCAGGGCTATTTTTCATCCTAGCCTTCGGGACCTTGTTACACTGGCGGCTTCGTATGTATTTCCAATATCGTCAGTTCGTTCCGAACGAGGCGGAAGTTCGCATCTGACAAACAGGTTTTTAACATGCATGCTCGCATGTTGCTGTATAGACCAAAAAGACACGTTCTCCTAACAGGAGCCGTGTCTTTTTGGTCTTTTTGGTCTATCAGGTCTACATTATGCATTCCGGAAAAAGGAGCTACTCGATTGCGTCCCTCTGTCTTCGCAGTGTACAGCATTCGATCTGCCTGAACATGCCTGGGACTGGAACGGACATGCAGCGGATGCTTATAGAAAAAGAGACCGTCCTCTGGACAGCCCCTTTTTCTGTAACATGTCTAGCTCATTCAACCCGTTAGTCTGTATGCTACCGATGGATGCCTGCTTTATTGCTGGGTCAAAATAATCGGACCCTCTGCTGTAATGGCCAGCGTATGCTCGTATTGCGCAGACAAGCCGCCGTCCAACGTGCGTGCGGTCCAGCCGTCGGCATCAATTTTACTGCGGTATGTGCCTGTGTTGAGCATCGGCTCAATTGTAATGACCATGCCCTCTTTTAAGCGTGGTCCACGGTGCGGCGGTCCGTAATGTGGAACCTGCGGTTGCTCATGCATCTCTTCCCCGATGCCGTGCCCAATAAATTCGCGTACGACCGAGAAGCCTTCCGCTTCCGCGTAGGTTTGTATCGCATGGGAAATATCTCCGATCCGGTTACCGATAACAGCTTGCTCAATCCCTTTATACAGTGATTCCTTGGTAACATCCAGCAGCTTTTGCGCCTGCTCAGACACATTACCTACCGCATACGACCAAGCGGAATCTGCCAGCCAGCCATTCAGATTCACAACCATGTCGATCGTCACGATGTCCCCGTCCTTCAACGGTGTCTTATTCGGAAAGCCGTGGCAAATCACATCGTTAGGTGAGCCACATGTTGCAAACTGGTAGCCGTTATAGCCCTTTTGCTCCGGTGTTGCGCCATGCTTCTTCATAAAGGATTCTGCGAAAGCGTCGATTTCCAGTGTCGTAATGCCTGGCTTGATCATTTTGGCAATTTCCCGGTGGCAAGCAGCCAAAATGTCTCCAGCTTTTTTCATATTTTCAATTTGTTCTTTGGTTTTAATGATAATCATTAAACGGTCTCCTTCTTTTCCGTGTTCGTTCCACTTTTCACTGCTTCTTTTTTCTGCTTCTATTGTAACGCTAAAAGCAGCGAAATGGAACCGATGTCAACTGACACCGTTTACAAGGATCTTAAACGGGGTATATAATACTCCATAACTTGTATACCAGTATGCAAAATTATTTCCAAGATAGGAGTATCCTATGAAATATCCAACAACCTGGTTACAGGGCGCATCGCTTGGGGAAAGGATTGCTTGTGAACTTCGGCTTCAGATTATACGGGGTATTCAGACGCCAGGTACTGTGCTATCTGAGAATCAGATTGCTGCCGATTTTGGTACCAGTCGTTCTCCGGTGCGTGAAGCCTTGAAGGCACTCTCGGGCGAAGGACTGATCCGTTTGGAGCGCATGGGGGCGGTTGTCGTCGGCATGACACCCGGTGATATGGAGGAGCTATTCGATGTGCGAATGCTGATTGAGCATTTTGTTGTACAAAGGTATGTACATAGTGATAATGCCACATTGGTGACTGTTCTGAATCAGATGATTGACAAAATGGAAGTCGCTCTCAAGTACAGGGATGTCGTTGAATTTTCTCTTCAGGATTTTAATTTTCATGAGGCTCTGGTTCTGGAAGCAGGCCATACCCGTATTCTTCATACCTGGAACGGTATGAGACAGCTAATCCTGACGGTCATGTTAGCTGCGACAGAACAACGATTTGCGTCCAACATCGAAGAATCACAAGTCACGATTCACAAACATCGAACCTTTGCAAACGCTTTAAGTCAAGGGAATGCTCAGGAGTTATCGGGATTTATTGAGGATCATTACCGAGATACCCGCAACGCGGTTAACGATAGCGTTCTGTCTCCCTACAGAAAGACATCGTCCTAGCCGCAACATGCGTGACAAAGAGTCGATGTACCGCGCTTCATGCGTTTCTTGCTGGCGCGGTTCTCTTTTACATTAAAGTTGTCGACAAGTATACATTTAGCTACATTATATGAATAAGGAGGCATTACTTCATGAACACATTACTCGGCTTGAGTCATAACGCGTCCCTGCTCATATGGGCGCTAGTTACCGTCATTCTTTTGATTTTGCTGATTGCCAAATTCAAATGGAATCCCTTCGTTTCACTGCTGCTTTCGTCGGTATTTCTCGGACTGGTTAACGGGATGCCGGGACATGAAGTTACTGCCTCCATCACCAAGGGGCTCGGCAGTACGCTCGGCTCCATCGCCATCGTGATCGGTTTAGGCACCATGCTCGGTAAAATGATGGCAGAATCCGGCGGTGCCGAACGCATCGCGACCACACTGATGGATCGTTTTGGTGAAAAACGCGTTCATTGGGCGATGATGATTGTAGGCTTTATCGTGGGTATTCCAGTATTTTTTGAGGTTGGTATTATTTTATTAATTCCCATTCTGTTCACGGTTGCCCGTAAAATGAATATGTCTCTGCTGAAAATCGGTATTCCGATGCTGGCAGGACTATCGACGGTACACGGCCTTTTGCCACCCCACCCGGCTCCGATGATCGCGATTGAAGCCTTTAACGCCAATATTGGACGCACGATAGGATATGCACTCATCGTGGGCATCCCATCCGCCATTATTGCGGGCCCGGTCTTCGGCGCTTGGATTGGCAAAAGAATCATGGTCAGACCTTCCGAGAGGCTGGACGAGCAGTTCAGAAATACGACGGGACGTTCGTTGCCTCCTTTTTGGATTACTTTGTTCACCATTTTGTTGCCTGTTATTCTAATGCTTAGCGGATCAGTCGCTGAAATCGTAGACCCGGCCAATACACATCCACTCACTGTATTTTTCAAATTCATTGGTGATGAGGTTATGGCATTGCTAATTGCGGCCGTGTTTTCTTTTTTCTCGCTAGGCTATGCACGTGGTCTAAAGAAAGAGGACTTGTCCCGTTTTACCAGTGAATGTCTGGCACCAACAGCCTCTATTATCTTAATCATCGGGAGCGGTGGTGCATTTAAAACGGTATTGATTGACAGCGGTGTAGGTCAGGCCATTGCAGCGGTCGCTACAGGAGCCCATATGAATGTGATTGTATTTGCTTTTCTGGTCGCTGCGCTCATTCGTGTAGCCACTGGGTCAGCGACAGTCGCGATGACGACAGGCTCTGGTATTGTCGCACCTGTACTGGCACTTACACCCGGCGCGAATGTCGAACTGGTCGTCCTTGCTACAGGAGCAGGGTCGCTGATCTTGTCTCATGTGAATGACGCCGGTTTTTGGATGATTAAAGAGTTTTTCAATATGACGGTTCCGCAGACTCTAAAATCATGGACCGTTATGGAAACCATCCTCTCCCTGGTCGCTTTCGGTTTGATTATGCTGCTGAGTGTGTTAATTTAACGATAATGAGCTAATAACGGTAAGTGAAGGGGAGATTGAATATGACAGACACCCGATATATGATCGGCGTCGATATCGGCACAACCAGTACCAAAGCGGTGCTTTTCGAAGAAAACGGCAATATTGCCGCCCAGCACCATGTGGGCTATCCGCTCCATACACCTGAGCCGGATGCGGCAGAACAGGACCCGGAAGATATTTTCAAAGCTGTCGTAACGACGGTGCAAGAGATCATGAAACAAAGCGGAGTGTCAGCCGAGCATGTGCTGTTCGTCTCCTTTAGTTCGGCCATGCACAGTGTACTGGCGGTGGATAAGAACGGCAAACCGCTGACCGCCTCCATCACTTGGGCAGATAACCGTAGCGCCAAATGGGCCGAAGCGCTCAAACATGAATACAACGGACACGACATTTACTTACGTACCGGAACGCCCATTCATCCCATGTCACCGCTAACGAAACTGATGTGGATTACACGGGATTTACCGGATATTGCGGCCCAGACGTATAAATTCATTTCCATTAAGGAGTACGTTTTTGCCCGGTTATTCCACCAATATGTCGTGGACCACTCGATTGCCTCTGCAACCGGACTTATGAATTTGCAGCAGCTGGACTGGGATGAGGAAGCACTGCACATTGCAGGTGTGACGAAGGAGCAGCTATCCGAGCTGGTGCCGACAACTCATGTGCTCAAAGGGCTGGATGAGACCTATGCGCATGACATGGGTCTACTGAAGACGACTCCTTTTGTAATCGGGGCCAGCGATGGTGTCTTGTCCAACCTCGGTGTGAATGCGATCAAACCTGGAGTTGTCGCGGTTACCATCGGCACCAGCGGAGCCATCCGTACCGTAGTTGATAAGCCGCTCACGGATGCCAAAGGGCGCTTTTTCTGTTACGCCTTAACCGAAAAGCTGTGGGTCATCGGAGGCCCGGTGAACAATGGAGGTATAGTCTTCCGCTGGATCCGGGATGAATTTGCAGCCTCCGAGGTGGAAACGGCCAAACGACTGGGACTTGATCCATATCATGTGCTGACCCAAATTGCGGAACAGGTACGTCCTGGCTCCGACGGTCTGCTCTTTCTTCCGTACTTATCCGGTGAACGTGCGCCCCTGTGGGACCCAAATGCTCGCGGCTCCTTCTTCGGTCTGTCCCTGCGTCACAAAAAAGAGCATATGATTCGCGCCGCTCTGGAGGGTGTGCTGTTCAATTTGTATACCGTCATGCTCGCCATGGAAGAAGTCATCGACAGACCGTCAGTCATTCACGCCACTGGTGGATTTGCACGCTCGGAGCTATGGAGACAGCTCATGGCGGATATTTTCGATCAGGAAGTCATTATCCCCGAAAGTCTGGAAAGCTCATGTCTGGGCGCAGCTATTCTGGGCTTGTACGCGCTGGGACGGATTGATTCGCTGGATGCTGTGTCCGGTATGATCGGTACCACTCACCAGCACAAACCTGTAGCAGAACACGTGGATATTTATCGTGATTTACTACCGATTTATATCCGCATTTCACGTAAATTCGAAGAAGAGTTCAAGGATATTGCAGAATTTCAGGCCAAGTCCCTACAATCTTAAATTAGTGGAACCTGTTCTAACGCTGCTGCGTATTACCTTTTTATAAAAACCTGTCTATGTCAGTTGGGCAGGGTAAGAAGGAGGATTAGACGATGCTTAAACAATTACTGCACCGCCTGCTACATTCCACCTCTCATTCTCATAAGCGGCGATACAGCAGCTCAGACCATTATTACGAACGTGAACGTAAACACCATTCTTCTTCAGACGGTTACAAGAATAGCCACAATGGGCACCGATATTACAAAGATAAACGCCGTCATTACTCCAGTTCTTAGCCAATCAACAAGAAGTAGCGACGGAATAGAGCGTACCACAAGAAGCATGCCACAGGCTCCTTCAAACCCTATAAAGCGAAGACCCTTCTCATCTCAAGGGCCTTCGCTTTATTGTTGTGCGCCCTTCGTTATGCAGGGCAACATCTGTGCATTTTACAGGAAATCGGTTATGACCGAAATTACAGAAACAGGGTTTTAGAGATGATCACCAGCAAAATAAACAGAACAAGAATCGCTCCTACAGAGGTCCATGCTCCTACGCCGCAACCCATACCGCCTACTCCACACATATGACTCATTTACAACACTCCCTTCGCTCATTTACAGAATCATTGTATGTAGACCTGGTCAAATGCGTAAGGGGGGCATTCCCCCATTTTTGCGGCGAATGCCTGTTTATTTTTAGGGACTATCTATGGGTTAATCTCAAGCAGCAACAATGCTTCCTCCAGCTCTTGCATAAACTGTCGGCTATTCTCATAACGTGGCCGAATCTGAAAAAGACGCTCCAGCATATGACGCACAGGTGAACTCAGTTTCAATTCTTCCTGCCAGCTTGCTGGCGGTTGATCCGGCTGAGGCTCGTAACTGCTATACAGCATAAAAAGCATTAAATGTCCGACATCGTACAAATCGCTGTAGACGGCGACATCCTGTCGCTCGGGTGCGCGCTTTTCCAGCGTGGATTCGGTAAATACATCCTCCTGTCGCTCTCCCACCGCCAGAGCAAGACCAAAGTCGATCAGGTAAGGCTTCCCCTCGCGGTGAATCACATTGGGAATGCGGATATCCCGATGGATATAGCCCCGTTCATGCACATACAGAACTCGCTCCATTAACTCCAAAATGTAGACAACGCATTCCTGTTCTGTAAAGGAACGCTCCTGTTCAAATATAAGCTCCTCTAGCGTCATGCCAGAGATGTATTCCATGACCACAACTATTCCGTTCGAATGCTCGACACTTTCGAGTAGCTTCGGAATATTGGGGTGTTCCATCTGCCGCATAATATGAGCCTCTCGCTGCAATAGCTGAACTGCCTTCGCCCGTTTGCTCGGTCTGGGCAATTTCACCGCCACCTCTTGTCCGCTGTTCCGATCCAGACAGAGATAGGTCAGACCATAGCTCCCCATGCCTAAAAGCGAACAAACATCATAACGTCCGCTCAGCAAGTCACCAGGCTGTTTCGGATAATCCATCCATGATTCATATGCGTTCCGCAACCAAGCAAACATACTTATATCCTTTCCTCTACATGCCGCAGCAACGTTTCTTATGCGGCTTGTTCGTATTCTTGTATTCCGTTATTATACCATCCACGATAAAAGACCATCAGAACCGGGAAGGTCTGATGGTCTTTATCAGAAAAGATGCTGGTTATGCCTCTCTGCGTCTGCGCGGTGTCAGACCAAGCCAGGACAACAACGAACTGCGCGATTTTCGTTGCCTGCCCTGGTAGGTACGCAAATTCGTAATTAACTGCCGGTCCCGTTCCTCGTCGATCCTTTCTTTCATCCAGCGTTTTTGATCCTCCAGTTGGTTAGACAGGTTGATATTCTTTTCCACCAAACGGCTGTGCTCTGCTTCCAGCTCCTCCAAACGGCTCCGCATTTCCAACAAAGCGTTTTGCACCATGTCCTGCATCTGCGCCAGTTCCTGTGGCTCTACGGACTCCTGCGTTTGTACGGATACAGGTGCTTGTTCCAATCTATACTCAATGGTAGATGCCAAAGTCTGGAACTCCTCCTGCGACTGTAGCTGCATCATGGGTTCCTCTGACAGTTCCTGAGCATTCATTTCATCCTGTAACTCTGTCAGTTCAACCGTAGCAGCAGCTTGCGCCTGCATGACCGTCTCTTCCCTGCCCTCAGCCGCCGCCATTATTTCTTCCCAGGTTGCGGTCAGTGACTCAGCATCCGAGATGGGTGGCAAGCGGAATTCCTCATCCTCCATTTGAAAGGGAGCGGTCACTCTCTCAAGCACCACCTGAACCGCCTGCTCCATCGTCATATGCTGTTCACGCAATGCCCACCGCATCACCTTCAAGCACTCAACATCCTCAGCACTGAACATTCTCGATTGATTCGCGGAACGCTGAAACACATACCCTTGCTCCTCCAGCGCCGCTGCATATTTACGAAGGGTACTCGCCCCGATTCCCAACTGCTTTGCTGCTTCCGTTGTCGATTTGCTTTCTTCCATTTAATCATTACCTCCCCGGATGGTATGGAAAGAAATTAGCTTGTATATGTAGAATTCGCGAAATCCATTGGAAACCCTTTGGCAAAAATGTTCTAATATTGCAGACTGCTAAGAACCTTTGTCATAACGGAATATTTGTAAATATACAAGAAACGACATTGCAGAGCATACTTCCGTTCAAGTATGTCCTTGAAACTCTTTAAAGTACGTCACATAAATGTCATACTTTCATTATTTTCACGTCACTATTCCTTCCATCAACATAGTTCATGTTATAATTTGCACAGAATTCACCTTAAATATAAATTGAAACATGCTCTTCTATCTTCCAGTAAAAGTATTGATAATTCACGTTCACTCTATAATTAATCCTAAAGAACACCTCTATTCACAGTTTATTTTAATTTCCCAGAATGGAGGCAAAAAAATGGATATTTTCAAAAGATCAGCAATATGTTATGTTATGTAACGTAAAATGTATTTCAGGCATAATTTGTAGCATATTAACGTTCGCTGGAACGAGGAGGCAACATAGATGAAGGGGAAGGCAAGGAAAGTAGCTATTGTCGGCGCGGGAATGGTCGGTTCGAGCTGTGCCTACTCAATGGTTAATCAGTCCATTTGTGATGAGATCATGATGATTGACCGCACGTATGATCGGGCTTTGGCCCATGCACTGGATCTGTCCCATTGTATGGATTTTACGTCCACACGTACCAAGGTGCGTGCAGGCACGTATGCAGACTGCACGGATATGGACGTTGTGATTATAACGGCTGGAGCCAACCCTAAACCGGGTCAAGACCGCCTATCTGTGCTGGATGACGCAGTGCTTATTACCAGAGAGATTGTAACCGCGATTATGGAGGGTGGCTTCGACGGTATATTCGTCATTGCCGCTAATCCTGTCGACATTGTAACGTATATGGTACAAAATATATCCGGTCTGCCGCGCAACAAGGTGATCGGCACGGGCACCTCCATTGACTCATCCCGACTCAAGACGTTGCTTTCTGAAGTATTTTCCATAGATCCACGCAGCGTGCAAGGATATGCTCTTGGGGAGCATGGCGAATCCCAATTCGTTGCCTGGTCACACGTCACGATTGGCGGCAAGCCGCTTTTACACATTTTGCGTCAGCATAAGGAACGATTCAGCCACGTCGATCTGGACGACATTGCCCGTAAAACTCGGGATGCAGGCTGGGAGATCTTCACCCGCAAAGGCGCCACTTATTTTGGTATTGCCAATGCGCTGGCGTACATTACTCGTTCCATTTTAAATGATGATGGTAAAATTATAGCGGTCTCTGCTGTATTGGACGGCGAGTACGGACACACCGATGTCTGCACGGGCGTTCCGGCGATTATCGGCAGCAGAGGAATTCAAGAGGTCATCGAGCTGGAGCTAAGTCCGGAAGAACAAGCCAAGTTCGACGCCTCTTGCCACCTTATCAGCAATAATATCCGTGCCATTTCAGGCTTAGTGTAAACCAATAGCACAGTAAAAAAACTCCTTACCCTCATTTAGGATAAGGAGTTTTTGCAATCCCCGTATTTCGCCCTATATCTCTTTATAACGAAATACTGTCAGTCCCGCCAACGTAAATACGACAAAGCTACCTATTATAACCGTCAACAGTGTATCAGTTGGCACCATGAACGCCCCGAAGTTGTCTCTTCCACTCGGCATCATCGCCAATAAAGGCTGTGTCCATGGATAGTACGGACCGTAGGTTTGAGAATTGGCGACCAGAATATTCGGCACGGTGAAGACGAAATTCAACGCAAGCGGTGCGGCAAAGCTGGACCACAGGAAGGACACCATCAACTGCAACGCAGCCAGCGGCAGGCAGGCTACCCAGCCGGCGAGCAAACTTTGAGCGATCACGGCCCATGGAATCGGTCCGTTCATACCCTGCACAACTCCAACACCCAGCAACGCTCCTCCGAACAGTAGCTGGGTCAATCCGACCAAGGCCATAATGATGGTCAGCTTGGCCGCATACAGACTCGTGCGGGACAATGGCAATGACATCAGCTGCTTCCAACCGCCGCCCCCATGCTCGAATCGGCAGACCAGAGATGCAAATACGGCGGTCAGCATCGGCATGAACAGCAGCGCATGAACTGTAAGCATGGCAGACAACAACACCTGCCAATTCCCTCCCGGGTTTGCCAGCAAACCAATCAGGACGGCAATAGCCGGGCTGACGAGCGCAAGGAGCCAGACGGGCGATTTCGCCATTTTCATACGTTCAACAGAAAGCAGCCGTACATATCCTCCGAACATTACGCCACATCCTTTCGGCTAAAATGGGCCGCTGTCAGCAGGCTGAGAAGCACACCCGTTCCGCACCCGACGGACGCAAACATCCACGCTTGAGGTGCAACCCATGCGAATTGAGGCCAGGCCAACGGAAACCATTCGGACAGCTGTGAAGCAAACAAGCTGCCGATGCCTAACGTAATGCCCAGTGTTACAGGCAGAGCCTGATTATGGAACGTGACCGTTAACCACAACAATAATACGAGCATAGGCAGCGTGCCGCCTAAAGGCCAAAATCCAAGCCGCAGTAATTCTCCAATCGGCGCCGGCTCTCCTCCGAAGCCGAGTAGCATGCCCAACACCCACGTCCCTACCGTCAGGAGTACACAGGACACACACAGCATCCCGATCGCCAGCGTCAGCTTGGCCATATAGACGCTGAATTTGGAAATCGGCAAGGCCAGTAGCTGCTTCCAGGAATTAGACATATGCTCCACATTCGCCAACATGGAAGCGACCATAGTGGCTCCTAACACCAGCGCAAGGGGGACAAACATAGCGATGTTATCCATCAAGGATTCCCACAAATGGCCCTTGTATCGCGGAATCAGATAGTCATAGCGGAGTCCAAAGTTCAGCGCCTGCATCGCCACCAGCCCAAGGGGACCGAGAAACACCAGGAACCAGATTCCCTTTTTGCGTGCTTTGAGCAGATCCGCCGTGAGCGCCCGCAGCATCATAAGGAAGTTCCTCCTTTGCCCACCACTTGCATGAACATATCCTCCAGCGATTTGCGGCGTTCCTCCACACGGTATACGGCATGCGTATTTTCGACCAATCTTCTGACCAGCAGCGCAACAGCCGCATCATTCATGTTCTCGAAATCCAGCGCCGAGCCGTCCTTCACCGAATGATACCCCTGCTCACGCGCAATCAATTGGGCTGCTTCCGGTTCCGACACTACAATCCGAATTCCGCCTGCGGATTCCTGACGGAGATTATGAATTGTGTTTTGAAAGACCAGCTCTCCTTCACGGATAATACCCACGGTATTCGCCATATGCTCTACCTCGCTCAACAGATGGCTGGACACCAGCACGGTGATCCCCCGTTGCTTGGGCATCGCCTGAATCAATGTGCGCATTTCCTGAATACCCTCCGGGTCCAAACCATTCGTAGGCTCATCCAAAATGAGCACTTCGGGATTCCCAAGCAGGGCTGCTGCAATACCCAGTCTCTGCTTCATGCCCAGGGAGTAGCCTTTGACTGGACGTTTGGCATGCTTGGTCAGTCGGACGACCTCCAACACTTCCGCAATGTTTTGCTTGGGTACATTCAAAATACGGCGAATGGCCTCCAGATTTTCAATTGCGTTCAAATGACCATAATACGAAGGATACTCCACCAACGAGCCGACTTTACGCAAGATATCGAGCTTATGTCTGCGAATATCTTTGCCGAATATACGGATCGTTCCTCGAGTTGGGCGAATAAGTCCAAGCAGCATGCGGATCGTTGTCGTTTTCCCCGCTCCATTGGGACCCAGAAATCCGTAAATATCTCCTCGAGCTATTTTCAGGTCCAGCTGATTAACCGCCGCGCGGCCTTTGTATATTTTGCTGAGACTGTTCGTTTCAATAATGTATTCGTTCAAGTTCCTCACCTCGACACCTATCGTAACGTGCCAAGTTTAAAGCCAAGGGAACTCTGAGTTTAAGTTTTGTTTAAAAAACGAATTCTTGTCCCGGCTGATGAACTGAAAATCTCCCTCTCCAAATTCATTTCGCGAGCCAGCAGTTCTGTAATCGCCAAACCAATCCCTGCCCCTTTTTCACTGGACTGTTGCTCCATACCGGGCCCTTTATCTGTGATAACCAATGCCTCTGTCCCATTATCTTTCTGTACTTGAACACCGATATATCGGCCTGAGGCAGCATGGCGAACTACATTTTGAAAGAGATTGTCCAGCAGACGACGGAAGCCTTGCTCATCGACATTCCACACCATGCTATGTTCGGGCAGGTCGATATCCACTTCAAAGCCCTCCTTTTCCCACACCGGATACCAGCTGGCTACACACTCCCGCACTAGCCGCAGGATATCACGTGGTGTGTTATTCATAGTGTATTTTCCACTAGCTAGCAGATTATAGGTGAGCAGATTGTCGATCAGACTCCCAAGGTCTTTTAGCTTGTTTTCCATCAGTGTAATCGACTGTTTCCCTCTGCTGCTCAGATTTTCACCATCTAGTGTATACAGATGGCTACGCACGACCGTAAGCGGCGTTCGAATATCGTGTGACAGATCCGCGACCAGTCTCTTCCGCAGCTCTTCCTCCTGACGCTCACGTCCCCGACTCTCGGCCAACTGCTCAACCATCTGATTAAATGCTTCCTCCAGCTTGCCGATTTCATCCGGGCGTCCAGTGGTAACAAGAATAGGCAAGCCATCCTCTCCTCGCTGCGACATGGCGGCCTGAAGCTGCAACAGTCTTCGCCGAATGCCTCCAAAAAACAGAAGAGATACGAATATAAAAGTGCCCAGAATCAATACGATAAAAAAGAGATAGTACATCAACATGCTACTATCTGTAGGTGGCTGTTCAATGAACGAACGAGGCACTTTTAACACCATATAGCCCTGATTCACATCATTCTTGCCCCCGCCAATAAAGGCTACTACCGTAAACGGCCCCTCATAGCTTGCTTGCTTCATAAAAGCTATAGCCTGCGCAGCGTTCCATTGTTTTGGCATGTTAGGTTGTGTCGGTAACTCCAACCTTGTTCTACCTGCGGTATCCACCCAAAATATTTGTGATTTAGGGAACATATCTTGTTGTATTTTGCGCAGATGGGCTGAGATTTGCTCTGGTGCGGCTCCCTTCAAGGCTACAGCTTCGCGATGCCAGCTATTTTCAGTATGGGTAGCAGAGGGATAGTAAGCGTTTTTAGGCTTGAGCTCCGCCCCCCAATTCAATAACACGCTATATATCAAGGCTGTAACAGGCAACACAATGGGCAACAGCATCATAGCAACCACAATAATGACCAGATAACGGAACAACAGTGAACTGCGAAACCGACCTCCCTGACCCGGCCTAGAGCTGGGGTGTAGCCTCCTCCAATCCTTGCGCGTCCTGCTCATTATGCTTTCACCCGATATCCTACACCACGGATCGTCTCAATGATGCGGGGTGCCGCAGGATCAATCTCCAGCTTTTCGCGAAGGTGTCGGATGTGGACCATTAAAGTTTTGTCTCCGTCAATATATGGGTCCCCCCACACTGCTTCATACATTTGCTCTTTTGTCATAATTTGGCCCAAATGCCGCAGCAAATAAGCAAAAATGTGATATTGCTTGCCTGTCAGTGTAATTTCCTCCCCGGTATCACGGTTCACAATACGGTTATCAGGAGAGAAGACAGAGAGATGCCCCAGTTGTAAGGATTCTTCCGGCACGGTTCCCGATCGGCGCAGCAAAATCTCCATACGTGCTATGAGCTCGTCCGGGTGAAAGGGCTTGGTTACATAATCGTCGGCGAAATCCAGTCCTTGCAGCTTATCGTCAATGGATGTACGGGCAGACAACATGAGAATGGGAAGCTCCGGGTACTCTTTTTTGAGCCGCTTCCCCATGGTGAATCCATCCAGACCGGGTAACATCACATCCAAAATCACGAGTTGGCACGTACGGGCTGCTTCCACAGCCCCCTCCCCGCTGCGAAGCCATACTACAGCGTAATTCCGCTCTTCCAAATACTGATGCGTCCAAGCACCAATATCCTGGTCATCTTCGATGTATAACACATTTGTTTTCATCATGGGCACCTACTTATCGTTTTTCTTTTATGTAATGGGCATTATAGCATTTATGGTACATGACCCACTTAAAAAGGTTAATAACTACCTTATACGACATACGCTTCACATTTTCAAATTTGAATGCTCGTGAAAAAAGGAGGCCTACCCGATGCTGCTGGAAGCGATATACCATCACCCGAAACGCAATTGGGCTTTTGGTTATAATGATGAAACGATATTTCTACGGCTACGTGCGAAGAAAAATGACCTGAATACCGTTCATGCTCTCACCGGAGATAAATACGATTGGGACCGCACCCGACAGCTTGTCCCGATGTCCAAATTCGCTACCGATGGCAGGTTTGATTACTATGAATGCAGCGTAAAACCTACTCATCGTCGGCTGAAATATGGATTTTTGCTAGAAGACGGTGAGGAACGTATTTGGATGAACGAGGACGACTTCACCACCCTGGAACCTCAAAACGCAGACAGTCTGTTCCAATATCCGTTTTTGAACCCGATTGATATTCTGAAGCCACCTGTATGGGTGAAGGATGCTGTATTTTATCAGATTTTCCCGGAACGTTTTGCGAACGGTGACCCCTCCATCAGCCCAGAAGGTGCAGAGACATGGGGCGGAACGCCACAAAGAGACAATTTTTTCGGTGGCGATCTACAGGGGATTCTGGATCACCTGGATCACTTGAACGAGCTAGGGATTAACGCCATATATATGACCCCTGTCTTCAAGGCAACGACCAATCATAAATATGATACAGAGGATTATATGGAGGTGGACCCGCATTTCGGGGACAAAAAGACATTAAAAAAACTGATCGATGCCTGCCACGAACGAGGAATTCGGGTGCTGCTTGATGCGGTTTTCAACCATTCAGGGCGTACGTTTAAACCGTTCGTTGACGTGCAGGAAAAAGGCGATGCCTCACCTTACAAGGACTGGTTCCATGTACATAGCTTTCCCCTGGAAGTGGTGGATGGCACACCGACGTACGATACATTCGGGCTGGAACCGATGATGCCCAAGCTGAACACCGAACATCCTGAGGTGAAAAAGTACCTGCTGGAGGTGGCAAAGCATTGGATCGAAGAAATCGGCATCGATGGTTGGCGGCTGGATGTGGCAGACGAGGTGGATCACGCCTTTTGGCGGGAATTCCGCACTACAGTCAAGCAGGCCAATCCGAATGCGTACATTTTGGGTGAAATGTGGAATGAATCGTCTGAATGGCTTCAGGGGGACCAATTCGATGCAACGATGAATTATCCGTTCACCTACGCGGTGAATGATTTTTTCGTCAAAAAAGTGACCGATGCCCAAAACTTTGCCTTCGCCATCGGACGACAGCTGGCCCGCTATCCGCAGCAAGCATCCGAGGTTGCCTTCAATCTGCTGGATAGCCACGACACACCACGCCTGCTGACACTGTGCGGGGATGACAAGCGGCTGATGCGACTGGCCGCCCTGTTCCAGTTCACGTACATGGGCGCACCCTGCATCTATTACGGCGATGAGATCGGTCTGGATGGAGATGCCGATCCAGGCTGCCGCAAGTGCATGGAGTGGGACACCGACAAGCAGGACCGCGAGCTGTTCGACTTTTACCGCGAACTGATTGCGCTTCGTAAGGGGCACCCGGTCCTCCGTGATCAGGGAAGCATCACCTTTCTGGAGGCACAGCCAGAGGGCACCTCACTTGCCTACGAGCGCCGCAGCGAGGAAGAGGTGCTGCTCGTGCTGCTCAACCGTTCCGATGAGGAGCACGTTTTTGAACTGGACATTCCTGAGCAGGAATGGCAATTAGCCTTTGGCGAAAGCCAGTGGTCCATAGGAGCGAAGGGGTTGCACGCCAAGCTTCCACCCTACGGATACGCTGTACTGAAGGCAGCACCTGCTCGGTCAGTAAAACCTGCTTAAGAGGACGATGTCAAGACGGGAAGCAAGGCATCCGCCTATATAGGCGGATGCTGATGAAGGTACCTGCCGAATAACGGCAAAAAAAGCGAGACCACCGGGAACAAGATGTTTACTTGTTCCTGATGGTCTCTTTACGTCGAATAAGAACTTCTATCCAAGCCGTTTATTTATTTTTAACATCTGTTCTTACTACCCCAACATCCGAAGCATTGATCGAAATGGGGTTACCGCCTTGTCCTGTCTGAGCTGAAGAAGATTGTCTGACGACCACCGAAACTCTTTTATTCTTAAATCCAGTTCGTCTCGTTCTTCCCAATGCAATACCTCCTTAAATATATACGTGAGTTCCTTAAACCTCTCAATTACGACTCAACCGTGAAGAGATATGCTATATGAATATGCCACTGTAGAAAACAGGTAGCGGCGAATAGCGGATCATAGAGAAAAGAGGCTCGGTGATTCACACAAAAAAACGAAATTTCCATCCATGCAAAAAACCGCTCCAAGGAGATACCTTGAAGCGGTTTTTTAGCGCTACCTGAGCCAGTACAGCAGTTTACGCAGGTAGCGTCTGTGTTTTCAATTGCACGTACAACTGGTGCGTCACCTGCTGCGGCTCAACACCCAACTCATCTTCCAGTATTCTGACGAAGCTTTCATAATGCTTTTGAGCAGCGGTATAATCGCCCAGTTGGGCATAGGCGGTCAGCAGCAGACCGCAGATATCGTCTGAGTACGGCTCCCGTTGCTGGAGGCTGAGTAAGCGCTGAACAGACTGCCGGGTACGACCTGAGCGAAGCTCGTCTCTCGCCAGCTCAGAAGCACATGCCAGATACATACTGCGCAGCTTCTCCCTTTTTGCATACGCCCACGGGTAATCGTACTCCTCCAGATAGTTGCCACGGTATAGAGCCAACAGGCTCTCAATACGCGGCGTACCGCCGCTACCGGATGCAGCCCATTCGGATATTCCCCGCTCGAATAGCTCCACATCTGTAATCCAGCCATTGCGGTTCAAGCGGTAGCGATCCAGATTGTATTCCAGCTTCGTATCTTGCATCCGTTCTTTCAATGCCTTGCGGATTTGGTAAATGGACGTGTGCAGGTGAACAACAGCCTTGTCCAAATGATATTCAGGCCATAGCGCATCCAGCAATTGTTCTTTGCTCACCCATTCCCCTTCATGGTGTAGTAAAAAGGAAAATAGCTCCTGTGACTTTAATGTGCGCCATTTGAAGGGTTTCGCTCCTACGGCTTCCTGTCCATCCTCCAAAATTTCAAGCTTTTGAAAACAACGTACCTTGGGGGATTGCTCTGCTGCAACTCCCAAGCTGGAAGAACGAGGATCAGCCAGCGTGGCTGCAATCCGATCTAACGTTTTGGATAGCCGCCGGGCATGAACGGGCTTTAACAAGTAATCCAGTGCTTGCAGTTCGAACGCTTCAATAGCATATTCCGAGTACGCGGTCACAAAGACGATATGAATATGGGAATCCAGCTGTTGAATCCACTCGGCGGCCTCCAGACCATTCATCTCTGGCATTCCGATATCTATAAAAACAATATCCGCACGTTCTACCGCCAGATGATCCAGCCCTGCTTGTGCAGACGTATATTTGCCCATTACCGTTAACCGTCCGTCCGCCTCCAGCAACCGTTCCAAGTAGGTTAATGCCGACCGCTCATCATCAATCAAAATCGCCTTCATTTGTGTCTGTACTCCCTTCCTGCTGCAACCATCCATCATGATGCTCTATTTACATGCTATCTGCTTTATCCTTACAATTTTTAATTCCTTATATTTTATATATCGTATCATCGCGGACGCGACATTAGCTTTTCCGACAAATGTACTGTACTTTTTTTATTCATCGGTATTCCGGGGCGAGATCGTTTCCGGCACACGGAAGCTTACCGTCGTCCCTTGCATTGAATTACTTTCAATCCGCAATCCTTCTCCATACATATGGATAAGACGGCGATGGATATTCCGCAGTCCCACGCTGGAAGATACATGATCCTCCGACAACAGCTGTTCCAGTCGCTCGGACGGAATCCCTACGCCGTCATCGGTCACGCTGACTACAAAATCGGTTCCATCCTCCTGCACAACCACTCGCACGGTTCCACCTGTTGCCCGTTGCATCACACCATGTCGTATCGCATTTTCCACGATAGGCTGAATGCTTAATGGCGGGATAAGCGACCGGATGTTCCTTCCTACCTCTACGGTCACCTGCAAACGTTCTTCAAATCGTGCTTTTTCCAGTGCCACATACGATTCTACCAATTCCAGCTCCTTGGATAACGGTACCGTATTCTCCCTGTTCTGAAAATCAAAACTGCCCCGCAAATACTGACTCAGCTCCATGAGCAGCTCCGCTGCTTTATCCGGGTCTACGGCTACGGTCGATACAATAACATTCAATGCATTGTACAGAAAATGCGGCTTAATTTGTGCCTGTAAAAAGGCCATTTCCGAACGCACCGCTTCCTCTGCCGAATGACGCATGTTCAACAGCGTGCGCACACGCGCCTTTAATTCCTCAGCATCAACAGGCTTACGTAGAAAATCATTAGCTCCCGCCATAAAACCCGCGCGGATATCGCCGGGCAGGTCGCGTGCCGTCAGCAGCAACACTGGTAGCTCGGACAGGGAATACCGTTCCCGTATCCGTCGGCACAGCTCAATACCGGACATTTCCGGCATCATCCAATCCGTAATGACTAGGTCAAATCGGGTACGGCCATTCAGCATGTGAAGTGCCTCCTCGGCATGATCCACTGCCACCACGCTACAACCTGTGGTATATAATAGCTCCTCCAGCACCCGAAGATTAACCTCATCATCATCTACAGCCAGCACTTTGTAGGGAACAGTCTGAACTTGCTCCAGTGCATCCTCTTCATGCGGAATCACATTCTGACCCGACGTCACGCCAGGCTGCAATATAACCGCAGACGAAACATCTTTTTGAGCTTCATGTGCCAACGTTCCGGTCTGCGCCAAGGGTAGTGTAAAATAAAAGGTCGAACCCTTGCCCAATCTAGATTCTACCCGGATATGACCACCATGCAACTCCACCAGGCGACGGACTATTCCTAATCCAAGCCCTGTCCCACTGTATCCTTCATCCTCAGCATTTGCCCCTCGGTTAAAAGGTTCAAATATATGCGAAAGATGCTCCTGGGCAATACCGGACCCGGTATCCTTCACACTGATTTCCATTTCGCGGTTCCCCGCTTTGGCAGAGATTACGATTTCGCCTTCCTCCGTAAATTTCACCGCATTACCCAACAAATTGTACAAAATCTGAATCAGCCGATCCTCATCCGCATCCACCTTGGGTAACGAATTGGGCCATTCTTTGACGAATTGCAGCTTTTTCTTACCCACCGTATGACCCAATACCTCCAGCACGGAATTTACAGCTGCCTGTACATTAACAGGCCGACGATTTAAGGCTAATCTTCCATTTTTCAAATTAGAAAAATCCAGAATATCGTTAATTAAATAAGAAAGTCTTCGTCCTACATTCGCAATCAAGGACAAGTTGTGCTTTTGCGGCTCATTGAATTGTGCCCCGTAACGGTCTAGCATGGATTGAGCGATATTAATAATTCCATGTAGAGGAGTGCGCAACTCATGTGACGTGTTCGCCAGGAATTCGTCCTTTAACCCATCCAGTGTTAGCAACCGTCGTGACAGGTTCTCAACCTCCATAAACGAATGTACAAAACGTTTGGCCAGCAGAAGCGTTTGAGCCAATACGAATATGAGCATTTCATAGGCTGTCACCCCGCGCACATCTCCCCAGCCCAAAATATACACAAAACTAGTCACTACAATCATAAGTATGCTCATAATACTAATGACTAGCAGTGCAGCGTCATCCGTCCGTTGAAGAAGTCCACGAATCAAGATCAGTAATACATATCCCACACTAACTACGCCAAAAAGAAGAATAAACGCTTCAAAGGATGAGAGTATCAGTGTAGGCAACATTAGCCCCATACCTAGCATCAGTGCGGTTGTAATATTATAGAGGCGCAGCACGATCCGATTCATAACAATCTGCGTCGAAAGATGAACATACCGGATCAAAAAATAGTAGAACAGCGTTGAAGAGAACGACTGTATTTTCAGTATCCATTCATAAGGTAAGTCCGGTATTCCCCAGACCAGCAGCTTTTCTCCATGTGTCAGAATGTAAAATAAAGCCGCGATGCAAAAGCATCCTAAGTAAAGCAATGCCTTCTCCTTTTTACGTAAAAGATACAGCATGATAAAAAATACGGTAGGCATAAAAAAACCCGCTATCAGTACGGTGTCCTCTGCCATTGCAACTTCCCGGCTATGCGTAATACTCTCGTAATCCCCAAATAACAATGGGTAAATGATCCCACCGGAGGAATAACTATAATTAGCCACATGCACGGTAATATCTACCGATTGTCCATCTACCGCTGCAAATCCAACATAAGGAGCATTGCCCTGCTTGCCTTTGTCGGCAGAAACAGAGGGAATACCACTCGCTCCTACCTCTGCTCCGTCAATCCATACTCGGCTGGAACTCCGAATGTTTTGCATATAGATGCCGTACAGATTTTCCGCTTTTTCAGGCAACAGGATACGAATATGATAGGTTCCATATCCGGTCGCCTGTCCCTCAGGCATCCACTGATTCCATCTACCAGGCACATCCACAATCTTGGCAGAAGATCTCGTTTCCAGCTTCAACTCTGAAGAACTCTGATGATTTCCCCAATCCTTATCTTGCATTTCATGAAAGGCTGAAGGTTGCACAAGCTGATTGGGGTAAAATTCCCACTCCCCTCCCAGCTGTACAGGGCCTTCCTTTTCGGGGTGCCAATTACGCAAATCAATAACACCGTTGTGAGCTTTCCAATGACTGTTCCCGGATAAAACACCCGACACCAACGGATACACCGGCAACGCAACCGCAAGCAGAAGTATAATAAAAAATAAAACGCCCTGTTTTTTCATAAATCCCCCGCTCTTTTCAATATCGTCTATCTTTTAGTATCGGTTATTCTAACCAGCTGTATTAGAAGCGCTCCCCATGCAAAAAGGGACGCCCGCCGCAGACAAAAATCTGTGCGGAATCGTCCCCTTCTATACATCCTTTACTTCCTGTATTTCCCTTATTAAGGAATCATGCCTTCATCATTACCACCGCCAGGAATCGAGCCTGAATCGTCTCCGCTGTTATCACTTGGTGGCGTTGCTCCACTACTACTGTCACTGCTTCCTGTTCCGTTGCTATCGCTTGGTGGTGTTTCTCGACCGTTGCTGTCACTGCTTCCAGTTCCGCTGCTATCGCTTGGCGGCGTTGCTCCACCACTACTGTCGCCGCTTCCTGTTCCGCTGCTATCGCTTGGCGGCGTTGCTCCACCACTGCTGTCACTGCTTCCTGTTCCGCTGCTATCGCTTGGCGGCGTTGCTCCACCACTGCTGTCGCTGCTTCCTGTTCCGCTGTTTTGTTGCTGGCTGGCTACAAAATCTTTATACTCCTGAATCGCATCTTCCAGATTCATATAATTTTTCTTAATTTCCGGCATAGGATAATACTGGTCCAGACGATTGAATGCATCCACTACTCTGTGAAAGTAGACCGTCGTAGGATCTGTACCATTTGCTGTGAGCAGATTGTTCGCAATGGTCTTGAGCTCATTGATATCCTGATCAGTTACTATCCATTTGGATTGGTAGTTCGCAAACGCTGTAATCAAATCCGTGTTAGCCTGGTCTACCTGCAGCTGTGTGCTATCCGGATTATTAAGCACAAGGTTTGCCTGATTAATTGACCCTTGAAGTTCTTCGTTATCTTGTTCGGTATAATGACGGCCGAACGTCTGAACTTCATTATTAGCTAAATTTATGTTGAAACTTAACAACGTAGTATCCACTGCTATTGGTACAGCATACTGGCTCTGTACCTGTTGCAACTCCTCGTATACAGGAACCACGTCTTGCAATTCAAATCTAGGCAGACCTAAGAAAATGGAGGCATGCTCTGATGCAGAAGACAAGGCTTGCTGGGCTTCAGCGCTTAATGCGCCTGAATTTTGCACCAAAAATCCAATGATCGATGCCTGCATTTCAATGATTTCGGCTCTCAATTGTAGTCTTTTCTCGTTATATTTTTCAATATAGGTCCCTTTAGCCTGACTTAATTGATTATAAGAGATCACCAATTGCTCCTCAGGAGTAAACGGCATAATGAGTGCAAAGTTGGCTTGTGCTGTTTGTTGCTCTAAAGACAGCATTTCCGTATTCAAGTAATTACGAGCTACAGGGTTAGACAGCAGTTTTAGATGAATGTCTTGAACCAGCTGCTGCAGTTTTTCCCGAATTGTAGCAGGCACTGGAGCAGTGAATTCCGCAAGTCTTTGACTCAGCTCCATGTTCAAGGTCAATACGTCCTGCTGCGTCATAGCGGTGTGCATCTTCTCTGTATATTCCTGAATGAGGTTGCCCAGTTCAACATTTTGAGAGCCACTCTGATCGTAGATAACCTGCGCTTCTTGTAAAGTATTTTTTAGCACTGAAAAGTCTGCTGCTTGCAATGCCAGAAATGCTTCTGTCGTATCTTTTATTTTTCGTGTCCATTCGTCCAACTGCTCAGTTGTAGCTAATGGGTTCACATATACACTTAATCCTTCCCTCACTAAGGACTTGTAACGCGCTTTGTCAGTTTTCATATTCTCCACACGATCCGTTACATCGAGAAAATGCAGATAGGTATCTCTGAGTTTTACTGATGCATTGTAGACTTCAATTACTCGACGCAAGCTTACTACTTCCCGATCCACAATATTTTGAGGAGCATTCCCTTCCAACACATTGTTGCCAAATTGAATAGCTTGACTTAGTGATTCATCCCAAAGAGGCGGGAATTCGTCGCCAACCATTCGGTTTTGTTCAAGGGTAGTCGAAGCTACCTGAATCAGTCTAGTTAATTCCTGTGTCCCAATCACTGGTTCTGTGGCTGAGGCTGTGTACACAGAAACATCCTGCTTCAATGTGCTGAGCGCTTGATCTACCTCTGCCTGTGTAGCTGCTGTATTGTTCAGTACCAGCATAGCTTGATTGATTGCTATGGACAGGCTTTCCTTCGCTGCGGCCGTGTAAAGCGCCTGATCCGTTCCACCCTCACCTGCACGCTCCAGTAGTTCTTTGGCTGCATGGACTTCTGTCTCCAGCTGACTGCGGTCTACGCTGATAATGTCACTATCGTGTTTTTTCTTATCTTTGCTATCTGTGTCCGTGACAACCGATCCAGCAGAGGATGAGTTCTTCGTACCATTTACGAGACTAACAGCTTCTTTCATCGCATCATAGTTAATGATAACATCCTGTGGCTGTTTTTGTTCCGGCAGGTTAAGCTGGTTGATTGCAGCCCCCTTAGCCAGCGTAATAAAAGGAACACCCACATATTGTGATGCATCCAGCAAACCAATACTACCGCTAACCAACAGCTTGCCCAGTCCCTGTTGCAACGAAACGCGGCTAATCGCGGCATTTCCTTCGGTCACGATCGATGCATCATCTTTCAGCGTCAGGTTGTCAATCTTCGTTGTCCCGGTTGCTCTCAGCTTGGCATCCTTAGAGCCCAGCTCCACACCGGACCATGCCGTATTTTCTAAAATGGCCGATACAGGCTGATTCCCTGTACCTTTGATTTCCAATACCCCTGTGGAGGACATGTTCTTCAAGGTTACCGAGCCATTAACGATCAGGCGCCCCTCAAAAGACACACCCTTGCCATCAAAAACGCCACCGTCTGCGTTAATTTCCAGCTTATTCACACCTGTCAGCGTACGCAAGTTACGGTTAAGGTCGAATTTCGCCCCTTTTAATACAGCTTTGTTATTTTCACCGAACAAACCTTGCAAAGACCCTTCCAACTGGTAAGGGATATTTCCGATGCGAACGGTATTGCCCTCTGATTTCACTTCTCCTACCGGATGATCCAGCAGGCTGACGAATACTTCTGCACCACTCTCCCGGTTCAATGGATTTTTCAAATCCGTTGCAGAAGCATCCTCTGATAACAGACCGTAAGAGCGGGCAACCTGAACTGCATTTTGCTGTGCATTCGCTGTGCTGGCATCCTGTAAGTCCATTGCACGTACTAGCGATACGATCAGTTCTTCCTTGGTAATGGCATCCCCCGGACGGAACAGTTCCCCGTTGCCTGTCATATACCCGGCTGCACGTACAGCCTCAATATAGGGAGCGCCCCATGCATCAGACGATACATCCATAAAAGAAGTTTGCGGCTGATTGTTAACTTCCAACTGGAACAGACTGCACAAAATTTTAGCCGCCTCTGCGCGGGTCAAATTCTTTTGCGCCATAAAATCGCCCTGCTTACCGCCTGTCATCAAACCCAAGGTGCGAGCTTGTGCTACAAATCCAGTTTCGCTTTGCGTATCTGCTGTTGCTGCATAAGCAGTCTGAGCGCCGCCCATCCAAGGCAGAGATACGATTGAGCCTGAAGCAATACCTAATACCATCGCAGATGCAATCCATTTATTTCGTTTTACAAGTTTCAACATTTCCACTCCTAGACGCTATTTATTGGCATATATCCTGCTTTATCAAAGTCTTTAGTCATGTTTAGTTCTACGGATTATGCAACCAAGGAACTATGCTAAGAAAATTATACGAAGTCCCACTGAACCGATTCTGAACAATAAGACCTATATGATGGCATCACGCAACAAAATCGCTTGACTTGGAGTGAACTCCAAATGTAATAATATCCGGTGTAAGTAGCTGGAGTAGACTACATTTGAAGAAAACAATATCTAGGAAAGCGAGGTATAATTAAATGGACTATGTGAAACTTGGAAATACCGGTTTGGATGTATCCCGGCTTTGTCTTGGGTGTATGGGCTTTGGGGTTGCAGAACGGTGGATTCACCCATGGATACTAGATGAAGAGCGCAGTCGTCCAATTATAAAAAATGCCCTGGAGCTAGGTATTAATTTTTTTGATACCGCGAATGTATATTCAGATGGAACTAGCGAAGAAATTGTTGGACGGGCTTTAAAGGATTATGCGAATCGAGATGAAATTGTCCTCGCGACAAAGGTTCATTTCCGTATGCATCAAGGCCCGAATGGTGCGGGACTTTCCCGAAAGGCTATCATGAGTGAAATAGATAAGAGCCTTAAGCGACTGGGGACAGATTATGTGGATCTGTACCAAATCCATCGCTGGGATTACAATACCCCTATTGAAGAGACGATGGAAGCATTACATGATGTTGTGAAGGCTGGGAAGGCAAGATATATTGGTGCTTCTGCCATGTACGCATGGCAGTTTCTGAAGGCGTTACATGTTGCTGAAAAGAATGGATGGACCCGATTTGTATCAATGCAGAATCATTTAAATCTCTTATATCGTGAAGAGGAAAGAGAGATGCTGCCGCTTTGTAAAGAAGAAAAAATCGGTGTGATTCCATACAGCCCGCTTGCAGGTGGAAGATTGACGCGTGATGTGCAGGAAACAACACATCGTTCCGAAACCGATCAGGTTGCGAAATCTAAATACGATGCGACTGCCGATACCGATCGATTGATCGTGGAGCAGGTTGCGGCCATCGCAGAAAAACGTGGAGTTCCTCGCGTTCAAATCGCACTTGCCTGGTTGCTACAGAAAGAACCGGTAACAGCTCCCATTATCGGTGCTACGAAAACGTCTCATCTCGAAGATGCAGTAGCTGCTCTTTCGATTACGTTAACACCTGAAGAAATTGCATTGCTGGAAGAGCCATATGTTCCTCATCCGGTAGTTGGCGCTCAGTAAATATGGATGAAATGACAGTTTCGAAATAAGAAACGACAAGAACGCCCTATCCATTTACATAGGGCGTTTCTTGATCAGAAATCAGGAGGTGAAGTCTGCATGTTAATCGCAGAAGTAAGCAAAAAATTCGAACTATCTCAGGATACACTCCGCTATTATGAACGCATCGGACTTATTCCGCGTGTGAACCGTAATAAAAGTGGAATCAGGGATTACACGGAAGAAGACTGCAGATGGGTTGAATATATCAAATGCATGCGAGGCGTAGGGCTTCCCATTGAAATTTTGATTGAGTACGTTAGGTTGTTCCAGCAGGGTGATGAAACGATAAATGCTAGAAAAGAACTCCTAATGGAGCAGCGTAAGCAGCTCATTGCAAAAATGGAAGATATGAACAACGTATTGGAACGCATGGATTATAAAATTACAAGCTATGAACAGACAATAGGTAAAAAAGAAAAACATCTAATTTAACCCCTACGTGCTTTGCGGGAGAGCAGGTTTCCCAAGGACTGAACACCTTGAACAAACAAGACTAGAATGATGACGGTAATCAGCATAACCAGCGTATCAAAACGTTGATAGCCATACGCGATCGCCAGATCGCCAATTCCGCCTCCACCGACCGCACCAGCCATAGCAGTAGCACCAATCAGACCAATAGATGCTGTCGTTAACGACAAAATCAGAGAACTGAATGCCTCAGGAAGCAAAAAGTATCGAATGACCTGGAATGGAGTCGCCCCCATCGCATCTGCTGCCTCCAGTATCCCCGGATTCACCTCCAACAGCGAGTTTTCGACCAGCCTGCCGATATATGGCGCAATATATACAATCAAGGGGACAATTGCCGCACTGGTCCCAATGGATGTATTCACAATCAGACGGGTTAACGGAATGATCGCAATCAGCAAGATAATAAACGGTAAGGAACGAACAATATTAATAATCGGATTCAAAATATTATGCAGCCATTTGTTCTCCAGAATTCCACCCGGACGAGTGATGACGAGTAAAATACCGATAGGGATACCGATCAGGGCACCAATGAATAATGATATGCTGACCATGAGCACGGATTCATACAAAGCTTCCCACAGTTGATCCCAGGTGATCGTAGTTCCTGTAATCATCATAGACTCTCTACCTCCTGAATATGGACTCCTTTGCTCTTGAGAAAATCAACAGCCTGCTGAACGGCATGCTGTCCGCCGCGCAGTTGGATCGTCATATAGCCAATTGTCGTTTCTTGAATCTCCGTCATGTTGGCAAACAAAATGTTCACGTGGATATCATGCTGCCGAATCAATTCATGAACCACCGGATCAGAAGCAACCTGCCCTATAAATTCCAGCTTGTATATTCGCTGCGATTCTTGCTGTTCGAACGTTTGCAGCACACTCTCGGGTACCGTATCGTGAATGACCGTGCGTACAAAGCTCTGTGTCGTTGGGTGCTGCGGCTGCCCGAATACCTCCAGGACATTGCCCTGCTCTATGATTTCCCCCTTTTCCATTACGGCTACCTTATTGCAAATTCGCTGAATCACCGACATCTCATGGGTAATGATCAAAATGGTGATCTTGTATTCCTTATTGATTTTGCGAAGCAAGTCGAGAATAGACTGTGTGGTCTGCGGATCAAGTGCCGAGGTTGCCTCATCACAGAGCAAAATGGACGGGTTGCTCGCAAGCGCCCGTGCAATCCCTACACGCTGCTTTTGTCCGCCGGAAAGCTCGTTGGGATAGCTATTCGCCTTGTCGGACAATCCTATGAACGCCAAGAGCTCTTTTACACGCCCCTCTATTTCCCGTTTGTTGCGCTTAAGCAGCACCAACGGAATTGCAATGTTGTCGAACACTGTTTTCGATTCCAGCAGATTAAAATGCTGAAAAATCATTCCGATCTTCTTCCTTACCTTCCGAAGCCCAGAGGTCGAGTAGGTATTTAACTGTTCCCCCTCAACAAGAACCTCTCCGCTGGTTACCTTCTCCAGACGATTGACCAAACGGATCAGCGTACTTTTCCCTGCGCCACTGAATCCGATAAACCCGAAGATATCTCCTTTATCCACTTTGATATTTATATTTTTTAACGCTTCAATACTTAGGCCTTTTCTCACGTAGGTTTTGGATACATTCCTAAGTTCAATCATGAGTCCTAACTCCTTCCGTTCTCACAAGTATGTAAGATGTTCTGAGCTGATTTCTTTTCTTTGGCATGAACGATCGAATTAAATCCGAGTATTCTAGTAAGTTTTATAAAGTATACTACTTCGATTTAATATTCATGTCAATATGTGTTTTGAGTCTGGTTAGTCCATGTCCTTGCATAAATCAGCATGGTATTGCAGATGGTATGAAATATGCCGAAGCATACACACCTTACCCGAACGGGACGGAAGCGGAGGAACATAGATGAAGCGAATATTTACCTTGTGGCTATGCGTTGCAGTTATGGGGATGTTGGCAGTTACGGCGGAACCCGCATGGGCCACTCAGACTGTTGACGGACAGCCTTATCATTTTGGATTTAAAAAAAGTAAGGGAGGGGAGCTGCCTTCTATCGCACAAGAAGGCTTTATGCACCTGATCGAAAGACAAGGTGGCATCTTTCTGGGGGATACGACTAAAAAAGAATTATTTCTCACTTTCGACAACGGCTATGAGAATGGGTATACTCCGAAAGTGCTGGATGTATTGAAGGCCAAAAAGGTCCCAGCCGCCTTCTTTGTGACAGGGCATTTTGTAAAAGACCAGCCTGCTTTGATGCGACGCATGGCAAGTGAGGGTCATATTATCGGAAACCATTCATGGAGCCATCCTGATATGAGCACCATTTCTTCGGCAGAGATCCGGTCTGAGCTGGATCGGGTACGAAATGCATCGGCAGAGCTAACCGGGCAAAAAGAAATGAAATATGTCCGGCCGCCTCGCGGCATTTTTAGTGAAAAAGCATTGGCTTCCTGTCGAGAAGCCGGATATACGAGCGTATTCTGGTCTGTAGCTTACAAGGACTGGGACACAAATATACAGCAAGGAACGGACTATGCCTATCGTCAAGTCATGCGTCAGCTCCATCCTGGTGCGGTTATTCTGCTCCATTCCGTATCCAAGGACAATGCCGAGGCGCTTGCTTCTATCATCGACGAGGCTCGCAAGCAAGGGTATGAGTTTAAAAGTCTAGACGACCTTAAGGTGAAACATTATCACTAAATAGTAATTGAATTTAATGAGTCGATATCATAATGAGCCCGATCCACACCTGCCCATGGTAGCCAGTGTGAATCGGGCTTTTTAGTTTACGACCAAGGAAGGTAATGGATATAATGACTGTAAGAAATGAATTGGAAAGCACTATTTTTTGGAGGTATATCATGCATTTTGTATTTGATCTGGATGGAACGATTTGCTTTAAGGGTCAGTGTGTGTCGGATAAGATCGCAAGCTGTCTGGAACAATTGTCCCGATCGGGACATGAAGTCATTTTTGCCTCGGCACGGCCGATTCGCGACATGTTACCCGTACTTCCTAAACGCTTTCACACCTATGCTCTGATTGGTGGCAACGGCTCTATGATCTCCCAACAAGGCAGTATAACTCACGTGGAATCCTTTTTACCAGATGTGAAGAATGCCTTGCTCGCACTACTGGAGGAACACCAAACCACCTACCTGATTGACAGCGAGTGGGATTATGCATATACGGGTGCAGCTGATCATCCTATACTCAACAATGTGGATATCAGCAAGTTGGCGCAAAAGCTGCCTTTGGCTTCCCTGAAATCCATCGTAAAAATGCTCATTTTAACTGCTGACGATATGGATGAGCTGGCCGCCAAGCTTTCGCCGCTCGGCGTGGTCATCCATCAACACCGTAATGAACAAGTGCTGGACATCAGCCCACAGAATATCCACAAATGGAACGCACTTCAGAAGCTTGGTGTGCAGCCCCGTCAATTTATCGCCTTCGGCAATGATGCGAATGATATACCGATGTTCAGGGAGGCACACCATGCTGTCATGATTCATCACCATGCTGAACTGGCTGCCTTCGCGACTGAATCGATCCCTAATGAGGGGGAAAATCAAGAAGACCTGATTATCGCCAAAATACGTGAGTTGGCTGAAACAGTTACCATTTAGCCAAACGCCAAGAAAGGGAAGGTCTCTCTATGAACCTTCCCTTCCTTTTACCATTCTACAGATAGCAACGCCTATTGCACGCTTAGCTTATACACTCGGGCTTCATAGGGGCGCAGCTTCAAGGCGTGCAGTTGTTCCCCTTGTACCGGCTCGTAGTTGGACAACAGCAACTCCGCCTTAGCGACAGGAAAGTCCTCCTCGGGCCAGTGGTACACCGGATCACGATCAAAGAAATTCAAAATGACCAGCAAACGCTCTTCTCCCAGCAAACGAGTGAATACATACAGCTCCGTATCTAGCGGCAACAGCAGCTTGTATTGGCCATAGACTATGACCTCATGTTGTTTGCGCAGAGCAATCAACTTGCGATAATAGTGGAAAATCGAGTCCGGATTATTTCTTTCTGCCTCTGCATTAATGTGTGTGTAGTTATCATTAATCTTCATCCACGGCTCTCCATCGGTAAATCCGGCTGAAGGTCCAGCATTCCATTGCATGGGAGTACGCGCATTATCCCGACTTTTCCGCCAGATCTCTGCCATAATCTGTTCCTCAGACTCACCGATCTTCCGTTGCTGCTCATAATAATTCAACGTTTCCACATCCCGATAATCATCAATTGACGGGAATGCGATATTCGTCATGCCAATTTCCTCACCTTGATAAATATAAGGCGTACCCTCTAACATATGTGTGAAGGTTGCCAGCATTTTGGCTGACTCTACGCGATATTGTCCATCATTAGCAAATCGCGAGAGGGCCCGCGGCTGATCATGATTGTTCAGATAATTGGCATTCCATCCTTCCTCATGAAGCACTGTCTGCCAGCTGCTCATTATTTTTTTCAGCTCCACCAGTGTCCACGGCTTGGATTTCCATTTTTCCGTCCCTAGCCCTTGTGCATCAATAAACATGTGTTCAAACTGGAAAACCATATTCAGCTCATGCCGCTGGTCCCCCACATAATCAAGCGCCTGTTCCGGTCCTAAACCAGACGTTTCGCCAACTGTCATTAAGGGATAACGCTCCAGTAATTTTTCATTCAGCATCCGTAGAAGCACATGTACCTGTTCCAGATTGGAAAAGAGCTGATAGGCACGTACCAAGGTTCGTTTGTCAGGATTATCGGCATCCGGCAGCCCCTCCGCTTTGACAATATGGGCAATGGCGTCAAAACGGAAGCCATCGACTCCCTTTTTCAGCCACCATTCCACCATGCGGTAGAGCTCGCTCACCATCTCTTCATTTTCCCAGTTCAGATCTGGCTGATGCTCGGAATATAGATGCATGTAATATTCGTCTGTAAGCTTGTCATATTTCCACACTGAACCGGAAAAATACGATTCCCAGTTGTTCGGATATCCGCCATTTTTGCCTGTTCGCCATATGTAGTAGTCCCGCTTCGGATTATCCTTGGACGAGCGTGACTCCGTAAACCACGGATGCTCATCCGATGTATGGTTTAATACCAAATCCATCATGATTTTGATGCCTCGTTCATGCGCCTGGTGAAGCAGTTCGTCAAAATCCTCCATTGTTCCAAACTCATCCATAATGGCATAATAATCGCTAATATCATATCCGTTATCGTGATTAGGCGATTTATATACCGGACAAATCCAAATTACATCAATACCCAGCTCACACAAATAATCCAGCCTGGACAAAATGCCTCGCAAGTCTCCTTTACCGTCTCCGTCAGAATCCTGAAAACTGATCGGGTAAATCTGATATACAACGGCTTCCTTCCACCATATTTTTCTAGGCATGTTTCCCTCCTGTAGCTTCTCTGTACATCCAATAGCTTATGCTCTTAACATACACGCAATACCTGTCTGCGAATCGTTGGTGTAGGGGAACAAGAGTCTTGTAAGCTTGCTTCGACGCATTAGCAGAGCCGCTATAACCTACGGAGATTTATTTTAAAAAAATATTTTGCAAAACAGGTTGTAAAAGTGGACCTGGCGTTACCTATATTTATGAACTGCCCATATACATGTACTCAAAGCGGTGCCACTTTTGAATAAAAGGAGGAATTTACATGAACCATCGACCCAAGGAGCCAAAGGATCTGATTGTGGAAACTGCTGTGATCCCGCCCAACATCCATGTGGACGTGGAGTCAGCCACTGAGGGGGGAACACGCCGCCTGATGCTTAGCGATAACCCGGAGACGCTTACCCATGTGACGGTACCTACCGAGCAAGCCACCCTGTGGCATGACGTGGTTCGCACGACAACCCGAACAGTCAAACATCGCATTTTCGGCTGGCATTATAACAAAATCGGCAGCGCTGTTAAACTGGGCATCACCGTAGAGAACAGAAGCGCTGCTAAACTAGAAGTACGTCATATTGAACGTGCCCTTAAGATTGTGCCTGAGGATGGCAACTGGATTATAGATGTCGGGCAGTCTATTGCCAAAAGCTGTTTGGCGGGTACGATGGAACGTCTGAAGCCAGCAGACCGTCATAAATTCGGCAAAGGCACCGCCCTGCTGGAGGAATTTGAGCTGCCCGAAGGATCACTGGCCGGATTCATCTATGACCTCACAGTAGAATTTGCTGAAGGCCACGGTACGCTGGATTATGTGATTCGCACCGTGATCAGCAAGAATACGCAGACGGATCTGCGCCAGATTCATATGGATGCGCTTCCTCCCGTACCTCCACCACAGGCGCATCCACGAGGGGTGTGGTCCTTTTCCGAAACGAATGCGCGGATGCCAGAGTACGTGGTCGGGCAAAGCGCCAACTACCGGGCGTGTGCCACCAAAAAGCTGAACGGCGAGACTCCTGCCGATCTGCTGTTTACCGGGGCACGCAGCGAGCTGGGGCCTGCGCTAGATAATCGCGGACAATTCGGAACCATATACAACGCGACGATTCCCATCGTTAATGACAGTGACGAGGTACGTATCGTACGAATCTATGCCAATCCACGTGGGGGCGCGTTCGCCGGGTCTGTGCGTGTGGATGATCGTGTATATGGTATCCCTCTGCTACGAGATAATACCAAGGTATGCCGATTGGCTGATATCAGCGTCCCTCCCGGCAGATCTAGCTATGATCTCAGCTTCATGGTTGCAGGGAGCGCAACCACACCCTTGGGGCTATACGTCATTACACTATAGCTGTGCTCACGATGACTGAATGAGCGAACGTGGAGCCAAAATTTTCACAGAATATGGTCTGCTCTATAGTAAATGGAGCTGTCCCAAAGCTGGTTTTAAACTTTATTGGACAGTCACGCTTCGTCATTAGTATAAAAAAGCGCGAGTGCAAGGGTTATTCCCCCCTGTAGCTCGCGCTTTTTGGTTCATGCTCACCCATTTGAGCAGGTTATGGTCAAGCGAAGGCACGTAGTCCTCTTCGCCGCCATACCCGGCATCGGCGATGACCATCCCCGGTTACCCGGTTTGTGTCAGAATAAATATCGCTCTATTTGAACCGCTGGACCTGCCTCGAAGGCATAATGGTCAACTCTGGAATATTGACATGCTCCGGTTGCTCTAGTGCATAAAGGGCAGCTTCTGCAACATCATCGGGATGCAGCGGCAAAACGCTCGAAGCAAACGCCCGAATTTCCTGCTCGGGATATCCGGCCACCTGCGAAAATTCCGTCGCCACCGCCCCGGGGTGAATCGCAGTTACACGAATTCCTTGCGTACTGGTCTCCAAACGCAATGCGGAGGCTATGGCACTAACGCCGTACTTGGTAGCGCTGTATAGTCCTCCTCCGGCAACCACTTCCTTCGCTGCAATAGAGGAGACAATGACAACATCCCCCTTGGCCTGTTCCCTCATTGGCTGAAGTCCGTACTTCAGTGTCAGAACAAGACCGTGCACATTCGTCTTGTAAAGCTCCTCCCACCTTTCCAGTTCCACTTCTGCCAGTGGGCTTCGATACCCGAAGCCAGCATTGGCAACGATAATGTCAAGCCGTCCCCAGCGTTCAAGAATGGCGTGGACCGCCTGCTGTACGTCTTCAGCTTTTTGGATATCGGCAGGTATTGCCATGACCTCGTACAATTCCTCTTGGTGCAAGTCGCGAACCAATTCATCCAATCGTTCCTGACGGCGTGCCAATACAGCTACATACGCGCCTCGCTTTGCCAGTTTTTTTGCAATCGATGCCCCAATGCCGCTGCTTGCGCCTGTTACCAAAGCTACTTTCCCGGCAAGGCTTTCCTTCGCTTTCCAGGATAATCTCAATTCATCCAATATCATGTTATACCCTCCCCAAGCTTATTTGGTTAAAAGCACACGATGAACACCCTGGCTGCCTCCAGGAGCTGTACCTATATATAAATATCCGTCATGGTTTACAGCCGTGGTTACCCCATAAAGCGAGCCTTCAGGATCATGCCAGCTTCCGATAAGTTTACCCTGCGGATTAAGCTCTATAGCAAGCCCATGCTTCACAGGTGCGCTTGCACCGCTGAGCAGCGATTGAGGCAATTTGGCCATCATTCCAGCCAGCCACGGGCTTCCATGCATCTGATCTACAAAGGGAATACGTGTTGTGAAGAGACCGACCCAGAAATGGCCTTGATCATCACGCGTAATGTTATCCGGAAAACCGGCGAGATTATCCGCAAAAATATCCGAAGTTCCCTTCTTCGGCCCTTTGAGCCAATATCGGGTCAATTGGTAGTGATACGACTCTGCCACAAGCACAAAATCTTCGTCCGCAGACAAGGCAACCCCGTTCGCAAAATAAAGGCCTTCCAACAGAACTGTCGTCTGCTTGGTCGCCGGATCATATTTCAGCAAACGTCCATGTGGCTTGTTCTCGGCGATTTCTTTGAAGACTACACTGCCATAATTGGAGGTGTCAGAAAAATAAATGGTACCATCTTTGGCAATATCCAGCTCGTTGGCCAAATAGATCGGTGTGCCGTCGACTTGATTGGCCAACACCGTCACGTTTCCGGAAGGATCTACCGACAGCAGCCCCTTCTTAACATCCGTAACGATCAGATTTCCACTTGCGTCAAACATAAGTCCATTGGGCGTTCCTTTGGTATCTGCATATAGCTGGGCCTTTTGCGGATTGCCCTTTGTATCAAAGGCAACCTTATAAATTTTCCCGTCGGAGTCTCCCGTATATAAATTTCCTTCCTTGTCAAAGGTGATAAATTCGGGAAACTTAGGGGCAATTGTAACAAGCTCTGCGGAGCTGAGTTTGTTGTTTTGTTGCCATGGACCCGCTTGTTCAAAAGAGGGGGCCGAAGGTGCAAGCCATTTTGCAGGCTGGACAGGGGAAGGGATGAGCATAAAAATAACCACTCCCAGAAGGATTACCGCCAACAGCGATAATCCGGTTCTGCGTACCCATTTACGCGGTTTCTTAGTCTTTCTTCCTTGAGAATCTTTGGCAGATAAATCGGGTTTACTGGGCATTAGAGTGCCTCCTATGTGATGTGAATAATATTTATAATTGAACGACGATTTTACCGAAATACTGTTTTCCTTCAGCCAAAAGTGCGAAGGCTTCGCCGATTCGGCTGAGCGGGAATACCCGGTCAATGACAGGATGTAAACGATGGCGGGAAATGGCACGATTCATGTTTTCGAAATGTTCCCGGTTACCGACTTGGCTGCCGCGAATCGTCGCAGCCTTCTGCAAAATGCTGGTGACATCAAACTCAGGAATAGTCAAGCCCGATAAGAAGCCGACCATGTTCACAGTCCCTCCGGTACGAAGTGCATTGATGGATTGCGCCATTGTTGCCGCTCCCCCTACATCCAGGACATGGTCGACTCCGCCGTCTGTCAGCTCCAGAACCACCTTATCCCACTCGGGAACTTCCGAATAGTTGATTGTCTGCCATGCGCCGAGATCCTTTGCCCGTTCCAGCTTGTCATTGCTGCTCGATGTGATAATTACCCTTGCTCCCGCCATCAGAGAAAATTGAAGCCCAAAGATGGAAACACCGCCTGTTCCTTGCAAGAGTACCGTATCCCCCGCTCGCAGCCCACCGGATTCCATCAGCATGCTCCATGCGGTTAATGCTGCAATCGGCAAGGTGGAAGCCTCCTCCCAAGAAAGGTGATCCGGAATGGCGACGACCCCTTCTTCATGCAGAACGATATATTCAGACGCCACTCCACTGAGCGGGCCTCCCAGACTGTCCTTTAAGACCTCCGCTCTCGTGCTCCCGCCAATGAATTTCTGTTGTAAATTTGCCGCTACCCTTTGTCCAATCTGAAATTTTGTCACCCCTTCGCCCACAGCTACAATTTCACCCGCTCCATCGGATAACGGAATGAAGGGAAATTGAATGCCGATCGGCATTAGCCCGTTGATAATCACCAAATCCCGGTAATTCAGGGACGCTGCCCTTATGCGGATCAGAACTTCCAGCCGTCCCGGCACCGGTATGTCAAGTTCCGTCAAGGTTAACTCTTCAAAGCCAAAACCGTCTTTCAGTTGCACTGCTTTCATTTTGGTTGTCCTCCCTGTAATGTTAAACTTTTTACCTAGTATGGATACGGTGTATTACGAAAGAAACACTGTTTCTTATACAATACACTGTATCCAATTGTCTTCAAGACGTCAATCTTTACTTTAAAAATAAAAACGGTCGTAAACTGCCTCCGGGCTTTTAACGTTCCTTACCAAGTAAAATTGGAGACTAAGTGGCTTCGCTTGTCCAGAACTTACTCAGGTGGGCAAGCAGACCAAAAAACGCGAGTTGCAGGGGTGAAATAACCTCTGCAACTCGCGTTTTTTACATTAATGGTGATAAAGCGCTGTCCAATAGAATTGGAATTTGCTTATGCCACAGCCTTATTTAAGCTCCAATTTTTATAAACTACGTCTACTTAAATTTGTTCCTGACTATATTACGCTACTAAGCATAAAATTGGAGGGCGGACCAGGCTCCGGCTTGCCAAACAAATAACCCTGAGCCAGTGACACACCTGCTTCACGACAAAATTCAAAATCCTCCATCTGCTCTACGCCTTCAGCCAACACTTGGCCTCCAAAACGAAAAGCCGATTCTACAATCCCTGTAATTTGCCGCTTCTGATCACTGTTACTATGACAGCCGTCAATTATACTGCGGTCAATTTTAACATAATCCGGCTGAAGGCAATTCATAAGCTCTGTCGTAGAATAACCTGCCCCCACATCGTCCAGGGCAACCGAAACTCCTCGATTGCGATATTGATCAAAGATATGATGCAAAAAATTAAGGTCGTCTATCTCTTCCGTTTCTACGACCTCAAATACAAAATCCTTCGTACTCATGGATAACCGATCAATCGTCTCAAAGGTGTGATTCAAGCAATAAGCCGGATTATAAATGGTGGAAGGGAGAAAGTTAATAAAACGTTTAATTCCCGCCGGAAGGCATGTTGCACTTTTTTCAATAGCGGAAATACGAGCCGAGCGATCCAGATGAGCATGCAAGCCAGCTTCACGGGCGATTTCAAACAGCCGGAAAGGCTGAAAAGGTCTCTCTGCATGTGACGGACGCAGCAAAAACTCAAACCCGATAATATCCAGCTTGTGATCAACAATAGGCTGCATATGGCTGGAAAAACTTTGATCCTTAATAATACTCACGATATCTGGATGTTGCAGTCTGGCTTGCAATTGACTAAATAAAAGCCAGTCCTCATATCCTTCGATATAATGCAAGCCCGTTACCACAACTTGCATATGGTTCAGGTATTCCTGCGGCAGATGAGCCAGTCCGTTAACCAACTGTTCCAGCTCTGAACGGCTGTCAAAGCGAAACTCTATGCTGCCCTCACGTCCATGTTCCTGCTTCAGTTGTTCCGATAGCATACCCAAACCATCTAATGCTGGAGTAAGCGACACCCTGGAATGCCTAATTCTGAGCAATCCTTGATCCTTAATAGGTAATATGATGCTGCAATTGCTGCATGTCATAATGGTCCTCCTCGGAACAATTTTCCGGTTTTTTCACCATTATATCACAAATAACTAGAACAAAAGCACTATATAATTACGTGTTTTTACAAAAAAGTAGCTTATTCTTAACGACAACTTAGGACTTAAGTATATATTCGACAAAAATCAGAAAACTTTTTGCAATCATGATAAATTCGGGGCTGCTGTTTTTGGCATCAAAAAAAGCAGCAAATCTCTTGGTTAAAGAGACTTGCTGCTTCATTCTGATATTGAGTGGAAACTAAAATCCGAAGTTATTTGGACGCCTTCGGCTTCGTTGTTTTAGCTGGTTTAACAGCTGCAGGTTTGGTCGTTTTAACAGCTGGTTTTGCTGTTGCTTTCGCGGGAGCCACAGCTTCCTTTACAGGAGTGGTTGCTGCACTAGGCTTAGCGCCAGCTTTTAAGCTGTATTTGGCAAAGCCGTCTGCCGCGCTGCTCAAGTATGAAATTTGTTGATTTCCTGCCAGCACGTCTTTGGCATCAGGAGAGGACTCGAAAGTAACCTTTGCCTGACCAAAAGGAGCAATAGACCAATTGCCGTCCGCCGATGGATTAATCGTTCCGTTCGTACGGATATAGTCAATAATGACCTGGCGACTTTCATCCGGTGCTGCCATCACAATTCGTTTGCCATCTGGGTTAGCCAGTTTGGATGAGGAAGCACGATAGTTATTGGTAGCTACGATAAATTTCTGCACAGGATCAATAGCCTTCCCATTGTATTGCAGATCCTTGATACGATGAGCTGAAGAATCAATAATAGTTCCCTTGGCATCATATCGTGCAGGCTGAGTTACATCAATCTGGTAATTCACACCGTCAATGACATCAAAATTGTAGGTTGGGAAATCTTTGTTGATCAGCGATTGCTCCTCAGTTTGCTTTGGATCAATGCGGTTGAACTGACCTGCAGACCACTCCAGCCATTCCTGAATTTCAGCACCGGTCACTTCTACAGCATGAACCGTGTTCGGATACACATACAGGTCGGACACGTTTTTAATCGCTATCGTACCTTCAGGAATGTTGGTGTAATACTCGGCTCCGTTTCGACCACCGGCCTTGAATGGAGCGCCTGCCGACAATACGGGAAGATTTTCGTATTCGGTCCCTTTAAGATGGTTTTGAACATACCATTTCTGTGCATTCGTCACAATTTGAATGGAAGGGTCATCCTGCACTAATGCAAAATAACTGTTAATCGGTGCAGTCGTTGTTCCAACAGGTTGGCGAACATAATCCAGCGTTCCTTGATGCTCTTCCTTGATCGAATCTGTCAGTTTGTAGTCAGGAGTAAACTGCACAGCCTGGTTAGTGGTACTCACAACCGGACGTACTTCAGACTGAGAGTTAGTTACGTTCCACTCGCGGTTTCTCTTTTCCAGGCTCAGGTCAATAATACCCAGATCCTTGCCCCATGAGGAAGCTTCCACAGCCGGTACGCCGTTAATGGTTCCTTTATCTAGATCTACACCCTTCATTTCTTTAAAATCAGGGCCGGGGAAAGATTTATGAGCATGCCCAAACAAAATAGCGTTAATTCCGTCCACCTGGCTTAAATATTTAACGGCATTCTCCATCATTGGCGTTTGCGGCACATCCTCATAACCTGTGTGCGCAAGCACGACAATAATGTCAGCACCTTCCGTCTTCATTTGAGGAATAAACTTTTTCGCCGTTTCCACAATATCCTTCGTAACGACTTTATCCTTCAAATTGGCTTCATCCCACTGCATAATTTGTGGTGTGACCAAACCGATGACGCCCACTCTAAGGATGTGCTCTTGGCCCTTCTCGTCCGTTACCGTTTTATCAAGAATTCGATAAGGGGTAAAATAATTTTTAGTAGCTTGCCCCCCCTTGTCAACATAAACATTCGCATTTACGTAAGGAAAATCGGCTCCCTTGAGCGATTTCTCCAGAAAATCGAGACCGTAGTTGAATTCGTGGTTACCCACTGTCGCCGCATCATAGCCCATCAAGTTCATCATCTTGTAGACTGGATGGACACCGCCTTCTTTTTCATAGGTTTTGTTTCTGGCCATATAATCGCCTAATGGATTGCCCTGTAACAAATCACCGTTATCGAACAGCATGCTGTTTCTTGTTTCACTACGCGCCTGTTGGATTAAACCAGCTGTGCTAATCAAGCCATATTCGTTGGTTTCTTTGTCTGAATAGTAATCATAGTTCATCAGCGACGCATGAATATCCGTTGTTTCCATGATCCGCAAATTCACCGTAGCGCTATCGCGAGAATCGCTAGCTGCCCAGGATGGAGCGGCCGAAAACACCAGCATGCTACAAGCCACAACTGCTGCTGTAAACCCTTTAAACCAATTTTTACGAAATAACAAAATATACCCCTCCTCATTAAGGTGTATGCCTCATATACATACTTTTGCACATATATGTAAGCCTTGAACCCACCATTTCTATTTTAATCCAACGCCAGATAAAAGAGTAGTCATTTACTTAAATTATTTATGAAAAAATAATTAATTTTCTCAAAAATAAAAACCAGCAAACCTCCTAAAAAACTCGGAGATTTACTGGTTTGTCCATTTATATTCTTATTATTTATTCCACACTTGGCGCTCAGTTTGCTGACCCACATACTCAATGCGTGTCGGATTCACGTCCAGAATGACATAATCGGGATCATCCGGTCCGGAAAACCATTCCTTCAAGGAATCGTTCCACACTTGTTTGCGCAGCCCCTCATCAGCTGTGATCTGGACGGTAGCCTCCACTTCTACGACTTCCTTCGTACCGCCAACTTCATAACCCAGCAGCAGATAAGCATTCGGATTGTCCTTTAGCTCATCCACTTTATGAGTTTTGCGATCTGTCGCCAGATGAATGTTCATTCCATCGTTAAAAAGGGCCATATAGCGTACTTTCGGTTTGCCACCCTCTACCGTACCTAACGAGCAAAATTTGTTGTTATCCAAAGCCTTCACAATGGCTTGTTCCAGTTGGTTGCGATCCAATGTTTCCGTTTTACCCACAGTACAACAACTCCTTTTCACGAATTAGAATTCTCTACGGCCACGCCATTGGGCACCAGCCCATCTGAACCTACTTGCGTAGCTGTTCTGAAAATAACATGACCGGATCGAATCGAATTGATTCATGCTCATTTTCAGATCAAAGCTCACAGTAAAAGTGTACCCTGTCGTTCGGCAAATGAACCGTCACCTCTCCCTTCATGCTGGACAGACCCGCATTCAAGGCATATAATCGTCGTAGTAAACCCGAATAAATGAACCCATTAAACCATACAATGCCAGGGGTGCTGGAATCGGCCGGCTGAGAGTGTGTCCCAAGACACTGACCCTTACAACCTGATCTGGGTAATGCCAGCGTAGGAATGCTTAAGCAAGATGTGCCTTTTTTACATAGGACCATCCCTTACTTTGGTATATACAAGCGCAAGCGTCCCGGAAACTCGGGGCGCTTTTTTTGTTGAAGATTAAGTTGTTGGAAAGATCGCATCCGGCAGATGTTATTTTTAGAAAATGGGGAACTTAAGCTGTCTGATTGGACGGATAACGGGTAATTAAAGGAGAGAACACAACGATGAAGCGCATGAAAATATTAAGCCTGGGACTGATCAGTCTGTGGCTCATGGCCCTGACCCTGACCGCTTGCGGTGGAAGTCCCCCCACATCCCAAGAAGCGGCTCCCGCTACCGACACTCAAACGTCTACTCCGGCAAAGGGGCTCAAAGATGTTAAAGTCGTGCTCGACTGGACACCCAATACGAATCATACGGGACTCTATGTCGCTAAGGACAAAGGATTTTACGAAAAAGCGGGTTTGAATGTCCAAATTGTTCAACCTGGTTCAGGCGGAGCTGATCAAATGGTTGCTTCTAATGCTGCACCTTTTGGTATCAGCTACCAAGAAGGCGTCACACAGGCTCGTACGCAAGGCGTGCCGCTTGTATCCATCGCTGCGGTGATTCAGCATAATACCTCAGGCTTCGCAGCCCCGGTAGATCGTGGAATTAAGAGCCCGAAAGATTTTGAAGGTAAAAAATACGGCGGTTGGGGCTCTCCCGTAGAAGAAGCGGTCATGAAATCCATCATGGATTCAGACAAAGGCGATGTGAGCAAAGTGAAGATCATCAACATGGGCAATGCAGACTATTTTACAGCCGTGAAGCGGGATATCGACTTTGCCTGGATTTTCTACGCATGGACCGGAATCGAGGCCCAGCTTCGAGGTGAGCCATTGGATATGCTGTATGTAAAAGATTATTCCAAAAGCCTCGATTACTATACACCTGTAATTGTGAGCAACGAACAGACAATAAAAAATGATCCCGAGCTGGTCAAAGCGTTCATGGACGCTACCGCACAAGGCTATGAATACACTATCGCTCATCCGGAAGAAGCCGCAGACATCTTAAGCAAAGCTGTACCGGAGCTGGATAAAAAACTGGTACTTGCCAGCCAAAAATGGCTAAGCCCGCGTTATCAGGACGATGCCGCGCAATGGGGTGTGCAAAAACCGGAGGTATGGCAAAACTATTCGGACTGGATGTACGAACGCAAGCTGCTCAGCAAGCCTTTGGAAGTCGATAAAGCCTTCACAAACGGTTTCCTGCCCAAGCGTTGATCATTTGTTAAAACGCTAAATAAGACTGAACTAGAGAAGTGAACGAAGCGCCACTACGCAGTCGGATGGTGCTTCCCATCGCTGCTGTACCCAGATTTCTTTTATAAATATCCAGAGGTTGAAATCTGGGTACAAAGGCGAATGTTAACGCTTGTACAGCACCATTCCGCCCACTTCGTTCTCGTTCCACTTGGTTTATTCTTTAGTTTCTCATATTATCTAAGCGCTAAGTAGGTGCGCTTGTGTGTTAAAAATGCCACACAAACCAGCTTTAAAAATAGGGTGTTTTTAAGGCGGTTGGCAGCGTAGTGGTTCATTTGAATCTGGAGAAGCGCAGCGATCGTAAGATCAAATGAAACGCGAAGCGGTCTCCCCGCCTTAAACCACCATATTTTTTTAATAACACTCCAAATAAAGGACAGGTGAATTTGCATGGCTAACACACTGCTCAGTATTCAAGTAATCCCTAAAACTCCTAATAACGAGGACTCTTACCCGTATGTAGATAAGGCGATTGAGGTCATTCAGCGCTCCGGTGTCAAACATCAGGTGAATCCATTGGATACGACCATGGAGGGCGAGCTCGACGAGTTGCTGAAAGTGGTTAAAGAAATGCACGAGGCTTTGACGGAAGCGGGCAGTCCCAGCGTCATTTCACAGATCAAAATCGCACATAACCCACAAGGCATCAGCATGAACAAGCTGACCGAGAAATATCGCCCATGAATCCGAAAGGCAAGAACGCATCCTGGTGGAAAAGCGTATGGCCGCCCTTTGTGGCGGTCCTCTTCTTTTTAGCGGCCTGGCAGGGGGCGGTTTCCTATTTGCATGTTGAATCCTGGCTGCTGCCTGCTCCATCCCTCATCGTACAAGAGGGCATGGCCCAGACGGCGCTGCTTGGTGCCCATACATGGGCTACGATTCGTCTGACACTTGCGGGATTCGCGATAGGGACAGCAACGGGACTGTTGATCGCCATCGTTCTTCATACAATCCCTTTTCTCAAATCCGCCCTGTATCCGCTGCTTATTCTGAGCCAAAACATTCCAATCATCGCCCTGGGACCGCTGCTCATGGTGTGGTTTGGTTTTGGCGTGCTGCCCAAGCTGATGGTCATTACCCTAGTATGCTTTTTCCCCGTGGCTGTAGCAGCCATGGACGGGCTGACTCGAACAGACCGTACGATGATGAACTATATGCGGATGTCGGGTGCAAGCCGCATGGCTATTTTTATGAAGCTGGAGCTGCCACATTCCCTGCCGCAAGTCTTTTCTGGCGTTAAAATTGCTGCTACCTATAGTGTGATGGGTGCGATCATTGCGGAATGGATCGGAGCTAGTGAAGGAATTGGATATTATATGCTGCTGCAAAAATCGGCCTATCGCACGGACCTCATTTTTGCCGCCATCGGCATTATTGTTGCACTCAGCTTACTCATGTTTGTGGTTATTTTACTACTGGAGAAATGGCTGGTTCGCTGGAAACCCGATCGAGAGTAGCTTCCTCCTTGAATTACATACAGCAAAGAAAGGACGTGGCGCGTATGAGTCTGCATCCGACTGACTTATCATCATACAACGTGGCTAATGAACAACGAACCGGGGAACAGCAGAGTCCTTCAACCGCTCCTCCTGCTTTGGAATTGGACGGGATCAGCCTCGCCTTCCGCGAAAAGCGAAGCCTACTGCCCGTACTGCAGGATGTATCCCTCACAGTCAAGCCAGGAGAATTCGTTTCCCTCATCGGTCCGTCAGGCAGCGGCAAAAGCACGCTGTTTCACATCATCGGCGGGCTACTCAAACCACAGCAGGGACGTATCCGTATGCACGGACGGGACATGACTGGTGAACGTGGGCATATCAGCTATATGCCGCAGCAGCCCGCCCTTTTCCCGTGGCGTACCACGCTGGACAACGTACTGCTTGGGCAGGAAAATGCTCCACGTAAAAATACAGCAGTACCCCCTCAGTACGCCAGTGAACGCGAGCGTCGCAAAGAAGCCTTGCAATGGCTCGAACAGGTTGGACTTGGTAAATTCGCCAAGGCGTATCCACATACGCTGTCTGGTGGAATGCAACAGCGCGCAGCCTTTCTTCGCGCACTGCTCAGCCCACAGGAATTAATGCTGCTGGATGAGCCGTTCAGCGCACTCGATGCGCTGACACGTGCAGACATGCAGCAATGGTTATTACGGATGTGGGAAAAGAACCGCCGTTCTGTGCTGTTTATTACCCACAGCATTGAAGAAGCGTTGCTGCTCTCCGACCGCATCTATGTGCTGTCGGCGCGACCTGCTTCAGTGGTGCATGTCGTAGATGTCCCTTTTCCCCGCCCGCGTAGGGAAGAAATCACCCTCGATCCGCTCTTTATTGAATGGAAGCGGACCATGACCAGCTGGATGCGCGAGGAAAAACATAAACTGGACGGCGACATGGACAATGCTCAGAGCGTCCACAAGAATATCCCAGAAGATGGATTGAATCGACATGAGTGACGTAAAAGTTCGATGTGCATTGAAATGGAACAGCCAAACAAAGCCAGGCTTGGATTTGACCGCAATTGGACCCGCTCCATTGATCGACGCGCATATTCATGTAGACAGCTACCCGCCCGAACAACAGGAATTATTGCTCGCTTCACTTGCCAATAGCAGCGTCCAAGCCGTGATAGCCGTGTCGATGCATCTGGGCTCCAGCCGAGCCAATCTGCAGTTAGCCAAGCGTTACCCCGGGCTGGTACGACCAGCCTTTGGCTTTCATCCCGAACAGGCTCTTCCACCGCAAGCTGAGCTTGAACTCTTGTTCAACTGGATGGACGAACATGTACAGCAGATGGTCGCCGTGGGTGAAGTCGGCTTGCCCTATTACAATCGGCTGGAAGCCTCACAGAGCGGTTCACCTTTTGACCTCGCTCCCTACATAGTGCTACTAGAGCGCTTTATCCAGTTTGCAAGCAAGCATAACAAGCCCATTGTCCTGCACGCCGTTTATGAGGACGCAGACATCGCCTGTGACCTTTTGGAACGTCATGGCATCACACAGGCGCATTTTCACTGGTTCAAGGGCTCTACCGCCACGATCGAACGTATGGCCCGGAACGGCTATTATGTCTCCTTCACACCGGATCTCTTGTACGAAGAAGAGATCCGCAGTTTGGCAAGACAGTATCCGTCTGATCAGATCATGGCAGAGACAGATGGTCCTTGGCCGTTCGAGGGACCTTTTACTGGACAAGAGACACATCCCCGGATGACTGCCGACGTCATTCGTGCGTACAGCAAACTGACCCATCAAGATGAATCTGCCGTCCGTCAATTATTTTATGAAAATACGAGACGCTTTTACTCACTATCTGATTGATAAAGGCATACCAGCTATTTACTGACTGGAAGGTTTACAACCACAACATGCAACCAAAGCAAAGAACCTCCTTATTTACGCGGGACTTCATCATGCGTAAATAAGGAGGTTCTTGTATTTTGCAGAGTTTTTTGTCGCCACTCAGCTTTTATTGCTTCAAGAAACCCTTCTGTTCCAAAAATGGCTTCAACTGCAAGCGCGCTGGCTCGGTCAGTCTCGCAGCCATTTGCTCAGACCATGGCGTAGAGCGTTGACCGCCTGTACGTTCCTTCAAATATTCCGCTGATGTGTGATCGTATACCTCTACAGCTTTCATCGTCTGATTTTTGTCGTAACCGTTCATATGCAAAACACCGGACAGTGGAAGACGTGGACGCAAGCCCGTTTCCTGATCCGGTACACCAATACACATACCGAACACTGGATACACCAGCTCTGGCAACCCTAACAACTCAGATACCTCTGCTATTTTAGTACGAATGCCGCCGATGTAGACGACGCCCAGGCCCAGTGATTCAGCGGCTACCGCTGCATTTTGTGCGGCTAACGCGGCATCAATGGTCGCAACCGTATAATTTTCAACGGAACCTTCATAGGAAGGCTGACCTGGCTGATGGTGTAGTGTGACCTGCTTCAGACGGTATAGATCTGCGCACCATACCAGAAACGCGGGGCATTGCTCAACGTAAGCCTGTCCTCCTGCCAACTCGGCCAGTTTTGTTTTTAAAGAAGGCTCGGTAACGGCAATAACGGTATATGCCTGCACATTACTGGACGAGGAAGCCATTTGGCCAGCTGCCACAATAGCTGCGAGCTGCTCGTCGGTAATGGGGTCTGACTTGAATTTTCGCACAGACCGGTGGTTCATCAACAAGGAAATCGTATCATTCATGACTGCTTCACTCCTAATCCATAATATAAGCTCTTTATCTACTTCAAGCCTGTGAGTATACGAAGAAGTTCTTGCATGCTTGCATGGCACTCCTACAAATATTATGGAACTTTCGCGAATGATAAGCAACCTAACGTGATGAAAGTTGAATGGTTTAAAAAAACAAACGCAACAAAAAGCAAGCACGCAGAAAACCAATTGTGCGTACTTGCTCTATACTCTGATAATAACTTTATCTCGCAACAGATGTCCGACAGTACGCTATCCTGCTAATACATCCATACATTTACAGCTTCACCCGTTGGAGACGCAGTGCATTCAGCACGACCGAAACAGAGCTAAATGCCATGGCTGCTCCCGCCAACCATGGGGCAAGGAAGCCCAAAGCGGCAATCGGAATACCGATCACGTTATAACCGAGCGCCCAAAACAGATTTTGCCGTATGTTTGTCATGGTCCGGCGGCTCATTTCGATCGCATCAGGAATGCTGTTCAGGTTGCCACGCATGAGGGTAATATCCGCCGCCTCCATTGCCACATCCGTTCCCGTGCCCATCGCCATCCCAATATTAGCAGTAGCCAGCGCAGGCGCATCGTTAATACCATCCCCAACCATAGCTACGATCATGCCCTGCTCCTGAAGCCGTTTCACTTCTTCAGCCTTTCCTTCAGGCAGCACCTCCGCCAGCACTCGTTCAATTCCAGCCTCGGCGGCAACAGCCCGCGCAGTCCGTTCATTGTCACCCGTAATCATGATCACTTCAATGTTCATCGCGCGCAGACGGGTAACTGCCTCCCGTGACGTTTCTTTAATCGTATCCGCCACGGCCACCAATCCAGCATAGGCACCATCCACAGCAACAAGCATCGCGGTTTTCCCTGCGCTTTCCAGCTCATTCATATGCTGCTCAGCTGAGTCATCTATCGCGATGCCTTCCCTGCTCATCAATCGGCGTGTACCCGCCAATACCTGCTTACCTTCCACATACGCCTTCACACCATAACCCGGAATATTTTCAAAATCTGTCGGTCCTACTAGCTCAATGCCTCGATCTGCAATCCCCTTTACAATGGCTTCCGCCAGCGGATGCTCCGAGCTTTTTTCTGCCGCACCGAGCAAACGCAGCAAATCCTTTTCAGCCAAGCCGCTTGCTCCAACCATAACATCCGTCAGCTCTGGCTTGCCATTCGTAACTGTACCTGTCTTATCCAACACCACTGCGTTGACTGAACGGGTCATCTCCAAATGCTCGCCGCCCTTGAACAGAATACCGTATTCAGCGGCACGTCCCGATCCTGCCATAATAGACGTTGGGGTTGCCAATCCGAGCGCACAAGGGCAAGCAATGACGAGAACTGCAATCATTTTCTCCAGTGAGCCTGCAAAATCAGTCGGCGTCACAAGGAAAAACCAGACGATAAAGGCCAACACAGCGATAACAACAACAATGGGGACAAAAATACCGGAAATCTGATCCGCAATCCGCTGAATCGGAGCCTTGGAGTTTTGCGCATCTTCCACGACCTTAATAATACGGGCCAACGCCGTATCACCACCCACACGCTCAGCCTGGATACGTAGTACCCCGTTTTTATTGAGCGTCGCCCCTGTAACTGCGGAACCTGCTTCTTTTTCAACCGGAAGACTCTCACCACTTAACATGGATTCGTCCACTGCCGAACGTCCGTCCACGACCACACCATCGACAGGAATTTTCTCGCCGGGTCGTACAATAAAGATATCCTTCACACGTACCTGTTCGATCGGTATATCAAGCTCTTGTCCATCACGTACTACACGTGCCGTCGTTGCCTGTAGACTCATCAGGCTCTTGATCGCCTCGGACGAACGCCCTTTGGCTACCGCTTCGAACCATTTACCAACCAAAATAAGCGTAATTAGCACCGCGCTTGTCTCGTAATACAGCTCTGGCATGGTCATGACAGGCATTCCCGCCATTCCCTCCATGACATCAGACGGACGCAGAGTAAGGTACAAGCTGTAAAAATAAGCCGCAGATGTACCCAGTGCAACTAACACATCCATATTCGAACTGCCGTTACGAAGCGCTTTGTACGCGCCCACATAAAACTGCCAACCAATGACGAACTGAATCGGCGTTGTCAGCACTAGTTGGAACCATGGATTCAAGAACAGTTCTGGCACATAAATCCATGATGTAAAGGAAAAATGAGCCACCATTGCCCACAACAACGGAAATGACAGCACTGCAGACACAATCCACTTCCATTTTTTACGATGGATATCCTTACTGCGCACATCCGCAATATTGTCCTCAGCGCTCTGCGGAATCGCTCCGTAGCCTAGCTGTTCAATCTTGCTCACCAGATCACCAACCGCAATACTCCCAGCTGCATATTCCACATGAGCTGTTTCCATCGCCAAATTTACCGTGGCACCTGTTACACCAGGCATCCGATTCAATCCCTTTTCAATCCGGGTTGCACAGGCCGCGCAAGTCATGCCCGTCACATTCAGATTGGCTTCTTCACTTACAGTTCCAAACCCAAGAGAAGCAATTTTATCGCGAAACTCAGGGATCTCCACCTGCTTGGGATCATAGGATATCGACGCCTGCTCCAAAGCCAAATTCACATTAGCCTGTGCCACACCATCTATTCGATTTAAACCTTTCTCAATACGGCTTGCGCAGGCGGCACAGGACATCCCCGTAATATGAAGCGTTGTCTGCTTGTCACCGTCGGTCGCACGGTTTTCCATGATAACCCTCCTCCTATACCCCAGTGGGGTATATCATATCCAAAAAGAAAAAGCTTCTAATATGGAAGCTTCTCCTTCGAAACAAGTCTGTTCACACATAAAGCATCTTCAGCTTAAACAACATCATAGCCCTGGTCTTCAATGGCTGTTTTCAGAGCCTCAACGTTCAGCTTGGACTCGTCATATTCTACATTCACTTGCTTCGTTTCGAGGCTGACCTTGCCGGTAGCGCCAACTTTCTCCAAAGCCCCTTCTACTGCTTTCACGCAATGATTGCAGCTCATGCCTTCTACGTTCAATGTAACTTGTGCCATTTTCTTTTCCTCCTCAGGGGGTACTTTATGCACCCGATTATGTGTATGGGTATTACTTTTAGCGGATTAGCTTCTTGACCGTAACCAGCAGCTCGTCAATCACTTCCTGCTCTCCTGCCTGCATGCGCTCAATGACACAGCTTTTCATATGCCCTTCCAGCAGCAGCTTACCAACACCATTCAGCGCGGACTGGACAGCCGCAATCTGGTTCAGTACATCGTCACAGTAGGTATCCTTCTCAATCAAGCCCTTAATTCCGCGAACCTGACCTTCAATACGGTTCAACCGGGATACGAGGCTGTTCTTGAACTCTGCCGAATGATGACTTTTTCTAACTGTCTTTTCCCCGTCTGTTCCACAGTGATTCTCATGGACTTCAGTGTGGGAAACAGGTTGCTCCTCAGCCATACATCAGCCTCCTGTGTGGTGTATATATGCATTTATGCATTTGTTATATCCCTATCATAATATACCCCCGTGGGGTATGTCAACATTCCAGAAAAATGTCACTTTTTCGCCCTATTTTAAGCCTTCGCGCGTGCTTCCTTAGCAAGTACGACAAAGCTTAATAGCGCACCAACCTCGGCTATAGCTATAACGACCGCCATCGGTACGGGGGTTGTTCCACTCCCCAAGCCTACTAGCGGTGAAGCGATGGAGCCAAGCAATAGAGGCAACAAACCAAGCATGGCGGACGCACTGCCTGCGGAGCGCTGTTGACTCTGCATTGCCAATGAAGTCGTCGTTGTACTCACAATCCCTACGCAGGAAACGACAAAAAACAGAGGAACTAAAACAGCAAACAATTGGCCTCCGGCAAAGGCTACAGTAAGCAAGCTAATTCCGGCTACAGCCGCAATTACCAGACCCGACAAGAGTAACTGTCGTTCGCTGAAGCGACCCACGAGTCTACCCGTCAACTGCGAAAACAGTACAATCCCCAAACCATTCACTGCAAAAATGATGCTATACGTCTGAGGAGAAACCCCGAAAATATCCTGAAGCACGAATGGTGAGCCAGCGATATACGCGAACATCGCTCCTGTAATCAGCGCCTGTGAGAAGGCATAGCCCATAAAGCGTCGATCGGCAAACAAGTGACCGAGTGTTCCTAGCGTCTGCTTCAAGCCACCGGATGAGCGGCGGTTAGTTGGCAACGTTTCTGGCAAACCCAATACGACGGCAATCAGCATAGCCACGCCGACTACACAAAGCACCATGAATACACCACGCCAGGAAACAAAGTTCAAAATGACACCGCCCAGTACTGGTGCAGCGATGGGGGCCACGCCGTTCACCAGCATAAGTAGTGAGAAAAAACGTGTCAACTCTTTGCCCGAGTATAGATCACGGGCTACAGCTCTGGAAATCACGATCCCCGCCGACCCCGTAAGCCCTTGAATAAAGCGAAGCACAATGAGCATACCGATATTCGGCGCAAACACACATAACAGCGAAGCAGCAGCGTACAGAATGAGCGAGATCACCAGCGGTCCTCTGCGACCCCTTACGTCGCTAAGCGGACCAGCAACGATCTGGCCAACGGCCAGTCCCAACAGACAGGCGGTTAAACTAAGCTGCGCCAGCGAAGTGGTCGTATGCAAATTGTCGGCTAATGTAGGCAGCGACGGCAAATACATATCTATGGACAACGGCCCGAAAGCACTCAATGCACCCAGGACAAAGGCGATCCATAATATTCGCGATTTGGTCATATCTGCGGCAACCATAACAGTATTGGATAACCGGTTCATAATAATAATCATCCTTTTCAAAAAAATATAAATAATTACTTCAATGTATCATGATATCACTCATTTCGTCTGGCTTCGAATAATTACACGCTAATCCGCAATTTTTTTTCAAAACTGCTATATATCAGGCAGGAATTTACCAATTTCAGGTCGAATTATACGGTAACCAAAACAAAAAATTTGTGGAATCTGGAGAATGATAATGGTCTATGATGGAGTGCTACTAGGTCTCATTGTAGGTCTGTTCAGAGGAGGCTGGCGGCAAGGTCTGATCCGTTTCAGTCAAATTCGCCTTATAGCCGGCTGGATGTTCCCCGTGCTGCTGCTGGTACAATTCATTATTTTTTATTTCCAGGAAAAGTGGGCTTGGCTGGCAGCCATTAACGGGTATCTATTTATGGGAGTCTACGTGGTTGGATTGATATTTCTCTGGTTGAACAGACATCATAAGGGATTCAAGCTTATTATAATCGGCGTATTGATGAATTTTATCGTTATGGCGGTGAATGGCGGCAGGATGCCGGTCTCGTTGAGCGCTTCGGAGGTGCTGGGTCCCTATTATACAGATATGCTTAAATCCGGAAGTGTCATCTCGAAACATTACATGATGGATGCGAGCACGCGTCTATCATTGCTTGGTGACATTATTCCTCTCTCCAAGCCCTATCCCCGCACGCAGGTAATTAGTATTGGAGATGTTGTCATGAATTTCGGGATGTTCCTGTTTATCCAAAGCATTATGGTCGTGAAGAGAACTAAGGATAAGCAGCAAGAAACCAATCCCCGCCACGCCTAGTGCACACCTTATTCCAAGGAAGGGAGGGAACCCTATGAAAAACTTGAAATACTCCCGTGTGATTATCAATGCTATTATCGTAGCTTCTGTCATAATTGCTTTGACTTCCGGTTACAAAATCGGGGGCTAGTCACCGATAAGAAAAAAAGGAAGCACAGGCTCAACAAAACAGGCTGGATTCCGGCCTGTTTTTTCATGTGAAATTTTCGATTACAAAATTGTAAATTATCCCATTCACCCCTGGTAGCTTTGACATCAAGATACGACAAGGCAGGAGAAGAAATGATGAGTATAATAAAAAAGCTGCAAGAACGGGTTACCGCGACGGGAATATATGTGTTTTTCATATGTTTGGCAGGCGTGATCGTCCTCCTGTATACGAACCAATGGTCCTTTTTGCACTATACGACAACAGAGTGGGTCACGATCTATTCCCTATTGGGAGCAGTTCTGATTCTGGAGCATTTTACATTCCAGCTACCACCGGCCAGTAACAAGCAGTCCATGGATTCCTCCGTGTATCTGGCTTGTATTTTTGTGCATGGCACCGAAATTGCTATTCTGATTTTGTTGTTAAATGTAATCATTGCCATGTTCCGGCACACAGAGCTGTCCTGGTGGAAGCATACCGTCAATTTTTCCATTTACGCCCTTTCCATTTTCCTGTCTTCAACAGTATTTGAACTAAGCGGCGGAACGCAGGGAGCTTTAAACCAAGATCATTTCGCTTCCTACCTGCTGGCGTTGATTTGCTACTTTGCGGTGAACACCATCACACTGGGCATCTACTTTTATATCGCATACAAAGGGTCCTTCAATGAGCTTAAACAGGCTTTTTTGGCTGAATCCCTGCTCGTATACTTATGTACACTCATTCTGTCTTTGGTATTGACTACACTGATTTATAACAACGGCATTTTAGGACTTTTGCTGTTCCTTGGGCTAAGCATGCTCCTGTCTCACGCATTCAAGCAAATGTTCACGCTGTATCGGGAAATCGAAGAAAAAGCGAACATGGATCGCAGAACAGGGCTATACAATCACAGCTACTTTGAAAATACACTTGAAGCTGAATTGAATATATCCCGATCCGAGAATACTCCTCTCAGTCTGGCGCTGATTGATATTGATGATTTCAAAAAATACAATGATCATTTCGGTCATCTTAAAGGCGATCAGCTACTGGGATTTCTCGGTGAGTTTCTTAAGAAGGAAACCTCCGGCACCCACATCACCGTATCCCGCTACGGTGGAGAAGAATTTACTCTGCTTATGCCCGAGCATACCGCTGAACAAGCATATGAAACAGTCAATGCTATTCGAAAAAGATTAAATGATTCTCGTTATGAGGGTGTTGAAATTTTTCCACACGGCTGTCTGTCCTTCTCCGCAGGTATTGCACAAAGCCGCATTGACATCTACGACAAATCACAGCTGGTCGATCTGGCGGATAAAGCCCTGTACTACGCCAAGAAACAGGGCAAAAACATCGTTCATACGCACGGAAGTTTAAATGAAGTGGAGCGCGAGGTCGATCTGGGGCAGGATATTCGCGATCTTGAGCAGCAGCTTAATTTGTTCTTGTACAAGGATATTAACACTTTCAAGCATTCCAAGCGGGTATTCAGATATGCAGCAGACATGAGCGATGTGCTTCAGCTTGGACCAGAGGATAAGCGGCGTTTCATACTAGGTGCCCTCATTCATGACATTGGTAAACTGGAAATTCCCTGGAATATCCTCAATAAAAAAGAGAAGCTCTCCGGTGAGGAATGGCAGATGGTGCAAGCGCATGTCATGTGGGGCAAACGTATTGTCGAAGCCAACGAACGATTCATAGATTTGGTTCCTTTTGTGGAGCTGCATCATGAACGTTATGACGGAGGAGGCTATCCGTTTGGCTTTAAGGGCGAGCAAATTCCACGTTTATGTCGGATGCTGACGATCATCGACTCTTTTGACGCGATGACAACCGAGCGCCCCTATCAACCCACCAAAACGTTCGAGGAGGCCATTGAAGAACTACGTGCCTGCTCGGGTAGCCAATTCGATCCCAAACTAACGGCTATTTTTATCCATTATATTCAACATAAGCAATCTGCTTTCACGGATCTCATGGAAACAGGGCTCTAGTTCCTTCATAGGCTCTTCCTCTTTGCCCCTAGCGTGGTTGAAATCGTCCTGAATTCAACCACGCTAGGGGTTTTCATATGATTGGCATTTTGTATAATGCTTATTATTTCAAATTTCATATAAATGTCATAATTCGCTCCATCTATTCACGCTATATGCACTATGATTAAGATAGGAAGGGGTTTGTCCGTATAAAATGTTACAAATGGGGATATCCTCGCTTCAAGTAATCGAGAGAAGGTGACTTCACAGGCATGTTGTACCTGTCCAGACCAGCCCGTGTGGCTTGTCTTTTATTGCTGTGTCTCCCCCTTCTGATCCTGTTTCCTCACTCTTCGTGGGCTCATGCATTTGTCATTGAATCCAGTCCGACCGAAAATCAGGTTTTGGACAAGTCGCCTTCTCAGGTGACCATCACCTTCAATGAAGATTTGCAATCTGCCTTCATGTCGATCAAAGTGACCGATGAAACAGGCAAGCGGGTCGACACAGGAAAAGCACAGCTTGACCCGAATCACAAAGCCACCATGGAAATCCAATTGATTCCAGGGATGAAAAATGGAATTTACTCCGTCAATTGGAGAGCTTTATCCGCAGACGGACATCCGGTTAATGGAGTTATTCCATTTCAAGTAGGCAGCGGTTCCAATGCGCCTACCCATCAAGCTGCCGCATCTGAAGGCTCAGGGACATCACGAATCGACTTAATCGCTGTCCGTTGGTTTCTTTACATAGGACTATCGCTGCTTTTTGGAGCGATTTGTTTCCGGCTGTTCATCTTACCGAGCATAAGCCAAGACAAGAATCGAAGTGAACAGCATAAGCAAAATCAGCGGCCCTTTGAAACATTGCCCCGCTGGACTAAGCTGCTATGGAGCGGCTACGGCATAACGTCTGCCGCCATTCTGATCAGCCTGCCACTTCAGGCTTCATGGGATGCCGGGGTTTCCATCAGGGAGGGCTTCTCATTCCCGATTCTGGGAGAAGCTCTCCAGTTTACTGGAGCCGGACAAATTTGGTTTATCCAGATGATTCTCGTGCTACTCCTAAGCGTAACGCTGATTTACGCGCTGGATCACAGCATTTCGAATCGCCAGCGCCGTCTTTGGGGATACAGCTCGGCTCTCCTAACGCTATGCCTCATGCTGTCCAAGGCCTTTGTCGGCCATCCGGCAGCGGCTACGCATCCAGCTCCAGCCATTGCGGCGGACTTCGTCCATCTCGCGGCAGCAGCCTTTTGGATCGGCTCACTTGCCGTCATGGTCGTGTGCCTGCCGGTTGCCGGAGCAGAGTTGCCCGTATCCGAACGGGCAACTCTGCGACAAGCCGCCTTGCGCCGCTTCGCCGGCTGGGGCATTGCGATGGTGGCAGCGTTACTCGCCACCGGTATATATGGAGCCGTGCTGTACATTCCGGCTCCCTCCATGCTGCTGAACACGTCCTATGGACTCGTTCTGCTCGGCAAAGCAGCGCTGCTGCTAGTCATGCTGGTCTTCGCGGCCAGCCAGTTCCGCAGCGCACGGCAAGCGGCGGCGAGCAAGCGAGCCGCTGGGGGATTGCGTGCCGAGTTGTCCGTCGGCCTGCTCGTGATGCTGTTGACCGCGGTGCTCACTCACCTGTCACCCGGCCAGGCACCTGCTGTACCGTTTGAGGAGACTCGCACTACGGGCGAATATAACGTTACACTGGCAGTCAGCCCCAATGCTGTGGGCAGCAATGAATTTAAGGTATCCGTTCAGGATAGCAAGGGTGCTGCCGTTTCGGGAATCCAGCAGGTCACGTTAACGCTCACTCCAGCAGACCCTGACCAAGATCAACAGGAATTTGTTCTGCCCGTAAAGCAACAACAACCATTCCGCAGTCAGGAATTGATGACCTCCGAAGGAACATGGGCGGTAAAAGTACATGCTCTGACGGCATCACTCGATGCGGTTGATGCTGAATTTACCCTGTATGTAGGCGGTAAAAAATAATTATTTTATACTTAAAAGGAGCGAAATGAATATGAATACAACGATTCAAACAGCAAAATCCAGATTTTCCAGGTTTGCAACCTCTGTGGGTCTAATTGCGGCGGGTGCCTTACTTTTTGCAGGCATGGCCAGTGCACATGTGACAGTTAAGCCTTCTATTTCACAACCTAATGCATGGGAAACGTACACATTGAAAGTACCCGTGGAAAAAAACATTCCAACCACCAAAGTCGCCTTGAAAATTCCGAAAGAGGTCGTTTTCAAACAATACGAGCCTGTACCGAATTGGAAGGTAGCCACCGAAAAAGACAGCTCTGGCAAAGTAACCACCGTGACCTGGACGACTGAAAAAGACGGCATTCAAGCGGGTCAGTATCAACGTTTCAGCTTTGTAGCGCAAAATGCAGACCAGAATACCGCAGCAGCCTGGGACGCCTTCCAATATTATAGTGACGGAAGTATTGTGGAATGGACAGGCGATGAAGGAAGTAACAACCCTCATTCTATTACCGAAATCACGGCGGATGCCACGTCCGCAACTCCTGCCCCTGCCGCAGACAGCGGACACGATTCAGCGGGTATGGCAGCAGGCCACGCGAGCACAGATACGACTAAAGATAGCAGCAGTCCCGCACCTGCTTCGAATAATGCTGTAGAAGCTGCCCCTGCTGCTTCTGCTCCTGCCAGCTCTACTGCACAAACGACAGCACTCGTCCTCTCGATCATTGCAGTCGTTCTTGGTGCCGCAGCTGTCGGCATTGCACTCAAGCGCCGCAAGTAATCTGGGTTACGAATGAAGTTAAGATCGTTTTAAAAAGAAAAAGCTGACACCTAGTTAAAGGGGTCAGCTTTTTTGTATGAAAGAACACGATTAATATTCAGCTTTAATACATATTCAAATTCATCTCATCCTATTATTTCACATTCACCTTTCTATCATTTTTTTGGTAAAATGGTAGATACCTCACGATTCTAACATGATAGCATTGCAATCTATTGAGCATAGGAGATCATAGGATGAAAATCGTAAATAAGGCTCTGTTATCTAGCGCTATTTTCCTGAGTACCGCAGCGGGCATCTATAGCCCCTTGGCACAAGCCGAGACCGGCAAGATCAGCATTATGCTGGACGGATATCCATTACCGTTCCCCGTACAACCTGCCATGATGAACGGCACGACCATGGTTCCCTTTCGCGCTATTTCTGAGGCTCTCGGCATTACAGTGAAATGGGATCAAGCCAGCCAAAGCATCACTGCTACCAAAGCGCAAGGCTCTGCTACCAAACAGGTGGTTCTAAAGATGGGTAGCCGCAATGCCACAGTGGACGGACAAACGGTTCAACTAACAGCCGCTCCGCAAACCGTGCACGGCAGCACCATGATTCCGCTGGGCTTTTTCGGGCAGCAGTTTGGAGCCACGGTGAACTGGAACCAGGGAACACGGACGGTCTCCATTACATCGCCACGTGAAGCTATGTATACAGTAGGCTTCTATGCGCTGTCTTCCTTTGACCAAAAATCCAAAATACCGGATTTTAACGCAGTTGCCTTCGGCTGGAGTCGAATTGATACGAACGGACAATTTACGACAAACGGCAAAGAATACAAATGGCCTCAAGCCGCTGGAACCGTAACGCCGGAGTCCATTGTGCAGGAGGCAGACAGCCAGGGGACTTCCCCTTACCTGATGGTCTATTCCGGAGATGGCAATCACGAACTGACCAAGGTTTTGGAAAATGCGCAGCTTCAAGAACAAACCATTTCCCAAATCGTCAGTACCGCCACCGACAAACAATTTAAAGGCATTACGCTAGATCTGGAAGGATTGGGCTGGAGCGGCGATAAAGCCAAAGCGCGTTCAGACTACAACGCCTTTATTCAAAAGTTATCGGCCAAAGCGCATCAGGCTGGACTCAAGCTCACCGTCGTTCTACATCCGCTGAACAGCTCTTACTCTGGCTATGACTACAAAACGCTGGGCAATCTGGCGGACGATCTGATCATCATGGCCTATGATTACGGACAAAAGGCTACGCCTGAGCCTTTGGATAAAGTGGATGAAGCCATACAACTGGCCTTGAAGGAAACCTCGCGCGACAAGCTCATTTTGGGGATTTCGATGGGTAGTGAAAAAGATAGCACCGTTAACGCCAAGATCGGTTTAGCCAAACGTTATGACCTCAAAGGAATCGCTATCTGGCGCTTGGGCATCATTGGAGAAACGGCTTGGGCGCAGATGAACGAAGCCATCGAGTTTAAATAAGTGCACATTTTATCTAAATAACCCAGACCTTATTCCGCCCGCTAATGATTTCTTATGCGTCTTCTATGAAATCATTTGGCGGGCTTTCTTCATGCCCTTTAACAAAAGTGCTTGCCTGATTTGGAAGTTGTCGTCACAGGCTCGCAACCCTGTTCTCCATAGAAGATCCCCCAGTCTCTCATAAAATCCAGCAACGGCCTTAACGTATCTCCCAACGGGGTAAGCGAGTATTCCACACGCGGTGGGTTCTCATTATAAATTTCACGGTGCACAATGCCATCTCTCTCCAGTTCACGCAACTGCAAGGTTAGCATCCGCTGTGTAATATTAGGCAAGGTCCGTCGAATTTCGTTATAGCGCCGCGGTCCTGTCGTCAAATGATACAAGATGACTCCCTTCCACTTGCCGCCTATAACCCCGACGGTTTTCGCTACCGGACATCCAAAATTAACGCTAACTGCATGTTCCATCTCCTGTGCCATGTATACCCCTTCTTTCTGTAGAATGTGTAAACCAATAGCCCCAGACGCATGACAAGGAACAAATATGTGCGTACTTGTTCCCTGCAAAAACTTTCTATATGATAACTATATATTCGATATCAGCTCTCATTATAGTAGCAGAAAACCCATAGAGTACCAACTAAACCCATATCAAAAGGAGTACATTTTATGTCTAATACATCAGCTAAAAAACAGGAAATTCTGGACGCCTTTCTGTTCAGGCACGCCACGAAAGAATTCGATCCCAATCGCATCATACCAGAAGAGGATTTTCAGTTCATTCTCGAAACCGGGCGACTTTCTCCAAGCTCCGTTGGTTTTGAACCATGGCAGTTTGTAGTTGTACAAAATCAGGCATTGAGAGAAAAGCTGGCTGCAGTTTCCAGCGGCGGTCAAAAGCAGATTCCTGCGGCTAGCCACGTCGTCCTGATTTTGGCGCGCAAGGATGTTCGTTATGATTCTCCTTACGTGGAGTATATGTATAAAGAGGTTAAAGGTATGTCTGAGGAGGACTTTGCCTCACTGCCAGGCCGCTATAAGATTTTCCAGGGTGAAAATCAACGCTTACTGGAAAACGAACGTACGTTATTTGACTGGGCTTCCAAGCAAACCTACATTGCCTTAGGCAATATGATGACAGCGGCGGCTCAGATCGGTATTGATTCCTGTCCAATTGAGGGCTTTAACTACGATCAGGTGCATGCCATTTTGGAGGAAGAAGGACTGCTAGAAAACGGGCTGCTCGATATTTCAGTCATTGCTGCCTTCGGTTATCGCGCTCATGAACCCAAGCGGGAAAAATCCAGACAACCGCTGGAAAAGGTCACCCGCTGGATTCTGTAATCTAATATCCCGAGTCTCTCCCCCAAGCACTGAACACTGAAGCATCAAAAAAGCGGGCTTGCGGCACTTCATCTGAATGATGAACATACCGCAGCCCGTCTTTTTTAGGTCACTTCAATCTCTATTAAAATACCCTTGGAAGCCAGGTTATCCAGGCACTCCTTCATATACTCATCGTCATGCTCCACATATGCACCCGCGCCTGCCAGTTCCTCACCCAGCTCCGCCTCCCAAGGCTCACACTGCTTACCGCGATACAACGGCTGTTCCCATAGTGGATCAACATTGTACCCTCTGCTTTTCATTTCGTCCATAATGAGCCTATGATAGCGCACCAGCAGCATTGGGTGATAATCGAACACATAATTCACGGTGGCGTGTGGCTTGCCCCACCCATTCCCGCGCAGGGCACAGCACTCACGATGTTGCCCCAGCAGTTGCGGACGGGGTAACCTGTCGATCAAATGTTCATGCCAAAGCCTCATGCTTCCACAACCCTATCTGTAGCTTTTTCTGGTCTATTGGATTAGCATACGGATACCTGTCAGCACAATGCCGATCAGGAAGCCTGTAACTGCGCCGTTAATACGTATCCACTGCAAATCCTGTCCCAGTTTGTCCTCCATCAGTGCAATCAGGGATTTGTTATCCATTTTGTCTACATTTTCGCGTACCAAGTTACCAATTCGACTATGGTTGGCTTCCACCAGTCCAGTAATACCTTCCACAATTCGCACATTGATCTTGTCCAGCAGCTCGGTATTCCCTCTTAAATCAGTCAGCATCCGATCCAATAGCGGTAAAATATAGGTCTGCACATAGCTTCCGTCTTCCATGTAGTCCAATAAGCGTATACGCAGTTCTTCCATTTTGCCCAGCACTGACGCATCGCCTTCCCAGGCTTCAACAAGGCTATCCTTCCAGCCGTTCAACCCTTCCTGAACCGTATCTTTCGTCGCCAATCGGGTCACCTGTGTTCTCAGACCATCCAGCACGGCCTGGCGGCGCGGGTGCTCTTCCCTTTGCAGTTCTGCTACCTGATCCAGCAGGAAATGACGAATCATTTCACCCATACGCTCTTCGTTCAGATAGCCGAGGAATGCGTTCAAGGCAAACTGCATCAGCCCGCTCACCTGCAAACCACTAACAGCCTGCATCCCTAAGGTGCCCAGCGTATAACCCGTTTCGGGTCGCAAAAGCCAGGACTCGGCTTGCTCCAGCGTGTAATCCAGTGCGCGGCGATCATAGCCCTTCTCGCTGGTTTGACGAGCAAGCGCCTCCAGCAGCGGTCCGGTGTCAAAGTCAGTCACCTGCCGCTTGAGCTCTGCCACGATGACCGGAGCCAATTCCGCGAGCGGGAGCGACTGGACGAGACGCTTGGCAAGAACATCTATGGATGCCGCCGCCTCCGGCGTGCGCATTCCTTTTTCCACACCGCCCAGTACCAAATCGGCCAAACGAATATCTGCAATTTTAGACGCAATGCTGTCTTTGTTTAGCAGGTTATTTTCCACGGTACTCACCAATGCATTCGTGAGCTTGTCCCTATTTTTAGGAAGCAGCGCCGTATGTGGTATCGGAATGCCTAGCGGATGACGGAACAAAGCAGTGACAGCGAACCAGTCTGCCAGTCCCCCTACAAGTCCTGCCTCAAAAGCTCCGGCTAATAAACGAGCCCAGCCATATTGCTGGAAGGGCAATGTGGCTGCAAAGCCTGCCCCTAGAATAACGAGCGACCAAGCCGCTGCGGTTTTCGTACTTTTTGGTTTTCCCATCCTGTAATCCTCCAAACTGACTGTCGAGTAAGTAAAGCACTATACCTGTATTACCCATCATATCATTGCCCGTGTCATTTCCAAAGTTGAAAGCACTTTTGATGAAACGCGCAAGGGCACTTTTTGCGTAATTTTTTATGCATATATCTCTCTTTTTTACATTCATGTTTGTGAACAAAATCACAGTACTGGGCCCAAACTCTTATTTTCAATAATAAGCCTTACGAACCATTTTAACAAAACCAAGTCCCAATTTTTTTAAACCGAAAGGAGAAGTGAACAAGAAAGTTGAATGGGCATAAGATACCTTTTTTCAGTACCATTTTGGTATTTGACCTCAGAAAGGATTTGAATCCATGATAACCCCAGATTCTTTCAACAGCATTCGACTTTTTCATATGGATTATCAGATTAAATATCCATAAAAAGCGAGACTCCCATAAAGCTCACACACATAATTTGATATATAGACATATTTGTTGTGATAAAATAAACTTTTATAAATAGGAAATCATGTTTAATCAGCCATTATATATTGGTAAATCAAACCAAGATATGCTAGATAAAATTGCTTTTTTGTAAAGGAATTGAATATGACAACAGACCAAAAAAACAACGTGGGCCTCTGGAATGGCGATCCGGTCGTAATTGTACGCACTCCCTCCGCTTTTGCCAAGCAATCCCTTTTATATATCCAGGAATTAGGCTACTTTCAAAAAACTTCTGCTTTTACGATGGAAAGGAAAGAACTTGCCTCTTTTTTGCTTGTCTTTACGTTGTCTGGTAAGGGAGAATTACTGTACCGGGACAAGAAATATATCATAAAACCTCAAGATTTGTTCTTTATTAATTGCGAGGAATATGTTCAATACAGCACCTCCGGTCATGAATCCTGGGAGTATATCAGCCTGTACCTGTATGGCAACCTGATCGAAAATTTTTACGAACAATTTGCCAAGCATAATAAACCGGTCATTTCCATGCATAATCCGCATATTATATTGGATAAGCTCCATGCTCTGATTTGCGGGCAGTCTGACAGAAGTCTTTCCGCTGAGCTGCTAACGTCCAGGCTCATTGGTGAAATACTAATGTGCATTTTGCAACATCCCTATGATCATCCGCATGTGAATGCTGAAACCCTCAGCGAAGTACGCCGGGTACAGCAATATTTGGATCAGTCCTACTGTGAGCGAATAACACTGGACTCGCTGGCAGACATGTTTGAATTAAACAAGTTTAATCTGGCTAAAAATTTCAAAAAGCAGATCGGTTTCTCTCCGATTGATTATCTCATTAATGTCCGTATCACAGCCGCTCAAAGCTGGCTTAAAACCAGTGACATGTCCATTGTGGATATCGCAAGGTACGTAGGGATTCCCAATACGAGCCATTTTATTAACCTATTCAAGGAGCATGTAGGAGAAACACCTCATTCCTTCCGCAAAAAATGGGGGAACCGTTCCAAGTTGTAAATGAGAGGTTACATGAAATCAGTTTGATAGATGATAGACGCACAAGCTATTCAAGTTAATGGCAAAACTGTCGAAAGGCAGTGACGCAAAACTATAGGGCCTTCCTATCCGGATGGCAGCCAGCTACCAGATGAACGAGCTTTTTATTATGTCTTTTTTACATAGATCCATCACAAATTGCTATGCCTCTCTCGAAGAAAGCCCTGATCGCTATGATCAGGGCTTTTTTTCTATTGGGATAGTCATGTCAGCCTAGCATGCTGAATATACTAATTTCGAACGAAGCATTGCCATATTACGATGAATAGGAGAATCACTTGGAGCATGAGAACAAAAATAAATGTAATGATCATTGCCTTATTGCTCATTGTCCAAAGCTTTTTCAGCGCAACGCTGGCTTACGCAGATGCTCCAGCCCCAGAACTGCCGCAGAGTGCTGTATCTGATCCTACACCTACCGTTACAGATGCTGTATACGTTGTCCCAAACCTTGAACCTCCTGGGGAGATTCCTTCAAACACGGTCCCCTTCGTTCAAGGAGCAGTCAGTTCAAAGTCTCAACATGATACAGCTCCGCAGAGCATACTAACGAAGTTGAACCTGACCGACGAAGCAGGGCGTGTCATTGATGCGGTATATAGTCCTGGCAGCCAATTCGACATCGGATCAGCCATCCAACTAGGCTATGAATGGGAGCTTCCTGACAATACCTATAAGTCAGGGGACACCTTCACCTTTCATTTACCAGAACAGTTTGTCATCTACTCTGATATCTCATCTCCGTTAGTCACTACCGACGGAACCGTGGGATACTTCACAGTAGATCGTCAGGGCAAGGTTATCATGACCTTTAACCAATATGTAGAGAATCACTCCAATGTCAGCGGCAAACTACAAGTTAAAACCGAGTTTACGAAAGAAACGGTGAAAGGCAGTACAGAGATCATCATTGCGATTCCGATCAAAGGCGGGGTACAAACGGTCATCGTGAATGTAAAACCCCAGTCAGGGCCAACCCTAAGCAAACAAGGGAAAATAGAGGGCACCAATCAGATCGACTGGACCATTGATGTGAACAAACAGCTAAACACCGTAAAGCATGCCCTCATCACCGATCCCATTCCTTCAGGGCTGGAACTCAGAAGAGACTCTATCCGGCTCTATCATCTACAAGTCAATATCGACGGCTCGACCGTTGTTCGAGACCTAGTGAATGCAAGTGAATATGCCATTGAAGCAGATCAAGCCGGGACAGGGTTTGTGATTCGTTTTCAAGACGATAGCATTAACACGGCCTATCAGATTCAATATTCCACGCGTATTATTGGCGATAAAACTCGTTTCTCCAACACAGCAACGCTTTCAGGAGATGCGATAGAGAACGTTGTTGCTACCGCTACTGTTCAGGTGGAACGTGGTGAATTTTTGTCCAAAAAGGTTGAAAAATATGATCATGCCACACAAACACTCTCGTGGGCCATAAGATATAACTTCAGCGAGACAAAAATCCCCGAAGCCAAAGCTCTTTTAATTGATCATTTCAATAAAACTCAAGAATTGCTGCCCGGTTCTTTGAAAGTATTTAAGGGAAACACACTGGAGGAGCTCCCATCGTGGGCGTATACTGTCATCCCAGTTGATTATCCGGACCGCAACGGCTTCAAACTTCAATTCAACTTCGACGTAGATTCAGCTTATACCATCCGATACCAGACTCAAGCCAGAGGCCGTGTCTATGAAAATGAAAAAGTTATAAACATCATAACTTCAGATGGAACGCAGAAGATCGTATCGACGGAAATCATAAGCGGAGTTATGACTAAAATGTATGACACACCCAATTACAACACCAAAATCATACCTTGGGTGATTACCATCAATACAGACTTGTACACCATGAAAAATATTGTCATTCAGGATGTGTTTCCAAACGGGGGCTTGGCCTTGTTACCAGACACCCTGAAAATTCAAAGTGTTGACGGAACAACGGAGCTACGTGCGCCCACGGATTATGAGCTGGTTCCGCTATCACAGGACTATAAACAAGGATTTACACTCATTTTTCATAAAGCCATTCAGAAGGCTTATACAATCAAGTATTCAACCACCTATAATAATGACTGGAAAACGGATACGACGAAGCCCGAGTTTCGTAATAAATCCCATATAGAATACCAGTTTGAAGACGGAGAAAGATCATCGCAAGGAGTGGAGTGCCCGATCTGGCCGGACTTTATGACACAACGAAACGGTGCCAAGCAAGGAAGCTATAATGCAACCTCCAAGCTCATTACCTGGGACATTAAAGCTAACTACAATCGCAAGATCCTGAATCACGCGGAAGTGAGAGACCCCTTGTTGCAAGGTCAGAAGTTACTGCCCGCCTCCGTAAAAGTATACGATATGACCTTGCTGGGATGGTGGGATGGCGTACAAAAAGGGGCTGAAATCCCAGCAGATCAATACACCATTATTCCTCCCTCCGAGCAAAATGGTAATGAATTGCGTATCCAGTTCAAGGAGCAAATACAGACTCCCTACTGGATTACCTTTCAAACTTCATTGGAAGGAGAACTGATTGAAAAAGAAATCCACAATCAAGCCCTTCTACTGGATGGACAAAAAACAGTCTCTGAATGGGCAGCGCAAGTCGCGGTACCTCATGGCGGAGAATATGTATCTAAAGTCGGTACACAAAATGGAAATAAGATCGATTGGAGCATCCGCATCAATGAAGGACAGTCCCATGTATCCAACGCTAAAATTATAGATCAGCCTAGCAACAATCAAATCCTAATTGAGGATTCCTTTCATTTGTACTCTACAATAATCGCTGCCAACGGAAATACCACCAAAAGCACCGAGTTGATTAGAAACCAAGATTACAAGCTGTATATCAAGACAGACGCTCAAGGCCAGCAAACTTTTGAAGTTACTTTTGCCAAGGATATTTCCACTGCTTTTATACTTGAATACCAATCGTTCATTCATGCTGAAGACAAAGCCAAGGTGAGTAATAAGGTTGCCTTTGAGGGGGATCGCTTGACGACAGAGATGCGGGAAACCAGCCAGGAAATCATCGTACGAACGTCTTCCGGCTCCGGTTCTGGCGGGGGTGTGACCGAAAGTCTTGAGCTGACCAAGGTAGATCAGGATATGCCTGACAAGGTACTGCCTGGCGCACAGTTTGCGCTCTATGATAAAGGTCAAAAAAGAGCCCCGCTCATTCAGACCACCAATGCGGAAGGCAAAATCATCTTTTCCTCCTTGCTTCATGACGATTATATCTTGGAAGAATTGGCAGCACCGGAGGGCTATAAAGTCACCGAGGGCAAGCTCGAGATCAAAATAGACGCAACACTGCGACAAAGCTCTGGTGTAAAGAGGGTTGTGATCACCAATCGTAAAGAAAAGAAAAACGAACCAGGAACGCCTACTCATCCAGACCCTTCACCCCCGTCCGGAGGCTCAGGTAAAAAACATGACAAAGATCCGGAAATACCCGATACTCCGTCTATAACCGTTCCTCCGTCATTGCCAAAGTCTCCGGAGGACATAGTCCCTCCACAGGAGGAACCTGCGCCTATACCGCCGGAGCCGGAGCCGCCAGCCGTCATGCCTCATCAAGATCCTCCTCCTCCGGTGGATTCGAAAGACGATCCCGAACCTAAGATCCGTCTCAAGGTTCCGGGAAAAGAACCTGAAGATCCGGAGGATACACCTGCGGTACACCAATTGCCCCAAACAGGTGAAAGCAGCCCCGTTCCGTTCTATTTGACAGGCATAGCGATGGTTATATGGGGCGTATTTTTGAAATTCACACGAATAAACAAAAAATAAAACCGATCACCTGCCCTGATCTCCCGACTCATTCCATTCCCGATTGGAATGAGTTGGGAATGGGGCATTTTTCAAAAAATATGTATAATCCGTATATTGCTTAGGGGAGGCGAGATTGCTGAGTCTGCGTAAACTTTCCTACGTATTTATTGTGTTAGGCTTACTTTTTATTTTGTTTCCTAAAGCGACAGAATGGAATGAGGATCAGGAACAAAGCAAGCTATTAAAAGCAGCAGAGCTACCATCTGGAAAAAACGACGCGCTATGGCCCCCCAGTCTTACGGACAGCTATGCTCGCTTGTCCACTCGTCTTACAGAAGTTCCGGTTAGTGAAGCACGACAAAATACTTCCCCATCCCCTGCTCCCATGGTAAGCGCTAATGAACAAACTCCCATAGCCACTATTAGTATAAGTCGTATTGCTTTAAAGCTCCCTGTATTGGAAGGCGCAACGAGGATAAATATGAGACACGCGGCTGTACATATGCCGGAAACGGGGACGCTGGGACAAGCGGGGAATGCCGCCATTGCTGCTCATCGAGCCCGTACCTCTGGACGTTTATTTAATCGTCTAAATGAATTGAAGATCGGGGATAAGATTGTTGTTAACGCTCGGGGTAACCAATATGTATATAGCGTTTATAGCCTGAAGGTGGTCGATCCTACGGACGTGTCTGTTCTGAAAAGCTTCAAAAAACAAAAGCTGCTTACACTGATTACATGTGACCCTCTCGTAAACCCCACCCATCGTCTCATTGTTCAGGCGAAACTAAGCACCTAAAGCTATTTTAAAGCCCTATTTCTATGAGTAAACATAAATCAGGCGGGCCATTCCTGTTCATTACAGAAATACACCCGCCAATGCTCACATCATGATTCAGTTGGATTCTTGGCAATCAGCTTGAAATCATCAAAGTGGAATCCTGGTGCAACCACACAGGTTACCAGCACGGGCTCATCCCCAAGCGGACGTGCCGTTTGCCATACTGCTCCTGGAACGAGTGCTTGTGGATGCTGTCCTGCCTCCACATCCGCACCGACGATAATCACAGTTTCTTCACCAGGCTCTTCTCCACTTCCACCCAATTTCAACTCTACAGGGCTTCCGCTATGATATAACCACAGCTCATCAGAATGGACCACATGCCACTCGGAGAACTCACCCGGATGCAGCAAGAAATACGTAGACGAAGCTGCAAAGCGCGGACCGGAATACACATCCGGCAGTACAGGCTTCGGAATTTGGAAATGGGCCTTCCACATCTCTTTGTACCAGCCGCCTTCTGGATGGGGCTCCATGCCCAATGCCGTTACTAGCGGTGAAATAGCTTTCGTCATTGTCTAACCTTCCTTTACCCTAAATTCCTTCTTCCCTACTGTAAAACATAGCGTTGCTTTTGTCACGTTTCTCCCTTGGCATGTCGAGGATCAATAGTTTATGTCAAATTTAATAACATAAAATTACGGATATTTATTCGTTTTCAACATATAAATAACAGTTTACTAGCAAAAAACACACCAAAATACATTACACGTAAAGTTTAGTGACATAAAATCTTGTTTTTTATTGTAAGCTTATAGTATCATGAGAGAAATTTTTAAATTCTAATAGAGCTTGATCATGTCAATCCGTCTACTAAGCTATGTATCCAAGCCTAAAAAGGGGTGAGCTCTCTGATCCAGTTTCGCAACGTCAACAAGCATTACGGTCACTTCCATGTACTCAAAGACATTAATCTTCAGATTAAGGAGGGCGAGGTCGTCGTAATCATCGGTCCCTCCGGCTCGGGTAAAAGCACCCTGCTTCGCTGCATCAATCGTCTGGAAACGATATCGGATGGGGAGCTGATCGTTAACGAGATCCCTGTACATGACAAAAAGATTGATATCAATGCCTTCCGCCGCAATATCGGGATGGTGTTCCAACATTTCAATCTGTATCCCCACAAAAAGGTGATTGAAAACATTGTACTGGCACCTATGAAGGTACTGGGCATCTCGAAAGAAGAAGCTACTCAAACAGCCATCACCTATCTAAAGCGCGTCGGAATCGAAGAAAAGGCACAGAGCTACCCCGCTCAATTGTCCGGTGGACAGCAGCAGCGGGTCGCGATCGCCCGCGGGCTCGCGATGAATCCAAAAATTATGTTGTTTGACGAGCCTACTTCAGCACTTGATCCCGAAACGATCGGAGAGGTACTGGATGTTATGCGCTCGCTCGCCCATCAGGGCATCACAATGGTCATTGTCACTCATGAAATGGGCTTTGCACGTGAAGTGGCGGACCGCGTGATTTTTATGGACAAAGGACAAATTTTGGAAGACAGCCAACCTGTCGAATTTTTTCAGAATCCGGGTGAAGAACGGGCTCGCCTGTTCCTGAGCCGTCTGATTCATCATTAATAGACTACCAATGTAGCGTAAATCGAAAGGGGAATGTTCTGATGAGAAAAAGATTTCAATGGAGTACTTTGGTGCTGGTAGCTTTATCTTGTCTGCTCGTCTTGGCAGGCTGTGGAGGCAAAGAAGGAGCGGCAACGTCGGGGAATGAGCCGGCAGCAGCCAACGGGCTGGAAGCGATCAAACAGCGTGGCAAACTGGTCGTTGGTGTGAAATACGATACCAAGCTGTTCGGACTGAAAGACCCGGCTAGCGGAAAAGTAGAGGGCTTTGATATCGACATCGCCAAGGCTGTAGCCAAACATATTTTTGGCGATGAAACCAAACTTGAACTAAAAGAAGTCACGTCCAAAACACGAATTACCTTATTGCAAAACGGGGACATCGACGCCATTATCGCGACGATGACCATTTCGGACGAACGTAAAAAGCAGGTTGATTTCAGCGACGTCTATTTTAACGCCGGGCAATCTCTGCTTGTGAAAAAAGGGAGCCCCATCACCGGGCTGGAGTCTCTGACCTCGAATACCAAGGTGCTCGCCGTGAAAGGCTCTACCTCCGCCAAAAATATCCGTGAAAAAGCACCTGAAGCAACGATATTGGAATTCGAAAACTATCAGGATGCTTTCAACGCCCTCAAAGCAGGTAAAGGAGAAGCCTTGACTACGGATAACTCTATTCTGCTCGGCATGCAGCAGCAAGACCCGAATTATACTCTTGTAGGCGGGAACTTCACAGAGGAACCTTACGGCATCGCAGTGAAGAAGGGGCAAACCGAACTGCTACAAGCTATTAATGATACGCTCAAGGAACTGAAAAGCAACGGTGAATACGATAAGCTCCACGAGCAATGGCTTGGGGTTAAACCCGAATAGTATTCTTGTGAAGGAGCCGCGATTGCGAGCTCCTTCCTTTCTTAAGTCTGGATAAGGAGGTAAATTCGCAGATGCTTACTTTTGATATCAACGTACTTTTCGATCATAGCGACCGTTTCAGAGAAGGCTTGCTTCATACCGTTCAAGCTAGTGTCATTGCCTTGATCGGAAGCTTTATTCTGGGGGCTATTATTGCCATCCTCCGAATTGCGCCTTTTAAATGGCTGAACTGGATTGGTACCGTCTATGTAGAGGTCATCCGCAATATCCCATTGCTGATCGTCGTACTGTTTTTTTATCTCGGGCTTCCTACTTTGGGCATCCCTTTGGACGGATTCGTATCTGGAACGCTCGGATTGACTGTATACACAGCCTCCTTTATTGCTGAAGCAATACGTGCCGGCATTCAATCTGTGCCCAAGGGGCAATTTGAAGCGGCAAGGTCCTCCGGGTTGAGTTACAACCAGACGATGATCAGCATTATTTTACCGCAAGCCATCAAAATTGTACTGCCTGCGATCGGCAACCAATTCATTAATCTGGTCAAAAACTCTTCCGTGCTGGCTATTGTGGCCGGACTGGACCTAATGTATTACTCGGACCTCATTAACTCGGATACCTTCCTGCCCATCACAGTCTACGCCATCACGGCGCTGTTGTATCTTATCTTGACGGTTCCGCTTAGCTTTCTTGTACTTTATATGGAACGGCGTCTGTCCAAAACATCCTAAGGAGGGAAGCCCGTATGGATTTCGGTGGATTGTTTGTGTGGCCTAATGTGCGTTTTATACTGGAGGGCTTCCTGCTCACACTGGAGGTTGCTATTTACTCTATCGTGTTCAGCTTCGTTCTTGGTATCTTATTCGGCATTCTGCGCTTTACCCGCTTACCTGTTATTTCACAGGTTGCAGCCTTTATCATTGATCTCATTCGCAATCTTCCATTATTGCTCATTATTTTCTTCATCGGCATGGTTTTACCATCCATCGGAATTTCGATTTCCCTCAAGTGGGCAGCCATTACAGGCCTGTCGATCTTCGAGGGAGCCATGATCGCCGAGATTGTGCGCAGCGGTCTGAATTCGGTCCATAAAGGACAGGTGGAAGCCGCACGTTCCTCCGGTTTAAGCTATTCTCAAACCTTATGGCATATCATTCTGCCCCAAGCGCTTCGTCGCATGGTGCCCCCGATTGTCAGCCAGTTCATTTCCCTATTCAAGGATACCTCACTGGCTGTCATTATCAGTTTGCCGGAGCTGACGCATAACATTCAGATTGTCGGTGGGCAAAATCAATCTTTTGTCATTCCAGCCCTGCTGTTCGCAGCTTTCCTGTACTTTGCTGTCAATTACAGTATGTCACTGATTGCACGCAGGCTGGAAGTTCGTACACATTAAAGCTCCTGATACTCATCAGGGTTGCCACTAGTTGGAACGCACTGTTAGTACAGCTTGTATCTTTTCAATCAATCGCTTCAACGCTTCTCCCTGATAACGGCCAGACTGATAAATCAACTCTAGCTGACCCTGGAGCACGCCGCACAAAATAGGTACAGTGCAAAATTGTGAGCGATCCAATTCTGCCGCAAGGGACTCCGTCTGTAGGGTTACGGCAAGTCCCTCCTGTACCCAGCGCAGGATTGAAGGTATGGAATTTGTCTCCAAGACGGTTGCAAAGGGATACCCACGATCACGGAAGCACTTCTCAATCAGTTTCCTGCCGGGATGACACTCTGGCTGCATCGCCCAGGGTACATGCCTCAATTCGTCCAGCGTAATGGAAGTACGGTTGGAAAACACATGCTCTACCGGAACAACAAGACAGTAGTTCTCCGTACGAAGAGGAAGCTGGACAAGCCTTTCATCCGTACCCGAATGCAGCGTAATGCCAACATCCACTCGGTTATCCAACAGCTGTTCTGTTACATCAAATGATGGATGGATGTGCAGGCTGACTTTAGGAAATGACTGATGAAAATGGATAAGCATTTCTTGCAATGGTTCCTCCAGCTCCGGTAATGCGATACCAATCCGCAAACTCCCGCGTTGCTCGGTGCGCAACTCCTCAATGGAAGCCTTTGCTTGCTGTAAATCCTTGAGCGCATGTGCACTGTGTTGCAGCAACAATTTTCCGGCATCTGTCATTTTAATTTTCTTGCCTGCACGGTCAAAAAGCGTCATGCCCAATTCCTCTTCCAACGCCTTAATTTGCAAGCTAAGCGTGGGTTGGGAGATTCCGATCTTTTCCGAAGCTTTCGTAAAATGCAGTTCCTCGCATACGGCAATGAAGTATTGAAGCTGACGTATTTCCGTCTTCCTTCTCTCCCTTCGAGAATCCCCAGAATGATTGCATTAAAAGGTCAAAAGAAGCGCAAAATCGGATCCATCCGGTTCGCGCTTCTTCTTCAGGTTGTTGCGCTTTTTTAGATTATTGGGCTACTTCGGCTTTTTCCGCAGTCAACGTAATATTCGCAAACGTGTCTGCATCATACTCCTTGCCACGGGTAATATCGTAATTAGCTACCCGATTATTCACTGCCTCCAGCGAATAACGGAATAACGTCGGTACAATGGGCGCCTCCTCGCTCATATACGCCTGCCACTGATTGTATATATCTTTACGATAATTGTCGTCAAAGGCTTTCACAGACACCCCTTCCTGCAACAGCTTATCATTCTCTTCACTGGTAAAGCGCGAGTAGTTAAAGCTGGCTCCGCGTCCATACAGCCCACTAGGGTTTACATCTGTACCTGTACTCCATGCGCCGCCAAAAATATCAATGCCGGGGTCATCCTTCTGCACACGATCATAGAAAGAATTGAACTCAAGCAGACGACCGTCCACCAGCTCGACATGAAGTCCGACATCCTTCCAGTTTTGCAAATAAAACTTTGCCAGCGATTCAGCTGTCGCATCTCCGCTCATTGCCGCATAATGGAGCACCAGTTCCTTGCCCTTAGGGTCCTCACGGTATCCATCTCCATTGGTGTCCACATAGCCTGCCTCGTCCAGCAGCTTTTTCGCCTTGTCCGGGTCATACGCGATGCCCTTTGCATTTATATCATGATATCCCTTAAAGGCAGGCGGAATCAGGGATGTTGCTGGAATCCGAAGTCCATGATAGAGCTGCTTGCCGACCTGCTCATTATTCAGCGCATAGCCGAGGGCCTGACGCAATGACTTGTTCGCCAGCTTGGCGTTCGGGTCCATGATATTTAGATTCTTGGCCTGATCGAATTTGCCCATCTTAAAGCCCACATAGCTATAAGATAATTCCTCCTGACCGAGAAACTGTACATTTTTCGGATTACTGGCCTCATTGTAACGGGTGGTTGGATAGCTGGCCCAATCGACTTCTCCACTTTTCAGCGCCTCGGTAATGACATTCGGGTTCACCACCTTCAGATGAAGACCATCCAACTTGGGCTCACCGTGGAAATAATCTTCATTTTTGACGAATTCCACAGATTCACCTGTGACCATTGATTTAATTTTGAACGGTCCATAGCCAATCGGATTTTTACGGACAGGATCAGATCCGGCCATATCTTTCACGGGGATATTCTGAAATACCTTTTTCTCCAGTGGTGTAGACCAAAGTCCCGATTTCACCGAAGGATTAGGTTCCTTGAAGTGAATGGTAACCTCTTTCTCATTCAGCACCTTGATGCCAGAAATGGTTTTGGCCTTACCCGCGTGATAATCCTCCATGCCCACAATGTTGGTCATAAAGCTATCATAACGCGGACCTTCGTAGTCTTTATGACCGATCACTTCATAGGAAAAAGCATAATCCTCTGCCGTTACGGGATTACCATCCGTCCAGTTCAGTTTGGGATCAATTTTTACAGTCACCGCCTTATTGTCTGGGGAAAAGGAAATCGTCGCCGCTCCTTTATTATCAATATTTAGATTGGAGTCAATCGAAAACATAGAAGGGTAGAAAAACTGGAAGACTTCAAAATCAGGATTGCCTTCATAAAATACAGGATTCAGAATACCTTCAAAAGGGGTATCAGACACGAGTGCATAATTGATGATGCCACCCTTAATCGGGGCCTTATCGTTCTTGATCGCCTTCTCCAGCGCTGTGGCATTCACCTGCTTGCTGTCGGACCCTGTGCCGCCTGTACCGTCAGACGATTTCCCTCCATTCGAAGCGGAAGGCGAACCGCTGCATGCGGCCAGAGAAAGCACCAAAATTGCAGATAGAACAGGCAGAATTCCTTTTTTCCAGTGTTTAACCATTGTAAATCCCTCCTTGTCATTGTCCTTATCCTTGAACTTCGGTTAACCCAATCGTTGTCTGGCATCCGTGGCGCGTTTGAGCGCCTGGCCAATAAAGTTAATCGCCAGCATTAGCACCAAAATAAGCAGTGAGGCAGGCAACCACATCCACCAGCTATTCTGCAAAACATCCGGGTCATTCGCATAACTCACCAGTGTACCCAAGCTTGGAGTAGATTCCGGTAAGCCAAAACCGAGATAAGAAAGCCCGGTCTCAATCCCGATATTTCCCGCGAGGCTGAGGGTCAGATTGACGATCACGACCGAGCTAAGATTAGGCAGCACGCCAAACCAGATGATTTTCCAATTGGGTGTGCCAAGGGTTTTGGAAGCCTGCACATAATCCAGTTCGCGCTCCGACAACACCTTGGCCCGGATCAGACGTGCTTTTCCAATCCATAAAAAGGCAGTCATAATGAAAATAAAGGACCCTATGCCGCTTTTGGGTACAATGCTGACAAATACGATGACCAACATCAGAAATGGAAGTACCAGAATAAAATCAATGATCCGCATGATGATGTTATCGACCAGTCCCCCATAAAAACCAGCCAGCAAACCTAACGTTAAGCCAATAGCGGCGGATAACAATGTAATCGTAAAGCCGATGGTGAAGGAATTGCGGGCTCCAATGACCAGCTGGCCAAAAATATCCCTGCCCGCTCGATCTGTGCCCAGCCAATGCACTGAGCCTGGAGCTTCACGGATCGCGCCCAAATCCACCGTCGTGACAACATCCTGATTTACAAACAGGACAGAGGCATATATAAAGATCAAAAACAGAATTACAAAGCCAATGGAAACCAAGGCCATTTTGTCACGCACCAGCTCACGACGCAGTACAGACCAACTGGATGGTGATTTACGAATGATTTCTGGCGTGAAGACCTCCTCCACCTGTATAGACACCATAATCCCTCCCTTTCTCTAGACTTGTTCGCTATTCGATTCGAATGCGGGGATCAACTTTACTTAGGATGACATCAGATAAAAGGGTCCCTAATAGCGCCAAGAAGCCGGAGACCATGACCAGTGCGTTCACGACTGAAAAATCCCGTTGAGTGATGGACTGGAGAAATAATTGGCCTAACCCCGGATAACCGAAAATAGATTCAAGAAAAATGTTGCCTGCAATTACTCCCGTTAGGTCATAGCCCAAAAAGGCAGCAATCGGCAATAGAGAGTTTTTGAAAATATGGCGGGAATAAATTTTACCTTCGGGCACCCCTTTGGAACGCGCTGTTTTCACAAAATCCTTCAGTCGTGTGTCAATGACCTCATTGCGCAAATACTGAATCGTAGCCGTTGTACTGAGCAATGCGCCTGTAACCGCCGGTAAAATGAGATGATACGACTTGTTCACGTAATATGACCATGTCCCCGGCTCCACGCCTACATCCACACTGCCGCTGGTTGGAAACCAGCTGAGCCTGAATCCGAATACGTACAGCAGCAACAACGCGAGTATAAATAGAGGTGTCGCAAAGCTGAGATAGGTATAGCCCACTACGGTTTTGTCCAGCAGACTATGCTGATAACGACCGCTGAGTACGCCGAGCGGAATGGCGATCAGATACGTCAGAACCAGAATTACTACGCCCAGAAAGAACGTGTTCCCCAGACGGCTGCCAATCAGATCGGTAACGCTAATTTTATGTACATAAGATTTGCCCAGATCCCCGTGAGCAAGCTGGACGAGCCAGTTCCCATACTGCACCCACACCGGATCATTCAGTCCCAGTCTTTGTCGCTGTTCTTCCAGTGCGGCCGGATTCAGATTGGGTGTCGAAGTAATAAGTCCTGTCAGTGCATCCCCCGGCATAGCCTTAGCCAGGAAAAATATAAGCACGCTCAGTGCAAAAAGTTGAGGGATCATAACCAGCAGCCGACGCAGTGTAAATTTCCACATTTCTGTACCCCCCTTATGGTAGCGCGACTTGATGGGATGGACTTACTGATTTTAGTGCAAACGGCTTTCCACTCACGTCTAGATGTTTGGGCAGCTCTGTTTTGTAGGAGGATAAGAGCATTCGCCTTTTTTGGGCATTTTCCAGCCGTTTTGTAGGATCAATATTGGGAATGGTTGCAATGAGGCGCTGGGTATACAGATGCTGTGGACGCTCATAAATGTCTTGCTCGCTCCCCTGCTCCACTAGACGGCCTCGATACATAATACCGATTTGGTCGCACATATGGCGGATAATACCCAAGTCATGACTGATGAACAAATACGTCAAATTAAATTCCCGTTGCACATCCTTCATAAAATTCAGCACCTGTGCCTGCACGGAAACGTCCAGTGCCGACACCGGCTCATCAGCAATGATCAGCTTGGGGTTTAATGTCAGCGCACGCGCGATCCCGATCCGTTGCCGTTGCCCCCCGGAAAATTCATGCGGATATTTGTAGGCTGCATCGGCGTTCAAGCCGACCTTTTCCAGCAACGTCTGTACTTTCCTCCGTTCCCCCTCACTGCTCAGCCTTTCAAAATTTCGCAGCGGTTCAGCAATGACATCCAATACGCGCTTGCGCGGGTTGAGCGAAGAGTAGGGGTCCTGAAAAATCATCTGAATGTCTCTACGCAGCGGATGACGGTTGTTACGGCTCAGAGCCGCAAGGTCCTTTCCCTTAAAAAGAATCCGTCCGCTCGTCAGCTTATTTAGACCGATGATCGTCCTGCCTGTCGTCGTTTTTCCACAGCCGGATTCTCCCACCAGCCCGTATGTCTGGCCTGCCTCAATGCTGATCGACACGCCATCCACTGCTTTCACCTGATCGATAACACGCTGGAAGAAACCACCGCGCACCGGATAGTGGACCCTCAAATCATTTAACTCCAGTAGTGCCATGAGCAGCTTCCCCCTTTGCCTCGTCTTCAAAATGAAAATGCTGGTAACATGTACAACGGACCCAATGTCCAGGGGAAATTTCATTTAGTTGGGGATGGTCTTCATGCACTCTCTGCTGAATCCAGGGAATACGCGGGGCAAAGCGACAGCTATTGCGGGGGATATCTTGTAATGAGGGAACAATGCCGCCGATGACATGCAGTGATTCCCCCTTGGTATGCGATCCCGGCATGGAAGCAAGCAAAGAACGCGTGTACGGATGCTGTGGATGCCTGAATAATTCAAAAACATCAGCGCTCTCCACGATTTCTCCGGCATACATGACCACCACGCGGTCGGCTACTTCTGCCACAACACCAAGATCATGCGTAATCAAGATAATTCCGCTCCCACTCTCCTGTTGAAGCTGTTTGAGCAAGTCGAGAATTTGCGATTGGATCGTTACATCGAGCGCAGTAGTTGGTTCATCTGCGATAATAAGAGAAGGTCGGCAAGCTATGGCAATCGCGATCATCACACGCTGACGCATCCCTCCTGACAGTTCATGCGGATACTGCTCATACACACGCACAGGATTCGGTATATCTACGCTTTCCAGCAGCTCCAGCACACGTTCCCTTTTTTGCTTCGTAGATAGTGACGTATGATAATCAAGATTTTCCTCAATCTGCTTACCAATGCTCATTAACGGGTTGAGTGCTGTCAGCGGGTCCTGAAAGATCATGCCAATGCCCGCTCCGCGGATTTTATTCATTTGCCCTGAAGAAAGACGGTTCAGGTCCGTGCCTTTAAAAAGGACCTCTCCCTCTACACGCGTGCGTTCCATGTCATGCAGTTGTGCGATCGAAAGCGCCAGCGCGCTTTTGCCACAGCCGGATTCTCCGACTACAGCCAGCACTTCATTGGGGTTGACCGTCAGATCCAGATGGTCGACTGCGGGGTGATATTGATCCTTGATGCGAAAAGATACGGATAATCCTTTAATTTCCAACACGGGTCCGGTATTCAATGCGCGCTTCCTCCATTCTCCATGGTCTTGTCCCGCTTATTCTCACCATGTTTGATGTTTAAAACCTCTCATGAACATTACATACCGTTTTTGTCGGAATAATTTGAATACATCCTATCACCAGTATATGGATATATCAATTAAGATTATGCTATCAACATCATTTAAAAAATCAATGATCCAGCAGTAGCGCGGCCTTTCTGGCACAAAATGTAATGAAATAACCAACCACAGGTTAATTTTCATCACAAAAAAAGTCGCCTGATCCCTCTGCAGGGATCAAACGACTAACTAATACCAGCTCACATTGAGCTTCTGGCGATAATTATGAAGCCGCTCCATAGGAGCCAGACTTGAACGTTCTAGGATCGTACCATTTGTAGCCTGCTGCTGGAGCAGACCAAGGCTCAGGCTGCGGTTCTGTGGAAGCCGCAGGCTCCTCAAATGGTAGAAGCTTCGTTGGCTGATCCAGAGTCAAACCTGCCACATCAGACAATTTCGTGTAGTCCTGCTTCCATGCAAGCCATTGAACCGTTTGCACCAGGAAGGTGGAATCATCCACTTCTTTAAAACCATCATATGTCTTCTTCGACTGTCCGTTTTCCTCACGCACATATTTCGGTGTAGCATCTTCTACAGGGGAAGAATCACCGATGAACGCTGCCTTGCCTTGACCTACCTTGGAAATAGCAGCATAAGGTCCTTCCGCACGGCCCCCGCCGTTATAAACTCCCTGGTCTACCGCATTACCCCATTTTTTCGTGCCTGAAGGGATATAAGCAATGCCTTTAGCCTTGGTAGGATCAATAATAGCCAGCGTAGATCCTGCATGCATTGCAATCGAGCGCACACCCTTGGTAATGCCGAAAGATTGATCTGCGGCTACAATGTCGGTAGCATTCACATCACCCAGCGCATTGTAACGGAAACGAACGCCAAAGTTGGCCGCCAGCCAATCGGAGCTTGTTAATCCTTGCATCGCCGGTGATGCAGCTTCTTCTGCAGTCATGCCCTTGGCCGGATTAGTATAGGCTCCACGACGGTAACCATTCATAACCTCGGAGGAATCCCAACGGTTTTTGTTACGGTCCGCATTATAATGATCGGAGATGAAGAAGACGCTCCCCCCGCTATTCACGTATTGCAGCAGGGCAGCCTGCTCGGATGCCTTAAAGGCAACATTCGCTTCACCAATAATGAACACATCATATTGGCGTAACTTATCATATGTTATAGCCTGCTCTCCATAAGTAAAAGGAATGGGACGATTCAATTGGTCTACCGTAAAGCCTACATTACGCAGTCCATTGGCAAAGTCGGAGAAGGCGCCTTCAATGACCCAATCTGCTGCACCAGCGGTCTGTGCGTGCGTATTATCGAACAGCACCTTTTTGCCTTTTCCATCCGGCAGTGTAGTACCGGGTTGACCCGGGTTGCCAGGTTCGCCTGGTTCCCCCGGCTCGCTTCCGCTCACCAGTTCAACAGCACTTGGACTTTTCACTCCACCAAAATTATTGTAGGCGCCGAGTGTACCCGTCACACGAATTTTGCTGCCGATCAGCTCAGGATGGCCTGATAGCCCATATTGCCCTCTGTACGCTGAAGTCAGCTGTACATCCAACAGATTAGACGTATTACGTTCATTTGCCTGATCGGCAATCAGTACGTTAAAATCATTCGCGAACGGGGAAGAAAAGTTAGCCGTTTTCGATCCGGTAGCATGTCCGACGATGTAACCTTCCACCGTCACCGTACCTCCACTGCTTTGGCGCTGAAGTGCTTCGGCTACTGTCAATGCTCCCTCCGCCTTGACCTGACCGAATGGAACGAAGATCCCAATCAGCAGTGATACGATCGCTGCTAGATGCAACATCCCTTTTAAGCGTGAACCTGTGAATCGCAAGCCTTTTACCATACGTCAATATCCCTCCTATGATTTCCATAAATATACTTGTCCTTTATCAGATTAGCCGCCAATCTTCTAATTCCTTCCTGGTTTCATCCATAATTATGTAAATTTTAATCTTTTTTATTGGAAACGCACCTGTTTATGTAAAAATTAAACCTGTGATTGACACTGAGCACGGCATACATTACGCTAAGGAAGACATGTAGAACGGTATACGCGAATGAAGATGACGGGAGAGTCTGTCCAGGGAGCCTACACTCTGGCGGCACCGAAGGAGCAAGACGTCAGCACCCGGCTGACGGATAATCTCTCAGGTCCATGTATCGTCATCTGACGCAACTCTGGAGAGAGCGCAAGCCACCCAAGGGGTAAGGCGGTAAGAACACCGCACGAAACTCTCAGGTAACGAGGACAGAGATAAGGGAAACTTCCTTATCCTGTCCTTTTTTGTGCTCACATTGTGCGTCAGCATTAAGAACCGTCATAACCGCGCAAAGACGCGGAAATACCATATAGTATGGTATTAGAACATACAGGGGGCCACACCATGCGTTTCAAAGATGTATTTTCTATTATCGGTCCGGCCATGACCGGACCTTCCAGTTCACACACCGCAGGCGCGGTGCGGCTCGCACGCGTTGCCCGGCACTGGCTCGGGACGCAGCCTGACCGTGCCCGCATGACGCTGTACGGCTCCTTTGCCGACACGTATAAAGGACACGGTACAGACCTGGCGCTCATCGCAGGGCTGCTTAATTACGATACGGACGATCACCGGATTCCGGATGCCGAGCAATGGGCAGAGCAAGCCGGGATGGCCGTGGAATTCGCCGTCAGCGGACTCCCCGCGCCTCATCCGAACACTGTCCGTTTCGAGCTGTGGAAGGGCGAGGATCAGCGCACACTGTTGGGCTCCTCCATCGGCGGCGGCAGCATCCATGTCCAGCAGCTTAACGAATTCCGGGTCAATCTGACCGGGGAGCTGCCTACGCTGGTGCTTCTCCACTCGGATAAGCCCGGTACATTGGGCGCGATAACTTCAGCGCTGGGCGCGGCCCACATTAACATTGCCTATATGCACGTAGATCGCAAAGGCCGGGATGGTGAAGCACTCACCGCCATTGAAACGGACAGTTCTGCTCCAGCTGAACTGATTGCGGAACTGCGTTCTTTACCTCATATGTATGAAATTAAGATGATTAATTTGAAAAAAGGAGCTGAATCCGATGCGGTTTAGCCATCTGCATGAAATCAGCGCTTTATGCGCTGAAGAATCCACCACAATTGGCCGTTTGATGATTCAAGAGCAGGTACAAGAGACGAATACAACGGAGGAAGAAATCTTTCGCCAAATGTCTGATTATTATGAAGTCATGAAGGAAGCCGTTCATCGCGGTCAGACACAAGACACCGTATCCCGCAGTGGATTGACGGGCGGTGACGGCAAGCGCCTAGCCGAGTATCTGCGGTCAGGGGAAACCTGCTCCGGTGATGCCTCCGCGCTTGCCATGGCTTATGCCCTCTCCGTGTCGGAGGTTAATGCATCCATGGGTCGCATTGTGGCCACGCCTACCGCAGGCTCATGTGGGGTTATCCCTGGTGTGTTCATCAGTGCGCAGGAGCGGTTCGGCTGGGATGATGAGCATATGGTGAACGGCCTGTTCGCCGCTGGAGCCATTGGCTACGTGATCGCCAACAACTCCTTCATTTCTGGCGCGGAGGGAGGCTGTCAGGCTGAGATTGGTTCAGCTATCGGGATGGCTGCTGGCGCTATGGTCGAGCTGCGTGGTGGTACGCCTGAACAGGCTGTTCACGCCGTGGGCCTCGCTCTTAAGAACACGCTCGGCCTGATTTGCGACCCCGTCGCTGGACTCGTGGAGATTCCGTGCATCGTGCGCAACGGGCTGGGAGCCGTGACTGCGCTTGCCGCAGCGGATATGGCTTTGGCGGGTGTGCGCAGCGCTATTCCGTCTGACGAAGTCATTGACGTGATGCTTGAAGTCGGCAGTGCGATGCCGTCGAAGCACCGCGAGACCGCCAAAGGCGGCTTGGCCCAGACGCCGACTGGCAAGCGTTTGACCGAATCACTTACACGCAACACACCGACCAAGAAGGATAAGTCATAATTTATAAGCGGTAGCCTCCTTAAAAAAAGAGCAAGCATGTCGTCCTTGGACGTATGCTTGCTCTCTTTTTTACTGAACGGTTACCTGTATCTTCGTCATTTTACCTGCATATTTCACAGTAATTACTGCTTTGCCCTTGCCCTGTGCCTTAATGTTACCGTCTTTGACGGTCGCAACAACAATTCTGGACGAGGACCAGACAGCCGGTTTGGAAACATCCTTCTCCGACTCATCCTTATACGTGGCTGTAGCCGTAACCTTGGCCAGCTGTCCTGCCTTCAAATTCAAAGCAACTTCGTCTGTTTGCAGGTATTTAAGCGTATCAACATCCACGGGTACGCTGATTACCTTCCCGCCAAACTTCGCCTGAATGTTAGCTTTACCGTAGCTAACCGCAGTAACCTGACCCTTTTTAACAGTGGCTACCTTATAATTAGACGTTTTCCATTCAGCTTGGGTCGTAACGTCCTTTTCTTTACCATCACTCGATTTAACCACAATCGCAATGGTTTTTTGATCTCCAGATTTGAGCGATAGCGCGATTGCATCCGCTTCAATTTTTTGCGCTACGTCCACTTCTACCGTAAACGTAATGTTTTGCTTGCCATATGAAGCAGTCACCGTTGCCTTACCGCTACCATTCGCTTTGATCAAACCTTCGCTAACTTCAACCACTTTTACATTGCTAGTTGTCCAGGTGGCGTCCTTGGTTACGTCTGTTTTTGTACCGCCACTCTTAACTCCTGTTACTTTCAGCTGCTTCGTTTCCTGAGCACCAAGCGCAATTACACGCGAGTCTGTTTCCAGACGGTCTACAAGGCCTACTTGTACGTTAATCGTCAGTTTTTTGCCATTATAGGTCGCTGTAATAACCGCTTTACCAGCGGATTTACCCGTAATCGTTCCTTTGGACACAGAAGCAATATCTTCCGCGCTTGAAGCCCATTCTGCATCCTGTGTTACATCTTCCTTACGCCCATCCGCATAAGTAGCCGTCAAAGTTGCAGTATAGTCCTCATCAATATCAATCGTTGCCGTTTTGGAGGACAGAGACAGATCACCGGGTACATTTACGGATACCGTAGCTGTAACTGTTTTGCCACCATAAGAAGCGGTGATCGTAGCCTCACCTGTTTTATAACCCGTGACTTCTCCCGCACTGACAAAAGCGATATCTTCATTGCTGGACTTCCACTCTGCCTTACTTGTGATATCTTCTTCCGTACCTGTTACATACGTTGCGGTCAGCTTGAGCTTTTTGGATTCCTTGGCATTCAGGCTCAGCTTGTCCTCACTCAAATCCAAATATCTGGAGGTTTCGACATCTGTCTTGATCGAAACAGTCTTATCTCCATACTTAGCGGTCACCGTAGCCGAACCCGCTCCAATGGCCATAATCGTTCCCTTATTCACAGTCGCAATTTTTTCATCGCTTGATGTCCAAGTAGCTTTATCTGTGATATCCGTTACCGTCCCATCCGGATAAACGGCAGAAACTTGTATTTTTTTAGATTCATCCAGACGGAGAAAAATATTGGATTCGCTGGCTTTCAGCTTATTCGTTTGATCGACATCTACCGAAATCGTAGCGGACATCGTGCCATATTTACCTGTAATTGTCGCCTTTCCCGCGCTGTAGCCGGTAATGGTGCCTTTCAGTACATCCGCCACAGCTGCATTGCTGGAGCTCCATTCAGCGGACTCTGTTACGTCCTGTACCGATCCATCCGGGAACGTCGCCGTAAGTTTAACCTTCTCAGTATCCTTCAGCAAAAGAGAAACCTCTGATGAACTGACATCGAGACGTTTAACCTGCTCCACCTGCACAGCAATGGTTACGGTCTGTTGACCATATACGGCCTTAATATTGGCTGTACCTGCTCCCTGAGCGGTAACCAATCCGTTAACTACTGTGGCTACCTTTTGATTATCGGAGGTCCAAGTAGCATCACCCGAAACCTGAGCTGTTGTATTATCACTGTATGTCGCTGTCAAATCAACCTGTCCTGTACCGCTTGAACGCAAGTTCAGGCTTTGTACACTGGATGTCAGCGCCTTAACCTTTTTCGTTACATGTACCTGAACCGATTGCACCTTCTCTTTATAGGTCGCAACCACGGTGGCTTCCCCTTCAGCCTTGGCCGAAACTGTACCGTTATACACGGTAGCAATAGCTGTATTATCACTTTTCCAATCCGTGCTTACGGTTACATTCGAGGTTGTCCCATCGCTAAAAACAGCAGTAGCCGTCAACGCAGCCGTATCTCCCTGCTGCAAAGTTACCTCGTTAGAGGAAAGGACAATCTTGGAAAGCACCGCATCCGCAGCAGATGCAAACCCTGCATATGATGTAAAACTTGAAATCAGGATGACCAACGCCAGAAAACCGGACCATCTATTCTTCAAAATCTAATTCCCTCCCATTCCAAAACTTAAATTAAGGATTTCGCAAAATCCTTACACCTACGTTTTATGTCGTCATATGGAAAAGAATAGTTTAGGCTTCGAAGGAAATTTGGTCCTTATTAACTAGATCATTTCTGATAAAGATTAGACATTACAATTTGTGTAGCTTCAGAGCCATAGTGAAGAGTTTACCCAACAGACCCACAACCTCGCATTTACAAACAGCTATAAGCTGCTGCGCGAACTCTCAAATGATGGTATTCTTCCATATTAGGAGCCAGTTGGTGCATATAAACGACGGAGAATTGTTCGCTTGGATCTATAGAAACCCAAGTGCCTGCTACTCCCGTCCAGCCAAATTCTCCAATAGAACTATTTGCATGCCCAGCCGCTTTATCAATTAACGTGCGCACGCCCAGTCCGTAACCATAACCTGTATGATAAGAATTAGTAAAATCCAATAATTGATCTGTATTCAGATGATTGGTGCGCATTAAATCAATAGTTTTTCTCCCTAATAGCCTCACACCATCTACCATACCTCCATTCGACAGCATTTGTGAAAATATAAGGTACTCCTTAACTGTCGAATACAGACCTGCGCCCCCACTTTCATATATAGCATCGGGCTGATGATATTCATCCAAGAAACCCTCTATTTTTTCTAGCTCTCCGGCGTCTGTTCGTTGGTAAAAGGAGGCCATTCGCAATTCAATATCTCCACGATATCGGTAACCTGTATTGTTCATTCCAAGCGGATCAAATATTTCATCCTTTAGGAATTGCCCTAATGATTTACCTGAAATCACTTCAATAAGACCTGCAACCAGGTCATGTCCATATCCGTATAACCAGCGTGTTCCCGGCTCAAATGAAAGTGGAATCTCAGAAAGCGCTTTAATTTCTGTGCGCAGATCATATTTCCCCTGCTTTTCCTTTAACGTTCTAAGGACCTTTTGCATGGCCCGTCCTGTCTCTGAAGACTCGGAAGCATAGGGAAGACCCACACTCATATTGAATATATGCTTAATTAAAATGGGTTTCTCCGCCTTATCCACATAGGTGTATCCGTTAGGAGCGGTTTTGAATACATGCGCATTACGATATTCGGGAAAATATTCATACAAGGGCTCATTCAACAAAAATTGCCCGCGTTCGTACAGCATAAGTGCAGCCGTACAGACAACAACCTTTGTCATGGAAAACAAGCGATACACTGTATCCTCAGTGATTGGCTTTCGGGCTTCCAGATCAGCATATCCATGATATCCTTCATACAACACTTGACCATTCTGGGCAATGGCACAACCGCAACCTGCTGGCCCATTTGCTACGAAATGTTTCAATAGCTGATCTACCTTGTCAAAACGAGACATATTCATCCCTCCTATTTTTCCTTCAAAAGAAACAGGCTTCCCCTCGCGCTCTAATTTCCTGTTCCAACAAGCTCAGCGCGATCCCTTGTAAGCGCTTATTCCCCGCATTTATTTTAACGGTAAACTTGGTAAATACATAGATTATTTGTCATAATCAGATGGCTTTACATTAACAGCTCGGCCACCGTTTCCTTCCAGCGATGGATCACCAATTCCGGTTCCTTGAGACGGACCGTGACACCTGTCAAGATATCCGCATATTGGGCCGAATCTTCTCTGGCTGCAAAAACATGAGCCGCAAATCGCTCACGTACATGCTTGGCTTCGGGCAAAGCAGGCAGATGTTCCAGCGACAACCGCACATAATGCGCCTTCCCCCCGGTAAACACCGCAAGCGTCGCCTTCCCGGTACGAATCATGTTGCCCGTCGTGGTCGTGCCTGGCCATAGTGCCAGACGCAAATTCCCCTCGTCCAGCGCTACAACTTCGCCCACACTAATCATCGCTATGTGCGGCCACTGATCTTCCGTGACCGTCAGCAGCATCATTGCTTCATGCTGCTTGTCCTCCAATACCTTACCGTCCAGTAGCGTGAACAGTTCCTTACCGATCCTTGGTGTCTGCATGAAGTATAATCCCCTTTACATTTAGCCTATAACTTCAAAGTACCATAATTTACGGCTACTTACGAACGACCCTATATCCGCTCTGGAATAGGAGGAACATGAGCAGCATTCGGAATATCTTTGGGGTTTACCTTGAACGCCGATTTATACTTTGCTGGATCAGTAATGATATCCGGTTCTGAGGTCCGCCATGTGAACAGGCATACTGGGCACAACAAAACCTCCCAGGCGCCTTTAACTGGCGAGCGGGTAACAACCTCCGAACGATTAGATTCACAACGGGGACAAATATGCATCTGTCAGCACTCCTTTAATCTTTTTTTGTTTTTAAAAATATTCAACGAAGCATTTGGCTCAACTTTTTCTCCCATTCTGCTACACCCAACGGGGAATCGAGCGACTGCGAGTAATGTCCTCTAATATCCGGTGCTACAGGTGTCGTCGCATCCAATATCATTTTGTGCGTCATACCTGCCGGATCAGAGCCTGGGTCAAGCGGTAAAATAGACAAGCCAGGAACAATGACAGCATCATGCTTTGGATGAAGCTTGGTGGATAAAGCCCACATGACCTGCGGCAGATTGAACGGATCGACATCCTCATCCACCACAATGACCAGCTTGCAATACCCTAATCCATGCGGAGTCGTTAACGCACGCATTCCCACAGCCTTTGCAAAGCCGCCATACCGGGTTTTCGTGGAAATAATAGCGACCAGCCCATGCGTATACATGGCATTAACGGCTACGATTTCATTAGGAAAAGCATCCTTAAGCTGCTGAAACAACGGTACACTTGTATTCACACCGATCATATAATCCGTTTCCGTCCAAGGCATCCCGATGTACAGATGCTCAAAGATAGGCTGTTTGCGGTGATATACACGATTAATCTGAATGACTGGCATCGCGCGACCGCCGGAATAGTGACCTGTGAATTCACCGAATGGACCTTCATACTCACGTTCACCTGCTAACACTTCGCCTTCCAAAATGACCTCGGCTCCCCAAGGCAGATCCAGATCTGCATTCTTCGCTTTGACCACACGATAAGGCTCACCCTGAATGGCGCCCGCCATCTCATATTCGGATTGATCGTACAGCAGCGGCGTAGAAGCAGCCGTTGTAATCACAGGCTCACATCCGAGGGCAATAGCCACCTTCAGATTTTCGCCGCGCTCCTCAGCCTGACGGATATGGATCGCAATATCATGCTGTGGTACAGGCTGGATGCCCAAACGGTTCTTGCCTTTTACCTGCATCCGGTACAAACCGACATTTTGCTTACCGTAGGTGTCCGGGTCATCCAGATCGCGTGAAACTAGAATTGCTTTATCCAGATAAAACCCTCCGTCCCCCTGATTCAAACGAAACAACGGCAAAATATCAAACAAATTAATATCCTCTGTAATCTCGACTTCATGAAAAGGAGCGGTTTCTTCCCGCTTCACGGGCACCGGAAATTGTTCATAGCGTCTGGCAAATTCAAAAAACTGCTCCTTGAGCGGCGTGTTTTTGGGCATTCCCATCATGAGGGCATGATTGGGCCAGGAGCCCATCACATTCATTGCAATACGAGCATCCGTATATCCATAGATGTTGTTGAAAAAGAGAGCAGGCGTCTTATCTCCAAGATTGTTTAATGCTCTGTTAGCTGCTGCGAGGTCCGGCTCCGGCTTTACCTCATCGCTGATCGTGAGTAATTGTCCCTCCTTTTCCAAGGTGTGTAGAAAATCGCGAAAGTCTTTATAAGCCATCCTTCATTCTCCTTCGTCTTTCGATTTCTCAATTCTGGTGCAGACTGGAGTCAGTCTGCTTCATTCCATCCCAACGTTTGGCTGCAGTTGTGACAATACCGAACTGATCCAATGCGCGAAAAACAATATGATCCACCAATTCCTCGATACTTGCAGGATGATTATAAAAGGCAGGCATCGGCGGCAGGATCATCACGCCCATACGTGACAGCTCCAGCATATTTTCCAGATGGATACTGCTTAATGGTGTTTCCCTGGTCATGAGCAGCAGCTTCTTTCGCTCCTTCAGCATCACATCCGCTGATCGGGTAAGCAGGTTGTCCGCCATACCTATACGAATAGAGGCAAGGGTCTTCATGCTGCAAGGAGCGACGACCATGCCGTCTACTCGAAAGGAGCCGCTGGAAATACGCGCAGCCTGATCCTTATACGAGTAGACTGCATCCGCCATTGCCTCCACTTCCTTCACCGTGTAGCCTGTCTCATAGGGAATGTTCGCAATAGCCCACGGGGATAGCACCAGATGGCTTTGGACTCCAGCCTCTCGTAATTGTTGTAATATACGGATACCAAAGATCGACCCTGTCGCTCCCGATATTCCTACAATGATTTTCTTCATATGTCCCCTCCTTCCATCCCATCGTTTTATGTTCACCCATGCATTACTGTCAAAAATTATACGCCCGTTCCTTGCACACGAAAAATATATATAATATATGGAATACATACTTTAAAAGTATTCAAATTGAAGCGTTGTTTAGAAATAAGGAGGAATCCCAATGGACATGAAGCATCTGCATTACTTTTGCGTCATCGTGGAGGAAGGGCAAATCACCAAGGCCGCCAAAACGCTCAACATGGCCCAGCCTCCGCTGAGTCAACAACTCAAAAATATGGAGGACGAGCTTGGCGTAAAGCTGATTTACCGTGAAGGAAAGAAGTGGGAGGTAACCGAGGCCGGATATACACTGTATACACGCGCCAAGCGATTATTGGCTGAAATGGAGGACACCTGTAGAGAAATTGGGGAGTTTGAAAACAAAGTAACCGGCACACTTGCTATAGGCACGTCATCCGCCTGTATGTCTCTGATTACTGAACAACTCAGCCGCTTTCATCAGGATTTTCCAGAGGTATACGTTAAAATAGGACACGGAGACACACATCATCTGGAAGAACTGCTGCACCAAAATAAAGTGGATCTGGCCCTGCTGCTGCTTCCGGTAGATGACAAATCGTACCATACGATTGAACTGGAGGGCGTTTCTTTTGTTGCGGTTCTTCCGTGTGAATGGGCAGATCGCCATCCCAGTGGGGAAATTACATTACAGGAAGCTGCCAGCTATGACCTCTTGTTGGGACGCCGAACAGAAGGACACGGACTATACGAAACCGTCATCCGCAAATTTCAGGAACACCATCTTATTCCGCGCGTCGTACTGGACTGTCCTGAAATATCGACCATTCTCTCACTCGTTTCCACAGGCATGGGAATTACTATCATTCCAGACGCTGGCTTGGGACAAGAATACGGGGACAGATTTCGCACACTCTCCATTAAGGAGCCATTCCCCTTCACACGGCCTGCCGTCGTATGGCGCAAGGATCGTTATTTATCCAATGCAGCTCGCAAATTTGTTGAACTGCTACAAGCTGGAGACACGAAAAAGACTGCTCCCGAGTAGATGCTCTACCGCTCTACTCCTGAAACAGTCTGATGCTTGAAGAACTTCCTTCATTCGGTCGTTGATACCGCCTTATTTGACTCCCTGATGTCTATACTCGGTTGGAGTCATTCCACATTTGCGCCGGAATACCTGTGTAAAATGCCTCATATCCTGATAGCCGATCCGCTCTGAAATATCAGCCAGCCGCAGATGAGGATCACTGAGCAGCCGCTTCGCCTCCTCCATACGCAAGCAAATGACGTAATCCTTGTAGCCTTGTCCCGTCTTTTGCTTGAATAACTGGCTGAAATACACCGGATTCAAAAATACGATTGAAGCCACCTTCTCCAGCGACAGCTCCTCTGTAAAGTGAGCCCGAATGTATTGCAATGCCACATCTACCGTATGCATGCCTTTGCGGAGACATTCTCCTGTATCCGCTGCTGCGGCTGCAATCTCCTCTGGCGTACGTCTTAGTCGCGCCACCTCTTCAGGTATGGAGGCAAAATTGTGATGAACACCCGAACGTGTAATTTGTAGGGGCACCTTCACATAACGCTTCAAATGGGATTCGAGCAACGTCTCTAGCCGTGCGGCCTCTGCCTCATCTCTTACCCTTGCAATGCCCAGCAGACTATGGCGGTCTAGACTGACGACAAAGCCGCTGCCTCCTGCCTCAATGAGCTCGGACAGTACATTTTCAATCATAAAATGCTCCAGATGTGTCTGCTTGTGATCAGGTTCCATGCGAACCATGAAGAGATGGAATTCCGGATAATTTTCGACAAAAGGCTGTATATCCAGCTTGCCCGTATCCAGTCCAAGGGCATAGCGTTGGAAAACGGCTTCACGCAAATAAACCATATTGGATTTGAGAAGCCTACCCTCGTTCGCCTGCTGCGAGGCCACAAGCGCTTCGGCTGCCAGTATTTCAATGCACTCCAGCAGCTTTTTTTTACCAATCGGCTTTAACAGGTAGTCTTTGGCACCCAGCTTTACTGCTCTTTGTGCATAATGGAAGTCGGAATGGGCCGAAATGACAACCCACTGCAGATGAGGATGCTTTCGCTTAGAAATACGCATGAATTCCAGACCATCCATACCGGGCATCAGGATATCAGTTAATACAATATCTACAGGATGCTCCGCCAGAATGCCTGCTGCCTCCTCGGTGGAAGCAGCGAGATGAATGCCGCAGGTTGGTAGAGCTTGGCCAATGGTACGCCGAATCCCCTGCCGAATCATATTTTCATCGTCAGCTATCAGAATATTCATGTTTCTCCTCCTTCTGTGGCAGAGGCACACTTACAGTGGCTGTTGTTCCGGCCCCAGGTGCGCTAGAGATCCGTAGGCCGTACTCTTCTCCGAACATGTGCCGTAGCCGTAAATTTAGGTTTTGCAGGCCGATGCCTCCCGCCTGCCCGCTGCCCGCCTGTTTGCCGGGTTCTGCCAAAGCGACCTGGACCACCTCCCATCGTTCGTACTCCATCCCTGCACCGTTGTCGATGATGTGCAGGCTCAATACACCGTCATATTCCTCCGCTCTGACGAGCAGCTTGCCACCTGTATCCGCATGAAGAGGCTCCAGTCCGTGCTTCACTGCATTTTCAATCAATGGCTGTAAGGTCATTTTCGGCAGGCGGATATCCATCCATCGTTCATCAATGCTAATGTCTACAGATACCCTACCCTCCAGCCGAGTTTGAATAATGGTGAGATAGTGCCCAACCTGCTCCACTTCTTCACGAAGGCTTACATCGGCCCCCTCTTCCCAATGGCTGCTGTAACGGAACATATGGGATAAGGAGAGAACCACCTCTCCGAGCTGATCTTGTCCCTTTTCATCCAGCATCCAATAGATCATATCCAGCGTATTATACAGAAAATGTGGATTGACCTGCGTCTGTAGCGCGTGCAGCTCCGCATTTTTTTCACTGACCGATGATATACGCACCAGCTCGATTAGCTCTGCAATCCGTCTTACCATATGGTTAAAAGAGGTAGCTAGTTGGTTGATTTCTTCATAGGATTTGGTGTTTACCGTATGACGGAAATTTCCTGTCTCTACCCGCTTCATTTCCCGAATGACTCGCTTGAGTGGAAGGGAAATGCCTCTGGAGACGATAGATGCAATTAACGCCGACACAATAATAAGTATAGGTGCCACGATAAATAAGTACCTTTGATTTTGCACCAACTCCACGTTCAGATCCTCACTAGGTGTCACACTAATCACAGACCAGTCGGCAAACGGCAACTTGGAAGCGATTACAACTCTTTCATTACTTCGATTTACAATAACATCCTCCTCCGGTACCTGCTGCTCTAGATTTTGCAAATCCGGTGGCGGATCAGAGGAAGTGGCCGACACAATTCGATTTTCATGACCCAACAAATATACCTGACTATTGGTGCCTAACCGCAAATTGTGGAGAGCGGACAAAACAGAACGCGGCTCAGCCTCAAACAGGACAATACCAATCGGCTTGTGTTCATCCAGATCATAGAGCTGCCGTCCAAACGCAAACACGGGTCTGGTTTCCACCTGATCAATGACAGAGTGAGGATACACGCCCAGCCATGCAATTTTGCCCGCCGACTTTCGAATTTCCTTATACCATTCCGTATGTTCGTAATGAGTATCAATGACATTCATATAATTGCCATAGTTATATACCTTGCCTGTGTCTGTGATGACATGGATGCCAATCAGATCCTCACGCGAATAATAGATAGCGCCCAGAATATTCGTAATCGTACGTTCGTTGATGTAATTGACAGCAGGTAAATCACTACTATCCGTCGTCAACAGACGAACCAAATCCATATTGTTGCTGATCGATTTGGAGAGACTGTTATAGCTGCCGAGTAGCAATTCGAACAGGCCTGCCGTCTGGGATACATTTTTACGCGCCAGCTCGCTGACCTTATCATGGAACTGCACCGTAGTACGGTTGTAAAATAATAGACTGACCGCCAGCACAATGCCGGACATGCTCAACAGGAACAGAACAAACAAGCGGTATTGAATGGATTGAAAACGGCGCAGCATACCTCCGTGCGCTCCTTTCGCATCGGCCGCCTATCCTTTAACCGCTCCCGCAACCATGCCCTTGGTGATATTTTCGGACAGAACAAAATAAATAATAATGACCGGTAAGGCACCCATGACTAGAAAAGCACCAATATTACCGTAGTTCACAGAATACTGGCTGACGAACGTATATACGCCGAAAGGGAGAGTTTTGAGCTTCTCGGACGAGATAAAGGTGGCAGCCATAATGTATTCATTCCAGATGTTAATGAAAGTTAAAATACATACCGTCATGATAGGCGGAATCGAGATGGGTAAGATTACACTGCGGAAAATACGATAAATGCTTGCTCCGTCAATGTAAGCGGATTCTTCAATTTCGTGGGGAATGGACCGCATAAAGCCGGATAGGATGAAGACCGCAATCGGTGTCTGAAAAGCAATGTAGGGTAAAATCAGTGAGAAATACGTATTCAGAATATGGACGTTTTTAAACATCACCATCAGCGGCAGCAGCGTAGCTTGCATCGGGATCATCATCCCGATCAGAAACAAAGTCAGCACAACAGCCCCGAAGCGCCAACGAAAACGTGTAATCGCATAAGCAGCCATTGAGCTTAACAAAATGACGAAAATCATCGTAACCCCAGTCACCAGTACACTGTTTCCTAAATAACGCAAGTAGCTCCCTGATTCATAGGCTTCCTGATAGTTGTGCCACTGGGGCACTTGAGGGAGTGCAAAGAAGCTTGAGCTCAATATCTCTTCATTCGTCTTCAACGAATAGGTCAGCAGCCAAAAGAGTGGATACAGCTGCGTGACAATTAAGATTGCCAATAAGGAAAAGACTCCCGTTTTTTTTAAGGCATTCAACAGTTCCATCTCCTTTAGCTTACCTTATTTTCGATTCGTTTGAAAACAAAATTTATCACAATTGTAAATGACAAGCAAATCACTACGAGAATTGAAGCTAATGCGCTGCCATATCCGTATTTCATCGATAAAAAGGACATATTGTACATATACGTAGATACTGTATCCGTTGCATGAGCTGGTCCTCCACCCGTCATCACCCAGATCAAATCAAACGATTGCAGGGAGCCGATAAATGCTAATACAATTGATATCTTGAAAATAGGTACAATGAGCGGCAGCGTAATATAGCGGTCTGCTTTGAATCCTTCAGCTCCATCAATTTTGGCTGCTTCGTACAGCTCATTCGGTATATTTTGTACACCGGTAAACTGGATAAGTAAATGATAGCCAAAATACTGCCACAACGATACAAAATAGAGGGCGTACATCGCTATCTGCGGTTCCGTCAGCCATGAGCGCGTCCAGCTTTCCAGCCCAATCGCCAGCAAAATACCGTTCAGCATTCCACCCATCGAGGCTGGATTATAGATCGTCTTCCACAGCTGCCCGATAATAACCACCGACAGAATAACCGGCAGAAAATACATCGTTACCAGCGTATTGGCCTTACGCACATAGCGATTAAGCAAGATCGCCAGCAGCAGACAGAACGGAATTTCCAGCATGGAAAACACAGCGAACATCATAGTCCGTTTCACGGACGGCCAGAACACTGAATCTGCTGTAAAAATCCGTTCAAAATTAGCCAGCCCCACGAACTTTGCCTCGGCGATTCCGTTCCAATCCAGCAATCCGCAATACACCGACACCAGAATCGGAACAAATACCATACAGGTATACAACAACAGGCAGGGTAGCACGAAAACGGCAATGGTACGTGCTGGCACCTTCAGTACATTCATGCTCTAATCTCCTTTGTGTTGATTCTGAACATCTTCTGAGGATGCACAACCTACATGATTTCCAATCAGGGAAAGAGCACTCTGCCCCCTCCCTAGTGTCAGCTACTTCAGGATTTTGCAAAATTCGATTCCAGTCGCTCCAAAGTTCAATATCTAGACGAACTAGGCCATTTCGATCTATATATTGTTCATTGGGAGTCGCTTATTGGATTTTTGCAAAATCCTCACTTATTTATTCGCTTCAAAAGTGTTCTGATGTTCCTTGGCAACTTGTGCAGAGTCTTCTTTTTGCACGAACAGGTTTTGAATGCTACTCAGATGCGCCTGCGCAATAGCCGGATTCATCGTATTATCAAAAGCGAGATCGCCCCCTTTTACATTCTTGAACAGCTCATTAAGACTAATCGCTAACTCGGAGTAGCCCGCTTCCTTCAGATCACCTTTCATTTTCTGACCACTGCCAATCGCATTTTTCAGATCAAACTGAATTTTGGGCATCTCCGTAATAAAATAGTGCAGAAAATCCTTCGTCTCCTGTAAATGTTCACTGTTCGCAGATACCGCAAATGCGCTGCCCGGCGCAATTACATACTCATTCACATCACCCTTGCCATTCACCGTAGGGAATTGAAACGCTCCTACCTTACCCGCTACCGAAGAAGCATCAATAGACCCCGTTTCCCATGTACCCATGATATACATCGCGGCTTTTCCTGTTTTAAAAATATTACCACCTGCATTGTAGTCAATAGATGTAGCTCCATCCGGGAAAGCTCCTGCCTGCACCAATTCCTGAAATGCATCCACCGCTTCCACAAAAGCTGGGTCGTTAAACGTCTTTTTACCGTCCAGTACATCATTGAGAAAATTCGGCCCTTCATTTGTACGCAACAAAATATTCATAAAAAGGAGGGAACCCGTCCATGAATCCTTTTCCCCAATGGCAATCGGAGTAATTCCCTTCGCCTTCAACGTCTTGACCGTCGTAATCAGCTCGTCAAAGGTGGTCGGCAACTTCTGGATTCCCGCCTGCTTGAACAGTTCTTTATTGTAAAACACCACTTCTATATTGTTACCGTCCGGAAAAGCATAGAGCTTATCGTCGAAGCTATAGTAATTAAGAAGTCCATTCTGAAACGTATCTTTTAACCCCTCTTTATCAGCCACATCGTTTAATGGAGCCAGCAGCCCGGCATCTACGAATGGCTTCATCTGTGCAGCTGGGTTTACAATCGTGATATCAGGTACTTCCTTCGCCGCTGCCTGTGTTTTCAGCTTAAGCTTTTGTTGATCTGTATTTAGCGAATCCAATTCAATTTTGACATGAGGATGATCCTGCTCGTATTGACCTACAATTTGCTTAATCATTTTGTACGAAGGGGTGCTCGGATCAGGATTAATGTTCTGAAAGGTAATCGTAACATCTTTCGTTGCGGTGCCTCTGCTCGGTTCTCCTGAATTTCCCGGACTTGCGCTTTGTCCGTTATTACAAGCTGCCAGCGTCAATGCCAAGGCGCTCGCCATCACAATGGCAAACGCTTTCATTTTTGTTCTGCTCATGGTCTTTTTCCTCCTCTTGTTGAAGCATTGCGCAATTTGCCCTCCTTATTGGTGGACACTCAATGCCCGCTTGTTCTTTTCATTATGTTCCATAGAAAAGACGTGAACAATGCGTGAACTTAAGGAGAAGGGTTTGTTTTTTCAAGCCCTCATTTGCGTGCTTCAAAATTCATTCATATCATAACTTGCAATTTATCTAGAACACAGGCATAATATGAATAAGATCATAGTTTGATAATGATTATCATTATTAAATGATAAATACACATAGACTTTAAAGGAGGCAGGACCGCAGTGAAAGAAACTTTTAATAAAACCTCCCTGCATATTGATGATTATTTGGATCTTCTCAATCTTGCCGTACAAGTCGGAGATACAAAGTGGCAAAAAGAAATTACCCGTAAACTTCAAACCTTGAGTGTCCTTCAGACAGAACAGGTTGAAATAGATTAACTTCCCCAGTTAATACTGTCCTCAGTTAAAAATGCTGACTAAGCACCACTATACAAAGGACAACCAGGATACCATACAACTTTTGACCGAATCCACGATAATGATCTTTCATGTGAATGATAAATGAATCGGTTATAGGAAAAAGAGCACAGCCCGTTAAGGCTGTGCTCTTTTATCTTGCTTGGCGACGTCCTACTCTCCCAGGACCCTGCGGTCCAAGTACCATCGGCGCTGGAGGGCTTAACGGTCGTGTTCGGGATGGGTACGTGTGGAACCCCTCCGCTATCGCCACCAAACATGAATTTGCTGTGCAAATTCTACCGTACGGTTATTCGGTTCATCACTTATTGTGTGAATGAATAGCCATGCGCTTATCATATGTCACTTGTACATACTTTCAAGGTTACACCCTGAAAACTGGATCCGAAACTCATTTGCGTTTTATTCTTAGGATAAGCCCTCGACCGATTAGTATTGGTCAGCTCCATGCATTACTGCACTTCCACCCCCAACCTATCTACCTCGTCGTCTTCAAGGGGTCTTACATACTGGGAAATCTCATCTTGAGGGGGGCTTCACGCTTAGATGCTTTCAGCGCTTATCCCTTCCGTACATAGCTACCCAGCGGTGCTCCTGGCGGAACAACTGGTACACCAGCGGTACGTCCATCCCGGTCCTCTCGTACTAAGGACAGCTCCTCTCAAATTTCCTACGCCCACGACAGATAGGGACCGAACTGTCTCACGACGTTCTGAACCCAGCTCGCGTACCGCTTTAATGGGCGAACAGCCCAACCCTTGGGACCTACTTCAGCCCCAGGATGCGATGAGCCGACATCGAGGTGCCAAACCTCCCCGTCGATGTGGACTCTTGGGGGAGATAAGCCTGTTATCCCCAGGGTAGCTTTTATCCGTTGAGCGATGGCCCTTCCATGCGGTACCACCGGATCACTAAGCCCGACTTTCGTCCCTGCTCGACTTGTAGGTCTCGCAGTCAAGCTCCCTTCTGCCTTTGCACTCTTCGAATGATTTCCAACCATTCTGAGGGAACCTTGGGGCGCCTCCGTTACTCTTTAGGAGGCGACCGCCCCAGTCAAACTGCCCACCTGACACTGTCCTCGCACCGGATCACGGTACCAAGTTAGAACCTAGATACGATCAGGGTGGTATCCCAAGGATGCCTCCCTTCAAGCTGGCGCTCAAAGTTCTACGGCTCCCACCTATCCTGTACAGATCGTACCCAAATTCAATATCAAGCTGCAGTAAAGCTCCATGGGGTCTTTCCGTCTTGTCGCGGGTAACCTGCATCTTCACAGGTATTAAAATTTCACCGGATCTCTCGTTGAGACAGCGCCCAAGTCGTTACGCCATTCGTGCGGGTCAGAATTTACCTGACAAGGAATTTCGCTACCTTAGGACCGTTATAGTTACGGC
>NZ_CP150243.1:435000-442500 GCF_037975315.1 Paenibacillus sp. FSL P2-0322 | reverse complement strand
CCATCTTCTGTCGATTTACGAAGTTTAACATGACCTGAATGTATATAATAAAGCTGCTCTGCATCATCGCCCTCTCGGAAAAGCATAACGCCTGCCTTTACCTTCTTCCAGGACATAATATCTTTTAGCAGATCCAAATGTTCTTCTGTCAAATAAATCTGAATTCCCGTGCGTTCCGCTTCGTCCCCAAACCGTTCCATACAAGTGGCTTGCATGTTAGCGTCCTCCTCGTGTTTACCTGATATCTATATCATAATGTTTTAATGCCTGGGTTGTTATCGGGAGAACACCTGATTTTATACCTTCCTACTCCCTGATTTGCTGTGATAAATATCACTTCCAAAGTAAGCTAACGCCCCATTTATCGGCCTTTTCCCTACTCCTTACCCGACCAGATGAAAAGTCAGTGTTTCCTGCGCCTATAGATCAGGGGGTTCCCTGATCTACTTTTGTAACTGTCGGAACTACAATGAATTAGAGATATAGTTTGGTTATGAAAAAGGATGTGTCTTCTATGCTACAAATAACGGATGAAATGCGAAAAGAACTGAATCAGTTGAGAGATACTATTTATGGTGATCTCACTGCCCTTGCATTTATGTCCAAGTCGGGTGGTAAGTTGCATTGGTATTACGCCTCCGGTAGCCGAAGCAATCGCTATCGTCTTATTTCTTTTAAGATTGGCCATGGTATTGCCGGGATGGCTGTTCGCTTGGGACGTACCGTGACTGTAAGTGCTTTGCTATCAGGTAGTATACGTTTGCGTCAGGAATGTGCACTAATGCTGGCCGAGCAGCTTCACTCTGCTGTTGCTATTCCCTTTTCCAGCACAGGGGATCTGCCCAACGGTGTGCTGCTTCTTGGTAATCGTGATGTGAGGATGTTCACAGAGTCTGATGTAGCCGAGGCCACTCAAGTCGCTCAACGCCTTAGCCAACTATGTGCTTACCCTCTTACTCCATAGATCAACAATGTTCTGTAGATAATGAAACTCATAAAATACTTGATATCACTGTCCCTAACTATCTTTGTTGATTGAAATCCCTAAAATTTGCTATGATTATGACAAAACGCACGGTTTTTTTACCGTTCGAGGGGATGACAAATTGATTCGTATACTAGTAGTGGATGATCACGTTGTCGTACGTTCTGGCCTCATGGCCCTATTGGACGGCAAAAACGGTATCAAGGTAGTAGGAGATGCAGCAGACGGGGATGAGGCAATCCACAAGGCAGTGGAGCTACAACCTAATGTCGTGCTCATGGATTTTAGCATGCCACCTGGCAAAGATGGTCTCACGGCAACCACTGAATTAAAAAAAAAGTTGCCCGACACAGAAGTCCTTATTTTAACAATGCATGATGATGAAGAATATCTGTTCCGGGCCATTCAGGCTGGAGCATCCGGATATATTTTAAAAAGCGCACCTCACGAGGAGTTGCTCGCTGCCATCCAGTCTGTAGCCGAGGGTAGTGCCTACTTGTACCCGAATGCAACCAAACGACTGATGAGTGAATATCTGGACAAAATCAAACAGGAAGGCATAGCCGGACCCTATGAATCCCTATCTGAGCGGGAAAAGGAGATTCTATCGTGGGTAGCCAAAGGATATGCCAACAAGGAAATTGCCGAGCACCTAGTGATTAGCGTCAAAACCGTAGAGTCCCATAAAAGTAACCTTATGGAGAAGCTTAACTTGAAAACACGACCTGAGCTAGTCAAATTCGCACTAAAAAAGGGGCTGCTCCATTATGAATGAACCTTCTAATCCTTTACTGCAGCATGCCTTTGGTGAATCAACCGATACATTGCTGAATGATCTAGAAATTTATATACCAGAGTCCCCTTTTCTCCATGCACTACGTAACTCACTCCACCAACTATCCAATCTAAAATTTGCTCTAGATACGTCTTCCATTGTTGCTTTGACCGATCATCGAGGTATTATTCAGTACGTGAACGACAAGTTTTGTGAGATTTCGCAATACAGTCGTGAAGAGCTGATCGGTCAGGATCATCGTCTCATTAATTCAGGCTATCATACCCCTGCCTTCATGAAAAACCTGTGGACTACAATCCGTTCAGGTGAGGTATGGCAAGGAGAAATACGTAATCGTGCTAAAGATAACAGCTACTACTGGGTGAATACTACGATCGTTCCGTTTATGGACGAGGAAGGTAAACCCTATCAGTACTTAGCGATCCGCAATGAGGTCACTAAACTGAAGAAAGTAGAAGCAGAACTCCAGTCTATGATGACGCAAGTCATGCAAATACAGGAAGAAGAACGTAAACGCTTTTCAAGAGAGCTACATGATGGGATAGGACAAAGCTTGTTTTCACTTATTATTCAGTTAGATAGCCAACTTGCCGAACAACCTAGTGCTGCTCTGGAGAGTCTTCGTTCGCAGGTGACCGACATCATCAAAGATGTTCGTGGTCTAGCGTGGGAACTTCGTCCCTCAGTTCTGGATGATTTGGGTGTCGTCCCAGCTATAAGAACCTATATTGAAAACTTCTGTTCTCATTACGGGATTGAGGTGCATTTTCAATGCACTCTACGTAAACGCCTTGATATTCGCAAGGAAATAGCAATTTATCGGATTGTACAGGAGGCATTAACGAATGTAGCCAAATACGCAGATGTAGCGGAGGCATATGTCGACGTTGAGGATCAAGATGAAATGATACAAGTGACCATTCGGGATGAGGGCATTGGATTCTCTGGAAAGTCCCAAGGAGAGGGAGTTGGATTGTTCAGTATGGAAGAACGAGCTAGAGGGGTAGGGGGATTTATGAGCATGACCTCTGCTCCAGATGAGGGAACCTCCATCCAGCTGACCATTCCCGTGTAAAAACTGTCCACTAGATCGGTTATCGGTGTATACCAGTTGTATGATCAGAACGATATACACCGATACCGAGATTATGAATAATCAACACATTGTGGGTACATGAAGATAAATACAAAAAAAGAGAGAGCTCTGTCCCCAGACAGGCTCTCTTTATTTATAAGGTGTCACCACTGAGGCAACAAGAATCCGCTATAGCAAAAAGCGGGTGATGGGAATCGAACCCACGCTACCAGCTTGGAAGGCTGGAGTTCTACCATTGAACTACACCCGCAAATCAGTATCGGGATGACACGATTTGAACATGCGACCCCCTGGTCCCAAACCAGGTGCTCTACCAAGCTGAGCTACATCCCGACATTATACTTTTTTTAAGAAATGGCGCGCCCTGAGAGATTCGAACTCCCGGCCTTTTGATTCGTAGTCAAACGCTCTATCCAGCTGAGCTAAGGGCGCATATTTAAATCCATAATGAGCAGTCAAGGCGCCACCCAGATTTGAACTGGGGATGAAGCTTTTGCAGAGCTTTGCCTTACCACTTGGCTATGGCGCCGTATGGATAATGGAGCGGACGACGGGAATCGAACCCGCGACCCTCGCCTTGGCAAGGCGATGCTCTACCGCTGAGCCACGTCCGCAAAATATGGTGCGGTCGAGAGGACTCGAACCTCCACGGGGGTTAGCCCACACGGACCTGAACCGTGCGCGTCTGCCAATTCCGCCACGACCGCAAAATAATTATAAATGGTGAGCCATGAAGGACTCGAACCTTCGACACCCTGATTAAAAGTCAGGTGCTCTACCAACTGAGCTAATGGCTCTTAATGGCTGGGGATATAGGATTTGAACCTATGCATGACGGAGTCAAAGTCCGTTGCCTTACCGCTTGGCTAATCCCCAATAAATTAAGAATAAAGGGCGGCCGATGGGGCTTGAACCCACGAATGCCGGAGTCACAGTCCGGTGCGTTAACCACTTCGCCACGACCGCCATATGATTATGAAAAGACTGGTGGAGGATGATGGATTCGAACCACCGAACCCGTAAGGGAGCAGATTTACAGTCTGATGCGTTTGGCCACTTCGCTAATCCTCCAAAATGGTGCCGGCGAGAGGACTTGAACCCCCAACCTACTGATTACAAGTCAGTTGCTCTACCAGTTGAGCTACACCGGCACATTACTCATTTCCCACTTGAAAGGTGGCTCGGGACGGAATCGAACCGCCGACACGAGGATTTTCAGTCCTCTGCTCTACCGACTGAGCTACCGAGCCATATTTTGTTTTATTACTACACCATATAATCCGCACTATATATGTCAACTATATATGAGATTAAAATGGCGGAACTGACGGGATTCGAACCCGCGATCTCCTGCGTGACAGGCAGGCATGTTAGGCCTCTACACCACAGTTCCAGAGGCATTTCCAATAGGAAATTAATTGCGGGGGCAGGATTTGAACCTACGACCTTCGGGTTATGAGCCCGACGAGCTACCGAACTGCTCCACCCCGCGACATTAAAAGGGATTTATCAAATTTTCTTATGGTGGAGGCTGAGGGGATCGAACCCCCGACCCTCTGCTTGTAAGGCAGATGCTCTCCCAGCTGAGCTAAGCCTCCATATTATGACCCGTAGGGGATTCGAACCCCTGTTACCTCCGTGAAAGGGAGGTGTCTTAACCCCTTGACCAACGGGCCTTACAAAATAAGTTCTGATTCCAATAAATTTATGGCGGAGAGAGAGGGATTCGAACCCTCGCACCACTTTCGCAGTCTAACCCCTTAGCAGAGGGTCCCCTTATAGCCACTTGGGTATCTCTCCGAGTAGCGGCAGAGGGGATCGAACCCCCGACCTCACGGGTATGAACCGTACGCTCTAGCCAGCTGAGCTACGCCGCCACCTTATATATAAAAGTCAGAAATATTCAAAACATGGCTCCCCGAACAGGACTCGAACCTGTGACAACTCGATTAACAGTCGAGTGCTCTACCAACTGAGCTATCAGGGAATATTGGTGGAGCCAAGCGGGATCGAACCGCTGACCTCCTGCGTGCAAGGCAGGCGCTCTCCCAGCTGAGCTATGGCCCCAATCTTTTTGTTATTCTAGAAGTGGTGGGCCTTAGTGGACTCGAACCACCGACCTCACCCTTATCAGGGGTGCGCTCTAACCAGCTGAGCTAAAGGCCCTAACATGTAAAACTTCATCATCCTTTAAAGGATATCGCTTGGCGACGTCCTACTCTCCCAGGACCCTGCGGTCCAAGTACCATCGGCGCTGGAGGGCTTAACGGTCGTGTTCGGGATGGGTACGTGTGGAACCCCTCCGCTATCGCCACCAAACATGAATTTGCTGTGCAAATTCTACCGTACGGTTATTCGGTTCATCACTTATCGTGTGAATGAATAGCCATGCGCTTATCATATGTCACTTGTACATACTTTCAAGGTTACACCCTGAAAACTGGATCCGAAACTCATTTGCGTTTTATTTTAGGATAAGCCCTCGACCGATTAGTATTGGTCAGCTCCATGCATTACTGCACTTCCACCCCCAACCTATCTACCTCGTCGTCTTCAAGGGGTCTTACTAATTGGGAAATCTCATCTTGAGGGGGGCTTCACGCTTAGATGCTTTCAGCGCTTATCCCTTCCGTACATAGCTACCCAGCGGTGCTCCTGGCGGAACAACTGGTACACCAGCGGTACGTCCATCCCGGTCCTCTCGTACTAAGGACAGCTCCTCTCAAATTTCCTACGCCCACGACAGATAGGGACCGAACTGTCTCACGACGTTCTGAACCCAGCTCGCGTACCGCTTTAATGGGCGAACAGCCCAACCCTTGGGACCTACTTCAGCCCCAGGATGCGATGAGCCGACATCGAGGTGCCAAACCTCCCCGTCGATGTGGACTCTTGGGGGAGATAAGCCTGTTATCCCCAGGGTAGCTTTTATCCGTTGAGCGATGGCCCTTCCATGCGGTACCACCGGATCACTAAGCCCGACTTTCGTCCCTGCTCGACTTGTAGGTCTCGCAGTCAAGCTCCCTTCTGCCTTTGCACTCTTCGAATGATTTCCAACCATTCTGAGGGAACCTTGGGGCGCCTCCGTTACTCTTTAGGAGGCGACCGCCCCAGTCAAACTGCCCACCTGACACTGTCCTCGCACCGGATCACGGTACCAAGTTAGAACCTAGATACGATCAGGGTGGTATCCCAAGGATGCCTCCCTTCAAGCTGGCGCTCAAAGTTCAACGGCTCCCACCTATCCTGTACAGATCGTACCCAAATTCAATATCAAGCTGCAGTAAAGCTCCATGGGGTCTTTCCGTCTTGTCGCGGGTAACCTGCATCTTCACAGGTATTAAAATTTCACCGGATCTCTCGTTGAGACAGCGCCCAAGTCGTTACGCCATTCGTGCGGGTCAGAATTTACCTGACAAGGAATTTCGCTACCTTAGGACCGTTATAGTTACGGCCGCCGTTTACTGGGGCTTCGGTTCATAGCTTCGCCCGAAGGCTTACCACTCCCCTTAACCTTCCAGCACCGGGCAGGCGTCAGCCCGTATACTTCGCCTTGCGGCTTCGCACAGACCTGTGTTTTTGCTAAACAGTCGCTTGGGCCTTTTCACTGCGGCCCCCTCGGGCTATTCACCCTACCGAGGCACCCCTTCTCCCGAAGTTACGGGGTCATTTTGCCGAGTTCCTTAACGAGAGTTCTTCCGCGCGCCTTAGAATTCTCTTCTCGCCTACCTGTGTCGGTTTGCGGTACGGGCACCTTCTCCTGGCTAGAGGCTTTTCTTGGCAGTCTGAGATCATGACCTTCGCTACTATAATTTTCGCTCCCCATCACAGCCCAGCCTTACGATGTGCGGATTTGCCTACACACCAGCCTCACTGCTTAGACGGACATCCATCAGTCCGCGTCACTACCCTACTGCGTCACCCCATCGCTCATAACGGATTACGGTGGTACAGGAATTTCGACCTGTTGTCCTTCGACTACGCCTATCGGCCTCGCCTTAGGTCCCGACTTACCCTGAGCGGACGAACCTTCCTCAGGAACCCTTAGGCTTTCGGCGGATCTGATTCTCACAGATCTTTTCGTTACTCATACCGGCATTCTCACTTGAATGCAGTCCAGCGCTCCTTACGGTACACCTTCAACCCGCATTCAACGCTCCCCTACCCCTGATGCAAGCATCAAGCCATAGCTTCGGTGGTGTGTTTAGCCCCGTTACATTTTCGGCGCAGAGTCACTCGACCAGTGAGCTATTACGCACTCTTTCAATGGTGGCTGCTTCTAAGCCAACATCCTGGTTGTCTGTGCAACTCCACATCCTTTCCCACTTAACACACACTTGGGGACCTTAGCTGATGGTCTGGGCTGTTTCCCTTTCGACAATGGATCTTAGCACTCACTGTCTGACTCCCGGAACTAAATCTATGGCATTCGGAGTTTGACTGAGCTTGGTAACCCTTGCGGGCCCCGCACCCAATCAGTGCTCTACCTCCACGATTCTTTTTTCCGAGGCTAGCCCTAAAGCTATTTCGGGGAGAACCAGCTATCTCCGGGTTCGATTGGAATTTCTCCGCTACCCCCACCTCATCCCCGCATTTTTCAACATGCGTGGGTTCGGGCCTCCA
>NZ_CP150243.1:15000-430000 GCF_037975315.1 Paenibacillus sp. FSL P2-0322 | reverse complement strand
GATTGCTTCCTGGTTACCGTGAGCGGCCTCTTTCACAATCTCGTTCCCTGAGCGGTACAATTTACCGACGTGTTCCCTACCTCGACGTAACAAGGCGCTCCCCGATACATATTGCTCGGCGCACCCTTTTTTTCCACAATTGCAGGGATGTCCCCCCGGGAATAGAATACTGTGCCCCCAATCACCGCCGCTCCAATGAGCCCCTCTGCACAAGAGGTCATTTTCCATATATGCACCTCCGACACCTGTTCCCAACGTGAGCATCACCAAGCGTCGCTTGCCCTTCCCCGCTCCCTGCCACGCTTCTCCAAGTAAAGCGGCGTTCGCATCATTATCAGCAACCGCTCGTAAAGCCAGTTTTTCTCTAGCCCACGTTACCAAGGATGTACCTTGCCAGCCAGGTAGGTTATCTGTGGCATACACAACTTCGCCGCTCTCCACATTTACTCGGCCAGCAGTAGCAATGCCTAGAGCGCCTACATCTATATGGGCACCGATGCTGGTATCTCCAAAAGAACGCAACAATCCGAGCACAGATTCTGACACCCGCGACAACACCCATTCACGTCCACGGGAAGCGTCCGTATCCAGCCGGATTTCATCAAGCACCGATCCGTCCGGTGCCACTATGGCGGCCTTCACCGATGTGCCCCCAATGTCGATTCCAATGACTCTGTTCACAGCAGCTGCCACCACACCAACCTCCTTGTTGCCCCACATAAAAGCTTACTAGCTCTTTGTACAAACCTTCTATTAGTAGCAATACATGAATAGCCATTCATATGCACCACAAACACAAGTCATTGAACTGTCAGAGCGCACAGTTTTCAATTCACAACTGAAAAATCTCAATAGCTTCGTTCAATAACGGCCCTCGCTGTTTTTTCCTTCATCTGTTTGGTGTGACTCGTGTGCTTGCGAGCAAGCCCTTCGCAGATGAGGTCAATCACGAATAGCTGTGAAATTTTAGCACCGATTGAACCACCTTCTATCGGGGCTTCTTTGCCTGCGGTCAGTAACACGATATCTGCAATGGAGGTGATGGGTGATTTCGCATAATTCGTAATTGCGATAACAGTTGCACCGTTTTGCTTGGCTTTGTGCAGCATATCGTTCGTATCCAGCGTACTTCCTGATACACTGATGCCGATAGCGACATCACCCGGGTTCATGGACACCGCCATCATCGACTGAATATGACCGTCTGCCACAGCCTCGGCGCGGCGCCCAATCCGTAAGAAACGATTTTTAGCATCCTGCGCGGAAATTCCCGAAGCGCCTACGCCGAAAAATTGAACATAGCTCGCTTGATCGAGACACGCAATCGCACGACCAAGCTCTGAATGGTCCAGCAGTCCCATACTGGAGTGCAAAATATCGAGCATGTTGTGATACACCGTACGCGTAATATCTTGTTCGTTATCTGGGTCGATGTTCTCCTCGCCCATATCGGTTTTACGATAAGTCTGGTTTTGTGCCAGGGACAGTCGGAAATCCTGATAACCTTTGAAACCAATTTTCCGACAAAAGCGCATCACCGTCGTTTCGCCTGTACCTGCAAAATCCGCCAGCTCCGTCACGGAGAAATATATGATATCTGCGGGATGCTCCAGTACGCATAAGGCGACTTTCTGCTCCGATTTCGTTAATGAAGGATAGTACGTGTTAATTCGGTCGTTCATCTCCATAGATGCATTTCACTGCCTTCCTTGCGGCATCGGCAAACCGCTGCGTAATCAATTGGGGTCTGGTAATCGCCGAGCCTACAACCACTGCATGTGCTCCCATTCGGAATGCTTCCTCAACCTGCGCTGGATCATAGATTTTGCCCTCTGCAATTAAAGGAACAGGAACCAGTTCCGACGCTCTCCGAACCAGCTCCAGATCAGGACCCTCAATCTGAGTAGAGTACGGCGTATACCCGGATAACGTGGTGGATACGCAGTCTGCGCCAAGGGAAGCCGCATGAAGCGCCTCCTCCAGTGTCGATATGTCTGCCATGGAAGTGACTCCCTGCTCATGGGCATAATCTAGGAGCCTCTTCAGCTTGCATCCCGCCGGGCGCGGTCGTAATGTGGCATCCAGCGCAATGATATCCGCGCCTGCCTCCACCAGTTCCTCCATTTCACGAAGGGTAGGCGTAATGTAAATATCAGAATCATCATAATCCCGCTTAATCAAGCCAATCACTGGTAGAGAAATCGCCTGTTTAATCGCACGTACATCCGATGCGCCATTGGCGCGAATCGCTACAGCTCCACCTTGCTGTGCGGCACGCGCCATTTTGACCATAGAATCTGCTCCATGTAACGGTTCGCCTGGTAGCGCCTGACAGGATACGATCAGTCCGTGCTGAACTTTGGATAATACACCTTCCATTCCCATAGGAATCACCCTCTCTTCTCGGCATGATGCCGTACGGTTAATCCGACTTCAAAGGTGCGGTTCCACGGCATGTAGCAATCTATAATTTCCACGCAACCTTCCGGCCCGTTCACATATTCATTGAGTGCCTGCTCCAGCCGTCCACGAATAACCGCAGCTACCGAGCCTCTCGGTCCATCGAGCATAAACTTGGTAAAACCCATCTGCTCCACAATCCCGTTATTCATAGCCGTACGTACCACAGCGCAATAACAGGCATCCTCGGCGTAGCGCAGCGACAGAAAATCCAAATGTTCCTCCGTAGAGCCATAGTGGGTATACAGCATGGACTGAGCAATGACGGTGCCCAGCGTGTTAGAACTGGTATTCCAGCCTGCATAACCTGCCAGCTTAAAAAGCAGTCCTTTTTGCTTTAATAGTCTAAGTAGCTTGAGATCTGCGCCGTTGGCGTAGCCCACATCAGCAACTGCAACATTTTGACCTGCATATTGCAGCATATAAGAACCGTACTCAACCAGCTCTACTACATTCCGATGTACATCATATCCGGTCATTGCACGCTGCTGGGATGAAGCCTCTGCCATCGTGTCACCGGGTGTGTTAGCCAACAAAATCAAATCAGCCTCCGTTGCCGAGGAAGCTATCAGCCCACCTGCCGCCATAATCTGATATTTTAAGGTTTCGTAAAAATAGCGATCTTCAAAAAGCGGAACTACGAATGCCCCCTGCAAAGCAGACAATCGGGGATACACCAGTGGGACTACATTATTCATCTTGTTAACCCAACGAGCCAGCAACGTACAACCCACTTCATCTGCCCCCGGGTACATGTATACATTCAAATCCAGCCCAAGCTCAGAAATACGACTTCTTAGCCGCTGCTGATCCTTGGCGGTATAGCCGTAGGGAGCCGAATCATCCTGTGGGATGATCATAAAATCAATGATACCTTCTGCTACGAGATCCAGTGCAACTTCATTAGCCTCCAAATTCACATGGCGACGCCCCAAGTAATCATCCAGTATTTCCATTGGCAAACGCTCGTTTATATCAGCTAATTCGAGCAACTCTTCAGCGGTAGCGATCCCCAGCTCCTGACGATGCTCAATGAAGCCCTTTCGGAATATCTCACGCCCCCAATCGGCATAGTAATCCGGTTCTTCATCAGCCAAAGAGTATTGCGGACAACGCATAATTAGTTGAAATGCATACAGAGTCAGTTGCGGATATAGTTGCTTTAGCCTGCGAAGCCGATTCACTCTATCTCTGACCTGCTCGCTCGACATACCGTGTAGTCGAGAAGGTACGATTCCTCCGTACAGCAACGTATCCATCGCAACAATGGCTCCATCAGCAGTAGCCGCGCGTTCTTCGAGCCATGCCCATAGTCTGGTCGTATCGCCAGGGGTTTTCTTTTGTCCCATCCATTCTAATGGGGGTCGCTCCATTTCCAAGTCTGTACCCTGTGCCAGTAAATAAGGAAATTGATAATTACAGGGCCGCTCATCTAGCGGTATAAAAAGTAATCGGGTGTTTGACTTCACCGTACGTTCCACCTCTCCTGAAAATTACCGTTATCCTAACGGCAAATGATTATTTTCAGGGCAGCTATGCTGCCTTGGTTTCATAATCCATCGCAAACACTCACAAGATCAGTCGATATTTGCCTTGTTCGTCCTGATCGACATAACCCCACTGCGCGGCAGCACGGATCGCCGGATTGCTACCCAGCCGAGCCTCCGCTTCTAAGCAAGCAGTGATACCGCGTCGCAGTTCTCCTGCAATTTCGTCCGTCAGAGGCGACGGCTCTTGCCCGCCAACTGCTTTGCTCGGCGTGCTGCTTCCCCTTGAATGTGCATCGTCCTGTCGCTCGCCACTGAGCGCAGCTTGGCGCAGCACCTGCCACAGGCCTGCGTCCAGCTCGGCACGTTCCAGCCACGGCGCGGCCTGGGACACGAAACCTGCCGCCGGATCATCAGCAGGCACGTTCCGTAGGACGCTCACGGTCTGAAGCAGCCGCTCAAAGTACATATCCAGCGCAGGGATATCGCGCATTTGCAAAGCAAGATCCACGTACTCATACGCGCTGCCGCCCAGTCGGCTGTTCCTGTTTTGACGACAGAAAAACATCAGTTCATCCGCACGCTCTCCCGCTAACTCCCGCGCAGCCCATTGCCAAGATAGCTCAGGCATATACCGTTCACTGTTCCACATATAGTGGGACATCGTAATGAGCGTCACTTTGGAGCATTCCCACTGATTCATCGGGTTGGCCACCATACCGGTATGTCCACAGTCTGGTAGCCCGGAATACCGTCCGCGCAGCGGATCAAGGAATAACCGATCATGGTCACAATCATTCACCGGGATGTTATCCCACAGCCACAACTCATGTCCGAAGAACGCATGATTATCGGCGGCGTGCTCGCGACTAATCTGTGGGGCAAAAACAAAGTACCCCGTCCAGAACACCTTAATCTCCGGATGCAGCCGCTCACGGAAGTCCTTTTTGTATTCGGTATCCCAATACGACCAATATTCCGAAGGACAGACTGTCAGTGTAAACTCAGGCAGCCGTTCAGCCAGCCATGTGTGAACCTTGTTCGTCAAAAAGACATGAGCGTGACCCGAGCGGCCCAGCAAATGTCGATTTTCCCCTTTGAGTACATAATCAATATCATCCATTAATACAGAAAAATGACGTACGCCAATCGCAATCACGGCCGCCAGCTTTTCCGTCAATTTAAGGAAATCTTCATCGCTGCCAAAGCTTAGGTCGTTCCCTGGACTGATACAATAATGAAAATCAATCTCATGTCGTTCGCAGGCTTCCTTCAATTCGCGGATCTGGGCAAACGTATCCTCAGGGTACGGCTCTCTCCATAGCTCACGATGATATGGATCATCCTTGGGGGCATACATGAACGTGTTCATCCGATGCGCAGCCATAAAACGGACGGCATCCAGCCGATCCGCGAAACTCCACGGTTTCCCATAGAAGCCCTCAATAATTCCTCTGACCGGGAAGGAAGGCTCATCCCGAATAGACATCACCGGCAGAGTACATCGCTCCTGTTCCACTTGAAGCAGGAGATGCAGGGCATCCATGCCGTATTTGAGCCCTCTTTTATTGGAAGCATGGACTTCAATCCGCCCGTCCTTCTGAATGTCCAACCGATATCCGTCTGCAGCAAGCGTTCCGTCATATTCGAGCACCAACTGCACGCTTCCCCGTGTTTCAGTCGGTACACCCGGTCCTGGAGGCACAATAAGCTTGATCGGTCCCTCGGGGTCCAGCACACCTTCATACTCCTGATTCATTGCAAAGCGAGAGGACAGTTCACAGACCAGACGCGGTTCGGAGATAACCAGCCTTTCCCCGCTGTCATACACATCACGAAAATAATATTGTATCTCCTGCGGTGATAACCCTACACCCGAATGAGGCCCCATTCCTTTGGACAATTTCATCGCAATCATCTCCTTCCATTCACAGGCTCTTCGTAGCCATGACTACTGGCTTATCCTTTTACCGCTCCCGCCAAACCTTCCATATAGTAGCGCTGTGTAAACAGGAACAATATAATGATCGGCAGTACCGAAATCATTGTGCCTGCAGCAATCCAACCGAAGTTATAGGCAAATTGACCGTTGAGATACGTGAGCGCAGCTGCCAGCGGATATAGCTCCGTATCATTTAAAATAACGATAGGCCACAGAAAGCTGTTCCAGAACGACATCGCCTCCAACAGAGAAATTACAGCGAGCGCCGGCTTGACCAGCGGAAGCACCAGCTGCCACCAAATTCGAAACTCCGAAGCGCCGTCCATTTTACCGGAATCACGCACATCAGTGGGAATATGAATAAACGTCTGTCGCATTAGAAAAATGTTGAACACGGAGACTGCCCCGGGCAACACCACACCCAAATATGTATTGCCCAGATGGAGCCCTTGAATGGTCAGATAATGCACAATAAATGCGGTGTAGGAAGGAATAATCATCGTGGCAATCAGCAGCGTAAACACCAGATTTTTACCCTTAAAACGAAATACAGCCAAGGGATATCCCGTCAGACTGGCGAGTACCACATTGAGCACAACGCCCAACACCGTAATGATGACCGTATTCAGCATATACTTTGGAAAATTCATGAACTGCCACACCTGAACATAGTTGTCGAAATCGATAAAGGTCGGAAAAATAGCGGGCGGCGTTGAAAAAATGTTACGACCTGGCATGAGGGATACGCTGAGCAGCCATAGGAACGGTCCCATTAAAAAGAGGGCGAGTAGCACTAGAAGCACGTAGATGACCGTCATTCTCAGCATTCGAGCAAGACTGCGCATGATGCGGCTGCTTTCCTTTTTAGGAAGAGATGAGCGTAGCATTTTGTCATCCTTTAGATTCATCAATAGGGATTGACACCGCCTTTCCTATTGAATCGGAATACGATAATACTAAGTACGGCAATCATTGCACCGACAATTAAGCCAAGCGCAGAAGCATATCCAAAATTGAACTGCTCCATGCCCTTTTGAAAAATATACAAGCTGGATGTCAACGTGGCCGTTCCCGGTCCACCCTTGGTTAGTACATATACTTCATCAAATACACGAATAGCTGACATGAGTGATATAAGGGTACAGAACAAAATGTAAGGCCTTAACAGTGGAAGAGTAATATGAACAATCAGACGCCATCGGCTTGCTCCGTCGACTCTAGCGGCTTCGTACAGATCTTGAGGAATATTTTGTAATCCAGCCAGATAGAGCATCATATAATACCCGAGTCCCTTCCACATTGTGATGAACATCAGTACATACAAGGCCAAGTTGCTGTCCGATAACCAGTGTATGTCTTTGCTAATCAAGCCGACCTGCATGAGCAAGTAGTTCACTACGCTGTTATTGCCCAATAGCCAGCTCCAAATTAAGGCTACAGCTACCATCGAAGTCACAACAGGGATGTAGTAGGACGTACGAAATATTTTAATTCCCGGGATACGGCTGTTCACAAGCACAGCCATCAGGATGGAGAAAATTTGGAGAAAGGGGACAATGAGCACGTACAACAATGAGTTCCAAATTGAAATAAGAAAGTTACGGTCCTTAAACGCCGCTTCAAAATTATCCAAGCCGACAAAATGGGTATCTGATATGACAGAGTAGTCTGTCAATGCCAGCGGGATGCTGTAAATAATAGGCCAAAATACAAAGACGGCAAGCAATAACAGTCCTGGCGTCATAAAGGCCCAGGCCGTAAAGGACTCCGACCTTAACCATTTGATCATGCTGCATCACCACCTGATTTTGATAAATGAACAGGGGAGTATTCACTTACTCCCCTGTCAAACCTATTGCTTTAAAATATCGTTCACTTCCTGCTCCAGGGCAGTAAGCGTCTGCTTCGTATCCGTGCCGTTCAATACAATATTTTGCAAAGCTCGCGCGATGGCACTGTTCACATCTTTGGCATTAGGCACACCGACCATATAATCTGTCGCCTTATCCAAGCTTTGCGCGGATACTACCTTGGCTTGTGCTTCTAATGATTTGTCAGACTGAGTAAAATATGGATCTTTAATGGAGTCTTTCGTGGAAGGTAGTGTATTCGCCGCTTTAGAAAAAGCTGTTTGACTCTCCGCGTTTGTCAAGAAAACAGCAAATTTCACTGCTTCGTCCACATGTGCAGACTTAGCAGGTACGACCAGGTCCATGGAGTTGGAGAGCCGCACATCAGCTTTACCGGTTGGGACAGGAACAGCAATTGTGTTCTTATAAACATCCGGCGCAGCCGTTTTGATAAAATTGATGAACGTCGGGCCTGCCAGCTCGAAAGCAACCTGCTCGCCGGCATAATATTTCACTTGTTGTGAGAAGTCAGCGTCTTCCTTGAGCACAACGCCATCTTCCATCTGTTTTTTTAGATTATCAATCATGGTGACTGCTTCTGGTGTATTGAACGCCGCTGCTGTCTTTTCTTTATTTAGAATGGGAATGCCGTCCACAGCGAAAAGTTTGGATACAAGCTGCTGCGCATAGCCTGCTTTGCCAATTTTTCTATTGATCTGACGGCCCCAATCAGACAATTCCTCCCGGGTTTTGGGCGGATGAGCAGGGTCCAATCCGGCGGCTTTGACCAGCTTTGTATTCATGTAAAGCACTTCTGTACCGGTATACCAGGGTAGCGCATAAGCTTTACCGTTAATGACTGTGGAATTATAAATACCCTCGAAATAAGCAGCCTTTTCCTCGGGCGACAAATGCTCATTCATATCAACAACAGCACCCTTGGAGCCCATTTGGCTAGCAAATTCTGTATTGAGATTGACTACATCCGGACTGCTGTTGCTAGCGATACTTGTCAACAGCTTGTTGGTCACTGCATCATAAGGGTAATCCTTCCAGTCAATTTTGACATTGGGGTTCTTCTGCTCATAATCGGCAATCACCCGATTGAAATACGGGGTAAATGTAGGTTGTAGTGCAATGGTCCAAAATTGCAGTGTTACTTTCCCTCCGTCAACCTTTTCCGACTTTGATCCTCCACCACCGCAGCTGCTCAGCAGTACAACCAGCGCCAGCATAGATACAAGCAACCGTAACCTGCCTTTCGCTTTCTTTGTCACATGGTGACCCCCTTGTTCTTAGTTGATTAAGGCAAATTATAGCAGAAATACCGCTAAAGAAGGAACGTTTTTTCAATAAAATAAATTTAGAAGGAATAATTTTTCTTTTATTGGATACAAAAAAGACGCCTCTTCAGCAGAGACGCCATTTTCCTAAATCAACCCGCAAAGGGTTCACATCTATTAATAGTATGGGGCCATGAACACGTACACCAGTACCCCGGTCAAGCTCACATATAGCCAAATTGGCATCGTCCAGCGCGCAATCTTACGATGTTTTGCTACCTGCATCGTCCATCCCCATACAACCGTGAACAGTGCCAGCGGTACAATAATCGCAGCCAGTATGCTATGCGAAATCAACAGCGTAAAGTAGATCGGCCGAAGGATACCCACCCCACCATATTTTGCAGTTTCCGGCGAAATGTAGTGAAAGGTCAGATAGGAAAATAAAAATAAAACGGTACTGGCGAAGGCCAGCAAAACAAAGGTTTTATGAAGCTTAATGTTCTTTTTGAAAATAGCAACCAGTGCAGCCACCAGAAAAATAAATGTGAAGCTGTTAAAAATCGCATTCAGCCTTGGGAAAATAGTGAGATCAAAACTCACACTACCCTGGTATCCGATCGGCGAAAAGAACAGCAGCAAAATAATCACGTTGGCTATAATGGAAACGGTGATAATCAAGGCTGTAAAATTACGATTGCTCGTTGGAACGTACTGCTTGTCCTCACTCGCTTTATTCATCATGAGCGTCTCCTTCGTTAAATTCAGGTTTTCGTTACTGTTGTAGTCATAACCATAATATATTATATAGAACTCATGGACAGCCTGTGAAGTGACAACAGTATGAACAATTTCACAGCCATCTGTCAGAAAATATGCTTCAACATTTGAAAATAGCCCTTTACTTCCCTATATCAACGGTAGAATGCATTGATTTTACAAGCTTTATGCACACAAAAAAACACCGGGAAGGTCTGATTACCCGCTCCGGTGTTGTGTCGGTTATGCAATTAAACAGCCTTGATGATCCATATTCATTGCTGCCATACGTCACTGTATTCCTGATGGCGCTTGAACAGAGCAAGCGCGTACGAGCAAGCAGGAATAACCTTTTTATGCTGATTCCTTGCCATATCAACCACTCGGTCGATGAGCTCCTTGCCGATTTTTTGACCCCGTAACTGCTCGGATACAAATGTATGGTCAATGACCAATGAGTGGTCATCTATGGATTTATAGCCTACTTCTGCAACTACCTGTCCATCATCCACCATGACTACTGCATGGTCCTCCTCGCGAATTTGTCTCATGAAACCAATCTCCTTTCTGACTGAAGAAAATCCCGTTACAACTCCATGCTAACGTATTACTGCAATCACTTCATGCCGACGCTAGATATCCTTATCATTCCCCTATTTAGGAATCAGCGAAACATTACATACGAGGATTTTGCAAAAATCCCATAAGCGACTTCCAATGAACAAGATATAGATCGAAATGGTTTAGTTCGTCTATATCTTGCACTTCGGAGCGACTGGAATCGAATTTTTCAAAATCCTGATACATAAAATAGGATCTATCGTCGACACTATATTTATTCCAATTAAGGCAAGGGAGGTGCTGCGTTGCGTACGGAATTAAAACCTGTCATCCCGTTTGAACCGGAACTGAGCGAAAAAGTACCTGTAGATCCGGGCCTTTGGCGTTACGAAATAAAATGGGACGGTACGAGAATTATGACGTATCACGACCAGGGCGGTACGCGTCTGTTCAACCGCAAGCAGCATGAGCGAACGCTTTTATACCCGGAGCTTGCTCTCTTCCCCTCCTACTGTAAGGCTGATTCGGTCATATTGGACGGGGAAATGATCGCACTCGGTGCCGACGGTAAGCCATCGTTCCATGAAATTATGCGACGGGATCTGATTCGTCGGACGGATCGAGTTCAGTCAGCCTATGAAGCTGTACCCGCTACTTACATGTTGTTTGATATTGTTTATCTGAACGGGGAGTGGGTTCATCTTAAACCGTTACAGGAAAGGCTTGAACTGCTGCATCAGATCATCATACCGAATGAACGGATTCAACTGGCTCCCGCTCATCCTGATGGACAAGCTCTATTTCAGGTCATGTGCAGCCAAGGAATGGAAGGCATTGTGTGTAAAAAGCTAGATAGTCCGTACACATTGGGCGGAAAGGACGGACGATGGCTCAAGGTCAAAAATTATGGCGATATCATTGCCGTTATCGGTGGCTATACCCTAAACGGAGGCATTATCAATGCTGTGTTGCTGGGCCAATATGATAAACAAGGAATGCTGCGCTATATCGGGCATGTGGGGACGGGTAAGCTGACTCGGGAAGATTGGCGTCAGCTTACCGAGCGCCTGCTACCACATACCATATCGGAGCGACCTTTTAGCAATAAACCGGATCGGCATCAAGACGCATTTTGGGTGAAACCCATGTATACCGCCAAGGTTCAATATAGTGAATGGCGGTGGCAAGAAGGACGTACCCTGCGTCAGCCCTCCATACAAGCCTTTGTGAATCAGGGCCCCGATCAGTGTATCGGCCCCTGGATGTGACGTTTTACAGATATATTTTCAAAAAAATGCGGAACAAAGTTTGTATAAATCATTGCAACCAGTGGTTAATTAAATTACAGTTAACTAATTAACTACATCGAGGTGGATCGCATGTTCTTTTTTTTGGACTCCGAAATTCGTCAACTGGCCTATAATCTCTTTCCAGGTGGCAATAAACCGATTGGTGTTTTGGTAGATTTATTTTCCATAACGTATGAAATACGTAAAAACATGGAAAAACGTTCGCGTGAATTTGGTCTGTCCTACGGGCAATATATCGCGCTTTGTGTACTTTCAGCGCAAAGAGATGAAATGTCATCTCCTTCTGCTTTGGCTGAAAAGATGGGGGTAAGCCGGGCAGCAATCAGTTCTATGGTTATTTCTCTCGAACAAGAGGGATTCATTAATAAATATGACGATCCCAATGACAAGCGGGGAGTGTTCGTGTCCCTGAACGATAAAGGAAGAAGTAAAATTCAACAGATGGACCCCTTTTTCGTAGGGCTGGCTTCACGTCTGATGTCAGACTTTAGTGAGTCGGAAATCTGTCAGTTCCAAACCTATTTGTCACGCGTACGTTCTGCGTTTGAAGATGTCAAAGGTTCGCGTCTAACCGACTCCAGAGAGGAGAGAGAAAAATGGTGCGAAGACTGAGACAAAAACTGTTCGTCAAACTTGCCCGCATATCGGCTGGCAGAATGGTAGCTGCGTCCGATTTCAAACCTTCGCATTCTCCCAAAGTACATCGGAAAGAAAGGATCATTCCCACCTCTGTTGGTGACTCCAGGGTGATTGTATATGAACCTTCTCACCGGTCTGCTGATCCACTCCCTGTATTTGTGAATTTCCATGGCAGCGGCTTTGTAATGGGCAGCGCCGAAATGGATGATCCCTGGTGTCCGGTCATTACTGAACGTGCGAATTGCGTTGTCGTTAATGTCGATTATCGCTTGGCCCCGGAGCATAAATTCCCTATCCCGCTACAGGAAAGCTATGATGTAACCCAATGGTTGTACGAGCATCCTGATGTGCTCAACGTAGATCCTCAACGCATTGCGGTCGGGGGACACAGTGCGGGTGGCAATCTAGCGGCAGCACTGTGTCTTATGGCCCGGGATCGCAAGGAATTTCCGATTGTATATCAGGTACTGGATTACCCACCATTAGATATTGCTACAGATCCCAAATTGAAGCCCCAATTCGAGAAAGCGATTCCGCCACGAGTAGCAAAAATCTTTAATGAAAGTTATCTGCACTCACCAGAGGAGGCGCGGAATCCGTTAGTTTCCCCCCTTTTTGCAGAATCACTACATAATCTCCCTCCTGCTTTGATCATAACCGCGGAGTTGGACTCCTTGGCTGACGAAGCCGAGTTGTACGCCAAACGGCTGATTGAAGCAGATGTGCCCGTGACGTATAAAAAATACATGGGTGCCGCACATGCATTTACCCATAGCGGCGATCTCGCTGTAGCTGAAAACGCCTGGCACCTGATGAGCGATCAGTTGAAATTGGCATTTGAATTCCGCATCGGAGACGTCCTGGCAGAACTGAAGAAATAGAAATAAGCCTCCTGCTTCCACTGCCATTATGCAGGGGTTCAGGAGGCTTATTTTTTATCCTTACAAACTGTTAAAAGCGTCAGTCAATACAGGCACAATTTGCGATTTTCGCGATACAACGCCTTTTAGAACAGCCTTGTTGTCATCCAACTGTACATTATAGGCTTTCTCAACCGCTTGTGCTTGGCTTCCCAGGGCAATACCAATGGAATCACTGTTCACAATGTCTGTTACAACGAACAGGAACAGATCGAGATTTTTGGCCTCAATGGTTTGGGATAATGCAACTTCTAGGTCAGCTTGACGCGATAGCACATCGTTGACGTCTACTGCGTTCACTTGAGCAATTTCCACTTTGCGACCATTCATCTGAAATTCTTTGGCATCCAGACTTACTAACTGTTCAATGGTGTGACCACTCAAATCAGCCCCCGCTTTAAGCAAGTCAAATCCGTAACGATCTGCATCCACACCAGCAATTTCAGCCAGTTCACGAGCAGCAGCTACGTCTTGATCCGTGCAGGTTGGGGATTTGAACAACAGGGAATCGGAAATAATCGCGGACAACATTAGACCTGCGATTTCTTTCGGAATCGCTACACCATTTTCCTTGTAGAGCTTGTTCAAAATGGTGGCTGTGCAACCCACTGGCTCAGCGCGGAAGTATAACGGCTGGCTTGTTTCAAAGTTAGCGATCCGGTGATGGTCGATGACTTCAGTTACACGTACTTTGTCAATATCAGCGGCGCTTTGCTGGCGCTCATTATGATCGACCAGAATGACGTTGTCCGTTTCAGCAGCAACCTGCTCAACTAGACGTGGCGCGCTCACTTTGAAATAATCCAGTGCATACTGCGTTTCCCCGTTCACCTCGCCCAGACGAACCGGCTCTACGTCCGCACCCAGTTTGGTTTTTAAGTCTGCATAAGCAATAGCTGAGCAAATGGTATCCGTATCCGGATTTTTATGCCCAAAAATCAATGTTTTTGCCAACATAATCGACTCCTTTGCCTTAGGCATTTTACATGATTGTGAAACCTCAACAATTCCAATGCAGATTATATCATTAAATCTCGCATTCTCCCATTCCCCTTCGATTGTTTTCAAAAATAATCTAGTAAATTCATAACATTTCCATGGAATCTATATGTGATGTTACCCTTATTTTTTCTAAAAATATAAAAAACATATAGTAATATATCCCACCAATATGGTAAGATATGCCTCAAAACTGGCAAGTTAGTCACCAGTGGTCAATTCTATTATTTTAGATATTAAGGGAGGCGTGAGAACAACGGCAGTGGCTTCAAATCCTAGTATGTAGACATATCATATTTTGATTGAAAAGAGGGAAATCTTTGAAAAAGCCGATCATTTTGCAAAAAATACCTGTCGTATCACTCGCTCTTGCCTTGACGGTAAGCTTGTCTCTGCCGTCTGTCAGTTCTGCTGCTACCGCAGATCTGCAAATCAACTCATTTTTGGAAGCTCAGCAAGCATTGACTATTGAGGCGGCTCCGGCCTTCATTTCGCCAGAGCTAAGCACAGATTCTTCCCGCCAAGTCAGAGTTATCGTACAGCTTGATGGTGAGCCCCTAGCCGTGGACAAATATGCGGCACGTTCAGGCGTCCAAGCTTTCACAGCTCAATCTGAGCAAAAAGCGGAATCCGCGATTGCCACCGAGCAAACTACGTTCGTAGACCAAGCCGCTGAGCATGGTATTTCTCTTCAGGTGAATTACCAGTACAACACAGTGCTTAACGGCTTGGAGATCACACTACCAGCCAATAAGATTCCAGAACTGGCTAAACTGCCAGGTGTAAAATCCATTCATGAAAACAAAACGTATTATTCCATCCCCGTACAGGACCCGCCAACACTTACAGCCAGTGAAGCCACTTATGATAACGCACCGCTGGACCAGATTGGTGTTCCTGAAGCCTGGGCCAAAGGACTGAATGGCGAGGGAATCAAGGTCGGGGTTATTGATACCGGTATCGATTATGAGCATCCGGATTTGAAAGAAGCCTATAAAGGCGGATATGACTCTTTTGAACAAGACAACGACCCTTACGAGGAACCGTTCCTTGAAAAAGAAAATGACCCATACGGCACAGGTTTTAGCGGAACGACACATGGTACTCACGTCTCCGGCACAATTGCCGGTAAAGCCGCAAATAAATCCTCGGATATTGTGCAAAAGGGTATTGCCTATAAATCGGACTTATACGTGTATAAAGTGCTTGGACGCAATACCAAGACGGGACGCTCCTCCGGTTCCTCCGCACAGGTCATTGATGGCATTGAACGCGCTGTCAAAGATGGTATGAACGTCATTAACCTGTCGCTGGGCTCGGATTCCGAAAAGGATCCGAACTCCCCCGACTCCATTGCTATTAATAATGCTGTACTTTCCGGCGTAGTCGCGGTCATAGCGAATGGTAATGCGGCACAGGAAGGCCCCTATTTTTATTCCATGGGTTCTCCCGCAACATCACAGTTGGCGATTTCCGTCGGTGCAGCCACTTCGCCGAGCAAAAGCTTCTCGGGTACAGCTTCGGTCACCCGTGACTCCTATTGGGAGACTAACGGTGAATTGAAAAAGACCGTAACTGATGATGCTTATGTACATTATGATTTTAATTTGATGGGCTGGGAGACAGGCAGAGAAGACTTTGCCTCCATTTTGGGAACTGCCCCTTATGAGCTCGTATATGCGAATCTGGGACAACCTGATGATTTTGAAGGGAAAGACGTAGCAGGAAAAATCGTCCTCGTTTCACGCGGCAACTTGGCATTCGTGGATAAAATCGCAAATGCGAAAAAAAACGGTGCGAAGGCTGTAATCGTTTTTAATGGACAAGCAAAAACGAGTGATACCACGCAGGCAGATTTAACAGCCTCTATTTCAGACTTAGACAATTATGTGAACGTTAACCTAGGCGATAGCTTTGACTTTATTCCCACCTTTGACATGAAAGGTAAGGAAGGTCGTGCGCTGGCTAAACAAATCGTAGACAACGCGGGAGAGAAGTTCTCCGTTTCCTTTGGAGCAGATTATATTCGTACAGATAATGCAGGCAATACGATGGCCGGATTTAGCTCCCGCGGACCGAACGGAGATGAACTGCTTAGCATCAAACCAGACGTGAGCGCACCGGGGGTTGGCATTTTGTCAACCTACCCCGCCTTCGCCAAGTTCTATCCAGATGCATCTTATGAGCAAGCTTACAGTCGTAGCAACGGTACAAGTATGGCGTCTCCGCATGTGGCTGGACTTGCTGTGCTGCTGAAGCAACAGCATCCAAACTGGACACCGTTTGATATCCGCGCTGCGCTCGCCAACACTTCGGTTACACTCTTCAATGAGGATAAAATCCAATATGATGTGTATTCCCAAGGTGCAGGCCTAGTAAACATCGCTAATGCGATTCAGACTCCCGCTCTGCTGGAAACTGTTGAAAAGATCACGATTCTCGACAAGAACTTTAATCGGCAGGAGGTTGTGAATTACAATCCTTCCGCCAGCTTCGGGGTGTTACGACCTGGTAGTGATGCGAAGCAGATTCAGCTTCAACTCAAAAACCTGTCCACTAACTCTGTACAGTATGAGGCGAGCTATATTTTACATGATATTGTAACCTCAGATCCCAAGAAGCCAATCTCCACGCCAGATGTAAGCAACCTTTCCGTTCAGTTGCAAGGTATCGGCGCGAATGGAGCTATCTCAGCAGAACCCGGTAAATCGCAACCGTTCTTCCTGTCTGTACAACCAAATTCGGGTGCAGCCACAGGTGTATATGAAGGGGAGGTTATTCTAAAAAGCGCCGGACTGCCAACACTTCATCTGCCGTTCGTCGTTCATGTCGGCAAAGAAAATCCTACAACTGGCTTTGGCTTGCAGGACTTGAGTGTCACCAACCCAATTATTTATCCGAGTCGTACAGGTGCTCAACGCTCAACAGATTTGGCATTCCGCCTGACTACGGATAAAACGAACCTGATCGCGCTCTATGTGTACGGCGTAGATGACAAGTTAATCGGTCTGATCGATGGAATTACGACCTCCAAGGAACAAGGTGACAATGCACGCCTCAAACAAGGCGTCTACTCCTTCAAGGGCATTGACGGAAGTTACGCCGAATTAGATGACAATGGAAAATCTGTTTTGGATGCTAACGGTCAGCCCGTGATTCAGCATTTGAAGGACGGCGTATACAAGCTGGAAGTCAGCGCTCCGGAGTTGAATGCAAAAGGCGAAGTCGAGAGCACTACTAAAGGTCCTAAACTCTTCACCGCCACTAAAGCTATCCGTGTGGATAATAGCGCCGCATCCAGCGGTAGTGTTGGAGGCGGCGGTGGTGGAGGTGGCGGCAGAAGCAATACTACACCTTCTGCTGCAACGAACACATCCACTCCTGTCTCTACATCTGCACCTTCACTTCAAAGCGTTGTGAAACAAGGGCAGGCTGTTAAAACTGTCACTACAGCCGTTGCATTGAACAATAATGTACAGTCGCTGACAGTAACCGATGCAGATTTACAGGGTGCCGTGACAGCAGCAGGTTCCAGCCCGACAGCTATTGTACTGTCGGCTACTAGCCAAGCAGGCCAAACGACGAAAGCATCGCTCACTTCCACACAACTGGTAACGTTGGGCAAGGCTGCAGCAGGAAGCAGCTTGATTGTAAGCAATACAGGCTCTTCTCTGGCTTTGCCAGTATCCGCTCTGAAAAATGTTCCTGCTGGTGCAGGCATTGAAGTGATAATCAGCAGCCAGAGAGAGGCGAGTGGCACTTTTACAAGTAAGCTGAAAGGCTCCAATGTGATCGGCATCCCGGTAGGGTTTGAAGCTAATGTTGTCACTGGTGGCAAGAGTCAATCGCTCAAAGTTGCTCCAGGACAGTTCATTAGCAGATCCTTTACCGTACCTGGTCAAATTGATTCCAATACAGCCGGTGTACTCTATACGGCAAACGGAAATGTCTATCCCGTTCCATCCGTCTTCGCCAAGCAGGCTGATGGATCTACTGTCGTCAAGGTAAGCCGTCCGGGCTTCTCGACGTATGCAGCGGCGACACGTCCCGTTAGCTTTGAAGATATTTCATCGTCGTATGCCCAATCGGAAATTCAATCGCTGGCGAACAAGTTGCTGATTAACGGCACGACCGACACGACTTTCTCACCGAAGAAGAACGTGACACGTGCAGAATTTGCAGCCCTGGTAACTCGGGCACTCGGCCTGACACCGGGTACTGCTGCACCATTCAGTGACATCCCGGCAGGTAGTTGGTACTCCGGCGATGTAGCAGCCGCTTATGAAGCTGGTTTGATTACGGGTCGCAACAGCGACAAGTTTGATCCGAACGCTAATATCAGTCGTCAAGAAATTGCTGTCGTGCTGGGTAAAGCTGTAGATCTGCTTCAAATCAAAGCAGCAGTCGATGGCCCTGCACGTACACCGTACCATGATGCTTCATCCTTTGCAGGCTATGCCAAGGACAGTATTGAAAAAGTAAGTGCAGCAGGTATCATCAACGGAGAAGCGATTAAAGGCTCCTCCTACTTCCAGCCGAATGCACCTACAACCCGTGAGGCATCTGCCAAGGTGCTGCATGTGCTTTTACAGAAAGCTTCGCTGATTAACTAACAATAGAAAAACCTCCCGAGCCGTGTTATAACCAAAGCTGCGGTTCGGGGGGCTATTTTTATGTTACGCCATAATCTTAAATACTATACTGTTCCCGCTAAAGGTAACGTTACTTTGAATACACTTCCCGTTCCCGGTGTGCTTTCGGCCGTAATGTTCCCGCCGTGTGCTTCTACGATAGACTGTGTAATGGCCAGACCAAGGCCCGCCCCGCCTGAGCTACGTGTACGCGATTCATCTCCACGATAAAAACGCTCAAATATCCGCTCCAGCTGTTCTTTACTCATGCCTGGTCCGTTATCACGAATTTGGATATCCACCAACTTCTTACCTGCAGACAGGTTTACCTGGATCACACCTCTTTCCATATCGGTATGCTGAACAGCATTGTGAAACAAGTTGAGCACTACCTGCTTGATTTTATCCCCCTCTGCCAATACCCGTATACCTGCCGTCATATCAAAAACCACTTTACGTGTACCTGCCAGCATAAGGAGCTGCGGTTTCATTTCCAGCAGCAACGCATCTAGTGATATGTCTTCCAGCTTCAACTCCGGTGTTCGATCCAGCTTAGCCAACAATAGTAAATCAGAGACAAGTTTATTCATCCGCTTGGATTCACCATACATACTTTCTAGTGCCGACAGAAGCTGCTTCGGATTAGATGCCGCCCCACGAAGCAGCACTTCCAAGAAGCCGTGAATAGACGTGAGCGGGGTGCGCAGTTCATGGGAAGCATCCGCAATAAATCGTCTCATCTGCATCTGCAATTCTCGTTCGGCAGCAAAAGAATGCTCCAGCCGTTCCAGCATCCCGTTAAATGAAACCGCCAAACGATCCACCTCATACTGCCCTTGCTCTGCGTCAAAGCGTTCGGCCAGATTGCCCGCATCAATACGTTTGACTGCCTCGACCATCCTGGAAAGGGGCACCAACGTGCGGCGCAGCACAGGAAGCATAAGCGCCAACCCAATCGCAAGCGCAATCAGAGACAATAAAATAAAGGTGCGGAGCTGGTTAATCAATTGCTCTTGCATAGAAGTCGTGGATACGCCCATTTGAAGTAAACCGGACGAACGGTCAGGTGGACCGAGCGGACGGAATACAACCAGTTGCTCTTTCCCCTGAGCATCCGTGATTAATTGATAGCCGTGGCGCATGCGTTTGCTCTGCTGCATTGCATGATATTGCTCAGTGGTGAGACGTGGCGGCTTAAGTCCGTTTTCGTTGGACAAGCTCTGGAAAGTGCCGTCTGTATCTATAGAAGCGAGCGACATATCCGGCCAAAACAAAAACGGCCCCGGTCGATTATTCCTCCGATTGGTTTGTTCTTGGGGAGCGGTTACCCCACTCTGCTCCTGCGAATCCTTAATCAATAAATCGGCAGGAATTGAATTTAACTGCGTATCCATAGCTTCTGCCCGACTGCGATACAGAAAATCTTTCATCAGAAAATATTGTAGAAAACCAATCAATACGAGCAGCAAAGCCAAAATGAGTAACGTTCTAGCCAAAAGCTGGGACCGGAGAGAACGAAGTGCATATTTTCTCCGACTTTTCCCGCCCGCCTTCATAGCAGATCCACCCGGTAGCCCACACCGCGCAGCGTACGAATGACCCGGTGCTCCTTGTCTTTGAGTTTTTCACGTAAGGAGCGAATGTACACCTCAACAATATTATCCTCGCCTCCAAAATCGTACCCCCATACCCGGTCCAGAATACGACTTTTACTCAGCACAATCCCGTGATTAAGCACCAGAAACTTCAATAGTTCATATTCGGTAGGCGACAGCTCCAGCACCTGACTCTGATAACGAATTTCCTTGCGTCGATCATCCACTTGAAAGGGGCCGTGAACCACTTCCCCCAGCAGATCGGGGAACTGATTGCGCAAGCGCGCTTCAATGCGAGCCAGCAGCTCATTAAAACTGAAGGGCTTTACGACATAATCATCCGCGCCGAGTTTTAATCCCTTTACCCGATCGTCTACATCATCCTTGGCGGTCAGCATAATGACCGCGATGTTATCCTCCGTCTCCTTGAGACTTTGGCACACCTCAAAACCGTTCATTTCCGGCATCATCACATCCAGCACCGCTACATGCGGACGAAACTCTCTTGCCAAATCGATCGCTTTACTCCCGTTCTCGGCGGTTCTGACTTCATATCCTTCATTAATCAGTCCAAGCTCTAAAAATTGCAAAATATGAGGCTCATCATCTGCCAGCATAATTTTAACTCCGTGTATTGGATTCATTATTAATCTTCCCTTTCATGTTGCCGCATTTTTCTCATAAAAAAGTCAGTTCATTTTTACCTGTATCTAATATACCTGAATCCTGTCGCAAAAAAAGTACCTCTGCTCAGCTTTCAGCTAACGTTCAGGGAGCGCTCAGAACCCATTAAGGTACGTATGGCATGATAATAGCAAGCCGGTAGTTCACCGGGCCAAGATCAGAAGCGACTGGTCATTCCGCAGTCCTGAAGATAGCGGCTAGAACAACGGAATAAATACAAAGAATTTTCACAGGGAGTGGAATGAACATGATTAAGAAATGGTTTAAGACCAGGGCGGACATCCCCCTGATCATCATTATGCTGATATCCGCATTTTTGAACGGATACAACATCTGGCAAGACAAATATGTAAACACCTATTACACGACGGCCGTAGCAAGCATGCTACAGAGCTTTCACAACTTCTTTTTCGCCTCACTTGATTCTGCCGGATCGGTAACGGTAGACAAACCGCCTGTGGTTTTCTGGATTCAGACACTGAGCGCCTATATATTCGGGCTTCACGGATGGAGCGTTATCTTGCCACAGGCACTGGCTCAGGTCGGATCAGTCTTGCTCGTTTACTTACTCGTCAAACCGAGCTTTGGTACGATGGCCGCACGATTGGCCGCCTTCGCTATGGCAACGACACCGATAGCCGTAGCGGTTAGCCGCACGAATAACATCGACGCTATGTTGGTTTTCACACTGTTGCTCGCAACATGGCTATTGTTCAGAGGCATTAGAAATAGCAAAACCGGGTTGATCCTTGCTGCTTTCGCAGTCGTAGGCATCGCCTTTAACGAAAAAATGTTGCAAGCCTATATGATCGTTCCGGCATTGGGTCTGTTCTATCTGCTGGCCTCCAAGTTTAACTGGAAGCGAAAAGCAGTAACACTGGTAGGATCAGCAGTTGTCCTCCTGATCGTATCGCTCTCCTGGGCAGTCGTAGTGGACTCCACTCCGGCAGATGAACGCCCTTATATGGGAAGTAGCGGTACGAACTCTGTGCTGAATTTGGCCTTTGGTTATAACGGCCTGTCCCGTCTGACAGGAGATCAGGGTACAGGTGGCAATCGTGGCGGTGAACGCACGGATCGGAACAATAACGCTACAACGAATAGCAGCGATACGAACACAGATCAAGCTCAGACGACTACAACATCGGACAGCACTACCACTACGGATGACTCTGGTGCCAACAACATGGCAGCAGGCGGATTCGGTGCAGGTGGTCAAATGCCACCGGGTGGATTTGGCGGCAACGGACAAGGTGGTCCTGGAGACGGGCAAAATGGCCAGGGTGGTCCAGGCGGTGGACCGGGAGGAAATTCCGGTGGCGGCATGTTCGGCACTGGCGAAAAAGGACCTTTGCGGTTGTTCCAATCTTCCCTGTCAGGTCAAGCCAGCTGGCTGCTTCCATTCGCATTGATTGCTTCCATCGGTCTGCTTGCAAGCATTCGACGTCGTAATATCACACAAAAACACAAAGAGGTCATCTTCTGGCTGGCCTGGTTGATTCCCGTAGCTGCGTTTTTCAGCGTAGCAGGATTCTTTCATCATTATTACCTGATTATGCTCGCGCCACCAATTGCAGCGCTCTTTGGAGCAGGATTCGTAGAATTGTGGAAGCAGTATCGTGAGCGTTCCAACTGGCTCTCCTGGCTGTTACCCGCAGCAGTATTGGCAACCTCGGTATTTAGCTGGTTTGTTTTGCAAAATTACAACGATACCATTGGCAGCGGCTGGTCCATCGCGGTATTGATCCTAGGGATCATCGGCACGGTGCTGCTGATAGTAGCACGAATGAAATCTGAGAAGTTCACAAGATTCGCCATCATTGCAAGTGTATTCGCTATGTTTATCGGTCCTGCATACTGGGCATTGACACCGATCATCTACGGGGGGAACAGCATGATTCCACAAGCCGGACCCACTCAATTTGGCGGTGGTGGTGGAATGCCGGGCGGCAATGATCGCAATAGAGGTCAGAGCGCCAATGGACAACAAGCCGAAGGAACTCAAACGAATAACCAGACCAATAATGCAGAGAATTCCAGCCCTGACGGTAATACTTCAGGCACACAAACAAGTACAGACACGGAACAAAAATCTTCTACCCGTTCCAGAGGAATGGGGGGACCCAACGGTAGCCAAAGTTTAGATCAAAAAACGTTGAGCTACTTGCAAAAAAATAACACAGGTGAAACCTACCTTTTTGCAGCAAGTAATTATTCAACGGCTGCTCCTTACCTGGTCGAGGCCGGACAAAAAGTAATTATTATGAACGGTTTTGTATCTTCCGATCCAGTCTATACCGTCGATAAAATCAAGGCGCTGGTCGAAAGCGGCCAAGTGAAGTACTTCATGATTTCTGGTGGAGGCGGCGGACCGGACGGCGGTAACTCTGAAGTCACTGCATGGATCAAAGAACACGGCAAAGTGATTCCTACAGATGAATGGAAAACAACAACAGGCGAAACAAGTACAGACGTTAAAGCAACCGAGAGCGGAAGCGACATCACGAACAGCAATGCGAACGCCCAGGATGGTCAAGGTGGCCCTGGCGGAGACGAACGTGGCGGAAGCGGTACTTTATACGAAATCACATTATAAATGAGGAGGAACTACGAATGAGTGAACCCATCCGTTATTCCATTGTTATTCCGATGTACAACGAGGAAGCCGTTATTACGGAAACCTACCGGAGGCTGAAACAAGTTATGGGCTCGATGGGTGAGCCCTACGAGCTGATCTTCGTAAATGATGGAAGTTCGGACCGCAGCGTCCAATTGATCAAGGAATTCAGTCTCAGAGATGACACCATTGTATTGATTGATTTCTCTCGCAATTTTGGTCATCAGCTAGCGATTACTGCCGGGATGGATTATGCGGTGGGGGAGGCGGTCGTCGTCATTGACGCCGACCTCCAGGACCCGCCGGAACTGATTGTTGAGATGGCTAACAAGTGGAAGGAAGGCTATGAAGTGGTCTACGCCAAACGACTCAAACGCAATGGCGAGACTCGCTTCAAGAAATGGTCTGCCAGCCTCTTCTACCGTGTACTTAAAGCATCAACGGATATTAATATCCCGGTCGACACCGGGGACTTCCGCCTAATGGATCGCAAGGTCATAGAAGAATTGAAACGGCTGCCGGAAAATAACCGATTCGTTCGTGGACTGGTCAGCTGGATCGGTTTCAAACAAACTGCTGTAGAATATGAGCGCGACGAGCGGCTCGCAGGCGAAACCAAGTATCCGTTGAAACGAATGATCAAGCTCAGTCTGGACGGGATCACATCCTTTTCGATTAAACCGCTCAAGCTGGCAGGGTATATCGGTGCACTTCTATCCATGTCCGGCTTCCTGTATCTGATGTACGTACTGTTTCTCAACTTTTTCACCGACTCCTATGTGATGAAGGGCTGGTCGTCTATGATTAGCATCAGCCTGATCTTCGACGGGGTGATCCTGATCATTCTCGGTATTATGGGTGAATATGTTGGACGCATTTATGACGAAACCAAAGCACGTCCGCTTTACATTGTCCGTGAGCATCTGGGTGGACAATACGAAAACGGTCCGACGCATGCTATGAAAGTCCCTGAATCCCGTGACTCCCTGTACATGCAAGGAGCCCGTGAGAGCCTGATTTCGACAGGACGCACAGTGCGCGGCAACAGTGCGATATATACCGGACCCAAATCCGGTCATGGAGCCTAACCCATGAAAAGTCGCATGGCCCAACTGCTTCCTATGATCCGATTTGGCATCGTAGGTCTGGTGAATACGGGTGTAGATTATATCATTTTTATGCTGCTGGCTTGGGGCGGAGTGCCGGTCATTGTAGCGCAGGTCATTTCGTACAGCTGCGGCACAGCCAACAGTTATATTTTGAACAGCAAATGGACATTCAACAAACAACTATCAAACAACACTAATAAGGGTCAATTACCTAAATTCATCATCATTAACCTCATCGTATTGGGGATAACCTCCTTATTACTGCAAGTGCTTCACACTGGAACCGAGTTGCCGCTTGCTTTAGGCAAGCTGATCGCGACCGCAGCCGGAATGATCATCAATTATATCGGGAGCCGATACTGGGTATTCGGTTCCCCATCCCGAAAGGAAAGTGAGTTTCTATGAGAAAAATTACAAAAGCTGTTATTCCAGCCGCCGGATTAGGAACCCGTTTTCTACCAGCTACGAAAGCTTTACCGAAAGAGATGCTTCCCATCGTAGACAAGCCGGCTATTCAATATATCGTAGAAGAAGCCATCAAGTCCGGAATTGAGAGCATCATTATCGTAACGGGGCGTAATAAAAAAGCCATCGAGGATCATTTTGACAAGTCTGTGGAATTGGAGCAGGTACTGGAGAGCAAGGGTAAATATGATCTCCTACGTGAAGTTCAAAGCATCGGGGGTAAAGCAGTCATTCACTATATCCGTCAAAAAGAACCCCTCGGCTTGGGACACGCGGTAAGCTGCGCTCGTCAGTTCATTGGCGATGAGCCCTTTGCCGTGTTGCTGGGCGATGATATTATGAATTCCTCCACCCCGGCGATTCGTCAAATGATGGATGTTTACGAAGCGACTGGCAAGCAAGTGGTCGGCGTGCGCACAGTGGAAGAACAAGATGTGAGTAAATACGGCATTATTGACTCCACTCACCAGAACGGTCTCATTCACGAAGTCGGCGGACTTGTTGAAAAACCATCTCCGGCAGATGCCCCTTCGCGGCAGGCAGTCATTGGTCGGTATGTATTAGAGCCTTCCATTTTCTCTATATTGGAAAACCTGTCCACTGGAGCGGGCGGTGAATACCAATTGACGGATGCTCTTCATCAAGTAGCGTTACAGAACCAACTGCTCGCATTAGAACTGGAAGGCACACGTTATGATATTGGAGATAAAGCTGGATATCTGGAAGCCGTGCTCCACATGGGTATGCAACGCGAAGATTTGCGTCCAATGCTTGACTCCATGATGCGCGAGTGGGCGCTTGCTTCAATGATAAAATAGGGGGATTTCCTCCCTCCGAAATCCGACGGGTGCTGTGAAATCACGAGAGTAGATGGATGAACATGTAAAATTGTACACTATAGGAGTACAGCAGCATTTGAGTCTACACGGCCGCCCGGTCGATACTAAGGAGGAAAAGAACCCATGATACCTGAGGGAAATCTGCAAAGTAATGTGGATCGTTTCAACGGTTTTGCCGACAACTACGATCAGCACCGCCCGGAAGCACCGTCACTCGTCGTGGAAATCATCAGCCGCTATCTGGAGCGAAACGTAGAGCTAGTTGCCGATATTGGCTGCGGTACAGGACTTTCAACTTTCATATGGGAAAACGCCGCTCAGCAAATCGTCGGTATCGAGCCTAACCCGGACATGAGAGGAAAAGCCCTGCACAAGCTGGAGACAGCAGGAAAGACAATGGCAGGAACCATTTCCTTCAAAAGCGGGTTCTCCAACAACCTGCCCTTTGAGGACGGAACTGTAGACGTCATCACCTGCTCTCAATCCTTTCACTGGATGGACCCCGAGAGCACGCTTCAGGAAGCGGGCAGGGTCTTGGCTCAGGGCGGCGTGTTCGCGGCCTTTGACTGTGACTGGCCTCCGGTGCTGCAATGGCAGATAGAGCAAGCTTATACAGAGCTTATCACCAAAGCGGATACCCTTTTGGAACAGGAAGCCCCAGTAGAGCAACAAGCTCATAAATGGAGCAAGGATCAGCATTTAGCTAATCTGCACCGCAGCGGACAATTCCGATATACCCGGGAGATTGTCTTCCATAACCGTGAGCAGTGTGACGCAGCTCGTTATACAGGGCTCGCTCTAAGCCAAGGGGGTATTCAAAGTCTCTTCAAACTTGGCAATCGAGCGCTTGACGTCGATATAGCCCGCTTCGTGAAGCTGGTAGAGAATCATTTTCAGGGCAGAACACTAGACATCCTGTTCAGCTATCGTATGCGGCTCGGCATCAAGTAGAAAGGAATCAAGGTCATCGTGGATGATACGCTCTTCGGCTTAGGGCAAAAAAGACTCTCCCTCGCCTCGTAAAAACGAGTGCGTACAGGAGAGTCTATTTTGCTTCAATAAATAGCCACAGTCATATCCTTGCAAACCCTTAGTCACAGTTCCAATGTGTCTTCGACTTAGGAAGAGCGAACAGCCAATAAATGCGCCAACCGGTCAGGATAGTCCGTGATGATGCCGTTCACCCCGGCCTCCAGCAGACGCTTCATTTCTTCTGGCTCATTCACCGTCCATGGGTGGTATACGACGCCTAATGCCAAAGCCTCTGATACAGCTTCTGGCGTAACAACTTGTTTGTAGGCATGGAGTGCTGTTACCCCGAATTGGGTTGCATACTCGGATGGACGAACCATAATTTCGATATACAGCGCCCCCGTCTTGATTTCAGGAGCAAGCTGCGCACAGAGCGCCAGCGATTCGTGATTGAAGCTGGATATGATTACACGCTGTTCCAACCCAAAACGCTTCACGGCAGCAATGACCTCTTCCTCCATACCCGGATAGAGATAAATGCTGTTTTTCAACTCCAAATTAATAATTGTATTCGAGGACTGGGCTAGTTCCAGTAGCTCATCCAGCATCGGAACCCGCTCACCTCGGAATTTCTCATCAAACCAACTGCCCGCATCTAGTTTATTTAATTCTTCCAGCGTAATATCCCTTACATCCAGTGAGCAACCTGTCGTACGCTCCAGCGACTCATCGTGAATCAGCACCAGATGCCCATCTTGGGTACGCTGCACATCCGTTTCTATACCTGTTGCTCCCAGTTCCAAGGCGTGGCGGAATGCCGCCATCGTATTCTCAGGACATACACCTGAAGCTCCGCGGTGTGCGAAATTAATCACCTTTTCGGTTACAGTCACAACATAACCCCTCCTGTCATTTCACAGGAACATTATACCTGCTCATTGTTTGGGCTGTATAAAATATTCGTCACAGCTAACACTTCTTCTATGCCGTTTGAACAATTTTCCCGAGCCAATCGGAATAAAACGTATTCCCGTTCCGTCGATCAAAATCAGCCGCCGCTGACTCTGCCAGTGGCCTAAAATACGCAATGATTTCTGTCAATGTGCGATCCTCTTTACCCCATTCCAAGGAAGCCGGCAACCGGATCAATCGTTTTTCTCCCGAAGTATCCAACTTTTGTAGCAGACTCACCATCGTCGCGTAAAAATACATCTGCTCCAGCCCGCTCTCATAGTCTAGCGCCATATGTAGATGACGCTCTACTACTTCGATTCCTTGAACCGGATCAGCAATCGCCAGATATTCGATATGCTCCGCTATCGTTTTCAGGAAGTCGCGGTCATCCCGAATTAGGCGATAGCCTTTGCGATGATTGTCCTTTGCCTGATCAACCTCGCCTTGACGATAAAGCGGCAATAGCACCTGCGAGAGCGTCACATGTGGTACTTCTGCACATTTCATGCGACCCGACAAAATCGGTTTTGCCACGGCAAGCGCCTGCTCGTTTTCTCCAGTCAAGTAATAGAACCGTACCATCTGGCTCTGCTCACAGGCCTCACAATCACTCATACTGTCCGACTCAATCAAGCGGAAGGTATCCAGATACCGCCGTGCTTCATCCAGTTCACCCATGTCCATCGCGATGCGGAACTTATAATAGTAATATGGACGCTCATTATACCCGTATTCGGCATAACGTCTGCGCATATCCTCCGCCAAATCTTCTATTTGAGTCTTCGATATATTGGAAAAGCTGCATACCTTACCGAGTATCCATTTGTAATTCCACAACAGCTCATCTGCGTCGTATTCCTCTGGATTTTGATCAAATTGGCCCAACTGCCACGAAAAAGCAATCAGCGACTTCAATGGATATCCGTTAAAAATAGCGCAGTCTACAATCTCTCCCCGGATTTCATAAGCGAGTTCCTTCAATCCGGAAGTATCTGCCAAGCGGACTGCTTCTTCCAAAAGCGCCAGCTTTGCCGCCCCTCCGGGCAGATCCTGCGCCTGCTCCATCAAATCATATATCGTATCTTCCATTTGGCTCCCCCTATAATTACGCAATTACGAATTTTGTCCGTTCCCTAATCCCCAATTGATAAAATGCAGCACACTTCGATTCATCAGTCCCAACTCACTGCGGTTCATCGGGTAGTGCCCCATCATAAGCGCATTCACATACATCATTTCTGTAGCAGCCGTGACCATCTGCGTATCGGTAGCTTCAAGAATCCGCGCCACCACCGGGTTGTTCAGATTAAAGTATAAGGTGGAATAACCCGAATTCTGCTGGACTCCTGCTTTCAGACTATCAAGCACATTGGAAAAAAGTGAGGTTGTCTCCTCAACCGTGTTTTCCATGGAGCGCAAGGTCAATGCATCCTGAGAAATGGTATACAACACTGGCAAACTCGCAGGCTCAAAACGCTTCAACTCAGCGCGGCAACGCATCGGCTGCAAAGCAGCATCCATGACACGTAGCACACCGTAATAATTCTCGCGTTCTTCCTGTGTTAGCCCGGTAAATGAAAGAGATACTTCCTCAGGGCTAAGACGCTCTGTTTGCAGGTTAGAGTCAATCCAATGCAGCTTTTCCAAAATGTCTGAATCATAAATATAGCCGCCATTGATCACCAACATGGATTGCGCCGCCGCCACATGCGTAATCTGACGATACTCATCTACTGTCGATGTGTAATGCAGTGGACGTCCGTCCGCCTCTTGGATCAGTTCTTTCAGCTCACGCCGCCCAAATGTACTTTCGAAGGAAAACCAACGGTACATTATCCGCAAAAATTCATCATCCTCCACGGCGAGCGCCTTCATGGACAGCTCATGCAAACGAATCCAGTGCTGCAAGCGGTCTGGCTCATACTGCGCCATGCGTAGCAGTTCTTCCCGAATACAGGTACCCAGTTCAGAACGAACATCGTCAAGCTGCTCATTTTCATAAAAATACTCACGTGATGCCGTTGGTTGCAATTCATCTGTCCAAATTAGGCTTTTAATGAAGAATGCCCATTCCGGCAAAACATTTTCCGCCTTGTCCGACACCAGCATATGCTTCAGGTACACCCGATGCAGCCGCTTGCTGTTCAGATTAACACTGCGAGGCAAAATGAATGCAATCCCGCCTGTTCTGCCTGATGCCGTCCGCAACGGTATAAAATCACTGAAGCGCTCGCCCATCAGGCGATAGCCTAAATCCAGCACCTCACTACGGCGACTCCGCAATTGTTCGGGATCCTGCATCCAGCTCGTCGATGGAAGATTGACGCGCTTGGTCTCCCCGTCTACAGACAGCATGACCGGATACGGCAGCAACGCACCATAATAGATTAAAGACTCCTCTACGTGCGCTGGCTCATAATAAAACTCACTTCCCGGCTTGCAGCGCAAATAAATTTGCGTCCCTACAGGCAGCTCGGTTTCCAATCGACGAATCGTATACGTCCCATCCGGCTTCCCTCTCCATTCCATGGAGATGCCTTCCTTCACCGAGCGGGTCAGCACTACAATTTCATCGCTCACCATAAAGCAGGATAGTAACCCAATCCCAAAGCGTCCGATAAACGAAGTCTCAGAAGCCAGCAAATCGGCTTCCTTCTTGGAAGACTGACCGATAATCGACAAAAAACGGTGAATGTCTTCTTCTGACAATCCAATGCCGTTATCCTGAATCATCAATACCTGATGCTCCCCAGAACCAGATAACTCCACGATGACTTTACCTTCATAGTCGTTACTCTCAGAAGCTGTATCTCCAAGAGCCTTGTCTTCTTTCAGTACTTTACTTTCAGCAACAACCTTCCGCAGCTCCTTGCGAGCCGTGATCGCATCTGTTGCATTTTGCAGAACCTCACGTATAAACACTCGTGGACTGCTATATAAATGATTGGCCAAAATATCAATCATACCGCCCAAGTTCACTTGAAAACGATATTGGTCTGTCTGACTCATACAGATCATTCCTTTCTCGAAATGCTACAACCATCATCTGGTTTTAAATAGACTGTCTTTTAAAGTATAACGTGGATTTAAGTCGGATTACACACCCTGCATTTCAGATATCAATACGTTGACAACGATATAACAGGGTCTTTTTTCACCTAGGAAGTCTGGAACTGGGTCTAATTAACTTCATAAAAATGTACGGAGTACGAGCACTTAGTGAATAAAGGTCATCTTTGTCTAGTTAAATTTAGTAATAAACATAATATTTATTTAAAATCCATCCTTCTCTTAAAAACCTATATCTATGGAGGGACAAATGGCTCATTTTACGCAAAAAGCTCGCATTGCCGCTCTTGTAATACTCTTACAAGAGAGAATGCGAGCTTATTTAGATACAGTCGAAGCTCTACCTTTTACAGAAAGGAATTAATGAGACTTAGCGAGACGGATAACGTTCCACGATGCTTTGCCCAAATGAGCTTTTACAATTCCGTCTTCAAGCTTGGCGTTGCCGCCGTTGTGAGGCGTAACTTTTTCACCGGCTGGACTGTTGGTCGCTTTAAGATCATCATGCTCCAATACAGTATGCTCGACAATGCGGTAGCCTTCAAAACTGCGTACATCTACTGTCAACTCCAGCGATTCAGACAAATGACGGTTCACTGCAAAGACAGTCAGTGCGTCTCCCTCTTCATCATAAACTACAGCGCTGTCCAGATAAGGAATGTCTGTGAAGTCCTTGGAATCGTATTTTTCCGAATCTACGACAGGCATCAGCGATACCCCACGACCATAACGGGAGGCATGCAGATACGGATAGAAAATCGTTTGTTTCCACGCCTTTCCGTTATTCTCGGTCATGATTGGCGCAATAACATTGACCAGTTGGGCGAGGCAAGCCATTTTCACACGATCCGCGTGGCGCAGGAACGTAATCAACATGCTGCCTACCAACAATGCATCCTCAAAGTTATAGATATCCTCAAGCTGCGGTGGTGCCACAGACCACGGATCAATTTTTTTGTCCGCATCATTGGAGTGATACCATACGTTCCATTCGTCAAAGCTGAGCATCATTTTTTTCTTGCTGCGTTTTTTTGCTTTGATATAGTCACAAGTCGAAATGACCGTATGAATAAAATGATCCATATCCATAGAGCGTGCCAGATAATTAGCCGTATCATTGTCATGATTGCCGTAGTATTGGTGCAAGGAAATATAGTCCGCTACCTCATAGGTATGATCCAGCGTGGTTGCTTCCCATTCTGGGAACGTCGGCATCGTAGAACTGGAGCTGCCACAGGATACAAGCTCAATGTCAGGATCGATCAGCTTCATGGCTTTTGCAGATTCTACAGCCAGACGACCATATTCTTCTGCTGTCTTGTGACCAATTTGCCATGGGCCATCCATCTCGTTACCAAGACACCAGGTTTTAATCTTATGTGGTTGCTCTACACCGTGACTACGACGTAGATCACTCCAATAGGAGCCACCTGTGTGGTTGCAATATTCCACCAGATTACGCGCAGCATCAATTCCGCGCGTACCCAGATTAACCGCCATCATGACTTCGGAACCTACATCCTTGGCCCACTTGAAAAATTCATTCGTACCCACTTCATTCGGCTCGACCGTTCTCCAAGCCAGCTCCAACTGTCTAGGTCTGGACGCGACAGGGCCGACACCGTCCTCCCAATTGTAACCGGATACAAAGTTGCCTCCCGGATAGCGTATAATAGGAACATCAAGCTGTTTTACCAACTCTTTAACATCATTTCGGAAACCGCTTTCATCACTAGTTGAATGAGTAGGCTCGTAAATACCGCCATATACGGCACGCCCGAGATGCTCTACAAAAGAGCCATAAATGCGTTTATCGACTTCAGCAATACGAAAAGATTTGTCTACAATCATCTTTGCTTTTACAGCTGCTGCCACCTAAACCATCCTCTCTGAATGCGAAAATAAAATCCGTTGTACCACCAAGACTAAGAAGCCGTTTTATTTACGGTTTTAATATAACACACCATATTTATCATAGTCAACATTATTATTAAATACTTAATATATTTATTAACGTTAATGATAAACGATAAGCAATTGGTTACGTACTTCAAAATATTTCGTTTTATAAACAAACTTATTGAGTGAATAACCACTTTGCTAAATAGAATAACGGATTACAGGTGGGTTCAAAATAGTGCCTACTTCCATATCTTGCAGCCTGTTTTAAATAGTGAATATCAGTCTACCAACAGTTGTTCTAAATATGTATAAATACCACCTATATCGCCCACGTTTAAATTCGAGAGGACCCCTTCTTTCAAATATCCCTGCTCTGTCCGTATAGATATATAAATACGTTCAGTTTCCGCTTTCACCAGGATAGAAAGCTCAATATCAACGTCTAATAAAACTCGTTCTTTGGTGCAATGCGTAATATTCGTAGCCTCTACACACAAAATAGCAATATCCGTATAAGCGTTATATGCCATTGTACCCGCATTATATAACAGTTCCTGTAATCCATTGCTTGCATTCGAAGGGAGCGTATACTCCATATCATGCAACACTGCCGCGGACTGGTCCACCGCGATCCAGCTTTGATATCCATCCCGGGCAAATTCCCCTCTCAACTCATGCAAAAAATAAATAATGTCAATGCCCTTGTCATAATAAATACAAATAAGCGGAATGCGAGAATCCTCTATTGCGATTGCCTTCTCCCGCGTCATAAAGAGCCCCCCCTCTTGCTGCCACCAGCGCAAATAGCAAGATGAAAAATTCAGTGCGGGGATATGTCGTTGATTTTTAGAAATATAGACGACATTTTTTCCATAACGTGAAGCCAATTGCTCCACTTCCTGCAAACTCACTGGCTCCATTTCCCCTAGCAAGACAATCGTATCTGTAAGGCCGTATACCCGTTGTCCACCTTCGAGCGCTGTGTCCTGTTGTTCTCGCTCCCGCAGGATGGCTTGTTCGAAGATCGCAGCAATTTTGTCGCCAGGGAGTTGAGCTTCACATTGGGTCTCAAAATAATAGGGTGCTTTCGAACTAATTGCACAATCCTCTATAAACACATAGGCGCGCCGTATCCAATCCGGATTTTTGTAACGCATTACGGGTAATATGGTATCCTGTAGCGGATGATAACTATACTTATGTAAAATATGTTTTAGCTTTTCTATGGAAGGAACACGCTTGGACTTCTGCAAAACTCTACATACCTGTGCTGTAACGAATGGAGTGGCATAGCTATTGCTGTTGGGACATTGTACAGCCTCTCCAGCTGCACCTATCAGCTCATGCTTGGCAAAAGCGGTAAAATCGATACCACTTGAGAATGCTTTCTCAGCATCATATGTATATTGTCCTGCTGTGAGTATACCGCTATGATCGCAGCGCACACCAATCACATTGGCAAAGGAAGCCGGATAAGTAAGAAGTCCTCCATTTTGTGCTGCACATACCATAATTAATCCCGCCATAGCTGCATTATTTACAGCTTCCCGCAGCATGCCTCGATCTCGATAATTTATACTTCCCAGGCTGATATTGGCTACCTGTACACCATGCTTTACACACCAATCCAGCGCAGCACAAAGCTGAGCTGCATTTCCTTTTCTATCGTTCATTATTTTTACACTACTGATGATCGCATCTGGAAAATACGTTTGTACAATAGCTGCACATAGCGTACCGTGATTTAAGGTGCGTCCATCTTCTACGTCTCCATGAGCTATTTCGACGTTATATAATAATTGGGTGTTTAAAAAGCCAGCATTAACCCCGTCGTCAATAATGGCTACATGGATCTTGCCATTCATTTTTTCTCCCCCTGTCTCTTCGGATTGTGAAATGAATCTCACGGCTCTGTTCCGTTCCATTAGAGTAAGCGGAGGGTGCCTCTGCGAACGATAGCGTTCGTCTGAAAGCACCCTCCTAATTTAGCGAACCATGTACATGATAGCCGGATCAGACTGCAATATTTACCTTCGTGCCTGCAGTCTTCGCCCCGTCTTTAGCCGAGTCTAGATAGGCATTGAGCTCTTGTTCAGTCCACACCCTGTCTGCCTCTGCATTCGCCTCCTGCTCATCCTTAGGTTCAACCCGATCTGTAATCATCGGTTCGTTATTCACCGCTTCGGTGATACGCTCATTAATATTCGCAGCGATTTCCATGATCTTTCCATTAAGTCCTTCTGCCTTTTCACGCAAAGCTGCTGATTTTGCAGGGTTAGCGTTTTCCCACCCCTTAGCCTCGCTTCCCAATGTGATTTGTGCCGTTTTGGCTATTTTGGCACTCTTCAACTCATTGTTTGCAGATACAACACTATGCATTGTATAGGTGATCAATCTTTGCTGCTGCTCCTCAGCAGTCTTAGGCGTATATTCTTCCTTTTTGCCTTTCTGAGCTTCTTTTTTACTTTCCTCATCCATGCCTAAAGCCTTTTTTTGCTCTTCCAGTGACTGCTTTTGAATGTTCTCGTCAATTTGCTGAATCTGCTTATCTATCTCTTCCATTTCAGCTTTTACAGCTTCCGGACCAAGACCACGCTTGAGAGCATTACTTAAATAGTCCGAACGCCTCTCCATCAAATTTTGCTTTTGTTCTGTCAATTGTTGAATAACCTTGTTTTGTGGCTTGCCTATACCCTTCCTTTCAGCCTGAGCGGAAAGGGAATGCCGTAGTTCAAGTCGGTTGTTATCTGCGGTGCGGAACGGCGATTGGTGAGATGATGTAAATGATACATTCATCCTAAAACCTCCAATTCTCTTCTAAATGAGGATTTTTCAAAATCCTGAAATAAGTGATTCTAGAGGTATATCGGATTTTTTTGTATGTTTTTGTATGTTTTATCATCATTTTCACAAATCCTTCATTCCTTTTCCACTGTTAAGCAGTCCTTTATCGTCTCATACAAGCTGTTATATGTAAGCAACCCCCCTCCCACTATACGCTCTTCCGGAATTAGGATAGCAAAGCTTTTTTCCACTTCAAATAATAGATATACCAGATCTCTGGGGAACAACCCCATATCAGGACCCAGTAATGTAGCCTCTTTATTTATCTCACCCGCTTTTATTTTAAAAAGCTTCCAAAATATATTTTCCAGTTTCATTCCTGTTCCCGTTACATCCTGAGTAAAGTTCATGTTCTTCCCTCCATTACAACTGAACTACGTGATGATCAACCGAAAAATAATGTAAAATATCCTTCGTCAGCCTATTCATATCTTCATCGTTGGACAGATGGAGTACAGGCACGGAATAATTGGAAAACTCCTGCTTTTTCTCTTCCACGAAACGATGATCAACAGATGCATATTGCATATTGACTGTGGAAGAAGAGTAACTGTCGAATACATTGTTACATATGGCATATCCTAATAATGAAGAGGAAAAACGGTTTTCCATGTACTGTTTCACATGCTCCAAATATTTTATATTGTATTCATCATAGTGAAGACAACAGATTAGGCCATCCGCTCTAACAGCGCGGGATACCAAAAATGAGGTTACTCCAAAATAATTCGTGAACGTATTGTTAAAGGGAACAATCCCACCTGGAATGCCCACGAGTATTAGATCAGGCTTTTCGCTCTGCTCTATTTTTTTCAAATACCGATTAAACATGATAATCTTCTGGGTTTCCGTCATACCGCTCTCAAACATAAACTGTGGAAAAGAATGTGCACCAATCAGCTCCCCGCATCCATTAGATGTGATTTGCGACACCCGATATCCTTGTGCTTCAAGCTTCTGCCGAAGGTTAAGCTGCAAATTAAGCTTATGTGTTCGCTCGTTCAGTCCTAATACAAACAGAACCGGTGTAAAAAAATCATGAATAACAGAGCCCGGGTCAGGCGGTAAAATATCTTTCGTGCGTACATCAAATGTATTTTTTAAAATCAGCTTGTCATCTTGCTCCTCACAGGGTTCGATGAATTCCATACATGAGTCTGGCAAAGTGAAATTACACATGACTTTTTTGCCAAGTTGTCCAGCCTTCTGGATCACGGGAAGATACACCTCAGCTACATCCAGCTTGAAATTGGATTTCACCAGTAATATGGCATCACAACGCTCCATTTCTTGCTCCAAACAAGACTCTGGCTTCACTATGAAGCCTGTCACTTCCCCCTTGTCCGTTACACAGGCATCTTTCCCGATCATACCCGACCCTTGAAAAGAAATAAGTACAACTTCCTCATAACTTCCTAATAGATTCAAGTTCCTAACCAGGGCTATCGTTTCATAATCAAACGGAAAAATGATTAATTTATTGGTCATGGAGACACCCCTCATGCTTTTTCAAAATCGAGAATCGTATCCTCGGAGAAATCATAGCCCAGCTCATTCATCATGCAATAATCAAGTAAGGTGTGCCTAATATCATTTTTGACTACCGAACAATGACTCAGCTTCTTTTCTTTGGACAAGGTATGCAAATCATCTGCTACAGCAACACACAGCGTACAAAAGCGGAAATTCCAACAGTTTTTACATGCATCCTCCGTGATTGTCCCTACATTCAAAATCTGGCTGATTTTATCCACTTCAAAGCCTGTGTCCACTTTTCCAATCTGCACCACCTCCGACTGCTCACTGACCCGTTCACATGGATAGAGATTTCCATGCACATCCGCAAACAATCGCTGTACACCAGGCACACAGGGTCCACCATGATGCGCTTCTATCGGCATTCCCGCAGAAGGCTTTCTATAATGAAACATTCGGAAATACATCTGAATATAATAGTCCTTAATCAGCTTGGAGACATGATTTTCATCTACTCTTCCAAACTTGGAAAGCATCATTTTAACTACCTCATAGCCTCTCTGCTCAATAAATTCATTTCTGTACAAAATTTCATCCTTCACATAAGCATCGTTAATGTAGGACGACCTTACACTGTACAGGCTTTCGAAGGTTTCATAATTCGTATAAAAATCATTGATACAACCAAAATCATTACGGGTATCCAGCACCACATTAAAATTAATCCATTCAAAGAGGTCCGGGTAATTTCTCTTAATTTTATCCACATTGGCAATAATCGTATCGAAGGTGCCCCGCCCGTTAACAGCAAATCGTCTGTTTCTGTCATGATTCTCTTGATCTCCGTCCAGACTGATCGTAAGCACAAAACGATGTTCATCCAGAAAGGCCAAAATATCGTCATTAAGCAGCGTACCATTGGTCGTCAAATGAAAGCCTACATCTCTATACGCTACCTGCTCCTTGATATATTCCACACACTTCTTGACCAACGGAAAATTAATAAGCGGCTCTCCCCCATAAAAACCAAAATCCAAACGGTCACTGTCTACTGACCTATCAATGACAAAATCAATACACTTGCGCGCTGTCTCAAAATCCATCATCAGACTGGTATGACCTCGATTGTCATATCCTCCTGAATAAACGCAGTAAGAGCATCTAAGATTGCAATTTTGAGTTACCTGTAAGGTGAGGGTCTTCAGCTGATGCTGAAGCATATGCTCCAGGTGCTTTGTCTTGGGATGATTCATAATCTGCGGACGCTGTGAAGATAAAAATCCGTTATCCAACAAGTCACGGATATAGTGCTGCAATTCCGGTGTAGCCTCCATCTGATCCAGGTCGAAGCTGGAATGCGAATTCAGGAAATGGTAAGCCTCCTCTTTAATCCTCAAAATTAAATTGGTATTTACATCATATACATAATGGTGGAGTCTCGTCTGAAATGTGTATATAAAGGGTTGGCACATGTTCATGATTCACACCTACTCTGTTTTGATGTGGACAGAAGCCTGGAATGCCCAGGCTCCTCCATACAGATACAAGCTTAATAATTACCAATTCCAGTTCCGTTATCTCTGCGATAAGAACCGTCACTTTCACGCTGAGTATTGGAGCTTCGAGTCAAACTGCCTGCGCAATAACAGGAGCAAGGACAATAACAGGAACAACCACAGCCAAATGCCTCAATCGTGTCGCCTACATTCGTGCTTCTTTTCACAAGCTTACGCATGTTAAACTACTCCTCCCATTCATGATATGATTTAAAAAGGTGTTCACCTATACTAATTCCGTACATGGTGTTAAATCACACTATGAAAGCGTTTGTTTTTTTCATCATTTTATGGGGACCTCTTCTTCCCCTAATACCCATCCTCTGTATTCTGCATGACAGGTCATAAAATGGGAGTGTGATCCTATTTGGGCTGGTTCGCCGTTCTCCAACAAAATAACTCTATCAACATGCGCTAGTATCTCGCTGCGATGTGTAACGATGATTACGGTCTTTTCACGCAACCGGGTCTTCAACAATTGCTGAACATTTAGCCTAGCTGCTGTGTCTAGATTGGAGGTCACCTCGTCGAGAATAAACAATGGCGCTTCCCTGATCAATGCCCGGGCCATAGCAATTTTCTGTCTTTGCCCACCCGACAATCTGGAGCCATTCGAGCCTATAGGGAAGTCATCTGCCGAGTTCTGAACCAATTCTTCCAGACCAACCTCCGCGATAATGGCCTCTATTGCATCATTAGTGACTTCTGTGCCTATGCGGATATTGCCAAAAATAGTAGTATCAAATAAATACACCTGCTGACTGACCAAAGCTATTTGACTTCGATACTCATCTATCTCATAGCTTTGGATGTCAATGCCGTCATAAGTGATTATCCCTTGATCAGGCTGGCTGAATCTCATAATCAGATCCAGCAACGTAGACTTCCCTGCCCCATTTGCTCCAATGATAGCTACTTTTTCCCCTCGGGCAATCCTAAAGCTCACGTGGGGCAGTACGGGTTCGTCCTTGGTATAGGAAAAAGAAACATTATGAAATGCAATGTGATCTTCGAATGGCGGCTCAGTTAGTAAAGACGCTGGAGTGAATGAATTAGATGTTTCTTCCTCTGCCCAATCCAAGAACTGATAATATCGAATGGCGGAGGGAACGACTTCAGCCAGCATATAGCCAATGTTTAAAATAGCGAATACAGGAGTGGTAACATAAGCACTGTAAGAAACAAAGGCAAAAATCCCACCTACAGTAAGCTGTAAACGAAAGATAAGATTAGCACCCACAACGTACAAAAGCATCATTAGAAGCTGAATTAAAATAGATTCCGAAGCGATATTCCAGGCGTCCAGAAGTGATAATTTTCGTTCTGATTCTACAATTCGACGCTGCTTGGATGAGAACTGCTGATGCTTATGTGGAATAAGACCAAACATTCGCTGCTCCTTCATGCCCCCGACAGATTCCCCAAACCACTGAGCAAAATCACTACTGCCTTCAATTAAATCCCCCACCAGTTTTTTTCTACGCTTCACAAAATACTTCACCACAACATATTTGATGGGTAAAAAGCACAGCACGATTACAGTCATTTTCCAGTTAATGAGCAGCAAACCACATAAACCACCAATCATGCTGAACGCCTGCATAATGACAAAAAATACTCCACTATCTGTGATCCTCGATACATTGCCTACATCCGTGCCAATTTGGTTCAGCAGCTCCGCTTCATTGGTTCGGTTAAAATAACTCATTCGTACTCTTGTCAGATGCAGATACGCCTTTTCAAATAATGAAAAGGTAACCTGTGCGCTTAAGCCTGCCCGAAAGGTTTCTTTACACACATTCAGCAGCTTATCCAAGCAAACGATTAAAAACGCAGCAGAAGTGTACAGGATTACAGCCTGCATATTCCCTTTCAGGAGACCTTGATCCACAATAATCTTGCTTGTTAAAGGCAATAATATATTCAAGCCCGCTGATAGGATGAGACATATCAAAATGATAGTGACCGTCTTCAGATAAGGTCTAAATGTTGCTGCCAAACGTTTATATACTATGGATTCTTTCATCCTTCCCCCCCTTTCACCAGGTGCACCCTCTCCCCCTATTAACTAATTCCGTATCAGAATCAAAATCACTTTAAAATATCTTTTAACTGTTCTAGTAATTCCACATTTACGAGATTAAATATGATTTATGTCATTCTTGAAAATTGGAATTAATGTATATGATTGGCACATACAAAAATCATTTATTTTTTATCCGTCCAAAGGGGGCTTGAACAATGCCGACTACGATGGTTATCGACTGTTGCAAAGAGGATCAGTGCAGAGGTAGTTCCAGATGCTTTTACAGAAAAATTTGTGAACTTTATCTGAGTGAGGTATATCGTTTCTGTATGCATTTAATCAAGAATCAGTCTTGCTTTACATTTATGGCAGAAGAATGTACACAAGATACTTTTGTAGCGGCAAGACAGCAATTGCTCAAGCTCAAACATCACCCCAATGTAAAGGGTTGGCTGTACCTTACGGCTAAAAATCTTATATATAAATCATTTAGGTGCTACTATACACAAAAAAAGCATGAAACTACGCTTGAATGTGAGAAAATCTGTAGTTTTTCAAATTCGGTAGAGGAGGAGTGGGAAAATCGTAGATTGGGAGATGTGGATACGGTTATCGTTAATATTCTAATGCAGCTTTCCAACAATGAATATACACTCTATGAAGACTACTTTTGTCGACAACTGTCTGTGCCCTTGCTCGCTACCAAATATAATATTTCGGTTACGGCTACAACGACTCGAATCTATAGACTGAAAAGAAAGCTTCGTACATTGTCCCATCAATATTGTCTAACTCATATATAAATATATCTATGTAAAGCAAAAACAGCGGAGCCCCTCTCCCAAAGAGAAGCTCCGCTGTTCGTTCTTGTGACTATGACTTGTATTCATACTACACTATTACTTAATCCCCGAAATCGTGTAGTTCTCAATAATATACTTTTGGAAAACAATGAAGATAATCATGATCGGAACGACCATGAAGGTCGAGCCTGCCATTTGAAGAGCAAATTGACTTTCGTTCTGCCCCTTGAGCAGTGACAGCCCGACGGACAAGGTGTACAGCTTCTCATCGTTCGCAATAATGAGCGGCCACAGGAAGCTATTCCATCCACCAATAAAGGTTAAAATGGCCTGTACTGCCAGAATTGGTGTCGAGATAGGCAATACGATTTGCAGAAAAGTACGGAACTCCCCTGCTCCATCGAGACGTGTCGCCTCCAGCAATTCTTCCGGGATATCGGACATAAACTGCCGGAACAGGAAGATCGCGAACGCGCCTACCAATCCAGGAAGGACAATCCCCAGCATGGAATTGGTCAATCCCATCTGGTTCAGGATCAAGTAGACGGGAATCATCGTCACTTGACCTGGAATCATCATCGTTGCCAGTACCAGGTAGAATAGAAACCCTTTGCCTTTAAATTGGAATTTGGCAAAGCCATAACCTGCCATGGCATTCAGGAATAATCCGAAGAAGGAAGCTAAAACAATGATCAGCGTATTCGTCAGATAGGTTCCAAAAGCCATGCTATCGAATAGTAATTTAAAATTATCCAGTGTAAAATGCTGCGGCCAGATGGTCGGAGGAATTTTGGTTACCTCACCCTCTGTCTTAAAGGAGGATAGAATCATCCACGCAAAAGGCAGCACCATCAACAGACCTCCCACGGTCAGGAGAATCGCCACGAACCATTGAAATGTTTTTTCACCACTGCGCGTATTGGCGCGGGCTTGCTGAACAGCTGTTTTCACGTTCATCACCTCTCTCTATCAGGACTCCGCTTTATTTTGCAAACGGAACTGAATCAGCGTCACCGCGATGATCGCGAAGAACAGAATGAACGATCCCGCCGCGGCATACCCGAATTTACTAAATTGGAAGCCGTTATTGTAAATGAACAGGGATGCTGTCAGCGTGCCATCGAGCGGTTTCCCTTTAGTCATGACAAACGGTTCCTCGAAAAATTGCAGCCAGCCAATCATCGTCGTGATGGACACGAAGAAAATAGCGTAACGAAGCTGCGGAAGCGTAATATAACGAATTTGCTGCCATGTATTGGCACCGTCAAGCTGAGCCGCTTCATAATAAGAGCCCGGAATCCCTTTAATAGCCGCAATAAAAATAATCATGTTTAAGCCGATGCCCCGCCAAACTGCCAACACAATCAACGAAACCTTCGCTACTGTTGGATCGGTCAGCCATGGGACGGGACCTAAATTCATTAAACCAAGTACATAGTTGAATAATCCAAGCGTCGGATTATATAGATAGCTCCAAACGACTGCGACCGCAACCACATTCGTTACGGACGGTAGATAGAACACGACGCGGAATACTTTAAAAGCACGTGATTTACCCATGTTAATCAGAATCGCGATGCTAAGCGAAAATATCAGCACCAACGGAACACCGATGATGACGAAGAACAAGGTATTACCAAGGGACTTTATAAAGGAAGGGTCCATTAGTACGTTTGTATAATTTTCCAGACCTATAAAGCGAATACTATCATAATTAACGAGTCCTGACAGATCCATATCCGTGAAGCTGATTACGAGCGCCAGTAGAATCGGCAACAGCGAAAACAGCGTCAACAGGATGATGGAGGGACCGATAAACAAGTATGGCGCAAGCTTCTGCGAGCTTCCTTTCATGCCTTCACTCCCTTTGACAATGGCGGATATGGATCATTATTTTTTCATAATACTTGCAGCCTGCTGATTAAAGTCATCCATTTCCTTCTGTACGTCCGCTTGACCACGGTAAACACGCTCAAAGCTCTTGATGAATTGTTGAGAAACCTCTTCCCATGCTGCCAGTTGCGGCAATGCTGCGGAATGGTCCAGCTGTTTACGAATAGTTTGAAGCATCGGATCACTCTTAAGCTTGGCATCTTCCCACGATTTAGTAGCCGCAGGCAAGTTACTGGACAGTTCCATCCATTTCAGCTGCGTTTCTGGTTTACTCATGTAAGCCATGAATTTGGCCGACTCCTCTGGGTGCTTGCTGAATTGCATAATTGAAAGGTTCGCTCCACCCAAAACGGACAGGTTGTTTACTTTGCCAGGAAGCTCCGCTATATTCCATTTACCTTCCAGTTCTGGTGCCTTGCTCTTGATTTCTTTAATCATAAAAGGACCGCTGATAAACATTGGAACGATACCATCACCTTGTAAACCTTGAACAGAGTCAATTCCAATATCCACTGCGTTAGAGCCGTTTTGGAAAAAAGTATTCAAATACTTCACAGCATCTACAAACGGTGGTTGGTTGAACAACGGATTGCCCTGCTCGTCAACCAGTTTGGAACCGTTCTGGAGAGCAAACATAAAGCCCATAGACTGCTCCTTTGCACTAAAGGAGATACCATATTTGCCTTTGCCCCGAGCCGCCAGCTTTTGGGCAGCATCGGAAAGCTCTTCCCACGTTTTAGGTGCTTCATTATATCCGACTTGTTTCAGTAGGTCGGAACGATAGAACAAAACTCTCGTTTCAGTGTACCAAGGCACACCGACCGGTTTCCCTTCAAATTTTGTCGTACCTACAGCACCCTCGAAGAAATTCTTCGATTCCAGTTCAGGATACTTGCTGATATAAGGGGTAATATCCGTCAATGCACCCGCAGACGCAAGTTCGGGAACCCATGATGTACCTAACTGAACCACGTCCGGACCGGATTTTGAAGCAACTGCTGTCAGCAGCTTATCGTGAGCGTTATCCCAAGGCAACGCCTGTACATCAACGTGAATATCTGGATTTTCTTTCTCAAAATCTTTTACAATTTCAGGCAGCAGTTTCCCTTCTGCTCCCATGCCCCACATGGTGATGGTCGTCTTGCCGTTCGCATCTTTGCCAGACGAATCATCCTTGGACGAGCAGCCTGCCAGCGCGCCCCCCAGTAATAAGGTGCTTGCCAAAATGATCCCCAACGTTCTTTTCATCATACGAATTCCTCCCGAGATGATCGGTTTACCGATCATGCAATATGATAACGGATTCAAATACGAGGATTTTGCGAAAATACAATTAGCGACTTCCAATGAACAATATATAGAACGAAATGGTCTCGTTCATCTATATATTGCATTTTGGAGCGACTGGAATCGAATCTTGCAAAATCCTGATGCATGTAAATACATAGCGATTAAAGAATACCGCTATAACACTTATGTTCAAAGCACAAGGACCATACCCGTCAATAGAAACGTTTCGATAGTCATTATAGAACAAATTGAAACCGTATTCAATAGGAATATTATATTTTATTCGCTCAGAATCCCGACTTTTTTTCGTTTATATCATCTTTATTACGTTATTTAGCCTATAAAAACCCCCTGAATTGGATTTGACTCTCCATTTGAAAGCGTATATAATCCAACTGAGTTCAACAATAGAAACGTTTCGATTAATAATACGACAGAATATTATGCTTCTATACTAGCTATTAGCCTGTTCAGCACTTTTTTGAATCAATTTTATCCAAAAAATCTCATGAATCTGAAAAAAAAGAGCTGTCCACCAACAATACAGCTTATGGAGGATTATGATGGAACAACACCTGAATTCCTATTTAGAAAACATGACGCTTGAAGAAAAAGTCGATCAACTGCTACAGCTTGTGGGTGCCTTCTTTGAAGAAGCGGGAACGGATAGTCAAATTACTGGCCCCATGGCTTCTCTCGGCATCACAGAGGAAAATGTCCATAACGTCGGTTCCGTGCTTGGTATCGCAGGGGCCAAGGAAGCGATTCGTGTTCAGCAGGCTCATTTGAGTAAAAATCGTCTGGGTATTCCGCTTTTAATTATGGCAGATATTGTACACGGCTTCAAAACGATTTTCCCTATCCCGCTGGCCATTGGTTGCTCATGGGATATGCAACTTGCAGAAGAGAGCGCTACCATTGCAGCCCGCGAGGCGGCTGTATCCGGTGTTCACGTCACATTCGCTCCTATGGTCGATCTGGTGCGTGACCCGCGCTGGGGCCGTGTGATGGAATCTACAGGGGAAGACCCTTACCTCAACAGCGAATTTGCTCGTGCGTTTGTGCGCGGGTTTCAGGGTAAAGATCTGACGAACGATACCGACCGGGTGGCTGCATGCGTGAAGCATTTTGCCGCATATGGAGCTGGCGAAGGCGGACGGGATTACAACACTGTAGATGTATCCGCATGGCAGCTGCGAGAGTATTATCTCCCCTCCTACAAAGCTGCTTTAGATGAAGGCTGCGAAATGGTGATGACGTCCTTCAATACCGTAGAAGGTGTAGCCGCAACGGGCAATAAGCGCCTGATGCGTGATTTGCTTCGTGATGAATGGGGCTTTGATGGTGTACTCATCTCGGATTGGGCCGCCATCAAGGAGCTTATCCCTCACGGCATCGCCGAGGATGAGCGCGAGGCAGCGAAGAAAGCACTGCTGGCTGGCGTAGATATTGAAATGATGACCTCCTGCTATAACGGGCATCTGCCTGAGCTGGTTCGCAGCGGACAACTGGATGAAGCGCTCATTGATGAAGCCGTGATGCGTATATTGAAGCTCAAGCAAAAGCTGGGCTTGTTCGAAAACCCGCTACGCGGCGCAGACCCTGAGCGTGAATGTGAAGTTGTGTTCTGCGAAGCTCACCGTACGGTTGCCAAAGAATTAGCTATTAAATCTTGCGTATTGCTCAAAAATGATTCCGTTCTTCCATTGAATCGCAATCAGCATATTGCGTTGATCGGACCTTTCGCAGAGAGCGGTGATATCCTGGGCTCTTGGTCGTGGAGTGGTTCACAGGAGGAAGCTATTCGCGTTGTCGACGGGTTCCAATCGAAAATATCCTCCTCGCTGCTCACGGTTGCGGCAGGTTGCTCTATCGACGATATAACTGAGGAGCAATATGCGAAAGCTCTGCAAGCAGCCAGCCAAGCAGAGGTTATCGTGTTGGCGCTTGGTGAGCGCTCCGATATGAGTGGTGAAGCAGGCAGCCGTTCCAATATTCGCCTGCCACAAGCCCAGTTGGAACTAGTGAAGCGCCTGAAGACGCTGAACAAGCCTATGGTAGCCGTATTATTTAATGGTCGTCCGTTGGATCTGCACGGTGTCATTGAAGAAGCAGACGCCGTATTGGAAGCCTGGTTCCCTGGTGGTGAAGGCGGCGCGGCGATTGCCGATTTGTTGTACGGTGATGCCGAACCTACGGGTCGCCTGACCATGTCATTCCCGCAATCGGTCGGACAGGTGCCCGTGTACTACAATCATTTTAATACGGGACGCCCGCAGTTAGATCCGAATACAAAAGAACGCTACGTGTCCCAATATCTAGACGTACCAAACGAACCTTTATTCCCGTTCGGCTATGGACTGAGCTACACCGATGTAGCCTATGACAGCGTACAGCTTTCCGGCGATACCCTTATACCCGGTCAGGAACTGACCGTTAAAGTGCAGGTAACGAACACAGGAACACGTCCGGTCGAGGAAACCGTCCAGTTCTATGTTCGTGATATCAGCGGTGATACGGTTCGTCCAATGAAAGAACTGAAAGATTTCTGCAAAGTCCTTCTTGCCCCAGGCGAAAGCCGGGAAGTGGAATTTGCATTGACCGAGCCTCAGCTGCGCTATCATCATGCAGATTTGAGCTTCAGTAGTGACAGCGGTGAATTTGCCGTCTTTACAGGACCTAACAGCCGAGATACTAGTGAAAGCCGTTTTCGGTTAGTGAAATAAACAGGAAAGTGAGGCGTTCCCTTTGATGAATACAAGTCTGGATCAAAATATTTTGCTACGGGCCGGCGACCTGTCTTTTACCTTCTTGAGCAGCGGTGATGTGTATAAGATCGCTCACGGCTCAACGATGATCAACCAGCTGTTGACCAATTCAGTCGACGGTTCCTTGAACAATCTGTACTTGAGATTGTACCGTCCGTCCGGTGTAAGTATCACTCCCCTGCTTGGAGTTCGCTCACCGGGAGTCATCCGACAAACGGATCAGCAGATTATTTGGGAGGGTTTCACCGCTGGTGTAGGCTATCAGGTGACCTTCACGCTAAGCCGCCTGGGAGTATGGTTCTGGGATGTAACCCTACAGGGCGATGACGTGGAAGCAGATGTCGTGTACGGTCAGGATATTGGCATTGCCGATACCGCCGCTGTGCGCAGTAATGAAGCTTATTTGTCTCAATATATTGACCACACCGTCTACCATGATGAACAAAGAGGCTACACCGTTTGCTCACGTCAAAACCAGCCTCAAAGTCAGGCGTTCCCATACATTCAACAAGGCTCGTTAACCCGCACTGTTGGTTACTCGACTGACGGATTTCAGTTCTTTGGACTTTCGTACAAAGAAACGAATGAGCCGGAAGCACTCCATCGTGACTCGCTCGCCAATGAAGTGTACCAATACGAATTCGCCTATACCGCGTTGCAATCTGAGCGGGTGAAACTTGCAGGGGAAGCTCGCTTTACTTTTTACGGTCTGTTCCAGCCCAATCATCCAGCCGCAGTGACAAAGCTGGAGTATCAGGAGCTGGTGACAAAGGCACGTGACGAAGTAGCTGCCGTTCTAGCGGACACTTCCGAGACCAGCATACCGGCACACGCGACAAGTGATCTTCAGGCAGGGCGTGTGGCTCCAGCTCAAACCATCGGTGAGCCGCTGCGCACGCTGGACTTAACCGCTGCCGAAGTGAATCAACTTTTCCCGAAACGGCAGGAAGAAGAACGGGATGGAGATGAACTACTTTCCTTTTTCACGGACAGCTATGAGCATGTCGTACTCAAATCCAAAGAGCTTCGTGTAGAGCGTCCCCATGGGCACATTTTAATGGGCGGGCATTACGCAGGAGGCAAGGAAGAAACCATTACAACCACCTCCTATATGTACGGGGTGTTCAACTCCCAGCTCGTGATCGGCAATACAAACTTCAACAAAATGATCACCAACGCGCGTAATGCGCTCAATATTCCCAAGACATCCGGTCAGCGTATCTATGTCGGAATCCAAGGGAAATACCGCCTGCTCACGATGCCTTCCCTGTTCGAGATTGGCTTTAATTATGTGCGCTGGTACTACAAAACGGCTGACGATACATTCATTATTACAAACCATACAAATGCCGATAGCCCAGAAGTACGGCTTCATATGCGTGCGGCAAGCGGCAAAACCTATCCGTTCCTCATCACTCAGCAAATGTCTATGCATGTGAACGAATATGAGCTTCCGTTTCATATGGAACATGCAGGTGACGCCCTGCTCTTCCGGGCAGACTCTGCTTCCCTGAGTGCCGAAGCCTATCCAGACCTGCTGTACCGAATGCACGTCGAGGGTGCTCCATTACAGCAGGTGAGCGACGCTCACGTACTGCTACAGGGTACAGCTTCCGCTGATGCGTCCCTAGTCGTGCTGGAGCTGGGTGACAGCAGCGAATGGACCTGCACCGTGCAGGGTTGGCTGAATGGGCTTTCAGCCGGGCAAGAATCAGCGCACAAAGAGCGTCACGCTTCCTTTGAAGATGAGCGCGAGCGCTATCGGGAATATTTTGCCGAGCTTATGAACGGTTTCCATCTGTCGCTGGGTCAACATGAAACGAGTGAGCTATTCCGTGTGAACGCAGTGGCTTGGTGGTACACCCACAATATGCTCGTTCACTACTCTGTGCCTCACGGTCTGGAGCAATACGGCGGTGCAGCCTGGGGAACACGTGATGTGTGTCAGGGGCCTGTGGAATATTTCTCAGCTACGCAAAAGTTCGACGAGGTTCGTTCCATTCTGCTGACTGTTTTCAGCCATCAGTACGAGGACAGCGGAAACTGGCCGCAATGGTTTATGTTTGACAACTATACTCACGTGCAGCAAGAAGAAAGCCATGGGGATATTATCGTCTGGCCGCTCAAGGTACTGGGCGACTATTTGACCGCTACCCGTGATTACAGTATTCTGGGAGAAAATGTACCTTACACCCATCGGCATACTTTCGATTATACCAAGCAGACCGCGACTCTCATGGAACATGCCCTGAAGGAAATCGAATATATTCGGGAGAATTTCCTTCATGATACGTATTTGTCGGCCTATGGCGACGGCGATTGGGATGATACCCTCCAGCCAGCCAATGCTCAGCTGAAGCAATACATGGCGAGCAGCTGGACGGTTGCACTCACCTACCAAGTTATTAGTAACTTTGCTGCTGCTTTGGAGCAGGCCCCCGCGGGTGTAGTAAGCGAAGCCGACAAGATCGCACAAGATCTACATCAAATGGCTAATGGCATCCGTAAAGACTTTAACCGCTACATGCTGGAGAGCGGAATTATTCCGGGCTTCGTGTATATGGAAGAGCCCGGTCAACCTAAGCTGATGCTCCATCCGTCTGACACCGAGACAGGAATCCATTATCGGTTGCTGCCAATGACACGCAGCATGATCAGCCAGCTGCTCACGCCTGAACAAGCATTGGCTCATGAGCAGCTCATCCGTGAGCAGTTCCTCTGCCCGGATGGTGTGCGTCTGATGAACCGCCCTGCACAGTATGATGGCGGTGTGAGCTCGCACTTCAAGCGTGCAGAGCAAGCGGCCAACTTTGGACGTGAGGTCGGGCTGCAATATGTGCATGCCCATATCCGCTTTGCGGAAGCGATGGCCAAGTTGGGACGCAAGGATGACGCTTGGCACAGCTTGAAGCTCATCAATCCGGTCGGCATCCGTGCGTCCGTACCGAATGCCGAATGGCGCCAAAGCAACGCCTATTTCAGTAGCTCGGACGGTAAATTTAACACCCGCTATGAAGCCCAGGAACGGTTTGGTGAACTGCGTGAAGGAGCCATACCCGTCAAAGGCGGCTGGAGAATCTATTCCAGCGGTCCGGGAATCTACATGAATCAGCTCATATCGAATGTCCTTGGTATTCGTCAATCGGGCGAAGACCTGATCCTGGACCCTGTGCTGCCGGATCATCTCGACGGATTGGAATTTGAATTTTCCTTTGCAGGAAAACCAATTACCTTCGTCTACCGCATGCTGCAAGAGCGTACTGGTAGTGAGCAAGGCCGTGCAGTATTGAACGGGACACCACTGGAAAGCGTGCCAGCCGATGATAATCGCTACCGCTCTGGTGCCTTGCGCATCAAACGTGAGATTTTCGAGCAGGCCTTAGCAGAACATGACGGTGTACACCGTCTGGAAATTATTTTATAAAGAGTTTTTGATGCTAAATCTGGTATAGGCAACAAAGGGATGGCGATCTTGCGGGATCGCCCTTTGCTGCTTATGTGTAGGACTACGACATTTAGAATAGATATGTGGTTAATAATGAATATACAATAGCAATTATAAGACGGACGACAAGGAGGTGACGATGTGGTCAGCATTAAAGATATCGCCAAACAGGCGGGCGTTTCCATATCTACCGTTTCATATGCCTTAAATGGTAGCGATAAGGTAACAGAAGAAACTTGCGCACGTATTTTAGCCATTGCCAAAGAGCTTAACTATGTGCCCAATGCCGCCGCACGTAATCTCAAGAAAAGGCAGACCAAAATTATTGGCGTTTTCCTGACTGATTTTCGTGGAGACGTTTATGGAGATTTACTGTATGGCATCAAGGAAATTTTGAACCGCAAGGGTTATGATCTCATCGTATGCAGCGGTAAGCAATCTCACCGAATGCTGCCGGAACGCATGATCGACGGCGCCATTGTGCTGGATCAGACGTTTGATAGTCAGGAGCTACTGAACTACGCCGAGCGAGGACATAAAATTGTCGTGTTAGACCGTGAACTGAATCATCCTAACATTAACCAGGTGCTGCTGGATAACAAAGCGGGCGCCGCTCTCGCAATCGAACATTTATTGGAATTGGGACACCGCAAGCTATATGTGGTTACCGGACCAGAAGGTTCTTACGATTCATGGCAACGGATGCAGGCAGTTAAGCAGACCATTGAGCGTAGCGGCATCGCTGAAATGATCGAAATTGACGGCGATTTTGAGAAATCGGGCGGCGACCAGGCGGCTGAAATCATTTTGCAGCAACAAGTTGGTCCGTGTTCGGAACCTGTAGCCGTATTTTGTCTCAATGATGAAATGGCAGTGGGCTTTTACAATCGAATGGCTCAATCAGAACTGACAATTGGCAAGGATATTCATATCGTCGGCTTTGATAATATCGAGCTGGCGCAATATATTCAGCCCCGTCTGACAACGATTGACTATTCCAAACGTAAATGGGGCGCTGTAGCTGCCGAACAAGTTCTCAAAATCATTGCGGGGGAAGACGTGGAGCATGAACGTTTATACGTTACGCTTGTCCAAAGAGAATCGGCAGGCGCAGCATTCATCACCCCAGATCAACAGAATCTGTGATGAACAACGCAGAAGTAACCTGCTCGCCAGCCTCAAAAAAAGAACTTCCATAGTCCCAGAACACGGGTTGGAAGTTCTTTTAGTTATACTTTTTTAACCTAACAAATCCTCAATTAAATTCGTCAACGACCGTAAGGGATTGCCAATCATTTCCCCCGTCTCCAGCTCCACCTGTAACGCAGCATCAACCATAGACAACTGTGCTACAGCCAGACCTCTGCTTGGATCAGCCTTCCTCAGCTCATACAGCGAACGGACCAGCAATTCCTTATACTCGTCTTCACGTCCCTGCATAATCAGTTGAAAAGCGTCCTCCACCACCTTAACCTCTATCCAAGAAGAGATATCTGGTTTGCCTAACAGAGCAGCCGTATGATAAAGACGCTTCATCGTTCCCTCTACAGTAGCCGGATTCGTGAATACCAAGGTCCGTGGCAGCAAATCATCGCATATCTCATGAAAAAAGGGCTCATCCAGCGCAATTACTGGTGTAGACATGGTCAATTGAGCCTTTTCTGCCAAAACGATATAATTCGTGCACGTTATCAAAATAACGTCTATGTCGCTTTGGGCAATCCAGCTTAGTTGCTCTTCTACCTTGCGACTGGCATCGTCCGCAGAAAGATGCGGGTCTGACGAGATCCGGCGCATAAGCCCAGGGTCCACAAAATGTATCAGCTCCACCTCATAAGAAGCAAAAGCTCGTTCCACATAGGCTATGTTCGAGTGATGTGCATGCAGGCAGCCCACACGCTGCTTCAAGCCTTCCATCGTTCAACCCCCTGTTATATGTTTGCATCATTTTAACAGGAACAGGACGGTTGGGAAAGCGTGCAATCAGGCCATACCCCAAACGCACTTTTTCTTAAAACTTGCCGTTTGTATTTTTCCACTCTGTTTTAGCTGGAACCTCCTGAACTACGTCCCAATGTTCTGCTACCTTACCGTTCTCTACCCGGAACAGATCATAGACAGCGGCTGAAGTTCCCTTAGATGATGTCAATTCACTCACAACCAGCACGAAGTTGCCTTCTCCAATAACCATGTGAACCTGACCATATCCAAAAGAAGCTCCTTGGCTTCCCGCTGCGGAAAATGCTTGCTTCAAATTGGATACACCGTCACCAAAAAGAGGATTATGCTGGATGTAATGATCACCGTTATAGTAGCTTTCCAGTGCGGCGCGGTTCTTGCCAACCAGGATATCATCCACAAACTTGCGGATTAACATTTTGTTCGTCTCGGTCTGGTTGAGATCCGTGATCTGTGTTGTTCCGTCAATCATTGTACGTCCGCTTGGATTAGCTGGAGCCGAGTCCTGAATATTGTCCCAGTGCTCAACGATTTTACCATTGCTATCGAAGCGGAAAATATCAAAAACAATGCTCGTTTTTCCTGCAATGGACTCTTTATAATGAACCGCTACATAATTGCCATCCTGAATTACACGTTGGATTTCAACCTGTACATTGGCTCCCTTCGACTGGCTAATCCCTTGCAGCAAGGCATCTCTTCCGCTGGCAAAGCTCAGATTGTGCTGAATGTACTGATCTTTGCTGATCCAGGTCTCGGCCGCTTTCGTATCTCCGGTTTCAAAGCTTTTCACGATTTCAACGACCTTATCCTTATTACTCACCCCGATTTGCACCGTTTGGCTGGCCGGGTCCCAAATCACTTGCTTGCCCCATGCTTCTTTGACGACATCAACCGGTACATAAGTTACCCCTTGTTTGGTCAATAGGGTCGAGGTGGATAGCGGTACCTTAATCCCGTTGATTTGCGCTTCCGGACTGCCTGACACCAGTACAACCGTCGCCTGATCATATCGGATAGTCGTGCTTTGTCGCGCCGTATTGAACGTAATATGCTTGGCATCCATTGGAATTCCCAAACTGGAGGCCAATTGTCTCAAGGGAATTAAGACCTGCTTATTTCTCACGATAGGAGCAATTTTGTAAGCCTCCTTCTTGCCATCTACCCAAACCTGAATACCCGTAGTAGGTTTTACCTCGGCTGCTAAAGCCGGTACAGCAGAAGACAGAACAAGCAAACCAGCGAGTGCAGCAGTAACCGTATGTTTTTTCATGAATGTGAACCCCTCTCAACCTATAAAATAAAATATGGAAGACAATTTTCTTTTATGTAACTTATATAGTTACACCTAATCGCAAAAAGCAACTTTTCCCCGCCTATCTAACTTTAAACCCCATTTAAATCTTTTGAAACCTCAATAACCCTCCTTTCAAAAATTTATAATTGTACTGCTACAATGCAAGCCACAAGCCTTAGAATAAAGGATATGGGGAGCAATAACAATGTGTGATAACTTGCTAATTGCCGAAACTCAAAAAAAGCGGCTCCTATCACCAAGCGAATAAACGCTTTTTGAATAGTAAGCCGCTGTTAACCCCATTGCTATTGTTATACGGATAACGTTCTCCGAAACTTGATAAAGCTCCCGATTCGCCAGATTGAGATATACACCAGCGCCATCGTAATCGCCAGCATACTAACTTCAGACGTACCCAGACTACTGAGGTACTGGGTCAAAACAACGCGAATCAAGATAATAGCGATAATAATATATTTAAAATATTGGTTCGGCTTGGGATAAATAAGACCGTCATCCCGTCTTTCATACGCCGTATGCAGCAAAATAACATAGCCAAACAGAGCCCCTAATAGCCCGGCAACCAGCAGTTCCCAAAAGGCGGGGGGCGCATACGTTTGACCGGGAATATGCATTAATTGGTACACAGACATCATCATAAGCGGGAATGCGATAAACAAGGGGAGCAGAAGCCGGATTCCGTTTCCTTTTACCGGCCCCCCTCGTCTTTTGGTTCTCAACCAGATCATCAGCCCCACCAAAACAGCCAACAATGCATATATAAATATCGTCGTCATGGTGAAACTCCTTCCTCATAGATCCTATAGATATGCTAGCCTAAATCGACAGTTTTTTCTCCAATAGATAAGCGCTCAAGCGGATTAATACATATGCAGCAACCCAACTGATCAACACCGCAATCGAGAAATGCCAGGTAAAAGAAAACCATTGTCCTGTTTGAACATGGTCAAACTGCTCATAAAGCCCCTGATCGCCTGACCAATAAAAGACACTCCCGCCACCCATCAAAAGAATCCAGAGTATCGGGCTAATCGGCCGCAAGGTGCTGTATTTGGTACTGGCCGTCAGCAGACCCAGCGCAATAACCAACGGTGTGAAGGCGATAATCATCACAAACCAGTTCAATCCAGCTATAATAAAGGACGCTGCATCCGCAAACGTATAAGGCTGGATGGTGGATGAGATGAACAGCGCGTACAGAGAACCTACCACAAACAGGGACAAGGTCACGACCACGGCTTGTAAAATAGCAGCAATCCATTTGGCGCTAATCAGCCACATACGCTGATAGGGCAGAGTCAGCCACCATCCGTAGGTGTCATTCTCCCATTCTCTTCTCAGACTTCCCACACCCATGAAAATGATCATGTACGGCAAACCCAGGGTGACATACCACAGCCTTGTCAATTCGAGTTGGTTATGAAGCGCGAAATACAAGGAAATAACGAACGCCGCAATTAGAAATAATGAGAAATACACAAGTCTCCACGATCTCGGTAGTCGATTGCGGCTCTGCTTTCTCCAGCTTCCTTTATTTCGAAATTCATGGCGTATCAAATCTTTGAACAGCCCTGATGAATTCACGCCTTCCACTCCTTTTTGTACAAATTGCGGAACACCTGATTCAGCGAGCCATGCTCTGCACGCAGATCGTCCGAATCACCAGACCATATAACCCGTCCGCGGTCCATCATGACCGTGTAGTCAAACAAGCCTTCCACTTCCTGAATATCATGCGTGCTAATGAGTATAGACTGCTGGCGACCCTCCAAATAATCAATAATCCCAGCCACAATCGCCTCTCTGGAGAGGACATCAATGCCCGCAAACGGTTCATCCAGGATCATGAGCGGAACCTCACGCGCCAGACATAAAATCAGTAGCACACGTGCCTCCTGTCCGCGACTCAACCCGGCCATTTTCAACTCCAACTCCACGTCCATATGATCAGCAAGTTTATAAGCATCTTTTATATTGAAGCCAGGCAAAAAGGATTCCCCCCACTCCAGTGTCTGCTGCACCGTATGATTGGGGTACCAGCGAGCCCGGTCAGGCAGGTAGGATATACCACGATTGGTTTCCCAACCCGGCTTTTGCCCCAACACCTGAAGCTCGCCCCCATCTGGCCGAATTAATCCGGTGATTGCTCGAAAAAAGCTGGACTTCCCACAGCCATTGGGTCCAAGCACCCCTACAATGCGTCCCGCCGGAATGACGACATCCAAGTGGTCCAGCGCTTTTTTACTTTCATATTGCTTCGTCAGATGACTCGCAACCACAATAGATTCCGTCATGCCCCTTCGCCTCCTCCCTCGTCATTTCCGTCCTGTTTGCTTCGTATATACTGCTGTACATCTTCCCACGATAACCCCAGGCTGCTCATCTGTCCGAGAAACTGATCTATATACGTTATAGCCAATTGTTCCCGAAAGCTGGAAATCCGTTCACTGGACGAAGTAACATAAGTGCCTAACCCGCGCCGCTTCTCAGTCAATCCGTCCCGCTCCAGCTCCTGATATGCCCGCATCACAGTATTTGGATTCATGCGTAGTTCCTGCGCCAGATCACGAACAGATGGCATTTTGCTTCCCATTTCGATCTCCCCTTTAGCAATGGAGCTTCGTACTTGATTTAATATTTGCTCATATAATGGCTGGCTGAAGTCAATTAAAAACCGGAACGAGCCAACCCGTTGTTCTTCCATGGGTGTTTCCCCCTAATCGGCTGCATCTATTGTGCCTGTAGTGTATTATATCACTTAATACACGTAATACAAGTACCATCTTACTAAAATGTTAGTCTCGCTCTCCAAATTTCATTCAGTAAATGCTCAGCTTGCACTCAGATAGCATTCAAGTTGATCCCTTATGATGTATCACGTACCAAACAAACCATAACCGAAAGGTGGAAAATGAAGATGAAGAGCACCAAGAAAGCAATTTTGGCCGGAACGATGGCCTTGGCATTTTTAGGAGGCGGGGCACTGTACTCCACAAGCGCAGCCCATGCTGCTTCAACTACACCTGAGAAGGCTCCCATTGCAGACAAAGCACAAGCACCTAAGGGTAACCCCGGAGATGCTAACGGCCCTAAAATGGCAGGAGGAAACTATGCTGAGAACAAAGCTCTCCTGAAATTATTGAAATTGTCCTCCAGTCAGTTGGATACACAATTGAAAGCAGGTAAATCCCTTGCTACAATCGCCAAAGCACAAGGTGTGAGCGTAAATTCCGTTATTGATGTGATGGTTTCAGATATGAAAGCGAAACTGGCTACGGAAAAACAAAACGGCAAGATTACAGCAACTGAATATAACCAACGTGTCTCTAATCTAAAAAAAATGATGACAGATATGGTGAATGGCGTAAAACCCTCCAAACCACCAGTAGATGGCGGTAAAGCGGATGCAGGTAAAGCTCCTGCCCAAGGAGATGCAGCTAAGGCTCCTGCTAAAACCAATGCAGCTAAAGCCTCTGCTAAGCAGAAATAGCTAAAGCCACCCATGTATAATAAATCTCTATCCGGCTTCCCTGTACGGATAGAGAAATCAATAAGCCTGTCCCCTGCTGCGATACAACATAAGGAGACAGGCTTATTTGTCATGTAAACAAGATAATATGTGGTAGACTAACATGATCCAGAGGTCATTTTTCACTAAAATTCATAATAAGGAGAATGTAATGAAAATAAATAAACAGGAATTTGAGATACGAGGAATGAGCTATACGATCAGATCTGCCATGATTCAAGATGCGAAGAATTTGTCTGAAATCCGTTTGCTGATTGATGGAGAGACTGAAAATTTAGACAGAGAGAAGGGAGAAGCGTTTATAAGTACATCCGGTTTTGAACAGCTCATTGAATCAGATACAGAGAATAACAGAAACCTATTTTTAGTTGCGGTAGTTCATGATAAAATCGTCGGCTTTTCAAGATGTGAGGGCCATGTTCTGAGCAGATTCTCTCATAAAGTTGAATTTGGCGTATGCGTACTAAAGGATTTTTGGGGTTATGGGATCGGGACGAATCTTTTAAAAAAATCTATTTCTTGGGCTGACTCCAATGGCATCAAGAAAATAACTCTACAAGTTTTGGAAACGAATGATAAAGCCATTGAGCTCTATAAAAAACATGGATTTGAGATCGAAGGGTTATTAAAAAACGATAAGGTTCTTTCAGATGGCAAATACTACAACACCATAATCATGGGGAGATTTCATAAATAAAAAAAGACCCTGTTCAACAGGATCTTTCATCTTTGTATCGCCACACATCCCCTAGTAGCGATAATCATCATAAGGATTGCGATTACGATACTGATCACGCGGCTGCTGGGCTGCGGTAATCATCAAAAATATGCCTGAGATCAAATGCATCAACCAGCCCACAATCGGAATCCATCCAATAACCGAGGTCACGATCCCTAAAATAGATCCATAATAAGACTCTCTATTCGTCACCGATAGCACCAACGTAACAATGTGGAAAATCAGCATAAAGAACAATATAGTATACGCGGAATTTACGACGAGCAGCCCGCCCAAAACGGGAATAGCTAAAAACAGCTCCAATCCGCCTGTAATCCATTTTAATGTTTTTGATGGTGTCATTGTTCCACTCTCCCGATGCTGTTTCATTCCATAATTATATCCCATCCCTATCTAGGATGACATACATTTTTTAACATAATATATGCTTATATCGTGACAGTCTCATCCCTTTTTCGAATGAGCTAAGCCCTGGCTACATATATGTGAGAGAGAATGAAATTTCGTGATTTCTAAAGGGGTGAACACGATGGGATATTATATTGAGGTGGAACGCGGCGTGAAGCTGTATGTCGAGGATATTGGAGAAGGCATCCCTGTTCTGATGGTTCACGGCTGGCCGCTGGATCACCGAATGTACGAATATCAGGCCGCCTTGTTGCCTGCTTACGGGTATCGCTGTATTCAGGTTGATCTTAGGGGGTTCGGCAAGTCTGATCGACCATGGCATGGATACAATTATGATCGATTGGCGGACGATCTGCTGGCTGTTATGCAGGCGCTTCAGTTAAACCAGGTACGGCTGATCGGTTTTTCGATGGGGGGAGCTGTGGTCACACGCTACATGAGCAGGCACCGGGGATTTGGCGTCAATCAGTTGATCTTGATCGGAGCAGCTACGCCCCGATTCACCCCAACCAGCGACTTCCCTTACGGTACTCCTGTCACAGAGGTAGATAAACTCATCAAACAAGCCTATACAGATCGTCCACAACTGGTAACTTCTTTTGGCGAGATGTTGTTTGCTAATCCCGTTAGCCAGAGCTTACGCGATTGGTTACGTGATCAGGGTTTCGCGGCTACAGTTCATAGCATGGCTTGTACTTTGTATTCACTGCGTGACTCTGATTTGCGCGCTGACCTACCATGTATACACGTGCCTACTTGGATTCTACACGGCAAGCTGGATCGGGTCTGTCCTTTCCCCCTGGCTGTCCAAACTCAAAAAGGAATTGCCGGATCAAAGCTTATTCCTTTCGAACGAAGCGGGCACGGTGTATTTTACGAAGCGCTACCCGAATTTAATTCTATCTTACTGAGCATACTAGCCCCATCCTCCACACCATAATTGAAAACCTGTTCATTCTTATGTATAATTCATATTTATAAAAAACAAAAAAGACGCCTCAGCGCCGTTAATGGCTATGGGGCATCTTTCACTACAAACATTTATCCGTTTAGGATTGTTTGGTATGATTAAAGCTCGTATTATTTAAAACAGCCAGCTTTTTCTCGCCCTTCACCATGGCAGAACCGCAAATGGGGCATGTCGGCTCGACAGAAAAAGCGAAGTTATCCCGCATCCAGCCGTTACATGTATCGCTGGCGCAATTCCAGACAGTTGTAATTTCCTCAGGAATCTCATCCATTGGCTTTTTCCGTGAATTGTACATAAACATCCCTCTTTCTTCATGATTTATAAAGCGATAAGATGTAATCAGTTCAAAAACGGTCTTGTGAACAGATAAAAACAAATGCCCCAAACGCTATGTTCGGGGCATCTGAAGTAGGCTGTAATTTTAAATTACAGTTTTACAACGTTCTCAGCTTGTGGTCCACGGTTTCCTTCAACTACGTTGAATTCTACGCGTTGGCCTTCGTCCAAAGATTTGAAACCTTCGCCTTGGATTGCGGAGAAATGTACGAATACGTCGCTTCCACCTTCAACCTCGATGAAACCGAAACCTTTTTCTGCGTTAAACCATTTAACTGTACCTGTTTGCATGGAATTACCTCCAAAATGTATTTATATGACCTTTATTTTTGACAAATAAAAATTCACATATTGCACAAGGTTATTTCAACCTAAAACAATAACCCTCTACAATATGTGAATCTCAGGTCACAATTTCAATATACTCATATTACCATAAGTGTATTGAAAACGCAAGCACTGGTGAATTTAATTTATGCAGAGTGCTTATGTCTTCTATTGCTGCTTCAAAGCTGTGTTCATTCGGCGGGAGTGAGTCATTAACGCCTACTTAAAACATTATATCCGCAGTTGCTTCCTATTATACCAGCAATCAAGAAATAAATATACAAAACATTGTGCAGGAGACGAACTTCTTACTAAAAGCTCATCTCCTGCGTTTATTTGCTCATTTTGAATTACAATTCTGCCAGTGCTTTAATTTCCTCTGCTGTCAGCGCTTTGTTATACAATTGAACTTCATCCAGGCTGCCATTGAAGTAAGCATCGGCGGCAAAGCGGCTTTTGCCGAGATAAGCCTCGCTCGTCAGCAACTCATTGGGATTAAAGGTAATGCTGTCATTAACGGCTACTTCCTCACCATTTACATACAGCTTTCCTGTATTCCCTTTCAGTGTAACCGCTACATGCGTCCACTGGTTTAGAGGTAATGATGATTTGGAAAGCAAGCTTTGATCCGTACCCTCATGGATTGTAAACTGGAGCACACCGTTTCCTTGGGAAGGGGTAAGAAACATATGCCGGGCTTGGCCGTTGCCGAAGTCAAAAATCCGTTGCCAAGCTGCACCGCCCTTCCAGTTCACCCAAGCGGAAAAGGTAAAATCCTTCGCATCTGTTACTGTATTTGGTAGTTGCACGTAACCATCCTTACCGTTTAGGACAAGCGCACCGCCAAGCTTCCCGTCTTTATCCCATGCAGCACCACCATAGGTCTTACCATCGAATTGATTGTATGTGCTGTCGACAACCGAAGTTCCTTGATCTTCACTCCACGAATAGCGTGCGAGCTGAGGACCTCGGGCCTGCCCGGGAACAATGGCTGTAAAGTTTTTCTTAGCTGTGGCTTTGTCCTTTTTGATGGTCGCTGTCAATGTAACTGTTACAGGCTGAGAGCCGGCTTCTGGACGGTATACTTCACCTGTCACAGAAATATTCTCCGGGTGGGTGGATTCCCATGAAATAGTGGTATCTTGTGCTGCTTGAGTAGGTAGCGTCAGATTATAAAGAACATTGCTCGTATCGCCCAGGCTCAGATCCTTCTGCACAGCAGCTACAATCTTGCTGGCCTTCAGGTCAGGCTTTAGCGAACCCCATACCGCAACACCCTTGGAGGACAACGCGGTAAAAGCAAGCGTCTTGGCACCTGTGTCTGGATCACGGTGCCGCAGGAATACACCTTTGTAATTCGTGCCCTCTGCTGTAATTTCCAGCTGATTGCCTGCCCCCAACTTCCATGTACCGTTCACTCCACCAGACAGCTTGCCGCCACTATCCAGACTGACGTTAACGGCTTGCTTAATATTTGCCGAAATTTCCTTCCCGTGATTTACATACGAATATTGACCGAGGACATCCTTTTCTGACAGCTTTTTCAGTGAATCTTCATCTCCCGAATAACGATAAGGAGCAACCACAGGCCAACCGTCAGCGTTCATGAACATTTCATGTACCCGCACTTCAAACTGTTCGCCTCTCCCCGGGAAACGGGAATGGAAAATGACAAAATGCTTTTTCGTCTTGGGATCATAATAAGCCGAGTTGTGTCCGGGTGACACATAACCTGCACCCAGTCCAGTACCCGGATCACCAATTTCTCTTGGAATCAGGTAATTACCTATCAGTTTGACACCGTATGGTTCAATGGAAGCGTCATCAAAAAGTGGTTTATCAGGATTCGCCTTGACCTTGATCATATCATTGCCTTCAGCATCGTAGAAAGGACCATCCGGTGTTTTGGACCGAGCCACCCGCAGGTTGTATCCGCCATCCGCTGACAATCCACCATAGGACAGGAACAAGTAATAGTAGTCCGTTTGCGGACTGTATTGTATGTACGGCCCTTCCATACGAGCATGATTACCGCCTGTCAGCTTTTTACCGTAGCCTTGACCAGGGAGCGGCTTCCCTGTCTTTTCATCCATCTGCATAATGAAGATGCCTCCTGAGTAGGAGCCATATACCATCCACAGTTTGCCGTTCTTATCATAAAAGGTGTCCGGGTCTACGGCATTTGGATGCTTGGTTGCGTCATAGATCGTCCCATCCTCACTCGGTTGGTCCCACATGCCGGATTTTAGAAAAATGCCTTTATTCTTATAAGGCCCTTCAATTTTATCAGCAACTGCTAGGCCCATTGCTGAACGCGGTGAGTCACCCTTGCAAGCGTTATAATACATATAGAACTTGCCATCTGCCAGTTGAATGACATCAGCTGCCCACAGGGTGTCTGTCTGTGCCCAATCCAGTGCTTCCTTTAATTCTTCTTTGACGTTGGGAATCAATGTATTACCATTCGCCACTCCTGTAGCAATCGTATCCCAATTCATGAGGTCTTTGGACTTGGCAGCCGCCAGATGTGAGCCGAAAATGTAAAATGTGTCTTTCACTTTCAGGATGGATGGATCATGTACGGAAGTCTCCTTGAAAGAGACAGCCTTTTTACTTTGAATTGAAAAGTTTTCTAGGTCTTGAGCTTGAAGGGAAGTTTGCCCCACATTTTGAATTCCATCTGTATCTGAATTGAGTGTTTGCTCGGCGCCTACCAAAGAAGCAGGCAACAACAGCGCACCTGCCAGTGAAGCTGCTGTTACTTTACGAACAAATGATTGCTTCATAAATCAATCTCCTCTCGTTTTGAACATCCCTGATAACATAAAAAAATATTGAGAAAGCGGTCAGGATTATGTTTGTATTAACTTCTTCAGCCTCGAATTTAATGTTGCTCATCCCTCCTTTTTCATCATTAAAGCGCTTTCACTTGATTTGAAAATAAAAGCACCTTCTGTTAAGAAGGACGTTTCAAACCTAGCGGTTAACCGTACCTCTATATTATTCAATGGATATGGAAAATTCAATATGTAATTTTATATTTTTATAAATTATTCATCGAATTATTAACATTAATAAATGTATTGCGTAAATTTCTAGTTTAAAGTTATAATTTTACAAGTAAAATTTTATATGTTTCCTGCCGATATACCTAAAAGGACAATTTTACGGATACTGTAAAGAACCGTTTAGATTTTATAAGGAGGTGAAAAATATATGCAATGGTATTTAAATGCATTAAAAAACTATGTAGGATTCCAAGGTAGAGCAAGACGTACAGAGTATTGGATGTTTATCCTATTTAGTGTAATCGTTAGCTTTGTAATCAGTCTGATCGATAGTCTTGTTGGCTTATCACCGATATTGACTTACATTTATTCTTTGGCTGTCCTGCTGCCATCCTTGGCCGTCCTGGCCCGTAGACTGCATGATACAGGCAGAAGCGGATGGTGGATTCTAATCGCTCTGATTCCTCTGGTAGGGTCAATTATTTTGATTGTATTCACATGCCAAGACAGTCAGCCTGGCGACAATAAGTATGGGAAAAACCCTAAATTGTAATGGTTGTAGATGTCTAAAACCTCTTTCACTTTTGTGAAGGAGGTTTTTTTCATATCTGTATCTCCCCCATCGAAATTTCAGCAGTAAGTTTATCTGGAGACCCCTGCGTCCATACTGGATTAAAAAGTATCCTCAAAGAGAGGGAGAACGTTCATGCGTTTTCGGAAAAGAACCCCCCCTAACAAAGTTAAAAAGCCGCCAGTCCAGCACAGCGAAAGTAAGTCTGAGCATTCAGGAGAGCAGCTCAGTGCGAATATCGGAAGCAATCTTCAGCAAATCAGACAAGCACTCGGTAACAGCACTGACATCATCATAAGAGAAATTCGTATCGGCAAAGATGGTGACCAGCTCATTGCAATTCTCTATACGGACGGTTTGGCGGACAAAAATATAGTCTCCGACTTCATTATGGAATCGATGATGCTGGATAGTAGCTTGTCCAGAGACGTAGAGTACAGGCTCCAGAACTCCTCTAGTGTCATGCAAGTATTGAAAGATTATGCCCTAACCATCGGAAGCATCCGGGAGATTATCGACTTTGAAACCTTATATAACGCGCTGTTGTCCGGGGATGCTGTCATTTTGATTGACGGTGAGACACAGGGAATAGTAGCCAGCGCACGTGGATGGAAGGATCGCGGTGTCACCGAGCCTGCCTCGGAAAATGTCGTCCGTGGGCCGCGGGAAGGATTTTCTGAGACACTGCGCACGAATACGGCATTGATTCGGCGTAAGATTAAAGATCCGAATTTGTGGCTGGAAACCAAACAAATCGGTCGTGTAACCCAGACCGAAGTCGCTGTCATGTATATCAAAGGGATCGTGAACCCTAAATTGGTCGAGGAAGTGCATGAGCGATTGAATCGCATTGATGTAGACGGCATTCTCGAAAGCGGTTATATCGAGGAGTTAATCCAGGACGAAACTTTCACCCCTTTTCCAACAGTATATAACTCCGAACGTCCAGACGTCATCGCCGCCGAGCTGTTGGAAGGAAAAATCGCGATCCTGGTGGATGGGACCCCGTTTGTGCTTGTCGTACCTGCGCTGTTTGTTTCCTTCCTGCATGCGGCGGAGGATTATTATCAGCGTGCGGACATCAGCAGCTTCATCCGGGTTCTTCGTTACACCGGAGTTTTTATCTCCCTGTTAGGTCCGTCCCTATATATTGCCATCACTACGTTTCATCAGGAAATGCTGCCGACCTCACTGCTGATCGGTCTGGCAGCACAGCGGGAGGCCGTTCCCTTCCCCGCCTTTATCGAAGCACTCATGATGGAATTAACTTTTGAAATATTGCGGGAAGCTGGAGTTCGTATGCCGAAGTACATCGGGGCAGCCGTCTCTATCGTAGGCACACTCGTCATCGGGCAAGCTGCCGTCGAGGCGGGCATCATATCTGCAGCAATGGTTATTGTCGTATCGATTACGGCGATTTCAAGCTTTGTTCTCCCTGCCTATAATATGTCCATCGCTTTTCGTATGCTGCGGTTCCCCTTGATGGGACTTGCCGCTTCCTTTGGGCTGTTCGGGATTATCGTTGGAGGCATTGCCCTGGTCCTGCATATGTGCAGCCTTCGTTCGTTCGGTGTTCCCTATATGACTCCTTTTGCACCTCTAATACCGACGGACACCAAAGACACCATATTTCGGTTTCCTCACTGGATGATGACTTCACGTCCACGGTTAGTCGATCAGAAGAATGTCAAACGTCGAAACAGCGCTCCACCTCGCAAATCAAGGGAATAAAAGAAAAGAGAAACAGTCGGAAAGGAGTGGATAATCATGAAGCGGAAGATAGCGATTCTGTGCCTGATTCTTGCACTCGTTTTACTTCTGACGGGCTGTTGGAATCGCAGGGAGTTGAATGAACTTGCCATCGCCGTTGGTATGGGGATTGATAAACAAGGAGATCAATTCCGGGTCTCTCTCCAAGTGGTGGATCCTGGAAAAGCATCGGCCAAAAAAGGAGCAGGCGGTGGTGCTCCAGCCACCTTGTATACAGAAGAAGCCGATACCATATTTGAAGCGATCCGAAAAATAACAACGATTAGCCCCCGGAGAATGTATTTTTCTCATCTGCGTATATGTGTAATCGGTGAATCGATGGCCACCGAAGGAATGGCGAAATCTTTAGATTTACTCTCCAGATATCATCAGTTCCGAACCGATTTTTATATTGTAGTGTCCAAGGGCACTAGTGCGGAGGATACGTTAAAAATTATGACACCTTTAGATCCGATTCCCGCAAACGACCTTTTCTCCTCTCTGGAAACATCACAAAAAAACTGGTCACCCAGTACGACAGTAACTTTGGATGAATTGGTATCAGCACTCACCAGTGAAGGAATGCAGCCTGTCTTGACAGGACTCCGAATCGTTGGCAATAAAGAAACGGGAGAAACAAGCGGCAATGTGCAAGAGATCGCCCCATCCGCCCGATTACAGTATTCCGGACTTGCTGTATTTAGAAAAGATCGATTAATCGGGTGGTTAAATGAAACTGAAAGTAGAGGCTACAATTTCATCCGCGGCAAAGTGCAGAGCTCTGTCGGCTTTGTAGCTTGCCCCAGAGGCGGCAAAGTCGTTTCGGAAATCATTCGTACCCAAACAACTATAAAAGGGAACGTTTATAGGGGGGAGCCCCAGGTCAATATAAAAATGCAGGTTGAGGCCAACGTGGGAGAAGTCGAGTGTAATGACCTGGATCTGACCCAGGTGGGGACGATTTATGACATTGAGAAGAAAGAGGAAGAAAAGATAGAAGAGATTATGAAAATGGCTGTCAGAAAAGCTCAAAAATCATACAAAGCTGACATTTTCGGATTCGGTGAAGCCATTCACCGCGCTGACCCGAGAACCTGGAAATCCATTAAAAAAAATTGGGATTATGAGCACTTTGCAGAATTACCCGTAAATATCAAGGTCAATTTCAAGATTCGGCGCTTGGGCACGATTGGCAGCTCATTTTTGAATGATATTAAGGAGTAAATCCCTTGTCAGATACGGCGGGGGATCTGGCTCCTGTATAGAACCTTACCCTACAAAAGAAGGTGTTTCCCAAGATGCTATCTCATATGGTGAAAGTTCTGGGCATATTACTAACCGCTGCTGCAATCAGCTTGATCGAGGTCCCCTACATGTGGAAAAAGGGGTTAAAAAAAGAGCTTTGGTTATTCTCCATCCTTCTCCTTTTTGCCGTCGGAATTTGCTGCGCCAAGGCATTAAACTGGCTTATTCCAACTCCTCTGGATTGGATAACAGCGGTATATAGACCTTTCAGTGATTTCCTGACCCATATCGGTCTAATAAAATAAGACGAGGTGAAATAGGTGCCCGCACAGATCAAAATCTCAGCACGCCAAATTATGATATTAACGGCTCTATTTACGATCGGGAGTGCAATCCTCATCATTCCTTCAGGCATGGCGTTGGTAGCCAAACAAGATGCGTGGATTGCCGCGCTCGTCGGGGTCGGGGCCGGGCTCCTTGTCTTGTATTTGTACAGCAAGATTGCAGCTCTGTATCCAGAGATGACTCTGATTGGGATTATGGAAACCCTGCTCGGAAAATGGTTAGGCAAAGCCGTCGGTCTTCTGTTTTTCACCACACTTTTCATCAATGCTCCCGCTCCCGTTTTATTTTATTTAGGGAATTTTATGACTACTCAAATGATACCAGAAACACCAATTCTAGCGGTAAATATCCTTTTTGCGCTTATTATATTGTTGGCTGTTCGGCTGGGCCTGGAAGTGCTGGTCCGTTCTGCCGAACTGATGTTTCCGTTATTTACTCTTCTTTATATTTCTTTTACAGGTTTAGTGGTGTCCAATATTAAATTAGAAAACATTCAACCTGTATTAGAGGCGGGATTGGGACCTATTTGGCCTGCTGCCCTGTCCTTTGTTAGCACTGTGTTTATACCTCATATTATTCTGCTCATGATCTTCCCGGCTTCTGTAAATCGTTCCGATCAAACCCGTAAAGCTTTTTTCATAGGCAGCCTAATTGGCGGATTAATGTTGGTCGTGGTGGTTGCACTGGCAGTTTTTGTATTAGGTCCTGATTTAACGGCAAGAAATATTTATCCTAGCTATGCGTTAGCCAAAAAAATTAACATCGGCAATTTTTTACAGCGTATCGAAGCAATTATGGCTACCATGTGGTTTATTTCACTCTTTTTCAGAATCACGCTGTACATGCACACTACTGTGACAGCAATAGCCCAAATCTTTCGTTTGAAAAACGACCGGCAACTGGTGCTTCCTCTCGGGATGATTTTAGTCATCATGTCCGTCATCGTGTATCCCAATGTCCCATATCAACAAATCTATGATACAAAGACGTGGGTTCCTTATTCACTATCAATCGGGTTGTTTCTTCCCTTACTGCTGCTCAGTATACATGCCCTGAAAAGGTTGGGGACAAAGAAGAATAACAAGCCGGATGATAAACGTGAAGATAGAGGTGAAGATGGTGCCTAAGCAAGTTAAAATCTCCACACGGCAATTGTTGATCTTAACGATATTATTTACAATCGGCACTGCAATCCTCGTCATCCCTTCCGTTATGGCCGCCACTGCTAAACAGGATGCATGGATCGCAGCACTCGTCGGAGTGGGCTCCGGGCTGCTGTTGATATGGCTGTACAACACGATTACCATCCTGTATCCACAGATGACCCTGATTGAAATCATGGAGACCCTTTTGGGCAAGTGGTTGGGGAAGTCTGTTGCTCTGCTGTTTATGGTTATGTTTTTTCTGGGGGGTCCTGCTGCGGTGTTGTATGATTCGGGGAATTTTTTGACTACTCAAATGATGCCGGAAACGCCGATGCAAGCGGTCAACATCCTCTTTGCGCTCATTGTATTGATGGGCGTGCGCCTGGGACTGGAAACGGTAGCCCGTTCTGCTGAACTATTGTTTCCCTTGTTCATTTTGCTGTATACAGCTTTTGTCATTTTAGTCGTATCCAATATCAAACTGGAGAACGCCCAACCGATGCTGGAGAAGGGAGGCGGACCCGTTTGGTCTGCCGCCTTGTCCTTTATTAGTATTGCGTTTCTGACCCATATTGTTTTTCTAATGATTTTTCCGTTTGTCGATCAGCCCGATCAAGCGCGCAGGGCTTTTTTAACAGGGGGACTGATTGGCGGGTTGATTCTGGTTGTGGTCATTGTATTGGCCGTTTTGGTTTTCGGCCATGAATTAACAGCAAGAAGTATGTATCCGAGCTATTCATTAGCCCAAAAAATAAACATTGGAAATTTTCTTCAGCGTATTGAAGCGATCATGGCCGCTATGTGGTTTATTTCGCTCTTTTTCAGGCTGGCTCTGTATATGCAATCGATTATGATAGCCATTAGCCAAATCTTTAATCTAAAAGATGATCGTCCGCTGATCTTCCCTATCGGAATGATCCTGATCGTCATGTCGGTGATCATATACCCAAATGTCCCATACCAGCAATCCTGGGATGCAAAAATATGGACACCTTTTTCCTTATCTATGGGCCTTTTTCTGCCTCTCCTGCTGCTCTGTATGCATGGGATACGAAAAATCTGGTCAAAGAAAAAAATAGGGACCGAAGGATAGATCACATCCATCGTACGAGCCCTCCTACGAGCATCGGTGAAATTTTTTTGCTGTTACCTGTTTACATCCTCCTCTTTTAGTTTATTTTAAACGAGTATTAAGCTGGCGCTAAGATTGGGTGTGTATGATGTATATTAGAATCTGGTAACTACATAAGCCGGATCGGCTAAAGGCATAAACATTACTCCCGTTGGATATCCATATAAAACTCCACCCTGTCAGAAATTGAATGAAACACAAAGGAGATTTACACTTATGAATCGAAAACGAATTATGGTCATCTGTACACTGTTGCTGGCGTTATCTATTGGGCAGTCTTCTACTTGGGGAAGTCGGGCTAATGCTGCTACACTGGCTCCAGAGAGAGCCCCTCAGGTACAGGATAATGAAGCTTCCAAGGATGATGAACTTTTGAAAACACTGGGCGCATCCTCGGATGAGCAATTGTATGATGCGTTATATAACGGTCAAACCTTGGCAGATATTGCACAATCCAATAAACAGGACGCACAGGCTGTTGTTGATTTACAGGTAGCTCAGTTAACGGAGCAGTTGGATCAACGACTGGCCAATAAGAGCATTACGCCTGAGCAATACGAAGCCCATAAGGCAGAATTGACACAGGTCGTTGCTAAAAGTGTGTTCGGGCTGTAAGCAGTGACACACTTGGCCCGCTTTACGCCGTAGTCCATGACCCCTCAGAGGTGCTTCCGAATTCATGTCAAAAAGGCGCTCCCCGATGGGATGAGCGCCTTTTGGCTTGTCTATATTTTGTTTTAACTTACACTTGATATACTCGGATCAAGTTCGTAGTACCTGCCTCAGCGACTGGAACACCTGCCGACAGAACTACAGTATCCCCTTTATGGATATAACCTGCATTCAGCGCGTTACGGATGGAGGATTCGAACATTTCATCCGTTGTAGCTACTTTATCCCCTTTGATCGGGAACACACCGGATAACAGGCAAATTTTAGCGAATACCGTGTTATTCGGAGTAACCGCAATAATAGGTGCCTTCGGACGATATTTGGATACCATACGTGCCGTGAATCCGCTGGCAGTCGACGTAATAATCGCTTTCGCATCCAGTTCCAGGGACGAACTCACCGCTCCCTGACTAATCACTTCCGTAATGTTGGTGCTTTGACGTGCTCTGCGCTTATCGAACTGCTCCTGATAATCGAATTGTGATTCTGCTCTGGCAGCTACAGCGGCCATGGTCCGTACAGACTCGACAGGATATTTACCTGCAGCAGATTCGCCCGACAGCATAACAACATCGGCTCCTTGCATAACAGCATTAAACACGTCACTAACTTCGGCTCTCGTCGGACGTGGGTTCACCTGCATGGATTCCAGCATGTGGGTAGCTACGATAACGGGCTTGCCGACCAGATTACACTTGTCTATCATTTCTTTTTGCATCACAGGCACATCTTGAATCGGCACTTCGACGCCCAGATCGCCACGGGCTACCATAATGCCATCGGAAGCTTCGATAATATCATCCAGGTTTTCCATGCCTTCAGCATTTTCGATTTTGGAATAAATTTGTACATGCTCAGCATGATGTCCCTTCAAAATCTCACGGATTTCACGGATATCGTCGCCTTTACGCACAAAAGAAGCCGCAATAAGCTCAACGCGCTGCTCCACCCCAAATTGGATGTGCCTCACATCTCGCTCCGTCACGCCTGGAAGGGTTGTATGAATCCCTGGCAGGTTTACACCTTTTCTCGGCTTCAAAATACCGCCGCTTACAATATTACAAATCATTTCCGTACCCTCGATGGAGGTTACAGTCAGATCAACCAAACCGTCGTCAATGAGAATGCGGTCGCCTGGTTTGATGTCCTTCGGCATATCCGGGTAATTCACTGAAATACGATGCTCGTCCCCTAGAATCTCTTCTGTGGTCAGAATGAGCTGGCTACCTGGTTTCAACAGACAAGATGCCTCTCTCAGCTTGCCAATCCGTATTTCTGGTCCTTTAATATCCATCATGACAGGTATAAAGGTATTCATTTCCTTCGCAGCCTGCCGCACATTTTCGATACGTTTAACGTGATCTTCCAGTTCACCGTGAGCCATATTCAAGCGGGCTACAGTCATACCAGCCTGAATCATTTCTTTTAACAAATGAATGGAGTCACAGGCAGGTCCCATAGTACAAATAATTTTCGTTTTAAGCATAGTAATGTCATCCTCCTGAATGTCTTTACTGTATGGTTTTCTATTCCACTTTGCTTCTCTATCTACATTAAACTTATATGGCTCTATTCTACCTGTACCCGTGCACCAAGACTATGAACTATAGTATGATGAATGTACTACAGTATAATGAATATTGAAGACATCGGGGAGTGAGTTTCGTGATTACATTGGTGGATATACGGCAGGACAACGGTGTGGACTGGTATGAAAAGGCTAGTGCAAATAGCGACAACGATGACTTACTGTTCATTTTGGTCACCTTTGGCAAATGTGTATATTGGGTGAACGATTGCAAATTCATTCTCGGTAAGGGTGAAACACTGCTTTTACCCGGTCATCTGGATTACTATGGCAAGAGCATTCCTACGCTTTTTCATACCAAGTATGTGATACATTGTCGCAAAACATGTACGAACAGCACACTTCCCATACTGAATACTGACAAGCCGTTGTTGATCAAACCTGGATGCTACGATATGCTGCATGAACGGATCAAATCGATGTACTTTCAATGGACTGAACACCCTAGCTACTACACCATGATGGCTGACTGTCTGCTGACCGAGGCCATGATATATATGAATCAGGAATGGGACAAAGGCGCCATTTCTTGCGATCGAGAGCGACATGTAGAACATATGAAACAGTATATCCAGAACCATTACCGGGAAAAGGTAACCAAGGAGGAGCTTGGCGACGCCATCCGTAAAACCCCCAATTATGCCGCGACGCTGCTGCGTGAGGTAACACGCCAAACGATCAGTGAGCATGTACATACACAACGTATTAAAACCGCCATCTACATGCTGACCGAGTCCCGGCTAACGATTCGTGAAATTTCGGAGTATGTGGGATATAGTGATGTTTCCTATTTTCATCGAATCTTCAAACGGTTGACAGGATGCTCGCCGTCCGAATTTCTGGATGAACGTTCCTCAATCGTTTAGTTTGATGATCTGGAGCGGAATTTCATAGTTCAGGATTTTGCAAAATCCTTAGTTAATAAAAATGGTCGCTCCACCTGGAACCCTGCTCTAGTAGCCCTTTTTCACTAGGGACCAAGAGCGTTCCATGTAGAACGACCATCATATTTATGCTTACGCGTATAAATCTGCGTGTATTCGCATTACTTGGGTGGTGTTAATTGGAGGAACCCGCTGTTTTGACCTCTTCCAACATTTTATCGTTATAGCCAAACATCCAGGTCAGGACAAATGCTACCACCATAGCAGCCAAGTTCGCCAAAATGTAAAGCGGAAGCTGATGATTCATGTAGAGCAACGTGCCCGGAATGACCGTAACTGCCATACCTGTAGCCGCCAAATGGAAGACCGAAGCGATAAAACCGCCAACCGCACCACCGATGAGGCCCATGACAAAAGGCTTCATGTATCTCAGGTTGACCCCGAAAATAGCCGGCTCCGTAATCCCTAGAAAAGCAGACAACGAGGAAGGAAGTGCTAACGCTTTCAGCTTGCTATTCTTCGTTTTCAGTCCAACCGCCAGACAGGCAGCACCTTGAGCAGCCATAGCGCAGGTAATGATGGCGTTAAAGGCGTTTACGCCGTTCTTTTCAAGCAGTTGAATCTCCAAGAAATTAAATATATGATGCACACCTGTAACGACGATAATCTGATGCAAGAAACCGATGACAATCCCTGCAATACCGAAAGGTAAATCCAGCACAAACGTTGTTCCGTGCAGCACCCATTCTTCGAGTGAATGGAAAATCGGACCGATGGCAAACAATCCCAAAGTGATCATGATTAACAGTGTTAAAAACGGTGTAAGAATCAGATCTAGCGCTTCAGGCACCCGTTTGCGCAGCGCCCGCTCCAGCTTGGCTCCGATCAAGCCCACGAAGAAAGCTGGCAATACTGAGCCTTGATAGCCCACCACAGGAATGAATCCGAACATCGTCAACGGGTGAGCTGAGCCGTCCGCAACACTATAAGCGTTGGGCAAGGCCGGGTTTACCAGCATCAGACCAAGAACGATACCCAGCACTGGACTGCCACCAAATACTCTAAAGGCTGACCATGCGACTAACGCTGGCAGAAAAGCAAAGGCCGTATCCGTTAATACTTGTGTGTATAATAGAAAATTGGGTGAAATGTCCTGTGGCGTCATGCCGAGTAGAGCGAGAATTTGCGGCTGAGTGAGCAAGCCACGTAGCCCCATGAACAGCCCCGTAGCAACCAGTACAGGAATAATCGGTACAAACACATCGCCAAAGGTACGGATGGAGCGTTGGAAGACGTTTCCTTCTTTTTTCGCCTGACTCTTCACCTCTTCTTTAGATGAACCGGTTACGCCAAGCTTTTCGACCTCTTCAAAAATTCGATTTACCGTACCCGTACCAAAAATAATCTGATATTGCCCGGAATTGAAAAAAGCACCCTTGACCTTGTCGATCTCCTCAACTTTTTTCTGATCAATCTTCTCCTTGTCATGCACCATAATTCGCAAGCGCGTCGCACAATGAGCAAAAGATGCAATATTTTCTTGCCCACCGATTGCCTGGATCACTTCTTTAGCTATTTCTCTGTTTTCCGCCATGATGTTCATCCTCTCGTTCATTCCGTTATGTTTGATGATTAACGAACCACTTGATGTTTTAGCCTACTCATGTAAAATCCCATTTTACCGCCTGGAAGAGAGCCTCTCCCTTGTCGGCAAAAAAGCGTATTTCGTCACTCTCTGGATGCGGAAAAATACGACTGGTGAACACCTCTTCCCCATCATTGACGAAAATCTCAACTGAAGACGTATCTACAAACAAATGTAGTTTGATATGATCTTTATCCCATGAACACTGCCGTACCTCACCATACGAAGTGGCTACAGGCTCACCTGATTGCGAACGGTCCAATATTAGTTTGCGGCTGACGGCATTATATTTAATCACCGTTTTCTCAGTCTCACTCGCACGGAATTCAATACCAAACACCTTAGCGCTCAAAAGATCTACCTCACAGATCAGCTCATAGGCCGTACCTGTAAATCCTTCATAGGTTTTGCTCTCTGAGAATAACGTGTCAGCTACCCGATCCTCACGATTTCTACGTAGCGTAGTTAGCTCAGGGATCGGCCGCTGCAAGAGTTTGCCCTCATGAAGCGTAAGCTCCCTTGGTAATGTCAGACAATGAGCCCATCCGTTCGGATCTGTGGGATATTCGATATCCGGCAGGCCCATCCATGCCACCATAATACGCCGCCCCTGTGGGTCAATCATCGTCTGTGGCGCATAGAAGTCAAAGCCTCTATCGAGCTCGTGGAATGCACCGTGCTCCAGTCTTCTTGTCCCGGTATCCAACGGCTTGCCGATTACATAGCCCGATTGATAAATATTGTGATTTTCATCCCCAGAAGGCTCCAAGCCCTGAGGAGAAAAGATCAAGACCCCCGCTTCGTTCAGTTCAAAATAATCTGGACATTCCCACATGTAGCCAAACGATTCCAGGCCTGTGCACAATTCTCCCTCGAACTGCCACGTACGAAGGTCGGTTGATCGGTAGAGGACGGCGCAGCCTGTTAAATTCGTTCTCTGGGCACCAATCACACAGTAAAAGCTATCGCCGTCTTTCCATAGCTTGGGATCACGAAAATGGTCTGTATACCCTTCTGGCACATTGGAAATAACGGGGTGCTCCCATTTAGTAATGTGACCTTTATCGTCCATAACAGCCATGCATTGATAAGGATGTCTGATCCAATCTTCATCTCGTGCATTTCCCGTATACAGCATATATAACTTGCCCTCATGCTCCAGTGCGCTGCCCGAATAAGCCCCATGCGAATCAAAATAATCCCCAGGTGCAATACCAATGCCCGCACTATTCCATGTGACCAAATCTTTGGATTTCAGATGATACCAGTATTTCATCCCATGATCCGTTCCGAGCGGAAACCACTGATAAAATAAGTGGTATTCACCTTGGTAATATGAAAAGCCATTGGGGTCATTGAGCAAACCTGTCGGTGGCTGGATATGAAACGCCTGCCGCCAGTGACATTGCTCCACTTTCTCCTCCAAGCTGGCTATTTCACCGGGCTCTGCCTGCTCGATCATTCGATACTTTTGTTCTCTTGTCATTTTCATAGGTGTACCTCATTTTTATTAAAACTTTCGCTTCAGGAACCGGTTCCAAATCAATGAAAAAAACATTCTATCGGAACCGGTTCCCATGCGATTAAAAAAATATACTCATCCATGGATTTGCAACCGATTCCATTTGTGCCCGAATGCTATGGAACCGGTTTCGAAGAAATTATAATCCACTTGTTCAGCGTTTGTCAACGCTTTCTCTTTCGATAAGGGAATAATTCATGACCGTCACTTTTTCTACCGATTTATGTTCTACCAGCCGCATAATATTTTGCGCTGCTACACGTCCAGCCTCCATATACGGATATTGAACGGTTGTCAGGGCAGGGTGAATGACCTCCGTAATATCGTATCCCCCAAAGCCAGTTACCGACAAATCCGACGGAATGACAATCCCTCTGGAATAAGCCGCATTGATTACGCCCAGCGCGATATTATCCGTAGCACACACCATTAACGATGGCTTGAAATGGTCCAAAATGGCGGATGCAGCAATCCGTGCATCGGACATTTTAAATCCGGTCTCATAGTATCTGATATCATACCCTGCTGCTCGCATCGCATCGTCCGTATGAGACTCAGCAGGCAATGCATCGCGAACAGCCTGCCTAAAGCCCTCCTTGCGCTGCACACCGACGGCAACATCCTTTTCAGTAACACCAACGTAGGCAATTTCGCGGTGTCCCTGTGACAAAACGTACGTGCCGATATCATATCCTGCACGATAGTCATCATGGATAAGGCTATGAAGCTGCTCGTGCTGCTGGCCCACCAGCAACACCGGAATACCGATGTCACGAATCGCGGTCAGATGGTCGTCTGTGATTTGAGCAGCCAGCAAAATGATACCCGAAATCTTTTGTCGGCCCAGCTCATAAATAGCTTCAATTTCACGCTGTACATCCTGGCTCGTATTGGAGATCAGCATCTGATAATGCTGAGAACGCAGCTCCTCATCAATCCCCATCAACGTATGGGATGTCGCAAAAGAATCCAGACGCGGCACAACGGTGCCGATAATGTTGGTCCGCTTCGCCTTAAGACTCTGGGCAAAGGCATTGGGCACATACCCCGTGGCTTTAACCACTTTTTCAATTTTACGTTTCGTATCCACGCTGACAGACCCGCCGTTCAAAAAACGGGATACCGTGCTCTTGGATACACCAGCCATTTGGGCTATATCTGCAATCGTCTTATTCATGAAGTCCCCCGGAGATTTTTCATATTCATATGCTTCCAAAACGTCTCTTTTCACATAACCCTATAATACCATATGGCGGGATTGGATTGCTGTGGCTCCAGACCCATCATGCACAAAACGCCGTCCCTTCTGAAGAAGGAAACGGCGTATCATAATGAACGTAATTTTAAAAATCAAAGTTATCCGGATCTGGACCTACTCGAAGATCGGCATTTAACGCCTGAATTCGATCCATATCCTCGCGCGTCAGTTCGAAGTCAAAAATGTCGGCATTTTCGACGATCCGATGCGCCTTGGTAGACTTGGGAATGGTGACAACTCCCTGCTGCACATCCCAGCGTAAAATCACTTGCGCCACCGATTTGCCATACTTGGTCGCTATGTCTTGCAGTACCGGATGATCGAGCAATTGGCCTTGCATTAACGGGGACCAGGCTTCCATTTGAATGTCGTTCTTTTGACAGAATTGCAACAGCTCGGCTTGGGTTAATTGTGGATGGAACTCCACTTGATTGATCATTGGCTTAATTTCAGCATCCTTCATGAGATCTTCCAAATGATGAATCTGGAAGTTGCTGACTCCAATCGCCTTAATCCGTCCTTCTTTATACAAGGATTCCAACGCTCTCCAAGCTTCTTTATACTTTCCTTGAACTGGCCAATGAATCAGATATAGATCCAGATATTCCAGACCCAGCTTGTCCAGACTGGCTTCATAAGCTGCTCGTGTCTCTTCATAGCCTAAATCTGCATTCCACACTTTGGACGTGACGAACAGATCTTCTCTGGACAGATTATTTTCCTGAAGGGCTTCCTGAATAGCCTGCCCTACACTGCTTTCATTCGCATAGATTGCAGCTGTATCTATACTGCGGTAGCCATGCTTTACAGCAGCCTTTATAGCATCGACCAGCTCCGAACCTTCTTCCACTTTAAATACCCCAATGCCAAACCAAGGCATGTGAACTCCATTGTTTAACAATGTTGTGCTTTGTAAGTTTTGTGTCATTTTGTATCTTCCTCTCTATTTTTTAAAAGCTTTAACCTGTAATGGTGGTTGTATCCCTTTTTTCGAGCATACGACTCCAACCTGTGAGCAGAACCGCAACGAAAACCATAATGCTCCCGATCCAGGCCGTATGAATGAGACCGAGTGAATCCGTTACAATCCCGCCTACATAAGCTCCGATGGCTATCCCTGCGTTGAAAGCTGCAATATTAACAGCAGAGGCAACATCGACAGCTTTGGGTGCAAACCTTTCGGCCAACATGACTACATATACCTGTAGCCCGGGCACGTTCATAAACGCAAGCAATCCCATAAAGAAGATCGTAATCAGTCCTGCCGTTTTAAAAGGTGCCGTGAACAACAGGAGAAAAAGGATCACTGCTTGAATCAAAAACATGTAAAACAAAGCTGAAAGCGGCTTGCGGTTGGCTGCTTTTCCGCCAATAACATTCCCGATGGCAATCGCAATTCCATACAGCAAAAGTATAAACGTTACCGTACTTTGTTGAAATCCGGTTATGTCGTGAAGTAATGGAGATAAATAAGTAAACACCACAAATGTGCCTCCATACCCCAAAGCTGTAATGATAAATGCGAGTAGCAAGCGACCATTGGTAACCAGTTTGACCTGCTCGCGGAAAGGAGTCTTGTTCCCTTTGCGCAGCGTAGATGGCAGCAGAATCAGATTGGCGATGAGTGCCACTACACCGACGACCACAATCGCCATAAATGCAGCCCGCCAACCCCATTGCTGCCCAATGTAGGTACCCAAAGGTACACCTGTGACTGTGGCTACGGTCAACCCGGAGAACATAATGGAAATAGCACTCGCTCGCCGATCATCCGGCACAAGATCGGCCGCAATGGTGGAACCGATAGACATGAACACCCCATGGGCGAACGCTGAGATCACACGTGCAATCAGCAGCAAGGCAATTCCGCTAGAGACCGCAGCGAGGCTATTACCTGCAATAAATATAATCATGATCCACAGCAGCAACGTTTTACGGGGAACACTTGATGTTAATGAAGTCAAGACAGGTGCCCCGATGGTAACCCCTAATGCATATAGCGTTACAGTTAGTGCAGACATCGTTACAGATATATGCAAGTCTTCAGCAATCAGGGGAAGTAGTCCCACGCTGATGAACTCGGTTGTTCCAATCGCAAAGGCGCTTACGGCTAGAGCCAGTAATGGCCAGATACTTCGTTTTGATTCTGGCGACATGTTTTTCACTCCTATCTATAGAAATCTTCGACCAGCAGATGTTATTATGAGTTATTCAAGCAAATATGAACAGTACGTACTTTTTAGTGATATAGGTACTAAAAAGTACCCTAGATAAAGTTCTTTTTGATTAAAACAGGCTGTTAAGGTATGTATAACAGAAGTGATACACATGGGGGGATCTGCATTGGGGAAGAAAAAATACAACATCTCTGTTGAGGCGACGTTAGAGGTGATCGGCGGGAAATGGAAATGCGTGATTCTGTGTCATTTGACACATGGAAAGATGCGGACAAGCGAATTAAAACGGATGATGCCTTCCATAACACAAAAAATGCTGACTCAGCAGCTTCGTGAATTAGAGGAAGACGGCATTGTCAATCGGATTAGCTATAATCAGGTTCCACCCAAAGTGGAGTACGAGCTTAGTGAATATGGATGTAGTCTGAAAGGCATTTTAGATTCTCTTTGTGCTTGGGGAGAAAGACATATTATTAAAGAATACGGGGATAAGTCTGCGGTTTTGGAAGATAACATTCTGAATAAGCTGTAAAGCCAAAAAGAGCGCCTGCAATACATCAGCAGGCGCTTCTCTCTCCGAATTCCAAGGGTTACGAATTGGACATCATTTTAATTTGTGAAATCGATGACCATGCGTCCTTGGATTTTGCCCTGCTCCATCTCCTCGAAGATCTCATTAATGTCTTCGATCGGACGTTTTTGTACAAGAGGGACGACTTTACCTTCTGCAGCGAACTGGAACGCTTCTTTAAGGTCTTCACGAGTGCCGACCAAGGAGCCAATAACTTGAATGCCGTCCAGAACCAGACGTGGAATGTCCAGATCCATCTTATCAGTTGGAAGACCTACAGCTACAACACGCGCGCCAGCCTTTACAACGTCGATGGCCTGGTTGAAAGGTGTTTTGGCAACAGCAGTAACCACGGTTGCGTCCAGACCAGCACCGTTTGTTAACTCCTTAGCTCGGGCGACCGGATCTTCTTTCATGCTGTTAACGATATAGTCAGCACCAATTTGTTTAGCCAGTTCTAGTTTTTCATCACTAATGTCAAAGGCTACAACTTTAGCATTGAATACATTTTTGGCGTATTGCACAGCCAGGTTACCCAAGCCGCCAATGCCGAAGATACCGATCCATTGTCCTGGTTTGATTTCACTTACTTTAACTGCTTTATATGTTGTAACCCCTGCGCAAGTTACACTACTTGCAGCGGCAGGGTCAAGACTATCTGGTACTTTGACCGCGTAGTCAGCTGTGACAATACATTGCTCTGCCATTGCACCGTCTACCGTATATCCGGCATTTTTAACTTCACGACACAGCGTTTCCCGCCCGGTTAGGCAATATTCGCAGTGACCGCAGCTTTCAAACATCCAGGCAATACTTACGCGATCACCAATCTTAAGACTGGTTACTCCTTCGCCTAATTCAATGACTTTTCCAATACCTTCATGCCCCAGAACTCTGCCTGTGACATCACCGAAATCTGCATTTTTCACATGTAAATCTGTGTGGCAAACTCCACAGTATTCGACTTGGACTAACGCTTCCCCATGCTTCAGGGAGCGTAAAGGTTTCTCTTCTACACTGACTTTCTTGTCTTTTGTAACAATTGCTGCTTTCATGTAGATCTCTCCTTTAATTAGATATGGAATTATTTTGTAATGCACACTTCATTATTATAGTAATTTTTGCCCAAAAAGGACAAATATAAATCTAACTTAAAACTATTTAATCGAAAAACGCTTCTTTCTAAGTCCTTGGACCCTTGTAGGAACTTTGTACAATAATTTACAATGTAAAAAGTTTCACATACTCTATTTGGAAGAAGGATAAAGAAACATGAAAAAAAACTGGAAAGGTTGCCTGTTCAGCATATTTGCCATTATCTTGGTCGTGTCGGTAACAGGATGCAATTCACAGCCCGCCATTTCTAGTACCACCAGCACTTCATCCTCATCGGCTAACAACGCTCATGCAGTTGTTCAGAAAGGCCCACACTGGTCCTATGCAGGAGAAGAGGGACCCGAGCATTGGGGAGAGCTGGAAAAAGATTTTGTTGCTTGTGGTAACGGCCACGAACAATCTCCTGTCAATATAGAGCATACCCATCTTGAAGCATCGCAAACGCAGCAACCTCTGCAAGTTCATTACACCAATACGAAAGCATCCATTTTAAATAATGGGCACACTGTGCAAATCAGTGTTGCCGATGCCAACAATAACATCGTGCTGGACGGTACTAAATTCACTTTAAAGCAGTTTCATTTTCATCACCCGAGCGAACACCAAATAGATGGTAAAAATGCTGAAATGGAGCTTCATTTTGTCCATCAAAGCGACAACGGAAGCACAGCAGTCTTAGGGGTCCTTATCCAAAGTGGCAAAGAAAACAAGGCTTTCAACCGCATCTGGTCCAAACTGCCGAAAGATATTTCCCAAGAAGCAGCTCTGGATGAAGAAATAAATCTCGCTACGCTGCTGCCAAAAGACCTGCACTCCGTTCGTTACAACGGATCGCTGACTACCCCGCCATGCACAGAACATGTCAATTGGACAGTGCTGGAGCAGCCTATTGAAATGTCCGCAGACCAAATCAACCAGTTTGCTGCCATTTTCCCCGATAACCATCGTCCTGTACAACAGCTGGGAACCCGGGAACTGACTGCCGATAAATAATAAAATAAAGTGCCGTAAGATGTAAGGTGCATTCTATATATAAATACAACCCAAAAGCCCCCTCTATTCATCTAGTTAGAGGGGGCTTTTCGGTATTAAATTTACTGCTCATTACAAGCGCACCAGTTCCTCCACCTTCACCGGCTGACCTGTACGCATAGAACGGTTGGCGGCGATGCCTGTTAAAATGGACCATGCACCGTCGATATGTGAGGCCGCACGATGAAACCGATCCTCTGCTGGCTTATCAAAAATATCACGCAGCATAACTGGATCTCCTCCGCCATGCCCCCCCTGGCCTTCCTCCACTTCGACCTCATAAGGTGCTGCAAAGTGGGGATAGATGGTGATGGTCTTCTCTTTTAGTGCACCCTCATCTGCCTTGCTGCCGCCGGAATTAACATAGGATTGCTCGGATACCCGAACCTCCATCCGTCCCGTCGTGCCGTTAAATACGATGATAAAGCCCTCCCAAGGCATGTAAGCATTCAGTGAATAGTTCATCACCGTCTTGTTCTGATACTTCACCATGACACTCAGCGTATCTTCAATGCTGATATTGTCGCCAAATACGCTTTGATCCCGCACATAGCCATCCTCATGCTCAGCATCCAGATACATGCTTTTTAGATGTTCGTTACGGTCCAGATGTAGCGCAAAGGGGTCATTTTTCGCTGCCTTGCTGCCGTAAGCCCGTTGATAAAACTCCGTCACGCCACGCTGCTCCGCATTTTCCCGTCCGTAAAATTTCAGATCCCCCATCGCATACACCGTCTCCGGTTTTGAGCCAAGCCAAAAGTTCATCAGATCAAAATGATGCGTCGATTTATGCACCAGCAGACCGCCGCTATTGCGCTTGTCCCGGTGCCACCGACGGAAATAATCGGCGCCATGCTGTGTATTCAGCAGCCATTCGAAATTGACCGACAGCACCTCTCCGAGCGTTCCGTCCATGATGACCTCACGGATTTTCGTATTGTGTGGTGCATAGCGGTAGTTAAAGGTGACGCGCAGTTTCCGTCCCGTGCGGTCTATGGCATCCAAAATGTCTTGGCATTTATCTTCATCCACCGTCATCGGCTTCTCGGAAATGACATCACAGCCCAGCTCCATCGCCCGGATAATATACCGATGATGCACCCGGTCAATGGTCGTGACAATGACGATATCTGGCTTCGTCTCCGCGATCATCCGATCAAACTCGTGAGCTTTATAGGTCGGAATCGGCTCATGCTCGTATTTCTCCTGCAACAGCCGATTGGCATAATCCATTCTCGTCTGATTGACGTCACAGAACGCGATCAGCTCCGAGGTATCTTTGAAAACGGTAACAACTTCACCGTAAAAAAATTCGGCTCTTCCTCCAGTACCCACAAGTGCATATTTGATTTTAGCCAATTGGTTCACACCCTTTACATGAATTGCTTTTATTTTATAGTATAAGAAAGAGCAAAATCTTCGCTTTTATTATGATTTTTCCCGTAAAGTGTACATATATTATCCTTATGCATTTTTTATTAAAGGAGACTATCGATATGATCGCTACACCCCGTTTTGCCATCGAGCAAGCACTGCGGAAGGTGCCATTCAGCATGTCTGCCGACCATGTCCACCAAGCGCACGAAATCTATTATTTGCTGGCAGGAGAGCGCTACTACTACATTAATCAGCGGGTATACGCGCTCCAGAAGGGCGATCTGATTTGGATCAGCAAACATGATTTTCACCGTACGAGTAACAAGGGTAGTGGTAGCCATGAACGGATTTTGATTAACTTTGATGAAGAATTTGCAGCCTCGTCAATGAATGTCTCTCCCTCCAGCGATCAGAACCAGCTTCTTCTGCCAGAAAAAAGCTTTCTGCTTCGCCCCTCCGCGGAAGAACAATGCGAGCTGGAGCATCTATTCCGGCAAATGCTAGATGAATACCACCAAGAACATGCCTACCGCCAACTATATCTCCAAAGCTTGCTACTCCAGCTCCTTATCCGCATCCGGCGCATACAATCGGCCACTGCCGATACCATTGCACCGGAACGTAGCGAAAAGCAGCAGCGCGTGTACTCGGTCATTGCATACCTGCATGCTCATTATGACGAGAGCCTGTCGCTAGATCAGCTGGCTGAGCATTTTTATATTAGCAGCACGTATTTGTGCCGTATTTTCAAGCAGACAACAGGTTTTACTTTAGTAGAATATCTTCAGGATGTGCGGGTGCAGCAGGCTCGTGCGTATTTGAGAGAAACGAGCTGGAAAGTAACCTCCATTGCTGAAAAAACGGGCTTTGACAGCATTGCTCACTTTGGTCGTGTATTCAAGCATCTTACCGGGCACACCCCGCTACAGTACCGAAAAAAATACAAAAAGGAGTAGAGGAATGCCCCTACTCCTTAACTCCCATCAAGGTGATGCCTTCAATAATTTGCTTTTAGACAATGATGAAGATTTCGATTTAAGATATTTTTTGTAGCTTGGTAAGCGAATAGGTGCGGCCACCATCTGAAGTATAAAAATAATTGAATGGACTTAAGAACTCGCAAACCTGGAATGTATCCAAATTAATAACGATGTAATTAGGACCATACGAAAAATCGGCTTCCCCTGTTCCAAAGGTTCTCGGAGTTTGAAGACCCGAAGGATCGGTGTAATCCATAATATGGGTTACATCTCCTTTTACATTACGATAATAGCTGTTACTATACAGCCATGACCCCTTATTGATTTCAATCAGTAATGCATTTGGAGCAGAATAGGGTGCACTACTGGAGAACGACCCCAAATATACGCCCTTTACTTCAGCTACTGAAATGCTCATATCTCTAGCGGAATACCCATTTGGGGTATACCAAGTTTCGTGGTTTTCCCAATTGAGTCCCGTTAAGATATTATCTCCGTTGCTGCGGATCGTTGAAAGATCATAATACAATACGACTCTGGAAAGGTCAGCTGTACAATTGATAATGGCAGAGGCACCCGATGGATTGGAAGCATTCCACATCAATTTATAGCTGCCTTTTTCTTCACCTGTCGCAGAACCAATTACAATCGCATATTTACCTGCCGGGATATTAATGTATGCTTGACCTCCGTTTGCTTTAACACCCCATCCAGTAGAACTGCCTAACGAGCCGTTGGCATTGACATTGTACAGAATAGCCAACAGATTTGGATTGCTGGAATCCAGCTTTAGGAATGATAGCTGCTTTGCAGTGAGAGAAACCGCGTAGCTATCAAATGAATCACTGAGAGTGCCATCTCCTACAAATACAGGTTCAGAGATACCCCATGCGCTTTGCGGTTTAACGGTTCTGCTCTGGGTTGAATCTGTGGAAATCTTTTTCGCTTCGTCCGGAGATATTTCATCTAGATTTTCAAATTTTTGAGTATCCATTGCAGAATACGGTATCGAGGACATGGATTGAATTTCTGCCTTCTTCGTCTCTTCCTTAGCCGCTTGCGACGTTGTTTCACTTGCCGCGAAAGAGGGAACTACTGAAACACTGTACATGAGCAGTATTGCCAAAATAAAACTAACACTTTTTCTGACAAATTTCATAATGTACTCCTTTCACGATTGAGATACTTATTTTCAAAAAATTAGTAAGCTTCGTTCTAGGAAGTCATGTACATGATCATCTCTAAGATGCATAACGTAAAAGTCTATATCACTCGCATTCTCCTTTCGTAGTTTTGAATATGAGTCAATCGTTTCTTCTGTTGTGTCTAGATTATTAAATAGTACAGAAGAAATTTCAATGGACTGGCGTAGATAGTATGTTGATGTCGTAAACAGCATGAAATACGAGTAAATTTCCGTCCGGACAACTAAAAGAGGGTGTCGCAAACCAGCTGTAAATTAGCTGTTTCGCGGCACCCTTCATTAATTTGGGCATGCCTTTCTGATGATAGGACTGATTACGCCAAGGGTATCAGTACGACGCTACATTTCGTTCAAAAGACTTCAAGAAAGCATACTGTATTTATAATATTCACTGCAATACATCATCTGAATATACCTCAAGCAGGTTAGTAATATAATTCCTGCTCACAGGGAGATTGGTAATCTCATGACCATTAAAAATATCGACGGAATATGGATAAGTTATTTTTACTCTGTAGATTTTAGATTTTGCAATTACATACGACCTATGTATCTGGATAAAATTTTCACAGCCTAATAACTGCATCACTTTGTTTAAGGTTCCTCTAAGATAGATTTCCTCTTTTGTTGTATGATAGATTATCGTATGATTATTCACTTCCACAAAAACTATATCACTTTGACGAACACTATTTATGGTGGACTCTGCTATGATAGTGAACACTCGCTCCGGTTTTTTTTGCTTCACTACTCTATCCAAAAATAGCGAAAGTCGCTTCTCGTCAATAGGTTTTTTCAAGAAGCCCATTGCTTCCACTAAATATCCGTCAATAGCACGAGCAGAATCAACGGTAACAAAAATGATAGGTACCCGATTGCCCATTTTTCGGATATGCTTTGCTGTAGTCATCCCATCAATATCTTCTTCACTACTTAGCGAAATATCGAGCAAAACTACGTCTATATCTATGTGAGCATTAAGATATTGAATTAATTTCTGGGACGAATAAAAATCAGCACATTGCAGCTCTATATTTTTATTTAAAGCCCACCGAGATATAGACGCTTTTAACGCATCGCGCCAATAACATTCGTCTTCACAAATTACGACCTTCACGGCATACCACTTCCTTCATTTGTACAGTTAAGATACAAGTGTTGAAAATTTATGGTCGGTGGCTACAGCCTGCGGCGCTTTACCGAATTGCTTGATATGTGATTCTATGACGGGGACGGGCAATTCATCTTCAGACGGGTTTCCTTCATAATACGGCGTAGCACGAGACGACTTATTTGGAATCTTTTTTCCCTCGACAACAACAACTTCTACATGGGCGACTCGAATTCCTTGCTTGTTTTTAAGGCGAAACTCTGACTTTTTAAGGGGTAACTAATCAGAACCTGGAAAACAATTTTTAACAAAAGCTTAACAGACCCAGAAGCTGGGGGCCAATGAAAAGGCAGCCCCACAGCGCTTGATGCTTTTTCTGCATCTTGTCACCTTCCTCCCCGGTCACGGCCCATCCCGTGCCTACTTGACCGCCTTGGATATGATCTGATTCAACTTTTCAATGGTTGCCGCAGCATCCTGCTTGCCCAGGAACATCAGGTCGATGGTTTCCGTGATATCCGAGTTCAACCCCGGCACCTGAGCATCATAGGCCAGTGCAGATCCATGAGCATGCCCTATGTTACATCCCTCAGTCAAATAGCTTGAATGCTCAATTGTCGCCTTTTTCTTAATGCTCTCATCTGCCGCAGCAAGTGTACCCATGGCATTCCCGCCTTCAACTAGCCGCGCCTCCTGCCCCTTCACAGAGACGTAGAATGCTGCCAGCTTCATGGCCTCTTGCACATGCGGACTATTTTTGTTTACAGCTACATAGGCAACCGGAATGGCGACGGGCTCATTCTTACCGGTATTGGATGGCCAGTAGATATAATCGAAGTCGAGGCTTTTATTTTGACTAAACAAGGGCTCCAGCCATCTTCCCGCCGCCAGCATGCCGACTTGATTGGACATGAACATCGCGTCAGTCCCTTGCCCTTTGGGAAGCGAGCCGAGATATACCGCATTTCCCTTTTTCACCATATCGTACATAAAACTGAAGGCTTCCTTGCCCTTTTCATTGTGGTCCAGCACATATTTGCCTTGTTCATCAAAGATCTGACCGCCATTCGACCACACCCATGAATACCAGTGAGCCCACCAGTTTTCCGCAATATAACCCTGCTTTCCAGCTGCCTTCAGCTTGGATGTAACCTCCTCAAAAGCATCCCAGTTCCACTTGCCTTCGTCATAGTATTCTTGCGGCGTCTTCACGCCTGCTTCCTTAAATACCTTTTTGTTGTAATACATGACCATCGGGTTGGAGTCGGGAGTGACCCCATAGATTTCCCCGTCACGCTTTGCCGGTCCCCACAATCCTTCCGGAAAATCCTCAGCCTTCACATCACTCGCATCACTATTTAAAAACTCACCCAAAGGCTGCACCTGCTTCGCCCCGATCAAACGCGCAATCGTCGGTTCATACGCATAAAACACATCCGGTCCGCGACTTTCCTGAAGCTGTGTCAGCAGCTTTTGCTCATATTGGTCTCCCGGCACAGGCACCAGCTTAACCTCGATATATGGGTTTTCCTTTTCAAATGCATCCAGCGCCCGCTGATACACCTTCACCTCCGCAGGATTACCCCAAGCCAGCATCGTAAGCCGCACTTTTTGCCCGTCTGTGTTCTTTATTTTGGGAGAGGTACTGCATGCCGCTGCAAGCAAAAACAGAACGCTGAGGAAAAATCCAATCTTTATCCAGCTCATGTAATTGTCCACCTTAACCGCCTCCTGTAGCTTCACTTGGTTGTATGTCTTCTTTTTTTGAAACGCTTACAAAACTTTCCCTATCATCATATGTAGGAGGGCGAGACACGATATCCCCATTTTCATTTCTATATAAAATTTATTGTTCTCGACGAGATCTGCATATCAATGTTGCTGTAAAACGAACAAGGCAGCCTTTGAAGCAAGGCTGCCTTGAATATGCTAATAAGCTACAAAGCGGACAACGTTCCCTCAGGTTGCTCCGCTCTGACAAGCAAAGCTGCTTGGGCAGCGGCAATGCGGGCAAATGGCACCCGGTACGGTGAGCAACTGACATAGTCCAGTCCGCTGCGGTGACAAAAGAGAATAGACTCACTATCCCCGCCATGCTCGCCGCAGATACCTGTCTCCAGAAAAGGCTTTTTTGCCCTGCCTTTGACAACAGCCCATTCGATCAGCTTGCCTACGCCATCCTGATCCAACACCTGAAAAGGGTTCGTTTCCAGTATGTTTTTTTCCATATAGGAGCCGAGGAATTTACCTTCAGCATCATCTCGACTGTAACCAAAGGTCATTTGCGTCAGATCATTGGTTCCAAAGGAGAAAAAGTCCGCGTACTGGGCCACGCTATCTGCCAGCAGGGCTGCTCTTGGAACCTCAATCATGGTGCCCACCCGATACTTGAACCACTTAAATTCCTCGCTAAGCACCTGAACGGCTACCTTATCAACCAGTTCCCTCATTTGCTTGAGTTCATTGGAGTGACCGACCAGCGGAATCATAATCCCCGGTCTCACATCCACGCCCCTGCGTAGTGCCGCTTCCGCGGCCTTAAAGATCGCTTCAATCTGCATGTCGTATATCTCTGGAAACAGAATGCCCAGCCGAACACCGCGCAGACCCAGCATAGGGTTAATTTCCCGTAGTTCATGAACCTTGGAGATAGTGCTTTTAAGACGTTGGAGCTCCTCCGCATGGCCGCCGGAAAGCACAAGCTCCCGATGTCGCTCCTGAAGCTGTTCCAGATTCGGCAGGAACTCATGTAACGGCGGGTCCAGCAGGCGAATCGTCATCGGTAAACCGTCCATCGCACTGAACATAGCCTCAAAGTCAAATTGTTGCATTTGGAGCAGACGATTCAAATGAAGAATCCGCTCCTCCTGATCATCGGCCAAAATCATCGCCTGAACGATAGGTAGACGATTGCCAGAGAAAAACATATGCTCCGTCCGACATAGCCCGATGCCTTCGGCTCCAAATTCACGGGCTTTGACTGCGTCGAGTGGCGTATCCGCATTAGTGTAGACCTTCAACGTCCGAATGCCGTCCGCAATCTCCAGCAGCTTCAGTAACTCCGGTGTAATAATCGGCTCATTGAGCGACAGACTGCCTTGGTACACCTGTCCGGTGGTCGAATCGAGTGAAATATCCTCCCCTTCCTGAAAGGTCAGGGTACCGATACTGACGCTCCGACTGCTCAGATCAATGCTCAGCGCGTCACAGCCGCAAATGCAGGGTTTACCCATGCCCCTTGCAACCACAGCAGCATGGCTGGTCATCCCACCTCGACTCGTCAGCACCCCTTCGGCGGCAATGATTCCGTGAACATCATCGGGTGAGGTCTCCACACTGACCAGGATGACTTTTTGCCCATCCTTAGTCCAGTTCACTGCCGTATCCGCGTCGAATACAATACGCCCACTCGCTGCGCCAGGCGAGGCTGGCAAACCTTGGGTAATTGCCTCCAGCGGTGTGGAAGTATCAATGGAGCGATGCAGCAGCTGGTCCATGTGGGACGGTTCGATCCGCTGGATAGCCTCCTCTTTGCTGATAATCCCTTCCTCCACCAGATCCACAGCTATTTTTACAGCCGCCTGCGCCGTTCTTTTGCCGCTGCGCGTCTGTAGCAGATACAAATTGCCTTTTTCAATCGTAAATTCGATATCCTGCATATCCCGGTAATGACACTCCAGCAATGAGGCCAGCTCTTCCAGACGATCATAGACTAGCGGCAGCTCTTCCAAAAGTTGTGGAATAGGGTTAGGCGTTCTTATTCCTGCCACGACGTCCTCTCCCTGAGCATTTACCATATACTCACCGTACAGTTCCTTCACACCTGTGGAGGGATTGCGAGTGAAGAGCACTCCGGTTCCGCTATCGTTGCCGAGATTGCCAAACACCATGGCCTGAATGCTCACTGCTGTTCCTTGTTCATCTGGAATGCCGAAAGCCTTCCGGTAAACCTTGGCACGCATATTGTTCCAACTGCGGAATACAGCCTCCACCGCCAGTTGCAGTTGCTGATACACATCCTGTGGAAACGGCTGTCCACTCCGCTCTGCGACAAGATCTTTATAATTTGCGATCAGTTCCTTCCATTCTCCTGCGCTAACCTCTTGGTCACTGACACGCCCGTTAGTTTGCTTGCTCTGCTCCTGAAGCTGATTAAAATGGATGGAGTCTATCCCTAGCACGACCTCGCCGAACATTTGAATAAATCTGCGGTAACAGTCATAGGCGAAGGTTTCATTTCTCGACTGTTCTGCCAATCCACGCACGGTTTCATCATTCAGACCCAGATTCAGAATCGTATCCATCATACCGGGCATTGAGGTTACCGAGCCTGAACGGACAGATACCAGCAAAGGCCGCTCCGTATCTCCGAATATAGCCGACTGCGCTTCCTCAATGTCGTGCAGGGCGATTACGATCTCCCCCAATAAGCCCTCCGGAAGCTTGCCGCCTGAAGCAAAGTAGGCTCGGCACGCCTCGGTGGTCACCGTGAAGCCGGGAGGGATCGGGAGACCCAGTGTCGTCATTTCCGCGAGATTAGCGCCTTTTCCTCCTAGTAGCGCTTTCATCCCCAACTTACCTTCGTTAAATGAGCACACTCTTTTCAGCATTAAATTCATTCCCTCCACTTATCGAGATACATGCCTGAATTAATCTATATGTCTATTTAAAGTTGTAACACAAATCAGGAGGAAATTTCAATATATATGACGTAATATATACCTATAACATTCATTTATGATGTTTTAATTAATGAATAAACTTATTTATAAAACACTTTAATTCGGAATTAGACGTATATCGGGATAGAATGACACGACTTAAAAAAACAAAAAGGACATCTGTTTAGACGTCCCTTTGCTCAGCTCAGATTTTATTTTTCTACATCTCTGTTAGCATCTTTTCAAAAATATTATAGCCGTTCGTTTCGCCTATATACGTATAACCGCATTGTCTGTAAAACTCGCTAAGCTTGTCATTGCCCGCAATACAGTCTAAACGGATTCGATCCTTGCCTGTGAAGTGGATGCCTTGTCCAATCCATTGCATCAGCTCACGGCCTAGCCCCTTCCCGGTGCTATCGCGATCCACAACCAAACGATGCAGATATACTGAGGTTCCTCCTTCAGAATCCGTTTCGTCTAGTCCCCACAACTTACGGTCCCATGCACTGGGCTGCTGCTGCAAGATCACTGCGCCTGCCAGGCTATGATCCTCTGATGCTCGGAAAATAACCACTTCTCCGCGTGCAATAGCGCCGCCCAAGTTGTGATCATCTTTTCCTTTAAGTAAGTTGCCCCATTGCGTGGAGCCTTTGCTGTGCAGCCATCTGGCCGTCTTTAAAATTAACTCCTGAACCTCAGCCTGATCTTCAGTGCTTGCCTGAAAAGCCATTAATTCTGGTGTGACGGATGATTTGACAATAGTCATTGATGTCATGCTGCACCTCAACTCTCAAATTTTCCTTATGTATAAAATATAGCATAAAAAATGAGCGTCTGACTTCACCTGTTCTTTTTTGCAACAGCGGTTCCTTCCGCTTGCCAGACATGATTCTTTTTGCTCCTGCTCGTCATCCATACCAGCATACACTTGGTCTTCTAGTAGCTTCCCATATCGCCCATACCCTTCACAGAATTTTAGAGGCTCTCTATAAGGAAATTTCAAATAGTTCCAAAATAATTCAAAATTTTATTATATTCGCCAAAAAAAGAAAATTGATTCTACAAATTGGTTGTTATATTGATTTTGAGAACTCCTACCTTATATGTACGTATTTGAACAAGGGGAGGAAATTTTGATGGGTGCTATCGAAGATTACCGACGCGAGCTTTATAGAATTGCTTGGAGAATGCAGTATCATACAAAACGCAATCGGAAACGTGAAATTTCTTTAGAATCCAAGCCTAATCTCTTTCAAACCTCGTTTTTGGAAGAGTCTGATAACAAAATAATGATGCAATCATATATTAATAGACTAAGGTCTGAGGTAGGCAAAAAGGTCATCTATGAAATTTACATAAACGATAAAACGGAAGGCCAAGTTGCCAAGGAACTACATATTACACAACAGGCGGTGAACAAATGGAAAAAGAAGGCACTTCACGATTTATGTCAGATGATGAGTTTATGAAATTAGTAGAACTTGCCCAAACCAAATCCGATGTAGAGGCTATGAATGCAATTTTTCAATATTTCGATCCAGATATTAAACGATTAAGTAAATTTATCCGTATGCCAAAAGAAGATGCCATCCAGAGTATGAAAACCGAACTTCTTGAGTTTATCATGAAAAAATAAGAGTCCTTGGCGATAAGCTGCTTCCGGTTACTCTACTGGAGGCAGCTTATTTAGCTTTTGCTGTGGTTGAGGTCTGTTGTAAAATAAATCCAACACACTCCTCAACTCTTATTTTTCCTTACCCATATTTCGGATATTATATTGGATAAACCAGCGGGGTATTCCAATATATATTCTAAGGGGCTCAGAAGGGGAATTTCTTTATCCAGAAAAAAATGCATGTTCAGGTTGTGTAGTTACAGCCCCCAACTCCTACATATGTGTAGGGGATAATCGGAGCAAAGCACATGAATAAGAGAAGATTCATGTCTTCGTAATTTTCACGATTTGGTTGTAATTCACAGCCTTAAATCACCTACATAAGTGAATGAGAATTGAAGACTGATATCAAATAAATGTGGAGCCATTTAGATGTCAGCGACTCCATCAATTCCTCACAAAAAATCAGGAGGTTGATATATTATGGCAAGATCACGAGAGTATGCAGCAACAGTAACGGCAAGTCCGTATCAATTACTAAAAATGAGTGAAGCACAACGTGTCGCATTAGAGAGCGGTAATTTCAGAGGTGGTTCTGCCAACACAGCTGCAATCGTAGCAGGGCTGACAGGAATAACAGCTACGGTTCTGGGGCTGGTCTTCGTTGCAAGTACACCAGTAGGGGTAGCAATGGGAATTGCTTCCCTCGCCTCTACGCTATTTGCCTCAGGCACGGGTTCGACAGTCGAAAATGTCATTAGCGACGGTATTGCGGGCATTGATAAAATCAACACTCAAATTGCCCTTTACGGTGGAAGATACGATCTTTATCAGATTAAATTCCCGTTCCTTGAGTACACTCTACAAGACGGTACCGTTATCCGTTTTATTTCGGGTAATGGCGTTGTGCAAAAAGCACACTCCGGAAATGGATGGGAAGTTTTCTAAGACTGATTCCTAAATAACTGAGAAAAAGGTCGGTTGAGTTTGACAACCGACCTTTTTTCATACAAACTAACTACTCCTTCTGGAAAAGTTTATCGATTGAATTTTTGAACGAGTGGTAGTCGAATTCGTTTGTTATCATATATTCCTGCCTATAATTTTTTTCCTGATTAAAGATAGATACTAACTTATTATTCTTAAATGTAATTTCATACTTCAATGTTGAATCCTGATTGCTTTTCGGGCGGATGATAATAGTATAGTAAAAAGGAACTTTATCCCCGTTATTCATTCCGCTTGTTTTTTTAAGCTCAATGCCAGATAATTGATCCAAAATTGCTTTAACTCCACTCTTTTCCATCACATGCACGTTATAATCGACTGGTTCATTAGTAATTTTAGTGTGCGTTCTTATAATCTGAAGATAGACATTATCCATATCGACCTGATCCAACACAGCTTTTTGAATAGAGGTATTTAAATTCAAAAAATAATAAGTGCCATAAATGCCCCATGCTAGTACTAAAACAATAACAACTGCAATCTTAATAGTTCGATTCTTCATCAATTCACTTCCTTATTTTTTAGTATGATTTCTTTTAAAAGTATAAAATGAGAAAATAGGATTCTTCGATTAAAAAAAGCAACTTATGCATCCATGTTTCTTGTGACATAAATAAAAACAGAACAATTTTGACTGAAATCATAACCATAATCACTTCTACAATCGTATCGGTTACATTACTGGTCCTATGATTATTCTGGTATTTTTCGTACAACGTCCGGCCAATCAAACGGATAGCGTATATACCCATCAACCAGTCATAAATATAATGGGTGGATTATTATATACAATTCGCACTGTTAATGTAGCCAAGAAAATTATTAAAATAAGGAAATTTGGATTCTTTAGCATGTTCTCTCCTCTCACTGTATTTACAATTATTATACAATAACTACATACATATTCCATACTCTGGTATTTAGATTGTCTAGGTTTTTTGGGGCTTGTTTTACTTGTTAATATCGGCATTGGTTTGCGGCATAAAGATTTTAAATATTTCCCTTACCTTGTATGACACTTACTCTATCGCCAAAAAGGAAAAAATTATAATGAATATACTAAGGACTTTCGTGATATATTCACAAGAACAAATGTTCTATATTGAGAGGGGGTACAGCATGATTGACTACTCAAAACTTCCCCATCACGAGGTCGCCTGTATTTATTGCCAGTCTTTTATGCTTCCATTGAAGCTGTAGACAGAGGGCTCGGCCCACTTACTACCCTCTTAGCAGTTGTAGGCGATAATAATCGCCCCGGCTCCGTAATTCTTGTGGCTTCTCCAGCTTTAAAAAACAATTCGGTATCCGGACAGGAAACCGACTATATGAAATCCCTCCCGATCCGCGTATCCAGATGGTAAATGCTCAGATGGGACTGTACCTGGACACATCTATGACTATTACTAAATTACTAAACCAGTACGTACCGACTGAAGCTATTTCTACATATTCCGTTGATGAGAGTTGGATTACCTTAGATGCCACAGCACACCTACACGGGACAACACTCGAAGCAGTTCAACGTATCCAGAAAGATATTCTTATGCAGCTTAGATTACCGTCCGCAGCTGGAATCGGTCCGAACAAGCTCCTTGCAAAATTGGAGTTGGACAATTACTCCAAGAAAACAGGGATCGCAGAATGCACGTACCAGGATATTCCCCACCTGCTGTGGCCGCCGCTGGTGAAAGACATATGGGGGATTGAAAGAAAGATGAAGAAAAGGATTAATTCAACAGGGATTTATCAGCAAGAATATACAATTCGCTTAGCCCTTCTACAGAGCTACTCAATTTGTCTAAATGTAAAAAGCGACCTTCTATGGTCGCTTTTATATATTCGGCGTTACTCCCTTGTTTTATGCAGTACAGACCTTTGTACTATTCTTTTTTTAAGTCACTCCGTATGTACGAAATAGGAATCTTTTTTATCAGTCTTCCACATGGGTGATGTGGTACATTTTAAGGTTAATATAGGAAGACCATCGTTGCTGGAGAAACCTAGTTTATAAGTTTGATGGTAGTGATTCCCTAAAATATCTCTAAACGAAACGACTAGATTGAAGTTTTTATACACTATGTTTCGAACCGGCAATATCAATAACACCTTCATAGCTTCAGCAGCGGTAAACTTTGGACTCGCTTATTTTCACTATTCGTCTTCCGATTTTCTCTAAGTGTTTCGTTAAAAATAAATATGGTCACCGATCCGCTGAGGAATGCCCCGAACATACTTCCATAAAATCCAATCCAGTTGCTTGGTGGCAGTGGCTTTATCCAATTCGGTAGATCTATTGATAAGATCCCGTAAACAGCCATAGCTAAAGAAACACTTAAAGCTAGTAACAAGATAACCATCCATCGAATTAAAGAAAAACACTCTCCCTTTCCAATGGATTGTCTCAATTTTTTTGAAAAATGATGTTTTAACATAATTACCTCTTTCTAACATAAATTTTAAATATATCTTACTGGAATGTACAATTAGATGCTACTTTAATATCATACCATTCAGAGAGACAGCCCCTGCCTCTCTTTTTGATCTCAGCAAATCAAATTGTGTAAATTTAGCCTATTAGCAAAGGCAAAATTAAAGATATATTGGTATTATTGGATCAAATAACGGAGGTGGACAGGGTGAAAACCACGGGAATCATTAGACCCTTGGATAGTTTGGGTCGTATCGTAATCCTTTAAAAGTATCCTGACTCTTCACAAAATTTTTATGCCGATTGGCGTAAAAATATCTAATTCTAAATAATAACCAATGAAAGACGGTATTTATAATGGATGAAATCATATCAGTTAAAGATCTCACCTACCTGTTGTCCGATCATCATACAATGGACAAAAATGTGGAGCTGCTACATCTCAAATTTACACAGCATGTATGGGACGAAATACTTCTTCTGTCTGATTACCTAAACGACACGGCACAAGTTATATACCAACAGCTGCAAGATGCTCGCTTTTTTTTAATGAACCTTTTGAATTAAGCCTAGAAAAGAAAAAATATATATCATTTTATACATAAATATACCTACATAACCAGCACTGCTGGATTCAATGAAGAATCTTTTCTTTCACTCTTCACAACTAAACGTGAGATTGATACCTACTGTTGATCCGCATGGTTGACCCACTATAATCAACATCAACTATAGTAACTTCCTGAATGGTCAAGTCAATTTTTCGTTTTTACGCCCTCTGCTAACCATCCCATGATATATCCCCCTGCAACCACCAGTTTTTCTGAGCCAGATGCATCAGATACCTTTATATGATTTATGTGCTTTAAAACATGATCTTTCAAGTCCATACACTCATCACCTATTCAAATTGATCCACTTTCATTGGTTGACGCCCTTCAAATTCCTCCACGTATTTATAAACGCCTGTTCTACAGTCATTTCATGAGTAGCCTCTTCACTGTTAAATACCAAATTTTTCGTCGATACCCACCGATATTTGGAGTATTTACTTCCAGATGGATGATACACCCCACTTTTCCAACAAAAAAAGAACCAACACAAGCCGATATAATCGCCCGGGTTCTTCACGGAATTTTAGGGGTTTCTGCACGGCAATTTCAGATAATTCCAAAATAATTAAAAATTTTATTATATTCGCTAAAAAAAGAAAATTGATTCTATAAATTGGTTGTTATATTGATTTTGAGAACTCCTACCTTATATGTACGTATATGAACATAAGGGAGGAAATTTCCGATGGGTGCTATCGAAGATTACCGACGCGAGCTTTATAGAATTGCTTGGAGAATGCAGTATCGTACAAAACGAAATCGGAAACGTGAAATTTCTTTAGAATCCAAGCCTAATCTCTTTCAAACCTCGTTTTCGGAAGAATCTGATAACAAAATAATGATGAAATCATACATTAATAGACTAAGGTCTGAGGTAGGCAAAAAGGTCATCTATGAAATTTACATAAACGATAAAAAGGAAGGCCAAGTTGCCAAGGAACTACATATTACACAACAGGCGGTGAACAAATGGAAAAAGAAGGTGCTTCACGATTTATGTCAGATGATGAGTTTATGAAATTAGTAGAACTTGCCCAAACCAAATCCGATGTAGAGGCTATGAATGCAATTTTCCAATATTTCGATCCAGATATTAAACGATTAAGTAAATTTATCCTTATGCCAAAAGAGGATGCCATCCAGAGTATGAAAACCGAACTTCTTGAGTTTATCATGAAAAAATAAGAGTCCTTAGCGATAAGCTGCTTCCAGTTACTCTACCGGAGGCAGCTTATTTAGTTTTTGCTGTGGTCGAGTTGGAATATACTCCTCAACTCTTCTCACATCTTGAGCATAATTTTAAATTATACAGGATAATCCAAAGGTTTATCCCAGGATCTATTCTAGCTAGAGGGGCTATTCAAATTTAGAGAGGGATTTTCTCGATCTAGAAAAAGTTCATATTCAGGTTGTGTAGTTACAGTCCCCAACTCCTATATAAGTGTAGGGGATAATCGAGCAAAGTACATGAATTGAAAAAATTTTATGTATTCGCATTTTTCACGATTGGTTGTAATTCACAGCCTTAAATCACCTACATAAGTGAGAGGGAATTGAAGACTAACATCAAAGAATGTGGAGCCATTTAGATGTTAGCGACTCCATCAAATCCACTCTCAACTAAACTAATGGAGGCGTTTAACAATGGGTTATCACATTATTGCTAATTTTCCATCTAATCGAGATTACAAAGGAACACTGAAAGTTTATAATGATAGTGGCAGTTTGGTATTTGGACCTGTAGAAGCTTTAGGCCGCGGATCAAATGATGCAAAAAACGGTCAGGATCATACGAACTGGAGACTTAAATATGCAGACATTCCTACGGGTGTCGCGAAAACAATTGTTTATGCTAAAGGTGATTCTGACTACTCTTATGGTCCTTATAAGCGTGTGTGGCTGAATCAAGCGGTAAGTGGAAACTTCCTGACTGCTACAAATAATGGCCGCGACGAAATTATGATTCATGGCGGAGACCCTGCTAAGAGCACATCTTTAACATGGTATCCTTTGCGTCCAACATACGGTTGCATTAGACTTACTAACAGCGATCAAAGAGCACTAATTCAAGTTCTTGAGCAAAACGGTAGTTCTGGTAAGATCACAATAAGCGAAAGCTAAAAAATTAAGAGCGGAGGTAAAACTCCGCCCTTTTTTGTATTAATTTGATTTGTATTTATCAAGTTTGAACCATTGTTGAAATTCTCTCTGGCTAATTTTTTTAATAGGTTTCACTTTTTTGCTGTCCATTGAGTATCTGTATAATTTCTTTTGGTCAGATGGATACTCACTTATATAGTCTAAATTTTTCCCATTTTTATGCCATAAAATCAGACTTGTGCTGATGTAATCCGTTTCCCTAGGAAGATATATAAAGGCATCCTTATTTGTGTTATATATAGCTATGGAGCTGCTTGATGTATCACCGTACGAAAAGGCAATTTGATCTTCTTTAGGTGACCAGTTATAAGCAGTAATTGATTCTATATTTTTTTTGCCTTTAGCCTTTAAAAGATCATTTACAATGGTAGATTTTCCGGTTTTAAGATTGATCAGTAGTAACGTATCTCCTGCACTCCGCTGTGCCTGTATAGCCAACCATGTATTAGAAGGAGATAATACTGCGCTCGATATATCACGCAGTTTATCATTATATCCATCTGTTTTAATGGTATAACTCTTTTCTCCTTTTTTGATCGTTATTGATGTAATAACACTTTTCTCAGAACTTGGTGCATTTTCTAGCTCAATTTTTTTTGCCACTAACGAAATGTTGTTCTCCTTCCAAATCAACTGATTTGGGGTCTCGCTCTTTTTAAACTTAGTTATGGACTGATACACAGATGGATTTACAGCATTAACTGAACTTTGAACATACGTATTAGGGCGTAATGTACTATTAGCATTGGCAATAGAAAAACCACTTACACTTCCCACAAGCACTACACTCGACAGGAAAGCAGTAGCGTATTTTAATCTTAGATTTTTCATTTTAATTGCTCCTTTGTAAAAAAATTATTGTTCTACAGGTCTTGATCCAAGGTTTTCCTAAAACTATATCTATATACATAGACGTGAAAATCGTGAATTTGTTTCTTGTTTATTGAAAATAATTACATAACAATTGGAAAACGTTAAGGCAAGGGTGATACTTTCGCCCGCTCTAGCAGACCATCCCAAGTCAAACATTCCGCCATAAGGTTGGACGACATTGGGGCTGGCAAGCGCGCTTTCACGGGATTACAGACATACCGACTCCATGCGTAAAGAAAAAAGCTGAGCAACCGCCCAGCCTTACCGTTACTTATCTAGTTTAGTAAAATCCATATCCACAATCACAATCCGTTTAACACAATCAGGAAAAGCACATTGACTCCCTGACTTCAAATAAAGTTCTCTAAGTACATCAGTTATCGGCTGTAGCCTTTTCACCTTGGACATTTTCCACTTCTGTTGATTTTGCAGAACGAGCCCTACAAAGTCAACTTTTAATCTGTGCAGCAGGTACAATTCGGTATAATCCTGAAGTCTCGCCAGCCGCGGGACGTAATTCCTGGATGAACCAGCCTAACGACAGCACTCCCTCCAGCCGATCATACTCAGCCTTCGTCAGTTCGGATGTAACAGCTTCGCTTCCTTCCTCCAGTGACAGCTCAGGCTCCCGCCCGAACGCAACGGCAATCCACGAACGGATGCCCCGGATCGTATTGTACTTGATCTGATATCCGTCCGTTACCGCGCTGACAAACACTTCCGGCTCTTTGGACGCCAGCCCGGTGACAAGCTCTGTATAATCAAAATCGGATGGTCCGTCCGTTGGCAGCTCATTTTGCTGCACCCGACGGATTAATTCGTCTTGGGACCAGCCTAAAGAGCGTAATGATTCCAGCAAGAGTGCGTCCCATTGGGAAATACGTACTCTTTTCGTCAATTCAGTCATCGTTTTTTACCTCCTTTGGGTCATGCACATCGTACAACCGCTCTTAACCCTAACGGTTAACCGGGTATGCTACATAATGGCCGGGACTGATTTCTCTCAGCTCGGTTGCACTGTTGTTATCCTTGTCCCATACTAATGAGCCGTCTGGTTGGGCCAAGCCCCCCTCCAGTCCCTCCCGCTCTCCGACTGCTCTCGGATCAGGCACAGGGATGGAGGACAGCAGCGCCTGCGTATAAGGGTGAGCGGGCTGCTCATACAACTCATCTGCATCAGCTACTTCTACCAGTCGCCCATGGTACATCACACCGATTCGGTCTGAAATATGCCGCACCATCGACAAGTCATGGGCGATGAACAGGTACGTCAGCCCGAACTCCTGCTGGAGATCCTCCAGCGTGTTAATGACCTGCGCCTGGATGGACACATCGAGTGCCGAAATCGGCTCGTCACAGACGATGAACTCGGGGTTCACGGAGAGAGCACGAGCGATGGAAATCCGCTGGCGCTGCCCGCCGCTGAACTCGTGCGAGTAGCGATACAGATGTTCCCGCTTCAGCCCTACCTTTTCAAGCAAAGCCACTACAGCATCCTTACGCTCACTCCCCTGATGCAATCTGTGAATATCCATCGGCTCACCGATCAGGTCAAGCACGTTCATACCCGGATTAAGAGAGGAATATGGGTCCTGAAAAATGCTCTGAATGCGCCGACGCAGCGGCTTGAGCTGTTTGTCGTTCAGCTTGGAAATATCCTGACCGTCAAAGCGTACCATACCTTCTGTATAATCGTATAACCGTGTCAGACAGCGTCCAACCGTTGATTTCCCACTACCTGACTCACCGACCAGTCCGAACGTCTCACCACGCTTGATTTGAAAGCTCACGCCATCCACCGCCTTGAGCACCTCAGAGCTACGCCCTAACAAATCCTTTGCGGTCACAAAATGCTTCTTAAGCTGGTGTACCTCTACCAAGGGCTGATGCTCACCCAATACATCGTTTGCTTCACTCACCGTTATTCCCCCCTTCCGCTTGCCCCGCTTCGGGCGTCTCGTAGACTCCAGCAGGCACTGCGTCCGGCTCGTTCAACCAGCAGGCTGCTCGCTGATCCGGGCGCAGCTCCACCATCGGCGGCCGCTCCACACAGCGGGCAAACGCATGCGGGCACCGTTCCATGAACGGACAGCCCGATGGCGGGTTCAGCAGGTCTGGCGGCGTGCCCTCAATCGGCACCAGCCGCTCGCGGAAGCCGTTCGTGCGCTGGGGCACAGAACGCAGCAGGCCCTGCGTATACGGGTGGCCCGGACGATAAAAGATATCGTCCACGCGCCCCTCCTCCATCACCATACCGCCGTACATGACGATGACACGGCTACACACCTGGGCGACGACGCCCAGGTCATGGGTGATCAGAGCAATCGACATGTCGGATTGCTGCTTCAGCGTCTTGAGCAGCTCCAAGATTTGCGCCTGAATCGTCACGTCCAGCGCTGTAGTCGGCTCATCTGCAATCAGCAGCTCCGGGCTGCACGAGAGCGCCATGGCAATCATCACCCGCTGGCGCATCCCGCCACTGAATTGATGCGGGTATTGGTTCATTCGGCGCTCCGGCTCGGTAATGCCTACTTGTCGCAGCAGTTCTACAGCTGCTTGCGTAGCCGCTTCCTTGCTCAGTCCTCGATGTCTGCGGATCACCTCAACCAGGTGATAGCCAACCTTTTTGACCGGATTCAGTGAGGTCATCGGGTCCTGAAAGACCATCGCAATCTGGTTTCCGCGTATTTTGCGCCATTGCTTTTCCGTCAGGGCGGTCAGACTTTGTCCCCGATAACGGATATCGCCGTTCAGCCGCTTGCCCGGCGGGGCGATCATCGACATGATCGCTTTCGCTGTAACACTTTTGCCGCTGCCGGATTCTCCTACGATTCCTACCGTTTCTCCAGCATCAATATGAAAACTAACCCCTCGAACTGCCTGATTTTCCCCTTCACGAGTGAAAAAGGAGACCTCCAGCTGTTCGACGGACAGTAGATGTTCCGTCATTGTGTTTCGCTCCTTCCTGTCGCTCCTGGAGCCATTTGTAATGGATCTGTGCTATGAATCATCGTTTTACTAATTTGGGTTCAAAGCCTACACGCAACACATCTCCCAAAACATTAAAGCTCAACACAGTCAGTAAAATAAGTAGACCCGGGAATAATGCCATATATGGGGCCTGTGCAATATATCCTTGGGCATTATTCAGCATACTGCCCCACGTAGCGTTCGGTAGCTGAACACCAAAGCCGAGGAAGCTCAGTGACGATTCCATCATAATCGCTGAAGCGATATTGTTCGTCGCCCCTACGATAATTACCGGAATCAGATTCGGTACGATGTGCTTCATAATAATACCAAACGTACTTTGTCCCGAAGCTTTGGCGTATAGTACATACTCCCGTTCGCGCAACGTCATTGTCTCTGCACGAACCACCCGGGCAATGTTCATCCACATGAGCAGGGCGATAATAACAATGATATTGCCGACGCCCGGCTTCAAAAACACACTCAGCAGCAAAATAACCAAGAAAGACGGAATCGACATGATCAGCTCCAAAACCCGCATAAGCAGATTGTCGATCCATCCTCCAAAATATCCGCTCACAATACCTACCACTGCACCGATACTGGTCGCAATAATCATGGACGCAAAACCTACCAGCAATGATACACGTCCACCGTACAGTGCTCTTGTAAAATAGTCCCGCCCATAATCATCCGTCCCAAACCAGTGTGCCGCTCCCGGCGGTTGGAGACGCTCCAGCACGTTCAACTTATTCGGGTCCTGCGGCGATAAAAATGCGAAAATCGCCCCCAGCGAGAATACGATCAATAGTATGAGGGCGACGGCGCCCATTTTGCTCGTCATCAGCTCGATCCCGATGTTGCGCCATTTGCTCCGATTCATGAATTCACCTCGTTGATTTAATTCTCGGGTCCGCAATGCTGTATAAGATATCTGCAAGCAGATTACCCAGGATCAGCAGCAGAGCGGAAAATAAAGTAATCCCCATGATGACGGGATAATCCATTCCTTTTACCGCCGTCATGCCCAGCGAGCCAATGCCCGGCCAGGAAAATACCGTCTCCGTCACAATGGCTCCAGCCACCAGGTCCGCAACCGACATTCCGAGCAGCGTAATGATGGGCAGCAGCACATGCTTGAGCACATGTCGAAACAAAACCAGTCTTTTTCCAGACCCAAACGCGTATTGAATCTGCACATACTCTTCCTTGAGCTGCGTAATCGTGCTGGAACGGATGTACCTCACATACACAGACAGAAAGCCGAAGGCCAGTACAAAACATGGTAAAATTCCATGCTTAATCACATCCAGCACCGAATCCGTACCGATGGTACGCATCCCTGTACTCGGAAGCCAGTGCAGATAAATCGCAAATAAATAAATAAGTAAAATACCGAGCCAAAACAGCGGAACAGAAATCCCGATGTACGACATCAGATTAATGAGCTTGTCGATCCAGCGATTCCGATTAGCCGCAGCCGTCAAACCGAGTGGAATTGCAATCAGCACAGCCAGTATGATAGATGCGCCCATTAACCCGGCTGTAGCCGGTAGACGATCGAGAATCTGATCCAGCACAGGCTGGTGATTAATTAGCGAGTAGCCGAGATCACCCGTTAGGCTCTTTTTAAGCCATAATATGTACTGCACATAAGCGGGCTGGTCCAGCCCCAAGCTATGCCTCATTCGTTCAATGTCTTCCAGATGCATATTCGGTGTAACAAAAGAGAGAACCGGATCACCTGGAGCCAGCTTGATCAAGCCGAAGCAGACGATGGACACAAAAAATAGCATCGGTATAACTTGCAGCAACCTTCTGGCGATGAGTTGTCTCATACGTTTCCCTTCCCCTTGCTGTTTTCGAAAAAAATAAGCTGGTTAGCCCAGCTTATTTTTGAAAACCCTGTCTTATTTGTGATAAATTTTGGACAAATCCTCGAAAATCACGACCGGCTTCAACACAGCCTGATCAATACCGCCATACTGCTTGTCGAAGGCTACAATAGTCTTGGTGTAAGCAATCGGGTAGATGACAGCATCCTCAGCCAGCAGCTCTTGTACCTTTTTATAAATTTCTCCACGTTTAGTCGTATCCGACTCACCCGCGCCCTCTTCCAGCAGCTTATCCACTTCTTTATTTGAATAATGCGAATAATTGGAGGACGATCCGGTGCTATACAAAATACGATATGCATCAGGGTCATACCCCATGATATAGCCGCTGATCGCCAGATCGAAGTCCTTGGCATTCGTATCGACGAACTTTTGTGACCATGCTGAGGAATCCATGCTGTTCACGTCCAGCTGAACGCCTATGTCCTTTAACTTCTGCTGGATATAGAGCGCTTGTGCTTCCTGTACCTTGTTGCCGCCCGGAATGATAATGCGCAGCTTCAGTCCTTCAGCTCCAGCCGATTTCAGCAGCTCCTTCGCCTTGTTCACATCATTATTGAAAAATGCAACGTCGTTCGTGTGATACAGTACATCCTGTGTCAGAGCAGATTTCGCAGTATCTGCATAATCCTTGGAGCCATAGGATACCTGAATCAATTCATCCTGATTCAATGCATAAGAAAGCGCCTGACGCACTTCTTTTTTGTTCAACTGCTTCGTATCACTGTTTTCATTAAACATCAGATAAGCCAAGCGACCTTCGCTGTAAGGGAAAATGTCAAACTTATCTGTTGCCTTAATGGTCTCTACATTTTGTGGATCGAGATAGTTTACATTGATCTCACCATTTTGAAGGGCCAAATTCGCAGCATTCGAATCTTTAACAATCCGGTATGTTACTGAATCCAGATGCGGCTTGCCGCCAACATAGTTATCGAACCGTTCGAGTGTAACGTACTCACCAGTTTTGTACTCTTTAAATTTGAAAGGACCTGATCCAATCGGAGAGTTGTTTTTCGTGCTTTTCTCAATATCCGCTTCATTCTCGAAAATGTGCTTCGGAATCGGGGATACCTGTACCAGTGCTGCCTCAAAAGCAGGAGCTGGCTGAGGAAGCTTAAAATCGACCGTTGTATCATCAACCTTGCTCGCCTGTACCGGTTTGCCATTAACCATAAAATTACTTCTCAAAAAGCTGTGCTGCTTCTCGTCCAAAATTTTGTTAATGGTGAAAACGACATCGTCAGCTGTCAGCTTCTCGCCATCATGCCAAGTCAGATCTTTTTTCAGTTTTAGTGTATAAGTCAGCTTGTCTGCTGAAGGAGTCAGACTGTCTGCCAAATAAAATGTCTTTTTGCCATTGTTCACTTGAAACAATGGTGCGAATATCGCCTGGTCTATCGTCAGACTTACCCGGTCACCCGCATAGTTCGGATTCAGCACCACCGGATCAGCTTGTACGCCAATGATCAGGCTGCCGCCATCTTTAGGCTGTCCGTTATCAGCTGTTGTGGTAGCTGTATCGGGCGTATTCCCATTCGTCTCAGACGTAGATCCAGAATTCCCGCCGGAGCATGCACTTACAACCAACATTAATACAATTAATACCAATACACCAGTCAAATTACGACGCATCGCTCTAGCCCCCGTGTCCTCTTAGTATGTAATAAATTTATTATAAATCGGAATAGTCGGATTTACAATCGATCAAAAACTGTTTATTCCCCTTGTCATTAGCATTCCAGACATTATGTGATCGAATCTAGAAAAAAGACACCCGGTATGGGTGTCTTCAGAGTATCCACAAACTGATCAGTGCCAGGATGGCAGGCAGGCCTTGCTTTAATAAAATAGACTTATTAGCAGTTAATGCACCATACAACGCAGCTACTACCACACAAATGACAAAGAATAATTGGATTTGCCGCCCGATCACAGTATCCGGATAGAACAAGCCCCACACCAATCCGGCTGCCAAAAAGCCGTTGTACAGCCCCTGATTTGCAGCCAAGGATTTGCTTGCTTCCGCCAGCTCCTTCGAGGTGCCGAACGTACGCATCGCCCGCGGAGTCGTCCACAGAAACATTTCCAATATTAGAATGTACACATGCTCCAGAGCTACAATTCCGACCAATATTGAACTAAGTAAGCTCAAGTATATTCCTCTTTTCCACATAAAGTTACTATGAGGTGATTTTTAGATCTATTCTCGAAAAGTATAGTTCATCTTCCAAAAACAGTAAAGAGACCGAGCCTAAGGCCCGGCCTCATTTCTACATGAAGCCTTACATCGTTCTTGCAAAATCCAACAAAGATTTGGACATGCTGTTAATCTCGTCCGTAGATGCATTCACTTGCTGCGTTAGCGCGGCTTGTGTCTGTGTCAGCGTAGACATATTACCGATATTGTGCAAAATCCGCTCGATGAGTGTCTTCATTTCGTCCAGACTGGTCTCGATATTTCCGGTTGCATCAGCACTGTGAATGGCAAGTTTTCTCACTTCATCTGCGACTACCGCAAAACCCCGCCCCTGCTCGCCCGCACGCGATGCCTCAATGGCAGCATTCAGACCCAGCAGATTTGTTTGATTCGCAATCTCTTTAATGAAGTTGGAAATGTTTTGGGTTTCTTCTGCACTGACTTTGGCTTGATTCGCTGCCTCTGTCGATTGCTCCTGAGCCGTTGCCAGCTCCTGCGCCTGGTTACTAACCGAGTTAACGCCGTTCACCATTTCCGTAATGGAATCGGAGAGATGCTGGATTTTGAGCGTAAGCTCATCCGCGACAGCCTGCTTCTCCTTTTCCACTGTGATATCACGAATGGTCCCGGCAATACGAATAGGCACTCCCTTGCTATCGCGTATGCTTCTTCCACTGTTTTGATACCAGCGATATTCGCCATTTTTACTTTGCAAGCGACACACCATGTCATATGGCGTACGATCTGAATAGTCATTTAAATGATCAACTACAGCCTTAAACGCATGCTCGGCATCGTCAGGATGTATACGCGAACTCCAACTGCTTAGTACACTCGGGAAGTCCTGCTCATCCTTAAAGCCCAAGGTGTGGCGGAATTGCTGGGACCACCAAAATATATTATCCGGGTTCTCAATGTCTCCATCAGCCAGAATGACATCATATGGAGCCTCCACCAAAACACGATTGATGAGATCATATCTTGTAACTAGAGCCTGCAACTCCTCGGACTTAATCTTCTGGTCGTGCACATCCAATAGAGCACCCGCAATTCGAAGCGGCACTCCCTGCTGATCGCGGATCGTCGTTCCGGTAGCCCGGAACCAGCGGTATTCTCCATGCTTCAGCTTCAAACGATACTGTACGTCATAAGGCGTCTTGCCCGTAAAATCCAGCAAATGATCTGACAAAGCTGCCAATGACCTGTCATGATCTTCGGGGTGCAGCCGGGATGCCCAGCTGTTTAATACATTGGGGAAGTCCTTTTCGCTCTGATACCCCAGCATAGCACGAAATTCTTCTGACCATGTGAACGTATTACTTGGATTGACGGGATCACCCGCAACCACCTCCATGTCCCATAAGCCAATCTCTATAGCCTTGGTAACAAGCTTCAGACGGATGTCAACATGTTGAGCATCCTTTTTCATGGACTCAAGCGCTTGGTTGACATTGTTTGCGATTTCTTGAACCTCGGAAGATTTGGATGAAACTTGTATTGCGGCGGAATAATCCTTCTGCTGTATTCTTTGTGAAAGTTTGCGGCTTTCTTCTACTAAAGGAGCAAGTGAGTCGGTCTCATTTTTTTTAAAAAACATATATGCTCTTCCCTTCTAAGCCAATATATAAAACGATATAGTTTAATATCGGAATTTTATTAAGAATCATTATAAATAAATCTAAAATTGCATAGGTAATAAGAATCATTTTTATGTCCATATACCTATATATTCATACAAAAAACATCGAAAAATGTCGAAAAAGGAAAGGTCTTAATAAGTCTGGAAACGAAAAGAGCACCTTCGCAATACTTCACAAAGGTGCTCTTTCTGTCAACTATTCAGTTCGTCGCATCTTATTTAATTGAAGCAACGTATTCTTCGCCCTTTTCTTTATCATATTGGCCTTCCCATTTGGACATGACCACAGCGGCAAGCGAGTTGCCTAATACATTGACTACCGTACGCGCCATATCCAGAATGCGATCAATACCAGCGATAAAAGCCAAACCCTCCAGCGGGAGGTTCACTGCTCCAAGTGTAGCGAGCAAAACGACAAAGGAAGCACCCGGCACCCCTGCAATACCTTTGGATGAAATAATCAAAACTAGCACCAGCGTGATTTGTGTCGTGATTGGCAGGTCAATGCCGTACATTTGGGCAATGAAAATCGCAGCCAGTGCCTGATACAGGGTGGAACCGTCCAGATTAAAAGAATACCCAATCGGAATAACAAAGGAAGTAATTCCTTTAGGACATCCGAACTTCTCCATCTTCTCCATGATCTTAGGCAGAACACTTTCCGAACTGGCCGTCGAATATGCAAGCAACAGCTCACTTTTCAAAATTTTAATCATGGTCCAGAGACGGGTACCGCAAAGCTTGGCGATAATTCCAAAAACAATCACAATGAACAGCGCCATGGAGCCGTACACCGACAAAACAAGCTTCAATAATGGCCATAACGAGGCCAATCCAAACTTGGCCACTGTCGTTCCAATCAGTGCGAATACTCCGAACGGAGCCAGGCGCATGACCTGATTGGTTACCCAGAACATGGCGTCGGCTACGCCTTCAAAGAAATTCAGCACGGGCTTGCCCTTGTCACCAATCGCCGCTACCCCTAGTCCAAACAGTACGGAGAAGAATATAATAGCCAGCATATCTCCCTCGCCCAGAGCTTGAATAATATTGGTAGGAACAATATGCACAATCGTATCTATAAAGCTATGGCCTGACTTCTCTGCAGTCTCCACATAGGAATGAATATCACTCTTGGCCAGGTGGGACATATCCACGCCGTCACCCGGTCGAACCAAGTTGGCAACAAGCAGTCCGAAAAGGATGGCGATTGTCGTTACAATCTCAAAGTACAGAATAGACTTGCCGCCAAGTTTACCTAGTTTTTTCATGTCTCCCACGCCGGCAACGCCGATAATGAGCGTCGAGATCACAATAGGCACGACAATCATCTTGATCAAGCGGATGAAAATATCGCCGATTGGCTTTAAGTAGACTTCCACCCCTGAATTGCCGTAAAATAAGGCACCAATAATAATACCTAAAGCCAGACCGATAAAGATTTGCATCGTCAAATTAATCTTTTTCACTTCGTGTCCCCCCTGGCTGATTTGTATATTTTTGCAGTATGCTGTTCTTAATATTCAAATGATGTTATTTATACTACAATCTGATCTATAAAAAACGACAATTATCTACAGCCACATTTATTTTTTTCTATAAATTCACAAACTTTAACGGCGAGCCTGTGAATTTAGCTCACATTGCCTTTCTGATTGAATACCCAGGAGGTGAATATGGATGAAGTTGAATACGCTCCTTTTCCTGCTCATGCTTGTATTTGTACCGCTCGCAGGTGAGCTGAATATTCACCCGTTCGCTAATACATTCCGTCTCAGCTTTGGTACGCCTGTATTTTTTTTCTTTCTGTTATCTATTCGTCATATTCCGCCTGCATTATCGGGAGTGCTTGCAGGGATAGCTGTAGTGGCCTTTCGCATCTTACTCAATCATTACACTCAGCCCGGTCTTCCCTTCGAAGAGTTGTTGACACTACATGGCCCTACCTTTTTTTATTACATGGTCTACGGTCTGCTCTTCCAGGTCCTTAACATTAATGCTGAGCCTTACCGCGCGCTCCGCGTGGGCATCCTCTCTGTAGGGATTGAGGTTGCCGCAAGTGTGTCGGAACTTAGCGTCCGGTGGAGCATGGACGGCGATTTCTGGGACATCATTAAGATCAGCAAAGTAGCTTTCATGGCTATGATCCGCAGCTTCTTCGTGCTTGGGTTTTATAATATGATTCGGTTAAATCAATCGGTTCAGCATGAAGAGGCACAAAGGCAGCAGACAGAGCGAATTTTACTCCTTGTATCGGACTTGTATGAGGAGTCGGTCCAGTTAGGCAAAACACTATCACATGCAGAACAAATCACTCGTGAAAGCTACGAGCTGTACCGTGAGCTACAGCAGGATGAATCTCTGAAAGATAGAGAACATTACGCCAGACAGGCACTTCGTATTTCCGGACAGGTTCACGAGATTAAAAAAGACAGCCAGCGGATTTTTGCTGGTTTGTCCAAGCTGATTGATGCCGAAAGCGGAGTCCATTACATGGCTTCTCAAGAGCTTGGGGAGCTAATCATCCGAACGAACAGCAAATATGCGCAATCGCTGGACAAGTCCATTCGTTTTACCCTAGATGTCGATCCTTTGTTACCCAAGCTGCATGTTTATACCGTTTTGACACTTATTAATAACCTGACAGCCAATGCGGTTGAAGCAATGAAGGACAACGGAAGGATCGACGTTTCCATTCGTTGTCTCCCGGGAAAAGAGGATATAGCTTCCTTTAGTGTTACCGACAACGGTCCGGGTATTCCTCAGCGGAAACGGGAAACGGTCTTCACACCAGGGTACACGACCAAGTATGATGAGGAAGGACAGCCGTCGACCGGTATGGGATTGTTTTATGTGCGTGAGGTCGCGGAGAGCCTTGAAGGAACGATTGAACTGCAACAGGATGAAGAAGAGAATACAGATAGATTACAGACCACTTTTAGAATTACATTGCCTTTACGGAAACTGACGGAGAAAGGAAGATAGCCCGGATGCGTTTTTATATTGTGGATGACGATCAGGGAATTCGTTCTATGCTGGCAGATATTATTGAAGACGAAGGTCTAGGGGAAGTCATCGGGGAAGCAGAGGATGGTACCTACGTGAATAGCGGCCTCCTGGAGCTGAACCGGATTGATGTATTGCTGATTGACCTGCTGATGCCGCTTCGTGACGGCATTCAGACCGTGCGTGCACTCGGCGATCAATTCAGCGGCAAAATCATTATGATTTCTCGCATCGAATCCAAAAACATGATCGGCGAGGCGTACTCGCTCGGTATTGAATATTATGTGGCCAAGCCTTTGAATCGACTGGAGATTATTGCAGTTATTCATAAGGTGGCTGAGCGTCTGCGCATGCAGCAATCGATTACGGATATCCAGCGCACGCTTCAAGGGTTGTCGATGTTCACATCGAATAACCCAACGGCAACAATTGAACCGACCCGAAACATCGTAACTTCCGGGCAGTTTCTGCTCTCTGAAATGGGGATGATCGGGGAAGCCGGGAGTATGGATCTACTGGACATGCTGGAATTTCTGGACCAGTATGAGGAGGAAACAGGCAATCTATCTCCCTATCTGTTCCCGCCGTTGAAGGATATATTTGCCAATGTGGCGTCCAAACGGTTGGGGGCTTCAGCCTCAGCAGTAGAGCTGAGTAAGGAAATCAAAGCATCGGAGCAACGTGTCCGCCGCGCTATTTTCCAGACGCTAAGCCATATAGTATCGCTCGGATTGACCGACTATACGCATCCTAAATTTGAAAATTATGCATCCAAATTTTTTGATTTTACAGAAATTCGCAAAAAAATGCTGGAGCTGCAAAACAATGTGGAGCCTTCACTGTCCCAAGCCCGCATTAATACGAAAAAGTTCGTACAGGTGCTCTATATGGAAGCAAAACGGCTATTACACTAAGCATTTTGCATAAATCCCAAGAGTATTCACAAATCAGCAATATATAGATCGGAACGGGTTAGTCCGTCTAAATATTGTACCTTCGAGCGTTGGGAATCGAATTATGCAAACTGCTGACATTAAAAGAAAAGCACCTGCATCTCCCCATGTATCTATTACTTGGAGATTAACAGGTGCCCATCGTTGATGATTCGATATCCCTTTAGTCCAGACTCTTGTCCTGCCACTCCATAGCTTCCAAGAGATCTACACCATCGGACAGCAGACGTTTCAAGACATTCAGTTCTTCCGAGCTATAACGATTTAAAAATTCAAATAACTGCTGCTGTACCTTAACATGCAGTCGTTCATGCACAAGAAAGAGTCTTTTCCCCAACGGGGTTAACCGAAAATAAATTTCTTTCTTGTTGTCGTTAAGCTGGGTTCTGCGAATCCAGCCTTCCTTGAGCAGCTTGGTGCTGACTTTCGAAACTGTACCCTTGCTCAGCTCAATTCGATCCGCTAATGTCGTAACATTAATCGGCTCATGCCTCCCGATACAGTCAATGACGTGCACATCCGTCAGATTGAGCGAAGCAATTCCATCAAAATGCTCGTGGATTTCTTCGAGAATAGTCATGCTCTCTCTCTGCTGATGCTGCTCCAGCTGGTGATTCATCTTAATGAGCAAATCATAAACATGCTGAACTGATGTCGCTTTCTCCATACGAACAAATGGTCACTCCTTTGGCATACTCCTCCTTTTATTATAGCCCATTTTTGTTTCATAGAAAACAATATATGTATACGGAAAGCTCCCCTTTAACATTTCCGTATATATACAAAATATATCTAGTGTAGATACTTTGTTTCCCTTGAAACAATTTTATTTTAGTGAAATTGAGAATGATTATCAACCCTTTTTTAAAAGTTATTTCTGTTTCACTCCAAACTAAGTAGGTATTTTCATTTTGAAAAATATAATTGTATAATCGTAAAATGAGAATAAGCTAGAAACAAGTTCTCCATAGAAGGGATGATGATACATGTCGGATGCAAACCAATTATTCGGTCAAGCACTGGTTAAATCACTGGTCGGGGAACGTGGACATATTCGAGTAGCTCGGGCTTTACCAGACATCGACGTCGAGCTGGCAGGGAAGAAAAATGCAGAAATGCCTTACAGCATTTACCAACTGCTGAAGCATATGATTTACTGGCAGCAATTTATGTTGGAGCATTTGGAAGGACGGAAGCCCCAGCTTCCGGGGAATGTCATGGAAAGCTGGCCCGAAGAGACTGGACCGCAAAGCGAAGAGGCATGGCAGGCTGTTATTAATGAATTTTTACAGGGCGTGGATCAGGCTGTGCAGATTGCCGAAACCGCGCAACTGGATGATTCACTAGCTCATTTCCCAGGTGAAACGAAAGCAGGACTTCTGCGGAATATCGCTTCCCACAATTCATATCATTTGGGTGAAATCGTACTGCTACGCCGGATTTATGGAGCTTGGCCACCACCAGGAGGCGGCTTTCCCGCTTAAGGCAACACCACGCTCTAATCAAGATTTCCCCCATCCGCTGCTTCATACCTCCATCATTGCATTGGGATTTAGGCACCACGAGGAACTCGCTTGCGTACCCTATATGGGGACCCGCTAACTCGACCTGAAGCCGTTTATCCGTAATCAGGTGCAATCCGAATAACGGTTCCCATGATGCAAGATCAAAGAGAGGTTTCGAGGTTATGGTGAGACACTTATATTTAAATCGTAATATCGCCTGTATGATCGTGATCAGCCTTATTGCTAACATGAGTGGGAGTATGATCCTTCCACTCTTTGCTATTTATGTAGAGCAATTCGGGATATCTACACTCGGCATGAGTATTTTATTTTCTCTGTTTTATGTGGGAAGATTTCTTGGTGGAGGCATGGCAGGACGAATTTATGAAAAGATTGGCGCAAAACGCTTGGGGTTGAGCCTACTCATTGCCGAAATCGCTTGTATGCTCCTGTTTCCGATTGCAACAAGCTTCATCATTCTATCCATACTGAGACTCCTCCAAGGCTTGGTAGCTATAGGGCTAACCGTCTTTGTAAGAGTCACGATCAACCATATGAGCACCGCAGAGAATCGAGGCACACTCAATGGATATATCAGCAGCAGTGAAGGTGCCGGTATGATTTTAGGGCCTCTTATGAGTGGAGCTATTGTTTCTTATTTTTCTTTATCCGTTCCATTCTATTTCGTTGCTTTTTTTTCCTGTATATCCTTCGTTGCCGTTTCAAGAATGACTTTCCTCAGTTCTCCCTTAAAACCACAAGAACAGCATTCGCTCCCTCTGAAACCCAAAGAAAAAACCATGTTAACGAAACAGTTACTTGTCTATTCTACCGTTCATTTTCTTGAAATGAGTGCTTTCGCTATATTTTTAACGTACTTCTCCATATATGCAACCTACAAGCTCCATTGGAGCCCCGCAGAAATTAGCTTAGCTTTTACAATTATCGGTATATCGACCTTCATATCAGCACCCTTTATTGGCAAATTATCTGATCTACTTAAGGATCGCTTGATGCTTTGTATCATCGGTCTATTGTTGATCATGGTGGAAATCATCTTATTTCTTTGGTTCACAGAACCGTGGATCGTATACTTAGCGATGTTCATCGGAGGTATAGGAGGAGCCAGCTATCTAGATTCCTTTTACTCGCAACTAGGGGATGTTATTCCTGAGGAAAATAGAAGCTCGTTTATCGGCAACGTCGTATCTTTGTCCGAATTGGGGGCCATTGTGTCTCCGATCATCGCAGGTGCACTCATGGAACGGTTTAGCATCAACACTCCCTTTTACTACAATTTGATTTTGGTGTTGATCGCTATAGTTATCCAATATGTCATTCGATTCAAGTCGAAATCTATAAGAAAAAGGCCAATTGCATAAGCAACTGGCCTCCTTTCTTTTCATCACAGCTCTAACTCAACTGCAACCCCAAAATGATCCGATACAACTGGTCCTGTCTTCCCGTTCAGTACAACGGTTGAGGATTGAACCTGTGCAGCCTTATTGGAGAAGATAAAGTCAATGCGGAGCGGCTCTGCGTTACTTTCCCAGCCAGCAATAGCTTTAATCACCGTGTGGCCTTCATCACGTACTGCTGCATTCGGATAGGTGTCTGACCAGCCGGATTGCAGTACATAGTCATATCCTTCTCCACGTACTTCGGCCGCGTTGTTGAAATCACCCATCATAAACACAGGAGTCGGAGCAAAAGAATTTAGCACTTTGGTTGTACGATCCCATAGTCCACGGAAGGATTCTTCATCATTCCACCAGTTATAATGTCCACTTACAAACCAGGCCTGTACTCCGTCCACCACAGTTTGAATGCCGACAATTTTACGCGAGCGGTAGTTGTCATAATCCTGTAGCGAGGAAACATATTCGTTCACCGTAGCTGTAATCGGTGTTTTGGACAGAATCGCCAAACCCTCGTCGTATTTGGCAAAACCAACATGCGCGGGAGCCCACGTCCAATGATAGGCGTTGGACAATAGCCCGTTCAGCACATAAGCATAGTTATCACGCTTAATGACAACTTCAGGATCTGCGCTATAGTAAGCCCCCAAATCGTCCGGCGACAAAGGAGTCTCTTCCATGGACTGGTTCACTTCCTGCAAAGCAATGACATCAAACTGCTGTTCATCAATAAAAGCAGCCAGTTGCTTTAGCTTATCGTGCTGGTTTTCTTCCATCCAAGCATGTGCATTTAAGGTTAACAACTTCAAAGTAATCACCTGTTGAGTATGTCTTGTATATCTGATTTAAGCACATCGGCCTTCGGTCCGTAAACCGCCTGCACCCCATTATCTACTTTTATCAAGCCCAAGGCACCCAGCGCTTTCCACGTCTTTTCGTCCCCAACGGCATCTGTATCCTTCACCGTCACACGCAGACGGGTCATGCAAGCGTCCACCTCGACAATGTTCTGCTCACCCCCAAGCGTCTTGATGATATCCGTAGCCAGTTGATTTTGAGTGGAAACAGCTGCCACACCTTCTGTCTTCGTATTCCCCACCTCGGAAGTGCCCTGAGGCTCCTCATCCGTATAGTTCCCCAGTCTTCCCGGCGTAGCCATTTTGAATTTACCGATCATAAAATAAGCGATAAAGTAGGTTGCTACCGCAAACACCACACAAGTCAGCACGAAGTTAATAATATCCTGCACCAAACCCGCATTTATAGACAACGGCAATCGGGTCAGCAGTTCAATCATACCAAACGAATGTAAACGCAAATGTATGATGTCGGCCATTCCGAACGCAATACCGGTAAGAACAGCATAAACCACATACAGCACAGGTGCTACGAACATAAACATGAATTCCAGTGGCTCCGTTACCCCTGTTAAAAAGACAGCTGCGGCTGCCGAAAAGATCATCGACTTGTACTTGCTGCGTTTATCTTTGTCTACACGGCGATACATAGCCACCGCTAGTCCCATAAGGATTCCTGCTCCACCGATCATTTGTCCTACCTTGAAGCGGGCAGGCGTCACGCCTTCCAACAAGCTATTGTAGGCTGTCGGATCGGTACCACGAAGCGCACTCAGGTCACTTGCCCAAGCCAGCCACAGCGGGTCTTGCCCGGCAACGACGCTTCCTGCCCCGGAACCCGTAAGTGTCGTGTAAACGCCACCAAGTTGAGTATAGTTAATAGGAACAGTCAGCATATGGTGAAGTCCAAAAGGAATCAGTAGTCTTTCCAGTGTACCATAGACAAATGGCGCTACAAAAGGAGCCGACTCTCCCGAAGTCGCCAACCAAATACCGAACTGATTAATCCCCCCCTGAACAAATGGCCAGATGGCAGACATGATCAAACTTACGATGACAGACCATAAAATCACAACAAAAGGAACAAAACGTTTACCGTTAAAAAAGGCTAAAGCGTCTGGCAGCTTGCGGTAATTGTAGTACTTGTTAAATACCACGGCCCCGACAAATCCGGAGATGATACCGACAAACACACCCATATTAAGTGCAGGCGCCCCTAAGATAGAGGTAAAATAGCCACTAACCGGAATGGATGCACCAAAAAGAGTGTGGGTGGTGGCACCTTCCTGGGTTAGCATTTTCGAGGACACACCCAAAATCGTTCCTGTTGAAATATTAATGAGAATAAAGGCAATTAAGGCAGCAAAAGCCCCGCCCGCTCGTTCCTTAGCCCAGGAACCACCAATCGCCACTGCAAATAGAATGTGTAAATTATTGATAATACCCCAACCCAAATTCTCCATGACCCCGCCGACAGTCAACCAGAAATGGATATCGCCAGCCAACATCGCCACTACTTTACCGAGCGAAATCATAATCCCTGCTGCCGGCATGACAGCAACAACCACTAGCAGTGCTTTCCCGAGCTTTTGCCAAAAATCAAATGATAGAAGTTTTTTCATGCTCCTTCAATCTCCATCCCTTATAGTATGTACAGCGTTGTTCGTACCCTATAAACATTATGCAATCGGTTGCACAATTATTATAATGATATCGCTTTCTATTGGCAATACCCTAATTGTAAATATCTTGGTTAATGATGATGTAAAAACTCGAAAAAGCCGCGAATTTGTTGATTTTCGAGCAATATCGTATGATAGAACATAATATTTCCTGCTTGAGATAGCAAAAGGAGACGAAGACGATGGCAGTAACCATCAAAGATGTCGCAAAACGTGCTAATGTTGCTACTTCCACCGTATCCCGTGTCATTCAAGACAGCCCCAAAATCAGCGAAGCCACCAAGGCACGTGTCCGTAAAGAAATGAAGGCGCTTGGCTATGAACCCAACTATTCAGCTCAGAGTCTAGCTAACCGTGTCACACAGTCGATTGGCATTATTATGCCTGAATCGGATGTGGCAATCTTTCAAAATCCCTTCTTTCCGGAAAGCCTTCGCGGGATCAGCGAATGGGTGAATGAGCACAACTATACACTGTCCATTGTCACAGGAAAAACGAGTGATGAATTGCTATCCCGCGTGAGGCTGATGAGCCGGACCGGACGTGTTGACGGCTATATTGTTCTGTACTCCAAGCAAAAAGATAGCATCGTGGAGTATCTTCATCAAGAAAAAATACCTTACACCGTAATCGGTAAGCCTCAGCAATTTGTCAGTGAAACTACCCATGTAGACAACGATAACTACCAGGCTGCTAAGGATGTGGTCACTTATTTGACTGGGCTGAATCATCAGCGCATTGCTTATGTTGGCGGTGATCATGAACAGATCGTGAATATTGAAAGACTCCGAGGCTACCAGGATGCGCTGCGAGAGGCGGGCTTGCCTCTACCCAAGGAATACGTGGTCAGGGAGCCATTTAATCTAGAGGACATGCGCACATTATTGCAGGCTACCCCGCCGCCTACCGCGATGATCGTTAGCGACGACCTTGTAGCCATGGCAGTACAGAAAATGCTCTCTCAGCTCGGCGTGTCCATGCCAGAGCAGTTATCCATGGTGAGCTTCAATAATCTAATGCTGGCTGAGCTGATGAATCCCCCTCTCACTTCCGTGGATATTGATATCTTCACTCTAGGTTATCAGGCAGCCAAAAGCCTGATTGAAAAAATCGAAGACCCCAAAGAGTTGACCAAACACATCATTGTTCCCCACCGAATTGTGGAACGCGAGTCCAGCCAGGTACTATGATTCTCTGAGGAATGAACAAGAACTGATTTTGTGGAAACCCATAAAATCAGTTTTTTTGCGTTGACAGGGCAAACGGTTGCACTATATACTGAACTCGCTCATATACTGGTTTCGTTAAAACAACGATCTCATTTTCCGAGAGGGGTACACAATCATGGTTTACAACCGATTATTTGACGTAGATAGTTGGAAGCTGACAACACACACTCTACATAGCACACACATGCGATTACAGGAAAGCATAACGTCCATAGGCAACGGTTATATGGGCATGCGCGGCAATTTTGAAGAAGCTTATTCAGGTGATCATCATCAGGGAACTTATATCTCCGGTGTATGGTTCCCCGACAAAACAAAGGTCGGCTGGTGGAAAAACGGCTATCCTGAATATTTTGGCAAGGTCATCAATGCCATGAACTTCATCGGCATCAGTCTGATCGTAAACCAAGAGGAAGTAGACTTATTTACGGCACACATCAGCGATTTTGTGCAGGAATTGGACATGAAGCAGGGTATCCTGCGACGCACCTGCACCGTGAACGACCAGGTTCGTATCACTACGGAGCGTTTTCTGAGCCTCACCACTCGTGAGCTATGCCTGATTGATTACCAAGCAACGAATATAAGCGAGCAGCCTCTAACCATAGAGCTTGTCCCCTATTTGGACGGCAATACGAAGAATGAAGACACGAACTATGATGAGGTTTTTTGGTTGGAGGAGGCCCGAGAGGTTCAAGAACAATTCATCAGCCTGTCCACAACAACTATAGATAATCCCTTCGGTATTCCGCGCTTTACCGTAAACGCTACCATGGGTATTGTGACCGAGGGACAGGAGCAGCAGACGACGGAAGAGAGCTTTTTGTACGCTGCACGCCACTATCAATACAGTGTCGCTCCGGGCGACAGTATCCAGCTGCAAAAGATTGTGGCTGTTACCACCTCACGGGATATGGAAAAGGATGCACTGATTCCACAAGCTGAACGCATCGCCGTGGAGGCTGTGAACAAAGGCTACACTTCGCTCAAGCAGGAGCATGTCGCAGCTTGGGCCAGACGTTGGGACAAAGCCGATGTAGAAATCGAGGGAGATACAGAGGCCCAGCAGGGAATACGCTTTAACATTTTTCAGCTGTTCTCTACGTACTACGGCGAAGATGCCCGTCTGAACATTGGTCCCAAAGGCTTTACAGGTGAAAAATATGGCGGTGCCACCTATTGGGACACAGAAGCATATGCCGTACCTATGTACCTGGCGCTTGCAGACCCGGACGTAACGCGAAATCTGCTGCTTTACCGTCACCAACAACTAGAGGGTGCCAAGCATAACGCAGCCCAGCAAGGGCTACGGGGTGCACTATACCCTATGGTCACTTTTACAGGTGTGGAGTGCCATAACGAATGGGAGATTACCTTCGAGGAGATTCACCGTAATGGAGCCATTGCGTATGCCATCTACAATTACACCAACTATACGGGGGACCTGAGCTATTTACGGGAATATGGAATAGATGTACTGGTCGAAATTAGCCGCTTCTGGGCCGACCGGGTTCATTTTTCCAAAAGCCAGCAGCAGTATATGATCCACGGGGTTACCGGGCCGAACGAATACGAAAATAACGTCAATAACAACTGGTATACCAACACGCTGGCTGCATGGGTTTTGAAATATACATTATCGGTCTTACCTCAAATTTCAGCAGAAAAATCGGAGCATCTAGCAGTTACGGCTGACGAGCTTGCACATTGGCAGGATATCATCACTCACATGTATTATCCCTATGATGAGGAGCGGGAAGTCTTCGTACAGCACGATACCTTTATGGATAAGGATTTGCAGCCTGTATCCTCCCTTGATCCCAGCAACCTTCCACTAAATCAGAAATGGTCATGGGATAAAATCCTTCGTTCCTGCTTCATTAAGCAGGCAGATGTGCTACAAGGGCTGTATTTCTTTGGAGACCAGTTCACGCTGGAAGAAAAAGCGCGCAATTTTGCATTTTACGAGCCAATGACTGTTCATGAATCCAGTCTGTCCCCGTCCATTCACGCCGTGCTGGCTGCCGAACTCAAAATGGAGGAAAAGGCAGTCGAGATGTATAAGCGGACGGCCCGTCTGGATCTGGATAACTACAATAACGATACCGAAGACGGACTTCATATCACTTCCATGACAGGAAGCTGGCTGGCGATTGTACAGGGTTTTGCCGGGATGAGAACGTATCGTGAAACATTAAGCTTCTCCCCCTTCCTGCCACAGGGCTGGAACAAATATACGTTTAAAATCAACTATCGCGGTCGCTTGTTAAGTATTCTCGTACAGGAAAATGAAGTAATCATTACCCTGTTGGACGGAGAACCGCTGACGCTGGAGCTGTATGGAGAGCCAACGCACATTACCAGTGGGCAGTCGTTAATGACGAACAGCGTTTCATAAATCGGGCAGACAGGGGGAAACCAAATGAAAGCAGTCATTTTTGATCTGGACGGAGTCATTACAGATACCGCAGAATATCATTTTCAAGCATGGGGCAGCTTGGCGGCAGCGCTGAGCATCCCTTTTGATCGGGAATTTAATGAACAGTTAAAAGGAATCAGCCGTACGGAATCGCTCGACAAAATACTGGCGCGCGGTAACCTGTCCGATAAGTTTTCAGAAGAAGGCAAGCAAGAACTGGCCACACGGAAAAATACGGAGTATCAGCGGCTCATTTCAGCTGTAACGCCCTCGGACATTCTTCCAGGCATTAAAGCGCTACTGACAGAACTTCGTGAAGCCCGAATCGGCATCGCGCTGGCCTCTGCAAGCAAAAATGCAACGTTTATCCTGGAGCGGCTGGAGCTAGCCTACTATTTTGACAGTGTGGTGGATGTTACCGCCATTCGGCATGGCAAGCCTGACCCGGAAATTTTCCTCACCGGAGCCGCAAATCTAGGCGTTCAGCCTGCCGAATGTATCGGTATAGAGGACGCACAGGCTGGCATACAGGCGATCAAGGGTGCCGGGATGTTTGCGGTCGGTGTAGGAACACCTTCGCAAATGCAAGGTGCGGATATCGTGGTAGCCACTACTGCCGAGCTTTCTCTGAGCATGTTGGAGTCACATTTTATCAGAGGATGAAAAAGCAAAAAAAGATTATAAGGATCATAAAGACCGACTCTTAATGAATCGGTCTTTTTTGTCTGCTCCAAAAACCAGATGAGATCCGCCGCTAGGTCACCGTCTATTTTCTGTCTGTAAAGGTATACTCTTTTTAACAAACAATTAATGGTTGCTTGGTGAAGTGAATAGCAAATATCATTTTCTTCAGTAGCATCACTATATTGGAGTTTAATTGACAAAAGTGTGTCAGTAGCTATTTGTATATTTCTTCAGAAATAATATCGCCTGTTAAAAATTGATTGGTAATGTTGTAATAGCCCGTCAGGCTAACTGCATCGGGATTAATTTGTAAATCAACTTGCCAGATTTCAACTCCATTTTTGATGGAATTTTGAACGGTTTGCATAACATAACCGCTGTGTTTCCCAGAATTCCCAACTTTGAATCCATTGTTTTCATAAACTAAACAAACAATCAAAATCGCACGTTCATTTATAGATAAACTTCCACTGAGTTCACCCATGTGCTTGATAAAACGTTCAAAAGAATTAAATTCAGCGTTTTTTTTGATTACAATATGATCGCCCATCTCGACATGTAAAGTGGTTAATGGCGTTTTGACCTCTACATAAGTTTGATCCACCAGAAAATCCAGTTTTGAATTACCAAGCTTCGTTTCCCGGATGACTGTCTGGAAATCGCCAATCATATCTTTAAATTGACCACTTGTGATGAAATGTTCGATATACCGATTGGCCGCATTTTGGTTAATCCCAATCCATGACTTCGATTCAACGGATGGTAGATCCAGTGAAATGGCTTCAATGGTGAACTGTGTTTTTCTTTTAGGGTCATTACTACGCGAAACAAGACATGGGATATCATGAAAGACAATGTTTCCTATACTGCCTGTAGCAGGACAATGGCAATCGTGTAGCTCCCCATCCAGTTCAACCATCATAACAAATCGATTTTTCTTTTTTCGAATTACACCCTCAAGAAGAGGAGAAGCAAAATGAAAATGACTGCTTATATTCTCCATTACAGTTAAGCTCCTTCATTTCAGCGATTTTGGATCGTCTACAGAAACCACATGGAACTGTGTACCCCTCATAAAACTATACTGCTCGTCTCCTGACAACAGTGTGTCAGGAGGGTGATGGTAGGACGTATTTTCCGGCGGTGAGGACTGCACTATTGTTACCTTTGATGTTCAATACCGTTTTAATTATCTTTCCGTTTAAAAAGCGCGGGGCAATAATAATCTAGGATGACAACCGGGAATCATTACTTTCTATAGACCAAATTCTGATGGAGAGAACACTACTGACATACAAGTGTCAGTAGTGTTTTTTTATAGTGATTAAAAATAATCAGGTTTATAAATACAACTGAAACACAGGAGGGATGGAAATTGAATAAAACCGAACGGCAATTAGCGATTTTATTGGAGCTACAGCGTAGGAAGGTTCTAAAGGGAGAAGAACTAGCGGAGAAGTTAGAAACCAGTGTACGTACGATTTATCGAGACATTCAGGCTCTTAGTGAATCTGGCGTTCCGATTATCGGTGCACCTGGACACGGCTACTCTTTAATTGAAGGGTATTTCCTACCCCCGGTTAGCTTTACGGTGGAGGAAGCGGTCTCCCTTTTACTTGGAGCTGAATTCATTGAACAGCGATTTGATAATCAATATAGTCAAAGTGCTCAGTCCTCTCGGGGAAAAATTGAAGTGATCTTACCTGACCCCATTCGTCATGAAACTGATCGAATCCGCAGTGGTATCCGTTTTCGACTTCAATCTGAAGACCCTGAATTAGGTGAAAGGGAAAAATCCAATATAAAAACGATTCGTATTGCCATGATGGAGGGAAAGAAAATACATTTCAAATATACGAAGCGAATATCGGAATCGGAGAATAGTCGTGAAACGATACGAACAGCCGCACCTTTAGGATTAGTTCTTGTGCAAGGAGGGTGGCTGCTTGTGGCTCAGTGTGATCTCAGAGGAGAGCATCGACATTTTAAAATATCTCGCATGAGTGATGTGAGTACAATGATCGAAAGTTTCGAATTACCTCGGGACTTCAATTTGCATACGTATCGTCCGGCAGATGATCGACATGTAACCATTCGAACCGTATTTAAGCCCGAGGTTGCAGATAAAGTCGATGAATCAAAAATATATTTTATGGAACATGCTGAGCTTCTTCCGAATGGCTATTATGTAGATTTCCGTGTTCGATATGCTGAGGAATTATTGCATTGGATTTTGAGCTGGGGATCTAATGTTAAAGTATTGGAACCTGAATCCTTTCGAAGTCGTGTCAAAAAAGAAGTGGAAAGTATGTTGAAGAACTACTGACAAACTGTTGTCAGTAAAAGGCTTGTATATTGTAATTATTCCAACTGAAAGCGAGGTATTCAACATGAATACAAATGAAAACAACAATGCACTGGTGATCGCAAAAGCTTATTTTGAAGCGATGGCAAATAAAGATATCGAAAAGCTGATGACGCTGGTTTCGGACAAAGTCACTACGACCTCTCCCTTAGGTAACCTTGAAGGTAGAGAATCATTCCAAAATTTTGCAGAAGGATTTGCCCGGATGATTAACAAACTAACACTCATTACAGCATTTGGAGATAATAAGGAGGCTGTGATCGTATATCATTCCAACACTATTCCAGTTCCGGATGCAACGGTTGCCGAATACATCGTCGTAGAGGATAACAAGATTTCCTCCGTTCAAGTGATCTACGATGGAACACCTTTTGCTGCTTACGCTGCAACTCAATCCAAACACTAAACCATTGGATCTATATAAATAATAAGCTTTGATACTTGAAAGGAAGAACCTACTGTGAACCAAAATAATACATCTAATTTTGAGAACGCGGAAGAAGTTATTGAGAAAATATTGCGTGAACGACATGCTACCAAAGAGTATAAAACAAACGTAATCATCCCAGAAGAAACGTTGAATGAAATTTTTGAACTTGCCGCGACAGCTCCTTCAGCCTGGAATCTTCAACACTGGCGCTTTTTGGTTATCCAGAATCAAGAACAAAAAGATCGAATCAAACCGATCGCCTTTGGACAGCAACAGATTTCAGATGCTTCTGCTGTTGTTGTCATTCTCGGTGATCTTGAGGCAAACCGAACTGGCAGAGAAATGTATAACCGTCTTTATGAGTCAGAATTCATCTCGGAAGCAGTGCGAGACATCTTGTTATCCCAAATCGAAGGAGGCTATCAAAGCCCTCAATTCGCTAGGGATGAAGCAAACAAAAATGCTGCTCTCGCAGCTATGCAACTCATGTTAGCTGCCAAGTCGAAAGGCTACGATAGTGGTCCAATAGGTGGATTTAATCCTGCAGGACTGCCTGAAGCTCTGAATATTCCTGGGCGGTTTGTCCCTGTCATGATTGTCACCCTTGGTGTAGCCGCAACCCCTGCACGTCCAACAACACGTTTCTCCCTTAATGAATTAGTTATTCATGAATCCTTTTAAGTATTCGCGACAAAGAACCATCTGTCTCAAGATGGTTCTTTTTAGTTCATTCTGCAAGAAGGCAACCAGCCTAATATCCTATTACAACAAAAAAACGAATACCAAGGCTGGTTACATCTTCGAGCTTATCCCCGCATCCTCACGCAGCCACTGAAGCACATCTCGCTGGTTATCTGGTGAGACACCGTGATCCGTCGGGTATGTTTTGAATGTGGAGTGAGAAGTCCTGGTCTGGAAATATGCCGCCGTCTCATGGCCGATGCTCACTGGAAATACAGAATCGTATTCGCCGTGGGAAATAAATACGGACACGTCCTCTATGCTTTGCAGCGCGTATTCTGTTTTCACAAAATCAGGTACATAGCCGTTCAACGCTACAATCCCCTTCAACTGATTGCCCAGGGTAAGCGCAAGTGACATCGACAAAATCGCTCCCTGACTGAAGCCGAGGAAATACCGTTTCTCAGGATCAACCGGATATTTATCTGTGGCATACTGTACGAACGCCTGAAGCTGTTCAATAGACCGATCAAACTGCTCACGCAGCGGATTACCCAGACTTTTCAGCTCATAATATTGGAATCCTCCACTCATGGGAAGGTCTCCACGAATGCCGATGATAATAAATTCCTCTGACAGCAGCTCCACGACTCCGAACATATCCTGCTCATTGGACCCTTTCCCATGCAGTGTAAAAATGGTTGGATACGTACGGTCGGGATCAAGCTGGCTGGGCAGGTGAATATCATAGCTATATAAAGACGACATATTATTTCCCCCTCTTAACAATAAGTTTATTGCATACCTCCACGGATACAGTTCACTACAAACCATTCCTATACAAAATCATTAACACTAAAATATTAGTAATATTTATTTTATATTTATAATAGAAATGTACTCTTCAAAAGGAAACATGTCAACCCGTATGAAAACTTTCCAACTGCTCCCTCCACTCAATTTATATTTGTGAACTGATATAATGGAAGAGTTAAGCTACTACCCGATCAACTATTCTCTCTTAGGAGACTAATGCATATGAAACCAACCTATCTTATGGATGATACACAGTGGCAACAGCTTATTCAAAATGTGGCTGACCATTTTAATGACGTGACGATCAAACGAGGTTTCCAGTATTTTAAGCAAGGAAAGGTAAAAGAGTTCGCAATGCCTGATGCCGATCATATTGCAGCTGTCGTGGATGGAAGCGAGCTATACGAGGTGGATCTCCACTTAAGCGCTTTTGCTGCCAGCAGATGTACGTGCCCTGTCCACACCAACTGCAAGCATATGATCGCCGTACTACTGAATTACGCGAATGAACAAGAACGTTCTGTACATGCTTTAGTGAACGCTCATTCGGCGGGATTCACTCGATTGGCGGCAAAAGCTGACACGGGTACTGTACCTCCTTCCCGGTCGAACCTTTCACCGGATCACAAGGAAACAACAAGAAACGCTCTCAGTAAAACTGCAAGCCAAATACCAGACATGCCCATTTCAGAGTGGCATGATCTGTTCGATCAGTGTATCGCCCTTAACCGTGTGAACACACAAAATTCCCAATATGTCCAAAGCGCTTTAGCCTCGATCTATGCTGTGAAGCCACCGCTTTCACCCGGCATGCAACAGCTATACGGACTGCATGCTCATCTGCGTGTGCTGGAAAAGCTGGTGCCTCAGTCTCCCATGCCGGGCTATCCCTCTCATACCTATATGGGGTATTACACGCAAATTGCTGCCGATGAGCTTAAAGAAGCTATCGAGCGTGATTTTGAGAGTCCACTGGAGCTGACCGATGAACCAATGCAAGAAGCCCGTATGGCAGAAACCTTAGCCTATTTACGCCAAAAAATGCTGACAGAATCGCGTAACGGTACTTATTTTTCAGACGCGTATTATCAGTTATGGCTGCACTGGGTGCACAGGGTGCATCACGAAAGGCAGGACTCCAGCATATATACGGAGGAATTACAGCATTTACAGGCGGCTGAAGAGGAGCTCGGCACAACTTTAGCACGGCTTCCGTGGATGTTGGCTCGCAGCTGGATGCATATTTTCCAATCGCACGATAATGAAGCCTGGGCACTGCTTCAGGAGGCGGAACGAGCTTTTCCACTAAAAATTTCTTCCAGTCAATTGCTTTTGTTCTTACAGGCGCTGCGTAAAGCCGAGGATTGGGCACGTCTCAAGGACGGACTGCGACATATCGGCCCCCTGCTTCACAGTCATCGGGATGACCATTTACAAGATTATATACATGATTGGGATCTGGTTTTACAGCACCTTCCAGAAGCGGAGCAGGACATGTGGGACACGCTGGTGGGTATGCTTCCATTTGCCGGGGGAATGTATGAAGAGGCGCTGCTTGCTCACGAAAAATGGCGGTCATGGATCGACTATCAGCTAAGCATACGCAGTGAGCCTTTGAGTTTTCGAGTGAGTGTGTTGCAGCCCATTGAAAAGAACGCGCCTGAGTTACTACTCCCCTTTTACCATCAGGCGGTAGAACGTTATGTGCTAGAAAAAAACAGGGCCAGCTATAAAGCAGCAGTCAAGCTGTTAAAGCGACTGTTCAAGCTGTACAAGAAAATGAAGCAGGAATCACGCTGGGAGCTGTTCTTTACGACCTTCACCAGCCGTCATAGCCGCCTGCGGGCGCTACAGGAAGAATTACGGAAAGGGAAATTGTTATCATGAATCAATATACCGAAACGATTACCGTCCATATCCAATTAACTACCTATGGAGACGCGCTGATCTATGGCGATTCCTCCATGAACTATAGCATTTCCGGCCAAATTCTGAAGCAGCGTTTGTTTGCTTGGCATGAGGCTTCGTTTTATGGCACTGAGCTGGAGATTCAACATGTTCAAGACACGGATATTATCCTGCTGCCCTCGGAGCAGGTGATTCCTTTTCTGGCAGAGCGCGAGCTTCTGAAGCATATCGAATGGGTCTGGGACGAGGCCAATGCCCCGTGGCTCCGGCTGATCCCTTTACTTGCTCACTGTATTGAGGCAAAAGCATATGTGCCCAGCTTCACAGCGTTCCAGGCGGGGAAGCTGCAATGGAAGTGGGATGCGGAAGCACTGGAAAACATCCAACCGGCAGAGCTTGCTTTGCTAGGCAGCTTGGAGAAGGACGAGCAGGAAGGGCTGATAGCGGCGTTCTCGGCTGCCGTATTTCAGCGCTGGTACGGCACCGAAGCGGAAGCCGCCGATTTGCGAAGAGAATATCCGATTCTCTTCGCCCCCAATCGCCCGGCGGCGGGTCTGGACGCGCGGGCCTGGCTCACCGCCATCGGCTGGAAAGCCGATACCGCGCCATTTCGGCCACTTCTGCAACTGCTAGAGCCAGAGCTGGAGGACGACGAGCCGTCCTGGCAGCTCAAGCTTGTGTTGCAGGACAAGCAAGACCCGGCGTTGCTGGTGTCTGTACAGCTCGCCGATGATGGGTACGCATCCGGCTCATGGCCCGATGCCTGGACAGCACATGTCCGTGAGCGCTCTGCCGGGTGGCTAGAACGTTTGACCTCGATTTTGCCCGCCGGGCAGCGTGCCGGAAGCCGCGATGACGTGCTGAATCGCCCGCTCTCCGACGAAGCGGCGTGGCAATTCCTGACGACCGACAGCCAGCGTCTGCTGGAAAGCGGTTGGCAGGTGCTGCTCCCGGCTTGGTGGGAGGCAGCTACCCGCAAGAAGCCAAAGCTGCGGGCCAAGGTACGCCCGGGCGAAGGGGCGGGAGAGCGCACGAAGGGTAGCTCGCTGTTCGGACTGGACTCGATTGTCCAGTTCGATTGGCGTGTTGCCATCGGTGATGCCGATCTCAGCGAGTCGGAATTCGCCGAGCTGGTCGCTCGCAACGAGCGCTTGGTGCGCTTCCGCGGGCAATGGATCGCGCTCGACCCCGCGTTGCTGGCGCAGATCCGCCGGGCCATGGCCGGGATCGACAGTGCTCAGGGATTGTCCTTTCAGGACATCCTGCAGCTACACCTGCTCGGCAACGCCGACGAGCCTGAAGGCGACGCCTCGGGCGAGCAGCCGGAGGATGCGGCACGCTTCCGACTGGAAGTCGAGCTGAATGCCCATCTGCTGAAGCTGATCAGCCAGCTCGGACGGCAGTCGGAATGGCCTGCATTGGACGTGCCGGACGGGCTGCAAGCCGAGCTGCGGACGTATCAGCGGGACGGGTATGCATGGCTTGCTTTTTTACGGCGTTTTGGACTGGGTGCCTGTCTGGCCGATGATATGGGACTCGGTAAAACAGTGCAGTTTATTACTTATTTACTGCACCTACAGGATATTGCCGCCGAGACGGGCGTCCGCTCTAGTTCGCTGCTGATTTGCCCGACTTCGGTGCTGGGCAACTGGCAGAAGGAACTCAGCCGCTTCGCCCCTTCATTGAAGGTGATGCTGCACTATGGAAGCAAGCGGGAGCAGGGAGACTTGTTCCGCGAAGAAGTCGAGCAGGCCGATGTCATCCTGACCTCCTTCGCTACGGCAACCCTGGATCAAGAGCTGCTACAAAGCATGACCTGGGATTCAGTCTGCCTGGATGAAGCGCAGAACATTAAAAATGCGCAAACCAAGCAATCCACAGCCGTGCGCAGCTTTCCTGCACGTCATCGGATTGCGTTGACTGGGACACCTATTGAAAATCGGTTGTCCGAGCTATGGTCCATTTATGATTTTATCAATCCAGGTTATCTGGGCAGCTCACGCGCCTTTAGCAATCGCTTCATTAATGCTATTGAGAAGGAACATAACGAGCAGCGCACGTTAGATTTGCAAAAGCTGGTTCAGCCCTTCATGCTGCGGCGCAAGAAGAAGGACCCTGCTATACAGCTTGATTTGCCTGACAAGAATGAGATGAAAACCTACATTCATCTGACCTCTGAGCAGGGCGCGCTCTATGACCAGATTGTCAAAGAGTTGATGGAACGGATGCAGAAGCTGGAAGGGATTGAGCGGAAAGGAGCCATTTTATCCGCCCTTACCCAGTTGAAGCAGCTTTGTGACCATCCTGCCCTCTTAACCAAGGAGGCGCTCCCAGATACCGCGGCTTCCGGTTATAGTCAGGCCGATCTTGAAGCGGTCATTAGCCGTTCATCCAAGCTGGAGCGCATTCTGGCTATGGTCAAGGAACTGCGGGAAGAGGGCGAGCGCTGCCTTATTTTTACACAGTATATTGGTATGGGGCAGATGCTCCAGCGGGTACTCGCTCAGGAGCTGCAAGAGCCCGTGCTCTATCTGAACGGCAGCACATCCAAAACTGCGCGTGACCGAATGATTGATCAATTCCAATCTCACACGCTACCCCCTGCCGAGCAGCCATCCGTGTTTATTTTATCGCTCAAAGCCGGGGGGGTGGGCCTGAATCTGACAGCCGCCAACCACGTCTTTCACTTTGATCGCTGGTGGAACCCAGCTGTTGAAAATCAGGCCACAGACCGCGCCTACCGGATGGGGCAAACGAAGGATGTACAGGTGCACAAATTTATCTCGCTGGGCACGCTTGAGGAACGCATTGATGAAATGCTGGAGAGCAAGCAGCAGCTTAGCGACCAAATCATAACCAGTACCGAGGGCTGGATTACTGAGCTGTCTACAGACGCGTTAAAAGACCTCTTTACGCTACGACGCGATTGGGCATAAGGAGGTCCAAAATCGAACTATAATGTACATGGAATGCCATTTTGAGTTCGATATATACCTATTTTTAAGAAGTCGTAGTTTATAACACAGTCCAAAACTCCTTTGTTTGCATTTACTATCTCATCACAACAAAGGAGTTGATTTGAAGTGGCCATTCGTCCTCCACAAACATTGAAATCTACGGGCAGGAAGGTTCCTGTTACGAGATATCGCAATGTGAGTCCAACACAAACCCTGCGCCGATTTACGGTCATCTGGGCTAACACAAACGGTGTTCCTTTTAACACAACTGGATTTTTTGCTATACTCCGGCGTCTAGATGGAAGCTTTGTGCAAGCTGCAGGCTTCGATGGTTTTGGTACTGCCCGATTCAGCAGAGTCCGTACACCTACGAACCAGGCTTTTATTCTGCGTACCTTTAGAGACGATGGAACGCTATTCCGGGTTAGAACCGTACCTGCTGGCGTGTCCTCGTTTGTCGTTATTGGTTAAGTTCGTACCGAACGCAGCCTTAACGTAGGTAACCAAAAAAGCAGCCAGAAACAGAGCATATCTGTCCTGGCTGCTTTTTTATATGGCCTACCTATTCGGAATCTTCTTCCACTATTGCATTTTTCGTAACGGACGTATTGTACACCGTTTTGAGCCAGCTTTCACTCGACCAGTTCAGCTTGCCTGCACCCGCTCCATCCTTGGCCTGCAATTGAGCAACCAGGTTAGCAGGGTCTTCGGCAGTATAGCTGTATGGCAACGTTGTGAATCCATTCCACGAGAAGCTCTTGGCCTTCGCAGGATAAGGGGCTAATGGGCTATTCGCTTCTTCGCTGCCTCCTCTGAATACGGTACCGTTGTCGGAGAAGATGACGTCTTCAGCCTTGATTTTTCCTGTGTAGTCATCTTTTTTAGGATCTTTTTGATTATTACGCACTGGAGAAAACACATCAATTAAATAAGACTTTTCTAGCAACACCGCACCGTTTTCTGTTGAAATCGCACCGTTACCCACGACGTCAAAATGGTATCCTTTTGCGGCAATTGCTTTAGCCATGTCAGAAGTGATTCTTTTTTTGGCTCTGGCCAATCCAGCATCGTCCATAACGATGTTATATGCATGAGCATTACCAGCACGCAGACGAGGCATACGATCCTGAATATCCAGGTAGTAATTATGATGCAGCGTTACCTCTAGGTCTGCATTGTCGGAAGCCATTTCCGTAGCACCAATCAGATGAGCCTTCTTTTGTCCTGCTGCAATATCAATGATATCTTCTTTACTCATGCCTACTGCACTGCTTCTCAGATAAGCGTACATAGGATAGGAAGACTTGTCTGCTTCCATCGCGTTGACTTGTTGGGTTACCCAGCTGTTGGAGCTGCGGTCATCTCCTTTGAACAAAGACCAAGAAATCGTAACTCCGTTACTACCTTTTTTCACATCTACCAGACCATCATAGGCTTTGTTAAATGTGCAATGGTCAATCCATACCTTGGAACTTGTACCTTCGATGGTAACATAATCCCAGTCATTCTTATCATAGTTCCCTTTGGTTGCTTCATCCCACTCCCAAAGTTCATCAAATTCGAGGTTACGGAAAATCAAATTGGAGCTTCTTTTGATAACAAAGCCGGCATGTTTGATTTTCGCACCATTGGCAGAGAAAATCGTAACCCCATTCATATTTTCGATATAGACTTTGCTCACACCTGTCTTTTTCAGAACAGGATGCGTCTGTACAGGGTTGTTGGCACTAAAAGGCATTACTTTGGCAGCACTAGGAATTTCATTCCAACCGAGATCAAGATCGTTCATAATCTCAATCACTTTGACTTTGCTGCCTTTCTTCAGTGCTTCGTTGAGATCTACAGCGTTATAAACTTTTTTGTAGTTGGCATCTGTATCCGCAATATTGCCACCACCTGTATTACCATACGAAAAGCCAGTCAAATTATAGTTATTTTTGGAGGTTGCGTTATGATCCACTCCAGGAGTCGGTTTCTCTGTACCTGGTGTCGGATTCACAGGCGGTGTTCCTGGTTCTCCCTCAGAAGAAGCACCGGATACAATCACATTATCGAATTGGGCAGCTGTTTTAGAAGTTACCAAACCAATGGCTCCAGCAGTGAGGCTGGTGTCTGTTGCGGACAGCTCCAGTTGATCATTGACATACATTTTGATTTCCGAACCGGATAGTTCCAGCTTGACTCTGTACCATGTATTCGTGTCCAGTTTGTATTTTTTATTGGTAGCCAGTGTCTTCATAGAGCCTTTGACTTTTTTTCGAATCTCAAGAGCTCCGTCTTTCTTGTTGTACAACGATGCTGCATAGAAGTTGTTGGAATCTGTGTATCTACCTGCAACGTAGACTCGATTAGAGCCATTAAAATCATTTACATATACATCTGCTTGCACGCTATAGTTCGTCCATGAGGCATTACCTTTGACGGAATGGCTTTCGCTTCGACTAGATTGTTGGTATGTAGAACCATTCCCATCCTTGACCACAGACCAGTTCCCCGAATCTGCGGTCCAGCCTTGAGCTTCTCCTTGCTCGAAATCATCACTTATCTGTAAATTCCCATCTGCATGTGCATGACCTAGCAACGGTAATGATAAAGACAGTACCAACGTACTGCTTAACATTACACTTGCACATTTTTTTAACAAACTCGACTTCATATAACAATCTCCTTCTTGATTAGATTCATGAATACTAAAGCAAAGGTTGCAACGTTCATCAGACATGACATGTCCAAACGGTATATAACGTACTGTTGAAGGGAATAATATCCCAACACCAATGAGGGCCCCAAGCGCTATACTCCAATAATTATAGGCTTTTAAATAAATATTAAAATATGTCTAATTACTTATCTTTTGTCTTAATTTTTCTATTAATTTTGCATCCTGTTTCGTGAACACGCCAAATGCTGTTTCATAAAATCACAAAAAACGATATTTTTTTTATTTTTGTATAAGACATACAGTTGTCATATTGAGAATGGTACATATAAAGGAGTGAGTATCATCCATATCATTTAAAGGAGCGATTAGATGTCCAGCTACGACTACGCTTCCAAATTGGAGTTAAAAGAAGCCATTCATGCCTCCTACTTACGATTTGACGGTGAATTCCAGGAGATCGACGAGAGCCAAAAGGATATTCGTATCCCCGAAGTAGATAAAACACCTGCAAATGGGGACGGGGGACTGACCCCCGTTTGTGAGACAGGGATCAAAACACCTTGCAAGTTTAAGCAGCCAGTCGTCGGAAATCTACCGGCGACTGGTTATTTAGTTTCGCTTGAATCCGAATTGAGTTATAGTGGGTGATGTAGTCTCGAACGGTCTGTTCAACGATTGCAGTCGTTGTACACATGAGATCTTCGAGGTAGAACGTTTCAGACTTTAGTGTGGAATGAAACGATTCGATGGGGGCATTATCAGCGGGCGTTCCTTTACGGGACATGTTCATGGTAATGCCTTTTCCCTTTACTGCAGCTTGGTAAGCCTGTGACGTATATACGCTTCCCTGGTCGCTATGGAGCAGCATGCTTGTCCGTTTTGGAAGTTGATTCAGCGTATCCAAAACCAAGGACGTATCTTGCTTGTCCGCTATACTGTAAGCCACAAAGTGGACTCGATCCAGGCAATGACGACTTGAGGTTCCACCTCCTTTCCAGTTCCTTGTACTTTTTTAGCAGGTCCAGTTGCTGCTTCAGGAACCGGTTCTCTGCTTTTACTTTTTCGAGCTCCGAAGAGTGTTCCGGACCTTTTCCGTAGCTGTATTGTTTACCCACAGGCTGCTCCAGACGATGCCCTTCGCCTTTTCGATACCACCTCATCCATGTTTTTAGCTGTGTTTTATTCCGTATTCCCAACTTCTCCATAACCTCTCTTACCGGAACTCTTGCTAATCTCATTTCAATAGCTTTCATCTTTATTTCTAAGGGGTAACTCACTCTCGTTGCCAACGTAAAAACACCTCCAAGGTTATCTCCATATCTTACGACATGGCTCGATTCTCTTGAAGGTGTTTTGATTTGTCTCACGTTATGGGGTCAGTCCCCAGCCTCCGTTTCATTCATAAGGTCTTTAAATATTTTATTGGAATTCTGAATTCGTCGATCATATTCCGCTTGTCCAAGCTCTTGGATCAAATTTATACGAACTTTCTTCATGTCGTGGTCTATCTCTTCTCGAGCTTCTTTAGGGGCAGGGACAATCATAGTACCCTCAAGTTCTCTCATAGAATTTCTTGTTTTAAATGCACTTATACCCTTGTTCACAGTTCTTATACCTAGAGCTTTATTACGAGCGAGTCTGGACATGATTATCATCTCCTTATTTATAGTATAACCCAATAAGGCGATATGCATCAATGTCGTTAAGGTACATACGGGAGCCTAAATTTTTAGCATTGAATCTGTCTGCATAATAACTGTAGAGCCTTGTCTTAGGTGTAAATGCAACAAAACCATCTTTTCCTGCTTCAAAGCTTTTTAAACAAGCAGCTCCTAGTAAAACATCTGTTACATTAATAAATTGTCTTTCAGGATTGTTAAATCGGTTATGTGGTGAGCTTTCCAATAAATCAATATACACATGATCCTCTGCCACTCGGTATGCGATGGCTCCCTGCATGCTTTTGTCACCGATGATACTTAATTTATAAGCACTTGATTCTCCATCTTCTTGAAGATACCGTTCCCAATGAAATCCTTGCTCCCATCCTAAGCGATGCAGATTCTTGGATTCATCCACATTCATTGGAATAACTTCAGATGCGAACATTTCTCCCTTTATATGCTTCAACTGCCAAGCAGGCATACCCTCAGCACCTATCAGATTAAATTTATTAGCCATTCAATAATCGGTTTCAAACCCTGACAGCTTCATGGATCACTTCAATGAAGTCCTCACGTAATTCCTTACCAAATAATTCTTGATATACTTTTTTAGCTCCAACTTTCACCATTTCCTGCTCTAAGACATTGATGGATTGTCCTAAGTTTTTTAAATCTTCATTGGATAAAGCTACACTTCGCGTAGAGATATATTTGCGGTAAATGGACACATCCATCCTCCAGGCATGAAACTGTGCTGTAAATTGTCCCTCTATCCCATGCATCATCTGCAAACCGTGCCAATCCAGATCGCCCGAATAATAAATAATGCAATCAGGGTTGGAAGCTAGACACTTGTCTATAAATAATTTAGAAGCAGTTCTTGCTTGTCCAATGGTGCAAATAAGAGCCGGAAAACTCTCTGGGAGCTGCTCTAAGGAGAGTCCGTTTTTATTCAGGAAGTGAATAGTCTCATCTGCCAGATGAGAGATCGCAGAAGGATTTTCAACAATGTATAATGCCGAGTACCTCGGTAAATGCTCCATTTCCTCTATTTCTCGCAAGTTCAATGTACGAGGAGAAGTACCTTTGATTAAGTTTGGTACAAAAACGTGAGATATAGAGCTAAGATCGTCATCCTTGACACCGAAATTTCTATACACTTGACGCTCTAGTAAATATTCAGGAACCACCGTACGATCACTCTCTAGCGTTTCATTTGCAAGTACCCTTCGCATATCTATATCATATAAAGCATGCCCTAATAGTCTTCCAAGTGACCTTTTTTTATCAAAGGCATGTGAATCCTGAGTCACATGTGCAGCGAATGCAGGTAAAGTAATTTTCTCAGTGGATACCCCCCTTTCTGCAAACATTTCTTTCTTCTTAATAAGTAAATGCCATAGAGCGCTTAAACAATCAAGCAGATCAGAGTAAGCATTTTCTCCTTTATTGAAGGTACTCCTCAATACTCCATAGCCCTTAGCGTCTCCCGCCTGTAACCTACTGAACCAGTTAAAAGTTTTTTGATTAAATGTTTGAATCTCCGCTTCAGAAATATTAAATTCACGTTTAAAATCCTGCCTCACTTTTGTAAAAAGATCCATCCAGGCTGTTAATTTCAATTCTTTTTGTTCGTGTCTCGTCAATAGCTGTTTACCATATAAGACATCATATAAATCCGGTATTGTTAGTTTATAGCCTCGTTCCAATTCCTCAGCAAAAATCTTTAAATGAACTTCAACTTCTGAACCAGGACGAATTAATCGTCGTGTGCGATAGCCAAAATAGTCTTGCAATCTCTCTGCTTCAGCCACCGTCTTTACAATGATCCGAGCGTTCCCTTTCACACCATTAAGACCTTGATATTTATTGAAAACAGTGGTCAATAAGTTTTCAAAGCTAGGATCGGCATAATATTGCTTGGCTGTTTTCCGATTAGCAAGTTCCATAACACACCTCTACGCTGCATATAGATTTAGTTCAATCCATGAGTATCTTACTTTCACCATCCCACCGATAATGGAACAATGTAACGATATCCGTATCTTTGGGTCTGTGTATTTCATATATCGCCAGATTAGGCACCGTATCGTAACAGCCCCATAGAACTTGAGAAGTCATTATATAATCAAAGCCCATGTCAGTCAGTAAATGAAACATATCTCTCATATTAGCGTCATCCACGCCTGCAAACGCTTCATCCAACGAGATAATTTTAGGCGCTTCTGTATCAGCATCACTGTATCTGGAATAAGAAGCGACAAACAAAGGAATATACATAGCCATGGCTTTCTCGCCACCACTCAGCACATTAAATTTACGATCCGTCAATTCCGTATAATTAGTTCGTTCTCCTTTTAAATGCTCCAGTCTGAATTGAAACCAGCTTCGGTAGTCGAGTTGTGAGTAAATGTACTTACGTAATACTCCGTCTTCCTTTTGAGCTTCCTCTTTTGCCCGAGATATCTTTGTCCGAAAATGAGTAATGACCTCTTCAATCTGCTCATCGTCCATACGATTGGCATCTAGCATCAATAAATCCACCAAATCCGTTGTGTCCAATTCATTATCACTACCACGTTTGAGAGGTTCCCATTTCAACGAGAGCTTTAACCCACTGGAAGTATTTCTTTGCTTCATTAATTGATCCATTTCCTCCACCCAATTTCTTGCTTGGTGAATTCTTTTACGGATTGCCTTTCCTACGCTCCCGATAATGATCTCCTCATACAAATTGCGATCTTTGGCTGTAAGTAGAACCTGCTGTTCCTCAATTTGTTGAGTTAACTCCTGTAATACCGCCGTTGGAGTCATCGGGTTCATACGATCTCTTTTGGAAAGAAGAATGATTCGGCTCGAGTTCCCCCCCCCATGATCCATCTCTAATACATAGTCTTGTAAATTTGTTTTCCCTTTGTGAAACTCCTGCGTCAAGTCATTAACCATTCGCTCTCGAGTTAGATTTGTGAAGAGATTCGCATATTCATTTGTAATCTGTTCGCAGCATTTCACAATTTCTAATATAGAAGTTTCGGCTTCTATCTGGCCAATAAATGTTTTCCAGATAGGTAACAGCGCTAAGTTTATTTCCATTTTCCAGAGGGCTATTACATCATCCAATTCACTTTGAATTTTGTTCAATTTTTCTTCTTCATTTTTAAGGCTTGTACTTACCTTCCCTAAATTGTTGTATTGTTGCTCTTTATCATTTTGTAATTGAATAATATTGCGTTTAATTGTATCTTTTTCTTCTTTATACTTCGTAATTCGTTCATGAATTTCTTGAATTCCCATGTTTTTGACTAGTTTATTGAGTAAATCTACTTGAGCTGTCATCCTTACTCTCTGATCTTCCCGATCCCTTACCTCCATTTGATCTCCCTCAACGAAGATGAGCAATTCGGCTTGTTGTTCCTCTTGATTATCCTTTAATTGCAATGTACTACGATGCTGCTCCCAGTAAGAGTAAAGGTCAGATATGCGGCTTTGATAAGCAGAACTAAGTTCAATCGCCTCAGTTATTTGATGCTCTTTTTTCAGTAAGGACCACTCTGCGGTTTGTTCAGTTAACCTTAATTGTAGCTCTCTCCAGTCTGAAACCTTTTCTTTATAACGCTCTTCCACTTTCTGCTCTTGAATCATGAATTGTTCCAGCCGAAATGTTATTTTCATCAGGCTTTCCAATTGCTTCTGAAGCTCAAGATCCTGAGGAAAAGTTTCGAATTCAATATCCATTTCCTGCTGATGTTGTGTCAATAACTCAAGTTGCTGGCTGATGACTTGAAGTTGTTCATTTGTATACTGTATTTCTACTTGCAACTTCGCCATCTCTAACTCTTTTGTGCGTAAGCGATTTGCTTCTCCGATAAATTCAGAACGTGATTTGGAACTATTCTTGCCAGAGATAGGTCCCAGGTTAAATTCTCCCGTTTCAGCAATGAATGCACCTGCCGTTTCAATACGAGTTATGGATGGCTCTATTTGCTGGTTCCACCCTATCGAATCTAACGCACTTGTAATATCCTCCACTGACAGCCCACTCTTCTCCGTAGGTGTTGCATACAGTACAGAACTTAGCGTTGTCCCCTTTATCCGATTTACAGGTTGAAACCACACTTCTTCATTGTGCTCCTGGTCTAGTACACCAACCTGACCACCTGGTAAAATCCATGCATCTAACAGACCCGCTTGATCCAATGTTTCTTCCAGTTGCGCTTGCTGTATGTCTGTTAAATTTTCATTAAACTCACACACCGTATAGAGTGGCGCCCCTCTCCCTGTCCCTCTGTGTTTGCGGGCGGAATCTCTATTGTCAGTCCTTCTGGGCTCTGGTTCTCTAGTCACTCTCCACTGATTAAGTTCCTCTTCAAGTCTAGTAGTCTTGGCTTGTACAGAAAGTCTTTCCTGATTTAATTGAACTTTTTGCTGCATAATTGCTTCTTTCTTTTGTTCATAAGCTTGTACAGCGGGCTGACGTACGGGTTCATATTGACGGTTACGAGTAGTGAGCGAAGTTAAAGCACGTAAACTTTCTCGCAATTGCTCTCCTTGCGCAGGGATATGCTTCAACTCTTGATACCAGCGGACCAACAGTTCTCTCATTCCTTCTTTTGTTGACTCCACATGCTCAGCCTGTTTTGCTTGCTCACCTTCGGCCTGATGCCGTTCCTTGTGGACTTCTCCAAGTTGAATTTCCATTTCTTTGACGGCTCTCGAAGCCTCCCCTTCTTCTCTCGCTGTTTGTTGCGCCAAAGCCAGTTTTTTCTTATGAGCTTCAAGGTCTTGCAACCAGCTTTTATGCCAGCGCTCTTCCTCAGGAATGGCACGGTTCCACAGTCCATGATAAATATCGTGCTCGTGAAATTCGATGATGCGTGCTATATCTTCCAATTCACTGATCGTTTCATCCTGTTCGTTGACAATCTGGTTTAAAGAGTTGTTTAATTGTAAAATCTCCCTCTTTAGACGTTCCAGCTTATCCTCATTGGTTTTAAGACGGTGTGCAAGGCTCTGAAGCTGCTTGTGTACCTCCTTCAACTGTTCTTCAACAAGTTCCAATTCCCGTTGTTTTCCAACTGCTTCACCTTGGTTTAAAGTTTCCAACTCCATCTCCACAATTCCAAGGCGCTGATGGTAATCGTCTAGTTGGCGTACAACCCTCTGACGATCTTCTTCTAATTGCTTTAATTCCGTTTGAATATGTTCAACTTGATTATTATTCTTGTTATACGCCTTCCATTTTTGAATCACATCAGTGGATGCTTGTTGTAAGAGGAACTGATTATAGCTGTTATAACTTTTTTCAATCCGACTGATCTCCTCTAGATGTAACTGTAACTCATCCAGCCGATCTGTTATTTGGTCCATTTCCTCCAGAACGTCAGATAACGAACTCAGATCTTCTTCCATAAGCGGAGGTAATGAATTATTTAAAATTTCATATATAGATGAAGGTTTGAAATCTTTAGATAATTTTGGACTACGTAGCTCCAACAGCAGTTTCAATAAATCTTTATAAGATTCTATCTCTCTAAACCCGAATAGTGCTTTATTCACCATTTCTTGATAGGCACCCTGCCCCTGAACTACTTGTCCACCGGATGCTATTTGTTCTTCTAAAGATTTACGGTTAAGGGGCACCTTCTTGCCTTCTTCTAACCATAAATTGTAATCATACAGATAAAGATCTTCACCAATTCTTCTGTTATCTTCAAGCAAAAAACCCCAGAAACCAATCTGTGTAACACCACGCCGGGCTCTAAGTCCAATCCCAATCGTTTTATATATTTTTTTGGCAGGATGATAGAATTCAAGCCAAAGATAGCCGGTCCGATCTGTATGCCCCTCGTTGCCATCTCCCAGTAGATAATATTCAAGACGACGATCACGTGATCCAAAAGGGTCCAGACGTTGGGGGCGCTTATCTCCATCTAACACGAGTGGAATCAAACTTTGCATCGTGACCGATTTACCTGAACCGTTCGTTCCACGTAAAATTAATCTACCTTCCTCAAAGTGAAACTCTTCTTCATCGTAGTACCAAAAATTAAAAATTCCTGCTCTGCTCATATGCCAACGATCCATACCATACCCTCCCTAATCAACCTGATCTGTTAATACATACTTAATTTCCCATCTTCCCCCAGCCCCACTTAACACAAAAAACATATGATCTTCCCAGTGTCCGAATCCCCACTCTTCCAAATGATTACATAGTGCTTCAGCAAGTACAGCAGAATCCATATTTTTATGTTCATTCGTCCAAAACTCTCCATGTTCCGCTTTTAAATGAATCAATATACGCTCTATTTCATGCTTAGTGAGTCTCACAAGTCCGTCTAGCTCTACCTGCATCTTTGTAACTGGATCTGTGACCATACTTCGGATTTCCCCACATACAAGCATGGCTAAGTCTGACAAAGCAGATTGTGTTGGAAATGTCTCTGATTCAGAAGTTACATTCGGCTCGAAAAAAATAATGCCTTCACGATACTGGCTTCCTTCCCATCCAAACATTATCTTCATTTGGCTCACTAATTCCTTCGATTCTTTGCGAAGATAGGATATATCACCCTGCCACTGATAATTCAATAAGATGGGTTCCAGTAAAAATCGACGATATAGATTGTGTTTCTGTTGCAAAGCTTTCTCTTTCGTATCCAATCCATAAATTATAGTATCCTTTAAATCTTCCATATTTGTAAAACTAGAAAGCTCCACGGGGAAATTCCGCAAAAAGTAACGTGAATAAGGGGTACACTCATACAACACATCATGATGTGTTGTATCATTCACCCAGTTTGATTCTTCTCCGTCAACAGCCTGAACGATTTTCAAGCTCTTCAGTTTTTTCAACGCTCTAGCCATTGATAATCGATGATAATAATTGACCCAATCCACTTCCATCTCTTGTTCGACCATATGCTGCCTAATCTCAATAACTAACTGGGTAAGTAAGAATTGTTCATTCTCTGTTTTATTTTCCAAATACCAGAGGCTATATGTGAACAGAGCATAATCAAGTGGTTTACTAAATTCTGAAAAACCCATCCAAGGAAAAGCAACAGCAGGTACTTTCTCCAACTTAATAAAATGGCGATTCATAATGATTGTGTAGCCTGTATAATTCGTAAACCAGTCTCTCAACTCGAAATATTGTTCTTTAATCCAGTAATAGAGCTCCTCATCCTCATGCTTATCAATCCACGAACGATTTAATAAAGCATTCATACAAATTTGTTTTCTTTCTTCGATTTCATTCGGACCCGTACGGTTCACTCGATGTCTTCTGACACTGTTGATCTTACCTACTTTTATTTTCTCCACCTATATATCCTCCATAGTGGTTATTATGTCGACTACTGTTGTGCACTCAACCAGGCAACTTGACCTTCCCATGCCTTATGATTCATAACTGTAAAAACAAAATTATGGTTTAGTAGTTCAAGTGTGCCATCCTCACAATGTAAAAGAGTACGGTTATTCCCCAATGGCGTGTTCATCTCAATCTGGACGCCTTCGGATGTCTGAATAGAAGAAGTAGAAGAAGCGTTACAACGGCTAATCCAATCTAGCAACTGCAATCGGGTAATAGAGCTAATAGGACCCAGTTCTGCAATATTAATGGTTCTAACGGCCACCATCTGAATTAGAAATTGTAGTTCTTGCTTCTGTTTAATTAGGAATGCCTCTCTAAATTGTTTTTTTAGCTTACTGTTATCAGTAGCGGCATCTGAATCCTGCCGTTCATTCTTTTTTCTGCTGCGGGAACGAATCGTCCTTGATATTAATGTTTCTTGCCACATTGACATTTCTTTGCTATCAGATCCCCTTATATCTTCACCCTGCAAATGACGGCTTTGGAATAAACCAAATGCATAAGCAGCTAGTTTGTGGGAAGTATTCAATTCATTGATGTTATAAAACCATTTTCCTAAATGATCCAGATCTTTTTTTCTACTGATGCTGGATCGTTTTTTTTCCTGGATTCGTACTGCACTCTTTACGACCTTTACAATGGCTTCCTTTGTTGCCCGCTCCAATAACACGGAATCACTAATGGATTCCTCATCGCCCAGAAACCACCTATTTAAACTGCTCCATTTATCTTGAAGTTCACTTAAATATTCTTCTTTTGAAATCGACTGTTCCAATTTAGGAATTAACCATTCATCTTCCATAACCGCTGAGAAGAAAATTTCTCTTACTCCTGCTGTTATACGATGCAATCTACCTTCAATTTTGTAAGAACGCCGCTGCAACGCTTGTATGAAGTCCTGTAAATAGTGAGTAATGGAATCCTTATACAACAAAAAAGTATCCGTAGCCATCAATTCTTCTGCCATCCCCGTTTGCAGACTTGCTATATAATCCACAGATGTCTCATGTAACGTCTGGAAGACGTTGAATAACGTTTTCCAATACTCCAGTGCCTCTCCAGGCTCATATATACCTACATTAACACTGACTTTATTTAATGTATCTGCAATCTTGTCAAAAAGGGTGGGTTCCAATGAACCACCGTAGCCCCGAATTGATTCCAGGCTTTCAAGCATCCGTTCGATTTCAATTGAATAGGGAGTTAGCAGATAACGGAATTTTTTGCGAAGATACTCTTCAACGGTTACTACACGTTCTCCTCCGTCGTGCTGGGCAGTTAAATTACCCCATTCCACCAATTGATTGAGGTCAATCTGACATTGCTCTAGTGTGTAATTCTTATGCAGTTTCCATTTCATTAGCTCTTCATAAATAAACTCAGGCTTGAGCCAGTAATTCAACTTCTGATACTGCTGATAAATAAGACGCATGATGGCACGATAACGGGTAACATTATCTGCATTCACATACTTTAATTCTGGGACGCCACGCAGCGACTGTAAGTCAGTAATTTTCCTCACAGCAACCTCCTTACTCTGTAAAAGAATGAAGTAAATAAGTTATTTTCTCTTTTTTTATGGGCTTAGTAAACTCGATCAAGCTACAGATAATCTTCCTCTCAGTACTTAAGTGCCCTTTTAAATAAACTTAACCTACTCCCTTATGAGTAAGTCATTCAATTATTGTCGCTTCTAACAACGGTATTGTAACATAGACAAAATTAATATTCCGTTATATTGTGTCTATATATAATCAATAGTATTTAGGTTTTGTACAACAACAATGTAGGAGGTAATTATGATGCAATTCAATGAGAACTTAGCAGAAGATTTAGATTATATTTTAAAAGGATGTGAATCTGAAAAAGAATTAAGACGTTTACGCAGAATAGCTTGGGGATTTCTACACAACATTGATAAGCGAATAGCCAAGGAAGTTCCATCTAAAGACAACTCAAGTCTATGTCCCCATTGCCGCAGTAGCAACACTAAGAAACATAGCAATTCCTCGTTGATACGATCCTACTGCTTGGATTGTAAGCGAGCTTATCTCACCCATTGGAACACTCCCTCATTTTTTTATAGAAAGCACAATCACAAAAATATATTCGACTATATCTTCTTAATCTATAAGACGGATAAAACAGTTACTCAAATCATTGATGAACTTCCGATTTCAAAAAGTACATACTATTCATGGAAAAAAGGACTCATCCCTGTTCATCCTTTCCTTGAACCATTTTTCAAAAAAAGACGCTAAAACCAGCTAACTTCTCAACTACACCTACTTTTTGCGCCAAATTCAAAAAGGTAAAAAAAAATTAGCAGTATCCCAAACCACACTTTTTCGCACTTATATTCATCATTACATTCCTTTATAAGATTTTTTTAACATTTAATACACCCCTATGTATCACTCAAGTTACGTTTATTTTTACCCTTTTTATAATAATGAACGGTAAGTAATTGTTATTTCCACTCCTCAAATTCACAGGGCGGAGTGAGCCATTATAAAAAACAAAAAAAGCTACCTTGAGCAGAAGGCAGCTTTTACGATTGATAACACACTCCATGAGCTGTCACTCGGCAGCTAGGAGTTGCTTGACTGCATCAGCAGAATTTACGGATACCAGTTGATCCATATAGCGAAATAGCTTTTCCTCTTCCCAGTCCCACCACTTGAGCTTAAGTAGTAATGTGATCGTTTCTTGGTCAAAACGGGGTCTAATTACTTTCCCCGGATTGCCGCCAACAATTGTATATGGCTCTACATCTTTGACGACAGTAGAGTTCGATGCGACAATGGCGCCGTCTCCTATTGTAATTCCTGGCATTATAGTTACGGACTGACCAAGCCAGACATCATTGCCGATGATTGTATCTCCTTTAAAAGGTAGTTGTTCCAGACTGGGGGTTACCTTTTCCCAACCGCCGCCAAAGATATTAAATGGGTAGGTCGTTAACCCGTCCATACGGTGATTGGCACCGTTCATGATAAAGGTGATTCCCTCTGCAATGGCGCAGAATTTTCCGATTTTCAGTTTATCTCCTAGAAACTCATAGTGGTGCTGAATATGGTCATAAAAAAGCTCTGCTGGATGGCTATTGTCGCTGTAATAAGTATAGTCGCCAATCTCGACATTCGGTCGAGCTGGTAGATTCTGAATATAACAGACGCTGGTTACATCTTGAATGGGGTGGAGTTTGTGTTTGTCTGGGGCAAAGGACATTTGGGTTCCTCCTAATATGGGTGAGCTTAAAAGTTTCATATGGTGCCACTACGCAGTTGGATGGTGCTTCCCATCGCCACCGCCCCCGGATTTCTTGAATAAGTTATATTAGGGTAGAAATCCGGGGACAAAAGCGACCGCTTCGCTTGTACAGCACCATTCTATCTACTCCGTTTTCATGTATGTTCCAGTTCAACTTATATAGTAAGTTTGACCCACGCACTCATGTAGAGTGCGACATTGTAAAAGAAATTAGAAACATGGAATCTTTTAGTAATTTCAATCCACGCACTCATGTAGAGTGCGACGCGAAAATTGGTCATATTAGACCTACTTCGTTATTATTTTAGCTTAAAATAGTATTCATAACATCCTAATTGGGATAGAATATACCATCTATGTTCACATTCCATTCACATTCGACAAGTATTCGACAAAATCTGAGATGCGAAGGACCCGGGGTTTTCATGGGAGCTTCACATTCGCACCAAAATAAAACACGCCGCACGCTGTTTAAAACTAAAAAGATATTTTTAAATAAGACATACAGCTGTCATATTGAGAATGGTACATATAAAGGAGTGAGTATCATCCATATCATTTAAAGGAGCGATTAGATGTCCAGCTACGACTACGCTTCCAAATTGGAGTTAAAAGAAGCCATTCATGCCTCCTACTTACGATTTGACGGTGAATTCCAGGAGATCGACGAGAGCCAAAAGGATATTCGTATCCCCGAAGTAGATAAAACACCCGCAGAAATGATCGCCTACCAGCTCGGATGGCTTCATCTTGTCATGACATGGGACAGGGACGAACGGGAAGGAAAAACTGTCATCATGCCCGCTCCCAATTATAAATGGAATAGACTAGGCGAACTATATCAATCATTTTACAAGACCTATTCCCACCAATCTTTACGTGAATTACGTGATATGTTCAAGTTGACTGAGCAAAAGTGGCTGGATTGGATCGACACACTTAGCCATGAAGAGCTCTTCACTCAAGGCGTTCACAACTGGACGGGTACTAACCCGAACTGGCCCATGGCAAGATGGATTCACATCAACTCGGTGGCACCGTTTAAAACATTCAGAGCCAGGATACGGAAATGGAAGAAATACAAAGTTCAACAGTGATGAAAAAAAGTGTGCATTGTGCTACAATACTTGAGTTGTATCGGGATACATTTAGGGAAGGGTAAGTGAAACGCCATGCTTATTATTGGTATTGCCGGCGGTACAGGTTCCGGTAAATCGACGGTAGCACGCGCCGTCGTTGAGCGTCTGGGATCTAATAAAGTGACTTTCATATCTCAGGATAACTATTATAAAGACCATTCACATCTGAGTTATGATGAACGTGCTTTGGTCAATTATGATCATCCGTTTGCCTTTGACAACGAATTGCTTATTGAGCATCTCCAATGTCTGAAAAAAGGACAAGCGACACAAGCGCCAGTGTATGACTTTACGGTTCATGCACGCTCCACGGACGAGACGGTAGAGCTTCTGCCAAATCACATCGTTATGTTGGAGGGTCTGCATGTGCTGTCAGACGAAAAGCTCCGCAGCCTGCTTGACATCAAAGTATTTGTGGATACTGACCCTGATGTGCGCATTCTCCGTCGGGTTCTTCGCGATATTGAGGAACGCGGCCGCACCATCCATTCGATTCACGATCACTATTTGACTACGGTTAAGCCGATGCATGAGGCATTTATTGAGCCTTCCAAGAAATACGCTGACCTGATCCTTCCTGAGGGAGGACACAATGAGGTTGGTATTCAACTGCTGTCTATTTTGACTGAAAAATATTTGGCAGGAGATCGGACATGGGGTACTGTATAAGGTAATCCTGGTCGTTTAGGCTGTCGAGATTTTCTCGGCTGCCTTTTTTGTTGTTTTATATGCCATTTGGACTAAATTATTTTGGAATCCCCGTGTGGTTTATGTTAGCATGTAAAGATTAAATGCTTTAGATTTAAGCCAAGTTGGAAGCGTTGTCAAATATGTGCCTCAGATGATATGACGTCCACGTGATGGGGGTCTTTTTTGAATCAGGATTTTTGGAAAATCCTCGAATAGGTATAATTACGGAGAGTGCTGCCATGAATGAGCTATGCAACATTTTGATTGTCGATGATGAGATATTGGTACGGCAAGGGATTAAACACCATTTATCGTGGGAACAGTATGGATTTCGAATTGTAGGTGAGGCTTCTAACGGGAAAGAAGCATTGGAGCTGATTGAAACCTTGCGCCCTCATATTGTCATTACAGATATCGTAATGCCGATCATGGATGGCGAGGAGCTGACGCGCATAGTCAGACAGAACTATCCAGATATCGAAGTCATCGTGCTTAGCAGTTACGGTGAATTTAATTACGTGCGATCCACCTTTCAACAAGGGGTTGCTGACTATATTTTAAAGCCCAAGCTGGACACGGATGAGCTACTCCAAGTGCTCCAGAGAACCGCTCGCAAAATTCCATCCATTCAATATCAGGCAGATGCTAATAATAGTCAAATTACAATAGATCATGTGATCGAAAAGCTGATCTCCGGGTATAGCATGGACTATGACGCTGAGTTGCTGAACCAAGCATTTCCTTATAGCCGTTTTGCGCTCATAGGCGTGGAGCAGTCAGCACCGCAGAATAAAGGACGCTCTATCTCTGCCTCGGACCTATTTTCCAAGCTATCAGATCAAGTGTCCTCTGCCTGTAAGCACATCGTACTGCGACAACTGCCGTCCGATGTCTATGCGGCTGTGTTTTTAGCCAATCTTGATCCACGTGAAGTAGACTCCTGGATGGCTGCGGTTAGGGAAGTTGCTCAGGAGACAAAGCGAGTCGATCCACAGACAGGCTGGGCAGTCAGCCATTTATTTGATGACTTCAATCAGATTAGTGACGTCTATCAGGATGAACTGCCAAAACTGCTGAGTTACCGCTTTTATTTCCCAGGAACAGCGCTGCTAATAGAAGACGAACTCCCTCCGCCTATACAGGTGAACAGCTCGTTCAACTTAAAACAGTTTACAGAAGAGATGAAGCGTGAGCATTTTGATACAGCTTTTCAGGATTTGAGATCCTATGTAGCCGCCATGTCCGGCAACTATACCTCTACCGCTTTTGAATTCAAATCGCTTCTCGGAAATATCGTGTTTAACATTACGATTTTGCTCGGGAATCAGGGGTATGATATGAAGGAGCTGGATGCGGCGAAATATTCCTATTTCAAAACAATTAATGATGCCCCTCATGTACATGAAGCCGTGCGCCTTCTGGAGACTTTTTTGGAGGAAGCGAACAGACAGATCATGGCTAAAACGCAGCAAGGAAGTAGCGCAAGCATGAAAAAACTGCTGGAGTATATTGAGGAGCATCATGCTGAAACGCTCAATTTGACGACACTTGGGCAATATTTTCATTTTAACCCTTCCTACTTGTCCAGTTATTTTACAGCACACCATACAGAGGGTTTTAGCGAGTATCTGAACAAAATTCGGGTCGAAAAAGCCGCGGAGTTACTACGGTCGGGGACGATGTCCATTTCGGATATTAGCAGCACGGTAGGCTATTCGGACCCCAGCTATTTTACCAAAGTGTTCAAAAAAGTGAAGGGCTACTCGCCCAGTCAGTACCGCCGGGAGCATCTCTATTAGGGAGTAAGCCACATCTGCCAGCAGAAAAGAGATTGAATATGAAAAGATACATCCATAAGATCAAATATCAAGGTCTGTTCTTCAAAATCTTTATTGTTATGGTGGTCAGCATCACTGCGGTGTCCTTGCTGACCTCTTTGGTGACGATTCGGATGTCTGAACGACTTTTTGCTGAGACATTCAGTATTACAAATGCCAAGGTACTCAGCCAGATTCAATCCAGCTTTGAATCCTTCAATGATTCTATCGTGAATGCCGTAACCCATGCTTCGGAAAATGGAACGGTCAAAAACTATCTGACTGGCGGTCAATCTGACTCGATTAACTCGGCAAGAATTTACTTCGGAATGGCACAGCAAATGAAGCAAATTAAATCGAACGTCGATGCCTATGATGTCGGTGTCGCTGTAACAGGTCTGAACGGCCGGAGCTTTTACTCCGACTCGTCCTATTGGCCTGTAACTGCGGAAGAACTTAAAAGCAATGCTATTACAGCCCGAAGTGTAGCACGACCGGCACAGCTTATGTATCAATTGGATACTGAATTATTTCAGCAACAAATGAATAATACCGCGCAAAAGCCAACACCCTATATTATCGCCTCCAAACCATTTATGGAGCGGACCAGCGGCACCCTGTACGGCATGATCTACATCGCTATCCGGGAACCTGAATTTCGCCGTTTCTACAACAATTTCACAAGCAATGGCAATGATGTGCTTATTTTGGACAAGTCGGGACTGATTGTATCGAGCAACCGCCAGGACCTGATCGGACAACGCTCCAGTGAGCTGCTAGGCTATGCCACAAAAATCAATGAACAGGGGCTTAACTACATTAATGCGGATGTGATGAATAAGGAAAGTATCCTCCTTTCCAACTATATCCCTTCATTTGATTTTTATCTGGTGAACATGATCGACAGACAAGCTGCGATTGGACAAATTATTGACGTTAAATCTGTTGTATGGATCTGCATTGCCATCGTACTGATTGCTTTGGTGATCGTTTTTCTGATATCCCGTCGACTGATTCGTTCCCTGACTCGACTGGTGAAGCAAATGTCGACCATACGCGAGAAAAATTTTGATAATTATATCCCGGTAACGGGCAGCTATGAGGTTAGACAATTAAGTCATGCTTACAACTACATGCTGGATGAACTAAATGACTATATCCGTAAGCTTTTAGAGACGCAAAAGGGTCAACGGAACGCAGAGCTTGCTGCACTACAACGGCAGATCAATCCGCATTTTCTGTACAATACACTGGCTTCGATCAAAATGCTGGTGCTCAAAGGAAATAAGGAAACAGCCGCCGAGACGATCAATGCACTCATTTCCTTACTGCAAAATACAATCAGCAATGTGAGTGAAACGATCACCATTGAGCAGGAAATGGCCAACATGCAAAATTATGTGTTCATTAACCATGTGCGCTACGGGCAGCGGGTACAAGTGAATTATTTTGTATCACCCGATTGTCTGGAGTACCATGTGCCCAAGCTCATCATTCAGCCTTTTATCGAAAACTCTTTTTTCCATGCGTTTAATGAAAAAAACGTAGGGCACATCTATATATTGGTGTCCAAAACGGAGGATACATTGATCTGTGAGGTGGTCGATGATGGAGACGGTATGGATTTGGACGGGCATACGGCGCAAGACGGACTTCCGAATCCCAAGAGCAAGCGCCAACTGTTCACAGGCATCGGCATCCAGAATGTGCACAACCGCATTACCCTTTTATATGGAGAAGAATATGGCGTGACCATCTCCAGTAAAAAAGGCGAGGGCACCAAAGTAAGAATGACACTGCCATTGATTTTGAAATCAAACGACAACGACTCCACTAAATAAATCTATACACTGAGCTTCAACCTAAAAAAAGTACCTAAACCAAAACAAAATACAAATGTAAGCGGTACCTTTTTTGATAAATCATAATAATAAGACCAATCCGTATAAAGATATTCCTAACACCGACAAAGTATGGATGGTACACTAGATTTATAAATGAGGTAACCGCTTTCATCTAAGAGCTTTAGAACTAGTAAGCAACATATAAAAAAAAGAGTAGGGGTTGAACAAAATGAAAAAAATGACTTTCCTTCTGCTGATTGCAAGCTTGATCTTGCTATCCGCATGCTCCAGCAATTCCGAGAAAGCAGCTACTACCACAGATTCAGGCAAAAAAGAAATCACCGTCTGGGCTTGGGACCCGAACTTTAATATCGCAGCCCTGAAGCTGGCAAAAGATCGCTACGTTGCCAAACATCCAGATGTAACCGTAAACATTGTTGAATATGCTCAAAACGATATCGTACAAAAAATGAATGCCGGCCTTAACTCCGGATCTACCAAAGGATTGCCGAACGTGGTTCTGATCGAGGATTATCGGGCACAGAACTTCCTGCAAGCCTATCCCGATTCTTTCCATGATATGAGCAGCACGATCAAAGCATCCGACTTCGCTGATTATAAAATCGGACCGACTAGCTACAACGGCAAGCAGTATGGTGTTCCATTCGACTCCGGTGTTATGGGACTGTATGTAAGAACGGATTATCTGGAACAAGCCGGCTACAAAGTAGCGGACCTGACTAATATTGATTGGGACAAATTTATTGAAATTGGTAAAGCCGTAAAACAAAAAACAGGCAAAGAAATGCTGACTCAAGATCCAAATGACCTCGGTCTGATCCGTGGTATGATCCAAACTGCAGGTTCATGGTACCTGAAAGAAGACGGTAAAACACCAAACCTGGCTGGTAATCCAGCTCTGAAAGAAGCGCTCTTGACGTACAAATCCTTGTTCGACGCTAACATTGTTAAAATGAATGCCGACTGGAGTCAGTTCCTGGCCGCATTCAACAGCGGTGCAGTTGCTTCCGTACCTACAGGTAACTGGATTACACCTTCGATCAAAGCAGAAGCTTCGCAATCGGGTAAATGGGCCGTTGTTCCTTTCCCTAAGCTGAAAAATATACCTGAATCCGTGAATGCTTCCAGCCTCGGCGGCAGCTCCTGGTATGTCCTTAACTCGGACGGTCAAGATACCGCTGCTGATTTCCTGAAAGAGACATTCGGAACAGATCAAGAGCTGTATCAAGATATGCTGAGCAAAATTGGAATTGTCGGTTCATTGAACGCAGCTTCCAGCGGTAAAGCTTATGACGTGGAAGATCCGTACTTCGGAGGCGACAAAGTATACAAGAAATTTGCAGAATGGACTAAGCAAGTTCCAAAAGTCAATTATGGCCTGCACACGTATGCCATTGAGGATATCATGACCGTTGAAATTCAAAACTATCTGAACGGAAAAGATGTAGACGCAGTTCTGAAAGATGCTCAAGGACAGGCGGAAGCACAGCTTAAATAAGACAGTCCATCTAGCCAAGGCTAAACAATAAAACGATAAGCACTTAAAACCTTGGGCTTGCGAGTTCAAGGTTTTATTGCTGCACAGGGAGTTGACATGGTATGAAGACAGCCGCGCCCAAAATAACTACAACACGTCTCAAAGCAGGTATGACAGGATGGTTGTTCATATCCATCGCAGTGATCATGATCGCCGCTTTTTATTTCTATCCGATGATTCAGGCGCTTATCTTGTCCTTTAAGACAGGTACAGGGTCTAATCTGAGCTTTAACGGCATTGATAACTACAAGCGACTCTTCACCGATAAAATGTTTATAACCGCCGTGAAGAATACGTTTATCTATTTAATTTTCCAGGTACCTTTGATGGTCATTCTGGCTCTGTTCATTTCGGTATTGTTGAATGATAAAAACCTGAAATTCAAGGGCTTTTTCCGCACAGCTATCTTCTTGCCGTGTATCACATCCCTTGTAGCATATTCGGTTGTCTTCAAGTACTTGTTCTCGTCCGACGGTCTGGTAAACTCCTTATTGCTGAATCTGCACGTGATTGGCACGCCCATCCAATGGATTACAGATCCTTTCTGGGCCAAGGTTACGATTATTATCGCGATCACATGGCGCTGGACTGGTTATAATATGATCTTTTACCTATCCGGTCTTCAGAACATTGACAGTTCCATCTACGAAGCGGCCCGTATTGACGGAGCTTCCCCTATCCGACAGTTTTTCAGCATTACAGTTCCACTGCTTAAGCCGATTATCCTGTTCACTTCGATTACATCAACGATTGGTACACTCCAACTCTTCGATGAAATTATGAATATTACCAAGGGTGGGCCAGGGAACGCGACATCTTCAATTTCGCAATATATTTACAATCTGTCCTTCAAATATTCATCCGACTTTGGTTATGCGGCGACCGTATCTTATTCCATCGTCATTATGATCATTATCTTGTCGATTATCCAGTTCAAAGTGGCAGGTGAGAAAAAATGATGAAAACAAAAAGAGCATTTACGTACGCCTTTCTGATCCTTGTGTCGTTCGTTTCGATTTTCCCGTTCCTCTGGATGCTATCCAGCTCCACGAACCTGTCGGTCGATGTGACCAAAGGCAAGCTTCTGCCTGGCTCCCATTTGATGGATAACATGCACAATTTGCTTGAAAAAGTAGACATCGTTACCGCACTAAGTAACTCTGCAAAAGTCTCCATCTCAACTACGCTGCTGGCTATGCTAATCGCATCACTGGCCGGTTATGGCTTTGAAATTTACAGAAGTAAAGCGAAAGACGTTGTCTTCAATATCCTGCTGATGTCTATGATGATTCCGTTTGCGGCGATCATGATCCCGCTCTACCGGATGTTCGGCGGTATTTCTAATGTCATACCGTGGATCGGTATTGATACACTCTCTTCTGTCGTCATTCCGACCGTAACTACGGCGTTCCTGATCTTCTTTTTCCGTCAAAGCACCAAGATGTTTCCAAAGGATCTACTGGAAGCAGGTCGTATGGATGGATTATCCGAGCTGGGTCTGTTCTTCCGGGTGTATATGCCTACGATGAAAACAACCTATGCCGCTGCCGCAATCATCACATTCATGTCCAGCTGGAACAACTACCTCTGGCCTCTGATTGTGTTGCAAACGCCGGAGAATCAAACGATTCCGCTGTTGATCTCGAACCTTGGCTCCAGCTATGCACCGGATTACGGTGTCATCATGATCGCCATTGTCCTGTCCACACTGCCGACTGCACTGGTATTCTTCCTGATGCAGAAACACTTTGTAGCGGGCATGGTTGGTTCGGTAAAATAACAAATTACTGTGTAATATCTTCATTTCATTTTAAAAATAAGGAGTGTTCGCCTTGACCATCCATACCCCTAGTCTGGACTGGCTGACCGACGTAACCAAATTTGCTGTACATCGGCTGCCCGCCTATTCCGATCACAAATATTACGCTACGCTTCAAGAAGCGGAGCAGCAAGCTGATATGGCTTGGCGTCATAGCCTGAATGGGAGCTGGAAGTTTAACTATGCAACGAATCCAGCCAGCCGTCCGGTAGAGTTCTATACTCCTGGCTTTGAGTATGGCGGCTGGAGCGATATTCAGGTGCCGGGTCACATTCAGACGCAAGGCTTTGGCCAAATGCAGTACGTGAATACGATGTATCCATGGGACGGACATTCGGACGTTCGTCCACCCCATATTCCGGAGGACCACAACCCGGTCGGGAGCTATATCAAAAGCTTTGTTTTGCCGGAAAATATGGCTTCGGGCGCGCAGCCTGTGTTCATTTCTTTCCAAGGCGTCGAGTCGGCTTTCTATGTATGGCTGAACGGACAATTTGTCGGTTACAGCGAGGACAGCTTTACACCGTCTGATTTTGAACTGACACCGTTCCTGCAAGCAGGCGAAAACAAGCTGGCAGTAGAGGTATATCAAAGAAGTACGGGAGCGTGGCTGGAGGATCAGGACTTTTGGCGTTTTTCCGGTATTTTCAGAGACGTATATCTCTATACCATCCCTACTCTTCACGTACGTGACCTACATGCCAAAGCGGATCTGGATGCTTCCTACACGCAGGGCCTTCTGGAGCTGAAATTGACCTTGGAAAAGCCGGCAACGGCCTATGCAACTGTCGATGTGAAAGATGCTGCCGGCCATGTTGTAGCTTCTTTGAAAGCTGACTTTACTGATGGCACAGCTTCGCTGTCAGCAGCCTTGGAGCAAGTGCAGCGCTGGAGCGCGGAGAAACCTTATTTGTACACGTTGTTCATTCAAATTTATGATGCCAGTGGATCGCTCGTGGAAGTCATTCCACAAAAAATTGGCTTCCGTAAATTTGAGCTGATAAACAAGGTCATGCATTTGAACGGCAAACGCATCGTCTTTAAAGGTGTGAACCGCCATGAATTTAACGCTCGCACCGGACGTGCGATTTCCCGTGAAGATATGCTGTGGGATATCCGGACGCTCAAGCAGAACAATATGAACGCTGTTCGTACCTCTCATTATCCAAATCAGACTCTGTGGTATGAGCTATGCGATGAGTACGGGGTCTATGTAATTGATGAAATGAACTTGGAAACACACGGTTCCTGGCAAAAACTCGGCGCCGTCGAGCCATCGTGGAATATTCCCGCCAATCTGCCTGAGTGGCAGGATATCGTCATGGATCGCGCCATTTCCATGCTGGAACGGGACAAAAACCATGCGTCCATTCTGATTTGGTCCTGCGGCAATGAGTCATATGCAGGTGAAGTGCTGCGCAATGTAGCCAACTATTTCCGAGCCACCGACCCGAGCCGTTTGGTACACTACGAAGGCGTGTTTCACAACCGTACGTACGATGATACCAGCGATATGGAGAGCCGGATGTACGCCAAACCCGCAGATATCGAGCAATATCTAAACGACAATCCGCAAAAGCCGTATATCAGTTGCGAATACATGCATGCGATGGGCAATTCCGTAGGCGGCATGCACAAGTATACAGAGCTGGAGAACAAATATGAGCTGTATCAGGGCGGTTTTATATGGGATTATATTGATCAGGCTGTTATGAAAAAAGATCGCTACGGACGCGAGTACCTCGCGATCGGCGGCGACTTTGACGACCGTGCCACAGACTATGGCTTCTGTACGGACGGAATTGTCTATGCGGACCGGAAGGTTTCGCCGAAGATGCAGGAGGTCAAATTCCTGTATCAAAATCTGAAGCTCACCCCGGATACCAAAGGTGTAACCATTCGCAATGAAAGCCTGTTCGAGGGAACGGGCGACTATGAGCTAGTATACAGTCTACTGCATGAAGGCCAAGAAATCGCACGTAATGCCATTCATGTAGATGTGGCGGCTCAGACCGAAGCGTATATTCCATTGACGTTCCCAAGCACAGACAAGAAGCCTGGGGAATATGTCATTCACACGGCGCTCGTATTGAAGGAAGCGACGCTCTGGGCTGAGGCTGGGCATGAAGTAGCCTTCGGACAACATATTTTCATTGTGGAAGATCCAAATCCGCTGAGAGCTCCTACAGGTGGAGCCCTACGAGTGGTGCATGGCGATGTTAACATTGGCGTTCACGGTGCAGATTTCAGTATCATGTTCTCCAAAGGAGCAGGCAGCCTGACTTCACTTCGCTACGCCGGACGTGAGATGATCGCCATGCCTCCTGCCCCATTGTTCTGGCGGGCGACCACAGACAATGATCGGGGAACTGCTCTGGGCTTCGAAGCCGGTGGCTGGTTCGCTGCAAGCCTGACGCGTAAATGTGTAGGCATCGAGGTCACGGAAGAGCAGACAGACCGTGTGACCATTACGTTCCGCTACACCCTAAGCATTCATGCCGACGTACAGGTAACGGTAGCCTACACCGTCTTGGCGGATGGCAGTCTGAACGTAAAATCGACTTATGAAGGCGTCTCAGGACTGCCTAATCTGCCGATCTTTGCCCTTTCGTTCAAGGTTCCGGCAGACTACCGCCATCTGGACTGGTACGCGATGGGACCGGAAGAGAATTACATCGACCGTGCCTTTGGCGCGAGACTAGGCGTATTCCGTAACGAAGCTGCGGATAACGTATCCGGGTATGTCGTACCGCAGGAATCCGGTAACCGTACAGGCGTGCGCCGTGTCGATATTACCGACGATTCTCAACGCGGTATTCGCATTACTGCTCCTGCCACCGCACCTGTGGAATGCAATATTTCGCCGTTTACAGCGTTTGAGCTGGAAAGTGCCTACCATCTGTATGAGCTACCAAACGTGTATTACACCGTTGTCACCATAGCCGGTAAACAAATGGGCGTAGGCGGCGACGATAGCTGGGGAGCTCCGGTACATGAAGAATACCAAATTACAGCCGATCAAAAGCTGGAATTCGAATTTACCGTGCAACGAGTATAAATAAGCACGCTCACTGTATAGACAAGTAGATATAACAAAAGCCCTTCCGCTGCTTCCCTCATGAGAAGCTAAAGCTGGAAGGGCTTTTGTATTTTATCATTCCAATCATACTGTCAGCAGAAAATAAAGTCCTAGGTTGTCGTTGTTTCATTGAATCAACGTTTCCCGTTAGTTCCATGGATTAATATAAAACTAAAATCCAAACTCTGTTACTCTTTCAAGCCACTCACGCATAAGTGACTCAAATAATAGAGCCTGTTCAATCTGAAGATTATGCCCTGCTCGATCTAAAACGACGAAGGTTGCTCTAGGATAATTTTCTAAAATTCTAAAAGCATCTATGTAACCAACGACTGCATCTTGTCGCCCAAGGGTAAATACTGTTGGTTTATCAAAAACTAATTTATCTATATTGGTAGAAAATCCATAGTTTCTTTGAATCTTGCTAAGAAAATCGTAGTCAGCGATCTTACAACCTGCCACTATCTCTTCAGAATACCTTTTCCAATTATATTCATTGAGAACGACTTGATTTGCGCTAAAATCACTTATTTGCTCTTCACTTAAGGTGCCCATAAACTCGCGATCACAATGAACAACAAAATGCTCGGGCAGTATTCTTCTTTTGTGTTCAGGAATAATTAATGGACAAATCAGAGCAGCTCCACCAATACGATCTTTATGTCTATTAATTATTCCCCTTGTAATATATCCACCGTACGATTCGCCTGCTATGAGATAATCTTGGTTTGGGACAAGAGTTTCAATAAAATTTATAACTGCTTCTAGCATATCATCTGAATTACATATTTGATCGTAGTCCTTTGTTTGTCCCATTCCAGGCAGGTCAAGATAGATACGACGCCAATCGGGATTATCTTCAAATATCGGTTCCATGCACCCACTCATTAACCGATGGTCTGGTGTAAAACCATGGATCATTACAATTGGTTTGCCTTTACCAATTTCCTCGTAATATATATTGGCATTCTTGACTTTACAATATGGCATACAGACCCTCCAAAATTGATTTATTTATAATATTCTTACACTAAAGAAGAATCTACATTGTTTTATCAAGCAAACCAGATCTCCGGTTCGTTTTGATTATATACTCATATATAATACATGTAAAGAACACTTGTTCCCTATTCTTGTTTCTGGAGTTAAACTAACCTGCCCGTTAGCTTAATAAAACAACGTCGCTTTAATACTTTATTTTCCCAGTCTAGAACTTTAGCTAGCTCGTTGCCAAATTAACATACGTTCGCGTGAAATCAAGGTTCTTCAAGTCTCTTTGATCGATCAAAAATTCCAAATACCCTGCGTCCCACCAGCACATACCAACCTCGTCCAAAGAAGAGACCGAGAGCAGAACATGCCAATTTTCCGAAGCCTGATCGTGCTTTTCCCGATTCGTCTGATATTCTTGCAGCTGAGGCAACACCTCGGATCGTAAATGCTCCGCATAATCCGTACTTCCCCTATGCATAGCTTGCTCGATTTCCTTATGGATCTGACTCTCACTCTTATGCCAGTTAAACAGAAGACCCTCCAGCCCGTTTCGGCGTAGATAAGCATCCCGCCGGGTGTTCCCTGCAAAAGATTGATGCTGACCCCACACCGTGTCACTTTGTTCACAAACAAGCTCATACAGCTCTTCATACTGATCTACAAGAACATCTCCTAGCTCACCCTCCGACCGCAGGGTAACAATCGGCTGAAAAGAAATTGCATAAGATGTGAAACCCCTGTTCTCAGCACATACTTCAACCTTCCCGGTCGGTGGCAAGGTTTTCTTCAAAGCGCTGCTGTCACCGTTATAGTAAAAGATTTTATGGTCAATATCATAGGCGGGCTCATCCAGCCCAAGAAAAAAGTAAAGAATACCCTGATGAGGCAACCCCTCGTATGGGGAAAAAGGCATTTCACCCAAATTGATTTGAGCAATAAACGTATAATATTCTCCGTCTGAATCACACGGCCACTCGATCGAGGGCGGCAAATCCGGGTAGCCGGCGATCCGACTATTTCCAATGTGTTCGTAATTTTCCTCATGCTCCACATGGAATTGTATAGCAGCTTGAGCTTCCTGATGAATCTCTTCTTTTAATTCTTCATCCAGTGAATGCCCTTCCAGTATTCGAGTCAGTTCATCCTTTAATGGTGGTTGTAGCATCTCGCTCGCCCCTTTTTCATGAAGTAATAAAATAGCCTGCAACCATTTAAACCCTTACCTCAGATTACCAAATAAAAGCCTGACTATCTATTTTTCTAGCAGATATAAGTTGAATTAAAAAGTATATGTTTATATACCCTGAAACCATGTATAATTGTTATAACAGTTGAATAGTATAATAAGGAGGATAAAGAGATGGGTAAGGTGATTGGAATGGAACGTAAAATTACTAAATTCGGAAATAGCTTAGGGATTACTATGACAGAAGCCATTAAGCAGCTCGGACTGGGCCAAGGAGATACAGTTCAGGTTGAAGTAGATCACAAGAGCGGACAAATCATTATACAAAAATCGAACAAAATAACTCTGCCCTCAGGGTTAAGTGATGATTTTCTTGAAAATCTTTCTCAAGTAATGGATTCATATGACGAAACCCTTAAAGGACTTAAGGATAGATGAGCAGCATTCGTTTCTTAACCATTCAAGAAGTTATAGCTATTAATGTCGCTATGATTGAAAGATACAGCAAAGGCGAACAAATCGGCGTCAAAGATACCAGTCTACTTGAGTCTGCTGTTCTACGTCCTCAATCATCAGCTTTTAGTGAAGATGCGTACCCCACAATATTCAGCAAAGCCGCTGCATTATTCGAATCCCTAGGGCAAAACCATCCTTTTCACAATGCAAACAAGCGAACAGCTTTTACTGCATTACTCATTTTTTTGCGCTACAATGGCTTTCAATTTAAAATGGATCAGAAAGCAGCCGAAGACTTTACTGTAGATATGGTTAATCATAAATTTTCGTTGAATCAGCTGGCTTTATTAATCGAGCTCCACTCTTCCAAACTACATGTGTGAACCTAAAAAAGAGATCACGAATGATCTCTTTTTTAGGTTCAATGGTAATCATTGCTCTTGACTGCAAGCACCTGACGGGCGATTAGCATAAAGGCATCAAAGGAGTGGCAATGCTTTAATCGTTCCAGCGTCTCTTCCTGGCGGATCAGTTCTACAAACAAATCATAAATCCCCATGGCCTGTTCGTAGTCCTCTTTGCAGATTGAAAGCAGGAATACCACATGAACCTCATGGTTGGCATCCCAAGGAATTGGATTTTCCAGCAAGCACACGCTTACGACCGTTCGGTTAGAGCTTAGCTCCAGGGGATGGGGGATGGCCATCCCTCGATCCAATGCAGTAGAGCCCAGCTTCTCTCTTTCTTTGACTGCTGGCAAAAACTTGTCAGTCACCACTCCTTTTTGCTTTTAAAATACCACTCATTTCTTCAATCAGGGCATCTTTGCTCGGCTGATCGGATCGGGTCATAAACCATTGCTTGTCAAAATACCGTAGCAGTGAAGTTTCCTGTTCCTCATCGCTGGCCCGTACCATCCGCGTCATTGTCTCCATATCCCGTTCCGAAGGAATCGGGCTAATCACCGCGGACGGTTTATCCTTACGCTGCTGCAAGTGAATGGTCGAAACGACGAGGTCCTCATCGACGGTGGACATCTCCTCGTATTCCCGAAGTGAAACCACTCGGGATACATCCAGCTCAGCGAACAGCGAACGCAGCCTGGATTCTAGAATCCGGGCGGTTCCATAGCCGGATCCGCACACCAGCAACACGGTTTTGCGACGCCGATGAGGGATATTGTATTTGCGTTCCAATGCAGCCCCGATATGAAGTGCCAAATAACCGATTTCGTTATCGTTGATGTCGTACGGAAACGATTTTTGTAGTTCTTTTACCGCACCAACTGTGATTTCATAGGCAAGCGGATAATACTTGCGAATATGTCCAAGCAGTGGATTACGCATGTTCATACCATGCTCCAGCCGGGTCAGCATTGGCTTCAAATGTACAAATAAATCCTTGGACAGCCGTTCATCGTCACGCAAGTCATAGGTAAAGCGTTCGTAGACGAATGTCAGCATCCCGCGCACTGCTAAGAAGAGACGATCGGACTGGAGGCGCTCCCACTCGGTTTCGGCCATCTTTTTGCTGACGACATGCAGCAGAACATAATCGAACTCTCCTTCAGGACAGGTGATGCCAAAGGCCTCTTCCATCTCCCTCAGCATGGCGCTAGCCAATTCAATATCCCGCGGACTGCCCACCACCGCCTCAAAGCGTTCTAAACCATGACCTTCCTTCACTCGCAGCACCATGACCGCCAAATGAGTGATGAGATCTTTGAGCGCCAAATCAGCCATTTTGGTCCCAACGCTCCGCAAATGCTTTAGAATAATTGTCCGGATTTGCGGTAGATCCAATCCTTGAAACAGCTGTTGTTGTTCCAAGGGCATATCGCTGCGTTGTCCCTCTTCATCGCGGACGTCAGCATATTCAGCCAGGCAGTAACGAATACTCTTTTCTTCCCCAATCACCTTTACACCATGTCCCGGCTTGGTGCGCAGAGTGAGGCTATAATCCTCCAGAATCCGACGGATGATTTTAGAATCATTATTCATCGTGGCCCGGCTAATATACAGCTCATCGGCGAGATCCTCCATCTTCACGTATTCCCTCGCATTCAGCAGCTTGAACAGCTCATACCGTATGCGCTCTTCTGGAGCCCCCGGTAGCCGCTGACTTACTTCTGTTTCTTCCTGACTTTCATCCGCAAAAAAATGGTATTTCTCACGATCATCAACCCTAATCGTATAGCCGCTACCCCTCTTGGATTCCAGATATGCTCCATATTCATTCAGCATACTGTCCAGCTTCTTAAGATCATCGCGGATGGTCCGCTCTGTTACCTCCAGCCGCTCAGCGAGCGCTTTGGTGGTCCAAGACCAGCCTTGATCATTTCCACTGACGAGCTGGTACAGCTTTTTCAAGCGTTTGTAGGGAAAAATCATGTAGATATAAGACCTCCTTTCCGATAAACCGTATTTTACTTCCACGTTATTTCAATTCCGGGGTTACCAGTACCGTTAACAGCTTGCAATGCTGCAATTCCGGCAATTGTGCACCTTCCGTATCGGACGAAACCAATGTTTCTCCCTTGGAACGCTCATCCAGCGAAACCAACTCGTAATGGGCCGATTCACTGTATGTGATATGTGCAGTCGCATTTTTCTCTAAATAAGGATTAAATACACGGACGATATAACCATCACTATGCTCTGCTTTCTTGAATGCACTCAAGATTACATTGGAATCCTTGCTAAAAGATAACAGGCTGTAGTTTTGCTCAAATATTCTTTCTTCGTCTCGGAAGGCAAAAATTAAACGGCCGTTCAGAAAATCAGACAGCTGGTAGCTGGACAATGGTGTTAAATATTCCTTGACCGCTTGAGCGATGCCCGCCTCGTCAAACCCGGACTCTTGGACATGTAGAGCAAACGTAAATGAAAGCTCACCGAGCAGCTGTGCATCTGGCGTTTCTACGATCTTTTCTCCTGAGGCACGACCCGGGCGGTATAGCAGATTCTCCTTGCCCATATAACCAAAAGTGCGGAATAACGTCAGCGCTATTGTATCATGTTCATGTCCAATGATTTCATATTCCCTTACTCCTTCAGTCATCACGGCTACTCCATGGGAGCCATCATTTAACGCAACATAGCTTTGCATAGCTTCAATGGTGATTGGCTTTTCCGTCCACTGCTCCCGTTCCCATACCTTTACTTCCTCCAGCGTAGTTGGACGGGCAATGACTCCGAACGGCTGATCTGCAATAGATAGCTTAGAGGCAATCCCAGTATCAAATAGCACCCGCAGACGGTGACTCAGCACTCGGTTGTCCACATCCACCGAGAAGCGTATCAGGCGTTCACCTTTCCGCAAGGACACCGATGCCTGGAGTGGCAACTCAGCTGAAGTCCCAGCAGCAGAACGCTCATTTAAATCATACGGAACCTTCAGTTTCATCCGAAGGGACAATTCTTCGGATACCGTACTTTTGGATGTTATCGTCTCCACATCAGCACCAAGCGAAGAAACTGTAAGATCACGTTCCGGTGGAGAATAGTTGTAGGAATCTCCGTCATCTCCGTTTTCCTCGAACACCATCTGATCTGAGTACACACGTCCCGAAATTTTATCCGTGATGCTTAATGCCCCGTTCTCCTGTACGGCTATGCTATAGAATTCATTTTCAATATGTTTTCCGTTGCTACGTTCTACTGTTGTATCCCCTGTTGCACTAAAATCAAATATAATTTGTGTGTACCCCATAGCAGGTACTTCCTGAAGCTCCACCAACAGCTTGGCACGGAATACACGCTCAGGCAGGTACACCTTTTTGCTCGGATTCAGATCAATATGCTGACCGAGCACGTAGTCTGTTTGTTCCACTTTCTCGGTAATCGTATACAAAAGCTGCTGACCGTTCGTATCCCGAATGACAAAGCTTCCTTCCGGCAAGTAAGCATCAATTTCTGTCACTCCCTTGCGCGGGTAAGGCAACGTATTAAAGATGGTGAAGGCAAAAGTCTCCTCCTGCTTAATCTTCGACGCGATCAGTCGCTTGTGCAGCTCCAATACATTCTCCGCGATATCTCGCGCCTGTTTATAACGAAAAGCCACATCCCGATTCGTCGTATCACTATTGCATCCACCAATGCTGTCGTGGGCTGCATTTTCAAACAACAGCTTCCATATATCCTTCACGATATAATGTGGATATTCATGCCCAAGTGCATGGCTGATCGACAGTACAGGTTCCAGCGTGTTCACGATTAAATGTTCAATCTCGTTATTTTGCTGCTTAAGGTCAGCTCGTGTGGAAAAAATCGACTTATGAATACGCATATGCTTGGCTTCCATAAGCTCTCCTTCCAGTACAGGAAGGTCGTTGCTGTCCTTTTCAATCTCTTCAAGGAAACGTTCCGGCTCATTCATCACATATTCCCGTTCCGGGTCCAGCTCGTTGAATGTGCGAATCAATTCTGGCAAGTTCAGGCGGATAGGTGCTTGGTCGAAGCCATTGGGAAAATAAACATGGCGGGTAGACGCTTTTTCTTCCAGCGCACCGATCTGGCTGTCGAGATACGCCTCAAGTTCTCCCGCTTCCTCTGGAATATTCCCACCATAGTAGTAGCCAAACGGCATCTGTACCGCAAACACCTGACTGCCATCCGACCCCTTCCACAAAAACTCGGTTTTAGGATTCGTATTATCGGCTACCCCGCGCCAGAATAGAAAATGCCGAATACCGAACTCCTGATAAATCTGCGGCATCTGCGCCGACTGGCCGAAGGCATCCGGCACATAACCGACCTTCATGGCATGACCATATTTCTGCGCCGTTTCCATACCGTAATACAGATTACGGACCATCGATTCACCGGAAATCACCAATTGATCCGTCTGCGTATACCACGGCCCGGTCATCAGGCGTTTATCGCTTACCAGACGGCGAATGCGCTCTTCATCCTCCGGGCACCAGCGGGTATAATCGTCAAGCAAGGACCCTTGGGCATCCAAAAGATAGTATTTAAAACCGTCCCCATTCTCCAACGCATCCAATACTTCTTTCACATGCTTCACCAAGTAGACTTTGGATCTGGAAGTGGTAAAATACCATTCTCGATCCCAGTGAGTATGTGGTATGACATGCACTTTCGTACGGCTCATATCTCGTTCTCCCTCCATGCTGTCTATTCTTTATCTAGTGATATTTAGTCAAATACAAGCTCAATGTCTTCTCCATTTTTCTTAACAGAGGCCTCTTTCGTTTCAGCCTGCTGCTGTTCTTCCTCACGGAAATTGACGAGCAAGGTTCCTGCCACAATGATTAATGCGCCTGTAACCCCTCCAGCCAGATATGCAAACGGAGTACCTACGGAGATGGCGCCATACAAACCGCCAATTGGAGGCATGATGACATGTGCGCCCAGCAAAGCCGTCAATGCTGCACCTGCTGCGCAGGCAATCATATTTAATGGAATCAGCTTGGCAGGGTTACGCAGTGTAAACGGGATAGCCCCTTCCGTAATTCCGATAATGCCCATGATCACGGAGCCTTTTCCAGCTTCCCGATATGTTTTGGAAAAGCGATGTTTCAGAATTAGGGTTGCAATTCCATAGCCTAGCGGTGGAATACAGATGGCAATGTTTACGAAAATATTGGGTAAATACACACCCGACAGGAATAACGCATTTCCCGCCATCCAGGCAGCTTTATTGACGGGACCCCCAAGATCGAACCCAATCATGGCTCCCAAAATTAAGGCTAGCGCCAAGGTGCTGGTTCCGCTCTCACTCATATGCTTAATCCAGTTGACCAGTCCTTCATTAATCGCGCTCAACGGCCCACCTAGGATGACGGACATGAGAATCCCGGTTAAGCCTACCGTAATGAGCGGCAAAATAATTAGCGGAACAGAGCCTGCGGCCGGACCTGTGATTTTCACTTTGTTTTTCACCCAGAGGGTGACATACCCCGCGAAAAAACCTGCAACAAGAGCGCCCAAGAATCCCGCATTCGTCTCCTGTGCCAGCACGCCGCCAATCAGCCCTGCAGCAAGTGCAGGCTTGTCGGCAATTGAATAGGCGATATACCCAGCCAGAACCATGTTTAGCAGTCCAATTCCGCGCCAGCCTACATTTTCGACTAAGTATAAAATATGAAGAAATCCACTTTTGTCAGCATATGGACCAAAGTCAGTGACACCCATTGTCAGACCGATAATTTTACACACGGCAACAATCAAGGAGCCTGCAATAATAACCGGAAGCAGGTAAGAAATACCTGTCATCAGATGCTTTTTAGCTTCACTCAGCCATTTTTTCATCATGTTCTCCCCCATCATGAATACTACTGTTATTCAAAGGCTCATCGGATATCATTCAGATCATCTACGCCGCTGATTGTCCGTGTTGCCTCCCTAATCTTATTTTTGAGCAGAGATGGCCTCCACCGCTTTGGTAAGAACCGCTTCCGCATTGTTGACCGCATGACCGATTTTAACGCGAACGATTCTTTTATCTTCAAAACGCTCTGCATCCTTCACTGTCTGATCCGAGGCAATCAGTACAAATTCCGCCGCTGCAATGTCTTCCTCCGTAAGTTTGTTCACTTGGCCTAGTGCGCCTTGCTGCTCCACTTTAATATGGTGACCGAGCTGTGCCGCTGCTTTTTCCAGTGCTTTTGCCGCCATTGGAGTATGAGCCAACCCTGCGATACAGGATGTAACGCTTACAATTTTCATTATGACACCAACCCTTCTGTATACTGTTCCAGCAAATGATACACGTCGCCGCTGCTATTGGCACCCGCTACCGCCTCTTTAAAGGAATCCTCTAAGAGCAGGGTTGCGAGCGAGGAAATAATTTGTAAATGGGATACATCCACGGACCCTTTAGGCACCAAAATACTAAAAATATACTGGACAGGCTTGCCATCATGAGAGGCCCAGTCAATGCTATGTTCCAATCGGATCACGAGGACTGCTGGTCTGGTGACCACTTCGCTCTGCGTATGAGGTATGGCAAACTGATCCTGAAGCCCTGTCGAATATACCTTTTCCCTCTCCCACAAATCCTGCACCAGTTGCTCCCTATGGACGGTGACACCCAGCTTTTCAGCCTCTTGAGCAATAAACTCAAACACAGCCGATTTGGTCTCCAGCTTCTCATCCAAATAAATCTGTTCTCTAGTAATCATGGTGGATGTCTCTCCTCCCTTCTATCTATAGGTGAAACGCTTACAAGTTTATTTTAGCCGACTCTTCCTCCATGTTTTATCTATAAAATTTCCCTATCCAAGCGGAAATGCACTAGACATTGTTCATAAATGTTTTGTGATAGGCATTCCGGTATTGGGAAGGAGTCATGTGGGCTCTCTTTTTGAACAAACGCATAAAATACTTCTCATCGGTATATCCTGCCTCTTCGGCAACCTGCTTAATGCTCATATCTGTACGGGAAATCAACTCTTTGGCTTTGTTAATGCGAATACTATGAATGAACTCCAGGGGACGCATGCCTGTATTTTGCTTGAACAAACGAGAGATATAATCCTTGTTGTAATTGAATTTTCGGGCTAAATCCGTCACAGTCAACGGCTCTTCAGCATGAATTCGAGTCCACTCGATAATTTTGTTAAAACTCACATTCCCCTGTGAACTGACAGGATTGGAAAGCAAGCGGCTAAGCGCCAGTTCAGATATCTCGATCAGCAGCGAGGTGAACAAATAATTTGCACTGTGATACGTAAGGTAATGTGAGTTGGCTACATGCAAAATCTGATTGACGATAATATGAATCCGATCTCCGTTGTCTGCCTGTACACATTGCGGTAAATAGATATCACGCATCACACCGTGACGCTGCAAAAGCCCATCCATAGCACTTGTTTCCTGCTTCATTTCTTCATTAGATAATACATTCGGGGTCGTGGGAACATCGAAATGAAACCAATAAAATTTCACGCCTGGCAATGACTCCTGGTATCCTTTATGCGTACGACCGGGGTAAAGCAATAGAATATCTCCCTCGCCTACTTCAAAATCTTCCCGTTCCTCCCGTATATATACCGTCTCTTGGACACCTAGGATCAGCTCAAAATTCTCAATGGAACGACTCATATGCTTCCAAGGTACCTCGTTAACAAACTCGCCTGCCGAGATCAGTTGAATCGGAGCATCTACATTTACTTTTAGATAGGTCATGTTATCGCCTCTTTAGGTTCATGTTCGGATTTGTCCACCCATTGTATGGTTAAGCTACTGACATACCGCGATTGCAATGCTAATGTAGTGGAGAAATATACACTTTCATCTTAGCTAAGGAGCGATGATTTTGAAAGCTAAAGCTTTTGACTTGCATAAAGTAAGAATTGATTCCGGCCCACTTTTACATGCGATGGAACTGAATACGGCCTACCTGCTGAGTTTGGAACCCGACCGTTTACTATCGCGCTTTCGTGAATATGCGGGACTGGAGCCCAAAGCGGCTCACTATGAAGGCTGGGAAGCGCGTGGCATCAGCGGACATACACTCGGTCACTACCTGTCCGGCTGTGCACTGATGTTTGCCTCCACAGGCGACGAAAGACTGTTGGAACGCGTGAACTATGTGGTCGACGAACTGGAAATATGCCAAAACAGTCATGGAAACGGATACATTTCCGGCATTCCACGTGGGAAAGAGATTTTTGAGGAAGTAAAAGCCGGAGATATCCGCTCCCAGGGCTTTGATCTAAACGGCGGCTGGGTGCCGCTATATACCATGCACAAGCTTTTTGCGGGCTTGCGTGATGCACATCTGCTGGCGCATCATCCCAAGGCCCTGTCTATAGAAATCAAACTCGGCAACTGGCTGGAGGATGTACTTCAAGGGCTGGACGATGATCAGGTGCAGCAGGTGCTGCATTGCGAGTTTGGCGGTATGAACGAGGTGCTGACCGATCTGGCGGAACATTCGGGAGAAGAACGCTTTTTGAGCCTTGCGGAACGCTTTTATCACGGAGAGGTGCTCAATGATCTCGCAGATAGCCAAGATACGCTGGCAGGGCGACATGCCAATACGCAAATTCCCAAAATCATTGGCGCTGCACGGCAATTTGAAATGACGGGAAAACCGCAATATGCGGACCTGTCTCGCTTTTTCTGGGATCGGGTTGTTCACAAGCATTCCTACGTGATCGGCGGCAATAGCTATAATGAACATTTTGGTGAACCCGGGAAGCTGAATGACCGCTTGGGCGAAGGTACCTGTGAAACCTGTAACACCTACAATATGCTGAAATTAACAAGACATATGTTCGAGTGGGACGCCTATGCAGCCTATGCCGACTACTATGAACGAGCGATGTTCAATCATATTCTGGCTTCACAGCAGCCTATAGATGGACGTGTGTGCTATTTTGTATCGCTGGAAATGGGAGGACACAAGTCCTTTAATTCTCAATATGAGGATTTTACATGCTGTGTCGGTTCCGGTATGGAAAGCCACTCCATGTACGGCACTGCGATTTATTTTCATACGCCAGAAACGATCTATGTCAATCAATATGTCCCTTCTACCTTGACATGGGACGAGATGGGCGTACAGCTCAAACAAGACACTCTCTTTCCGCAAAATGGACGGGGAACGCTGCGCGTCATCAGCAAGGAGCCCAAATCCTTCGCGATCAAGCTAAGATGCCCTCATTGGGCGGAGCAAGGGATGATGATTAAAATCAACGGGGAAGAGTACGTCACAGAGGCTTGTCCTACCAGCTACGTTGTAATTGAACGGGAATGGAACAATGGGGATACGATCGAGTATGACATTCCTATGACCGTGAGAGTCGAGGAAATGCCGGATAATCCACGCCGAATTGCTTTTATGTATGGGCCGCTAGTGCTGGCTGGGGACCTTGGTCCTGTTGAGCAGGAATCCAACGAAGAACGTCTGCTTGCGTCTGTTCTGATCGGATCGGCCGACTCATTAACAACGAAGCTGATTGCTGACCGGAACGAGCCCAATACATTCCATACGACCGACTTAGGCTATATCGGAGACTTGAAGCTTCGTCCGTTTTATCAGATGTATGATCGTTCATATACCGTCTATTGGGATCTCTTTTCCAAGGACGAATGGACAGCAACCGAGGCAGAATATCGTACCGCGTTAGCGTATCAGCTAGAGCTGGAACGACTTACAGTGGACGTTGTGCAGCCTGCCGAAATGCAGCCTGAACGGGATCATGCCTTTACTGGCGAGCATGTAGGTCTGGGGTCCATCTATAACCGCAAATATCGCGATACCTGGCCTGGGGGCTGGTTCTCTTTTGTCATGAAGGTGCTTTCGGATGAGCCTGTCCAATTGGCGGTCACTTATTTGAAGGACTTGAGCCGTCCTCATGGTGACTTTGACATCACTGCGGATGGTCAGATTTTAGGGGAAGGCAAGCTGGAGTCTGAGGAAATGAATAAATTCGAAACGTTCGCCTATGAGCTTCCTCTATCTGTGACGAGCCAGAAGAATGAAGTGACGATTCAATTCACAGCCCATCCACAAGGTAAAGTGGCGAAAGTAGCTGGATTACGAGTGATTAGACACTCTATTGTATGATCAAATTATCTATATAAATCTACTATTTCGCCTACTCCGTTTTGATGTTCGTTTTTTAAAGGAAGCTTATAAAACAACAAGCAGACGCTCCTATAAGCTGTCTGCTTGTTCTGCTTACTGCCTTATAACTTCGATTCATCGTTATTGCTCCATGTTCACTTCACAGCATGTTCATTTCACGGAAGCTGTCTCTAATCTTGCGTAGCTCTTGCTGTGCCCTGCTGTATCGGGAAGCGTAGGTCCAGGCAAGCACCTGATGATAATGTGAAGGCGTTTCAATCGTAGTCACGTTATACATGATCGGAGTCCCGTCTACTTCTCCTTTTAGGGTAAACTCAATGGCTGGGTATCCATTCACCACCAAGTCGGAGGCAATCCCCAATTCAGAGTCCGTAATTCCTGACACCAAATGTTCCTCAATGATTCCTTTATATTCTTGAAGAGTCATACTGCTGTCAAAATCGCTTTTCGGTTCAGATAATACAATCAAATATCTTTCGGTCAATTCATTTTTAATGGAAATATCCGCTTCCTCATTAATCATATTATCTCGTGACCAATTCCACGGAGCCGTAACCGCAAACTGGCTATCCTTACTGGTAAATACCTCAGGCTTCACGATTTGAGTAATGAGCGTAGAAATTAAAAATACAGCAAAGACAATCGAAATGATCGTCATCAGGATGATTGCTCCTGCAAAAATCCCGGTTTTCTTTCTGCCCGCCTTTCCCAAATCCCTTACCTTAACCACATATGTACTCGCAGCCATATCCCCAATCCGTTGTTTCCGAGGTGTCACCAGCACACATAACCCCGCGGGCAGTCCCAGAAAAAATAGAGGATTCGTATCTACCAGCTGTATAAGGGTGCGGATCAACGATTTCACAATGCCCGGCGGCCTTCCTTCTCCATTCACGACCTGAATTCGAAGTACAAATTTGCCCAGCGTATAGCCCGTAAGTCCTTCCAGTAACAGATAATAGCAGAAGGAGCCAATCAGGAAAAGCATCACTACCATGCCCATATTTGGGGTTTCCGCTTCAGATACTTTTTTCGCTGTAAAATAAACCAGCCCTCCATACCCAAAGACGATAAGAATGAAGTCAATCATCCAAGCCGCCCATCTTCTGAAAAAAATAGAGGCTCCGTATGTTTCTGATAATACTGCCATCTTATCCGGTTCTCGTCGATGATAGCCGCCAGTCGTCGCATATGGTCCCAGAACGACTGTAGATGGATTGTTCGTTACACCATGTTCCTCCAAATGATACACCTCTGTTGTCAATTTAATCCCGGTTAAGTATAGCATCCTTTTTCATCCAGTGAAGCAAGCCTGACAGTGCACTGGAGTAAACCGAATCCCGCCGATGAACAAACCACACCTCTAATTTGCGATATTTTTTGAGCAAACGATGAGAAGCAATACTTCCCGCCTCCTCTGCCTTTGCAATCGACGATTGTGGTAACATGGACACCCCTAGACCAGAGGCTACACCACCCAAAATGACTTCCAAGGTTCCGAACTCCATAACCTGATACGCATCCACACCTGCTTCGCTCAGAAAGCTTTCTGCTCTTGTACGATGCGTGCAGCCTACGTCGAAGAACAGCATAGGCTTGGCAAGCAACTCACCCATGTCCCTTTTCCCTGGTTCCGAGATGAGTACCAGTTCCTCTTCAAAAGCTGCAACATACTCTATATGCGGATCATCGACGGGGCCATAGACGAACGCTCCATCTAATTCGTAATTCAATACCTTTTGTACGAGATCATGTGTGCTGCCTGTCATAAGCGATAGATGGACATCAGGATATTGAGCGTGATATTCCGTCAATAAAGAAGTCAGATGTGTAACCGCCGTCGTCTCAATCGACCCCATTCGCAAAGGTCCCGCAGGCTGGTCTGAATATTGAGTGGACTTTACTGCCTCGTCCAGCAAGGTCAGTATGGTATCCGCATATTCCAGCAGATTCTCTCCTGCTGGCGTTAGCGTCATTCCCCGGTTAGATCGGCGAAATAGCGGTACGTTCAATTGTGCCTCAAGCTGCTGAATCCGCGAGGTCACATTGGACTGTACATAGTTCAAGGCTTGCGCAGCCTTTGTGATACTGCCCTCGCGAGCGACGGCCCGAAAAATTTTCAAATCACTGCTTTCCATGTATACGTCACCTGCTTGGTATGATCATTTGTGATACTCACGTTCGATTTTGTTCATTTTACCGGATGCTTGCCGCTCTGTACAATTCAATATACATGCAATTGCATCTAAATTCGCACCACGGGAGGTTTTAAAATGAAAGCCGTGATACATGCCAGCAAAAATGGCCCTGAGGGTCTGATGTATACAGACGTTACGGACAGACAGCCAGGGCACGATGAGGTGAGAGTAAAACTCAAAGCCGCAGGCTTGAACCATCGGGACCTATTCCTCATGGCAGATCGAGCTGCCAACGATGCTCCACTCATTCTCGGATCGGATGGAGCAGGTGTGATTGAGGCTGTGGGTGCTAGTGTCCCAACCTCGCTGGTAGGCACCGATGTAATTATCAATCCCTGTATCGGATGGGAGAATACGCATCATGTTCCCTTGGTTCCAGCCATTCTGGGCGGACCTTCGGACGGGACATTCGCTGAATCGGTTATCATCCCCGTCCAAAATGCCGTCAGCAAGCCAGCATACCTTTCATGGGAAGAAGCAGGGGTACTGCCTTTGTCTGCTTTGACCGCTTATCGCGCGCTCTTCACAAGAGGCCAGTTACAGCAGGGTGAGCACGTCCTCATTCCCGGTATTGGCGGTGGTGTAGCCACGTATGCCATGCTTATGGCTTTAGCGGCAGGTGCACGGGTCACCGTCACATCACGCAGCGAAGCAAAGAGTCAGGCTGCCCTCGCCCATGGCGCTAATCATGCATTCGACAGCCATAGCGAATGGAAAGAAAGTATGAACGGAGACACTGTGGATCTGGTTCTTGACAGTATCGGTCCTGCTACATTCGATAAATATTTTGATATCCTCAAGCCGAACGGTCGGATCGTTACATTTGGCGCAAGCTCAGGAGATCGAGTAGAGATTCCGCTGCGGTCTATATTTTTCCCTCAAATCAGCATCATCGGCACCTCTATGGGCAGTGGCGAGGAATTCGCAGCTATGCTTCAGTTTATGGAGCGCCATGCACTCCATCCGATTATAGATAGCGTATTTCCTCTACAAGACACACCGCAAGCCTTCCACCGTATGCAGCAGGGAGCGCAGTTAGGCAATATAGGAATCAGGATGGAGTAAGGGGTCTGAACGAAGTATAGGAATAGAAAAAAATCCACTACCGTAAAATGCCTTCATCCAGAAGTCAATTTTATGGTAGTGGACCTATTCAGTCGATCAAACGATGCTGGACCCATTTGTTGCCGCGGAAGCGCCAAAGGAAAACGATCCCTCGCACGCCCCATTCAATATCCATAGCCAACCAGACACCAACAATCCCCAGATTGAAGACTATGCCCAAAATATATCCAAGCACCACCCGACATAACCACATGGACAGCATCGAGGTGAGGGACGTAAATTTCGAATCACCTGCTGCTCTAAGCGCAGAGGGTGTAATAAAGGCTATGGACCAGAGCGGAATCTGGGCCAACGTATTAATCAGAATGACAACAAAAATGTCATCTACGATTTCGGCAGGCGGATGAAATAGCCCCACCATCGGCTCAAACAAAGGCATCAGGATTAATCCCATTACAATAAACGAACAAGACGACAGCCAAATAAACGATTTGGTAAACTTCCGGGCATCCGCGACATTTCGACGCCCCATGCATTGACCGACCACAGTTACAATCGTAAGAGCCAAAGCATTTGCAGGGATTTGGAACACATTAGCTAGGGATGAGCAAATGGCATTGGTCGCCAACGCATTTGTCCCCAGGCTCACAATGAAAATTTGGGTTAAAATTTTGCCCCCATTAAAAAACATCTGTTCCGCTGCAAAGGGAAGCCCGATAAACAGAATCTTTTTAAGCATAGCCAGATTAAAATAAAGCATATCTCTAAGCTGAACACGCAAGTCATCATCTACCCTGACCAAATAGATCAGCGCGCATACTGCTCCTGCATATCTGGACACATTGACGGCAATCGTCATGCCCAGCACACCCATATCCAATACATTAATGAATACCACATTAAGAAGCACATACGAGAGGTTCATGATGAGCGAAAGAGCCAGCGATGCCCTCGTCTTCCCAATGCCCCTCAGCGCCCCACACACTGCCTCAACGATTGCAATCCCCACAAAAGACATACAGCTTCCCAGCAGATATACCTTACCGTTAGCTAATACATCTGGCGAGGCCGAACCAAACAGAACACTTAAAATCGGATTGTACAAAACCATCATAAACAAACTGATACATAAGGCCAGCAAGGAAACGGAGGAAATGGTGCCGGATGCAGCTTTAGAGACCATGAGGTCGTTACCGCTCCCCTTATACTGTGCCACGACAACCGTTCCCCCGGTAGACACTGCAACAAACACATTAATCAGAAAAATATTCAAAGAATCGATCATATTTACAGCACTGACTGCCGCCATCCCCGACGAGCTAATCATTGCCGTGTTCACCAAATTAAGACCCACAATAAAAGCCTGATCAATCAGAAGCGGGATAAACAGCGCAATAATCTGTCGATAATCAATAGACTCTCCTGAAAAATGCTTATTCAGAAAGCCATGTGTTCTCATCCTTACACTCAGTTGACTCATATCATCACATTCTTTTTCTCAAATTGAAAAAAACCCTTCAACAGAAGAGCCTTCATGGCGAAAAAATGTATAAAGTTGCAAGGCTAGATGTGTCTAGTTCTTGATTCTGTACACTTTTCTCTACATAGAAGTATTGCTCCAAAAGAAAATCCTGTCAATGGCTTTACTCACATTTGAATAGAAAAAAACAAAAAAACCTGCTCAGCTCAGCGAACAGGTTTTGGAGCAGCATTATAATGTTTTAATATATCATTAAACCCTTGTTAAAAGAATGTCTATGATCTTCTCGCAATTAAATCTTGTTGGATAGAAGCTTCATTCTTTTCGAATTTTTTATAAAAAAACATAGGAATGATTCCGATCAAGAAGACGATAAATGGCAGCCAGATAAAGCTAAACTGAATGCCGGACAACGCCGTAGGGGTTTGAACTTTCCCAGCGATATAACCGGTGCTGCCCATGATCCATGCTGGCAATAATCCGCCGATTCCGCTACCCGCTTTTATACAGAATGCGCTTCCAATCGAGGTCAGGAAACCACTTGCCCGAATACCATTTTTCCATTCCCCATAATCGACTGTATCTGACAACATCGCAAACGGCATAGAACATGCAAAGCCTGATCCTAACGCACCAATAATCCAGCCGATAATAATGAGGGTTAAGTCTGTACTTCCCATTAAAATCACGACTTGACCCAGCGCAGCTAATATCAATCCGATAATCATAATCGCATTTTTACTTAATTTTCTGGCGAAAAACGGAATCAGAACCATCGAGATCAACTGCAAGGAGGTCAGTCCATTGATTAAAGGCACTAAGTCCTTACTGTCCAGATTGTATTGCAGATAAAAGATTAGCGTTGCTGAACGAATATTCAAACCAATCCAGTAGCACAAGTTGGCAGCTACAACGAGCATCCATGGCCAGTTTCGTTTGATGGCTGTAAAGCTTTTAGCAATGGGAACGGATTTCGTTTTCACTGCTGCATTTTCTCGCAAATCGGCAAACGCTATGAAAAACATAATAATCGCCATGATTCCAAATAAAACGAGCGTTAAGGAAAATCCTTTTTGATCATTTCCCTGTCCAAAGAAAGCGACCAAAGGTAACGTAAACGTCGTGGCGATGAAGAAACCCACATTCCCCCCGACCATGCGGAAGGAGTTCAAGACTACGCGTTCATTAGAATTGGTGCTCAGATTAGGCAGAATAGACGTAATCGGCGTACTGATTCCGGTATAAAGGATACCTGCTATGATATACGTAATGGCGGCATATGCAATTTTGCCCGACTCACTCCAATTGGGTGTCGTAAACGTAAGGACCATGAACACAGCGAACGGAATAGCTAACCATAGAAAATAGGGTCTGCTCTGGCCGTATTTCGACTTGGTTCGGTCAATCAGGATGCCCCAAATCGGGGCATCAATGGCATCGATAAAACGGGTGATAAATAGTAATGTCCCGGCAATCCCGATAGAAAGACCGAATACATCTGTATAAAAATATAATAGATAACTGGAAATGACACAGTATAGTAGATTGCCTGCTGTATCCGTTAATGAATAGCTGATTTTACGATGAAAAGGAACGGTACTTGCTGCCTTTTCCGGTGATTCCGTACTCACAATTCTCGTACTCATGATCTTTCCTCTCCCCATGCGAATGAATTATGATTCATAAACCCATACACGCATTTCCCCTTTAGCCCGATTGCACCAGGCGTAGTAAGGAATGGCGGTAATTTGTTGAGGAACAAATTCAGGAGGCTCCGAGCTATATAATGCGTTCGAATTTTTTACCCGGTATCCCTCTATGGTCAACTTTACAATGCCACCCAGCAGGTTTTCGCTGAACTCTTCCGTAATGAGGCTATCCTTCGTCAATCTTAATCCTGCCAAATTCGCTCCATTATCCACTTCTTCCAGACAGAACACGACTGGGCCGCGTTGGAGAGCAATTTGCTGCTGGTTCATGGAGACAAGTGGATTGCTCCGAATGCGCTCAACTGGCATAGCCAAATGCAGAGTTACCACATCTCCGTCCTTCCAAGTACGCTGAATCTCGATATAGCCATTTTCCAGATGGTCTAATGACATAGCTTCCCCATTCACCTTCACCTCTGCCTGCTTGCACCAACCCGGAATCCGCAGTGCCCATTTGAAGGAAGTCGGCTCTGTTACGTGGATCGAAAAGGTTAGATCCGCATCCCATGGATAATGATGAGTTTGTGTAATTTCAACCTCATGACCAGATAAAGTCATGTTCACCTTGCTGGCAATATACAGATGCGTATACAACGTATCATCCGTTTGGGTGTACATATTGTCCTCAACCGATGCAATCATTCGTGCCAAATTGGGCGGACAGCAGGCGCAGAAGAACCATTTTTGCCGTTCTGTTTTTACATGCTCCTGATCTTTTCTGGATTTTTGAAAAGGATTAACCTCCAGCGGATTCACGTAGAAAAACCGTTTCCCGTCCAGGTCCATCCCACTAATCGTTCCGTTGTATAGCGCACGCTCCAAAACATCGGCATATTTCCGGTCTGGCGCTAAGCGCAGCATACGATTGGCCCAAAAGGCCAGCCCTACAGAGGCGCAGGTCTCACAGTACATGCTGTCATTGGGAAGATCGTGATGGCAAGTGAACGCTTCCGCGTTTACAGTAGAACCGATCCCTGCGGTGATGTACATTTTATGATTCGTTACATCATCCCACAGCGTTTCACAGGCTTGTAACAGGGAAGCATCCCCTGTTTTCGCGGCCAAGTCCGCCATCGCAATATACAGATACACCGCTCTCACCGCATGGCCGACTGCCTCTTTTTGTTCCCGCACAGGTTGGTGTGCTTGCTGGTATTCGAAGCCTAAGCCAAAATTAATGTTGTTATCATCATTCCAGGTGGGCTCTGTTTGAATATGTTTTCTCTTTTCTTGTTCCTCTGCAAAGTAAATAGGATGCTGTCCCCGCTGTTCAATAAAATATTGCGCTAATTTGAGATATTGATCCTTTGCAGTTACGTCGTATAATTTGATCAAGGCCAGCTCAATTTCTTCATGTCCCGGGTAGCCTTTCCGTTTCCCTTCTTCCGTACCAAAAATCTGCTGAATCAGGTCTACGTATTTCTCCATAATGTGAAGAAACTTCGTTTTTCCCGTCGTTTCATAATAAGCAACAGCCGCTTCTATAAAATGCCCTGCACAATACAGCTCATGATTATCTCTTAGGTTCGTCCAGCGATTATTGGGTTCCTTCAGCAGATAGTACGTATTCAGATACCCATCCTCAGCTTGAGCTCTTCCCAACAATTCAATTACTTCATCAGCCCGCTCTTCAAGCGCAGGATTCGGATGATCCCTTAAGCTAAAGGCAACTGTCTCCAGCCATTTGGCAATGTCACTGTCCTGGAAAACGGTTCCATAATACTCCCCACTGGATTCCCCGGCTGCAATCCTAAAGTTTTCAATCGCATGACTGGGTTCTGTATCTGGTAATTCATCATTTAATGCTTTCCACTGATAAGGAATAACCTCTTCCGCCACAACCTGCTTATACTTTTTCCAAAATAAATCATCAATGATGACATGCTTAACTGGCTTTGCCGTTTTCATTGGATAAACATCCCTTCCTGGAAATAGAACGCTTTCATTTTTGAAAAAATAAGGATAAAGTAATGATAATATCGTACAAGCTAACCTGAGCTCCCCTTGCTACGTCCTTATTTTATCAACCTGAATTTATAAAAAAAATCGCGATCTTTAACTAAAACTTATACGATTTCACACACAAAGGAGCTGGCTTCCATGAGCAAAACAGACTTTCTATCATTCCTTGTCCCTCCGCTGCCTTATTTCATTGAGGGGAATTTTACTACATATCAAAAAGGGGATTGGCACCCGAATAGGTATAATCTGGGTTATTTTGACGTAATAATCATTAAAGAAGGATTGCTGCACATTGGCGAAGAGGACGAAGTGTGGAAGGTAACTGAAAATTACGCTCTCATTCTTGAACCGGATAAACATCATTTTCCCATTGAGGCATGTACAGAACAAACCTCCTTTTACTGGTTCCATTTTCAAACCAATAGCATGTGGTGCGCACAATCCTCGCACAATCCTATTATACCCAGCACCCCCATTCCCGAGCTGCATTTTCATTCAGAACATACGACCATTCATTTGCCCAAAATTCAAAAAGTGGTGAATCCGCATGAGCTATTTTCGAAATTAGACTATTTACTAGCCTCTACTTTAAAACCTAGAAAGCTGGCACTATGGGAGGCCCAACAGACGTTTGTGAATGTTTTTCAGAGTTTGGAGTATGATCAGAATAATAAAGACAGCTCCTCTAAGTTGGCGGAACAGATCGAAATATACCTAAAACAGAATTACAAAAATACAATCACTAATAAAGATTTGGAGACCCATTTTCACGTACATCAGAACTATCTCGCCAGATGTATGAAGGTCGCCTTCCAGCGCACACCGCTTGAGTATTTAATGGATTATCGCCTGGATCAAGGACGCAGTCTTTTGCTGCAAACCGACTGGTCTGTCCAACAAATTACCGAGGAAACAGGATTCTCCCAAGCAAGCTATTTCTCCAAATGCTTTAAAGAAAAGTTCGGAATGTCTCCAAAGAATTACAGACAACAATACTGGAAGCCAGTCCATTGAATGCTTACACCGCCTTTACATTCCTTTTACATTTTCATTGTATCCTTTTGATATTCTCGCTTTATACTGAGTCGGTTATATCATTTTCACTTCAGAAAAGGGGCATACATATGAAGTCAACTAAACTCGCATTATTAGCCATTTTAACAGGGATTCTGGTATCACCAGAACTGACCCATGCGGCAGACATTCAGCCATCCGGGTATGCACCACTACGAGCACAGGCAGATAAAATGGGGGCGACAATTACATGGGACAGTGATGACCAGTCTGTTTTGGTCAAACTGAAAAATGGCATTGTCGGGACCTTTACAGTGGGTGAGAAGCAATATCGTCTAGCTGGACTAACCGGAAAAGCGGACCGGGAAATTAAAATAGTGAATGGAAATGTATATCTTCCTACAAAACTTCTTACAGCGCTTGAAGCAGAGAACAGCAAATATGCAGATCCTAAGGACGCAGTTCCCACCTATAAAGTAATCCCCTCTGCCGAAACAGAAGCTGTGGAAGATGGAGAAGACGCAGCCGACGACCCTGCAATCTGGCTCAACCCGGTCGATCCGGAGAAAAGTAGAATTTTAGCAACCAATAAAGGCGGCGGGATTTTAGTCTATGATCTGGAAGGCAAGCAACTGCAAAACATGAAGGTCGGAAAAATGAATAACGTGGATCTTCGTTACGGTTTCACGTTGGGCGGCAAAAAAATTGATATCGCAGGGGCAACCAATCGAACCAACAACACGATCGATATCTTTGCCATTGACGGTGCATCAGGAAAGCTGACCAACGTGGTTGGCAAACCCATTAAAGCATCTATGAAAGAAGTGTACGGATTCAGCTTATACCATAGCCTCAAGACAGATAAATTTTACGCGCTCGTGTTGGGCAAAGAGGGTGAATTTGAACAATATGAGCTGACTGATGACGGAAGTGGCAAAATTGCAGGTAAGCTTGTCCGCCAGTTCAAGCTAGATACGCAATCTGAGGGCATGGTTGCTGATGATGAATATGGTACGATCTACATCGCTGAAGAGGATTACGCCATTTGGAAGTATAGTGCCGAGCCAGACGGTTCATCCGAGCCGCTGCGACGTGTTGATATTGCAGATGGGCGTAGACTCCACGATGACATAGAAGGACTTACATTGTATTACGGTAAAGATGGCAAGGGGTATCTCATGGCCTCCAGTCAAGGAAACAGCAGCTATGCGATCTATGAACGACAAGGCGACAATGCATATATAAGCAACTTTACGATCAGCGCGAGCCCTACCGTTGACGGTACGTCTGTCACAGACGGTATTGATGTTCTTGGCTACGGATTAGGCAAGAATTTCCCTCATGGTATCTTCGTTGCACAAGATGACGAAAATCTTCAAAACGGCAAAAAGTTAAATCAGAACTTTAAAATGGTGCCTTGGGAGCGAATCGCTACGGGAGCCCCTACTCCGCTAACGATAGACGATGGCATCAACCCGCGTGAATTAGTAAACAGAAGCACGCAGTAATGCCCTTCGGGGAAATCAACTCAACATTCCGACTCTATTCATAGAAAAAAAGGGGTGTTCCAAAAGCCATAAAACGGCTGCTTGGGACACCCCTTTTTGTTTTTAAGCAGGAAAAGGTTTAAGATCCAGCACCAGCACATTCACCGAGTTAGCTGGTAAGTACAAAAGGACAGAATTCGTATCAAGCGTGATCTGCTGTTCGGTAGGCACTACCTTCTCGTCATTCTTCTTGTTCACGTTAGGTACATGAACAAGCGAGGAATCGCCGGTTAGTGTAACCAGCTTAGCGATGGACTCAACACTCAAATCTTGTAGATTCAGCTGTATTACCTTATCTACGTTGTCAGCATTCACCAGCTTCACGTATACATGCTCAGCATCTTGGGTTACCGAGTTGAACACGTCTCTGTTGTAAGCCTCCAGCTTGTAGTCCAGCACTTTGCTGGTTGTTTCGCCGTCGGTGTATGAGCAAATCAGATTACTGCCCGTTTCACCGCCGTAGTTCACTGTTATGGTGTAGTCCGTGTTGTCAGCCAACTCTTCATAGCTAGCTGCTCTCAAGTTACCTACCGCTGTACTGGAAGAGTAGTCACCCAATGTGTAGCCTTCTATGCCTTGCTTGTAAACCTTCACGCCGGTAGCCTTGCCGCCATAACCGATCGCGTATTCGACAACGTCCTTTTTCTCCGCAGAAATATCCGTGAGACCCGCACCCACATAAAAACCGTCCGTGCCGGAAATACGGGAAGCGACCACCTCTACCTTGTAATTGCTCCAGCTGTCGTTCAAGATGTACAGACCATTCAAACCGCTATCCTGAGCTTTGAGGACAAGCCCCTTGCCTTCCTCCACTGTAGAGCCCCCGGAACCGGGAATGACCTGCCAGGCCGAATTCAATTCCTGGGTAAAGTCTTGATCCAGCAAAACACTGCCGTCCTGGTTGGAAGTAACAGTCACACGCTTAATCATAACTTCGGCGTTGCCTGTCGCGATTTCAATTCCACCCTGAGGAATGAGATCCGTTGGCTTGCCGTTTTTGTAAGTAGAGAAAGAAGTGCTCAATACTTTATTCCCCAAATATTTAGCATACATTTGCTGTACATAGTAGTTCGGCGTAAACCACACCGTTTCGTCATCGAACCAGATGCAGTCTGGTGTCCATCTGTAGGTTCCATCTGTCAGCACCTTGTTAAACAGCGGTGCATAGGCAGCCAACCGAACGACATCGGCATTATTTTCGAAGCCCGTCATCACCGCTGCCTCTGCTACAGCGCCTGCTAATGTATTTTTATCCGTTGAGGCGTACTCTCCGACAAAAACCTTTGATGTTGCTTTCCAATTTATACTGCCGTCCACGTTATAAGCTCTGTAGTAGTAGTTATAGCGGTCCACGTTATTCAGCAGGTACTCGTTAGAACGATAATAATGCTCGTCTGCAATGGTGTCCATATAGTCCTTTTGCTTCTCATACCAGGTTACAGTTTCTTCCGTCACCTGGTTACCATCTGCAAAAGCAACCTTAGCCGAGCCCTTCATATTACCGCTCAGGAACTTCCAGCCCTGCTGATAGGCATCGTCGTCTGCTTGAGCGCCAACCGTGGAGATGATATGCAGCTCATAACCCGGATAGTTTTTCTCCATGTACTCATCAATCGACGTCTTGAACACTTCAAAGTTGGCAAAGAACTCTGTGCCCCAGTTCTCGTTACCCACACCCAAATAACGCAGATCGAACGGAGCTTCATGGCCCATTTTTTTACGCATAGCAGCCCATTCATTATGTTCAAAATCCACACTGATCGCAAAGTCGATCAGATCTGTAAAGTTCTTAATATAGTATTCTCTTAATGCGCCTCCAGCCGGATGAGCGTAATCGGAACGGGCTTGGCAGAGAACGCCACAGGCCATAACCGGAAGCGGAGCTGCATTCAGGTCTTCTGCCAACTGGAAATACTCCATATAACCAAGGCCCATGGTCATCATGTAGCCCCATACATTAAAGTTTTCCTTGCGCAGCTCGATATCCCCAATCGATTCCTTCCAATCGTATACGTTTTCCCATATAAACGAACCCTCGGAAATACAACCACCTGGAAACCGCAAAAACTTCGGATGCATGCCAACCAGTGCGTTCACCAAATCTTTTCTCAGTCGGTAGTTAGGATTTCCCTGGAAGTTAGCATGTGCCGATGGGGATTGCGCTTCCTCTCCTGCGCCCCATACATCTTGTGGGAATAAAGAAACCATATCAACCGAAATGTCCCCTTCAAATGTAAGCGCCAGCTGCCCGAGAACCGTAGCTGAGCCTGTCAGCACAAGTTTGGAATCGATGCCGTACTTCTTCCACGTGTTGCCACCTTCCACCTGTATCGTAACCGAATCACTAATAGCCTTTTCATTCGAGTCTTGCAGTTGCAGTGTGATTGCCCCCGCTGAATCGGCCTTCGCCCAGATGGTAAACTCATACTTGGCACCCTCTTGGATGGACATGGCACAATTCTGGTTAGAATCGGAAAAGCCCTTGTTCCGAATTGTTGCACCATCCGCTACCGTCACATAATAAGAGTTCACTTCTTTGTCTTTTGCGCCTAAAAACTCATTTAATCCACCGCTATGTTGTGGAGTCATCTTGTCCGTATCACCAGACCAGGCAAACAACGGGTTGCGGTTCCGTCCTGTAGAGCAGCCGCATTCACCGGAAGCATGGGAATACGTATCAAACTCGAAAGATTCAAAGGAGCGATTCTGAACGAGTTCTGCATAAATCCCGCCATCTGCCGCGTTATTGATATCTTCATAGAACAAGCCGTACATCACTTCGCTGACATCCAGTACTTCCTTATTTCCATGAATGGTCAGCGTGTACGGAGGCAGCTGTTCAGGAAGAACGGATACTTCAAAGCTTTCTTCAATCTGGCTTAAGCCCTTCATTAATAAAGCTGTGACGGTAACCCCTTGTGCAGAGGTAATCGCCTGCACCTGCCCATTGTCAGAGAGTATACTAGGTTGGCTGGATTTCCAGGTCACTTCTACTCTACCGCCCATCAGAACGGTTGGCAGAGATAAGTCCTTGGTCACAATCGTCGTTGGAAAGGACAAATATTTATCTCTAGCAAGCTTCACGATCTCTTCATCTGTCAACGAATCGCACATGACCTCAATGACTTCATCTGCCGACAAGCCTGCTTTATAAATTCTAAAGTCTGAAACGGAGCCGGCAAAGTCTACATCCGCCGCATGCTGGGAGCGACCGATAAAATTGTTGCTGTAGTTGGACGAGTCTGTAAACGTTTCGAACCATTTACGCAGCTTGGCATAGTTACCGCTGGAAGTTTGGCTGATGGAACCATCCGCTACCACTTCACCATTGACATATATCACCGGACCGGCACTGCTTAATGTGCCGCCTTCCGTGCCGATCACAGACAGGGCTATGTGCATCCACTCATCCCTGACAAAGCCTCTTCCCGGGTCTACGGACAAATCCGCCTCGGTGAAAAGGGTTCCGCGCAGATTCCGTGTCATGAACATATAGGGTCCTGTATGGGCTTTACCAAAGTCAAAGACACGTTCCCACATATCTGTGAATCTGCCGAAGTTGACCCAAGCAGTAACCGTCACACCGGTGTTATCGCTTACATCTTTGAATAGATCGGAAGGAAGCTGGATATACGATGTACCGTTGGGGCCACCCTCAAGCATCAAAGCTGCTCTACCAGTAGCATGGGAAATCGTAGGTGTTACTGTGCCTGAAGCAACCCCATCGTTACCTTGCCCTGAGCTATCTTTGCCGACGTTCTCTGCATCATCAAACTTGTAACGCGCAATGATTTGATCTTGGAATTTGGTCATCTTCGTTGCTCCTATACCTATAGTTTATTAATGTAATAACTAATTAATTAATATAAATACATACTATATAGCTATAGTACCTTATCCTGAGTACCTTTTTCAATCCAATAAATCGGATTTATGAAGAAAAAACTTGAACGAACTACATAAAAAAGCAGCCATCACAGAAGATACTCTGCGATAACTGCCTTTTGGCTTACAGGATTACTTGACCCAGTCGGAACTTTTCTGAAATAAAGAAGTTTGACCGTAGCTATGTTATCCGTTCAATTTTTGTCCACAATTCGGACAGAAGTTAGCTCCTTCGTTTTTTGTACCGCAATTCGGACAAAAATTGAGCTTTTTAGCGTCTCCAGATGAAGAGGGGGCAGCAGGTGTAGGCTGAGTCTCAGCCAAAGGCTTTGGGTTCGGGTTCGGGTTCGGGTTCAAATTTTTCATCATTTCATTTGCTATATTCATCCCCATCATCATACTCGCCATATCCGAAGCAGCACCGCCGCCTTTTACATTACCCGATGCAATCCCGTCCGTCATCGTCACTTGTTGGTACTTTTGCAGATTACCGATCATTTCATGAGAGGCTGTCTTCGTAATCATATCTTGGATTTCTTGAGGATAATTGAAGCTCATCACATGAAAGCCAGTAATCGTCATACCGTTGTCCATCACTTGCATATCCAGATCTTCTTGAATACCTTTTGAAATGTCAGAAGCATTCGCCTGCAGATTGAACATGTCCTTTCCTTCTCTGCTAATCCACTTCATCAATAACTGATCCAACACCGAAGTAATCCGTATTTTCACATCCTCAACGAGATAACTGTCCTTCACTCCGGCAATCTTATCGATGAGCGTAACATAATCGTTCACTTTAAAATTAAATGTGCCATTGGCACGAATCGGCATACCGCCTGGCAGCTGGGGGGTCGGGATCAGCACTGGATTCTGCGTCCCCCATTTGACCGTAAATTCCTTCGTATTAACGAATAAGACCTCTACCCTCATGCCACTGTTAAAACCAAATTTAAACCCTTTTAGTGTGGATAGAAATGGAATAATGTCAGAGTCCATGTTATACGACCCTTCATTCTCGAAAATACCCTCTATTTTGCCGTTATTTACAAAAATCGCATCTTGACCGGAGCGGATGATTAATTTACTGCCTTTTTTAATTTCACGGTTGCTCCACTTCCAGAAAATCATATCATCTCTAAATTCTTCCCATTCTACAACATTTGCAAATTGATTTCTGAAGAACCCCATACTGTATCCATCCTTTCAATTTAGGATTTTGCAAAATTCGATTCCAGTCGCTCCAAAGTGCAATATATAGACGAACTAGACCATTTCGATCTATATATTGTTCATTGAAAGTGCTTATTGGATTTTTACAAAATCCTCAGTTAAAATGATCCTCTGCTGCCGCTATGCGAATGACCGCCGCTGGTAGTTCCGCCACCACCGCCTGAGCTGCTGCTACTGCTGCTCTTTTCAATCTTCCGTTTCGTTGTCGTTGTGTGAAGATACTGATCTCGATGCTCCAGAACTCCTGAAGCGTTCGAATCCTCGTAGGTCTGCCGATTTACCGTAACCCGACCGCCAGAATTGGAAACCATCTTGCCCACGATCATCGCCGCCAATCCCAGGGCAACCGCCAAATGAAGCCAGCCCTTAAAAAATATACTGTCTGGATTCACCCCTGGACGGATGGCCAAATATTTGTGCGCACTCAGAATATACTTTTGAAATGCAAGCCCATAGTTGCCGTTCGTCAGGTCCGGGCTAATCTCATGGCGTATTTTAGTAAGCCTGTCATCATCCAGATACCGTTCTGCCTTATAAAATCCGGCCAAGTACACCTCTCTATTTCTCATATCCATCGTTAAAATGACCGCGTTCCCATGAGATCTGTCATACCCAGGGCCATGGTCATCATAAAAGTCCTGCGTCATTTTCATAACATCCATATTGTCGGGATTGAGAGTAGTATAAATAATAATGTCCGTTTCTCTTTCCGCTCCGTATTGATTAGCCATAGCGTTCAACACATCATACTCTTCCTGATTGAGCAGACCCGCTTCATCATAAATCAATGGCTTCATTTCTGTCGTTGCTGGTTCGCCCTTCATTTCCATAGGAACTGCCAGAAAAGCAGCAAAGAACAACAAAACGGCTATAATCGCTCTATGCTTTTTCAATAAAATCCCCCTCCCATCATCAACCAAGTGATTAATCTCAATGAAAAGAGAGTAATGCCGAAAATGCCTGCAAACCAAGCCGTCACTTTGAACTTGCTAATCGGAGGCTTACCGACTACCTTGCCCGTCTGTCCGTTCATAGCAAACGTATGCTCCAATTGATTATAGTCATAGTGTATGACCCACACCGGGAGCAGGACATAATCCGCTTGTTTTAATGTAGTATCAATTTGCTTTTCCGTATAACTCACGGCCGTATACTCTGACACCGTAGAATGAATATAAGCATCAATATATTCCTTCACTTTTTCTTTAACTCGCGGGAAAAGCTCTTCTTCGTTATAACTGTACTTCTCCGCAATATAACCTGCTAGATATGGCGTTTTAAAGGGTTTTAGCTGATCGTATGGAAAAGGCTCCAATTTATCCATCAGCTCATCGTTCATTTTCTCCGCAGCATCAATTGGAACCTTTACATAATTCAAACGAATTTTCCGATATACATCGAAATGCTTCGTTTCCGTATATTCGTAGTCTCCGCTCGTATAGGTTCTCACTTGGGTACCTTCACCTTGAACCTCAATTTTATTATGTAATTCATATAACCAGAAGGGCACATACATCCCGGTTATTCCCTTGATTCGGTCTGCTATCATGAACCGGTTCGGCGTCAGACGGCCATTCTTGCACCATTTTTTGAAAGCAGCTATGGCTTCTTCCTTACTGATTGAAAAAGGAATAACCTGCGCTGGAGCCAGCTTCCCAGTCAGTCGATCCCCGAGAACCACGGCAGAACCACAAAAACTGCACACCGTTGCACTCGTCTCCACTTCGGTCATAATCACTGCTCCGCAGTTATTACAATGATACTCATGGGCCTCATCTTCTGAAAAAATACGATTTATCAGAGGATCAGGAATAGATTCGATATTGTCCTCTCTTCCGCAACTATGACAGGATAACATCCCTGTCTCACCGTCAAAGACCATGCCGCTGCCGCAGTTTGGGCATTTGTATTCGATAACCGGCATCTGCTCACCTCTTCATGTAGATACTGTTATAATTCCTTATGGTTGATTTTTTCTTTGATCGCAGCCAGTTCATCTTCTGCATTCGTACTCTTCTCGTATTGTGCAAATAAAGCATCCAGGTCGTCCTTCGTTCCTGCCCGAAGCTCGGCTATAGCCATCGCTTCATCATACGCTCTGTTCACCTGTTCTTCCATAACTTCGAAAGCAGAATTCTTGCTGCCCATAGAGTTCAAGGTTTGCTGCGCTTTGGCAATCGCCATCTTCCCTTTAAGTTCAGCGCGCCGCGCTTCTAGTTGTCCCATATCGGACACCAACTTCTCCTGCATTTGTTTCATATTTACGGCGTTTGTCGAAGCTAAATCATAGGACGTTTGTAATTGTTCCAATTTCTCCGCCTGCAAACCTTTTCTCTCCAGAAACTTTCGAGCTTCCTCTTCATTACCAGCTTCCACAGACTTACTGGCATAATGCTGGAGCTTTTTGATTTCGGCTTTGCATTCATCCAGTGCTCTTTTTGCCCTTCTCTCATCAGCCAACACTGAGGCCGTCTCCGCTTTCACCTTGCCTAGATCACTGTTTAAATTCCGCATATAATCGTCAATGGTTCTCTCCGGGTCTCCCACCTTATCCACTAAGGCGTTAACATTCATTTTCATAATATCCCTAAACCTCGACAAAATTCCCATGATGACCTCCTTCGAAAGGACTACATTCCACCATATCATACATCAAATCCGGTAAAAAATGTTCATCATAGCTCTATATACTGGCCCACTGATCACTTTCGGATGTGTGTTCGTTTTATTATAAAAGCAAAGGGTCCAAAAACCCGCGACAGATTTTTGAACCCTTCTATTTATTGTTCCTGATTATAGTTCTTCATAGGACTTGGGGTCCTGACCCCATATCCGCCCATCCTCACTGCTAAATGCCGAAATCACGTTCATTTCCTCTGGAGACAACTCAAAATCAAAAATATCCAGATTCTCCGTTTGGTGTTTTAAAGAAGAGGCCTTAGGGATCGGGATCGCTCCAAGTTGGATATGCCAACGTAAAATCGCTTGTGTAGTCGTTTTACCATGAGCAGCAGCAATTTCCCCAATCTTTTCATTCTCCAGTATGCTGTGACCACGCCCCAAGGGGCTCCACGATTCGGTCACGATGCCCTGTTCAGCATCTTTTGCACGCTGGTGCTCCTGATTAAACAATGGATGCAATTCAACTTGATTGATGCTCGGGGCGACACCTGTTTCCCGAATTAAACGTTCATTATGCTCGGGCAGAAAATTGCAGACCCCGATGGAACGAATATAGCCCCTTTTCTTCGCCTCAATCAACGCCTGCCAGGCTTCAACATATCGATCAATTTGGGGATTCGGCCAATGGATCAGATAAAGATCATAATAGTCCAGACCTCCTCTATATAATGACTCTTCGATCGTTACAATGGCTTCTTGGTAAGCATGTCGGCGACCCGGTAGTTTGGAGCAAATCAACAATTCCTCTCTGGGCACAGAGCTCTGCCGGACCGCTTTCCCGACAGCCCCCTCATTTTCATAGTTGAACGCTGTGTCGATCAGACGGTAACCTGCATCAATTGCGCCGGTAATCGCCTGTACTCCATCTGCACCCTTAAATCCAACAGTCCCAAATCCAATGACGGGCACTTTAGTGCCATCATTCAATACCTTCTCCGGAATTTGATGGTTCATATTAACAGCCTCCTTTACTATTCTCATATACCATAACACCTCTTTAATCCTCAGGCAAAATATAGAAATTCATTTCGTTCCCTATATATGTATATACCCACTAGCTTGTAAATTCTCTACCAAGTTCTCTGTGTGCTAAATCAAAAAGCGCCTGATCCCCATTGAAATCATACTTGAAGTCAAGGGGTCAGGCACTTGTACCACTACCAAATCATATATTCCACTTCATGCTTGATGGCTTGGTTGTCCAACACAAAGTTGAAGTGTCTGTGTTTTTATTTCAAGCCTTTCCATACCCAGTTCTCTACCTCTGGCAAATCAATACCCTCTTCGCGAATGAATTGATGATGTTTCTTAACCGTAGCATCCATTTCATCCACAATGTTGGTGTACTTCTCAGCGTCAGGTAAGTTGAGGACAGCTTCCTTCACTAGATCGAAGCGATCCATCTGATTCAATACGCGCATATCAAATGGTGTCGTAATATCGCCATTCTCACGGTAACCATGTACATGCAAGTTATGGTTGTGACGATCAAAGAACAGATCTTTGATCAGACCTTCGTAACCATGGAAAGCGAAAACAACTGGCTTGTCTTTTGTGAAAAAATGATCAAACTCGGCGTCGGATAATCCACGCGGGTCTAGTTTTTGACTTCTCAGTTTCAGCAAATCTACCACGTTGATGTACCGAATCTTCAAGTCAGGCAGTTTTTCATGCAAAATGGAAATCGCAGCTAAACTTTCAATAGTTGGCTCTGTACCAGCAGAAGCAATGACAAGGTCAGGTTCTCCACCTTGATCTGTACTTGCCCAATCAATAATCTTCAACCCTTTGTCCACCAATTCTTTCGCTTCATCAGCACTAAACCATTGTGGACGTGGGTGTTTAGACGAAACAATCAAATTGATCTTTTGACGGTCATTTAAAATGGTGTCGAAAACAGCCAACAATGAATTGGCATCCGCTGGCAGATACTCCCGAATAAATTCTGGTTTTTTATCAGCCAAATGACCTAACAAACCTGGATCTTGGTGTGTATACCCATTATGATCCTGTTGGAACACTGTTGAGGTTGCTACGACATTCAATGATGGGATATCTGCACGCCATCCTTGATCCGTTGCTTTACGCAGCCACTTAAAGTGTTGGGTGATCATCGAGTCAACCACACGCAGGAAGGCTTCGTAACTTGCAAAGAAACCATGACGACCTGTTAATACATAACCTTCCAGCAGTCCTTCAGCTTGGTGTTCGGATAATTGAGAATCAATTACGCGGCCATAGGATGATAAGAATTCATCATTAGGTTCAATAATTTGGTCCATCCATTGGCGTTTGGTTACTTCAAAAACAGGAGCCAAGCGGTTAGACATCGTTTCATCCGGTCCGAAGATTCTGAAATTACGATTTTCTTCATTTAAAAGAACCACATCTTTAACGTATTTCCCTAAAACCGACATATCTTGCGCAATCACTTTACCAGGTACGGAATTATCCAGCGCATAGTTACGGAAATCCGGTAATTTCAAGTCTTTAATGAGGTTACCCGCATTCGCAACAGGGTTCATTCCCATACGTTTATCGCCTGTAGGCAGAATTTCAGCAAGCTCAGAGTTTAAACGACCGTTTTCGTCGAACAATTCCTCTGGTCTATAGCTATTCAGCCATTCTAACAAAGCAGGTGCGTGTTGCATATTCTTTTGATCAACCGGAATTGGAACCTGATGGGCACGGAATGAATTTTCATTCGGCACGTTGTCCCATTCCTTCGGACCTGTCCAGCCTTTAGGTGAACGGAATACAATCATCGGCCACGCCGGACGAGTAAGGTCATTATTTTCACGTGCATTCTTTTGAATAGCTTCAATCTTCTCGATGGCCGTATCCAATACTTTCGCCATTTCTGGATGCATGTGATCCGGATTTTCACCTTCAACAAAGAACGGCTCCCAACCCAAACCTTTAAAGTAGGAGGTCAATTCTTCTTTCGATTGACGAGACATAATCGTTGGGTTACTAATCTTAAAGCCATTCAAGTGCAAGATTGGCAGCACTGCACCATCCGTGATGGGGTTGATAAATCGGTTAGAGAACCACGAAGCGGCTAATGGGCCCGTTTCAGCTTCGCCATCACCAATAACAACAGCCGAAATCAGATCAGGATTATCCAGAATGGCACCTACACCATGAGAAAGGGAGTAACCTAATTCTCCACCTTCATGGATAGATCCAGGTGTTTCAGGAGCAGCATGTGAAGCAATACCGCCAGGGAAAGAGAATTGTTTGAACAATTTCTTCATACCTGGGATATCTTGCGTAATTTGTGGATAGATTTCAGTGTAACTACCATCCAGATAAGAATTTGAAACCATAACCTGGCCGCCGTGACCAGGACCTTCAATGTAAAGCATGCTCAAATCATATTTATTAATAACACGATTTAGATGTGCATAAATAAAGTTTTGACCCGGAATTGTGCCCCAGTGTCCAATAGGCTTAACTTTCACATCTGAATCTTTTAAAGGCTCTCTCAACAAAGGATTATCTTTTAAATAAAGCTGACCTACCGAAATGTAGTTCGTTGCACGCCAATATGCATCAAGTTTTTCCAAATATGTTTTAGATGAATAATCTGCTAACACGGGTGATAATGACATTGTGTCCACTCCCTAAGTAGTTTTGTTTGTAATTTATTTCCGGAAATTTCATCTACATGTCCATCATAACGCTACGCCAATTTAATTCAACCTTTTTCACAAGTGATACGGTCCAATTTTGTGAAATTTTGAACATACTATGAAATATAAATTAAAAAGACAGTAAAAAAGCTCTTACATTAAAATATATAGAAGTATAAACCAATAAAATTTGTAATAAACGAGGTAATTGCAGGCTTCAATCCTTTTTTCAAAACCATAAAAAAAAGACCGGAGAATTCTCCAGTCTTATCATTAGTGAACCGATACAAAGGTATTAAATTTCAAATATTTGTAATGAAATCGCATATGAGAAAACTCAAATGGCGTACCGTTATCTAAAAAGAACACACCTTCCATAATACCTACAGGCTCATTTTCATTTAAATGTAGCAGCTTTTGATCAGTCTCTTGAGACGGTTCTGCAAAAATGGATAAAAAAGATTTGGTGACGGCCAAGTTCCGCGAGTCTTCCAAATAATTAAAAATGGACCCCTCGATAATTGTCTGATTTAAATTCTGGACAATTTTAATGGGGATATAGCCCGTTTCAATCATAAAAGGATCATCATCAAACAGACGTAAGCGAACAATTTTGTAAACAAAATCATGAGTCTCCAAGAACAAATCGCGCTGTAACTCTTCTGTTGGCGGAATGACCTCAAAACTCAATACTTTGATCTTAGGCTTTTTACCATGCATTTGAAAATTATCAGTGACCCCTAGATTAGAGCCTTCGTAGTTAAAGATAGATTCATTTCTTATGTATAATGGATTAATAAATGTCCCGGAACCTTGTTTTTTGAAAATAATTCCGACATTCTCCATTTTAGTCAGAGCACGTTTAATTGAACTACGACTAACCTGGTACGTCTCACTAAGACTACGTTCATCTGGCAATCTCATATCCGCAAACTTTCCCGCAAAAATTTTCATCTTGAGATCGTCAATAATTTGCTTATAGACAAATTGTGTCATAAAGTACTCCTCTTTCAGGTCTTCTATAACTCTATATAGTTTACCATAACTTGCCCATTTCATCTCATGTTTGTTTCTGTTTGCTGAGCGGGCTTTCAGCGGATAGGAAGCGCCGTCGCTTTTACTTTACATCTCTATGCATAATACCATGATTACACATATATAACACCACTGAACGTACCTGCAAAACAGCAGAAAATACAGAACCCCCACCTTAGCATCAGTAATAAGACCAAGCCTGTTTCGAACCTTGAGGGATGTTTGACTAGACCAGGCTAAAATCCTTGAATACATTGTTATTATTCATCTTGTTCAAACGTTTTCTAATAAGAATGGTGGGGGGGAGATCATATTGGCTATCCGCTACAGCGTCATCATTCCAACCTATAATCGAGCCCAGCAATTGTTGCTCACACTCGCTTCATTTGAGACACAAACCTATCCAAAGCAACTATTCGAAGTCATTGTAGCTGATGACGGTTCTACAGACGGAACGAAAGAAATGGTCGAAGGCTTCAAAGCATCCTATCCTCTTATCTATGTGTCACATCAGGAACAACGCGGTCGATCTGCCGTTCGAAATTTGGGACTGCGCCGTGCAAAAGGGCTATACATCATCTTCTGCGACGCTGACTTTGTAGTATTACCGGAATTCATTAGGATCGTGAGCCGTTATCACCGTAAATATCCCAAGTCTGTGCTCTCAGGCATTCCTCACTCATGGGACGATGCTTTTACCCATTATTACCCTGACTTTTCTCCTGAAGAAAAAGAACAATGTCGCAACATACTTACGCAGTCCAACTTATGGAATGCTGACTATGAAGCAGCGAACGAAATTACTCCAATCATAACCCCTGAAGATATCCTTCACCAAACGGGTGCACTGTCTAAAGTAGTTAGTCCCACAAGAGTCCCCCCCAATACGCAGAAACAATTTGCCACAACGGATGTCGCTCCCTGGATGCTGCTGGTTACTCGTTGTGTAGCCATCAGACGCAGTCACTTGATTCGTATTGGAGGTTTTAATGAACGGTTTGTGCTGTATGGACTCGAAGACTGGGACCTTGGCTATAGACTGCATCGCTTGAAGATCCCTTTTTATTGCATCAAAGAGGTGGTCGGATATCATCAGGAACATCCAACCTATCTCAGAGGTAACGTTTTAAATACAGAAAATCTGAGAATCATGTATGAAACTTACGGATTCAATGACTCCTCGTTAAATTTATTTGCCCTTATCCCTCCATCCGAGGATTTTGAGACCTACAAAAATACGTTGCGGGTATTGCGCAGGGGATTCCGCTCTAGGTTAACACGCTCATCAGCACTGTTATTAAGAAGAACATTACGCATTGCAGCCAAACAGTTCTACGATCAAAGCCATACTCATGCATACAAAAAATCATTACACTTGATAAAAAAGAAAGCAGAGAACCGGAAAAGTCGAGTCGCTCACGTGTTACGAGAAATGCTGGTGAAGTCTGAAAAGCTGGTGGAATAATAGTTACTCATTTACAGCGTACAAAATCGTGTGTATTGCATCCTCCTTACGGGATAAAAAAACTCCTCCATAAAGGTGCGAGCCCAACTTGGCAAGCAGCTTTATGAAGGAGGAGTCGCCATGTCCGGAGATAACGACAAGAATTGTCGTTACTAGTTTACTATTCCTCTGATAGTCCAGCATGCTTTCTGATTATTCATTACATATGAATTTTACCAACTGCTAAGAACTCAATATTTTAATGCTATCATCGCACCAGCTAATTAAACTGCTAAACTGACTTTTACCATAGCTCATTGTGATCATCCAATATTTGTGATTATGGTCTTTATGCTCTACGTTGATAAGCCAACGTTCAAGTTCTTCAAAAATATGCAAGCTTTCCACTAGCTTTTCTTTATACTCCTGTATGTGCTTTATAATCGTTTCAGGCGAAGAATTCCCGCCAAAAAACACCCTCAACAGCAGCTCATTTTTTTTAAGCATCACCACATGCTCCATGGGCTGAGAAAGCCAGTCTGACAACGTCTGCCTTCCCTGATCGGTAATGCTGTAGAGTTTCTTGTCAGGCTTTCCTTTCTGTCGAATAACCTCGACTGCAATATCTTTTCGATCCAGTAGCTCTGCCAGGCTGGGATAGATCTGACCATAGTTCTCATTCCAAAAGTAACTAGTGCTTTGCTCCATATGTTGCTTTATATCATAACCGGTATGAGGACCCAGACTCAGAATGCCTAATACCGCAAACATTGTATTGGTTTTTCCTGACTGTCTCGCCATTATATATTGTGCCTCCTGTTACCTCTAGCAAGTCTCCGTAGTATGTCATGCTTTCATTAGACTAGACATAATTATAGCCCATTTAAACTAGCTTCACATCTCTCTATATATTATTTAAATATATATTATTATAATAATTAGTGTTGACAGGGGTTTATCATCGTTTTATATTAACGATATCAACAAAATACCAATGAGCTTGCCAAGCTGAAGCCTTGGATACAGATATCATAAAGAATTCCAAGACATCGCTTGGTTAAATCTTAATAAGGAGATATCAGACCATGACCATGATCAGTGTAAATTATCCCGCAGGCCGCATAACGCTTGAACAGCGCCGTCTTTTGGCAGAAGGTTTGACGGATGCAGTTCTCGTTCCAGAGGTAGGTCAATATTGTCCGCCAGCAAGAGAAGGGTTTCAGGTCCATTTCAACGAACGTCCAATAGATTACATGGCAATTGGTGGGCAATTGCTGTCGGATCAGCCAGAACGTGATGTAATTACTGTCAATGTTCTGGTGATGGATGGTGACTGGCCTAACGACGTTCGCAAAAAAGTGCTTGAGAATATTCTTGGCAGTTTGACTAAAGTACTTGGTGTACCGGAACCATCCCCAACTTGGTGGGTATCCTTCCAGGTCATTGAAGAAGGCAGCTGGGGTTCTCGCGGCAGCGTGCTCTCCATTCTAGACCTGCTGGATTCAGGAGTCTTTACTGAGGAGAAAATTAAGGCTATCAAGCAAAATATTACACGGTAATGCGTGGAATTTGGCATTTCTAAAGATTGGAGGAGCATTCATATCTTGTCGGCTAGAGGATACGGGAAACACCGGGAAATCTCCTGACGTGGTGGCTAAGGCAAGTTACAAACCGGCAACTGACGTCTTAAACCTTCTGCGGTATCCAGTAGGAGAACCATCCAAAAGGTTATATCTTTAGCAGTAACAAGCTTATAACTTAGCACAGTGTAATATGTCCATATGTCCAAACGAAAGAACACCCATAAGGGTGTTCTTCATTTTTCCAAAGAAACATCCTGCAGTTTACGTAATCTTAATGGCTAGCCAAATCATGCTCCAAAGCTTGAAGAGAAAGGCTATCCCTCGTACTGCCTCCCTCTCCCGGTCTCATATCAAAAATACGATCGACAAATCGATTGACATCCAGCAGCATTGCTTTTCGTTCCTCCAAGGTTACACGCGGCACCGAGTAAAGAAGCTTAATCTCGGCATCCGAAAACTTGGCGAACCCAAACAAATTATCGTTAGCCGCGTAGAGCATATCTTTCTGACGTGATATGCGAATATAATCTTCTGAAGATCCTGTTGTAAAAATCGAGTAGGCTCTCTTGCCCTCAAGCCCATATACACCATCAGAAGAGCGTATGAGTCCTGTTGTGAACACTCTATCTATATATCCTTTAATAACAGCGGGAAATCCGCCCCACCATACCGGTGAAATAATAATCAAGGCATCTGCCCACAATAAATCCTCCTGTTCTTTTACTATCTCCTCTGGCAATACGTTAGTGACCTTAGCCTCTAAATCCTTTAAGCCTGCCGTCGGATTAAATGACATTTGAATTAAGTCTTTTACCTTAACATTCGCCCCTCGTACGTTTAAATGAGCGATCACCTGCTCCAAAATCGCTTTGTTAAAGCTCTTAGCATAAGGGTGACCGTATAAAATATTAATGTTCATCTTCTTCGCCCCCAGAATATTTTCAGATGGCTTGTCAAAGCTTTAATGCTAATGTAATGTTAAGCCAATGGTATCGAAACAACAAGTAGGCATATTTATAGTATATACTATCAAAAATCATACTAATTGATTTCATAGGACTTTCTGGAATACAAACGATGAGGAGATGGCACAAATGAGTGAAAATCTGAATTATTTTACAGATTGCCCCTTAACAAAGGTTCAGAAAATCATTGGCGGCAAATGGAAAATAGTGATTTTATGGTTTCTGTCCCGTGGTACCCGAAGATTCGGTGAAATTAAACGCGCCTTTCCTGATATCACACAAGCGATGTTAACCAAGCAGCTAAGAGAATTAGAAGAAGACGGGTTTGTGCATCGCGAAATATTCAGAGAAATCCCTCCCCGGGTTGAATACTCGCTAACAGCTCACGGAGCAAATTTCGTCCCCATATTGCGCAGTATGTATGATTGGGGGGAGGTTCATCTGGAGCACTCGAAAATTAGATGCGTTGAAAAATAGCGATTAAATATACATCCCTTCCTGCCTAGCGTGATCAGACTTTCATCCCTATGTTATAAGTCCATACCAAGTGCATAATGAAAACCCACTATGACCAATTTTGTCAAAGTGGGTTTAATCCTGTTGATATTCATCTTGTCATGTTTATATTCAGTCATGTACCGTTTTTCTAAACCTGGCAGTTCCCATCAACGTGGCTTCACCTTTTCCTCTGGAGGTAAAACAGCTGCCGTTTCGTTTACTGTTGTTTTCCAGTTAATGTTCTCACTTCAATAGGATGCAGATTCGCCTCAATTTGAGCCCGCTGCGGTTCATACCACTCTGGCAGCATTAATTTCTGCCCCAAAGATTCAGCAGGTTCATTATTAGCAAATCCCGGTGGATCTGTAGCAATTTCAAATAGGATGCCGCCCGCTTCTCTGAAATATATCGCATTAAAATATTGGCGGTCTATGATTGGAGTCGGCTGATAGCCATAATGCTGGACTGCGCTTCTCCATTCTTCATGTTGTTCGAAATCTTTTGCACGCCACGCAATGTGATGTACCGTGCCTGCTCCACCAAATCCTAAACCCATTTTGGCGAGCGGAACATCTACGATGTTGCCGATTTCTCCTACAGCCTGGTAACGGGCATATTCGGCGTCTTCATCGGTTTTTGTAAATCCGAGTATGGTCTCCAATGCATCCATCGTTCTCTGTGGATTGACGCTAAATAGCACAGCACCTCCAAACCCCTTAATTGCTTGATCAGCCGAAATGCCATCGTAAGACCAAGTGCTATTCGCTCCCGCTTCACGTTCGACAAGCTCAAGACGTAGACCCTCATTATCCTCGAATTGAAGATATTGTTCAGAAAAACGGCTCGTTTTCGTAACTTGAATATCAAAGCTTTCCAAACGATGTTGCCAAAAATCAAGTGAACCTGGGGGTACCACATACGAGGTTATGCCCACCTGGCCTCCTCCGATTCGTCCTTTGGGAGTTCCTGGTGCAGGGAAAAATGTAATGATCGTTCCAGGACCTCCTGCCTCGTTACCAAAGTACAAGTGGTAAACCTCAGGAGCATCGAAGTTGATTGTTTTCTTCACTAACCGAAGTCCCAGGACGCCGGCATAGAAGTCGACATTTTCCTGCGGATTACCGGCAAAAGCTGTAATATGATGGATACCTGTAGTTTGCAGTGACATATGAAACCCTCCTTTAATCGTAGGAACCTTTATTTTTTGTTGTTGATGGCTTTTAATGACCTAAACATCATGTTTTATCTAAGTAATGCATCGATAGAATATGAACCTGCTCCTGTCAACGCAATACCAATTGCGACTGCAATAAGAACTAGTGGATATTCATAGCCGTTAGCCGTTGCCCAGATCCCGTTTGGGCCATGTACTTTGAAAATCGCTCCGAGCATAGTCACCGTAATCAACAATGCAGCCAGTGGAGTGAGCAGTCCTAAAGCAAATAGAGCTCCTCCCAACAATTCCATCAACCCAGCAGACACTGCCATGAACACTCCGGGCTTAATGCCAATCGATTCCATCCAACCGCCCGTACCCTTTGGACCATAGCCACCAAACCAACCAAAAAGCTTCTGAGCTCCGTGCCCCACCAATAACAATCCAACCACCAAACGTATCAGTAACAATCCACTTGCCAACATAAAAATCATCCTCCATATTATACTTATTTAAAGATTATTAAATTAGAGATATTAGATAAAATTAAATTCATTGTTTAGCGATTTGAGCCTGTTCTTTTTTTAGTTTTTCAGGCGTAACATCGTCTCCATTCGGATCATAAATCGTAGCGTTCAAGAGAATGCTTTGTACAGAACCCCGAAAGATTTGAAGGTATTCTTTGCGCAGATCCGTTTGTTCCGTTTTTTCAATTTCAGTCAACCCAACTTCTTTTGTTTTTTTTGCAAGCTGATTAATTCTTTCTAAAATGGTGATCACGTGTATACCTCCCTATTCAAAATTTTCTGGTTGTTTTATCTTTAATTTATTTATCTTGATATAAAGATATAATATTTTTTTATCCATGTCAATACTTTTTCGAAAAGAAAATCAATGCTTGGGTTGCTTACGGAGAAAAAGCAGCAGGAACACTTAGAGATACCTTTAAGCTACAAGTTGTGTAAAACCTCTTCAAGTCAATTACTAGAGCCATAATAAAAAGCCACCAACCAGAATCACTGGCTGATGGCTTTCTTGTCTTACTTAAATGGAGGCGAGGGGAGTCGAACCCCTGTCCGAAGATAACGACACATAAGCTTCTACGGGTGTAGTGACAGTTTTGATGTCACCCTAGAAACTCCCTGTCACCGGATTCCCTTCGGGTCAGCCTGATTATCTTCTTCAGCTCACCCCAGGCGGAGATGAGACAGCGTATTCCACTATTTGTTAGCCCCTATCCCAGTCACATGGACGATGCTGGGTAGAAGCACGCACACAGTTTCTTAGGCTGCGAAAGCGTAGTTGTTTTGTTGTTTGCCGTTTAATAGGCTTTAGCGTTGATGAAGCGGACGCGTCCCCACTACCCGCTACCCATGCTCGAACTATCCCCGTCGAATCCATAAACGCCCCCTTATTATAAAAGGGCTCCACGGATAAATCCGGAAATACCGGAGCATAAGCATGCATAATATCAAAAGCTGAATTCTAAGATTCAACACTCGAACAAAGTTAAAAGCTTTAAAACTGACTACTTCGTTAGTATAGCATATTACAGGTCATTACGAAACGAAATGAAGCCATTTAAGCCTTATAAAATAGCACCATTACAGGAACAAGTAACTTCTCCACGTAATTTGTACCATACAATAATACAGCAACTTATCTCGCAATTTTCTGTTTCTCACGCAAAGCGCGCTGGATATCACGCTGTGCATCACGTTTAGCGGCAGCATCACGTTTATCATACTGCTTTTTACCTCTACCCAGTCCGAGCAAAAGCTTGGCATAACCATTGCGAACATAAATCTTTAACGGAACAATCGTGTAGCCTTCCTGTTTGGACAATCCGATAAGTTTGCGAATCTGCTCTTTATGCAACAGCAGCTTACGCGTACGGGTCGGATCAGTAGGATTATTACGATTGCCTTGCTCAAAGGGACTGATATGCATATTGTGAATATGAATTTCGCCGTTACGGATCGTAGCAAATGCGTCACTTATATTAGAGCGACCATTCCGTAGAGACTTAATTTCTGTTCCCGTTAGCACCATGCCCGCCTCGTAAGTGTCCTCAATAAAATAGTCATGGGAAGCTTTTTTGTTCTGGGCGAGCACTTTCCCGTCTGCCTTCTTACCCATGAATACCACTCCTTATGAATAACGTAATTCACTCTTGAAATCCAGGCATCAAAATCCGGCTACAAAGGGCCACCTAGAAATATATTGTAACAAATTTCAGATGGTAAAAGCAAGAAAGGTCAAGCCTTCTACATTTCTAACTGCACTTATATCACACTTAAAACCAAGCGGCTTCCATCCAATACAGCAGACAGAAACCGCACGTATACCTATGCTTCAAATCAGCTTCATACACTGCAATGAAAGCTCCAGCCTTCAAAGTAAGTAAGCTCTAGCTACCTACTTCTTCTTTTTCCGCACAAAGCCCGCGGTGCTATTGCCGCCACTTCCGCCCTTATTCTTCCGCTTGCGACGTGCTGCGCCTTCACCGTTTGGTCTGGCATCACTACCTGGTGTAGCTGCTCCGCCGATGAAAATACCGCTGGCAGACGTCTTCTTCCGTCGCTTGCTTGCCCCGGATGCTGGCGAGTTATACCCGCCCTTGCCACTGCCAAAGCCGAAGCTGCTAGCTGAGCCGGCTCCAGCTCCGTTTCCACCGCCGCGCCCTGAACGACCTGCGGTGCTAATACCTCCGCCACCTACGCCTGAACCGGCTTCTTTAGGCTTCCCGGCAGCATCACGACCGCCTTTACGCTCCCTGCCAGCCTTGTCTTTACCACCCTTACGTTCGCGCCCTTCATGGGGTTTGCCTTTACCTCGGCCCTCACCGCCACGCGCAAAACCTCCGCCCTGTCCTGAACCGCCCGTCCGTTCACGGCGTTGCCGTTGCTTCATATCGACAAGTTCAAAGTCAATTGTGTAATCTTCCATGTTCACACGCGCGACGCGAACCTTAACCTCATCCCCAATGCGGAACACCTTGGAGGTGCGTTCGCCAATCAAAGCCATATGCTGCTCGTCAAAGTGGTAATAGTCGTCCGTAAGCGCACTCAGACGCGTCAGACCCTCCACTGTATTGTCCAGCTCAATGAACATCCCAAAGCTGGTTACACTGCTGATGATGCCTTCGAACTCCTCGCCGACCTTGTCCAGCATATATTCAGCCTTTTTCATCTGCTCTGTATCACGTTCTGCATCCACAGCCACACGTTCACGCTCGGAAGATTGCTGCGCAATATCAGGCATACGTGCAGTCAAATATTCCTGACGCTCGGCTGTTAAAGCCCCGCCGTTCTCCAATACCTCACGAATGACACGGTGAATCACCAAGTCAGGGTAACGACGAATCGGCGATGTAAAATGAGAGTAATACTCCGCTGCTAGCCCAAAATGTCCTGTCGTTTCCGCATCATACTTTGCCTGCTTCATCGAACGCAGCATCATCGTGCTAAGCACGGTTTGCTCCTTCGTACCCTGAATATCTTCCAGCAACGTTTGCAGTGCACGCGGATGAATGGAATTTCCTCTACCTTTGATCTGATGCCCAAAATTAGCTGCGAAAGCCATAAAGTTTTGCAGCTTCTCCGGATCTGGGTCCTCATGAATCCGGTACAAGAAAGGTACTTTGAGCCAATGGAAATGTTCGGCTACCGTTTCATTGGCCGCCAACATAAACTCTTCAATAATTTGTTCAGCTATCGTACGCTCTCTCTTCACAATATCTACAGCTTTGCCTTCATTATCCACAATCACTTTAGCTTCATCAAAGTCAAAATCAACCGCACCTCGGCGCATTCGATTAGCACGCAGCTTCAATGCCAATTCCTTCATCGTGCCGAATACATCAACGAGATCCTTGTACCGTTCCAACAGTTCAGCATCTTCCTCTTCGAGGATTTTGCGAACGTTAGTGTACGTCATCCGTTCCTTCGTTTTAATCACACTGGTGAAAATATCATGCTTTACAACCTTCATATGCTCATTGAATTCCATCTCACAGGATAAAGTCAGTCGATCCACCTGTGGATTCAAAGAACATATTCCGTTCGAAAGTCGATGTGGAAGCATAGGAATGACACGATCAACCAAATACACGCTACAACCGCGGTTATATGCCTCCTGATCCAGCTTAGAGTTCTCACGCACATAATACCCTACGTCGGCAATATGAACGCCCAGACGGTAGTTTCCGTTCGGCAAGCGCTCTACATTTACAGCATCATCCAGGTCTTTGGCATCCTCGCCATCAATGGTAACAATGATCTTATCACGCAGGTCGCGCCGTCCCTGACGAACAATCTCTTCTTCCGTAATCGCGTCGGGAGCCTTCTCCGCTTCCTCTGTAACTTCATCTGGAAAAGCTTCCGGAAGCTGATGCTTGCGAATAACTGACAAAATGTCGACGCCCGGATCATCCTTATGACCCAAAACTTCCAACACTTCGCCTTCCGCCGCTGCTCGTCCTTCTGGATAGCTCACAATACGCACAACGACCTTTTGACCGTTTACGGCTCCATTGAAGCTTGTTTTTGGAATGAAAATATCCCGGTTAATACGCTTATCATCCGGCAGAACGAAACCATATGCTTCGTGGCTCTGAAACACGCCTACTACTTGAAGCACTGCACGCTTCACGATCCGTACAACTTCACCTTCTAATCGACCGCCCGCAGGTCCCTTCGAGGACACTCTTACCAGTACCGTATCTCCATTCATCGCACTTTTTAAGTCGTTCGCATGAATATATACATCCGGGTGCTCCCGGTCCTCTGGAATCAGAAAGGCAAATCCCTTGGCATGAGCCTGCAAACGCCCACGCTGCAAATCCATCCGTTCCGGCACGCCATAACGGTTTGTGCTGGTCAGCAGGATTTTCCCCTCTTCCTCCAAGGAATTCAAGAGCTTAAGAAATTCACGGAAATCCTCCGCATCCTTAATATCAAAGTGCTGCTCCAGCTCCTGGTAAGTCATGGGTTTGTATGCAGTCTCGCGCATAAAATCGAGTAGTTGTTGCTCTGTTATCATAATATTGTCCACCTCGGGTGACCTTTAATTTTCAGTAATAAATCCGCATGTCCTTGTTCCTGATACAAGGCTCTTAATATACTCATACCCTAGTATACACGAATTTAATCGACGGCATCCCTGCCTGTCCAAAATCTAAAAAAAGCCCCCGTTTCCCGCGAAACGAAGGCTTAAGGTACATATTTATCTTATTTTGCAAAAAATGCAACTAAAACAGAAACGATCATAAAACCCGCACCCAAAACAGCAGTTGCACGTTGTAAAATCAAATCCATACCGCGAGCTTTTGTTTTGCCGAACAGATGCTCAGCACCGCCAGAGATGGCACCGGACAAACCTGCGCTTTTCCCCTTTTGCAGTAAAACAACCGCAATAACAGCAATCGAGAACACAACGAGCAGCACTTTCAAAAAGATTTCCATGAAAAATCCCACCTCCTGAGCTTATACATCTGTTTTGCAAAACAACACAGCCTCTTTTATGAAAACATGTACATATCATGTTATAAATAGCCGGAAATTAACGCAAAACACTATTTTTATTCTACCACAGCTTCCAGTAGATAACAACAGTTATACAAGTCACTCAGCCATTAAGCCTTTGCAAAGTTATGTATTCTCATACACATCCATAATAACAAAAAAACAGACCTGCCCGCGGTGGCGAGTAGGTCTGTTTTTTAATGCGTAAAAGCTTTGAGCGTTGAGACTTCGTGATCATGAACCATGAGTCAGAGGCGCCATCAGCATTTTTGCGCAATATTATTTTTTCAGGTTGTAGAAAGATTTCAGGCCGTGGTATTGAGCCAGTTCACCCAGTTGATCCTCAATGCGGAGCAATTGGTTGTACTTCGCAATACGGTCAGTACGGGAAGGAGCACCTGTTTTAATTTGGCCTGCATTTGTTGCAACAGCGATATCAGCGATTGTGCTGTCTTCGGATTCACCGGAACGGTGAGAGATAACAGCTGTGTATCCTGCGCGTTTAGCCAATTCGATAGCATCGAAAGTTTCAGTCAGCGTACCGATTTGGTTTACTTTGATCAGGATGGAGTTACCGATGTTTTCATCGATACCTTTAGCCAGACGCTCTGTGTTTGTTACGAACAGGTCGTCACCAACCAATTGGATTTTGTTGCCCAATTTTTCAGTGAGCAATTTCCAACCTTCCCAGTCATCTTCGGAGCAACCATCTTCAATAGTGATGATTGGGTATTTATCAACCCAAGAAGCAAGCAGGTCAACGAACTCAGCAGAAGTGAAGGATTTGCCTTCGCCTTCCAAAGTGTATTTTCCATCTTTGAAGAACTCAGTGGAGGCAACGTCCATACCGAGGAATACGTCAACACCTGGTTTGTAACCAGCTTTTTCGATCGCTTCGATAATAGTGGACAGAGCTTCTTCGTTAGATTTGAAGTTAGGAGCAAAACCACCTTCATCACCAACAGCTGTGTTCAAACCTTTGGAGTTCAGTACGGATTTCAGGTTGTGGAAGATTTCTGCGCCTACACGCAGAGCTTCTTTGAATGTAGGAGCGCCTACAGGCAGAACCATGAACTCTTGTACGTCAACGTTATTGTCGGCATGAGCGCCACCGTTAACGATGTTCATCATTGGCACTGGCAATTGTTTAGCATTGAATCCGCCCAGGTAAGTGTACAGTGGCAAGCCCAGAGCTTCAGCAGCAGCGCGAGCTACAGCCATGGATACAGCCAGAATTGCGTTTGCACCCAATTTACCTTTGTTATGTGTACCATCCAATTTGATCATCAGCGTGTCGATTTCTACTTGGTTCACAGCATCCAAGCCGATTACTTCAGGAGCAATAATTTCGTTCACGTTTTTAACAGCTTGCAGAACGCCTTTACCCAGGTAACGGGATTTATCGTTATCACGAAGCTCTACAGCTTCGTGAGCGCCTGTGGAGGCACCGGAAGGAACGATAGCACTACCGATAGCACCGGATTCCAGATATACTTCAACTTCAACCGTTGGGTTACCACGGGAGTCGAGGACTTCGCGAGCGTACACGTCAGAAATAATAGTCATTTGTACTTAATCTCCTTTGTGAATCATGATTTATTGGTCAAGCCTATACTTATTAAATCAAGCTTACTTGCGGGATGCAATCATAGATTTTCCTGTCATTTCCGCAGGTTGCGGAAGTTGCATCAAATCCAGAAGCGTTGGAGCTACGTCAGCCAGTATTCCATGCTCACGCAAAACGATATTTTCGTCAGTCAAAATGAACGGAACCGGATTAGTTGTGTGAGCTGTGAACGGACGTCCCTGCTCATCAATTTCCATATCCGCGTTACCATGGTCAGCAATGATAATAACCACGCCGCCTTTGGCTTTAACCGCATCTACAACACGTCCAACACATTCATCCGTCGTCTCTACCGCCTTAATCGTTGGCTCCAGCATACCGGAGTGTCCAACCATATCCGGATTGGCAAAGTTCAGGATAATCGCATCATGCTTGTCGGCTTCGATTTCCTTAACAGCAGCATCCGCTACTTCATACGCACTCATTTCCGGCTGCAAGTCATATGTAGCCACTTTAGGCGAGTTGATCAAAATACGAGTTTCGCCAGGAAGCTCCACATCACGTCCGCCACTGAAAAAGAAAGTAACGTGCGGATATTTTTCAGTCTCAGCAATACGCAATTGCTTTTTGTTGTTTTGAACCAACACTTCACCAAACGTGTTATCCAGGTTTTTCGGTTCGTATGCTACAAAGCCTTCAACCGTTTCGCTGAACAACGTCAGGCAAACAAAGTGCAAATCTTTAGGCAATTTCGGGCCACGGTCAAAACCACGGAAGTCCGCGTTTGTAAATACCTGAGACAGTTGAATCGCACGGTCAGGACGGAAATTGAGGAAGATAACAGAGTCATTGCTTTCGACCAGCCCTACAGGACTTCCGTCAGCCTTCACAATAACCGTTGGCTCCACAAATTCGTCGAACACTGATTTTTCATACGATTCTTTCAATGCTTCCATTGGATCTGTGTATTGAGGGCCTTCTCCGTATACGATTGCACGGTAAGATTTCTCCACACGTTCCCAACGTTTGTCGCGGTCCATAGCATAATAGCGTCCTTGTACAGTCGCAATTTTGCCTACGCCCACTTCTTGAATTTTGGCGATCAGTTGCTGCATGAAGCCTACGCCGCTGTCAGGCATAACGTCGCGTCCATCCATGAAAGCATGAATGTACACTTCAGTTAAGCCTTCTTTTTTCGCCAAGTCCAGCATAGCGAACAGATGGCTGATATGGCTATGCACGCCGCCGTCAGACAACAGTCCGTACAGGTGAAGTTTCGTGTTGTTCTTCTTAGCATGTTGCACTGCTTTAACCAGTGTTTCATTGTCGTAGAACTCGCCGTCACGAATGGACTTCGAAATACGAGTCAAGTCTTGATATACAATTCGGCCTGCGCCGATGTTCAAGTGACCTACTTCGGAGTTACCCATTTGTCCTTCAGGCAGACCCACTGCTTCGCCAGAAGCCGTCAGCGTTGTATGAGGATACTGTTGTAAATACCGGTCGTAATTCGGTTTGTTGGCCTGCGCAACCGCATTACCTTCTACGTTGTCACGCAATCCGAACCCGTCCATAATAATTAAAGCTACCGGTTTTGGTGCTGTCATCTTACTTCGCCCCCTCAACAAGCGCGATGTACGACGCCGGTTGAAGACTGGCACCGCCCACAAGCGCGCCGTCGATATCGCTTTGACCCAGGTACTCAGTAACATTTTCAGGTTTTACACTGCCACCATACTGAATACGTACAGCATTTGCTGTATTCTCATCATACAGCTCTTTAATCAGACTACGGATATAGGAAATCACTTCATTCGCATCCTGCGAAGTGGAGGATTTGCCTGTTCCGATGGCCCAGATTGGCTCATAAGCAACAACTACTTGTGCAGCCTGATCCTTAGCCAAACCAGCAAAAGCTGCTACAGTTTGCACTTTTACAACCTCTTTGGTTTGTCCAGCTTCACGATCTTCCAGCTTTTCGCCTACACATACGATTGGAGTCAGGTCATGACGGAATGCCGCATGAACCTTTTTGTTCACCGTTTCGTCTGTTTCATTAAAATATTCACGACGCTCGGAGTGTCCGATCACAACGTAGTCTACGCCCAGATCTTTCAGCATTCCACCGCTAATTTCACCTGTAAATGCGCCATCTTCTGCAAAGTGCAGGTTTTGTGCTCCAATTTTAATAGACGTGCCTTTTACTGCTTCAACCAGAGCAGGAAGATTTGTAAATGGTGCGCAAATCACGCTTTCCACTCCTGCAACCTCTGCTTTGCCTTTGATCTCTTCGATGAAAGTTTTAGCTTCTGGTACGGTTTTAAACATCTTCCAGTTACCCGCGATAATCGGTGTTCTCAATGGTTTCAACTCCTAACTATTAGGTGCCCTAAAGCTTTATTCACGCATAGTGCGTTTGATTATTTATCGTTCAGTGCAACAACACCCGGAAGTGCTTTGCCTTCCATAAATTCCAGAGATGCGCCGCCGCCAGTGGAGATATGATCCATTTTGTCAGCCAAGTGGAATTTTTCAGCCGCAGCCGCAGAATCACCGCCACCAATGATGGTGTATGCTTCTGTTGTTGCGCAAGCTTCCGCTACTTCACGAGTACCACCAGCGAAAGGCTCGATTTCAAATACGCCCATTGGTCCGTTCCAAACAACCAATTTGGAGTTTTTGATAACATCTGCATAGATTTTACGTGTTTTCGGTCCGATGTCCACGCCTTCCCAATCTGAAGGAATGCCGTCGATATCCACAATGTTTGTGTTCGCCGTAGCGCTGAAATCGTCAGATACCACAATATCAACCGGAAGGTAGAAGTTTTTGCCGAGCTTCTTCGCTTTTTCAATAAATCCAAGAGCTACGTCCAATTTGGATTCATCCAGTAGGGATTGACCCACTTCATGACCTTGAGCTTTGAAGAATGTATAAGCCAAACCGCCACCAATGATTACGTTATCTGCAATATTCAGCAGGTTGTCGATCACGTCGATTTTGTCTTTTACCTTGGAACCGCCGATAATGGCTGTAAAAGGACGATCTGGGTTTGAAAGAGCTTTACCGATTACAGACAATTCTTTCTCCATCAGCAGGCCGGAAACAGCCGGAAGAAGATGCGCGATACCTTCTGTGGAAGCATGAGCACGGTGTGCTGCACCAAATGCGTCATTCACGAAAACGTCTGCCAATTCAGCAAATTGCTTCGCCAATTCAGGATCATTCTTTTCTTCTCCTGCATAGAAACGTACATTTTCAAGCAACAGCACGTCGCCGTTTTGCAGTTCAGCCACTTTCGCTTTAACAGCTTCGCCTACCGATTCGTCCACTTTAACTACTGGTTTTTTCAGCAGCTCAGACAAACGTACGCCAACAGGAGTCAGACGCATGGATTCAACAACCTGACCTTTTGGACGTCCAAAGTGACTCGCCAAAATAACTTTTGCACCTTTTTCAATCAGGTAGTTAATGGTTGGCAAGGTTTCACGAATACGCTTGTCATCCGTAATTTTACCGTCCTCAACCGGAACGTTAAAATCTACACGAACAAACACCCGTTTTCCATTCAGTTCTATATCACGTACGCTCTTTTTGTTCATCTCCATATTCCTCCGCACCCTTATAATTTTACGAATCAGGAATTCAAGGCACATTTGATATATAAAGAGCGGAAACAATAACCTGTTTCCGCTCTATGATGTTGCTCAATAAGACTGTTCTTATTTAGCCAGTTTTGCGAAGTATTCCAACGTGCGGATCAATTGTGCAGTGTAAGACATTTCATTGTCATACCAAGCTACAGTTTTCACCAGTTGTTTGTCGCCAACAGTCAGAACTTTAGTTTGAGTTGCATCAAACAAAGAACCGAAAGTAAGACCTTTGATGTCGGAAGAAACGATTTGATCTTCAGTGTATCCATAAGTTTCAGGATCGGAAGCTTCTTTCATCGCAGCGTTGATTTCTTCAGCAGTTACGTTTTTCTCCAGAACTGTTACCAGCTCAGTCAGGGAACCTGTAGGTACTGGAACACGTTGAGCCGCGCCATCCAATTTACCTTTCAACTCAGGGATAACCAAACCGATTGCTTTAGCAGCACCAGTTGTGTTAGGGATGATGTTTTCAGCTGCTGCACGAGCACGACGGAAGTCTCCTTTAGCATGTGGAGCATCCAAAGTGTTTTGGTCGCCAGTGTAAGCATGAATTGTAGTCATCAAGCCTTCAACGATACCAAATTTATCTTGCAGTGTTTTAGCCATAGGAGCCAGGCAGTTTGTTGTGCAAGAAGCACCGGAGATTACAGTTTCAGTTCCGTCCAGAATTTCATGGTTTACGTTGTAAACGACAGTTTTCATGTCGCCAGTAGCTGGAGCGGAGATAACAACTTTTTTAGCGCCGCCTTTCAAATGTTTCTCAGCAGCTTCTTTAGTTGTGAAGAAACCTGTACATTCCAGAACGATGTCTACACCCAGGTCTCCCCAAGGCAGTTCTTCAGGGTTGCGGTTAGCCAAAACTTTAACTTCTTTACCGTTTACTTTGAAGAAGCCGTCATGTACTTCTACTTGTCCTTGGAAATTACCTTGTGTTGTATCATATTTCAACAAATGTGCCAACATTTTGGAATCTGTCAAGTCATTGATTGCTACTACTTCAATACCTTCCACATTTTGAATCCGGCGGAAAGCAAGGCGTCCAATACGTCCGAAACCGTTAATACCAACTTTAACTGTCATGAGTGAGTTCCTCCCAAAGTTCGTTTAGTTTAGTTTTATATATTCAAGACAGACCCGAAAGCCCGTCAAGACAACACTATTCATAAATCCTATATTAATCATTTAAATAACGACTTACAATCTCAACAGCAGCGCCTTCGTCGGTGACTAGAATGTCCTCTTGCCCGAAACGCAGTACCGCATGAATAGCGGCCGCCTTGTTTTTGCCTCCAGCTACACCTAGAACCGTATCGGTACGCCTAATGTCCTCCAATCGGAGTCCAAGCGTCAGCATTCTGTGAACAACGACGCCATCTTCGTTAAAGTAATAACCAAACGATTCGGCTACCGCTCCTTCACTGCTGATCTGGGCAAAGGTTTCGGGATCAAGTTTACGTCTATGTGCCATCGCTATGGCGTTGCCTATCCCGTGAATGATGATACGACTCTCGCGAATCAGGTTCAATATATCCTGAATGTTCGTATCTTCAAGCAAGGAGTTGTAAGCATGATTGCTGAGCAAATCCGGTACATGGAGCAGACGGTATTGAGCGCCTACCTTGCGAGCCATTGTGGAAGCAATTGTGTTGGCCTGCATTTCCATGCTTTCTCCCAAACCCCCGCGTGCCGGTACAAACCACCCACCCTTAAGTGGGCCATTAGAAGGTAGTGCCAGTTGTTCCGCCACGTCGGCAATTGTCGTGCCACCTGTTACAGCGACCACATCCTCGTCGTCCATAACACTCAGCAACGCTTTTGCTCCAGCGCGCCCCAGCTCCTGCTTTGTTAACGGAGAAGCATCCGAATCCCCTGGAACGACAACCACCTTCCTCAAACCATAGGCTTGACGAATCTGGTCCTCCAATTGGGACAGGCCGAACAAGTTGTTCGCAATCGGCTCCAGCTGTTCCAGCAGATCCAGTCCTGCTTTGCTCACCTTCATGCCTACACTCTCAATCTCAATTAGCCCCTGAGCTTTAAGAAGATCGGTTTCGGCGCGCAACACGCGCTCAGTCATGTTCAGTGAAGCTGCCAGTGTTCTGCGTCCAACAACATCGGACAGCATAATCTGATGCAGGATCGTGTACCTTTTTTTCAAAACATCCATGAGGTCGGGCAGAAGCTGCTTCTGTATTTCTAATATCTTTCGCATGCTTTCCACTCCCGCACACTTCTAAGTTCTGTCTCTAATGCTCTATCTCTAACTGGTCTCAAAACGTCCCGGGATAACTTTTTAAGTCCCACGTATATCTTAACCAATATTTGCTCCATATGCAAGTCTATCTGAACCTATATTTCTCAACCATTTATCTGAATATGCGCATTTAATAAAAGCTTGCAATTCACTGCTGTATATCATATAATCATCTTTGTTTCCAATTAGCTGTTTAATTAGTTAGTTGTTTGCATTGAATCAACTATGCGCCCGTGGTCCAACGGATATGACGTAGGCCTCCGGAGCCTGAGATCGAGGTTCGATTCCTCGCGGGCGCGCCATTTTAAATGAACGCTTAGATGCTTCTATATAATGTTTTAACCAATAAGAGCGCTGAGGGCTCTTTTTTTTAATCATTAGTTTGACTTTCTTTGACTTTTTGTTTGAAATTGTTTATCATGTGGTTATTACGGTAACAGTTTATAAATAAGGGACGTGTAATCGGCATGTCCACCAAATCCACTAACGATATTTAAGGGAGGTTTTTTGACGTGAGCTATGTTCCTATGGTAGTAGAACAAAGTAACCGCGGCGAACGCGCCTATGACATTTATTCCAGACTGTTAAAGGATCGCATTATTTTGTTAGGCTCGGACGTCAATGACGTTGTAGCCAACTCTATAATTGCGCAAATGCTGTTTTTGGCTGCCGAAGATCCTGAAAAAGATATTCACTTGTATATTAACAGCCCTGGCGGTTCCATTACAGCTGGTATGGCCATTTTCGATACGATGCAATACATTAAACCTGACGTATCTACGATTTGCGTAGGTATGGCGGCTTCCATGGGCGCGTTTTTGCTGAATGCAGGCGCCAAAGGTAAACGTTTCGCTTTGCCAAACAGTGAAATTATGATTCACCAACCACTGGGTGGTGCACAAGGTCAGGCAACGGATATCGAAATCCGCGCACGCCGCATTCTGAAAATGCGTGATAAACTGAACCGCATTCTCGCAGATCGCACAGGCCAACCACTGGAGCGCATTGAAAAAGATACAGACCGTGACTACTTCATGTCTGCTGATGATGCCAAGGAATACGGTATTATTGATAAAGTGCTAACTAGCTCCTCTCCAGAAGGTGTATAAGAGAAGAAATTCACCTCTTTCGATAACTGGTAAATGAAAAAGCTGCTCCGGACTTTCTTATCCGGTAGGCAGCTTTTTTGCATTATTGTTTTTTAGGTTATAGACAATTGGACTTATTTATTTCTACTATTCATTCTGTCCCGCAAAAGGCTTTTCGCCTTGAGGCAGCAATTGACCGAACGAGTAGGTAAACTCCGGAATTCCATACGCGTATGGCGCATAATCATACAAATCAAACACGATTGTTACTCCACTGTTCGTCACATAAAAATTCTGATCTGCCGCCAGCTCTTTAAATTTGCCGAATCCTTCGCCAGCCTGAAGTGCATCGATTTTTTTCTTCAAATCAGCATTGAGGAACTTTTTGTAGTTCGGATTTGCCTTCAATACGTCAGACAATTGCTGCAGTTTACCATCAGCGAGCGAAAACGTATATCCTTTACGTGCCGTCATGCCATGTGCGCCACCCGTATACGAGTAGTCCTGCATAATCACACTCAGAATACCATCTTTGTTATAGGCAATCGCAAAATCATTTCCAAACTCATACGGTCTTTCTGTTGTAGCCTCTCCCTCAGCCATCATCTTTTTGCCTGCTGCCAATATACCTTCTGCATGCTTTTTAAGCACATTGTTAATGGCCTGTTGAGCCTCAGAATTCAGCTGGCTACCGCTGATTTGCGGGTACTTAATCTTGTAGGACACCTTCGCACTACTCGAAGCTGGAAGTGTTTGAGACGCAATTGTAATCGGATTTAGCTGGCTTTTACTCAGCGTTACTGTTTTCTGAGCTGCATTCCATTGAGCATCTATGCCCAGATAGTCTTTCAGCAAACTCATAGGAATATATAGCTTCCCAGCGATCTGTTTGGCATCCATACTACGTGTATTGATTCCATTGACGTTGACGTAGGCATCCGAGGAAGAAGCCATAATGTAAAGTTTATTGTACCCGCTACCTACGGTATATGTCGCTGTTTTCGCATCATAGCTTACTGGAATCCCCAAGCTGTCGCGCAGTGCGGCCACCGGAATCATTGTACTCCCGTTCACTTGGACACCTTTAGCGGGCAACGTTTTACCATTCCATTGGATGGTGATTCCTGGTTGCTGTGTTGTCGCTTGCTGCTGTTTCGTCGATGCTGCCTGGATATAGGAAACGGGAACAGCTGTGACTCCTGCGAAAATCCCTGCCGCCAGCAGTGCTGAACCCCATTTTTTTGCATGCTTACTCATATTAAATATTCCTCCTGTTAATGATCTGTATTGTCTATGTGTGATAACTACTTTTATTATTATATCTATACCCTATTGTATGTAGTTTACAATCTGTACACTCTCCGATTTCAATATGTACACCTAATAACCCTTAGCTATGACAGACTCATTACAAAAAGGTTTCGGTATACAAAAAAAGCCAGCAAGCCAGCCTGCACATGATGCTGGCCGCTTGTGGCTTCGTTTGATGATCTATATTAGTTCATTTCGTATTGAGCCGACACCTGAACTTTCACTGTTACTTGCCCCGATTGTATCTCTGTCCCGCCACCTGCTACGTCCAAGAGCGATTTTGACATGGCATTTTCACGTTGTGTAAAGATTTGTGCTTCTCCGCCATCTACCGTCACACTCACAAGAGCACCTAACCCGCGTTTTGCTGCCTTAGCTACAGCACTGGCTTTAGATTGTGCGCTTCCCAATGCCTTAGTAATGGCTTCTTCTTCATAAGTCGAAGGATTTTCCACGGAAAAACGTACATTATCTACGTTATTGGCTCCGGACTTGGTCGCCTCATCCAACAACTGACCGATTTTATCCAAATCGCGGTATTTGACGGAAAGTGTATGGTTGGCAGTGTAGCCTTTGAGCTTCTGCCCTTCTTTTTCGTTATAGGTGTAGTTAGGCTGTACATAAAACTGGCTGGTCTGAATGTCATCTGCACTAATGCTCCACTTTTCTTTCAGCAGTTGTGTAACCTTGTTCAATTTTGTAGCATTGGCTTTTTGAGCAGCGGCTGCCGTATTCCCTTCCGATTGTACACCGATAGAGAGATAAGCAATATCGGGCTTCGCCAATACTTCCCCGCTTCCAGTCACATTAATTACACCGTTTACCGTCGAAGCTGTTGACGCAGCATAAGCACGATCTGCCCCCGTCCATAATCCTCCTGCTACTCCCCCTGCCATTAATGCTCCTGCGAGAACTGCCGTGGCTACTGTTTTTGTCCAAAGTCTCATTGAATTCAACCTCTTTCTTGAAAATGTTTGTACCTTCCAGACGGAAAAGACGGAAAAAGGTTGCAGCCAAGCGTACAAATTTCCGAAACAGAGCATGACCACGGGGATTTTAATTATTTATAGTTTGAACTTAATACGGTGTCTATATTCAACAAATCCATCCATAAAACAGTTAACGGAGGAGTTTTCGAAGACTTTTTTCTGGATACAAAAAAAGCCCCAAAGGGGCTTTTCACTAAGAGCATACACCATATCACAAAGCAAATCTTTGTTTATTGATTTTCCAGCTCTACCTTACTAACCAGACTTACTAAAGCGTTTACAGCCTGTTCGGCGTCCGCACCTTCAGCACTAATATTGATTTCAGTACCTGTACTGATGGCAAGACTCATAATACCCATGATGCTCTTGGCATTAACCTTTTTGTCTTCTTTTTCCACAAAAATCTCAGATGAATATTTATTCGCTTCCTGTACGAACAACGCAGCAGGTCTGGCGTGCAGTCCTGTTTTCAAGCGTACGACTACCGGATGTTTTGACATGTCAGCTTACCCCCTCATCAAATAAATCTGGACACTACTTACTCCATTTTATTTATCACATTATAACATTAACCCGGGACAGACACTAGAAAAAAAACTAAAAAAACCGGGGCTGAAAGCCCCACGGACATTCTTTTTACGGAATCAGGCCATTTTCGCCCCTGATTTTGTCAGCCATCTCATCAATTTTGCGAAGCCGATGATTTACACCCGATTTACTCACGACCCCTTTGAGCATTTCCCCGACTTCTTTTAAATTCAAATCGGGATGAGCGAGTCGAATTTCTGCCACTTCACGCAGTTTATCCGGCAAGGTCTCCAAACCAACTTCCCTCTCCAGCAACTTAATATTCTCAATTTGCCGGACAGCAGCTCCGATCGTCTTGTTCAAATTAGCCGTTTCACAATTGACAATGCGATTTACGGAATTGCGCATATCGCGCATAATGCGTACATCTTCAAATTTGAACAAGGCTTGATGCGCCCCAATGATGCTAAGCAGCTCAATGATCTTCTCGCCTTCCTTGATGTAGAGAATAAAACCTTTTTTTCGCTCAATACAGCGAGCATTTAGGTGAAACTCATTCGCAAGATCAACGAGTGCCTGACAATGCTCCTCATACATCGAAGAAATTTCAAGGTGGTAAGACGATCCTTCAGGATTGTTGACAGAGCCACCTGCCATAAAGGCGCCCCGCAAATAAGCCCTCTTACAACAGTTTTTCCGAACGATATCCCGATTAATCCCGTCAGTGAACAAGAAACCTTCTGAAACGATATAAAGATCCTTTAACAGCTGTTGCACACCATTGGGAATACGGACAATGTACACATTATTTTTTTTCAAGCGCATTTTTTTCCGTACAAGCAGTTCGATATGAAGTTGAAAATGCTTCTTGATCAAGGAGTAAATCCGCCTTGCAATCGCGGCATTTTCTGTGGACACGTCCAATATCACCCTTTTATTCGACAGTTGTACGGATCCGAGCATACGTATGAGCGCAGATAGTTCCGCTTTCTCACAGCAGGACTGGCTTTCAATCATCGTAAGCTCTTTTTTCGTTTGTGCCGCAAAGGACAAGGGACTCACCTCCTTCTTAATATCCAGTTTTGTACCAATTGGTAAATATGCTGGCTCAATTTGTCGGCATCATGCCGTAGATACGTACGGAACAGAACTAATGTATCTGCCACCACTTTATATCCCCGATCGGTCAGCTCGCCCATGTCTACTTGAACTGGCTTAGCGCCCTGCTCGGCATACATTTCCTGTACTTGGGGTGGAATTTCTCCGTTATTTACAATGACATAGTCGAAGAGATGATGCCCTACATGCTCAAAAATAGCTTGCAGGTGATCTCCTACCGTATAGCCATCGGTTTCTCCAGGCTGGGTCATAACGTTACAGACAAATATTTTGATAGCGTCTGATTTTACTACAGCTTCAGCGAGTTTAGGTACAAGCAGATTCGGTAATATGCTGGTATATAGACTGCCGGGGCCAATCAAAATCGCATCAGCCTCATTAATGGCCTCTACAGCCTCAGGCAACGGCTCCACGTGAGTCGGTTCAAGAAAGACGCGTTTGATTCGTCCGCCCGCTTCCGGGATCTTGGACTCTCCGGTAATCACCGTGCCATCCTCCATTTCGGCACTTAGCACAACGCCTTCCTCAGCTGCCGGCAGCACGCGTCCCCGGACAGCAAATACACGGCTAAGCTCACGCACCGCCGTTACAAAATCTCCCGATATATCGGTCATCGCTGCTAAAATCAGATTACCCAGGCTGTGGCCTGACAATCCTGATCCCGCACCGAAACGGTATTTCAGCATATCTGACATCACTGGTTCCACGTCAGCCAAGGCAGTCAGCACATTGCGAATATCCCCTGGAGGGGGCATCTGCAGCTCACTGCGCAAAATCCCGGAGCTTCCGCCATCGTCAGCGACTGTAACAATAGCCGTAATATCTAGCGGCTTTTGCTTTAAGCCCCGCAGCATGACGGACAAGCCGGTTCCGCCGCCCATAACAACAATACGTGGGCGCTCCCGTTGTGATCCGGTCTCTTTCATGATTTCACCTCATTAATGCCGGTCCCGATCAGCATCCCGATGCGAAACAGAAACAGATTCTGTCTCGCTGGCACCCAGCATTTTTCCTAAATACTCCGATATTGCAACAGAACGATGCTTACCGCCAGTACAGCCAATGCCGATAATGACCTGGCTTTTGCCTTCTTTGCGATATTGCGGAATCAAAAAGTGTAACATATCCAGCAACTTGGTCAAGAATGCCTGAGTCTCGGGCCATTTCATGACATAATCATATACATCGCTATCCTGTCCCGTGTGGGGACGTAGTTGGTCCACATAGTGGGGATTAGGCAGGAAGCGCACATCGAATATAAGATCGGCATCAATGGGAATACCATACTTGAAGCCAAAAGAAGTAATGTTCACGGAAAGCATACTGCTCTCCAGATGAGAAAATCGTGAAATAATCCTCGCCTTTAAGGTTGCAGGCTTCATCACACTTGTATCAATAACCTGTGTAGCCGAGCTTTTTAATTCTTCCAACATCTTGCGCTCCAACCGAATCCCATCCAAAGGCATGCCGTCTGGAGCCAGCGGATGACGTCTACGGCTTTCCTTATACCGCTGTACGAGAACGCCATCATTCGCATTTAAGAATAAAATTTCACAATGAATCGTAAAATGATCTTTAATATAATTCAACGATTCAGACAAGGCGGTGAAAAATTCTCGTCCGCGTAAATCAATTACGAGTGCCACCTTGCCTATTTTACCGTTAGACTGCTCAATCAACTCGGCAAATTTGGGAATCAGTACAGGAGGCAAATTATCAACGCAGAAGAAGCCCAAGTCTTCCAGGCTCTGAACCGCAATGGTCTTCCCTGCGCCTGACATCCCCGTAATAATAATGAGCGTTGCCCACGGCGCAGCATTTTTTAGGTTATCTGTCATATGGACTTCCCTCTCCTTTTGCTTCTTCGCTCTATGCCAGTACCCGTATTATCAGTAACCTGTGGATCAGGATCAGGAACGTAGCAACAAACCAGCTGCCCCTACGATACCTGCGTCATTGCCCAGCACAGCTGGAACAATCGATACCCCTTTTTGAAGGGGCTCAGGTGCCAGTTTGGTGTACACGCGACGCATCTCTTCAAACAAAAAGTCGCCTGCTTTGGAAACACCGCCACCTATGATAAACAACTCTGGATTAAGCACAGCGGCAACTGCTGCCATAGATTTCCCCAAATAGAAAGCAGCACGGTTCACGATACGCAGAGCGACTTCATCCCCGGCTTTAGCAGCATCAAATACTTCCTTGGCAGCAATTTGATCTTCCAGCGCCAGAGAGGTCCGGTCGCCACGTTCCACAGCGTCCTTGGCCATACGAATGATGCCTGTTGCGGAAGATACAGTTTCCAAGCAACCCATTTTGCCGCATCCACACTGAATAGCCTCCAGATCAGGTACGACACTGATATGGCCAATTTCTCCGGCCATGCCCGAAGAACCTTGGTATATTTTACCGTTTATAATAATGCCGCCACCTACTCCTGTTCCCAGGGTATAGCATACGCAGTTTTCTATGCCTTTGCCTGCACCAGCCCAAGCCTCACCCAGCGCAGCAACATTCGCATCGTTGTCTATTTTCACAGGCTTGCCAATCCGGTTCTCTAGGAGCGCACGGATCGGTACGTCACGAAAGCCAATATTAGGAGCGAGGACAATAATACCATCACGAACATTCGTAAAACCTGCAACGCCTGCACCGACACCCTTTAGTTGATCCCACTCATAAGGAGATTGCTCAACAATATGCCGCACATATTTTTCGATATTACCGATGACAACGTCTACACCTTTATCGGTTTCGGTTGGTCCCTCATATGTGTGCAAAAGCTGTCCGTTTTCATTACAAATGCCGACTTTAATCGCGGTACCGCCCAAATCGACACCTACATAGATACTTTCAGACATGTTCCAAGCCACCTTTATGTTTACTTAAAAACCTGGTATGAAATATATGCTTACAATTCCTACTTCATAATAGTAATCCTACGTTCCAACTATAATTGAAGCCCCCGTTACGGTCAAGGACACTTCCTTGTTGAAAAGTGTACGATTAGCGGAATTTTTAACCTCATGCACCCATAAGAAAAACGTCTATTGACGTACTTTCAAGGAAGCCAGACCACGCTTAACGGAAATTTTTCTTGCGATTATAGATTGTTCAGCTCCGCTGAAAACTTATAAATTCTATAATCATAAAAAGGAGAAAGCCTGTGCAAACGCAGCAGGCTTTCTCTTCCTGAACAAAAGATGCGGCATAACAGAGGTTTCCTTCGCTCTCCCGTTAGCCTTTTTGTATACCATAGACACGCTTTTATTGATCCAGTGTTTCGCTCCAGTCGTGAACAGCACTGCCTTCGAGATACTTCTCGCAGTCCATAGCCGCCATACAGCCCGTTCCCGCAGCCGTAATAGCTTGACGGTAACGGTTATCCTGTACGTCCCCACAGGCAAAAACTCCGGGGATGTTCGTTTCCGTTGTGCCTGGCTTTACTACAATATAGCCGTGTTCATCGGTATGAATTTGTCCGTTCAGGAAACCTGTGTTCGGTGTATGCCCGATGGCTACGAACACGCCATCTACCTCAATCAGCTCATCCTGATTGGTCTCATTATTGTGTACCTTCAAACCTTTTAAGCCAGCTTCTCCCGTCACAACTTCCAGAGGAGTCCGGTTTAATGCCCAATGTACTTTTTCGTTCTCACGCGCACGATCTTGCATAATTTTGGATGCCCGCAACTCATCGCGACGATGGACCAAGGTTACACTGGAAGCAAAACGGGTCAAGAAGCTCGCTTCCTCCATGGCTGAATCGCCACCGCCAACCACGACAATCTTTTTCCCGCGGAAAAAGAATCCATCGCAAGTTGCGCACGTGCTGACTCCGCGACCTACATTGTCCTGCTCACCCGGAATGCCTAGATATTTGGCGGACGCACCTGTAGCAATAATGACCGACTCCGCCTCAATGATACCTTTACCCTCTACCTTCACTTTAAAAGGGCGTTTGCTGAAATCTACTTCCTCTACCCATCCGGAAGTAAATTCAGCGCCAAAACGTTCAGCCTGCTTGCGCATATTATCCATCAGTTCAGGCCCGAGGATACCTTGCTCAAAACCCGGGAAATTTTCAATTTCGGTCGTTGTAGTAAGCTGCCCACCGGGCTGCATCCCTTCAATGATCAGCGGATTCATGTTAGCGCGTGCCAAATAAATAGCGGCTGTGTAGCCTGCAGGACCTGTACCAATAATTATGGATTTATACATACGTTTGTTGCCTCCTTTAAGTGATGTTTGGAGCAGGTCTCAGACCTGCTTTTTAAACGTGGAGAGCGGTTGCTTCAACTTCTGTTTGATACCACACACGCTGTCAATCTGGCGTGCATAGCGGCTTACGGTCGATACGGAAATACCATAACGATCGGCTACTTCCTGATAGGTGACTGAATGATGATGCATTTTAGCTGTCAAATATTCCAGCGCCGCTGCCCATCCCTCAGTATGCTGAACCATCGGAACTTCCGGGGCAAGCCGATCCAAATACTCCAGCCAAAGCGATCTCAAATCGTGCTGCATGGCCGGATCTGATGGCTTGCTCATGACGGTCAGTACCTTATCCAGCACTGCCTGCCATTGTGGATCGACCGGGGAAGCAGATACATCACCTTCAATTGTATGCGGATCGTTCTCAACCTCCAACTGATCAGAATGTTCCGTTTCCGGGTACGTTTTCTGCTCACCCTGCTCCGCCAGCTCTTGCAATACTTGCAAGGCACGGCGTTTCAGTTCATCCTCCTGGTCCGGGTCTTCTACGAAGGACTCCAGTGCCTGACGCACCTCATCATCACCGATTAGGCTTAACGCCTGAATGACCTGAAGCTGAGTCGCCCGGTCCCCGTGGCGCAAGGCCCAGAAGAAGGATGACCGGATTAGCGGGTCCTTCTTCATACTGTCAGGCACCTGGTCAGCACCAAACTTCTCCCACATGCGGAATTGCTCCTCAAACGGGAGATGATAATGATAGCTGAGCACTTGCAGCGGTGTACCCTCCTGCTGGAGTTCCTCCAATCGGGACAGGAAAAACCGCGGAACTTCCGAGGAAGCATCCTGCTTTTGCAAATGACTCCACAACCGCCGAGCTTCCGCATATCTTCCCGTATTGCTGGCAGCTACCGCCGTGTAATGGTACAAAGAAGCGTCCGCATTGTTCTCTCCATCGCCATGAAGCAACCTGCGGAAATGTCTGTAGGCCTCCTCATGGCGTCCGAGAATCCCCATAGTGGTCGCCAGCTTGAATACCTGCTCCTCCTGAAACGGTATAGTAACCGCCAAAGTCTGCACCAGACGATCCAATTCCGGGCCGCCGCCCTCGTGCTGATAAAAGATCGCCAAGTTGCACAATGCGTGTAAATTACCCGGCTCATCTTCCAGCACTTGAATAATGGTAGCCTTAGCATTTTGGAACAATCCCATGTAGTAATACGCCAGCGCCAGATTATTCCGCGCAGCGAACATATCCGGTTGTTCCTCTGAAATTTGCTTGAGCAACTGGGCTGCCTGAGCAAATTTCCCCTCCTCCAGCAGGACACGAGCCTGATCATGCTCTACTACTCCCTGCCGGGCCTTAATGCGGTTCAGCTTCGTTGGACGGTCCAGCTCATAATAGAGCAGCTCCATCATTTCCTCCGCTTCATCAAGAAACTGGCCTTCTTCGTCCTCCTCCAGGTACGTGACCAATGCTTTCTCCGCTTCTTCAAACTGCTCCATATTAGCGTAATTATTCGCCATATAGAAATAACACTCTGTCATCGACGAGTCTACGTCACTCAGAACAGAGGACAGGATCTCATTCGAACCTGCATAATCCCCCATCTCTGATAATATACCCGCCATATTGCAATGATTCACCGGATTATCCGGTTCATATTCAACGGCTTTGCGAAAATATTTCAATGCCTTGTCATAATGATTGCGATCAAGCGAGCGCACAGCTTTCTCAAAAAAGAAAGATGCGTCGAAACGCAAAGCAATAATTTTAGGGCTAGGTTCCGATACTCGCAGATGTTTCCCTTTCATAAATAACCAAGGCACCTCCTTTAAAAGTAACTGGCATGTTCATACCCTTCAGTATACCACAACTTCAAAACGACTTGACAGTCGATCCTACCTCATTCCAAAAAACGGATACATGCTCGTATACCGATAGATATATATACAAGAATACGCTAAATAGCCGAGCGCTTTTTCCCTGTATAAATAGGGAGCGTTCGGCTAGCCACTGGATATGATACTTAGACCCAATAAACGTAATAATTAAAGCGTCAGCGGCACCAGCGAGCGCTCGCGATGCTGAAATACGGCAAGCTCGCGATAACCGACTTCATATAGAAGCGCGCGTGCCTTCTCCAAGTGCTCGGACAGCTTCGCCGGATCATGAGCATCCGATCCTACGGTCAGCGGGATGCCTAGCGAAAAAGCTTCTTCCAGCATGCGGCGGCTCGGGAACATCTCGGCACAGGGCTTCGAAAGCCCTGATGCATTCAGTTCCATCACCCGACCGCTACGGGCAACAACTGAGAGTGCGGAGCGCTCCAGTTCACGCAGCTCCTCCATTTCCTCCGACTTCGGATGATAGCCGAAGCGCTTAATGACATCCAGATGACCCATGATGTCATACAAACCGGTAGCTGCCGCCTTGGAAACTGCATCATAATACGTGCGGTACACCTCAAGCACATTTTTGCCTTCCCAATGGTGTACCTGACGGAAGTCCGTGACATCCCATTCACCGAGAAAGTGGACGGAACCAATCACATAATCCCAGGGATACGCGGTGATGATGTCCTCGATTTCTCGTTCCCAGCCCTCGATGTAGTCGCCTTCCAAGCCAACACGAATATCAATTTGCCCTTTAAAACGTTCCTTCAGTTCCAAACATTCTTCCACGTATCGGGGAAGCTCCTCCATAGGCATCGCCATTTCCGGATAATAGTCAGCCGGTTTTACATGCAGTAGTGGCATGTGATCGGACAAGCCGAGCTGATCCAGACCCAGCCGAATTCCCTGCTGTACATACTCTTCCAGACTCCCTATGGCATGCCCGCAGCGGGCGTGATGCGTATGATAGTCGATTTTCATGCGACCCTCCCCCTTTCAACACTACAACAAACCGTACTAATCACGACGAGGACGTTCATGACGGCGATTCAGCTCAGCCAGCACGTCATCGAGCGGTAGCTTGCGCTCCTGCAACAGCACCAGCAGGTGATAAATCAAATCGCTGACCTCCAGGCGCAGTTCGTCATTATCTTTATTTTTGGCGGCAATGATTGTCTCGGATGCTTCCTCGCCAACCTTTTTCAAGATTTTGTCTACACCTTTATCAAAAAGATAAGTCGTATAGGCCCCTTCAGGACGTGTCTCTTCGCGCTCCTTAATAATCGCCTCCAGCTGGGCAAGCACCTCAAAGCGGTCTGCTGAAGCATTGGAAACATCATTTACCAGCGTGTGGTCTCCTGCATTTCCTGCAACAGGTGCTACAGCCGTTCCTGGCGCGGAAATATCACGAAAAAAGCAGCTCGTTGCTCCTGTATGACAGGCAGGACCACTCGGAATGACACGTACCAACAGGGCATCACCGTCACAATCCAGCTGGATGGAGGTGATTTTTTGCGTATTCCCCGAAGTAGCCCCCTTATGCCACAGCTCCTGTCTGGAACGAGACCAGAACCAGGTCTCTCCCGACTCCAAAGATAGTTTCAGCGACTCGCGGTTCATATAGGCCAGCGTCAGCACCTGAAGCGTAGCATCATCCTGCACAATCGCCGAGACAAGACCTGCCTCATTCCAGCGGACATTATCCAATATCTGCTCCAGAGATAGCTGTTGGTTCAATTCGTTGCTCATCGTATCTCCACTCCTCTGCGCTTCAAATCCCGTTTTAGCTCAGGGATTCCTATTTCTTTATAGTGAAAAATCGTTGCTGCTAATCCAGCATCCGCTTTGCCCGCCGTAAACACGTCATAGAAATGCTCCTGTTTGCCTGCTCCGCCAGAAGCGATAACTGGAATCCCGACGGTATCCGACACCGCGGAAGTCAGTGGCAGGTCAAAGCCGTCCTTGGTTCCGTCCGCATTCATGCTGGTCAGCAGAATCTCACCGGCTCCCAACTGCTCAGCTTCCTTGGCCCAGGCCAAGGCGCGGATACCAGATGGCGTGCGGCCTCCGTGCGTATACACTTCCCACTCGTCCCACGCCTTGTTGTACTTGGCATCAATGGCAACAACGATACATTGTGAGCCAAAGCTGCGCGCACCCTCCGCAATCAGCTGAGGGTTACGGACAGCTGCCGTATTTACGCCGATTTTATCAGCTCCGGCACGCAAAATGCGTTTCATATCATCGACATGAGATATCCCGCCACCTACGGTGAAAGGAATGGCAATTTCCCCGGCTGTCTGACGAACTACTTCTTCCATGGTGGCACGCCCTTCAACTGAAGCAGAAATATCCAGAAATACGATTTCGTCTGCCCCTTCCCGGTCATAAAGCGCCGCCAATTCCACCGGATCGCCTGCATCGCGTAAGTTCACAAAATTAACGCCCTTAACCACCCTGCCATCCTTTACATCCAAGCAGGGAATAATACGTTTAGCCAGCATGCCTACTCCCCCTATGCCTTTGCTACAGCTTGTACGGCGACCTGTAAATCAATGCTGCCTGTATACAATGCCTTACCCACAATAGCACCGCCCACACCCTCTTTCGCATAGGTGCTCAGCGTGATTAGATCGTCCATCTTGCTGACACCGCCGGAAGCGATCACGGTTCGTCCACTGCTTTTCGCAAGGGCTACGATAGCCTCAACATTCGGGCCTTGCATCATTCCGTCGCGGGAAATGTCTGTGAAAATGAACGTTTCAGCTCCCTTGGAGGCCAACTCAGCAGCCAATTCGTCCGCTCGAACCTCCGAGGTTTCAAGCCATCCACGCGTGGCCACATAGCCATTCCGTGCATCCAGACCAATGGCGATCCGATCACCGTAGGTACCCAATACCGCTTCCGTAAAAGCACGATCCTCAATCGCTGCCGTCCCCAAGATCACACGGCTCACGCCCAGCGACAACAGCCGCTCCACATGTTCACGTGTACGCAGGCCGCCACCCACTTGTACAGGCACTTGCACCGCAGAAGCGATGCGCCCAATGAGCTCATCGTTCACCGGTTGACCTGCTTTAGCACCGTCCAAATCAACCAAATGAATGTAGGAGCCGCCCAAACGCTCCCATTCTTGGGCAACCTCCACCGGGTTTTCGTTGTATATCGTCTCCTGGCTATAATCTCCTTGTACCAGTCGTACACATTTGCCATCGCGAATATCAATCGCCGGGTATATCGTGAACAAAGTATGACCCCCTTGTGAGCTATTCAACATCTATATGCCTTTACATCAATTAACGACCAAAGTTGGCGTACCTCCAACTGCAAACTCACGAATCGTTACGCTCGCTTTTCCGCTTCCGCTAGTTCCAAAAACTGACGAAGCAGTTGCATCCCCATTTCCCCGCTTTTCTCTGGGTGGAACTGCATGCCATATACATGGCCTCTGCCCACGATAGCCGTTACGGGCCCACCGTAGTCGGTCACCGCCAGCAGGTCACTTTCGACCTCCGGCTTCGCATGATAGGAATGCACAAAATACACATGTCCTTCCTCCAAGCCCTGTAGCAACGGGTGATCCGGCTGAGTCATACGCAGACGATTCCAGCCCATATGCGGCACTTTAACCCCCAGATCAGGAGCAAACCGAATAACCTCGCCTGGTAAAATATTAAGCCCTTCGTGACTGCCGTATTCTTCACCACGAGTGAATAACAGTTGCATTCCTAGACAAACACCGAGCAGCGGTTGTCCAGCGCTTGCAACCTCCTGAATCACCCGATCCAATCCGCTGGAACGCAAATGCTCCATAGCGTCCCCGAATGCCCCTACACCCGGCAAAATCACACCGCTGGAGGAACGAATCACTTGGGCATCTCCCGTTACTACAGCCTCATAGCCAAGACGCTCAACCGCCTTGCTCACACTATGCAGATTGCCTCTGCCGTAATCCACAATGGCAATGGACATGGACTACAGCACTCCCTTCGTTGAAGGCACTCCCGTCACTCGCGGATCAATGGAGGTCGCTTCATCCAGTGCACGTCCCAGTGCTTTGAACACCGCCTCAATCATATGGTGGGTATTTTGCCCGTAGTGAACGATGACGTGTAGCGTCATGCGAGCCTCCAACGCAAATTTCCACAGAAATTCATGCACCAGCTCTGTCGAAAAGCTCCCTACCTGCTGTGATGGATACTCCGCACGATACTCAAAATGGGGTCGGTTACTCAGATCAATGACAACTTGCGCGAGCGCCTCATCCATCGGTACAAAGACGCTGGCATAGCGCTTAATTCCTTTTTTATCACCCAACGCTTTCAGCAAGGTTTGCCCCAAACAAATACCAATGTCCTCCACGGTATGATGATCGTCGATATCAACATCCCCTCTGGCCTGTACATTAAGATCAAATTGTCCGTGCTTGGTGAACAAATCCAGCATGTGATTCAGAAAAGGAACATCCGTTTCAATCTCAGCTTGCCCTGTGCCGTCTACTGCAAAAGATAGCTGAATATCCGTTTCGTTCGTCTTTCGGCTGACGCTGCCTGTACGTCCTGTTACGTTATTTTCGTTCCCCATCGCCATCCACCGCCTTCTTTTCATTGTCCAATCGAACTTGTATCGCCCGTGCGTGACCTTCCAGTCCTTCATGGCGGGCAAGCTGCATAATCGTCTCTCCATTGCGCAGCAGTGCTTCCTTGCTGTAATAGATCATACTCGACTTCTTGATAAAATCATCAATATCCACTGGCGAAGAAAACCGCGCCGTTCCATTCGTCGGGATAATGTGGTTAGGTCCAGCAAAATAATCGCCTACCGGCTCCGAGCTGTACGCTCCCAGGAAAATAGCTCCCGCGTTTTCGATCAGACCCACATGCTCCATCGGCTGCTCTGTCATAATTTCCAAATGTTCTGGCGCCAGTTGGTTTACAATATGGATACCCTCTTCCAAAGTGTCGACGACAATGATAGCCCCGTATGCCTCCACAGATGCAGCAGCAATATCTCTACGCGGCAGCTCTGCCAATTGGCGCTGTACTTCAGCTGATACTTCTTTGGCCAAGCGTTGCGAGGGCGTAACCAGTATGGCTGAGGCCATTTCATCATGTTCCGCCTGTGAAAGCAGGTCGGCCGCTACATAAGAGGCATTCGCCGTGTCGTCAGCCAACACGACAATTTCACTTGGTCCCGCTATACTGTCGATATCCACCGCGCCGTACACCTCTCGCTTCGCTAGCGCTACATAAATGTTGCCGGGACCGCAAATTTTATCGACTGGTTCAATGCTATGTGTTCCGTAAGCGAGAGAGGCAATCGCCTGCGCTCCGCCAACCCTATATATTTCCGTTACACCAGCCTCTGCCGCAGCTACCAGTGTATATGGATCTATCCCTGCCTTGCCGCCTGTCGCCGGGGGTGTCACCATGACAATCTCCGGTACACCAGCTACCTGAGCGGGAATGACATTCATCAGCACCGAGGATGGATAGGCTGCTTTACCGCCCGGAACATACACGCCTACACGTTTCAACGGTCGGATAATTTGGCCGAGCAAGCTACCATCCGGCTGTAAATCCATCCACGAATTACGTTTTTGCTTCATGTGAAAAGCACGGATATTATCCGCCGCCTCTCGAATCGCCTGTAAAAAAGAAGGCTCTACCTTGTCATATGCCGCCTTCAATTCTTCCTCCGTCACACGAAGTTGCTCTGCTACCAGCGATACACCATCAAACGATTGCGTATACCGCAGGACAGCCTCATCCCCCTCTTGGCGTACCGAATGAATAATGGTACGCACAGCCTCATTTTGCTCAGGTGTGCCGTAATCCACCTCCCGTTGGAGGCTGAAATCACGGGCTGATACGATCTTCATTTGTCCATTCCCCCTTACTTGCAAGCTTGCAGAATGCCCTTTTAACTATTGGCTTATTCCTTTAGTTCATTTATTCACGGGGTGCCACCGCATTTGGAATCACCTGATGCAATCGGTCACACAACGCCTGAATCGGGCCGTTTTTCATCCGGTAGCTGACCCGATTGGCAATCAGACGACTGGTAATATCCAGTATGCTGATCTGCTCGACTAATCCGTTCTCCCGCAAGGTTTGCCCCGTTTCCACCATATCAACAATGCGGTCTGCCAGACCAATTAACGGCGCCAGTTCAATGGAGCCATTCAGCTTAATAACCTCCACCTGCTGACCTTGCTCCCGAAAATACTGGGAAGCCACGTTCGGATATTTTGTAGCGACCCGCTGACGAATACCTGGCTGCCAATCTGGTAAAGCAATCACCGACATCCGACAACGGGCAATTCCGAGATCCAGCAGTTCATACACATCCTTGTTTTCTTCCAGCAAAACATCCTTGCCCACAATGCCGATGTCCGCCGCCCCATACTCCACATACGTAGGAACATCGACGGGCTTCGCCATAATAAATTCCATGCCTAGCTCAGGCAGTGGAATGACCAGTTTACGCGTTTCGTCCACATCCAGTGGAATCGGAACCCCAGCCTGGCGAAACAGCTCGGAAGCCTGCTTATAAATCCGTCCCTTTGGCATGGCTACCTTCAACGTTTCCGTCATGGCAATTCTCTCCTTTGTACTGGCTGTCTTCCTTCGGCTGTATAGCTGTATACCTCTGCGTACAGGCCATGCTGTTCACGACGTCGATCTTCCGTTCCGCCCGTGAGCCCTGTCACTACAGTAAGGCCTATTGCGCGTAGCTGTGCCGCTGCGGATAACGCCTCTTGGCGTCCCTGTGCGTCATAACGGATAAGTACAGGAAGCTTCGTCTCCATTTGGATACCATCCACACCATCGACGATCCGGTTCGTCTTCAATGCAAATCCCGTTGCAGGTACGGATCGACCAAACTGCTGAAGCAGATTGTCATAGCGGCCTCCGTTGCATACCGGGAACCCAATCTCCGCTGCATAGCCCTCAAAAGTCATTCCTGTATAATATGAGAAATCCCCGATCATGGTAAGGTCGATTAACACATGCTCAGATACGCCGTAAGCCTCCAGCACTTCCCACACCTCGCACAAATGTGCAATGGATCGAATCGTCTGCTGCTCCACACTAAGACGGGTAGCCTGGTCACAAATTTCTTTTCCACCGCGCAACCGAAGAATAGCTTCCAGCTTATCCCGATGTTCGGGAGCCAAGCCCAAAGCTTCAATCGCTGTTCGGTAGCCCACTACATCACGACTGAGCAACAGTTCCTTTAGCGCATGTTGTTCAGCCTGACGGCCGGGAATGATTTCCTCAAATAAGCCGTTCAGGAATCCCACATGTCCCATGGCAATTTTAAAAGAGGTCACCCCTGCTGCCTGTAATGATGCAATTGCCAATGCTACAACTTCTGCATCAGCCTCAGGCGAATCATCACCCACCAGCTCCACACCCGTCTGAAAAAACTCCGCTTCTCTTCCTGCTTCTTCCTCAATCGCCCGAAATACATTTGCGTGATAGGAAAGTCGGAGTGGTACTTCCTCTTCCTTTAGCAACGAAGATACCACCCGTGCAATCGGAGCGGTCATATCCGATCGCAGCACCAACGTGGTTCCCCGGTTATTGAGCAATTTAAACAGCTTCCGATCGGAAGTAGAACTAGCCACTCCCACCGTATCGTAGTATTCCATCGTAGGCGTCATAATCTGGCGGTAACCCCAACGCTCCATGCATTCGAGTACATTCAGTTCAATGGCCCGCAGCTTCGACACTGCACGCGGAAGATAATCTCGAACCCCTACAGGGATCTCAAATCCTTTTGGCTTAGACATCTCTATCACCTCATGATTTCACAATATCTTTATCATGGTAAAGTGCTAACAAACTAAAGTATATTCGATATATTATCATGCCCTACTTGTGAACGTCAACCGAACAGCGCAGCCCTTTTTTTTACGGATTCGCCAAGTGGCTGCCCCTCTCTATATTTTATCCAATGCAAAATACATGAATCCTATATGAAAAACATCTATCAACGTATTCTCCGGAGCAAGACCGCGCTTACGGTAATTTTTGTGCATATAGAGTTGTTCAGCTCCACTGAAAACTTATAAATTCTGTACTCTAAAAAAAGACTGCCAGCTTTAAGCTAACAGTCCAAATCAAAATATTTAGCTATTTATCTGTTCTCTTTACTCCGGGAAGGAAACTTTGGAACCGTGCCCAAACCGATCCATGCAAATGGTACATATCGAAAACACAACGTCACAATCAGCCATGAGCCAAACAGCGCCAACAACCATCCACCCGCAACAGAGAAGATATATTCTACCGGCGTTCCTTGGAAATCTAACTTGCGATACACCCGCAATAACGCTGGGTGAAGTAAATAAATGCCGAATGAGCATGCCCCCAGCCAACTGATTAACATTCGCAACCTATCGTTAGTATGACGATATAATAAGACCGAGAACTGAAACAGCACCAGCGCAGAGACGAGGGCATATGCATTATGGAGCAGTTCATAGATCAGCGAGTCTGCATAGATGGCTTTGCGGTATGCTACAAACCATATTTGCACATAAGCTATACCCAGGAGTAGCCAAGCCACCCACAAGCCCCACCAACTGATCAACTGACTGCGACTAATTGCCGTACCTGACACCGGTAAAAGCCACTTTTTAAACCCTTCATATCCAATTGCTACAGCTGCACCCAAGGCAAAATAACTGATATACGTAATCGCAAGACTTCCTCTTTCCTCTTGCCAAACGTATTTGTTCAGCAATACAAACCCCCATTGAATGACTAACCCTACTATCAAAATGACAAAGGCTGCTCTCCGTGGACTCGATATCGAATGGCATAAACGCTGCACTCCCCACAGCAACAGCGGAAAGACCAAATAAAATTGGATGATGATGATGACATAATACAAATGCGTGTATGCCTTTCCCGTTAACAGCACGAGCGGAAGATCACTGAGCGGCATCAACCCACGTGTTACCAAGGTCAAATAATACACAAGAGAAAACAAAACGTACGGTAACACAATAAACATCAGTCTTTTTCGGAAAAATATAAGCATATTCTTACCACGAAGCGGCCTATCAACATAATTGTAAAATAAAACAAACCCGCTCACAAAAATAAATACGGGCACTGCAAAGCTACTAAACACATTTAAAAATAAAAAAGGATAAAACAATAGAGAATGACGCGCATCAATTAAAGCCATTGAAGTCGCATGAATGGTAACAACGGCTGCAATTAATATTCCCCGGTAAATATCAAGCTCTGGTATACGTTCTTTTTTGACCAAATCAACACGCTCCCATATCGCCTTGCAAATATGTCTGTTATCAATTTTTAAACATAATTAACATGCATTACCCCACTTATTATACAGAAAAACAATGCAAGAAAGACCCCTTAATACATAAGGGGCCTTTCTATTGTGCTATTTACTGCTCATTCACACCAGAGCGTCTTAAATCACGTAACGGATTGCCACCCACAAATGCACCTGCGGGCACGTCTTTATGCACGACCGCTCCGGCCGCTACGATAGCTCCGTCACCGATGGTCACACCCGGCAAAATGGTTGTGTTGGCGCCGATCAACACATGATCACCAATCACCACTTTACCGATACGATACTCCTCTATGAGGTATTCGTGAGCCAGTATCGTCGTGTTATATCCAATGACCGAATTGTTCCCTATCGTAATATGCTCCGGAAAAAAAACATCTACCATCACCATCAGGCCGAAGGCCGCATGTTGCCCCACCTTCATCCCCAGCATTCTGCGGTAAATGACGTTTTTCAGAGAAAGCACAGGACAATACCGGGCAATCTGTATAAAAATAAAGTTCTTAATGCCTTTCCAGCGGCTCACCGTCCGATAAATCTGCCACAACGCATTGGGACCTTCTACAGGATAGCGGTTCACCTTTCTCACGATACATTGACACCTTGAAGCTCCAGCTTCAGCAAATCCCGCATATCATGCAACATGTAGTCTGGCCCATATCCGCGCAGAGTTTCCTCACCCTTGAGCGACCAAGCTACACCAGCCGATTTCACACCTGCTGCCTGAGCTGACAAAATATCAAAAGAACTGTCTCCGACCATCAATGTATGCTCTGCTTCAGCATTCAAACCTGCCAATGCCTTGAGCACTGGCTCAGCGTGTGGCTTTGGATGCTCCACATCGTCTACCGTCACAATATAGTCCATAGAGGAGGTCAGATTGAACAGGTTAAGTACACGTAACGTGGATGGTCGTATTTTGGTTGTCACAACCCCCAGCTTAATTCCTCGCGCACGCAACTCCTGAATAACCTCAATGACATATGGAAATGGCTTCACCATTTGATCATGATGAATCTGATTATAAGAACGATAGTCCTTAACTAACCCAGATACATCCGTTAATCCCGAAAAAGTACGGAGTTGATCGTCCAGCGTTCCACCCATATGAGGAATAATATGCTCCCGCGTCAGCGGATCAGCATCCGGATGATTCAAAATGTGTAGAAATGTGCTGATAATCAACTCATTCGTATCCATGATGGTGCCGTCTAAATCAAACAAAATCGTATTTATCATAGATGCTCCTTCTTGTCCTCGTCCGTGTCTTCCTTAGGTAGCTTATCCGTCGTAGCTGTTGGAGGAACCGCGCCCTGTCCTGGACGGGATACCTGTTCTGGCGTCACGTCAGGTACCTGATCAATCCCCGCTTTGCTGGAGATAATCGGATCGCTATACCGAGCAACAGATGTGCCCTTCCGGCGACGAACCAAAATGAAAATCACGGCGGCTACCACAATGAAAATAGGCAGCAATTGCGAGATCCGTACATTACCGTAACTCGGGTCCAGATGCCCTGGTTCAAACCCTAACCACACCATAGGAGACCACAAAGCATTCACAAAGGAAGCCAGCCAATCTGGTCCCTGAAAAGCCAAACTATCCGTCCGTACACGCTCGATGAAAAAGCGGCCAATCGAGTACCAAATGAAGTAAAACGCAAACATTTCGCCTGCACGTACAAATTTCATACGACGAATGACGAGCAGCAAAATCACACCGACAATACTCCACAGTGATTCATATAAAAATGTAGGGTGATGGAAAACCCCGTTAACGTTCATCTGATTCACAATGAAATCCGGCAGATGGAGCTGATTTCGCAAAAATGTTTCTTCCGTCGGTCCACCGTAGGCTTCCTGATTGACAAAATTACCCCAGCGTCCAATCGCTTGACCGATCAGTAGGCCTGGTGCACAAATATCAGCGATACGCCAGAAGTTATACCCTTTATACCGGAAATAAATGACCGCACATATAATGGCCCCGATCAAGGCACCGTATATCGCAATACCGCCGTTCCAAATTTTGAAAACATCCCATAGATTATCTCGGTAGTCTTCCCATTTGAAGGCTACATAATAAATACGCGCTCCAATAATAGCTGATGGAACACCCAGAAGCAGCATATCCATAAAAAAGTCCTGCGGAATACCGAATCTTTTTCCTTCACGGATGGCGAGATATAAACCCACAAGCGCCGCCAGCCCCAAAATAAGCCCATACCAGTGGACCTTGATTGCCCCGATTGAAAAAGCGATCGGATTCAGCAGTAATGTTGCCGTTGACATATGTTTCTCTCACTCCTCGTTCTTCCTTGCAAACGAACAAACCTTAATCCATCTCTTCCATATCTTCAGAAATCGTAGCAGTCAGCTTGTTTGTAAATTGCAGGGCTGCATTAACGCCCATTTGTTTCAAACGATAGTTCATCGCCGCCACCTCGATAATAACAGCCAAGTTTCGGCCCGGACGAACTGGGATTGTAACCAGTGGAACATCTGTATCAATAATGCGTGTCGTTTCCTCATCGAGACCAAGACGGTCATACTGCTTGTCCTGCTGCCATGCCTCCAGACGAACAACCAATGTAATCCGCTTGTTATTACGAACTGCGCCAGCACCAAACAGCGTCATCACATTAATAATGCCCACGCCACGAATTTCCAAGAGGTGACGGATCAGCTCAGGTGCCGTACCATGCAGCTGAAAATCGGACGTTTGCCGAATTTCTACCGCATCATCTGCTACCAAGCGATGTCCACGTTTAACCAGTTCCAGTGCCGTTTCACTTTTACCAATTCCGCTACTTCCTGTGATAAGCATTCCCACGCCATACACGTCACACAGTACACCATGAATAGTCGCCGTAGGAGCCAGCTTTCTTTCGAGAAAGCCTGTGATGCGGCTTGATAAAATCGTCGTCGCCATATTAGTGCGCAGTACAGGAATATCTCGCTCTGCGCTCGCCTCCACTAGCTCAGCCGGTACCTCCAGACCACGTGTGATAATAATGCATGGAGTCAGCTCTGTACACAGACGCTCCATCCGATCCCGACGCTCCTCAGGAGGAAGCATCCCCAGAAAAGCCAACTCAGACCTTCCCAGAAGCTGTACCCGCTCCTGTGTATGATATTCAAAATACCCGGCCATCTCCAGACCTGGGCGATTCAAATCATCCACTGTGATCAGTCTTCGCAGACCTTTTTCACCAGAAATAACTTCCATTTGAAACTGCTGTACAAGCTCGGATACCTTTACCTGTTTAGCCATTGTATTCTCCCCTTCATCTGCAACACCGGATTCTATACGTCATTTGATTTATGTAGCTTTACCCTATTAACCATACAGCCCAACGCCAGTCTATGCTGCACTGCATCAATCCACACTCCATTTGATTTAACACTATGGTTCCAGGCTAACTCTATTCCGACAGCTGGATTGATCCCATCTAGGACCCTTGCCAACGAACCTTGCCTGCATCTAGACCTGTACCATTGTACCCATCGTATCGGAATTTTCCAATGAATGCAATGCCGAAGCTAGTAGCCGTATGCGATATACAAAAAGAGTCGCAGTTCTCCGCTTGGGGAAAACTGCGACTCTCTTCCAGAGGCAAATTTTATTCGCCAACCAGAATACTCAATTCCGATTCCTTATCAAAAATATGAACCTTGTTCATATCAACAGCCAACTTCGCTTTGACACCATCACGAGTATTGGAGCGTCCGTCTACACGGGCAATAATCGTATCATTTCCGGCACCGCTCAGGTACAACAGCATTTCATGACCGAGATTTTCTGTTACATCCACAGTGGATGTAAAGATTGTATTCGGAGAAGCCTCCAAGAATACAGGCTCTTCATGAATATCCTCAGGACGGATACCCAAGATCACATCTTTGCCGATATAGCCCTTCGCTTTTAAAATCTGTCCTTTACCTTCTGGTACGAACAGATCCAGACCCGGCGCAGTAAAATGCAATGCACCTTCTTTTTCAACCAGCTGACCTGTGATAAAGTTCATCGTAGGAGAGCCGATAAAACCAGCAACGAACAGATTCACTGGACGGTTGTACAGTTCATCCGGGGATGCAGCTTGTTGAATGATACCATCCTTCATAACGACAATCCGATCACCCATCGTCATGGCTTCAATTTGGTCATGTGTTACATAGATACAAGTGGTTTCAAGGCGTTTAACCAGTTTAGTGATTTCAGCACGCATTTGACCACGAAGTTTAGCATCCAAGTTGGAGAGCGGCTCATCCATCAGGAAGACTTGAGGATCGCGGACAATCGCACGGCCCAGAGCGACACGTTGGCGTTGACCACCGGACAGCGCCTTAGGTTTACGTTCCAGCAAGTGCTCGATATCGAGTATTTTGGCAGCTTCGCGTACTTTCTTGTCGATTTCTTCTTTCTTAACTTTGCGCAGTTTCAGACCGAACGCCATGTTCTGGTACACGCTCATGTGCGGATACAGGGCGTAGGATTGGAATACCATCGCGATATCGCGGTCCTTTGGAGCCACGTCGTTCACAACACGATCCCCAATGTACAATTTACCATCTGAAATTTCCTCCAGACCAGCAATCATACGAAGTGTAGTAGACTTCCCGCAACCGGAGGGACCAACCAATACGAGGAATTCTTTATCTCGAATGTCCAAATTGACATCAACAACCGTAGCTTTATCTGCACCCGGATATTGCTTGAAAATATGCTCTAAACGTACACCAGCCATAGCTTTTGCCTCCTAAGATCGAGTTATGAAATCGAATACATTTCTTACTTGTATCTTACCCTAGTCCTTGTAGCGTGGCTATTCGCAAACTGCACAAAGATGCTATTTCCTTTTTGTCACTTTGTACAATAGGAGATAGAGCTTGACCAAAACCGCATCATTAAACGTCCGCACGTCCAATCCGGTCTCCTGTTTGATCTTGTCCAAACGGTAAATCAACGTATTTCGATGCACATACAGACGCTTAGCTGTCTCACTCACATTACAATCCAATTGAAAAAAGATATCTAATGTAGCCATCGTTTCTGAGTCTTCCAGTATGACAGATGATTTCATTACCTGCTCTAAAAATAGTACGCGTTGTTCCTTGGGAATGCGGTTTAACAGCCTTTCTAAATGAAGCTCCCATGAAAAGTGGATGTGCTCTGTTACATGAAAAATCTTGCCCAGATGTATCGTCTCCCATAACAAATTCAGCTCTTGGGGAAGACTTTGCAAAGGGATCGAAGGCTTAGAAACCGCCAAATGGAATACACCCACCCACTCATTCGCAATAAGCTCATATAGGCCCAAGCTAAAAGCCGTAAGAACCTCCTCCAGCGATTCCGTAAAATCTGCATCCCTGGACTCAGTGTCTTTATCCCGTTCATCGTCAGCTCCTAATAAAAGCTCCTTTTTAGCCATAATCAGCCAAGACTGTTCGTCCAATGGAGTAAGTAACACATCCCCTCCAAAATAGCTCGCGAACAATCGATGAAGCTGCGTATAAGTAATAGCCCCCTCCTGTGTTCCCTCGCCATTCAGTAAAATCGGAACCATACACGCTGATAGCGAATCACGAAGCTGCAATTCATCAGGAACCTCTTCTTCCCTGTTTAAATTGGCAGCCTGCTGTATGAGCCATTGTCCAAAACGATTCATCCGCTCTTCCTCGCTATAAATCGGGTTGTCCGACAATTGTGGACCGTTCTGCCAGACCTGCTCCATGTTCCCCAATAGCGCTTCTACCAGTTTCCGTTCTCGATCCGTCAAATATCTGGCCTCTACCACAAAGGCAGCCAGTTCACCTGCCGACGCACGAAACGGAAAATATAACTTGTTGTCACGGACAAACGATCTATCCGGAATAACTGAATCGGCTGTCTCTCCCTCTGCCATCACTTCCGGGCACCAAGGCACTATGGTAAAAGGCGCTTGAATAATATTCTGAAGCTGTTGCTGAATCCATTCTGTATCCAGAGTCACGCGATCACCACTTCACTTTTTTTAGAATATAGAATAAGCACTGAGCGAACATAATGAACTCATTATAACCTGTCGATACCGTAAAATAAAAAAGCTATATAAAAACATAACTTAAAACAATACAAAAAAAGCCATCAACCTATAGTTGATGACTTCTGATGAGCCATGAAGGACTCGAACCTTCGACACCCTGATTAAAAGTCAGGTGCTCTACCAACTGAGCTAATGGCTCGTAAAACTGGTGGAGGATGATGGATTCGAACCACCGAACCCGTAAGGGAGCAGATTTACAGTCTGATGCGTTTGGCCACTTCGCTAATCCTCCATATAAAGGTGGCTCGGGACGGAATCGAACCGCCGACACGAGGATTTTCAGTCCTCTGCTCTACCGACTGAGCTACCGAGCCATACCCATTAACAAAAAAATAAAGTGCGGAGGGATACCCCTTCCCACTTTAGTACGGAAAAACTATTGAATTGAAAAATGGCGGAACTGACGGGATTCGAACCCGCGATCTCCTGCGTGACAGGCAGGCATGTTAGGCCTCTACACCACAGTTCCCTAGATTTTTCAAAATTCAAAAATGGTGCCGGCGAGAGGACTTGAACCCCCAACCTACTGATTACAAGTCAGTTGCTCTACCAGTTGAGCTACACCGGCACAATGGTGGAGGCTGAGGGGATCGAACCCCCGACCCTCTGCTTGTAAGGCAGATGCTCTCCCAGCTGAGCTAAGCCTCCTGGGTATGTATGGTAGCGGCGGAGGGGATCGAACCCCCGACCTCACGGGTATGAACCGTACGCTCTAGCCAGCTGAGCTACACCGCCATAACATAATATTTCGCTAGCTTGTCCTAAATGGCGGAGAGAGAGGGATTCGAACCCTCGCACCACTTTCGCAGTCTAACCCCTTAGCAGAGGGTCCCCTTATAGCCACTTGGGTATCTCTCCATATAAATGGACTCGCTTAGCAAAATTCCGCAAGTTATTCTTTAAATCAACAAAGTGATTTGGAATATCAAGCGCAATTTCAAGGTTACACCCTGAAAACTGGATCCGAAACTCATTTGCGTTTTATTTTTAGGATAAGCCCTCGACCGATTAGTATTGGTCAGCTCCATGCATTACTGCACTTCCACCCCCAACCTATCTACCTCGTCGTCTTCAAGGGGTCTTACTAATTGGGAAATCTCATCTTGAGGGGGGCTTCACGCTTAGATGCTTTCAGCGCTTATCCCTTCCGTACATAGCTACCCAGCGGTGCTCCTGGCGGAACAACTGGTACACCAGCGGTACGTCCATCCCGGTCCTCTCGTACTAAGGACAGCTCCTCTCAAATTTCCTACGCCCACGACAGATAGGGACCGAACTGTCTCACGACGTTCTGAACCCAGCTCGCGTACCGCTTTAATGGGCGAACAGCCCAACCCTTGGGACCTACTTCAGCCCCAGGATGCGATGAGCCGACATCGAGGTGCCAAACCTCCCCGTCGATGTGGACTCTTGGGGGAGATAAGCCTGTTATCCCCAGGGTAGCTTTTATCCGTTGAGCGATGGCCCTTCCATGCGGTACCACCGGATCACTAAGCCCGACTTTCGTCCCTGCTCGACTTGTAGGTCTCGCAGTCAAGCTCCCTTCTGCCTTTGCACTCTTCGAATGATTTCCAACCATTCTGAGGGAACCTTGGGGCGCCTCCGTTACTCTTTAGGAGGCGACCGCCCCAGTCAAACTGCCCACCTGACACTGTCCTCGCACCGGATTACGGTACCAAGTTAGAACCTAGATACGATCAGGGTGGTATCCCAAGGATGCCTCCTCTCAAGCTGGCGCTCAAGATTCAACGGCTCCCACCTATCCTGTACAGATCGTACCCAAATTCAATATCAAGCTGCAGTAAAGCTCCATGGGGTCTTTCCGTCTTGTCGCGGGTAACCTGCATCTTCACAGGTATTAAAATTTCACCGGATCTCTCGTTGAGACAGCGCCCAAGTCGTTACGCCATTCGTGCGGGTCAGAATTTACCTGACAAGGAATTTCGCTACCTTAGGACCGTTATAGTTACGGCCGCCGTTTACTGGGGCTTCGGTTCATAGCTTCGCCCGAAGGCTTACCACTCCCCTTAACCTTCCAGCACCGGGCAGGCGTCAGCCCGTATACTTCGCCTTGCGGCTTCGCACAGACCTGTGTTTTTGCTAAACAGTCGCTTGGGCCTTTTCACTGCGGCCCCCTCGGGCTATTCACCCTACCGAGGCACCCCTTCTCCCGAAGTTACGGGGTCATTTTGCCGAGTTCCTTAACGAGAGTTCTTCCGCGCGCCTTAGAATTCTCTTCTCGCCTACCTGTGTCGGTTTGCGGTACGGGCACCTTCTCCTGGCTAGAGGCTTTTCTTGGCAGTCTGAGATCATGACCTTCGCTACTATAATTTTCGCTCCCCATCACAGCCCAGCCTTACGATGTGCGGATTTGCCTACACACCAGCCTCACTGCTTAGACGGACATCCATCAGTCCGCGTCACTACCCTACTGCGTCACCCCATTGCTCATAACGGATTACGGTGGTACAGGAATTTCGACCTGTTGTCCTTCGACTACGCCTATCGGCCTCGCCTTAGGTCCCGACTTACCCTGAGCGGACGAACCTTCCTCAGGAACCCTTAGGCTTTCGGCGGATCTGATTCTCACAGATCTTTTCGTTACTCATACCGGCATTCTCACTTGAATGCAGTCCAGCGCTCCTTACGGTACACCTTCAACCCGCATTCAACGCTCCCCTACCCCTGATGCAAGCATCAAGCCATAGCTTCGGTGGTGTGTTTAGCCCCGTTACATTTTCGGCGCAGAGTCACTCGACCAGTGAGCTATTACGCACTCTTTCAATGGTGGCTGCTTCTAAGCCAACATCCTGGTTGTCTGTGCAACTCCACATCCTTTCCCACTTAACACACACTTGGGGACCTTAGCTGATGGTCTGGGCTGTTTCCCTTTCGACAATGGATCTTAGCACTCACTGTCTGACTCCCGGAACTAAATCTATGGCATTCGGAGTTTGACTGAGCTTGGTAACCCTTGCGGGCCCCGCACCCAATCAGTGCTCTACCTCCACGATTCTATTTCCGAGGCTAGCCCTAAAGCTATTTCGGGGAGAACCAGCTATCTCCGGGTTCGATTGGAATTTCTCCGCTACCCCCACCTCATCCCCGCATTTTTCAACATGCGTGGGTTCGGGCCTCCAGTGCGTGTTACCGCACCTTCACCCTGGACAGGGGTAGATCACCCGGTTTCGGGTCTACGTCCACGTACTCATTCGCCCTATTCAGACTCGCTTTCGCTGCGGCTTCAGCTCTTCACCTTAACCTTGCACGGGAACGTAACTCGCCGGTTCATTCTACAAAAGGCACGCCATCACCCATAGATCGGGCTCTGACTTCTTGTAAGCACACGGTTTCAGGATCTATTTCACTCCCCTTCCGGGGTGCTTTTCACCTTTCCCTCACGGTACTGCTTCACTATCGGTCGCCAGGGAGTATTTAGCCTTGGCAGATGGTCCTGCCGGATTCATACGGGGTTTCACGTGCCCCGCACTACTCGGGATCCGTCTCGGAGAGAACAAGTTTTGAACTACAGGGCTTTTACCTTCTCTGGCGGGCCTTTCCAGACCTCTTCATCTAACCGGTTCCTTTGTAACTCCATGTGAGACGTCCCACAACCCCAAGGAGCAAGCTCCTTGGTTTGGGCTAATCCGCGTTCGCTCGCCGCTACTGACGGAATCACTATTGTTTTCTCTTCCTCAGGGTACTTAGATGTTTCAGTTCCCCTGGTCTGCCTCTATTCTGCCTATGTATTCAGCAGAAAGTGACTGTCGATGAAGACAGCCGGGTTTCCCCATTCGGACATCCCCGGATCAAAGCTTGCTTACAGCTCCCCGAGGCTTTATCGTTGTTCGCCACGTCCTTCGTCGGCTCCTGGCGCCTAGGCATCCTCCGTGTGCTCTTTGTAGCTTAACCTAGTATTTACATGGTAAATACGATTCGCTTTGAATTTCGGTTCAACACTTACGTGTGAATGAAATTCAAGGCAGCTACCTTTATTTCACTTGTTTACACAAGATCAGCTTAAAGGAATATTCTAAAACGCAATTTCGTTTCGGTATCCAGTTTTCAAGGTGCAATGATAATAAATCTTTTTGGTGGAGCCAAGCGGGATCGAACCGCTGACCTCCTGCTTGCAAGGCAGGCGCTCTCCCAGCTGAGCTATGGCCCCAAAAGTAAATATAAAGTTATATGGTGGGCCCTAGTGGACTCGAACCACCGACCTCACCCTTATCAGGGGTGCGCTCTAACCAGCTGAGCTAAGGGCCCATAATAAACCACCAAAGAAGTTCTTCTTTAGTGGTTGCGCTTGGCGACGTCCTACTCTCCCAGGACCCTGCGGTCCAAGTACCATCGGCGCTGGAGGGCTTAACGGTCGTGTTCGGGATGGGTACGTGTGGAACCCCTCCGCTATCGCCACCAAACGTTCGAGAGTTTGAGCTCTCAAAACTGAGCAACGAGTGAGTAACAGGCCTAAACCTGAGTTTTGAAGCTTACGCTTCATATTTGAATGTTTCCGTTGCAGGAAACGATTCTCCATAGAAAGGAGGTGATCCAGCCGCACCTTCCGATACGGCTACCTTGTTACGACTTCACCCCAATCATCTACCCCACCTTCGGCGGCTGGCTCCCTTGCGGGTTACCCCACCGACTTCGGGTGTTGTAAACTCTCGTGGTGTGACGGGCGGTGTGTACAAGACCCGGGAACGTATTCACCGCGGCATGCTGATCCGCGATTACTAGCAATTCCGACTTCATGTAGGCGAGTTGCAGCCTACAATCCGAACTGAGACCGGCTTTTCTAGGATTGGCTCCACCTCGCGATTTCGCTTCCCGTTGTACCGGCCATTGTAGTACGTGTGTAGCCCAGGTCATAAGGGGCATGATGATTTGACGTCATCCCCACCTTCCTCCGGTTTGTCACCGGCAGTCTGCTTAGAGTGCCCAGCTTGACCTGCTGGCAACTAAGCATAAGGGTTGCGCTCGTTGCGGGACTTAACCCAACATCTCACGACACGAGCTGACGACAACCATGCACCACCTGTCTCCTCTGTCCCGAAGGAAAGGCCTATCTCTAGACCGGTCAGAGGGATGTCAAGACCTGGTAAGGTTCTTCGCGTTGCTTCGAATTAAACCACATACTCCACTGCTTGTGCGGGTCCCCGTCAATTCCTTTGAGTTTCAGTCTTGCGACCGTACTCCCCAGGCGGAATGCTTAATGTGTTAACTTCGGCACCAAGGGTATCGAAACCCCTAACACCTAGCATTCATCGTTTACGGCGTGGACTACCAGGGTATCTAATCCTGTTTGCTCCCCACGCTTTCGCGCCTCAGCGTCAGTTACAGCCCAGAGAGTCGCCTTCGCCACTGGTGTTCCTCCACATATCTACGCATTTCACCGCTACACGTGGAATTCCACTCTCCTCTTCTGCACTCAAGCTCCCCAGTTTCCAGTGCGACCCGAAGTTGAGCCTCGGGATTAAACACCAGACTTAAAGAGCCGCCTGCGCGCGCTTTACGCCCAATAATTCCGGACAACGCTTGCCCCCTACGTATTACCGCGGCTGCTGGCACGTAGTTAGCCGGGGCTTTCTTCTCAGGTACCGTCACTCTTGTAGCAGTTACTCTACAAGACGTTCTTCCCTGGCAACAGAGCTTTACGATCCGAAAACCTTCATCACTCACGCGGCGTTGCTCCGTCAGGCTTTCGCCCATTGCGGAAGATTCCCTACTGCTGCCTCCCGTAGGAGTCTGGGCCGTGTCTCAGTCCCAGTGTGGCCGATCACCCTCTCAGGTCGGCTACGCATCGTCGCCTTGGTAGGCCTTTACCCCACCAACTAGCTAATGCGCCGCAGGCCCATCCACAAGTGACAGATTGCTCCGTCTTTCCTCCTTCTCCCATGCAGGAAAAGGATGTATCGGGTATTAGCTACCGTTTCCGGTAGTTATCCCTGTCTTGTGGGCAGGTTGCCTACGTGTTACTCACCCGTCCGCCGCTAGGTTGATTAGAAGCAAGCTTCTAAACAACCCCGCTCGACTTGCATGTATTAGGCACGCCGCCAGCGTTCGTCCTGAGCCAGGATCAAACTCTCCATTAAAGACCAACCGAAGTTGGTTTATAGAAAGAGCGATAAGCTCATTTTGAAACTGACGAGATAAAAATATCTCTTGTTTGATTTTGCGAACAAAATCGTTTTACTCACTCGTTGTTCAGTTTTCAAAGATCAAACCTGCATTATGTCTTACTTTGTTTCACCACCGCATCTCAGCGGCGACTTGATTAATATAACACACATTCAGGATTTAAGTCAACACTTTTTTAAAATTATTTTTTAATTTCATTCAAATGTTGTTCTCACAAAAAATTCCCGGGCTTTAAGGGCCGAAAATTAATGTATCACATTTTTGAATTCGCCGTCAACTATATTTTAAAAATAGAAACAATAACATTTAAGTTTTCATATGGCCTGTCCGAATAATACTATTTTCAATCCCAGTAAAAGGACAATCCCAGGTAAACCTAATATCGTTACCGCCCCCATTGTCACTGGATTGATCGGGATGTACACCTGCGTAATCCACCCTGAATAATTGATAACATACAATGCGATGGCTGCCAGGCCCATATGCGCCCCGAATACTACAAGCCAGCCGATACCCAAACGTTTTTTTAAGATTAGAAATAGTAGCATCCCGACACAGGCAATCAGAACAAGCCAGACCGCCCCTTTCATTCAGCTCTCCGCTTGTGAACACGATCCGTATCATTGGCATACCCAGGTTCATCTGCAGGCAGATGGAAACGATGCAGGCCTTGCTGTTTCGCGCTTTTTAAATGTATCTGATATTTACGTTCTGCAGCTTCTAGAACAAATATAGCGTAGTCGATCTCATCTTTACCCGTAGCTTCATGAAATAAACGATGCGCTCTTAGCCATTCCGCATGCGAAGCCCGAATCTGGGCAAACAACTCCTGCCGATACTCCGCTTCTGATTTGCCATTCTCCTGACGACGGAAATTTTGTTTCATCCGTTCCCACATCCGTTCATCCTCCTCACAAGCTGAATTATGTGCACAGTCTGCAAGACTACCTTATTCATACTTATTGAACTAAGGACAAACTTAGAACCAGGAACGATCTATACTGCCATCTATCACGGCAAATAAAAAAGGAGCCGTAGCGGCTCCCCCAAGTAAGTCGAGAATGCCCAAAGGACATTTCAGACTCCCTATTTATAACGTATAAATACACCTATTAATTGAGCTCTCTACGGCCTTCCAACGCTTTGGACAGGGTAACCTCGTCGGCATACTCCAAATCTCCACCCACTGGCAATCCATGAGCAATACGAGTAACCTTGATTTCAAAAGGACGCACTAGCCGAGAAATGTACATGGCCGTGGCCTCTCCTTCAATGTTCGGGTTCGTAGCTAAAATCAGCTCCTTGACGCGTTCATCACTGAGTCTGTTCAGCAATTCCTTGAGTTTGATATCCTCAGGACCAATTCCCTCCATAGGAGATATCGCCCCATGAAGCACATGGTAAAAACCATTAAACTCTTTGGTACGCTCCATAGCCACCAAATCCTTGGAATCCTGAACAACACAAATGACGGAGGTATCCCTCGTCTTATCCTGACAGATCCGACAAGGATCTGTGTCCGTAATGTTGCCGCAGACTGAACAGAAGTGAAGATTGCGTTTTACATTGACCAGCGCTTTGGCAAAGTCAATCACATCATCTTCCTTCATTTTCAGTACGTGAAAAGCCAACCGGGCAGCCGTCTTCGGCCCTACTCCCGGCAGGCGCGTAAAAGCATCAATTAGCTTTGCAATCGGCTCCGGATAATACAATAGCGTGTTTCTCCTTTATGCAGCAGACTAGAACAAGCCCGGAATTTTCATGCCGCCTGTAAATTTACCCATATCATCATTAGCCAGTTCATCTGCTTTGGACAAAGCATCATTGACAGCAGTCAGCACAAGATCTTGCAGCATTTCTACATCATCAGGATCTACAGCTTCCGGTTTGATCGTGATGGACAACACTTTTTTATGTCCATTTACCTCCACCGTCACAACACCGCCGCCAGAAGTTCCTTCGATTACTTTTCCGCCAAGCTCCTCTTGGGCTTTCAGCATTTGTTCCTGCATTTTTTTCACTTGCTTCATCATTTGGTTCATATTGTTCATTTCAATCATCTCCTTTAATGAAGTATACATCTAGAAACTTGATTCAATCTTTAATGACTACTAGGTCTTCCCCGAAAAGTTGAATAGCTTCATCAATCCAGGGCTCCTTGGACTTTCCCGGCGCATCATGCTCCGGCTCCAGTTGCAATTCTTCGGCAGGCTGGTCGGAAACTCCTTCAATCGCAGCATTCCAATCCTTTTGCATCATCGTTACTAAACGATAAGGATGACCCAACTGCTCATGCAATACCTTCTCGATGACCTGCTTATTGGCAGGCTTTTCGGTAGTTTCACGATGAATATTGTTCTTAAATGCAACCAGCACACTGTCCTCTAACACAGAAACTGGCTCACCATCCATAAACCAAGCATGAACCGTAACTTTCGCCTCTTTTACCCCTTGCAAAATCTGGCTCCACTTACGTCCTGCTGCTGCGAATGCTTCGCTCGACTTCTCAGCGATATAGCGATCCAACTGAGAAGGAAGCTTGGCTGGCGCTGAAATCCGCGGAGCAGGGGCACGCCCCCCGGAAGCCTGACGACCACCCGACGATGCTTCCTGTCCCGCTCCAGCGCCCAATCCACCTTGCAGCGCGCGCTCCAGTTTCTTTTCCAGCTCAGCAAGCTGACGCTTCAACATTACCACATCTTCCTGATCAGCTGCAGCGCCAGAGCGTTGTGCGGTCGGCTGAGCAACAGTTCCTGCTTCCCCCGGAATACTGCACAGCTTCAATAGAGCTACCTCAAACAAGGTTTGTGGCTGTACGGCATATTTCATCTCGCTCTGATAACGATTAAGGGTGTCAATCATCGCAAAGAGTTGCTCCTTGGTAAAAGCATCTGCCACTTCCTTAAATCGCTCTGGATCCAGCACTCGCTCCGTCATTTTGGTCGCCTGAGGCACCATCTTGATCATTAGCAGATCTCGGAAATAGTACAGAAGATTCTCCATGCACTTATCCGCACTTTTACCTTCCTGCATAAAGTTCTCGATCATTTGGAGCACCGTGCCCACATCTTCTTTCAGCAATGCCAAGGCAAGCTTACCGAATTGCTCGGACGCAATACCTCCCGTCATATCCAGCACCTGCTGATAAGTAACCCGACCATCTGTAAACGAGGATATCTGATCTAAAACGCTAACCGCATCTCGCATCCCACCATCTGAAAGACGCGCAATGTACTGCAGTGCATCCGAATCAGCCTGTATGTTCTCCTGTTGACATATCAGGTCAAGCCGCTCTGTCTGTTCTTCCAGCGATACCCGCCGGAAGTCAAACCGCTGGCAACGTGAAATAATTGTTGCCGGAATCCGATGTGGTTCAGTCGTAGCCAATATGAACATCACGTGTGGCGGCGGCTCTTCCAGCGTCTTGAGCAGCGCATTGAACGCTTCCGTCGTCAGCATGTGCACTTCATCAATGATATAAACCTTGTGCCGCACTTCTGTGGGCGCATATTTGACTTTATCGCGCAAATCACGAATCTCTTCAACGCCCCGGTTGGAGGCTGCATCAATCTCCTGTACATCCATGACCGCTCCGGCCGTGATCCGTTTACAGGCTTCGCATTCGTTGCAAGGTTCCGGCGCAGGTCCATGCTCACAGTTGATTGCCTTGGCCAAAATTTTGGCCGCACTCGTCTTACCTGTTCCTCGTGGACCGCTGAACAGGTAGGCATGGGACGTGCGATTTTCGCGGATGGCATTCTGCAATGTCTGGATAATATGCTGTTGTCCTACCATGTCCTTGAAAGCCTGCGGCCGCCAAGCACGGTACAACGCTATATGTTCCAATGCGCGTTACCCTCTTTCCCATTCACTTTCATGACCATTCATGGTCACTTCATTATACTATACTCCCGTCCGAATCTAAACCAGACACCTTCCAATTTATAAAACACAAAAAAACATCTTCGCAATGATTGCCAAGATGTTCTAATTACCAATATATACCGTGCACCTGTTATTGATCGTTGTGATCCGAGCGGCAATCCTGAACAACAACTCGGGCTAGGCAACCCTCCGGCACAAGAGTGGACCTGCTTATGGCTGCTTCCTTCCGGACCTGACCAGGTTCACAAGTACTCATTGCGGAGGACCCAGCCGTCAACATTGTGCGCAGGGACCAGCCTCACATCAACAACACCTCTAACAGGAATTCAACCTCGCTATAGCGGATTGCGAGTTACAGGGCACCGCTACCTCCCCATCTAGCACGGTGAAAATAAGTATATCTTAAGGCCGCATAAAAAGCAAATACACATTATTACAAAAAGAGCCCTCTGCAGTTGCAGAAGGCTCTAATAACTTTATAACCTGCGGTAATCCATTAGATACCGTATTTCTTTTTGAAACGATCCACGCGTCCACCAGCATCAATAAATTTCTGCTTGCCTGTGAAGAATGGGTGGCAGGCGGAGCAAATCTCCACACGCAGAGATCCTTTCACAGAACCAGTTTCAAACGAATTTCCGCAAGCACAAGTGACATTAGTTACGTTAAAATTTGGTTGAATAGCTTGTTGCATTGAACTTTCACCTCTTTCCGCCCTGAACGTCCTATCAGTCCAGAGTTGTATGAACACATGTTCACATTATAGCACTTGAATATGAGCGTTTCAACAACTCTTTTCTGCATTCAAAGATGGCATAAAATAGGTGTGTTTCAAGTTACATCGACCATTTTAGGCCTTGGCAAATTTGGGACGTGCCAGCCCTTGTGGCGGTACATGAGTGTAAGAACCGATGACTACATCAGGCAGCTCCTCACGATAAATCTCAAGCATTTGCTTCATACCAAGAATCTCACCTTGAGCAGGTGGAATCAACTCCAGATAGCTTTCAGGATCGATATTCAAGTTACGCATTTGAATCAGCTTGAGCTTAGTACGTTTGGCAAATTCAATCATTGCCTCAATTTCTTCCTCTCGGTCAGTTACACCCGGAAAAATTAAATAGTTAATCGACGTATATACTCCCTGTTCGGAAGCATAACGAAGTGATTTTTCCACATTAGCCAACGTGTAACCGCGCGGCTTGTAATACGCATTGTAGTGATCGTCCAGTGCACTAATGGTACTAACGCGCATCAGATCAAGACCCGCATCCACGATTCCCCGGATATGATCGCTCAATCCCGCATTCGTATTGATATTGATGTATCCCATATCGGTAATGGAACGCACCTCTTTGATCGAATCAATAATCAGTTTGGCTTGTGTGGAAGGCTCACCTTCGCACCCTTGGCCAAAACTGATGATGGACTCCGGTGTCTTCAAATGTTCCAGCATAACTTCTACAATTTCTTCGACGCGAGGACGGAAGTTCATTCTTGTCTGCGGAGATACGAAACCACTGTCATCCGGCTGTTCAGATATACACCCAAAGCAACCCGCATTACAAGAATAAGATACCGGAACTCCTCCTTCCCAGCGATTCAGGAATGTGTTCGAGGAAGTAAGACATTCGTAGCCCAGCGCACAGTTAGACAAATGTTGGTACAGCCGATTTTCGGGATATTGCTCCGTCATCCGCTGCACACCCAATTTAACTTGATGACGGTCACAGTTTTCCGGATTCCACTTGGATGGACTGTCACTCTGCTCTGCCGTTACATAAAATGCCCCGTCTTTCCAGACTACAGCCGAATAACCGAACAAGGGAAGTTTGTACTCCTTATCGGTCTTCACATATCCCGGCAGGCACAAGCGTGTAAAACCTTGCGGCAATAAAGCCCCTACTGCTTGCATATCTCCGGGAAGAGAAACCATTTCCCCTGTTTCAGGGTTCATACCGACCGGGCGAGTGCTGGGTAGGCTTACCAATGTAGCTCCTTCCGGTAACGGAATAAGCTCATCCTCCATGATTTCAACAATCATGTCTGCACTACGGGCAAGCCCATACAAAGAAGCATGATCATATACATTGCCTTTTTCGTCGGCATACACCAAATACATTATGGAGCTCCTTTCGCTCCGTTAAGCCTGCGCCATTAACAAAATGAATGGTAACGACTGTGTACTTACGGAACAGATAAAATACATGATGGGTTTTAGCTGGTTGTGGCCGGGACTGACGCTGTGGTAGAACGCGCCGTTCTCCGTTGTTGCCCACCAGAACTGCTTTGCGAGCCACTGGAAGAAGGTGCCGTCAAATCAAACGAAGCCAAAAACTCAGCATTAGTTTTGCTATTACGCAGCTTTTTGAGGAAGCCTTCCACAAAATCATGGCTTTCCGTCATATTTTTACGAATGGCCCAGATGGTATCCAATTCTTCCTTATTCAACAACACTTCCTCACGGCGTGTGCCGGAACGACGAATATCAATCGCAGGAAAGATACGACGTTCTGCCAGCTTGCGGTCCAAATGCAGCTCCATGTTGCCTGTACCTTTAAACTCCTCATAGATGATATCGTCCATGCGTGATCCTGTATCAATCAGCGCTGTAGCAAGAATCGTCAAGCTACCGCCTTCCTCCACATTCCGAGCCGCACCAAAAAAGCGCTTTGGACGGTGAAATGCCGCCGGATCAATACCCCCGCTCAAAGTACGACCAGAAGGAGGGATAACGAGATTGTACGCACGAGCCAAACGTGTGATGCTATCCAGCAGGATGACAACATCCTTTTTATGTTCTACGAGACGCAGTGCACGCTCCAACACGAGTTCTGCCACTTTGATGTGATTTTCAGGAAGTTCGTCAAATGTAGAGGCCACAACTTCACCTTTAACAGAACGCTGCATGTCGGTCACTTCTTCGGGGCGTTCATCAATCAACAAGACAAAAAGCTCGATCTCGGGATTGTTGGTAGAAATGCTATTGGCAATTTCTTTGAGGAGAAGCGTCTTCCCAGCTTTGGGAGGTGCTACAATGAGTCCGCGCTGTCCAAGTCCGACAGGGGCCAGTACATCCATAATTCTCGTAGACAAATGGTTGGGGGAAGTTTCAAGGACTAATTTGGTTTGCGGATACAGTGGAGTCAGTGCAGGAAAATGTAGCCGCTCAGCAGCTTGCTCAGGACTTCTTCCATTGACGGCGTTAACTTGAAGCAATCCAAAATATCGTTCATTCTCTTTTGGCGTTCGGCATTTACCGGAAACAAGATCGCCTGTCCTCAAGTCAAACTTGCGGATTTGTGAAGCAGAGATGTAAATATCTTCGGTACTCGGGAGATAATTGATCGGCCTCAGAAAGCCGTAACCTTCGGGAAGGATTTCCAGAACCCCCTGCATAAACATCAATCCGCTCTTCTCAGCTTGTGCGCGCAGGATGGCGAAAATTAATTCTTTCTTTTTGAGCGTTCCGTAGTACGGGATCTGGTATTGCTTGGCCAGCTTGTACAGGTCGGTCAGCTTCATTTCTTCCAGATCGGAAATTTGCAGATCCATATAATAACCACCTATTCAATTATTAAGTCCATTCATACATCTAAATGATAGACAATGATATCATAAACACCATTAACATAATTTTAACCAAAACAAATAAAGTTATGCAGCCATCTGCCTGGATTATACCGAATTATTCCGGTTTTCCGATAAAAGATTGTTAGGTATGAACCACAATCTTTTATCAAGCAGCGGCTGCATAGATGTTGCCCGTTCTATTGCTTTCGTCCGGGAGTTCGAAAAAACTGCATGGTTTAATTATTCAGTTTGCCGCCATACATCCGCGCCCAAAAGACGCAGGTTGGAGACAAGGTGATCATAACCACGGTCAATGTACTCGACACCCGTCACCTCGGTTACGCCTTCGCTTACTGTAAGTCCAGCAATGACAAGGGCCGCTCCGGCGCGCAGATCTGCTGCTTTTACTTTAGCTGCATTCAGTTGACCACCCTCTATAATGGCGGACCGACCCTCTACGCGAATTTTAGCCCCCATTCGCACCAGCTCAGGGACGTGCTTAAAACGATTGCTGTACACAAAATCGCTCAATACACTGACACCCTGTGCTTGGGTAAGCAAGCTGGTCATGGGAGATTGTAAATCTGTGGCGAATCCGGGGTATATCAAGGCTTTAACGTCGACATGTTCATAGGAAGGTGCACCCAGTACGCGAATACTTTCATCATATTCCTCGATGCCGATGCCCATTTCCTGCATTTTTGCAGTGAGAGCCTCCATATGTTTGGGGATTACGTTGTCAATCAATACATTTCCACGGGTTGCCGCAGCGGCAATCATATATGTGCCCGCTTGTATACGGTCAGGTATGATCGAATGACGGCAACCATGCAGCTCCGACACACCTTCAATTCGAATCGTTTCCGTACCGGCGCCTTTAATAATGGCCCCCATGGAGTTTAAAAGGGTTGCTACATCTATAATCTCAGGCTCTTTAGCCGCATTTTCAATAATTGTGGCGCCTTTGGCACGTGCTGCCGCCAGCATAATATTAATGGTAGCGCCTACGCTGCTAACATCCAAATAAATTTTGGTTCCGCGCAGTTCTTTGGCGTGCAAATGAATAGCACCGTGCTCGTTCGTAACCGTGGCACCCAGCGCTTCAAAACCTTTAATATGCTGATCAATGGGCCGGGGTTCGAAATTGCACCCTCCTGGCAAACCGATGATCGCTTCCTTGAATCTGCCCAGCATGGCTCCCATCATATAATAAGAGGCTCGTAATTTCTTAACAGGCCCATTCGGCATAGGAATGGATTTAATAGAGGAAGGATCTATTTTCATCTGGCTACCTTCCCAGGTAACCGTTGCACCAAGTTCCTCCAGTATTTCGGAATACACCGCCACATCACTCAACAGTGGCAAATTGTCCAAAATGACTTCCGACTCTGCCAGAATGGCTGCGGGAATCAAGGCGATGGCACTGTTTTTGGCACCGCTGATGGAAACTGTACCTTGAAGCGGCCGTCCACCGGTGATCATCAATTTTTCCATAAGCTTGAGGGTCCCCCTACGTGTTTTGCAGTCGGTCAAACAATAATCTCAAACAATAATCTCAAATCATGAACTTTTAACTTTTTTAGTGGTGAAAATGGAAAGACACCGGCTAAGCGGTGTGCTTTCCATACCAAACTATTCAACTGTACAGATTTAAATATTTTGTGCAGCAGAACTACAGCTACAACTAAGAAATACATCTAGCCTGTGCAGACGCACGACCAGTTTAATTCATTATTACGCTTTGTTGTTGGAACCGAACTCACGAATTTTACCGATAACGGTTTGTTTAATCGCTTCACGACCTGGAGCGATGAATGTACGTGGGTCATAAGCATCCGGTTTCTCAGCAAGCACTTCACGAACCACTTTCGCAAATACGATTTGGTTCTCAGTGTTTACATTGATTTTGGAAGTTCCCAGGGAGATTGCTTTTTTAATGTCATGTGTTGGGATACCAGTACCACCGTGCAGAACGAGTGGAAGTTTGATTGCATTGCAGATCTCTTCCATTTCTTTGAATCCGAGGTTTGGCTCACCTTTGTAAGGTCCGTGTACGGAACCCAGTGCAGGTGCCAGTGTATCGATACCTGTTTCGTTAACGATACGCAGACAGTCGTCCAACTTAGCGTACATTACGTCGCCGACAACATCATCCTCTTGACCGCCAACCATTCCAACTTCAGCTTCAACGGAAACGCCTTTGGAATGAGCATATTCTACCACTTTTTTGGTTGTAGCAATGTTTGTGTCGATCGGGCTGTGGGAATCGTCAATCATAACGGATGTGAAACCAGCGTCGATAGCTTCTTTACATTTTTCAAAGCTGGAACCGTGGTCCAAATGGATCGCAACTGGAACGGTGATTTTCATGTCATGAATAAGACCTTCTACCATTTTAACAACAGTGTAGAATCCGCCCATGTGACGTGCTGCGCCTTCAGAAACACCCAAGATTACTGGGGATTTTTCTTCTTCAGCAGCGCCCAAAATAGCTTGAGTCCACTCCAGGTTATTAATGTTGTATTGACCTACTGCATATTTTCCTTCGAGTGCTTTGTTCAACATGTCTTTCATAGATACCAATGGCATGGTTACAGTCCTCCTAAAGGTGTTTGGGTTTGTCTATATTTTAGCCGACATCACATACGGGCTTATTATACCACAACCCATGTTAAATACTAAACAAGCTTTTGCATATCAACACATACAAAAATCACGCCCAGGACGCCGTTTTTCCATAGAATTGTATAAGGAGAGGATTTACTTTCAGTATTTCCCATAATCACAAACAAAAAACCCTGTTGTGTTAACAGAGTTCTCAACCATAGTGACTCACCTAATCACCTCTGAGTTGTTTGTTCACAGCGATCCGCATTTCGTCAATATCAAAGGGCTTGGTAAAATGCATTAGCGCACCTAGCTCCGTCGCCTCTTTAATCATGTCCAGTTCTCCATATGCTGTCATCATAATAACCTTGATATCAGGATTCATGGTTTTTAGATGCTTCAGAATTTCGAGTCCGTCCATACCTGGAATTTTCATATCGAGCAGAACCAGATCAGGTGGTTCCTTCTCAACAATTTCAAGTGCAATTTTTCCGTTCGCCGCCTGAAAGGTCTCATAACCCTCACTTCCGAACACTTCCATCAATAAAATCCGTATTCCATTCTGGTCATCGACGATTAATACTTTCTTCTTTTCCAATGTTTTAACCTCCTAAGATCTTAAAACGAGGATCATGCAGCTATTGCCATAACAGCGTCCGATGACGTACAATATCCGTCCCATACTTAAAACTATATTCGCTCCTGCAAAAAGAAAATCCTGCTCTTATACATAATTGTGGAATATTCTTTCATAATCAGGAAGCATGGGATAAAAAAAGACCTCCCTGAGGAGGTCTTACAAGCCCAAACATTAACCTTGAAGCTGCAATGCTGCCTTTACAAATTCACGGAACAAAGGCTGCGGACGATTCGGACGGGAAGTAAATTCTGGGTGGAACTGTACCGCCAGGAACCACGGATGCTCAGGGAGCTCCACAATTTCCACCAAGCGTCCATCTGGTGAAGTACCGGAAATACGAAGACCTGCTTTTTCAATAACTTCACGATATTCGTTATTGAATTCGTACCGATGACGGTGTCTTTCGTACACCAGCTCGTCGTTGTAGCAAGCCGAAGCCAGGGAACCTTCCGCCAGTTTGCATGGATACAAACCAAGACGCATCGTACCGCCCAAATCTTCGATGTCTTTTTGGTCAGGAAGCAAGTCAATGACAGGATAATCCGTAGCTGGGTTAATTTCCGAGCTGTTAGCTCCTTCGAGACCAGCCAGGGAACGGGCAACCTCAATGACAGATACCTGCATACCCAGACAAATGCCGAAGAACGGAATTTTTTGCTCCCGTGCATAACGAATGGTACTGATTTTGCCTTCAATTCCGCGATCGCCGAAGCCACCCGGTACGAGAATGCCGCCAATGCCGCCCAGCATGTCAGCTACGTTCTCGTCCGTCACTTCTTCAGCGTTCACCCAACGGATTTTTACGTCTGCATTCGCATCAAATCCAGCGTGGGAAAGTGATTCAACCACACTTAAATACGCATCATGTAATGCAACATATTTACCAACAATAGCAATCTCAACCGTTTTATCCAGCTTGCTGATTCGATCAACTAACCCTTCCCATTCGGTCATATCTGGTGCAGGTGTTGTCAGCTTGAGGTGGTTAACTACGATTTCATCCAAGCCTTCTTCACGCAGGTTCAACGGAACCTCGTAGAGGGTTGAAGCATCGCGGCATTCTACCACTGCATTCGCATCAATATCGCAGAATAATGCAATTTTTGCCTTCATATCGGAGGACAGTTCATGCTCTGTACGGCAAACAATGACATTCGGTTGGATACCGATACTGCGCAATTCTTTTACACTGTGCTGAGTTGGTTTGGTTTTAACCTCACCAGCAGCTTTAATATAAGGAATGAGCGTTACGTGAATGTACATTACATTCTCGCGCCCAACTTCGCTTTTGAGCTGACGAATAGCTTCCAAAAATGGCAAGCTTTCAATATCGCCCACAGTACCGCCGATTTCTGTAATAATTACGTCCGAACCTGCTTCACGGCCTGCACGGTACACGCGCTCCTTGATTTCGTTCGTAATATGAGGGATAACCTGCACCGTACCGCCCAAATATTCTCCGCGACGTTCTTTGCTGATTACGCTGGAATATACCTTGCCTGTTGTGACATTGCTGTTCTTGGACAGATTAATATCAATAAAGCGCTCATAGTGTCCCAAGTCAAGGTCCGTTTCCGCACCATCATCCGTTACAAACACTTCACCGTGCTGGTAAGGACTCATCGTACCCGGATCGACATTCAGGTAAGGATCAAATTTTTGAATCGTTACCTTCAGTCCCCTGTTCTTCAAAAGCCTCCCCAGTGAAGCTGCCGTAATCCCTTTGCCCAAGGAAGACACAACCCCGCCTGTCACAAAAATATACTTTGTCACTGTTCAAAACCCTCCTAGATAAGATGCAAAATTCAGGCGACATTATGATGTTATCGTAACCCGTTTGCACGGATTATCATCCATGAAGAAGGCAGCGGAATCATTTTCCATGTCCGCCGCCCTTAGCCCTCTTTCATGAGTGAAAACACCCCTATAAAAAACAAAAAAGCACTCCCGTAGTACGGGGCACTTTTATACAAAAAGCAAACATATAAGTGAATCAATCATAAGCCCAAGCAATAGTTTACCCCGTGTCCAATCCGCTGTCAAGGAAGTTATCTGTGTTAATTTGTCCATTGAACCAGATTGGAGAGAATCTACCTGAAAGCTTTAAATCAGAAGAGGTTTTCAAGAAAACGGTCATGAAAAAGGGGAGAACGCATCTCCCCTTACAGCCTGTTCCTAACGAAGCGAATCGTCGTCTTCCGTCGACTCATCGTCATTTTCATCTTCTGAATCTTCCTCATCACTGAGGTCTTCATCGTCTATAACCACGTCTTCATCACTATCATCATCATCTTCTTCTCCGTCGAACAGCTCATCTTCGCCATCCTCGTCTTCGCTATCTGCATCGAAGTCGTCATCAGAGTTGTATGTTTCTTCTTCCTCATGATAGTCATCTTCATCGTCATCGTCTTCGTCGTTAATAATGCGAGGACGCTTGGCGCCTGTCAGGGCATCTTCGGATTTATCTACCGGATACCAACGTTTCAAGCCCCACAGATTCGTACCGACACAGGCAAAACGCCCGTCAATGTTGATTTCAGTATATAGCTGAGCAATAACGTCATTAATTTCTTCGTCGGAAAAGCCACGCAATTTGGCGACTTCCTTCATCAGGTCACGGTAATAATACGGAGTATTGGCTGCTTTCAATACCATAAATGCCAAGTCCACCATTGGAGTCTCGTGGACTTTCTCCGGGTCAATCTTCAAGTTGAGTGGGGTACTCACCTAGGGACACTTCCTCTCACACGTAATTCACAAGAACATGTTTCAGAGCATACACGATACATGCAATACTAACATATCCATTATCAAAACTAAGTAAAACCTATTTGGAAGCAAATTGCAAGTTAAAGATGGGTATCGTCATAATTTCCAGTAATATCCCTCTAAACAAGACGGCACACATAAAAAGACGGGGTCCCCCCCGTCTTCGACTGTACCCGCTCCGGGAGAACCCCCCAAAGTTGTTGCACAAGAGCTTATGCCCTCCATGTATCGTATGTGTCCACGGCCACTTTGACACGACAAGCAGGCCTATTTCCATAAAAAAGGGGCAGGTTTCCCATGCCGCAGCTGACGCTTGCTCATACAATACCTCAGCATGGCTCATCGGAGGGGGACCGTCTCAAATGGACTATCCGGATTTTTTGCAGCGTTTGCATGAGGGTATTTCGGAGCCGTCCGGCAGTGGACGGAACAAACAGATCATCACGTTCGATAAGCCTCACCAATACCGGGAATGCCTGTCCTATCTCAGGAAGCTGAAACCCGAGCTTGCGGGATTACGGCAAGTACAACCGGCCCGACTAATCCGCGCTTTAATCGCTCCGCTTTCAGGGGGAGACAGGCTAGGCAAATATCACAACGGTGTTACCGTTGAAGAAGATACCCGCATGAAGGTCCACGCTGAAACTGCTCATATACCAAAAGCAGAAAAGAACCTTTCCATGCCATGGGGAGTCAAACAGGTACGTGCATACAAGGCTTGGCCTTCCTCGACAGGGAATCGGGTCAGAATCGGTGTGATTGACACAGGAGCGGATTTTCAACATCCTGATCTTCGTCATTCTCTCGCCAGAGGTATTAATTTGCTTAACCGAACCATGCTACCCTATGACGATAACGGCCATGGTACTCATATTGCTGGAACTATCGCGGCGTCCAACTATGACGAAGGTATGGTCGGCGTAGCACCACGGGCTTTAATTCATCCCGTAAAAGCATTTGATCATAATGGAGCTGCCTACGTCTCCGATATCATTCTTGGTATCGACTGGTGTGTATTAAATCGTGTCGATATCATCAATATGAGCTTTGGTATGAAGTCGCGCAGCAAGGCACTACTTGATATGGTGAATAAAGCATATCATAACGGCATCGTGATTGTAGCGTCCTCGGGAAATGAGGGCAAGCGCCGAAGTATTGACTATCCAGCCCGCTATTCCCAGACGATTTCAGTGGGGGCTACTGACAAATACAGACGCATCGCACCTTTCAGCAACCGAGGGCAATTTGTAGATGTATACGCACCGGGCGAAAAGATCACCTCCTCCTGGATCCATGGCAAGCATCACGAAATGAGCGGTACCTCTATGGCTACTTCCCATGTGACCGGAAGCATCGCACTTCTCCTTTCACTGAGACCGGAACTGGAGCCTGGAGAAATCAAAGCGCTGCTTAAGCGTACCGCCACACCGCTACGCCTGCGTAAAAGCGCTGGACGCAGCTCTATCTCCACCAAACTTGGCGAAGTCGATGCCTTCCGATTGATGCAGGAGGGCACGAAGTAAATGATGATGTGATGCTAAACCTCTAGTGTAGCGCCCGGCTCCAAAGAATGAACTTTTCTGGCAGGACTTTCACACCCACGATTTCCTGCTCTTATCAACTCATCTCGTACCAGGTCAGTCTGCAGCTTTGGCGCATGAACGAGTACAACCTGTTTGCTAGGCAGCTCCTTCAGCATTTGCCGCACATCTGATAATCCCTGATGCACCTTGTAAATCAAATGCCGAGCTACACAGCTGTCATTTTGATCTGCACGTTCCAACAGATGTTTGCCAAAAGAACCATGTGGAGCATGCCCGGTCAATATAACACTGTTGCTAATGCTTTCTCCGCTATCTTCACCCTCCCCCATGTTGCGGTTATCCGATAGAAACTGATAGTACCAGCGCGCCTGTGGGGAATCCATCATGCCGTCTCTTGTTATGATAATAGCCGTTGGGTTCTGTTCCAGCAGACTCACTCGTTCAGAAGCATCACGAGGCACGAAGACCCTGTCACTGTTTAGCACATGTTTTATTCGCGCTGGAGCTTCTGGACGCAGCCATTCTTTCCAGCGGTTTAACTGTTTCAATCCCTGCCATATATCGTGCTCTACAATCATTGCCTGTGCAGGGAATTGCTCGCTAGCCCATACGATCAAGTCCTGCCCTCTGCCAAAGACAGGCACCGGCAACAACACATGACCACCAGACAATAATATCCGCTCCATCTCGACCCTCAGCCGCTCCAGCTTAACAGGCTGCGGGTCTATATCCATGCCATAGGCATTGTCCATAATGGATATGTCCGCTAGATTGGGCTCTGACTTCCATTCAGGCAGGTCATGCAACCCCTCCCCAACACCCAAGTCTGGCGCATCGGCAGCAAGAAGCTCAGATTCGCGGCTGTAATCTCCAGAAAAAAACAACCGCTTCCCTTCCATTTCTACCGCATACCACACTGCACCAGCCAAATGTCCACTGCGTCCCCACATGATTCTCACACCCGGACAAGCCTCAAGCCATTCTCCTGCTGGCGCTTCATCTTCTAGATAGCGATAAGCAATGGATTGGATATCCTGTACGTCGTATGGCAATTCGGCTCCTCTCGATTCAACATAAGTATGCCAGGAGCGAAAATAGGAGCCTAGCTGCTCAGCGGTGGCCTTGGTCGTCCAGACCTCCCCCTGGTATCCATACTTGTACAGTAAGGGGAGCGCCATGGAATGATCCTCATGTGCATGAGACAGCAATACAGTGGTCAGTCCCTCCGCCTTTTGCGGCGGAAAAATCGGATATTGTCCGGTTCCTTCCTTCTTCACGCCACAATCCAGCATGACGCGATGCTGCGTTCCTTCAAAAACATAGCAGGAGCGGCCATGTTCGCCCGCTCCTCCCCAAATCCTAAGCTTGGTCATGATCATTTCCACTTTCTTTGCGAGTTTAAGCTTTCCATTAAGATCAGCAGCAGTGTGGTCATTCCGACCGATATGACGGCCATCGCCATCCCAAGTGACACCTGTCCCTGCTCAAATTGTGCAAATATGTAGGTTGCAGACGTCTGAACGGATGGCGGCAAAATCAGCAACGATCCTACCAGCTCGCGTGAAGCAATGGTAAATGTCATCATCCAACCAGCGAGCATTCCCGGTACAATCAGCGGCAGCACAATCCGGCGGAATATGTAAGACGGTCGCCCGCCAAATACCTGTCCCGCCTGAAAAAGACCAGTGTCCACCTGCGTAAAGGCGCTTTTGACATACTGCACCGTATAAGGAACAAACAAGATAACATACGTCAGAATGACCATGCCGTATGTGTTATACAAAGGGATCGGCATCCATGGTGAGTTCCACCACAAAATCAGGCCGACCACCATAACAATTCCCGGCACCGTATTCGGAAGCAAGCTAAATGCATCAACCGTCCGTTGGATTCTTGTGCGTGAGCCGCCAATGACAAGCGCAAACCAAGTGCCCAGCACCACAGCAAGCGTCGAAGCGCCCAAAGAGAGAAATACGCTGTTCAGGAGCGCCTCCATGCTCTCTGATCCCCAAGACAGCAGTTCCTTGTAAGAGTCGAGCGTCAAATTATCCCAGGCGAGCCCAATTCCCCTCAGCTTCATCGTCGAGGCTGAAAGAATTGAAAAATAAGGAATGCCAATGGACGCAATGAGCAACAATAGAATGTATGCAACACTCAGCCCCGTAGTCCAGCCGGATATACGAAGACGGGACGGACGCGAACCTTTACCACCTACCAGCCTGTACGTAAACTTTCGGTTGATCACCGATTGCGCATACCACATGAGCAGGCAGGCGGTTAACAGCACCGAGGCCATTGACGTCGCTTTGCCAAAATCTATGGGCCAGCTGGAAATATATTTGTGAATTTCCGAAGTCATGACCTCATACCCGATACGTCGCCCAAAGGTAGCAGGGGTGCCAAACTCGGCAATCGTTTTAACGAAAATGAGCAACGCGCCCATTCCGTAAGCTGAAAGCAGCAGCGGTAAAATGATTCGACGGAATCTGTACAGAAAGCCGCCGCCCATTACGGCACCCGCCTCTTCCAGGCTCCCGCCAATCCTCACCAGCGCCCCGCGCAGCAGCAGGTACAGGAATGGAAACAGATGCAGGCTCATGATCATCACCATGCCACCAAGGCTGAAGAAGGACGGCGTTAAGAAATGCAGGTCCGGGAACAACTGCTCCAGATATCCGTTTTTTTGCATGAACAGAATCCAGCCCATGGAACCGATATAGGGCGGGGTCATAAACGGAATCAGCAACACGACATCCAACCAGCGCCAGTGTGCAAGACGAGTGTTGGACATGATCCATGCTAGCGGAAGCGCAAGTACCGTCGTTCCTGCAATCACACAGATGCCTAGCCAAATCGAGCTGAATAGCACTCCCGCAAATGGTGAAGCAGCTAACGTTCGAAAAGGCGCATCCCATTGAAATTTTTCATCAACATACACACTTTGGATAAAGATTTGCAGCAACGGCATCACAATCAGGAAAAGAAGCGCGATCAGAGCCAGCGTCAGACACCACGCTCTGATGTGTTTAACGGATAAGCCTCCCATCGGCTTACTTGAACATTTGCGTGAACTTCTCCGTCACGTCTGATCCGTGCTCACCCATCCACTCCCAATTGGTTTTCAACAATGGAATCTCGTCCAGGTTGGCACGCTTGTCGGCTTTGATATCCGTGCGGCCCGGGAGTAAAGAGGCATCAGCTACTAGTTTCTGTGCCTCATCCGACAACAGATAGTCAATGAATGCCTTCGCATTCTGCTCATGCTGCGTTGACTTGAGAATTGCGGCAGGACGTGGGCTGATGACTGTTCCCTCTGTCGGATAGACGATGTCAATCGGCTCGCCTTTGGCTTTTGCCTTGTAGGTCATGTAATCAACCGCAGCGACGACTATACCTTTAGCTCCGGTAATCACGGGGTCCAGCGCTTCCTGATTGGCACCAGCCATAGCAACGCCGTTAGCCTTGTACTGCTCGAACAACGTCCAGCCTCCATCGCCCTTAGCGCTCAGATAGCCTGTCATAAAATCCAACGCTGAGCCGGACAGGGATGGATCGGGAATATTAACCTGATCCTTGTACTCAGGCTTCGCCAAATCAGCCCATGAAGTTGGTGGTGTTTTCACCAGCTTCGTGTTATACGCAATGCCCAGAGCAGAAGCACTGGTACTGAAGTAGTTGCCCTCCTTATCGGACCAGTCTGGGTTTAGCTTGTCTGCGTTCTTGGCATCCAGGTAAGGCAGCGTAAGTCCTTCCTTTTTCAAGCCTTGTACAGACGGAAGCGATGCCAGCACAACCACGTCCGCTACTGGATTCGTCTTCTCGGCTTCCATGCGGGCCAAAATTTTTCCTGTCGTTCCCTGGAACAACTCTACCTTAACTCCGCTCTGCGCCTCATACCCTGCTACCAGCTTTTTCGCCAGTCCATCCGGGCCTGCGCTGTAGACCACCAGCTTCTGATCGGTGGATGCCGCCTCAGCTTGTCCTGCTGATCCATTAGCTGGCGCCCCATCCTTAGATGGCGTTGCTGTTCCGCAACCCGCCACAGCGAGTCCAAAAGTCAATGTTAATGCGAGCATCGTCCCTTTTCTCCATCCTGTACGAAAAACATGCCTATTCATCATCTTATATTTACCCCTTTTCCCTATGCTTCAAGTTGGTGGATGTGTTGCGGTGATACCCAAATGTGCATTTGTTGACCTATGGGCAAGCGGATGGAGTGATATGCAGTCCATTGCTCGCCGTTCTCGGCTAGTATACGAATTTCATAACGATCGCCGACATAGCTGACATGCAGGATCTCTACTGTAAAAGCATGCTGATCCGCTTGCTCCTGTTCCCAACGGACATGTTCAGGACGAAATAGTGTTCGTTCCGACTCCAGCCAGTTGGATTTGCCAATAAACCTCGCTACCTCTGGATGAGCTGGGCAACCGTAGATCACCTCTGGTGTTCCGGTCTGCAAAATATGTCCACTTTTCATAACAACTACTTCATCAGACATGGACATGGCCTCGATCTGATCATGGGTGACATATAGGGCGGTCAGCCCCAGATCGCGCACAAGCGATAGCATCTCAATGCGCATCTCCTCCCGTAGCACCGCATCCAGCGCACTGAGCGGCTCGTCGAACAAAACAAGTCGAGGCCGGATAGCAACCGCTCTTGCAAAGGCAACCCGCTGCTGCTGACCACCGGACAGCTGATGAGGATACCGATCCTCCATCCCTGACAATCTGACCATGTCGAGCGCCTCCAGCACCACTGTCCGCAGTTCCTTGTCTCGTACGCTGGCGAACCCTTTCCCCCGCTTGCCCGCACGCAGGCCGAAGGCCACATTTTCAAACACCGTCATATGCGGCCACAACGCGAAATCCTGAAAGACCATGCCAAAGTGGCGGAGATGGGCGGGAATATCCTTTTTGCGTTCTGCCGAAAAAAGAATTTCCTCTCCCATCATGATTGTGCCGGTATCCGGTATCTCCAGACCAGCAATCAAGCGCAAGAGCGTTGTTTTCCCACAGCCGGACGGTCCGAGCAGTGTTGTGAATTTGCCCCGTCGTACTACCAGATTCGTCTCATGCAGCGCTGTTATTTGGCTGAAGGTTTTACTTAATCCGTGAATATATAGATCCTGATTCATCGCATTACCTGCCTGTTCTTCTGACTGACCCCAGTGTAAGACTTGAATTCGCAACCTGTGTTATTGGAAAGTTAAAACAAAATTAATTATTTCAATGAATTGTGTTAACACTCATAGATTTAATCTATATAGAGGGGATTGATGCTGCTCCCCAAAGAAGTAGGCATGATTGTTCGATTAACCTGAAAGCGAGGCATTCTAAGTGAACTTAAGTCTTCTAAAGTTACATATTGTAGAGCTACTGAATAAGCACCATAAAATTACCACGGTCGCCGAGCTTCTTGGCCTAAAGCAACCCACCGTTACTTTTCATATGAAAAATCTGGAGCGTGAATTCGGAGTGAAGCTGTTTGACACACGTATGGGTAAAATCATCCTGACGGATGCTGGAAATGCGCTGCTGCACTATGCCACTAAAATTAATGCACTGGCTGCTGAAGCTGAGCGAGTCGTCCGCGAGTTCGATACGCTCCAGCGGGGAAGTATACGTATTGGCGCAAGCTATGTACCCGCTACCTACCTGCTTCCTGCTGTGCTGCACCGCTTTGCCCGTGAGCATCCGGGCATTCACATCGCCTTGTCCGTGAAAACAGCGCCCGTGATCAAGGACATGCTCGCTCGCCACGAAATTGACCTTGGCATCATTTCGGCAGAGCCGTTTCAATCCCCAACGCTACTCTCCGAATCCTTGGGCGAAGATGAATTGATGCTCATCTGCTCACCCACTCATCCGCTCGCCAACGAAACCGATTTGACACCCGAGCTTATCGCTTCTTCCTCCTTCGTATTACATGGCAAGGAATCCAGCACACGCCACGTGACCGACAAATGGCTGGAGCGTGGGAGTCGGCGACTTCCTTCCTATCTGGAGCTGGATTCACTGGAAGCCATCAAACAGGCGGTTATGCTGGGAGAACACATCTCCTTTGTCTCTCGCATTGCCGTTCAGTCAGAGGTTGAGCGGGGCTTACTGGTTGTAAGACCTATTCCGGGGCAGTCTGTTGAGCGGTACATCTATATGGTCAGCAACAAAGACCGCCATCGCTCGGCGCTCATTCACAGATTCACCGAATATTGTTCATGGAACCAAGATTAAATCTTACCTGTCATATAGAAATTATGTAATTTTTTAACCGGAGTACCCTCTTGCTTTGACATACGACTGACAATACACCCGTAAAGTGTAGCGTGTAACCTATTCGGACGAACAGGAGAGGATGAAATGAAAACAGGCCTTCGTATCACCAAATTGATGTCGGTAGTAACTCTAAGTGCAGTGCTGCTCGTAACAGGATGGAAAGGAGCAGAGCCGGTACAAGCTGCCGCCAATGCCACACCAAGCTATGAGGTGAAGCTGCTACTGGATACGGCTCAGGTCCTCAATGCGGATGGCTCATTAAAAAGTGGCATCGTGAACGAGTTTCAAATTAGCGAAGATGCACAACGATTGAGCGTCGAGTATTTTGATACAAATTCATTGCAATTGAATGACGAGGGCTGGAACGTGAGATTTCGTAAAAAAGAGGACAAAAAGAATTATGAATTAACCTACAAAAAGCGCTATACGGTCACAAATGGAAATATCGACGCGGCGCTCACCCAAGCGAATAAAGATGGGTTCAGTGCATCTGATGATAATTATGAGGCTGAGGTGGATTGGGGATACAGCAAGCAAACACTAAGCTTTTCCAATGATAAGAAGACAAACGCCTCCAAAGGATTGGCTCTGCCTTCCCCAGATCAAGCATTAAAGCAATTGCAGGATAATCTTCCGGGCAAGCTGCAAAACTGGAAAAACAGCAATTGGGGTAAACAAACCTTAGCAAACTCCAGAGTACGCGGTCCTGTACAGGTCAGTAAATACGAGGGTAGCTTTCAGGGATTGGATACCGACGTTGAAATATGGCCTATTCGCAGCGCAAACGGATCAGGTACAGAAAATATTATCGAAATCTCCTTCAAAACCTCGGATTACAGTGTTGCCGCCAGCAACCGCACCAAGCTGATGAACCTGCTGCAATCCAAAGGATGGCTGGTTCCCGCCGATTCCCTGAAAACGAATTTGGTACTGGAACGCTACTAAGCTAATCCAACATAAAAAGGAACCGAGGCGCCACCCTGTTGAGGGTGATACGAACGGTTCCTTTTATTATTATTTATATGACTACGAAGTCATGATGTCAAAGTTGCTTGCTTACATACGTTCCGGTGCAGACACGCCCACCAGCTTCAGTACGTTGGCAATGGTAGTACGCACCGCACCAAACAACGCCAAGCGTGCCTGCGTTTGAGCGGCATCCTCTGTGATGACGCGCTCTGCCTTGTAGTAGCTGTGGAACAATGAAGCCAGCTCGTAGACATAGCGAATCATACGGTGTGGTGCAAAGTTTGCAGCCGCCACCGATACTTCTTCCGGCAGCTCGCCGATTTTGCGTAACAGATCGTATTCATGCTCAGCCGTCAGCTTGGACAAGTCAACTTCTGCCAACGGCAGCACAGCAATACCTTGCTCTTCGGCTTGACGATATACGCTGCATGCACGTGCGTGCGCATATTGCACGTAGAATACTGGATTCTCATTGGAGGTAGAAATCGCCAAATCCATGTCAAAATCCAGGTGCGAATCCATGCTGCGCATAGTGAAGAAGTAACGGATCGCGTCTACACCCACTTCTTCCATCAGATCTTCCATCGTCACGGCCTTGCCGGTACGTTTGGACATTTTTACTTTTTCCCCATTTTGGAACAAGCTGACCATTTGGGCAATCAGCACTTTAAGCTTATCCGGGTCATTGCCCAGTGCTTCCATTGCTGCCTTCATCCGTGGAATGTAGCCGTGGTGATCCGCTCCCCAAATGTTGATGATCGTGTCATACCCACGAGCATATTTATCGCGATGGTAAGCAATATCCGGGGTCAGGTACGTGTATGTACCGTCATTTTTGATCAAGACGCGGTCTTTATCGTCGCCGTACTTGGTCGTATTCAGCCATGTAGCTCCGTCCTTCTCGTAGATCTCCTCACGGTCACGCAGCTCATTCAGCGCTTTAAGCACTTCACCGTTTTCATACAACGACGTTTCGCTAAACCAGGAGTCAAAAGGTACACGGAACAGTTCCAGATCGCGCTTGATCTTGTTCAGTTCCTTTTCCAGACCGTAGTCACGGAAATAAGCAGCGCGATCTCCCGGTTCCATAGACAACAGAGAATCTCCCTTTTCGGCCACCAGTTCCTTGGCAAACCCGATGATATCCTCACCATGGTAACCATCCTCGGGCATCTCCGCAGGCTGTCCCAGCTCCTGCAAATAACGCGCTTCAATAGAACGGCTCATGTTGTAAATCTGGTTACCCGCATCATTAATGTAGTATTCACGAGTTACTTTGTATCCAGCAAAATCAAGCACGTTGCAAAGAGCATCCCCTACGGCTGCACCACGTGCATGACCTAAGTGAAGGCTACCCGTCGGATTGGCGCTGACAAACTCGATTTGCACCTTTTTGCCCGCACCTTCCTGTATACGCCCGTAATCTGCCCCCTGCTCCTGCACCTGTCCAATAACAGCATAAAGGTAGCTCTTGTTCAGGCGGAAGTTAATAAAGCCCGGTCCAGCGATTTCCGCACTTTCAATAGAAGCAGAAGCTAAATCCATATTCGCGATCAAATCTTCAGCAATTTGCCGTGGGTTCTTCTTCGCAATGCGAGTGAGCTGCATCGCGGCGTTGGTGGCCAAATCACCGTGTGACTTGTCCTTCGGTACCTCCAGCGTAATGGTCGGCAGCTCTTCGCGGCTCACGATTCCGGTAGCCAGCACCGCCGCCTCAATTGCTGAGGTCACCTTTTGATTAATAAGTTCCAGTGGATTGCTTGTCATGATTATTGCTCCTCCTGTATATGCAAACTGATGGCAAAATGCCCCGAGAAATCCTCAAATACGTACAGATCATAGGTCCAGCTCACATGTCCGGTGAATCCATCCATCCGAATATCGAGCTTCTGCGTATGCGCAGACATGTTCAGGTTTAAATAAGGCGAGCGGTAAAATCCAGGCAACCTGCGTCCCAGCGCAAACGACTGCTCTGATTGTACCTCACCATGACGAATCAGCTTTAGCTCATCCGGTCCGATTTTGACTGTGTTCCGTGTCGTACCGCCCTCAGGACTTTCTTGCGGCTCATCGTACCTTATATATAGATGCTTCCCACGCACGATCGCTTCTCCGGGAAGTTCCTGTACCACATCTTCTCCGTCATGATGACTATGAAGACGGATTCGGACCTTTGCATTATGTGGCATGTATTCAAACTCCATTCTATTGCTATCCTACTGTACTACTATATCCAGTTCCCGATTGCAATTCAAATGAGTTTTTACAAAAAGATGCTTTCATCCAAAAAATTTAGCTACCTTAAGTCAGCTTCATCGGATGCTTGGCTAAAACTTTCAATGAATCGAGAGGCTAGAGAAGACATGTATTTATCCTTCAGCCAGACAGCTGCCACACGCGTATGCAATTCTTCACACATAATTTCCTTAATGATTAACTGGTTATTGCTTCCGAGTGACAACGCAGACCGCGAAATCATACCGATCCCCAGTCCTTCATTAGCCCAGTGAAGCGTGGTGCGGGCATCATCGTTTTTGCAAAAGAAATTTGGCTCAAAGCCATGCTTCATACAGGTATCGTGGATCAATTGTTCAAAGCGGCGATATACGATGAGCGGCCTGTTTTTCAAATCAGACAACGGGATGGTCTTCTGTTCGGGGTTCCAGTCATGTTCTTCTGTCATCACTGCTATCATCGGCTCGGAGGACGCATATCTGCACCCTAAATCGGTGGTATTAAAAGGGGTTCTGACGATACCGACCTCTACAATTCCTTTGTTCAAAAGATCAAGAATCATGAAGGTATTTCCCTCATGAATTTCGAATTTTACACCCGCATAGGTTTTATGAAATTCGGAAAGCCTGTCTTTCATCAGGGCTGCGCCGGAAGAGGAGACCGTTCCAATGGTGAGCGTCCCCTTCATCCCCAAGGCAAAATCGTTTATTTCTCTCGTTGTGGCATCTGTCAGCTCCAAGATCTGCTTGGCCCTGTTCTGTAAAATGATGCCGGCCTCCGTCAACTGGATACTTCGTGAGCCTCGATGCACGAGCTTTACACCAAGCTCTTCCTCTAGCTGCATGAGCTGCTGACTTAAAGGAGGCTGCGCGATTTGCAGCTTTTTGGCTGCCGCTGTAATCTGTCCGGCCTCTGCGATCGCCAAAAAATACTTGAGATGTCTCAATTCCATCCTTATGGACCTCCGGTACTGATATATGTAAAACCTATACCTCTAATATATATTAAATATTATTCATATGGTTGGGGATGTGCCATAATCAAATTCAGTTATGCTATTGCGGCATGAGGCTATATACATTATTTAGGTTAGGTGATGGTTTATTTGCTGAAATTTGCTGTTTTTTTGAAACCTTATAAAAAGGAAACGATTCTTGGACCTCTGTTTAAATTGATTGAGGCCATCTTGGAACTATTGCTGCCTACTATGGTTGCTTTAATGATCAATCATGGCGTAGGTAAAGGAGACACCCATTATGTTTGGCAGATGGGTCTTTTGATGTTACTCATGACTATACTGGGCTTTGGCAGTTCATTAGTGTGTCAGTTTTACGCAGCCCGTGCCTCTCAAGGATTCGGAACTACGCTGCGCAATACGATGTTTAAGCATATTTCATCGTTTTCTTATGCTGATCTCGATAAGTTCGGTACGCCCTCGCTCATTAACCGGATTACGAATGATGTCAATCAGCTCCAAACGGCTGTAGCAATGCTGATTCGTCTGGTCATTCGTGCCCCTTTTATTTGTATCGGGGCTATTATCATGTCAATGATTCTGGATTTCCGCCTGGCTTTGGTGCTGTTGGCGGCTACACCAGTTCTGGCTTTGATCCTATATGTGGTCATTACGAAGGCTTCACCACTGTATCGTCGGTATCAGAAAAAATTGGATAAAATCGCCCTGGTGCTAAGCGAAAATCTTACAGGCGTACGGGTCATACGCGCATTTGCCAAAAGAGGAGCTGAACGAGTTAAATTCAACACTGCTTCAGATGACCTGACTCAGACCGCTATTCGTGTCGGACGTATTTCTGCTTTGCTAAGCCCTGCCACCTTGCTGGTGGTGAACGGAGCTATTATTGCAATCCTGTGGATCGGCGGCATCCATATCCAATATGGATCTCTTACACAAGGGGAGATTATTGCCTTTATTAATTACATTACGCAAATTTTACTGGCTCTGATTGTGGTGACCAATTTAATTATTTTGTTCACCAAGGCTGCCACTTCAGCAGCGCGGATTCAGGAGGTCCTAGACACGCAAGCTTCGATTTCCGACACTGCTGCTACTTCTACACCTATAGACAGGGAGGGAACAACTGAGCATGGCGCTGTACCAGCCATCTCTTTTGATCATGTTTCCTTTGGATACAATACGACAGGGCAACTGGCGCTTAGCGATGTAGTGGTAAACATCTATCCCGGTGAAACGGTCGGCATCATCGGAGGAACAGGTTCGGGGAAATCCACCTTTGTGAATCTCATTCCCCGCTTCTATGATGTAGTAGAAGGTCGTATAGAGGTTGATGGCATTGACGTACGGCAGTATAAGCTTGAGCAATTGCGGCAGAAAATCGGTATTGTTCCTCAGAAGGCGCTGCTGTTCACTGGAACTATAGCGGATAATATCCGTTGGGGGCATGAACACGCCACCGATGAGGAAGTCGCTCAAGCTGCAGCAATCGCGCAAGCAGATGAGTTCATTTCCAACTTGCCGGAGAAATTCGATGCTCCGATCACCCGAGGGGGGCTTAATCTGTCGGGAGGACAAAAGCAGCGACTTACCATTGCCAGAGCTATTGTCGGCAATCCACAAATTCTCATTTTGGATGACTCCTCAAGCGCACTTGATTTTGCTACCGATGCCGCCCTCCGTAAATCGCTACGGGAAAATAGCACCAGTATGACCGTCCTGTTGGTCTCGCAACGAGTAAGCAGCGTACAGCATGCTGATAAAATAATTGTGTTTGATGAGGGGCGGATTGTCGGTATCGGCACACATGAACAGTTGATGAGCAGCTCAGATGTGTATCAGGAAATTAATCATTCCCAGCTCTCAACGCAGGAGGTAGACCAATGAGTGGCAAGGAAACCTGGAGAAGATTGTTAACCTATGTGGGTCAATATAAAACAACAACATTTTGGGTCATCGTCAGTGCGTTTCTCAGCGTGCTTGCCAGTCTGATCGGACCCTACATGATTGGTCAAGCTATCGACCACATGGTGGATAAGGGAGCAGTGGATTTTAAAGGTATTGCGCAGATTCTAGCTGGATTAGGCCTTGTATATGTAGTAGGAAGTCTATTTAGCTGGCTGCTCACGTATTTGACGAACCGGATTGCTTTTCAGACTGTAAATGATATGCGGCGGGAATTATTTGATCATTTTAATATCCTTCCGTTAAGCTTTCATGACACTCATCCACAAGGAGACAGCATTAGCCGTTTTGTGAACGATATGGATGCTGTGTCGGATGGATTGCTACAAGGATTTTCCACATTGATTACCGGGATTATTACAATTATAGGCTCCATTGTACTCATGCTGTATATCAGTCCGATCATGACGTTGGTCGTATTGGTGTCTGCCCCGATCACATATGGCGTGGCACGGTTCATTACTACAAGGTCGCAGCGTATGTTCCGCGAACAGGCCAAAATTTTAGGAAGCCTGAACGGTTACGTCGAAGAAATGATCGGCGGACAACGGGTAGTTACCGCTTTTCATTATGAAAACCGCTCGCTTGAGGAATTTTCCGCCAGAAACGAACAATTGTATCAAGCCGGGGTGAAATCGCAGTTTTACGGATCATTGTCCAACCCCTCCACCCGATTGGTGAACAACATGACTTTTTCAGTCACCGCCATGATTGGCTGTATCTCCATCATTTTGGGCGTGATCTCGGTAGGCGGATTGTCGAGCTTTCTAATTTATACCAATTTGTTCGCCAAGCCCTTTAATGAAATTACGGGTGTGCTGACCCAGTTCCAGGCAGCTACGGCTTCTGCTCAACGCATATTTTCGATTTTAGACTCACCGCCAGAGCAGTCGGAAAAATCGAACGCCGTACAGCTGGAGCGCAGCAAAGGCACGATTCTTTTTGATCATGTCAAATTCTCCTATAATCCTGAACGTACGCTCATTACGAACTTTAGTCTGGAGGTTAAGCCAGGCACTCGTGTGGCCATTGTCGGGCAGACCGGAGCTGGTAAAACCACACTCGTCAATCTGCTCATGCGGTTTTACGATGTGGACAGCGGCTCGATATCCATCGACGGAATGAATATCAACGACATGAGCCGGGACAGCCTGCGGACTAACTTTGGTATGGTACTTCAAGATACTTGGCTGTTCAGCGGGACCATTCGGGACAATATCGCTTACGGGAAGCCGGAGGCTACAGACGAAGAAGTCATCGCGGCTGCAACAGCTGCCAATGCGCATAGCTTCATCAAACGACTGCCTCATGGCTACGATACGGTCATCAGCGGATCGGGCGATAGCCTGTCGCAAGGCCAAAAGCAGCTGCTCACTATCGCGAGGGTGATCCTGGTCGATCCACCTATGCTGATTCTGGATGAAGCGACCAGCAGCATAGACACCCTGACAGAAGCGCGTATCCAAAAAGCATTTATGAAAATGATTGCCGGACGCACCAGCTTTGTGATCGCCCACAGACTATCGACCATCCGCGAAGCGGATTTAATTTTATACATGAAAAACGGCGATGTCGTCGAAAGTGGTACCCATGAGGGACTTCTTGCCAGCGGCGGCCATTATGCCTCGCTCTATAACAGCCAGTTCACTACGGCTTAAAAGACTGACCGGATACGGTCGCATCATTAAGGTCAACGTTCTTTTAAAAAGTCGGTTGCTTTTTAAGCAAACGGCTTTTTAAATTTTTCTTTGATAAATTCGCCTCTTATATTATATAATAAAACACGAACAAATGTTTCTGTTTCATCTAAACCTTATGGTTTGTGTATAGCCAACACCTATGCATGGGTTCCAGTTGGGAGGCTGAATATGGATATTAATGAATTTCAAAAGTGGGTCAAGCAATATTATCAGGAGAGAAACTGGTCTGATTTGGATATCTTTGTCCGAATTGGTTTCTTGGCAGAGGAAACCGGGGAGGTTGCGAGAGCTATTCGCGCCCTGGAGATCGGCAGAGACCGGCCTGATGAGATCGATGGTTCATTCGAGGAGAACAAGGACCATTTAACTGAAGAACTTGGAGACGTACTGGGTAATCTCATCGTGATCGCCAACAAGTATGACATCACCTTGGAGGATATATTTCGAACACACCAGCAAAAACTTGCAAAAAGATATACATAAAGGAGAATCTCATATGAAAAGCATTGCTGTTTTTTGCGGTTCCAGTAATGGAGCGTCTGAGATTTATCGAGAGCATGCTGTTGCTCTGGGCAAGACACTTGCCGAACAGGAAATAAGCCTGGTTTATGGAGGAGCAAGTGTTGGTTTAATGGGTGCAGTGGCTGACGCTGCACTTCATGCAGGAGGTCGCGTCATCGGTGTGCTCCCTCACTTTTTGCAAAGCCGTGAAATTGCACATAATGGCCTGAGCGAATTAATCATTGTTGATTCCATGCACGAACGAAAATCTAAAATGGCAGAGATTGCGGATGGATTCATTGTTTTACCAGGTGGCCCAGGTACAATGGAAGAATACTTTGAAATCTTCACATGGGCGCAATTAGGCTTGCATGAAAAGCCATGCGGTCTTTTAAACATTAACCATTATTACGATCCTCTTATTACCTTGTTCGATCGTATGGCTGAGGAACAATTTATGCAGGAAAAATATCGTGCGATGGTAATTACGGATACCACTCCGCAAGGAATCCTACGGCAATTTACAAATTACACTCCTCCTGCCGTCAAAACATATCTCAAAAGCAAACGGACCTGACATTAGGAATGGCACATACTGCTCAACAGATATACCAATTAATTTAATAGTTATAAAAGGAACACCACCGTCAACGTTATTCCAGTGGTGTTCCTGTAAAATTGAGGAGAATTGCAGGCTTTTATTCTCCCCAATCGTCACGTTCACTTTTACAACTGCATTTAATTATGTAGTCATCCAATGAATGATGTCACGCCTAACGAGAACCCCAATTTTAAATCCCAGCGCCCGTAGCGGTTGGATGGTCCATTTGCTCACTTTCCTGAAAATCCCTGCGATACAACCAGCCGATCAAGATAGCAATGGTCGTCATAGCCGCGGCCAACAAATACACCTGTACCATACCGAAACGGTCTGCATACCAGCCCATAAATAACAAGGACAGACCGAAAGCGAGATTTGTAAGCACATCAATTCCCGCCATCACTTTGGGCAGCTGGGCTGCCGGTGCACTGGTTTGCAGCAAGGTGCGGCGAATAATCCCAGCCATTTGAACAGGTAAGCCTGATACAGCAAAAAGAATAAGCGCAGCAACGGGGATTGTATTCAGCGCAAATACAATTGTAATCAGTACATACACCAGCAACGCTCCGAGCATGTACAAAAAGCTGTTCTTTTGCAATCGCTTGACCAAGCCAACGACAATCAATCCACCCAAGATCGTGCCCGAGAAAAAGGACGCATTCATAAAGCCCCACCAGCTTGCATCCCGATGCAGCACTTGACTGACGTACGCCAAAATAAATACGCCGAGCCAGGAGACTCCCCCAATACTATCCACACTATCGACGATCATCAGAGAACGAATACGACGGTTGTGCCAAATGATTTTCCAGCCTTCCCCAAGCTCTTTCCAATGGGAGCCTTTTTCCTTTCCCTTTGCAGGTTCTACTAGATTTGTTGAGGAATCCGAAGCTTCAAGACTTAATTCCTTCTGATCCAGTGGATCGCGGACGAAGGACGTGACAGTTACAGCTACGAGATAACAACCGGATGCGATCACAAGCGTATTCAGGGAACCCAGCCAAGCCACAATAATTCCGCTCAACGCCCAGCCTGCACACCTGACCACCTGATCACTGACCGCTACCATGCCGTTGGCCCGCATTAGCCCTTCACCCGTAGCCAAACGGGGTACAAGCGCATTACGCGCAGGATTTGTCCAGCCATCCAGAAAAGACATACCAAACACCATCACAAAAATAAATAGAAACGACCTCTGCTCCGGTACGATCCACAAATAAAGCAGCAGCAGCGTAAAAATGACAAACTGCCCAAACTGGGAAAATAGCAACACGCGCGTCAGCCGAAATCGGCCGAGGACGATCGGTGCAACGAGCCCACTAAGCACTTGGGCAGACAATCGGAACAACGGGATTAAAATAGTCGTCATTAAGGAATTACTTGAACTGAACACCAATACCACTACACTCAACATGTAGATGATATCTGCTACGTTGGAGATCGTCTGAGACCCCCACAGGTAATAAAAAGAGCGTCTGATCAAAAAAGTTTCCCCCTCTTTGGTACATCGCCAATTTAGGTATTTCCATAACCAAACCTCCCTTGTTGATATTACAAATCTGTTAATTGTCTGGTTTTTTGTATATTCTACGTACACCCTTAAATTTCCTTCTTTTATCTTAAAAGGAAATCCGGTGTCCAGTATGCTTTCATAGCCTTTTCCAAATCTTATCCAACACAAAAAAGCGCCTATAGCGCTCTTTCTCACCCAAAAACAGGCAATAAAGACCACTAAGGCGCTTCTTAAAATGTTTACTTCGTTAAATCTTCCACAAATTTAGGTAATACAAACGCCGCTTTGTGTAGACGCGGACTGTAATATCGGGTGTCCATCTCTGGAATTCGGGTCTCGTCTACTTCGAGCGGATCATACTTCTTACTACCCAACGTGAAGGTCCAAAGACCGCTCGGATAGGTCGGAATGTTCGCACCATACACACGCACAATCGGGAAAATTTCCTTCACATCTTTGTTGACCTTCTGAATCAGGTCTGCCTTGAACCAAGGATTATCCGTTTGCGCAACGAAAATGCCGTCTTCCTTCAACGCTTCAAAAATACCTTGGTAAAACCCGCGCTCAAACAGCGGGGCTGCCGGACCTACCGGCTCCGTCGAATCGACCATAATGACGTCGTATTCATTTTTGTGTTCAATAATGTGCATGTATCCGTCATTGACCAGCACTTCTACATTAGGCTCGTCCAGCTTTCCTGCGATTTCAGGCAAATATTTTTTGGAATATTCAATCACCTTACCGTCGATCTCAACCAATACAGCCTTCTCCACTTCAGGGTGCTTGATAACCTCACGAATAACGCCGCCATCGCCACCGCCCACAACCAAAACTTTTTTCGGATTCGGATGTGTATTCAAGGCCGGATGTGCTACCATTTCGTGATACACAAATTCATCCTTAACCGTTGTCATCACCATGCCATCCAGAACAAGCATATTGCCGAATTCCTCAGTCTCGATCATAGCCAGATCCTGAAAATCTGTTTTCTCAGAGACGTAGGTTTGTTTGATTTTTGCTGTAATGCCGAAAGAGGGAGTCTGCTTCTCCGTAAACCACAAGTCCATCATTCCAACCTTCTTTCTGATCAAAGTATGTGTCCGGCAATCCGGTAGCATAAACGTTGACTTTCCTTATATCAGCAACACGCAAACGCCGAGTTTGCTATATTTATTGTACCAAACGCATTGGAATTTCACACTTTTTGCATTATAAGTGATACCTGAATGGACTGCAAAAGCAATTTGGAGATTTAATCTTGTTTAAAATAGACACGTGTGTGTATCTGATGAATAGACGCTTTCGGATTGACTATACTGAGAACATCAACTATGGAAGGAGGTGGCATGATGACCGATACGACCGGGCGATCCCCCAAGCGTAAACCGCTTTGGCTTCGATGCTTTCAAGGACTGATGTCTCTCACTATTCTGACGGTCATCGCCGCCTGCATCCTGCTCGCCTATTTGTACACGACCAGCCTTCCGCTCGCGGATACGGATCGGAATTCACGTCTACTCGATAGTCAAGGGCAAGTCATCGCCACTTTCTCTGCTGGAGGCAAAGAATCCATTCCGGTCCAGCTTGATCACATTTCACCCGATTTGATTGCAGCTACCCTGGCTGTGGAAGATCGGAAGTTTTACGATCATTTTGGCTTTGATTTCAAAGGTCTGGGCCGGGCGGTAATCGTTAATCTGACCCGCTGGGATATGTCGCAAGGGGCCAGCACGCTGACTCAGCAGCTTGCACGCAATCTGTACTTATCTCATGAGAAAACGTGGACTCGCAAGGCCAAGGAGGCCATCTATACCGCACAGCTTGAAATGAAGTACACCAAGAATGAGCTGCTGCAAATGTATTTGAACGAAATTTACTATGGTCATGGCGCCTATGGCATTGAAGCGGCTTCGCAAATGTATTTCGGTAAATCCGCAAAGGATCTGGATTTGGCCGAAAGCGCCCTGTTAGCAGGTATTCCGAAAGGACCGACCTACTATTCACCGTATAATCATATGAAAAATGCAAAGGATCGGCAGAAAATTGTACTGGACTCCATGGCGCTCACCGGCAAAATTACTCCGGCCGAAGCCACCAAGGCCTATGAGGAAATGCTGGCCCTGCGGCCCGAGAGCCAGCGCCGGACAGTGGAAGCCGCTCCCTGGTTCCGCGATTACGTCCGCCAACTGGCGACTCATCAGCTTGGGATTAGCGAAGGGGTGCTTGAGCATGGTGGCCTGAGCATTTATACCACGCTGGACATGCACATGCAGCAAGCAGCCGAGGCGGCTGTAAACGAGGGCATGAAGAGCAGCAACGGACTGGAAACCGCGTTAATCTCCATGGACCCGCGCAACGGACATGTCAAGGCCATGGTCGGTGGAACGAACTATGTCGGGAATCAATATAATCATGCGCTGGCCACAACCCGGCAGCCAGGCTCCGCTTTCAAGCCGATTATGTATCTGAGCGCGCTGGATTCCGGCGAATTGACGAGTACGTCCAAGTTCGAAAGCCGACCGACGTTGTTCCACTACGATAACAACCGCAAGACCTATAAGCCCAAAAATTTTGGAGATAAATATTTGGGCGAAATAGATCTTCGGCGCGCAATTGCGGCGTCCGATAATATCTATGCTGTTAGCACCATTTTGAAGGTGGGAACGGATAAGGTCATGGACCTCGCCAGCAAAATGGGCATTACAAGCGAGCTCAAGCCCGTACCTTCGCTGGCGCTGGGCGTGTCGCCCGTCAGCCCGTTCGAGATGGCCTCGGCCTTCTCGGTCATCGGCAGCGGCGGGCAAAAGGTGGCTCCGGTGGCAGTGCTGCGCATCACCGATGCGGCCGGGCGGTCGCTGTACGAAGCGCCCCAAGCCGCGCCCGTGCAGGTGGTGAAGCCCGCCTCCGCCTACGTCCTCACACGCCTCATGGAAGGCGTGTTTGAAGAAGGCGGCACCGGCAACCGGGTCGCGAAGCTGATCAAGCGCCCGGTCGCCGGCAAGAGCGGCACGACCAACACCGATGCGTGGATGGTCGGCTTTACCCCCGAGCTGTCCACCGCTGTCTGGGTCGGCTACGACAAGGGCAAGGCCATCAGCACACAGGATGCCCGACGGGCGGCTCCGATTTTTGCGCAATATACGGAGAAAGCGCTGGAGAATGTGCCGCCCAAAATCTTCCCTATCCCTGACGGCGTAGTCAGCGCTTATATTGATCCGGCCAGCGGCAAGCTGGCTGCATCGGACAGCCCGGACAAGCGGCTGGAGGTATTCGTCAGCGGCACGGAGCCAAAGGATACGCTGTCGGGGCAAGATAACCCACCGGCAGCAACGCCAACTGACCAAGCGGAGCGACAAGCCGAAAAGAAATCGTGGTGGGGCAATTTTAAGCGTTGGTGGATGGATTAATAGCAAAAAAAGACTGGGAGAACGCGATGAGCGCTCTCTCAGTCTTTTTATTTTCGCTTCACTTACCTCATTTACCCATTTACCTCTCTTGCCAGTGCCATCAGCCATCATCCCGTTAAGCCCCGCTCTTCCCTAAAGCTGCGCGATTACCAATAACAGCTAAACGACTCAATACGGTTAGTGTCTACACCGTAATAAAACCAAAAACGACCACTCCACCGGAAACCCGCTACGGATGTCCTGCCTACAAAGACAGGGTACATCCAGAAACGCTCCCCGTTCGTCAGCCATACAAACGTGTTGCGGAACAAACAACCGAAAATGGCTCCAGGGTCAACCGCATACGCCGAAACCAGCGGCTTCGGTGGCGTAAATTGCGGTGGTGGGGAAGTTGGTGCTTGAGTTTGCTGCCCACCTTGCGGACCGAATGGCCCCTGCGGCGGCGGTGAGAACGGCTGTGGCGAAAATGGCCCTGGGCCTGGTGGCGGACCTATCGGAGATGGGAAGGAATCCTGCATATCAGGAAATTGTGGAATCGAAGGACCTGACGGCGTGAATGGACCCGGAGTACCCGGTTGCGTTCCGAAAGGAACTTGTGGCAGTAAAGACATGTGTTTCACTCCTTGTGTTCTAGGCTGATGTATCCTATGCGGGACATCAGCCCGCGGACTGGGCGAATCCCCATATCGCCGCCAAACTCCGCTATTTCGTCCTTTTACATCAAAAATTCTTATTTCCTGTTACGATTAACTCCCTTTCTGAACATGCTCCAGCTCAATTTCATGCACCATTTTAATCTCGACTCGTTTCCTTAGCTCATAATACCGTTCCAGCAGTCGGTGCTCAACCCCCAACTGTTCATTCATCCAGCCTATAATAGAGTCATCGTGATGTTCGTTAGACCAGCTAAACAAATCGCTATATAGCTGACCAAATGATTCCTCATTGCTGCGAGCGAACCGGATCGGTCGGGCTGTATAGCTTAGCTTGAGTTCCAACATCTCATATAGCACGTCCAAACGATATTCCAATGCCTGTACATCTTCTTTGGATGCATCGTAGCTTTTTATATCCTGAACGAGCTCCCTAAAGGTTAGCCCTACATGCTGCATAGCAAAATAAGACCACACACAACTGCCTGTAGCCGTTCCATGAGCCTCCCAAAACGGATTCCACAGGATAGAGCGAATCGTATCCTTCTGCCCTTCTCCAAACAATGCTATTCCAGCAATAATTCCTGCATTACAGTCTACGGAAGCATGTTGCTCTCCCCAATGTACCAATCGCGGAATCATATCTTCAGTAGTGCATTTAAAGCTTAACAGAGGTAAGAATTCATTAAACAAATTCTGATCCAACACTTTTTCCAATTCAGCCGCTAGTTGTTCACGATACGGTTCGCATGGAAGATGTACCAGTCCCAAACAGGCATCCACAGACGCAACTCCATATGGCCCATTCACCAAAGCGACAAGATCAGCAGCAGCCTCCACATAACCCAAATAACCTAGCACATACAGCACACCGTCAGGTATATGTTCTGGGGATGCCTGATTTTGAACGTAACGCTCGTACATATCCTGCGCCAAAGTAACATCCCCGCATCTCATGATCGGCTGGAGGAGTAACCCCCGGATATAATGATGGGGATCTTCTACAAAAAGCCTGTATAACTCCCAAGCATCCTCCATGGTCCCATATTGGGCAACCACATCCGTATAAGCGGAAATGATGCTGGCGTCCAGCTTCTTGCCTGAGCCGAACATATCAATAAGCCCTGCTGTCGCGTCCATCATCCTGTTTTCCCCTTTCCCATGTTTGCATACCTTTCTTTATGAAGCACTTCTCCACTGTTGAATATTTCTATTAAAAAAGAGGAAAGATGTTATCATCTACGATCCAGTCTAGGGAGTTGATCTCATGCAAGATTCCAGTCCAAAAATTACAACATTTTTCATGTTCTCAGGTCAAGCAGAAGAAGCCATGCAATATTATACCTCTGTATTTAAGCCGTCTGGTATTATGAGCATTTTTCATCAGGAAGATGGAACCGTGTTACATGCCGTATTCAACCTCAAAGGGCAGACTTTTATGGCTATTGACCAAAATCATCACAACAAACACCCTTTTACCCCAGCTCTATCGCTACTCGTCACTTGTGATTCGGAAGAAGAAATCCATAGCGTGTTTGACCAGCTATCTCAGGAAGGCCGAGTTCTAATGCCCCTTGAAGCCTCTCCCGTAAGCCAACAATTTGGGTGGGTTGAAGATAAATACGGAGTCTCATGGCAATTGAACCTGGCAAAAGACTAAATTTCTTCTCTAAACGATCCAGCAGACTCTAGAAGTCTATGAAAAAACAATAGACCATGCTCCATCTTTTTTTGGTAATATTATATTTAATAGGTGCCAGTAAAAGGATGTGTGTTTATTGTATAGTGCAAATTGTGAACAATGTTTTGGTTTATGCTGTGTAGCCTTGCCTTATGCAAAATCAGCTGATTTTGCTTTTAATAAGGATGGAGGAACTCCTTGTCAAAACCTAAATGCGGATTATCGTTGTGATATTCATAAGAATCTAAGAAACAACGGCTTGCGAGGCTGTACGGTATATGATTGCTTTGGAGCAGGTCAAAAAATTTCCCAAGTTACATACAACGGAAAAAGCTGGCGAGACCACCCGGCAATAGCTGAGGAAATGTTCAGTATATTTCCCATCATGCAACAGCTTCATGAAATGCTTTATTACCTAAATGAAGCCCTTAACTTAAAAGAAACTCACCCCATCTATACAGACTTACAAAAAGCTATGGCGAAAACCGAGCAGCTTACGGATCAAGATCCAAAATCCCTCATAAATCTTCATGTACCAACCCATAGGGCGTTAGTCAATGATTTACTTTTACAAACAAGTGAGTTAGTACGAGAAAAAGGTAAGAAAAACTTAGAGCGCAATAAATATAATAAAAAAATCAGGAGTAGAGACCTTATCGGGGCAAATTTGAGAGGCGCCAATCTTAGGGGTGCCAATTTGAGAGGAGTTTTACTTATTGCTGCTGACCTCCGAGAAGCCGATATGAGAATGACCGACCTTATCGGTGCGGATTTTAGAGACGCTGATTTAAGTGGAGCTAATCTGGAAGGAAGTATTTTCCTTACACAAGCGCAATTAAATTCGGCTAAGGGCAATTGTAAAACCAAACTGCCCCCCTCTCTAAGCATTCCCGGCCATTGGCTGCATTAGTTTTTTTCTAAAGAAACATTGCTTACCTACATGAAAAAGAAATAGACCGCCCCCCACAAAGGTAACGGTCTATTGTTGGACCCTACTGCCGACTGCTCTTTAAGCAGTGGTTGTATACTGGAGTCGTGTTAGCGCACGACTCCTTTACTATTCTTACCTCAGTATAGCTCATTTTATAACGTAAATACAGCTTTTATCTTCAAAAATTTTACTGTTCACTCCGTACTTTCACTTATCCGGTGCATATTGCTCTGTAGTGCTTTCCTGATGAAAACAGACTTGTTCCTTACATCCATAACGAATAGTAGATCCAGTATCCTCATAATAGCCCACATCTTCGAAATTAGCGGGCCTTGTGGCTTCAATTAGATTCAGCAAATCCTGCGCGACTTCTTCTATAGACTCTTTCTCGGTGTCCCCTCCTATAGCTGGGCCTCCTGGTCCCTCGTATGCAGTCAATATCCAGCTTTGCCCATTTGGATCTGTTGCCTTAATTATGTACTCATATGCTTCTTCAAAATTTTCTGATGTCCTTTGAGGTTCTCCAAATAAAGTAATTAGCGCTCCTCTAAACTGAGCAACAGTCTCCTCTTCCAGCGATGTAGCATGAAGAATATTGGATGTCATCAATGAAGCCTTTTGATCATTAATTTTTTTATAAGTATATTTCGTTATGTACTTCTCACCTGAATATTTTTTACTTTCTGGGGCTGTTTCCTGTTGATCTAATGTTATTGGATTTTGTTTAGAAGCATTCAGTACCAAGCCACAAACAATCGCAAGAACGATAACCGCAACTGCTATATATTTGTTAATCATACTCTCTCCCTACTCCCAAAGCCTATTTGGCTACGGAAACATTTTAATATAAATCAAGGCTACAGAAGATGCACCAAAATCCCCTTATTCTTCTTCGTTCAGAAATTCCTTTAATCTCCGACTTAAAGCTGTATACTGCTCTGCATTGGTGTCCGAAAAAGCCTCCTCCCGGTTGGAGTATACATCCTGATACTGTGGAGGGATTGAAAATTGCGACCTCGTAAAATCTATAATGTCCTCACCAATGCGGTTGTAATAGTGCCAACCACTATCCAGCCATGTCCTCAAAATATCGCCGCCAAGCCTGTCCTGAACGACAAGCGCTGTGACACCACATTGTCCAGCCGCAGGATTATTTGCTATCCATTTAGAGCTAGACTCCAAAGACCAAGCTTGAAACAACGCCTTTTCTAATTCTAAAAAAACGGTTTGCATTCAACATGCGCCTCCCTCTTCGATTCCATTCTGCACTTATGGTGAACGTGCTTTATTTATTTCAACCCGTATTCCACACTCTATGAATCTTGGCTTCTGCTTCTTTCAGTTCTAGCAAATATATGTCTGGATTCGAAAGTTTTTTCCACTCCTCAAAACCAAACTGCGGATCGTAATGTCGAATGAGAAGAGATAGTAAAGCTCCATGAGTTACAATGATAACCGTTTTTTCCGCCCGCTCTATAAGCTCCTGGACAAGCTGGATTCCTCGATCTGCTGCTTCACGAGATGATTCTCCTCCCTCCAGCTTCAAGTCCTCGTCCAAATACGTCTGCTCCAGCACGTCCAGCCAATGATCCAGATGCTCACCGCTTAATACACGTTCCTGAAGACGTAGATCAGTATATACCTGCAACTGTCTACGCTCAGCCAAGGGCTGAATGGTTCGCACGGCCCGTTTCCATGGACTGGACACAATATATTCCACACCTACATTCTCCATAAAATCAGCCAACTGCTCAGCTTGCCGGGTACCTTCATCGGTGAGTCGGGCATCTGGTTCCTGTCCGGTTGCTTGGGCATGTCTGACAAAATAAATTTTCTTCACGTCATCACTCCTTAACTGTCACACAAATTTAAAATTCTGCATATTTACAAATAATTATTTTTATGTTATAATATTGGTTTACATATTTGGATTTCATGATACGATTCCTTTGTATTACATCAACTCTTATGGGAGGGATTCGATGCAATTAGACAAGGGAATACACATACTCCAGGTTTCTGCTAACATCATGGGAAGTATAGAGAGTATTCACCCCACTTTAATGTGGGACGAAGATAACATGATTTTAGTCGATACGACTTACCCCGGGCAACTCTCACTTTTACATGAGGCTATTCTAGACACCGGATTAGCAATCCATAAACTTACCTCCATATTAATAACACACCAGGATCTTGATCATATCGGCAGTTTAACAGATATAATCCGGGCTTCCTCATCCCCAGTTCAAGTATTAGCCAGTTCTATCGAAAGGCCTTATATACAAGGAGAAAAACAGCTTATAAAGCTGACTCCAGAAGCAATAGATCAAGCTGTAAGCTCCATGCCCGAATCCGTTCCGGTAGAATGGAGACATGCATTCCGGCGTACACTTGAAAATCCCCCAAAGGCTATTGTAAACTCCATCATCGTTGCCGGAGAGGAATTGTCCTTCTGTGGGGGGATCGTAGTTATAGATACTGCTGGTCATACACCAGGACACCTAAGTTTCTATCATAAATCCAGTCAAACCCTGATTGCAGGAGATGCCCTACGCGTAGTAAGCAGCAAATTATTGGCTCCAGACCCGCAATACTGCTGTGATTTCAATATGGCCAAAGAATCTCTTAAAAACCTGCTGCCTTATGATATTAAAAAAGTGATCTGCTTTCATGGAGGGCTGTACGAAGGCAATTGTAATCAGCGGATATCTGAAATATGTGAATCCTAGCTTTTGATTACATGGTCATACCCGATCCTTGACCGATCAGATAATCATCTAAAGAAAAGACTAACCAGGAATTCCTGGTTAGTCTTTTCTGAATGAGAACTAGGCTTTTAAGTGGACTCTTAATACGGGTACTTCTGAAGAGGCAGATGTTCCTTCCAAGATTTCCACATGGCTGATCATCTCTTGCCCGTCTGGAACGATTACCGGAGTAATTACAGGCAATCCCCCCTGTTGAATCGCGTCTAGATCAAACTCCATCAGTAATTGCCCTGCTTTAATGTTATCTCCTGTTTGAACGTGAGGGTTAAACCCTTGTCCTTTGAGGGAAACTGTATTAATCCCGACATGTATCAAAATTTGTACACCAGATTCATGCTCAATGATCAGAGCATGCTTACTTTTCTCCATCACGTGGACGACTTTACCCGTAAAAGGAGCAGTCACTTTACCTTCAGTCGGATGAATAGCGATGCCTTCCCCCATAGCCTTCGTAGAGAACGCAGGATCTGGAACCTCTTCAAGGGAAACCACTTTTCCTTTGATTGGTGCTACCATGTCGAATTCTTCAATACGAGGAGCCGCCTTCTTTTTCAACCATTTAAACATAACGATGCCACCTTATTTAGAGATTACATTCATAAACAGTGAATAGGACTTAACTACATCTTTCAAGGAACCGGTTCCACAAAATGAATAAAAAGAGGAGTGGAAGCGATTTCTATCTGAATTATAGTGAATGCCTTTCCAGGATGTCAAGATGCTTCTCTCCGTTTCTAGAATCACTCCATTTAAAGATACAGAAACATTTTATAGCGAGCATACTTTACATCCTTTCACTAAAATTGCATAATGATCAGTTGTAAAGTATGCACATTCATATTATATACTTACCTAAAGGAGAGTGTAATTTATGAGTGAACCCTGTGTTCCGTCTGGCGTGGTCCTAAAAGACACTGGCTTTGGATATACGTTGTCCTTAATAAGCGGTAAATATAAAATGATCATTATATATTGGCTTTTTGAAAATAAGGTTATGCGACATAACGAGCTGAAGCGAAGTATCGGTACCATTTCCTTCAAAACACTAAGCATCATGTTAAAAGAGCTAGAGGCAGATGGCCTTATCATACGCAAGGAATTTCCCCAGATCCCTCCAAAAGTTGAATATTCACTATCTAAACGTGGCCTTTCTCTCATTCCATTATTAAATATGATGTGCGAGTGGGGAGAGGAAAATGGTTTGCCAGCTCTGGAGGACGGACAGCAATAGACATTCCTATTACAGGCTGTCAATAAAATTCAAATAATCTCGTGCGCTTTTCTCCAATTCGCTTTCGGACGTACCAATCTCATTTTCGCCAGACTCTTTTTCTGTACCATAAAACGCAAAGAACGAACGATAATCTGCATTGCAATATAGGAAGGTTGTTTCAAAAGGAGATAATAGCTGCTCAAGTGTATGGCGATATCTTCCTTCTTCACTATAATCTTCTTTTTTACTTCCGGCAGATACTGCTAAAGCAACCTTACGATTCTTTAATTTGTCACCTCCATTTGAACCATGAGCCCAGCCATAAACAAAAACATCGTCAAGCCATTTTTTAAGGAGAGGCGGACTGTTAAACCAATAAACTGGGAACTGTAAAATGAGATTGCTATGTGATTCAATGAAGTGCTGCTCTTTTTCCACATCAATGTTCCCGTCTGGGTAAACCTTATGCAATTCGTGGATAGTATACTTTTCTGGATATTTTTTGAGTTCTTCTACCCATCGCCTATTTATGACAGATGCCTCGATGCTTGGATGTGTAACGATAACAAGAGTTTTCAAAGAATTGTCCTCCTTAAGTATTATTTATTTTTGAGTATAAAGTGAGCGCTACAAATATGTAAGTATGCACTTTCAGGACAACTACTTACTAAAAGGTTAGTGTCAACTCAGATAAATAAAAAAAGCAGCCCACAGAAGTGGCTGCTTTTTTTACTGCGTTAACGCTGGGCCTATCCTTCCAGCGCCTGCTTCAATTCCTCAGGCGAAGCGTCCCACCATTCCTCGTTATGCGAAATTAGCAGGCTTTTAAGCGCTGCTCTATCTTCGCTGCCGAGATCATCCAGCATGAAACGACGCTTGAGCGCGTAATCCATACGGTTGACGTGATCGGCGAGGATTTTCCAGCCGCGTTTGGCTTCGTCGTCAATCAGCATCTCGCAGGCGGTGGCGCCGCCGTACATACGTCCTTCGGGCGTACGATCCACGGCTACCCATACGAGCCATACCTGCCGTCCATTCGGTACATCCTCTTTATTCGTAGAGAACTTGATACCACGTTCTACTTTACTTTTGGCATGCATGGCACCGATATCAATTTTCGCTTCTCCTCGGTCAATGATGACCGGGGACATGCTGTTCAGGTCAATTGAGCCTGCGCCGAAACCCTTATGTTTACTCTTGCCACTGACAATGTTCAGTGCAATCTGTTTTTTGCCGTCCGGCTGATTTTCACTCATGCGTCACTAGACCTCCATTTTCCGTCTTCACACTCATTCTACACTATAAATATTTTAACTAATAATCTCCTGAAAGCAAACATATACATGCTGTAGATGCTTGTCAACGGGAGGTATCCATTGTATGACCCCAGCACGCACTAAAATCGTTTTATTGTCTACACTAGCCCTCGGTCTCCTCGCAGGGACGTTATGGTTTGCCTGGCAGCCCCAATCGCAATCAGACCCGCAGTCCATAGGCCAACCACTATACGGCTCCCTGTCTGAGTCTGCGCTTGCCCCAAATATGGGCATGCCTCTAGGGGCAAACATCCTGCCTGACCTGCCCAAGAACCCTCCACAGCCCGCTACAGAAATCCTCAGCAAACGGGTGGTAGAGTACCACATTGATGTGTCTCTGGAAAAAGGACAGGTTTTGCGAGGCACTGAGACACTGACCTGGAGGCATCCGGGCAAGAAAACCGTGAATGATCTGTATCTTCATCTATACCCGAATGCCTTCTCTTCCATGGAAACCACCTTTATGAAGGAATCCGGTGGAAAGCTGCGCGGAGACACCATGCCCAAAGACGGCTTTGGCTCCATGACGCTGACTGAACTAAAAACAGAAGACGGTTTATCTCTCATGCACCGCATCCAATATGTGCAGCCAGATGACGGTAACGCAGGCGACCGTTCGCTCATGAAGGTGCGTCTACCCAAGCCGGTACGAGGTGGCGAAGAAATCACATTATATATGAAGTTTGAGGTAAAACTGCCCGCCATCTTCGCTCGTATGGGTGCGACAGATGATTTTGTAATGGCAGGACAGTGGTTCCCGAAGCTCAGCGTCTACGAGACTGCAGGGCAACGTGGACGCGCCGAAGAGGGCTGGAACCTCCACCAGTATCATGGTAACTCCGAGTTTTATGCCGATTTTGGAATTTACAGCGTACGGATTCGGGTGCCTGAAACTCATATCGTAGCAGCGACCGGATTTCCCACCCGTGGTGCCGTCCGACAGAACGGCCAAAAAATATATCAATTTTATGCCGATGATGTACACGATTTTGCCTGGTCCGCTTCACCCAACTTTGTAACCGTAGAAGAACCCTTTTCTTCTGCTGAAGTCCCTGGTGTCAAAATCAAGCTCTACCTTGACCCGTCGCACAAGGAGCTCAAAGGGCGCTATATGAGCGCAGCGAAGGCCGCTCTTTCGTACTACAGCAAATGGTACGGGCCTTATCCATATTCCACCCTATCCATCGTGGTTCCACCCAAATCAGGCAATGGAGCCGGCGGTATGGAGTATCCGACACTCATCACAGCCGCTGCTGCGGGTAATCTAAATCCTGGCTATAGTCTGGAACGAACATTAGTTCATGAGATTGGACATCAATATTTCTACGGAATGGTAGCCAATAACGAATTTGAGGAGCCGTGGCTGGATGAAGGCTTCACCTCCTATGCAGAGGAGCGGCTTATGGAGCAAGAATATGGGCTTACCCCCAACTTGCCATTACAATCGGGACAGATAGCCTCCCCACAGCCGCTAAACCGCGAGTCATGGAAGTACGGCTCGGCTGCTGAGTACGCGCAAAACGCCTACTCTCGAGGCAAGCTGGTACTACGGGGCATTGAACGTCAGGTGGGTATGAAAAAAATGGATCGGATTATGCGGACCTACGTCCAGACGTACCGATTCAAGCATCCATCCTCCCAGGATTTTCAACGTATCGTGGAGAGAGCCACCGGACGCTCATGGAGCCACTATTTTGAACAGTATGTATATGACGGCCAGATGGCGGACTTTTCGGTGGATCATATCACGAACCAAAAGCTGGAGAATGGATATGAAGCAGTCGTGACGGTCAGCAAAAAAGGGGCGGATTATCCCAAGATCCCTGTCCAATTTACCTTCAAGGATGGTACCACGATATTCAAGGCTTGGGACGGCGCGGGCAAAAGCACAACTTTTCGGATCAAAAGTACTTCTCCCGTTTCCTATGTAACCCTTGATCCTCTATATACCATTGCACTGGAGAACAAGCACATTAACAATAGCCTAAAAGCCGAATTGGACGAAAAGCAACAAACCCGTTGGAATGTAAGTGTAACCAAGCTGTTAGAAACACTGCTTGGAAGTCTGTCATGGTGAGGTGTCTATAGATGCGGACTGTTATAAAAGAGGGCTGGGCGCTGGTGCGCATACGATTCTATATCGTTATCATTTTATTTCTGTATCGACTACTGTGGGGGGTGTTTCTCTATCGGCTGGTGCAGTCTGCCGTTATCCCGCTACTGCTCCGTTATCCTGATCAGGGTCAAAACGAGCTGGGACAGACCTTGTTTTGGATGGAGAGCCAGATTGCTCTGATGGACAGCCGGGAAGTACATGTGTATTTGTGGATACTACTAGGGGCGACTGTACTACGCATACTGATCACTCCCTTCATTAGAGCCGGAATATATCAAAGCCTGCATACCGATGCGACTGAACCGCAAAGCCTGTCCTTTTTCAAGGGTATGAAACGCCATGGCATGTCGTCGCTGTTGTATTACATCATCGAGTTGGGACTGCTGCTGCTTCCCGCCATTTGGGTAGTACCGAGACTCTACCCTATTGTAGCAGGAGCACTTCAATCTTCCTCTTATCTGCTGCATTTGTTGCCCTATGTCATGGGATGGATGGCATACGGATGGTTCATTCGGCAGTGCATCCTGTATATGCAACTGGGGACTGTCGGTGGTCACGCCATACTATCGTCCCTGCTCGCCTTCTTTCGCCAGCTCCTTCCAGCTGTCGGTATATCTCTTTTGCTTGGTGCTTGTGTGCTGCTGGTCTTCGGTCTATTTGGCACCGTGGCGATGATTTGGACTGGCATGCTGGCGCTCATTCTCCAGCAATCGTATCATTTTGTTACTAGTCTGGTCAGGCTGTGGCATATCAGTTCGCAGTACAGACTATGGCATACCGATATCTCCAGTAGAAGTTAAGCCCTGCCTTTATGTTTTTTACTTCATTTCCGTCTGTCGAAAAATCTTGATTCATATCCGCGCAAACGACACATAACTGAATACTGTTAACAACATCTGTTCCTTGGACATTAGGAGCAGATTTTTTTTGTAACTTTTTGCAATGAAACATTTGCCAAAGCCAGCCGTCTTTGTTACAATAATCGCAGTGAACTGATAGTAACAACTTTGTAATCTTTATTGTAACCTTTATCTCAAAAATAACGTTATTGTGAATACTGCTCTCCAAGGTGCACATCTTAAGTTAAGCCTAATTCCTGGCACCTAGGAAGCGGGGGAACCAGTTTGGGTGAATTGATCTCGCAACAGAGTGGTCATAGGGGAACCTTCTACCGAATCCTTAAGCTAACCTCGCAGGCATTGGAAGGGGTATATTTTTTTTGAAGAAGAAGCTAACGATCGCAGCTATGGGTCTTGCCATTGCCTTTACATCTTTTACATTCGGTGGCGGCAGTGCATATGCAGACTCTAAGATGGACCAGGTCATTCAAGATGCCAAAGGAACGAGCTACAGAAGCGGAGGCACTACACTCGAGGGATTCGATTGCTCCGGCTTCACAATGTATGTATTCAACAAACTGGGAATTAAACTTCCGCATCAATCCGGATCACAATTCAAAATGGGATCTTCTGTATCCCGCGATGAAATGAGACCTGGAGACCTGGTGTTCTTCAACACCACAGGAAGAGGCATTTCCCATGTAGGTATCTTCGTAGGTGAAGGGAAATTTGCCCACTCCTCGACTTCACGTGGTGTAGTAGTTAGCTCACTGAACGAAAATTATTACGCTAACCGCTATGTCGGTGCAAAAAGAATTATGAGCACAGACGCTTACCATTCTGTAGCTTCAGAAATTCCTGATGACGACAACGTAGAATAACTAACGCACAGCAAGCTAACCCTAGCCGCAATTTGATTCTGGCCGGAATCGAATTGCGGTTTTTTATGTCCACAACATCAGCAATTATTATCATTACTGACGAACTGAAGCCTCAAAAGGTTTCAATTTTAGCGAACATCGTCGGTTTTACCGTCAGCGCTGGGGGAGCATATGAGCAGTAATTCCTTCTTATTGAATGTATACCCGACTTGAGTATGAAATAAACACGCTTGCCATTCCCCTGCAACTTGTCTACAATCTGTTGTTAATGATTGAAGTACCTGTAAAAGGAGGATGGAACACATGCCGGCCTCAATATCCAACTATCAGATCGTACCGATGGACGAGCATCAAGCGGCTGCAATCTGTGAGTGGCGCTATGACCCACCTTATAATATATACGGTTGGCTCCCCTGGGAACAAATGAAGGCGCTTGAAGTCGAATTTGGAAGTCCCACGCTTCGTCAAGAGCAATATGTTGCCGTACTGGATGAAGAGAATAAGCTGACGGGATTTGCTCAATATTTTCCTATGATCGGTGTGACCCGGCTAGGTCTTGGAATGCATCCTGAAAGATGCGGACATGGCAAAGGCGCTGATTTTGTCCGTGCCATTGCAGAGGAAGCCCAACGACGCAACCCGAAGAATGAAATTGATCTAGAGGTACTCACTTGGAATGGGCGCGCTATCCGGGCTTACAAGGCGGCTGGATTTGAGCTTACAGATACCTATGAACGCCAGACTCCCGATGGCAAAAAACCGTTTTTTTGTATGGTATATCGTCCCGAGCACCAAACCCAGGTTCTATGATAAAAGCGCCTTCGGCATACAACCGCGATGTTGTATAGCGAAGGCGCTTTTATCATCATACGACAGATCATTACAAGCTCAATGACTGCTGCGCATTTTTTCAAAAGCTTCATTATATTGTTGGGCTTCCTTAATATCCACGGCCATAATACCGCCGTCGTCCCAAGAGGTCAAACGCAGAGTCACGGTCTTGTAATCAATCGTAATAAATGGATGATGATTGAATGCTTCAGATATAGCGGCAACTTCATCCACGAATGCAATCCCTTTCATAAAACTGGAAAAATTATATTTCCGAACGATCCAACGTCCTTCCTCCAGTTCCCAGCCCTCCAGTTTCTCCAGATGTGCTTCAATCTCTTCTTGTGTAAAAGGCATGTTACGAACTCCTCCCCGTTTATACGGAAGCCTTTCGACCGCTTAAATACGGCCAAAACTACGATATATTGGTGTACATATTACCACGGCCCCGTTGATAAATCCATAAGACGGACCTCAAATCAAAGGGACTGACGTCAGCTCCTCGTCTCCAATGAGTACATAGATACGATGCTGCTCCGGCTCATAGATCACAACGCCACTGCCTACAGTGATTATGGGCTCTGTACCCAGTGCATAAAATAAGTCTTCTGCCAAAGCTTCATTGACTTCCTGGCGTCCCGCCGGGTCCAGCCTGTCCCAATCTTCTGCTTCCATCTCAAAAAATTCATAGCTGTCTGGGATGCGTCCCACAGCCTCTGTCAAATCGTTCAAAATTTGTTCATACTCACGCCCATGCTTTACTCCCATGCCATTTCCTCCAATGGTTCCGCCATTCAATACATAATCACCTTATTATACCGGAAATTCGCACTTAACAAAAAAGAGAGTTTTGTCGATAAATACTATAATCCGTCTTGTAATGACGCGCTTGGGGCAAGGACGACCCCGGCGGCATGAAAGGATTCAAAATCTATTCTCATGGATGAGGTGTATCATGCAAATTTCAACCATTATCGGACTTGTGCTCGGGATTATGTCACTGGTCGTCGGGATGATCTTAAAAGGCGCTCCGGTCGTCAATCTGGTCAATAATCCCGCTGCTTACATGATTATTTTCGTCGGAACGGCAGCGAGTATATTTATGGCCTTCCCGATGGCAGAAATCAAACGGATTCCGAAGCTGTTCAAGGTTATTTTCACCGAACAAAAACTGTTAGACCGCAAAGAGCTCATCGGTACGTTTACCGAGTGGGCATCCATTACCCGTCGTGAAGGTCTGCTTGCCTTGGAATCTAAGGTAGAGGAAATCGACGATCCCTTTATGCGTGGCGGCATGCGAATGATTATTGACGGAAATGATCAGGAATTCGTACGGGACGTTCTGATGGAGGATATCAATGCTACCGAGGACCGACATCGCTCTGGCGCGCTGATCTTCTCTCAAGCTGGTATGTACGCTCCAACGCTCGGGGTACTCGGTGCGGTTGTAGGTCTGATCGCCGCTCTGGCCGACCTTAGTGACATGGAAAAGCTCTCTCATGCCATTGCAGCAGCCTTCATTGCGACGTTGCTCGGTATTTTTACAGGTTATGTCCTGTGGCATCCGATGTCCAACAAGCTCAAACGGTTATCCAAAAAAGAAGTGGAGCTTAAATTAATGATGGTCGAAGGTCTGCTTTCCATTCAATCGGGGATATCGACGATTGCCATCAGTCAGAAACTGACGATCTTCCTGACTCCGACCGAACGGGCTACGTTGACCCAGAAGGATGGCGATTCCAGTGAGTAAAAAGAGACATGAACCGCATGAAGAGCATGCTGACGAAAGCTGGCTGTTGCCATATTCCGACTTAATGACCCTTCTGTTGGCTCTTTTCATTGTCTTATTCGGTATGAGCTCGCTCGACGCCAAAAAATTTGAAACTATGGCTCAATCCCTGAGTGCAGCTTTTAGTGGCGGCACTGGCGTGCTGGATCACTCGGCCGCGAATCCGTCGTCACAATCCATGGATATGGGCAAAAATAAAGAACAAGTATCACAACCCTTAAAATCGAAGGCTACTTCTACCTCTGAACTGCAAAAACAGTTGGCCCAGCGGGAAGAAGAAGATTTAAAAAAACTTAAAAAACAAATGGATCAATACATTCAAAATAACGGCCTGACCCCGTTGCTGAATACCAAGCTGAACCAATCACAGCTGATGATCACCATTAGTGATAATGCCTTGTTTTCATCCGGGCAGGCCGAAGTAAAGCCGGAAGCAAGAAAGCTGGCCAAGTCTATTTCTAGTATGCTTCAGCAGTTCCCTGGCTATGATGTTATCGTATCGGGTCACACGGATAATGTACCGATCTCCAACAGCCAGTTCCCGTCCAACTTTGATTTGAGCGCCAAGCGCTCTCTGAATTTCTTGCGTATCTTGTTGCTCAATCCAGATCTCGATCCAACCAAGTTTGTATCCATCGGTTATGGCGAGTATCGTCCATTGGCAAGCAATCAAGATGGTCAAGGACGCTCCAAAAACCGTCGTGTTGAAATATCTGTTCTCCGCAAATATCAGAACGGGACACAAGTCATCAGTCCTACCTCAAGCTCGAGTGAAGGTTGATTATGCATATGTTATATGAACAAAGGCACCGCCGCATTTTTATGCAGCTGGTGCCTCTTTGTTTATGCTTCCTGTACTTCTGGCCCTGTCAGGTACACGATCATACGCTGTAGGCTATACGAAACTCCTCTGGCATTAGCTAAGCGTATAATCGAGCATCTGGCCAAGCTCCTGCTTCTCAGCCTCTGTCAGATCACGCCAGGCACCTTTCTGAAGGGACCCCAACCGAATATTCATGATTCGCAGCCGTTGCAGTTTTTTTACTTCATAACCGAAGGCAGCACACATACGCCGGATCTGACGATTTTTCCCTTCAGTCAGGATAATACGGAATACATACTCAGATACACGCGTCACCTCACAAGGTAGCGTCCGCTGGCCGAGTATTTTCACCCCGCTGGACATGCCCTGCACAAAAGACGGTATGACAGGGCGATCCACTGTTACGATATATTCTTTCTCATGCTTGCCTTCTGCCCGTAAAATCTTATTCACAATGTCTCCATCATTGGTAAGTAAAATGAGACCTTCCGAATCCTTATCCAGGCGTCCAATCGGGAATATCCGCTGCGGGTGCCCCACAAAATCAACAACATTGCCTCTAATGTGGCTCTCCGTTGTACTTGTAATGCCCACCGGCTTGTTCAATGCAATATAGACGTGATCGGACTTCTCGCGCAGTGGCTTGCCGTTCACGCGAACATCATCGCCTTCCTCCGCTTGACTACCCAGCACGGCCACTTCGCCGTTAATCGTCACGCTGCCGCTCTCTACCAGCTTGTCCGCCTCCCGACGCGAGCAAAAACCGGTTTCGCTGATAAACTTGTTAATGCGCAACCTGTGTACCCTCCATTTCTACTAACACACTTCCTCCTGCGCCCCTGCCCGTTACTCCGGCTTGGCAATCGGAAGCTGCACCAGGGCTGTCGTTCCCTCTCCCTCTGTGCTTTCAATATCCAGTGTGCCTTTATGACTCTGTATAATACGCTGGCTGACCATAAGTCCTAGTCCTGTCCCTGTTTCTTTGTTTGTGAAAAAAGGTTCTCCTAGCTTGGACAGCATTTCTGCAGGAATACCCGTTCCCTGGTCCCGTATGAAGATTTTAACGCTTTCTCCCTCCAAGAACAAATGAATCGTGATGATACCACCTTTACTCATAGCCTCCATGCTATTTTTAAGTAAATTAATGAATACCTGTTTTAACTGATTTTCTTCGGCGTATACCAGGGCAGGCTCGTCCGTGACCTGAAGATTGAATACAATGCCCAGCAGATGCGCCTGACTATCTAGTAAAGAAATCACATCGCTCACAATATAGCGAACATCTTTTTTCTGAAAATGCACCGCCTGTGGCTTCGCCAGAATTAAAAACTCGCTTACAATCAAATTAATGCGATCCAGCTCAGACATCATAATATCGTTGTGTTTCATATTCAACACTTGATTTTGCTGCTGTAGTTGGAGAAAGCCACGTAGCGTGGTTAGCGGATTACGAATCTCATGCGCTACGCCTGCCGCTAGTTGTCCGACGGTTGTCAGTTTCTCTGATCTGCGCAACAGCTCCTCCATCCGGTTGCGACCCGTGATATCACGCGACACGCAGATAAACCCCAAAATCTGGCCTTCTTCATCCAGAATAGGCGACGTGCTCATACTAATCTCTACCGTACTTCCATCCTTACGCATTCTAAGGGACTCACTTGATACGATGCTCTCTCCCTGAAGCAGGCTCTTCTTCTGAAATTCATACTCCTCCTGTTGCTGCGGAGGTACAAACTCCAGCTTACGACCAACCAACTCTTTCTTGGTCCAGCCGTACAAAGCTTCGAAGGCATGATTGACCCGAACGACACGATCCTCTTCATCAGTCACATGAATCGCATCTGCTGTCTGATTAATAACCGATTCCAGATGCTCCTTTACAGAACGGTTCTCTTCATACATTTGTTCGAGTCTTCTCGTATACACCCCCAAATTGTAGGCCATCGCATTGATGCGCTCACCCAACTGTGCAAGCTCATGACCACCCTTGATTTCTAGCCGTGTATCAAAATGACCATCAGCCATCTCGTTCACTTTGCCCAGAATCGACTGAATTGGACGGACAAACAGACTGGCAAGCACATAGCTTCCAATGATCACAACCTCTAAAAGGACAATAGAAATGGCAATTAAACTAATCAATTGCTTGGAAATAACAGAAGTGATCGTATCATAATTCATAACAATACGGATAACATAGGCATCACGGTTAGCCGGATAAAAAGGTATGTAACTGACGAGAACCCGTTCGCCTTTAATATAGCAGTCTTGTACAATACTCTCCCCCGAGATGATAGCCCTGGACACGGCCAAACGATCCTCCTGCACTCTCGTTAGTTGATACGTGCCGAATTGGATCGGTTTGTTGTACATGTAATAGTATTTCCAGTCGTTCCCGTTCTTGTCCATCGTAGCGCCACCAAAGGTTGCAGGGTTAATTCCTGTAATCTCCATGATGCGATAATCCACTTGTTGGGTTTGCTTTACGATCTCATCGGGACTCAGGATGGTTATGAAATTTTGTACTGAAGTATCCTGAAAGGAAATTCGAATTAAGTAGTTACGTTTTTGGTCATAATAAAATCCCCATTTATTAATATGTGAGGAGTCTGAACCCGTGTAGTCAAATGATCCGGTCCAAAAATGATCCAGTTTCTGACCTTGCGCCATTGCAGCCTGTCCATGCTCATATAATTGGTCAACTGCATTTTTCCAATGCCCGGTCAATGGATCGGATGGCGTTACTTCTTTAGGATCGGAGGATTTGACAACCTTATACCCCTGCCCGTCTCGAATCATCAAAGAAATATTAATATCCCTGTGGAGTGTGGCTATCTGTTGAAGCTGTTCCTGCTGAATATTTCGGATGTCAGGATCGAGCTGATTGGCAGCCAACGTGGCAGAAAGCCACAGATTATATCCGAGCTGTTTGTCAACGGCCTCCCAGCTATGTTGGGTTTGTTCGATAGCTCCTCCGATAATTTTAGCGGTCAGAACCATTTTAGTTTCACTGTCACTTCTTAGATTTTCGTGGGTCGTGTAATAATTGAGTGCGATGTTTAACAACAGGATAAACAAGACGGACCCCGACAAAATGATCGTTATTCTGATTTTTATCGACACACTGATTTCTCACCTCTTGCCGTATGCTGGCGATTACTGGCAATTGCTAACTCAATGATACCGTAATAGCGCCTCTGATACCAGCATTTACATTTACCGGATATACATAAATACACACCTTGTGTACAGTATTGTCAATAGACGGGCGTTTGCCTACAATATAAGAAGATAATCATCCACAGGTAGTCCACAAATACACAGATTTTATTATAAACTGTGGATAAACCTGTGGACAAGTGCCTTGTTATCCACAATTTTATTCACATCATGTTAACAACGGAATATTTGTTCGTTGGATAATTCCGCGTTTGAAAGGAGCATTTTCCCAGTGACCACTATGGATCACGCCTATTGGATGAAAGAAGCCATTCAGGAAGCGTATAAGGCAGAAACGTTAGGTGAAGTCCCCATCGGAGCTGTCATCGTAAAAGATAATGAAATCATCGGCCGCGGTTACAATTTGCGCGAGACGGATGCTGACCCAACCGCACATGCAGAGATGGTTGCCATTCGTCAGGCCAGTGAGCACTTAGGCGCTTGGCGCCTGCTGGATTGTAGGCTGTATGTCACTCTGGAGCCGTGTCCAATGTGCGCCGGAGCCATTGTTCAATCACGGGTTCCCCATTTGATATACGGAACTACAGATCCCAAGGCAGGCTGCGCAGGCACGCTGATGAATTTATTACAGGAGCCTCGGTTTAATCACTGTACAGAAGTAACTAGTGGTGTACTGCAGGAGGAATGCGCCTCGCTGCTAACGAGCTTTTTTCGGCATCTCCGGCAAAAAAGAGCGGCAGCCAGATTGTCTCCTCCCCCATCCTCATCCTGAGGGGGAAAAGTCCAAAACACTTCATCTCATTGCTAATTCCCCATGGAAGGAGACCAACCCATGCCTATGAGCTTGTATAATACGCCTCAAGGTATCTTTTTACGGCCATTTAGCTTGGCGGATAGCGAAGCCCTTCTCGCCCTTAGGCACCGTAATAGGGATTCCCATGCGCCTTATGAGCCGCTTTACGAGGATTCATTTTTCACATTAGAGAAACAGCAGGATTATATCCGTCAGAAATTGCGTCAGGCCGAAGAGGATCGAGGTTACGTGTTCGGTATCTTTCTCTTAAAGGAAGAACGGCTCATCGGTTATATCTCTATTTCCAATCTAGTACGTGGAGTTGGACAATTCGCTGATATCGGCTACATGATGGATCATCATGAACAGGGTAAAGGGCATATGACCGCTGCCTTAAAGTTGATCATACAATATGCCTTTCGTGCCTTATCTCTACATCGTCTCCAAGCGGGTACCCTTTTGCATAATGATCCCTCACAACGTGTATTAAAAAAATGCGGCTTCCAGCCAGAAGGCATTGCTCGCAAGCTTATACAGATTCAGGGCGCATGGCAGGATCACCAGATGTTTGGACTTTTGGCTGAGGATGACGTGTGGCAGAGCTAAATGACTGCACAGGGACAACATTAACAGTAAACAAAAAACCGCCCGGCTTATGCCGAGCGGTTTTCTTACATCATATACGAAAAAAATGATGTTTTGCAATCATGTCATCCCATAATTAAGGAGCAACAGTTTGCATTTTTTGTTGCAGTTGTTCCATAGTCAGGACTTGATCACCTGTTGGAATACCCACTTTAAATGCTGCTTTAGCATTGATTTTGCTGTATTGCGTGTAGCCTGTTACGGACAATTTCACATTGTCTTTTGTAGCCGGATCATTCATCTCTACATTCGCATTCAGGTCTTGATACACAGGAATGTTATCCTTGTTCAAAGCTGTGTTAATGTCAAATTGTTTCACCGTCAAATAGTTTTTCAACTCGTCCAGCTTTTTGCTAACTTCGCTGGTGTTGGATTGCAGTTCTTTCTTCGCTTCAGCCAACTCTTCCTTCTTCACTTGAAGCATGCTAGCATATTCATCTTTAGACATCACATCAAGGACTTTAGGAAGCGCCTTAGTGATAAATGTATTGGTCGCTTGCTTCACATTGTCGTTCGTTATTTTAAACTGAACTACTTGTTTAGCTTCAACGCCTTGTGGCAATTTAGCGTCTTTAGGATCAATATCAAAGAAGTACGTAGCTTGATCATACTCGTTCATAATCGCAGCAATCACTTCATTCGCAAATTTCTGCGATTTTTCCTGATCCATGGCTGCAGGGTTAAATTCTTGTCCTGATTGTTTAGCCAGTTCTTGTGGATCAATGATCAGGAATTTACCTACAACATCCTGTGGAAGCGGGTAAAATGGAATATTAGGAATTTTAACGTACAGTTTATCTTTAGTCATTACCATTGGAATCGTGAAGCTGGTGGAAAGATCACCCTTCAAATGAATACCGAGCGTCATTTCAGATTGGAAAGGTTCTTTTTGGTATACACCATCCAACGTAATATCAGCATTTTTCAGCATGCTAGTTACCATTGCACTTTGCTCACTTGGAACAGAAGCGGATGTAATTGTCAGTTCCTTAATCGTGAATTGACTTTTGGATTCATAAGAATTCAATTTCATTGCATTAGCTGTACCGGTCGTAACAGCTTCCTTCGGTTCTAACTTCTTGCTACAACCTACCAGGGCTACCGTCATAAGCAACACCATAGTGAGTACCAAGACGGATAACTTTTTACTCATTGTGTAGATTCTCTCCTCTCGTATTTAACCCCTTTATTTATGCTAACAAAAAAAATACACACCCTCTATTTTAACTCATATTCTCAAACGGCGAAACACTTATTGGAAAATTTTCTTACAATAAGCACAAAGACACCCTGGCTCTCTAACCAGGGTGTCTTACACTATGCAATATATTTTAGGAGAAAGGTCTGCCTGCTTATGAGCCTTCTCTATTATGGTGATCCACGTGATTCCGCTGTTTCACCTTCTTGGAACCGGATAACGGCTCCTGCTGATGACTACGCTCACGCTTTTCGTTACTTCCACCAGAATCCTGTGCTTCGGGAACAGGAATGGCTTTAGGCTTGCTCATTTATGCATCCTCCATTCTCAGTCTATATTTTTGGTACATCAACGAATCCGTTTATTACCATTAAAAATAGGACTATAGATGGTGTAGATCTTCCGTTTTATCGTGATTTAGTGAATCCTGATGACGGCGATCATTACGATCCTGCTGCACTTGCTGTGCCTGATGACTATTAACTGGACGTTGCTCCAAATCATCAACAATGTTAGACAGATTTTTATCCAGTCCGTTTTTGGCTTTTGTCATGTAGCCTTCCTCCTCATTCCTTCATGACCTACGAATGCGTCAACGACTGTAATGTTTGGGCACATTGGTGAATATGCCGAGTATAATCGGACACTAACTGCTGAATGATATCTGTTCGTTCATCCACAGACTGTCCGTCCCGCTCTACATCGACTAAGCTAACCTGTACTTCCCGGGAGTCTACATAAGTACATGCAAAATCAAAGGAGTACATTTGTCGGCCTTCAACCTCGATGTGGATTCGTATAGCCCGGTTATTGGCTTCATCTGCCTGTACCTGTGATTTGTCCCCTGAATTCAAAAGAATCGGCAGTTGTTCCTGCCAGGCCTCTACCAGCTTTTGCTGGTCTACTGTCATTTCTCGATTCATGCCAGCACCTCCACATCTGATAACGTGTGAAAAAAACGAGCTTTTTATACAACAAAAAAGCCATTCTCCACGATTCCTGATCATTAGCTTATAAAGGCCAATGTATCAGCTATCGTATTTGAATGACTTGGTTTATTTAGAATATGGCGGAGAGGATGGGATTCGAACCCATGTGAGCTTGCACTCTAACGGTTTTCAAGACCGCCCCGTTATGACCGCTTCGGTACCTCTCCAGGTGGTAAATGGATAAAGCTGCTTCCCTTTTAACATACTCAGGCGCAACAAAATTATTTTACCACAGGATTTCTAAGAATGCAACACTTACTGCTTAGGAGCAATAACCTCAATGCCTCGCATATATGAACGCAGCACTTCTGGGATCACGATGCTTCCGTCCTCTTGCTGATAGTTCTCCAAAATAGCAGCCACAGTCCGTCCTACAGCCAATCCTGAACCGTTCAGCGTATGTACAAATTCAGGCTTCGCCTTCGAATCTGGACGGAAACGAATGTTTGCACGACGCGCTTGGAAGTCTTCTGTGTTTGAACAGGAAGAAATCTCGCGGTACATGCCACTCTCAGGCAACCATACTTCCAGATCGTACGTTTTGGCAGACGTAAAACCCATATCTCCAGTGCAAAGTGCCAGCACGCGATATGGAAGTCCGAGCAGCTGTAAAACACGCTCAGCGTTATTCGTCATTTTCTCCAATTCCTCATAAGAGGTATCCGGGTGAACTAGCTTAAGCATCTCTACCTTATTGAACTGATGCTGACGGATCAGGCCACGTGTATCACGTCCTGCTGATCCTGCCTCCGAGCGAAAGCAAGAGCTGTATGCTACATAATATTTTGGAAGCTGCTCCGCATTCATAATCTCTTCACGGTGGTAGTTCGTTACCGGAACTTCAGCCGTAGGAATGAGATAATACTCAGTATCACGCAGCTTAAACAAATCTTCTTCAAACTTCGGAAGTTGACCCGTTCCGTACAAGCTGTCCCGATTTACAATGTATGGAGGAAGCATTTCTTCATAACCATGCTCACTGCTGTGCAGATCCATCATAAAGTTAATCAGCGCACGCTCTAATCTTGCTCCCAATCCTTTGTAGAACGTAAAACGAGAACCTGTTACCTTGGCTGCTGCCTCAAAATCAAGAATATCTAGATCCTGAGCCAATTCCCAATGCGCTTTAGGTGTAAAAGAAAACTCGCGTGGCTCCGACCAGCGACGGATTTCTACATTATCCTCTTCCGATGCACCTACAGGTACTGTTTCATTAGGAATATTCGGAATAGACATCACCAGTTCGTCGATCTGTACTTCCAGTTCGCGTACTTGCTCATCTAATTCTTTAATACGATCGGAGACTTGACGCATTTCTGCAATAAGATCATCCGCATTTTCCTTATTCTTCTTCAACTTGGCTACTTCACCGGATACCACGTTCCGACGATTTTTGAGTCCTTCGCTTTCTTGAAGTAACTCACGACGGCTTACATCCAGATCTGTAAAACCATTAATCAGATCCAGAGATTTCCCCCTGTTCTGCAAAGCTTTCTCAACCCGACCAAGCTCATTACGTAAAATCTTTATATCTAACACAGGTAATCCCTCCTACACTACAAACCTGACTTTCCACTATTCGCGGACCATATCCACAAAATATTGATGTAACCGGTAATCGTCTGTTAACTCCGGATGGAAGGATGAAGCCAGCAAATGACCCTGACGGGCTGCCACGATCTCGCCGTTATACTCAGACAGCACATCTACTCCCGTTCCAACAGACTGTATTAATGGCGCGCGTATAAATACAGCACGAACCGGTTCCTCAATCCCTTTAATGTTCAAGTCTGTTTCAAAGCTTTCTCTTTGGCGACCAAATGCATTACGCGATACTGTAATATCCATGAGTCCCAAATGTGCTTCTTCCTGTCCTTGAATCGTTTTAGCCAGTACAATCAATCCCGCGCAAGTGCCAAATACAGGCTTGCCTTGATTGGAAAACTGACGTATAGCCTCTATAAAATCATACTTGCGCATTAGCTTACCGATAGTGGTACTTTCACCACCGGGAATGATAAGACCGGACAGCTCATCGAGCTGTTCGATCTTCTTCACCGCTATACCTTCCGCACCCGCACGTTCAACGCTTCGTATATGTTCAGCTACAGCGCCTTGCAGCGACAATACACCTATTTTCATGCCGGTCCCTTCTTTCTTACCAACCACGATCCTGCATGCGCTCATGCGGTGCCAGTTTGGAAATTTCAATGCCTTTCATAGGAGTCCCCAAATTCTTGGAGACTTCTGCAATCAGCTTGTAATCCGTATAATGAGTGGTTGCTTCCACGATTGCACGTGCAAACTTCTCAGGGCTATCCGACTTGAAAATACCAGAACCTACAAAGACGCCATCAGCGCCTAAATGCATCATTAACGCGGCATCGGCAGGTGTCGCTACACCACCCGCTGCAAAGTTGACCACAGGCAGCTTGCCAAGCTCATGCACTTCCAACAGCAGTTCATAAGCAACTCCGAGGTTTTTCGCTTCTGCATACAGCTCGTCCTTCGACAAGTTTTGCACCTTGCGAATTTGACCATTGATAAAACGCATATGCCGAACGGCCTCAACAATATTCCCAGTTCCCGGTTCGCCCTTCGTACGGATCATAGATGCACCCTCACCAATACGACGCAGCGCTTCTCCCAGATCCTTGGCTCCACAAACAAATGGAACGGTGAACTCCCGCTTATCAATATGGAAAACTTCATCCGCAGGTGTCAGCACTTCGCTCTCATCGAGATAGTCAACACCGAGAGATTCCAGTACCTTTGCCTCTACAAAGTGACCGATGCGAGCCTTAGCCATAACAGGAATAGAAACAACCTTCATAACTTCTTCCACAATCGTTGGGTCAGCCATACGAGCAACCCCACCAGCTGCACGGATATCCGAAGGCACCCGTTCAAGAGCCATTACAGCTGTAGCTCCTGCTGCCTCTGCAATTTTAGCCTGCTCAGCGTTCATGACATCCATGATTACGCCGCCTTTTTGCATCTCTGCCATACCTCTTTTTACACGCGAAGTTCCCGTTTCCATGTCGTTGCCTCCTGTAAGGGTTACGTTTAGATTCTAACTTAATATTTTACCGCACGAATGCCAAATACACAATCATTTCAAGCTGCAAAATAAGTAATGAAAAACAAGGTAGGTCGCCTAGCTTTGCTTTTTTAGAAGAGGTTCTTAATTCCTTGGAACAGATCTCCGAAGAAATCACCGATTGCCCGGAAAAGCATTCGGAACCAGCCGCCCTCTTCTACTGCCGTCGTAGTAACCAGATCTACGGTTTTCGTCTGCCCTTTATCCACACCGTCTGTCTTGTAAGTGTACGTAATTGTTCCGACTTTGGCCCCTTGCTTCAAAGGTGCCACCAGAGAGCTTGCTGGTGTAATGTTCGTTGTAAAGGTTACCTTAGGATTGCTCGCACCCTTAGGTACAATAAAGCTTACTGCATCCTTGGTGACGATCGGTACTTCTGTTTCCGTACCTTTGGTCACTGGCACATTCTCAACACCCTTAACCACCGTCTTTGGAGCAACAACCTGCTTCACTTCAAAGTTATCAAAACCATAGTTCAGCACTTTAGCTGTCTCTGTAAAACGGTGTGCATCTGAATCAGCTCCCATAACTACACTGATGAGACGCACTCCGTTGCGTTCAGCGGTTCCTGTAAAACAGTTGCCAGCATTAGCCGTATGGCCTGTTTTCATCCCGTCTAAACCTGGGTAAGCAAACTTTCTAAAGTTAGTAATATTTTTGTTTGCTTCTAGCATCCAGTTATAGTTAATAATCGGCGCCTTGTCGGTAGGACGGAATTTGTAAGATTGAATTGTGGTGAATCGTGTGTAATCCGGATGATCTTTAATGATGTAACCAGCCAGAGTAGCTGCATCTCTCGCTGTCATCACAGTTTCCCGGTCTGTATCCGGCTGGAAGCCTTTCGGCATATCACCACGGTCCAAACCAGTCGAGTTGATAAAATACGTATTTTTCATGCCCATTTTCTGAGCTGTTTCATTCATTAGTTTTACAAAGTCCTGCTCGGTTCCGGATACGCGTTCAGCAAGGGCTACTGTGGCGTCATTAGCAGAACCTACCGCCATTGCAATATAAAGCTCTTCTACCGTATGTTGATCCCCTTGAGCCAAAAAAATACGTGATCCAATGCTCTTAGAAGCATTCTCGTTAACCGTAACCTTATCCGTCCACTTGAGTTTACCTTGCTTAACCTGTTCAGCCACGATGTACTCTGTCATCATTTTAGTCATACTTGCTGGTGGAAGTGGCTCATCTGGATTCATAGACAGCAATACTTGCCCCGTGGAAGGCTCGATCAAAATGGCAGAACGTAGTGCCAGACTAGGGGGGTTAATAGAACCTGTCCCCGTAATATTGGTTGCCTGTGTTGCCGCTCCAGCTGCAAAAGTAGCCACGCTAGAATCGAAATTGCCTACAACAGGCAATGCCGACATATACATCATATTAAGCACCATGACTGCAGTCACACTCTTTTTAATCATGCTGCGTTTTGTATTTTCCTTTAAATTGTTCGCTTTCAAATGAATACAAACTCCTCTCGTACCTCAACCCGATCCGCTATGTATAACGAGACGGTGGTTATAGCCTCTACTTGGCCAATGTAGTTAATGTTTTAACGTTATAAAATCCAGTTTTATTTCGTTTTCTTAGTTGTATCCTGTCATGAGCATTTCCTGCTCGAATCTTCTTCACTGGTAGGAATCGTCCAAAAGACCTACGTGCCCTAATTCATCACTAATTTCGTCATAAAGGCGGACACTTGTCTATTCTATCACAGGGGTATCTCTAAAAAAAGACAGGCAGAGCGAAATACGCTCTGCCTGTCGTCAAGTCTACTACAGCCGAACTTTATAGAGAGTAGTTTGGTGCTTCTTTCGTAATTTGCACATCATGCGGATGACTCTCACGCAGACCAGCACCTGTAATACGGATAAAGCTTGTATCGTTACGAAGCTCCTCAATATTAGCTGTACCGCAATAACCCATACCAGAACGAAGACCGCCCAACAGCTGATGAACAGTGTCGGAAAGTGGTCCTTTATAAGCAACGCGTCCTTCTATGCCTTCCGGTACCAATTTCTTGTCGTCATCTTGGAAATAACGATCTTTACTACCTTGCTTCATCGCAGCCATAGATCCCATGCCACGATATACTTTGAAGCGGCGTCCTTGATAAATTTCAGATTCGCCTGGGCTTTCTTCCGTACCTGCAAAAAGACTTCCCAACATTACCGCAGAAGCTCCTGCCGCAATAGCCTTTGTAATTTCACCGGAGTATTTAATACCGCCGTCTGCAATAATCGGAATATTATATTCACGTGCTACTGTTGCACAATCATAAATTGCTGTTACTTGTGGAACACCAATCCCTGCGATTACGCGTGTTGTACAGATGGAGCCTGGACCAATACCGACTTTTACGACCGATGCTCCAGCTTCAATCAATTCGCGCGTTCCGTCACCAGTAGCTACATTACCTGCTACAATCGTCAGATCAGGATAAGCTTCACGCAGCTTGCGGACTGCTTCAATAATGTTAATATGATGCCCGTGAGCAGAGTCCACAACAATCATATCCACACCAGCTTTTACAAGTGCTTCAGTCCGATCAAATGTATCCTTGGAAATGCCGACAGCCGCACCGACCAGAAGACGCCCTTGTGCATCTTTCGCTGCGTTCGGAAATTGAATAGCTTTCTCAATATCTTTAATGGTGATAAGGCCTTTGAGATAATTTTCATCATCGACCAAAGGGAGCTTTTCAATTTTATGCTTTTGCAAAATGACTTCCGCTTCCTGTAAAGTCGTACCTACAGGTGCAGTTACCAGTTCTTCCTTCGTCATGACTTCACTGATTTTAAGGTTAAAATCGTGAATAAAGCGAAGATCGCGGTTAGTAATAATACCCACCAGTTTGTTTTCTTCGTTTACAACAGGTACACCAGAAATACGGTATTTACCCATAACTGCTTCAGCATCGGATACCAAATGATCCGGAGTCAATGAGAATGGATTGGTGATAACACCGCTCTCCGAACGTTTAACCCGATCCACCTCTACCGCTTGCTGTTCAATCGACATATTTTTATGAATAATACCGATACCGCCCTCACGAGCCATCGCGATTGCCAACACTGCCTCAGTAACAGTATCCATACCAGCACTCATCAAAGGAATATTCAGCTTTACGTTATCACTCAAACGAGTCGCTACGCTTACTTCTTTGGGCAGAACCACCGACTTGCGAGGTACCAGCAAAACATCGTCAAAGGTAAGGCCTTCCTTACCGAATTTATCTTCCCACACCAAGATGATCCTCCTTCAAATTGTTTAGTCTGTATTGGTCTTGTTGTCTGTCCGACATGGACAAATCAAGGCTCTCTGAAAATATATTATTGCAATCTTAGCAAAGCGGTATAGGGGTGTCAAGCCTTCATCAATAGCCCTAACCTTTAGTATTTCCCTGTACAAACAACTGTACTCCTACGAAGGACAACCTTTAAAAATAAGCGTTTCCAAAGGTATTAACTATTCACAAGAGCATATCTCCTCTTTGAATACGCAGCATAGAAGCAATTATATAAGTGGTTTGTAGCGCAATATACCAAAGAGGACCATAATCTCATTGAGATTATGGTCCTCTTTACTTGTTGCTTGGCGACGTCCTACTCTCCCAGGACCCTGCGGTCCAAGTACCATCGGCGCTGGAGGGCTTAACGGTCGTGTTCGGGATGGGTACGTGTGGAACCCCTCCGCTATCGCCACCAAACATGAATTTACATCGTAAATTCTTTAACAGGAATCAGCATCGCCAAATGCTGTGTGTTCGCTTGTTTCATATAAGCTACTTGAGCTTATACAATACAAAACTTACACCCTGAAAACTGGATCCGAAACTCATTGCGTTTTATTTTTAGGATAAGCCCTCGACCGATTAGTATTGGTCAGCTCCATGCATTACTGCACTTCCACCCCCAACCTATCTACCTCGTCGTCTTCAAGGGGTCTTACATACTGGGAAATCTCATCTTGAGGGGGGCTTCACGCTTAGATGCTTTCAGCGCTTATCCCTTCCGTACATAGCTACCCAGCGGTGCTCCTGGCGGAACAACTGGTACACCAGCGGTACGTCCATCCCGGTCCTCTCGTACTAAGGACAGCTCCTCTCAAATTTCCTACGCCCACGACAGATAGGGACCGAACTGTCTCACGACGTTCTGAACCCAGCTCGCGTACCGCTTTAATGGGCGAACAGCCCAACCCTTGGGACCTACTTCAGCCCCAGGATGCGATGAGCCGACATCGAGGTGCCAAACCTCCCCGTCGATGTGGACTCTTGGGGGAGATAAGCCTGTTATCCCCAGGGTAGCTTTTATCCGTTGAGCGATGGCCCTTCCATGCGGTACCACCGGATCACTAAGCCCGACTTTCGTCCCTGCTCGACTTGTAGGTCTCGCAGTCAAGCTCCCTTCTGCCTTTGCACTCTTCGAATGATTTCCAACCATTCTGAGGGAACCTTGGGGCGCCTCCGTTACTCTTTAGGAGGCGACCGCCCCAGTCAAACTGCCCACCTGACACTGTCCTCGCACCGGATCACGGTACCAAGTTAGAACCTAGATACGATCAGGGTGGTATCCCAAGGATGCCTCCCTTCAAGCTGGCGCTCAAAGTTCAACGGCTCCCACCTATCCTGTACAGATCGTACCCAAATTCAATATCAAGCTGCAGTAAAGCTCCATGGGGTCTTTCCGTCTTGTCGCGGGTAACCTGCATCTTCACAGGTATTAAAATTTCACCGGATCTCTCGTTGAGACAGCGCCCAAGTCGTTACGCCATTCGTGCGGGTCAGAATTTACCTGACAAGGAATTTCGCTACCTTAGGACCGTTATAGTTACGGCCGCCGTTTACTGGGGCTTCGGTTCATAGCTTCGCCCGAAGGCTTACCACTCCCCTTAACCTTCCAGCACCGGGCAGGCGTCAGCCCGTATACTTCGCCTTGCGGCTTCGCACAGACCTGTGTTTTTGCTAAACAGTCGCTTGGGCCTTTTCACTGCGGCCCCCTCGGGCTATTCACCCTACCGAGGCACCCCTTCTCCCGAAGTTACGGGGTCATTTTGCCGAGTTCCTTAACGAGAGTTCTTCCGCGCGCCTTAGAATTCTCTTCTCGCCTACCTGTGTCGGTTTGCGGTACGGGCACCTTCTCCTGGCTAGAGGCTTTTCTTGGCAGTCTGAGATCATGACCTTCGCTACTATAATTTTCGCTCCCCATCACAGCCCAGCCTTACGATGTGCGGATTTGCCTACACACCAGCCTCACTGCTTAGACGGACATCCATCAGTCCGCGTCACTACCCTACTGCGTCACCCCATCGCTCATAACGGATTACGGTGGTACAGGAATTTCGACCTGTTGTCCTTCGACTACGCCTATCGGCCTCGCCTTAGGTCCCGACTTACCCTGAGCGGACGAACCTTCCTCAGGAACCCTTAGGCTTTCGGCGGATCTGATTCTCACAGATCTTTTCGTTACTCATACCGGCATTCTCACTTGAATGCAGTCCAGCGCTCCTTACGGTACACCTTCAACCCGCATTCAACGCTCCCCTACCCCTGATGCAATGCATCAAGCCATAGCTTCGGTGGTGTGTTTAGCCCCGTTACATTTTCGGCGCAGAGTCACTCGACCAGTGAGCTATTACGCACTCTTTCAATGGTGGCTGCTTCTAAGCCAACATCCTGGTTGTCTGTGCAACTCCACATCCTTTCCCACTTAACACACACTTGGGGACCTTAGCTGATGGTCTGGGCTGTTTCCCTTTCGACAATGGATCTTAGCACTCACTGTCTGACTCCCGGAACTAAATCTATGGCATTCGGAGTTTGACTGAGCTTGGTAACCCTTGCGGGCCCCGCACCCAATCAGTGCTCTACCTCCACGATTCTATTTCCGAGGCTAGCCCTAAAGCTATTTCGGGGAGAACCAGCTATCTCCGGGTTCGATTGGAATTTCTCCGCTACCCCCACCTCATCCCCGCATTTTTCAACATGCGTGGGTTCGGGCCTCCAGTGCGTGTTACCGCACCTTCACCCTGGACAGGGGTAGATCACCCGGTTTCGGGTCTACGTCCACGTACTCATTCGCCCTATTCAGACTCGCTTTCGCTGCGGCTTCAGCTCTTCACCTTAACCTTGCACGGGAACGTAACTCGCCGGTTCATTCTACAAAAGGCACGCCATCACCCATAGATCGGGCTCTGACTTCTTGTAAGCACACGGTTTCAGGATCTATTTCACTCCCCTTCCGGGGTGCTTTTCACCTTTCCCTCACGGTACTGCTTCACTATCGGTCGCCAGGGAGTATTTAGCCTTGGCAGATGGTCCTGCCGGATTCATACGGGGTTTCACGTGCCCCGCACTACTCGGGATCCGTCTCGGAGAGAACAAGTTTTGAACTACAGGGCTTTTACCTTCTCTGGCGGGCCTTTCCAGACCTCTTCATCTAACCGGTTCCTTTGTAACTCCATGTGAGACGTCCCACAACCCCAAGGAGCAAGCTCCTTGGTTTGGGCTAATCCGCGTTCGCTCGCCGCTACTGACGGAATCACTATTGTTTTCTCTTCCTCAGGGTACTTAGATGTTTCAGTTCCCCTGGTCTGCCTCTATTCTGCCTATGTATTCAGCAGAAAGTGACTGTCGATGAAGACAGCCGGGTTTCCCCATTCGGACATCCCCGGATCAAAGCTTGCTTACAGCTCCCCGAGGCCTTATCGTTGTTCGCCACGTCCTTCGTCGGCTCCTGGCGCCTAGGCATCCTCCGTGTGCTCTTTGTAGCTTAACCTAGACTTTTCTTTCAAAGAAAGAAAATGTCGATGTTCGATAAAGAATGATTTTTGCCAAAGGCAAAAGATCTTTCCTTACCTGCTACCTTTATTTCACTTGTTTACACAAGATCAGCTTAAAGGAATATTCTAAAACGCAATTTCGTTTCGGTATCCAGTTTTCAAGGTGCAATTCGCTTCTTCGAAGCGAAACCCGATGAATATTTCGGTTCCACACGGATGTGTGAATGAAACATTCGTCGAAGCTTGAGAGTTTGAGCTCTCAAAACTGAGCAACGAGTGAGTAACAGGCCTAAACCTGAGTTTTGAAGCTTACGCTTCATATTTGAATGTTTCCGTTGCAGGAAACGATTCTCCATAGAAAGGAGGTGATCCAGCCGCACCTTCCGATACGGCTACCTTGTTACGACTTCACCCCAATCATCTACCCCACCTTCGGCGGCTGGCTCCCTTGCGGGTTACCCCACCGACTTCGGGTGTTGTAAACTCTCGTGGTGTGACGGGCGGTGTGTACAAGACCCGGGAACGTATTCACCGCGGCATGCTGATCCGCGATTACTAGCAATTCCGACTTCATGTAGGCGAGTTGCAGCCTACAATCCGAACTGAGACCGGCTTTTCTAGGATTGGCTCCACCTCGCGATTTCGCTTCCCGTTGTACCGGCCATTGTAGTACGTGTGTAGCCCAGGTCATAAGGGGCATGATGATTTGACGTCATCCCCACCTTCCTCCGGTTTGTCACCGGCAGTCTGCTTAGAGTGCCCAGCTTGACCTGCTGGCAACTAAGCATAAGGGTTGCGCTCGTTGCGGGACTTAACCCAACATCTCACGACACGAGCTGACGACAACCATGCACCACCTGTCTCCTCTGTCCCGAAGGAAAGGCCTATCTCTAGACCGGTCAGAGGGATGTCAAGACCTGGTAAGGTTCTTCGCGTTGCTTCGAATTAAACCACATACTCCACTGCTTGTGCGGGTCCCCGTCAATTCCTTTGAGTTTCAGTCTTGCGACCGTACTCCCCAGGCGGAATGCTTAATGTGTTAACTTCGGCACCAAGGGTATCGAAACCCCTAACACCTAGCATTCATCGTTTACGGCGTGGACTACCAGGGTATCTAATCCTGTTTGCTCCCCACGCTTTCGCGCCTCAGCGTCAGTTACAGCCCAGAGAGTCGCCTTCGCCACTGGTGTTCCTCCACATATCTACGCATTTCACCGCTACACGTGGAATTCCACTCTCCTCTTCTGCACTCAAGCTCCCCAGTTTCCAGTGCGACCCGAAGTTGAGCCTCGGGATTAAACACCAGACTTAAAGAGCCGCCTGCGCGCGCTTTACGCCCAATAATTCCGGACAACGCTTGCCCCCTACGTATTACCGCGGCTGCTGGCACGTAGTTAGCCGGGGCTTTCTTCTCAGGTACCGTCACTCTTGTAGCAGTTACTCTACAAGACGTTCTTCCCTGGCAACAGAGCTTTACGATCCGAAAACCTTCATCACTCACGCGGCGTTGCTCCGTCAGGCTTTCGCCCATTGCGGAAGATTCCCTACTGCTGCCTCCCGTAGGAGTCTGGGCCGTGTCTCAGTCCCAGTGTGGCCGATCACCCTCTCAGGTCGGCTACGCATCGTCGCCTTGGTAGGCCTTTACCCCACCAACTAGCTAATGCGCCGCAGGCCCATCCACAAGTGACAGATTGCTCCGTCTTTCCTCCTTCTCCCATGCAGGAAAAGGATGTATCGGGTATTAGCTACCGTTTCCGGTAGTTATCCCTGTCTTGTGGGCAGGTTGCCTACGTGTTACTCACCCGTCCGCCGCTAGGTTGATTAGAAGCAAGCTTCTAATCAACCCCGCTCGACTTGCATGTATTAGGCACGCCGCCAGCGTTCGTCCTGAGCCAGGATCAAACTCTCCATTAAAGACCAACCGAAGCTGGTTTATAGAAAGAGCGATAAGCTCATTTTGAAACTGACGAGATAAAAAATATCTCTTGTTTGATTTTGCGAACAAAATCGTTTTACTCACTCGTTGTTCAGTTTTCAAAGATCAAACATTCTTTTTCGGTCGATTCAGTTTATCGCTTCACCAACTCTTATATCATATCATCTCCGAACCAACTTTGCAAGCACTTTTTTAAATCTTTTTTTGTAACACTCGCTCGCAATATTGTATTTCTTGGCCGGAATTAGAGTATACCACTCCGCATATTTAAATGCAACCGTTTTTTAATAAATTGTTTTTACTATCTTTATTGTTGTAATGACATCCTGTGTACTCTGTACTTTTGCTAAATGAACTTAGTTATCTGCATCCAAGAACGACGTGAGATCCATTCAATGATCTCGAATACGCGTGTTGCTCATTACAACTCAAGTGCATATTCTGCTTTTTCTTTAATATTGATGATTTGACAAAGAAAGGATGGGTAAAAAAGATAAGGAGCTAGCAACAAACCATGCGATAGCAGCTTTGTTTCACGCAACTTTAGGTAATGATTAATTATAGCTGTATAGAGGAGTAGATTTTCTAATGAAGCAACGAAGGCGAACATGGACGAGAATTGTGTTTCTTATCATCTCTTGCTTACTGCTTTTCGTGATCTCAGGATTTGTGTATGAGTGGATTGCATCCAAAAAGGATAAATCACAATACCCACCTCCGGGGGAATTGGTCGATGCCGGGGGTTATCGACTCCATATTCGTAAACTCGGTAACGGCTCTCCAACAATATTGCTTGAATCAGGGAGCGGGGAAAGTAGCCTGTCATGGAGAGATATTCCCGAAAAACTGTCATCATTCGCCACTGTTGTATCCTATGACCGGGCAGGCTATGCCTGGAGCGAGGAGGCTGCTACTCCACGAACCGGGGAAAACATCGTTCGAGAGCTTCATGTCGCCTTAAAAAACGCAGACATCCAAGCTCCTTATATTCTGGTAGGCCATTCCCTTGGAGGGATGTACTCAAGACTGTACGCGCAGACATACAAAGACGAAGTGGCAGGATTGGTTCTGGTGGATGCCAGGCCTGAAAATGACGCTCGCCGGACAAATGAGATCTATGCCAAGGAACGGCCTAAAGTCAATCCCTCCCCGTTAATATCCATTCTCCTAGAAAAGTCAGGGGCTTTTCGCCTGTTCCCCAATTTAATGCTAACGGGTCGGGTCGAATATCAAGATAGAAAATCTTTTGTGAATATTGTCGCTTCCTCTAAATACTTTCGATCTGTTGCGGAGGAGGGTGATCTAGCAAGCACTACCGAAGATGCCATACGGGGACAGCATCTGGGTAATCTCCCTGTACGTGTAATTGCCCGGGGCATTCAACAAGATTTGACTCAGTTCGGTATTAGTAAACGCGGAAATGATCAGATCGAACAAAGCTGGCAAATGGGACAGCGCGAGATGCTTAACATCTCTACAAACAGCAAATTTATTGTTGCCAAGAAGAGCGAGCATATGATCATCCATGATCAACCGGAGCTTGTCATCCAAGTCATCCGTGAACTCATCACCGACACCAGTCACTTTCAGTCAACCACGTCTAAAGCATACACAGATGATTAGGGACTTTATATGTTAAGGACAGCTTAAAAAAAACAAAAGACGCCCGGGTTCCTTCTATATAAAGGAATCCGGGCGTCTTTGCTGCCTAACACTTATTATGCTTGATTGAGCTTAGGACAAAATGGGCTTGTTTTTAGATGGGGCCTCTGCGACCTTGCCAAGTATCTGTCTCAGTACTTTAGCATTTTCCCCAATAAAACCGGAATCAAGCAGCACATCATGCGTTCCGATGACTTCGTATTCTTTGTATTGACCAAGTGTCGCCTGTTGCCATAACAATTTATCTAATGATGTATCCGGACCAATACTATCATCCTCTGCAATTAGAGCATGGATATTCGCATGAACTTCACCTGAGTTAATAAGCTCATCGCGGTAGACGGAGTAAACCAACATTTTGTCCATGACTCGCTCCCTGTCCACTGGATCGGCGAGGAATGCTTTGTACTGGTCCCTAATGCTGTCCAGTACCATCTCGACAATCTCTTCAAGCTCCTCCGGTGTCGATTCATCCTTGGACATCTTTCTCATAGCATCTACCATAATAAGGTCGCTAACATGGTGACCTCGGCTTTCCATGGCTTTCGCTACCTCGAAGGCGAGATTTCCTCCAAGTGAGTATCCCAGGAATACATATGGGCCCTCTGCTTGAATATCCACGATGGCATCGATGTATCGATCCAGCATATCTTGACCCTGGAAACGATCGCCGATAAATTCCATCCCGTACACCTCGCAAAGCCCTTCCAGCTCCTTGGCCATCTCATAGTACCCCAGAGAGTGGCCTACCCGTGGAGGGAAGCAAAACACTTTGAGCGTTCCTTTCCCTGGGAAGCGGATAATTTCCATTTCCTCTTCATTAGCAGCAGTTGTTGCCTGCAGCTTGGAAATTTCATGCGCCATTTCTTCCACAGTCGGCAGATTAAACACGACTTGGAGTGGGAGCTGGACGCCCATACCGGACGAGATCCTTTGGATCAAGCCCAATACTTTCAGGGAATGGCCCCCAAGTTCAAAGAAATGATCCCTGATCCCGATTTCCTGTACGCCGAGCACCTCGGACCAAATCTGAGCGAGTTCTACTTCTGTCTGCGTACGCGGCGCGATATACTCCGCTGTGCTCCGCAGAAGTGTTTCCGGTGCCGGTAGCGCTTTGCGATCCAATTTGCCATTCGGATTCAGCGGCATTTGTGCCAACTGTACGAAAGCAGTCGGAATCATGTAGCTTGGCAGCTCGCTGGCCAGTGCCTCGCGTAGTACGCCCGCTGTAAGCCCCTCTTCGGCCACAAAGTATGCACAAAGCTGAGTACTTCCAGTAGAATCAGCCAGTGCAAGAACAACCGCTTCCTGCACAGATGGCACTTTCAAAATTTGTGCTTCCACTTCTCCCAGCTCAATGCGGTAACCCCGGATTTTTACCTGGTGATCGATCCGTCCCAAATACTCAATATTCCCGTCCGGCAGCCATCGGGCTAAATCGCCCGTTCGGTAAATCCGTGCTCCCGGTTTGTACGGGTGAGGAATGAACTTCTCTGCCGTCAGGTCCGGCTGGTTGAAATACCCCCGCGCTACCCCTTCGCCCGCAATGCAGAGTTCTCCCGGTACCCCCACAGGTGATACCTGAGAAGCGCTGTCCATCATCCATACTTGGACGTTAGCGTACGGTTTGCCGATTGGCACATGCGTTAGAGCCGCAGTCTCAAGGCTCGTTGTATACCGAGTCGCATATACGGCTGCTTCCGTAGGACCGTAGATGTTTTCCAGTACTGCGTAAGGAGATACTTTATAATACTCTTCCACAAGTTTGGCAGGCAGCGTCTCGCCGCAGGCAAACAGATATTTCAGAGTAAGGAATCCTTGGGCGCCGCTTTCTTTCAAGTATTGAACGAGCACACTGAGCATCGACGGCACCAAATTGAGATGCGTGATACGGTTCGTATCCACGGCCCCTAGCAGTGCCATCGGGTCTTTGTCCACGCCTTGTGGCAGGATCACGAGAGTCCCCTCTCCAAAGAACCAGCAGAACAGCTCCGGCACGGAGAAGTCAAAGGTAAATGTCGTTTTGAGCAGGAAACGGTCGCCTGCCAACATCGGATATTCAGCTTCCAACTGACTCAGCGTATGGACGGCAGCGCGATGTTCAATCATTACCCCTTTCGGCTTGCCGGTTGAACCTGACGTGTAAATGATATACGCCAGATGCTCCGGCCCCGCAATTGGCTCCAGATTCGAGCTATCCGCATGATACGCCTGCGGATCATCAAGTGCCAGGATCGTGCCAGTGAACGGAAAACGATCTTTGAGATGGTTCTTCGTCAGCAAAAGCTTCGCTCCCGAATCCTCCAGCATGTGGCGAATACGATCTTCTGGGAACTCCGGATCAATCGGTACATAGGCCCCGCCAGCTTTTAGAATGGCATGAATGCCAATGATCATCTCAAGCGAACGCTCGACCATGATGCCGACTGGTTGGTCCGGTCTGACCCCTTGGGCACGCAGCGTACGTGCAAGGCGGTTCGCCTGCTGATGAAGTTCTCCATAGGTAAGCTCCGTTTCACCGTAAATAAGTGCTGTACAATCCGGTGTGAGTGCTGCTTTTTCCTCAAATATACCGTGAAGGGTCTGCTCACGCGGATAAGGAGCTGCTGTATCGCCCCACACCTCTATAATCTGCGATTTCTCTTCTGGCCTGATCAGCTCCAGCTCATCAATACGGATAGCAGGTTGAACAGCAACGCTTGTCAGAATTCTCGTCAAGTGTCCTTGAATTCGTTCCACGCTCTCCCGATCATAGACGCGGGCATTGTAACGGTACAAGAACTCCAGATTACGACCCGGCAGCACAATGAGGTTAAAATCATAATTCGTCTGTTCAAACATCTGAACATCCGTAATTTTGTATTCAGCCTCTTCACTGGCAATTTTCTCTTCCAAATGCTCTTCTACTGGGTAATTTTCGAACACCATAATATGAGAAATCAAATCTTGCTTTTGTTCGCTCTGTGCTTGAATCTCATAGAGCGGATAGGAATCATAAGCATGTCCTGCCAAATATAATTCCTGCTGTCTTTTCATCACATGGGAGAACGAATCGCTTCCCTCGGCCTGTACCCGAACCGGAACTGTATTAATGAAGAGACCGATCATGCTTTCGATACCCGGAATCTCGGCAGGTCTTCCCGATACCACACTTCCGAAGACGATATCCTGGCTTCTATTGTAACGCTGCAACACGATTCCCCAGGCTGCTTGCATCAGCGTATTCATCGTCACCTGATGCTGTTTGGCCACCTGTTCCAGGCGATCGGTCAGTTCCGCATCCAACGTGAATACCAGCTTCTCCGACACGTAGGCTTCTGCTTTTGCCGATGGCTGTGTGATGGCTTGTGGCAGCTTCGTCTGCTGCTCGTAGCCTTCCAGGTACCCTCTCCAGTAAGAGGATGCCTCTTCCTCGCCTTGCTTCTCCAACCATTGAATATACTGGCTGTACGATACAGCTGCAGGAAGCTCAGGTTCCCTTTGCTCACGCAGAACCCCATACGTCTCAAACACTTCCTGGAGCACAAGCGGCATACACCAGCCATCCAAAATGATGTGATGAGAGCTCCACAGCAAATGGTAAGCCTCTTCTGCTGTACGTAGAATAGCAACACGCAGCAATGCTTCTTCAGCAAGATTAAAGCCTCTTGCTTTGTCCTGAGCAGTATAAGCTGCAAGACGCGCTTGAATTTCATCGGCTTCCAGCTCGTGCAGATCCTCGTATACGAAGTCACATGCTCTTTCTTTGAACACAATCTGAATAGGGAAATCGCCCCACCCGGCATGGAAATTGGTTCTCAATATGGCATGCCGTTTCATCAGATATTTTAAGCTGCGTTTGAAATCCTCAGGATAGAATGCTCCCTGAATTTCAAACTTGGCCTGCTCAAAGTAGACTTCCGAATGAGGCTCCAGCAAGCTGTGGAACAACATTCCTTTTTGCATCGGCGTCAGTTTATACATATTTTCAATACTGCCGATATGCCGTGTCTGCTCTTCTAACTCCTCGATTTTTTCCAAGCTGATATCTTTGAGGAGTACATCGCTTGGTGTAAGTTCTGTTCTTTTCTTACTTACGCAATGTCCAATGACTTCGCTGAGACGGTTCTTCAGAATGTCAACAAACTTAGCCACAGACTCCCCGTGGAACTGATGACGGTTATAGCTGACCGAAAGTTGAAGCTGTCCTTCGGCAATCAGTCCATTAATGTTCAATGTCTGATGCTGCACCATCTGCTCACTGACCTCAGGTCCTACTGAGTAAGGCGATACTTCCATCGTCCCTCCTGCAAGATCCTGGTCGAACTGTCCCAAGTAGTTGAAGGTAATCTCAGGTTCAGCCGAGAAGGAGGAGACACCAGAACCGCCGCTTAAATATTTCAAAATACCATATCCGACACCTTTGTTCGGGATACGACGCAAGCCTTCCTTAATGTGCTTGATTCTGGCGCCGATCTCCAATTCCCCTCCCATCTCAAGGGCGACAGGGTATTGACTTGTAAACCAGCCTATTGTGCGAGTAATATCCAGTTCCGGCACAATAGGCTCCCGCCCATGTCCCTCCAGAAGGATGCCTACACGTTCGATTCCCGTCCACTCGTGAACAGCCATACCCAGAGCCGTCAGGAGCAGATCGTTAACCTCCGTATTGTAAGTGCGGTTCGCTTCTTTCAGGAACTGCTCTGTCTCTTCTGGTGACCATCTCACCGTGACAGCCTCACTGTCTTTGATGAGAAGAGCGCCGTCTACCTTGTCTTTTGGAAGAGGGGCAAAGCCATCTCCCTCTACCTCTGCCCAATAGCTGAGTTCTTGTTCAGCCGCCGGGCTGTTTGCAAATTGTGTGATTCCCTCAACCCATGCACGGTACGAATCCGTCTTCTGTGGAAGCTTGACCGCTTCTCCACGTACTGCCTGCTCGTAGCCTTCCTGCAGGTCCTCAAAGAGAATACGCCAGGATACGCCATCCACAGCCAGATGATGAATAACGATCAACAGATGTTCGCCTTCCACACAGCGGAACAGACCCAGTCTAAAGAGAGGTCCATCCTCCAGAGAGATGCTACGCTGAATGGCTTCCGCACCTGCTTCTATCGCTGAAGCGGGGTCTGTTTCATCCCACAGGTCATGGATTTGGAGACTATAGAGTTCTCCCTCACCCACGCTCCGGTTCCAGGCCTCCAACCCCTGCTCTCCTTGGCGGAGCACCAGTCGTAAAGCATCATGATGCTCTGCAATTTTCCGAACAACCTCGGCGAGCGCATCGGTATTGAAGCCATCCCGTCGGTACAACATGACCGACTGATTAAAGTGATGCAGATCCATAGACTGTTCATGGAAGAATCTGTGCTGGGCAGGCCCCAGTCTTACCGCTCCGTGTACCTCGCTTTGATCCGCAATTCGGCTGACCACACTAACGCGCTGCGCCAACTCTGCAATTGTCGGATAACCGAACAAATCCTTCATTTCAAGCTTATAGCCTGCTTGGAGAAGCCTTGAGGATACTTGAATGGATTTGATCGAGTCACCTCCAAGCTCAAAGAAATTATCATGTATGCCGACAAGCGGCACGCCGAGTACACCTTGCCAGATTGAAGCCAAAATGTTCTCCACATCCGTCCGCGGAGCGGTAAAGTCTGCTCCCGCCTTTATACCCGAGTTCGGTTCAGGCAGTGCCTTGCGATCCAGCTTGCCATTCGGTGTCAGAGGCATCACGTCCAGTTGGACGAAGTAAGACGGAATCATATATGCAGGCAGTCCGGCAGACAGTTCGTCTCTCAGCTCGCTGACAGACATTTCGCGATCAGCTACGAAGTAAGCACACAGCGATTTCTGCCCATGAGCATCTGCCCACGCAACAACGAGAGCTTCCTCGACAAGTGGAATGTCCAGCAGCTTGGCCTCAATCTCACCAAGCTCAATACGATAGCCCCGTATTTTAACTTGATGGTCAATGCGTCCAATGTACTCAATGTCTCCATTAGGAAGGCGACGAGCCAAATCCCCAGTGCGATACATATTTCCTTCCGAAGCGAACGGATTTCTAATGAATTTATCTGCGGTAAGCTCAGGACGGTTCAGATATCCACGGGCTACCCCGTCCCCGGCGATGTACATTTCGCCCTCCACGCCTAACGGTACGAGACGAAGCTGATCATCCAGAATATGGATGAATATGTTGTCGGACGGCAACCCAATCGGTACGGATTCCCGTGTATCCTTCGCAGGATCGTACAGGTGAATCATGCAGCCGACGACGGTTTCGGTCGGACCGTATTCATTGTAGATTTTGATGTTGCCACCAAAGAGGTCGGTAATCGTTTTGGACAAATGTGTGGTCAGATTTTCTCCGCCCACAATGAGTTGCTGAATACGACTTTCCGCTGGAATGGTCATGTCTTTTATCAGACTGAGATGCGTTGGCGTCAGCTTGAGAATATCGACCGCATTTTCGCGCAAAATATGCTGAACAACCTCCGCTTTATCTATACCATCATAAATCCGCACTATTCCTCCGTTTATTAACGGAGTAAACATTGATGTCATCGTCAAGTCAAACGAAATGGATGAATACAACGGGAAATCCGTTGGTTTCCCAGCACAATAGACCTTATTGGCCCACCAGATGTAGTTCACGATCCCTTTGTGGTTAATCATGGTTCCCTTCGGATTTCCGGTTGTACCCGAGGTATAGATTAAGTACACCAGATCGTTTCCTCCAACAGGAATATTGGGATTATCCACCTCGGTTCCGTAGATGTGCGGGGAATCCAATTCCATAACCGTTCCCTCAAAAGAGGCCAACTTAGTCAGGTGGCTCTGTGTGAGCAGAATTTCAGCGCCAGAATCCTTCAGAATATACTGAATCCGCTCCTGCGGATATTCAGGATCAATAGGTACATAGGCTCCACCCGCTTTGAGTACACCCATGATGGCGACAAGCAGCTCTACAGACCGATCTGCCAACAGACCTACCACTTGTTCACTCCGTAGTCCTTGGTCTATCAAGGTGGAAGCTAGTCTGTTCGCCTGCTCGTTCAGCTCCCGATACGTGATCTGGATGTCGCCGTTTACTGCCGCAATCTTATCCGGCGTACGGACCACCTGTTCCTCAAACAAGGTGTGCAGCCCCTGATCACTTGGATAGGTATGGGCCTTGCCGCCCCAGTCAAGCAGGTTCATCCGTTCCTCAGATGTTACAATCTCCAGATCCTGTATCGTCGCCTGCGGACGAGCAGCCACCTGATCGAGCATCTGCAACAAGTGTCCTCCGATTCGTGCAATGCTTTCTTGCTCGTAAACCGAAGCATTATAGCGAATGCAGACCTTGATGTCTTCGCCTGGAATTACAACCAGGTTAAAGTCATAGTTGGTTTGTTCAAACATGGTGAAGTTGGCAACTTCGAGATTGTCCTCCGTTTGATTACCCGATTGCTCCACCTGTTCGTCGAGCGGGTAATTTTCAAAGATCATAATATGAGAAATCAGGTCCTGCTTTTGGGTTGTTTTCCCCTGAATCTCATACAGTGGATAGGTGTCGTAGGCACGACCAGCCAATGACTGTGCCTGTGTACGTTTCATCACTTCGACAAAGGCTTCGTCTTTGGATGACTGTACACGGATAGGTACTGTATTGATGAATAGACCCACCATATTTTCGATCCCTGCAATCTCAGCGGGTCTACCCGACACAACGCCGCCGAAAACGACATCCGAGCTGGCATTATAACGTTGAAGAATCAGTCCCCAAGCTGTCTGCATGAGTGTGTTGACGGTCACGTGATTGCGCTTCGCGACAACATCCATTTTACTGGTCAAGGATGCACCCAGATGGAGAACATGCTCATTCAGAACATAGCCCGCCTCTTTGGCTTGAGATTTCGTTTTACCTTCCGGCAATACGGTGTTCCCGTCATAATCTTCAAGATATTGGCTCCAATACGTTGAAGCTTCTTGATCATCCTGTGCATCAAGCCACTCGATATAACGGCTATAGGGCTGAGCTGGAGGTAGGACAGGCTGTACTTGCTGTTTCTTGGCAGAATAATAATCGAACAGCTCCTGTGTAATGATCGGGATACACCAGCCATCCATGACAATATGGTGGAAGCTCCACAATACAAGACAGCTTTGATCCTTCTGCAAGACGGTCACCCGCATCAGCGGATCTTCTGACAAGCTGAACCCCTTAACCATATCTTCAGCAATATAAGTCTTGATTCGGGCTTCTTGTTCCTGCATAGATGCGTCGCGCAAATCTACGTAGTGCAGAGGGATTAACCGTTGCTTAAAGACAACTTGCAGTGGTACATCAGCAATGTTGTTGTAAAAGCCGGTACGTAGTATGGCATGTCGTTGCACCAAAGCCTGGAAGCTCTCGAAGAAGGTATCTACATCGAAGCTGCCACGCAGCTCAAACGTTGCCTGTTCGAAGTATGAAGAGGAGCCCGGCTCCAGAAGGCTGTGAAACAGCATTCCCTTCTGCATTGGCGTCAGCTTGTACACATCCTCAATCTCTCCGATGTGAGCCGTCTGCGCCGTGAGTCGATCAAGCTGCTCCAATGTTAATCCTTGGAACAGAACATCACTTGGTGTAAGCTGTGAACGCTCCTGAGCCACACAATGACGGATGACCTCACTAAGGCTTGACTGTAATAATTCAGCAAAATGACTCACCGTCTCCTTACGATACTGCCTGCTGCTGTACGTAATCGTCAGTGATAGCTGGCCTTCGGCAATCATGCCATTCACATCCAGAGCATATTGCTGTGGTGTGAGATCGCTGAGCGCTTTACCAACTGAATGTGTGGATAGGCTAAGGGCATTACCCTCCAAATCCTGATCAAACTGCCCAAGATAATTGAAGGAAATTTCCGGCTCCACGCCGAATCCAACACTTTTCTCCAGTGCCATATACTTCAGAAGACCGTAGCCGATTCCTTTATGCGGAACCTCTCGCAAATTCTCCTTGATGCGCTTGATTCGCGCAGATACTTCCTGTCTGCCTTGCAGGTTCAGCAGAACTGGATACTGGGTTGTGAACCAACCCACGGTACGGGTAATATCCAGGTCTGGTACGATCATTTCCCGTCCATGTCCTTCAAGATTGACCAAAATCTGCTCCATGCCTGTCCAGCGCTGAATGGCTGCCCCCAGAGCAGTCAAGAGCAAGTCATTCGTCTCCGTATGATACGCCCGGTTCGCTTGTCGCAACAGCAGGTCAGTTTCCTGCGCAGACCACGTTACCGTAACCGATTCAGTATCCCGAATGGTGCCCGGCTTCTGATCCTCATCCTTCGGCAGTGGGGCCAAAATCGCCTCCTCAATCAGCTGCCAGTATGCACGCTCCTTGTCCAGAGCAGGCCCTGCTGCATACTTCGTCGCTTGCTCAGACCATACAAGATACGAATCGGTCTTTTGTGGAAGGACGATTGCTTGTCCATTCCATGCCTGCTCGTACCCCGCTGCAATGTCCTCAAACAGGATGCGCCAGGATACGCCGTCAACCAAGAGGTGATGAATGACAATCAACAAATGATCGCCATCGTCACAATGGAACAGGCCTAGCTTGAACAGTGGGCCACCTTCCAAGTCAAAGCTTGCCTGAATGGCATCGGCTTGGGCCTGAACCGCAGCTGTCTGGTCTTCCGCCTGCCGCATATCGGCAATGTCCAATGTGTAGAGCTCGCCTTCGTCCGTTCCCCGATTCCAAGCTGCGTATCCAGCTTCTGTAGGCCGGAAAACCATGCGCAGCGCGTCATGATGGATCGCAATTTGGTCCATTGTCAACCGGAGTGCAGCCTCATCAAAGCCGTCTTTCCGATAGAGCATGACGGCATGATTATAATGGTGCGGCTCCGCTGTATGGCGTTCAAAGAACCAACGCTGAATTGGCATTAACTCTGCTGCACCTTTAATTTCGCCCTGTTCCGCTATACGTCCAGCTGCCTGAAGATACGGGCTTAGCTCGGCAATTGTCGGATATTTGAAGAGATCCTTCATCTCTAATTTATATCCAGCTTGGAACAATCTCGAGGACACTTGGATCGCCTTGATGGAGTCACCACCCAGATCGAAGAAATGATCATGGATGCCAACCTGCTGCGCTCCCAGCACACCTTGCCATACGGAAGCCAAAGCTTCCTCAGCTGCGTTTCTCGGCGCTTCATAAACCGCCCCCGTCTGCACATTGGCCTCTGGAGCCGGAAGCGCTTTGCGATCCAGCTTGCCATTGGGTGTCAAAGGCATCTGTTCCAATTGCATAAAGTAAGATGGAATCATATAAGTCGGCAGTTCGGCAGCCAAGGCTTTTCTCAACTCGCCTACCGTCAGCATCTGATCGGCAGTGAAATAGCCGACAAGCACTTTTTGTCCACTTCCATCCTCCCGGGCGAGCACAACGGCCTCCCTTACAGACGGAGCATGGAGCAGCTTCGCTTCCACTTCGCCCAGCTCAATACGGTAACCACGGATTTTTACCTGATGGTCAATCCGTCCCAAATACTCCATGCTTCCATCCGGCAACCAGCGTGCCAAGTCACCCGAGCGGTACATGCGCTCGCCCGCTTCAAACGGATGAGCGACAAACTTCTCTTCCGTCAATTCCGGTCGGTTCAGATAGCCTCGCGCCAGACCTACGCCCGCCACATAAAGTTCACCTGGAATGCCAATCGGCTGTGGACGGCGTTGTTCATCCAAAATGTACGCCCGCAGTGTCGGAATCGTGGTGCCGATATTGCTGCGACCCTGTTCAATTTCCAACTCTGTAATTTCCTTGTAGGTTACATGCACGGTCGTTTCGGTAATGCCGTACATGTTAATGAGTTGTACTTGCGGATACTTCGTTCTCCATTCCTTGAGCAGGGCCGGGGCTAATGCCTCCCCACCGAAGATAATCATACGGAGGCTCAGTTCTGCCGCCTGATGACCAAGCTCTTCCTGTAGCAACTGATAGAAGTACGTCGGTGTCTGGTTCAAAACGGTGACCTTCTGATCCTTAAGCAATTGCAAGAAACGATCTGGACTCTTCGCGGTAAGCGATGGAACGATGACCAACCGTCCTCCGTTCAGCAATGCTCCGTACATTTCCCATACAGAGAAGTCAAAACAGAATGAATGGAACAGTGTCCACGTATCCTGAGGACCAAAATCAAACATATTTTTATCATTAAAGAGCAAGCGAACTACATTTTTATGCTCGATCAGCGTTCCCTTTGGCTTGCCTGTCGTGCCCGATGTGTAGATGACGTAGGCAAGATGCTCCGGTCCGGCTGCAGGCTGCAGGTTTGAGACATCTTCCTTATAGGAAGCCGTTTTATCCAGACTTACGATGTCCCCAGCGAAGGAGACACGTTGCTCCAGATGCGCTTGTGTCAGCAGTAGCTTGGCTCCCGAATCCTCAAGCATAAAGCGAATGCGGTCCTCTGGATATTCAGGGTCTACAGGGACATAGGCTCCGCCTGCCTTCAAGATGGCTAAAATCCCGACCACCATTTCAAGGGAACGATCCGCCATAATTCCAGCCAAACCGTCTGGTTGCAAACCACGTTCCCTTAGCATTCTGGCAAGTCCATTGGCCCGCTCGTTCAGCTCGCTGTAGGACAGGGCTGTATTTTCACATACGACTGCCACTGCATTCGGAGTACGTGCAGCCTGTTCCTCGAACAGCGCATGGATCGTCTTGTCACGAGGATAATCTGCCTTGGCTTCGTCCGGCGCTTTCATCAGCCTTGATTTTTCCTGAGGTGTCACGATATCAAGGGATGACAACGGCATTCCCGGATTGGAGACGGCTTCCCGAATAAGCTGTACAAAGTGGCCTGCCATCCGCTGGGCAGTCTCTTGTTTGTAGATCGCAGTCGCGTACTCAAGCGTGCAGTTCAATACCCCGTCTGCTTCACTCACGGTCAGCGTGAGATCGAACTTGGCAGCCGGATGTACATTATCGTAAGGAGTGAAGCGCAATCCTTCTATTTCTTGTTCTCCCTGCTCGATATTTTGCAGGACAAACATGGTATCAAATAGCGGGTTACGGCTCAAATCACGCTGAAGCTCCAGCTTTTCTACCAGCTCCTCGAACGGGTAATCCTGGTTTTCATAGGCCCGCAGCGCTGTTTCCTTCACTTCCTGCAGATAAGCCTCGAAAGGCTTTTCTCCTTCTGGATAAGTACGAAGTGCCACTGTGCCGACGAACATACCGATGAGACCTTCGAGTGTCGCATGGGATCTTCCTGCCACAGGTGAACCGACAATGACATCTTCCTGACCTGTGTACTTGTGCAAGAGCGCTGTATAGGCTGCCAGCAGTACCATGAACAGAGTGGAACCCGTTCGGGTAGCCAGCTCCTGAAGTGAAGCACTCAGAGAAGAATCAATTTGGAAGTCGATTCGATCGCCCGCAAAGCTTCGCACCGCAGGACGAACTTCATCCCCTGGCAAATCCAGCACTGGCAAGCTTCCGCGGAAAGCATCCAGCCAGTAAGCTTCCTGGGCCTTAAGACGCTCGCTTCCGAGCTGCTCTTGCTGCCATACAGCATAGTCTGTGTACTGGATCTGTAGTTCAGGGAATACGTCCTCCTCTTGGTAGAAGCGGAGAAACTCTTCTATGAGAATATTCATAGAAACCCCATCTGAGACAATATGATGCATGTCAAACAATAGTAAATGGCGCTCATGTGCAATTCGAATAAGGCCGACCCGCAGCAATGGAGCTACACCTAAATCAAAAGGACGGACAAACTGCTGAAGGGTAGCTCCTGCCTCTTCCTCGCTCAACTCCGCATATTCCACAGTAAACGGAACATCCGTCAGGAGCTGCTGTACAGGTTCACCGTTCACGGTCACAAAACGAGTACGCAGCGAACCATGACGATGAATTAGACGACGGAATGCCTGCTCTAGCCGTTCCCGATCCAAAGCTCCCTCAACGGTAAGGATACCCGGCATATTGTAGCTCAGCTCTCCACCTTCCAGCTGACTTAGAATAAACAGTCGTTTTTGGGCCGAGGACAATGGATAATGCTCTCTCGCTCCCGCTGTAGGAATTTCTTCGAAATCCAGCGGTGTATAGCCCTCAATGGCACGAGCCAATCCTTCAATAGTAGGAGACTCGAACACTGCTCTCAGACTAATCTCGCGATTCATTTCCTTGCGAATTCGTGAGACTAGCAGGGCTGCACGCAGTGAATGACCTCCAAAATGGAAGAAATTATCCTTCACTCCCGCGCTCTCTACACCCAGCACCTCTTGCCAGATTTCGGCTAATTGAATTTCCACAGGTGTCCTTGGAGCCTCAGATGAAGCCGCTGCCCATCCACGCTCGCCCTGCAGCGCTTTTCGATCGATTTTTCCGTTCGACGTCAGAGGCATATCCTCCAGTTGTATGAAGCGGGAAGGGATCATATATCCAGGTAATATCTCCGACAGGACGGCCCGAAGCTCGGATACCTCAAGTTTCTGAGCAGCTACGAAATAAGCGACTAGATCTTTGTAGCCGTCATCGCCCTCTACAGCCATGGCTACGACTTCCTGAACGGACGGCACTCTGAGCATTTGTGCTTCTACCTCGCCTAGCTCGATACGGTAGCCGCGGATTTTGACTTGATGATCTATTCGGCCTAAGTACTCGATGGTTCCATTCGGTAACCAGCGAACCAGGTCACCCGTCCGATACATACGCTCTCCTGTAGCAAACGGATTGTCCACGAACTTCTCATCCATTAACTCAGGCCGGTTATGATACCCCCGTGCTAATCCGATACTCGAAATGCATAGCTCTCCAGCTACACCGACAGGTTGCAATCTAAAATGGTCATCCAAGATGTACACACTATGGTTAGCAATAGGTCGTCCAATAGATACAATATCCGTTGCTTCCTCACTGTCCGGGACAGACCAGATTGTGGTGCATACGGAGTCCTCCGTTGGGCCATAGCCATTAGAGTAACGTACATGCTTCCTCCACTCTTCGATCAACTCGACCGATGCGGCCGATCCAGCGGTTAGCAGGCACCGCAGTGTTGGCAAACGCTCTGGATCAAGGTGGATAGCGTAAGCGGGTGGCAAAGTCGCTACCGTAATCCCCTTATCGTTCATGAACTGCTCGAACAGGGCATGATCTAAAATATCTTCTGTAGAAGGGATGCACAGAACACCCCCATGGCTCAGCGCCGTTAAAATTTCCGAAACCGATGCATCAAACGACAGGCTTGCAAACTGAACGATCCGATCCTGCGGTGTAACTTCGAAGTGTGCCCCATATACGTTTGAAAGATTTGGTAGTCCCCGATGCTCGACTAATACGCCCTTAGGCTGACCGGTCGTACCTGAAGTATAGATCACGTAAGCCAGATCATCCGGGCCAGCAGTATCCTCCAAATTCGAGGTGTCGGCATCATAGGTCGATGATTCATCCAGCAGCAAAACATTTTCCGTCCATCCGAGATGTTCCAAGAGATGGGCCTGTGTAAGGATCAGCTTCGCTCCGGAATCTTCAAGCATATAACTGATTCGTTCTTTCGGATACTCTGGGTCGATTGGAACATAGGCACCCCCGGCTTTCATAATGCCGTAGATCCCAACGATCATTTCGAGCGACCGTTCAGCAATCAGTCCCACCAGATCTCCCGTCTTGATTCCCTGAGTACGGAGCCTTCTCGCCAGTCCATTGGCTTTTGCATTAAGCTCGGCATAGGTCAGACTCTCGTCCTCGAACCAAATGGCAGTCGCATCCGGCGTTCGTCCCGCCTGTTCCTCCAATAGCCCGTGGAACGTGTTACAGTGCTCGTAAATGCCTTTTGTATTTCCCCATACGTTCAGAATCTGTTCTCTCTCCTGCGGCGTGACTAATTCTAGTGCATCCACGGAAATAGCAGGGTTCTCTACAATTTGTTCCATAAGGTGAACCAGATGGCCCTTGATTTGCCCAATTGTCACTTGGTCATAAACAAGTGCATTGTACTGGAACAGCAATCTCATCTCTTCGCCAGGGAGGACAATTAAATTAAAATCATAATTCGTTTGCTCAAGAAGCTCCGCTTCCTCAATCTCAAAGGCAGCCTCGCCACCACCCAGACGCTCTACCTCCTCCTCCACAGGATAGTTCTCAAACACCATAATATGGGAGATTAGATCCTGCTTCTGATCCGTCTGAGCCTGAATCTCAAACAACGGGTAGGTGTCATACATATGAGAAGCCATATATTGTTCCTGCTGCTGCTTCATCAGAACGGTGAAGGGGAGATTCTCCTCTGTCTTCACACGAACGGGAATCGTATTGATGAACAAACCGATCATCCGGTCAATGCCCGGAATTTCTGCTGGTCGGCCTGATACTACACTTCCGTACACGACATCCCGGCTACCGTTGTAGCGTTGAAGCGCAATGCCCCAGAGGGACTGCAGCAATATATTCATCGTGACATGAGCATCCCTGGCCACCTTTTCAAGGCGCTCAGTCAATTCCCTGCTGAGAGGATAATTCAGCTTTTCTGCTACATAGCCTTCTCCCTTACTTGCTCCACCGACTTGAGGTAAAAGCGTCTGCTGCTCGTAACCGGCCAGATATCGGCTCCAATAGTTGGACGCAACTGCTTCATCCTGCTGTTCCAGCCATTCGATATATCGACTGTACGGATGGACCTCTGCCAGCTGCGGCTCTCTTCCTTCCAGGAGGGCAAAATAGTGTTCAAATACCTCCTGCGTAATTAACGGAACACACCAGCCATCCATGACGATGTGGTGAAAGCTCCATAAGAGGCGGAAGCTCTCTTCATCTGTTTGTAAAATTGATACACGGAGAAGCTCGTCTTCAGCTAGGTTGAAGCCCTGTGCTTTGTCCTTAGCACCAAATGTCTTCAGGTAAGCTTCGCGCTGCGATGCATTCATCTCACGCAGGTCTTCGTACACCAATTTAGCGCCTCTGTGTCGAAATACAACCTGCAAAGGCTCGCTGCCCCATCCGCTGTAAAAGTTCGTGCGCAGGATGGCATGACGCTCCACCACGGCATCCAGACTGTGTCCGAATGCAGTCGGATCAAAGCTACCCTTAAAGTCAAAGGCAGCCTGCTCAAAATAAGCACCTGTATGCGGCTCAAACATATCATGGAACAGCATGCCCTTCTGCATCGGCGTCAGACTATATACATTCTCAATATCGCCTATGTGGCTGGTCTGCTTAGAAAGCTCCTCCAGATCGGCAATGCTTAGACCCTTCGCAAGCACGTCGCTTGGTGTCAATACGGTTTTTTCTTGGGTTACGCAATGCTGGAGAAGCTCTCGCAGGCTTTCTTCAATATATCCAGCGAGCTGTTCCATCGTAGATAACTTATACTGTTTTCCGTTATAAGTAATCGTCAGAGTCAGGGCTCCGTCCGTCACCATGCCATTGATATCTAGCGTATAGGCTGGTTCCTCCAACAAGCTTTGGGCGCTTCCGGTCGGATAAGGAGAAATCTGCAACGAGCTGCCTTGCAAATCCTGATCAAATTGCCCCAAATAGTTAAAAGAAATCTCAGGCTGCAAGCTGAAGCTGTCTTCATCCAACTGACTTGCCATCGTTTTAAGCAACCCGTAGCCAATACCTTTGTTCGGAATTCGGCGCAGCCCTTCTTTCACAGACTTGATCAAGGAGGCCACTTCTGGGTCATCCCCCAAGTCTAAAATCACCGGGTATTGACTTGTAAACCAGCCGACGGTACGGGTGATGTCGATATTCGGTATAATCGGCTCACGACCGTGTCCTTCCAGATTCACAGCAACCTTTCCGATGCCAGACCATTTGGATACCGCCATGCCCAGAGCAGTCAATAGCAGATCATTCGTCTCTGTTTGATAAGCACGATGGGCTTTTCTCAACAATTGGTCGGTTTCTTCTATAGTCCATTGTGCTGTTATTACTTTGCTATCCTGTAAAAGAAGGCTTTCCACAGCCTCATCCTTCGGCAACTGTTCGAGTGGCTGATTCTCCAGCTCCCTCCAATACGCCCGATGAGTCTCCATTTCAGGACCTTCCGAATAACGAGCAAGGGCGTCTCCCCAGTCACGGAAGGAATCCGTCTTCTGCGGGAATGTCAGCGCTTGTCCTTGAATCACCTGCTCATAGCCTGCTGCAATATCCTCGAACAAAATCCGCCAGGATACTCCGTCCACCACCAAATGGTGGATCACGATCAGAAGATGGTCTCCATCCTGACAATGGAAAAGTCCTAACTTCAGCAGCGGACCTTCTGCCAGATTGATACTGCGCTGAATGTTATCCGACAGCGATGTAATGGCTGCAGCCGGATCGGATTCATTCCGTAAATCAGCGGTGAACAGGCTATAAAGCTCTCCTTCTTCAAGATCACGATTCCAAGCTTCGTAGCCATGCTCTGTCTGACGGAAAACCATGCGAAGGGCGTCATGATGCTCAGCGAGTTTTCTTAGCACCTGATGCAAGGCCTTTTCCTCAAATCCCTGTTCACGATACAGCATAACCGCTTGATTGAAGTGATGAGGCTCTGCCTGCTTCCGTCCAAAGAACCACTGTTGGACTGGAGTCAAGCGAGTCGTTCCACGCACAACTCCCTGTTCAGCCATATGCACAGCCGTTTGTATTTCAGCGCCTAGCTCGGCAATGGTTGGCGATTTGAACAGCTGCTTCATCTCTAACCGATAGCCGGCCTGCAGTAACCGTGACGACACCTGAATAGCTTTTATGGAGTCTCCACCCAATTCAAAGAAATTATCATGGATACCCACCTGTTCGGCACCCAGCACCCCTTGCCAGACAGATGCCAAAGCTTCCTCAGCCGGTGTACGAGGAGCTGTATACTTCCGTCCTGTATGCGCGCCTACTTGAGGAGCCGGCAGAGACCTGCGGTCCACCTTTCCGTTTGATGTTAATGGCATACGATCCATCTGGATAAAGTAGGATGGAATCATATAGCCTGGAAGTACCTGCGATAGGGAAAGACGTACTTCGCCTGCCGTGAGCGTACGATCCGCCACATAATAAGCGCAAAGCTGCTTCTCGCCAAGCTCGTCCGCGCGAACGACCACTACGGCGTCGATTACCGACTCCACCTTGGCCAGTTGGGCCTCGATTTCAGGGAGTTCGATGCGGTAACCACGTATTTTGACCTGCTCATCAATTCTTCCTTTAAACTCCAAATTACCATCTGGAAGCCAGCGTACTAAATCCCCAGTTCGGTAGCAGGGTTCTCCGTCCTTCACAGGACTAGGAACAAATTTCTCTGCTGTGAGATCAGGACGATTGAGATATCCGCGCGCTACACCTTCACCGCCGACAATGAGTTCACCCCAAGCACCAATAGGCTGTAATTGCAGGGATCCATTGACCACATAAGCGGTCGAATTACTAATTGGGCGACCAATCGGCACACCCCCTTCGGCACGATCTGGAATCTTGTAGGTGGTGGAGAAGGTCGTATTCTCTGTCGGACCATAGCAATTGATAGGGACAAGATCAGGATTAGCCTCGATTACACGATTCATATGAGATAGAGACAGTACGTCACCGCCGACTAACAATGCTTTTAGCCCTCTGAACAGGTACTCATCCTGCAGGGAAAGCTGATTGAAAAGGGGTGACGTAAGCCACAATGTTGTAATCCCGTACTTGGCAATAGCCGCTTTGAGCCTATCAGCAATCAGAATGTCGTCATTCTCTACGAAATAGAGCTGCCCACCGTTAAGCAACGCTCCCCATATCTCAAATGTAGAAGCATCAAAGGCCACGGCTCCTGTTTGCAAAATTCGTGTGGATTCATTCAGCTCCACATAATTGGTCTCTTTGACCAGACGGACCACGTTCCGGTGTTCAACCATAACGCCCTTCGGTCTCCCCGTCGTACCCGATGTATAGATGACATAAGCAAGCCCCTGCGATCCCTGAGCCGTCTCCGGCTGGGCAGGCTCAGCAGCATAAGCCTCTTCACTGCTAAGATCGACAATCGGTATACCGTAGTCTACACTTATAAGCTCGCCCTTTTGCACCAATAATAGCTTGGCGTCGGAATCATCAAGCATATAACGAACCCGATCTTCCGGGTAATCAGGATCAATCGGCACATAGGCTCCACCTGCCTGAAGCACCGCGAGCATACCAATGACCATCTCGATGCTTCGTCCGCCCATTACGGCCACAGGCTGCTCCCTCAACGTTCCCAAACGACGCAGTGTTTGGGCCAGTCGGCTCGCCTTGTCTTGCAATTCAAGGTACGTTAGCTGGACATCGCCGAATACAAGCGCCGTCTGCTCTGGTGTACGCTTGACTTGTTCTGCGAACAGCTCATGAATGGTCTTGTCCCTTGGATAAGGAGCCGATGTCGCGTTAAATACTTCAACGATTTGTACTTTCTCCTCCGGTGTGATCATTTCAATCTCGGCCAGTTGCAACTGAGGATTGGCCGAGACTGCATGCAGAACCCGGAGCAAGTGCGTTGCAAGTCGCTCTACACTTTCACGCCGATATAAAGCCGTACTATACTCGAGGCCAAAGGCTAATTTTGATCCCTTCTCCTCTACATTGAGGGACAGGTCAAACTTGGCTGTGACGGTGTCCATCAAGTAAGGAGTAAAGTGCACTCCGTCCATATCCTGCTCTTCCTGCTCGGTATTTTGTAATACCAATAAGGTGTCAAAGAGCGGATTGCGGCTGACATCACGTCCTACGCCCAGCTTTTCGACCAATTTTTCAAAAGGGTAATCCTGATGCTCAAACGCCTTGAGCGCCGTTTCCTTGATTTCCAGAAGATAATCCTGAAAGGTTTTATCTCCTGCCGGGTAGCTGCGCAAGGCCAGTGTGTTGACAAACATTCCGATGATGCCCTCAAGCTCAGCCTGCGGTCTTCCGGCTACTGGAGAACCTACGACGATGTCCTCTTGTCCTGTATATTTGTGCAGTAGTACCGAATAAGCGGCCAGCAATACCATATACAGTGTAGTACCTGTACGGGATGCAAGCTCTTGTATTGCCTTATTTCCAAACTCATCCAATGTAAAATCAATTCGGCTACCCTCGAAGCTCCGAACCGAAGGTCGTTGGAAGTCTGTAGGCAAATCCAATACCGGCAACTCTCCTTCAAAGGATTGCAGCCAATATTTCTCAAGATCTTGCCATTGGTTCTCTGACTGTTCCCGTTGCCATACGGCATAATCCTTGTACTGGATGTGCAGCTCTGGTAGCTGTTCTCCTTGATACAAATGAGTAAGTTCCTCTATCAATATTTGAATAGAAACCCCATCTGAAATGATGTGATGCATATCAAACAGCAACAGATGACGCTCCTCCTGGAGCTTCACCAAGCTAACACGCAGTAATGGAGCCTGGCTCAGATCAAAGGCACGAATAAAGCTGTGAATGAGCGTATCCGTCTCCTCCACCGAAGCCTCTGTGTAGTTCAACGCGAACGGCACATTCCTATGCACACGCTGAACAAGCTCTCCATCCTGCATATAAAAGCCGGTTCTCAGGGATTCATGACGCTGGATCAGTGCCTGGAACGCGGACTCCAGCCGCGTGCGATCCAATGGTCCATCCACTGTGAAGACCCCTGGCATATTGTAGCTAAGCTCTCCCCCGTCCATCTGTCTCAGCACGTATAACCGCTTTTGCGCTGAGGACACTGGGTAAGCTTCGCTTTCCGCTGCCCGCGGGATGGATTCGTACAGGGTCGGAATGTGTTTTTTCACAAGTTGCGCCAAGGATTCGACCGTAGGTGACTGAAACACCTCACGCAGCGAAATGCTACATCCCAATTCTTTGTGAATCCGTGAAACGAGCACTGTTGCCCGCAAAGAGTGACCCCCAATTTCAAAGAAATTATCTCTGACACCGACGCGGGTAACTCCCAAGATATCTTGCCAGATGAGTACCATCTGAGCTTCCACAGCAGTTCTCGGAGCCAAATAAGCCTCGCCGGATTGTACGCTGCTTTCAGGAGCCGGCAACGCACGGCGATCCAGTTTGCCATTTGGCGTAAGCGGCATTTGCTCCAGCCGGACAAAATAAGAAGGAATCATGTAAGCGGGGAGTTCCGCTGCCAGCTGAGACCGCAATTCCCCCGGCGAAAGATCACTGGAGGCTACATAGTAGGCGCACAGCAATTTTTGGCCCTGTTCGTCATCCCGTGCGAGGACAATCGTTTCTCGTACGTTCGGAGCCTTGAGAATTTGGGCTTCTACCTCGCCAAGCTCAATTCGGTAGCCGCGAATTTTGACCTGATGGTCGATCCGTCCCAAATATTCAATATTGCCATCAGGCAACCAACGAGCAAGATCCCCAGTTCGGTACAGCCGCTCTCCCGCCCGATACGGATGCTCAACGAATTTCTCAGACGTCAAATCCGGCCGATTCAAATACCCACGGGCAAGACCGTCCCCTGCAATGTATAGCTCTCCCGGAACCCCAACAGGCTGCAGCCGTCTTTGCTCATCGAGAATATAAGCGCTAAGTGTGGGGATCGTTCTGCCAATATTGCTTTTCCCCGCTTCAATCTCATGTTCCGTGATTTCCTTGTAGGTGACATGGACTGTTGTTTCCGTAATTCCGTACATATTAATCAGCTGCACATCAGGATACTTGACCCGCCAGTTTCTCAGAAGAGATGGACTTAAGGCCTCTCCACCAAAAATGATTTTTCTAAGGCCAAGCTCTGTCGAAGAGTGCGTTAACTCTTCCTGTAGCACCTGATAAAAATACGTTGGCGTCTGATTTAAAATGGTGACTTGGTTGTCTTTCAACAACTCCAGGAAAGCTGCTGGGCTCTTGGCTGTGAGAGATGGAACAATCACCAATTTCCCTCCGTAAAGAAGCGCTCCGTACATCTCCCAAACGGAGAAATCGAAACAGAACGAATGGAATAGCGTCCACGTATCCTGAGAGCTGAAATCAAATAGATTTTTATCGTTAAAGAGCAGTCGAACTACATTTTTGTGTTCAATCAGCGTGCCCTTTGGCTTGCCGGTCGTACCCGACGTGTAGATAACATAGGCCAGATGGCTTGGTCCCGAAATACTCTCCAGATTGGAAGCATCTCCTGTATACGTTGTAGCTTCGTCCAAACTCACAAGCTTTCCGTCAAAAGTGGTGCTCTCCCATAGATGACTTTGGGTGAGCAACAGACGGACCCCTGAATCCTCCAGCATATAATGAATACGTTCCTCGGGATAATCAGGGTCAATCGGTACATAGGCACCACCTGCTTTCAAAATGGCCAACATCCCAATGACCATCTCCAAGGAACGGTCAGCCATAATCCCTACGAGCGTATCTGCAACTACTCCCTCGGAGCGCAAATATCTCGCAAGCTGGTTAGCCTGCTCGTTTAGAGCTAGGTATGTAATGCTCTGCTCGTCCATCTGAACGGCTACGTGATCTGGCGTGCGCTCGGCTTGTTCCTCGAATAAGCCATGGATGGTCTTCTCACGTGGATAATCGACTGCAGCGCCTTCCGAAAGAGCCAAAATGGATTGCTCTTCTGGTTCACCCAATAAGTTTACCTCTGCGATAGAAAGCTGAGGTGAATGAATGATCTGCTCGGCGATCGTAAGCAACTGGGAAACCATGTCCTTAACTTCACTGCGTTCAAACAGCTCCGTCCGATAATCGACATCCAGTACCAGTTCGCCTTCATCCAGGATCTCCACGATATGAAGCACGAAATCGTTCACTTCGTCCCCGCAGAAATCATAATCCGTCAAAATGCGCACATCATCCAAATCAACCCAATTGATAAGACGATATTCCATTGAAACGCCAAAAAGCCGCTGAATATCCTTGTTACCATGCATTTCTCTAAGATCCTGAATTAACTGATTGTACGGATACTTCTGATGCCGCAGGACTGACATCTGATCTCTGGCTACATCCTGCAGGAAGCTCAACACATCCATATCCTTTTTGACGTATGTTCTGGCAGCAGCGGTGCTGACAAACATACCTATCTTTTGCTTCTCTTTTTTGTTCCCCCGGTTAGCGAACGAAGTGCCAATCACCACATCCGGCTGATTCGTCATTTTGTGTATGTAGATATACATCGCACCCATGAAGAACTGGAACAAAGAAATCCTGTTCTGTTGGCAAAATGCTTGCAGCTCGTGATATAGCACTTCTGGTACGGTAAAATGCTCCCGAACGGCGTGGGTGCTTAAAGATAACGGATTATATGACTTCCAACCCGTAAGCTCAGGCAAATCAGAAAATTTATCCAGCCAGTAAGCCTTATCCTTTTGGTATCTGTCAGAAAGTTCGTATGCATTCTCATCTGCAATATATTGAATATACGAGCAATCGTCGCCCAGCTTCGGTTCATTTCCTTGAATTAACTCCATGTAAAATGCTGTCAGCTGATTGCCATAGACCACCATTGATATTCCGTCAGAAATAATATGGTGCATCTTGATATTAATCCAATACTCTTCCTCGCTAATCTTCACAATTAAAAACTGGAAGAGCTCAGAATCCAGCAGGGGCAAAGGTTTGCTTTTGTGTTGCTCAAGTAAGGCTTCCACCTCAGATACACTTTCATAGTGGCTAAGATCCAGGCACTCCAGCTGTCTCTCTTCATAAGGAACGACGTACTGCTGAGGCACTCCATCCACCGAAGTAATACGGATGCGGAACGCATCATACTGTTTGATAATCAAATTAATGGACTGCATAAAGGCAGCAATATTGATGTGCCCCTTCATCTTAGCTGTACCGGAAAGCTGTGACACTGACGTATCTGGGTAGAGTAATTCGGTATACCATATACGCTTCTGCGCATTTGTTAAATCATATAACTGCATGTCATTCATCTCATTCACTCCTATTCCATGATGTGAATATCCTCCCGCTGCACCTGGCAGTCAGGAGGACAAAAGGACAGTTTAACGTGCGCTTCCACCCTGTCATTGATCCAGTGAAACAATTTCTTCCGCCTCAACCACCAATCGATCCCCTACGGAAGCCCGACCGCTTCCAAGAATATAGCCCCGCCGACGCTTGATCACTTCAAAATAGAGATCAATTCGGTCCCCAGGCTTGGCCAAGCTGTGGAATCGAATTCCATTGAGGTTAGTCAGGTATGAAATTCCTTTTTTATCAATCGCAGCGAATGCCGCTAATTGTGCAAGCGACTCCACAATCAACATAGGAGGCATGTATGGGTTAGTGTCAGTAATGAACCACTCACTCCAGGTGACAAGCTTGTATCCCTTCGCCCATTGCGACGTTTCGTACCCGGTCACGCCATCCAACAGAAGAAATGGGTACCGGTGCGGAAGCACATCCGGGATATGGATCAGCTCTTCGCTCACAGGCTTATTCCCCTTCCCACTTGCGAACAGCAAGGCAGACGTTGTGCCCTCCGAAACCAAATGAATTGCTAATCGCCGCGCGGACCTCGCGTTCCTGATATACATGCGGCACAAAATTCAATTCAGGAGCTTCAGGATTGTCGCAATTGAGTGTCGGTGGTACTTTGCTGTGAATCATACTCTGCACAGTCGCAATTAATTCGACTGCCCCTGCACCGCCCATTAAATGGCCAGTCATGGATTTAATAGACGATATCGCCAATTGGGGGGCATGCTCCCCGAATACTTTTTGAATAGCGTTAATCTCCATACGATCATTAAATGGCGTACTCGTACCGTGGGCATTGACATAGTCGATTTCCTGCGGTGTTAAGCCGCCATCCTGCAGTGCGATGTTGATTGCTTCTGCCGGGCCGGAGCCAGAGGGATCTGGAGCCGTGATATGATACGCATCAGTTGTGCATCCGTAACCCACAACTTCGCCCAGAATGGTGGCTCCGCGGTTCAAAGCATACTCCAACTCCTCCAGCACCAAAACTCCTGCTCCTCCACCTATGACGAATCCATCACGATCCACATCAAACGGACGACTAGCCTTCTGCGGCTCTTCATTACGTCTGGAGAGAGCATGGATATTCGCAAAAGATGCCAGATCAAGCTGACTAAAATTGGCTTCTGCTCCACCAGCAACCACGACATCAGCCGTGCCGTACTGGATCGTACGTAATGCCTCACCAATGGCATTACTTCCTGTGGCACAAGCCGTAACCACAGCAAAAGAAGGCCCCTTGGCTCCAATAGCAATGGAGATTTCACCAGGTGCTGAATTAATCATCATCGAGGAAACAAAATAAGGAGAAACTCTTTTGGGACCAAGCTTTGTTAATTTCCCATAGTTCTCCTCTATAACGTCGAGGCCGCCTGCTCCAGAGCCGACAATAACCCCCACGCGACTTGCATTCCGCTCATCAATCACTAATTTTGATTGCTCCACTGCCTGCCGGGCAGCCGCCAAAGCAAACTGAGTGAACTGTGCGACTTTATTAGCTTCCTTCTTGCTCATATATTGCAATGGGTCAAAGCCCGTAACCTGTGCACCGATCTTTGTCGGAATGTCCGCTGTATCGAAAGCAGTGACAGGTCCGATTCCGCTTTTTCCTTCCAACAGTGAATTCCAGAAATCCGTAAGATTAAGCCCGACCGGCGTTACGACTCCCTGTCCAGTCACTACAACACGTCTTCTCACTGTATCCACGTCCTTCGTTGAAATTAATTCTTGGAAGCCTGTTGCTCGTAGAGAGGAAAGTCGCCATACACATGACTGATTTTTTCATGCACATCCGCAAGATCAGCATATACCTCGACGACCACAAGCTTGTTCTCCTGATACTTTTGCCAAGCAAGCTGAAGCTGTTCCCGTGCCTCTCCCTTACTCCGAATTGCAAGGCTTTCCACAAACTCATACTGAGGAATTTGAATTCCTGTCTTGGCCGCCTCAGAAACAAACGGGAGGGACTGCCCTGTGAGATGTTTATAATTCATCTGATTCTGCAACCAACCATAGCCACCATTATTGAGTACGATATAGATTAACGGTATTTGATACTCCACCGCCGTCATAAAATCCGAACAAAAGAGATTGAACGCACCGTCACCTACAAGTGCCACTACTAGACGTTGTGTTGCCACGCTTGCTCCCAGAGCAGCCGCCGCACCGAATCCAAGACTCGTTTGATCACTAGGAACAATCGAAAGAGAACTGTGGGCAAAGCGAAAATATGGATAAAAATAGGACCACATATCCTGCAATCCATTCTCTTGAAGAAGCACTAGATTTTCAGGGAACTCCGTCTGAATCATGTCCAACAGCTCAGGAACGTGGATTCCAGGGGTCTTTTTCAGCTCTTCCAGATAAATAGCCCTGTGAGAAAAAGCCTCCTGTTTACAACTCCCAATCGTTTCAAGCCACACTCCATCAGGCTCCTGCCCACGTCGTTCAAGCCACTGCTCCACCGCTGCATATCCATCACCGAGCACCTTGATACCCTTGTATTCGTGTGCAAAATCCTCCAGATTTACATTGACTTGAATCAAAGGTGTATCCTGTAGCAAAATATCCCACTCGAAGGTAGCCGTTTCTTCCAATCGACTGCCCAGTGTGATCACCACATCAGATTCCTTCCAGATTTGTCTTAGACTGAGATCTGTATAGAGTCCTGCAACACCACAGAAGAGTTCGTGGTCTTCATCAACTACACCCCGTCCCGAGGCGGTTGCGAACAAGGCCGCTCCATGTTGGTTAGCGAACCGCTCAATCACATCACCTGTACCTGACTTCATGCCGCCTCCGACTAGAATGAGTGGTCTGCGGGCGTTCTCAATAATTTCCCACGATGCATCCAACTCCCGACGAGACGGAGAGCACGACAGCTTTTCTGGTGGGGTAAACTGAAGCCCTGTTGGCACAGGCTGGTCCATCAGGTTTTCAGGGAGTTCGATATAGACGGGACCCGGTGCTCCATTGATAGCCAAAAAGGCAGCCCGCTCCATCGCCCATACAAGCCGATCCACATGCTCGACACGATAAGCCCATTTTACGAGCGGCTTCACGAGTGAGATTTGATCGGCTTCCTGAAAGGATCGGGTACCCAGCTTGTCTCCGCCAGTGCCAAGCGCCAAAAGCAGGAGCGGAGCGCCCAGGTTCTTGGCCTCCAGTAGCCCTGTAAGTGTATTACTGAGCGCAGGGCCTTTCCCCACAACGCATACGGACATCTGGTTGGTGGTGAGCGCATAACCTGCTGCCATGAACACAGCATTACGTTGATCTTTGCACAGAATAAAATCCATACCGGATGAGGGGAGTGACGATACGATTTTGAGATCATCACTTGGTAATCCAAAGAGATGCTGAACCCCAGCCGATTTTAAGTAGCCAATGATGGCATCCCAAGGGAATAAACTCGCAGTCATACCAAACTCCTCTTTTCCGACAAATATTCTGCGACAATTTCTGAAATCAAGATCGGCTTCGAAATGAGCTTGAAATCGTAAAAAATATAGTTCGACATCGTGCCATAGCCACCAAAAGGCTTATTGCCTTGATCCACATCCTCAAGCGTCTGATTAATGGTCAGCGTGTGCTTCTTTCGCAGAACGTCCGCCAGGTGACTAGACCCGTATAAGCTGCAACCCATTGCTCGTTCACTGAAATAACTGGAGGAAATACGCTTGATCAGCTGCTCGTCGTCTCGGTAGCTAACCACGTTGAAGACCGGTGAAAAATACTCAATAATCTCCAAATCCTGATCTAGCTCGCTATATACAACCGTTGGCTCCATCTTTTTCGTACGGAAATCAATGCCACCGCCGTAGATAATAAACTTATCGTTCGTATTAAAATATTCAGAAACTGAGTTCAGCGCATCTTTATAGAAAATAGGGGAATAGTTTGCGTTCGGATCATCGTTGGCTCCAAACACAAGTTGGTCAAGCCGCATAATCAGCAGGTTTTTGAAGCTCTCTGTCACATCTTGATGTACCAGAATGATGTCGGGTCCCAGGCAGTCCTGTCCTGAGTTGAACAGTCTCATTCGGATTACATCGGTAACCGCCAGTTCCAGATCAGCATCGGGTCCGATGACGAAAGGATTGATCCCTTGTCCATAGAAGATGTAGAGTTGGTCTTTTCGGATTTGTTTTTTGATCTTCTCCGCATTGACATAGCTCCCGGTGAACACCACAATATCAGCTGGCATAACCGAATTTTCCATAAAAACCCTTTGACTGACCTTACGAATATAGATGGGTAATCCGTGTACAGCCTGAAGCTTTTCATGCAGCATGTTGACGTACTCGTTTACGTGAGAAGAAGGGCGAAAGTCTATATTTTCAACGTACAGGGACGGAATCAAGAGGTATAATGCATAGGAGTACAAAATGACGTTGGAAGGCATGAATACAGCCATAGATCGTTGCCAGCTTGGCTGATAGGTCTGCACTTCTTGCAGAGCACCTTGAAGTGTGAGGATCGTGGAGTCAATTTCTGCATTGGCGGCCCGATAGGATGAAAATTGCGTGAGAATATCCATCACTTCCTGCCGATTTTCAATCAAATAATTGAGGCATTTCAGAATAGATTCATGCCTTTTCAGAAACAGTGTGTTTTCTGCCAGTTCTGGATTTATACTCATGGCACATTCTCCCTTTCCTGTATGCAGTTTTGGTATATATCTTGTTATGCTTTGCGAGAAGCAGCTTTCTCTAGAGCAACACGCTCCATCTCCAGACGATCTACTTTTCCATTGCGATTTAAAGGAAAATGATCGAGCGGAAGCAAAAGATCGGGAAACATGTATGAAGGGAGTACCTGACTCATCTCTTTGCGGAGCACAGGCACGACCTGTGAGGAATCACTTTCGATGAATGCGACAAGCAATGTCCCTTTAGCCTCATCCTCCAAGGTAATCACGCAGGATCGGTAGCCTAGCGAACCAATTCGGTCCTCAATATAGACCGGAGATACCATGTAGCCCATCCGGTTGACCGTCTTACCGCTGCGACCAATGACATACAGCATTCCGTCATCCAGATAGCCCAGGTCTCCCGTCTTGAACCAGCCGTCCTGTAGAACGGATTGCGTCAGGTCTGGACGATTTAGATAACCTTCCATGCATCCAGCACTGCGTATCCACACTTCGCCTACGATACCGTCCGCCTGCTGGTTGCCTGTAGAATCTAGTATTTTCAGATCCACACCAGGTAATGGTAGTCCACAACCCTTCGGACACTCTAGCGTCCCCAGCGTAACGTTGCCCAGTTCAGAAAGGCCGTAACCATTCAGCAGGGGCTGTCCAAATATGTTGTTAAATTTCTCTTCAAGGTCCTGGGTAAGTGGGGAACCGCCTACGCACCACATGCGCACCGGAGCTTCCTTGACCATTTCCAGTTGTTCGGGTTTTCGGTTTAGCATACGCAACAAGGTGTAAAAAGCAGAGGGGTTAGCGTCTACGACCGTCGCCCGGTCTTTCGTAATACTTGCAATGACGCTCCAGAGGTTTTTTGGATTGCAGATGATGAGAGAACATGAAGTTAACCACCAGGAGAAGATAAGTGAGATTCCATAAAAATGAGAAAAAGGCACAACGGGGAGCATATGGTCAGACGGTAGGTAGTTCATGGCGTGTATGGAATGCCTGATATTCTCCATAAAAGCTGAACCAGCTTTCACGATTCCCTTGGGTTTTCCCGTCGTACCTGAAGAATACAGAATGAGCGCATCTGGCCTCTCGCACCACTTGTTAAAGTCGAGGGCTTCAAGCTTTGGCTCTCCCACCCAATCCGGGTGTACTGCTTCTTCTTGAATCAGATCTTGAATTAGAATAACGAGAGCATGAGGAAGTTCTAAATCGGAATCCGTAAGGATGCAACAGGCACCCGCTTCATCATAGATTTGAGCCACCTCATCGAGCACAGTCTGCTCGTCCACCACAGTCACCGAAACAGCGATATTGCACAGGGAAAACAGAGACACAACAAACCAATAGGAATTGGCCGCTTTCAGAATCACTCTACCGTCTTCGGGAATTCCTCTGAGCGTCAACATCCGGGAGAAGATCGTAACGTCTCGCTCCAGACGTTCCCTAGTCATAATTCCTTCAGGTGAGATAATACGGCAATCCGTATGCGTAATAAGCACAACGTTCCCTCCTTACATCCCCGTAATATGGTATCCAGCATCTACATGGATAACTTCACCCGTAATGCCTCTCGATAAATGGGAAAATAGGAATAACGCCGTATCTCCGACTTCCGACGTATCAACCGTCTTGCGTAGGGGCGTAGTTTCTTCAATATGTTTGAGCATTGTGTTAAAATCTTTAATGCCATAGGCAGCCAAGGTCCGTATCGGACCAGCGGAAATCGCATTTACGCGAATGCCATATGTGCCCAGATCATTCGACAGATAGCGCATGCTGGCTTCCAGTGAAGCCTTCGCCACACCCATAACGTTGTAATTTTTGATCGCTCGTTCTGCGCCAATATACGTCATGGTGACGATACTTCCACCCTCTGTCATCAGTGGGTATACTCGACGGGAGACAGCAGCCAGAGAATAGGCACTGATTTCTTGTGCAACGGCGAATCCCTCACGAGAAGTGTCAACGAACAAGCCATCCAAATCCTCAGCCTTAGCATAGGCGACACTGTGAAAATAACCATGTAATACGCCTACTTTTTCTTTTAGAAAATCCGCCAATGCATCAAGCTCTTCATTGCTTTGAACATTACAAGGACAGACCAGTGCTCCTGGAATGGTTTCAACGAGCTTTAGTACCCGCTCTGCAACCCTCTCATTTTCGTAAGTAAAAATGAGCTGTGCTCCTTCAGCAGCTAAAGATTGAGCTGTCCCCCAGGCAATACTCCTGTTATTAGCCACGCCCATAATCAAAATGTTCTTACCGCTCAGTAGTACTGCCACAGAAACCACCTTTCTTTTTTACATTTTTAAACAAAATAACAACTTAACTGCGTATGTCTACATTTATAGACATATGTAATCTTTCCTGGAATATTATCGCGTTAATTGCCAAACTTGGATAGGCGACGTTTTAGGCAAATCACAAAATTTATTTTAAAATTTGTGTAACACATCTTGCATGCTGTCTGTCATCTCACAAAAAATAGTTGTGTTGCTTCTGTTGGTCTGTGTTCAAATCGAAAGGGATACATGTGTGTGAAAAAAGATAGCGAGGCAAAAATAAGGTGACTGTCAAAGTGAGTTAAACATAAAATCCTCATATTTTTGTAAATATTTACATTTCGACGACGGACTCACCCCACTACCGGAAGTAACCACTTCATTTTCACCAACAATGAGTCTTCCGATTTGAACATCCTGAGTGACCAGCCAGATTTTATCTAATCTAAGTGTAAAGCCTTAACCTCTATAGACTACGCTTTTGTTTTTTGGGAGCTAAAGTATAGCTAAAGGAGACAACAAAGTCGATTGCCAGAACGATCGCCCATGTTTGCATAATGCCCTCCAAAGACACCGTACGCTGCGGATCATCAACATACATAATGATTGCAAGCAACAAAGCATTACCTATAGCCCAGCCCAAAAGGTGAAGCAACCAACCTATCCGTTCCTCTTTTGCATGAGCAGCACCATACTTGCGTTCAGGCTTGGGTCCCTTACCAAACCAATGGGAGAACCGTACATCCGCCCACTTAATTAACCTATGACCAAATGCTACTGTAATACCAAAATAACAGGCCGCCAAGCCAGTAGCAGTCGTAATCTCCATGCCACTTTTCACCGTGATGAACACCGCAATCAGTAGCAGGATATCAATAATGGGGGTAAATAGTAAAAGAAGACCGCCTAATTTCTTCAAGCCAAACATATACCTTGCGATCAAGCCTGCAACAACAAAAACCCAAAATAAAACTTCAGCACTAATAATAAATAAATACATAATAGATGATTCCTTTCAAATTAGAAATTGGTATTCACCTCAACTATCCCCCTTTCATGCCCACTATCATACAATATTATACATAATATTCCTAGTATTTTGTCTATAATTACATAAAAGGAAACAAATAGCCGTTTTTTCTGCGAAAATCAGTATCTGTTCAGCCCATTTCGTCTTGTTCTCAAAATGGGCATTTTACATGATATGCTACCCATAAAGAATTATGATGATCTGAAATGAAAAAAGATGTACCTATGCTAATCAGCACGGGTACATCTTTTTTTACAGATACACTATCCAATTACAATATGACCTTCGGGACGACGGTACAATGTCTTGGTCGAGCGTGGACGAATGGCATAGGCAATCGTAAGAGGACCAATCCGACCAATAAACATAGTCACACAAATAATCAGCTTGCCTGCGTCAGACAATCCTGGCGTCACTCCTACAGACAACCCTACCGTTCCGATTGCGGAAGCAGCCTCAAATGCAAGGGAGAGAAATGGCGCATCCTCTGTCATTAAGAGCAGTATAACCACAATCGAGAATATAAATAGGGCCAGTACAATAATGGTCAGCGCCCGCATCATGATATCTTTGGGGACCCTATGACGGAAAAACACAATTTCCTTCTGTCCTCGCATGACGGCGATTAGGGCACCTACCATAAGCAGAAACGTAGTCGTTTTAATTCCTCCTCCCGTGGAGCCCGGAGAAGCACCGATAATCATCAGCAACATAATAAAAAACTGACTTGCCTGCCTTAACCCGCTGATATCGACTGTGCTCGTACCTGATGATCTCGTGGAGACCGATTGAAAGACAGCTCCATATACTTTGCCTTCCCAGTTCAGCGCACCCAAGGTTCGTGCATTGGTAAACTCAAAAACAAATAAAACCAGCGCACCAACCACAATGAGCACTCCCGACACGCTAAGCACCATTTTGGAGTGTAGAGACAGTCTCCGGGTACGGCGAAAATCGAACAAATCGCTAAGTACAAGGAAACCCAAGCCTCCAGATATAACGAGCACAGATGCAATCATATTGAAAACAAAATCTCCAGCGTATTGTTGGAAGCTAGTCCCGAACAGATCGAATCCCCCGTTATTAAAGAGGGATACGGAATGGAATATTCCATAATATATCGCTTGTCCGACAGGCATCTCTCGCATCCACCGCAAAGCTAAGACGACGGCAGCTATCGCCTCAATGGTAAAAGAAAAGATCAGCACCTTGCGAATAATACGCACGATCCCTTCCATGCTATCGGCATTAATAGCCTCCTTAAGCAGCAACCGATCCTTTAACGATAATCGCCGCCCCAACAACAGCGCAAACAAGGTCGCTAAGGTCATAAACCCCAGCCCGCCTAGCTGCATCAGCACCAAAATGACGGTTTCGCCAAACATCGTATACGTTGAATCGACGTCAACAACGACCAGTCCTGTGACGCAAGCGGCTGAGACGGACGTAAAAAGCGAATCAATCCAATGCGGAGCATGACCACTATGATTGGCAACAGGAAGCATCAGTAGCAAAGTACCCAATGCAATAATCAATAAATATCCGATGACCAATATAAAAGGAGGCGATGCGAACCGACTAAGCTTGACGCTGCGTTTCATTAGAGTATTCTCTCCATCCGTTCTTATGAAAAAGAGGAACAAGACACGGGAAGCCCGGCTGATCCTCTATATTCATAATGTTATGTTATTCTACTGTTGGTTACGCATATGCGGGAAAAGCAGCACATCGCGAATGGAAGGCGCATCTGTCAGCAACATAACCAAACGATCGATGCCGATGCCCAGTCCACCTGTTGGTGGCATCCCGTATTCCAAGGCGCGGATAAAGTCATCATCCATTTCATGCGCCTCGTCGTTACCGTGCTCACGTTCCAGCAATTGTGCTTCAAAACGTTGGCGCTGGTCGATTGGATCATTCAGCTCAGTGAACGCATTCGCATGCTCACGAGCAACCACGAACAGCTCGAAGCGATCCGTAAACCGCGGATCTTGTTCGTTTTTCTTGGCCAACGGCGAAATTTCAACCGGATGTCCAGTAATAAAGGTCGGTTGAATAAGCGTTTCCTCTACGAACTGCTCAAAGAATGCATTCAGGATATGGCCAAATGTCATATGCGGTTCAACCGAAACTTTATGCTCTTTCGCAAGGCGATGAGCTTCTTCATTACTCATCTGCACGCTAAAGTCTACGCCTGTTACTTCTTTAACAGCATCAACCATGGAGACTCTGCGCCATTGCGGCGTCAGATCCACTTCCTGGCCTTGATATTGAATATGCTGTGTGCCCAGTACTTCCTGCGCAATATGTGCAACCATGTTTTCCGTCAATTGCATGATATCTTTATAATCAGCATACGCTTCATACAGCTCAATCATCGTAAACTCAGGGTTATGGCGGGTCGAAATACCTTCATTACGGTAAACACGACCGATCTCATATACTTTCTCCATTCCGCCGACAATTAGTCGTTTCAAATGGAGTTCAATAGCAATACGCATATAAAGCTGCATGTCCAATGCATTATGGTGCGTAACAAATGGCTTCGCCGCCGCCCCGCCAGCAATGGAATGTAATGTTGGGGTTTCAACTTCCAAATAGCCGAGCGAATCGAGATAACGACGCATGGATTGAATAATACGGGACCGTGTAATGAACGTTTTTTGTACTTCAGGGTTCATAACCAAATCGACATACCGCTGACGGTAACGCAATTCAACATCCTTCAGGCCATGATATTTCTCTGGTAATGGATACAAGGATTTGGACAAGACCTCAATATCCAGCACTTTGATTGTCGTTTCGCCCGTTTTGGTCTTGAAGAGCACACCCTTAACACCAACAATATCACCCAGATCCAAAATACCAAATGCTTTATATTTGGATTCAGGTACCGTGTCTTGACGAACATAAATTTGAATACGTCCGCTAAGATCCTGTATATGAGCAAAGCTGGCTTTTCCCATAACACGTTTAGCCATAATACGGCCTGCTATGCTAACTTCAATATTCTTTTCTTCCAGTTCTTCCTTAGTCAAACTGTCATACTTGTTCAGTAGTACGCCCGCTTCAGCCGTGCGTATGTATTTGCGTCCAAAAGGATCAATGCCCAATGCGCGAAGCTCGTCCAATTTGGCACGACGAATTTGTAATAGTTCACTTAATTCCTCGCGATTTTCTTGTGTTTCCTGGTTAGTAGTTTCATCCGACATGGTGCTAAATCAGCTCCTTCAATATGAATAGACGGGCCGGGGTCCGTCCGGGTGTAGAGAAAAAAAGCTTCCACAAGGAAGCTTTTACATTAAATTCCAAAGTCCGTGTCTTATTTCTTGATATCCACGATTTTATATTGAATAACGCCTGCTGGAACGGTGACATCCACAACAGTTCCCTTTTTCTTACCGAGAATTGCCTTGCCAACCGGACTTTCATTCGAAATCTTATTCTGTAGCGGGTCGGATTCGGCGGAACCTACGATAGCATACTCTGTAATATCTCCGAATTCCAAATCTTCAACGGTCACAGTTGCACCTACTCCCACAACATCGGTGTCAATTTCATCACTATTGATAATGCGGGCATTGCGTAGCATCTTTTCCAACGTAATTACACGGCCTTCAATAAAGGCCTGCTCATTCTTCGCATCCTCATATTCGGAGTTTTCACTAATATCTCCGTATCCGATGGCTACCTTAATCCGTTCAGCCACTTCGCGGCGTTTGACAGACTTTAAGTTCTCAAGCTCATCTTCGAGCTTTCTAAGACCTTCCTGTGTCAGAATGACTTCTTTATCGCTCATCTTAACCGATTCTCCTGTCATGGGAAAAGTTTAAAAGTGCATCGGAATGCACGCTTTCAAAACATAATATGCCACTCTGAGGGAATGAGAACATTTCCTGCTGTTGTCTTGAGAGCTGCACACAATTTGTAGCATACATCAAGATTTTATACTGAACGATTATAGGGCAAGCAATTGGAAAAGTCAATCGCGTGCGCAGGCCGGAACAGCTTCCTTATTGCGCAACAGCAGCAGGAGAAGCAGCACTTGTAGAAGGCTCATCGTTTTCTACCATGTGCAATTGAGATACAAATTGATCCAAAATACGTACCATATCGTCGCGCTTTGTTTCTTCCATAATGACATCCTTAATACGTGCAGAACCTTTAAACCCCTTGAGGTACCAAGCCAGATGCTTGCGCATTTCACGGACAGCTACCGCTTCACCCTTCAATGCAACCAGACGATCCATATGCAGAATGGCAATGCGGATTTTTTCTTCCGGTGAAGGATCGGGCAACAGCTCACCTGATTGCAAGTACTCAATCGTACGGTAGAGCATCCACGGATTCCCCAGAGCACCGCGTCCGATCATAACGCCATCACAATTGGTCAGATCCAGCATGCGGCGGGCATCTTCCGGTGATGCCACATCACCGTTTCCAATTACAGGAATGGAAACTGCTTCTTTAACTTCTTTTATAATATCCCAATTCGCATGTCCCGTATACAGTTGCTCCCGTGTACGGCCATGTACGCTAACGGCCTGACCTCCGGCACGTTCAACAGCGCGAGCGTTCTCTACGGCATAAATATGCTCGCTATCCCAACCAATACGCATTTTCACGGTAACCGGCTTGCTTACCGATTCCACTACCGCCGATACCATTTCATAAATCTTGTTTGGATCGAGCAGCCAACGAGCACCTGCATCACATTTGGTCACTTTGGGAACCGGGCAGCCCATATTGATATCAATAATATCTGCATTCGTTTCCTGATCTACCACCTTCGCTGCTTCCACCAAAGATTCGCGGTCGCCTCCAAAAATTTGCAAGCTAAGCGGCTTCTCGCGCTCATCTACAAACAGCATCTCACGTGTACGCTTGTTGCCGTGAATGATGGCCTTATCACTAACCATCTCTGCACATACCAAGCCTGTACCGAACTCCTTGGCGATCAAGCGAAAAGCAGGATTGCACACGCCTGCCATGGGTGCCAAGACGACTTGGTTTTTCATTTCAATATCGCCGATTTTCAACATATCTGTTCACCCCTTTATTCCTTCTTTTATATCGTATACTTATCGTCATTCCGTCAGTTCCCGGACTTCAATTTCTAGCGTTTGGGCGATGATGTTCAGCATGTCTGGGTCTACTCTACGATTGCCTCGCTCCACAGCACCTAATACAGTCAAAGATATACCAGTACGTTCTGCCAACTCCTGCTGTGTGAACCCTTTTAGCTTCCGAAAGGCGCGGAGTCGTTGCGCCAGCTGCATGTTTTCCAAAGCTGTATGCCGTCCTTTCCATCCACAGAATTCAATGCAGTATGCACGATACTGTACAGACCGGACGGATCTTGGTTCGGAACGATATCAGCCAAAGGAACCAGCACAAAAGCACGCTCCAACATACGAGGGTGAGGAAGCTCCAAATCCGGTGTAGCCAGTTGCGCCGCTTCCATCCATAACAAATCCAGATCAATGGTTCGTGGCCCATTAGGAATGTGTCTTACTCTCCCCAGACGACTCTCCACCTCCAGCATATATACCAGAAGCTCCTCTGGAGCAAGTGTTGTAGATACGGCTACCGTCATGTTCAAAAAAGAAGGTTGATCCAGATACCCAACAGGCTCTGTTTCGTACAGGCTGGAGCACCGAAGCACCCGTATACCCGGATGTTCGTCCAGCGCCGTAATGGCTTCATACAGGGTATGCTCGCGCTCCCCCAAATTAGCCCCTAAAGCAATATAAGCCTCTGATGCCTCAGAGGTCGAATGTGCATTCATGTATCGTTCCTACTTTCTTGCGCGATAAAGCTCAACCGTCACGCCCTGAAAATGAATATCAAACGGCGGATGCGGCTTCGTGACTTTGACAGTCAGTGCATTGACACTAGTATAAGTGTCCAGTAGGGAAGATGCAATACGTTCGCCCAAAGCTTCAATCAATTGGTAAGATTCCTTTTCTACAATATCTTTAACGGTGTAATGCACCTCGGCGTAATTAACCGTTTTGTCCAAGGCATCCTGCTCACCCGCTTCACGCAGATCAAGCTCCAGTTCCAAATCAATATAGAAACGTTGTCCCAGCTTGCGCTCCTCTGGAAAAACGCCATGATATCCGTAATACTCCATACGATGCAAAACCATTTTATCCATCGTGGGTATCCCCCCCTGTTTTTTATTAGATTTTCTCAATAAGCTCAACTTAGAAGTTTCGTATCGTGCCATTGCGCAGTCGGATGGTGCTCCCCATCGCCACTGCCCCAGATTTCTTGAATAAAACCTATAATAAAGGTAGAAATTCGGGGAAGTGATGCTTCCGAAGCGAGCTTTCCTACGGAAAGCTTTTAAAGCGACCGCTTTGCTTGTACAGCACCATTCCGCCTACTCCGTTCTCGTTCTACTTGATCTATTCTTCTGTTCACCTTACACAATAAATAACTCCCTAAAAATACAGTGACTTTATGGCGCGTTGTAGCGGAATGAAGGATTTGAATCCGGAGAAGCGAAGCGCTCGCCTTTGCAACGGGATTCTAACAGTCATATGTTTACCAATTCAAAAGAATCCCATTGCAACAGCGATCGCAGGATCAAATCATTCATGAAGCGTCTTCTAACCACCATAACTCAGTGCATTTTTAGACCCGTACACCATCGCATCACACATACGTACGGTGCGCTTGATTTGCGCCACATCGTGTACACGCACAATCTGGCACCCTTGAGCAATGCCAAAGGCAACGGTAGCCGCCGTGCCCTCCACCACATCATTCACAGGCAAATCCAGTGCTGTACGAATAAACCTTTTGCGCGACGTAGCCAATAACAGCGGAAAGCCCAGCTGACTCAATGTATCGAGAGAAGTCATGGCATGAATATTTTCATCGTAATCCTTGGCAAAACCGATACCTGGGTCTAAAATGATCTGTTCCTCACGTACCCCCGCATCCAGCGCTAATCGGATACTTTCTTTTAAATCGGACAGCATATCAGAAACCAAATCACTATAGTTACGGTCATGACGATTATGCATCAAAATGACCGGGCAATCGAATTCCGAAGCTACACGTGCCATATCGGGGTCTGCCTTAAACCCCCACACATCATTAATGATATGTGCGCCAGCCTCAAGCGCCTGCCTGGCTACCTCGGCTTTGTAAGTATCTACAGATAACGGAATGTGCGGTGCGATACGATGGATGGCCTGAACGACCGGAATGACCCGAGCCAGCTCCTCTTCCACACCTACTGGATCATGACCCGGGCGAGTAGACTCCCCACCAATGTCAATGATATCCGCTCCATCTTCCACCAGCTTCAATGCATGTAAAACAGCAATCTCGGGACTATAATGTAATCCTCCATCGGAAAATGAATCCGGGGTCACATTCAGTATACCCATGATCTGTGTGGAATGTCCGAGCGTAAGCTCGGCATCCCCCATTCGGTAACTACGTTGATAAAGGGTCGGTATGTTCACTTGATCCCTGCTTTCTGTCTATAATCGTGCAACAGCAAAGCTGTTATGGACCTGGGCTGTGTCAAGGGAACCGATAAATGGTTCGTTGCTCCTCCCGGCTCCAACAACAAATCCACGGGCCGTATTTCTTGTATAGAGTTGGTCATAAAAATTTCATCAGCCTGTTTCAGCTCGTCCCAGCGGTACAGGCCTTGCTCACAAGGAATGTCTCGCAGATGCGCCAGCTCCAAAATGAACTCACGCGTAATGCCTGGCAGAATCCCTGTAGACAAGTCAGGGGTATACAACGTATTGTTCCGCACAAAGAACAGATTGCTGACCATTCCTTCTGCCAGAAAACCATCCGCCGTAAGCATCATTCCTTCAGCCTTATAACGGACAGCCTCGGCATACTGCTGAAGTTCCCGCTTTGCAAGAATATTATTCATATAATGGAGCGACTTTAAGCGAACCTCACCCTCTGGAGTATTTCTGGGAGTTCGCAACAACTGAAGCGCCGATGGGGAAGTGGATTGCCCGGTTTGTGTATTGGTAGAGGGCAACGGTTTAGCGAACAGAATATGATTAGGACGCGTATAGTCCCCTGTCGGCAATCCTAGCACCTCTTCGCCCGCTGATACGGTGTAACGGATATAGGCTTCATCCAGTCCATTCGCCACCATCAGATGTTGGATGTGTCTCGTAAGTTGCTCCTCATCCAGTTGAAAAGGAATGCCGAGCATTCGGCAACCTTCCTGCAGTCGATGTAGATGCCGATCCAGCAAGAATGGGACACCCTTGTAGGTGCGGAATGTTTCAAACAAGCCCATTCCGTATAAAAAGCCGTGATCACTTACGTGAATCACGGCTTTTGCGGCTTCCGTGAGGACGCCGTTGACTCCGATATATTTCATGAATCAGACGCCTACCTTGCGTTTTAGGAAATTGCGTAACAGTTGATGCCCATAATCCGTAATAATGGATTCTGGATGGAACTGAACTCCTTCTACGGCAAATTCTTTATGCCGCAAACCCATAATTTCACCTTCTGCGGTTTCCGCGGTAATCTCTAGACACTCAGGCAGACTCTCGCGCTCCACCAGCAATGAGTGATACCGGGTTGCTGTGAACGGAGAAGGCAAGCCTTCAAATACTGACGTATTGTGATGAAGAATCGGTGATGTTTTACCGTGCATGAGTCGTTCAGCCCGGATAACCTTACCGCCGAAAGCCTGTCCGATGGCCTGGTGGCCGAGGCAAACGCCAAAAATCGGAATGCGACCTTTAAAATGGCTGATCACATCCAGTGATATCCCTGCCTCATTCGGCGTGCATGGACCCGGCGAGATCAAAATATGCTCTGGTGCCAGCTCTTCTATGCCTTTCACATCAATCTCATCGTTCCGTTTTACGGTTACTTCTTCGCCAAGTTCACCTAAATATTGAACAAGATTGTACGTAAACGAATCATAATTATCAATCACCAAAATCATACGACTCACCCTCCTGTGATACCGCTTCTGCTCAAAGCGGCTTCTTCTTCACCACATTGTACCGCCTTCATGACAGCTCTAGCCTTGTTCCGACATTCCCGATATTCCCTGTACGGGTCTGAATCAATGACGATCCCCGCACCTGTCTGTAAATAGGCAGTGCTGCCTTTAACAGCTAGTGTTCTTATTATAATATTTAATTCCATATTGCCGTTATAGTCAATCCATCCAAGGGACCCTGTATAAGGCCCCCGACGAACGGGCTCTAATTCTTCAATAATTTCCATGGTGCGCACCTTGGGTGCCCCGGTAATGGTTCCGCCTGGAAAGGTAGCAGCAATTACATCTATAGCTGTACGACCCGAGGCTAATTTTCCTTCAACCTGAGAAACCAGGTGCATAACGTGCGAATAGTATTCGACCGTCAGCAGTTCAGGCACATGCACCGATCCGTATTCGGCAATCCGTCCGATATCGTTACGCTCCAGATCGACGAGCATAATATGCTCGGCGCGTTCCTTTTCGCTTGATAGAAGCTCTGCTGCCATAGCGGCATCTTCATCCGGTGTTAGCCCTCTTCTTCTCGTACCTGCAATTGGTCGGGCGCTCACACGTCCATCCTCCAGCTTCACCAACAATTCCGGCGAGCCACTAACGATCCGTAAATCTGGCATACGCAGCATACCCATATAAGGGGAAGGATTCAGCAGACGAAGCCATTCATATATATTTTCAGGGAGGGCTGTAAGCGCACGTTGCTGACGAATCGATAAGTTGACCTGGAATACATCCCCTTGGGCAATGTATTCCTGCACACGTTTCACGGCTTGTTCAAAATCTTGTTGGTTGAATGCCGCTGTCCAGCCTTCAGATTCAAGATGAGCAGCCTCTAACCCTTCTTCGGCGAGCCTAGCACAACGACGAGGGTACGCAGAATCAATCTCTCCTGCATTTATGATGTTATTCCACTGAGTCAGCATACGTTCTGCACGTTGGGCAGCTTCCGCGTAACGCTCGCAAAGTATAGGATTCGGCCCATCCTGCATAACGCGATTGGTCAAATCGGTATCACTACTGACTTTATCGGAATGCGCAGGAGCGGGCATATGAACAGCACAATATATGGAGGATTTTTCGTGATCGTAAATCCATAGCTCATCCACCCTCATCCATACATAATCAGGTATGTCCGTATCGTCTGCAGCTTGAGATGGCAAACGCTCCAACGAGCGAGCTACATCGTAGCCAAGATAACCCGCAAATCCTCCAGAGAAAAAAGGCATGCCAGGTACACGCGGCGCACGGTAAGGAGCGATCCAGTTGCTCATGACTTTCAAAGGTTGACCATGCATTTCTCCATGTTTCCCGCTTTGCAAATCAGTCCAAACTGCATGTTCTCCCTTGCCCTCCAATATAGCAACCGGATTTAAGGCCAGATAGGTGTACCTCCCACCTTTAGCGCTCTCCAGCAAAAAGGCATATGGAGACGAATCCTCCCAAGCCTTCCGCCACGATGACGGTAGCCCCCCCACGGGTAATGGGTACTCAGCAATATAGGGAAGTATGCTCCAGCCTTCCTCCTGCCAAACCTGCCACTGCGTCTCCGTCACTCTAGCTGTCGATTTCATCCGTGTGTGCTTCCCCTTCCCTACTTTTCAATAAGTCTATATTCTCTCCTTAAAAAGAAACCCCCACCCCCCTGCAACAGGGAAATGAGGGAATCCTTACGTATAGTATACACAATTACGACATAATTACAGCTCGAAATTGTATAGTGGTGTGCTCAGGTAACGTTCTCCATTACTTGGAACAATGACAACGATCCGTTTACCCTTGCCCAATTGCTTAGCAAGTTTCAAAGCCGCATGAACAGCCGCGCCAGATGAAATACCGGACAAAATGCCCTCTTCCTTGGCCACTCTACGTGCTACCTCGAAAGCTTCATCGTTTTCTACATGAATAATTTCATCATAGATATCGCGGTTTAAAATTTCAGGAATAAAGTTGGCACCAAGTCCTTGAATTTTGTGGGGTCCTGGCTTACCGCCTGCTAACAGTGGGGAAGAGGCAGGCTCTACAGCCACAACTTTAATATCAGGGAATTCTTTCTTAAGCACTTCTCCGGCACCAGAAATGGTTCCGCCAGTACCTATTCCAGCTATAAAAGCGTCCAGAGTTCCGCCAATGGAACGAATGGCTTCCACAATCTCAGGACCGGTCGTTTCACGGTGAATTTTGATATTAGCTTTGTTCTTGAACTGCTCAGCAGCAAAATATTCCGGATTTTCACTCAGCAATTCTTCCATTTTCTTAACGGACCCGTTCATGCCTTCTGATCCTGGTGTTAGCACAAGTTCGGCTCCATAAGCACGCAACAAATTACGACGCTCTATGCTCATCGTTTCTGGCATAACGATCACTGCCTTATAGCCCTTCGCAGCAGCAACCATAGCCAAGCCGATTCCTGTATTACCGCTAGTTGCTTCAATAATCGTACCGCCTGGCTTAAGCAAACCTTCACGTTCAGCTTCTTCTACCATGCTAATCGCAATACGATCTTTAACACTGGAGCCGGGGTTCTGATATTCCAGTTTCAAATAAATTTCGGCGCTATCTTCCGGTACGATCCGGTTGAGCCGAACGAGGGGAGTTTCCCCGATAAGTTCGGTGATGTTATTAACAACTTTAGCCATGATAATTCCTCCCTGACTGTAGATGATATATTAAAAATTGCGAAATCATATTGTAGATCAATCTTAGTCAATCACTTTAATTTTGTACCGTTCATTTAATTTCCGATAAAAATAGTGGGTTTTATACGCTAATCATAACAATCTTCAATTCCAATGTCAATACGAGTGAGTAAGCCGCGATGCTGTCAACCCGCGTTATCAGCATCGTGCTTCCTTCAAACCAATATTCTTTCACTACGTTACAGAGCAGCGGAGGATGCATCTTTTCTAGATAAAATACGCGCTCCATATTTATCACGTAGACTCTTCTCGACCTCTTCCAAAGGAGCGGCCTGTGCAAGCGCAAGAGATCGGCGAATTTGCTGCCGGATCTGCTGCTTATCCGGAGAATTCTTCAACCGGACATCCTGTACATAAATGACAGCATAGCCATCGTTAACAGAGATCGGACCTGCAACATCCCCGGAGCTTAGCTCTCTCGCCGCCTTCATGATCGCCTCCGGTTGCAATGGATCATATTCATCCACCCATCCCAACTGCCCGCTGCTATCCTTGCCAAAAGGCTTACCTGAATACTCTTGAATCAGCACATCGAAGCTCTCCCCCTGCTTGACCCGATCTAGCAACGCTTCTGCTTCCTCCGCATTATCCACATAAAGAGCTGCCAATTGGATCTGCTTACCGACGGCAAATTCCTCAGGGTGCTGTTCCCAATACTCGTCAATCTCAGCTTCCTGAACTTGAATACCCTGCGTGGCTATTTTCTCCAAACCAATCCGGTATTCCGCTTCATTCCGCAAGTCACCCGGATCTAAGCCAAACTGTCGCTGCATTTCATCAAAGTAGGCATGATCTGAGTCATACCCTCTACTATCCTGCTCCAGCACCTGCTGTAAATCCTCTTGGGTGATCTTGATACCGAGACGCTTGGTTTCAGCCTGCACGGCTTTACGATTCAACATTTGCAACAGCGTATTGGTTCCATATCGCTTTTTCAGTTCCGCTACCCACTGTTCCTCCGATATGCCTTCCTGACCCATCTCCGCCACAGTATGATCGCCGTCATCCTTGCTTACATCACCCGGCTTTGACAGCCCCCGAAGCATGATAAGACCACCCAAGGCGGCGACGCTAACGGTCAGAATAATGACAGCTGTCCATAATCCTTTTTCCCGTGTAGTCATCGCTTGCACCGCCCATCCGGTTAGGATTTGGCTTGATCTAACAGATTTTGCAATTCATCCTTATTAAACTGATAAGCCTCATTACAAAAGTGACATACGACCTCAGCCTGTCCTTCTTCCTCAATTAGCTGCTCTAATTCGCTTTCTCCCAAACTGATCAATGTTTTTTCCACGCGCTCACGTGAACACTCACATTGAAAATGGATATCCAATTCATCGAGAATCCGAACGTCCGGCAGCATCCAGCGCAGCATTTCATCAAGTTCCAACCCTTGATCCAGCAAAGCAGTAACGGGTGGAATGGAGCTGACTGCATTTTCGATCGCAGTAATCTCATCATCATTCAAGCCTGGAAGCAACTGAATAATAAATCCACCGGCCACAATAACCGTGTTATCCGTATCTACCAGCACACCCAAGCCCACCGCTGACGGGGTCTGTTCCGATTTGGCAAAATAATAGGTAAAATCCTCACCCAGTTCACCGGAAATAATCGGAGTACTGCCGCGATACGGTTCTTTTAACCCCAAATCCTTGATGATATGAATGAACCCCTCTGTACCTACGGCACCCGCTACATCCAGTTTGCCCATACTATTGCTCGGCAAATGCACATGCGGTTCAGTAACATAACCTCGCACTTCCCCTACAGCATTGGCATCAACGACGATTTGCCCAATCGGTCCATCACCTTTAACTTGAATGGTCAATCGCTCTTTTCCTTTTAGCATAGAACCCATAATAGCACCTGCTGTGAGGGTTCGCCCCAAAGCAGCGGTAGCCGTTGGATACGTATCGTGTCTTCTCCGCAATTCCTCTACCAATTGAGTTGTCCGAACAGCAAAAGCTCTAACCCTCCCATCCATGGCTGTGCCACGAATAAGTCGATCCTGCTTATTTTCCATATTGATATCCTCCCCTATTCACCAGGACAGCTATGCTGCTTATTTTCGTTAGTATTGCTCATCATTGAAGCATAATTTCCTACTATATAAACAACCTGCATCTACAGATCACGCGAATTGTTCAAAAACGTAACATATTTCAGTATAGACGAAAAACGCCGCTAATCCAAACCGATAAAATCATTCGGTTGGACTCAGCGGCAGCTTATATCCACTTTTTTATTCGGCGTTACGTTGGTAAATGATGCGTAATCCTTCGAGCGTCAACATCGGCAACACTTTCTGAATGCTCTCCGCCTCTGATGCGATTAGCTCTGCAAGACCTCCGGTAGCAATAACTGTAGGCTCCGCCTGCATTTCTTCCTTAATGCGCCGCACAATGCCATCCACTTGCCCAGCATAACCGAAGATAATCCCAGCTTGCATGGCATGAACCGTATTACGACCAATAACCTTTTTGGGTTTCTCCAACTCGATGCGGGGTAGCTTGGAAGCCCGTTGATACAGTGCCTCCGTCGAAATCCCGATACCCGGCACAATGACACCGCCCAAGTAGTTTCCCTTATCGTCAATACAATCAAACGTCGTCGCTGTCCCAAAATCCACCACAACCAGCGGCCCGCCAAACCGTTCGACAGCCGCAACAGCGTTCACGATCCGATCCGCACCTACTTCACGCGGATTCTCATAACGCAGGTTAAGACCGGTCTTGATTCCCGGTCCGACGATTAAAGGCGTTTTGCCTATGTATTTATCGCACATTTCTTCTAATACACGGACCAACGGCGGAACGACAGAGGAAATAATAACTCCCTGGATGTCATCCTTTAATACGCCACCCATACTAAAAAGATTATGTATGAGTACGCCGTATTCATCTGCGGTTGCCTGTCTGGAGGTACTGATCCGGTAATGGTGCAACAGCTCCCGCCCTTCGTATATCCCCAGAACAATATTGGTATTACCTACATCCACTACAAGAATCAATGGGTGTCACCTATCTTTCTTTGCGTTAAGGTCAAGGCTGATATCCAGGTTATGAAAAGAGTATGTCAGCCTGCCTACAGAGATCACATCTACGCCACTCTCAGCCATCTCACGCACTGTATCCAGCGATACATTGCCCGAGGCTTCTGTTTTGACATGTGGTGCCCGTTCCCGAATGAACCGAACGGCTTCCTTCATATCTGGGGCAGACATGTTATCCAGCATAATGATATCCGCCCCAGCTTCCAGGGCTTCCTGAACTTGTTTCATGTTTTCCGTCTCTACTTCAATCGTCATCGTATGCGGTATATTAGCGCGCGCTCGACTCACAGCTTGTTCAATCCCACCTGCGCCCTTAATATGATTATCCTTAATCATAACAGCATCGTACAGGCCAAAGCGATGATTCGAGCCCCCGCCTACACGCACAGCATACTTCTCCAGCAGCCGATGTCCCGGTGTTGTTTTACGTGTATCCACCAAGCGAGTGGACAAACCATGCAATTGATCTATAAAAGCCCGAGTCCGCGTGGCAATGCCAGACATCCGTTGGAGCAAATTTAACGCCAGTCGTTCTCCAGTCAAAATCGCATGGGTACTACCCGTCACTTCCGCCAAAACGCTTCCCTTTTCAATCCACTGTCCATCCGTCACCAGCGGAGTGAACGACAAGGAAGGGTCCACTACCTGAAATACAAGGGCAGCCACGGGTAAACCGGCAACCACGCCGCTCTCCTTGGCATGAATGACAGCCTTGGATTGGTGGCCCTGCTCAATCGTCCAGCGCGTGGTCACATCGCCAGAGCCCGTATCTTCTCGCAGCCAGCTGCGAATTTGTGCTGTCAGTTCTTCCTGATATCCACTAAACTCTCCATAAAGCTCGCTGTTAGATGTCATGAACGTACTCCTCCGTTATCCCTTGCTCACGTCTCTGCTGAACATGCTTTCGCCAGACGCTATCATCTGTCTCAGGAAAATCCTCGCGATAATGCGCTCCCCGGCTCTCCTCACGCAGCAGCGCACCATCTGTTACTAATAAAGCACAGGTGAGCAAATTGGCAAATTCGATCTCTTCCCGGCTAGCGATCACAGCCTCAAAAATAGGCATTTGCCCTTGCATCTCGTCTAATGCTGCTTTCAGCCCCTCGCCGTGCCGACGAACTCCAGCATAACGAACCATTGCTTCTTGCAGCTTATGCCGCTGCTCCGTGACGGATGAAGCCGGGAACTCTGTACGGTTATCGCTATAAGATATCAATGTATGGCCGACCAGCGGTGGCAATGAATGCAGTCGCTCAATAATCCTGCTGGCAAATACAATAGCTTCAGATAACGAATTGCTCGCCAGACGATTAGCTCCGTGAACTCCTGTAGAAGAGGTTTCCCCGCAGGCGAACAAACGCGCAATGGAGCTTTCCCCGTGTAAATTGGTCTGTACACCACCCATCATATAATGGGCAGCAGGCGCAATGGGGATCCAGTCTGTCGTCATATCCAAACCAAATGACAGACATGTCCGATAAATTGTTGGAAAACGTTGCTTCACCCGCTCTGGCGGCTCGTGTGTAATATCCAGGTATACAAACGCAGCTTGGGTGCGTTCCATCTCATGAATGATAGCACGAGCTACGATGTCTCTGGGTGCAAGCTCCTGCCGGGAATCATACTTGTCCATGAAGCGTTCTCCGTGAATATTGCGTAACACGGCTCCTTCTCCCCGTACGGCTTCGGAAATTAGAAACCTTGGAGCGCCCGGATGGCACAACGCCGTAGGATGAAACTGTATGAATTCCATATCCCGTACAATCGCCCCGGCACGATATGCCATAGCGATACCATCCCCGGTTGCAATATCCGGATTGGTCGTATACCGGTATAATTGCCCGCTACCTCCTGAGCACAAAATCGTTGCATTAGCGGTTATATACGACCTTTCCCCACCTGGCTTTTGGACGAGGGCCCCAATACACTCACCATGCTCCGTCAGCAGATCAATTACCATGCACTCTTCCCATACTTCGATACCGGGATGGGCAGCAACCTGCTTTGACAACGCACGAACAATTTCATAACCCGTAGCATCTCCATTTGCATGCAAAATACGCCGATGACTATGCGCTCCTTCCCGTGTCAACGCTAGTTCACCATCCACACGATCAAAAGCCGTTCCCAAACGTATTAACTCCTGAATGCCAACTGGACCTTCATGGACAAGCGTACTGACCGCCTCAGATTCACACAGACCTGCACCAGCAATCAGGGTATCTTCCATATGATAAGCTGGTGTATCCTCGTCCGATGTGACAGCAGCGATGCCGCCTTGAGCATAACGCGTGTTGCTTTCCATCAAAGTCTTCTTGGTAATCAGCAACACTTTCCGATTCTCCGCAGCCTTAATCGCCGTATATAAGCCCGCAATGCCCGAGCCGATTATTAACACGTCGGCCTCCAATCGGGTCAATTCCGCTACATCAAAATCAACTAGATACCTTGGAATCATGCCTTCACCTGATTTCACAGAAGAATAGCGCACACCATAGGTTCTACAGTATGCGCTCACGTATATGTTCAAAATGATAGAAAGTCGATTGCAGCGGCTGTTGGCTTTTATAAGCTAAGAAGACGACAGCCGTTTATTTAACAATAAATGTACACAACGTTCCGGTGTCTGTCAAATCACGTTAGCAATAATCTTCCATTTAAAAAGCTCCGGAAAACCCATAATACCTGGTTCCCCGGAGCTTACATATACGCTTATTCAACTATCCATCGGATGATTAGGTTGTTGTCGGTGGAGTACCACCGGAGTTGCCCGAATTGTTATCATCCTCTGGCTTTTGCAGATTAGGGATATCATTCGGTTGATCCGTTGTATTCTTAGGCTCGTCATCCTTACCTTGAATACGTACACGGACGTCTCCAATGTTGTCGATCACAGGCTCACCATTTTCCGGTGTTCCTTCTCCCTCAGTCGTGCCACCATCCAAAGAACCTGTCTCGATCAAACGTTTGATTTGTTCAAGTTCCAAGGTTTCTTCTACCAGCAAGGTTTGAGCAATCAAATGAACCTCTTTGGAATACTTGGTCAGGAGTTCTCTAGCACGCTCATAAGATTCAGTGATGAAGCGATTCATCTCCTGGTCAATCTGATAAGCGATCTGATCACTGTAGTTCTGCTCATGACCGATATCGCGTCCAAGGAATACTTGGCCTTGTGAAGTACCGAACTGCATTGGACCAAGCTTCTCACTCATACCATATTCTACGATCATGCTGCGTGCAATGCTTGTCGCTTGCTGGAAGTCGCTATAAGCTCCCGTTCCGATCTCACCAATGAACAGTTCCTCGGATACGCGTCCACCCAACAATCCAGTGATTTTGTCCAGCAATTCCTGCTTGGTAGTCAGCATGCGGTCTTCCTTCGGAAGCATGATGACATATCCGCCTGCACGTCCACGTGGAATAATCGTTACCTTGTGAACCATGTCGGCATTTTCCAAGAAGAAACCAATAATCGTATGGCCTGCTTCATGATAAGCAACAATTCGTTTCTCGCGGTCACTGATTACGCGGCTGCGTTTTTCTGTACCTACGATAACACGGTCGATGGCTTCATCTACTTCTCGCATCGAAATATCTCTGCGGTTACGACGAGCCGCCAACAAGGCAGCTTCGTTCAACAGATTTTCCAGATCAGCGCCTGTAAAGCCTGTTGTACGTTTCGCAATTACGTCCAATTTAACATCCTTCGTTAATGGCTTGTTGCGAGCATGTACATACAATACTGCTTCACGGCCTTTAACATCTGGACGGTCAACCGTAATTTGACGGTCAAAACGTCCTGGACGAAGCAACGCCGGGTCTAAAATATCAGGACGGTTTGTAGCCGCTACGATGATGATACCTTCGTTTGCGCCAAATCCATCCATCTCTACGAGCAATTGGTTGAGCGTCTGCTCACGTTCATCATGTCCGCCACCCAATCCGGCGCCACGTTGACGTCCAACGGCATCAATCTCATCAATGAAAATGATACAAGGTGCGTTCTTCTTCGCGTTCTCGAACAAATCACGAACACGGGAAGCACCGACCCCGACAAACATTTCTACAAAATCAGAACCCGAGATGCTGAAAAACGGCACTCCGGCCTCGCCTGCAACAGCTCTCGCCAAGAGTGTTTTACCCGTACCTGGAGGGCCCACTAACAGAACACCTTTTGGAATACGAGCGCCCACAGCTGCAAACTTGCGTGGGTCCTTCAAGAATTCTACGACTTCGACAAGCTCCTGCTTCTCTTCGTCAGCCCCTGCCACGTCCTCGAACGTAACCTTCTTCTTCTCTTCGTTATACAGACGGGCTTTGCTCTTGCCGAAGTTCATAACTTTGCCGCCACCGCCCTGTGCCTGATTAAACAGGAAGAAGAACAACAGGAACATGATCACCAAAGGAATGATAGAAGTCAAAAACGTCAGCCAAATGCTTTCGCCTTCCATTTTCTTCTGCACGTATTCAAACCCGTTCGTTTCGCTGGCATTCACCAGTTCACTTAGTGCTTGATCCGTTGGTGGAACATATACGGAAAAATTGGTCGATTTAGCATTAGCCGGCTGCTTCTTATATGCACCGGTTACAAGATAGGCGTAACCGTCAAATTGGACCGTTACTTTAGAGATGTTATTAGCTTTAACCTCTTGCCGTAATTGGTCATATCTAGGGAGATCGGAGGCTTCGTTACTGTTGCTAACAAACTGAACGATACCCACCACAACTAAAAAAAGAATCAAATAAAAACCAGAATTCCGGATGAACCGATTCATCCCCTACCTCCTCTCGAGACACTTAAGTTATTTTACCATAGCCTGTAAGTCCTTCTCAACAAAGGGCCTTATTTAGTCCTAGGACTGGAGGCTGAGATTAGCTGGTGTAGATTTCCGGCTTTAAAATCCCTATGTATGGGAGGTTCCGGTAGTGCTCGGCATAGTCCAGACCGTAGCCGACAACAAACGCATCTGGAAGCGTAAATCCAGTATAATCTGCTTCAAGATTAACTGTCCGGCGTGCAGGCTTGTCGAACAAGGTTACGACACATACCGAATTGGCATTACGATTCTTAAGCAATTCAATCAAATGCGTCAGCGTCAGGCCGCTGTCGATAATATCTTCGACAATCAGAACGTCGCGTCCTTCCACAGATGCGTCCAAATCTTTAATGATTTTGATGATACCTGAGGATTTTGTAGACGCTCCATAACTTGATACAGCCATGAAATCAAGCTCCAACGGCACTGTAATGGATTTAACCAAATCAGCCATAAAGATAAACGCACCTTTCAGCACGCAAATCACCAATGGATTTTTTCCTTCATATTTTACGCTGAGCTGTGCACCCAATTCCTTAATTTTACTCTGAATTTCTTCTTCGCTGATCAATATTTCCTGAATATCATTCTGCAACGGTGTAAACCTCCTAAGTTTATACTATGAAAGCCGTTCCTGCGCAATTACCGGTGCCCCGGACTCTCTCGTCTTTGCCATGACATATATATAACCGAAGACGTGTGCTTTTGCACCGCGGCATGTACAGAACGTCGTACGCCCGGAATCCAGAGAATAGCCCCAGAGTGGTCGCAGACGATGGGAATAACGGAACGCATTGAAGGAGGTATTTTTTCATCAATAAAAATATCTTTAACCTTTTTTCTTCCGTTTAATCCCATTACATACATGGTATCTCCAGGTAATCGCGAGCGTACAGTCAAAGGCAGACTCAATTGATCTGCGTCGAACCACGCTTCCTCCTTATTCACCGGATGGTCCGCATCCGAATAGGAAGCCCTTCGCCACCGAAGTATACCACCTGCCTCAGGCAACTCTAGCTCACCGGAAATAGGCAATACACTTAGTCCATAGCACCATTCGCCCATAACGACTTGCGTACGGTCAAACAAAACCGCCTGGTCATATTCGCGGACTCCAACCGCACCGCCTCCCAAATCCAAACTCCATGTAGACGATGCCTCTTGGAGAAGTCTTAGTCGAACGGTCTCAATTTTACGAAAATCAAAATTTTCACTGTCCGAAGGCAGATAATTTAATATTAGTTTAATCAACCTCCGTTGTAAAGCAACGGATAGCTTACGGTATGAAGCGATGGGAAACATGTACCTGCCATTATCCAAGCGCACCATTTTCTCGTATGCCGACAGTGTGGATGCCTCCATAAAGTCATTTTCGTCAGCCATCGTTTCGGCCAGCCGGTTTAGGGACGGTGTCAGTCGCTCATTATATTGCCCCAAAAAAGGAAGCACATCCATGCGAATGGCGTTACGACGGTATTTGGATGATAAATTAGTGCTGTCTATCACATAGGAAAGACCATAAAAGTTACAAAACTCAATCAGGTCAGCCTTGTACATACGTAGCAGCGGGCGAATGAGTTGCACATTTTTTTCCCTGCGCGCCAAACGCATACCCGCCAAACCTGCTGGGCCGCTACCACGCAGCAAGTGCAAGAGAACCGTTTCGGCTTGATCGTCGCCGTGGTGGGCCATTGCAATATGCTGTGCTTCCCACTTTGTAGCCATATCATGTAAAAAGCTGTAGCGCAGCTCGCGAGCTGCTTCCTGTGGTCCCTTCCCGCTCTCCTTCATATAAGCGGGTACATCCACCCGAGTCATTTCAAATGGAAGTTCAAGCTTTCGGGCAATATTGCGTACCTCTTCAGCCTCCGCATCCGATTCCTCTGGTCTGAAGCCATGATGAACGTGAGCGCAGACGAGTTGTAAAGGCATATGTATAACGGATATTTCATGTAAAATGTGCAAAAGGGCCACCGAATCCGGCCCACCGGATACAGCAACCACAATGCGGTCTCCGGGGCTCCACAGTGAATGATCTCGCGCCAAGGCGAGCACTTCCTGTACAACACCGGTCGGTTTTGTTGTTCCCATTCACGACCCTCTTTTCTCCCGACCGTAAAAATGATGATCATCTGTTATCTTATGTAAGTCATGCTGCTACCTTAACGCAATCCAGAGCGCTCCGGCAAGCAGCAAAAGCGATACCGTGAAAGCATATCCCAGCCAGCGTGGGTTCCCTCTTTTGACCGACGATTGCCTGACATGTGCGGAAGCCAAACGTGACCAAGATCGGGCCGCTGCACGAGTATCGGAATATTCTCCACGCACTGCACCCAGTAGCCATTCGGCATAGGGGCGTAATACACGGCTGCGGCGAATGATGACCGTCAATTCTGCCGTATTACGCAACTGTGGCAGCCTGCTCGCAGCCGCCTTTAACGATTCGCTCTCCAATATATGAATCGTTAGAAGAGCGAAGGCAAACAGATCATACTGGGAATCGGCATTTCGGCTGCCAGCATTCCAGAATCCCCTGTCATACCATTCTGTAAATTGTTTAACACTCCGACCAGCAAGAGACACCCCACCGTAGTCAATTAATTCAGCCTCTCCATAGGCATTGACCAAAATATTCTGCGGCTTCAGGTCGCCAAACACCCATCCTGCCTGATGGAGATCCGCCAGACGATTCAGTATACCGGTTCCAGCCACACCATACCATTCCGACCCTTTGGCTGCCACAAAACGATGAAGCGGATCACCTTTAACATATCGCATAACATAAAAGGGGATTTCTCCGCTGCGTAACACTACATCATCCACCTCAAACAAAAAGGAAGGATTTCCATTTCGCTGAAGGGCGGCCTGAGTCCCCTGAGACTGCAATGTGGTTAGCACATTAATCTCTGATTGCAGATCAAGCGTGTTCTTCCCCATTTTCAGAGCAAATTGCCGATCGGCCTGTGCTTCTTTTACCAAATATACAGTTCCGTTCGCTCCCCGGCCCAGCAAGCGCTGGATGACATAGCTGCTCCGCTTCCACTTGCCCTTGATGACCGTTCCGGGTGCAAGAACGGGATCAGACGACGTAGTCACCGAGCATCCCTTCTCCTTTGCCATAGGATTCTTCCAGATCTTTCTGTTCTCCTAGTGTAACATATCGGTAATAATCAATCACTTGTAAAATGGCAGGACCTGTCGGTGTTGCCCCTTTCATCCGCAAGCGTCCAAATATCGATTTGATCTGGTTAAGCTCAGAGGTCCAACCGATATCCATGACTGCGTCTTCTCCCATTTTTCCGCCCGGAAAATGAAATACAGATATACGGCTGTGTCCGCTTCTGGACTGTAAACTGAGCAGTAAATCACGAATGCTGTCCTCTACAGCAGGCAGCTTGGGCTTCATGCTCGCACTTGCATCAATGAGCAAAGCAATCTCCAGGGTGCTTGTTTCTGTCAGCTCATCCATTACCTCAACCACTTGGGCTCGTTTTGCCGGAGGAAGTTCACCGATATGTTTGGCGCCACCCTCACCCAGAATGTGCGTTAACTCTCTATTAACCGCCTGCTGAATGGTTTGAACCACCGTTTTGCGCGTCATCATCTGCATGGTCTGAGCCAACTGCTTCGTCCCAACGATTTGGCTAAACCCTCCCCCTGCTTTAGCAATTTCTTGAATCTCCGCGCTGCCAAGCTCGCCAATAGTTCCATAATCTATGACTCCGGCGACGTTCACTGTAATACCTTCTCGTAAAGCTTGGGCAGCCGCCATGACTGGACTAACACCTACATTAGAGCATCCGTCTGTAATGATCAAAATTTGCTTCATCGTTTTTTGACCTCCGCTTCCTCTTAATCTATCCCGATAGATTCTATCTTTGCCTAATCCGGAACGATTCAAACGAAGGATGCGGATTTTTAAAAACGAATAAGGAATTTCCCGGGCAATGTCGGATTAGCTCACCGTCCGTGGACGTTCCAACCACCTCATGCCAGGTACATGGAGAGTTGCCCATTCTGGGCGGAAGTGATCTATTTTACTAACGACTACTGTCATATCATCATAGATTTGATTTTGTTGGTATCGAATAACCCTTTCTAGTAAGCAGTCGGCCAACTGCTGTGGATCTTCGCTTTCAATTTCCTGAATCATGCGTTTCATCCATATTTCCTTATTAACCGCATAACCCGGTGAGTCGTATATACCGTCTGTAATCATAATGAGAATATCACCCGGCTGGAGCTGCAGTGATACCAGATCAATTTCAATATCCTGTATAATGCCAATCGGCAAGTTGCTGGCAGATACGGGAATGACCTCCTCCCCTCTTTTAATAAAACTCGGCGTAGACCCAATCTTCATAAAGGTTGTCTGGGCCGTGTACTGATCAATCAGCGCCATATCGACCGTAGCATACATTTCCTCAGGTGATCGCAGCATCAGGACAGAGTTAACCGACTTGATCGCCAATTTTTCGTCCATACCCGACTGCAGTAATTCCTCCAAAATGTTAAGTGCTGCACTGCTCTCTTGCTGCGCGCGCTCTCCGTTCCCCATACCATCGCTTAAAGAGACTGCAAAAGTCCCGTTCCCTAGCTCCATCATGCTGTAGCTGTCTCCTGAGAAAAAATCGCCTCCTTTGGCGGCACTAGCTACTCCTGTAGCAATCTCATACGTTTTAGCAGAGCCGAACATGACTGTAGCCAAGCCTTGGCGGCGATCTGCCTCCGTTTCGCGCATCACAGCTATATGCTCGTCCAGTATGTCCGACAGAAGTGGAGCAATGATTTTCCGACATTCATCAAATCCCCTTGTATAGGCATGGACAATCTCAATTTCTACCTGACCTGCATCCAGGTTAATGATCTCAATGGATTGAATGGACAAGCCCAGTCTATCAAGAGCCTCCCGTATTTGCTCCTCCTGCCGATGCATGGTCTGCCCTTCCCGCTGAATTTCTCGCGCTAAATCCTCCATGATTTGTGATACCCCCGATAGCTGGTCAGCAACAAGCTGACGACTATCGTATACTTGGCGCTTCCACTGCATATTATGTTGGTAGAGGCTATACTGCTGCTTCATCACTTGCAGGACAGCGCCCGTTTTAGCACATGCCTTGCTCCATTGCGGCGGTATCTGCTCTGGTTCCAAATCCGGGTTATCCTCAATGGCGCTCATCATTTCCGTCATATACTGATGAGTTTGCATAAACTTGCCGTCCCAGCACTGCTCACACTTGAAGCAGGAGGCACATGTCCCTTCCGCCACCGCATTCATAAAGTGTTCGATTTCACCATCCGACTTCGTGCTCTCACTCGCAGATATCTGATGAAAGCTGCGGGATAGCTGACTGAATACACGAGAAAACTTCGTTACCCGCTCTGCGGTGAGGTCGCGGACCCTTTTGGCATACTCATGCTGAGATTTGGCGTGGTCCTGCGTACCGGGAACATAGGTAGAAACCGCTTTAAAGAAACTTTTTGGGGTCATTAAGAATAATAGAATTGCCGCACAGCTCTCCCAGGTTGACGTCAGCACGTCTCCGGTCCCGTCCAAATAGATTGTCAGAATTGAGGAGCCTAGCAGCATCCCAAGCGCAACAGCACCTTTTTTCCCTTCACGCAGCATTCCTGCTAGCAAACCTGCAAAAGCGAGTAAACTCATCTGCACAATTGCAGACATATTGGCCAAGCTTAAAATTAAACCAGTAATTACACCGACTGATGCACCCAGCGAAGCACCTCCCACCAAAGCAAACACCAAGACCAAATATCGCGACAGCACATGATCGACAGACAATGAATGAACAGTCCAGCCTACTGCTCCCGTCATCACAGAGGCTAATAAAATAATAAGACATAAAATTTCCTCATTTTTGAGCTGGCTTGTCTTCTTGCGGTACGTAAACAACGGTATGGCCTGCGTGAACACCAGCGTAAGCATAAAGCTGAGAACCGCATCCGTTCCCACAATGATAAGCTCATACCATGTGAAAGTTGGAGCCATCACGGTGTTAAATAAATTGACCATAAACACCGACAAGAAAACCATAAGCGGGGCATAGGATAATTCCAGACGGTCGAAGGCTCGTAGCCCGCGATACAGGAGATAAAATACCAGTAGCTCACCACCAATCATAAATAACGATGGGTAAGGAGCTAACAGGCTGCCTAACACAACTGATACAGCTACAGGCAGCATCAGATCACGCCGAAGAAACGTTATGACCGCAAAATAAGCGAGGGCAAAGGGAGAAAGCTCGTCCAAAATAGTGGCGCGTCCCAGTAGAACTCCCATAGCTGACAATAGCAGCATCCATCTTTGCGCCGTTACCCATTGCACCACTTTATGTGAATCCAGCCGTTTCTTGAGTCTGGAAGACCAACCTTCCGTACGCTCTTTGGATTTGGACTTTCTAGATTTTAACCCCGGAAAATGTACCACGTTCCATTTCTCCATCATGCGTCAGGCACCCCATTCATCAATTTGATGTTCCCATCTTAAACCAGAACGATTGAGAAAGTTTGTCAGAACCTCACGTCTTATTCCAAGAAATTTCCGACAAAAAAACGTTCAGCGCGAAAGGACAGAGCATCACTCTGAACATCAAGCTACGCCCGTATGGAAGCCGATGAAAGAAACGTCCCGCTACTCCTTACATAACCTCTCGATGTCGTTCATCCTGATGTCCAAACTAGCGATTCGCACAGAAGATAGACGGAAAACCGTTGGAGTTTGTCGGACGATTATGTCCTCACGACAAAAAAAACATCCACTTTCCAGCATCGTAGCTCTTATCTTCTTCGCCAAAATTGCGAATCTCATAAATGCCCGTACGACTAACCACTGGATTCAGCGCCGACAGACGCTGCTTATCGCATCTGTTGTCGGTAGAACGCAAAAAAACCGTAGCAGTCTCTCGACTGTACGGTTTTCCGTGTATGATTGATACGGTTGTCAAAGTGAATTAAACACGCTTCGCGCCGCGTCCTCCGCGTTTACCTTCGGTGTTCTTTTTCAGCGACGAAATGCGTTCCTCACTATCTTTCAGGAAGCGTGACATTTTATCCTCAAATGAAGGTTTACCCGGTGCAGGCTTGAAAGAACGGCCTCCACGATCGCGGTTGAAACCACCGCCACCACCACCGCGTCCTTGACTTGGACCTGAACCTCCACCGCCGAAACGGTCGCCTCCGCCTGGTCCTCCTGTACGCTCCGGTCTTGGAGCTCTTGGGGGACGGGCTTCACTTGCCGGCTTGTCAATCGTTTGCTTAATGGAAAGTCCGATTTTGCCATCTTTGTCAACATTAATGACTTTCACCGTCACAACATCATTAATCTTCAGGTGGTCGTTAACATCCTTAACATAGTTATCGGCGATTTCCGAGATGTGAACGAGACCCGTGACACCTCCAGACAAATCCACAAATGCTCCAAAATGCGTGATGCCTGTCACTTTGCCCTCTAACTTGGTGCCCACTTCAATTGCCATAGAATAAAATGATCCTCCCTTAAAATATACAACCGATTTTTTTGCAAAAAAATCCCGCTGTGGTGATTTGATTATACAAAATGGCGGAACCAAGGTCAACTAAGCATTGGCCCGATAATGTTCCTATTTCTGATCTCCGATGATTGGCGTCTCTTCCGGTTTGTAAAGACCGTACTTGCTTCTGGCAATCTCGCCAATGTACTCAGGGTCCTTGAGACGATTCACTTCGGTTTGAAGCTGTTGTTCCGTTTGTGTAGCAGCTTGCTTCTGCTTTTCCTTCTGGGTGAGCTGTTCACTTCGATCGGCCATAATCATGCCTTGAGAAAAAAAGGTAAAAATTGCCCAACTACCAAAGGCGGCAAGCGATAGCAACCAAATCATGATTCGCCTGCGCCCGCCCGCGTTGGACTTGGACGTAGAAGATGAATGGCGATCTACAGACGAATTACGCATGATACTACCTCCTTCCAAACCATCTTTTCGCTGTGTTTTTCAGTCTGATACCCAGCTTTACGAGCAACTCTGGAGTCTTCCAGCGCGCTTTAAGCGGACCGATCAGCCATAAGATCGGCTTCCAAACCGGCATCAGGATGTATATCAGCATCCTTCCCAGGAACACAATAAGTGTCCATGTCCATCCGACCAGCTTGCGTAACAGCCGATACAGCGCTAACACCGGAAGAACAATCAGGATGCGCAGTATGCTGTTCACGATCAACGTCAGTCTGCGAACTATCTCTAATAACATTACCACAAAACGTTGGGTTGTAACACTAAAGGCCCAAAAATAGAGCCAAACCCCCAAAAGTAGTCCTAAAAAGACATAAAACCGCAGCTCACCGCGATTACTCGCGTATAGCACACGGAAAATAAACAAAGCCGAGGCCACCCAGTACAGCACGTCCAACATATGAACGCTCCAGCGGGCAAAATGAAAGCGGATGGACAGCACCCGGTAGCTGTCAAACACCACTCCCATGGCTATGCCCGACAACAGCATCCATGTCAATGTCAGCCATTGTGTGTAAGGGTTCATTTGAAGAGCTTGCCGAATAGGCTTTTTCCGTTTTTGGCCGGGGCCCCGGGCTCCAGGTAGACGAGGGAAGTAATCAAACCTTCAATGGACAACAGCCCCTCTTCTAGACTGAGGTTTTTGATATGTAAATGTTGTCCGCGAATGGTGAGATGGCCCAGCTCGGTCTGAAGCAAAAATTCTTCACTGTCAAAGCTCTCCACATTGCTGACGCCTGAAATATCGAGTTGCTTGCGGCTTTGCATGCGCAGATCATGGTGCTTGGACTTCCCTTGTTCAATCATGGCATGTACCCCTCCTTCTGTTCTTAGCTTATGAAGGGGGCCGTATGATTTAGAACCGCTTTTGCTGTTAATCAGCATATGATGGACGAAACCTCGTCATCTAAAGAAAAAAAGCACTCCTTCATAAAATAATGAAGGAATGCTTTCATGTACAGTTGTGAGAAAATCAGATGTCTGCTTACCAGTTCAAACCATTGTCCCTGGCAATAGGCTCTTCCTTTACCAAAGTGTACATACTTGCAGCCTCGTCCTTGCGTGTAGTGTCGGCGAGCCGTTCCACTCGCACGGTCACCAGCTTCTGGCCAAACTGGACGGTAATTTCATCGCCTACTTTGACCGCACTGCTCGGCTTGGCTTCGCGTCCGTTCACCAGCACTCTCCCTTGTTCGGAGACGTCCTTGGCTACCGTACGCCGCTTAATCAGCCGCGAGACTTTCAAGAATTTATCAAGACGCATTAGTTAACGGCTTCTTTAAGCTTATTACCGGCTTTAAAAGCAGGAACGGTCGATTCTGGAATTTCAATCGTGTTACCGGTTTGTGGATTGCGGCCTGTACGGCTGGAACGCTTGCGTGTTTCGAAAGTACCAAAGCCGATCAGTTGCACTTTGTCACCGCTAGCAAGTGCATCTGTAATTTCACCAAGAACGCCATTCAATACAGCTTCAACGTCACGTTTGCTCAAACCGCTTTTGCTGGAAATATTGTTGATCAGATCTGTCTTGTTCATAAGATAAAAGCCTCCCAAATGTCAAAAAATAATCATCACGCTGCATGTCCATTTATGGAGCAGACGTGAGGTCCAACTGTGGCCGAAGCCCTCCTGAATGTCACTGTAACACGCTTAACTATAAGCTACAGTTATTTTCAGAATTACTACAAGTTATTCTGGCTTGTCCGTAAAAATCCTGCAATGACAGGCGTTTTTTTATTCGACCCCAGTTAAGCCAACATCCTACTACAAAACTCTGCCCATTGGCAAGTCTTCACAAACTGGGCCTTCTTTCAACCCTGCATATGTCTCATTTTACTGTTCTGTGCAGCCAAAAGCGAATATGTGGAATCACGCTTTGCCAAGGAGCTTTTTCGCTTCCTGCCAGTAAGTCTCCATTTCATCTACGCTGCTGTCTTCGGGACGGCGTCCCTGCTCGCGTAATTTCTGCTCAATATACTGGAAACGGTCGACAAATTTGCGATTGGTGGCGGACAATGCCTCTTCCGGATCTACTCCCATGAACCGGGCTGCATTCACTGCAACAAATAATACATCGCCTAACTCCAGCAACTGGGCTTCCACGGCATGCCCTTCACGAACCGCTTCCTTCAGCTCAGCCACTTCTTCGTCCAATTTATCGAATACGCCCTCAATGCTATCCCAGTTAAAGCCTACTTTAGCTGCTTTCTTCTGGAGCTTGTACGATTTCATAAGAGCAGGCAGATCACGTGGAACCCCATCCAGTACGGAAGGGTCTGCTGCCGTCGTGCCTTTAAGCCGTTTTTCCTCAGCCTTCATCTGCTCCCAGTTTTGCAGTGCCTCTTCCGCATCATTCGCTTGATTGTCACCAAATACATGTGGATGACGGAAAATAAGCTTATCATTCAGCCCCTGGATAACATCATACACATTGAAGGTTCCAACTTCCTCTTCCATTTGGGCATGCAGCAAAATTTGCAACAACAGATCGCCCAGCTCTTCCTTCATATGCTCAGGGTCGTCCTCATCTATCGTTTCAATGACTTCATACGTTTCTTCGATCAGATTTTTGCGGATCGACTGATGTGTCTGTTCACGATCCCATGGACAGCCTTCCGGACTGCGTAAAATATCGACAATCTCGTGTAAACGGTCAAAAGAACGCCGTTTCAGTGCCTCATCTTCACTGCGAGGTATGTATACCAAGGATAGGTTCCCGTAGCCCTCTACTCGATCTAGCTCGTACAGCGGCACCTTGTGCACCGCTTCCTCGCCTTCCACCCCAAGAGCGTGACCGACGTACACCTCATAATCGTCAGGATACCGCTCCATCAGGCACAGCTTCACATCAGAAGCCGTGAAGGTGTCATACACCTGTCCGATCAGCGTATGCAGCTGAGGCTGGAGCCAGCTGGCATCCAGTGTACCTGCGTCCAACAGTTGGAAACCCTCGATCGGATCAAAACCAAGACGCACAAAAGCTTCATCCAGGAAACTTTCGCCACCCAGAATGTTCAGTTCAATCCCTTGCGCAGGACAACGCTCCTTAAGCAACTGCACCGCTGCTTCTGCCACCATCGGGTGACCGGGAACCGCATAGACGATTTCGCTTCCGTCTGCCGCCTTAGCAGCTGTCGTAATTAATTGGCTGGTAATTTCCTCGTATACCTCTGGAAAGGACTCCTTTGTCTCATATACCTTGTCAAACGACTCAAAAGCCACTTCAAACTCATTCAGCACTTGAACCGCAGGATGCTCCTTGGTCCGCAGATAGAGCGCTGAAGCGCCCCGCATTTTGTTCAATATCCCTATCGTAAGCTGATCCGGATCTCCCGAGCCCAAACCTACGACCGTTAATGTTACGCTCATATCCAATCCTCCGTTTCGCAGAAACAAGGTTCGTGCTCGAAAAAATATACGGCCTAACCCCGCTTCCGCTTCCTTTGCTTTGGGATTTACTATACCACAAAGTTGTATAGGCTCATAAAATGGCTGTGCCGCTTTCACGCCCTAAGCCCTATGCCTGGGCTAAGCCAGTACACGCAGCCTGCGCAGCACGGCTGCCAGCGGGCGTCCGAGCTTGGGCACCGCCACAAGCTCGGCTTCCGTGATCAGCCTCAAGCGTGCGAGGCCGATCACGAACACAATGGCGCCTGCTGCTACGCCCAGCAGGCTCTCCGCGGCTGCCGTGGCGCGACCTCCGGCAGCCCATCCCAAGGCACCCAGCACAGCGCTGGTGCCCCACATCGCCGCCCCGGCCGCACCAGCCAGGGCGATAAGCAGTGCCGCCGGCTTGAGCACGCTGGCGGACCAGCTCCCACGCAGGCCTACCAAGCGAGCCAGCAGCACGATGTTGATCACCGCCGCCAGCAGATAGGCGACAGCCCCCGCAATGGCGGCTCCAGCCGTGCCTAGCTGCGGCACGAGCAGCCAGTTTAGCAGCGCCTTGGCTACTGCGGCCGCGAGCATTGCCAAAGCCGGCGCGCGAACCGCGCCAAGCCCTTGCAGCAGCGCAGCCGAGATGATGCTGAGCGTGCCGCCTACGGCGGTTAGCGCCATCCAGCGCATGACCTCGCTGCCGGTGTCGTCCGCATACAGCATCACATTGACGGGCACAGCCAGCACGATCAAGCCTGTCGCAGCGGCTAGTCCCAGCAACCAAAACCAGCGCAGCGATTGCTCGCACTGGCGACGTGCCAGCTCCGTACCGCCGGTCACCCGCGCCTCAGCCAGCGATGGAATGAATAATGCCGACAGTGTGGTAGCAAACATCATGACTAACTGTACCAGCGGCAGACCTCGGTTATACACGCCAAAGGCCACCATAACCGCAGTATCGTCCAAACCCTCCTGCTTTAACAAGCGAGGTACGGTAAAAGTGTCTACCAGGCTAATTAACGGAACGGCTAGCGCTCCAAGGCAAACAGGCAAGGCATAACGCAGCAGCGCCTTTAGCAAGGCACCGTTGCTTTCCGCCGGGTGTAGCTCTCCAGTTTGTGCTTGCACTGTCGCCATGACCGTCCCTTGCCTTCTAAGCCTCTTCCTGTGATTTCGCCAATATAGCAACATGACGACCAATCCCGCTGCTCCACCTGCTGCTGAACCAAACACTGCTCCGGCGGCAATCATATCCGCCCCCGCTCCTTGCGACAGCATGAGCAGCAACAGCATAATCATCACGCTTACCCGGATCGCCTGCTCCGTCACTTGGGAGATAGCAGTCGGAAGCATATTTTGCAAACCTTGAAAATATCCTCTCAATCCCGCCATAACCGGTACGAACAAAAAGGCAAACGCCGCCGCCCTCACCGATGGAATAACGTGAGCATTGTCGATCCATTGACCAATGAGCGGCGCGCACGTATACATCAGCACGCCCAAGATCAATCCAAAGACACCCAAGACAAGCGAAGATAGCCGAGCAACACGTTGCCCCGCTGCCTGGTTTCCCACTGCCTCAAACTCAGCTACAAATTTGGATATTGCAGCCGGAAATCCAGCAGCTGCAATGGTAATGAACAGCGTATAAAAAGGATAAACCGTATTATAAATGCCAAACACGCCGTCGCCGCCGATATTCTGCAGCGGGATTTTTTGCACTGTGCCGATCAGCTTGCTCGCTACTGCTGCCAGTGTCAAAATGACAGCACCTCGTAGCAGCCGCGAAGCGGCGCGATTTTCCTGCATTCTCCGTCTCCACTCCCACCTGAAATATGCATCTTTCACGAGTCCTATTATACCGCCTCTTCTCCCGGAAAGAAAAAAAAACCCTGTACAACGCAGGACGGCTTTCGCCATTCTGTACGTCATACAGGGGTGAAACGGGATGTTACTGTTCCATTTGTTTGCCCAGGAAGCCAGCGGCTGTTTCAGCCATTTTGATCTCCATTTCGGACATTTTTACATTTTCGTCCTTGTTCAACAATACAACGGAACCAATGGGATCACCACCGGAAACAATGGGAGCCGCCACAAAGGACGAGAGTGTTTCTTCGTGGTCTCGCGTTAGCTCATAGGAGCCGCTGGCTGTCTCCAGCACAGTTTTGCGATTATCCATACTACCTTCGATAATGCTACCGATTGGCTTGTCCAGAAACTCTTTTTTAGAGCCTCCAGCCACCGTAATAATGGTGTCCCGATCGGTAATCATTGTAATATGGCCCGTGCTTTCAAACAGGGACTCAGCATATTCTTTGGCGAAATCACCAAGTTCACCAATAGGTGAATACTTTTTCAAAATGACTTCTCCGTCACGATCCACAAAAATCTCAAGCGGATCTCCTTCACGAATTCTCAAGGTGCGGCGAATTTCCTTTGGAATAACTACCCGCCCAAGGTCATCAATACGGCGAACTATACCAGTAGCTTTCATTTCACATGTTGCCCCACTTTCTCAAGAAGAATTTAGTAAACTACTGACGGTATCGAAAGACGCTTCCACTCCCCCAGAAGCGGTCACGAAGAACGTCACGGTCATGGTGTTTATGGTGATATCTGACCATAGTATTCATCTGTTCCCAATTCCTTATGCATGTTCAGTTATTTACCTTCGTTTGTAGCTCCATCTTTGGCTGTTCCTGCATTGGTATCGCCCGTACCGTTTGTTGCTGCGCCCGGTGTAGTTGTGCTACCAGCACCGGAAGTTGCACCGCTTTTCTCTTGCGTAGCTGGTACCTTCGGCAGATTGATTTTCAAATCAAGCTTCGTCAAATCATTTTCGGTAAAGTTTTGGATACTTTCCCCGGCCAATTTATTTTTCAGGGCAGCCTTTTCGTTGTCTTTCAATTTATCAAACGTTGGCTCATTGCGGGACTCCACTTTGATCACGTGATATCCGTATTCCGTTTCCACTGGCTCACCGATTTTGTTAATCGGCTGAGTCTCAGCGGCCTCTTTAAATGCAGGTACCCATTGCGCTACGGATGCATTCTCATACAGGCCTCCGTTAGACGCAGAACCTGGGTCTTCTGAATACTTCTTGGCAATCGTCGCAAAATCCGCTCCTCCGTCCAGCTTCGCCTTCACTTCTTTAGCCAGCTTGAGGGTATCCTCTTTTTTGCGCTGTTTCTTCGTTTTAGGATCTTCGAAGTTAATCAATACATGACGCACGGTTGCTGTTGTGAATTGATCTTTATTTTTCTCAAATTCCTGTTTTAGCTGATCATCTGTTACTTTGTTGGTTTCGCTGTTGATTACCGTCATTACACGCGTGAAGTAATCTTTCACACCTTGTTCGGTCAGTTTTTTATCACTCAGAAATGTCTTGAACTTATCTTCTCCGACTGACTTTTTATACTGCTCCAGCTGTTCGTTCCCTTCTTTGGCACCCTGCTCCTTGGCCTTGTCGTCCGCTTTGGCCGCCAGAAGCTTGTACACCACTTCCTGCTTTACAATTTGCTCCCGTACCTGATCCGAAGCTAACGCAGCCTCATATTCCGGGTAAAGGAATTTCATCATGCTGATTTCTTGGTTGAACTCATTTTCGGTAATGGTTCCACCCTTATAGGTCACGACAACCTTGCTGTTGTCCTTCGGTTCATCCTTGACCTTGTTCTCATCCGCTTGCTTCGTACATGCTGCCAGCACGGATATAGCTAGCAGCGCTGCCATTCCCAAGGAGAGCATTCTCCAAGGTTTTCTTTTATTTAGTTGTGGCATTTTGCAGTTCCTCCTTCAATGTGAATGCTTCTTTCAATGCACTCAAAAATTGTTCCAGCAGTTCTAGCAACTGTGGATCATTTAGACCTTTGCCCTTTATGCGTGCGCTCATAGAAGTGCCCTGTTCAAATTGTACACGTCTTTCAAAGCGATTGCCAATCTCGGCAAGTTTAGCAGTCTGTACCGCCTGCTGGCGCCCTTCATGGAATTTCAGCACTATATTGTCATCCCGTTGCACCATGGACTCGATGCCATACATGCGTCCATATACCTTGAGGCGAGCCACGGCTAGCAAATGACGCACAGCCTCTGGCAGATCGCCAAATCGGTCGACCAGTTCATCCTCCAGTTCGGAAGCCTCGTCAAAAGTGCTGACCGCTGCAACCTTTTTATAAATCTCAATCTTCTGGATGCTGTCATAAATATAGTCTCCCGGCAGGTAAGCATCGACGCCTAAATCAATCGACGTACTCCAATTCCGATTGGACTGATCCTCTTCTCCAAGTACGCTGACTTTACGTTTATTAATTTCCTCAGCTAGCATCTGCGAGTAAAGATCAAAACCGACGGATGCGATGAATCCATGCTGCTCAGCGCCAAGCAAGTTACCCGCTCCACGGATGGACAAATCGCGCATTGCAATCTTGAACCCGGAGCCCAGCTCCGTAAATTCTTTAATCGACTGAAGGCGCTTCTCTGCCACTTCCGTGAGCACCTTATCCCGCTGGTACGTGAAGTAAGCATAGGCAATCCGATTGGAACGACCTACACGCCCACGCAGCTGATAAAGCTGAGATAGCCCCATTTTATCGGCATCATGCACAATGAGTGTATTCACATTTGGAATATCCACGCCGGTTTCGATAATGCTGGTGCTGACCAGCACATCATATTCGCCATCCAGGAAATCCAAAATAGTTTTCTCCAGTTCGGTTTCGGACATCTGTCCGTGACCCACGCCCACCTTGGCCTCCGGTACGAGCGCATTGATCTCTGCAGCCATCTCCTGAATGCCCTGCACGCGATTATACAGATAGTACACCTGCCCTCCGCGTGCCATCTCGCGTTCAATGGCCTCACGAACTAGAGTCTGGCTGTGCTCAACCACATAGGTTTGCACTGGAAAACGGTTTTCCGGTGGCGTCTCAATGACTGACAAGTCACGTACACCCAGCATGGACATATGCAACGTACGCGGAATAGGTGTTGCCGTTAACGTCAGCACATCTACGTTCGTTTTCAGCTTCTTCAGCTTTTCCTTGTGGGTTACGCCAAATCGCTGTTCTTCATCGACAATCAGCATTCCCAAGTCCTTAAACACCAGATCCTGCGACAACAGACGATGGGTACCAATGACAATATCGACCGTGCCTTGCCGGACCCCTTTAATCGTCTCATTCTGCTCTTTGCGCGAGCGGAAACGGCTCAATACCTGAATATTGAACGGATACCCTGAAAAACGTTCACGGAACGTCTCATAGTGTTGTTGTGCCAAAATTGTCGTCGGTACCAGCACCGCTACTTGTTTACCTTCAATAGCAGACTTAAAAGCAGCACGAATAGCAACTTCAGTTTTGCCGTAACCTACATCACCGCATAGCAAACGATCCATCGGGCGACTCTGCTCCATGTCCTTCTTAATCTCTTCAATGGCCCGAATCTGGTCACGTGTCTCATCATAGGGGAACATGTCCTCAAACTCTTGTTGCTCCGGCGAATCCTTTTCAAAAGCAAACCCTGGTGCCGACTGTCGTTCTGCATATAGCTTGATCAAGTCATCCGCAATATCCTGAACCGAGCTGCGCACCTTACTTTTAACCCGTGTCCACTCATTGCCACCCAGTTTATAAATCTTGGGTTCCTTGTCCTCTGAGCCGACATATTTCTGAATCAGATCAATTTGTTCAATCGGCACAGACAGCTTATCTCCACCCGCATAGAGGACATGCATGTAATCCTTATGGATACCGCCAACCTCTAGCGTGCCGATCCCCATGTACTTCCCGATCCCGTGATTTTGGTGTACGACATAGTCGCCCACCTTCAGCTCGCTATAGCTCTTTATCCGTTCTGCATTGTCCACATGTCGGCCCTGCTTACGAGCTTTCCGCTGCTTCTGGGAAAACATTTCACCCTCGGTAATGACTGCCAGATGAATAGACGGCATTTCAAAACCGCTTTGCAGATTGCCGATAGCCATCGTAGGCTCATCAATACCATAATCTTCAAGCACTCGGCGCATCCGATCTAGACGTTCATCTCCACTCGCCAGCATCATAACCTGTGTGCCCGCTTTGCGCCAACGATCCATCTCCGCCTTGAGCACATTCATTTGGCCATGGAAATCCTGCATGCCTCGGCAGATGAAGTTCAAAATATTTTGTGGCTGGGTATGAGGAACCTGACGGAGGAAAATCGACAGAAACAACGTCTGAAATCTCCGGTTGTACAGCAGATTGTCCGCGTCATCTGACAGTTCTAGCTGCGGTAACGTTTTACCGTTTTGAAGCAAATGCAGATTCCATTCCGACTCATCCCGTTCCAGTTGCTTGGCTGTTTCCAGCATACGTGCCGGTTCATCAATAATCAGAATCGTATCTTCCGGCATATAGTCTGCTAGGGTTTTACGTTCAGGATACAGCAGGGAGATATATTTATAGATTTCGTCAAAATACACATGCTCTCGCAGCAACTCAATTTCACGATGAATCTCTTCTTTCAGATGCTGCTTAGCTTGACGATCCGTCATTTTGCCCAGCTGCTCCTCCAACAAAATAGCAGCGGCATCCGCCGCCTGGTCCATACGCTGGTTATTCGCAATAACTTCCTTACACGGTGTTACAGTAACGTCCTGAACCTTTTCCACCGAACGCTGATCTTGCGGATCAAACTTACGGATCGAATCAATTTCATCGTCAAACAGCTCCACACGATAGCCCCAACGGGTTGTCATGGGATAAAAATCAATAATTCCTCCGCGTACGCTCATCTCTCCACGTGATTCCACACGCTCTACACGCTGGTAGCCCATCTCGACCATATGTAGCAAAAACGCTTCCAGCTGAATCGTTTCGCCTTCTTTCAGCTCAATACGAGCCTCACGCCATGTTTCCGGGATCGGCAGTAAACGTCGGACACCAGAAAACGGCACGACAACAATCCCACGAAAACCCTGGGCGCAGCGTATCAATACATCAATTCGTTGGGACAATGTCTCTGGACTGGATATTGCTGCTTCAGCAGCTACCAGCTCATTAGCAGGATACAATAAAACCTGATCAGGAGAAAGCGCTTCCTGTAAGTCATCTGCTATTTTTTGAGCGGCAAACATATTGTGCGTCATGACCATTAACGGTCGTCCGGTATCTTCGGCAAGCGCGGCCATCAGTACCTGTCGGGAAGAGCCTGATAAACCTGATATCAGTTGTTCCTTCATTCCTGATGATATACCTGCTGCAATGGATGCATAATCAGCATCCTTCGTAAAAGCCTGAATAAGTGCTTGTAACAAAAAAGGCACCCCTTTATGCTTATAAATAGTTACATGTAAACCGAAAAAGAAGCCTCAGCAATGCTGCCAAGGCTCCATAAGCGGAATTGCCGCTTCACCTCTCAAGCTGGTACATCCTACCAGTTGAATACCTGTTATTGGAGCGGATTAACGAGCAGACTCAGCTCAGGATTATTCTCCAATGCCTGACTGCAATGCTCGCAAATGACTTTGACGGTCACTTCACCACCCGAATTATACGCTATTATATCTCTACGTTCGGCAGGGGTCAAGGAATGGAAGCCCAACCTTTCTTCGGTTATTGCCGCGGAATCAATTCGTCCCAAGAAAGTTCGACAATGTCTGCATACATAATTAACAATCATGTAATGTATATGCCTCCTGAAAGTTTTCTATACCTTTCAGTATGTCCAACAATCTTCCATTTAAGCCCGTCTGCCTGCGTCTGAACTTACTTGTTGAATTCAGCCATCGTCCGTTCAAACGGATGACTCAAGCTATGCTCTAAGGCGTTGCACGTGTCCTCGATCATTCCGGCCAGTAATTCTTTTTCCTTCTTGGGAAAGGTACCCAGAACATAATCGACAATAGCATGTCCAGGTTCCGGGCGGGAAATGCCCATACGTATCCGATTGAAGGACTGCGTGCCGGTATGCTGAATGATCGATTTAATGCCGTTATGACCGCCTGCGCTACCTTGATAACGCAATCTTATTTTACCGACTTCAGTATCCAGATCATCGTACACGACAACCAGATCTTCCATATCGGCCTTATAGTAGTCCATATAAGCACGTAGAGACTCGCCTGATAGATTCATATAGGTCATTGGCTTAATCAGTACGGTTTTTACGCCACCAATGTGGCCTTCTCCAATCAACGCCTTGCATTTGCTTTGGTTAATCTGGATGTTATGACGCGAGGCAAGAGCATCCAATGCCATAAATCCGACATTATGTCTCGTTTTCTCGTATTGGGGACCGGGGTTGCCCAATCCTACAATCCACTTCATAACCTTGACACCCTCTTTCGCAGTCTGTATTTTTTGGTAAAATAGTTGTATTGAATAGGAAGGTGCGTGCCGGTATGCTCAATCAAGGTGATATCCTCTTATATGACAGCCATTTTCTATATCATTTAAAACATTCCGTTCCTGTCCAGATATATGACGGGAATGTACATATTCAGATTGGCATCGTTGCGCGTTTTAATGAGCATTTCGTCGAAATAGAGGACACACTATACAATCGTCAACGCTTCACATTCATATCTCGCCCAGGCTTTTAGCCTGACATGCTGATAGGGGTTACCTTTTCCATATGGAAAAGGCAACCCCTTTTTTAATGAGCCAGCGCTTATTCGATTTCAAACAGTTTGCTGATCGACAATTCTTCATGCACACGGATGATAGCTTCTCCCATTAATGGAGCCACAGACAATACCTTCAGCTTGCTTGTCGGATTCGGGTGAACGATCGGGATCGTATCCGTCACAACCACCTCTTTTAATGGCGAATTCTCCAGTCTTTCCATAGCAGGACCAGAAAGCACAGCATGTGTACAACATGCATACACATCTTTTACGCCGCCTTCTTTAAGCGCATTTGCACCTAATACAATCGTTCCGGCTGTATCAATGATATCATCAATTAAAATAGCCGTTTTACCCTCAATGTTCCCGATGATGTTCATCACTTCACTGACATTTGGCTCTGGACGACGCTTATCAATAATAGCGAGCGGCGCACTCAGGAAGTCCGCCAGCTTACGCGCACGAACAACCCCGCCATGATCGGGTGAAACGACAATCGGGTTCTCAATTTGCTTGGAACGGAAATATTGGGCCAGAATTGGCGCTCCCAGCATATGGTCCACTGGAATATCAAAGAATCCCTGAATCTGCATCGCATGCAAATCCATGCTGATCACGCGGTGAGCTCCCGCTTTTTCAATCAAGTTAGCGACAAGTTTCGCTGTAATCGGATCGCGTGAACGAGCTTTACGATCCTGACGAGCGTAACCGTAATATGGCATAACGACATTGATACTTTTGGCAGAAGCGCGTTTAAGTGCATCAATCATAACCAATAACTCCATCAAGTTGTCGTTAACCGGCAGACAAGTTGACTGCACAATATACACATGGCAGCCGCGTACGCTTTCCGACAGCTTAACCTGGATTTCACCGTCACTAAACGATGTGGTATGGGATTCCCCCATTGGGATGCCGATGTAGTCCGCAATCTGGTGGGCTAACTTCGGATTGGAGTTACAAGTAAATATTTTGAGTTTGGAATCGCAATAAGTCATTAATAGAAACCCTCCGTGCTGGTTCATTCATTACAGATTCAACAGCTTGCTGATTAAGATCATTCCGATCTTTTCTTCTTCGCTTTGGCACGTGCGCGGATTTTGTCCGCATATCCGGCTTTGTTCTCTTGACGTGGTCTGGCAATGGCCAGATCGTTATCAGGGACAGCATGTGTTACAGTGGAGCCTGCTACAACATAAGCACCTTTTCCAATCTTAATCGGGGCGATCAGATTCACGTTGCTGCCAATAAAGGCATCGTCTTCAATTTCTGTAATAGATTTATTATATCCATCATAATTGACCGTTATTGCCCCGCAGCCAATATTTACGTTTGTACCCACCTTGGCATCACCGACATAGCTCAAATGAGACACCTTGGAATGATCTCCAATGGTCGCATTTTTCACCTCAACAAAATCACCAATTTTCACATGTTCGCCAAGCTTCGCGCCTGGACGCAGATAAGCAAACGGCCCCACAGAGGTACTGCTTCCCACTTCCGCTTCGTTCAACACCGAATGTTTTACCGTTGCGCCTGAATGGATAATCGTATTCTGAATCTCAGCCTGCGGACCAATCACACAATCTTCTCCGATTTGTGTTTGACCATGCAGCCATGTGTTCGGGTACAGTACCGTATCGGAACCAATAACAACCTCGCTCCCGATATAGGTAGAAGACGGATCAATGACAGTGACACCATTCAGCATATGCTTGCGGACGATGCGCTCACGCATATAGCCCTCAGCTACCGACAAAGCGACTCTGTCGTTAACACCGATGGATTCAGACACATCATCTGTCAAATACGCCTCAACCTGCTCACCTTCACCATGCAAAATACCAATGACATCTGTCAGATAATATTCCTGCTGTGCATTGGTGTTCGTTACCTTGTCCAGCGCTGCAAACAGCTTGGCATTGTCAAAGCAGTACGTTCCCGTATTGATCTCCCGGACAGCATCTTCCTCAGGTGAACAATCTTTCTGTTCCACGATCTTGAGCACGGCCCCGGAAGCATCACGGATAACTCGTCCATATCCTTTCGGGTCGTCCAACTCAGCGGTCAGAATCGTCGCAGCCGCCCCACGGCTCTCGTGCAGTTGCACCAAGCCCTCTAGCGTTTCCGCTGTGATCAAAGGAGTATCCCCACAAATGACAATGGTTGTACCTTTTTCCTGACCGAGCAAGTCCTTGGCTTGCTTGACAGCATGGCCCGTTCCCAACTGCTCTGCCTGAAGCGCATATTCTGCTGACGGTCCCAAATAAGACTGTACCGCCTCTGCTCCATGACCCACGACGACTACACTTCGGGACACACCGATTTCACGAACCGTGTCGAGCACATGCCCGACCATCGGTTTTCCGCACACCGGATGCAGAACTTTATATAATTTGGATTTCATACGTTTTCCCTGCCCTGCGGCAAGAATGACTGCCAACCTTTCCAACAAGTCCAACCTCCTATCCTGAAAATAACAGTTACCCCTTGGCTAAAACGTTAATTCCCAGATCAGATTTTGCTTAACTTTTCACAATCCTCCTGAAAAATAACGGCGAACCTTTGGTTAATGGCTATTTTTTCAGGCCAGCTTGTGCTGGACATTCATCCCCGGGACGCATCGCTGCCTAGTCCCTGTCTTATGAAAAAGCCGCTTCGGCAGCCCGGATGGCTCCAAGTTGCCTTAAAACTGACTGTTAACTCACTAAAGAATATATCTCATTCCAGACAAAAAGAAAAGAGAGCCACAGTTAGTGGCTCTCTTTTTCTTTTGTACCCCAATCCTGCTTTAGGCGAATTAAGCGCCTTCTTCAATAGCAACTTCTTCATCCACAGCTGCACGTTCGTACTCAGTCAATACAGCAGCTTGGATCTTCTCACGGGTTCCTGAAGATATCGGGTGAGCGATATCGCGAAACTCTCCGTCTGGAGTTCGTTTGCTTGGCATAGCTACGAACATCCCGTTATTACCGTCGATAACTCGGATGTCATGAACAACAAACTCATTATCAATCGTAATGGATGCAATCGCCTTCATTCTTCCTTCTGAGTTCACTCGGCGGAGTCTAACATCCGTAATCTGCATGTGTGTTTCACCACCTTTTTCCAAATAGGACTTGGTGTATACATTCCACACAGCAGTTCGAAATCCTTCTTTTTTTCGGCAATTCGTATCCTAAATTCAGGTAATTTTTTTGAAAAGATTTCTTTTCGACATATTTAGGTATTTTATGATGGATTGTGACAATTTACTGCCCTGTTCACTCATCAAAATAATTGCCCAGCTTGACTGTAATTTGCTTGCTTCGAGAATCGACTGCGGTCAGATTCGCCAGTGAAATATAATCGTGCAGCAGGCGCTCTTCGTTCTCCACCTCGCCTGATTCTACCAGCACACCTACACCGGCCACCTCAGCATCGAACTCAGCCAACAAGTCGACCATCCCCTGAATCGTGCCACCGGCCTTCATAAAATCATCTACAATGAGCACACGCGATTTCTCACGCATTGCACGTCTGGATAAAGACATCGTATGCAGGCTCTTTTGTGATCCTGAAACATAATTAATACTTACAGCCGAGCCTTCTGTCACCTGATGATCACGCCGTACGAGAACGACTGGCAAATTCAGCTGTGCTCCGGTTGCATAGGCAAGTGGAATACCCTTGGTCTCCACCGTCATAACCACATCAATCTGACGATTGGCAAAAGCGGTCGCGAATATTTTACCAGCTTCGTTCATCATCGCAGGTTGGCCCAGCAAATCGGACAAATACAGGTATCCTCCTGGTAATATGCGGTCAGGCTGCTCCAGTTGTGCACACAGGTCGTTCGCAAACGCAAGCGCATGCTGCTTGGAAAGCCTTGGGATCAGTTTGACGCCCCCTGCCGCTCCCGCCAGCGTCAGAAGCTCGCCAGTGCCCTCATCCTCAAATACTTCCTTGATGATGGCCAGATCCTCGCTTATGGACGACTTAGCTGCCCCGTAGCGATCCGCAAAATGAGTAAGAGGCACCAGCGTATGCGGCCGTGACAACAAAAATTGCGTCATTTCCACCAATCGTGAGCTTCTTTTAAGTTTTTTCACAACAATTCCTCGCGATCTATTCTCCTGCCGCCCGCTTTGTACAGTAAAGCACCGGCGGACTGGCCGGTTGCTGGCGGAATGTAAGTGATATAGTAAAATCCGAATATTTAATAGTAAATATATCATCTTCGTACGTATTTGTACAACAATTACCACTATAATAAGAAAAAAATATCTAAAATCAGGTCAAAAGTCGTACTGCATACACATCTTTACAAAACCCTCTTAGTCCATTGTAAATCCGTGGCACTTTGGCTTCCTTCGATACCAGTCCGAACACCGTAGGTCCACTACCTGACATCAGCACACCGTCTGCTCCTAAGCGGATCATGGAGCTTTTAAGATGCTCTACCTCTGGATACAGCTTTAGTGTTACATCCTCCAGTACATTCCCCAGCGCGTTGCATACATCGGTAAAAGAAGCGTTACGGATCGCATGCTCCATCTGGCGGGCAGACGGGTGGTGCGTAATCTGATCTGCTTTGACACGACCATACACTTCAGCCGTCGACACATTAATCGGCGGCTTCGCAAGGATCACCCAGCATTGTGGCGGATTCGGAAGTGGCTTGAGCAGTTCTCCGCGTCCGCTCGCTAAAGCTGTACCCCCTGTAATACAGAAAGGTACATCTGAGCCCAGCTCAGCACCCAGCACCCTTAACTCTGCATCCGAGATGCCAAGCTTCCATAGCTTGTTCAGTCCACGCAGCGCTGCGGCAGCATCACTACTTCCACCTGCCAACCCTGCCGCCACTGGGATATGCTTATCCAGATGGATGTGGACGCCCGTAGACACGTTATAACGTTCTTTGATCAGACGCGCAGCCTGAAAAGCCAAGTTCTTTTCATCCAATGGTATGTACCCGGCTTGACTTGAAATAATAATGGTATCACGCGGTAACTCGGACATCGTCAATCGGTCAGACAGATCGACCATGGTCATAATCATTTCGACCTCGTGATAACCATCGTCCCGCTTACGTAGAACATCAAGCATTAAATTGATTTTCGCCGGTGCTTTTTCATATATTTTCAAGGCGTTCACCCACCTTCAACTTTTCCCTCAAGACAGCTTAACATATTATATCAGACTCAGCGTGTCAAGTCATGAGGTTCAAAAAAGCGGAGATGACCCGGTCTAATCCCGGATATCCCCGCTTTTCATCAGCACCACCGATAGCTACGATTTGCGGGAAGCCGCCTGCTCGGCAAGTTGGATAGCCCGCTTGACCATATTGCCCGCATCCTTGGCTTTAATGCCTCCCCAACCTTCTTCCTTGACCGTGTCGTAAAACCCAAGATCTTTGGCCAGCTCGTACTTTAGCTCCTCCGACATGACACTCCGTCTTCTTCGGCTCATACATACGCCTCCTTCGGCAATGGAATAAGGAAGATCATTCCCGGCTTAGTATGTGCAGAGATGTCATGCTTCATCCTGCTCTGTATATACAAAACGGCCCCGTCATTTGAAATGACGAAGCCGTCGTTAAACCTGCGAAGCTGGTATAAATCACGAAATTAATTAAGGTGTTTCAAAATATTCGACTACACTTGTATGGGAGTCGGGATCATATACGCTGACTTCCACCGACTCGGTAAGAATGTCAGCATAGCTGTAGGAGACACGTTTAAACGTCTGTTGCTCCTGATCCAGCTTGACGATAAAAACAGAAGGGTACGTTTCTTCCAAGACACCAGTTCGTTCGACGGTCTTACGGCGTCCGCCGTTAGCCCGCAGCAAAATTTTTTGCCCTACATGTGCGTCGAGACTGCGTTTGATTTCCAACAGCGTATTTTTAGCCATTGCCTAACGACCACCTCTTTCCTTGTCCATTATAACGAATTTTAGAGGGATTGTCAAATCAAGCTAAATATTATAACAACACGAAAAATAAGTTGTCAATTTAATTTTTTGCGAACAGGAATAATTTATATAAAAAATGACAAAAAGCCTCTAAAAGCAGAGGCTTTTTGTTCAGATTAATCCTATTGGCACATTTGAATCCTAGATTGCGGAAGGCGTTACTTTAAGCGTAGACAAATTTTCAAGCTTCGGCAGGCCGATGCGATAGCTTCCCCTAGTTTCAATTCCACCCACTCCGCGGCTGCCACTGATTGTCTGGTGAAACAGGTCCCCCATGTTGACCGTATCACGGATCGAAGTAAAGGCCGCCTTGGCAGCCACGTAAACGGGGTCCAGCGCGTGAATCAGGATACGCCCTGGTGAGCTAGCGAAGTTCGCTCCCGCACGTAGCAGCGCCTCAAAATGGGACTGGCACGCCCCCGCTACAATCGTCAGCGAATCCAGATGACGTTCATATTGTCTTGCTACCTGAATCGCCGCCACAAAATTTTGCGAATTTTTATAACTTTTCAAGCTGTACAAATCGTAAGGCTGTGGCTGCTTCAGCACACCGTCATGTCCGGTAATGACTACGATATCCGGACGGATACGGGGAAGCAGTCGGTACAACGTGTCCGCCATTGCCGATTCGTGAACGTGATGTCCCTCTGCAGGAACACGGAGCTGTTCATATAAACTGAGACATTTTTTCAAATAGCCGGGATCTCCATCCAGATGAAGAACCTTTCCCGGCATTTCAAAATACGTTGACTCGACCGGATCACTCCAGTCCCCAACCAGAGCTGCCTGACTACGAGCAGCTTGCTGCTGGCGTGCCCGTTGCAACAGATTAAGAGACTCACCAGCCTTAATATGGGCCTGCTGAGTCTTACCGCTAATCTGGTCTGCAGGCACTCTGACCAGATCGTTCACTGGGGAATCGGCCAGCAGCCGAAATTCTATTCCCTTAATGATCGCTTTATCCCGCTGGATGTCCTCAACACGAAACGTGACATCTCCGCCGTACGATTTCCGAACGACCAAGTCTCCTAAACTCATCACACTGTATCACCCCTCCTATATCGTATGGGTGAATGCACAGTTTGGTTCCAGCTTAGGATATACCTGCCTCCAACAGCACAGCGCTGAGACGCGCAAATTCCTCAATACTTAGCGTTTCTCCTCGACGGGAGGGTTCAATACCAGCTTGTTGCAACAACGGCTCCAGCGTGTCCCTGTTCTCTTTGGTGAAGAAACGGCTTTTTAAGTTATTGGAAATGGTTTTACGACGCTGGGCAAAAGCAGCATGAACCACTTCAAAAAAATGCTTCTCATCCACCACTTCCACTGGAGGGGCTTCCCGTACACGCAACCGGATGACTGCAGACTCCACATTCGGCTGGGGAATAAATACTGTATTCGGCACAATACAGACTAATTCAGGTTCGCTGTAATATTGCACCGCAATGCTCAGGCTGCCGTAATCCTTCGTTCCAGGAGACGCAGCCATACGCTCAGCCACTTCTTTTTGGATCATAACGACGATATTCTCCAAAGGGAGCTTGTCCTCCAGCAGCCTCATCAGAATCGGTGTAGTAACGTAGTACGGCAGATTAGCCACGACACTTACTTTGCTCACGTCTGCAAAATCGGTTGCGAACACCTCGCGCAAATCCAGCTTCAACACATCTCCATGACGTACCTTCACATGCTCGTAAGGGGCCAACACTTCTTCGAGAATTGGCAGTAGCCGCTGGTCAATCTCGACAGCGGTAACTGCCTTGGCCGATTGGGCCAGCTTCTCGGTCAAAGCACCAATCCCAGGACCGATCTCAAGTGCGCCCTTCGTCTCATCCAATCCGGCAGCATTTACAATCTTATTGAGAATATTCTGATCAATCAGGAAATTTTGTCCCAAACTCTTTTTGAACGAAAAACCGTGCCGTTGAATAATGTCCTTCGTACGCCGCGGTGTTGCTATATCTTGAATCCCTGTCATACGGATATCACAATCCTTCACTTTCAATTTGTGCCAGCGCCCCGGCAAATTCCTCGCGGCTGATCTGAAATACAGAGAGCCGTTTATGTAGCTGCTTTCCGTTACAATAACCAATACCCAGCACATTCCCTAAGGCCATACGGCGTGCAGCAGCATTGGGGTGGGTGATGAGTCCAGCATCAATCAGGTCCGCCCACTCAATCAGCGGGTCGGCGCCTTCCACTGTCGTATGGACCCGTGCAAGAGCGTGTCTGATCGCTTCCGGTGAGGCATTCTCCACGCCAATATCTCCTTTGCGCGTCGCTTCTGCCTCGGGTATAAAGGCCTGCTTGCAGCCGGGTACCTTGGAAGCGATAATCTTACGGATGCGCTCCCCTGCATGATCGGGATCGGTTAAAATGATGACCCCCCGCCGCTCCTGCGCCAATGCAATTTTACGCAGCGTCATTTTATTAATGGCTGAGCCGCCAGTTTCTATCGTATCCGCTTCAACAGCGCGGCGGATGGCCACCGTATCATCCCGGCCCTCTACCACGATCACTTCCTTGATCATTTGCGTTTCCCTCCACTGCTACACAGCAAGCTATATTTATCTTTCCCTGCTTTTGAAAACAAAATAAGAAGAGGATATCCTCTTCTTAGCATGGCATAACTATGTTATTAATACTATCGCATTGCCCTCAACATACACAACCTGTTTTAGTTGATTTCAGGCTTTATCGGTCCGATAACATAAACGGTTTTACCGTGCTTACGACCAAATTGGTTGGCTCGGCTCAAACTCTCATAATACACATCGATTTTGTGGCCTTTAATCGCGCCACCGGTATCCTCCGCACGGCGGAAGCCCACCCCTTCGATATACACCCACCAGCCGATTGGAATTACACTCGGATCGACCGCGATGGTGCGTCCTTCCGTGACACGTGCGCCGGATGCAGTACGTGTACCGATACCTGGCTCCTGTGAGGAATACGCCGTCATGGAGACATTTTGTAAAACTTTGCTATATTTAAAATTGACGCCTGCTTTACGGACAGCACTGCCCGAACTAACCGTTGTTGCCTTAACCGCATCATTGGGACCGACGGAAGCAGCCAGAACGACCGGTTTTTTCTTCGTTCCTACCGCAATGACTTTATCCACACGGTTCTGTGCAACTTCCTTGTTAACCAGCTGTTTGGATACCAACTTTCCATCATGATATACCTTTTGAACGTGCTGGACGACCACACCCGATTTGCCGCTTTGAATGACCCGATTATCGCCTTTATAAAGACTCGGATCGGCCGTTTTGATGACCTGATAAGGCACCTGTTTTTTCTGTTCGACCTGCTGTTTCTTCACACGGACGATTTTTATGTCCATGTTAGACGAAACAGAGGCATCCAACGCAGGATAAACTTTATCCGTTGATGATAATTTATAGCCCGAGGTACGAATGGCACCTTCTACTGTATTTTCTGTTGTGTACAGCTTTTTCGTCTCATTGCCTGAAGATACTTTGACTTGATTGGCACGTTTAATGACTACGCGATCGCCATCCTGTATTGCTCCATTTAGCGGCATGGAAACTGTATCATGCGGCTGAAGTGAAATGGAATGCTCGCTCAGCAAATCTTGAAGCTTGGATTCCCGGGTTTCTACCGCAGACGCCTTGCCATCGATGACAAAAAAGACTTGTTTTTTAGATTGCGTGTACATCAGAATTGAAATCATAATCGTTAGCGCGATTAGAAAAATAGCAACCAAAGCAGCCTGGCGCACATTCTCTTGCTTCCAACGCAATACGTAAGACATGCTGGATGAGCGTGACTCATGGGTATCCTTTTTTTGGAAAATGCCCATTTCCTCCGTCCTCCTTACATAGCCCGCCGTCTGGAGTAAGACATAGTTGAGATTTGACGTGACTATAACAGATTTTCTACAAGACAAGCCCAAACTGCGACTGTCCTGCACCATGTACCCGTCTTCGCGGCATGCTGTCCTCCCCTGTTTAACCACAGTATGATGACAGATTTTCTTTTATTCACAACAAAAAAAGCCAGAGAAAGAGACTAGAGAGCTCTTTCGTGGCTTCCGGCATGTGTGAATATGCGGGAAAACTCATGCACGAGATGGCTTCTCTCTTGTTACGCTTACGGGGTTAGCTGTCGGGTTCGGACGTAGAGAGTCGCCCTAGCTTGGGTCAACCGCTCATGGCGGTCGCCTTCACATTCACCCCGAAGACCCAGAAAGAAATCGAAATACGGCTCCTCCACCTATTCAATCCCATCCGGGGAAAGAATTTCGGTCGAGCCGGCTGGCGGAAGAGACGTTCCCTTCTTGCACATATGCCGGACGTACTGTAAGCCATATCGGTTCCCCCGTTCCCTGTAAAAGGGACTCAGCGAGACTGGTTCATGAAATGACTTGTTGATGTTTACATTCAAACAACAATTCACTGAAAAGATGATATCCTGTTTCTATGCATGTTGTAAAGCAGGTTTCAAGTACATTTTTTAAAATATTCGGTTAAAATATTGTAATATTCTCGAGTTTCCTGCAACAAATTCATGATTAGCTTCGTCTATCTCTTTATTTTGATCGATTTCTTCACTTTTTCATTGAATGTCAAATCGTTCCAGGGCATTTTGGGTCGTTATTGACACTAATTCCTCCACTGTAATCCCTTTGATTTGGGCTGCAGCCTCTGCTACCAGTCTCACATGTGCAGACTCATTTCGCTTCCCACGAAACGGATGAGGCGTCAGATAGGGAGCATCAGTTTCAATGAGCAGACGGTCCAGCGGCACCTGTGCGAGCACCTCTTTTGGCTGCTTGGCATTTTTGAACGTTATTGGACCACCGAAGGAAAGGTGAAATCCCATATCCAGCACCATTTTGGCAGTTTCCCAGCTACCCGAAAAGGAGTGCATGACTCCGCCAATCTCACTCGCTTTTTCCTCGCGCAAAATCTTAACAATATCTTCATGTGCATCCCGGTTATGGATAACAATGGGCATTTTGAGCTCACGAGCCAGACCAATTTGATTTCGAAACACCCGATGCTGCACATCCTTCGGTGATGTATCCCAATAATAATCCAGACCGATCTCTCCGATGGCTACAACCTTTTTATGACTGCATAACGATGCAATCCATTCTAGATCGCCCTCCTGCATTGTAATAGCATCCTGCGGATGCCATCCAACTGCCGCATAAATAAAATCATACGTCTCGGCCAATTTCATAGTGGATGGAATGGTCTCACGATTAAATCCGATATTGATCATCCGTGTTACTCCTGATTCGACAGCACGTGCTATAACTTCTTCACGATCTTCGTCAAATTGTGGCGCATCCAAGTGAGTATGAGTGTCGAATAAATCCAAGGTTTACATCTCCTTTTTTTACTTACATTTCTATATAGTTGTCTATTCTTTGACAAAATAATTCCTTATTTCGGCAGGAAGCCTGTCTTTTACCGCGTTCAATTTATTCTGGGGAAAATACATATGATATTTTCCTCGGTGAATACCACTTATTGAGCGCACAATTTCCGAAACTTCGGATATTTCACTCACCTCGCCCTGACGTCCAAGCAGTAAAATCTGGTTGTCCGTCGAGCCACCCTGCCGAAACACATCATAAGGAAGATCTGTCGGAAAATCAATTTCAAAATCATATTCAGGGTGCAAACCAGCCTCTTTCAAAGCTTCTCTAATACTGTCAATGGTATCTGTATCCATATTTTCAATCTCTACATATTTATACAATCTACGGTCCATAAAACGGCTGCTCAAATCACTTAAAATCTCGTCCTTTTCTCGTTTCCACTGGCTAAATACGGTCTGGATTAATGACTCGTCGAGCATCAGATATTGCTCTACTGTAAGCTCTCCTTTCAACAGATCCGGCAGCGGGTCCAGCAGAAAACCAAACTCATATCCGTTTTTAAACAATTCCTTTGCTCGCTTGAAAATTTTACGTAAAAGGATTTCCGAGCTGCGTGTTACAGGATGAAAATAAATTTGCCAATACATCTGGTAGCGTGACATTAAATAATCTTCTACTGCATGCATGCCTGATTCCTTCACAACAATTCTCCCATTATGAGGACGTAGCAGTCGTAAAATACGATCCAAATCAATTGTGCCGTAGTTGACACCTGTCGAATGAGCATCCCGCAACAAATAATCCATACGGTCAGCATCTAGCGGACTGGTTACCAAGTTGACAACGATTGGCTTATCATACGTTTTGGCTATAACCGCAGCCACCTTTTGTGGAAGCTTGTCGTCGACTTGCCGTAGCACGGCGTTGATCTTCGTGTCTCCCAGTACAATGCGGCATGTCCAATCCTCATGGTTCATATGAAAGGCTTCCTCAATTGAATGAGAAAATGGGCCATGCCCCACATCATGCAATAGGGCTGCACACAGAGCAACCAGCCTTTCCTCCTTCGGCCAATCTGGGAAATCTCCACGTTCAAATTGAGAAATAATACGTCTCGTAATCTCATATACGCCCAATGAATGTGAAAAACGGCTATGCTCCGCTCCATGAAACGTAAGATACGATGTGCCTAACTGCCGTATGCGCCGTAAACGTTGGAACTCTGGCGTGTTGATCAACCGCCATATCACAGTATCCTGAACATGGATGTAATTATGTACCGGGTCTTTAAAAACTTTTTCTTCACTGAGTGGCTGGTGCAAGATATCAGCTCCTTTAATATTCGGAATAATGGATTAAAATACAATAAAATCCTAAATAATTTCCCTCATTCGACATTCTTTGTCGTAATATGTCGAATTATAGTTTTTCGACATTTCCAAATCGACAAACTGAATAAATCATCAATAAGATAAGGCAATACACATGAGTAAAGGTCTTTAATCTAAATACTTTTGCATAATCAGACTGTTACTACATTTTTAAGGTTGACTGTTTTGGGAATCGTTGGTATAGTAAATATCAGAAAAGAGAAAATTTTGTCGAATCATGACACTTATATTATTTTAAACGGCGAGAGGAGCCTGATTTATTATGATGAAATCCACTGGTATTGTAAGAAAAGTTGACGAGCTCGGACGTGTTGTTATTCCAATCGAATTGCGTCGTACCCTGGGAATCGGAGAGAAAGACGCTTTGGAAATTTATGTTGATGGCGAACGCATCATGCTTAAAAAATACGAGCCTGCTTGTATCTTCTGCGGCAATGCTGAGAACGTAATTTACTTCAAAGGGAAAATTGTTTGCCAAGATTGCATTTCTGAAATCCCAACACCTGTGACAAACTGAGAATTTTAGTATATAATAGACTTATCAGATATTGTTAATTCTAACCTTTTTCATATATACTCCTTGTTGCCTTCCACGGTTTGAACCCAACCGTTGGAAGGCCCTTTTTTGTTTAGACAGATATTCATAAGAGTGCGTTGTAAACATCTCTCTTGGAGATTGAACGATCTGTGGCTGTACGCTTCATTGCATCCTTACGTGTAAGTCCCTCTGCCTCGTAATGTGCGACGTGGGACTCCAAAGATAAGGACTGCCACCACGCCTGACGTTCCTGTTCCTCTTCCTCTTCGTCTTTTCCTTCAACCACCAGGCAATATTCACCAATCGGTGGATTCTCCTCTAGTTTAGCAAGGCATTGCTCCACGGTTCCTCGCACCCATTCCTCATGCAGCTTGGTTAGCTCACGCGCAAGCACCACTTTGCGTGAACCTAATGTTTCCTTCAACACCATCAATGTCTTCACAATGCGATGAGGCGATTCATAAAAAATAATTGTGCCGTGAGATACCTGAAACGATAGCAACAGCTTCTCTAGGTCCTTTTTCTCCCGTGGTGGAAAGCCAGCGAAGGTGAACCTTTCTGTATCCAGTCCTGAAGCAATTAAAGCCGATAGTGCTGCATTTGCTCCTGGGATAGGAATGACGCTAATTTCCGCTTCCAGTGCCAGCTTGACCAGATCCGAACCAGGGTCAGAAATGGCCGGTAGACCTGCATCACTAACCAGTGCCAAATTTTTTCCTTCTATTATATAACGTATCAGTTCAGGCCCACTTGCAGCCTTATTATGCTCATGATAACTGAAGAGCATATCCGGTGTAATTTCGAAATGGGTGAGCAGTTTGCGTGTCTGCCGCGTATCTTCGGCAGCGATAATACTACATGATTTTAAGGTGTTAATCGCCCTAAAGGTCATATCGTCCAGATTCCCAATGGGTGTTGCAACAAGATACAACTTTCCCCGTTCTTCTTCGCTGGTACTAAAGCTTTTTTGTACAGCTGCTTTCACACAGAATCCCCCTTGCTTACTTCTCCATAGATATCTCTTATTTCCTGAGTATAATTCCCATTTTCCTGATATACAATGAGCGGAGGCAACAGACGAACCTCCGGTTTGCCGTCACGTAATGCTTCAACCAGTACCATATTGGCTTCCATATGAACTCGTGGGTGAACAAAACGTATTCGTTTGGGTTCCAAACTATGATTACGCATCAAGGTTATAATCTCACCCAATCGCTGCGGGCGATGAACCATGGATACTTTGCCCCCATTACGGACGAGCCGGGTGGATGCCTGAATGACTTCTTCCAGTGTACAGTTCACTTCATGACGGGCAATTGCCTGGTGAGGATTCAGCTTGATATCGCTACCATTTAGCGGCATATAGGGGGGATTCACGGTAATCGCATCATAAACACCATGTCCCGTGATTTGAACCAGCTCACGCAGGTCCCCTTCCCGAATCTCAATTGCTGCTTCTAATCCATTCAAGCTGACACTGCGTCTAGCCATATCTGCCAAGCGTGGTTGAATCTCAATTCCTTCAATAGACGCTTTTGTTCGTGTCGTTAGCAACAACGGGACAACCCCATTGCCAGTACACAGATCCAGAATCTTTCCACGCTGCGGAATACCGGCAAAACGTGCCAGCAAGACCGCGTCCATCGAGAAGCTGAATACTTCATCACTTTGGATAATGCGCAAATTATGTGAAAGTAAATCATCAATTCGTTCAGACTTCTTTTCATTTTCGTCCATAGTGCTCTCCCATCTTTTATAACCAAAATCGCTTTTCACTCATACTTCCTTACAAAAAAGCCGTAGGCATCTTGCTCCTACGGCTTGTTTTTATTTATTCAAAAATGACAGACAGAAGAGGCAATCGCCTTCCGTTCGCAAATGTCCGTAATACACGTTGCATATATGAAATCCTTCATGATACAGCCTTGCTAGATTGTCGTAGCCTTCACCCACGACCTCACCCGTTTGCCCTTCATCCTTAATGACGATCGGAGGAGGAAGCTTCGGCTTGTTTGCCGTCTTTTCTTCTCCAGAGGTTTCACGTTTGAGCATCTTGCGCACCTGTTCGTTTTCAATCGTTAGTCGTTGATTTTCCTCCAGCAGCTCTTTTACTGCCAGTTTCAATTCACCCAGATCGCTATGCAACTGTCCCATTTGGGTTTCCATTTCGTGAATACGCGCAAAAACATTTAATTTATCCAAGTTTCCACCCCGAAGCAACCTAATGGTTTACTTGACGACTACATCGTCCATTGGAAGTTCCTTGACCTTACTGATCTCAAACAGTTGAACATGCACCGTGCGATGACCTGCATTCACACCTACGACTTTACCTTCTCCCAAAGAGGTGATAACCATCTTACCCACCTGAGGTAGCTCTTCTCGCATGCTTTCGTAGTTATCATGTTCAAACTTGAGGCAGCACATCAATCTCCCGCACAACCCGGAAATCTTCGTCGGATTCAGCGACAAACTCTGATCCTTCGCCATCTTAATAGATACCGGCTCAAAATCCCCCAGCCATGAGGAGCAACACAGAATACGTCCACAAGGTCCGATTCCGCCAAGCATTTTAGCCTCATCCCGTACGCCGATCTGCCGCAGCTCGATCCGTGTACGAAAAATACTGGCCAAGTCCTTTACAAGCTCTCGAAAATCCACCCGACCCTCTGCCGTAAAATAAAAAATGATCTTATTGCGGTCAAATGTAAATTCTACATCTACCAGCTTCATTTTAAGGCCATGGTCTTTAATTTTATTTAAACACGTGCCGAATGCATCCTTGGCCGCCAATTTATTCTCTTCTACAACAAGAGCGTCATCATCCCCAGCAATACGAATGACTTTTTTTAAGGGCAGGACAACATCCGAATCATTTACCTCTTTTTTGCCCACTACAACCTTGCCATATTCAATACCGCGCGCGGTCTCTACAATGACACAGTTTTCTTTCTCCACTGGAAGGTCCAGCGGATCAAAATAATAAGTCTTGCCCGCCTTCTTGAAACGGACACCCACTACACTATACAAAAATTAACCCCCTTGTATGCCACTAAACCTCATTTGAAGCCGACATTGTACGAATGGCCGCAATTGAAGTCTCACTGTCGCACAAACCGGGAACCTGGCGTCGCGGATTGTGCAGAGTGGAACAAGCGCGCCTTCCTGTTAGCCGGTGATAGAACCGCTTGTATCGGACAACCCAATCAGAAGCTGCTCCACGCATAATTGCCCGTTGACGTGAAAACGGAGCTTCTTCCTGCAATTCGCGGCCAAATCCATATAAGAGACCCATTGTTCCGTGCTGCGGGTGATTGCCAATTTGGAGACGGACTCCAAATGATCTATGAAAACAATGCTTTCGTGCCTTCCGTAACGGAAATGAAGCATATCCTTAAACCACAAATGAAACAGATGAAACAGAATATCCAGGTGTTCAGAAAGTCCAGTTTTAAAAATCTTCTGTTGAGCCAGAATAATAGACGAGCTCCCCCGACTCATGGACTCCTTCACTAATTGTAACACTACGTTTCTAATTTCTGCAAACCAATTCTGCTGGAGAATTTCTCTACATGATTCCAGTCCTGAAGCAATATGAACGACCGACCGGACAAGCCCTGCCGTATAGCCTTCCCCAATTAACGCCTGCATCATCACTTCCGGCTGTAAAGCGTGGAAAGGAATCTGCTGCGTCCGTGATTGAATCGTAGGCAGCAACGCCTGTCCATTTTCAGAAATGAGTATGCCGACCACTGGAATCTGGGGCTCCTCTAGAAATTTAAGTAGGCTATTAGCAGCTTGCACTGTCATGGTATCCGCCTGTCGAATAATATATACCTTCGGATTGGAGCTTTCAGATTTGTAAGAAAATATACGTTGAAGCCCGCGAATCTGATCAATTTTAATCGTAGCTCCATCCGGCTCTACAATGTGCAAATCTGGATGATTCCCGTGCTCTACCTTACGGCACGACAAGCACTCCCCACATGCATCATCCGTCTGTCGCTCACAAAATAAAGCCTTAGCAAAGATCTGCGCCATGTTCATCTGCCCGCTTCCCGGCGGCCCGCTAAAAACATAGGCATGGTTGACCGTATGATTCCGTAGTGCACTTTGCAGCATTTTTTTGGCTACATCCTGGCCCATTATATGTTGAAAAGACATATTTCCTCACTTTCTCCACTGAAAACAACTGTGATCCCTCAGCAAACCGTTGTTCTTCCGGGCAAACTTTGTTGCTATTTTCATGATTCCAACTTCAAATCCTCGTTTTTCGGGGCAACTGCTGCTATTTCCGTATCACGTCTGCCCACATATACATAGTCAAAAATAATCTGCCAGCATGATCAGCAAGCAGATTATTTCTTCGTGGCAACAGCCCGTCTGTATTCATTTATAACATAAGTCTGCATTAAAATGAGAGATTAATCAGCAATCCTCTGATCTCACCGACCCCTTGCAAAAGCTCAATCTTGCCTTGTTCAGTTTCAAGCAGCTCATCCGCCATTTTGAGCAACAGCTCATCCACTTCATCAATCAGCTTATAACGTTTGCTGCGTCCCCGGCGATCCCAACCCTTTGTGTCCTTCATGGACACGCCTCGCCGAACTGTATCTTCCAAAAACCGTTTAACCAGCATCTTATAAGCCTTCAACTCACGAATCGTCATTGAACGTGCAAGACGATCTCCCTGCATTTGTATTTCCTTAAAGCGCCGATTCAATTCCTCCTGCGAAGCCTGCTCCCCATTTTGCTGCATAACGTCGGAGAAGCTCTTGGGCTGAATTGGCTTTGCACTCATTTCATTTGTAGACAATGTACTTTGTAAAGGGCGATAGCCCGGATTTATTTTCATATAAACCTGCTTTCTCCCCGGATGCTTCCACTTTCCCCCTTCATGAACAGTTCAAACTAGAACTCGGGGTTTCTTCGGCTTTCCGGGGACTACGCTGTAGCGCTGCCGTTTTAGTGGATCTGCCCTCACTCCCATCATGTGAGAAGATACAGGCGATTCCCCTATCATATCGGCAGAATAGGCCCTATTGTGTAGATTCAGAAATGCTCGAAACGGTCTACAGGCATCACGAATACCGTCGCTCCACCCACCTGCACTTCAACAGGTAACGGTAAATAGGAATCCGTCGTCCCGCTCATAGGGGTAACGGGTGTGACCAGCTGTTCACGAACCTTGCAACTGCTGCGAATGACGTTCATTAATGAGTCCACCTGATTGTCATCAACACCGATCATAAATGTCGTATTACCTGCACGCAGAAATCCTCCTGTGCTCGCCAATTTGGTAGCACGGAAATTAGCTTTCACCAGTCCGCTGGATAATCTATTACTGTCCTTATCCTGTACAATCGCAATAATCAGCTTCATCCTGTATTCCTCCTTCAAGTCATATTAGAGACAACCTTGTCCCTAGCTCAATTTTACCGTATATCCTTCGACAATTATATGCTAAAATTCTGAACAAACCGCTTTTTCAGCAAATCCCTCAATACTTGCTCCACCTGCTCTGGCGCCGGAGATGCATCAACAATTGTAATTCGCTCCGGAAATTTGCGAGCCAACTCCAAATATGCCTCTCGCACCTTATGGTGAAACGATATACTCTCCATGTCGAGGCGGTCCATTTCTGCTCCTCGTGACGCATTAATTCTTGCCAATCCCAATTCGGGCTCAATATCCAGATAAAATGTGGCATCCGGCTCCCAATCATCCACCGCGAAGCGATTAATTGAAGCTACCTCTTCAATTCCGATCCCTCTTGCAAATCCTTGATAGACCAAGCTACTATCCACAAAACGATCACATAATACGATAGCTCCCTGTTCAATAGCCGGCTTTACCTTCTCCACCAAATGCTGACGCCGCGCCGCCGCGTATAAAAGTGCCTCTGTTCGAGCATCCATACTGGTATGAGCAGGGTCCAAAATGATAGAGCGAATCTTTTCGGAAATTTCGATGCCACCCGGCTCCCTCGTCGTGATGACTGGATAGCCTTCTTCCTCCATAAACTTCGCCAGCCGTTGAATCATAGTTGTTTTACCGGAGCCGTCTCCCCCCTCCAGTGTGATAAAAATGCCTTTGCGATTCATGTTATTCCCTGCTTTCCTGCCTGAAAAATAAAAGTCACCCACAGGCTACGTATGCTTCTTTTATTCAGTCTTCTGTATTTGTTAAGTCTCTAGTATCTAATCTTTATTGTAAACGGAATACCCGAATTGTAAGCATACTTTCATCTGCTATCCCATGCCACTTGGCTCCCAGCTCACGTAGACGACTCATCCGCAGTGCAATCGCTTCTGTGATTGTTTCTCCTGTATATAACAGCGGAATACCTGGAGGATACGGGATAATCATTTCAGCCACTACCCTGCCAGCGGAATCGTCTACAGACACGTTCTCTATCTGATCCGGGCTAATCGGTCGAAGCCCAAAAAGCACCGGACTAGAGTATCCCTTCATTCTATCATTGTTCCACGTGGAAAAATCTAATTCGAGTCTTTGCAGCTCTTTTTCCGTTGCCCTCGGCTCACCAGCCGTCTCCTTAAATCTTATATCATTATCTATATGCACAAGAGCCTGCAACAGGTGACTCGCATCCTTAGGCGTAGAGCCTAACGTAAACAATAAAACAACATGTTTTTCGTCGCTCATCTCTGGAGTACATCCATAAGTCTCCAACTCATGCTTGAGTCCAAACCCATCCAGTATCCCCCATGTATCATACAGCACCAATTTAAAAGGGTCCTGGGTTGAATATCCGCTTATTCCCTCCTCAGCCCTTTCTAGGACCTCAGAGATTCCCCTGTGAGCGCCTTTCCTCTCTAGTACCTGCTGTGTAGGTTCTAGCAAGCGAAAGCGTGGGAGCTGCTCCAGGCCCTTTCTAAAAGCATCTGCCGCCGCTAAGCCCACTGTAAAAGCATCCGCTCCATACGCCTCTATATACCATCTTGCCAAATCCAGTGAAGCCATTAACGGATAAGAAGGGCTAGAGCTCTGCACCATCGCCAACCGCTGACGAAGCAGTTCCCGATGGATTCTCTCTCCCTGCACATGTAACATGGCCCCCATGGTCATGGCTGGAAGCATTTTATGTGTCGACTGGACGACTACATCAGCCCCGCAGGATAGCGCAGAGGCTGGCAAACGAGGATGCAGCCCATAATGGGCACCGTGTGCCTCATCTACCAATAGCGGCACATGGGCTGCATGACAGGCCTTAGCCGTTGCCGTCAGGTCATGCCCCATTCCATAGTAATTAGGTAGTGTAAGTAACACCCCTTTAGCCGAAGGATAGGCCTTCAGTGCAGCCTTTATTGTATCCGTCGTTGGGGCAACCGCCAGTCCGCTTAGTGTATCTATTTCCGGATCCAGGAATACCGCGTTAGCCCCTGACAGCATGAGACCGTTCAGGACAGATTTGTGTACATTCCTCTGTACCAGCAGTAGATCTCCCGGCTCCGTACATACAGTTAAAATCATAGCCAAATTACCGACCGTGCTTCCTCCAATTAGCCAAAAGCTCTCCTCAGCACCAAAGCACTTTGCAGCCAGTCCCTGCCCTTCACGAATCACATCTTCTGGGTGATGCAAATCATCCAGTCCAGAAATTTCTGTCGCATCAATAGACATCACTTCTTGCAACAGAGACGCAATATTTTCATGCTCATATACTTGTCCATTTTTATGACCGGGTACATGGAAAGAAGCATTGCCCTGAGTCCGGTAACGTATTAGAGCTTCCATTAATGGTGCATGTACCGCCTTTTTCCCCATCATTCTGCAATCCTTCCAAACAAAGCTTTATATCTACCTTATTTTATCGTAAAATCAAGCGGAATCCTACTTTTACTCACAGAAAAAAAGGCCCGTATCGACAGACCTTGGAATGCCAATCCTTCAAAGACTAATTAGCAAAGGATATTATGCATTTTTCTGTACCCAGATTTGCTTTAATTGATCAATAAAAAAATGATATTTGGCATCAGTTGCATCCGTGTGCACCATTTCAGCTTCACACGTATCACAGATAAACTCGGAAACGATAAAAATGCCTTCATGCTTGTGCTGCCCGCATATAATGCAGCGGTGGCCGCCTTGATCATGCATATCCATCCCACCTTGTTTCTTTTACTATTAGTATGGGGCACTTTCTACTATTTTAAACCTTTTCATAGCCCAGTTCGACGATATACTCTATATATATTCCTTCTGGGCCATTATGGTGTTTGTACCCCGTATGTTTAAAAAACAGCCGTCTATGCCGATATAATAAGAAAAGCTCTTATGTATGGATACCCTTTCATCGGAGCTCTTGAACACTTCATCAGTGATAGCTTTTCCAGTAATTATAGAGTAGGCTAGCTAACACTGGATGTTGATCATTCTGTATTTCTACAAAAACGATTAAATGCTTATTTAAAGCGGCATGAGCGAAGTACCGTCCCTTTTTCCGGCTGTGGACGGGAAGCCACTTGTGATGCAGTAGATTAATGAAAGGACTGTTCGCATGACAGAGGAAACCGGAACCAAAGCTACCTACTATCACTACAAGCTCATTAAAAAAATCAGTATACCGCGTCAACTAATATGGAGTCACATCACATTACCTATTATTATGCTTCTCTTTCTGCTTCTTGCCTTTTCCTGGACTAGCGTGTTTTTGTTTGCTCTTGCCTTTTTCCTAACCTTATGGGTACACTTCGTAATCTCACGATCTGTCCTATACATCGGTGGCGGAACATCCTTCCGCAAACGCTGGGCATTCCATCGTAAATTACCTTGGCTAGGCTATATGACAGACCAGTATATAGGCTATAGCATCTTTCGTCGTGTGCACATACATACCCTCTGGATCGGTATCTGCTTATCAGCCGTATTCATTCTCTGGTCTCCACCAGCCTTTACTGTATCCTTACTCTTCTGGCATCTATGGCTTATTGCACCGCGTCTATACATCCTCAGTCGGCTTACAGGCGAGAGAAAAGACGGCATGTTGAAGTTTACCGATGAAGATGCCTCATATTATCAACAGTAAATCTAACCACTCATTATCCGTACAGATAGAAAATTCAGGTCTGAACTAACCTACACCCATATAGACCGAAGCAATAAAAAAGGAGCAACCTCAACCGGTTACTCCTTTTTTTGTGACTTAACAACTGTAATCGTTATATTCGCTTATCAAGTAAACTTTTCCTCATCATTATCCTCGTTATTCATGTAGAGCATTTGATCAACATGCAAATATATAAAAGGAAGCCACCCCCTACTCAACTGCAGTTCTGAGTGCTTCCCCATATCCGATCTCTTCATTCATCATTATACACAGCATACAATACGCTATGAGTTTACTAAAAATATGATCTACAATAAATCCTATGCTACTTACTCGGTTAAAAACCGTGTCCCTAATTAAGATCCACGCTTTTGCTCTTCACAACAGCCTTTCTGTCTTTTGGAACCAATACAGTAAAAGAACCATCATGCACAGATAAATGCACCATGTGTTTATTTTTCTGAAACACCTTCTGATTCGAGGTGGATAAATTCGGTTCCTCAGTCCAGCCCCAAGCTGCAATCTCCTCTAGATAAGGAGCAGGTAGACTATCACTTTCCTTCAATGCTGGCAGTGCATAGCGAACATAGTCCATGTCCGAATTACTGCTGGCCCGATCGGTTTTACTAGCTTCTTTGGGAACCGGAAACGTCTTCTCATTGGCAGCACCCTCAAACGATGTCCAAGAAGGCTCCTCCTCCACGCACCCGGTAAGAATCGCGACAGCGACACTGAATAGCACCAATAGAGCAAGCCATTTATTTCGCCGCATGATCTTCCCTCCTTACCAGCCTGATTGACTATACAAAATCCTATGATGGAGTTTGCATAATTCTGCAATAATGCAGCGTGTGTGTATGGGATTCAATACCTATATTATACAGGGTTTACTCTTACATTCCGTAACAAAAATGTTACCTTCCTTTTGTAAGGATATTTCTAAAGTATACGTATATGCAAAAAAAGAACCATAATCTCAATGAGATCATGGTCCTCTTTACTTGTTGCTTGGCGACGTCCTACTCTCCCAGGACCCTGCGGTCCAAGTACCATCGGCGCTGGAGGGCTTAACGGTCGTGTTCGGGATGGGTACGTGTGGAACCCCTCCGCTATCGCCACCAAACATGAATTTACACTGTAAATTCTTCCGTACGGTTATTCGGTTCATCACTTATCGTGTGAATGAATAGCCATGCGCTTATTGTATGTCACTTGTACATACTTTCAAGGTTACACCCTGAAAACTGGATCCGAAACTCATTTGCGTTTTATTCTTAGGATAAGCCCTCGACCGATTAGTATTGGTCAGCTCCATGCATTACTGCACTTCCACCCCCAACCTATCTACCTCGTCGTCTTCAAGGGGTCTTACTAATTGGGAAATCTCATCTTGAGGGGGGCTTCACGCTTAGATGCTTTCAGCGCTTATCCCTTCCGTACATAGCTACCCAGCGGTGCTCCTGGCGGAACAACTGGTACACCAGCGGTACGTCCATCCCGGTCCTCTCGTACTAAGGACAGCTCCTCTCAAATTTCCTACGCCCACGACAGATAGGGACCGAACTGTCTCACGACGTTCTGAACCCAGCTCGCGTACCGCTTTAATGGGCGAACAGCCCAACCCTTGGGACCTACTTCAGCCCCAGGATGCGATGAGCCGACATCGAGGTGCCAAACCTCCCCGTCGATGTGGACTCTTGGGGGAGATAAGCCTGTTATCCCCAGGGTAGCTTTTATCCGTTGAGCGATGGCCCTTCCATGCGGTACCACCGGATCACTAAGCCCGACTTTCGTCCCTGCTCGACTTGTAGGTCTCGCAGTCAAGCTCCCTTCTGCCTTTGCACTCTTCGAATGATTTCCAACCATTCTGAGGGAACCTTGGGGCGCCTCCGTTACTCTTTAGGAGGCGACCGCCCCAGTCAAACTGCCCACCTGACACTGTCCTCGCACCGGATTACGGTACCAAGTTAGAACCTAGATACGATCAGGGTGGTATCCCAAGGATGCCTCCCTTCAAGCTGGCGCTCAAAGTTCAACGGCTCCCACCTATCCTGTACAGATCGTACCCAAATTCAATATCAAGCTGCAGTAAAGCTCCATGGGGTCTTTCCGTCTTGTCGCGGGTAACCTGCATCTTCACAGGTATTAAAATTTCACCGGATCTCTCGTTGAGACAGCGCCCAAGTCGTTACGCCATTCGTGCGGGTCAGAATTTACCTGACAAGGAATTTCGCTACCTTAGGACCGTTATAGTTACGGCCGCCGTTTACTGGGGCTTCGGTTCATAGCTTCGCCCGAAGGCTTACCACTCCCCTTAACCTTCCAGCACCGGGCAGGCGTCAGCCCGTATACTTCGCCTTGCGGCTTCGCACAGACCTGTGTTTTTGCTAAACAGTCGCTTGGGCCTTTTCACTGCGGCCCCCTCGGGCTATTCACCCTACCGAGGCACCCCTTCTCCCGAAGTTACGGGGTCATTTTGCCGAGTTCCTTAACGAGAGTTCTTCCGCGCGCCTTAGAATTCTCTTCTCGCCTACCTGTGTCGGTTTGCGGTACGGGCACCTTCTCCTGGCTAGAGGCTTTTCTTGGCAGTCTGAGATCATGACCTTCGCTACTACAATTTTCGCTCCCCATCACAGCCCAGCCTTAACGATGTGCGGATTTGCCTACACACCAGCCTCACTGCTTAGACGGACATCCATCAGTCCGCGTCACTACCCTACTGCGTCACCCCATTGCTCATAACGGATTACGGTGGTACAGGAATTTCGACCTGTTGTCCTTCGACTACGCCTATCGGCCTCGCCTTAGGTCCCGACTTACCCTGAGCGGACGAACCTTCCTCAGGAACCCTTAGGCTTTCGGCGGATCTGATTCTCACAGATCTTTTCGTTACTCATACCGGCATTCTCACTTGAATGCAGTCCAGCGCTCCTTACGGTACACCTTCAACCCGCATTCAACGCTCCCCTACCCCTGATGCAAGCATCAAGCCATAGCTTCGGTGGTGTGTTTAGCCCCGTTACATTTTCGGCGCAGAGTCACTCGACCAGTGAGCTATTAC
>NZ_CP150243.1:0-10000 GCF_037975315.1 Paenibacillus sp. FSL P2-0322 | reverse complement strand
AACCGGACCATTTTTATCCGTAACATTAATCGTCTTGATCCCCTTACCTCCACGGCTTTGGATACGATAATCCACAACAGGGGTACGCTTGCCATAACCTTTGGCCGTTACAATCAGGATATCCAGGCTGGTATCTACGATGTCCATACCAATTACAGCATCACTCTCATCAAGGTTGATCCCTTTAACCCCTGTAGCGCTACGGCCCATAGACCGTACATCACTTTCAGGGAAACGGATAGACATGCCTTGTGCTGTACCAATAATCATTTCCTGCTGTCCGTCCGTCAGCTTCACTTCGATCAGGGCGTCATCTTCACGCAAGTTAATGGCAATCAAGCCACCTTTGCGGATATTTGCATAGTCATCAAGTGGTGTCTTCTTTATGATTCCATGCTGGGTCGCAAAGAATAGATAGCTATCCTCCACAAATTCCTCGATTGGAATTACCGCATTGATCGACTCACCCTGTTCAATCTGAATCAGGTTAATAATCGGTGTCCCCCGGGCTGTCCGGCTAAGGTCAGGAATCTCATAGGCCTTAATCCGATATACCTTGCCCTTGTCGGTAAAGAATAACAAATGATGATGTGAATTCGTAATGAACAGATGCTCTACGAAATCCTCATCTTTGGTATCCATACCCACTACACCACGACCACCGCGTTTTTGACTGCGATAGGTAGTAACAGGAAGGCGTTTGATATATCCCGTATGGGTTACAGTAATAATAACATCTTCACGCGGAATGAGATCCTCATCCAGAATACTCTCTTCACCCACTGTAATTTCAGTGCGACGGTCATCAGCGAAACGTTCCTTAAGTTCATTCAGCTCTTCGCTAATGATGTTGAGTACCAGATGCTCGTTCGCCAAAATCTCACGGTATTCCGCAATCTTTTGTATTAGCTCGTTATATTCGTTCTCGATCTTCTCACGTTCCAAACCGGTTAAGCGTTGCAGACGCATATCGAGAATAGCCTGAGACTGCTCAAGAGTGAGCGAGAAACGCTCAATCAGTCCTTCACGAGCTGCTTCTGCAGTTTGGGAAGAACGAATCAAAGCAATAACTTCGTCCAGATGGTCAAGGGCAATGCGCAAGCCTTCCAGAATGTGTGCTCTGGCTTCGGCTTTTTTCAGATCAAATTCTGTCCGGCGACGAATAACCTCGACCTGATGTTTGAGATAATGATACAAGACATCCTTCAGGTTCAAAATCTTCGGTTCGTTGTTTACAATGGCAAGCATATTAATACCGAAATTCGACTGCATAGCCGTATGTTTAAACAAATTATTCAGAACGACGTTCGGGTTCACGTCCCTACGCAACTCGATAACGACACGCATACCCGTACGGTCCGATTCATCCCGAAGATCCGTAATGCCTTCAATACGTTTGTCACGTACTAATTCGGCAATTTTCTCAACCAGACGAGCCTTATTCACTTGGTAAGGCAGCTCATGCACGATAATCCGTGCTTTATTGCCAATCTCTTCTATGGTGGTCTTCGCACGCATGGTCACAGATCCGCGGCCAGTCTGGTACGCCTGACGAATACCAGAGCGTCCTAAAATATAACCTGCTGTCGGGAAATCGGGCCCTTGAATATAATCCATAAGTTCCATCGGCGTAATGTCGGGGTTTTCGATCAATGCTTGTACACCATCGATAACCTCTCCCAAGTTATGCGGAGGAATATTGGTAGCCATCCCGACTGCAATTCCGCCGACGCCATTCACCAGCAAGTTAGGATAACGTGCAGGTAATACGACGGGCTCGCTCTCTTCACCATCGTAGTTCGGCATAAAATCAACGGTCTCTTTGTTCAAATCACGTAGCATTTCCATGGCAATCTTGGACAACCGTGCTTCGGTGTAACGCATCGCAGCCGCCATATCTCCATCCACGGAGCCAAAGTTACCGTGTCCATCCACCAACATATAACGCAAAGAAAAATCCTGCGCCATCCGCACCATCGTATCATATACAGCCGTATCACCATGAGGGTGATACTTACCGATAACTTCGCCGACGATTCTTGCCGATTTTTTGTAAGGCTTATCTGGCGACATGCCTAGCTCGGACATCGCGTACAAAATACGACGGTGTACCGGCTTCAGTCCGTCCCGCACATCAGGCAAGGCACGGCTAACAATAATACTCATGGCATAATCCATAAAGGATTCGCGCATTTCCACTCCGATATCCCTATTGATGATTTGCGAGTTATTTTGATCCGCCATGCTGGTCCTCCTTCTTATCCTTCAATACAATGCTCTCTATGTGAAAAGCCTAACAAGATACTGCCTATACACTCCGCTCTCTGCGCAGGATTTTGGCTGAAATCCTCATCTGTATAATTATATTACTTTCACAAAAAGAGCACAATTAAACACATCTGTCCTCTTTACAGCGTAAATCCCTCGTCATTCTCTCTCTGCCTGTAGCAGATCGCTATTCTCTTGTACAACTCACAAGCCCTGATTATAACAAATTCCCCAGAGCTGGGGATTAGCCCCCACCCTAAGGGCCTTTTCCACATACAATACGTATACGGTCAGGGTTCACTTAGCAAAATTCCGAAAAACGCCGTATTTCTCTATTATATCATTGTTTTACGCACTTGTCCTTTAGTTTCCCTTGTTTTGTCAAAGTGTTGCGGATTCCAAGTACATGACTCATATTTCGAAAAGAAAGGGATGAGATTACTTGTCTATTCAGCGAGTATCCAGTAAGTGGACCAAAACAAATGCCATTCTCCCCAATCCGACATTGGCCGCTTATGTACCGGAAACACGGTTGTACACGTTTGATCACTTGAACGAAATGTTGGCCGTGTATGGTACTGTCTATATTAAGCCTGATAACGGTACTTATGGAAAAGGGGTTATGCGGGCAGAGAGGCTGACAGAACCGCTTCCGCCGACAGAAGAAGGAATCATCGAAGAGAGAACTTGGTATGTGCTTCGCTATGAAGTAGATACCTTCACCTTCGAAAGTCTAGAAGATCTGCATAGAGTGGTTTCTTCCCGCATACGAAAACGTCCATATCTGATCCAGCGTGGAATTCCACTTCTTCAGCATGAAGCACGCCCTTTCGATCTGAGGGTATTAACCCAGATGAACTTAAGACACCAATGGGAAACAACGCTTATTGTAGGACGCGTAGCTGCTCCTGACAAAGTCGTCACCAATCATCACAGCGGTGGGACAACGCGCTTTTTCAATGAGCTGGTCGCTCCATACATGGATGTAAAGGAATCTGTACGACTGGAGCAAAAATTATCAAAAATGGGCGAACGGGTAGCCTGGCAGTTGCAAAAAAGATACCCACGTTTAAGGGAAATAGGATTAGATGTGGGACTGGATCAGCAAAATTATCCGTGGATTCTGGAGGTTAACACGAGACCAGCAATCAAGGTGTTCTCTTCCCTTCCAAACAAAAGCCTCTATCATAAAATATTCAGATATGCAGTAGGCTACGGACGGTACTCTCCATCCACGGGTAAAGCCGTACGCTCTAAGAAAAAAGCCTAAAACAATGAGATTAAATATTCAAATACACCCGGGCTGGTTAATGACAAGAAAAGGGACGCCCCTTTGGGCGCCCCTTGTGAACTCCTACAAAATACTACCTAATGAGCACGTAATACAGCCACTAGGAAAGAACATCACACATTAAAAATCGAGATTTTTCACGTACTTCGCATGTTCTTGGATAAAGTCACGACGAGGTTCTACATTATCACCCATCAAGGTATTGAACAGTGTATCAGCCAGCATCGCGTCACTGACAGTTACCTGAAGCATGGTACGACTCTCAGGGTCCATCGTAGTTTCCCAAAGTTGGGTCGCATTCATCTCACCCAAACCTTTATAGCGCTGTACATTGTACTTCGCGTTTTCTCCAAATTCCCTGATGATCTCATCACGTTCCGCCTCGGAGTTCGCATAACGTACAACTTTGTTACGCTCTACTTTGAATAGTGGTGGCTGAGCAATATAAATATAGCCTGCATCAATGATTTTACGCATGTACCGATAGAAGAACGTCAGCAACAACGTACGAATATGGGCACCATCGACATCCGCATCTGTCATGATAATGACCTTGTGATAACGGGCTTTGGCGATGTCAAAGTCGTCTCCGATCCCTGTGCCCATTGCTGTTACCATCGACCGGATTTCATCACTGGACAAAATACGGTCCAAGCGTGCCTTTTCGACATTCAGGATTTTACCGCGAATCGGCAAAATAGCTTGAAAGTGACGATCACGACCCTGCTTGGCCGAACCCCCCGCTGAGTCACCTTCGACGATGTACAGTTCACTAATCGAAGCATCCTTAGAGGAGCAATCTGCCAGCTTGCCTGGGAGCGAACTGATTTCCAGCGCGCTTTTACGACGTGTAAGCTCACGCGCTTTACGCGCTGCTTCCCGGGCACGTGCTGCTTGTAATGATTTATCAACCACACGGCGGGAAACAGACGGATTTTCCTCTAGGAATTCCTGGAGTTTCTCTGCGAATAGGGATTCGACAATCCCTCGCACCTCACTGTTCCCCAGCTTTGTCTTGGTCTGACCCTCAAACTGTGGTTCTGGAATTTTGACGGAGATAATCGCCGTCAATCCTTCACGCACATCATCACCAGTCAAGTTGGCATTGTTGTCCTTAATCAAGCCATTTTTACGTGCATAATCATTAATAATCCGGGTTAATGCACTCTTGAAGCCTGATTCGTGAGTTCCGCCCTCATGGGTATTGATGTTGTTAGCAAAAGAATAAATATTCTCGGTATAGCTGTCGTTATATTGCAAAGCAACCTCGACTTGAATCATATCACGCGAGCCTTCGACATAAATCGGCTGTTCATGTAACGCTTCTCTTTTTTGATTCAAGAATTGTACATATTCACTGATTCCGCCCTCGTAATGGAATGTATCGCTGGCGCCCGTCCGTTCATCAGTCAAGCTGATTGCAATGCCTTTGTTCAGGAAAGCCAACTCACGAATCCGCGTTTGGAGCGTATCATAATCGTATACAGTCGTTTCTGTAAAGATTTGATCGTCCGGATAGAAGGTCGTTTGGGTACCCGTCTCGTCTGTATCACCGATGACTCTGACATCATACTGCGGAGCACCACGGTGATATTCCTGCTCATACAGATGTCCGTCCCGTTTAACATGAACGATCATTTTGCTGGAGAGAGCGTTCACTACCGATACACCAACCCCGTGCAGACCACCAGATACCTTGTACCCTCCGCCTCCGAATTTACCGCCGGCGTGAAGTACAGTCATAACGACTTCCAGCGCAGATTTTTTCATTTTGGCGTGTTCGCTTACCGGAATACCGCGTCCGTTATCTGTAACGGTAACGCTGTTATCTTCGTGAACCACAACTTGAATGCTGTCACAATAACCCGCCAGCGCTTCGTCAATGCTGTTGTCCACAACTTCCCAGACCAGATGATGGAGACCTTTGGCGCTCGTGGAGCCAATATACATCCCGGGACGTTTCCGAACCGCTTCCAGGCCCTCGAGGACCTGAATCTCGCCCGCATCATAAGACGGTTGATTCATAGACATGCCTTTCACCTACTTCTATAGATTCTATGGTTAAGCATTGGCAACAAACTGGTTTGCCCGCTTTTTGAGTGTTGTTGAGGAGATGGGGGAATAATACACCGTATTCTGAGTCACTACGATGGACTTGGCTTCCTCTTCGCCAATCATCTCGACATGCTTTTGCTGTTGGGCGTGGTTCACGTATTGCTTGGAGATTTTAGAGGATTTTTCAATCGAGATATCGAAAATAGCCACAAGCTCTGACGAGCGGATGATTTTTTCTCCACCCAGATGAATATACATAGCGGTCACTCACTCCTTAGTGTTCCACATGCCCGTCGTGGACGTGATAAATATTGGCATCCTTGAGTCGTTCTGCGTTCAAAGTCTCAACCCCGGTTGCCGTGATAAAGGTCTGTACCTTGCTTTGGAAAGTCTCGATCAGCTGGGTCTGACGATAGGGGTCCAGCTCGGACAAAACATCATCCAGCAGCAAGACAGGATATTCACCAATTTCCTCATGGATTAACTCTATTTCGGCCAACTTCAAGGACAGGGCCGTCGTCCGCTGCTGCCCCTGAGAGCCATACGTATGCACTTCTCTGCCGTTAATGGCAAAGGCCAAATCGTCACGATGGGGTCCCGCCAAAGTCATGCCACGGCGGATTTCCTGTTCCCTCATTTGGGATAACTTTATCATAAATCGCTCCAATAAGACAGCTTCATCTTCTTCCTCTGGCTCACTGAAGGAGGGAACATAGGTTAATTTTAACTCTTCTGTCCCACCTGCGATCCCTTCATGAATGGCCTGAGCCCACTTTTGTAGCTTTGTTATAAATTGTTTCCGCTTTTTAACAATTTTAACACCATGCTCAACAAGTTGCTCATTCCATACCTCCAGCATCAGCTGCACTGACGCCATATCCTTACCCCAAGCTTGCTTGAGCAAGTTGTTTCGCTGAACCAATACTTTCTGATATTGCTGCAAATGATACAGATATCCTGGCGCAACCTGTCCGATTTCCATGTCAAGAAACCGGCGGCGAACCCCCGGTGTCCCTTTCACAATTTCCAGATCCTCAGGTGCAAACATGACCACATTTAACGAACCGATAAAATCGCTCAGTTTTCGCTGCTCCAGTCCGTTGATCTTTGCTTTTTTGCCTTGTGTGGATAACGCGAGATCCAGTCTGATTTTCCCGTATTTTTTATCCACATCCGCAGCTAGGTGAGTGGAAGTAGCCCCGAAAGAGATTAACTCCTTGTCGCGGGACGTTCGATGACTTTTGGTTAAAGCCAGTACAAAAATCGCCTCTACCAGATTCGTTTTGCCCTGCGCATTTTGTCCGATCAGCAAATTAACGGGCCCAAATTCATTCAGCTCCAGCTGTTCATAGTTCCGGTACTGCTGCAAAACAATGTTGTTCACAAACACATAGGGTCCCCCTTGTTACTCCGTACCTAAAAGGAGTCCTTGCCACCCAGGCGATCATGCTCCTGCTGTAACTTCGAAACTTCCGTTGTCCTCTACTTCTACGGTATCACCCGGGTACAGTTTTCTTCCACGACGTTCTTCCGGTTCACCATTCACACGGACTTGTCCCTCTTGCAGCAGGGCTTTAGCCATGCCTCCTGTGGATACACAATCGGCTAATTTTAAAAATTGATCGAGCTTAATGTATTCGGTTTGTATAGATATCTGTTTCAAGGCTTGTTCATCCTTTCGCTTGTCCTCGGGTGGGTTAACGCTAAACGTCAGTTGGTTGTGCGATATGGCAGGATGATATACAGCGCATTGCTGGAATCAGCCGGTTTTAAAATAATGGGGCTCATAATGCCGGTAAAAGCAATCGTCAGTTGCTCGCTGTCAATCACCTTCAGCACGTCGAGCATGTATTTAGAGTTGAACGAAATTTTGAGCGGCTCTCCCTCAAATTTGGACACAGTTACTTCCTCACGCACTTTGCCAAGCTCAGAGGAACTAGAGGAAATCTCCAAACCGCCATTTTCCAGCGACTGCATTTTTACAATATTCGTTTTTTCCTCACGGGACAGCAAATAAGCACGGTCAATTGACTCACTTAAACTTTTTGTATCCACAATCAGTTCTGTTTTGTAGGAGGTCGGAATAATTCTAGAAGTATCAGGATAGGTGCCGTCCAAGATGCGGGAATAAAATAGCACCCGATCTACTTTGAATAATACCTGATTGTCCGCTACTACGATATCCACAAGCATATTTTGATCTGGAATAATTCTGCTCAGCTCATTCAGCGTTTTGCCCGCAATGACAACATTGCTAAAACGCAAGCCTTCAGACGTCTCCAAATGAGCGCTACGGGTGGCAAGGCGGTGGCGGTCCGTTGCCACAAACTTCAATTCACCCTCAGCCAGATTCCACAACACGCCAGTTAAAATCGGTGTCGTTTCGTGGGTGGAGATGGAGAATACCGTCTGTTTAATCATATTTTTAAGTAAATCTCCTGGTACAGAGATGACTTGATTTTCTTCAATGTTGGGAAGCACCGGGAATTCTTCAGGGTCCAAGCCAACAATCTGAATTTCAGTTGCGCCGGACGAGATAAAGGTTTGGAATTGGTCTTTTACCTCCATATGGATCTCCTGCGACGGCAACTTTTTGATAATTTCGACAAAGAATTTGGCAGGCAGCACAACACTGCCGGGTTGTTCGACCTGAACAACAGTTTGGTCACCATCCTCCATCGGAATAAAGGATTGAATGGAGATGTCTGTATCGCTGGCGGTCAGCGTTACTCCCTGGTGATTCACATCCAGCTTAATACCACTCAGAATTGGAATCGTAGTCCGACTTGATATCGCTTTGGATACATGTTGTATAGCCTCGTTCAAAACGTTTTTCAGAATGCTGATCTTCATAAGTTCCTCCTACGGGTTTTAATCCTTCAAGCACGCGTTGACGCGGGCCTTATTTAGGTGATGTATATCTTTAAAATATATTAGTAATAGTAATAGGCGCACTGAATATGTGGATAAGTCACTGTAACCCTAATAAAATCAAGCCTATCCACATGTGTATAAATTGTGTATAGGCTCTGAACTTATTCAGGTTGGATTTTTGATTTTTTCTATTAGGCTGTTGATAACTTTAAACAGATCCTGATCCACTTGAATGGATTTGGAGATTTTTTCGTGCGCATGAATGACAGTCGTATGATCACGCCCACCGAAGGCTTCGCCGATTTTTGGCAAAGAATAGTCGGTTAGCTCACGAGACAGGTACATGGCAATCTGTCGTGGAAAAGCTACAGCCTTCGTCCGCTTACGCGCTTTAAAATCCTCCAGCCGTAGATTGTAAAATTCCCCGACTTGATGCTGTATATCCTGAATCGTGATCATTTTTGGACGACTGGACGGGATAATATCTTTCAACGCCTCAGCCGCGAGATGACTTGTGACATCCTGATTGGTTAAGGAGGAATAAGCGACAACGCGAATAAGCGCCCCTTCCAGCTCACGGATGTTTGTATCAATTTGATTAGCGATATACATCATGGCCTCATTAGGAATATCCAGGTTCTCCGCCCGCGCCTTTTTCCGAAGAATAGCAATTCTCGTCTCCAGATCCGGCGGTTGAATATCCGTAATAAGTCCCCACTCAAAGCGAGAGCGCAGCCGTTCTTCCAGCGTTGGAATTTCTTTAGGCGGCCGATCGCTTGAGATTATAATCTGCTTGCGTTCCTCATGAAGGGCGTTGAACGTGTGGAAAAATTCCTCCTGCGTCGATTCCTTGCCCGCAATGAATTGAATATCATCAATGAGCAAAATATCAATGTTGCGATATTTATTCCGGAAACTTTCCCCGCGGTTGTCCCGGATGGCATTAATGAATTCATTCGTAAACTTCTCCGACGATAAATAAACGACCTTGCTGGTCGGATTGTGCTCCAAAATATAGTGTCCGATAGCGTGCATCAGATGCGTTTTCCCCAGCCCCACACCACCGTATAAAAACAGCGGATTGTAAGCTTTTGCCGGCGCCTCGGCGACGGCCAGCGATGCCGCATGGGCAAAACGGTTCCCCGATCCGATGACGAATGTATCGAATGTATATTTGGGATTCAGCATATGGGACACAGCTTCTTCATGAACGACCGGCTGCTGCTGAGGTTGTTGCTGAAGGTCGACCTCGGCGGGCTTGTTCTCTTCAATAACGAACTTGACCTCTAGTTGTTTGCCCAAAATTTCATAAACCGTTGCTCCGACTAGCTTGGTATAGCGGCTTTCAAGCCATTCCACGGCAAAAGTTGTCGGTGCAGAAATCACAATGGAGTGGTCATTTAGTTTCGCTGCCTTGGTAGCCTTAAACCAAGTGTCGTAACTCGGCTTACTCAGCTTGGTTTGTATGATGGATAGAATTTGCTGCCATAGTTCAGAGGTATGGCTGTCCAC